>NZ_CP166803.1:0-107500 GCF_059716115.1 Pseudomonas sp. LBUM1653
GTGTCAGTGGAACTTTGGCAGCAGTGCGTGGAGCTTTTGCGCGAGGAGCTGCCTGCCCAACAATTCAACACTTGGATCCGTCCACTACAGGTCGAAGCCGAAGGCGACGAGCTGCGTGTCTATGCGCCCAATCGTTTCGTCCTGGACTGGGTCAACGAGAAATACCTGAGTCGCGTCCTGGAATTGCTCGACGAGCACGGCAACGGTATGGCACCTGCGCTTTCCTTATTAATAGGCAGCAAACGCAGCTCTGCTCCGCGCGCCGCGCCAAATGCGCCGCTGGCCGCCGCGGCGGCGTCCCAGGTTCAGGCTGCTGCGGCCGCTTCCGCGCCTGTGGCTGCGCCTGCATCTCCGACCAAGCGTGCGACGCAAAAAGCCGCTGAGACCGAGCTTGAGCCTTCGCGTGACAGCTTCGACCCCATGGCCGGTGCCAGTTCGCAACAGGCTCCGGTTCGCGCCGAGCAACGCACTGTTCAGGTTGAAGGCGCGCTCAAACACACCAGCTACCTGAACCGCACCTTTACCTTCGAAAACTTCGTTGAGGGTAAGTCCAACCAACTGGCCCGGGCCGCGGCCTGGCAAGTGGCGGACAATCCCAAGCACGGTTACAACCCGCTCTTCCTTTATGGTGGTGTAGGTCTGGGTAAAACCCACTTGATGCATGCTGTGGGTAACCATCTATTAAAGAAGAATCCGAATGCCAAGGTCGTGTACCTGCATTCCGAGCGTTTCGTGGCTGACATGGTCAAGGCCCTGCAGCTGAACGCGATCAACGAATTCAAGCGCTTCTACCGTTCGGTGGATGCGTTGCTGATCGACGACATTCAGTTCTTCGCCCGCAAGGAACGTTCCCAGGAAGAGTTTTTCCACACCTTCAACGCCCTGCTTGAAGGTGGCCAGCAGGTCATTCTTACCAGTGACCGCTACCCGAAAGAAATCGAAGGCCTTGAAGAACGCCTGAAGTCGCGCTTCGGCTGGGGCCTAACGGTAGCTGTGGAGCCGCCGGAACTGGAAACCCGTGTCGCGATCCTGATGAAGAAGGCCGACCAGGCCAAGGTCGAACTGCCACACGATGCAGCGTTCTTCATTGCCCAACGCATTCGCTCCAACGTCCGCGAACTGGAAGGTGCGCTCAAACGCGTGATCGCCCATTCGCACTTCATGGGTCGCGATATCACCATCGAGTTGATCCGCGAGTCCCTGAAGGATCTGTTGGCGCTGCAAGACAAACTGGTCTCTGTGGATAACATTCAGCGCACCGTCGCTGAGTACTACAAGATCAAGATCTCGGATTTGTTGTCCAAACGTCGTTCGCGTTCGGTTGCCCGTCCACGCCAGGTCGCCATGGCGTTGTCCAAGGAACTGACCAACCACAGCCTGCCGGAAATCGGAGATGTGTTTGGTGGACGTGACCACACGACTGTTTTGCACGCCTGCCGCAAGATCAACGAACTTAAGGAATCCGACGCGGACATCCGCGAGGACTACAAGAACCTGCTGCGTACACTGACCACTTGATGAACACCAGCGCAGCTTTTAAGGCAAGGGACTAGACCATGCATTTCACCATTCAACGCGAAGCCCTGTTGAAACCCCTGCAACTGGTCGCAGGCGTCGTCGAGCGCCGACAGACCTTGCCGGTGCTTTCCAACGTGCTGCTGGTTGTCGAAGGCCAGCAACTGTCGCTGACCGGTACCGATCTGGAAGTCGAGCTGGTCGGTCGTGTGCAACTCGAAGAGCCTGCTGAAACAGGTTCCATCACCGTGCCTGCACGCAAGCTGATGGATATCTGCAAAAGCCTGCCGAACGATGCGCTGATCGATATCAAGGTCGATGAACAGAAGCTGGTGGTGAAGGCTGGCCGTAGCCGCTTTACCCTCTCGACCTTGCCGGCCAACGATTTCCCTACCGTTGAAGAAGGCCCGGGCTCGCTGACGTGCAGCCTTGAACAAAGCAAACTGCGTCGCCTGATCGAGCGCACCAGCTTCGCCATGGCCCAGCAGGACGTACGTTACTACCTCAACGGCATGCTGCTGGAAGTCTCCGCAGGCGTTATTCGCGCCGTGGCCACCGACGGTCACCGCTTGGCGATGTGCTCGATGCAGGCTGATATCGGCCAGCCGGATCGCCACCAGGTTATCGTACCGCGCAAGGGTATCCTTGAGCTTGCACGTTTGCTGACCGAGCCAGACGGTATCGTCAGCATTGTCCTGGGTCAGCACCATATTCGCGCTACCACCGGTGAGTTCACCTTCACCTCGAAACTGGTCGATGGCAAATTCCCGGACTACGAGCGCGTCCTGCCAAAAGGCGGCGACAAACTGGTGCTCGGTGATCGTCAGGCGCTGCGCGAGGCCTTCAGCCGCACGGCGATTCTTTCCAATGAGAAGTACCGTGGCATCCGTCTGCAACTGGCCCCGGGTCAGCTGAAGATCCAGGCGAACAACCCGGAGCAGGAGGAAGCGGAGGAAGAAGTTGGTGTTGAGTACAACGGCGGCTCCCTGGAAATCGGCTTCAACGTCAGCTACTTGCTCGACGTTCTGGGTGTGATGACCACCGAGCAGGTCCGTCTGATCCTGTCCGACTCCAACAGCAGTGCGCTGGTACAAGAGTCCGACAACGACGACTCGGCCTACGTCGTCATGCCGATGCGTCTGTAATCATGTTCAGCAGAAGCTAGATGTCCCTAAGTCGCGTCTCGGTCACCGCGGTGCGCAATCTGCACCCGGTGACCTTCTCCCCCTCCCCCCGAATCAATATTCTTTACGGCGCCAACGGCAGCGGCAAAACCAGTGTCCTGGAAGCCATTCACCTGCTGGGGCTTGCTCGTTCGTTTCGTAGCACCCGATTGTTGCCTGTCATTCAATACGAACAATTGGCGTGCACGGTATTTGGCCAGGTCGAGTTGGCCGAAGGCGGACACAGCGCCCTGGGCATTTCGCGGGATCGCCAGGGGGAGTTCCAGATCCGGATCGACGGACAGAACGCGCGTAGTGCGGCGCAACTGGCCGAGATCCTGCCGCTGCAGTTGATCAACCCGGACAGCTTCCGCTTGCTGGAAGGCGCGCCGAAGATTCGCCGACAGTTCCTCGACTGGGGCGTGTTCCACGTGGAACCTCGTTTCATGTCCACCTGGCAACGCCTGCAGAAGGCCCTGCGCCAGAGAAACTCTTGGCTGCGGCATGGTACACTTGACGCCGTTTCGCAAGCGGTTTGGGACAGGGAACTGTGCCAAGCCAGCGCTGAAATAGATGAATACCGCCGCGCCTATATCAAAGCCTTGAAACCGGTATTTGAACAGACCTTGAGCGAACTGGTTGAGCTCGAGGGTCTAACGCTCAGCTATTACCGGGGCTGGGACAAAGACCGTGAACTGAGCGCTGTGCTCACCGGATCCCTTCAGCGGGATCAGCAGATGGGGCATACCCAGGCAGGACCGCAACGTGCTGATTTGCGCCTCAGATTGGGCGCTCACAATGCCGCGGACATCCTGTCCCGAGGACAGCAAAAGTTGGTGGTCTGTGCATTGCGGATCGCCCAAGGTCACCTGGTCAGCCAGGCCCGTCGCGGTCAGTGTATTTATCTGGTGGATGACTTGCCGTCCGAACTGGACGAGCAGCACCGTCGCGCGCTTTGCCGCTTGCTGGAAGACTTACGCTGCCAGGTGTTTATCACCTGTGTAGATCACGAATTATTGAGGGAAGTCTGGCAGACGGAAACGCCAGTCGCCCTGTTCCACGTGGAACAGGGCCGTATCACCCAGACCCACGACCATCGGGAGTGAAGGCATTGAGCGAAGAAAATACGTACGACTCAACGAGCATTAAAGTGCTGAAAGGCCTGGATGCCGTACGCAAACGTCCCGGTATGTACATTGGTGACACCGACGATGGCAGCGGTCTGCACCACATGGTGTTCGAGGTGGTCGATAACTCGATCGACGAAGCGCTCGCCGGCCACTGCGACGACATCAGCATCATCATTCACCCGGATGAATCCATCACCGTTAAAGACAACGGCCGTGGCATCCCGGTAGACGTGCACAAAGAAGAAGGCGTTTCGGCAGCCGAGGTCATTATGACCGTGTTGCACGCCGGCGGTAAGTTCGATGACAACTCCTACAAAGTATCCGGCGGTCTGCACGGTGTAGGTGTGTCGGTTGTGAACGCCCTGTCTGAAGAGCTTGTCCTCACCGTTCGCCGCAGCGGCAAGATCTGGGAACAGACTTACGTCCACGGCGTTCCGCAAGAGCCGATGAAAATTGTCGGTGACAGCGAGTCCACCGGTACGCAGATTCACTTCAAGCCTTCGGCTGACACCTTCAAGAACATCCACTTCAGCTGGGACATCCTGGCCAAGCGGATTCGTGAACTGTCCTTCCTCAACTCCGGCGTTGGCATCGTCCTCAAGGATGAGCGCAGCGGCAAGGAAGAACTGTTCAAGTACGAAGGTGGCTTGCGCGCGTTCGTTGAATACCTGAACACCAACAAGACTCCGGTCAACCAGGTGTTCCACTTCAACATCCAGCGTGAAGACGGCATCGGCGTAGAAATTGCCCTGCAGTGGAACGACAGCTTCAACGAGAACCTGTTGTGCTTCACCAACAACATCCCGCAGCGCGACGGCGGTACCCACCTGGTGGGCTTCCGTTCTGCCCTGACACGTAACCTCAACACCTATATCGAAGCCGAAGGTCTGGCGAAGAAGCACAAGGTTGCGACCACCGGTGATGATGCCCGTGAAGGCCTGACCGCGATCATTTCGGTAAAAGTGCCGGACCCGAAGTTCAGCTCCCAGACCAAAGACAAGCTGGTCTCTTCCGAAGTGAAGACCGCGGTCGAACAGGAAATGGGCAAGTACTTCTCCGACTTCCTGCTGGAAAACCCGAACGAAGCCAAGCTGGTTGTCGGCAAGATGATCGACGCTGCACGTGCACGTGAAGCGGCGCGCAAGGCCCGTGAGATGACCCGCCGCAAAGGCGCGCTGGACATCGCTGGCCTGCCGGGCAAACTAGCTGACTGCCAGGAAAAGGACCCTGCCCTCTCCGAACTGTACCTCGTGGAAGGTGACTCTGCTGGCGGCTCCGCCAAGCAGGGACGTAACCGTCGGACCCAGGCCATCCTGCCGCTGAAGGGCAAGATCCTGAACGTCGAGAAGGCGCGCTTCGACAAGATGATCTCTTCCCAGGAAGTAGGCACCTTGATCACCGCGCTGGGCTGCGGCATCGGCCGGGACGAGTACAACATCGACAAGCTGCGTTACCACAACATCATCATCATGACCGATGCTGACGTCGACGGTTCGCACATCCGTACCCTGCTGCTGACCTTCTTCTTCCGTCAGTTGCCGGAGCTGATCGAACGCGGCTACATCTACATCGCTCAGCCACCGCTGTACAAGGTCAAGAAGGGCAAGCAAGAGCAATACATCAAAGACGACGAGGCCATGGAAGAGTACATGACCCAGTCGGCCCTGGAAGATGCGAGCCTGCACCTGAACGAAGAAGCACCTGGTATCTCCGGTGAAGCGCTTGAGCGTCTGGTGAATGACTTCCGTCTGGTGATGAAGACCCTCAAGCGTCTGTCGCGCCTGTACCCACAGGAGCTGACCGAGCACTTCATCTACCTGCCTGCGGTGAGCATGGAGCAACTGTCCGATCACGCAGCGATGCAAGATTGGCTGGCTCAGTATGAAGTTCGCTTGCGCACCGTCGAGAAGTCCGGCCTGGTATACAAAGCCAGCCTGCGTGAAGATCGTGAACGTAACGTCTGGCTACCAGAGGTCGAACTGATCTCCCACGGCCTGTCGAACTACGTCACCTTCAACCGCGACTTCTTCGGCAGTAACGATTACAAGACTGTCGTTTCGCTAGGCGCTCAACTGAGCACCCTGCTGGACGACGGCGCGTACATCCAGCGTGGCGAGCGCAAGAAGCCGGTGACCGAGTTCAAGGAAGCCCTTGAATGGCTGATGGCTGAAAGCACCAAGCGTCACACCATCCAGCGATACAAAGGTCTGGGCGAAATGAACCCGGATCAGCTGTGGGAAACCACCATGGACCCAAGCCAGCGCCGGATGCTCAAAGTGACCATCGAAGACGCTATTGGCGCGGACCAGATCTTCAACACCCTGATGGGTGATGCGGTCGAACCTCGCCGTGACTTCATCGAAAGCAACGCCCTGGCGGTTTCCAACCTGGACTTCTGATCGCGGGTATCTCGCCAAACGAAAAAGGCCAACGTCACGCGTTGGCCTTTTTTGTGTCAAAAAATAAATCTTCTGCAAGAGTGAAACACCCACATTACAGGCATAAAAAAACCGGCTATATGAGCCGGTTTTTTTGCGCCCGAAAAAAACTTATGCACGTTTTTCGGGTTTTTTACTGTTTAAGAAATATCTATATAAATCATCAAGTTAGAAACAAAACAGAGCGCTATTCTCACAAACGATACACAGGTTATCCACAGAACCTCAGACAACCGCCTGATCGTTGGCAACCGGCGCTTTGGGGGCCGGTGGCAGAGAGCCCATTTCCCTTTGCATCTGCTCGTTCCAGGCCTGAACCCGATCGTTCAGATCGGCGATGGCGCGTGGTCCGCTACCTTCGGCATACATGGGTGCGCCGATGATCACGGTGATGACACCCTGCTTCTTCTTCCAGCCGGCTTTCGGCCAGAACTTGCCAGCGTTGTGTGCAATCGGCAGGACCGGCAGTTCGGCATTGACCGCCAGCGCCGTACCGCCGCGTGAGAATTTGCCGATGGTGCCGTAGGGAACGCGTGTGCCTTCGGGGAAAATCAGCACCCAGACGTTATCCTTGAGCAACTCATGGCCTTTCTTGGCGACATGCTTGAGTGCCGCTTTTGGGTTGTCCCGGTCGATGGCGATCGGACGCAGCATGGCCATGGCCCAGCCGAAGAAAGGCATGTAGAGCAATTCGCGCTTGAGCACTTGGCTCAATGGCTCGAAATAGGCTGAGAGAAAGAATGTCTCCCAGGTGCTCTGGTGGTTCGACTGAATCACGCAGGGCTGTGCCGGCACGTTCTCGGCACCCTTCACTTCGTAGCTAATACCCAGGAACACCTTGCTCAGCCACAAGGCGCAGCGGCACCAATATACGTTGATGAACCGATAGCGCGCCTTGAACGGCAGAAATGGCGCGATAAAAAAACTCAGGCTGCACCACAGCAAAGAGCTGGTGCCTAGCAGCAGGTAAAAGAGGAATGTTCTGATGGCCTGCAGTATCGACATGGCGACGTTTACCGTTACGGGCAATGCCCGACTGTTCAAGCGCACTCCCGATCTGTCGAAAGCGCTCTAATTGTGGATAAGTTCTGCGGCAATCGCCGCCAGATCGTCGAAAATCAAAGTGCCTGCCGGTAGGGTCTTGCCCAAAGTCTTTTCGCCTTTCCCGGTCTTAACTAAAACTGGCTGAGAATCGACGGCTTTGGCGGCTTCCAGGTCACCGAGACTATCGCCGACGAACCATAGATTTGTCAGCGATACGTTGTAATGTGCGGCGATGCTTTTCAACATCCCGGGTTTGGGCTTGCGGCAATCGCAGCCTTCGTCCGGCCCGTGCGGGCAATAGACGATCAGCCCGACTTCACCACCCTGCTCGGCCACCAGCGAGCGCAAGCGCTCGTGCATGGCGTCCAGGGTGGCGAGATCGTAATAGCCGCGAGCGATGCCCGACTGGTTGGTGGCGACCGCCACCGTCCAGCCGGCCTTGCTCAACTGCGCGATGGCTTCGATCGAACCGGGGAGTGGAATCCACTCCTCCACCGACTTGATGTAAGCGTCGGAGTCGTAATTGATCACCCCGTCCCGATCGAGAATCAGCAGTTTCAATCAGTCTTACCCCAGCAACGAAATATCGGCGACGCCGAGGAACAAGCCACGCAGACGCGCCAGCAGTGCATAACGGTTCGCGCGCACATTGGCGTCTTCCGCGTTGACCATCACCGCTTCGAAGAACGCATCCACCGGCTCGCGCAATGCGGCCAGGCGTGCCAGCGATTCGCTGTACTGACGCGCCGCAGCCATAGGCTGGACGGCCTGGTCAGCCTGCTGGATTGCCGAGTACAGGGAGAACTCGTTGGCATTGTCGAAGTACTTGGCTTCTACCACGGTCGGCACCGAGCCTTCGACCTTGCTCAGCAAGTTCGATACGCGCTTGTTCACCGCCGCCAGGGCCGCGGCTTCCGGCAACTTGCGGAAGGCCTGTACCGCTTGCACGCGCTGGTCGAAGTCCAGGGCCGAGCCCGGGTTCAAGGCGCGAACCGACAGGTAGGTCGCCACGTCGACGCCTTCATCCTCATAACGGGCACGCAGACGGTCGAAGATGAATTCCAGCACTGCGTCGTTGAGGCCGGCTGCCTTGACCTTGGCACCGAACGCATTCACGGCGAAGGCCACGGCGTCGTTCAGGTCCAGATCCAGTTGTTTCTCGATGAGGATACGCAGCACACCCAATGCGGCACGGCGCAGTGCGTACGGGTCTTTGCTACCGGTCGGCAGCATGCCGATACCGAAGATACCCACGAGGGTGTCGAGCTTGTCGGCGATGGCCACGGCCGCACCGGTCAGGGTGGCTGGCAGTTCGGCACCGGCACCGCGCGGCATGTACTGCTCGTTCAGGGCCAAGGCGACGTCTTCCGGCTCGCCGTCATTGAGGGCGTAGTAGTAACCGGCGACACCTTGCATCTCCGGGAACTCGCCGACCATTTCGGTCGCCAGGTCGCATTTCGACAGCAAGCCTGCGCGAGCGGCCCACGAAGCGTTGCCGCCAATACGCGCAGCGATGTAGGCGGCGAGTTTGGAAACGCGTTCGGCCTTGTCGTAGACGCTGCCGAGTTTTTCCTGGAACACCACGTTCTGCAGGCGCTGGTTGAAGTCTTCGAGCTTCTGCTTCTTGTCTTGCTTGAAGAAGAACTCGGCGTCGGTCAGGCGTGGGCGAACCACTTTCTCGTTACCAGCGATGATCTGCTGCGGGTCTTTGCTTTCGATGTTGGCCACGGTGATGAAACGTGGCAGCAACTTGCCGTCGGCATCCAGCAGGCAGAAGTACTTCTGGTTGTCCTGCATGGTGGTAATCAGCGCTTCTTGCGGCACGTCGAGGAAACGCTCCTCGAACGAGCACACCAGCGGCACCGGCCATTCGACCAGTGCGGTCACTTCATCGAGCAGGGCTGGCGGAACGATCGCCGTGCCTTCCTGACGGGTGGCCAGCTCTTCGGTGCGCTTGCTGATGATGTCGCGACGCTCGTTGGCGTCGGCCAGCACGTAAGCGGCACGCAGGTCGGCCAGGTAGCTGGACGGCGAACCGATACGCACGTTTTCCGGATGGTGGAAGCGGTGACCACGGGATTCACGGCCGGACTTCTGGGCGAGGATGGTGCAGTCGATGACCTGGTCACCGAGCAGCATCACCAGCCACTGGGTCGGACGCACGAACTCTTCCTTGCGCGCACCCCAACGCATGCGTTTCGGGATCGGCAGGTCGTTCAGCGAATCTTCGACGATGGTCGGCAGCAGGCTCGCGGTCGGCTTGCCGGCGATACTCTGGCTGTAGCGCAGTTTCGGACCGCTCTGATCGATTTCGCTCAGGTCGACCCCGCACTTCTTGGCAAAGCCCAGTGCCGCTTGGGTCGGGTTGCCTTCGGCATCGAAAGCGGCCTGACGTGGCGGGCCATCGAGGTTGATGCTGCGATCAGGTTGCTGGGTGGCCAGCGAGGTGATCAGCACCGCCAGACGGCGCGGCGCGGCATAGACGGTTTTGGTCTCGTAGTTCAGGCCGGCAGCTTGCAGGCCCTTGTCGATACCGGCAAGGAACGCCTCGGCCAGGGTGTTCAGGGCCTTGGGTGGCAGCTCTTCAGTGCCCAGTTCAACCAGAAAATCCAGAGCACTCATTGTGCAGCCTCCAGCTTGGCCAGTACTTCGTCACGCAGGTCCGGGGTCGCCATCGGGAAGCCCAGCTTGGCGCGAGCCAGCAGGTAGGCTTGCGCAACGGAACGCGCCAGGGTGCGTACACGCAGGATGTATTGCTGACGCGCGGTCACGGAAATCGCCCGGCGCGCATCCAGCAGGTTGAAGGTGTGGGACGCCTTCAACACCATTTCGTAGCTCGGCAACGGCAGCGGCTGGTCGAGTTCGATCAGGCGCTTGGCTTCGCTCTCGTAGAAATCGAACAGTTCGAACAGTTTTTCGACGTTGGCGTGTTCGAAGTTGTAGGTCGACTGCTCCACTTCGTTCTGGTGGAACACGTCGCCGTAGGTGACCTTGCCCATCGGGCCGTCAGCCCAGACCAGGTCGTAGACCGAGTCCACGCCTTGCAGGTACATGGCCAGGCGTTCCAGACCGTAGGTGATCTCGCCGGTCACCGGGTAGCACTCGATGCCGCCCGCTTGCTGGAAGTAGGTGAACTGGGTCACTTCCATGCCATTGAGCCAGACTTCCCAGCCCAGACCCCAGGCGCCGAGGGTCGGCGATTCCCAGTTGTCTTCGACGAAGCGGATGTCATGCACCAATGGGTCCAGGCCCACGTGCTTGAGGGAGCCCAGGTACAGTTCCTGGAAGTTGTCCGGGTTCGGCTTCAACACCACCTGGAACTGGTAGTAGTGCTGCAGACGGTTCGGGTTTTCGCCGTAGCGGCCGTCAGTCGGGCGACGACTTGGCTGCACATAAGCGGCGTTCCAGGTTTCCGGGCCAATGGCGCGCAGGAATGTTGCGGTGTGGAAAGTGCCGGCGCCTACTTCCATATCGTAGGGCTGAAGTACCACACAACCTTGCTCGGCCCAGTATTGCTGGAGGGCGAGGATCAAGTCTTGGAAGGTACGCACGGCTGGCGTAGGCTGGCTCACGAAATTCACCTGTTTCTTGGGCTGCGATTTAAAGAGCGGGAGTATACCCGATTCGTTGCTGCGCACGCCCCCTGGAGCCTTATGCCACGCTGCTTTTGGTGTTCCGAAGATCCGCTGTACATGGCTTATCACGATCAGGAGTGGGGCACGCCGCTACGCGATGCGCAGGCATTGTTCGAGTTGCTTTTGCTCGAAGGGTTCCAGGCCGGCCTTTCCTGGATCACGGTGCTACGCAAACGCGAGCATTATCGCCAGGTGATGTACGGCTTCGACGTGCAGCGCGTGGCGCAGATGAGCGACGCGGAAATCGATGAATTGATGCTTGATCCGGGGATCATCCGCAATCGCCTCAAGCTCAATGCGGCCCGGCGCAATGCCCAGGCCTGGATGGCGCTGGAGGACCCGGTGGCGTTTCTGTGGTCATTTGTCGGCGGTGTGCCGAAGATCAATCATTTCAAGGATCGCAGCGAAGTGCCGGCCATCACGCCCGAGGCGGTGGAGATGAGCAAAGGCTTGAAAAAAGCCGGGTTCACCTTCGTTGGCCCAACCATCTGCTACGCGCTGATGCAGGCTTCGGGCATGGTCATGGACCATACCCGGGATTGCGATCGCTACGCGCTGCTGGCGAACGGCGGTTAGAATAGCCGCCTCGCGCACAGCACAAGATCAGGAGTGACCTGTGGATAAGTTGAAAGGCGCCTTGCTGGTAGGCGCTCTGCGGCTGTTTGCCCTGCTCCCGTGGCGGGCAGTACAAGCCGTGGGCTCGGCGATAGGCTGGGTCATGTGGAAAACCCCGAACCGTTCCCGCGACGTGGTGCGGATCAATCTGTCCAAGTGCTTTCCCGACATGGACCCCACCGAGCGTGAGCGCCTGGTGGGCCAGAGCCTCAGGGACATCGGCAAGTCCCTGACCGAAAGCGCCTGCGCCTGGATCTGGCCGGCCCAGCGTTCCATTGACCTGGTCCGCGAAGTGGAGGGCCTCGACGTATTGAAAGACGCCCTCGCCTCCGGCAAAGGCGTGGTGGGCATCACCAGTCACCTGGGCAACTGGGAAGTGCTCAACCACTTCTATTGCAGCCAGTGCAAACCGATCATTTTCTATCGCCCGCCGAAATTGAAAGCGGTGGATGAATTGCTGCAAAAGCAACGGGTGCAGCTGGGCAACAAGGTGGCCGCCTCCACCAAGGAAGGCATCCTCAGCGTGATCAAGGAAGTGCGCAAAGGTGGTGCAGTGGGGATTCCCGCTGACCCGGAACCGGCCGAATCCGCCGGGATCTTCGTGCCGTTTTTCGCCACCCAGGCGTTGACCAGCAAGTTCGTGCCGAACATGCTCGCCGGTGGCAAAGCGGTTGGCGTGTTCCTGCATGCGCTGCGGTTGCCGGACGGTTCGGGATACAAGGTGATCCTGGAAGCCGCGCCCGAGGCCATGTATAGCACCGATACCGCCACTTCTTGTGCAGCCATGAGCCAGGTCGTCGAGCGCTATGTGAGGGCGTATCCGAGCCAGTACATGTGGAGCATGAAGCGCTTCAAGAAGCGTCCACCGGGTGAAGAACGCTGGTACTGAGTCGGATGGCTTGCGCTATCTCTGATCAGTGTGCCTGACGGTCGAGCTTCTTCAGAAATACTGTCATTTCCTTCTCGGCCTGTTTGTCGCCGTGGTTTTGGGCGGCTAACAGGCCTTTCTCCCAGGCTTGTCGCGCCGCAGCAAAATCCGCCAGCGCCAGATGAGCCTTGCCTAACAGTTTCCAGGCGGCCGAATACTTCGGATCGATCTCGACGCAGCGCTGGAAATGCTCAACTGCCTTGGCGTTTTCCCCAAGATCCAGGTAACCCTTGCCCAGGCCGAAGCGCAGCAATGTGTTATCCACACCCTTGGCGAGCATTTTTTCCAGGGATTCGATCATGGGTGACACCTCTTGTGATCGTTCCCACGCTCTGCGTGGGAACGCCTCAATGGACGCTCTGCGTCCGCTTTGGGACGCGGAGCGTCCCGGGCTGCATTCCCACGCAGAGCGTGGGAACGATCAGTTAGAAGAAGCTGAGTCCGACATGGAACAGCTTTTCCACATCGCGAATATGCTTTTTATCCACAAGGAACAGGATCACATGGTCGCCGGCGGCGATCACGGTGTCATCGTGCGCGATAATGACCTCTTCATCGCGAATAATGGCGCCAATCGTCGTACCTGGTGGCAAGCCGATATTCTCGATGGCCTTGCCAATGACCTTGCTCGATTTCGCATCGCCATGGGCAATGGCCTCGATGGCTTCAGCCGCACCGCGGCGAAGTGAGTGCACGCTGACGATATCGCCGCGACGCACGTGCGCCAACAAGGTGCCGATGGTCGCCAGTTGCGGGCTGATGGCGATGTCGATGTCGCCGCCCTGGATCAGGTCGACGTAGGCCGGATTGTTGATGATGGTCATCACCTTCTTCGCCCCCAGGCGCTTGGCCAGCAGCGATGACATGATGTTGGCCTCGTCATCGTTGGTCAGGGCCAGGAAGATGTCCGCGTCGGCGATGTTCTCTTCCAGCAACAGGTCACGGTCGGAGGCACTGCCCTGCAACACCACGGTGCTGTCGAGGGTGTCCGAGAGATGACGGCAACGTGCCGGATTCATTTCGATGATCTTCACCTGGTAACGGCTTTCGATGGCTTCGGCCAGGCGTTCCCCGATCTGCCCGCCACCGGCGATGACGATACGCTTGTAGGTCTCGTCGAGACGGCGCATTTCACTCATGACGGCACGAATATTCGCCCGTGCGGCAATGAAAAACACTTCGTCGTCCGCTTCGATCACTGTATCGCCCTGAGGCAGGATCGGCCGGTCGCGACGAAAAATCGCGGCCACGCGGGTTTCGACGTTCGGCATGTGTTCACGCAGTTGGCGCAGTTGCTGGCCCACCAGCGGCCCGCCGTAATAGGCCCGCACCGCGACCAACTGCGCCTTGCCCTCGGCGAAGTCGATCACCTGCAAGGCGCCCGGGTGCTGGATCAGGCGCTTGATGTAATTGGTGACCACTTGCTCGGGGCTGATCAGCACATCCACCGGGATCGCTTCGTTGTCGAACAGTTCGTTGCGGGTCAGGTACGCCGCTTCACGGACGCGGGCGATCTTGGTCGGTGTATGAAACAGGGTATGGGCAACCTGACAGGCCACCATGTTGGTTTCATCGCTGCTGGTCACGGCGACCAGCATGTCGGCATCGTCGGCGCCGGCCTGGCGCAGAATGCTCGGCAGCGAACCGCGACCCTGTACCGTGCGGATGTCCAGCCGGTCACCGAGATCCCGCAGGCGTTCGCCGTCGGTGTCGACCACGGTAATGTCATTCGCTTCGCTTGCCAGGTGCTCCGCCAGCGAACCGCCGACCTGCCCTGCTCCGAGGATGATGATTTTCATCCAGTCACTCCGTTGAATCCGTTTAACCGCGTGCGGCGGCGATCTTGATCAGCTTGGCGTAGTAGAACCCGTCGTGGCCGCCTTCCTGGGCCAGCAATTGCCGCCCATGGGGCTGCTTGATCCCGGCCGTCGTGGCCAGGTCCAGTTCGCGGGCGCCCGATGTGCGAGCGAGGAAGGCCTCGATCACTTCGGTGTTTTCGGTCGGCAGCGTGGAACAGGTGGCGTAGAGCAGGATGCCGCCGACTTCCAGCGTCATCCACAGGGCATCCAGCAATTCGCCTTGCAGCGACGCCAGCGCGGCAATGTCATCGGGCTGGCGAGTCAGCTTGATGTCCGGGTGACGGCGAATCACGCCGGTGGCCGAGCACGGCGCATCGAGGAGGATGCGCTGGAAGGGCTTGCCGTCCCACCAGGTGGCGGTGTCGCGGCCGTCGGCGGCGATCAGTTCGGCACTCAATTTCAGGCGTTCGAGGTTCTCGCGTACCCGTACCAGGCGTTTGGCTTCAAGGTCCACCGCTACCACGCCGGCCAGTTTGGGTTCGGCTTCGAGGATGTGGCAGGTCTTGCCGCCAGGTGCACAGCAAGCATCGAGCACGCGTTGGCCCGGCGCCAGATCCAGCAAGTCGGCGGCCAGTTGGGCCGCTTCGTCTTGCACGCTGATCCAGCCTTCGGCGAAGCCTGGCAGGCTGCGCACGTCGGCGGCTGCGTCGAGGATGATGCCGTCGCGACTGTACACGCAGGCACTGGCGGCAATTGCAGCTTCAATGAGCAACCCAAGGTAGGCATCACGGCTGTGATGGCGGCGGTTGACCCGCAGGATCATGGGCGGGTGCGCGTTGTTCGCCGCACAAATGGCTTCCCACTGCTCGGGCCAGAAGGCTTTGAGCGACTTCTGCAGCCAGCGCGGGTGAGCGGTGCGCACCACCGGGTCGTGTTCCAGCTCGCTCAGCAGGGTTTCGCTTTCCCGCTGCGCGCGGCGCAGTACGGCATTGAGCAAGGCCTTGGCCCAGGGCTTTTTCAGCTTGTCGGCGCAACCAACGGTTTCGCCGATCGCGGCGTGGGGCGGAACGCGGGTGTAGAGCAGTTGGTAGAGACCGACCAGCAACAGGGCTTCGACATCGGCGTCGGCAGCCTTGAACGGTTTTTGCAGCAGCTTGGCCGCCAGCGCCGACAAGCGCGGCTGCCAGCGAGCGGTGCCGAACGCCAGATCCTGGGTGAAGCCGCGATCACGGTCTTCGACCTTGTCCAGTTGCGTCGGCAGTGAACTGTTGAGCGAGGCTTTTCCGTTCAGGACAGCGGCGAGTGCCTTGGCGGCGGCTAGACGCGGGTTCATTGAGCGTCCACCGCTTGACCGAGGACGGTGCCAATGGCGAATTTCTCACGGCGGCTGTTGAACAGGTCGCTGAAGGCCAGCGCCTTGCCACCGGGCAATTGCAGGCGGGTCAGGCACAGGGCCTGCTGACCGCAGGCGACGATCAGCCCGTCCTTGCTGGCGCCGAGAATTTCACCCGCTGCGCCCTGCCCTTCGACAAGGTTCGCCGCCAGCACTTTCAACGCTTCGCCGTTCAGTGTGCTGTGGGTGATCGGCCAAGGGTTGAAAGCGCGAACCAGACGCTCCAGCTCAACCGCTGGACGCGTCCAGTCGATGCGCGCCTCGTCCTTGTTCAATTTGTGTGCGTAGGTGGCCAGGCTGTCGTCCTGCACTTCACCTTCCAGCATACCGGCGGCGAGGCCGGCAATCGCCTGGACCACGGCGGGCGGACCCATTTCGGCCAGACGGTCGTGCAGGCTGCCACCGGTGTCCTCGGCGCTGATCGGCGTGATGACTTTCAGCAGCATCGGCCCGGTGTCGAGGCCGGCTTCCATGCGCATCACCGTCACGCCGCTTTCGCTATCGCCGGCTTCGACGGCGCGCTGGATCGGCGCCGCACCGCGCCAGCGAGGCAGCAGCGAAGCGTGGCTGTTGATGCAGCCCAGGCGCGGAATATCCAGTACCACCTGCGGCAGGATCAGGCCGTAGGCAACCACCACCATCAAGTCCGGCTTCAGCGCGGCCAATTCGGCCTGGGCGTCTGCATTGCGCAAGGTAGGGGGTTGCAACACCGCAATATTGTTTTCAAGGGCGAGTTGCTTGACCGGGCTCGGCATCAGCTTTTGCCCACGCCCCGCCGGACGATCCGGCTGGGTGTAGACCGCAACGATCTCGTAAGGGCTGTCGAGCAGGGCCTTGAGGTGTTCGGCGGCGAATTCCGGGGTGCCGGCAAAGACAATGCGCAGTGGCTCAGTCATGAAAGCTCTCGATTACAAAGCATCTTGAAAAGAAAAAGGCTTGCCGCAGCAAGCCTTTGAAGAGGGGCATCAAGCGTTCTGGCGGTGAAGTTTTTCCAGTTTCTTCTTGATACGGTCGCGTTTGAGCGTGGACAGGTAGTCGACGAACAATTTGCCGTTGAGGTGGTCGCATTCGTGCTGGATGCAAACGGCGAGCAGGCCTTCGGCGATCAGTTCGTAAGGCTGGCCATCGCGGTCCAGGGCCTTGACCTTGACCTTCTGCGGGCGATCGACGTTTTCGTAGAAACCCGGCACCGAGAGGCAGCCTTCCTGGTATTGCTCCATCTCGTCGGTCAGGGGCTCGAACTCGGGGTTGATGAACACCCGTGGTTCGGTGCGGTCTTCGGAGAGGTCCATCACGACGATACGTTTGTGCACGTTGACCTGGGTCGCGGCGAGGCCGATGCCTGGCGCTTCATACATTGTTTCAAACATATCATCGACCAGCTGACGCACTTCGTCGTCCACTACGGTCACTGTCTTGGCGATCGTACGCAGGCGTGGGTCAGGGAATTCGAGGATGTTTAAAATGGCCATAAGCTTTGATTACTGCACGTGTGAAGTAAAGTCGGGTCGATGGCCTGGCCGCTCCGAAGATGCAGGCTACCGTTGTAAAACGTAGCTCCCTTCTTTTTATAAGCAAGCCGGGAGCGAGCCATTGAGGGCTCTGGCGTTTCACGCGAATGCACATAATAAAGGGATTCATCGCATGAGGAAATCACTACTCGCCCTGCTCCTTCTGGCCTCGGCAGGTTTTGCGCACGGGCAAGTGCAACTTCGGGAGGGTTTTCCACAGCAGTACACCGTGGCAACGGGCGACACACTCTGGGACATATCGGGAAAATATCTGCGTGAGCCGTGGCGGTGGCCGCAACTCTGGCAGGCCAATCCACAGATAGAAAATCCGAATCTCATCTATCCCGGTGACACGTTATCGCTGGTCTACGTCAACGGCCAGCCGCGACTGACCCTCAATCGCGGCGCCTCGCGGGGCACCATCAAACTGTCGCCACAGGTGCGCAGCAGTCCGGTGGCCGACGCGATCCCGAGCATCCCGCTGAAATCGATCAACAGCTTTTTGCTGAGCAACCGCATCGTCGACAAGGCCGAGGACTTCGACAAGGCGCCTTATATCGTTGCCGGTGATGCCGAGCGCGTACTCAGCGGCACAGGCGACCGTATCTTCGCCCGCGGCCACTTCGACCCGGCTCAACCGATGTACGGCATCTTCCGCCAGGGCAAGGTCTACACCGATCCGCAGACCCAGGAGTTCCTGGGCATCAACGCCGACGACATTGGCGGTGGCGAGATCGTCGCCACCGAAGGCGACGTCGCGACCCTGGCGCTGCAACGCACGACCCAGGAAGTTCGCCTCGGCGACCGCCTGTTCAGCGGCGAGGAGCGCTCGATCAATTCGACCTTCATGCCCAGCGCGCCCGATACCCAGGTCAATGGCCTGATCATTGACGTGCCACGCGGGGTCACGCAGATCGGTGCGCTGGACGTGGTCACCTTGAACAAGGGGCAACGCGACGGCCTGGTCGAAGGGAATGTCCTGGCAGTAATGAAAACCGGCGAAACCGTGCGCGACCGGATCACCGGCCAGCCCTTGAAAATTCCCGATGAACGCGCCGGCCTGCTGATGGTTTTTCGTAGCTACGACAAGCTCAGCTATGGGCTGGTGCTGATTGCCTCACGTTCTTTGGCCGTGCTGGACAAGGTGCAAAATCCTTAGCTCACTTCACAAGTTACCAACAGAGTTATCCACAGCTTATTCCCGTTTCGACGGGTGCTCATAACGATCAAGGATGATCCATGTCGATACCACCTGTTACACCGGTTTCCCCTGCGGAACTGGAAGCGCGTTTACGTCTGCACCGTCTGCCGGAACTTGGCCCGGCGCGTTTCAGGAAATTGCTGGAAGCCTTCGGTTCGGCGTCCAAAGCCATCAGTGCACCTGCCAGTGCGTGGCGAGCATTGGGCTTGCCGCAGGTGTGTGGCGAGGCCAGGCGCGCCCCGGAAATTCGTGACGGCGCCAGCCACGCATTGGCCTGGATAGAGCGTCAGGACCAGCATTTACTGATGTGGGACCAGCCCGACTACCCGGCGCTGCTGGCGCAAATCAGCGATGCGCCGCCGTTGCTATTCGTGGCGGGCGATCCGCAGATTCTGGAAAAACCACAGCTGGCGATGGTCGGCAGCCGTCGTGCTTCACGGCCAGGCATGGACACCGCCACCGCGTTTTCCCGCAGCTTGGCCGGTGCCGGGTTCGTCATCACCAGCGGTCTGGCCTTGGGGATCGATGCTGCCGCGCACCAGGCGGCACTGGATGTCGGCGGCCGAACGGTGGGGGTACTTGGCACGGGGCTTGAAAACTTTTATCCACAGCGCAATCGTCGACTGGCGGACGCCATGATCGCGTCGGGCAGCGCGGTGCTCTCGGAGTTTCCGCTGGACGCCGGTCCCAGCGCCAGCAACTTTCCCCGACGCAACCGGATCATCAGCGGATTGTCCTTGGGCGTGCTGGTGGTCGAAGCCAGTGTTGCTAGTGGTTCGTTGATCACGGCCAGGCTGGCGGCGGATCAGGGGCGCGAGGTGTATGCGATTCCTGGGTCGATTCATCATCCCGGCGCTCGCGGTTGCCATCAGTTGATCCGCGACGGCGCCGTGTTGGTGGAGACCATCGAGCATATCCTTGAAGCCTTGCGTGGCTGGCAGCAGCTGCCGTTTTCAGCAGAAACACCCGCGGTCGCAACGAGCCATCCGCTGCTGACGCTGCTTCATGCCGCCCCCCACACCAGTGAAGCGCTGGCCGATGCCAGTGGTTGGACTTTGCCCAAGGTCCTGGCGACGTTGACGGAGCTGGAAATGGATGGCCGCGCTGTCTGCGAAAACGGGCGCTGGTTTGCGCGGGTAAGCTAGGTTTTACAAGGAAGATCGGTAAACTGCGCAGAGCCTTATTCTGGAGAGTTTTTCATGGTCAACAGTTGGCGTGTGCAGCAAGCCGCACGAGCAATTCGCGCAGGGGCGGTGATTGCCTACCCAACCGAAGCTGTCTGGGGTCTGGGTTGCAACCCGTGGGATGAAGAGGCAGTGGATCGTTTGCTGCTGATCAAGGGTCGGTCTGTGGACAAGGGCCTGATCCTGGTGGCCGACAATATCCGCCAGTTCGACTTCCTCTTTGAAGACTTCCCCGAGCTGTGGATGGACCGCATGGCCAGTACCTGGCCGGGGCCGAACACCTGGCTGGTGCCGCATCAGAACATGTTGCCGGAGTGGATTACCGGTGTGCATGAAACGGTGGCATTGCGGGTCAGCGATCATCCTCAGGTGCGGGATTTGTGCGCGCTGGTAGGTCCGCTGGTGTCGACGTCCGCCAACCCCCAGGGCCGGCCGGCGGCGCGCACGCGGATTCGCGTGGAGCAGTATTTCCGTGGTCAGGTTGACCTGGTGTTGGGTGGGAACCTGGGTGGGCGCAAGAACCCGAGTGTTATCCGGGATCTGGCGACCGCGCATGTTGTGCGCCCCGACTGATACCGCGTCGCGCCCTTCGCGAGCAGGCTCGCTCCCACATTGGTTTTGTGTCGATCATAAAAACCTGTGGGAGCGAGCCTGCTCGCGAAGGGGCCATCAAGGCAACAAAATGACCGAACCGGTTGTACGCCGCGCCGACAACTCGGTCTGCGCCTTCGCCGCTTCAGCCAATGGATAACGCTGGCTGATGTCCACGGTCAGCTTGCCGCTGATGATCATCTCGAACAACTCATCGGCCATGCGCTGCAGGTTCTCGGCATTGTTGGCGTAGGTCGCCAGCGTCGGTCGGGTGACATACAACGAGCCTTTCCCCGCCAGAATCCCCAGGTTCACCCCGTCCACCGCCCCGGATGCATTACCGAAGCTCACAACCAGCCCACGAGGCGCCGCGCTGTCGAGCGAGGTCAGCCAGGTGTCCTTGCCGACGCCGTCGTACACCACCGGGACCTTTTTGCCGTCAGTCAATTCCAGTACGCGTTGTGCGACGTTTTCATGGCTGTAGTCGATGGTCGCCCAGGCACCATTGGCCTTGGCCAGTGCGGCTTTGTGCGCGGAACTCACGGTGCCGATCAACTTCACGCCCAAGGCCCTGGCCCATTGGCAGGCCAGGGAACCGACACCACCGGCAGCGGCGTGGAACAGGATGGTTTCGCCACCCTTGAGTTCATAGGTCTGACGCAGCAGGTACTGCACGGTCAGGCCCTTGAGCATCACACCGGCTGCCTGTTCGAAACTGATAGCGTCCGGAAGGTGTACCAGGTTGGCCTCGGGCAGAACGTGAACCTCGCTGTAGGCACCCAACGGGCCGCTGCCGTAAGCCACCCGATCTCCGACCTTGAACCGGGTCACTTCGCTGCCGACCGCCTCGACCACGCCCGCGCCTTCCGCGCCGACACCCGATGGCAGGGACGGTGGCGGATAGAGGCCGCTGCGGTAATAGGTGTCGATGAAGTTCAGGCCGATGGCCTTGTTGGTCACGCGGACCTGCTGCGGGCCGGGCTCGGCGGGCTGGTAATCGACATACTCAAGCACTTCGGGGCCACCATGGGCACGGAACTGGATACGCTTTGCCATCTGCACTCTCCTGAGATTGTTTTACCAAGCGCCCTATCGGACTCCTAAGCGTGACCTGCGTCAACTGCGACGAGCGCATCGGCGGTGGTATGCTACGCGCCCATTTGCGCAGGCTGAGCTCCGATGGAGCGCCGCGTAGCTTTGCCCGATCCAAGGTGATGTCATGACTACCCGCACCGAGGCCGTAAAAGCCTACCTGCTCGACCTGCAAGACCGTATTTGCACTGCCCTGGAGGCCGAAGACGGTGGCACGCGTTTCGTCGAAGATGCCTGGACACGGCCTGCCGGCGGTGGCGGACGCACACGAGTGATCGAAAATGGCGCGGTCATCGAAAAGGGCGGCGTCAACTTTTCCCACGTCTTCGGCAGCGGTTTGCCGCCGTCGGCCAGCGCCCATCGACCGGAACTGGCCGGGCGTGGCTTCGAGGCCCTGGGCGTGTCACTGGTAATCCACCCGCACAACCCGCATGTACCGACTTCCCACGCCAACGTGCGGTTTTTCATCGCCGAGAAAGAAGGCGAAGAGCCGGTCTGGTGGTTTGGTGGCGGCTTCGACCTGACGCCGTACTACGGCAACGAAGAAGATTGCGTGCACTGGCACCGCGTCGCCGAGCAGGCCTGTGCGCCGTTCGGTGCGGATGTCTACCCGCGTTACAAGGCCTGGTGCGACAGCTACTTCCACATCAAGCATCGCCACGAACCCCGGGGTATCGGCGGCTTGTTTTTCGATGACCTGAACGAGTGGGACTTTGACACCAGCTTCGCTTTCATGCGTGCCATCGGTGATGCGTACCTCGAGGCGTATCTGCCGATCGTGCAGCGCCGCAAAAACGACGCCTATACCGCCAAACAGCGGGAGTTCCAGGAGTTCCGTCGTGGGCGTTACGTCGAGTTCAACCTGGTCTACGACCGTGGCACCTTGTTCGGCCTGCAATCGGGCGGACGTACCGAGTCGATCCTCATGTCGCTGCCGCCGCAAGTACGCTGGGGTTACGATTGGAAAGCCGAGCCTGGCAGCGAAGAAGCGCGCCTGACTGAATATTTCCTGCAAGACCGCGATTGGTTGGCCAAGGCCTGAACGAGGAATCCAGATGGACCGTTACGTCGTATTCGGTAACCCGATTGGCCACAGCAAATCCCCGTTGATTCATCGTTTGTTCGCCGAGCAGACCGGGCAGAAACTCGACTACAGCACTTCGCTGGCGCCGCTCGATGATTTTTCCGGCTGTGCCCGGGCGTTTTTCCTCGAAGGCCGTGGCGCGAATGTGACGGTACCGTTCAAGGAAGAGGCTTATCGCCTGGCCGACAGTCTGACGGCGCGGGCGCAACGGGCCGGCGCGGTGAACACCCTGAGCAAACTGGCCGATGGCAGCTTGCTGGGCGATAACACCGACGGTGCAGGTCTGGTACGGGACCTGACGGTCAATGCCGGTTTCAGCCTCAAGGGCAAGCGCATCCTGCTGCTCGGTGCCGGCGGCGCAGTGCGCGGCGCGCTGGAGCCATTGTTGGCCGAGCAGCCAGCTTCGGTGATCATTGCCAACCGTACGGTGGACAAGGCCGAGTTGCTGGCGGAACTGTTCTGCGACCTGGGCCCGGTATCGGCCAGTGGTTATGACTGGCTGCAAGAGTCGGTGGACCTGATCATCAATGCGACGTCCGCGAGCCTGTCAGGCGATGTTCCGCCGATTGCCAGCAGCCTGATCGAACCGGGCAAGACCCTTTGCTACGACATGATGTACGGCAAGGAGCCGACCTCGTTTTGCCGTTGGGCCAGCGAACACGGCGCCGCGGTATCGATGGATGGACTGGGGATGTTGGCCGAGCAGGCGGCGGAAGCCTTCTTCCTGTGGCGCGGGGTGCGCCCGGATACGGCGCCAGTGTTGGCCGAGCTTCGTCGGCAACTGGCCGCATAAGCCCCCCCTGTGGGAGCGAGCCTGCTCGCGAAGAACCCAAGGACAACGCATGCATCCTGAATGCACGCGTTATCGTTGACGTCCATCGCGAGCAGGCTCGCTCCTACACGTATTAGGTTGTTTCAATCCTCAAAGCGGATCGGGCATTTCTCTGCCCCTTCCAGCTTCCTCAATTCATCCACCACCTGTGGCCGAGCCCGGCGCAGGGTCAGGCTGCGGTCCTGGCGCAGCAGCCGCCGCGCTTCCTGATGCAGCATCTCCACCCCTGAATAGTCGATGAAGTTGATCTGCTGCGCCTCGATCACCACGCGTGCACCGTGCATTCGTTGCAGGCGAACTTGCAGGTAATGGCTGGCGCCGAAAAAGATCGAGCCGCCGACCCGCAGGATATCTTCATCGCCGTCGCGTAAATGCTGCACGCGTGGTTGCGAGGTGCGCTTGAGGTAAAAGAACAGCGACGCCAACACCCCGGCATAGATCGCCGTCTGCAGTTCCAGCAGCAGCGTGGCGATACAGGTCAGGCCCATGACCACGAACTCGGCGCGGCTGACCCGCAGCAACGCACGAATGCCACGATGATCCACCAGGCCCCAGGCGATCAGCAAAATGCTGCCGGCCATGGCCGGGATAGGAATGTGTGCGATCAGACCGGCACCGAAGATGGCGAACAACGCCACCCACAAGGCCGAAAAGACTCCCGCCAATGGCGAACAGGCCCCCGCTTCGTAGCTCAGGCCTGAGCGGGTGAAGGAACCGGCCGAGAGCGATCCGGAAAAAAACGCACCGACGATGTTGGACAAGCCTTGGGCGCGGACTTCCTGATTGGCGTCGAGCAACTGCTGCGAGCGCGCCGACAGCGAGCGGGCTATCGACAGGCTGGTGACCAGCCCGAGCATCCCGACCGCCACGGCACTGGGCAGCAGGCGCAGGATCAGGTCGAGGTCCAGCGGCAGTGGGCTAAAAGGCGGCAACTTGCCGGTGAAGGCGCTGACCAGTGCCACATGACCGAACATCGAGGGCCAGAGCCAGACCAGTAGTGCACCCAGGACCAGGGTAATCAACAGCGTCGGCCAGCGCGGCAAGCACAGCTTGAGGATCACGCCGACCACGACGGTGGCCAATCCGAGTATGAGCGAAGGGTTATCCACTTCGCCGAGGTGTCTGAGCAACGTGATGAAACTGTCCAGTGCGGTGGCCTGGCTGGGCAGGTCCAGCCCCAGCAGGTTGGGCAACTGGCCAACGACAATCACCACGGCCGCGCCGAGGGTGAAGCCAAGCACCACCGAATGAGAGACGAAATTGACCAGCGCACCAAAGCGCAGCAAACCCAGCAACCACTGGAAAACCCCGGCAAGGAAGGTCAGCAACAGGATCACGGTGACGTAGTCCTGCGTCGTCGGAACGGCCAGAGGACTGACGCTGGCGTACAAAACGATGGAGATGGCCGCCGTCGGACCGCAGATCAAATGCCACGACGAGCCCCACAGACAAGCGATCAGCACCGGGATGATCGCTGCATATAAGCCGTATTCCGGTGGAAGACCGGCAATCAATGCGTAGGCAATGGATTGCGGCAACGCGAGAATCGCGCCACTGAGGCCGACGATCAGGTCACGCCCGACGCTGGCGCGGGTTTGCCGGGGTAACCATGTGAGGAATGGGAAGAGTGAATGGCGGCTGGGAAGGGCCATGGGTCCTCTCGGGTTAGGTTTAACACAAGGGTATCAGCACCAGACATTGTGGGAGCGAGCCTGCTCGCGAATGCGGAGTGTCAGCCGATATATATTTCGGATCTGACGGCCCTTTCGCGAGCAGGCTCGCTCCCACAGATTTAGAGCTTGGCTTTGACCGCCGGCAATGCATCCTTGCCATCCACGGTCTTCACGCCATCGAGCCACTTATCCAGCACTGCCGGGTTGGCCTTGATCCACGCCTTGGCCGCATCGGTATTGCTGACTTTCTTGTTCGCCACCTCGGCCATGATGCTGTTCTCCATCTCCTGGGTGAAGCTCAGGTTGGTGAGCAGCTTGCCGACGTTCGGGCAGGCCTGTGCATAACCTTTGCGGGTCAGGGTGTGGACGCTACCGGTGCCACCGAAGTATTTCTCGCCGCCTTTCAGATAATGCATTTTCAGCTGCACATTCATCGGATGCGGCGTCCAGCCGAGGAAGGTCACGAACTTCTGTTTCTTCACCGCGCGGGACACTTCCGCCAGCATCGCCTGCTCGCTGGACTCGACTAGTTTCCACTGACCCATGCCGAAATCATTTTTCTTGATGATCTCTTGCAGCGAAATGTTTGCCGGTGCGCCAGACCCGATGCCGTAAATCTTGTGGTCGAACTTGTCGGCGAACTTGTCCAGGTCGGCAAAGTCATGCACACCCGCGTCCCAGACGTAGTCCGGGACAGCGAGGGTGAACTCGGTGCCGTCGAGGTTCTTCGCCAATTGGGTGACGTCACCGGTGGCGACGAACTTGTCGTAGAAGCCCTGCTGCGCCGGCATCCAGTTGCCGAGGAAGACATCCACCTGGCCGTCTTTGAGCCCGCCGAAGGTGATCGGCACCGCGAGGGTGTCGACCTTGGCCTTGTAGCCCATGCCGTCCAGCAGAAACCCGGTGATGGCGTTGGTCGCGGCGATGTCGCTCCAGCCCGGGTCGGCCATTTTCACCGTCTCGCAACTCTGATCGGCATAAACCGATGCACTGCCCAGGGCCAGGAGCCCGACCGTCAGTACTGTGGATAACCTTTGCATGGACTTCCCCTTAACATTATTGGTTTTGGCAGGGTTGTGGATAACGTGCTTTGCGCTCCAGATCGTCGAGGTCGATGTGATTGCGCATGTACTGCTGACTGGCGTCCACCAGTGGCTGGTGATCCCAGCTCTTCAGCTTTCCGATGGTCAGGGCTTCGGCGACGAAACGCCGGCGCCGCTGGCTCGCGAGCACCTGTTGGCGAATTGCCGGAATGTCCCATTTGGCGCGCGCTTCGGCGAGAAAATCGTCGAACAACTGGCGATGTTGCGGCGACTGGCTGAGTTCTTCCAGTTCCCGTGGGTCATTGTTCACGTCGAAGAGTAGGCAAGGGTCGTCTTCACTGTAGATAAATTTGTAGGCGCCACGGCGAATCATCATCAGCGGGCCGATGGTGCCTTCGGCCATGTATTCGCCAAACACTTCGTCGTGACCGCCCTGCCCTTGCAGGTGCGCAACCAGCGAACGGCCATCCAGCGGCAAGCCCGGTTCGAGGGAGCCGCCGGCCAGTTCTACGAAGGTCGGCAACAAGTCGGCGGTGGACACCGATGCACTGACCCGGCCGGCGCCGAATTGCCCTGGAGCACTTATCAACAGCGGCACGCGGGCTGCCATCTCGTACCAGTGCATTTTGTACCAGAGGCCACGTTCGCCGAGCATGTCGCCGTGGTCGCCCGAGAACACGATGATCGTGTCATCAATCAGCCCGGTATCCTCGAGAGTTTGCAGAAGTTTGCCGACGTTGCTGTCGATATAGCTGCAAGCACCGAAGTAGGCGCGACGAGCGTCGCGGATTTTATCCACAGGCAGGGGCTTGTCCCACAGGTCATAGACCTTGAGGAGTCGCTGGGCGTGCGGATCGAGATCGTGTTGATCCGGTGTTTCAGGCAACGGGATGTCAGCGTCGTCGTACAGGTCCCAGAAAGCCTTGGGAATCGTGTACGGGTCGTGGGGGTGAGTCATTGAAACAGTCAGGCAAAACGGCTGGTCGCCATCCTCGCGAATGTGGTCGAACAGGTACTGCTGGGCCTTGAACACCACCTCCTCGTCGAAATCCAGTTGATTGGTGCGCACGCAGGGGCCTGCCTGCAGCACCGACGACATGTTGTGGTACCAGGTCGGACGCACGTCTGGTTCGTCCCAGTTCACCGCCCAGCCGTAGTCGGCCGGGTAGATATCGCTGGTCAGGCGTTCTTCATAGCCGTGCAATTGATCGGGACCACAAAAATGCATCTTGCCCGACAGCGCGGTGCGGTAGCCGAGGCGCCGCAGGTAATGGGCGTAAGTCGGTACATCGGCGGGGAAATCGGCCGCGTTGTCATAGGCGCCGATCTTGCTCGGCAGCTGACCGCTGACCAGGGTAAAACGCGAAGGCGCGCACAGCGGGCTGTTGCAGTAAGCGCTGTCGAACACCACGCCATCAGCGGCGAGGCGGCTCAGATTAGGCAGTTTGATGGGCGAAGGACCATAGATCGGCAACATTGGCGCGGCCATTTGATCGGCCATGATGAAAAGAATGTTCTTGCGCTTCATGTGATCGCGGCATTCCATAGTGGATGTTTATGCGAGAGTGCTGGGATCGAGCATGAAACCCACACACTTTGCGGTAAAGCCCATGGGCGGCAATGACTAGGATAAGCACAGCTTATGTATGACGCGCTTGGTGACCTTTCTCTGGATTTGCTCCGCGCTTTCGAATCGGCGGCCCGTCAGCGCAGCTTCACGGCGGCGGCGGTCGAGCTCGGCACCACGCAGCCGGCGATCAGCCAACAGATCAAGCGTCTGGAAGAGCAGTTGGGGACTCGACTGTTCGACCGCATCTATCGCGGCATCGAACTGACCGAGGCGGGGACCATCCTTTTCGAGCAGGTTCAGCTTGGTTTACAGAATATCGACGCAGGATTGAGCGCAATCAGCGCTCAACATCAGCATGAAGTGCTGCAGGTCGCGACCGACTTTGCCTTCGCCGCCTATTGGCTGATGCCTCGGTTGCACCGCTTTCACGCCGCCAATCCACAGGTCGACGTAAGCCTGGTCACCAGTGAGCGCAGCCACAACATGCTGCGCAGCGATATCGATGTGGCGGTGCTCTTCGGCGATGGTCGCTTCAAGCAGGGCGAGAGCCATTGGCTGTTCAGCGAGGAAGTGTTCCCGGTATGCAGCCCGCAACTGTTGAATGAGCGCGCCCTGCCCTTGTCCGCTCAGTCGTTGCTGGAGTTTCCGCTCCTGCACCTGCGTGGCGAGAACAGCAGTCACTGGTTTGACTGGAGCGGGGTCTTCCGCGAGTTGGGCATCACCTCGCCCCCGGCACCCGGCCAATTGCGTTTCGACAATTACACCTTGCTGATTCAGGCCGCCATTGGCGGTCAGGGCGTGGCCATTGGCTGGCGGCACCTTGTGGATAACTTGCTGGCCCAAGGCTTGTTGTGCCGGCCGATTGCCGAGTCGGTGATCTCCAGGCTCGGTTATTACGTGGTCTTGCCCCAGCGCAAACGGCGTGGCGCGTTGATTCAGCAGTTCGTCGACTGGTTGATGGCTGAGCAGGCCAGCAGTGTGCAATCGTTGAACGGGATGGCGCTGCCCTCCATTGCGGTTTAGCTGTCGGTCGCAACGAAATTGACGTGCTCGCCGATATGCAGGTTCAGGTGCAGCTCATCAGCGATCCCCACCGCCGTGCGGGCCAAGCGCGCGAGCGGTTCGGCCAGTCCCGGCTCAAGGTTGCCGCTGATCTGACTGAAATGCTCAATGGTCAGCCCCGGCACCCCGTGTGGCGCATTCACCATCGTCCAATGCAAAGAACTGGTTTGTAGCGCCTCTCGGATTTCTTCCGCGGCGTGCCGTTGCAAGCTGTCTTCTGTCTCTGGTTCATCCAATACGTCGAAATCACCCACCAGAAACAAGCGAGCGATATTTGCCGCCTGCATGCCGTCGACCAACGCATCAACGGCAAGCACTTGTTCGACCGGCCCTGGCACGATGGTTTTTTCCACGTGTTCGCTGTTGAATGGCAACCCTGGTGCGTCTAATAAACAGATGACTGCCGAACTGCCGGCCACGCTTTGCTTGACCCGTAGCGCATCGAACAGGTCGCCGGTCTTGGTACGCAAGCCCGGGCGAGGCGCCAGCGCCGTCAAGTCATCGAGAATGGCGATCACTTCATGTTGGCGCCGCAGCATTTCAGCCATCAGCGCACTGCCCAGGCTACTCATGGCACCATAAAGCACCACTTTCACCACCGGGGTTTCGGCATTTTTCATGGCTGGGCTCCGTTGATTCCGGGGGTATATGGCGTGTGACCTGCAGGAAACGGTGAGGGTTCGACTCGGTTTTAGAGGGATTAAGATGCAACGGATCAAGGGCTACCACGCCCATGTCTATTTTGATGCCAGCACCATCGACCAGGCGCGGGCCCTGTGTGAGCAAGCGGCGCAAATGTTCCCGCTGAAAATGGGCCGGGTACACGAACGCCCTGTCGGTCCGCACCCGGACTGGAGCTGCCAACTGGCGTTCGGCCCCGAGCTGATCGGTGATGTACTGCCGTGGCTGGCGCTCAACCGCAAGGGGCTGGTGGTGTTCCTGCACCCGGACACCGGCAACGATCTGCTGGATCACAGCGAGCACGCGATCTGGATGGGCGCGATTCGGCCGCTGGACCTGTCTATTTTCTGATCAGAGCGTTTCTTCGGCTTCGCCTGGCAAATGCTCATCCAGGTGCAGCCACGGCAGGCGGCTGTCGGTCCAGATGTGCCGTTCGGCCGGGGCCTGTTCCGGGTGGTCGAGGGTGGCGATGGTCACGTCGATGCTATCCGGGCTCAGGTGGTTCACAAATGCCAGTTGCGCCCCACAGTTGCCGCAGAAGTATCGCGCGCAGGTTGACGAAGAGTCATACCGCGCCGGCGTCCCGGCCAGCCATTGAAAGCTGGATGCCGGCACAGTGATCCAGGTGGTCACGATCCCGCCGCTGACCCGCCGGCAAATCGAGCAATGGCAATGGGCGATATCGTGCAAAGGCCCGCTGAATTGATAGCGCAGTTGCCTGCAGTGGCAGCCGCCTGTATGAAATTCGCCCATGCTGTTTCCTCCTGATGCGTTTTCACTGACGTCTTCGCGAGCAGGTTCGCTCCCACAGGGGATCTGTGCCGTACTCAAAATCATTGTGGGAGCGAGCCTGCTCGCGAAGGACACGACTCGGTTTCCCTCCCTGCCCCAGTCCGACGACCGGTTGTACATCCGGTCAATGCTTTCATCGGCGAAAGCTGGCTGAAAGCTTCCCCGATTAGGATCGCCCTCACTGCCGGCAACAGACCGGTTGGCTAAAGCGAGTGTTCGATTGTTCGCCCGGCCCATTTAACAACAACAATGGTGACCCTGATGTCCTCTTCTATCCGCCGCTTCGCTGCAACTCCGCCCGTACGCCTCGTGCTTCCCGTTCTGCGCTGATCCCGTCCGATCCGCCCATTCCCTAGCCGCGCTACGCCTGGAGTATTCCCATGCTGACTTTCCTTGGCTTCGCCATGGTCATCACGTTCATGTTCCTGATCATGACCAAGCGCCTGTCCGCGTTGATCGCCCTGATTATCATCCCGATCGTTTTCGCCCTGTTCGGCGGTTTCGGCCCGAAAATCGGCCCGATGATGCTCGAAGGCATTACCAAGCTCGCGCCAACCGGTGTGATGCTGATGTTCGCGATCCTGTACTTCGCCCTGATGATCGACTCCGGCCTGTTCGACCCGGCCGTGCGCAAGATCCTCAAAATGGTCAAGGGCGACCCGTTGAAAGTATCGGTGGGTACCGCCGTGCTGGCGCTCGTCGTTTCCCTCGATGGTGACGGCGCGACCACCTACATGATCTGCGTGGCCGCCATGCTGCCGCTCTACAGCCGCATCGGCATGAGCCCGCGGATCATGGCCGGCTTGATCATCCTCGCCGGTGGCGTGATGAACATGACCCCGTGGGGTGGCCCGACCGCCCGTGCCGCCAGTGCGCTGCACGTGGACCCGTCGGACATCTTCGTGCCGATGGTTCCAGCGATGGCGGCCGGTGTCCTGGCCATCCTTGCTATTGCCTACTTTTACGGCAAACGTGAGCGCGCGCGTCTGGGTGAATTGCACCTGGTGGGCGATGAGATCGATCACAGCGAGATCACCGTCTCGCAATTCCCGGATGCCCGTCGTCCGAAGCTGATCTGGTTCAACGGCGCCTTGACCCTGGGCCTGATGTGCACCCTGATCGCCGGTCTGTTGCCGCTGCCGGTTTTGTTCATGGTGGCGTTCAGTATCGCGATGATCGTCAACTACCCGTGCCTGCAACAGCAGAAGGATCGCGTCGCGGCCCACGCCGGTAGCGTGCTGGCGGTGGTCGGGCTAATCTTTGCCGCGGGCATCTTCACCGGTATCCTGTCGGGCACCGGTATGGTCGATGCCATGTCGAAAAGCCTGCTGTCGGTGATCCCGGATTTCCTCGGCCCGTACCTGGCGGTGATCACGGCGTTGGTGAGCATGCCGTTCACCTTTTTCATGTCGAATGATGCATTTTATTACGGCGTGTTACCGGTACTTGCCGAAGCCGCCAGCCATTACGGTATAACCGCGGTGGAAATGGCACGTGCCTCGATCGTCGGTCAGCCCGTCCACTTGTTGAGCCCGCTGGTACCATCGACTTACCTGTTGGTGGCCCTGGCCGGCATCGACTTTGGTGATCACCAGCGCTTCACCCTGAAGTGGGCAGTGCTGGTTTGCATGTGCATACTGGTCGCTGCATTGCTGATGGGGATTTTTCCGCTGTTCAGCACTCTATAAGCCCAAGACTCACCATGACGGGTCCAGGCTTTGTTGTTTGAAGCCTGGGCCCTTCGTGGTTTAACACTCGCTCAAAGGAATACACATGGAATGGCTGACCAACCCTGAAATCTGGGTTGCCTTCTTTACCCTGACCGCCCTGGAAATCGTCCTGGGTATCGATAACATCATCATGATTTCGATCCTGGTCAGCCGCATGCCCAAGCACATGCAGCAGCGCACCCGGATTTTCGGCCTGGCGCTGGCCATGGTCACGCGGATTCTGTTGCTGCTGTCGATCACCTGGGTCATGCGCCTCACCGCCGACCTATTTGAGGTGTTCGGCCAAGGTATTTCCGGGCGTGACTTGATCCTGTTCTTCGGTGGACTGTTCCTGCTGTGGAAGAGCTCGCAAGAGATGTATCACGCACTGGAAGGTGAAGACGAAACCCACGACGAGCCTTCGCTCAAGGGCGGCAACTTCCTCTACACCATCATCCAGATCGCGATCATCGACATCGTGTTCTCCCTGGACTCGGTGATCACCGCCGTCGGCATGGTCTCCCACGTACCGGTCATGGTTGCGGCGATTGTCGTGGCGGTGCTGGTGATGATGCTGGCCGCGGGCACCATCAGCGCGTTCATCGACAAGCACCCGTCGCTGAAGATGCTGGCGCTGTCGTTCCTGCTGCTGGTCGGTACCGTGCTGATTGCCGAATCCTTTGAAGTGCACCTGCCAAAAGGCTACGTCTACTTCGCCATGGCGTTCTCGCTGGCGGTGGAAGCGATCAACATCAAGATGCGCACTGCGATGATGAAAAAGAAGAAGCAGCAAGACCCGGTGAAACTGCGCAAGGACGTTCCGGGTCAGTAACCCGAATGCTTGTAGGAGCGAGCTTGCTCGCGAAGAACGCATGGACGACGCGTGTGTTCTGAATGCACGCGTTATCGTTAACGACCATCGCGAGCAAGCTCGCTCCTACATTGATGGGGCCTTCGGGCCCCTTTTTCTTGTCTGCATCAAACTATTTTCATGACGGCTTTGTTTCAATCGCTTCTTTAGCTATGCGATGCTGGCGCCAAGACCGTTAGCCAACTACAGCTTAAGTACAGAACGTAGAACGTCGCGGCACCGCTAACTTGCCCCTCTGGGGCGCTACCACCACAGGGGGCCTGCATGCTCACCCTGCTCAATTTGCTCTCAGCCGTAGCCTTGCTGATCTGGGGCACGCATATCGTCCGAACCGGCATCTTGCGGGTCTACGGCTCCAACCTGCGCCACGTCATCGGCCAGAACATGTCCAAGCGCGGGCTCGCGTTCATTGCCGGGATCGTGGTGACGGCGATGGTCCAGAGCAGTAACGCCACGGCGATGCTCGTCACGTCGTTTGTCGGTCAGGGCCTGATGGCGCTGACCCCCGCTCTGGCAACCATGCTCGGGGCCGATGTCGGTACGGCATTGATGGCACGGGTGCTGACTTTCGACCTGTCATGGCTCTCGCCACTGCTGATTTTTCTCGGGGTGATTTTCTTCCTGTCGCGCAAACAGACGCGGCTCGGCCAAATGGGCCGCGTCAGCATCGGCCTGGGGTTGATCATTCTGGCGCTTCAACTGATCGTCGAAGCGGCCGCGCCGATCACCCACGCCCAAGGGGTGAAGGTGATTTTCGCCTCGCTAACCGGCGATATTTTGCTCGACGCCCTGGTCGGCGCACTGTTCGCGATGATTTCCTACTCCAGCCTGGCGGCGGTCCTGCTGACCGCGACCCTGGCTGGCGCCAGTGTGATCAGCTTGCCGGTGGCCATCGGCCTGGTGATCGGCGCCAACATCGGCAGCGGCGTTCTGGCGTTCCTCAGCACCAGCATGCAGAATGCCGCCGGCCGCCAGGTGGCGTTGGGCAGTCTGTTGTACAAGATGATCGGCCTGTTGCTGATCATTCCGGTGCTCGACCCCTTGGTGCACTGGATCGACAGCCTGGATTTCAGCCCTCAGGAAATGGTCATCGGCTTCCACCTGCTCTATAACACTGCGCGTTGCCTGATCCTGCTGCCCAGCGTCGGGCCGATGGCCAGATTCTGTGCGTGGATACTGCCCGAGCGCCCGCAAACCAACGGTATGGCCAAACCCCGGCACCTTGACGCGACAGCATTGGTCACGCCAAGCCTGGCGTTGGCCAACGCGGCCCGGGAAACCCTGCGCATGGGCGATCTGATCGACGAAATGCTGGAGGCCATGCTCAACGTGCTGCACGGCAAGCAAACTGCAGTGACCCAGGAAATGCGTCGTCTGACCGATGACGTCGAGGCGCTCTACAGCGCAATCAAGCTGTATCTGGCGCAAATGCCCCGGGAAGACCTCAGTGACCAGGACAGCCGCCGCTGGGCGGAAATCATCGAACTGGCGATTAACCTCAAACTCGCCAGCGACTTGATCGAACGCATGCTGCGCAAAGTCCAGCAGCAGAAAACCTCCCAGCGCCGGTCGTTTTCCGAGGTGGGGCTGGAAGAGTTGGCCGGGCTGCACAGCCAGTTGATTTCCAATTTGCGCCTGGGTTTGTCGGTTTTTCTCAGTGCCGACAAGGAAAGTGCCCGCCAGTTGCTGCGTGAGAAACGTCGCTTTCGCGCACAGGAACGCCGCCTGGCCCACGCGCATGTCAGCCGTTTGCAACGTAAAATCGTGCAAAGTATCGAGACCAGTTCGCTGCACCTGGAGCTGATTGCCGACATGAAGCGTTTGAATTCGCTGTTTTGCAGCAGTGCCTACGTGGTGTTGGAAACGTCTGACACCGGGGCGCTGGCGGTCGACGATTTGGCTGACATCACACATTCGCCTTGAACGTCTGGCACGGTGGTCAGTCAGTAACATTGGTTCAGCCTCAAGGCCGCTATCGCGAGCAAGCTCGCTCCCACAGTGGATTTGCAGTGCTCACAAATCAAATGTGGGAGCGAGCTTGCTCGCGATAGCGGAAGGAAGGACGAAACGGATCTCCGATTGATTGCCGGGAAGCTCGTTATGCGTTGTCTGTTGTTCGCCTGTCTGTTGCTTGGCTCACTCCCTTCGTTTGCCCTGGATCGCTTCCAGGTCGAGGGCTACACCCTGCGCAACGGTTTGCAGTTGTTGCTCAAGCCTGGCCCCGAACGCGGCCACGTGGCGATTCGCCTGGTGGTCGGCGTCGGCATCGATGATTTCGGTTGCGCCGATAAAGAACTGCCGCACCTGCTCGAGCACTTGCTGTTCAGCGGCATCGACGCCAGCGGTGAAGGCGGCCTGGAGGAGCGCATGCAGGCGCTGGGTGGCGAGTGGAACGCTTTCACCAGCAACGCCGACACCACCTTCGTGATCGAAGCCCCGGCGAAAAACCAGCGCAAGGTGCTTGACCTGCTGCTGGCGCTACTGACGCAGACCCATTTCGACGACGACGCCATCCACGCCGCCAAGCAAGTGGTCGAGCGTGAAGACGGCGGCCACTACACGCACCTGCAACGCTGGCTGGATCGCCAGGACCTGGGCAATACCGCCAGCAAACAACTGGCCGTGGAACTGGGCCTCAAATGCCCCGAACGCGCGGAGGTCGATCACCTGACCCGCGAACAACTGGAGAACGTGCGCAAGGGCTGGTACGCGCCCAACAACATGACACTGATCGTCGTCGGCGACCTCGACCGTTTACTGCCGGCCTATCTGGATCGGGCTTATGGCGCGCTGACCGCCATCGACCCGACAGAGCACCCGCCCCTGCCACAAATCCAGGCCAGTGCTGCCCATGAGCGCAGCCTGATTCGCGGCTTCGTCGGTGGCGGGGCCAAGCTGCACTGGCTGGTACCGGAGCCGGTACTGGACGATCAGCACGACGAAACCTTCGACCTGCTCAAGGACTATCTGGACTGGGCACTCTATCGCCAGTTGCGCCTGGCGCACGGCTTGTCCTATGGCCCCTGGGCCGAGCGCGAGGTGTTTGGCGGTGTTGGCTTCATGAGCCTGAATGCCGATCTGGATCGCGACGACGTTGCCGAAGCGCAAAAGGTGCTGGATGAATTGAAGGCCGGTTTGCTCAAGGACGGTCTAAATGCCGAGACCTTCAATCGCCTCAAACAGGCCGCCATCGCTCGCCAGGCCTGGGCGGTGCAAGGCACCAGCGCGCTGGCTGATTACTACTGGAGCGCCTTGGGAGACTACGAAGACGGCCGTTTCGCCAATCCGGTCAAGGAGTTGCAAGGTGTGACGCTGGCGGAAGCGAACAAGGCGATGCGCGAGTTGCTCCTGCAACCGGGATATTTGCGGATCGAGAAGCCGTTGCTGAGTTATGACCAGTTAATGTGGGCGATTGCCGGGGTGTTGGGGTTGTTGGTGTTGAGCTTGGTGGCATGGCGTTTTCATCGCAGAAAGTAAGCACTTTCGCGGATGAGGCGGTAACCTGTCAGGGATTTTTCCTACGACTACTGTGAACCGCCGAATGCCGACCCTGACCCTTATCGTCCAGCGCATCCTCGAACTGATGAAGCGCTATCCCGGGGTCATTGCGGTCGGAGGTTTCATCTCCGGGATCGGCAGCTTCATCCTGGTGGATCGCCAGCAGGGTCTGGCGAGCTGGATCACCACCATCATGCTGATCAGCTGGATCTGGCTGATGCTGGAAAACAGCCTGACCAAGCTGTTCACCAGAATCTTCAAGCGGGAAATCCCCCAGCCACTGCTGCGTTATGCGACGCAGATGATTCACCAGGAAAGCCTGTTCTTCGTCCTGCCGTTCTTTTTCATCACCACGACGTGGAACAGCGGCCAGTTGTTCTTCACCGGGCTGCTGGGTATCGCGGCGCTGATTTCCATCATCGACCCGCTCTACTACAAGTGGCTGGCACCGCGGCGCTGGGCGTTCCTGGCACTGCACACCCTGACCCTGTTCGCCGCCCTGCTCACCGCATTGCCGGTCATCATGCACCTGACCACCGCGCAAAGTTTCAAATGGGCACTGGGCATCGCCGTGCTGTTGTCGTTCCCGAGCCTGGCGTCGATCTTTCCGATCCGCACCGTGCGCAACGCCCTGGCGATCCTCAGTATTACCGTGGGGATCGGCGGTGTCGGTTGGGTGCTGCGTTCGTGGGTGCCGCCGGCGACCCTGTGGATGACCGACGTGGCCATCAGCACGCAGATGCAGGATCGCACCCCTGGCGCCAGCCTCGATGAAGTTAGCGTCGAGCAGATTCGCGGCGGCGGACTCTATGCCTACACGGCGATCAACGCGCCGCGTGGCCTGGACGAGCGGATTTATCACGTCTGGCAATTCAACGGCAAAGAGGTCGATCGCATCCCTCTCGATATCCACGGTGGGCGCAAGGAAGGCTACCGGGCCTGGACCCACAAGCAGAACTTCCCGGGCAACCCGGCAGGCAAATGGCAAGTTCGGGTACTGACCGAAGACGGCCAATTGATCGGTGTGTTGCGCTTCAAGGTGGCTGACAGCACACCGGTCAAAGAAAAGTAAGGCAGTTCGTGCTATTACGTAGCTCTGCGTAACAGCCGAAAAAGCACGGAGCTTATGACCAGCAGCACAGTGGCCGGCAATGCCCAATTGGACACCTCGCACTCCCCGCCTCAGATACGGGTGACGGGGGACTGGACGCTTGCCCATTACGCCGACCTCAAGCGCCTGAGCGAAAAGCTCGAAGGCCAGTACGACGACAGCACCCGCATCGATCTCAATGGCCTCGGCGCCCTTGATACGGCCGGCGCCTCGCTACTGGTGGAACTGCTGGGTTCCGAGCGCCTGGGCCGCTCCGCCGAACATCCTGATTGCACCCTCTCCTCTGCAGATCGCGCGTTGTTGCAAACGGTCTATCAGTCGCTGACGGATTTCTGCGTGCCGCTAAAGGAGCCGGAGATCAGCGTCGGCATTCAATTGCTGACCCGCATTGGCCGCGCGGTGGACACGGTCTGGCAGGACACCCTGCAACTGCTGGGGTTCGTCGGCCTGATTCTGGAAACCATCGTTCGTGGTCTGTTTCGTCCCAGCCGCTGGCGCATCACGCCGATGGTGGCGCACATCGAACAGACCGGCCTCGACGCCGCGCCCATCGTTGCCCTGCTGACCTTTCTGGTGGGCGCTGTGGTGGCGTTTCTCGGGGCGACGGTGCTGACCACGTTTGGCGCCAGCGTGTTCACCGTAGACCTGGTGGCGTTTGCCTTCCTGCGCGAATTCGGCGTGCTGCTGACCGCAATCCTGATGGCCGGGCGCACCGCCAGTGCATTCACCGCGCAAATCGGTTCGATGAAGGCCAACGAGGAAATCGACGCTATCCGCACCCTGGGCCTCGACCCGATGGAGTTGCTTGTGGTGCCGCGGGTCCTGGCCTTGCTGGTCGCATTGCCGATGCTGACTTTTCTGGCGATGGTCTCGGGGATCATCGGCGGCGGCGTCGTCTGCGCGGTCTCGCTGGATATTTCGCCGGCGATGTTCCTGTCGCTGCTGCAATCGGACATCGGCGTTCAGCACTTTCTGGTGGGGATCGTCAAAGCACCGATCTTCGCGTTTCTCATTGCTGCGATCGGTTGCCTGGAAGGCTTCAAGGTCAGCGGCAGCGCCGAGTCTGTCGGCGCCCACACCACCTCCAGCGTGGTGCAGTCGATTTTCGTGGTGATTGTGCTCGACGCCGTGGCCGCGCTGTTTTTCATGGAGATGAGCTGGTGAGTCGTTTACCCCGAGCGCCCGCCGAGGCAGTGATCGAAGTCCGTGGGCTGTGCAATCGTTTCGGTAGCCAGAGCGTGCACGAGAACCTCGATCTGGATCTGTACAAGGGCGAGATCCTTGCCGTGGTCGGCGGTTCCGGCAGCGGTAAATCGGTGCTGCTGCGCAGCATTGTCGGTTTGCGTCAGCCCAGCGAGGGCGTGGTAAAAGTCTTCGGTAAAAACCTGCCGAACCTGCCCGAGCACGAGCGGTCCCTGATCGAACGGCGCTTCGGTGTGCTGTTCCAGAAAGGCGCCCTGTTCTCTTCGTTGACCGTGACCGAAAACGTCGCCCTGCCCCTGATCGAACACGCGGGTTTGAGCCGCGACGATGCCGAGCACCTGGCGGCGGTGAAACTGGCCCTGGCCGGCTTGCCGTTGTCGGCGGCGGACAAGTACCCCGCGTCCCTGTCCGGCGGCATGATCAAGCGTGCGGCGCTGGCGCGGGCCTTGGCGCTGGACCCGGACATCCTGTTCCTCGACGAGCCCACCGCCGGTCTCGATCCGATTGGTGCCGCCGCCTTCGATCAACTGATCCTGACCCTGCGTGATGCCCTGGGCTTGAGCGTGTTCCTGGTGACCCACGATCTGGACACGCTCTACACCATCACCGATCGGGTGGCGGTGCTGGCGCAAAAGAAAGTGCTGGTGGCCGATGCCATCGATGTCGTCTCGGAAACCGACGACGCGTGGATTCACGAATACTTCCATGGCCCTCGCGGCCGCGCGGCGCTGAGTGCCGCTAAACAACTCAACGAGGTCTGACATGGAAACCCGAGCCCATCATGTATTGATCGGCCTGTTCACCGTGATTGTGGTGACCGGCGCCCTGCTCTTCGGCCTTTGGCTGGCCAAGTCCAGTGTCGACACCGAGTTCAAGGATTACGAGGTCGTGTTCAACGAGGCGGTCAGCGGTCTGTCCAAGGGCAGTTCGGTGCAGTACAGCGGGATCAAGGTCGGCGACGTGGTGTCGCTGCGCCTGGACCCGAAAGATCCGCGCCGGGTGCTGGCGCGGATCCGTCTGGGCGGCGATACCCCGATCAAGGAAGACACCCAGGCCAAACTGGCGCTGACCGGGGTCACCGGGACATCGATCATCCAGCTCAGCGGCGGCACGCCACAAAGCCCGACGCTCAAAGGCAAGGACGGCAAACTGCCGACCATCGTCGCTTCGCCCTCGCCCATCGCCCGTTTGCTCAACGACAGCAACGACCTCATGGCCGGGGTGAACATGCTGATGCACAACGCCAACCTGATGTTTTCTACGGAAAATATCGAGCGCATCAGCAAGACCCTGGAGCATCTTGAAGCCACCACCGGCACCATCGCCGACCAGCGTGGCGACATCCGTCAGGCGATGCAGCAATTGGCGTCGGTCGGCAAGCAGGCCAGCACCATGATGGAACAGACGTCGGCGTTGATGCGCAACGCCAACGGCTTGCTCAATGATCAGGGCAAGCAGATGTTCGGCAGCGCCGAACAGGCCATGAAGTCGCTGGAACAGAGCACCGCGACGATCAACAAACTGCTGAGCACCAATCAGGACTCGCTCAATAGCGGCATGCAGGGCCTCAATGGCCTGGCCCCGGCGGTGCGTGAACTGCGTGAAACCCTCACCTCGTTGCGCGCCATTTCTCAACGTCTGGAATCCAACCCCAGCGGCTACCTGCTGGGCAGTGACAAGAGCAAGGAATTCACCCCATGAAGCTGACCCGCCTCGCCCTCCTCGCCGGCTTCACCCTGATCAGCTCGTGCTCGATTCTGCCCAAGTCCGAACCCTTCGATCTCTATCGACTGCCATCGGCGCAAAGCAGTACATCGACCACTCACGTCACGCCACAGCGCTGGTCGTTGCGTCTGAACAAGCCCCAGGCCAGCGAAGCGTTGAACAGCCCGAATATTGCCGTCATCCCCCAGGGCGACGTGATCAGCAGCTACAAGGGCTCACGCTGGAGCGATCCGGCACCGGTATTGGTGCGCAATCGGCTGCTCGATGGTTTCCAGCGTGATGGTCGGGTGACGCTGCTCAGCACGGATGACAGCAACTTCCAAGCGGATCTGGAGCTGGGCGGCAGTTTGCAGGCGTTTCAGACGGAGTATCAGGGCACCAGCGCCAGCGTGATCGTGCGCCTGGATGCCTTATTGGTGCGCGGTTATGACCAGCGAATCCTCGCCAGCAAACGCTTTGAAGTGCGCCGGCCGTTGAGCAATGTGAAAGTGCCGGCGGTGGTGGCCGGATTTGGCCAGGCCAGCGATCAACTGACGGCGCAGGTGGTGGCGTGGGCGGTTGAGCAAGGGCAGAAAGTCGCGCCTCCATCAAGACCATAACCCCGACACAGCGCCAAATGTGGGAGCGAGCCTGCTCGCGAAGGCGTCTTGTCATTCAACATTGATGTTGGCTGATACACCGCTTTCGCGAGCAGGCTCGCTCCCACAGGTTTCCTCTATCAGCCGAAGAACCAGTAGCAGACTCCAATCGCGCCCAGTACGCCGGCCAACTCGGCCAGCAACGCACACCCCACCGCATGCCGCGCTCGCTGGATGCCCACCGCGCCGAAGTACACCGCCAGCACATAAAACGTGGTTTCGGTACTGCCCTGAATCGTCGCTGCTACCAACGCCGGGAAGCTGTCCACACCCGACGTTTTCATCGTTTCGATCAGCATCGCCCGGGCGGCGCTGCCGGAGAACGGCTTGACCATCGCAGTAGGCAGCGCATCGACAAAGCGCGTGTCCCAACCGGCCCATTCCACCAGGTGCCGTATACCGTCCAGACCAAAATCCAGGGCGCCGGACGCCCGCAACACGCCGATAGCGCAGAGCATCGCCACCAGGTACGGCAACAAGTTCTTCGCCACGTCGAAACCTTCTTTGGCGCCTTCGACGAACGCTTCGTAAACTTTCACCTTACGCAACGCGCCAATCACCAAAAACAGCATGATCAAGCCAAATAGCGTCAAGTTACCGAGGATCGACGACAAACCTGCCAGTGCAGTGGCTGACATCGTCCCCAGAAGCGCCATGAAACCACCGAGGGCAAGGGCGCCGGGAATCAAATACGCCAGCACCACCGGATCCCAGACACGCAGGCGTTGCATGAAGGCTACGGCCAGGAAGCCGACGATGGTCGAGCAACTGGTGGCGAGCAGGATCGGCAGGAACACCAGCGTCGGGTCGGGCGCGCCTTGCTGGGCGCGGTACATGAAGATCGTCACCGGCAGCAGGGTCAGGGAGGAGGCGTTGAGCACCAGGAACAGGATCTGCGCGTTACTGGCGATCGTATCGCTGGGGTTGAGTTCCTGCAGGGCCTTCATGGCCTTGAGGCCAATGGGCGTGGCGGCATTGTCCAGGCCCAGGCCGTTGGCGGCGAAGTTCAGGGTAATGAGGCCGATGGCGGGGTGGCCGGGCGGGACCTCCGGCATCAGGCGCAAAAACAGCGGGCCGAGGGCACGGGCCAGCCATTCAACTATTCCGGCTTTCTCGGCGATCCGCAGAAAGCCCAGCCACAGGGTGAGAGTGCCGAACAGCAGGACCATGACCTCGACGGACAACTTGGCCATGGCGAAGATGCTTTCCACCATCGCCGCGAAGATCCCGGCGTTGCCGCCGATCAGCCATTGCGCCAGCGCCGACACGGCAGCCACGATGAAGAAGCCAAGCCACAGGCCATTAAGCATCAGTCAAATCCCCCAAAAGATGCGCGAATGATAGCGGGGTGGCCAGAAACGACAAACCCCGGATTTCTCCGGGGTTTGCCTGGCACTGCTTGCAGGGATCACTGTGGGAGCGAGCTTGCTCGCGATGACTGACTCACAGGCAACATTGATGTCGACTGATCTACCGCTATCGTCGGAACGCCGCCCGGAGCAAGCTCGCTCCCACAGAAAAGCCCATCTCCACAGGTTTTGCTTAGTTGTTGGAAATTTCACCAGCCGGCAGCTTTTCCTTGCTGCGCCAGTGCGGCAGGGAGTTCCAGTAACGCTGGCCCTTGGCATCGTCATACATGCCTTCCCAACGGGAGATGACCAGTACGGCCAGGGCGTTGCCGATAACGTTCAAAGCGGTACGTGCCATGTCCATGACACGGTCGACACCGGCGATGAATGCCAGGCCTTCGAGCGGGATACCGACGCTGCCCAGGGTAGCCAGCAGCACCACGAAGGACACGCCCGGAACGCCGGCAATGCCTTTGGAGGTGACCATCAGGGTCAGTACCAGCAGCAATTGCTGGCTGATCGACAGGTCGATGCCGTACAGCTGGGCAATGAAGATGGCTGCGATGCTCTGGTACAAGGTCGAACCGTCCAGATTGAACGAGTAACCGGTTGGCACCACGAAGCTGCAGACGGCTTTGGGCGCGCCATAGGCTTCCATCTTCTCGATCACGCGCGGCAGCACGGTCTCGGAACTGGCGGTGGAGTAGGCCAGTACCAGTTCATCCTTGAAGATGCGCATCAGCTTGATCACCGAGAAGCCGAACAGGCGAGCGATCAGGCCCAGCACCACGAAGGCAAAGAAGGCGATAGCGAAGTAAACCAGGATCACCAGTTTCGCCAGCGGCAGCAGGGAAGCGAAGCCGAAGTTGGCCACGGTCACCGCGATCAGTGCGAACACGCCGATCGGCGCGTAGTTCATGATCATGTGAGTGACCTTGAACATGCTTTCCGAGACGCCCTGGAACATCTTCACCAGTGGCTCGCGCAGGTCCGCCTGCAGGCTCGACAAACCGAGACCGAACAGCACGGAAAAGAAGATGATCGGCAGCATTTCGCCGCGGGCCATGGCCGCGAAGATGTTCGACGGGATCAGGTTGAGGATGGTTTCGATGAACGCGTGTTCGTGCTGAACCTCAGCCGCCGTGGCCTGGTACTTGGAAATGTCCACAGTGCCCAGGGTGCTCATGTCGATGCCGGCACCTGGATGGAACAGGTTGGCCAGCAGCAGACCGACCACGATGGCGATGGTGGTGACGATCTCGAAGTAAATAATGGTCTTAAGGCCAATGCGCCCTAGTTTCTTGGCGTCACCGACGCCAGCAATGCCGACGATCAGGGAAGAGATGACGATCGGGATCACGATCATCTTGATCAGACGGATAAAGATATCGCCTGCCGGTTGCAGGACGTTGCTGATCCACCAGGCTTTTTCGGCACTGAAATGGTTTAGCAGCGCACCGATTGCAATCCCCAATACCAGACCGATGAGGATCTGCCAGGCGAGGCTAAGCTTTGCCTTCTTCATATCTTTACCCTTACTTCAGTTTGACTCGGACAGATGCAAGAACGGCTTCGCTTGTGGCGAAAACGTCAGTGCACCTGTCCCCGTATAAGGAGCCCCGGAGCGCTTGTTAATGGCTCTCTGGCAGGCGAAAAAAGGCGCAACTATTCCGATGCAAGGAAGCGGCGTCTAATGCCGTAAACGCCTACCCTATGCCGAATCGGCATGAGGTTTTTTGAGTGAAACGCGCGTCCCAACCGGTCCGAATGCGACATATTGGCAGGCATAAGTGCCGTGAACCGGCCATCACAGGGCAGGTTGTATGTTTTTTGAACAGAGGGGAGGGGCGTCAAAATGACAGAAAATCGCAAGATGGGCGCAGAGACTTGAGCGCAAAAGAAAGGCGATTTTTCTCGATGTACGGTCGCTTATGAAGCCTCTGGAGAATATTTCCCGCAGGCGCTTTGAGCCTTCAAGCTCTACGCAAGCCCGTCGAGCCGCGGTCGGCTGGCGAACTTGCGTGGCAGCTTTACCCTGACCCGGCCCTTACGCAGGCACTCCCTGTACCCGTAGGTCACTCCGCCCCTGAAACAGGCAGAACGTCCCGACCCCTTGGTCATGCGCCTGCCTTCCTCGGGTGGCGCAGGGGAAAGAAGCGGTGCGCCTCTTTCGCGTCTTGAACTCAATACCACTTTGGATCTTTTTTCAGCTGCTCCATTAACAAGTCCTGCATACCTTGGTCCGGTTTTCCGAGAAAACGGTAGTTGGCATGCCGTGTCGGTGACTTGTCGGCCGGTAACCCTGCGGATACCTCGACCAGCATTGCGTAGGCCTCTTTTTTGTCGAAGCTGACGGCGACGATCAAGCGTTCCTTAGTACAGCTTGCCTGCGATGCGCACAGCGGTCCTACCAGATACTTGTCGCCATCCTCTTCAACGGCATTCATCTGTTCGGCATCGCCGGACAGGTTCATCACCCATTCCGGCAGGCGTTCTTCCTTCTTCACTACGCCTTGCCATGTCTCACGGTACTGCGGGTCAGCGATCAAGAGTTCGTTGACCCGTGCCTGCCCATCATTGGCGGCGATTGTCATGGCACTACCGCCCAGTAGCAGGGCGGCTGCCAGTGTCTTAAGCGAAACGCTCACGTTCACCCTCGGCCGCGACGGCTAAAGAAGAAGGAAGCAATGAACATCACCAGGAACACGACAAAGAGAATCTTGGCGATACCCGTGGCGGTGCCCGCGATACCACCGAAGCCCAAGACTGCGGCGACAATGGCAATGATCAAGAATGTGATTGCCCAGCTCAACATGGTGATTCTCCTTACGTTTCTATTTAAAGGTATTGCTTTCCCGGCGCGTCGAGCGCACCAAGTCGATGTGTTTAGAACACCCAGCGTTCCTGACGCGGCGTCTCGTTTGCCGGCTGCGCCTGGTCGACGTCAATCATTCTCATCGGGGTGTTGTCTACCAAACCGCTGCCTGCCGCGCTGAAGTGGGTTTGGGTAGGACGCTCATACGATACGCGTGGGGCTTCTGGCTGCCGGCTCTGTTCCCACAGAAGAAACTGTTGACCGGCGATCAAGGTGATCAACAGTGCAAGTACCGCAAACAAGCCTTGCTGAACATGCAGTGGCGAGAAATGCAATTGGGCGGCACGTTGGTGATTCATCCTGAAGCTCCTCCCACGCTGGGGAAATCGGGTTGAGGGCGTTTGTTGCTGCCCTGCGTTAATCAGGTTATTGCAGCCTGCATGCCAGATTTTTTCCTTTAAAAAAACTTTTTAAAACAATGAGTTACAGTAGCGGTGTGATAGTGGGCCTACGCATCCTGCACGATGAGCCCTCGTGCGGTCGTGCGTAATGCACGACTCTTCTGAAAGACATCGCAATATTTTTGAATTGAGAGGAGGGCGCGGCTGTCAGAAATGGACGCAAGGCATCTCTGATAAGCGGTTTTCCTTTGGTAGAAGCGCCAACCCGGGCGCTGAAGCGAAGGGTCAGGAGATAGCTACCCTGCCAGGGCAGGAATGGATCAGAATAAACCATGCAACTTGCCCGATTTTTCCGGGACTAACCAAGATCATTCGTTAAGGAGCGTAGGAAAATGGAATCCGCCACTGAGCATCAAGGCCGCATTCTTCTGGTGGATGATGAGTCTGCCATCCTGCGAACCTTCCGCTATTGCCTTGAAGATGAAGGCTACAGCGTGGCGACCGCTAACAGCGCTGCGCAAGCGGAAGCCTTGCTGCAACGTCAAGTCTTCGACCTGTGCTTCCTGGATTTGCGCCTGGGAGAGGACAACGGTCTGGACGTTCTGGCACAGATGCGCATCCAGGCCCCGTGGATGCGCGTGGTGATCGTTACCGCGCATTCGGCCGTGGACACAGCCGTGGATGCGATTCAGGCGGGTGCCGCCGACTATCTGGTCAAGCCGTGCAGCCCCGATCAGTTGCGCCTGGCCACGGCCAAACAACTGGAAGTGCGGCAATTGTCGGCACGTCTGGAGGCCCTGGAGGGTGAGGTACGTAAGCCCAAGGATGGCCTGGACTCCCACAGCCCGGCGATGAAAGTCGTGCTCGAGACTGCCCGCCAGGTGGCCAGTACCGACGCCAACATCCTGATCCTCGGCGAGTCCGGCACCGGTAAAGGCGAGCTGTCCCAAGCGATTCACGGCTGGAGCAAGCGCTCGAAAAAGTCCTGTATCACTATCAACTGCCCGTCGCTGACTGCCGAACTCATGGAAAGCGAGTTGTTCGGCCACAGCCGGGGTGCATTTACCGGCGCCAGTGAAAGCACCTTGGGGCGCGTCAACCAAGCCGATGGCGGGACGTTGTTTCTTGACGAAATCGGCGATTTTCCCTTGGTTTTGCAACCAAAGTTGCTGCGTTTCATTCAAGACAAGGAGTACGAGCGAGTGGGTGACCCGGTCACCCGTCGGGCCGATGTGCGCATTCTCGCGGCGACCAACCAGAACCTCGAAGACATGGTCCGCGACGGCCGTTTCCGCGAAGACCTGCTGTATCGCCTCAACGTCATTACGCTGCACCTGCCGCCACTGCGCGAACGCCGGGAAGACATTCTCAACCTCGCCGACCGGTTTCTGGCCCGTTTCGTCAAGGAATACGCACGTCCGGCTCGGGGCTTCAGCGACGAGGCCCGTGAAGCGCTCTTGGGTTACCGCTGGCCGGGGAACATTCGCGAGCTGCGTAACGTGGTGGAGCGTGCGAGCATTATTTGCCCGCAGGAGCGGGTCGAGATCAGCCACCTGGGCATGGCCGAAGCGCCGATCAATAACGCCCCGCGTATTGGTGCCCCGTTAAGTCTGGATGAGCTGGAAAAAGCCCATATCGGTGCCGTGCTCGCCACCGCGGGTACCCTGGATCAAGCCGCCAAGACCTTGGGGATCGACGCGTCAACGCTGTACCGCAAGCGTAAGCAGTACAACCTGTGAGTCATCAGCGATGAAGCTGGCGATGAAGTTGCAAACTCGTCTTTTCCTCAGCATTTCCGCGCTGATCACTGTCGCATTGCTTGGGTTGCTGCTCGGTCTTGTCAGTGTGTTGCAGATGGCCGGGAGCCAGGAAGCGCTGGTGCGCAACAACTTCGTCACCCTGGATCTGGGGCTCAAGCTGCGACAGACGTTGGGCGATCAGTTGATCATCATGCTCAGCGATAAATCCGATCCGGCCGCCTTCGAAGCATCCAGGCAGCGTTACCTTGAACTGTTGGAGGAGGGGATTGCCCAGGAGCCGTCGGGTGAAAACCCAGAACACGGTTTCAAAAAGGCCAAGGCCGACTATCTGAACTTTATACGTGCGTATGAGGTGTCCGCTGATCCGACACGCGTGCTCAGCGGAAACGATGAGCTGACCGAAAAATTCAATGTGCTGCGCAATGGGTTGATTGTCGAACACAAGCGGGCGCTGGATGACATCAGCACCGTCGAACGCAGGGCGCGAGAGCGAGCGCTGCTGATCGCCGGGCTGCTTGGTTTGGTTGGGCTGGCGGTGTTGATCATCGGCTTCGTCACCGCGCACGCCATCGCCCGGCGTTTCGGTGAGCCCATCGAGGCCCTGGCGCAGGCAGCGGATCATATTGGCCAGGGTAATTTCGACGTCACGCTACCGGTGTCCTCGGCCGTGGAGCTGAATCAGCTCACCCGGCGCTTTGGCATCATGGCCGAGGCGCTCCGCGAACATCAGGCCACCAACGTCGATGAGCTGCTGGCGGGACAGCAGCGTTTGCAGGCGGTGCTCGACAGCATTGACGATGGCTTGCTGATGATCGATCGCCAGGGGCATCTGGAGCACCTCAACCCTGTAGCGCAGCGTCAGCTGGGCTGGGACACCGATCGACTCGGGCGAGGTTTGGGTGAGGCGCTGGAGCACCCCGAACTCGATGAACAACTGCAGCTGGTACTGCGTGGCGGTACGCTGGAACGTATGCCGGATGACCTGAATATCGAGGTCGATGGCGAGACGCGGTTGCTGACTTATAGCCTGACGCCGGTGATTCATACCCAAGGGCATATCCTCGGTGCGGTGATGGTGCTGCACGATGTGACTGAACAACGAGCCTTCGAACGGGTGCGTAGCGAGTTCGTCTTGCGCGCCTCCCATGAGCTGCGCACGCCCGTTACCGGCATGCACATGGCATTTGGCCTGTTTCGCGAGCGTGCGCATTTCCCGAAAGAATCCCGGGAAGCGGACTTGCTGGACACGGTAAACGAAGAAATGCAGCGGCTGATGCAGCTGATCAACGACTTGCTGAATTTCTCTCGCTACCAGAACGGCTTGCAGAAACTCACCCTGGCGCCATGCTCCATCGAGGATTTGCTGGAGCAAGCGCAGATTCGCTTTACCGACGGTGCGCAAGAGAAGGGCGTCGAGCTATTGGTAGAAGTCCAGGGACCCTTGCCACGGCTGCAAGCCGATCAGCCGCAATTGGACCGGGTGCTCGACAATCTGATCGATAATGCGCTGCGCCATACCACCACCGGCGGACTGATACGCCTGCAGGCCAGGCGCCATGGGGATCGGGTCATCATCAGCGTCGAAGATAATGGTGAAGGCATCGCCTATGGGCAACAGGGCCGGATCTTCGAGCCCTTTGTCCAGGTCGGCCGCAAGAAAGGCGGGGCCGGGCTCGGTCTGGCATTGTGCAAGGAAATCGTGCAGCTGCATGGTGGGCGGATGGGCGTTTACTCGCGACCGGGGCAGGGGACTCAGTTCTATATGACGTTGACGGTGTAAGCGCTTTTTACGCTTCGTCATCCAGGCGTCGACCGGCCAGTCGGCGACCTCGGGTTATCAGCTCAATGAACTGCACCGCACTCAGTGCATGAGCGAACAGCCAGCCCTGGCCGAACTTCACCCCCTCACTGCTCAGGAGCTTCGCCTGGGCTTCATGCTCGATACCCTCGGCAATCACCTTCAAGTGCAGTGACTGGGCCATGTGAATGATATGCGGGGCGACACCGCTGCTCGCCGCGTCATGGCCCAGCGCATCGATGAAAGCCTTGTCGATCTTGAGGCAATCCACCGGCAGGGTTTGCAGGTAGGCGAGGCTGCAATAGCCGGTGCCAAAGTCATCGATCAGTACCTGATGCCCGACATCCCGCAACGCTTGCAGGTTTTCCCGGGCCACCACCACATCGATCAGTCCGCGTTCGGTGACTTCGAAGGCAATCTGCTTGGCCGCGACCCGGTGCAGGGTCAACAGGCGCGCCATCACTTGGCCGATCCGCGGGATCATGACATCGCAGGCGGCCAGGTTGACCGAGATGTACAGCTGCGGATTGGCCCGCAGCAGTTGCCCCAACTGCTCAAGCAGGCGTTGGAGGACAAAGTCGGTCATCTGGCGGATCTGCCCGGTGTTCTCTGCCATCGGGATGAACAGGTCGGGACTGGTCAGGGTGCCATCCGGCCGTCGCCAGCGCAGCAAGGCCTCGGCCCCAACGCAGTTGCGGCTGTCGAGGTCGAAAATCGGTTGATACAGCACCTGCAACTCACCTCGGCGGATGGCGCCAGTCAGTTCAGCGTCCAGTGACTGACGCTGACGCACCAGCAAAAACACCAGAAAGCCCACGCACAGTGCCAATAGCAGGCAGGCGGGCAGCAACCACCACCACACGGGCGGTATATGCGTGCCACTGCGCGGGGTGATCAGTACCAGTTGGTATTCCGGGTTGTCGGTAGGCATGCGGTAAATCAAGCGTGTCTGGGTGACTTGCAGCGCATCGCGGCTTTTCGGCGGCCAGTGTCCGCTCTTCGGTGGCCAGGCTTGTGCGACGCCCAGTACCGGAATCGCCCGGGCGCCGTGGTCCAGTACCACCAGCAAGCTGCTTCCTGGCGACAGATCGACCATGTCGGTCAAATGGCCGCGAGACGTCGCGACCCGGAAGTTGCCGCGTCCAAGCATCAGGGCGGCACGGTTTTCATCGGGCTCGGTGGTGGTGTTCAACCAGTAGCTGTAGGTGGGGCCATTGATGTCCGGTGGGCGTATCAGTGACAAACCTTCCTGGCGCGGACGGTTGGAGCAGATTCGCGAGGCGTCCATGTAGGCCGCCTCATAGACGAAGCGATAATTGAAGCTGACTTGCTGCAGGGTCGCGATCATGTCGTCATCGCAGCTACGCAGCGGCTGGGCTTCCAGGTCATCAAGGCTTTCGCGCAATTGCCCGAACAGTTGCTCCAGTCGAGCGAGAAAGCGTTCACCCTGGGCGTTCATTTCCCAGCTTTCGTTTTGCTCAACCTGGTGAATGGCGACAAAGTAGCTGCCGGCCATCATCAACGTAGCGCTCAAGACAGCAGCCAGCATCGCCAGAAACCAAGGGCGATAGAACCAACTGCGGAGTGTCTCTCGAGCAATAGTCATTATGGAATATCCGACGGATTACCAATGAGTTATAGCTGCTGTTTGAGAAACGTGCTGACCGTCGGGCGATCGTCATTATTTTGTCTGAATTAAAACCTGAAGCAGCGCTGCCGTTTGTGCGTCCGGAGTACCGTCATAACGCGACGGTCGGAAATGCATCTGGAAGGCCGCCAGCACGTGGCGGGTAGCGACGTCCAGTTCGCCGGTTTGCGGCGTATCATAACCGGCGCGTGCCAGTTGTGCCTGGAACCAGCTGATGCTCGGCAGCTGTGTTTCGAACCGGGTTTGCTGGCGGGCTACGGCTTGCTCGTTCGGCCATATGCCGATCCCTTGCTCGGCCAGGCGTTTCCAGGGGAACAGAGGGCCCGGATCAAGCTTGCGCAAGGGGGCGATGTCGCTATGGCCGACAATGTTGCGAGGGCTGATTGCGTAGCGCTGGCTGATGTCCTTGAGCAGGACGATCAGGGACTGCACCTGCGCTTCGGTATAGGGATACCACAGGCGCCCGGTCGGGGTGTCCTTGAAGCCTGGATTGACGATTTCGATGCCGAGGGAGCTGGAGTTCATCCAGGTCCGGCCTTGCCATTGGCTTTCCCCGGCGTGCCAGGACCGCAGGTTTTCATCCATCAGCTTGTAGATGGTCGCGTTCTTGTCATCGCCAACCAGGTAGTGGCTGCTGACGTCGCCGTGGGTCAGCAGTTGCAGCGAGCGCTCCAGCGAGGCCGAGGTGTAGTGGAGCACGACGAACTGAATACGACTGTCGTGATTGGCCGAAGCATGGCTGGTGTCGTAGCGGGGACCGCTGGCACAACCGGCCAACAGGATCAGCGACACGATGAGAGCAAGATATTTCATGGGGAAGCCAACACGCTAGAGACAGTAATGCAACAGTGTAACGTACTGTCTTGTGCGTGTTGGGCCATCGCAACGATTTGAATAAAATGAAGCAACAAGCCTTCAGCCCAGCTCCACCCGGTTGCGCCCGGCGTTTTTTGCGCGGTAAAGCGCCTGATCGGCTCTTTTCAGCACCACATCGCTGTGCTCGCCGGGCCTGAATGCCGCCAGGCCTATGGAGAGGGTGACGGTCACCGGTTCACCCCTGAAGTGAAAAGGGCAGGCTTCGATAGAGGCGCGTAGGGTCTCTAGGAGTTTCATGCCGTTCGCCGGGACTGTGGACGGCATCAGCAGGACAAACTCCTCGCCGCCAAACCGCGCAATGAAATCCGTTGCGCGCAGGCGCTTGCGCAGCACACTGGCAATGATTTTCAGGACTTTGTCGCCCGCCAGGTGCCCGTAATTATCATTGATACGCTTGAAGTGATCGAGGTCGAGCATGGCCAGCATCAGCGTGTTGCCGTGCTGCTGCCATTGGCCGATCTCATACTCCAGGCGCTCGCTCCAGGCCGCGCGGTTGGGCAGGCTGGTCAGCGGGTCGATCAAGGCTTTCTGGCGTTGCTCTTCGAGGTGCTCGCGAAAGCCCTGGGCTTCCTGTTCCATGTGGGCAACCCGTTCGGCCAGGCTGTGCAGGCGGGCCGCCACCTCCTGCTCGCGCTCGTCGCGCTGCTGGCGGTGCTGGTCCATGGTGCCGAGCAAGCCTTCCAGATGGTTTTCCAGCACGTGCTTGAGATCATCCAGGTCCGCTGCTTCCTGCACGCTGCTCTGCAAACCGTCGACCTGTTCGCGAATCTGCGTGTCCATTGCATGTGCGGCGGATCGGCTGTCGGCATGGCCGGCGCTGGCGGCCTGCAGGTTGCTCTGGAACGATTCCAGGCGTTCGTTGAGCCGTTGCAGATAGGCTTCGAATTCGTGTTGGCCACCGTCGGAAATTGCCAGCATCAAGGTGGCTAGATCGTCGAGAATCGGCAGTAACTCGTACCAGTTCAGGCCATTTTTCAGACGTTCACGCATTGATTCGGCTTGTGGACGATGACGCTCGGGTACCGTCAGGTCGTCAAGCAAGCCCAACAAGGTGTCTTCGATGTGTTTGGCCACCGAGCTGTAGGACGGTTCGGGCGAGTCGGGCAGGGCGTAGAGCATGTCTTGCTCGGGCTGCTGCGGATCGATGGCAGCCAAAACCTGGGCCATGGGCGAGGGCAGCGGCAGGGTGTCTAGCAGCACCACCGGGCTCAATTCGTCGGGATTGACTGCCGGTTCAGCCTGGGTGGTGGGTGTGACGGCAGGTGCGGATGGTATCTCGGATTGCTGCGAATCGGCTCCGACCATCACTTCGGCAGGCGGGGCGGGCGCTGGCTGCGGCTCAAGGGCTGGCGCAACAGCAGCAGGCCGGGTTGCATCCGGTATGTCCCGGATCTGCTGCGGCACGGTGTCGGCAATGACTGGCTGGGTCGCGACCACAGGCGCCAAAACGGTTTCGCCCGTCTGCGCGACAATTGCCAGCTCTGCGGGGGCGGGCGCCTCATCGGCGTCACGATGACCGAACAGCCGTTGCAACAGTCCCGGGCGTTCGGGTTCCCCCGGGCTCTCCAGCTGGCTGAGGGCCTTGCTTTGCAGTCCGCTCAGCTCGCCGAGCAGCAACGGGATCTCGCGCGCCTGGCTAACGCGACTATCCAGTTGTTTGGCGAAGTGCTTGAGGGGACGGCTCACTTCCCGGGGCAGCGGCAATGTTTGCAGCTGCGTGACCAGGGCGGTGAGTGCGGCGCTGGTCTGGTTGACCCGGGTTTCCCGACGCTGCTCGGAGTCGAGTACGGCTTTTTCCAGGCGTGGCAGCAGGGCGGCGAGTCCGGCGTCCATGTCGTCGGTGCGCACGACTTCGCGCATCTCCTTCATGCATTGGTCAACGACGCGGTCGGTGCCTTCTGCTGCCAGCGTGCTGCGCACCAGGCCCCGGCGCAACAGGTCGAGCCGGGCATCCCAGCGACGTTCGAGCTTTTCCTGTTGTTCGATGCTTTGGAGGTATTTCTCTTTCCAGCGCTGTGCTTCGTCGCTCATTCATGGGATCCGCGGGGGGCAGGACTCAACGCGGGCAATGCATCGGCCGTGAGCGAACCCGGCAGACGAATCTCTACCGCGACCGGCAGGTGATCGGAAATGGGTTGCGCCAGCACTTCGACCTTTTCAAGGGTCAGGCTCGGGCTCAGCAGAATATGGTCCAGGCAGCGCTGCGGGCGCCAGCTGGGGAATGTCGCATCCAGTTGCGGGGCCAGCAGGCCGAGGTCGCGCAACGGGGAGTTTTGCAGCAGGTCACTGGCATGGGTGTTCATGTCACCCATCAATACCTGGTGTTTGTAGCCACCAATCAGCTCGCGGATGTAAGCCAGCTGCAGGCTGCGGGCACGAGCGCCCAGTGCCAGGTGCATCATGACCACCACCAGCGCTTCCGGGCCTTCGCCGAAGCGCACCAGAATCGCGCCGCGACCCTTCGGCCCTGGCAACGGATGGTCCTCGATCGCCCACGGGCGCAGGCGACTGAGCACACCGTTGCTGTGCTGGCCCAGGCGACCGAGATTGCGATTGAGTTGTTGATACCAGTAGGGAAAGGCGCCGAGCTGGGCCAGGTGTTCGACTTGGTTGACGTAGCCTGAGCGCAGGCTGCCGCCATCGGCTTCCTGCAGGGCGACCAGGTCGAAGTCGCCCAGCAGATTGCCGATCTTTTGCAGATTGTCGGCACGCCCGGTGTGCGGCAACAGATGTTGCCAGCCCCGGGTCAGGTAATGCCGATACCGCTCGGTGCTGATACCGACCTGGATATTGAAGCTGAGCAAGCGCAGACGGCTGTCTGCGGGCAGGCCCGTCGATTCCAGATGATGCTCGTTGACCCGCGGATCATGCAGGCCAACGATGCGATCGGTTCCCCAGCGGCGCATGGCTGGCGCCTCTTAGTTGGCGGCAGCCTTGTTAGCCGCTCGCTCTTGGTCGACCAGTTTATCGGCCAGTTGCAGGGCTTGCTCGGCACCGCCGGCCGAACCTACGTCAAAACGATACTTGCCGTTGACGACCATAGTCGGCACACCAGAGATTTCATATTTCTTTGCAAGTTCTTTGGCTTTGTTGATCTGGCCCTTGATGGCGAAGGAGTCAAAGGTAGCCAGGAACTTGTCCTTGTCGACGCCCTGGGTGGCCAGGAAGTCCGCCATGTCATTCTTGTCGGTGAGTTTCTTGTGCTCTTTCTGAATGGCTTCGAACACTGCGGCGTGGACCTTTTGCTCGACGCCCATGGCTTCGAGGGTCAGGAACATCTGGCCGTGCGCATCCCATGGGCCGCCGAACATGGCCGGAATACGCACGAAGTTCACGTCGGAAGGCAGCTTTTCAACCCATGGGTTGATCACGGGTTCAAAGGCGTAGCAGTGCGGGCAGCCATACCAGAACAGCTCCACCACTTCGATCTTGCCAGGCACGGCGACCGGCACCGGATTGCTCAGCTCGACATAAGGTGCGGCGGGGGCTTCAGCGGCTTGGGCAGTCATGCCGAACAGGCTGGCAGCGGCAAAAACGGCGCTGATGATCAGATTACGCATGCTTTACTCCTGGACAAATTTTATCGCCTCGCGGACCTGATTTCAGACAGGTCATGGCGGGCTGAGTTCTGTAGTGTAACGGCAGCGGCCACAAAAAAGGGCGGCCAAAGCCACCCTTTTTATACTTGCTGTGACGGATTAATCGAGCGTTAACGTCGCAAGAGTTATACGCCTTGCGCAACGCCCGATGTATCGGTCTTAGTGCAGGCCCTGGATGTAGCTGGACACTGCGGCGATGTCTTCGTCACTCAGCTTTTTGGCAATGCTCTGCATCGGTTTGGTATCGCCGTCGTTATTGCGACCACCTTCTTCCTTGCGGAAGTCGGTCAGTTGCTTGGCGACATATTGAGCGTGTTGGCCGCCCAGGTGCGGGAAGCCGGCGGCTGCGTTGCCGGTGCCGTTTGGCGAGTGGCAGCCGGTGCACGATGGCAAGCCCTTGGCCAGATCGCCGCCGCGGAACAGTGCTTCACCGCGGGACACGACTTTCGGGTCGGCGGCGCCGACACTGCCCTTCTGACTGGCGAAGTAGGCGGAGATGTCCGCCAGATCCTGGTCGCTCAGGTTGGTCAGCAGGCCAGTCATTTCCAGAACGGTGCGCTTGCCCGACTTGATGTCGTGCAACTGCTTGGTCAGGTAGCGTTCACCCTGGCCTGCCAGTTTTGGAAAATTAGGTGCCATGCTGTTGCCATCCGGGCCATGACAGGCGCCACACACGGCGGCTTTTGCCTGGCCTGCGGCGGCGTCACCAGGTTTGACTGGCTCACCTGCAGCATGGGCAATGCCGGAGATCCCCACGGTCAACAGCAGACTCACGATCAATTTGTTCATCAGCTAATCCAACTACGGCTAAGGGTTAAGTTATGGACCGGGTTTACTCGCTCATCCAGTGGATGATGGCTTGGTAATCCTCGGCACTGCAGTCCATGCACAAACCACGCGGCGGCATCGCCTTGAAACCCTGGGTCACGTGTTGCACCAGCGTCTCCATACCTTTCGCCAACCTCGGCGTCCAAGCTTCCTGATCGCCCTTGCGGGGCGCCATGGGTAGTTGGCCGGAATGACAGGCACCACAAACACGGTTGTACACAGCTTCCGGATCCTGTGTAGCCTGAGCGCTGTAAAGCGGCATCAAGACTCCGGCAGCTAGCAGCCAGTTCGTCATAAAACGACCTTTTCAGGGTTGAGAGCGATCTGCGTTCTAGTGCGCAATCAAGGTCTGTCGCTCTCGTGAACTTCATCCTGCGACGGGACAAAGCGCACACAAAATCTGCGGCATTATATACTGGCGTCACTGAAACGGAAGCGACACTGCTTGCCGCACCCATTCCTGGCGCCGCCCACATCGGAAATCCCATGCAACTCAAGAATCCCATCCTCGGTCTGTGCCAACAGTCCACCTTCATGCTCAGCGCCGCCAAAGTCGACCAATGTCCGGATGACGAGGGCTTTGAAGTCGCCTTCGCCGGGCGTTCCAACGCCGGCAAGTCCAGTGCTCTCAACACCCTGACGCATGCCAGCCTGGCGCGCACCTCTAAAACGCCGGGGCGCACGCAACTGTTGAACTTCTTCAAGCTAGACGATGAACGCCGTCTGGTCGACCTGCCGGGCTACGGTTATGCAAAAGTGCCGATCCCGCTCAAGCAACACTGGCAGCGTCACTTGGAAGCCTACCTGGGTGGTCGAGAGAGTTTGAAAGGTCTGATCCTGATGATGGACATCCGTCACCCGATGACCGACTTCGACCTGCTGATGCTCGATTGGGCCGTCGCAGCCGGCATGCCGATGCACATTTTGCTGACCAAGGCGGACAAGCTGACCTACGGCGCGGCCAAGAACACGCTGCTCAAGGTGCAGTCGGAAATCCGCAAGGGTTGGGGCGATGCCGTGACGATCCAGTTGTTTTCTGCGCCGAAACGCATGGGCCTGGAAGACGCCTACACTGTATTGGCAGGCTGGATGGAACTGGCGGACAAGGGCGCCGAAGAAGTCACCGGATAAGTGTGTAAAAAACTGTCTGAGGTGCGGTCAGGCCCACACGGCATGATCGCAGCAGGCGGTTTTCGACAGGCAAAAAAAACCCCGGACTTCTATGGGGAGGGGGAAGTTCCGGGGTTCAAGTTCTAGACCGCTAGGGCGGGGTCCAGATATCTGCCAACACTTAACACAACATAGGAGCATCGAAGGGCTTCACCAGCCATTCAGTAAATCTGAGTGGCCGTGGCCAGATTAGTTCAGTTTATTTTCAGATGCGTTGGAATAACCCCAAGAACCTTTCGGACTAAGCAGCCCTCGAGCGGTCTGCCGCGGCATCATGCCGCAGCAGAGTCTGGCGACTCAGTGAGCCTCATCCCAGTTATTGCCCACCCCGACCTCGACCAGCAGTGGCACATCCAGTTTCGCCGCACCGCTCATGTGCAGGCGAATCTCATCGCTGACGTGTTCGACCAGGTCCTCGCGCACCTCCAGTACCAATTCATCGTGGACCTGCAGGATGACCTTGGCGTCCAGGCCCGACGAGGCCAGCCAGTCATCCACGGCGACCATGGCTTTCTTGATGATGTCGGCCGCTGTGCCTTGCATCGGCGCGTTGATTGCCGTGCGTTCGGCGGCGGCACGCTCCTGGGGCTTGTTGGAATTGATCTCCGGCAGGTACAGCCGCCGCCCGAAGAACGTTTCCACGTAGCCTTGATCCGCGGCCTGGGCGCGGGTGCGGTCCATGTACTCACGAACGCCGGGGTAACGGGCAAAGTAGGTATCGATATAGGCCTTGGCCGTCTTGGTATCGACGCCGATGTCCTTGCCGAGTTTCTGCGCACCCATGCCGTAGATCAGGCCGAAGTTGATCGCCTTGGCGCTGCGCCGCTGGTCGGAGGTGACCTGGTTCAACTCGACCTTGAAAACTTCGGCAGCGGTTGCGGTGTGCACGTCCAGGTTATTGCGGAACGCATTCATCAGGCCTTCATCGCGAGACAGGTGCGCCATGATCCGCAGTTCGATCTGCGAATAGTCCGCTGCCAGCAGCTTGTAACCGGTCGGTGCGACGAAGGCTTGGCGGATACGCCGCCCTTCCGCGGTGCGCACCGGGATGTTCTGCAGGTTCGGGTCGCTGGAAGAGAGTCGCCCGGTGGATGCCACGGCCTGGTGATAGGAGGTGTGAATGCGCCCGGTGCGCGGGTTGATCTGTTCCGGCAGACGGTCGGTGTAGGTGCTTTTGAGCTTGCTCATGGAGCGATATTCCATGAGCACCTTGGGCAGTCGATAGTCGTCCTCGGCCAGCTTGGCCAGCACTTCTTCGGCGGTGGAGGGTTGGCCCTTGGCGGTCTTCTTCAGCACCGGCAGACCGAGCTTTTCGTAGAGGATGACGCCGAGCTGCTTGGGTGAGCCCAGGTTGAATTCCTCACCGGCAATCTCGAAGGCTTCGCGCTCCAGCGCCACCATCTTGTCGCCAAGTTCGATGCTTTGCACGCCCAGCAGTGCGGCATCCACGAACGCGCCTTGGCGTTCGATACGTGCGAGCACCGGTACCAAGGGCATTTCGATGTCAGTCAGCACGCTGGCCAGGGTCGGGATGGCGGCCAGCTTCTCGAACAAGGCCTGGTGCAAGCGCAAGGTGATGTCCGCGTCTTCGGCGGCATAAGGGCCGGCCTGCTCCAGCGCGATTTGATCGAACGTCAGCTGCTTCACGCCTTTGCCGGCGATGTCCTGGAAGCTAACGGTGGTGTGATCCAGGTACTTCAGCGCCAGGCTGTCCATGTCGTGACGGGTGGCCGTGGAGTTGAGCACATAGGACTCGAGCATGGTGTCGAAGGCAATGCCGCGCACCGTGATGCCGTTCTTCTGGTCACCGCCGATGGAGCAGTTGGCCAGGATATTCAGATCAAACTTGGCGTGCTGGCCGACCTTGAGCTTGTCCGGATCTTCCAGGGTCGGCTTGAGGGCGCGCAAGACGGTGTCGCGATCCAGCTGCTGTGGCACGCCGATGTACGAGTGAGTCAGCGGAATGTAAGCCGCTTCGTTGGCCTGCACGGCGAAAGACAGGCCCACCAATTGCGCCTGCTGCGCGTCGATGCCGGTGGTTTCGGTATCGAAGGCAAACAGTTTGGCGTTGCCGAGTTTTTCCAGCCAGACGTCAAATCGCGCTTGATCAAGGATGGTTTCATAGCGTGTTTCAGTGCTTGGCTCGGCGGCTTCGGCCTCGACGGCGCTGAACAGATCGACTGTCGGTTCAGGCTCGGCGGCGGCGCTGCTCAGCTCAAGGCGTTTGGCGTCACGCTGCAGGTCGTTCATCCAGCTCTTGAATTCGAGCAGGCTATACAGCTCGGCGAGCTTGTCGTGATCCTCAGGACCCATTTGCAAGTCGTCGAGGCCAATGTCCAGCGGCACATCGACCTTGATGGTCGCCAGTTGATAGGAGAGGAACGCCATCTCCTTGTGCTCTTCGAGCTTGGCCGGCAGGGTCTTGGCACCGCGGATCGGCAGGGTCGGGACGATGTCGAGCTGCGCGTAGAGCTCGGTCAGGCCGCCATTCACGCCGACCAGGAGGCCGGAAGCGGTCTTTGGACCAATGCCTGGAACGCCTGGAATGTTGTCGGAAGAATCGCCCATGAGTGCCAGATAATCGATGATCTGCTCGGGAGCGACGCCGAATTTCTCCTTCACGCCCTCTACGTCCATGCTGCTACCGGTCATGGTATTGACCAAGGTAATGTGACCGTCGACCAGTTGCGCCATGTCCTTGTCGCCGGTGGAGATGACCACCGGGCGATCGGCCGCCGCGCTGCTGCGGGCCAGCGTGCCGATCACGTCATCGGCCTCGACGCCTTCGACGCACAACAGCGGGAAGCCCAGGGCGATCACGCTTTGATGCAGGGGCTCGATCTGCACGCGCATGTCGTCGGGCATGCTCGGACGGTTGGCCTTGTATTCGGCGTACATGTCATCGCGAAATGTCCCACCCTTGGCGTCGAACACCACAGCGAAGGGACTGTCCGGGTACTGCTTGCGCAGACTCTTGAGCATGTTCAACACGCCCTTGACGGCGCCGGTGGGCAGGCCTTTGGACGTGGTCAGCGGTGGCAGTGCGTGAAAGGCGCGGTACAGGTAAGAAGAACCGTCCACCAGGACGAGGGGGGCTTGGCTCATGAGCAGGATCAACCTTTTCGGCGGGTCCGGCGCTAGAATAGCGGGACCGTTGACGACAAAGGGACAAGGTTATCATGCGCACACTAAATCGCCTGTTGCTGGCTGGCTTGTTTACAACCGTTCCACTGTCCGTCATGGCGGCGGATGATGCGCCGACACCGGAGCCTGAAGTCACGATTCGCACGGAGGGCGATAAAACCATCCAGGAATACCGCCAGAACGGTTTCCTGTATGCGATCAAGGTTACGCCGAAGGGTGCGCCGCCGTATTTTCTGGTGCGCGCGGACGGGACCGATGCGAACTTCATCCGCTCGGATCAGCCGGATATGCTGATACCGTCGTGGAAGATCTTTGAGTGGAAGTAGTTTCTTAATTTCAATCGGCGTTGGCTCCAGAGCAGCGCCTCGTACTGGCAGTTTTAATCATGTCTGTGTTTACCCCCTTGGCTCGGCCCGAGCTGGAAGCTTTTCTCGCCCCTTATGGCCTCGGCCGCCTGCTTGATTTCCAGGGGATTGCCGCCGGTAGCGAAAACACCAATTTTTTTATCAGCCTGGAGCAGGGCGAATTCGTCCTGACCCTGGTCGAGCGCGGCCCGGTCCAGGAGATGCCGTTCTTCATTGAATTGCTCGACGTGCTGCACCAGGCAGACCTGCCGGTGCCTTACGCCCTGCGTACCACCGACGGCGTGGCCCTGCGCGAACTGGCCGGCAAGCCTGCGCTGTTGCAACCGCGCCTGGCCGGCAAGCACATCAAGCAGGCTAACGCGCAGCATTGCGCCCAGGTGGGTGAGTTGTTGGCTCACCTGCACCTGGCGACCCAGGCCAACATGATCAAGCGCAAGACCGATCGTGGCCTGGACTGGATGCTGGAAGAAGGCACGCAGTTTCTCTCGCACTTGAAACCGCAGCAGAAGGATCTGTTGCAACGGGCACTGGAAGAAATCACCGAGCAGAAAGAGAAAATTCTGGCGTTGCCACGCGCCAACATCCACGCCGACTTGTTCCGCGATAACGCGATGTTCGAAGGCACGCACCTGACCGGGCTGATTGATTTCTACAACGCCTGCTCGGGGCCAATGCTCTACGACGTGGCGATTGCCTTGAACGACTGGTGTTCCGACGATGACGGCTTGATCGACGGCCCACGGGCGCGGGCGTTGCTGGGGGCTTATGCCGCGTTGCGTCCATTCACTGCGGCCGAGGCCGAGCTGTGGCCGACCATGCTGCGGGTGGCGTGCGTGCGCTTCTGGTTGTCACGCTTGATCGCGGCGGAGTCTTTTGCCGGGCAGGACGTGTTGATCCACGATCCGATGGAGTTTGAGCTGCGGTTGGCGCAGCGGCAGAAGGTTAATACACCGTTGCCGTTCGCCCTTTAAACCGCCAGCCGGATCAAGCCTGGATACATTCCCTGTGGGAGCGAGCTTGCTCGCGATAGCGGTGGAACAGTCGACATAAATGTTGAATGTCCCGACCCAATCGCGAGCAAGCTCGCTCCCACAGGTTTTGTGTTGGCTACAACGACTCCAGACACCCCGCCAGATCATTTCCCAACTTCTCCAGCACCTGCTCATACCCCTGAGCCGTCGCCGGCGTATACCCGCCCAGCGCATCCAGCTCCGCCAGTTTCACCGGTAAACCGGATACCAGGGTTTCCGCCAGGCGTGGGCGCAGCGGTGGTTCGCTGAATACGCAGGTCTTGCCGATTTCCTGCAACCGCGCGCGCATTGCCGCAACATGCTGGGCGCCGGGCTGTACTTCGGCTGCGACACTGAACACGCCGGCGTGCTTCAGGCCGTAGGCGTCTTCGAAGTAGTCGAACGCTTCGTGGAACACGAAGTAAGGTTTGCCTTCGACACCTACCAGACGTTTTTTCAGGCGCGCATCTAGCGCATCGAGGCGCTCGTCAAATGCCTTGAGGTTGCTCTGGTAGCGCGCCGCGTTGACCGAGTCGGCTGTAATCAAATCCGCAGCCATTTTCGCCGCGATAACCCGGGCGTTGGCCGGCGATAGCCACAAATGCGCATCCAGGGTACCTGGGCGGTGATCGTGGTCATGTTCGTCGGCTTCTTCAGCGTGAGAGTGATTATCTTCGGCGAAATGTCGCAGTTTCAGGCCGGGAAGGTCCTGCACCGCAACGCTCGGCAAGGTACGACCATTGAGCACCCGCGGCATGAAACCTTCCATGTCCGGCCCGATCCAGTACAGCAGATCCACCGATTGCACCTTCCGTACGTCGGATGGGCGCAAGGCATAGTTATGCGGTGAGGCGCCGGGTGGCAGTAAGACTTCCGGGATCGCCACGCCGTCCTGCACAGCAGCGGCGATCAGCTGTAGCGGTTTGATGCTGGTGAGGACCTTGACCTCGGCTTGCGCCGAACCGATCAGCAGAAAACTTGCGAAAATTGCGACAAAGATGGAAAAAAGTCGGGACACGATGACCACTCGAAGAGGCGAGAACGGGTAACATAATAACGTCTCTCACAAAACTCGTCGCCGCTCATGCCTAAAACACCGATAGCCAGCCGTCCCCACGACCACTCTCATTGCGTTCACAGCGCTTTGTCTGAGGCCGATGCCTTGTGCGCACGCCAGGGCTTGCGCCTGACCGCGTTGCGTCGGCGGGTGCTGGAACTGGTGTGGCAAAGCCACAAACCGCTGGGGGCCTACGACATTCTAGCGGTCCTCAGTGAGCAGGACGGTCGCCGGGCCGCGCCACCAACGGTTTACCGCGCGCTGGACTTCCTGCTGGAAAACGGCCTGGTACACCGTATCTCCTCGCTCAATGCCTTCATCGGCTGCAATCACCCGGCGCACGCCCACCAAGGACAGTTCCTGATCTGCCGTGAATGCCACGCCGCTATCGAACTCGAACAGAAATCCATCAGCGACGCGATCATCGCCAGCGCCAAGGACGTCGGGTTTGTCGTCGAAGGCCAGACCGTTGAAGTGATCGGTCTCTGTTCGGGTTGCCAGGAGGCTTGATGAGCAACGCGCTGATCCGCCTCGAGCAGGTTGCCGTCACGTTTGCCGGGCAACCTGTGCTGGATAACATCGAACTGAGCGTCGAGCCAGGGCAGATCGTGACCCTGATCGGCCCGAATGGCGCCGGCAAGACCACCTTGGTGCGCGCCGTACTCGGCCTGTTGAAACCCGACAGCGGCAGCGTCTGGCGCAAGCCGAAACTGCGGGTCGGTTACATGCCGCAAAAGCTGCATGTCGATCCGACCCTGCCGCTCTCGGTGCTGCGCTTCTTGCGCCTGGTACCGGGAGTGGACCGTGCGATGGCCTTGGCCGCGCTCAAGGAAGTCGGCGCCGAGCAAGTGATCGATAGCCCCGTGCAAAGTGTTTCCGGCGGTGAAATGCAGCGCGTTCTGCTGGCCCGGGCTTTGTTGCGTGAGCCTGAGTTGCTGGTGCTCGACGAACCGGTACAAGGTGTCGACGTGGCCGGTCAGGCCGAACTCTATAGCCTGATCACCCGCCTGCGGGACCGTCACGGCTGCGGTGTGTTGATGGTTTCCCACGATCTGCACTTGGTGATGAGCACCACCGACCAGGTGGTTTGCCTGAATCGCCATGTCTGCTGCTCCGGCCACCCCGAGCAGGTCAGCGGTGATCCGGCATTTGTCGAACTGTTCGGAAAAAACGCACAAAGCCTGGCGATATATCACCACCACCACGACCACGCCCACGATTTGCACGGCTCGGTGGTCAAGGCGCCCCCATCGGGCCATAACCATGTTCACGGAGATAGCTGCAAGCATGGCTGATTTTCTGCTCTACGCCCTGCTTGCAGGTTTGGCTCTGGCGGTTGTGGCGGGCCCCTTGGGTTCCTTCGTGGTCTGGCGGCGCATGGCCTATTTTGGCGACACCCTGTCCCACGCGGCATTGCTGGGCGTGGCGTTGGGCTTTCTGCTCGATGTCAGTCCGGCTGTTGCAGTCACCGTCGGCTGCTTGCTGTTGGCGGTGTTGCTGGTGACCTTGCAACAGCGTCAGCCGCTGGCCTCCGACACGCTTTTGGGAATTCTTGCACCCAGCACTCTCTCTTTAGGCCTGGTGGTACTAAGCTTCATGCACGAAGTGCGGATCGACCTGATGGCCTATCTGTTCGGTGACTTGCTGGCGATCAGTCCGACCGATCTGGCGTGGATCCTCGGTGGTAGCGCCGCGGTGCTGGCGTTGTTGGTGACGTTGTGGCGACCATTGCTGGCAATCACTGTGCACGAAGAGTTGGCGAGGGTCGAAGGGCTGCCGGTGGCGGGGTTGCGCCTGGCACTGATGCTGTTGATCGCCGTGGTGATTGCCGTGGCAATGAAAATCGTCGGTGTGTTGCTGATCACCTCGTTGTTGATCATTCCGGCCGCTGCGGCACAACGTCACGCCCGCTCACCGGAGCAGATGGCACTGGGCGCCAGCCTGCTGGGCATACTCGCCGTGTGTGGGGGGCTGGCGCTGTCCTGGTTCAAGGACACCCCGGCGGGCCCGTCTATTGTAGTGACGGCCGCCGCGCTGTTTCTGCTGAGTTTTGTTCTGCCCCGTCGAGGGGTGTAGACTTGCTCGTTTTTTGCGCAAATAGAGAGTCGCAGGAATGAAGTCGTTCGCCTCCCGTTATCTGCTCCTTGTCGCATTTTCTTTGCTGCTGGGCGCTTGCCAAAGCACGCCACCGGCAGCCACCGAGGCCACGGATGCGCGGGCCACGGCCATTGCACAGCTGGAACAAAGCCTGGCCAGCAGCGAGCTGGCGACGGCCGAGGGTCAATTGGCGGCGTTGCAGGCCGAGTCACCCAACGATCAATCCCTTGAGCAATACCAGCGTCAACTGGCGGAAGCGTATCTGCTGCGTAGCCAGATCGTCCTGCAAAAAGGTGACGTGAACGCTGCCGCCACCGCCTTGAGCCGTGCCCGCGCGCTGATGCCCAAGGCTCCGGCACTGACCGGCGGGGTCAATGGCGCCATCGCCCAGGCTCGCAAGGCTGAACTGGAAAAAGCCGAAGCGGCGCTCAAGGCTGCCGAAGCCCAGCCTAAAGCCAAGGTCATCGACCTGACGGCCGAGAGCACCACGGTTGCATTGAATATCAACGATATGGCTAAACTTCGGCGCCAACTGGATGCTATCGCCGCCGATGTGGTGAATTTTCAGTGTGATGTGAGCATCCAGGCACCGCGTACCGACGATTACCCTTGGTTGGCAAACTTACTGACCAAGCGGGTGAAAAAGCTTGATCCGCAGTTTGATCTGAATCTGGAGCGGCAGATTATTCGCAGCGTTCCGGCGCAGATGGTTCTCAGTCCTCGCAAATCTTAAAAAGCTTCGCGAGCAGGCTCGCTCCCACAAGGATCACGCTGAACTTGTGGGAGCGAGCCTGCTCGCGAAGAGGTCACTCCTGTCGATACAACACTTCAGGCCGGAATTCCCTTAGCCTTAGGCTCCCTATCCCAAACCCGATGCTGCGCGATCGCCGCAAAAAACGGCTTGGCCAACTTGCCATCCGCGCCCACGATCAAACCTGCATCAACCTCCAGTTTCAACACATCCAGCAACTGCTTCGCCTCGCCGTGCAGCGTGATCGCTTTCAAGTGTTTGTAGGCTTCGAGCAGATAATGCAATGCCACGCCGTCCGTGCTCAGCGCCTTGATCGAGGCCGCTCCACCCGGCACGAACACCGCGTCGAACGCAATGGACGGCATGCCCTCCATTGATGCATCCACCGGCAGCATTTTGCCGTCAGCGGTCGTGACCGGTGCCGAGGTAGGACCGAGCAATTTGGCGTGAGCACCTTCGGCTTCCAGCGCTTTTTTCATCGCATCGACCGCATCGCCATCGACGCCGTTGGCCGCGAGAATCGCCACTTTTCGGGTTTTGATATCGCCCGGCAGCAAGTTGGCCTGGCTCAGGGCCGGCGAACGATCCAGAGAGATCTTCGGCACGTCGACCGTTCCGGCTTTTGGTGCTGGCAGGCCAAGGTTATGCGCCACGCGCTTGGCCAACTCCAGATCGATGTTGGCCAGGATCTCGTTCACCTCACGCGCGCGGATGAATTCCCGTTCGACCTTGCCCAACTCAAAGCTGTACGCCGAAATGATGTGCTCCTGCTCGTGCTTGCTCATGCTGTGGAAAAACAGCCGGGCCTGGGAGAAGTGGTCGCTGAAAGACTCGCTGCGCTGACGAATCTTGTTGGCGTCGATGCGCTCCGGATAACTCTCGAAGCCGCCGTCTTGTGCGGCAGCTGGCGTCTCTTTCGGCCAACCGCCGTCGATGGAATTCGGTTCGTAGGACGTGCGCCCCCTGTCGATAGTGGTGCGATGCAACGCATCACGCTGGCCGTTGTGGAACGGTGCTACCGGACGGTTGATTGGAATTTCGTGAAAGTTCGGCCCACCGAGTCGGCTGATCTGCGTGTCGGTGTAGGAAAACAGCCGACCTTGCAGCAGCGGATCATTGGAGAAATCGATCCCGGGCACGATATGCCCCGGGCAGAAAGCAACCTGCTCGATTTCGGCAAAGAAGTTGTCCGGGTTGCGGTTGAGCGTCATTTTCCCCAGTGGCGTAATGGGAACGAGCTCTTCAGGAATCAACTTGGTGGGGTCGAGGATGTCGAAATCAAAGGCGTGTTCGTTTTCCTCCTCGATGACCTGTACGCCGAGTTCCCATTCCGGGTAGTCCCCCATCTCGATGGCTTCCCAGAGATCGCGGCGGTGATAATCGGTGTCTTTACCCGCCAGTTTCTGCGCTTCATCCCACACCAGCGAGCAGGTCCCGGCGGCCGGGCGCCAGTGGAATTTGACGAAGCGCGATTTTCCTTCGGCGTTGATCAAGCGGAAGGTATGCACGCCGAAGCCTTGCATGCTGCGCAGGCTTTTCGGGATGGCCCGGTCGGACATGGCCCAGATCACCATATGGGCTGATTCGGGTTGCAGTGAGACAAAGTCCCAAAACGTATCGTGGGCCGAGCCGCCAGTAGGGATTTCGTTGTGAGGCTCGGGTTTTACCGCGTGGACAAAGTCGGGAAACTTGATGGCGTCCTGGATGAAAAACACCGGCATGTTGTTGCCCACCAGATCGAAGTTGCCTTCATCGGTGAAAAACTTCACGGCGAAACCTCGTACGTCCCGCACGGTATCGCCAGAACCACGGGGCCCCTGCACTGTAGAAAAACGCACGAATACCGGCGTTTTCTGCGCCGGATCTTGCAGGAAACCGGCCTTGGTCAGTACGGAGTGGTTCTCGTAAGACTGGAAGAAACCATGGGCACCGGTACCGCGGGCATGCACGATGCGCTCGGGGATGCGCTCATGGTCAAAGTGCGTGATTTTCTCACGCATGATGAAATCTTCCAGCAGCGACGGCCCACGGGCGCCGGCTTTCAAGGTGTTCTGGTTGTCTGCCACCTTCACGCCTTGATTGGTACGCAAGGCCTGACCTGTGGCGTCTGAGCGGAATTTTTCCAGGCTATCGAGCTTGGTGTTGGTGTTGCTGCGGTCCAGGGTATCGGTCCCGGCCAATGCGCTCTTTGGGGCGGCAGGCTTCTTGGTGCTCATCAGGCATGACTCCTCGGGAATTTTTTCGAGTGGCCTAATTAGTGACTGATGGTGTTTTGCGCCGTTCCCTTTATCTGACCTTTGATCGCGTTATTGCCAAATGACTGGTCGAATGCGAAATAAATGCTAAGAACTACTATACGGACAGGCTAAAATGCGCGCCCGGCTAACCGCTGATCCTTTTCTAACGCGCCCCACAAGGTTCGCTACGTGATCGAGTTTCAAAACGTCCATAAAACCTACCGCGTCGCCGGTAAGGATATCCCCGCCCTGCATCCGACCAGTCTGACGATAGAGAATGGTCAGGTCTTTGGTCTGATCGGCCATTCCGGTGCGGGAAAAAGTACTCTGCTACGTCTGATCAATCGCCTGGAAAACTCCAGCGGCGGCAAGATCATCGTGGACGGCGAAGAAGTCACGGCGCTCGACGCCAACGGCCTGCGCCGTTTCCGTCAGCAGGTCGGGATGATCTTCCAGCACTTCAACTTGCTGGCGTCCAAGACCGTTGCCGACAACGTTGCGCTGCCGCTGACACTGGCGGGTGAAATGTCCCGCGCCGAGATCGACCAGCGTGTCGCCGAATTGCTGGCGCGGGTGGGTTTGTCCGACCACGCCAACAAGTACCCGGCGCAATTGTCCGGCGGGCAAAAACAGCGCGTCGGCATTGCCCGCGCGCTGGCGACCAAGCCGAAAATCCTGCTGTGCGATGAAGCCACCAGCGCCCTCGACCCGCAAACCACGGCGTCAGTCCTGCAATTGCTGGCCGAGATCAATCGTGAGCTGAAGCTGACCATCGTGCTGATCACCCATGAAATGGACGTAATTCGCCGGGTCTGCGACCAGGTCGGTGTGATGGACGCGGGTGTGATCGTCGAGCAAGGTTCGGTGGCCGAGGTGTTCCTGCATCCCAAGCACCCGACTACCAAGCGCTTCGTACAAGAAGACGAGCAGATCGACGAAAGCGAACAGCGTTACGACTTCGCTCACGTGCCAGGCCGCATTGTGCGTCTGACCTTCCAGGGCGAAGCGACCTACGCGCCGCTGCTGGGTACCGTCGCTCGTGAAACCGGTGTGGACTACAGCATCCTGGCCGGTCGTATCGACCGCATCAAGGACATCCCTTACGGGCAACTGACCCTGGCCGTGACCGGCGGTGACATGGAAGCGGCTTTCGCCCGCTTCACCGCGGCCGACGTCCACATGGAGGTGCTGCGCTAATGGAAGCCCTGACAAGTTTCTTCGCCAACATCGACTGGTTCGAAATCTGGCTGGCCACCGTCGATACCTTGCTGATGCTCGGTGGTTCGCTGTTGTTCACCGTGTTGCTGGGTCTGCCGCTGGGCGTGCTGCTGTTCCTCTGCAGCCCGCGTCAGTTGCTGGAAGCCAAAGGCGTCTACGCGATGTTGTCCCTGGTGGTAAACATTCTGCGTTCGCTGCCGTTCATTATTCTGTTGATCGTGATGATTCCGTTCACCGTGTTGATCACCGGCACTTCCCTGGGGGTCGCCGGCGCGATCCCGCCGCTGGTGGTAGGTGCCACGCCGTTCTTCGCACGACTGGTTGAAACCGCCCTGCGCGAGGTGGATCGCGGCATCATTGAAGCGACCCAGGCCATGGGCGCGACGACGCGGCAGATCATCACCAATGCCTTGCTGCCCGAAGCCCGTCCGGGCATCTTCGCGGCTATTACGGTGACAGCCATTACTCTGGTGTCCTACACGGCGATGGCCGGTGTGGTCGGTGCCGGTGGTTTGGGTGACCTGGCGATCCGGTTCGGTTACCAGCGTTTCCAGACCGATGTAATGGTGGTCACCGTGGTGCTGCTGCTGGTGCTGGTTCAGGTATTGCAAACCGTCGGCGACAAATTGGTCGTCCACTTTTCCCGTAAGTAAGAAATGAGCCGGCCATTCGCTGGCAGGTGCCAAACGGGCACCCACATGGAGTTAGCTGAATGAAAAAAATACTCGTCGCATTCGCTGCCGTTGCAGCCTTTTCCGCCCACGCCGCCGACACCCTGACTGTCGCCGCGACCCCGGTTCCGCACGCGGAAATCCTCGAATTCGTTAAACCGGCCCTGGCCAAGGAAGGCGTGGACCTGAAGGTCAAGGTCTTCACTGACTACATCCAGCCAAACGTGCAGGTCGCGGAAAAGCGCCTGGACGCCAACTTCTTCCAGCACCAGCCGTACCTGGCTGAATTCAACAAGGCCAAGGGCACCAACCTGGTCTCGGTTGCCGGCGTGCACCTGGAGCCACTGGGCGCTTACTCCAGCAAGTACAAGACCCTGGAAGAGCTGCCAAGCACCGCCACCGTGGTGATCCCGAACGACGCCACCAACGGCGGCCGTGCGCTGCTGCTGCTGGCCAAGGCCGGTGTGATCAAGTTGCAGGATTCGAACAACATCCTGTCGACGGTCAAGGACATTACCGAGAACCCGAAGAACCTGAAATTCCGTGAGCTGGAAGCCGCGACCATCCCGCGCGTGCTGACCCAGGTCGACCTGGCGCTGATCAACACCAACTACGCGCTGGAAGCCAAGCTCGATCCGTCCAAGGACGCGCTGGTCATCGAAGGCAGCGACTCGCCGTATGTGAACATCCTTGTTGCCCGTCCGGACGACAAGGACAGCGAAGCGATGAAGAAACTGGTTGCCGCGCTGCACAGCCCGGAAGTGAAAGCCTTCATTCTCGAGAAGTACAAAGGCGCGGTAGTGCCGGCGTTCTGATCTGAAGCTTTAACGAAAAATGGGGCGCATTGAATGCGCCCCATTTTTTTATGCCTGAAACACCGTCCCCTTGTAGGAGCCAGGCTTGCCGGCGAAGGCGACCTCACCGGCCCCTTCGCCGGCAAGCCTGGCTCCTACTGAAAGGGATGGTGGTGTTTATTGGCGGCTAAGCATCACCGGCAACTGCGCCACCAGCTTCACATTGTTCAATGGCGCGCGAATGAACCCACGCTGCGTCCCGTCCGGGCCGATGACCGCCAGGTTGCCGCTGTGGTCAACGGTATAGTTCGGCTTGCTGGTATCGGCCGGAATGAACGGAATGCTCACGGCATTGGCGACTTTTTGTAGATCTTCAATTGAGCTCGCCGTCAGGCCGACAAACTGCGGATCGAAGTAACCCAGGTACTGCTTGAGCTGCTTGGGTGTATCGCGGTTCGGATCGACACTGACCAGCACGATCTGCAACTTGTCCACCGCCTCGGGCGGTAGCTCACTCTTGATCTGGCGCAGTTGGGCGAGGGTGGTTGGGCAGATGTCCGGGCAGAAGGTATAGCCAAAGAACAGCAGCGACCACTTGCCTTTGAGTTCGTTGATCGCCACCGGCTTGCCGTCCTGGTCGGTCATCGTCACGCTTGGCAGATTGCGGCTTTGCGGCAGCAGAATGATGCCGGCGTCGATCAGCGCCGTCGGATCGCCCTGGCCTTTGCCGGTGAGCACTTTGTTGATGGTCAGGCCCAGGACCAGCGCGATCAGGGCGACAAGGATGAAGACGGTTTTCTGGGTTCGAGTCATAGGTTCAACAATAAGTAGTGGTCAACGAGCAGGGCGATGAACAGCAGGAACAAGTAGTAAATAGAGTACTTGAAGGTGTTGATCGCCGCGTGCGGCCGAGTGCCACGGTACAGCACCACGGCCCATTGCAGGAATCTGGCGCCAAGACCGATGGCGCAGATCAGGTAGAGCAGGCCGCTCATGTGGATCACGTAGGGCATCAGGCTTACGGCCAGCAGCGCGCAGGTGTAAAGCAGGATGTGGATTTTGGTGTAGTGCTCGCCGTGGGTTACCGGCAGCATCGGGATGTCGGCCTTGGCATATTCCTCCTTGCGATGGATCGCCAGCGCCCAGAAGTGCGGCGGGGTCCATGCGAAGATAATTAATACCAGCAGCAGCGGTTCGGCGCTGACGTGGCCGGTTGCCGCGGTCCAGCCGAGCAGCGGCGGAGCGGCACCGGCCAGGCCTCCGATGACGATATTCTGCGGCGTCGCGCGCTTGAGGAAACCGGTGTAGACCACTGCGTAGCCGAGCAAGGAGGCTAGGGTCAGCCATGCGGTCAGCGGATTGGTGAAGGCCAGCAACAAGGCCTGACCGAGCAGTGCCAGCACCAGGGCAAAGGTCAGTGCCGCAGCCGGAGACACCCGGCCTTCGGCCAGCGGCCGCTTGTGGGTGCGTGCCATGACCGCATCGATCCGTCGATCCACCACATGGTTGACCGCTGCCGCACCGCCCGCACACAAGGCAATGCCCAGGTTGCCGAACACCAGCACGGTCCATGGCACTCCGGCGCGCGTCGCGAGGAACATCCCCACCAGCGAAGTGATGAGCATCAGCACCACCACTTTCGGTTTGGTCAGTTCCAGGTAGTCACGCCAGATCGCCTGGCTGTGACGCTCGCCGATTAGAATCGCCATGGCATCTCTCCTTTTATTGTTATGGGCCCGGCTGAGTGTTTACGCGGGCTGAAGCGCCAGCGTGTCGGTTGCTTGACCCGAACCAGGCTGGTTCGGGCGTGGTAATTGACCAGCACCATCGTCAGCAACAGCGCTGCGCCCCCGGCGTTGTGGGCGACGGCAATCGGCAGCGGCAGATGCAACAGCACGTTGCTGATGCCCAGGGTGATTTGCGCCGCGAGGACGATCAGCACCAATCCCGCGAGCCGCGTCATACCGACGACTTTCAGTTGCCAAGCGAGGCCGAGCGATACGAGGGTCACCAGTAATGCGCCGATGCGATGCGTCAGGTGAATCGCGGTGCGGGCATCGCTGTCCAGTTGTCCACCGAGGTAGTTGGGGCCGATGTGTTGGGTCAGGTGAAAACCATTGGCGAAGTCCGCCGGCGGCAGCCATTGACCATGACAGGTCGGAAAGTCGATGCAGGCCACGGCGGCGTAGTTGGAGCTGACCCAGCCACCCAGGGCGATTTGTGCGATCACTAGCAACAGCCCGGCCGTCGCCCAGTACTGCAGGCGTCGCGGCACCGTCAGCGCGGGTAGCACGCCGGACAGGCGCAAGGTCAGCAGAAACAGCAGGCTCAGGGTCGCAAAGCCGCCAAGCAGATGCCCGGTGACCACCTGCGGCCAGAGCTTGAGTGTCACCGTCCACATGCCGAACGCCGCTTGGGCGATCACCACCGCCAGCAGGAACAACGGCAGCTTCACCGGTTGTCCTGGATGCCGGCGATGGACCCAGGCACGCCCGGCCAGCACCGAGATCAGCAGCCCCAGCGTGCCGGCGAAGTAGCGGTGGATCATCTCGTTCCAGCCTTTATGGGCTTCTACAGGCGTGTCTGGAAAATGCAATTCGGCATGGGCCAGTTGCGCTTCGCTTTTCGGCACGCTGATAAAGCCGTAGCAGCCCGGCCAGTCCGGGCAGCCCAGGCCTGCGTGGGTCAGGCGGGTATAAGCACCGAGCAACACCACAATCAGTGCCAGCAAGGTGGCAAACAGCGCGAGGCGAAATCCAGGCTTGGCCATGACGATGCCCTTATCCGATGTTCGACAGTTTCAACAGGTGGCGCAGGTCATTGAGCAGATCCTTGCCTTTGACGGACGGGTCGTAGCGCAGCACCAGATTGCCGTGGGGGTCGATGATCCACAGTTGTGGCACCGCCTTGTCACCGGTGGTTTTATTGAAGGTGCTCACGTCCAGCCGATAGCGCTGCAGTTGAGGATACTCCCGCGTCAGCTTGGCGTCGTAATCAGTGCTCAGCGGCTGTGCGGCGGCAATGGCGTGGCTGGCGCGCCCGGCATCGCGGCCCAGGCCAATCTGGACCTGCCGCGCCAGGTACACCAGTTGCTGACAGTCCACCGCACACTCCTTGGGTGCGGTCACCAGTAACTGCCAGCGTTGTTCATCGGCCTGTACGCCAAGGTCGGCGCGGGTCTGGCCGTTGCCGATCAGCTCGCCGTGGTAACTGCGACCCTCCGGCACCCAGAACTGCAGTTTGTACATGCCGGTGGCAAGGATCATCGGACCGATCACCCCGAGCACAATCAGCAGCAGTTGCAGGCGACCCTTACGCCGACTCGCCGGCGTTTTGGCCTCAGACATGCTGGGTGGATTCATGGCCGCTCCCATGGTGTTTCTCCTTTGCGTTGTGCCAGCCGAGGTAGAGATAAAGACCGAACAGGGCGATCGACATGGCGAACCACTGCACGGCATAAGCGATGTGTTTTTCCGGCCCCGTGGCCACTACCGGCCAATCGGCTTGATAAGTGGCGGGCCCCTTTTCGGCGCGTAGTTCGTAGGCGAAGCCTTCACGATTGAGGGCCGTCCAGAGCTTGGCCGGGTCAACGATGGTCACCAGTTGTGGCCAGGTTGAGGTGCTCGGATCAGCGTGCAACTGGAAGGTGGCGCCGGGGGAAACGTAGACCCAGGCGTCGAGACTCAGGGCCTGGGCGGGTGTGTCGAACTGCGGCGGGGTGCGCCGGTCCGGCCATGGCAGCCAGCCACGATTGACCAGCAGCCACAGCCCGGTGGCCTGATCCCGGAACGGTTGCAACAATTCGACCCCGACCTTACCGTCACGCTGGCGGTTATCCAGCAACAGGCTGTGGCCGGCGTCGAACTGGCCGTGCAGGTGAACCCGGCGGAAGGCTGGATCTGCGGTGTGTTGCAGCTCGGTGCTGGCCATCGGTTCGGCGGCCCGGCGCTCGGTGTAGCTTTGCAGCAGCGCGCTTTTCTCCGCGCCCCGGCTCAATTGCCAAAACCCGAGCGACACCAGCAGCGGCAGCAGCAGCGCAACCACCAATGTCGGAATGATGCCCGGCCGAAAGCGCTTCATGGCGTCGCCAGAAAGTTGGTCATCGCGATAGCTATACTCAAGTGCATCGCTTGTCCCCCCCGGAGTCCCACCATGCTCAAAGCAGCCATCGTCCTGATGCTGATTGCCACGGTTGTCAGCCTGTTCAGCGGCCTGTTTTTTCTGGTCAAGGACGACAGCAGCTCGAACCGCCTCGTCATTGCCTTGAGTGTTCGTGTAGCGCTGGCCGCGATCACCGTCGGCTTGATCGCCTGGGGTTTTTTCAGCGGCCAGCTGGTGTCCCATGCCCCTTGGTAACTGTAGGAGCGAGCTCGCTCGCGATGGTAGAGAACGATAACGCGGGGAACCTGACACCCCGCGATGCTCTCGGGTTCTTCGCGAGCATGCTCGCTCCTACAGCACATATACGAAAACGAACAGCCCGATCCACACCACATCCACGAAGTGCCAGTACCAGCTGGCGGCCTCGAAGGCGAACTGGTGCTCGTTGTCGAAGTGGCCACGCATGACCCGCATCAGCATCACGAACAGGATGATGGTACCGATCGTCACGTGGGCGCCGTGGAACCCGGTGAGCATGAAGAACGTGGCGCCGTAGATGCCCGAACCGAGGGTCAGGCCCAGTTCGTGGTAGGCATGGATGTACTCTTCGGCCTGAAAGCCGAGGAACGCACAGCCCAGTAGCACGGTGAGCGCCAGCCAGATCTTCAGTGCACCGCGATGGCCTTTTTTCAAGGCATGGTGGGCGATGGTTACGGTCACGCTGGAGCTCACCAGCAACACGGTGTTGAGCAGCGGCAGGCCCCAGGGGCTGATGACATCCTTGGGCGGCGGAAAGAGTTTGGAGTCCGGGTTGTTCAGCAGTGGCCAGGTCCACTCGAAGGCAGGCCACAGCATGTTGGCGAGGCCTTTGGCGCCTTCGCCACCGAGGGCGGGACCGGACACGTGGCGCACATAAAACAGCGCGCCGAAGAAGGCGATGAAAAACATCACCTCCGAGAAAATGAACCAGCTCATGCCCCAGCGGAACGAGCGATCCATCTGCGCGCTGTACAAGCCGCTGCGACTTTCCTTGATCACCGTACCGAACCAGCCAAAGAGCATGTAGGCCAGCAGCAGGCCACCAACGAAAAAGATCAGCGGGCCGTGGGATTCCGGCCGCGCCGCTTTCAGATCATTGAACCAGGTGGCCAGGCCGAACACGGTGACGAACATCCCGACCGTGGCGATGATCGGCCATTTGCTCTGGGCCGGAACGTAATAATGTTCATGAGTTGCCATTTATTGTTCTCCTTATCGGGCACGCTCAACCGCCAGTATTTACTGCGACCGGTGGATGTCGGGCGGTGATATCGAACAGCGTGTAGGACAGCGTCAGGTGCTTCACATCCTTGGGCATGTCACGGTCAACGATGAAACGTACCGGCATCTCGATCCGTTGACCGGGCTGCAGCACTTGCTGGGTAAAGCAGAAGCATTCGGTCTTGTGGAAGTACGCCGCCGCCGCGCTGGGTGCGATGCTCGGTACGGCCTGAGCGCTCATCGGGCGATCGGTAGGGTTGTGCGCGATGAAGATCATCTCGTTCACTGCCCCGGGGTTGGCCGTCAATTCATCGTGCTTGGGATAGAAATCCCAGGACATGTCGGCGGAGTTGGTCGACAGGAACTGCACGCGAACCTGCCGCGAGGTATCGACCGTTTGTTCGCCCTTGTACTGCCCGGCGGTCTTGCCGTTGATGCCGAATGCCTTGCACATCACGTCGTAGATCGGCACCAGGGCAAAGCCGAAGACAAACATCGCTACCACCACCAGTAACAGGCGGGTGACCAGTTTCTTCATCGAAATCGAGTCAGCCATGATTTTGAACCTCTGCCGAGAACCCTGTGGGAGCGAGCTTGCTCGCGATGGCGGTGTATCTGGCACACCGCGTCGCATGAATCGCGAGCAAGCTCGCTCCCACAGTCATTTCACTTCCGGCGGCGTGGTGAAGGTGTGATACGGCGCCGGTGAAGGGACGCTCCATTCCAGGCCTTCGGCCCCGTCCCACGGTTTGGCCGGTGCTGGCGGGCCACCGCGAATAGTCTTGATCACGATGAACAGAAAGAAGATCTGCGTTGCACCGAACATGAATGCGCCGATCGACGACACCATGTTGAAGTCGGCGAATTGCAGGTTGTAATCCGGAATCCGCCGCGGCATTCCCGCAAGCCCGACGAAGTGCATCGGGAAGAAGGCCATGTTCATGCCGATGAACGACAGCCAGAAATGCAGCTTGCCGAGGGTTTCGTCGTACATGTGGCCGGTCCATTTCGGCAGCCAGTAGTAGGCCGAGGCGAAGATCCCGAAGATCGCCCCCGGCACCAGTACGTAGTGGAAGTGCGCGACCACGAAGTAGGTGTCCTGGTACTGGAAGTCCGCCGGGGCGATGGCCAGCATCAGCCCGGAGAAACCGCCAATGGAGAACAGGATCACGAACGCCACGGCGAACAGCATCGGCGTCTCGAACGTCAGCGAACCCTGCCACATGGTACTGGCCCAGTTGAACACCTTGACCCCGGTGGGTACCGCGATCAGCAACGTGGCGTACATGAAGAACAGCTCGCCCACCAGCGGAATGCCGACCACGAACATGTGGTGCGCCCAGACGATGAACGACAGGAACGCGATACTCGCCGTGGCGTAGACCATCGAGGTGTAGCCGAACAGTGGTTTGCGCGAGAAGGCCGGAATGATCGAGCTGACGGCACCGAAGGCCGGCAGGATCATGATGTACACCTCGGGGTGGCCGAAGAACCAGAACACGTGCTGGAACAGCACCGGGTCACCGCCGCCAGCGGCGCTGAAGAAGCTGGTGCCGAAGTGGATGTCCATCAGCATCATCGTCACGCAACCGGCCAGTACCGGCATCACCGCGATGAGCAGGAACGCGGTGATCAGCCAGGTCCAGACGAACAGCGGCATTTTCATCAGCGTCATGCCGGGGGCGCGCAGATTGAGAATGGTGGCGATCACGTTGATCGCACCCATGATCGAACTGATCCCCATCAGGTGGATGGCGAAGATGAAGAACGTCACGCTTTCCGGCGCGTAGGTCGTCGACAGCGGCGCGTAGAACGTCCAGCCGAAGTTGGGTCCGCCTCCCGGCGTGAACAGGGTCGAAACCAGCAGGATGAACGCCGCCGGCAACAGCCAGAAGCTGAAGTTGTTCATCCGCGGCAGCGCCATGTCGGGTGCGCCGATCATCAGCGGGACCATCCAGTTGGCGAGGCCGACAAAGGCCGGCATCACCGCACCGAAGACCATCACCAGGCCGTGCATGGTGGTCATCTGGTTGAAGAATTCCGGCTGGACGATCTGCAGCCCTGGCTGGAACAGTTCGGCGCGAATCACCATCGCGAACGAGCCGCCGAGCAGGAACATGGAAAACGCAAACCACAGGTACAGCGTACCGATATCCTTGTGGTTGGTCGTCAGCACCCAGCGCATCAGGCCTTTGGCGGGGCCGTGGGCGTGCTCGTGGGCGGTGCCGGTCTGAACATGGTCATCGACTACAACAGTCATGTCCTGTCTCCTGCAAACAGATGGGCTGGGCAGGCCGGGGCGTGATGCCCCGACCGGTTCCTAATGTGCGCAATAGACCGGGTCATTTGCTTTCCGCCTGTTTCAGCTCCAGCACTTCTTTGGGAGTGACCATGTCGCCCTTGTTGTTGCCCCAGGCGTTACGTTCATAGGTCACGACCGCTGCGATATCGACTTCCGACAACTGCTTGCCGAACGCCGCCATGGAGGTACCAGGCTTGCCATGGAAGACAATGCCCAGGTGATCCTTGATCGGTCCGGTGGCGATTTTCGAGCCCTTGAGCGCCGGGAACATCGGCGGCAAGCCTTGGCCTTCGGCCTGGTGGCAGGCCACGCAGGTGGTGTGATAGACCTTGTCGCCGCGCTCTTTGAGCTCGTCGAGGGTCCATTCCTTGCTGGTCAGTTCCTTGAGTTGTGCAGCTTCGGCCTTGCGTTCAGCCAACCATTTTTCGTAATCGGGCTTGTCCTTGACCTCGACCACGATCGGCATGAACCCGTGATCCTTGCCACAAAGCTCGGCGCATTGGCCGCGGTAGACGCCGGGTTTTTCGATACGGGTCCAGGCTTCGTTGACGAACCCCGGGATCGCATCGCGCTTGACCGCGAACGCCGGCACCCACCAGGAGTGGATCACGTCGGCGGAGGTCACCAGGAAGCGCACCTTGGCGCCGATCGGAAGCACCAGGGGCTTGTCGACCTCGAGCAGGTAGTGCTCGGTCTTGGCTTCCTTGTTGTGGATCTGATCGGCGGGAGTGGCCAGGTTGCTGAAGAACTCGACGTCCTGGCCCAGGTACTTGTAGTGCCATTTCCACTGATATCCGGTGACCTGGATATCAATATCCGGCTCACTGGCATCGTACATCTTGATCAGGGTGGCAGTCGCCGGAACCGCCATGGCCACCAGAATGATGAAGGGCACGATGGTCCAGAGGATTTCGACGGTGGTGCTCTCATGAAATTTTGCCGCCACCTGCCCGGTAGAGCGGCGGTGCAGAATCATCGACCAGAACATGGCGCCAAAGACGATGATGCCGATCACTACACAAATCCAGAAAATGGTCATGTGCAGGTCAAACACAGCGTGACTGATTTCAGTCGCTCCCGGCGCCATATTCACAGTCCAGGCCGCTTGCGCCGGGCTGAAAATCGACCACAACAGGAGGCCCATCCAGACATGTGGATGTCGCATCATTGCGGGTTCCCCTTATCGTTCTTTTTATCCCGCCGGCTTTCACCTGCGGCAAGGGAGCGGCTGCATCAGACTACGAACTTGAATCGCCGGGCCTTGCTGCATTGCAGTCGGGCGTCATCAGCTAACTCCATTCCAACCCGAGTATAGACAGCGACTCTCACCTCGCAATGTGCTGGCGTAAATCATCTGAAACAGCATTAACTTGCATTGCAGGGCACGAATGGAGAAGGATGCAGACGAGTGGTGGCAAACCGATATAACGGAGACGTCTCAAGGATGAAACAATTATGACAAATGCGTCTTAGCATTTTTCGTATGCCAGCTAAGTTATGTCTTCCCTATTTCATTGCCTTGTTTCCTGGAGTTTTCATGAACACCGCCGCATTGCGCGAGCAGATCCAAAAAGCCCGACAACACGAAGCCGAGACCGGCCTGCTGACGCGTCAGCTGGAAACCCAATTGCCTCATCTACACCGCGCGATCCAGTTACCGGAGGCTGATGCCAACGGTGTGCTGGCGCGTTTTGTCGCCGCCTACATCGACGAAGTGCCTGACCTGCTGGATGCAGCCAATGAAGTCGCCAGGGAAGCGGGTATCGAATCGCAGGTCAAACCTGTGCTGAAAATTGCCGAGCAGTACTTCCTCCAGCCGCCGGCGATCATGGCCGGGCACGTCGGGCTCGACAGCCTGCTGGACGAAGCCTATCTGGCGCACCGGTTCGTCGAAGAGGTCAATGACCTGTACATCAAGCATCTTGGCCAGCCACTGATCCCCTTGGACATGACCGTCGCCAACCTGATTGCTCATCAATTGATCGGTGAGGAGTTCGCTAACCAACTGGATGAAGCGGTGCATCACGCCATCGACGAGATGCTTAACGAAGCCAGCTTTGCGCTGGAATCGGTAGAAGCCTACCGCGACAAACTCAGCAGCCCGGACACCGGCGCTGCGTGGAAACGCTGGCCGTGCATGTCCCGCCGCCTGGGCGTGGGCCTGGATCTGGATCAAACCGTCGCATAACTCCATCCCCTGTAGGAGCCGGCTTGCTGGCGATCCAGACGACGCGGTCTGCCTGACACACCGCGTCGCCTGGATCGCCAGCAAGCCGGCTCCTACAAGGTTTAGGCAGTGGAGCCTACGCCGGTGTTGGTCCGCACCCGCCCTTCCAACCTGCGCTTCAACCCCCGCGCTTCAATTAACAACTTCGAACCCTTGGCCGCATTCGCCCGCCCCCATTCCTCCAGCAACTCCAGGCACGAGTGATCGATGTAGGTCAGGTTGTTGAGCGGCACATGCACCGTCGCACCCGGCGCAATGCTGCCCAGTACCCGGGTCAGCGCCGGCACCTTGAGAAAAGTCGCCGCCCCCACCAGACGCAGCTCCATTTCGCCGTCCTGTGGAAGGTCGATCAGGCTTATTTTCAGCCGTGAAGCTTTCAGCGCCAGTTTCACCAGGGTCAAGCCGAAGCCGACCAGTACACCTGTCAGCAGGTCAGTGAAGATGATCGCCAGTGCTGTCGCGGCGTACGTGAACATCGGCATCCGACCGTATCGACCCAACCCGCGAAAAGCCTTGAGATCGACCAGTTTGAAACCCGTATAAACCAACACACCGGCCAGGCTCGCCACCGGAATGCTTTGCAGCACGCTCGACAGCAACAACACGAACGCCAACAGCCACAATCCGTGGAAAATGGTCGAGTAGCGAGTGGTGGCACCGGCCTGGACGTTGGCCGAGCTGCGTACGATCACCCCGGTCATCGGCAACGCGCCGAGCAATCCGCAAAGCATGTTGCCGACGCCTTGTGCAGACAGCTCGCGGTCGAAGTCCGAACGTTGACCACTGTGCATGCGGTCCACGGCGGCGGCGGATAGCAGGGTTTCGGCACTGGCGATGAACGCTACCGCGAACGCCGCGATCAGCAGCGTGGGGTCAGCCAGGTTCAGCAAGTCCGCAGGTTTCAGCCAGTCGATGGCTTCGGCCAGGTTGGCCGGCACTTCCACCCGTTTGACTTGCAGCGCCAGGACCAGGCTGACGACAGTAGCGATCCCTACGCCAAGCAGCGCGCCGGGAACGAAGCGCAGGGAATGGGGACGCAGCTTTTCCCACAGCCACATGACAGCGATCGTTCCCAACCCGAGCAAACCGGCCTGCCAGCCTAAGGATGGCAAAGCCTGAGCCACGGCGGCCGGGAAGGCTGCCAGGTTATCCAGTCCTGAAGGCTTGGGCGTGGCGTCCAGCATCACGTGCACCTGTGACAGGACGATCAACACCCCGATCCCGGCGAGCATGCCGTAGACAACGGCGGGTGCTGTCACGCGAAACCAGCAGCCCAGTTTCAACCGACCGGCGACCAGTTGTAGAAAGCCCGCCAACAGCAGGATCGGCCCGAGCATGACCACACCATGCTGGCGTACCAGTTCGAACACCAACACCGCCAGACCTGCCGCCGGGCCGCTGACTTGCAACGGCGAGCCGGCCAGCCAACCGACCACCAGTCCACCGATGATCCCGGTGATCAGGCCTTTGGCGGGTGGCAGTCCCGAAGCAATGGCAATGCCCATGCACAGGGGCAGGGCGACCAGAAACACAACCACCGAAGCCAACAGCTCCCGTGGCAGCACAGCTTTAAGTTGCGCAGCACGCATGATGATTCTCCCGAAGTTTTCTTCAGGCATGGCGAAGCCGGGCTGCCTGATCGGCAGCCTCGACTAAACCACACAGGTATTTAGGAGGATTTAGAAGCGCGCTTTGGGCGTCGCGACCGGAATAGGCAGGCTGCCATTAAGCGGCAGGAAACAACCCTTGTCGGCGTCGTAGGCTTTTATTTCGCTGGTTTCGATGTTGTAGACCCAACCGTGGATAAACAACTGACCATTGGCCATGCGCGAGGCTACCGAGGGGTGAGTGCGCAAATGCTGCAACTGCGCGATCACATTTTCCTCGGTGAGGATGTGCATGCTTTCGTTTTCGTCAGCGCAGTTGCAGTTTTCCTGGACCATGGTCTTGGCCACTTCGGCATGCCGCAGCCAGGCTTTGACCGTGGGCATCTTTTCCAGGCTCTGCGGGTTGAGTACCGCGCGCATTGCGCCGCAATCGGAGTGCCCGCAAATGATGATGTGATGCACGCCAAGTGCCAGCACGGCGTACTCGATGGCCGTGGAAACACCACCGTTCATTTGCCCGTAAGGTGGCACAACGTTACCGACGTTGCGGGTCACGAACAGGTCGCCGGGGGCGCTGTGGGTGATCAGTTCGGGAACGATACGCGAATCGGCGCACGCGATGAACATGGCTCGCGGCCGCTGGGCCGTGGCGAGTTTTTTGAAGAGTTCTTCCTGTTGCGGAAAGATCTCATGATGAAAATGCAAAAAGCCGTCAACGATATGCTGCAGCGCTGCATCGGCGGTTTCCGCCTCAGGTTGGGCAGAAGCCGACGCAGCCAACGGCTGTTTATCCTTGTCACTCATGATTCATCCTCTTTGGCGGAGTCAGGGATAATCCCGTTTTGTCCGGTGTGAAGCCAGTGGCTGTTTAAAAAACATCCAGATCGTCAAGCTCGACCCGTCAGTCACTCGATGAACAAGGTAGCCGTCGAATCTTAACTCAAACTGAAAAGAACGCTCTAGAACCTGTGTTCCAGGTCACAAAAAACGTGACTGGTCCAAGATCTGAGCGCGTTCCCCAGTATTCAACCATAGGCCAATTGTCCTCAAATCAGTGACATTTGGCGACCCGGCGGACAAAAGGCTTCGCAGTCCAGGTTAAAACCTTCCCGATGGTTGAGCCCCAGGCGCTTGATGGCTTTGGCAAAACGTTGTGCCAACAAATCGGCAAAGGGGCCTTCACCGCGCATGCGTGCGCCGAAGCGACTGTCGTATAGCTCGCCGCCACGGCTTTGGCGAATCAGGCTCAGGACATGGGCCGCACGTTGCGGATAGTGGGCAGCCAGCCATTCTTCGAACAAGGGCGCGACTTCCAGGGGCAAACGCAACATCATGTAACCGGCGCTCTGTGCTCCAGCGGCATGGGCCTCTGTGAGCAGGTTTTCGATTTCGCTGTCGTTGATCATCGGAATCATGGGCGAACACAGCACACCGACCGGAACCCCCGCTTCGCGCAACACCCTGATCGCCCGCAGTCGGGCCTTGGGGGCCGCAGCGCGGGGTTCAAGGATGCGTTTGAGCTCGTCGTCCAGTGTGGTCAGGCTGATCATCACCGCCACCAGCCTTTGTCGGGCCAATTCGGCCAGCAGGTCCAGATCGCGCAAAATCAACGAACCCTTGGTAACGATTGTCACCGGATGACGGTAGCGCAGCAGCACTTCGAGGGTTTGGCGGGTGATCTTGTACTCGCGCTCAATGGGCTGATAAGGATCGGTGTTGGACCCCAGGTTGATGGGCGCACATTGGTAGCCACGCCTGGAGAGCTGTTCCTCCAATATGTCCGCAGCATTGGTCTTGGCGATCAGCTTCGTCTCGAAATCCAGGCCTGGTGACATGTCCCAATAGGCGTGGCTGGGCCGCGCATAACAATAGATGCAACCGTGCTCGCAGCCTCGATAAGGGTTGATCGATCGATCGAAGGGCAGGTCCGGTGAGTTATTGCGGGTGATGATGGTTTTCGCGGTCTCGATGGACACCTCGGTGCCTTGAGTCATCGGCGCTTCCTGGTACCAGCCGTCATCCTCGGCCACCGAGCGATGGGGTGCGAAGCGGTTGTGCGGGTTGGTCGCAGTGCCGCGACCGCGAGGGGGCAATGGCGTGTTCATGGGGAAAGCTCGTGCGCTGTATATTTATACAGTATACGCAGAAGACTCAAGTGACCAGTGCCGTTCGGCAGCTCTTCGGCTTGGTCGCAGTCATTGAACGATACATATCGCGTCTGGTTGATTCGCTCCAGGCACCGGTATTGTTGCGGTCGCTCCACGCATTGACGTGAGTTTTAATTAAAAGGATTTAATGATGTCGATTCTTAATCGCCGCGGTATTTTTTTGCAAAAACTTGGTCCGACTGTTGTCAATCCCAATGAAGTACTTGTATCAATGCAGTTCGCATTGAAAGAAGAGGGTTGGGATGCTGAAAACTCCACGCAGACCACCGCTTTGCTGGACTCCACCACCCTCATTGCATCTTCAAATGATGGGGGGCGGTCATTCAAGATCCGTAACTTCAATAAAGATGTCGATGGTGACGGCGATATCGACGCCGAGGACATGGTGAAACTGCTGGAGCTGGCCAAAGCCTATGTCAGCATTTCCACGCCTTGACTGAAACTCGATTAGCGACACCTCTCACGACATTGCGCCGTGAAAGGTGTCGTTTTCTACTCAGTGTTGTTCGTCAGGCTTTTTCTTCAGCTTCGGATTCGGAAAAAACTGCACGGCCTGAACCTTGGTGTCCGCAACCTTGAGTGCGGAAGTATTGACCCGGGTGCCCAGTTCCTTGGGAACGGACAAGCCTTGTTCATTCAGCGTATCGGAATAACCGCAGGCCACGCATTCGCGATGCGGTACGTCGTCTTCGCTCCACATCATCAACTTGTCGGGCTCGCTGCAGGCCGGGCAAACCGCGCCGGCGATAAAGCGTCGTTTGGTAATCACGGGACCCTCACTCATGCTGCCGCGCCCTCACTCAGGCCGCTGTGGCGCAAGAGTGCGTCAATCGACGGCTCACGACCACGGAAGTCGATGAACAGCACCATCGGCTCTTGAGAACCGCCGCGCGCCAGGATCGCTTCACGGAACGCCCGGCCAGTGTCGGCATTAAGCACGCCTTCTTCCTCGAACTTGGAGAAAGCATCGGCCGAGAGCACTTCAGCCCACTTGTAGCTGTAGTAACCCGCCGCGTAACCACCAGCGAAAATGTGCGCGAAACTGTTAGGGAAACGGTTGTAGACCGGAGGACGCATCACCGACACCTCGTCGCGCACGCCTTCAAGCACTTGCAGCACGCTGCGACCGTCACCGTGGGTGGCGTGCAGTTCGAAGTCGAACAGCGAGAACTCCAGTTGGCGGACCATCATCAGGCCGGACTGGAAGTTTTTCGCCGCGAGCATTTTCTGCAACAGGTCCTGCGGCAGTGGTTCGCCGGTTTCATAGTGACCGGAGATCAGCGCCAGCCCCTCTGGCTCCCAGCACCAGTTTTCCATGAACTGGCTTGGCAGCTCGACTGCGTCCCAGGCCACGCCGTTGATGCCGGACACCCCGGCGTGTTCGACGCGGGTCAGCAGGTGATGCAGGCCATGACCGAACTCGTGGAACAGGGTGGTGACTTCATCGTGGGTCAGCAGCGCAGGCTTACCGCTGTCGGCTGGAGTGAAATTGCACACCAGGTTGGCTACCGGGCTCTGCAATACACCCTCGGCGGTGCGACGACGATCACGAGCACCATCCATCCAGGCCCCGCCGCGTTTGTTGGCGCGGGCGTAAAGGTCGAAGAAGAAGCGGCCGACGTGCTGGCCGTTTTCCTTGATTTCGAACAGGCGCACATCCGGGTGCCAGGTGTCGAAGCCTTGCTGCTCGGCGATCTCGATGCCGTACAGGCGCTGAACGATGGCGAACAGGCCACTGAGCACCTTATCGATCGGGAAGTAGGCGCGCAGGGCTTCCTGGGCAACGCTGTAACGCTGCTCGCGAAGTTTTTCGCCGTAGAAGCCGCTGTCCCAGCTTTGCAGGTCCGGGCAGCCTTGTTCGGCGGCGTATGCCTTGAGCTGTTCCAGGTCCTGGGCGGCGAACGGTTTGCTGCGCTTGGCCAGGTCGCGCAGGAAACTCAGCACCTGATCGCTGGATTCGGCCATTTTGGTGGCCAGGCTCAACTCCGAGAAGCTGGCGAAGCCCAGGAGTTTTGCCAGTTCCTGACGCAGGTCGAGGATTTCCTGCATGACCGGACCATTGTCATTCTGACCGGCATTCGGACCTTGATCCGACGCACGGGTGCAGTAGGCGGCGTAGACTTCTTCGCGCAGGGCGCGGTCGAGGGCGTAGGTCATCACCGCGTAGTAGCTCGGGAATTCCAGGGTGATCAGCCAGCCATCGAGATCCTTGGCTTGCGCGGCGGCGGCCATTTGCGCCTTGGCCGAATCGGTCAGGCCGGCGAGGGCGGCTTCGTCGGTGATGTGCTTGGTCCAGGCCTGGGTGGCATCCAGCAGTTGGTTGGAGAAGCGGCTGCCCAGCTCCGACAGTTTGCTCTGCACTTGGGCGTAACGCTTCTGCTCGGCTTCCGGCAGGTCGATACCCGACAGACGGAAATCGCGCAGGGCGTGTTCCAGGATAGTTTTCTGCGCTACGTCGAAACCGCCGGCTTCCGGGCTGTTGGCCAGGGCCTCATAGGCCTGGAACAGTTCACGGTTCTGGCCCATTTCCGTGGAGTAGGCGCTCAATGCCGGCAGGCAAGCCTCGTAGGCTTCGCGCAGTTCGGCGCTGTTGCACACGGCATTCAAGTGGCTGACCGGACTCCACGCAGCACCCAGGCGGTCGTTGAGCTCGTCCATTGCCAGCACCAGGCCGGCCCAGGTCGGTTGTTTTCCCTGGGTCTTGAGAATCTCGATAATGGCGGCGCGGTTGTCAGCCAGGATCTGTTCAATGGCCGGTTGCACGTGCTCGGCACGGATCGCGGAGAACGGCGGCAGGTCGTAGGACTGCAAAAGAGGGTTGTTCACGCTCACGGTTGGCACCTTGGCTGGAAGAAACATGCAGCCATCTTAATTACAATCGACGCTCACCGCAGCTATCAGCAACAGAGAGAAATCCTATCGTGAACTTTCGCAAGTACCAGAATCACACGCCATTGCTCGGCAAGGGCGCTTTTGTCGACGGCTCGGCGGTGGTGATCGGCGATGTCGAGATCGGCGAAGACAGCTCGGTATGGCCATTGACGGTGATCCGCGGCGACATGCACCGCATCCGCATCGGTGCGCGTACCAGCGTGCAGGACGGCTGCGTGCTGCACATCACCCATGCCGGGCCGTTCAACCCCGACGGTTACCCGTTGCTGATTGGCGACGACGTGACCATCGCCCACAAAGTCATGCTGCATGGCTGCACAGTGGGCAGCCGGGTTCTGATCGGCATGGGCAGCATCGTCATGGACGGCGCGGTGGTCGCCGATGATGTCATTATCGGTGCCGGAAGCCTGGTACCTCCGGGTAAACGCCTGGAAAGCGGTTTTCTGTATGTGGGCAGCCCGGTGAAACAGATCCGGCCACTGACCGACAAGGAACAAGCCTTTTTCACTTACAGCGCGGCGAACTACGTGAAGCTCAAGGATCTGCATCTGGCCGAAGGCTACGACCGGATCTAAGCCGCTGGAAACGAAAAGCGCCTCGCTACTGCCCAGGAATTTTCATGCATTACCAAACCGTTCTGTTCGACCTTGATGGCACCCTGACCGACCCGCGCGAAGGTATAACCCGTTCGATTCAGTTTGCCCTGGGCAAGCTGGGCATCGATGAACCCGACCTGACCAAGCTTGAACACTTCATCGGCCCGCCCTTGTTGCAGGCCTTCATGCAGTTCTATGACTTCGACGAGGCCAAGGCCTGGGAGGCGGTGAACTTCTACCGTGAACGCTTCAAAGTCACCGGGTTGTACGAAAACCGTGTGTTCGACGGTGTCACACCGTTGTTGGAAACGCTCGGTGGACAAGGGCGACAGTTGTACATCGCGACCTCCAAACCCTGGGTTTTCGCCCGGGAAATCGCTCGGCATTTCGACTTCGCCAAACACTTCAAGGTGATCTACGGTAGCGAGCTGGACGGCACCCGGACCAATAAAGTCGAACTGATCGCCCACCTGGTGGCCGAAGAAGGCCTCGACCCGGCCCGTACCCTGATGATCGGCGACCGCAAGCACGACCTGATCGGTGCGCGCAGCAACGGACTGGATGCGGCAGCGGTGGGTTATGGGTTTGGCAGTCGGGAGGAGTTGAGTGCCGAAGCTCCGACTTATCATTTTGAAACGCTGGACGAAATGCATCAGGCGTTTTTGCGGGGTTAATTGTATCGCCTTTGCTGTAGGAGCCAGGCTTGCCGGCGAAGAACGATAACGCGGGGTGTCAGATGTACCGCGGCGCCTGGTTCGCGGGCAAGCCTCGCTCCTACAAACCCTGCAACGCCTTCAAAACCGCTTTACGCTGTTCAATCAGCATCACCCCAAGCCGCTCGACCTCCGCATAAAACATCACCCAATCCCCATTCACCTGCTTGAACAGGGCGTCAAACGCCGGCACCCATTGGTCATACAGGCCAAACGGCAGCAATCGCGCATTGTTCATCGGCGCATTGATCCACACGTCGTAGCGTTTGTCCCCAGCCCATTGTTTATCACGCATCTGTCGGTATTCGGCGCGCAACTGTTCGAACGCCTCAGCTTTACGCTGCCGCATTTGCTCGGGCGGCAGCTGTAGGGTGTACAGCTTTTCAAGCCGGGTGCGGGTGTCCAGAATCAGCTGAATGAATTGGTCCCGTTGTTGAGCATGTGTCCCACTTTCGGGCGGCAGGCTACGGTAAGCCCGCCACTGGCGGGTACCTTCCTGCTCGACGAAGGTGGCGAATGACTCGTTGAACTCAGTGTCATCCTTCACATAAATGCGCTGATGCGCGAGCTCATGGAAGATCAGCGTGGCCAGGCGTTCATCGCCCCAGCCCATCATTGAGTTCATGATCGGATCGTTGAACCAGCCCAGGGTCGAATAGGCTTCTACTCCACCGATGGACACGTCCATGCCCTGCAGGCGCTGCAGCGCCGCCTCACCGCGAGCCGCGCTCTGGCTGTAATAACCGCGATAGGCCACGCAGCCGGCGATGGGGAAGCAATGGTTTTGTGGCTTCAGGGAAAATTCCGGTGTGACAAACACGTTCCAGACTACATAGGGACGGCCAATGTCGGCGTACAAGCGGTAACTCTGATTGTCCGGCAGGTGCAGTTGCTGGCTGGCGAAAGTCCGGGCCCTTTGTGATTGGGCCAGGTGTGCACGCAGTTTCTGATCGCGCTGTGGATCGGCAATCACCTGGGCAACGGGCTCCCGTGCCCGCAGCAATTGCAGCTGACCACTGGCCAACTGACTGTAGTAGTTGATGCTGGAACAACCGTTGAGCAACAAAAACAACACACCCGGAAACAAAATGCGTAAAACGCGATCAAGTAACCCATGGCTTCGATGCGGCCTGATCAAAATAAAAAATCCCTGGAGAGTCTGCTCGCAAGACTATCCCGCTTGACTGGAGCTCCGCTATGCGCAAGTTGATGCTGACGGGAGGCCTGCTGATGCTGGCCGGTTGTGCTGGATTCGGATTACCTCACCATGATCCGACGCAAGCATGGATCGATCTGGAATCGCATCAGGAAGACACGGCCCTGCTGGCGGTCGAGGTGGACAACAAAGCGGCCACCGACAAGCGCTATTTCGAGGTTCAACCCGGCAGCCATGAGCTGACCGTTCGCTACCAGTTCCCGGTCCAGCCCACCAATATCGGTCCCGATGCCGAACCGCTGTGGCGAGACTGCCAGATGAATGTGAAATTCAACGACTTCAACGCGGGTGAGCGCTATCAACTGCAAGCGGGGAATATCGGCTTCCGGCCATGGGCCAAGCTTTATGATCAACAACGAAAAGTGATTGGCCAGGGCACACCGGCGGGCTGCCAACGGACCTGATCGGCGCTATTCTGAATATCCCGACATTGGGACATTCATCATGCGCAGGTTGATGCTGTTACTGGCCGCAAGTGCTGTGGCCGGCTGTTCGACGCCGATGCCGGCGGCCAATCCGCACATGGCGTGGGTCGACTTCTCTACGCCATTCCCCAACGATAAATTACTGATGGCCGAGCGATTGGATAACCAGCGCTTGCGCGACGGGCGTTTTTTCCAGGTCACTCCCGGTAGCCACGAGCTGACCGTGCGCTTCGATTTTGAAGTGCCGGGCGGGGGCTCGGACTTGTTCGGCGGTTCCACGGAGCGGCTGTGCTACATGATCGTCAAATACGATCATTTCGAAGCCGGTCAGCGTTATCTGTTACAGGCCCGGTCCATGGCATTCACTCCTGAAGCGCGCCTGTATAACGCCAGGCGAGAGATCGTCGCCGAAACGAGCCAGATCAACTGTGTGCCCTAAGACCGGTCAGCGGTCATTCCTCTGGTAGATGATTTTCTTCGTGCCGCCTTCGCATGAGCCCACGATCATGTTCTTATCGTGCACTTCGTCATTGGTAACGATTTCCAGGGTGTAGGACATTACCCTTTGTGCCTGGATCTTGGCTTCGATTTCGGCCTTGAGTTCTTCACAAGGTTTTGGTGCGGCCAGGGCCGAAGTGGCCAGAGCGCAACAGATAACCGCCAGGGCAAAACGTTTCATGGTTGAAGCTCCCTTGAGGCAGCGCGCACAGTTCATGCGTTTTTGCTGCTGTCATTTATTCGACCACAGTTTTACCGGGCAAATCTGGCCTTACGCAAAAAAATCCAAGCCTTCGGCAACGCCTGCAAGGTTACAGGTGCTGCCGAAGTTGGCGATCTTTCAGGTCCAGGTCGAAATTAGCTGACCAAAGTCGCATCCAGGCTGATTTTCGCCTTCAGCACCTTGGATACCGGGCAGCCCTCTTTGGCCTTGTTACTCAACTCATCGAACTGCGCCTGGCTCGCGCCGGGGATTTTTGCCTTGAGAATCAATTTTACGGCCGTGATCGCAAAACCACCCTCTACCTGGTCCAGGGTCACTTCGGCGTTGGTATCGATGCTGTCTGCCTTGAGGCCGGCCTCACCGAGAATCATCGAAAACGCCATGGAGAAACAGCCCGCGTGGGCCGCACCGATCAACTCTTCCGGATTGGTGCCCTTGCCGCCTTCAAAGCGGGCCTTGAAGCCGTAGGGCGCGTCCCTGAGCACCCCGGTTTCCGTGGAAATCGAGCCGATGCCAGTTTTCAGATCACCTTCCCAGTGGGCCGATGCTTTCTTTGTGATAGCCATGCCTGTCTCCTCAAGGTCCGGCACGAAGCGTCGCGCCGTTGTGGTTTCGGTCGGTAGGGTTCTGAGGATAGACCGGGGATCAAAGTTCAGCGCATCTGATCGGTCCGCTTTTTTGGTAGGAAATTTCGCCGTGCTATTGAAACTCGGGTATATGCCCTCATTGCATGAAACACGCTTATGGATTCGGCAGGTTTTCGTTTGTAACAAGAAACCTGCACCCTCAATTGGAGAAGCAGGTTTATGAAACGACTGTCCGATATCAAGTTCTCGACCCTCGACCTGGTGCCCGTGCGGGAGAACGGCAGCGCCGCCCAGTCGCTGCGCAACTCGCTGGACCTGGCGCAGCACGTCGAGAAATTCGGCTATAACCGCTTTTGGGTTGCCGAACACCACAACATGGACGGCATTGCCAGTTCTGCGACCTCCGTGCTGCTCGGCTATCTGGCCGGTGGTACTTCAACCATCCGTGTCGGGTCCGGCGGGGTAATGTTGCCCAACCATGCACCGCTGGTGATCGCCGAACAATTCGGCACGCTTGAAAGCCTGTATCCGGGGCGCATCGACCTGGGGCTTGGCCGTGCGCCCGGTTCCGATCAGATGACGGCCCGTGCACTGCGCCGCGAGCGTTCTGGCAGCGCTGACGACTTTCCGGAAGATGTGGCCGAACTGGTGCGTTACCTCGGCCCGCGTACGCCGGATCAGCGCATCATCGCGATGCCGGGGACCGGTACGAATGTGCCTATCTGGCTGCTGGGTTCAAGCCTGTTCAGTGCACAGCTGGCAGGTGAGCGAGGTTTGCCCTACGCCTTCGCGTCACATTTCGCTCCGCGTTTGATGCATGAGGCAATTCGCGTCTACCGCAATCATTTCAAGCCTTCTTCAGTGCTGGACAAGCCTTACGTGATGCTCGGCGTGCCGCTGGTGGCCGCCGACACGGATGAACAGGCCGACTACCTGGCGACCTCGGTATTCCAGCGCATTCTCGCCCTGATGCGTGGTCAGAGCCTGGTGCAACGCCCGCCGGTGAAAACCATGGACGGGCTGTGGCTGCCACATGAGAAAGAAGCCGTCAGCGATTTCCTGGGCTTGGCGATGATCGGCAGCCCGCAAAAAATTCGCGCCAGGCTGGAAGTGCTGATCGAGCAGACCCAGGCCGACGAACTGATTTTCACCTGCGACCTGTACGAACACGCGGATCGTCTGCATTCCTATGAGCTGCTGGCGCAAGTCATGAAGGGCTGATCACGCTAAGCGCAAAAAGCCGACGCTGGCGTCGGCTTTTAGCTAGCAATCGGTTGGGGCTACCGTTTGTAGATTATTTCCTTGCTGCCCTTCTCGCAGGTGCCGACGACTTTTCCGTCAGCCTTACTGCCTTTATCGACAATTTCCAGCGAATAACCGGAAATGCCCTTGGCATCGAGTTTTGCAGCGATCTCGGCTTTCAACTCTTCACAGGACTTGCCGCCGTCAGCTAAGGCAGTACCCGCCAGGCTCAACAAACCTACCGCCAAAATAAACTTCTTCATCGGTCGTATTCTCTGGTCGGATCAAAAAAAGGCATCCAGCCATTGGCCGGAAAACGCAGCGAGCGCATTGCCATTCCCTATGGCACTCGGCCAGCGCGCAAGTTCAGAAGACTAGACCAACGTCAGCTGCTGGCAATCCGGAACCCGACCTTGAGCGTCACCTGAAAGTGCGCAGCCTTGCCGTCCTTGATATGGCCGCGGGTTTCGGTCACTTCAAACCATTCCATGTACTTGAGACTTTTACTGGCCTCGGCCAGCGCGTTGTTGATCGCGTCTTCAATGCTGCTGGTCGACGAGCCGACGAGTTCGACTTTCTTATAGGTGTGATGATCAGTCATGGCTTTCTCCTTAGGGTGTGAAATACAGCCTAGCAGTGATTTTCTGTCTTACTCCCTCGGTCGGTGCGACATGGAAGCTCACATTTACTGCACTTTCTCGAGTCCCTGAAGTCCCAACCAACACACGCCACTCATCAACAATGCAGGAGAGCCACCATGGCCAACAGCTCGTTACGTAAAGCCTCATTGCAAAGCATGGAAGCGGAGATCGAGAGTCTGCTCAAATCCTTGGAAAGCCTGAAGGACGACGCCTCGGACGAGTCGCGTAAAACCCTCAAGGTGCTTAAAGGCAATGCGGAGAACGCTTTGAGGCATTCGCGCCATCTGCTCACGGATGCCTATGAGGAGGTTAAGGTCAAAACCCGTGAAACCGGAATTGCCACTCGGGATTACGCACAGGAGCACCCTTGGACGACTGCCGGTGTTGCCGTCGGTGCGTTGGGCCTGCTGGCGGCCTACCTGCTGTTTAAACGCGGGGAATGATCGGTCTGGCGCAGCTCATTCTTGAGCCATTGCGCCAGTTGCCTGGCGCGCCCGTCCGCGGCGCGCTTGGGTAGCCACAAGGCCAGGTGAGCGGGTGTTTCGCAAAATCCCCAAGGGGCGACCAGGCGACCTGCCTTCAAGTCCTCGACCACCAGCGGCTCGGGGGCAATCGCCACACCCAGCCCGGCCACGGCCGCTTCCAACAAGTAATACAAATGTTCGAAACCCTGCCCGTACTTCAACGCTTTGGCGTCGAGGCCGCTTTGTTGTGCCCAACTGGGCCAGGCTTGCGGTCGCGAAGTGGTGTGCAGCAAGGGTTCAGTGAGCAGCGCTGTGGCCGGCGCCGTTTTCAGGCGCTCATAACCGGCGAACCGTGGGCTCATGACCGGGCCGATTCGTTCGCTGGCCAGTTCGAAGACCTGCATATCAGCGGGCCAGGGCGGTTCTGCAAACACCAACAGGGCATCCAGGCCCGGGCGACGGGGATCAAGATCGCCTTCGCCGGCCGACAGGTGCAAGCGCAGGTCGGGCAGGTCAGCGTTCAGCCGCCCCAGGCGCGGGATGAACCAGCGCGCCAGCAGGCTTCCCGAGCAGCCAAGGACGAACGGCGCATCGGCGGTGCTTTGCGTGAGCTCGGCGCACACGGTGCGCAAGCGCTCGAACGCTTCAGCACTGGCGTCGCGCAAACGCACGCCGGCATCTGTGAGTTTCAGGCCGCGCCCGTCCTTGACGAACAGACTTACACCGAGGTGTTCTTCAAGCACTTTCAGCTGCCGGCTGACCGCACCATGAGTAACGTGCAGCTGTTCGGCGGCCTGACTGACGCTGTTCAGGCGGGCCGTGGCTTCGAAGGCGCGCAGGGCGTTCAACGGTGGGAGGTCGTGGCTCATGTGATCTGTGAGTTTTCCTGACAGGTTGCAGCGATCTTATCGGTTTTCAGCTCAGGGCGTCAGGGGTAGAGTGAAGCCCACTATCTCTTTATGCATCAATCCTACGCATTCAACTGGAGCGCCAAATGACCCAGACTAATCTGCGCAACGGCCCTGACGCCAACGGCCTGTTTGGCGCGTTCGGCGGCCGTTATGTTGCCGAAACCCTGATGCCGTTGATCCTCGATCTGGCCCGTGAATACGAAGCGGCCAAGGAAGATCCTGCATTCAAGGAAGAACTGGCCTACTTCCAGCGCGACTACGTCGGTCGTCCAAGCCCGCTTTATTTCGCCGAGCGTCTGACCGAGTTCTGTGGCGGCGCAAAAATTTATCTCAAGCGTGAAGAGCTCAACCACACCGGCGCGCACAAGATCAACAACTGCATCGGCCAGATCCTGCTGGCGCGACGCATGGGCAAGAAACGCATCATCGCCGAAACCGGCGCCGGCATGCACGGTGTGGCAACTGCCACCGTGGCCGCGCGTTTCGGCCTGGACTGCGTGATCTACATGGGTACTACCGACATCGAACGCCAGCAGGCCAACGTGTTCCGCATGAAGCTGCTGGGTGCCGAAGTGATTCCGGTGGTAGCCGGTACCGGCACGCTGAAAGATGCGATGAACGAAGCCCTGCGTGACTGGGTGACCAACGTCGACAGCACCTTCTACCTGATCGGCACCGTGGCCGGTCCACATCCTTACCCGGCGATGGTTCGCGACTTCCAGGCCGTGATCGGCAAGGAAACCCGCGACCAGCTGCAAGCCCAGGAAGGCCGCCTGCCGGACAGCCTGGTGGCGTGCATCGGTGGCGGTTCCAACGCCATGGGCCTGTTCCACCCGTTCCTGGATGACAAGAGTGTAGAGATCATCGGCGTGGAAGCGGCCGGCTACGGCATCGAAACCGGCAAGCACGCGGCCAGCCTGAACGGCGGCGTACCGGGTGTACTGCACGGCAACCGCACCTTCCTGTTGCAGGACGACGATGGCCAGATCATCGACGCCCATTCGATCTCCGCTGGCCTCGACTACCCGGGCATCGGCCCGGAACATGCCTGGTTGCATGACATCGGTCGTGTCCAGTACACCTCGGTGACCGACGATGAAGCGCTCGCGGCATTCCACCAGTGCTGCCGCCTGGAAGGGATCATTCCTGCCCTGGAAAGCGCCCATGCCCTGGCTGAAGTGTTCAAGCGCGCGCCGACCCTGCCTAAGGATCACCTGATGGTGGTCAACCTGTCTGGCCGTGGCGATAAAGACATGCAAACCGTGATGCACCACATGGAACACTCTCAACAAGAGCAGTCAAAGCAGGAGAAACACTGATGAGCCGCCTGCAAACGCGTTTTGCCGAACTCAAGGAACAGAATCGCGCCGCCCTCGTGACCTTCGTCACCGCTGGCGACCCGGGCTATGACACCTCCCTGGCAATCCTCAAGGGCCTGCCAGCAGCGGGTGCCGACGTGATCGAGCTGGGCATGCCCTTCACCGATCCGATGGCTGACGGGCCTTCGATCCAGCTGGCCAACATCCGTGCCCTGGGCGCCAAACAGAACCTGGCGAAAACCCTGGAAATGGTTCGTGAGTTCCGCAAGGACAACAACGAAACGCCGCTGGTGCTGATGGGTTACTTCAACCCGATCCATAAATATGGCGTGCCGCGGTTCATTGCCGAGGCGAAAGAAGCCGGTGTCGATGGCCTGATCGTGGTCGACATGCCGCCCGAGCATAACGGTGAACTGTGCGACCCGGCGCAGGCTGCAGGGATCGATTTCATCCGCCTGACCACACCGACCACTGATGATGTGCGTCTGCCAACAGTCCTCAATGGCAGCTCCGGGTTTGTGTATTACGTATCGGTGGCCGGTGTGACCGGTGCTGGCGCGGCAACCCTGGAGCACGTCGAAGAAGCGGTGGCGCGTCTGCGTCGTCATACCGACCTGCCGATCAGCATCGGTTTCGGCATCCGCACGCCGGAGCAAGCGGCGAACATCGCGCGTCTGGCTGATGGCGTGGTGGTGGGTTCGGCGTTGATCGATCAGATCGCCAATGCCGTGACACCGGAGCAAGCGGTGGATGGTGTGCTGAGCCTGTGCTCGGCGTTGGCCGATGGCGTGCGTAAGGCTCGCGTCAGCTGAGGACCGGTGCGTCAGACGACTCACGACCATCACGACTATTTCGTCCGTGGTGCTCCGCCGCCTCCAGGCATTCACCTGGAGCGCCTTCGGCCACTGCCCCGTGGCTAGCTCTGAACAGCGTGTAGCAAAAGGCTTCGCGGCGGTGGCGTCGCGAAGCCTTTTGTTTTACGGCAACTGCAAACCACCCGCAGCCTTGTGCAACTTGCGCAGGTGCTCGCCAATCTGTTTAACGTTGGCCTCGTTGGCCGCCATTTCGGCTGCACGGTCTGGATCGAGCAGCGCTCTGACTTCCTTGTCCAGGTCCCCGGTCAATGCCTGAAGCTGCTTCTGCCGCAGGCTGCTTTCCGATTCCAGACGTTGCCATTCAGCAGGCTGCGGCAAGCCATATCCGCCGCTGCCGAGCAATTCCGCCGGACGACTGAGGAAACCGCTGCTATCGAGAATTTGCCTCAGTGTCGCGTTGGCTTTGTCCATTCCGCCGTTTTTCAGTTCACGGGCACCCAGGTAACGTTGTTTGACCTCGTCCTGGGCCAGGAGCAATTGCTGGCGATAGCTTGCCTGCTCCAGCAGGAGCAATGCCGCGCTGGTGCGTAAATCTGCCTGATCGAACCATTGGCGGCGTTCCGCTGCGGACAGGGACAACCAGTCTTCGACCTTTTCCTGTTTGATCGGCAGGTGCTTTCTCAATACCTCGAACATCGCTTGATAGCGATCGCGGAAAGAGTCAAAGCGATAACCCAGGCGCAGTGCCTCACGTGGATCGTCCAGCACGCTGGTATCGGCCAGCCCGCGACCCTTCAGCACTTCCAGCAAACCATTGGGCATGATGTTGTCGAGAGCCACCAATTTTGAGTTGTTGGTGCCGCCACGCAACAACTTCAGCTCTTCCACAGCGCAGTTGTTTGACAGGAAGAAGTAGTTGCCGTCGTAACTCCAGTGCATCTCGGCGGCACGTTCCACCACGTTTTCAATCTCGTCACGAGACAGGTTCAGCGGCACGGAAGCGAGGCTGCGCAGTTCGGTCTTGGTGTATTCGTCGATCACCTGGGCCAGTGGCAACACGAACAGGCGTGACGGGTATTTACCCACCAACCCATCCCAACTCGATAGCTGCACGTCGCCTACGAATGCGCGGTAGGACAGTACCAGGTGCTGGTCCAGGTCCAAGCGGCAATCCGGGCCGCGGGGCCGGCCCGGTGCGCAGATCACCAGGCGTAACATGCTGTGGCCCCAACGGCTGACCCAGTTCTGGTTGGCCTCAGCCAGTAGATAATCGACGGCGTAGACTCGCTCGGGATCGACCTGGCCCAGAGGCGTCTTGGCGAAGTCATTGCCGGCGTTGAGGAATGCGAAGGTCTTGCCGCAATCGCCTTTGGCGGCGGGTGCCCAGCCGAAGTGCGCCTTGTAGTAGCGGTACAGCGCAGGGCGACGACAGGCGTAGCTCGGGTCGAGGAGGAAATACTCCATGTTGACCGCGACGAATTCCTTGGGGCTGCTGGTCTCGTAGATATCCGGGCTACGGACAATCTGGCGGTTGTGCTGTTCGCGCTCGCCACGCCGGCCAACATACTGCTGCCAGCCGGCGAGGTCGAGCAGGCGCGGGTCGTCGCTGAGCGTGAAACGGCGCCCTGATTGCCCACGGCATTGATCGGGAATACCCACTAGCCCCGAACTGCTGTCTTGTCGGGTACAGCGTTGGATCAGCGTGCGCTCCGCATTCGGCCAGAGGCGCGAGCGGTCATAAATGTGGGTCAGCTCATGCAGCACCGTGGCGAGCATTTCCCGGCGCACAGTGCCATGGGGGCGATAGGTTTTCTTGGTCGCGGCGCTGCCATCCGTGAGACTGGCCAACAACTTGCGATTCAGATCGAGCTCGGAAACCAGCGATGCCTGGCCATAGGCATCGCTGCGCATGTTATCGGTCCAGCCGACGTCGATGCGCCGGTCGAGTTGCTCGATGAACCGCGGCGGCAATGCCTGCATGGCTTCATCGAGCAACGCTTGGCTCGCCTGCTGTTGCGCGGGGGTCAGGCCTTCGGTCTTGAGATGGAGTTCCAGGTCGGCGTGGGCCGTGCTGCCGAACAGCAGCATGACCCCGGCCAACAGCCAGGTAGCTGGAGACCTCACAGTGCGAGGATGGCTTCGGCGAGATCCTGATCACTGGCATCGCGGGCTTCTGGAACGCGAGTGCGCAACAAATTGAGAGCGGATTCCAGGTGCGCACCACGAATATCGCCGTTGCTGGCGACGAAACTGGCGGCATCGTCCTGGGCTTCGCGGACGATTTTCGAGTCGCGGATCGACGTCGTGGTGTCGGAAGTGAAATCCAGCGTGCGCTGGGTGGCACGAATGAGGATGTTGCTGGTGGCAACCAGGGTTTGGGCCTGGGCCACATCAGCCAACAACAGCAGGCCAAGGGTGGCAACAATCAGCGGGTTACGCATGGAACGACTCCGGAGAAACTTGGGATAACTATTGGACGAGAATTGCCTGTGCCAGTTCAAGGTCGCTGGCATGAAGTTTTGGCTGGGCCTGACGCAGGTAAGCCATGGCCGATTCCAGATGTGCGCCTCTCATTTGGCCATCACTGGCGATGAATGCCGCGGCATCATCCCGGGCGGCGAGGAGCAGTTTATGGTCGAAGGGGGCAGACGTCACCATGCCCGTGGCATAACTGCTGGCCACAATGCCTTGGGTTGACAGGTTAAACGCGTCGAAGGCATGAGCCGCCCCCGAGTAGCAGGCTGCTAGAAATATTGGAGCAATCAGCAGATTCGAAAGAAAACGCATGAGACTCGACAGTTGAATGTGAGTCCCAAGGCTAGCGCAAGGCCCGGGCTAGAGCCAGTGCTGAAACATTGGGACACGCCACGCGTGTCCCCCATCGCGGCAAACGCTTAGATGGTCAGGATGGCCTGCGCCAGCTGTGCGTCTGTTGCGTTCAGTTGTGGAGCCTGATGGCGAATGTGATCGAGCGCGCTTTCCAGTTTTACACCACGGATGGTGCCTTCGCTGGCGACGAAGCTGGCAGCGTCGTCACGGGCCGCGAGCACGACCTTGTCGTCTTTGAACGAAGACGTGACGTCGGAGGTCGCGTCAGACGTGGCTTTGAGTGCACCGACGACGGCATCGGTGGTCACGATGAAGCTGGTGGCGTGGGCATTGGCAGCCACGGCAAGCAGGGCTGCAGCGCTGAGCAGACGAAGACGGGACATGGTGTAACTCCTTTGGATAAGACGATTAAGAGGTGGCGCAGTGTCTGATGATCAGACGCCAAACACTCGGGGGGCGCCACGTTCTGGCTTGATATTAGGCCTGAGCAGGCCGTTTCGAACAGCCTATAAGAGAAAAGGTTGCTAGAAATCAGTTTGACCGCATGAAAGTCCATTTTAAAACTGTAACGGTCTACTCACAAAATATTAAAACTGTACCTGCTTGCGCGCTAATAGCGCCTAAAACGACAAAGCCCGTCGTGGTTTCCCACGACGGGCTCTGTTTGTTCAATTCGGGTTGCTGGCAGTAGACCCTGCAGGTCAGAGCCAGCGACGCTGATTTAGCGCCAGAACGGCTTGCTCAGCTCTTCGTAGCGTTGTGCTTCGCTAATCCCGGCGTCAGCCAGCAGACGCGAATCCAGGCGAGCCAGTTGGTGGCGGCTGGAGATGCGGCGCTGCCACAGCATCAGGTTGGCGATAACGCGCAGAGGCATGGAAGCCTGGGTTTTTGCAGCGGTGTCTTCGAAGAACAGTTCGGAACTGAGTGTACGTTCCATGGTTTTCATCCTTCCGCTTATGGCGGGATTAGGTAGTGGCTTAACTGGTGCCCATGATCCTCTTGTTTGCCTAGCCTCTGTAGATACAGTTCATCTGTATTGTGAGAGCTCAGTTAACTGTTTATAGGGGGTGTACTGGTAAAAAATGAGGCAACTGTACCTATCTGCTCCAATATGGTGCAATATTGCTCGTATGGGTAGAGAGTGTAGGAGAAATCGGTAGGAATTGACCGGTACAGCAGTACAGTTTTTGGCAGGAATCTGCTTGGCAACAGCAAGCTGACGAAACTGTGTTTGCGTCAGCTGCTATCTGTACCAATCAAACCGCGATCATTCTCTCGGTTTCTTCCAGGTTCATGTGCCAGCTCAGAGCATCACGCAGGATATGCGGCGTGTGCCCGCCGATGGCGCAGGCCGCCGTGAAATAGTCGTTCAGTGCCTGGCGATAATCCGGGTGTACGCAGTTGTCGATGATGACACGCGCCCGCTCCCGAGGTGCAAGGCCGCGCAGGTCCGCCAGGCCGACTTCGGTGACGAGGATGTCGACATCATGTTCCGTGTGGTCAACGTGGCTGACCATCGGAACCACGCTGGAAATCGCCCCGCCCTTGGCAATCGACTTGGTTACGAAGATGGCCAGGTGCGCGTTGCGCGCGAAGTCGCCCGAGCCGCCAATGCCGTTCATCATCCGCGTGCCGCAGACATGAGTGGAGTTGACGTTGCCATAGATATCGAACTCAAGGGCGGTGTTGATGCCAATGATGCCGAGGCGACGGACCACTTCAGGGTGATTGGAGATTTCCTGCGGGCGCAGGACCAGTTTGTCCTTGTAGCGCTCCAGGTTGCCGAACACGTCAGCGTTGCGCCGGCTCGACAAGGTAATCGAACTGCCGGAGGCAAAGCTCAGCTTGCCGGCGTCGATCAGGTCGAACGTCGAGTCCTGAAGTACCTCGGAGTACATCGTCAGGTCTTCGAATGGCGAATCGATCAGGCCGCACATCACCGAGTTGGCGATGGTGCCGATACCGGCCTGCAGCGGGCCGAGTTTGTTGGTCATGCGCCCGGCGCTGACTTCTTGCTTGAAGAAGTTGATCAGGTGATCGGCGATGGCCTGGGTATCCACATCCGGTGGCAGCACGGTGGACGGTGAGTCGGACTGGTTGGTGATCACGATCGCGACGATCTTTTCCGGCGGAATCGGGATGGCGGTGCTGCCAATGCGATCATCGACCTTGACCAAAGGAATCGGCGTACGGGTCGGACGATAGGTCGGGATATAGATGTCGTGCAGGCCTTCGAGGTTGGAGTTGTGCGCCAGGTTTATCTCAACGATCACGTGCTTGGCGAAAATCGCGAAGCTGGCCGAGTTGCCCACGGAAGTAGTCGGCACGATGTGGCCTTGCTCGGTAATGGCCACGGCTTCGATGACCGCGATGTCTGGCAGCTTCAGTTGCTGGTTGCGCAGTTGCTCGACGGTTTCCGAGAGGTGCTGGTCAATGAACATCACTTCGCCGGCGTTGATCGCCTTGCGCAAGGTGCTGTCCACCTGGAATGGCATGCGTCGTGACAGTACGCCGGCCTCAGTGAGCTGTTTGTCGAGGTCGTTGCCCAGGCTGGCGCCGGTCATCAGGCTGATCTTCAGCGGTGTGACCTTGGCCCGTTCGGCCAGTGCGTGGGGTACGGCCTTGGCTTCGCCGGCGCGGGTGAAGCCGCTCATGCCGACGGTCATGCCGTCCTCAATCAGAGCGGCAGCCTCGGCGGCGCTCATCACTTTATCCAACAACGAAGGCAGGCGAATACGGTCACGGTACATGGATTGTTATCTCGGGCAACGGGTAGCAGGACGTGCAGTCTAGTGAATTTCACGGCGCTGTGTCCCGCTACCAAGGTCGCAAAAGAGGCGTCTATTCCGGGGCTTTCAAGCAAAACACCGTTACTGGATCGGTAATAAAGCAGCGGTTTGTCCGACGATTTGCGCAAACAAAAACGCCCCGACAAGTCGGGGCGTTCGTGTTGCTGGCGGAGGGTTAATCGACAGCTTTGACCATGTCTTCGATGACCTTTTTAGCGTCGCCGAACACCATCATGGTTTTGTCCAGGTAGAACAGTTCGTTATCCAGGCCGGCATAGCCGCTGGCCATCGAGCGCTTGTTGACGATGATGGTCTTGGCTTTGAACGCTTCGAGGATCGGCATGCCGGCAATCGGCGATTTCGGATCGTTCTTCGCGGCCGGGTTGACCACGTCGTTGGCGCCTAGCACCAGCACCACGTCGGCCTGGCCGAACTCGGAGTTGATGTCATCCATCTCGAACACCTGGTCATAAGGCACTTCGGCCTCGGCCAGCAGTACGTTCATGTGGCCAGGCATACGACCGGCGACCGGGTGGATCGCGTACTTCACGGTCACGCCGCGATGGGTCAGCTTCTCGGTCAGTTCTTTCAGTGCATGTTGCGCCCGTGCTACCGCCAGGCCGTAGCCCGGAACGATGATCACGGTGTCGGCGTTGGTCAGCAGGAAGGTCGCGTCGTCAGCCGAACCGGATTTCACCGGACGAGCTTCCTTGGCGCCTGCAGGACCTGCGTCGGCGGTATTGCCGAAGCCGCCAAGCAGTACATTGAAGAAGGAGCGGTTCATCGCCTTGCACATGATGTACGAGAGGATCGCACCGGACGAACCTACCAGCGAACCGGCAATGATCAGCATCGAGTTGTTCAGCGAGAAGCCGATACCCGCCGCTGCCCAGCCGGAGTAGCTGTTGAGCATGGACACGACGACCGGCATGTCGGCACCGCCAATCGGGATGATGATCAACACGCCGAGCACGAAGGCCAGCGCCAGCATCACGCCGAAAGCGGTGTAGTCGCCGGTGAGCATGAAGGTCACACCCAGGGCCAGTGTGGCCAGGCCCAGCAGCAGGTTCAGCTTGTGCTGGCCACTGAACTGTACCGGTGCACCCTGAAACAGGCGGAACTTGTACTTGCCGGACAGCTTGCCGAAGGCGATCACCGAGCCAGAGAAGGTGATTGCACCAATCGCTGCACCGAGGAACAGTTCCAGGCGGTTACCGGCCGGGATCGCGTCACCGAGTTGCTTGACGATGCCCAGCGACTGCGGCTCGACCACGGCAGCCACGGCGATGAACACCGCTGCCAGGCCGATCATGCTGTGCATGAAGGCGACCAGTTCGGGCATCTTGGTCATTTCAACGCGTTTGGCCATGATCGACCCGGCAGTGCCGCCGATCAGCAGGCCGACGATCACGTAGACGATACCGTCCTGGGCCAGTTCGGCACCGAGCTTGTAGATCAAGCCGACCGTGGTGAGGATCGCCAGGCCCATGCCCAGCATGCCGAACAGGTTGCCGCGACGCGACGTGGTTGGATGCGAGAGTCCCTTGAGCGCCTGGATGAAGCAGACCGAGGCGATCAAATACAGGGAAGTAACCAGATTCATGCTCATGCTTGCTGCACCTCAGCCTTGATTGCTTCAGCCTTGGCTGCCGCAGCTTTTGCTGGAGCCGCTTTCTTCTTGAACATTTCCAGCATGCGCCGAGTGACCAGGAAGCCACCAAACACGTTGACCGCGGCCAGGGCCACGGCCAGGGTACCCATGGTCTTGCCCAGTGGAGTCACGGTGAGGGCGGCGGCGAGCATGGCGCCGACGATGACGATGGCCGAGATGGCGTTGGTGACGGCCATCAGCGGTGTGTGCAATGCAGGTGTCACGTTCCAGACCACGTGGTAACCGACATAGATAGCCAGCACGAAGATGATCAGGTTGTAGATACCGTCAGAGATCAGCATGTCTTCCATTGTTTTTATCCTCAGCCGTTCTTGCGCACGATCTGGCCGTCGCGGCACATCAGGCACGCGGCGACGATATCGTCTTCAAGGTTGATCACCAGTTGTCCTTCTTTATCGAACAACAGTTTCATGAAGTCCAGCAGGTTGCGTGCATACAGTGCCGAGGCATCGGCACCAACCGCGGCAGCCAGGTTGGTCGGGCCAGCGATGGTCACACCGTTTTGTACGACCACCTGATCGGCCACGGTCAGCGGGCAGTTGCCGCCCTGTGCCGCCGCAAGGTCGATGACCACCGAGCCAGGTTTCATCTGTGCCACGGTTTCCGCGCTGAGCAGCGTTGGCGCCTTGCGACCCGGAATCAGTGCAGTGGTGATGACGATGTCAGCCTGCTTGGCGCGTTCGTGCACAGCCACGGCCTGGCGCTGCATCCAGCTGGCCGGCATGGGTCGGGCGTAGCCGCCGACACCGACGGCGCATTCACGCTCTTCATCGGTCTCGTAAGGCACGTCGACGAACTTGGCGCCCAGGGATTCGATCTGCTCTTTCACCGCAGGGCGCACGTCAGACGCTTCGATCACCGCACCCAGGCGCTTGGCCGTAGCGATGGCCTGCAGCCCGGCAACACCAGCGCCGAGAATCAGCACCCGCGCCGCTTTCACGGTGCCCGCGGCGGTCATCAGCATCGGCATGAAGCGCGGATAGTGATGAGCGGCCAGCAACACGGCTTTATAGCCGGCGATGTTGGCTTGCGAGGACAGTACATCCAGGCTCTGTGCACGGGAGGTGCGAGGGGCGGCCTCCAGGGCAAAGGCGGTAATGCCGCACTCGGCCATCTTGGCGATGGTTTCGTTGTTGAACGGATTGAGCATCCCCACCACAACGGTGCCGCTCTTTATCAGCGCAAGCTCGCTGTCGCTGGGGGCGACCACCTTCAAAATCAGCTCTGCACCAAACGCCTCACTGGCGCTGCCAATGGCTGCACCAACGGCTTCATAGGCACTGTCGACAACGCTGGCATTGACGCCGGCGCCGCTTTGTACAGTGACCTTGTGACCCTGGCCGATCAGCTTCTTGATGGTTTCGGGGGTTGCAGCAACCCGTGTTTCACCGGTCTGGGTTTCGAGAGGAACACCAATGTGCACGTCAAATCTCCTGCGTGATCTTATTGAGTAAACCCATGCACTACGGATGGTGCGGCTGGGGCGGCCGATCAGCACGACCCCGCTAAATTCAAGCGGGGCGCGGCATTTTGCAGGCGAACTTTGTGCCCTTCAAGGGATTATGACGGGTGACGGAAAATTAACTACAAGTCACCCCGTGACCGAATGTCGCAACGATCTGGCTCTATCCCTTACAGACCGTGGCTTCCAAGGCACTTTTGCAATTTTTTCGAAATTACAAATCGTTACGCTGAATGAAGCGTCATTTCGTTGGATAAGTGGCTCAAAGCCACGTCTTCAGGCGCTTATGGCACGTTTGTACTGCTTCTGGGTACAGTCTGTGAAAATGCGACAAATACTTATATCTGTAGGGTTTTTAATTTGCTGACTACGAGGTCAGCTAATTGTTGAGAGCCTTTATCCCTCTAGGCTGTAGCTGTGCGCTTGATTCACCAGCCAATCTCGAAAAGCCCTTAAAGACGCAGATTCGACCTTTCGCTCAGGAATCATCAGGTAGTAGGCCTTGATGCTGGAGAGTGCCTGAGGGTTGGCGATCACCAGGCGTGCCTCGGCCAATTCGCGCTGAATCAGGAACGGCGGGATCAGCGCAATCCCCATATCGTGCATCGCCGCCTGGGCCAGCATGGAGAATAGCTCGTAGCGCGGTCCTGTCATGTCCCGCGGGACATTAAGATGCTGAGAGTCGAACCATTGGCGCCAGGCGTAGGGGCGGGTGGTCTGTTGCAGGAGGGGCAGGTCCGCGATTTCAGCGGGTGTCAGGGCATTTTTGTTGCCCAATAGGTTGGGGCTGCACACGGGCATCGGATTTTCACCCATCAACCTGTGGGATTCAGTACCCGACCAATCGGCATCACCGAAGTAGATCGCTGCGTCGAAATCGGTGTCGGCAAACAGGAACGGGCGCGTTCGGTTGGTCAGGTTGACCGTCACTTCCGGGTGTTTCTGCTGAAAGTCCTTGAGCCTGGGCAGCAGCCACTGGGTGCCGAACGTCGGAACCACGGCCAGTTCTATTACGTTGGCTCCCTGCTGGCCCATCACGGACAAGGTGTCACGCTCAACCGCATCGAGTTGAGTGGCAACCCGGCGACTGTAGGAAAGGCCCGCCTCCGTCAATTTGACCCCGCGTCGGGAGCGTCGGAACAGTTCCACGCTGAGGAACTCCTCGAGGCTGGCGATCTGTCGGCAAATTGCCCCCTGGGTCAGTGAAAGCTCCTGGGCTGCCTTGGTGAAGCTTTCATGGCGTGCGGCCGCCTCGAAGCTGATCAGGGCCGTGGTGCTGGGTATTTTCCTGCGCATGTACGTCAACCTCACTAATACATCGCCTTGAATGGGTTTTGCGACGTTTCGGAGTGAGAAATTAGCACAACAGTATGCGAAATCCTCGTTTGCCCCGACGTCGAACCCGGCCTAGGATCACTGCACGTTATTTGACCTGTTTCTAGAGGACACACTCATGGCCGGTAAAGCTAGCTTCAACTGGATCGATCCCCTGCTGCTGGATCAACAGCTCACCGAAGAAGAGCGCATGATCCGCGACACCGCTGCGCAGTTCGCTCAGCAAAGTCTGGCGCCGCGCGTTCTCGAAGCTTTCCGTCATGAAAAGACCGATCCGGCGATCTTCCGCGAAATGGGTGAAGTGGGCCTGTTGGGCGCAACCATCCCCGAGCAATACGGCGGCAGTGGCCTGAACTACGTCAGCTACGGCCTGATTGCGCGTGAAGTCGAGCGTGTCGACTCCGGCTACCGTTCGATGATGAGTGTGCAATCCTCGCTGGTGATGGTGCCGATCAATGAATTCGGTACTGAAGCCCAGAAGCAGAAATACCTGCCGAAACTGGCGTCGGGCGAGTGGATCGGTTGCTTCGGCCTGACCGAGCCAAACCATGGCTCCGATCCGGGTGCGATGATCACTCGTGCACGCAAAGTGGAAGGCGGCTACAGCCTGACCGGCAGCAAGATGTGGATCACCAACAGCCCGATCGCCGATGTGTTTGTGGTCTGGGGCAAGGATGATGCCGGCGATATCCGTGGCTTTGTTCTGGAAAAAGGCTGGAAAGGCCTAAGCGCCCCTGTGATTCACGGCAAGGTCGGCCTGCGGGCATCGATTACCGGTGAGATCGTCATGGACAACGTGTTCGTTCCGGAAGAAAACATCTTCCCCGACGTCCGTGGCCTGAAAGGCCCTTTCACCTGCCTTAATTCGGCCCGTTACGGCATCTCCT
>NZ_CP166803.1:112500-115000 GCF_059716115.1 Pseudomonas sp. LBUM1653
CGAATACCTACAAGTGCCGAGCATGGGAGACACACGGCGGGTGCTAACGTCCGTCGTGAAAAGGGAAACAACCCAGACCGTCAGCTAAGGTCCCAAAGTTATGGTTAAGTGGGAAACGATGTGGGAAGGCTTAGACAGCTAGGAGGTTGGCTTAGAAGCAGCCACCCTTTAAAGAAAGCGTAATAGCTCACTAGTCGAGTCGGCCTGCGCGGAAGATGTAACGGGGCTCAAACCATACACCGAAGCTACGGGTATCATCTTCGGATGATGCGGTAGAGGAGCGTTCTGTAAGCCTGTGAAGGTGAGTTGAGAAGCTTGCTGGAGGTATCAGAAGTGCGAATGCTGACATGAGTAACGACAATGGGTGTGAAAAACACCCACGCCGAAAGACCAAGGTTTCCTGCGCAACGTTAATCGACGCAGGGTTAGTCGGTCCCTAAGGCGAGGCTGAAAAGCGTAGTCGATGGAAAACAGGTTAATATTCCTGTACTTCTGGTTATTGCGATGGAGGGACGGAGAAGGCTAGGCCAGCTTGGCGTTGGTTGTCCAAGTTTAAGGTGGTAGGCTGGAATCTTAGGTAAATCCGGGATTCTAAGGCCGAGAGCTGATGACGAGTGTTCCTTTGGAACACGAAGTGGTTGATGCCATGCTTCCAAGAAAAGCTTCTAAGCTTCAGATAACCAGGAACCGTACCCCAAACCGACACAGGTGGTTGGGTAGAGAATACCAAGGCGCTTGAGAGAACTCGGGTGAAGGAACTAGGCAAAATGGCACCGTAACTTCGGGAGAAGGTGCGCCGGTGAGGGTGAAGCATTTACTGCGTAAGCCCACGCCGGTCGAAGATACCAGGCCGCTGCGACTGTTTATTAAAAACACAGCACTCTGCAAACACGAAAGTGGACGTATAGGGTGTGACGCCTGCCCGGTGCCGGAAGGTTAATTGATGGGGTTAGCTAACGCGAAGCTCTTGATCGAAGCCCCGGTAAACGGCGGCCGTAACTATAACGGTCCTAAGGTAGCGAAATTCCTTGTCGGGTAAGTTCCGACCTGCACGAATGGCGTAACGATGGCGGCGCTGTCTCCACCCGAGACTCAGTGAAATTGAAATCGCTGTGAAGATGCAGTGTATCCGCGGCTAGACGGAAAGACCCCGTGAACCTTTACTATAGCTTTGCACTGGACTTTGAATTTGCTTGTGTAGGATAGGTGGGAGGCTTTGAAGCGTGGACGCCAGTTCGCGTGGAGCCAACCTTGAAATACCACCCTGGCAACTTTGAGGTTCTAACTCAGGTCCGTTATCCGGATCGAGGACAGTGTATGGTGGGTAGTTTGACTGGGGCGGTCTCCTCCTAAAGAGTAACGGAGGAGTACGAAGGTGCGCTCAGACCGGTCGGAAATCGGTCGTAGAGTATAAAGGCAAAAGCGCGCTTGACTGCGAGACAGACACGTCGAGCAGGTACGAAAGTAGGTCTTAGTGATCCGGTGGTTCTGTATGGAAGGGCCATCGCTCAACGGATAAAAGGTACTCCGGGGATAACAGGCTGATACCGCCCAAGAGTTCATATCGACGGCGGTGTTTGGCACCTCGATGTCGGCTCATCACATCCTGGGGCTGAAGCCGGTCCCAAGGGTATGGCTGTTCGCCATTTAAAGTGGTACGCGAGCTGGGTTTAGAACGTCGTGAGACAGTTCGGTCCCTATCTGCCGTGGACGTTTGAGATTTGAGAGGGGCTGCTCCTAGTACGAGAGGACCGGAGTGGACGAACCTCTGGTGTTCCGGTTGTCACGCCAGTGGCATTGCCGGGTAGCTATGTTCGGAATAGATAACCGCTGAAAGCATCTAAGCGGGAAACTAGCCTCAAGATGAGATCTCACTGGGACCTTGAGTCCCCTGAAGGGCCGTCGAAGACTACGACGTTGATAGGTTGGGTGTGTAAGCGCTGTGAGGCGTTGAGCTAACCAATACTAATTGCCCGTGAGGCTTGACCATATAACACCCAAGCAATTTGCTGCTCTTAGTTGAAAAGACGAAAGAGGCCAGATTGCGGTGTGTGAAGACGAAACGAACCGAAAGTTCGAGATACTCACAAAACACCAAAGCTATCACATACCCAATTTGCTGAAGCGAGGCCAACTGGTCACGACTCAGTACCCGAATTTCTTGACGACCATAGAGCGTTGGAACCACCTGATCCCATCCCGAACTCAGCAGTGAAACGATGCATCGCCGATGGTAGTGTGGGGTTTCCCCATGTGAGAGTAGGTCATCGTCAAGATTAAATTCCAAAACCCCTATCTGCGCATGCAGGTAGGGGTTTTGTTTTTTGTATAAGTACAGGCTTTGTATAAAGCGTGTACTGCTAATCAAGTCGTTTACCTGGTTAGTGATTCGATGATCAATCGAAAGAAGCAGGAATTAAGGTGTTGACAGCAGCGTGTAACGCTGTACAATTCGCCTCCCGCTGATGAGAGATCTGAAGCGCAAGTGGTTGAAGTTGTT
>NZ_CP166803.1:117500-752500 GCF_059716115.1 Pseudomonas sp. LBUM1653
TCAACCGAGATTCCCTTAGTAGTGGCGAGCGAACGGGGACTAGCCCTTAAGTGGCTTTGAGATTAGCGGAACGCTCTGGAAAGTGCGGCCATAGTGGGTGATAGCCCTGTACGCGAAAATCTCTTAGTCATGAAATCGAGTAGGACGGAGCACGAGAAACTTTGTCTGAATATGGGGGGACCATCCTCCAAGGCTAAATACTACTGACTGACCGATAGTGAACTAGTACCGTGAGGGAAAGGCGAAAAGAACCCCGGAGAGGGGAGTGAAATAGATCCTGAAACCGTATGCGTACAAGCAGTGGGAGCCCACTTTGTTGGGTGACTGCGTACCTTTTGTATAATGGGTCAGCGACTTATTTTCAGTGGCGAGCTTAACCGAATAGGGGAGGCGTAGCGAAAGCGAGTCTTAATAGGGCGTCTAGTCGCTGGGAATAGACCCGAAACCGGGCGATCTATCCATGGGCAGGTTGAAGGTTGGGTAACACTAACTGGAGGACCGAACCGACTACCGTTGAAAAGTTAGCGGATGACCTGTGGATCGGAGTGAAAGGCTAATCAAGCTCGGAGATAGCTGGTTCTCCTCGAAAGCTATTTAGGTAGCGCCTCATGTATCACTGTAGGGGGTAGAGCACTGTTTCGGCTAGGGGGTCATCCCGACTTACCAAACCGATGCAAACTCCGAATACCTACAAGTGCCGAGCATGGGAGACACACGGCGGGTGCTAACGTCCGTCGTGAAAAGGGAAACAACCCAGACCGTCAGCTAAGGTCCCAAAGTTATGGTTAAGTGGGAAACGATGTGGGAAGGCTTAGACAGCTAGGAGGTTGGCTTAGAAGCAGCCACCCTTTAAAGAAAGCGTAATAGCTCACTAGTCGAGTCGGCCTGCGCGGAAGATGTAACGGGGCTCAAACCATACACCGAAGCTACGGGTATCATCTTCGGATGATGCGGTAGAGGAGCGTTCTGTAAGCCTGTGAAGGTGAGTTGAGAAGCTTGCTGGAGGTATCAGAAGTGCGAATGCTGACATGAGTAACGACAATGGGTGTGAAAAACACCCACGCCGAAAGACCAAGGTTTCCTGCGCAACGTTAATCGACGCAGGGTTAGTCGGTCCCTAAGGCGAGGCTGAAAAGCGTAGTCGATGGAAAACAGGTTAATATTCCTGTACTTCTGGTTATTGCGATGGAGGGACGGAGAAGGCTAGGCCAGCTTGGCGTTGGTTGTCCAAGTTTAAGGTGGTAGGCTGGAATCTTAGGTAAATCCGGGATTCTAAGGCCGAGAGCTGATGACGAGTGTTCCTTTGGAACACGAAGTGGTTGATGCCATGCTTCCAAGAAAAGCTTCTAAGCTTCAGGTAACCAGGAACCGTACCCCAAACCGACACAGGTGGTTGGGTAGAGAATACCAAGGCGCTTGAGAGAACTCGGGTGAAGGAACTAGGCAAAATGGCACCGTAACTTCGGGAGAAGGTGCGCCGGTGAGGGTGAAGCATTTACTGCGTAAGCCCACGCCGGTCGAAGATACCAGGCCGCTGCGACTGTTTATTAAAAACACAGCACTCTGCAAACACGAAAGTGGACGTATAGGGTGTGACGCCTGCCCGGTGCCGGAAGGTTAATTGATGGGGTTAGCTAACGCGAAGCTCTTGATCGAAGCCCCGGTAAACGGCGGCCGTAACTATAACGGTCCTAAGGTAGCGAAATTCCTTGTCGGGTAAGTTCCGACCTGCACGAATGGCGTAACGATGGCGGCGCTGTCTCCACCCGAGACTCAGTGAAATTGAAATCGCTGTGAAGATGCAGTGTATCCGCGGCTAGACGGAAAGACCCCGTGAACCTTTACTATAGCTTTGCACTGGACTTTGAATTTGCTTGTGTAGGATAGGTGGGAGGCTTTGAAGCGTGGACGCCAGTTCGCGTGGAGCCAACCTTGAAATACCACCCTGGCAACTTTGAGGTTCTAACTCAGGTCCGTTATCCGGATCGAGGACAGTGTATGGTGGGTAGTTTGACTGGGGCGGTCTCCTCCTAAAGAGTAACGGAGGAGTACGAAGGTGCGCTCAGACCGGTCGGAAATCGGTCGTAGAGTATAAAGGCAAAAGCGCGCTTGACTGCGAGACAGACACGTCGAGCAGGTACGAAAGTAGGTCTTAGTGATCCGGTGGTTCTGTATGGAAGGGCCATCGCTCAACGGATAAAAGGTACTCCGGGGATAACAGGCTGATACCGCCCAAGAGTTCATATCGACGGCGGTGTTTGGCACCTCGATGTCGGCTCATCACATCCTGGGGCTGAAGCCGGTCCCAAGGGTATGGCTGTTCGCCATTTAAAGTGGTACGCGAGCTGGGTTTAGAACGTCGTGAGACAGTTCGGTCCCTATCTGCCGTGGACGTTTGAGATTTGAGAGGGGCTGCTCCTAGTACGAGAGGACCGGAGTGGACGAACCTCTGGTGTTCCGGTTGTCACGCCAGTGGCATTGCCGGGTAGCTATGTTCGGAATAGATAACCGCTGAAAGCATCTAAGCGGGAAACTAGCCTCAAGATGAGATCTCACTGGGACCTTGAGTCCCCTGAAGGGCCGTCGAAGACTACGACGTTGATAGGTTGGGTGTGTAAGCGCTGTGAGGCGTTGAGCTAACCAATACTAATTGCCCGTGAGGCTTGACCATATAACACCCAAGCAATTTGCTGCTCTTAGTTGAAAAGACGAAAGAGGCCAGATTGCGGTGTGTGAAGACGAAACGAACCGAAAGTTCGAGATACTCACAAAGCACCGAAGCTATCACATACCCAATTTGCTGAAGCGAGGCCAACTGGTCACGACTCAGTACCCGAATTTCTTGACGACCATAGAGCATTGGAACCACCTGATCCCATCCCGAACTCAGCAGTGAAACGATGCATCGCCGATGGTAGTGTGGGGTTTCCCCATGTGAGAGTAGGTCATCGTCAAGATTAAATTCCAAAACCCCTATCTGCGCATGCAGGTAGGGGTTTTGTCTTTAAGTAGAAGCATCAAAAATTCGCTGGCACGTCGTTACGGACGGACCGGCACACAGAATTTCTTGACGACCATAGAGCGTTGGAACCACCTGATCCCATCCCGAACTCAGAAGTGAAACGATGCATCGCCGATGGTAGTGTGGGGTTTCCCCATGTGAGAGTAGGTCATCGTCAAGATTGAATTCCGAAACCCCTGTCTGCTTGCGCAGACAGGGGTTTTGTCGTTTTGGGCCTGCCAAAAGCCGTTGACGTAAAAGAAGCTGTTCAGGCCTGCCGTTCCAGCGTTACCCACCAACGTGTGCGATAGCGCAGTTGCACCGGCAGGGTCTGTGGCAGTATGACCAGCAGCTTGTCGGTGTCCTCCAGGCGGTAAACCCCGGACAGTCGCAAGTCGGCTATGTCGGCTGCGCACTTCAGATACCCGTGGCGATATCGCCCGACTTCCTTGATGAAATCCCCCAGCCGCATGTTGCGGGTCACGATCAATCCATCCGCCCAGGCGCCGACATCCATGTCCAGCGGCGGCGTCGGCCGAGCCTGCTGGTGATCGACCAGGTAACTGTTCCCTGCCTGCACGAGAGTCGGCTGGCCATCGGCACCCATTGGAGAATGAATCACCACCAGGCCATTGGTGACACTTAGCCGCGTGCAGTCACCTTCATGTCGCAGGATGAAACGCGCGCCCACGCCTTCATACACGCCGTGGCGACTTTGAACCCGCAATGGCCGGTCGAATGAAGCACCTTCATCGATGCCGCCGCGGGTGACGATGATTTCACCGCGGGTCAATTTGATCAGGCGCTGTTGTGGCGTGTAATCCAGATCTACCGCGCTGTCGGTGTTGAGCTCAAGCCGGGTGCCATCCGGTAGCTGAAAGAAGCGGCGCTCACCCGTGGTGGTGGCGAAGTCGGCACTCCATTGCTGCCAGCCGATGACATCCTTGCCCAGCCACGCGACCGAGCCCATCAGCAATGCACCTGACAGCCACTTCATCGCCTGGCGTCGACCCAATCCCGGGGCGCTGTTTTGCAATGTATTGAAGGCCAGCTGTGCACCGGGTACCGCCCGCAAGTTGTTGCTCAGCTCAGAGTGCAGCGACAGCACCCGCTGCCAGGCCAGCTCGTGATCAGGCCGGGCAGCGCGCCAGATATCGCATTGCTGTCGGAGTTTGGCGTTGGTGGCGTTGTTGCGCAGGCGCAGCAACCAGTGAATGGCTTGTTTGACCACTTGCTGGTGCGGCTCACCGCGTCGGCTCGGCGGCGACAGGTTGTCCACAGGCACTGCAAACTCAGATAAGGGCATGAACGCAAGAGCGTCACAAATGATAATTGGTCGAATTGTTGTCAAGGGATGGGGAATTTGCAACTGGCGTACAACAATCTGGAAATTTATCCGACTTGCTCGCGATAGCGGTGGACCACTGAAGTCACCCTCAGGCCTGCCGCTACCTTTGCTACGAGGTTTTTCTGTTCCTGGCTTCCGGACTGTCGAGGTACCGGGTGATGACCTCAACCCCACGATTGAGATGGTTGACCAGCAACCTCACCGATCCTTCGACATCCCGCGCGTCGGCGGCCCGCCACATGGCCCGGTGATCTTCCTGGGACAACTTGCCCAGGCCCATGGCTTCGAGGTTGAAGCGCAGGAAGCGCTCCTCTTCGTTCAGCCCGTCCTCTACCAGTTTCAGCAACCGGCGATTGGGTGCCTTGCAATAGAGCGACATATGGAAGAGGCGATTGAGCCGGCCGATTTCGGTGTAGTCCTGTTCCGTCTCCAGCTGGTCGATATAACGCGCGGCCTGTTCGAGATCCGCCGCCTCAAGCAACGGGACCGACAGGCGCAGGGCTTCGGACTCCAGTAGAATCCGCAGGGCATAGGTTTCCACTGCATCGCCCTGGACCAGCGGCGCGACCACAGCGCCTTTATGGGCGATCACGTGGAGCAATGCCTGAGCTTCAAGTTGGCGCAACGCTTCGCGCACAGGCATGCGGCTGACACCGAAGAGATCGGCCAGGTCTTGCTGGCGCAGGGCGAAGCCACACGGCAGGCGACCGTCCAGGATTGCCGCGCGCAAGGTTTCTTCGATAACCCCGCGCGCCAAGTGGGCCGCGATGGGACCGTTGACCTTGATGCTGCTGAGAGGGTTGGGTTTTTGTGTCACTACGACGCACCCTGATTGACTGAGTTATTTTTGGATCCAACTGACACTAGTGACTGCCTGAAATCTTGTCAAACGATCAGCACAGTGCCCTGTTACAAGTTTAGCGCGCCATCGCTGATCTCACTGTGCCATTGTTTTTTGCCGTACTAACCTACACCATCACCCGACTTCCAACTGCCTACCCTGGATGCCTCGCATTGGCGGCACGTTTTTTCCCGATTCCACGGATGCTGCGCTGGCTGTCCTGCGCATTGCTGCTGGCCGGTGTGATGCTGGGCGGGCTGCACGCCGATTGGGATTTTTCCCTGATCAGTCGTCGGGCGCAGGCATTGTACGGACCTTTGGGCGCAGGTCAGCAGCGCATAGATGATTGGCAGCATTTGCTGGCCAGCCAGAAGCAGCTCGGCGAGCTGGAACAGTTGAACGCGGTCAACCGGTTCTTCAACAAGCAGGTGCGCTACGTCGAAGACGTCGATTTGTGGCAGCGGGTCGATTATTGGGAAACCCCAATCGAAGCGCTGTGGAAAGGTGCCGGCGACTGCGAAGATTACGCTATCGCCAAGTATTTCAGCCTGCGCCACCTTGGCGTTTCCAGTGACAAACTACGCATTACCTACGTCAAGGCCCTGCGTCTGAACCGGGCGCACATGGTGTTGACCTACTATTCGAGTCCAGAGGCGATGCCGCTGGTCCTCGACAGCCTGATCGACACCATCCAGCCCGCCAGCCAACGAACGGATTTGCTTCCGGTCTACTCCTTCAATGCAGAAGGTCTGTACTTGCCCGGTGCCAAGGGTAACAAGAAGGTCGGTGATACCAAGCGCCTGTCTCGTTGGCAGGATGTGCTGAAAAAAATGCAGGCCGAAGGTTTTCCGATCGAGACGACTAACTAGGAGCTCACGCTCAGATGTCTTTGTTCAAACAACTGTTGATCGCTATCTGTCTGTTCCTGGTGGTCGCCTTCACCGGCAGCTTCATGGTTAGCCTGGAAAGTTCGCGCACCCAGTATGTCAACCAGTTGCGTTCTCACGCCCAGGATGGCGCGACGGCACTGGCGGTGTCCCTGACGCCGAACATCGACGATCCGGCGATGGTCGAGTTGCTGGTCAGCTCGCTATTCGACAGCGGCTATTACGCGAGCATCCGCGTGGTCGACGTGAGCGACGACAAAGTCATCGTCGAGCGCAGCGGTATTCCTACGGCCAACAATGTACCGGACTGGTTCATCAAGCTGATCGGCCTGGAAGCGGCCGGTGGCGATGCGATCGTCAGCCGTGGTTGGGAACAGGCCGCGCGGGTCGAGGTGATCAGCCACCCGATGTTTGCCTTGGCCAAGCTTTGGCAGAGTGCGCTGGGCAGTCTCGGTTGGCTTCTGCTGTGTGGCGCGGTGAGCGCCGCATTGGGTGCGTTGCTGCTGCGCCGGCAACTGAAGCCGCTGGATTACATGGTCCAGCAGTCCCAAGCCATTGCCCGCCGGGAATTCCTCAGCCTGCCGGATTTGCCGCGTACGCCCGAATTGCGCCGTGTCGTTCAAGCGATGAACCAGATGGTCGAGAAGCTCAAGGCACTGTTTCAGGAACAGGCTGAGCGCAGTGAAAAACTGCGGGTCGAGTCTTATCAGGACAACCTGACAGGGCTGGCGAACCGTCGTTATTTTGAGATGCAGTTGAACGCACGGGTGAGCAACACCGAGCAGGCCAGCTCGGGTTATCTGCTGTTGCTGCGGATCAATGATCTGGCGGGTTTGAACCAGCGCCTGGGTAGTCAACGCACCGATGAGTTGTTGAAGGCGGTCGGGCTGCAGTTATCTCGTGAGTGCGCCAAGTACCCGGAAACGCAAAACCTCGTTACACGGATTCGGGGCGGTGAATTTGCCGTTCTGGCGCCAGGGCTAGTGCGTGAGGAAGCCATGCAACTGGCTCAGCACCTCCACATCGCCCTGGCCAGCCTGCATGCGACCGGCGCCACGGACGTAGCCTCGGTGGCGGCGATCGGGCTGGCGCCGTTCATTCATGGCGATGCCCCGCAAGCGGTGCTCGGATTGGCCGATCAGGCATTGGCGCAGGCCGAAGGGGAGACCGATACGCACTGGGTGTGCCTGGATCGCAGTGCCCTGGCCGATGTCGGCGACGACCATCATGCCTGGCACAAACTGCTGGACCAGGCGCTGAACCAGCGGCGATTCAAACTGTATTTTCAACCGGTGGTGGCCAGTCAGGACATGCAACTGGTACTGCACCACAAGGTGCTTTCCCGCCTGATCGACGACCAGGGCCAGAGCATCCCTGCCGGACGTTTCTTGCCGTGGCTGGAGCGGTTCGGCTGGGCGGCGCGACTGGACCGGCTGATGCTGGAGCTGGTACTGGAGCAGATGGGCGATCACGAGGAGTCACTGGCACTGAACCTGTCATCGGCGACCCTGGAAGACCCGAAAGCGTTGAATGCCCTCCTCGAGACACTGCGTTCGCACTCCAATCTGGGGCCGCGGCTGACCCTGGAAATCGGCGAAGAGCAATTGCCGGAGCAAGCCATGCTCGAAGACCTGACGCGACGTTTGCGCGAGCTCGGGTTCTCGTTGAGCCTGCAGCATTTCGGTGGGCGCTTCAGCATCATCGGTAATCTGGCGAGGCTGGGGTTGGCGTACCTGAAGATCGACGGCAGCTACATCCGCGCGATTGATCAGGAGAGCGACAAACGCCTGTTTATCGAAGCCGTCCAGCGTGCGGCTCATAGTATTGATCTGCCGTTGATTGCTGAGCGGGTCGAGACTGAAGGGGAGTTGGCGGTGATTCGCGAGATGGGGGTGTACGGCATTCAGGGGCGGTTAGTGGGTGAGCCCAAGCCTTGGGAATAGGGTAGTCGCAAGGGTTGCAGCCTTCGCACACCTGTAATTGCCGAAGGCTGGGATTTTTTTGCTATTTCCCGGACTTCAGATAAACCCTTCCTCCTCATCCTCAACCAGACTGCTCAACCCACCCAACGCCTCACGCGCCTGGAAGCGGTCCATGAGTTTGGTCTGCGCGGGCTCTGGCAAGTCAGTGACGAGGATCACGCCTTTGCTGATCAGCACGGCGATCAGGTCGTCGAGTACCCGGATCATTTCCAGGTCACTCTGGCGCAGTTGTTTGAGCTGTTTGATCTGCAGCAGCTGTTTATGGCTGGTGGCCATGACTTCATTGGCGAACCAGGCCTGCAGATCTGGGTGGTTGGCCGGCAGCGTTTCCGTGGATTCGGCGTAGGCATCGGCTTCGACGCGCATCAGTTGGCCGTCTGTACTGCGTTGCACGTAGAACATCAAGCATCCCTCAAAAGTGAACGGCGTCATGCTGTCTGCAGCATAGTCAACATCGCGCCAGTAAAGGGCTTTCGTCACATCTTTGGCGCCAACAGTTGTACTTGCCGTCGTCGAGGGCAGGTCATACCGGCCAGATCATCGACAAGTAAGAAATAAGATATTGATTTAGAACATATATGTTTGAGTTCGAAGCAAACATGCCTGTAACGATAGTCTATGGTCCGTGAATTGCTTTGCTTAGTTGGCAATTAGTTGCAGGTTGCCGTCCATCTACCGGGCTGCCATCTGGCGTAAATCATGTGCGCCACCGGCAGTGCTTGCTGGATAATCGCGCGCCGCCGTTCAAGGGCCCGTATTTAGTTGCTTGCGTTGCAATTCGGCTGTCGGGATTGCGCAGGATGCGCCAAATAAAGAAAGCATTCTTTCGTCAATTTTATGGCGATAAAAAAGGTTTTTTTAATTGCGTTCAACTATTACAATTACGCCGTTCAAAATATTGACGATGTCATTTTAATGGCTGCCTCGATGAACCCTCGAGCTACGTGCTCCCTTATGTGCCAGCGCCTCGGATAGTCTTTTATGAATCGTACAGACGATATATCGAACCTATTCAACAGGTTCGGGGCAAGTGCGGACAGTTATCTCGAGTTCGGCAGCCATTTCGACTACAAGGAAAAGCCTTTGACTTTGGTGCCGGCTGCGCCAGAGCCTGCGTCTGTAGTCGAAGTCGTTCAGCGGGTTGATCAAAGCGTTAGCGCTGCGGCCGATACCACGAATGGCGTCAAGGAGTCGTCGGTGCACGCTGAGGTCCCTGAGCTTGCTGCACCGCTTCGCCATTTGCTGGCCGAAGTCGCGTTGGCACGTCAGGCCGAAGCGCAAGCGCGTAATGAAGAGGCACTGCGCCAGACGCTGCCCCATGGTCGTCCGGCCAAGATCAAGGCGCAAGTCATTGCTGTGGTATCGGCCAAGGGTGGCGTTGGCAAAAGCACGCTCGCCTCTGCGCTGACCACCGCGTTGCGTCTGGAGGGCGGGCAGACACTGGCCATTGACCTCGATCCGCAAAACGCCCTGCAACATCACTTGGGTGCCGAGCCGGATGTGGCAGGAATGGCCTACGCCAGCCTCAAGGGTGAAAATTGGAAGTCACTGCTGTTGGCTGGCTCTGCGGGTTCGTTGATGCTGCCCTACGGCTCGGTGACCGAGGACGAGCGCCGTACGCTGGAGCGCTATCTGGAAAACGATCGTTATTGGCTGGCCAGCCAGTTGGCGAGCATGGACCTGTGCGAAAACGATGTGGTAATTCTCGACACGCCACCGGGTCGCACAGCCTACCTGACGCAGGCCTTGATGGTGGCGGACCAGGTGCTGGTCGTGGCGACCGCCGATGCGGCGTGTTTCGTCACGCTGGACCAGATGGAGCGTTTGCTGGCAGAACGCGGGGCTCGGGACCAGGCGCCGCTCTGTAATTATGTGATCAATCAGTTCGACAGCGATCGCCTGTTCTGCCTGGATATGCACGAAGTGCTCAAGCGCCGCCTCAGCTCGCGGCTACTAGGTGTCGTGGCGCTCGATCATGCCATTGGCGAAGCCTTGGCCTATGGTCAAAACCCGCTGTTGCAGGCCGAGTCGTCCCAGGCTTGCCGCGACATGCTGATGCTGAGTGACAGGCTCAAGACGCAGTTGAAAGCCATGATCGTTGCAGAGTCATACGCCTCGTGATCAACACCTCCGCTCCAGATACGACCGACCCAACCCGTTCGCAGCGCTGGACTCAATCGCTCTCCGAGCTCGTGGACAGCCTGCCAGCGGCGTTGCGTCGGGCGCTGACGGTCAGCGTGACGCTGTTCTGCGGCCTGTTGGCGCTGTTCATCATTACGGTACCGTTCGAATTATATTCGCAGTGCGCTTTCGCCCTCGGCTGCTTTATTGCGGCGATGGTGCTGCGCAAGATTCCCGGGCGCCTGACCGTGCTGATGCTCATCGGGCTGTCGTTGACCGCTTCCCTGCGCTACATGTACTGGCGACTCACCTCCACCCTCGGTTTCGAGGGCTGGGTCGACATGCTGTTCGGCTACGGCTTGGTCCTGGCCGAGTTGTACGCGATGATCGTGCTGGTGTTCGGATACCTGCAAACCGCCTGGCCCTTGCGCCGCAAACCGGTACTGATGAGCGGGCCGCCGAGCGAATGGCCAACGGTCGATGTCTTCATCCCGTCGTACAACGAAACCCTCGACATTGTGAAAGTCACCATTTTCGCGGCCCAAGCCATCGATTGGCCGCAGGATAAACTGCGCGTGCACGTACTGGACGACGGCCGCCGTGAAGACTTCCGCGAGTTCTGCGAACAGATCGGCGTGGGTTACATCGTTCGAGACAACAACCGTCACGCCAAGGCCGGCAACCTGAACGAAGCACTCAAGGTCACCAGTGGCGAGTTCGTGACGATTTTCGACGCTGACCACGTGCCGACCCGTTCATTCCTTCAGGTATGTGTCGGCTGGTTCATCAAGGACCCGAAGTTGGCGATGCTGCAAACGCCGCACTTTTTCTTCTCGCCCGACCCGTTTGAGAAAAACCTCAATACGTTCCGCTCCGTGCCGAACGAAGGCGAGTTGTTCTACGGCCTGGTGCAGGACGGCAACGACCTGTGGAACGCGACGTTTTTCTGCGGCTCCTGTGCCGTGATCCGTCGTGCACCGTTGCTGGAAATCGGTGGCGTTGCCGTCGAGACCGTGACCGAAGACGCCCACACCGCGCTCAAACTGAACCGCGCCGGCTACAACACTGCGTACCTGGCCATTCCCCAAGCGGCGGGCCTGGCGACCGAAAGCCTGTCGCGGCACATCAGCCAGCGGATTCGCTGGGCACGTGGCATGGCGCAGATATTCCGCACGGACAACCCCCTGTTCGGCAAAGGTCTGAACCTGGGTCAGCGCCTGTGCTACCTGAACGCGATGCTGCACTTTTTCTACGGATTGCCGCGCCTGGCCTTTCTCACCGCGCCGCTGGCGTTCCTGTTTTTCGATGCGCAGATTTTCCACGCCTCGGCGCTGATGATCACCGCTTACGTATTGCCGCACATTCTTCACGCCAGCCTGACCAACTCCAGCATCCAGGGGCGGTTCCGCCACTCGTTCTGGAACGAGGTCTACGAGACGGTATTGGCCTGGTACATCATGGGCCCGGTGCTGATGGCGCTGGTCAACCCCAAGTTCGGTGGCTTCAACGTGACCGACAAGGGTGGCGTGATCGACAAGAAATATTTTGAGTGGAAATTGGCACGCCCGTACATCGTGCTGCTGACCTTGAACGCTGCCGGTCTGATCTATGGCGTGGTGCGCCTGATGGAGGGTGCCGAGGGCGCCACCACCACGATCCTGATCAACCTGGCGTGGACCGTCTACAACCTCATCATCACCAGTGCCTCGGTGGCGGTGGCCAGTGAAACCCGCCAGGTGCGTTCCGAACCACGGGTGGCGGCGGCCTTGCCGATGCGCCTGACTCGTGCCGATGGCACCGTGATCGAAGGCGTGACCCAGGACTTCTCGCAAAAAGGCCTGGGGTTCTGTTTGCCGGAAGGCATCGAGATTCCCAAAGGCGAGCGGGTACAGATTTCGCTGTTCCGCAATCAACAGCTGAGTGTGTTCCCGGCCGTCATTGTGTTCAGTCGCGAGGGGTTGTTGGGTGCGCAGTTCGATCAGTTGACCTTGCGTCAGCAAAGCGAGCTGATTCGCCTGACATTCTCCCGCGCCGACACTTGGGCATCGACGTGGGGCAATGGCCAGGTCGATACACCGTTGACCGCCTTGCGTGATGTCAGCGGCATTGGTCTTCGCGGTATCTACGAACTCTTCAAAGCAACGGTCATGGAAGTGCGGAACCTTTTCCGTCGTCGCCACGTCTCCCCGTCCACCCTGGAAAACGTTTTGGACAAGTGATGAACTCGAAGTCTTTCGCTTTCGGTAGCCTGCGCGCGTCGCGCCGCGCCCTGGTACGCATGACGTGCGCCTTGCTGGCAATGGGTGGTGGCGCAGCGGCATTCGCCGAAACCGCGCCGGTGCCAGGCGCCAGCAGCTACAGCGTGACGCTCAAGCAACTGGGCCGCAATTATCCGATGAGCCTGCGCGGCGTGGAGTCCACCGATAGTGTCAACTTCGATGTGCGCGCCGATTCCATCGTGACCGGCGCCAAGCTGAAGTTGCAGTACACCTATTCGCCGGCTTTGCTGGCCGAACTGTCGCAGATCAACGTCATCGTCAACGATGAAGTGGCCGCGAGCTTGCCATTGCCCAAGGAAGACGCCGGGCAATTGCAAAACCGGGAAGTCAGCATTCCGCCGCAGCTGATCACCGAATTCAACCGCTTGAGCCTGCAATTCGTCGGTCACTACACCATGAGTTGCGAAGACCCGACGCACTCCAGCCTGTGGGCGAAGATCAGCAACGCCACCGAGCTGAGCATCGAAGTGTCGCCGCTGGTGCTGCCGAACGATTTGTCGATCATGCCGCTGCCGTTCTTCGATCGCCGCGATGCGCGCACGTTGGGCCTGCCGTTCGTGTTCGCCACCGCGCCTGACAACACCACCCTGGAAGCGGCCGGTGCCCTGTCATCGTGGTTCGGTGCCCAGGCCAGTTATCGCGGTGCCAAGTTCTCTACGCACATCAACCAGATCCCCGCCCAAGGCAACGCCGTGTTGCTGCTCAGCGGTCCCGAAGCGCTGCAAATCGGCGGTTTGAGCCTGCCGGCGGCCAAGGGCCCGACCCTGAGCGTGATGACCAATCCTAACGACGCCACTGGCAAGTTGCTGGTGATCAGCGGTCGCGACGCCGCCGAACTGAAGACGGCCACCACCGCATTGGTGCTGGGCAGTCAAGCCCTGTCGGGCAGCAGCGTGGTGATCGACCGACTCGACACCGTGCAACCGCGCAAGCCTTACGATGCCCCGAACTGGTTGCCGAGCGATCGTCCGGTCAAACTCGGCGAGCTGCTGCCGGCCAAACAATTCAACGTGTCGGGCTACAACCCGGGCGACATCACCGTGCCGCTGAACTTTCCGCCAGACTTGTTCACCTGGCGTGATCAAGGTGCGCCGCTGAATGTGAAATACCGCTACACACCCCAGGAGAAATCGAGCAACTCGTCGTTCATCGTCAGCTTCAACGATGGCCTGATCCAGTCGCAGAACCTGCTGCCTCAGGACAAGCTCGAAAACAGTGTGTTGAAAGCCCTGAAGGTCAACGACGACACACTGAACCGCGAAACCCGCGTGCGCCTGCCGTTGAACTCGGTGGCCCTGCAATCGCGCCTGCAACTGCGCTTCATGTTCGACTACATCAAGCAGGGCGAATGTGGTGACATCATCATCGACAACATGCGCGGCAGCGTCGATCCGGAATCGACCCTGGACCTGACCGGCTACGACCACTTCATGGCCATGCCGAACCTCGGCGTGTTCAAGGACGCGGGCTTCCCCTTCACTCGTCTGGCTGACCTTTCGCAGACCGCCGTGGTGCTGCCGGACAACGCCGGCGCTGCCGAGCTGGATGCGTACCTGACGGTGCTCGGCCGCTTCGGCCAGTCCACCGGATATCCGGCCACTGGTGTGCTGGTGATTCAGGCGGCGCAGGTCCAGACGGCGGCGGATAAAGACTTGCTGGTGTTTGCTGCTGGCAACAACCAGCCATTGCTGACCCAGTGGGCCGATCGCCTGCCGGCTGCCGATATCGGCGACCAGCAAAGCTTCCACCTGTCCGACCTGCCGATGCGCGTTCGTGACTGGTTCAGCCCCGATCCTGAGGCGAACCAGCGCAAGGCTCGCCTGGCCATGGCCTTCTCCGGTGGTGCGCGCAGCACGTACCTGACCGGTTTCGAATCGCCGCTCAAAAGTGGCCGCAGCGTAGTGGTGATCGCCAGCGGCCAGCCGCACGGCCTGGCTGATGCAACCAATGCCTTGATCGGTGGCGAGGATTACACCCAGTCGATCCAGGGCAGTCTGGTGGTGGTGCGCGGCAAAACCATCGAGCCTCTGGTGGCGGATGAGCAGTATTACGTCGGCGAACTCGGCCCGGTCAAACGCCTGGAATGGATGCTGTCGCGCCACGTCGGTCTGACGCTGCTGCTGACCGGCCTGGGTGTGGTGCTGCTCAGCTGCCTGGCCTATTTGTCGCTGCGTTCCCGCGCCAAACAGCGGTTGGGCAACTGAGATCGCCATGAAAAACCACGGGACACGCGGATGCAATTCTGCCCTAGAGCGCCGCTGGCGCCGGGCCGTACTTTGGCTGGCCGGCACACTGGCGACCTTGAGCCTGACACCGGCCATGGCTGACCAGGCGGCGTGCAAAAGCGTCGACTGGCCGCTGTGGCAAACCTACGCCACGCGTTTCGTGCAAAACGACGGTCGCATGCTGGAATCCAGCGTCGAAGCCAATCACAGCACCTCCGAAGGTCAGTCCTACGGCATGCTGTTTGCGCTGATCGGCAACGACCGTGAGCGTTTCGATGCGCTATGGAAATGGACCGCTGCCAACATGGCTGGTGCCGATGTCAGCAATCGTCTGCCGGGCTGGCTGTGGGGACAGGGCAAGGACGGTAAATGGCAATTGCAGGACGCCAACTCGGCGTCCGATTCGGACCTGTGGATCGCCTACTCGCTGCTCGAATCGGCGCGGCTGTGGCAGCGTCCGGACTACCGCGAAGATGCCCTGCGCCTGCTCAAGAACATCGAAACCCGGTTGGTGGTGAGCCTGCCGGGCCTGGGCAAAATGGTCCTGCCAGGGCCCGAAGGCTTCACTCAGCCCGATCACCTGTGGCGCCTGAACCCGAGTTATCTGCCACTGCCGTTGCTGCGTCGGCTGGCCAAGGAAGCGCCTACCGGGCCGTGGAAAGAGATCGCCGAAAACACCGTGAAAATGGTCAGCGCTTCCAGCCCGAAAGGTTATGTGGCGGACTGGATCGGTTATCGTGCGACCGCACCCAAGGCTGGCCTGTTTGTGGTCGATCCGGTCAAGGGTGAGCTGGGCAGTTATGACGCGATTCGCGTCTATCTGTGGGCTGGAATGACGCCCAAATCCGACCCTTTGGCTGCTCCGCTGCTGGCACGCCTGGACGGCATGTCGAACAGCACCGCGTCCACCGGTATTCCACCGGAAAAGGTTCAGGTCATCAGCGGTGCGCTCGAAGGGCAGGGCCCGTTCGGATACTCTGCGGCGCTGATTCCCTACTTCCTGGCCAAGGGGCAACCCTGGCTGGCCGAGCAGCAGCAGCGTCGGGCCGAAACGGCCTTGAACGTGGCGCTGGCCAAAGCGGATGGCGAACGTGCCGAACCGCTGTACTACAACGCCATGCTTAGTCTGTTCGCACTGGGCTGGGCTGAAAAACGCTATCAGTTTCGTGATGACGGAACGCTCAAACTGACTTGGGAGACGTCATGCACCCGCGCCGTCACACGCTAGCCATCGGTATGCTTGCCGCGCTTATCGGCACCGCTGCCCACGCCGAAACCAACGACGCACAAACGCGTCTGGTGGAGCAGGGCCAATACTGGCAGAGCCGGGATAATGCTGCGCGTGCGGCAGAAGCCTGGGAAAAGGTACTGCGTCTGGACCCCAACCAGATCGATGCGCTGTACGGCATGGGGCTGATCGGCGTCAAACAGAACAAACCGGAACAGGCGCAACAGTATCTGGTGCGCTTGCAGGCATTGTCGCCACGCCCCTGGCAGGCGGCGCAACTGGAGCAGGACATCGCCCTGAGCGACCCGCAGAACATTGCCCTGCTGGATGAGGCACGGCGCCTGGCCGACGGCGACCAGCGTGACCAAGCCACCGAAGTGTTCCGCCAGCTGTTTGCCGGGCGCACGCCTGAAGGCAAGATCGGTCGCGAGTTCTACACCAACCTGGCGTTCAATGACGCCGGCTGGCCCGAGGCGCGCAAAGGCCTTGAGCGCTTGCTGCGCGAAACGCCGAACGACTCGATTGTCGCGCTGTTCCTGGCCAAGCACCTGGTGCGCCACGAAGAAAGCCGCCCGGAAGGCATCAGGGCACTGGCCAAACTTTCGACCCGTGCCGACATTGCCGGTGACGCCGATCAGAGCTGGCGCCTGGCGCTGGTGTGGATGGGGCCGCCGAACGCTTCGCAAGTGTCATTGTTCGATGACTTCCTCAAAGTGCATCCCGACGATCAGGAAATCCGTGATCTGCTCAACAAAGGCAAGTCGCAGTCGACCACCGCCGGTGCACCGGCATGGCAGCAAGATCCGTTGGTGGCGCGTGGACTGCAAGCGCTGGAGAAGGGCGATCAATCTGGCGCCGAACAGGCATTTGCCGCCCGCCTGAAAACCAAACCCGACGATGCCGATGCCCTCGGGGGCCTCGGCGTGGTACGCCAGCAACAAAACCGTTTCGGCGAAGCCGAGCAACTGCTCAACCGCGCCATCGTCAATGGCGGCACACGCTGGAAGCCGGCGCTGGACAACGTGCGCTATTGGGCATTGCTGCAACAGGCCCGCGACCAGGCCAGGACGCAGCCGGCCAAGGCGCAAGAGAGCATTGCACAGGCCATGCGCTTAAACCCGAGAGGAATAGACGCGCGTCTGGCCCTGGCCGACATTCAGGCCCAGGCCGGGCAACTGGACGCCGCCCAGGCCAACTATCGCCAGGTGCTGAGCGTACAGCGCGGCAATCCGCAGGCCGTGCAGGGGCTGGTCAATGTGCTGGCGCAAACCGGTCAGGCCGATGAAGCGCTGCGCCTGCTCGACACCTTGACTGCGGCCCAGCAGGCCGAAATGGGTGGCGGCGCACGTCTGCGGGCCTTGCGCTCTACGCAAGCGGCCAAACTCGCCGAACAGCGCGGTGATAACCGCGCTGCACAGCAAGCCCTGGCGCAAGCGGTGCAAGACGACCCGGATAACGTCTGGACCCGTTTCGATCTGTCGCGCCTGTACCTCAAGGCCGGCGAACCGCAAAAGGCTCGGGACCTGATCGACAGCTATCTGAAAAACCATCCGACCAACATCGATGCGCTGTACACCAGCGCCTTGCTCTCGGTGGAGATGGAGCAGTGGAGCGCCGCGCAAGCGTCCATCGCCCGCATTCCGGCCGAACGTCGTACGGCGGACATGAATCAGTTGGCTGACCAGATCACCCTGACGGTGCAAATCAAACTGGCGGCGAGTATCGCCAAGCGTGGCCAGCGTCAGGAAGCCCTGGCCTTGCTCGACCGCTTGCAACCGGTGGCCAGCCGCAGCCCTGACGGCATGGCGACCCTGGCCGCAGCCTATGTGGATGCCGGTGATTCGGCACACGCGCAACAGATGATGCGAGACGTCATTGCGCAGACGCCGACGCCGTCCGCGGACCTGATGCTGCAATACGCCAACCTGCTGCTCAAGACCGGCGATGATGCACAGGTCAACTCGATCCTGCGCGGCTTGCAAAACCAGCCGATGAGCGTGGCCACGCGCAAACGCTTTGATGACGCGCTCTATCAGTACCGTATTCGCCAGGCCGATATCCTGCGCGAAAACGGCGACCTGGCCGCAGCCTATGACACCCTGGCGCCAGCCCTGGCTTCGCGCCCGGGGGATGCGGGTGCTGTCTCGGCACTGGCGCGCATGTACGCCAGCAATGGCGACAATGCCAAGGCGTTTGAACTGTACAAGCCGTTGTTGCAGCGTCAGCCCAACGATCCACAGATTTTGCTCAATGCCGCTGATGCGGCGGTTCAGGCCCACGACAACGGCTTCGCCGATCGGGCGCTGCAACAGTTCCTCAAACTGGAAACCTACGATCCGCAATCGCTTACCGAAGCCGCGCGGATCTACCGCAGCATGGGCAAGTCCAGCCAGGCCACCGAGCTGCTGCGCAAGGCGGTTGCCATTGAGCAGAACGAACAGAAACGCAGCCTGACGGCCCAGGCCAACAGCCTCAACGTCGCGCCGAATCCCTTTGTGGGCTTGCCGGGCCAGCGCAATCAAGTGAGCCGCGTACCGGTGGATACCATTCCGGCACCGGCCCAGGCGCAGCTTGAAGCCGCCGCGCCGGCCATGGTTGCCAACATTGACGCACTGCCGGCCGATGCCTATCCGGGGCAAGCCCAGCCACGCATGGCAGCGCCGAGTGCGGGGCGCCAGGCGTTGCCGGCGGAGCGTTTTGCCGCTGCCGGCGGTAACCCGTTCGCGCCACAGGGCACGGTCAACGTTGCGGTGGATCAAGCCAGTTCCGCCCAGCGTGCGCTCGACAATATCCTGCAGGAGCGCAGTGGTTATGTGACCCAGGGCGTGACCATTCGCAGCAACGACAGCGAGTCGGGTCTGAGCAAAATGACCGATGTTGAAACGCCGTTGGAGATCAACATCCCGGCTGGAGAGAACCGCTACGCCGTGCGTGTGACCCCGGTGTCGCTGAATGCCGGCAGTGTCGGTAGCGACTCCGCGACTCGCTTTGGCGGGGGAGGGGCGTCGCCGGATGGTGCCGGTTCCCAGCGTGATAAAGGTGTTGGCTTGAGCGTGGCCTATGCCCGTCCGGATGAAGGCATCAAGGCTGATCTCGGCACCACGCCAATCGGCTTCAAGTACAGCACCGCTGCCGGTGGCGTGAGTGTGGATCGGCCGTTTGCCGACAACTCCAACGTGCGTTATGGCGTCAACGTGTCGCGACGTCCGGTGACGGACAGCGTGACCTCATTCGCCGGTACCACTGACGAGCGCACCGGCCAATCGTGGGGCGGCGTGACGGCCAACGGCGCCCGCGCTCAGCTCAGCTACGACGATCAACAGGTCGGCTCCTACGGATACGGTTCGTGGCACAAGTTGCTCGGCCACAACGTCGAATCCAACAGTCGCACTGAACTGGGCGGCGGCGTGTATTGGTATCTGCACAACGCCGAAGACAGCAAGCTGACCCTCGGCCTGAGTGCCACCGGCCTGAGCTTCGAGAACAACCAGGACTTCTTCACCTACGGCCACGGCGGCTACTTCAGCCCGCAAAGCTACTTCGCCTTGGGCGTGCCTGTGACCTGGGCGCAGCGCGGCGACCGGTTCTCCTATCAGGTCAAAGGCTCGGTGGGCGTTCAGTACTTCGACCAGGACGCGGCGGATTACTTCCCGAACGATAAAGACCTGCAGGCCGCCAACAACCAGCGCTACAAAGGCCAGAGCAAGACCGGCGTGGGCTACAGCCTCAGTGGTGCTGGCGAATACAAATTTGGTTCGAACTTCTTCCTCGGCGGCAATCTCGGCCTGGACAACGCTCAGGACTACAAGCAATTCACGGGGGCAATGTACCTGCGTTACATGTTCGAAGACATGAACGGCGCGATGGAACTGCCGGTCAGCCCCTACCGTTCCCCTTATTCAAACTGATTCCTGGAGACTTAAATGCCTTCTTCCGTTCTCGCCGGTATGACCCTTCTCGTACTCGGGGAAAGCCACATGAGCCTTGCGGACCACTTGATGGAGCCGCTTCAAGCCAACCTGACCCAGCAGGGCGCGATCGTGCATTCGATCGGCGCATGCGGCGCCAGTGCCGGCGACTGGCTGATCACCAAGAAAGTCGATTGTGGCGCCGAACAGAAAGGCGACGGCAAGATCGTCATCAAAGGCCGCGAAGCCACCACCACGCCGATCAAGGATCTGATCGCCGCCGACAAGCCTGACCTGGTCGTGCTGGTGATCGGCGACACCATGGCGTCCTACGACAAACCGGTGTTCCCGAAAGCCTGGGCCTGGCAGAACGTGACCGCCCTGGCCAAGGAAATCACCGCCAACGGCGCAAAGTGCGCGTGGGTCGGCCCGGCGTGGGGCAAGGAAGGTGGCATGTACAAAAAGAACGACACGCGCACCAAGTTGATGTCGGCGTTCCTGGCGAGCAACGTGGCGCCTTGCACCTACATCGATTCGCTGACTTTCTCCAAACCGGGCGAGTGGGTGACCACCGACGGCCAGCACTTCACTGTGGCGGGTTACAAATCCTGGGCCAACGCCATCGGTGGCGCATTGGCGAAACTGCCGGCCGACGCGGTCAGCAACAAGGGAGCCAAGCAGTGATGCGTGCCCTGGCTGCGGTGTGCGCCGTGGCGGCGCTGTTTTCCAGCGTGAACGTCCTGGCGGCTGAGTTTGCCCTGTACCCCACCGGCCCCAGCGAAGACGCGGCGTTCATCCGTTTCGTCAACGCCAGCAGCGCGCCGCTGGACGTGATCGCCCAAGCCGGTCAACCACCGATGCGCCTGGAAGCGGCTAAACCGGTGTCGCTGTTTTTCCCGGTGCAATCGAGCAGCCCGGTCAAGGGCACCCTGGTCAGTGGCGCACAGAAACTGGTCATGGACATGAAGATCAAGCCCGGTGAATTCGCCACCGTGGTTGCGTTGCCGGACGGCAATGGCATCAAGCAAGTCGCCGTGCGCGAGCAGCCGGATGACTTCAACGGCCTGAAAGCCTCGCTGGCGTTCTTCAACGTCGATGCCGCTTGCTCCGATGCGAGCCTGCGTCCTGCCGGGCGTACCGCCGACCTGTTCAAGGCCGTGCCGGTTGACAGCGTCCAGCGTCGTTCGATCAACCCGGTGAGCCTGTCGGTGCAACTGGTGTGCGCGAACGCTAATGTCGGCGCGCCGCTGGACCTGGGCGAGCTGAAAGCGGGCGAGCGATACAGCGTGCTGCTGGTACCTTCGGCCACCGGGCCGCGTCTGCTGAACACCACAGACACTCTGTCCCACTGATCGGATTCTGCCGCTGCCATGGTCTTCGCCTCACTCGAGTTCCTGACGCTGTTTCTGCCAGCGTTTCTGCTGGTATATGTCCTGGCCAGACCGGCCTGGCGCAACGTCATCCTGCTGATCGGCAGCTGGCTTTTTTATGGCTGGCTGAGCCCGCTGTTCCTCAGCCTGCACGTGGTCTTGACCATCGTCGCCTGGGTCGGCGGACTGCTGGTAGATCGCGCCCGCGAGGGTTCGAAAGGGCGGGTGAGGTTGTTGATTGCGCTGATCGTGTTCAACACGGCAGTGCTGTGCTGGTACAAGTACGCCAACATCCTGGCCGGGACCTGGAGTGACCTGATCACTTACTACGGCGCCATGCCGCTGGAATGGCAGCGGGTGGCATTGCCGGCGGGGCTGTCGTTCATCGTGTTGCAGGCGATCTCTTACCTGGTGGATGTGCATCGCCACACGGTGCCGGTGGAGCGCAGCTTCATCAATTACGCGACCTACATTTCGATGTTCGGCCACTCGATTGCCGGGCCGATCATTCGTTATGACTGGGTGCGCCGTGAACTGACCCAGCGCTATTTCAATTGGCAGAATTTTTCTCTGGGCGCACGTCGTTTCATGATCGGCATGTGCATGAAAGTGCTGGTGGCGGACACCCTGTCGCCGCTGGTGGACGTCGCTTTCCATCTGGAAAACCCGTCCTTCGTCGACGCCTGGATCGGCTGCCTGGCCTACTCGCTGCAACTGTTTTTCGACTTCGCCGGTTACAGCGCCATGGCCATCGGCCTGGGCCTGATGCTGGGCTTTCACTTCCCGGAAAACTTCAACCGGCCGTACTTGGCCAGCAGCATCCAGGACTTCTGGCGGCGCTGGCATTTATCGCTGTCGAGCTGGTTGCGCGACTACCTGTACATCGCCCTTGGCGGCAACCGTAACGGCGCATGGAAGACCTATCGCAACCTGTTCCTGACCATGGCTATCGCCGGCCTGTGGCATGGCGGCGACAGCTGGAATTACCTGTTGTGGGGTTCGGCGCACGGCATCGCCTTGTGCGTCGATCGTTTGTGGTCGCGCTCTAACCTGCCGAGCGTTCCGCCACTGCTGTCACACACATTGACGCTGCTGTTTGTGTTCCTGGCGTGGACCTTGTTCCGTGCTCCGGATTTCCACAGCGCAATGACAATGTATGCCGGGCAGTTCGGCCTGCATGGGTTTGCATTGGGTGATGCGCTGGCGGTGACGCTGCGTCCGGCCCACGGCATCGCGGCGCTGCTCGGCGTGTTGTACATCCTTGCGCCAGTGCTGCAGAGCCGCTATGAGCAGCGGCTTGTCGGCCATGCATTGTTTGCACCGATGCTGGGTTTCCTGCTCGCGTTCGCCTTGGTCGCGAGTCGTGAATCGGTGCCCTTCCTGTACTTCCAGTTCTGATGACCGCGCCCATGACTTCCTTGTCCCACATACCGGCTCAATCCAGCGAAGTGACTGCCCCTGTCAGCAAAGCATCGGGTGTCTTTTTCGTGGCTTTTCTGGCGATCGGTTTCGTCTCCTGCGTCTGGCTGCTGTTGAGCGGCAAAGTCGAGATGCTGCCGTCCAAGCTGAGCATCGATGATGCGTTGCATGGCGAGGTAACCCACAAAATTGCCAAGCAGCTGTCGAAGGCCGCGGTGCCGGAACAGGCTGCAGATCTGGAACGTGGCGCCAGTTGGTTGCTGCTGCACGATACCGGGCCGCGGGTGCGTTCCGGCTGCACGGGCTGGCTGTTCCTGACCGACGAGCTGCGAATCAACCGTCACGCTCAAGGCAATGCCGAGACCAAGGCTGGCGTGGTGCGCAAGATTCAGCAGCGCCTGGCCAAGCGCGGGATTACGCTGCTGGTGGCGGTGGTGCCGGACAAGAGTCGCATCGCCAGTGCGCAGTTGTGCGACCTGCATCGTCCGTTGCAATTGCAACAGCGTGCGGTGGATTGGGTCGATGGCTTGAACGAGGCCGGTGTCGCCGCGATCGATCTTGCGCCGACCCTGCAACCCTTGGGCGCCGATGCCTATCTGCGCACCGATACCCACTGGAGCGAAACTGGTTCTGCGGTGGCAGCCAAGGCTGTGGCCAAACACGTACAAGCCATGGGCATCAGCGCGACGCCACATAAAGACTTCGATGTGAAGGTCCAGGACCCGGCCCGCCGTCCTGGCGACCTGGTGCGATTGGCAGGGCTGGAATGGTTGCCGGTGACCTGGCAACCGCAGCCGGAAACCATCGCCGCCACTCAGATCAGCGAGAAGGCTGCCGAGGCGCAAAGCGGCGACGATAACCTCGACGACCTGTTTGGCGATGACAACTTGCCGAACGTGGCGCTGATCGGCACTTCGTTTTCGCGCAATTCCAACTTTGCGGGTTTCCTGCAACAGGCGCTGGGCGCTCCGATTGGTAACTTCGCCAAGGACGGTGGTGAATTCTCCGGCGGTGCCAATGGTTACTTCGATAATCCAGCGTTCAAGCAGACGCCGCCGAAGCTGGTGATCTGGGAGATTCCCGAGCGGGATTTGCAGACGCCTTACAGTGAAGTCATCGACTGGGCCCGGTAAAAGCTGGCTTGTCGGGTCGCCGCATCGCAGCGAAAGCGGCCCCAAAACAGAGCACAGCAAAAGCCATATTCTTATTCGTTAACGGTATTTAAATTTAGTTTCTTATACCTATAAAGTCACACCCCTGCGTACCTGCCGACCAATCGGCGCGCCGCACGACACGAACCAACACGAGACCTCCGTGAGTTTCTGATCGACGCGCGCTCCCTTGAGCGTGCCGTGCGTGGGAGTGATTTATGTCTGCAGCTTCAGCATCGCCAAGCATTGCGCCACAATTTTTCGAAATCCGCCCGTTTAGCCGCGCGGTGGGCGCCGAAATCATCGGTCTCGATTTGTCCCGCCCGGTTAACGACCAGGACTTCGCCCGTATTCACCGTGCGCATCTGGATCATCACGTGGTGGTGTTCCGCGACCAACGCATTACCCCCGAGCAGCAAATCGATTTCAGCCGCCGTTTTGGCGTGTTGCAGATCCATGTGCTCAAGCAGTTCCTGCTGGCGGGGCACCCGCAAATCCTCATCGTTTCCAACATCATCGAAAACGGCCAATCCATCGGCCTGGGTGATGCCGGCAAGTTCTGGCACTCCGATCTTTCCTATAAAGAACTGCCAAGCCTGGGCTCGATGCTGCATGCCCAGGAACTGCCTTCCGAAGGCGGCGACACCCTGTTCGCCGACATGCACAAAGCCTGGGACAACCTGCCTGAGGCGTTGCGTAAAGCCGTCGAAGGTCGCTCGGCGGCGCACTCCTACACGGCGCGCTACAGCGAGACCAAATTCGAAGGCAACTGGCGCCCGACCCTGACCCCGGAACAACTGGCGCAAGTCGCCGAAGTCATTCACCCGGTCGTGCGTACCCACCCGGAAAACGGCCGCAAGGCGTTGTTCGTCAGCGAGGGTTTCACCACCCGCATCGTTGGCTTGCCGGAAGACGAGAGCAAGCAATTGCTCGACGAGCTCTATGCGCACAGCGTGCTGCCGCAAAACATCTACCGCCATCAGTGGCAGCCCCATGACCTGGTGTTCTGGGACAACCGTTCGCTGATCCACCTCGCCGCCGGATGCCCCAGCCATCTGCGCCGCAAGCTGTATCGCACCACCATCCAGGGCGACGCGCCTTTCTGATTTGTCGGAGATTTGACCATGTCCAAACGTCTTCCCTTTGCACCGCTGGCCGCGGCCATCGGCCTGGGTTTCAGCCTGATCGCCGGCAGCCTGGTCGCACCGACCGTGGCCCACGCCGAAGGTGAAATTCGCATCGCCGAACAGTTCGGCATCGTTTACCTGCTGCTCAACGTGGTGCGCGATCAGAACCTGATCGAGAAGTACGGCAAGCAGGAAGGCATCGACATCAAGGTCGACTGGACCCAGCTCTCCGGTGGTGCGGCGGTCAACGATGCGCTGCTCTCCGGCTCGATCGACATTGCCGGTGCCGGCGTCGGTCCACTGCTGACCATCTGGGACCGCACCCACGGCAAGCAGAACGTCAAGGCCGTGGCTTCCCTGGGTAACTTCCCGTACTACCTGGTGAGCAATAATCCCAAGGTCAAGACCATCGCCGACTTCACCGAGAAGGACCGCATTGCGGTGCCGGCCGTGGGCGTGTCGGTGCAGTCGCGCTTCCTGCAATACGCGGCCGCCAAGCAGTGGGGTGACAAGGAATTCAATCGCCTCGACAAGTACACCATCGCCGTGCCGCACCCGGATGCCACGGCAGCGTTGATCGCCGGCGGCACCGAGTTGAGCGGGCACTTCTCCAACCCGCCGTTCCAGGATCAGGCACTGGCCAATCCAAACGTGCATGTGGTGCTCAACACCTATGACCTGCTGGGCCCGAATTCGCCGACGGTGCTGTTTGCTACCGAGAAATTCCGTGACGAAAACCCGAAGACCTACAAAGCCTTCATCGATGCGCTGACCGAAGCTGCACAATTCGCACAGAACGATAAAGGTGCGGCGGCGGACACTTACATCCGCGTCACCAAGGCCAAGATCGACCGCGCCGAGCTGCTGAAAATCATCGACAACCCGCAGTTCGAATTCAGCGTCACGCCGAAAAATACCTACCCGCTGGCCGAGTTTCTCTACCGTGTGGGCGCGATCAAAAACAAACCGGATTCGTGGAAAGACTACTTCTTCCAGGACGCTAAACCGCTGCAAGGGAGCTGACCGACATGAACGCCCCTTTGCAAGGCCACACGGTCAGCAAACCGATCGCCGCAGCCCAAGCGCTGCTGTCGGTCGATAACGTCAGCCTGGAATACCGCACACCCCAGCGGGTGGTGCGGGCCACCCACCAGGTCAGCTTCGAGGTCGATCCGGCGGACCGCTTTGTCCTGCTCGGGCCGTCCGGGTGCGGCAAGTCGACCTTGCTCAAGGCTGCCGCCGGATTTATCCAGCCAGTCGAAGGCGAGATCCGTCTGCAAGGTCAGCGCGTCCATGCGCCAGGGCCTGACCGGATCGTGGTGTTCCAAGAGTTCGATCAACTGCCGCCGTGGAAAACCGTCAAGCAGAACGTGATGTTTCCGCTGCTGGCTTCGAAAACCCTCAAGCGTAAAGAGGCCGAAGAGCGGGCGTTGCACTACCTGGATAAGGTCGGTCTGGCGGCGTTTGCCGATGCCTATCCGCATACCCTGTCGGGCGGTATGAAGGCGCGGGTCGCCATCGCCAGGGCGTTGGCGATGCAGCCGAAAATCCTCCTGATGGATGAACCCTTCGCCGCGCTCGACGCCCTGACCCGACGCAAGATGCAGGAAGAATTGCTGCTGCTCTGGGAGGAGGTGCGCTTCACGCTGCTGTTCGTCACGCACTCCATCGAAGAGGCATTGGTGGTGGGCAATCGCATTCTGCTGTTGTCGCCGCACCCGGGGCGGGTGCGTGCCGAAGTCCATAGCCATCAGTACGACTTGCACAGCCTGGGCGGCGTGGCGTTCCAGGAGTCGGCGCGGCGCATCCATCGGTTGTTGTTCGATGAAGGCCAGTCGCCGGAAACCGAGCGTGAACTGGATTTCGCCGACATCCGCATCGCTTATTGAGCCAGTTTGAGAGGAGGGCCCGATGAGCCATTTATCATCCCCGCGTGAAGAATTCGAAACCGTTTTACAGCCACTGACCAGCGTTCCGCTTGAGCGTGAATTACCGCTTGGCCAGCGCCTGTGGCAACAGGGCTGGCTGCGCAAAAGCCTGATCCTGATTTTGCTCGCCGTACTCTGGGAAGCCGTTGCCCGTTATCAGAACAACGACCTGCTGCTGCCGAGTTTTGTGCAGACCACGCATGCGCTGTACGACGGCCTGCTCAGCGGCGAATTGCTGGGCAAGGTGTGGATTTCCCTGGTGGTGCTGCTGAAGGGCTATCTGATCGGCATTGTCCTGGCGTTTGCCTTGACCACCTTGGCGGTGTCGACGCAATTCGGTCGCGACCTGCTCAGCACCCTGACCTCGATGTTCAACCCATTGCCGGCGATCGCCCTGCTGCCGCTGGCGCTGCTGTGGTTCGGCCTGGGGCAGAACAGCCTGATCTTCGTGCTGGTGCATTCGGTGCTCTGGGCCTTGGCGCTCAATACTTACGCAGGCTTTCTCGGCGTCTCGGAAACCCTGCGCATGGCCGGACGCAACTACGGCCTCAAGGGCATGCGCTTCGTGCTGCTCATCCTGATCCCGGCGGCACTGCCGTCGATCCTCGCCGGATTGAAAATCGGCTGGGCGTTTGCCTGGCGTACGTTGATCGCTGCCGAGCTGGTGTTTGGTGCGACCAGTGGCAAGGGCGGGCTGGGGTGGTACATCTTCCAGAACCGCAATGAGCTGTACACGGACAAGGTGTTTGCCGGGTTGGCGGTGGTGATTCTGATTGGGTTGTTGGTTGAGAATCTGGTGTTTGATACGTTGGAGCGGGTGACGGTGAAGCGGTGGGGGATGCAGCGGTAATCCAAGGGGCGTCAAGAAGGGGCTTACCTCCTTCTGATTGCCGTAGATATAGTTAATCCATCCATTCGATCCAAGGAGCGACGACGAGCCCGATTGGCATCGCTAAGAGCTGATGTCCCGTTTATCTGAATTTGTTGCGAGAACGTCGAGAGATTGCCGCCTTCAGGCAATGGCGATAAGAACAAATCAGGGTGATGTTCTGAGTAAGCTAGAGGTCTATGACCTGCTGATGTGGGCATCATCGTTTCGCTGTTGATAGGGTAGACTGGTGGCGACGATGGCATCGTTCTCGAGATTTGAGGTAAGTCGGGAAGGTCGGAGTAAGCGGGGGGGTGACTTCTTGGCCGAATGATAGGACCTTCATACCACCCAGCATGTCTAGACATCCCGGATAGTGTAATGCCCAGATAATTGGAAGCTACGCTTGATATCACGCTTGTTGCGGAAAGTAATGCAGTGGTTTGGGGCGCATAGTTGCCAAGGGTGGCAAGCCCTGTAGCCCAACCCGTGTATCCCAAGAGTATTCCCAGAGCGTTTGCTGGTCTAGGGCCGGTTACTGCCATAGCGCCAAAATTCAAACCAGCGCCAGTACCGCCGAAGAAGCTGCTAATTCCTCCCAGTGTAGGGAATACCCAGTGTCCCGTCGGATCCGACCGATTCACCGGATCCCCAATGCAATACATATACGCATTCAACCCACCCCCTCCAAACGGACTCCAACTGTCCGGGCTATGGAAACGCATTATCCGCGGGTTGTAAGCACGGTAGCCGTTGCCCAGCAAATACCAGCCAATCTTCGCTTCGCGTAATTGGCCGTTGAAGCCCAGCCGGGCCTTGTCTTTCTGTGGCGCGGATTGCTCGCCGTAAGCGGTATAGGCGATGGGGTTATGCTTGCCATCGAGGATTTCGCCAATGACTGAATGGCTGTTGTCGGTTGCCAGCAGCGTAGTGCGATGCCAAGTGGAAGGCTTCTGATCAACAGGTTTGAATTGAGTCATGCCGATGGCTTCGCCGAAGTATGGTCGAGGGACTTTAGTTGTACACCTCAACTCCTCTGTCGGGAACTATCAGAACTGCTAGGGTCCTCGCATAAACTTGAGCTGCGTTCGGACGATTTTTGGATCTGCTAGCATTGCGCCTGAATCAATCCCGATCAGGTACGAGTGCTCGCCATGCAACTACCAGACATGAACCTGTTGGTCGCCCTCGACGCCCTGCTCGACGAGGGCAGTGTGGTGGGTGCGGCGCGGCGGATGAATCTCAGCCCGGCGGCCATGAGCCGAACGTTGACGCGCATCCGCGAGGCCATCGGCGATCCGATCCTGGTGCGAGCCGGCCGTGGCCTGGTGCCGACGCCCAAGGCACTGGAGTTGCGCGAGCAGGTGCGCGACGTGGTGGAGCAGGCCGCGCACTTGTTCCACTCGGCCCGCGTTGTGGATCTGGGCAGCCTGCGTCGGCGCTTCAGCATCCGGGCCAACGATTTTTTCATCGGTATCTACGGCGGCAAGCTGTTCGCCACCATGGAGCGTCAGGCCCCGCATTGCGAATTGCGCTTTGCGCCAGAGGGCGATGGTGATGATGAGGCCTTGCGCGAGGGCCGCATCGATCTGAGCGTCAGCAACAACCGGCCGATGATGCCGGAAGTAAAGGTGCAGAATCTGTTTTCCACCCAATTTGTTGGCCTGGTGCGCGAGGATCACCCCTTGCTCGATCAAGAGATCACCGCTGAACGCTTTGCAGGGTATTCCCATATCAGCATGTCCCGTCGCGGGATCGCCCGCGGGCCAATCGATGCGGCGCTCAACGCCTTGGGCCTGGAGCGGCGAGTAGCGGTGATCGCGCCGAGTTTCCACGCGGCAATGTTCGCCTTGCCCGATTCCGACCTGATTCTGCCGGTGCCCAGGGAGACGCTATTGAGCGTCCGTCGGCTGGGGTTGAAGTTGCGTTCGTTTACCCTGCCTATTCCGTTGCCGACCATCGTACTCAGCCAAGCCTGGCATCCCCGATTCGATAATGACCCCGCACACCGCTGGCTGCGTGAAACGCTGAAAACCTGTTGTGATGAGACATGGCTGGCGGCGCAACCGGTCTTGAATTGAACGAATGAACCTGTGGGAGCGGGCCTTGTGGCGAGGGGATTTAGCGAAACGTCGCACCGCCCCGTTGGGTCGCGAAGCGGCCCCAAAAATGGGACTGCTGCGCAGTCCAGCGGGGATAAATCCCCTCGCCACAAGGCTCGCTCCCACAGTGTTTTGCATCGTTGCGTATGACGCACTTATAACCTGTCGATAAGTCAGTTTTCGTAAGGTCCCACGCTTCATAGAATGCTTCGGTCCTCAAATCCCGGAGCTCGCAGCAATGACTTCCCTGACGGTCACGGCACCTCTCGCCGCGGCCAGCCCTACCGCCGCCGCCCCACCGGTCTTCGGCCCGCGGATCATCATCGGCCTGGTGGGCGTATTGCTCGCAGTGCTGGTGTCGGGCCTGAACGAGATGGTGACCAAGGTGGCCCTGGCCGATATCCGTGGCGGGTTGGCCATCGGTTACGACGAAGGCACCTGGCTGGTCGCCAGTTATGCCGCGACCTCGGTGGCTGCCATGGCTTTTGCGCCCTGGTGTGCGGTGACGTTCTCGTTGCGGCGCTTCACCCTTTGCGCCATCAGTGCCTTCACGCTGCTGGGGGCGTTGTGCCCGTTGGCGCCGAACTACGAAAGCCTGCTGATACTGCGCACATTGCAAGGCCTGGCCGGTGGCGCGCTGCCCCCGATGTTGATGACCGTTGCCCTGCGTTTTCTACCGGCTAACGTAAAACTCTATGGCCTGGCCGGTTATGCCCTGACGGCCACTTTCGGCCCGGGACTGGGTACGCCGCTGGCCGGGCTCTGGACTGAGTATGTCGGCTGGCAGTGGACCTTCTGGCAGATCGTCGTGCCGTGCCTGATGGCCATGGTCGCGGTGAGCTACGGCATTCCTCAGGACCCGCTGCGGCTGGAGCGTTTCAAACAGTTCAACTGGCGTGGTTTGCTGTTGGGTTTTCCGGCGATCTGCATGCTGGTGATCGGCATCCTGCAGGGCAATCGGCTGGACTGGTTCGAGTCGAGCCTGATCTGTGGATTGCTGGTGGGCGGTACGCTGTTGCTGGTGCTGTTTCTGATCAACGAGTGGTCGCAGCCGATTCCGTTTTTCAAGATGCAGATGCTCGGCATCCGCAACCTGTCGTTCGCACTGATCACCCTGGCCGGCGTGCTGGTGGTGTTGCTGGCGGTGGTGATTATTCCGTCCAGCTATCTGGCGCAGGTCCAGGGTTATCGCCCGGTGCAGACCGCACCCATCACCCTGTTGGCGGCGCTCCCGCAGTTGATCGCGCTGCCGTTGGTGGCGGCGCTGTGCAACCTGCGCTGGGTCGATTGCCGCTGGGTGTTGGGGATCGGCCTGAGCATGCTGGTGTTGTCCTGCATCGGCGGTTCGCAGCTGACCTCGGTGTGGATTCGCGATGAATTCTATGCCCTGCAACTGCTGCAGATCTTCGGTCAACCCATGTCTGTCTTGCCGTTGCTGATGCTCTCGACCGGCAGCATCAACCCCATGGACGGACCGTTCGCGTCGTCCTGGTTCAACACCGTGAAAGGCCTGGCGGCGGTGATCGCCACCGGCGTGCTGGAAGCCATGACCACGCAGCGCCTGCACTTTCACTCGACCATGCTGGTGGACCGCCTCGGCAATTCACCCCTGGTCGACAGCGATACCCCGGGCCTTGCCCACCGATTGCATGAGCAGGCCGTGGTGCTGGCCGCCTCGGACCTTTACCTGTGCATGGCCGGCGTCGCATTGGCGCTGATCCTGCTGATTTTCTGGCTGCCGACGCGGATCTATCCGCCACGTGCACCGACTTGAATGCATCACTGAAACAGAAGGTTTTCATGACGACTCAATCCAAGCAAAAAGTAGCCGTTGGCGTCTGCGTCGTGATCGCGACGGGCGTACTGATTTATCTGCTGGCGCCCGGCCTGTTCGGCCAGCGCACGCAGCAGAGCACCAATGATGCCTATGTCTCGGCCGACTACACGCTGGTGGTGCCGCGCGTTGCCGGGTTCATCAAGCAGGTACTGGTGGAAGACAACCAACAGGTCAAGGCCGGGCAACTGCTGGCCCTGATCGATGACCGCGACCTGCGCGCCGCCGCCGAAGCGGCAGCCGCCGAAGCCGAGGTGGCCCAGGCGCAACTGCAAAATGCCCGGGCGACGCTTGAACGTCAGGCCTCGGTGATCGCGCAGGCACAGGCACAGGTGGTATCCGCCAAGGCTGAAATGGCCTTCGCTCAACATGAACTGAACCGCTACGACCACCTGGCCGGGGTTGGTGCCGGTACGGTGCAGAACGCTCAGCAAGCCCGCACGCGCATCGACCAGGCCAGTGCACGGTTGACCAATGTGACGGCGGTGCTGGCGGCGGAGCGCAAGCAGGTGGACATCCTCACGGCCCAGAGTGACGGGGCCGAAGGTGGGCTGAAACGGGCGCAGGCGAAGTTGGAAATCGCCAGTTACGAGCTGTCTTACACGCGGATCACAGCGCCGCAGGATGGCATGGTCGGTGAGCGCGCGGTGCGTGTTGGGGCCTATGTCACGCCGGGCAGCAAACTGCTCGCTGTGGTACCGCTGGCGCAGGCCTATGTGGTGGCCAACTTCCAGGAAACCCAACTGACGAATGTGCAACCGGGGCAGGACGTGCAGGTGCGTGTGGACACCTTTGGCGGCGCCGCGTTGAACGGCCGGGTCGAGAGCATCGCACCGGCCACCGGCGTGACCTTTGCTTCAATCAAACCGGATAACGCGACTGGCAACTTCACCAAGGTGGTGCAGCGGATTCCGGTGAAGATCGTGCTGGAACCGGGTCAGCCGTTGGCGGAGCGGTTGCGGGTGGGGATGTCGGTGGAGGCGAGTATCGATACGGCCAGCGCCAAGGCCAATGAGGTTGTTCAGCGATGAAGATTTTTGTTGATCGTGCCGACGTCTTCGCGAGCAGGCTCGCTCCCACAAGGGAATTGAGGTCTTTGCAAAGTTTCAGTTTCAGCAAAAATCCCCTGTGGGAGCGAGCCTGCTCGCGAAGGGGGCGCTTGCCTCAACTTACTTTTTGCGCCTTGCTTGTCATGGGCCTGTCAGCCTGCACCGTCGGCCCCGACTTCCGAAAACCTGATGCACAGCCAATCGCCGAATGGTCGAAACCATCAAAAGCCGCCGCCAGCCAAGCCAGCACCGAGACGATGAACGAACGCTGGTGGCAAGTATTCAACGACCCGAAACTCTCGGCCCTCACTCAACGAGCCCTAAGCGACAACCTCGACCTGAAACTCGCCAGCAGCCGCTTGCAACAAAGCCGTGCGGTGCGCCAGGTGATCACCGCCGACCGCTATCCGAATTCCGCCGCCACGGGGAGTTACGCCCGCAAACGCAACAGCGGCGAAGGCCTGAGCGACCCGTCGGGGCACAACGGCAATTCCGCATTCAATCTCTGGGATGCCGGCTTCTCCGCCTCCTGGGAGCTGGATTTCTGGGGCCGCGTACGCCGCGAAACCGAAGCCGCCGATGCCACTCTGGAAGTCGCGGAAAACGACCGTCGCGGTGTGCTGTTGTCGGTACTGGCCGAAACCGCCCAGGACTACATTCAACTGCGCGGTGTGCAGAACACCCGCGCTGTCACCGAGCAGAACCTCGACGTCGCCCGGCACAGCCTGAAGCTTTCGCAGCTGCGCCTGGCTGACGGTGTCGCAACGGACCTTGATGTCGCCGAAGCTGCCGCCCAGGTCGCGGCCATCGAGTCGCGCCTGCCAGCACTGGAGCAACGCCAGGCCCAACTGATCAATGCCTTGAGCCTGTTGATGGGTGAACCGCCACAAGCGCTGACGGCCGAGTTATCCACCGACGCGCCGGTGCCGCAAACACCGCGCCAGGTCGCCATCGGCCTGCCGTCGCAACTGGCCGAGCGCCGTCCGGACATCCGCCAGGCCGAAGCCCGCCTGCACGCCGCGACCGCAAGCATCGGCGTGGCCAAGGGTGATTTTTATCCACGGATTACCCTGTCAGGCAGCGTTGGTTCGCAAGCCATGCAATTGAGCGATTTCGGTTCCTGGGGTTCACGCACGTTCGGCATCGGTCCGCAGTTCAGCCTGCCGCTGTTCGACGGCGGCCGCCTGCGTGGTGTGCTGAACCTGCGCGAAGCCCAGCAACAGGAAGCGGCCATCGCCTACCAGCAAACCGTGTTGCGCGCCTGGCATGAAATCGACGACCAGTTGAGCGCCTACAACGCCAGCCAACTGCGCCGCGACAGCCTCGCCGAAGCGGTGCGCCAGAACCGCATCGCCCTGCAAACCGCGCAACAGCAATACGTCGAGGGCGTGGTGGACTTCGTCAACGTACTCACCGTGCAAGGCGCATTACTGGCGACCCAGGAGCAATGGGTGGAGAGTTCCACCGGCGTGTCGCTGGCAGCGGTCGGGTTGTACAAGGCGTTGGGTGGCGGATGGGAGTCGGTGTATCCGCTGACGGCGAAACATTGAGTGAAATCGTGAAGCTGGATGTAGGACACGTCCTGATTTATTTGTGTGGGCACTCACGATGTCCATCAGGGGTTAGCATTTTGGTCCACTTCATGACCCTGGTTATGCATCGCTATGAATGCCAATCCCTATGAGCCTCCAATGGCCGAACTTGATCGCACTGAACCACCCCGCGCGGTCTTTTTTGTTGTGGGTACAAGCAAGTTCGCGCTGATGATCGTTTCGACCCTTGGTTTGTACGTTACCTATTGGCTGTATAAAAACTGGAAGCTTTACAGCGCCGCTACGGGCAACAAAGTGTTACCCATAGCCCGTGCAATTTTGGGCATGTTTTTTGTGTACTCGCTGTTCACCAGCATTGATCGGCGAATACGCGCTTCAGGTCAGGACTATCGTTGGTACCCACGCTTGCTGGCGTTGAGCGTGATCGTGACTTGGCTAGCGGGCACTGGGCTGATGTGGTTGCCGGATGTGCACATCAGCTTTGCGCTAAGTCTTCTGGTTCTACTCTTGCAAGTCTGCTCCTTGCTGCGTGTACAAGAGGCAATCAATTATCTGGAAAACGATGTGGACGGGACGGCGAACTCGACACTGACTTTTGCCAATGGTGTCTGGTTTACATTTGGCTTGTGTTGTTGGGGCGTGGCGATTCTGGTTTTCTACGCCCTGTTGTAGTGTCGCCCCGACTCACGGCTTGGCCGATAGATCCGCCATGCCCTTGAGCAGTTCGATCGGCAACGGAAAGACAATGGTCGAACTCTTGTCCCCGGCGATCGAACTCAGCGTCTGCATATAGCGCAGCTGCATGGCGCCGGGCTGGCGGCCGAGCATTTCGGCGGCCTGCATGAGTTTTTCCGAGGCCTGCAATTCGCCTTCCGCGTGGATCACTTTGGCCCGGCGTTCGCGTTCCGCTTCTGCCTGTTTGGCAATGGCGCGGACCATCGATTCGTTGAGGTCGACGTGCTTGATTTCGACATTGGCGACTTTGATGCCCCAGGCGTCGGTCTGGGCGTCGAGGACTTGCTGGATGTCGATGTTCAGCCGTTCGCGCTCGGCCAGCAGTTCATCAAGTTCGTGTTTACCGAGCACCGCGCGCAAGGTGGTTTGCGCCAGTTGGCTGGTGGCCATGAGAAAATCTTCGACCTGAATGATTGCCTTCTGCGGATCGAGCACGCGGAAGTACAGCACTGCGTTGACCTTGACCGAGACGTTGTCGCGGGTGATCACATCTTGCGGCGGGACGTCGAGGACGATGGTGCGCAAGTCGACGCGGACCATTTGCTGGACCACCGGAATCAGCAGGATCAGGCCGGGGCCCTTGACCTGCCAGAAGCGTCCGAGCTGGAACACCACCCCACGCTCGTACTCGCGCAGGATGCGGAACGTCGCCCCCGCCAGTGCGATCAGCAGTAGCAGCAGCGCGACAAAACCGATTTGCAGACCCATGACTAATCTCCAACCGTTACCGCGTCAGCCGCGGCCACTTCCAGCAACAATCCCTTGCGCGCCACCACCCGGACCTGTTGCCCGATCTGCAATGGCTTGGTGCTCGATACCTGCCAGCGTTCGCCCTGCAAATGCACCCAGCCCAGGGACGCGTCGCCGGCCTGCAATGCCAGCACCGGGGTCACGCTGCCCAGCAGGCCAGCATCACCGCTGACAGTCTGGCGCGGCCGGGTCTTCAGGGCGTGTATCAGCAGGAATATCAGGAGCAGCGCGCTGATCAGTCCCAGGCCGATCATCAACGGCACGGGCAATTCGGCATTGGTCAGGATCACCGCGCCGATCACGAACATCACGATCCCGCCCAAACCGATCACGCCGTAGTTGGGCAGGGCAGCCTCGGCAATCAGGAACGCGATACCGAAGGTGATCAGCCAGATCCCCGCGGAGTTGGAAACCGGTAGGCCGGCGGTGTCCGCAGCGAGGGCGGAACCGCTCAATACCAACAGCAACGCAACTGCACAACAGCGAGTGTTCACGTGACCCTCCGGGAGAGTCGCAGGTGGTTCTGTATACAGTCTAGTTGAGGCGCTGATTGTATGAATTTTGCTCAGTTGTCGACCTGTCCGATGGGCGGATTTCCCGCTGGATTGCCCCGGCGGGCCTAGACTTTTACTACGTACAAAAGTGTTAACCATCGTCCGTCAGGCGTTCTTGCGGACACCGAGGTGCATCATGCGTATGGCAAGAACCGTGCAGACAAGCCTGGACAAGGCTCAATGCGAATATGACATCGTCACCCATCCCCACTCGGCCAGCAGCCTCGAAACCGCCCGGTTGGCGGGTATTCCCGCGGAACGAGTGGCCAAGTCGGTCATCCTCGATGACCACCACGGGCATTACCTGATGGCCGTGCTGCCCGCCAGCCGTCACCTGGACTTGAGCAAAGTGCGCAGCACCGGTGAATGGCAAGTGTCCCGGGAAAGCAATCTGCCGCATCTGTTTGAAGACTGCGAACGCGGCGCCGTGCCTGCCCTGGGCGAAGCCTATGGGCTGGATGTGGTCATCGACCCGCTGCTGACCCGGCAAAAAGATATCTATCTGGAAGCCGGCAACCACACCAACCTGGTGCACATGGAAATGCCGCAATTCCTGAAAATGGTGCCGCATGCGCAAGTGCGGGAGTTGAGTCAGTGAGGATTGTTTCGTCAATGCTGCCGTCTTCGCGAGCAGGCTCGCTCCCACAGGGTCACCGCATTTTACTGTGGGAGCGACGGTGCGACGATTCGACTTGCTCGCGATTGACCGCGCAGCGGTCACCTAAGCCACCAAGGAGCCAGACATGGAAAACCCAACCCACAGCCTTCCCTCCCTGTTCAAACAACTCGGCCTTCCTGACGACGCCGAGAACATCGACAAATTCATCGCCACCCACTCACCGCTCAAACCGGACTTGCACCTGGCGGATGCTTTTTTCTGGAACCCGAGCCAGGCGGATCTGTTGCGCAATGAAATTCTGGATGACGCCGATTGGGCGGAGGTGGTGGATCAGTTGGATGTGATGTTGAGGAAAGGGCGGGGGGTGTAAAAAGCCGGAAATTTGTTTCAAAACTTGACGAGAAATCCCTCTCAATGCGATATTGATAGTTAGCAAACTAACAGTGTGTATTTTCCTCCGTGCCGAATTCCCTCGACGCTCTGCAAATGAACATCAGTAGCACCATGGTGGTGGCCGCCCGGCACTGGCGCAAAATCTGCCAGACCACCCTGGCCAACTATGGAATCTCCGAAGCCTGTGCCGTTCCGCTGCTGATGATCGGGCGCTTGGGTGAGGGCGTGCGGCAGGTGACGGTGGCGCAGGCGGCGGGGATGGAAAGCCCGTCTCTGGTGCGATTGCTCGATCAGTTGTGCCATGGCGGCTACGTCTGCCGCACCGAAGATGCCCAGGACCGTCGCGCCAAATGCCTGAGCCTGACCGATACCGGTCGGACCCTGGTGCAAGCCGTTGAGGTCGAATTGGTGCGTTTGCGTCATGAAGTACTCGAAGGAATCGGTCAGGAAGATCTTGAAGCGACGCTGCGCGTGTTGAAGGCCTTCGAGTCAGCCAGTCATTTGCCGGTAGCCAACCCTTGATCGGTTTTTTTTCCGGTATGCCCACGGCACGGGACTGGTTCTACGGTGTACGCACCTTCGCGGCCTCGATGATCGCGCTGTACATCGCCCTGCTCATGCAAATGCCGCGTCCTTATTGGGCGATGGCCACGGTGTATATCGTTTCCAGCCCGTTTGTCGGGCCGACCAGTTCCAAGGCGTTGTACCGTGCGGTCGGCACTTTTCTTGGCGCCGCTGCTGCTGTCCTGTTCGTGCCGATGTTTGTCCAGAGTCCTTATGTGCTGGTGGTGGTCGTGGCGCTATGGACCGGGATCCTGTTGTTTCTGTCCATGCATTTGCGCACCGCCAACAATTACGCCTTGATGCTGGCGGGCTACACCTTGCCGTTGATCGCCCTGCCGGTGGTGAATAACCCGTTGGCTGTGTGGGACGTGGCCGAAGCGCGCACCGAAGAAATCTTCCTCGGCATTGCCGTCGCTGCGGTGGTGGGTGCAATGTTCTGGCCGCGACGGCTGGCCCCGGTGTTCAACGATTCGGTGAGCAAATGGTTTGCCGACGCGTCGACTTACAGCGCACGTTTTCTCGGCCGCAATGTGCAGCCCGAGGAAGTCAGCGCCTTTCGCGCCTCGATGGTTGCCACGTTCAATACCCTGGAACTGATGATCGGTCAGTTGCCCCATGAAGGCGCGCGTCCACAAACGGTGCGCAACACCAAAGAGTTGCGCGGGCGGATGATTCACCTGTTGCCGGTGATCGATGCCCTGGAGGATGCGCTCTACGCTTTGGAAAGGCGCACCCCTGAGCTTGTGGACAAGTTCGCGCCATTGCTGGCCGCCGCCACTGAATGGCTCGACCACAAGAACGCTGACCTCGAGCGCTGGCAAGCGCTCAAAGAACAACTCGAAGCGCTGCAACCCAATGCCGAAGTGTTGGATGATCGCAAGCAACTGCTGTTCTCCAACGCGATTTATCGCCTCGGCGAGTGGGTCGATTTGTGGCAGGACTGCCGCAGCCTGCAACACGCGATCCAGTGCGAAAGCCAGGACAGTTGGCGCGCGGTCTATCGGCATTGGCGCCTAGGGCGTCTGACCCCCTTTCTGGATCGTGGCCTGATGCTCTATTCCGCCGCCTCCACCGTCGCAGCGATCATTGTCGCCTCGGTGCTGTGGATTCTGCTGGGCTGGACCGATGGCGGCAGTGCAGTGATTCTGGCGGCAGTGGCGTGCAGCTTCTTTGCCTCGATGGACGACCCGGCACCGCAGATCTACCGGTTCTTTTTCTGGACGGCGATGTCGGTGGTGTTCGCCAGCCTGTACCTGTTTCTCGTCCTGCCCAACCTGCATGACTTCCCGATGCTGGTGCTGGCCTTCGCCGTGCCGTTCATCTGCATCGGCACACTGACGGTGAAGCCGCAGTTTTACCTGGGCATGTTGCTGACCCTGGTCAACACCTCGTCGTTCATCAGTATTCAGGGCGCCTACGACGCGGATTTCCTCAGCTTCGTCAACTCCAACCTGGCCGGTCCGATCGGTTTGTTGTTCGCGTTCGTCTGGACCCTGATCGCCCGGCCGTTCGGTGCCGAGCTGGCGGCCAAGCGCCTGACCCGTTTCGCCTGGCGTGACATTGTCAGCCTCACCGAGCCGGCCTCGTTGGCCGATCACCGGCGCTTGGGCGTTCAGGTACTGGATCGACTGATGCAGCATTTGCCGCGCCTGGCCGTGACCGGGCAGGACACCGGCATCGCCTTGCGCGAAGTTCGTGTGGCGCTGAACCTGCTCGACCTGCTGGCCTATACGCCGCGGGTTCACGGCGCACCGCAGGCGTTGCTGCGCCAGGTGGTGGCCGAGGTCGGCGAATACTTCAAGGCCTGCCTCAAGGCTGGCGAACGCCTGCCGGCACCGAGCCCGTTGCTGATGACCCTCGATCGCACCCGCCGAGCATTGGGCGGCGCGGGTGATGAAGAAACCCGCCTGCACCTGCTGCACGGCTTGAGCGGATTGCGCCTGGCGTTGTTGCCCGGCGTCGAATTCGTCGGTTCTGCCGAGCCCGAAGAACCGCTTCCCCATGGCATCGATGGAGCGCCTTTATGATCGGTGATCTGGATATCAGCGGGGTGTTCCTGCCCACGCTGCTGGTGCTGATGGGCATTACCTATGTGTTGTACCTGTTGGTGCACGGGGTGCTGACGCGCCTGCACTTTTACCGTCTGGTCTGGCACCGGGCATTGTTTAACGTGGCTCTCTACGCCTTGCTACTTGGCGCCGTGGACTCACTCAGTCGATACCTGATGACATGAAAAAACCGTTTTTGACCCTCGGTCGCGTGGTCTTGACCCTGTTGATCGTGACCTTCGCCGTTGTCGTGGTCTGGCGCATGGTGATGTATTACATGTTCGCGCCCTGGACCCGTGACGGGCACATCCGGGCCGACATCGTGCAGATCGCGCCGGATGTGTCCGGGCTGATCCAGCAAGTGCAAGTGCGCGACAACCAGTTGGTCAAGCGCGGCCAGGTGCTGTTCAGCATCGACCAGGACCGTTTCAAACTGGCCCTGCGCCAGGCGAAAGCGGCGGTCGCAGACCGCGAGGAAACCCTGGCCCAGGCCCAGCGCGAAGCCAAGCGTAACAAGGGCCTTGGCAATCTGGTGCCGGGCGAGCAACTGGAAGAAAGCCAGTCACGGGTGGCCCGCGCACAAGTGGCGTTGATGGAAGCCCAGGTCGCGGTAGACAGCGCGCAACTGAACCTCGATCGCTCGGTCGTCCGCAGTCCGGTAGATGGTTACGTCAACGACCGCGCGCCGCGAACCCAGGAATTCGTCAGTGCCGGGCGGCCGGTGTTGTCCGTCGTGGACAGCAATTCTTTCCATATCGACGGCTATTTCGAAGAAACCAAACTCAACGGCATCCATATCGGCCAAAGCGTCGACATCCGGGTGATCGGCGACAACGCGCGCCTGCGCGGCCATGTGGAAAGTATTGTTGCCGGTATTGAAGACCGCGACCGCACCAGTGGCAACAACCTGTTGCCCAATGTCAATCCGGCCTTCAGTTGGGTGCGGTTGGCCCAGCGGATTCCGGTGCGTATCGCCTTCGATGAGGTCCCTGAGGATTTCCGCATGATCGCCGGGCGTACCGCCACGGTATCGATCATCGACGACCAGAACCGGGAGCCGGTGCAATGAGCAAGGCCTCGGGTTTGGCGATCGCCGGATTAGGCTTGCTGCTGTCGGCGTGTCAGGTGGTCGGTCCGGATTATCACTTGCCGGACGAAGCCGCCATCCACCGTGAAGACCTGCAGGGCGAACTGGCGGTGAGCGGCAAGCCGGTGGTCTCGGCGCCGGTGCCTGCCGATTGGTGGCGCCTGTATCAGGACCCGCGGCTCGACCAGTTGGTGCCGCAGGCGATGGCATCCAACACGGATTTGCGCGTAGCGGCCGCCAGCCTGCTGCGGGCTCGCGCTCAGGTCGACGCGGCCGAGGCAGCGGGTGGCTGGAGCGGTGGGGTGAAGATGGGCGCCCAGCGCTTGCAGGAATCCGGTGAAGCGTTCTTGCAGCCGGAAAAGGTGCCGGTCGCCAACATCGGCGATATCGGCATCAGCGCGTCCTACCAATTCGACCTGTTCGGCACCCTGCAGCGCGGCATCGAAGCGGCCAAGGCCAATGCCGACGCGACCCAGGCGGCTGCCGATACGGCGCGCATCACCTTGGTGGCCGATGTGGTCCGGGCCTACACCCAGGTGTGCGCGGCCAACGAGGAGCGGGAAATCGCCCAGCATTCCCTCGACCTGCAAGCCCAGAGCACCACGCTCATCCAGCGTTTGCGCGATGCCGGGCGTGGCGACGAAACCCAGGTCACCCGTTCGCAAACTCAATTCAAATCCTTGCGCGCCGATATGCCACGCTATGAGGCGGCGCGTCAGGCCGGGCTGTTCCGCTTGTCGATGCTGCTGGCCAAGCCGCTGGATCAACTACCGGCCGGCACCGACAGCTGTGCCGAACTGCCAAAAATCACGCAATTGGTACCGGTGGGTGACGGTGCATCGCTGCTCAAGCGCCGCCCCGACATCCGCCAGGCCGAACGGCGACTGGCGGCCGCGACTGCAGGTATCGGCATCGCCACCGGTGAGTTGTACCCGGACATCCGCATCGGTGCGACCATCGGCACGGTCGGTATCCTGGAAAACCTGGGCGAACCTGCTACCAATCGTTGGGGCTTCGGCCCGTCCCTGACCTGGAACGTGCCGACCAACGGCGCCCGGGCACGAATTCGCGAGGCTGAAGCAGTGACCCAGGCCACGCTGGCGCATTTCGATGGCGTGGTACTCAACGCTATTCGTGAAACCCAGACCGGCCTGGCCCAGTACTCCGCCTTGCTGCAACGCCGTGAGGCCCTGGCGGACGCCGAGCAGTCGGCGAAGCTGGCCGCGGACCAGACCCATCGCTTCTTCCAGGCCGGCCGCGCATCGTTCCTGGCGGACCTGCAGGCGACCCGCACCTACATCGACGTCACCGCGCAATTGGCCGCTGCCAACACTCAGGTTGCCGTCAGCCAGATCGATTTGTTCCTCGCCCTGGGCGGTGGTTGGGAAAGCGGACGAACGCAAGCGTCGAACTCCGGCAAACCCTGAGGCCGTTGCTATGCTTTGAAGTGTTGAAAGGGCGTTCGTGCAAAAGCGCCCTGGATTCGCACAAGGCATGCGCAGGTCATGGGGAAACCAATAATGAAAAACCCTTATGCTCTCGGCTTCTGGTGCGCCGTTGTGGCGTTGGTGCTGCTTACGGCGACCTATTTCTACGGCATCATGCTGGCTCACCAGATCGACAAGGCGCTGACGTTCCTCGACAGCGTCGCACTGTTGATTGCCGTGATGTCCATTGCGGTGGTGGCCTGGGCTTCGGTCCAGGGGCAGCGAATCAAAAAAAGACAGCTTGAACAAGGCAAGACCCTGGTGATGATCTGGGACACCAAGGTGGCGCTACGGCGTGTTGAATCGGTGTTCGACCGGTATTTCTGGGGCAGCTACTGGCAACCGGGCAGGACCTTTCAGGAAGTCATGGGCGAGCTCACGGGCACGCCGCTGGAAAAAAGCCTCGAAACCTTGAAAAAACAGTGCCTTGAGCTGGACAAACAAGTGGCCGACGACGGTCGGCACTGGCTCAACAATGCCCGCGAGCTGGCTGACGTCGCCAACGCCATGGCCCGCGAGCGCTATCAACTGGACTTCTGCGACCCGCGCGAGGAAGTGACGGGTGGGGCGGTGATCAACCGGGATTTCGAAGTGCTGATCTACACCTGGACGGCGCGGCTGAAAACCTTTGATCATCAGCTTGATGAGATTGAAGTGCAGTATTCCTGATTTTGTCTGGCAGGACTGACGCCTTCGCGAGCAGGCTCGCTCCCACATTGGAATGCATTTGTCCTGTGGGAGCGAGCCTGCTCGCGAAGGCGATCGATTGAGCTCTAAAACTCTCACCTCTGAATTCCCATAGACACTTTTTCACCGTTAACCATTGGGCCGCCCATCGCGCCTGATGCTAATCTGCACCCCACTTTCAGCGCAGTCGTGACCGCAACCCGTCATGGGTTCAGGGAAGACGACCACACCTTCAACAACGGACATTGAACGGGTCATTCATGAATAAATCAGCAGGCGTGCTCCTGGGAATTGTTGTCGCCATTGGTGCAATCAGCGCCGGCGGAGCCTGGTTCACCGGCACCAAAATCGAAGGTGTGCTCAACACCTCCCTGGCGGATGCCAACAAGCAACTGCAGGCCGCGATGGTGGGTTACAAAGGCACGGCTTCGCTGGAGCTGGTGTCCCTGGAACGCCATGTATTCAGCAGCACTGCGCATTACCGCCTCAAGGGTGAAGGCGAAATGTTCGGCGAGGCACCGGTCGAGTTGCTGTTTACCGACCACATCGAACACGGTCCGCTGCCGTTCTCGCGCCTGGTATCGCTGAAGTGGTTGCCGGTCATGGCCACCAGTCACTATGAACTGGAAAAGACCCCGCTTACGGAAAAATGGTTCGCCGCCACCAAGGACGCTTCGCCGCTCAAGGGCGTGGTCAATATTGGCTACGACAACTCCACCACCGGCACGCTTGAATTGCTGCCGCTGGAAACTGCACTGGATGACAAGTCCAGCCTGAAATTTTCCGGTCTGAAGGTTGATGTCGCGGCCAGCGCCCAGGCGCAGAAGGTCAAGGCCGACGGCTACATGGACAGCCTGAAGCTGACCACCGTTTCCGAAGACCAGGCACCGGTGCAGGTCGAGTTGAGTGGCCTTACCCTGGCCAGCAACCTGACAAAAAGCACCTACGGTTACTACACCGGCGATAACACCGTCGAGCTGACCAACAGCAAAACCACCTTTGGCCCCAAGCAGTCAGTGCTGGGCTTGAAGAACTTCGAAATGAAGAACCACACCGAGGAATCAGGCACCAGTGCTTCCGGGCGCGCCGATTACAAGATTGCTGAAGTGTCCCTGAACGGCAAGGCCGTGGGTTCTGCCCAGCTTGCCATGAGCCTGAAGAACCTCGACATCCCGGCGACGTTGTCGCTGATGCAGATTTACCAGACTAAATTACAGCCCTATGAGCAGGCCGCCGCCGAGGCTGTCGAGGCCGGTCAACCGGCCCCCGAGCTGAAATTGACCGAAGCAGAAGAAGCGCAGCTTAAAACCGGCCTGGAACAATTACTGGCGGCCGGCCCGCAGGTGGCTCTGGAGAACCTGTCGTTCAACACCGCCAATGGCGAAAGCCGCGCCAACCTGGTGCTTGACCTGACCAAGCCGCAATCGATCGACCTGCCGGCCGACCAGTTGGTCCGCCAGATGATCGCGCTGCTGGACGTCAACCTGAAAGTGTCCAAGCCCATGCTCGTCGACATACTCACCGTGCAGTCGCAAATTGACGGCCAGACCGACGCCAAGCTCATCGCCGATCAGGCCACCGCTACCGCCGATATGTTCAGCAGCATGGCAGTCGGCTCGCAATTGGCGAAACTGGACAGCAACAACGTCGTCACCCAACTGCACTACGCCAATAACCAAGTGCAATTCAACGGCCAGAAAATGACCGTTGAGGAGTTTGTCGACTTCGTGATGAGCAAGTTCAGTGGTCCTGGCGTAGTCCAGGAGCCCTAAACACAACCCCTCTGTAGGAGCCAGGCTTGCCGGCGAAGAACGATAACGCGGTGCAGCAGGCATTCCGCGTCGTCTGGTTCGCCGGCAAGCCTGGCTCCTACAGGTGCACTTCAACCGCGGATCAACCTCCACGCCTCGTCCACGGGCAACGGCTGCTTCATGCGTTCGGCGAGCATCGCCATCGTACGCTCTTCATCACAGGCCACGGCCGCCGTCACCACGCCGTTTTTGCCGAACAGACCGATAAAGGGCGGGTTGCAGGGGTCACCCTTGAACTCGACTTCGTCCCAGGCTTGCGCGTGGCCAAGGTAGTCGTAGTTTTTGCCAAAGTGCCAGGTCCAGAAATACGGTACGTCGAGATAATGTTCATCGCCACCGAGCATGTTCGCCGCCGCGATCCGCGCCTGTTGTTGCGCCAGGCGCCAGTGTTCGATGCGCTGGGGCTGGCCGTTAAGTGCAAACGTCGCGATATCGCCAGCCGCCCAGAGTCCATCGGCTACGCGCATCCCTCCGTCGACCAGCAGCGACTGATCCTGTTCCTTCGGCAGATCGGCAAACGCTGCGGTTGCCGGGGTGACGCCAATCCCGACCAGCACCAGGTCCGCCGGTAGACGCTGATCATTATCCAGGCGCACCGCTTCGACTCGCGTCGTTCCTTCGATCTGCGCGGCCTGCCCCTCCGTTCGGTACACCACGCCGTTGGCCTCGTGCAGGGCCAGAATCGCCTTGCCGACGCTGTCGCCGAACTGTTTGGCGAAAGGCACCGGATGGCGGGCCAGAACGGTGACCTCCAGGCCGTATTGGCGCAGGGACGAGGCGGACTCCATGGCGATGAAGCTGTCGCCGATGATCACCGCGCGCTGACCAGCCTTGGCGGTGTGCAGAATCTGTTGCGCATCCGCTTTGGAGCGCAAGACGAACACCTGCGGCAGGTCCGCACCGGGCAGTTGCAGTGAATCGGGGATGCCGCCTGTCGCCAGCAAAGCGGCGTCGTATTTCAGCGATTGGCCGTCGACCAGTTGCAGCGTTTGGTTGGCGACATCCAGGCTCGCCACTTCAGCGTTCATTCGCTCGATTCTTTGCTCGCGGTAAAAGTCTTCGTCGCGCAGGGGCGGGACTTCTTCCGGCGGCATCTCTCCGGCAATCACGAATTTGCTCAATACCGTGCGGTCGTACCCGGCGCCGGCTTCGCGGTCGATCAGCAGCACCCGACCACCAAAACCTTTCTCGCGCAGGGCCGAGGCCGCCGCCGTGCCCGCGGCACCCGCACCGACAATCACAAAGGTGCGCTCGTCATCGGCCGGTGGGGTGTGGGCGTCCTGCAGCGGCTGATCGCCAACCCAGACTTCGTCGTCACGCACTTCAAGCGGGTAGCGCTTGAGGCTGTCCAGGGCGGGAGGCTCACACAACCCACCGTCCTCGATCCGAAACTGCGCCTTGTGCCATGGACACGTCAGCCGCCCATGACAGAGCGCGCCTTCGGCCAGAGGCGCTCCGGCATGCGGGCATTCGCCTTGATAGGCGCGCACTTGATCGCCGACTTTCAGCAGGACGATCTTGCTGTCCTGGACGCTGACTTCCAGACCACGGTCTTCGGGGATATCGGCGAGACGGGCAACGCGATGCAGGGTCATGATTGCTCTCCAGACCGGCGTTTCAATTAAGAGTCTGGTCCTTATCTCGAGGTTCATCCAATTCCCACTGCCACCGCGCGAACGGTCCGGCTATAGTTTGCTCGCCGACCTCGGCCCCAACCGCACAAGGTGCTCCCGGTATGACCCGATTGACCTCTCTGACCCCTTGGCTAGCGGCCGTAGCAGTCGCCCTTTGCGTGCAATTTCCGGCACAGGCGGCTCAGGAGCGTTTCACCCTGAACATCCCAGGCGTATCGGATGACCGACTGTTCACATCGGCCGCCGCCAGCGATGCCCAGGGTTGCGGTGGGCACAATGTGTCGCCTGCGCTGAACTGGAACGCCGGTCCTGCGGGCACGCTCAGCTACGCCATCGTCATGCACGACCCGGATGGCCAGAAAGGGCAGGGCGTCGATCATTGGGTTCATTACGGTATCAAGGCAACCACCCATCAGATTGCGGCCGGTGTCGGTGCCAAATCCGCACTGGAAGGCGTGGGCGGCACTAACAGCAAAGGCACCACCGGTTATGTCGGTCCTTGCCCGCCGGTGGGCGACAGCGCGCACCATTACATCATCCAGCTCTACGCCCTGGATTTGGCACCAGATGCCCTGCCCGCCGGCCTGACCCGTGCGCAGTTCCTGGAAAAAATAAAAGGCCATGTGCTGAAAAACAGCAGCGTGGTGCGGCGTTATCACCGCTGAATATTTTTCGCACGGTTAACCCGAACCGTTGGGGCTGTCCGTCTCACAGGATGAATGGATCAATTTCCTCCTGAGGTCAGCCCCATGCTCCTTCCTCTGCAACCCCTTCCTCTGCATTTTTTGCGCCCCGCTGCCCAGGGTTTTGCTGCCGGGCTGTTGCTAGCGATTGCCGGTTGCGGCGTTTCTTCGAAACCTGAGTCCGCAGCGATACCGCCACCGGCCCAGGCTGAGCTGAAATCCGAAGCCTTGGTGCAACATGAAATCGTTATGGCTGATGCTGCGGTGGCCAAGCGCAGCGTACGCGCGGCGCCCATGACCAGTTTTGCACCGATGCCCGCAGGCGAAGCTTATCCACAGGGCTATCGCGACGAGCAGCGTGAGCAATACCAGGCTCTGGCAGACAACCCGATCCACAGCGTCGCCCAAGTGCCGGTCTCGACCTTCAGCGCCGACGTCGACACCGGCGCCTACGCCAACGTCCGCCGTTTGCTCAACCAAGGAAGACTGCCACCGGAAGGGGCGGTGCGGCTGGAGGAGATGGTCAACTACTTCCCTTACGACTACGCCTTGCCCACCGATGGCTCGCCCTTCGGTGTAACCACGGAACTGGCAGCGTCCCCATGGAATCCGCATACGCGCTTGTTGCGCATCGGCATCAAGGCCTCGGACCGCGCGGTCGCGGAACTGGCTCCGGCGAACCTGGTGTTCCTGGTAGACGTATCCGGCTCGATGGATCGCCGCGAGGGCCTGCCGCTGGTAAAAAGCACGCTGAAATTGCTGGTCGATCAACTGCGTGAACAGGATCGGGTTTCGTTGGTGGTCTATGCCGGGGAATCACGCGTGGTACTAGAATCCACTTCCGGACGGGAAAAAGCGAAGATTCGTACAGCCATCGACCAATTGACCGCGGGCGGCTCCACCGCCGGAGCGTCGGGCATCGAACTGGCTTATCAACAGGCGCAACAGGCGTTTATCCCCAAGGGCATCAACCGCGTTCTGTTGGCCACTGACGGTGACTTCAATGTCGGTGTCAGCGACTTCGACAGCCTCAAGCAAATGGCTGTGGATAAACGCAAGACTGGCGTATCCCTGACCACCCTGGGTTTCGGTGTGGATAACTACAATGAACACCTGATGGAACAACTGGCCGATGCCGGCGACGGCAATTACGCCTACATCGACAACCTGCGTGAGGCGCGCAAGGTGCTGGTGGATCAACTCGGCTCAACCCTTGCCGTCGTGGCGAAAAACGTCAAGCTGCAAGTGGAGTTCAACCCCGCGCAGGTCAGCGAGTATCGCCTGCTGGGTTATGAAAACCGTGCGTTGAAACGTGAGGATTTCAGCAATGACAAGGTCGATGCCGGTGAAATCGGTGCAGGACATACTGTGACGGCGTTGTACGAAATTGTCCCCAAGGGTGAGAAGGGCTGGCTTGAGCCACTGCGCTACGGTCAAACGGGCGCCGCTGATTCCGAAAAGCATGGCGAATTGGCGATGCTGCGTGTGCGTTATCAATTGCCGGAAGGTGGGAACAGTCGCTTGATCGAGCGTCCAATCGTTGACTCCCCGACTGGCAAAGCCAGCGATGACCTACGCTTTGCAGCGGCAGTGGCAGCGTTTTCCCAACAGCTCAAGGACGGACGCTACACCGGCGAGTTCAGCCTCAAAGACACCGAAGCGCTGGCTCGTGGCGCCCGGGGCGATGACCGCTTCGGCCTGCGCAGCGAGTTCATACAATTGGTGGAACTGGCGCAGAGCTTGCGTACCACCACGGCGTCGAATCCAACTGCCACTGAACGACGGATTGAATAGTGAGCCGATTGAAAGGGTTCATCAGCCAGCTGTTTGCACCCGCAAGCAGCACCGAGGCCAGCAGCGACGAATCGCTGCTGGCCCGTTATCGCGAGGGCGACGGCGCGGCGTTCGAGATTCTGTACGCGCGCCACCGACAGGGCTTGTACCGATTCCTGCTAGGGTTGAGTGGCAGAGCTGAACTCGCCGAGGAGGTCTATCAGGAAACCTGGTTGAGCTTGATCCGCAGCGGCAGTCAGCCACAAGGTCGGGCGACTTTTCGTACCTGGCTCTACCAGATTGCCCGCAACCGCTTGATCGATTACTGGCGCAAACACGGCGTCCATCAACCGCTGCACGACAGCTACGACGAACAGACCCATGCCCTGGCCGACGAGGCGGCCGATCCTGAGCAGCTGCTGAGCCTGAGCCGCGACACACAGCGACTTGAAGCCGCCCTGCAAGCCTTGCCCGCCGACCAGCGCGAAGTGTTCCTGCTGCGCGCCTACAGCGATCTCGATTTACCGCAGATCGCCACCCTCACCGAAACACCGCTGGAAACCGTCAAGAGCCGCTTGCGTTACGCCCAGCAAAAACTGCGTCGGCTGCTGGCCGAGGAGGTACTGACATGACTGACGCCAAGCACACAACGGATCACCAAGCGCTCGAACATTACCGCGAGCAAGCCATCGGCGAACCACCGGCGCATCTCGACGCCTTGATCCTGTCCGCCGCGCGCAGCGCAGTGCCCGCGCCGAAGCCAGGCCTGTGGCAACGCTGGATTCGCGCCTGCCAGCAACCCCGCTGGCAAGTGGCATTCGCCAGCCTCGTCGGCATCGCGCTGATGCTCTCGCTGGTACAGCGCACACCTGAGCAAGTGCCGAGCTACGACTTCGCGCCTGCTGCACCGGTCGCCAAACAGGAAGCCGAAGCAGCGCCGCCAGCGCTGGCCCGTTCCCTGAAAGCCCCGGCTGGTGCGCCAATGGCGGAATCGGTGGCCCCAGCGCAAGAACAATCCTTCAGTGCCGACAGGATGGACGAAGCCAAAGCCAGCAAGCGTGCCGCGGCCACGGTGAAATCCCTGGACGAGCAATTGCGCGAAGTGCTTCGCCTGCAAAAAACCGGGCACAGGCAAGCCGCCGATAAACTGCTGGCTGACCTGCACAAACGCTTTCCCGACGAAAACCTCAACGCCCGACTCAAGGACCTGCAGAAAAACTGACCGGCACAACGCTCGACGATTTGGCATCAAGGCCCGAAAGCGCGCACTATCAGGCCATAAGTCGATGCGTTGGAGGATGCCGTGACAAAAAAAATCGACCGCATCGCCCAAATGCTCAACTGCCCGGAAAAGGGTGAGGAATTACGGCGGGCAATAACCGAGAGTCGTAAGGATTTTCTGCTGAATCAGCAGGAAGAGGGTAATGCTGAGGAAGAAGACGTTCTTGAAGAGAAAGAATTCGAGGACGACGAGGATGATGAATACGACGAGTTTGACTGGACGACAGAATGAAAAAACCGCTTCGGCGGTTTTTTCGTTTGGGGCGCTACCCGCGCCCCTAATAGTGTCATGACGCAGTACCTTGCATGATTGATTTAGTGTGCATACAGTAAATCCATGCAAATAGCCTCGCTCGCCGCATCATCTCCATGAGGAAAGCCAATGAGCGCGAACAAACCCAATACCGAAGCCGTCTGGGTTGATCCAGACGATGCACCGGAACTCACCGATACCTTCTTTAAGCACGCCGACGAATTCAAAGGCAATCGACGTGTTCGTCGCGGCAGGCCCAAGGCGGACGTAGTGCGCGAGCGGATAACGATCCGGCTTGAGGCTGACGTGCTGGCGCAATTCAAGGCCTCGGGGCCCGGCTGGCAAACACGTATGAATGCCGCCCTAGCCGACTGGCTCAAGACGCACACGCCTAGCGAATTGGAGGCGTAACCACGTACAGATGCGCTCACGTGACCAACTGCGCGGCACTGCCTCAGTTTGAAGCGGTGGCAGTCGAGTAATTGCCAAAGTCGCGTTCGAAACGCAGTAGTAGATCCACTTAGGGTTTCCCGATTTTAAATCGGGGAGCGCGAAGCGCTCCAGATCGGGTGTAGTGAGTGCGTCCAGCGGCGATCTGTTCCGAACTGGTGTCAGGCTAGCGTCACTCGACGAGGGCAAATCGCTGGCGCTGTACTTTGTCACACTCTCGCATTCATTCCGCTATGCCCGTACTCCGATGAACAGGTCTAGCTCCGTCGGCAATTGCTCATTGATTGCTTCAGCTATTTGCTGCACTTGCTCGCTCGTTAGTGGAAGCTCCCCATCAGCCTCCGCCGCTAAGCTTTCCCAACCCAATACATCCATAACTGCTTGCTCATACTCCTGAGCGATGTCCAGCTCAAACTTAATCGAGCTTTCTTCGCTCCCGCTTGCAAGGAATCCTGTGATTTCTAAGAACATGACTTTTCTCTGTTTATTTTGGTGTTGTACGGCCTGGTTTCGGCGGTTTTCTCATATCGCCAGTTTCAGCGTCGAATTCACCTAAGTGCTTACCCTGTTTATCGTATATCTCAACCGCTCCGTGCTGGCTGTCCCACTCATAAATTCGGCCTTTTCGATCCTTCCAGCGACTGCGTTTTTTTCCTCCCCCCTGGACGCTAGATTTTGGACTGTCACGCACCGCGTCAGGGAAAGCCGTTAGCCCTTTGGGGGCAGGGTGATACTTGATATCGCCACCGCCAGCAGGTTTTGAAAATACCAGGTACAGCGAGCTAAGCCCGGTGTCTGCCGGGAACACCAGAATACAGTCGTCGGTTTCAACGTCCTCGCCACCTGGATAAACCTCGATCACCGAGTCTGTGTTTTCCGGTATGGGGTGAACCAGGATGATGGGATCGCTGCTGCGCTGCTCAGGGTGGACCAAAGGCGGGATGGCCAGCGGTCCGCTGGGTGTCCACAAAATAGTGATGCCGTTCAAATCCGCTTCGAGCACGGTTTTGGTGGCATTCCATTTGACCTGCACCGTGCGCACGGAATCGTCCCCGGACGGGCCGGTATGAATGCCATAGACCTGTATCACGCCTTCGGCATCACGGCGGAACTGAAAGCGGACACGGGTAGGTGCGTGGCTTACCTGGCGCAGATCGTCGTCATTGTAGAGCGTCCCGTCGCCCATCTGGGTCGGGAGCATCCCCGCAATGAACACCCCGGTAGGATTGCCGCGCATGGCCCACCTGAATCCGTGTTGCAGGATGCCGCTACCGGCTGTGCGCCCCAGCACCGCGTCGAAGCCTACCGCAAGTTTAATCGCGTCGATTGAAGAGAGGGCAAGCATAGGCGCCACCAGCATGACCTTGCCAAAGTCTGAGACGGGGACGCTGGCTGTACCGGGTTTGGTGCTGCACCAGTTTCCAGAGGCGCAGGACTTGGCAAACACCCGGTCGGTGCGGGGCTTTGGCTCCGGCCAGGGCTCTTTGGGGCGGATGTAGACCAGTTCAGGCTCGGGCGCTGGACTGGGCCTGTAACCGCCGCCGGAGCGGATGGGGATGTCTGACACCAGCAGCCAATCCCCTCTCCTGACCGCCTCGATAATCTCGCTGTCCTGGGTGATGCAGGTAGTTCGCTGAAGCTCAACCAGCCCTTGCAGGGAATGCCTCCCGCACATCAGGGCGCTACTAACTTTTCGGGCGGCCACATACGGGTCTTCGACACGTAGCAAGCCCCTGTCAGACCTCCTTATCAAGCGCATTGCATTCCCTCGGATCAAGTCAGGCGGGACATTCTGAGAAGGGCACGTCGTATCCAGCAACAAAAAGACTTTTGCGACATTTGTCCGAGTAGGGGGTGGGATGTACCGAGGAGGCGGCATGAACTTACCTCTCCCCACCTGATGATCCCTGCACTGCTGGTGATGCAGGTGGTGGGCGGTGCCTGTCTGGCGATGATTCCGAGATAGATCGCACTGCGCGTGACGTGGCTTCAGGCAGGACGCAGCCAAGGTAGATTGCTGGCTGCAGAACCGCCCCCTTAACTGCGCGGACCGTTACGCGCGGCCTCTCGACCAACACTGTTCTGGGGGCCCCGAAAATTCGAGGCCCATTTCATGGGTGAGCCGCTACTGTTTTGCAGCTTGTTGCTAACGCGTCTGTGTCGATCGCGTCAGCACTTTCACCACATCATCAATAACAGCCTTGCTCATCGCAGTCAGATAGTGCGCCGCCCACGCGTGGCGGTCAGTGTCTTTTGCGTAGGCCGCATCCTCGGCGAACGACTTGGCCAGGAACAGCAGGTCGGATGCCTGTGCGAGTGCTTTGCTAATAGGCACACCACCGCTGACATGGAACAGCGGTTCGTCCGGGCAATAGATGCAGGGAGTCAAACCGATGGTCTTTGCTTCTTGTTGTTCAGTCATTTGCCACCTCCATTGACAGAGATGCATAGAGGGCGCGAGTTGAAATCGCGTTGAGGGACAAGCGGAATTTCGCACGGATTTGTATTGCGCATGGTCTAGCTCCTTGACGAGGAACTGCCACTTTTTCGTTACCAAGCGAATGGGTGGCAGCTGTGCGCAGGTTGGTAAACCGGGAGTCAAGGAATCCGGCACGCCCGAAGACGTCCCACGCACAGCCGCCATAAAGCAAAATTACGGACGTAAAAAACGCCTGCAATTCTCAATGGGGGCGCTGTTGCGCTTAACTCTCGGGTTACCAAGCCCGGTCGCTGAATTGGCAGCGACGGCGGAAGGGTATCGTGCAGGTTGATCTCCTGCAACCTCGGAAGTCGAGGGGGAGGGATAACATCTGTTAAGAGGGCACCAGCTACCGCTGAATACCCAAGTAACTGACACAACCCCGTGCAGTCACTAGCATAGGATCTTTTGGATTGATGTTCTGCGGTAATGGTGGGGCTAAGTGGGGATTGTCAGGACTCCTCCCCGTACAACTCGGCGACTGCTGGAGTAGTCAACTTAAAGTTGACAACTGACCCTTCAGCCCACGTTCTATCAGCTACGCCTTGAAACTCACGCCGACTCCAATTGAGTCACTTTTAAAGTGATCACCCACAAAAAAGCCCCAGACCCAACGGCCTGAGGCTTTCTCGTTTTTACGTATGGTGCACCAGGCGGGATTCGAACCCACGACCCCTGCCTTCGGAGGGCAGTACTCTATCCAGCTGAGCTACTGGTGCAGCGGGCGCCATGATACGCATATGCAATGCGGGCGTCCATGCTGCTGAATCGCCTGCGTTTTTTCAAAGCGTAACCTGCGGTTGCTACGTTGATCAGAAAATAGCAGCAAATGCGGCGTTTTCGTTCTTTTTTTCGAACAGGCTATTGTCCTTTACCCCCTTTGATCCTAGGATTCGTTTGAGATTTCAAACGCTCTTGTCTGGGTGCTGAACCGCACGATTTGAATCAGTGCGCTATTTATGTGCTTCAGCCCGGTGAATGATTTCCCTGACGGCAGCCTACTGAGGCGCCTTTCTACAATCATAATTTGCTCCGCGCTTGCCGCGGTGCTGTTAAGGAAAGCCGACATGCAGCTTAAAGACACCCAGTTGTTCCGCCAGCAAGCCTTCATCGATGGCGCTTGGGTAGACGCGGACAATGGTCAGACGATCAAGGTCAACAACCCGGCAACGGGCGAAATTCTGGGCACCGTGCCGAAAATGGGCGCTGCCGAAACCCGCCGTGCAATCGAAGCCGCTGACAAAGCGCTGCCGGCCTGGCGTGCACTGACCGCCAAAGAACGTGCGAACAAACTGCGTCGCTGGTACGAACTGATCATCGAGAACCAGGACGACCTGGCTCGCCTGATGACCCTGGAGCAGGGCAAGCCATTGGCCGAAGCCAAGGGCGAAATCGTTTACGCCGCTTCCTTCATCGAGTGGTTCGCCGAAGAAGCCAAGCGCATCTACGGTGATGTGATTCCGGGCCACCAGCCAGACAAGCGCCTGATCGTGATCAAGCAGCCAATCGGTGTGACCGCGGCAATCACCCCGTGGAACTTCCCGGCTGCCATGATCACCCGTAAAGCCGGCCCTGCCCTGGCCGCTGGTTGCACCATGGTGCTCAAGCCTGCTTCGCAAACTCCGTTCTCCGCTTTCGCCCTGGCTGAGCTGGCCCAGCGTGCCGGCATCCCGGCTGGCGTGTTCAGCGTTGTTTCCGGCAGCGCCGGCGACATCGGCAGCGAGCTGACCAGCAACCCGATCGTGCGCAAACTGTCCTTCACCGGTTCGACTGAAATCGGTCGTCAACTGATGTCGGAATGCGCCAAGGACATCAAGAAAGTGTCCCTGGAACTGGGCGGCAACGCGCCGTTCATCGTGTTCGACGACGCGGACCTGGATAAGGCCGTCGAAGGCGCGATCATTTCCAAGTACCGCAACAACGGCCAGACCTGCGTCTGCGCCAACCGTCTGTACATTCAGGATTCGGTCTACGACGCGTTCGCCGAGAAGCTCAAAGTGGCAGTCGCCAAGCTCAAGATCGGTAACGGTCTGGAAGACGGCACCACCACTGGCCCGCTGATCGACGAAAAAGCCGTGGCCAAGGTGCAAGAGCACATTGCTGATGCCGTTTCCAAAGGCGCGACCGTTCTGTCTGGTGGCAAATCGATGGAAGGCAACTTCTTCGAGCCGACCATCCTGACCAACGTGCCAAACAACGCTGCCGTGGCCAAGGAAGAAACCTTCGGTCCTTTGGCGCCGCTGTTCCGCTTCAAAGACGAAGACGATGTGATCGCGATGTCCAACGACACCGAGTTCGGTCTGGCCTCGTACTTCTATGCTCGCGACCTGGGTCGCGTGTTCCGTGTGGCAGAAGCCCTGGAATACGGCATGGTCGGCGTCAACACCGGTCTGATCTCCAACGAAGTCGCGCCATTCGGTGGCATCAAGGCCTCGGGCCTGGGCCGTGAAGGCTCCAAGTACGGCATCGAAGATTACCTGGAAATCAAATACCTCTGCCTGGGCATCTAAGCTCGAAGGCATAGGCAAGGCTGGGTATTGCTTTAAACGCAAAGGGCACGAGAGCGCTGACCCTTTGCGTGCAACAAACGGAATTTTCTCTGTGGCCCGGAACGCTGCGGCAGTCGATCATCGCATGCTGCCGTCGTTACCTCCCCGCCGCTTAATCCTTGAACCACGCCGACCGATGAGCGGCGAATGAGGAATGTAATGAGCAAGACTAACGCTTCTTTGATGGCCCGCCGTACCGCTGCTGTTCCACGTGGTGTTGGCCAGATTCACCCGATTTTCGCCGAGTCCGCGAAGAACGCTACCGTGACCGACGTTGAAGGTCGTGAGTTCATCGACTTCGCCGGTGGTATCGCCGTGCTGAACACCGGCCACGTGCACCCGAAAATCATCGCCGCCGTGACCGAGCAACTGAACAAGCTGACTCACACCTGCTTCCAGGTACTGGCTTACGAGCCGTACGTTGAAGTGTGCGAAAAAATCAACGCCAAGGTGCCAGGTGATTTCGAGAAGAAAACCCTGCTGGTTACCACCGGATCCGAAGCTGTAGAAAACGCCGTGAAAATCGCCCGTGCCGCCACTGGCCGTGCCGGCGTGATCGCGTTCACCGGCGCTTACCACGGCCGCACCATGATGACCTTGGGCCTGACCGGTAAAGTCGTGCCTTACTCGGCCGGCATGGGCCTGATGCCAGGCGGCGTGTTCCGCGCGCTGTACCCGAATGAACTGCACGGTGTGAGCATCGACGATTCGATCGCCAGCATCGAACGCATCTTCAAGAACGACGCCGAGCCGCGTGACATCGCCGCGATCATCATCGAGCCGGTTCAGGGCGAAGGTGGTTTCTACGTCGCTCCGAAAGAGTTCATGAAGCGTCTGCGTGCCCTGTGCGACCAGCACGGCATCCTGCTGATCGCTGACGAAGTACAGACCGGCGCTGGCCGTACCGGTACTTTCTTCGCCATGGAACAGATGGGCGTTGCTGCCGACCTGACCACCTTCGCCAAATCCATCGCTGGCGGCTTCCCGTTGGCCGGTGTGTGCGGCAAGGCTGAATACATGGACGCTATCGCTCCAGGCGGCCTGGGCGGCACCTACGCCGGTAGCCCGATCGCTTGCGCCGCGGCCCTGGCCGTGATGGAAGTGTTCGAAGAAGAGCACCTGCTGGACCGCTGCAAGGCTGTTGGCGAGCGTTTGGTGACTGGCCTGAAAGCTATCCAGGCCAAGTACCCGGTGATCGGTGAAGTGCGTGCACTGGGCGCGATGATCGCGGTCGAGCTGTTCGAAAACGGCGACAGCCACAAGCCGAACGCTGCAGCAGTAGCGTCCGTGGTGGCCAAGGCTCGCGACAAGGGTCTGATCCTGCTGTCCTGCGGCACCTACGGCAACGTTCTGCGCGTCCTGGTACCGCTGACTTCGCCGGACGAGCAACTGGACAAGGGTCTGGCGATCATCGAAGAGTGCTTCTCCGAGCTCTGATCACCGAGTGTGACCTGCTCCACAAAAAACCCGCTTCGGCGGGTTTTTTCATGCCCGCTAAAACCCAACCCGCGTATTAGCGCTGTATCCAATGGCCGGCTTTGGCTAAGGTTCACGCATTGCCAGGGAGAGCTGTATGACAGTCGTCATTTTACCCGCGATTCCGAGAGTATTGATCGCCGAGGCCGACCCATGGTCCCGCGATCTGCTCAAGGAAGTGTTGTTGAACGTTCGCTGCGATGCGCGGCTGGATTTGTGTGCCGATGGTCAGCAGGCGCTGGAGTTGCTGGCGTCAAACCCTTACGACCTGGTCATCGCCGACTGGGAGCTGCCAGGCGTCGATGGCCTGAATGTGTTGCGCAGTGTGCGCCAGCGCAAGCGTAATCCACCGTTACCCTTCATTCTGATGAGTAGCCGCAACGACAGCGCGAGCGTGCGTGAGGCCTTGCCGCTGGCCCCTGCCGCGTACCTGACCAAACCCCTGAACATGGCAAGCCTGACCCAGCGCCTGCAGGCTTTGCTGCTGAACGCCGGGGAAGAGGTATCGTGCGAGGTGCCGGCGCTGGCGCCGGGCATGACCTTGCCCGTATTTCTTGAGCGCCGTCGCGAACTGGCGGAAGGCGCGCCGCTGATGACCGACGTGCAAGTGGCGGTCAAGCGAAGCCTCAATCCAAATGGTCTGGATTTGACGGTGCTGGAAGATGAGATCCGCACCGATCCACAGGTCACCGCGGTGCTGATCGCCGCTGCCAACAGCGCCGCCCAGCACCATGGCACCGCCGTGCAGACCCTGTCCCAGGCACTGCATCGACTGGGCACCGGGCAAAGCATGAACCTGATTCTGGGCCTGACACTCAAGCGCAGTGCGCGGCTCAGCGATCCGCAGCTGGCGGACTATGCCGAGCGTTACTGGGATTTGTCGCTACACACGGCTGAGTACGCGCGAACGTTGGCGCGCTTGCTGGATCTGGATCAGGCACGTTGCTACTGCGCCGGCATGCTGCATCGATTGGGCGATCTGGCGTTGCTGCGCTGTTTGCAGGAATGGAAACAGGCCGGTGGCGAACTGGACGAGCAGGAGCAAGTGGGCGAGGCGTTGGCCGAGTTCGGTGCCGCCTACGGTTCGGCGTTGCGCACCCGCTGGCGTCTGCCGCTGGAGCTGCGGCAGCTGATTGCGGCGGCTTACCAGCTCGGTGGCGGCGTTTACTCTCGTGAGGCCCTGGTGATGAACATGGCGGCGCAACTGGCGTGCCTGACCGAACATGAGGGCCTTGAGGCGTTGGCCAATAGCCGAACGGCGCGGCTGCTGAAGATCGGCTTGCCGGAGCTGGTGCGGATGCGCAAGAAATAGGACTGAAGCAAAACCTGTGGGAGCGAGCTTGCTCGCGATGGCGGACTTACATTCAACATTTGTTTTGGCTGATAGGCCGCTATCGCGAGCAAGCTCGCTCCCACAGGGGATATGTGTTTGGCCTGTCAGCCTGTGACAATCCGGTTCTTCCCATCACGCTTGGCCTGATACATCGCCGCATCCGCGCGGGCAAACAGGCTTTCCACACTTTCATCCTCGGCCGTGAGGCTGGTCAGCCCCTGACTGACGGTGATACCAAATGTCTGGCCGTCGTGGCTGAAGCTCAACCCCTGAATCTCCCGTTGCACGCGCTCAGCCACTTGCAGGGCCATCTGCGGGGTGCAGCCGGGGAACACAGCGGCGAACTCCTCGCCGCCAATGCGCCCGAACAGATCGCCGCGACGCAGCGCTGCGCGGCCGCAGTCGGCAATGTGCTGTAGCACGTTATCGCCTTCCTGGTGGCCGTAGGTGTCGTTGATGACCTTGAAGTCATCGATGTCCAGCATGAGAAACGATAGCGGCGTGCCCTGTTGCCGAGCCTGTTCGAATTCGTGGTCAGCGCCTTCGAAAAAATGCCGGCGGTTGCTGCTCTGGGTCAGGGCGTCGGTGGTCGCCAGCCGTTGCAGTTCAGACTCCAGCTGTTTCTTGTCGGTGATGTCTTCGGCAATGCCGACAATGATCACCGGCTGCCCAGGCTCGGCCTGACGGTTGATGAAGCATTTGTCGCTGAGCCAGCGTAGCTGGCCGTCGCCGGTAATGATTCGGTACTCGCGGTCTTCAACGGCACCTTTGTCCAGCACGTCCGCCAGGCTGCGCTCGGCGTACTCGAGATCGTCGGGGTAAATGCTGTCGCGCCATTGGTTGTAGTCGGCCAACAGCAGGTCGGCACTGCGGCCGAAGATCCGTTCATAGGCGGGGCTGACATACAGCACCTGGCGGGTTTCCCAATTGAATGCCCACAGCACCGCGTTCACGCTCACCAGCAAGGTGCTGAACAGCTGTTCGCGTTCGCTCAGGCGCGCCACCTCGCCTTGGGCGTGCATCAGCGCCATCAGGGTTTGCGCGGCCTCGGGCCACTGCACAAGGGATGAGTCTTGTTGGTTATTGACCATCGGCACAAATCTCAAAGGGCGTGCACCGCTCAAGGTTCTAAGCGGCCACAACGAAGCCCGCCTGGGTGGCGAAGTGTCTTTGAGATAAGGGATTTGCAACGAAGTTCCGAAGGGTGCGCCCGGGCATTGGGCGCACCGATCAACGGTGTCAGGCAGCGTTTGGGCGCAGGGAATAGGTTTTCAACTGATCGGCGAATTCACGCAGGGATTGAATCCCGCTGGCTTCAGCTTCGTGTACCCAATCCTTGATGGCGGCCAGCATGTCGTGGCCATTTGAGCTGGTCTTGACCCAGATCTGCTGCAAGGCCAGGCGTTTCTCGTAGATTACCTTCAGCGCCTGGCTGTGCTCGAGCATGGTCTGGATGCGTACATGGTGCTTGTCGTCCAGCAGGCTGGTTTCCCGCGAGAGCAGGCGCTTGGCGCGGTGGAACTGGTGGCGGACCGAGTGATCAACCTTTTCCAGCTCTTGTTTGACCAGCGGCCCGATCACCAGCTTGCGGTACTGGGCCATGATCTGGAAGCGGTTGTTGAGGATCGCCATGGCGGTGTCCATATCCAGGTTGCCCTTGCCTTCGACACGGTGGGCAATTGGCGCGACCCGCTGGACCTTGGCCAGACGCAGGAAGCTGAACACTTGAATCCAGGCCCAGCCCAGATCGAATTCCCACTTCTTCACCGACAGTTTTGCCGAGTTAGGGTAGGTGTGATGGTTGTTATGCAGCTCTTCACCACCGATCAGGATGCCCCAGGGCACCAGGTTGGTCGCCGCATCGCGGCACTCGAAGTTGCGGTAGCCGACGGCATGGCCCAGGCCATTGACCACACCGGCGGCCCACACCGGGATCCACATCATCTGGATGGCCCAGATGGTGATGCCGATGGTGCCGAACAGCAGCAGGTCGATAACGCCCATGATCGCCACGCCCAGCAGTGGAAAACGGGTGTAGACGTTGCGTTCGATCCAGTCATCGGGGCAGTTCTTGCCGTAGATGCGCAAGGTCTCGGGGTTCTCCGCTTCGGCGCGGTACAGCTCGGCGCCTTTGCGCAGAACGGTGGACAAACCCTTGATCACCGGGCTGTGCGGGTCATCGACGGTTTCGCATTTGGCGTGGTGCTTGCGGTGGATGGCGGTCCACTCGCGGGTGTTCTGCGCCGTGGTCAACCACAGCCAGAAGCGGAAGAAATGTTTCAGGCCAGCATTCAGCTCAAGCGAGCGATGGGCTGAGTAACGGTGCAGATAGACCGTGACGCCGATGATCGTGACATGGGTCATCAGCAGGGTGACTGCCACCAGTGACCAGGGCGACAAGCCAAGAAAACCTTCGTACCACATAGGCTATAGGGCCCTCGATAAAGAAAAAAACAGCCGTTGCATTATCACTAAGCCCACAGATAAAACCAGTCGCTCTTTCAGATAAGAGTGGCTGGATGTGTCATTCAATTATAATCCCGACTTTTTCGTAGGGACATGGAAAGCCTTATGTCTGCCACCTATCGCGATGCCGTGCGTGCAGCGCTGCTCTACCTGCTGATTTCCGTGGCCTGGATGCAGCTCAGTGGCTATTTATTGAGCAGTTTATTCGATGACTCGGCCGAGCGCTTACGCTGGCAACTGATCAACGGTTATGCCTGGATGGTGTTCAGCGCCGGCTTGATCTTCATTGCCCGGACGCGACTGTTACGTTGCCTGGGCGTCGGCGCGAAATTGCGTGAACGAAGCGAAGACCGCGAGCGTCTGCGCCAGGCGGCCGCCGTGTTCGATTGCACCCGTGAAGGCGTGTTGGTCACCGATCATCAAGGGCTGATCGTGCATGTGAACCGCGCCTTCATGTCGATCACCGGCTATCAGCGTGAAGAAGTGCTGGGGCACCAACCCAGTCTGTTCAAGTCAGGGCATCATCCGCCCGCTTTCTATCAGGCGATGTTCGCCACGCTCGACAGCGTCGGTGAATGGAGCGGGGAAATCTGGAACCGCCGTAAAAGCGGCGAAATCTACCCGCAATGGCAGACCATCCGCATCATTTACGACGACCAGGGTCGTCGTAGTCATTTCGTGGCGGTGTTTTCCGATATCAGCGCAATCAAGGACTCGGAACATGAGTTGAGGCACCTGGCTCATCACGATCCGCTCACCGGCCTGCCCAATCGCCTGCTGTTCACCGACCGCGCCACGCAAGCCCTGGCATCGGCGCAGATCCACAAGCGTGGGTGTGCATTGCTGATGATCGATCTGGATCACTTCGTGATGATCAACGACAGCCTCGGGCATACGATGGGTGACCAATTGCTCAAGGCGGTGGCCGAACGCTTGCGAGCCATGTTCGACCCTGGAGTCACCTTGGCGCGCCTGGGTGGCGATGAGTTCGCCGTGCTGGCCGAAAGCTGTCCGCAACTGATGCAGGCCGCGGCGCTGGCCCAGCGGATCATCGAGGGCCTCGAGGAACCTTTCGATATTCAGGGGCATCGGCTGTTCATCAACGCCAGTATCGGTATCAGCCTGTTCCCCAGTGATGCATTGAGTGCCGAGCAGTTGTTGCGTAACGCCGACTCGGCGCTGTTCAAGGCCAAGAGCGGCGGGCGCAATGGCTATGCCCTGTACACCGAAGCGTTGACGGCCCATGCCCGGCAGCGGGTCGAGACCGCCTCTGAACTGCGCAGGGCCCTGGAGCAAAACGAGCTGCGCGTGTTTTACCAGCCTGTTCACGATCTCAAGACCTGTCGTTTGATTGGCGTCGAGGCGCTGGTGCGCTGGGAGCATCCGCAGCGCGGTCTGGTGTCGCCTGCGCAATTCATTCCTGTTGCCGAGCGGACCGGGCTGATCACCCAGATCGACGCCTGGGTGATGCGCCAGGCCTGCGAGCAGATGTGCCAGTGGCAGCACGCGGGCGTGGAGTTGTCGTTTGTCGCGGTGAATGTTTCATCGCGTCTGTTCGCCGGTCGCGAGTTGTACCAACAGGTTGCGCAGGTACTGCGCGAAACCGGCTTGGACCCGGCCTGCCTGGAGCTGGAAGTCACCGAGAGCGCGGTGATGGACGATCCAGAGGTCGCGCTTGAGCAAATGCACCGGCTACGTGAATTGGGTGTGCAACTGGCCATCGATGATTTCGGCACCGGTTATTCGTCGCTGTTGCGGCTCAAGCGCTTACCGGTGCAGAAGCTCAAGATTGATCAGGGCTTTGTCGCCGGATTGCCGTGGGACGAGGACGACGCGGCCATTGTGCGGGTCATCATTGCCTTGGCGCAGAGTATGGGCATGCAAGTGCAGGCCGAAGGCATCGAGCAGGTCGAGCAGGCGGCGTTCCTGCTCGAACACGGCAGTCATCTGGGGCAGGGTTACTGGTTTGGGCGGCCGGTGCCGGCGGCTGCATTGGATTGGGATCGGGCGCCCGTGATTTTTCCGCGCTGATCAGGGACGCAGAGCGTCCCGGGCGGCATTCCCACGCGGAGCATGGGAACGATCATTCTTCTGGTTATATAAACATTCTTAAATAGTCTTTTTAAGAATATCTGCGCCTCTCTACTATTGGTTTCACGCCGCAAGCAGTGCCGCCACTGCCAGGCAACCTCTCAGTCGAAGGAGCAGCACCATGAGCGCATCTCTACGTAGCGTTGACGGCCAGGACGAAGCAACCATCCTGCGTGAAATCCAGAGCGCCCTGCGCGATCTGCGGTTTGGCGCGGTGGAAATCACCGTGCACAACGCCCAGGTGGTCCAGATCGAGCGCAAGGAAAAATTCCGCTTGCAGCAACCGGGCAATAAACCGGGCTGAAGCGAAAGATCCTTGAACCGACACCGCGATTCCAGAAATCCATAAGAACTAGCCAACACAAATAGAATTCCAGGAGCTTTCACCATGTCGTCGATTCGCCATTTCGCCTTGGCCGCCCTGGCCAGTACCCTGTTCGCCGGTTCTGCGGTTGCCAAGGATTACGAACTGCTCAACGTGTCGTACGACCCGACCCGCGAGCTGTACCAGGATTACAACGCTGAATTCGTCAATTTCTGGAAGAAAAGCAATCCCGGCGACAGCGTGAAAATCCAGCAGTCTCACGGTGGCTCGGGCAAACAGGGCCGGGCGGTGATCGACGGCCTGCGCGCCGATGTGGTGACCCTTGCCCTAGCCGGCGACATCGATGAAATCGCCAAGCTCGGCAAGACCCTGCCGGCCGACTGGCAGAAGCGTCTGCCGGAAGCCAGCACGCCATACACCTCGACCATCGTGTTCCTGGTGCGCAAGGGCAACCCTAAAGGCATCAAGGACTGGGGCGACCTGGTCAAGAACGACGTATCGGTGATTACCCCGAACCCGAAAACCTCCGGCGGTGCGCGCTGGAACTTCCTCGCCGCCTGGGCCTACGGCCTGAAAGCCAACGGCGGTGACGAAACCAAGGCCAAGGAATACGTGCAAACCCTGTTCAAGCACGTGCCTGTGCTGGACACCGGTGCTCGCGGTTCGACCATTACCTTCGTCAACAACGGTCAGGGTGACGTGTTGCTGGCCTGGGAAAACGAAGCGTTCCTGGCGCTGAAAGAAGACGGCGGCGCCGACAAGTTCGAGATCGTTGTGCCTTCGCTGTCGATCCTGGCCGAGCCTCCAGTGGCCGTGGTCGACAAGAACGCCGAGAAAAAGGGCAACGAGCAGATCGCCGAAGCCTACCTCAAGCACCTGTACAGTCCTGCCGGCCAGGAAATCGCGGCGAAAAACTTCTATCGTCCACGTGACAAGGATATCGCCTCCAAATACGCCCAGCAGTTCCCGAAACTGGACCTGGTAACCATCGACAAAGACTTCGGCGGCTGGAAAACCGCGCAGCCGAAATTCTTCAAGGACGGCGGCGTATTCGACCAGATCTACCAGGCGCAGTAATCTTAAATAGCCATCAAGGAGCCTCGGATCGCGATTCGAGGCTTTATGCATTCTCAACCAAGGACTTTTATGTCGCGCCGTATCTCCCCCGTCATACCCGGCTTCGGGCTGACGCTGGGCTACACCTTGGTGTACCTCAGCCTGATTGTGCTCATACCACTGGCGGCGATGTTCGTGCATGCCGCTCAACTCACCTGGGATCAGTTCTGGGCAATCATCTCGGCACCGCGAGTGCTGGCGGCGTTGAAGCTGAGCTTCGGCACCGCCCTGTACGCCGCGATCATCAACGGCATCATCGGCACGCTGCTGGCCTGGGTGCTGGTGCGCTATACCTTCCCTGGACGCAAAGTCATCGATGCAATGATCGACTTGCCCTTCGCATTGCCCACCGCCGTGGCCGGCATTGCGCTGACCACGCTGTACACCCCCACCGGTCTGGTGGGTCAGTTTGCTGCGGATCTGGGTTTCAAGATCGCCTACACCCCCCTGGGCATCACCCTTGCCCTCACTTTTGTGACACTTCCATTCGTAGTACGTACGGTACAGCCGGTACTGGCTGATATTCCCCGTGAAGTGGAAGAAGCGGCGGCGTGCCTGGGGGCAAAACCTTTGCAGGTTTTCCGTCATATCCTGGTGCCGGCGCTGCTGCCCGCCTGGTTAACCGGTTTTGCATTGGCCTTTGCCCGCGGGGTCGGCGAGTACGGTTCAGTGATTTTCATCGCCGGCAACATGCCGATGAAAACCGAGATCCTGCCGCTGCTGATCATGGTCAAGCTCGACCAATACGATTACACCGGCGCTACCTCCATTGGTGTACTGATGCTGGTGGTTTCCTTCATTCTGTTGCTGCTGATCAACTTGCTGCAGCGGCGCATCGAAACCCCATAAGGAGGCGCGAACAATGTCCCAATCGTCTATTGCTGCCGCCTCTTCGGCCAACGCAGCCCGCCGTGGCAGTGCAACCTCGCGGCGAATCCTGATCGGCCTTGGCTGGCTGATTTTTGCGCTGTTCCTGTTGCTGCCACTGTTTATCGTGGTGTCCCAGGGTTTGAAAAATGGCCTCGGCGCATTCTTCACTGCGATCTTTGAACCGGACGCGCTGTCGGCGCTGAAGCTCACGGTGATCGCCGTGGCGATTTCGGTGCCGCTGAACCTGGTGTTCGGTGTCAGCGCCGCTTGGTGCGTGAGCAAATACTCGTTCCGCGGCAAGAGCATGCTGGTGACCCTGATCGACCTGCCGTTCTCGGTGTCGCCGGTGATCGCCGGCCTGGTCTACGTGCTGATGTTCGGTGCCCAAGGGATCTTCGGCCCATGGCTACAGGATCACGACATCCAGATCGTCTTCGCCTTGCCAGGCATCGTGCTGGCGACGATTTTCGTCACCGTGCCCTTCGTGGCCCGAGAACTGATCCCGCTGATGCAGGAGCAGGGCACTCAGGAAGAAGAAGCCGCGCGTCTGCTCGGGGCCAATGGCTGGCAGATGTTCTGGCATGTCACCGTCCCCAACATCAAATGGGGCCTGATCTACGGCGTGGTGCTCTGTACCGCGCGAGCCATGGGTGAATTCGGTGCGGTGTCGGTGGTTTCCGGGCACATTCGCGGGGTGACCAACACCTTGCCGCTGCACGTCGAGATCCTCTACAACGAATACAACCACGTGGCCGCGTTCGCCGTGGCGAGCCTGTTGCTGATCCTGGCGCTCTTCATCCTGCTGGCCAAGCAGTGGAGCGAAAACCGTATTAACCGCCTGCGCGCCAGCGCCGCGGAGGAATAATTCATGTCGATCGAAGTGCGTAACGTCAGCAAGAATTTCAATGCGTTCAAGGCGCTGGACAACATCAGCCTGGACATCCACAGCGGCGAACTGGTCGCGCTGCTCGGCCCGTCGGGCTGCGGCAAGACCACCTTGCTGCGGATCATCGCCGGCCTGGAAACCCCGGACCAGGGCAATATCGTGTTCCACGGCGAAGACGTCTCCGGTCACGACGTACGTGATCGCAACGTGGGTTTCGTGTTCCAGCACTACGCCTTGTTCCGCCACATGACGGTGTTCGACAACGTCGCGTTCGGCCTTCGGATGAAGCCGAAAAACCAGCGCCCGAGCGAAAGCCAGATTGCGACCAAGGTGCACGAGCTGCTGAACATGGTGCAGCTGGACTGGTTGTCGGATCGCTATCCGGAACAACTCTCCGGTGGCCAGCGTCAGCGTATTGCCTTGGCCCGTGCACTGGCGGTGGAACCGAAAGTGCTGCTGCTCGACGAACCCTTCGGAGCACTCGACGCCAAGGTCCGCAAAGAGCTGCGTCGCTGGCTGGCGCGCCTGCATGAAGACATCAACCTGACGTCGGTGTTCGTGACCCACGACCAGGAAGAGGCAATGGAAGTCGCCGACCGCATCGTGGTGATGAACAAGGGCGTGATCGAGCAGATCGGCTCACCGGGTGACGTCTACGAAAACCCGGCGAGCGATTTCGTTTATCACTTCCTCGGTGACTCGAACCGTCTGCATCTGGGCGAAGACAATCACGTGCTGTTCCGACCGCACGAGGTGTCGCTGTCGCGGCATGAGCTTGAGGATCACCACGCGGCTGAGGTGCGGGATATCCGTCCGTTGGGCGCGACGACGCGGGTGACGCTGAAGGTTGAAGGACAGACTGATTTGATCGAGGCCGAAGTGGTGAAGGATCACGACAGCCTGATCGGCCTGGCGAAGGGCGAGACGCTGTTCTTCAAGCCGAAGGTCTGGCAGAAAGTCGCCAACCTCTAAAGCAAAAGCTTCGCGAGCAGGCTCGCTCCCACAATCAATCTCGGTCGTTCACATATTTTGTGTCCTCTGAAGATCAAATGTGGGAGCGAGCCTGCTCGCGATGGCGTCCTACGCCGCAGCATTTTTCTGACGTATACGCACCCCACCCGCCCGCGCCTCGATGTGCTCTTTGAGCTCATGCCGCAACCCCAGCAAAAACGCCAACTCAGCCACCACAAACAACGGCCCGACAATCAACCCCGTCACATCATCGACGAACGCCGGTTTGCGCCCTTCATAGTGATGGCCTACAAACTGAATCGCCCAGCCAATCACAAACATCGCCACGCCGCTGCTCAACCAGACCAGCGTGCTTTGCTGCGCCAGCACTTGGCCTGCCCAAATGCACAGCCCCAGCAACACCGTCATCAACACCCCAAGCCGCAACTCCAGGCGCAGGTAGAACCACGCCGACGCCAGCGCTACCAGCACAGCCGGTGAAAGCCAGCCCCCAGCCCATTGTGGACGAGACAGCAACACCGCCACCGCAACCACAATCAACGGGATACCAACGAAATGGGTAGCGATGTTGCGCGGATCACGGTGGTAGGCGGCGTATTGACTGAGATGGTCAACGAGGCTTTTTTTCATTGTTGTTCCTCCTGTAGGGTGAACGATCATGCCTCGGGGCCGTTTCTCGCAATGTCAGCCAGGCGACAATCTCAAGGAGTTTTCATGGATATCCAGGACTGGCGCCCACGCCTGTTGCGCGGTCAGTGGTTCAGCCATTTGCCTGTTTCCCTACAGGATAGTCTGCTGGCAGCGGCCAGGTTGCGGCGCTTATCAGCCGGTCAGCGCTTGTTCCAGCGCGGCGACCAGCCCTGTGGCCTGTACGCGGTACTCGAAGGCGCGGTGCGTATCGGCGCTGTGAACGAGCAGGGCAAAGAGGCGCTGCTGAGCCTGGTGGAGGCGCCGCACTGGTTCGGCGAAATCTGCCTGTTCGATGGCCAGCCGCGTACCCACGATGCGTTCGGGCAGGGTCCGTGTACGTTGTTGCATATCCCGCAAACCGCGTTGCTGGCGTTGCTGGATGAACAGCCGGCGTACTGGCGGCAACTGGCGTTGCTGATGAGTCAGAAACTGCGCCTGACCTTTATCAATCTGGAACAGCTGAGCCTGATGCCGGCCCCGATACGGCTGGCGCATCGCTTGCTGATGATCGCCGAAGGTTATGGCGAAATCGACGAGCCGCGCCGCGTCCTGCAACTGCCGCAAGAGCAGCTTGCTTCAATGTTGTCGCTGTCACGGCAGACCACCAACCAGATCCTCAAGGATTTGCAGGGGCAGGGGATATTGAGTCTCGGTTATGGCGAGATCGAAATCCTCGATGCGCAACGGTTACGGGCGTTGCTTGTGATTTGAAGCAAAAGGGTGGGCTTTACCCGCGAACACGCCTAGCCTGTCAGAACGACAATCGAGGTGTGCCATGCGTGTACTGCTAGTGGAAGACGAACCCGAGACCGCCAAACTCCTGGCCAATGGCTTGAGTGAGGCGAGCTTTGCGGTGGATGTGGCGGTCAACGGGATGGACGGCCGGCGCTTTATCGAGGATGGCGAATATGAGCTGATCATCCTCGACGTCATGCTGCCGGGGCTCAATGGTTGGCAGTTGCTGCAACAAATCCGCAAGCTCGGCGAAACCCCTGTGCTGTTCCTCACCACCACGGACGGCATCGAGGATCGCCTGCGCGGGTTGGAGTTGCACGAGGATGATTACCTGCTCAAGCCGTTTGCCGTGAGTGAGCTGGTGGTGCGGGTGCGCAAGTTGTTGCGGCGGGATCGGGGGCGCTGAGGTTTCCAGAATGTTGTTGAAACCCAGCTGGATTTCGTCTTGAAACTGCACTAAATACAATGCATATTCACGGATCGTTGAATTATGCACGGGATAGAATGCAGGTTGATAAATGGAAAACCTTGGTGAACTGATCCGCTCACTGCGTAAAGAGCAAAAGCTTTCCCAGCAGGCACTGGGAAAACAGTACGGAATGAGCCGCTCCACGATTTCGGGAATCGAGAACAACACTATCTCCGAAATCGGTCTGCGCAAGGTTGAGGCGATCCTCAACGGTTTCGGCTATGAGCTCATCGCCGTGCCTCGTCAGACGAAGCGTCCAACGCTGGACTCTCTGAAAAAGGCAAACTTCCATGAATGAGCCGCAGGAACAGGACCGGCTGTATATCAGTGTCTCTGAAGCCGTGGCCGGCACTCTCGGTCGTGGTCAGTCCCGCAGTGATTCAGTTTTTACCTATGCCGAAAGCACGCAGGAAGAAAACTCGGTTTCGTTGACCATGCCGGCTCGTCTCGAAAGTTATACGTGGGAACAAGGTGTTCCGCCGATTTTCGAAATGAATTTGCCAGAGGGAGCTCTACGCGATGAGTTGGTGCGCCGATTCAGCAAAGCGGTCAGGGGCTTCGATGATTTTTCGATGCTTGGGATCGTTGGCCCGTACCAGCTAGGTCGAGTGGGAATTGCAAACACGCAAGATGCGAGCGACCGTCCACCTGAAACCAGTCTCGCGGACTTGCTGGTTCACGACGGTGCGCAAGGTTTGTTTGATGATTTATTGCACACGTATGGCCAATACTCGGGCGTCTCCGGCGTGCAGCCGAAGGTGCTTGTCCGTGACAGTGCGACGACTGTCGACCGGCTGACCCATCGAGGTGCTACGCACCTGGTCAAATCCTTCCGTGCAGAGGAATACCCTGAGCTGGCGGCCAATGAGTATTTTTGCATGCGGGCCGCATTGCATTCGGGCCTTGAAGTGCCGAAGTTTGAACTCAGCGAGCACGGCAAATTTCTAGTCGTCGAACGTTTCGATCTGAATGACCGTGGTTACCTGGGGTTCGAGGATTTCTGTGTCCTGAATGCCTGGCCTTCGAAGGCTAAATACGATGGCTCATACGAAGGTGCCGCGAGGCAGATCAAAGCATTTGTCTCCCCGCCATTGCTCAACCATGCACTGGAGTCTTTTTTCAAGATTGTTGCGCTTTCGTGCGGCTTGAAAAATGGCGACGCTCACCTCAAAAACTTCGGTGTGCTGTACGAGGATTGCGCTACTGATGCGCAAATCCGCCTCGCTCCGGCCTACGACATCGTCACCACTTCGGTCTACATCAAGAACGACAGCATGGCGTTGTTGCTAGGCGGATCAAAAGCATGGCCCAAGTACAAAATGCTGATGCGCTTCGGCCGGTCGGCCTGCAATCTGACCGAGGGGCGTTGTAAAGAGCTGTTGCAGCAAGTCGCCCATGGTATGGACGTGGCGATGATCGAAATGGCTGATCACATCAAGGGCAACAGCGATTTTGCAAACGTTGGCGAAGCGCTGATGGAACAGTGGAAATCAGGCATGGCGCGCAGTCTTGTGAATAGCTGATCACCGCAGCCCATCCCGAAACTGCCCCGGCGTCATCCCGGTCCAGCGCTTGAACGCGCGGCTGAAGCTGCTGGTATCGGCAAACCCCAGCAAATAGCTGATCTCACTCAATGAGCATTGCGGATCACGCAGGTGCAGCAATGCCAGGTTTTCGCGGCTTTCGTTGAGCAGCGTGTCGAACCGACAACCCTCATCCGCCAGGTGCCGTTGCAGGCTGCGCAGGCTCAGGTGCAGAGCCTTGGCGATGTGTTCGGCGCTGGGTTCGCCTTCCGGCAATTGCTCTTCAATGGCATCGCGGACCTTGCGCTCCCACGTCAGCGGTTTGAGTTGCGCCAGGGTGCGGTTGAGCACGGTTTCGTTGTGTTCGGCCAGTTCCGGGTTGGCGTCGTCCAAATGACTGTCGAAATCAGACAGCGCGAATTCCAGCCGATCCTCCCCGGTGGCGAAATACACCGGTGAGCGAAATACCTTGTGCCACTGGTGCGGGTCCGCCGGCTCAGGGCGACGCAAGTACACCGCCAGCGGTGCATAGTCGCGGCCCAGGCGATTGCGACAAGTGCGCACATAAATCGCCACGAAGGCGTCGATGGCTTCGAAGGCCGGGGCCGGATTGCCTGGCGGAATTTTCAGGTGGAAACAGTAGCGGTCTTCGGTGCGAGTCAGTTCCAGTTCCAGGGCGTCACTGACCACCTGGTGATAACGCACGATGCGCTCGAAGACTTCCCGCAAGCTGCCGCTGGCCACCAGTGCATAACCGAGCGCGTGGAAGGTAGTAGGGCTGACGAAACGCGAGACGCGCAGGCCAATCGCCGGGTCGCCGCTGACCTGCACCGCGATTTCCCACAGGCGCGTGGTGCCGGACAACGGATAACGGGCGTTCGGGTCGTCCATCAGTTGCGGGTCGAGCCCGGCTTGCTGGCACAGGGCGGTGCTGTCGAGGCCCAAGGCGTCGAGTTGCTTGCGCAGGGCGCGGGTCCAGCTGGCGAGGGAGGTCGGTTCAGTCATGCTGATTGGCGCTTCCGGTCAACAGGTTGGCGTTCTCGGCTACCGCTCCAGGCGAGTGAAGCGGGCAGGATGCGAACATCAATAACCAGAGGATGGAAGCATGCAAGGTACTTCTGCAAGTCCCCAGCGACTGAATGCAGCTGCGCGATCAGCGCATATTCGCGAAGTGGTGCTGGCCAGGGGCGTCGAACTGCGCCAGCGTTACCCGATTCTAAAGCACCAGGACGCCCTGGGCGCGGGCATCCTGGCCTTCGCGCTGATCGGGATGATCGGTTCGGCGGCGCTCTATATCGAGGGATACACGACCTGGTGGGTGTGCTTGCTGCTCAATGCTTTTTTCGCTTCCTTGACCCACGAACTTGAGCACGACCTGATTCACAGCATGTATTTCCGCAAGCAGCGGTTGCCGCACAATCTGATGATGGGCCTGGTCTGGCTGGCGCGTCCGAGCACGATCAATCCGTGGATTCGTCGGCATCTGCACCTCAATCACCACAAGGTTTCAGGCTCCGAGACCGACATGGAGGAACGTGCCATCACCAACGGCGAGCCTTGGGGTTTCGCGCGGTTGTTGATGATTGGCGACAACATCATGTCGGCGTTCATCCGCATGCTGCGGGCCAAGACCTGGGCGCACAAGTTCAGCATCGTCCAGCGCACGCTGAAGGTCTATGCGCCGCTGGCGCTGGTGCATTGGGGGGCGTGGTATGTGTTTCTCGGATTTCATGCCGCCAACGGCATCGCTCATTTGCTGGGTGCGCCGATTGAGTGGTCGGCGACCACGTTGTCGGTGATGAGCGTGATCGATATCGCCGCGGTGGTGATCATCGGCCCGAACGTGCTGCGCACCTTTTGCCTGCACTTCATCAGCTCGAACATGCACTACTACGGTGATATCGAACCGGGCAACGTGATGCAGCAGTGTCAGGTGTTGAACGCCTGGTGGCTGTGGCCGTTGCAGGCGTTCTGCTTCAACTTCGGCAGCAGCCACGGGATTCATCACTTTGTGGTGAAGGAACCGTTCTACATCCGCCAGATGACCGTGCCGGTGGCGCATAAGGTGATGCGTGAGATGGGGGTGCGGTTCAATGATTTCGGGACGTTTGCGCGGGCGAACCGGTTTGTGCGCGAAGATGTTGCAGCGCGAGAAGAGGTGCGTACAGCTCAGGCTTGATCGGCGAATCTGATGGCCTCATCGCGAGCAAGCTCGCTCCCACAGTGGATTGGTGTTGAACACAAATTGTGTGACTACCCCAAAAACCTGTGGGAGCGAGCTTGCTCGCGATGGCGGTGGATCAGGCAACATCAATCCGGCTGAAATGGCGATTCACTCAAAATCACCCCTGTCTCATCCACATATTTCTGCCAATGCTCAATCAGTAGGTTCAGCTTCTCGGGCTGGCTCAGCGCCAGATCATGAATCTCCCCCGGATCGCTGCCCAAATCATAAAGCTGCCAGGTCGCCGGCCCCACCGGCCCTGGGATGTAAACCGCTTTCCACTGCCCCTGGCGAATCGCCCGCCGTCCAAACAATTCCCAACCCGTCACGGTGTGCTCGTCATGCACCTGCGCCGTTTCGCCCGATAGAAACCCCAGCCACGACTTGCCACGCAACTGCGCCACTGGCTTACCGCGCCACTGCTTGCCCGGATGACGCACCCCAGCGAGGTCGAGAATGGTCGGTGTGACGTCCATCACCGTGCCAAACCCATGACTGATTTGCCCCTTGAGCGGCAGTTGCGGGTAATGCAGCAGCGCTGGCACCCGAATCCCGCCTTCGGTAGTGAACGCCTTGAACAGCCGCGAAGGCGCGGTCGCCACTTGCGCCCAGTTCGGCCCGTACCAGACGTACGAGTTGGCGCGGCCGATGTTGTCCAGGCTGTTGTCGTAATGCTGGTTGAGGTAGGTCAGCAGCTCCGGGCCGAACTTCGGGAACGCCTCTAGCAGCGCACCTTCGGCACCGTTATCGGACATGAACAGGATGAACGTGTTGTCCCGTTGCCCCTGGTTGCGCAGGTAGTCGACAACGCGACCGATGTTCCAGTCCATGCGCTCGACCATCGCCGCATACACCTCCATGGCCCGTGCGGAAATCTGCCTTTGTTGGTCGCTCAAGGCGTCCCATTGGGCGCTGAGCTGGATCAGCGGATGCGGTTCTACATCGGCGTCGATCAGCCCCAGGGCCTTGAGTTTTTCCAGGCGTTCCAGGCGCAGCACTTCTGGACCTGCGTCATACCGGCCGCGATATTTCTCGACCACATCGCCAGGCGCTTGCAACGGCCAGTGCGGCGCGGAAAACGGCAGATAAGCGAAGAACGGCCGGGTCTGATCGCGCTCCTTGAGGTATTGCAGCAGCTTGTCGCCAAAGGCATCGGAGGAATAGAAATCCTTCGGCAACTGATCAACGAAAGTATCGTCTTCGATGTACAACGCCGGGGTGGATTTCAGCAGGCCCGGTGTTTGTTCGTCGTAGGTCGGCTCGAACCCGTAATGGTTGGCGGCGCCCGGCAGTAGCGAGAACGAACGCTCGAAACCCCGGGCATGGGGCGCCAGTTCAGCGGTCAGGCCCAGATGCCATTTGCCGCTCATCAACGTCTGGTAACCTGCCTCGCGCAGCAGCTCGGGCAAGGCGACGACGCGGTCGTTCAGATACCCCTCGTAACCGGGTTTGCCGATCAGGTCCGGCGTCAGCGCTTCGGCCATGGTGCCGATGCCGGCGATGTGATGGTCGGTGCCGGTCAACAGCATCGAACGGGTCGGCGAGCAGGTGGGCGCGGTGTGAAAATCGGTCAGGCGCAGGCCGTTGTTAGCCAGGGCATCGAGGTTCGGCGTGGCGATCTCGCCGCCGAATGCGCCGATATCGGAAAAGCCCAGGTCATCGGCCAGGATCACCAGAAAGTTGGGACGTTGCGGCATCAAGAATCTCCTGTTCAGCAGGCAATGAAGGACAGCGGCAGATCGCGCACCTGCACCGGTACCGGTGGTTGGTAGTGGTCGTCGCTGGTGAGTTCGTGCAGCAGTTCTTCGCGCAGCTGGTGGAAGTCGAAACTGCTGCGCAGACGCGGATGGGGCAGGGCAATGTCGACCACTTGCTTGATGCGTCCGGGACGCGGCTCCATCACCACCACGCGGTCGGCGAGGAAGATCGCTTCCTCGACATCGTGGGTGACCAGGATCGTGGTGATTTTTGCCCGCGCGCGGATTGCCAGCAGTTCGTCCTGCATCTGTTGACGGGTCAGGGCATCGAGGGCGCCGAAGGGTTCGTCCAGCAGCAAAATCCGTGGGCTGGCCACCAGGCCGCGAGCGATCGCCACCCGTTGCGCCATGCCACCGGAGAGCTGATGTGGATAGGCGCGGCTGAAGTCGCGCAGGCCCACCAGATCAATGAAATCACTGATGCGTTTTTGCTTTTCATCAGCGCTCAATGGCTCGTTGACCAGACCCAGGCCGATGTTGTCGGCCACCGTCAGCCAGGGAAACAAACGGTGTTCCTGAAAGACGATGCCGCGCTCGCCGCCGATGCCGGTGACGGCTTGGCCATCGACGCTGATCTGCCCGCGAAACTGCGTATCCAGGCCCACCAGCAGCCGCAGCAAAGTGGATTTTCCACAGCCGCTGGAGCCGACAATCGCGACGAATTCACCCTCGGCAATGTCCAGGTTGAATTCGCGAATGGCCTCCAGTTCAAAACCGTTGACGTCGAAGGTTTTGCCCACGTGGTTGAAGCTGACTATGGGTGCGTTCATGCGTGTCTCCAGCGGGTGGCGCGAGTTTCGAGGCGTTGGCCAATGAGGTTGAGCAGGGCGCCGGTCAGGCCGACCAGCAACATGCCGGCCATGATCAGGTCCATGCGCAGCAGTTGTTGGGCGCCGATCATCTGGCTGCCGATGCCGCCGTTGGACGGCATGAAATATTCGGCGCCGATGGTGCCCAACCAGGCGTAGATCAGGCTCAACCTGAGCCCGGCGAAAATCCCTGGTGCGGCCCCCGGCAGCACCAGTCGGCCGAGGCGTTGCCGCAGATTCAGGCGCAGTACTCGGGCGGCCTCGTTCAGTTGCGGCGAGAGGTTGGCGACGCTGCGCTGGGTGGCGATGAACAATGGGAAAAACGCGGCAAGGGCGACGAATACCCATTTGGCCAGTTCCCCCAGGCCGAACCATGCGGTGAGCAGCGGCACCCAGGCGAAAATCGCGATCTGACGCAGTGCGGCGAGGGTCGGGCCGAGAACTCGTTCGCCAGTGCGCGACAGTCCCAGCAACAAGCCCAGGGCAAAGCCGAGGCCGCCGCCGAGCAGCAGACCGCCAAGGGTGCGGCCCAGACTCAGGGTCATGCCGCTGATCAGCGTGCCGTCGAGCAAACCGCTCCAGGTGGTTTCCAGCACCGCCAGCGGGCTGACCAGAATGTTGGCGTCGACCCATTGCTGATTCGTCGCCAGTTGCCACAACAACAGCAACGCCAATGGCAGCAACCAGGGTTGCAGGCGCTGCCAGCCCTGATATTTCGGGCCACGGCGGATTTCGGCCGTGGCCGGATGCGGCCAGTGCACCAGTTTTTTGTCCAGCAGGCCGATGCTGCGATCCATGACCACACCGATCAAGCCAATCACGACGATGCAGACGAACACGATGTCGAGCATAAACAGCTGTCGCGCCCAGACCATCAAGAAACCGATGCCTTCGCTGGAGGCGAGCAGTTCGACGGCGAGCAGCGACGTCCAACCTGCGGCCAGCGCCAGGCGTACACCGGCCATGAAGGCTGGCAATGCGGCGGGCAGCACCAGTCGACGTATCAGCAATCGTGGCGGCAGACGCAGCACCGCAGCGGCTTCACGCAGCTTGGGTTGTGCATCACGTACGCCCACCAACGTGTGCAGGGTCACCGGCACCACGATGGCCTTGACCAGCACCACCAGTTTCAACACTTCGCCGATGCCGAAAAACACCATGAACAGTGGAATCCACGCCAGCGTCGGGACTTGCGCCAAACCGGCGAATGTCGGGAACACCAGGCGTTCGAGCGTGCGGCTGAAACCCAGCGCCGCGCCCAATATCGCACCCGCAGTGATCCCGGCAAGCAGCCCCCAGAACAGGCGTTGCAGGCTGATCCACAAATGGCTCCACAACTCGCCGTGTGCCAGCTCCACCGCACTATTCCAGACCAGAGATGGTGCCGGCAGGATTTGTTCACTCATCCAGTGATTGCGGCTGGCCAGCCACCACAGCGCAAACAGGCTGAGTGGCAGCAGCCACGGCAAAAGCCGTTGGCTCAGTGTTGGCCAAAGCCGCCGAGCGTTGAGCATTGGCGCGGCCAGCGGCAGGCTGAGCAGGGAAACATGGGCCATGGCGACCTCCGTTGTCGAGTTTTTCGCGATTCGGGAATCAAGATCAAAAGATCGCAGCCTTCGGCAGCTCCTACAGATGTACGTGGTTCCATGTAGGAGCTGCCGAAGGCTGCGATCTTGGCGATTTCCAGAACACCAAAATGGTTATATAAAAATTAATATCGATTCTATTAAGAGATAAGCGAGACCATTTAAGGCCTCCAGCCAATACGCATCCAATGCATTCGAAGAATATTTTCGATGCTGGTTATGCATATCGCTCCACGGGCCTCGTACTTGCTCGCTTAGTTCTAAAAGATATAAAAATGTGAATTTATAGTATTTAAGTGCTGGTCAAGATTCAGCCTACTTTCTGCTCCTCAACGCCGTTGCCGCCAGGAGCCGCACCCATGAACATTCCCTTCAAACGTGTCATCAGCCTGTTCGCCGTACCGGCTCTGGCGGGCTTGCTGGCGTTCACCGCCCAGGCCGCCGAACTCAATGAAATCCGCATCGCCGTACCCGACCTCAGCGCCGGCACTCAACACAGCGCAGGCGGCGTGGTGGACGTGTTGCGCGATCAACAGATCTACGAAAAGGCCTTTGCCGATGAGGGCATCAAGATTCAGTGGAATTTCTTCAAAGGCGCAGGCCCGGTGATCAACGAAGCCTTTGCCAACGATCAGGTCGATCTGGCGTACCTCGGCGACCTGGCGGCGATCATCGGCAAGTCCAATGGCCTGGATACGCGGGTGCTGAGTGCCTCGGCGCGCGGGGTGAAGCATTATCTCGGCGTAGTGCCGGGCTCGGGGATCAAGATCCTGCAAGACCTCAAGGGCAAACGCGTGGCGATCTTTCGCGGCACCGCCAGCCAGTTGTCGTTCGATGCAGCGCTGGCCAGCCAGGGTTTGAGCGAGAAGGACCTGAAGGTCATCAACCTGGATTTCAACGGTGCAGTGGCGGCGCTCGCCGCCAAGCAGATCGATGCGTCGTGGGGCGGTTCCAATTTGACGGCGTTGCAAGCCAAAGGCCTGGCCGAGTTGCCGTTGACCACCAAGGACCTGGGGGGCGCAGGCAGTATCCAGGCCGTTTTGGTGGGTAATGGAAAGTTCGTCGACGAGCACCCGGAGGTGGTGGCGAAACTGCTCAAGGCCCAGCAGCAAGCGGTGCAATGGCTGACCCAGGACAGCAACAAGGAAGCCTACATTCAGCTGGTGTCGGGGCTGGCGAGTTATCCGCCGGTGATTCTGACCCAGGATCTGAAGGATCAGAAATTGAGCGAGGTATTCCCGTCGACCCTGGACCCGGTGTTCCTGGGTAAATTGCAGGATGCGGTGGACCTGGCTTCGCAGCAGAAGCTGATTCGCAAGTCGTTCAAGGTGAGCGATTGGGTGGCGCCTGAGTTGGCGGCGGCGAAGCTCTAAAGTTTTAAGCGGCCTTGCTGGCCTCATCGCGAGCAAGCTCGCTCCCACAGGATTCGATGTCTGACCACAAATCTGTGATTTGTACTCGGTCACTGTGGGAGCGAGCTTGCTCGCGATGGGGCCCTAAACCGCAACAGCGATCTCCTGCTTGTCCACCGCCACCAACATCTCAATCATCGCTCGCGCCGCCGGCGACAACCTGAACCCTGTTCGACTGACAATCCCGCAGCGGGCATTCATGCTTTCGATGTTCTGCGGCAGGTTGCGCCAGTGCAGCAGCACCAGCGAACCCTGGGCAATGTCCTCGACGAACGCTTCCTCTGTGCCCACGCCAATAGCATTTGATTGCAGCACGATTTTCACCAGCGCCGGGAAATGCTCGGTCTCGATGGTCGGGGAAAAGTCCATGCGCCCACTGAGGTTCGCCAACAGTTTGCGGATGCCCGGTGGAATAAGCGTGGTGGCCAGCGGGTAGTCGAACATGTCATTGGTCGACAGGCTTTCCTTGGCCAGCAGCGGATGCCCGGGACGGCAGAAAAACACGCCGCGCTTGGGCGTCAGGGCCTGGGTCTGGAAGTTCGGGTCGGCTTCGAAGTGGCGGATGTCGGCGATGAAGAATTCGATCTCTTCACGGCTCAGGGCACGGCTGAGCTTTTCCCAGTTATCCACTTCGAAACAGGTGCGCACTTTAGGGTGCGCATTGATGAATTGCGCTACCGCATCTGGCACCAGTTTCACCGCCGGGGCGGGTCCGCAACCGAAGCGCAGCTCACCGGCGTCGAGTTTGGTCATCTGCGTCACTTCGGCGTTGAGCAGGGCCGCGCCTTGCACCAGGCTGCGCGCATGTTGCAACACCACCAGGCCTTCGGGCGTAGGGCGCAAATCCTTGTTGCCACGGTCCACCAGTACGCAGCCGAACTCTTGCTCAAGCCCTTGGATACTGCGGCTGAACGCCGGTTGAGTGATGCCCATGGCGTCCGCCGCACGGACGAAACTGCGGTGTTCGTTGAGGGCGATGAAGTAACGCAACTGGCGAAGATCCATATGCTTTCCCGGCATCCTAAAAATAGCTCGAAGGCATTTGCGACGAGGATTGGTTGAGGTTTTAAATGCAAGCTCTTATTCCGTCAACGAAGCATGTTAATATCTATTAGATCTAAATTGAATATAGATAGAGCGTTGTTTCGCTGCCGTTCAACCGTCAGCAGTCCGATCGAGGGTCTACCCATGAGCAATGCCGCTTTAGCTGTAAAACCCGCTGTTCACGCGCTTGAAATCCATCCGGTGGCCGGTCGGATCGGTGCCGAGATCCGTGGCGTAAAGCTCTCTGGTGAGCTGGACGCCAATACCGTCGAAGCGATCCAGCAGGCGCTGGTGCAGTACAAAGTGATCTTCTTCCGCGAGCAGGCCCACCTCGACGATCAGAGCCAGGAAGCCTTCGCCCATCTCCTCGGTGAACCCGTGGCGCACCCGACCGTGCCGGTACGTGACGGCACGCGTTTTCTGCTCGAACTGGACGGTGCCCAAGGCCAGCGCGCCAACTCTTGGCACACCGACGTGACCTTCGTCGATGCCTACCCGAAAGCCTCGATCCTGCGCTCGGTGGTTGCGCCGGCCTTCGGCGGCGACACCCTATGGGCCAACACCGCCACGGCCTACAACGAACTGGCACCGGAGCTGCGCGAACTGGCGGACAAACTGGTGGCGGTGCACAGCAACGAATACGACTACGCAGGCGCCAAGCCTGACGTGTCGGAGGAGAAGCTGGAGCGCTACCGCAAAATCTTCACCTCGACCGTTTACGAGACCGAGCATCCGGTGGTGCGCGTGCACCCGATCAGCGGCGAGAAAAGCTTGCTGCTGGGGCATTTCGTCAAGCGCATCAAGGGGTACTCCCAGAGTGATTCGGCGCACCTGTTCGGCCTGTTGCAAAGCCACGTCATCCGCCAGGAAAACACCGTGCGCTGGCGCTGGCAGGCCGGTGATGTGGCGATTTGGGACAACCGCTCCACCCAGCATTACGCGGTGGATGACTATGGCACCCAGGATCGTGTGGTGCGGCGTGTGACGCTCAAGGGTGAAGTGGCGATCGGGGTTTCTGGGCAGCGCAGTCAGACGGTGAAGGGGCCGGATATCAGCGGCGTTTGATCTGACGCTATCGCGAGCAAGCTCGCTCCCACATTGGATTTTGCATCGATCACAATTTCTGTGACCCGACACAAACCCTGTGGGAGCGAGCCTGCTCGCGATGCTTTGTTACCACACGCCGATTTGCACCATCTTCTCGGTCTCGGGCTCGCCATAGCGAAACCGCTGCCCGCGCAGATCGATCTCCTGATGACTGATCGTCGTCCTGCGCTTCAATCCCCTGACCCATTCGAACAGATACCCCGCATGCTCCTCGCGAACCGAGGCATACGCCGGGTCCGCACCCAGGTCCCTTAACTCCTGCGGATCATTCAGCAGATCGAACAGCTGAGGCCGAAAGCCGTCGTACGCCAGGTATTTCCAGCGCTCGCTGCGCACCATCGTCATGCGGCAGCGGTCAATCGGCTGATGCAACCGCTCCCGCGCCGGCGCCTGAAAGGCATAGTCGTATTCGCTGATCGCGAAGCGGCGCCAGTCGGTATCCACGCCGTGCAGCAGGGGAATCAGCGAGCGTCCTTCAAGTCGATGCTCGGCACCTGGCAACCCCAGCGCCTCAAGGAACGTCGGCAGCGCGTCGATGGTTTCCACCAGTCGCTCATCCACCGAACCGCGCGTTGCATCTGCCGCGGGGCGCGGGTCGCGAACGATCAGCGGCACCCCTACCGCCGGCTCCAGCAGGAACTCTTTTTCCCCCAGGAAGTGGTCGCCAAGGAAGTCGCCATGATCGCTGGTGAACACAATCAGGGTGTCATCCCAACGACCGCTGCTCTGCAGAAAATCGAACAACCGCCCGAGCTGGTCATCGACCTGTTTGATCAGGCCCATGTACGTCGGGATAACGTTCAGGCGCACTTCATCCCGGGAAAAATTCAGGCTCTCCTCGTGCTGGCGAAACGCGTTGTACACCGGGTGATCACTGGCCTCGCCCTCGGCTGCACGCACCGGCTCGATCACCTGTTCTGCGCCATACAGCGCGTGATACGGAGCCGGGGCGATGTAGGGCCAGTGGGGTTTGATGTACGACAGGTGCAGGCACCACGGCTGCTCGCCCTGCTCGGTAATGAAGTCGAGGGCGCGGTCGGTGGTGTAAACGGTTTCCGAATGCTGCTCGGGAACGCGCGCCGGCAGATGGGCGTTGCGCATTTTCCAGCCGCTGAGGATTTCACCCTGTTCGCCTTCGGCAGCGTTGGCCCAGTCGTGCCACGGGTTGCGTCCGGCATAACCGAGGTCGCGCAGGTAGTGGGTGTAGGGCGCGGATTCGCGTTTGTCATCGAACAACGGGTCGTCGGGGAAGATCCCGTCATGGCGAAAGTACGACTCGAATCCGACTTCGTTCAGGCTCTCGGCCTGCTCGCTGCCAGGGTCGATGGCCAGCCGCTGCAAAGCGTCGAGATTGGGTGTGGCGTGGGTCTTGCCCACCAGTGCGGTGCGAATACCGTGGGGTCGCAGGTAGTCACCGATAGTCAGTTCTTCCAGCGGCAAGGGCACGGCGTTCCAGGCGACTTGATGACTGCTGACATAGCGCCCGGTGTAGGCCGACATCCGCGACGGGCCGCAGATCGTGCCCTGGGTGTAGGCACGGCTGAAACGCACGCCGGCGGCGGCCAGGCGATCGATGTTGGGGGTGTGCAAGTGCGGATGGCCGTAGCACGACAGGTAATCGCGGCGCAGTTGATCGCACATGATGTACAGCACGTTGCGCACGGGGTTTGGAGTGTTGGGCATGGTGTTCACCGATCAATATGACAGGCGAGGTTTTTCGCTGTTGGGGCGGGGTTGAGGCAAGTGCGTTTGGGGAATGGTTTTTATGCAATGGGTGCATCATTGGCTGGGCCGACGCCTTCGCGAGCAGGCTCGCTCCCACAGGGAGCTGGTGTATGCCGAACCATTGTGGGAGCGAGCCTGCTCGCGAAAGCGGTTGATCAGACGGCGAGATTCTCCAGCGAACACACCTCCTCATCCTGCGCATCAACCTCCTTGATCTGCGCAATCATCGCCTCGGCCAACGGCGACAACCGATACCCCGCGCGACTGACAATCCCGTAGCGGGTGTACAACTCCTCCAGGTCATCGGCCAGGCCATCGATCTTCAAACGCACCAGCTCACCCTTGGCGTTATGCAGCGCATCCGAATAGTCGCCGATGATGCCAATCGCATCCGACCGCAGCACCACACCGAGCAGGCTGTAGCTGTTTTCGCATTCCACATTGGGCGTGAAATCCGGCCGGCCGCTCAAGTCGACGATAACTTTGCGCAGGTTCGGCGGGCGGATGGTGATGGCCATCGGATAGCTCATCAACTCGGCGGCGCCGACGCTTTCGCGAGCGGCCAGTGGATGCCCGGCGCGGCAGCAGAAATGCCATTTGCGCGGACGCAGACGCTGAGTCAGGTAGTCCGGGTCGGCCTCGAACTGCCGGGTGTCGGCGACGAAAAATTCGAATTCTTCGCTCAGTAGGCGCTTGCTCAGGCTTTGCCAGTCATCCACTTGAAATTGCACCCGCGCCTTGGGGTAGCGACCAATGAAGCTGCCGATCGCCCGAGGGATCAAACCCGCCGCTGGCGCCGTGCCGCAACCGAAGCGCAACTCGCCGGCCTCCAGGCCATTGAACTGGCTGATCTCGTTGGCCATCTGCTGCGCGCCGCTGACCAGCCGCCGCGCGTGTTCGAGTAACACCTGGCCTTGTTTGGTCGGCGCCAGGTCCTTGCGCCCGCGATCCACCAACTGACAGCCGACACTGTGTTCCAGCGCCTGGATGCTGCGGCTGAACGCCGACTGCGACAGGTTCACGGCCATGGCGCCCGCGACGAAGCTGCGCTGATCGGCGAGGGCTATGAAGTGACGAAGCTGGCGCAAGTCGATATGCATTTTTCACATTAAAAATATCGGGGAAATGCATTGGATATGCATTAGGTCGACTCCTTATAAAGGCAATCTCTTATGCAGTAAATCTTTGTAAAAACATAAATAAATAACTTTAAAGAATATGCACTGCTGAAAAGTTGCTGTGTGTTTTTTGACCAGGAGCCGCTTAATGAGCCCGTTGAACCTTGCGTCACCCATCACACCCCGACGGCTCAAACGCCTGCCCCTGGCCCTGCTTCTGGCGGGGAGCGCCAGTTGGACCCAAGGCTACGCGGCCGAGACATCAACCCCACAAGAGGCCCCGGTAAAAACCGCGTCGGGCCAGGCCAAAGCCGATGGCTCTCAGCTGGAAACCGTGACCGTCACCACCCGCCGTCGCGAGGAAAGTTCGCAGGATGTACCGACCCCCATGAGCGTGGTCAGCGGCCAGGTACTGGAAACCCAGCGGGTCTATCGCATCCAGGATCTGCAGCAACTGGTGCCTAGCGTCAACGTCGCCTACATGCATGCGCGCCAGTCCAGCGTGTCGATCCGTGGCCTGGGCAACAACCCGGCCAGCGATGGCCTGGAAGGCAGCGTCGGGCTGTACATCGACAACGTTTACCTCGGCCGGCCGGGCATGGCGGTGTTCGACTTGATGGACATCGAGCAACTCGAAGTGCTGCGCGGTCCGCAAGGCACGTTGTTCGGCAAGAACACTACGGCTGGTGTGATCAACATCAGCACGCGGGCACCGTCATTTACCCCGGAACGCAGCATCGAAACCTCGGTGGGCGAGGACGGTTACTTCCAGACCAAGGGCACCATTTCCGGCCCGTTGAATGACGAACTCGCGGGACGATTTTCCGCTTACCGCACCCGCAGCGATGGCGACATCAAAAACGAGTACGACGGTCACGACTTGAACGGCGGCTCACGCGAGGGCTTCCGTGGCCAGTTGCTGTTCAAGCCGAATGAGGCGTTCAATCTGCGCTGGATCGGCGACTACAACGAAGAGGATTCCAGTGCCGGCACCCGTGTGTTGTACAACACCGGGCCGACCATTAATGGCGTCAATCTCTACCAGGCCCGGGCCAATGCGGCGGGCGCTACGCTGGTCGATGGCACGCATCGCAAGGTCAACCTGAACAACGAACAACACGTCACCGTGCACCAGGGCGGCACGTCGGTCGAGGCGAACTGGACGCTGCCGAGCGACTTCACCCTGACCTCCATCAGCGCCTACCGCTGGTGGAATTTCACCCCACGCAATGATGACGGCCTGAACGTATCCGCCTTCTACAACGCTGGCGTTTCGGTGGAGGATAAGCAGTATTCCCAGGAGTTTCGCCTGGCGTCGCCCACCGGCGGATGCTTCGATTACGTGCTCGGCGCCTATTACTTCGGTTCAGACCTGGACAACAAATCGTTCTCCTTTTACGGCCCGCAAGCGGACATCTGGAACGGTACGCCCGCCGGCGCACTGGCCAACGTCACCAGCATCGGCAAAGGCCACATCGAAACCGACAGCTTCGCCCTGTTTGCCCAAGGCACCTGGCACCTCACCGATCGACTGGACTTCACCGCCGGTGTGCGTGGCACTTATGAAGAGAAAAGCGCCTGGGTCAACCGCAATGCGCCAGTAGGTGGTGCGGCGGTGGCCGGGGTGGCAGCGGCGGTAAGACAAGGTCGTGCCGGGGCTTACGACTCCGGTGATTTGAATCAGTACAGCTCCAGCCCTTCGGGTCTGCTGAACCTCAGCTACCACTTCAGCGATAACCTGCTCGGCTACGCCACGCTCTCCCACGGCGAGAAGTCCGGTGGGGTCAACCTGGCCGTCGGCACAGCCCCGGTTGCCGGCGCCGACTCGCTGCTGATCGGCACCGAGCGCGCCAACAACGCCGAACTCGGTTTCAAAAGCACACTCTGGGACCGTCGTCTGCAGCTCAACGCCAACGTGTTCTGGACCCAGGTCAACGGCTATCAAACCAACGCCTACGACGACGTCAACCGCGTGCAATACCTGACCAACGCCGGTTCCGTGCGCTCCCGTGGCGTGGAATTCGACAGCACGCTGATCCCGTTGCGCGGCCTGACGCTGAATATCAACGGCTCCTACAACGACGTCAGCTACCTCTCCTACAAAGATGCGCCGTGCCCACCGGAAGTCAGCCTGGCGCCGGGCGCTCCGGCCTCTTGCGATCTCAGCGGCCACCAGGTGGTCGGCGCTTCGAAATGGATCGGCAACGCCAACGGCGAATACAAATGGAACCTGAGTAACGGCTTCGAAGAGTACGTCACCGCCAGCTACGCGTTCCGCTCCAAGGCGGTGGGCACGGTGGAGGATTCCGACTTCGGCCAGATCCCGAGCTACGCCGTGGTCAACCTGTCCACCGGCCTGCGTGGTGACTTCAATCAGGGTCAGTGGGACGTCTCGCTGTGGCTGAAAAACGCTTTCGACAAAACCTATTACACCACCCTCTGGACCGGCGCCAACGGCGGTTACGAAGGCTTGCTCGGGACACCACGGACCTTGGGTGTGACCGGTCGATACGACTTCTGATCAACGCGACTGCGCCGAAAACCATGCCCTGGGGGAATATTTTCGATGCCTCAAAAGCATGTGTTTTCGGCCGCCTGGCTTGAGCCCTTATGGGACAAGGCCTGCAGCGGATCGAGCGTTTTTCATATTCATTTTAGATCTAGGTTTAACGTTAAATATTACTTTAAGAGATAAGCGTCTAACTCAATGATTAACCCATCGATACGTCGTTCGGGGGATGTCGGGTTCGGCGTATCGGGTAATTCGCAAAGAGACCGCAGGGAGTAAATCAATGGGCAATGTCCAGACCGCCGCCGGCGCACACGAGGTGCTTTGGCGCCAGGCGCCAGGTGGCGAGTTGGTCGACCTCGGGCGGGTGCACCGCGTGCCCTTGGGCCAGCTGCGTTTGCAGCGTGCGCCCAAGGGCATCCTGAGCCAACGCGAAGCGATACTACTCGGTGTGCTGGCGTTGCTGGTGCACGGTGCGGTGATCTACTGGGTCAATCAGCAGCCGACCAAAGAATTGCCAATCGTGCCGCCGGAAATTCCGCCAATGACCATCGAGTTTTCGCGTCCGGCGCCGCCAGTAGTCGAACCGCCGCCACCTCCACCGCCACCAGTACCGCCACCGCCACCGGTCGTCGAGCCTCCGCCACCCGTGGTGGATGAATTGGCAGCCAAACCGGCGCCGCCAAAACCGATTCCCAAGCCAAAGCCGATCGTTAAACCGGTACCAAAACCAGCGCCCAAAGCAGTCGAGCAACCGCCCGCGCCGCCACAACCGGCTGCTCCGGTCGCGGCTGCGGCGCCACCTGCGCCGCCCGCGCCTGCACCGTTGACACCCGCCTCGGCCAATGCCGCATACCTGAAAAATCCGGCGCCGGAATACCCGTCGCTGGCCCAGCGTCGCGGTTGGGAAGGCTCGGTGTTGTTGCGCGTACATGTGCTGGCCAATGGCAAACCCGGCGAGATCCAGATTCAGAAAAGTAGCGGCCGCGAGGCCCTGGACGAGGCGGCATTAAGCGCCGTGAAACGCTGGAGTTTCGTGCCGGCCAAGCAGGGTGATGTGGCCCAGGATGGCTGGGTCAGCGTACCCATCGATTTCAAGATTCATTAAACCGACACCTATTTAGCGCGAAACGTTTACACGAGGAATTCACCATGACGTTATTGGCATCTCCACTCGAATCCATCGAAAGCGCGGTGATCTGGCTGCTGGTGGTCTTTTCCGTCGCCACTTGGGGCCTGGCGTTACTCAAGGGCGTGCAGTTCGGTCGCCTGAAAGCCCAGGACCGGAAATTTCATAAGCAGTTTTGGGCAGCTTCGAGCCTGGATTCGGCAGCAGAATTAGCCGAAACCCAACCCGGCGCTGCGGCGCGGGTGGCACAGGCCGGTTACGCGGCAATCCAGGTGGGCGAGGCGCCACAGGCGGCGGATTTGAGCCAGGCGATCAATCATCAGGATCGTCTTGAACGGGCCTTGCGTCAGCAGATCGTGCGCGAACGCCGTTCGCTGGAAAGCGGGCTGGCGGTGGTTGCGAGTATTGGTAGCACCTCGCCGTTCATTGGTTTGTTCGGCACGGTGTGGGGAATCATGGAAGCGTTGAAGGGCATCAGCGCAGCGGGCTCGGCGAGCCTGGAAACAGTTGCCGGACCCATCGGTGCAGCGTTGGTTGCCACCGGTGTGGGGATCGCTGTCGCGGTGCCGGCTGTGCTGGTCTACAACTACTTTTTGCGTCGCTTGAAGCTGACGGCGGCGGACCTGGACGACTTCGCCCACGACTTCTACAGCCTGGCGCAGAAGAGTTCGTTCCGCGTGTTGATCCATCCGACGGCGCACAAGGTTGCGGTATCGGGTAACGCGCAAAAAGTGAAGGAGGCATCCTGATATGGCCTTCTCCACGCAAGACAGCGATGAGGTACTGAGCGAGATCAACGTGACACCGCTGGTGGACGTGATGCTGGTGCTACTGGTGGTGTTCATCGTCACCGCGCCGCTGCTGACCAATGCGATCCCGATCAACCTGCCCAAGACCGAAGCCGTGGCGCCGGTGGAGCAGAAGGACCCGCTGGTGGTGAGTATCGACGGGGCCGGCAAGCTGTTTATCAACAAGGATGAAATCCAGCCAGATTTGCTGGAGTTCAAGCTCCAGGCGGCCAAGGCCAAAGACCCCGAAGTGCGGGTGCAATTGCAGGCCGACGACGGGGTGAATTACGGCGAAGTGGCACGGGCAATGGCGTCGATCGAGCGGGCAGGGATTACCAAATTATCGGTGATCACCGCGCGCTGACAGATTTTCGATTTTCCGGGGCCGTCTCCTTGGCAGGGTGCGGCCCTTTTTTTATTTCGCGTCTTCACACCAAGATCGTTCCCACGCGCAGCAAAGGAATGCCTCTATGGACGCTCCGCGTCCGCTTCGGCAGGGACGCGGAGCGTCCCGGGCTGCATTCCCACGCAGAGCGTGGGAACGATCAAGCATATCTGTGTTGTATATTCGATATAGGTCTTAATAAATAGCTTCTTATTCCTTAACGAATATAAAACCCCTCCCTATACTCGATCAGGAACAGACACGCAGCCGGAGAGCTCCCCCATGCGCAACGAATCAATTCGCTACCTGATTGTGCCGGGCTGGCAAGGATCGCCAGACGATCATTGGCAAAGCCACTGGCAGAACAGCCTGCCGAACAGCGCACGGGTTGAGCAGGCCGACTGGCTGACGCCGCGTCGTGAAGACTGGGTGGCGGCACTGGCCGAGGCCATTGCCGCCGACAGCACCCCCGTCATCCTGATCGCCCATAGCCTTGGCTGCATCACCGTCGCGCATTGGGCAGCTACCGCGCCTGTGCAGTTTCTGCGTCAGGTACGCGGCGCCTTGCTGGTCGCGCCGGCGGACGTCGAGCGCCCGGCCTGCGCGCCGGCCCTGCGCAATTTCGCACCGATTCCAACCGATCTGTTGCCGTTTCCCAGCCAAGTCGTCAGCTCCGACAACGACAGCGCCGTCAGCGCGCCGCGGGCAATGGAGCTGTCGCGTAACTGGGGCGCGGAAGCGGGGATCCTGGCGGGTGCCGGGCACATCAATGTGAAGTCGGGTCATCAGCGTTGGGAGCAGGGTTTTGCCTATCTCTATCGTCTGCAAAACCGCATGGAACACCACGCCCTGCGTCGCGCCTGAACCTTTTGTTTTTTTCAACGCCCCCGTCCTTTGGCGGTTTGGGGCAGGAGTCTGCCATGAGCTTTGAAACCTTCGGTCAGCCGCTGCTGACCTTTCCCGACGCTGAAAAAAGTCCCCTGAGTATCCGCGCCAAGGCGCTGGTATTCGTCGACCCGCGCTCGCGGCAATTGCGCCAGGAGCTGGAACAGCTGGCGCCGCGCTCGATCTCGGTGCTGATCCGTGGCGAAACCGGCAGTGGCAAGGAGCTGCTGGCCCGGCACATCCATCGCGCCAGTGATCGCGGCGGATTGTTCGTCTCGGTCAATTGCGGGGCGATCAGCCCAACCTACGCCGACGCCGAATTGTTCGGTTATACCGCCGGCAGTTACAGCGGTTCGGCCAGCAGCCGCGCCGGTTGGTTCGGTTCGGCCAACGGCGGCACGCTGTACCTGGATGAAATCGGCGACCTGCCGCTGCTGATCCAGATCAAATTGCTAGCCGCCCTGGAACACCACGAAGTGACCCGCGTCGGTGCGCATCAACCGAGCCCGGTGGACGTGCGTCTGGTGGCCGCCACCAGCATCGACCTGGCCCAGGCCGTCGCCGTCGGTAAATTCCATGAGCGGCTCTACCACTACCTCAGTGAAGGCCAGCTCGAACTGCCGGCATTGCGCGAGCGGGTGGGCGACATCCTGTCGCTGGCCGAATACTTCCTCGGCATCTACAGCCAGCGCCTGGACCTGCCAGTGCCACTGATCAGCGAGGCCGCGCAAGCGGTGCTGGAGCGACACAGCTGGCCGGGCAATACCCGGGAGCTGGAAAACGTCATTCACTTTGCGCTGTTGGTGAGTACCGGTGAGGAGATTTTGCCGGAGCATTTGAATTTGCCTGAAGTCGGCCTGAAGCAGATCGAACAGCAGCTCAAGCAGATTCTCGGCAATGCTTCCGACACCGAAAAAGACATCTTGAAACAGGTACTTAAGGACACTGGCCTCCTGTAGGAGCGAGCCTGCTCGCGAAAAATTTGAAGGCGCCGCTGGGCATCTGGCTCTGCGCGTTATCGTTCACGACCATCGCGAGCATGCTCGCTCCTACAGGGAACATGCGGGTTAGAGCTGTATGAACGAAATGGAATATGAAAGTGAATAAAAGATATTGTTCGGGAATAAAAAATCCCGGTATTGTCCGCGTCACGCCAGAGATAGCACTTCGCTGGCACTTAAATATCTAGCCGTCGCCACAAGCGACCGTGATTTTCGATAAGGACACTGCATGAAAAAGGTTCTGTTGTTCACCGCACTGGCGGCTGCCCTGACTACGGGCCTGGCCCAGGCTGGCGAAAAACTGGTGGTTGCGGCAACCCCGATTCCACACGCCGAAATTCTTGAACTGATCAAGCCAACCCTCGCCAAAGAAGGCGTGGACCTGGAAATCAAAGTCTTCACCGACTACGTTCAGCCGAACGTGCAGGTTGACCAGAAGCGTCTGGACGCCAACTACTTCCAGACCCTGCCGTACCTGAAAAGCTTCAACGAAGGTAAAGGCACTCACCTGGAAACCGTGATCGGCGTTCACGTTGAACCGTTTGGCGGCTACTCGAAGAAAGTCAAAACCCTGGCCGAGCTGAAAGACGGCGCGACCATTGCCATCCCGAACGAAGGTAGCAACAGCGGCCGGGCCCTGATCCTGCTGCAGAAGGCTGGCCTGATCGAGTTGAAAGACCCGAAAAACGCCCTGGCCACCCCGAAAGACATCGCCAAGAATCCGCACAACTTCAAGTTCAAGGAGCTTGAGTCCGCCATGTTGCCGCGTGTGCTGGATCAGGTCGACCTGGACATGATCAACACCAACTACGCGCTGGAAGCGGGTCTGAACCCGGCTAAAGACGCACTGGTGATCGAAGGTGCCGATTCGCCTTACGTGAACTTCCTGGTGGCTCGTCCTGATAACAAGGACAGCGTTGCGATCCAGAAACTGGCCAAGGCATTGACCAGCCCGGAAGTGAAAGCATTCATCGAGAAGAAGTACAGCGGCGCGGTTCTGCCGGCGTTCTGATTCGCGAGGTAAACCCTTCAAGGTTACCAACGCCGACGGCTGATACAGCGTCGGCGTTTTTTTGCGTGATCGTTCCCACGCGCAGCAAAGGAATGCCTCAACGGACGATCTGCGTTCGGCTTTTGATTGGAACGCGGAGCGTCCCGGGCTGCATTCCCACGCGGAGCGTGGGAACGATCTCAGACCCACGGATAGTTTTTTGCGTGATATCAATATGCTTTAACGGTATTTAAATTCTTATTTTTATACCTTTAAAGTTGGTGCTTGCCGGGCCGTTATTCATGGCCCGTGGACTGCACCACCGTCGCTTACCGAGCGGCGTCCAGGAAGTTCAATGAACTTCGATTACGCGTTTATCCTCAGCACCCTGCCGGCGTTTATCAAGGCCGTGGGTGTGACGCTGCAGGTCGGATTTATCGCCATCGGCACCTCGTTGCTGGTAGCGCTGATCAACGCGACGATTCTGGTGTTTCGCACGCCTTACTTGCAGCGCCTGGTTGGCCTGTATGTCGAACTGGCGCGCAACACTCCCTTGTTGATTCAACTGTTCTTCGTCTATTTCGCCTTGCCGGCCTTGGGCATCAAGGTTTCGGGTTTCGCCGCGGCGATCATCACCATGACCTTCCTCGGCGGTGCCTACCTCACCGAAGTGCTGCGTGCCGGAGTGGATGCGGCCCCCAGGCGCAGCTCGAGTCCGGCCGCTCCATCGGACTGTCCCACGGGCAACTTCTGCGCTACGTGATCCTGCCGCAAGCGGGCATCCTCAGCCTGCCTTCGCTGTTCGCCAACTTCATTTTCCTGCTCAAGGAAACCACGGTGGTCTCGGCGGTGGCGGTGCCGGAAATTCTCTACACCACCAAGAGCTACATCGCGCTCTATTACAAAACCTACGAAATGCTCGCCGTGTTGACGCTGATTTGCGTGCTGTTGTTCTTGCCGCTGTCGCTGTTGCTCAGCCGTCTGGAAAGGAGGCTCCAGCATGGCCAGTTCGGGTCTTGAGTTGTTGTGGGTGTCGTTGCCGCAACTGGGCAAGGGCGCAGTGCAAACCCTGTCGATTTCCTTCCTGAGCATCGCCATCAGCACCGTAGGCGGCGTGCTTTATGGCGTGCTGCGCTCGTTGAATGTGACATGGCTGAACGCGATCCTGCGGGTCTATCTGGAGCTGTTCCGGGCGATCCCGGTGCTGGTCTGGCTCTACTTGTTGTTCTTCGGCCTGCCGATTTTTTTCGGCCTGAGCATTGCGAGCTTCTGGTGCGCGGTGCTGGTGTTGTCGTTGTGGGGCGCCAGTGAGGTCGGCGAAGTGGTGCGCGGTGCGTTGCATTCGTTGCCGCCCGGGCAGCGTGAAGCCGGATTATCCATTGGCCTGGACGGCCCGCAACTCTACGGCTACGTGCTGTTGCCACAAGCGTTGAAGCGCATGACGCCGCCGACCATCAACGTCTACACGCGCATCATCAAGACCAGCTCCCTGGCAGTGCTCATCGGTGTGGTGGACGTGATCAAGGTCGGCCAGCAGATCATCGAACGCACCTACGAATCGGTGCTGATCTACGGCGCGCTGTTCCTGTTTTTCTTTTTCATTTGCTACCCGCTCTCGGCCGCCTCGCGCGTGCTGGAACGGCGCTGGACGCAAGCATGAGCGCATTGATCGAGTTCAAGGGTTTCAACAAGTTCTTTGGCGAGCAGCAGGTGCTCAATGGCATTGACCTGCGTGTGAAGTCGGGCGAGGTGATCGTCATCCTCGGCCCCAGCGGCTGCGGTAAAAGCACCTTGCTGCGCTGCCTCAACGGGCTCGAAATTGCCCACAGCGGCAGCCTGGGTTTTGCTGGTCGCGAGTTGCTGGAAAAGGGCACCGACTGGCGCGAAGTGCGGCAGCAGATCGGCATGGTGTTCCAGAGTTATCACCTGTTCCCGCACATGAGCGTGCTCGACAACCTGTTGCTCGGCCCGGTGCTCCCATTGCTGGGCCTTGCGCTGCTGACCGGCTGCAACAAAACCGAAGAGCCACCGAAACCCAAAGTCGCCAGCGAAAGCACGGCGCCGGCCAGTTATCTGGAAAAGATCAAGGCGCGGGACAAACTGATCGTGGGTGTCTTCACCGACAAGCCGCCGTTCGGTTTCGTCAATGAAGCCGGGCGCTACGTCGGTTTCGATACCGACATCGGCCGCCAATTCGCCAAGGATCTGCTGGGCGACGAGAACAAGGTCGAGTTCGTTGCCGTGGAACCGGCGAGCCGCATTCCGTTTCTGCAAAGTGACAAGGTCGATCTGATTCTGGCCAACATGACCGTCACCCCGGAGCGCAAGGAAGCGGTGGAATTCACCAATCCCAATCTCAAGGTGGCGGTGCAGGCATTGGTGCCGCAGGACAGCGGCGTGAAAAACCTCGATGACCTGGCGACCCGCACCACCATCGTCACCACCGGTACCACCGCCGATATCTGGCTGACCAAGAACCATCCGGACTGGAAACTGCTGAAGTTCGAGAAAAACTCCGAGTCCCTGCAAGCCCTGGCCAACGGTCGTGGTGATGCCTATGCACAAGACAATCTGGTGCTGTTCAGCTGGGCCAAGCAGAACCCTGGCTACCGAGTGCTCAGCCAGACTCTGGGCGCCGAAGCGCCGATTGCGCCGGCGGTGAAGAAGGGCAACATCGAACTGCGCGACTGGGTGAATGCCGAGTTGGCGAAGCTGGGTGAAGAGAAATATTTGCTCAAGCTGTACGACCAATATGTGCGTAAAGAACTGAGCGATGACACCAAGCCTGAGAGCGTGATTGTCGAGGGCGGGAAGTGGCAGGGGTGATTCTCTGACTTCTGCGGCGATCTTTCGGCCGTCATCGCGAGCAAGCTCGCTCCCACAGGGGACAAGGGTGGACGCAAATTCTGTGTCCACTGGAGATCACTGTGGGAGCGAGCTTGCTCGCGATTGGATCTTCAGGCTCCGCCTAATCCGGCCAATACCACTGCAGCATGGTTTTTCATCCAAAACTAGCAGTTCTGCTAGGTGCCTTGATCCTTCTGGTCGTGCAGGCTCAATGCCTCGATAGGAGGTGTTCATAATGCTGACAACACAGTTGTGTCGCTATCGCTATGACGCTCTGGACCAACTGATCGGGCGTGAGCCTGTCGGGCAAGAAAAGCTGCAGCGATTTTACCGCCATGAGCATCTGGTGACCGAGCTGCAGGGCCAGGCCAGCCTGAATGTGTTCCAGCACGACAAGCAATTGTTGGCGCTGCAATCACGCCAGGGTGATGCGCTCATCCGCCAGTTGCTGGCCACTGATCAGCAGCGTTCCGTGTTGCAGCTTGTCGATTCCTGTGGAGCGGTGCATCAGGTTTATGCTCCCTACGGTCACCGACATGCCGATACTGGCCTTGGCATTTTGCTGGGTTACAACGGCGAGGCGGTCGATTCGGTCACCGGGCATTATTTGTTGGGCAATGGCCATCGGGCGTTCAGTCCAGTGCTGATGCGGTTCAACAGCCCGGATTCTTTTAGTCCGTTTGGTCGAGGCGGATTGAACACCTATGCCTACTGTCAGGGGGATCCGGTGAACTTCAGGGATCCGACGGGCCAAGCGGCCGAGCAAGACTGGCAACCCTGGCTGAAGGTTGCATTGTCTGTCCTGAGTCTTGTTTCGGGCGGGGTTGGGCTTTTCTCGGCAAGGCGCTCTATCGTACATTCAAAAATCAGGAGTGCATCGGCCTCTACACCGCTCTCAAAAAAAGCCAGGTATGCAGGTATGGCGGGGGCTGTGACGGGAGTTATCGGTGGCGTGGCGGGGGTGACAAGATCCGTTGTGGAGGCCACGGATCCGGATAATTCCTCTCTGGGGCCTCTGCTCATCACAATGGGCGCTTTTAGCGTGTTGTCTTTTGCGGCTTCAGCTACCTCAGTGTCTTTCAACTTTCGTGCTTACAAGATGAACAGGGCCGAAGCAGCTAAGGTTGCCCAACGTGGGTTGGAGCCAGGAAATTATAAAATTCCCAGGGCGAGGTTTATAAAACCGTCAGCCCCAACGTCAATCTCACGGCCCCCCGATTCATTTGACGTGGACCGGCGTAGTGGCGACATTCGAAAATCGTGAGAGGTTCAGAGCCTCAATTCGGCCAATACCACGCTGGCTCATCCAGTATACGCTGCCCGACAATCCCGGTCTGGCCCAGGTTTTTCTCCAGCACGATGCAGTTGCATTCAGGGTCTTCCTGCAACGCCGAAATCAGCCGCCGCGCATGGGATACCACCCACACCTGACACTGCTCCGACGCCCGGATAATCAGCCTCGCCAGCGCCGGCAACAGATCCGGATGCAGACTGGTTTCCGGTTCGTTCAGCACCATCAATGTCGGCGGCCTAGGCGTCAACAATGCCGCCACCAATAGCAAATAACGCAACGTCCCATCCGACAACTCAGCCGCCGACAACGGCCGCAGCAAACCTTCCTGATAGAACTCGATAGCAAAGCGCCCGCCGGCCAGCGGTTCGATATGCAATCGGGCACCGGGAAATGCGTCGCTGATCGCGTTGCGCAATGCCTCGGGGTCGCCGATTTCGATAATGGTCTGCAACGCCGCCGCCAAGTCTCTCCCGTCGTGGTGCAGCACCGGGGTGCGGGTGCCCAGTTGTGGCTGACGCACCGGTGCGTCGGCGTCGCTGCGAAAGTGATCGTAGAAGCGCCAGCGGCGGATGAACTCCCGCGTTTCCAAAACCTCCGGCGAGGTACGCAGGCTGCCGACCTGATCGAACAGACTGTCGAAATTCGGTGTGTGCTGCGCCAACACGTCCCAGCTGCGGTTGGCGCGGGCGCGGATCAACGGGCCATCGCGATCCACCAGCAGGCTCGCTGGACGATAGAATGGTCCGGCCCACAGACACTCGCGCTTGATTTGCGGGTCGAGGCTGAAACGCGATGGAATGGGTAAAGGGTGCCCTGGGAGCATGAAATGACCGTTGGAATCGGGTAGCCCCAGGCTGATCGAATAGCCGAAATCTTCCCCGGAAAACCCCAGTCGCAGACGCTTCACGCCCTGCCGCACCGTCGCCTCGACCGGTACTTCGCCATTGCGCATGCGTCGGCTGATGGTTTCCGGGCCGGCCCAGAAGGTCGAATGGAGTCCACCCTCGCGAGCCAATGCATTGACCACGCCGCCCTGAGCAGTTTCCGCAAGCAGGCGCAGCGCGCGGTAGAGATTGGATTTGCCACTGCCGTTGGGGCCTGTGATCAGGTTTAGCCGACCCAGTGGAATCACCAGTTTATTGATCGAGCGGTAATTGGCCACCGCGAGGGTTTTGAGCATGAAGGACGTTCTCTGTGACCCGCATAGGTAGACGTTGTAAGCCTGCGATTTAACGCTTTTTTATAGATCAAGATCAAAAGATCGCAGCATTCGGAGGCTCCTGCAGAGTAAATGCCGAATTTGCGTGGGCGAAGGTTAAACCCTGTTCTAAGCTGACAGACGAATCGCGCCCGTTAAACGCAAAGGAGTCTGCATGGCTGGTCCCGGATTGAAAATAGCACTTGGCCTGAGCCTGTTGGCTTTGCTGAGCGCTTGCGACGAAGAGAAGCCGGTCGAGAAGGACCGGCCCCGGGTTTTCGTGCAAGAGGTCAAACTGGCCGACTACGCCGTCAACATCACGCTGACCGGTGATGTCCAGGCCCGGGTGCAGACCGAGCTGTCGTTCCGCGTCGGCGGCAAGATCATCCAGCGTACGGTGGATGTCGGTGACCGGGTTTCGGCCAAGCAGGTGCTTGCCAGGCTCGATCCCAAGGACCTGCAGACCAACGTCGATTCGGCCCAGGCCCAGGTCGTCGCCGAGCAGGCCAAGGTCACTCAGAACGCCGCGGCCTTCGTGCGCCAGCAAAAGCTGTTGCCCAAGGGCTATACCAGCCAAAGCGAATACGATTCCGCCCAAGCTGCTTTGCGCAGCACCCAAAGTTCGCTGGCGGCGGCCCAGGCGCAACTGGCCAACGCCCGTGAGCAATTGAGCTACACCGCGTTGATTGCCGACGCGCCGGGCGTGATCACCGCGCGGCAGGCCGAGGTCGGCCAGGTGGTGCAGGCCACGGTACCGATTTTCAGCCTGGCCCGGGACGGTGATCGGGATGCGGTGTTTAACGTCTACGAGTCGCTGCTGGCCGAGCCACCGTCGGATAGGGCGGTGGTGGTCAGCTTGCTGGATAATCCGGCGATCAAAACCACCGGGACCGTGCGCGAAGTCACCCCGGCCGTCTCCGAGCAAACGGGTACGGTGCAGGTCAAGGTTACCCTCGACGCCTTGCCACCAGGGATGCAGTTGGGCTCGGTGGTGAGTGCCACCGCCAATACCCGGGGCAAATCCGCCGTCGAGCTGCCGTGGTCGGCGCTGACCAAAAATGTCAGCGAGCCCGCGGTATGGCTGGTGGATGGCGAGGGCAAGGCGCAATTGCACAACGTCAAGGTTGGCCGCTACCTGACCGGTAAAGTCATTATTAGCGCCGGGCTGACCGGCGGTGAAAAAGTCGTCATCGCCGGCGGCCAGTTGCTGCACCCCGGTGTGAAGGTGGAAATCGCCGAAGACACCTACAAGGACTTGTCCGCGGGGGCTCAGCCATGAAGCGTCTGTTACTGGTGTTCGCCGGTGTGATGCTGGTGGCCTGCTCGAAAGAAGAACCCGCCCCGGAGCCGGTGCGTCCGGTGCTGTCCATCAAGGTGAAGGCACTGAACGAGGAAAATCTCGGGCGTTTCGCCGGCAGCATCCAGGCCCGTTATGAAAGCAATATCGGCTTCCGTGTGCCTGGGCGCATCGCCAGTCGCAGCGTCGATGTCGGTGCCGAAGTCGACAAAGGCGCCTTGCTTGCCACCCTCGATCCCACCGATCAGCAGAATCAGTTGCGTTCGGCCGAGGGCGACCTGGCGAGTATCCAGGCGCAACTCATCAACGCCCAGGCCAGCGCGAGGCGACAGCAGCAATTGTTCGATCGCGGGGTGGGCTCACAGGCGCAACTCGACAGCGCAATCACCGACCTGAAAACCACCCAGGCCTCGCTCGATCAGGCCAGGGCCGCGGTCAGCCAGGCCAGGGATCAGCTCAACTATGTTGAGTTGCGCGCCGATCATAAGGCGGTGGTCACGGCGTGGAGTGCCGAAGCCGGGCAAGTCGTCACCGCCGGCCAGCAGGTAGTGACCCTGGCGCAGCCGGATATCAAGGAAGCGGTGATCGACCTGCCCGACACGCTGGTCGACCAGTTGCCCGCCGACGTGGTGTTTCAAGTCGCCTCGCAACTGAACCCGAGTATTGCCACCACGGCCATTGTGCGTGAAATCGAACCCCAGGCCGAAAGTGCGACCCGCACCCGGCGCGCGCGTCTGACGCTGACCGAGACACCGCCCGCGTTTCGCCTCGGGACGGCGATCAGCGTGACCTTGAGAAGCGCGGTCAAGCCGCGCATCGAACTGCCCCTGAGCGCATTGCAGGAGGTCGACGGCAAAAGCCGCGTCTGGGTCATCGATGCACAGACGCAAACTGTTGCCCCGCGGGATGTCAGCATCGTCAGCCGTACGCAAACTACGGTGGTGCTGGCTAATGATATCAAGGCCGGCGAGCGAGTCGTCAGTGCCGGTGTGAACAGCCTCAAACCGGGGCAAAAAGTGAGAGTCGACGAGGGCAGCCCACAATGAAAGGGAGTTTCAATTTATCCGAATGGGCCCTCAAACATCAGTCGTTCGTCTGGTATTTGATGTTCGTCGCGTTATTGATGGGCGTGTTCTCGTACCTGAACCTGGGTCGCGAGGAAGACCCGTCGTTCACCATCAAGACCATGGTGATCCAGACCCGTTGGCCCGGTGCGACCCAGGAAGAAACCCTCAAGCAGGTCACCGACCGTATCGAGAAAAAACTCGAAGAGCTTGATTCCCTCGACTACGTGAAAAGCTATACCCGCCCCGGCGAATCCACGGTCTACGTGTATTTGCGCGACACCACCAAGGCCAAGGACATTCCGGAAATCTGGTACCAGGTGCGCAAGAAGATCGGCGACATTCGCTACTCATTTCCCCAGGGCATTCAGGGCCCGTCGTTCAACGACGAGTTCGGTGACGTGTTCGGCTCGATCTACGCCTTTACCGCCGACGGCCTGTCGTTGCGCCAGTTGCGAGACTACGTTGAGCAGGCGCGCGCCGATATCCGTGGTGTGCCGGGGTTGGGCAAAATCGAGATGGTCGGCCAACAGGACGAAGTCCTCTACCTGAATTTCTCGACACGCAAACTGGCGGCGCTGGGTATCGACGAACAGCAAGTCGTACAAAGCCTGCAGACCCAGAATGCCGTGACCCCGGCCGGGGTTATCGAAGCCGGTCCGGAGCGGATCTCCGTGCGCACGTCCGGGCAGTTTATTTCCGAGAAGGATCTGGCCAACGTCAACCTGCGGCTCAATGACCGCTTCTATCGGCTGGCCGACATCGCCGAGATCCGCCGTGGTTACGTCGACCCGTCGACCCCGGAGTTTCGCTTCAATGGCCAGCAAGCCATCGGCCTGGCGATCGCCATGCAAACGGGTGGCAACATCCAAGACTTCGGCAAGGCCCTGCACCAGCGGATCAGCGAGCTGACGGCCAATCTGCCGGTGGGCGTCGGCGTACACAACGTGTCCGATCAGTCTGTCGTGGTGGAAGCAGCCGTAGGCGGGTTCACCAGTGCGTTGTTCGAAGCCGTGGTGATCGTTTTGGTGGTCAGCTTCATCAGCCTCGGCGTGCGCGCGGGTCTGGTGGTGGCGTGCTCGATCCCGCTGGTGCTGGCGATGGTGTTTGTGTTCATGGAATACAGCGGCATCACCATGCAGCGGATTTCCCTCGGTGCGCTGATCATCGCGCTGGGCCTGCTGGTGGATGACGCGATGATCACTGTCGAGATGATGGTCTCGCGCCTGGAATTGGGCGATACCAAGGAGCAGGCCGCGACCTTTGCCTACACCTCGACCGCCTTCCCGATGCTCACCGGCACCCTGGTGACGGTGGCGGGTTTCGTACCCATTGGCCTCAATGGCAGCTCGGCCGGTGAATACACCTTCACCCTGTTTGCGGTGATTGCCGTGGCCATGATGGTCTCGTGGGTGGTGGCGGTGCTGTTCGCCCCGGTGATCGGCGTGCACATCCTCAGCGCCAAGCTGAAGCCGCACGCGGCCGAGCCAGGGCGCCTCGGGCGGGCCTTCAATGGCGGCCTGCTGTGGAGCATGCGCAACCGCTGGTGGGCGATCGGCATTACGGTGCTGTTGTTCGGGTTGTCGGTGGTCGGCATGCGCTTTGTGCAGAACCAGTTCTTCCCGGCCTCGGATCGCCCGGAAATCCTCGTGGATCTGAACCTGCCTCAAAATGCTTCCATCGATGAAACCCGCAAAGCCGTGGACAAGCTTGAAGCGACCCTCAAGGGCGATCCCGACATCGTGCGCTGGAGTACTTACATCGGCCAGGGCGCGATTCGTTTCTACCTGCCACTCGACCAGCAACTGCAGAACCCTTACTACGCACAGCTGGTGATTGTGAGTAAAGACTTCGAGACGCGCGCAGCCCTCAGCGACCGCCTGCGCGAACGCCTGCGCAAAGACTTCGTCGGCATCGGCAGTTTCGTGCAAGCGCTGGAGATGGGCCCACCCGTGGGGCGGCCGATCCAGTACCGCGTCAGCGGCCCGGAAATCGACCAGGTGCGCAAGCACGCTATCGATCTGGCCAGCCAACTGGACAAGAATCCGCACATCGGCGAAATCATCTTCGACTGGAACGAGCCAGGCAAGGTGCTGCGCATCGACATCGCCCAGGACAAGGCGCGCCAGCTTGGCTTGTCGTCCGAAGACGTGGCGAACCTGATGAACAGCATCGTCAGCGGCTCGACGGTGACCCAGGTCGACGACGACATCTACCTGATCAACGTGGTCGGCCGCGCCGTGGACGCCGAGCGGGGTTCACCGGATACCCTGCAAAACCTGCAGATCCTCACGCCGGGCGGCACCTCGATTCCACTGCTGGCGTTTGCCTCTGTGCGCTACGAACTCGAGCAACCGCTGGTGTGGCGTCGCGACCGCAAACCGACGATCACCATCAAGACGGCGGTCATCGGTGATATTCAACCAACCGATCTGGTGACACAGCTCAAGCCGGACATCGACAAATTCGCCGCCTCATTGCCGGCAGGGTACAAGGTCGCTACGGGCGGTACGGTGGAGGAAAGCGCCAAGGCCCAAGGGCCGATCAACAAGGTCGTGCCGTTGATGGTGTTCCTGATGGCCACCTTCCTGATGATTCAGCTCCACAGCGTGCAGAAGATGTTCCTGGTGGCCAGCGTCGCGCCGCTGGGCCTGATTGGCGTGGTGCTGGCGCTGGTGCCGACCGGAACGCCGATGGGCTTCGTGGCGATCCTCGGCATATTGGCGCTGATCGGCATCATCATCCGCAACTCGGTGATCCTGGTGACCCAGATCGACGCGTTCGTGGCTGAAGGTTCTTCACCCTGGGATGCCGTGGTGGAAGCCACCGAACATCGTCGGCGACCGATCCTGCTGACCGCGGCGGCGGCGAGCCTGGGCATGATCCCGATTGCCCGGGAGGTGTTCTGGGGGCCTATGGCCTACGCGATGATCGGCGGTATTATAGTCGCCACCTTGCTGACGCTGCTGTTTTTGCCGGCGCTGTATGTGGCCTGGTACAGGATTCGCGAGCCGAAGAAAGAAGTGCAGTAAGGCGAGCGCTGCGCGCTCATCGCGAGCAAGCTCGCTCCCACAGGTGGAATGCGATCAACTGTGGGAGCGAGCTTGCTCGCGATGGCGTCCGCACTGGCTACGCAGGCTTACGCCAGACACTCGCCAACCAAGGCTGCTGCTCCTGCGGCAGCCCCGCCGGCCGGTAGTAATGCTCCAGCTCCACAAACCCCGCCTCGGTCAGCAACTGCTGCCACGCCTGAAGATCGTGATACGCCCCATATCGCGGCCCGTTCCAGCCTTCCTGGTTCTCGCCACGGGGATTGGAACTGAACAACACACCACCCGGCTTCAACGCCGCACGCAGCTCCTTCAACACCCGCGGTAACTCCTGACGCGGGATGTGAAACAGCACCGCATTGGCAAAAATCCCGTCAAAGCGCTCGTCCGGCAAATTCAGTTTCAGAAAATCCTGCTGCCAGACCTCGCAACCACTGTCCTGACGGGCCATCTGCGCGAACTTCTCCGAGCCATCGAGACCGACCGGTGTGTGGCCCATGTGCGTAAAGGTCTGCAGGTCACGACCGGGACCACAGCCAAAATCGAGAATGTCGAACGGTGGCTCGCCTTGAATGTGGCGCAATAGGGCGTCGATGTTCTGGCTGACATCGTGATCGCGGGTGCCTTCACGGAAACCTTCGGCCACCGAGTTGTAATGGCCCAGGGTGGTGGCGGTGATCTGATCGAGGTCGTCGGGGGTCTGTTTCATGGTCGGCTGCGCAGGCAATTGGGATCTGCCGAATATACGCCATCAGATCCGACTTGCCCGCGAAGGCGATGTCAATGACTCGCAAATGCCAGACCGAGAACACCATTGCACGGTCGGCGCCCTTGAGATGGTCGCCACATTGATACACCGTGACCGAGGCACAGCTCAGCAGATCGGCGACGTAGAGTTCTGTGAGAAAAACTCCCCAAAAGCAACGGAGATTACCTGTGGAGAAGACGCTCCTGTGGCGAGGGGATTTATCCCCGTTGGGCCGCGCAGCGACCCCCAAAACATTCAATGAGGTGTGTCAGGTAAATCGGGTCTGCAGGCTCTGCGACTGCTGCGCAGCCGAACGGGGATAAATCCCCTCGCCACAAAAAGCATCGCAACGTCTACTGTGCTCAGCGTTTGTTGAGGCCACGAGCCAACCGATCCCCACCTAGCTGAATCACCGCCACCAATGCCACCAACAACACAATCACCGTCAGCATGATCTGGCTATCGAACCGCTGATAACCATACCGATACGCAATGTCCCCCAGCCCACCGGCACCAATCGCCCCGGCCATGGCCGATGAGTTGATCATCGTTACCAATGTGATCGTGAATCCCCCGACAATCCCCGGCAACGCCTCAGGCAACAACACATGCCAGACAATGTGCCCACGTCGGCAGCCCATGGCCTGCGCCGCTTCGATCAAGCCGTGATCGACCTCGCGCAAGCTGACTTCAGCAATGCGCGCAAAGAACGGCGTGGCAGCGATGGTCAACGGCACCACGGCCGCCCACACGCCGTACGTGGTACCGACGATCAACCGGGTAAACGGAATCAACGCCACCATCAGAATCAAGAACGGAATCGAGCGGAACAGGTTCACGAAGGCACCCAGCGCACGGTTCAGCGCTGGCGCTTCGTAGATGCCGCCCTTGGAGCTGGTGACCAGGATCACCGCCAGCGGAATCCCCGCCAGCAGTGCGATCAACGACGACACACCGACCATCAGAAACGTGTCGATGCTGCCCTGCAGCAAGCGATCAAACCACATAACCCAACACCTCTACCTGTTGCGCCCAGTGGCCAGCGCGTTGACGCAGTTCTTCGGCACCGAGGGTCGATCCGGTCACCGCCAGCAGCAGCTGCCCGAGTGCATGGCCTTGAATCCGTTCAACGCCCCCTTGCAGCAATCGCACGTGACCACCGAGGGCACCGAACAGTGCGGCAAGGTCTGGTTCGGCGTGGGCCGTTCCAGTGAACTGCAGGCGCAGTACCACTGCGTCTTCCGCGGACTGCAGTTGTTGATGCAAGCGGCTTTGCAGTTCTGGCGGCAGGGCGTGTTGCAGTGGCGCGAGCAAGGTCTTGCTGACCTCATGCTGCGGGTTGCCGAAGACTTCCCAGACGGGCCCCTGTTCAACGATCCGTCCATGTTCAAGGACCACGACGCGATCACAGATCTCGCGGATCACCGCCATTTCATGGGTGATCAAAATGATCGTCAGGCCCAGGCGCTGATTGATCTCGCGCAGCAGGCCGAGGATCGATTGCGTGGTCTCCGGATCCAGTGCCGAAGTGGCTTCGTCGCACAGCAAAATCGCCGGGTCGTGAACCAGCGCCCGAGCGATGCCCACGCGCTGTTTCTGCCCGCCGGACAGTTGCGCCGGGTAAGCCTTGTGTTTGGCTTGCAGACCCACCAGTTCCAGCAGTTCACGAACCTTCTGCTCGCGCTTTTCCTTGGGTACACCGGCGACTTTCAGCGGCAACTCGACGTTCTGCCAAACCGTCTTGGCGGACATCAGATTGAAGTGCTGAAAGATCATGCCGATGCGCCGGCGCAGCGCCACCAAACGGTCTTCATCGAACTCGCCGATGTCCACTTGATCGATCAACACTCGACCCGACGTCGGTTGTTCGAGGCGGTTGATGGTGCGGATCAGCGACGACTTGCCGGCGCCGCTGCGGCCGATGATGCCGAACACTTCACCGCGCTGGATCGCCAGGTCGATGCCTTGCAGCGCCGCCACCGGACCTTGCTTGCCGTCGTAGGTTTTGCCCAGGCCGATGAAGCGCACGTGAGCACGGTTCAGGTCCGGGTGCAGTTCGGTCTGTTGGGCTTTCTGAGGCTCTGGAATATCCAGTTGCCGTTGGATCGCAGCCGTCATGCTCAGCTCTCCCAACCGGCTTGGTAGAGCTTGCCGTGGGCTTTATCCAGGGCTGTGCGAACGGCCGGCGAGTGCTGGTAGATGTCGACGAACTTGATCAGGCGCGGGTCGGTTTTGCTTTTCGGCTGGATCACGAACTGGATCACGTATTCCTTGTGGTCGAGGCCGTCGAACAGCAGGGCAGAACCGGCGTCGAAGGTTTTCGCCAGGCGGATATAGGCCGGGTAGCCCTGGACGAGATCGGCGTCGTCATAGGCCCGTACCAGTTGCACGGCTTCGACCTGGAGGATTTTGATTTTCTTCGGGTTGGCGATGATGTCTTCTTCGGTGGCCTTGTAGCCGACACCCGGTTTAAGCGTGATCAACCCGGCCTTGGCCAACAGCTGCAAGCCACGACCGCTGTTGATCGGGTCGTTGGCGATGGCCACGCTGGCGCCTTGCGGCAGCTCGTCGAAGCTTTTGTATTTCTTCGAGTAGAGACCGACGTTGTTGATGATCCCCGGTGCGAATGGCACCAGGTCAAACCCGGAGGCGTTCTTGGCGTTTTCCAGGAACGGGATGTGCTGGAAGTAGTTCACATCGATGTCGCCGGCGGCGAGGCTGACGTTGGGCGCGATCCAGTCGGTGAACTCCACCAATTCAACTTTCAGGCCTTGTTTGCCGGCCTCTTCTACCGCCGCTTCCAGAGGAATGGCGAAGGCGGCGGTGGTGCCGATTTTCAATGGCGCGTCGGCGGCGAAAACCGCAGAGGTGAACAGGCCTAGGGCCAGGGCCAGTGCTTTGACTGGGTTAGAGAAGTGGATCTTGGTCATGATAGTTTTCCAGTCAGTGCATTGAATGTGTGGTGGTTGGGCGGGCCTCATCGCGAGCAAGCTCGCTCCCACATTGGATCTGCGGTGTTCACACGACCCCTGTGGGAGCGAGCTTGCTCGCGATGCTTTTTAGCGGCGAAACGCCGATCCCGTATGTTGCTCAGGCAAATGCGCCTCGCCGTGAAACAGCTTTTCGCGCAAAGAGCCGTTGTCGTAAGCCGTCTTGTACGACCCACGCTGCTGCAGCTCCGGGATCACCAGCTCAATGAAATCCACATAGCTTTCCGGCGTGACGATCCGCGTCAGGTTGAAGCCGTCCAGGCCGGTTTCGGCGATCCATGATTCCAGCTCGTCGGCCACTTGCTCAGGCGAGCCGACCACGGTGATGTAGCGGCCACCGAGGGCGTGTTGCTCGAGCAATTTGCGTCGGGTCCAGTCGTTGTTCTGCAGGTTTTTGGTGGCCGACTGAATGGCGTTGCTCTTGACGTACTGGATCGGTTCGTCGATGGCGTACTCGGAAAAGTCGATGCCGGTGGAGGCCGAAAAATGCGCCACGCCGGCCTCGGCGCTGGCGTAGCTCAGGTATTCGGCGTGCTTAGCCCAGGCCAGCTCTTCGGTGGCGCCGACAATCACGTTCAGACCCATGAACACCTTGATGTCCTCAGGATTACGCCCGGCCTCGACGGCGCTGGCGCGGACCTTGTCCACCTGAACCTTGGTCGACGGCTTGTTCTGACCGCTGATGAACACGCACTCGGCATGTCGCCCGGCGAACAGCAAACCGCGATCTGAACTGCCAGCCTGGAACAGCACCGGTGTGCGCTGCGGTGACGGTTCGCACAGGTGGTAACCCTCGACCTGATAGAACTCGCCTTTGTGCTCGACCTTGTGCACTTTTTCAGGTGCAGCGTAGATCCGTTGCTGCGGATCGTTGAGTACCGCGCCGTTTTCCCAGCTGCCTTCCCAGAGTTTGTAGAGCACTTCCAGGTATTCATCGGCCTGGTCGTAGCGGCGGTCATGCTCGACTTGTTCGCGCAGGCCCATGGCCTTGGCGGCGCTGTCGAGGTAACCGGTGACGATATTCCAGCCCACCCGACCGCGGCTCAAATGATCCAGCGTCGACATGCGCCGGGCGAACAGGTACGGCGGCTCGTAGGTGAGGTTGGCGGTGAGGCCGAAGCCAAGGTTTTTTGTCACCGCAGCCATCGCCGAAACCAGCAGCAACGGGTCGTTGACCGGCAGCTGGATCGACTCTTTGAGCGGCACGTCCACCGAGTTCTGGTAGACGTCGTAGACGCCGACGATGTCGGCGATGAACAAACCGTCGAACAGCCCGCGCTCGAGCAACTGCGCCAGTTCGGTCCAGTATTCGATCGTCTTGTACTGGGTCGAAGTATCCCGTGGATGCGTCCACAAGCCGTGGTTGATGTGCCCGATGCAGTTCATGTTGAACGCGTTGAGCAAGATCTTCTTTTTCGCGTCGGCCATCAGATGGTCCCCCGCAGCGGCGGGTTTTCATCGTTGAGGTAGTAGTTGCCGACCGCGTGATACTTCCAGCGCACCGGGTCGTGCAGGGTATGCACCCGGGCGTTGCGCCAATGGCGATCCAGACCGTGCTCGATGAGGGTTGCCTGGCTGCCGGCCAGTTCGAACAACGTAGTGCCGGCGGCGAGGGAGATTTCGGTGCTGATGGCGCGGGCCTCGGCGACGGCGATTGACGCGGCGGCGACGCTCTCGGCGTTGGTGTCGGCCTGGGCCTTGTCGAGGAATTCACCGGCGCGTTCGAGCAAGGCTTCGGTAGCGTGCAGACGAATGCTCAAGTGGCCGAAACTCTTGATGGTCAGTGGGTCGTCGGTGGCTTTTTCATGGGTGGCATCGATCCAGGGCCGGGTTTTGGTGCGCACGAAATGCAGCGCATCTTCATACGCTGCGCGGGCGATGCCGGTGTCGATGGCGGCATGGAGAATCTGCGCCAGCGGGCCGACCGGTGTCGGGCGCTCGAAAGCGCTTTGAAACGGGATCACGTCTTCGGCGGCAACGTAGACATCTTCGAACACCACCGAACCGCTGCCGGTGGTGCGCTGGCCGAAGCCGCTCCAGTCGTCGATTACGGTCAGGCCTTTGCTGTCGCGCGGGACGAATGCCAGTTGCTGCACACCGTTTTCATCGATCACCGAAGTTGGAATGCGCTGGGCGTAGATCGCGCCGGTGGCGTAGAATTTGCGGCCGTTGATGCGATAGCCATTCCCGTCGCGTGTCAGGCTGGTGACGCGGTCGTGGGCAGTTTTAGTCCCTAGTTCGGCGAGTGCATTGCCGAAGCGCTGGCCAGCCAATACTTCGGCGTACAGGCGCTTTTTCTGCTCTTCGCTACCGTTCACACGCAGCACTTCCAGCGCGTAAAAATGGTTCTGCGGGATTTGCCCGAGGGAGCCATCCGCCTGGGCGATCAGGGCGATGACCTTGGCCAGGGTGACGTTGGAAACGCCCGCGCCGCCGTATTCCTTCGGCACGCTGATGCCCCACAGACCCGAGCGGGAAAACACTTCCAGTTCCGGGTGTGGTAAACGGCGTTCACGGTCGCGCAGGGCGCTATCGCGTTTGAAATCTTCGGCCAGGTCGCTGGCGACGATCAGAGCTTGCTCATCGCTGGTGATGACCGCGACGTGTTGAGAAATGGTCATGTGTTTCTCCAGATGTCTGGTCGTTAAATCCAGGAGTGGCGAGCGGGCAATGTGCCGTTCAGGTAATAGGCGCCAACCGCGTGATACTTCCAGCGCACCGGGTCGTGCAGGGTGTGCACCCGGGCGTTGCGCCAGTGGCGGTCGAGGTTGAATTCGGCAAGGGTGGCGCGACTGCCGGCCAGCTCGAACAGCTTTTCGCTGGCCAGCAACGAGATCTCGGTGGTCAACACTTTGGCTTCGGCGACGGCAATCGAAGCGCGGGCGGCGGACTCGGCAGTGAGCGGCGCGGCACTCACCTGGTCGAGCACCTGCCCGGCCTTGCGCAGCAGTGCTTCGGCGGCGTGCAATTCGATTTTCAGCTTGCCGATATCGGCAATGACGTACAGGTCATCGCTGGCCCGTTCAACGTTGGCGTCGACCCATGGCCGAGCGCGGGTTTTCACGAACTCGATGGCGTCATCAAGGGCGCCCCTGGCGATGCCGGCATCGATGGCGGCCTGGATCAGTTGCGAAACCGCGCCCTGGGTATTGGGCGTTTCGTTGATCTTCCAGTTATCCACCACCAGCTCGGCGTCGACCCGCACGTTGTTGAGCAAAATGGTGCCGCTGGCGGTGGTGCGCTGGCCGAAACCGGACCAGTCATCGACGATGCGCAGCCCCGGCGTACCGCGACGAACGAAGGCCAGCACTTGCTTGCCGTCGTCATTGAGCGCCTTGACCGCGACCCAGTGCGCGAACAGCGCGCCGGTGGAATAAAACTTCTGCCCATTGAGGACAAAGCCATCGCCATCGGCGGTGATGCGCGCCTTGAGTTCAAGGGTGTTTTTAGCCCCACGTTCCGGCCCGGCATTACCGATTCGCCAACCTTCGAGGACGCTTTTGAACAGCTGTTTTTTCTGCACCTCGGTGGCGCTGCCGAGCACCAGGTTCAGGATGCCGAACTGGTTCTGTGGAATCTGCCCCAGGGCCGGGTCCGCCGCGGAAATGATCGCGAAAACCTCGGCCAGGGTGACGAATGAAACCTGTGGGCCACCGTACTCACGGGGAATGGCAATGCTGCCCAGACCGCTTCGGGTGAATTGTTCGATTTCCGACCACGGCAGTTTGCGTTGCTGGTCGCGCCTGGCTGCTTGCAGACGAGCGACTTGCGCCAGCTCAAAGGCGGCCTTGATGGCTTGAGCGTCATTGCGCAGCACTTGCGCGGGCAACAACAATGGGGCGATGTCCAGGTCACTCTGGACGATTGCATCAGCCAGACTGGACATCAGTGCCACTCCTTGGCTACACGCAATGCCCTGGCGATCTGCACTGGGGTGATTGTGTTCCGGACCATACCTACCTCACATCTCATGGAAACGCCGCGGGGTGCGGCGAACGAAAACAAGAATGTCCGGTGGTCCGGTTTATATACCATAAACGTGTATAAATTATTTTTGAACTAACTTTTAGGAATATGCATAGAAGGTCAATAAGATGGTCGAAGCACGACCTCATCGTCGACGAGGTTCTGCGGCCATGAGAGGCATTTTTTTCAGAACTTTGAGGTAAGGATTGGCGCAGCCGATTTTCAGATTGCGTGTTGGTGCCCAGCGCGAGTTATTGCCTACGCGATCGAGGATGCAGTAAGTCACCTCCAGTCGCAGGTCTTCGCCGGCTTCAAGAATGATCGCCGGTGGCACCCAGACCTGAACCGGCTGGCCCACATCACTTTCCTTGAGCGGGGGCAAATCCATGCGAGCATCGCCCCAGCGCAGGGTGATTTCGTCATCGGCGGCCATGTTCAGGTACGGCTCGATGGTCACCGGCACGCCGCGCTTGATCTGGTTGGGGTTCACCCCCTGGCGGAGAATCGTTCCGGGAATGTTTACCGGGGCCAGGCTCTGGTTCTCGTCGCCACTGCGTGCAGACACCTGGCCACCGGGACACTCGAGTTTGGACTGCACGCGCCGGGCGGGCGATACGATCGGTGCTTGTCCTATTTGCATGACTCGATAGTGAACGCGAGAAAAGCCACTGGCGATAAAGCTCTCGGGTACCCGTAGCTGAACGGGTTGGCCGATCTCATTGGCCATCAGGACTCTGGAGGCGACGTAGCAGTTGTCCCAGAACAGTTCGATCAGGTCGCCTTCATCCATCGCGGGGTAGGGCGGCACCTCGATCAGCAAGTGTGTTGCCGAGGCGAGGTTGATTCCGGCCTTGTGCGATTGCACCAGAGTCGGGGCGGCAAGTCCGGTTTTATTTGAGGTGCTTGTCATGGAAGTCTCCTTGATGTTTTGCAATGAAGTCCGTTTCGGAAATGAAACGCGAGCTCGAACAGCAAAACCGTCCATTATTTGATTTGAAATAATGATTGAGCGTGATCAGTGCTGTTGGCAGGAGACAGATAAGAGTGCGCTGGAGTAAGTGTCAATAGAGTGGATTAGTTAAACAGAACATTGGATGCTATTCAGAAAACTCCTACGCACTGCAGTTAATAAGCCGTCCTGATGCGTCGAATTTACCTGCTCAGAGTGCCGTTTTTTGAGGGGGTGGCGTAATTTGCCGGCACTTGGTCCGGTCGATTGTTCACTCGGCAAATCTGTTGCGCAATACATATATGTATCGAGCACACTGACAAAGTGTGCTTGTCGTGCACATGCATTTAATTATGTAAGAGTAAGATTTTGTACGCGGAGGTGTAACTTCCATCCGTGGAAGTTGACCGGTGTTGCGAGGGTTTTTAGTTGTGTGCGTTGTTCAGGAACTTGCTGAGAAACTGTTTCGTGCGTTCTTCCTTGGGGTTGGCAAACAACGCCTTGGATTCGCCTTGTTCGACGATCACACCCTTGTCGAAAAACACCACACGATTGGCCACATCGCGAGCGAAGCCCATTTCGTGGGTGACGATGACCATGGTGCGATTCTCTTCGGCCAGGCTGCGAATCGTCGACAGCACTTCGCCCACCAGCTCGGGGTCGAGCGCGGAGGTCGGTTCATCGAACAGGATCACTTCCGGCTCCATCGCCAGCGCGCGGGCAATCGCCACACGCTGTTGCTGACCACCGGAAAGGCGGCGCGGGTAAGCGTCCTCCTTGCCTGCCAGGCCGACCCTGGCCAACAGCTTTTTACCCAGGGCTACGGCCTCGGCGTGCGCGATCTTCTTGACGATGATCGGGCCTTCGATAACGTTTTCCAGGGCGGTGCGGTGGGGAAACAGGTTGAAGTTCTGGAACACGAAGCCCACGTGCTGGCGCAAACGTCGCACCAGGCTTTGCTGCTGGTTCAACGGGCGGCTGGTATCGATCTCGATGTCGCCGACCTTAATCCGGCCGCTGGTGGGTTCTTCGAGGAAGTTCAGGCAGCGCAGGAAGGTGGTCTTGCCCGAGCCGCTTGGCCCGATGATCGCCACCACCTCACCTTCCTTCACTTGCAGATCGATGCCGTTGAGCACGACTTGACCCTTGAACTGCTTTGTCAGTTTTTCCACGACAATCATGGGGTCAGGACTCCTGGTCGTGCCGATTGACCCGTGCTTCCAGCTGGTTCTGCAGGTGCGACAGCACCGTGGCCAGGACCCAGTAGATCAGCGCGGCGGCAAGGTACATGGTGAATACTTCGAAGGTTCGGGCGGTGATCAGCTGCGCCTGACGGAACAGCTCCGGCACCTGAATCGTGGCCGCCAGCGCGGTGTCCTTGACCAGCGAAATGAAGCTGTTGCCCAGCGGCGGCAATGCGGTACGCATCGCTTGCGGCAGGATGGCCCGGCGTAAGGTTTGCGCACGGGTCATACCGATACTGGCAGCGGCTTCCCACTGGCCGCGCTCGATGGAGCTGATCGCGGAACGCAGGATTTCGCAGGCGTAGGCAGCCATATTCAGCGAGAAGCCGATCAGGGCCGCCGGCAGTGGATCCAGTTCCATGCCCAATTGCGGCAAGCCGTAATAGATCACGAACAGTTGCACCAGCAACGGCGTGCCGCGAAAGAACGACACGTAGATGCGGGCGATCCAGCTCACCAGCTTGAAGCGCGACAGGCGCATCAACGCCAGGCCGAAACCCATTAGCAGGCCGAAGAACATCCCGCCCAGGCTCAAGACGACCGTGTAGTACGCCCCCTTGAGCAGGAAGGGCAGGGAGTCCAGTGCGAGTTGAAAAGCTTCTTCCATTATTGGGTGACGTCAGCGCTGAAGTATTTTTCCGAAAGCTTTTTCAGCGTACCGTCGGCGCGCAGCTTGTCGATGGCCTTGTTCACGGCCGCCAGCAGTTCAGGCTCGCCTTTGCGCAGGGCAATACCGGCTTCCTGACGGGAGAACGCTTCTCCGGCTGCGGTGGTGTCCTTGGCTTTCTTGGCGTATTCCAGCGCGGCCAGACGGTCGATCAGGATGGCGTCGATACGGCCGACACGCAGGTCCTGGAACTTGGTCGGATCATCTTCGTAAGTGCGCACGTCAGCGGTCGGGACATTGGCTTTGACCCACTGCTCGTAGTTGGTGCCCAGGCCCACGCCGACTTTCTTGCCACCCAGGTCGGCAGCGGACTTGATGTTCAGCTCGGCGGCTTTCTTGGTCAGTACCAGCGCCTGAATCCCGGACACGGTGTAGGGCTCGGAGAAGTCGTACTTCTTCTTGCGCTCTTCGGAGATGGTCACCTGGTTGATCACGGCGTCCAGACGCTTGGATTCCAGCGCCGCGAGGATGCCGTCCCATTTGGTCGGTTGCAGTTTGACCTTCACACCCAGCTCTTTGGCCAGTGCTTCGGAGAATTCGACTTCGAAGCCGGTCAGCTTGCCGTCGGCGTCGACGAAACTGAACGGTGGGTAGGTGCCTTCCAGGCCGACGTTGATCACGCCTTTGTCCTTGATTTGTTGCAGTTGCTCACCGGCCACTGTCTGGCCGATCAGGCCGGCACTGAGTGCCAGGCCCAGCGAACCCACCAGCAGATTTCGACGTAGTGCGGAAAAATTCATGACAAGCCCCTGTGTTTTCTTATGGAAGACGCTTAAGGAAAGTTGGCAAATTCGGGATTTGGACGACTGCGATATCCTGCCTTAAAGCAGCTCACGCGTCTCGTTACAAATTCGCCTGGGGCATGACTATATGATGGCGCTTTTAGATTAGAAAATAATAAATTCTATTTTTATTATTTCTTTAGAGAATATGCATTGCCTGAGCCTGCGGCAGTTCCTACATGGATTGGTGTACCCCTGTAGGAGCTGCCGCAGGCTGCGATCTTTTGATCTTTGGCTCTTACAAAAAGCTTGTATAGGCGAACAACGCCGGCGCCCCACCGGTGTGCAGGAAGATGATCGGACCCTCATCGAAACGCTGACGTCCAATCCCGTCCAACAACCCCGCCATGGCCTTGCCAGTGTAGACAGGGTCCAGTAACAGGCCTTCCTGACCGGCCACCAGCTTCACCGCTGCCAGTGTCCCGGCGTTGGGCTCGCCATAGCGCGGCGAGAAATACTCGTCCCACAACTCGACCTTCAAGCTCGCCGGCAACGTCACCCCCAGCAACTCGGCGGTACGCTCGGCCAGGCCCTGTACTTTTGGTCGCTGATCTTCATCGCTGCGCGAAACCGTGACGCCGATTACTGGCAAATCCGGCAATGCTTCGCTCAAGGCCAACGCCAGGCCGCTGTGAGTCCCGGCGCTGCCCGAGGCCAGGACGACGGCGGCGAAATTCAGCCCGGTGTCCTTGATCTGCTCGGCCAGTTCCAGCCCGGCTCGCACATAACCCAGGGCGCCCAGCGCATTCGAGCCGCCGATCGGCACCAGATACGGCTTCTTGCCGTTGCTGCGTAGACGGGCAGCCAGGGATCGCAATTGCTCGTCGGCGTTATCCAGGTTTTCTACCAGCTCGACCTTGGCATCGAACAGGTCCAGCAACAGCCGATTGCCGTTGCCGACATAGTTGGCGTCGTCGGTGCCCAGCGGGTTTTCCAGCAGCGCGACGCAGCCAAGACCCAACTTGGCTGCGATGGCCGCGGTCTGGCGCACATGGTTGGACTGCAGCGCCCCTGCCGTGATCAATGTATCGGCGCCCTGGGCCAGGGCATCGGCTGCCAGGTATTCAAGTTTGCGCAGCTTGTTGCCGCCCATCGCCAGCGGGGTCAGGTCATCGCGTTTGACGTAGACGTCGCGCCCCAGCCAGGCCGACAGGCGTTCGAGTTTTTCCAGGGCGGTGGGCTGACCGAGCAGGTCGAGACGATTAAAGCGGGCAAGCTGTTGTTTGATCATGGGTCCGTACTGGCGGTGGAATATCTCTGGACTATAGGCACGCCACTTTGTCGGGGCAACCGACAATCGCTTATAGCCAATTGTGCTTAGCACAGCACAATTGGTTCTTAATTTGGCTTGCGGGCCTTGCCGTAAAGTAATCGCCGACAGTGCGGCCCGACAGTCCGGCCGCCCGTGAGGAGTTTTTACCGTGAGTGAGCGTTCCAGCCATTGGCAATTGCAAACCATCGTCAGCCAACTGCGCACGGCACGTGAGCAGTGGCGTGCACAAAACGGCCGCGCCAGCGGTGAGCAGGGTGGTCGCGAGTTGCCGTCGCGGGCGGCCATGGCGGACATTCTCGAAGCGCTCTGCGGTGCGCTGTTCCCGATGCGCCTGGGACCGGTGGACTTGCGCGAAGAGAGTGAGGATTTCTATGTCGGCCACACCCTCGATGTGGCGTTGAATGCGTTGCTGGCTCAGGCGCGACTGGAGTTGCGCTACGCCGCTCGCCACAGTACCCAGGCAGACATTGAAGTCGAGGCTAAAACCATCCAGATCATTCAGGACTTCGCCCTCGCGTTGCCAGGGCTGCGCAGCCTGTTGGACACCGACGTTCTGGCGGCGTATCACGGTGACCCGGCGGCGCGTAGCGTCGATGAAGTGCTGCTGTGCTATCCCGGCATTTTGGCGGTGATTCACCATCGCCTCGCCCACCATCTATATCGCGCCGGCTTGCCTTTGCTGGCACGGATCAGCGCAGAAATCGCACATTCGGCCACGGGCATCGACATTCACCCAGGCGCGCAGATCGGCCGCAGTTTCTTCATCGACCACGGGACCGGTGTGGTGATCGGCGAGACCGCGATCATCGGCGAGCGGGTGCGGATTTATCAGGCGGTGACCTTGGGTGCCAAGCGCTTTCCAGCGGACGAAGACGGCCAGTTGCAGAAGGGCCAGGCGCGGCATCCGATCGTCGAGGATGACGTGGTGATTTACGCCGGGGCGACGATTTTGGGCCGGATCACCATCGGCAAGGGCTCGACCGTTGGCGGTAATGTCTGGCTGACCCGCAGCGTACCGGCGGGCAGCAACCTGACCCAGGCGAATCTGCAGCTGGATGATGGGGCGCAGAAGTAGGGTCTCAAATCTTCGCTGACTGAGCTGGCCTCTTCGCGAGCAGGCTCGCTCCCACAGGGAAATGCATTCCAATTGTGGGAGCGAGCCTGCTCGCGAATGTTTTCAAGCCGTATCGAGATATTGGCTTTCACCCCATTCTCCACTGAATGAATCCCCCCAAGCCCCGCGTCATATCGCTCCTTGAGCTACTGTTCGAGCACGACCGCCGAGCCCTGCGATTAGTCCTTAGCACCCTATTCATGTTTAACTTGAACGTTCATTCAAGTTAAACCGGTGGTTCGCTGCCCGCTCACAACAGGAGGCTTGCCTTTGCTGAGTCCGATTTCTACAGCCACGTTTTACCCCCTCGAGGTGCACCGTCAATGAGTGCATCGTCCATTCCCCCAAGCGGCCTGGTCCGCATGAATCCGCCGGTATTTTACTTCGCGGCGACTTTCATTCTGTTGTTCGGTGTCGTGGTCATGGCCATGCCCGAACAGGCCGGTGCCTGGTTGCTGGCGGCGCAAAACTGGGCGGCCAACACGGTTGGCTGGTACTACATGCTGGCGATGACCTTGTATCTGGTCTTCGTGGTGGTCACCGCGTTATCGGGCTACGGCAAGATCAAACTCGGTGCCGACCACGACGAGCCCGAATTCAGTTATCTGTCCTGGGCCGGCATGCTGTTCGCCGCCGGGATCAGCATTACGCTGTTTTTCTTCTGCGTGTCCGAGCCCCTGACCCATATGCTGCAACCGCCTCAGGGCGAGGCGGGCACGGCGGATGCGGCGCGGCAGGCAATGCAGATTCTGTTTCTGCACTGGGGCCTGCATGGCTGGGGCGTGTTCGCCTTTGTCGGCATGGCGCTGGCCTACTTCGCCTACCGGCATAACCTGCCGCTGGCCCTGCGCTCGGCGCTGTACCCGCTGATCGGCAAACGTATCAACGGCCCCATAGGTTACGCGGTGGACGGCTTCGGCATCATCGCCACGGTCTTCGGCCTCGGCGCCGACATGGGCTTTGGCGTGTTGCACCTCAACTCGGGTCTGGACTACCTGTTCGGCATTGCTCACACCCAATGGATTCAGGTCGGGCTGATCACGCTGATGATGGGCGCGGCGATCATCGTGGCGGTGTCCGGCGTCGACAAGGGCGTGCGGGTGATGTCCGACATCAACATGCTGCTGGCCTGTGCGCTGCTGCTGTTCGTGTTGTTCGCCGGGCCCACCCAACACTTGCTCAATACCCTGATCCAGAACGTTGGCGACTACCTTGGCGCCTTGCCGATGAAGAGTTTTGACCTCTACGCCTACGACAAACCCAGCGACTGGCTGGGTGGCTGGACGGTGTTCTACTGGGCCTGGTGGATCGCCTGGTCGCCGTTCGTTGGCCTGTTCATTGCGCGGATTTCCCGTGGCCGCACCATCCGCGAGTTTGTCTTCGGCGTGCTGCTGATTCCGCTGGGTTTCACCCTGGCGTGGATGTCGATCTTCGGCAACAGCGCCATCGACCAAGTGCTCAACCACGGAATGTCGGCGCTGGGCATGTCGGCCATCGACAACCCGTCGATGACCCTCTACCTGCTGCTGGAAACCTACCCATGGAGCAAGACCGTGATCGCGGTCACGGTGTTTATCAGCTTCGTGTTCTTCGTCACCTCCGCCGATTCCGGCACCGTGGTGTTGTCGACGCTGTCCGCCAAGGGTGGCAACCCCGATGAAGACGGGCCGAAATGGTTGCGGGTGTTCTGGGGCGCGATGACCGCGCTGGTGACCAGCGCACTGCTGTTTTCCGGCAGCATCGATGCGTTGAAGTCCGCCGTGGTCCTGACTTCGCTGCCGTTCTCGATGATTTTGCTGTTGATGATGTGGGGGCTGCACAAAGCGTTTTATCTGGAATCGCAGAAGCAGATTGCGCAGATGCATTCCCTGGCGCCGGTGTCCGGCTCGCGGCGCGGTGGCTGGCGTCAGCGCTTGAGCCAGGCGGTGCATTTCCCGTCGCGGGACGAGGTCTATCGCTTCCTGGATTCAACGGTGCGCCCCGCCATCGAAGAGGTGTCGGCGGTGTTTATCGAAAAGGGCCTGAGCGTCGTGACTCACCCGGAGCCGGTCAATGACAGCGTCAGCCTCGAAATCGGTCACGGCGACGAACACCCGTTCATCTATCAGGTACAAATGCGCGGCTACTTTACGCCGTCATTTGCCCGGGGTGGCATGGGCTCCAAGGAGCTCAATAATCGTCGCTATTACCGAGCCGAAGTACATTTGAGCGAGGGCAGTCAGAACTACGATCTGGTGGGATACACCAAGGAACAGATCATCAATGACATCCTTGATCAGTACGAGCGGCACATGCAGTTCCTGCACCTGGTGCGTTGAGCGGGTCTTCAGGTCTCGGTGGTCAACACCATGAATAACACCAGCGCCGCCACCGGGATACCGAACACGGCGCTGCCAACCACAAGCTCCGTGCCCAGTGGCTGGCCTGCATGCACCATGCCCACCGCGCCATTGATCAGCGTCAGCGCCAGCCACAGCACGATAAAGCTGTAGGCAAGAACCTGGCGGGGGAAGCCGATTTTTTCGCCGATGTACAGCATCAAAGCGAGCAGGATCAGGCCGAAAGTGATGATGATGGTGGTGTGCATGGTGGGTGCCTCCCTTCAGGTGTGTGCTGGCATTACTGATTCACCCCAATACACCGAGCATAGTTAAACCAGCCCGCCATTCACCCGCAGAATCTGCCCATTGACCCACGCAGAATCCGGCCCGACCAAAAACGACACCACACGGGAAATATCTTCTGGTTGCCCGAGGCGCTCCAGCGGCGCCATTTTGGCGAAATTCTGGATCTGCTCTTCGCTCTTGCCATGCAGGAACAAATCGGTTGCCACCGGGCCAGGCGCCACGGCGTTGACCGTTATATTGCGTCCGCGCATTTCCTTGGCGAACACCTGGGTCAACGATTCGACCGCTGCCTTGCTGGCAATGTACACCGCATAGCCCGGCAGGTTCAGGCCCACGGTACTGCTGGAGAAGTTGATGATCCGTCCCCCGCTGTTCAGACGTGTGGCGGCTTCGCGCAGGATGTTGAAGGTGCCGCGAGCGTGGATGTTGAAGTTCTGTTCGAACAGTTCGTCGCTGTGTTGCGCCAGCGGCATGACCTTGAGGATACCGGCGTTGTTCACGAGTACATCCACCTTGCCGAGTTGTGTTTCGGTCTCATCGAACATCCGGCGCACGTCGTCGGCACTGGCCACGTCCGCCTTGATCGCTATGGCTTGATGACCCGCCTGACGCAACTCTACAACCAGTCTTGATGCTTCGCTGGCGCTGTTGGCGTAGTTGATGACTACGGCGAAACCTTCGCAGGCCAGTTGCCTGGCAATGACCGCGCCGATGCCGCGGGAGGCGCCGGTCACGAGAGCAACCCTGGAAGTTTGAGTGGTCATGGCAATGTTCCTGTTGATTGGGTGTGGAGCCAATTTCACATGTTTACTCAGGCCAATAAATGCACCAGAGTTGCCTTGACTGTTCAATAATCGCCAACAATCGAGCGTGGGAGTGCAGCGTGGATCAAGTCAAAGCGATGAAGGTGTTCGTGCGCATCTACGAGCGCAGCAGCTTCACCCTGGCGGCGGATGACCTGAACCTGCCGCGTGCAACGCTGACCCACACGCTGAATCAATTCGAAGCCTGGCTCGGCACGCGTTTACTGGAGCGCAGTACCCGTAAGGTGCGTGCGACGCTGGATGGCGAGGCGTATTACCTGCGTTGTGTGCAATTGCTGGCGGAGCTGGAAGAGGCCGAACTGGCGTTTCGCGGGGTGGCGCCAAAAGGGCGGCTGCGAGTCGATTTGCACGGTACCTTGGCCAAACATTTCGTAATCCCGGCCTTGCCGCAATTCATGGCTCGTTACCCGGACATCGAACTGTCCATCAGCGAGGCCGACCGCCACGTTGATCTCATCACCGAAGGCGTCGATTGCGTGCTGCGCGCCGGCACTCTTGGCGATTCCACGCTGATTGGCAAACGTGTTGCGAACCTGCGCCAGATCACCTGCGCCAGCCCGGCCTATCTGCGCAAATATGGAGAACCGGCAAGCCTCGACGACTTGAAACAACATCGCGCGGTGAACTACGTCTCGCGCACGACGGCCAAATTGTTTCCATTCGAATTCATGGTCGATGGCGAGCTCAAGGAAGTGCCCATCGATGGCGCCGTTTCGGTGTTTGGCGCGCAAATCTACGCCGCCTCGGCGATTGCCGGATTAGGCCTGATCCAGTGCCCGCACTATCGCATGGAAACGCAGATCGCCCAGGGGCTGGTGAAGGAAATCCTCACCGATACCCCACCGCCGTCGATGCCGGTGTCAGTGCTGTATCCGCACAATCGCCACATGTCGCCACGGGTTCGGGTATTTGTGGATTGGTTGGGGGAGGTGTTTGCGGATGCCGGATGAAGGGCCGAACGCAGAGCGTCCGTTGAGGCATTCCCACGCAGAGCGTGGGAACGATTATCTGTGAAACGTTTCAGCAAATATTCGAGTCCGGGGTTTTCTGGCGTTTGTCTGGGCGTATGCTGGGCGACTGGCGAAGCAGTCGATACCAGATTCAAGACAGACAAGAGAGGATTCGATGACTTACACCGCTGCCGAAAACCGCTACGACTCCATCCCTTACCGCCGCGTGGGCCGCAGCGGGCTGGTGCTGCCGGCGCTGTCCCTGGGCCTGTGGCACAACTTCGGCGACAGCACGCCGATCAACACTCAGCGTGCGTTGTTGCGCACGGCGTTCGACCTTGGGATCAACCATTTCGACCTGGCCAACAACTACGGCCCGCCATACGGCAGCGCCGAGATCAATTTCGGCCGTTTGCTGCGTGAAGACTTCAAGCAGTACCGCGACGAGTTGATCATCTCCAGCAAGGCCGGTTGGGATATGTGGCCCGGTCCTTATGGTCAGGGCGGCGGTTCGCGCAAGTACGTACTCGCCAGCCTTGACCAGAGCCTGCAACGCCTGGGTCTCGACTATGTGGACATCTTCTACTCGCACCGTTTCGACCCGGACACCCCACTGGAAGAAACCGCCAGCGCCTTGGCTACCGCCGTACAGCAGGGCAAGGCGTTGTACATCGGTATCTCGTCTTATTCCGGGGTGAAAACCCGTGAAATGGCGGCGTTGCTCAAAGAGTGGAAAGTCCCGTTGTTGATTCACCAACCGGCCTACAACCTACTCAATCGCTGGGTGGAAAAGGACCTGCTGGACACCACCGACGAACTCGGTACGGGTGTGATTGCGTTCACGCCGCTGGCTCAGGGGCTGCTGACGGACAAGTATCTCAACGGCGTGCCGGCGGATGCGCGAGTCAACCGTCCGGGCGGTGCTTCGTTGCAGGCGTCGCACTTGTCCGAGGCCAACATCGCCCAAGTGCGCGCGCTCAATGAAATCGCCAAGCGTCGCGGTCAAAGCCTGGCGCAACTGGCGCTGGCCTGGACTCTGCGCGATCCACGGGTGACCTCGGCGCTGATCGGTGCGAGCCGGCCGGAGCAGATCATCGAGAACGTCGGGGCGTTGAAGAATTTGAGCTTCAGTGCAGAGGAACTGGCGGAGATTGACCGTTTTGCTCAGGAGGGTGGGATTAACCTTTGGGAGAAGCCTTCAACGGCGGAGTAAGCATTCGGCGCCAGGTTCTTCTCGCGTCCGTCACACCGCATTCGCGAGCAGGCTCGCTCCCACATGAGTTCGCAATCTAATGTGGGAGCGAGCCTGCTCGCGAAGGGGCCATCAAAATCACTACAAAAACTGGCGGATCAGCGGAAGAACGGCGCATCCCCCAACACCGTCGCCCGCTGCATCACCCGCCGCGCCGGGCGGTAATCATCCACCGCGTAATGCTGAGTCACGCGGTTGTCCCAGAAGGCGATGTCATCTTTCTGCCAGCGCCAGCGAATGGTGAATTCCGGCCGGGTCGTATGGGCGAACAGAAATTTCAGGATCGCCTCGCTCTCGGTTTCCGCCAGCTCGTTGATCTTCGAGGTGAAGCCTTCGTTGACGAACAGTGAGCGACGTCCGCTCACCGGGTGCGTCCGGATCACCGGGTGTGACAGCGGCGGATTCTTGCGCCGTGTCTCTTCCCATTGGGCCAGCGCTTCTGGCGTGTTGCCATAGCGCTCCAGCGGAAACGAACGGGTGAAGTCGTGGGTGGCGGTCAACCCTTCGAGCAGGCTTTTCATTGGCGCCGACAAGGCTTCATACGCCGCGATGCCGCTGGCCCACAGGGTATCGCCGCCAAACTCCGGCAGCAGCTTGGCGCTGAGCACCGCGCCCATGGCCGGGGTCGGCAGGAAGGTCACGTCGGTGTGCCAGATCGCGTTGTCACGCACGTCGGTGACGGCGGTGTCGAGGATCAGCACCTCCGGTTGTTCCGGCACGTTCGGATAGATCGGGTGGATGTGCAGGTCACCGAAATTGGCAGCGAATCGCGCCTGCTGCTGCGGGGTGATCGGCTGGTCTCGGAAGAACAGCACCTGGTGCTTGAGCAGCGCTTGCTCGATGGTGTCGCGTTGCTCCAGGTTCAGCGGCTGGCTGACATCGACGCCGCTGATCTGTGCGCCGAGAGCCGAGCTTAGAGGGACGATGGTCAGGTTGCTCATGGTGGTTCTCTTCAATCCGGGGGCGCCGAAATGTCGGCGTAGTCAGTTCTGAATTTGTCAGTGAGCCTGGCCGTGCCATGGCACCAGTTTGCGTTGCAGGGCACGCAGGCCCATCTCCATGGTGAAGGCAATCAGCGCGATCACCAGAATCCCCAGCACCACTACATCGGTGACCAGGAACTGCGCAGCCGACTGCACCATGAAACCCAGGCCGCTGGTGGCGGCGATCAGTTCGGCGGCCACCAGCGTCGACCAACCCACGCCCAGGCCAATGCGCACGCCCGTCAAAATGTCCGGCAAGGCGCTCGGCAGAATCACATGGCGGATCAATTGTGCGCGGGTGGCACCCAGTGACTGCGCGGCGCGCAATTTGGCCGGGTCGACGGTTCGCACGCCCGTGGCGGTGGCGATGGCAATCGGGGCGAAAATGGCCAGGTAGATCAGCAGCACTTTCGACAACTCACCGATACCGCACCAGATCACGATCAGCGGCAGGTAAGCCAGCGGTGGAATAGGGCGATAGAATTCGATCAACGGATCCAGCACGCCACGGGCAATACGGTTGGCACCGATGGCGATGCCCACCGGCACGGCGGTCAGCACCGCGAAGCCGAGGCCCAGACCGATTCGACTGAGGCTCGCGCCCAAGTGCTGCCACAAGGTTGAATCCATATAGCCCGTGGTCACCAGCAGCCAACCCTTTTGCAGTACGGCGGACGGAGGCGGTAGAAACAACGGTTCGATCATGCCGGTGGCAGTGACCGCCCACCAAATGGCAACCAGCGCGAACAGCGTCAACACGCTGATCCAGCGAGTGCTCAAGCTGCGGCGCAGCGTAATGACCTTAGAACCTGGTTTGACCGCTGCGGCGGGAATTTCGTAGCTGCTCATGCGCGCTCCTGCCGCTGGGCGGCGCTGCGTTGGGAGAACACTTTGGCGAGCACGTGTTCGCGGGTTTCGATAAAGCTCGGATCGGACTTGATCGACCGTGCCGACTCACCCGCGGCATAACGCTGACCAAAATCCAGGTGCAGACGCTCGACGATCTGCCCCGGATTCGGTGCCAGCAAAATCAGATCCGTGGCAAGAAATACCGCTTCTTCAATGTCGTGGGTGATCAGGAACACCGGTTTGGCGGTGCGCCGCCAGACTTGCAGGAGCAGCTCTTGCATCTGTTCGCGGGTGAAGGCGTCGAGGGCGCCGAAGGGTTCGTCCATCAGCAGCACGCGCGGATCGGCAGCGAGCGCGCGGGCCAGGCCGACACGCTGTTTTTGGCCGCCGGAGAGTTGCCAGATCCGGCGGCTTTCAAAACCGGAAAGGTCCACCAGCGCGAGCATTTCCCGTGCGCGGATTTCGCGTTTGTCTCGAGCAATGCCGGCCAGTTCCAGGCCGAAGCCGACGTTGGCCAACACGTCCTGCCAGGGCAGCAGGGCGTCGTCCTGGAACACCACGCCGCGTTCGGCGCTCGGACCTTTAACCGGCACGCCGTCGAGGGTAATGCGCCCGGCGCTGGGCTCGACGAAACCGGCAATCAGGTTCAACAGCGAGGTCTTGCCGCTGCCGGACGGGCCGAGGGCGACCAGCAACTGCTGGGGCCCCAGGGTCAGGGAAATATCCGCCAGCACAGGTGTAGGGCTGCCGGGGTACTGTGCGCTGATGCGCTCCAGCTGTAACAAAGCCATCGCCATTAACTCCCGATCAATCCGTGATGAACTTGGCGCTGACGTACGGCGCGTAATCCGGCAGCACCGCGTCAACCTTGCCTTGTTCCTTGAGGAACACAGCGGTGTCGGTGATGGCCTTGGTCGTCGGTGCGCCCAGCGTAATCACTTGATCGGCTGCCAGTGGATAGACGTTGCCTTGCAGCAGCAGTGGAATGTCGCTGGCCTTGGCGCCGGACAGTTTTACCAGCTTGTCGACGTTGCTTTGATTGGCGAGCCAGGCTTGTGGGTCTTTGCGGTAATCGGCGTAGGCATCCAGGGTGACTTTGGCAAACGCGGTGACGATTTCCGGGTGCTTCTCGGCAAAGTCCTTGCGCACGATCCAGGCGTCGAAGGTGGGCGCACCGAACTTGGCCAGTTCGCCGGAGGTAATCAGCACTTTGCCGTTTTCCTTGGCCACACCGAGGGCTGGATCCCACACGTAGGTGGCGTCGATGTCACCGCGTTTCCATGCGGCAATGATCGCTGGCGGAGCCAGGTTGAGCACGGTGACTTTCGACGGGTCGATGTTCCAGTGCTTAAGCGCGGCGAGCAGGCTGTAGTGGCCGGTGGAAACGAAAGGTACGGCGATTTTCTTGCCGATCAGGTCTTGGGGAGTCTTGATTCCGGAACCGTCGCGGGCCACCAGGGCTTCGGCAGCGCCGATCTGGGTGGCGATCAGAAAGGTTTCCACCGGTACTTTGCGGGTGATTGCAGCTGTCAGCGGGCTGGAACCGAGGTAGCCGATCTGCACGTCACCCGAGGCGATGGCGGCGATGATGTCGGCACCGTTATCGAATTTGCGCCAGTTGATGTCGGCCTTGGTAGCTTTTTCATACGCGCCGTCGGCCTGGGCGACTTTCGCCGGGTCTACGGTGGTCTGGTAAGCGACAGTCACGTCGGCCGCCTGGGCAAACAAACTCGCCGCAGCCAAGGAAGCGGCTGCCAGCAGGCGAAGAGAGAAATTCAGTTTCATCGAGAAGCTCCTTGTCAGGCGGCCGAGGGCAGCGTGAGAGGAGACTAAATGATCTAAGAATCAGTAAATAAATAACTTTTTCGAATTAGCTTATGAGCGGAAAATTCTAAGCCGGACCGTTGCGCGGCTTTCGCGAGCAGGCTCGCTCCCACAGGGACTGCGTAAATCCTGTGGGAGCGAGCCTGCTCGCGAAAAGGTCCGAAGGACCTTCTGGAAGTTAGTTGCTGATCGCCAGAATGCTCGCCTGATACGAACCTACAAACACATCGAAATCACCGACTTCGTTCTGCTCAAGCGTGGCTTGCTGAGCCAGCGACGAACGCGCGAGCTCTTCAAACCTGGCCTGTTGCTCTGCCGGCAACGGTTCGCTGCGGAAAAACTCCGCGTGTACCCGGCTCTGACGCAGGGAGAATTGAGCAAAGCTTTCCTTGTGCTCGGCCATTGCCGCCAGTACCTGGGCCGATGGCGTCAGGGAAGGGTTCTGGACCTTGGCCATCTGAGCGTCCAGCGCTTTGCTATGGGCATCGCCGCCATGGCTCTGATCAAGCAGCGCCGCCAACGGGGCAATCTGCTCCAACAATTGGCCAGCCCATTCTTTCAGATCGACCGGTTGCCCGTCGCGCTGCAATTGCAGGCCCGGACGACGACCTTCCTTGACCACGCTGAGGAAGTTGGAGGTCGCATTCGAGCAGCTGGTGTTGGTCAGCAACGGGCTGTCGTTCAGCGCGCAGTACAGGAGGAAGGCGTCGAGGAAGCGCGACTCGGTGAGGTCGATGCCCATCGGCAGGAACGGGTTGATGTCTAGACAACGCACTTCGACGTACTGGATGCCGCGGGCCACCAACGCCTGAATCGGCCGTTCGCCGGTGTAGGTCACGCGTTTCGGGCGGATGTTGGAGTAGTACTCGTTTTCGATCTGCAGGATGTTGGTGTTGAGCTGAACCCACTCACCGTCCTGGTGGGTGCCGACTTCGACATACGGTGCATAGGGTGTCGCCACCGCTTTGCGCAGGCTATCGGTGTAGCTGTTCAGGTCGTTGTAGCACGGTGTCAGGCCTGCCTGGGCGTTGCTCTGGTAACCCAGGTCACTCATGCGCAGGCTGGTGGCGTACGGCAAATAGAGGGTGTCCGGGTCGAGCTGTTCCAACTGGTGCGAACGACCGCGCAGGAACCCGGCGTCCAGCGCTGGAGACGCGCCGAACAGGTACATCAGCAGCCAGCTGTAGCGGCGGAAGTTACGGATCAGCGCGATGTAGGCCGACGACTGATAGTCGCGGTCGGTGCCGACAAAGCCTTCGGCCTGCTTGAGCAGCGGCCAGAGCTTTTCCGGCAGGGAAAAGTTGTAGTGAATGCCGGCGATGCACTGCATGGTCTTGCCGTAGCGCAGGGCCAGGCCCTTGCGGTAGACGTACTTGAGCTGACCGATATTGGACGTGCCGTAGTAGGCGATCGGGATATCTTCCTCGGCCGGCAACGGGCACGGCATCGAGGGGCTCCACAGGTACTCGTTGCCGAGCTTGCTGTAGGCAAAACGGTGAATGCTGTCCAGGCTCGCCAGCGTATCGGCCGGGTCGGGCAGGGCCGGGGTGATGAACTCCAGCAGCGACTCGGAATAGTCGGTGGTGATCTGTTCGTTGGTCAGCGCGGAACCCAATTCTTCCGGGTGCGGCGTTTGCGCCAGGCGACCTTCATCGGTCACGCGCAGGCATTCACGTTCGATGCCGTGAAGGCACTGTTCGAGCAGAGAGAGGTTAGCGCGCTCGCCGAGCAGAGCCAGGCGGCGGTTGAGAAGTTCGCTCAAGTTGGATTCCTTCACGCGTCAGTCGCCCCAATATGGGGGTGGGCAAGACGGTCTACAAGGGTGAAGTTAAAACTGGCGTTTTCGCCTGGTTTTGGAGCCGTGCACGTACTGATCGTCGCAATCCCCTGTGGGAGCGAGCCTGCTCGCGAAGAGGGAGTGTCAGTCGACATTGAAGTCGCCTGATACACCGCCTTCGCGAGCAGGCTCGCTCCCACAGGAAACTCCGGCGCTGTAATCACAACGCCGAAATTAACTCAAATCGATGACTTCTAGCTACAGGACAGCGAACGTGCCTTGTGCTTTAGCGACCAGTTTGTCGCCTTGCATCACATCGGCTTCGACCACCAGCGTGCGGCGACCCGGATGGATCACCCGGGCCGTGCACATCACTTCACCGTCAGCGACGGCGCGGATGTAGTTGATCTTGCACTCGATGGTCGCGCTCTGCTGGTCAAAGCCGTGGGTGCTGGAACAGGCCAGACCCATGGCAATGTCCACCAGGCTGAACAAGGCCCCGCCGTGCAGCTTGTTGGCGCGATTACGCAGTTGTGGCTCAAGCGCCAGGGCGACTTGCGCCACCCCGGTTTCCACGCTGTGCAAACGGCAGCCCAGCAGCTTGAAAAATGCGCTTTCGGTGTATCCGGCAGGGATGTCCATCAGCGCTTCTTCAGCTGTTTGGCGTTGGCGAACAGCGACGCCATGGCGTTGTTGCTCGGCGCTGCGGCCGTGGTTTCCTTGCGCGGTGCGGTGTTCTGGGATTGGCGTGGAGCCGAACCCGGACGCGCACCACGAGCGCCGTCGATTTTCTCGCCAGGGGTGTCGCTCATGCGCATCGACAGGCCCACGCGTTTACGCGGGATGTCAACTTCCATGACCTTCACTTTCACCACGTCACCGGCCTTGACCGCTTCCCGTGGATCCTTGATGAACTTCTCCGAAAGTGCGGAGATGTGCACCAAACCGTCCTGATGCACGCCGATATCGACGAATGCACCGAAGTTGGTCACGTTGGTCACTACGCCTTCGAGAATCATGCCCAGCTGCAGATCCTTGAGGTCTTCCACGCCCTCCTGGAACTCGGCGGTCTTGAACTCGGGACGCGGGTCGCGGCCAGGCTTTTCAAGTTCTTGCAGAATGTCGGTGACCGTCGGCAAGCCGAAGGTTTCATCGGTGTATTTCTTCGGATCGAGGCGTTTGAGGAAGCTTGCATCGCCGATCAGCGAGCGAATGTCGCGGTCGGTTTCAGCGGCGATCCGCTGTACCAATGGATAGGCTTCCGGGTGAACCGCAGACGAATCCAGAGGATTTTCGCCGTTCATCACGCGCAGGAAACCAGCCGCCTGCTCGAAGGTTTTCTCACCCAGACGCGCGACTTTCTTCAGCGCAGCGCGAGTCTTGAACGCACCGTGTTCGTCGCGGTGGCTGACGATATTCTGCGCCAGGGTCGCGTTGAGGCCGGAGATGCGGGCCAGCAGCGCCACAGAGGCAGTGTTCACGTCCACGCCGACGGCGTTTACGCAGTCTTCAACCACAGCGTCCAGGCCGCGTGCCAGTTTCAGCTGCGACACGTCATGCTGGTACTGGCCGACGCCGATGGATTTCGGATCGATCTTCACAAGCTCAGCCAGCGGATCCTGCAAGCGACGAGCGATAGACACCGCGCCACGGATCGATACGTCGAGGTCCGGGAATTCCTTGGACGCCAGTTCCGAGGCCGAGTAAACCGATGCGCCGGCCTCGGACACCATGACCTTGGTCATTTTCATGGCTGGGTATTTTTTGATCAGTTCGGCGGCCAGCTTGTCGGTTTCACGGCTGGCGGTGCCGTTACCGATGGCGATCAGGTCCACCGAGTGCTTGGCGCACAGGGCGGCGAGAATCGCGATGGTCTGGTCCCACTTGTTATGCGGCACGTGCGGGTAAACCGTGGCGTGGTCCAGCAGCTTGCCGGTGGAATCGACCACCGCAACCTTGCAGCCGGTACGCAGGCCCGGGTCGAGGCCCAGGGTCGCGCGTGGGCCGGCCGGGGCTGACAGCAGCAGGTCGTGCAGGTTGTGGGCGAACACGTTGATCGCCTCGGTTTCCGCGCCGTCGCGCAGCTCACCCAGCAGATCGGTTTCCAGGTGGGTGTAGAGCTTGACCTTCCAGGTCCAGCGCACCACTTCGCCCAGCCATTTATCGGCAGCGCGGTTCTGGTTCTGGATACCGAATTGCTGGCCGATCATGCCCTCGCACGGGTGCATGGTGCCCGGCAGTTCATCGCCGACCTTCAGCGCGGAGCTGAGAATGCCTTCGTTGCGGCCACGGAAAATCGCCAGCGCGCGGTGCGACGGCATGCTTTTGAGCGGTTCGTCGTGTTCGAAGTAGTCGCGGAACTTGGCGCCTTCCTCTTCCTTGCCGGCAATCACGCGGGCACTGAGGGTGGCTTCCTGCTTCAGGTAGCTGCGCAGCTTGTCCAGGAGACCGGCGTCTTCAGCGAAGCGCTCCATGAGAATGTACTTGGCGCCTTCGAGGGCGGCCTTCACATCGGCCACGCCTTTTTCGGCGTCGATGAAGCGGGCGGCTTCGGTTTCCGGGCTCAGGGTCGGGTCGTTGAACAGACCGTCAGCCAATTCGCCGAGGCCAGCTTCCAGGGCGATCTGGCCCTTGGTGCGGCGCTTCTGCTTGTACGGCAGGTACAAGTCTTCGAGGCGGGTCTTGGTGTCGGCGAGCTTGATGTCGCGCTCGAGTTGCGGGGTCAGCTTGCCTTGCTCCTGGATGCTGACAAGGATGCTGATGCGCCGTTCGTCGAGTTCTCGCAGGTAGCGCAGACGCTCTTCCAGATGACGCAATTGAATGTCATCGAGGCTGCCGGTCACTTCTTTCCGGTAACGGGCGATAAAGGGAACGGTAGAACCTTCATCGAGTAGCGCGACGGCCGCTTCGACCTGTTGTGGGCGTACGCCGAGTTCTTCGGCGATGCGGCTGTTGATGCTGTCCATAAAACCACCTGACAAATTGTGAAAGCAGGCTCGCAGGCGCAACGATGAGGCCTTGGCGAGTCTGGTTGAGCGGCCTGGCCTGCGCCGCTACCTGGATCAAAGGTATCCCGTTGACCCGTGAAATCGAACAATTACTGCCGGCGCCATGAAAATAAAAAGTGGCCAACCAGCGTAACGATCAGACGTTGCCTGACACAAAAGGCCGCGCATTATAACCAGCGTTGCGCCCTTCGGGGGCATCGCAAGTTGTAGGCATAATCCCCGGATTTCTGGCGATAAAAGAAAAATCTGCTAACAATGCACACGGTGCGTATAACGGCAGCTACGCCATAATGCGCGCCGAGATCAAAGGAGCATCCAATGAGCAGCACTGCAAACAATGCTGAAGGCGAAAAAATTCTTATTGTTGACGACGATCCGGGCCTCAGCAGCCTGCTGGAACGTTTTTTCGTCAGCAAGGGCTACCGTGCCCGCGCCGTACCGAACACTGAACAAATGGACCGCCTGCTGGCGCGAGAAGTGTTCAACCTGGTCGTCCTCGACCTGATGCTGCCCGGTGAAGACGGCTTGACCGCCTGCCGCCGCCTGCGCGGCGCGAACAATCAAATCCCGATCATCATGCTGACCGCCAAGGGCGATGAGCTGAGCCGCATCAAGGGCCTGGAACTGGGCGCCGACGATTACCTGGCCAAGCCGTTCAACCCGGACGAGCTGATGGCCCGCGTAAAAGCCGTCCTGCGTCGTCAGTCGGCTCCGGTGCCTGGCGCACCAGGCAGCGAAGACGAAAGCGTGACCTTCGGTGACTACGAGCTGTCCCTGGCCACCCGCGAACTCAAGCGTGGCGAAGAAGTGCACATGCTCACCACCGGCGAGTTCGCGGTGCTCAAGGCGTTGGTGATGAACGCCCGTCAGCCATTGACCCGAGACAAGTTGATGAACCTGGCCCGTGGCCGTGAGTGGGATGCCCTGGAGCGCTCCATCGACGTGCAGATTTCCCGTCTGCGCCGGATGATCGAGCCCGATCCGTCCAAGCCGCGTTACATCCAGACTGTCTGGGGTGTGGGCTACGTATTTGTTCCGGATGGCGCCGCCACCAAGTGATCGGCGATCTGTAGGCGCGGGTTTGTGCGGGCTACGGGCAAGATGGCCTTGCCCGCAGACTCGCGACCGGCAATGTGCGAGCATCGCTCGCTCCTGCACGTGTTTAACGGTTACCCATGAAAACCCCGGTTTGGTTCCCCCAAAGTTTCTTCTCTCGCACCCTTTGGCTGGTGCTGATCGTTGTCCTGTTTTCCAAGGCGCTGACCCTGGTTTATCTGCTGATGAACGAAGACGTACTGGTGGACCGCCAGTACAGCCATGGCGTCGCCCTGACGCTGCGCGCCTACTGGGCGGCCGATGAAAACAATCGCGAAAAGATCGCCGATGCTGCAACCCTGATTCGGGTAGTAGGCGCCGGTGTGCCTGAGGGTGAACATCACTGGCCCTACAGCGAGATCTATCAACGGCAGATGCAAGCCGAACTGGGGGCCGATACCGAGGTGCGCTTGCGCATGCACTCGCCACCGGCGCTGTGGGTCCGGGCGCCTAGCCTGGGCGATGGCTGGCTGAAAGTGCCGCTGTATCCGCACCCGTTGCGCGGCCAGAAAATCTGGAATGTGCTCGGCTGGTTTCTCGCCATCGGCCTGCTGTCCACTGCCTCGGCGTGGATCTTCGTCAGCCAGCTCAACCAGCCCCTCAAACGCCTGGTGTATGCCGCGCGGCAACTCGGCCAGGGGCGCAGCGTGCGCTTGCCGATCAGTGATACACCCAGTGAAATGACCGAGGTCTATCGCGCGTTCAACCAGATGGCCGAAGACGTCGAGCAGGCCGGCCGCGAGCGCGAACTGATGCTGGCCGGGGTTTCCCATGACCTGCGCACGCCGCTGACCCGGTTGCGCCTGTCGCTGGAGCTGATGGGCGATCATAACGACCTGACGGACGCCATGGTGCGCGATATCGAGGACATGGACGCCATTCTCGATCAGTTCCTGGCGTTCATTCGCGATGGTCGTGACGAGTCGGTGGAGGAGGTGGACCTGAGCGATCTCGTCCGCGAAGTCGCCGCGCCGTACAACCAGAACGAAGAAAAGGTGCGCTTGCGTCTTGAGCCGATTCAACCATTCCCGTTGCGCCGGGTGTCGATGAAGCGGCTGTTGAACAATCTGATTGGCAACGCGTTGAATCACGCGGGCAGTGGGGTTGAGGTGGCGGCGTATGTGTCCGGAGATACCAGTGCGCCTTATGTCGTCCTGAGTGTCATGGACCGTGGCGCCGGGATAGATCCATCGGAGCTGGAAGCGATCTTCAATCCATTTACTCGGGGTGATCGGGCCCGGGGCGGCAAAGGCACTGGGCTAGGTCTGGCGATCGTGAAGCGGATTGCTTCGATGCATGGCGGGAATGTTGAATTGCGCAACCGTTCGGGCGGTGGACTTGAGGCTCGGGTGCGGTTGCCACTTGGATTGATGCTGCCGCGGGATGCGGTTTAACCGCTGAAAAGATCGCAGCCTGCGGCAGCTCCTACAGGGTACGCATTCCCATGTAGGAGCTGCCGCAGGCTGCGATCTTTTGCTTTATCCCTTGCCTTTGGTCCGCGTCATGTTCGGCCCGCCATTCTTCTCCAGGTGCTCGATGATGATCCCCGCCACGTTCTTGCTGGTGGTGGTCTCGATCCCTTCCAGTCCCGGCGACGAGTTCACTTCCATCACTAGCGGCCCGTGATTGGAACGCAGGATATCCACCCCTGCCACGGCCAACCCCATGACCTTCGCCGCGCGCAATGCCGTCATGCGTTCTTCCGGGGTGATCTTGATCAGGCTGGCGCTGCCACCGCGATGCAGGTTGGAGCGAAACTCCCCGGGTTTGGCCTGGCGCTTCATGGCTGCAATGACTTTGTCACCGACCACGAAGCAGCGAATGTCGGCACCGCCAGCCTCCTTGATGTACTCCTGAACCATGATGTTCTGCTTGAGGCCCATGAATGCCTCGATCACCGACTCTGCCGCCGTGGCGGTTTCGCACAACACCACGCCGATGCCCTGGGTGCCTTCCAGCACCTTGATCACCAGCGGCGCGCCGTTGACCATTGCAATCAGGTCGGGAATGTCGTCGGGGGAGTGAGCAAAACCGGTGACCGGCAAGCCGATACCGCGCCGAGAGAGCAATTGCAGCGATCGTAGTTTGTCCCGCGAGCGGGCGATGGCCACCGATTCGTTGAGAGGAAACACACCCATCATTTCGAACTGGCGCAACACCGCGCAGCCATAAAACGTGACCGACGCACCGATCCGCGGGATCACTGCATCGAAACCCTCCAGCGGTTTGCCGCGATAGTGGATCTGCGGCTTGTGGCTGGCGATGTTCATATAGGCGCGCAGGGTGTCGACCACCACCATTTCATGGCCGCGTTCGGTACCGGCTTCGACCAGGCGACGGGTGGAATACAGACGCGGGTTCCGCGAAAGCACAGCGATCTTCATGCAACACCTGTGGAGGAGGTAGATACCGGGAACACCGGCTTGTCTTGTACATATTTGATTCCCGGATTGACTACCAACTGGCCGTCAATCAGGGCTTTGGAACCGAGTAGCAGGCGATAACGCATGGATTTGCGGCAGGCGAGCGTGAACTCGACCCGCCAGACCCGATCGCCGAGGGCCAGGGTGGTGCTGATCACGTATCGCACCTGCGCATGACCGTTGGAGCTTTTAATGGTTTTTCTCGTCACCAGCGGTGCTTCGCAGCGGCGGTGACGTAACTGCACCACCGTGCCCAGGTGCGCGGTGAAGCGCACCCACTGCGCGCCGTCGCGGTCGAAAGTCTCGATGTCGGTGGCGTGCAGGCTGGAGGTGCTGGCACCGGTGTCGATTTTTGCCCGAAGGCCGGCGACTCCCAAATCCGGGAGCGCCACCCACTCGCGCAGACCGACAACGGTCAAATGGTCAAATGTCTTCAAAATTGCTCAACCGGTAGAAACCGCTCTGGCCGCAAGCGGCCGAATTCGCGGTATTCACGCAGAATAATGGTTAAAAGGCGACAGATATCTACGGCCCGGATTTCCAGCCCCACGGAGAGGTTCTGGAATGTCTGCATTGTAATCCGGGACGGCGTAATTCTTGGTACGACTGAAACGGTAGTACAGTTCACCAATATTTCAGAACGAGGAAATCCCATGGCACAAAAAAACGAAGAGGACGACAAGGTCCGCCTCGATAAATGGTTGTGGGCGGCGCGCTTTTACAAAACCCGTGCCTTGGCCAAGGCGGCGATCGAAAGCGGCAAGGTGCATTGCCGGGGAGAGCGCTGCAAACCGGGCAAGGAGCCGCGCATTGGCGATGAATTCGTGATACGCACCGGTTTCGAGGAACGCACGGTAGTGGTCCAGGCGCTCTCGATTGTTCGACGTGGCGCGCCCGAAGCACAGACGCTGTATGCCGAAACCGAAGCCAGCTTCGCCAAGCGGGAAAACGCAGCGGCCGAGCGCAAGGCAGGTGCCTTGGGTGTGAGTACCGATGGCAAGCCGAGCAAGAAACAGCGGCGGGATCTGTTCAAGTTTCGTGGCAGCAGCAACGAATGATTCATCAGGGCCACCGATCACGCCAATCAGGCCAAGACTTGTAATTGCGCCTGTGTGTAGCCATATAAGGTAATTAGTTTGCCGTGCATGTGCCATTCGTCGTAAAGCGCTTACAGCCACAGGCCTCCAGGCCACAACCCGGCAGCCATACGCTATAGCCAAGGCGTAACCTCGTTCCGTAACCACTTTTGTCACCACTTCAGATACCAGACTTATGACCGACTTACCGGATAACGACTTCACCCAACGCTTCATCTTCGATGACAGCGACACCCGTGGCGAGATGGTTTCGCTGGAACTCAGCTACGCTGAAGTCCTGGCCAAACACGCCTATCCGGAGCCGGTTGCGCAACTGCTCGGCGAACTGATGGCGGCCGCAGCGTTGCTGGTTGGCACCTTGAAGTTCGATGGCCTGCTGATCCTACAGGCCCGCTCTGAAGGCCCGATTCCGTTGCTGATGATCGAGTGCTCCAGCGAGCGCGACATCCGTGGCCTGGCCCGATACGAGGCTGAGCGGATTGCCCCCGACGCCACCCTGGCCGACCTGATGCCGGCTGGCTCGCTGACATTGACCATCGACCCGAAGCAGGGCCAGCGCTACCAGGGCGTCGTCGATCTGGACGGTGAAACCTTGTCCGATTGCTTCACCAACTACTTCGTCATGTCTCAGCAGATTGGTACTCGCATCAAGCTCTGCGCCGATGGCCGCCGTGCCCGTGGCCTGTTGCTGCAACAGCTGCCCGCCGATCGCTTGAAAGACGAGGAAGAACGCGCCGACAGCTGGCAGCACCTCACTGCACTGGCCACCACCCTGACGGCCGATGAATTGCTGAGTCTGGACAACGAAACCGTGCTCCATCGTCTCTATCACGAAGAGCAGGTTCGTCTGTTCGATGTGCAGAAACTGCGCTTTCGTTGCAGCTGCTCGCGCGAACGTTCAGCCAATGCGCTGGTCAGTCTGGGTATGGAAGACGCGCAAAACCTGGTGCTCGAACACGGTGGTAACATCGAGATCGATTGTCAGTTCTGCAACCAGCAGTACCTGTTCGACGCCGCCGATGTCACCCAATTGTTCGCTGGAGCGGGTGTCGAGACGCCGTCAGATACCCGGCACTAAAACGGTTCAGCGCAGGTAAATTCACTGGAAAGTACCGCAATAGCGCCGTTACGACGGGAGGGCCCTACTCTTTTTGGGCTTTTCTGGCATAATCCGGCCCACTTTTTTCGCGGTAGTAGTGCACGACTTTCTACTACAAAACGTTTGGAGCACTCGGCCACTGGCCGACGGGGAACCTCATGACGCAAGCCAATAACGCCGTGTACACCGATCTGAGTGTTGATGATCTGGTTAAAGAAGCCCTCAACCGCGGTGAAGGCGAGCTTGCCGATACCGGCGCACTGGTTGTTCGTACCGGTCACCGTACCGGCCGTTCGCCAGTCGATCGTTTCATCGTTGAAGAGCCGTCCACCTCGGCCGCCATCGCCTGGGGCCCGATCAACCGCAAGTTCCCGGCTGACAAGTTCGATGCCCTGTGGAGCCGCGTAGAAGCATTCAACAATGCGCAAGAGCACTTCGTTTCCCACGTGCATGTAGGCGCGGCTGAAGAGCACTACCTGGCCGTGAAGATGACCACCCAGACCGCTTGGCAGAACCTGTTCGGCCGTTGCCTGTTCATCAACCCGGCCCAGTACAACCCGGCTGGCCGTGAAGAGTGGCAAGTGCTCAACGTTGCCAACTTCGAATGCGTTCCAGAGCGTGATGGCACCAACTCCGACGGTTGCGTGATCATCAACTTCGCGCAGAAGAAAGTGCTGATCGCCGGCATGCGCTACGCCGGTGAAATGAAGAAAGCCATGTTCTCGGTGCAGAACTTCCTGCTGCCGGCCGCCGACGTGCTGCCAATGCACTGTGCTGCCAACATCGGCGAAGAAGGCGACGTGACCCTGTTCTTCGGTCTGTCCGGTACTGGCAAGACCACCCTGTCCGCCGATGAAAGCCGTTACCTGATCGGTGACGACGAACACGGCTGGGGCGAGGGCGTGGTGTTCAACATCGAAGGCGGTTGCTATGCCAAGTGCATCGACCTGTCCGAGAAGAACGAGCCGGTCATCTGGAAAGCCATCAAGCACGGTGCAGTCCTGGAAAACGTCGTTATCGACGACGCCAAGCACGCCGACTACGCCGATGTCAGCCTGACCCAGAACAGCCGCGCCGCCTACCCGCTGGAGCACGTAGCCAAGCGTTCCGAGCAGAACCTCGGTGGCGAGCCGAACGCTGTGATCTTCCTGACCTGCGACCTGACCGGCGTTCTGCCGCCAGTGTCGATCCTCAACGAAGAACAAGCGGCCTACCACTTCCTTTCCGGTTACACCGCTCTGGTCGGTTCGACCGAAATGGGTTCGGGCAGCGGCATCAAGTCGACCTTCTCCACCTGCTTCGGCGCACCGTTCTTCCCGCGTCCGGCTGGCGAATACGCAGAACTGCTGATCAAGCGCATCCGCGGCTTCGGCTCCAAGGTCTACCTGGTCAACACCGGCTGGACCGGCGGTGGCTACGGCGTCGGCAAGCGCTTCAACATCCCGACCACCCGCGCGGTGATCGCAGCGATCCAGAGCGGCGCTCTGATCGGTACCGAAACCGAGCACCTGGACACCATCAACCTCGACGTGCCACTGGCCGTACCGGGCGTTGAAACTGGCCTGCTGAACCCACGCAACACCTGGGCCGACAAGCCATCCTACGACGAAGCCGCTAAAGCACTGGCCGGCCTGTTCATCGAGAACTTCAAGAAGTTCGAAGTGAGCGACGCGATCAAGGCTGCTGGTCCGAAGTTGTAAGTGTTGGTTTGATGCAATGAAAAAGCCGCCCTTCGGGGCGGCTTTTTTGTGCGCAGCGTTTCAGGTTTTCAGGTGCAAGACAAACGCGCCGACCAACACCAGCACTACCCCCAGCACCTGCACCTTCCCCAGCCGTTCCTTGAAAAACACATACCCCAGGATCGCCGCAATTCCGCCGGACAACGTGCTGATCACCGTCACCACCGAAACCGACCCGGCCACCGCCCCCCATGCGAATGAGGAAAACCCGCCGAGGTTCATCAGGCTGGCGCCGGTCAGCGTCAGGCAATTTTTCAGCGGCGGTATTTTCAAGCCGTCGTCGAGCCTGAGTACGATCACCACCAGCACCATCAACCCGACCAGGTATGCAAGCCAAAGCATTGTCACCGGCCCCAGCACGGGCAACACGAAACGTCCCTGCAGCCAGAAACTGGTGCCGTAGAACATTGCCGCCAGCAGCGCGTAGGCGATGGAGTTGCTGGCTTGGGTGGTGTGTGGCACCTTCGGGTCGGAATGAATGCTGGATAGAACCACCCCGAGCACACAGAGGCCGATACACAGCAACTGAATCAGGCTGATGTGCTCGCCCCCGGCCCAGGACAACAGCGTGGTCACTACACCATATGACGTCACCAGCGGGGCGACGATGGAGGCTTTGCCCAGGGCGAACGCCTTGGACAAGGCCAGGGCGCCGGACACCGTCAACACGGCCGCGACGAGGCCGAAAAGCCAGGTTTCCAGCGGGGCGGCCATGGACCGCAGAATGAATACCGGGAAGGCGATCAACAGCAGGCTCATGATGGTAAAACCCAGCGCCTGGCCGAAATACACGGCACGTTTGACGCCGACGGCACGGGCATTCAAGCCCACCAGAAAATCCGTGCCGCCCCACAGCAAAGCAGCCAACAAGCCCATCAATACGTCCACGCAATGTCCTTATTGTTATGTGCCGCGGACGTTACAGGCCTTCAAGTTCCCGGGTGTCCCAGCGTTGAGCCTTGATCGCTCGGTAGAGCATGCCGATGGTCAATGGTTCCTTCTAACCGCGACCCTTGGCTTTGCGCTTGAGAAATACATCGTAGCCTTCGGGTTGAAAATAGAGGTAGCTGTCGTAATCCACGAAATCGATGGCGAAGTGGTCTTCCAGGGTTTCGATTAAATGCTGTGCATCGGCGCCGTTGCAGCCAAGGTCGAAGTTGATCGAGGTGGTGAGGCTGATGGTTTTGCGTTCGGGGAGGCCGAGTTCTTCGTGTAGTAGCTGGATGAGCAGGTGCAGGGTGGGGTCTTCGGGGAGGTTGGGGGCGAGGTTCATAGTAAAGATGTCTGACTGGACTTGGGCAGATCTAATTGTTCGTCAGGAAGGATGGGAAGGGCGGGAGCAGATTGCGGCGAAGCATTTTGCAGGTACTTGGCGATGGCTTCTTCTCGAGTGGACAACGGTTTTTCGAGATCTGCCGGCGACGTGTTGAACCCTGCAAGACGCAAGCTTGCTAGATAGTTTGAACGGCAGACCTTTTCGTAATGCGCTTGTTTTTGTTCGAATGTTAACTTGCTCATCACGTCGCCTCAGGTGGCTAATGCATTCAATACATGGACGGGGTCATTATGAATAGCTTTCAGCAAAGCTTTAGCCGGCCCCGTTGGCTCACGACGGCCCTGCTCCCAGTTTCGCAGAGTGCCAAGTTGGACGTCGATCAACGCTGCGAACTTGGCTTGAGTTAAACCAGTAGCCTTACGGATTTCTTTGACATGCAATGCATCTACCTGAAATTCGCGGGATGGTCGCCGCTCACCCCGTACGATCTCGTCCATCTGTTGTACGCTTTCCATCAGCTCATCAAAAAATTTGCTCATGGTTATCTCCAGTGTTCAATGACGGCTTTCAACGCTTTGCGCTCATCGGCGGTAAGATCTTGTTGTTCATTTTTAGGGTAGATCATCAATAAAGCGATTTGCGATGCCGAGATGAAATGATAGTAAATCACTCGAGCTCCGCCTCGTTTACCGTGCCCCTTCGCCGCAACCCGCATTTTGCGAATCCCGCCTGCCCCTTCGATGACGTCACCAGCTGAAGGGTTCAATACCAGCTGCTTCTGTAATATGGCGTAGGCATCGTCATCCAATAGCTCTTTGGCTCGACGAGTGAAGATTGGGGTCTCAATAAATATCATTAGTAATGTACGCCATTGGCTTACTTTTTGGCAGTGCCGGTAGTCCTGAATGAACCCGCCGCCTTTTCAGCTGCGACCGTTGTTTGATCGTTCTCACGCAGAGAGTGAGAACGATCATTCACTAGACGTCAGGTTGGAGCTTTCCAGTTGAGCATGCGTTGCTGTGCGACTTTGAGCAGGTCGCAACCGTCTTGGGTCAAGAGGTAGAGCGCGTGGGTGATGTGGGGGATGTCTTCGACGTCGCCGTCCTTGAAGCTTTGGCAGTGCAGGGTTTGCAGGAGCTCGCTGGAAGCCCGAATGCGCTGGAGAGCGGCTTCGAGGATGTCTTGGGGGTTGGCTTCTGTATCGATGAACAGGGGCGGGGAATCGGTGAGGTTTGTTTGAAGTGGGCGGTAGCGATTTGGAAACGGATTTAACATGGTCACGGAGTAACACCTCAAATTAGATGGGAATGTGCGATCTCGTTGTTCTCGGGTGACCAAACCCGGTTCGCTGATGGCAACGACAGTCCAACTATAGGTATGAGTCTTCGGGGCGCGAAAGACGACAAGGCGTCTTCTTTTGTAGGACCGTGCCGAAGCTTTGATAGGGCGTTGCTGACGGACTTGTCCACAATGCACCGCGTTATCGTTCATCGCGAGCATGCTCGCTCCCACAGGGGGATTGTGGTGTTCTTCAGCCGGTGAGTTTCGGCAGACGTTGTCGGGCGATTTCGAGCAGGTCGTTGCCGTCATGGGTCAGCAGGTACAGCGCATTGACAATGTTGGGGATGTCGCTGGCGTCGGCCTGTTTGAAGCACAGGCAGTACAAGGTTTCCAGCAGGTCGCTGGCGGCGCGGATGCGTTGGCGGGCGGCGTCGAGGATTTCCAGGGGATCGGCCTCGGTGTCGATGACCAGCACCGGGGTTTCGCTGTTACTGGACTTGAGCGGGCGATAGCGGTCGGCCAGTGGGTTGGGGTTGTTCATCGAGGTGGGTCCTGTGCGAAATCGGCAAGTGTGCCCGGCAGGCCGAGACACTTTTTCAGCCGCGCCGGAAACTATAGAAGGGTGCGTGACTAAGCGACAAGACCGCTTTGATGGACAGGTTTTGTAGGGTTTTTATCGTTTTTTGAGGAAGGGACTACGCGTTGGCGCCTTTTTTTGCGCGAAACGGTTAGAGGTAAAAATGCCTACAGGATTGTCGGGTGTTGTTAGGCGGAACTCGGGTAGACAGGGCATCAGAATCTGTAGGATTGATCGACATCAACACGCTGTATCATCCCGTATCGTTTTGCCCCGGACCTTTTCTCGACTCGCTGCGATCGCCGGCTAGGCTTTGCTCATCGCAGCAGTCAACGGAGTGACAGCTTATGCACAACACCCTGGAACAGGTTTTCGGTTATCCACAGTTTCGTCCCGGCCAAGAGGCAGTGGTCAGCGCGGTGCTGGCGGGGCGCTCGGCGGCGGCAATTTTCCCCACCGGTTCCGGCAAGTCCCTTTGCTATCAGCTGTCGGCCGTATTGCTGCCGCACCTGACGCTGGTGGTCTCGCCACTGCTGGCATTGATGCAGGATCAGTTGGCGTTCCTGCAACGCCACGGCATTGCCGCGGGCAGTATCGATTCGGCCCAGAGCCGCGATGACGCCAGCGATGTGATGGCCCGCGCCAAGTCCGGCGAACTGAAAATCCTGATGATCTCCGTGGAGCGCTTGAAGAACGAGCGATTTCGAAATTTCCTGCAGCAGGTGCCGATCTCGCTGCTGGTGGTGGACGAGGCGCATTGCATCTCCGAATGGGGCCATAACTTTCGCCCGGACTACCTCAAGCTTCCGGACTATCAGCGCCAGTTCAACATTCCCCAGGTGTTGTTGCTGACTGCCACCGCGACCCCGAAAGTGATCGCCGACATGCAGGCGAAATTCGCCATCGAACCTGACGACGTGGTGACCACCGGTTTCTATCGGCCGAACCTCAACCTGTGGGTGGAGCCGGTTCGCGGCCAGGACAAGCGCCGACGTCTGGTGGAATGGATGAGCCAGCGCCCCGGCCAGCCGAGCATTGTCTACGTCACCCAGCAGAAAACCGCCGAGCAGATTGCTGAACACCTAGAGCGCAATGGCATTCAGGCCGAGGCCTATCACGCCGGTTTGCCCCACGAGCAGCGCGACGGTATCCAGAAACGATTCATGGGCGGGCAGTCCAATTGCATCGTCGCCACCATCGCCTTCGGCATGGGCATCGACAAGAGCGACATCCGCAACGTGGTGCATTTCGACCTGCCCAAATCCATCGAAAACTACAGCCAGGAAATCGGCCGTGCCGGGCGTGACGGACAGCCATCGGATTGCCTGGTGCTGGCCAATCGCGACAGCCTCAACGTGCTGGAAAACTTCGTCTACGGCGATACGCCTGAACTGGACGGAATCCGCTGCGTGCTCGACGAAATGCAGGCCGCCGCGCCCGAAGGACAATGGGAGTTTCTGCTGGGGCCTCTGGCGGACCAGAGCAACATTCGCCAGCTGCCGCTCAAGACATTGCTGGTTCAGCTGGAGCTTCGTGGTTTGATCGCTCCGCGTTATGCCTACTATGCCGAATACCGGTTCAAGTATCTGCAGGAGCCCGAGGCATTGCTGGCTCGCTTCGAGGGTGAACGCAGGGATTTCGTCGCGGCGATCATCCAGACATCCAGCCGCGCACGGACCTGGGCCACGGTGAATTTCGATGCGCTGTATGAACAGCACCAGGCCGAGCGCAGTCGGGTGGTCAAGGCGCTGGATTATTTCCAGGAGAAGGGCTGGGTCGAGCTTGAAAGCAAGCTGATGACCGAAGTGTACAGCCTGCTGCAAACCGGTTTCGACAGTGTCGCGTTGAGTGAAGAGCTGCACGCCGGCTTCACTCGGCATGAACAGACCGAGGTTGCACGGATTCACGCCATGCTCGATCTATTCGCCACCGATCGCTGTCTGGGCTATCGCTTGGCCGAGTATTTCGGCGACGAAAATGCGCCCCGCCAGTGCGGGCATTGCTCGGTGTGTCACGGGCAAGTGGCGCGGCTGCCAGCACCGCCGGCGTTTCCGGCGCTTGTGGATAAAAATTTCGAGGGGTTGTGTGGCGCTTTTATCCACAGGCATGAGCAACACACGGGGAGTGTGCCGTCGGCCGAGCGCGTGACGCGGTTTTTATGCGGGATCAGTGTGCCGTTGTTTACCAAGCTCAAGGTGCGGACGATTTCGGGGTTTGCGGCGTTGGACGATTATCCGTATGCCGAGGTCCGGGGATGGGCCGAGGTACACCTACCGGAATCATTGGTGTCCGGCGAGGGCGCATCCATCCGCTGAATGTTGCTCATCACAGGAATAAATTTCAAAAAAGCGCAGCGGCTGACTATGGTGAAGGCTGTCTTCGGATCGCCAACAAGAGAACAAAACATGAGCCAGACACCGTTCAATATTCAGCGCGCAGCCGTCATCGGCGCGGGCACCATGGGCCGCGGCATTGTCATGTGCCTGGCCAACGCCGGGGTGGCGGTGCAATGGGTCGATAACAATCCGCAGATGCTTGAACAGGCACTGGTCACCGTGGCGGACACCTATGCCCATAGTGTTCGGCAGGAACGCATCGATCAGGTCGAGGCCGATGCCCGCGTCGCGCGAGTCACGGCGGCCGCCGATTATGCGGCTATTCGTGATGTCGATCTGGTCATCGAAGCCGTCTACGAAAACCTCGAACTCAAGCAGGCCATCTTCCGCGAACTGGACGGCTTGCTCAAACCTGAAGCCATTCTGGCAAGTAACACGTCGGCACTGGACATCGACGCCATCGCCGCGGTGACTGGCCGCCCACAACAGGTCCTGGGCCTGCACTTCTTCAGCCCGGCGCACATCATGAAACTGCTGGAAATCGTCCGGGGTGACCAGACTGCACCGGCGGTCATCGATGCTGCACTGGCGCTGGGCAAGCGCATGGGCAAGGTCAGCGTGGTGTCGGGCAATTGCGACGGCTTCATCGGCAATCGCATGCTCAATACCTATGTGCTGGAAGCCCGAAAAATGCTGCTGGAGGGCGCTTACCCCTACCAGGTCGATGCGGCGCTGCAAGGCTTCGGCTTCGCCATGGGGCCATTCCGTATGTTCGACGTGGTCGGCGTCGATCTGCAATGGCGCGCCCGGCAACTGTCCGGTGTGGGGCAGGATGCGCCAGAGGTGCAGGTGGATAACCGTCTGTGTGAGCAGGGCCGTTTCGGTCAGAAGAGTGGCAACGGCTACTACCACTATGAGCCGGGCAGTCGCCAGGCTGAACACGACCTGCATGTCGATGCATTGGTGCTGGAAGTCAGTGAGGGACTGGGCTTTCATCGCCGCAAGATCAGCCCGGAGGAGATTCTGGAGCGCTGCCTGCTGGCGTTGGTCAACGAGGGCGCGAAGATTCTTCAGGAAGGGATCGCCGGATCGGCCCACGACATCGATCTGGTTTACCTCAACGGATATGGGTTCCCGGCGGACAAGGGCGGGCCGATGGCCTGGGCGGATCAGCAAGGGTTGGCGGATATTCATCAACGGCTGTTGGCGCTGGAGACCCGCCAGGGTGATCACTGGAGCCCGGCGCGGTTGATTGGTGATTTGGCGGCGGTGGGCAAAGGGTTTGCTGACCGCTGATTGATGTGGCGCCTGCAAGGGCGCCTTCGTCGGAACGCCGCCCGGAGCCGGCTCGCTCCCACAGTTGATCTTCAGTGAACCGAATTTTTTTACGACTTAGATCCCTGTGGGAGCGAGCCTGCTCGCGAAGAACGATAACGCGGTTTTCGTCTTAAACTGGTAATCCAACCCCAGGAATCAATGCTGATGCCCCAACGCTCCGACTACCCACACTTCCAACCCATCACCACACGCTGGCACGACAACGACGCCTACGGTCACGTCAACAACGTCACCTACTACAGCTTCTTCGACACGGCGGTGAACACCTACCTGATCGAAGTTGGCGGCCTGGATATCCATGATGGCGAGGTGGTGGGTTTCGTGGTGAGTTCAGCCTGCGATTACTTTGCTTCCATCGCGTTCCCGGACCGGATCGAGGTCGGCCTGCGGGTTGGAAAATTGGGCAACAGCTCGGTGCAGTACGAGTTGGCGGTGTTCAAGCAAGGGGAAGACGAGGCCTGCGCAGCGGGGCGCTTCGTGCATGTCTTTGTCGACCGCGCCTCGAATCAGCCAGTGGCGATTCCGGCTGAGTTGCGCAGTGCCTTGGGGCGGCTGGTGGTTTGAAGCAGACAAAAAAAATCGCAGCCCTTGGGCTGCGATTTTTTTTACCTGCCAGCGAAACCGTTCCGGTTTCAATGACGGTGGCGGTAGTACTTCTTGTGATGCTTGCGATGGCCGTAATGATGGCCACGATCGTGATGGCCGTCACGGTAGGAGCGACGATCACCACGACGATCGTCATCGTCGTCATCATCGCTCTTGTTGCCCATATAGTTACCCAGCGCGCCACCGGCGCCGCCGCCTGCCGCGGAGCCGATCAGGCTGCCGGTGGTGCCGCCCATGCTGCGGCCGACCACGTTACCGCCTGCTGCGCCCAACGCACCACCGATGGCGGCTTCGCCACGGCTGCGTTTGTCTGCGCCGACTGCGCTACCACCCGCGCCGCCCAAGGCCGCGCCGATGGTGGAACCTGTATTGCCGCCAATCGATTGGCCGACGACCGAGCCCAGAACCCCGCCCAATGCGCCGCCCACACCTGCTTCGGTGGTGCCGCCAGCAGAGGCCATGCCACTGACCAGGCCAAGGGACAACAAGAGAATCGAGGAGAACTTCATGGAGGAACCTCAAGGGGATGACGACGCGATCCTGAGGCTGTGTCATGGACGTGACAATCGAAATCCGACGAGTAACACGACTTGAGCACATTTCTATAAGTTGCTGTTTTTTGGGCGGAACTTAACGGGTTTTCGCCGGTCTTTAGTTACTTCGGATAGGCCGTTTTTGTGAAAAAACGGCCTTTTTTGTGAGCGTTTGGAAAATAATCCATCCGCAAGTTTCGTTGATTTTCCACCGCCATCGCGAGCAAGCTCGCTCCCACAGTTTGATTTGCGTTGAACACACACACACTGTGGGAGCGAGCTTGCTCGCGATGAGGCCAGACCAGGCGCAGCGTTACGCGGATTTGGCCAAGATCAACCCGGTCTCACTCGCCGCTTCCAATCGGATCGCCACGAACTTCGACGTCGGCGTATGGCTGCCATCCCCGGTGCTTTCCAACGGCACCAACGGGTTTACTTCCGGATAGTACGCCGCCGCTTGCCCCGCCGGAATATCGAACGCCAGTAGCGTGAAGCCCTTCACCCGACGCTCCAGGCCATCATCCCAGATCGAAACGATATCGGCCTTCTGCCCCGGTTTGAAGCCCAGGCGAATGATGTCTGCTTCGTTGACGAACAGCACGTCACGCTGCCCCTTCACTCCGCGATAACGGTCGTTAAGGCCATAGATCGTGGTGTTGTACTGATCGTGGGAGCGCATCGATTGCATGATCAGGTCCGGCAGCACACCGGTAGCGCGGGTGCGTTCGTGCACCAGGTCCTTGGGCAACGCGTTCGGCCGGAAATTGGCCCGACCCGATGCAGTGTTCCACTTGCGCGCGCCGGCGCTGTTGCCCAGGTAGAAACCGCCCGGGTTCTTGACCCTCTCGTTGAAGTCCTTGAACCCTGGAATGGTTTCGGCAATCAGGTCGCGGATGCGCCCGTAGTCGGCCACCAGCCAGTTCCAGTCCACCGGGTGGTTGCCCAGGGTGGCTGCCGCGATGCCGGCAAGAATCGCCGGCTCCGAGCGCATCTGGTTCGACAGCGGCTCCAACTGACCATTGGAGGCGTGGACCATGCTGAACGAATCTTCGACGGTCACCGCTTGAGGACCTTCGGTTTGCCGGTCGATGTCGGTCCGGCCCAGGCACGGCAGGATCAGGGCGTCTTTACCGTGAGTCAGGTGGCTGCGGTTGAGCTTGGTGCTGATCTGCACGGTCAGGTCGCAGTTGCGCAGGGCCTGGAAGGTGCGCGGACTGTCCGGGGTGGCTTGGGCGAAGTTGCCGCCCAAGCCGATGAAGACTTTGGCCCGGCCTTCGGCCATGGCATGAATCGCCTCGACCACGTTGTGGCCGTTTTCGCGCGGCACCGTGAACTGGAAGCGACGTTCCAGGGCATCGAGGAACGCCACCGGCGGCCGTTCGTTGATGCCCATGGTCCGATCGCCCTGCACGTTGCTGTGGCCACGCACCGGGCACAGGCCGGCGCCTGGCCGACCGATGTTGCCGCGCAGCAACATCAGGTTGGCGATTTCCTGGATGGTCGCTACCGAATGGCGATGCTGGGTGATGCCCATGGCCCAGCACATGATGACGTTCTTGCCCTTGGCGTACATGCGCGCCGCTTGCTCGATCTCCACCAGGGTCAGGCCGGACTGCTCAACGATCTGTTCCCACGGGGTTTCGTCGATGGCGGCCAGGTAGTCCAGGACATTGACGCTGTGTTCATTGAGGAAGACGTGATCGAACACCGCAGGCTCGCCCGCTTTCTGTGCATCGCGCTCCCATTGCAGCAGGAACTTCGCCATGCCACGCATTATCGCCATGTCGCCGCCCAGGGCTGGACGGAAGTACGCGGTGTTGGTCGGTTTGTCGCCGTTGGTGAGCATTTCAATCGGATGTTGCGGGTGCTGGAAGCGCTCCAGGCCGCGCTCTTTCAGCGGGTTGATGCACACCACTTGCGCGCCGCGTTTCACCGCTTCACGCAACGGTTCGAGCATCCGTGGATGGTTGGTGCCAGGGTTCTGGCCCCAGACGAAAATCGCATCGGCGTGTTCGAAGTCGTCGAAGGTCACGGTGCCTTTGCCGACGCCGACACTTTGTGCCAATGCCACGCCGCTGGCTTCGTGGCACATGTTCGAACAGTCGGGAAAGTTGTTGGTGCCGTAGGCGCGCACGAACAGCTGGTACAAAAAAGCCGCTTCGTTACTGGCGCGGCCCGAGGTGTAGAACTCGGCCTGATTCGGGCTCGACAAGCCGTTCAGGTGTTTGGCGATCAGCGCAAAGGCAGCGTCCCAACTGATCGGCCTGTAGCGATCGGTCTCGGCGTCATAGCTCATCGGCTCGGTCAGCCGGCCCTGATACTCAAGCCAGTAATCGCTTTGCTCCAGCAGCGAAGTGACGCTGTGCTTGGCGAAAAATTTGCCGTCGACGCGGCGTTTGGTCGCTTCCCAGTTCACTGCTTTGGCGCCGTTCTCGCAGAACATCACCATGCCGCCTTCATTGGAATCACCCCAGGCGCAACCGGGACAGTCGAAGCCGCCGTTCTTGTTGGTCTTGAGCATCATCCGCAGGTTTTTCAGCGCGTTGTCGCTGGTCAACCAGGCCTGGGCGACGCTGATCAGTGCGCCCCACCCTCCGGCCGCGCCTTTGTAGGGCTTGTAGCGAGGGACGGGTTTCTGGTCGGCTTGACGGTGTTGACTCACGCTTGGTTCTCCAACGCAGGGCTGTAGACCCGCGGCGCATTCTTTTGTGGCAGATGGATGAGATTGAGGTTGTGGCGACGGGCCCATTGCACGGCGAGCCCCGTGGGCGACGACAGGCTGACCAGGGTCTGGATGCCGGCGCGCAAGACTTTCTGGATCAACTCGAGGCTGCATCGACTGGTGACAATCGCCAGTCCGCCAGCCATCGGAATGTTTTGGCGAATCAAGCCGCCGATCAATTTGTCGAGGGCGTTGTGCCGGCCGATATCTTCACGACCCAGCAACAGTTGGCCTTGGTCGTTCATGAACACGGCCGCGTGCACCGCCCCGCAGTGCTGGCCAAGCGGCTGGAACGCACCGATGCGCTGGCGCAGGCCCTCGAGCCACTCGGCCGGTGGCAAGGGGGCGCCGGGCAATACCTCGAGCTCGGGCAATGCCTGCTCGACCGCTTCCACGCCGCAGAGCCCGCAACCGCTGGTACCGGCCAGTTGCCGACGCTGTTGCTTGAGGTTCCAGAACGCGCGATTGGCGATGGTCACTTGCGCGTATTGCGCCGATCCCGAACCGCTGAGTTGCAGGTCATAGATGTCCGAGGCGTCATGGATGATGCCGCTGCCCAGGCTGAAGCCGACGATGAAGTCTTCCAGGTCCGTGGGCGTCACCAGCATCACCGCCTGGCTGATACCGTTATAGGCAATCGCCAGGGCAACTTCCTCGGCCAGCGCGGTGCTGGCCGACTCCGAGTGCTCAAGGTTGCTGTAGCTATATGTCTGGCTGGCGGCGGGCGCGGGCGTTTCGAGGGCAGGCGCCGCGCAGGCTGGGCGCTTGGCGTTCATGGCATCACCGAGGGATTGATCAGCTTTAAGACTAGGCGTGACAACTTGTCGCGTCTAATCGCTATTACTGATCTGCCGATAGATGCCGTCGATCAAGCGCCGATCAGTGATTGTTGATAAATCGCAAAACAAGCTTCCGCCAAGGCCGAGCGTGGCGCGCTGCGCCGCATGATTAGCCCCAGTCGGCCGAGGGTCTGGGCGTTTTCGATCGGTTGCAGGCGCAAATGATCGGTCAGTTCTTCCAGGCCTCCGTCCAACGGCATCACGGCGCAGCACAAGCCGCCGTGTACAGCTTGTAACAGTTGATGAACGGCATCGGTTTGCAACAAAGGCTGCGGGTTGAGGCCGCGGCTATGGAAGTTGTGGTCGATGGATTGGCGAAAGTGCATGCCGCTGGTGAGCATGCCCAGCGGCAATTCGATCAACGATTCCCAGCTCAGCGGCGCTTCGCCGAAGGTAAAGAAACGCTGATCGTAGAGCAGGCCCATACGGGTTTCACTGAAGGCCAGGGAATCGAAGCGCTCGGCATCCAGGCGTTCGAGGTAGGACACGCCGAGGTCCAGGCGATTGTTCGCCAGTTGTTCGAGGATTTGCTCGGAACTCAGCGCCGAGAGTTCGAAGCGCAGGTTCGGGTGTTCCGCGTGCAGGCGTTGCAGCAGCGGCAAGGGATCGAAGCTCGACAGCGGCACCACGCCCAGGCGCAAGGTGCCGACCAGGTTGCCGCGACAGGCGGCCGCCTCGGCGTACAAGCCGTCATAGGCCGCCAAGACGGTGCGCGCCCAGGCCAGGACCCTCTCGCCAGGTGCGGTGAAGCCTTCGAAACGCTGGCCGCGATTGACCAGCGGCAGATCGAGTTCTTCTTCGAGGCTGCGCAGGCGCATGGACAGGGTCGGCTGAGTAATGTGGCAGCGTGCGGCGGCCTGGCCGAAATGGCGGGTTTCGTCCAGGGCGATGAGGAATTTCAGCTGCTTGATGTCCATCTTCGCTCCTGGGTTCCGGGAAGGGGCCGATTCTAGCGCAAGCGGCGTCATTGGTCGGGTTGCATTCGCAAATGACCGTCGTGGTCTAGGCTTTTGCGTCTGGAACCCGAAACCCAAGGAGAGCGAAACGATGAGCCTGTTCAGTTTTCTAAAAGAAGCCGGTGAAAAAATCCTCGACGCGTTGACGCCGGACAAGGCCGAAGCCAACAGCGAGGCGTTGACCAAGCATGTGCAGAGCGCGTTGACGGGGATCGATACGTCCAAAATTCAAGTAAAGGTCGAGGGCGAGAAAATCATTGCTACCGGCGAAGCCGCCAGCCAGGAAGAGAAAGAAAAAATTCTTCTGGCGCTGGGTAACGTGGCCGGTATTAGTGGTGTTGATGACCAGATCACCGTGACCGGACCGGTTGCCACACCGGCGAAGTTTGTCACCGTCGAAAAAGGCGACACGCTTAGCGCAATCTCCAAGCGTGTGTATGGTGATCCCAACAAGTATCAGAAGATCTTCGAAGCCAACAAACCGATGCTCAAGGACCCGAACAAGATCTATCCAGGGCAGTCATTGCGAATTCCTGAGTAACCCTCAAGACCGCTTTCGCGAGCAGGCTCGCTCCCACATTTGATCTGCAGTGAACACAGCATTTGTGCACGACGCAGATCCAGTGTGGGAGCGAGCCTGCTCGCGAAGCAGGCAACTCGGTCTCAAAGCCCTGCTATCAAATCCCGATAATCCCCGACCGCCGCAAACTCCGCCGTGTCCTTGGGTCCTTTGCGGCTGTCCGGCTCTTTCACCGCCAACAAATGAGCCACCCCGAACTCCCGCGCACTGCGCAGGATCGGCAAGGTGTCGTCGATAAACAGGCTGCGCGCCGGGTCGAAGTCGATGTCGGCCTGCAAGGCATCCCAGAACTGCGGATTTTCCTTGGGGAAACCGTAATCGTGGGAGCTTATCAAGCGCTCGAAATACGGTGCCAGCTCAATTCTTTCCAGCTTCAATGACAGCGAATCGCGGTGCGCATTGGTGATCAGCACCACGCGCTTGCCTGCACGCTTGATCGCTGCCAGAAAGGTGTCCGCATCCGGGCGCAGGGCGATCAGGTGAGCGGTTTCCAGTTTCAGTTCGCGCACGGGCAGTTTCAGTTCGGCACTCCAGAAATCCAGGCAGTACCACTGCAGCTGACCGGCATTGCGTTCAAACAGCGGCTGCAACTCCATCTCGGCCATGGCCCGGCTCACCCCGTGCCATTCGGCATAACGCTTTGGCAGGTGCTCGAGCCAGAAATGGTTGTCGAAGTGCAAGTCCAGCAGCGTGCCGTCCATGTCCAGCAGAACGGTATCGATGTCGCGCCAGGGCAGCAGAGACATAAAAACTTCTCCAACGGTAAAAAAAGGTATCCGGGGACAACAATCAGGATAGGCCGGGTATAGTAACCCGCTATCGCCCAGGAGCCGCTCATGCGCCAGAAACCCACCATCCTCGCCCGCGAGATTGTCGCCACCAGCCGTTTGTTCTGCGTCGAGGAGCTGAAGTTGCGTTTTTCCAATGGCGTGGAGCGCACCTATGAGCGGTTGGTCGGAAAGGGCGCAGGCTATGGCGCCGTGATGATCGTGGCGATGCTCGATTCCGACCATGCCGTACTGGTCGAGGAATACTGCGGCGGTACAGATGAATACGAATTCTCGCTGCCCAAAGGCTTGATCGAACCGGGCGAGGACGTTTTGGCGGCAGCCGAGCGCGAGCTCAAGGAAGAGGCCGGTTTTGGCGCGCGACAGCTTGAGCATTTGACTGAGCTGTCGTTGTCACCCGGTTACATGAGCCAGAAAATCCAGGTGGTGTTGGCCACTGACCTGTACGAAGAACGCCTGGAAGGTGACGAACCGGAGCCGATGGGCATGGACAAGGTCAACCTGCGCGAGTTGTCTGCGCTGGCGCAGAACCCGAAGTTCACCGAAGGCCGTGCCTTGGCGGCCTTGTACCTGGCCCGTGACCTGCTGACCCAGCGCGGGGTGTTCCAGCCATGAATTTTCCCCATCCATTGATGGCGCCGGCGGTCGAGCTGGCATTGAAGGCCGGCGAGGCGATCCTGCCGTTCTGGCGTACCGGCACGGCGGTGACCGCCAAGGCTGACGATTCGCCGGTCACCGCCGCCGACCTCGCTGCCCACCATGTGATTCTGGCCGGGCTGACCACGCTGGACCCGAGCATTCCGGTGTTGTCCGAAGAAGATGCCAACATCCCGCAGAGCGTACGCGCCGGATGGCAGCGCTGGTGGTTGGTGGACCCGCTGGACGGCACCAAGGAGTTTATTTCCGGCAGCGAAGAGTTCACCGTCAACATCGCGCTGATCGAGCAGGGGCGCGTAGTATTTGGCGTGGTGTCGATGCCGACTAATGGGCGTTTCTATGTCGGTGGTGCCGGGTTCGGCGCGTGGCGTTGCGATCAAGGTGGTACGCCCGTGGCGATTCAGGTGCGTGACGTGCCGGCCCCCGGCCAATCGTTCACCGTGGTTGCCAGTCGTCGCCATTCCAGTCCCGAGCAGGAGCGCCTGCTGGCCGGGTTGAGCGCCAGCCTGGGTGAGCTGGAGCTGGCCAATATCGGCAGCTCCCTGAAGTTCTGCCTGTTGGCCGAGGGGGCGGCAGATTGTTATCCACGCCTGGCGCCGACTTCGCAGTGGGACACGGCGGCGGCTCAAGGCGTGCTGGAAGGGGCGGGTGGCGAGGTGCTGGATCTGAATGGTGCGCCGTTCTGTTATCCGGCGCGGGAATCGTTGTTGAATGAGTTCTTTTTGGCGTTGCCGGCTAAAGCTGCGTGGCGCGAGAAACTGTTGGGATTGGCTCGCTCCTGAATGGCGGCGGCTGCACAGCTGATCGCCAGCAGGCTGGCTCCCACAGTTGATCTCTGTTGCCCGTAGGTTTTGTGTACGACAGAGCTCCAATGTGGGAGCGAGCCTGCTCGCGATAGGGCCTACCGGTGCAGCACATATTGCCCGGTAAACCTCACCGCATCCTCATCACGGCCTTCATTGACGACCCGCGTATGCAGCGTCAACCGCGCTCGGCTGTATCGCTGGAACGTGGTCAGGAATTTCTTCCAGATCACCGGGTCCGGCGCCTGGCAAATGGCATTGGCATCGCCCGTCACCGGCAGCGGGTAACTGATTTGTCCTTCCTGGATCACGATGTGCCCGTCGGTGATGCCTTCTTCTTTCAATCGCAAATGCAACCAGCCCCAACCAGCCAGCACCGCGCCGCAATACAGGCTGCCGCCGAACATGGTGCTCTTGTGGTTGACGTTGGCGTCCAGCGGCAAGTACAGGCGCAGTTGTTGATCGTGCCAGTCGAGCACCTTGAGGCCCATGTCCCGGGTGAGGGGAATGTCGTGATGGAGGACGGATTCCAGTTGACGACTGTCGCGGCTCATTCAGCGGCCTCTTGTTTGAAGTGGATGAGTGGGCGGCGGCTCAATCGAGGTCGTCGCTGTGGGTTGAGGTGCCGCTGTCGGCGAAGCTCAGGCCGTGCTTGCGCAATTTGTCATGCAAGGTCTTGCGTGGAATGCCCAGCGCCTCGGCGACGCTGCGCACCGAGCCGTGCGAGCGCGCCAGTTCGGCGGCAATCAGGGTTTTCTCGAAGTTTTCCACTTGCTCGCTCAACCCGCCGCTGACCATGTCTGCCGTCGTGCCAAGCGTGCCTTGCACCTCGTTGTTATCCAGCGCCAGTTCCAGGCCCAGGGCGAAGCGTTCGGCAGCATTCTGCAGCTCGCGCACGTTGCCGGGCCAGGTGTGGCGCAACAGCAGGGCGCGTTGTCCGGGTTGCAGTTCATGGGGCGGCAAGCCGTGGCGGGTACTGGCTTCATCGGCGAAATGCTGGAACAGCACCAATGCATCTTCGCCGCGTTCGCGCAGTGGCGGAATGCGCAATGGCGCGACGTTCAGGCGATAGTACAAGTCGGCGCGGAATCGCCCCTGATCGGCGGCTTGACGCAGATCTTCCTTGGTGGCGGCGATGATGCGGATGTCCAGCGGGATCAGTTGATTGCCGCCCAGGCGTTCGACCACACGTTCCTGCAGCAAGCGCAGCAATTTCACCTGGACGTCCAGGCTCATGCTTTCGATCTCATCGAGAAACAACGTGCCACCGTTGGCAAATTCGAACTTGCCGATGCGGCGTTTCTGCGCGCCCGTGAAAGCGCCTGGCTCATGACCGAACAACTCGCTTTCGACCACCGACTCGGCCAGCGCCCCGGCGTTGATCGCCACGAACGGACCACTGCGCCGACTCGACAGGTCATGCAGCGCGCGGGCGACCACTTCTTTACCGGCCCCGGTCTCACCGAGGATCAGCACGTCCGCCCGGGTCGCCGCCAAGGCGCCGATTTGCTCGCGCAGGCGCAGCATCGAGGGCGACTGCCCGACCAGGCGTGTGCTCAATTCATTGCGATCGCTCAGGGCCAGGCGCAGGCTGCGGTTGTCCAGCACCAGTCGGCGCAAGGCCAGGGCGCGGCGTACGCTGTCGAGCAGCGCGTCGCTGGCAAAGGGTTTTTCCAGAAAATCATAAGCCCCGGCGCGCATGGCTTGCACCGCCAGCGGCACATCGCCGTGGCCGGTGATCAGCAGCACTGGCAGTTCCGGGTCCTGGGCGTGGAGTTCGGTCAGCAGTTCGATGCCGTCCATGCCCGGCATGCGGATATCGCTGACGACCACGCCCGGCCAGTCGCGCTCCAGTTGTGCGGCCAGGCCCTTGGCTTCGGCCAGCGGAAGAATCTTCAGGCCGGCCAGGTCAAGGGTCTGGCTCAAGGCCTGACGCAGGTGGGGATCGTCGTCGATCAACACGACCTGGATGCGGTTGTCGATGGTCATGCACTTCGGTCCTCGGACGGTTGCAGGCTCACACCCGGTGCGCCTGCGCGTAGCTTCAGGGTAATCAGGGCGCCGCCCTCCTTGTGGTTGGCGAACGACAGTTCGCCGCCGAAGGCGCGCATCAGGGTCTCGCAGATCGCCAACCCCAATCCAAGGCCCTGGGTGCGGGTCTTGGTGGTGTAGAAGGGCTCGCTGGCGCGGCCGAGGGCCTCCAGGCAGAAACCGGGGCCGTTGTCGCGAATGTACAGGTTGACGCCTTCGGCGGTGGATTGGGCACTCAGCCAGAGTTTACGCGGCGGGCCTTTTTCCGTCAGGGCATCCAGGGCGTTGGCCAGCAGGTTGCCCAGCACCTGGCGCAGGCGGGTTTCTCCGGCCTCGACCCACAAAGTGGCGGCGGGCAAGTCGCGGATCAGCTCGACTTCCATACTGCGCCGACGCTTGGCCAACAAGGCCAGGGCATCGTCCAGCGCCGGCTGCAGGGCGACGCTTTCCGGGGCGTGGCGGTCGCGTCGGGCAAAGGCGCGCAGGTGAGCAATGATCGACGCCATGCGCCCGGTCAATTCGCTGATCAGCTTGAGGTTGCCACGGGCATCGTCGGTGCGCTGGTGGTCGAGCAACACTTCGGCGTTTTCCGCGTAGCTGCGGATGGCTGCCAGCGGCTGGTTGAGTTCGTGGCTGATGCTCGCCGACATCGTTCCCAGGGCGGAGAGCTTGCCGGCCTGCACCAGGTCATCCTGGGCGCGAACCAGCTCTTGCTGGGCCTGTTCGCGCTCCAGCACTTCCTGTTTGAGTCGGCGGTTGAGGCCCTCAAGATCACTGGTACGCTCGGCAACCCGGCCTTCCAGTTCGCGCCGGGCCTTGGCTTCGAAGGCGATCCGTTCCAGGTAATGACGGCGGCGTTGCATCATCAGGCCGAGCAACAGCATCAACACCAACAGCGTCGCGCCACCGATGGCGACCACTGTGCGCACTGGGCGATCGATCAGGGTGCGCGGGGCGAGGATGCTGACGTTCCAGCCGGTTTCCGCGATCGCCTGGGTCTGAGTCAACCAGGCGTTGGGATTGAGCTTCAGCGGCTTGGGCTCGCGGGTGGGGTAGGGCTGGATCGCGGTGATGGCCTTGCGCTCTTCTTCGCTCAACTCACGGGTCGAGCGAAACCGCCATTCCGGCCGCGAGGTGAGGATGACCACGCCATTGTGATCGGTCAGCAGCAGTTGCTCCGGGGTTTTGCCCCACAGGCTCTCGGTGTGGTCGAGGTCGACCTTGACCACCAGCACGCCGGTGATTTTCTCTCCCTCGCGCACGGCGGCGGCGAAAAAGTAGCCACGTTTGGCGGACGTGGTGCCCAGCCCGAAAAAACGCCCGAGCCGACCGGCCATGGCTTCGCTGAAGTACGGCCGGAAGGCGAAGTTTCGGCCGACGAAACTGTCATGCTTGTCCCAATTGGAGGCGGCCAGGGTCTTGCCCGTGGTGTCCATGAGATACATGACTTCGGCGCCGGTCTGGGTGCTGATGTTTTTCAGCAGGCGGTTGGCGTTGCCCTGGGTGACGCCATCGTCTGGGGCGCCAAGCACGGCGCGCAGGGCCGGCAGGTAGCCGAGGATCTGCGGCAGTACTTCATAACGGTGCAGGGTGCCCAGCAGGTTGGCGACGTAGAGATCGAGGGTCTGGCGATTCTGGCCAGCCAGCTCGCTGCGGTAATAGCGCTCGGCCAGATGCTCCAGCGGCCACAGCAAGGGCACCAGGCACAGCGCGAGCAGGGCCAGGCTGCGCCAGCGGGGTCTGCGGGGAAGGGTCGGAGTCATGAGCATCGAGCGCCTGTGGGGACAGGTGCATTATGCCTAGGCTTGCCGATGCAGTCTGCGCACCTTGGGTCCGGGTGCGTCTTCGCGCTGAAATGGCAGCCGGGTATTTCAGTCGAAGACGTCGGCGTCCTTGAAAAATGCCGCGGCCTGATCCCTGGCCGACAGTTGCGGCGCTGTTTCCAGCTGCCAGTCGATGGCCAGGTCCGGGTCGTCCCAACGAATGCTGCGTTCGGCCGACGGGTTGTAGTACTCAGTGGTTTTGTACAGAACCTCGGCGAAATCACTCAACACCACGAAACCGTGGGCGAAACCCTTGGGGATCCACAGCTGGCGATTATTCTGCGCAGAAAGGCGCACGGCCACCCATTTGCCGAAATGCGGCGAGCTGCGCCGCACGTCAACGGCTACATCAAGGATTTCCCCGGCGCAGACCCGAACCAGTTTGTCCTGGGTATTCTCCAGCTGGTAATGCAGCCCGCGTAGCACGCCTTTTTGCGAGCGCGAATGGTTGTCCTGAATGAACTGGGTGTTTAGGCCGGTGGCTTCCTTGAAAGCCTTCGCGTTGAAACTTTCGTAGAAAAAACCACGATCGTCACCGAAAACCTTAGGCTCGATGATCAAAACACCGGGCAGGTCGGTGGTCACAACATTCATGGTTTTCTCCAACCGTAGCCATTGATGGTCGTCATTCTTGCCCAGAGTGTCAGTAAGGGCGAGCGTCATGTGCTTTTTTCTTCGTAGTTGACCGATCTAGCCGCTTGCCAGCCGGCTGAAGGGGGGTTGCGTATCGCCCCAAGCAGTGGCGATATAGGCGCCTAATAAAATTTCAGGGGTCGTTGTATGCCGCTCGCCACGTTGATTCATCGCGCCAGTTTGCCCAGTCCGCAAGTGTCTGCGGAGCAAGCGCTTGAGTTGTTGCAGGCGCATTACGGGTTCGGCGGAACGTTGCAGGCCCTTGGCAGCCAGCAGGATTTGAACTACCGCGTCGACAGCGACCAAGGCCGTTTTGTCCTGAAAATCTGCCGGGGCGACTATTCGGCGCTGGAGCTGCAAGCCCAGCATGCCGGGCTCAAGCATCTGGCTGAACATCCTGACGTGCACGTGCCGCGGGTGATTGTGGCGAAAAACGCTGCGGACCTGTTGTCCCTGGAGGTCGCTGGCCAAGCGGTGCATGTGCGTTTGCTGGATTACATCGAGGGGCAGTCCCTGACGCACCTCGAACATTTCAATCGCACGGTGGTGGCCGGTTTCGGGCGGCTGTGCGGTGAAATGGACCTGGCATTGGCGAATTTTGACCATCCGGGGCTGATACGAACTCTGCAGTGGGACGCACGCCACGCCCACGCACTGATCGCGCATTTGCTACCGGTCATCAAGGATGAAACCCAGCGCCGACTGATCGTTGAAGCGTCGGAGCAGGCCGAGCGCCATTTGTTGCCGCTGCAAGACAAGTTGCCTGTGCAAGCCATTCACATGGACATCACCGACGACAACGTGGTGTGGCAGCGAGATGCGCAACGCCATTGGCAACTGCAAGGTGTGATCGATTTCGGCGACTTGATCCGTACCTGGCGCATTACCGATCTGTCGGTGACCTGTGCAGCGTTGCTGCACCATGGTGAAGGCGATCCCTTCTGCATTTTGCCAGCGGTGCAGGCGTATCACGCGGTCAATCCGCTGCAGCATGAAGAACTGCTGGCGCTGTGGCCGCTGATCGTCGCCCGCGCGGCGGTATTGGTGCTCAGTGGCGAACAGCAGGTCAGCATTGATCCGGGCAATACCTATAGCCGCGATAATCTGGTCCACGAGTGGGAAATCTTTCGTGTGGCCACATCGGTGCCGTTGGCGCTGATGGAAGCGGCCATCCTGTCGGCAGTCGGGCAGAACCTGCCTGCCATTGGCAGCGAAGGCTTCGCGCCGCTGCTGCCGAGCCTGGTGGGGCGTGAGTTTGCGTTGATCGACCTCGGCGTTCTCAGCCCGCATTTCGAGGCCGGTAACTGGGAGCAGGAAGGCATCGATCAGCGCCTGTTGGACGAAGCCGAAGCCGCCCACGGCCTGGCGGCCAGTCGTTATGGGCAATACCGTTTGTCCCGCACGCGCCCGGACACTGCCGGCGAGCCGGACACCTGTCCCTTGCACGTCGAGTTGCGCGTGCCCCACGGCACGGCAGTCGAAGCGCCGTTTGCCGGGGTGGTGCACCAGCCGATGCCCGGGTTGCTGCAACTGGACGGTCCGCAACTGAGTGTGCGGTTGTGGGGTGTCACGCCATCGCTGCACAGCGGCGCGGCGCTGGTAAAGGGCCAGGTGCTGGGCTCGGTCAGCGGGCCGTTGATCGTGCAGCTGTGCCGAGGGGCGTCGTTTACCGCGCCGTTGTTTTGCACACCTTCACGTGCTGGCGCCTGGCAGGCGTTGTGCCCGTCGCCGGCAACACTGCTGGGGCTGGCTTGCGATGCGCAGGAGGAACTCGATTCACAGACCTTGCTTGCCCGTCGCGACGCCAGTTTCGCCCGCACGCAAAAACACTATTACGTCGACCCGCCGCGTATCGAACGCGGCTGGCGCAACCACCTGATCGACATGCAAGGCCGCTCTTACCTCGACATGCTCAACAACGTCGCGGTACTCGGCCACGGCCATCCGCGCATGGCGGCGGTTGCCAGTCGTCAGTGGTCGTTGCTCAACACCAACTCGCGGTTCAACTACGCGGCCGTGGCCGAGTTCTCCGAGCGCCTGCTGAAATTGTCACCAGAGGGCATGGATCGGGTGTTCCTGGTCAACAGCGGCAGCGAGGCCAACGACCTGGCCATTCGCCTGGCGTGGGCCCACAGCGGCGGGCGCGACATGCTCAGTGTACTGGAGGCCTATCACGGCTGGACGGTAGGCGCGGATGCGGTATCGACTTCGATCGCCGACAACCCCAAGGCCCTGAGCAGCCGCCCGGACTGGGTGCACCCGGTGACCGCGCCAAACACCTATCGCGGCGAATTTCGCGGCCCTGAAAGCACGCCGGACTACGTGCGCAGCGTCGAACACAACCTGGCGAAAATCGCCGGGCAAAAGCGTCAACTGGCCGGTTTCATTTGCGAGCCGGTGTATGGCAATGCCGGTGGCATCTCGCTGCCGCCGGGTTACTTGCAGCAGGTTTACGCAATGGTCCGCGCCCAAGGCGGCGTGTGCATCGCCGACGAAGTACAAGTGGGTTACGGGCGCATGGGGCATTTCTTCTGGGGATTTGAAGAGCAGGGCGTGGTACCGGACATCATCACCATGGCCAAGGGCATGGGTAACGGCCAGCCACTGGGCGCGGTGATCACCCGCCGGGAAATCGCCGAAGCGCTGGAGGCCGAGGGGTATTTCTTCTCGTCCGCCGGTGGCAGCCCGGTCAGTTGCCAGATCGGTATGGCGGTGCTGGATGTGATGGAAGAGGAAAAGCTCTGGGAAAACGCTCAGGTCGTCGGCGGGTACTTCAAGGAGCGACTTGAAGCGCTGATCGATATTCATCCGTTGGTCGGCGCCGTGCATGGTTCAGGGTTTTATCTGGGGGTGGAGTTGATCCGCAACCGTGAAACCCTGGAGCCAGCCACCGAAGAAACCACCGCGTTGTGCGATCGCTTGCGCGAACTGGGCATCTTCATGCAACCGACTGGCGATTACTTGAACGTGCTGAAGATCAAACCGCCGATGGTCACCTCGCGCCAGAGCGTGGATTTCTTTGTGGAAATGCTCTCGAAGGTGCTCGCGGAGGGTCTCTAAACGCATATCCCTGTGGGAGCGAGCTTGCTCGCGATGAGGCCGTGTCAGTCACAGATTTTTTTGATTGAAAGACCGCTATCGCGAGCAAGCTCGCTCCCACAGGATTTGTGGTGTTAATCCGATTGATATCGGGTTTAAGTGAGTATTTTAAGACGAAAGGCATATTATTCGCTTTGAAAGCCGATTTTTATCGGATATAAAGACGCCAATGCCAGGGCGCGGATGAACCATGCCCGACCGTCAAGCACTTGCCCGGAGATGATTCATGAGCCGTAACGTTACCGTCGCCGCCACTCAGATGGCCTGTTCCTGGGACCTTGAAGGCAATATCGAAGTCGCTGAAAGGCTGGTCCGCGAAGCCGCCGCCAAAGGCGCGCAGATCATCCTGATCCAGGAACTGTTCGAAGCGCCGTACTTCTGCCAGAAGCCGAATCCGGATTACCTGCAACTGGCGACGACGGTGGAAGACAACGTTGCCATCAAGCACTTCCAGAAAATCGCCAAGGAACTGCAAGTAGTGCTGCCGATCAGCTTCTACGAACTGGCGGGCCGCGCACGTTTCAACAGCATCGCGATCATCGATGCCGACGGCAGCAACCTCGGGATTTATCGTAAAAGCCACATTCCGGATGGCCCTGGCTATCACGAGAAGTACTACTTCAATCCGGGCGATACCGGCTTCAAGGTGTGGAACACCCGTTACGCGAAAATCGGCGTGGGCATCTGCTGGGACCAGTGGTTCCCTGAGGCCGCTCGCAGCATGGCGCTGCAAGGCGCGGAAATCCTTTTCTACCCGACCGCCATCGGCAGCGAGCCGCACGACAAGACCATTTCGTCCCGTGATCACTGGCAACGCGTGCAACAGGGCCACGCCGGCGCTAACCTGATGCCGCTGGTCGCCAGTAACCGCATCGGCAACGAAGAACAAGACGGCTACGACATTACCTTCTATGGTTCGTCGTTCATCGCCAACCAGTTCGGCGAGAAGGTGCAGGAACTCAACGAAACCGAAGAAGGCGTTCTGGTTCACACCTTCGACCTCGACCAACTGGAACACATCCGTAGCGCGTGGGGCTCGTTCCGTGACCGTCGTCCGAACCTGTACAGCGCGCTGAAAACCCTCGACGGTTCCCTGGAGTCCTGATCGACATGACCACTTTGAGCAGCACCCCTCGCGCAGACGGCTTCTACATGCCGGCCGAGTGGGCACCACAAACCCAGACCTGGATGATCTGGCCCGAGCGTCCGGACAACTGGCGCCTGGGCGGCAAACCGGCGCAAGCCGCGCACGTGGCGGTGGCCAAGGCCATCGCCCGTTTCGAACCGGTGACCGTGGCGGTGTCCGCCGGCCAATACGAAAACGCCCGTGCCCGCCTGGACGTACCGAATATCCGCGTTGTCGAGATGTCCAGCGACGACGCCTGGGTTCGGGACACTGGCCCGACGTTCGTCATCAACAACAGCGGCGAAGTCCGGGGCGTGAACTGGGACTTCAACTCGTGGGGCGGTTTTGACGGTGGCCTGTATTCGCCGTGGAACCGTGACTCGCAGGTGGGCGGCAAGATCCTCGAGATCGAGCGCAGCCAGCGTTACCGCACCGAGGGCTTCGTGCTCGAAGGCGGTTCGATCCATGTCGATGGCGAAGGTACGCTGATCACCACCGAAGAATGCCTGCTCAACCGCAATCGCAACCCGCACATGAACCGTGCGGAAATCGAAGCGGTGCTCAGCGCCAATCTGGCTGTGGATAAAATCATCTGGCTGCCGGACGGATTGTTCAACGACGAAACCGACGGCCATGTGGATAACTTCTGCTGCTACGTGCGTCCGGGTGAAGTGCTGTTGGCCTGGACAGACGACCCGCAGGACCCGAACTACCCGCGCTGCCAGGCCGCCATGAACGTGCTGCAAAGTAGCACCGACGCCAAGGGACGCCCGTTCACGGTGCACAAGATGCCGATCCCGGGACCGCTGTACGCCACCGAGGAAGAATGCGCCGGTGTCGATCCGGTGGACGGGACTCAGGAACGTAACCCGACCGTTCGTCTGGCCGGCTCTTACGTGAATTTCCTGATCGTCAACGGCGGCATCATTGCCCCGAGCTTCGATGATCCGTTGGACGGCCCGGCCAAGGAAATTCTGCAGGCGCTGTTCCCACAGCACGAAGTGGTGATGGTTCCTGGCCGCGAACTGTTACTGGGAGGCGGTAACATTCACTGCCTTACCCAACAACAGCCAGCGTCGCACAAAGAGTGAGTGCAGTTGTAACAGCTTGAGTTAACAGCAAAATATTTCAGGCCAGCGCTTTCACTCGCCGTGCCACAAGCAAGCCCGCAGCCCTTCAGGATTGCGGGCTTTTTTGTATCCGTCGGTCGGCAAATGAGAGCCATTGGCATAGCTCTTGTATCTGTCATGGGGTAAACGGGGAGGGGGAGAGCTTCGATGTTCTGTCATAAACCTTGGATAAGTTAGCCGCTCAAAAACCAGGAGAGAGCGTTGAAATGAACGCCGAAGTGAATGTGGCAAGCGAGCGGGCGTTGCATCCCCTGGCGGTAAACAGCGAATCGCTGCAGATCCTGGCGCACTGGTTCAAGTCCAATGGAACGTGTCAGATCGCAGAAAGTGATCCGCGCCGGACGATGATCGAGCGCTACCCCGCTGGTTTATTCAGCGAGGCGGAACTGGATGCGTTGTGGGATGTGATGGAAGGATAAGAAGAACGACAACGGATTGATGAAGAAAAAGCGCTGCCGGGATGGCAGCGCTTTTTTGTGGGCGAAAGTTTTACGTCACTGTTGTCCACTGTGGGAGCGAGCTTGCTCGCGATGAGGGAGTGTCAGTCACAATTTTCTTGCATGACACACCGCCATCGCGAGCAAGCTCGCGCCCACTGGTTTTTGCGGTGTGTCTAGAAGCTGTAGGTGCCTGTAACGACCACGCTACGCGGCTCACCCGGTTGAATCTGCGCCGCACTGGTGGCCGACTCGTAGTACGTCTTGTCGCTGATATTATTCAGCGCCGCGCGCAAATCCCAATCCTTCTGCCTGAAGCCGGCCAAGGCATCCCAGCGCCCATAACCCGGCAGCACGGTGGTGTTGAGGTTGTCGGCATAACGATCGCCGACCAGGGTCAAACCGGTTTCGGCGTACCAGCCCATTTCCGGTTTCCAAGTCAGGAACAGGCTGCCGTTACGCTTGGCCACGTTGCTGATGCGATTACCTTCAAAGCCATTGTTGTCTTTCTCGATCGTTGCGTCCTGAAGACCTACGCCGCCGCGCACATACCAGTTGCCGGCGATCTTGCCGGCGGCAGTGAGTTCGATCCCGCGCGAACGTTGCATACCGGTCAGCAAGGTAATCGTCGGGTTGTTCGGATCGCTGGTACGGCGGTTGTAGAGTTCCAGCTCGTAGATCGCCAGCGTGGTGCTCAGGCGATCGTCCAGCCAGTCGCTTTTCACGCCGATTTCTTTCTGCTTGGTCAGCTCGGGGCTCAGGTCGTTGGTGTTGCCGACCGCACCCGGGGTAATACCGATCAAACCACCACCGACTGGCGAAAACGTCTTCGACCAGGAGGCATAGAAGGAATGATTCTGCAGCGGCGTCCACACCAGTCCTACGCGAGGGCTGGTGCTGTGACTGTCACGGTCTTCGGAAATGTCCCGCAGCTTGTTGGTCGACTCGATGTCAAACGTGTCGTAACGCAAACCGGCGAGCAGTTGCCATTGATCGTTCAGTTGCAGCTGATCCTGCACATACACCGCACGGCTTTCGACCTCGGTGTGCGAACTGCTGGAGACCTGCATGCGTCCGGTGTGGCGCAAATCCCGATTAGGGTTGTTCAGGTCCAGCGACGGCACCGGTGAACTGCCTGCCCCTGCGGTGGCGGCGGTGTACAAGGTCGGATCGCGGCGCTGGCTGCCGATCTCGATGCCGGTCAGCAGGCGATGCTCCAGGCCGAAGGTATCGAAACCGCCTTCCAGCTCAACGTTGTTGTAGACGTTACGGGTGGTCAGGTCTTGTTGCCAGTGCTGGCGCGTGACCTGGTTGGTGGTCGGGTTGTAGCCGGTCAGGTAGGTGTTGTCGAAATCGCTGTTGAGCTTGAACACGCCGAGGGTCTGGCGCAATTGCCAGTTATCGCTGAGCTCATAGGTGAGTCTGGAGCGCAGGGATTGCGACTTGTCGTCGATGAAATCGTGCTCGCTGCCGTAGGTCGTGTCGCGTCCGACGTCTGCCGGGCGGCCGTTGACCCCGGGGACGCCGCGATCCGGCGTACGGTTGTAACGGCTGTATTCGTACTGCACCAGCCAGTTCAGGTCCGGTGTCAGTTGCCAGGTCATCGAGGGCGCGAACAACTGGCGATTGCCACTCACACCATCGCGGAAACTGTTCTGGTCCATGTTGCCCATGTTCAGGCGCAGGCTGATGTTCTCGGATGGATCGGTGCTGAGGTCGGCATACAGGCTGCGCAAGTCATCGCTGCCGCCCTGGGCTTCGAGGGTCGAGCGGCGACCGAACTCCGGCAGTTTGCTCACCCGGTTGACGATCCCGCCTTGGCTGCCACGGCCGTACAACACGGCGGCCGGGCCTTTGAGCACGTCGATGCGTTCGATGTTGTGCAAGTCGCGCACGTATTGGCTGTCGTCGCGGATGCCATCGAGATAGAAATCGTTGCTGGCGTCAAAGCCACGGATGCGCAAGCTGTCGAAGCGGGTGTCGGCGCCGCTGCTGACGTTGGGGATGCCACTTAGTGCGGTGCCCAGATCGTTGGTACCGTAATCGAAAACGTTGGCGGTCTTGATCGAGTCGATGGCTTGAGGCACGTAGCGCACCGGTGTGTTGGTGCGGGTCGCGGTGTTGGTTTCCTTCACGCGCGGGTCATCGGCCTCGGCTTCGGCACTGATGGATGTGGCAGGTAAGGTGGTAGGGGCAGCGTAGGAGAAACCGGCAGATATCAGAGCAGAAAGCCCGAGGCTGAAGGGCGTAAGGCGAAAAGGGACAGGCATTGAAGAACGCATCCGTAGGAATTTTCGGGGTGCAACAAGAGCGGCGCGAATGATAATGCTTGCTATTTACTTGTGTTAATTATTCCTGAGCTGCGTCTCTGTTTGATTGTTTCCAATTGTGTCGCAATTGTTACTACTAACTTTTCGACGTCATTCGATTACATCACGACTGGGCGCCATTTGAGTTTTCCTGCCAAGTAAACTCATTTCTTAGACGAATTTCGCCTAGTTACAGACGATTCATGAAATTGACATATCGTTAAGGCCGCAGCTACGATCCGGCCCAACGCCTGTGGCAGACCGCCATGACCCTAAAATAATAAAAAGGCCCGCCGCGAGTGATCGTGGGCGGGCCTTTTTGTTTGCGGCATGAAAAAAGAGCGCGATAGCGCCGTTTCGGCCGTTCTACACAGCGCGTTTCAACCGGTAATAAGGAAAACAACATGTTGAACAAGCGAATCAGCCTGATCGCTCTGGGGATTTTGAGCGCTACACAGGCCATGGCTAACGACCAGGCCGAATCCAAGGGATTTGTTGAAGACAGCAGCCTCAAAGTGCTGCTGCGCAATGCCTACATGAACCGTGACTACAAAGACGGCAACCCGGACAAGTCCGAGTGGGGCCAAGCGGCCATCGGTACGTTCTCGTCCGGCTTCACCCAAGGCACCATCGGTGTGGGTGTGGATGCCTTTGGTCTGTACGCGCTCAATCTGGAGCGCAATGAAGACCGCAGCGGCGCCCAAGGCATCGATTTTTTCAAAAAGGGTGCCAGCGGCGAACCGGCTGACGACCTGGCCAAAGGTGGCGCAGCGGTCAAATTCCGTCTGTCCAGCACAACGCTGACCTACGGCGACCAAATGCCGGTCCTGCCGGTACTGAGCTACGACAACGGTCGTCTGCTGCCGGAAAGCTACACCGGTACCCTGATCACCTCCAAGGAGATCAAGGGCCTGGAACTGAACGCCGGTCGCTTCACCGCCGAATCGCGCAAAAGCGCCGAAGGCCGCGACAGCGGTGGCTTGAAGTCGATCAACGTGTTGGGCGGTAGCTACCAGTTCACCGAACAATTCAAGGCCGCGTTGTACGCCTCCGACGTCGAAGACGTGCTGAAGAAGCAATACGTGAACGCCAACTACGTGTTCCCGATCGACAAGGATCAGTCCCTGACACTGGACTTCAACGGCTATCGCACCAAGCTGGAAGATTCCTACGTTCGCGACAACAACATCACCGGCGACGACAACAAGATCTGGAGCCTGGCAGCCACCTTCGCCACGGGCCCGCACTCGTTCACCCTGGCTCACCAGCGCAGCACTGGCGACAGCAATCTGGGCTACGCCTACGGCGGCTACCAGAAAGATCAAAACCGCGTCGGCGACGGTGGCAACACCATCTACCTGGCCAACTCCTACTGGTCCGACTTCAACGCCGAAGACGAACGCAGCTGGCAACTGGGCTATGGCCTGGACTTCAGCACCTTCGGTGTCCCGGGCCTGAGCTACAACTTCGCCTACGTACGCGGTGACAACATCACCACCTCCACCAGCGAAGGCGGCACAGAGCGCGAGATCTTCAACCAGTTCAAGTACGTCGTGCAGAGCGGCCCGGCCAAAGACCTGAGCATCAAGCTGCGCAGCTCGATCCTGCGCGTGTCGCAGAAGTCGAGCGAGTACAACGTCAGCGGTAACGAAGTGCGTGTGTTCGTGGATTACCCGATCAACGTTTTCTGATGATGGGTTGCGGTATTGAGGTCTGATTCAAGGCTGAGAACAAAGAAGCCCCGACTGGTTCGGGGCTTTTCTTTGTCATTCAAAAACTACATGTCGCCAAAACTCGATTTCGGGAACACGTCTTAAGCACGTGTCGTCCGCAGCGACATATTCCAAGGACGTGTCGCAAAAAGTGAAAAATTGCGACACGTGTGAACCGAAACGAAAGGGGATGTCCTGCAAGATTGTCGGAAGTCTCTGAAAGGAAAAGAGGAACCAGCTGATTTTTCGTGGGACCTCGGGCGGTTGAAATAGCGGTTCACGTCAACCGAGATAGGCAAATGGATGTTCCAGGGGTAAAGGAGGCTCCTGATCAAGAAAATTGGAAGGATCTTGGCTTGCCTGATCTGCGCGATATTCCAATTCTCCTCGAAGGCAGGATCGTTCGAGAGCTATGCAGCGCGATCGATTTCCGCTCTGCTCTGGAACAAGTCGCGCAGGGGTTTGGATTGTATGAAGGGGCTAACGCGGTCTTGATCGAAACGCCATATGTACCTGTGATGGTTCGGCGTGAGCATCTTTCTCACATCGTAGAAAAACGACCAAATGCCCGAGAGCGTTTCACTGAGTTTGCTGTCGATACAGTGCGCAACCCATTAGAAATCTGGCGGGTTTCCTACAGCGATGGTTCCTATCGTCTCGCTTTCATTGGTGCATACAACACAAAATACCAAATGCTGGTAATCGTCCATGTTGACCTTGGATACGTACTTTGGAATTTCATGAACTGTGACAAAAAGGCGTTGAACAAGCATCGGCATGGAAATTTGGTATATCACCGATAACTCATCCAAAAGTAAAAAAGCAGCCTGATAGGCTGCTTTTTCTGGAAGGTTGCTTGATATTTTGCTCCCTCAAGCGGGGGAGAAGAGGTCTCACCCGAGCGCTGATTTTCAGGTAATCAACGGGGTTCCTAACGCCGACTATTGCCACCTGAAGGCAGTCGGTTTCGCGCTCTTGCGAGGATTCTCGGCCAACGACGGTGCTTATGTCAACCAGGCTTGAGCGACGCGCTGAGGTTTGTAAAGCGGCGAAGTAACCGCCAGGGACGATTCAATGGTGCGCAATAATAATTACACCACGTAACTAATGATGTTCCCGCCCCCACCTTTATCCCCTCCAGCGAACTCCCTACATTGAGCTCCAACGCCTCTCCCATCATCCCGACGGGAAGGTCACTGGAGTTTCCCTCATGCCTTTTGTAAGCGTACGCATCACCCGCGATGGCGTTACCACTGAGCAGAAAGCTCAGGTGATCGCCGAGATCACTGAAACACTGGAACGCGTCCTCAACAGTATGCGTCCGGCCAAGTCATCTACCCAACCCTGCAAAGCCCAGACATGGTGTGCACTTAAATTCAAGTGGGCACCAGTTCTAGCCTTTTAAGCGGGTATTTCATGCAGCCAACACGCCGTTCCTATTCCAAATCCTTCAAGGCCCAGGTCATTCAAGAGTGCGCCCAGCCCGGCGCTTCGATTGCCAGCATCGCGCTCAGCAACCGCCTTAACGCAAACCTCGTCCACAAATGGATTCGGTTGCAGGCGCAGAAAAGCACGGCGCAGACACCTGCATTCATCCCATTGCCTATGCAAACAACAGCGCACCTATCTTCATCGAATATCAGCGTTGAGATTCTGCACCCACGCGGCACCGTCAAAGTAAATTGGCCAACCGATAGTGCTGCTGCCTGCGCCGCTTTCCTTCGAGACCTGGTGCGATGATCCGCATCGACGCCATCTGGCTAGCCACTGAGCCCATGGATATGCGCGCCGGCACTGAAACGGCGTTGGCCAGGGTGATCGCGGTGTTCGGTGCGGCGAAGCCGCACTGCGCCTATCTGTTTGCCAATCGCCGCGCGACTCGGATGAAAGTGCTGGTGCACGATGGGATTGGCGTCTGGCTGGCTGCACGGCGCTTGAACCAAGGTAAATTTCATTGGCCAGGCGTTCGTCAAGGTAGTGAAGTGCAGTTGGATACCGAGCAACTTCAGGCCTTGGTGCTTGGTCTACCTTGGCAACGTGTTGGAGCTGGCGGTGCAATCACGCTGCTTTGAACGTCTTGGCTTGCTGTCGCAAGGGGCCTGCTTTGGTAAAATCCAAGGCATGACTTCCTCGCCCAATCTCGATCAAATGAATCCCGACCAATTGCGTGCATTCGCTGCGCAGTTGCTGTCGCAAGTCGAGACCATGGGCAAGAAGATCAACCGCGATCAAACGGTGATCGATAAGCTGACCCACGAGATCGCACAACTCAAGCGTTTGAAGTTTGCCAAGCGCAGCGAGCAGATGAATCCTGAGCAGGCCAGCCTGCTTGATGACCTGATCGATACCGATATCGCGGCGATTGAGGCCGAGCTTCAAGCCTTGCAAATAGAACCTGCGGCGACCGAGCAAAAGAAGCAGAAGCCCAAGCGCACGGCATTGCCGGCAGAATTCCCACGCACGTTGATCCATCACGAACCGGACAACACCCACTGCCTATGCGGCTGCGCACTTAAGCGCATAGGTGAAGATATCAGCGAAAAGCTGGACTACACGCCGGGCGTGTTTACCGTCGAGCGCCATGTTCGTGGCAAGTGGGTTTGCGATGACTGCGAAACGTTGATCCAGGCACCCGTACCGGCGCAGGTCATCGACAAGGGCATCCCGACTGCCGGGTTACTTGCCCACGTCATGATCGCGAAGTTCGCTGATCATCTTCCGCTTTACCGTCAGGAATCGATTTTTGGTCGAGCTGGCTTGGCCATCCCACGTTCAACATTGGCTCAATGGGTTGGCACGACTGGCGTGCAGTTACAGCCGCTGGTCGATGCACTGCGCGACGTAGTGCTCGGGCAGCAGGTCATCCACGCCGACGAAACACCGGTACAGATGCTCGCTCCAGGCTCGAAGAAAACCCACCGCTCTTATGTTTGGGCCTACGCCACCAGCCAGTTCTGCGAAACAGCGGCAGTGGTTTACGACTTCAGCCCCAGCCGTGCCGGTGAGCATGCTCGCAACTTCCTGCGAGGCTGGAAGGGCAATTTGGTCTGCGATGATTTTGGTGGCTACAAGGCCAGCTTCGAACTCGGGGTGACGGAGATCGGCTGCATGGCCCATGCGCGGCGCAAGTTCTTCGAACTGCATGCCACGAACAAAAGCACGCTCGCCGAACAAGCTCTTCGCTATATCCAATTGCTTTACGAAATAGAGAGTGAAGTCCGCGACCTGGAGCCAGATTCACGGCAACGAATACGGCAAGAAAAAGCCGTACCGGTGATGGAAAGGCTGCATGCCTGGATGATCGGCCAGCGCGATCTCGTGCCTGAAGGTTCGGCCATCAGCAGAGCCCTGGATTACAGCTTGAAACGATGGGCAGCGCTATCGCGCTACCTTGATGACGGGGCCGTACCCATTGACAACAATTGGGCCGAGAACCAAATCCGACCGTGGGCTCTTGGACGCAAGAACTGGCTATTTGCAGGATCGCTACGCAGCGGCAAACGGGCGGCAGCGATCATGAGTTTAATCCAGTCTGCACGGCTCAACAGGCATGATCCGTATGCCTATTTGAAGGATGTACTCACGCGTCTGCCAACTCAGCGCGCAAGTGAGATTGCAGATTTACTGCCACATAACTGGCTTCCGCCACGGAGCCGTTGAAATGGAAAAGATCACAAAGCAGTTCTTTCATTCATGAGCTTGTTTGCTATCGCTCGGCGCTTGATCACGATCCTCAAGACTATAATCTCGAACTACTTGGGCGATGCGCAGGTGATAGTCATCGAAAACCTGCCTACGGCCTGCTAATTGGGCCGAACGATGTAGCTCAAGGCCGCGCCACCGCTTAATAGCTTCCTCGTCACGCCAAAATGACAGTGAGAGAACCTTTCCTGGTTCACTTAGGCTTTGGAAACGCTCAACTGAGATGAAACCATCCAGCTCTGCTAGCAATGGTTTCAGTTCAGCGGCAAGGTCAAGATACCGCTGGTATTGCTCCTCATGAGGCCATGCTTCAAAGATAACTGCGATCATTGCTGAGTTTCCCGATCACGATAAAAATGAGGGATGCGACCATTAAGGGAGGGCAAATAACTCCACCGATAAGGACGAGCAGATGAGGCTGGTTGTCGATGCAGCCATGCCAAAATCGCCTCAGAGGCGATAGTCAATGCAAGTTGCTGGCCTGGACATTGATGTCTTCCTGAGCCGAAGCTGAAGGTTCGTCGTTGCGTTCGTTTGACCAAGAGTCTATCGGGGTCTGGGTTCGCGTAGGGATCCCTATTGGCTGAAGCGAGCAACACTAGAACGGTATCACCCGCCTCCAAGACGCTGCCCCCGATAGTGCATCGCTTCGCAACGAATCGCCGGGTGTTTTGCACGGGCGAGTCGTAGCGCGCTACCTCTTCCACCAAGTCTGCAACGAGCATCTGCGTAGGTTGCATGTCTTTAATCAGATCAGGGTTACGATGGAGCGCTACAAGGGTATTGCCGATCAGGCCTGCGGTGGCTTCGCAGGTCTGTGACAACAGGCCGATCAGGTTAGCGATCAATGCATCATGATCTCTCCAGGCGGTGGCTTCGCATCCGCTCCAGATATGGCTCAAGAAGCGGCTACTTTCATCGTCGTTACTCAGCAGCGCGCTGAATAATTGACTAAGTCGAGTGGCCCCGGAATTAGCTTCACCGAGTTGAATTTCGTCGCTTAACGGCGACAGGCAGGCGACAAAATCCCGTGTCAGCCTCGCTACTTCCTGTAGCCGGCTGGATGGAAGGCCTATCAAGGCGGCAATAACGGAAACCGGTAACGTGAACATCAACTCATCTAGGTTTTCGACCGGGTTATCGAGGGTCTCGACCACACGTGACACGATGTCTGCGATGCTATCTGTCTCGACAGAGGCCAAGGCAGGTTCGATAGCCATCCTGGGGCACAGGTGCTGCGGGCCCTCGTTCATGCGCATCAAACGACCGAAAATCATTCCTGCCACGCCTTGCGCAATCGCGGGAGGAATCGGCTCGTTTAGCGGACGCACCCGACAGTCGGGATGCCCCAGAATGGCTTCGACAACTTTGGCACTACTTGCAATCCATAAACGAAGGTCTGCATCGAATAGCAGGCCGTTTTGTCGCCTGAGACCTGAGTAATAAACGTAGGGATCAGTATGGGTAGCTGCTTCAAAAGGCGTCATTCCGGAAGTCCTGTTCACAAAGAACGGCTACTATCGAACATCCTCCATGGTGACGATTCGCTCAGGAACGAAATATGGATGCTCGAAGCAATGACACCGCGATTTCTCGGGTAGCCGGCGCTATTGCCGAACCAGCGAGGACGAAAATGCTTTGTTCGCTGATGGACGGCCACGCCCGTACCAGTACCGAAATGGCCGTCATCGCCGACGTGAGTGCATCCACGGCGAGCGCGCATTTGACAAGACTAAAAGAGGACGGATTGGTAAGGTTGCACACGCAGGGCAGGCATCGCTACTACAGTCTGGCTGACGCGCAAGTGGCCCAGGCTATTGAGGCCCTCATGGTGATCAGCCAAAACGCAGATACACGATATGTGTCCACGACCCCAACCCGATTGCAGTTCGCGCGTACCTGTTATGACCACATGGCAGGAACACTGGCTGTACAACTGCATGACCATTTCATGGAGTCAGGCTGGTTAACCGTGCCGGTTTCTGGGGAGCGTATGTATCAGCTCACGATGAGCGGCGAAAAAGCCATGACCGATCTCGGTATCGAGATAGAAAAAGTAAGGGCACAACGGCGTCGTTTCGCGTGCTCCTGCCTGGACTGGAGCATGCGGCGCCCTCATCTTGCCGGAGCACTCGGAGCGGCTTTTCTACAGACGGTCATAAGCCGCAAGTGGGTTATCCAAGACCTTGATAGTCGGGCACTCGCATTGACATCCAAGGGACGAAAGGAGCTGTCTGGCCGATTCGGGATCATGCTGGAAAACAAAGAGATGGAGAGATCAGTAGTGCGGAATGCGACACGTCCCGCCGAGCCGGCTTTGCCGGCACGATAATTACTAATCCCTTCAGCTAAGCATCTATCAAGAAGCGGGCATTGCTTCGCGTGCCATATCTAAAATCAACGTGTATTAGCGGGACGCTTACCCTCAACAAGCGCCCTGACCTGACCCACATCGTGATCGAGGAAGTCGACACCGATAACTGGGGCTACGCCGGGATCACCACCACTCAGTACCGCAAGCAACTGGCGGACGAGGGGCAGTCATGACGGCATCGGTAACCATCGATTTCGTCTCCGATGTGGTGTGCCCATGGTGCGCACTGGGAGCGACGGCGCTGGAGCAGGCGATCGAGAACGTGGCGGGTGAGGTTGCGGTCGAGCTGACCTACAAGCCTTTCGAGCTGAACCCGAACATGCCGGCCGAAGGCGAGAAAGCCGTCGAGCACTTGATGCGCAAATACGGGCGCACGGCCGAGGACGTCGCCTCTGGCAAAGCGATGCAGATCGCTCGTGGTGTGGCCATCGGCTTCAAGTTCGATCTGGAAAAGCGCACGCACTTCTATAACACCTTCGACGCTCACCGACTGTTGCTCTGGGCGCTGGAAGAAGGACGCCAGGTGGCGCTGAAGAAGATTCTGCTGCGGGCTTACTTCAGCGAAGGCCAGAACCCGAGCGATCCGCAGACGCTGGTGCGGCTGGCGGGTAAAGCCGGATTGGACGAGGCCCGTGCAAGCCAAGTGTTGGCGTCGGGCGCCTTTGCCGACGAGGTGCGTGAGCTTGAAGAGTTTTATCGGCAGCACGGCATCAATTCGGTCCCGGCCCTGGTGCTCAACGGTCGTCACCTGGTGTCCGGTTCGCAGTCGGTCGAGTACTACGAACAGATGTTGAGACAAATGGCACAAGCCTGATTACAGCTTTTTCAAACCATCATTTATCAGTAGAGGTTCATCATGAGCAATTCGAAAAAAGTCGTTGTTATCACTGGCGCATCCCAAGGTCTCGGCGACGGCATGGTCAAGGCCTTCCGCGAGCTCGGTTACCAGATCGTCGCTACCTCGCGCTCGATCAAGCCATCCACCGATCCGGACATCCTCACCGTGGCCGGCGATATCGGCGAACCAGAGACTGCACAGCGCGTGATCCGAGAAGCGATCGCACGTTTCGGCCGTGTCGACACCCTGGTCAACAACGCCGGGATCTTCATCGCAAAACCGTTCACTGCGTACACCGCTGAAGACTACGCCAATGTGTTGTCGGTGAACGTCAACGGCTTCTTCTATATCACCCAGCTGGCCATCGCCGAGATGGAAAAACAAGGCAGCGGGCACATCGTCAACATCACCACCAGCCTGGTGGACCACGCGATCGACGGCGTGCCTTCAGTACTGGCCTCGCTCACCAAAGGTGGCCTGAACGCGGCAACCCGTTCCCTGGCCATCGAATACGCCAAGCGCGGCATCCGGGTAAACGCTGTCAGCCCTGGCATCATCAAGACCCCGATGCACGGCGAAGAAACCCACGCCGCACTGGGCGCTCTGCACCCGGTCGGGCACATGGGCGAGATCGATGACATTTCTCAGGCAGTGGTGTACCTGGACAGCGCCAAGTTCGTCACTGGCGAGATTCTCCACGTTGATGGCGGGCAGAGCGCGGGTCACTAAGATCTGGCTTTTCCAGACGGCAGAAACAACAAAGCCCTCGTATTGCTACGAGGGCTTTGTTTTGTATGGTGCCGGCACCAGGAATCGAACCCGGGACCTACTGATTACAAGTCAGTTGCTCTACCATCTGAGCTATACCGGCATGTCAGGGCGACGATTATAGCGATTGGGAAGGTTCTGTAAACCCCTGAATTCAGACTATTTTTGCGCGGGCCTCTGTTGAGGTCTTCCGGCGCACGTTGGTCGTCATCGCGCGGTGCAAAACGGGGTCTCGAAGCTGCTTCTTCTTGCGGTGCCGATCCACATTCGTCGTTAGTTATGTCTTTTGATCGAATGCTTATGCACAACGCGAATTGCGCTTCACCCGGTTAACACTGTTTTTGTGGATCCGTTCTCATTAGCTCGCAAATGCCTGTTTTTCTGGTTTTTTATTCAGTGAATGAAATCTTTGCAGTGCCGTATCAGGGCTGAAACAGCTGTAAAGATTGGATCCATGAATATTTCATCAACAGAGTTATCCACAGGCTGTGAGGCGTTAAGGACGCTCTGCCAGCAGAAGGATGTTACGCGGTGTGAGCGAGGTTTCGCAGAATGTACCGAGGCGAACGGCGTAACCCTGTTCTTGTAGGAACAGTGCCCGATCGAGCGCCAGCCAAAGCTCCAGTGGGCGTCGGAAAAGTCCGCGCAGCAGCTCTAGATTGCGTACTTGGGCAAGGCGCTGCCAACCGGCTGCTTCGACTGCGGGCCAGTTCTGGGCGCCGATTGTGGATAACTCTTTGAGATCGGCCAGGTGTTGGCAATATTCGGCAAAGGGTTTTTCCAGCCAGGTGCTGGGCAGGGATGGGGTCGGCAGGTACTCGTCAACGCCGCGCAGTTGCCTTTGCAACAAGTCGAAGCCCAGGCGTCGGGCCATCGATGTGTCGCGTTGGCGTCGCACGCGAGCGCCGGCGGTGACGGTTTCACTCATCGGCAGCCCCAGATCGTCGAGGGACAGCTGTAGGTCAGAGCGTTGTGCAGCCGAGGACATCGGCGAATAGCTGGTCAGGTTGGTCCGGTTGTAGCAACAAGGGGCGATGGCCAGTTGCTTGCAGCCGGCTGTGCTGGCGAGCCGGATCAGTCGCACATGCAAATCGCCGCAGGCATGCAGTGCGACGGGTGTGTGTCGCGCTTTCAATAGCGCAGCCGCATCGGCCGCCAGTACGTCCTGTTCGACATGCAGCGCGTGCAGTCGATGCCGCTGGCTGAGTGCCTGGCCGCTGGCAACCAGCGCTGGATCGTATTCCAGGCAGGTCAGTTGCTGGCCGGTTTGTAGCAGGCGTCGGCCCAGGTGTCCCTTGCCCGAGCACCAGTCCAGCCAATGCCTGGCGCTATCAGCAAACTGCAGACGGCTGGCAAAGGCTTCAATTTGCTGCCACTTGCGCCCTGGCACATCCACATTCAATCGATAAGCCGGCGCTTCGAGCGCATGAGCAGGCAATTCATCCAGCGCACTCAGCGCCAGGGACATGGCCGCCAACGAAGCAAAAGGCTGCGGCGCATCCACAAGGGCAGGGTGGTTGTGAGCGCTTTCCGCCTCTTCCAGCGACCGCCCGCGTAGCCAGGCGGCCAGTTCCGGGTAGGTGGTTTCCCAGGGCAGCTGCAGATGAGTGAACGGCCGTGGTTTCCACAGCGCCTGATGCGCTGTCAGAAAAGTATCCAGCGCGGTGAAGCGGGCGAGCAGTTCCTCGCCCGTCAGCACCCGGGGATCAACGCCCTTGGCAGGCATCAACGCGCAACCAGCGCTCCAGCAGCTTGAAGCCGCGTACCAGCACATAGGCCATCAACAGATAGAACATGCCGGCGGCGAAGAAGATTTCCACCGGCAGGTAGGTCCGGGCGATGATGGTGCGGGCCATGCCGGTCAGTTCCAGCAGGGTCACGGTACTGGCCAGGGCGCTGGCCTTGAGCATCAGGATCACTTCGTTGCTGTAGGCCGGCAGGCCGATGCGCGCCGCGCGGGGCAGGATGATGTAGATCAGCGCCTTGGCTTTCGACATGCCCAGCGCCCGTGCCGCTTCGATCTCACCCGGTGGAATCGCCTGGATCGCGCCGCGCAGGATTTCAGCGATGTAGGCGGCAGTGTGCAGGGTCATGGTCGCCGTGGCGCACCAGAACGGATCGCGCAGGTAGGGCCACATCGAGCTGTTACGGATCGCGTCGAACTGCGCCAGCCCGTAATAGACCAGGAACAGTTGAACCAGCAACGGTGTACCGCGGAAAAAGAAGATGTAGCCGTAGGGAAACGCGCGCACCCACCACAGGCGCGACGAGCGCGCGATACCCAGCGGAATCGCCAGCAGCAGGCCGGCGATCACGGCGATGGCGACCAGTTCCAGGGTCAGGGTTGCGCCCTGGGCCAGTTTCGGCAGCCACTTGATGATGACTTCCCAGTTCATTGGGTGCTCCTCGCGAAGCCGCGAGCGGCGCGTTTTTCCAGGAAGTGCATGCCGGTCATAGCCAGAATCGTCAGACTCAAATACATGAACGCAGCGACCATATAGAAGGTGAACGGTTGCTTGGACACGGTCACGCCGATTTGCGCGTGACGCATGATTTCTTCCAGGCCGATCACCGACACCAGCGCGGTGTCTTTCATCAGGATCATGAACAGGTTGCCCAGGCCCGGCAGGGCGATGCGCCACATCTGCGGCATGATCAAGCGGGTGAAGATGCGCCATTTCGAGAGGCCCAGGGCCACGCCGGCCTCACGATGGCCTTTGGGTATGGCGAGGATCGCGCCGCGAAACACTTCCGTGGCGTAGGCGCCAAAGCACAGGCCCAGGGCAATCACGCCCGCAGCGAAGGCATTGAGCTCAAGGTCAGGGTTACCGAAAAACTCGCCCAGGGCGCGCATCAGGTTAACCGTGCCGAAGTAGATCAACAGCACCCAGAGCAGTTCCGGGATGCCGCGAACCAGTGTCGAATATGTGCCGCCAAGCCATTGCAACGGCTTGTACGGGGAAGTCTTGGCCAAGGCGCCGAGCAGACCGAGCACCAGCCCCAGGCACAGGGCCGAGAGTGCCAGTTTGACAGTCATGAGCGCGCCAGCGGCGAGCGCCGGGCCGAATCCGTAGAGGTCGATAATCATGGATTTCTTTTCAAATCGCGGCAGGCAATACCGTGAACCGGCGCCATCAGGCGCCGGTCAGGCAGGTCAGGATCAATAGATGCTGAACGGGAAGTACTTGTCGTTGATCTTCTTGTAGGTGCCGTCGGCAACGATTTCTTTGAGCGCGACGTTCAGCTTCTCGCGGATCGGGTCGTTTTTACGCACAGCAATACCGATCTTGTCGCTTTCTTCCACCGGGTCGCCTTTGAACTCGTAGGATTTGCCTGCGTCGCTCTTGAGCCACTCGTAGTTGACATACTTGTCGGCCAGGATGCCGTCCAGGCGACCGGAAGTCAGGTCGAGGTAAGCGTTTTCCTGGGTGTCGTAGAGTTTGATTTCAACGCCTTCCATGTTGTCTTCCAGCCAGGTACCCGCCAGCGTCGCGCGTTGTGCGCCGATCACTTTGCCCTGCAGGGAAGCCTTGTCGGTTTTGAAGTCGACGTCTTTCTTGGCGATGAATTGCAGCTTGTTGGAGTAATACGGGTCGGTGAAGTCCACCGCTTGCTTGCGCTCGTCGGTGATCGACATCGAGGAGATCAGGAAGTCGAACTTCTTGGCGTTCAGGGCCGGGATGATGCCATCCCAGTCGGAGGTCACGACTTTGCACTCGACTTTCATCTTGGCGCACAGGGCGTCGCCGATTTCCTTGTCGAAGCCGACGACATTGCCACTGGCATCTTTATTGTTGAACGGCGGGTAGGCCGCTTCGATGCCCATCTTCAGGGTTTCGGCCATGGCGCCGGCGCTGAACGCCAGGGTAACGGCGGCGGCCAGGAAGACCTTTTTGTAATTCTGCATGTGGTTAGCTCCGTTAGCGGTTGCTGGACATGAATTGTTTGCAGCGCGCCGAAAGCGGGTTTTCAAATACCTGCTGTGGCGATCCTTGCTCTTCTACCAGGCCCTGGTGGAGGAACACCACTTCGCTGGAGACCTGACGGGCAAAACCCATCTCATGGGTGACCAGCAGCATGGTACGGCCTTCTTCGGCCAGTGCGCGGATGACATTAAGTACTTCCTGGACCATTTCCGGGTCAAGCGCGGAGGTGGGCTCGTCGAACAGGATGACCTTGGGCTGCATGGCCAGGGTGCGGGCGATGGCCGCGCGTTGTTGCTGGCCGCCGGACAATTGCGCCGGGTAGGCGTGGCGCTTGTCGGCGATGCCGACCTTGGCCAGCAGGGCTTCGGCGACTTCGATGGCTTCGGCCTTGCTCTGGCCGAGCACGCGGCGCGGGGCCTCGATGATGTTGTCGAGCACGCTCATGTGCGGCCACAGGTTAAAGTTTTGAAACACAAAACCAATTTCGCTGCGCAGGCGGTTGATCTGCTTGCCGTCGGCAGCGACCAGCTCGCCGTTCTTCGCAGCCTTGAGCTTGAGTTCTTCGCCGGCCACCAGGATCTGGCCCTGGTGCGGATTTTCCAGCAAGTTGATGCAACGCAGGAACGTGGACTTGCCGGAACCGGAGGAGCCGAGGATCGAGATCACGTCGCCGTCGCGGGCGGTCAGCGAGATGCCCTTGAGCACCTCCAGCGAGCCGTAGCGTTTGTGCAAGTTGCGGATTTCAAGCGCGGGCGTGGCCTCAGCCATGTGCGTTCCTCATTGTGTATTCGCTCCTGCTGTTGGTGGCCTTCCTGGCGAGGCGGCCAAGCTAGCATAGCGTTTCAAGGGCAGCCAACAGCGCTAAGGGCAGTAAACGGGTGGCATGTGGCAGGTTGTCGCATCGGCGCAGCAGACTGTCGCCCCATCAACAACCGAACAGCCGTTTGAACCCTGCTTTCAGATAAAAGCGCGGTGGCTGTCGCGTAAAAAAGGGCGCGATGTTGCCAGCTTTGGCGGGGGGTTGGAAGCGCTAACGGGCCAAAGGTGGCGGATCTGCCCTTTTATCGTGCGTCGAGGGATTTCTGGGTGTGTTTCCGGTGCGCTGGTTCGTTCATAAAGTGAGTCCCAAGGTAACGTTTTGGCAAAGTGCCATTAATATCAATGGCTTGCGATGACTGTCCGGTCGGGGGAAATTCCCGAGTTAGAGGGTTTTGAAACATTTTGGCGCAAAACTTGCGTGCAGATTCCGGAACGCCCCGTTTGTTTCTTTTTACAAGAAGGAACACAGGCGGGATGCATGCATTCGCTTTTCCTTACAAAGGTAGTTTCAATGAGCAGTATCCAAAGCTCTAACGGCCTCGAACAGGGGCTCAAACCGCGGCATGTCACCATGCTGTCGATCGCCGGGGTTATCGGCGCCGGCCTGTTCGTTGGCTCGGGCCACGCCATCGCTGCAGCAGGCCCGGCCGTGCTCTTGGCTTACGCCGCCGCCGGCATGCTGGTGGTATTGGTGATGCGCATGCTCGGTGAAATGGCTATTGCCTCGCCAGACACTGGCTCCTTCTCGACATACGCCGATCGCGCGATCGGTCACTGGGCCGGCTTCACCATCGGCTGGCTGTACTGGTGGTTCTGGGTGCTCGTCATCCCGCTGGAGGCCAACGCCGCCGCAACCATCCTGCATGCCTGGTTCCCTGGCGTGGACATCTGGGCCTTCGCCCTGGTGATCACGATGCTGCTGACCGTGACCAACCTGTTCAGCGTGAAGAACTACGGTGAGTTCGAGTTCTGGTTTGCCCTGGTCAAAGTGTTGGCCATCATCGGTTTCATTGTTCTGGGCCTCATGGCGATCTTCGGCTTCCTGCCGGGCAGCCAGGTTAGCGGCGTTTCCCATCTGTTCGACACCCAGGGCTTCCTGCCAAACGGCATGGGCGCGGTGTTGGGTGCCATCCTGACCACCATGTTCTCCTTCATGGGTACCGAGATCGTGACCATTGCGGCCGCGGAATCGAAAAACCCTGGCAAGCAAATTTCCAAGGCCACCAATTCGGTGATCTGGCGGATCGGCTTGTTCTACCTCGTATCGATCTTCATCGTTGTGGCCCTGGTGCCATGGAACGACCCGATCCTGGCCAGCGTTGGTTCCTACCAGACTGTTCTTGATCGCATGGGCATCCCGAACGCCAAGATGATCGTCGACATCGTGGTACTGGTAGCTGTGACCAGTTGCCTGAACTCGGCGCTCTACACGTCGTCGCGCATGTTGTTCTCCCTCGGCAAGCGCGGTGATGCGCCAGCCGTTTCCACCCGCACCAACAAAAGTGGCACGCCATACTGGGCGGTGATGCTGTCCACTGGTGCCGCGTTCCTGGCAACTTTCGCCAACTACGTGGCCCCGGCTGCGGTGTTCGAGTTCCTGCTGGCCAGCTCCGGCGCCATTGCGCTGCTGGTGTACCTGGTGATTGCGATCTCGCAACTGCGCATGCGCAAACAGCGTATGGCTCGCGGCGAGAAAATCGTTTTCAGCATGTGGTTGTTCCCGGGCCTGACCTACGCGGTGATCGCGTTCATCGTGGCGGCCCTGACCATCATGCTGTTCCAGGACGCCCACCGCGTGGAAATCCTCGCGACCGGCCTGCTGGCTCTTCTGGTCGTCGCTGCCGGCTTGCTGGTAGCGCGTCGTCGCAAACTGGAGAAGCGTGGCGCGGTAGTGCTGAGCTGACCCATACCTCGTAACGCAAAACGGCCGCTGTCAGTGATGACAAGCGGCCGTTTTTATTTGAGCCGTAATCCTTACTCGGCTTTTTCTTCCGACGCGTCTGGCGACTGGCGGTAGACGTCCAGTGCGTCGCCAAAGTCGGTAATGAACTGTGGCTCGCTCAGCCATTCCTGGGCGGCCTCGCGGTCCATGCCGTCGGCCCACATGCGGTAGTCGATCAGCATGTCGGCGGCCAGGTGGGTGGCGGCCATGCCTTCGTCGTCGGCGTTTTCCATGTCCAGCAGTTCTGGATGGTCGATGATGATAAAGGCGAGACTCGTCAGCAGCACGGAGAGCATTTCGCTGCGGCTGACGGCTTCCGCGTCGCGCATTTTGCTGAACATCGCCAGGGTGTATTCCGGGATCGGCTCGCCGATTTCGCCCAGGTCATCGTCCAGCGCGGCGGGTTTTCTACCGTGGATATTGATTTGCTTGGCTTTGGCTTTTGCACGCTTGGCGCGTTTCTGTTGCTTGTTCAGGGAGGCCATGGGAACTCAGTTCGGTTTCTGTTGGGTTTGTGCCGCGATGGCGTCGGACGCCGCCACGTAGTCAGCCTGGAAGGCCGGGGATTCGATCCATGCCAGGGCGCCGGCTTCATCGGTTTCGGTGGACCATTGGCGATATTCGATCAGTGCAGCGAGGATAAAGTCCATCGCGCCTTCTTCGCCTTCCTGCTCGTACACCAGTTCCAGCAGCGGGTCTTCGAGGAACGCTGTGCACATGGCTTGCTGGCTGAGCTTCTCGGCGTCGATCATTTTCTTGAACAATTCGGTCAGGTCCACTGACTCGAAGTCGATGCGATCGTCGTTCGGGTCCAGCTCCACCGGCGCGGCGGCTCGTTGAGTGCGGTTCTGCTTGGCCTTGGCCTTGGCGCGGGAGGCGCGTTTGTGCTGTTTGTTGGCGGAGGCCATGGGCGTCGTTCCGTAATTCGTTGAAAAGGGCAGGTGGCTTAGCTACGAGGCACTGTCCGCCCGGGTGTGTCGGAGGCCAGCTCGCCGTTTTGTAGCCAGGACAGTGCAATGGGCCATAGTGTGGCTTGGTATGCGCTGCGAAAAAAGGCGAAATGTCCAACTTCTTGTTCACCGATGTCTTCAGGGGTGATGCGCAGGTGGGTGTTTATGCTGCCGGTGAAGTAGCCGAGCAGGCGCTCGATGGCCGGGACGGTGCCGTAGGGATCGTCGCTGATGCTGATCGCCAGGGTTTTCGCGGTGACGGCAGCGAAATTTCTGACATGGCTGTCCTGGCCGCTGGGGCGCTTCTCGTAACGAGCGGTGGGCGTGCTCCAGTCGTGGACTACACCGGCTGGTGTGTCTTCCAGCCAGCCGAGGCGTTTGCCGGGAAAGTATCCGCACAGTATCGTCACCAGCGGCATCACCACATGCCACTTGCCAAACATCCGCCAGCGCTGAGCGGGCTCATAGTCGCGCCAGTAAGCGAATTGCGCGCCGACGGTCACCAAGCGACGGATTAGCTGTCCGGACGCTCCCAGGCCCGCTGCACAGCCTCCAAAGCTGTGACCGACCACATCGATCGGCTGACCGGGAAATTCACGCTGTGCGCGCTTGAGCATCGCCTCGAAGTCCAATGCCCCCCAGTCGGACCATGAAGCCTTCAGTCCTTTGAGCGTTGCCGGGCGCGACTCGCCGATACCGCGATAGTCATAGGTGATTACATCGAAGCCGTTGGCAAACAGGTAATCGGCGAAGCGCGAGTAGTGTCGGCAGCGAACCGATGTGGCGGCATTGATGATGACGACTGCTCGGGAAGTGTCCTGCCCCGCATGCCGCCAGGTGAAGCCGCCGAGGATGAAACCGTCGGCCGCAGGTTGCTTGAACGGTTCGCCCGAAGTGCCAGCCGTCAACGGCAGCTCGATTTGAGTAGCGGCGAGTGATGGCGTGTCCTGCAAATTCATCGGCGTCGGACCTTTGCGGGTAGTTGCCAACAATAGCCCTCATGTCGCGCCTGAACAATCGTGCCGCTTTAGTCAGGAATCTGGTCGAGAAGGCGCTCCTCGAGCAGTGCTCGTTCCCGATCCAGTTCCGCTCGCAGTTCATCCTCGCTCGGTAGTACTAATTTGTATTTGCTGGCGAAGAGTTGTTCATTGCCCTGTAGGACCGAGTAGCGAACGACAGACTCGTTTTTTTGCGCACAGAGAATAATGCCGACAGTGGGCCCGTCTTCCTCGCTGCGTTTGAGGTCGTCGTACATGCGCACATACATGTCCATCTGCCCCACATCCTGATGTGTCAATTCACCGCGCTTGAGATCGAAAATGACAAAACATTTGAGCAGGTAGTTGTAGAACACAAGATCGATGTAGAAGTCTCTGCCGTCGGTACTGATGCGTTGCTGGCGGGCAATGAAAGCAAACCCCTTGCCCAACTCAAGCAGGAAACCCTGGAGTTGCTCGATAAGGGCCTGTTCGAGGCTGGTTTCCAAAACAATTCCGGTATTGGGTAGGCCAAGAAACTCCAGCATCACGGGATCCCGGATGAAATCCCGGGGATCGTTGTTCATTGCGTGAATGTTGGTGGCGGCCTCTGCCAGGACGACAGACTTGTCACGACTCATCAGTAGGCGTTCGTAGTAGAGCGTGTTGATCTGGCGCTCTAGGCTGCGGCTTGACCAGTTTTGGTCAACTGCTTCGTCCATATACCACTTGCGTGCCTTTTCATTGTCCACGCGTAGAAGCCTGCGGTAGTGGGTCCAGCTCAATTCGAGACGCAGTGCGTCTCGAATTGGAAACGCCTGATAGAAAAGTCGCATTTTCCGCAAGTTGGTTTCGTCAAAACCCTTCCCAAACTCCACTGTCAGCACCTTCGCAAGCGTTGCCAGCAACTGCTTGCCGTAAACCGCGCGCCGGGAGCCCTCTTGTTCAAACTCCACTATATGTCGCCCGATTTGCCAGTAGGTTTGTACCTGGGCGGTATCGACTGCTCGCAGCAATTTCTGTCGTGCCTGGCGGATCAATTCACCAAGATTGCCAAGCAGTGAGGTGATTTGTGGGTCTTGTGTGTCATCGGGTACGAGTGAGCTCATAAAGTCTTCCGCGGCAGATTTAACAGGCAGAAGAGGATGGCAAGAGTGGGGTGATAGTGATGCAGGACGCCTCTGATACGCCCGAAGGACCTGCCGGTTTAGTTGGCAGGAGCGAGCTGATAGCAGTGAAAGGCCGCGGAGCGATTCATGTAGTACATTTCGCAGTGGCTCCAAGTACAAATCGTTCTAAAACACGACGACTGCGCCAGAAATCACAATTAGATAACGATGGGTTCCGTAGAGCCCGGGAGTCGTCATCATGAAATGTGTCCAGTCTCTGTTACTGCCCCTTACCGCTGTCGGCGTATTGATGTTTCCGGTCATGCTGCAGGCCGCCAGCCTTGAGCCGATAGACAATTCGGCTGTGCAGATTCAACGGCAGGAACAAAACGGGATTGCCTACCTGTCCGGCGGTATCGGTGAAGATGAGGCGAAGGCAATCCAGCAAGCCACGGGCTACAACCTGCATATGACGTTCTCCGTCGGCGTCGAGAACAAATACGTTCCGGATGTCGATGTGGTCATTCAAAACGCGCAGGAACAAAGCGTATTGACCCTCACTCAGGCGGGTCCGCTGGTTTACGTCCAGCTGCCTCCTGGCAAGTACACGGTCGTTGCAACGCGTGCTGGTGAAGAGCGGCGTGATACCACGGATGTGGGTACTGGTACTGCGCGCAATCTGGTTTTTCACTGGAGCGGTGGTGAATAGCCGTGTAGTAGACGCGAGGCGATTTCGTCAGCTTGCAAATCCGCAAACAGCTTTCGCCGCCGTTTGCGGAACACCACGCGCTAGAGTTTGCGGTTTGCCAAAGCGCGATGGATGGTTTGCTGAACAAACACCTGGGGGGAGGAGTTAGCGGATGCTTCGGATATTGCCTTTGTTGCCTTTTACCGTGACGGAGACTTTCTTGAAGATGAAGTAGTTTTCTTCATGCACTTCATAGCGAGGGGCGACGATCAGGTCCGCACCGGACGATTTAACCGCTTTGTAGGCCGCAGCAGATTTGACCGCACTAACGGGATCCAAGCCAAGTCCGCTCAAGGCGCCACTCTCACCGCCATAGCTGACGCCATCCGCAAACTGGGAATCACCGCCAAATTTGAGGAAGCCGAACAGCACGTTGACCGAAGACTGGCCGGAGATCGCGTCGCCAACAGCGATGTCCGCTTTCAGGTCTGCTTTGACGGTGCTGTCGATAGGCGAGGACGGCTGACTGTTGTTGTAGCTGACACAGCCGCTGGCGGTGGCAATGATTGTCGATAGGGCGAGGAGTTTCAAAAGCGTGTTCAAGAGCTGCTTCCTTACATTGAAACGTGAATGCATGCAGGCAGATTTGCTGCTGCAGTATTTTCGCTGGGTACGCGTATGCCCTCTATGAGAGGGATCCTAAAGCGCTGTATGAAGAGCGGGCACAACTGGAGGGAAGGGGTGCAGGATAGGTGTAGGAATTTTCGGTGGCGGTGGATTTGTTAAATCGCACGCATAAAAAACCCTGAATCTTGCGATTCAGGGTTTCGGTTTCGGTTTCGGTACTCGGATACGACTGTCGATCAGAGCGAGGCAACCAAGCCCGAGAATGCAACACGCAAGGGATTGGTCTCCACGCTCAAAAGCTTGATGGCCAACGCACAACACACCACGATCAACATGGGTTTGATTAGCCGTGGACCGACCCGCACAGCGGCGCGCGCACCCAGTTGCGCGCCGATAAAGGCCGCTAGGGCCATGGCGATTGCGATCGGCCAGATGATCACCCCTTTGGTGATGAACACGGACAGAGAGCCCAAATTGCAGGAGGCATTGGCAAGTTTGGTAAAACTCATGGCCCGCATCATGCCCAAGCCGCAGAGAAGAACGAAGCCGACAATGAAGAAAGAGCCCACACCGGGGCCAAATATGCCGTCGTAAAAGCCCAGGATCGGCGCCACGGTAAACGAGAAAAGCACAATTCCAATTCTCTTACGTCGATCTTCATTAGCCAGCTTTGGAGATAGCGCAAAATAAATGGCCACCAGAATCAGCATGACAGGCACGCAAACTTCCAGATAACGCTTATCAATAGAGCTGACCAGCAAGGCGCCACTGGCACCGCCAATAAATCCGCAGACAACCAGGAAACGGCCTTCGCGCCACTCGATCATTCCTTTGCGAGCAAAGGTTGCAGTTGCCGAAATAGTTGCCGAAGCGGCCTGGAACTTGTTCGTTGCAATTGCACTGATCGGATCTACACCTGCCAGAAACAATGCAGGCAAGGTAATCAAGCCGCCACCACCGGCAATCGCATCAAAAAAGCCGGCGCAAAAAGCGACGAGCGCCAACATGCCAATTACATCCCAAGACATTAAATTCTCTCTTTATAGTTACTCGCCAGTAATCACATGACTGGTCGTTCAACAGCCTTCTCACTTAAAGAATCAGCCCTGCAACACTAACGGATCCTCTGAAATAACGATTGGGGAAGAGAATTTTGAAAGTCCGAAAATGCGAACCAAGACCCGTCTGTTGTCTTTGATGACATCGCGACAGTGCAGAGCCCGGATGTTATTGATGGCCATGGCCGATTCCTGGGTCAGCGCATATTCGGTCGGAGTTGCTTCAGCCACACCTTGGCAAAGGGTGGTGTAAGCCGTTTTCACAAAGGTCGAGGCGTTGTCATTGACCGAAAAACGATACGAGTTAAAGCGGGCTGCGAACCCTACCTTGTCGTTAAACTCCAGAATCGAAACGTTGCGGCCATCTTCCCCTTTGCCACTGACAAAGGAGTCACTACGAGTGAACTGGAAGTTACCCGTTGTCAGTGCGAGGCAGTTGGTGACGCCAATTTTTTCGAGTATGGGAGGTAGTGGGATGATTCGCGTAGGCTCCAGGCTCGGGTTCCACAAGGCGGAAAGTATGAGCGACGATGGAGAGGGAGAGTGACCGTCTTTCGCGTTCACGGCGCACCAGTAAGGCGCCTCTGTATGCGGGCCAAGCGCGAGGCCGGAATGGGAGCTCAGTTCTTTGATCTCCGGCTCGGCATTGATTTTGATGAGTCCGCCACCCTTGAAGTTGGCCACTAATCGAACCAGTCTTCCTTCGTTGTCCATGTCATAGGCAAAGGCACGGTTATCCACCAGTTTCAACAAGATCTGATTGCGAGCGGCCAGACAGAGAACGTCGTAACGATTTTCCAGGGATGCCAGGTCTGGCAATTCATTTGGAGGGCTGACATCGGTGATTTTTTGCAGCCCTTCAAATATCAATACGGAAACAAAGCCATCGGAATAGGCGCCCAGCAGTTCGCATTGGTTTTTCGAAAACGAGAATTTTAATTCGGTGGCTGCCAGAGACGCTTTGGACTTGGCTCCTGGTGCCTGCGGCCCGCCGATGGCGGCCAGTTCTTCGGCGAACTTGTGAAGCAGTGCTGACTGCTGAGGGTCAAAACTGAAGGTTCTGATTTCTTGTTCAGTAACAAGCTTAGCGGTTTCGACATCTGTTTGGATGGCGTGAGTCATTGTCTACATCTCGGTTGAGTATCTGCTCGGGGTTTTGCGGCAGCTACTACTCCGATTCTGCTCAAATCCATGATCAGCGTATGTCATCCATTTCCGTGAAAGCGTACGGAGCGTTCCGACAGACAAGTGAGACTTGTCCAGACCCTCGGCGCTACCTAGTTTTTTCTTGGGGACCGAGCACATTTTTACTATTTTTCCTCGCCGCGAGAGTAGAGCACCATCCTGCGAAACCAATAATAACTGACCGTATCAGCGGTCGGCATGGGAGTAGCGTGTGCTCGATCTCAACTACTGGCAGCAACGGGCTGCCCGCCAAACATTCATTGAAAATGCGTTGATCGGAGGGCAGCAGGTCGCGTGCGCCTCGGGTGCGACTTTCGAAGTGATCAATCCGGCGACCAACCAGCTGCTGGCATGTGTCACCGCATGCGGCGAGGACGAAGTGAACCTCGCAGTACGCTCGGCTCGCCGGGCGTTCGAAGAGGGGCCGTGGGCGCGCATGGCCCCGGTGGAACGCAAGAAGATCCTGATCAGACTCTCCGAACTGCTCCTGGCCAACCGCGAGGAGCTGGCACTGCTCGACTCGCTGAGCATGGGCAAGCCGGTCATGGATGCCTACAACATCGATGTCCCTGGCGCGGCCCATGTGTTCGCCTGGTACGGTGAAGCCCTGGACAAGCTCTACGACCAGGTCGCGCCTACCGCGCGCAATGCCCTCGCCACCATCACTCGCGAGGCCCTGGGGGTGGTTGCCGCCGTGGTGCCATGGAATTTCCCGCTGGACATGGCTGCCTGGAAGCTCGCCCCGGCATTGGCCGCCGGTAATAGCGTGATCCTCAAGCCCGCCGAGCAGTCGCCGTTCTCTGCCTTGCGCCTGGGTCAGTTGGCACTCGAAGCCGGCATTCCGGAAGGGGTATTGAATGTTGTCCCGGGCCTGGGCGAAAGCGCCGGCAAGGCCCTGGGACTGCATCCTGATGTGGATTGCCTGGTGTTCACCGGCTCGACCCAGGTCGGCAAGTACTTCATGCAATACTCGGCGCAGTCCAACCTCAAACAGGTCTGGTTGGAGTGCGGCGGCAAGAGCCCGAACCTAGTCTTCGAAGACTGCCAGGACCTAGATCTGGCTGCGGAAAAAGCCGCGTTCGGCATTTTCTTCAACCAGGGCGAGGTCTGCTCGGCCAACTCCCGGCTCTACGTGCAACGTTCTATCTTTGATGAGTTCGTCGAGCGCCTGATCGCCAAGGCTCGGGTCTGGATGCCCGGTGATCCGCTGGACCCTGAAAGCAGGGCCGGTGCGATCGTGGATAGCGAGCAAGCCACCCGCATCATGAAGGCGATCGAGCAAGCACGTAGTGAAGGCGCGAAACTCCTGGCAGGCGGCGAACGCCTGACGATCAATGGGTCTTCGAACTTCATCCAGCCGACGATTTTCGCTGACGTGGGTAGAAATATGAGCCTGGCGCGTGATGAGGTTTTCGGCCCAGTGTTAGCCATCAGTGCCTTCGACACAGAAGAAGAGGCGCTTGAGTTGGCCAACGACAGCATCTACGGGCTCGCCGCGTCAGTCTGGAGTGATGACCTGAACCGCGCTCATCGTGTGGCCCGGGCATTGAAGGCCGGGACCGTCTCGGTCAACACCATGGATGCACTGGATGTCGCCATTCCTTTCGGTGGCGGCAAGCAGTCCGGCTTCGGGCGCGATCTTTCCCTCCATTCGTTCGACAAGTACACGCAACTTAAAACCACCTGGTTCCAGCTTCGTTAAGGCCGCTTCCCTCAGCCACGTCGCAAGGCGTGGCAGGGAAAACCCATCTGCACGCACTCCCCGGGGTGGCGTGCTTTTGCTGCTTGTGGGGCAGCTGGGGCGGTCATCCGGCGCCCTTTGGTCGACTCACCCTAACGGGTGATATCGGCAGTTTTCCGAGCGTGGGAACATCATTTCAACCCCGGCACCAGTCACCTTGTGTCGCTCCCAACCGTTCTTTCGGCGAGTCTTTGAAGTGGAAAACGATCGGTTTGTTTCTGCGCAATGGTTCGAACAGATGGCCAAGGTGACCGAGAGTATCGGTCAACCGGGATTCACCGCGACGCTGTTCGAAACCCTGGGCTTTATCTGGCCCATTCAGGCGACGACGCTGTACCAGTATCCGCATGGCGGTATGCCCAGCGCGTTGTTCGAACTTGACGGCCCCTGGCTGCCGCAAGGCAATGTGCGCCAGTACCTGTCCGGCTTCTATCTGCTCGACCCGTTCTACGGTGCCTGTGTGGAAGGCGTCAGCTCCGGTTGCTATGACCTTGCTGATGTCGCTCCCGACCATTTCGAACTCAGCGAGTACTACCAGTCGTTCTATCGGCACTCGCACCTGCAGGATGAGTTGAACTACATCCTGCAGTTGTCTCCCGGGCTGAGCCTGGCGGTCTCACTGGCGTTCACGGAAAAACTGGACGCAGCCACGACGCAGCATTTCAAGCGCATGGCCCCCTGGGTCCTGACCTTGCTGGGTAAGCATTTTGTCGGCCTGGACACGCGCGGCGCTCGCTTCGAAAACCAGTTGGAGCAGCGCATCCACTCGGCACTGAATAACTTCGGCTCGTCGATCCTGACCGAGCGCGAATGCCGAATCGCCCAACTGATCCTGCGTGGCCATTCGACCCGCTCCCTGGCCGAGCGCCTCGGGGTATCGGAGGACACCATCAAGTCTCACCGCAAAAACGTCTACTGCAAGCTCGACATCGGCACGCAATCGGAATTGTTTTCACTGTTTATCGATTCGTTGGCCGAAGCCCAGGGCGTGCTCAGCAAAGACCCTCTTGAAAGCTACATGAGCAAGACCCGCTGAGCGGACTTGCTACCCCTCGCGTGACTACCAACAAAAGAGAAAAAAGCCATGAATGCACCCTTCGAACCGAAACGGCAGACTCAGGATTATCAGAAGTCCGATGCGGCCCACCATATCCATGCATTTGTGGATCAAAAGGCGCTCAATGCCGAAGGCCCTCGAGTGATGGTACGCGGCGAGAGACTGTATCTCTGGGACAATGACGACAAGCGTTACCTGGACGGCATGTCTGGCCTGTGGTGCACCCAGCTCGGCTATGGTCGCAAGGACCTGACCGCCGCGGCGGCTGCGCAGATGGACCAGTTGCCGTACTACAACATGTTCTTCCACACCACCCACCCAGCGGTGATCGAGCTGTCCGAGCTGCTGTTCAGTCTCCTGCCGGGCCACTACAGCCACGTCATTTACACAAACTCCGGCTCCGAAGCGAACGAGGTGCTGATCCGTACCGTTCGCCGTTACTGGCAGGTCGTCGGCAAGCCACAGAAAAAGATCATGATCGGCCGCTGGAACGGTTATCACGGCTCGACCCTGGCGGCCACTGCGCTGGGCGGGATGAAGTTCATGCACGAGATGGGCGGCCTCATTCCGGACATCGCGCACATCGATGAACCTTACTGGTACGCCCAGGGCGGTGAGCTGACTCCGGCCGAGTTCGGTCGTCGCTGTGCCTTGCAACTGGAAGAGAAGATTCTTGAGCTGGGCGCCGAAAATGTCGCGGGCTTTATCGCCGAGCCCTTCCAGGGCGCTGGCGGCATGATCTTCCCGCCTGAGAGCTACTGGCCGGAAATCCAGCGCATCTGCCGACAATACGATGTGCTGCTGTGTGCCGATGAAGTGATCGGTGGCTTTGGTCGCACGGGCGAGTGGTTCGCCCACCAGTACTTCGGTTTCGAGCCGGACACCCTGTCGATCGCCAAGGGCCTGACCTCCGGTTACGTGCCGATGGGTGGCCTGGTGCTGGGCAAGCGCATCGCCGATGCGCTTGTGGAGGAGGGCGGCGTCTTCGCCCACGGCCTGACCTATTCCGGACACCCGGTCGCGGCCGCGGTGGCGCTCGCCAACCTCAAGGCACTGCGTGATGAAGGCATCGTGCGCCAGGTGAAGGAGGATACCGGGCCGTACTTGCAGCAGATTCTGCGCGAGGTGTTCGGCAACCATCCGATGATCGGCGAGATCCAGGGCGCGGGCCTCGTCGCGGCCTTGCAGTTCGCCGAGGACAAGGCTACGCGCAAACGCTTCGACAACGAAAACGACCTGACCTGGCAGTGCCGCACCTTTGGTTTTGAAGAGGGCGTGATCATTCGCTCGACCCTGGGCCGCATGATCATGGCGCCGGCACTTGTGGCAACGCGCTTCGAGCTTGACGAGCTGGTTGAAAAGACCCGCATCGCGGTAGACCGCACTGCACGAATCGCTGGAAAGCTCTGAAGTCATCTGCTGAGCCAACCCCATGCCTGGGGTGGTGATCGACAGCGTTACATCGCCCTGCGTGCATATCAATTGAACTAGAGGCTGCCGGACATTGGGCAGCCCACCCTTCAGCAGATCATTCACTAACGGTATCCGTTCTTCGGATACCGCAGCGTCCTGCATTCAAATTTTCAGGAGTCAGCAATGAATACAATAACAAGCGTGGCCGATACTCCTTCCCATCATTCCCCGTCGGAATCGGATTCGCCTGGCAGGTTTCGACAATCCCTAGGGCTTACCGCCCTGGTCCTCTTCGGCCTGGCGTACATGGTGCCGCTGGCGGTGTTCACCACCTATGGCCTGGTGACCCAGATGACCAAGGGCCACCTGCCTACCGCCTACCTGCTGACCCTCGCCGCCATGCTGCTGACCGCCTACAGCTACGGACGCATGGTGCAGGCGCATCCGTATTCGGGATCGGTGTACTCCTATACGCGAAAGGCTTTCGGTAGCTACTTTGGCTTCATGGCCGGCTGGACCTTGTTGCTGGACTATATCTTCCTGCCGCTGCTCAGTTATCTACTGATCGGCATCTACATGTCCGAATACTTCCCCGCGGTTCCCGCTGCGGTGTGGGTGATCGGCTCCATTGCCCTGGTGACCTTCCTCAACCTGATCGGCATCGAATCCATCACCCGGGTCAACTTGTTACTCGTTGTTGTCCAGCTGGTCTTCATCGTCGTGTTCGTTGCGTTGTCGATCCACAACCTGGGGGATCAGTCTGAGCCGGTTTCGCTGCTCGCACCCTTCCACCATGAGGGCTTCAGCGTCCCACTGATCATGACCGGCGCAGCGGTCCTGTGCCTGTCTTTTCTCGGCTTCGACGCCGTGTCGACCATGGCCGAGGAGACACCCAACCCGCGGCGTCTCATCCCCCTCGCTATCATGGTGGTGAGCCTGTGCGGTGGCCTGCTGTTTGTCGGCGTTTCGTATTTCGCCCAAATGGTCTATCCGCAATGGAACACCTTTGCCGACCCGGACTCGGCGTCGCTGGACGTCATGCGCCGTGTGGGTGGTGAACTGCTGGTGACTGCCTTTACCGCCACCTATGTGGCCGGATGTTTTGCCTCGGCGATGGTCTCCCAGGCCAGCGTCTCCCGGGTGCTATTCGCCATGGGCCGGGATGGCGCGCTGCCCCGGGTGTTCGGCAGGCTGGTCTCGAAGAAGCGGGTGCCGGCCACCGCGATCATGCTGGTCAGCCTGTTCTCGCTGATTGCCCTGTTCATCACCCTGGATACCGTTGCCAACATGATCAGCTTCGGCGCGCTCTTCGCGTTCTCGGCGGTGAATCTGGCGGTCATCAAGCATTACCTGGTCGACCAGAAGCTGCGCGGTCTGCGCAATTGCCTGATCTACGGCCTGGTGCCGGCCCTGGGGTTCCTCAGCACCATTTGGCTGTGGACCAGCTTGTCCAGCATGTCGTTCATGATTGGGCTGTGCTGGATGGGGTTAGGGCTCGTTTGTTTGCTGGGTGTTACGCGGGGTTTCCGAGTGAAGCTGCCGGAGTTGCAGATGGCGGAGTGAGCGAACCATAGGAAGTAAAAAAACCGCACCAGGCGTAATGCTGTTCACTTTAGGTTGGGGGGGGCAGGTGGATATTTGGATTGGGTGTATATCCGTTGCTGCGGTAACGGCGACTTATGGTTCCGCTCTTACAGCGGGTCACTTTGAGAAGCGCAAAGTAACCAAACGCTCTTGCCCCTGGCGTTCGGTGCCTCGCTAATGCTCGGCATGCCCTCGCTCCGGTCCTGCTCCGTGGGCCCGCCGCGATGGGCCATCCTTGGCCCAGCGCGGGTAACCCGGCATCCATGCCGGTTTGCCCACTGCGCAGAACCTCCACTCGGCCTCTCGATGTGGCAAGAAAATCAAAAGCCAAAGCAAGGCGAGGCGAGGCGGCCTTAAAGCCGACCTGATTACTGGCTGATCCGCGATCTCTTGTGGGAGCGAGCTTGCTCGCGAAAAACGTCCGGACAACGCGTTCATCCAGACAGGGCGCGTTATCGTTGACGTCCATCGCGAGCAAGCTCGCTCCACAGGGAAACGTGTTCACTTGAAATCAGGTCGGCTATCAGGCCGCCTCGCTTTGGCTTTAGATTTGGGCGCCCCGTTAAACCACGATGGCCCATCGCGGCGACCCACGGAGCAATGCCGGAGTGAGGGCATGCCGAGCCACAGCGAGGCACCGAGTGGTGGGGCAAAGCCTTTTGGTTCCTTTTTGGCGTTTGAAAAAGGGACTCGCCGTAAGGGCGAAACCCTAAGTGGCCGTTACCGCAGCAACGGATATCCCCCCAATCCAGTTCTTACATTTTAACCCCATGCCTAAGTGAACAGCATTGCGCACCAGGCGGGTTTTTTGTGTGCTTTCAGGTGTGCTTGGCATCACCTGAAAACGAAAGGTGGTGCCCAGAGACGGAATCGGACCGCCGACACGGGGATTTTCCACCCTCTATCAGGCAATCAGGTCGACAGTTTGCAAATTGCTCACCCCCAGCAACTGAATTTCGAACTCAGCGACGGTGTCAGCGTCAGTGCTGCCGTAGAGAATGCCACCGGCGAACCGTACCTGCCCTGTGGCATTGCTGCTGAAAGCGCTGGAGCCGATGAAACTGAACGCATCGTTGGCTGCCGTCGCCAGGTTAGCGTCCAGGGTCGACAGGTCGACCTTGTCACCTTCGCTGGCCTTGAAATCGCCGATGACATCGCGCAGGGCGGCACCCAGACCCATTTCATTCAAGGCATTGAAGTCGAATTTGTCGGCCCCGGCGCCACCATAAAGTTTGTCCAGGCCCGTGCCACCGATCAGCAGGTCGTTGCCGGCTCCGGAGGTGAGCATATCGTTGCCGGCACCGCCGCTGAGGGTGTTGGCAAGCGCATTACCAGTCAGCTTGTCGTTGTAATTTCCCCCTTTGAGGTTTTCGAAGTTCAACAGGGTGTCTGAGCCAGAACCACCGGTGGCTTGCGCGGTGGTCAGCCCCAGGTTGGCCGTCACCGCAGCAGTGGCAAAGGCATAGGAGAGGGTATCGATACCGGTACCACCATCGAGGATGTTGTTACCGGCCCCGGCGTTGATGATGTTGTTGAGGCTATTACCGGTGCCATTGGCAGCGCCGGTCGCCAGCAGGTGCAGGTTCTCTACGTTGCTGCCAAGGGTATAGGCCCCGAGGTAGCTATAAACGGTATCGGTGCCACCTGTGCTGGCGACCGCATTGGTTTCACTGACGACATCGCCAGCGTTGTCGACATAATAGAAGTCGGAACCTTCGCCGCCGTTCAGGCGGTCGGCACCGGCCGCGCCGTTGAGGATGTCGTTGCCCAGGCCACCGTTGAGGGTGTTGGCGGCTGCATTGCCGGTCAGTTTGTCGTGATAGTTGCTGCCTGTGAGGTTTTCGAAGTTCAACAGGGTGTCTGAGCCAGAACCACCGGTGGCTTGCACGGTGGTCAGCCCCAGGTTGGCCGTCACCGCCGCAGTGGCAAAGGCATAGGACAAGGTATCGACGCCGGCGCCACCATTGAGGATGTTGTTGCCGGTCCCAGCATCGATGACGTTGTTTAGGCTGTTCCCGGTGCCGTTGGCAGCGCCGGTCGCCAACAGGCGCAGATTCTCCACATTGTCACCCAGGGTGTAGGCGCCGAGGTAGCTATAGACGCTATCGGTGCCGCCGGTGCTGGCCGTGGCATTGATTTCGCTGACGATATCGCTGGCATTGTCGACGTAGTAGAGGTCGGAGCCATCGCCGCCGATCAGGCGGTCGGCCCCGGCGGCGCCATTGAGCGAGTCATTGCCAGCACCGCCGTTCAAATGATCGTTGGCGTGGCCACCTGTAAGCGTGTCGTTGTCCGCGCCGCCGTCGATGATCACGCTGCCGGCGCTGGTCCAGGTCAGGATGTTGGCCAAGGCATCGCCTGTCAGGCTGGAAACCTTGTTGCCGTTCGCGTCAAAGCGCTGGGTATAAACGTCGACTTGCCCATTCACTCCATTCGACTCCCAGGCAACCACATAGCCGCCATCGGCCAATGTAGTCACCTGGGCGAACGATTGATTGCCGGTGGTGATGGTGTTGATGCGGGTTTCGGAACCCACCTTGACGCCGCTGGCATTGAAGAGTTGGGAGAAGACGCCATTTACATCACCGGTGCCTTGGCCGGCCCAGGTCACCAGATAACCGCCATCCGTCATGGCGGTGACGTTAGGCTCTTCCTGATTGCCTGCGATGGTGGTATTCACCAGGGTTTCTGCACCCACTTTTACGCCTGCGGCATTGAAAAGCTGGGCGTAGATGTTGCCAGGAGCATCGGTTTCGTCGTCGCCATCGCCGTCGTCGGGAGCCGATTGCCAGGTGACGACATAGTTACCGCTACTCAGAACCTTGACGACGGGGTCAGTCTGATCTTCGCCAACCCTGGTATTGATGCGAATTTCTCCGCCCGATTTGCTGCCGTCGGCCTTGAACCGCTGACCGAAGATGCCGGATGTATCGCCTTTTCCGTTGCCCTCCCAAACCACCATCATGCCGCCATCGGCAAGGCCGGTGACAGTAGGGCCATCCTGGTCAAACTGAGTGGTGGTAGAGACGCGGGTTTCTACACCTACCTTTGCCCCACTGGCGTTATAGCGCTGCAGGTAACCGCCCCAGCCGCTGCCGTCCTGGCCGAACGAAGCCCAGGACACCACAAAGCCGCCGTCATTAAGTGCGGTGATCTCCGCGCTGTCCTGCTCGCCGATTCTGGTCGTGTTGACGATAAACTCACTTCCAACCTTGACGCCTTTGGCGTTGTAGACCTGGGCGGCAATGTCCGACATATCGTCGAAGGTGTCCGATTGCCAGGCGACCACATAGCCACCGTTGGCCAATGCGGTAATGGTGGGATCTTCCTGTGCGCTGCTCGTAACTTTGTTGACGAGGGCCGGCCCGCCTACCTTCACGCCACTGGCGTTATAGCGCTGGGTGTAGATGTAATCGGTGGCGCTTGTTCCCTGATCGCTCCACGCCACGATGTAACCACCATCTTTCAAGGCCGTGAGGGAGGGCTCGGAATGATAGCCAGTCGTAGGGTTGACGCGGATTTCGCCCAGGGTAGGCATCGCAAATTCCTTTTATGCAAAGAGAAAACTGGAGTGACTGGCAGTTTATAGCGCAAAATGATGGTGTCAAACTGACATCGCTCAGGCGATCAAGTCGGTGGCTCCAAGCTGCTTGCTACTGCCGCTGGCGAACCGTAGTTGTCCGGTCGCATGGCTGGCGAATGCGCTCAACCCGATGAAACTGAAGTTAGCGTTGATGGCGGTGTTCGGTGGGGAGTTAAAGCACGGTGGAAAGTGGCTTGGTCCAGAAATGGTCCAGCGGCCATTAAATCGTAGGCAATAAAAAACCCCAAGGACACATTGTTCCTTGGGGTTTTTCGGTATTTTGGTGCCCAGAGACGGAATCGAACCGCCGACACGGGGATTTTCAATCCCCTGCTCTACCGACTGAGCTATCTGGGCAACGGGGCGCATTAAACTGGTTTTTCAGGGGGTCGTCAAGAAAGTTTTCAAAAAAAATTTAATTATTACCGTCGCTTACGATCCGACCCCCGATTTCACGGGTTTACTCGGCAGGCGGAACGTAGCCTTCGGCCTTGGCGTATTCCTCGCCGGAGAAGAACTTGTCCATCTCGCCCTGAAGATATTTACGGTCTTCGGCGTTCATCATGTTCAAGCGCTTTTCGTTGATCAGCAGGGTCTGGTGTTTTTGCCAGTCGGCCCAGGCCTTGGCCGAGACGTGGTCAAAAATGTCCTGGCCTTTGGCACCCGGGAATGGAGCGCGCTCCAGGGCGGGCAATTCTTCTTTGTACTTGCGGCACATGATGGTGCGGGTCATGACGACTCTCCTGCGTTCAATACGGCGGCCGCGCGTTCGAGCAAGGTCTTGACCGGGGCGGCAAGGCCCAGGCGCGGCGGGGTGGCGAGGTTATACCAGAGCCAGTCGGCCTCGGCCACGTGATGGCCGGCCTCCTGGACCTGGACCAGCCAGGGTTCGATGGATAATTGGAAATGACTGAAGGTGTGGACCAGGCTCGGCAGTGCCTGCTGGTCGCCCAGCTCCAGCGAGTGCTGCGAGGCGAGGTGTTGCAGGTCGTCGAGGTCATCGAGTTCCGGCAAGCTCCATAAACCGCCCCACAGGCCCGTGGAAGGGCGGCGGTAAAGCAGGATCGCACCTTCAGCATTGGCGAGCATCGGCATCAGCGTGCGTTTCTGCGGGATGGCTTTGCGTGGCTTGGGAATCGGGTAGCGGGTTTCCAGGCCGAGCATGTGCGCTTCACAGCCCTTTTCCAGGGGGCAGAGCAGGCAGCTCGGCTTGCTGCGAGTGCAGAGCGTGGCGCCCAGGTCCATCATCGCCTGGGTGTAGGCGTTGACCCGATCGTGCGGCGTAAATCGCTCAGCGTTCGCCCAGAGCTGTTTGGCGACCTTCGGCTCGCCTGGGTAGCCCTCTTGTGCGGTAAAGCGCGCCAGCACGCGTTTGACGTTGCCGTCGAGGATTGGCGCGCGCAGGCCCATGCTGATACTGGCGATCGCGCCGGCGGTGGACAGGCCGATGCCGGGCAGGTCGGTGAGTTTTTCCACGTCCCGGGGAAATTCACCGCCGTACTGCTCGACGACGATCTTCGCGGTCTTCTGCAGATTGCGCGCGCGGGTGTAATACCCCAGGCCCGTCCACAGGTGCAGCACTTCGTCCTCGGGTGCCGCGGCCAGGGCTTCGACCGTCGGCAGCGAAGCCATGAACCGGTCGAAGTAATTCAGCACGGTGCTGACCTGGGTTTGCTGCAACATGATTTCCGAAACCCACACCCGATACGGGGTGATGCCCTGTTGCCAGGGCAAATCGTGACGGCCGTGGCGGTCGAACCAGTCCAGTACCGCCGATGAAAACTGCTCGGCTCTCATCGCTTGAACAGCCCCTTGAGTGCGTCCTTGAGTTCCGGGCTGACCTTGTCGCCCAGTTTCTCGTCGATTTTTTCGCTGATGCGCTCGCCCGCCATTTTGCTCGCGACCTGACCCATGCGTTCGTTGTCCAGGCGGCAGGCCTTGGCGCCGAGCTCCAGCGGGCCGCGGCAACGCAACGGCCACTGGATGCCGACAAATTTCTCGCCCACCTGGCAGGCCGGATCCGGCATGTCACTCTTGTCGCCTTCGACAATGATGCCCACGCGGTAATCCATGCCCAGGACCCGCAGGTCGACATCGCCGTCGCCGTTGACGGTCATGCCCGGGATGCGCACTTTCAGGTCAGGGTTGCTCGCGACACCGTTTCGAAAAGTCAGGTTGCCCTTGAGCTCCTGGAACGGTGTGTCCTTGCCCCGCGGCTCGCCGCTGAGGGCCTTGCGGTTGAGCGTGGCGATGCCTTTGCACAACTGTTGTTCGAGGTTGGCATTGAGCAGCACGCCATTGTTGATGACGAAACTGGCGTTGCCGTTAAGGGTTTCGATCAGTGCTTTCTGGCTGTTGCCGCTACCGGTGAGGGTGCTGTTGAGCGTTACCAGGCCTTTGACCGGTGGTTCCTTGCCCTGGCTTTCGAGGATTTTTTCCGCTGGCACCCGGCTGATCTGCGTCTGCATATTCAACACCGGTGCCTGCTGGCGTACATCGAGGGTGCCTTTGGCTTCGAAGTTGCCCTCGTACAGGTCACCGCGCAGGCTCGTCAGCGTCAACAATCCGCCCTGGCCGTTAGCCTTGAGTACAGCGTTGTGGATCGGCAGTTTTTCCAGGGTCAACTGGCCGAAGGTCAGATCGGCGTCTACATCCAGCTTGTTCAGGCGTTCCACCGGCAGCAGGCGTTCGTTGCTCCACGCCTCTTTGGTCGGCGATTGCGGCAGCGGTGTGCTGCCGGCCCCGGCCATGGCATCGGCTTCGGTGCTGGCGACTTCGGCCTGACGCACTTGCTTGACGCTGCTGGCCTCAGCCGACTTCGGCGCCAGGTAACGGTCGACGTTGAAGGTGTCAGCCTTGAGGGTTGCGCGCAGAGACTGCTTGGCAAAGTCCTCGACGGCGATGCGACCACTGAAGGTGCTGTCGTCGACTTTCAGGTTGATGTCATCCAGTGTGAGACTGGAAGGCGTGCCGGCCAGGCGCGTGGCCAGTTCGACCTTGCTCAGGCTGCCTTCGGCCATCGCCGGGAGTTTCTGGCCGATGCTGTCGACGAATTTCGCCAGATCGAACTGGGCAATCGACAGGCCTCCGTTGACCTGCGGGGTCTTGTCGAGGTCATTGACCTTCAGCTCACCCAGCGCTCGCAGTTGGTTGGCGGAGATCTTGATCCCGGTCCATTCGGCGACGTTGGCAGCCTTGTCCAGCAGCAACTGCCCTTGGGCGGCGAAGGTCATGGTCTTGCCTTGCAGCGGATCGCCGGCGACTTCACCGGACAGCTTCATGTCTTCCAGCTTGTAGCGCTGCAACGCGCGTTCGAAACGCAATTCGCCGCTGAGCTCGGTGCGCACCCGCAGAACCGGCTGGTTGGTGCCCAGGAATGCGGTGAGTTTGACCGGGATATTGGTGGAGTCGTGCACGGGGCCGGTACTGAGCTGGATGCTTTCGGCGCTGAATTGCTTGCCGGTTTTTTCGTCGCTGTATTCAACGCGGGCGTTGTTGACGGTCAGGCTGTCGATGTCCAGGCGAATTGGCTGGGCCGGTTTTTCCGCCTGGGCGGTGGTTGGCGGCTCAGGTTCGCTGGTGGAATCGGCAGGCGTGGCCGTGGTTGCAGGCTTGGGCACCTTGCCGATGTCTTCCCAGTTGCCGTGGCCATCCTTGTCGCGGTTAAGACGCAGGTTCAGGCCTTCGACGCGCACATCGCTCATCTGCACCTCACGGCGCAGCAACGGCAGCACGCGGACCGACAGGCCGAGCATCTGCAGGTCGGCGAACGGCTCGGCGGGCTTGGCCAGGGTGGCGACCGCCGCATCGTGCAGTTCCAGGCCCAGCCACGGGAACAGGCTCCAGCCGATATCGCCATTGAGCGTCAGCTCGATGTGGGCCTTGTCGCGGGCTATCTGGCGTATCTCGTTTTTGTAGTCGTTGGGATCGAAGAGGTGGGTCAGGGCGAAGCCCAACGCCACTACGATCAGCAACAGCCCGAGAAGTACCAGACCCAGGATTTTGCCGAACGCTTTCATGGGCGAGTCCTTGTAGTTAGTCGAATTCGAAATTTAGCCGGGGAGTATAGCGCTCCGCGGCGAGCGACCGGGCAGATCACAATGTGTATTCAGGATCAGTACCGAAGAAGAAGTTGTTCAGCAGTTCGACAATGAACGGAGGGGAGGTTCCTTCGGTGGTACGAAAACAGACAACTTCGAAAACGTGATGTCAGTTTGGTTTTTCGGTCATTGGCAAATGCTACCCTTCACCCGTTCGTCCGTCCGTCATGCGGCAATATGTCGCATAAAAACGAGCTTTTCCCTGAAAAAACAGTCATGTCTGCGTGCATTAAGGCTGAGGGTGAAGAGTGGCTGGCGAACCCTACTAACAATTGGGGGATAAACAATGACCACGAGCATCACGGCGGACGGCCTTCTAGCCGGCCAGCCCGCGTTCCTCTCCAAGGAACGCATTATCGCCAGGCCCGGTTTCAACCGATGGCTGGTACCACCGGCCGCGCTAGCCATCCATCTGTGCATCGGCATGGCCTACGGCTTCTCGGTGTTCTGGTTGCCGCTGTCCAAAGCGCTGGGTATCACCGCGCCAGTGGCTTGTGCGCCGGACATGAGCTTCATCGCTCAAGTTTTTTCATCGCAATGCGACTGGCCGATTTCGATGCTCGGCTGGATCTACACCCTGTTCTTCATCTTCCTGGGGTGCTCGGCAGCCATCTGGGGTGGCTGGCTGGAGCATGCCGGGCCACGCAAGGCCGGTGTCGTCTCGGCACTGTGCTGGTGCGGTGGTCTGCTGATTTCCGCGCTGGGGGTCTATACCCACCAGATCTGGCTGATGTGGATCGGCTCCGGGGTCATTGGCGGAATCGGCCTGGGTCTGGGCTACATCTCGCCGGTGTCGACCCTGATCAAGTGGTTCCCGGACAAACGCGGCATGGCGACCGGCATGGCGATCATGGGCTTCGGCGGGGGCGCGATGGTCGGTGCTCCACTGGCGGCGGCGTTGATGAGCCATTTTGCGTCGCCAACCAGTGTTGGCGTGTGGCAGAGCTTCCTGGTCATGGCCGCGATCTACTTCGTGTTCATGATCGGCGGCGCGCTGTCCTATCGTGTACCGCCTACCGGCTGGAAGCCTGAAGGCTGGACGGCACCTGCGAAAAAAGCCTCGAATGCGATGATCACCCACCGTCACGTGCACGTGAACGTGGCGTGGAAAACTCCACAATTCCGCCTGGTATGGCTGGTGCTGTGCCTGAACGTTTCGGCAGGTATCGGCATCCTCGGTATGGCATCGCCACTGTTGCAGGAAGTGTTTGCAGGCAAGTTGCTGGGCAATGACCTGACATTTGGTCAACTGGACGCCTCGCAACTGGCTTCGATTGCGGCGATTGCCGCCGGTTTCACCGGTTTGCTGAGTCTGTTCAACATCGGTGGCCGGTTCTTCTGGGCATCGTTCTCGGATTACCTGGGCCGTAAAAATACCTATTTCGTGTTCTTTGCCCTTGGCGTCGCGCTGTATGCATTGATCCCGAACCTCGGTCATTTGGGCAACATTGCGCTGTTCGTGGCGGCGTTCTGCATCATCCTGTCGATGTACGGCGGTGGTTTTGCGACGGTCCCCGCTTACCTGGCGGACCTGTTCGGCACGCAAATGGTTGGCGCGATTCACGGTCGCCTGCTGACGGCGTGGGCGGCGGCGGGCGTGTTGGGTCCGGTGCTGGTGAACTACCTGCGTGAGTATCAGCTGAGCATCGGCGTTGAACGGGCGGCGGCTTACGATATCACGCTGTATATCCTGGCGGGCCTGCTGGTGCTGGGTTTCATCTGCAACCTGTTGGTGCGTCCGGTAGCCGACAAGTACTTCATGACCGACGCCGAGCTGGCTGCCGAACAGGCGCTGGGCCATGACAAAGGCGCTGACAGCAGCACCGTGCTGGAGTGGAAAGCCGATGCCGGCACCAAGCCGTTGGCAGTGGCTGCCTGGCTGGTGGTGGGTATTCCGTTGGCGTGGGGGGTTTGGGTGACGTTACAAAAGACGGCGGTGTTGTTCCACTAAGAAGCTGAGGGTCTGGCCTGACATCTTCAGGTCAACACCCAACCCTGTGGGAGCGAGCCTGCTCGCGAATGCGGTCTGAAAGTCGACAGAGAGGTTGAATGTGCAACCCCTTTCGCGAGCAGGCTCGCTCCCACATTTGTTTTGTGGTGCCTGAAAATGGCTTGTATGGACATGTCTATCCCCGACGGTGTGGGATTCTGTCCGTCAGTGATATCACCTCCCGTGTTTCTGTTTCGCGCCCGCGCCCCTATAATGGTTGCCTTTTTCGCCCAATGATTTTGCGGAGCTGGTGATGGCCGAACGTATGGCGTCAGTCGAGCGCGACACTCTGGAAACCCAGATCAAAGCCTCGATTAACCTGGATGGCACCGGAAAGGCCCGATTTGATATCGGTGTCCCTTTTCTTGAGCACATGCTCGACCAGATCGCCCGTCACGGGCTGATCGACCTGGATATCGTCGGCAAGGGCGACCTGCACATCGACGACCACCACATGGTGGAAGACGTGGGTATCACCCTCGGTCAGGCATTTGCCAAGGCCATCGGCGACAAGAAAGGCATCCGTCGCTACGGCCATGCCTATGTCCCGTTGGACGAAGCGCTGTCCCGGGTGGTCATCGACTTCTCCGGCCGCCCAGGCCTGCAGATGCACGTGCCCTACACCCGCGCCAACGTGGGCCGCGGCTTTGACGTCGATCTTTTCCAGGAATTCTTCCAGGGCTTCGTCAACCACGCACTCGTCAGCCTGCACATCGACAACCTGCGCGGCACCAATACCCACCACCAGATCGAAACCGTGTTCAAGGCTTTCGGCCGCGCATTGCGCATGGCCGTAGAAGTCGATGATCGCATGGCCGGGCAAATGCCTTCGACCAAGGGCGTCCTGTAATGCAGACAGTCGCGGTTATCGATTACGGCATGGGCAACCTGCACTCGGTGGCCAAGGCCCTCGAGCACGTGGGTGCCGGCAAGGTCCTGATCACCAGCGATGCGAACGTGATTCGCGAAGCCGACCGGGTGGTTTTCCCCGGTGTTGGCGCGATCCGCGATTGCATGGCGGAGATCCGTCGACTTGGTTTCGATTCGCTGGTGCGTGAAGTCAGCCAGGATCGTCCATTCCTCGGCATCTGCGTGGGCATGCAAGCCTTGCTTGAGCACAGCGAAGAGAACGACGGCGTCGACTGCATCGGCCTGTTCCCGGGCCAGGTGAAGTTCTTCGGCAAGGATCTTGTCGAGGATGGCGAACACCTGAAAGTCCCGCACATGGGCTGGAACGAAGTGAAGCAGAAGGTGAGTCACCCGCTGTGGCACGATATTCCGGACATGGCGCGGTTCTATTTCGTGCACAGCTATTACATCGCCGCCGGCAATGCGCGGCAGGTGGTTGGTGGCGGTCACTACGGGGTCGATTTTGCCGCAGCGCTGGCCGAAGGCTCGCGTTTCGCCGTGCAGTTCCATCCGGAGAAAAGTCATACCCATGGCCTGCAGTTGCTGCAGAACTTCGCCGCGTGGGACGGTCGCTGGTAAATGGCCGTCAAGAAGAAGCCGCCGATCCTGACTCTCACTCCTGAGCAGGAAAGCGAGGCCAATCGCAAGATCAAGCGCTTTATGGAGGATCGCTTCGAACTGGACCTGGGTTCGTTCGAGGCGGCTGAGATTCTTGAGCTGTTTACCCGCGAAATTGCTCCGCACTATTACAACAGGGCGATTTTCGATGTGCAGGCGCACCTCAAGGAGAGGTTCGAAAGCATCGAAAGCGACCTGTGGGCGCTCGAGAAAAATTGATTTCCGAGCGAAGCTAACATTCGAATTTGAAGGTTTGCCAGATGCTGATTATTCCCGCTATCGATCTTAAAGACGGTGCCTGTGTTCGTCTGCGCCAGGGCCGCATGGAAGATTCCACGGTGTTCTCCGATGACCCGGTGAGCATGGCTGCCAAGTGGGTGGAGGGCGGTTGCCGTCGTCTGCATCTGGTCGACCTGAACGGCGCGTTCGAAGGCCAGCCGGTCAACGGCGAAGTGGTCACCGCGATTGCCAAGCGCTACCCGAACCTGCCGATCCAGATCGGCGGCGGCATCCGCTCTCTGGAAACCATCGAACACTACGTGAAAGCGGGTGTGAGCTACGTGATCATCGGCACCAAAGCCGTGAAAGATCCGGCCTTCGTTGCCGAAGCCTGCCGCGCATTCCCGGGCAAGGTGATCGTTGGCCTCGACGCCAAAGACGGCTTCGTCGCCACCGATGGCTGGGCTGAAATCAGCACCATTCAAGTGATTGACCTGGCCAAGCAGTTTGAAGCTGATGGCGTGTCCGCGATCGTTTATACCGATATCGCCAAAGACGGCATGATGCAGGGCTGCAACGTGCCGTTCACTGCCGCGCTGGCCGCTGCCACGAAGATTCCGGTAATCGCTTCCGGCGGCATCCACAACCTGGGTGACATCAAGACGCTGCTCGACGCCAAGGCGCCAGGCATCATCGGCGCGATTACCGGCCGCGCGATCTACGAAGGCACCCTCGACGTCGCTGAAGCGCAAGCTTTCTGCGATTCGTACAAAGGCTGAGGACTGACCATGGCGCTGGCCAAACGCATCATCCCTTGCCTGGACGTGGACAACGGCCGGGTCGTTAAAGGCGTGAAGTTCGAGAACATCCGCGATGCAGGCGACCCGGTGGAGATCGCCCGTCGCTATGACGAGCAGGGTGCCGACGAGATTACTTTCCTCGACATCACCGCCAGCGTCGACGGTCGCGATACCACGCTGCATACCGTCGAGCGCATGGCCAGCCAGGTGTTTATCCCGCTGACCGTGGGCGGTGGCGTACGCACCGTGCAGGACATTCGCAACCTGCTCAATGCCGGTGCGGACAAGGTCTCGATCAACACCGCGGCAGTGTTCAATCCGGAATTCGTTGGTGAAGCGGCGCAGCACTTCGGTTCGCAGTGCATCGTGGTTGCCATTGATGCGAAGAAGGTCTCCGGACCTGGCGAAACTCCGCGCTGGGAAATCTTCACCCACGGTGGTCGCAAGCCAACCGGCCTCGACGCTGTCGAATGGGCGAAGAAGATGGAAGGCCTGGGTGCCGGTGAAATCCTGCTGACCAGCATGGACCAGGACGGTATGAAAAATGGCTTCGACCTGGGCGTCACTCGCGCCATCAGCGATGCATTGGGCATTCCGGTGATCGCTTCCGGCGGTGTCGGCAACCTGCAGCACCTTGCCGACGGCATTCTCGAAGGTCACGCCAGTGCAGTGTTGGCGGCGAGTATTTTCCACTTCGGCGAATACACCGTGCAGGAGGCCAAGGCGTATATGGCCCACCGTGGAATTGTGATGCGCTGAACAAACCGTTGCAGGCCAGTGGACATCATGGCGGGCTCAGGGCACTCTTGAGTACGCCATGGATTTCGGTAGCCAGACATGTTTAAACGCATTCTTCTTGTCCTCGCCAGCGCTTCCCTGTTACTCATCAGCAGTGCACGCGCCGCAGACAGCTCTGCCACGGAACTGGTGTTGCTGACGGAAAACTTCCCGCCGTACAACATGGCCAAGAACGGCAAGAACTTCGCTCAGGACGAGAACATCAATGGCATCGCCGTGGACATCGTCCGCGAGATGTTCAAGCGCGCCGACATTACCTATAGCCTGACCCTGCGTTTCCCTTGGGAGCGTGTCTACAAACTCGCACTGGAAAACCCCGGTTATGGAGCATTCGTGATGGCGCGTTTGCCGGACCGCGAGCGGCTTTTCAAGTGGGTCGGGCCAATCGGTCCGGATGACTGGATCATGCTGGCCAAGGCTGACAGCAAGATTTCCCTCGAAACCCTGGAGGACGCCCGAAAGTACAGGATTGGTGCTTACAAGGGCGACGCCATTGCCATGACTTTGGCCAAGCAAGGCTTGAAGCCGATCGTGGTGCTGCGCGATCAGGATAATGCGAAGAAGCTGATCAATGGCCAGATTGACCTGTGGGCCACCGGCGACCCGGCCGGGCGCTATCTTGCGCGCCAGGACGGGGTAAACGGACTCAAGACCGTGTTGCGTTTCAACAGCGCCGAACTGTACCTGGCGCTGAACAAGGACGTGCCTGAGGCAACCGTCGCCAAGTTACAGGCAGCGCTGGATCAGATGCGCAAGGACGGTGTGGTCGACGAGATCATGAGTCGGTATTTGTAACCGTTGCTGAGTTTGCCGCCGGTGTACAGGTGACTGGGTCTTCACCCTCTTTTTCAGGCGGATATTCGGTCAAGTACAAGCTATCGATATCGGTGTAACAAATGTCGGTAGCTAATTGAGTACCGTCTTTACGCAGTAGCCGGTAGTCACTCTGTATCAGATAAACCGCTACGCTTTTAGTTCTTGGAACTTTACTGATGACTTCTACCGCAGGTGCGGCGCCCCAGGCGCTGGATGATGTGGCGGTGGGCATGAAGTTGTCGTTAAGTCTCGCCGAGAAGCTGATCGGGGACGACAGGAGTGCAGAAAGAGTCTGCAGGTTTGTCACGTTATACGGCCATTCTCTTTCGAACTTGATTGCGGTGAGGTCGGCGAATGCCTCCAGTGCCTCATCGCTCTGTACTCGGAGCGCTGTCCATCTGAAAATCCGGGCTTCAGTGCTTGTGTTATGGCCGTAACCGACGAACCTGTATTGGTCTGTTCTTTCCAGACGATAAGACGTTGAAGTGCGCAATTGTTGCAGGGGGCTCAAGTTTGGGTCTATTACCGTGAACCAGGGAAGTTCGGTAACTTGAGTGACCTTGGACGTTTCTTCCGCTGCAGGTCGTTCGGAGCCGGAGAGTGTTGGTGCCTCCGGAGGGGAATTGACCTGCAACGGGATCTGCATTCGCAATGAATAAGCCAAGCCTTGCGCATCAGGCTTTTTAAAGCTGTTGGTACCGACAAAGGTACCCGGGGAAAAATAGATCTCTCCCGCTGCTGCGCTGGGGGGGCTGATAGTCCAGGCGCTGAAATTCTGTTTGGCGCCACTGCGCCTGTCGCTCCAGGACATTCTGGAGATGGATGAGTCGATCACCAAATCTGCGCGGACGCAACGGACAGCGTTAAGCAATGGCTTGTCGCGGCCATTGGAGCAGACCATCCCCAGTGCCACATAGCCATTGGGAGGAATCGGGCGCCATACTGTAAGGTCCGCGTTGGCTCCTGAACCTGTATCTCTCCAGACTTTTTCATAGTCATCGGGCGGGATGAGCGCTTTGCCCTTGGAGGTATCTCCGAGCTGCGGATCACCTTCACAGACAACTGCCACTATGCAGTTTTCGTTGATGTTGTCGAATCCGGGAGCGGCGACATCCCCGAGTGGAAAAAAGCCTGGCAGCAAATCCGGTGCAGGGGCAGGGCGCCAAAAGCTTGCGGGCGCCGAATTTGAACCCCTGCTATCCCAGATTCGCTGAAACTCCGTCGTAAATTTGATTAGCAGATTGCCGAATTTTATCGATTCCATCTGCCTTGGAGTCGGCGTGTCCATTTCGTTGGTAGTCATAGCTATCCCTGATAGTTGAGAGGCGACTCGCGGAGCCGCGAGCAGTTGCAGTTCTCACTATCCGGAAATGGGTGGCTTGGCAGGCGGTAATTATTTATAGGCTGTAACTGGGTGTTTATCTGTAAATGCCGTCTTTGCCGTGAGCGCTCATGGCGCGATTGCCGCGCACGCTGATCATCATTTTGATGTCGATCCAGTCAATTCCCTGATCCTTGAGCTTGGGCAGTTCCCGCTCCAGAACTGCCAGCGTCTGCGGATAAGGATGCCCGATCATCACCGCAGAACCCTGCTTTCGCGCCAGGCTGATTGCTGTCTGAAGTTGCGTGAAGATGGCCTCTTCAGTGCGCTCGTCATCCAGGAATACATCCCGGGAAACACTTGCCAGCGCGGTCTTCTGGGCTTGCTGCGCGGCCACGGTCTGAGCGCTGGTGCGGCTGTCGACGAAGAACTTGTTGCGGCGCTGCAAATCCGCCATCAACCAGGCCATGGCGGCCGGTTGCGCGGTCATGCGACTGCCCATGTGGTTGTTGATGCCGGCGGTGTAAGGCACCCTTTTGAACGCAGCGTTCAATCGTTTCTCAAGCTCTTCGATGGGTAGGTCGGGGTGCCAGGCAAAGGGTCCGGTGGCTGGGTCCATGGGCATGTGCAGAATGACGATCTTGCCGGCGCGATGGGCTTCGCGGGCGAATTCGGTGGCGTGGGGGGTGTCGGGCATGATCGCTGCGGTCACCGGGCCAGGCAGGGACAGCACACGGCGATCCCGGGGCAGGCTCTGCCCCAAGTCATCGATGATCAGGCTGATATAGGCTTTTTGAGGGGCGGGCGCTGCGTGAACAACACCCGCCAGGCAACACAACAGCCCCAGGACTAACCGCAGAAGCATCTCAGCGGCCGGACGTGATGCTCAGCCCTTTGAGCAGGCTCAGGGCCTGGGCCAGTTGGTAATCGTCGTCCTGCGGCATCGGCTTGGCCTTGCCGCCGGAACTGCTTGGCTTGTCGGCGCCGCCATTGCCGTTGCCCAGGTGACCCTGCAGATCGGCTTCCTTGAAGTAGTCGCCGTCTTGCTCGTTGGTGATCTTGGCCTTGCGCACTTCGATGTCCGGGACGATGCCCTGAGCCTGGATTGAGCGGCCGTTCGGCGTGTAGTACAGCGCCGTGGTGATCTTCAGGGCGCGTTCGTTGTTCAGCGGCAGCACGGTTTGCACCGAACCTTTGCCGAAACTGGTAGTGCCCATGACCACCGCGCGTTTCTGATCCTGCAAGGCGCCGGCGACGATTTCCGAGGCCGAGGCGCTGCCGCCGTTGATCAGCGTGACCATTGGCACGGCTTCGCTTTCGTCCTTGCCGGTGGCAGAGAAACGCAATTCGGAGTTGGCGATGCGGCCCTTGGTGTAGACGATCAGGCCCTTGGTGATGAAGTGGTCGACTACTTCTACAGCCGCTTGCAGCACGCCGCCCGGGTTGTTGCGCAGGTCAAGGATGATGCCGTTGAGTTTCTTGCCGTTGTCTTTGCGCAGCTTGGCCAGGGCCTTGGACACTTCTTCGCCGGTCTTGACCTGGAACTGGGTAATGCGGATGTAGCCGTAGCCGGACTCCAGCAGCTGGCTCTTCACGCTCTTCACTTGAATGATGGCGCGGGCCAGGGTCACATCGAACGGCGTACCGCCGTCACGTACCAGGGTCAGGGTGATTTTCTGGCCGATCTTGCCGCGCATCTTGTCCACGGCTTCGGTCATGCTCTGGCCGCGGGTGGGTTGGCCGTTGATCTTGACGATGAAATCGCCCGCCTGGATGCCAGCCTTGGAGGCCGGTGTGTCATCGATCGGCGACACCACTTTGATGAAGCCGTCCTCGGCGCCGACCTCGATGCCCAAGCCGCCGAATTCGCCGCTGGTGCTTTCCTGCAGTTCAGCGAAGTCTTCAGGTCCCAGGTAGGCGGAGTGCGGGTCAAGGTTGCTGAGCATGCCCTTGATCGCGTTTTCCAGCAGGGTCTTGTCGTCTACCGGTTCGACATACGCGGCCTTGATCCTATCCATGACCTCGGCAAAGGTGCGCAACTCTTCCAGCGGCAGTGGCGCCCTGGTGGTCGCAGCAGTGCCCGCCGGTGCGACCGCCGGGGCCGGTTGAGCGGCAAACGCCAGAGGCGCGCCGATCACCAGGGCGATCGCCAGGGCCAGCGAGGTAAGGCGGGACAAATGCAGCATGTCGAACGAACTCCTAATATAGGTGACTCAGCGCCTATCCTTGCGCGCGGCACCATTGCGCCGGATCACTCGGGTGACCCTGCTGACGAATAGCAAAGTACAGCGCTGGTGTGTCCTGCCCGCCACTGTTACCGACAGTGGAGATGGATTCACCGGCTTTTACCACGTCACCCGCAGACTTGAGCAGTGTCTGGTTGTGACCATAAAGACTCAAAAAACCGTTGCCGTGGTCGAGAATCACCAGCAACCCGGCGCCGCGCAACCAGTCGGCGAACACCACGCGACCGCCATGCACCGCATGCACGGTGCTGCCGGCAGATGCACCGATCATCACGCCGTCCCACTTGGTCCGGACGTCGTCGCCACGGCTTTCACCGAAGCGCGCCAACAGTCGACCATCAACAGGCCAGGGAAGTTTGCCGCGAGTTGACGCAAACGCGCCGCCAAAGGTTTCGCCTGAACTTGAAACCAGTGCGCCGGGTGTCGATTTAACCGGTTTGCGTGGGGCGTCGTCGTTGGCATCTGCCAGCGCCTGGGCCTCACGTAAACGCTTTTTTTCGGCTTCCTGCTGGGCGATCAGCGCTTTTTGTCGCGCTTCCTCTGCCTCACGAGCCTGGCGGGCCAGGGTTTCTTCAATGGTTTTAAGGACTTTAGACAGGTCTGCCTGATCCTGCTCACGGGCCGCCAGTTTCTGGTCGCGGGCCTTCACGTCATCGTTGAGCTTGGCGAGGACTTGCTGGCGTTCCTGCCGGACTTTGTCGAGTTCGCCACGCTGGGTTTCGAGGCTGCTTTGCTGCACCAGCAATTGCGCTTGCTGCAGGCCGATGTCTTTTTCGACATTAGCCAGCTGGCGCAGGGTTTCGTTGAAATTCTTTAGTTGCTCCAGGCGGGCCTGGCTCAGGTAATCGTAATAGGTGAGCGTGCGGGCGAACTTCTCGGGGTTCTGCTGGTTGAGCAGCAGTTTCAAGTATTCCTGACGGCCGTTCTGGTAAGCCGCGCGGGCCTGGATGGCGATCAGTCGCTGCTGTTCAGTGCGCGCGCTCTGGAGTTTTTTTTTCTCCGCATCGAGTCGCTGCAACTCGGTTTCGCTTTTCTTCAGCTCTTTTTGCAGGGCGTCGACCTGCTTCTCGAGCTTGCCCATCTCGGTCTCGGTGCCCTTGAGGTCTTTCTGCACGCCTGATTTTTCTTCCTGCAGCTTGCCCAGCAGTTTTTTCAGCTCGGCAATGTCCTGACGCGTGGCGTCCAACTGTTGCTGGGTTTGCGCGCGCTCATCGGCGAAGGCCGGTTGGAGCAGGCAAGTCAGGGCAAGGGCTATCAGGACGCGAAGCATAGAGGCGGGCGACACCAGGGAAAGGGACGTCCTAGTATGCCCGCCATGAGCGGCAAAAAAAATGCCCAATTGGGACTGTGTGATAACTGGACTCAAAAACACCACAAGGCCCTGTAGGAGCAAGCTTGCTCGCGATGGCGTCTTAACATTCAACAGTGATGTTGGCTGTTAGATTGTTATCGCGAGCAAGCTTGCTCCTACAGAGGTTGCGGTGTTTGAAGGTGAATTACACCAGAATCGAAGTCCCGGTCATTTCGGCCGGCTGTTCCAGGCCCAACAGCTTCAGCATGGTCGGTGCCACATCCGCCAGCACGCCGCCTTCGCGGACCTTCAGGTCCCGCTTGCCGACATAGATGAACGGCACCGGCTCGGTGGTGTGAGCAGTGTGCGCCTGGCCCGTGGTCTCGTCGGACATTTGCTCGACGTTGCCGTGGTCTGCGGTGATCAGGGCTTCGCCGCCGACGTTATCCAGCGCTTCGACGATGCGGCCGACACACTGGTCCAGGCACTCAACGGCTTTGACAGCCGCTTCAAACACGCCACTGTGGCCGACCATGTCGCCGTTGGCGTAGTTGACCACGATCACGTCGTAACGCTGGTTTTCGATGGCGTCGACGATGCGGTCGGTAACTTCCGGTGCGCTCATCTCCGGCTGCAAGTCGTAGGTGGCGACTTTCGGCGACGGGATCAGGATGCGCTCTTCACCCGGGAACGGCTCTTCACGACCGCCGGAGAAGAAGAAGGTCACGTGGGCGTATTTTTCGGTTTCGGCGATGCGCAGCTGGGTCTTGCCGTTTTTCGCCAGGTAGTCGCCCAGCACGTTTTCCAGGCTGCCGGCGGCGAAGGCCGAGGGTGCGGGAATGCTGGCGGCGTATTGGGTCAGCATGACGAAACCGGCCAGTTTTGGCTGACGGGTACGCTCGAATTCCTTGAAATCGTCCTCGACGAAGACACGGGTCAGTTCGCGGGCGCGGTCGGCGCGGAAGTTCATGAACACCACGGCGTCGCCGTCTTCGACTTTCACGGGCTCACCGATGGAGGTGGCCTTGACGAACTCGTCGCTCTCGCCACGCTCGTACGCGGCTTGCAGGCCTTCCTGGGCGGTGGCGGCGTTGAATTCGCCATGGCCGTCGACGATCAGGTTGTAGGCCTGGGAAACACGGTCCCAACGGTTGTCGCGATCCATGGCGAAATAACGACCGATGAGGCTGGCGATCCGGCCTTTGCCCAGGGCCTGGAAGGTAGCGTCCAGTAGTTCGATCGACGATTGCGCGCTTTTCGGCGGGGTATCGCGGCCGTCGAGGAAGGCGTGCAGGTAGATTTTTTCGGCGCCGCGCCTGGCAGCCAGTTCGGCCATGGCGACCAGGTGATCCTGGTGGCTGTGCACGCCGCCATCGGACAGCAGGCCCATGAAGTGCACGGCTTTACCGGCAGCGACTGCTTTGTCCACAGCGGCGCAGATGGTCGGGTTCTCGAAGAACTCGCCGTCGCGGATCGATTTGGTCACGCGGGTGAAGTCCTGATACACCACGCGGCCGGCACCGAGGTTCATGTGGCCTACCTCGGAGTTGCCCATCTGGCCATCAGGCAGGCCGACGTCCATGCCGCTGCCCGAAATCAGGCCGTTGGGCACGGTGGCCCACAAGCGGTCCAGTACGGGCTTCTTCGCAGCAAAGATGGCGTTGGATTCGGGGCTCTCACTGTGACCGAAGCCATCGAGAATAATCAGGACCAAAGGTTTAGGCGTGGTAGTCATGGAGTCCGCTCGTGGCTGAGTTAAAAGAGGGCGATGGAAAAGGGAGTGGCAGTTTAAAGCGAAGTTCCGGCCACGTCACCGCCGGACGGGGTTTGGCCCACCATAGTGGCTGTGTATACTGGCCGACATTTTAACGCCCTGGAACCTCCTTCGATGGTTGCTAACCTGATTCAATTTGCCACTAACCACTACATCCTCGTGGGTATCTTCGTCGTACTGCTGGCGTTGCTGATTGCCTATCAGATGCAGGGCGGCGGTCGTAGCCTGAGCACTGGCGAACTGACTGGCCTGGTCAACAAAGACGCCGGCGTGGTGATCGACATTCGTCCGATCAAGGATTTCGCCGCCGGTCACATCGTTGGCGCGTTGAACATTCCGCACGACAAATTGGCCGCACGCGTCGGCGAACTGGAAAAGCACAAGGCCAAGACCATCATCCTGGTCGATGCCATGGGCCAGACGGCCGGTACCCACGCTCGTGAACTGGTGAAGGCAGGCTTCACCGCCGCCAAGCTGTCCGGTGGTGTTTCCAGCTGGAAAGCCGACAATTTGCCGTTGGTGAAGTGATATGAGCAACGTCGTCGTCTATTCCAGCGATTACTGCCCTTATTGCTCCCGAGCCAAGTACCTGCTCGAGAACAAAGGCGTGGCCTTCGAAGAGATCAAGGTCGATGGCAAGCCGCAGGTGCGCGCTGCAATGGCTCAGAAGGCCGGACGTACGTCCGTGCCGCAGATCTGGATCGGCAGCACCCACGTTGGCGGTTGTGATGATTTGTTTGCCCTGGAGCGCGCCGGCAAGCTCGACGCGCTGCTCAAGGCCTGAATTCCATACCCTATAAAAAGCCCAAGATCAGAAAGGATCTGAGATGACTGACCAACAGAACACTGCAGCTAGCGAAGAAGAAACCGCACCGCAATTCTCCTTGCAGCGCATCTACGTACGTGACTTGTCCTTCGAAGCCCCGAAAAGCCCGGCGATCTTCCGCCAGCAGTGGGAGCCGAGTGTCGGTCTGGATCTCAATACCCGTCAAAAGGCTCTGGAAGGCGACTTCCATGAAGTCGTACTGACCCTGTCGGTCACCGTGAAGAACGGTGAGAGCGGAGAAGTAGCGTTCATTGCCGAAGTGCAGCAGGCCGGTATCTTCCTGATCAAGAACCTGGACGACGCTTCGATGAGTCACACCCTGGGTGCATTCTGCCCGAACATCCTGTTCCCGTACGCGCGCGAAGCGCTGGACAGCCTGGTGACCCGCGGCTCGTTCCCGGCCCTGATGCTGGCTCCGGTGAACTTCGACGCACTGTACGCACAAGAGCTGCAACGCATGCAGGCGGCGGGCGAGACACCGACCGTGCAATAAAAAAGCTTCGCTTGCTCCATGAAAAAAGCGCCTATTCAGAGGCGCTTTTTTCATGGAGCAAGCGAAACCTTCGAGTAGGAGCTGGCTTGCCAGCGAAGGGGCCATAACATTCAACCTTAGGCTGGCTGGCTGACAGACCGCTTTCGCTGGCAAGCCAGCTCCTATGTATGGACTCGCCCCCACTGTCTACCCGCTTTTGAAAAACTGTCGCCCCGTTGCATCTATGTATTAGGCCTATTCGTGGAAGCCGTCTTCGGCCTCTGGCCAAAATTGGAAGAGCTCGTGGTATGCCGATTACAGTCAGGCCTCGAAGGCCAGTAGGAGCTTAGGCATCAATCCACGCCGGTCTTACCTGGGGTCAATTTTTTTCAGCAAAGGGTCAGACAGTCAGTACCTCGGTGGCAGAACTCTGTCGCTCAGTGGCTCATCGTCGCTTGCTGACCATCACCAGCATGGCGACGATAAGACTGGTCATTCTGTAGAAGCACCCAGACGATTCGCAGGTTGCGGTTGGCTAGCCTGATCGCAGCCTCCTTACGGCCCAGTCGGCTCATCCACCGCAACAAGCGGCGGTCATCGGGTTGCTGGGAATCAGGTCGTAGTTGTTGCAGCACCGCATGGGCTCCCTGGATCATCAGGCTGCGTAAATAAACATCACCTCGCTTGGTCATGTCCCCCAGCCGGACCGTCTGCCCGCTACTGTGCTGGTCAGGTACCATGCCAAAGTACGCGGCAAACTTGCGGGCATTGGGAAATCGCTCAGGCTTGCTTTCCTTGGCCACCAGTGCCGTGGCAGTGACTGGGCCGATGCCGCGCACAGTCATCAGTCGCTTCGCCGTCATGTCGGCGTTGGCGGCCACTTCCAGGCGTCCCGTCAGCACGCTGATGCGCTCGCCCAAATGGCGCCACTCGGCCAACAGTTCGTGGATCAGTTCACGCAGCAGGCCCGGCACCGGCTGGGTGGCATCTTCCAGTACCCGCGGAATTTTCTGACTGATCGCAACATCGCCCTGCGCCAAGGCCACGCCGTGCTCGAGCAGCAGGCCGCGCATCTGATTGCTTACCGCTGTGCGTCGACGCACATAGCCCTGACGGGCGCGATGCAGCGCTTGCATTGCCAGCGCCGCAACGCTTTTGACCGGTACCGCGCAGATTTTTTCATCGCGACCCGCCCGCAGAATCGCCAGCGCATCGTTGCGATCATTTTTAGGCCCGCTGCGGTGTGTGGCCACCAAACCGGCTGGAAGAATCCGCGCCAGATTGCCTTTGTCTTGCAGCTGCCGGGCCCAGGCTTGAGCACCCGGACCGGTCTCCATCAAAATCACGACATGAGGCGGCAACTGCTGGAGAAACTCATAAAACGCCTCACGCGACTTGATCCGCTGCTCGTAGCGCACTTGGCCAAGGACATCTTCACCGGCGACCTGAAAGACCTGCTTGGCCAGATCGACCGCCAAAGTTGTGCAGGCCGACAAATCGGAAGAAGACAGGGATTGATCAATCGAACTATGATTTTTCATGGACTCGCCCTCGCTGTCGTTGGCTGTTTAGACTGCCATCGTGGCGCATTGACGCCTCGGCTGGGGCGAGTCCATCCAATTACAAGTATGGCGGTGTTATTTGAATCCGTTCTGCCGCCAGGCCTCGTACACCGCAACAGCCACGGTGTTGGACAGATTCAGGCTGCGGCAGCCTTCACGCATCGGCAGGCGCAGGCGTTGTTCGCCGGGCAGGGCGTCGAGCACCTCGGCTGGCAGGCCACGGCTTTCCGGGCCGAACAGGAACGCATCGCCCTCGGCGAAGCTGGCGTCGTGAAACGGCCGCGAGCCTTTGGTGGTGAAGGCGAACAACCGCGGATGACCGAGGCTTTCCAGGCAGCTGGCCAGGTCCGGGTGGCGTTGCAGGGTGGCATACTCGTGGTAGTCGAGGCCGGCCCGGCGCAGGCGCTTGTCGTCCATCTCGAAGCCCAGCGGTTCGATCAAATGCAGGTGGCAGCCACTGTTGGCGCACAGCCTGATAACGTTGCCGGTGTTCGGCGGAATTTCCGGTTGGAAAAGGATGACGTGAAACATGCACGGCTCCGAAGGTAAAGATGAGCGGCATTCTACGCCGCAAGCCGACTCTCGTTCGAAACTATTCCCGCGTGTGATGGCTTCACTGGCAATTGTCGGGGTGATGGTGGGGTTGATGATCGGCCGCCTGACCACCCCCGATCCCAGCGAATTGCAACAGATCGAAGTGACGAACGACGGGTTGGTGGTGTGGTTCAACAATGAGCCCAAGACCCACGGCGAGATCGTGGAAGGCAGTGTCGCGCTGTTGTTCGAAGCTGAAGGCAAGGCGCAAAAAGGCCAGCTCAAGCTCAACGGCAAGGACGTGAACTGGCGCGTACGCTTGAGTGACGGGGGATTGTTGCTGACGCTGGTGGCGGCGCGGCCCCTTCAGGGGGAGTGGGCCGGTAGCGAGGTCGATGACCGCTGGCGGCTGGAGATCCATCTCCGAGAGCAATAAAAGAGGGAATCCCCGGCCTGCCTGTACCAAGGTCCCCAAAACGGGAGGGTTCGCGCATGGCGTCTGAACCCGGTGTAAAGAGGGAATCCCCGGCCTGCCTGTACCAAGGACCCCAAAACTGGGGGGGGCTCGTCGCTTGTGCGGTGTGAGCCCGGTGTAAAGAGGGGAATCCCCGGCCTGCCTGTACCAAGGCCCCCGAAACTGGGTAGTGATCTGAATCACTGATGAGACTATTGCAGGGGGCGTGCCAGGTTTTAACAAGCTGAAACAGAAAGTCGCGTAAAAACGATGAAAGCCCCGGAAATCGGGGCTTTCGTGTTTTTTCGATAGGAGTTCGATTGCGAACGGAGGCGGGATTTCGGATTGTATATCGTGCGCGATTGCGGTTCACGGTGCATTCAGGCGGTGCACGGGAGCCCAAAAAGCTTCGCGAGCAGGCTCGCTCCCACAAGGTTCGGTAGCGTTCACTAAATCGTGAGAACACTACAAATCCACTGTGGGAGCGAGCCTGCTCGCGAATTGGGTGTGACGGTCAGTGAAGAATCGAGGCTGTTTAACCCTCATCCCCCTCATCATCATCCCCGCCATCAACCTTCATCCCCAGCTCCTTGATCTTGCGAGTCAGGGTATTGCGCCCCCAGCCCAGCAACACGGCGGCATCGCGGCGGCGGCCGGCGGTGTGTTTGAGGGCGGTTTCGATCATGATCCGCTCGAAGGTCGGCACGGCGCTGTCCAGCAGGCTGGACTGACCGCGAGCCAGTGCCTGGTCGGCCCATTGGCGCAACGCCTGTTCCCAGTTGGTCACCGGGGCCGAATCCTGCGGTAGGCTCAGCAACTCCGGTGGCAGGTCGCCGATATGCACTTCGCGACCCGAGGCCATCACTGTGATCCAGCGGCAGGTGTTCTCCAGTTGGCGCACGTTGCCCGGCCATGGCAGGTTTTTCAGGTATTCCTCGGTTTCGCTTTTCAGCAGCTTCGGCTCGACGGCCAGCTCCTGCGCGGCACGGCTGAGGAAGTGCTTGGCCAGGGTCGGGATATCTTCGCGACGGTCCGACAGGCGCGGTATGTGGATGCGGATCACGTTGAGACGGTGGAACAAGTCTTCACGGAATTTCCCGGCATGCACCAGAGTTTCCAGGTTCTGGTGCGTGGCGGCGATGATCCGCACATCGACTTTGACCGGGACGTGACCACCGACACGATAGAACTCGCCATCGGCCAGGACCCGCAGCAAACGGGTCTGGGTGTCGGCTGGCATGTCGCCGATTTCATCGAGGAACAACGTGCCCCCATCCGCCTGCTCGAATCGCCCGCGACGCAGGTTGGCGGCGCCGGTGAACGCGCCTTTTTCGTGGCCGAACAACTCGGATTCCATCAGGTCCTTGGGGATCGCTGCCATGTTCAGTGCAATGAACGGCGAAGCGGCCCGCGGGCTGTGGCGGTGCAAGGCGTGGGCCACCAGTTCTTTACCGGTGCCGGATTCGCCGTTGATCAGCACGGTGATGTTGGAGTGGCTCAAGCGCCCGATGGCGCGAAACACTTCCTGCATCGCTGGCGCTTCGCCGATGATTTCCGGGGTGCGGGTCAGTGCGACCGGGACTTCCAGGCCTTGTTGTTCCTGAGCGTGCTGGTTCGCGCGCTTGACCAGGGAGACCGCTTCGTCAACATCGAACGGCTTGGGCAGGTATTCAAAGGCGCCGCCCTGATAGGACGCGACAGCGCTGTCCAGATCGGAGTGCGCGGTCATTATGATCACTGGCAGCCGTGGGTGTTGCTCGCGAATCCGCGCCAGAAGGTCCAGGCCGCTGGCACCGGGCATGCGGATGTCGGAGATGATCACGTCCGGTTGCTGGCGCGCCAGGCGGCTCATCACGCCATCAGCGCTGTCGAAGCTTTGCGTGGTCATGCCTTCCTGCTGCAAGGCTTTTTCCAGGACCCAACGGATAGAACGGTCGTCATCGACGATCCACACGGTTTCACTACGGCTCATGTCGATGTGGCTCCTTGTTCCAGTGGCAGAAAGATCGAGAACGTGGTGTGGCCGGGGTGGCTGTCACATTCGATCAAGCCCTGGTGCTGGCTGATGATGTTCTGGGTAATGGCCAGGCCCAGCCCGGTACCGTCCGGACGGCCACTGACCATGGGGAAAAAGATGGTTTCCTGAAGATCCGCAGGAATGCCCGGACCGTTGTCGATGATTTCGATCTTGGTCACCAGGCGATGGCGCACGTGGCCAATGGTGAACTGGCGCATGGCGCGGGTGCGCAGGCTGATGCGGCCCAGGCGCAGCTCATTCTGGCTGCTGATGGCCTGCATCGCATTGCGCACGATATTCAGCACGGCCTGGATCATTTGTTCACGATCGATCAGGACGTCGGGAATGCTCGGGTCGTAGTCGCGCACCAAAGTGATGCACCCCTGGCTTTCGGCCTCGACCAGATGGCAGACGCGCTCCAGCACTTCGTGAATGTTGCACATGGCCAGCGATGGCAGCTTGTTCGAGCCGAGCATGCGATCGACCAGGTTGCGCAGGCGGTCGGCCTCTTCAATGATCACGTTGGTGTAGTCGCGCAGGCTTTCTTCCGGCAGCTCGCGGGCCAGCAACTGTGCCGCGCCGCGAATACCGCCCAGCGGATTCTTGATTTCATGGGCCAGACCCCGCACCAGCATCTTGCTGGTTTCCTGCTTCGACAGCTGGGCCTCTTCCTTGGTGATGCGCAGCAAGCGGTCGCGGGGATGGACTTCGAGCAGGAGCAGGGTGTCGCCATTGCTCAAGATCGGCGTTACCGCGTAATCAACCGTCAAGGTCTGGCCGGTGAGGGCGGTGAGCATGGCTTCGCGCTTGGTGAACGGATGCGCCTGCTGGACCGCCTGGCGCAATGAATTGAGCGCCTCGGTGGATTCGGTGAACAGCTCGCTGATGAACTGCCCGTGGCTGCGCTGGCCGCTGATGGCCAGGAGCATCTCCGCCGCGGGGTTCATGTACTCAAGGCGTAATTCGGCATTGAGCAGGATGGTGGCGGTGGTCAGGTTGTCGAGCAGCAAGCGGTGCAGTGCGTCACTGATGGTCATTCAGGACCTCTTTTGGAGCAGGGCGCGCGCATGAATAAAGCGCTGATGCGAGGAAAATGCAAAAACCAAACCAAGGCTCCGAAAAGAAGCGCTAAACCCCTGAAACGGGCGTTTGACGCTCGATTGCGTGGCGCTATGCCAGCTTTCGCGGGTAGTTTCGAACCAAAATGGGCTGCAATGTGCGCGTGGTGCAACCATTCGCACCAATATAGTGCGCAAGCCTGAATGAGGTTAAAAGAACTTCAGGAGCGAGTTTTCTGTTTCGGCGGGCTTGTTCGCTAGAAATCCTTCAGCGCTTGTGCACCCTCTGCACGGTGAAGGTAACGGTAGGGCTTTGCTGCACGATGGCTTCGCCACTGACTACTTGTACCGCGAGGCGGTGCAAGCCGCGGTCGATGTTCACCAGTTGCAGGATCGGTACGTTGCTAGGTTGGCCATAAGGCTGGTCATCCAGCAACAGTCGCAGTAGATGCTGGCCTTGCAGGCGTGGTTCGATCAGCACGTGGACGGTGAAGGTGCCGTTGTTGGCGCGCAGGGCTTCGGTGGTGGGCAGGCCCGTGAGCTCCAGTACGTTGTAGGCGATGCGGGGCTGATCTTGCGCAGGGGGTGGTGTGGGAAGTGCTTGCGTGGGTTGGGGCGCAACGCGGTTGAGTGGTGGCAGTTCGACCGGCTGCACGGTGACGCCATCAGGTGGTTGATTGCTATACGCCGTGTTGCCTTGGGCGTCGGTGTACTTATAGATCTGCGCTGTGGCGGGCAGTGCGATCAGCAGCAGGATGAAGAGAAAACCACGACCCATGAAATCGACCGGAAACGAAAGCGATGGGTTGAAGCATAGGTCAGAAGAGACGGTTGGCCCAGACCGTAAACATTCGGGCATAAAAAAGGCCTCCCGAAGGAGGCCTCTTTTTGTCACGCCGCTTGCGCAGGCGCTACCGGATCAGCAGCTGTAGTACAGCTCATATTCCAGTGGGTGTACGAAGGTACGTACCTTGATTTCTTCTTCGCTTTTCAGGGCGATGTAAGCGTCGATGAAGTCGTCGCTGAAAACGCCGCCTTTGGTCAGGAACGCACGACCTTTGTCCAGCTCTTCCAGGGCTTCTTTCAGGCTGCCGCAAACTTGTGGGATCTCTTTCGCCTCTTCAGGCGGCAGGTCGTACAGGTTTTTGTCAGCAGCGTCGCCAGGGTGGATCTTGTTCTGGATGCCGTCCAGGCCAGCCATCAGCAGTGCTGCGAAGCACAGGTACGGGTTGGCAGCCGGATCCGGGAAGCGTGCTTCGATACGGCGGGCTTTCGGGCTCGACACGTAAGGAATACGGATCGAAGCGGAGCGGTTGCGAGCCGAGTAGGCCAGCATCACTGGAGCTTCGAAACCTGGAACCAGACGCTTGTAGGAGTTGGTCGCCGGGTTGGTGAAGCCGTTCAGGGCCTTACCGTGCTTGATGATGCCGCCGATGAAGTACAGGGCGGTATCGGACAGGCCGGCATAGCCTTCACCTGCGAAGGTGTTCTTGCCATCTTTCCAGATGGACATGTGTACGTGCATACCCGAGCCGTTGTCACCGTACAGTGGCTTAGGCATGAAGGTAGCGGTACGACCGTAAGCGTCGGCAACGTTGTGCACGACGTACTTCAGGGTTTGGGTTTCGTCGGCTTTCTTCACCAGGGTGTTGAACTTGACGCCGATTTCGTTCTGGCCGGCAGTTGCCACTTCGTGGTGGTGAACTTCGACGGTCAGGCCCATTTCTTCCAGTGCGTTGCACATGGAGGTACGGATTTCGTGGTCATGGTCAAACGGTGGAACCGGGAAGTAGCCGCCTTTGACGCCTGGGCGGTGGCCCTTGTTGCCGCCTTCGATGTCCTGGTCGGACATCCACGAACCCTGTTCGGAGTAGATCTTGAACATGGAGCCGGAAATGTCGGACTTGAACTTCACCTGGTCGAAGATGAAGAACTCTGGCTCTGGACCGGCGAACACGGTGTCACCGATACCGGTGGATTTCAGGTGCTCTTCGGCACGCTTGGCGATCGCACGTGGGTCGCGGTCGTAGCCTTGCATGCTCGAAGGTTCAATGATGTCGCAGACCAGGATCAGGGTCGGCTCTTCGGTGAACGGATCCAGAACAGCGGTGGAATCGTCCGGCAGCAGGATCATGTCGGAGGCTTCGATGCCTTTCCAGCCAGCGATGGAGGAGCCGTCGAACATTTTGCCGACTTCAAAGAAGTCATCTTCCAGCGCATCGCGAGCTGGCATGGTCACGTGGTGCTGAGTGCCCTTGGTATCTGTGAAGCGCAGATCAATCCACTTGACGTCATGATCTTTGATGAGTTGAACCGACTTCGACATAGTGTCCTCCGGGTGGATTAGGGCTGGTAGTGGATGCCCTTTAATGTTTGTGATGCCGGCGCGAATACTCTGCCAAGGCAACCTGCCTCACAAGGGAGCAAATTGCATGCCAGTGCCCCACCATGGGTTTTTTGCCCCAAATTCACGCTTATAAGGTGGTAAAGCACCTTAAAGAGGAAAATCTCGCCCTACAATGTGGCGTTCATTTCAATAAATGACCTGTTTTGGTGCATGCAAAACCTTCTGCACATTAACTGGTCAAACCTTGAGCAATTTCCGCTATAATCCGCGCCCCCCTTTTTCGGCAGGCCTCGCGCGCGCTGTTTCCATGAAATTAATCGTAAAAGTCTTTCCAGAGATCACCATCAAGAGCCGCCCGGTACGGATGCGTTTCATCCGCCAGTTGGCCAAGAACATCCGTGCCGTGCTCCGTGACCTGGACCCGGCTGTGGTGGTGAACGGCGTGTGGGACAATCTCGAGCTGGAGACCCGCGTCAGCGAGCCCAAGGCCCTGAAGGAGATGGGCGAGCGCCTGAGCTGCATGCCGGGCATCGCGCATTTCCTGCAGATCGACGAATACCCGCTGGGTGACTTCGATGACATCGTCGAGAAGTGCAAGCAGCACTACGGTGAAGCACTGGCCGGGAAGATCTTTTCGGTACGTTGCAAGCGCGCCGGCAAGCACCCATTCAGCTCGATTGATATCGAGAAATATGTCGGCAGCCAGTTGCGCCGTCAGTGCGGTGCCGCCGGAATCGACCTGAAAAAGCCTGAAATCGAAGTCCGCATCGAAGTTCGCGACCAACGGTTGTTCGTGATCCACAGCCAGCACAATGGTATCGGCGGTTATCCGCTGGGTGCGCTGGAGCAGACGCTGGTGCTGATGTCCGGTGGCTTCGATTCCACCGTCGCGGCCTACCAAATCATGCGCCGTGGCCTGATGGCGCATTTCTGCTTCTTCAACTTGGGTGGACGTGCCCACGAATTGGGCGTCATGGAAGTCGCGCATTTCATCTGGAAGAAGTACGGCAGCTCGCAACGCGTGTTATTTGTCAGTGTGCCGTTCGAGGAAGTGCTGGGGGAAATTCTCGGCAAAGTCGATAACAGTCATATGGGCGTAGTATTGAAGCGTATGATGTTGCGCGCATCTTCGCAGATTGCCGATCGACTGCACATCGACGCGTTGGTCACCGGAGAGGCGATCTCCCAGGTATCGAGCCAGACCCTGCCGAACCTGTCCGTGATCGACTGTGTGACCGACAAGCTGGTCTTGCGTCCGCTGATCGCCAGCCACAAGCAGGACATCATCGACCTGGCCAACGAAATCGGCACCGCCGACTTCGCCAAGCACATGCCGGAGTACTGCGGGGTCATCTCGGTGAATCCCAAGACTGCTGCCAAGCGCCATCGGGTGGAGCACGAAGAGAAAGAATTCGACATGGCAGTCCTTGAGCGTGCGCTCGAGAACGCCAAACTGGTACCGATCGATCGCGTGATCGACGAATTGGGCCAGGATCTGCAAATTGAAGAAGTCAGCGAAGCGCTGGCCGGTCAGATCGTCATCGACATCCGTCATCCGGATGCCACCGAGGATGACCCGCTTGCGCTTTCTGGCATCGAGGTACAAACGATGCCGTTTTATGCACTGAACGCTCGTTTCAAGGAACTGGACCCTACTCGCCAGTACCTGCTTTATTGCGACAAAGGCGTGATGAGTCGCCTGCATGCCCACCATTTGCTCAGTGAGGGACATGCCAATGTGCGCGTTTATCGACCGAGCTAAGTGCCCGGGGCTGTTTGCCTGTGGCTTGCGTCACCGGCCCCCCGACGCCGCCGTCAAGCTGTAACGGCAAGGCCTGACTCTACTGTAAATCGCTGCCAAGACTTGTCAGCGCACCGAATCCTCTGATCGAGATACACAAGTGATCGAAAATCTACGCAACATCGCCATCATTGCTCACGTTGACCATGGTAAAACCACCCTGGTAGACAAACTCCTGCGTCAATCCGGCACCCTGGAGCGCAACGAGCTCAACGACGAGCGCGTGATGGACTCCAACGACCAGGAAAAAGAGCGCGGTATTACCATCCTGGCGAAAAACACCGCCATCAACTGGAACGGCTTCCACATCAACATCGTGGACACCCCGGGCCACGCCGACTTCGGCGGCGAAGTAGAACGCGTAATGTCGATGGTCGACTCCGTTCTGCTGCTGGTTGACGCTCAAGACGGCCCTATGCCGCAAACCCGTTTCGTGACCAAGAAGGCTTTCGAAGCCGGCCTGCGTCCGATCGTGTGCATCAACAAGGTTGACCGTCCAGGCGCGCGTCCGGACTGGGTTCTGGACCAGATTTTCGACCTGTTCGACAACCTGGGTGCTACCGAAGAACAGCTGGACTTCCAGGTGATCTACGCCTCTGCCCTGAACGGCATTGCCGGTCTGGAACACACCGCCATGGCGGAAGACATGACCCCGCTGTACCAGGCGATCGTTGACCACGTTCCACCACCGAAGGTTGACCGTGAAGGTCCGTTCCAGATGCAAATCTCGGCACTGGACTACAACAGCTTCCTGGGTGTTATCGGCGTTGGCCGTATCGCTCGTGGTAGCGTCAAGCCGAACACCCCGGTTGTCGCTATCGGCGCCGATGGCAAGAAGCGTAACGGTCGTATCCTGAAGCTGATGGGTCACCACGGTCTGCACCGTGTAGACGTTGAAGAAGCTTTTGCAGGCGACATCGTGTGCGTGAGCGGTATGGACTCGCTGTTCATCTCCGACACCCTGTGCCAGCCGGATACTGTCGAGGCGATGAAGCCTCTGACCGTTGACGAGCCAACTGTTTCCATGACCTTCCAGGTAAACGACTCGCCATTCTGCGGTAAAGAAGGCAAGTTCGTGACTTCCCGTAACATCAAGGAACGTCTGGACAAAGAGCTGCTGTACAACGTTGCACTGCGCGTTGAAGAAGGCGACTCGGCTGACAAGTTCAAGGTTTCCGGCCGTGGCGAACTGCACCTCTCGGTACTGATCGAAACCATGCGTCGCGAAGGCTTCGAAATGGCTGTAGGCCGTCCGGAAGTGATCATCCGTCTGGTTGACGGCGTGAAGCACGAACCGTACGAAAACGTCACCATCGACCTGCCGGAAGAATCCCAAGGCAAGGTGATGGAAGAGATGGGCCTGCGTAAGGGCGACCTGACCAACATGGTGCCGGATGGCAAGGGCCGTGTACGTCTGGAATACAACATCCCTGCTCGTGGTCTGATCGGTTTCCGTAACCAGTTCCTGACCCTGACCAACGGTGCTGGCATCCTGACCTCGATCTTCGACCGTTACGACGTGATGAAGTCCGGCGACATGTCCGGCCGTCAGAACGGCGTTCTGGTTTCGGTTGAAACCGGCAAGGCACTGACCTACTCCCTGGAAACCCTGCAGGCGCGTGGCAAGCTGTTCGTTGAACACGGTCAGGAAATCTACAACGGTCAGATCGTTGGTCTGAACAGCCGTGACAACGACCTGGGCGTAAACCCTACCAAGGGCAAGAAGCTCGACAACATGCGTGCTTCGGGTAAAGACGAAACCATCGCCCTGGTTCCACCTGTTCGCTTCACCCTGGAACAGGCTCTGGAATTCATCCAGGACGACGAGCTGTGCGAAGTCACTCCTAAGTCCATCCGTCTTCGCAAGAAGATCCTGGACGAAAGCGAGCGTACCCGCGCTGCCAAGAAAGCCAAGGCGTAACACTTAGCCCCGGCTGAACAAAAACGCCCCCGGTCGAGAGACCGGGGGCGTTTTTGTTTGTCTGGGGTTTGTGCGGTGCCAGTTCCGGCCCCATCGCGAGCAAGCTCGCTCCCACAGGTTTTAATTCTGAATACAGATTCTATGAACGACACAAAACTCTGTGGGAGCGAGCTTGCTCGCGATGAGGCCCGGTCAGGCAGCGAGATTCTGAATCAGAATTTCTCGAGGGTCCGACGGCTACTGCTCTCACGCACCACTTCTTTCGGCTTATAAGCGCAATACCCCGGCCGCGGGCCGATTTTCGGGTGGTTGCGGCAGGTATCCGGGCGCTTTTCATAAATAGTGCACAGACGGCTCTTACGATCCAGGTACAGGCAATCGTTGTTGCTCATGCGCTGGAGGGTGAAGATCTCGGACTTCTGGTTGTAGCGCTCGACGATCCCTTCCTTTTGCAGGCGCTTGGCGATGTTTTTTGGCGGGTCGCCGCGTTCGAACTCATCGACGATGCCGATGCGGATCAGGTCCTTGATCTTGACCTCGACCGGCAGGGTGCAACAGCTCGATAGGCAGGAGCCGCACATTGGGGCAGAGTACTTGGCCCAGGTATCGAGTCGGTCGATCTCCGCGGCGGCGATCAGGTTGGGCTTCATCATCGGTTGTTACCAGCGTGTGCATCAGGGCGCGCGATCATACCGGGACTGGTGGATTTTTGAACAACCTTTCGCCAGTTTTTTTTACGGGCACCCAGGCAGCACCGCTAATCCGGCACGGCCCCTGCATTGAATCAGGTACACGACAATGTATTGCCGGCCTAATGCGCATTAACAGGAAAAACTGCCGAACCAGAGTCTATACCGTCTGTCAGACCGTCTAGTCTCAGACAATTCCAAGCTCGCTCGAGGTCCTATCGATGACTCAAGAACCACTTGTTCGCGAAGCAGAGGTGGCCGCATTTCGCGACGCCGTCTTGACCAAACTCACCTACGCGGTGGGCAAAGACCCGGATCACGCCTTCGACCATGACTGGTTCGAAGCCATTGCCCTGGCAGCGCGTGATCATATGGTCGAGCACTGGATGGACCACACTCGGCAGATTTACCGCAAAGGACAGAAGCGGGTTTATTACCTCTCCCTGGAATTCCTGATCGGCCGGCTGCTCTACGACAGCCTGAGCAATCTCGGCCTGCTCGACGTGGCACGCGAAGCCCTGACCGAACTCGGCGTCGACCTTGAACGCATCCGGCTGCTGGAGCCCGACGCGGCGTTGGGTAACGGTGGTCTCGGACGACTGGCGGCGTGCTTCATGGAAAGCATGTCGACCCTGGGCATCGCGGGTCATGGCTACGGCATTCGTTACGAGCACGGCTTGTTCCGTCAGGCCGTCGTCGACGGCTGGCAACAGGAGCAGACCGAACACTGGCTGGATTTCGGCAACCCGTGGGAGTTCGAACGGCCGGAAGTGGTTTACACAATCGGCTTTGGCGGCGGTGTCGAGACCGTGACCGATGAAGCCGGCAAGTCCAAGCAAGTCTGGCACCCGGCGGAAACCGTGCGGGGCATTGCCTATGACACGCCGGTGGTCGGTTGGCGCGGGGCAAGCGTGAACACTTTGCGGCTGTGGCGCGCACGGGCCATGGAAGATTTGCACCTGGAACGCTTCAATGCCGGTGACCACTTGGGGGCGGTGGCAGAAGTGGCCCGGGCCGAAAGTATCTCGCGGGTACTCTACCCGGCAGACAGCACCGAGGCCGGCCAGGAACTGCGGTTGCGCCAGGAATACTTCTTCGTCGCCGCATCCCTGCAGGACTTGCTGCGTCGCCATCGCAACATGCACACCTCGGTGCTGACCCTGGGCGATCACGCGGCGATCCAGCTCAACGATACCCACCCCTCGATTGCCGTGGCCGAGTTGATGCGCCAATTGGTCGATGTCTACGACGTGGCATGGGATGCGGCGTGGCAGGTCACGGTCGATACGCTTTCCTACACCAACCACACCTTGCTGCCCGAGGCGCTGGAAACCTGGCCGGTGGGTCTGATGGAGCGCATGCTGCCACGGCACATGCAGATCATTTACCTGATCAACGCCCAGCACATCGACTCGCTGCGGGCCAAGGGCATCCACGATTTCGACGTGCTGCGCGCGGTGTCATTGATCGAGGAAGACAACGGTCGACGCGTGCGCATGGGCAACCTGGCGTTCCTCGGCTCCCACAGTGTCAACGGCGTATCCGGCTTGCACACGCAATTGATGCGCAAGACGGTGTTTTCCGAGCTGCACAAGCTTTATCCGCAACGGATCAACAATAAGACCAACGGCATCACGTTCCGCCGCTGGCTGTACCAGGCCAACCCGGAACTGACCTCGATGCTGGTCGATGCCCTTGGCCCGGACCTGCTGGACAAGCCCGAGGAGCGCTTGATCGACCTGCAGCCGTTCGCCGATAAGCCCGCGTTCCGCAAGGCGTTCGCCGAACAGCGTCTGCACAGCAAAAAGGCCCTGGCCTACCTGATTCATGAGCGATTGGGGGTGGCGGTCAACCCGGCGGCGATGTTCGACGTGCAGGTCAAGAGGATCCACGAATACAAGCGCCAACTGCTCAACCTGATGCACACCGTGGCGTTGTACCAGGCGATTCGTGCCGAACCTGAAATCGACTGGGTGCCACGGGTGAAGATCTTCGCCGGTAAAGCGGCGGCCAGTTATCACCAGGCCAAGTTGATCATCAAGCTGACGAACGACATCGCCCGGGTGGTGAACAACGACCCGACCGTACGCGGGTTGCTCAAGGTCGTGTTCCTGCCCAACTACAACGTCAGCCTGGCGGAGAGCATCATTCCGGCGGCGGATCTGTCCGAGCAGATCTCCACTGCCGGCTTTGAAGCCTCGGGCACCAGCAACATGAAATTCGGCCTCAACGGTGCATTGACCATCGGCACGCTGGACGGTGCCAACGTGGAGATGTCCGAGCGCATCGGCGTCGAGAACATGTTCATCTTTGGTCTCAGCGCCCAGCAGGTTGAAGCGCGCAAGCAGAACCACGAGTTTAGCGCGGTGCCGGACATTGCCGCGTCCCATCGACTCAATGATGTGTTGCAAGCCATTCGCGGCGGGGTGTTCTCGCCGGATGATCCATCCCGTTACACCGGGCTGATCGATTCGTTGGTGGACTATGACCGCTTCCTGGTCTGTGCCGATTTCGATTCTTACTGGAATGCGCAAATGCGCGTCGAAGCCCTTTGGCACGATTCCCAGGAATGGTGGCGATCGGCGGTGTTGAGCACCTCGCGGATGGGCTGGTTTTCGTCAGACCGGACGATTCGTGAGTACGCGACGGATATCTGGAAGGCGTTGGAGTAAGTCTGCGGTCGGATCGATATACTGGGCGCGCAGCAAAAGATCGCAGCCTCCGGCAGCTCCTTCAGGTGAATGCAAATCCCTGTAGGAGCTGCCGGAGGCTGCGATCTTTTTGGAGGCTACGCTAATCTTTTCGGATTGCGCTTAGGGATATCGACCATGCAATGGATGTTCATGCTGATGGGCCTGGTGCTCGGCTGGGTGCTCGACGAGTCATTCAGCGATGCGCTGTTGGGCGCATTGCTTGGTTTGGGCATTGGTCAGGCCATTCGCATCGGTCGTCTGGACACCCAGGCTGTCGAGGAACGTCGCCTGCTTGAACAGGCGCAGCTTGCGCTGCAGGCGGTCGAGCAACGTTTGGCCGTGCTCGAGGGCACTGGGTTCAAGGCGCCTCAAGCCAGCGCAGCCGTTGCAGTTCCTGAAAGGGTTGTCGCTCAAACCCCCGTCGAAACCCCGGAACTGATCTGGGAATTGCCGCCCGAACTTGAACCGGTCGCCGCTGCGGCGCAGCCCTTCGATGCCTGGAAATCAGCGCCCGCCGACCGCGAACCTCAAGCCCCCGCCAACCCTCGTGGACCTGGCTTTATCGAGCGCGCCATCAACGCTGCACGTGCGTGGCTATTGGGCGGCAACACCGTGCTGCGGGTCGGTGTGGTGCTGTTGTTCCTCGGCCTGGCCTTCCTGCTGCGCTACGCCACCGAGGGCATGGTGGTGCCGATCGAGTTGCGCTATGCCGGTGTCGCGGGGGTTGCGTTGGGCCTGCTCGGCCTCGGTTGGTGGCTGCGATCGCGTAACAACAATTACGCCTTGATGCTGCAAGGAGCCGCAATCGCCGTGCTGTACCTGACGGTGTTTGCCGCGATGCGCCTGCATCCGTTGCTCGATCCTTCGGCGGCGTTTGGTCTGTTGGTGGCGGTGACGGTGTTTTCGGCGATTCTGGCCATTACCCAGGATGCACTGGGCCTGGCTGCCGCCGCCGCGTTGGGCGGATTCGCCGCGCCCCTGCTGGCTTCCACGGGTGCCGGCAGTCACGTCGCGCTGTTCAGTTACTTCGCCTTGCTCAACGCGGGCATCCTCGTTATCGCCTGGTTCAAAACCTGGCGTCTGCTCAATGTCATCGGCTTCACCGGCACCTTCGGTATCGGGTTCGCCTGGGGCTTGCGCTCCTATACGCCAGAGTTGCTGTGGAGCACCGAGCCGTTCCTGATTCTGTTCTTCGTGATGTACCTGGCCATCGGCTTGTTGTTCGCCCGGCACAAATTGCTGCAGATGCGCGACGCGCCCGAGGATGACGACCGCAAAGCGCTGTTGCGCTGGTCAGCGCGCAAGGGCGACTACGTCGATGGCACGCTGCTGTTTGGTCCGCCGTTGGTTGGCTTTGGGCTGCAATTCGCCCTGGTTCAGCATCTGCAGTTCGCCGCCGCGTTCAGCGCACTGGCGCTTGGCATGATCTACATGGGCCTGGCTCGTTTGCTGATGGGTGGGCGAGCACTGCTGTTGGCGGAAACCTGCCTGGCGCTGGGCGTGATTTTCACCAGCCTGGCGATTCCCCTGGGGCTGGATGCGCGGTGGACGAGCGCGGCATGGGCAGTAGAAGGCGCGGGGATTTTCTGGCTGGGCCTGCGCCAGCAACGTCCGTTCGCCCGAGCGTTTGCCTTGTTGTTGCAAGCGGGCGCGGCGCTGGTATTTCTCAATGAACTGCGCAGCGGCGAGAGCAGCCTGCTGGACGGCACGCCGCTGGGGGCGTTGATGCTCGGCGGCGCACTGCTGTTCAGTTTTCATCAGTTACACAAGGCCTTGCCCGGGCGGATTTCGTCTTGGGAGCGCCATGTCCTGCCGGTCCTGGCAGCTCTCGGCCTGACGTTTGTCTACTTGCTGGCGCCGATGTTCTTTTTCGCCCATGGCACGTCAATCTGTTGGGCATTAGCCGGGCTGCTGACGTTGTTCGTCGGTTTGCGCCTGCTCTCGCCCACGTTCCTGTTGAGCGCATTTGTCGTTCAGTTGCTGGGTGGTGTGTTGTTCCTGGTGGCTGAACCCCTGGCCAGCGAAGACTTGCGGCCGTTGGCCCATGCTGGATTCTGGTCACCACTGATGCTGGGCCTGGTCGCGTTGATCGGGGCGTGGCGTTTGCAGGTCGGCTTTCCTGTCACGGCGATCGATGGTGTGAACCTGCAGCGCTTGTCCCGGGTGTTGCTGGCTTGGGGCGCGGGGTGGTGGGCGCTGGCCTGGGTCAGTGAAGTGCTGCTGTTTGCACCGGTTCCCCTGCAGGCAACGTTGATGCTGGCGGCCGCGGCAATCAATGTGGCGCTGTGGGCAGTGTTGGCGCTGCGCCTGACGTGGCCCGCGCTGGGCGTGCTCTGCGCCTTGCTGATCCCGGCCGCCGGCCTGGTGTTGCTCGCCGCTTGGCATCCGCAGTTTCATCCGGCGGCCAACGTCGGCTGGCTGTCGTGGGCCGTGGTGTTCGTCGTGCATTTCATGTCCCTGCGACGCTTGGCGCCAATGCTGCCAACCGCTGTACTGAGTAGCGCTCACGTACTCGGGTGCTGGCTGCTGATCGGTGTGCTGGCCCTGGAGCTGCGCTATGGCTTGCTGCTGTTGTCCGAGCAATACAACGCCTGGCGCTGGCTGGGGTGGGCGCTACTGCCGAGCCTCTATCTGGTGCTGATGGCGGCACCGCGTGCCTGGCCCTGGCCGGTGTCGGCCTACGCTCGCGAATACCGAGTGTATGCCGCCGCGCCCTTGGCATTGTTGATGCTGAGCTGGTTCTGGCTGGCCAATATCGTCAGTGATGGCACGGCTGAGCCCTTGCCCTATTTGCCGCTGGTCAACCCGCTGGAATTGGGCCTGCTGTTTGCGTTGTTCGGTGTCTACGCGTGGTCCCGCAGCGAGGCGGCGCGACTGACGATCCGCAGGAGCTACGCCGCTGCGGTGCAACTGATCGTCGGTGTTTCGCTGTTCATGTTCTTCACTGCCCTGGTGATGCGCACGGCTCACCATTGGAGCGGCGTGCCGTACGAGCTGGAGGCCTTGCTTGAATCCATGCGGGTCCAGGCCGGCCTGTCCATCGTCTGGACCTTGATGGCGCTAGGTTTGATGATTGGTGGCCATTTGCGTCATCGCCGTGAAGTCTGGTTGATCGGGGCGGCCCTGATCGGCGTGGTGGTGGCGAAACTGTTCTTTGTGGAATTGAGCAACCGTGGCGGGCTGGCGCGGATCGTGTCGTTTATCGGCGTTGGTGTGTTGCTATTGGTGGTGGGCTATTTCGCCCCTTTGCCACCCAAGCGCGTTGAAACTGTGGCGGACTCCGAGAAACCGGCGCCGCAAACCGAAGGAGTGTCGTCTTGAGTCAGAAGCTGAACCGGGTCTGGTTGGGCGTCGTTGCAATGGGCATGGCACTGTCTGTCTCTACCCAGGAAATACGCGCCCAGGAAACACCGGCGGACTTCGCCACGCAAGTGCCGTTGTCCGTGAGTGGTGAAGGTCCATGGTATCGCCTTGAGCTGTCCCTGGCCGTGCAACTGAGCGCACGGCAGACCGATCTCAGTGATGTGCGCGTGTTCAACGCCGCTGGCGAACCGCAAGCCTATGCCCTGTCACGGGCAAGCGCCCAAGCTGACGACAACCGCACGCTGACTGACGTCAAATGGTTCCCCCTGTACGACTCGGCGGACGCCACCGGGCATGCCCCGAGCGTGCGGGTGCAAGCGAGCGCCAATGGCACCCTGGTCCAGGTGCAGCCGTCCACTGAGCTGGAGGTGGGTGAGGAAGCGTTGCGTGGCTGGCTACTGGACGCCAGTGGCATCAAGGCGCCGTTGCAGCAGCTGATTCTCGACTGGACCAGTGAGCGTGATGGCTTCCAGCGGTTCAGCATCGAGGCCAGCGACGATTTGCTGTATTGGCAGTCCTGGGGCGAGGGGCAACTGGCGCGGCTGACGTTTGCCGATGAACGGGTCGAGCAGCATGAGGTCAGCCTGCCGGGGCAGTCGGCACGCTATCTGCGCTTGCTGTGGAACACGCCGCAATTGGCACCGATACTGACATCGGCGCAGTTGCAAAGCGTGCGCAGCTTGCCGCTGCCGTTGGTCTGGTCCCAGGCGCTGGACGGCAGCAGCGTGAAGGCGGGTGAATACACCTGGCAATTACCCAGGGTGCTCAACGTCGAGCGTCTGCAGGTCGAGTTGAGTCAACCCAACAGCCTGGCGCCGGTCATCCTGTCTGGGCGTCGCGACAGCAGCTTGCCGTGGCAACCGTTGAGCAGTGGCTTACTCTATCGCCTGAGCCAGAATGGCCAGGACGTGGTGCAGGACCAATTGCAGTTGTCGGGGCAAGCCGTACAGCAGTTGAAACTGACCGTGGATGAACGCGGCGGTGGCCTCGGCGCACAGGCGCCAACGGTGAAGTTTGCCGTGCGGGCGACGCAATTGGTGTTTCTGGCGCGGGGGCCTGGGCCTTATAGGTTGGCGTTGGGCAATGCGACGGTGAAGGCGGCGAGCTTGCCGTTGTCGACGCTGATTCCGGATTACAGCGCGGCGAAGCTGGCGACGTTGGGCCGGGCGTCGGTCGAGGGTGGCGCGCCGGTTGCCCCGATGGTGTCGACAGTGCCGGCATCCGTGGGCATCGACTGGAAGAAATTCGGCCTGTGGGCGGTGTTGCTGCTTGGCGTGTTGTTTCTGGCGGCAATGGCGTTCAGTCTGCTGCGCAAGCCGCCAGCCAATTCCTGAGAATGGCTGGCGCTTCGCGCCATTCGCGAGCAGGCTCGCTCCCACAGGAGTATGCGTTCCAATGTGGGAGCGAGCCTGCTCGCGAATGCGATCGATCAGTCAATAAAAGTACTGATATGACCGCTGCTTTCCGGCTCACATCCAGCGCATTTCCTACTACGCTGAACCCCGCACATGAACTCTCTTCAGCCGATCACGTCTGATAGGAGGAAATGCGCCCCGACTCGCGTTAAACTGCGCGGGTTTTTAGTCCCCCATTCCACCGGAGCCTTCCATGTCCCGCGTTACCTTGAGTCGCTATTTGATTGAGCAGACCCGCAGCAACAACACTCCTGCCGATCTGCGCTTCCTGATCGAAGTGGTGGCGCGTGCTTGCAAGGAGATCAACCACGCCGTGTCCAAAGGCGCCCTCGGCGGCGTTCTGGGCAGCATGGGCACCGAAAATGTCCAGGGCGAAGTGCAGAAGAAGCTTGACGTGATCTCCAACGAGATCCTGCTCGAGGCCAACGAATGGGGCGGTCACCTGGCCGGCATGGCGTCCGAAGAAATGGACAACGCCTACCAGATCCCGGGCAAATACCCGAAAGGCGCGTACCTGTTGGTATTCGACCCGCTGGACGGTTCGTCGAACATCGACATCAACGCCCCGGTCGGCACCATCTTCTCGGTACTGCGTTGCCCGAACGAATACCTGAGCCAGAACGAGCCCTTGAATGAAAAGGCTTTCCTGCAGCCAGGTACCCAGCAAGTGGCCGCCGGTTACGCGATCTACGGTCCTCAGACCATGTTGATCCTGACCCTGGGCGACGGCGTGAAAGGTTTCACTCTGGACCGTGAAATGGGCAGTTTCGTACTGACCCACGAAAACATCAGCATTCCTGAAGCCACCCAGGAATTCGCCATCAACGCGTCCAACCAGCGTCACTGGGAAGCACCGGTACAGCGCTACGTTGGCGAACTGCTGGCAGGCGATGAAGGCCCGCTGAAAAAGAACTACAACATGCGCTGGGTCGCCGCGATGGTTGCCGACGTGCACCGTATCCTGACCCGTGGCGGTCTGTTCATGTACCCACGCGACAGCCGCGAACCATCGAAGCCGGGCAAACTGCGCCTGATGTACGAGGCCAACCCGATGTCGTTCCTGGTGGAACAAGCGGGCGGCGCGTCCACAGATGGTCACCAGCGCATTCTCGACATCCAGCCTGAAGGTCTGCACCAGCGCGTAGCGGTGTTCCTCGGTTCGAAAGAAGAAGTCGCACGCGTTACGGCTTACCACAAGGAATAAACCATGAACGCGCCCTGGCAGCCGTTGCTCGATTGGTGGTTCGGTACAGCCGAAACAGCCAGGGCAATCGCGGCTGACAAGGGCAAGTTGTGGTTCGGCAAGCGTGACAGCCAGGACCTCGAGGCGCGTGAGCGTTTCGGGGACCAGGTCGAGCAGGCTCTGGCCGGCGGATTGACCGAGTGGATGCAACGTCCCGAAGGTTGGCTGGCACTAGTGCTGTTGCTTGATCAACTCCCGCGCATGATCTTTCGCGACACCCCCAAAGCCTTTTCCGGTGATCTGCGGGCCCAGAAGTTGGTCGCCCAAGGCATTGCTGCGGATTTTGATCGGCAGTTACCACCTATTCAGCGAGTGTTTATCTACCTGGTATTCGAGCACAGCGAGAATCTCGCGGTCCAGAACGAAGGCGTCTCGCGCCACATCGATCTACTTGCGCAACAACCGGAAACTGATCGGGCATTGTTTGCCGATTATCTGGATTTTGCCGAGCGGCATCAGAAGGTGATTGCGCAGTTCGGACGGTTCCCGCATCGCAATGCGGTGTTGGGGCGCGAGTCGACGGCTGAGGAGTTGGAGTTTCTCTCCAAGCCGGGGTCAAGGTTCTAATTTTGCTTTGTTGCTGAATCCGTCATCGCGAGCAAGCTCGCTCCCACAGGGATCTTTGTCGCACTGGAGATCCAATGTGGGAGCGAGCTTGCTCGCGATGAGGCCGGTGAGAGCACCTTAGATCCGGAAACTACCCACCAACTGCTTCAACCGCGCCGCCTGCCGCTCAAGATCCGCACACGCGCGCAAAGTCGACTGCAGGTTCTCCACACCTTCCTGGTTCAGCGTATTGATCTCGGTGATGTCGACGTTGATCGATTCCACCACGGCCGTCTGCTCTTCCGTCGCCGTGGCCACGGATTGGTTCATGCCGTCGATCTCGCCGATGCGCTGGGTCACGCTGCCCAAGCGCTCGCCGGCCTGGTTGGCGATGCCAACGCTGCTTTCACTCTGGCGCTGGCTGTCGGTCATGATGGTTACCGCTTCCCTGGCGCCGACTTGCAGTTCCTCGATCATCTTCTGCACTTGCTGCGCCGAGTCCTGCGTGCGGTGGGCGAGGTTGCGTACTTCGTCGGCGACCACCGCAAAACCACGTCCGGCTTCACCGGCGCGCGCGGCTTCAATCGCCGCGTTGAGCGCCAGCAGGTTGGTCTGCTGGGAGATGCTGGTGATCACTTCCAGAATCTGCCCGATGTTGACAGTGTTGCTGTTGAGCGTCTCGATGTTGCCGCACGAGTCGCTGATCTTTGCCGACAGCTGGTGCATCGCCGAGATGGTTTTATCCACAACTTGCTGACCCTCTTCGGCCAACGCGCGCGCATCGCTCGAATGCTGCGAGGCGAGGGCGGCGTTCTGGGCGATTTCCTGGGCAGCGGCGCCGAGCTCGTTGATCGCCGCGGCCACACTGCTGGTGCGCGAGGCTTGCTGGTCGGAGTTGAACATCGACGAATTGGACGCGGCGACAACGCGTAGGGCCACTTCGTTGACCTGGCCCGTGGCCGAGGACACTTCGCTGATCGAGGTGTGGATGCGTTCGACGAAACGGTTGAACGACAGCCCCAGTGCGCCGAATTCGTCATGGCCGTGGATGGTCAGGCGTTTGGTCAGGTCACCTTCGCCTTCGGCGATGTCGTGCATGGCACGGCCCATGGTCAGCAACGGCTGCATCAGGAAACTGATCAACATGCCCAGCAACGTGATGATGATCACCACTGCAATCACCATGGCGATGATCGCCGAGGTGCGGAATTCGCTCAGCATCGAGAACGCGGTGTCCTGGTCCAGCACCAGTGCCACGTACCAATCTGCGGACGGCACGCCGTTGACATGGGTGAAGGAGATGAACTGGCTTTTGCCATCGATCTCGACTTCTTTCATGCCCGGGCTGACTTGCGGCGCACCGTTGGGGTAAGCGTCGGTGAGGTTCTTGAGCACCCATTTGCTGTCCGGGTGAATCAGGATCTTGCCGTCGGCGCCCACGATGAAGGCATGGCCGTGGCCGCCGAAGTTCAGCGAGTTGATGATCGCACTGACGCTGGACAGGTCGATGTCGGCGCCAGCAACGCCAATCATCTGGCCCTGGCGCTGAACCGGAGTGGCCACCGTGATCACCAGCTTGCCGGAAGACGCGGCGATGTACGGTTCAGTGACGATGGTCTGTTGTGCGCTGTTGGCAGCCTTGTACCAGCCGCGGGCGCGAGGGTCGTAGTCTGGCGCGCGATTGCCCGCCGGGACCGAGAACATCACGCCATCGGCGCCACCGAAGTAACTCAGCTGGAAATTGCCGATGTAGGCGGGCAGGTCGATGATGCGTTTCAGGCTGGCAGGGGCATTACCGTCGGCGCTGACCTGCTGGGCCATTGATTGAAGCAACTGCATGCGGCTTTCCAGCCAGGTCTGGATGTTGCTGGTGGTCAGGCTGCCAAGTTCCTGCATCGAGGCTTCGGTGCTGCTACGCAAGGTCTGCCGCTGGCGATAGTCGTTGAACAGGATGAAACAAGCGAATGCGACAGCCACCACGAGGGCAGCAGCCAACAAGATCTTGTGGCTGAATTTCATGTTTCTGGTCATTGGATGAGCTACCGCAGGAGATCTGGTCAACAAAAGGGTGGCAAATGTCACGGACGTGGCTTTGCGTTGCCTATATGTCGACTGAGCGGCGCCAAAGATTAGGCGTTTTATGCAAAAACCGACGAAATACCCGGCAGCAAAACGAAGTGGTTGATAATTCGCGAAAAGGTAGACGAGCGGCCTTATAAATAGCCCGTCGGGCAGGGAACCAGACAGGGGTTTTCTCTTCTAAGGTTCAGCTTGGCAGTCATGCCAATCCCTTCGTCCGTGGAGTTTCACATGTCGCTGCGATCCATCGCCCTGCTGTCGTTTTGCGTGTTGTTGGCTGCGTGCAGCAAGGTCAATCAGGAAAACTACTCGAAGCTGTCGTCAGGAATGGCCAAGGCCGAGGTTGAGACCCTGTTGGGCAAACCCGCCGATTGCTCAGGCGCGCTCGGCATGTCCAGTTGCACATGGGGCGACAAGAACAGCTTTATCAGCGTGCAGTTCGCCGGTGACAAAGTGTTGATGTTTTCCGGCCAAGGCCTGAAGTAAACCGGGGCCACGCGCCCACGGGAGAAAAACAATGAAGCGGTTATTGATCATGCTTTTTGCCGGCCTGGTATTGGCCGGCTGTGCCAGTTCTGGCCAGGATCCGTTGGCGCCAAAAACTGCCAACAGTGTCAATCTAAAGCGCTATCAAGGTACCTGGTACGAGTTGGCGCGACTGCCGATGTACTTCCAGCGCGACTGTGCGCAATCCGAAGCCCACTACACGCTCAAGTCTGACGGTAACGTCGCGGTGTTGAATCGCTGCCTGACGCCGCAGTGGCAGTGGGAAGAGGTCAGGGGCACGGCATATCCACAAGTGCCGGGCAAGACCGACAAGTTGTGGGTCGAATTCGATACCTGGTTTTCAAGGTTGATACCGGGTCTGGCGAAGGGCGAGTACTGGGTGTTGTACGTCAGCGATGACTACAAGACTGCCATTGTCGGCGACCCGAGCCGGCGTTATCTGTGGCTGCTGTCGCGTACCCCGTCCGTCAACGGTGTAGTGCGTGAAGAGTTGCTGAGCAAGGCGCGTCAGCAGGGTTATGACACCACGCGGCTGATCTGGCGGGCGTCGGATACGCAGATGGCCAAGACCTCGAACTGACGGTTAGCGCATAACCAATGTGGGAGCGAGCCTGCTCGCGAAGAGGGCGTGTCAGTTGACAGAGTTGTTGACTGAGACACCGCTTTCGCGAGCAGGCTCGCTCCCACAGTTGTTTTTGGGTCAGCCCAGGAGTTCGCGCAGGACCTGGGTGAAGGCGCGGCTGCTTTCCTCTTCCCCGGCATGCCGCCCGTCACGCACGACCCACTGGCCATTGACCAGCACATCGCGCACCTGACGATCGCCACCGGCAAACAACCAACGATTGAGAATTCCGTCACCCGTGGCGGTCGCCAGGTACGGATCGTTGCCGTCCAGCACCAGCCAATCGGCACGCTTGCCGACCTCCAGCGCGCCGATCGGTTGCCCCAGCGCCTGGGCACCGCCGTCCAGCGCCGCATCAAACAGCGTGCGGCCGACCATCGGCTGGTCCGCGCCATACAAGCGATTGCGACGTTGATCACGCAGACGTTGGCCGTATTCCAGCCAGCGCAACTCTTCCACCACGCTCAATGACACGTGGCTGTCGGAACCGATGCCCATGCGTCCGCCTTGGGCAAGAAAATCCACGGCCGGGAAAATCCCGTCGCCCAGGTTGGCCTCGGTGGTCAGGCACAGGCCGGCGATGGCCCGGCTCTTGGCCATCAGTGTGACCTCTTCCGGGTTGGCGTGGGTGGCGTGGACCAGGCACCAGCGCTGATCGACTTCGGTATTTTCATACAGCCATTGCAGTGGACGGCGACCGCTCCAGCTCAGGCAGTCGTCGACTTCTTTCTGTTGTTCGGCGATGTGAATGTGCACCGGGCATTGCTTGTCGCTGGCCGCCAGCACTTCGCTGATCTGTTGCGGTGTGACCGCGCGCAATGAGTGGAAACACAAACCCAGGGACTGTGCTGGTTGCTGCGCTAATATCGGCTGCAGTCGCGATTGCAGCTTGAGGTAGTTTTCGGTGCTGTTGATGAAGCGGCGCTGGCCGTCGTTTGGCGTCTGGCCACCGAAACCTGCGTGGCTGTAGAGCACCGGCAGCAAGGTCAGACCGATACCGGCGGCGCTGGCGGCCTGGCTGATGCGCAGGGCCAGTTCGGCCGGGTCGGCATAAGGTTGGCCGTTGCTGTCGTGGTGCACGTAATGAAATTCGGCCACTGAGGTGTAGCCGGCCTTGAGCATTTCGATGTACAGCTGGCGGGCAATGACGCCCAGTTGCTCCGGGCTGATTTTTCCGACGAGGCGATACATCAGGTCACGCCAGGTCCAGAAACTGTCATTCGGGTTGCCTGCTACTTCCGCCAGCCCGGCCATGGCCCGCTGGAACGCGTGGGAGTGCAGGTTCGGCATGCCTGGCAGCAGCGGACCGCTCAGCCGTTCGGCGTCATCTGCATGAGAATCGGCCTGGATATGGGTCAGGACGCCATCGGCGCTGACCTCAAGACGTACATTGTTGGCCCATCCACTAGGCAGCAGCGCGCGTTCGGCAAAGAAGGCGGACATGGTTCAGCACCCCATCGTGTGTTATTTGTATATACATATACAGACGTTTGCCTGCCCGGTAAACTCCGGCAAGCTAGCAATCTTTACTAAACGACCAAGGATTAACCGTGCCGACTCCGCCTCCAGTCTCTCCGTTGGCCGCGAACATGGGCGACAGTCCGGCGCCCTTGTACGCCCGCGTCAAACAGATGATCACCCAGCAAATCGACAGTGGAAACTGGCCGCCGCACTATCGCGTTCCATCGGAAAGCGAGTTGGTCAGCCAACTGGGTTTCAGTCGCATGACCATCAACCGCGCCTTGCGCGAAATGACCGCCGACGGTCTGTTGGTGCGCATGCAAGGTGTCGGCACCTTCGTCGCCGAGCCGAAAAGCCAGTCCGCGCTGTTCGAAGTGCACAACATTGCTGACGAAATCGCCTCCCGTGGCCATCGCCACACCTGCAAGGTAATCACCCTTGAAGAAGAGGCTGCAGGCTCCGAACGTGCCCTGGCGCTGGACATGCGTGAAGGGCAGAAAGTGTTTCACTCGCTGATCGTGCATTTCGAAAACGACATTCCGGTGCAAATCGAAGACCGTTTCGTCAACGCGCTGGTGGCGCCCGACTACCTCAAGCAGGACTTCACCCTGCAAACGCCATACGCCTATCTGAACCAGGTCGCACCATTGACCGAAGGCGAGCACGTGGTCGAGGCGATCCTGGCCGAGCCGTCCGAATGCAAGTTGCTGCAGATTGAAAAAGGCGAGCCGTGCCTGCTGATCCGTCGCCGCACCTGGTCCGGCCGTCAGCCGGTGACTGCCGCTCGCTTGATCCACCCCGGTTCCCGTCATCGTCTGGAAGGACGCTTTCATAAATGAGCAGTTTGAAAGTTTTACGCGCCAAAGATTACCCGCGCATGCCGTGGAAAAACGGCGGCGGCAGTACCGAAGAAATCACCCGCGATGCCGGGACTGGTCTGGATGGTTTCGGCTGGCGTCTGTCGATTGCCGATATCGGCGAGTCGGGCGGGTTTTCCACCTTTGCCGGGTATGAGCGGATCATCACCGTGTTGCAGGGTGACGGTATGACTTTGTCGGTGGACGGTCAGAACAGCCGGCCGCTGTTACCGCTGGACCCGTTTGCCTTCAGCGGTGAGAGCCAGGTTTCCTGCACATTGCTTGGTGGGTCGATCCGCGATTTCAACCTGATCTATGCGCCGCAGCGTTACCACGCGCGGTTGCAGTGGTTGAGTGGTGAGCAGCGGTTTTTCAGCGAGGCGGGGACCGGGCTGGTGTTCAGTGCCAGCGATGCGCTTGAAGTGAAGGTCGGTAACGGTGCTTCCCAACTGGGTCGTCATGATTGCCTGCAACTTGTCGGTAATACCGGCCTGCTGGAAGTTTCCAGCAACGGTGCCTGCTGCGTGATCGAACTGACTGCACGCTGATTAACTGCTAAAGAAATTCAATGTGGCGAGGGGATTCATCCCCGTTGGGCTGCGCAGCAACCCTATTTTTTTGGGGCCGCTTCGCGACCCAGCGGGGATAAATCCCCTCGCCACAAAAGCAGTACCCAACTCCGTTTCCCTCCGCGCACCAACTTGTTACCGAACGCCCCAGTGTGGCGCAAGACCACGCTCAAGTAACAACATCCCGCCGCCGCAAAAAATCCCCACGAAAATTTTCATCTACGCCGGAACCCTTGATCCAGGCGCTCTCCAGTCGTTTCAGAATTTTTCTTGAATGCCTATCCAACAAGTTGGCCGCTTGATTGCATATGCTTGTATGTACAAGTAAAGACGTATGCGTATGAGTCACGAGGACTCAACCATCGTCCACTGATTCGCCGGTGTGCACTGATGCCCATTGGCTTGCTCGCCCACTGCCTGGGTTGGTTTGGATTGATTGCTGAGGAGTCTTTTTCGTGACTGACATTAAACCTACTAAGTTTCGTGACGTTGAAATCCGTGCTGCCCGCGGTAACAAGCTGACCGCCAAGAGCTGGCTGACCGAAGCGCCGCTGCGCATGCTGATGAACAACCTCGACCCGGAAGTTGCCGAGAACCCTAAAGAACTGGTGGTTTACGGTGGTATCGGTCGTGCGGCACGTAACTGGGAATGCTACGACAAGATCGTCGAAAGCCTGACCAACCTGAACGACGACGAGACCCTGCTGGTGCAATCCGGCAAGCCGGTCGGCGTGTTCAAGACCCACACCAACGCACCGCGCGTACTGATCGCCAACTCCAACCTGGTGCCACACTGGGCGAGCTGGGAACACTTCAACGAGCTCGACGCCAAAGGCCTGGCCATGTACGGCCAGATGACCGCGGGTAGCTGGATCTACATCGGCAGCCAGGGCATCGTCCAGGGCACCTACGAAACTTTCGTCGAAGCGGGTCGCCAGCACTACAACGATGACCTCAAAGGCAAGTGGGTACTGACCGCTGGCCTGGGCGGCATGGGTGGTGCTCAGCCTCTGGCTGCAACCTTGGCCGGCGCATGCTCGCTGAACATCGAATGCCAGCAGGTCAGCATCGATTTCCGTTTGAAAAGCCGCTATGTCGACGAGCAAGCCAGCGACCTCGACGACGCACTGGCCCGCATCGCCAAATACACTGCTGAAGGCAAAGCGATCTCCATCGCCCTGCTGGGCAACGCGGCAGAAATCCTGCCGGAACTGGTCAAGCGCGGCGTGCGCCCGGACATGGTCACCGACCAGACCAGCGCCCACGACCCGCTCAACGGCTACCTGCCTGCCGGCTGGACCTGGGATCAGTACCGTGCTCGCGCCAAGACCGAGCCGGCCGCTGTGATCAAAGCCGCCAAGCAATCGATGGCCGTTCATGTCAAAGCGATGCTCGACTTCCAGAAAATGGGCGTGCCGACCTTCGACTACGGCAACAACATCCGTCAGATGGCCCAGGAAGAAGGCGTGGAAAACGCATTCGACTTCCCAGGCTTCGTACCGGCCTACATCCGTCCACTGTTCTGCCGTGGCATCGGCCCGTTCCGTTGGGCTGCGCTGTCGGGCAACGCTGAAGATATCTACAAGACCGACGCCAAGGTCAAGGAACTGATCCCGGACGACGCCCACCTGCACAACTGGCTGGACATGGCCCGCGAGCGCATCAGCTTCCAGGGTCTGCCGGCACGTATCTGCTGGGTTGGCCTGGGCCTGCGCGCCAAGCTGGGCCTGGCGTTCAACGAAATGGTACGTAGCGGTGAGCTGTCCGCACCAATCGTGATCGGTCGCGACCACCTGGACTCCGGTTCGGTATCGAGCCCGAACCGCGAAACCGAATCGATGCAGGACGGTTCCGATGCCGTGTCCGACTGGCCACTGCTCAACGCCCTGCTCAACACCGCGAGCGGCGCGACCTGGGTGTCCCTGCACCACGGCGGCGGCGTCGGCATGGGCTTCTCCCAGCACTCGGGCATGGTGATTGTCTGCGACGGTACCGATGAAGCGGCCGAGCGTATCGCGCGCGTCCTGCACAACGACCCGGCGACCGGCGTCATGCGCCATGCCGATGCGGGTTACCAGATCGCGATCGACTGCGCCAAGGAACAAGGGCTGAACCTGCCGATGATTACCGGTAAATAAAAAGCCGGCTTGGGCCGACGCAAACCTGTAGGAGCTGGCTTGCCAGCGAATGATGCACCTCGGTGTGTCAGGAAAGACGCCTTCGCGGGCAAGCCTCGCTCCTACAGGGGGACATACCAATCCAGAATAACAATCCACAGAGGTTGAATCATGGCTGTTACCAGCGATCGTGCAGGCAACAAACCGTTGATCGAGAAACGCTCGATCGACTACATCCCGGAAGCGGAAAGACACGGTCGTCTGTTTAGCCAGTTCACCCTGTGGATGGGTGCCAACCTGCAAATCACCGCGATTGTCACCGGGGCCCTGGCCGTGGTGCTGGGCGGTGACGTGTTCTGGTCGTTGATCGGTCTGTTGATCGGCCAACTGATCGGCGGTGGCGTAATGGCACTGCATGCCGCGCAAGGGCCCAAGCTCGGCCTGCCGCAGATGATTTCCAGTCGGGTACAGTTCGGCGTTTATGGCGCGGCCATCCCGATCGTGCTGGTCTGTCTGATGTACCTCGGTTTCACCGCAACGGGGACCGTGCTTTCCGGCCAGGCGCTGGGCCAGTTGTTTGGCGTCAGCGACAGCGTCGGTATCCTTATCTTCGCCAGTGTCATCGTGCTGGTTACGGTGCTCGGTTATCGGGTGATCCATTGGATTGGCCGTGTAGCCAGCGTCATTGGTGTGATTGCCTTTGTTTTCCTGTTCAGTCGTCTGATGAGCCAGACTGACGTTGGCGCACTCCTGGAAATCCGCCACTTCAGCTGGAGCAGCTTCCTGCTCGCGGTGTCGCTCGCGGCGTCCTGGCAGATCGCCTTCGGCCCTTACGTGGCTGACTATTCACGCTACCTGCCAAGCAAGACGTCCTCGGTGAAAACCTTTTTCGCCGCTGGCGCCGGTTCGGTAATTGGCGCACAGGTGGCGATGATCCTCGGCGTGTTTGCCGCGGCCTCGGCCAACGGCCAATTTGCCGGTCACGAAGTGGCCTACATCGTAGGTTTGGGCGGTACCGGTGCCACCGCTGCGCTGCTGTACTTCAGCATCGCGTTCGGCAAGGTCACCATCTCCACGCTGAACTCCTACGGCAGCTTCATGTGCATTGCGACCATCATCAGCGGGTTCCGTGGTGACCTGAAAGTAACGCGCTTGCAGCGTCTGGTGTTCGTACTGGTCATCGTCGGCGCTGCGACCCTGATGGCGTTGCTCGGTCAACACTCGTTCCTCGGTGCGTTCAAGTCCTTCATCCTGTTCCTGCTGGCGTTCTTCACGCCATGGAGCGCGATCAACCTGGTGGACTACTACTGCATCACTCGCGAGCGCTATGACGTGCCGGCGCTGTCTGATCCGAACGGTCGCTACGGCCGTTGGAATACCCTCGGTATCAGCGTCTATGTTTTCGGTGTGTTGGTGCAGTTGCCGTTCATCTCCACCAAGTTCTACACCGGTCCACTGGTGGCCGCTCTGGGTGATGTGGACATTTCCTGGATCATCGGTCTGGTGCTTCCCGCAGCCCTGTATTACGTGTGTGCGAAAAAATGGCACGGATCAGTGCCCGATCAACTGATTCTGCCGGTCGAGCAGGACAGCGTTGTACAACCTGAAGCAAGCGGGGCCGGTCGCGCTGCGGCGCAGGCCTGATTGGACGTGGACAGGGCTGGATGCCTCTTGACTGCCGTAAGCCAATTCATGATTAGGAGCGTCACTACAATGAAATCGAACAAGACCCTGCTGACCTCATTGCTTTCCATGGGCCTGCTGGCCAGTGCCGGCGCCACTCAGGCTGCGGGTTGGTGCGAGTCGGGCAAGCCGGTGAAATTCGCCGGTCTGAACTGGGAAAGCGCCATGTTGCTGACCGACGTGATGCAAGTCGTGTTGGAAAAAGGCTACGACTGCAAGACCGACAGCCTGCCGGGCAACTCCATCACCATGGAAAACGCCCTGAGCAGCAACGACATCCAGGTGTTTGCCGAAGAGTGGGTCGGCCGCAGCGAGGTCTGGAACAAGGCCGAGAAGGCCGGCAAGGTCGTCGGTGTCGGCGCTCCAGTCGTCGGCGCGATCGAAGGCTGGTACGTGCCGCGCTACGTGATCGAAGGCGATGCCAAGCGCAAGCTGGAAGCCAAGGCCCCGGACCTGAAAAACATCGCTGACCTGGGCAAATACTCCGCCGTGTTCAAGGACGCCGAAGAGCCAGCCAAAGGGCGTTTCTACAACTGCCCCGCCGGCTGGACCTGTGAGCTGGACAACAGCGAAATGCTGAAAAGCTACGGCCTGGAAAGCACCTACACCAACTTCCGCCCAGGCACCGGCCCGGCCCTCGATGCCGCCGTGCTGTCGAGCTACAAGCGTGGCGAGCCGATCCTGTTCTACTACTGGTCGCCAACCCCGTTGATGGGCCAGGTCGACCTGGTGAAACTGGAAGAGAAACCCGGCGTGAACAAGACAGTGACCATCAAGGTCGGCCTGTCCAAGACTTTCCACGACGAAGCGCCGGAACTGGTGGCCGTGCTGGATAAGGTCAATATTCCAATCGACCTGCTGAACCAGAACCTGGGTCGCATGACCAAAGAGCGGATCGAGTCGCCAAAACTGGCCAAGATCTTCCTGAAGGAACATCCTGAAGTCTGGCATGCGTGGGTGAGTGAAGACGCAGCCAAGAAAATCGACGCGGCCTTGTAGGTTGGGCTTCTCCGGCTGTCGGCAACGGCAGTCGGACGCTTGATCGCAACCCCTTGATTGAGAGTCTCTTATGTTTCCCGAAAGCTTTACTTTTTCCATCGCCGACTGGGTCAACGGTTGGGTCGATTCGCTGGTCACCAACTATGGCGATGTGTTCCGCAGCATCTCCGACACCCTGTTGTGGGCCATCGTCAATCTTGAAGGGCTGCTGCGTGCGGCGCCCTGGTGGCTGATGCTGGCCATCGTGGCGGGCGTTGCCTGGCACGCGACCCGCAAGGTCGTGACCACTGCCGTGATCGTCGGCTTGCTGTTCCTGGTGGGCGCGGTCGGCCTCTGGGACAAGCTGATGCAGACCTTGGCGCTGATGATGGTCGCGACGATCATTTCGGTGCTGATCGGCATCCCGTTGGGCATTCTCTCTGCCCGCAGCAATCGCCTGCGTTCGGTGCTGATGCCGTTGCTGGACATCATGCAGACCATGCCGAGCTTCGTGTACCTGATCCCGGTGTTGATGCTGTTCGGCCTGGGCAAGGTACCGGCGATTTTCGCCACCGTGATCTACGCCGCGCCACCGCTGATCCGCCTGACCGACCTGGGTATTCGCCAGGTTGACGGCGAGGTGATGGAAGCGATCAACGCCTTCGGTGCCAACCGTTGGCAGCAACTGTTCGGCGTGCAATTGCCGCTGGCCCTGCCAAGCATCATGGCGGGGATTAACCAGACCACCATGATGGCCCTGTCGATGGTGGTAATCGCCTCGATGATCGGTGCCCGTGGCCTGGGCGAAGACGTGCTGGTGGGGATTCAGACCCTCAACGTCGGACGCGGCCTCGAAGCCGGTCTGGCGATCGTGATTCTGGCCGTAGTGATCGACCGCATTACACAGGCGTACGGTCGTGCACGGCATGAGGTGAGCAAATGAACAACGCAACCGTGAGCAAGATCGAAGTCAAAAACGTCTTCAAGATTTTCGGCAACCGTTCCAAGGAAGCGCTGGCCATGGTCGGCCAGGGCAAGACCAAGGATCAGGTGCTGTCCGAAACCGGCTGCGTGGTCGGCGTGAACGATTTGTCCCTGAGCATCGGCAGCGGTGAGATCTTCGTGATCATGGGCCTGTCGGGTTCCGGAAAATCCACCCTCGTGCGCCACTTCAACCGCTTGATTGACCCGACCAGCGGCGCGATCCTGGTGGACGGTGTGGACATCCTGCAATACGACATGGAAGCCCTGCGCGAATTTCGCCGACGCAAGATCAGCATGGTGTTCCAGAGCTTCGGCCTGCTGCCGCACAAGAGCGTGCTGGACAACGTCGCCTACGGCTTGAAAATCCGTGGCGAGAGCAAGCAAATGTGCGCCGAGCGCGCGCTGCACTGGATCAACACCGTGGGCCTCAAGGGCTACGAAAACAAATACCCGCACCAGCTCTCCGGCGGCATGCGTCAGCGTGTAGGTTTGGCCCGTGCGTTGGCGGCGGACACCGACATCATCCTGATGGACGAAGCCTTCAGTGCCCTCGATCCGCTGATCCGTGCCGAGATGCAGGACCAGTTGCTGGAACTGCAAAAGACCCTGCACAAGACCATCGTCTTCATCACCCACGACCTCGACGAGGCCGTGCGCATCGGCAACCGTATCGCGATCCTCAAGGATGGCCGCCTGATCCAGGTCGGCACGCCGAGAGAGATCCTGCATTCGCCGGCGGATGAGTACGTCGACCGCTTTGTGCAGCGTCGGGCGGCGGTGGTTTAAGAAATTTGCAGTGTTTGAGCTGGCCTCTTCGCGAGCAGGCTCGCTCCCACATTGGAATGCATACCCCTGTGGGAGCGAGCCTGCTCGCGAAGGCGGCGGTAGAGCTGCATCAACATTCAGGTTGTACGCACGAGGTTAATGATGTCCCAGGCTGAAAAAATCGTTATCGCCGATGCCCTGTTGCGTTGGCAGGATGTGGTTGCCGTAGCCCGCCATGGCGCACAGCTTGAGCTGTCGGCGCAGGCCTGGGCACGCATCGACAATGCCCAGGCAATCGTCCAGCGCATCGTCACCAGCGGCGAACGCGCCTATGGCGTGAACACTGGTCTGGGTGCCTTGTGCAACGTGTCGCTCAAAGACGAACAACTGAGCCAACTGTCCCGCAATACCCTGCTCAGTCACGCTTGTGGCGTGGGTGCGCCACTGGCCGACGAGCAGACCCGCGCGATCATGTGTGCGGCGATCCTCAATTTCACCCAGGGCAAATCCGGCGTGCATCGCCGGGTGGTCGAAGCGTTGCTGGCGTTGCTCAATCGCGGCATCACTCCACAAGTGCCGTCCCAGGGTTCGGTCGGTTACCTGACCCACATGGCCCACATCAGCATCACTCTGCTGGGTGTCGGCAACGTCAGCTATCGCGGGCAGGTCGTGTCGGCGCAACAGGCATTGGCCGAAGAGGGCCTGCAACCGGTACAACTCGGCGCCAAGGATGGTTTGTGCCTGGTCAACGGTACGCCATGCATGACCGGCCTGAGCTGCCTGGCCATTGCCGATGCCACGCGCCTGCTGGAATGGGCCGACGTGATCGGCGCCATGAGCTTCGAAGCCCAACGCGGTCAGATTGACGCCTTCGACGCCGAGATCATTGCGCTCAAGCCGCACCCGGGCATGCAGCAGGTCGGCATCAACCTGCGCGCGTTGCTCGACGGCAGCGAAGTGATTGCCCAGAGCAAAGGCATTCGCACCCAGGATGCCCTGAGCATTCGCTCGATTCCGCAGGTGCACGGTGCCGCTCGCGACCAACTGGTACACGCGATCAAGCAAATCGAAACCGAACTCAACAGCGCCACCGACAACCCGCTGGTGCTGGGCACGGCGGACAACTACCGCGTCGTTTCCCAGGCCAACCCGCACGGCCAGTCCGTAGCGCTGGCCGCGGACCTGCTGGCCATCGCCATGGCCGAAATCGGCTCGATTGCCGAGCGTCGTCTCGACCGTTTGATCAACCCGCACGTCAGTGGTCTGCCGGCGTTTCTGGTGGCCAATCCGGGGGTTAACTCCGGGATGATGATCGTGCAATACGTCGCCGCTTCGCTATGCGCGGAAAACCGCCAATTGGCGCAACCGGCAGTGCTCGACAACTACGTCACCTCGGGCCTGCAGGAAGATCACCTGAGCATGGGCACCAACGCCGCGCTGAAGCTGCATCGCGCATTGGAAAACTGCACGCAGATCCTCGCGATCGAGTATCTGCTGGCTGCCCAGGCGTTTGAATTCCTGAAAGAGCAACGCTTCGGCGCCGGCACCGATGCGGCGTGGCGTCTGCTGCGTGAGCGCGTTCCTGCCTACGACCAGGATCGCTGGCTGGCACCGGATATCGCCGCTGCTGCCAGCGTTTTGAAAGACCCGATTTTGCTGCACAAAGCGTTACCGAATTTGAACTGATTTTTCCACAACACCAGCGTGCCAAGGCGCGGCTCCCCTACAGGCGAGACGCGACGGACAACGGACATCTCCGGAGCGTCTGGTGAGTACTCTTCATTCATGAAGAAGACATCTCTCAAAAGGAGCACAAAATGACTGCGCTAAACCTGACTCCCGGCCAACTGAGCCTTGCCCAACTGCGTGATGTCTATCAGCAGTCGGTCAAAATCACCCTCGATCACAGCGCTGCGGCCCAGATCGAAGCCAGCGTTGCCTGCGTGGAACAGATCCTCGCTGAAAACCGTACCGCTTACGGCATCAACACCGGTTTTGGCCTGCTGGCCTCGACCCGCATTGCCAGCGAAGACCTGGAAAACCTGCAGCGCTCGCTGGTGCTGTCCCATGCCGCCGGTGTCGGCGAGCCGATCAGCGATGCACTGGTGCGCCTGGTCATGGTGCTCAAGGTCAACAGCTTGAGCCGTGGTTTCTCCGGTATCCGCCGCGTGGTAATCGACGCGTTGATCGCCCTGATCAACGCCGAGGTTTACCCGCACATTCCATTGAAAGGTTCGGTGGGTGCATCCGGCGACCTGGCACCGTTGGCGCACATGTCGCTGGTGCTGCTGGGTGAAGGCAAGGCCCGCTACAAGGGCGAGTGGATGGAAGCCACCGAAGCGCTGAAAATCGCTGGCCTGACCCCGCTGACCCTGGCCGCGAAAGAAGGCCTGGCGCTGCTGAACGGCACCCAGGTGTCCACCGCTTTCGCCCTGCGCGGTCTGTTCGAAGGTGAAGATCTGTTCGCCGGTGCCCTGGCCTTGGGCGGCCTGACCGTCGAAGCGGTACTGGGCTCGCGTTCGCCGTTTGACGCTCGCATCCACGCCGCCCGTGCCCAGAAAGGCCAGATCGACTCTGCCGCCGCTTACCGCGATCTGCTGGGTGAGCGCAGTGAAGTGTCCGACTCGCACCAAAACTGCGAAAAGGTCCAGGACCCGTACTCCCTGCGCTGCCAGCCGCAAGTCATGGGCGCCTGCCTGACCCAGTTCCGCCAAGCTGCCGAAGTGCTGGCTGTCGAAGCGAACGCCGTTTCCGACAACCCGCTGGTGTTCGCCGCTGAAGGCGATGTGATTTCTGGCGGTAACTTCCACGCTGAACCAGTGGCCATGGCTGCTGACAACATGGCGCTGGCGATCGCTGAAATCGGCTCCCTGAGCGAGCGTCGCATCTCGCTGATGATGGACAAACACATGTCGCAACTGCCGCCGTTCCTGGTGGCCAATGGCGGTGTGAACTCCGGTTTCATGATCGCTCAAGTGACCGCGGCCGCTCTGGCCAGCGAGAACAAGGCGCTGTCCCATCCGCATTCGGTGGACAGCCTGCCGACTTCCGCCAACCAGGAAGACCACGTGTCCATGGCGCCGGCCGCCGGCAAGCGCCTGTGGGAAATGGCCGAAAACACCCGTGGCATTCTCGCGGTGGAATGGCTGGCGGCGGCTCAGGGCCTGGATTTGCGCAATGGTCTGAAGACTTCGCCAAAACTGGAAAAGGTGCGGGCGATTTTGCGTAAAGAAGTGCCTTTCTATGAGAAAGACCGTTTCTTCGCTCCGGACATCAATGCCGCCAGTGAGTTGTTGGCGACCCGTTGCCTGAACGAGCTGATCACGGCGAAGTTGCTGCCTAGCCTGTAATGGCCTCTTCGCGGGCAAGCCTCGCTCCTACAGGAGCTGGCTTGCCAGCGAATCGATTTTGCGTCGATAAAAATAATTAGGGACGAGCAATGCAAACGCAAACAAAAGGACTCAAACGCGGGCTCTCTGCCCGACATATTCGCTTCATGGCACTGGGGTCGGCGATCGGCACCGGGCTGTTTTACGGTTCTGCCTCGGCCATTCAAATGGCCGGCCCCGCGGTCCTGCTCGCTTACCTGATCGGCGGTGCAGCGGTGTTCATGGTCATGCGCGCCCTCGGCGAGATGGCCGTGCATAACCCGGTGGCCGGCTCATTCGGCCAGTACGCCAGCACTTATCTGGGACCGATGGCGGGCTTTATCCTCGGCTGGACCTATGCATTTGAAATGGTCATCGTCGGTATGGCCGACGTGACTGCATTCGGTATTTACATGGGCTTCTGGTTTCCGGAAGTCTCCCGCTGGATCTGGGTGCTGGGCATCGTTTCAGTAGTGGGCGGCTTGAACCTGTGTAACGTCAAAGTCTTCGGTGAAATGGAGTTCTGGTTGTCGCTGCTCAAGGTCGGGGCCATCGTTGCGATGATTCTTGGCGGCTTCGGCATCATGTTATTTGGCATCAGCAGCGCCCCCGGTGCACAAGCAACCGATATCAGCAACCTGTGGACCCAGGGCGGCTTCATGCCCAATGGCATGAGCGGTCTGATCGCATCGTTTGCAGTGGTGATGTTTGCCTTTGGCGGCATTGAAATCATCGGCGTTACGGCCGGTGAAGCCAAAGATCCGCAGCATGTGCTGCCCCGGGCGATCAACGCCGTACCGCTGCGCATCCTGTTGTTCTACGTGCTGACGATGCTGGTGCTGATGTCGATTTTTCCGTGGCAGCAGATCGGCAGCCAAGGCAGCCCGTTCGTACAGATTTTTGACAACCTGGGGATCAGTTCGGCGGCTACCGTCCTTAATATCGTGGTGATCTCGGCGGCGGTGTCGGCCATCAACAGCGACATCTTCGGCGCGGGCCGTATGATGTATGGCCTGGCTCAGCAGGGACACGCACCGAAAGGCTTCGCCCGTTTGTCTCGCAACGGCGTGCCTTGGCTGACAGTCGTGGTGATGAGCAGCGCGCTGCTGCTGGGCGTATTGCTGAATTACCTGATTCCGGAAAACGTTTTTCTGCTCATCGCCTCTATCGCGACCTTCGCCACGGTGTGGGTCTGGCTGATGATTCTGTGTACCCAGGTGGCCATGCGTCGCTCAATGAGTGCCGAGCAGATCGCGCAATTGAAATTTCCGGTGCCGTTCTACCCCTATGCGCCGATGGCGGCGATTGCCTTCATGCTATTCATCTTCGGCGTGTTGGCCTATTTCCCGGACACCCAGGCGGCTCTGATCGTCGGTGTGGTTTGGGTTGTCTTGCTGGTGCTGGCCTACCTGACGTGGGTCAAACCGGCGGCAGGGAAGGCGGTACTGGTGGAGCAGGAACCTTCTTTTTCTCATCGATAACCTAACGGAGGCCACGGATGAAAACTCTCTGGCAACACTGCCACGTCGCAACCATGGCGCAAGGCGTCTACTCGGTCATCGAGGACGCGGCCATTGTGACGTCCGGTGCGCACATTGAGTGGGTCGGCCCGCGCAGTGAATTGCCGCCCGGCGAATACCCGGCCGTCACCGATTTGAACGGGGCCTGGGTGACGCCTGGTCTGATTGACTGCCACACCCATACGGTGTTCGGCGGTAATCGCAGTGGCGAATTCGAGCAGCGCCTGCAAGGTGTGAGCTACGCGGAAATCGCAGCCAGCGGTGGTGGCATCGCCAGCACCGTGCGCGCCACCCGCTTAGCGTCCGAAGACGAGTTGTTCGCCAGTGCTGCCAAACGTCTGAAAAGCCTGATGCGCGACGGCGTCACCAGCATCGAAATCAAGTCCGGCTACGGCCTCGATCTGGCCAACGAAGGCAAGATGCTGCGGGTGGCCCGTCGCCTCGGCGCCGAACTGCCGATCAGCGTGCGCAGCACCTGCCTGGCCGCTCATGCCTTGCCGCCGGAGTACGCCGACCGCGCCGACGACTACATCGAACACATCTGCAGCGAAATGCTTCCGGCCCTGGCAGCCGAAGGGCTGGTGGACGCGGTGGATGCCTTCTGCGAATACCTGGCCTTTTCGCCTGCGCAGGTTGAACGGGTGTTTATCACCGCGCAGAAACTTGGCTTGCCGGTGAAGCTGCACGCTGAGCAGTTGTCGTCCTTGCATGGTTCCAGCCTGGCGGCGCGTTACCACGCTCTGTCCGCCGATCATCTGGAATTCATGACCGAAGAAGATGCCATCGCCATGGCCGCATCCGGCACTGTCGCGGTGTTGCTGCCAGGAGCGTTCTACTTTCTGCGCGAGACTCAATTGCCGCCAATGGATGCCTTGCGCAAGCACGGTGTAAAAATCGCCATCGCCAGCGATCTCAACCCAGGCACTTCGCCGGGGCTGTCGTTGCGTTTGATGCTGAACATGGCCTGCACCTGTTTCCGCATGACCCCGGAAGAAGCCCTGGCAGGCGCGACGATTCATGCCGCCACCGCACTGGGCATGGCCGACACTCATGGTTCGATCGAGGCTGGCAAGGTCGCGGATTTCGTCGCCTGGCAAATTGATCGTCCGGCCGACCTGTCGTACTGGCTGGGCGGTGATCTGGAAAAACGCGTCGTGCGTCACGGCGTCGAAACGAGCGTTTAGGAGAGCAGTTGTGGATAAGGTTCTGAACTTCAAACAAGGCCGCGTGCCGCTGCTGATCAGCATGCCCCACGCCGGTGTGCGCCTGACTCCTGCAGTCGAAGCCGGGTTGATCCCGGACGCGAAAAGCCTGCCGGACACCGACTGGCACATTCCGCAGCTTTACGATTTCGCCGCCGAACTGGGTGCCAGCACCCTGGCCGCCGAATACTCGCGGTTCGTCATCGACCTGAACCGGCCGTCCGACGACAAGCCTTTGTATGTTGGCGCCACCACCGGTCTGTACCCGGCGACGCTGTTTGACGGTATTCCGCTGTTCCGTGAGGGAATGGAGCCTTCGAAAGAAGAACGCGCGACCTATCTGAATCAGATCTGGACGCCGTACCACAGCACCTTGCAGAACGAGCTGGCGCGTCTGAAAGCCGAGTTCGGCTACGCGCTGCTGTTCGATGCGCACTCGATCCGCTCGATCATCCCGCACCTGTTCGACGGCAAGCTGCCGGATTTCAACCTCGGCACCTTCAGCGGCGCCAGTTGTGATCCGCAACTGGCTTCGCAGCTGGAAGCGATCTGCGCCGGTCACCCGGACTACAGCCATGTGCTGAACGGACGCTTCAAGGGCGGGCACATCACTCGTCACTACGGCAATCCGGCAGAAAACATTCATGCCGTGCAACTGGAGTTGGGCCAGTGCACCTACATGGAAGAGTTCGAGCCGTTCCGCTATCGGCCGGATCTGGCGGAACCGACGCGAGTGGTCTTGAAGGAACTGCTGCAAGGCCTGCTGGCCTGGGGCGAAAAGCACTACAACACATAACCCTGTGGGAGCGAGCCTGCTCGCGAATGCGGTGGGTCAGTCAACATGGATAGCGCCTGACACGCCCTCTTCGCGAGCAGGCTCGCTCCCACAGGTTTTCTGGCGGCAAATTTACGATCCAGCAAGTACATGCTCATTGACGTAATTCGGGTTTATGATGCCCAACGGCAGAATAATAGAAGTCCCCCCAGGGATGACCTCGACCCCTTACGGAGCGCGCAATGCAGACTTTGTACCCGCAGATCAAACCCCACGCCCGGCACGATCTGGCCGTCGATGAGACCCACACGCTGTATGTCGACGAAAGCGGTTCACCGGAAGGTTTGCCGGTGGTGTTCATTCACGGCGGCCCCGGCGCCGGGTGCGATGCCCAGAGTCGGTGCTTCTTCGATCCCAATTTGTATCGCATCGTGACCTTCGATCAGCGTGGTTGCGGTCGCTCCACCCCCCACGCCAGCCTCGAAAACAACACCACCTGGGATCTGGTCGCCGACCTTGAGCGGATTCGCAAACATCTGGGTATCGACAAGTGGGTGCTGTTCGGCGGTTCCTGGGGTTCGACCCTGGCGCTGGCCTACGCACAAACCCATCCGGAGCGCGTGCACGGGCTTATCCTGCGCGGGATTTTTCTCTGCCGCCCGCAGGAAATCGAATGGTTTTATCAGGCGGGTGCCAGCCGTCTGTTCCCCGATTACTGGCAGGACTACGTTGCGCCGATCCCGCTGGACGAGCGCGGCGATTTGCTCAGCGCCTTCCACAAACGACTCACCGGCAACGATCAGATCGCCCAGATGCACGCGGCCAAGGCCTGGTCCACGTGGGAAGGCCGGACCGCGACGTTGCGTCCGAACCCGCTGGTGGTCGATCGATTCTCCGAGCCGCAGCGTGCGTTGTCCATCGCCCGCATCGAATGCCATTACTTCACCAATAACGCCTTCCTCGAACCGAATCAGCTGATTCGCGACATGGGCAAGATCGCCCACTTGCCTGGTGTGATCGTCCATGGTCGCTATGACGTGATCTGTCCGTTGGACAACGCCTGGGAACTGCACCAGGCCTGGCCGAATAGCGAACTGCAAATAATCCGTGACGCGGGCCATGCCGCCGCCGAACCGGGGATCACCGATGCATTGGTACGCGCTGCCGATCGAATGGCCCGGCGCTTGCTCGACCTGTCGCCTGACGAAGCATGAAGGGCTTGCTGCAACGCGTGCGCGGCGCGCGAGTCGAGGTAGCAGGGGAGGTGGTCGGCGCGGTCGACCAGGGTTTGCTGGTGCTGGTAGCCGTCGAGCCGGACGACACGCGGGCCAGCGCCGACAAACTTCTCAATAAGCTGCTTAACTATCGTGTGTTCAGCGACGCTGAGGGCAAGATGAACCTGTCCCTGGCGGATGTGAGTGGCGGGTTGCTGCTGGTCTCGCAGTTCACCCTGGCCGCCGACACCAAGAGCGGGTTGCGACCGAGTTTCTCGACCGCGGCCCCCCCGGCCTTGGGCGAGGAGCTGTTCGACTATCTATTAAGCAAAGCGAAACAGGTGCATGGCACTGTGGCATCAGGTAGATTCGGCGCGGATATGCAGGTGCACCTGGTCAATGACGGCCCGGTTACCTTCCTGTTACAGACCTGAAAGCGCTTGAAACATCTTTTTAAGCGCTTTTCGACTGTAAACAGGCGTTTTTCCCGATAAATACTTTGTTACCCCTGATGCGTTGTAACGCGGCCTACTAGATAATCGCGCGCTACGGGGATCAGCGTTCGTTGGTCCATTTTGACTTAGGTAGAGACTTGTCTGTATCCGATTGGGGAATCATTTTGCCCCAGCGGAGTCGGAACAATGCTCGCCAACTTGGCAAGAGTGGTCCGCAGGGCCGGTTTTTCGTACCGGATACCTGCAGGCCCTTTAACTGGCCGTTGGTTTTTTGATCTGTTTTCGGCGAGGGTTGCTCGTGATTGTTAGTCCCTGTAACGCACCAAAATTGACTGCCAAACGGTTTCGTAGCGCATTGATGGCGGGCTCGGCACTGCTGTGCCTGCTCAGCGCCGGCCAGCTTTGGGCATTCAGTCTGGATGATGTATCGGTCAAGGCAAAAGAACTGGCCGGGCAAAAGTACGAAGCTCCGCGCAGTAACCTGCCGAACGAATTTCGCGAAATGAAATTCGCCGACTATCAGAAAATTCGCTTCCTGACTGAAAAAGCCGAATGGGCCGACCAGAAGACCCCGTTCAAGCTGTCGTTCTATCACCAGGGCATGCATTTCGATACGCCGGTGAAAATCAACGAAATCACGGCGAACACCGTCGAAGAGATCAAATACGACCCGAGTCGTTTCGATTTCGGCGACGTCAAGTTCGATCCCAAGGCCACCGAACAACTCGGTTATGCCGGTTTCCGTGTCCTGTACCCGGTCAACAAGGCTGACAAGCAAGACGAAATCATGACCATGCTGGGCGCGAGTTACTTCCGCGTGGTCGGCAAGGGTCACGTCTACGGTTTGTCCGCTCGCGGCATGGCGATCGATACCGCATTGCCGTCCGGCGAAGAATTCCCGCGTTTTCGCGAGTTCTGGATTCAACAGCCGAAACCGGGCGACAAGCATCTGGTGATCTTCGCCCTGCTGGATTCGCCACGGGCGACCGGTGCCTATCGCCTGACCTTGCGTCCGGGCAGCGACACCATTGTCGACGTCAAGGCGCAGATGTTCCTGCGTGACAAGGTCGGCAAACTGGGCATCGCGCCATTGACCAGCATGTACCTGTTCGGTGCCAACCAGCCGTCGAAAGTGCTGAACTATCGCCGCGAATTGCACGACTCCAGCGGTCTGGCGATCCATGCCGGCAACGGCGAGTGGATCTGGCGTCCGCTGAACAACCCGAAACACCTGGCGGTGAGCAATTTCTCGGTCGAGAACCCGCGTGGCTTTGGCTTGCTGCAACGTGGCCGTGACTTCAGTCACTACGAAGACCTCGACGACCGCTACGACAAGCGCCCAAGCGCCTGGATCGAACCGCAAGGCGACTGGGGCAAGGGCTCCGTCGATCTGGTAGAGATTCCGACCGCCGACGAAACCAACGACAATATCGTGGCTTTCTGGAGCCCGGAAACGATGCCGGAGCCTGGCCAGCCGCTGGACTTTGCCTATCGCATGCACTGGACCATGGACGAAGCCTCGATTCATGCTCCTGACAGCGCCTGGGTCAAGCAGACCCTGCGTTCCACCGGTGACGTCAAACAGTCCAACCTGATTCGTCAGCCGGACGGCAGCGTTGCCTATCTGGTCGACTTCGAAGGTCCGTCCCTGGCGGCATTGCCGGCAGATGCGGACGTTCGCAGTCAGGTCAGCGTCGGCGACAACGCCGAGCTGGTGGAAAACAGCGTGCGCTACAACCCTGAGACCAAGGGCTGGCGCCTGACCCTGCGGATGAAGATCAAGGACGCAGGCAAGGCCACCGAAATGCGTGCTGCACTGGTGCAGAGCATCGTGCCAGCCGATCTGGCCAAGACTTCGCTTCCAGTGTCGAACTCCTCCGTTGCCAAGGCCGACAAGGTCGCCGCCAAGCAGCAGGAAAAAGCCGACAAGGAAGCGAAGGCAGCCGAAGCCAAGCAGGCCGAGGCCAAGCCAGTCGCAGATGCCAAGGACACGGCGAACAACAAAGACGCCAAGCAGCCTGCTGCTGCCGACGCGGTCCCAGCCACACCGGAATCGGCACCGACTGAAGAAGTCCTGACCGAGACCTGGAGCTACCAGTTGCCTGCCGATGAGTAATTCTCAAGTACAGCCAGAGACGCTTTCCGAGTATCTGGCACATCTGCCGATGACCGACCAGCAGCGCGCGGAACTTGCGGGCTGCCAGTCGTTCAGCGAATTGCACGAGCGGTTGTCGTCTGCGACATTCGACGCCCCGACCGATGCCGCCCAGGCATCGGTCGGCAAGCGCCTGACCCTGAGCACCGCCGAAGAGCTGCAGGACGCCGAAATGCTGGCGCTCGACGTCAGTGGTCGGGTCGTCCTCAAGGCGACCCCACCGATTCGCCGGACCAAGGTCGTGCCGGAACCGTGGCGTACCAATATTCTAGTGCGTGGCTGGCGTCGCCTGACTGGCCGCACCAACCCGCCGAAGCCGCCGAAGGATGAGAACGTACTGCCGGCGGCGCGCTGGCGCACGGTCGGTTCGATCCGTCGCTACATTCTGCTGGTACTGATGCTCGGTCAGACCATCGTCGCCGGCTGGTTTATGAAAGGCCTCATGCCGTACCAGGGCTGGTCGTTCGTCGACCTTGAAGAAGTCCTGCACCAGCCGCTGCTGCAAACCGCCACGCAAGTGCTGCCGTATGCGTTGCAGACCAGCATCCTGATCCTGTTCGGGATTCTGTTCTGCTGGGTATCGGCCGGTTTCTGGACTGCGTTGATGGGCTTCCTCGAGTTGCTCACCGGTCACGATAAATACCGCATCTCCGGTAAAAGTGCTGGCAACGAGCAGATTCCGAAGGATGCGCGCACCGCACTGGTGATGCCGATCTGCAACGAAGACGTGCCTCGGGTATTCGCCGGTCTGCGTGCAACGTTCGAATCGGTAGCAGCCACGGGTGACCTGGATCACTTTGACTTCTTCGTCCTCAGCGACAGTAACGACGCCGACATCTGCGTCGCCGAACAGCAAGCCTGGCTGGACGTCTGCCGCGAAGCCAAGGGCTTCGGCAAGATCTTCTATCGTCGCCGCCGTCGCCGTGTGAAACGTAAAAGCGGCAACCTCGACGACTTCTGCCGTCGCTGGGGTGGTGACTACAAGTACATGGTCGTGCTCGACGCCGACTCCGTAATGAGCGGCGAGTGCCTGACCAGTCTGGTACGCCTGATGGAAGCCACGCCGGACGCCGGGATCATCCAGACCGCGCCACGTGCGTCGGGCATGGACACCCTGTATGCACGCATGCAGCAGTTCGCCACCCGCGTGTACGGTCCGCTGTTCACCGCCGGCCTGCACTTCTGGCAATTGGGCGAATCCCACTACTGGGGCCACAACGCGATCATCCGCATGAAGCCGTTCATCGAGCACTGCGCCTTGGCGCCATTGCCGGGTAAAGGCGCATTTGCCGGTGCGATCCTTTCTCACGACTTCGTCGAAGCCGCGCTGATGCGCCGTGCCGGTTGGGGCGTGTGGATTGCCTACGACTTGCCGGGCAGCTACGAAGAACTGCCGCCGAACCTGCTGGACGAACTCAAGCGTGACCGTCGCTGGTGCCACGGTAACCTGATGAACTTCCGCCTGTTCCTGGTCAAGGGCATGCACCCGGTGCACCGTGCCGTGTTCCTGACCGGCGTGATGTCCTACTTGTCGGCGCCGTTGTGGTTCTTCTTCCTGGTGCTGTCCACTGCGCTGTTGGCAGTCAATACGCTAATGGAGCCACAGTACTTCCTCGAACCGCGCCAGCTTTATCCATTGTGGCCTCAATGGCACCCGGACAAGGCGATCGCACTATTTTCGACCACGGTCGTGCTGCTGTTCCTGCCGAAACTGTTGAGCATCATCCTGATCTGGGCCAAGGGCGCGAAAGAGTTCGGCGGCAAGTTCAAGGTGACCTTGTCGATGCTGCTGGAGATGCTGTTCTCCATGCTGCTGGCGCCGGTGCGGATGATTTTCCACACCCGTTTCGTGCTCGCCGCGTTCCTCGGCTGGGCCGCGACCTGGAACTCGCCACAGCGTGACGACGACTCCACGCCGTGGAGCGAAGCGGTCAAGCGCCACGGTCCGCAGACGTTGCTGGGTTTCTTCTGGGCGCTGCTGGTGATCTGGTTGAACCCGAGCTTCCTGTGGTGGCTGGTACCGATCGTCGGTTCGCTGATGTTGTCGATCCCGGTGTCGGTAATTTCCAGCCGTGTCGGCCTGGGCCTCAAGTCCCGTGACGAGAGCCTGTTCCTGATCCCTGAGGAATACAATCCACCGCAGGCACTGCTGGCCACCGACCAGTACACCCACGAAAACCGCTGGCATGCGTTGAACGACGGCTTCGTCCGTTCGGTGGTCGATCCGCAGCAGAACGCCTTGGCGTGTTCGCTGGCGACCTCGCGTCACCGTGAGGCCGAGCCGATCGAATGGCTGCGGGTCGAGCGGGTCCGGCACGCGATGAAAGTCGGGCCTGAAGGCCTGACCAACAATGAGCGGGTACAGCTGCTGAGCGACCCGGTAGCATTGGCTCGCTTGCATGAGCAGGTCTGGAGCGAAGGTCACCCTGAGTGGCTGGGTGCGTGGCGCAAGTCGGTCCAGGCCGATCCGCATGCACCGCTGTTGCCACTCAAGCCGCTGAGCGTGCAGCCGCAGTTGGCATAATAAAAGACCCGCGAAAGCGGGTTTTTTATTGCCCAAAAAACTTGTGCAAATGAGCAGGTGCGTTAGCATCCGTCCCCGAATTGGTGCGCCCGGACCGTTTTGTGTCCGTATCTGTCTGTTTTCCTGGGAAAACTGTCGATTTCGCGCCGCAAACGCAATGGTTTTGGGGACTTGAAGATGAAGAAGTATCTGTCGATGCTGCTGGTCGGCGTCACGGCATTGGTTGCAGTCAGCGCGGCGCAGGCCGGTGCCATCGATGACGCGGTCAAGCGCGGCACGTTGAAAGTCGGCATGGACCCGACCTACATGCCGTTCGAAATGACCAACAAACGTGGCGAGATCATCGGTTTCGAAGTCGACATCCTCAAAGCCATGTCCAAGGCCATGGGCGTCAAGCTGGAGCTGGTGTCCACCGGCTACGACGGCATCATCCCGGCCCTGCTGACCGACAAGTTCGACATGATCGGCAGCGGCATGACCCTGACCCAGGAACGCAACCTGCGCCTGAACTTCAGTGAACCGTTCATCGTGGTCGGTCAGACCCTGCTGATCCGCAAGGAGCTGGAAGGCACCATCAAGTCCTACAAAGACCTGAACACCGCCGACTACCGCATCACCTCCAAGCTCGGCACCACCGGTGAGATGGTCGCGAAGAAACTGATCTCCAAGGCCAAGTACCACGGCTACGACAACGAGCAGGAAGCGGTACTCGACGTGGTCAACGGCAAAGCCGACGCCTTCATCTACGACGCGCCTTACAACGTTGTGGCGGTGAACAAGGTCGGCAACGGCAAACTGGTGTTCCTCGACAAGCCGTTCACCTACGAACCGCTGGCGTTCGGGTTGAAGAAGGGTGACTACGACAGCATCAACTTCATCAACAACTTCCTGCACCAGATCCACGAAGACGGCACCTACGATCGCATCCATGACAAGTGGTTCAAAAGCACCGAGTGGCTCAAGGACATGGAATAACTCCGTCAGATAGACCGAGTCGCCCCATTCGCGAGCAGGCTCGCTCCCACAGTTGATCTCGGTCCATTGTGGGAGCGAGCCTGCTCGCGAAGAGGGCCTCCTTCGCGACATAGAATTCGGAATTTGCAGAGCAAATGAAACAGAAAAAAGCCCAATGGCCCTGGCACGTCCTGACCGTGCTGGTGCTGATCGGCCTGGCCGGCGCGTTGTATTACGCCACCTCGCTGATGTCCTACGAATGGCGCTGGAACCGCGTACCGCAGTACTTTGCCTACCACGCCGAAGAGTCCCAGCGCGCCGCCGACATCTCTACCGTCAGCGAACTGGTGCGCAAGGGCGACAAGGCTGAAGTCACCCTGCGCAATGACGCAGGCGACGAGCAACACCTGACCGTCGATGACAACAGCCTGCAAGTCGCCCAAGGCGATGACGTGGCCGAAGGCGATGTGATTGGTGTCACCCGTCATTGGGCCGCCGGGCCGCTGCTGTGGGGGCTGTGGACCACGCTGTGGCTGTCGCTGGTGTCAGGCGTGCTCGGCTTGCTGATCGGCCTGGCCACCGGCCTGTGCCGCCTGTCGAACAATCCGACCCTGCGTGATCTGTCGACGATATACGTCGAACTGGTGCGCGGCACACCACTGCTGGTGCAGATCTTCATTTTCTACTTCTTCATCGGCACCGTGATGAACCTGTCCCGGGAATTCGCCGGGATCGCCGCGCTGTCGCTGTTCACCGGCGCCTACGTCGCGGAGATCATCCGTTCCGGCGTGCAGTCGATTGCCCGTGGCCAGAACGAAGCCGCCCGCTCCCTCGGCTTGAGCGCGGGTCAGTCGATGCGCCACGTGGTGCTGCCGCAAGCGTTCAAACGCGTACTGCCGCCGCTCGCCGGGCAGTTCATCAGCCTGGTCAAGGACACATCGCTGGTGTCGGTGATCGCGATTACCGAGCTGCTGAAAAGCGGTCGCGAAGTCATCACCACCTCGTTCTCCCCGTTCGAAATCCTGTTCTGCGTTGCCGGTCTGTACCTGTTGATCAACCTGCCGCTGTCGAAAATCGCCAGTCGGCTTGAGCGGAGGCTCGCGCAAAGTGATTGAAGTCCGCGATCTGGTAAAAGTCTTCGACACCCGTGGCCAGGTGGTGCGCGCGGTGGATAACGTCAGCACGACGGTCGCCAAGGGCGAAGTGCTGGTAGTGATCGGCCCGTCCGGTTCCGGCAAATCGACCTTCCTGCGCTGCCTCAATGGCCTGGAAGAATTCGACTCGGGCTCGGTGAGCATCGATGGCCTGCAACTGGCCGACCCGAAAACCGACGTGAACGCCTATCGCCGTGAAGTCGGCATGGTGTTCCAGCACTTCAACCTGTTCCCGCACATGACCGTGCTGGAAAACCTCTGCCTCGCCCAGAAAGTCGTGCGCAAGCGCGGCAAGAAAGAGCGCGAGGCCAAGGCTATGGCGCTGCTGGAAAAGGTCGGGATCGCGCAGAAGGCCAACGAATTTCCGTCGCGCCTGTCCGGCGGCCAGCAACAGCGCGTGGCGATTGCTCGGGCGCTGGCGATGGAGCCGAAGGTCATGCTCTTCGATGAGCCGACATCGGCACTGGACCCGGAAATGGTCGGTGAAGTGCTGGATGTGATGAAAAACCTGGCCGTGGAAGGCATGACCATGGTCTGCGTTACCCACGAAATGGGTTTTGCCCGGGAGGTGGCGGACCGGGTGTTGTTTTTCGATCACGGGAAATTGCTGGAAGATGCCTCGCCGGCGGAGTTCTTCGATTCGCCGAAGGATCCGCGGGCGCAGGCATTTTTGCGGCAGGTTCTGTAACTCCAGCGCTTGCTGAATCGCCTTCGCGAGCAGGCTCGCTCCCACATTAGATCTGTGCACGGCAGAACCCTGTGGGAGCGAGCCTGCTCGCGAAGGCATCACCTCGGTCCCATGTGAACCGAGGCAAATGAATCACCTCAAACCCTGAACTTGCCCACCAGCATCTGCAAATGCGTCCCCAACCGCGCCAGCTCAATGCTGGACGCCGCCGTCTCTTCACTCGCTGCGGACGTCTGATCCGACACATCGCGCACGTTCAGCACGCTGCGGTTGATCTCTTCGGCCACGGCGCTCTGCTGTTCTGCAGCGGCGGCAATCTGCTGGTTCATCGCCTGGATCGCCGAAACCGTGCGGGTGATGTTCTCCAGTGAGCCGCCGGCGCGACGGGTCAGTTCCACGCTGCTGTCGGTCAGGGCGCGACTGTTGTCCATGATATTCGCCACTTGCTGCGTGCCGTTTTGCAGGCCGACGATCAGTTCTTCGATCTCTTCGGTGGACTTCTGGGTGCGTTGCGCCAGGCTGCGAACTTCATCAGCGACCACGGCAAAACCGCGCCCAGCCTCGCCGGCACGAGCCGCTTCGATGGCCGCGTTGAGCGCCAGCAGGTTGGTTTGCTGGGCGACGGACTTGATCACGTCGAGTACGCTGCCGATCTTGTCGCTTTCGCGCTTGAGCTCGCCCATGGCCTCGGTGGAGTGACCCACTTCCTTGGCCAGGCGCTCGATCTGCGCGATGGCTTCGCCCACTACCTTGTCACCTTCGCGGGCCTGTTGGTCGGCGGCGACGGCGGCCTCGGAAGCTTCCTCGGCGTTGCGCGCGACTTCCTGGACCGTGGCGGTCATTTCATTCATGGCGGTGGCCACCTGGTCGGTCTCGACCTTCTGGCTGGTGACCCCGGCGCTGGTTTGCTCGGTGACGGCGGACAGTTCCTCGGCGGCGCTGGCAATTTGCGTAACGCCATCGCTGATGCCGCCGATCAGTTCACGCAGGCCCTGGGTCATGCTCTGGATGGCTCGCTGCAGCTGGCCAAGTTCGTCCTGGCGCTGGGAAAGCAGGTTGTGGGTCAGGTCGCCGGCAGCGATGCGCTCGGCCGCCTTGAGGGTCTGGTTCAGCGGAATCACGATCTGCCGGGTGATGGCCCAGGCGGCAAACAGGCCAAAGACCAGGGCCAGGACGGTGGCCAGCAACAGCATGTTCTTGGCGTGCGCTACGTCGGTATCGCGCACCAGGGTTTGCGAGACGGTGAGCTTCTTGCTGACCTCGAGCAGGATTTCACCCTGGGTGGCCATGCGTTTGAATGCATCAGCGCTGGCGGACTGGGAATCGCGGTACTGGCTGACCGCGGCGCGGTAGGCCTGGAGCGAGTCGGTCGCCTGCTGCAGGTTTCCGATGTGTTGTTCCGGTAGCTTCGACGGCAGGCTTTGCAGATATTTCAGAGCGTTGTCGATGGCGTCCAGTGCCGGCTGCTCGGCCTCGGCTTTACCGCTGTAGGTGTAGCCACGCACCTGGAAGCGCGCCTGCTGGATCAGCTTGCTCAGGTCGATCACGCTGTTGAACTGCGCCACGCTGTCGCCTTGCAGCATGGATTGTTCGACTTCGGCGACTTTGGCCACTGCATTGTCGGCGGTGGCGCCCAGTTTGCTGCGGGCGTCTTCGCGGCTGGCGCTGACCTGGGTCATGGCGGCGAAGGCTTGCTTGTATTGGCTGACGGCGGCCAATTGCTGGTCGATCATGGCCACGTCGGCGGGTTGCTCGATCATCTGGCGAGCAGCTTGCAGGCTGGTGTCGAGCTTGCCCAACAAATCACTGACGGCGCCAGGACCTTGTTCGCCGCGACGCATTTCGTAGTCCAGGCGGGCGATGCGCAGATCTTTGGTCATCCCGTTGATGTCGGAAATGAACCCCAGCGTGTCACCGCGACGGGTGACGTCGCTCAGGCCGGTCCAGCCAGTGAAGGTGATCAGCATCGTCAGCAGCAGCACAAGACCGAAGCCGACGCCCAGCTTGCGGTTTACGCTTACGTTTCCCAGTTTATCGGCCAGCCATTGGTACATGCTGCAACTCTCCCGGAGCACACATTGGTTTCATGGGAGGTGTATCGGCAGGCGGGGGAAATCCTGTAGGAGCCGAGCTTGCTCGCGATGGACGGTAACGATGACGAGGGCTGTCTGGGTGACTGCGGCGTCTTCACGTTTTTCGCGAGCAATCGAGCGTCGACCGGCTGCTCCTACAGGGATCGCGACAGGATCAGAAGATGCGTGCCAGCAGCGCGGTAACGGCGGTTTCAACGCGCAGGATGCGCTCTCCCAGCTGCACCGGTTGTAAGCCGGATTTGCCCAGCAAGTCGATCTCGTACGGGATCCAGCCACCTTCCGGGCCGATGGCCAGGGTCACAGGCTCGGTCAGGGCGCGGGGGCAGGGCGGGTATTGGCCCGGATGGCCAACCAGGCCGAGGGTGCCCTCGGTGATGGCAGGCAGGCGATCTTCGACGAACGGCTTGAAGCGTTTTTCGATCACGACTTGCGGCAGCACGCTGTCCCTGGCCTGTTCGAGGCCAAGGATCAGTTGCTCGCGAATGGCTTCGGGCTCCAGGAACGGGGTCTGCCAGAAGCTCTTCTCGACGCGATAGCTGTTCACCAGCACGACCCGTGGCACACCCATGGCCGCGAGGGTCTGGAACACCCTGCGCAGCATCTTGGGCCGTGGCAGGGCCAGGACCAGGGTCAACGGCAGCTTGGCGGGTGGAGGCTGGTCTAGGGTGACGCGCAGTTCCGCCTCGTTGGCGTCCAGGCGCAGGACCTCGGCCGAGCCCATCAGGCCGCCGATGCGGCCAACACGCATGCTGTCACCGACTTCACAGCGGTGGACTTCCTGCATGTGGGTCAACCGCCGATCACGCAGGACAACCCGGTCGGCCGCAATGAAGTCGGCCTCTTCAAGGAGCAGCAGGTTCACGGTTGGGTCGCTGGCGGCTGGTCGTTGTGATCGTCGGCAGGCTGATCGTCCGGATGTTCACCACGCTTGCTGATCAGGCCGCCAAACAGGATGCCGATCTCGAACAGCAGCCACATCGGTACCGCCAACAGGGTCTGCGAGAAAATGTCCGGCGGGGTCAGGATCATGCCGACCACGAAGCAGCCAATGATCACGTACGGGCGGATTTTCTTCAGGTATTTGACGTCGACCACGCCGATCCACACCAGCAGCACCACGGCCACCGGGATTTCGAACGCCACGCCGAAGGCGAAGAACAGCGTCATGACGAAATCGAGGTAGCTGGTGATGTCGGTCATCATTTCTACACCGGCCGGAGTGGCGGCGGCGAAGAATTTGAAGATCAACGGGAACACCAGGAAATAGGCGAACGCCATGCCGGCGTAGAACAGCACGATGCTCGAGCACAGCAAGGGGACGGCGATGCGCTTCTCGTGCTTGTACAGGCCCGGTGCGATGAAGCCCCAGATCTGGTGCAGGATCACCGGGATCGCCAGGAACAGCGAAACCATCATGGTCAGCTTCAGTGGCGTCAGGAACGGCGACGACACATCAGTGGCAATCATCGTCGCGCCGGCTGGCAGGTATGCACGCAGCGGTGTCGAGACGAAGGTGTAGATCTGCTGGGTAAAGGCGAACAGCCCGGCAAAGATGATGAAGATCGCCGCTACGCAGCGCAGCAGGCGGGTACGCAACTCGGTGAGGTGCGAAACCAGCGGCATGTGCTGGTCGTTTTCAGGAAGATCGCTCATGGGGCTCGCGGCGGCAGTGTTGGGTCGTGAGGGGCCGGCGCAACGGGCGCAGCCGCAGGTGCAACGGGGTCGACCGGCGTCGCTGCGACAGGCGCAGCTTCGACAGGTGCAGATTCAACGACAGGCGCATCAATCGTCTGCGTCGCCACAGGCTCGACTGGCGTCGGCTGCTGCTGGGTCGGCGAGAAGATCTTGCGGGCCTCCTGCTCAAGCGACAGGATGTGCTCGTTGTGCAGTTGCCGACGGATCTCGTCGGCACCGATTTCACGTTCAACTTCCTGTTTGATTGCATTGAAGCTGCGCTTGAGGCGCCCGACCCACAGGCCGGCGGTGCGCGCAGCGCCCGGCAGGCGCTCGGGGCCCAGCACCAGCAGGGCGACGAGGCCGACGAGCAGCAGTTCAGAGAAGCTGATACCAAACATTAGTCAGTGCTCACGAGTCTTTGCGGATCGGCTCTTCGACTTTCTGCGCCTGCACGTCGATGGTGTGCGGCTGGTTCACAGTCGCCTGCGGCTGAACCGGTGGAACCGGTTGGGCCGGAGTCACCGTCGGATCGGCCGGTTTTTCGTCATCGTTCATGGCCTTGCGAAAGCCCTTGATCGACTCGCCGACGTCGGTGCCGAGGTTTTTCAGTTTCTTGGTGCCGAATACCAGTACCACGACAACCAGAATGACGACCCAGTGTTTCCAGTCAAAAATGCCCATGCTGCTGCTCCTCTCTAATAGTTATTCAGGCGGACGGGCGCGAGGCTTTCTCGGCGTGTCCGGACAGACCGAAGCGACGGTCCAGTTCATCGAGTACAGCCTGGGGATGCTGCCCCAATTGGGCAAGCATGACCATGCTATGGAACCACAAATCGGCGGTTTCGTAGATCACATCGCTGCAGTCGCCGCTGATGGCGGCGTCCTTGGCGGCAATGATGGTCTCGACCGACTCTTCTCCGACTTTTTCCAGGATCTTGTTCAAGCCCTTGTGGTACAGGCTGGCGACGTACGAGCTGTCGGCGGCGGCGCCTTTGCGCTCTTCCAGCACTTGGGCCAGACGGGTCAAAGTGTCACTCATGTTTATGTCCTGCGGAATAGATGGCGTGCGGATCTTTCAGGACCGGGTCGACAGTCGTCCAGTCGCCGTTTTCGAAAACGCGGTAGAAGCAGCTCTGGCGGCCGGTATGACAGGCAATGTCGCCGATCTGCTCGACCATCAGGATGATCACGTCGGCGTCGCAGTCCAGGCGCATCTCATGCAGGGTCTGCACGTGGCCGGACTCTTCGCCCTTGCGCCACAGCTTGCCACGCGAGCGCGACCAGTAGATGGCGCGGTTCTCGGCAGCCGTCAGTTCCAATGCTTCGCGGTTCATCCAGGCCATCATCAGGACGCGCCCGGTCTTGTGGTCTTGGGCAATCGCCGGCACCAGGCCGTCGGCATCCCATTTGATCTCGTCCAGCCAGTTTTTCATCTTCGACTCCGACAGCGAGCCCGACACTTCATTAGTCAGGCTCAACGTTGAAACAGTGTGCCAGTGCGCAGCACAACTGGCTATCGGCGAACGACCAGATACAAACCGACCGCCATCATGATGCCCGCCGGCCAGTAGGCCAGATCGTTCAACGGCCCGCCTGCGGCGAGGAGCGCGCCACCGGCCAGATGGGCCGTACCGAGCAGACGCAGGAACCAGTCGTCGCGGCGACGGTGCCACGGGGGTGGCGGATCGTTGGCATGGGGCTGGGACATGCGTTCGAGCAGGTCGCGGGCCATGTTGGCCAGGTGCGGGATCTGTTCGAACTGGCTCTGCACGTTGCCAAACAAGGCTTTGGGGCTGACACGCTCACGCATCCAGCGTTCGAGGAACGGTTGCGCGGTGTTCCACAAGTCGAGGTCCGGGTACAGCTGACGGCCCAGGCCTTCGATGTTCAACAGGGTTTTCTGCAACAGGACAAGCTGCGGCTGCACTTCCATGTTGAAGCGACGGGCCGTCTGGAACAGGCGCATCAGCACCTGACCGAAGGAAATATCTTTTAACGGTTTTTCGAAGATCGGTTCGCAGACAGTCCGGATCGCCGCTTCGAATTCGTTGAGCTTGGTTTCCGCCGGTACCCAGCCCGAATCGATGTGCAGCTGTGCCACACGCCGGTAATCACGCTTGAAGAACGCGAACAGGTTGCGCGCCAGGTAATCCTGGTCTTCCGGGGTCAGGCTGCCGACGATGCCGCAGTCGATCGCAATGTACTGCGGGGTCCACGGGTTGACGGTGCTGACAAAGATGTTGCCGGGGTGCATGTCGGCATGGAAGAAGCTGTCGCGAAACACCTGGGTGAAGAAGATCTCCACGCCGCGTTCAGCGAGCATTTTCATGTCGGTGCGCTGATCGGCCAGGGCCGCGAGGTCAGTGACCTGGATGCCGTAGATGCGCTCCATCACCAGCACTTTCGGCCGGCACCAGTCCCAATAGACTTGTGGCACGTACAGCAGCGGCGAGCCGTCGAAGTTGCGCTTCAACTGGCTGGCGTTGGCCGCTTCGCGCAGCAGGTCGAGTTCGTCGTAGATTGTTTTTTCGTAGTCCTGAACCACGTCCACCGGGTGCAGCAGGCGCGCATCGGCCGAGAGTTTTTCGGCGGCGCGGGCGAGGATGAACAGCCACGCCAGATCTTGTGCGATCACCGGCTTGAGCCCCGGCCTGATCACCTTGACCACGACTTCCTCGCCGGTTTTCAGCTGCGCGGCGTGCACCTGGGCCACCGACGCTGAGGCCAGCGGTTCGACGTCGAAGCGGCTGAACACTTCGCTGATTTTCTTGCCAAGCTGCTCTTCGATCAGCTTGACCGACACTTGCGAGTCGAACGGCGGCACACGGTCCTGCAACATCATCAGCTCATCGGCGATGTCTTCCGGCAGCAGGTCGCGGCGGGTGGACAGGATCTGCCCGAACTTGATGAAAATCGGCCCCAGGTCCTGCAACGCCAGGCGCAATCGTGCGCCACGGCTGAGGTCCAGGGTCTTGCGCGGAAACCAGCGCCACGGCAAGGCGTAACGCAGCACCAGGAGAAACCAAGGCAGGGGCAGGGCGAACAGCAGGTCATCGAGGCGGTAGCGGATCACGACGCGCTGGATGCGCAACAAACGGCGGACGGCAAGCAGCTTCATGCGTTATCGCTTGGGTCGAGGGATCGGGAAAGGCGCTCGAAACGCGCCTCGAGACGTTCCAGATCGACTTTGATCTGGTCCAGTTCACTGAATCGGGCTTCAGCTTCGCGCTGACCGACGAGGGTGCGTGATTCTTCGGCCAGGTATTCGCCCAGGTTCTGGCCGAGGCTGGCGAACCCTTGCTGATACCAGCGGGCGCGGCTGCGCAGGTGACCGCCGACCAGTTGCGTGGCGACAGGGCCGAGCCAGCGCGAGAGTTCGTACTCCCAGTCCAGTTCCAGGTCCTGGAGGATCGCGGCCAGTTCCAGCAGCACGCCGCTGTCACCATCGAGCTCGACTTCCGGAGCGTGCAGCACTGCAGTCTTGTCCTTGCTCATCGCCAGTTTCAGCAGGCTTGAAGCCGGAGCACGCAAGGTGCAGTCGGCACCAGTTTCCCACTGGGAAGCGAGCATCAGGCCTTCATCGCTGGGCAGGATGAACACCTGCAACGCCGGGCTGCGGCAATCGACGGCAATCACCTTGCCGCTCAAATGCGCCAGTCGCGGCAGCGCCGTGCTGTCGAGACGCAGCACCCGGTTCAGGCCGAGTTCAACGCTGGCGAGCAGGCCGGCGAGCAGCATCAGGGCTTGATGCCACGGTGCAGGGCGACGATGCCTGCGGTCATGTTGTGATAGGTCACGCGGTCGAAGCCGGCCTCGACCATCATCGACTTCAGAGTTTCCTGGTTCGGGTGCATGCGGATCGATTCAGCCAGGTAGCGGTAGCTTTCCGAGTCGTTGGTGATCAGCTTGCCCATCAGCGGCATGAAGGCGAACGAGTAGGCGTCGTAGGCTTTGGACATCAGCGCGTTGGTCGGTTTGGAGAACTCCAGCACCAGCAGGCGGCCGCCAGGCTTGAGCACGCGCAGCATGGAGCGCAGGGCATCTTCCTTGTGCGTGACGTTGCGCAGGCCGAAGGCGATGGTCACGCAGTCGAAATGGTTGTCCGGGAACGGTAGTTTTTCCGCGTCGGCCTGGACGAATTCGACGTTGCCGGCCACACCCAGGTCCAGCAGACGGTCCCGACCGACCTTGAGCATGGACTCGTTGATATCGGCCAGCACCACCTGGCCGGTCGGGCCAACGAGGTGCGAGAACTTGCGGGTCAGGTCACCCGTGCCGCCGGCGATGTCCAACACCCGGTTGCCTGTGCGCACGCCCGACAATTCGATTGCGAAACGCTTCCACAGACGGTGCATGCCGCCCGACAGGAGGTCGTTCATCAGGTCGTACTTGGCGGCCACCGAGTGGAAAACCTCGGCGACTTTTTCCGCTTTCTGGCTTTCCGGAACGTTTTTGAAGCCGAAGTGAGTGGTGGGTTCGGCGTCTTTGCCTTTGCGCTGATCAGTCATATCGCTGTCACCAAAAGAGAATGCGCGACATTCTAATCCCCAAGGCATGCTTTGTCTTGGCAAGGCTGAAGGTAAGATGGGCAACCATCGGGACGTTTTGACGCAGCAGAGGTCAAGATGCCTCGGGAAAGCATCCATAAAGCAGGAGTCATTTGATGGCCCATATCAGTGTTGAACGTGCCCATGGCCTGGGTAAGGAAGCGGCTCGCGAGAAGGCCGACAAGCTGGCGCAGAAACTCTCCGATCAGTATGGCCTGGAGCCGCAGTGGTCCGGCGATACCTTGAACCTCAAGCGTTCGGGTGTGAAAGGTGCGGTGCATGTCAGTGACGACTCGATCAAGGTCGAAGTGGAATTGGGCCTGATGATGTCGGCCATGAGCAGCATGATCAAATCGGAAATCGAAAAAGCGTTGGACAAGGCGCTGGCATAAGACGCGCGATCTTGTAGGAGCAAGCTTGCTCGCGATGGCATCTACGCGGTGTAACTGGAATACCGAGGCGCCTGCATCGCGAGCAAGCTTGCTCCTACAGTGCGTGGTGAGGCCGCGACCTGTACATGTCAGTTGTTAGGGTGCCGTTTCTAATTTTTCTCCCTACTTTGTGCCTGAGCCCGACACTTTCGCGGGCAGTTCCTCAAACCTTCTGCGCGTGAGGTGCACCATGGCCAAAGTTATTTTGAAGAAAAAAATCGACGCATCGACGACCGCTCTGCATGACGTCAAATCGTATGCCCGCAGGATCTGGCTGGCAGGCCTGGGTGCCTACGCCAAGGTCGGCCAAGAAGGTAGCGAGTACTTTCAAGAGTTGATCAAGGCTGGCCAAGCAGTTGAAACCAAAGGCAAAAAAGTAGTTGCCGAGAAGCTTGAAGCGGCCAATGCCGAGATCGATGAAGCCAAGAGTGAAGTGAGCACTTTCAAAGGCAAGGTCGAAGTTCAGCTCGACAAAGTCGAGAGAGCGTTCGACACGCGTGTCGCAAGTACCTTGAATCGTATCGGCATTCCGTCTAAACATGACGTTGAGACACTCTCTGCCAAGCTCGATGAGCTGACGGCACTGCTCGAACGCGTCGCGCGTAAATCTTAAGGAGAACGGGATGGCTGGTAAAAAGAACACCGAAAAAGAAAGCAGCTCGTGGATCGGAAAAGTCGAAGACTACTCCCGCAAAATCTGGCTAGCTGGTTTAGGCGTGTACTCGAAGATCGACACTGACGGCAGCAAACTCTTCGACTCACTGGTCAAGGACGGCGAGAAAGCCGAGAAGCTCACCAAGAGCGCTGTTGGCAAAACTGTCGACGCCGCCAAGGACTCCGCTTCGTCGGCCAAATCGCGCATCAGCGGCGTGAAAGATCGTGCACTGGGCAAGTGGGATGAGCTGGAAGGTGCTTTCGATAAGCGCCTGAACAGCGCCATTTCGCGTCTGGGCGTACCGAGCCGCAATGAGGTCAAGGCACTGCACAGCAAGGTCGAGACCCTGACCAAGCAAATCGAAAAACTCACCGGTGCCAAGGTTGCGCCTGTTGCGGCGAAAACTGCGGCAGCCAAGCCGGCCGCCAAAACCGCGGCAGCCAAGCCGGCCGCCAAAACCGCAGCCAAACCATTGGCCAAACCTGCTGCTAAAGCGGCCGTCAAACCGGCTGCTAAAACCGCCGCCAAGCCTGCAGCGAAAACCGCCGCCGCTAAACCGGCAGCCAAGCCAGCGGCAAAACCTGCTGCTGCGAAGAAACCAGCAGTGAAAAAACCGGCCGCTGCAAAAGCTGCCGCGCCCAAACCAGCAGTGGCTGCCGCCAAACCGGCGACCCCGGTAACTTCGGCACCTGCGGCAAGCACCTCGAACTCCGCTGCCGCACCGACCCCTGCTGTAACCCCGACTGCCGCGCCAGCTCCATCGACGCCAACCAGTCAGTCCTGATATTTCAGGGCTCTAAAAAAATGCCCGGCCTGCCAAGGTCGGGCGTTTTTGTTTGAGGCTTGAAAAGATCGCAGCCTGCGATCTTTTGATCTTAATGCTCTTCCAGGTACTGCAGCGCCATTTGCTCGGTCGCCGCTTTGAGCGGCGGCAACAAGTGCGGCGCCACCAGCATCATGATTTGGTAAACCACCAATCGCACCTCGCCTTCACGGCCGAGAATCCGCTGATAGTCCAGTGAGAACAGCAGCGTCATGGTGATCTGCTCCACCAATTGTCCCAGCGCCTGGGTGTCGCTGACCAGTTGCCCCAGGGCCTTCAATCGGGCCAGCAGCGACGCCAGTGTGCGCTTGAGCGCATTGAGCAGGTTGCGAATACCCTTGGCCAGTTTCGGCAGGCGTCCAGCCAGGTTCGACAGGTCCTGGAACAGAAAGCGATAGTGGGACAGGCGTTCGACGATCAGGTGCAGGAACAGCCAGTAATCCTCGGGAGCCAGCTCGACGTCGGCCGGTGGATCGAGCAACGGGGCCAGTTCGGCCTGGAAGCGTTCGAACAGGCCGAGAATCAGCGGCTCCTTGCCGTGGAAGTGGTAGTACAGATTGCCCGGGCTGATGCCCATTTCGTTGGCAACTTCCATGGTGGAAACATTCGGTTCGCCCTTCTCATTGAACAGCTGCAGGGCACATTCGAGGATCCGTTCGCGGGTTTTCATCCAGTCTTCTTATGATCGGGTCATGCCACGGCCAGTAGAGGCCGTGGTCGTTGAACATCAGCGCACTCGCACGTAAGTCCCGGGCGCCGCCTCCATCGGTGGATAATTCTGATTGCCGAGGGCCATGAGCGTTTCTTTTTGCGCGCCCGAGCGTTCCTGAATCCAGCTCAGCCACTGCGTCCACCAGCTACCTTCGACGGACTTGGCGTCGTAGTACCAGGCCCTGGGGTCGCTGCTCAGTTTTGCCCCTTCGACGTAGTTGGCTTTCGGATTGTTCGGCGGGTTGAGAATGCTCTGTATATGACCGCTGTTGGAGAGGACGAAGCGGCGCTCGCCACCGAGCAGCAGGGTCGAGCGATACACCGCGTCCCACGGCGTGATGTGGTCGTTGATACCGGCCACGCTGAAGCTGTCGACGGTGACCTTCTGCAAATCGATCGGGGTGCCGCACACTTCCAGGCCACCGGGATGGCTCAGCGGGTTGTGCTTGAAGAAGTCCAGCAAGTCGCCATGCAGAGCGGCCGGCAGGCGTGTGTTGTCGTTGTTCCAGTAGAGAATGTCGAACGCCGGCGGCTCCTTGCCCATCAGGTAGTTGTTGACGAAGTAGCTCCAGATCAAATCGTTGGGGCGCATCCAGGCGAAGACCTTGGCCATGTCGCGGCCGTCCAGTACACCTTTCTGGTAGGAGCGGCGCTTGGCGGCTTCCAGGGTCTGTTCGTCGGCGAAAAGCGTGGCCGGGCTGTCCAGTTGACTGTCGAGCAGGCTCACCAGGTACGTCGCGCTGGAAACGCGGCGCAGCTGTCGCTTGGCTTGCAGGTGACCCTGCAAGGCGGCAATGGTCAGCCCGCCGGCGCAGGCGCCCATCAGGTTGACTTCGCGCGCGCCGGTGATCGCCCGGCAGACATTCATGGCTTCTTCCACCGCTTCAACGTAAGTCGACAGGCCCCATTCGCGGTGACGCACATCTGGATTGCGCCAGCTGATGACGAAGGTTTGCAGGCCGTTCTTGAGCGCGAACTGAACGAAGCTGTTGTGGGGGCTGAGGTCGAAAATGTAGTACTTGTTGATCTGTGGCGGCACCACCAGCAGCGGTTTGGAATACTGCTTTTCGCTCATCGGCTTGTACTGGATCAGCTCCAGCAGTTCGTTGCGAAACACCACGGCGCCGGTGGTGGTGGCGACGGTCTTGCCGACCTCGAATGCGTGCTTGGTGACTTGCCGGGGCAGCCCGTCGTTGTGCAGGAGGTCATCGACCAGATGGCCGATCCCGCGCACCAGGCTGTTGCCGCCGGAGTTGAAGATTTCCTTGATCGCCAGCGGATTGAGCAGGCTGTTGGACGGCGACACGGCATCGTTGAGCAGGGCGAACGCGAAGTGCGCGCGGGCGCGGTCATCCGGGTTCATGTTGCTGTCGTCGATCCAGCTTTTGACCTGCTTCTGCCAGCTCAGGTAGGCCTGCAGGCTGCGACGATAAAAGGGGTTGAGGCTCCACGCCGGGTCGTCGAAACGACGGTCCTGCGGGTTGGTGGGGTGCAGAGTGTCGCCCAGCAACACGCGACCCAGTTGACCACCCAGTTTCAAGGCGTGTCGCGCGGTGTGCAGGGGGTTGCGCAGGCCATGGGCGGCAACACTGCGCAAAGTCGACACCAGATCCCGACCGCGCAGGCCGGTAATCGCACTTTGTGCGTTGATGAACGCGGCGGGAGTGGGTAGTGACTCCCTCGCTGGTTTATCGCGCATGACTCAACACTCCTTCGTCTTCAGGCCAAATACAAAACACCGAACCAGAACACCATAGACGCTGTAACGGGTTGTTGCGCGGTGCGATGTCCGCCGCCCCCTCTTTCCTATACAAAAAATGCGCCGATCAGCCGCCCAGAGGCGCCGGATGCGGGTGCATGACCGCACGCAGGCGCTCCTCCTCAAGGAACTTCATGATGATCGGCGCAACCGCTTCGGCCCGGGTGATCAGGAATAGATGCCCGTCATCGATGATGTGCAACTGGGCGTTGGGAATCCGCCAGGCCAGCAAACGCATGTTGACCAGCGGGATCAAGGGATCGTCGTCGCCGGCCAGGACCAGGGTCGGCTGATTGATCTTGTGCAGCCAGTGAATGCTGGTCCAGCCGAAGCCGGCGAACAGCTGCCAGTAGTAACCGAGCTTGCCCGCCGAACGGACCTTTGCCGCATGGCTCGCGGCCAGCGTCGGGTCGCGCCGGAACGCGCCGCCGTAGATCATCGGCGCAATGCGGATCACATGGGAGGGCTGGATGTAGCGCCGTGGGCTGGCCATCATCCACAAGACTTTCGGCTTGCCCGGCACCATCACCGCGCCCGCTGCCGTCGCGGCCAGCACAAGCTTCTTGCAACGCTCTGGATAGTCAAAGGCGAACTGTTGCGCAAGGGCGCCACCCCAGGACACGCCGATCACATTGACTTGCCCGTAATCGAGGTAGTCGAGCATGCGTGCCGTGAGTTTAGCCAGGCTTGGAAAGCGATATGGAAGCTTCGGCGTCGACGAGCCGCCGACACCGGGCACGTCGAAGGCGATGACTTCCAGGTCCGGGTCCAGCGCTGCGACGAATGGAAACACCAGCTCCAGGTTGGCGCCGATGCCGTTGAAAATCAGCAAGGGCGTCAAGTGAGGCTTGCCGGGGCGCACCGCCGTGCGGAGGGTCTGGCCATCCAGGTCGACGGTGCGGAATATGAACGGTTGCGGCATGCTTCTGGCCCTGTGGGTGGATCGTGGTTCCTGACACACATTCTGTAGGAGCCGGCTTGCTGGCGATGCGATCACTGCGGTTTGCCAGTCTCACCGTGATGATGCAATCGCCAGCAAGCCGGCTCCTACAGGTCTGCGGGTCTAGCGCTCGTGCACGTAAGTACCTGGCGCTGCTTCACCCGCTGGATAGGCTTTGTTGCCCAGTTTTGCCGGGGACTTTTTCAGCTCGCCCGAGCGTTGGGCCTGCCAGGCCTGCCAGTGCAGCCACCAGGAATCGGTGTGCTTGGTGGCGTTCGCTTGCCATTCATCGGCACTGCTCGCCGGTTCGGTGCTGGTCATGTAGCGGGATTTCGGATTGCCCGGCGGGTTCAGGATGCTCTGGATGTGCCCGCTGCTCGACAGCACGAATTCAACGTTGCCGCCGAACAGTTGCGACGACTTGTAGCAGGACTTCCACGGGGTGATGTGGTCGTTGGTGCCGGCCAGGGAAAAGATGTCGGCCGTCACTTGCTTGAGGTCGATGGCGGTGCCGCACACTTCCAGTGCATTCGGGCGAATCAGTGGGTTGTTTTTGAACAGTTCGATCAGGTCGCCGTGGAACGCTGCGGGCAAGCGAGTGGTGTCGTTGTTCCAGAACAGGATGTCGAATACCGGCGGTTCGTTGCCCAGCAGGTAATTGTTGACCCAGTAGTTCCAGATCAGATCGTTGGGGCGCATCCAGGCGAAGACTTTCGCCATGTCGCGGCCTTCCAGTACGCCGGCCTGGTACGAGTGGCGCTTGGCGGCTTCAAGGGTCTGCTCATTGACGAACAGGGCGACGTCGCTGTCGAGGGTGGTATCGAGCACGCTCACCAGCAAGGTCAGGGCGTTGACCTTGTTCTCCCCGATCGCCGCGTAATGGCCCAGCAGCGCGGTGCAGGTGATGCCGCCGGAGCAGGCCCCGAGCATGTTCACATCTTTGCTGCCGGTGATAGCGGTGACGACATCAACCGCTTCCTTGAGGGCTTCGATATAGGTCGACAGGCCCCACTCGCGCTGTTCCTTGGTCGGGTTGCGCCAGCTGACGATGAAGGTCTGCATGTTGTTGCGCAGGCAGAACCGCGCCAGGCTCTTGTCCGGGCTCAGGTCGAAAACGTAGAACTTGTTGATCTGCGGCGGCACCACCAGCAATGGACGCTCGTGTACCTGCTCGGTGATCGGCTTGTACTGGATCAGTTCCAGTACATCGTTGCGAAACACCACCGCGCCTTCGGTCACGCCCAGGCTCTTGCCGACCTCGAACGCACCCATGTTGACCTGGCTCGGCATGCCGCCGTTGTGTACCAGATCCTTGGCCAGGTGCGAGAGACCGTCGAGCAGGCTCTTGCCGCCGGTTTCGAAAAAGCGTTTGACTGCCGCCGGGTTGGCCGCGGTGTTGGTCGGTGCCATGGCTTCGGTCATGAGGTTGATCACGAAGTGCCCACGCGCCACATCGCTGGGGCTGAGGGTACTGTCGTCGATCCAGGCGTGGAGTTCCTTGCGCCACGCCAGGTAGGTTTGCAAATAACGTTTATAGAGCGGGTTCTGACTCCAGGCCGGATCGGCGAAGCGACGGTCATCGCTGGTCGGTTGCAGCCCGGATTTACCAAACAGCACGTTCTTGAGCTCAAGACCAAAATGCGCGACATGTTTGACGCTGTGCACTGGTTGCCGGATGGCCTGCCTAAGCACCATTCGAGCAGAAGCCAGTAGATCCTTTCCACGCAGCCCAACGACAGGATTGAGCCCCAAGGTGTTCTCCGAGGCTTGATACTTCAACTCATCGTTACTCTTGTCACTCATCTACGACGCTCCATTGCCCTGAGACGAGTACCTTGGTCCTGCTGTGTAGTCACGCAGCAACTGCCAGGTACTACTGCTCGGGTGATCTTTAATTCTGCATCACTGCTTTTTAGTTCAGAGAGCACTGCAGGGAACTTGCCAGTCCATTGGTTACCCGAGTTTAATTTTTTTCGCAAGCGGGCCAAGCGTCGACCCTGAAGCCGAGCATTCAAACAGATGGAATTAGAAAATGCCCTCTAAAGAGCAAGAGGCTCAGGCTAGAGCATCAGCTTGACCACCGATTCGTTCGGGTCGCGGGTTTTTCCTGCGGCTTTGAGCTCGGCAAGATAATCGTCCCAGAGTGCGTCATGACGTCGCCCCAGTTCGTAGAGGTATTCCCAGGTGAACAGGCCGCTGTCGTGGCCATCGTCGAAGGTCAATTTCAGTGCGTACTGACCGGCCGGTTCTACCTTGCTCAGTCCTACGTTGATCTTGCCAAATTGCAGGATGGGTTTGCCGTGGCCCTGGACCTCGGCGGAAGGAGAGTGCACGCGCAGGAACTCGGCGGGCAGGGTGTATTCCTCACCGGACGCGTATTTGAGCGACAGGGTTTTCGAGGCTTTGTGCAGCTTGATGTCGGTGGGGATCATGACCGGGTATCCGTCTTGTGCGGAACCTTGTGGGAGCGAGCCTGCTCGCGAAGGCGTCATAACATTCAACATAACCTTTGAATGTCAGACCGCTTTCGCGAGCAGGCTCGCTCCCACAGTTCCACTACATCTGTAAGAGTTGCTTACAGGATATAACGGGACAGGTCTTCGTTCTGCGCCAATTCGCCCAGGTGGCTGTTGACGTAGTCGGCGTCGATCTGGATCACCTTGTCGTCATGGACACTGGCCAGGTCGCCGGCACTGAAAGACACTTCTTCGAGCAGGCGTTCAAGCAAGGTGTGCAGGCGACGGGCACCGATGTTTTCGGTTTTCTCGTTAACCTGCCAGGCGATCTCGGCAATGCGCTTGATTCCGCTCGGCAGGAATTCGATACCCAGGCCTTCGGTTTTTAATAGCGCGCAGTATTGCTCGGTGAGCGAGGCGTGGGGCTCGCTGAGGATGCGCTCGAAATCTTCCGGGCTCAGGGCCTTGAGTTCGACACGGATCGGCAGTCGACCTTGCAGCTCGGGCACCAGGTCGCTTGGCTTGCTCAGGTGGAAGGCACCGGAGGCGATGAACAGGATGTGGTCGGTCTTGACCATGCCCAGCTTGGTGTTGACGGTGCAGCCTTCGATCAGCGGCAGCAAGTCGCGCTGCACGCCTTCGCGGGACACATCGACGCCGCCGGAGTTGCCGCGTTTGGCGACCTTGTCGATTTCGTCGATGAACACGATGCCATGCTGTTCGACCGCTTCCAGGGCCTTGGCCTTCAACTCTTCATCGTTGACCAGGCGACCGGCTTCTTCATCACGCACCAGTTTCAGCGCTTCCTTGACCTTGAGCTTGCGGCTCTTGCGTTTGCCCTTGCCCATGTTGGCGAACAGGCTCTGCAGCTGATTGGTCATTTCTTCCATGCCCGGTGGCGCGGAGATGTCGACGCCGGCCATTTCAGCGACTTCGATCTCGATCTCCTTGTCATCCAGCTGGCCTTCGCGCAGGCGTTTGCGGAACAGCTGGCGGGTGTTGGAATCTGCGGTCGGGGCGTCGTCGCTGCTGAAGCCCATGCGTGCCGGTGGCAGCAGGGCGTCTAGAATGCGCTCTTCGGCGGCATCTTCGGCGCGGTGACGGACTTTGGTGATTTCCTGTTCGCGCAGCAACTTGATCGCGGCATCGGCCAGGTCACGAATGATCGATTCGACGTCACGGCCGACATAGCCGACTTCGGTGAACTTGGTGGCTTCGACCTTGATGAAGGGCGCGTTGGCCAGTTTCGCCAGGCGACGGGCGATCTCGGTTTTACCGACACCGGTCGGGCCGATCATCAGGATATTCTTGGGTGTTACTTCAACGCGCAGCTCTTCAGGCAGTTGCATGCGGCGCCAGCGATTGCGCAGGGCAATGGCGACGGCGCGCTTGGCATCGTCCTGGCCGATGATATGGCGATTGAGTTCGTGGACGATTTCACGGGGAGTCATGGACATAATATTTAAAGGACCTCAAGCAAGAATGAGCCGTGGCGCGGGGCCGAATCAGGCTTACTCGGCGCAGTCCTGCTCCTCAATGGTCTGGGTGTGGTTGGTGAATACACAGATGTCGCCGGCAATGCCGAGGGCGGTTTCGACGATTTCCCGGGCCGACAGGTCGGTTTTTTTCAGCAGAGCGCTGGCGGCAGCCTGGGCGTAACCGCCACCGGAACCCATGGCGATCAGGCCTTCTTCAGGTTCGACCACGTCGCCGTTGCCGGTGATGATCAGGGAGGCGTCTTTGTTGGCAACGGCGAGCATGGCTTCGAGGCGGCTCAGGGTGCGGTCGGTACGCCATTCCTTGGCGAGTTCGACGGCTGCGCGTACCAGGTGACCCTGATGCTTTTCAAGCTGGCCTTCGAAGCGTTCGAAGAGGGTAAAGGCGTCAGCGGTGGCACCGGCAAAACCGGCAATGACCTGACCGTGGTACAGGCGACGAACTTTTTTCGCGTTGCCTTTCATCACGGTATTGCCAAGGGAAACCTGGCCGTCGCCGCCCATGACGACTTTGCCGTGGCGGCGAACTGAAACGATGGTGGTCAAGGGAAGAGTCTCCACGCTGCGGGGCGAAAATGCCGTATGCCCATTCATATGGGGGTTGTGGAGTGGATTTCAACTGTGGGGTAGCGGAGGGGACGAGCGGCGTGTGCCAATTGGGATATGTGGTGTTGGATATGACGCCATCGCGAGCAAGCTCGCTCCCACAGGGTTAGCGTAAATCCTGTGGGAGCGAGCTTGCTCGCGATGAACGATGATGCGGTGGTTCTGAAGGAATCAGCGGTTCTGGCGTTGTTGTAACAGCAGATTGCTGAAGCCGGCACCGGCCAGTTGTTTCTGTGCTGTGGTCAACTGCTCACGGTTACTGAATGGACCCACTAATACCCGATACCAGGTCTCGTCCTTCACCGTACCCGATTCAACCGCCACAGCCTGGCCAAGCAGGATGATCTGCGCCCGCACCTTGTCCGCGTCAGCCTCCTTGCGGAACGATCCGGCCTGCAGGAAGAACTTGGTCACCGGTGCGGCCTTGGTCACCGGCGGTGCTGGCGGCGGCGTAATGCCGGCCAGGGCCGCCTGGGCGCGGGCGGTGTCGATCTTGGCCGCTTCCGCCGGGGTAACCGGTGTGGTCGGAATCGCCGGCACTTGTGGTGTCGGCAGGGTTTTTTCCGGCACGGCATCCGGCGGCACGATGACTTCCGATTCCGGCAACAGGGTGTAGAAGTCGTACTTCGGCTTCACCGGTTGCGTCGGACTCGGCGGGGTCTTGTTGGCCTCGGCGATCTTGGTGGCTTTCTGTTGCTGCTCGACTTTCTCGCGCTTGACCGTGTCGCTGCCCTTGCCCGGCTCCAGCTTCATCAGGAATACGATGAAAGCACCGACCGTCAGGCCGATGGCCATCCACAGCCAACCCGGGATCGGTTGCTTCGCTGGAGCTTGGTAACGGCTGGCGCCACGCTTGGGTGCAGGTTTTTTCTTGGCAGCCAACTTACATACGCTCCAGAGTTTCCAGGCCCAAGAGTTCCAGGCCTTGCTTGAGAGTGCGTCCGGTCAGCGCGGCGAGACGCAGACGGCTCTGCATTTGTTCCGGGGTGTCGGCGGCGAGGATCGGGCAGTTCTCGTAGAAGCTGGAGAACAGGCCGGCGACGTCGTACAGGTAGGTGCAGAGGGTGTGCGGCGTGCCTTTCTCGGACACGTTGTTCAGCACTTCGCCGAACTGCGCGAGTTTCGCGGCCAGTTCGTGTTCGTGCGGTGCTTCGAGAACGATTTGACCCTCGACCTCACTGAAGTCCTTGCCGAGCTTGCGGAACACGCCGGCCACACGGGTGTAGGCGTACAACAGGTACGGCGCGGTGTTGCCTTCGAAATTCAGCATCAGATCGAAGTTGAAGCTGTAGTCGCTGGTGCGGTGCTTGGACAGGTCGGCGTATTTCACCGCGCCAATGCCTACGACCTTGGCGATGTTGCGCAGGTCGGCTTCGGCCAGCTCCGGGTTCTTGTCCTTCACCAGGGTATAGGCGCGTTCCTGGGCTTCTGTCAGCAGGTCGATCAGCTTTACGGTGCCGCCATCACGGGTCTTGAACGGGCGGCCGTCAGCGCCGTTCATGGTGCCGAAGCCCATGTGTTCCATTTCCATCGGATGGGTCACGAAACCGGCCTTGCGCGCCACGGCGAACACTTGCTGGAAGTGCAGGGCCTGACGCTGGTCGACGAAGTACAGCGCGCGATCGGCCTTGAGCTTGCCGCTGCGGTAGCGTACGGCAGCCAGGTCGGTGGTGGCGTAGAGGTAGCCGCCGTCGGCCTTGACGATGATCACCGGCAGCGGGTCGCCGTCGGCGTTCTTGAACTCGTCGAGGAACACGCACTGGGCGCCGTTGCTCTCGACCAGCATGCCGGCGGCCTTGAGGTCGTTGACCACATTGATCAGGTCGTCGTTGTAGGCGCTTTCGCCCATCACGTCGGCCATGGTCAGTTTGACGTTCAGCAGCTCGTAGATTTTCTGGCAGTGGGACAGCGAGATGTCCTTGAACTTGGTCCACAGCGCCAGGCAATCGGCATCGCCAGCCTGCAGCTTGACCACCAGGCCACGGGCGCGGTCGGCGAACTCTTCGGATTCGTCAAAGCGCCCTTTGGCGGCGCGGTAGAAGTTTTCCAGGTCCGACAGCTCGTCGCTGGTGATCGGGTTTTCCTGCAGGTAAGCCATCAACATGCCGAACTGGGTGCCCCAGTCGCCCACGTGGTTCTGCCGGATCACTTCGTCGCCGAGGAATTCCAGCACGCGAGCTACGCCGTCGCCAATGATGGTCGAGCGCAAGTGGCCGACGTGCATCTCTTTGGCCAGGTTCGGTGCCGACAAGTCGACCACGGTGCGCTGTACCGGGCCGGCCTTGCGCACGCCGATGTTGGTGTCGGCCAGCGCGGCGTCCAGGCGGGTCGCCAGCGCATCGGTGTTCTGGAAGAAGTTCAGGAAGCCAGGACCGGCGATTTCGGTCTTGGAGACGTTTTCGTCAGCCGGCAGTGCGGCGATGATTTTTTCCGCCAGGTCGCGCGGCTTCATGCCCGCAGGCTTGGCCAGCATCATGGCGATGTTGCTGGCGAAGTCGCCGTTCTTCTTGTCGCGTGAGTTTTCCACCTGGATCGCCGGCGACAGGCCTTCAGGCAACACACCTTCGTTGACGAGTTGGGTGATGGCTTGTTGGATCAGCTGGCGAATGGTGTCTTTCATGGTCTTCTCTTTCGACCGCAGGCGCGGCGGCGCATCATGCGCTGGTGGAAAAACTGGGCATTATCCGTTGCCGAGGCGGGCTTGCCAACTATAGCGGGCAGGTTATGGATATGCGGTGACAATTAGGGCCCATTCGCGAGCAGGCTCGCTCCCACAGTAGATCCAGTGTGTGCATAAATTCGGCATTCACCATTACCCCCATGTGGGAGCGAGCCTGCTCGCGAAGGCGTCCTTCAGATCAATACAAATCGACGGGATCAACATCCAACGACCAACGTACCGCCCGCCCGCTCGGCATCTGCTCCAGCACTAACAACCAACTGGCAAGCAACCGATGCAACGGCGCACGGGCCGTAGCCTGTAACAATAGCTGCGCACGATAACGCCCGGCTCGACGCTCCATCGGCGCCGGCACCGGACCCAATAGTTCGATGCCGGTCAGGTTTTGTTCAGTCAACAAGCGCTCGGCCTCGCTGCACGCCTCATCAAGAAACGCTTCGGCCTGACCCGGCTTGTGCGCCTCGGCCCGCAGCAATGCCAAATGCGCAAACGGCGGCAGGCCTGCTGCGCGACGTTCGCTCAGGGCCTGCTCGGCAAAGGCGAAGTAACCCTGCTCGGTCAACTGCACCAGCAGTGGATGGTCGGCCAGGTGCGTCTGGATGATCACCTTGCCCGGCTCTTCCGCCCGCCCGGCTCGACCGGCGACCTGGACAATCAGTTGCGCCATGCGCTCACTGGCGCGGAAGTCGCCGGAGAACAGGCCGCCGTCCGCATCCAGGATCGAGACCAGGGTTACCCGTGGAAAGTGGTGGCCCTTGGCGAGCATCTGCGTGCCAACCAGGATGCATGGCTGGCCTTTCTGGATGGTCGCGAACAGCTGGTTCATCGCGTCCTTGCGCGAGGTGCTGTCGCGGTCGACTCGCAGCACCGGAAAGTCCGGGAACAGGATCCCCAGGCGTTCCTCGGCCCGTTCGGTACCGGCCCCCACGGGGCGCAAGTCGACCTTGTTGCACTTGGGGCACTGGCGCGGTACGCGTTCGACATAGCCGCAATGATGGCAGCGCAGCTCGCCGTAGCGCTGGTGCACGGTCATGCGCGCATCGCAGCGTTGGCACTCGGACATCCAGCCGCAGTCGTGACACAGCAGGGTCGGGGCAAAGCCGCGGCGGTTGAGGAAAACCAGCACCTGCTGGCCGGCAGCGAGGGTCTGACCGATGGCTTGTTGCATGGGCCCGGATATACCGCTGTCCAGTGGACGGCTTTTCACATCCAGACGCAGAAATCGTGGTTGCTTGGCGCCGCCGGCGCGCTCGTTCAGCCGTAGCAGGCCATAGCGGCCGGTGTAGGCATTGTGCAGGCTTTCCAGTGAGGGCGTGGCGGAGCCTAGGACGATTGGGATGTTTTCCTGGCGCGCCCTTACCAGTGCCAGATCGCGCGCGTGATAGCGCAAGCCTTCCTGCTGTTTGTAGGAACCGTCGTGTTCTTCGTCGATGATGATCAGCCCCGGGTTTTTCATCGGCGTGAACAGTGCCGAGCGGGTGCCGATAATGATGTCGGCTTCGCCGTCGCGGGCAGCGAGCCAGGCCTCGAGACGTTCGCGATCATTGACCGCCGAGTGAATCAGCGCGATGCGCGCGTTGAAGCGTTGCTCGAAGCGCGCCAGGGTCTGCGGGCCGAGGTTGATTTCCGGGATCAGCACCAGCGCTTGCTTGCCGGCCTGCAGGGTTTCGCGAATCAATTGCAAATAGACTTCGGTCTTGCCGCTGCCGGTAACGCCGGCGAGGAGGAACGCGTGGTAACTGTCGAATCCGGCGCGAATGGCCTCATACGCTGCCCGCTGTTCCGGGTTGAGTGGCAGTTCGGGTTGGGCCAGCCAGTGTTCGTGTCGGACGCCGGGGGCGTGCCTGCGTATTTCGACCTGGACCAGTTCCTTGGCCAGCAATAGATCGAGGCTGTCCTTGCTCAGCATCAGCTTGCTCAGCAACTGATGGGCGACGCCGTGGGGGTGCTGGGCCAGCGTTGCCAGGGCTTCGCGCTGGCGCGGGGCACGGGCGATACGCGGGTCGTCGAGGCTGGCGCCCGGCGCAGCGGACCAGAAGCGCTCCTGGCGCGCCTCGGCCAGTTCGCCCTGGCGCAGCAACACCGGCAGTGCCCAGCTCAAGGTGTCGCCGAGGCTGTGCTGGTAGTACTGCGAGGTCCACAGGCACAGCTTGAACAGTGCCGGCGGCAACGGCGGCGTAGCGTCGAGCAGGGCGAGGGCGGGCTTGAGTTTTTCCGCCGGCACTTCGCTGGTATCGGTGACTTCCACCAGGATTCCGATCATCTCTCGCCGGCCGAACGGCACCCGCAAGCGCATGCCGGGGTGCAACTGCGCACGCAGCACGCCGGCCGGCGCCCGGTAGTCGAACAGTCGGCGCAGGGGCGAAGGCAGGGCGAGGCGCAGAATGGCGTCGGGCACGCGGGGGATTCTCGATAAGCAGGCAATAAAGGGCTTGGCACATAATCTGTGGGAGCGAGCTTGCTCGCGATGACAGCGTGTCAGTCAGCTTTTACATCGTCTGACACACCGCTATCGCGAGAAAGCTCGCTCCCACAGGGATCGCGTATTGGGGCGCGAGCCTAGCAGACGACCGGTTTGAGGGACAGCTTGCGTGATTGGCATTGTCTGGTAGAATCCGCGGCCTAATTACGTGCGGTATTCAACAATAGTGTTGGGTGGCGGCACGCTAGCCCGAGGAAGACACCATGAAAGCTGATATCCATCCAGAATACCCAGCAGTTGCTGTTACCTGCAGCTGCGGCAACAAGTTCGAAACCCGTTCGACTTTCGGCAAAGCCCTGGCGATCGACGTTTGCAACGAATGCCACCCGTTCTACACCGGTAAGCAGAAGACTCTGGACACTGGCGGCCGCGTTCAGCGCTTCGCAGACCGTTTCGGTGCTTTCGGTGCGAAAAAGGCCTAAGGCCGATCAACCTGGGAAAGTGCTACAGCTTTTCCATGCTGATAAAAAAGGCGTCCCCTGCGGACGCCTTTTTTTGTGTCTCTGATTTGGGTCCAACGATCATTTGAAAATAATTGTAGACATTTTTTAGAAAGATTGTGAACAGTCTATCCCTTGTGTTCCGCGGCTCTTGGCCCAAAGTCGTAGGGCCGGGCGCTTGACAGGGGTGACCGGTCAGTCTTGTGGGGATTTTGCCAGGCGCGTATCCTCGCTGACCAGTCTGTCCAACAGTAAAAGCGGAATGCCAAAATGTCTGATCTGAAAACTGCCGCTCTCGAATATCACGCCAATCCTCGTCCAGGAAAGCTGAGTGTCGAGCTCACCAAGGCCACTGCTACCGCCCGCGACCTGTCGCTGGCCTACAGCCCCGGCGTAGCTGAACCAGTACGCGAGATCGCCCGCGATCCTGAGCTGGCCTACAAATACACCGGCAAAGGCAACCTGGTTGCAGTCATTTCCGATGGCACCGCGATTCTGGGCCTGGGTAACCTCGGCCCATTGGCCTCCAAGCCAGTGATGGAAGGTAAAGGCGTGCTGTTCAAGCGCTTCGCCGGCATCGACGTTTTTGACATTGAAGTCGACTCCGAAAGCCCGCAAGCCTTCATCGACACCGTCAAGCGCATCTCCATTACCTTCGGTGGCATCAACCTGGAAGACATCAAGGCACCTGAGTGCTTTGAGATCGAACGTGCCCTGATCGAGCAGTGCGACATTCCGGTGTTCCACGATGACCAGCACGGCACCGCGATCGTGACCGCGGCCGGCATGATCAACGCCCTGGAAATCGCAGGCAAAACCCTCGCCGACGCCAAGATCGTCTGCCTGGGTGCCGGTGCTGCCGCCATCTCCTGCATGAAACTGCTGGTGAGCATGGGCGCCAACATCGAAAACATCTACATGGTTGACCGCACCGGTGTGATCCACTCCGGCCGTGACGACCTGAACCAGTACAAGGCTGTCTTCGCTCACGCGACCGACAAGCGCACCCTGGCAGACGCCCTGCAAGGCGCAGACGTGTTCGTCGGCCTGTCCGGCCCGAACCTGCTGAGCCCGGAAGGCCTGAAGTCCATGGCGGCCAATCCGATCGTGTTCGCTTGCTCGAACCCGGATCCGGAAATCTCCCCGGAGCTGGCACACGCCACCCGTGACGACGTGATCATGGCCACCGGCCGTTCGGACTACCCGAACCAGGTCAACAACGTTCTGGGCTTCCCGTTCATCTTCCGTGGTGCCTTGGACGTTCGCGCCAAGCGCATCAACGAAGAAATGAAAGTGGCTGCGGCCAACGCCCTGCGCGAACTGGCCAAGCTGCCAGTCCCTCAGGAAGTGTGCGACGCCTATGGCGGCATCAAGCTGGAATTCGGTCGTGAGTACATCATTCCGAAACCAATGGACGCCCGCCTGATCACCCTGATCTCCGATGCCGTGGCCAAGGCTGCGATCGAGACCGGCGTGGCTACCCTGCCGTATCCGAAGAACTACCCGCTGAAAAGCGTGGATGATGTGTTCAACGGCTAAGTCGTTGTAGCGCTTCAATACAAAGCCCCGGCTTGTAAGAGTCGGGGCTTTTTTGTGCCTGAAGGTTTTGTGTTGTCTGTCAGGTCATCGCGAGCAGGCTCGCTCCCACAGGGGTACGCATTCCAATGTGGGAGTGAGTCTGCTCGCGATGGCGGTCTGACAGGAAACGCGGATACAAAAAAAGCCCCGCTTTCTGAAGAAGAGCGGGGCTTTTTGTGGGTTCTGCGATCAGAACAAATCGATCGGCGCTCCTTCATCCGCCGGTAGCGGACTGCCGGGCGCATTGCCGTTGCCCAGCTCATTGCCCGTCGGCGGCGTGTCTTCGACCTTGAACAGTTCGAAGTAGGCCCCTGGCGTGCCTGGAGTGGCTGCGCGACCGCTGATCGGATCTACCCGCAGGCTCAGGATGCCTTCCGGCTCTGGCTGGGTGTGTGGCGGCATGTCTTTGAGCGCAGCACCCATGTAGTTCATCCAGATCGGCAGGGCGACGGTGCCGCCAAACTCCTTGCGACCCAGGCTTTCGGGTTGGTCGAAGCCCGTCCAGACGGTGGTGACGTAATCGGCGTTGTAACCGGAGAACCAGGCATCCTTGGACTCGTTGGTGGTACCGGTCTTGCCGGCAATGTCGCCGCGGCCCAGGGCCAGAGCGCGACGGCCGGTACCGAGCTTGATCACGTCCTCCAGCATGCTGTTGAGGATGTAAGTAGTACGTCCATCGACAATGCGTTCAGCCACGGCAGGTGTTTGTGCTGCGGGTTGCTCGCTCAGTGCCTGGCCTGGTGTTGCATTGACCGTGAAGGCTTCGGCGGCGGGTGCGGCGATACCGTCGGTCGCGACAGGGCCTTTTGGAACGCTAGGCGGGTTGGCAACGAACAGCGTGTCGCCGTTGCGGCTGTCGATCTTGTCGATGATGTACGGGGTGATCTTGTAGCCGCCGTTGGCGAAGGTGCTCCAGCCCGTGGCGATTTCCATTGGTGTCAGAGTTGCGGTACCCAGCGCCAGGGACAGGTTGGGTGGCAAATCCTGCTTGTTGAAGCCAAAGCGGGAGATGTAGTCGATGGTTTTGCCAACGCCCATTGCTTGCAGCAGGCGGATCGAGACCAGGTTGCGCGACTTGTAGAGCGCTTCACGCAGGCGGATCGGGCCGAGGAAGGTGTTGGTATCGTTTTTCGGGCGCCAGACCTTGTCCAGGTACTCGTCGACAAACACGATCGGTGCGTCGTTGACCAGGCTGGAGGCGGTGTAGCCATTATCCAGCGCGGCGCTGTAGACGAAAGGCTTGAAGCTCGAACCCGGCTGGCGCTTGGCCTGAAGGGCACGGTTGTAGTTACTCTGCTCAAAGGCAAAACCGCCGACCAGCGAGCGGATGGCGCCGTTTTGCGGATCAAGGGACACCAGCGCGCCCTGAGCTTGCGGGATCTGGCTGAACTTCAGTGAGTTGTCCGCCTGGCGCTGCACGCGAATCAGGTCGCCGACCTGGGCTACGTCCGATGGTTGTTTCGGATTTGGCCCCATGCTGTTGGTGTTCAGGAATGGACGAGCCCATTTCATGCTCTCCCAGCCAACGTGTTCGCTGCCCGTGCGGGTCAGCACCTGCAGGCCACTCTTGTCGACCTGAGTGACGATGGCCGGTTCAAGGCTGCTGATGGTGCGTTGCTTGGTCAGTTCGGTCGCCCACGCCTCGCGCGTCTTGCCCGGCAGGCGAGACTCGGGGCCCCGATAGCCGTGACGCTGGTCATAGGTCATCAAGCCTTCGTGGACGGCGGTGTTGGCCATTTCCTGCAGGTTGCTCGGTACCGTGGTAGTGACACGGAAACCTTCGGTGTACGCATCGCTGCCATAGCGGCCAACCATTTCGGCGCGGGCCATCTCGGCGATGTAGGGCGCGTTCACTTCCGGAGTCGGGACGTGGTAGCTGGCGTTCAGTGGCTCGTTGATGGCGGTGGTGTAGTCGGCTTCGCTGATTTTGCCCAGCTTGTACATGCGCCCCAGGATCCAGTCACGACGCTCCTTGCTACGGGCCGGGTTGGCCAGCGGGTTGAATCGCGAAGGCGCTTTAGGCAGGCCGGCGATCATCGCCATCTGCGCCAGGCTGATGTCGCGAATCGACTTGCCGTAATACACCTGCGCCGCTGCTTCGATGCCGTAGGCGCGGTTGCCCAGATAGATCTTGTTGACGTACAGCTCAAGGATTTCGTCCTTGGTCAGTTGCCGTTCGATCTGCAGGGCCAGGAGGATTTCGGTGGTTTTGCGCGAGAAGCTGCGTTCGCTGGTCAGGAAGAAGTTCTTCGCCACCTGCATGGTGATGGTGCTGCCGCCGGACTGGATATGGCCGCTTTTTACCAGTTGAGTGGCGGCGCGCATCAGGCTGCTGGGATCGACGCCGTAATGATTGGCGAAGTTATCGTCTTCAGCACTTAGTAACGCATTAATGAAATTGGGGGGAATGTCGGCGAAACGGATCGGTGTACGGCGCATTTCGCCGAATTCTGCGATCAACTTGTTGTCGCTGCTATAGACCCGCAAAGGAATCTGCAACTGGATGCTTCTCAGTGCCTCTACGGACGGCAATCCGGGACTAAGGTAAAGAAACGCCCCACTCAGACCAAGAAGCAGTCCGCAGAATACGGCGACGATGGACCAACCGAAAAATTTCAGCAGACGAATCAAGGCTTTTGGACATCCAGGGCAAAGAATGAATTTGGCATCAGGGTTCAGGCTAAGGAGAACGACCCGCGCTTGAGAAAAAAGCGGAAAAAACGCTGGGCATTATAAGCATTTTTCCGTCCAAGGCGTTATTTGCGCTAGCTGTCAAGACGGGTGGATTGAACGCAACACCCGTTATGGAGTCCGTAACTCACGGAAAGTCATAGGGAATTGGTAGTGCTAGGACTCTTCAATAAAAAAGCCAGGTCGCTTCTGGGGATCGATATCAGCTCTACATCGGTGAAGCTGCTGGAGCTGAGCCGCCAGGGCACTGGCTATCGGGTCGAAGCGTACGCGGTCGAGCCGTTGCCCCCCAGTGCGGTCATCGAGAAAAATATCGCCGAGCTCGATGGCGTGGGCCAGGCGCTGACGCGTGTACTGGTCAAGGCTCGGACCAACCTCAAGAGCGTGGCTGTGGCCGTGGCCGGTTCGGCGGTGATCACCAAGACCATCGAAATGGATGCCGGTCTTTCCGACGACGAGATGGAAGACCAGCTGAAGATCGAGGCTGACCAGTACATCCCTTATCCGTTGGACGAGGTCGCCATCGATTTCGAAGTCCAGGGCGCGTCAGCGCGCAATCCTGAGCGGGTCAATGTGTTGCTCGCCGCCTGTCGCAAGGAAAACGTCGAGGTCCGTGAGGCCGCCCTGGCCCTGGCGGGCTTGACTGCGCGTGTTATCGACGTCGAAGCCTATGCCCTGGAGCGATCTTTCAGTTTGCTCAAGATCCAGCAGGGCGGCGCTCAAGGGCGTCTGGTAGCGGTGGTTGATGTCGGAGCAACCATGACCACTCTGAGCGTGCTGCATGACGGGCGGATCATCTACACCCGCGAGCAATTGTTTGGTGGCCGTCAGCTCACGGAGGAAATTCAGCGTCGTTATGGCCTGACCATTGAGCAGGCGGGCCTGGCGAAGAAGCAGGGCGGTTTGCCGGACGATTATGTCAGCGAAGTGTTGCAGCCGTTTCGTGAGGCGCTGGTGCAGCAAGTGTCGCGTTCATTGCAGTTCTTCTTCGCTTCGGGCCAGTACAGCGCGGTGGACCACATCCTGCTGGCCGGCGGCACCGCGTCAGTCCCCGGTCTGGACCGGTTGATCGAGCAGCAGCTGGGCACGCCGACGCAGGTGGCCAATCCGTTTTGCGACATGACCTTGGGCAGCAAGGTCAACGCCGCGGCCCTGGCCAGCGATGCACCGGCGCTTATGATTGCCTGCGGGCTGGCCCTCAGGAGTTTCGACTGATGGCGCGGATCAATCTATTGCCCTGGCGTGAAGAGCGCCGTGAAGAGCGTCGCAGGCGCTTTTTGCTGGTGCTGACGGGTGTGCTGGTGGGGTCGGTAGGCGCATTGTTCATCGCCAACCAGGCCATCAACAGCGCTATCGAGCGGCAGATTGCGCGTAACGACTACATCGGCAAACAGATCGCCGTGGTCGACGAACGGATCAAGCAGATCAGCGATCTCAAGGCTCGTCGTCAACAATTGGTCGAGCGCATGCGCATCATCCAGGATTTGCAGGGCAATCGCCCGATCAGCGGGCGCATTTTTGATCAGCTGGCGCGGACATTGCCCGATGGAGTGTATTTCACCGAAGTCAAAATGGCGGGCAAGACCTTGTCCATCAGTGGTGCGGCGCAATCGAACAGCCGTGTTTCAGACCTGATGCGTAACCTGGATGCATCCGACTGGTTCGACGCGCCCAGCCTGACCGAAGTCAAGGCGGCCACCGCAGGTCAGCTGGACCAGGCCAACGTTTTTCAGTTGACCGTTCGTCAGGCCCAGACTGCGGCCGTGGAGGATGGCCAATGAGTCCGTCCGAATGGTTCGAAGGGCTGCGCAGGATCGACATCAACGATCTGGACACTAATAACATGGGGGCCTGGCCACCCGCGGTCAAAGTCCTGATGGGCATTGTGGTCGCGATCCTGGTGCTGTCGATCGGCTACAACTTTTCCACGAGCAAGCTTGAGAATCAGCTCGATCTCAAGCGCGAGGAGGAGTCGACCCTCAAGGAGCAATTTGCCAGCAAATCCCATATGGCGGCGAATCTGGAGCTCTACACCCAGCAGATGAAGGAGATGGAGAATTCCTTCGGCGTGCTGCTACGACAACTGCCCAGCGACACCGAAGTCCCCGGCTTGCTCGAGGACATCACGCGAACGGGGCTGGTCAGTGGCCTGGAGTTCGAAGAAATCAAGCTGTTGCCGGAGGTCACTCAGCCTTTCTACATCGAGCTGCCGATCCAGATCACGGTCACCGGCGCCTATCACGACCTGGCCGCTTTCGTCAGTGGCGTGGCCGGGTTGCCACGTATCGTCACCCTGCATGATTTCGATTTGGCTCCGGTCAATCCCGACGATGGACCGAAATTACGCATGAGCATCCTGGCCAAGACCTACCGCTACAACGACAAGGGGCTGCATTGATGCGCCCGCTACGTGGTTTTTCGATGGTGGTACTGATGGCCGTATTGGCCGGCTGTGGCGGCGGCGATGATTTCAGCGACCTGGACGCCTACATGAACGAAATGCGCCTGCGGACGCCGGGCAAGATTGAACCAGCGCCGACATTCCGGTCTTACCCGACATTCACCTATAACGCCGCCAACTTGCGCAGCCCGTTTTCCCGGCAGGTCAAAGTCGATCTGGCACACAGTCAGGGGGCGCGCAACGTCAAGCCTGATACCAACCGGGCCAAGCAGTATCTCGAGGGTTTCAATATCGAGCAGTTTGAAATGGTCGGCACCATCTCCAATGCGGCCGGTTCCTTTGCGTTGCTGCGCGGCGCCGGTGGGGTGCACCGGCTGAAGGTCGGTGATTACCTGGGGCGTAACGACGGCAGGATAGTTGCCATCAGTGGCTCGCAAGTCGATGTGGTCGAAATCGTTCCCGACGGCGAAGGTGCCTGGCTGGAGCGGCCGCGGACCCTTCCTTTGAAAGAGCATTCATAGTGGAACTCGAACAATGAACAGGATTTTCTCCACCCTCGGAGTATCGCTATGGATAGCGTTGCTGTCGCCGATGGTACAAGCGGCCAACCTCAAGACGCTGGATGTCGCCGCGTTGCCGGGAGACCGCGTCGAGTTGAAGCTGGTGTTCGACGAGCCACCGCCGACGCCCCGTGGCTACACGACGGAATCTCCGGCCAGGATTGCACTGGACCTGCCCGGTGTCGTCAGTCACCTGGCGAGCAAGACTCGCGAGCTGGGCAGTGGCAATGCCCGCAGCGCGACCGTGGTGGAGGCCAAGGATCGTGCGCGGCTGATCATCAATCTGACCCAGTTGAGCCCTTACGACACTCGGGTCGAAGGCAATAACCTGTTCGTGGTTGTCGGGCAGGGTGGCAAAAGCCCGGCGCCGCGAGCGGCCGCTGCCGCCGTTTCGGTCCCGGCCCCGGCGCGCGCGGCTGCACCAGCAGGCAAGGCCATTCGTGCGGTGGATTTTCAGCGTGGCACGCAGGGGGAAGGCAATGTCGTGATCGACTTGTCGGATCCGTCCATTGCGCCAGATATTCAGGAGCGCGAAGGCAAAATCATTCTCGGTTTCACCAAGACCCGATTACCCGAACCATTGCGCGTGCGCCTGGACGTCAAGGATTTCGCCACGCCGGTGCAGTTCGTCAATGCCAGTGCCACGGACGACAGGGCGACCATCACCATCGAACCCAGCGGTGCCTTCGACTATTCGACCTACCAGACCGACAACAAGCTGACCGTCAGCATCCGCCCGATGACTGTCGACGACCTGCAAAAGCGTAACGCGGACCGCTATGCCTACAGCGGTGAAAAGCTCTCACTGAATTTCCAGGACATCGACGTGCGCTCGGTGCTGCAACTGATCGCCGATTTCACCAACCTGAATCTGGTCGCCAGTGACACGGTGCAGGGGGGCATTACCCTGCGCCTGCAAAATGTACCCTGGGACCAGGCGCTGGACCTGGTGCTGAAAACCAAGGGCCTGGACAAACGCAAGGTGGGTAATGTGCTGCTCGTCGCCCCGGCCGACGAAATTGCCGCCCGTGAACGCCAGGAGCTGGAGTCGCAGAAGCAGATTGCCGACCTGGCGCCATTGCGGCGGGAACTGTTGCAGGTCAATTACGCCAAGGCGGCCGATATCGCCAAACTGTTCCAGTCGGTGACCAGTGCCGAGGCGAAAGCCGACGAACGGGGGTCAATCACCGTCGATGATCGCACCAACAACATCATTGCCTACCAGACCCAGGACCGGCTCGACGAACTGCGGCGAATCGTTGCGCAACTGGATATTCCGGTGCGTCAGGTGATGATCGAGGCACGCATCGTCGAAGCCAATGTCGACTACGACAAGAGCCTCGGCGTGCGCTGGGGTGGCTCGATTCAGAATAAAGGCAACTGGAATGCCTCGGGAGTCGGTAACGGCACCAGCGACGGCGGCAGCTCGCCGTTCGTCGACCTGGGGGCGGTCAACAACACGTCGGGCATTGGCATTGCCTTCATCACGGACAACGTCTTGCTGGACCTTGAATTGACGGCCATGGAAAAGACCGGCAATGGCGAAATCGTCTCGCAACCCAAGGTGGTCACCTCCGACAAGGAAACCGCAAAGATCCTCAAGGGCACCGAGATTCCCTACCAGGAAGCCAGCTCCAGCGGCGCTACTTCGGTCTCGTTCAAGGAGGCTTCGCTGTCGCTGGAGGTGACGCCGCAGATCACGCCGGACAACCGGATCATCATGGAGGTCAAGGTCACCAAGGACGAGCCGGATTACCTGAACAAGGTCCAGGATGTGCCGCCGATCAAGAAAAACGAAGTCAATGCCAAGGTCCTGGTCAACGATGGCGAGACCATCGTCATTGGTGGTGTTTTCTCAAATACTCAGAGCAAGGTTGTAGATAAGGTGCCATTTCTTGGCGATGTGCCGTATCTTGGCCGCCTTTTCCGGCGTGACGTGGTTTCGGAGAAAAAATCCGAGCTGTTGGTGTTTCTCACACCGCGTATCATGAATAACCAGGCGATTGCTGTGAGTCGTTGATTCTGTGCGAAATTTGATACTTGTAGGACCGATGGGGGCTGGAAAAAGCACCATCGGCCGGTTGCTGGCCAAAGAGCTGCGCTTGCCATTCAAAGATTCCGATAAGGAAATTGAATTACGCACGGGCGCCAATATCCCATGGATCTTCGACAAGGAAGGCGAACCGGGCTTTCGTGAGCGTGAGCAGGCAATGATTGCCGAGCTGTGCGATTACGACGGCGTGGTGCTGGCGACCGGCGGTGGTGCAGTCATGCGCGAAGCCAATCGTCGGGCCCTGCGCGCTGGCGGACGGGTGGTCTATCTGCATGCCTCCGTCGAGCAACAGGTCGGCCGCACGTCCCGCGACCGCAATCGGCCATTGTTGCGCACAGCCGATCCGGCCAAGACCCTCAGGGACCTGTTGGCGATCCGCGACCCCCTTTATCGGGAAATCGCCGATCTGGTGGTGGAAACGGATGAACGACCGCCGCGCATGGTCGTGCTCGATATCCTGGAGCGTCTGCAGCAATTGCCGCCCCGTTAAAGCGCCGCGCGAAATGCGCTATCCTCGGCGTCCTGCCATGACCGCTCCAGGTTGTGGCGAACGGCCGACGAACGGCGTCACACCAGCAGTGGCCGTAGACATTCGTTAACTCAAGGCAGGTTGCCTGATTCCATCTTCACTGTGGGGACACATGCAGACACTCAAGGTCGATCTAGGCGAGCGCAGCTACCCGATTCATATTGGCGAAGGTTTGTTGGACCAGCCTGAGCTGCTGGCCCCGCATATTCGCGGACGGCAAGTGGCAATCATTTCCAATGAGACCGTCGCGCCGCTCTATCTCGAACGTCTGACCCGCAGCCTTGCGCAGTTCTCGGTGATTTCCGTGGTGCTGCCCGACGGTGAGGCCTTCAAGACCTGGGAAACCCTGCAGCTGATTTTCGACGGTCTGCTGACCGCGCGGCATGATCGGCGCACCACGGTGATCGCCCTCGGGGGCGGCGTGATTGGCGACATGGCCGGTTTCGCGGCTGCCTGCTACCAGCGCGGTGTCGATTTCATCCAGGTTCCGACCACGCTGCTGTCGCAGGTTGACTCTTCGGTGGGTGGCAAGACCGGGATCAACCATCCGCTGGGCAAGAATATGGTCGGCGCTTTCTATCAGCCGAACGTCGTGCTGATTGACACCGCTTCCCTCAATACTCTGCCGGCCCGTGAGCTGTCTGCCGGCCTGGCCGAAGTCATCAAGTACGGGCTGATCTGCGATGAGCCGTTCCTGACCTGGCTCGAAGACAACGTTGACCGCCTGCGCAATCTGGATCAGCAAGCCCTGACCTATGCCATCGAGCGCTCGTGTGCGGCCAAGGCGGCCGTGGTCGGCGCCGACGAGAAGGAGACCGGTGTACGGGCAACGCTCAACCTGGGTCACACCTTCGGTCACGCCATCGAGACCCACATGGGCTATGGTGTCTGGTTGCATGGTGAAGCGGTCGCTGCTGGCACCGTGATGGCTTTGGAAATGTCCGCGCGCCTGGGCTGGATCAGCGAACAGGAGCGTGACCGCGGCATTCGACTGTTCCAGCGCGCCGGCCTGCCGGTCATCCCGCCTGAGGAAATGACTGAAGCCGATTTTCTCGAACACATGGCAATTGACAAGAAAGTGATCGACGGTCGTTTGCGCCTGGTGCTGCTGCGCCACATGGGCGAAGCGGTGGTGACCGACGATTATCCGAAAGAGGTTCTACAGGCCACGCTGGGAGCGGATTACCGCGCCCTGGCTCAGCTTAAAGGTTAATAAGAACGCGATGACTAGTTTGCATGCCGACGAGGCTTTCCTCGGCCACTACCAGTTGAGTCATGACCCTTTTGCTCCACGGGTCCCTGGCTTCAAGTTTTTCCCTGCCCAGCGCAAGCCGGTGCTGGGGCAGTTGCACCATCTAGCGCGGTACAGCCAGTTGCTATTGGTGGTCACAGGTCCGCATGGCAGTGGCAAGACCCTGCTGCGTCAGGCCCTGGTGGCCAGTACCAACAAGCAGACCGTGCAGAGCGTGGTGGTTTCCGCCCGTGGTGCGGGTGATTCGGCTGGCGTATTGCGCCAGGTCGCCCAGGCACTGGACGTTGCCCAGGCCGAGATCGGTGCAATCCTGAAACAGGTGGTGCAGCTTGCTCTCACGGGGCAGGAAGTCTATCTGCTGGTCGATGACGCCGAGCAGCTCGACGAGTCCGCGCTTGAAGCCTTGATGGCCTTGGGCGCTGGTGCGCCGGAAGGCCGTCCGCATGTGTTTCTGTTCGGCGAATCGTCGATGATCGCTCAGCTTGAGGCTTTGCAACTCGAGGAAGAACGCTTCCACGTCATCGAGCTGCAGCCTTACACCGAAGAGGAAACCCGCGAATACCTGGAGCAGCGGCTCGAAGGCGCCGGCCGGGGTATCGAACTTTTCACTGCAAATCAGATCTCTGATATTCACGAAAGCTCCGAGGGTTGGCCTGGCAACATCAACCAGGTTGCCCGCGATGCAATGATCGAAGCCATGATTGCCAGCCGCTCAGCGGTGAAGCGTCCAAGTATGGGGTTCAATATGCCGAAGAAACACGTATTGGCGATTTCCGCCGTCGTTGTGGTCGCGGTAGCTGCCGCCTGGTTGATGCCGGGTCGCAGCAAGGCACCGACCACGGGTGCGCCTGCCAACGAACAGGCGCAACTGCCGCTCGGCCAGGGCTCAGGTGGTGCTCCGGCCGTCGAATTCGCCGGCAACACGCAGCCTACGCCATTGCCGTTGGTCGGCAATTCACAACCGGTCATGCGGGCTCCATTGGCCGAAGCGGCGGGAGGCATTACCGAGGGCGATGACGGCGTGCCGGTCGAGGGTTCCAGCGCGACGCCGCCGACCGTGACCACCATTGCACCGCCAACGGGCGTTCCAGCCGGTCCTGCGCCAACGCCGACAGCCAAGCCGACGCCTGCGCCGACCCAGGTCGCTACCGCCAAGCCAGCGCCTGCTCCGGTCGCCAAGCCTGCTCCGGCCGCGGTGCCAGCCAAACCAGCCGCCGCGGCCGCCAAGCCGGCCGAGAAACCAGCGACCGTCGCCAAGGCTGCCGGTGGCACCTGGTACGCAGGTCAGGCGCCGGGTAACTACGTGGTGCAGATCCTCGGCACCAGCTCCGAAACGGCCGCGCAAAACTTCGTCAAGGAGCAGGGCGGCGAGTACCGTTATTTCAAGAAAGTCCTCAACGGCAAGCCGCTCTACGTGATCACCTACGGCAACTTTGCCAATCGTGATGCAGCCGTTTCCGCCATCAAGGCCTTGCCAGCGAAGGTTCAGGCTGGTAAACCTTGGCCTCGCACTGTCGCCAGCGTCCAACAGGAACTGGCAACAACTCGCTGAAGATTCGGCGGCCTTACCCAGGCCGCCTCTCCAAGCACCTCAAAATTTCTTCAAGTGCGCGCTGCCTTCCAGGCCGCGTGCCCTGTGGTGTCTGCGTCACAGTAGTCTTTGAGTCGTAGCGGTCAAAATTAAAAAAATTTTGACTAGCACAGCAGATCGCTTTAAACCTTTCACAAATGCGACATAGATTTGCGACATTTCGTCGCCAAATTTGTGAGGCCAAGTGTCGGTGTGTACAATGACCTCCCTTTTGCCCCCGCAAAGCTGGCGTACGTTCGGCGCGGATGGTAAGTGGTTGAATTGAAAAGAAATTTGCCTCGACAAGAGGCAGCCTGGTGAGAAAGTGTCTATGAAAGCAGGTCTGTACCAACCAGATGAATTCAAGGATAACTGCGGTTTCGGCCTGATTGCTCATATGCAGGGCGAGCCCAGTCATACCCTTTTGCAAACGGCCATCGAGGCCCTGACCTGCATGACCCACCGCGGTGGGATTAATGCTGACGGCAAGACCGGTGACGGTTGCGGTCTGCTGATTCAAAAGCCGGACGCGTTCCTGCGAGCCATCGCCCAGGAAACCTTCGGCGTCGAACTGCCGAAGCAATATGCCGTGGGCATGGTTTTTTTCAACCAGGACCCGGTCAAAGCCCAAGCCGCTCGCGAAAACATGAACCGCGAGATCCTGGCTGCCGGCCTGCAGTTGGTCGGCTGGCGCAAAGTGCCGATCGACACCAGCGTCCTCGGCCGCCTGGCCCTTGAGCGCCTGCCACAGATCGAGCAGGTATTCATCGGCGGTGAAGGCCTGAGCGACCAGGACATGGCCGTCAAGCTGTTCACCTCCCGTCGTCGCTCATCGGTGGCCAACGCCGCCGATACCGACCACTACGTCTGCAGCTTTTCGCACAAGACCATTATTTATAAAGGCCTGATGATGCCGGCGGATCTCACCGCCTTCTATCCGGACCTGAGCGATGAGCGCCTGCAAACCTCGATTTGCGTGTTCCACCAGCGCTTCTCCACCAATACCCTGCCTAAATGGCCGCTGGCTCAACCGTTCCGCTTCCTGGCGCACAACGGCGAGATCAACACCATCACCGGCAACCGTAACTGGGCCGTGGCCCGTCGCACCAAGTTCAGCAACGATCTGATGGACCTGGAAGAACTCGGCCCGCTGGTCAACCGCGTCGGTTCCGACTCCTCGAGCATGGACAACATGCTCGAACTGATGGTCACCGGCGGCATCGACCTGTTCCGTGGCGTGCGGATGATCATTCCGCCTGCGTGGCAGAACGTCGAGACCATGGACCCGGACCTGCGCGCGTTCTACGAATACAACTCGATGCACATGGAACCGTGGGACGGCCCGGCCGGCGTGGTCATGACCGATGGTCGCTACGCGGTGTGCCTGCTCGACCGTAACGGTTTGCGTCCGGCGCGTTGGGTTACTACCAAGAACGGTTTCATCACTCTGGCTTCGGAAATCGGTGTCTGGAACTACCAGCCTGAAGACGTGATCGCCAAGGGCCGCGTTGGCCCGGGCCAGATCTTTGCCGTGGACACCGAGACCGGTCAGATCCTCGACACCGACGCTATCGACAACCGCTTGAAGTCCCGTCATCCGTACAAGCAATGGCTGCGCAAGAATGCCCTGCGCATCCAGGCGACCATGGAAGACAACGACCACGGTTCGGCGTTCTACGACGTCGATCAGCTCAAGCAATACATGAAGATGTACCAGGTCACGTTCGAAGAGCGCGATCAGGTGCTGCGTCCGCTCGGCGAGCAGGGCTACGAAGCCGTGGGCTCGATGGGCGACGATACGCCGATGGCCGTGCTGTCCCAGCGCGTGCGTACGCCGTACGACTATTTCCGCCAGCAGTTCGCGCAGGTCACCAACCCGCCGATCGACCCGCTGCGCGAAGCCATCGTCATGTCGCTGGAGATCTGCCTCGGTGCCGAGCGCAACATCTTCCAGGAGTCGCCGGAACACGCTTCGCGCGTGATCCTCAGCTCGCCGGTCATTTCCCCGGCCAAGTGGCGCTCGCTGATGAACCTCGATCGTCCGGGCTTCGAACGCCAGAAAATCGACCTCAACTACGACGAAAGCATCGGTCTGGAAGCGGCGATTCGTAACGTTGCCGATCAGGCTGAAGAAGCCGTTCGCGCCGGTCGTACGCAGATCGTACTGAGTGACCGTCACATTGCCCCGGGCAAGTTGCCGATCCACGCCTCCCTGGCCACCGGCGCGGTACACCATCGCTTGACCGAGAAGGGCCTGCGTTGCGACTCCAACATCCTGGTGGAAACCGCGACCGCGCGCGATCCGCATCACTTCGCCGTGTTGATCGGTTTCGGTGCCTCTGCCGTTTATCCGTTCCTGGCCTATGAAGTGCTGGGCGACCTGATCCGCACCGGTGAGGTGCTGGGCGACCTCTACGAGGTGTTCAAGAACTACCGTAAAGGCATCACCAAAGGCCTGCTGAAGATCCTGTCGAAGATGGGTATCTCGACCATTACTTCGTACCGCGGTGCGCAGTTGTTCGAGGCCATCGGCCTGTCCGAGGAAGTCTGCAACCTGAGCTTCAAGGGCGTACCAAGTCGCATCAAGGGCGCGCGTTTCGTCGACATCGAAGCCGAGCAGAAAGCCCTGGCCACCGAAGCCTGGAGCCCGCGCAAGCCGATCCAGCAAGGTGGCTTGCTGAAGTTCGTCCACGGCGGCGAATATCACGCCTACAACCCGGACGTGGTCAACACCCTGCAAGCCGCGGTCCAGCAGGGCGACTACAGCAAATTCAAGGAATACACGTCGCTGGTGGACAACCGCCCGGTGTCGATGATCCGTGACCTGCTGAAGGTCAAAACCCTCGACACGCCGCTGGACATCAGCGAAATCGAACCACTGGAATCGGTGCTCAAGCGCTTCGACTCCGCCGGTATCTCGCTGGGCGCCCTGTCGCCTGAGGCTCACGAAGCCCTGGCTGAAGCCATGAACCGTCTCGGTGCGCGTTCCAACTCCGGCGAAGGCGGCGAAGACCCGGCGCGCTACGGCACCATCAAGAGCTCGAAAATCAAGCAGGTGGCAACCGGCCGTTTCGGTGTGACCCCGGAATACCTGGTCAACGCCGAAGTGCTGCAGATCAAGGTCGCTCAAGGCGCCAAGCCGGGCGAAGGTGGTCAACTGCCAGGGGGCAAGGTCAATGGTCTGATCGCCAAGCTGCGTTACGCAGTGCCGGGCGTGACCCTGATTTCGCCACCGCCGCACCACGACATCTATTCGATCGAAGACTTGTCGCAGCTGATTTTTGACTTGAAACAGGTCAACCCGAAGGCATTGGTTTCGGTGAAGCTGGTAGCAGAAGCGGGCGTCGGCACTATCGCCGCCGGTGTGGCCAAGGCCTACGCGGACTTGATCACCATCTCCGGCTACGACGGCGGCACCGGTGCATCGCCGCTGACCTCGATCAAATACGCGGGCGCTCCGTGGGAACTCGGCCTGGCCGAAACCCACCAGACCCTGCGCGGCAACGACCTGCGCGGCAAGGTCCGGGTACAGACCGACGGCGGCCTGAAGACCGGCCTCGACGTGATCAAGGCGGCCATCCTCGGCGCTGAAAGCTTCGGCTTCGGCACCGCGCCGATGATCGCCCTGGGCTGCAAATACCTGCGCATCTGCCACCTGAACAACTGCGCCACCGGCGTCGCGACCCAGAACGAGAAGCTGCGCAAGGATCACTACATCGGTACCGTCGACATGGTGGTGAACTTCTTCACCTATGTCGCCGAAGAAACCCGGGAGTGGCTGGCCAAGCTGGGCGTGCGTTCCCTCGAAGAGCTGATCGGTCGTACCGATCTGCTGGAAGTCCTCGAAGGCCAGACCGCCAAGCAGCATCATCTCGACCTGACTCCATTGCTGGGCAGCGACCACGTGCCGGCGGACAAGCCACAGTTTTGCGGCGTGGAGCGTAACCCGCCGTTCGACAAGGGCCTGCTGGCCGAGAAAATGGTCGACATGGCCACCTCGGCGATCAACGACAAGAGCGGCGCCGAATTCGCCATGGATATCTGCAACTGCGACCGTTCCATCGGCGCGCGGATCTCCGGTGACATCGCCCGTAAGCACGGCAACCAGGGCATGGCCAACGCGCCGATCACGTTCCGCTTCAAAGGCACGGCCGGCCAGAGTTTCGGTGTGTGGAACGCCGGTGGCTTGAACATGTACCTGGAAGGCGACGCCAACGACTACGTCGGCAAGGGCATGACCGGCGGCAAGCTGGTGATCGTTCCGCCCAAGGGCAGCATCTACAAGACCCAGGACAGTGCCATCATCGGCAACACCTGCCTGTACGGCGCCACCGGCGGCAAGCTGTTCGCCGCCGGTACCGCGGGTGAGCGTTTCGCCGTGCGTAACTCCGGTGCCCACACCGTCGTGGAAGGCACTGGCGATCACTGCTGTGAGTACATGACCGGTGGTTTCGTCTGCGTCCTGGGCAAGACCGGTTATAACTTCGGCTCTGGCATGACCGGCGGTTTCGCCTACGTGCTCGACCAGGACAACACCTTCGTTGACCGGGTCAACCACGAACTGGTGGAAATCCAGCGGATCAGCGGCGAGGCGATGGAAGCCTACCGTAGCCATTTGCAGCGCGTGCTGAACGAGTACGTCGAGGAAACCGACAGCGAGTGGGGTCGTGAACTCGCCGAGAACCTCGACGATTACGTGCGTCGTTTCTGGCTGGTCAAGCCCAAGGCTGCCAACCTGAAATCGTTGCTTTCCAGCACCCGTGCCAACCCGCAGTGATATGCGCCTGAAGAGTTTGATGAGGTTTTAAAATGGCTGAACGTCTGAATAATGACTTCCAGTTCATCGAGGTCGGGCGCAAGGATCCGAAGAAGAAACTGTTGCGTCAACGCAAGAAAGAGTTCGTGGAAATCTACGAACCGTTCAAACCCCAGCAGTCGGCCGACCAGGCCCACCGCTGCCTGGGTTGCGGTAACCCGTATTGCGAATGGAAGTGCCCGGTGCACAACTTCATTCCCAACTGGCTGAAGCTGGTGGCCGAGGGCAACATCCTCGCCGCCGCCGAGCTGTCGCACCAGACCAACACCCTGCCGGAAGTTTGCGGCCGGGTGTGCCCGCAGGACCGTCTGTGCGAGGGTGCCTGCACCCTTAACGACGGCTTCGGCGCGGTGACCATCGGTTCGGTGGAGAAGTACATCACTGACACCGCGTTCGCCATGGGCTGGCGCCCGGACATGTCCAAGGTCAAGCCGACCGGCAAGCGTGTCGCGATCATCGGTGCGGGCCCGGCGGGCCTGGGCTGTGCCGACGTGCTGGTACGCGGTGGCGTGACTCCGGTGGTGTTCGACAAGAACCCGGAAATCGGCGGCCTGCTGACCTTCGGCATCCCCGAGTTCAAGCTGGAAAAGACCGTGCTGAGCAATCGCCGCGAAGTCTTCAGCGGCATGGGCATCCAGTTCCGCCTCAACACCGAGGTGGGCAAGGACGTGACCATGGAACAACTGCTCGAAGAATATGATGCGGTATTCATGGGCATGGGCACCTACACCTACATGAAGGGCGGCTTCGCCGGTGAAGACCTGCCGGGCGTGTACGACGCGCTGGACTTCCTGATCGCCAACGTCAACCGCAACCTGGGCTTTGAAAAGTCGCCGGAAGATTTCGTCGACATGAAAGGCAAGAAGGTCGTGGTACTCGGCGGCGGCGACACGGCGATGGACTGCAACCGTACCTCGATCCGCCAGGGTGCCAAATCGGTGACCTGTGCCTATCGTCGTGACGAAGCGAACATGCCGGGCTCGCGCAAAGAGGTGAAGAACGCCAAGGAAGAAGGCGTGAAATTCCTCTACAACCGCCAGCCGATTGCCATCGTTGGCGAAGACAAGGTTGAAGGCGTGAAAGTGGTCGAAACCCGTCTCGGCGAACCGGACGCCCGTGGCCGTCGCAGCCCCGAGCCGATCCCGGGCTCCGAAGAGATCATCCCGGCCGACGCCGTGGTCATCGCCTTCGGTTTCCGTCCGAGTCCGGCACCGTGGTTCGAGCAGTTTGAAATCCAGACCGACAGCCAGGGCCGCGTCGTGGCACCGGAACAAGGCCAGTACAAGCACCAGACCAGCAACCCGAAAATCTTCGCCGGTGGCGACATGGTTCGCGGCTCTGACCTGGTGGTGACGGCGATCTTCGAAGGCCGTAATGCGGCTGAAGGGATCCTGGATTACCTGGGCGTCTAAACGCGATCCCGAGCTGAAATGCAGTAAACCTGTGGGAGCGAGCCTGCTCGCGAAAGCGGACTGTCAGCCAACATCTTTGTTGGATTTGCCGGCCTCTTCGCGAGCAGGCTCGCTCCCACAGTTGTTTCTGTGTGCTGCTGAAATCAGTGTATTCATTGCGACAAATTGACCCGATAGACAAAAGGCTGACCTGCAACCGTGCCTTTTGCGCCGCGCTCTGAGAAAATGCCCGCACTTTTTTTCCGGATGCCGACATGACTGCCCTGAAGAACGACCGTTTCCTGCGCGCCCTGCTCAAGCAACCCGTAGACGTCACCCCTGTGTGGATGATGCGTCAGGCCGGTCGCTACCTGCCTGAATACCGCGCCAGCCGTGCCAAGGCCGGTGATTTCATGAGCCTGTGCATGAACCCGGCGTTCGCTTGTGAAGTCACGATGCAGCCGTTGGACCGCTATCCACAGCTGGACGCGGCGATCCTCTTCTCCGACATCCTGACCATCCCCGACGCCATGGGCCAAGGCCTGTACTTCGAAACCGGCGAAGGCCCGCGGTTCAGGAAAGTCGTCAGCACCCTGGCCGACATCGAAGCCCTGCCGATTCCTGATCCGCAGAAAGACCTGGGTTACGTGATGGACGCGGTCAGCACCATTCGCCGTGAATTGAACGGCCGCGTACCACTGATCGGCTTCGCCGGCAGCCCATGGACACTGGCCACCTACATGGTCGAAGGCGGCTCGTCGAAAGACTACCGCAAGACCAAAACCATGCTCTACGACAACCCGCAAGCCTTGCACCTGCTGCTCGACAAACTCGCGCAGACGGTCACCAGCTACCTCAACGGCCAGATCATGGCCGGTGCGCAAGCGGTACAGATCTTCGACAGCTGGGGCGGCAGCCTCTCGGCGGCGGCGTACCAGGAATTCTCCCTGGCCTACATGCGCAAAATCGTCAGCGGCCTGATCCGCGAGCACGAAGGCCGCAAGGTTCCGGTCATCCTGTTTACCAAGAATGGTGGCCTGTGGCTGGAAAGCATTGCCGACGCTGGCGCTGATGCCCTCGGCCTGGACTGGACTTGCGACATCGGCAGCGCCCGCGCCCGTGTTGGCGACAAGGTTGCCTTGCAAGGCAACATGGACCCGACCGTGCTCTACGCCAAACCGGAAGCCATTCGCGCTGAAGTCGGGCGTATTCTGACCAGCTACGGCAAAGGCAGCGGCCACGTGTTCAACCTCGGCCATGGCATCACCCCGGAAGTCGATCCGGAGCACGCCGGCGCCTTCCTGCGCGCGGTGCATGAGTTGTCGGCGCAGTATCACGAATAACTGCTTTTAAGTTGTTTAAAGCCCGTCCGGCCTGGCGCCTGACGGGTTTTTTTATACTTTTAGTTTCCTTATCCAGTTCAAGTGTTGGCTCTTGTAAGATTTTTGTCATTCTGCGTCAGATAAAGGGCTAGACGGAATAATCCTGCAGTAAGTAGAGATTTTCCCTACATATAAAGTTCTTTCATCCAAGTAAATTTACCGGCCCGTGCTCCCATCCCCGTGGTGAGCAAAATTGCAATTAATGGCGTCTGCAATACACGCCTTTATTTTCGATAAGCAGTCTGGAATTTATTGGATGAAAAATACTTACTACAAGGGAAGTGCGTTGGGCGCCTGCACTTCTTCAATGATCCTGTTATCAGCAATGGTGGTGTCACAAAGTGTTTCCGCGCATGGCTATCTGGAAGTGCCGCCTTCGCGCGCACTGCTTTGTCAGAAAGGGGTGAACACCAACTGTGGCGCTGCGCAATACGAACCGCAAAGTGTGGGCGAAACCTTCAAGGGATTCCCCGCAGGCAGCGGCGGAGCTCCATTGCAGGGACCGATCGACGGCAAGATCCCCAGTGGTGCTCATCCGAGCTTTTCTGCCATGGACGCCCAGTCGGCAACCCGATGGAGCCTGACTGAAATCCGGGATCGCAATATCGATTTCCAATGGCGCTACACTCAGGCCCATCCAGCCACCAAGCATGAGTACTTCATCACTCGCAACGGTTGGAATCCTAACGAACCTCTCAAGCGCGCCTCGTTCGAAAGCACTCCGTTCTGTTCCGTCGACGGGGGGCATCAACTGCCGGTCTCCGGCGCCAAGCACAACTGCACCATCCCTGAAGACAAATCCGGGCAGCACGTAATCCTGGGTATCTGGACCGTTGGTGACACTGATGCTGCGTTCTATAACGCGGCCGATGTAAACATTCTTGCCGAGCCGGCGTTGCCGGGTGGCTGGTCTTCGGTAGGCAGCATTTCCGCGGCGACCCAGTTGCTGGTCGGCGACAAGGTCAAGGCTCGCGCATTCTCGGCCAATGGTGAGAGCCCGGAATACAGCGTGGAAGTTTCCATCGATAACGCTGAGGAAGGCTCGCCGAACAACTGGTCGTTCAAGCTGGCAGAGAAAATCAACAACACTCACACGGTCATCCGCGCGGGTATTCGTGACGAAAATGGCAACATCGAACCGATCCGTGGCACCAACACCTTGTACGCGCAAAAAGAAAGCGGCGTAACCCGTTACGAAGTGCAACTGAACATGCAGGAAGATGCAGCGGCTCGCCTGTCGGTCGCCTCGATGCACGAGCAGTATGTTCTGGAAAAAGGCCAGGCCAAGGTCGATTTCAGCATTCTCTCCAATCGCAAAATGAACGTTGAAGCCACTCTGTTCGACCAGAACAACAAGCCGGTCGGTTCCACCTCGGCGCAGGTGGACAGTGGCTCCGCTGGACTGGCCATCGATGTGCGCAGCAATCCTGGTGCGCATACCCTGACATTGGTCGGCACCACTCTGGATGGCCGGACCACTCGCCAAGACACCCAATCGGTCAACGTGACCGGTGAAGGTGCCGGCGCCGACTACGACTTCGTGTTCCCGCAAGGCCTCAGCGAGTACACCGCTGGTACCAAGGTACTGCAGCCGAAGACCAATGAAGTCTTTGAGTGCAAGCCATTCCCGGAGTCTGGTTATTGCAAACAGTACAGCCCGACTGCCAATGGTTTTGAACCTGGCATCGGTGCGCATTGGCACATGGCCTGGAACAAACTCTAAGTTCCTCGCAGTACTTCAGGTGACCTGTGAAGGTTGCCTGAAGGTTCTCTTTTTTATCGAGTTGCATATCTCGTGAAGCATTCGTGGAAGGTGATGAGCCGTTTTGGCCTGCTGGTCATGCCGGTGGGTTATGCAGTGCTGCTGATCTGGCAGGAGTGGCACTTCCGCGAACGCCTCGCCTCGCCGCTGCCGGTGGTGGTGCCAACCTCTGTTCCCGTCCATGTACCGCTGGATGCTACTGCGGTGGCGTCAGTGCTGGGCCTGACCCAAGGAACCTCGTTGCTTGCCAGTGCCGAGCCGCTGACCTTGCAGGCCAGTTTTGTCCTGAGCAGTGGTTTGTCCAAAGCGTTGCTCGCCGATGCTCAAGGCCCGCGTATGTACCAGGTGGGCGAACGTTTGCCTGGTGGTAGCGTGCTGCGTCGCGTCGAGGCCAATCAAGTGGTGCTATGGAACAAGGGGCGGGAAGAGCGATTAACGCTGCAACCGTCTGCTGTGCGTTTCCTGCGCAGACTTGAATCGCCAGGCGACACACAGGCTCCCGCTGTTTCTACGCGTTATCTACGCCCGGTTTCCGGGCCGTCAGAGTGATCAACTTCATGAACAGTTTCATTGGCGCGCAGGCCTTGCGCTCCATGCTTTTCCTTATCGGGTTGGCGAGTCTGGCATTGCCGGGCGCGTTGCAGGCTGCGCAAGAAAAGTGGCAGTTGGCGATGAACAACGCTGAGCTGCGCGACATCGTTGAAGAAATCTCCGGCATTCTGGGGACCACCGTGGTGCTTGATCCCAGGGTCTCCGGACGCATCACGGTGATGTCTCAGCAAGCCCTTGATCGCGAAGGCGTCCGCCGCTTGTTCTACGCGGTGCTAGACGCCCACAACTTCACGGTGATCGATGAGGGTGACCGGATCCTGATCACGCCAGTGACCGAAGCCAAAACTCGCGCCGGCACCAGCCCTGCAAAAAACGCGACGCCCTCGCAATTTGTCACCCGGGTGATCGAGCTGAACAATAGCAGTGCCGCCGACATCGCCGGGCTGGTCCGGCCATTGGTCTCGGCCAACGGCTATGTCGGGCCGTCCATGTCGGCCAATGCGGTGGTGGTCACGGAGACGGCAGCCAATGCGCAACGCATCGTCCAGGTCATCCGCCAGCTGGACTCCGGACAAAGCAATAAGCACGCCGTGGTGCAGTTGCGCCACGCCCGGGCCAGTGACGTGGCCCCTGTCATGGAAGCTTCCCTGGGCAAGCGCACTGCCGAGAGCGCGATCCAGGTATTGGCCGACAGCAGAACCAATCGCCTGATCCTGATTGGCCCGTCAGCCGTTCGCCAACGCTTGGCCGAGCTGGCGCGCGGTCTCGATATTCCTGCCACGGCGACTCCGGACAACGCCCGGGTGATCCGTTTGCGTCACAGCGACGCCAAGCAGTTGGCCGAGATTCTGGAAAGCATGGGCCAAGGCCGAAAAGCGGCTCCAGCCCTTGGCAACAGCAAAGACGCAGCGCCAGGCACTGCCTTCATGATCAAGGCCGACGAAAGCCAGAACGCGCTGGTGCTGATCGCCGAGCCGGAACAGGTCAGGACCATCGAAAGCATTGTGCGTCAGTTGGACCAGCCGCGCGCCCAGGTGCTGATCCATGCCGCCATTGTCGAGATTTCCGGGGACATCGCTGAAGCGGTCGGCGTGCAATGGGGCATTAGCACGGGAGATGCGAAAGGCTTCATCAACTTCCCCGGCACCGATATCCCGATTGTCGGCGGCCTGGATTTCGACGAGAAAAAGTCCGCACCCGAAGGCGCGCTGTTGCGCCTGGGCAGTGATCGCTTTGGCGCATTGATTTCCGCCTTGGCCAGCAACACCCACAGCAACCTGCTCTCTACGCCAAGCCTGTTGACGCTGGACAATCAGGAAGCGCACATCATCGTCGGCCAGAACGTCCCGTTCAAGACCGGCTCCTACGCCACGAACAGCAACGGTGCGGACAATCCGTTCACCACAGTCGAGCGCAAGGACGTGGGCATCAGCCTGAAGATCAAGCCTTACATCAACGAAGGCTCGACGCTGCGGCTGGAGGTCGAACAGGAAGTGTCGGACATCGCGCCCTCGGTATCGGGCATCGACTCTTCGGACCTGATCACCAACAAGCGCGCCCTCAAGAGCACCATCCTGGCCGATGATGGTGAAATCATCGTCATTGGCGGGTTGATCAGAGACAGCGTCAGAACCCAGAAAAGCGGGGTGCCATTACTGCGGGATATTCCTTATCTGGGCGCATTGTTTCGCTGGAACCGGGACACCCAGAGCAAAAGCAATCTCATGGTGTTCTTGCGGCCCACGATCGTGCGCAGTAAGGAAGACCTGAGCGGCATCAGCCAGCAGCGTTACAACGCGCTGCGTGATTTGAGCCAGTCGGGGGCGCGGGATAACAACTCGTTGCTGCTGCCGGCTGATTCGCGTCAGCTGTTCGAACCGGTTTCCGATGCACCCGTGTTCGACCTGCGCAAGCCGGCGCCGCATACGCCATGACCCGTTCGATCGATGGTTGCCAACCACTGCCCTTCGGTTTTGCCCGTCGTTTCGGCGTGCTGCTGGAGTGCGAAGGCGGCGAGTCGAGTCTTGCAGTGCGTGCCGATACGCCGCTCACCGCCCTGGCGGAAGCTCGCCGGGCATGCGCTCGCGAGCTGCCCCTGCGGGTGCTGGAACCCGAGATTTTTGCGACACGCCTGGCAGCCGCCTATCGCGAAGGCCAGAGCGCTGCGGAGCAGGTTGCCCAAGGGCTGGACGAAGAGCTGGATCTGCTCAGCCTGGTGGACAAGGTGCCGCAAACCGCCGATTTGCTGGAGCAGCAGGGCGATGCGCCGATCATCCGTTTGATCAATGCATTACTCAGCGAGGCCATGCGCGAGCACGCCTCGGATGTGCATCTGGAAACCTTCGAACAGTACCTGTCGGTGCGCATGCGGGTCGACGGGCAATTGCGTGAAATGCTCCGGCCCCGACGTGAATTGGCGACGCTGCTGGTGTCGCGCATCAAGGTCATGGCGCGCCTGGATATCGCTGAAAAACGCGTGCCCCAGGATGGTCGGATGGCCTTGCGCCTGGCCGGGCATGAAGTCGATGTGCGGGTCTCGACCCTGCCCTCGGCACACGGCGAACGGGTGGTACTGCGCTTGCTCGACAAGCAGGCCGGGCGTCTGGAGTTGTCGCGCCTGGGCATGCCGGAGGACATCCTCCGGGACCTGCGCCACCTGCTGGGCAAACCGCACGGCATTCTGCTGGTGACCGGGCCCACCGGCTCAGGCAAGACCACCAGCCTGTACGCCGCGCTCAATAGTCTGAACGACCAGACCCGCAATATCCTCACGGTCGAAGATCCCATCGAATACCACCTGCCGGGCGTGGGGCAGATGCCGGTCAACCCGAAAGTGGACATGACCTTTGCCCGGGGGTTGCGAGCGATCCTGCGCCAGGATCCGGACGTGGTGATGGTCGGCGAAATCCGTGACCGCGAGACCGCTGAAATTGCTGTCCAGGCTTCCCTGACCGGCCACCTGGTGCTCTCGACGCTGCACACCAACAGTGCGGTCGGTGCGGTGACGCGCCTGGTGGACATGGGTGTCGATGCCTACCTGTTGGCATCGTCGCTGGTGGGTGTTCTGGCCCAGAGACTACTGCGCACGTTATGCCCTCATTGCAAGGCGCCCTATAGCGCGGATGCGACTGCTTGCCAGCGTCTGGGGCTTGGCGCCGCACCGTTGCAGCTGTTCCGGGCCGTGGGGTGTGATCAGTGTCAGCACGGTTATCGCGGGCGTGTCGGCATCTATGAACTGATCAGCGTAACACCGGCAGTGGCAGCGCTGATTCACCAGGGGGCCAGTGAACAGGCCTTGGCCAACGAGGCACGCCAGACGTCGCGCAGTCTGTTCCAGGACGGCCGCCAACGGGTTCTGGACGGGCTGACCAGTCTCGACGAGTTGCTGCGTGTGACTCGGGAGGACTAGGTTATGCCGACATTCGATTACCGGGCCGATAACGTTCAGGGCCGTCGTTGCAAGGGGCGGTTGGAGGCCGACAACCCCCGTCACGCGCGGCAACTGTTGCGTGAGCGCGGGTTGTGGCCGCGCGACGTGAAGGAAATCCGAGTCGGTGGTGGCGCAAACAAGCCCGGCAGCGCAGGGCGATTGAGTGCCGCCGACCTGGCACTGATGACGCTGCAGTTGTCCACGCTGGTTCAGGCCGGTTTGCCCTTGGAGGAGGCCCTTGAGGCAGTGGCGAAACAGAGTGCCAAGCGCCGGGTTGCCAGTTTGCTGTCAGCGGTCAGGAGCCGGGTCATGGAAGGTCATGCCTTGGCCGCTGCGTTGGCGCAGTTTCCCAAGGCGTTCCCGGAACTGTTCCGCGCCACCGTGGCCGCCGGCGAACGTTCCGGCCATCTGGGCCATGTGCTGGAGCAATTGGCCGCGTATACCCAGGCTCGCCAGGCCTCACGGCAAAAAATCCAGATGGCGCTGGTGTACCCCTTGATCCTGATGTTGGTCAGCGTGGTCATCGTCGGCTTTCTGCTCGGTTACGTGGTGCCGGACGTGGTGAAGATTTTCGTCGACAGCGGCCAACCGTTGCCGTGGTTGACTCGGGCGTTGATCGCTACCAGTGACGGGTTGCGCAACCATGGCCTGCTGTTGATCGTCGCGCTGGCACTGCTGATCGCCCTTTGGCGCTGGAGCTTGAGTCAACGGGACTGGCGCCTGCGCTGGCATCGCCTGGCGTTGAAGTTGCCGGTTTTTGGCGACGTGCTTCGAGCGATGGAAGCCGCACGATTTGCCAGCACCCTGGCCATCCTCGGCAAAAGCGCCGTGCCCCTGGTCGACGCACTGGAAATTGCCGCTGCCGTGATCGGCAACCTGACCATCCGTGCGCGGATGACCGATGTCGCCCGCTCGGTGCGCGAAGGTGGAACCCTGACCCATGGCCTGGAACTGAGCGGCGACATCCCGCCGATGATGCTGCACATGATCGCCAGTGGCGAGCGTGCGGGCGAACTCGATCGCATGCTGGCCCGCGCCGCCGAACAACAGGAAAGCAGCCTGGCGGCGCGTATTGCCCTGGTGGTGAGCCTGTTCGAGCCGGCCATGCTCGTGTTGATGGGCGGCGTCGTGCTGCTGATCGTCCTGGCCATTCTGCTTCCGATTCTCAGCCTCAACCAATTGGTGAATTGACCCATGAACGCTTTACGTCACAGAACTTCCCAGCACGGTTTTACCCTGATCGAGATCATGGTGGTGGTGGTCATCATCGGCATCCTGGGGGCAATCGTGGTGCCGCAGTTCATGAGCCGTCCCGACCAGGCCAAAGTCACCGCCGCCAAAGTCGACCTTCAGGCCATCGCCACCGCCCTGGAAATGTATCGCCTCGACAACTTCCACTATCCCTCCACGCAACAAGGGCTGGAGGCCTTGAGCAATCGGCCTTCCGGGATGCCGGCAGCGCGGAGCTGGAACCCTCAGGGTTACCTGAAAAGCTTGCCCGTTGATCCGTGGGGCACGCCCTATCAGTACCTCAATCCCGGCGTTAAATCGGTCGATGGCGGCTTCGACTTGTATTCCCTCGGGTCCGATGGCGTAGCGGGTGGCGAAGGACACGCGGCGGAAATCGGCAATTGGGGTGGTTGAAGCATGCCGCGCCGTTGTCGGGGATTTACCTTGCTGGAAATGATGATTGTGATCGTCTTGATCGGCGTGCTGGTGGGCATGGTGAGCCTTGCCAGTGGCGTTAACCCGGCACAGCAAGCCAGGCAGGAAGCGGGCGCCCTGGCTGGCGTCATTCGCCAGCTGCGGGAACAGGCAGTGCTCGAGGGGCGGGAGTACGGTCTGCGGCTGAGCGTCGAAGGGTACCGGGCAATGCGCCTCGATGAGTCTGGCTGGGAGCCGTTGGCAGCCTTCTATCAATGGACCGAGAGCTTGCGACTGAGCCTTGAGCAGGAGGGGTATTCCATGAGACTGGGCGCTGACGCCGGCCCTCCGCAGATTCTGCTGTACAGCAGCGATGAAACCAGCAGCTTCACACTGACGTTCGCTGGCAAAGACAGGATCTGGGCGACCCTGACCAGCGATGGCATCGGTGCGGTCATGCTCGATGACTGAGCCGTCGTTCATGCCTCGCATGGGTGGATTCACCTTGCTTGAAGTCATGGTGGCCCTGGCGATTTTCGCGACCCTGGCGACGGCGGTGCTGTCCGCCAGCCAATACGTGGTCAGGCAGTCAGGCGCCGCCGAAGAGCGCCTTCTTGCGGCCTGGGTGGCGGACAACCAGCTGAGCGAGTTGCGCTTGCAATCGTCCCCCCTAATTGCACAGCCACAACGGGTGGTGAGCATGGGGGATCGCGACTGGTTTGTGCGTCAATCCGTCGGTGTGGCGAGCAATCCGCATGGGGTGCCGGTCGAAGTCGAGGTCGGCCTTGCCGGTCGGGACCAGACACTGTTCCGCGCCTCCGGCTGGATGGCCAAACGTCATGAATGAGCAAAGCGGATTCACCCTGCTGGAACTGGTCATTGCCATTGCGATTTTCGCCTTGCTGGGGCTGGCCAGCTGGACGCTGTTCGACGGTGTGGTGCGCGTGCAGCAGGGCACCCTGAGCCACGAACGAGAACTCAGGAATCTGCAACGCGCCGTGGCAGTGATTGAGCGCGACCTGCTGCACATTGCGCAACAGCCTGTCGTGCCTGACCCGTCGCAGTTGCAGCTGTTGCGCAGCAATTGGCGTAATCCGCTGGACTTGCCGCGCAGTGAACGACAGCTGCTGACTTATCGACTCGACAACGGCGTGCTATGGCGCGACAGCCGGGCAGAAGGGGCTCAAAGCGTGCAGCGGCAAAAACTGCTCGACGATGTTCGAGACGTGCGATGGCGTCTGTACGACAGTCAGGTCGGTTGGCGTGGTGATTGGCCGTCCGGGCAGAACCTGAAGGCGCCCCTGGCGGTGGAAATGCAACTGTCGGCAGGGCGTTTCGAGGCGATCCGCCGGGTGCTGTTATTGCCGGGGGCACTGCCATGAGGGCAGGTCAACGTGGCGTTGCATTGATCAGTGTGTTGCTGGTCATGAGCCTGACGCTGTTAATCATCGGCGGCATGCTGCGCAGCCATCGCGCGTTATTGCAAAGCACTGGGCAACAGTTACAGCAGCTGCACCTGCGGCAACTCGGTGTAGCCGGGGAAGCCTGGGGCCTGGGAGTGCTCAAGGCCCAGGAAAAAGACAGCGAGCCGATTGCTGATCCGTCCAGCGCTTTCGCCATTGAAGACGCGCAGATACGCGTCGATATTGAAGACCTGGCCGGGCGTTTCAACCTCAACGCCCTGTTGATTCAGGGCCAGATCGATCAAGTCACGCTCAATCGCTGGACGCGTTTGCTGACGCTGCTCGAACTGCTGCCGTTGCAACTGGAGCAAGTGGGGGCGCTGCGCGAGCTCAGCCAGCTACGACTGCTTCCCGGTGTCGACGCTGAGCTGTTGCGTCGCCTGGCGCCCTGGGTCGCACTGTTACCGGTAGAGGCTGCGACGAACATCAACACGGCGCCGGCGCTGGTATTGCGCACGCTCGACGGTGTCGAGCGCACAACGGCCGAAGCCTTGGTACGCCAGCGTTCCGCAGCAGGCTGGCCAAGCGTTCAAGCCTTTACTCAGGACCCGCTGTTATCCGGCTTGGGCTTGAGCAGCCATGGCCTGGGCGTTGACAGCCGCTGGTACCGGATCACCGTTCAAGTGACCCAGGGGCAGGGTCATCTGCGGCTGGCCACCGATGTCGAACGCGACCCAAAGACGCGTCAGTTGAACATCCTGCAACGGCGTGTTCTACCCTCGAACGCAAGCGAGATACAGCAATGAAAACCTGGCTTTACCTGACAGCCGAAGGCTTGGCCCTGCCCACGCTCGCCTGGCCTTGTTGCCTATGGACTTCGACCGGCAAACGGCAGCGCTTGCCCTTGGATCAAGCGGCACAGGCACTTGCTGGGCAAGCGGTCGATGTGCTGTTGCCTATGGAACTGTGCAGTTGGTTGCTCAGCGATCCATGGCCGTCCAGGCGCCAGCCTGATGCCCAGGCCATCGCCTTCGCCGTCGAAGAGCAGCTGAGCGAAGCTCTGGAAAGGCTGCACCTAAGCACGGGTGCGCGCGATTCACGAGGTCGCTTTCCGGTGATGGTGATCGACCGCGAACGATTTGCCGCGGTGCTCGCGCTGATGGCCGAAGCGGGTATTGAAGTGCGATCTGTGTTTGTCGATGCCGATGTGTTGCCTCGTGACCATACGCTCGGTATCTGGTGGTTTGGCCGCTGGTTGCTCGGTGGCGGCTTGCCTGCTCGCCTGACCTTGTCGGATGACGGTTTGGTGGCGCTCAAGCCAGGCTTGCCCATGGACATTCAGTGGCGCGACGAGCGTCAGGACTTCACTGATATCGATCAGTGGCTGACCTCGGTGCATGGACAGGCAATCAATCTGTTGCACGGTGATTTCGCTGCGCCGCGAAAGCGTCTGCCCTGGCGTCTCGGCGGGCTGGTCGTGCTGGCGCTGTTACTGCTCGACTGGGGCGCCAGCGCCGCACGGATCGGCTTTCTCGAAAGCCAGACCCGTCAGCTCTACAGCCGCAACGAACAGCAATTCAAGGCGCTTTACCCGGACCAGACCCGCATCGTTGATCTGGCGTTACAACTCAAGGCGTTGCAAAGCCAAAATGCGGCCCCCCAGGACGGCCATATCGCCGGGCTGGTCAAACTCGTCGAGCAAGTCATCGGCGCCAGCAATGTCGATGTCCAGCGCATGGAGTTTCGCGAAAGCGATGGTTGGAAAGTCCGGCTGACCGCCAATAGTTTTACCGAACTGGAGTTACTGCGTGAACGTGGCCGTCAGCAAGGTTTGCCTGTGCGACTCGACAGCGCGAGCAAGGAAGGCGATCGGGTGCAGGCGACCCTGAGCCTGGAGCAAGGCGCATGAAGCAGAGCAGGTTGATGACTTGGCCGGCGCTGCTGCAGCGCTGGCAACGTCTGTCGCCGCGCGAACGACGGTTGTTGCTGATGATGGGCGCGTTTGTCTTTGGCGTCGCGGCATTCAGCCTGGTCTGGCAACCGACGCAGCAGCGTCTTGCGACGGCCGAGCGTCAGTATCATCAGCAACTGGCACTGGCGGCGCAACTGCAACTGGCGCGTCCACGCAGCGCGCGCGAGCCCATCATTCAGCCGCTGTCGCTACACGTCAGCGAAAGCGCCACCAAGGCGGGACTCGAACTGCATCAGGTCAACACCGACGGCGATCAGTTGCGCCTGAGTCTGCGCGGTGACGCCAAGGCATTGCTGGCATGGCTGGACCGCATCGAACGCAATGGCACTGTGCTGCAATCCTTGACCCTGGAAAAACGCAACGCGGTGCTGGAGGCGCGGATGGTACTCAGATAGTCGCGCCGGCTCCCGGCAGTGGCGGCAATTTCGCCAGCTTCAAGGCGACCAGTAATGCCACGACCAGCAATGCGCCGATGAACACGCCGATCCCGTTCCAGCCACCCAAGTGCCAGAACACGCCGCCCGCCGTACCGGCAATGCTCCCCCCGGCGTAATAGCTGAACAGGTACAAGGACGATGCCTGACCCTTGGCCTTGGTGGCACGGCGGCCGATCCAGCTGCTGGCGACTGAGTGGGCACCGAAGAAGCCGAACGTGAACACCAGCATGCCGATGATGACCAGCGGCAATGGCGTAAACATCGTCAGGGCGAGACCGCCGATCATCAGCGCGATGGTGCTCCAGAGCACTTTGCGGCGGCCGATTTTGTCGGCCAGCGAGCCGATTTTCGCCGAGCTGTAGATACCCGAGAGGTACACCACCGAGAGTAGTCCGACAAAGGCCTGTTCCATGTGATACGGCTCGGCCAGCAGGCGGTAGCCGATGTAGTTGAACAAGGTGACGAATGCACCCATCAGCACGAAGGCTTCGAGGAACAGCAGCGGCAGGCCGGCGTCGCGAAAGTGCATGGTGAAACCGTCGACCAGGCTGCGCGGGTGCAGCGAGCGGGGGCGGAAGTTGCGCGATTCGGGGAGGATTTTCCAGAACACCGCTGCCGCAATCAGCGCCAGACCGCCGATTACCAGCATTGCTGTGTGCCAGCTGACGAAGTCGATCAGCACCCCGGTGATCAAGCGTCCGCTCATCCCGCCGATGGCGTTGCCGCCGATGTACAAACCCATGGCGAGGCCGATGTGCTGCGGGTGAATCTCTTCGCTCAAATAGGTCATCGCCACCGCCGCCAGGCCGCTCAACGACAATCCAATCAGCGCGCGCATCGCCAGGACACCGTGCCAGCTCGGCATCATCGCGCTGGCCATGGTGCACAGCGCGGCGGCGAACAGCGCCGCCACCATCACCGGTTTACGTCCGACACGGTCGGAGATCGGGCCGGTGATCAGCAGGCCGATGGCAAGCATGCCCGTGGCCACTGACAGGATCAGACTGCTCTGTGCCGCGTTGATGGAATATTCGTGGGACAACAGCGGCATCATCGGTTGCACGCAGTAAAGTAGGGCGAAGGTGGCGAAGCCGCCGCAGAACAGCGCCAGCACTGTGCGCATGAAGGCTGGCGTGCCTTTTTCGATGTAGATCTCTTTCAGCTCGACAGCCACATCGTCCAGTGCTGCGGGAGGAACTTCATGGGTAAGTGGAGCGACAGCAGTTTTCACGGTGGACCTCGGAGGAGCGCAGCCGGTCAGGCAATGAAAAAAGCATATAGCTGGCTAATGATTCAATCCAATATATTGTTCGACCTGTTTGATAGCTTTAACGACCTAATGGGGTTTTCATGGAATTGCGTCATCTACGCTACTTCATCGCCGTTGCCGAAGAACTGCATTTCGGCCGCGCCGCACAGGTGCTGGGCATCTCGCAACCGCCGCTGAGCCAGCAGATTCAGGCGCTGGAGCAGGAGGTCGGCGCGCGCTTGTTCGAGCGTACCAATCGTCGGGTCGAGCTGAGCGAGGCCGGTCGATTGTTTCTGGAAGAGGCGCGCCTAGTGTTGGCGCAGGTCGACAAAGCGGCGGATGTTGCGCGACGGGCACAGCTGGGCGAGTTGGGCGAACTGAAAATCGGCTTCACCTCGTCGGCACCATTCAACTCGACCATTCCCCAGGCGATTTTTTCTTTTCGCCAGCGTTTTCCGGCAGTGCATTTGAACCTGCGGGAAATGAGCAGCACCCAGGTGGCCGATGCGCTGGTGGATGAGTCGATCGAGGTCGGCATCATGCGCCCGCTCGGGCTGCCGGACTGTCTTAGTGTCGTCGAGTTGATGCGTGAGCCGCTGGTCGCCGTGCTCAGCTCCAAGCACCCATTAGTAGAGGGCAGCGAGGAAGGCTTGTTTCTGTCAGCCCTGGCCCTCGAGCCCTTCGTATTTTTCCCGCGCAGCTACGGCAGTGGCCTGTACGCGCAATTACTCAGCCTGGCCCGTGACGTCGGCTTCAGCCCGCACTTCGCCCAAGAGGCCGGCGAGGCGATGACCATTATCGGTTTGGTGGCTGCGGGGCTGGGCGTGTCGGTGCTGCCGGCGTCTTATCAGCGGATGCGCATTGACGGCGTGGTCTATCGACCGCTGCTCGATCCGGCTGCGGTGTCGGCGGTGTGGCTGGTGCAGCGCAAGGATCAGAAATCGCCGATGGCGCGGGCGTTTGTGGAGTTGTTGACGAGGAAGGTCGAGCCCTTAGAGGTATGACTGCTACGCAGCCAATCGCGAGCAAGCTCGCTCCCACAGGTTTCAGCGGTGTGAACACGATCGTGGCAGCGCCGGGAAACCCTGTGGGAGCGAGCTTGCTCGCGATGGCGTCCGAGAGAACACCAAAAAGACCAGCTGTATGGAGCAAGATGTATCAGTCCTGCGGGAAGCTTCACCACCCGCTGTGGGACATTTCCGAAATCCCTCGCAACGGCTACAGCGCCTTGCGGCGTTACCTACAACTACTCCAGAATCCGCCGGCTTGTGCGCTTTGAGGCCCACCGCTAACTTGATTCGCATCACTGATTGTCAGTGATCGGGTTTAGTAGCCCGTAGTTTCGTGAAGCGTATTAGCGCTCCTGAAAGGCAGGTATCTCCGTACCTGCTCTTGACGGCCGCTGTGCGCAGGGCGCCTTCGGGTGCGCCGGTTCACGTAACCCGGTCTACTAACCTGCGTACAGCTGCCACCCTTTTGATCAGTAGCGATTCGGTGTGGCTCCCACTTTCAGGACGCTGAATCATGACCCATACGCCAAATCCACCGGACACCGATCCGGACGCGCTACACCAACCCAGCACCCTCTTTCTCATCGCCCCTGATATCGACAATCACACCCTGCTGGAATACGCCTGCGTGTCGCTGGCATCAGCCAATGTCATGGCAAGTGACTTCGCCAGAGACCTGAGGGGATCGCAGGGCCACGTACTGTTGGGGATTCAGCAATCGATCATGCTGGGGGAACTGGCGGTGAATCGGGTGTTGGATAACCTCGATCCACCTTGATCATGTTGTTCGCAGGGTAATTTCGGACAATACTGACGGCGTTCCCGAAAGGGGCTTGTGAGACTCTGAGGATCCTGGGTAACCAGCCATCACAGAGCCAGGCAGGTAAAGGGCGATGACAAGCCGACCTGTCTGTCATGGGGCGCCGAAAGGCGCCCTTTGTCGTTGTACGCCTTACGCCCAGCGCTTGAAAATCAGTGACGTATTAACCCCGCCAAACGCAAAGTTGTTGTTCATCACGTATTGGTTGCTCATCTGCCGAAACTCGCCACGCAGGTAATCCAGCTTGCCGCAATGCGGGTCGACTTCATCAAGGTTCAGGGTGTGTGCATACAGATCGCTGTTCATCATTTCGATGCTGAACCAGGACTCCAGCGCGCCACAGGCCCCAAGGGTGTGGCCGAGGAAGCTCTTTTGTGAACTGATCGGCATGTGTTCGCCGAACAGGCTGCTGGTGGCCAGGGTTTCGGCGATGTCGCCCTGTTCGGTGGCCGTGCCATGACCGTTGACGTAGCCGATGTCGGCAGGGCTCAGACCCGCGTCTTCCAGGGCCAGCTCCATGGCCCGGCGCATGGTGACTTGCTCCGGGCGGGTGGTGTGCTGGCCGTCGGCATTGCTGCCGAATCCGACGAGTTCGGCATGGATACGGGCACCCCGCGCCAGGGCGTGTTCCAGTTCTTCGAGCACCAGCATGCCGCCGCCTTCACCGATCACCAGGCCGTCGCGTCGTTTGTCGTAGGGGCGCGGGGTGGTGTGCGGGGCATTGTTTTTCAGGCTGGTGGCGTAGAGCGCGTCGAAGACCATGGCTTCGGTCGGGCACAGTTCCTCGGCACCGCCGGCGAGCATCAGCGGCAGGCGGCCGAACTTGATGGCTTCGTAGGCATAGCCGATGCCCTGGCTGCCGCTGGTGCAGGCGCTGGAGGTGGGGATCAGGCGCCCGGTGAGGCCGAAGAAAATGCTGATGTTGGCCGCCGTGGTGTGCGGCATCATGCGCACGTAGGAATTGGCGTTCAGGCCTTCGGCCACCGAGTTGAGCAGCATGTTGCCGAACGCCTTGATCTCGTCGGTGCTGCCGGTGGAGGAGCCGCAGGCAACACCCATGCGCCCGTCCTTGATCGATTCGTCACCGAGCAATCCGGCGTCGGCCAGCGCCTGTTCCGCCGCGCCGACGGCCAGCCGTGAAACGCGGCCCATGCTGCGCAGTTGTTTACGCGTCCAGTGGCTCGGCACCTTGAAGTCATCGATGGGTCCGGCCAGGCGCGTATTGAGTTCGGTGAAGCGGTCCCATTCGTCCATTCGTCGGATGCCGCTGCGGTTGGCCGCGAAATGGCTGGCGATGGTTTCCCAATCGCTGCCCAGCGAGGTGATGCCGGCCATGCCGGTGACGACAACGCGTTTCATCAGCACAGGCCTCCATTGACGGCCAGAACCTGCCGGGTGATGTACGAGGCTTCCGCCGACATCAGGAAATTCACCGCGCCGGCCACCTCTTCAGGGGTGCCCATGCGCTGTGCGGGGATCATTTTCATCAGTTCTTCCACCGGCACGTTTTCATCGAGCATGGCTGTGTCGATCAGGCCGGGTGCGACACAGTTGACGGTGATCTTGCGCTTGCCCAACTCGATCGCCAACGCTTTCGCCGCGCCGATCAACCCGGCCTTCGAGGCACTGTAGTTGACCTGGCCGCGATTGCCGATCAAGCCGGACACCGAGGTGATGCAGACAATCCGCCCGGCGGCGCGCCGACGAATCATCGGCATCGTCAGCGGGTGCAGCACGTTGTAAAAACCGTCGAGGTTGGTGCGCATCACCACATCCCAATCATCCTCGCTCAGCGCCGGAAAAGCACCGTCACGCGTCAGTCCGGCATTGAGCACCACGCCGTAATAGGCGCCATGGGTTTCGACGTCGGCCTCAAGAATGGCTTTGCAACCGGCGCGGTCGGACACATCGAATTGCAGAATGCGCGCAGTGCGACCCAGCGCTTCGATTTCGCCTTGCACGGCTTGGGCGTCCGCCAGGCCACTGCGGCAATGCAGCACGATGTCATGCCCGGCCTGGGCCAGGCGCAGGGCGATGGCGCGGCCGATGCCACGGCTGGAACCGGTGACCAGTACGAATTCAGTCATGACTGGACTCCTTCGGATTCATCAAGATATTGAGCCGCCTGAGGCGGGCGATACACGTTCAGTCGGGCACTGGCGTGAATGCCGGGTGCGTTGATGTGGCATTCGAACACGCCCATGCCGTTGTCATCTTCCAGCGAACGGATGCCATGCAGGGTCAGCTCGGTGCCGGCGGGGAAACGGTCGACGTTGCATTCGAACTTGCGAGAACCGAGCAAAAAGCCCAGCTCCACGGCATCGCCACGCTGGCGCGCATGGCAACCGGCGAAGGCCGCGACGCTCTGGGCCATCAGTTCAATCCCGACCCAGGCCGGCAGGCTGCCATCGGGGAGGTTGAACAGCCCGTCGGGCTTGACCTTGAGGCGGGTATGAATCTGCTCTTCATCGAATGCCAGGATCTGATCGATGAGAATCATGTCGCCAGCATGGGGCAGCAGTTCGGCGAGCGGCCAGTCAATCATGGGGCGTCTCCGATAATCAGGCTGACGTTGTTGCCACCGAAGGCGAAGGAATTGCTCATCAGGTAGCGAGGTCCAGTGGACGCCAGGCGATCGGCGGGAGTCACCCATTTCAGGGCGGGCAGTTCGGGATCGGGCTGGCCGTCCCAGACATGTGGCGCCAGGCTGTGCTCGCGGTTGTCGTCACTCAGGCTCAACCAGCAGAACGCGGCTTCCAGCGCGCCGGCTGCGCCAAGGGTATGACCGGTCATGGGTTTGGTCGAAGAACAGGGGACGCCGGCCGGGAACAATGCTGCCACCGCGTGGCTTTCCATGGCGTCGTTGTGTTGGGTGGCGGTGCCATGCAGGTTCAGGTAGGCGATCTGCTCAGGTTCCAGTCTGGCCCGGCTCAACGCCTTGCACATCGCCTGTTGGGCGCCGCGGCCGGTGGGTTCCGGCGCGGAAATGTGGTGCGCATCGGAACTGGCGCCACTGCCAAGCAGGGCAATCGGCTGGCTATCGCCAGGCTGTTTGCTCATCAGGAACAGCACAGCGGCTTCGCCGATATTGATGCCATTGCGGTTTACCGAAAACGGATTGCAGCGTTGCCCGGACACCGCTTCGAGTGCCGAGAACCCGTTGAGGGTCAGCTTGCACAAGGTGTCGACACCCCCGCACAGCACCACGTCGCACACGCCCAGATCGAGCAGGCGCTGGGCACTCATCAATGCGCGTGCGCTGGAGGTGCAGGCGGTGGAAATCACATAGGCCGGGCCGCTCAATTGCAGCCAGTCGGCGAGAAAATTCGCCGGTGCGCCGAGTTCCTGTTGCTGGTAGTCGTATTCGGCCGGGAACTGCTGTTCGCGCACGTAGCGGGCCAGGCCCTGGCTGGCTTCGTCGATGCCCGAAGTACTGGTGCCCAGCACGATACCGATGCGGTCGCGGCCATAGGCCTGGATGGCCTGATCGATGTCGCCGCGAATTTGCAGCACGGCCTCCATCAGCAGTTGATTGTTGCGGCTGCGTTGGCAGGTCAGCTCTGCAGGAATCGGCACGAGTTCGCCTGGGACTGCGCCCACTGGCAACGACCGTTCCGGCACCCAACCGGCCTCGCTGCGCATGCCGGAGCAATCGCCGGCGAACAGGTTGCGCGCGACTTCGTGCTTGTCGCGGCCCAGGGCGCAGATGACCCCGAGGGCATTGAGGTAAGCCGTCATGGTATGTCACCGCTCAGGGGCGTGATTTGATATTTCGGGCCTTTGGGCAGGTTCAATTCAAAGCTCAATGGTTGTGAGTAACGGACATCCCAGCGCTCTGGCAGCGAGCGTTGCGCCCCGTGTTGCCACGCCTCTGGGTAGTTGCCAGGCAGCTCATCCCTGGGTGTCAGCGCAAACAGCAACGCGGCGAACAGCTCCCGGGCTTCCGGGTTAGGCGGCAACAGGCCATCGGCCTGCCAATGGCCATCGATCAGTTTCTGACGGGCCTGCGGAATACCCAGCAAGTCCATCATCGACCAGCGTATGGCAGGGCCTTCACGCTGGATGACCAGTACCCAATCCAGCCGTTGTTCGGCTTGCAGGCGCTTGATGTGCAATTGCAGCGGCAACGCCACGCTCGGGGTTTGCTCGGGCAGCGGCGCCTGACTGGCGCAGGCGCTGAGCAACAGGATGCAACCGAGCAGCAGGAAACGCATCATCAGGCACACCCTTCAACGGGCTTGCGCAGCACGTTGCTCAAGTCGCTCATGTTGCATCCCTTGCACAGAGTTCTGACAACATCCGCAGTCGACGTTTCGGTTCGGCGACGAATGGATTGCGCTCGTCCCAGGCATAACCGGCGAGGATCGAGCTGATCATGCGGCGGATTTCCGCAGTGCCACCACGGTAGTAAATCACGTCCTGGAAAGTCCCGGCGTACCAGCCCTCGACGTAGCAGCGGAACGTATCGACCCCGCGCTTGAGTGGTTCGGCGAATTCACGCTGCCAGTCAACGGACTCGCCTTGCAGCTGGCGGTGCAGCACCGCGGCGGCCATGCTCGCCGAGCGCATGGCGATGGTCACGCCGGAGGAAAATACCGGGTCGAGGAATTCCGCCGCATTGCCCAGCAACGCAAAACCAGGCCCGTGCAGGGTTTTCACATTGGCCGAGTAACCGCCGATGGTGCGTGCGGGCGTGTCCCACACCGCGTTCTCCAGTACCCCGGCCAGGCTGGGGGTCTCGGCAATGAAGCCGCGCAGGCAATCGTCGAGGTTGTCGCTGCGGCCCACGAAGTGTTCCGCCGCGGCCACCACGCCGACCGAGCAGCGGCCATTGCTGAACGGAATGGTCCAGAACCAGACGTCACGCTGGACAGGATGGGTGGTGATGAGGATCTTGGTGCGATCGAAGTTCGGGTGGTCGATATGGTCTTCGACATGGGTGAACACCGCCTGGCGTACCGGGAAATTCGACGGTGCTTCAAGGTCGAGCAAGCGCGGGAGGACGCGGCCGTAACCGCTGGCGTCGAGCATGAAGTCAGCCTCGATGCGGTACTCGCTGCCGTCTTCGCGCCGAACGCCGAGCAGCGGGGTACCCTGATCGATATAGACGCTGACGATCGTCTCGCCATAGCGGATTTCCACACCTTGCAGCGCGGCCTGGTCAGCCAGCAGTTTGTCGAAATCGGCGCGCTGGACCTGAAAAGTCGTCGGCTTGCCCTGAGTGAATGTGTCGCCGAAATCGAACTCGCTATAGCGTTCGCCCCAGGCGAACGCGGCCCCGGTTTTCAACTGGAAACCCGCCGCATTGACGGCGTCGAGCATGCCCGCTTCCTCAACGAAATCCAGGCAGTGGGACAACAGGCTTTCGCCGATGGAAAACCGCGGGAAATGCTGGCGCTCGATCACCAGTACGTCATGCCCTTTGCGCTTGAGCAATGCGGCGGCGATGGCGCCCGACGGACCTGCGCCGATGACCACGATCTGACGACGTTGCATTTCAACGATTGGCATGGGGGCTCCTTGCCGGGGCGGCAGCTATCAATGGGATCCGGTGCATGCCGGCCAGTGCCGGCAGCAGGGTCGCGACCAGACCCATCAGCATCAACGCAAAGTACAGCGCCGGGCTGATGAGCTGTTGTTGCAGCAGCAGGTTGAGAAAGACGATCTCGCTCAAGCCGCGAATATTCAGCAGCACGCTTTCCCGCCAGCGGCTGGCGCCCTGGAACGAGGCGCCGGCCCAGCCAAGGCCGAGCCAGTTGCCCAGCAGCTTGCTGGCAATCGGCAACAGCAGCAGGGCCGCCAGCTGCGTCCAGCCGAGGCTGTCCATCGCGCTGTGCACGTTGATCTGCACGATACCGAACGTGAGTATCAGTGGAATGGCGATGTACGTCTGCAAGCGGCTCATCCAGATCGCCGGCAACGGCAGGACCAGCGGCGCCTTGAGCGCCGTCATGATCAGTACATAGCCGATGCCGAAAATCAGGGCATTGAGCTTGTAGTGTTCGGCGACCACCAGCAACGCGAAAAAGCCCAGGCTGTACAGCCACGTTTGACGCAGGCCCAGTAACCGCAGGAGCACGGGCAGGCACGCGCCGGCCAAGGGTAGCAGCAGGCTGCTCAGGTGCAGGCTGCCCTGGGCGAAGGCGAACAGGGTCCAGCAAGCCAGGTCGATGATGATCGCGGTCTGCACCAGTCGCCGGGTGGCAGCGTGCGGGTAAGCGATGTGCCGCAGGTACAGGTACAACACCGGAATCGCGGTAATGGCGAACAGCAGGCCGACCGCCAGCGAACTTATCCAGGGTTGCGGCGGCAGCAGCCAGATGGCCGTGGCCAGGCCGCAGGCGAACGGAACGCAGAAACTCGGCAGGGCGATTTTCAGGCTCTGGCGGTCCAGTTGCAGATCGATCACATCGCTGAGGATGTAGCCCAGCAGCAGCGCGAAACTCAGGCTGTAGAGATGCTTCAGCCAGGCCGGTGACACCAGCGCCGCGCCGCTCAGTTGCCATTGGGGTTCGATCCAGAAATACATCAGGAGGGGCAAGCCGAGGGTCGCCAGCAACAACTGGCTGACGATTGGAATCAGGCCGAAATGGCGACCGACCCGGGTCGCTACGGCGAACAGTACCAGAGCCATCGCCCAAAACAGCGCAATCATCATGTTGTCGGTTCCGTGAGGCTGGCGGCATGCACCTGGCGACCGGCCCACGGCGCGAGCAGGAAGCTGAAGATCAGGCCCAGGCTCACTGACAGGCCGAAGTTGCTCACCGCGGGTGTGCTCGACACCGCCAGCAGGCCGAACGACAGCCAGGTGGTCAGTGCGGCCAGCAAGGTACCCAGCAGGCTCACGGCGGCGCCGCCGACCTGTTCGCGCATGAGGATGGCGTAGTCGACGCTGATCGCTGTCACCAGCAGCAGGCCGAACAGACTGAACAGGGTCAGCGGCTGCCCCAGCCAGCCGAGACTGGCCAGGCTGCACAATGCCGCCAGCAATGGCAGGGACACAATGCGCAGCGCGCCGCCAAGACCGAACGGCAGGATAAGCACCAGCACGATCAGCACGCAGGAGGCGAGTTTCAGTTCTGCGGCACTGATCTGGGTGGCGGCGAACACGCTGTTCAACTCACCCAGTCGATCCACCAGTTGCACGCCTGGCAAATCCTCGGCCTGGACCCGCAACAGGGCAGGATTGTTCAGGCCCTGCAAGCTGACCATCGCCGCCACGCCGTCAGCGGTCGGCCCCAGCCACAACAGGCGATAAGGCTCGGCCAACGGACCGGCCAGCGCGCTGTCGATGTCTTCGACGGGCAGTGCCTGCAATTGGCTCAACTCTGCTTGCAGCGCCTGCGCCGGTACGCCGACATCGAGCAACGGCTGCCAGAACGCGGGCAAGCTGCTCAACGCGTCGCGCACCTTGCGCTGTTCGCTGGGCGGGCTGACCAGTTGATTGAGCGACAGGTAGCCCTGGAGTTTCTCCAGGTTGACCAACTGATCCAGGCGGTCACTCAGGGCGCTCTGGCGTTCGAGCAATTGCTGTTGGTCGGCCGCCTGCACCAGGAAGAACTGGCTGGTGGGTTGATAGCCAGTGATTCGCGCAATGGTCTGCGCTTCGTCAGTCAACTGCTGCGGGGCGCCCACCCACTGGCGGATGTCGTTCCGGGTCTCGAGTTGCACCAGGCCGCCGACACAAAAAGCGATCAGCAGCGCCAGCAATACGGGCGTGCTCAAATGCCTGAGCAGCGCTTCGCGGCGACCCAGTAAAAATTCGCAAACCCGCAACGGCCATAGCGCCGGGCGCAGCTCGGCACCCTTGAGCAGCGCCGGCAGCAGGCACACGGCGGACAGATAGGCGCCCAGCAGACCCGCCGCCGAGAACACGGCAATCTGGGTCAGCGCCGGGAATGGCGTCCAGGCCAGGGCCAGGTAGCCTATGACGCTGGTGACCAGGCTCAGGGTCAGGCCCGGCAAGGTCAGGCGTAGCGCCGGCCAGCTGTGCCAGGGTTTCAGGCTCCAGCTCTTTGACAGGTAATGCAGCGGGTAATCGACGGCGACACCGATCAGGCTCGAACCCAACACCAGCGTCATCACATGCATGTGCCCGAACAGCGCCACGCAGGCCACCGCGCCGAACAGCATGCCCACCAGCACCGGAACAAACGCCAGCAGGACACGCCAGCGACGGAAGGCCAGCAACAGCAACAACAGGATCCCGACGGTGGCACCGCCACCGACCCAGGTCATCTCGCGAGAAGCCTGGCGCTGGCCGTTGGCTGCGTACAACAAACCACTCGCGGCGAGCAGTTGCACATCGGCCCGGGCGGCCTCCTCACGGCTGTGCTGGAGCAGGTCGGCCACCTGCAGCGGCAGGTTCATGTCGAAAGCATTGCCGGTAGTCCGCGCCCGCAACAGCACCCAGTGCTTGCCATCCGCCTCGGCGATCAAGGCGCCACTGCCAAGGTCCAGTTGCACGGCACCGTGCTGTGGCTGGCTGTTCTGGATGCGCCCGGTCAGGCCCAGCCAGTCATCCTGGCTCGGCACCAGGCTGAAACCGGTGAAAGGGTCAAACAGCGCTTGCACCCGTTGCTGGATAAAGGCATCGGGGTGCTCGATCAACTGCTCGCGATCTTCTGCCGCGAGCATGGCCAGTCGGCCTTGCAGCAGTTGCGTGCGCAGGGCCGGCAGGTCGGCCTGCAGGTTCCATTGGACCTTTTCGAACAGGCCGCTGGCTTGCCACTGATCCGCCATTGTCTGCGCCATGACAATGGCTTGTTGGCGATCTGAGTGGCCCACCAGCACCAGCATTTCGCGGTTCAGCGGTTCCTGCATGCGCTGTTCGGCGCGCAGTTCCAGCGCATCCGGCGCGGTGCCGGGCACTAGTTCCATCAGGTTGGCCGACAGCGGAGCACCGTCGCGCCATTGCCAGCCGGCGAGCGCCAGCACTGCCAGCAGCAGGATCAGGAACAGCCACGGCAGCCTGCGTTCACTCGGCAAAATCATGCTGCTCCGTGTCGCTCAAGGGTTGCGCGCTGGTGCTGTCCTGCATACGCAACAGCGTGCTGTCGCCCTGGGTTTCCAGCAACTCGATGCTGTGGACCAGTTCGCCGCCCGTGATGTTGATCTGGTTGAACACCTGCTTGAGCAGCATCGAGCGCGGCGTCAACTTCAGTGTCCAGTTCTGTGCATCGCCACTGAGTGACAGCTCGAAATCCCGTTGCAGTCCGCTGCTGTCGCCTTGCAGAACGGCCAGGAACAAGCGGTTCTGCTCGGCACCGGCACCCTTGCCCGGCAACATCTGCCAGCCGCTGGCATCACGCCGGGCAATGCCGGTGGTGGTGATGCGGTAATCCTGTTGCAACGGCGTTTTCAGCAGCCACAACAAACCGTGATTTTTCGCCAGGACGAAGCTGCCCTTGCTGGTCAGTGGCTGGGGCAGGGCACGCAGGCGTTTTTCCTGGATGAAATGGCCGTGGATGACCTCGGGCCTGGCCAGTTGCTCGCTGAGCTGTTGCAGATCGAAGGCATTGGCCAGCCCTGGAATGCCCAGTAACACGCAGAACACTGTAGGAGCGAGCATGCTCGCGAAAAACCTGAGAGCGCCACGGGGTGTCAGGCGCCCAGCGTCATCGTTAACGACCATCGCGAGCAAGTCGGGTCGCCGCATCGCCGCTCCCACATGACAGGAAATCATGGCAGGGCCCTCTCTACGGCGTCGGTGAACACCTTTGGCGAGGCCAACTGCATTTCGCGATTGCTCATGTCGACGGCGACCTGTACGGAAACGGCACGGGTCAGGCGTTCGCCGGTCTCCAGGTCACTGATCAGGTAATTGATCTTCAACCGGTTCTCCCATTCCACCAGATTGGCGCGCACGTTGAGCTTCTGGCCGAACTCTGCACCGCGTACGTAGCGCAATTGCAGGTCGATCACCGGCCACGCATAGCCCGACTCGGACATCGCTGTGTAGTTGTGGCCGATCTTGTCCAGCAAGGCGCAGCGGGCGATTTCCAGGTATTTGACGTAATGGCCGTGCCAGACGACGTTCATCCTGTCGACGTCGAAGAACGGCACGAGGATTTGCGTATCGGTGTGAAGCACTCCCTTGCTACGCATGCAGCCTCCAGTGTCGTGCGGCGATACGTTGCAGGCACAGGCGCAATTCGCCTTCCAGCGCGCGGTCTTCAATGACCGGCGGGAAATCCTTGGCCAATGCTTCATGCATGGCCGCCAGAGCCGGTGGCAGCGGTCGCGCATCCTCGGCCTGAGCGCGCAGCCAGACGCCCTGGTTGGCCGCCAGCAAGGTGGCGGCGGCGACCTGTTCGGTCAGTTCCAGCACGCGGATCGCATCACGAGCGGCGATGGTGCCCATGCTCACCTTGTCCTGGTTGTGGCACTCGGTGGAACGCGAGAAAACGCTGGCGGGCATGGTGTTTTTCAGCGCTTCGGCGGTCCAGGCGCTCGTACCGATCTGCACGGCCTTGAAGCCGTGGTTGAGCATGGCGCGGTCGGCCGTGGCGCCGGACAGGTTGCTGGGCAAACCGTGGTTGTAGCGCTCATCCACCAACAGCGCGAGTTGTCGATCCAGCAGGTCGGCGACGTTGGCCACGAGGTTTTTCAGGCTGTCCATGGCGAACGCGATGTGCCCGCCGTAGAAGTGCCCGCCATGCAGCACGCGTTCGGCCTCGGCATCGATGATCGGGTTGTCGTTGGCGCTGTTGAGTTCGATTTCAATGAACGAGCGCAGCCAGTTCAGGCTGTCGGCCAGCACACCGAGGACATGCGGGGCGCAACGCAGCGAGTAGCGGTCCTGCAGGCGATGCAGCGGCGCGGTCGGCGCTTCGATGGCCAGATCCTTGCGCAGCCACGCGGCGACCTGCATCTGCCCCGGGTGCGGTTTGGCGGCGAACAGACGCTCGTCGAAATGCTCCGGGTTGCCTTGCAGCGCAACCACGTTCAGCGCGGTGATGCGCGTGGCCAGTTGCAGCAGGTAATCGGCGCGGGCGTACGCCAGGCAGGCGAGCCCGGTCATCACGGCGGTGCCGTTCATCAGCGCCAGGGCTTCCTTGGGCCGCAGCACCAGTGGCTGCCAGCCGAGTTCGCGGTGCACATCGGCGGCTTGCCGGCGCTCGCCGCGATACATCACTTCACGCTCGCCGGACAGTGTGGCGGCGACGTACGACAGCGGGGTCAGATCACCGCTGGCGCCGACCGAACCTTCCTCCGGAATCAGAGGCAGGATGTCGTGTTCAAGGAATGCTTGCAGGCGTTCCAGCAGCTCCACGCGCACCCCGGACACACCCTGGCATAGCGACTGCAAACGTGCCGCCAGCACCGCGCGGGTGGCCTGCGCGTCAAGCAGCTTGCCCAGGCCGCAGCCGTGGAAGGTGTACAGATGACGCGGCAATGCCTCGACATGATGCAGCGGCACCGCGACCACACAGGAATCGCCATAGCCGGTGGTCACGCCGTAGATCACGCCTTCCTTGTCGAGCAGGGAATCAAGGAACTGCGCGCCTTTGGCGATGCGCTGGCGGAACTTTAGGTCGCCCTGCAACTGCGTCGGCGCCTGGCGGTTGGCCAGGGCCAGCACATCGTCGATGCGCAAAGGGCGTTCGCCGAAGATTACAGGCTCAAGCGTTGGCGTCGTCATCGGTCTTCCAGAAAGGGTAAAAGTTGAACCATTGTCGAGGCGCTTCGAGGCAATAGTGACTCAGGCGCTCGGCATAGCGGGAGGCCCACTGATGAATGACCTGTTCACGGTCATTGCGTTTCCAGGTGATCGCGTCAGCGAAGGGTTCGAGGGTCAGTCGATAATCGCCATCGGGTTTCTTCAGGCACAGCAGCAGGTTGACCGGGCATTTCAGCAGCCCGGCCAGCAGCCACGGCCCTTGCGGGAATTTTGCCGGGTGACCCAAGAAGTCCACGGTCACGCTACGCCCGCCGTGCAGCGGCACGCGATCGCCGGCAATCGCCAGCCATTCGCCGCGTTCCAGGCGTTCGTGCAGTTGCAGCATGATCACCGGGTCCAGTTCACTGACCTGAATCAGTCGCAGGTTGGTCGCCCCGGCTTCGCCCAGCAAACGGTTGAACCGCTCGGCGTGCTTGGTGTGCACCAGCACGTTCATGGTGACCCTTTCGCCGATCTCCGCCAGTGCGCGGCAGACTTCGAGGTTGCCCAGGTGTGCACCCACCAGCATTTGCCCGCGCGTGCCGCGTAACTGGTTGCGCAGCAGCGCCGGGTCGATGATTTCGATCTGCTCGATGCTCAGCTTGCCGTTCCACACGTCGAGCTTGTCGAGCAGGGAGTCGGCGAAGGCCATGAACTGGCCAAACACCCGCCAATGGCTCGGGCGCAGGTCGTCGCGACCGCTCCAGTCGGCGAGCCGTTGCTGGTACTGCCAGGCGCTATGACGGGCGCTGCGGCCGAACAGGAAAAAGTACAACACGATGCCGTAAAGCAGTGGGCTCAGCAGTCGACGACCGAGCAATTTGGCAGCGACCGCGGTGAATTTCATCAGCCAGAAGCTGCCGCGCTCTTCGCGGTCGGCCCAGTGTTGCTTGTCGGCGTTCATGTTCGCCACCGTCGCCAGAGGATCACCGGCGAGCGCAGCAGCATGCCGAAGAACAACCGGGTGTGCATGCTCGTAATCAGCACGTTGTCGTGGAACATGCGGAAATGCGAAACACCGTCCAGCGGGTAACGGACTCTGGTTTGCAGCCATTGCATCGGCTGTCCGCGCCAGGCCAGGCGGACCAGGATGTCCGAGTCGAAGTCCATGCGCTTGCCGATCTTCGCCGATTCGATCAACGCCAGCACCGGGGGCAAGGGATAGAGGCGATAGCCGCACATGGAATCGCGAATCTGCAGCGACAGGGTGTTGATCCAGACCATGACGTGGGTCAGGTAGCGGGCGTACAAACGGCCCTTCGGCACGCTGTCGTCAAATAGCGGATAGCCGCAGATCACGGCTTCGGGATGGGCGCGCGAGAGCTCGACAAAACGTTGCACATCCTGCAGGTCGTGCTGGCCGTCGGCGTCCACCTGCAAGGCGTGGCTGAAACCCAGGCGCGATGCTTCGCGAAAACCGGTCATCACCGCACCGCCTTTGCCCTGGTTGGCGGCGAGGCGGATCAGATGCACGTTGTCGCGCAGTGCCAATTGATCGAGCACTTTGGCACAGGCCGGGCTGCTGGCGTCGTCCACCAGGATGCACGGCAGGTGGTTGGCGAGCAGCGCATCGACCACGGTAGTGATCGCGGTTTCGTGGTTGTAGACCGGGATGACGGCGCAGGGGTTATACATTTTGGGGAACGCCCGAAAAACCGTGGTGCCTGCATCGCGAGCAAGCTCGCTCCCACACTGGATTTTCGCCAGACACAAACCACCTGTGGGAGCGAGCTTGCTCGCGATTGAGTGCGCAGCACTCACCAAACTTATGCATTTTTCGTCTCCAGCAAAATTCGCCCGCTGGAACAGGTGGCGGTTTCATTGCGGTAGGCGAAATACAGTTTGCCGCGGGTCGGGTCGAAGCGTAGGTGCAGCTGGACTTCGTCGCCGGGACGCACCAGTTGCTGGAACTTCAGCACTTCCATGCCGGCGAATTTCTCCGGCAGGTTCATCAGTTGCTGGCCCAGGTGCAGCGCCCACTCCACCTGTACCACACCGGGCAACACCGGAGCCGTGGGAAAATGCCCGCTGAAATAGGCAAGGTCCGGCGGCACGGCCAGTTGCAGGCTCCACTCACCGTTGGCTTCGACCTGTTCCAGCACCTGCGGCGCCTTGGGGCGCGGTGCCAGCAGCAGGGCTTCGACGTCGGCCTGGGGCAGTTTGCTCTGGGCGTTCAGCGGCAATTGTTGCAGCAGGCGCCAACGTCTGGGCAAGGCCAGGGCTTCACAATGCAGGCTCAGGTGTTGACGCAGTTGTTCCGTGAGTGTGCGTCGACCCTGATTGCGCAGCACGTGCAAGCCCGCGTCAGTCAGGACCAACAATGCGCCCAACGAGGCGCGGTTTTCCTGGACCACACCCAGGCGCGCTTCGGCAACCCAGTCGTGGGCCGTCAGCGCCTGCTCCAGCATCGGCAGCGAGATCCGTTTCTCTTCCAGCTTGACGATCCGGTCCAGTCGTCCGAGCAGTTCGAACCGGCCGTCAGCCTCGATTCGAGCGGCATCGGCCGTATGCTCGATATGACCGTCGGGCAGGTAGGGCGAGGCGATGAGCAAAGCACCCTCGTTGTCCTGGCTCAACTGAACGTCAGCAAAAGGCTGCCACAGTGACTGACCCTGGCGCCAGGCTATGCCGCCCGTTTCCGAACTGCCGAAAATTTCCGTCGGCCATTGATGCAGGCGTTGCTGCAGGCGCTGCGCGGCCTCGGAGGGCAACGCGCCACCGGAAGAAAATACCCGCCGCACCACGCTCAGCGCCGGCCAGTCGAGGTTGTCGCCCATGCGCTTGAGCAGGGCCGGGCTGGCCACCCAGGCGAAGGCCGGGTGCTCCCGGCTGGCACGCTGCAAGTCTTCCGGGAAGGCCAGTTGTCTGCGAACGAACGGGCGCCCCGCGCACAGAGGCCACAGCACCCGGAACAGCAGGCCATAGATGTGCTGGGTGGCGACGCTGCCAATGATGCAAGCCGAACCCAGGTCGGCACCCCACAGTTGTTCCAGGGCCTGGACTTCATTGACCAGTTGGCGCAGGTTTTTTTCGATGCGCTTGGGTTCGCCGCTGGAGCCGGAAGTGCACAGGCTCAGCGAGCAACCCTCAAGGTCGAGGGCGGCGGCGCCAAGGGGGGCATCCTGGTAATCGCCCAAGTGGGCATCGTCGGGCTGATCGGTGAGCCATAAGTCCACTTCGCCGGACCAACGCTGGCGGGTCTGCGGTTGCAAGTCGGCCGGCAGCAACACGCTGACCCCGGCACGCCAGGCGCCCAACACGGCAATCGCCAGGTCGGCGGCGTCTTCAAGGTGCACGGCAATGCGTCGCACCCCCCGGGTTTGCAGGCCGGCGGCCAGGCGCAGGGCCTGCTCGCGCAATTGTGCGTGATCGAGCTGCGGTTCGGCCGTCACGGCACGCTCCGGCTCGGCCTTGAGCAGCAGATGCTCAAGTTTTATCCAGTTCATGGGCGGCCTCGTACCCGTTGTCGTATTAGCCATTCAATGGCAAACATCAGGCCTATCAATCCGTAGGAGATCAGGCCGGTGTACAGCATCCACCAGCTCAGCGGCGCCCACAGTGTCAGGGCTGCAGCGCAGATCCCGTTGCACAGGAAAAATACGCACCAGGCGATGGTCACCTGGCGGGTGTAGCGGATGGCCTGGACCGGCAAATGCGCTTCGCGCAGGCGGGCCAGGCGTTCGACCATCGGCGGGCCGTACTTAAGGCTCAGTCCGAACAGCCCCAGCATGAACCCGCTGATCAATACCGGATACCAACGCAGCAGCAGCGGACTGTCGAACAGCGCCAGCAACAGGCAGAACAGGATGGCCACGCCAGCCATCCACGAACTACCTGGCCGTCGCTTCCCGGTCAGCGCGCGGGCCAGCCACAGGCTGCCCAGCAGCAGTCCGAACTGCCACGGGGCGAAATGCTCCATGCCGAAATACACCGCAAAAGGGTATAGCAAGCCCGCCAGCAGCAGGCAGAGGCCGATCAGTCGACTCATGCGGCCGGTTGAACCAGACGGTAGACCGCCTCGACCACGTCGCTGACAGTACGCACCGACTTGAATTCTTCGGCCGCGATTTTCTTGCCGGTCTGGCGCTTGATGTGATCGATCAGGTCGACCGCGTCGATGCTATCGATTTCCAGATCCTGGTACAGGTTGGATTCGAGGCTCACCCGTTCGGGGTCCAGTTCGAACAGCTCGACCAAGGCTTCGCGCAGGGTGTTGAAAATGTCGTCACGAGTTTGCATGGTCCGGTCTCAAGCTGCCTGTTTTGCAGTGACGAAGGCCGCAAGGCTCGCCACGTTACTGAAGTGATTGCGCGTGTCCTTGGCATCGGCATCGATCTTGATGCCGTATTTTTTCTGGATGGCCAGGCCGAGTTCCAGGGCGTCCACTGAGTCCAGGCCCAAGCCTTCGCCGAACAGGGTCTGATCGTCGCCGATATCCTCGGCGCTAATGTCTTCGAGGCCAAGGGCGTCAATGATCAGATCTTTTATTTCACGGTTCAGATCGCTCATCTTCGGCGAGCTCCTTAATAAAGTAAGAGTGTAAATAATCGTTGAGCTTGCGCGAGGCCTGAGGGGGCGGGCCTAGCGCTGCGAAGGCCTGGGGGTCTATATCGGCTCCGACGCGGAAACTGAAGTGTACGCGGCGCTTGGGGATCCGATACCAGGGCTCGGCCTTGGTCAGTGTGGTCGGGCTGACCCTGATCACCACGGGGGTGAGGATTTTCGCACCGCGCACGGCAATTGCCGCTCCTCCCCGATGAAAGGCGGGCGCCTGGCCCGGTTGGGTGCGCGTGCCCTCGGGAAAGATGATCAGGGTCTGGCCTTGTTTCAGCGCATCGGCGGCGGCATCGAGCATGTCCATGCTGCCGTCGTTGCTGATGTATTCGGTGCGACGCAGGGGGGTGCGGGTGAACGGGTTATCCCAAAGGCTTTGCTTGACCACGCAGTTGGCGTGGCGCACCAGCCCGATCAGAAACACCACATCGATCAGCGATGGGTGGTTGGCAATGATCATCTGGCCCGGCCGCCCGAGTTTTTCCGCCCCTTGAATCTCGTAGGTCAGCACGCCGGTGCGGGCCATGAAGCGGACGAAAAGCCAGAAACAGCGGCTGACAGTTTGACGCGCCCGCAACCGGTGGGTCTGGGCATCACCCGGCAGGCAGGCCAGCAGCGGGAAAATCACCAGGCGCAGGCACAGGCCACCCAACCCGAACAGGGCAAAGCTCGCGGCAGTGGCCAGCAGGCGCCAATAATAGGCATCGCGGTTTTTTTCAGTCACAGGCTGCGTTGCCAGGTCCATACACGATTTTTCCAGGCATGTTGGCAGGTGGTTTGCGGGCCCAGCAGCGTGCACAACAGATTCAACGCGTGCGGCCAGCGAGCTTTGGACAACGCATCCGTGACGCTGTTCAGGGACAACTGCCAGTCATTGCCCGGGGTAATCAGCAGGCCGACGGCATAAGGGAAGGGCACATCGTCGATCCACGCCGAATAGGCCTGCGGCGGTTGCTCTTCGGTGACCACCAGCAATACCGCGGGCGCGCCTTCAGCCAGCAGGGCCGCAGCCTCCAGCATGCCGTGTTCAAGGCCGTCGCCAGCGGCAGCCAGGGCGGTCATTTCGCTGGTTTCACCGCGCATGATCGACCACAGGCCGATGATCGCGTTATGCACCGACAGGCTGAACTGGGTTGGGGATAGCGGTTGGTCAACGGCCAGGTCGCTTAGAATGTCGAAGGTGCGCGGGGTTTCGCCGTGACGGGAAACAAAGACCAATGGCAAGTCCTGACGACCTTCGGCCAATGGCCAGCCGACACTGAATGCCATTCGCGCCAGACGGCTGAGCCGTCGACGCTGCATGGCTGGCAGGAACGAGACATCGGGTGCGGCATCGCTGGCCGGCAACATCAACGGTTGACGGCACCAGGCCTGCCAGTCATCCACGCTTTCAAGCCCCGGGGCCCAAGCGCGCCACTGGGCAATGTTGAAATTGATCACAGACATTCAATCCCGCCCTTGCAGGCTTCCTGACGCGGTGAGTGGCGCAATGGCACGGCACACCCTGCGTGGCGCTTGGGCGCCGAGTGGTGCGCATTATCCCGGTGCGACGAACGTGTAGCAAATACTGGTTACGTTTTGCTCAGTGAGATGTATCGGTCGGTACGCAAAAACTGAACGTTTGGCAATTATTCGCGTTTTTTCATCGGCCGTCTGTCGGCTTTGGCCTGGGTTCACCGAGACTCCTGCGGCTTTTTCGGCAAGAAAAGGCTGATGACTGTGTAGTCCCTGTGACTGCGAGGTAGCGAAGCCATGCCGTGCACCACTACACTCGGTCATTCTTTGATACACGGAGGTTTTGCAATGCGGCGCGTGGTGTTCAATCAGAAAGGTGGTGTGGGCAAATCCAGTATTGCCTGCAATCTGGCGGCGGTCAGCGCCAGCGAGGGCTATCGCACTCTGTTGGTCGATCTCGATGCCCAGGCCAACTCCACTCAGTACCTGACGGGACTCACCGGTGACGATATCCCGATGGGTATTGCCGATTTCTTCAAGCAGACCTTGTCCTCCGGGCCTTTCTCCCGGAAAAACCAGGTGGACATCTACGAAACGCCGTTCGACAACCTCCACGTCATCACCGCCACGGCCGAGCTGGCGGACTTGCAGCCCAAACTTGAGGCCAAGCACAAGATCAACAAGCTACGCAAATTGCTCGAAGAGCTTGATGAAGATTACGACCGGATCTATCTGGATACGCCTCCGGCACTGAATTTTTATGCGATTTCTGCGTTGATTGCCGCTGATCGTGTGTTAATCCCTTTTGATTGCGACAGTTTTTCACGGCAAGCGCTTTACGGTGTGCTGGCCGAAATAGAAGAACTGAAAGATGACCACAACGAAGGCCTGGAAGTCGAAGGCATCGTGGTCAACCAGTTCCAGGCTCGCGCCAGCCTGCCTCAGCAGATCCTCGACGAATTGATCGCCGAAGGCCTGCCGGTGCTGCCGGTGTACCTGGGCAGCTCGGTGCGCATGCGTGAATCCCATCAGGCGAACACGCCGCTGATCCATCTCGACCCGCGGCACAAGCTGACGCAGCAGTTTGTTGAGTTGCACAACCTGCTTGAAAACACCTGAAGATCAAAAGATCGCAGCCTGCGGCAGCTCCTACACAGGCTGCGATCTTTTAAATCCCTTGGCTACGCAACCAGCTCATTAGCTGCGGTAGCGGGAACGCGCCGCTCTGACGCGCCACTTCCCGGCCGTTCTTGAACAGAATCAAGCTCGGAATCGAGCGAATCCCCAGCTGCGCCGACAATTGCTGGTTAGCCTCGCTGTCCAGCTTGGCCAGTCGACACTTGCCCGCCAACTGCCCCGCCGCCTGCTCGAATACCGGCGCAAACGACTTGCACGGCCCGCACCAGTCTGCCCATACATCCACCAAAAGCGGCAGATCGCCCTTGATCTGACTGGCGTAATCGCCTTGCTTGAGTTCGAAAGGCTTGTTCAGCAGGACCTCGGCCTTGCAGCGTCCGCATTTGGGATGGTCGCTGAGGCGCTCGGCGGGGATGCGGTTGAGGCCGTTGCAGTGGGGGCAGGGGATGAGGAGTGGGTCGGTCATGATTTGATCCTGTTGAGAAGCTCACTGCTATTTGGAGACGTTTGCTCATATTTTCAATCGTCCGGTTGAGCGCAGCGTATCTAGGCTAATAGAGCGTCGACGTACCATTGGTCGGCTTAGAATTATCGCAACTTGCGATATTTGCGGTCTGTGTTTAACTCGTCCATAGCAAAATGCGATAAGGAGATTGCATGCGTGTGTTATCGGAAAAACGAATTTGGGATTCCAAGGAGAAATGGCCAAATTCTGCGACTGCGCTTGATCATTGGTATCGAGTGGTAAAGCGAAACAGTCCTTGTGATTTTGCCGCCATGAGATCGTTGTTTTCTGCGACCGACAAGGTCGGGGAGTTTCATGTATTCGATATCGGTGGAAACAAGCTGCGCTTGATTGCATTTGTCAGGTATCGGAGTCAGAAGCTATACATCAAATACGTGCTGGATCATCGAGAATACGACCGAGGAAAATGGAAGGAGGGAAGTGAATGAGTGTATTGATCAAGCAGGCTGCTGAGCATTGGGAGTTTGTCTCGCCATTGCTGCGGAAACCGAAAAATGAAGACGACTACGACAGGCTGGCTCTCGCGCTCGATGAATTGCTCGAGATAACCGGGGATGACGAGTCGCATCCACTAATGAGCCTTGTAGACATCATCGGAGACTGGATCGAGGAGTGGGATCACAAGCATCGTCCTATGCCCGAGTCCAGCGGTGTCGATGTCCTCGGCTACTTGATGCGCGAGCACGGCCTGACCCAGAGTGACCTGCCCGGTGTCGGTACCCAATCGGTTGTTTCCGAGATTCTGAGTGGCAAACGTCAGCTCAACCTACGGCAGATCCGCTGGTTGGCCGAGCGCTTCGGGACGTCAGTGGAAACTTTTATCTGAGCGACTTCACGACGAACAACTGATCTCCAGATGCTTGCCCCATTCCGGCGGCCTCTCTGCGTAGCTTTCCATCCCCGGTTGTTCCTCGAACGGCTTGCTCAGCACCGCGTGCAGTCGGCGGACTTCCGAGTAGTCGCCGCTCTCTGCCGCATCAATAGCCTTCTGCGCCAGGTAGTTGCGCAGGACATACAGCGGGTTCACGGCATGCATCCGCTTGCGACGCTGCTCCGGATCCACCTCGCCTTCACGGGCAACCCGCGCGACATACAGCTCGCCCCAGGCATCGAAGCCCTTGAGATCGACGAAGTCGTCGCGCAAACGGCTGACGGCCGCTTCGGGTGAATCTTCGCCCAGGCGCCGGAAGAACAGGCTGTAATCAACGCCGCTGTTCTGCATCAGCTGCAGCAGGTGCTCCAGCAGCTTCTGGTCGTCCTCTTCGGCTGTGGTCAGGCCGAGTCGGCGGCGCATCAGGTCCAGGTAATGGGCCTGGAACAGTGGCAGGTACAGGCCGAGGGTTTCGCGCAGGGCCTCGACGCTGATGAACGGCGTCAGGGCTTGGGCCAGGGCGCTGAGGTTCCACTGGCCAATCGGCACCTGGTTGCTGAATGAATAGCGGCCCTGGTCGTCGGAGTGGTTGCATATGAAATTGGCGTCGAAGTCGTCAAGAAAGGCGAATGGGCCGAAGTCGAAGGTAATGCCGAGGATCGACATGTTGTCGGTGTTCATCACGCCATGGCAGAAACCGTAGGCCTGCCACTTGGCGATCAGTTCGGCATTGCGCTCGACCACTTCACGGAACATCGCCAGGTACGGTTCCGGCTGTTCCAGGCACTGCGGGAAGTGCATGGCCAGTACGTGATCGCCGAGTTCTTTCTGCTGTTCGGGGCGTTTGGTGTAGTAGAAATATTCGAAATGCCCAAAGCGCACATGGCTCGGTGCCAGGCGCAGGACCATGGCCGCGCGCTCCTGTTTTTCGCGCCAGACCGGGGTGTCGGAGCCGATGACGCACAGCGCACGGGTGGTCGGGATGTTCAGGGCATGCAAGGCTTCGGAGGCGAGGAACTCGCGAATCGAGGAGCGCAGTACCGCGCGGCCATCGCCCATGCGTGAAAAGGGCGTCTGACCGGCGCCCTTGAGGTGCAGGTCCCAATGCTCGCCAGCCTCGTTGTACACCTCGCCCAACAACAGGCCGCGTCCATCGCCCAGTTGCGGGTTGTAGGAGCCGAACTGGTGACCGGAATAGACCATGGCCCTGGGAATCGCATCAGCCCAGAGTTTGTGGCCGCTGAACAGCTCGGCGAACTCTTGGGTTTCGGCCACTTCGGGGTCTAGGTCGAGTAACGCCATGGCAGCCGCGCTCGCGGCTACCAGACGCGGGTTATCGATCGGTTCGGGCAGCACGTGGGCGGAAAACGCATCGCCCAGGCGGTTGAAGCGATTGTCGAAGGTCAGTTCGTCGAGGGCTTTCAAGGGCCGGCTCCAGCAGAATGTCCGAGCATTCTGCTGGGGAAAGGCCGGTTAGTCGAGTTTGGCGGGAGGCGGCTCTTGCACCGCCTTGCCGTCGACCAGCGGCACGATGGTTTTCGCTTCCGGCTCGATCGGCACCATCTTGTATTCCTGGCCGTGGAGGTTCTTGAGGTAAACCTCCATCTGGCGGAACGAGATGTTGATGTGCTGCTTCTTGAACTCGCGGTTGATGAAGCGGTTGACCTCATCGAGCACCGGGTTGCGGTCGCCGAGGTCGCGCACATGCATGCGCAGTTCGTGGTCGAGGGTGCTTTCGCCGAAGTTCAGAAAGTACACGTGCGGTTCGGGTTCCTTGAGGACCCGAGGGTTTTCCCGTGCGGCCTTGAGCAGCAATTCCTTGACCAGGTCCAGGTCCGAGCCGTAATCGACCCCGAGCTTGAGCGTCACCCGGGTGATGGTATCGGTCAGGGACCAGTTGATCAGCTGCCCGGTAATGAACGTCTTGTTCGGGACGATGATGTCCTTGCGGTCGAAGTCGGTGATGGTGGTGGCGCGGATGCGGATCTTGCTCACCGTGCCCGACAGGTTGCCGATGGTGATGGTGTCACCGATGCGCACCGGGCGTTCGAACAGGATCATGATGCCGGAGATGAAGTTGGCGAAGATCTCCTGCATACCGAAGCCGAGACCGACCGATAGCGCCGCTACCAGCCATTGCAACTTGTCCCAGCTCACGCCGAGGGTCGACAGGGTCGAGACGAAACCGACACCGGCGATCACGTAGGACAGCAGCGTGGTGGTGGCGTAGGCGCTGCCCTGGGCCAGGTTCAGCTTCGATAGCACGAACACTTCCAGCAAGCCCGGAAGGTTGCGTGCCAGGGCGAAGGTGATACCGATGATGATCAGCGCGCCGAGCATGTCGCCGATACTGATCGGCACCATGCTCATGTTGGCACCGGTGCCGCTGGTGTATTCGTAGAGGGTGACGTTGTCCAGGTACGAGAACACCGTGATCAAATCGGCCCAGACCCAGTACAGGGCGGCGATGAAACCACCCAACAGTGCCAGGCGGATCAGGCGCAGGGATTGTTCATTGACCTTCTCGATGTCCAGCGTCGGTTCTTCGATAATCGCTTCGCCGTCGCCGGCCTCTTTCGCCGCCTGGCGTTTGGCCAGGGCGCGCTGGTAAGCCAGGCGTCGTGCCGCCACGCTCAGGCCGCGCACGAAGGTCGCTTCGATCACCAGCCAGAACATCAGCAAGTAAAGGGTGTTGATCAGCCGGTCACTGAGTTTGAGCGCAGTGTAGTAGTAGCCGAAGCACACGGCCACGAACAACGCGATGGGCAGCGCGGTAAACAGAATGCCCAGGACCTTGCGGAACAACGAGGCGTTTTCGTGGGTCGGGCTGCTGATCAGCAAGCGGCTGAGCAGCCACGTCATCAAGGCGTAGCAGATCAGCACCACCGGCATGCCGAGCACGTCATCGGCCAGTGCCGCCGGTTGCAGTTCCGCAACCGCCACCACGGCGACCAGAGCCATCACCACCATGCCAAGGCGACGGACCCAGCCTCGCAGGAATTCGACTTGGGGTTTTTCCCAGCGGAAATGCAGTTCCGCTACACCGGCCGGCGCAAGGATTCGGTAGGCGGTGTAAAACACCAGCCAGGCCCCGGCCATTTGCAGCAATGCCGCGCCCATGCTCGCGTTCTGCCCCCGGGCGTCGATTTGCAGGGCCAGGCCACACAAGGCGAGGCCCAGCGACACCGGCATCGCCAGCAGGATGTTCATCAAAATGGCCTGGGGCGTGTGCCACTGGCTGTCACGCTTGAAATGGCCGATGTCCTGGTGGATCTTGTTCAGGCGGTCATACAACTGCTTGCGTCGCCATAGCAGCGCGCCAATCAGCAACGCCAGCGGCAGGAACAGCAGTGGGCGCTGGGTCAGGCCGTCAACCAGTTCACTCAGGCTCGAAGCCCAGGGCAGGGTATCGACCTGACGGTTCAGGCGTTCCGGTACAGCACGCATCCACTCCACATCCAGCGGCTTGTTGCTGGGAATCCAGAACATCTGCTCATCGAGTGTCGCCCGCAGGCTTTGCGCAGTACTGAGCAGTTGCTTCTGGTTCAGTTGCAGGGTGATGGATTCGTTGAGCACCGCGCTCAGTTCGCGATTCAGCCGCTCCAGCAGGTCGGCACGGGTGGTGGCCAACTCCAGCAGGGTTTTGCGCAGCTGTGGCGTGACTTGCTCGGGCGGCTGAGACGACAGCAAGTTGTCGACGTAGGTGGCCGGGTTGCTGAGCAACTCCCGTTGCTGGCTGACTTCAAATTGATACAAGCGAATGTCAGCGATCTGGTCGGCCAGGTCACGGTCGACCCTGAGGCGTGGCAAGGCCTGTTTCTGTTTGTAGAGAATCTTGGAGAGCAGCAGGCTGCCCTTGAGCACGTTGATCTGTTCGTCCAGGGCTGAATCGCTCTGGGTCAGGCTGTCCAGTTGTTGCTTGGTTTGCAGGTTTTTCTGGGTGACTTCGTTGAGACGGTCGGTGCTTTTGAGCAGGTAGTCCGAGAGCTTCAGGTTGGCCGTGCTTTCGATGGCCAGCAAGCTGCTGCCGCCGGCCTTCTGTGCTTCGATCGATTGCTGGGTGACGGTTTCCTGAGACTGCGCGAGGCGCTTCTGATTGATCAGGTTCTGCAGCTCTTGAATTTCCTGATCCAGGCGATCGGATTTTTCCGATAACAGATCATGCTGGCTGTTACCCAGGTCTTGCAATTGAGTGTTGCTCGCCAGTTCCTGGCGGCGCAGCGGGATCAGGGCGTTCAGTGCCACGAGCTCGGCATTGAGCTGGTCGCGCTGTTCGGCACTCAGGGTCTTGCCGGCGTCTTTGCCGGCCTTGAGGATGTTGTTGATCTGCTGGATGCGCGTCTGGCTGGCGGAAATCTCCGCTTGGGCGCGTTCGGGGCGAGTCTGGGCGGTAATGATCAGGCTGTTGGCGTCGCCCAGGGCTTTTTGCAGGTCGCTTTGCTGGGTCGCACGTTCGGTGAGCATTTGCTCAAGTTGCTGAATCGACTCTTTGGCAAAGCGTTGCGCTACCGGCAGCACGCTGCTGGCCTTGAGGCGGGCCAGTTCACGCTGGTTCTCAATGGTCTGTTTGGGCGCGCTGGCCAGTTGTTGCTTGAGCTCGACCAGCTTCTGCTCGTAATCACGCTGGTTGTTGAGCTGTGTCAGCGTGCTTTGCAGGACGGACTGCAAAGCCTTTTGATCGGCTTCCGGCAGTTTGCGGTCGGCGATCTTGTCCAGGCTCGCCTGCACGGATTCGCGGGTGGGCGGTTCGGCGGCTTGTAACGTACCGACAGAGAGGCTCAGGCCCAAAAGGACCATGACGAAAAAGGTGCGCAGGCTTGACATAGAGACCGATCGAAAACGAGACGAAGAATGGAGTTTAGAGGAAGAGACCCGGACCCGGGCGACTTCCTTCGGGGAATCTGACGCCCACTTTGCCGATCTTGTTCCCTTCCATGACCGCGACGGTCCAGATCGTGTTGTTCCATTCAACCTGGTCACCGACCACGGGTGCACCCCCAACCTTCTGGGCAATGAAGTGCCCCAGCGACATACCCGGATCAATGCCCTCGACCTTCAACCCGTACAGGGTGGCAACCGCGGCCAGCTGGGCGTCTCCTTCGAGTACGAAGTCGCCGAAGAAGCGCAAATCGAGGCCCCGCTGCGGTGCCTGGCTGAACAGTTTTCCGAGGGCTGGCAGGTTGTGTTCATGGCCGATAACACACAGCAAATCATCGACTTCGAGCACCGTACTACCCGACGGATGGAGCAGTTGCTGGCCACGAAACAGGGCGGCGATGCGCGTGCCTTCCGGCATTTTCAGTTCGCGAAGGGGCGAGCCGATGCACCATTTTTCGGCGCCGAGACGATAAACGAACAGTTCCCACTCGCTGGTGACGTGCACTTCCAGGGCCGAACGGGAGATTGGCGCAGGCTCGGGCGGCACGGTCACCTTCAGTAGCTTGGCGATCCACGGCAGGCTTGTGCCTTGCACCAGCAGCGATACCAGCACGATGAAGAAGGCGAGGTTGAAGTACAGCTGGGCGTTGGGCAGGCCAGCCATCAGCGGGAACACCGCCAGAATGATCGGGACCGCACCGCGCAGTCCAACCCAGGAAATGAACGCTTTCTCGCGCCCGTGGAACGCCTTGAACGGTAGCAGGCCAACCATCACCGACAGCGGCCGGGCAAACAGGATCATCCACAGCGCCAGCCCCAGTGCCGGCAGGGCAATCGGCAACAGGTCGTGGGGCGTGACCAGCAGCCCCAGCACCAGGAACATGCCGATCTGCGCCAGCCAGGCCATGCCGTCGAGCATGTGCAAAATGCCGTGGCGGCTGCGCACCGGACGGTTGCCGATGACCAGGCCGCACAGGTACACGGCCAGAAAGCCGCTGCCATGCAGGGCGTTGGTCAGGGCGAACACCACCAGGCCGCCGGCAATGACCAGGATGGGATAGAGGCCGGTGGCCAGATTGATCCGGTTGACCAGTTGCAGCATCAGCCAGCCACCGCCGAGGCCGATGACGCCGCCGATACCGAACTCGCGCAGCAGGTGGGTCAGCAGGCTCCAGTGCAGGCCGGTCTGGCCACTGGCAAGCATGTCGATCAGGGTCACGGTGAGGAACACCGCCATCGGGTCGTTGCTGCCGGATTCGATTTCCAGGCTGGCGGTCACACGTTCGTTCAGGCCTTTGCCGCCCAGCAGCGAAAACACCGCCGCGGCGTCGGTGGAGCCGACGATGGCGCCGATCAACAGGCCCTGGATCAGATTCAGGTCGAACAGCCAGGCCGCGGCCATGCCGGTCAGCCCGGTGGTGATCAATACCCCGACCGTCGCCAGCGATAGCGCCGGCCATAACGCCACGCGGAAACTCGATACGCGGGTACGCAGACCGCCGTCCAGCAGGATCACTGCCAATGCCAGGTTGCCGACCAGATAAGCGGTGGGGTAGTTGTCGAAAATAATGCCGCCGCCATCGACGCCGGCCGCCATGCCCACGGCCAGGATGATCACCAGAATCGGGATGCCGAGGCGGGACGAAAGTGAACTCACCAGAATGCTCGCACCTACCAGCAACGCGCCGATCAAGAACAGGCTGTTGATGGTCGTCGCATTCAAAGGCAGTACTCCGGAAGGCTGAAAGGCGGGCACAAACTGACCATGCAGTCTGCGTGCCAGCGATTCTAACCTGTTGAAATGTGATGCTGTCAAAAAGCTTTTGTGGGAGCGAGCTTGCTCGCGATGGACGTTAACGATAATGCTTGCTGTCTGATTCAGCGCGTCGTGATCATCGCGCAATCGAGGATCAACTGTTTGTTCCTGATTTTGCCAAACAAGCGTCATGGCGACGAAGTGCAGGAACCAGATTGGCCAATCACAGTCTCTACAGTTCGCGAGAATGGTCACTGGTCAGGAAAATCAAGGCCTTGCGCCCGTATAACCCTGGCATCCACCGTGACTTTTCTTTATCGTACGCGCCCTTTGAAAATGCCCGGAAAATCAAAATGTTGGAAGCAACCCTAAGCCAATTGGAACAACTGGTCAGCGACCTTGTGCAACAGAACCAGGCGTTGGTCGGCACCAACCAGGCCCTGAGCGCCGAACTGGCCCAAGCCAAGGATGAAAACGAAAGTCTGCAACTGAGCCTGATGGAACAGGAAGAGAAACAAGGCGCCACCGTTGCCCGCATCCAGGCCCTGGTTGAGCGCGTCAGCGCTGGCCCGGTCAGCGCATGAGTTACGGCGCCGCAGGGGTAAAAGTCGTCTCGATCCTGGGGGAGGACTATTCGATCAGGGCGCCGGCCGGGGAAGAACAGACCCTGCTGGACGCCGCGTTGATGTTGAAGGCTGCCCTGGCCGATACCAAAAAGAAGTATCCGACCCTGATCGGTGACCGACTGCTGGTGCTGGCGGCGATGAATCTGTGTTCCCAGCAGATCGAAATGCAAAAGCGGCACAAGCAGGAACTCGACCGTTACCAAGAGCAAGTCAGCGCCACGGTTGAAGTGATCTCCAAGACGATCAATCAGGTCTGATCGGCTTTGCGCACAACCAAAGAATAAATTGTCGGTTTAGTTGTATACAATCGGCACGGCTGTTGCAGTGTTTCAGCCTCTTATTCTTTGGGGGTGCTCCATGCAGTTCTGGCGACGCAGTATTCAGTGGCAGTTGATCCTGAGCATGGGCACCGCCCTGCTGGTCAGCATTCTGATCGTGGTTGGCATTTATACCCTCGTGGTCAACCGCCTTGCCCAAAGCTATCTGGTCGAGCAAGCGCTGCCGTCTAGCATCGAAGCGATGCGCAACGACATCGAACGCATCCTTGTTCAGCCCCTCACCGCCGCCAAGGACATCGCCAGCAACAGCATGGTGCGCGACTGGCTGGCCGCGGGTGAGGACAGTGCCCAGACCGGTACGTTTACCACTTACCTTGAAGGCGTACGCGCCGAACACAAAGCCTTTACCGCGCTGATTATCGGCACGGCGTCCAGCCATTACTTTAACGAAAAAGGCCTGGACCGGACCCTCAGTCGTTCCAATCCAAAAGACGCATGGTTCTATGCGTTTCTCGACAGCAATCAGCCGCGCACCCTCAATATCGACAACGACACGGCCACTGGAGAATTGGCGCTTTTCATCGACCTTAAAGTCGAGAAGGCAGGGAAGGTCGTGGGCGTTGCGGGGTTAGGCCTGAGCATGAAAGAGCTGTCCGAGCTGATTCACAACTTCAGCTTCGGTGAGCGTGGCAAGGTCTATCTCGTGCGTTCCGACGGTTTGATCCAGGTACATCCCGAGGCGCAATTCAGCGGCAAGCGTACCTTGGCTGAACAGGTTGGTGGCCCTGCGGCGCAAGCGGTCATGAGTCAAAGAAACGCCACCAGCAGCAGCTTCCAGCGTGACGGCGAAGACTTCCTGGCATTGAGCCTGCCCCTTCGCGATCTCGGCTGGACCCTGGTGGCCGAAGTGCCACAGTCGCAAATCTACGCCGAAGCCCGTCGCGCCATGTGGATGAGCGGCGGTATCGGCCTGGCGGTGGCCCTGGTGTGCCTGTTGCTGGTGGTGTTGCTGGCCCGTGGGCTGGTACGACCGATTCGTCAGGTAACAGCGGCGCTGGTGGCCATCGGTAGCGGAGGTGGAGATTTGACCCATCGGTTAGATTCGAGCCGCGCGGATGAGCTGGGCGATCTGGCGCGCGGGTTCAATCGGTTCCTTGATAGCCAACGCGAGATGATCGGCGAAGTGCTGACCACCAGCGAACGCTTGCGTACCGCTGTCGGCCAGGTGGCGCGGGTGGTGGACAATACCGCAGAGCGTTCCGGGCGCCAGCAGGAGATGACTGACATGGTCGCCACCGCTGTCCACGAAATGGGCCTGACCGTTCAGGAAATTGCGCAAAACGCCGGCAACGCGGCAGTCGCCTCGCAAAATGCCCGGGATGAAGCAATGCAGGCGCGGGAAGTGGTCGGTGGTTCGATCCGCCATATTGAAAGCATGTCCGACGAAATCGGAGTCGCCGCCAGCGCCGTGGGCGAGTTGGCTAATCAGGTGGCATCGATCGATCAGGTACTGGCGGTAATTCGCGGGATTTCCGAACAGACCAACCTGTTGGCGCTCAACGCCGCCATCGAAGCAGCGCGGGCCGGAGACATGGGGCGCGGGTTCGCGGTGGTTGCCGATGAAGTGCGCACTTTGGCTCGACGTACGCAGGCTTCCACCGATGAGATCCAGCAGATGATCGGCAGTCTCAAGCAGGGTGCGGAGAATGCGGTGTCGTCGATGCACACCGGGCAAGCGGCGACGGGCACGGGGGTTGAGTCGAGCCAGCGTACCGGGGCTTCGTTGACGGCGATTACCGGGCAGGTCGAACGCATCAGCGACATGAACCATCAGGTCGCGACAGCGACAGAAGAGCAGTCTGCGGTGACCGAAGAGATCAACCGCAACGTGCAGGGGATTTCCGATCTGGCGCGGGCGACGGCGGGGGAGGTCAGGGCTTGTCGGGAAGATTGTCAGACGTTGCAGCGGTTGGCGGATGATCTGGCGCGGCAGATGGGTGGGTTTCGCTTGAGCTGATGTGGCGCCTGTGCGGACGCCATCGCGAGCAAGCTCGCTCCCACAGGTTGTGATCGACGCAGATCCCCTGTGGGAGCGAGCTTGCTCGCGATTGGTTTTCAGCAGCACCAGAAGGTTCTGGCTAGAACCACTCATCCTGCATGCCCAGGCAAACATCATCCCGAGCTTCAAGAATCGCCAGCTCATGGTGGCAACCCGGCACTTCCCAGGTCAGGAAATAGCGCGCCGCCTGCAACTTGCCTTTATAGAAACTCACATCCGCTGCATTCCCTTTGGCCAGCCCTTCCTCAGCGCGAATCGCCTGTTCCAGCCAGCGCCAGCCAATCACCGTGTGGCCGAACACTTTCAGGTACAGCGCCGAGTTCGCCAGGCTGCTGTTGACCTTGCCCTGGGCCAGGTCCGTCAGCAGGCCAATGGTCACGGTTTGCAGGCGCGCCACCAGTTTCTCCAACGGTTCACGCAACAGGGTCAGCGATTCATGGGCCTGTGCGCGCTCGGCGGTGTCGGCGATCAGGCGGATCAATTGCTTGAGCCCCGCGCCGCCGTTCTGTGCCAGTTTGCGGCCCAGCAGGTCCAGCGACTGAATGCCGTGGGTGCCTTCATGGATCGGGTTCAAACGGTTGTCGCGGTAGTACTGCTCCACCGGGTACTCACGGGTATAACCGTGACCACCGAGGATCTGGATTGCCAGTTCGTTGGCCTTTAGGCAAAACTCCGACGGCCAGGATTTGACGATCGGCGTCAGCAAATCCAACAGCTCATGCGCCTGTTTGCGCTCGGCCTCAGTCTCCAGCGTCGTGGTGTCATCGAACAGCCGCGCCGCGTACAGCCCCAGGTCGAACGATCCTTCGACGTAAGCCTTCTGTGTCAGCAGCATGCGTTTGACGTCGGCGTGCTGGATGATCGCCACCGGAGCGGTGTTCGGGTCCTTGCTGTCCGGCACGCGACCCTGCGGGCGCTCGCGGGCGTACTCCAGCGAATACAGGTAGCCGGCGTAGCCAAGCATCACCGCACCCATGCCGACGCCGATTCGCGCTTCGTTCATCATCTGGAACATGTAGCTCAAACCGTGATGCGGCTTGCCCACCAGATAGCCGACGCACTCGCCACTGTCTCCGAAATTCAGTGCGGTAGACGTGGTGCCGCGCCAGCCCATCTTGTGGAACAGCCCGGCCAGCAGCACGTCGTTGCGCTTGCCCAGGCTGCCGTCATCGTTGACCAGGAACTTGGGCACGATGAACAGCGAAATGCCCTTCACGCCAGCGGGTGCATCCGGCAGCTTGGCCAGGACCATGTGCACGATGTTTTCCGACAGCGGATGATCGCCGCCGGAGATGAAGATCTTGTTGCCCTTGAGTCGATAGGTGCCGTCGGACGCAGGCTCGGCCCGTGTGCGGATGTCCGACAGCGACGAGCCTGCGTGGGGTTCGGTCAGGGCCATGGTGCCGAAGAAGCGACCGTCGATCATCGGTTGCAGGAAGCGCTGCTTCTGCTCCTCGGTGCCGAAACTTTCGATCAGGTTCGCCGCGCCCATGGTCAGGAAGGGATAGGAAGTCGTCGCCGCGTTGGCCGATTGAAAGTGCGCGAAGCAGGCTTGGGACAGCAGCGTAGGAAGTTGCATGCCACCGGCATCGAAACTGCGCGCGGCATTGAGGAAACCGGCTTCCAGGAAGGCATCCACCGCCGGTTTCACTTCCGGAATCAGAATCGCCTGACCGTCTTCATAGCGCGGCTCGTTCTCGTCACCCTTGCGGTTATGCGGGGCGAAGAACTTCTCGGCGATGTTGCGGGCGGTGCCGAGGGCGGCGTCGAAGGTTTCGCGATTGTGTTCGGCAAAACGCTCACGCTGGGTCAGGCCCTCGGCATCAAGGACTTCATACAGCTCGAAAGCCAGATTGCGGGAACTGAGCAACGTCTCGGACATGGCGGCCTACCTTTTATTGGAATGGGCCGAGTCTAGGCGTGGGGAGGGCGGGGTGAAAGGATGATTGATGAGGGTGATAAAGGGGCAGAACGAGGTGTGGTAAAGATCGTTCCCACGCTCTGCGTGGGAATGCCTCAAGGGACGCTCCGCGTTCCAGCCGCGCTGCCGATTTCGAGCCTGGCATCGATGGGACGCGGAGCGTCCCGGGCTGCATTCCCACGCGGAGCGTGGGAACGATCATCAGGGGAGGTATTAGCCGATCGTCATCAGGCTGGCATTACCACCCGCCGCAGCCGTGTTAACGCTCAACGCCCGCTCAATCACCAGACGCTCCAACGCAATGTTGGTCTCACCCTGCGACAAGCCCTGAACCCCGATAATGGCACCGGCACGCTTGGCCACTTGTTGGCAAACCGCGCGCAACTGGTCGGAATGGCCGTGATGCAGAACCGCATCAATCACCACTTCGTCCTTGTTCCAGTCGGCAACCAGCTTGATGCGAGCCTGAATGTCTTTCGGCAGACGGGCGAACAAAGCCTTGGTCAATTCAGCTTCCGGCCATACCGCCGCACCGCCGACAGCCAGTACCGCAGCCAGTTGTGTCAGCAGGTCGCCTTCGACTTCCGCCAGGCACAGCACGTGCTCGCGCGGCAGGATCGCATAGCTGTTGCGCTCGCCGGTCGGGCCGGCCAGCAAGCGGGTGATACCGCTTTGCGATTGTGCGGCGAACTGCACGCACAGGGTGCTCAGGTCGGCGAACTTGTTGCTGTCGGCCCAGGCTTTCAGGGCGGTCAGCGGTTTGCTCATGGCGTCACGCAGACGAACATCCGGTGCAGCAATGGCATCACCGCGGGCGAAGGATTGTTCGATCGCATCGGTAGGACGAGTCGACAGCAGGCGGTACAAGTACAGCGGGCCACCGGCTTTCGGACCGGTACCCGACAGGCCTTCGCCGCCGAACGGTTGTACGCCGACCACGGCACCGACGATGTTGCGGTTCACGTAGACGTTACCGGCATTGACGTTGTCGATCACCTTGGCGATGGTCTCGTCGATACGGGTGTGCACGCCCAGCGTCAGACCGTAGCCGGAAGCGTTGATCTGAGCGATCAGTTGATCGATGTCTTTGCGCTTGTAGCGAACCACGTGCAGCACCGGGCCAAAGATCTCCCGTTGCAGTTCGTCGAAGCTTTCCAGTTCGATCAGCGTTGGCATCACGAAGGTGCCGCGTTTCACTTCTTCGGCGTCGGCGATGGCCACCTGGTACACGCTGCGACCTTTGTCGCGCATGGCCTGGATATGCTTCTCGATGCCAGCCTTGGCTTCGGCGTCGATCACCGGGCCGATGTCCACGGACAGGCGCTCAGGGTTGCCGAGGCGGCTTTCAGCCATGGCACCCTTGAGCATTTCGATCACGCGGTCAGCGGAATCTTCCTGCAGGCACAGGACGCGCAGGGCCGAGCAACGCTGGCCGGCGCTGTCGAATGCCGACGAAACTACATCGATCACGACTTGTTCGGTCAGTGCCGAAGAGTCGACGATCATCGCATTCTGGCCACCGGTTTCGGCGATCAGCGGAATCGGACGACCCTGGCTGTCCAGGCGACCGGCAATGTTGCGTTGCAGCAGGCGTGCAACTTCGGTGGAGCCGGTGAACATCACGCCTTTGACGCGATCATCGCCCACAAGGCCGGCACCGACGGTTTCGCCACGGCCCGGCAGCAGTTGCAGCACGCCTTGCGGAATCCCGGCTTCGAGCAGCAGGCGCACGGCCTGAGCAGCGACCAGCGGGGTTTGCTCAGCAGGCTTAGCCAAAACCGGGTTACCAGCGGCAAGGGCAGCAGCTACTTGACCACTGAAAATCGCCAGCGGGAAGTTCCACGGGCTGATGCACACCACTGGACCCAGAGGACGGTGGGCATCATTGGTGAAATCGTTGCGTGCCTGCACCGCGTAATAACGCAGGAAGTCCACGGCTTCACGCACTTCGGCGATGGCGTTGGCGAAAGTCTTGCCAGCTTCGCGAGCCAACAGGCCCATCAGCGGCTGGATCTCGGCTTCCATCAGGTCGGCAGCGCGTTCCAGGATCGCGGCGCGTTCGGCCGGCGGGGTGGCCTGCCAGATCGGCGCGGCATTCAGGGCACACTGGATCGCGTTGTCGACGTCTTCGACAGTCGCTTCCTGTACATGGCCGACCACGTCACGCAGGTCGGACGGGTTCAAGACCTGCGCCGGCGTTTCGCTGCTGGACGCGCAACCGAGCATCGGCGCGGCCTTCCAGTGGTTGTGCGCGGTGGCCAGCAGGGCGCAGGACAGCGAAGCCAGGCGATGTTCGTTGGCCATGTCGATGCCGCTGGAGTTGGCGCGCTCGGAACCGTACAGATCGCGCGGCAGTGGGATGCGCGGGTGCGGCAGGCCGAAGCCCCCTTCCACGGTCGCCATCTGCTCGATGCTCGCCACCGGGTCGGCAACCAGTTCCTGGATCGAAATCGACTGGTCGGCAATGCGGTTGACGAACGAGGTGTTGGCGCCGTTTTCCAGCAGGCGACGCACCAGGTAAGCCAGCAGGGTTTCGTGGGTGCCGACCGGTGCGTACACGCGGCACGGACGGTTCAGCTTGCCTTCGGAAACTTTGCCTACAACCTGTTCATACAGCGGTTCACCCATGCCGTGCAGGCACTGGAACTCGTACTGGCCCGGGTAATAGTTCTGACCGGCGATGTGATAAATGGCCGACAGGGTGTGAGCGTTGTGCGTGGCGAACTGCGGGTAGATGACTTCCGGCACCGACAGCAGTTTGCGTGCGCAAGCGATGTAGGACACGTCGGTGTACACCTTGCGGGTGTAGACCGGATAGCCTTCCAGGCCTTCTACCTGAGCGCGCTTGATTTCGCTGTCCCAGTACGCGCCTTTCACCAGGCGGATCATCAGGCGATGACGGCTGCGGCGAGCCAGGTCGATCACGTAGTCGATCACGTACGGGCAACGCTTCTGGTAAGCCTGGATGACGAAACCGATGCCGTTCCAGCCAGTCAGTTGCGGCTCGAAGCACAGGCGCTCGAGCAGGTCCAGCGACAGCTCCAGGCGGTCGGCTTCTTCGGCGTCGATGTTCAGGCCGATGTCGTATTGCTTGGCCAGCAGGGTCAACGACAGCAGGCGCGGGTACAGCTCGTCCATCACGCGCTCGTACTGGGCGCGGCTGTAACGCGGGTGCAAGGCCGACAGCTTGATCGAAATGCCCGGGCCTTCATAAATCCCACGACCGTGGGACGCTTTGCCGATCGAGTGGATAGCTTGTTCGTACGAGGCCAGGTACTTCTGCGCATCGTGCTCGGTCAGTGCGGCTTCACCGAGCATGTCGTAGGAATAGCGGAAGCCCTTGGCTTCGAACTTGCTGGCGTTGGCCAGGGCTTCGGCGATGGTTTCGCCGGTAACGAACTGCTCGCCCATCAGGCGCATGGCCATGTCGACGCCCTTGCGGATCATCGGCTCGCCGCTCTTGCCGATGATGCGGCTCAGGGACGAAGTCAGGCCGGCTTCGTTGTGCGTGGACACGAGCTTGCCGGTCAGCAGCAGGCCCCAAGTCGCAGCGTTGACGAACAACGACGGGCTGTTGCCCAGGTGCGGATGCCAGTTGCCGGTGCTGATCTTGTCGCGGATCAGCGCGTCACGGGTGCCTTTGTCCGGAATGCGCAGCAGCGCCTCGGCCAGGCACATCAGCGCCACGCCTTCCTGGGACGACAGGGAGAATTCCTGCAGCAGGCCCTGAACAATCCCGGCACGACCGCCAGCGCTCTTCTGATTACGCAGTTTTTCCGCGATCGAAGCGGCGAGTTTGTTGGTGGCTTCAGCCATCGGCGCCGGCAAGCGGGCCTGCTCGATCAGCATCGGCACCACTTCGGGTTCCGGGCGACGGTAAGCAGCGGTGATCGAAGCACGCAGGACCGATTGCGGCAGGATGCTTTCGGCGAATTCGAGGAAGCACTGGTGTGCGTGGTCGACATGGACTTCGCCCGCTTCGTCAGCGTCCCGGGTCAAACCGTTCAGCTCGGACAGGGTTGCACCACCCTCGAGTTTTTCCAGGTAATTGAAAATTGCCTGCTTGATCAGCCAATGCGGCGTGCGATCAATCGAGGTCGCGGCAGCCTTGAGGCGTTCGCGGGTCGGGTCATCGAGTTTGACCCCAAGGGTGGTGGTAGCCATGTTTTTATCCTCATGTTTGCCACGACTGCGTGGCATCAGCTGGCGCCAAGATTAGCCGTGAGATGAATGAGGTGCAACCGGGTGCAACCCTTTTTTTGCTGGAATAAACGGCAGTTCGTCAGGAAATAAATTCTGCTTGGCCACTACTGCATTGCGTTGGTGCTTTTTTGGATGGTTGGCGCTCGTTCTTGCTCCGAAAAGGAGCAAAAAACTCGGTGAAAAATAAATTTCCGACTGGGTGCAACTTATTCTCAAGAAATGGGTTGCACCTTATTTGCTTTGTTGAATAGCATTCGCGCCCAAGGTGCAACCAGTCGCAAGACCGGTGTGCCGGCTGATGGCTTTCCTGGGGAAACATCGGTCATAAATGCGCGGGATCCCGGATCGTCTGTCAAACGTCACCGTTTGCAAGCGGTTCACCAGCCGCCGCTACATAAAAACAAAGCCAGGGCATCACTTAAATGAGCGTAAGCAATCCAACCCTGATCACGTTCGTGATCTACATCGCAGCAATGGTGCTGATCGGCTTCATGGCCTATCGCTCCACCAACAACCTTTCCGACTATATTCTGGGCGGCCGTAGCCTGGGCAGCGTCGTGACCGCGTTGTCCGCCGGTGCATCCGACATGAGCGGCTGGTTGTTGATGGGCCTGCCGGGCGCCATCTACATGTCCGGTCTGTCCGAGAGCTGGATCGCCATTGGCCTGATCATCGGTGCCTACCTGAACTGGCTGTTCGTCGCTGGCCGTCTGCGCGTGCAGACCGAGCACAACGGCGATGCGCTGACCCTGCCGGACTACTTCTCCAGCCGTTTTGAAGACAAAAGCGGCCTGCTGCGGATCATCTCCGCCGTCGTGATCCTGGTGTTCTTCACCATCTACTGCGCATCCGGCATCGTGGCCGGTGCCCGTCTGTTCGAAAGCACCTTCGGCATGTCCTACGAGACAGCGCTGTGGGCCGGCGCTGCGGCGACGATTGCCTACACCTTCGTCGGCGGTTTCCTGGCGGTCAGCTGGACTGACACCGTACAAGCCACCCTGATGATCTTCGCCCTGTTGCTGACGCCGATCATCGTGCTGCTGGCCACTGGCGGCGTTGACACCACGTTCCTGGCCATCGAAGCGCAAGATGCCAGCAACTTCGACATGCTGAAAAACACCACCTTCATCGGCATCATCTCGCTGATGGGCTGGGGCCTGGGTTACTTCGGCCAGCCGCACATCCTGGCGCGTTTCATGGCGGCGGATTCGGTGAAGTCGATTGCCAAAGCGCGTCGCATCTCCATGGCCTGGATGATCCTGTGCCTGGGCGGCACCGTGGCGGTAGGCTTCTTCGGTATCGCTTACTTCTCGGCGCACCCTGAAGTGGCCGGTCCTGTAACCGAAAACCACGAGCGTGTGTTCATCGAACTGGCGAAAATCCTCTTCAACCCATGGGTTGCCGGCGTACTGCTGTCGGCCATTCTGGCTGCCGTAATGAGCACGCTGAGCTGCCAGCTGCTGGTGTGCTCGAGCGCCCTGACCGAAGACTTCTACAAGACCTTCCTGCGTAAATCCGCTTCCCAGGTTGAACTGGTCTGGGTCGGCCGCGCCATGGTGCTGCTGGTTGCCCTGATCGCCATCGCCATGGCGGCTAATCCGGAAAACCGCGTACTGGGCCTGGTGAGCTATGCCTGGGCTGGTTTCGGTGCTGCGTTCGGTCCGGTCGTGCTGATCTCCGTGATCTGGAAAGACATGACCCGCAACGGCGCACTGGCCGGCATCCTGGTCGGCGCGATCACCGTGATCGTCTGGAAGCACTTCGAACTGCTGGGCCTGTACGAAATCATCCCTGGTTTCATCTTCGCCAGCCTGGCGATCTACATCGTCAGCAAGCTGGGTGCGCCGACTACCGGCATGCTGCAGCGCTTCGCTGCTGCCGAGGCGGATTTCCGTCTGAACAAGTGATGAGGAGGAGCTGAGGCTCTGACCTTTCACTAAAAGCGGCCCGTCTCCTACAGGAGGCGGGCCGTTTTTTTTGGGACCAGTTTTTAATCGATCTGCCCCGAATTCAGATCTGAGTCGCGTCGTCAGTCTTGCGAAATTTCCGGGCAAGGTCCTAGGACGTTTCCTTCAAAACGTAGCGGTTTCCATGAACTGGTGGAGCGTGGGTTTCATGGATAGTCTTTGGTGGTCACTGACTATTCAGTGGTGGGGTGTAGGAACCTCTCAAGACCGTTAGAGCTAGTTTGACGTCGATACTTGGTTTGCGGCCGTTTGCATGCGGTCGTAAGATCAGTCGCGGCGGCTATGCTCGGGCACGCTTCGGCGTGGTCGAGTTTTGCTCTAAGGGTCTCGATATTCCTACCCCGTGCATAGCTGCCACCCTAGCCCGTAGGAAGGCTAATGGCAGGTCCATTTCTTCCTTAGAGCATTCAAAATGAAATCAATACATCCCGATCCTCCCTACGAAAAGCCGATCCCCCATCCCGACAATCGCTTCATGGCATTGACCAGCAACTGCACCGACATGCCTACATTGTTCGTCGACACCCACGCGCCACTCGACATCCTTACCGACGCCGCCCACTACAGAATCCGCGCAGTAACCCAAGTGCTTGAAAACCTGTCCATGCGCGGCTCGATCGAGTGTGAGTCCTTCATCCTCAGCGACTTTGCCTTGCTCTGCACCATTCCGTTGCGCGATGGCTGTGACGTGCTGGATGTGGTTGGGCGGCGGTTGCGGGTGCGGCCTTCAGCTGGGGCGTAGGCGTACTCATTCAATCTCTAACGGCTCGCAGCCGTAAGGTGCGGGCCGTTTATTCTTCAGGCATTGGCCCTTATCTCCAGTTTCGTGGCCTTTTTCTGTACTGCTCGTGGGACATTTCCGGTTTTGCTCGGGCGCCTTGAATTCTCTGTGCATGCACGTACTTTGCGCTAGCCCAGCTCATTTTCGAGTGGGGTAACTCATCGTTAACAGTGGCGCGCTTCCCACGGTTGGGAGGCCAGTCGAGAGGGAGATCAAGATGGCTACCGGGTATTACATTGGGCCGGGCGATAAAACCACCTGTGGTGGTACGGTTTTGGGTGGGGATGACGTCAGCTTCAGTTTGTTCGGCCTCGTTCATGTCTACGAAGGAGATCTGGTCACCTGCGGAGAAAACGATGAGAGTTATCAGATCCACGGAGGGGTTTCTCACGTCCTCAACAACGGCAGGCGCGTTGCGGGAACACTTGACAGCGTCAGCGGTTGCCCCTGTAAAGCTCAACTGATTCCCTCGAACTTCGAGGGCAGTTATGTGAATGCCCCACCTGTCGCAAAATCTGCCAAGACATTCACTCAGCCAGTCACAACCGCACCATCGCCGACAGCCAGCAACACTACGACGCCGCCGCACCCATCTGGCTTTACGTCAGCGACAAACGCTCCTTCTGCGCGACGGTTCACCGGTCTCGACGCCCAGGAGCCAGGCTTCTACATCGTGCCCAAGAGCACCACCCGAGAACAACTCGAAGCCTCCTTGTTCACCCTGCGTGACCCGGCGGTGATGGGCAAATTCAAGCTGCTCAACCCCAACCTGCGCGACGTCAAAGCCGGCTCGATGATCGTGCTGAGCGACCCCAACAACTACCAGTGCACCCGTGAAGAAGCCCTGCTCATGGACGTGGCGGCCAGGACCAATCAGGTGCTTGAAACGCTTAGCCCGGAAGAGGCGGATTTCATGGTGCAACACCGTGATGTCATCCAGGCCTTCCTGACCTATGGCTCTGACGCTATTGGCATCGGCGCGAGCATTCTCAACAATAACCTGGAAAATGTGCGCGAGACCCTCAAAGAAATCGAAGCGTTGCATCAGCGTTCATTCCTGCGCGATGGGCACCTGAGCTCACCGACGTTCCTAGCGGAGCGCCAGCGCTTGCTCGCTAAGCTGGATACCCATCTGACAAGCCTGACGCGCAAAGGTATCGGCTTCCCGGATCACCCCAATTTGAATCGTGCGCTGTTCCTATCGCCTCCCAGTCCGGTCCATCGCTGGACCGAAGCTGGCGGCGTAGGGCAGATGCCGGGATACGCCACTCATCTTGAGGGAGTGGCCAGGGCTTCCAAATACCTCAAGTACGGTGGCTGGGTTGGCACAGCCATTGGTGGAGGGGCGTCGGCCATGAAGGTTCAAGATGTGTGCTCGGCGGGCAATGCCGAGGCTTGCGAGCGGGTCAAGTTCACCGAGGCGGGGAGCTTTGCTGGTGGGATGGCTGCGGGTGCGCTGTTTGGACTGGCATCAACAGGTACCTTAAGCACGGTTATATGTATCGGACTTGGAGTGCCAACTGGTGGACTAGCTACTCTGGCTTGTGGCGTTGTGGTGATTGGTGTCGGAAGTTCTGCCGCGGGTGCTCTTGGTGGTGCGGTAGGAGAGGATATTGGTGAGGTTATATATGAGGCTACTCAATGAGCTTGAGTGCTGCGGATAAAGTATTCCTTATTGTAGGGCTAATGAATTTTGGTGGAATATTTTTTTGCCTCGCGCTCGCGCTTCATTTGGCTTACACAAAGATGGATTTTATGCTGGAGCATTTAAAAAATTGTCCTGCCGTCATGACTCAATTCGCTCTGAGGCATGGCGGAATTTGGGGGCGACTACTATTGGTCGGATGGATATCCGGAGTCCTTACGTTTCCGGGTTATTACCTGAAGCATGGCGGGGTTAGCGTCGAAGATTTAAACAACTTCCCGCTCTCCCTCAGGCGAAAGCTTAAATTGATAAAGTGGACCTCTATAGTTTTGTTGGTTGCATTGGTTTTAATTTTCATCGTTAGAAATTTAGGGTTATTCCAGTAGCCAAATTTCTTTTTTCTGTGGCGTCAAACCAACTTCTTTGGGAGTGTCATGGTTTTTGTGTTGGGGCGTAACATGTTGCGGAAATGGATGTAAAGCCGAAAAACCCGGCCTGTCTCCTACAAGGTGAAGCGGGGCGGGTTGGCCACTCAGCCGCAAGACCCTGACTTGCCGGCCGGTAAAAGGTAAACTTGCCGGCCTTCGCAGGAGCAACCATGAATTATCGCCACGCCTTCCATGCCGGCAATCACGCCGATGTGTTCAAACACCTGACCTTGACCCGCCTCATCGCCCTGATGTCGCGCAAGGAGCAGCCGTTTGCCTATCTCGACACTCACGCTGGCATTGGCCTATACGACCTTCAGGGCGATCAGGCCAGCCGGACCGGTGAGTACCTGGAAGGCATTGCGCGTTTGTGGGATCAGCCAGATCTGCCGATCCTGACGGCTGATTACATGCAGGTGCTGCACGAGATGAACCCGGATGGCCAGTTGCGCTATTACCCGGGGTCGCCGGAGTTGGCGCGGCGTCTGACGCGTCCGCAGGACCGCGTGTTGCTGAACGAGAAGCACCCGGAAGACGGCGTGCTGCTCAAGGACAACATGGCCGGTGATCGACGGGTCAAGGTGCATCTTGGCGAAGGCTGGCATGTGCCGCGGGCGATGCTGCCGGTGCCGGAGAAGCGTGCGCTGATGTTGATCGACCCGCCTTTTGAAAAGCTCGACGAGATGCAGCGTTGTGCGGCTTCGTTGAAGGAAGCGGTTGGCCGGATGCGCCAGACCGTGGCGGCGATCTGGTACCCGGTGAAGGATCAGCGCGCCTTGCGTCGTTTCTATCAGGATCTGGCCGGTACTGGTGCGCCGAAGTTGTTGCGGGTCGAGTTGCTGGTGCATCCGCTGGATACGCCTGACAGCCTCAACGGCTCCGGTTTGGCCATTGCCAATCCGCCGTGGGGGCTGGAGGAAGAGTTGCGCGAGTTGCTGCCGTGGTTGTCCGAGAAGCTTGGGCAGACCCAGGGTGGGTGGCGGATGGATTGGTTGATCGCCGAATAAGGCGATGATCGTTCCCACGCTCTGCGTGGGAATGCCTCAACGGACGCTCCGCGTTCGGCTCTGGAGGGGACGCGGAGCGTCCCGGGCTGCATTCCCACGCAGAGCGTGGGAACGATCGGGCATCGGGGCTGAAAATCAGATCGGGCAAGTCACGCCGGTACCGCCAATCCCGCAATAGCCTTCCGGGTTCTTGGCCAGGTACTGCTGGTGGTATGCCTCGGCGAAGAAGAGCGTCGGCGCTTCGTCGATTTCGGTGGTGATGATGCCCTTGCCGGCCTTGGTCAGTTCGACCTGGAACACCTGTGCGCTTTTTTTCGCGGCTTCCAGCTGGGTCGGGTTGGTGGCGTAGATCACCGAGCGGTACTGAGTGCCGAGGTCATTGCCCTGGCGCATGCCCTGGGTCGGGTTGTGCAGTTCCCAGAACATCTTCAGCAGCTCTTCGTAGCTGACCTTTGCCGGCTCGTAGACCACCAGCACGACTTCGCTATGGCCGGTCAAGCCAGAGCAGACTTCTTCGTAAGTCGGGTTCGGGGTGAAGCCGCCAGCGTAACCCACGGCCGTACTGACCACGCCTTCACGCTGCCAGAACCTGCGTTCCGCGCCCCAGAAGCAGCCAAGGCCGAAGATCGCGAAATCCACGTCCATCGAGAACGGGCCCAGCAGCGGGGCGTCGTGGACGAAGTGTTTTTCCGGCACGGTCATGGGGGTTTCGCGGCCAGGCAGAGCTTGTTCTTTAGTAGGGAGCACGTTTTTGTTCACCAGAATTTCCGAGCGCAGAACCATCGTCAGTCCTCTCAGTCGTTGGAATAATCAGAGATGCAGTTTGCCCGAGTGTTGGCTCGCTGTCAGGCGATCGGGCCGCGCGGATAGCGTTTGAGCTTGTCGATCAGGTCCAGCCCCGGGATCGGTTGGTCGAACAGGTAGCCCTGGCCAACGTCGCAACGGTGGCGACGCAGGAAGGCCAACTGCTCGGCCGTCTCGATGCCTTCAGCCACGACCTTGAGTTTCAGGTTGTGGGCCATGGCGATCACCGCGGAGGTGATTTCCATGTCGTCCTGGTTAACCGGGATTTCATGAATGAAGCTTCGATCGATTTTAATGATGTCGATGGGGAATTTTTTCAAGTAGCTGAGCGACGAGTAACCGGTGCCGAAGTCGTCCATCGCCAGGGTCAGGCCCAAGCGCTTGAGCTGGTCGAGCTGCTGGTGAGTGTCTTCGGTGGCTTCCAGCAGCAGGCCTTCGGTCAGTTCCAGCTCCAGCAGGCGCGACGGCAGCGCTTCCTCCTTGAGGATATTGGCGATGGATGCCACCAGGTCCGGGTCGGAGAACTGCTTGGGTGACAGGTTGATTGCCACCTGCAGGTTGCCCAGGCCGGCGGCGGTCAGCGCTTTGCTCATGCGGCAGGCCTGGCGGGCGATCCATTTGCCAATCGGAATGATCAGGCCGGTTTCTTCCGCGACACTGATGAACTGGTCCGGGCGGATCATGCCTTTTTCCGGATGATTCCAGCGCAGCAGCGCTTCCATCCCCAGCAGGCGTCCGCTGCGCAGGCAGAGCTTGGGTTGGTAGAACACGTCCAGTTCGTTCTGGGTCAAGGCGCGGCGCAGGTTGTTTTCGACGAACAGCTTGTAACTGGCCTCGGCGTTCAGGGCTTCGGTGAAGACCTGCACCTGATGTTTGCCGTTGGCCTTGGCCTTGTGCAGTGCCAGCCCGGCGTTACGCATCAGGGTCTGCGGGTCGCGGCCATGCAAGGGTGCACAGGCCAGGCCGACCGAGCCGGTCACGCTGATCAGCTGGTTGTCTACGAACATCGGTTTGTCGAGGGTCGCGAGCAACTGGCTGGCGACCTGCTGCCCGAGTTCAAGGCTCGTGTTGTCGAGCAAGACCGCGAACTCGTTGCTGGCAAACCGCGCCAGGCTGCCCCCCGGGTTGAGGCTGTTGCGCAGGCGCCGGGCCAGGCTGATCAGCAGCTTGTCGCCGGTCTGATGGCCGAGGCTGTCGTTGATCCGCTTGAAGTTGTCGATGTCCACCAGCAACAGGCTGATAGGCGCGTCGCTGTTGCGGGCGAAGCGTTCATCAAGGTTGCGGATGAAGGCCGGGCGGTTGCCGAGGTTGGTCAGGTTGTCGGTGTAGGCCAGGCGCTCGATGCGTTGCTGAGCGAGCTTGGTCTGCGTGATGTCTTCATAGATGCCGATGTAATGGGTCAACTCGCGGTTGTCGCCATAGACCTTGGATATCGACAGTTGGCCCCAGTAGGGTTCGAGGTTTTTGCGACGGCTCTTGAATTCACCCTGCCAGCTGTTGCTCTTGGCCAGCGCGGAGGGCGCGTCGAACAGCAATTCACTGAGGTTCTCCAGCGCCGGCAGTTGCGCCAGGCGCTGGCCGTGAACTTCTTCGGTGGTGTACTGGGTAATCGCCGTGAAGCTCGGGTTGACGTACTCGACGATGCCATCGCAATTGACCAGCAAAAAGGCGTTGGCGCTTTGCTCGACCGCACGCTGGAACAGATGCAGGGCGCTGGTGGCGGTGCGTCGATTGTGATTGCTGATGACCTGGGCGAACTGATCAGCCAGCTCGCCGGCGAAGGCGATTTCGTCCTGCTGCCAGGCGCGGGTCGCACCGGTTTGTTCCAGGCACAACACGCCGACCACCTGGCCGTCGACGCGAATGCTGGCATCGAGCATCGCGTTGACATCACGCGGGCGCAGGCTTTCGGCCATTTCCCGGGTACGCGGGTCGCGCATGGCATTGTGGGCATCGATAGCGCGGCCGGTATGCAGGGCGTCGAGATAATCGGGGAAAACGCTGACGTCGATCGACGCCGGCAGCAGGTACTCCTGGGTCGAGCGGTGGTAGGCCGAGATGGGCGCCAGCATCGAGCCTTCCAGGTGCCACAGGCTGGCGCAGTCGATCTGGTAAATCTCGCAGGCGCTGCGCGTGATCAGTTCGGCGGCTTCCTGCAGGGAGTTGTTGCTGCTGTAGCGCTGGCGGGTCAGCAGCAGGATCAGGTCCTGCTGGGCACGCACCCGGTCCAGATGCTGCAGTTGTTCCTGCTGGGCGCGCTGATTGAGCTCCAGAGCGATTTGCAGGCGCGAGTTCTGGGTTTCGAGATCCAGCGCCGGCAGCAGCGGGTCATCCTCGAACAGGCCGTCGATGACCAACAGGTAACCGCGCAGCAGGTGCCGATTGTGTTGTTTGTAGGCTTCTCCCAGTTCCAGCAGGTTCAGCGAGCCGGAGGCGGTGTGCAGGGTGTAGCGGATCAGATAGTGGGTGCTATCGCTCAACTGTGCCTGAATCGCATCATGCAGTTGATAGCGTGCTTCCGGCTCCATCAGGCTGGCGTAGGGCGAGCCGACCAGGGCGCACAGTTCCACGGCCGGCAGGCCGAACTGGCGTTCGCAATTGGGATCGAGAAACAGCAGCGCCCAGCTTGGTTCATTCAGCCGTTCGAAACGCAGCATGCCGAGCCGCGAGGGCACAGGCAACTGCGTCACTACCTCGGCCACCATACGGCTGGCGGCATCGGGTTGGCTTTTCATGGAGGTAAACTCGCTTCGAATATGCTGATCGCGCCGGGCTCTCGCCCTCTTAACTGTTGCCTGCGGCAAGGTTGCATCATTGCGCCACTGACTGACAAGAGAGATGAAGGCCAAGTGCTATAAGAATATGTCGGCAGAGGTGAAGATTTCTCCAGCAAACGATTAAAAGATCGCAGCTTTTAACGCAGCAAAATACTGACCGCCTGTAAAAGGCCGCCATCCCTATCGTGATACCGCACATGAATCTGCTCCGTATCGACGATCAGGTGCGCGAAGTTATCCTGGCTGATCACGTTACTGGTCAATTCGTGTCGATAATCTCCCATGGCGGTCCGGGCCAAGGGTTGATCGAGGATGAAGGTGGAAGACTTGGCATAAGGCAGCAGTTTGCTGTTGCACAGGGGCGAGGAGACGATGGTATGAACTTCGAAACCAGGGTCCTCGCTGTGGGTCAGCCGGCTGATCAATGAGCCGTGGACGTCGCCTGAAACGATGAAGACATTCTTGATGGCGTGCGTACGAATCGTTTCCAACAGCCGTAGTCGTTGTTCGGGAAAGCCTTGCCAGGCGTCATCGCCCTGGCGTTTGCTGTCGGGGTAGAACATGACGCTGGTGACCACGAATTTAACCCGAGCCGAACTGTTGATCAGCCATGCACACAAGGCCTGCTCCTGCTCGATATCGAGGATGCGTCGGTCGCTGGCTGCAAGATTGCGTCGGGACCGGCTGTCGGTGACAAACCACTCGATATCGCCGTCGGTGAACAGGTACCAGTATTTATCCAGCTTCTTGTCGACTTGCCCATCGATGCAGAGTTCGTGTGCCGGGCCATGGCTGGCCTGGTACAACTCATAGGCATTTATCGCATTGGCATATAGAAAGTCATCGGACTTGTTTCTGTTGGCTGGCCAATTGTCTTCGATCTCATGATCATCGAGGATCATATAAGTTGGCAGGGCCGCCATTAACTTTGCAATGTTTGGCTGTGAAAAGGCCACGCGATACTTGAGAAGAATATCCTTGAGCTCGCGGTCCGGGGCAATGAAGTTCAAATCATCAACATAGATCTGGTCACCGGTCATCAACATGGCGCTGACAGGCGGATCGGCCTGCTCGGCCAGTCTTGCTATTGTCCCGAACATCCTGTCACCCAGATGCGGTTCGGCGGCAATGCCTGCGGGGAGGCGTAGATAGCGGCAAGAACCCACGACATAGGCCCTGGGTTGTTTGGCCAGGTCTGAGCGGGTACGCAGGCGATGGATCTGCCGTGGCCATTGCAAGGGCAGTTCCCGCAGTGTCTCTACAGAGCGCACAGGCTGCATTGGGTTGAACCAACCGGCCTGATATTCATGCACGGTGTCGGCAGCAAGGTCGTTGAGCACCAGGACGGCGGACATGTCGCGGGCTTTTTCGAGTTCAGTGAAAATACTGTTCGACCAGTGCTCGTCGCCGAGTCGCCGATAACGAATACCGGCAAATGTAGGGGCATCTTTATTTGATTCTCCACGCAAAAAAATACGTGCATGGTTAGTGGTGGTGTGGCCAAGGATTGGCCCGACAGTTGGTTTAAACATATTCGAATCCATTCGGTTTTCAATCAATCGGCTTTAAATGGCCTTGCAGGCAAGGCTAGTTATTTGGCCTTGAAAAATACCGGGCTGAAATGGATTCAACTTGTGGGGGATATCAGCCACAAATGTAGGAAGGCATCTGTTGAAGTAAAAACTGTGGGCAAAAAAAAGCCCCGCCAAATTGGCGGGGTTGAGGTACGAGCGTGGCGCTCGGAAAACGTGAAACGCGACAGGCCCTCCCGCGAAGGAGGGCCGGCCGGTGTTACAGCAGGATGGTGCGGATGTCCGCCAGCAGATCGCTCAGACGCTTGGTGAAGCGTGCAGCAGCGGCGCCGTTGATCACACGGTGATCGTAGGACAGCGACAGCGGCAGCATCAGTTTCGGCTGGAAGGCTTTGCCGTCCCAGACTGGCTGGATGGTTGCCTTGGAAACACCGAGGATCGCCACTTCCGGCGCGTTGACGATCGGCGTGAAGCCGGTGCCGCCAATGTGGCCGAGGCTGGAAATGGTGAAGCAGGCGCCTTGCATGTCGTCAGCAGTAAGCTTTTTGTCGCGTGCCTTGGCAGCCAGCGCAGCCGCCTCAGCCGCAAGCTGCAGCAGACTCTTCTGGTCGACGTTCTTGATGACCGGTACCAGAAGGCCTTCTGGAGTGTCGACCGCGAAGCCGATGTTCACGTACTTCTTGCGGATGATCGCCTTGCCGCTTGGTGCCAGCGAACTGTTGAAGTCCGGCAGTTCCTTGAGCAGGTGCGCGCAGGACTTGAGCAGCAGCGGCAGGATGGTCAGCTTGACGCCAGCCTTCTCTGCAACGGCTTTCTGAGCGATACGGAACGCTTCCAGCTCGGTGATATCAGCCGAGTCGAACTGAGTCACGTGCGGAATGTTCAACCAGCTGCGGTGCAGACTCGACGCGCCGATTTGCATCAGGCGGGTCATCGGCACTTCTTCGGTTTCACCGAAGCGGCTGAAGTCCACGACCGGAATCGGCGGGATGCCCGCGCCACCGGTTGCGCCAGCAGCAGCGGCCGGTGCTTCCTTGGCCTTTTGCATCATGGCCTTGACGTAAACCTGCACGTCTTCTTTCAGGATGCGACCGTGCGGACCACTTGCGCCGACCGCGTTCAGCTCGACACCGAATTCACGGGCCAGTTGGCGTACAGCCGGGCCTGCATGAACCTTGGCGCCAGGCTTGGCTGGAGCCGCAACCGGAGCGGCGGCCGCAGGTGCAGCGGCAGCAGGGGCAGCAGCGGCTGGCGCAGGAGCGCTCGCAGCAGCGGCAGCAGGTGCCGGGGCAGCAGCAGGAGCCGCGCCTTTGACTTTCAGCTTGAGGATCAGGTCGCCGGTACCGACTTCGTCGTCCAGCTTGACGGAAACGCTTTCCACCACGCCGGCGGCCGGCGATGGAATTTCCATGCTTGCCTTGTCGGATTCCAGGGTGATCAGCGACTGGTCGGCTTCAACGGTGTCGCCGGCCTTGACCAGCACTTCGATGATCTTGGCCTTGCCTGCCGAACCGATATCCGGAACGTGGATGTCCTGAACGCTATCGGCTACCGGTGCAGCAGGAGCAGCGGCAGGTGCAGGAGCAGCGGCGGCAGGAGCAGCAGCCTGAGCAGGAGCAGCGGCGGCAGCCGGCGCCGCAGCACCCGCCACTTCCAGGTCCAGAATCAGGTCGCCAGTGCCGACTTCGTCATTGAGTTTGACGCTGATGGCCTTGACCACGCCAGCGGCAGGCGACGGGATTTCCATGCTGGCCTTGTCGGATTCCAGGGTGATCAGCGACTGATCAGCCGCGACGGTGTCGCCGACCTTGACCTGGATCTCGATGATCTGGGCTTTGCCCGACGAGCCGATGTCCGGCACGTGCACTTGCTGAACCGAAGCGGCAGCAGGCGCAGCAGCAGGGACGGCGGGCGCTGGAGCAGCGGCCGGTTTCTCTTCTGCTTTAGCGGCTGGCGCAGCGGCAGCCGCAGGAGCCGCAGCAGCGGCACCTTCGACTTCCAGCTCCAGCAACTCGTCGCCTTCTTTCAGGCGATCGCCCAGCTTCACTTTCAGGCTCTTGACGATACCGGCCTTCGGCGCAGGCACTTCCATGCTCGCCTTGTCCGATTCCAGCGTCAGGATGCTCTGTTCGGCTTCGATACGGTCGCCGACCTTCACAAACAGTTCAATTACTTCACCTTCACCGCTGCCGATGTCAGGTACGCGAATGAGTTCGCTCACAGAATCTCTCCTCAGCAGTCCAGTGGGTTGAGTTTTTCCGGGTTGATACCGAACTTGGCAATGGCTTCAGCCACAACCTTAGGTTCGATGTCACCACGGTCAGCCAGTGCTTCCAGGGCTGCCAACACCACGAAATGACGGTCAACTTCGAAGAAATGACGCAGTTTCTTGCGGCTGTCGCTGCGGCCGAAACCGTCGGTGCCCAGGACTTTGAATTCCTTGGACGGTACCCACTGACGGATCTGCTCGGCGAACAGTTTCATGTAGTCGGTAGAGGCAATGACCGGACCTTGACGGCCGTTCAGGCACTCTTCCACATAGCTCAGCTTAGGCTTCTGGCCAGGGTGCAGACGGTTGGTGCGCTCAACGGCCAGGCCGTCGCGACGCAGTTCGTTGAAGCTGGTAACGCTCCACACGTCAGCGCCGACATTGAACTGTTCACGCAGGATCTTCGCCGCTTCACGGACTTCACGCAGGATGGTGCCGGAGCCCATCAGCTGAACGTGGTGCGCCGCTTCGCGGGTGTCTTCTTCGAGCAGGTACATGCCTTTCTTGATGCCTTCTTCGGCACCGGCCGGCATGGCTGGCTGCTGGTACGACTCGTTCATCACGGTGATGTAGTAGAAGACGTCCTGTTGCTCTTCGGTCATCTTCTTCATGCCGTCCTGGATGATCACCGCCAGCTCGTAGCCGTAGGTTGGATCGTAGGTGCGGCAGTTCGGGATGGTCGCAGCCAGCAAGTGGCTGTGACCGTCTTCGTGTTGCAGGCCTTCACCGTTCAGGGTGGTACGGCCGGCGGTGCCGCCGATCAGGAAGCCACGGGTACGGCTGTCGCCGGCGGCCCAGGCGAGGTCGCCGATACGCTGGAAGCCGAACATCGAGTAGAAGATGTAGAACGGCAGCATTGGCTGGTTGTGGCTGGAGTACGAAGTACCGGCAGCGATGAAGGAGCTCATGGCGCCCGCTTCGTTGATGCCTTCTTCGAGGATCTGGCCCTTCTTGTCTTCCTTGTAGAACATCACCTGGTCTTTATCGACTGGCTCGTAGAGCTGGCCGACGGACGAGTAGATGCCTAACTGACGGAACATGCCTTCCATGCCGAAGGTACGGGCTTCGTCCGGGATGATTGGAACGATGCGCGAGCCGATTTCCTTGTCCTTGACCAGCTGCGCGAGGATCCGCACGAAGGCCATGGTGGTGGAGATTTCACGGTCGCCCGAGCCGTCCAGGATAGCCTTGAGGGTATCGAGTGGCGGTGTCGGGATGTCGAAGCTCTTGGCGCGACGCTGTGGCACGAAACCGCCCAGTGCAGTGCGGCGCTCGCTCAGGTAGCGGGCTTCGGCGCTGTTTGGCTCCGGCTTGAAGAACGGCAGGTTTTCCAGTTCTTCGTCCTTGACCGGGATGTCGAAGCGGTCGCGGAACAACTTCAGGCTGTCGACATCGACTTTCTTGGTGTTGTGCGCAGTGTTCTTCGCTTCGCCAGCGCCGGTGCCATAACCCTTGATGGTCTTGGCCAGGATGACGGTAGGTTGTTCTTTGTGGTTGACCGCTTCGTGGTACGCCGCGTAGACCTTGTACGGGTCGTGGCCGCCACGGTTGAGTTTCCAGATCTCGTCGTCGGACAGATCGGCAACCATCGCCTTGAGTTCTGGCGAGTTGAAGAAGTGTTCACGTACGAACGCGCCGTCTTTGGCTTTGTAGTTCTGGTACTCGCCGTCGATGACTTCGTCCATGCGACGTTGCAGGATACCGTCGACGTCCTTGGCCAGCAGTGGGTCCCAGAAACGGCCCCAGATGACTTTGGTCACGTTCCACTGAGCACCGCGGAACACGCCTTCAAGTTCCTGGATGATCTTGCCGTTGCCGCGAACCGGGCCGTCGAGGCGCTGCAGGTTGCAGTTGATGACGAAGATCAGGTTGTCCAGCTTCTCGCGGCCAGCCAGGGAGATCGCACCCAGGGATTCCGGCTCGTCGCACTCGCCGTCGCCCAGGAAGCACCAGACTTTCTGCTTGCCTTCCGGAATGAAACCGCGGGCTTCCAGGTACTTCATGAAACGTGCCTGGTAGATTGCCTGGATCGGACCCAGACCCATGGATACAGTCGGGAACTGCCAGAAGTCAGGCATCAGCCAAGGGTGCGGATAGGACGACAAGCCCTGGCCGTCGACTTCCTGGCGGAAGTTGTTCATCTGGTCTTCGGTGATGCGGCCTTCCATGAAGGCACGGGCGTAGACGCCTGGCGAGGTGTGGCCCTGGAAGTAGATCAGGTCGCCGCCGTGTTCGTCGGTCGGGGCCTGGAAGAAGTAGTTGAAGCCGATGTCATACAGGGTCGCGCTGGAAGCGAAGCTGGAGATGTGACCGCCGAGGTCAGAATCTTTCAGGTTCGTACGCATTACCATGGCCATCGCGTTCCAGCGTACCAGCGAGCGAATGCGGCGTTCCATGAACAGGTCGCCAGGCATGCGTGCTTCGTGGGTAACCGGGATGGTGTTGCGGTAAGGCGTGGTGATGGCGTAAGGCAACTGCGAACCGCTGCGGGTTGCGAGTTCGCCCATACGGGTCATCAGATAGTGAGCACGGTCTTCGCCTTCTTTGTCGAGAACCGATTCCAGGGCGTCCAGCCATTCCTGGGTTTCGACGGGATCGAGGTCTTGCATGGCTTGCTCCAGGGCGGAAAGGCTACCAGAATCGGTTGCCTGAGTTAGCGACTGGCCTTGTGGGCAGACGTTATGAATTCTTGGATTGCCGATAGGTTGTTCCGGCGGTGTGTAGTTTTACTACAAATCATCCGGCATTTCAGCCTTGCTAATGTATATACGAGTAGTAAAACTACAGATGAGCGGCTTGTGGCCCCCGGCTGCGTTGTGAGAATAATCGTTAAGGTTGGTCTTTTACCAACCGAAAAAGGTGGAAGCTTGATGTTGGCTGCCAATAAAAAAGAATTTTCAGCTATTTCTAACTTTTGTTCGACACTCCTTCAGGTAGTGGGTTTGCGAGATTCACTACATGCAGCCTGTCACACGCCGATCAAGGATAGACCATGAGCCTGCCTCCGCTTGCCGACCTGCCCGCCATTCTCTTGCCGTTTGTCTCCCGCGCCGAGCAGTCGTTCCGCGCCGCCGTCAGCGCATTGGACGATGACCATGGGCTGTCCACCTGGACCCCTGAACGCTGGGCGCAATTTGCTCGCGTCACCGCTGCCAGCGACTTCGTCATTGAACAGAGTGTGCGCGCTCCGCTGATGCTGCTGGCGCTGGTGCAGTCCGGCGAACTCGACCGCAGCCTCGCCCCGGGTGAGATGTGCGCGCAGATTGCCGCCGCCGTGAGCGCCGCCGAGACCGACGATCAACTCGGTCGGGCGTTGCGCCGTCAGCGGGCGCGCCACCAGGTGCGGATCATCTGGCGTGACCTGACTCGCCAGGCCGATCTGATCCAGACTTGCCGCGACCTTTCGGACATGGCCGATGCCAGCATCGATCAGGCCTATCAATGGTTATACGCACGGCATTGCCAGCAGTTCGGCGTGCCGACCGGCCGGCGCAGCGGCGAGCCGCAGCAGATGGTTGTCCTCGGCATGGGCAAACTGGGTGCGGTGGAGCTGAATCTGTCGTCGGACATCGACCTGATTTTCGCCTACCCGGAAGGTGGCGAAACCGTCGGCGTGAAACGTTCGCTGGATAACCAGGAATTTTTCATCCGTCTCGGCCAGCGCTTGATCAAGGCGCTGGACCCGATGACCGTCGACGGCTTTGTGTTTCGCGTCGACATGCGCTTGCGGCCTTACGGATCGTCGGGCGCGCTGGTCTTGAGCTTCAACGCGCTGGAACAGTATTACCAGGATCAGGGTCGTGACTGGGAACGCTACGCGATGATCAAGTCGCGAGTGGTGGCCGGCGATCAAGTGGCCGGTGCGCAACTGCAAGAGATGCTGCGACCGTTCGTTTACCGGCGCTATCTGGACTTTTCGGCCATTGAAGCGCTGCGCACCATGAAGCAGCTGATCCAGCAGGAAGTGCGGCGCAAGGGCATGGCGGACAACATCAAGCTCGGCTCCGGCGGTATCCGTGAGGTGGAGTTTATCGCCCAGGCCTTCCAGCTGATTCACGGCGGTCGCGACCTGAGCCTGCAACAACGTCCTCTATTAAAAGTACTGAGTACGCTGGAAGGTCAGGGCTACTTGCCGCCGGCGGTGATCAGCGAACTGCGTGAAGGCTACGAGTTCCTGCGCTACACCGAGCACGCGATCCAGGCGATTGCCGATCGCCAGACCCAAATGCTGCCAGACGGTGCTCAGGATCAGGCGCGCATTGCCTTCATGCTGGGCTTCGCCGATTGGTCCGCCTTTCATGAGCAATTGATGTACTGGCGTGGTCGTGTGGCCTGGCACTTCGCTCAGGTGATCGCCGATCCTGACGAGGAGCAGGGCGCCGAAAGCGAAGTGGTGGTCGGTGGAGAGTGGCTGCCGCTGTGGGAAGAGGCGCAGGATGAAGAAGCCGCCTGCCGCCAGTTGCAGGAGGGCGGCTTCGCTGATGCCAGCAAAGCCTTGAAAGCCTTGGCCGGCCTGCGCAGCAGCCCGCAGTTGCGCGCCATGCAGCGTCTGGGGCGCGAACGTCTCGATGCCTTTATTCCGCGCTTGCTGGCTCAGGCTGTAGAACATGCCAATCCGGATCTGGTGCTGGAGCGGGTGTTGCCACTGGTTGAAGCCGTGGCGCGTCGATCTGCCTATCTGGTGCTACTGACCGAAAACCCCGGGGCCTTGCGACGCTTGCTGACCTTGTGCGCGGCGAGCCCATGGATCGCCGAGCAGATCACCCGCTTTCCGCTGCTGCTCGATGAGTTGCTCAACGAAGGCCGGCTGTTCAAGCCGCCGTTGGCACCGGAACTGGCCGCCGAGTTGCGCGAGCGCCTGACCCGGATTCCCGAGGACGACCTCGAACAGCAAATGGAAGCCTTGCGTCATTTCAAGCTGGCGCACCGCTTGCGGGTCGCCGCTTCGGAAATCGCCGGCAGCCTGCCGCTGATGAAAGTCAGCGATTACCTGACCTGGCTTGCTGAAGCGATTCTGGAACAGGTGCTGGCCCTGGCCTGGCGGCAAACGGTCGCCAAGTACGGCACGCCACTGCGCACCGACGGCACCTTGTGCAATCCCGGCTTCATCATTGTCGGTTATGGGAAAGTCGGTGGCCTGGAATTGGGGCATGGTTCGGATCTGGACCTGGTGTTCATCCATGATGGCGATCCACAGGCCGAAACCGACGGGCCGAAGTCGATCGATGGCGCGCAGTTTTTCACCCGGCTGGGGCAGCGGATCATTCACTTGCTGACGGCGCAGACCAACTCCGGTCAGCTCTATGAAGTCGACATGCGCCTGCGTCCGTCCGGTGCATCCGGCTTGCTGGTGAGTTCGCTGGGGGCATTTGCCCGCTATCAGGAAAATGAAGCCTGGACCTGGGAGCATCAGGCGCTGGTCAGGGCGCGGGTGTTGGTCGGCAGCGAGGATGTCGGTCGGACGTTCGAGCAGGTTCGCGCGGCGATCCTGGGCAAGGCACGCGACCTGCCGACCCTGCGCCAGGAGGTCAGCGAGATGCGCGCCAAGATGCGCGATAACCTGGGCAGCAAGAGTACGGCGGCCGGTACCGGGGCAAATGCCTTCGAAGCCACGGCGCCCTTCGACCTCAAGCAGGACGCCGGAGGTATCGTCGATATTGAATTTATGGTGCAATACGCGGCCCTGGCGTGGTCCGAAACGCACCCGCCATTGCTGCGCTGGACGGACAACATCCGCATTCTGGAAGAGCTGGAGAAGGCAGGGCTGATGCCTGTCGAGGACGCCAGCCTGTTGCGTGAAGCTTATAAAGCTTACCGCTCCGCCGCCCACCGGCAGGCCTTGCAGAAGGATGCCGGGGTGATACCGGGCGACCAGTTCGCGGACGAGCGGCGACAGGTCATGCGGATCTGGCGTGAGTTGGGGCTAAGCTGATATCGCGATAGCAGAAGCGACAAGATTCAAATGTGGGAGCGAGCCTGCTCGCGAAGAGGTCGTCATATACAACATGTATGCTGACTGTCACGCCGCCTTCGCGAGCAGGCTCGCTCCCACAGTAGATCTGCAGTGTTTTGTAGAATTCTCGAGGCGGGGAGGCATAAGCCTCCCCGGTTCGTTTATGGAAACCACATGAAAATTCTGATCGTTGGGCCCAGTTGGGTCGGTGACATGGTGATGGCGCAGACACTGTTTCAGTGTCTCAAGCAACGCCACCCGCAATGCGAAATCGACGTACTGGCCCCCGAGTGGAGCCGGCCGATTCTTGAGCGTATGCCCGAAGTTCGCCAGGCCTTGAGCTTCCCGCTCGGCCACGGCGCACTGGAGCTGGCGACGCGCCGGCGTATCGGTAAATCCCTGGCCGGTCAGTACGACCAGGCGATCCTGTTGCCCAATTCCCTGAAGTCGGCACTGGTGCCGTTCTTTGCCGGCATCCCCAAGCGCACCGGCTGGCGTGGTGAATTCCGCTACGGCCTGCTCAACGACGTGCGCACGCTGGATAAAGAGCGTTACCCGTTGATGATCGAGCGCTTCATGGCCCTGGCCTACGAGCCGGGTTTTGAACTGCCCAAGCCTTACCCACGCCCGAGCCTGCGGATCGATCCGGTGACTCGCGAGACAGCATTGGCCAAGTTTGGCTTGGCCCTCGACCGTCCGGTATTGGCCCTGTGCCCCGGTGCCGAGTTCGGCGAATCCAAGCGCTGGCCGTCCGAGCATTACGCCAAGGTGGCCGAAGCGAAGATTCGCGAGGGCTGGCAAGTCTGGCTGTTCGGTTCGAAAAACGATCACGCCGTGGGTGAGGACATCCGTTCGCGGCTGATTCCCGGCTTGCGTGAAGAGTCGATGAACCTCAGTGGCGGTACCTCGTTGGCCGAGGCCATCGATTTGATGTCTTGCGCCGATTCGGTGGTGTCCAACGACTCTGGCCTGATGCACGTTGCCGCCGCGCTGAACCGTCCGCTGGTGGCAATCTACGGCTCGACGTCACCGGGCTTCACGCCACCGCTGGCCGAACAGGTCGAGATCGTGCGCCTGGGTATCGAATGCAGCCCATGCTTCGACCGCACGTGTCGTTTCGGCCATTACAACTGCCTGCGTCAGCTGATGCCGCAAGCGGTGAACGAAGCCTTGCAACGTTTGCAGGGCACTGTGGTCGAGGTCAAATAGTTTGCGGGTACTGCTGATCAAGACTTCATCGCTGGGCGACGTGATTCATGCGCTGCCGGCGCTGACCGACGCCTCGCGGGCCATCCCCGGCATCACATTCGACTGGGTGGTGGAAGAAGGCTTCGCCGAAATTCCGACCTGGCACCCGGCGGTGGGCAAGGTGATTCCGGTGGCGATCCGTCGCTGGCGCAAGAACATCTGGCAGACCATCAAGAGTGGCGAGTGGAAGCGCTTCAAGCAAAGCGTTCGCGCCACGAAATACGATCTGGTCATCGACGCTCAGGGCCTGCTCAAAAGCGCTCTGCTGACCCGGTATGTGAAAGCCCCGGTGGCCGGCCTCGATAAAAGCTCGGCGCGCGAGCCCGTCGCCGCGCGGTTCTACAACCGGCGCCTGGCAGTTGCCCGTGGCCAGCATGCGGTAGAGCGAGTGCGTCAGCTGTTCGCAATCGCCCTGGGCTATGACTTGCCCAAGGGCCTGGGCGACTACGGCCTGAGCGTCGAGCGCCTGGTGGAACTGCCGCGCAAGAATCCGTATGTGGTGTTCCTGCATGGCACCACCTGGGATACCAAGCATTGGCCCGAAGCATACTGGCGCGAGCTGACCGAACGGGTCGGTTATCTCGGGGTGGGCGTGAAACTGCCGTGGGGCAACGCGGCGGAGAAGGCCCGCGCCGAGCGCATCGCTGCCGGCTTCAAGCACGCCGAGGTTTTGCCCAAGCTGAATCTGGCCGGGGTCGGCAAGGTGCTGGCTGGCGCGCAAGCCTGTGTGGCGGTGGACACTGGCCTCGGTCATCTGGCCGCGGCCCTTGATGTGCCGACGCTGTCGCTGTTCGGCCCGACCAATCCGGGCCTGACCGGGGCCTACGGCAAGTCGCAGATTCACCTGGCCAGCGACTTCCCCTGCGCGCCGTGTCTGCAAAAGAAATGCACTTATCAACCGACGGCAGAAGATGCCAGCCGGTTTGACCTGAAACGCGAGTGGCCATTGTGCTTCACGCGTCTGAATCCCGAGCGTGTCGCGAGCCGACTGAGCACGTTATTACTGGCTGAGGAGCTGCGCTGATGCAATTGGCATTTGTCCTGTACAAATACTTTCCCTTTGGTGGCCTGCAGCGCGATTTCATGCGCATCGCCCTGGAGTGCCAGAAGCGCGGCCACCAGATCCGCGTCTACACGTTGATCTGGGAAGGCGAGGTGCCGCCGGGTTTCGAAGTGCTGGTGGCGCCGGTCAAGGCATTCTTCAACCATCGACGCAACGAAAAGCTCAGCGAGTGGATGGAAGCCGACCTGGCCAAGCGTCCGGTGGACCGTTTGATCGGCTTCAACAAGATGCCGGGCCTGGATGTCTACTACGCCGCGGACGGCTGTTTCGAAGACAAGGCGCAGAACCTGCGCAATTCGCTGTACCGGCGCTGGGGTCGCTACCGCCATTTCGCCGAGTACGAGCGCGCAGTGTTCGCCAGGGATGCCAAGACTGAAGTGCTGATGATTTCCGAGGTCCAGCAACCGCTGTTCATCAAGCATTACGATACGCCGCTGGAGCGCTTCCACCTGCTGCCTCCGGGCATCGCCCAGGATCGTCGCCGCCCGGCGGATGCCGACGAGATTCGCGCCGGGTTCCGCGCTGAATTCAATCTGAAGGACGATGACTTGCTGCTGGTGCAGATCGGCTCCGGGTTCAAGACCAAGGGCGTGGATCGCAGTCTCAAGGCCTTGGCGGCATTGCCCGCTGATCTGAAGAAGCGCACCCGGCTGTTTGTAATTGGCCAGGACGACCCCAAGTTATTCCAGATGCAGAGCGCCACGCTGGGGCTCGGCGACAACGTGACGTTCCTCAAGGGCCGCAGCGATATTCCGCGTTTCCTGTTGGGTGCCGATCTGTTGATCCACCCGGCCTACAACGAAAACACCGGCACCGTGCTGCTCGAAGCGCTGGTGGCCGGGTTGCCGGTGCTGGTGAGTGCGGTCTGCGGGTACGCCCATTACATCGCCGAGGCCGACGCTGGCCTGGTGCTGGACGAGCCGTTCGATCAAGCCCAGCTGACGCAATACCTGACTGGTATGTTGAACGACGCTCAAGCAAGGGCGGCCTGGAGCCGCAACGGTGTGGCGTTCGCCGAGACGGCCGACCTCTACAGCATGCCGCAGCACGCGGCCGATGTGATTCTGGCGGAGCACGCTTAAATGAAGTTGATGCTGGCTGAACCGTTCAAGAGCCTCTGGGCCGGACGTGACCCGTTCGCCGAAGTCGAGGGCTTGCAGGGCGAGGTGTACCGTGAGCTCGAAGCTCGCCGAACCCTGCGTACCGAGGTGAACGGCAACGGGTTTTTCGTGAAGATCCACCGTGGCATCGGCTGGGGCGAAATCTTCAAGAACCTGCTCACCGCCAAGCTGCCGGTCCTGGGCGCCGGCCAGGAGTGGAAGGCCATACAACGCCTGCAGGAAGTCGGCGTGCCGACCATGACCGCCGTCGCTTATGGTGAGAAGGGCAGCAACCCGGCAGACCAGCATTCGTTCATCGTCACCGAAGAACTGGCGCCAACGGTCAGCCTCGAAGATTTCAGCATCAACTGGATCAAGCAGCCGCCCGAGCCAAAACTCAAGCGTGCGCTGATCGCTGAAGTGGCGCGCATGACCGGCATGATGCACCGTGCCGGAGTCAATCACCGCGACTGCTACATCTGTCACTTCCTGCTGCACACCGACAAGCCGGTGACCGCGGACGATTTCAAACTCTCGGTGATCGACCTGCACCGCGCCCAGACCCGCCCGACGATCACCGCGCGCTGGCGTAACAAGGATCTGGCGGCGCTGTATTTTTCCGCCCTGGATATCGGCCTGACCCCACGCGACAAGCTGCGTTTCCTCAAAGGCTATTTCCAGCGACCGCTGCGACAGGTCTTGAGCGAAGAAGCGGGGCTGCTGACTTGGCTCGAAGGCAAGGCCAGCAAGCTTTACGAGCGTAAACAGCGATACGGAGACGCGCTCTGATGGCGGGTTGGAGACTGGAGCCTGCTTACAGCGACCTGGCACAAGACTTCGGTAGCCTGGATGCCGTGTTTGCGCTGCAAGGCGAGCGCCTGACCCGCGACCCGCTGTCGGAGGTCATTCGCGTCCAGCGCAATGGCGTCAACTATTACGTCAAGCGCTACGTGGGGGCTGGCAAAGGCTTGCGCCGCTACCTGGGCAAGCCACGAGTAAAAATGGAGTGGCAGAACCTCAAGCGCTTCGCCAAGTGGGGCATTCCCACCGCCGAGGTAGTGGCCTGGGGGCTGGAGCGTCGCGGTGCGGCCTATGATCGTGGGGCGATGATCACTCGCGAACTGCCATGTACAGAAGATTTGTCGGCACTGGCCGAGCGGCACGATGCGAAACTGGCGGACCGCGCCTGGGTCGACGGCATCAGCCGACAACTGGCCAGTTACACCCGCACGATGCACGAGCATCACTTTACCCATAACGATTTGAAGTGGCGCAACCTGCTGGTCGACGATCAGGCCCGACTGTTCCTGATCGACTGCCCCAACGGTGACTTCTGGAGCGGTTTCTGGCTCAAATACCGAATCACCAAGGACCTGGCCTGTCTGGACAAGGTCGCCAAGTATCAACTGTCGGCCACCCAGCGCTTGCGCTTTTACCTGCAATACCGCCAATGCAGCCGGCTCAATGCCGCCGATAAAAAGCGCATCCGGCACGTGGTGAGATTTTTCGAGGGACGCGAATGACTGATTTTCTGGCCGCTGAAGACCGTACGCTGCTTGAGCGTCACGGCCTCGGCTCTTTCGATGCGCTCTGGGCCCGGCAACTCGATGCCGTGGACGAACCCAACACCCTGCGTGGTGGCTGGAGCAGCGTGTTTCGACTGGATCTGGAGGGTCAGGGGTTCTACCTCAAGCGTCAGAGCAACTACCAGATGCACACCTTGCACGCGCCGTTTGGCGAGCCAAGTTTTGCCCGGGAGTTCCGCAACATCAGCCGCTACGAACAGCTCGGCATTCCGGCACTCAAGGCAGTGTTCTTCGGTGAGCGCAAAGTGGATGGCGAAGTCCGGGCAATTCTACTGACACGCGCCCTGGACGGTTGGGATGATCTGGACTCGCTGTTGCAGCGCTGGTCGGACCTCAGCGAGGCGCAACAGGTGGGCATTCTACAAGCTTGCGGGCATCTGGCGCAGCGTCTGCACAGCATGCGTCAGGTGCATGGCTGCTTCTACCCCAAGCATATTTTTCTGCGGGTCACCGGCGACGGCTATCAGGCTCAACTGATCGACCTGGAAAAGACCCGGCACTTGTTGTTCGGGCTGCGTGACCGGGTCAAGGACCTGGAGCCGTTGCTGCGTCGGGCGCCCGAGTGGAGCGAAGCGCAATTGCGCGTGCTGCTGGCTGCCTACCTGGATCAGGCCCAGGACAGTTCGTTGATCGACACATGGCTGACGCGCCTGACCGCGCGGCGCAGCCATAAGGAGAAGCGCTGATGCGTTTGTCCGAATTGAAAAACGCTGGCCGTCACCCGAACCTGCCATTGAGTCTTTCACTGGCCGATGCTGCCGGGCCGGCGCAGTTGCAGTTGCTGACCCTGTTGCGGGTATTGCCCGGCCAGCGTTATGTCGGTGCGGGTGTCTGGCGCGGTCGGCCAGTGCTGGCCAAGTTGCTGGTTGGCAGCAAGGCGGCGCGGCATTTCCAGCGCGAGCTGGATGGCGTGCGATTGCTCGCCGCCCAAGGCCTGACGACGCCGCTGCTGTTGGCTGACGGTCTGAAGGACGGCGAGGGTGGCTGGCTGCTGTTTGAATTCCTTGAAGGCGCCCAGAGCCTGGGTGATGCCTGGCAGCAGGTGGAAAACCTGCCGGTGCTGGCCGATGAGCAGTCAGCCGTGCTGGCGCAAGCCTTGGGCGCGATCGGTCAAATGCATCGCAAAGGTTTGTGGCAGGAAGACCTGCATTTGGACAACCTGTTGCGCCAGGGCAATCGACTGTATTTGATCGATGGCGCCGGGATCTGCAGCGAAACGGCGGGCCAGCCACTCTCGCGCCAGAAGGTCCTGGAAAACCTCGGGGTGTTTTTCGCCCAATTGCCCAAATCGCTGGAACCGTTCACCGAAGAATTGCTGGTGTACTACCTGCTGAGCAACGGCGAGCATGCCCTGCCCATGGAGGCGCTGCAGAAGCAGGTCGACAAGGTTCGCAGCTGGCGCCTCAAGGACTTCCTGATCAAAATCGGTCGCGAATGCACGCTGTTCAGCGTTCAGCGCGGTGCGTTCGGCTTGCGGGCGATCCGTCGCGAGGAAGAAGCGGCGATGCTGCCGATCCTGGCTCAGGCTGACGCATTGCTGGATCATGGACATCTGTACAAGACCGGCGGCGCGGCGAGCGTCGGCAAGGTCGAGGTGGACGGTCGTACGCTGGTGATCAAGCGCTACAACATCAAGGGTTTTGCCCACTGGCTCAAGCGCTTCTGGCGCCCGAGCCGTGCCTGGCACTCCTGGCGCGAAGGCAATCGCCTGGCATTTCTCGGCATCGCCACGCCCAAGCCCCTGGCGGTGCTAGAGAAGCGTTTTCTCTGGCTGCGCAGCCGTGCCTATCTGATCACCGAGCATCTACCGGGGCCGGACATCATCGAGCGTTTCGCGCCGTACATTGATAGCGGCGATGCTCCTGAAGCCGAGTTGCTGGCGCTGGATAACCTGTTCGCCGAATTGATTCGTGAGCGCATCAGCCACGGCGACTTCAAGGGCCACAACCTGTTCTGGCAGCAGGACCGCTGGGCGCTGATCGATCTGGATTCGATGTGCCAGCACGGCTCGATCGCCAGCTTCGCACCGGCGTATGCACGGGATCGGGCGCGGTTCATGCGTAACTGGCCCGAGAATAGTGCTCTGTATCAGGTCATCGATCAGCGTTTGCCCAAGGACATCTCTGGCGCTGCCTGAATCGGACCTTCGGTCCTATCGCGAGCAAGCTCGCTCCCACAGTTGATCTGCTCTGAACACACAATTTGTGTTCCACACAGAACCATTGTGGGAGCGAGCTTGCTCGCGATTAGGCCGGAACAGCCGCCCGAGATTGGCGGACAAGTTCTTGTGAACGGTCCTACACGATTTTGAGAAGCCATGAACTGTGGCCTGAATGACCGCGATGCTAGTTTGCCTGACGCTTACGGAGGGCAAGCTTTGACGATCAAAACGCTAGTCGTATCAGGTGTCATCTCACTGGCTTTGACAGGGTGCGGGACCGTCTCGACGGTCTTTCAGGACGATGCCGACGCGGCCCACGGGCTTCGACGGCAAAAAACCTATTGTCAGTCCATCCCACGAGTCTACAGCGGCCTGGCCTACGATTTTTGCGTATTGAATGCGCCCCCCGATCCAACGGGTATCTTCGTTCCAGTCATTTTGCTGGACATGGTGTTGTCTGGCGCGATGGATACCGTCGCCTTGCCGTATACGATTTACCGGCAGGGCACGGATGGCAATATCCGCATCTATTGGCGGCCTGCGCGCGGATAACCAACGGCAAGGTCAACACCGCTGTCGCTTGCAGCTTGCCGCTAGAGGCTTGTAGCTGCTTTTAAGCTATAATCCCGCCCTTTAGCTGTCTCTCGCCCGTTGCGAGGGCACATTAATTTTTGAGGCGCATTGCGCCTGCACGCAGACTAAAGAGGCTAGACCCCTGTGGCATTGACGATTCTTGGCCTGTCCGGCGCCCTTAGCCATGATCCTTCCGCAGCCTTGTACATCGACGGCAAGCTGGTCGCGGCGGCGGAAGAAGAGCGCTTCGTACGCGATAAACATGCAAAGAACCGCATGCCCTACGAATCGGCGAAGTTCTGCCTGGAACAGGCCGGCATCAAGCCTTCCGACGTTGACGTGGTAGCGATTCCATTCGCGCCTATCAGCCTGTTCGGCAAGGCGCGCTGGCAGTACGCCAAGCGTTACTGGTACGCCCCGGACCGCGCCCTTGACGCGATCCTGATGGGCAACCGTCGCTACAAGCGCTATCGCAACAAGATCGTCTGGTGCCTGGAACAACTGGGCTTCGATCCGAAAAAAATCAAGATCGAGCCGGTCGAGCACCACCTGGCCCACGCATCCAGCGCTTACCACTGCTCCGGTTTCAAAGAGAAAACCGCGATCCTCGGGATTGATGGCAAGGGTGAGTACGCCACGACCTTCTTCGGTTACGGTGAAAACGGCAAGATCCACAAGATCAAGGAATTCTTCGATCCCGACTCCCTGGGCGGCCTGTACGGCGCGATCACCGAGTTTCTCGGTTTCGATATGCTCGACGGTGAGTTCAAGGTCATGGGCATGGCGCCGTACGGCGACGCCAGCAAATACGATTTCTCGCGCCTGGCCTCGTTCGAGAACGGCGAGCTGGTGATCAACACCGACTACGCCAACGTCATCGGCCTGCGTCGCTACAAAGAGAAGGGCAAGGGTTACTACTTCTCGCCGAAACTGATCGAGTGGCTGGGTCCGAAGCGCGAAGGCGACATCGCCGACGAGCCGTACATCCACTACGCCGCGAGCATCCAAGCGCTGTTTGAAAAAATTGCGCTGCAGATGATCGACCACTACCTGGGTGACGTGCTCAAGGAAACCGGCAAACTGGCCTACGCCGGTGGCTGTGCGTTGAACGTCAAGCTGAACCAGAAAATCATCGCCCGTGACGACGTCAAGGAATTGTTCGTGCAGCCTGCATCCGGCGATGCCGGCACCGCAGTGGGCGCGGCGGCTTACGTGTCTCACGCCCGTGGCGTGCCGGTCGAGAAGATGGAGCATGTCTACCTCGGTCCGTCGTACAGCAACGAAGACGTGCTCGCGGCTTGTGCCCGTCACCCTAGCAAACCGGTGTGGCGCAAGTTGGCGAACATGCCGGAAAACATTGCCAAGATCATGGTCGACGGCAACCCGGTGGCCTGGTTCCAGGGGCGTATGGAGTTCGGCCCGCGTGCCTTGGGTGGTCGATCGATCATCGGTTGCCCAAGCGCGACGGGCGTGGCCGATCGCATCAATCACCAGATCAAGTTCCGCGAGCGCTGGAGGCCTTTCTGCCCGTCGATGCTCGACACCGTTGCTCCACAGATGATCAAGATCGATCACCCGGCGCCGTTCATGACCTTCACCTTCGAAGTGGCTGAAGAATGGAAAACCCGCGTGCCGGAAGTCGTCCACGAAGACGGCACCTCCCGTGCCCAGGTGCTCAAGCGTGAATACAACCCGCGCTACTACGACATGATGAAGGCGCTGGAAGTGCTGACTGGTAACGGCGTGTCGCTGAACACCTCGCTCAACCGTCGTGGCGAACCGATGATCTGCTCGCCGACGGACGCCTTGAACATGTTCTTCGGTTCCGATCTACAGTATCTGATCATGGAAGACATTCTGGTGGTCAAAGAGGGCGCGGACACCTATGACACGCTCGGCTGAACGCCATGTGCTGCAGTTCTGTCACGGCTATGACGGGCCGTTCCTGGACTGCGCCCGGCAGTACGCCAGCCTGTTCGCGGGGACCGGTTATCGGGTGACCACGGTGTTTCTGACCGGGGTCGCCGACGCCGAGGTTGCCGCAGGTTGCGCCTCTGATGAAGTGTTGTTCATGGAGTACAGCTCCAAGGCCATTCGTGGCCTGAAGCTGGGCGCCATCGGCGATCTGCGCAAGATCGCCGCTTCGCGCAATTTCAGTTTCTGCATCGCCCATCGCTTCAAGCCGATCTACATCGCCTTGCTCGGCACCACGTTGCCGGTGATTGGCGTGCATCACGCGTTTGACGATTACAAGCGCGGCACACGCAAGCTCTTCGCACATATTTTCCGCAAGCGCCTGAGCCTGCTCGGGGTGTCCGATGCCGTGCGCGATGACATGCGCCAATGCCTGCCGAAGTGGCCGGCGGCAAGGATCCAGACGCTGTATAACCGGATCGATGTGCCGGCTGTGCAGGCTAGTCAGGTGTCGGTCCGTGAGGCGCGGGAGACCCTCGGCCTGTCCGCAGATGCCTGGATTGTCGGCAACGTCGGTCGCCTGCATCCGGACAAGGATCAGGCCACGTTGCTGGACGGTTTTGCCGCGGCGCTGCCCGGTTTGCCGGCCAACAGCCAGCTGGTGATTCTCGGTAGCGGTCGTCTGGAGCAGGATCTCAAGGCCCAGGCTCGCGAGCTCGGGATTGGCAACCGGGTGCTGTTCCTTGGTCAGGTCCCTGAGGCCCGGCGGTATTTCAGCGCTTTCGATGTGTTTGCCCTGAGTTCCGATCATGAACCCTTCGGCATGGTGCTGCTCGAAGCCATGGCGGCGGGCGTGCCCTTGCTCGCGACGGCCTGTGGCGGAGCGAAGGAAGTGGTCGAGGGCGTGGGCATCCTGTTCCCTCTGGGCGATGCCGAGCACCTGGCTCAAGGCCTGCAGCATCTGGCCGCAATGGACGAGCAGCAACGTCGCCAGTGCGCCGAGTTGATGCTCGAGCGCCTGCGTGAGCGCTTCTCCGACCGTGCGGTACGCGATGCTTTCTGGCACTTGCCGCACGTTACCGAACTGGCACAGAGGGGCTGATGCTCAACCGATTTCAAGGCTGGCGCGAACGCGGCTGGTCGCTATCCGATGCCTCGACCTATGCCGAGGCCTGGCAGCGTTATGGCGGCAGCGTCGCCACTCACCCGCTGGTGGTCGAGCGCCTGGCGCGGCTGGCCGATATCCCCGTGCGCTACCTGGCCTGGGAACAAGACGGCGAAATCAAGGCCGCGATCCCGACCTGGGGGCGCGACCTCGCCTTGTCCAAGGACGTGCTCAAGCGTAACGGCAAGAAGGGCTTGTTCGACCTCGGCAATGCCGAAATCATCCTGCCGGCTGCCGCCGATGCCCAGGCACCGTTGCGCCATCGTGGGCGTTACTTGTCGGCGCTCAACGAAAGCCGTTTCACCGGCATCAGGCTGCAGACCGAACAACTGGCCATGGCCCGCACACCTGAAGAGTTGTCGAAGAAGTTTCGCTACAACCAGCGCCGCGAACTCAGGTTGCTGGAAGAGGCGGGTGGCGTAGTCCGACCGGTTTCCGAGTTTTCCAGCCAGGAGCTGGGGGCGATCTATTGCGATTTGTTCCTGCGTCGCTGGGGTTTCCCGGCGACCGGTGCCGAACGCATGGCCGAGGTCATTGAGTTGTTGCGCGAGTTGCTGATCGGATCGGTGATTTTCCTCAATGATGCCCCCATTGCCATTCAACTGGTGTATCGCGTCGAGACGCCGCAATGGATCAGCGTCGAATACATCAATGGCGGTGTCGATCCCGAAACCCGCGAGTTCAGCCCCGGTAGCGTGCTGAGCTTCCTCAACACCCAAAGCGCCTGGGAACACGCCAGGGCACTGGACAAGCCGCTACGCTTTTCCTTTGGCCGCGCCGACCGGGAATACAAGGATCGCTGGTGCAACCCTGTGCCGGTCTACACCGTATGAGCCAATCCATGACCCGCAAACAGCAATTGCTCAAGCGCCATCGGCGCAACAAACGCATCGGTCTGCTGGTCGCACTGGTGCTGTTAATCCTGTCCGGCATCCTGGTGGTTTGGTGGTTGCCGCTGGTGCTTGCGCTGGTGGGCTGGGTGGCCCACGAAGCCTGGTTTGCCGATCACCTGTTCTATTCGCCCAAAGACGACTATCAGTACACCTTTGCCCCCTACACCCCGCAGCCTAAAGTGCACCTGAGCGGCGAGCATCTGCGCCTGGATGAGGGTGTCATGCTGGTCGACGACGCGACGCTGGTGCTGGCCCTGAAGGTAAAAAGCACATGGCTGGGACGCTTCTTCGATCCTGTGGTCGAGCTGGCGGGTGGCGACAACCCTGACCGGCAGACCTTCGAGCGGGGGGTGAACGGCCTGCGTTACCTCAACCTCAGTGGCCAGGCTCAGGTGCTGTCGCGCGGCGAGTTGCGTCTGCGCGGGCGTTTCTGCCGACTGCTGGGCGAGCCTGTGTTGTGGGCATTCGAGCATCCGGACTTTCGCCGTCAACGGGTGATGATCATCGCCCCGCATGCCGATGATGCCGAACTGGCGGCTTACGGTTTGTACAGCCAGGCGGACGAGACCTGGATCGTGACGCTTACCGCCGGTGAAATCGAAGCCGAACATTATCAGCGCATGGGCATGAACAAGGTCGAGGCAGCGCGCCTGAAAGGCCGTTTGCGCGCCTGGGACAGCATTGCCGTGCCGCGCTGGGCCGGCGTACCGCAAGCCCATTGCGTGCAGTTGGGCTATTTCTGCCTGCAACTGGCGACCATGCAGGCATCGCCCGCCAAGCCGATAGGCTCGCGGGAAGCGGACTTACAGGACACCCGGTTGTTTCGCCAGTTTAACCCGTTTGGCCTGCCGGGCGATGCCGATGGCGCGCCTACCTGGAACAACCTGCTGGCGGATCTGCAAGCTCTGCTGCTGCGGGCTCGGCCGGAGGTGATCGTGTTGCCGCACCCGACCCTTGACCCCCATCCCGATCATATCTGTGCGCAGGCCGCGGTGCTCGAAGCGCTCAAAGGTCTGGATTGGCAACCGACGCTGTTGGGGTATGCCAATCACCTGCATGACAACGATCGCTGGCCCATGGGTGACACCGGAACCGGTATTGCCCTTCCTCCTGTGTTCGATCTTGGCCAGCAGATGCATCCCTACTGCCTGCAGCTTTCCCTGGCACAGCAGCGTGACAAGGCCATGGCATTGGCAATGATGCACGACCTGCAACCGCCGGCTCCATTCAAGCGTCGCTTGCGGCGTGGGCTGCAAAGGTTGCTGGCGGGGCGGGCCGGTTCGCATTACGGCGAAAACGAATTTTTTCGCAAGGCTGTGCGGCGCCAGGAACTGTTTTGGCGTTTGTAAGGTGTCATGGGCCTGAAGTTCGGCTGTCCGCGGGCAGGTTCGGTTTCAGGTGTTGCTCCATTTGCCTGTTGTGGCAAGGAAGACGATGAAAGTTCTATTTCTGGTGCAGAAAGATCAGCGGGCCATTCTGGACCGTCTTTACGACGGCGTGGCCGCTCATTGCGAGTGCGACTTGCGGTGGTTGAGCAGCAAGGAACAGCGCAACCTGCGCAGTTATTTCCGGCGCGAAGTCGATATGTCCCGGTACGACCGGATCGTGTTTTTCCTGCGTTTCAAGCAGGAGATCCGCCAGGTCGGATTTATCCGCACGATTCCCAACCTGGTCATCCTCGAACACGATGCCTACCAGAACTACATTCCTTGCAAGTACACCGGCAAGTTCAGCGCGCACTACCGTCGCCTGCCGTGGGCGCGGGTCATCAGTTCCGGCTTCGTGGTCACCGAACGCCTGCGTGCAGAAGGTTTCGATGCGGTGTTCGTTCCCAAGGGCTACGACCAGACGCAGCTTGAGGATCAAGGGCGCGAGCGGGATATCGAGCTGGCGTTCGTCGGCAGTACCAACAGCGTTGCCTACAGCGGTCGCAAGGCCCTGCTCGATGAGTTGGCGGGCGTCGAGCCCCTGGTCGTGACTCGCACCAAATCCGGCGAGGAGTACCGCGATACGCTCAACCGCATTCGCTTTTTCGTCAGTGCCGACGTCGGCATGGGCGAGTTCATGATCAAGAATTTCGAGGCCATGGCCTGTGGCTGTCTCTTGCTGGCCTATGATCAGGGTGCAGCGGAATGCCAGGCACTGGGTTTGCAGGATATGCACAACGTGGTGTTGTATCAGGACATTGCACAGCTTCAGGAAAAGCTGGCCAGATTGCGCAGCGACCCGCAACTGGCACAGCGTATCGCTCGCAACGGTCGGGAGCTGGCGGTCAGCCAGTTCAGCTTTGCACGCATCGGCCAACGTATCGTCGAAGAGCTTGAACCTGCACTGCGTGCTCGCGCGCCGTTAAGTCTATTGGAAAGAATTCGACTCAATTTGGGTGTTTGACAAGCGTTGGCCGGCCATTGATATTGCTGGCCACTTTTACTCTATTGAGACAACCGTGCATTTTTCCCACGATAGTGACATCACGCTAGTGGTGACAAGCTGTGGTCGCCTGGATCTGCTCAAGACTACGCTCGAGAGCTTCGATCGATTCAATACGGCCCCCATCCGTGAAGTGTTCATCACCGAAGATGCCGGCGACGAAGGGGTTCACGCGGTCATTCCAGCCCACTGGAAGGATCACTGCACGGTGTTCGTCAATCGACCAAAACTGGGTCAGCTGGCGTCTATCGATCTGGCGTACGAAAACGTCAGCACGAGCTACATCTTCCATTGCGAGGATGACTGGGAATTCTATCGCCCAGGGTTTGTGGAAGACTCCATGACCGTTCTCCAATCCCGCCCGGAAATCCTGCAAGTGTGGCTGCGTAGCTATACTCATGATCTGCGGGTTCACAGCCCCTACATTCATCTGGGGCCGCGTGAAGTCGTCGGTGGAGTGGCTTGCCATCCTTTGATTTCCGACAAGCCGGAGTGGCAGGGGTTCTCGCTGAACCCGGGCCTGCGCCGGGTCAAGGAATATCGATTGTGCGCGCCATTTTCCGGGCACGGTGGCGAGAAAGCGCTGTCACAGCGATACGCACAGTTGAATCTGACTGCCCTGACGCTTGAAGCAGACGCAGTCATGCACACCGGGTTTGGCCTGCACGTGCAAACGCCTATCGAGCGACAGCGCAAGGCGCGTCGCAGTCGGCGCGAGCAGGTCAAGTTCGTTTTGTTTTTGTTGTTGGGAGTCTGCATTGGCTGGTCCATCAAGTAGCTACACCGCAGCTTATCCCCATAACCTTTTGTATTGGCTGTTTGCCCTATGAGTATTCTCAACGTGATGTGGGCCGGTGGTGCTCCATTTGCCTCCATCCACAAGGTGCATCAGCAGATACTGTCTCAGGCCTTGCCCTCGGCCCCGGTGAAAACCTGGTTGCTTCAGGGGGGCGCCGCCGAATGTGGAGTGGACGTTGGTGAGATACGGGAATGGGGGCTGTCTTCTGCCCGACTGAAAGGGCGGCATTTCTGGCGATTGACCAAACCATTGATGCGAGCCCGATTTCATAGCGCCCTCAAGGACAGCGATACGCGTCTGCTGTTGCTTGACGGGTTGGGGGTAGCGCGCACGCTGTTGCCGGTACTCAAGGCATTGCCGCATATCCGCGTCGTGGTCATTTTTCATGGATCGACGCGACTGCATGCGGGTGATCGAGCGCTCTTCCAACAGCTCCCGGCTTCCCAGCTGGCATTGGCTGCAGTGTCGAACACCCTCGCAACCTCGCTGAGCCGTGACTTGCAGGTACCAGTCGTGACATTGCGCAGTGCCTTTGAACCTGCCGCTTTCCGTTGCGCCTTGCTTCCTCGGGAAGAGGCGCTGACCCGCTTGGGCCTGTCTGCGGACGGTGGGCCGGTATTGGGAGCGGTGGGGCGCCTGGTTTCGGAAAAGGGCTTCAGGTGCCTGCTCGATGCTTTTGCGGCGGCATTGCAGAAGCGCGCCGACCTGAGGTTGGTCATCGTCGGGGAGGGCAGCACCCGTGCCGCGCTGCAAGCGCGTATCGATGAGTTGGGGCTGCGTGAGCAAGTCTTGCTGCCGGGCCATCTCGATGATGCGGCGCGTCTTTATCGTGCCTTCGACTGGGTCGCGATCCCTTCGCGGGAAGAAGGCCTGGGGCTGATCATGCAGGAGGCGGTCATGGCGGGCGTTCCGGTACTGTGCAGTGAGTTGCCGGTATTTCGCGAACAGTTGGCCGATACCGGCTGGTACGCCCCGGTTGATGACGTGAATGCCTGGCGCGACGCCATTTTGCGAGCTATCAGCGTTGCTCCCGAAGCGGTTGCCGCTGAGCAGTTCCAGGCATTAGGGCCGGATCAAGCCTGGCTGAGCTTCAGCCAGACCGCCCGTGCACTACTCTCATGAAGACAGCACTGCCTGTTCCAATGCTTGCATCGGAAAGCTGTCGTTCAGGTTTTCGCGTGCAATATAGCGCGCGAAGTGCTGCAGGTTGCGTTTGATTAAATGGCGAGGCAATGGGGCTCGCAGGAAGCGCATGTCAGCCACATCAATCAGGCCCATACGATTGTCAGGCGTGATCACGATGTTGCCCAGATGCAGTGACCGGAAGTAGATCCCCGATTGATGAAGGCTGCGTATCAATCCGGCCAGCTCCGGCAAGGCTTGCGGCCAGTTGAAACCGTCCTTGCTGGCGATCTGGCGCAAGGTTTCGCCTGGCAGTGGTTGGTACAGCACGGCTGTCATGCCCGGCGCCTGCAGTCGGTAATACTGCAGGACATGCAAGGTCGGCACGCCGAGCTTTTGCAGTTCGATGGCATTGTCGATGAAGCGTTTCGAGTAAGGCCGAAACAAGGCGGATGAAAAAATACGCTTGCGACGAAACAGTTTGAGGATATTCCCATCTTGCAACAGGTAGACTTTTGGCCCGTAACTGTCGGCCTCCAGTACTTTGGCACCGTCAATCATTTGATTTAGGGCGGCTTGAGGGAGCCGGGAACATTGCATCGTAGAAAGCCTTGTTGGAAGAACGGGGCGCCATGGCGGGCAATGATGCCGAAAAAATTCAGCTTTAACCATGTCGGGTTGGGTGAGCGAACGCTTACAGGAGCAATTTGATGCAAGAAACTCGTTGGGCGCAAGCATGGATGGCAGTAGGTCTTTTGTGGTTTTTGTTGGCCATCGCCATTGCGCCTACCAACAAGCTCTATCAGCAAGGCTTGGTGGTGTTTCTCTGGTTGCCTGCAATCATGCTCTGCTGGCCCGCACGGGCCCGGCTTCGGGAATTGTTCCATGACCAGCGCTGGGTCTACCTGCCGATGCTCGGGCTGGTGATCTGGTCACTGCTCAGTCTTTCCTGGTCGAACGCGCCTGACCTGGAGCGAGCAGCCAAGCGCGTGCTGTACATCGTGGTGTTCCTGTTGTTTTTTCCGGTATTCGCCAGTTCCCGACCCGAGCGCGTGATCCGCATCATGCAATGGGGAGGAATAGGGCTGGCTGTCACCGCGCTGGTGGCGATCATCAAATTTTATGGAATACATGGCAACGACTGGAGTGCACGTGTGGAAGGGCTGGGCGAATTGGCCCATCCGATTCTGGGCGGCTACGTCATCGGGCTGGCAGCGGTGTGGCTGGTGCTCTGGAATCCGCGTACTGGCGTGATGCAGGTGGGCTGTGCTGTTGCGTTGGGTTTTCTGGGTGTATTCGTTCTGCTCAGCCAGAGTCGCGGCGCTGCTTTGGCACTGTTCCTCACGATACTTGCCATGCCGATCTGGTGCCGTGACCGGCGCAGTTGCATCATCGCGGCGCTCGCACTGATCATCGCCATGCTGGCGTTCTGGTTTTTCGAATCCCTGGTCCTGGCGCGCGGCGCTTCCTATCGCCCGCAGATCCTGATGGCAAGCTTGCAAATGATCGCTGAGCACCCATGGCGGGGCCTGGGCCTTGGCAGTAACTACACGGTGTTCGCCGATGGGCAGTATTTTGACCATGCCCATAACCTGTTCACCCATGTGGCCATCGAGCTGGGCGTGCCAGGATTATTGTTGTGGGTTGCGACATGGATCGCTGTGCTGCGCGAGGCCTGGAAGGTTCGGGAAACACTCTATGCCAAGGGGATCATCGGCATATGGTTGTTCTCAACATTGGCGATGCAATTCGATGCCGCCAGCCTGAACGGCACGCCAAGGGCCGAATGGTTTATCAGCTGGTTGCCCATTGGCCTGGCCAGTGTTTTGGTATGGGCGCGGGCCAATCCCGACGCTTGTGATAAAATTTCGCGTTCTTCCTAACCAGTGAGCTCTACGATGAGTGACGCACCGCCCAAAGCGGGACAGGACTCCAGCCTGAAAATCTATTTTCGGCTGTTGGGGTATGTAAAACCTTATCTCGGCCTTTTCTTGCTGAGTATCGTGGGCTTCGTGATCTTTGCCTCCACTCAGCCGATGCTGGCGGGGATTCTCAAGTATTTCGTCGATGGCCTGAGTAATCCTGAAGCGGTGCTTTTCCCCAACGTCCCCTATCTGAAGGACTTGCAGCTGCTGATGGCCGTGCCATTGTTGATCATCCTGATCGCGGCGTGGCAAGGCCTTGGTTCCTTCCTCGGCAACTACTACCTGGCGAAGGTTTCATTGGGGCTGGTGCATGACCTGCGTGTCGAGTTGTTCAATAAATTGCTGGTCCTGCCAAACCGCTATTTCGATACCCACAATTCCGGGCATCTGATCTCGCGCATCACGTTCAACGTGACCATGGTGACCGGTGCCGCCACCGATGCCATCAAGGTAGTGATCCGCGAAGGCCTTACCGTGGTCTTCCTGTTTGCCTACCTGCTGTGGATGAACTGGAAACTGACCATCGTGATGCTGGCAATCCTGCCGCTGATTGCACTCATGGTGGGTAATACCAGCAAGAAATTCCGCAAGCAGAGCAAGAAAATCCAGGTGGCCATGGGCGACGTGACCCATGTGGCGTCCGAGACCATCCAGGGTTATCGCGTAGTGCGCAGCTTCGGTGGCGAGAGCTACGAAGAACGGCGTTTTGCCGAAGCCAGCCAGGGTAATACCGACAAGCAACTGCGCATGACCAAGACCGGTGCGGTCTACACGCCGATGCTGCAGCTGGTGATCTACACCGCCATGGCCGTGCTGATGTTCCTGGTGCTGTTCCTGCGTGGTGATGCAACCGCCGGTGACCTGGTGGCCTATATCACTGCGGCGGGTCTGCTGCCCAAGCCGATCCGGCAGCTGTCGGAAGTCAGTTCGACCATTCAGAAAGGCGTCGCCGGTGCCGAAAGCATTTTCGAGCAACTGGACGTCGAGCCGGAAGTCGATCACGGTACCGTTGAGCGCGACCGCGTCAATGGCTACCTCGAGGTGCGCAACCTGAGCTTTACCTACCCTGGGACAGACCGTGAGGTGCTGAAGAACATCAGCTTCACCGCGGCACCGGGGCAAATGATCGCGCTGGTAGGCCGTTCTGGCAGCGGCAAATCGACACTCGCCAGCCTGATCCCGCGCTTCTACCATCATGAAGTCGGCGAGATCCTGCTCGATGATGTGGAAATCGAAGACTATCGCCTGCGCAATCTGCGTCGGCACGTGGCGCAAGTTACTCAACATGTGACCCTGTTCAACGACACCATCGCCAACAACATCGCCTACGGTGATCTGGCTGGCGCACCTCGCGCCGACATTGAAAAAGCTGCTGCGGACGCCTATGCAATGGACTTCATCGCGCAGATGCCACAAGGCCTGGATACCCAGGTCGGGGAAAACGGCGTACTGCTGTCTGGCGGTCAGCGCCAGCGCCTGGCGATTGCCCGGGCCTTGTTGAAAAATGCCCCGTTGCTGATTCTCGACGAAGCCACCTCGGCACTCGATACCGAGTCCGAGCGCCACATTCAGGCAGCGCTGGATCAAGTCATGAAAGGTCGTACCACGCTGGTCATCGCCCACCGGTTGTCGACGATCGAAAAGGCCGACCTGATTCTGGTGATGGATCACGGCGAAATCGTCGAGCGTGGCACCCACACTCAATTGCTGGCGCAAAATGGCTACTATTCGCGTCTGCATGCGATGGGCCTCGATACACCGGCTGAAGACATCGCCTGATACCGACATCAGGGTGAGCTTGCCTCACCCTGATGCTCTGCCGGCGTGCAATGCGCCCGACGAGCTACCATTTGCCGATTTTGCTCAAGAATTGATCAAAAAGCCTTACCGGAAGATCCCGTTGCAGCCGTCACACAAGCCGGTGCCAACCCTGTGTTAATATCGCGCCCCTGTTCATTTTGTATGTGGGTTGCTCCATGAAGTTGTCCATGCCGCGATTCGATCAAGCCCCTGTCTTGGTGGTCGGCGATGTCATGCTCGACCGTTACTGGCATGGTGGTACCTCACGGATTTCCCCTGAGGCGCCAGTACCGGTGGTCAAGGTCGATCACATCGAGGACCGCCCGGGCGGTGCCGCCAACGTTGCGTTGAACATTGCCGCCCTTGGCGCGCCGGCCTCGCTGGTCGGCGTGACCGGCGACGATGAAGCCGCCGATAGCCTGGTCAATAGCCTCAAGGGGGCCGGTGTGCGCGCGTTGTTCCAGCGCATTGCCCACCAGCCGACCATCGTCAAGCTGCGGGTCATGAGCCGTCACCAGCAACTGCTGCGAATCGACTTCGAAGAACCGTTCGCCACCGACTCTCTGGCGTTGTCCGTGCAAGTCGACGAACTGCTTGAAGGCATCAAGGTGCTTGTACTGTCTGACTACGGCAAAGGCGCGCTGAAAAACCATCAAGTGCTGATCCAGGCCGCCCGTGCCCGTGGCATTCCGGTGCTGGCCGATCCCAAGGGCAAGGATTTCTCCATTTATCGTGGCGCGAGCCTGATCACGCCGAACCTCAGCGAATTCGAAACCATCGTCGGTGGTTGCGCCGATGAGCATGATTTGGTGAACAAGGGCGCGCAGCTGATGCACGACCTGGACCTTGGTGCCTTGCTGGTGACCCGTGGTGAACACGGCATGACCCTGCTGCGCCCGGATCATCCGGCATTGCACCTGCCGGCACGCGCCCGTGAAGTGTTCGACGTGACCGGTGCTGGTGATACGGTAATTTCCACCCTGGCAGCGGCGATTGCCGCCGGTGAAGAACTGCCCCACGCGGTGGGCCTGGCCAACCTGGCGGCAGGCATCGTGGTCGGCAAGCTCGGTACGGCGGCCATCAGCGCGCCGGAGTTGCGTCGTGCCATCCAGCGCGATCAGGGTTCAGAGCGCGGCGTGCTGGGCCTTGAACAGTTGCTGCTGGCAGTCGACGACGCCCGTGCGCATAACGAGAAAATCGTCTTCACCAACGGCTGCTTCGACATCCTGCATGCCGGGCACGTGACGTACCTGGAGCAGGCGCGGGCGCAAGGCGATCGCCTGATCGTTGCGGTCAACGACGATGCGTCGGTCAGCCGCCTGAAAGGGCCTGGCCGTCCAATCAACAGTGTCGACCGGCGCATGGCAGTGCTGGCAGGTCTGGGCGCGGTCGATTGGGTGATCAGCTTCGCTGAGGGCACACCGGAGAACCTGCTGCGCGAGGTCAAGCCGGACGTGCTGGTCAAGGGTGGGGACTACGGGATTGACCAAGTGGTCGGTGCGGACATCGTGACCGCTTACGGCGGGACCGTGAAAGTGCTGGGGCTGGTGGAAAACAGCTCCACGACTGCCATTGTCGAGAAAATCCGCAAGTCCGAATGACGCACTGATCGTTCCCACGCAGAGCGTGGGAACGATCAGGGGCGTGCCGCCTTGCGCGGCACGATCTTCTTCAGCAGTTGCCTGGCCTTGCCACGCAACCGCGCCAATCCCGAATCCTTCCCCGGCGGCGTCAAACCCTGCTGCCGCACCCAGTCCTTCCAGCGAATCCGCTCGTCTTTCACCAGCCAGCCTTCCTGCCGGGCAAAACTTTCGGCCAGGTACAGTCCACGGGTGCTCGCCGGGTGCAATTGATCCTTTTTCAAGGTGTAGAGCTCGGCCAAGGGGTGGCCGTCCTTTAAAGGCATCAGGTATAGGTCGGGGCGCTTGCGATCCAGGCGGGCCACCAGTTGATCGCCTTCCAGTCGTTCGTCGACGTGAAACAGGCTCAGGGACTTGGCTTCCTTGGGGACCTCCAGGCGCAAGTCGTAAATCAATTGCAGCGATGCGGTCGGCAAGTGCACATAAGCACGTGGCCGTTCGATCAGTGGCAGGTTGGCGCAACGCACCGGACGCGCCGAGCCGGACAGCGGCGACAGGCGAAACGGCAGGGCTTCGCGGTAGTGCAGGGCGCTCGAGTAGGGCGCGGGTAGCCAGGTGTCATTGAAGCGTCCGCCGAGCCAGCCTTCCGGGGTTTCCAGCAGGCATTCTTCGGCAATTTCCTGGATTGCCGTGTGCAGCGGCAGGTTCAGCTCATGGGCAGGCACGTAGCCGGAAATCAGCTTGAGCACCACGTCGCCGCGGTCCTGCCGGCGTTGACGCACCAGTACCCAGTAATCGCGATTCTGCCAATGCAGTGTCAGGCGCACCGAGACCCCGAGGTTGGCCAGTTCCAGGGCAAAGCGTTCCGTGTCGGCGACGGTGACGGGACGGCGACGTTGCAGGATCTGGGAGAAATTCAGCGGCCTCCCGACGCTCTGATAACTCAGGCCTTCGGGAGTCGCTTCGACGAATAACGGCAGGGTCTTGAAGTTGCTCGGGTTCTTTCTTATGAGCGTACGCGGCATGTCGGCTCCTGCTTAAGGCCGCGAGGGGCGGCATCAGTTGCTACGTAGGACCTGGGCAACGGTCGCCACGTTATGGGCGAGGTGCAGCGGATTGATCGTTCCGACAATAGCACTGGCCACACCGGGATGTTCGAACAACAACTCGAAACTGGCGCGCACCGGGTCCACGCCTGGACTCAGGCACACATGACCGCTGGCGAGGGCTTTTTTGACCAGAATGGCTTTGCCGTGAGCAGCAGCATAGTCAATGATGGCCTTTTCGCTTTGCTCGTTCAGATTGTAGGTGACCATTGCGCAATCACCTTGCTCCAGCGCCCTCAAGCCGCCTTCGACGGTTTTGCCGGAAAAGCCGAAGCCACGAATCTTGCCTTCGGCCTTTAGCGCGGCAAGCGTGGCATAGACTTCGCTGTCATCGAGGATCGCCAGGTCGTTGCCGTCGGAGTGCACCAGCACCAGGTCGATGAAATCAGTCTCAAGGCGTTGCAGGCTGCGTTCTACAGAGACACGGGTGTGCGCGGCACTGAAATCGTGACGGGACTGCCCGTCGGCAAACTCTTCGCCGACCTTGCTGACGATCACCCAATCCTGACGCTGACCACGCAGCAGGGGGCCAAGGCGCTCTTCGCTGCGACCATAGGCCGGAGCGGTGTCGATCAGGTTGATACCCAGGTCGCGCGTGAGCTTGAGCAGCATCCGCGCTTCATTGTCGTCGGGGATCTGGAAGCCATTGGGGTACTTCACGCCTTGGTCACGGCCGAGTTTTACTGTGCCCAGGCCCAAGGGCGACACCATCAGACCGGTGCTGCCCAGGGGGCGATGCAAGTCGTGCAGAGTCGGTTGGCTCATGGCAGTAATTGCTCCCAGGCCGGGACGGCCATCGGCGGTTTTGGCAGCGGCGGCAACGCGGTGACCGGACCCGGTTGAATGCCATCGCGGGCAAGGCTGGCGATCACCCGGTCGGCAAAGTCCGGCGCCAGTGCCAGTTTGGTTGGCCAGCCCACCAGCAGGCGACCTTCTTCGGCAACAAAGGCGTTGTCGGGACGGGTCAGCCCCGATTGCAGGGGCTCGGCGCGGTCCACGCGCAAGGTTGCCCATTGCACCGTGCTGAGGTCGATCCATGGCAATAACTGGCCGAGTTCTTTCTGTGCGGTAGCGATTTGTTCGGCGGGCTCACGGGTCACGCCTTCGGTTTCAGCGATATCGCCGCCCAGGTACCAGACCCACTGACCATCGGCCGCCGGGTGCGTGGTCACGGTAATGCGTGGTTTGGTTCCACCGCCCAGGCAGTGGGCGTACAGCGGTTTCAGGCTTGGGCCTTTGGCAATGATCATGTGCAACGGGCGTCGTTGCATGGCGGGCTGGGTCAGCCCCAGCGCTTCGAGCAACGCCGCAGTCCCGCCGCCGGCGCTCAGGACGATGCGTTGGGCGCGAATCTCGCGTTCGTCCACCTTCAGGCCGACCAGCACGCCACCCTCCAGCAGCGGCTCGATCTTCTGGCCGGCGAGCAGGCCATCACCCGCGAGGTCAGCCAGGCGCTGGATCAAGCTCGGCACATCGACCACCAGTTCCGCCAGGCGGTAGACCTTGCCCTTGAATCGCTTGTCTTGCAGGGCTGGTGGCAGTTGGTCACCCTTGACCTGATCGACGCGACCGCGCACGGCCTTGCTGGCGAAGAAACTGGTGAGGTTGCCGGCAATCGTGCCCGGGGACCAGAGGTAGTGGGCTTCGGACAGCAGGCGCACGCCCGAAAGGTCCAGTTCGCCATCCCCGGCCAGGGCTTCACGCCAGCGACGCGGCATGTCGGCGATGGCTTCCGAGGCGCCGGTCAGGGCGCCATGCAGTGCGTACTTGGCCCCGCCATGGATGATGCCCTGGGACTTCACGCTTTGCCCGCCGCCGAGGCTGGCGCTTTCCACCAGAACGGTCGAGAAACCCTGGCGACGCAGGCGCGCATTCAGCCAGAGGCCGGCGACACCAGCGCCGACAATGAGAACGTCGGTGGAAATAACGGATGGCATGCAGCGACCTCAGTGTTCAAGACGAGGGCGCAGTATACAGACTCGAAGATTGGAGGGGCTGATGCACCTGTGGGAGCGAGCTTGCTCGCGAAGGGGGTGTGTCAGCTGATGTTAATGTTGCTGAAACACCGCTTTCGCGAGCAGGCTCGCTCCCACAAAGGATGGTGGTTCGGCTTTCAGTGGCCGGCAGTTTTCGAGAAGAGCTGGATCACTACGACGCCCAACACGATAAGCGCCATCCCCATCATCGCCGGCACATCCAGCTTCTGCCCGTAGATGAACAACGCCGCGACGCTGACCATCACGATGCCCATGCCGGCCCATACCGCGTAAGCCACGCCCACTGGCACGCTGCGCACCACCAGGGTCAGCATCCAGAAGGCGATGCCGTAGCCGACGATCACCAGCAGCAGCGGCAACGGCGTGCTGAAGCCTTTGACCGCTTTCATCGAAACAGTGGCAATCACTTCGGCGCAGATGGCAATGGCCAGGTAGTAGTAAGCGGTCATGGTTCAATCCTCGTATGAAGTGTTGCTTGCTGAGTTCGGCATTCTAGAGATTATCCAGATGCGGTAAAGTCATTACCTATCTGTTCTGAAGATGGGTTTGTCAATGCAATGGAATCTTGAACAACTGCGCTTGTTCGTCGGTGTGGCGGAGCAACGTTCGTTTTCAGCGGTTGCTCGCGACCAGCGCAAAGCCCAGTCGGCGGTCAGCAGTGCGATTGCACTGTTGGAGGAAGATCTGGGCGTGAGCCTGTTCGACCGCAGCAGTGGCCGCCAGCCGAAACTCACTGAGGCCGGCAATGCCTTGCTGGAGGAAGCGCGGGAAGTGCTGCGCCAATGCGAGCGTCTCAATGGCCGGGCACTGGCGATAATGCGCGGCCAGGAGGCGCGCCTGCGTCTGGCCCAGGACGAGGCGATGCCGTATCAGCCGGTTATCGAAAGCTTTGAAGCCTTGGCGGAAAAATTTCCCAGCCTTGAAGTGCAACTGACCAGCGCTGCCCAAGGCGATGTGGCGCGCAAACTGGTGGAACGTCGGGCTGATTTGGGTTTGCTGTTTTACCACGATCAAATTCCTGAAGCCCTTGAGCGACGGGTGCTGGGCAGTGTTGAGATGGTCACCGTGTGCGGCGTCGGGCATCCGTTGGCGGCAAAGACTGAAGTCAACTGCCAGGAACTGGCGCAGCATCGTCAGTTGCTGATGTCCACGCAGTCCAGCGTCTACCCCGGCAGCGAACCGGCCAGCCCGCAGGTCTGGCGGGCCGACAGTTTTTACGTGATGGCTGAATGGCTGGTGCGCGGCCTTGGCTGGGCCTGGTTGCCGCGTCACGTGGTGCAGTACCCGGCGTATCAGGATTTGATGGTCGAACTGGTCAGCGAATGGACTCCACCGGCCTTGGTGGTGGAGCTGGTCTGGCGTCGCGATGAACCGCTCGGGCCGGCGGCGCGCTGGCTGGCGGAGCGATTTGCCGTGCATCTGCAGGCGATCGGCGAAAAACCCGATAAACTCCGCCGCCATGAATAGAACTCTCTACACCGCGCTGTTTTACCTGGGGCTGCCATTGGTGGCGATTCGGCTGTGGCTGCGCTCGCGCAAGGCGCCGGCCTATGCCAAGCGCATCGGCGAGCGTTTCTCCTACGGGATGCCGACGATGAAGCCCGGGGGTATCTGGGTGCACGCGGTGTCTGTGGGTGAAAGCATTGCCGCCGCACCGATGATTCGCGCCTTGTTGCAGCGTTATCCACAGCTGCCGATCACTGTGACCTGCATGACCCCGACCGGTTCGGAGCGCATCCAGGCCTTGTTCGCCAACGAACCGCGCATCCAGCACTGCTATTTGCCCTATGACTTGCCATGCGCCGCCAGGCGTTTTCTTGTTCGGGTCCAGCCGAAACTGGCGGTGATCATGGAAACCGAGCTCTGGCCCAACCATATCCATCAATGCGCCAAGCGCGGGATTCCGGTGGCTCTGGCCAATGCGCGACTGTCCGAACGTTCGGCGAAGGGTTATGGACGCTTCGGCAAACTGACCGGGCCGATGCTGGCCGAGATGAGCCTGTTCGCGGTGCAGACCGAAGCCGAAGCCCAGCGTTTCCGGAGTTTGGGCGCGCGGGCGGAAACCGTCGAAGTCACCGGCTCGATCAAGTTCGACCTGGCCATCGACCCGCAGCTGTTGCAGCGTGCCGCCGAGTTGCGCGGGCAATGGCAGGCGCAGGAACGCCCGGTGTGGATCGCCGCCAGTACCCATGATGGCGAAGACGAGGTGGTACTGGCGGCCCATCGTCAGTTGCTGGCGAGCCATCCCGATGCCTTGCTGATTCTGGTGCCGCGCCATCCCGAGCGTTTCGATCCGGTATTCGAATTGTGCCGCCAGCAGGGTTTTGCCACGGTGCGGCGCTCCACAGGCGATGCGGTCACCGCTGGCACTTCGGTGTTGCTGGGCGACACCATGGGCGAGCTGCTGTTTCTCTATGCCCTGGCCGACAGCGCGTTCGTCGGCGGTAGTCTGGTGCCTAATGGCGGGCATAACCTGCTTGAGCCGGCGGCTTTGGCCAAGCCGGTGCTCAGTGGCCCGCACCTGTTCAACTTCCTTGAGATTGCCGCGCAGTTGCGCAGTGCTGGGGCGTTGCAGGAGGTGGAGGATGCACAAGGGCTGGCGGTGGCGGTGCAGCGGCTGTTCGAATTGCCGAGGGATGCGCAGCGCATGGCCGAGGCGGGGTTGAAGGTGATGCGCACCAATCAGGGGGCGTTGCAGCGGTTGCTGGATGGGCTGGGCCGGTTAATTAACCGCTGACCTGTAGGAGCCGGCTTGCTGCGGGCGGCGTTCCGACGATGGCGGTTTCAAGGACGCCATCGTCGGAACGCCGCCCGCAGCAAGCCGGCTCCTACAGGATCTGTATCAAGGTCTCGCTTTGAGCTGTTCAGCCGCAGCCTTCGCCAGATCCGGCGGCAGGAAGTCCTTGTCCGGGTTGTAGTTGGGATTGAGCCAACGTGCCAGATCCTGCAAATCCCCCGGGTTCAGCGTACCGGCCTGCTGCTTCAAGCGCAGGTTGTCGAGGATGTAGTCGTAGCGGGTGTTGTTGTAGTCGCGTACCGAAGTGTAGAGCGAGCGCTGCGCATCCAGCACGTCGACGATGTTGCGCGTACCCACCTGATAACCGATTTCGGTCGCTTCCACCGCACTCTGGTTGGAGATGATCGACTGCTTGCGTGCCTGCACCTGCTCTACGTCAGTATTCACCGCGCGGTGCAGGTCGCGGGTGTTTTCCACGATTTGCCGGCGCAGGGATTCGCGTTGCTGTTCGGTCTGGTCCAGTTGCGCATAGGATTGGCGCACCTGGGAGTTGATCAGGCCGCCGCTGTAGATCGGGATGTTCAATTGCAGCCCGATCGAGGTTTGCTCGACATCGCCCTTGTACGGCTGGCCGAATGCGCTCGGGTTGCTGAAGCCCAGTGCATCGTTGTCGCCTTTCTGGTATTGCGCCACCGCATCGACGGTCGGTGCATGGCCGGCCTTGCGCTGCTTGAGGGTTTGCTCGGCGGCGCTGACGGCGTAGTTACTGGCCAGCAAGTTGAGGTTCTGCCTGGCCGCCGTTTCGACCCAGGACTTGGCGTCGTTCGGCGCGGGCGGCAGGATCGGCAGGTTGTGGCTGATGCCCTGGATCGAGTTGTACTGACGGTTGGTCAGTGTCACCAGGGCTTCGAAGGCATCATCCACCTGACGCTGGGCGACGATGCGGTTGGCGCGTGCGGTGTCGTAGCTGGCTTGTGAGTTCAGTACGTCGGTCTTGTCCGAGAGGCCGACATCGAAGCGCTCGTTGGACTGATCGAGTTGACGCTTGAACGCGGCTTCCTCGGCCTTGGTCGAGGCCAGGTTGTCCTGGCTGCGCAGCACGTTGAAGTAGCTGTCGGCGGTCTGCAGGATCAGGTTCTGCTGGGTCGCGGAGAGTTGCAGCGCAGCTTGTTCGTTGACGTCCTTGGCGGCCTGGAACTGGAACCAGCGGTCGGCGCGGAACAGTGGCTGCGCCAGGGTCGCCTGGTACGAATGGGCATTACGGTTGGCCGTGGCCGACGGCTGATCGATCGCGGTGCGCACGCTGGCAACATCGGCACCGCCGGAGAGATTGGGCAGCAACCCGGCGCGGGCCTGGGGCACGACTTCCTTCTGGGCGCCATATTGGGCGATGGCGGCGGCGAGGTCGGCGTTGTTGTTCACCGCTTCCTGATAGACGCTGACCAGATCGGTCTTGGTCGATAGGGGCGCTTCTGCTGCCCAAGCCATTCCATTGGACGCACAAGACACGGCAACGGCCAGTGAGAGTTTGCGCAGCATGAGGCGATCCCTTAAAAATTACGCTGATAATTTGAGCGCCAAGGCTACGGCGCGGCACATGCAGCGTCAATGCGCAGCGTGGCCGTAGCGAGTGTAGTTGCGCGCACGTTCGGCAACAATCCTGCCCTTCCCGGTAATTACGCCATTCATCACGGTGTTTGCTGCGGTGTTGGCGTTCTTTGCCAGTTATGTCTAGACTGGCCGGGTTCTTGTCGGGGTGCCTTGCTATGAGGCTGAGATCGAATAATTTCGGATCCCGTTGAACCTGATCAGGTTAGCGCCTGCGTAGGGAACAAGATTTCTCGTCACCCGGCGAGTCCTCTTGTGCTTCGTCCGGGATGTTGTTCGACAATCGAACACCCCTCGAGCACTGAGCACAGCACTGCTGGTTTTCCAGCGCCCGTGCGTCCATTCGTTTACAGGTTCGCTCCGACAAAATTCCACTGCCTGGATGCTGTCTGGAGAGCCCGTGATGATTACAAAAGCAAAAATCGCCACCAACCTGAGTGACTCGGCCAAGGTCGATCAGCAATCGGTGCAGCCGTTTACCCGCTCGCAAAAAATCTATGTCCAGGGCACTCGCCCGGACATCCTCGTGCCGATGCGCGAAATCAGCCTGGACGTGACGCCGACCGACTTCGGCGGCGAGGTCAATGCGCCGGTGGTGGTGTACGACACCTCCGGCCCGTACACCGACCCCAACGTCATCATCGACGTGCGCAAAGGCTTGGCCGATGTGCGTTCGCCGTGGATCGAATCCCGTGGGGACACCGAGCGCCTGAGCGGCCTGAGCTCGAACTTCGGCCAGGAACGCCTTGCCGATCCGGAACTGACCAAGCTGCGTTTCGCCCACGTCAACAACCCGCGCCGCGCCAAGCCGGGCGCCAACGTCAGCCAGATGCACTACGCGCGCAAAGGCATCATCACCGCCGAGATGGAATACGTCGCCATCCGCGAAAACATGAAGCTGGAAGTGGCCCGCACCGCGGGCCTGCTGGACCAGCAACACGCCGGTCACAGCTTCGGTGCCAGCGTGCCGAAAATCATCACTCCGGAATTTGTCCGTGACGAGATTGCCCGTGGCCGTGCGATCATTCCGGCCAACATCAACCACACCGAACTGGAACCGATGATCATCGGCCGTAACTTCCTGGTGAAGATCAACGGCAACATCGGCAACAGTGCACTGGGTTCGTCCATCGAAGAAGAAGTGGCGAAACTTACCTGGGGCATTCGCTGGGGGTCGGACACGGTCATGGACCTATCCACCGGCAAGCACATCCACGAAACCCGCGAGTGGATCATCCGTAACTCGCCGGTGCCGATCGGTACGGTGCCAATCTACCAGGCCCTGGAAAAAGTCGGCGGCGTGGCCGAAGACCTGACTTGGGAGCTGTTCCGTGACACGCTGATCGAGCAGGCCGAGCAGGGCGTCGACTACTTCACCATCCACGCCGGCGTGCTGCTGCGTTACGTGCCGATGACCGCCAAGCGCGTGACCGGCATCGTCTCCCGTGGCGGTTCGATCATGGCCAAGTGGTGCCTGGCACACCACAAAGAGAACTTCCTCTATACCCATTTCGAAGATATCTGCGAAATCATGAAGGCCTACGACGTCAGCTTCTCGCTGGGCGATGGCCTGCGTCCGGGCTCGATTGCCGACGCCAATGACGAGGCGCAGTTCGGCGAACTGGAAACCCTCGGCGAGCTGACCAAGATCGCCTGGAAGCACGACGTGCAATGCATGATCGAAGGCCCGGGCCACGTGCCGATGCAGTTGATCAAGGAGAACATGGACAAGCAGCTGGAGTGCTGCGACGAGGCGCCGTTCTACACCCTCGGCCCGCTGACCACCGACATCGCGCCGGGCTACGACCACATCACTTCCGGTATCGGTGCGGCGATGATCGGCTGGTTCGGTTGCGCCATGCTCTGCTACGTGACACCCAAGGAACATTTGGGCCTGCCGAACAAGGATGACGTAAAGACCGGGATCATCACCTACAAGATCGCCGCCCACGCCGCCGATCTGGCGAAGGGGCATCCCGGCGCGCAGATCCGCGACAATGCCTTGAGCAAGGCGCGTTTCGAGTTCCGATGGGAAGACCAGTTCAACCTGGGCCTTGATCCGGACACCGCCCGTTCGTATCACGATGAGACGTTGCCGAAGGATTCGGCCAAGGTTGCGCACTTCTGCTCCATGTGCGGGCCGAAATTCTGCTCGATGAAAATCACCCAGGAAGTCCGCGAGTATGCGGCCAACCAACGGATCGAAGCGGTGGACGTGGACGTCGCCCAGGGCATGGCCGAACAGTCCGAGCGCTTTAAGAAGGAAGGCAGTCAGCTGTATCAGAAAGTTTGATCTGACCCCTCGTACTGATCGTTCCCACGCTCTGCGTGGGAATGCAGCCCGTGACGCTCCGCGTCACTGGACGCAGAGCGTCCCTAGAGGCATTCCCACGCGGAGCGTGGGAACGATCACAACAAATGTCCCTCTGAGATAACACCCTTGAGCATTCAACCGAGTACTTATTCACCCGACATCGCGGTGCCAACCGACAAGCGTGTGTTCGGCGGCCGCGATCTGTTTTCCCTGTGGTTTTCCCTCGGCATCGGCCTGATGGTCCTGCAGACCGGCGCACTGCTTGCGCCCGGCCTGGGCTTGTCGGGCTCGTTGTTGGCGATTTTCCTCGGCACCCTGGTAGGCGTTCTGCTGCTGGCTGCCGTCGGCGTGATCGGCAGCGACACCGGCCTGTCGTCGATGGCCGCACTCAAGCTCAGCCTCGGCAAACGTGGCGCGAGCCTGCCGGCGGTGCTGAATCTGCTGCAACTGATCGGTTGGGGCTCGTTCGAGATCATCGTCATGCGCGATGCCGCCAGCCTGTTGGGCGCGAAGGCCTTCAGCGATGGCAGCGCACTGTCCAATCCGGTGTTGTGGACGCTGTTCTTTGGCGCACTGGCGACCCTGTTGGCCGTGAGCGGTCCGTTGACCTTCGTACGCCAGATCCTGCGCAAATGGGGTATCTGGCTGCTGCTGGCTGCGTGCATCTGGCTGACCTGGAACCTGTTCGCCAAAGCTGACCTGGCGGCGTTGTGGGCACAGGCCGGTGACGGTTCGATGCCGTTCGCGGTGGGTTTCGACATTGCCATCGCCATGCCGTTGTCCTGGCTGCCGCTGATTGCCGACTACTCGCGTTTCGGCAAGCGGGCGAAAAACGTCTTCGGCGGTACCGCCGTGGGCTTCTTCATCGGTAACTTCTGGCTGATGAGCCTGGGCGTGGCCTACACCCTGGCGTTCGCGCCGAGCGGTGAAGTCAATGCCTTGCTGTTGGCATTGGCGGGCGCGGGTCTGGGCATTCCGCTGTTGCTGATTTTGCTGGACGAGTCGGAAAACGCTTTTGCCGACATTCACTCGGCAGCTGTTTCCAGCGGGATTCTGTTGCGCTTGAAAGTCGAGCACCTGGCCTTGGCCATCGGCGTGATCTGCACCTTGATCGCCTTGCTGGCGCCACTGGCCCAGTACCAGAACTTCCTGCTGTTGATCGGTTCGGTGTTCGCGCCGCTGTTCGGCGTGGTGCTGGTGGATCACTTCATCCTGCGCAAGCGCAGTGCCCAGGTGGCATCGGCCGCATTGCGCTGGCCCGCGCTGCTCGCCTGGTTGGGCGGGGTCAGCACCTATCATCTGCTGGCCAATCTGTATCCGGATATCGGCGCAACCCTGCCGGCGTTGATCCTCGCAGGGCTGCTCCAGCTAGTCCTTGGCCGGGCCTTCAGTTACGGCCGGGAAACAGCTCGGGCTTGATGATGCCGTTCAGGCGAGGGTAGGGGATCTTCAGTTCGACATGGCCCAGCGCGTAAGGCGCGATGCTGCTGGTTTCATACTTGAGGATCACCCCACCGTAGGTTAGCGCCACGTTCTGGGTTTTCTGGAACGGCCAGCTCTTGACGAACTCCGGTTCCTGATCGAGCTTGGTGCTGATCAGCCAGCTGTTGTGCGCCACCTGCGCGGCTTTCCAGAACGCCTCTTCCTGCCCCGGCACCAGCATGTCCGAAAGCGTCAGCACTTTTTGCTGCTGACGCGAATAGTTGATGAAACCTCGACCCGGCGTGCCATGGGCACCGCCGGTGTCCAGGTAACTGGACAACTCGATGATCACCAAGCCGTCATGCTGCTCACGTACTTTGGCCTGCAAATAGCTGCTGTTGCGCGGGCCGGCGGTGCGCAAAAACTGTTCGCGATAGGCCGCCAGCGTCGGCGCCACCGGGGCGTCGGGTGAGGTACGGGTCATTTGCAGCAGGCGTTTTTCGATGATGCCGTCGAGCGCAGGCTCGGCGGGGAAGTGCAGGGTGTCGATGTTCACCAGCGGGCAGTCCTGGTCGGTACAACCTGGCTTGAGCTGCTCGGTGGCGTCGCGGGTGGTTTCCAGCGGCGCGCGATAGTTGGGCTGGAACAGGCTCTGGCAAGCGCCCAGGGTCAGGGCGAGAGCGGCCACGGAGGCAATTTTAAAAAGCGACATGGGCGTCCTTCATAAAACAGGGAAAGGCGAAAAGTTACCCGCTTCGACTATCAACGGAGCAGTCAGTTCGCCACTAAGCTAATTAGAGTGGGTTTCGCCCTCACCGTCTATCTCGCTGAAGGTAAAGGGGCTGCATCAAACCTCACGGGCGCGTTAGGATGGCGCGAAGTCGAGGTTCCAGGAAAAAAGGAACCTCGTATCGGTTTGAAGTAAGAGGATAGTCATGACTGATTTTGCCAAAGCCATTCCGACCGCCGTGGATATCGTTCGGCGCGAAAAGTGCTTCGAGGGTTTCTACAAGCTCGATCGCGTGCACTTGCGCCACGAATTGTTCGCCGGCGGCATGAGCCGCGAAATCAGCCGTGAATTGTTCGTGCGCCACGATGCGGTGTGCATGCTGCCCTACGACCCGCAGCGCGACGAAGTGGTGCTGATCGAGCAATTTCGCGTCGGTGCCCTGGGCAAGACCGACAATCCGTGGCTGATCGAACTGGTCGCTGGTCTGATCGACAAGGATGAGCAACCGGAAGAAGTTGCTCACCGCGAAGCGCAGGAGGAAGCTGGGCTTGTCATCGGGGCGCTGTGGCCAATGACCCAATATTTTCCATCGCCGGGCGGCAGCAACGAATTCGTGCATTTGTACCTGGGACGTTGCGATAGTAATGGGGTAGGCGGCCTGCATGGGCTGGAGGAAGAGGCTGAAGATATCCGCGTCACGGTGTGGGCTTTCGAAGACGCCCTGCAAGCCGTACGCGACGGACGAATTGCCAACGCGGCCAGCATCATTGCCTTGCAATGGCTGGCACTGAACCGCGTTGAAGTGAGGGGGCTATGGTCGTAAACAAACTGCGCGATCGCTATCGGGTGGACCTCGTGGGCCTGCAGGCGTCCTGTGAGGCGAACTACGCGCGCCTGATGCGACTGTTGCCGGACATGCGCAGCGAGCCAGCGGCGCGGCGTATCGCCGTGACCCACGGCGACCAGATGCTGGGCGTGCTGGCGCTGGAGGTGCTGCAGGTCTGTCCCTACACCACGACCCTGCAGGTGCGCCAGGAACACAGCCTGCCGTGGCTGCCGGTGCCGCAACTGGAAGTGCAGGTCTATCACGACGCGTGCATGGCCGAAGTGGTCAGTGCCGAACATGCGCGGCGCTTTCGCGGCATCTATCCTTACCCGAACGCCTCGATGCACCAGCCCGACGAGAAGGCCCAACTGAACATGTTTCTGGGCGAGTGGTTGAGCCATTGCCTGGCGCTGGGACACGAGTACGAAGTGGTCCGTTAACGTTCTTGTGAACTGTGTCAGGTTCGCGGATTCCCCTTTTCGATCATCCCCGAGCATAATTGCGCCATTATCCAATCCCGCGATCACGCCCTGGGAGAACCACCTTGCCGAGCGTATCCACCTTGACCAGCGCTGATCCGGCATTACTGGTGCAACTCTCCGACAGTCATCTTTTTGCCGAGGCGGACGGTACGCTGCTGGGCATGAATACCCGCGACAGCCTGCAAAAAGTCATTGAGTTGGTGCGCGTGCAGCAGCCGCAGATCGATCTGGTCCTGGCCACCGGCGATCTGTCCCAGGACGGCACGCTTGCGTCCTACCAGCAGTTTCGTGAATTGACCCGGCAACTCGACGCGCCGGCCCGCTGGATTCCCGGCAACCACGACGAGCCGCACATCATGGCCGAGGCCGCGGTGCAAAGTGCTTTGTTGGAGCCGGTGGTGGATATCGGCAACTGGCGAGTCACGCTGCTCGATTCGGCAGTGCCGGGCTCGGTGCCAGGGTACTTGCAGGACGATCAGTTGCAACTGTTGGCCCGTTCCTTGAGTGAGGCGCCAGAGCGGCATCATCTGGTGTGCTTGCACCATCATCCGGTGTCGATCGGCTGTGCGTGGATGGAGCCAATCGGGTTGCGTAATCCGGAAGCGTTCTTTGAAGTTCTGGATCGTTTTCCACAGGTGCGCGCCGTGCTTTGGGGGCATGTGCATCAGGAAATCGATCAATTGCGTAACAACGTGCGTCTGATCGCCTCGCCGTCGACGTGTATTCAGTTCGAACCCGGCAGCGAGGATTTCAAGGTCGGGGAGCAGGCACCGGGGTATCGCTGGTTGCGGTTGTTGCCGGATGGGCGGCTGGAAACCGGTGTGGAGCGTGTGACCGGGTTCGATTTTCAGGTCGATTACGGTTCCGACGGCTACTGAAAAACCGAGTCGCTACCTTCGCGAGCAGGCTCGCTCTCACAGGGATTTGTGAGCGACGCAGAGCCTATGTGGGAGCGAGCCTGCTCGCGAATGGCGCGACACGAATTCCGCATGTATCCCTGAGTCCCTGTAAACTCCGTCTTTTTACCCGACGCTCAGGGAGTTCAAATGTCCGGCTCGATCCTTTATATCCACGGTTTCAACAGCGCGCCTGCGTCGAAAAAGGCCACACAGTTGAGCGAAGTGATGGAACGCCTGGGCTTGAGCAATCAACTGCTTGTGCCGTCCCTGCATCACCATCCCCGCGAGGCCATCGGTCAGCTGGAGCAGGCGATTGAAGCGCTCGGACGGCCACTGCTGGTCGGCAGCTCACTCGGCGGCTACTATGCGACTCACCTGGCCGAGCGCCATGGCCTGAAGGCCCTGTTGATCAACCCTGCCGTCAGTCCGCACCGGATGTTCGACGGGTTCCTGGGGACACAGAAAAACCTGTATACCGAAGAGACCTGGGAAATGACCCACGACCACGTGACGGCCCTCGCCGAGCTGGAAGTGCCGGCACCCCAGGACCCGCAGCGCTATCAGGTATGGTTGCAGACCGGTGACGAAACGCTGGATTATCGCCTTGCCCAGCAGTATTACCGGGCCTGTGCCTTGCGCATCCAGGCCGGTGGCGACCATGGTTTCCAGGGTTTTGCCGAGCAGCTTCCGGCGATGCTGAGTTTTGCCGGCATTGGCGCAGATTTGTATCAGGCGATTGATTTCACCGCGCTGTGAAACCTTGCCCCTATTTTCAATGAAAGACTGACGACGAGACCCCATGGCCACTCCCAGCGCTAGCTCTTATAACGCCGACGCCATCGAAGTCCTCTCGGGCCTCGACCCGGTGCGCAAACGCCCCGGCATGTACACCGACACCAGTCGGCCGAACCACCTCGCCCAGGAAGTCATCGACAACAGCGTCGACGAAGCCTTGGCCGGGCATGCCAAATCGGTGCAGGTCATCCTCCACGCCGATCACTCGCTGGAAGTCAGCGATGACGGCCGTGGCATGCCAGTGGACATTCACCCCGAAGAAGGCGTTTCCGGGGTCGAGCTGATCCTCACCAAGCTTCATGCTGGTGGCAAGTTTTCCAACAAGAACTACCAGTTCTCCGGCGGCCTGCACGGGGTGGGTATTTCGGTGGTCAACGCCTTGTCGACCGAAGTCCGGGTGCGTGTAAAACGTGACGGCAACGAATACCAGATGACCTTCGCTGACGGTTACAAGAAAGCCGAGCTGGAAATCGTCGGTACGGTTGGCAAGCGCAACACCGGGACCAGCGTGTTCTTCGCCCCGGATCCGAAATACTTCGATTCACCGAAATTTTCCATCAGCCGTCTCAAGCACGTGCTCAAGGCCAAGGCCGTTCTGTGCCCGGGGCTGCTGGTCAGCTTTGAGGACAAGGCCACAGGCGAGAAAATCGAATGGCATTATGAGGATGGCCTGCGTTCCTACCTGGTCGATGCCGTCAGCGAATTCGAGCGTCTGCCGGACGAGCCGTTTTGCGGTGCCTTCGCCGGTAACAAGGAAGCGGTCGACTGGGCGCTGCTGTGGCTGCCCGAAGGTGGCGACGCGGTGCAGGAAAGCTACGTCAACCTGATTCCGACTGCCCAGGGCGGTACCCACGTCAACGGCCTGCGTCAGGGCTTGCTCGACGCTATGCGCGAATTCTGCGAATTCCGCAGCCTGTTGCCGCGCGGCGTGAAGCTGGCGCCGGAAGACGTCTGGGAACGCATCGCTTTTGTGCTGTCGATGAAGATGCAGGAGCCGCAATTTTCCGGCCAGACCAAGGAGCGGCTGTCGTCCCGTGAAGCGGCGGCGTTCGTCTCCGGTGTGGTCAAGGATGCCTTCAGTCTGTGGCTCAATGCCAATCCGGAAACCGGCCTGGCGCTGGCCGAGCTAGCGATCAACAACGCCGGCCGCCGTCTGAAGGCCAGCAAGAAGGTCGAGCGTAAACGTATTACCCAGGGTCCGGCGCTGCCGGGCAAGCTGGCGGACTGCGCCGGGCAAGACCCGATGCGTTCCGAGCTGTTCCTGGTGGAAGGTGATTCCGCCGGCGGTTCGGCCAAGCAGGCGCGGGACAAAGAGTTCCAGGCGATCCTGCCGTTGCGCGGCAAGATCCTCAACACCTGGGAAGTCGACGGCAGCGAAGTGCTGGCCAGCCAGGAAGTGCACAACATTGCCGTGGCCATCGGCGTCGATCCGGGCGCCGCGGACATGAGCCAGCTGCGCTACGGCAAGATCTGCATCCTCGCCGACGCCGACTCCGACGGACTGCACATTGCGACCCTGCTCTGCGCGTTGTTCCTCCAGCATTTCCGCCCGTTGGTGGATGCCGGTCACGTCTACGTCGCCATGCCGCCGCTGTACCGCATCGACCTGGGAAAAGAGATCTACTACGCCCTGGATGATGCCGAGCGCGACGGCATTCTCGATCGCCTGGTGGCCGAGAAGAAGCGCGGCAAGCCGCAGGTCACGCGATTCAAAGGCCTGGGTGAGATGAACCCGCCGCAGCTGCGCGAAACCACCATGGACCCCAATACCCGGCGCCTGGTGCAACTGACCTTGGGCGATGATTTCGACGCGACCTCGGAAATGATGGACATGCTGCTGGCGAAAAAACGCGCCAGCGACCGCAAGACGTGGCTGGAGTCCAAGGGCAACCTGGCGGAGGTGCTGGGCTGATGCGGCTGGGCTTTGCCCTGGCGTGTGCATTGCTGCTGACCTCGATGACGGTGTCTGCCAAGCCGACACCGCAGCTGCGTCTGTTGTCCGAGCATGCCGTGGACGGTATGCGCGGCGGCAACCTGTCCGGGCTGGCCCAGTGCGGCAACGAGCTGTGGACGGTCTCCGACCGCGACGACGATCAGATCTACCGCCTCGAGACGGGCGCTGGCGTCTGGCACGCGGAAGCGGTGGGCATCGGCGTAGCGCCCGTGCCGGACAACGACTTGCCCTGGGGGTTGCGCTCGCGGGCCTGGGTGTCGTCGTTTGTGCGTGGCGGTGATCTGGATTTCGAAGGGATCACTTGCGACAGCGCCGGAAATCGCTACGTGGTCAGCGAGTCCCATGCGGCGGTGTTGCAAATTCCGCCAACCGGGCCGACCTCCTGGCTGAAGATTTCGCCGATCATGGTTCGCGAGGCGCGGGCCAGCGGTATGTTGCTGCGCTTCAATGCGTTATTCGAAGGCCTGGCGATCAATCCGCAAGGTGATCAATTGTGGTTGGCTGCCGAGCGCGAGAGTCGCGGGTTGCTACTGGTCAAGCGCAAGCAAACCGTGTGGGACTGCGATGGCGGTTGTGTGCTGCTGAGCGAAGGGGGAAAGGAAATGCAACCTGCGCAATTTCCCAGCGCCAGAGCGATGCCCCGGGATTTTGCCGATCTGTCCTGGTTCAACGGCAAGCTGTTTACCCTTGAGCGCAACGCGTTCGAGATTTGTCGCCGTGACGCGGTGACGGCCAAGGTCGAACGCTGCTGGTCGTTTGCCGATGAGGCGTTGCAGGACAATCGTCGTTATCCCCAGGACTTTGCACTGACCGAAGCGTTGATCGTGGACGCCGAGGGTGCCTGGATCGGTATTGACAACAACACCGGTGCCCGCGCCGATGGCGAGGTCCGTCCGATCGTCTGGCGCTTTGCGGCACCTGAAGGTGGCTGGAGTGCCAAACCATGAGCCAGCAAACGCCGGGCAAACGGGCCGGTCGAGTATTGATGGTATTGGCCTGGTGCGCCGCGCTGTTTCTGGCGACGCGGTTTTTTGGCCAGTGGGAAGAGCGTCAGCAAAACCCAAATGTGGTAGTGAACTCGCAGCTCGGCGATGGTTTCGTCGAAGTGAAACTGGTCAGCAACGGCCAGGGACATTTCGTTGCCAGCGGCCATATCAATGGTCAGCCGGTGAATTTCATGCTCGATACCGGGGCGACCGATGTGGCGATCCCGGCGCAATTGGCCGAACGGCTGAAACTGGAACAAGGCTTCGGGGTGACCCTGAGCACCGCCAACGGTCGCACCGAGGGATATCGAACCCGCGTCGACCGGTTGCAACTGGGCGATATTGTGTTGCGTGATGTGCGCGCCCTCGTCGTGCCAGGCCTGGATGGCGATCAAGTGCTGCTCGGTATGAGCGCGCTGAACAAACTTGAATTTACCCAGCGCGGTGGCACCATGCTGCTGCGCCAGACAACGAACCGATGAGGCCCGCATGAGCGACTCCCTTGATCTCAGCCTGGACGGTGTAGAGCGCCGGTCACTGGCTGACTTCACCGAAAATGCCTACCTCAACTACTCCATGTACGTGATCATGGACCGTGCCTTGCCGCATATCGGCGACGGCCTGAAACCGGTACAGCGGCGTATTGTCTACGCCATGAGCGAGCTGGGGCTGGACGCCGATTCCAAGCACAAGAAATCGGCGCGTACCGTCGGTGACGTGCTCGGCAAGTTCCACCCTCATGGCGACTCGGCCTGCTACGAAGCCATGGTCCTGATGGCTCAGCCGTTCAGCTACCGCTACACGCTGGTGGACGGCCAGGGTAACTGGGGTGCGCCGGACGATCCCAAGTCCTTCGCCGCCATGCGTTACACCGAAGCGCGGCTGTCGCGTTATTCCGAAGTGCTGCTCAGCGAACTGGGGCAGGGCACGGCGGACTGGGGGCCGAACTTCGACGGCACTCTCGACGAACCGCTGGTGTTGCCAGCACGTTTGCCGAATATCCTCCTCAACGGTACCACCGGCATTGCCGTGGGCATGGCCACCGACGTTCCGCCGCATAACCTGCGCGAAGTCGCGACGGCGTGCGTGCGTTTGCTCGATGAGCCCAAAGCCACGGTCGAACAGCTCTGTGAACACATCCAGGGCCCGGATTATCCGACCGAAGCGGAAATCATCACCCCGCGTGCCGACCTGCTGAAAATCTACGAAACCGGCAAGGGTTCAGTGCGCATGCGCGCCGTGTACCACATCGAAGACGGCGACATCATCGTCACCGCGCTGCCACATCAGGTTTCAGGTGCCAAGGTGCTGGAACAGATCGCGGCGATGATGCAGGCCAAACCGTCGAAAGCCCCGCAAATCGCCGACTTGCGCGACGAGTCGGACCACGAGAACCCGTGCCGGATCGTGATTATTCCGGGCGCCCGGAAAAACTTTGACCACGATGCGTTGATGCAGCACCTGTTCGCCAGCACCGAGCTGGAGTCGAGCTACCGGGTCAACATCAACATCATCGGACTGGACGGCAAGCCGCAGCTGAAAAACTTGCGGGCGCTGCTGGTCGAGTGGCTGGAGTTCCGGGTCCAGACCGTGCGTCGTCGTCTGCAATTCCGCCTGGACAAGGTCGAGCGTCGCCTGCATCTGTTGGACGGTCTGTTGATCGCCTACCTCAATCTGGATGAAGTGATTCACATCATCCGCACCGAGGAGCAGCCCAAAGCCGCGCTGATCGAGCGTTTCGCCCTGAGCGAAATCCAGGCCGACTACATTCTCGACACGCGTTTGCGTCAATTGGCGCGACTGGAAGAAATGAAGCTGCGTTCCGAGCAGGACGAACTGCTCAAGGAACAAGCCAAGCTGCAAGCGCTGCTGAGCAGCGAAGCCAAGTTGAAAAAACTGGTACGCACCGAGCTGATCAAGGATGCCGAGACCTATGGCGACGACCGTCGATCGCCAATCGTCGAGCGTGCTGAAGCGAAAGCGCTGACCGAGCACGATCTGCTGCCGAACGAAAAAGTCACTGTCGTGCTCTCGGAAAAAGGCTGGGTGCGCTCCGCCAAGGGCCATGACATCGACGCCACCGGGCTGTCGTACAAGGCCGGGGATGGTTTCAAGGCCTTGGCGGCGGGGCGTTCCAACCAGTTTGCGGTGTTTATCGACTCCACCGGTCGCAGCTATTCGGTCGCCGCACACACCTTGCCATCGGCCCGTGGTCAGGGCGAACCGCTGACCGGCCGTCTGACGCCGCCGCCAGGGGCGAGTTTTGAATGCGTGCTGATGCCCGAGGACGATGCGCTGTACGTCATCGCCTCGGACGCCGGTTACGGTTTCGTGGTCAAGGGTGAAGACCTGCAGGCCAAGAACAAGGCGGGCAAGGCCCTGCTGAGCCTGCCGAACAACGCCAAGGTGATCCTGCCGCGGCCGGTGGCCGATCGTGAGCAGAACTGGCTGGCGTCGGTGACCACCGAAGGTCGCCTGCTGATCTTCAAGATCAGCGATCTGCCACAATTAGGTAAGGGCAAAGGCAACAAGATCATCGGGATTACCGGTGAGCGCGTGGCCAGTCGCGAAGAGTATGTCACGGACATCGCCGTTGTCCCGGATGGCGCCACCCTGGTGCTACAGGCCGGAAAACGTACCTTGTCACTGAAAGCGGACGACCTCGAACACTACAAAGGTGAGCGTGGGCGTCGTGGTAATAAATTGCCACGTGGCTTCCAGCGGGTAGATGCGCTGCTCGTCGAAAACCTCAATTAAGCGTCCTAGAGCGCCTGATCTACGATTTAACGCGTAGATCGGCGCTTTGGCGCTGGAGTCGGAACGCATATTCACGGATGATATGGCCTTTCAAGCGCCGGCGTGGCCGAGCGTTCTTCATATTTATTGAGTATTTTCACTGTGATTAGCCTTGTGGCAATCACCTGGATGGGACGATGACTGCTCTGCGCCTTCCTTTTATCTTGATGCTCGCCGGCGTACTTGGCCTGGCGGGTTGCAGCGTTCACCAGCCGGTGTCGCTGTATCAACTGGACAGCGGAAGTCCGGTTCAGCCTGCGCAAAGCGCGGGCATGGCGGTTTTGTTGGGCCCGGTAACCGTGGCGGACTACCTGCAACGCGAAACCCTGTTGCAGCGTCAACCGGATGGCAGCCTGCAAGCCTCGCCCGACGGCCGTTGGGCTGGCAGCCTGTCTTCCGACATCGATCAGCTGTTGCTGCGTCAGGTGGCCGGTCACCTGGATAGCCAGCGTGTCGTGCTGGCACCTGCGACAGTGGGGTTCACTCCGGATGTGCAGGTGCTGTTGACCATCACGCGTCTGGATTCGGGAGAGTCGCAACCGGCGATCCTTGATGCGCAATGGCGTTTGATCGACCGTCGTGGCCAGGTGCGTGATAACCGCATTATTCACCTGCAGGAACAGCACGCCGGCAGCACTGCGGCTCAGGTTCAGGCGCAGGGTGTATTGCTGCAGAAGCTCGCTGAACAGCTGTCGACAGCGCTCAAGCCTCTGGCCAACCAGCCACCGATTGCCGAAGCCCCTAAAAAGCCGGCAGCCAAGCCTGTGGCGCCTGCTGCGGAAGCGGAAAAGCAGCCGAAGATTCCGATGGCTGCACCGATTCGTACGGATATGGAAGTGTTTCGCTTCTAAGTCCGGACCGATACAAACCAAAGCCCGCCTAGTGCGGGCTTTGTTGTTTCTGCAGGGTGGAATTTACAGTGCTGGTGGCCCCTTCGCGAGCCTGCTCGCTCCCACAGTAGATGCGTGGGTGGTCGAGATCCCCTGTGGGAGCGAGCCTGCTCGCGAAGGCGTCGGGACAGGCAACAAAAAGCCCGCAGACGATTACTCGCCTGCGGGCTTCTTCATAACAGGGCTTTTACGCCCGGCGTTCGTGCATCCGCGCCAGTTGCCGCTCAAGCATCGACGGATAAGGCTCCATCAGCCGCTCCACGCAGCAGGCGCCTTCAGGGCTGGCAATCGGGCGGATCCGTGCGCGCTGGCGGATCAGGGCATCGTCATTGATCTTGCGTTCAACCAGCAGCAGGTTGCGGCTGTGTTGCGACAGGGCCAGGGCATCCTGCGCAGCGTCGGTCAGCAACAGGTCGATCTGGCTCAGGCCGAACAGCTCGTCGCCCAGGGTCAGGCCAAGCTGCAATTGCAAGGTGATACCGCTGTCGGCGACTTCGATCTGCAGTTGATGGCCCAGCGCCCGCAGCAGCTCGCCGCAGCAGATGGCGTTGGTCAGGTAATCGTCGCCGCTGTCTTCGCTGTGGAACAGCATCAGGGTGCTGCCATCGTTCAGGGTGTGCAGCTCGCTCTGGTAGAGCGAGGCCGCCTGGTCGAGGCAGTCGCGGTAGCGTTTGAGCAGCTCTTCCAGACGTGTCCGGGGCAGGCGTCGCAGTTGTTCCTGTGAGCCCAACTGTACAGCCAGCACAGCGCTGTGCTGTGGCACGCTGGAGGCCACTGGTTTACCCAGCGGTTTCGCCACGCTTTCTGGCGCATCATCGAGCAAATCGGCGAACGCATCATCGTCATCATCTTCAACGGTGCTGACGACACGCCGTGGCGCAGCTTTCATCGCGGCCATCGGGCGGCTTTCATCGAAACTCGGATCGCGCAGGTTACGCACTTCGAAACCCAGCTCGCCGTCGTCGTCATCGCTGTCGTCGAATTCGGGTTCCGGCACGGGTTCCGGTTCGACCGGTTCCGGCGCGAAGTCGGCGTGCAGCTGACGCGCCAGGTCGCCGATCTCGTCATTACGCTCGGTGGCCGGGGTGTATTCGTCGATGTTGCGCAGCCAAACCCGCAATTGCAGCAGCGGCGTGGAGAGGTATCGACCCATGCGCAGGCTCAGGGCCAGGGACAGGGCCAGCAGGATCGCGCTCAAAATTCCCATGCTTTGCAGGCTGATGGTCATCGGCTGCTGGAACTGATCCATGTCCAGGCTGATGCGCAATTGCCCGGCGGTCACGTCCTGGAAGGTGATCTTGCTCTGATAGATGCCTTCGGCCTCGCCCAGCAGGCCGTGCTTGGGACGCTGGCCGGCCTCGGCAAGGATCCGGTTGTCCATGCTGTAGATGGCGGCGTGGGCCACCAGCTTGTTCTTGGTCAGGTTGTTGAGCAGGACGTTGAGGCTGAGGATGTCGTTGGACACCAACAGCTCGGTGGCTGAGGTAGCCGTCTGCATGGTCAGGCTTTCACCCAGCGCATCTGCTTGCTCGTGCATGGCCTGCTTGAACTGCAAACCCATCACGCAGGCGTAGATCACCAGGGCCAGAGCGACCAGGATCACGTTATGGCTGGCAATGCGCAATGCAATCGGTACACGGCGGTGGCGCAGTGCACGGAAGATCAGCAGAAAGAAGTTATCGGTTTTTACTGGCGTGGGCCGGTTCACTTGAGCTCGGCTCTTTTGTCCGTGAAGTTGACGCGCAGTATAGCGACAGGCCCTAGACCGTCAAAGCGCTCACGGTGCCCGATGGTCACTGAATGTGGGTAGAATGCGGTTTTTTTCCACCTGCGGGGGTGCGCCTTGCGCGAAATCGTCCTGATAAACATCACGGGAGTCGACCGTCCGGGTCTGACTGCGGCCATTACGGGCGTTCTGGCCCAGGGTGGTGTGAACATTCTCGACATCGGTCAGGCGGTGATCCACGACACCCTGTCGTTCGGCATCCTGGTTGAAATTCCTGATACCGAACAAGGCAAGTCGGTGCTCAAGGACATCCTTTTCAAGGGCTATGAGCTTGATCAACAGGTGCGTTTCACACCGGTGTCCGAAGAGGATTACCAGCAGTGGGTCGGCAACCAGGGCAAAAAACGCCACATTGTGACCTTGCTGACTCGCAAGGTCACCGCCGGGCAATTGCAGGCCGTGAGCTCGATTACCGCCAAATATGGCCTGAACATCGACCACATCGATCGCCTGTCCGGGCGCATGCCTTTGGATACCCCGGCCGATAAAGGCAAGGGTTGCATCGAGTTTTCCGTGCGTGGCGAAGCGGCTGATCCGCAGGCACTGCGGGCCGAATTCCTCAGCGTCGCTCAGGAACTGAACGTCGACATCGCCTTCCAGGAAGATTCGCTGTTCCGGCGTAACCGCCGTCTGGCGGTGTTCGACATGGACTCGACCCTGATCGAAGCCGAAGTCATCGATGAGCTGGCCAAGGCGGCTGGCGTGGGCGACAAGGTTTCGGAAATTACCGAACGGGCGATGGCCGGTGAACTGGACTTCCGCGCCAGCTTCAAAGAGCGCCTGGCGTTGCTCAAAGGGCTGGATGTCGGCGTGCTGGACTCGATCGGTGCCTCGCTGCGCTTGACCGAAGGCGCTGAAACCCTGTTCGCTGAACTCAAGCGCCTGGGTTACAAGACCGCCATTCTGTCGGGCGGCTTCACCTACTTCGCCAAGCAATTGCAGGCCAAGCTGGGCATCGACTACGTGTTCGCCAACGAACTGGAAGTGGTCGACGGCAAGGTGACCGGCGTGGCAATCGAGCCGATTGTCGATGCACAGCGCAAGGCGGATCTGCTCAAAGAACTGGCACACAAGGAAGGCTTGCGTCTGGAGCAGACCATTGCGGTCGGCGACGGTGCCAATGACTTGCCGATGCTGGCGATTGCCGGGTTGGGCGTGGCATTCCGCGCCAAACCGCTGGTCAAGCAGTCGGCGAAACAGGCGATTTCCACCCTTGGGCTGGATGGCGTGCTGTACCTGCTGGGCTTCCGCGATCGCGACGGCCAGCTCTAAAACATTGTGGGAGCGAGCCTGCTCGCGAAGGGGTCATAACATTCAACATCTAAGTTGACTGTTATACCGCCTTCGCGAGCAGGCTCGCTCCCACAATAGAGCTTTGTACAGGTCAGGCTTTTGGTGAGCCCATACCCTGACCCATCTGTACTGGCGAACCAGCGCCCAACTCTTCAGCCCACTTCACCTGATCCGGCCCGAATAGCACGACAGCAGTCGAACCCAGTTTGAAGCGGCCCAGCTCAGCACCTTTTTCCAGGTGGATCGGCGCGCGTGCGGCTTCGTTGTAGCGGAAGGTTTTCAGCTCGCGTTTCGGCGGCGTAACCAGCCCGGCCCACACGGTTTCGATCGATGCCACGATCATCGCGCCCACCAGCACCACGGCCATTGGCCCGCGCTCAGTGTCGAAAATGCATGCCACACGCTCGTTGCGGGCAAACAATTCCGGAACGTTTTCAGCGGTGGTCTGGTTGACCGAGAACAGGCGGCCCGGGATGTAGACCATCTCGCGCAGGGTGCCGGCCAGTGGCATGTGCACGCGGTGGTAATCCTTCGGCGACAGATAAATAGTCGCAAAATCACCGCCCATGAACGGCGCGGCATTCGCCGCATCGCCACCCAACAGTTCCAGCACGCTGAAGCTGTGGCCCTTGGCCTGGAATACACGGCCGTGTTCGATCGGGCCAAGCTGGCTGACTGCGCCGTCGGCCGGGCTGAGGATTGCGCCCGGAGTCTCGTCCAACGGACGGGCACCGTCTTTCAGCGCGCGGGTGAAGAAAGCGTTGAAGTGTTCGTAGGCGGTGAGGTCTTCGACCAGGGCCTCGGACATATTCACCTGGTAACGCTTGGCGAACCACGCGGTGAACGCATTCTTGAACCAGCGCACGCGGCATTCGGCGATGCAGCCGGCCAGTCGCGAGAGCAGGTTGTGGGGCAGCAGGTATTGGCTGACGATAAACAGACGCTTGTTCATTAACTGTCCTTAAAAACCTTAAATCTCTACGGGAGTGTCGGGATGGTTACCCCATTCGCCCCAGGAGCCGGCGTAGCCTTTGACCCGCGGATAACCGAGAGCCTTGGCCACCAGATAGGTGAAGCCAGACCGATGGTGAGTCTGGCAGTGGGTAATCACTTCTTTGTCTTTGCTGATCCCGAGTTGTTCGAGGATCTGCGGCATGTCGGTGCGGATGCGCAGTTGGCGTGACTTATCCATGCCGGCGGTCCATTCGAAATTGACCGCGCCAGGGATGTGGCCGCCCTTGGCCGCCAGGACTTTCTCGCCGGAATACTCCAGCGGCCCGCGTGCATCCCAGATCGCCAGGTCGGCAGCGCCGAGACGGCTTTGCAGGTACTCGCGGGTGGCGGTGGGTTCGTCGTGCAGGGTCAACGCAACCGGGCCACCTGCTGGAGCGGGGACCTGGATTGACATAGGCATGCCTTCTGCCAGCCAGGCCGTCAGGCCGCCATCGAGATAGTGGTATTTACTGTGGCCAATGACATCCAGAAGCCAGATAAACCTCCCGGCCCAACCGCCGCCTTCGTCGTCATAGACGACATAGACGGCATCGGGGTTGTGCCCCAGCTCACCGAACAATGCTTCGAGTGCCGCTTGCGGCGGCATCAGCCCCGGCGCGGGCGCCTGGCCGAGTTGTGTGCGTTTCGGATCGACAAACCGCGCGCCGGGAATATGCCCTTCGGTGTAGCGGGCGTTGCTGGTCAGGTCCACCAGTATCAGTTGGCGGGCGTCGAGGCGAGGGAGCAAGTCGCTCGGCTCGATCACCAGCGGCAAGCCAGAGAAGTCAGACATGTGAGGTCTCCAGGGCACAAAAGGGAGGATTGTAGCGCAGCCTTATTGGCCGCGCTGGCTAAAGCTGTGCAACGCTTTTTCGATGCATTGCGCGGTTTTGCCGAAGGCTTGCACGGTGATGTCCGAGAACGGCCCGCCACCCTGGTCTGCCACGACGATCATGATCACCCGCCCATTGTTGAGCAGCGAACGCAGCAACAGGTGTTCGCCGCTGAACTGGCTGCGCAGGTTGTTGGGCAGCAAGGCGGAAAATTGCGCGTTGTTCAGAGGCGTGAGGCGGACCTGGGCCTGTTGCGCGAGCAGGCGTTGCAGTACGGCACTTTGACTGACGGCAAAGTTCAGGCCGGCCACTTCGTCAGGCAGGCCGGCCGTCTGGTGCACACGCAGATTGGCGTGGATGCGGTCGGCCATCAGGATCATCACCCTGCGCATGCCACAGGCAACCAGCGCGTCGCGGGCAGAGGTGGTCAGGTGGATGGCATTGGTGAAGCGACTCGGCTCGACCAACAACTCGGCGCATTGTTTGCGCCACTTCGCCAGGTCTTCGGCGGTGGGTGCCGGGGCTGGCTGTAAACCGGCATGCACAGGGTTGATGCCCCATGGCCAGATCAGCGCGACAGCGGGATGCCAGAGGTCGGGCATGGCGTGATAACGCGCGCTGTTGGCGGCCTGCTGGTGCAATTGTTGTTGCACTTCGTCCATTGGGATTTGCAGGTAGAGGCTGGTCAGGTACTGCCAGCGCTCACTGTGCGGACTGTTCCAGGCCTGGTGCGCCGAGAGCGCCAGGCCGTTGGCCAACAGCACCGTGTTGGCCGGTTGATTGAGCCAGCGGCGCAGGGTCGGATCATCATCCAGGCGGTTCTGCTGGCGTAGCGGATGCTCGCTGTCACGGGCGATGCGCAGGACTTTCACCAGTTCCCGTTGCTCGGTGAGCAGCAGTCGATAGCCCTGTTGCACCCAGATCGGCAGGTGCCAGAGGTCCACCAGGGCCAGGCCGATTTCCAGCAGGCGAGCGCCAAACAGTTGCTTTTCGACGGTGCGCGCCGATTCGCCTTTATGAATGACCCGCAGCTCCCAGTCTTCGAGCAGGTGCGGATGCGTCAGGGCCAGCGGCCACAGCGGCGACAGAAACAGCAGGCTGCCCCAGTGGATGTCCTGCCACAGGCGCGCCAGGCGGCTGGCAAAAAAACCGTTGGCCTGTTGGCTGGCGTGTTGGCTGATCAACTGCAACTGGCGCAGGGCTTTCGGAATCTCGCCCTGGGGCATGGCGGGCAGTCGCGCGAGCAGCTCCTCGGTGCGCTTCAAGCCGAGGCGATTGATGGCGACCTCAAGGTTTTCCGCCGGCTCGGTCATGCCGCCATGACTGTACCGGTTGGCCTCGCGAATCACGCTCAAGGCCAGGGCCGGACTGTCCTGCATCAAGTCGGCGATCTTGCGCACAGAGCTGCGACTGTCGCGCATGGCCCGGCAGACACGGTCGTGACTGGCCTGCGGAACCGGCAGGCGCACGCCGTCGAGAAGTTTGACCCAGCCTTCGAGCGTGGTCGGTGTTGGCGTCGTGGCGTTTGTTTGTCTAGCCATGTCTGGAGGCGATCATCGTCAACAATACCTATGCCCGGAGGGGGTCAAATTAGCTTTTCGCCTGAACTGGCTATAGTCTGGCGCAGTTTTGCCGATAAGTAGAAGAAGAGATTTTTTAACTTCCGAATATGACCTTGAACCCGACTCAGTAAGTGCTCTCCTACCTATGGCTAAAATAATCGGCATCATCGTCGTATTCGCGAGCGTGCTCGGCGGATACGTGCTCTCCCATGGCAAGATTGCCGCCCTGATCCAGCCTTTCGAGGTCATGATCATCGGTGGTGCGGCCCTCGGTGCATTCCTGCAGGCCAACCCCGGTTACATGACCATGCACGTGCTCAAGAAGTCCCTGAGCATGTTCGGTTCGCGTTTCAGCCATGCCTTCTATCTTGAAGTGCTGGGCCTGATCTACGAGATTCTCAACAAGAGCCGCCGCGAAGGCATGATGGCCATCGAAGCGGATATCGAAGATGCCGCTGCGAGCCCGATCTTCGCCAAGTACCCGACGGTCCTCAAGGATGAGCGCATGACCGCGTTCATCTGTGATTACCTGCGCATCATGTCCTCCGGCAACATGGCGCCCCATGAGCTTGAGGGCCTGTTCGACATGGAGCTCTACAGCCTCAAGGAAGACCTGGAGCACCCGTCCCACGCGGTGAACGGTATCGCCGACGCCATGCCCGGTTTCGGTATCGTCGCGGCGGTTCTGGGTATCGTGGTGACCATGGCCTCGCTGGGTGAGGGCGACCAGAAGTCCATCGGCCTGCACGTCGGTGCGGCACTGGTCGGTACCTTCTTCGGTATTCTCGCTGCCTACGGTTTCTTCGGCCCACTGGCGCATTCCCTGGCCCACGATGCCAAGGAAGAACTGAACGTCTACGAAGCCATCAAGGCCTCGCTGGTGGCTTCTGCTTCCGGCATGCCGCCGTCGCTGGCCGTGGAGTTCGGGCGCAAGGTTCTGTACCCGGCGCACCGTCCTAGCTTCGCTGAGCTGGAACAAGCGGTTCGTGGTCGTTAAGCCATGGAAAACAACCAGCCGATTATTATCAAGCGCGTCAAGCGCATTGCCGGCGGGCATCACGGGGGCGCCTGGAAAATCGCCTTCGCCGACTTTGCCACAGCGATGATGGCGTTCTTCCTGGTGTTGTGGCTGTTGTCCACCGCCACCCCGGAACAGAAGATCGCCATCGCCGGTTACTTCAAGGACCCGATCGGCTTTTCCGAAAGTGGCACGCCGTACATCATCGATCTGGGCGGCACGCCGACCATGGCGCCGGAAAACACCCTCAACCCCGAGATGAAGACCCAGCCGCAGCCGGACAAGGTGACGGTCGACGTCGAACAGGTCGAAGGCATGGCCGAGATGGTGGAGAAGGAGCGCCTGGAACTGCTGCTGCAAGAGCTGCAGAACAAGGTCGAAGAGAACCCGCAACTGCAGAAATTCAAAGACCAGATCCTGTTCGAGATCACCCCGGACGGTTTGCGTATCCAGATCGTGGACGCCGAGAACCGGCCGATGTTCGACTCAGGCTCAGCCCGCCTGAAACCGTATTTCGAAGACATCCTGCTGGCCATGGCCGATACCATCAAGGCAGTGCCGAACAAGATCAGCATCAGCGGCCATACCGATGCCAAGCCGTACACCGGCACCGGTGAGTTCGGTAACTGGGAGCTTTCGGCCAACCGTGCCAACGCCGCGCGCCGTGCGCTGGTGGCAGGCAGTTATCCCGACTCGCAAGTGGCGCGCGTGGTCGGTTATGCCTCGTCGGCCCTGTTCGATCGCGAGCATCCGTTCAACCCGGTTAACCGTCGTATCGACATTATCGTGCTGACCAAGAAAGCCCAGCGTGCTATCGAAGGTTCGCAAGGTGCGGAGCCTACGCCCGATGCACCGCAAGGTTCGGCCGCTCCGGGAGCCGCTCCGGTTGCACGGGACGACCCGAACGCGTTGCCAGCGGACAAGGAGCCGATGCCGGCTCACGAACTGCGTGAGCGGTTGAACCTGTTTGATGACCCGGCACCGAAACCGGGTGAATCGCCGAAGCAGTAACCTATGAAAAAGCCGACAGTGATGTCGGTTTTTTTCTGTGGCTTTCACTGGTTTGGAGGCCACTTCATTTCAGTAGGAGCCGGCTTGCTGGCGATGGCGGCCTCATGGCCGACAAATCGCTCGCGGATGTACCCGATCTACTGTGGGAGCGAGCCTGCTCGCGAAGGCGGCCTGACAGCTGACCTGGATTTTGTTGACGGAGTACATATCCATTCCTGCGGTAACGGCCACTTAGGGTTTCGCCCTTACGGCGAGTCACTTGGAAGAGCCCCAAGTAACCAAGGGCTCTTGCCCCTGGCGTTCGGCCCCTCGCTGAGGCTCGGGGTACCCTCGCTCCGGTCCTGCTCCGTGGGCCCGCCGCGATGGGCCATCCATGGCCCAGCGCGGCTAAACCGGCATCCATGCCGGTTTACCCACTGCGCAGAACCTCCACTCGGCCTCTCGAGGGGGCAAGAAAATCAAAAACCAAGGCAACAGCAAAAGCGAGGCGGCCTGATAGCCGACCTGGCTGTGGATGCGTGCGCTTGATCTGATCGTTCCCACGCTCTGCGTGGGAACGCCGCCAGAGACGCTCCGCGTTCCGCATGCGACGCATGACGTGAGCCGTGCGCAACGGTGACGCGGAGCGTCACAGGATGCATTCCCACGCAGAGCGTGGGAACGATCAACGACAGGGATGCGTGTTCACTTGAAATCAGGCCGGCTGTCAGGCCGCCTCGCTTTGGCTTTAGATTTGGGCGCCCTGTTAAACCACGCTGGCCGAACGCAGGCATTGCGCAGTGGGGAAACCGGCAGGACGCCGGTTTAGCCGCGCTGGGCCATGGATGGCCCATCGCGGCGACCCACGGAGTAATGCCGGAGTGAGGGCATGCCGAGCCACAGCGAGGCACCGAGTGGTGGGGCAGAGCCTTTTGCTTACTTTTCGCTGGGCCGGCATTCCGGCGTTTGGAAAAGTGAGTCGCCGTAAGGGCCACCCCTTTCAAGGTCTTTGTTAAAATCCTCCAAAAACTCCGGTCAGGAAGACGAGACGATGTGGGCAGAGGTTTTAGCGCGGTTCGAGAAAAAAACACCGGCCAGTGTCATGGCCAAATTGGTGTTGGAGCAGGCCATTCCAGCTGAGTGGGTCGATCAGGTGTTCGAAGAACACCGTCAACGGCAGTACCCGCGCGAGCTTTTGTTTTCGACCATCGTTGAGCTGATGTCCCTTGTTTCACTGGGGTTGCGCCCTTCGCTGCATGCCGCCGCACGGCAGATGGATGATCTGCCCGTCAGCTTGGCGGCGCTTTACGACAAGGTCAGCCGCACAGAGCCCGCGCTGCTGCGCGCCTTGGTGAGCGGCAGTGCGCAGCGCCTGACGCCGACGATTGAGGAGTTGGGCTGTTCTGCCATTTTGCCCGGCTGGCAACTGCGGGTCGTTGACGGTAACCACCTGCCTGCCAGTGAAAAACGTCTGGATGCTTTGCGCCGTGAACGAGGTGCCGCGCGGCCTGGTTTTTCGGTCGTGGTTTACGACCCTGATCTGGACCAGGTCGTCGACCTCCAGCCCTGTGAAGATGCTTATGCCAGTGAGCGTGTCGGTGTGCTGCCGTTGCTGGAAAACGCCCGTGCCGGCCAGTTGTGGATGGCCGATCGACTCTACTGCACGCTCCCGGTCATGGAGGCCTGTGAAGACGCCGGGGCTGCCTTCATTGTTCGTGAGCCGAGTAAACATCCGCGCCTGTTTCAGGAAGGCGACTGGCAGGAACCTGTCGCGGTCGCGACCGGAAGCGTGCGTGAGCAAATCATCGAAGTGAAAGGTGGACGTCAGTGGCGGCGTGTCGAGCTGAATCTGCAAAAAGCTACCGAATCAGGCGACACCACGTTGTTGTTCTGGAGCAACTTGCCCGAGACCATCAGCGCTGAGCAAATCGCCGATTTGTACCGTCGTCGCTGGAGTATCGAAGGGATGTTCCAGCGCCTGGAGTCGGTGCTGGACAGTGAACTCGGAACCTTGGGCAACCCCAAGGCGGCCCTGCTCGGGTTTGCTTCGGCGGTGTTGGCCTACAACGTGTTGTCAGTGCTTAAGCGCAGCGTTGAGCAGGCTCATCGCCAAACGCAGCCAGAGGGATGGGAGGCTTCGATCTTCCACCTGACCGTGCAAGTGCGTAGCGGTTATGAGGGCATGCAGATCGCGTTGCCTGCAGATTACTTATCACTTCAATCGAGCTCAGAAACTACGGCACAGCGCCTGTTGGCGCTGGCCAGGAATATCAAGCCCAAACAGGTCGCCAAAAGCACACGCGGGCCCAAGGTGCCCAAGCCCAAGGAGTGGCTTGAAGGTAAGGCAGTGCATGCCCATGTGTCGACGGATCGGGTGCTCAAGGCCGCAAAAGTCAAAAGACCTTGAAAGGGATGGCCGTAAGGGCGAAACCATAAGTGGCCGTTACCGCAGCAATGGATATGTACTCAGACAATAATCTCCCACAGGCTTTGACGCGGCATGGATCAACGTTGGTAGAGGCGCCGATGGAGGTAGTCACAGGTTGACGGACAGGCTCAGGGCGTGAGGTGGCAAGAAAATCAAAAGCCAAAGCAACAGCAAAAGCGAGGCGGCCTACCGGCCAGCCTGATCGGGAGCCGTACGCATTTCCCCCTGTCGGAGCCGGCTTGCTGGCGATGAACGATCACGCGGATTGACCGGTTAACCGCGGTGGATCGCCAGCAAGCCGGCTCCTACAGATGTTGGGTAAGAGAAACCCCAATCGGTCAAGAGGACCGCTTGGGGGGCGAAGTGACGTCAGAAACCGCGAATGATTCTGGACTTCAAATCAGTGTGGAATCGATCGGCGTTAGTCCTGTTGACGCTACGCACTGACTCGCTACCCGTCACCGACTCCAGTGACATCGAACGCTTGAGCGTAGATTCGTTGCGATAAGCATCAATAAAGAACTCAATATCTCTGTCGCTGGTCAGCTTCGGCCATTTGTCCAGGTACAGCGGCAGCTCTGTCGGGCCTGTCTTGAACGAGCAGATACGCCGATTGGTGATAGTCGCCTCGCCGATTTCGAACGGCACCCACCAGGACAGCGCGGTTTTCTCCGACACTACCGCCAGCAGGTGCGTGCATTCGCTGATGTTGCGGGTGATCACACCGGTGATGTCATCGGTGGTCTGGGATTCGGCATCCAGCACGTCGAGGTAGGTCTTGATATTGGCTTGCATCAGGCGCGTGTTGATGTGGATCGCGTGGGCGCGATCCATGTGGCGGTAGCTGATAAACACTGGCATCAGAAATGTCCCTTGATCGCGAGTTCGCGGTAATAGGCGCCGAGGGCAGTGAGGCGGCAGCCGGTGGAGTGGATGGCGGCGTAGTACATGTGTTCGGCGTCCACCGGTTCGATGAGACTGTGGCGGTTGCACTTTTGCAGCTGGGCGAAGACCTCACCCTGTTCCGGGTTGAACTCGGGTTCGGTGGGCTCAAAGCTGGGGGCGAGGGGGTACACCGACTCCGCTTCGGCAAACCATTCGGGGAGTTTGCGCAAGATTTCCTTGGGGATCAACGGTGACACTTCGCGCAGGGAAATGAACTGCGAGACGTTGGTCTTGAACACCGGACGCTGCTCCCAGGCATCGAGCGCGTTGTCGACAAACGAATAGAGGCTGCCGGGGGTGATCTTGCCCAGGATGTTCGCTGCTCCACCGTGCAGGGCCTGGAGCAACAATCCGGTGAACACACCGTGCTGTGCGCCCTCCATCGCCGGCTCCTCCTTTTTGCAGGCGGTCAGAATGGTCATGCCTTCGCCAACCACGCTGCCTTCACTGCGCAGGGCACGCAGTTCGCCGGCCGAGCCGCTTTGGCAACAATCGAGAATGATCACTTTGTTTTTGATCTTCGTGGCCTTGCTCGCCCAGTTCAGTATGTCACTGAGGCGAATCCCGTCCTTGGCGCTCTTGTAATCCTGCGGGATCAACATGCCTTCGTCGGTGTCGGTGTCGAAGCTGCCGTGGCCGGCGAAATACAGCAGTGCGACATTGCAGTCCCCGGAAAACAGCTCGCGGATCTGGTCTTCGAGTTTTTCCCGGCTCAGGTAGTCCTCGGCGGATGTCAGTACGATGTTCTTGAAGTTCGGATCGCCATTGGCGTCGGTCTTCAGTACGGAGGCCATGGCCATGGCGTCATTGCTGCAGCCCCTCAGGCTCGACACATGGGTGTAGTCGTTGATGCCGATAAACAGTCCCTTGCGCATGGTTACACCGCCGTATGCTGGCGAATCGCGGTGATGATGCTATTGGTGTTCCACGCGCATTCGGCATGCGCCGCGTCACGTACCACCGTGGAAATGCGCTCGGCACCGAACGGCTTGATCGCAATGATCACCTTGCCCATGCGCTTGGCGATCTCGATTTCCTTGTTGATCCACTTGCTGTAGGTGGCATACATCCCGGCCATGATCAGTACCGCCGAACACGGGCGGATCATGTTTTCGATGGCCTCCTCAAGTTGTTTGTCGGTTTGCGCGCCGACGATCGGGTTGTCCGGTGGCACCGAAAAATTCTTGAACATGAAATCCGGCTTGGCGTTGAGCAGGCGCACGAGACCGTCGTGGGCGTCGGAGTAGTTCCACGAGTGGCTGATGAACAGATGGTAGGTTTGCATGGGTGTCCCTCGGTGTCGCAGGAGTGCGAAGAGGGCTTGAACTTAGGCGATTGCAGGGCGGCCACAAGGGGACGGCGCGGAAAGAGAAATGTCCTACAATCGCGCGTGCATGCGCCTTACAGAAAGGTCTGACGTTTAAGTGGGGGCGGGATCCAGCCGCCGACCACCCCGCTGAAGTCAGGGCGGTCGGCACGTCTGTTTAGTAGCCGTTTTCCGGCAAACTGGCGATGATCGAGCGGTAGCTGTTCATCCGTTGCTGTTGCACGCGGCCGTCTTCCAGGGCCTTGAGCAGGGCGCAACCGGGTTCGCGGTCGTGCTTGCAGTCGCGGAAGCGGCAGGTGCCGAGCAGGTCGTTGAACTCGATGAAACCGGCCTCGACGTCGGCACGGCTGACGTGGCCCAGGCCGAACTCGCGGATGCCCGGGGAGTCGATCAGCTCACCGCCACCGGGGAAGTGGAACAGGCGCGCGGTGGTCGTGGTATGGGTGCCCTGGCCGGACAACTCGGACAGCGGGCCGACGCGGGTTTCGACTTCCGGCAGCAGGCTGTTGACCAGCGACGACTTGCCAACGCCGGACTGGCCGACGAACACGCTGATGCGCCCGTCCAGTTGTTTTTGAAGTTGTTCCATGCCATTGCCGTGGTGGGCCGACACTTCCAGCACGGGATAACCCAGGGTGCGGTAAACCGCGAGCAAGGCATTCAGCGCCGGGGCGTTGTGCTCGTCGATCAGGTCGAACTTGTTCAGCAACAGCAGCGGCTTGATGCCTGCGTGTTCGGCGGCTACGAGGTAGCGGTCGATCAGGTTGGCATGGGGCTCAGGCAGCGGCGCGAACACGATGACAATCATGTCGACGTTCGCCGCTACAGGTTTGAGCTGACCACGGCTGTCCGGGCGACAGAGTTCGGTGTTGCGTGGCAATTGCGCCACGATGACGCCGATACCCTGGTTGCCGGCACGCCAGACCACCTGGTCGCCGGTCACCAGTGCGGGCAGGTTGGCACGCAGGTGGCAACGGAATACTTGGCCGGCCAGCGCGCCATCGCGGGCTTCGACTTCGACCTGCACACCGAAGTGCGCGATCACCAGGCCGGTCTGTTCCGGGCCCAGGTCGCCACCTTCGAGTGCCTCGACAGCCGAGGACTCGCGTTTGGCGGCGCGGGCAGCGCGTTCGCCCTGAATCTTTTCGATGCGCCAGTTTTGACGACGATTGAGTTGGCGTTTGGCCATGGGTGTTCCGTATCAAGAATGCAGCGATTAGGTAAAACGGCCGCGAGTTTAGCACGCCCGGCCACCGGCCTAGGCTAAACTGCACAGCATTGCTTAGGAGCCGACACATGCAAAACCCGCAGAACCTGATCTGGATCGACCTGGAAATGACCGGTCTGAACCCGGATACCGATGTCATCATCGAAATGGCCACCATTGTCACCGACAGCGACCTGAATACCCTGGCCGAAGGTCCGGTGATCGCCATCCACCACAGCGACGAAATCCTGGCCGGCATGGACGAATGGAACACTCGTCAACATGGCGGTTCGGGTTTGACCCAGCGCGTGCGCGAAAGCCGCATCAGCATGGCTGAGGCCGAAGTCGAAACCATCGCGTTCCTGGAGAAGTGGGTGCCCAAGGGCAAGTCGCCGATCTGTGGCAATAGCATCTGCCAGGATCGTCGCTTTCTTTATACGCACATGAAGTCCCTGGAAAGCTATTTCCATTACCGCAACCTCGACGTTTCGACCCTCAAGGAACTGGCCGCTCGCTGGGCGCCGGACGTACGCGACAGCTTCAAGAAGGGCAGTACGCACCTGGCGCTGGACGACATCCGCGAATCCATCGCCGAGCTGCAGCACTATCGCCAGCATTTCATCAAGGTCTGATCGGGTAGCGTAAACGCTGACACATTTGCCCTCTTTTGGTGCTTCAGCGAAGTGAGTAGACTGCGCGCCTTTTCGCAAGGACCGCCACCATGTTGCTGATGCTCTACCTGATCGCCATCACCGCCGAAGCCATGACCGGCGCACTGTCTGCCGGCCGTCGCGGCATGGACTGGTTTGGCGTGGTGCTGATCGCCTGCATTACGGCGTTGGGCGGCGGTTCGGTGCGCGACGTGCTGCTGGGCCACTACCCGCTGACGTGGGTCAAACACCCGGAATATCTGGTGCTGACCTCGGTTGCGGCCATGGTCACGGTCTTCACGGCACGCTGGATGCGCCACCTGCGCTCGCTGTTTCTGGTGCTCGATGCCGTGGGTTTGGTGGCGTTCACCCTGATTGGCTGCATGACCGCGCTGGAAATGGGCCACGGCATGCTGGTGGCTTCGGTCAGTGGCGTGATCACCGGAGTGTTCGGCGGCATCCTGCGCGACATCTTCTGCAACGACATCCCGCTGATCTTCCGTCGCGAGCTCTACGCAAGTGTCTCGTTCGCGGCGGCGTGGTGCTACATGCTGTGCATCTATCTGCAACTACCAGGCGAACAGGCAATTCTGATCACGCTGTTTGGCGGCTTCCTGCTGCGGTTGCTGGCGATTCGATTCCACTGGGAAATGCCGAAGTTTGTTTATAACGATCAGCAATGAGTGGCGTTGCTTGAACCCGTCAGTACCGGCACGAATGACCGATAGAGTTGCGGTATATATGTAGCGTTTGTCAGGTGAGTAATTAAATAAGCTGTGGTTTTCCACTGTTTGAAAAGGTTACTTGCATGTCTGATTCAAACTCGAAAAACGCGCAACCCGACGCGCATCAAACGTTCATAATAAAGTCGGTTCCCGACTGGTTGATTCATGCACCTGTCGAAAGACGCCAGGCATTGAAAGACGCCGGGGTTATATTTCCTGACTGGTACCGCTCGGCATCCGCCGCCAGTCATGAGGCCTTGAAGCAGGCGACTCAACGTAGCTGGGTTTCGCAAACCCAGGTGGACCGCCTGCTTGAAGACCTTGCCGACGTTCGCGCATTTGCCGAGCCGTTGCTGACTCAGGCCTTGAAAAGTCAGTTCGGGCTTGAACTGGATGTCAGGAAAACGTACCTGCGACTCTACGTTCCCAAAGATTTTCCCGTGCGCTATGAAGTAACAACGATTCCGCTTCTGGATGCCGCGCTGCATAACTTCGAAATGAAGGAAACGCAGGCGCGTTACTTTGACAGTGCTTCCTGTTTTATCACTGAACCCGGTGCAACCGGACAGTTCGATATCCTGCCGATTAAAAGTCGCTTGTCTGTGCAGGCATTTGCCTCGTTGTGCCGAAGACTGGATATCGGAGGGCGTTACAAACAGCAACTTGAAGAGCGTTTACTGCCGAAGGACGCTGCGGCCAAGGCGATGCTGGCGCACCAGGTCATCGCCAGTCAGCAGGATCGATTCAGGGTGTCGACACTCCTGGCTCGAATGAAAGGTGACATTCGGCAAGCTGAACAGACACTGTTGCTAAACCTGCTCACAGAGCAAAAAACACCGATGCCTGGGGCAAAAGCGCTGCGTTTGTATCAGTTGAGCATCCTGGGAGCGACGTTGACCGGCATCGTGCTGTTCTCGGCGGATCCGGAGCATTCTCGCGAAGTCGAACAGGTGATTGCCTACATCCCTGATGACCCTGAGCATCCGCTTAAAACCTATGCCTCCAGCCGCGAATTCGTGGACGAACTGACCCGCCAATTGCGCTCTATCGATTACCAGCGTTTTTTTGCCCGATTTGTCGCTCACGACCAGCGAGGTGTCTTTTTCGCCACGCTGCTCAATCTGCTCAACGCCGTGCGTTGGCACCCCGTGCAACCCGGCGACCTGCGTCCTGCCTGGCGCGCAGACCCCGATGCGCGTCCCAACCTCAGGATGCATACACAGCGTGTGGATCCGGATCTGTGGACGTGGTCATATCAATCCAGGCTGAACCAGATCCTCAATGACGCGCGCGTCATGGCCGTGTCTACCGCGGACGAGGACCGCAAGTCGCGTTGGGAGCAATGGGACAGCCTGCAAAAGGTCGCCACCGTCGTAACGGAGGTCGCGGCGCTGGTGGCGATCCCGTTCGTGCCGTTTCTGGGCGAACTGATGTTGGCCTATACCGTGTATCAACTGCTGGACGACACGTTTACCGGCATCCTCGATTGGGCCGAAGGGCAGTTGATCGAAGCGTCGGCGCATTTGCTGTCCCTTGCTGAAACGGTTGCCCAGTTGGGCGCGTTTGCCGTGGGCGGTCTGGTCGCTGGCAAACTGCTCTCCGTTGAGTCCGGAGCCTTCGTCAAAAGTCTGAAAATCGTTGATATCGGCGCGGGCCGGCAACGATTGTGGAATACCGATCTGAGTGTTTATGAGCGTGCGCTGCGCTTGCCGGCCGACTCCCGGGCTGACGAGCTCGGTTTGCATCGGCATCAGGGCGCGAGAGTGCTGCTTCTGGATGAAAAAGCCTATGAAGTTGTGCCCGAGACTGATGGGGATGTCTATCGCATTCGCCACCCGCAAAGGCCGGATGCCTACAAACCTCAGCTTACTCACAATGGCGCAGGAGCATGGGCGCATGAGGTTGAACGCCCCATGGAGTGGCGACGCGCGCAACTGTTCCGACGCCTGGGGCATTCAGTGGCCGAGTTCTCCGATGTCACGGCTGGACGCATTATGGCGGTGAGCGGCATCGATGAGGCGGTGCTGCGCGACCTGCACGTTCATGCCCGGCGCCCGCCGGCCTTGCTCGAAGACACCATCAGGCGATTCAAGCTCGATCAGCAGATACAGGCGTTCATCGCGTACATGCAAAGCGCCGATCCGCTGGTGTACATAAAGGCCGATCCGCAAATACAGGCGCAACTGCTGCGGGCTCAGGGCATCAGCGTGCAGGAAAGCCAGCTACGCAGCGGCAATCTCGTTCAAGGCATGGTTGAAACACTTGAGGATGCGCAGCTTAAAAACCTTCTGGGTGCAAGCCCGGCGTTTGGCGATTCATTACCAGGGATCGATGTGCGGGCCGCCCGGTTACGCCTCAGAATCGCGGGTTGGGCTCAGGAAAGTCGCGCCAGCTTGTTCAAGGCAAGTGAAGGCGTCTTTGAACTGAGCAGCGATGAAAACATCCGGCAGATGCGTCGAATCTTTCCTGATCTGCCTAAAACCATCGCTGAAGAATTATGGCGCAATACAGGGGCTGCCGATCGTCTGCACATGCAACACAACCCGGGAGTCACCCGGCGAATGGCGCACGAAGCGCTGTTCTATCTGCGAGAGGTACGTGTCAGCAGGGCGTGCGAAGGGCTTTATCTGGAGGCGAGCACCCATCCGGATACCGACAGGTTGGCGCTGCATATGCTCGAAAACCTGAACGGCTGGTCGCGAGATGTGCGCATCGAAGTGCGTGACGGCGACTTTGGCGGCGCATTGCTGGACAGTATCGGTCGCCCCGATGCCACGATTCGCAAGGTCCTGGTCAGGCAGAATGGCCAGTACCAGGCGTTTGATAGCTTCGGCGAGGAGTTGCACACACTCGACGATCTCTATGGCGCCGTCCAGCACGCCCTTCCCGATGCCCAACGCCAGGCGTTGGGTTTGCCCCATGTCGGGCAAGGCGCGGGGCTCCGGGAGGCGATCAGGCAACAAACGCTGATGCCCCGCTCGCAAGCCAGGGTGTTGCTGGGACAGCCGCCTTTGGAGGCGGATGCTCGTTCGCCCATGGGGCTTGCCGTGGGGCGTTCCGGCTATCTGTTGGGCGGTGGCGATTTTGTACCGGAGCCGGCGCGTTCCGTAGAGCAACGGCTTCAAGCGCTTTACCCGACGCTCTCCGAGGAGGAAATGGCGACGTTGCGCAGCGAACGATTGATCGGGGAACCGGTGTTGGCCGTTGCCCGTCTGGAGAATGAGTACGTGACGTTGGTCAATGAGTTGGAGGTGTGGGTCAAAGAGGTGCCCTCCCACCATCCACTGACAGGTGTGTTATTGGATGCCAGGACCGTTGCGCAACAACGTCTCAAAAGACAGGCTTTCATGGAGGAACTCAAAGCCAGCTGGTCTCGCCGCCAGACGCCGGCCAGCCCTTATCAGCCTCACCATTTTTATTTGTATCTCGACATCATGGGGGAGTTGCCCGAACTGACGGCCGACTTTGGACACGTGACTGAGTTGGTGCTGGGCAGCCGCACTCAACCTTTACGGGGGCATGGCTTTTTCAGAAGTTTTAGCGCAATGCAGTTTCTCACGTTGGAGGGCATTCAGCTGGATAGTTTCCCTTCAGAGATTTATCAGATGCGCGACCTGGTCTCGCTGACGCTCAACGATTGCGCTCTGCGGCTTTCCGATGCCACGGCCGAAGGCTTGTCTCGAATAGAAGGGCTGCAGCTATTGAGTTTGAATGACAATCCATTGGGGTTGAGCCCGCACGTGGGTTTCATGAAAGGCATGCGTGATTTGTATCTGCATAACACCGGTTTGACTGAAGTGCCGCCCGGACTGTTTGAACTTGAATATTTATCGAGAGCCGATCTGACACTTAATAAAATAGTCGAAGTGCCAGAGGATATTTTTGATGTGTCCGTGACTCGCACGGTTGATTTTGACTTTAGAGGTAACCCGTTAAGTCCGGAAAGTCTTCTTCGAATACGCCAGTATCTGAATAATGCGGGCTTGGATCTAAAAGTATCAATTAGACGGGATGGGCTTCCGGAAGTTGAAGAGAGTGATGATGATATTGAAAGTGCTTCCACAGACAGTGCTCTAGGTAGCGACGAAGAAAACGATGGAGAATAGTCCGGTTTTTGACGCTTGCTACATATGTTGAATCTTTTTCTGTGTACAACTTTATAGGTCGATATTGTAGTTTTCTCGTGCCAAAGGTTAACCTTGATTCTGGAAGGGTTCACCAGCGTTGCGAAAACATTACCGATATTCTATAGGCGAGATAAAGTTATGGCTGGAGAAAGCGCGGATCCTGTGCGGTTGTCGACGTTCAAAGTGCAGTTTGATGGGGCTGCCGCAACCACGACCAAAAAGATTTATGCCAACGGCAAGATGCAAGTGCGGGTGCAAGTTATTCTTGCTGCGGTAGATAGTGATGGTCGGCCTGCCATTATGTCATCCAAAATTTTTAACAATGTAAGGCTGATCAATTACAAGACAGGACAATTGCTGTCGGATGGTTGGCGGGCAGATGAACGGCCCAACAAGTTTACGCAAGCCCTGTATGGTGTTTCGGCCGATGGGGAAGGAGTAAATCCAGATCCCTACACACGGATCAGACATTTTTGGGTGTCCAGTGCTGTCGCGACAGATATCCAGATTGGAGCAGCGGTGATTTTTAACGACAAGCTGATCCGGTCGAATAATAAAACAGTCAGGTATAAGTTTGACAGCAGTGTCAGTGTTGAAGCAGACGTTCCGGTGGTTTACGAGATTTCAAAATTTCGCCTGGATGCGGTGGTTAATCATCCTGTGCCTGATTGTACGCTTACACATTTTTATTTGAGCTTGAATGTCGATGGGCGTCAGATCAGGTTGATTGATTGGAGCGAAAAAATATACGCTGAACAAGGGGTAATGTCTGGGACGTGGTGGGTGTTCGATGCGTACGGATATTATGTAGACAGCCCCAACTGGTGGCGGTCCGTCTGCTGTATTGCAGGCGTTAATGATAAGGAAGTTGGTGTCGTGCTTCCGCCTGAGCAGTACTTTCGTGGGGCTCGAGTATATTTTGTTCCGGTGAATGATCGAAAGGGAGCACTGTCCATCGTTCAGGGTGTGGGTCTGGAGTTTACGGATAATACTTATAATAAGAGGGATACTTTTTATTTCACTGCTTTCGATATCTACGGAACGGGGCACAATTTGTGTTTGCGCTTTGATAACTCTGTTTTGCCAGGCGCTTTCTTTCTTGAAAAGGCCTGAGCGCAATTCAACGGTCTAAAGACTTTGACGTTTGCCAGGGATGGCAAATACCAGCAAGGAAGGTTATATGTCCGAGAAAGCGAGTGCGTCGATCTATTCTAATGCTTTTAATTTTGAAGAATTCCTGAGCGGCGGGGTGGATCCACGGACCGGCCTGTACACGTTCACCTTGTGTCTAGGCGGAATTCATTCAGTGGCCCTGAACGGGCCATCGCTTGATATCAATTTGCAGTTCAGCCCTCTTAATACTCTTGACGCGGGCTTGGGTGCAGGGTGGTTGTTGCCATTGTCTCGTTACGATCTGTTGAGCAATACATTGTCATTGTCGAGTGGCGACAGCTACAAAGCGAAACCGGTGAGTGGGGGGCTCAAGTTTCCCGAACCCCATGTGGAAAATTTCAAAGTAGTCAGCCGTGATTCTGGCCATTACCAATTGATTCACAAAAGTGGATTGCGAGAAGAGCTTGAGACATTCGACGGCGGTGATTTCGCTGTGCCCAGGCGAATGGTGGCGGCCAATGGAGCAAGCCTTTTGCTGGACTACGCTTCTTACCAGGGCGTGCCGAGACTGGTTGGCGTCAAAGACGCCGAGCGGTCTTTGCTGAGCATTACTTACGATGACGCTCAGGTCCTCGTTACGCGATACCCGAATACGGTTTGCGAGTCCCAATTCACTTTGACGCTTGGCAATGGTCGGATTTCCGAAATTCAGCTTCCGACAGGAGAGCAATGGTTCTTTGCCTATGAGGAACAAGGTGGGCTGGTTTGCCTGACTGAGGTCAGTTCGGCAATGGGGGCACGTGAACTGATTCAATACTCACAAACCGGGCACTCTCTTCCGCCGGCGGCGCCTGCCGCGGCGATACCTTACGTGATTTCGCATTCGTTATTTCCTGGGTTGGATCAGCCGGCCATCGTTACGGAGTACGAGTTTTCCGACCAGAATTTCTTGGGTTTCAACGGGGGGGGACGTTGGTCGGACGAGCTGGACAGTCTGTCTGCGGCACAGGATGACTACTGCTATACGTCGACTGAAAACCTGGTAATCGGTGCGGATGTCCACCGCAGTACGGTGCGGACCTACAACAAATACCATCTGCTGCTTTCGCAGGTTACCCGGTGCGGGCAAGCCACAGATTCACTCACGACGCAGTATCATCTCTTGCCCGGCAAGGGTATTGACGAGCAACCGCCACAGTTTCGTCTGCCTTTGTTACAGACCCGCCTTTACAAGAATGAACAAACCGGAAAACAGCGAGAGGAGGTGACTCGGACGGAATTTGATGACGCCGGCAATGTGCTCAAGCAAGTCGCCCCCAATGGTGTGACAACCGTCAGTGATTTTTTTAGTGCGTCCGGTGCCGAAGGCTGCCCTGCCGATCCTTTGGGGTTTGTGCGATTCGAGAAACAGCGGACTGTCTATCCGGCTCCAGGGCTGGCACCGGCTCCGACGACCGTTACGCACTATCGCTACCAACTGTTCGGCGGGCTGATCGGCAGCTCGGTACAGAATGTCGTGCCTGTAGCAGAGCTGTTCTATGAGCGGACAGCGCAGGGCGATACGTTGTGCCTGCAAACGGATTTGCACTACTTCGATGTGCCCGCAGAACCTCATCGTCACAGTCAGTTGAGGAAGCAAACCCTTACCCGGCAAGGCCATTCCACCCTTTGTGAATTCTCCTACACACTCCGAGGGGCGATCCGGCGCGTGCGAACGACGTTGACCGGATTCGATGGCAGCAGTATGACAGAATCACGCACTTACTCGGCGTTGAGCGGGGCACTGTTGTCGTGTAAGAACGAGGAGGGCGTTACCTCTCGTTTCGATTATGACGCAGTGGGTCGGCCCCTGACTGAAACCATCGCGCCGGGAACCCTGTTCGAGGCGCGACGACACTCGAACTACACGGCCGCCACTGCGGATTTGCCCGCGACACTGCGTAATACGGATGCCAGTGGTGTGCGGCAGCGGGCAACCTATGACGGCATGGGGCGCGTCGTAAAAATCGAGGAGCAGGACAGCGATCTCGCGGCAGATGGCCCGCTGCGAGAGGTCTATTCGGCACAGTACGATTCGATTGGCCAACTGGTGGGAGAGACTTACACCGATTGGCTGGCGGGCGCCGCATTGCCCCTCAAGCAGAGTTTCATCTTTGATGACTGGGGTCAGGTGGTGACCACGGTTTCCCAGAGCGGCCGTCGGCAACACGTCACCAACGATCCAGTCTCCCGGCAGGAATCGCACTGGACGGAAGGTGCCGGCAAGACGATTACGCTTTTCAATGATTTCGACAAGCCTGTCAGCGTTGAAGTATTCGATCGTGCCGGGCAAAGCCTGGGCAAGACGACGCACGTCTATGATGGTCTGGGCCGCGCGGTCAGTCAGACCGATCCGCAAGGAAACAAGACAACCTACGCGTATGATGTTTTTGGTCGTTTGAGCCGCAGCGTGTTGCCAGACGGCACCACTGTGCAAACCCAGTACGCGACCCACAGCCACATGCAGCTGCCCATCGAAGTCAAAGTGGGCACACACAGCCTGGGTCAACAGGTCTTCGACGGTCTCTCCCGTTTGACTCAAAGCGAAGTGGGCGGACGAAAAACCGGCTTGTTGTACGAGGCTGGCTCGAAACGTCCATCTGTCGAGTGCCGGCCCAGTGGCGAGCGTGTCCGGTACAGCTATGAGCCCAACCTTGGCGGCAAGGTTATTCGACGTCAGACATTGGGGGTCGAGGCGTCGTCAACACCGGGCTCGGGAATACAGGCCAATTACTCCTATGATTCCAGGCACGGTGGGCTGACCCGCTGCAGCGAGCAAGGCCGGGAGTCTCATTTCGAGTACAGCCGCAGCGGCAAACTCAGGCGAGAATCGTCGACTCAGGGCGGCACAACGCGGACTAACGAGTACGGCTACTCGCTGGCCGGGCGTCCACTTGTCTGCACCGATGTGCTTGGTAATCAGCACAAGACGACTTACGACGATCTGGGGCGCCCGAAATCGGTTGAGCAGAACCGGGTAAAAGCCGATTTCACCTACAACGCTCTGGACCAGCTCAGTTCCATCCATGCACAAGATCTTGTCAGCGGCAGCGCCTTGACCACCCACCTGGTTTATGACGATCTGGGACGTGAGGTGTCGCGCAGTTTTGAGGTGAAAGGGGCGGTTCGGCAAACGTTGATGTCACGCTACACACCGGCCAGCAAATTGGCGCAAAGAACGCTGAAGAATGGCCTTCAGGTCGCTCGCGATGAGACGTTCAGCTACGACGCACGGGGTCGACTCACGGAATATCTCTGTGTCGGAACGCACAAGCCCCGAGACTTCCAGGGCAAGGAGATCATCAAGCAAACCTTCGTATTCGATGAGCTGGACAATATTCTGACGCTGGAAACCGAATTTCCCGGCGCAAAGAACCGGGCCACGTACGCCTACAGCCCTGTCGATCCGACCCGGTTGGTCAGCATTCGGCATAGCCATGCAGACTATCCGGCTCCCGTGACCCTGCAGTATGACGCTGCTGGTCAGTTGATCCGGGATGAACAGTCACGCACGTTCACTTACGACGCGCTGGGGCGATTGACGCAGGTTGCGGGCGCGGGCGGGGCCGTCTTGCGCGGTTATGGGTACGACGCCCTGGATCAATTGGTCGAGTTATCATCGCCGCAGGCGCCGTCCACTCAGCGCTATTATCGCGCAGGGCGGGTTGCGAATGATGTAAGCGGCAATGACACGACAACTTGCGTGCGCCAGGCGGGGATTCTGTTGGGGCAGCATCAATCGGGGCAACACGCCGGCGTCAGATTGTCGGGCACCGATCAGCAACAGACGGTATTGAGCGAAGTCAACGGGGATCATTACTCCGCTATTGCTTACAGCCCATACGGTCATTGTCCGGCCGAAAGCGGGTTGTTCAGTCTGGCTGGCTTTAACGGCGAAGCGTTTGACCCGCTTACAGGTTTGTATCTGCTGGGTAACGGTTATCGGGCTTACAGTCCGGCTCTGATGCGCTTTCATTGTCCAGACAGCTTGAGTCCTTTTGGCGCCGGTGGATTAAATCCTTACGCGTATTGCCTGGGCGATCCCGTCAATCGGGTCGATCCTACCGGGCATTTTTCCTGGCAGAGCGTTCTCGGTATTGGCCTGTCAATCATCGGGATAGTAGCCAGCTTTGTCTCCTTTGGCGCTGCCACCCCGCTTGCCCTGCTCGGACTCGGGTTGGGAATGGCTTCCGGCCTGACCGGAATCGCTGGAATTGTTGCCTCCGAGATGATGCCTGGTTCCATAGCTGGTGAGGTTTTGGGCTGGGTCAGTACGGTATTGGGGTTGGGATCCATGGCTGCGGGTGGGCTGGCTGCGAGCAAGGCATTCACTCAGTGGGGAGGCAGAGCCCTCACCTCCGGGCCCACCAAAGTTTCTCAATTTGGCTATCGACCAGGAGCGCTTGCCGGTGGGGGTGGCGGGCGCACAGCCAGAGGTGCGAGAGGCGGGAGAGGTGCTGGCAAAGCGACGCAAGCACCTTCGACCTCTGAGCAGGCAGCGCGGCCGGAAAAATGGACACTGATTGAGGATATCGGCAAAAACGACTTCACGCCGAACGGGAGGCCCGGGAATGTTGCACGTGGCAAGTACACCGCTTTCAAGGAGGGGATAGAGGGAGGCTTGAGCCCCTATGAGTCAGCCAAAGCGCATTTGGGCAACAGTTACGATCCTTACCCGGGTTACAGCGGATATAACAGGCTTGTCAGCGAGTTAAAAGCGAGTAACCAGGCTGCCACGAATGCCGCCAAAAAAACCAATGAGGTCCCGATTCTACTCTCCGTGCCCGATCATATTCATGCCCGTCTGGGTGGATTCGACAGGGTTTTTTTCCTGGAATACAGAACAGAAATGAGGGTGGTCATCAAGCAGATCGGGGGGCACGATCCGGAGTGGTAAAGCGGAGAATCGAGATGTCGGGTTACACCTGGCGCAGAGCATGCTGACGAAGCGCCCACTCCACATGCTCCCTCACCAACTCCGACGGGTATTCCCGTCGCGCCTTCAACGCTTCCAATACCGGAATCGTTGAAGGCGCATTCCCCAGGCCCACCGCCAGATTGCGCAACCAGCGCTCATAACCCGCTCGGCGCAGCGGCGAACCTTCGGTGCTGCTCAAAAACCGGTCTTCATCCCACATGAACAACTCGGCCAGTTCAGCGTTGTCCAGGTTATGCCGTGGCTTGAAGTCGCTTTCGCCGGACGGACGGGCGAAGCGGTTCCACGGGCAGACAATCTGACAGTCATCGCATCCGAACACCCGATTGCCGATCAATGGTCGCAAGTCTTCGGGAATCGCGCTTTTCAGTTCGATGGTCAGGTAAGAGATGCAGCGTCGGGCGTCCAGCACGTAGGGGCCGACAAACGCGTTGGTCGGGCAGATGTCCAGGCACGCGGTGCAGCGCCCGCAATGTTCGGTGCTGTGGGGCGGGTCGACCGGCAGCGGCAGATCAACAAACAGCTCGCTGAGGAAGAAATAACTGCCGGCCTTGCGATTCAAGACCAGCGTATTTTTGCCGATCCATCCAAGGCCGGCCTGTTCCGCGATGGCCTTTTCCAGCACTGGCGCGCTGTCGACGAAGGCGCGGTAGCCGAACGGGCCGATGACGGCCTGAATCTTTTCTGCCAGTTGTTGCACGCGTTTACGGATCAATTTGTGGTAATCGCGGCCCAATGCATAACGCGAGACGTAGGCTTTTGCAGGTTGGGCCAGGCGTTTGGCCATTTCGGTGTCGCCGGGCAGGTAGTCCATGCGCAGGGAAACCACGCGCAAGGTGCCGGGGACGAGTTCTTCAGGGTGCGAGCGCTTGCTGCCATGGGCGCCCATGTAGTCCATTTCACCGTGGTAGCCGGCGGCGAGCCAGCGCTCCAGGTGCTGCTCATGCTCGGCCAGGTCCAGGCCACTGATGCCGACTTGCTGAAAGCCCAGCTCGCGGCCCCATTCCTTGATGGATTGGGCGAGGGCGGGCAGGTCTGTGGTAATTGCGGGCATGAGGCGAGAGAAACCGGAGCTGAGGTGCGTATAATTCTGCCAGACATCGGAGCCCGAAGACGCATGCCGCAGACTAAAGATGATTTACCCGACGCGCTGTACAGCGCCGCGCAAGTGCGAGCCCTCGATGCGAGCCTGATTGCGGCCGGTACGTCGGGCTTCGAATTGATGCAGCGGGCGGCGCGGGCGACCTGGCGTGCGTTGGTCCGGCACTGGCCGACAGCCAACGAACTGACGGTGGTCGCCGGTCACGGCAACAACGCCGGTGATGGTTATCTGGTCGCGGTATTGGCCAGGCGTGCCGGCTGGCATGTGCGCGTGTTGGCGGTCGGTGATCCCCAACGTTTGCAGGGCGATGCCGGGTTGGCCCACGCCGAGGCTTTGTCCGAAGGTGTCGCGATTCAAGCCTGGAGTGCGCAGTCGGAGTTGCGTGGCGTTGTGTTGGACGCCTTGCTCGGCACCGGTCTGACAGGCGAGGTGCGAGAGCCTTATGCCAGCGTCATCGCAGCAATCAATGCCAGTGGCCTGGCGGTTGCGGCGGTGGATATTCCTTCGGGTCTTTGTGCGGATACGGGGCGAGTGCTCGGCGCGGCTGTCCGGGCTGATCTGACCGTGACCTTCATTGGCTTGAAGCTGGGCCTGTTCACGGGTGACGCGGCAGACGTGGTTGGCGAGTGGGTTTTCAATGATCTGCAGGCATCCCCTGAGTCGCTGTGCGGCATCGCCATCAGTGCTCGTCGTCTGACGGCCGGTAACTTGCCGCGTCTGGCGGGGCGTGCGCCGACGGCCCATAAAGGCAAATTCGGCCATGTCTTGCTGATCGGCGGTGACCGCGGTTTTGGCGGCGCGATTCTGTTGAGTGCGCAAAGTGCACTGCGCAGTGGCGCTGGCATGGTGTCGGTGGCCACTCGCTGCGAGCATGTGCCGGCCGCACTGGCCAGAATTCCCGAAGCGATGGTGCTGGGCACTTCGTCGGCGAATCAACTGATGGGTTTGCTGCAAAAGGTTTCCGTGCTGGTGGTCGGTCCGGGCTTGGGGCAGGCTTCGTGGGGACGCAGTCTGCTGTCGACGGCGGCCAATGCGCCGCTTCCACAAGTCTGGGACGCCGATGCGTTGAATATGCTGGCTGACGAGCTCGTGAACCTGCCCAAGGACTGCGTGATCACGCCGCATCCGGGCGAAGCGGCGCGGTTGCTGGGAATATCCACGGCCCAAGTGCAGGCTGATCGACCGGCTGCGGCACACTCATTGAGCAAAAAATACACAGCTGTAGTGATTTTGAAAGGCGCGGGCAGCCTGGTCGCCAGCCCGGATGGCCGCCTGGCGGTGTGTCATCAGGGCCATCCGGCCATGGCCGCCGCCGGTCTGGGCGATGTGCTCGCCGGTCTGGTCGGCGCGTTGCTGGCCCAGGGCATGGACGCGTTCGACGCGGCCTGCCTCGCCGTGTGGCTGCACGCCAATGCCGGCGCGCAACTAGGTAAATCGGGCCGTGGGCTGGCGGCCAGTGATCTGATACCAGCCATTCGTCAGTTGTTGGAGGAGCAAGCACCGTGTCTGAAGTAACCCTGTACCTGGCCGATGAGCAGGCCATGAGCGACTTTGGCGCACGTATCGCCCGTGTCACCGAGGGGCATGGCCTGATCTTCCTTGAAGGTAATCTTGGAATGGGGAAAACCACATTGTCCCGGGGTATCATCCGTGGCCTGGGGCATGTCGGGGCGGTCAAAAGCCCGACCTTCACCCTGGTCGAGCCCTACGAGATCGGCGACATTCGCGCCTTCCATTTCGACCTGTATCGCCTGGTCGATCCGGAGGAGCTGGAGTTTCTCGGCATCCGCGACTATTTCGAAGACGATGCCCTGTGCCTGATCGAATGGCCCGATAAAGGTGCAGGCTTTTTGCCAAAGCCCGACCTGACCATTACCATTAGCCCGCAAGACAGCGGGCGTTCGCTGAAAATTTTACCCAGGGGCTCGCGTGGCGAGGCCTGGTGTGCCGCTTTGGCATTGGAATCCAAATAGATGATGGGGTTAGGTATGCGCTTTCGCGCGTTGGTTGCTGCCGTAGGGGTGTTGTTTCTGGCGGTGACCGTCGACGCTGTGGCCGAGACGAAGGTCAGCAGCGTTCGCCTGTGGCGGGCGCCGGACAACACTCGGCTGGTGTTTGACCTGACAGGGCCGGTGCAGCACAGCGTCTTTACCCTGACGTCCCCGGATCGCCTGGTGATCGACATCAACGGCGCCTCGCTTGGCGCGCCACTGAACGTCAACTCTTCCAACACTCCGATCACCGCAATGCGCTCGGCCCAACGCACGCCGACTGACCTGCGGGTGGTCATCGACCTGAAAAAGGCCGTGACGCCAAAAAGCTTCTCCCTGGCGCCCAACGCCCAGTATGGCAATCGACTGGTGGTCGATCTGTTCGATAACCCGGCCGATGCCGCGCCGCCCCCAGCGCCGACGCCATCGGTGGCCACGGTACCGGCCGTTCCGGTCACGCCTTCCGAACCTTCGATCAAGCTGCCGCCAGCACCGGCCGGCAAGCGCGACATCATTGTAGTGATCGATGCCGGTCACGGTGGCGAAGATCCGGGCGCCTCCGGCTCCCGGGGTCAGCGCGAGAAGGACGTGGTGCTGCAGATCGCCCGCGAAACGCAACGCCAGGTCAATGGCATGAAAGGCTTCCGCGCCGAACTGACCCGCACCGGTGACTACTTCATTCCCCTGCGCGGCCGTACGGAAATTGCCCGCAAGAAAGGCGCCGACCTGTTCGTCTCGATTCACGCCGACGCCGCGCCTTCTACCGCGGCGTTCGGTGCCTCGGTGTTCGCCCTGTCCGATCGCGGTGCCACCTCGGAAACCGCGCGCTGGCTGGCCGACAGTGAAAACCGTTCCGACCTGATCGGTGGTGCCGGCAACGTCAGCCTTGACGACAAGGACCGCATGCTGGCGGGTGTATTGCTCGATTTGTCGATGACCGCGTCCCTGACTTCCAGCCTGAACGTTGGCCAGAAAGTGTTGAGCAACATCGGCCGGGTCACGCCCCTGCACAAGCAGCGGGTAGAGCAGGCCGGGTTCATGGTGCTGAAGTCGCCGGACATTCCGTCGATCCTGGTCGAAACCGGGTTTATCTCCAACGCCAACGAAGCCTCGAAGCTGGCCGCGTCGAGCCACCAGCAGGCGCTGGCGCGATCTATCAGCAGCGGCGTGCGCCAGTTCTTCCAGCAGAACCCACCACCGGGCACTTACGTTGCCTGGCTGCGTGATTCCGGAAAAATCGCTCAAGGCCCGCGTGACCATCGGGTCAACCCGGGCGAGACGCTGGCGATGATCGCAGTGCGTTATCAGGTGTCGCCAGCGACCCTGCGCAACGCCAACAACCTGTCGAGCGATGAGCTCAAGATCGGTCAGCACCTGACCATCCCGGGCACTGAACTGGCGGCCAAGGAATGAATCAGGTCGTGAACAACAGCGCTCGCATCGAGCTGCTCAGCCCGCGACTGGCGAACCAGATCGCTGCCGGCGAGGTGGTTGAGCGTCCGGCTTCGGTGATCAAGGAGTTGCTGGAAAACAGCCTCGACTCCGGCGCCAGGCGCATTGATGTCGATGTGGAGCAGGGTGGCGTCAAGTTGCTGCGGGTGCGCGACGATGGTAGCGGCATTTCTGCCGATGACCTGCCGCTGGCATTGGCGCGACACGCCACCAGCAAGATCCGCAATCTGGAAGATCTGGAACAGGTCATGAGCCTGGGCTTTCGGGGTGAGGCCCTGGCTTCGATCAGTTCGGTGGCGCGCCTGACCCTGACTTCGCGTACACGCGATGCCGAGCAGGCCTGGCAAGTCGAAACCGAAGGCCGTGACATGGCACCGCGGGTGCAGCCTGCGGCCCATCCGGTCGGCACCTCGGTCGAGGTGCGCGACCTGTTCTTCAATACCCCGGCACGCCGCAAGTTTCTCAAGACCGAAAAAACCGAATTCGATCACCTGCAGGAAGTCATCAGGCGCCTGGCCCTGGCGCGGTTCGACGTGGCCTTTCATCTGCGTCACAACGGCAAGACCATCCTCAGCCTGCACGAAGCCCACGATGATGCGGCTCGTGCCCGGCGCGTGGCGGCAATCTGCGGGCCAGGTTTCCTGGAGCAGGCGCTGCCGATCGAAATTGAACGCAATGGCCTGCATCTGTGGGGCTGGGTCGGGTTGCCAACCTTCAACCGCAGCCAGGCGGATTTGCAGTATTTCTTCGTCAATGGCCGTGCCGTGCGCGACAAGCTGGTGGCGCACGCCGTGCGCCAGGCTTATCGCGACGTGCTGTTCAATGGCCGGCATCCGACGTTCGTGCTGTTTTTCGAGGTCGATCCGACGGGCGTCGACGTCAACGTGCACCCCACCAAGCACGAAGTGCGCTTCCGTGAAGGGCGCATGGTTCACGATTTCCTCTATGGCACCTTGCACCGTGCCTTGGGCGATGTGCGGCCGGACGATCATCTGGTGGCACCGGTTGCCACGGCCATCGTCCGTCCAACTGGTCTTGAAGCCGGTGAATTCGGACCCCAGGGCGAAATGCGCCTGGCCGCCAATGCGCTGCTGGAGCAGCCTCAGGCCCAGTCTTCGTTCACTGCGCCAGCCGGTTCGGGCGCTGGCGCCGGCTATCAGTATCAATACACCCCACGTCCGCAGTCAGCGGTTCCAGTTGCAGAAGCACAGGCCGCCTATCGCGAGTTCTTCGCGCCGTTGCCCGAGGCCAACGCGGTAGCGCTTCCAGCTGGTCAGGACGACATTCCGCCGCTGGGCTATGCGCTGGCGCAACTCAAGGGCATCTACATTCTTTCGGAAAACGCTCAAGGCCTGGTGCTGGTGGATATGCACGCCGCCCACGAGCGGATCATGTATGAGCGTTTGAAGGTGGCGATGGCCAGCGAGGGCCTGAGCGGCCAGCCGTTGCTGGTGCCGGAGTCCCTGGCCGTCAGCCAGCGTGAAGCCGATTGTGCCGAGGAACACGTCGCCTGGTTCCAGCGCCTGGGCTTTGAATTGCAGCGCCTCGGCCCGGAAACCCTTGCGATCCGGCAGATTCCGGCACTGCTTAAGCAGGCCGAAGCCAACCGACTGGTCGCCGACGTCCTGGCCGACTTGATGGAGTTCGGCACCAGCGACCGGATTCAGGCGCACCTGAACGAACTGCTTGGCACCATGGCTTGCCACGGCGCGGTCCGGGCCAATCGGCGCCTGGCCCTGCCGGAAATGAACGGTCTGCTGCGTGACATGGAAAACACCGAGCGCAGCGGTCAATGCAACCATGGCCGACCGACCTGGACCCAATTGGGCCTGGACGATCTGGACAAACTGTTCTTGCGCGGTCGTTGATGAGCCAGTTCCCCCCTGCGATTTTTCTGATGGGCCCGACCGCCGCCGGCAAGACCGACCTGGCCATCGAACTCACCAAGGTCCTGCCTTGCGAGCTGATCAGTGTCGACTCGGCGCTGGTCTACCGCGGCATGGACATCGGCACCGCCAAGCCCTCAAAAGAGCTGCTGGCAGAGTTTCCGCACCGTTTGATCGACATTCTCGACCCGGCCGAGGCTTATTCGGCGGCGGATTTTCGCCGTGACGCCCTCGAAGCCATGGCCGATATCACCTCGCGCGGAAAAATTCCGCTGTTGGTAGGCGGCACGATGCTCTACTACAAGGCTTTGCTCGAAGGCCTGGCGGACATGCCGGCCGCCGACCCGGAGGTCCGTGCGCAGATCGAGGAAGAGGCCGCACGCCTTGGCTGGCAGGCGTTGCACGACCAATTGGCGGTGATTGACCCGGTTTCCGCGGCACGTATTCATCCGAACGATCCTCAGCGTTTGAGTCGAGCGCTGGAAGTTTATCGTGTCAGCGGTCAGAGCATGACTGCGCTACGGTTGCAACAATCTGCGCAAAGTACTGAAGCAGCCGCTTCGGGACGGCAACAATTGCCCTATACTGTCGCGAACTTGGCCATTGCTCCGGCGAATCGCCAGGTACTGCACGAGCGAATTAAACAAAGATTCACATTAATGTTGGAACAGGGATTCATCGACGAGGTCGTAGCCCTGCGTAATAGAAGTGACCTGCATACCGGGTTGCCGTCTATACGTGCGGTAGGCTACCGCCAAGTCTGGGATTACCTGGATGGCAAGCTGACGTCAGCCGAGATGCAGGAGCGTGGAATCATTGCCACGCGCCAGTTGGCGAAGCGCCAGTTCACCTGGCTTCGCAGTTGGGCTGATTTACACTGGCTGGACAGCCTCGATTGCGACAATCTGCCGCGCGCCTTGAAATACCTGGGGACCATCTCCATATTGAGCTGAGTCCTTGCAATTGCCGTCTATCCTTGGGGGTGGGGCGGCCAAAGCCATTTGTTTACCTATTTTTTTATATTGAATCCTTAAAGGAGTGCGGCACATGTCAAAAGGGCATTCGCTACAAGACCCTTACTTGAATACTTTACGTAAAGAGAAAGTTGGGGTGTCCATCTACCTGGTCAACGGGATCAAACTGCAAGGTACGATCGAGTCTTTCGACCAGTTCGTTATCCTGCTGAAAAACACCGTCAGCCAAATGGTCTACAAACACGCTATCTCTACAGTAGTGCCGGTTCGTCCAATTCGTCTGCCTAGCGCAACCGAATCCGAAGCAGGTGATGCTGAGCCAGGTAACGCCTGATAGGAGTCTCCTTTGTTCTTTGAGCGCCACGGTGGTGGTGAACGGGCTATTCTCGTTCACTTGGATGGACAGGACCCTGAGGCGCGCGAAGATCCGCAGGAGTTTCAGGAGCTGGCAATTTCGGCTGGCGCCGAGACCGTCGCGTTTTTCAACGTGCCGCGTCATCGGCCATCCGCCAAATACCTGATTGGCAGCGGCAAGGTCGAAGAGTTACGCGACCTGGTCAAAGCCGAACAGGTAGATCTGGTGATTTTCAATCACACCCTCACGCCCAGTCAGGAACGTAACCTCGAACGCGTCTTCGAGTGTCGCGTGATCGACCGCACGGGTCTGATTCTCGATATCTTCGCCCAACGCGCCCGCACCCATGAAGGCAAGCTCCAGGTTGAACTGGCCCAGCTTGAGTACATGAGTACGCGCCTGGTTCGCGGCTGGACTCACCTTGAGCGGCAGAAGGGCGGTATCGGCTTGCGCGGCCCGGGTGAAACCCAGCTGGAAACCGACCGGCGTCTGTTGCGGGTTCGCCTGCGGCAGATCAAGGGGCGCCTGGAAAAGGTCCGCAGCCAGCGCGAGCAGTCGCGTCGTGGCCGCAAACGGGCTGACATACCGACGGTTTCACTGGTGGGCTACACCAACGCCGGCAAATCGACGCTGTTCAACTCGGTGACCAATTCCGAAGTTTTCGCCGCCGACCAACTCTTCGCCACCCTCGACCCGACCCTGCGCCGACTCGAACTCGATGACCTCGGGCCGATCGTGCTGGCCGACACCGTGGGCTTCATCCGTCACCTGCCGCACAAACTGGTCGAGGCATTTCGGGCTACGCTCGAAGAGTCGAGCAATTCCGACCTGTTGCTGCATGTGATCGACTCCCATGAACCCGAGCGTATGGCCCAGATTGAACAGGTCATGGTGGTGCTTGGCGAGATCGGGGCTCAAGACTTGCCGATCCTGGAGGTCTATAACAAACTCGATTTGCTCGAGGGCGTGGAGCCGCAGATCCAGCGCGATGCCGATGGCAAGCCGCAACGGGTCTGGTTGTCGGCCAAGGACGGTACAGGTCTGGACCTGCTCAGGCAGGCCGTGGCCGAACTGCTTGGGGATGATTTGTTTGTTGGCACCTTGCGCTTGCCGAACCGATTTGCTCGACTGCGTGCGCAGTTCTTCGAACTCGGTGCGGTACAGAAGGAAGAACATGACGATGAAGGCATCAGCTTGCTGGCCGTTCGTTTGCCACGCGCCGAGCTGAATCGGCTGGTGAGCCGCGAAGGTTTGCAACCGGTGGAATTCATCGAGCAACACACTTTGCAATAAAAGCCTGAGAAAGCGGTTGTGCCGTGGTGACAGGCATTCTGTAGCATTGGTCGGCGCGCCGTGGGTGCGTCTTTGCTTTATCAGATGGAGAGCGCTATGGCTTGGAATGAGCCGGGTGGCAACTCGAATAATCAGGATCCTTGGGGTGGCAAGCGTCGTAATAACGGCGACCGCAAGGGACCGCCAGATCTCGACGAGGCCTTCCGAAAGCTGCAGGAAAGCCTGAACGGGTTGTTCGGTGGTGGCAAGAAACGCGGGGATGATGGTGGTGGTTCGGGCAAGAGCGGCGGCTTCGGCGGCCTGCTGGGCATCGGCCTGGTCGTGTTGGCGGCCGTTTGGCTGTACAGCGCGGTCTATGTCGTCGACGAGCAGGAGCAAGCCGTGGTGCTGCGCTTCGGCAAGTACTACGAAACCGTCGGCCCCGGCCTGAATATCTACTTCCCGCCGATCGACAAGAAGTACATGGAAAACGTGACGCGTGAGCGGGCGTACACCAAGCAGGGTCAAATGCTGACTGAAGACGAAAACATCGTCGAAGTGCCGCTGACCGTGCAGTACAAGATCAGCAATTTGCAGGACTTCGTGCTGAGCGTCGATCAGCCGGAAATCAGCTTGCAGCACGCGACCGACAGCGCCCTGCGCCATGTGGTGGGTTCCACTGCAATGGACCAGGTGCTGACCGAAGGTCGTGAATTGATGGCCAGCGAGATCAAGGAGCGTCTGCAACGCTTCATGGATACCTATCGCACCGGTATCACCGTCACCCAGGTCAACGTACAGAGCGCAGCGGCACCGCGTGAAGTGCAGGAAGCCTTCGATGACGTGATCCGCGCCCGTGAAGACGAGCAGCGTTCGCGCAACCAGGCTGAAACCTATGCCAACGGCGTCGTGCCGGAAGCCCGTGGTCAGGCCCAGCGCATCCTTGAAGATGCCAATGGCTACCGTGACGAAACCGTCTCGCGCGCCAAGGGTGAGGCCGATCGCTTCACCAAGCTGGTCGCCGAGTACCGCAAGGCACCTGAAGTCACCCGCCAGCGTCTGTACCTGGACACCATGCAGGAAGTCTTCAGCAACACCAGCAAGGTTCTCGTGACCGGCAACAAGAATGGCCAGAGCAACCTGCTGTACCTGCCGCTGGACAAAATGGTCGAAAGTGGTCGCAGCACCAGCACTCAGGTGACCGGCGCGGCAGCCACCAGCAATGAAGCGAATGCGCGTGCGGCAGCTGATCTGCAGCAACAGCAAGCACGTACCAGGGAGAGTCGCTGATGAGCAATAAATCGCTGATCGCCCTTATCGTCGGCGTCGTCGTGGCGATCGCTGCCTGGAACTGCTTCTACATCGTGGCTCAGACCGAGCGTGCGGTGTTGCTGCAGTTCGGTCGCGTGGTCCAGACCGATGTTCAGCCAGGCCTGCATGTGAAAGTGCCTTACGTTAACCAGGTGCGTAAATTTGACGCACGCCTGATGACGCTCGATGCGCCGACGCAACGCTTCCTGACGCTGGAAAAGAAAGCCGTGATGGTCGATGCCTACGCCAAGTGGCGGGTGAAGGACGCCGAGCGTTTCTACACCGCGACTTCCGGTCTGAAGCAGATTGCCGACGAGCGTCTGTCCCGTCGTCTCGAATCGGGCCTGCGTGACCAGTTCGGTAAACGCACCTTGCACGAAGTAGTGTCCGGTGAGCGTGATGCGCTGATGGCGGATATCACCGCTTCGCTGAACAAGATGGCTGAAAAGGAGCTGGGCATCGAGGTTGTCGATGTTCGGGTCAAGACCATCGACCTGCCGAAGGAAGTGAACCGCAGCGTGTTCGAGCGTATGAGCACCGAGCGTGAGCGTGAAGCTCGCGAGCACCGCGCCAAGGGTAACGAGCTGGCTGAAGGCATCCGTGCCGACGCCGATCGTCAACGTCGCGTGCTGCTGGCTGAAGCCTATCGTGAATCCGAAGAGGTTCGCGGTGACGGTGATGCCCAGGCCGCTTCGATCTACTCCAAGGCTTACGGTCAGGATCAGGAGTTCTACGCGTTCTACCGTAGCCTGCGTGCCTACCGTGAAAGCTTCGCGAACAAATCCGACGTCATGGTCCTGGACCCAAGCAGTGACTTCTTCCATTACCTGGAAAAAGCCAAGCCTTGATACAACGTTGACCTGATTCATCCCGCCGGGCGGCTAAAACCTCTGGCGGGGTGATCCTTTGGGAAAACGTGTGTATGATGCGGCAGCCGGGAAATCCCCGGCTTTTTTGCGTCTGCATGTTTGAATGCTGTTTTGTGCAGGTGCCCGAGCTGAATGCTCGACAGGTTTTTCGAGGAAAGTGATTGGCGAAGCCGGTAGCAGGCGTTTCGCTTCGTCGCTCCTGCGCCTGATTTATGAACATGGGCTGATCATTTTCTGCTTCACTCAAGGCTCGGCCACAGGCTGACCGCCCGGATACAGGGGAAGGCGTAATGGCAACGGTAGACCGCTGGCTACTGCCAGATGGCATCGAAGAAGTACTGCCACCGGAAGCGGCGCGTATTGAAGTTGCGCGTCGTCAGGTGTTGGATCTGTTCCAGAGCTGGGGTTACGAGTTTGTCGTGACTCCCCATATCGAGTACCTGGAGTCCCTGCTGACCGGCGCGGGCCAGGACCTGGATTTGCGTACCTTCAAGGTCATCGACCCGCAATCGGGCCGGCAGATGGGGTTCCGTGCCGACATCACGCCGCAGGTGGCGCGCATCGATGCGCATACCTTACGCCGCGAAGGCCCGAGCCGTCTGTGCTACGCCGGCAGCGTGCTGCATGCTCAGCCACGTGCCTTGTCGTCCTCGCGCAGCCCGATCCAACTGGGCGCCGAGTTGTATGGCGACGCCAGCCCGAGCAGCGACGTGGAAGTCATCAGCCTGATGCTCGCCATGCTGCAACTGGCCGATGTGCCGGATGTGCACATGGACCTGGGACATGTCGGTATCTACCGCGGGTTGGCCCGCGCTGCCGGTTTGTCCGGTGAAGTTGAACAACAGTTGTTCGATGCGTTGCAACGTAAAGCCATCGATGAGGTCATTACCTTGACCGAAGGCTTGCCGGCTGACCTGTCGGGCATGCTGCGCGCGTTGGTCGACCTGTGTGGCGGCCGTGAAGTGCTGGCGGCTGCGCGTGAGCGTCTGGCCAAGGCCCCGGCCGCGGTATTGGCTGCACTGGATGACTTGCTGGCAATTGCCGAGCGTTTGTCCGTGCGTTTCCCGGAGCTGCCGCTGTACTTCGACCTGGGCGAGCTACGCGGTTACCACTACCACACCGGCGTGGTGTTCGCGGTGTTCGTACCGGGTGTTGGCCAGTCCATTGCCCAGGGCGGTCGTTACGACGACATCGGCGCCGATTTCGGTCGCGCTCGTCCGGCAACCGGCTTCTCTACCGATTTGAAAACCCTGGTGACCCTGGGGCGTGCTGAGATCGAGCTACCGTCTGGCGGTATCTGGATGCCTGACAGTACGGATGCGGCACTCTGGCAGCAGGTTTGCCAGTTGCGCAGTGAGGGTCAGCGTGTCGTCCAGGCCTTGCCTGGACAACCTTTGGCCGCCGCCCGTGAAGCGGACTGCGACCGGCAATTGATTCAGCAGAACGGGCTTTGGCAAGTATCGCCACTGGCTTCTTGAGTTTTCCTGCCGGCTGCCGCCGGCACCAAGTTTGCGCGAATGAGGACAAGTGTTATGGGTAAGAATGTCGTAGTCCTGGGCACCCAGTGGGGTGATGAGGGCAAAGGCAAGATCGTTGATCTGCTGACCGAACATGCTGCCGCCGTAGTGCGCTACCAGGGTGGCCACAACGCTGGCCACACCCTGGTGATCGACGGTGAAAAAACCGTCTTGCACCTGATCCCGTCGGGCGTACTGCGCGAAGGCGTGCAGTGCCTGATCGGCAACGGCGTGGTGGTTGCACCTGACGCCCTGCTGCGCGAGATCATCAAGCTGGAAGAAAAAGGCGTACCGGTGCGCGAGCGCCTGCGTATCAGCCCGTCCTGCCCACTGATCCTGTCATTCCACGTAGCGCTGGACCAGGCCCGTGAAAAGGCCCGCGGCGAGTTGAAGATCGGCACCACCGGTCGCGGCATCGGCCCGGCCTACGAAGACAAGGTTGCACGTCGTGGCCTGCGTGTGGGCGACCTGCTGAACATGCCGCGCTTTGAAGACAAACTGCGTGAACTGGTGGATTACCACAACTTCATGCTGGTGGGTTACTACAAAGAGCCAGCCATCGAATTCGACAAGACCCTGGCCGAATGCAAAGAATATGCGCAGCTGCTCAAGCCGCTGATGCTGGACGTGACTGCCGAGTTGCACGACCTGCGTCGCGCTGGCAAAGACATCATGTTCGAAGGCGCCCAAGGCTCCCTGCTGGACATCGACCACGGTACCTACCCGTACGTGACCAGCTCTAACACCACCGCTGGCGGCGTAGCTACCGGTTCGGGTGTTGGCCCTATGTTCCTGGACTACATCCTGGGCATCACCAAGGCTTACACCACGCGTGTAGGGTCGGGTCCATTCCCGACTGAGCTGTTCGACGAAGTCGGTGCGCACCTGGCTAAACAAGGTCACGAGTTCGGCGCGACTACCGGCCGTGCTCGTCGTTGTGGCTGGTTCGACGCTGTTATCCTGCGTCGCGCTATCGACGTAAACAGCATCTCGGGCATCTGCCTGACCAAGCTGGACGTGCTCGACGGTCTGGAAACCATCAACATCTGCGTCGGCTACAAAGATGCAGAAGGCAACGCTGTTGCCCCGACTGATGCTGACAGTTACGTGGGCCTGCAGCCCGTGTACGAAGAAGTGCCGGGCTGGACCGAGTCGACCGTGGGTGCCAAAACCCTGGAAGAGCTGCCAGCTAACGCCCGTGCTTACATCAAACGCGTCGAAGAGCTGATCGGCGCGCCGATCGACATTATTTCGACGGGTCCGGACCGCAACGAAACCATCGTACTGCGTCATCCGTTCGCTTGATAAGTTGTTGATGTAAAACACAAAGGCCCCTTAATAGGGGCCTTTGTCGTTTATGCCTGTCGGACGGCATGACCTTTGCTATTAGCTTTGCCTAAAGCGTCACTTTCGGGCGTGCCATCAATTTAATGGCGCTAATGCAGAGGGATTTCAAGTGTCGGCCGTTCTCTCATTGTTACAAAGCCGTTTGTTGCGGCCCGTATTCGTTACCCTTGGTATCGCCCTTTTGGTGCAGGTGCTGGTGGCGGTCGCGCTGACCCGGAGCACCGTGACGGCACTGGAGGCCGATCTCGCTCAGCGCCTGGGGGCGGACAGTCAAAAACTGTCCGGTGAGCTCGAGCAGGCGGGACGTGAAGTCACGTCGAGCCTCGACAGCCTGTCCGTCAGTACGCGTCAGCGCCTCACGGCTGGCTTGTCTGCGCGACTGAAGGACGAGCAGGCGCAGTTGCGTTCGACCCTGGAAAAAGACCTGAAGGATTCCGCCAGCGACATGGCGCAGCTTCTGGCCTCGGTGGCGCCTCGCGCGATGTGGGACAACGACGTTCCGACCTTGTCCGAGTTCGCCCGTCGGGCCCAGCGCAATCCCAACGTCCTGTTCGTGGTGTATGACGACGCCACGGGCCAGCATCTGACGCGTTACCTCAACCGGGAAAACCCGATCAACAAGGCCCTGCTGGAAAAAGGCCAGGGCGAGCGCGCGCTGGACAAGGTGCTGGATGCGGCGAAGAGCGATCCATCGGTCTTCTACATCGAGGCCTCGATCAATCCTAATGGCGTGGAAATCGGCAAGGTCTTGATGGGCGTCTCGACGGCTTCGGTGGAGGCCGATCTGGCGGCATTGGACAAGCGCTTCTCGGCGTTGATTGCCAGTGGCGACCAACTGGTGGGCGACAGCCTCAAAGGCGCGGCGGCCGACAGCGCGGCAGCCATGCGTGCACGTCTGCAATCGGCCCAGTCCACGGCCGCTGAAATGAAAGCCAATACCACAGATACCGTGCAGGAAGCCGCGACAACCCTGCGCTGGCGAATTGGTGTGGGTCTGGCTGTGGTGGGCTTTGGTGTCCTGCTGTTGCTGGCGGTCGTGCTCGGGCGACGAGTCGTCAACCGCCTGAAGATGTTGATTGTCGCCATGGATGACCTGGCGGCGGGCGAGGGCGATCTGACCAAGCGCGTGCAGATCAACAGCAAGGACGAGATTGGCGATATGGCTTCGGCGGTCAATCGCTTTGTGGACAAGTTGCAGCCGATCGTGCGCGAGGCGGGTGATGTCGCTCAGCGTACCGGTGTGGAAATCGGTGCCATGACGTTGCGCAATGCGGGGGCCGATGCGGCGGCAGGCATGCAGCGCGATGAGGTGGCTGAAAGTCTGCGGGCCTTGTCGCGAATGGCGGATGAAGCCCAGTCTGAAAGCCAGGCCATGCAGGCGGCATTGAAGCAGGTAGTGGATATTCGTCAGGCAACCGACGAAAACACCCGGACCTCGGCGAAAGTCGGCAACCTGATTGAAGCGTTGGCTGGCCAGGTTGATACCGGGGCGCAAGTGATCGAGCGCCTGGCACAACAGAGTGAGCAGATCGAGGTGGTGCTGACGGTGATTCACGGGATTGCCGAGCAGACCAACCTGCTGGCGCTGAACGCGGCCATTGAAGCGGCGCGCGCCGGCGAAACCGGGCGCGGCTTTGCGGTGGTGGCTGATGAAGTGCGCGCGTTGGCGAGCAAGACGCAAAGCTCCACCGGCGATATTCAGGCGCATATCGTGGCGTTGCAGCAAGGCGCACGCGAGGCCGTGGCGGCAATCGGTCAGGCCGGGCGTCAGGCCAGTGAAGGCCTGTTGGTTCTACGTGACAGTGCGCGGTTGCAGCAATCGGTGCAGGCTTCGGTCGAACAGGTGCACACGGCGATCGGTCTGGCGACCCAGGCCGCCGAGCATCAGGCCCGGGGAGCCCAAGCGGTGCGCGGTCGGGTCGAGACCATTCATGTGCAAGCCGAGAAGGCGGCCCAGGCGGTGGTGGAAACCACGGCCAGCGGCAAGGTGCTGGATGGGTTGGCGGCGCAGCTCAAAGCCAGTCTGGGGCAGTTCAGGGCGTAATGTGTTGCCGGGGCTGGCCTCATCGCGAGCAAGCTCGCTCCCACACGTGATCTGGGGTGTTCACAAATTTTGTGTCCACCCCAGATCACATGTGGGAGCGAGCTTGCTCGCGATGACGGCCTTAACGGCTCAAATACATCCGGGTCGTTAACAGGTAGACAGGCAACCCCGATACCAATATCAACAACGCCGCATAAGGCGCCGCCGCCGCAAACTCCACATTCGCGGTATGCGCCCACACCTCCGTCGCTAGCGTGTTGAGTCCGGTCGGACTCAACAGCAAAGTCGCCGTCAGCTCCTTCATCGCATCCAGAAACACCAGCGCAAACGCCGCACCCAGCGCCGGAAAGATGATCGGCAGGGTCACCCGGATAAACGCGCTGAACGAAGACGCGCCCAACGTGCGTGCCGCCTCTTCCAGTTGCGGTGCAGCCTTGTTCAGCGCTGTGCGAATCGGCGCCTGGGCCAGCGGAAGAAACAGCAGTGCATAAGCAATCAGCAACAGCGTCGAAGTCTGGTACAGCACCGGCACATAGTGCAGGGCGAAATACACCAGGGTCAGCGCAATCACCAGTCCTGGCAACGCATGCAGAAGATACGGCAGGCGCTCGGCCCAGATCGCCAGTGGGCCCTTATAGCGCACCACCAGCAACCCCACCGGCAACGCCAGCACCAGACAAAACGCCGCGCCGCCCAGGGACAGGGCCAGGGACGAAAGCAGTGCCTCGCTGATCGCGGCAATCGGGAATGCCGCCGACGAGCCCACGGCCAGCCAGTAAGCCAGCATCCCCAACGGAATGCCGCTGCCGATGATCGCCAGCAACAGGCAATAAAGCTGCCCAGCCACCATCCAGGGGCCCAATCGGACCTGTTCTGCCTGTCGCGCCGCACCCTGGCCTGTGCGCACGTGTCGGCCTTTGCCGCGAACTCGCAGTTCCAGCCACAGCAACATCAGGCACAGCGCCAGCAACACCGCCGAGAGCATCGCGGCGTTGGCGTTGCTGAACTCAAGCTCGAACTGTTGATAGATCGCGGTGGTGAAGGTTTGCAGGCCGATGATCGACAGCGCACCGAATTCCACCAGCATGTGTAGGGCAATCAGCAGCGACCCCGCCAGCAGCGAAGGCCAGAGCAGCGGCAGGGTGACGCGGAAAAATACCCCCCAGCGATTCTGCCCCAAGGTACGGGCAGACTCTTCCAGTGAGGGATCGAGATTGCGCAGGGTGGCCGCCACCGGCAGAAAGATCAGCGGGTATTTGGACAGGCTCATCACCAGGATCGCCCCGCCGAGCCCTTCGAAATTTGCGCTCAGCGACACCCAGGTAAAACTGCTGACAAACGCCGGTACGGCGAACGGCAAACACAAGATCACGCCCCACAGGCGCCGCCCCGGCAGGTTGCTGCGTTCCAGCAGCCATGCCAGCGACAGGCCGATCACGCCGCAAACCAGCGTGACGCCGATCATCAGCGCCAGGGTATTGCGCAGCAGACCAAACACATAAGGTCGCCACAGCAAGTGCAGCGCTTCGGCCCAGCCCGCTTGCCAGGCCTTCAGGCCGACATAAGCCAGGGGCAGCAAGCTGAGCACGACCAGCAGTAGAACCGGCAGTACCAACCAGATTGAAGGCCGCTTGCGCCCTGGCACGTACCGACCTTGCGCGGCGGAGGCGGATAGCGATGCGCTCATCAGTTCAGGCCAACCTCGCGTTCCAGTTCCAGGGCTTCTTCGGCATTGCCGAGGTCGGCTGGCGTGACTTTCGGCGCTTGCAACTCGCTGAAAGGCTTGAGGCCACGATCCGATTGCATGCCTTTGTGCAGCGGGTATTCGGCGGTGGTCTGGGTGATTACGCGCTGGCCTTCTTCGCTGGCCATATAGGCGAGCAATTGCTGGGCTTCTTTTGGATGTTTGCTGGATTTCAGTACGGCCGCACTCGATACGGTAATCAGGCCGCCGACGTCGCCGCCGGTGAAGTAATGCAGTTTCGAGTCGAGCTGACCCTTTTCACGCTGCAAGGCGAACCAGTAGTAGTTGTTCACCAGCACCGTCGCCACTTCGCCGTTTTCCACGGCTTTGAGGGCAACCATGTTGTTGCTGTAGGTCTTGCCGAAGGCGCGCAGGCCGGTCAGCCATTCTTCCGCAGCCTCCATGCCGTGCACCTTGATGATCGCCACGGCTTGTTCCTGGAATGCGCCGCTGGTGGGTACGAAGCCGACCTTGCCTTGCCATTTTGGATCGGAGAATTCCATCACCGATTTCGGCAGGTCTTTTTCGTCGATCAGTTTAGGGTTGAACGCGACGACACGCACCCGAGCGGTGACGCCAATCCAGGTGCCGTTAGCGGCGACATAGTCCTTGGGCAGAACTGCCAGCGTGGTGTCATCGGCCTTGGCCAGCAGGCCTTGCTCACCGAGTTTGTTCAGTGGCGGCGACTCTTCGGTATAGATCACGTCGGCGGGAGAGCGATCACCTTCTTCGACGACCTGGCTGGCGAGCTGGTTGCTGCTGCCCTTGCGCACATTGACGTGAATGCCTGTCTTGGCTTCGAAGGCTTTGGCGACCGCATCGCCGACTTCCTTGTGTTGGCCGTTATAGAGCGTCAGGGAAACTGGATCGGCAGCCTGGGTGAGGGGAGTGGCGAGTGCCAGGCCGAGGAGGGTGGCGGTCAGGCCGCGGCGCAGGGTATTTCGAAACATCATTCGCAGGGTTCCTCACTGTCGCATTGCAAAAACTTGCAACAATGATAAACGATATTGTTTCTCAAATGCGCCTTACAGGGCTGGTAAATAGGTAGGAGCGAGCCTGCTCGCGATGGACGTGAACGAAAACATGGGGTGTCTGGAGAAACGCGTCGTCTGCACATTCATCGCGAGCAGGCTCGCTCCTACGGGAGTGCGGTGTGTTTTTTGAAAGCCAGAAACGCAAAAACCCGCTTTCGCGGGTTTCTGTGAAATTCAAGGCCGTAACCTTGAATTTGAATTGGTGCCCAGAAGAAGACTCGAACTTCCACGACCTTGCGGTCACCAGCACCTGAAGCTGGCGTGTCTACCAATTTCACCATCTGGGCATTCATCGCGAGCGTTGCCGCTGTTGATGTGGCGCACTATACGGAGAGCAATTTGATCTGTAAACCCCTGATTTGAAATTAATAAATCAGAACCCCAGAAATGCAAAAACCCGCTTTCGCGGGTTTTTGTGTGAGCCTTGAAATTGAACTAATCTCAAGCTCGAAATTGGTGCCCAGAAGAAGACTCGAACTTCCACGACCTTGCGGTCACCAGCACCTGAAGCTGGCGTGTCTACCAATTTCACCATCTGGGCAGTATCGGCAACGTTGTCCGTCGTCGATGGCGCGCACTATACGGAGCGTCTTTTTAACTGTAAACCCCCGACACCAAAAAAACCTGAAAAATTTCACCAGTGGTATTCAAATCAACATTCTGGTGTCGATACAGGGCTTTAGATGAGGCGTCTTAGCCTGAAATTTCCCGTTTCATTACGCCTATGCCAAACTAACCCGCATATAGACAAGGTGAAAACTCTCTAATGGCCGATTGGCAGTCCCTCGATCCCGAGGCCGCTCGTGAAGCGGAAAAATATGAAAACCCCATTCCTAGCCGCGAACTGATCCTTCAGCACCTTGCTGATCGGGGTTCGCCCGCTAACCGCGAGCAGTTGGTCGAAGAGTTTGGTCTGACCACAGAAGACCAGATCGAAGCCCTGCGCCGCCGCCTGCGCGCCATGGAGCGCGACGCTCAGCTTATTTACACTCGCCGTGGCACTTATGCGCCGGTGGACAAGCTCGACCTGATCCTGGGCCGCATCAGCGGTCACCGTGACGGCTTCGGTTTTCTGGTGCCGGACGACGGCAGTGACGACCTGTTCATGAGCCCGGCGCAAATGCGCCTGGTGTTTGACGGCGACCGTGCACTGGCGCGTGTTTCCGGGCTGGATCGTCGCGGTCGCCGCGAAGGCATGATCGTCGAAGTGGTGTCCCGTGCTCACGAGACCATCGTCGGTCGCTACTTCGAAGAAGGCGGTATCGGTTTCGTCGTCGCGGATAACCCGAAGATCCAGCAGGAAGTGCTGGTGACGCCGGGCCGTAACGCCAACGCCCAGGTCGGTCAGTTCGTCGAAGTGAAGATCACTCACTGGCCGACACCACGCTTCCAGCCGCAAGGCGATGTGGTCGAAGTCGTGGGCAACTACATGGCGCCGGGCATGGAGATCGATGTTGCCCTGCGTACCTACGACATTCCTCACGTCTGGCCTGATGCCGTACTCAAGGAAGCCGGCAAGCTCAAGCCGGAAGTCGAAGAGAAAGACAAAGAGAAGCGCATCGACCTGCGTCATCTGCCGTTCGTCACCATCGACGGCGAAGATGCGCGCGACTTCGATGACGCGGTCTACTGCGAAGCCCGTCCGGGCAAGCTGCGCCTGTTCTCCGGTGGCTGGAAGTTGTACGTGGCGATTGCCGACGTTTCCAGCTACGTGAAGCTCGGGTCGGCACTGGATGCCGAGGCTCAGGTTCGCGGCAACTCGGTGTACTTCCCCGAGCGCGTGATCCCGATGCTGCCTGAGCAGCTGTCCAACGGCTTGTGCTCGCTGAACCCGCAGGTCGACCGCCTGGCCATGGTTTGCGAGATGACCATCTCCAAATCCGGCGAGATGACCGATTACTGCTTCTACGAAGCGGTTATCCACTCCCACGCCCGCCTGACCTACAACAAGGTCAGCGCGATGCTGGAAACGCCGAAAGCCACCGAAGCACGCAAGCTGCGTGGCGAATACACCGACGTCGTGCCGCACCTCAAGCAGCTGTATTCGCTGTACAAGGTGTTGCTGGCCGCCCGTCACGTGCGCGGCGCGATCGATTTTGAAACCCAGGAAACCCGGATCATCTTCGGCTCCGAGCGCAAGATCGCGGAAATCCGTCCGACCATCCGCAACGATGCGCACAAGCTGATCGAGGAATGCATGCTGGCGGCCAACGTGGCCACTGCCGAATTCCTGAAGAAGCACGAAATTCCTGCGTTGTACCGCGTTCACGACGGCCCGCCGCCGGAGCGCCTGGAAAAACTGCGCGCGTTCCTCGGCGAGCTCGGCCTGTCCCTGCACAAAGGCAAGGATGGTCCGTCGCCCAAGGATTACCAGGCACTGCTGGCCGGTATCAAGGATCGTCCGGATTTCCATCTGATCCAGACCGTGATGCTGCGTTCGTTGAGCCAGGCGGTGTACAGCGCCGATAACCAGGGCCACTTCGGCCTGAATTACGAGGCTTACACCCACTTCACCTCGCCGATCCGCCGCTACCCGGACTTGCTCACGCATAGGGCGATCCGCAGCGTGATCCATTCGAAGCAGGATACCCCGCACGTTCGCCGTGCCGGTGCGATGACCATTCCGAAGGCGCGTATCTATCCGTACGACGAGGCGGCCCTGGAGCAGCTCGGCGAGCAGTGCTCGATGAGCGAGCGCCGTGCCGACGAAGCGACCCGCGACGTGGTGAACTGGCTCAAGTGCGAGTTCATGAAAGATCGCGTGGGCGAGTCGTTCCCGGGTGTGATCACCGCTGTTACCGGCTTTGGTCTGTTCGTCGAGCTGACCGACATCTACGTCGAAGGCCTGGTGCACGTCACCGCGCTGCCGGGCGACTACTACCACTTCGATCCTGTGCACCACCGCCTGGCCGGTGAGCGTACCGGTCGCAGCTTCCGCCTTGGCGACACGGTTGAAGTGCGGGTCATGCGGGTCGACCTCGACGAGCGCAAGATCGACTTCGAGATGGCCGAAACAACCATCAGCGCACCGATCGGCCGCAAAAAGCGCGGCGCCGAAACGGCAGCACCTGCAGCTAAAGCTAAAGCCGAAGCAGAGCCGGCACCGGCGAAAACCGGTCGTCGTCCTGCCAAGGAAAAGACAGTCGAGGCTTATCGTCCGAGTGACGCTGCGGCGAAAAACGCTGAAGTGCGCAAGAGCCGTGAAATGAAGCAGGCGTTGCTCGCCGGCGCGAAAAGCGGCGGTAAAGCGGCGTCTACGGGAAAGACCGGACGGTCGGCGCCTGAAAAGGCTACCGGCGGCAAGCCAGCCAAACCGACCAAACATCGTAAAGGTCCGCCAAAAGCGGGCTCGGCTCCAGCCAAAAGCGGTGGGGCGCGTAAACCTAAGGCCAAGTCATGAGTCAGTTGGAAAAGATCTATGGCGTACACGCTGTTGAAGCGTTGCTGCGTCATCACCCCAAGCGCGTCAAGCAGATCTGGCTGGCCGAAGGCCGCAATGACCCTCGGGTCCAGACGCTGATTGAGTTGGCCAACGAAAACCGGGTCCAGGTCGGCCAGGCCGAGCGCCGCGAAATGGACGCCTGGGTTGAAGGCGTGCACCAGGGCGTGGTCGCGGACGTGAGTCCGAGCCAGGTCTGGGGCGAGGCAATGCTCGACGAGTTGCTCGATCGCACCGACGGCGCGCCGTTGTTGCTGGTGCTCGACGGCGTGACCGATCCGCACAACCTCGGTGCCTGCCTGCGTTCCGCCGATGCGGCGGGTGCGCTGGCAGTGATCGTGCCGAAGGACAAGTCGGCGACCCTGACACCGGTTGTGCGAAAAATCGCCTGCGGTGCTGCGGAAGTGATTCCGCTGGTCGCCGTGACCAACCTGGCGCGTACCCTGGAAAAACTCCAGCAGCGTGGCCTGTGGATTGTCGGTACGGCAGGGGAGGCTGAGGTCAGTCTTTACGACCAGGATCTCACCGGTCCGACCATTTTGATCATGGGTGCCGAAGGCAAAGGCATGCGTCGCCTGACCCGCGAACATTGCGACTATCTGGTAAATCTACCGATGGCCGGTAGCGTCAGCAGTCTCAACGTTTCCGTGGCGACGGGCGTGTGCCTGTTCGAGGCTCAGCGTCAGCGTAGCGTCAAAGCCAAGGCAGCCGCTAAAAAAGCGTGATCCAGTTGTAGTCCTTGTGGGAGCGAGCCTGCTCGCGAAAACGGAGTAACATTCAGCATCAATGTTGAAGGTTATGCCCCCTTCGCGAGCAGGCTCGCTCCCACAGTGGTTTTGTGTATGGGCAAAGATCGGTGGCTGTTCAAATAATCACCAATTCCCTTGCGCCGCCCACGCCCCTTCTCTACAATTGCGCCCCTTGCTGTGATGGCAGGCACCAACGTGTCTAGCGTCCGCGAGTCCATAAGTGTCATTCACTCCTTGTCTGACCGCTTTTGAGCGGCAGGCTACAACCCGTAAGGAGCATTCATGCGTCATTACGAAATCATCTTTTTGGTCCACCCGGATCAAAGCGAGCAAGTCGGCGGCATGGTTGAGCGTTACACCAAGCTGATCGAAGAAGACGGCGGCAAAATCCACCGTCTGGAAGATTGGGGCCGTCGTCAACTGGCCTACGCAATCAACAATGTTCACAAGGCTCACTACGTGATGCTGAACGTTGAGTGCACTGGCAAGGCCCTGGCCGAGCTGGAAGACAACTTCCGCTACAACGATGCAGTGATCCGTAACCTGGTCATCCGTCGCGAAGAAGCCGTTACCGGCCAATCCGAGATGCTCAAGGCTGAAGAAAACCGCAGTGAGCGCCGTGAGCGTCGCGACCGTCCTGAGCACGAAGGCGCTGAAAGCGCTGACAGTGATGACAGCGACAACAGCGATAACGCTGACGAGTAATCCACGGACCTTTTAAGGAGCCTATCAAATGGCACGTTTCTTCCGTCGTCGTAAATTCTGCCGCTTCACCGCTGAAGACGTGAAAGAGATCGATTACAAAGATCTCAACACTCTGAAAGCCTACGTATCCGAGACCGGCAAAATCGTTCCAAGCCGCATCACCGGTACCAAAGCTCGTTATCAGCGTCAGCTGGCCACCGCTATCAAGCGCGCCCGCTTCCTGGCCCTGCTGGCCTACACCGACAGCCACGGCCGCTGAGACCGGGCAGTCGACACGTAGCAAAGGATTGAATGTATGCGTGCCTTAGCTGAGTTCATCATGCGGGGCCGTATGCAGGCCACTCTCGTAGTGGCTGGATGCGCGGCATTGCCGTTGTTGTATTGGTTGGGTGCTGCCGCCGGATGCCTTGTGCTCCTGCGGCGCGGATTGAAGGACGCCTTGGGCGTTCTTGCTCTGGGACTGCTGCCGGCGTTGATCTGGTGGCTTTACTCCGACGACCCACGGGCACTTCTGGTGCTGCTGGGGTCTGCGAGCCTTGCGTTGGTTTTGCGCGCAAGCGAGTCCTGGAACCGCGTGCTGCTGGTCAGCATAGCGATGGGAGTGGTGTTTTCAGTGGTGCTGGGGATGGCTTTTGGTCCCCAGATCGAGATGCTGGCGCAGGCTTTGATAAAAGTCATGCCGTCGCTACTCGGTGATGTCTACCAGCAAATGTCGGTAGACGAGCAAGCGCGTTTCGCGTCCCTGATTACACCGATCCTGACCGGCCTGATTGCGGCCTTGTTGCAAATCGTCAGTGTGCTGAGCCTGATTGTCGGGCGCTACTGGCAGGCGTTGTTGTACAACCCCGGTGGTTTTGGTCGCGAGTTTCGCGCCGTTCGAATCCCGCTGGGTCCCGCGATGTTGCTGCTGGCGGGCATGGTTGTGACACCGAACCTCGGTGTCCAGATGTCCATGCTTGTACCGTTGTGCAGTGTACCGCTGGTTTTCGCCGGGCTGGCCCTGATTCACGGGCTGGTGGCGCAAAAGCGACTGGCCAGGTTCTGGCTGGTGGGGTTGTACGTCACGCTGTTGCTGTTCATGCAGCTGATCTATCCGTTGCTGGTGGTCTTGGCCATCGTCGACAGCCTGATTGATTTTCGCGGTCGTCTGGCGCCGAAAGACGCCGATGACGCGAACGGTGAAGGTTAAAAGTTAAGAGGATTTTCACATGCAACTGATCCTTCTGGAAAAAGTCACCAACCTGGGCAACCTGGGTGACAAAGTGAACGTTAAGGCTGGTTACGGTCGTAACTACCTGCTGCCTTACGGCAAAGCTACCGCTGCGACCCCAGCCAACCTGGCTGCGTTCGAAGAGCGTCGTGCTGAGCTGGAAAAAGCCGCAGCAGATCGTAAAACCTCGGCTGAAAGCCGCGCTGCCCAACTGGCCGAGCTGGAAGTGACCATCACTGCCACCGCTGGCGACGAAGGCAAGCTGTTCGGTTCGATCGGTACTCACGACATCGCTGACGCACTGACCGCCTCCGGCGTTGAAGTAGCGAAAAGCGAAGTTCGTCTGCCGAACGGCACTATCCGCAACGTAGGTGAATTCGACGTAGCCGTGCACCTGCACGCCGAAGTTGAAGCCACCGTACGCGTTGTCGTGGTAGCAGCTTAAGCAGCACTTGTCGGCTGGCACCCTCGGGTGCTTGCCGGTAACATCGGGCACGATCCTGTTCACAGGTCGTGCCCTTTGTCTTTCTGGTAACACCTGTTTTTAAACCCCTGCTTTTTCCTGAACAACCAAGTGGCCATGAACGAAATCTCCGCTCCCGAGCAATACGATCTGCAAACCGCCGCGCTGAAGGTGCCGCCGCATTCCATCGAGGCCGAACAGGCTGTTCTCGGTGGTCTGATGCTGGACAACAACGCCTGGGAACGCGTGCTCGATCAAGTCTCCGACGGCGATTTCTATCGACATGACCACCGTCTGATTTTCCGCGCGATCGCCAAGCTCGCCGACCAGAACTCCCCGATCGACGTCGTGACCCTTGCCGAACAACTGGACAAGGAAGGTCAGACCTCGCAAGTCGGTGGCCTCGGTTACCTGGGCGAACTGGCGAAAAACACGCCGTCCGTTGCCAACATCAAGGCGTATGCCCAGATCGTTCGCGCACGGGCGACCTTGCGGCAGTTGATCGGCATTGCTACCGAAATCGCCGACAGCGCCTTCAATCCGGAAGGCCGCACCGCTGAAGAGATCCTCGACGAAGCCGAACGACAGATCTTTCAGATCGCCGAGGCCCGGCCAAAAACCGGCGGCCCGGTGGGTGTGAATGACTTGCTGACCAAAGCCATCGACCGTATCGACACCCTATTCAACACCGACAACGCCATCACTGGGCTGTCCACGGGCTACACCGACCTCGACGAGAAGACCAGCGGCCTGCAGCCTGCCGACCTGATCATCGTCGCGGGCCGTCCGTCCATGGGTAAGACCACCTTTGCGATGAACCTGGTGGAAAACGCCGTGTTACGCAGCGACAAGTGTGTACTGGTCTACTCGCTGGAGATGCCAGGCGAATCGCTGATTATGCGTATGCTGTCGTCACTTGGCCGTATCGACCAGACCAAGGTGCGTTCCGGCCAGCTGGAAGATGACGACTGGCCGCGCCTGACATCGGCGGTCAACCTGCTAAACGATCGCAAGTTGTTCATCGACGATACCGCCGGCATCAGCCCGTCGGAAATGCGCGCTCGCACCCGCAGACTGGTGCGTGAGCACGGCGACGTTGGCCTGATCATGATCGACTACCTGCAGCTAATGCAGATCCCGGGTTCCGGCGGTGACAACCGGACCAACGAGATTTCTGAGATTTCCCGTTCCTTGAAGGCTCTGGCCAAGGAATTCAATTGCCCGGTAGTGGCACTGTCCCAGCTGAACCGCTCCCTGGAGCAACGTCCCAACAAACGGCCGATCAACTCCGACCTCCGGGAATCCGGAGCGATCGAGCAGGATGCCGACGTCATCATGTTCGTGTATCGGGATGAGGTTTATCACCCGGAAACCGAACACAAAGGCATTGCCGAGATCATCATCGGCAAGCAGCGGAACGGGCCGATCGGCTTTGTCCGCCTGGCGTTCATCGGTAAGTACACGCGATTCGAGAATCTGGCGCCGGGTAGCTATAACTTTGACGACGACGAGTAAGATTTTCATCGCCTGACCCGACGTTATCGCGGGCAAGCCTCGCTCCTACAGGTATTCACGCCCTGTAGGAGCGAGGCTTGCCCGCGAACGGGTTCCCACCAATTTCCGACCACAGCCGTCGGAATTGGTCAAAATTTGTGCTATATTCCGCGCCCGCGAAATTCAATGAAAGCCAACACCGGTTATCGACATGCAAGCAGCCAAGCCGTTATTTGACTATCCCAAGTACTGGGCCGAATGTTTCGGGCCAGCGCCATTCCTGCCGATGAGCAGGGAGGAGATGGATCAGCTCGGCTGGGATTCCTGCGACATCATCATCGTCACCGGTGATGCCTACGTCGATCACCCGTCGTTCGGCATGGCAATCATCGGCCGGCTGCTGGAGTCCCAGGGCTTCCGCGTCGGGATCATTGCCCAGCCGAACTGGCAGTCCAAAGACGACTTCATGAAGCTCGGCGAGCCGAACCTGTTCTTCGGTGTCGCGGCCGGCAACATGGACTCGATGATCAATCGCTACACCGCCGACAAGAAAATCCGTTCCGACGACGCCTACACCCCGGGTGGCCTGGCGGGCAAGCGTCCGGATCGCGCGAGCCTGGTCTACAGCCAGCGCTGCAAGGAAGCCTACAAGCACGTGCCGATCGTGCTCGGCGGCATCGAAGCGTCCCTGCGCCGCATCGCCCACTACGATTACTGGCAGGACCGGGTGCGTAACTCGATCCTGATCGACGCCTGCGCCGACATCCTGCTCTACGGCAACGCCGAGCGTGCGATCGTCGAAGTCGCCCAGCGTCTGTCCTACGGTCACAAGATCGAAGACATCACCGATGTGCGCGGCACCGCGTTCATTCGTCGCGACACGCCGAAAGACTGGTACGAAGTCGACTCCACGCGTATTGACCGTCCGGGCAAGATCGACAAGATCATCAACCCGTACGTGAATACCCAGGACACCCAGGCCTGCGCCATCGAGCAGGAAAAGGGTCCAGTTGAAGATCCGCAAGAAGCCAAAGTTGTACAGATTTTGGCTAGCCCGAAAATGACTCGCGATAAGACCGTGATCCGTCTGCCGTCGGTTGAGAAAGTCCGTGGCGACGCCGTTCTTTACGCTCACGCCAACCGCGTGTTGCACCTGGAAACCAACCCGGGCAACGCTCGTGCCCTGGTCCAGAAGCACGGCGAAGTCGACGTCTGGTTCAACCCGCCACCGATTCCGATGACCACCGAAGAGATGGACTACGTGTTCGGCATGCCTTACGCGCGCATTCCGCACCCAGCGTATGGCAAAGAGAAAATCCCGGCCTACGACATGATCCGGTTCTCGGTGAATATCATGCGTGGCTGCTTCGGCGGCTGTACCTTCTGCTCGATCACCGAGCACGAAGGCCGGATCATCCAGAACCGTTCCCACGAATCGATCATTCGCGAGATCGAAGAAATTCGTGACAAGGTTCCCGGTTTCACCGGCGTAATCTCCGACCTGGGCGGTCCGACCGCGAATATGTATCGCATCGCCTGCAAGACCCCGGAAATCGAATCCGCGTGCCGCAAGCCATCCTGCGTGTTCCCCGGCATCTGCCCGAACCTGAACACTGACCACTCGGCGCTGATCCAGTTGTACCGCAGCGCCCGTGAATTGCCGGGTGTGAAGAAGATCCTGATTGCCTCCGGCCTGCGCTATGACCTCGCCGTCGAGTCGCCGGAATACGTCAAGGAACTGGTGACCCACCACGTCGGTGGCTACCTGAAGATCGCCCCGGAACACACCGAGGAAGGTCCGCTCAATCAGATGATGAAACCGGGCATTGGCAGCTATGACAAGTTCAAGCGCATGTTCGAGAAGTACTCCAAGGAAGCAGGCAAGGAGCAGTACCTGATTCCGTACTTCATCGCCGCCCACCCGGGCACCACCGACGAAGACATGATGAACCTGGCGCTGTGGCTCAAGGGCAACGGCTTCCGTGCCGACCAGGTACAGGCGTTCTACCCGTCGCCGATGGCCACTGCCACCGCGATGTACCACTCGGGCAAGAACCCGCTGCGCAAGGTCACCTACAAGAGCGACGCAGTGACCATCGTCAAGAGCGAAGAGCAGCGCCGTCTGCACAAGGCGTTCTTGCGTTATCACGACCCCAAAGGCTGGCCGATGCTGCGTGAAGCATTGACCCGCATGGGCCGCGCAGACCTGATCGGGCCGGGCAAGAACCAGTTGATCCCGCTGCACCAGCCGTCCACCGACAGCTACCAGAGTGCCCGTCGCAAGAACTCGACGCCGGCCGGCAGCCACAAGGTGGCCGGGGAAAAGACTACCAAGATCCTGACCCAGCACACCGGCCTGCCACCGCGCGCCAGCGATGGCGGCAACTCGTGGGACAAGCGCGAACAGGCCAAGGCGGCGGCGTTCGCCCGCAACCAGCAGGCAGCCAAGGATCGCAAGGACGCGGCCAAAGGCAAGGGGCCCAAGCCTGCGCGCAAGCCGGTAGTGCCGCGCTAAACCTCGCTTGAGCTGAACAAAACGCCAACCTTCGGGTTGGCGTTTTGCATTACTGAGCCATTGCAGCCGAGGCTTGCCCCGAAAGCTGTGTCGGGATACCCGGCCTCTTCGCGAGCAGGCTCGCTCCCACATGGAAATGCATTCTAATGTGGGAGCGAGCCTGCTCGCGAAGAGGCCGGTACAGCCGCCAAGAAACATCCCTGGCTGATCTCTTCGCCACAAATACGTGCAACTCTTGCAAACCAATTTCCCGCATCGCCCGATTTTGGTGCTGTACTGCCTCCTGCAACCGGAGAAAGCGCCAGCACTGTTGGATGGCATAAGTCTTGCGCGCTTTCCAATACGCTTAGGGCTCGCAGGAGGCACGCCGTGTCGATTCATGTCGCATTGCACCACGTCACACATTACCGCTATGACCGCGCTGTCGAGCTGGGTCCGCAGATTGTTCGCCTGCGTCCCGCGGCCCACAGTCGCACGCGGATACTCTCCTATGCGCTGAAAGTCTCGCCCGAGCAGCATTTCATCAATTGGCAGCAGGACCCTCAGGGTAATTACCTGGCGCGGTTGGTATTCCCGGAGAAAACCGACGAGTTGAGGATCGAAGTCGATCTACTGGCGGAAATGGCGGTGTTCAATCCGTTCGATTTTTTCCTCGAGCCCTACGCCGAAAAGATTCCATTCGCTTACGCCACCGACGAGCGCAAGGAACTGGCGCCGTACCTGGAAACCTTGCCCCTGACGCCGAAGTTCAGAGCCTATCTGGATGGCATCGACCGCACGCCATTGCCGGCTGTGGATTTTCTCGTCGCGCTCAACCAGCGTCTGAGCGAAGACATCGGCTACCTGATCCGCATGGAGCCGGGTGTGCAAACGCCTGAGCACACCCTCGAACAGGCCTCCGGGTCTTGCCGCGACTCCGCGTGGTTGCTGGTGCAATTGCTGCGCAACCTGGGACTGGCCGCGCGTTTCGTTTCGGGCTACCTGATCCAGTTGACCGCTGACGTGAAAAGCCTCGACGGGCCTTCGGGTACCGAAGTGGACTTCACCGACCTGCACGCCTGGTGCGAGGTGTATCTGCCCGGTGCCGGCTGGATCGGCCTGGATGCAACCTCGGGGCTGTTTGCCGGTGAAGGACACATTCCGTTGGCCTGTAGTCCCGATCCATCATCTGCGGCACCGATCAGTGGCTTGGTGGAACCGTGCGAGTGCCAATTCAGCCACGAAATGTCGGTGGAGCGGATTTGGGAAGCCCCACGGGTCACCAAGCCCTACACCGAAGAGCAGTGGCAGGCGATCCAGGCTCTCGGCCGGCAGATCGACGCCGATCTGCTGGCGGGTGATGTGCGCCTGACCATGGGCGGTGAGCCTACGTTTGTGTCCATCGATGACCCGGACGGTGCCGAATGGAACACCGCGGCGCTGGGGCCGGACAAGCGTCGGCTGTCCGCCGAACTGTTCCAGCGCATGCGTCAACGTTATGCCCCGCAAGGCCTGGTGCATTTTGGCCAGGGCAAATGGTACCCCGGCGAACAACTGCCGCGCTGGTCGCTCAATTGCTATTGGCGCCGCGACGGTGTGCCGATCTGGCACAACAGCGCGCTGGTCGCCGACGAGCAGCAAGATTACGGCGCCAATGGCGAGCTGGCCGGGCGTTTCCTGGCGAGTGTCGCCGAGCGATTGAAAATTCCGACACGCTTTGTGTTCCCAGCCTACGAAGACAATTTCTATTACCTCTGGCGCGAAGGCGCTTTGCCGCAGAACGTCAGCGCCGAAGACTCGCGACTCGAAGAGCCCTTGGAGCGTGCGCGTTTGCGCAAAGTCTTCAGTCAGGGTCTGGACAAGGTGATTGGCCAGGTCCTGCCGCTCGCGCGCTCCGCCAAGGGCGATCAATGGCAAAGCGGCCGCTGGTATCTGCGTGACGAGCACTGCCGCCTGGTGCCGGGGGATTCGCCGCTGGGGTACCGCCTGCCACTGGGTTCGCAGCCGTGGGTGAAGGCGGCGGAGTATCCGTTCATTCACCCCAACGATCCCAATCAGGATTTCCCGTCGCTGCCTGACATAGAGCAACTGCAGCACCAGGGCGCGGCGGCGCTGACTGAAGATCGAGCACCGAAGGTCGATGAGTCCGCCGACTGGCTGACCCGCACCGCCTTCTGCGCCGAAGCGCGGGAAGGCCGGTTGTATCTGTTCATGCCGCCGCTGGAGCGGGTCGAAGACTATCTGGAATTAGTGTCAGCCATCGAAGCCACTGCCCAGGAGCTGCATTGCCCGGTGTTGCTGGAGGGTTACGAGCCGCCAAGCGATCCGCGCCTGAGCAACTTTCGCATCACGCCCGATCCCGGCGTGATCGAAGTCAATGTGCAGCCATCCGCGACCTGGGACGAACTGGTTGAACGCACTGAGTTTCTTTACGAAGAAGCGCGCCAGACCCGCCTCACCACCGAGAAATTCCTGATCGACGGCCGGCACACCGGCACCGGTGGGGGTAACCACTTCGTACTGGGTGGCGCGACACCGGCTGACTCACCGTTTCTGCGGCGTCCGGATTTGCTGCGCAGCCTGATCAGCTACTGGCATAACCATCCGTCCTTGTCCTACCTGTTTTCCGGACTGTTCATCGGCCCGACGTCCCAGGCCCCGCGCGTCGACGAAGCGCGCAACGACGCCTTGTATGAACTGGAAATTGCCTTCGCCCAGATGCCTGAACCGGGCGAGGAGTGCGCACCCTGGCTGGTGGATCGACTGCTGCGCAACCTGTTGATCGACGTGACCGGTAACACCCATCGCGCCGAGTTCTGTATCGACAAACTCTATTCACCGGATGGCGCGACCGGTCGCCTGGGCTTGCTGGAGTTGCGCGCCTTTGAAATGCCACCCCATGCGCGCATGAGTCTGGCCCAGCAGCTATTGCTGCGGGCGTTAGTCGCACGGTTCTGGCGCGAGCCTTATGCACCACCGAAACTGGCGCGCTGGGGGACGGAGCTGCACGACCGGTTCCTGTTGCCGCACTTTATCGAACAGGACTTTGCTGACGTTGTTGCCGATCTCAACGCCGCCGGTTATCCGGTGCGGGCAGAGTGGTTTGCGGCGCACCTGCAGTTCCGCTTTCCCAAGGTCGGCGACTACGCTGTCAATGGCATCGCGCTGGAACTGCGCCAGGCACTTGAGCCGTGGCACGTACTGGGCGAGGAGGGCGCGGTCGGTGGCACTGTGCGTTATGTGGATTCGTCGCTGGAGCGCCTGCAGGTCAAGCTCAGCGGATTGCCGCCGCAACGCTATCTGCTGACCTGCAACGGCATACCTGTGCCGTTGCAGCCCACCGGGCGGGTCGGCGAGTTCGTCGCCGGTGTGCGCTTCCGTGCCTGGCAACCGGCCAACTGCCTGCAGCCGACCATCCCGGTCCATGCGCCGCTGGTGTTCGACCTGCTCGACACCTGGATGGGACGTTCGCTGGGCGGTTGCCAGTATCACGTCGCGCATCCCGGTGGGCGCAACTACGAGACGTTGCCAGTGAACGCCAATGAAGCCGAGAGCCGGCGAATGGCGCGTTTCTTCCGTATCGGACACACGCCGGGGAAACTTCCGATACCGAATATGGAAATTAACGACGAGCTGCCGATGACGCTCGATTTGCGACGTTTCTAATTCGTACGCGACGCCCGGATTTTTCGTCTATCCGGGTGTCATGAGCGTGCGTTAGTCTGACCGATCATTGCTGTCTGCCGAGCTTTCCATGCCTGACCTGCTAGACCGCTACCCGCTGACGGCGGGCACCTATCACGAATTGCTCGACGACAGCGGTGTCATACGGCCGCACTGGCGTCGGCTGTTCGACCAGTTGCAGCGCAGCACACCCGCGCAGTTGGTGCAGCGTCAGGCGCTGCTGGCCCGGCAGATCCAGGAAAACGGCGTCACCTATAACGTCTACGCCGATCCCAAGGGCGCCGATCGGCCATGGGAGCTGGACTTGCTACCCCATGTGATCGCTGCCGATGAGTGGGAGCAATTGTCCGCCGGCATCGCCCAGCGTGCGCGCTTGCTCAATGCCGTACTGGCCGATCTCTATGGTCCGCAACGCTTGATCGCCGAAGGTCTGCTGCCGGCGGAGCTGGTATTTGGCCACAACAATTTCCTCTGGCCCTGTCAGGGCATCAAACCGCCCGACGGAGCATTTTTGCATCTGTACGCCGTTGATCTGGCGCGCACACCCGATGGCCGCTGGTGGGTAACGGCGGATCGCACTCAAGCGCCGTCCGGGGCTGGCTACGCCCTGGAAAACCGTACCATCGTGTCTCGGGCCTTTCCCGAGTTGTACCGTGACTTGAAGGTGCAGCACCTGGCGGGATTTTTCCGCACCCTCCAGGAGACACTGGCCCGCCAGGCGCCAAGCGACGAAGAGGCTCCCTTAGTGGTCCTGCTGACGCCAGGGCGTTTCAACGAAAGCTATTTCGAACACCTGTACCTGGCTCGCCAGCTCGGCTATCCGCTGGTGGAGGGGGGAGATCTCACGGTGCGCGATGCCACGGTCTACCTGAAGACCCTGAGCGGCCTGCGTCGGGTCCACGCGATCATGCGCCGGCTCGACGATGACTTCTGCGACCCGCTGGAATTGCGCACCGACTCGGCTCTTGGCGTACCGGGCCTGCTCGAAGCCGTGCGGCAGGGGCGGGTTCTGGTGGCCAACGCCCTCGGCAGCGGCGTGCTGGAGTCGCCGGGCTTGCTGGGTTTCCTGCCGAAGATCAATCAGTTTCTGTTTGGCGAAGAACTGATCCTGCCGTCCATTGCCACCTGGTGGTGCGGTGAGGACCCGGTGCTCGCCCAGGCCCTGGAAAAAATGCCGGAGTTGCTGATCAAACCGGCGTTTCCGTCCCAGAGCTTTGCACCGGTATTTGGCCGCGATTTGAGTGAAAAGCAGCGTCAAGAACTCGCCGAGCGCATGCAGGCGCGCCCTTATGCCTATGTGGCGCAAGAACTTGCCCAGCTATCCCAAGCGCCGATATGGCAGGCCGAGGACGGTCAATTGCAACCTCGGGCCATCGGCATGCGCGTGTATGCGGTGGCCAGTCGAGAGGGTTTTCGGGTGCTGCCAGGCGGTTTGACTCGTGTGGCCGCCGAGGCCGATGCCGAAGTGGTGTCGATGCAGCGCGGCGGCGCGAGCAAGGACACCTGGGTGCTGGGCGAACGTCCACCGAGCGGCGAACAGTGGAAAGCCCAGCGTAATATCGGCGTGCATGATCTGGTGCGACGCGATCCCTATCTGCCGTCGCGGGTGGTGGAAAACCTGTTCTGGTTCGGTCGGTATTGCGAGCGCTGCGATGACAGCGCCCGATTGCTGCGAATCATGCTGGCGCGTTATGTCGACGGCGATGACCCGCAGGCCCTGGATGCGGCGGTCGAACTTGGCGAACGACTGATGTTGTTGCCCGATGAAGGTGAACTGCCGGAGCGATTGCTGGCGGCGATACTCGGCGATGACTGGCCGTTCAGCCTGCGTTCCAACCTGCAACGGCTGCAATGGGCGGCCTCGCAGGTGCGGGGCAAGCTCTCGCGGGAAAACTGGCAGGCGCTGGTGGAGTTGCAACGCGAAGCGCTGGAGCTCGAGACCGAAGAGCCGGACTTCGGTGAGCTGCTGGACTTCCTCAACCGGCTGGTGATGTCCCTGGCGGCGCTGTCCGGTTTTGCCCTGGACGACATGACCCGGGACGAAGGCTGGCGATTCCTGATGATCGGTCGGCGGATCGAGCGCCTGCAATTTCTCAGCGGCAGCCTGGCGGCGTTCTTGAGGGGCGCCGGGGCTTTCGATCAAGCGGGACTGGAATGGTTGCTGGAGCTGGGCAACAGCAGTATCACCTATCGTTCGCGGTATCTGGCGGTGGCGCAATTGATCCCGGTGCTCGACCTGTTGTTGCTTGATGAGCAGAACCCGCACGCGGTGCTGTTCCAGTTGAAACTGGTGACCCGCACGCTCAAACACCTGTGCGACGACTTTGGCGCACCTCGCGAAGTGGGCCTGCCGCAGTTGGTGGAGCGTCTGGCGCGCTTCGATCTGGGCTGCCTGGAAAACCCGTTGTTTGGCGCCGCCAGCGTGCGCGCTGCCGTCGAAGGGCTGGCCGATCTGCTGCAAGAGATTGCCGATGCCAGCGGGCAGGTATCGGATCGCCTGGCCTTGCGTCACTTCGCCCACGTCGATGATGTCAGCCAGCGCACGGTGTCCGTCTGATGAGCGCCCACTACCAGATTTTCCACGATACCCATTATCACTACGACAGCCCGGTGTCCCTGGCCCAGCAACTGGCGCATTTGTGGCCCAGGCCTTGTGCGTGGCAGCGTTGCTCCGATCAGCAATTGCAGATCAGCCCGGACCCGACTTCACGCCGCGATGAGCTGGATGTGTTCGGCAATCCATTGACCCGGCTGGCGTTCGAGCGCCCCCATGATGAACTGCTGGTCAATGCCAGCCTGACGATTGAGGTGCTGCCCCGACCCCTGGTCGATTTCAATCAATCTCCAACGTGGGAAGACACCCGAAGCGCGCTGACCTACAGCAGCCAGCCGCTTTCGCCGCAATTGCTCGAAGCCTGCCGTTACCGGTTCGAATCACCTTATGTGCATCTCAAGCGCAACTTCGTCGAGTTTTCCGAGAGCTGCTTTCCGGCGGGGCGCCCGCTGTTGCTCGGGATCCAGGCCTTGATGGAGAAAATCTTCAGCGAATTCACCTTCGATGCCGAAGCGACGCAGGTCGCGACACCTCTGGTGGAAGTGTTGGAACGCCGGCGCGGGGTTTGTCAGGACTTCGCCCACCTGATGCTCGCTTGCGTGCGCTCCCGTGGATTGGCCGCGCGTTATATCAGCGGCTACCTGCTGACCCAACCACCGCCAGGTCAACCGCGATTGATCGGCGCCGATGCGTCCCATGCCTGGGTCTCGGTGTATTGCCCGGTATCGGGCTGGGTGGATTTCGATCCGACCAACAACGTGCAGCCGGCGCTGGAGCACATCACCCTGGCCTGGGGCCGGGATTTTTCCGATGTGTCACCGTTGCGTGGAGTCATTCTGGGCGGCGGCAATCATGACCCGGAAGTTCGCGTCACAGTGATGCCGATGGATTAACAGAGATCCCCCTGTAGGAGCGAGCATGCTCGCGATGAACCCGAAGGCGCCGGGGGCTATCAGGCAACCCGCGTTATCGTTGACGACCATCGCGAGCAGGCTCGCTCCCACAAGGGGTTACGGTGTTTGGGAGTGATACTATTGGCCTGTGAGGGTCAGCAGCGAAGCTGCCAACCCTGGACACAGATCCGTGGGCCTGATCAGATCATCCGGCCCGGAGGGACTCAGGCGTCGGGCGCCTGGTCTTTCGGTGCATCAACATCATCAACATCGTCATCTGCCGCGACTTCACCGTCAGGGTTCAGTGCTGCTTCGTCAGACATTGCTTTCTTGCGCTGAAGTTTTTCCTCTTTCTTCTGTTCCTTGGCCAGGTCTCTCTGACGTTTGGCGAAGGAGTAATTGGGTTTGGCCATGGGCGATCCTCTGGGGTCGAAGGTGAGGTTTGAGCGGCGCGTATTCTGCCCTGTATCGGTGCCTAAGTCGTTAGTCGGGTTTTTGCTCGACCCACTTGGGCGGCACGGTCGGCTGCCAGCGATCGAGGGCGTCGAGCAGCGTCTGCGGCGATTCGCTCACCTGCAGCATGTCACGGTGTGCCGCGCGAACGAAGCCTTCGCCGACGATGTGATCGAGAAAACCGGTGAGTTTGCTGTAAAAACCATTCACTTCCAGCAAACCCAGCGGTTTGCCGTGGTAGCCCAATTGGCCCCAGGTCCAGACTTCGAACAACTCTTCCAGGGTGCCCAGGCCACCGGGCAAAGCGATGAAGGCATCGCTGAGTTCGGCCATTCGCGCCTTGCGCGCATGCATGCCGTCGACCACTTCCAGGCGGGTCAGGCCGCTGTGGCCGATTTCCTTGTCCTTGAGGCTCTGCGGAATGATGCCGATCACTTCGCCACCGGCCGCCAATGCCGCGTCGGCGACGATGCCCATCAGTCCCACGGCCCCACCGCCGTAGACCAGGGTCAGCTTGCGTTCGGCCAAGGCCTGGCCAAGGGCCACGGCTGCTTCACGATAAGCGGGGTTGGTGCCAGTGCTGGCGCCGCAGAATACACAAACGGATGCTAAAGACATGCCTTACTCCAGGGTCGATCAGGGCCACAGAGTAAAGGCAGGCACGCCACGCTCCAAGGGCTAAACTTCGCGCTTGGGCGTTTCGTAAGTACCGCTTGCACCGCAGGCATATGCGGCGAGCAAGCTGCATAACAGGCTGTTGATAGACATGACAGACGCTCCGACAAATGATGACGGTGAGATGATAGGGCCGGGGCAGACACCTGGCTGGTAGATTGTCTCGATCGGTCTCATAGCTCGAAAGTTGTATACAATTTTTGCTTCAGGTCATAGGAACTTGCGAAGTTTTCAGGCAGTCTTCTGTCCATTCGCATTTATCATTCACCCTGCCTTGGAGATTCACCATGTTTGCCAAACTTGTTGCGGTATCCCTGTTGACACTGGCCAGCAGCCAATTGATGGCTGCAGAGTGCAAAACCACGATCGATTCCACTGATCAGATGTCCTTCAATACCAAGGCCATCGAAATCGACAAGACCTGCAAGACCTTCACCGTCGAACTGACTCACTCCGGCAGCCTGCCGAAAAACGTCATGGGCCATAACTGGGTGCTGAGTAAAGAAGCCGACATGCAGCCAATTGCAACTGACGGCCTGGCCGCCGGCATCGACAAGAGCTACCTGAAAGAAGGTGACGCCCGCGTCATCGCTCACACCAAGGTCATCGGCGCCAAGGAAACCGACTCGGTGACCTTCGACGTATCCAAGCTCGATGCCAATGAAAAGTACGGCTTCTTCTGCTCGTTCCCGGGCCACATTTCGATGATGAAAGGCACGGTTACCCTGAAGTAATCGAATTGCGCACATGAAAAAAGCGTCCACATGGGACGCTTTTTTTGTACCTCGCGTTTGACCGCGTCATCGTTCATCGCCAGCAAGCCGGCTCCTACAGATTGGTGTTGATCCCGTCATCGCGCAACGACAGGAATTCTGTAGGAGCTGGCTTGCCAGCGATGGCGTCGGTGAAAACGCCATCGGTCTCAAGGCGCAAACGGCATCACGCGCTTGTGATGAGTCTTGTTGTACGTATTGACGATGATCTTGAACGCTTCCTCTCGCACCGGCTCGCCGTGCAGAAACGCATCGATCTCCGCATAGGTCACGCCATGGGACGCTTCGTCCGGCTTGCCGGGGGATAGGTCCTCCAGGTCGGCGGTCGGGATTTTCTCCACCAGGGATTCCGGTGCGCCGAAGCTGCGGGCGATGGCGCGGACCTGGTTTTTCACCAGGCCACTGAGCGGTGCCAGGTCGCAGGCGCCGTCACCGAACTTGGTGAAGAAACCCATCACCGCTTCCGCCGCATGATCGGTGCCGATCACCAGGCCTTGGGCCGCGCCGGCGATGGTGTACTGGGCGACCATGCGCATGCGCGCCTTGGTGTTGCCGAGCACGAAATCCACCGACACCGCGTGCTTGCCTTCGAACGCCGCGACTTCGTTGGCCAGGGATTTGACCGCCGGGCCGATGTTCACCGTGTGGCGCTCGTCCGGTTTGATGAAGTCCACCGAGGCCTGGGCGTCATGTTCATCGAACTGGGTTTCGTACGGCAGCCGCACGGCGATGAATTTGTAGGCGGCATCACCGCTGCGCTGGCGCAGCTCACGGACCGCACGCTGGGCCAGCAGGCCGGCGGTCAGGGAGTCGACACCGCCACTGATGCCCAGCACCAGGGTTTTGAGCCCGGAGTTGACCAGGCAATCCTGGATGAAGGTAATCCGCCGGGCGACTTCAGCTTCGAGGGCAGCTTCGTCGGCGAACGGCGGTTGGACCTTGAGCTGTTCAGCAATCTCACGCTGTACGGCTTGCATGAATTCACTCCTTGCTAGAGGGGGGCAGGAACTTGGAAAACATGTCGCAAATAGGCGACGAAATTCGGATCTTTACAGTGAGTCTTGCCTGGCTCATCGGAGATTTTTGCCACCGGTTGGCCGTTGCAGGCGGTCATTTTAAGCACGATGCTCATCGGTTCGACACCCGGAATGTCACACGTCAGGTTGGTGCCGATGCCGAAGCTGACATTGATCCGACCGCGCAGTGCCCGAAAAATCTCCAGGGACTTGGGCAGCGTCAGGCTGTCGGAGAAGGTCAGCGTCTTGCTCATCGGGTCGATACCGAGCTTGTGGTAGTGCGCAATGGCTTTTTCCGCCCAAATCACCGGATCGCCCGAGTCGTGGCGCAAACCGTCGAAAAGCTTGGCGAAAAACAGGTCGAAATCGCCCAGGAAAGCATCAATGGTGATGCAGTCGGTCAGCGCAATCCCTAGCAGGCCACGGTATTCGCGGACCCAGCAATCGAGGGCGGCGATCTGGCTGTCAATCAGCCGCGGGCCGAGTTGCTGGTGGGCCATGATCCATTCGTGGGCCATGGTGCCCAGCGGTTTCATGTCCAGTTCTCGGGACAGGTGCACGTTGCTGGTGCCGACAAAGCGTCCGGGGAAATCGTGCTTGAGCACGGTCACCACTTCTTCCTGTACACGGTACGAGAAGCGACGACGGGTGCCGAAATCGGCTACCTGCAATTCGGACAATTCGTCGCTGCTGGCGTTGGCGCTCAGCCAGTCGAATTTGCGGTAGAGCTGTTCCCGGGCCTGTTCCAGCACGACTTCCCGGTAGCGATAGCGATTGCGTACTTCGCTGACTATCGCCAGCAAGGGGACTTCGAACAAGATCACGTGTAGCCAAGGGCCCCGCAGACGGATGAACAGTTCACCGTTTTCGATGCCGGTGTGGATATAGCGCAAGTTGAAGCGAAACAGCCCGAGAAAACGCAGGAAATCCGGCTTCAGGAAGCTGATGCGCTCTAGAAAACTCAATTGGTCGGCGCTCAGGCTCAGCTCGGCCAGTCGTTCGATCTGGAAACGGATCTCCGCCAGATACGGGCGCAAATCTTCACTGTTACGGCAACGAAACTCCCATTCGACTTCTACGTTCGGGTAGTTGTGCAGCACCGCCTGCATCATCGTCAGTTTGTAGAAGTCGGTGTCGAGCAGGTTCTGCACGATGCGATCGGCAAACACACTCTCGCTCATAACGGGAATCTCCAGCATTGCAGCGGTATTGAGCAGTGGCGTTAGTGGCGCATATCAGAGGACAGGATTGCCAGCAGTTTTTTGGCTGCAGCAAATCCTCTGTGGGAGCGAGCTTGCTCGCGATAGCAACCTGTCAGGTGATACAAATGTTGAATGTGATGACGCCATCGCGAGCAAGCTCGCTCCCACAGGGATTGTGCAAGGATTTAATGCTGCATCACATCCGGGGTATCGATCTGCTCCAGCATCCACTTCACGAAATCGCGCACCTTGGGTACTTCCGCCGAATGTTCCGGGTACGCCAGGTAATAGGCGTCGGTGCTGGGCATTGCATGCTGCCAGGGAATGACCAGCTTGCCGTCGGCCAGTTCCTCTTCCACCAGAAACCGTGGCAGCAACGCCACGCCGCAGCCGACTTGCGCCGCGCGGATGCACATATAGAAGGTTTCGAAACGCGGGCCGTGGTAGCTGTGTTCGGTGTGGTAGCCCTGACTGTCGAACCAATCGTGCCAGGCCTGGGGGCGGGAGGCGTTTTGCAGCAGGACCAGGTCGGTGAGTTGCGTCGGGTCGGTGAACGGCGTGTCGGGCAGGCTGCCTGGGGCACATACAGGGACAAGCTCTTCACTGAATAACTTCAGGCATTCGGTGCCGGGACGTGAACCCTGGCCGAAGTAGAACGCCAGGTCGCTGCGCCCTTGCAGCAGATCGTCGGCTTCCTGTTCATTGCACAGGTCCAGATGGATCGACGGATGGCGCAGGCGCCAGCCCTTGAGGCGTGGCACCAGCCAGCGTGCGCCGAAGGTCGAGGGTGTCGAGACGCGCAGGACTTCGGTTTCACCACCGTAGGAACGCAGGTAATGGGTCGACATCTCAACCTGGGTGAGGATTTTTCGCACTTCCACCAGGTACAGATCACCCGCAGGCGTCATTTGCAGGCGTCGGCGAACCCGGCGAAACAGCAGGTGCTGCAACAGCTCTTCCAGTTGCGCCACCTGTTTACTGACGGCGCTCTGGGTCAGGTTCAGCTCCTCCGCGGCCCGGGTGAAGCTCAGGTGGCGGGTCACGGCTTCGAAACACTGCAGCGCAGTGATCGAGGGCAAATAGCGTTTGTTCAGCATGGGCGGTCCTTTGTGCTTGTCTCTTTATTGCCAGCAATGCACAGCATGAATTAACGGAATGATATCTCTCTTAATGGTCGTTTGTTGAGTAACCTCGGGAGCGCTAAAACTACAGGTCTGATCAGTCGTGATTCGGCGGCTGCACACGTTCCGTTTTTTGCTTGAGGAGTGACCCATGGTTGCCGCATTGCTTGATCGTCTTGGTGTGAACCCGGCCCTGTACCAGAACGGCAAAGTGCCGGTGCATTCGCCGATCGATGGCAGCAAGATTGCCGCCGTCAACTGGGAAGGTGCCGCTGAAGTCGAGCAGCACATCAGTCGTGCAGATCATGCATTCGAACTGTGGCGCAAGGTTCCGGCACCGCGCCGCGGCGAACTGGTGCGGCAACTGGGTGACATCCTGCGCGAATACAAGACCGATCTCGGCGAGCTGGTGTCCTGGGAAGCGGGCAAAATCACCCAGGAAGGCCTGGGTGAAGTTCAGGAAATGATCGACATCTGCGACTTCGCCGTCGGCCTGTCCCGTCAACTGTACGGCTTGACCATCGCCTCCGAGCGTCCTGGCCACCACATGCGCGAAACCTGGCACCCGCTGGGCGTCGTCGGCGTGATCAGCGCCTTTAACTTCCCGGTGGCGGTCTGGGCCTGGAACACTACGCTGGCGCTGGTCTGCGGCAACCCGGTGATCTGGAAGCCGTCGGAAAAAACCCCGCTGACCGCACTGGCCTGCCAGGCACTGTTCGACCGCGTGCTGAAGAATTTCAGCGATGCGCCACCGCACCTGAGCCAGGTGGTCATTGGCGGTCGCGATGCCGGCGAAGCCCTGGTCGATGACCCGCGTGTCGCGCTGATCAGCGCCACTGGCAGCACGCGCATGGGCCGTGAAGTAGCGCCGAAAATCGCCGCACGTTTCGCCCGCAGCATTCTGGAGCTGGGCGGCAACAACGCGATGATCCTTGGCCCAAGCGCCGATCTGGACATGGCCGTTCGCGCAATCCTGTTCAGCGCCGTCGGCACTGCCGGTCAGCGCTGCACCACGCTGCGTCGCCTGATCGCCCATGAGTCGGTGAAGGAAGAAATCGTCACCCGCCTCAAGGCCGCCTACTCCAAAGTGCGCATCGGCCATCCGCTGGAAGGTAACCTGATCGGCCCGCTGATCGACAAGCAAAGCTTCGACAATATGCAGGACGCGCTGGAACAGGCACTGAGTGAAGGTGGCCGGGTATTTGGCGGCAAGCGTCAGCTGGAAGACAAATTCCCGAATGCCTACTACGTTTCGCCGGCCATCGTTGAAATGCCGGAGCAGAGCGATGTGGTCTGCCATGAAACCTTCGCGCCGATCCTGTACGTGGTCGGCTACAGCGATTTCAACGAAGCCCTGCGTTTGAACAACGCTGTACCGCAAGGCCTGTCCTCGTGCATCTTCACCACCGACGTGCGTGAAGCCGAGCAGTTCATGTCGGCGGTGGGCAGTGACTGCGGCATCGCCAACGTCAACATCGGCCCGAGCGGCGCAGAAATCGGTGGTGCGTTTGGTGGTGAGAAAGAGACGGGCGGCGGCCGTGAGTCCGGTTCCGATGCGTGGCGTGGTTACATGCGTCGTCAGACCAATACCGTGAACTATTCGCTGGAGTTGCCGTTGGCGCAGGGTATTACGTTCGACTGAGTCTTGAGTCAAACAAGGTCCCCTGTGGGAGCGAGCCTGCTCGCGAATGCAACCTGTCAGCCGACATCAATGATGGCTGATATACCGCTTTCGCGAGCAGGCTCGCTCCCACAATAATTTGTGTGTGTTGGTTAGGTTTCTGTTGGAGTCTGGCAATGCCGTTACGCGAAGAGTGTCTGTGGGAAAAATTGACGCCACAAAGGCCCGACAACTCGGCGCTCAAGGGTGAGGTGAAGGTCGATGTCTGCGTCATTGGCGCCGGTTTTACCGGACTGTCGGCGGCGGTCCATCTTCTGGAGCAGGGCAAGACGGTGTGTGTGCTGGAAGCTCATCGCGCCGGTCACGGCGGCTCTGGGCGCAACGTCGGGCTGGTCAATGCCGGCATGTGGATTCCACCCGACGAGATCGAAGCCGGGTTTGGCGAGGCAGTGGGGAGTCAGCTCAACCGCATGCTCGGCGCAGCACCGTCCCTGGTGTTCAGCCTTGTGGATAAGTACAACATCGATTGCCAGTTGCGCCGCGAAGGCACGCTGCACATGGCGCACAACGCCCGTGGCGAAGCTGACTTGCGCAGTCGTGAAGCGCAATGGAAGCGTCGTGGCGCACCCGTCGAGCTGTTGACCGGGCAAGCTTGTGAGCAAGCGACGGGCACCAAGAAAATCGCCGCGGCATTGCTCGATCGCCGTGCTGGCACGCTCAACCCGATGGCCTACACCACGGGTTTGGCCAAGGCGGCCATTGGCCTGGGCGGTCAGATGTTCGATCATTCCCCGGTGACCCGCCTCGAACGGCAGGGGCAGCGCTGGTCGGTGCAAACCGCGCAGGGTTCGGTCCTGGCCGAGCAAGTGGTGATTGCCTCCAACGCCTACACCGAAGGCGACTGGACCGAGCTACGACGCAATTTCTTCCCCGGTTATTACTATCAAGTGGCCTCGGTCCCGCTGACCGAAGACGCCGCGCAGCAAATCCTGCCCGGTGGCCAGGGTTCCTGGGACACCCGCCAGGTGCTCAGCAGTATTCGCCGGGATAAGGATGGGCGCCTGCTGCTCGGTAGTCTCGGTAATGGCAACCAGAAACCGGCCTGGTTTCTCAAGGCCTGGGCCGATCGGGTTCAGCAGCATTATTTCCCCTACCTCAAACCGGTGGAATGGGAGTGCACCTGGACCGGGTGTATCGCCTTCACCCCCGATCATTTGATGCGCCTGTTCGAACCTGCGCCCGGTTTAGTGGCAGTCACCGGTTACAACGGCCGGGGCGTGACCACCGGGACGGTGGTCGGCAAAGCCTTTGCCGATTACCTGTGTAACAAAAATCCTCAAGCGCTACCGATTCCCTTCGCGCCCATGCAGCCATTGGCCGGGGTGGGGTTGCGCAGCTGTCTGTACGAGGCGGGATTTTCGCTGTATCACGCGGGCCAGTGCTTGCGGATCGTGATCTGATTGTTGATTTTTGTCGTTGAAAGCGGCGCTTTTTCGTTCAGCAGCTAGCCTGTAGTGGTGCGGGTTGTAGCAGTCCCGCACCAGCAGTGTGCACTTCGGTGACGCACGTTGTTACAGGCTGGTTGCACGTCGTTTAGTGCCGCGGTTGCAATGATGGCGCAGGCGGGTTGCGCCTCAAAAAAATAATGGTTTTACCTTCCGCGGTTTAGACGGTTGCACGCCCAATGAAAATGGGCCCGAGACAGTCGAAATAATAATAAAGCAGCGACTTTTTTCAGAATAAAAAACCGATGGCACGGCCCTTGCTCTGAGCAGTCAGTGAAGTCGCAGTGCCAATTAAAAAAACCATGGAGCACCACCTCATGTCCCAGACGTTTTACAAGAAAGGCTTTCTGGCCCTCGCAGTGGCAACTGCGTTGGGTGTTTCTGCGTTTGCTCAGGCTGACATCAAGATCGGCGTAGCGGGTCCAATGACGGGCGCCAACGCGGCATTTGGCGAGCAGTACATGAAGGGTGCACAGGCAGCAGCCGATGCGGTCAACGCAGCGGGCGGCGTAAACGGGGAAAAAATCGTACTGGTCAAGGGCGATGACGCCTGCGAACCGAAACAGGCTGTGACCGTCGCCAAAGACCTGACCAACCAGAAAGTCGCCGGCGTGGTCGGTCACTTCTGCTCCTCGTCGACCATCCCGGCCTCCGAGATCTACGACGAAGCGGGCATCATCGCGATCACTCCAGGTTCCACCAACCCGGCAGTTACCGAACGCGGCCTGAGCGCCATGTTCCGTATGTGCGGGCGTGACGACCAGCAAGGCATCGTGGCCGGCGACTACATCGTCGACGTGCTCAAGGGCAAAAAGGTTGTGGTGTTGCACGACAAGGACACCTACGGCCAAGGCCTGGCTGACGCCACCAAGGCCCAACTGGTCAAGCGCGGCGTAACGCCTGTGCTGTATGAAGGCTTGACCCGTGGCGAGAAAGACTTCAGCACCATCGTTACCAAGATCCGCGGTGCCGGCGCTGACGTCGTCTACTTCGGCGGCCTGCACCCGGAAGCCGGTCCTCTGGTCCGTCAACTGCGTGAACAAGGTCTCAAAGACGTCAAATTCATGTCCGACGACGGCATCGTGACCGACGAATTGGTGACCACCGCTGGCGGTCCGCAATTCGTTGACGGCGTGCTGATGACCTTCGGTGCCGACCCACGCATGCTGCCAGACAGCAAGACCGTGGTAGACGCATTCCGCAAGGCCGGTACCGAGCCTGAAGGCTACACCCTGTACGCCTACGCTTCGGTCCAGACCCTGGCTGCTGCCTTCAACGGCGCCAAATCCAACAAGGGCGAAGAAGCGGCTGCGTGGCTGAAGAAAAATCCGGTCAAGACCGTCATGGGCGAAAAGACCTGGGACAGCAAGGGCGACCTGAAAATCTCCGACTACGTGGTTTACCAGTGGGACAAGGATGGCAAATACCACCAACTGGAAAAACAGAAATAAGGGCTGACTCAATCGGGTGACCCCTACGAGTCCCCTGTGGGAGCGAGCTTGCTCGCGATGACGGACTGGCAGGCGACAACTTTGTTGAATGTTCAACCGCTATCGCAGGCAAGCCAGCTCCCACAGGGGCCGTGGTGGCCTGCCTCATCGTGGCTGACATTGCTCCGACGTATATCTGTATTTTCCTTAGAGGAACCGCACACCGGCAGGTGGACAGGTTCTCATTGCGTGAGATTGCGTTATGGATGGTATTTTCCTGCAGCAACTGGTCAACGGCCTGACCCTCGGGTCGGTCTATGGCCTGATCGCCATCGGCTACACAATGGTCTATGGCATCATCGGCATGATCAACTTCGCCCACGGCGAGGTTTACATGATTTCCGCTTACCTCGCGGCGATCAGTCTGGCTCTGCTGGCATACTTCGGTATTGAATCCTTCCCGCTGCTGATGCTCGGCACCCTGATCTTCACCATCGTCGTCACGGCGGTGTATGGCTGGGTCATCGAGCGCGTCGCCTACAAACCCCTGCGTAACTCCACCCGACTGGCACCGCTGATCAGCGCCATCGGTATTTCGCTGATCCTGCAAAACTATGCGCAGATCGCCCAGGGCGCCAAGCAACAAGGCGTACCAACCTTGCTCAGCGGGGCGTGGCGCGTTGAAGTCGGCACAGGTTTCGTGCAGTTGACCTACACCAAGGTGTTCATTCTGGTCGCAGCGTTCGTCGGGATGGCCCTGCTGACCTACATCATCAAGTACACCAAGCTCGGCCGCATGTGCCGTGCAACCCAGCAAGACCGCAAGATGGCTTCGATCCTGGGGATCAACACCGACCGGGTGATTTCCTATGTGTTCATCATCGGTGCAGCGATGGCGGCCCTGGCTGGCGTACTGATCACCATGAACTACGGCACGTTCGACTTCTATGCCGGCTTCATCATCGGCATCAAGGCGTTCACTGCCGCGGTGCTCGGCGGGATCGGCTCACTGCCAGGCGCGATGCTGGGCGGGATCATCCTCGGGATTTCCGAGTCGCTGTTCTCTGGCCTGGTGAACTCGGACTACAAAGACGTTTTCAGCTTCTCGCTGTTGGTTCTCGTTCTGGTCTTTCGGCCCCAAGGCCTGCTCGGCCGTCCTCTTGTGTCGAAGGTGTAAGCGATGTCTTCAACCACTCAAAAAACCATTGATCTCAAAAGAAGCCTGGTTGACGCGATTCTCGCCGGCCTTGTCGCCCTGATTGTGTTTGGTCCGATTGTCGGCGTGGTCCTCGACGGCTACGGCTTCAATCTGGAAACGACCCGGGTGGCATTGATTGTCGCCATCGTCATGGCGGGCCGATTTGCCCTGAGCCTGTTCCTGCAAACGCCAAAAGGCCTGAAAATTCTTGAAGGCTTTGAAAGCACCGGCTCCGGGGTTCATGTACTGCCGCCTGATTACAAATCCCGCTTGCGCTGGATCATCCCGCTGGTGATCGTCATTGCCGTGGTGTTCCCGTTTTTCTCCAACTCCTACCTGCTGGGGGTGGTGATCCTCGGGCTGATCTACGTATTGCTGGGCCTGGGCCTGAACATCGTGGTCGGTCTGGCGGGTCTGCTCGACCTGGGTTACGTGGCGTTCTACGCCATCGGTGCCTACGGCCTGGCGCTGGGTTATCAATACCTCGGACTGGGTTTCTGGACGGTGCTGCCGCTGGCGGCCATTACTGCAGGCCTTGCCGGTTGCATCCTCGGCTTCCCGGTGCTGCGCCTGCACGGTGACTACCTGGCAATCGTGACCCTGGGTTTCGGTGAAATCATTCGCCTGATCCTCAACAACTGGCTGTCCCTGACAGGTGGCCCGAACGGTATGGCGGCTCCGTTGCCGACCTTCTTCGGCCTCGAGTTCGGCAAGCGCGCGAAGGAGGGGGGCGTCCCGTTCCATGAGTTCTTCGGCATCGCCTACAACTCGGACGTGAAGTACTACTTCATCTACGCGGTGTTGTTCCTGGTGGTACTGGCCGTGTTGTACATCAAGCATCGCCTGACCCGCATGCCTGTCGGCCGTGCCTGGGAAGCGCTGCGCGAGGATGAGATCGCTTGCCGCTCCATGGGTCTGAACCACGTGCTGGTCAAGCTCTCGGCATTCACCATCGGCGCATCGACGGCCGGCCTGGCCGGCGTGTTCTTCGCCACCTACCAGGGTTTCGTCAACCCGACCTCGTTCACCTTCTTCGAATCGGCCTTGATCCTCGCCATCGTGGTACTCGGCGGCATGGGCTCGACCATCGGTGTGGTGATTGCGGCCTTCGTACTGACCGTGGCCCCGGAACTGCTGCGTGGCTTCGCCGAATACCGCGTGCTGCTGTTCGGCGTCCTGATGGTGTTAATGATGATCTGGCGACCGCGCGGGCTGATTCGGATCAGCCGTACCGGTGTGACCCCGCGTAAAGGAGTAGCGCCATGAGCGAAGTCGTACTCTCCGTAGAGAAGCTGATGATGCACTTCGGCGGCATCAAGGCGTTGAATGATGTCAGCCTGAAGGTCAAGCGCAACTCGATCTTCGCCCTGATCGGCCCCAACGGCGCCGGCAAGACCACCGTGTTCAACTGCCTGACCGGGTTCTACAAGGCCTCCGGCGGCAAGATCGAACTCAACGTGCGTGGGCAACAGACCAACGTCATCAAGTTGCTGGGCGAGTCGTTCAAGCCGACCGATTTCGTTTCGCCAAAAAGCTTCATCACCCGGCTCCGTTACAAGATGTTTGGCGGCACCCACCTGGTGAACCGCGCCGGCCTGGCGCGGACGTTCCAGAACATTCGCCTGTTCAAGGAAATGTCGGTGCTGGAAAACCTGCTGGTGGCCCAGCACATGTGGGTCAACCGCAACATGCTGGCCGGCATCCTCAACACCAAGGGCTATCGCAAGGCCGAAAGTGATGCGCTGGACCATGCCTTCTACTGGCTGGAAGTGGTGGACCTGGTGGACTGCGCCAACCGCCTGGCCGGTGAACTGTCCTACGGCCAGCAACGCCGTCTGGAAATCGCCCGGGCCATGTGCACCCGTCCGCAGATCATCTGCCTCGACGAACCGGCCGCCGGCCTCAACCCTCAGGAAACCGAAGCGCTGAGCGCGATGATCCGGCTGCTGCGCGACGAGCACGATCTGACCGTGGTGCTGATCGAACACGACATGGGCATGGTAATGAGTATTTCCGACCACATCGTGGTGCTGGACCACGGCATCGTCATCGCCGAGGGCGGCCCCGATGCGATTCGCAACGACCCGAAAGTGATTGCCGCCTACCTGGGCGCCGATGAAGAGGAGGTGGTATGACCCAACCCATCCTCGAACTCAAGGACCTGGACGTGTTCTACGGGCCGATCCAGGCCCTGAAGAACGTCTCGCTGCACATCAACGAAGGGGAAACCGTCAGCCTGATCGGCTCCAACGGTGCCGGCAAGTCGACCCTGCTGATGTCGATCTTCGGTCAGCCGCGCGCGGCGGACGGGCAGATCCTCTATCAGGGCGTGGACATTACCCACAAGTCGTCCCACTACATCGCCTCCAACGGCATCGCACAATCGCCGGAAGGGCGGCGGGTGTTCCCCGACATGACGGTCGAGGAAAACCTGCTGATGGGCACCATCCCCATTGGCGACAAGTACGCCAAGGAAGACATGCAACGCATGTTCCAGCTGTTCCCGCGGCTCGAAGAGCGGCGCACCCAGCGTGCGATGACCATGTCCGGTGGCGAGCAGCAGATGCTGGCCATCGCCCGTGCCCTGATGAGCCGTCCGAAATTGCTGTTACTCGATGAGCCGAGCCTTGGGCTGGCGCCCATCGTGGTCAAGCAGATCTTCGCGACGCTGCGGGAACTGGCCAAGACCGGCATGACCATTTTCCTGGTCGAGCAGAACGCCAACCACGCGCTGCGGCTGTCGGACCGGGCCTATGTGATGGTCAACGGCGAGATTCGCATGAGCGGTACCGGCAAGGAGCTGCTGGTCAACGAGGATGTGCGTAACGCCTATCTCGGCGGGCACTAAACCTTAACGTCCAATGAAAACGCCCTGACGAAATCAGGGCGTTTTTTTTCGCCCCTGTAGGAGCTGTCGAGTGAAACGAGGCTGCGATCTTTTGATCTTGTTTTTTAACAATCAAAATCAAAAGATCGCAGCCTGCGGCAGCTCCTACAAGAGCGGCGGTTTGAGGTAAAGGGAAATTGTGGAAAACAAAATTGTCGACCTCCGAAAACGCGACATAAAGCCGCTGCAAATAGTTGTTTTGTCACGGTTTTGACTTGTCCCCGTTTGCTGTGGAGCTGGCTGTGAATAACGTGGGAGTAGCTGGCTGAGAGCCTTTGAATCCGTGGCTTGCAGCGCTGTGGTTGTTTTTTGATCAGGCTTTTTTTCCGACGTTCAAGGTAGCTTTGTCAACCTTTTTCTTGGTGAAGAAAGTGCGGCGAAATGCAGCGGACAGGCCTGTGGATAAGTCTGTGGTTAAACACTGGAAAGACTTGGCTGAGGGCCGTAGTTACTGGCTTGGCGCCATCGCAGGCTTGACCGCCCGGTCGGGAAATTGACCAGGGGCTACACAGCGGGCCAATGGGGGTCAAGCAAAAAAGTTTCAAATCAGCCCGCAAAGCCTTGTGGATAGCGGCTTTCAGCTTTTCCACTTGCCCCCGGAATGTGTGGATGGGGCTGTGGATAAGGTGCGTGCACATGGCTGCAAGCCACGGCCGGTAAGGCGTTGCAACTTTTGCTCATTTTTTGTACAGGTGGCGCGCCGGTTGCCGCTGTGCGCAAGGCCGGGCATGCTGCCTGCTGATTTTCTATTCCAATGGCTGCCGATCAGCCGTAGCAAGGAGAACACCATGTCCAACACCCTGTTCATTACCGGCGCGACTTCCGGTTTTGGTGAAGCCTGTGCCCGTCGTTTTGCCGAGGCCGGCTGGAAACTGGTGCTGACGGGGCGTCGTGAAGAGCGCCTCAACGCCCTGTGCGCCGAACTGTCGAAGCAGACCGAGGTGCACGGCCTGGTGCTCGATGTGCGTGACCGCAAGGCCATGGAAGAAGCCATCGCCAATCTGCCGCCGTCCTTTGCCAAGCTGCGCGGACTTATCAACAACGCTGGCCTGGCCTTGGGTGTCGATCCGGCGCCGAAGTGCGACCTGGACGATTGGGACACCATGGTCGATACCAACGTCAAAGGCTTGATGTACAGCACCCGCTTGCTGTTGCCGCGCCTGATTGCCCACGGTCGTGGCGCGGGCATCGTCAACCTGGGTTCTATCGCCGGAAATTATCCTTACCCGGGCAGCCATGTGTATGGCGCGAGCAAGGCGTTTGTCAAACAATTCTCCCTGAATCTGCGCTGCGACCTTCAGGGAACCGGCGTGCGGGTCAGCAACATCGAACCGGGCCTGTGTGAAAGCGAGTTCTCGCTGGTGCGTTTTGCCGGTGACCAGGAGCGTTACAACGCCACCTATGCCGGTGCCGACCCGATCCAGCCGCAAGACATTGCCGATACCATCTTCTGGGTGCTCAATGCCCCGGCGCACATCAATATCAACAGCGTGGAGCTGATGCCGGTGAGCCAGACCTGGGCGGGGTTTGCGATTGATCGCAGTGGTGGCAAGGTGTAACACCGAGTAAAGGCCAATCGCGAGCAGGCTCGCTCCCACAGGTTCAACGCGATCCTTGTGGGAGCGAGCCTGCTCGCGAAGGGGCCGGAACAGACAACACAAGACATCAGCTAGACTCCTCACCCAACAACCCGCCACACCCTGCGGTTCAAGGTTTTCGAGGAGACCATGTGAGCAATCGAGGCGAGCAGGCGCTGCTCAAGCAATCGACGTTCCTGATGCTGGCCGTGGCGATCGCCGGGATCCTCACCGGTTTCGTATCAGGCGCTCAATCCATTCTTTTCGATGGCTTCTTCTCGCTAATCGCGACTTTCATCAAGGTGCTGATGCTGATCACCGCGAGGTTGATCGCCAAGGAAAGCAACCAACGCTTCCAGTTTGGTTTCTGGCACCTGGAACCTATGGTGCTGCTGATCGAAGGCAGCTTCCTGTTACTGATCGCCATCTACGCGTTTCTCAACGGTGTGTTCGGCATCATCAATGGGGGCCGTGAGATAGAGCTTGGGCTGGTGATCGTCTACGCCGCGGTGTTTACCGTCGTTGAGTTCGCCTATTTCTTCTATGTGCGCCATCGCAATCGAAAACTGAAATCAACGTTACTGCAGTTCGACAACATCAGCTGGCTGGTGGACGCGATGCTGTCGGCAGGCTTGCTGGTGAGCTTCCTTGCCGCACTGTTGCTGAAAACCCAGGGTTATGCCGAGTGGGCGGTTTACGTCGATCCGTTGATCCTGATTCTGCTGGCCCTGAGCATGCTCGCGCCAGCCTTCAAGATTCTTGGCCCGGCGCTTCGCGACGTGCTGGGGATTGCCCCCGATCAGCTGGACGACAAGGTGAATCAGGTGCTGGCGGCGGCGAAGATCGAGCATGGTTTCGACGACTACATTTCCTATGTGCAGAAACACGGCCGGGCCTGTTTTATCGAGATTCACATCGTGCTGCCGACGGATTATCGACTGCACAGCGTGCTGCAACTGGATGCACTGCGAGAGGAAATTTCCGCGAAGCTCGGCAAGCCTGATGCGGCGAGGTGGCTGACCATCAGTTTTACCGGGGATCGCAAGTGGATTGCGTGAAAGCGCGAAAGCGTTCTTTCAGTCAGCGAAGATACTCAGCCAACCCACGATAACAAGTTGCCAAGTGATAAGGCGTAGTCGACGGCATATCCCGACGGCTCACTTCACCGTGTTCATCACGGCACTCATACCAGCCACCCGCGTGCAGCGAGCGCTGTTGCAATGCCTGCAATTGACGCAACAGCGAAGCCTCACTGCCCGGACGCAGCGTCAGTGCGCGCAGGTACTCGGCCTGGGCCCAGATTCGCTGCGTCGCGTCCCGAGAACCGCCGTCCGGTCCCAGGTCCAGCATGGCCCGCACGGCACCGGTCTGTTGATCGACGCCCAGTTGTTCGGTGAAGGCAAAGGCGCGCTCCAGCGAAGCATGCAATGTTGAACCGCGCAGCAGCTCGGACGACTCCAGCAGGAAATACCACTCGAACTGGTGGCCCGGTTCGAACCAGTTATCCACAGCACCCAGCGGTTTTTCCATCAACACGCCGTGTTGCGGATCGATAAAACGCTTCTGCATCCCTGTGCATAAGTCGACAAGCGCCTGTTGCACAGCGAGGTCTTCGCGCACCGACAGCGTGGCGAGGAAGGCTTCAGCCAAGTGCATCAACGGATTCTGCAGCGGTCCGCTGTTCAATGATGACCAGTCACGCTCAAGGCTCGCTTCGTAGAGGCCGTCGCCGCTGGCGAAACGTTGCGCGATCACTTCCAGGGCAGCGTTGAGCACCGATTCCACCAGCGGCTCGCGGACTTTGTCCCAGTAATGGGCGCAAGCGAACAGAATGAATGCGTGAGTGTAGAGGTCTTTACGCTGATCCAGCGGCGCGCCCTGCGGGTCGATGCTGTAGAACCAGCCGCCGTGCTCTGCATCGTGGAAGTGCCGCTGCAAGGAACGGAATAGCGCCGCCGCGCGCTCGTGCGCGCCTGGCACCTGGCCGATGAGGCTGGCAAACAGATACAGCTGCCGCGCGCAGGCCATGGCCCGATAGCGTTGGGGGGGCAGCGGATTGTGCTCGGCGTCCAGCGCCTCATAGGGCAGCGCCATGTCGGCATTCCAGCCGGGACCTTGCCAAAGCGGCACGATCACGTCCTGGAAGTGCTGTTGCACCGAGGCAAACAGGGCGGTCAGTTCAGGCTGGGAGGCGGAGCGGGAAACAGGCGGCATTGGCTGGCGTCGTCACGGCAGGGTTGATTGCGCGACATGTTAGCAGGCCTGAGAGGTGTGTTGTCTCTGAGGCCGTCTTCGCGAGCAGGCTCGCTCCCACAGTGGAGCTGTGTACGCAGGGCAAAATGTGGGAGCGAGCCTGCTCGCGAAGAGGCCATCACAGGCGATAGAGAATCAGCCGGCCAACAACCACACGCCTGTCGCCGCCGACGCCGCACCCGCCAGTCGCACTAGTGGCGCAGCAGCTTGCGGCAACACCCGCACTAACGCATAACCTGCGGCATGCAACGCTGCTGTTGCCACCACAAAACCCGCGGCATACGCCCAAGGACTCGACATGTCCGGCAATTCCAGGCCATGGGCCACACCGTGGAACAGCGCAAACAACGCCGTTGCACCCATTGCCACGCTCAACGGTGGACGCACCACCAAGGCCACTGCCAGGCCCAGCGCAAGCACCGACGTGGCAATCCCGCTTTCAAGCGCCGGCAGTTCCAGCCCTTCAAAACCCAGCAGCCCGCCGATCAGCAGGGTGCCAACGAAAGTGCACGGCAGCGCCCAGCGCGCAGCACCTTGCTGCTGCGCCGCCCACAGGCCGACCGCGAGCATCGCCAGCAAATGGTCGAGACCACCGATCGGGTGGCTGATGCCGGCGAAAAGGCCGTTGTCACCGTGCCCCGGGTGGGCGAACGCAATGGCCGGTGTCAACAGCAAGGTCATGGCGCCCAGAATGCGTTTCAGTGTCATGGAGAAGCTTCCTTGTTGATAAATCTTGATCAGGCTGCCGTCAGCAGGCCCTGGCGTTCGATGAAGGCGATGATCGCGTCCAGGCCCTGGCCGGTTTTCTGATTGCTGAACACGAACGGCTTGCCGTTGCGCATGCGCGTGGTGTCGCTGTCCATCAGTGTCAGCGAAGCACCCACCAAGGGTGCCAGGTCAATTTTATTGATCACCAGCAGATCGGATTTGCAGATCCCCGGCCCGCCTTTGCGCGGCAGCTTGTCACCCGCGGAAACGTCGATCACGTAGATGGTCAGGTCGGACAGCTCCGGGCTAAAGGTGGCCGAGAGATTGTCGCCACCGGACTCCACCAGAATCAGGTCCAACCCCGGGAAACGGCGGTTCAACTGATCCACAGCTTCAAGGTTGATCGAGGCGTCTTCGCGGATCGCCGTGTGCGGGCAGCCGCCGGTTTCCACGCCAATAATGCGTTCCGGCGCCAGCGCTTGGTTGCGCACCAAAAAATCAGCGTCTTCGCGGGTGTAGATGTCGTTGGTCACCACCGCCAGGTTGTAGCGTTCGCGCAGGGCCAGGCACAGGGCCAGGGTCAGGGCGGTTTTACCGGAACCGACCGGGCCGCCGATGCCGACGCGCAAGGGTTGTGTGTTCATGTGGTTCTCCAAAAAAGGGCGGCCAAAATAACAGGCCCTAGGAACGGAACAGGCGGCTGTACTGGCGCTCGTGGGCCATACACGCCAGGGACAGGCCAACCGCGGCGCTGCCAAAGTGTTCGGGGTTGATTCGGGTAGCATCCTGCTGGGCTTGTTGCAGCAGCGGCAGCAGTTCACTGGTCAAGCGCTGCGCGGCCTGCTGGCCCAGCGGCAGGGTTTTCATCAGTACCGCCAATTGGTTTTCCAGCCAGCTCCAGAGCCACGCGGCCAGTGCATCCTGCGGGCTGATCCGCCAGGCGCGAGCGGCCAACGCCCAGCCCAGGGCCAGGTGGGGTTCGGGCCGTTGTGCGAGAAAGGCGCGGGCCTGTGAATCGAGTTCAGGCAGGCCGTTGAGCAACTGCTGCAAGGAGTAGCCCATTTGCCGGCTTTCCTGATGGAGCTCGCGGGTTTCCCGGCTGGCACGGTGTTCTTCACAGCGCTGCAGCAGTTCGCTCCAGTTTTCCTCGGCCGCAGCCACGCAATGGGCGAGCAGCAGCGGCGCCTCGAAGCGGGCGAGGTTGAGCAGCAATTGATCGCTGATCCAGCGTCGCGCGCTGTCGGGATCGTGCACACGGCCGTTGTCCACGGCCATTTCCAGGCCTTGGGAATAGCTGTAGCCGCCAATCGGCAATTGCGGACTGGCCAGGCGCAGCAGTGCCCATGCAGGGTTCATGGGCGCACGCCGAACTGGTGCAGTTTTGGCGGATAGTTGAAGTCTTCGTCACCGTGGCGCGAATGGTGATGGCCGCCGCCGTAGGCGCCGTGTTCAGGTTCAAACGCAGCTTCGAAGTGCTCGGCTTGCGCGCCGAGTTGTTCGAGCATGGCCTTGAGCACGTAGTCGTCGAGCAGGCGCAGCCAGCCGTCGCCCACTTGCAGGGCAACATGGCGATTACCCAGGTGATAGGCGGCACGGGTCAATTCGAAGGCATTGGCGCAGGTGACGTGCAGCAATTGTTCGGGACGGGCACAGACGCGCACGACGCGGCCGTCTTCGGCTTGCAGGCATTCGCCGTCATACAAAGGCGATTGACCGCGCTCCAAAAACAACCCGACGTCCTCGCCCTCGGCACTGAAACAGCGCAACCGGCTTTTGCTCCGGGCTTCGAAGGTCAGGTGCAGCTCGGCGGCCCAGTCGGGTTGAGGGTCGATCCTGCGATGAATCACCAGCATCGGAAAGCTTCCAGCAATGGACAATGCTCAGGCTAGAGCAAGGGGCTTGCCAATCCGGGGATGCGTAGGAAATACCTGTAGGAGGCGTAGGAAAAGTTTCGGGGTGCCAAGGATTTTGGCTGAAATTGGTGCGCAGGTTTTTACCTGTGCACCAAGTTGACGCCAGACAGGTGTTCTTTCGCGGTGCTTACTCTGTACTGCCGAGCCCCTGCCAATGCTTGAGGCCGATAAAGATGAACCGCAGCTGTTGGGTGATCTTCGCCTGAGGCGTCATGTGCTCAGGCAGGGCCTCGACCGGCGGGTCGATGATGTCCGGCAAGGTGGCGAACACGCTTTTGACGATCAGGTCCGCCATGACGCTCAGGCCGGCCATGTCCAGGTGTTGCAGTTTTGGCATCAGGGACAGGTCGGCGGCCAGGTCCGAACTGATGTTCTCGCGCAAGCGACCGATGGCCAAGCGTACCGGCAACGAGCCGCCGTACTGTTCTCTGGCGAGAAACAGGAATTGCGAACGGTTGGCCGACACCACATCGAGAAATATCCGCACGGACGCGTCGATGATGCCGCCCATGACGAACTCGTTGTGCCGCACGAGGCGAATCGTTTCACGGAAGGTCTGGCCGACTTCGCTTACCAGCACCAGGCCGAGTTCATCCATGTCGGCGAAATGCCGGTAGAAACCGGTGGGGACGATGCCGGCGGTTTTCGCGACTTCGCGCAGGCTCAGGCTGCCAAATCCTCGGCCGCCCTCCATCAAATGGCGGGCCGCGTCCATCAAGGCGTTGCGGGTTTGTTGTTTCTGTTCGGCGCGGGGCAGCATCGCAAGGGCGTTTTCTGAAAAGGACTGCGGCGCACTCTAGCAAATCGGCTTTGCTGGCGTCGAACGACATAGGGGGGGATCAGGCGGGGCGGTGCAGCTTCTACAAAGGCAATGGCCAAAAAGTCAAAAGCCCAATCCGGTGATTGGGCTTTTTTTCGGGGCCGCCATGGGCTCAGCTCATAGCGCTGTTGCGTTCGATGACACGGTCACCACCGCCTTCGGCAACGGTTTGACCTGGAGTGCGGTCGGAACCATCGGCAGCCACGGTTTGGCCAGGAGTGCGGTCGGAACCGTCGGCAGCCACAGTTTGGCCAGGAGTGCGGTCGGAACCGTCGGCAGCTACTGTTTGGCCAGGGGTGCGGTCGGAACCGTCAGCGGCAACCGTTTGACCTTGTGGGGTTTGGTCGTAGCCGTCTTCAGTGATCAGGTTTTTTTCTTTCAGGCGATCGTTACCACCTTCGGCGACGGTTTGACCTGGGGTGCGGTCGGAGCCATCAGCGGCGACGGTTTGGCTGAACACCGAGTGAGTGTCTTTCACTTGCGGGGTGGCCTGGTCAGCGGCTGGCAGTGCAAAAGCAGTGCTGGCCAGCATTGAAAGTGTAAGGCTAAGCAGAAGTTGGCGTTTCATGATTGGGTGCTCCGTAGGAGGGCGATAAATTGGGTACGAGGGCAATGCTACTCTTGATAAGTCGATATAAAAGTTCATAAACGCAATGTTAATAATCAACGGAATTGATTGTTCTCTACAGCCCTTCTAAACCGGGCCTTTGCGGCGCACCGAGGTGGGTATTTTCGACTCAATCGCGCCACGCAAAAGTGCGCACCCGGTAACGCCGGACTGGAGGAGAGCGCCGTATTTACCCGGTGAATTGCGGCAAAATCGGCTTTTCGATTAAACCTGCGGGCCATTTTCCAGTCGTAGATTCCATGACCGGCCGGTTCTGGCCCTGCGTTTCTCCTGAGCATCGCGATCGTGACGCTCAGCCGTATCAGGAGCTCTGTGCAATGACGCGCACCCGTAAAATTCTCGCCTGGACCATGACCAGCCTTATTGTCCTGCTGGCCCTGCTGGTGCTGTTCATCGTGTTCTTCGACTGGAACCGGATCAAACCGCCCCTCAATGCCAAGGTGTCCGAGGAGCTGCACCGCCCGTTCGCGATCAACGGCAATCTGGCGGTGGTCTGGCGGCGCGAGCCCGACGAGGGCGGCTGGCGTGCCTGGGTGCCCTGGCCGCACGTGGTGGCGGAAGATCTGAGCCTGGGCAACCCGGACTGGTCGAAGACTCCGCAGATGGCCAGCCTCAAGCGCGTCGAGTTGCGCATCTCGCCCCTGGCCTTGTTGGCGCAGCGTGTGGTGATCCCGCGCATCGACCTCACCGAACCCAATGCCGAGTTGCAACGCCTGGCCGACGGTCGTGCCAACTGGACCTTCAAGTTCGACCCGAAAGACCCGAATGCCGAGCCTTCGCCATGGGTGGTGGACATCGGCGCGATCGGCTTCGACAAGGGACACGTCACCCTCGACGACCAAAGCCTGAAGACTCAACTGGACTTGCTGATCGACCCACTGGGCAAGTCGATTCCCTTCAGCGAAATCGTCGGCGACAAAGCGGCGAAAACGGCCTCCGAGCAGGGCAACGCGCCTCAGGATTACGCGTTTGCGCTGAAGGTCAAAGGTCAGTACCACGGTCAGAAACTCACGGGCCAAGGCAAAATCGGCGGCCTGCTGGCGCTGCAGGACGCGGCCCGACCGTTCCCGCTTCAGGCGCAAGCGAAGATCGGCGACACCAGCGTCGAGCTGGCCGGCACGCTGACCGACCCGATGAATCTGGGCGCCCTGGATTTACGTCTGAAACTGGCCGGCACCAGCCTGGGTAACCTTTACCCCCTGACTGGCGTGACCCTGCCGGATACGCCGCCGTATGCCACCGACGGCCATCTGATCGCCAAGCTGCATGAGCCGGGCGGTGCGGTATTTCGTTATGAAGCGTTCAACGGCAAGATCGGCTCGAGCGACATTCATGGCAGCCTGACCTACGTCGCTGGCCAGCCACGCCCCAAACTCAGCGGTTCGTTGTTATCCAATCAATTGTTGTTTGCCGACCTGGCTCCGTTGATCGGCGCCGACTCCAATGCCAAGCAGAAAGCCCGCGGCGGCGAGAGCAAGCAGCCGGCGGACAAGGTCCTGCCGGTCGAGGAGTTCAAGACCGATCGCTGGCGCGACATGGACGCGGATGTCGAATTTACCGGCAAGCGCATCGTCCATAGCGAAAAGTTGCCATTCAACGATCTTTATACGCATCTGGTGCTCACCAATGGCGTGCTCAGTCTTGAGCCGCTGCGATTCGGTGTGGCCGGTGGCAAGCTGGATGCACAGATTCGCCTGAACGGTCACACCGAACCGCTGGAAGGCCGGGCACAGCTCACCGCTCGGGGCTTCAAGCTCAAGCAGTTGTTCCCGACCTTCGAGCCGATGAAAACCAGCTTCGGCGAACTCAATGGCGATGCCGATATTACCGGGCGCGGCAATTCGGTGGCCAAGTTGCTGGGCAGCGCCAACGGTAAGCTGAAAATGCTGATCAACGACGGCGCTATCAGTCGCGAGCTGATGGAGCTGGCGGGACTGAACGTCGGCAACTATGTGGTCGGCAAGATTTTTGGCGACAAGGAAGTGAAGATCAACTGCGCCGCTGCCGATTTCGACATCAAGACCGGTCTGGCCACTACGCGGCTGTTCGTTTTCGATACCGAGAACGCGATCATTTATATCGATGGCACGGCAAACATGGCCACCGAGCAATTGGACTTGACCATTACGCCGGAATCCAAGGGCTGGCGGCTAATCTCGTTGCGTTCGCCACTGTATGTGCGGGGTAAGTTCATCAAGCCCGACGCCGGGGTGAAAGCCGTCCCCTTGATATTGCGTGGGGCCGGGATGGTTGCACTGGGCGTGATTGCCGCGCCAGCGGCGGGGTTGTTGGCATTGGTAGCGCCGAGCGGCGGAGAACCGAATCAGTGCGCGCCGTTGCTGGAGCAGATGAAGGCGGGCAAGGCGCCGAAGTCGGTAAACCGTTGAAGACCTGCGGCCGTCTTCTCACAGGGGTGCAGGACCGTAACGCGGAGAAGTCGGACACGCAGGTGTTTCACTACTGATTCAGTCGGTGGTGTCAGGGGCAAGGACTTTGAGCAAGTGGGTCTGCGGCTTGCTTCCAAGTTTTTTGACGATCTGGTTTCTAATCGAAGCGTATTTGCCCTCCAACAAGCACGTGACCCACAAGGACGTTTCGATATCTTCCAAGATGAGCGCTTCACGAATCGGTTGCTCAAGGATGGTAATGTCCACCCTTTCGGATGTTTCGAGGGAAATTTGAAGCGAAATGATTTTTTTATTCTCGCAAACAACCGTCAATAGAGTGCTCACGATGAACGTAGGAGGTTCGTCGAGCACGGGTGGTTTTTCTTTTTGAATCCTTCTCTGAAACGCATTGCTGGCAGGCGAATCGGAAGAGAGTTGCATGACGGTAGAAAGCGCTTGTTTTAATTGTTTTAATTGTCCTTCTTGTAGTTCTTTCGATAGGCGATCAGTCGCTATTTTCAATAGGCTGACTGTGGATTTTGGACGGCTGGTATTCTTTATTTGGTTAAGTTCCCAATATATCTTTCCCAAAGAGGTCACATAAGAAGAGAACCAGGTTTTGGAGGCGTCGTCGGCGATTAATGTTGCCAGTAAGGTGGAGTGCAGGACATCATCTTTAAATTGTTGGGGATGTGAGCCAAGGAATAGAGTGATGTTGCCGTCGACTAAATAAATTTCGGGTGAAAATGATTTCATATTTGTCTGCAACCAATAAATTGAGATTGTTAGCGCTGAGATCACAAACCTTAAAGACCTCGGCGCCATTCTGGAAGCTGAGGTTTATTGGAAGCCGGGGATACCGTCGAGGAAGTCGTCAGCGGCCTTCCCCAATTTTTCAAGAACCTTTCTTCGAACCCCTCCGTAAACTTGAGTGTTTAGGTAAACCGGAGTAGCCATTGATTTTACTGCGGTGGATTTTGTGGTCGATTTCCACCAAAGAATGCCTCGAGAACTTTCTCTGACATCCACGCTTATGAAACTAAGAATCATCATGGGAGCACCCTCCCGGGTTTGCCATGCCGGAGTAATGTCAAAGTTTGCTGTATAACCTTTGTCCGCGTTTCGCTCATAGATTTTAATCAGGCCGTCTTCGCCTTTAACACCCTCCACGGCTTTGCCCGCTAGCAGGGCCAATTGAGGTGCATTAGCGCCAACCAGGCCTTGAAGAATATCAAAGGCTACGGCATCCATGGTCAGGCCTGTCCTTTGAATAATCTTGTCCTGAATGTTGATCTTGCTGTATGTCCAGCCGAGGGTGCGCAGGCCCTGTATGTAGTAGGTGTACCACTGCTCCAGTTCTTTTTTAATGTCGTACTTTTGTGAAGCGGCGTTTTGCATCAGAAGTTTGCAGTGGTCGACATCCTCACGGTTCTGAAGAGATACACCATCCACGAAAATGTCCATCATGTTCGGTCCGACAGTGCCACTTGCCTTGGATGGGTCAATCGGCAGGTTGTCAGGTTTGGCGGAGAATGCGCGAGGTGTTTTTACTTGTGGCAAGGCGGGCAGCGATTCCACGAAGTCAAGTCGTTCTTCAATATACATAAGTATCGTCCTTAATGAGTTTTAGCAGACATCTTGTCTGTCCTTAAATATAAAGAATCGGAGCGTTAAATCTACTGCGCCATTGTAACTAGATGCTCGCGTACCGGTTTGAGGAAGGTGTTATGTACTGGGTAGTAAAAGCCTAATTGCACTTGTGTCGCGATAAGATCTGGCTTTTGCAAAAGACCTGGCAATATGTAAGCCTTATGAGGGCTTTGACAGCAGGCCGGACAATCTGGCTTCGTCCTGCAGCCACGCAAAAAACGCTCGAACCGGTGGATGTCGCTCGCGTCCCGGCACGCACAGGGCGCTGTAACCGGCGCCAACTACCTGCACATTGCCCCGAAACGGCAGCAGTAAACCGCTGGCGACGCTTTCTGACACCAGAATATTGCTCGCCAGCACCAAGCCCTGACCGGCAATGGCCGCTTGCAGGGCGTAATGCTCTTCATCGTATTCGCGCACGATTGGCTGACCCGCCAGCCAGGCCTCGCCGGATTGTCCACACCAGGCTTCCCAACCATGGGCGTAGAGCTTGGAGTTGTGCCAGCGCACGCTGATCAGCGTAGGCGTGTGATAGGCGGCCAAGGCCACTTGCTCGGGCGAGCCGTAAACGCCGAAAGACTCGTCGAACAGACAAAGGCCATACAGATTCGGATAGTCATCGAGGCTGTAGCGCACCACCAGGTCGACACTGGCGTCCTGATGCAAATCGATGACCTCGCAGTGCGTGTCCAGGCGCAGGCTGATGTTTGGATGGCGGGCGTAGAAACGGCCGAGGCGTGGCACCAGCCACAGGGCGGCGAAGGCGGCGGTGGTGGAGATCGTCAGGTTCGTGCCGCTTCGGTGCGGGCGCAGGGTGTCGACGCTTTGCGCCACTTCCAGGAAAGCGCCGTGCAGGCTGTGGAACAATCGCTCGCCGCCTTCGGTCAAGCGTACCTGGCGCGGCAGGCGCTCGAACAGTTGCACGCCGAGCCAGGTTTCCAGCGAACGGATCTGATGGGATACCGCCGTCGGAGTCACCGACAGCTCTTCGGCGGCGGCCTTGAAGCTCAGCAGGCGAGAAGCGGATTCAAAAGCACGCAGGGCGGTCAACGGCAACGAGGCAAACATGGAAACTCCATGGATGAAATTGATTCATCCAGACTGACTTTTGTTCAGTTGAAGAGGGGCGGCTCTGAACTACAAGCTGCAAGTCACCTGAAGTTTGAGTTTAGTTCCAAGGAGAGTCAGATGAGCACAATTCTTGCGATTCATGCCAGCCCACGTGGTGATCGTTCGCACTCCCGGCGTTTGGCCGAAGTGTTTCTGTCGGCTTGGCAGGCCCGTCACCCGCAATCGAAGCTGACCCGCCGCGAAGTCGGCAGAGCGTTTATTCCTCCGGTCAACGAGGCGTTCGTAGCCGCCGCGTTCTACCCCGAACCCGACGCACGACCGCTGTCGATGCAAGCGGATCTGGCGTTCAGTGACACGCTGGTCGGCGAGTTGCTCGGGCATGACCTACTGGTGATTTCCACGCCAATGCACAATTTCAGCGTGCCAAGCGGCTTGAAAGCCTGGATCGACCAGATCGTGCGGCTCGGGCTGACCTTCAATCACACCCTGGATAACGGTATCGCGCAATACGAGCCACTGGTGCAGGGTAAAAAGGCCTTGATCGTGACCAGTCGCGGCGGTTTCGGGTTCGGCCCTGGCGGCGAGCTGGAGGCGATGAACCATGCAGACCCGCTCCTGCGCACGGCGTTGGGTTTCATCGGCATCACCGATGTCACCGTGGTCGCCGCTGAAGGCGAAGAGTCCGAGGCGCGCACATTTGAAATCTCTGCAGCCGAAGCAGAGCAGCGCTTGTTGGCGCTGGCCAAGGAGTTCTAGATGGCCTGGCTGTTTTTGCTGATCGCCGCCGGGTTCGAAGTCACCTTCGCCATGGGCATGAAGTACGCCGAGGGCTTCACCCGACTCTGGCCATCGCTGATCACCATCGTGGCGGCGGTGGGCGGGATTTACTTCCTGACCCTGGCAATGCGCGTATTGCCGGTGAGCATCGCCTACCCGATCTGGACCGCCATCGGTTCGCTGGGCACGGTGTTTCTCGGCTTTGCCTTGCTCGGAGAGAGCCTGACCGCGGTCAAACTGCTGTCGGTCGGGCTGATCGTGGCGGGTGTGGTGGGGCTGAAATAGGGTGGATGTCCTAGACTGGTCGTCGGTTTGTCATGTTCGCTGGCGAAGCTTGGCGGATGTCTTGCATCCGCCAGGCGTCACCTCACCGATCACAAGGATGTCCGCCCATGTCGCAAGGTTCCGCCACGCGTTACCCGCTGGTGCTGGTCCCGGGAATGCTCGGGTTTATCCGTCTGGTGCTTTATCCGTACTGGTACGGGATCGCCGAGGCATTGCGCCGTGGTGGTGCGGTGGTGTTTGCGGTGCAGGTCTCGCCGCTCAACTCCTGCGAAGTGCGCGGCGAGCAACTGCTGGCGCGGATCGAAGAGATTCTGCGCCAGACCGGCGCCGAGAAGGTCAACCTGATAGGCCACAGCCAGGGCTCGCTGACCGCTCGCTACGCGGCGGCCAAACGCCCGGATCTGGTCGCCTCGGTGACCTCGGTGGCGGGGCCCAATCATGGTTCGGAACTGGCGGACTATCTACATAAACACTATCCGCATGACAGTGCCATGGGGCGGTTGGTGAGCTTGTTACTACGGTGGATCGCGGCGCTGATGGGCTTGTTGGAAACCGGCTATCGCGGGCCGAAGTTGCCTGTGGATATCCATGCGTCTCATCATTCGCTCACCACTGAGGGTGTGGCGTTGTTCAATCAGCGTTATCCACAGGGTCTGCCCGAAACCTGGGGCGGGCAAGGACCGGAAGAGGTGAACGGCGTGCGTTACTACTCCTGGTCCGGGACCTTGCAGCCGGGCAAGACCGATCGTGGGCGCAACCTGTTCGATGGCACCAACCGCAGTTGCCGGTTGTTTGCCAGAACCTTCGTTCGCGAGGCCGGGCATTGCGACGGGATGGTCGGGCGTTACAGCTCGCACCTCGGGACGGTGATTGGCGATGAGTATCCGTTGGACCATTTCGACATCGTCAACCAGTCGTTGGGCCTGGTGGGGAAGGGGGCGGAGCCGATCCGGTTGTTTGTCGAGCATGCGGCTCGGCTGAAAGCTGCCGGGGTTTAGACCGCGTCAGGCAACACTGACCTTACGGCCCAATACCGTCCTCCAACGCTCGGAAAGAATCACCCCGCCCAACGTCAGCATCCCACCCACCAGGTGGTACATCGCCAACTGTTCATGCAGCACCAGTGCCGCAATCAGCGCGGTAATCAACGGCAGCAAATTGAAGAACAGCGTGGTCCGGCTCGGACCCAGACGCACCACGGCTTGCATCCACGCCAGCGGTGCGACCATTGAGGCCAGCAGGCAGGCGTACAGCACCAACGGGATATTTTGCAGGGTCGGACCGATTTTCGGTGAGGCGAGAAACAGCGGAAACAACACCACCACCGCTACCAGCACCTGCAAATACAGCAACACCAAGGGCGGCAAACGCAGCTGCCATTTTTTCAGCAAAGTGCTGTAGATCGCGTAGGCCAGGGTGGCAATCAGCATCATCGCGTCGCCCAGGTTCACCCCATGCTCCAGCAGCACACCAAGGCTGCCGGACGAGACGACCACCAACACCCCGGCAAACGACAGCACCGCACCCGCCAGTGCGCCGATGGTCAGGCGTTGGCCGAGGCTGATGATCGCCATGGCCAGCGACATCAGAGGCATCAACGACAGGATGATGCCCATGTTGGTAGCGGAGGTCAGGCTCGCGGCGAAGTACGCCAGGCTTTGGTAAACAGCCATGCCGAGCACGCCGAGGACGAAGATCTTGCCCAGATTCGGGCGAATCGACGGCCAGTGGGCAACCACCGGTTTGAGCATGAAGGGCGTGAACAACAACCCGGCCAGCAGCCAGCGGTAAAAACCGATCTCGGCGGGGTAGATCGCCCCGGCCGACATTTTGGTGATCACGGTGTTGCCGGCCCAGATGAAAATGGCCAGCAGGGGATAAGCATATTGCATGGGAAAAACCAGAGCGTTGATGAAGGGTAATTATCCCTTGTCTGGATACAGGCCTATACTTCGATCCAGACAACCCGCCCCTGGTTCCGGACAGCATGACCAGTAAACACATCGACCTGCTGGATTTCAGTGAACTACCCGCCCCGGTGTACTTTCGCTACGCCGATTTTGATGCGCATCGTTTTGCCTCGGCGCATCGGCACCCCTGGGGCACACTGGAGTATTCGGCTCATGGCGTGCTGCACATGGAAATCGGCGGCAGCCGCTTCATGTCACCGCCGCAATACGCGGTGTGGGTGCCCCCCGAGACCGAGCACAGCTTCTATAGCAACCAGCCGATCAATTATCGCGCGGTCTGCCTGGCGCCCACCCTTTGCCGTGATCTACCACAAGAGGCCTGCACACTGGCGATCAGCGACATCCTCAAGGCGATCCTCAAGGACTTTGCCGCCAGGGACGTGAAGATCCCCGAGCAGGCCGCGGACAAACGTCTGGCCCAGGTATTGGTGGATCAACTGCAACAAGCGCCAGTGCATGAGTGTTATCTGCCTTACGCCAGCAGTTGTCGATTGCTTGGCCTTCTGGAGGCCCTGCAAGCCGAGCCTGGGGATAACCGGCCACTGGCGGACTGGGCCGCGCAGATTCATGTCAGCGAACGCACGCTGGCGCGGCAGTTTGTCCGCGAATTGGGCATGAGTTTCGGTGAATGGCGCCAACGCCTGCGCTTTCTGACGGCGATCGAGGCGCTGGACAGCGACCGTAGCGTTCAGGACGTCGCCTTCGACATGGGCTACAGCACTGGTTCGGCCTTCATCGCCATGTTCCAGCGCCAGGCCGGGTGTACGCCGGAGCAGTATCGACGCAGCCACCTGGAGACAAGATGAAGGTGTAACAGGTGTTGTCTACACTCCAGAGCAAGGCCGTTCCCCTCGGTGCGGTGACAAGGAGAAAACTCCATGAAGATGTTGCGTGCCCCTTTGCTGATGATCGGTTTGCTCCTGTGTTCTCATGGCTTCGCCGCCACTGACCAACAGAACAAGATGACCACCTGCAACGCCGACGCCACGGCCAAAAGCCTCAAGGGCGATGAGCGCAAAGCCTTCATGAGTACTTGCCTGAAGGCGACGCCGGCGGCCAATGATGCCGGCAAGGCGTTGACGCCACAGCAGGAGAAAATGAAAACCTGCAATGCCGACGCCGCGACCAAGGCCCTCAAGGGCGATGAGCGCAAGGCGTTCATGAGTGATTGCCTGAAGAAAAAATAAACATAGGTTCGGGAAATATGGAGGCTGCGAGGGCCTCTTCGCGAGCAGGCTCGCTCCCACAGTTGTTCGGCGGCGCGGTCCACTGTGGGAGCGAGCCTGCTCGCGAAGGGGCAGGCAAGGGCTCCGCAAAAAACCGAGTGGCCACCGACAAAGGTCGCCCCACACAATCCCTAGTGCTGACACCAGATCGCTGGCAGACTGCCAATCCTTTTACGCCGTTCGTTTTGAGGCTGTATGCCAACGTTTTCTCAGCGTCAAGTTTTGCTGGTCATCAGCTGGATCATCATTTTCGGCGGGTTGCTGCTGGTGATTCCACTGCGGTTGCTGCCCAGCTTGCTGGCCGGGTTGCTGGTGTTCGAACTGGTCAACATGCTCACCCCGCAATTACAGCGACTGATCGAAGGGCGACGTGCGCGCTGGCTGGCGGTGGCGTTGCTGGGGACTCTGATTGTCAGCGTGCTGTCGCTGATCTTTGCCGGCGCCATCAGTTTTCTACTGCACGAAGCGGAAAACCCCGGTGCATCCCTCGACAAGTTCATGGGAGTGGTCGATCGCGCGCGCGGGCAATTGCCGCCGTTCATCGATGCCTATCTGCCCGCCAGTGCCGCCGAGTTTCGCGTGGCAATTGGCGAATGGGTCAGCAAGCACCTCAGCGACTTGCAACTGGTGGGCAAGGATGCGGCGCACATGTTTGTGACGTTGCTGATCGGCATGGTGCTGGGGGCGATCATTGCCCTGCAACGAATTCCGGACCTGACCAAACGCAAACCGCTGGCCGCTGCGCTGTTTGACCGCCTGCACTTGCTGGTGCAGGCGTTTCGCAACATCGTGTTCGCGCAGATCAAGATTTCCCTGCTGAACACGTTCTTTACCGGGATATTCCTGGCAGTGGTGCTGCCGATGTTCGGTATCAAGCTCCCACTGACCAAGACCCTGATCGTGCTGACCTTCCTGCTCGGCCTGTTGCCGGTGATCGGCAACCTGATGTCGAACACCCTGATCACGATTGTCGGCCTGTCGCTGTCGATCTGGGTGGCGCTGGCCGCGCTTGGCTACCTGATTGTCATCCACAAGCTCGAGTATTTTCTCAACGCGCGGATCGTTGGCGGGCAGATCAGTGCCAAGTCGTGGGAGTTGCTCCTGGCAATGCTGGTGTTCGAAGCCGCGTTCGGCCTGCCGGGGGTGGTGGCAGGACCGATTTATTACGCGTATCTGAAGAGCGAGTTGAAACAGGTGGGGATGGTTTGATCAGGTCGATAGGCGTTGCCTGATCTGACGCCTTCGCGAGCAGGCTCGCTCCCACATTAGTCCTGTGTACTCAGGTTCATTGTGGGAGCGAGCCTGCTCGCGAATGGGCGCACCACGGTTTCGGATCAGTCCATCGATCCGTAACGCTTGGCCGCTTCAATGGCCAGGCCACTACCAATGCTGCCAAAGATATTCCCTTCCACATGCCGCGCATTCGGCAGCATCGCCGAAACGCTGTTGCGCAGCGCCGGAATACCACTCGAACCACCGGTGAAGAACACCGTGTCCACCTGATCGACCCGCACATCGGCGTCAGTCAGCAACTGGGTGACGCTATTGCGCACGCGTTCGAGCAGGTTATCGATGGCCGATTCGAACAGTGCACGGCTCAGCTCAACGCTCAAGCCAGCTTCGATGCGGTCCAGCGGTACGTGGCGGTGGTCGGCATGGGTCAGCTGGATCTTGGTCTCTTCAACTTCCATGGCCAGCCAGTGCCCGGCGCGCTGTTCGATCAGCTTGAACAGGCGGTCGATGCCGCCGGTGTCTTCGATGTCGTAGCGCATGCTGCCCAGGGCCAGTTGGGACTTCTGCGAATACACCGAGTTGATGGTGTGCCAGGTCGCCAGGTTCATGTGATGGCTGGTCGGCATGTAGGCACCGCTCTTCATCCGGCTGCCGTAGCCGAAAAGAGGCATCAGGCCCTGCAGGCTCAGTTGCTTGTCGAAGTCGGTCCCGCCGATGTGCACACCGCCAGTGGCGAGGATGTCATCCTGGCGATTATCCACACCCCGACGCTGAGGCGACAGGCGCACCAACGAGAAGTCGGAGGTACCACCGCCGATGTCGACGATCAGTACCAGCTCTTCCTTCTCGATGGTCGACTCGTAGTCGAACGCGGCGGCAATCGGTTCGAACTGGAACGAAACTTCCTTGAAGCCGATCTTGCGCGCGACGTCCACCAGAGTGTCTTCGGCCTCTTTGTCGGCCATCGGATCATCGTCGACAAAAAACACCGGACGGCCCAGCACTACTTCTTCGAATTCCCGACCGGCGGCGGCTTCGGCACGGCTCTTGAGCTGGCCGATGAAAAGGCCCAGCAGGTCCTTGAACGGCATCGCCGTGCCCAGAACACTGGTGTCGTGCTTGATCAGCTTGGAGCCCAACAGGCTCTTGAGCGAGCGCATCAACCGGCCTTCATAACCTTCGAGGTACTCGTGCAGCGCCAGCCGGCCATACACCGGGCGACGTTCTTCGATGTTGAAGAAGACTACCGAAGGCAGGGTGATCTTGTCGTCCTCCAGCGCGATCAGCGTTTCCATGCCGGGGCGCAGCCAGCCGACGGTGGAGTTTGACGTGCCAAAGTCGATGCCCACGGCACGGGCTGGAGATGCGTTGTTCATGTCTTTGGGGTTCCGGTTAAAAAACGGCCGCGCAGTGTATGTCAGTGCGCGACAGATTCGAAGGCCGACTATCTGCTAATTCCTGGAAACAATGTCTTGAAAGATGGCCCATGACCCCCAAACTACCCTGCATCAAGCCGGTAGCCGCGCAGCACCCGAAAGTCGCGCCGCCGCTGCCGATAAACTTCTTACGCGCCGCCCGGTCACAACCTTGAGATCGGTCTAACCCTGTGCTGCAAACAAGTGCATGCTGTGGCAGGTGGCGCGATTTCGATAACGGATGGTGATTCCCGCGATGGACTTCAAAGACTATTACAAGATTCTCGGTGTGGAGCCGACAGCAGACGATAAGGCAATCAAGGCCGCCTATCGCAAGCTGGCGCGTAAATACCACCCCGACGTCAGCAAGGAAAAGGACGCCGAGGCCAAGTTCAAGGACGCCTCTGAAGCCTATGAGGCGCTGAAAAGCGCTGACAAACGCGCCGAATACGACGAACTGCGCCGCTATGGCCAGCATGGTCAACCGTTCCAGGGACCACCAGGCTGGCAGAGCCGTGGCGGTTTTGGTGGCGGTGGCCAGGACACCGGTGACTTCTCGGATTTCTTCAGCTCGATCTTTGGTAATCGTGGCCCTGGCTTCGGCGGTGGCGAATCACGTCGCAGCACTGGGCGTCGAGGGCAAGACGTGGAAATGGAACTGGGGGTTTTCCTGGAGGAAACCCTGTCGACCGAGTCGAAGAAGGTCACCTTCCAGGTGCCGCAGTACAACGCGGCCGGCCAGCATGTGAGCAACACCAGCAAAAGCCTGAACGTGAAGATCCCGGCGGGCGTGAGCGATGGTGAACGCATTCGCCTCAAGGGCCAGGGTGCTCCGGGTGTCGGCGGTGGTGCCAATGGCGACCTGTACCTGACCATTCGCTTTGCGCCACACCCGAAATTCGACGTCGAAGGCGAGAACCTGATCATCACCTTGCCATTGGCACCGTGGGAGCTGGCGCTGGGCACCGAAGTTGCCGTGCCGACCCTGACCGGCAAGATCAACCTCAAGGTCCCGGCAGGCAGCCAGAACGGCCAACGCATGCGCGCCAAGGGCCATGGCCTGATGAACAAGGCAGGTGAACGCGGTTATCTGTTCATCCAGTTCAAAGCCGTAATGCCCAAGGCCGCCGACGATGACGTCAAGGCGCTGTGGCAGGAACTGGCGAAAAAAGCCGCCTTCAATCCACGAGAAAACTTCTGAACCCAGCGACGGAGTAGCCCATCATGAGCAGCCCCCTGATCGTTCAACTGGACCTGGCAGAATTCTGTGAGGCGACCGACCTCTCGGACGTCTACGTGATCGAAATCGTCGAGCACGGCATCCTCGAACCTCAGGGCACGGTGCCCAAGGATTGGCGCTTCAACGATTACGAGCTGGCCCTGGCCAAGCGCGCCGCCAAGCTGCGGCGCGATCTGGACCTGGAGTGGGAAGGCGTCGCCCTGGCGCTGGACCTGCTTGAAGAGGTCCAGCAATTGCGGGCCGAGAACCGCATGCTCAAGCAGCGGTTGGGGCGGTTGGTGGTCGAGTAGGCCGATTACGCCTGGCGCGGTAGTACCACAGTAAACAGCGTGCCATCAGCCTCATTGGAGCTGACTTCGATCGTCCCGGAATGAGCGTTCACCACTTCCTTGACGATAAACAGGCCCAACCCAAGGCTGGTGGATGGCTGGCCCAGTTCTTCATCTGCGCTGCGCACCAGTGGATCGAAGATCGTGCCGATAGCGTTCGCGGAAATCGGCGTTCCGTAGTTATGGACCGTCAGGCGAACCGTGTCGGGCTCGCCGTGGAGCGTGACCGTCACGTCACGTTTGTTCAAACCGTGCTGCAGCGCATTGCCGATCAGGTTTTGCAGCAATTGCCCCAGCCGTCCGGCATCCCAGACGCCTCGCGTATCTCCCTCTACCTTGACCGTCGGATCGCACTCCGGGTTGCCGGCGCAGGCTTCGGCAATCGCCTCGTGTGTGGCATCGGCAAGGTCCATGGGTTTTGGTTCGATCGGCAGGCTCTTGCCCAGACGACTGCGCACCAACTCCAGTAAATCGCTGACCATCACCGCCATGTGTCGAGCGCTGCGCTTGATATTCTTCGCGCAGGTCAGCGCGTCGCCTTCCAGGGTTGTTTTACGCATCAGCAATTCAGTCGACATACTCATCGCTTGCAGCGGCGCGCGCAGGTCGTGGCCGAGTATCGCCAGGAAGATATCCCGCGAGCGATTCACCTGTTCGGCATAGGCCGCCGTGGATTCTGCGAGTGCTTCATCGATGGCTTCATTGAAGCGGATCATGTCCTGAAAATAGGCCAAGTCCGGCGACTCCAGGCTGTCGACCCAGAGGCGAATCACGCAGGCACGCAGGTGACGAAATTCGCTGGTCATCTGCACCAGATCGAAACCCACGGTGTGCCGTAGCTCGCCATGGCTGGCGCCGGCTTCGTCCAGGCTCGGGGTTTTCTCGGGGCCTTCACCCTTAGCCTTTGCCAGTTGTTCGCTGGCGGTCTGCGCAGTGCTCATGTCGCGCGCGGCGGCCAGCAGAATCGCCTTGGCATGGTCGCGCAAGGCTGCACGGTCCATGTTTTCGGCCGCAGGCGTGATGGTTTTGGCGAATTGCTCCCATTCATCAACGATACGGTCCACGTGTTGCTTGATGAATTCGGGTAGGCGCATGGCCAGATTCCTGGGGGGATAAGTCTGGCGCATCTTAGCCCTTTTGCCGGGCGCTAAAAACTACCATTACGCGGCGCAAGCACTTGCGGGGGGAATGGGGCGGTAATTAATTATTTTTTAGATTCTGAAATCCAATGCGATTTCAGATAAACAATGATTTTTTCCGCTGTTTTTTAATCTTTTGTTTTTTTAAATCCTCCATAAAACTGGCGAGTCAATGTACTGCATAAGGATATGCGAGATGAGCCAGGTATCGGGTACCCCCCCAATGGAAGTGTTGTACTCATATGGGGTGGGGCAGGAAAACGTCTATCGTGATTATCTTCTGAGCAAGTTGCCGACGCCGATAAAGGATGCTCCGCCCTCGCGATTGGTCTCGCTCGCCAACGCGCAACCGAGCCTTCCTGAGTGGTACATGAATGCGCGTTCAATGGACCGCCAGCACCTCAAGGATCTGATTGCCGAGCGCTGGCGTTTGCAGGGGCCATTGGAAACAACGCTGGAAAATTTGCAGCAGGACATCAATACCTTTGCCGAACCTTTGCTTGTCAAAGCGTTGAAGGAAGAGTTGGAGCTGGAGCTGAACGTCAATGCCACAGTGATTCGATTGTATATCCCGGCTAATCTGTTTCCCGGCGTCGATAATAATGCAAGTCGGTTTCGGCAATCTTCATTGCTTGAGGCGGCGCTGCACAACTTCGAGGAGCCAGAGACACTGGCGGGGGCGTTTCGGGATGGCTCTGGCATCTTTACCGTTGACAGCACCAACGAGTTGCAGCGACATGCACTGACCGTTGAAAAATTTGCAACCCTGAGCCGCAAGCTCGATCTCGGTGCGCAATACCAGCAGCATTTAAAGACATTGCTGATGCCGGAGGATACCGCTGCAGGCGCAACGGTCGCACAACAGGCCATCAAAATCGAAAAAGCCGCGTTCAACGAATCGACTTTCATCGCTTATCTTAAAAATGACATCTCTTTCGGAAGTTACGCGAAGCTGCTGCAGGTTCGCGACGAGAAACAGGGCATCGTCCTGGGTAATCGTCCCTTGTTAACCCATCGCCTTTCGCTGATGGGGTTCAACCTGTCCGGAATCGTACTGTTCAGCGCAGTTGCGGACCCTTCAGAAGTCAAACGACTTTATGACGGCCTGGTTCCGCAGCACCAGCAAGCGCTCATGGAGTGGTCACGTCGCCTGACGTTGTTGCCTGGGCAGGAGTTCGATCAGTTCAAGTTGCTGAAGGCATTTTTCGCCAATGGCCCCAAGGCTTTGGTCGAAACCATGCTGCAACGCAATGATATTTACCAGCAGAGTCGCCTTGATGGAGCTTTGCTGGTCTACGTGCCCGATGACCCTGATCACCCCGTCAAGGAGTATGACTCCCTTGCGGACTTCATGAAGGAACTGGCGAGCCAGCTGCGCTCGCCGAGTTATCAGCAGTTTTTCAGCCGTTTTGTCGCACAGAAAGACAAGGGCAGGTTTTACACCCGGGTGCGCGAGCGCTTGACCACATTCACCTGGACTGCGCGTGGCCCATTGGACATGGGACCCTGGTGGCGCGAAACCGCCGTCGAGAACCCCAGTGCCGAACCTGTCACCAACATCATCCAGGGGGCTTTGTGGCCGCGACTGGGTCGTTGGCGCAGGGAAAAGGCGATTACTGACGCGCGGCAAATCGCGGTGCTCACCGATGATGAAGATGCCGCCACCCGCTGGAACAGGCTGAGCACTTACCTGAACATTGGCTGGAACGTGTTCAATTTCGGCGCCATGCTGGTTCCAGGGCTCGGCGGACCGCTGCTGGCCGTCATGGTCGGGCAAATGCTGTTTGAAACAATGGAAGGTATCGAAGAGTGGAGCAAGGGTGACAAGGAAGAAGCGGCAGCTCACCTTGTCGGGGTCATGATCAACGCCGCGCAACTGGCCTTGATGATGGCAGGGCATGTACTGCCCACCGGTACACCGGTGCCGATCAAGCCGTCTTCCCTCATCGACGGGCTGAAGCCGGTTCAACTGCCCGATGGCAGCGTGCGACTGTGGAACAGAAACCTGACCCACTACGGCCATGATATCGTTCTCCCCGCAGAGGCGAAGCCCAACGAGCTAGGCTTGTTCCGGCACAGTGACAAAGACATTCTCAAGCATGAAAACAAACACTTTGAAGTGCGCAACGATCCGCGCACCGGCCAACCAGCCTTGCAGCATCCAAACCGGCCCCAGGCGTATCAACCCAAGCTTGAGCACAACGGTGCGGGGGGATGGAAGACCGAGCTCGACCGCCCGATCGAGTGGGACAACGCCAGGCTGATGCGCCGAATGGGGCCGGCAGCCGAAAGTTTCTCCGACTCCACTCTGGAGCAGATCCGTATCGCCAGTGGGGTGGAGGAGGGCGAATTACGCAGGCTGCATGTCGTCAACGAGCCGCCACCCGCAGTGCTGACCGACACGCTCGAACGCTTCAAGGCCTGGGCGGATGTGGGCAAATTACCCGAGCAGATTCGGCTTGACGCGGTACCGCAAGCGTTCACTGAGCAGGTATCCCGCTTGCTGCTCGAAGTGCCTGGATGGCCTGAGCGCGCCAGCATCGAACTCTTTGACGGTGCCGAACACCGGGGGCCGTCGATGAAATTGGGTGACATCGACGCATCGCCAGCGAACACCTTGAAAATCACCCGGGCTGAAGTTCGTTCAGGGAAACTGCCTGAGTTTGCCGTGAAATTCATGGGCGAAGAGGAAATTCACGCCATGCTCGGGCAGGGTATTTCCCGAGAGCAGCCCGTGCGGATCAATGCCATGAGAAACAAGCTCGCCGAGCGAGCGAACATCCGGCGCGAATCCCTGTTTGCAGCGCTCAACCGCGAGATAAAGCAGACTGGCTCCCCACCGGTGGTGGCGCTGCAGGATGCGTTCAGCGGACTATCCACGGCAGCTGCCGAAGAGTTGCTGGCCGACGTCGCCCCCGAGGATTTGCTCAAGATCACCGACTCGGCGCACATCCCCTTGGCGCTCAGAGAGCGTGCGAAAGTCTCTCTACTGACGTCACGAGCCGCACGCGCTTATGAAGGGCTGTTCCTCGATCTGCCCTATAGCGCCGACACTGAGCGTCTGGCGTTGCACTCGCTGCAGGCATTGCCCACTTGGCCCGACAACCTGCGAATCGAAATCCGTGCCTCTTTATTTGACGGACCGTTGAGCAACAGCGTCGGCCCGGGGGATGCAACCATTCGCCGAGTTCTTGTCAGCAAAAACGGCCTATACGAGGCACGAGATGCCGATGATCTCAACCTGCATGGGGCAGACGACTTGTGCGCTTCCGTTTTGCATGCTTTGCCCGACGCCGAACGCGATGCTCTGGGGTATCAGATCAATCAGGGCGCCACACTCAAGCAGACCATTCAACAGGCGCCATTGCCACGAGACAGGTTTAACGTCCTGCTGGCAGACAATCCCATCCGCAAACCGTCGTACGATCCGGTAACCATGCGCCTGCGAGGCGGCATGCGCGGCGCTTCTCGGGAGCTCGATCAGGTCAGTGGGCTACTGACAGCCCAAGAGCGTGTTCGTGTCGTACGTCCCGGGTGGTCGGAGGCTGAAGCCCTGGTTTACCTGCGGGCCGGTGGCAGTGAGGCGAGTATTGAGCAAAGGGCAAGCGCACTTGAAGCCGAATTCAATCGGCTCAACGCGAATTTTCGACAATGGCGGGACTCACCGACCCAATCGTTCCGGTACTCGTCCGCCGGCGTCGCCGAGTGGGAGTCTCGTAACGCGGTGTACAAAGCCGTCAGGGAAGCCTGGCAGCAGACCGGCCTGCGCGATGTGGATTCATTCGGCGACTTGCAAGGCGCTGTGCTCGATCTTCACGATCTCCCAATGGGACGGCATCTAGGGACCATGCCGACATTGGAGGGAAATTTCGATCACGTCACCCGGCTCAATCTGTCCAGCACCGAATTGCCCGATGCTCATATATCCTTCCTCGACCATTTTCCCAACTTGCGCTCGCTCAACATCGACGGCAATTCACTCACTAGATTTCCGAATGTCGTTGGTCGCATGCGCAACTTGACCGAATTGAGCCTGCGCGGAAACCGGATTGTGCTGGACCCACAAGGGATTGCTGACCTGGCTGACCTCACCCAGCTTCATATGCTGGATCTTATGGGCAATCCTCTGAGAGAGGTTCCGGACATTGGCAGGATGAGAATGCTGCATTCGATCATGCTGGCCGATACAGGTATTCGAACCTGGCCACGCGGACTGTTTTCGCAACCGCGGTTCCGGCATTTTTACCTGGATATTCAGGGCAATCTGATCACGGATATACCGGTGGTGCCCCGTGGTTCAATTCAGGCGGAACTGTTGGCGCGAACAGTGGTGAGTCGCGATCCGGACTTTCTCTCGGCCAGCCATTTGCAGACGCTGCGCGATTACATCGAGTCTGTCGGTCTGGACCCTGATAGACCCTATCCGCCACGTGGCGTGCGCGACAGTCTCGACTGGGAAGAGGGCATGTCACGACCCGAGTGGGTGGCCCGCCAGAAAATCTGGAACAGCGTCGAGGATGAGACCGGATCGGTGCCGTTTTTCAACGAGATCCGTAAACTGACCGAGTCATCACATTATGTTCATGACACGCTCTATCGAGTCGATCTGACTGCCAAGGTGTGGCGAATGCTTGAGGCGATGTCCAAGAATAGCGAGTTGCGCCTGAAACTGTTCACTATGGCCACCCCCGGCACCTCGTGCGTCGACGCCGGCGCGCAGCTGTTCAACGCCATGGGCATGGAGGTACTGATCCATGAGGTTTATGAGCTTGCCAATCCAGGCCTGGTGGAGGCCGAACTGGCCACGCTGGCCCGAGGCAAGTCACGCCTGGACGAGTTGAGCCGGATCGCCCACAAGACGGTTTCCGAGCGTCTGGAGCAGGGCGAGGAGTTCAGGCGCGTAGATGCCCAAGGCCAGGTTGAAGGCACTGTCGACGAAGTGGAAGTTCATATGGCTTTCATGACGGATCTGGCTGACCGGTTGGACTTGCCCTGGCAGTTTCGCAAGATGCAGTTCAGAAGAATTGCGGGCGTAGACAAGGCAATGATTGATGCGGCGTATCGAAGAGTGCTGGACCTTGAGACAGGCGAGTTGCTGGATGACTTGGTCGTCGACCAACCGTTCTGGTCATCCTATGTCAAAGGTTCCAACCGCAGCACTTTCAAAAGTTTCAGGCGCCGGATCAGCGCCACCACAGACCTCTACATGGCACTGCAGGAGCGCGTGAATGACTCTACCCTGTCCCTTGAGGAGAAAGCCCGACTCAAGATCGAGATCAGGGTGCTCGCCGCAGAGCTGGGCAAACCGGAAAGCGCGTTTGCGCCTGGCAGCGTCATGACTGAAACTGAGTATGCCGCTGATGTACAGGCGATAGAGGATGAAAGTATGGCATTGCTCAAGACTTTGACACGTCAGGCGATTGACCGGGCGAAGCTGCAGCGGGTAGAAATCCCCTTCACCGTTCAACCGGCGAGCTGATCGCTTTTGATATCGCAGGAACCTGGCACGCCAGGTTCCTGCATGTTGATCCCATTGTCAGAACAGGAAGTACCGTTGTGCCATTGGCAGCACATCTGCCGGCTCACACCACAGCAATACGCCGTCGGCCTTGACTTGATACGTCTGCGGGTCGACATCAATGCTCGGCAGGTAGTCGTTGTGAATCAGATCGGTTTTCTGCACATCACGACAACCTTTGACCACGGCAATTTTCTTCTTCAATCCCAGGGCTTCAGCAAGCCCCGCCTCGTGTGCCGCCTGGCTGATAAAGGTCAGGCTGGTGGCGTGCAGCGAGCCGCCGTAGCTGGCAAACATCGGGCGATAGTGCACAGGTTGCGGTGTCGGGATCGATGCGTTGGCGTCCCCCATCAGGCTGGCCGCGATGGCGCCACCTTTTAGGATCAGCGTCGGTTTGACCCCGAAGAACGCGGGTCGCCAAAGCACCAGATCCGCCCATTTGCCCACTTCGATCGAGCCCACTTCATGGCTGATGCCATGGGTGATTGCCGGGTTGATGGTGTACTTGGCGATGTAACGTTTGGCGCGGAAGTTGTCGTTGCCTTCACCGTCCCGGGGTAACGGGCCGCGCTGCTTTTTCATCTTGTCGGCGGTTTGCCAGGTGCGGGTGATGACTTCACCGACGCGGCCCATGGCCTGGCTGTCGGAGCTGATCATCGAGAACGCGCCGAGATCGTGAAGGATGTCTTCGGCAGCGATGGTTTCGCGGCGAATGCGGCTTTCGGCGAAGGCCACGTCTTCGGCAATGCTCGGGTCCAGGTGGTGGCAGACCATCAGCATGTCGAGGTGTTCGTCGATGGTGTTGCGGGTGAATGGTCGAGTCGGGTTGGTCGAACTCGGCAGCACGTTGGCAAAACCGCAGGCCTTGATAATGTCCGGGGCATGGCCGCCACCCGCCCCTTCGGTGTGGTAGGTGTGGATGGTGCGGCCCTTGAACGCGGCGAGGGTGGTTTCGACGAAGCCCGATTCGTTGAGGGTGTCAGTGTGAATGGCCACTTGTACATCGTACTGATCGGCGACACTCAGGCAGTTATCGATGCTTGCCGGGGTGGTGCCCCAGTCTTCGTGAAGCTTGAGGCCGATGGCGCCGGCCTTGACCTGTTCGATCAACGGCTCGGGCAGGCTGGCGTTGCCCTTGCCGGTCAGGCCGATGTTCATCGGGAAGGCGTCGGCGGCCTGGAGCATGCGCGCCAGATGCCACGGCCCGGAGGTGCAGGTGGTGGCATTGGTGCCTGTGGCCGGCCCGGTGCCACCGCCGATCATGGTGGTGACACCGCTCATCAGCGCTTCTTCGATCTGCTGCGGGCAGATGAAGTGGATGTGGGTGTCGATGCCACCGGCGGTAAGGATCATGCCTTCACCGGCGATCACTTCGGTGCTGGCGCCGATGGCGATGGTGACGTTGGGCTGGATGTCCGGGTTGCCGGCTTTGCCAATGGCAGCGATGCGACCGTCCTTGAGGCCGACGTCCGCCTTGACGATGCCCCAGTGGTCGATGATCAGCGCGTTGGTGATCAGGGTGTCGACCACTTCGGCGGCCAATAGCTGGCTCTGGCCCTGGCCGTCGCGGATGACTTTGCCACCGCCGAACTTCACTTCTTCACCGTAGGTGGTGAGGTCTTTTTCCACTTCGATCCACAGTTCGGTATCGGCCAGCCGGACCTTGTCACCGACGGTGGGGCCGAACATGTCGGCGTAGGCCTGACGGGAAATCTTCATTCGTTCGCCTTGAGATTCAATTGAATGTGAAATCGTTCGCTGCGCTCATTTTCGCGAGCAGGCTCGCTCCCACAGGGAAATGCGATCAACTGTGGGAGCGAGCCTGCTCGCGAAGGGGCCAGTGCAGGCACCATGAAACTTAAAGGTCACCCATGATCCGGCCGGCAAACCCGAACACCCGCCGATGCCCGGCCAGGTCCACCAATTCAACCTCGCGGCTCTGCCCCGGTTCGAAGCGTACGGCGGTGCCGGCGGGGATGTTCAGGCGCATGCCGCGACTGGTGGCGCGGTCGAAGGTCAAGGCATCGTTGGTTTCGAAAAAGTGGTAGTGCGAGCCGACCTGGATCGGTCGGTCGCCGCTGTTGGCTACTTTCAAACTGACGGTGCGACGACCAACGTTGAGTTCGATGTCGCCGGGCTGGATCTGGTATTCACCGGGAATCATCAATGGGCTCCCTGGAGAATCTTGTAGTAAAGGGCAGTCGGCTTGTAGCGGCCGATCGGGTCGCAGGCGTAATCGGGGATTTCACCGGCGCGGGTGTAGCCCAGCGCCTTGTAGAAGTCTTCAGCCGGGGAGCCGGCCTCGGTATCGAGGTAGAGCATGCCGCGTTTGTGTTGCAGGGCAGCCTGCTCCAGCGCCGTCATCAATTGCTGGCCCAGACCTCGCCGCCGCGCATGCTCGCGCACCAACAATTTCTGCACCTCGGCGCGGTTCAGGCCGTTGGCCTTCTGGCACAGGGTCAGCTGCACACTGGCCTGTACCTGTTCATCCTTGACCACCACCCACAGCAGTACGTTGCCCTTGTTCAGGTTGTCCTGAACCTCATCGAAATAGGCGCGGGCCTGCGTGGCATCGAGGTCGGCCATGAAGCCGACGCTGGCACCGTAACCGACGGCGTCGAGCAGCAGGTCAATCAATCCCTGACGATAGTGCGCAAAGCTTTCAACGTTGACGCGTCGCAGTTGGGCGGGGTTCATCGGATATCACTCCTTGCTGGCGGTCGGTGGTTGCGCGCCAGGATTGAGGGTCAGTTGCATGAAGGTCAGGTCCAGCCAGCGACCGAATTTGGTGCCCACCTGAGGCATCTGCCCGGTGATCACGAAGCCGATGCGCTCATGCAGACGAATAGAGGCGGCGTTGCCACTTTCGATGGCAGCGACCATCACGTGTTTGCCGCAGTCCTTGGCGCGCTCGACCAGGGCATCCATCAGTTTCGGGCCAAGGCCATTGCCGCGCTGGTCGCTGCGCACGTAAACCGAATGCTCCACGGTATGACGGAAGCCGTCGAACGGTCGCCAGTCGCCGAATGAAGCGTAGCCCAGCATGCTGTTCTCGCCGTCGACAATCACCAGGATCGGATAACCCTGGGCTTGCCGGGCGCTGAACCAGGCCTGGCGGTTGCCAAGGTCGACTGCCTGTTCGTTCCAGATCGCCGTGGTGTTGAGCACCGCGTCGTTATAGATGTCACGGATTGCCGGCAGGTCGGCATGCACGGCATCGCGAATGGTGTAAGTCATGGCGAAGCCTCAGACGATCGGTTGGTGGACGGTGACCAGTTTGGTGCCGTCGGGGAAGGTGGCTTCCACCTGGATCTCCGGGATCATTTCCGGGATGCCTTCCATCACTTGTTCGCGGCTAAGCAGGGTGGTACCGAAGTGCATCAGCTCGGCCACGGTCTGGCCGTCACGGGCGCCTTCGAGCAGTGCGGCGCAGATGTAGGCCATGGCCTCCGGGTAATTGAGTTTCACGCCGCGGGCCAAACGCCGCTCGGCGACGAGGCCGGCGGTGAAGATCAGCAGCTTGTCTTTTTCGCGTGGGGTCAGGTCCATCGTAGAAATCCATCAGGGCAGATTAAAAAGTTTCGGATTTGTGAATACGTACCCTGTAGGAGCCGGCTTGCTGGCGATGGCGACCGTACGGACGCCATCGCCAGCAAGCCGGCTCCTACGGTGATCGGTGTTCAGGTGCTCCATATCCTGGGTGGGACGGCTTCCCGGCCGAGCAATGCCGGCCTGAGCAATCGCCACAAATCGATCATCCAGCCGCGCGCCAACAAGGCCTCGCTGGCCAGGCAACGGGCGACCAAAAGCCCCGGCAACTGCGTCAGATCCCCGCGCACGTCATTGCTCAACGAACGGCATCTTTCCAGCAACTCACGGTCGACCTCACCGGTCACCAACAACGTCGCAAACACCGGCTGTCCATCCAGCCCGATCGGCGAATCGAGCAAACCATCACCGCCGACAATGCGCTGGCGTTCGTGCCAGAGCAACTGGCCGTCGCGGCGGATATCCAGATGCGCCTGAAAATGCCCGAGATCGAAACGCTCGCCACTGGCCGGGCGACCCAGCGCCACCACGTCCCAGTAGAACAGCCGTGCATCACCTTGCAGATCAATGGACGTGCTGAGCTCGGCGCGGGCATCGCTGAAGATGATCGTCTCTTGCGGCAGCCACTCCAGTGTCGCGCCGTTGGCCACTTTCAGATCGAGTTTCTGATAAGCCGGCGCTGCCGCGCGATACCACTTGGCGGCGCCGGGGCTGGTGATTTGTGCCCACGCCGCGCGGCCGACGCTGGCGCTGATGTCCAGCCGGTCACCGCCGGCAATTCCGCCCGGCGGATGCACGATGATGTGCTGGCACACCTCGGGCCCTTCTGCATACAGGTGCTTCTGCACCCGTAGCGGGCCTTTGTGTCGTCGCTGGACCGGGCGCGTGCTGTCGCCGAACCGGGCGTAGCCCAGTTCCAGCTCGGCATGCCAGCTCGGGGTAAACAGGGCAGTAGGAAGAGGTAAATTCATATTTTCTGATTATCGTCAGGACGCTACAGATTAGATCGTAACCAGACCGCGTACACCCTCGGCTTCCATGTTTTCTCCGCGGCCCTGCTGCACGATCTCACCGCGGGACATCACCAGGTACTGATCGGCCAGTTCGGCGGCGAAGTCGTAGAACTGCTCTACCAGAAGAATCGCCATATCGCCGCGCGCCGCGAGTTTCTTGATCACTGCGCCGATCTCCTTGATCACCGACGGCTGGATGCCTTCGGTGGGTTCATCGAGGATCAGCAACCGTGGGCGGCTGGCCAGGGCTCTCCCGATTGCAAGCTGCTGCTGTTGGCCACCGGACAAATCACCGCCGCGCCGTTGCTTCATCTGCAACAACACCGGAAACAGCTCGTAGATGAATGCCGGGACTTCCCTGGCTTCGGAACCGGGGAAGCGCGACAGGCCCATCAACAGGTTTTCCTCCACGGTCAGGCGGCCGAAGATTTCGCGGCCCTGCGGCACGTACGCAATGCCGGCATGCACCCGCTGGTGCGGCTTGAACGTGGTGATCGGCTTGCCCTCCCAATTGACCGCGCCTTCCTTGGCCGGCAGCAGGCCCATCAGGCACTTGAGCAGGGTAGTCTTGCCCACGCCGTTACGACCGAGCAGGCAGGTGACTTCGCCGACCTTCACGTCAAACGTCAGGCCGCGCAGGATGTGGCTACCGCCGTAGTACTGGTGCAGCTTCTCGACTTGCAGCATTTCATATTCTCCCCCGTGATCGTTCCCACGCTCTGCGTGGGAATGCATACCGTGACGCTCCGCGTCACCCATGCGCAGGACTTGAGCCCTGCATTGTCAGTGGGACGCGGAGCGTCCCGGGCGGCATTCCCACGCGGAGCGTGGGAACGATCAAGCCTAGCGGCCGAGATAAACCTCGATCACCCGTTCGTTGTCCTGTACCTGCTCCAGCGACCCTTCGGCCAGCACACTGCCCTGGTGCAACACGGTGACGTGGTCGGCGATCGAACCGACGAAGCCCATGTCGTGTTCCACCACCATCAGCGAATGCTTGCCGGCCAGGGTCTTGAACAGTTCGGCGGTGAATTCGGTTTCGGCGTCGGTCATGCCGGCCACCGGTTCGTCGAGCAGCAGCAATTGCGGGTCTTGCATCAACAGCATGCCGATTTCCAGAAACTGCTTCTGGCCATGGGACAGCGAGCCGGCGGGACGATTGACCGAAGCGGTCAGGCGAATGGTGTCGAGCACCTCGGCGATACGGTCTTTCTGCTCGCCGCTCAAGCGCGCTAGCAGACTGGCCCACACCGATTTGTCGGTTTTCTGCGCCAGCTCCAGGTTCTCGAACACACTCAAGGCTTCGAACACGGTCGGTTTCTGGAACTTGCGGCCGATGCCGGCCTGGGCAATCTGCACTTCACTCATTTGCGTCAGGTCCAGGGTTTCGCCGAACCAGGCCTTACCGTGACTGGGGCGGGTCTTGCCGGTGATAACGTCCATGAGCGTGGTCTTGCCCGCGCCGTTGGGGCCGATGATGCAGCGCAACTCGCCGACCCCGATGTACAGGTTCAAGTCGTTCAGCGCCTTGAAGCCATCGAAGCTGACGCTGATGTCTTCCAGGGTCAGGATGGTGCCGTGGCGGGTGTTCAGGCCTTTGCCGGCACGCTGGCCGAGGCCGATGGCATCGCGGCTGCTGCCGGCGTCCCTGTTCGGTTCCAAGGGTGGAAAAAACGCCGGTTCGAGCATGAATTCAGCCGTTGCAGTGACTCTCATTGTTCACCTCTTTTCTTCAGCAAACCTATCACGCCCTTGGGCAGGTACAGGGTCACGATGATGAACAGCGCGCCGAGGAAAAACAGCCAGTATTCCGGGAAAGCCACGGTGAACCAGCTCTTCATACCATTGACCACGCCCGCGCCAAGCAATGGGCCGATCAACGTGCCGCGACCACCGAGAGCCACCCAGACAGCCGCTTCGATCGAGTTGGTCGGCGACATTTCACTCGGGTTGATGATGCCCACTTGCGGCACGTACAACGCACCGGCCAAACCGCACAACACCGCGCTCAACACCCACACGAACAGCTTGAATCCACGAGGGTCGTAGCCACAGAACATCAAGCGGTTCTCCGCGTCGCGCAGCGCGGTCAGTACACGGCCGAACTTGCTCTGCGCCAGGCGCCAGCCGATGTACAGGCTCGCCACCAGCAGCAGCACCGTGGCGAAAAACAGCACCGCACGGGTGCCAGGTTCGGTGATGCCAAAGCCGAGAATGGTGCGGAAGTTGGTGAAGCCGTTGTTGCCGCCAAAACCGGTTTCGTTGCGGAAAAACAGGAGCATGCCGGCAAAGGTCAGTGCCTGGGTCATGATCGAGAAATACACGCCCTTGATCCGCGAGCGGAAGGCGAAAAAGCCGAACACCAACGCCAGCAATCCCGGCGCCAGCACCACCAGACACATGGCCCAGAGAAAGCTGCTGGTGCCGGTCCAGTACCAGGGCAATTCGGTCCACGAGAGGAATGTCATGAAGGCCGGCAAGCCATCACCCGAGGCCTGGCGCATCAGGTACATGCCCATCGCGTAACCGCCGAGGGCGAAGAACAAGCCATGGCCGAGGGACAAGAGACCGGCGTAACCCCAGACCAGATCCAGCGCCAGGGCAACGATGGCGTAGCAAAGGATTTTGCCCACCAGGGTCAGGGTGTACGCGGAAATGTGCAGCACGCTGTCAGGGGGCAACAGCGACAGCAGCGGCAATGCCAGCAGCAGAACGAGGACTATAACACCGACGGCAATCGTGACTTTGGGGCCGGCTTTTTTTGTCGCGGTAACGAGCAGGGGCTGGTTCATCAGTCGATCACCCGTCCTTTGAGCGCGAAGAGGCCTTGCGGACGTTTCTGGATGAACAGAATGATCAGCGCGAGGATGAGGATCTTGCCGAGTACGGCACCGATTTGCGGTTCAAGAATTTTGTTGGCGATGCCCAGGCCGAAGGCGGCGAACACGCTACCGGCCAATTGCCCGACACCACCGAGCACCACCACCAGGAACGAGTCGATGATGTAGCTCTGTCCGAGGTCCGGGCCGACATTGCCGATCTGGCTGAGCGCCACGCCGCCGAGGCCGGCAATGCCCGAGCCGAGGCCGAAGGCAAGCATGTCGACGCGCCCGGTGGGCACGCCGCAGCAGGCCGCCATGTTGCGATTCTGGGTGACGGCGCGCACGTTCAGACCCAGGCGCGTCTTGTTCAGCAGCAGCCAAGTCAGCACCACCACAAACAGCGCGAACGCGATAATCACGATGCGGTTGTACGGCAGCACCAGATTCGGCAGCACTTGAATCCCGCCTGACAACCACGCCGGGTTGGCCACCTCGACGTTCTGCGCACCGAACACCAGGCGCACCAACTGGATCAGCATCAGGCTGATACCCCAGGTGGCGAGCAGGGTTTCCAGCGGGCGGCCGTAGAGGTGGCGAATCACCGTGCGCTCCAACGCCATGCCGATCCCGGCCGTGACGAAAAATGCGACGGGCAGCGCGATCAGCGGATAGAACTCGATGGCCTGCGGCGCGTAACGCTGGATCATCAGTTGCACGACGTAGGTCGAGTAGGCGCCGAGCATCAACATCTCGCCATGGGCCATGTTGATCACGCCGAGCAGGCCGAAGGTGATCGCCAGGCCCAGCGCCGCGAGCAGCAGGATCGAACCGAGGGACATGCCGCTGAAGGCCTGGCCAAGCAGCTCCCCGACCAGCAATTTGCGTTTGACCTGGGCCAGGCTGGTTTCGGCGGCGGTGCGCACGTTGGCGTCGGCTTCGACACCGGGTTGCAGCAGGTTTTCGAGGCGGGTGCGGGCCAGTGGGTCACCGGTTTCACCCAGCAGCCGCACGGCGGCGAGACGCACGACCGGGTCGGCGTCTACCAGTTGCAAGTTGGCCAGGGCCAGGCTCAGGGCTGCGTGGACGACTTCATCTTTTTCACCCGCCAGTTGCTGGTCGAGGAATTTCAGTTGCGCGGGTTTGGCGCTTTTCTGCAATTGCTGCGCGGCGGCCAGACGGATTTTGGCGTCGGCGGCGAGGAGTTGGTGGCTGGCCAAAGCGGTATCGATCAGACCCCGCAGGCGGTTATTCAGGCGCAAGGTTTTCGGCTGACCATCGACCGTCAGTTCGCCTTGTTGCAGGGCGTTGATCAGTTCGATGCGCGCCGGATCGGGCTGCGCGGCCCAGGCTTCCAGCAATTTGGCTTGCTGCACGGGATTGGCGGCGACGAAGTCTTCGGCGTCGCCGGCAAAAGTGGCCGTCGGCAATAACAGCGCGATGGCAAGGATGAAGCGATAAAGGGCGGTGGGCATAGATGGTCGCCTTGACGCGGACATTGTGGGAGCGAGCTTGCTCGCGATAGCGATTGATCAGTCACAGGGATGTTGAATGTGCTGCCATCATCGTCGGAACGCCGCCCGGAGCAAGCTCGCTCCCACAGGGAATTGTGTCGGCCTCAGGCACTGTGCCTGGAGCCGACACCCAGTGGCTCAGTTGCTCTTCACCGCATACTCCGGCTTCTTGTCGTTGCCCGGGATGAACGGGCTCCACGGCTGGGCACGGATCGGCCCTTCGGTCTGCCACACCACGTTGAACTGACCGTCGGCCTGGATCTCGCCGATCATCACCGGCTTGTGCAGGTGGTGGTTGGTCTTGTCCATGATCAGGGTGTAGCCGGACGGCGCGGCAAAGGTCTGGCCGGCCAGGGCTTCGCGGACCTTGTCGACGTCGGTGGACTTGGCTTTTTCGGCGGCCTGCGCCCACATATGGATGCCGACGTAGGTGGCTTCCATCGGGTCGTTAGTCACCGCTTTGTCGGCCCCCGGCAGGTTTTGTTTCTTGGCGTAGGCTTTCCAGTCGGCGACGAATTTCTTGTTCGCCGGGTTCTCCACCGACTCGAAGTAGTTCCACGCCGCGAGGTTGCCCACCAGTGGCTTGGTGTCGATGCCGCGCAGTTCTTCTTCGCCCACCGAGAACGCCACAACCGGCACGTCGGTGGCTTTCAGGCCCTGGTTGGCCAGCTCTTTATAGAACGGCACATTGGAGTCGCCATTGACGGTCGAGATGACCGCCGTCTTGCCGCCGGCCGAGAATTTCTTGATGTTGGCGACGATGGTTTGATAGTCGCTGTGGCCGAACGGCGTGTAGACCTCTTCGATGTCCTTGTCGGCCACGCCTTTGGAGTGCAGGAACGAACGCAGGATCTTGTTGGTGGTGCGTGGGTAGACATAGTCGGTGCCGAGCAGGAAGTAGCGCTTGGCACTGCCGCCTTCTTCGCTCATCAGGTATTCAACGGCCGGGATCGCCTGTTGGTTCGGTGCGGCGCCGGTGTAGAACACGTTCGGCGACATCTCTTCACCTTCGTACTGCACCGGGTAGAACAGCAGGCCATTGAGTTCTTCGAACACCGGCAACACCGATTTGCGCGACACCGAGGTCCAGCATCCGAACACCACGGCCACCTTGTCCTGGGTCAGCAGCTGCCGGCCTTTCTCGGCGAACAGCGGCCAGTTCGATGCAGGGTCCACCACCACCGCTTCGAGCATCTTGCCGTTCACGCCGCCCTTGGCATTGATCTCGTCGATGGTCATCAGAGCCATGTCCTTGAGCGATGTTTCGGAGATCGCCATGGTGCCGGACAACGAATGCAGGATACCGACCTTGATGGTCTCGGCGGCCTGGACAGTCCAGGTCATGCCCATCGCGGCAATGCTTGCCGTGAGTGTGAAAGCCTTGATCAAACTGCGACGCTTCATTGTGCGATCTCCATGAACTTATGAGTTTTCTTGGTTGGCAGATGCGGACTACTGAAGGGTCTTTAGCAAGGGCTGTGCCCGGTCGGGGAAAGGCAGGGAAATGTCGTGTTAGAGCGGTTTTGCGGCTTTGATGGCGCACCATGACGGGACGAGGTCAGGGCAGTGGTGCATCGGGATGCGCCACATTGGGGCGGGCAACAGTGATCATTTGTGGGAGCGAGCCTGCTCGCGAAAAGGGCCTGGAGGTTAAAAAAGAAACCGAGCGAACGAGATGCGCGGGAAGTCTACAGTGCTCTGGATCCCGCGCATCTCGCCTGACTCATGGTGAAGTCGAGGCGCTTTCAGTTTGTCGATTCAAGCGTGACAGCAGCAACCGATCGAACAGCCAGACTACTACCAGCGAAACGCCCACCAACGGGAACGCCACCGCCAGGGCGAACATGATCGCCATCGCGGTTTTCCATTTCGGCAGGTCGTGACGCAGCGGCGGGACACCGAATTTGCCTTGCGGACGACGCTTCCACCAGATCACCACGCCGCTGACCGCACTGAGCAAAATCATCAGGCAGATCAGCAGGACAATGATCTGGTTGAGTGTGCCGAACATCTTGCCTTCGTGCAGCATCACGCCGATTTCCGTGGCGCGGGCGACGGCGCCGTAGTGCTCGTAGCGTACGTCGGCGAGGACGTTGCCGGTGTACTGATCGACATGCAGGGTGGCGTCGTTGCGTGGGTCATCGGCGAACACAGCAATGGTGAACACACCGGTGGCCGTGGTCGGAAACGTGATGCTGTAGCCCGGCTCGACCTTGCGTTGCACGGCGATGTTCTGCACATCCTGCAGGCTGATGGTCGGCGCGGCCGGACCGGCTTGCGCTGCACCGTGGGCCATGTGTTCGGCATGGTCGCCGGACATCGGCATCGGTGTATTTTCCATGGCCCACGGCACAGTCTGGCGGGTGGCGCTGTTGAGGCTGCGCGCTTCTACGTCGGACTTCGGCACGTTGTCCCACATCGCCGCCGGAAAGACATTCCAGACGGCGGCGTATTGCTGGCCCCAGAAGCCGGTCCAGGTCATGCCGCTGAGCAGCATCACCAGCAGCAATGAGGCGCCCCAGAAGCCGGTGACGGCGTGCAGGTCACGCCACAACACCCGGCCTCGACTGCTCAGGCGCGGCCAGAGAATGCCCGCGGCCTGACCGCGTGGCCACCACAGGAACACCCCGGACACCACCAGCACCACCGCCCAACCGGCGGCCAGTTCCACCAGTCGGTCACCGACGGTGCCGATCATCAGCTCGCCGTGAATCGCTCGCGCGACCGCTTGCAGGTTCTTCTTGGCGTCTTGCTCGCCAAGGATGTCGCCGTGGTACGGGTCGACGAACACGTTCAGCTCGTTACCGCCGTTGAGCACGACAAACTGGGCACTGCGCTCGGCGTTGACCGGCGGCAGATACTGTTTGATCGTGCCTTGTGGATACGCGTCTTTTACCCGCTTGAGCAGGTCATCGGCTGGAACAGTGTGATGACCGGCCGGGACGTTGAGCAGGCTGCTGTACATCAGCGAGTCGAGTTGCGGCTTGAACAGGTAGATAGTGCCGGTCAGTGCCAGCATCACCATGAATGGCGCAACGAACAATCCGGCATAGAAATGCCAGCGCCAGGCCAGGTTGTAGAAATTCACTTTGGGCTGTTTCATCGGTTGTGCTCCGCTTGGCGAATCAATTGTCTGTAAAAGATCGCAGCCTCGTTTCACTCGACAGCTCCTACAGGGTGTACGCGTGCCGATGTAGGAGCTGGCGTAGCCTGCGATCTTTTGACTTTTCTTGTTAGAAACTCATATCAATCTTGGTCCAGAGCGTGCGCCCCGGTTCCTTGATGGCTTGCGGGTCATTGGCCGGGTAGCCGAAACCGGCGTTGCCGGCCAGGTTCAAGTGTTCGGCGTAAGCCTTGCCGAACAGGTTGTCGACGCCGCTACTGACCTTCCAGTGCTGGTTGATCCGATAGGCACCGTTGAGCGAGAACACGGCAAAACCCGGGGTCTTGTCGAAGTCCTTGCCGACCACGTTGCCTTTGTTCTGGTCGATACGGTTTTGCGCGGCAACCACTCTCCACAGTGCGCCGGCGCTCCAGTTGTTTTCGCTGTAGGTCAAGCCGAAGCGGGCGTCCAGCGGCGGCATTTGCGGCAAGGCACTGCCATCGCTGCTGTTCTTGCCCCAGGCGTAGGCCAGGGTGGCGTCGGCTTTCCAGTGTTCGGTGAGTTTGTAAGCGGCGCCCAGTTCACCACCCATGATTCGCGCGTCGATGTTCTCGGCTTGCGAGGTCATGCCCATCATGGCTGGCGTGTAGTTGAACAGGATGTAATCGCGTACCTGGCCGATGTAAGCCGAGGCCCAGGCATCGAGGTCTTCGGTCTTGTATTGCAGGCCGAAGTCGAGCTGGGTGGTTTTCTCAGGCTTGATCGAATCGAAGGCATTCACCGATCCGGCGGGGCCGGAATTGGGCGAAAACAGTTCCCAGTAATCCGGGAAACGCTGGGTGTGGCCCAGCCCCGCATACAGCGTGGTCGGGCTGTCGGCCAGGTCGTGTTCGTAGCGGATGAAGCCACTGGGCAGCGTATCGGCACGCGTGTCGTCGGCGGTGGGATTGGGGCGAGTCATCATTCCAGAACCGATGGTTTGCCGGTAATCCTTGGCCGAAGCGCGGTCCAGGCGTGCGCCGGTGATGAGTCGGTCACGCTCGGCGGCATACCAGGTCAGTTCGCTGAACACCCCGTAGTTATGGAAATCGGCATCCTTGGTGTACGGCAGGTCCTTGTAGGTGTCGATGCCCATGGCGCTGCGTTGGCGGTGTTCGTTGGTCTGCGCGTCAATGCCGCTGATCAACTGCACATCGGCCCAGCGCCAGGTGGCCTTGACTCGCGCGCCGAGGGTGCGACGGTCGACGTTGGACGCCATGGGGCCGGCCATCATCCCGGTGCCCGACGGCGTGCGCAGGGTGTAGTTGTCCATCACGTGGTCGGCGTAGTTGTAGTAGACCTGCGCCTCGAGCTTTTCCAGCACGTCGCCGATGTTGGACTTCTCGAAGCGCAGGCCGAGGCTCTCGCGCTTGAACTGCGAACCGTCCATTCCGCGTCCTGCGTAACGCGCCTCGCCGTCCCCCTTGCCGGCGGTCAGCTCCAGCAGGGTATCGGCGTCCGGGGTCCAGCCGAGCGCGACGTCGCCGTTCCATTTGTCATAACGCGATGCCACGGTGTCGTTGTTGCCGTCCTTGTAGTCGTCGGCTTGGGCGGTGTTGCCGATTACCCGCACATAACCCAACGGCCCGCCGGCGGCCGCGTCCACCAGTTTGTCAAAACGGCCGTTGGAGCCGGCCAGCACACTGGCGTTCATCCGCGTGCCGAGCTCGCCGAAACTTTCCGGTTCGCGGTCGAAGAGGATGGTGCCGGCCGAAGCCCCCGGTCCCCAGAGCACGGTCTGCGGACCTTTGATTACAGTCAGTTTGTCGTAGGTTTCCGGGGAAATGTACGAGGTCGGTGCGTCCATCCGACCGGGGCAGGCGCCGAGCATCATGCCGCCGTTGGTGAGGATGTTCAGGCGCGAGCCGAACATGCCGCGCAGCACCGGGTCGCCATTGGTGCCGCCATTGCGCACCTGGGCGAAGCCCGGGATGGTTTTCAGATAGTCCGAACCGTCGCTGGCCGGCACGGGTTGGCGCGGGTCCTTGGGGTTGGTGACGATGGTCAGTGGCGAGCTCGGGGCAATGGCGGTGATGACCGTCGGGCTCAGTTCTTCACTATGACCTGCGTGTTCATCGGCCAGCGCGGAAGGCGCCAGCAAGGCGCCGCACAGGATGGCGGTGGCGTGCCTGAAGCGAATGCTGGATTCGTTCAAAGCAAAGGAGGCTTGGGCAGAGCTCAAGCATGGGACAGCAGCAAACCTGGACATGACAATTTCCATCGAACAGTCGTAAACGACACGGCCTGCAGGAGCGAGCTTGCTCGCGAAGAGGGACCGTGTGAAATCAGCAGTGGGGGTTTACGCGACGACGGGCGGGGCGCGGGTGCGGGCGCCGGGAAAGAAGGTTTGCCGGGCATGGCCCAGGCGAGGGGATGGCGTGGTGTAAGTGCTGGCGGGCGGGGTGTCGAACGCTGTGAATGACCCGCCACCGGTCAGCGCCGGGCAGTTGAACAGCAGGCTGCAATAGCCGCATTTTTCCCAGATTGCGTGATGCCCGGATGCTGGTGGGCAATGCTCGGCAGTTGGTTGCGCGCCATGATCCGCGTGCTCCATCGCCGACATGTCCATGCTCATGTCCATGCTCATGTCCATCGACATGTTCATGCTCATGTCCAGGGGCATCGAGGCGCGCTGATCCATCGGCATCGACTGAGAAATCAGTGGACCGATAAAGATCATCAACATGGCGAACAGGCTGATCCAGCTGCCGCGCGTCAGGCTCAATGGCTGACGACGGTGGGCGGATGACCTGGTGCCTGGCGGGCGCATGGGCGGCGTCGCGATAGCGGGTTACTGAACGTGCGCGTGCTTTTGCGTGGCCTCGGGCGCCTGCTTCTGCACCGCCACTTCGACCGTCACGTCACCGGACTTCTCGAAGTGCAAGGTCAGCGGGAAGCGCTTGCCGTCGCTCAGCAGGCTGCGGTCTTTCAGGTTCACCAGCATCACGTGGTAGGCCATCGGTGCAAACGTGACGTCGCCACCGGCGGGGATTGCCACGCTAGGTACCGGCTGCATTTTCATCAGGTCGTTTTGCATCAAGTGCTCATGCAATTGCGCCTCACCCGAAATCGGCGAGTCGACGCTGAGCAGGCGGTCGGCGGTCTTGCCGGCGTTGTGGATCACGAAATAGGCCGCGACGGTCGGCGCATTGGGCGGCAACTCTTGCGACCAGGGGTGAGCGATTTCCAGTGCGCCGACCTTGTATTCGTGGGCATTGGCAAAGCAGGCAGGCAGCAGCAACGCGGCCAGAACGATGAGTCTGTTCAACATGGCAGTTCTCCAGGCGAGTCAAAACGCAGATCAATTGCGAGAAGTCATCACACCAGAGGAGAGGCACGGGGGTTGAGGCTTGGCCATTGCTGGCGCGGTGTCGGCGTGTTGAATGCGGCGGGAGGCAGGCTTCGATTCGCTTCGAACTGCGCGAAATACAGCTGTGGCTCATGTCCGGGCAACGCCACCAATGGCGCGGAGCCGCTGCAGCACCAGCAATGCTGCATATTGGAATGATCGTCGCTTTGCGGAGCTTTCTGTTCGATGTCGCCCAGGGAAATCGCCACCATCCTGGTGCCGCTGGACGAGCAAAAACTGCCCCACAACAATTGCTCGGCTGGCGACTTCGCCGTCTGCACCATCGCTCCGGACATCGGCATGGCGAGCATGTTGAACAGCACTGCGAAGCAGGCGATCCAGGCAATTGCGAGCCGTTGTCGGGACATGGGACAAATCCGGTGGGTGGGTGATCAGGCGCGGCTATTTAGCCTGATCAGGGCCGATAAGTAAAAACACCGTGTGCGGTGTGGTGTCGCAGTAAAAGTCGCATTTCTCTCACCCTGTCAGTGCGCACGAACCGCATGTACCTGCATATCTACTCCAAGCGTAGCGCGAATTACCGCAAATATCGCAGCCAGATTGTCCATGCTTGGGTTGCCTTTCGCAGACAACATCCGATGAAGACTTTTGCTGGGCTTCGCTGTTTCCTTTGCCAGTTCTTCGAAACCAACAGTGGCGTTAACGAGGTCACGCAAAATGATCCTGGCCATTTCGGGTTCGCCATTAAGAAACAGAGTAGCAGCCTCATCCAACAATGCTTGGGCGAACTCGGGGTCCCGCTGGGCGCGCTCGGCGATGGTGTGTTTGTAGCTTCGGGTAAGCGCCATGACTCTATCTCCGATTTCGTTGAGCTTTTTTTCGGGTTCGGAATTCGTCTATCAGTATCTTTGCCTGTTTGATGTCGGTTTTTTGTGTGGACTTATTGCCTCCACCAAAAAGGATGATCAGGCGTTTCCCCTCTTGAACAAGGTAGATTCTGTACCCGGGGCCCCAATTTATTCGGTATTCACCGAGACCTTCAAACCACTTGATATTGGATGTATTGCCTAGCTCGAGTCGGAGCAATGCATTGGAAACCTTTAGCGCTGCCTGAGCATTCAAGGTGGTAAACCAGCGCCCAAAGGGGCTTGTTTCATTGTCCTGCAAGTATTCTTCGAGTGTGATCACTGGCGGCCCTGAAGGTAACAAATAGGTTACTGTTCATGCAAGCCGATAATCCTGCCTTACTGAGCGAAGCCCGCCAACGCATCAAGTGTTTCCTCAAGCGACAGAAACTCCCGCTCTACCACCGGCAACTCCGGCCGCTTCAACACCAGCACCGGAACCCCGCGCTCCAGCGCCACTTCCAGCTTCGGCTCGGTGGCGGTGCTGCCACTGTTTTTGCTGATCAGCACGTCGATCTGCCGACGTTCGAACAACGCGCGCTCATCGTCGATCAGGAACGGCCCACGGGCGCCGATCACTTCACATCGTTCGTTGCCCGGATACACGTCCAGTGCACGCAGGGTCCAGAATTGCTCAGGGGGGATTTCCTGCAGGTGCTGCAAGGGCTCGCGGCCAAGGGTGAACAGCGGTCGGCGGAAGGGTTTCAGCGCTTCGGTCAGCTCGGCCCAATCACTGACTTCACGCCAGTCATCGCCGGCCTGTGGTTGCCATGCCGGACGTCGCAGCGCCCAGCAGGCGATGCCGCTCAACCGAGCTGCGATCGCGGCGTTTTGACTGATCTGGGCTGCGTAGGGATGAGTCGCATCCAGCAACAGATCAATCCGTTCATCGCGGATGAACTGCGCCAAGCCTTCGGCACCGCCATAGCCACCCACGCGAACCTGGCAGTTCAAGTCCGTCGGCACTCGACCGACACCCGCCAGGCTATAGATGTGTTGTGGGCCGAGGGTTCGGGCAATCGCCAGGGCCTCGGTCACACCGCCCAGCAACAGAATGCGCGTCATTGAAAAGCTCCCGCATGGCCGACAATCCCGCCCTGGCGATCGATGGCAAACACTTCGACCTGAACCTGCGCCGGCACCACGCTGCGGGCAAAGTCCAGGGCGTATTGGCACACGGCATCGCCAAGGGCGATTCCTGCGGCGCTGGCCATCGCCAGGGCCTGTTGACTGGTGTTGGCTTCACGGATGCCTTGCTGCAACGCCGTATCGGCGCCGACCGCGGCGGCCCATTCGGCCAGTTGCGGCAGATCGATGCTCGAATGCCGACTGTGCAAGTCCATGTGCCCGGCCGCCAGCTTGCTGATCTTGCCGAAGCCGCCGCACAGGCTGAGTTTTTCCACCGGTACCTTGCGTAGGTGTTTGAGTACTGCACCGACGAAGTCGCCCATTTCGATCAGGGCGATTTCCGGCAGGTTGTAGACCCTGCGCATGGTGTCCTCGCTGGCGTTGCCGGTGCACGCGGCGATGTGCAGATAGCCGTTGGTTTTGGCCACGTCGATGCCCTGGTGGATCGAGGCGATGTAGGCCGCGCAGGAAAACGGCCGGACGATGCCGCTGGTGCCGAGGATCGACAGGCCGCCGAGAATGCCCAGGCGCGGGTTCATGGTTTTCAATGCCAGGGCCTCGCCGTCCTCGACGTTCACCGTAACCTCGAAACCGCCGCGATAGCCGAATTCGTTGGCGAGCAGCGTCAGATGATCGCTGATCATCTGACGCGGTACCGGATTGATCGCCGGCTCACCGACGCCCAGCACCAGCCCCGGTCGAGTGACCGTGCCAACACCACGACCGGCCTTGAAACCAATACCCGGCTCACGGCGAAGGCGCACCTGAGAGTAGAGCAGCGCACCGTGGGTCACGTCAGGATCGTCCCCGGCGTCCTTGAGGGTGCCGGCCTCGGCACCGTCGTCGATCAGGCGACAGAATTCCAGGCGCATCTGCACCTGCTTGCCCTTGGGCAGGACGATGTGCACGGCATCCGCCGAAGTGCCGTCGAGTAGCAGGCGAGCCGCCGCCAGGCTGGTGGCAGTGGCGCAGCTGCCCGTGGTCAGGCCGCTGCGCAATGGGGCAGGTTGTTCGGCTGTTTCGTCACGCATCGAAGGATTTGACCACGTCCAGCAAGGTAATCGGCAACGCCTGGCGCCAGGTGTCGAAGTCGCCTAGCGGTTGCGCCTGGGCGATATGAATACGCGTCAGCTCGCCGCCGTGCTGCTCGCGCCAGGCCATCAGGGTCATTTCGCTTTGCAGCGTGACCGCGTTGGCGATCAGTCGGCCGCCGGGTTTCAGTGCCCCCCAGCAGGTATCGAGCACGCCTTCACGGGTGACTCCGCCGCCGATGAAAATCGCGTCCGGGCGTTCGAGCCCGGCCAAGGCTTGCGGCGCACTGCCGCAAATCAATTGCAGGCCGGGTACGCCGAGTGCGTCGCGGTTGTGCTCGATCAACATCTGCCGACCTTCATCGGCCTCGATGGCCAGCGCCCGGCAACCCGGATGAGCGCGCATCCATTCGATGCCGATGGAGCCACTGCCGGCGCCGACGTCCCATAACAGTTCGCCGGGAACCGGTGCCAGGCGAGCGAGCGTGATCGCGCGCACATCGCGTTTGGTCAGTTGGCCGTCATGCCTGAAGGCGGAGTCCGGCAGACCGGCCAGTCGCGACAGAGGTGGCGTGTTTGCGTCTGCGATGCACTCGATGGCGATCAGGTTCAGGTCGGCGACAACCGGGTCGGCCCAGTCGTTGGCGGCACCGTCGATGCGTCGCTCTGCCTCACCACCCAAATGTTCCAGCACGCTCAGGCGGCTCGGCCCGAACCCGCGTTCGCGCAATAGCGCCGCGATCGCGGCAGGGCTTTGGCCGTCATTGCTCAGCACAAGTAACCGAACGCCACTGAACAACTGCGCATTAAGTGCAGCGATGGGGCGTGCGACCACCGACAGCGTCACCACATCCTGCAGCGGCCAGCCCATCCGCGCGGCGGCAAGTGAGCAGGAAGACGGTGCGGGCAAGATCAGCATTTCCTCGCTGGGCAATTGCCGAGCGAGGCTGGCGCCGACACCAAAGAACATTGGGTCGCCGCTGGCCAGCACGCAAACCGGCTCGCCGTACCGTTCCAGTACCGGGGCCAGTGAAAACGGGCTGGGCCACATATGCTGTTCGCCACGAATGCACACCGGCAGCAAATCCAGTTGCCGCTGACCGCCAATGATCCGCGAAGCGCCCAGCAGGGCGCGTCGAGCGTTCTTGCCCAGGCCTTTAAAGCCGTCTTCACCTATGCCTACCACTGTCAGCCAAGGGGGCATGCCATTCCTCTTCTATCGACCAAGCCAAATCATCACCGCGCTCAAGTCCGTCTCGGCCGGCGCGGTTGAGCATCATAACGTGGTGTCGATTGCATTCGCCCGTCGTCAGTCGATGAAATCGCGGTTAAGGGCGATGGCTGCCCCGCAAAGTGATGGGCATTTATTCTGATTATCTTATGGGTTGTTTCTTAGAAGGTCGAATCTCTTCATTCTGATCTCGCGACGTTTTTTATCAATAAGTGTTCTTTTTGTTTCAAGTATTCTTTTGTCCAGCTTGAGATAGGCGCATTGCCGGATGATTTTTGCGGAGCGCTTTTCCGATTCGACGTATAGGAAATTGCTTTCTTGTGTAGACGCCACCAATTCAAGATTGAAAACCGCAATTTCAAGAAAACCCTTGGAGTCATAGCGGGCGGGGATAACCTGAAAGTGCCGCCCCAGGAGGCTTTCCTGGTCCAGGGAGAGCCGCGCCGACTTGTCGGGTTTTAGTGCGTCGAGCGTGTCAATCATTGCGTTGCCTTGTCGGCTGTCGGACATCTTTTCAGCGCTCTCGACCAGGAAATCCGCAACGCTTCTCAAGACGTCGTGACGGGTGCGGGTAAAGATTGCATCTTGAAAGACAGACCAGCCCAAGTAGTCCAGTGTTTTTACATACTCATGCAGCCACTTTGTCGAATCGACAAAGCGGCTGCAGAGCATGTCGGCAGATTGGGTGGCGATCTGTGTGCAGTGGGTCAGGTCGTCATGATCCGCAAGTGACATATCGTCAATGCACGAAAGCAGATTGGGGCCGGTCAATGTGCCGGAGAAGTTTCTATAATTCATATTCAGTTCCCTTGAATAAAAATTTCATCGGAGGAAGTGGTTTTCCTGTTGATGAAAGTACAACAGCCTGTATGCAGTTGAAATGAAGTTGGCGGGAAGAACTGATACCTGCTGTTAAATGCACCGGGAGTTGTCTTTTAAAACGGAAGTGCCGGTGGGCGTTTCAGGCTTCAAGCGAAGCGACCGTTGACCTTTGTGCGAGCGCGCTTCGTCGTCAATCCACTTGAGCTTTTTCATCCCGCCGGGCAAAGCAGGCATAATGCGGCCCTTCGTCCCGTTGCCGGTCATCCCCGTGAATTCACCTCATACATCCCGTCCCTTGCGCCCATCGGCCTGTCCCGGGTTGTTGCGTGTCGTTGAGGCGCTGGATGGCGATATTTGCCGGATCAAACTCGCCGGGGGTTCCATCCGCGCAGATCAGGCTGTCGCGGTGGCTGATGCCGCCGAACGATATGCCGGTGGCGTGATAGAGGCGACCAACCGGGCAAATCTGCAAATTCGCGGGATTGGTCAGCAGGCCTCCGCGTTGATCGACAGTCTGCTGGCCGTCGGGCTAGGGCCTGATACCGTCGCTGGCGATGATGTGCGCAATCTGATGCTCAGCCCCAGCGCCGGCATTGACCGACACATGCTGATCGACAGCAGACCTTTGGCCCGAGAAATTCTCGACAGCTTGCAAACCCATGTTCGCTTCCATGAGCTATCAGCCAAGTTCGCCGTGCAACTGGATGGCGGTGAAGCCTTGGCAATGCTCGAGCATCCCCATGACCTCTGGCTGAGTGCGGTTGAGCGAAACGGCGAGCCAATGCTGGCTTTCGGTCTGGCGGGGTGCCCCACCGAGATGCCGGCGTCAGCGGTATTGCTGCGTGACGGGCATGCCTTGGTGGTGGCGGTGTTGGAGTTGTTTCTTGAACTTGCACGGCCGGATCAGACCCGGATGCGACATCTGCTGACTGAACATTCGCTTTATTCGCTGCTGCAACGGCTGGCCGAGCGAGTGCCGTTGTTTGCAATGGAGTCATGGCAGCGACCGACTTCCCCTCCGGGATTGCACATCGGCAGTTATCCGCAGCGTCAGGAAGGTCTTGTCTATGTCGGCGCCGTGCCGCCCCTGGGGCGGCTGGACCCGACGATGCTCAAGGGGGCGGCTCATCTGGCCGAGGCGTTTGGTGACGCCAACCTGCGCCTGACCCCTTGGCAAAGCCTGTTGCTGCCCAATATTCGCAATGAGGATGCACCAGCCCTTCGTCAACAATTGCAGGCGTTGGGTTATCTGGTCGACGCCGATCAGACCCTGGCCCATTTGGTGGCCTGCACCGGATCGGCCGGTTGCGGCAAAGGGTTGGCGGATACCAAGAGCGATGCGCGGCAACTGGCCGAACGGTTACATGTTCAATCCGGACAAGTGCAGATTCACTTGTCGGGTTGCCCGCGCTCCTGCGCGTGCGCACACACGGCGCCCGTCACATTGTTGGCGACTTGCCCTGATCACTACGACCTCTATTTTCGCGATGCCGCGCAGCCGGATTTCGGCGCGCTGCACGCACGCAATCTTACTATTGAAGCGGTCGCGGCCTTGCTCGACGCCCGCTCACGGAGCCCCCTTGATGCTTGATTACATCCGCGACGGTCAGGAGATCTATCGCAATTCCTTCGCGATCATTCGTGCCGAGGCCAACCTCGAGCGCATTCCGGCCGATCTGGAAAAACTCGCAGTCCGCGTGATCCACGCTTGCGGCATGGTCAATGCTATCGACGGTCTGCAGTTTTCCGCAGGCGCGGGTAAGGCCGGGCGCGATGCGCTGGCCGCCGGCGCGCCGATTCTGTGTGATGCGCGGATGGTGTCCGAGGGCATAACCCGCACGCGTTTGCCAGCGAACAACCCAGTCATCTGCACCCTGCGTGATGAAAGCGTTCCGCAACTTGCCCGTGAATTGGGCAATACCCGTTCCGCTGCCGCGCTGGAGCTTTGGCGTCCGCACCTGGAAGGCAGTGTAGTGGTGATCGGCAACGCGCCGACGGCATTGTTTTATCTGCTCGAAATGCTCGACGCCGGCGCCCCGAAACCGGCGCTGATCCTTGGCTTCCCGGTTGGCTTCGTTGGCGCCGCCGAATCCAAGGCAGCGCTGGCCGCCGACAGTCGCGGCGTACCGTTCGTTATCATGCAAGGCCGGCTGGGCGGTAGCGCCATGGCCGCCGCCGCCGTCAATGCCCTCGCCACGGAGATCGAATGATGCAGCAACCTGGACGTTTGATCGGCCTTGGCGTGGGGCCGGGTGATCCGGAACTGATTACCGTCAAAGCCTTGCGCCTGCTGCGCGAATCGCCGGTGGTGGCGTACTTCGTTGCCAAGGGTAAAAAGGGCAACGCCTTCGGCATCATCGAAGCGCATTTGCAGGACGCCCAAACCTTGCTGCCACTGGTGTATCCAGTGACCACCGAGGCATTGCCGGCACCGCTGTCCTATGAGCAAGTGATCAGCGATTTCTACGATGCGGCCGGTGAAGAGTTGGCAGCACATCTCGATGCTGGTCGTGACGTGGCAGTGATCTGCGAAGGTGATCCGTTTTTCTATGGTTCCTACATGTACCTGCATGATCGGCTGGCGGAGCGTTATGAGGCCGAAGTGGTGCCGGGTGTCTGCTCGATGCTCGGCGGCGCTTCGGTGCTGGGGGCGCCGTTGGTGTATCGCAATCAGAGCTTGTCGGTGCTGTCTGGCGTGCTGCCTCACGATGATCTCAAACGTCGCCTGGCCGACGCCGATGCGGCGGTGATCATGAAGCTGGGACGCAACTTCCCGAAAGTCCGTCAGGTGCTGGAAGAACTCGGATTGGCCGAGCGTGCGCTGTACGTCGAACGCGCGACCATGGCCAGCCAGAAGATCGTGCCGCTGGATCAGGTCGAGCCGATGTCGTCGCCGTACTTCTCGCTGATCATCGTACCTGGCGAAAGGTGGCAAGGCTGATGACTCGTCCAACTCCGGCCATTGTCATTCTCGGCAATGGCAGCCTCGCGACCGCGCGCAGCATTCAACAGCTGTACCCCGGCGCCTTGATCCACGGCCTGGCCGAACGGGTCGTCGGTGCCGATCGCACTTACCACGAGTTCGGTGCGACGTTGCGTGAGCTTTATCAACAAGGCACGCCGATCATCGCCCTGTGCGCGGCCGGCATTGTCATTCGCTCCCTGGCGCCGTTACTGCTGGAGAAGGGGGCTGAGCCACCCGTGCTCGCCGTCGCCGAAGACGGTAGCGCCGTGGTGCCGCTGCTCGGTGGTTTGGGAGGTGTGAACGTGCTGGCGCGGGAGATTGCTGCTGCGCTGGACGTGTCAGCGGCGATCACCACCAGTGGCGAATTGCGTTTTGGAACCTGCCTCCTGAACCCCCCCAGCGGTTATGCTTTGGGTGATCTTGAGCTGGGTAAACGCTTCGTCTCCGATTTACTCGCCGGTGAAACGGTGCGAATCGAAGGCGCGGCACCTTGGCTGGTGCAGGCGCAGTTACCTGAAAGCCCGCAAGCGCGGCTGGCCGTTCACGTCGGGCATGCCGAGCGTACGCCGGCAGCCAATGAACTGCTGATTTATCCACGCAACGTGTTGGTGGCCGTCAGTGCCGGCGCGACCGATGTGCCAAGTGCGGTTCGCGAGGCTTTGCATCAGGCAAAAATCGCCGTGCAATCGTTGGCCTGTCTGCTGGCCGCCGATAGTGAAATGTCGAGTGCGACGCTGCGTGAAGCGGCGCTTGAGCTGGGTGTGCCACTGCGTTTTGTCAATGATGTCGGCGCAGTGAGTAAGCTGGTGCGTAACGCCATCGACCAGCCTGTTTCCATGTTCGGCGATGAGGCCGTTGCCATCGCAGTTGCCGAGCAGCCTCTGGACCCCTTGTCGATTGGCCGTCCTCGCGGTCGTCTGGCGGTGATCGGTCTTGGCCCTGGCGCTGCCGATCTGATGGTGCCCGCGGTCAAGGCGGAACTGGCCCGTGCCAATGACGTTCTCGGTTACGAAACCTATGTGCGCATGGCGGGACCGTTCCGTGCTGATCAGGTCCTGCACTGCACCGACAACCGTGAAGAAATGCAGCGTGCCCGCCACGCCTTTGAACTCGCGGCACAGGGCCGTTGCGTAGTGGTCGTCTCTTCCGGGGATCCCGGTGTATTTGCCATGGCCGCGGCGGTGCTCGAGGCACTGCATGAGTCCCGCGATCCAGCGTGGCACAACGTTGACCTTGAAATCCTGCCGGGCGTTTCGGCATCGCTGGCAACGGCTGCCCAGGCAGGCGCACCGTTGGGGCATGATTTCTGCGTACTGTCGCTGTCGGACAATCTCAAGCCTTGGGACATCATCGAGAAGCGTCTGGACCTGGCGGCGCAAGCCGACCTGGCGATGGCTTTCTATAACCCGATCTCGCGTTCCCGGCCTTGGCAGTTGGGGCGTGCGCTGGAAATCGTCGCCCTGCATCGCACTGCTGACACTCCGGTCGTATTGGGACGTGATGTCGGGCGTCCGGGGCAGACGTTGCGGGTCACGACACTCGGTCAATTGACCCCGGATCAGGTCGACATGCGAACCATGGTGTTGATTGGCTCATCCACCACTCGCGTGTTTCCTCGGCCTCAAGGATCGTTGTGGGTGTACACACCGCGTAGCTACGGTGACAAGTTGGTTGATATCAACTAAACAAGTCGCAGTTGTATAAGGTCGGATTATTCGGGTTATTTTGCTCGAATAATCCGCCTGTTGGCGGCTTTGTTCAGGCTTTACATATATGGAAATTTAATTGGGTTTGTTGCTCGGCAAGGGGGTGGGTTAAATTTGTTTTTACGCCCAGGAGGGCTGTAGACAAATTTAAAGGAATGTTGGATATGGAAAGTTTTGAAGATTCAAGCGCTCTCAAGGGGTGCACTGATTTGGGTAAGGCGCGTCTTGCCAGGGCAAGGGCACTATTGGTTAACGCCCCTCGTGCAAGAGGTTTAGTTAATTCGGATGCTTCGAGTCCAACCAAGGAACTGGATGCTTTGGTCTTGGGTAATTCACTCATCGGTTATGGCGATGGTATTTCGCTTGAAAACATGATGATTATCGAAAACCTCATAAGTTTTTCGAAGCTGGAGGCCGATCACGAAACTAAACATGACCCGAACCCCGCTGCCTGGCATCGAGCATTTATTAATTGTATGTTGGATATGGGGTGTGCTGTTCCAGTCCATGCGAGCGTGGAATACAACAAGCAGTCTGGGTCGGGGACGATGAAGAATGTCGTCACCGCCATTGTCCAGGCGGGTATCGCTGCAGCAAAGGCTGCCATTCCCGGTGCGACGGTGCTGAGTGCCGTGGCAGACTCCACCTTGACTGCTTTGGAAAAAGAACCTGAAACAGTCAAGTTATTCAATTACGAAGTTGTGACAGCAAAAGGTGTGAAGCTGGCTATATTGCCATGTGAGCAAGCGAAGAATGGCCTCATTATTATTTCCTTTTCGTCTGTTAATCATGAAAGTAATAAATTTGGTGGCGAAGTTCTGTTCTTTGATCTCAAGGTCGCCAATGTTGATATTTACCAGGGTTCGAATTTTCTCACCTTTAATCCTTTTGCTTACGCTGAAGTAAAAGATGATATTGAATCTGTCCTTGGGCAGCGGCGCAGAGACATGCGGGGCAAACGTTTTGCGCGGCACAGGAAGTAAAAATAGTCAGTCTGGACCAGAGGTGTTTACCTCTGGTTTGCACGAAGGATATAGACGTATGGACTATAAGATTTACATCAATGGATGTCGCGTGCTGGCTCTATCAAAAGCGTTGTCGCCCGCCACTAAACAAGATGTGATTGATGCTTTGCTTTTTGCTCAGCTTGCTGCCGATGAAGATTTCCCTGACGAACCGAACGGCGTGGATTGGCTCGAGGCTTATAAAAGTATCTTGTATGAGTGTGGCTGGATCTACGATCGGCAAAATGTGACAACCGGTACGTTTACATCCATTGCCGGAAAGGCGTTTTCGTTGAGAGATGCGTTTGCGACGGTCTTTGAAATCAATCTGAATGATGAGCAGGCGACTGTTTTTCTGGCAGCCTTGGATAAGGTCGCCGAGCTACCGGACAAACTGAACGTGGAGCAGGTCTTCCGTCAGCAGGCAGCGCTGAGTGTGAAGGGGCTGACGCGCATCAGGGCGTGCATCGGTGTGGTCGATGAACGTGGATCCTTGAATAGCGCTTCGGTTTTTTTTGATACTCGCGGATCAGTCGGCAGGCTTTTCACTGGGCGTGAGTTCGCTTTTAGCGATCTGCATGGCGCGGTGAACGCCTATTTCTACACCGCTCGTTTCAATGCAGGCATCTATGGCGAGTGCAGAGAGGATACCGTGCAGTGGCTAGGTGCACGGCGACAGTCTGAACGTCTTGAGATCGCCAGTCTGACGGTTTAGCAGTTCCTGGCGGGTGCCTTGTGTATTCAGGGCACCAAATACCCCTTCACCCCGGTAAAGATAATCTGTGCCGCCAACGCACATACGAACAACCCCATCAACCGGCTGACGATCTGCAATCCCTGATCACCGAGAATGCGTTCGATACGGTTGGACAGGTACAGCACGACCCCCACGGTAAAGCTGGCCAGGGCAATACTGACAATGGCCGTGAGTTTGTCGTCCCAGTGCGGCTGGCTGACGCCCATCACCAGCAGGGCACCGATAGTCCCGGGGCCGACCGTCAGCGGAATGGTCAGCGGGACTATGGTCACGTCCTGTTGCACATTATCGGTCTGCACCGCCGACTTGCCCTGGGCCATGCCCAGCGCCGAAATGAACAGCACGCTACCGGCACCGATGCGGAAGGCGTCCACGGTGATGCCGAAGACGTTGAAGATCACTCTCCCGAACAAGTACAGCAGGACGCTGGAGACCAACGTGGCCGTCGCCACTTTCCAGGCCAGTCGACGTTGTTCCTTGCGTGAATAACCGCGGGTCAGGCTGATGAAGCAGGACAACACGAAGAACGGGCTGTAGAGCACCAGCATCTTCAGATAAACGCTGAACAACACGTGGAGCATGGGGCAGGCTCGCTGGCGAGGGAAGTCGAGGGGGAGTCTAACAGGCGCTGCGGAGTCTGTCGGCTCAGGACGTTGGCGTCGCCGCACGGTTCTGCAGATCGCGCTGGGCAACCCAGTGTTCAATCAATTCGCGCAACTGCGAGAGCTCGACCGGTTTGGCCATGTGCCCATCCATGCCGGCCTGACGTGCACGCTCCTTATGCTCGGCGAGGATGTGCGCGGTCAACGCCACCACCGGGGTGCGGGTGCGTTGATTGCCGACTTCCCAGGCACGCAGCTGCTGGGTCGCCGAGAAGCCATCGAGGATTGGCATTTCGCAGTCCATCAGCACCAGGTCGTAGCGATGCGCCTTCATTGCAACCAAGGCTTCTTCGCCATTGCTGGCGGTGTCTGGTTGCAGATTGAGCTTGCCCAGCATGCCGCGGATGACCTTGGTCGAAATGCTGTTGTCTTCGGCGACCAGAATGCGGAAATCGCTGGGAACCTTGATCGGCAGAGGCGGGCCAGACGGAAGATGCTGCGGCACCGCGAGCCCTTTGTTGCGCTGGGTCAGTTCGTCGGCCAGGGTGGTCTTGAGGGTATAGCCGGCCACCGGTTTGGCAAGGATGCGTTTGATCCCCGAGTTGCGCGCGATGATCTTGCTCGGCGCATTGCTGATGCCGGTCAGCATGATCAGCAGGATGTCGTGGTTCAGGCTCGGGTCTTCCTTGATCTTGGCGGCCAGTTGCATGCCGGTCATGCCGGGCATGTTCTGGTCCAGCAGGACCACATCGAAGTAGTCACGCAGGTGCGCCTTGGTGCGCAACAACGCCAGCGCCTCCTTGCCCGAGGGCACGGCGCTCACGTTCAGGCCCCAGGCGCTGCACTGCTGAACCAGCACCTTGCGGCAGGTGTCGTTGTCATCCACCACCAGCACCCGTGCACCCTGCAGCGGGCCATCGAGGTCGCAGGTCGGATGCTCCAGGCGGTCTGGGTCCAGCGGCAACGTCAGCCACAAGGTACTGCCCTGGTTGTTACCACTCTTGATGCCGAATTCGCCTTGCATCAGGCGTATCAGCTGACGGGCTATCACCAGCCCGAGATTGCCGCCCAGGTGGTTGGTCGAGAGGAAATGCTTGCTGTGCAGTTCGGCGTGCATCAGCGCGTCGCGCTCTTCGGCATCCATTGGTTCGCCGCTGTCCTGCACGGCGATGCGCAGGCGTGGATGGCTGCTGCGTTCGTCGAGGGCGACAACGATCAGGATCTCGCCTTCGTCGGTTTTCTTCAGGGCGTTTTCCAGCAGGCTCAGTAATGTCTGGCGCAGGCGCGTCGGGTCGCCGCTGATGACGCGCGGTACTTGTGGCTGAATGAAGCTGATCAGCTCGACGTTCTGCTGCTCGGCCTTGGCGCGGAAGATGCTCAGGCAGTCTTCGATCAGTGCGTTGAGATCGAACTGCACATCGTCCAGTTCGATCTGTCCGGACTCAAGTTTGGAAATGTCGAGAATTTCGTTGATCAATGTCAGCAGTTCGTTGCCTGCGCTGTGGATGGTCTGCACATAGTCGCGCTGCTTGACCGACAGCGGCGTGCCCAGCAACAACTCGGTCATGCCCAGCACGCCATTCATCGGGGTGCGGATCTCATGGCTGATCTTTGCCAGGAACTCGGCCTTGGCATTGATCTCGGCGTTGCTGGCCGCCAGGTCACGACTGATGCTGAAACGCGCTTCGGTGATGCTGCGCTGGCGTTCGCTCAGGGCAATGCTCATCAACAGGCCACTGATGCAGATGAACGCCAGCAGGGTGGTGATCAGGTCATGGGGTTCGATCAGGGTCAGCCCCAGCAAGGCGGGCAGAATAATCAGGGTACCAAGGTTGAACACCACCATGGCCGCCACGAATAGCCGCGCCGGGCGATAACCTTTTTGCCAGTGATAGGTGCTGACGAACAGCATGGTCAGGCCGGCCAGGGCGACCAGTGCGTAGGTGATGATATTGAGCGGCAGCGTGTTGACGAACAGCAGCAGCAGGCTGCAGATCATGATGAACAGAATGTCGCCCACGATCAGCTTGTTCAGCGGATGCGGTCCGAGGGGCTTGAAGAAGCGATAGGCAAACATCAGGCCGCTGGGAGCCGTCAGTAGCAAGGTCAGGTAGGCGCCGGGCGTTTGCACGGCCTGCCAGTTCGGTATCCAGGGCCCCGCCAGGTTCAACAACAGCACAAGGCTGAGCCCCAGCAAGGCTTCGCACACCGCCAGCCAGACACTGCTGGTCGAACGGGTATAGGCATAGCGGATGAGGTTGTGCAGGATCAGCATGCCAATGCAGCCCAACAGCAGTCCGTAGATCAGCGTCTGGTTCTGATTGGCAGCGGTGATGACCGCCGATTGCAAGGTGATGTAGGGTCGCAACTGGTGTTCGGATACCAATCGCAGGTAGACGTCCAGGGTCTTGTCGCTTTGCGGCAACGGCAGCATGAAGTCGCTGCTGGGCAAGGGACGGTCCGCCAGGGGTTGCTCATTACCTGTCTGTGACTGCTCGATCAGCTTGTCACCGTCCAGCACATACATGTTGAAGTGCAACAGATCGGGCGCGAACACCCGCAGCAATTGTTCATGCCTGCCCGGTGCTAGCCGGAAACGCAACCATAGCGCACCCTCGGGCTCGGCCGCCGTGAGGTGGTCGAGTTCGATGGGGCTGAATTGATTGGTGTAGCGAGCGGAGCGGATGTCGCTCAGCTGCAGGTCACCCTGTTCGTCGAGCAATACCGCCCAGCCACTGCCTTGCGCGGCCTGGGCCGGGAGCATGCAGAGCAACGTCAACAACGTGACGGTTAGACTTATGGCAATCCTGAGCCAGCGCACGGCGAAATCCCTTCGTAGGTTAATGCCAGAATATAACTATGCGCGGCGCCGGAATAGCCAGGCAAGGGTCGCAAGCCCCTGCCTGTCGCAATGTTGCCTTATTCCTGTTCGCCGCGCTCGCGGGCAATGGCGCGGTAGCCAATGTCCTTGCGATAGAAACAGCCTTCCCAATCGATACTGGCCGCCAGTTTGTAAGCCTGCTGTTGGGCCGCATCGACGCTGGCGCCCATGGCCGTGGCGCAAAGCACCCGGCCTCCAGCGGTCACGACTTGACCATCCTTGAGCGCGGTACCGGCGTGAAAGACTTTGCCTTCCAGTGCCGCGGCTGCATCCAGACCATTGATGGCTACACCCTTGGCGTAGTCACCAGGATAGCCGCCTGCTGCCAGGACGATGCCGACGCTCGGACGTGGATCCCATTGCGCTTCGACCTTGTCCAGCGCCTGCGCCAGGGCTGCTTCCACCAGCAGTACAAGGCTCGACTGCAAGCGCAGCATGACAGGTTGGGTTTCTGGGTCACCGAAACGGCAGTTGAATTCGATGACTTTCGGGTTGCCAGCCTTGTCGATCATCAGGCCCGCATACAGGAAACCCGTGTAGACATTGCCTTCCTCAGCCATGCCGCGCACGGTGGGCCAGATCACCAGGTCCATGACGCGCTTGTGTACTTCGCAGGTTACAACCGGGGCAGGGGAGTAGGCACCCATGCCGCCTGTATTCGGGCCGGTGTCGCCGTCGCCGACGCGCTTGTGGTCCTGGCTGGTGGCCATTGGCAAGACGTTCTTGCCGTCGACCATGACGATGAAGCTGGCTTCTTCGCCGTCGAGGAACTCTTCGATCACCACGCGCGAGCCGGCGTCGCCGAAGGCATTGCCTGCCAGCATGTCACGCACGGCGTCTTCCGCTTCGGCCAGGGTCATGGCGACGATAACGCCTTTTCCGGCAGCCAGGCCATCGGCCTTGATCACGATCGGCGCGCCTTTTTCACGCAGATAAGCCAGGGCTGGCTCGATCTCGGTGAAGTTCTGGTAGTCGGCAGTCGGGATCTTGTGGCGAGCCAGGAAGTCCTTGGTGAACGCTTTCGAACCTTCAAGCTGAGCAGCGCCGGCGGTCGGACCGAAGCAGTCCAGGCCACGGGAGCGGAACAGATCGACCACGCCGGCGACCAGCGGCACTTCCGGGCCGACAATGGTCAGGGAAACGTTTTTCTCGGCAAAGTCCGCGAGTTGCTCAAGGGCCAGCACGTCGATGGCGACGTTCTCGCATTTGGCTTCGATGGCGGTGCCGGCGTTACCCGGTGCCACGAACACTTTCTGCACACGTGGATCCTGGGCCACTTTCCAGGCCAGGGCGTGTTCACGGCCACCGCTGCCAATGATCAAGACATTCATTTCAAAAACCTCGGATGACGCTAATTCTGAATGCAGCGCTGATGCTGCTTTTCTGTGGGAGCGAGCTTGCTCGCGATGGCGGCTCCAGCATCAATGTGTCTGAAAGGGCGCTATCGCGAGCAAGCTCGCTCCCACAGGGGATCGGTGTATCAGTGACGGAAGTGGCGCATGCCGGTGAAGACCATGGCGATGCCGGCTTCATCCGCCGCAGCAATCACTTCAGCATCACGCATCGAGCCGCCCGGCTGGATCACAGCAGTCACGCCAGCCTTGGCCGCATTGTCCAAACCATCGCGGAACGGGAAGAATGCGTCGGAAGCCATCACCGAGCCGGCTACCTGCAAGCCAGCATGCTCAGCCTTGATCGCAGCAATACGTGCAGAGTTCACACGGCTCATCTGGCCCGCGCCGACACCGATGGTCTGACGGTTCTTGGCGTAGACAATGGCGTTGGACTTAACGTACTTGGCGACTTTCCAGGCGAAGATCAGGTCGTGGATTTCCTGTTCGGTCGGCGCGCGCTTGGTCACGACTTTCAGGTCATCGGCGCCGATCATGCCGATATCGCGGCTCTGCACCAGCAGGCCACCGTTGACGCGCTTGTAGTCCCAGGCAGCGGCGCGATCCGCCGACCACTCGCCACAGGCCAGCAGGCGAACGTTGGCCTTGGCGGCGACGATGGCGCGGGCTTCTTCGCTGACGCTCGGGGCAATGATCACTTCGACGAACTGACGCTCGACGATGGCTTTAGCGGTTTCAGCATCCAGTTCGCGGTTAAAGGCAATGATGCCGCCGAACGCGGATTCGGTGTCGGTGGCGTAGGCCAGGTCGTAGGCCTTGCGGATGCCGCCTTCGGCGTCCGGGCTGACGGCAACGCCGCACGGGTTGGCGTGCTTGACGATCACGCAGGCCGGCTTGACGAAGCTCTTCACGCATTCCAGCGCGGCATCGGTGTCGGCCACGTTGTTGTAGGAAAGCTCTTTGCCTTGCAGCTGGGTCGCGGTGGCGATGCCGACTTCCGCAGGCTTGGCTTCAACGTAGAACGCCGCGCTCTGGTGCGGGTTCTCGCCGTAGCGCATTTCCTGGGCCTTGATGAACTGGCTGTTGAAGGTGCGCGGGAATTCGCTGCGACCTTCTGTGCTGAGGGTGTCAGCGGCCTGGTTCACGGTGCCCATGTAGTTGGCGATCATGCCGTCGTAGGCGGCAGTGTGTTCGAACGCCTTGAGCATCAGGTCGAAACGCTGGGCGTAGGTCAGGCCGCCGGCTTTCAGGTTTTCCAGGACGCTGGCGTAATCGCTGGCGTTGACCACGATGGCCACGTCCTTATGGTTCTTGGCCGCCGAACGAACCATGGTCGGGCCGCCGATGTCGATGTTCTCGATGGCGGTCGGCAGGTCGCAGCCTGGTTTAGAGATCGTTGCTTCGAACGGGTACAGGTTGACCGCTACCAGGTCGATCGGCTTGATGCCGTGCTCGTTCATGATGGCGTCGTCGATACCGCGACGACCGAGGATCCCACCGTGGATTTTCGGGTGCAGGGTTTTCACCCGACCGTCCATCATTTCGGCGAAGCCGGTGTAATCCGCGACTTCCACTGCGGCAACGCCGTTGTCCTGCAGCAGCTTGAACGTCCCGCCGGTGGAGAGGATCTCGACACCCAGGGCTTCAAGCTCCTTGGCGAATTCGAGGATCCCGGTCTTGTCGGAAACGCTGATCAAGGCGCGGCGGATCGGCAGGCGGGTAGTCTGGTCGGTCATCTCAATTTCCATCAAAAGCAAAGGAGTCAGCAAAAAAGGCGACCGGTCTTACGCGGGCGCCTTTCTGGTTTGATTGAATGCTTACAGCAAATCGTACTGCTTGAGTTTCTTGCGCAACGTGCCCCGGTTCAGTCCGAGCATCTCGCTGGCCTTGGTCTGGTTGCCCTTGACGTAGTTCATCACGCACTCGAGCAGGGGAGCCTCGACTTCGGAGAGCACCAGGTTGTACACGTCCGTGACGGCAGCGCCCTCAAGGTGGGCGAAATAATTGTGCAGCGCCTTCTCGACACTCCCGCGAAGGGTCTGGCCTTCTTCGCTTGGCGTATTGAGGTGCTGTTTCAAATTCACGTTGTCGCTCACGGGTGTTGTTCCACTCACTAAAGTCTCGGTCATCATCGTCATGCGGCCACCCACTCTCCGTCCCCTGTCAGGCTCTTGTAACGCCCGGCAAAGAACTCCCGAACGTTGGCGCATTGTGCTTCCGTACCATCCAAACGATTGAAGTGGGCGCGAAACTCCCTGGCGCCCGGCAAGGTTGCGAGATACCAGCCCACATGCTTTCGAGCAATGCGTACGCCCATCACGTCTCCATAGAAAGCGTGCAGCGCAGCCAGATGCTCTAGCAGAATGCGTTCCACCTCGATCAGGTCCAGCGCCGGGAGCTTCTCGCCGGTACGCAGGAAATGGTCGATCTCGCGAAAAATCCATGGCCGCCCCTGGGCAGCCCGGCCTACCAACAAGCCATCGGCACCGGTCGCGTCGAGCACGTACCGGGCCTTTTCTGGCGAATCGATATCGCCGTTGGCGAAGACCGGCATCGACACCGTCTGCTTGATCGCGGCAATGGTGTCGTACTCGGCTTCACCGGTATACAGATCGGCCCGGGTGCGTCCATGCACCGCCAGCGCCGTAATGCCTGCCTGCTCGGCGATCTTCGCCACCGTCAGGCCGTTCTTGTTGTCCCGGTCCCAGCCGGTACGGATCTTCAGGGTAACCGGCACATCGACCGCGGCCACGACGGCCTGCAGGATCTCGGTTACCAATGCTTCATCCTTCAACAGTGCCGAGCCTGCAGCCTTGTTGCAGACCTTCTTGGCCGGACAACCCATGTTGATATCGATAATCTGGGCACCCAGCTCGACGTTGGCCCGGGCCGCATCCGCCAGCATCTGTGCGTCACCACCGGCGATCTGTACCGAGCGTGGCTCGGGATCACCTTCGTGGATCATGCGCATGCGTGACTTGCGGGTGTTCCACAAGCTCATGTCGCTGGTGACCATTTCCGAGACTACTAGCCCTGCGCCCAATCGCTTGCACAGCTGACGAAAGGGTTGGTCGGTGACACCCGCCATCGGGGCGAGAATCAAGCCGTTGTGTAATGTGTATGGACCGATGCGTACCGCCGACATAGGGCTTCCCTGTTGTGGGGCCGGATCATGAGAGTTCGAAAAAGGGTTGGCATGATACCCGCTCTCGATGACTGGATAAAGGCTGAATTGAACAAAATCTGAACAGTTATTCTGTTATCGCCAGCGGTTTGGTCCGGGCAGGCAAAGTCAGAAAGCCGTCGTCAATTGCCGATCAGTGAATCGTTTCACTCGGGCGAGTGGAAGCTCAGGCTGTAATTCACCGCTTTGGCGCCAGGGTCGAGAATGTCCAGGGCGATGTGGATTGGCGTTTGCGGAGGCATTTCCACCTTGCCTTCAAGGTCGCCATTGAGGTACTCGCCGGGTTTGAAGCGACGGCTGGCAATCAGGTGGCCGTTGAGGTCGGCAAAGCGCAGCTCCAGCAACGGGAAGGGCTGCGAGAATGGGGCACGGTTGTAAATGATCGCATCGACCACCAGGGCCCCGCTGAACTCCGGGTGGCTGCGGACCACCAGGTTGCTGCTCTTGATTTTCGCGATGTCGACCTTGGAGGGCACCGTGCAGCCGATTTGCGGGCACAGTTGCTGGAACCAGGGGCGGTACTGGTCCTGGCGCGCCAGCTCGTCGAAATGATAGGCGACGTACTGGCCGACAAGTGCGCCGGCACCCAGCAGGATCAACAACAGCCAGAACAGCCGTCTACCCCATGGCGAGCGACGTTTTTGCCAATCCAGTTGCAGTGGATCGTCGGTCAGGTCCTGCAGTGCTTCTGCACGGCCCCCCGGTTCGCTGCGTTCGCGACGCTTGCGCGGTGGCTCGATCGAAGGCAGGTCGTCGTCGATCTCTGCGGTCGCCGTCATGCGTTCGTGATGCACTGGGGGGACGAGCGGATCGTTCAGGCGCAATTGCGGGGGCTGCGGTTCATCGTCCAGATCTACCGGTTCCAGAGACAGCGACGGTTCGGTACGCGAGGGTTTGCTTGGCTCGCCCGGTGGCTCTGGTGTGTCGAGCGCATCGAGCGCGTCAAGCGTGTCGGCCGCTTGGGCGCGATCGGCAGCCGATTCGCTGAACAGGCTGTCGGGCCAGGGGGCTTCATCGTGTTCGGCGCTATCGCGGCGAGCGCTGAGCGTGTCTTCGCGTTGCCGACCGAACTCAGTGGTTGGCTGGATTTCCCGTTGTTCAAGCCGGGCGAGTTCTTCGTCCAGGTCGAGACTGTCCAGGTCCAGCTCGGCAGCGCTCCATTGTTTTTGGCTGATGGCGCGCTGCTGCGGCGGTTCGACCGTCTCCCGAGATGCCGGCGTCGGCACGGGTGCTTCCTTGCCGGCTTGCTCCAGCAGTTGCTTGGCGGCGTTGAACACCTGCAGGCATGAGCCACAGCGAACGACCCCGCGCGCCACGCTCAATTGGGCATGGTTGACGCGGAAGCTGGTTTGGCAATGCGGGCACTGGGTGACGAAGCTGTCGGTCATGCGGCGATCCGGTAGATGCAGGCGCCCATTCTAGCGCCGACGGCCAGTGATGCGCACCCAGCCATCGCGATTGGCGATCGGGTCCAGATCGAAGTCCTTGGCATAGGCCGCGGCCACTTCATCGCCTTGCTCGGCGAGGATGCCCGACAGCGCCAGGCGACCGCCGGACTTGACCAGGCCGGACAGTTGCGGTGCCAGGGAGACCAGCGGGCCGGCGAGGATGTTGGCCACCAGCACGTCGGCCTGTACCTGCGGCAAATCTTCGGGCAAATACAACGGGAAGAGTTCGTCGGCGATGCCATTGCGCCCGGCGTTGTCACGGGAGGCTTCCAGCGCCTGCACGTCGATATCGGTGCCCACGGCCTGTTTGGCGCCCAGCAGCAGCGCGGCAATGGCCAGAATCCCCGAGCCGCAGCCGAAGTCCAGTACGTTGCAGTCTTTGAGGTCCTGGCCGTCGAGCCATTCCAGGCACAGTGCGGTGGTCGGGTGAGTGCCGGTGCCGAAGGCCAGGCCCGGATCCAGCAGCAGGTTCACCGCGTCTGGCTCGGGGGCTGCGTGCCAGCTCGGCACAATCCACAGGCGCTGACCGAAACGCATCGGCTGGAAGTTGTCCATCCAGCTGCGTTCCCAGTCCTGGTCCTCGATCACTTCGCTGTGATGCTCGGGCAACGGGCCGCCGGTCAGCAACTCAAGGTGGGCCAGTACCGGGCCTGGCTCGGTGCCACCTTCGAACAGCGCTAGCAGGTGGGTGTGGGACCACAGCGGCGTGGTGTTGAGTTCGGGCTCGAAGATCGGCTGATCTTCGGCATCCATGAAGGTCACCGACACGGCGCCCACTTCAAGGAAAGCGTCTTCGTAGGTTTCGGCTTGTTCTGGGCTGATGGCGAGACGGACTTGCAGCCAAGGCATGGCGGGCACCTTTGAAAAATATTGATTGCAGCCTAGCGGGCTGCGAGAAGCGCGCAAGTTTACGCGAGCGCGGAGGTTTTGTGGGAGTGGCTTGGCCTTATGCTCAGCGCACAGTTCCTTGTGGGAGCGAGCCTGCTCGCGAAGACGGTGTATCAGTCAACATTGATGTTGAATGTGCTGGCCTCTTCGCGAGCAGGCTCGCTCCCACAGGGAATCTGTTGTGGTTCGGAAGAAATGTACAGAAACAACAAAGCCGCCCGAAGGCGGCTTTGTCATGTGCCGGTCGAAGCTTAGTGCTTCTCGCCAGCCAGCTTGTGCTCGAGGTAGTGAATGTTCACGCCCCCTTTGCAGAAGCCTTCGTCGCGAGTCAGGTCGCGGTGCAACGGGATGTTGGTCTTGATCCCGTCGACCACGATCTCGTCCAGCGCATTGCGCATGCGCGCCATGGCTTCGTCACGGGTTGCGCCGTAGGTGATCAGCTTGCCGATCAACGAATCGTAGTTCGGCGGAACGGCATAACCACTGTACAGGTGCGAATCGACGCGAACGCCGTTGCCGCCTGGGGCGTGGAAATGCTTGACCGTGCCCGGACTCGGCATGAAGGTTTTCGGGTCTTCGGCGTTGATCCGGCATTCCAGCGCGTGACCGCGGATGACCACGTCATCCTGGGTGAACGACAGCTTGTTGCCGGCGGCGATGCTGAGCATCTCCTTGACGATGTCGATGCCGGTGACCATTTCCGAAACCGGGTGCTCTACCTGGACACGAGTGTTCATCTCGATGAAGTAGAAGCGACCGTTCTCGTACAGGAACTCGAAAGTACCTGCGCCACGGTAACCGATGTCGATGCAAGCCTTGACGCAGCGTGCGAGGACTTCCTCACGTGCGTTCTCGTCGATGCCCGGTGCCGGCGCTTCTTCAAGAACCTTCTGGTGACGACGTTGCAGCGAGCAGTCGCGGTCGCCCAGATGGATGGCGTGGCCCTGGCCATCGGACAGAACCTGAACTTCCACGTGACGTGGATTGGTCAGGAATTTTTCCAGATAGACCATCGGGTTGCCAAACGCCGCGCCTGCTTCGGTGCGGGTCAGTTTGGCGAAGGAGATCAGGTCTTCTTCTTTGTGCACCACGCGCATGCCGCGACCACCACCGCCGCCAGCAGCCTTGATGATCACCGGATAGCCGACTTCACGGCCGATGCGCAGCGCCGTTTCTTCGTCTTCCGGCAGTGGGCCGTCGGAGCCTGGAACGGTTGGCACGCCGGCTTCGATCATCGCGTGCTTGGCCGATACCTTGTCGCCCATCAGGCGAATGGTTTCGGCTTTCGGGCCGATGAAGGCGAAGCCGGAGTTCTCGACCTGTTCGGCAAAGTCGGCGTTTTCCGCGAGGAAGCCGTAGCCTGGGTGAATGGCGGTAGCGCCAGTCACTTCAGCGGCCGCGATGATTGCCGGGATGTGCAGGTAGGACTGGGCAGCGGATGCCGGACCGATGCAGACGGATTCGTCTGCCAGACCCAGGTGCATCAGCTCTTTGTCGGCCTTGGAGTAAACGGCGACGGTCTTGATGCCCATCTCTTTGCAGGCACGCAGAATCCGCAGGGCGATCTCACCGCGGTTAGCGATCAGAACTTTTTCCAACTTCGCAGTCATCAAAGGCTCTCCGCGGTTCAAACGATGGTGAACAGCGGTTGGTCGTACTCAACCGGCTGGCCGTCTTCGACGAGGATGGATTCGATCACACCGCTGGTTTCAGCTTCGATGTGGTTCATCATCTTCATGGCTTCAACGATGCACAGGGTGTCGCCTTTCTTCACGGTCTGGCCGACTTCCACGAAGGACGGCGAGGCTGGCGAAGACTTGCGATAGAACGTACCGACCATCGGCGAACGGGCAACGGTGCCGTTCAGCACGGGTACGGCCGGAGCGGCAGGTGCAGCAGCGGCAGCCGGAGCGGCGGCAGCGACAGGCGCGGCAGCCGGAGCAGGCATGGGAGCCGGTGCGTAGTACTGCTGAGCCGGGGTCTTGCTATGACGGCTGATGCGTACGGACTCTTCGCCTTCCTTGATCTCGAGCTCGTCGATGCCGGACTCTTCCAGCAATTCGATCAGTTTCTTAACTTTACGGATATCCATGAATCATCAACTCCCAAGGGTCGGTCAGGGGCGTTTAACGCTTGTTGTTCAAGCTTTTGCCTGTGTTTCAAGCTGCTCTAGGGCGGCCTCCAGGGCCAGTCGATAACCGCTGGCGCCAAGGCCGCAGATCACTCCCACCGCTACGTCGGAGAAGTAAGAGTGATGGCGGAAAGGTTCGCGTTTGTGCACGTTAGACAAATGCACTTCGATGAATGGGATGCTCACCGCCAGCAGCGCGTCACGTAATGCGACACTTGTATGCGTAAAAGCTGCTGGGTTGATCAGAATGAAGTCCACGCCTTCGCTGCGGGCGGCATGGATGCGGTCGATCAATTCGTACTCGGCATTGCTTTGCAGGTGCAGCAAATGATGGCCGGCTTCACGGGCGCGGCGTTCCAGGTCCTGGTTGATCTGCGCCAGCGTGGTAGCGCCATAGGTGCCCGGTTCGCGGGTGCCGAGCAAGTTCAGGTTGGGTCCGTGCAATACGAGTAGCGTCGCCATCGGCTGTTCCTTGGTTATCCGTGTGCATTTGTCAGAACCCGGCGACTATGCCGCAAAGCCTTTATGACTGTCCAGTTCTCTGCAATAGCCAGCACGATGACCGATGTTTGCGCGAAGTATATGACTGCTTGATTAAATCCGGTCATTCGCCTTGGCGACACGTTCGGCGAAGTCCTTGGCGTTGATCTCACCAATGACCCGCACATCGGCACGTTCGACGCCATCCTTGCCGAAAAACATCAGCGCCGGGGGGCCGAACAGTTTGTAGCGGTCGAGCAGCGCGCGTTGTTCGGCGTTACTGGCGGTGATGTCGAAGCGGATCAGCCGATAACCCTTGAGTCGTTCGACGACGATCGCATCGTTAAGCACTTCGCGTTCGATGACTTTGCAGCTGATGCACCAGTCGGCATACCAGTCGAGTAGCACCGGGGTGCCGGACGCCTGGGCTTCGGCGAGCACACGGTCGAGGTCTGCCGGGACGCTGACGGTTTGCCAGGCGCTTGGGATTTGCATGGGTTCGTTGCCGGCCATCCTGTGCGGTTGGCCGATCGGGTTGAACGGATCGGTCTGGCCGCTGAAGGCGCCGTACCAACAGGCCAGCGCATAAAACAGCAGGAACATCCCGAACAATTGGCCGAGACGTTTTCGCGGCGGTTTGTAGACGAACTCCAGCGCTCCCAGGAACAAGCCGACGCCAGCGGCCAACAGGCCGATCAGCAACAAGGTGATCTGCCCCGGCAGCACCCGGCCGAGCAAGGCGATCGCCAGGCCCAGCAACAACACGCCAATCGCGTTTTTCACGTAGATCAGCCACGGTCCGCTTTTCGGCAACCAGGCGGCACCGCCGGTGGCTACCAGCAACAGCGGTGCACCCATGCCCAGGCCGAGCATGAACAGTTTCAGGCCACCGCCCAGTGCATCGCCGCTGGCGCTGATGTACAGCAGCGCACCGGCCAGCGGCGCCGAGACGCAGGGTGAAACCAGCAGGCTGGAAACCACGCCCAATACGGCGGCTCCCCACAGCGAGCCGCCTTTGGTGCGGCCGGCAATGCGGTCCAACCGGCTGCTGATGGCGTGCGGCAGTTTGAGTTCGAAGACGCCAAACATCGCCAGGGCAAACAGCGCAAAAAACATCGCGAACGGTACCAGCACCCAGGCCGATTGCAGGCGCGCCTGCAGATTGAGTTGGGCGCCGAACAGGCCCATTAACGCGCCGAGCAATGCGAAACAGGCGGCCATCGGCAGCACATAGGCCAACGACAGATTGAAACCACGCCAGCCGCCGACCTGGCCACGCAACACCACGCCGGAAAGGATCGGCAGCATTGGCAGCACGCACGGGGTGAAGGTCAGACCCAGGCCGGCAAGGAAAAACAGCGCCAGTTCGCGCCAGTTCCAGGCATGGGTTGTCGTCGTGCCATTGCCATCGATACCCAGGCGCTCGGTTTCCGGCGGATAGCACAGGCCTTTGTCGGCGCAGCCCTGGTAGGTCACGACCAGCGTGAAGGCGCGTTGATCGGTGCGCGGCAGTTCTACATCGACTACGCCGTGGTAGACCTCGACATCGCCGAAGTACTCATCGTGCTTTTGTTCGCCCTTGGGCAATTGCGCCGGGCCGAGGGTGACATCGGCCGGGTCGGCGCGGAACTGCAAGCGATGCCGGTAAAGGTAATAACCCTCGGTGGCGACGAAGCGCAGTTTGATCGATTGCGGTGTGCTTTCTACCAGGCTCAACTGAAAGGCTTCGCGCACCGGCAGGAAGTCGGCGCTGTTGTTGATCGAGCCCAGGGTCGAACTGGGGCGACTCTCCAGCAACCCGGCGGCGGTGGCCGGCAGGGCGAATACTAAAAGCAGCAGGCAAAGCAAACGGCGCATGACAATCTCGCGTATCGGAATTGGGGGGATGATAGCCGAGTGCGCGAGACATGGTGATCGTTCCCACGCTCTGCGTGGGAATGCCTCAATGGACGCTCTGCGTCCGCTTTTGGGACGCGGAGCGTCCCGGGCTGCATTCCCACGCAGAGCGTGGGAACGATCATCAGACGCGGAAAGCCTGGACGGCGGTATGCAACCGCCCACCCAGCACCAACAAATTTTCCCCTTGCTCACGCCCCTGGCCGATACGCAGCAAGTTATCCCCACCCAGCTGGTGAATACGCTCGCTGTGATCGCGGATTTCACTCACGGCCCCGCTCTGCTGGGCGGTGACATCGGCGATGCGTACCGCGGTGTCGGAAATGGTCTGGATCGCTCCGACGATTTTATCCAGCGCACCGTCCGCCGCCTGCGCCTGGTTGGCGGTGGCTTCGGCGTGTTCGACCTGGGCGCGCATGCCTTCGACCGATTGGCGCGCCGCAGTTTGCAGGCCGGCGATCAGGGTCTGGATCTCGGACGTGGCCCCGGCGGTGCGTTGTGCCAGCGAGCGCACTTCTTCGGCCACTACGGCAAAGCCACGGCCCATTTCCCCGGCCCGGGCCGCTTCGATGGCGGCGTTCAAGGCCAGCAGGTTCGTCTGGTCGGCAATCGAGCGGATCACCGTCAGCACGCCACCGATGGTCGCGGACTCTTCGGCCAGGTGCTCGATCATCTGTGCATTGCCTTGCACTTCTCCCACCAGCGCATGCAGGCCGGTCAGGCTCAGGCCAATGACTCTCTGGCCGTGTTCGACCGCCTGGCCGGCATGGCGACTGGCGTCGGCGGCCTGGCTGGCATCGCCAGCGACTTGCTGGATGGTCGCTTCCAGTTCACCGAGGGAGTCGCGGATCAGTGCCGTGTCGCCGGCCTGGTGTTCGGCGCCGCTGTGCAGTTCATTGCTCAGCTCGGCCAAGGTTCGACTGCTGCCGGCGACCTGTTCGGCATTGAGGCGAATGGTCCCCACCAGGTCCACCAGATAGGCGCGCAAGCGGTTGAGCGAGGCTTCGATATCATGCAGTTCGCGGTTGGTGTTGCCCAGTTGGATGTCCCGGCTGAAGTCACCTTCTGCCCAAGTCGACAAAGCTGGTGCGAGATTGGTCAGGGTCCGGGCCAGGCGTCGTTGCAGGGTGTCGATCAGCAGGGCGATCAACAGAATCAAGCCGATCATCAGCCCTTGAATCAGTCGGACTTCACTCTGGATCTGCCCGTGCTGGGCGCGTACCACCGGCTCCAGCCCGGCGATGGCTTGTTGCACGGCGGCGATTTTCAGGTGCGTCGCGGCACTGAGTTCGGCGCGTTTGTGGATTTGCTCGCGGGTGCGCGCCAGTTCCGCCGGGTAGCGGCCGAGCAGGCTGTTGAGCTCACGCTTGAAACCGACGCCAGCATCTTCGGCGGCAGCTTTCTCGGTGTTCTCCAAGCCCATCATCGCGGCGAAATCATCCGTGTTCGATTCACCGCTGGCCACCACGCCCAATAATGGCAGGGCGTCCAGCTGTTCGGCCTGGCTGCGGATGTTGGTGACTTCGCGCTCGACATCGGCGGCCAGTTCGCTGCGGCCGCTGCTGACCAGTTTGTCCCGCGCCAGTGACAGCTTGCCCAAATGCTGGGAGGCGGTGAGTAGCGGGGTCAGGTAGCTCGCGTTGCCACTGGCGTACTGGCTGAGTTGATCAAGGCTGGCGCCCAGCTCTCGTTCGGCTTGCAGGAGCAGGGCCTGTGGGTCGCCGGCGAGCTTACCGGCGGCCAGCAGATCGGTTTTGCTGAATTCGTCCAGGTTCGTCAGGCTCGGGCGCAAGGTTTCAGCCAGGTCTGGTGGCAACTCGCCGAGTTCCTTGTGCAGTTTGTCGATAGCCTGGCTGGCGCTGCTCAAGCGCAGCGCATCGCCGCTGGCAAGGTAATCCTCGATGTTGCGCGCCACGTCATTCTGGAACTGCTGGGACAAACCCAGATAGCGCTCCATTAACAGATAGGGGCGTTCGAGGGCTTTTTGCGACCACCAGAGTGTGGCGCCAAGGGCCACGCACACGGCAACTAAAAGAAGGGTATTGAGATTGGTCAGCAGTTTCAGGCGCATCACGGACTACCAACGGCAGAATGGTAAGTGCCTGAAGTTATTGCGTTTCTGTTACAGGGTTATGACTGTATCGGTCTCTTCCGATGAAAAAGTGGCACTTTGCTTTGATGTCCGCGCGGCCTGCACCCGATTGCGTCCCGCGCCTTTGGCACGGTACAGCGCCTCGTCCGCCTGGCTGGCCATCAACAGGCTGTCGGAGTGTTCGCAGAGGTCCACCACCCCGGCGCTGAACGTGCACCAGAGATCCTGGGGCTGCGCGGGATAATGAATTTCGGCAAAGCGCTGGCGGATTTCGTCGAGCACTTTGAAGGCCGCTTCGAGGTCGGTGTCGGGCATCACAATGGCGAACTCTTCGCCACCGTAGCGGCCGATGAAATCGGTCTTGCGCAAGCGCTGCTTGAGGAACAGCGCCAGGCTCTTGATCACCCGGTCGCCCATGGGGTGGCCGTGGCTGTCGTTGACGCGCTTGAAGTGATCGATGTCGAGCATCGCAAAGCTTAGCGGCTTGCCCTCGCGGCGAGCGCGAAAGCTGCAGTCTTCAAGCAATTGCAGGATGTGCGTGTGGTTGTACAGGCCGGTGAGGCTGTCGCGCACCATTCGCGCCTTGAGGTTGCGTGCCCGTGCCGCCCGGTTGCGCACGGTGGTGATCAGGTGCCGGGGCTTGATGGGTTTGGTCAGGAAGTCGTCGCCGCCCTCGCTCATGGCGTCGAGTTGCTTGTCGAGGTCGTCCTCGGCCGACAGGTAAATGATCGGCACGCTGACATAGCGGTCGTTATGGCGGATCACCTTGGCCAGTTCCGTACCGGTGCAGGCCGGCATGTACATGTCGAGGATAATCAGGTCCGGTTGAAAGTCCGCCAGCTCGGCCATGGCCTGGATCGGCTCGATCAGGGTCCGGGTAATGATCCCCGCGCTGTTGAGCAGGCGCTCGGTGTGCAAGGCCTGGGCGCGCGAGTCGTCGATGATCAGCACTTTATAGGGCTCGTACTGGGCGACGCAGGTCAGGACTTCGATTTTTTCCAGCAAGCTCGACGCTTCAAGGGTACCGGTGAGGAACTCCTGGCCGCCGGCGCGCACGGCGGCGAGGCGGGTCGGGGTATCGGTTTCATGCAGGCTGAAAAACAGCAGCGGCAGACGCTGATCGAGACCTTCCTGGGCTTCGGCTGCCAGTTTCAGGCCGACGCCAGGGCCGCAGAAGTCCACGTCCATGACGATGGCTGCCGGCAGGCGCTCGACCATTGAGGAGCGAAATGCCGGCACACTCTCCAGGGCCTGGGCGCTGAGCCCGAAAAACTCCAGCTGTTTGGCCAGTCGCTCGGCACGGTCATGATCCTGCAGCATCACATAGATCGGTTTGCGCAAAGGCGGCAGGAACGTCTGGTCGAGCTGATCGCCATGGCGCAGGCCGGTGCGCGACAGGCGTTGCATCAACCGGTTGAGATCGCTGATCAGGCCGCTGCTGAGGCGTCCGCGATTGGCGTCGACAGCCTCCAGGGACTGGCCGATGTGACGCGCCAATTGCGTGTGTTCCGGTTGTTCGAAGCGTTCGGCGAAACGCAACAGGCGCAGGTTGGCCTCGCTCAGTTCCGCCAGTTCCTGGGTCGACCATTCAGTGCGCTGCAGGCGCTGCCATATCTCAAGAACCTGGCGTGCTTGATGAATTACCCGCTGGGCAAAGTGGTGCTTGAGGCGCTCGCGGCTGGGCTCTTCTGGCTCGGTCATATCCTGACTACTGGTTAGGGGGCACGCTGAGGTCGAGTGGTGGCTCTATGCTAGCATCTCTTTTCCGTTACATGAGTGTTGTACGTTAATAATCTGCGGCACCAACCTATTTTCAGCCTTGGCGAGGTAAGGGATTCCCTTAGAGTCAATTGGATAAAATTTCGCTGTAAAGCCAACGGCGGGTGCCGGGCCAAGGCACGTTGTTGTATGGTTGTGGTCGAATTGATGAACTCAAGTAATTGAAAGGATATCGCCATGCTGGACTGGAAGAACCGTGCCGGTAGCGCGCCTGAACGTGCCGCTGAACCGAAGTCTGCTACCCGCAGTTATCTGGGCGGCCTGGTGTTCAGCCGGGCGCTGGCCACGCTGATTGGCCTCTACCTGCTGGTGACGATTGCTCTGGGTTGGTACTGGAGCGCGGAACCTGATCTGTTTCCGGTGCAGCAGAATGCGCAGTTGGCCGCCGAACGGGACGGCAAGCAGATGGTGGTCGGCTACACCACGGTGGAAACTCTCAAGAGTGTCGCCGGTACCTTGCTGAACAAGCCAGGCGGTTACATTTCCAACGACCGCCTGCCGCCTGGCCTGTGGATGGACAACATGCCGAGCTGGGAATATGGCGTGCTGGTGCAGGTGCGCGATCTGAGCCGTGCGCTGCGTAAAGACTTCGCCCGCTCGCAATCGCAGTCCACCGAAGACGCCGACCTGGCCAAGGCTGAGCCGCGCTTCAACTTTGACAATAAAAGCTGGGTGCTGCCATCCAGTGAGTCCGAGTTCCAGGAAGGCATCAACTCCCTGACCCGCTATCAGACTCGCCTGTCTGATCCGACCCAGAAGAGCGCGCTGTTCTTTGCCCGTGCCGACAACCTGAACAACTGGCTGGGTGATGTCGGTACCCGTCTGGGTTCGCTGTCGCAACGTCTGTCGGCCAGCGTTGGCCGGGTCAAGCTCAACACTGCGCTGAAAACCGAAGTCGTGGCCCCAGGCCAGGTGCCGCAGGTCGATGAAGAAATCGTCGAGACACCATGGCTGCAGATCGACAATGTGTTCTACGAAGCCCGAGGCCAGGCCTGGGCGTTGTCGCATTTGCTGCGCGCCATCGAAGTGGACTTCGCCGATGTGCTGGCCAAGAAGAACGCCACGGTCAGCGTGCGCCAGATCATTCGTGAACTGGAAGCGTCGCAGGAAGCGGTCTGGAGCCCGATGATCCTCAATGGTAGCGGTTTCGGCGTGCTGGCCAACCACTCGCTGGTGATGGCCAACTACATCTCCCGGGCCAACGCCGCTGTGATCGATTTGCGTCAACTGCTGAATCAGGGCTGAGCCATGGCCGATAGCTCCATTGATAACCTGCGCGAAGCCGCCCATCGGGCGGCCTCGGATGCCGAACAGATCGCCTGGGTTGACGAGCAGGACAATTTGCTCGGCGCCCTGGTCCGATCCGACTTGCGCGAGCGCGGGCTTATCGGGCGCGGTACCTACATTATGTTGTTTAATTCCGCCGGTGAGCTTTGCGTACACCGGCGCACCCTGAGCAAGGCGATCTATCCGGGTTATTGGGACGTGGCGGCGGGCGGTATGGTGCTGGCCAGCGAAACCTATGCCGAGTCGGCCGCCCGGGAGCTGGAAGAGGAGCTGGGGGTGAGCGGGGTGGAGTTGACCGTTCATGACCACTTTTTCTTCGAGGACACCGGCAATCGCCTCTGGTGTTCGGCGTTTTCGGCGGTGTGGGACGGCCCGCTGATCCTGCAGCCGGAAGAGGTGCTGGAAGCGCGCTTCATACCCATCGAGGAAGTGCTACGGGATATTGAGCAAAAGCCTTACTGCCCGGACTCTTTGGCGGCATTGAAGCGCTATCTTCGTGCCCGCGGCGAAGACGTCGCAAAAGAGGCATGAATTGGCGCCGATTGGCTCTTAGCAATCGGCGTTTTTGCCGTTACACTGCGCGACCTTTTCAAACTGTAACGGCATTGCTGTTCCTGTAGGAGCGAGCATGCTCGCGAAAAACGCATGGGCGACGCGTGTATTCTGAATGCACGCGTTATCGTTAACGTCCATCGTCGGAGCGCCGCCCGGAGCATGCTCGCTCCTACAAGTGAAATGAAGGTTGTACCGTTTCAGTAGCGCTGCCCCTGCCTGAGTGGGGCTTCGCGGTCGATGGCACTTCCCAAGTGCCGCGACCAGTCTTTGTCCTCCCAAGAGGATTGCCGGTGGCCAAAAAAGCCGCATCCTTCGCCGCCCTAGGTGGCCTGGTATTTTCCACCGACGCAGGTCGTCATTGCCCGGAATGCAGTAAACCGGTGGACGCCTGCATCTGCAAACAGACCGTTATCCCGGCCGGCGACGGCATCGCTCGCGTGCGTCGCGAAAGCAAGGGCCGTGGCGGCAAGACGGTGACCACCATCACCGGCGTGCCCTTGGCCGAAGACGCACTCAAGGAGCTGGCTACAACGTTGAAAAAACGCTGTGGTACCGGTGGGGCGTTGAAAGACGGGATCATTGAAATCCAGGGCGATCATGTCGAGCTACTCTTGGCTGAACTGATCAAGCACGGTTTCAAGGCGAAGAAGTCCGGCGGCTAGCAGCCTCTGTGAAACCCACCTGCGGCTTGATCCAGACCTGCCTGACAGCAGGCCTGGCGTCGTCATCATGGTTTTCACAGAGCCTGTTCATGACCGGTTTCTAAACTCACTGCGGTCGGCGAGGTCTATCCCTTCGTTGACGAACCGTCATTATCATTCTTTAGACTGCGCCGGCCTGAATCCAGGCGACGCACTATGACTTCTTTATAGGGGACTTCAATGTCCGTACGACGCACACGCAAAGACGATGGCAGCCAATGGACAGTTGCGGACAGCCGCAGTGTTTACGGGATTCGCCATTGGGGGGCCGGGTATTTCGCGATCAATGACGCCGGTCGCGTCGAAGTTCGTCCCAACGGTCCGAGCAGTTCACCGATCGATCTGTTCGAGCAAGTCGACCAGTTGCGCAAGAGCGGGCTGTCCTTGCCATTGCTGGTTCGTTTCCCGGACATCCTGCAAGACCGCGTGCGTCAGCTGACCGGTGCGTTCGACGCCAACATCGAGCGCCTGGAATACCAGAGCAAGTACACCGCCCTGTACCCGATCAAGGTGAACCAGCAAGAAGCGGTGATCGAAAACATCATCGCCACCCAGAATGTCTCGATCGGCCTGGAAGCCGGCTCCAAGCCTGAGCTGCTGGCGGTGTTGGCGCTGGCGCCGAAGGGCGGCACCATCGTCTGCAACGGCTACAAGGACCGCGAATTCATCCGTCTGGCGCTGATGGGTCAGAAGCTTGGCCACAACGTGTTCATCGTGATCGAGAAAGAATCCGAAGTCGGCCTGGTGATCGAAGAAGCCGCCTCGCTCAAGGTCAAGCCACAGGTCGGCCTGCGGGTGCGCCTGTCGTCCCTGGCCTCGTCCAAGTGGGCAGACACCGGTGGCGAGAAATCCAAGTTCGGCCTGTCGGCGGCGCAATTGCTGTCGGTGGTCGAGCGTTTCCGAGCGGCCGGCCTGGACCAGGGCATTCGCCTGTTGCACTTCCACATGGGTTCGCAGATCGCCAACCTGGCTGACTACCAGCATGGCTTCAAGGAAGCGATCCGTTACTACGGCGAGCTGCGCAACCTCGGCTTGCCCGTGGATCATATCGACGTCGGCGGTGGCCTGGGGGTGGACTACGACGGTACGCACTCGCGTAACGCCAGCTCGATCAACTACGACATGGACGATTACGCCGGTGTCGTGGTCGGGATGCTCAAGGAATTCTGTGACGCGCAGAGCCTGCCGCACCCGAACATTTTCTCCGAAAGCGGCCGCTCCCTGACCGCCCACCACGCCATGCTGGTGATCCAGGTGACCGACGTCGAGAAGCACAACGACGACGTGCCACAGATCGAGAACAAGGAAGCGCTGCCGGAAACCGTGCAGTGGCTGGTGGACCTGCTGGGCCCGACCGACATCGAAATGGTCACCGAAACCTACTGGCGCGCCACGCACTACATGAGCGATGTTGCCGCCCAGTACGCTGACGGCAAACTGACCCTGGCCGAAAAAGCCCTGGCCGAGCAATGCTACTTCGCCGTTTGCCGTCGCCTGCACAACTCGTTGAAGGCACGTCAGCGTTCCCATCGCCAGGTGCTCGACGAGCTCAACGACAAGCTGGCCGACAAGTACATCTGCAACTTCTCGGTGTTCCAGAGCCTGCCGGACACCTGGGCCATCGACCAGGTACTGCCGATCATCCCGCTGCACCGCCTGGACGAAGAGCCCCTGCGTCGCGCGGTACTGCAGGACCTGACCTGCGACTCCGACGGCAAGATCAACCAGTACGTCGACGAGCAGAGCATCGAAACCAGCCTGCCGGTGCACGCCCTGAACGAAGGCGAGGACTACCTGCTGGGCGTATTCCTGGTCGGCGCCTACCAGGAAATTCTCGGCGACATGCACAACCTGTTCGGTGACACCGACTCGGTGAACATCTATCAGAACGCCGACGGCAGCGTGTACCACGCCGGTATCGAAACCCACGACACCATTGAAGACATGCTGCGCTACGTGCACTTGTCGCCGGAAGAGTTGATGACCCACTACCGCGACAAGTGCGCTAATGCCCGCATCAGTGCCAGTGAGCGCACCCAATTCCTCGATGCCCTGCGTCTGGGCCTGACCCGTTCCTCTTACCTGTCTTCCTGAGGTAAGCACTGCGCTCATCAGGTTGTCTGAAAATGTACCGTTTGCTGCGGAAATTTCAGATGACCTGGTGCGGCAATTCTCTTTTTTCCAGCGAAATGGACCGTGTCTCGGCCGTCCAAGGGATTTCGTCCTCTTTTCGCGTAGGTCTTTTCCTAAGTTGTACTTCGCCTCTCTACTCGGCCATGTCTCTCGGCGAGAATCCCCGGCTGTCCCTCCTGTAGAGAAAACGCCCATGGTCGATCCAGTCAACGAGCCGTCATTTCGTCTGGACGTAGCAGGTCTGTCCAATGCCTTCGAGGTTCTGTCCTTTGCCGGTAGAGAATCCATCAACGAGCCTTTCGTGTTCGACGTGGACCTGCTGATCGAAGACCCGACGCTCGACCTCGCCAGCTTGCTGTACCGTTCGGCCTCCTTGCTATTCGGGCCGGCGGGAAACGGCATTCATGGACAATTGCATGAGCTGGTCCAGCGTGACCACGGCCTGGGAATCAGGCTCTGTCAGGTTCGGCTGGGGCCGAAACTCGCCTGTTTGGCCCAGCGCTTCAGCCAGCGCATTTTTAGCGGCCGGTCGGTGCCGCACATACTTGATCAGGTGCTCAGGGAGCACGGCATTGTCGATCATGATCGGCGCTTTGAACTGGCTGGTGATTACCCGCCCCGTGATTTCTGCACGCAGTACCGGGAATCGGACCTGCAGTTTCTTCAGCGCTTGTGCGCCCAGGAGCGGCTGCACTATCACTTCGAACACCGGGATGACGGGCATTGCGTGGTGTTTGGCGAGGGGCCGGGGAATTTTCAGATCGCTGAAGCGGCGGTCTTCCGTGCGGCGGGCGGGCAACCGGCAGTGCGTCGTTTCGAGGTCAGGCGCAGCACCGATGGCGCGGCGCAGCGCGTGGAGTGTGGCACTGACCTGACAACGCTGCGCAGCGGCCAGTTCATGCCGCTGTCCGGGCATCCGGTTGGCGAATGGAATCACCTGTGGCTGTTGACCCATATCGAGCATCAAGGCGCTCAGGGTGCGAGCCAGACCTACAGCAACCAGGTGCGGGCGGAGCACTGGGTATTGCCCTTTGAAGCGACTCAGGTGGCAGTGAAGCCAAGGATGCACAGCTTGCAACGGGCATGGGTGGTCGATGTCAATGAGCCGCAACCTGATCCATCCAGGCAGGTGGCGGTGCAGTTTGACTGGCTTTATCAGGGGGAGGGCGCGGCATCCAGCCACTGCTGGTTGCCATTGGCTGACCCATTGAACGTTTCGGGCAGCCCCCGGTTGGCTGAAGGCACGGAGGTGGTGGTGAGCTTCACCGAAGGTGATCCGGACCGACCGTTGATTACCGGGTTTCTGCACGGCCCCGCCGGTGTCGAAGCTGACGAGGTGCAGAATCCTGCCACCACGGTTCTCGAAAATTGCCCGCGCGACGGTGTACAAGACTGGCTGTGTTCGGGCGAGCCCCTGATGTTGTTGTGCCTGCTGCCCGGTGGCGGCAGTTTCAATCATTGCGCACAAGCACTCTGCATCTGCCGCACAGCCACGCGCCTTGGCCAGAGCGGTGCGGCATGACCGCGGTACAGGTGCCCGATGCGAACCCGCAATGGTTGTTACTGGACATGCCGGGCGCACCGCAGGCGGGCGTGACCCTGCAAGACACGTTTGCCCATGCCCGTCGGTTCTGGTTGTTCGAAGACACTGAGTGGCAGGCAATGCAGGAGCAGGGGCCGCTACTCATCGATCTGCGGACCTGCCCGGCCCTGGCCGATCTGAATCGCGTCGACGGGCAACGCTGGCGCGGGTTGCTGATGTTCAGCGAGGCGTCGGCGTCGACATTGCTGGCGCATCTGCGCCGCATGCTCAGCGTCTCGTTCAACCTGCATCACCGCGCCTTGTTGAGTTACTACAACCCGAACACCGCCAGTTACTTTTTTGATGCCTGCGACGCCGAGGAACTCAGTCGCTGGTTGGGGCCGATCAGCCAGTTGCGCTGGTTCGGCGGAACCTGGGCGGATCGCGCGCTTGGCTGTGAGGGTTGGCAGCAGTTGCTCAACCCGGGGCTTGCCGTGCGCCCCCTGGCGGTCGATGAAGACCTCAGCCCCCGGCAGCGGGAAAAACTGCAAACCTGCCTGCTGGAGCAACATGCCTGGCGCTGGAGTAAATCCACGGGGGCTGATTTCACGCGTTTATGGACCCATCTGGAAGAGGGGCTGGCATTGGGTTTCAGCGAGCGCCCGGTGCTCGATGGCTGGATGTGGCTACGCTTGCAGTACCCCGACGCCTGTCTGGTACAGCCATTATCGGGGCATACCCAACAGGAACGCCTCGAAAGCTTGCGCAGCCAATGGCAGAGCGACTCACCCTGAACTGGCGCTGTAGACAGCGCCGGCTCAGTGAGCGCGGGCGAACCAGCCATCGTTCTGGCGCAGGCGCCAGGCAATCAAGCCGAGCGTCAGGCTGCGTAGCAACATGAACAGCAGGAAGGTTATCCACAAGCCATGGTTGCCCAATCCCTGCAGCGCCCAGGCGAACGGCACCAGTAATGCCACCGTCAGCAGCATGCCGTTGCGCATTTCCCTGGCGCGGGTGGCGCCGATGAACAGCCCGTCGAGCAGGTAGCTCCAGACCGCGATCAACGGCAGCACGGCAAGGTAGGGCAGGTACAGGAAGGCGGTGTCGCGCACGCTGGCAATGTCGGTTTGCATCTGGATGAACAGGTGTCCGGCAAACAGAAACAAGCCGGCAAAGCCCAGGCTCGCCAACAATGACCAGCCGCAGGCCACCACCAGGGAGCGCCGCAGGGCATCGCGGTCGCGAGCGCCGATGGCGTGTCCGCACAGGGCTTCCACGGCATGGGCCAGGCCGTCGAGCGCGTGGGCGGTCAGCAGCAAGCCGTTGAGCAGCAGGGCGTTGGCGGCAACGGTCGCATCGCCCAGCCGGGCGCCTTGCACGGTGATCAGGAAAAACACCGATTGCAGCGCCAGGCTACGGATGAAGATGTCGCGGTTGACCGCCAACAGGGGCCGCCAACTCTGCCAGAGTCCGAGAGCGGCCCAGACGATATGGCCGGGATAGGCGCGCAGGGCCTGGCGGGTCAGCAACAGGCCGATCAACGCACCGGTCCACTCGGCGATCACCGAAGCCCGGGCCGCACCCACCACCCCCCATTCCAGGCCAAGGACAAACCACAGGTTCAGGGCAATGTTGACCAGGTTGGTGCTCAACAGGATCACCAGCGGCGCACGGGCGTTCTGCGTGCCGAGAAACCAGCCGACCAGCGCATAGCTGGCCAGGGCCGCCGGCAGGCCGAATAGCCGCGTATGGAAAAATTCGCGGGTCATCTGGTCCAGTTCCGCCGACGGTTGCATGAAGTGCAGCGCAACCCCGCTCAACGGCACGCCCAAGATGCCCAGGACCACCGCCAGCCCCATGGCCAGCAGCAGACCCTGTAACAGAATCTGCCGTAACGCCGCGCCATCCCCGCGCCCCGCGGCCTGGGCGGCAAAACCGGTGGAGCCCATGCGCAGAAAACCCATGGCCCAGGCGAGGAAGGTATAGAGGCTGGCCCCGACTGCCACGGCCCCGAGCTGGTGAGCGTGGGGCAGGTGGCCAATGACGGTGCTGTCGACCAGCGCCACCAGCGGTACGGAAATGTTCGAGAGAATCATCGGCGCAGCCAGCGCCCAGACCCGACGATGGGTTGGACGGTCGCGCCAGTCGGCGATCAGGTTGGACATGCAGGCTCCTTGGGGAGCAGGCATTGTAGCGACACATTTGGAATCTACGGCGATCCATGTGGAGGGTGTGTCAGTGCATGATCCAGCTGAGCAACCACAACCCCAGCATCAACCAGATGATCCCCATGATGATCGACGCATTCATGAAGGCTCGGATCGCCGACCACAACAGTACCAACCCGACGACCAGGGTGATGATGCTGATGATCGACGTGTCCATGCCCAGTGCCTGGGACAAGCCTTCGATAAAATGACTGCTGGCTCGACTCACCAGTTGGAACAGACCGCTGAGGCCGTCAACGATGAAGCGAATGACTGAACCGAGAACCTGGCCAAGCCATTCGAAAAAACCTTCTACCTGCATGGAATGAACGTCCTGATCAAAGAGAGGCATGGTTGCCGGATTTTAGCCTTGGGCTATCGACCTCGGTGCCGAGTTCCCTGTAGGAGCTGCCGAAGGCTCGGGCCGCGTTCGGACGATCTTTTGATTATGGTGCAAAGATCCACGTCACACTCGCACGCTTGCCTTCCCCCGCCATCCCCCCGAAGCTATACGCCTTCAGGAGAGCCCGATGAACCTTGTTGAACTGACCGAACGCCTGCACGCCATCCGTGATCGCAATGACTGGCGGCAATTTCACAGCCCGAAAAACCTGGCCATGGCCGCGAGTGTCGAAATGTCCGAGCTGGTGGAGATTTTCCAGTGGCTGAGCGAAGACCAGTCTCGCCAGCTGTCGGCCGACAAGCTGGCCCATGCCGGCCAGGAAATTGGCGATATCGTGCTCTATCTGTTGTTGCTGTGCAGTGAACTGGGGCTGGACATGAATGACGTTGTGCGCAGCAAGCTGGCGGACAGCGAGCGGAGGTTCGGCTGATGAGCGACCGTCATTTCGATCAACTGGCGACACGCTTCGCCGAAAAAATCTACGGCGGCGCCAAAGGCGCGATTCGTCTGGCGGTGCTGCAGGCCGATCTGGCCGAAGCCCTGCCGGACCGGCCGCTGCGGGTGCTGGATATCGGCGCCGGCCTTGGCCACATGTCGTTGTGGCTGGCCCAACGTGGCCATCAGGTGACCTTGGCCGAACCCGCCGAACCCATGCTCGAAGGCGCCCGCCAGCGCTTTGCCGACGCGGGACAGACTGCGACCTTTATCCAGGCACCCTGGCAGGAACTGCTCGGTCAGCTTACCGAGCCCTACGACCTGGTGCTGTGTCATGCCGTGCTGGAATGGCTGGCCGAGCCGCACGCCATCCTGCCGGTACTGCATCAGTTGACCAAGGCCGACGGCTGGCTATCCCTGGCCTTCTACAACCGCGATGCACTGATTTACCGCAACTTGCTCAAGGGCCATTTCCGCAAGATGCGCAAGAACGACATGGCCGGCGAGAAGCAGAGCCTGACCCCGCAACAGCCGCTGGATCCACGAGAGTTGGCCACGCAACTTGAGGGGCTGTGGCAGGTCGAAAGCCAGAGTGGCGTGCGGGTTTTTCACGATTACATGCCGGTGGAGTTCCAGGCCCGCGCCGATCTGTCGGACCTGCTCGAAATGGAGCTGGCCCATCGTCGCCATCCAAGCTTTGCCGGGCTTGGGCGTTATCTGCACTGGATCTGTCGGCCGGTCTGATCGGAGTTCGAAATGAAAAGTCGTTCAGGGTTGCTGTTGATCTGCCTGGGCCTGGCGGCCTGCCAGGGCAGCAATCCATACGTGGCGAGTTCCAGGCCCTTGCCGCCAGCGCCACCCCAGGCGGCCACTACCTTTGATCGCAGCGCTTACCCGGCGCCAACCCGAGGCTACGGGCGTTATCGCAGCTGGGCCTGGCTCAACGGGCAAATGCCGCCGGGCACCGCGTGGGCGGACTCGGCGCAGGTCGCCGAAGCCGTCAGCAGTGCGCTGGATCAACGCGGCCTGCGGCCCCTGCATGACAATCGGCCGGCGGACCTGTTCGTCAGCGCTGACCTGCGTCTGGAAACCCGCTTGCGTCAGGTCCGGGACGACTACGGGTACTACGGCGGTTACGGCGGCTACGACCGCTATGGCTATGGCCCGGGTTACGGCATGTACGGCAGCACGCCGATTGTGCGGACCTATGAGGAACAGGTCGTGGTGGTTCACGTCGACCTGTTCGACGCGCAAGACGGTGAACCGGTCTGGAGTTCCAGCGCCGAAACCAGCAACCGGGGCAGCCAGAGCGAGCGAGTCGACGCCATACGGGAGGCTGTAGAAAAGGCAATGTCGGCGTATCCTCCTAATTAGCTTCTTGTAGTCAAGAAGCATTTCGCAGGTTCATGTCTTCTACCGGAGAATCATCATGTTCCGCCGTCTCGCTTTACTGGTAGTAGCCGTGCTGCTCAGTGCCTGCGCCGCCAACCAGGTCAATCATGACTTCGACGCCAGCCGCGATTTTGCCGCGTATCACAGCTGGAGCTGGAAAGAACCCGCGCTGCAATACCGTCCCGATGACCCCAGGATCAAGAGCGACCTGACCGAACAGCGCGTGCGCGAATCGGTGGTCGATCAGCTCGAACAGCGAGGCTTGCGCCAGGCGGGAACTGGCGCCAAGGGGGACTTGAGTGTGCAGGCGTACCTGATTGTCGAAGATCGCCAGCAACAGGTAACTACCAACTACGGCGGCGGTTGGGGTTACCCTTGGTACGGTTACTATGGCGCGCCGATGTACAACGAAACCCGCCTGGTGTCCTACAAGGTAGCGACGATCCAGATCGACCTGCTCGACGGCAAGGACGGCAAGCTGGTATGGCGCGGCAGTGACGAGCAGATACTCAGCCGCACCCCGAATCCGACGGATCGCAGTAATGCCATACACGAAACGGTCACGCAGATCCTGGCCAACTATCCACCCCGCCGATAAAAACACATCCCCCCCCTCTGTAGGAGCGAGGCTTGCCCGCGAACCATGCGCCTCGGTGTATCTGTCGCACCGCGTTATCGTTCTTCGCCTGTAGGAGCCAGGCTTGCCGGCGAACCAGACGCCGCGGTGTGTCTGTTGCACCGCGTCATCGTTCTTCGCCGGCAAGCCTGGCTCCTACAGGTGAACCATTCAACGCGGTGTGTCAGGCGTGACGTCTGTAATAGCGAGTTGCCAGCAGTCGTGCCATCCCTTGTCTACACTGCTTTACACCCACGGAGGTCACGTTCGGCAGTGCGCCGGCAAAGGAGTGCGCGATGTCGCCCCGCATGCAGTTTCGCGGCCCGGCCAGGCAAAAGGGAGCAATTGGCTTGATGGCGGCGGTGACATTGGCGATGGCGCTGGCGTTCATGCTGGTGGTGATCGACAGCGGTCGGCTCTACCTGGAAAAACGCAACCTGCAGCGCATCGCCGACATGGCCGCGCTTGAAGCCGCCACACGGGGCGGGGATTGTTCCACCGCGGCAACCGCGACCAGCTATGCCACCGCCAGCGCCCAGCGCAACGGCTTCGCCTTGCCCAGCGACGGGCGCGCACTGGCGGTTAGCTGCGGTGCGCTGACCCTGGATGCCAACAGCCTTCGGACATTTGCCGTCGACCCTGGCAAAAGTGAAGCGATCCAGGTCATCGCCAGTCATGTCGTGCCGCAAAGTTTTGCTGGCGGCATCGGCGCATTGTTCGGCGGTGCATCTGCGAGCTCAACCCTGACCATGAAGGCAACGGCGGTCGCCGCGCTGCCGCCGCCGCTGGCAGCACTGACCATCCGCAGCACCGCGCTGGCATTCGATACCAGCAAGGCCGCCATCACCAGCTTACTGTTCGGTGGCTTGCTGGGAGGCAACGTGACCATTACCGCCGCAGGCTGGAATGGCCTGGTTAATAGCAACCTCAGCCTGCTCAGCTACCTCAATCGATTGAAAGTCGACCTCGGCCTGACCGCCGCAGGCTATGACCAGGTGCTGACCAACAGCATCAACGTCAGCCAGTTGATCCAGGGCGCCATTAATGTCCTGGACCCCAATGGCACTCTGGCGGCGAGTGCCACGATCGTCAGCCTGAAGGCGCTGAAGGTGGCGGCCGGTACGACCTGCGTCGTGCTGGGCGACTTGTTGCACGTCGAAAGTGGCAGTGACATCTCGGCCCTGGCGGTTAACCTGAAAGCCTTCGACCTGATTGAAGGCGTCGTGCAGTTGGCCAACAAGAAAAACGGCCTGGTGGCGACCCTGCCGATCAACCTCTCGGGCCTGGCACAGATCACCGCCCAGGTGCAGGTGATGCAGCCGCCGCAACTGTCGGCCGTGGGCAATCCGAAAAAGGCAGCCTTGGCACCCTTGGGACCTGACCGGATCTATGTTCGAACCGCCCAGGTCAAGACGTTGTTGTCGATCAACCTGCCGGCGCTGGACGCCATCACTCCCCTGGTCAATGCAGTACTGGACCTTGCTACGTCGCTGACCGACTTTCTGAAAGACCTGCTGGGCCTGCAACTGCACAAGTTGCTGACCTGCGGCTTGGGTGCACCCTGTGACACGACGGAAGTCAAGTTCTTGCCGTCACCCATACGGCTCGATGTCGCCCTGGAGGTGGGCGGTGCCTGGAGTTATGTCACGGCCTACAGCTGCATAAGCGCGACGAACAAAAGCCTGACGACCAACACCACGACTACGCTCATCGGACTGAAAATCGGACAGATCACCCCCGCGGATGTGTTTGGCTCCGCCACGGTCCCGCCCACCAACGTCGTGAACCCGCTACAAGTCATTTATGTCGGCGTGCAGACCTGCAACCGGCTGCTGTTTTTACCGGCGGTCTGTTACAACCATCGGCCGAGCGGCGGCATCGGCATCCAGGTCAATACCTCGGTGGCGCAAAACGCCAACATGCCCCATGTGTATTCCGCACCCGCCGCTGCCAATCTTCCGGAAATCAACCAGCCACCGTTTTTCTACGCCTACACCACCAACAACATCGTCAACAGCCTGAGCACCACCGTCAGCAACCTCGGCGTGAACATGTATGGGCTGTCGGGCAGCATCATCGGCGGCCTGGGGAGCCTCTTGAACGACGTCACCACCGCCCTGGTCAATGCGATCAATACCGTGCTCAGCCCGCTGCTGGACATACTGATCAACACGTTGCTGGCGAGCTTGGGCATCGACTTGAACAAGGTCGAAGTCGGAGCCAACCTCAGCTGTCACACCGGTCGCGCGTCGCTGGTGATCTGATCGTCGGGCACAATCGGCAGCTCGATGCAAAACCGCGCCCCCTCGGCCGAGTTGCTGACACTGAGTGTTCCACCCATGTTCTGCACGATGCCATAGCTCACCGACAACCCCAGCCCGGTGCCGACGCCCACGGGCTTGGTGGTGAAGAAGGGCTCGAAGATCCGCTCCAACAGGCGCGGATCGATGCCGCCGCCGTTGTCTTCAACCCACAGCCGTACAGCGTGTTCATCGCGTTCGGCGTACACCGCGATCCACGGCTTGAATTGCCCGTCGGCCTCACGCTTGCCGAGCAGCGCGTCCCGGGCGTTGACCATCAGGTTGATCAACACCTGTTCCAGCTGATCGACATGCCCGCGCACCTGAATCGCAAAAGCGCTTTCGCTGACCCGCAGCTCCACGCCTTTGCCGCGCATCCCCTCGGCCAATAGCGACAACGTGCCTTCGATAGCCTTGGCCGGGTTGAACGGGTGCTGTTCGATGTCCGAGCGACGGCCGAACACGCGCATGTGGTCCACGACCCGCGCGGCGCGCTGGACCTGAGCGTCGATGCGGTTGAGCTTGTCGGTCAGGTAATCGATCTGTACATCGCCATTGCCCAGGCGCTTGAGCACATTGATGATCGCCATGCGCATCACGTTCAGCGGCTGGTTGATTTCATGGGCCAGGCCGGTGGCCATCTCGCCCAATGTGGCCATTTTCGCGCTTTGGGTGAGTTGTTGCTGGGCGCGCCGAACTTCGGTGTTGTCGCGGCCCACGGCCTGGACTTCCAGCAGACGGCCGTGCTCGTCGAACACCCCGCGATCCGACCACACCCACCAGGCGTGTTCCCGGCCGGGCAACTGCAGGTTGATTTCCGCCGTGCTCACCGGGAACTCCGGGCTCAATTGGCTCAGGCGCTGAAGGAAGGACTCGCGCTGCTGCGCCGACATCCAGCTACCCAGGTTCACCCCCGGCAACCCTTCGGGCGAACATTCCAGATACGTCGCCAGCGGCCGGTTGCCGAAGGTCAGGGTCAGGTCCGGACGGTAGCGGCAGATCATGGCCGGCGAGTCCTCCACCAACATCCGGTAACGCTCTTCGCTCTGCTTGACGTGCTCGGCCGCCAGCGTCGCTTCGGTGACGTCCAGCCACAGGCCGACGGCTTCGACCGGCAAACCCAGGTCATCGCGCAGCAACCTGGCTTCGTCGAGCAGCCAGTGGTAATCGCCACGACTGTCGCGCAGCCGATACCGTGCGCGTGCCGAACCTTCGCGCAGCAGCAGACGGGTGCGTTCGAAATAGCGCTCGCGATCCTCGGGGTGAACGCGATCGACCAACGCCGCACCGGCGCAATCGGCGAGCGTCCAGCCCAGTAAGGGTTGCAGGCTGTCGCTGAAGAAGGTGGGTTGCAGCGCACCTTCGACATAGCGCTGCACGTAAATCACCGCGGGCGAACTGGCGATCAGATTGTCCAGTCGCGCATGGGCGGCAGCGGCGAGTTGCTCCTGGTTCTTGATGTCGCTGATGTCGAGCATGAATCCTACCAGGCGCCGTTGGCTGCCAACGCCCAAGGCCTGGCCTTGCAAGCGATACCAGACCGCTGGAGCGTCGCCGTCGACGCGTTGCAGGCGCACGCATATCAGCAATGGCGTGCCGTCGTGCTGCAAGTCCTGCAGGCGGCTGCGCAACTCTTCGCGATCGGCGGGGTGCACCTGGGTGAGCCAGTCGTGCAACGGTAAACGTTCCTGGTCAAGGTTCAGGGCGCGGGTCAGGGAGGGGGCCAATTGCACCTCGGCGCTGTCGCTGAACATTTCCCACCAGCCGGTGCCGAGCAAGGCCTGCAACGACTCCAGGCGTTCCAGCTGCAGCTGGTGTCGATGTTCGCGCAAGCGTTCCAGCAAGGGGCCGGCGAGCGCGGCGGCGAACTGCAACCAGTCGCGCTCGCTGGCGTCCGGGGCGTGTTGATGGGCCGGGTCACAGCCACAGAGCAACCAGGCCACCACGCCTTGAGCGTCGTGATAGGGCACGGCGAAACCCTCGGCATTGCCAAAGGTGCCTTGCAGGCGCGGGTGCTCGGCCAGGTTCAGGTGATACGGCGTGGAGCCGTTCAAGCTGTCGAGACCGGTGCCCAGGCGCTGACCGTTGTGCCACAGGCTGGGCACGTCGAAATCGGCATAGTGCTGGTGTACCTGCCAGCCCTGCTCCTGCTCATCGAGCAATGCCAGGGCGATACAGGGAATGTGAAAGCGTTGGGCCAGCGATTGCAGTTGGTCGACCAGCACGTCGGGCAAGCGCGTCAGGCTGCACAGGCGCAACTGCTCACCGATCTGTGCCGCGAGCAATTGGCACTGCTCGCGCAGGCGCGCTTGTCGGCGTTCTAACAGCAAGTCGCCGATGTCCAGCAACTGCAGCAACCAGGCGTCGGCCATTGGCTGGACCCAGCCACGCAGGTGCAGAGGCTGACCGCTGAGGCTGTAGAAATCCAGGTCCAGGTGCTGGCCCTGCCAATCGGCGGGCGATCCCTCGATGGCGAGGCTGCAATGGGGCAAGAGAAAATCCTGCAGATGCGCAAGCTGTGCCCTAGGGACCTGCTGGGCCAGCAAGTGCCGCAACGGGCCGGTGAGGTGCAACACCTGTCCCTGGGCATTGAGCTGTATCTGTAAGCCGACGCTGAGCATGCCCGAGGGCTGCGCGATTTCCGGGTGCGCGGGCGGATGGCGATTGAGCAGACGCCCGAAGAGTTTATCCCCGGCACTCAAAATTGCAGACTCGAACTGGCAGTGAGCGTCGCCGGCAAATTCGGTACGGGGCCAAGCCCCGGCAGGTTAAGAAACGGAATCACCGCGCCCAACTTTTGCGAGGGGTAGTGGATGACGACCTTCAACACGCCGCCCGTATAGGTGGTGGTTGTGTCGGCGGCGACATCGAAATTCAGCCCGGCGGGAATCCACGCCAACTGACGGGTCAGTTCCAGCTTGACGATGTTTTTCAGCGCGGCCTCGTAACCTGGCATGCTCGGGTCCAGAGCCACGCTACGACGCACGGCTTCGGCGGTCGACTGGTTGAACGACTGCATCAGCAACAGCGGCAGGCTGTACGCGACAATCGCGTAGAACACGGCGAAAAAGATCACAAACACCAAGGCAAACTCAATCGCGACGGCACCTTTTTGCTTGCGTGGGAGGTTGGTTTTCATGAGTGCGTCTACCCTGACATCACGAGGTAATGTCAGCATAGAATCATTCCGCCATAACGGACGTTTTTTACCGGATGCAGAGCTTTGTCCTATTGATCTGGCTGACGCTATGCGCAGCGCAAGATGCCCGGGAGCGGCACATCGCCAATCGCCTGACCCTGGGAGTCGGGGCGCTGGCCCTGGCGTATCTGCTATGGAGCGGAACCACCTGGATGGGCGCGACAGCCGAGCAGGGCGGTTGGGCTGCGTTGTTGGCCCTGGCCTTTACCTTGCCTGGCTACGCGATGCGTCGCCTGGGCGCCGGGGACGTCAAACTCATGACCGCCCTGGGGCTTGCGACCGATGGTCGGCATGTGTTGGGCGTATTTATCGGCGCCGGCCTGGCCAGTGCCTGTTGGTGGCTGCTGGCGCCAAGAGTCTGGCTTCATATCAGTCAAGGGCTTAGAAAACGCCTGTGTTACCTGGAGCCCGGTTTGTCAAAGAAACAACCTTTTGCACCCTTCTTGTTGGTGGGGCTGTTGCTGACATTTGCCTGGCTCGGCTAGTCATCCGTTTTTGTACAGCGGCGAAAGAGCGACTACTTTCATACAGACGTTGCACAGCTTCAGGCTGTCAGTAATGGGACGGTCAGTCCTTGCCTATCAGGGAGTTGCACGTGAACAAGCGTACTTCGGCAGTAAAAGTCCTTGTGGTCGACGATCAGCCCTTGATCGTTTCAGAACTTTGCGAATTTCTTGAGAGTAACGGCTACCGCTGCGTTCCCTGCGAATCCAGCCATCAGGCGATCGAACGATTCCAACACGACACGGACATCGGACTGGTCCTCTGCGATTTGCACATGCCTGGCCTGGACGGCATTCAAATGGTTCAGGAGCTGCAACGCCTGTCCGGCAAGCACCGGGCCTTCGAAGCCATCATGCTCACCGGGCAGGCGGACAAGCAGGATGTGATCAAGGCATTGCGCGCCGGCATTGCCGATTACTACCAGAAGCCGATTGATCTGGGTGAATTGCTCGAAGGCGTGCAACGCCAGGAAGTGGCACTGCAGGAGCGGCACAAGACGTTGCAGTTGGGGCATCTGAATCAGAAGCTGCAATACCTGTCGGAGTCGCTTGATGATTTGTATCAAGACCTGGACAGGGTTCGGCGTACACCGTTGCCGTCGGGTGCGGGTGAGGGCGCTGTCAGCGATACCGGGCGGGCCGAGATCCCGGCCATTTTCAATCAGTTGTCGCCACGCCAACTGGATGTGGCGCGGTTGGTAGGCAAGGGGCAAACCAATTATCAGATTGCCTGCGAGTTGGGCATTACCGAGAACACGGTGAAGTTGTACGTGTCCCAGGTGTTGCGGTTGACGCATATGCATAACCGTACGCAATTGGCGTTGGCGTTGACGCCGAGTAATTTGGGGATGCGGCATCGGGCGTCGACGAGCTGATCTCCGCTGTAGGGTTTTATGGGTGTACATATCCATTGCTGCGGTAACGGCCACTTATGGTTTCGCCCTTACGGCGAGTCCCTTTTGGCAAACGCCCCAAAAGGAACCAAAAGGTCTTGCCCCAGCGTCCGGCCCCTCGCTAAGGCTCGGGGTTCCTTCGCTCCGGCGTCCATCCGGGGACACTGCCCTCCGGTTGGCTTCGCTGCACCTACATGCAGCGTGTTCGACTGCGTCGAACGGCGCTGCGCGCCACTCCCCGGATAAACGCCTCCACTCAGCCTCCCGAAGGGGCCGGCAGATCAAGATCAAAAGCTGAAGGCGAGCTAACGCTCGGCCTGATGAGTGGTGAAGAGCGGAGGGTGTACACCGACCCACTGTGGGAGCGAGCCTGCTCGCGAAGGCGGCCTGCCAGCCGACCTGCATCTGGCGGATGTACTGGATCCCCTGTGGGAGCGAGCTTGCTCGCGATGGCGGCCTGAAGCCGACCTGCATCTGGCGGATGTACTGGATCCACTGTGGGAGCGAGCTTGCTCGCGAAGGCGGCCTGACAGCCAACCCATGTCGAGCAGGATCCCTCAAATCCGTGGGAAACATCCGACACGCTTTTCAGGTTGTCCGTCGGAAGCGCGATCTCTAGCCTTTGTCCGTCGCTGAAAAAATCAGTGATCGGGCTGTCGCGGCCTGTTCAATTTACTTGGTGCATAATCCTCCGCCTAACTAGAGCGCTTCGGTGCTTGTTGTTTGGTTTAATGGTGGCTGTGCGCGGGATACCTTTGGGTATGCCGGGTTTTCCAAGTAGCTCGGTCCGCGACCCCGCGTACAGCTGCCACCCTAGATCGCTGTCGCGGCGATCGGTAGCAGCTCTATTTCATACTTGGAGCTTCACCATGATCAAACCCACCCCAAATCCCCCCGCAACCGACGACGTTTCACCCTACCAATCCCCCAACTCAAAAACCCTCCACGAAGCCGCCGACCGCGCCCTCGATCACTACCTCAATCCGCTCAAGACACCTGTCGTGCGAAAGCCCAGCACGATGTTCGTCATCTCTCCCGATATCGATACCGAAACCCTGCTGGCCCACGCCTGTGAATCCCTTGCGTCGGCGAGTGTCATGGCCAATGACTTCGCGGCGTTTCTGGACGGGTCGCAGCGCAACACGCTGCTGGGGATTGCCCAAGTGATCATGCTGGGTGAGCTGGCGGTAAATCGGGCACTGGACAACCTCGACCCGCAGCAATAACGCTAACCCCCCCTGTAGGAGCGAGCATGCTCGCGAAAAACTCGAGGGCGCCGCGGGGCATCTGGTTTCCAGTGTCATCGTTAACGACCATCGCGAGCATGCTCGCTCCTACAGGGGGCGATGCGGTTCAGGCGCAATCGCTATTCCCCCGACCCACTGTCCACTTTCCCTCCCGCATCCTGATCAAAGAACTGCGGAATCTCATGCTGAAAGCTTTTCAGCCAGCGCTGCATCGCCAGTTCGCGCTCGGTTGCGCTGGCGGTTTGCGGCTTTGTGGAGGCGGCGGTGTTGCTGCTTTGCAGTTGCAGCCAGCCTTCGGTTTCCTGTTGTTGTGGCGAGGCAGGGCCGGCGTCGATGGCGTGGGCGGCAAGTGGTAGGGTCAGCAAGCCGAGACAGTAAAGGGTGGTCGGTTTCATCAGGGTTCTCCCTACTGAACGGCGGCGACGGTGGGACCGGCCTTGCCGGGTGACTTGAGCTTCTCGGCGCGGGCCTGGGCCTGAGTGACTTGTGCCGGTTTCAGTCCAAGGCGGCTGACCAGCTCGGCGGCGCGGTTCCAGTCGTCCTGGTAGATCAACAGGGTCACCAGGTTCATGGCGGCCAGCTGGTCGCTCTGCTTGAGTTCGATGGCGGTGAGGAATTCGAATTTGGCGTCTTCGATGCGCAATTGATTGAGGTACACCACGCCCAGGTCGTTGCGGATTTTTTCGTCGGTGGGCGCCAGGCGGGCGGCCCGTAGAAGGTGCGCCTGGGCCAGGCCATTGTCGCCTCGGGCGGCGGCGAGTTGGCCCAGGCCGTGCTCGGCTTCGGCGGCCAGGCAGCCGCCGAGCAGGCTGCGGTACAGCGGCTCGGCTTCACTGCGGTCCAGCAGGCGATACACCTTGGCTTTGCGCAGGCGCACATCGGCAAAATTGTCCGGCAGGCTCTGCAGGTTGGCGAGGCTGGCGTGCAGCTTGCCGTCATTGGCCATGTCATCGGCGAGGTTCAGCGACAGCTGTTGTTCGGCGTTCAACTTGCCGCAACTGGCGGTGCTGGTCAGGGCACTCCAGGGTGTCTGTCCGTTGCTCGCGCAACCACCCAGCATCAGCAGACAGAAACCTGCAATCATTGCTTTCATCACGATTCCTCTAAGAAGCAAAAGCCCGGGCGAGGGCGGTGAAACCCGGGCCCGCCAGTACGATCAATAACGCCGGGAAGAGGAACAGCATCATCACGACGGACATTTTCGCGGACATCTTGGAGATGTATTCCTGTAGGCGCGCCAGGCGTTTGTCATCGAGCAACAGTTTGAGCGCCAGCAGGGATTTCATCGCACCGCCACCCTGATGGATCAGCTGTTGCAGGATCACGCAGGTGTCAGTGAATTCGTCGACCGCCAGCAAGCGGGTGGCCTTGTTCAGTTCATCGCCCAGCTCCAGGCCCGAGTCGACGCGGGCCAGCACCAGACGTAGCTCGTAGGTCAGCGTGGGCATCAGTTGTTTGCCTTCATTGCTCAAGACGCGCAGCGATTGCTCCACGGCCATGCCCGATTCGAACAGGATGCGCAGCAACGGAATGAAGGTGGAGATTTCCAACGCCAGTTTTTTTTGCCGATGGTGTGCGGCGGCGGCCAGCAGGCGCTTGGGCAGCAGATAACCGATGCCCAGGGCGAACGCCGGGACCAGCCACGGGTGAGTGACCTGGGGGAAGAACAAGCTCTGGACCAGCGCACTCAATGCCAGCGCCAGTACCGGGACGCCCACCTGCAAGGCGGCGAACAACGCCCGTTGCCGCGCGGTACGCCAGCCCAGGCGGTTGAGCAGCGTCTGGGTTTCGTTGTCGAGCTTGACCGACTGCTGGCCGACCCGGCTCGTGCCCAGTGCGTGCAGCCACTGGCTGAAGCGGTTTTCGCTCGGCGTTTTACCGTCCAGGCGCTGCACCACCTGGCGGGCACGCCGACGCATTTGCACGATGACGCCGACAAACAATCCGCATGCCAGCAGGAACAGCAGCGAGCTCAGCAGCATGGACGGGTTCATAGGCTGCGCAACATCCGCCACAGCGCCACGCAGCCGAACACCTGGAGGGCGAGTGCTCCCACCAGCATCGACTGCCCCGAACTGTCGTTCCACATGCCCATCAGGTACTTCGGATTGGACACCAGGATGTAGCCGGCGAGTGCTACCGGCATCAGCGCCAGGACCACCGCCGTGACCCGGGTTTCCCCGGTCATGGCGCTCAATTGGCGAGCCGCCTGTTCACGTTCGCGAATGATCTTGATCAGATTTTCCAGCAGTTCACTGGCGTTGCCGCCGTAGCGGTGATTGACCTTCAAGCCGAGGGCAAACAAGCGAAGTTCGTCCTTGTCGTAGAGTTCTGCAAAGTCCGAGGTGGCGTCCGGCAGGCTGATGCCCATGTGCACCTGGCGTTGCACGCGGCCCAAGGCATTTTTCAGCGGGTCTTCGGCGGCGTCGACGGCGCCCAACACCGCATCGGCCAGGGTTCGGCCGGACTTCAGGCTGCGCACGCTGTGATCGAGTAGCGCTGGCAATTGTTCGATCATGCGCTTGAGCCGGCGCTGGTAACGCCAATCGACATACAGACGCAGGAGCAGGGGCGGCAACAGCAACAGGGCGAGCAAGCCCAGCCAGCCGCCGCCGATGAACCCGAGCAAGACACTCAAGGCCCACAGCGTCAGCCACACACCCAGGCGTTCGGTGGGCCGCCCGAGGCCGGCGCGCAAAAAGGCGCGCTCCAGTCCCGTCCAGGGTGTTTTGCGCACCACCCGCTCCGGTTGCCCTTGGCTCAGACGCTCCAGCACGCGCTGGGTGCCGGGTTCGCGCAAGCCGCGAGCGAGCAGGCGGGCCGATAGCCCCAGCAACGCCAGGCAAACAAGGATGAGCAGCAGCGGTTTGAGCATACCGTGGCCTTCAATACGCCGAGGAAGAAAGCGCCGACTCGCGACGCAGTTTGTCACCGGCGGGGTTGACCGCCTCGCGCGTGAAACCGAAACCGCTGCGGCGGTCGAGGCGAAACAGCGTATTGGTGACGTACACGTCTTCACGGATGCCGATCACCTCGACCACTTCACTGACGCAGCGGCGGCCATCGGGCATGCGCGTCAACTGGATGACCACGTCCAGCGCCGCGCAGATCATCTGGCGCAAGGTCCGTTCGGCAATGCTGCGACCAGTCAGGCCGACCAGGGTTTCCAGGCGCAACAACGCATCCTGCGCGTTGTTGGCGTGCACGGTGCTCATGGATCCGTCGTGACCGGTATTCATCGCCGTCAGGACGTCGACCACTTCGACACCGCGGATTTCACCGAGGATGATCCGGTCCGGGCGCATCCGCAGGGCGTTGCGAATCAGGTCGCTGGCCTTCACCTCGCCATGGCCTTCGGCATTCGGCGGCCGGGTTTCCAGGCGCACCACGTGAGGGTGGCCCAGTTGCAGTTCGGCGACGTCTTCGATGGTCACCAGCCGTTGGTGGGGATCGATCAACTGGCTGAGAATGTTCAGCAGCGTGGTCTTGCCGGTGCCGGTGCCGCCGCTGATCAGAATGTTGCAGCGCTTGCCCACGGCCTCTTGCAGGAATTCGTAGATCGCCTGGTCGATGGTTTGGATGGCCATCAGGTCGGTGCTGTTGAGCATGTCCTGGCGGAATTTTCGAATCGACAGGCACGGGCCGTCGAGCGCAATCGGTGGAATGATCGCATTGACCCGGCTGCCGTCCGGCAGGCGCGCATCGACCATCGGCGAAGACTCATCGAGCCGCCGGCCCAGAGGTGCGAGGATGCGCTGGATGACGCGCTCGACATGGTGCGCATCGATGAAACGCAAGTCGCTCTGATGCAGTACGCCATCGCGTTCGATGAACACGCGGTGCGGGCCGTTGACCAGGATTTCAGTCACCGCCGAATCACGCAGCAGCACTTCCAGCGGGCCGAAACCTGTGAGTTCGTCGACGATCTCTTCGGCCAGGCGCTCCATCTCGTAGCGCGAAATCGCCAGGTGCAAGCGCGCGATGTATTCGGCCACTTTGTCGATGACGAACTGCGCCAGCACCTGGCGCGAGCCTTCCAGCAGGTTTTTCCCGGACTCCTCGATGGCATCGATGATGTAGCGGTGCAGCACCAGTTTCAGGCCTTCGTGGTCGGTATTGCCGGCCACCCCGCGGTGCGTTGCGCCGAACAGTTTTTCGCCGCTCATGGCGTACCTCTCAAACGGCTGAACCAGGACTTGGGTTTGGCCAGGCTTTCGGAGCGTTTGGCCAAGCGTTCGCCGAGGTTGCGCAGGCTTTGGGTGAGCACTTCCCGGGGGGCCAGTTCGAACAGGGTCACGCCCTGGTTCTTGGCGTTCAAGCGCACCTCGGGGCTATAGGCAAGGGTGGCGATGATCTCCATGCCGAAGCTTTTGCTCAAGGCCTCGGAGTCCGGCGCGACGCTGCGCAGGTAGCGATCCACCAGCAGCTTGGCGTGATCGAGTTTCATGCCTTTTTCGCGCCACAGATTCAGTACCGCCAGGTTGCGGCGGCAGTCGAGCACGTTCTGGTCGGTGTACCACAGCAGCTTGTCGCAATGGCTGACGAAAGTGCGCAGGGCTTCGCTGTCGGGCTGGCCGGTGAGGTTCACGACGATATGCTGGAAGTGCTGGCGCAGGGCGCTGAGCAGCATGTACAGCTCGGCGGCGCTGGTGTGTTCCAGCGGTTCATCGTGGGTGGCGTAGGCAAGGATCCGCAGCCCGGCTTCGCAACGGGTAAAGGCGCTGTCGATCAGCGTCGCGTCGAGGCGGCGCAAGTTGCGCAGTGCATCACCGAAATGAAACGAACTCTCCAGGCCCAGCAGGGCCAGGCTGTCACCCCGGGGCAGGCCGAGGTCGAGCAGCAGCGTTTGCTGACCGCTTTTTTGCACCACCTGCGCCATGTGGTTTGCCAGCAGGGCACCGTCGGCGTTGCTCTGCACCCCGTACAGTACGGTCAGGCCGCCCAGGTGAGTATTCGGCACCACCGGTGGCAGGCGTTTACTCTGGCGCCGCACCAGACCGGCGACTTCACTGGAGCGCGAGCCATAGGCCACGAAGTCCCGGGCCCCGGCGCGCATGGCGTTGAGTACCAGCTGGTTATCCATGCCGTCGCCCAACGCGACGATGGCCAGCCTCGGCTTGGCTTCCAGGGCGCCTTCAATCAGTGCGCACTGGGCCACTACATGCTCACGATCCAGGCCCACGAACACCAGGCCGGCCAGGGTCACGTCCACCAGCGCCAACAGCTCGTCGAGACTGCCGCCACCGGCACTGACCACTTGGCCCAAGGGGGCGAGCGCGCCTTGCAGCCATTCCAGGTCAGTGCTGTTGCGCGTGATCGCCAGGAAGGTCTGGCTCAGGTTCTGGCTCATTGCGATAACCCGCTGCGTTTATCGAAGTCGCCGTTTTCGAGGAAGTACAGGCGATACCAGTTGGGGTCGTAATTGCGCAGTTTTTCACCCGGCAGCGACGGCAGTTGCGCATTGGCCGCCAACGGCTGCACCAGGTGCGGCGTGACGATCATCAGCAGTTCCCGTTCTTCGCGATTGATCGAGGAGCTGCGAAAGAACGCGCCGAGGATCGGGATATCGCCCAGCCCCGGAAACTTGTCCACCTGCGAGGTATTTTGCGTGGTGATCAGGCCGCTGATGACGAAGCTTTCGCCATCGGCCAGGGAGATGCTGGTGTCGGTGCGGCGAATGGTGAACGCCGGCACCGTGGTGCCGCCGATGGTCACGGCGTTGTTGTAATCCAGTTCGCTGACTTCGGGAGCGACCTTGAGGGCGATCTGATCATTGCTGACCACCGTTGGCGTGAGCGTCAGGCGGATGCCGAATTCCTTGTATTCGATGGAATAGCTGTTGCTGTTGGCGCTGGGAATCGGGATCGGAATTTCTCCGCCCGCCAGGAAGCTTGCGCTTTGTCCGCTGATCGCCACCAGGCTTGGCCGCGCCAGGGTGTAGGCAAAGCCACTGCTTTCCATGGCATTGATGATGGCCAGGAAGTTGCCTCCGCCGGCGACGATGTTGAACATGTCGTTGGCCAACGGAATGCTCGGCACGGCAATACGCGGATCCAGGTTGCGCAACGGGAACACCCGGGGTGTCACCGCCGTATTGGGGACGGTGCCGGGGGAGCCGAACAGGAAGTTAGAGTTTTTGCCGTAGATCGAAGTACTGGCTTCTTTCAGCTTGGTGCGACTGACTTCGACGAAGCGGATATCGGTCTGCACTTGCGAGGGCAGCAACGGATCATCCGACGGTGACTGTCTGGCACTGGTCATGGCCGCCGTCGCGCGGCCCTGGACGAACACCATGCTTTGGCGCGGTGCGCTGGCACAGGCGGTCCAGACCATCAGGCTGGTGGCGCCGGCGCCCATGCCAGTGAGCAGGAAAGCCTGGTTGCCATTGACTCGCACATCGGCGATTTTCGGGTCGCCAACCGCGATCCGGGTGATTGCCACTGGTGATTGCACTTCCTGTTGCAGGCCTTCACCTACTTCCATTACTGCTGGCAGCGGGCCCAGCGCTGCACAACTACCGGTAGCAGCCATTGCTGCCGTCACCGGCATGCCGCTCAGCAAGGTGGCCCAGATCAAGCCGTTGAACAACGGCGTAATACGTCTGCGCATTTAAAGCGTTTCCTTGCTCGATTCAGGGGGACTTTTGCGTGGATTCGTTGCCGCGGATGACTTCCACACCCGACTGGCGCGGTGCGACTGCGCGACTGGCGACCAGAGGTCTGGGCGGCGCGGTCATGGCCAGTTGGTTGAACTGGATCAAGTCGCGATTGGCGTTGGCGATGTTGGCCGCTGAATCGCGTTCACCGGCCCAGTAACGAGCCAGGCGTTTTTCCTCGGCGCTGCGCACGGCCAGGCGCAACACCCCGGCCTGCGCCGCGAGCATCAAGCGGCTCAGCAGTTGTTCGGGGACCGCGAGCAGCACGGTGCGGGCGCTGGCGCGCTGTTGTTCCTGCCGGAGTTTTTCATCGTTGCCCTGGGCCGGGCTGGAGGGCTGGCCGTCGTTGGTCAAACCCATTTGCTCGCCTACACCCAGCACGCGCAAGGCCGGGACCACGAGCTGCGCCGAGGGCTGAAGATTGATGTTGTCCATGCGCAAGAACAGCAGTACATCGACATAGTCCCCCGGGGTCAATTGCCCGCCGGCATTGATCACTTCATCCACGGCGACGGCGAGCGCGCGCTCATCGGGCCGAATCATCCGCGCCAGCTTGCCCCCGGCTTCAAAGCTCTCGTCGTTGAGCCAGCTACCGGCGGTCAGGGCGCGCCAGGGCGTACGGCCAATGGCTTGATCGAGACGGGTCAGGCTGCCCACCGGGACGGTGCGCAGTTTTTCCAGGGCCACATCGGCGGCGGTGATTTGCACAAACGGCGCGATGTCATGTAGCAACACCACGATCGGTTGGCGCGTGTCTTCTACTGGCTGGGGAACAGTTGCGGGAGTTGCGGGTGTCGGGGGGGCGATCTCGACTTGCGCAATTGGAGCGACGGCCGGTTGACGGGTCAAGGTGAAGCCCCAATAACCGGCAATGACAGCGCCCGCCAGTGACAGTCCGGCAAGGCTGAGGATGACACGACTGTTCATGACGGCACTCCCTTTCCTGCTGCACAAAAAACTCGTTTTCCGCAACGAGACAACTACGCAATCAGGCAGCTATGAACATGGAACTATTTGGCTATTTGAAGGTAGCTCAGCTAGAGCAAAACGCCATTACCGAGGAGGTGAAAATCTGACGAAATATAATGATTCAGCTCAAATGCGAGGTTTTTTGACGTCAACGAAACGATTAATACTTTGGTGTTAATGCGTTCTTACAGTTGTTTAGCGGAGGAATGCCGACAATGCTGATGCTGGCATAGGGGAATCATGTTGCGTCCGTGCAACACCCATGAAGGAGAACGTTCATGTCTTTCGCCAAGCTGGTTCAGAAGATCAAATCAGAAATCGCTTTTTACAAGAGGCTGGCGAAGGATACCGAGGGGGCTTCGGGTATCGAGTACGCCATTATTGCTGGTATGGCGGCGGTTGCGTTGGGGGTCTTCATGACTCCCATCTCCGGTGCGGTTACAACGATATTTACCACCATCAAGACGGCGCTGGTGCCGTCGTGATAGCAGTGGCCTGCTAACGTGTCGTCATGGTTTGAACGTCAGTGCCCCATCCATTGCAGGTAGAGTCCATGAACGCTTTAGCATCTCCACGACAGCAGCTTCTTCTGGTCGATGACGAGGAGGATGCGTTGTTGGAATTGGCGGAGTTGCTGGAGGGTGAGGGTTTCGATTGTTTCACCGCGACCTCGGTCAAGCTGGCGCTGCAGCATCTGACGCGCCATCCGGATATCGCGCTGGTCATCACCGACCTGCGCATGCCGGAGGAGAGTGGCATGTCGTTGATCAAGCGCCTGCGCGAGCACACGGCGCGCCAGCATTTGCCGGTGATCGTGATGTCCGGGCATGCGGACATGGAGGATGTCAGTGATATGTTGCGGTTGCAGGTGCTGGACCTGTTTCGCAAGCCGATCTATCACGTGCGGTTGTTGGAGACGCTGAATAACCTGTTCCCACAGCCGCTGGGGGAGTTGGCCAGGCGTTGAAGCCTTCGAAACGGTTGCTTATGGGCCAGGTGAAAACTCTGTAGGAGCCAGGCTTGCCGGCGAAGGCGTCCTTGAACATTGCGCAAGTCTTTCGGGCGTCTTCGCCGGCAAGCCTGGCTCCTACAGGTGTATGTTGTCCGATTCGTATCAGGCAATCGGCCGCCAGTGGCCAACCATATGTTCCAGATCGCCGACCCCGACCAATTGCAGATCCCCACTGGAGCCTGCGGCGCTGGCCAGTAATGTCACCTCGCTGGGCAGGCGCACCGGCTTTTTGAATTGCACCGCGATCTCGATGTTCGCCGCCGGCAGATGCTCGGCGAGGGCCGCCAGGGTGCGGGCCTTGTTCCATAATCCATGAGCAATCGCCGATGGAAAACCGAAAATCTTGGCGCTGGCCGCACTCAGGTGAATCGGGTTGTAGTCGCCGGATACCTTGGCGTACTGCCGGCCGATGTCCGCGGGCGCTTTCCATTGGGCGACTTGCGTCAATGCCAGCGTCGAGGCCAACTCCTCCTCGACGGGCTCGCCCTCAAGCTTGACCCCTCGGCACAGCATCTGGCTTTGCGCCTCCCAGAGCGGTCCCAATTGATCATCCAGCGTCGTCACCAGATCGAACGTTGCCCCCTTCGCATGGGGTTGCAGATTCTCCACGCACACGCTGGCCCGCACTCGATGGACCCCGCCCATGGGCCGCAGCACGCGGATGCGATTGCTCAGGTGAATCAGCCCCAGCAGCGGGAACGGAAAGTCCCGGGCGGTGAGCAATTGCATCTGCAAGGCGAATGCGAGGATGTGCGGATAGGTGGGTGGCAGCAGACCGTTGTCGGTGAAGCCGCAGACCTTGCGATAGGCCGCCAAGCGCTTTGGATCGACATCGAGCCAGCAGCGCAAACCCGAATCGGGCAGGGTGGTGCCGGTGATTTTGCGCCGCGTCGCCGCATGCACGTACAGCCCCGGCAGGCTAGGTTCGCGATTGAGTGTGTGCCAGTCGATGATCATGCCTAGGCCCCCAGAACGCTTTGTCCGCAGACACGCAACGCCTGGCCGGTGAACGCGCCCGTGCCCGGTTGCGCGAGCCAGGCCACCGCTTCGGCGACGTCTTGTGGCAGGCCGCCCTGGCCCAATGAGCTCATGCGTCGTCCGGCTTCGCGCAGGCCGAATGGAATGTGCGCGGTCATTTGGGTTTCGATAAAACCCGGCGCCACGGCATTGATGCTGATGCCCCGCTCATGCAACAGCGGCGCCCAGGCCTGCGCCAGGCCAATCAGGCCGGCCTTGCTTGCCGCATAGTTGGTTTGTCCGCGATTGCCCGCGATGCCGCTGATCGACGCCAGCAGAATCACCCGGCCATTGTCGCGCAGGGTGCCGCTGTCGAGCAGCGCTTTGGTCAACACTTGCGGGGCGTTGAGGTTGACGGCGAGCACCGCATCCCAGAACTCCGGAGTCATGTTGGCCAGGGTTTTATCCCGGGTAATGCCGGCGTTGTGCACCACGATGTCGATGCCGTCGGGCAACTGTTCAACCAACTCCGTCGCGGCATTCTCGGCGCAGATGTCCAGAGTGATTCCACGCCCGCCGAGGCGTGCGGCGAGGGTATCGAGATCGGTCCTGGCCGGGGGCACGTCGAGCAGGATGACCTCGGCACCGTCACGGGCCAGGGTTTCGGCGATGGCGGCGCCGATGCCCCGCGCAGCGCCGGTGACCAGCGCCTTGCGCCCGGCCAGAGGGCGCGTCCAGTCCGTTACTTGGGTGTCGCAGGCATCCAGGCCAATCACTTGCCCGGACACGAAGGCGCTTTTCGGTGAGAGGAAAAACCGCAGTGGGCCTTCCAGTTGATCCTCGGCACCCTCGCCAACATGGATCAGCTGCAAGGTGCCGCCGCTGCGCAGTTCCTTGGCCAGCGAGCGACTGAAACCTTCGAGGGCGCGCTGGGTACTGGCGGCGAACGGGTCGCTCAAGGTCTGCGGGTCACGTCCCAGAATCACCAGGTGTGCACTGTGGTCGAGGTTTTTCATCAGTGGCTGGAAGAATTCGCGCAGTTGCTTGAGCTGGTCGGTTTGCACCAGATCACTGGCATCGAACACCACGGCCTTGAGTTTCGGACCGTGTCCGGGAATCCACGCGGTCGCCATCGAGGGCTCGGTGCCGTAGGTGTAGATCGCGTCCGTCAGGCGGTTGGCAAGGGCGCTGACCTTTTCCGCCAGCGGTCCGCCGCCAATCAGCAAAGCGCCCTCGACAGGGCGCAATCGCCCGGCTTGCCAGCGATCCAGGCGTACCGGCGAAGGCAGGCCCAAGGCCCCGACCAGTCGATGGCCGATGGACGAATTGGCGAAGTCGATATAGCGGTCAGACATGGAACGCGCTCCAGCAGATGAGGTTCAAAGTGTGGACCATGAATGGCAATCAGTCGTTCGATTCACCGGAAAAAGGCCTACGCTTGCGGGTAGTGGCCTTCACAGAATAGGAAGCTTTTCATGACTCAGCTGCGTCGTGTCGCGATCATCGGTGGTAACCGGATACCCTTCGCTCGTTCTAACGGGCCGTACGCCACCGCCAGTATCCAGGCCATGCTCACTGCCACGCTCGAAGGCCTGATCGAACGCTACAACCTGCATGGACTGCGCCTTGGCGAAATGGTCACCGGGGCCGTCCTCAAGTTGCCGCGGGACATGAACCTGACACGCGAGTGTGTGCTCGGCTCGCGGCTGTCTCCCACTACGCCGGCCTATGACATTCAGCAGGCTTGCGGCACCGGGCTGGAAGCAGCGCTGCTGGTGGCGAACAAAATTGCCCTGGGCCAGATCGACTGCGCCATTGCCGGTGGGGTCGACACCACCTCGGACGCACCGATCAGTGTCAGCGATGGGCTGCGCAAGATTCTGCTGCAAGCCTATCGCGCCAACACGACCATTGAAAAACTCAAACCCTTCCTGCAGTTGCGCCCATGGCATCTGATCCCCGAGTTTCCGCGCAATGGCGAGCCGCGCACGGGATTGTCCATGGGGGAGCATTGCGAGTTCATGGCGCAGGCCTGGAGCATTCCTCGTGAAGAGCAGGATCAGCTGACGCTGGAGAGTCATCAGAAACTGGCCGCGTCTTACGCCGAAGGTTGGCAAAACGATTTGATGACGCCGTTTCTTGGCCTTACCCGCGACAACAATTTACGCCCGGACCTGACCCTGGAAAAACTCGCCTCGCTGAAAACGGCATTCGACAACACCGCCAAGGGCACCCTCACCGCCGGCAACTCCACACCACTGACCGATGGCGCCTCGCTGGTGCTGCTGGGCAGTGAGGAATGGGCGAAGGCACGTGGCTTGCCGATCCTCGCCTACCTGCGCGATGGCGAGGCAGCAGCGGTGGATTTCGTCAACGGCGCCGAGGGCCTTTTGATGGCACCGGTGTATGCCGTGCCGCGGTTGCTGGCGCGCAATGGCCTGACCCTGCAAGACTTCGATTACTACGAAATCCATGAAGCCTTCGCCGCGCAAGTGCTCTGCACCTTGAAGGCCTGGGAAGACCCCGAGTATTGCAAAAGCCGCCTGGGTCTCGACTCGCCGCTGGGCTCGATCGACCGCAGCCGGCTTAATGTCAAAGGCAGTTCGCTGGCGGCGGGGCACCCGTTTGCCGCCACGGGTGGGCGAATCGTCGCCAACCTGGCGAAGTTGCTCGATACCGCGGGGAAGGGACGTGGGCTTATCTCAATCTGCGCCGCGGGCGGTCAGGGGGTGACCGCCATCATCGAACGTTGATGGCGGATCACAACCTGTGGGAGCGAGCCTGCTCGCGAATGCGGCGGCACATTCAACATTGATGTGGCTGAAAGATCGCTTCGCGAGCAGGCTCGCTCCCACAGGGAATATCGGTGTTGAATGAATGTGTGACTTGGCCTAACGTCGGCCTTCATCAGCCATACAGCAACACAAGGCCAGGCAATGCCGACTAACGGACAGGTTTCCCTCGAACGCAGCATTCCACCGCTCATTACGCTGCCGCGTCCGCTGTATGCCCGGGTGGAGAGCCTCAATGCCGGGTCGTGGACGGCGTCCCATCGTCACGACTGGGCGCAGTTTTCCTATGCCATCAGTGGCGTGCTCGGTGTGCACACCGCCGAGGGCAGTTTCTTCGCGCCGCCGCAGTGGGGGATCTGGATTCCGGCGGATCTCGATCATCAGGTCGTGACCTCGATGCGCGCCGAGATGCGCAGCCTGTATGTGCGTCGCGAGGATTGCCAGTGGGCGGACGGGCGTTGCCGGGTGCTGGAAGTGACGCCCCTCGCCCGGGAGCTGATCAAGAGCTTTTGCCAGCTGCCAGTGGATTATCCACAGGGCGACAGCCCGCAAGCGCGGCTGGTGGGTGTGTTGCTGGATCAGTTGGCGACGCTGCCGGAAGTCGGGTTTTCCCTGCCGTTGCCCCGTCATGAAAAGTTGCTGGGGTTGTGCAACGAACTGATCGAAAATCCCGAGCGCAATGTGACCTTGCACGAGTGGGCCGAGCGTCTGGGCACGTCGGAGAAAACCCTGATGCGCCTGTTCCAGCGTGAAACCGGGTTGAGTTTTCGTGGCTGGCGCCAGCGTATGCGCTTGCTGTCGTCGTTGAGTCTGCTGGAGGAGGGGGACAGCGTGACCAATGCCGCGCTGGCCTGCGGGTATGACTCGACGTCGGCTTTTATTGCTGCGTTCAAGGGGTTGTTCGGGTTTACCCCGGGGGAGTTGTTTCGGCAGTGATGGCCTCATCGCCAGCAAGCCGGCTCCTACAGGTTTTGTGTCGTACCCAATATCGGGAACGACGCAACCTCTGTAGGAGCCGGCTTGCTGGCGATTGACCGCGCAGCGGTCGTCGGTCAGGTGCGGAACCGGCGCACCAACCCATCCAGCTCATTCGACAACCCGGCCAGGCTCTGGGAATCCAGTCGCGCCGAGTTCGCCAGTTCTGCCACCAATTGCGCATCGCCATGGATCTGGCTGATGTGCCGGTTGATGTCTTCGGCCACCTGATGCTGTTGCTCCGCCGCCGTGGCAATCTGGGTGTTCATGTCGCGGATCACGTCCACCGACTCGCGGATCTGCCCGAAACTGTTGCGCGCTTCGCCGATGCGCGTCACCGATTGTTGGGACACCTCCAGGCTCGCATGCATCTGCTGGGTCACCTGGCTGGTGCGCTTGGCCAGGTTGCCCAGCAGCCCGTCGATTTCCGCGGTAGAGTCGGCCGTGCGCTTGGCCAGCGCCCGTACTTCATCGGCCACCACCGCAAAACCACGGCCCTGTTCACCGGCCCGCGCCGCTTCGATGGCGGCGTTCAGCGCCAGCAGGTTGGTTTGCTCGGCGATTGAGCGAATGGTCCCCAGGATCGACTGGATATCGTTGCTGTCGCGCTCTAGCTGTTGCATCGACTGGGCCGACTGTTCGATTTCCTGGCTCAGGCGATCGACACTGCTGACGGCCGCGTCAATCTGTTGCTGACCTTCACGGGCCTGGCGCTGGCCGCTGTCGGCGGACTCGGCCGCCTGACTGCAGGAACGCGCCACTTCGTTGGCGGTGGCGACCATTTCGTGGAATGCCGTGGACACCATGTCCACCGCTTCGCGCTGGCGTCCAGCGGCTTCGGCCATGTCGCTGGAGACCTGGGTCGAGCTCTTGGAGGTAGCCAGGATCTTGGTCGCGGCACCGCCGATGCTCTGGATCAGGTTGCGAATCGCGGTCAGGAACTGGTTGAACCAGTTGGCCAGTTGCGCGGTTTCGTCGCTGCCACGCACCTGCAGGTTCTTGGTCAGGTCACCTTCACCCTGGGCGATGCCTTCCAGGCCATCGGCCACGCTGCGGATCGGCCGCACGATGACGCTGGCGAAACTGGCGCCGACGATGGCGAAGATTACCGCCAGCACAGCGGCGATGATCGCGATCAACCAGGTCAGTTGGGTCGCGGTGCTCATCACATCGCTCTGTTTGATAAGGCCGATGAAGGTCCAGCCCAGTTGCTCAGACGGCCAGACGTTGGCCATGTAGCGCTCACCATTGAGTTCGACTTCGACCAGGCCTTTGCCGGCCTTGGCCAGTTGCGCATAACCCTCACCGAGGCTGCTCAGGGCCTTGAAATTGTGTTCCGGTTGCTTCGGATCGACCAGTACGGTGCCGGAGTTTTCCAGCAGCATCAGGTAGCCGGTCTCGCCGAGCTTGATCTGCTTGACCAGTTCGGTGAGCTGTTTGAGCGACACGTCGATGCTGACCACACCGCCGTTGATGCCCAGCTTGTTGTCGATGGTGCGTACGGTGCTGACGTAGGACGTATCATTTTCGGCCCAGTAATAGGCTTCGGTACGGAACGGCTTGCCCGGTTTGGCCTGGGCTGCCTTGTACCATGGCCGCTGACGTGGGTCGTAGTTGGCCAGCTTGGCATCGTCCGGCCACGACACGTAACCACCGGCCGCGGTGCCGAGGATGGCGTAGGCGTAGGACGGATGGGCGTTGCCCAGGTCCTGCAGGAAGCCGAAGACTTTTTTGTCCATTTCGCCTTGGGGAATGCTGGCGGCGTTGGCGTTCATGTAAGTCTTGAGGCTGTCGTCGGAGTGGGTGATCAGCGGTTGCCTGGCCAGGTATTCGACGTTCTGGCTGATGCCGTCGAAGAACAGTTGCATGGCATTGCTGACCTGACGGATTTCGCGACCGCTGTTGTCGACGAATTCGTCCTTGGCATCACTGCGCAAGTTCAGCACAACGAGGGTGGCGACCAGCACCACGGGCAAGCAGGCGATGATTGCAAACGCCCAGGTCAGTTTCTGTTTGATGTTCATCCGCGCTCCAGATTTTCTTGTAGGCCCACGCAGTGCAGATGACTCGCGGTTTATTGGCAGCCGTAAACGTTGTCGATCAACCCGGGTCCGTGAGTGCGCTATCGTTATTGTCATGGAAACGATTGTCGGACAAATCACTTTGTCACTAAGGACTTCGGCTGTTGCCTGCGGAAATTGAGGGCTGTTTTGAAAAAACACACGAACGGTACGTCGGCACCCCCTCCCCCGAATGGATGGATTGCCGTATAACGAATGACTTTCGCGTGTTTGGTAATAAAGGACCCACAATAAAAGCTGATGAAGACTCCAAAACGCATTGAACCCCTGATCGAGGACGGTCTGGTCGACGAGGTGCTGCGCCCACTCATGAGTGGTAAAGAAGCAGCTGTTTATGTGGTGCGCTGCGGCAACCAGTTACGTTGCGCGAAGGTCTACAAGGAGGCGAATAAACGCAGTTTTCGTCAGGCGGCCGAGTATCAGGAAGGCCGCAAGGTGCGCAACAGCCGACAGGCCCGGGCCATGGCCAAGGGCTCCAAGTTTGGCAAGAAAGAAACCGAAGACGCTTGGCAGAACGCCGAAGTGGCGGCGCTGTTTCGCCTGGCCAGTGCCGGTGTGCGAGTGCCCAAGCCGTACGACTTCCTCGAAGGCGTGCTGCTGATGGAGTTGGTGGCCGACGAGTACGGTGATGCCGCGCCGCGTCTGAACGACGTGGTGCTGGAACCGGATCAGGCGCGCGAGTATCACGCCTTTCTGATTTCGCAGATCGTGCTGATGCTGTGTACCGGTCTGGTGCACGGAGACCTGTCCGAGTTCAACGTGCTGTTGACCCCGACCGGCCCGGTGATCATCGACTTGCCGCAAGCGGTTGACGCGGCGGGCAACAACCATGCGTTCAGCATGCTGGAACGGGATGTCGGCAACATGGCGTCCTATTTCGGACGGTTTGCGCCAGAGTTGAAAAAGACCCGGTACGCCAAGGAAATGTGGGCTTTGTACGAGGCGGGTACTTTGCATCCGGCCAGCGTCCTGACCGGCGAATTCGACGAACCTGAAGAGCTGGCCGATGTGGGCGGCATCATGCGCGAGATCGAGGCTGCGCGCCTGGATGAAGAGCGCAAGCAAGCGGCGCGTGCGGCTGATGACGCGCCACCGAGCAAAGCCGAAGAACCGCCTCCGCCCTGGATGCAGTGATCGGTTGATCGAAAAAAAACCGGCTTCGGCCGGGTTTTTTGTCCGCACCACCAAACCCAATGTGGGAGCGAGCCGGCTCCGGGCGGCGTTCCGACGAAGACGTCGGCACATCCAATATCAGTGTGTCAGGCAGTCCGCTTTCGCGAGCAGGCTCGCTCCCACAGGGAAGCGTTTGGCAATCAGGCCGAAACCGGTTCAGCACAACACCCCGACTCCAGATTCTTGAGAATCGGGCAATCCGGCCGATGATCCCCCTGACAATGCTCGACCAAATCCTGCAACGTATCGCGCAACTGCCCCAGCTCACGGATCTTCTGGTTCAACTCATCGATATGCTGGCGGGCCAGCGCTTTCACATCGGCACTGGCACGCTGGCGGTCCTGCCAGAGGGTCAACAGCTTGCCGACTTCTTCCAGGGAAAACCCAAGGTCCCGTGAGCGTTTGATGAATGCCAGTGTGTGCAGGTCGTCTTCGCCGTACATCCGGTAGCCGCTGTCGGTGCGATGAGCCGCCTTGAGCAGGCCGATGGACTCGTAGTAACGGATCATCTTTGCGCTCAGGCCGCTGTGGCGGGCCGCTTGGCCGATGTTCATCGGTTGTCCTCCAGATCCTCGGGTTTCCAGGTTTTCAACAGTAGCGCATTGCTCACCACACTGACGCTCGACAACGCCATGGCCGCGCCGGCCAGCACCGGATTGAGGAGGCCGAAGGCGGCCAATGGAATGCCGATCAGGTTATACACAAAGGCCCAGAACAGGTTCTGGCGGATCTTCGCATAGGTTTTGCGGCTGATCTCCAGCGCCGCCGGCACCCGCCGTGGATCGCCATTCATCAACGTAATACCGGCCGCATGCATGGCCACATCGGTGCCGCCGCCCATGGCGATGCCGATATCGGCCGCGGCCAGCGCTGGCGCATCATTGATGCCATCGCCGACCATCGCCACCACGCCGGTTTTCTTCAGCGCAGCGACGGTGGCGGCTTTGTCCGCCGGCAGGACTTCTGCGTACACATCATGGATGCCTAGCGCCTTGGCGACCACGTTGGCGCTGCCTCGGTTGTCGCCGGTCAGCAGGTGACTGCTGATGTTACGCGCGCTCAGTTGCTGCACCGCTTGTAGTGCGCCAGGCTTGAGGGTGTCACCGAAGGCGAACAGGCCCAGCACCCTTGGCTCAGGGCTTTGCTCGATCAGCCAGGACAAGGTCCGGCCTTCGGTTTCCCACGCGTTTGCCGAGCCCGCCAGGTCGCCAGCGTCCAGTCCGTTTTCTTCCAGCAGGCGACGATTGCCCAGCGCCAGACGACGAGCCTCAAGGGTGCCGGCAATGCCTCGGCCGGTCAGGGATTGACTGTCGGTGACGTCGGCCACGGCCAGGCCACGCTCGGCGCACGCATCCAGCACGGCTTTGGCCAGCGGATGCTCGCTGCCGCGTTGCAGGGCGCCGGCCCATTGCAGCAGGCTGGCTTCGTCTCCATCGAGAGCGCTCAGATGGGCGATACGTGGCGTACCTGACGTCAGCGTGCCGGTCTTGTCGAACACCACGGCGCTGACCTCATGGGCTCGCTCCAGCGCCTGGGCATCCTTGATCAGAATGCCGTAGCGCGCCGCGACCCCGGTGCCGGCCATGATCGCCGTTGGCGTGGCCAGGCCCAGGGCACAAGGGCAGGCGATCACCAGCACCGCCACGGCATTGATCAACGCGGTTTCCAGAGGGGCGCCATACAGCCACCAGCCGATCAGGGTCGCCAACGCCAGCAGCAAGACCACCGGGACGAAAACCTGACTGACTCTGTCCACCAGTTTCTGGATCGGTGCTTTCGCCGCCTGAGCGTCCTCCACCAGGCGAATGATCCGCGCCAGCACGGTTTCCGCACCCAGGGCCTGAGTGCGCACCAGCAACCGACCTTCGCCATTGATCGCGCCGCCCGTGACCTTGTCACCGGGTTGCTTGGGCACCGGCAGGCTTTCGCCGCTGATCAATGCTTCGTCGGCATGGCTCTGGCCGTCGACCACTTCGCCGTCCACCGGAAAGCGTTCGCCGGGCTTGATCATGACCAGGTCACCGAGGCGCAGGGCGCTGATCGCAACCTCCTGCTCGCGACCATCGATCACCTGGATCGCCCGCTCCGGGCGCAGCGCTTCCAGGGCGCGAATGGCGCTGGCGGTCTGGCGTTTGGCGCGGCTTTCCAGGTACTTGCCCAACAACACCAGGGCAATCACCACGGCCGAGGCTTCGAAATACAGGTGCGGCATGCGCCCGGCGGCGGTGGCCCATTCGTATACGCTCAAGCCATAACCGGCGCTGGTGCCCAGCGCGACCAGCAGATCCATGTTGCCAGCACCGGCACGCACGGCTTTCCAGGCGGCCACATAAAACCGCGCGCCGAAGATGAATTGCACCGGTGTGGCCAAGGCGAACTGCGCCCAGGCCGGGAGCATCCAGTGCACGCCGAACGGTTGCAGCAACATCGGCAAAACCAGCGGCAAGGCGAGGGCAATGGCTGCGATCAAAGCCCAACGCTCGCGGTGCAATCGGGTTTGCCGCGTGTCGATGAGTGGCTGATCGGCTTGCCAGACGCTGGCGGCGTAACCGGCCTTGGTCACGGCCGCGATCAAGGTTTGCGGATCGACCTGCCCGAGCAGCTCCAAGTGAGCGCGTTCATTGGCCAGGTTAACGCTGACGCTCTTGACCCCCGGCACCTTGTTCAGTGCCCGTTCGACCCGGCCGACACAGGAGGCGCAGGTCATGCCGTCGATGCTCAATTCCAGACGGTGCTGCGGTACGCTGTAACCGGCCTTTTGCACCGCCTCCATCAAGGCCGGCAGGCTGTCGACCGGCGCTTGAACCCGAGCCTGCTCGGTGGCCAGGTTGACGCTGACGGCACTGGCGCCGATGACTTTGCTCAAGGCGCGCTCGACACGCCCGGCGCAGCTGGCGCAGGTCATGCCGGCAATCGGCAGATCGAAAGTAGTGGATTCGGACATCGGTCACGCTCCCTGTAGAAGATGCCTACAGGATCAACCTTGCCATGCTGGCAAGGTCAAGCGCAAAATTCGATGCCTTGTAGGAGCCAGGCTTGCCGGCGAACCAGGCGCAGCGGTGTACCTGCCGTACCGCGTTTTCGTTCTTCGCATTGTAGGAGCCAGGCTTGCCGGCGAACCGGACGCTACGGTGTATCTGCCGCACCGCGTTTTCGTTCTTCGCATTGTAGGAGCCAGGCTTGCCGGTGAACCGGACGCTACGGTGTATCTGCCGCACCGCGTTATCGTTCTTCGCATTGTAGGAGCCAGGCTTGCCGGCGAACCGGACGCTACGGTGTATCTGCCGCACCGCGTTATCGTTCTTCGCGGGCAAGCCTCGCTCCTACAGGGGGATTCTTATCAATAACCAAGCCCTGCGCGCTTCAGATACATCCCATCCTGCGTCATCGCAATCCGGTACTTCAACACATCACCGGCCCTGAGCTGAATGTCTTGCGAACCCGGCGCCAGCATGCCCGGGTTGCACCCCGGCGCCTGGCCCGGCAGCAGCTTCAGGCGCAGCGACACATTGCCCGCCGGCAAGTTGAACGAGGTGCTTTGCTCCTGGAACAGCCGCGCCGCCAACTGGTCCTGGATGTACACGCCGATCTCGCAGCTGGTTGCGACTTCCAGGCGCTCGCGGGAAATGATCAGCACGCCATAATCCTCCCCGGCGGCATTGACCGAGGCTGTGGCGGTTAAAAGGCTGAGCAGGCCAAACAGGCTGAAAGCTGACCAGCGCATGGCTGAATCTCCTGGGATCAAGTCGTAGATGAACGCAGCTTGGCCGAGCGCGAAGCCGATTGCCAGCCCGGCAGGTCATTTCAGAACTTGACCTTGCCATGGTGGCAAGCTCGAGACTGATGGTCACCTCATTCAAGCGCCACATTAAAGGAGTCATCCATGCAAGTGTTCAATGTTGAAGGCATGTCCTGCGGTCACTGCGTCCGGGCGATCACCCAGGCTGTGCAGGCCAGGGATCCGGCGGCGAGTGTGCGGGTCGATCTGGCTGCCAGGGAAGTCGGGGTCGAGAGTGCATTGAGCGCCGAGCAAGTGATCGAGCTCATCAGTGAAGAAGGCTACAGCGTGAAGCTGGCCTGATTATTTAATAGTTAGCGAGCTAACTTAATGTTCAAGGCGTCCATGCGCGGCTAAACTGTCGGGCTGCCGACTTCTGTCCGATTGGATGCCTGATGAATTTTCGCATAATCCTGATTCTTGGCGCCTTGAGCGCTTTCGGTCCGCTGGCGATCGATTTCTATCTGCCGGCGTTCCCGGCGATGGCGCTCGCCTTCGGCACCGACGAAAAACACGTCCAGCTGACGTTGGCCGTGTATTTCCTTGGCTTGTCCATTGGTCAGCTGGCCTACGGCCCGGTGGCAGATCGTTTCGGGCGACGCATTCCGTTGTTGATCGGTGTCGGGCTCTTTACCGCCGCTTCGCTGGCGTGCGCGTACGCGCCGAACCTTGAGTGGCTGATTGGTGCGCGGTTCATCCAGGCACTGGGCGGTTGCGCAGGGATGGTGATCTCGCGGGCGGTGGTCAGCGATAAATGCGATGCGGTGGGTTCGGCGAAAGTCTTTTCGCAGCTGATGCTGGTGATGGGCCTGGCGCCGATTCTTGCACCGATGCTCGGCGGCTTGCTGGTCAACACCACAGGCTGGCAGTCGATCTTCCTGGTGCTGACCGGTTTCAGCGCCTTGGCAGGACTGGCTGTGGCACTGGGCTTGCCGGAAAGCATGCCCGCGCATTTGCCACGCCAACCCTTGGCCGGGGCGTTGCGTCAGTACGCACGTCTGCTCAAGGACCCGGTGTACCTCGGCCATGCCCTGACGGGCGGTATCGCCATCGCCGGCATGTTCTCCTACATCGCCGGGTCACCGTTCATCTTCATCAAGCTCTATGGCGTCCCGGCCGAACATTTTGGCTGGTACTTCGGTGTCAATGCGGCGGGGTTCATTCTGGTGGCCCAGGTCAACGCGCGACTGTTGGCCAAGCGTGGTCCGGCATTCCTGCTCACACGCACAGTGTGGATTTACTTAGGTGCCGGCCTGGCGTTGCTCGCCGTCAGTGCGCTGCACACCGCACAGCTCTGGCCGTTACTGATTCCGTTGTTCGTCTGCATCGCCAGCCTGGGTTGCATCCTTCCCAATTCTTCGGCCTGCGCGATGAACGGCCAGGGTGCCCGCGCCGGCAGTGCCTCGGCGATGCTCGGATGCCTGCAATTCAGTGTCGCGGCAGGTGCTGCGGCGCTGGTCGGTGTTTTGCACGACGGCAGCGCCGTGCCGATGGCCATGGTCATCAGCCTGTGCGGGATTCTGGTGGTGAGCGTAGCGATGCTCACCCGGCGGTTGCAAAATGCCCGGGCGCTGGTACAAGCCCAGGTCTGAGGACTGACTCAGCCAACAGCGCGCTGTTGGCGGTCGGGTATCTGGTGAGGGGCGTGCAATCGCGCTTCAAGGGTATTGGTGAAGGCGCGGGCTTCGGCTTCGCTGCGGAAGGTGACGGCATGTTGATCCAGGCGGACTTGCCACTGGGACTTTGCCAATTCTTTTATCAGGATCTTCATTACTGACCTCCTCAAAAGATTGTCTCGCAGAGGCTTCGATTGTAGTCCTGAATACGAACGTTATTGTGACAAGGCTCAACTCTCGGACTGACGGTTTGTAACAAAAAACATCGCAGTCCGAGGGCAGCCTTCGGCAGCTCCTGCAATCGTTTAAAACCCTTCCAGCACGATCTTGCCCTTGGATTTTCCACTTTCCAGCAGCGCATGGGCACGCCGCAGGTTCGCCGCATTGATGGTGCCGAATTGCTCGCCAACCGTGGTTTTCAGGGTGCCAGCATCGATCAGCCGGGCTACCCGGTTGAGCAGTTTGTGCTGTTCGATCATGTCCGCGGTTTCGAACAGTGAGCGGGTGTACATGAACTCCCAGTGCAGCGACAGGCTCTTGCGCTTGAGCTTGGTCACGTCGAGGGTTTTCGGGTCGTCGATCAGGGCCAGCTTGCCTTGCGGTGCCAACGCCTCGACCAGTTGATCCAGGTGATGATCGGTCTGGGTCAGGCTGGCGACATGGGTCACCTGATCGATGCCAGCCTGTTTGAGCGCCTGGCTCAGCGGCTGGCTGTGATCGATCACCTGATCGGCCCCCAGCGCCTTCACCCAGCTTTGGGTCTGCGGGCGCGATGCGGTACCGATCACCTTTAGGCCCGTGAGCTGTTTGGCCAATTGCGTGAGGATCGAGCCGACGCCACCGGCTGCACCGACGATCAGCAGGCTCTGGCCTTCATCGGTTTTGCCTTCGCGCACTTGCAGGCGCTCGAAAAGCAACTCCCACGCGGTAATGGCCGTCAACGGCAGGGCCGCGGCTTCGGCGAAACCGAGGGTTTTCGGCATATGGCCGACGATTCGCTCGTCCACCACATGCAACTCACTGTTACCCCCGGCGCGGGCGATGGAGCCGGCGTAGAACACCTTGTCGCCTGCCTTGAACAATGTCACTTCACTGCCAACGGACTTGACCACGCCGGCCACGTCCCAACCCAGCACGTTGGCCGCGCCGGCTTCAGGATGGACGTTCTGACGGACCTTGGTGTCCACCGGGTTGACCGAGATGGCTTTGACTTCCACCAACAGGTCACGGGGGCCTGCGACCGGCGCCGGCAGTTCGATGTCTTGCAGGGCGTTTTCATCGCTGATCGGCAACGAGGCGTAGTAGGCAACGGCTTTCATAGAAGGCTCCGGAGTAAATATATGAAGAAAGAGTCGATGGGGCGGATAATTGGCTATTTCTATGCAAGATAAAACCCGCTAAAACAGCAGTCTCTTTCAACGTTTTTTTGATAATAAAGGCTTCACATGCTGCGATTCGATGATTTGCAGTTGTTTGTCCGGGCGGCGGACCTGGGTAGCCTGTCCGCGGCCGCACGGGGCATGGACATGTCGGCGGCGGTGGCGAGCGCTGCGTTGAAGCGCATCGAACAGCAGCTGGGCGCCCGGCTGCTGGCCCGTTCGACCCGCAGCCTGCGCCTGACCGCCGAAGGCGAAGGTTTTCTCGAGTACGCCCGGGCGGCCTTGAGTCATCTCGACGAAGGCCGGCGTTTGTTGGCCAGTGGACAGGATCAGGTCAGCGGCGTCCTGCAGCTGTCGGCACCGTCCGATTTTGGGCGCAACCTGCTGCTGCCCTGGCTGGACGAGTTTCAGCGCGAGCACCCGAAGCTGACCGTGCGCCTGCTGCTGGGCGACCGCATCGCCGATCTGTTCCGCCAACCAGTGGACATTGCCTTGCGCTACGGTGAGCCGGAAGACTCCAGCCTGGTGGCGCTACCCATCGCCCCACACAATCGTCGCGTGCTGTGTGCCGCGCCCGATTATCTCGCCCGGCGTGGCGAGCCGCGCCAACTGGAGCAACTGGCTCAGCACAATTGCCTGCTGTTCATGCTGGGCAGCCGGGTTCATGATCACTGGAGTTTTCATGACGGCAAGCGCGAGGTCGGCCTGACCGTTAGTGGCGATCGTTTCAGTGATGACGCCGATGTCGTGCGCCTGTGGGCTCTGGCAGGGGCCGGGATCGCTTACAAATCCTGGCTCGATGTGGCCGCCGATGTGCTCGCGGGGCGCTTGAAAGTGCTCATGCCGGAACTGCTCTGTGAGCGCGCACCGCTGAATCTGTTGTGCGCCCATCGCGCACAATTGAGTAAGCCGGTGAACCTTTTGCGGGAAATGCTTACCGGCCGATGCGCCCGGTTGAGCAGTCATTTTCCAGGGTTATCGGGCATCGATCATTAGTCGCAGGCAAAAAGCGAAATTTCCCTCAGGAACTATCAGCATCGGCGGTTTGCAGGGGGCAGGATCTGGCGGTCAACCGGCCTATACTAACGTTCGCCTCGTGAACGCACCGTCGATCGCAAAGGCGAACCCGGTTTATGGCAGTTTCCACGTTTGGCCGACGGCACATGACGGGTCAAGATATCTCTGAGCAGCAGGACGATACGATTCAACAGGGAGTGAATACATGGAACATGCACCTTGCATCAGCCAGATAGCAACGTTGCTGGCTGACCCTAAGCGCAGCGCAATGATGTGGGCCTTGATGGACGGCTCGGCGCGACATACCGAAGAATTGGCATTGATGACTGGCCTGTCACCGTCTTCGGCCAGTGCGCACCTGGGGCGGTTGTCCGCCGGAGGCCTGTTGAAAGTAGAAGCCCGTGGGCGAAAGCGCTTCTTCCGCCTGTCGGCGCCCGAAGTCGGTGCCGCGATCGAAGCCCTGGCCAGCGCCACGCTGGCCAGCACGCCGCATGATATCCCGGATATTTTCAAACGCGCCGCGCCCTTGGCCAAATCTCGGTCGAGCGGTTCGTCGTTGTTGCGCGCGCGGCTTTGTGACGACCATTTGGGCGGCACCCTGGCAGCGGATCTGTACCAGCGTCTGCTGGAGGCAGGCTGGATCGAACAGTTCGATCAGCGGGTCACGATCACGCTCAAGGGCGCGACGCAGTTGGCGGCACGCGGCGTCTTCATTCAGGCGCTGGCCCATCGCAACGACAAAGTTGCGTGTGCGTGCCCCGACTGGAGCGAAAGACGCCCGCACCTGGGCGGTGCCTTGGGTGCGGCGTTATTGCAGCTGTTCATGCAGTCCGGTTGGTTGAGCTTGCCCATGGACTCGCGTGCCTTGCAGCTTACCGCCGCCGGGCAGCGAGAACTTCACCGTTTCGCCAAACAGACCGAGCTTGAAATGGCCTTGTAGGAGCGAGGCTTGCCCGCGAAAGCGGACTTACCTTCGACATCGATGCTGGCAGTTATGGCCTCTTCGCTGGCAAGTCGGGTCGCCGCATCGCAGCTCCTACAGAAAATTCAAGTCTCAGGGTTTTACCAATCGGGCATCCAGGCTGTTCTGCGCCAGGCGTTTGGCCTGGTCCTGGGTCATGCCCAGATCGGTATACAAGGCATGGAAGTTTTCGGTGACGTAACCGCCGAAGTACGCCGGGTCATCGGAGTTGACGGTCACTTTCACGCCACGCTCGAGCATGTCGAGAATATTGTGCTGTGACATGTGATCGAACACGCAGAGCTTGGTGTTGGACAGTGGGCACACGGTCAGCGGAATCTGCTCGTCGATGATGCGCTGCATCAAGCGCTCGTCTTCGATGGCGCGCACGCCATGATCGATGCGCTGGATTTTCAGCAGGTCGAGGGCTTCCCAGATGTACTCGGGCGGGCCTTCTTCACCGGCGTGGGCGACGGTCAGGAAACCTTCGCCACGGGCGCGATCGAACACGCGCTGGAATTTGCTCGGCGGGTGCCCCATCTCGGAGCTGTCCAGGCCCACGGCGACAAACGCATCGCGGAACGGCAGCGCCTGGTCGAGGGTTTTCTGCGCCTGCTCTTCGCTCAAGTGGCGCAGGAAGCTCAGGATCAAACCGCTGGTGATGCCCAGTTGCTGCTCACCATCCTTCAACGCTGCAGCGATGCCGTTGAGCACCACTTCGAATGGAATGCCACGGTCGGTGTGGGTCTGCGGGTCGAAGAACGGTTCGGTGTGAATCACGTTCTGCGCCTTGCAGCGCAACAGATACGCCCAGGTCAGGTCGTAGAAGTCCTGGGAGGTGCGCAGCACGTCGGCGCCCTGGTAGTACAGGTCGAGGAATTCCTGCAGGTTGTTGAAGGCGTAGGCCTTGCGCAGGGTTTCGACATCGCTCCACGGCAGGGCGATCTTGTTGCGTTCGGCCAGGGCAAACAGCAGTTCGGGTTCCAGCGAGCCTTCCAGGTGCAGGTGCAGTTCTGCCTTGGGCAGGGCGTTCAGCCAGTCGTACATAATTCTGTTCTCATCAGGTGCAATGGCGCCATTCTACAGATGCTCGCTGCAACAATTGGTAAAACCTGACCAGGCGGTTCATTCCGCTGCCTCCTGTCCCCGTCGATAAGCGTAGGTATCGGCGAAGCGTGAGAGCAGGAACTGGGCGCAAGTGGTGGCCGGGTATTTCGCCACCTGCTGCTCATCCTGACACCCGGGCAGGCATTCGATGCGGGTGTCCGGGTGCGGCTCGGCAAAGAAGGGCATCGAATAACGATCCACGGCCAACGGGCTGATCACCCTGTGCGGCGTCGACAGGTAACGGTCGTTGCTCCATCGCGCCATCATGTCACCGAGGTTGACCACGAACGTCCCTTCGATCGGCGGGGCATCGATCCATTCGCCTTTTACGTTCCTGACTTGCAAGCCACCGGCGGCATCCTGGTAGAGCAGGGTGATGCAGCCGTAATCGGTGTGGGCCCCGGCGCCTTGCTGCTCCTGGGAGCTGGCGGTGTAACGCGGCGGGTAGTGAATCATCCGCAATACGCTGACCGGCTCACGAAAGCGCGTGTCGAAAAAATCTCGCTCGATGCCGAGCGCCAGCGTCATTGCCCGCAACAAGGTTTGCGCGAGTGCCTGCATGTCGACGTAGTGCTGCTCCATCAGCGCCTCCCAACCCGGCAGCGATGGATGACGGTTGGGGCCGCGCAACGGTTTTGCCGCCAGCACATCGGGATGGTCGAGCGGCAGGTGCAGGCCCATGTCGAAGGTTTCTTTCAGGTCGCTGGGCTTGCTCGGGTCGAGTTGTTCGGTGGCGATGGCGCCATAGCCGCGATGGTGGCGGGTCTGGGTGATGTCGATCTTGAGCTTTTCGGCGGCGGGCAGGGCGAAGAAGCGCTGGGCGTGGTCGAGCACCGCGTCGATGCGCTGCGCCGAAATAGGGTGACCCTTGATATAGAAAAAGCCCCACTTGCGGCAGGCTTGGTCGATCTCGGCAGCGACGGTGAGCCAGGCGTTCTGGTCGTCGCTGTAGAGTGAGCTGATGTCGATGATGGGAAGGCTGGTCATACACGGTCCTTATGTGGGAGCGAGCCTGCTCGCGATAGCGGATTTCCATTCAACAGAGATGTCGGATGTGATGGCCTCATCGCGAGCAGGCTCGCTCCCACAGGGTTTTGTGTGGGTGGCTGGATTTACTTGGGAATGTCGGCCTTCATGCCTTCCACGTAATAATTCATCGATGCCAATTCCGTATTCGTCGCGCTCACCCCCGCCGGAATTTTCTCGACCCCGGCCTGGTCCTTGATTGGCCCGGTAAACGGCTGCAGCGCGCCGCTCTTGATGTCGGCGACGATCTGCTCGGCTTCAGTTTTCACCGCCGCCGGTACCAGATCGCTGATCGGCAGTTCAACGGTGCCTTCCTTCAGGCCACCCCAGTAATCCTGGGTTTTCCAGCTGTGATCGATCACGCTTTGGGTCGCTTGAAGGTAATGCGGCGCCCAATCGTTGACGATGGAGGTCAGCACCGCCTTGGGGCCGAAATGCGCCATGTCCGAAGCGTAGCCCACGGCATACACGCCGCGACGTTCAGCGGCCTGGATCGGCGCCGGGCTGTCGGTGTGCTGGAACACCACGTCCACGCCCTGGTCGATCAGCGCGTTGGCGGCATCGGCTTCCTTGCCCGGATCGAACCAGGAGTTGACCCACACCACTTTGATTTCGGTGCCGGGGTTGTACTTGTTCAGGGCCAGTTGAATGGCGTTGATGTCGCGGATCACTTCCGGGATCGGGAACGAGGCGACGTAGCCGATCTTTTTGCTCTTGGTCATCTTTGCCGCGAGGAAACCGCCGACGTAGCGACCTTCATAGGTGCGCGCCAGGTAGGTGCCCAGGTTCTTGTCCTGCTTGTAGCCGGTGGCGTGTTCGAACGTCACCTTGGGAAACTGCTTGGCGACCTTGAGTGTCGGGTTCATGTAGCCGAACGAGGTCGTGAAGATCAGGTCGTACTTGTCCTTGGCCATGTTGCGGATCACTCGCTCGGCGTCGGCGCCTTCGGCAACGTTTTCCACATAGTTGGTGGTGATCCGGTCGCCGAGTTTTTCCGCCAGTGCCTTGCGTCCCTGTTCATGTTGATACGTCCAGCCGTGGTCACCGATCGGGCCGATATAGACGAAGCCTACTTTCAGTGGCTCGCTGGCACTGGCGATCAGGCTGGCGCTCAGACCGATGGCGGCTGTAACGGCGCAAAGCAGCTTCTTCAACGGACGTTTGTGCATGAATTCGAACTCCATGTTTTTGTGTGTTGGCAGGGGCAATGCAAGTTGCTGACCAACAGGACAACAATCGACCTGGAACCGCGTAACGGCCTTCGCGGGCAAGCCTCGCTCCTACGGGTTGGCGCCGCTCTTGTAGGAGCGAGGCTTGCCCGCGAAGAGGCCAGTACGGCCAATAAAAGTGCATGACTCGAACCGGCCGCCATCCACTGGTGCGCTAAGGTGTAACGAAACATTAGCGCGGCCTCGAAGTCAGTAGCTCATCCGCTCCTCCACGGCAAAAGGCTCGACATGCTCACCGTCCTCAAGCAAGAAACCTTTCTGCTGCTGGCCTTGATCGCCGCCGTCGTCGCTTTCCCGCTGGAGCACTGGTTGCTGCACAGTGGCCAAACGGTCGCGCTGGCTGGCGGGCTGGTGCTGATCGCGTTCATCGTCGCCGCCTCCATGCGTGTCGCCCATCAGGCCGAACTGCTCGCGGAAAAGGTCGGCGACCCCTACGGCACGATGATCCTGACCCTGGCCGCCGTGCTGGTGGAAGTGGTGATCCTGGCGATCATGATGAGCAACGAAGCGTCGGCCACGCTGGTGCGCGACACGATTTACTCAGCCGTCATGCTCGACATCAACGGCATCCTCGGCTTGGCGGCGTTGATGGGCGGGCTCAAGCACGGCGAACAGTCCTACAACGATGATTCGGCGCGCAGCTACAGCGCGATGATCCTGACCGCCATGGGCGTGTCGATGGTGGTGCCGGAGTTCATTCCCGAAGGCGACTGGAAGCTCTATTCGGCGTTTACCATTGGCGCGATGGTGGTGCTTTACGCCTTGTTCCTGCGGATGCAGGTCGGGCCGCACAGTTACTTTTTCAGCTACAGCTACCCGGAAAAACGCCGCAAGAAGGAACCGCTGGAGCAGGAGCAGGAGCCGGCACCGATCAGCCTGACGTTGTCGATCGGCATCCTGGTGTTCGGTGTGGTGGTGATCGGCGCCTTGGCCGAAGTGATGTCCAAGACCCTCGACCTGGGGCTGGAAGGGACGGGCGCACCGCCGGTGATCACGGCGATTCTGGTGGCGGCCATCTCGGCGGCACCGGAGATTCTGACGGCATTGCGCGCGGCACTGGCCAACCGCATGCAGTCGGTGGTCAACATCGCCTTGGGGGCGTCACTGTCGACGGTGATCCTGACGGTGCCGGTGATGGAAGCGATGGCGCTCTACACCGGCCAGCCGTTCCAGATGGCCATGACCCCGGTGCAGACCGTGATGATCTTCATCACCCTGATCGTCAGTGCGATCAACCTCAACGATGGCGAAACCAACGCCATCGAAGGGATGACTCACTTTGTGCTGTTTGCGACGTTCATCATGTTGTCGCTGTTGGGTCTGTAGGAGCTGGCGCAGCCTGCGATCTTTTGATCTTGTTTTTTAGAAGCAAAATCAAAAGATCGCAGCCTTCGGCAGCTCCTACAGTGGGCCGGTGTTGTGTCAGACGCCCGCGATCAACTGCCGCGCCGCCTGACTGTGATCGGCAATCAATCCCTTCAGGTCCAGCCCCTCGACCTGCCCGTCGATCACTCGCCACTTGCCGCCGACCATCACCCGATCCGCGCGGTCTGCGCCGCACAACAGCAGCGCCGATACCGGATCGTGGCTGCCGGAGAAACGCAGCTCGTCGAGTTTGAACAGCGCCAGGTCAGCCTGTTTACCCACCGCGATTTCACCGATATCGGAACGACCCAGCAAACTTGCCGAGCCTTTGGTCGCCCAGCCCAGGACGCGCTCTGGAGTGATCTTCTCGGCACCGTAGCGCAGACGCTGGATGTACAACGCCTGACGGGTTTCGAGCATCATGTTCGACGCATCGTTGGAGGCAGAACCGTCCACGCCAAGACCGAGCAACGCACCGGCATCGGTCAGCTCGATGGTCGGGCAGATGCCGGAGGCCAGGCGCATGTTCGAACTCGGGCAATGGCAGATGCCGGTGCCGGCTGCGCCGAGGCGGGCAATCTCGTCCGGGTTGAAGTGGATGCCGTGTGCCAGCCAGGTACGCGGACCGAGCCAGCCGACGCTGTCCAGATAATCGACGGTGCGCAGACCAAAGCGCTGCAGGCAGAACTCTTCTTCGTCCAGGGTTTCGGCCAGGTGCGTGTGCAGGCGCACGTCGAGTTTGTTCGCCAGTTCGGCGCTGGCGGACATGATTTGAGGGGTTACGGAGAAGGGTGAGCAGGGCGCCAGGGCGATCTGGATTTGCGCGCCTTCGCCACGTTCGTGGTACTCGGCGATCAAGCGCTGGCTATCGGCCAGGATCACTTCACCTTCCTGTACGGTTTGCTGCGGCGGCAAGCCACCGTCCTTTTCACCAAGGCTCATGGAACCGCGCGTCAGCATGGCGCGCATGCCCAGTTCGCGAACGCTCTCGACTTGCACGTCGATCGCATTTTCCAGGCCTTCGGGAAACAGGTAGTGGTGGTCGGCGGCCGTGGTGCAGCCGGACAGCAACAACTCGGCCAGCGCGACTTTGGTGGCGAGGGCGAGTTTTTCAGGGGTAAGTCGCGCCCACACCGGGTACAGGGTTTTCAGCCATGGAAACAGGGGCTGGTTGACCACTGGCGCCCAGGCGCGGGTCAGGGTTTGATAGAAGTGGTGATGGGTGTTGATCAGCCCCGGCAGGATCACATGCTCGCGGGCGTCGAACACTTCATTGCAAGGCGTGGAGGGCTGTTGGCCGAGGCCAAGCACTTCGACGATCAGACCGTCTTGCAGCACCAGGCCGCCACGGGCATCGAGATCGTTGGCCGTGAAAATGGCGAGGGGATTTTTTAACCAGGTACGGGTCGCAGGCATGTTGGCCGGCTCCTCTGAAAGTTGGGTTCAGGGTTGCCAGCTCAGTGTTGCCCTGTCTGCTGATCCAGGGTCGCCGGGGAGGCGAGGTGCGAAGTGTCGATCAAAAGGGCTTCGCGGGCAAGCCCGTCCCGACCAGACAACGCAAAACCTGTAGGAGCTGGCTTGCCAGCGATAGCGTCCTGTCAGTCACATTATCGCTCGATGTGCCGCCGCCATCGCTGGCAAGCCAGCTCCTATGTATGGACTCGCCCCCACTGTCTACCCGCTTTTGAAAAACTGTCGCCCCGTTGCATCTATGTATTAGGCCTATTCGTGGAAGCCGTCTTCGGCCTCTGGCCAAAATTGGAAGAGCTCGTGGTATGCCGATTACAGTCAGGCCTCGAAGGCCAGTAGGAGCTTAGGCATCAATCCACGCCGGTCTTACCTGGGGTCAATTTTTTTCAGCAAAGGGTCAGACAGTCAGTACCTCGGTGGCAGAACTCTGTCGCTCAGTGGCTCATCGTCGCTTGCTGACCATCACCAGCATGGCGACGATAAGACTGGTCATTCTGTAGAAGCACCCAGACGATTCGCAGGTTGCGGTTGGCTAGCCTGATCGCAGCCTCCTTACGGCCCAGTCGGCTCATCCACCGCAACAAGCGGCGGTCATCGGGTTGCTGGGAATCAGGTCGTAGTTGTTGCAGCACCGCATGGGCTCCCTGGATCATCAGGCTGCGTAAATAAACATCACCTCGCTTGGTCATGTCCCCCAGCCGGACCGTCTGCCCGCTACTGTGCTGGTCAGGTACCATGCCAAAGTACGCGGCAAACTTGCGGGCATTGGGAAATCGCTCAGGCTTGCTTTCCTTGGCCACCAGTGCCGTGGCAGTGACTGGGCCGATGCCGCGCACAGTCATCAGTCGCTTCGCCGTCATGTCGGCGTTGGCGGCCACTTCCAGGCGTCCCGTCAGCACGCTGATGCGCTCGCCCAAATGGCGCCACTCGGCCAACAGTTCGTGGATCAGTTCACGCAGCAGGCCCGGCACCGGCTGGGTGGCATCTTCCAGTACCCGCGGAATTTTCTGACTGATCGCAACATCGCCCTGCGCCAAGGCCACGCCGTGCTCGAGCAGCAGGCCGCGCATCTGATTGCTTACCGCTGTGCGTCGACGCACATAGCCCTGACGGGCGCGATGCAGCGCTTGCATTGCCAGCGCCGCAACGCTTTTGACCGGTACCGCGCAGATTTTTTCATCGCGACCCGCCCGCAGAATCGCCAGCGCATCGTTGCGATCATTTTTAGGCCCGCTGCGGTGTGTGGCCACCAAACCGGCTGGAAGAATCCGCGCCAGATTGCCTTTGTCTTGCAGCTGCCGGGCCCAGGCTTGAGCACCCGGACCGGTCTCCATCAAAATCACGACATGAGGCGGCAACTGCTGGAGAAACTCATAAAACGCCTCACGCGACTTGATCCGCTGCTCGTAGCGCACTTGGCCAAGGACATCTTCACCGGCGACCTGAAAGACCTGCTTGGCCAGATCGACCGCCAAAGTTGTGCAGGCCGACAAATCGGAAGAAGACAGGGATTGATCAATCGAACTATGATTTTTCATGGACTCGCCCTCGCTGTCGTTGGCTGTTTAGACTGCCATCGTGGCGCATTGACGCCTCGGCTGGGGCGAGTCCATCCAATTACAAGGGGCGGTGGTGTTACCAGGGAATGGTTTCACCCCGGTAATTGATGAAGTAATGCCCGCCCTTGCCGACATACGCATTCACCTGATCAACCAGTCCGCGCGTGCTGGTGTCCACATCGATGTCAGCGCCTTCACCGCCCATGTCGGTTTTCACCCAGCCCGGATGCAGCGACAGCACGGTGAGTCTGGTTTCGCCCAACTGAGTGACGAAGCTATTGGTCATGGAATTCAGTGCAGCCTTGCTGGCCTTGTACAGCGCCAGTTCCGGCGCGTCGGGCATGGTCACGCTGCCCAATACCGAGCTCATGAAGGCCAGCACGCCGCTGTCCGGGCGGATGTGCCCAACGAAGCGTTGGGCCAGGTTGATCGGCGCCACGGCGTTGGTGAAGAACAGTTGCCCGACTTCGGCCAGGGTCGCGCCGCCGTTTGGCGTCTGCACCTCAGGACCTTTTACCCCGGCGTTGACGAACAGCAGGTCAAACACTTCGTCCTTGAGTTGCTGACTTAGCACGATCACCGCTTGCTGATCGTCCATGTCGAGTTTCTCGATCCGCACCTTGCCCAGTGCCTTCAAGGCCTCGGCGCTTTGCGGATTGCGCACGGTGGCGGTGACTTGCCAGCCATCGGCAAGCAGGGTTTTCACCAGGCCGAGGCCAAGGCCGCGGGAGGCACCGATGATCAGTGCGTTTCTGGACATGTGTGGCTTCCTTGAAGTTCAGAGACGTGGATTCAATGGACAATCTTGTCCAAGCCGTTGTTGCAACTCATCGCGCAATGCGCCCAGTTCGGCCATGCGGGCCTCGATCAGTTTGAGCTTGTCTTGCAGCAATCGTGTGACGGCACTGTCCGGATCGGGCGACTGCCAGATTGTCGCGACGCTGTGACCGATCTCGCCGAGGGTAAAGCCTAGCCGTTGAGCGGTCTTGATGTACTGCACCAGTTGCACCATGTCTGCCGGATAGTCGCGATAACCATTGGCGCTGCGTTGTGCGGCAATCAATCCGCGCTGCTCATAGAATCGCAGCGTATCGCGGCTGACGGCGCTGGCCTGGGCTAATTCACCGATGCGCATCATCACGTCTCTTCGAGGGCTTGACCCTGGAGCATACTCCAGGCTTTAGCCTGGTTGCTCCCTAAATTGATGGAGCAATGTCGATGTGGACTTCAACGCAGTATCGTCAGCTGGTACGCGGCAGCGCCTGGTACGACCTGATCGTCATGGCAGCGTTTGCCACACCGTGGAGTTTTGCCGCGGTGCACGGGCTTTTGTTGAGTCTGAGCCAGTCTTTCAATCTGCCAGGCGAGCTGCCACCGTTCGAACCGATGCACATGCTGATGGCGAATCTGTTGGGCTCGATTGTCTGCGTATGGGCGGTGCTGCGCATTCGTGATCCACAGCAGGTGTATGGGCGGTATGACGCCGTGGCCAGATTCCTGTTTTCGGCTTGGCAAGCTTATGCCCTGATCCATGGCGCGAGTTCGCTGCTGGTGGTTTTTCTGTTCTTCGAGTTGGCGTGGGGCATTGCTCAACTGTTGCCTGTGCGGACGCCATCGCGAGCAAGCTCGCTCCCACATAACCGCGTACGCCGCAGTACCTGTGGGAGCGAGCTTGCTCGCGATGAGGCCAGTCCTGACAAACACTAATGCCCAGCCTGCCACGGCTGCCCCAACGACACCGGCGCATACAACCGTGTGCGCACCGCATCCCGCGACAGCAGCACCAGCACCACAATGGTCGCCACATACGGCAGCATCGCCAGCAAGCTCGATGGAATCGCCAGCCCCAGGCCCTGCGCCACCAGGTGCAGGATGCTGGCGAGTCCGAACAGATACGCACCCAGCAGCAAGCGCCATACCCGCCAACTGGCGAATACCACCAGTGCCAGGGCAATCCAGCCGCGGCCGGCGCTCATGTTTTCCGCCCACATCGGTGTGTAGGCCAGCGACAGGTACGCACCGGCCAACCCGGCCATCGCGCCGCCAAACAACACCGCCAATGCCCGAACGGCCAACACCGGCAAGCCCATGGCACTGGCAGCATCCGGGTTTTCGCCGACCGCCTGGATGATCAGCCCGATGCGGGTTTGCAGCGTCACCCAGACCACCAGCGCAAACAGCGCGAATGACAGGTACACCAGCAGATCCTGGGCAAACAGCATCCGCCCGATCAGCGGAATCTCACTCAAGTACGGGAGCGCCACCGGCTCGAAGCCCGCCAACGGTTTGCCGACCCACGCCGCGCCGAGAAAGGCCGACAGCCCCACGCCGAAAATCGTCAGGGCCAGCCCGGTGGCCACCTGGTTGGCGTTGAAGACCAGCGCCACCAAGGCAAACAACGATGACAACAGCATCCCGGCGAGCATCGCCAGCAATACGCCCAACCACAGGTTGCCGGTGCTGAACGCGATGATAAAACCGATCACCGCACCAAACAGCATCATGCCTTCCTGGCCCAGATTGAGTACGCCGCTTTTCTCGCAGACCAGTTCCCCCAGCGCCACCAGCAGCAGCGGTGTACCGCAGCGAACCATGGCGAAGAAAATGTTGCTCAGCAGATCGATATCCATCACAGCGCACCTACTTGTTGTACGGCAGTGGCGGGTGCGCGGCGTGCCCAGCGCAGGTTCAAACGCGGTCGGTAGAGAATCAGCACATCACTGGCCAACAGGAAAAACAGCATCATCCCCTGAAACAATTGGGTGATCGCTTGCGGCAGGTTCAAGCTCATCTGCGCGCTCTCGCCACCGATGTACAGCAGCGCCATCAGCAGGCTGGAAAACAGAATGCCGAGGGGGTTCAAGCGCCCTAGAAACGCCACGGTGATCGCCGCATAGCCGTAGCCCGGCGATACTTGCGGCACCAATTGCCCGATCGGCCCGGTCACCTCACACGCACCCGCCAGGCCCGCGAGGCCACCGCTGATCAACAGCGCCAGCCAGATAAGGCGCTTTTCGCGAAAGCCGACGAAACCGGCCGCGCGCTTGTCCAGCCCAAGCACTTTGATCTGGAATCCGACAAAGCTTTTGTGCAACAGCACCCACACCGCCACCAGGGCGAGCAGGGCGAAATACACGCCGACGTGAACCCGGCCGTCCTCCATCAAAAGCGGCAAGCGGCTGGCTTCACCGAACATCGCCGACTGCGGAAAGTTGAACCCGTCAGGATCTTTCAGCGGACCGTGAACGCAAAACAGCAGCAGGTTCAGGGCGATGTAATTGAGCATGATGCTGGTGAGGATTTCATTGGCGTTGAAGTGCGTACGCAACCAGGCCGTCAGCCCCGCCCACGCAGCGCCGGCCAGGGTCCCGGCAAGCAGGATCAGGACCAGTGCCCAGCGGCTTTGCAGCTCGATGAAGTTCACCGCCAACGCGCTGCCGGCCAAGGCGCCGAGCAGCAGTTGGCCTTCGGCGCCGATGTTCCAGATCCGCGCCTGGTAGGCAACGGCCAGGCCTAACGCGCAGAGCAGAATCGGCAGTGTTTTTAGCAGCCACTCGGAGAGGCCATACAGGTCGCTGATGGGCGCGATCAACAAAGTATGCAAAGTCAGCAATGGATCGTGGCCCAATGCGATAAACAGCAATGAGCCACTGCCCAGGGTCAGGACTGCCGCCAATAACGGCGAGCACCACAGCATCAGGCTCGATTGCTGGCCACGGGGTTCAAGAGAAAGCAGCATGTGAGACTCCGTTAACGTGTTGCGCACGCAGGCAATTGAGGGGCGTCGAACTGGCCGGCCATCCAGCCACCGACATCGGTCAGGCGGGTGTCGACGGTGGCTTTGAGCGGCGATAACCGTCCGCTGCACAAGGCGCCGAGGCGGTCGCTGATCTGGAACAATTCGTCGAGGTCTTCGGAAATCACCAAGATCGCCGCGCCGGCATCGCGCAGGGCAATCAACGCACGGTGAATGGTCGCGGCCGCGCCGACATCCACGCCCCAAGTCGGGTGCGCGGCCACCAGCAGTTTCGGTTGTTGAAGAATTTCCCGACCGAGAATGAATTTCTGCAAGTTACCGCCGGACAGGCTGCGGGCCGGCGCCTGGGTGCCGCGAGCCTTGACCCCGAAGCGGCGAATGATCTCTTGCGCCAGCGCCTGAACCTTGCCGCGCTGGATCAGCCCCTTGCTCACCAGCCCTTGCTGGAATGCGCTGAGCAGGGCGTTGTCCGCCAGGCTCAGATCCGGCACGGCGCCATGCCCCAATCGTTCAGCCGGGACGAAGGCCAGTCCGCGTTGGCGACGGGCATCGGCACGTAGATGCGCGACCGGTTCGCCGCCGAAACGGATGGTTGCAGCGTCATTGCGGCTCAGCCGTTCTTCGCCGCTGAGCAACGCCAGCAGCTCATCCTGACCATTGCCGGCGACACCGGCGATGCCGACTATTTCGCCGCTGAGCACTGCAAGGTTGATGGTCTTGAGCGAGCAACCGAACGGGTCCGGGTTGTGCCAGGACAAACCTTGTACGTTCAAAAAAACATCGGTGCCCGCCACCTTCGGATAATCGGCGATCAACTCCGCCGCTTCGCCAACCATCAGGCGCGCCAATTGCCGATCCGAGTACTCGGCCGGTACGCAATGCCCGGCCACTCGCCCGCCACGCAACACGGTGGCGCTGTGGCACAACGCACGCACTTCGGCAAGTTTGTGGCTGATGAACAAAATGCTGCAGCCCTCGGCGGCCAGTCGACGCAGGGTCACGAACAAGTCCTCGGCCTCCTGCGGAGTCAACACCGAGGTCGGTTCGTCGAGAATCAACAGGTGGATGTCCTGCATCAGGCAGCGAATGATTTCCACCCGTTGCCGTTCGCCGATGGACAGGCTGTGGACAAGTCGCTGCGGCTCCAGCGCCATGCCGTAGCGTTGCGACACTTCAGCAATCTTGCGTTCAAGTTGATGGGGCGAGCCTGCCGCCGGACCCATGGCCAGTGCGATGTTCTGCGCCACACTCAGGGTTTCGAACAGCGAGAAGTGTTGGAACACCATGCCGATCCCCAAGTCGCGAGCCTGGGCCGGGCTGCGCAGGGTGACGGGCTGTCCATGCCAGAAAATCTCGCCAGCGTCGGCTTGGACGACGCCGTAGATGATTTTCATCAGGGTGCTTTTGCCCGCACCGTTTTCGCCGAGCAGGGCGTGGATCTCGCCGGGGGAGATGGTCAGATCGATGGCATCGTTGGCCAGGCATCCGGGGTAGCGTTTACTGATTCTGCTCAGTTGCAGACGGGGCGTTGGATCGGCGGTGGGCATGACAGGCTCGATTCGATTGAATTCATGCCTGTGGATAAAGCAATTTTCTGGCCATCAGGTCAGGAAATCTGCCTGGCACCCGTGTGCCAGGGCACTGTGTTCGCGGCTGGGCCGGATGTCATCGCAAACCGGGCACCACATAGGTGCAAAGCCGTTGATCCGCTCCCGTTTTGCGCGCGTCATCTTGATCAAAAAATGAGCACTCGACGGCAAGCCATGCCGGATATGCAGCCGCGCCAGCCATGAACGGGTTATCCACAGATTGTTCCACAGTATTTGTGCGCAAGCTCAAGGGACGGGCATAAGCGTGGGGCGGCTATCTTCTAAAAGTGCTAAACCCCTCTAACTGATTGTTTTTATTTGGATTTAGCAGTTTTATAGGTGAAATGGACGAAAAATGAACAAAGCCCGCAAAGCCGCATGACAGAAGGGTTACAGCGGTATGTGCTCAGGTTATCCACAGCCGGGTGCACAGCGGATGTGGGCAACTCTGGAATATGGAAAAAGTGCAGTGCCCCAAAAGATCGCAGCGATGTAGGAGCTGCCGAAGGCTGCGATCTTTTGATCTTTTGATCTTTTGATCTTTTGATCTTTTGATCTTTTGATCTTTTGATCTTTTGATCTTTTTAGCGCTGCAACAAAATCCGCCCACGACTCAAGTCAGCCAGTTGAGATTGCAATGTCTGGATCTGCCCAGCGCCAACCGCCAATTGCAGTTCAACGCCATTGGCCGTGAAATCCTCGTGCACCACCAATCCACCGAGTTCCGCGACCCGCAGCTTGACCAACGCCAGCTCACCGAACGCACAAGCGCATCGCACCGGCACCCGGCTGATCAACTCAACCTTCGGCGCCGCTTGCAGGCATTTGTTGGCACCGCCGCCATACGCCCGGGCCAGTCCACCGGTGCCCAGTTGAATGCCGCCATACCAGCGAATCACCAGTACGACGACCTGATCGCAATCCTGTGCATCGATTGCCGCCAGGATCGGCAGGCCAGCCGTGCCGCCCGGCTCGCCATCGTCGGTGCTGCGGTATTGATCGCCGAGCTTCCACGCCCAGCAATTGTGCGTAGCGTTCGGATCGCTGTGTTGGGCGATGAAGGCCTGGGCTTCGGCGGGGCTGCCGATCGGCGCGGCGAAGGTGATGAAGCGGCTTTTGCGAATCTCTTCGCGGTATTCGCAAAAGTCGCTGAGGGTAAAAGGCATAGTGGTCTTAGAAGGAGGGTGTAAGGCCGCAGCCTTTGAGAATGATACGGATCAGGTTGTTGCCGGCGTCTTCCATGTCCTGCTTGGTCAGCTTGCTGCGTCCGCTGACCCGGCAGATCTGCGTGGCGAAGTCGGCGTAATGCTGGGTGCTGCCCCACAACAGGAAAATCAGGTGCACCGGGTCGACCGGGTCCATTTTGCCAGCGTCAATCCACGCCTGGAACACCGCGGCTCGGCCTTGGAACCAGGTGCGATAGTCCTGGTTGAAATATTCGGTCAGGCATTCGCCGCCACTGATGACCTCCATGGCGAAGATTCGAGAGGCCTGCGGCTGGCGCCGGGAAAACTCCATCTTGGCGCGGATGTAGCGGGTCAGTGCTTCGGCTGGGTCGTCTTGTGCGGTCAGGGTATTGAAGGTGCTGTCCCACAACTCGATGATGTTGCTCAGCACCGCCACATACAAACCGAGCTTGTTGGTGAAGTAATAATGCAGGTTCGCTTTCGGCAAGCCGGCATTCAGGGCAATGGTGTTCATGCTGGTGCCTTTGAACCCGTGACGGGCGAACTCGTCCTCGGCGGCTTTGATGATGGTCTCTTCGTTCTTCTGACGAATGCGGCTGGCGGGTTTGCCGCTGTGAGCTGGGACTTCAAAGGTCATGGGCACTTCCGATCAAGTGGGGTTGCGGGCCATGACGTTGATAGCGCACCCACAGGTTCCAGACAAGTCCCGGTACGATAAAACCAAGGACACCACATCCCTGTAGGAGCTGCCGAAGGCTGCGATCTTTTGATCTTGATTGTAAAAACCAAGATCAAAAGATCGCAGCCTTCGGCAGCTCCTACATGGGATTTGCAGTTGTTCAGCGTGTTGCGGCCAGGCTTTCGAGGAAGCTTTCCAACACTAAATGAGGACGACGTCCCTTGCGGGTCACCGAGGCCAGGCTCAAGTCATAAAACCGCGCCTGGGGTTTCAGCGCGCGTAACCGACCTTGCTGCACCCAGAGGCTCGCGTAATGGTCTGGCAGGTAGCCGATGTAGCGCCCGGTCAGGATCAGGAAGGCCATGCCTTCGCGGTCCGACGCGCTGGCGGTGCAGTTGAGCGCCTGGTAATGCGCCTGGATATCCGCTGGCAAACGGAAGGTCGGGGCGATGGCGTCCTGGCTGTTCAGGCGCCCGTCGTCCAGCTGCTTGTCATCGACATAAAACAGCGGATGGCCAACCGCGCAATACAGCAACGAGCGTTCGCTATACAGCGGCTGATACTCCAGCCCCGACAACGCACTAGCCTGGGGCACCACGCCGACATGCAGGCGCCCATCGAGTACGCCTTGTTCAACTTCATTGGGCGCGATCATGCGGATCTGAATCTGCACATCCGGGCCGCGTTCCTTCAATTGCGCCAGGGCGTGGGTGATGCGCATGTGCGGCAGGGTCACCAGGTTGTCGGTCAGGCCGATGGTCAACTCACCCCGCAGATGTTGGTGCAGGCCGTTGACCTCGGTGCGGAAACTTTCCAGTGCACTTAATAGCTGCAACGCCGATTGATAGACCTCGCGGCCTTCCTCGGTCAGGGAAAACCCGGCCCGACCGCGCTGGCACAGGCGCAGGCCGAGGCGCTGTTCCAGGTCGCTCATTTGCTGGCTAATGGCCGAGCGACCGATGCCGAGCACACTTTCCGCTGCCGAGAAGCCACCGCATTCGACCACGCTGCGAAATATTCGCAGCAGACGAATATCGAAGTCGCTGACTTGCGCCAGTGGATCGGGGCGACGGCTGCTCATGCTCTTACTCGATAGTTTAGTGAGTGGCTAACTGAAGGTTACAAAAGTTGGATTTCACCGACTTTATCCCCGTGGCAATTTAGCTGCAACAACGGTTTTTATCCCTATGCCGCTTATTGCCTTGCGAGGTTTCGCTCATGAACTTGCCCGAAAACGCTCCGACATCCCTGGCCAGCCAGCTCAAGCTCGACGCTCACTGGATGCCGTACACCGCCAACCGTAACTTTCAGCGCGATCCGCGCCTGATTGTCGGTGCCGAGGGCAGCTGGCTGATCGACGACAAGGGCCGCAAAGTCTATGACTCGCTGTCCGGTCTGTGGACCTGCGGCGCGGGGCATACGCGCAAGGAAATCCAAGAAGCGGTCGCCAAGCAACTGGGCACCCTCGACTACTCGCCAGGCTTCCAGTACGGCCACCCGCTGTCGTTCCAGCTGGCAGAGAAAATCACCGACCTGACCCCGGGCAATCTGAACCACGTGTTCTTCACCGACTCGGGTTCCGAGTGCGCCGATACAGCAGTGAAGATGGTGCGTGCCTACTGGCGTCTGAAAGGTCAGTCGACCAAGACCAAGATGATCGGTCGTGCCCGTGGCTACCACGGTGTGAACATCGCCGGCACCAGCCTCGGTGGCGTCAACGGCAACCGCAAGCTGTTTGGCCAGGCGATGATGGACGTCGATCACCTGCCGCACACCTTGCTGGCCAGCAATGCGTTCTCCCGCGGCATGCCGGAGCAGGGCGGTATCGCCCTGGCTGATGAACTGCTCAAGCTGATCGAGTTGCATGATGCATCAAACATCGCGGCGGTGTTCGTCGAGCCTCTGGCCGGCTCCGCTGGCGTGCTGGTTCCGCCGCAGGGTTACCTCAAGCGCCTGCGCGAGATCTGCGATCAGCACAGCATCCTGCTGGTGTTCGACGAAGTGATCACCGGTTTCGGCCGTACAGGGAACATGTTCGGTGCCGATACCTTCGGCGTGACCCCGGACCTGATGTGCATCGCCAAGCAAGTCACCAACGGTGCGATCCCGATGGGCGCGGTGATTGCCAGCTCCGAGATCTACCAGACCTTCATGAATCAGCCGACGCCTGAATACGCGGTGGAATTCCCCCACGGCTACACCTATTCCGCACACCCGGTGGCGTGCGCCGCCGGCCTGGCAGCACTCGACCTGCTGCAAAAGGAAAACCTTGTACAGAGCGTCGCCGAAGTCGCTCCGCATTTCGAAAATGCGCTGCATGGCCTGAAAGGCACCAAGAACATCATCGACATTCGTAACTATGGCCTGGCGGGTGCGATCCAGATCGCGCCACGTGACGGCGACGCCATCGTGCGTCCGTTCGAAGCGGGCATGGCACTGTGGAAAGCCGGTTTCTATGTGCGTTTCGGCGGCGACACCCTGCAGTTCGGCCCAACCTTCAACAGCAAGCCGCAGGACCTGGATCGTCTGTTCGACGCGGTCGGCGAAGTGCTGGGCAAGATCGACTGATTTCTCCTTCTATAGATACGAACAACGGGCGCGCCGATTGGGGCGCGCCTGTGGACAACTTTTTCAGGAGCTTCCATGAGCGTTATTCCGCATTTGATCAATGGCGAACTGGTCACCGAGAACGGTCGCGCGGTTGATGTGTTCAACCCGTCCACCGGTCAGGCTATCCACAAGTTGCCGCTGGCGACCCGCGAAACCATCCAGAGCGCCATCGATGCCGGCAAGGCTGCATTCCCGGCCTGGCGCAATACGCCACCAGCCAAGCGTGCCCAGGTCATGTTCCGCTTCAAGCAACTGCTGGAGCAGAACGAAGGGCG
>NZ_CP166803.1:757500-5215000 GCF_059716115.1 Pseudomonas sp. LBUM1653
AGATGTAACGGGGCTCAAACCATACACCGAAGCTACGGGTATCATCTTCGGATGATGCGGTAGAGGAGCGTTCTGTAAGCCTGTGAAGGTGAGTTGAGAAGCTTGCTGGAGGTATCAGAAGTGCGAATGCTGACATGAGTAACGACAATGGGTGTGAAAAACACCCACGCCGAAAGACCAAGGTTTCCTGCGCAACGTTAATCGACGCAGGGTTAGTCGGTCCCTAAGGCGAGGCTGAAAAGCGTAGTCGATGGAAAACAGGTTAATATTCCTGTACTTCTGGTTATTGCGATGGAGGGACGGAGAAGGCTAGGCCAGCTTGGCGTTGGTTGTCCAAGTTTAAGGTGGTAGGCTGGAATCTTAGGTAAATCCGGGATTCTAAGGCCGAGAGCTGATGACGAGTGTTCTTTTAGAACACGAAGTGGTTGATGCCATGCTTCCAAGAAAAGCTTCTAAGCTTCAGATAACCAGGAACCGTACCCCAAACCGACACAGGTGGTTGGGTAGAGAATACCAAGGCGCTTGAGAGAACTCGGGTGAAGGAACTAGGCAAAATGGCACCGTAACTTCGGGAGAAGGTGCGCCGGTGAGGGTGAAGCATTTACTGCGTAAGCCCACGCCGGTCGAAGATACCAGGCCGCTGCGACTGTTTATTAAAAACACAGCACTCTGCAAACACGAAAGTGGACGTATAGGGTGTGACGCCTGCCCGGTGCCGGAAGGTTAATTGATGGGGTTAGCTAACGCGAAGCTCTTGATCGAAGCCCCGGTAAACGGCGGCCGTAACTATAACGGTCCTAAGGTAGCGAAATTCCTTGTCGGGTAAGTTCCGACCTGCACGAATGGCGTAACGATGGCGGCGCTGTCTCCACCCGAGACTCAGTGAAATTGAAATCGCTGTGAAGATGCAGTGTATCCGCGGCTAGACGGAAAGACCCCGTGAACCTTTACTATAGCTTTGCACTGGACTTTGAATTTGCTTGTGTAGGATAGGTGGGAGGCTTTGAAGCGTGGACGCCAGTTCGCGTGGAGCCAACCTTGAAATACCACCCTGGCAACTTTGAGGTTCTAACTCAGGTCCGTTATCCGGATCGAGGACAGTGTATGGTGGGTAGTTTGACTGGGGCGGTCTCCTCCTAAAGAGTAACGGAGGAGTACGAAGGTGCGCTCAGACCGGTCGGAAATCGGTCGTAGAGTATAAAGGCAAAAGCGCGCTTGACTGCGAGACAGACACGTCGAGCAGGTACGAAAGTAGGTCTTAGTGATCCGGTGGTTCTGTATGGAAGGGCCATCGCTCAACGGATAAAAGGTACTCCGGGGATAACAGGCTGATACCGCCCAAGAGTTCATATCGACGGCGGTGTTTGGCACCTCGATGTCGGCTCATCACATCCTGGGGCTGAAGCCGGTCCCAAGGGTATGGCTGTTCGCCATTTAAAGTGGTACGCGAGCTGGGTTTAGAACGTCGTGAGACAGTTCGGTCCCTATCTGCCGTGGACGTTTGAGATTTGAGAGGGGCTGCTCCTAGTACGAGAGGACCGGAGTGGACGAACCTCTGGTGTTCCGGTTGTCACGCCAGTGGCATTGCCGGGTAGCTATGTTCGGAATAGATAACCGCTGAAAGCATCTAAGCGGGAAACTAGCCTCAAGATGAGATCTCACTGGGACCTTGAGTCCCCTGAAGGGCCGTCGAAGACTACGACGTTGATAGGTTGGGTGTGTAAGCGCTGTGAGGCGTTGAGCTAACCAATACTAATTGCCCGTGAGGCTTGACCATATAACACCCAAGCAATTTGCTGCTCTTAGTTGAAAAGACGAAAGAGGCCAGATTGCGGTGTGTGAAGACGAAACGAACCGAAAGTTCGAGATACTTACAAAGCACCGAAGCTATCACATACCCAATTTGCTGAAGCGAGGCCAACTGGTCACGACTCAGTACCCGAATTTCTTGACGACCATAGAGCATTGGAACCACCTGATCCCATCCCGAACTCAGCAGTGAAACGATGCATCGCCGATGGTAGTGTGGGGTTTCCCCATGTGAGAGTAGGTCATCGTCAAGATTAAATTCCAAAACCCCTATCTGCGCATGCAGGTAGGGGTTTTGTCTTTGCGGCTCCTTTTACCCGTAGGAGCGAGCATGCTCGCGAAAAACCCGAGAACGCCACGGGGTATCAGGCCCCCAGCGTTATCGTTGACGACCATCGTCGGAACGCCGCCCGGAGCATGCTCGCTCCTACCCCCAACAATGAAGCCAATCGCCTTCAATGCTAAAGTCGTACCTCGATTTGCGCTTTCCAAGGAAGCCTTTATGCCGGACGCAACGTCCCTCAGTGCTGGTTTTATGGTGGTTCATGGCAATCGCCTGGACGAGTTACGCAGCCTGGTGGTGAGCTGGATGCGGCGCTACCCGCTGGCTCCCCTGGAAAATGAAATCGCCCTGGTGCAGAGCAACGGCATAGCCCAATGGCTGAAGCTGGCATTAGCTGAAGACGCTGAAGATGACGACATGGGCGGCTGCGGAATCGCCGCTGCCATCGACGTGCAGTTGCCCGGCAGTTTCATGTGGCAGCTCTACCGGATGGTCCTGGGTCGCGACGAAATTCCGGCCAAGTCGTTGCTGGATAAAGCCCCCTTGACCTGGCGCCTGATGCGTCTGCTGCCGCAGTTGATCAATCAGCCACACTTCGAACCGTTACAGCGTTTTCTCACCCATGACACCGATTTGCGCAAGCGCTATCAATTGGCTGAGCGACTGGCGGATCTGTTCGACCAGTACCAGGTGTACCGTGCCGATTGGCTCGAAGACTGGGCGGAAGGTCGACACCAGTTACGTAACGGCAGGGGCGAAGCCAAGCCGATGACCGCGGCCAATGCCTGGCAGGCGGAGTTGTGGCGTGCACTGTTGCTGGATGTCGGTGTGGAAGGGATGGCGCAAAGCCGTGCCGGCGTGCATCAGCGTTTTATCGAACGCATCAACAGCCTCGACGTTGCTCCGACCGGTTTACCTTCACGGGTCATCGTGTTCGGCATTTCCTCGCTGCCCGCTCAAGCCCTCGAGGCCCTGGCCGGGCTGGCTCGATTCAGCCAGGTTCTGCTGTGCGTGCACAACCCCTGTCGTCACCATTGGGCGGACATCGTCGCCGACAAAGATCTGTTGCGGCATCAATACAAACGGCAGGCGCGCAAGAGCGGCATGCCCGGCGTACTCGACCCGCAAACCCTGCATCAACATGCCCATCCGTTACTGGCCGCATGGGGCAAGCAGGGGCGGGACTACATCAATCTGCTCGACAGCTACGACGACCCCAACAGCTATCGCTCGGCGTTTCGTGACGGGCGCATCGACCTGTTCAGTGACAGCCAGCCGCTGCACATGCTCAACCAGTTGCAAGACGACATCCTTGAGTTGCGTCCACTGGGCGAAACCCGTGAATGCTGGCCAGCTGTGGACCTGGAGAAAGACTCGTCGATTCGCTTCCACATTGCCCACAGCGCTCAGCGCGAAGTGGAGATCCTGCACGATCAGTTGCTCGCGCGCTTCAGCGCCGATCCGCTATTGCGTCCCCGGGATGTGATTGTCATGGTCCCGGACATCGATGCCTATGCCCCGCACATTCGCGCGGTGTTCGGCCAGCTTGAGCGCCACGACCCGCGCTTCATACCCTTCACCCTCGCAGACCAGGGGCAGCGCGGCCGTGATCCGTTGCTGATCGCCGTCGAACATCTGCTCAAGCTGCCAGACAGCCGTTTCCCGGTCAGCGAGATTCTCGACCTGCTGGACGTCCCCGCGCTACGGGAGCGCTTCGGCGTAGAGGAGCGTGACCTGCCAACCCTGCACCGCTGGATCGAAGGGGCGGGCATCCGCTGGGGCATGAATGCCGAGCAGCGTGCAGGCCTGGGCCTGCCGGAGGCGCTGGAGCAGAACAGTTGGCGTTTTGGCCTGCGGCGGATGTTGCTCGGGTATGCCGTTGGCAGTTCCGGTGCCTGTGGCGGCATCGAACCCTACGACGAGATTGGTGGGCTGGATGCCGCGCTCATAGGCCCGCTGGTTGCGCTGCTGGATGCACTGGAAATTGCCCACCACGAGCTCTCTCAACCGGCATCGCCCCAGCAATGGAGCCTGCGCTTGCAAGCGTTGGTGGCACTGTTCTTCCAGGCCAGTAACGAACACGACGAGTATTTGCTGACGCAACTGGAAACGTTGCGTGAAACCTGGCTGGAGAACTGTGAGTCAGTTGGCTTGCACGACGAGCTGCCGCTGACCGTCGTTCGTGAAGCCTGGTTGGCCGGTCTCGATCAGGGGCGGTTGTCCCAGCGTTTTTTGGCCGGAGCGGTCAACTTCTGTACCTTGATGCCCATGCGTGCGATCCCGTTCAAGCTGGTGTGCCTGCTGGGGATGAACGATGGCGACTACCCGCGGGCACAGCCGCCACTGGACTTCGACCTCATGGGCAGCGACTACCGCCCCGGCGATCGCTCGCGGCGTGAGGATGACCGTTATTTGCTGCTGGAGGCGTTGTTGTCGGCGCGCGATCAACTCTACGTCAGCTGGGTCGGTCGCAGCATTCGCGACAACAGCGAGCGCCCGGCATCGGTGCTGATTGGCCAGCTCCGTGACCACCTGGCCAGCGGTTGGCGATTGGCCGATGCCGAGGAAGACTTGCTTGAGGCCATGACCCAGGAGCATCCGCTGCAACCCTTCAGTGCCCGTTACTTCCACCAGGGCGATGCCCTGTTCAGCTATGCCAGTGAGTGGCAGGTGCTCCATCAAGCCAGCGGGCAAGCGCCTGGCCACGAGATGCTGGATGCCCACGTCCAGGAGGAGCCGCTGAGTCTCGGGCAGCTGCAGGATTTCCTGCGCAACCCGGTGCGACATTTCTTCAGTCAGCGCTTGAAGGTGTTCTTCGAGGCTGCCGAAGTGCCTTTGGCCGATGAAGAGCCATTTGTCCTCGATGCCTTGCAACGCTATAGCCTGAGCGACAGTTTGCTCGGCGCGGCACTGGCGGACCTGGATAACACCGACCGGGTGCTGGAGGTGCACGCCAGTCGCCTGCAAAACAGTGGGCTGCTGCCCATGGCCGGATTTGGCGAATGCCTGCAGCGCGAGTTGATCGAACCCTTGCCGGATCTGCTTGCGCGTTATCAACAGCTCCTGGCCTTATGGCCAACGCCACTGACCAGTGCCCTGCCAATCAATCTGCAAGTGGCTGGCCTGCGTATCGAGGGCTGGCTCAGCGGCCTGCATCAACGTGCTGGCGGTGGATTGCTGTCGGTCACGACGATCCCCAACAGCATCGGTTCGATCAAGTCGCGCAAATGGCATCGGCTGACGCGGCCGTGGGTCAACCATCTGGTGGCGTGCGCCAGCGGCATAGCGATGACCACGGCCTTGGTGGCCAGTGACGACAGCCTGCTACTCGAGCCGATTGCCCAGGAGAGTGCCTTGCAAACGCTGGGCGACCTGTTGCTGGCCTGGCAATCCGGCATGCGCCAACCCCTGCCGATTGCAGTCAAGACCGCCTTTGCATGGCTCGGGCAAACCGACCCGGTCAAAGCCCAGGCAGCAGCCCGCAAGGCCTATGAGGGGGATGGCTTGACCACTGACGGCGAGCGACGCGAAAGCGTGGCACTCGCGCGTCAGTTCGCCGATTACGACGCCCTGGTCGCCGACGAGACGTTCACCGATTGGTGCGACGCCCTGTATCGACCGCTGCTGGAGGCCCCTTGGCGTTCAGTGTCCAGCGAGGAAGCCCGCCCATGACCACCCAGACACCGTTGGCCCTGGCGTTCCCGCTGCGTGGCAGTCAACTGATCGAGGCCAGTGCCGGGACCGGCAAGACCTTCACCATTTCCGCACTGTACCTGCGCCTGGTCCTTGGCCACGGTGGAGAGTCCGGTGGTGGAGAGCCCACTGGTTTCGGCCGTGAACTGCTGCCGCCACAGATCCTCGTGGTGACCTTTACCGATGCCGCCACCAAAGAGCTGCGCGAACGCATTCGTACGCGCCTTGCAGAAGCCGCCCGCTTTTTCCGCGATGAAACGCCGGCCCCCGACGGGCTGATCAACCAGCTGCGGGACGAGTACGCACCCGAACAGTGGCCCGGCTGCGCCAATCGCCTGGACATCGCCGCGCAATGGATGGATGAGGCGGCGGTGTCCACCATCCACAGTTGGTGCCAGCGCATGTTGCGCGAGCACGCCTTTGACAGCGGCAGCCTGTTTACCCAGACCCTGGAAACCGACCACAGTGATCTGCTGGGTGAAGTCCTGCGCGATTACTGGCGGTTGTTCTGTTATCCGATGCAGGGTGATGCGTTGAACTGGGTGCGCGGCAATTGGGGTGGGCCGGCCGCCTTGTTGCCGCGAATCCGCGGGCTGTTCGCCAGCGAGCGCGACACCCTCGCCGGTAAAGAGCCGGCGCAGTTGATTACAGAATGTCTGCAGGCGCGGCGAGCTGCCTTGCTAGAGCTCAAGATGCCGTGGCGCCAGTGGGCCGACGAGTTGCTGGCCCTGTGTCACGAAGGTGTCGCCAGCAAGAGTGTCGACGGGCGCAAGATGCAGGCGCGATATTTCGAGCCCTGGTTCGAGAAAATCAAAGCCTGGGCCGAAGACGAGTCCCTTGAACAACTGGACATCGGTACCGGCTTCACTCGCCTGACTCCCGACGGCATGGCAGAAGCCTGGAAGAAGGGCGCAGCGCCGGATCATCCGGCCCTGGACGCGATGCCCGGGCTCAAGGCCTGTCTCGATGGCTTGCCAACGCCCGATGCCGCCGTGCTGCAACACGCTGCCCATTGGGTGGGTGCGCGTTTCGAAGAGGAAAAGCGTCGCCGTGCGGAAATGGGTTTCGACGACATGTTGCTGCGCCTGGATGCGGCGCTGCAAAGCGATGGTGGCGAGCGCCTGGCGACCTTGATCCGCGAACAGTTCCCGGTGGCGTTGATCGACGAATTCCAGGACACCGACCCGGTGCAGTACCGGATCTTCGAGAGTATCTACCGCATTGAAGATAACAGCCCCGACAGCGGGCTGTTCCTGATCGGCGACCCGAAGCAGGCGATCTACGCCTTCCGCGGCGCCGACATCTATACCTACTTGCGCGCCCGCCAGGCGACCACTGGCCGCCTGCACACCCTGGGCACCAACTTCCGTTCGAGCCATGGCATGGTCAATGCCGTGAACCATGTATTTGACTGCGCAGAGTCGCGCGAGTCGGGGCGCGGGGCGTTTCTGTTCCGGGAAAAAAATGGCGACAACCCGGTGCCGTTCCTGCCCGTCGAGTCCCAGGGACGCAAAGAAGTCCTATGCATTAATCAGCAGGCCGTACCGGCGTTGAACATCTGGCACCTGTCGGCCGAGCAGCCGTTGTCCGGCGCGGTCTATCGCCAGCAACTGGCCGCCGCCTGTGCCAGTGAAATCACCGCCTTGCTCAACGGCGGGCAACAAGGCCTTGCTGGGTTCGTGCGTGACGATCAGGCGCTAAAAGGCCTGATGCCCGCGGACATTGCCATCCTCGTGCGCGATGGCAAGGAAGCTCAGGCGGTGCGTACCGAGCTCTCTGCCCGGGGCGTGCGCAGCGTTTACCTATCGGACAAGGACTCGGTGTTCGCCGCGCAGGAAGCTCACGACGTGCTGACCTGGCTCAAGGCCTGCGCCGAGCCGGATGTCGAGCGGCCACTGCGCGCTGCATTGGCCAGCATCACGCTGAATCTGTCATTGGCTGAGCTTGAGCAGTTGAACCAGGACGAACTGGCCTGGGAAGCGCGGGTCATGCAGTTCCGCCGTTATCGCGAACTTTGGCGCAAGCAGGGTGTGTTGCCGATGCTGCGACGCTTGCTGCATGACTTCAAGCTGCCCCAGGCATTGATAACTCGCAACGATGGCGAGCGGGTGTTGACCAACCTGTTGCACCTGTCCGAGTTGCTGCAACAGGCGGCCGCCGAACTTGACGGCGAGCAGGCCTTGATCCGGCATTTGTCCGAGCACCTGGCATTGTCGGGCCAGGCAGGTGAAGAGCAGATCCTGCGCCTGGAAAGCGATGAGCAACTGGTCAAGGTCGTGACCATCCACAAGTCCAAGGGGCTGGAGTACCCGTTGGTGTTCCTGCCGTTCATTTGCTCGGCGAAGCCGGTGGATGGCAGCCGTCTGCCGTTGCATTACCACGATGCCGCGGGCAAGGCCCAAGTGACCTTGAACCCCACGGCTGAACTGATTGCTCTGGCCGATGATGAGCGCCTGGCCGAAGACCTGCGCCTGCTGTATGTGGCCCTGACCCGGGCGCAACACGCCTGCTGGCTGGGCGTGGCGGATCTCAAGCGTGGCAATAACAACAGCTCGGTGCTGCACCTGTCGGCGCTGGGGTATCTGTTGGGCGGCGGTGCTTGCTTGAACGAGTCGGCAGGTTTGCAGACCTGGTTGCGAGACCTGCAACAGGGCTGTCCGGCGATGGGCTATGGCGAAATGCCTGAAAGCACCTGCGAGCAATACCATCCACCGCAGAACACCGCCGCGTTGCTGGCCCCGTTGACGGTGCAACGCAAAGCCAGTGAAAACTGGTGGATTGCCTCCTACAGCGCCTTGCGCATTGGCGACAGCCTGAGCATCGGCAGTGATCAGGCGCCCGAAAGCCCGCAGGCACAGAAACTCTTCGACGACGAACGTCTCGACCCGCATGCCCCCCGAGAGATGGTGGCCGGCGGTGCCGATATCCATCGATTCCCCCGTGGCCCTAACCCGGGCACCTTTCTCCATGGTTTGCTCGAATGGGCCGGCAACGAAGGTTTTGCCGCCACCGCGCAAGCCGTGGAAGATGCGATTGCCCGTCGCTGCAATCGCCGTGGCTGGGAGGGCTGGATCACCACGCTGAGTGAATGGTTGCAGCATCTGCTCAAGTCGCCCTTGCCGCTGGGCAGCGGCCAGGCGCCGGTGATCTTCGGGCAGTTGACCCAGTACCGGGTCGAGATGGAGTTCTGGTTCGCCAGCCACAGGGTCGATGTGCTCAAGCTCGATGCCCTGGTGTGCCAATACACCCACAACGGTGTGCCTCGGGTGGCCGCCGAATCGGTGTTGCTCAATGGCATGTTCAAGGGTTTCATCGACCTGACGTTCGAGCATGACGGCCGTTACTACGTCGCCGACTACAAATCCAACTGGCTCGGGGTCGAAGACGCAGCCTATACCGAGCAAGTCATGGAGCAGTCGATCCTCGACAACCGCTACGACCTGCAATACGTGTTGTACCTCCTGGCCCTGCATCGCCAGCTCAAGGCCCGGCTTGCCGATTACGATTACGACCGGCATGTCGGAGGGGCGCTGTACCTGTTTCTGCGGGGTACGCGTGCGCCAAGCCAGGGCGTGTATTTTGCCCGCCCGCCCCGGGCGCTGATCGAGCGACTGGACCGCCTGTTTCAGGGCAAGCCGGAGCCCAGGGTCGAACCCGCCTGGGAACAGGGAGTACTGCTATGAACCGTACCTTCGCCGATGTGCTGTCGACGCCACTGAGCGCCGACAGCCTGGCGCAACTCAGCCCTTTGAGTCGTGCCGAAGACCTGTTGCTGCTGCTCACGCGCTGGGTCGAGCGCGGCTGGTTGCGAGCACTGGACAAGGCCTTCGTCGGTTTTCTCTACGAACTGGCCCCGGACGACGATCCGCTGGTGCTGCTGGCGGCGGCATTGACCAGTCACCAGTTGGGGCACGGGCATGTTTGCCTGGACCTGTTCGAGACCCTCAAGGAGCCGGACTTCGCCCTGTCGCTGCCACCGGAAGGCGACCTGCAAAGTGGCGCGATGTTGCTGCCTTCGCAGCTGCTCGAAGCGCTGGATGGCGCCCATTGGTGCAAGGTGCTGGCCTCCAGCAGCCTGGTTGCATTGGCCGCGGACGAGCGTGACACCGTGCAGCAACGACCGTTGGTGTTGGCCGGCAAGCGCCTGTACCTGCGGCGCTACTGGGCCTACGAACGACGTATCGACAATGCGTTGCGTGAGCGCCTGGCGGCGCATGAAAACGCACCGGATGATTTGTTGCAGCGCCTTACCGGTTTGTTTGGTCCGGCCAGGCCCGGTGAGGTCATCGACTGGCAGAAACTCGCCTGTGCCCTCGCGACTCGCAGCGCCTTCAGTATCGTCACCGGCGGCCCGGGAACCGGCAAGACCACTACGGTCGTGCGCTTGCTCGCATTACTCCAGGCCCCGGCGGTAGAGGCGGGCAAGCCGCTGCGCATTCGTCTTGCCGCGCCAACCGGCAAAGCCGCGGCGCGGCTGACCGAATCCATCAGTGCGCAAGTGCGAACGCTGAAAGTCACTGAAGCCATCCGCGAAAAAATCCCCTCTGATGTCACCACCGTACACCGCCTGCTTGGCAGCCGCCCGGGCACGCGACATTTTCGTCACCACGCCGGCAATCACTTGCCGCTGGATGTGTTGGTGGTGGACGAAGCGTCGATGATCGACCTGGAAATGATGGCCAACCTGCTCGATGCGCTGCCGGCCCATGCCCGACTGGTGCTGCTGGGTGACAAGGACCAGTTGGCCTCGGTGGAGGCCGGTGCCGTGCTGGGCGATCTGTGTCGCGACGCCGAAGCGGGTTGGTATAGCCCGCAGACTCGCCAGTGGCTGCAGACCATCAGTGGTGAGAGCCTGGAGGAAAGCGGGTTGCAGGAAGATATCCAAGGCACCCATCCGCTGGCCCAGCAAGTGGTGATGTTGCGCCACTCGCGGCGATTCGGTGAAGGCAGCGGCATTGGCCAGCTGGCCCGTTGGGTGAACCAGCAACAGCCCGCAGAAGCCCGAAAGTTGTTGGCGGCGCGAAGCCACGACGATGTGTTTTCCCTCTCCCTCAGAAATGAACAGGATCGGGCGCTGGAGCGCCTGTTGCTCGAAGGTCACGGTGAAGGGCCGCAAGGTTACCGCTATTACTTGAGCTTGCTGCGCAACCAGCGTCCACCGCTCGATTGCCCCCTCGAAGATGCGCGCTGGACCGATTGGGCCCGGCAGGTCCTGCAGGCATTCGACGCCTTCCAGTTGTTGTGTGCCGTGCGCAAAGGGCCGTGGGGCGTGGAAGGATTGAACCAGCGGGTGACCGACGCCTTGCTGAAGGCGCGGCTGATCGACAGCGACCAGCAGTGGTACGAAGGCCGGCCGGTGCTGATGACCCGCAACGATTACGGTCTTGGCTTGATGAATGGCGACATTGGCATTGCCCTCAGGCTTCCCGAGCGCGAGGGGCCCGAGGCCGGAAAACCGGTGCTGCGGGTAGCCTTCCCGAGGAACGACGGGCAGGGCGGTGTGCGTTTTGTGTTGCCCAGCCGCCTCAATGATGTCGAAACCGTGTACGCCATGACCGTGCACAAATCCCAGGGCTCGGAATTCGCCCACACCGCGTTGATCCTGCCCGATGCCTTGAACCCGGTGCTCACCAAGGAGTTGATCTACACCGGCATCACTCGGGCCAAGGACTGGTTCACATTGATCGAACCTCGGGCAGGTGTCTTCGAAGAGGCGGTGCGGCGTCGGGTCAAGCGCTTGAGCGGGTTGATGCTGGAACTCAAGGAGGCGAGCGACTGACAGCGCTCGCAGCGCATCCGCCAAAAAGTTGGCGATTCACTTGACGCCATGAAAGCAACGTCAAAAAAACAGTGATTTAACCAATTGCTCGCGACAAAATTTTATCATGGCGTGAAGTGTAAAGTTCAAAAGGTGACCTAGACTACAGGCTTAAATGGTCTGGCTTCATGAAATTTTCACCGCTACGACTATTGGGTTTTTCATATCCAAAGAGCGAATGCCAATATGAGTGATAGTTCCGTAGCAGGCTCTCGGTTAAACGTACTTGATGGATGGCGCGGAATAAGTATATTGCTTGTTCTGGCGTGTCACCTGCTACCACTTGGCCCAAAGATTTTGCAATTGAATTCCGCCGCAGGCGTTATGGGCATGGCTATATTTTTTACGCTATCGGGTTTCCTGATAACAAGTTTTCTGCTCAAGAACGACAGCGTCATTGATTTTTTAATTCGCCGGTTCTTTCGGATTGTGCCGCTTGCCTGGTTGTACATGGCGATTGCTTTGCCGATCATGAGCAGCCCTCCTGATTACTACATCGCAAATTTTCTATTCTTTGCCAACTGGCCGCCTATGTGGCTTGGCAATGTAAACGGCCATCTATGGAGTTTGTGCATGGAGGTCCAGTTTTATGTGGCCATCGCGTTGCTGGTCGTCATGATGAGGAAAAGGTGGATGGTGCTGATCCCTTTTCTGGCCATCGCCGTCACGACCTACCGAGTCATGAATGATGCCCATGTCGTCATCAACACCTATTACCGAATTGATGAAATACTGTCTGGCTGCATACTTGCGCTGATCTATCACAAAAGACTGGGTAGCACTCTTGTGAAACCTCCGGCTCAAATGCTGCTCGTGCAAATAACTTTATTCGCCCTGTTTGTCGTGTCCAGTCATCCCGACGGCGGCTTCATGAACTACTTGCGCCCCTATATTGCCGCGGCAATGGTGGGGAGCACGTTACTCAATGGCCGGACACTCATTGCCCAGGTTCTGAACAACCGCATTTTGTTTTATATCGCCACCATCTCCTACGCGCTCTACGTTGTCCACCCGTTGCTAGCGCATACCTGGCTGGGGAGCGGAGATACCGTCGTTAAATATTTGAAGCGTCCGTTGTTGTTCGCCGCCATCTTCATCACCGCGCATATATCGACCTTCTATTATGAAAAATGGTGGATTGCTTTTGGTAAGACATTGTCCAGGAAAGTGGCTGCCCGCCAACCGGTTACAACCTGAACGTTCTTGAAGATCCCCAGTCGGCAAACAGCATCTGCCGACTATCCCCCATCAACAGAGCCTGGTTCTGCTCTGTCACCGCGCGGATGTAATCCCACAACAGGGTAATCCGCTTGAGCTTGCGCAAGTCCTCCCGGCAGTACATCCAGAACCACAAGGAGGGAAAGGGTTAACCCAGTGAATACGGGGGCTAACCGCCATGAACATCCTTGCAGAGCCGGACCTTGTCACAAGTGGTGTCACAAATCACACTCTGCCATTGAGACCGACAACTCGACTGGCGAGGCCTTACCACTACAGACGTGAAACTTTCGGCTGTGTTTGCTTGGGCAGTGGAGAATGAGCATCTGACCAAGACGTATGACAAGAAATTGAAGCTAACCAAGGGGCTTGAGTCGACACGTAAAGCATTCTCGCAGGTGCAAATAGTTAAGCTGATGGACTACGCGAGTAACCTCTCTGAAACCTCATGGAGGCCTTGGCTGTTAAGCCTGGGAGCTATCACAGGCGGGCGTCTGAACGAAATATCCCAGTTGACCACGAGCGACGTTCTGGCCTCCTTGATGCAAGCCAAGGGAGTCCCTACGGCTTACGCACAGGCCGTGATGGGTCATGCCGCTTGGCAGATGGTCGCTAAAGAAGTCGCGTGAGAAGTAAGCGTCTGCCAAACACACCTACCGGCTCCCCACATTAAGGGCGATTGTGTCCGCGTATTTTTAAGCGGACGCAATTACCCTTAGCGTTAGGATCACCATGCGCAAACGACACACTTAAAGACAGGGTTTGTGAATCGCCACAACAATCCTGTGAGCCAGACATAAAAAATCCGGAACCTGGTTAGGAGGTTCCAGATTTTTCTGCTGATCAAGGATTCGTCAAACTTCCTTAACTGAAACAGCTTTGATGAAATTGTCAGGGTCGTTTAGAACCTTGGTTCGATGAGGGGCTATTTGCCCCCCACGCTCAAAGTATGAAGTCCGAAGTCGCCAGACTGGTAACCCCGATGAGCTGAATAGCGAACTCGGCGGTGCCGTCAGCATCCGTATTGCCATAGAGCACGCCATTTTCGACCTTCAACTGGCCCGCTTGGGTAAAGGCGGTGGTGCTGGCGATTACGCTGTTGAAGACGTCATTGGCGGTAGTGACCGTATTGGCATCCAGCGTCGACAGGTCGATTTTATCGCCATTTTTGAAGTCGCTGATGACATCCCAGGTGGAGCTAATCGACCCCATTTCCAACAACGAATTGAAGTCGAAAATATCGCTGCCAGCGCCGCCGATGAGGGTGTCCTTGCCTAGTCCGCCCGTTAACACGTTGGCTGCCGCATCGCCTTTCAGAGTATCGGCGTAGCTGGATCCGGTGAGATTTTCGATGTAGAGGAGGCGATCGACACCTGCACCGAGTGTATTCTGGGAGGCAGTCGTAATGTTCAGGTCGACTTTGACCGCAGAAGCTGCCCCCTCGTAGGTAGCCGTGTCCACGCCGCCGCCCCCATTTATGGTGTCATTGCCAGCCGCACCACGCAGGGTGTCATTACCAAGCCCACCACTGAGTGTATCGTCACCGCTGCCTCCATCGAGGCTGTTGTTAAAGGCATTGCCCACCAGGCGATCGTTCGCGTAACCACCAATAACGTTTTCGATATTGAGAATTCGATCATCCTCGTAACGGGATGCCAGGACACGCTGCTCGCCCGTGAGGTTAAGATTGACGTTGAGCGCCAATCCCTCTGCTGCGTAGGACAGGGTATCGATACCCTCACCGCCGTCCAGAAAGTCGTCGCCAAGACTGCTGATCAGTAAGTCATTACCGGTGCCGCCCGATAATACGTCGTCTCCCAGGCCGCCATTCAGAGTATCGTTACCGACGCCCCCCTTGAGGATGTCATAGTTGTCGCCACCATCGAGCTTGTCGTCGCCAATGCCGCCCTCTAGTGTGTCGTTACCATTGCCACCGAACAAACTATCGTTACCGCTGCCACCCACCAATAGGTCGTAACCATCGCCCCCCTCCAGGGTGTCAGCGCCGCCTTCGCCGAACAGGCGGTCGCTGGACGAGGAGCCAACGAGACGGTTGTTGCCAAGGCCTCCGAACAAATCGCTTTTGCCGGTGGCGAACTGATTAGAGTTGGCCGTGCTCGTATTGAGGAGCAGGTTGGTCGTTGTCAGGTTGGCGACCGATACTCCCGTGAGCGCCAACTCAGCCGAGTAGCCGCCGTTCCAATTTGTGATGACATCGCCACCTTTGTCGTCCACCGCCTCAACCAAGCGCTTGAGGCTATCGATATCACTGATCCCGAGCGTGCGGACATCGAGCTTGTCCTGCTCCGCGAGACTGAAATCGATGACTCGGGTCGAGTCGTAGTAATTGCTCCCCCGCTGAGCGATGAATACGTCGCTACCAGCCCCGCCGATGAGCTGATCGCTCCCAGTGCCACCGTTCAGGATATCGTTGCCACTACCGCCTTCGAGCACATCTCCATCGGCGCCACCGCTCAGGGTATCGTTGCCGGCACCACCGACTAAAAGGTCGTTCCCAGCCATGCCGAAGAGGGTGTCATTACCGCTTTCGCCAAAAAGGCGGTCGCTGGACGAGGAACCTGTAAGCTTGTCATTACCCAACCCTCCGAACAGGTCGCTCCTTGAAGTTGCGGTCAGCGAATCGTCTTTGACGGTCGTATTGAGAAGCACATTGGACGCGTCCAACTCCCCGATCCCGGTGGCCCAAAGATTGTTCAGCGTGGTCGTCGAATCATAACCGTTAGTATTTATTTTTAATAAAAGCTTGTCATAGTAATTGACTTCAAACAGGCGATTAAGCGTCTCGATGTCGGAGATACCGAGCTGACGAAGATCCAGCCGATCTGCGGATACGTCAAAATCCGTGATGGTTTGCCCTATATAACTGGCTCCACGATTTATGACGAAAGTATCTGCCCCTGCGCCGCCTGTAAGGATGTTATTACTGCTAGTGCCCGCGTCCAGGATATCGTTGCCGTCGCCGCCATACAGGTCGTCCGACCCACTGCCACCATAGATCGTATCGTTACCATCATCGCCATAAATGGTATCGTCACCATTTTCGCCATAAATCACTTCGGCGGTCTTGACGCCATAAATTATATCATAGCCGGTGGTTCCATAGATGGTGGACCCGGTTACCGTCTTTCCATTAACTGTTGCCATTTAGGCTCTCCTGTCTTTACTGCTAAAAAGGCGGCTTCTGCCACAGGCTAAACTCCAAGCAGTAACTCGAGGCGCAACCCATCCTCGTACATGCTCATGTCAAACACTTGCTTGGTTTAAAAAATCGGTGCGTATACTATTCTCAATCCTGCTCCACTTGACGTGGTTACATCCAAGGCTGACATTGGCGACAAGCCAAGTTCGATCAATAGTCGACTATTAGATGTATCTACGAAACCAAGGGGATTCACTACACCCGTTCACAGATGGCTGATGGCAAGTTGGCAAGTTGGGGGCGTAAGTCGACCCGACTTCCACATTGGCTTTGGAAAATAAAATGCCCCGGACGTTGGTGCCGTAGGGGCTTTTTGACGCCATTCCACTACGCCTGACTACCCTGATCTTATTGTTCAGAATGGATCAGCAGCTATTTTTTCGGCTGTTACTCCTCATGCTGTCCCTATGCCGAGATAATATCAAAACGATATCACTGAGGGTATGGACTCTGTCAAGTGGATTACACAATGGAGGATAGGAAGCGTTCAGCACCGCTGATACGTAATCGGTCAACCTTCTGGCCACACGAAAATACTCCAAAATTCTTGAGCTCCACTCCTTCCTTGGAGGTTCACCACCGAATTCGAGCATTTGCAACGCATTGAGGTACGCATTCACGGGTGGCCCGATTCTTATGCTCTTGGGTGCAGGCCGAAGTTTTCAGTGAAGACTGCTACCGCTGCACAAAGGGGACCACAAAGGAGACCACAAAGGATTCACAAAGGCACAAAGGGGACAGGCACAAAGGGGCGCAAAGGGGACGGGGCGCAAAGGGGATTTATTTTCAAAACAAGGAAGCTGACTAATAGTTCTGTCCCCTTTTCTCTTCATTTTTTCTTCCTTTTCTCTTCCCTTTTCTCTTCCAAGATCGCCACCTACCCCCCCCTCCAGCCCGATGCCGATTACGAGTCAGCTACGGCAGACTTAGCCGGGCTAGCTCCGAACTAACGGCTCGAAAGCGTTTTAGTCATTGATGACGATAAAGTTTCGTCAAGATTATCGATGGATTGGAACAAGCGTTTATTGATAACTATCATTCGCTCTTGGTTCTCAATAATTTTAGACAAGGCCATCCAGAACCCGCACGTAAAGCAGGCACCAATGAAAATACCTACACCAATCAGAACACCATAATATCCCTGTCCGGAAAACGCGGAAAACACACCCACAATTAGGGCTAGGACGACCAACAGACTGATAGGAAATCGAGCGTTCTGATAACTATGTCTTTCATGATTTTTTCCTTGGGCGCACTTTAAATATGGCTTAAAGATAGGGCTCATCTCATAACCATGCTCCTACTTCATAAAGCACGGTAATCGGGCGAGCCGGAAAATAGCTGGGCTTGCCGCGTAGAACGTATGAGGAGTTTATAGGCGAGGGGACTTCCAGCCTTTCATTTGGCGACAACGCCTTAACACTTCATGACAATCCATGACCTTTCATCTGGATTTGCGTATAGCGTTTCTTTCAGATTTTACGTGGTAGCCATGCCTCTCTATGGGCGTGCCTATCTGTCGTCAGCGGTGTTACAAATTGCGTATCAACCGCTGTTACAAAGCATCGGCAAATGCCTGCTGACGTCGTTACGATTTCGCTACTTGATTCCTTGAAGATTCCTAGTCGGCAAACAGCATCTGCCGACTGTCACCCATCAACAGGGTCTGGTTCTGCTCGGTGACCGTGCGGATATAGTCCCACAACAGGGTAATCCGCTTGAGCTTCCTCAAATCCTCCCGGCAGTACATCCAGAATTGCCGGGTGATGTTGATCTCCTGCGGCAGCACCGCCAGCAACCGTGGGTCCTGAGCGGCAAGGAAGCACGGCAGGATGGCCAGTGATCGCCCTTGCTGCGCGGCCACGAACTGCGCGATCACGCTGGTACTGCGCAGATTGGCGCTGGCACCGGGGAGCACGTTGGCCAGGTACAGCAGCTCGGAGCTGAACGCCAGGTCGTCGACATAACTGATGAACGAATGCTTGCCCAGGTCGGCCGGGCGGCGGATCGCCGGGTGCTTGTCGAGGTATTCCTGCGTCGCATACAGCTGCAAGCGGTAGTCGGTCAGTTTGCAGCATACATAGGGCCCGTGTTCCGGGCGCTCCAGGGCGATGACGATGTCGGCCTCGCGCTTGGACAGGCTGATGAAGTGCGGCAGCGGCAGGATGTCCACAGAGATCGCCGGGTAGGCGTCGACGAAGTGGCTCAGTTGCGGGGTAATGAAAAAGCTGCCGAAACCTTCAGTGCAGCCCATGCGCACATGGCCGGACAACGCCACCCCGGAACCCGATACCTGTTCGCAGGCCATGTGCAGCGTGCTTTCGATCGACTCGGCGTACCCCAGCAAGCGCTGGCCTTCGGCGGTCAGGACAAAGCCGCTGGTCCGGGATTTCTCGAACAACAAGGTGCCCAGCGAAGCTTCGAGTGAACTTATGCGCCGCGATACGGTGGTGTAGTCGACGGCCAGGCGCTTGGCCGCGGTGCTGGCCTTGCGGGTGCGGGCGACTTCAAGGAAAAACTTGAGGTCATCCCAATTCAGCGAACCTAAAGACGTGATGTTTTTTTGCATGTTGGACCGGCTTTTATGTGCGTTCTTATTAGAAGTTTGCACATCTATACTCCAAAAACAGTCCGATCACCAAATCGCGGCACACGCCTCATCGCAGGGTGACTTTTTCGCCCTGGCTCCTGAAATAAAAACAAACATCCGGAGACCCACATGAACGCTTCGCTCACGCCTAACGAAACCACCGTACAAAAGGTCAAGCTGTTGATCGACGGCCAGTGGGTCGAATCTCAGTCCACCGAATGGCACGACATCATCAACCCGGCAACCCAACAGGTGCTGGCCAAGGTGCCGTTTGCCACCGCTGAAGAAGTCGACGCAGCCATCAGCGCCGCCCATCGCGCCTTCCAGACCTGGAAGCTGACGCCAATCGGCGCGCGGATGCGCATCATGCTCAAGCTCCAGGCGTTGATTCGCGAACACTCCAAGCGCATTGCCGCTGTCTTGAGTGCAGAGCAGGGCAAAACCATTGCCGACGCTGAAGGCGATATTTTCCGTGGCTTGGAAGTGGTCGAACACGCGTGCTCCATCGGCAGCCTGCAAATGGGCGAGTTCGCTGAAAACGTGGCGGGCGGCGTGGACACTTACACCCTGCGTCAACCAATCGGCGTTTGCGCTGGCATCACGCCGTTCAACTTCCCGGCGATGATTCCACTGTGGATGTTCCCGATGGCCATCGCCTGCGGCAACACCTTCGTGCTCAAGCCGTCCGAACAGGATCCGATGTCGACCATGCTGCTGGTGGAACTGGCCATCGAGGCCGGCGTTCCGGCCGGCGTGCTCAACGTCGTGCATGGCGGCAAGGATGTGGTGGATGCGCTCTGCACCCACAAAGACATCAAGGCCGTTTCCTTCGTTGGTTCGACGGCGGTCGGCACTCACGTCTATGACCTGGCCGGCAAGCACGGCAAGCGCGTGCAATCGATGATGGGCGCGAAGAACCACGCCGTGGTGCTGCCCGATGCCAATCGCGAACAAGCGCTGAATGCGCTGGTGGGCGCCGGTTTCGGCGCGGCCGGTCAGCGTTGCATGGCCACGTCGGTGGTGGTGCTGGTGGGCGCGGCCAAGCAATGGCTGCCAGACCTCAAGGCACTGGCGCAGAAACTCAAGGTCAATGCCGGCAGCGAGGCGGGCACCGACGTGGGGCCGGTGATTTCGAAAAAGGCCAAGGCACGGATTCTCGACCTGATCGAGAGCGGCATCAAGGAAGGCGCGAAACTCGAGCTCGATGGTCGCGAAATCACGGTTCCCGGTTACGAGAAAGGCAACTTTGTCGGCCCGACCCTGTTCTCCGGTGTGACCACCGACATGCAGATCTACACCCAGGAAATCTTCGGCCCGGTGCTGGTCGTGCTGGAAGTGAATACGCTCGACGAGGCCATTGCCCTGGTCAACGCCAACCCGTTCGGCAACGGCACGGGCCTGTTCACCCAGAGCGGTGCGGCGGCGCGCAAGTTCCAGAACGAAATCGACGTCGGCCAGGTCGGCATCAACATCCCGATTCCGGTGCCGGTCCCGTTCTTCAGCTTCACCGGTTCCCGTGGTTCCAAGCTCGGCGACCTCGGCCCTTATGGCAAGCAAGTGGTGCAGTTCTACACTCAGACCAAGACCGTCACCAGCCGCTGGTTCGATGACGACAGCGTCAATGACGGTGTGAACACCACCATCAACTTGCGATAAGGAGCCGGACATGAAAATCGCTTTTATCGGTCTCGGCAACATGGGCGCGCCGATGGCGCGCAACCTGATCAAGGCTGGCCATTCGCTGAACCTGGTCGACCTGAACAAAACCGTGCTGGCGGAGCTCGAGCAACTGGGCGGCAGCATCAGCGCTTCGGCCCGTGAAGCGGCAGAAGGCGCCGAGCTGGTGATCACCATGCTGCCTGCTGCCGTTCATGTACGCAGCGTATGGCTGGGCGAAGACGGTGTGCTCGCCGGGATCGGCAAGGGTGTGCCAGCGGTGGATTGCAGCACCATCGATCCGCAGACCGCCCGTGACGTGGCCGCCGCCGCTGCCAAACAGGGTGTGGTCATGGCCGATGCGCCGGTCTCCGGTGGCACCGGTGGCGCCGCGGCGGGGACGTTGACGTTCATGGTCGGTGCGACCCCGGAACTGTTCGCGACCCTGCAACCGGTGCTGGCGCAAATGGGCCGCAACATTGTCCATTGTGGTGAGGTCGGCACAGGACAGATCGCCAAAATCTGCAACAACCTGCTGCTGGGCATTTCCATGGTCGGCGTCAGCGAAGCCATGGCGCTGGGCGATGCCTTGGGTATCGACACGGGCGTGTTGGCCGGCATCATCAACAGCTCCACCGGACGTTGCTGGAGTTCGGAGATGTACAACCCGTGGCCGGGCATCGTCGAAACGGCACCAGCCTCGCGCGGCTATACCGGTGGATTCGGCGCCGAACTGATGCTCAAGGATCTGGGGCTGGCCACGGAAGCGGCACGTCAGGCGCACCAGCCGGTGGTGCTTGGCGCGGTGGCGCAACAGTTGTATCAGGCGATGAGCCTGCGTGGGGAAGGCGGCAGTGACTTCTCGGCAATCATCAACAGTTATCGCAAACCGCAATAAAACCTGTGGGAGCGAGCTTGCTCGCGATAGCGGTAGATCAGTTAACGTTGATGTTGAATGTGCTGGCCTCATCGCGAGCAAGCTCGCTCCCACAGGTACTGCATGCGCATATGGATATTGACCGGGAAATCACGTCGGGTGATCTCCCGGTTTTTTTGCATCAGGCAAACACGAAATACTTGCGCACGGTTTCCACCACTTCCCAGGTGCCTTTCATCCCCGGCTCAATGACAAAAATGTCACCGGCACGCAGGTGGATCGGCTCTTTTCCCTCAGGGGTGATGATGCAGTACCCCTCGCGGAAATCGCAGTACTCCCACTTCACGTATTCCACGTACCACTTGCCCGGCGTGCAGATCCAGGTGCCCATGATCTTGCTGCCATCTTCGCTGGTGTAGGCGTTGAGGTTGACGGTGTGCGGGTCGCCTTCGAGTTTTTCCCATTTGCAGGCGTCGAGTACGGGCAGCGGATGGGTGTCGCGAAGAACGGTGATCGGTGCGGTCATGATGACTCCGGCGTTGGGGGGAGAGCTGAAGTCGCACCCTATAGGGCTTGGTGTGGCATCAGTTGTCTGTGCTCGACATCGAGGTATCCAGAAACGCAGCGACCATCACCCGCTCGACGCCTGCTACCGGCTGCTACTGGCTGTGGCACCATTGAAATTTCCACTCGATAAACCGCCGATATCTGGCAGTTTGTGCGAAAGCTCCAGGCTTTTTCGAACGTTTTTGCAAGAACATGCACAGGTATCGCTCGTATCATTCACTTCGGAAAAGGCCGAGAGCTGTGCAATGAAAAAAACAATGTCGTGGTGGGACATCAGCCCGCCCTTGAGTACCGCAACACCGACCTGGCCGGGAGATACGCCGTTTCAGGAAGAACGCGTCTGGACGTTAGGGCCTGAATGCCCGGTGAATGTCGGGCGCATCACGCTGTCGCCACACACCGGCGCCCATGTCGATGCACCGCTGCACTACAGCAAGGACGGCGCGGCCATCGGCGATGTGTCGCTCGATGTCTATATCGGGCCTTGCCGGGTGCTGCATTGCCTGGGCAGCAACGCACTGGTGCAACCTGAGCAACTGCAAGGACGTTTGGCCAACCTGCCCGAACGCGTCCTGCTGCGTACCTATCAACAGGCGCCGCTGACCACCTGGGACGCCGAATTCACGGCGGTCGCCAAAGACACCGTCGACCTGCTCGCCGGTCTCGGCGTGCGCCTGATCGGTATCGACACGCCGTCGCTGGACCCGCAGCAATCCAAGACCATGGATTCGCACAACGCCGTGGCGCGTCACGGCATGGCCATTCTCGAAGGCATCGTGCTCGATGACGTCCCGGAAGGGGATTACGAGTTGATCGCGCTGCCGCTGCGCTTTGCCAACCTCGACGCCAGCCCGGTCAGGGCTATCTTGCGTCCACTGAATTCACCGCCACATGAGGAGCCTGCTCAATGAGTCAATGCCCGTATTCGCCTGCCAATCAGACAGAGGAATGGCATAACGCCGAGCTGAATTTTTCCGACTCCATGAGCTACGGCGACTACCTGGATCTGGGGCGTATTCTCAGTGCTCAGCACCCGTTGTCGCCGGACCATAACGAGATGCTGTTCATCATCCAGCACCAGACCTCCGAGCTGTGGATGAAGCTGATGCTGCACGAGCTCAAGGCCGCCCGCGAACACGTTAGACTGGGTGAGTTGCCGCCGGCCTTCAAAATGCTGGCGCGGGTCTCGCGGATCTTTGATCAGCTGGTGCATGCGTGGACGGTGCTGGCCACCATGACGCCCACCGAGTACCACTCGATCAGGCCTTTCCTGGGGCAATCGTCGGGCTTCCAGTCGTTTCAGTACCGTGAAATCGAGTTCATTCTGGGCAACAAAAGCGCGACGCTATTGCGCCCCCACGCCCATCGGCCGGAGCTGTTGCTGGAACTCGAAAAAGCCATCGCCACACCTTCGCTGTATGACGAAGCGATTCGCTTGATGGCCGGTGCTGGCCTTGCGATTGACCCGCAGCGTTTCGAGCGTGACCCGACCGGCCCGACGCAGCATGACGCCTCGGTCGAAGCGGCCTGGCGTGTGGTCTACAAAGATCCGTCGCGTTATTGGGACCTCTATCAACTGGCCGAGAAATTCATCGATCTCGAAGACTCGTTCCGGCAGTGGCGCTTCCGCCATGTCACCACGGTCGAGCGGATCATCGGCTTTCAACCAGGCACTGGCGGCACTGAAGGGGTTGGTTATCTGCGCAAGATGCTCGATACCGTGCTGTTCCCGGAGTTGTGGCGGGTGCGTTCGACCCTTTGATCTGACAAGCATTAAAAAGCCCCGGCATTCAATGAATGCCGGGGCTTTTTGTTGCGCGCAGGATTATTGAGCGACTGGCAAGCCGCGATCCCGCGCCACACGCATCCGGTAGAACACGTAGATGATCGACACCCACACCGGGATGGCGATGACCGAGGCGCGAATGCCCGGAATCATCCACATCACGCAGATGATCATGGCCATGAACGCCAGGCACAGGTAGTTGCTGTAAGGAAACCAGAACGACTTGAAGCCCGGCACGATGCCTTGCTGGCCCATGATTTTGCGAAACTTCAGGTGGGTCAGGCTGATCAGCGTCCAGTTGATCATCAACGAGGCGACCACCAGGGCGAACAGCAACTCCAGCGCTTCATGGGGAGCCAGGTAGTTGACCAGCACGGACAGCATGGTGATCAGCGCCGAGATGCCCAGCGCCCGCAGTGGCACGCCCTGTTTGTTCAGTTTCATCAGCGACTTCGGTGCGTCGCCCTGTTCGGCCAGGCCGTAGAGCATGCGGCTGTTGCAGTAGACGCCGCTGTTGTAGACCGAGAGCGCCGCGGTGAGCACCACGAAGTTGAGGATGTGCGCGGCGGTATCGCTGCCGATCAGCGAGAAGATCTGTACGAACGGGCTGCCGCTGTAGGCATCGCCGGACGCGCCGAGGGTCTGCAGCAGTTGATCCCAGGGGTACAGGGACAGCAGCACGGTGAGTGCGCCGACGTAGAAGATCAACACGCGATAAACCACCTGGTTGATCGCCTTGGGAATCACCTTCCTCGGTTCGCTGGCTTCAGCGGCAGTGATGCCGACCAGTTCCAGGCCGCCGAAGGAGAACATGATGAACGCCATCGACATCAGCAGACCGGTGGTGCCGTTGGGGAAGAAACCGCCGTGGCTCCACAGGTTACTGACCGACGCCTGCGGGCCGCCGGAGCCGCTGAAGAGCATGTAGCAGCCAAGGACGATCATGCCGAGGATTGCCACAACCTTGATGATCGCGAACCAGAACTCCATCTCGCCGAAGACTTTGACGTTCATCGTGTTGATCAGGTTGACCAGGACGAAGAACACCGCGGCGCTGACCCAGGCCGGGATCTCCGGCCACCAGAACTGCACGTACTTGCCGACGGCCGTCAGCTCGGCCATGCCCACCAGCACGTACAGCACCCAGTAATTCCAGCCGGACAGGAAGCCGGCATAACCGCTCCAGTACTTGTGGGCGAAGTGACTGAACGATCCGGCTACCGGCTCCTCGACAATCATCTCGCCCAACTGGCGCATGATCAGGAAGGCGATGAACCCGGCAATCGCATAACCGAGGATCATCGACGGACCGGCCGACTTGAGCACGCCTGCAGAGCCGAGGAACAGCCCGGTGCCAATCGCCCCGCCCAGGGCGATCAGTTGAATATGTCGATTTTTCAACCCCCGCTTGAGCGTTCCCTGTTGCAAGATTTCATCCGCCATCTCGATCCCTTCTGGTTATTGTTGTCAGGCCTGATTTGAAAGATCAGATATTACTCTCGGTGAACTTTTCGTAATACAGGTGAACGCCGTCCAGTGCCTGGGTCTGCAACCAGTCTTTGATCGACTCGACCATCGGCGGTGGACCGCAGACGTACATGTCGACCGGCGCGTCGCGCAGTTCACTGATTTCAAAATGCTCCGCAATGTAGCCGCGCTTGCCCGTCCACTGTGGCGATGGATCGCTGACCACTTCGGTGTAGCGAAACCCCGGAAGGCGTTCGGCATAGGCCTCGATCCGTGCGCGTTCGCACAGATCGGCAGCGTCGCGCACGCCGTAGTACAGATGCACCGGCTGCGCGCAACCGCGTTCTGCGAGGTCGTCGAGCATGCCCAGCAGTGCGGACAGCCCGGTTCCGCCCGCCACCAGAATCAGCGGTTTGGCCACATGCCGCAGATAGAACGCACCCAGCGGTGCCTCGAGAATGATTTCGTCACCCACCCGGCAGCGTTCACGGATGTAGTTGCTCATCACGCCGTCGGGCAACAGGCGAATCAGGAATTGCAGTTGATTGTGCTCACCCGGCCGATTGGCAAACGAGTAGGAACGCTTGCTTTCGGTCCCAGGAATCAACAACCGGGCGTATTGCCCCGGCAGAAAATCCAACGGGCTTGTCGTACCGAGATCCAGGTGCAGGATCGCGGTGCTGGCTGAAATCTGCCTGACGTCAGTCACCGTTGCGCTCAGTTGTTCCGGACCCGAGGCGTTGCACAGGCTGGAGGCGAAGTCGAAATAAAACGCCGCGTCGGACTTCACCCGCGTCTGGCAGGTGAGCATTTTGCGCTGCTGCAGGTCCAGGCTGGAGAGCGCTTCCTCGTCCACGTAATCCTGGCTGTAGTCACCCGATTCACAGCGACCCTGACAGGTTCCGCAGACGCCTTCGCGGCAATCCAGTGGAATATTGATGCCGTTGCGCAGGGCGGCGTCGAGCAGGATTTCGTTGGGTTTCACGGGAAAGAACAGCGTTTTGCCGTCGGCAAAGCTGAACGCTACTTTGTGATTCATGCCTCGGTCTCCATGGATTCAGAGGTGGTAGAAGTCGAGTACCGAGTTGATGGTGTCGTTGAGCAGCAGCACATGCTTGCGGCTGATCAACCAGCTGTCGGCGTGAGGCTTGAGCCGGTAGGTCGCGCGGCCAAAGAACTGCTCGGACGTGGCCAGACGATAGAACAGCGTGTGCCAGTTCAGGCGCACCTCCAGCTCACCGTTTTCGAGTTCATCGATCCGCACGTTGTTGATCAGGTGCAAGGTGCGCGGCATCGGTGTCGAGGACGCGGACTTGCCCGTGCGCAGGCGGAACACGCGATCTTCCAGGCCTGAACGGTTGGGGTAATAGATCAGCGACATTTCGCGTTTGGGGTCGCGTGTGTAGACGTGTTCCGAGTCCCATTGCGGCAGGTGGAATTCACTCTGCTCGTCGAACAGCTTGATGTAGGCGTCCCAGTCCTGGGCGTCGCACAGTTCGGATTTGCGGTAGAAAAACTGTTCGATCTGGTACTGCAATTGCGCATTCATCATTGCACCTCACGGAGTTTCAGGGATTTCGCGTCCAGGCCATCGAGCAGGAATTTCTGCCAGTTGCCGTGCTGGTTGACGTAGAGCCCTTCGTGGGTGAATTCGGTACCAGTCATGGCCGGGGCGATGCCGATCGACTCGCTGTTGGGCGTAGCGCCGGTGGCCCATTGATGACTGCCGCGGGAAATGTCGCTCCAGCGCTCCAGGCGCGCCTGGAAACCGCGCTGGGCTTCACGGAATTCCACCAGGTCGTCCGGTGTGCCCAGTCCCGACACGTTGAAGAAATCCTCGAACTGGCGAATGCGGTTTTCGCGGTCGGCGTCCGATTCGTTTTTCACCCCCAGGCACTGGCTGATGATCTCGGTCTTGTTCCAGGCCACCGGGCGGATGATGCGCAGTTGCGAGCTGATCTGGTCGAGGAAAAACAGGCTGGGGTAGATGTTCAGGTTACGCAGGCGATGCATCATCCATTCGGCCTTTTCCTGGCCGTGTTCTTCGACCAGTCGCGGCATGATCGTTGCGTAGCCCGAGCGTACCGTCGGGTTCGGCATGTCACTGAACAACAGGCTGTGACCGTTGTTGAAGGCGAACCAGCCGTCATCGGTATTGGCGTCGCCGGCACCGAGCTTGCTATAGTCCAGGGTGCTGCCGCTGCTGGTGCCATTCTCGCTGTTGACCTGCTGGCGATGCTGCACCGTGGCCACGTAGTTATAGTGCACCGTGCTGACGTGATAGCCGTCGAGGCCGTTTTCGTTCTGAAGTTTCCAGTTGCCGTCGTAGGTGTAGGCCGACTTGCCGGGCAGCACTTCCAGTTCACCGGTTGGCGACTGGGCGACCATCATGTCGAAGAACACCTTGGCGTCGCCGAGGAAGTCTTCAAGGCTGTTGTCGGCGTGAACATCGAGGCTGATGAAGACGAATCCCTTGTAGCTCTCGATGCGCGCTTTTTTCAGGCCACGGGTGGCCTTGTCGAAGCCTTCCGGATACTCGCCAGGCGCCTTGACCTTCACCAGGCGCCCGTCGCTTTTGTAGCACCAGGCATGGAACGGGCAGGTGAACGTCGACTGGTTGCCCTTGCCGACGCGGGTCAGGGTCGTGCCGCGATGCTGGCAGGCGTTGATCAATGCATTGAGCTGACCGTCGCCATCGCGGGTAATGATCATCGGCTGACGGCCGGCGCGCATCGTGACGAAGTCGTGATTGTTGGCCAGCTCGCTTTCATGGCAGGCGTAGATCCAGTTCTTCTCGAAGATCAGTTCCATCTCCAGATCGAACAACTGCGGCTCGGTGAAAATGTCCCGGGCGATGCGGAACACGCCTTCTGCCGGACGGAAGTCCAGGCAGCCCTGGATAAACGCTTTCCACTGCTCGACGTTTTTTTCGCCACTCATGGGTGTGTACCTGTTTTTATTGGGGCTAATCGTTGTGCTCATTAGAGGGAGTGGGCGGGTGGGGGTCTATCCGGTTTGTGGGCGAAGGCAGTCCGTAAAATTTGTGGGTGGCAAAAAGATCGCAGCCTGCGGCAGCTCCTACAGGATTGCGTGTTTTGGCCATATCCCGGGTGTACTCGGTCGGTGTAGGAGCTGCCGCAGGCTGCGATCTTTTGATTTTTCAGGATCAAAAGAATCCACAGGGGAGTTGGGTAACAATCGATTGTGATGCGACTACCCAGACAGCGCACCAAACGATGAACGGCTGCACCTGCGTGCAGCAATCAGGTACTGTTTTGCGCAACGTCGAGTGCCGGTTGGGGAGCGTTCAGCGGCTGCGTTATCCGCATAGTCGAGGATTGCTATCCACTTAGTTGGCGCCGGGGTTTTGTGGCTTGGAACTTGCTTTTTTCAAGCCGAAGACGCGCCGTCAGAGCGCGCTGAAAAATAGCCCGTGGGTGCACCGTGATGAACAGCAAAAACGATCCGCAGTGTCGTGACATTCGTGTCGACAGCGATGATCTTGAGGCCGCGAGAAACTGGATGTCCGGTATTTGCGGGCCGCATCGTCTCGTGAGCACGACGCCCGAGCGGATTCGCTTCCATCACAGCGCCAACATGTTCAAGTCGATGGCCACCACGCTTGGCACTATCGAGTACGGCACCGATGTCACCATCGATATCGAAGACGCCGAACACTTCAGCAGTTACAGCCTGAGTCTGCCCCTGGTGGGCGAGCAGGAGTTGAGCAAGAACGGCAGCGTGGTGAAATCCGACCGCGACCAGGGGGTGATCATTTCGCCGAATGAAAACCAGCTGCTGGCGATTTCCGGCGATTGCCGCAAAGTCCAGGTGGTGATCACCCGCGTCGCCATGAGCGAGTCCCTGGAAGGCTTGCTGCAGCGACCGCTGGATGCGCCGCTGCGCTTCGAACCGATGATGGATGCGGTCGACGGCGCGTCGGCTTCGTGGTGGCGCATGGCGCGCTATTTCATCGCCGAGCTGGAACGCAGCAGCGAACTCTACGAGCAAGTGGCCTTCACCCGGGACATTGAAAGCTCGCTGATCAAAGGTTTGATCCTCGCCCAGCCGAGCAACTACTCAGAAGAGCTGCGCGAGGTGCTGGGCGTGAAGTTGCCGCACTACCTGATCAGGGCGCGGCAATACATTCACGACAATGCTCGCGAGGCCCTGCATCTGGAGGACATTGAACTCGCCGCCGGGGTGTCGCGCTTCAAGCTGTTCGAGGCGTTCAAGAAGTACTTCGCGTTGTCGCCGATGGTCTACCTGAAGAAATACCGCTTGAACGGCGTACGACAGGAGATTCTTGAGCACGGCTCGGCGCGCAATATTTCCGCGATCGCCATGGGCTGGGGGTTCACCCACCTGGGGCGTTTTTCCGCCGAGTACCGCAAGCTGTTCGACGAATCCCCAAGCATGACCTTGCAGCGCAATGAAGCCCGGCGCATGCGCGGCTAAAACACTTACATGTGGGAGCGGGCTTGCTCGCGAATGCGGTGGATCAGTGAACATTGATGTCAACTGACACTCCCTCTTCGCGAGCAAGCCCGCTCCCACAGGTTTAGCAGTGTATAAGGCGTTGTTCTCTTACTTGCGCACCACCAGATCCAGCAATTCTTCGCGCTCCTTGATTTTCTGCAGGACGATTTCCGAGCGGATATCGGTGACCCCCGCCGTGCGGTTCAAGTGGTTGACGATGAAATCGGAGAAGTGTTTGAGGTTGCGCGCCTGGACCCGCAGCACATAGTTGCTCGCTCCCGTAACCACGTATGCGGTGACCACTTCCGGCCACGACTGGACCTTCTTGATGAAGGTCTCGTGCCAGTCCTCGACGTCCTGTCGCAACGACACATGGACGATGGCTTCCAGCTCGATTCCCAGCCGTTCGGCATTCAGCACGGCGCGATAGCCGGAGATGATTCCCTCGCTTTCCAACAGACGCAACCGGCGTAGACAGGCCGACGGCGACAGGGCGACTTTCTCTGCCAGTTCCTGGTTGCTGATACGGCCATCCTGTTGCAGTTGATGGAGGATTCGCAGGTCTGTCGAGTCGAGATTCATGGCTGGTGTAAATCCGCGTTTATAGGTGTTGGATTCGAATTTTATGCGAAATAACTACCCTATAGCCGCTTACTTTGCACGAAAATTCTCCAATGCTTCGTTCATTATCTCTCCACGAAACGGGGCCGACAACGCCTGAAAAAACGCTACGACCTTCAAAGAACAGGACACCCGATGACAACAAGAAACGATTGCCTGGAGCTTGATGCCCAGGACGCTCTCGCGCCGCTACGCCAGCAATTTGCGCTACCCGACGGTGTGATTTATCTCGATGGTAATTCGCTGGGCGCACGACCGGTCGCGGCATTGGCGCGTGCTCAGGAGGTGATTGCCCAAGAGTGGGGCAATGGCCTGATCCGCAGCTGGAACAGTGCCGGTTGGCGTGACCTTTGCGAGCATCTGGGTAACCGCTTGGCCGGGCTGATCGGCGCCCGTGACGGTGAAGTGGTGGTGACCGATACCACCTCAATCAACCTGTTCAAAGTGCTCAGTGCCGCGCTGCGTGTGCAAGCCACAAGGTCGCCAATGCGACGGGTGATTGTCACCGAAACCAGTAACTTCCCCACCGACCTGTACATCGCCGAAGGCCTGGCCGACATGCTGCAGCAGGGTTACACCTTGCGCCTGGTCGACAGCCCTGAAGAGCTGCCGCAAGCGATTGACCAGGACACGGCGGTGGTGATGCTCACCCACGTCAATTACAAGACTGGCTACATGCACGACATGCAAGCGCTGACCGCGCTGACCCACGAGTGTGGGGCACTGGCCATCTGGGACCTGGCGCATTCCGCCGGCGCGGTGCCGGTCGATCTGCATCAGGCGGGCGCCGACTATGCCATTGGTTGCACCTATAAGTACCTCAATGGCGGTCCGGGTTCGCAGGCGTTTGTCTGGGTCAATCCACAGTTGTGCGACCTGGTGGCGCAACCGCTGTCGGGCTGGTTCGGCCATTCGCGGCAGTTCGCCATGGAGTCGCGCTACGAGCCGAGCAGCGGCATTGCTCGCTATCTGTGTGGCACCCAGCCGATCACTTCATTGGCGATGGTCGAGTGCGGGCTGGACGTTTTTGCCCAGACCGACTTGGCCTCCCTGCGCCGTAAATCCCTGGCGCTGACTGACCTGTTCATCGAGTTGGTCGAGCAGCGCTGCGCCGCTCATGATCTGACCCTGATCACTCCGCGTGAACATGCCAAACGTGGCAGTCACGTCAGCTTCGAGCATCCCGAAGGCTATGCGGTGATCCAGGCCTTGATCGAGCGGGGCGTGATCGGTGATTACCGTGAGCCGCGGATCATGCGTTTCGGCTTTACCCCGCTGTACACGACCTTCACCGAGGTCTGGGATGCGGTGCAGATCCTCGGCGAGATTCTCGATCAAAAAACCTGGGCGCAAGCGCAATTCCAGGTCCGCCACAGCGTCACCTGATACCGCCGATATTCACCTCTGTTGCCGGGTTTCCTGGCAGCAGGGCTTCGGTCGTCCTCGATTTACAGTTCTGTGCAATCACAATAATAAGGAGCACGCAGAATGAGACTGTCCCCCTGGCCCGCCTTGTCGCTCGCCCTCGGCAGTTGCCTCGGGCAAATGGCCTATGCCGCCGCCGACAATGGATTCGTCGAAGACAGCAGCCTGACCCTGACCAACCGTAATTTCTATTTCTACCGCAACAACCTCAACAACCCTGGCGGCCAGAATTACCGGGATGAATGGGCCCACGGGATCATGCTCGATTACCGCTCCGGCTACACCCAGGGAACGGTGGGGTTTGGGGTCGATGCCTACGCGCAATTAGGCATCAAGCTCGACAGTGGCAAGGGACGTACGGGCACGGGCTTGCTGCCGGTCGATTCCGATGGTCGTCCCGAGGATGAGTACTCCGAAGCGGGTGGCGCGGTGAAGGCGCGGATATCGCAGACCGAACTCAAATACGGCAACCTGACACCGCTCAACCCGGTGTTCGGTACCGGCAATGCGCGACTGTTCACCAGTGTTGCCACCGGCTTTCAGTTGACCAGCAATGAACTCAAGGCATTGCAACTGGACATTGGTCATTTCACCGCCGGCAACGACAGTAATTCGACCAATGCCGATGGCGCGCTGAAAGCGCTGTACGCTGGCGTGGAAACCCGCAGCGTCGATTATCTGGGCGGCAGTTACGCCCTGAGCGATCAACTGAACGTCAGCCTGTACGGTTCGCAGTTCACCGATATCTGGCGGCAGTACTACGCCAACAGCAACTACACCTTTGCCCTGAGTGAAGGCCAGTCGCTGAACCTGGATTTCAACATCTACCGCACCAATGACGATGGCCAGAGCCTGGCCGGCAAGATCGACAACACCACCTGGTCGCTGGCCAGCGCATACAAGTTCGGCGCCCATCGATTGACCCTGGCTTATCAACAAGTCGATGGCGATGAACCGTTCGATTACTTGGGTTTCGATCAGCAGCCGGGCACTTCGATTTTCCTCGCCAACTCGGTTCAGGTACTCGACTTCAACGCCCCCAACGAACGCTCATGGCAACTGCGTTATGACCTGGACATGGCGGCATTCGGCGTGCCGGGCCTGAGCTTCATGTCGCGTTACGTCAGCGGTGACCATATCGACGACAGCCATTACGACGGTGGTCCCAACGGCGCCTATGGACGCTACGGCGATGACGGCAAACGCTGGGAGCGCGACATCGAGGCGCGCTACGTCGTGCAGTCGGGCAAGGCCAGGGACCTGTCGGTACGGGTGCGCCAGGCCAGTGTGCGTTCGACCGCGCAAGTGGCGCGGGCGGATACCACGGACAACAATGAAGTCCGCATCATCATCGAGTATCCACTGAGTATTTTCTGATCCGTGTCCTGCTGTGCGTGGCTGATCCCCACCGGGTAAAAACCAAGACGTGCTCTTCAAGAAAGACAATATTCAGAGGACATAAAAATGACCGATAACGCCGGTTTTGAAACGATATCCAACCGTGAACAGGGCCTGCGGCGTCAGTTGACGTCAGGGCAGATGAGCATGATCGCCATTGGCGGTGCGATCGGCACCGGGCTGTTCATGGGCAGTGCCTACGCGATCGGCTATGCCGGGCCGAGCGTGCTGCTCAGCTACGCCATCGGCGCGATCATCACGCTGCTGCTGATGGGCTGCCTGGCGGAAATGACCGTGGCCCATTCCACCTCGGGTTCGTTCGGCGCTTACGCCGAATTCTATGTCAGCCCTCTGGCCGGGTTCCTGGTGCGCTATGCCTATTGGGCGGCGATCGTGCTGGCGGTCGGTACGGAAGTGACAGCGGTGGCGATGTACATGAAGTACTGGTTTGCCAACGTGCCGGAGTGGGTGTGGATCGTCTCGTTCTCCAGCGTGCTGATCGTGCTCAACGCGATCAGCGTGAAGACTTTCGGCACTTTCGAGTACTGGTTCTCGACCATCAAGATCGGCGCGATTGTCGGCTTCATCATTCTCGCGGTGTACGTGGTGTTCGGTTCCGGCAACCCGGAATACGGCGTGCACAATTACACCGCCCACGGCGGTTTTTTCCCTCATGGCCTGCAAGGCATGTGGGTCGCGGTTATCGTGTCGATCTTCAGTTACCTGAGCGTGGAGATGATCGCGGTGGCCGCCGGTGAGGCGCAGGACCCGGAGCAAGCCGTGAAGAAAGCCTTTCGCGCGACCATCGTGCGGCTGGTGGTGTTCTATCTGCTGACCCTGGCCCTGATGCTGGCGATCGTGCCGTGGGTCCAGGCCGGTCATGCCCAGAGCCCGTTCGTCACGGTCATGCAAGCCATCGGCATTCCCGGCGCAACCGGGGTGATGAATTTCGTGATCCTGATCGCGGCGCTTTCGGCGATGAACAGCCAGTTGTACATCACCACGCGCATGATGTTCAGCCTGTCCCGTGGCGGTTACGCCCCCAAGTCCATGGGCAAACTGAGCAAGACCGGGATTCCGTTGAACGCACTGTTGCTGTCGAGTTCGGGCATTGCCCTGGCGACGTTGCTCAACATCCTGTACCCGGACAGTTCGTTCACCTTGATGATGGCAATCTCCATGTTCGGCGCCATCTTCACCTGGTTCATGATCTTCCTGACGCACTACTGTTTCCGTCGATATCACCAGCGCCACGGCGAGCGAAAACTGTCGTTTCGCATGCGCCTGTTTCCCTACAGTACTTTGCTGGGGTTGGTGCTGATGGGCGCGGTGATGATCACCACCTACTTCACCGAAGCCTTCAAGATGACCCTGGTGTTCGGTGTGCCGTTCCTGTTGCTGCTGACGGTGGTCTACGGTGTGTTTTTCAGGAAGCCCAAATCAGCCGGGGAACTGAGTCCACTGCCAAAGGTTTAGTCGGGAGATGCCTGCTGCCGGCCGATGGTTATCAAAGACTGTCGAGCTGGCACTGGTCCTGAGCATTCAGCAGGCTCGCCTCGAAGGTCTCCAGCGCGCGGTGACGTTGTTGGAGGGCGTCGATGTCGTTCATCAGCTCGCGTTTTTTGTCCGCGATGGCGACTCGTGCCAGTTCCCATGGAAATGCCTCGCCCCGGTGTTGCTCGAACATCACTCGCATTTCCTTGAGCTTGAAGCCCAGCTGCTGGGCGCACTTGATGAACATCAGCAACTCGACGTGTTGCTGGGAGTAAGTGCGGTATTTGCCCAGGCGCTGCGCCGGGGGCATCAAGCCGATGGCTTCATAGTGACGGATACTTTTGACGGTGCTTCCGGAGAGTCGCGCGACTTGACCGATGTACATGAAAATCCCTTTTTTGAATGCCTCGAATGCGCCCGAAGGGCCCGTGCATTATCCGGGACATTCAATGAGCGGCGATAGCATGCACCTGTTCGAGCCACGTTTGTCGTCGCGCTGCGCTGGCCCCGAGAATGGGCCCAAAAGTGAGGGTTCTGGTTGGCTTGATACCGCAAAACTCCAGGGTGGTTTTGCGTATCTGGTGCAGCCCAGGCATGCGATAAATCCAGCGGTAATACCAAGGCGGTGTATCCATGGTCACCAGCAAATGGGCGCTGCGACCATGCAGCAGTTTGTCGGGAAAGGCTTTGCCTTCGCGGTACTTGAAGGCGAAACCGGGCAGGAACACCCGATCGAAAAAGCCCTTGAGCAACGCTGGGATCCCGCCCCACCAGATCGGATAGACCAACGTCAGATGTTCGGCCCACAGGATGTCTGCCTGCGCCTGGTGCAAGTCCGCTTCCAGCGGCTGAATCTGTTGATAGCCTTCGCGAAGTATGGGATCGAAGTCTAGCTTCCCGAGAGACAGCTGGCGCACCTCATGCCCGGCATGCAACGCCGATTGCGTGTAGCGCTCGGCGATGGCGGCGCAAAAACTGTTGCTCGATGGATGACCCAGAATCACCAGAATTCGTTTGCCCATTGCCGCTGTCCTCGAAGATGAAAGCCTCAAGGGTAAAGTCTGCCCCTCAGGGGAGAGTCAAGGCGTGCAGCAAGGCCTGGGCATAACGGGGCAGTGTCGCGAAATTCCGGGAGCAGAGCTGGAGCGTGCGTTTGGCCCAGGGTTCCTGCAGCACGACGCAGTTGAAAGGGCGGATGCCCGGCCAGCGTTCGACTGCCGCCAACGGCACAATCGCCAGCCCTGCGCCGCGAGCGACCATGCGCATCACGCCATCGAAACCGTCCGCGCGGATACGGATCTGCATGCGCATACCCGCGTGCAGCGCCTGTTCTTCGAGATACACCGCGAGTGCGCTATTGGCGGCGAGGCCTACATAGTCGTGCTGCAAGGTATCGCTGAAAGTCGCAGGTTCGCCGTCGGCCAAGGGATGCCCGAGTGGCATGATCAGCACCAGCGGGTCGTCGCGAAAGGGCAGGGTTTCGAGGGCGTGGGTGTCCACCGCGTCGGAGACGATGCCCAGGTCGGCGGCACCTTGGCGTAAGGCGTGGGTGATGCGCGTGCTGGGCAATTCCTGCAGGTCGATGTCGAGGTTGGGGTGCTCGCGCAGGAAGTCGGCGAGCAACTCCGGCAGGTATTCGGTGATGGCCGTGGTGTTGCACAACAACCGCACCTGGCCTTTGACGCCCTTGGCATATTCGGCCAGGTCCAGCTGCATGCGCTCGGCCTGTTGCAGCAGGACGCGGGCGTGTTGGGCGAGGGCTTTGCCGGCAGGCGTGGGGGTTACGCCACGACGGCCGCGCTCCAGGAAATCAGTGCCGAGTGAAGATTCCATCGCGCGAATTCGTGCGCTCGCTGCGGCCAGGGACAGATGGCTGCGAGCGGCGCCGGCGGTGATGTTGCCGGTGTCGAGGATGTTCAGGTAGAGGCGCAGGTCGGTCAGGTCGAAGTGCATCACGGCAACCTCAAGAGTTGAGTTGTCGGGAAGGATGCTTTCGCGAGCAGGCTCGCTCCCACAGGTGACCGAGTTGTCATTGGCGAAATGCAATCCACTGTGGGAGCGAGCCTGCTCGCGAAGAGGCCAGTCGCCTCAACTCATTAATCAGCCTCTTGTTATGAAAGAGGCACCCTCAGTATATGGCAGATTTTCACCCGGCCAATCCAGCCTCACCATAGCCCCATGAACACACTCGCCTCCTTCTACCAAAATCTCGGCTTGACCCTGTCATTGCTGGTCATCGCCACCTTCCTGCTGGCCGGCATGATCAAAGGCGTAATCGGTCTCGGCCTGCCGACCATCGCCATGGGCTTGCTCGGTCTGGCTATGGCACCGTCACAGGCTGCCGCGCTGTTGATCATTCCCGCGACCTTGACCAACGTCTGGCAGCTGGCCTTCGGCGGGCATCTACGTGGATTGATGAAGCGGCTGTGGCCGATGCTGCTGGCCATTTTCATCGGTACCGGCGCAGGCACGCTGTGGATCGGCATGGTTGGTGGACACTGGGTGGTGCGCGGATTGGGGGCGGCGTTGTTGCTTTATGCGTTGAGCGGTTTGTTTCTGCCGACCTCGCGTGTAGGAGCTCGCAATGAGCGCTGGCTAGGTCCGCTGTGCGGCGTGCTGACGGGCGTTATCACGTCGGCCACGGGCGTGTTCGTGATTCCGGCAGTGCCGTACATGCAGGCGCTGGGCTTGAGCAAGGACGAACTGGTGCAGGCGTTGGGCCTGTCATTCACCGTCTCGACCCTCGCCCTCGCTGGTGGACTGCTATGGCGCGGCGCCCTCGGCGGTGGCGAGTTGAGTGCGTCGCTGTTGGCGCTGATCCCGGCGGTGCTCGGCATGTGGCTGGGGCAGTGGCTGCGCCAGCGGATCAGCGCCGTGTTGTTCAAGCGCGTGTTCTTCATCGGCCTCGGCTTGCTCGGCGGCCATTTGTTGATCAGCGGCTAGCGGACGATGGGCTGAGCATTTCGATGGCGCGGATCTCGAAATCCCGTTCCAGGTACTCGTCGCGCTGTCCGAGGAACTGCTTCATGTGCGGCAGGTTCGAGTGTACGTCGAGGTGTTCCTGGGACTGCCAGATCTCGTAGAAGATAAACAGGCTCGGGTCCTGCTTGTCGCGCAGCATGTGGTATTCGATGCAGCCGGGTTCGGCGCGACTCGCTTCTACATAGCCGCTGAAAAACGCTTCGAAGGCGTCGGATTGTTCCGGGCGGGTCTTGGCGTGCAGGATGAAGCCTTGCATTTCACTCATCAGAAAACTCTCCTGAAGTAAGAATCGGCGCCAGTCTAAGGCAACAATCGCCTGTTGATTCGTGCGTGTGGGTCAAATGAATTTTGCGAAATGGGCGCTTATTCCACGCGAGGCAGATCGTTAGTCTGCCGCCATCCAATTCATGACCCTTCCCGAGACCTCCCATGAAAAAAGTCCTGCTACTCAATGGTGGCAAAAAATTCGCCCACTCCGATGGCCGCTACAACACCACCCTGCATGAAGCCGCGCTGAGCGTGCTGGATCGCGGCGGTGTGGATGTCAAAGCCACCTTCATCGACGAGGGTTACGACGTCGCGGAAGAAGTCGCCAAATTCCTCTGGGCCGACGTGATCATCTATCAGATGCCAGGCTGGTGGATGGGCGCGCCATGGACCGTGAAGAAGTACATCGACGAAGTCTTCACCGAAGGTCATGGCAGCCTCTACGCCAGCGATGGTCGCACCCGTTCCGACGCCTCGCAGAAGTACGGCAGTGGCGGCCTGGTTCAGGGCAAGCAGTATATGCTGTCGCTGACCTGGAACGCGCCGCAGCAAGCCTTCGACGACCCGACCGACTTCTTCGAGGCGAAAGGCGTGGACGCGGTGTACTTCCCGTTCCACAAGGCCAACGAATTCCTCGGCATGACCGGTTTGCCGACCTTCCTTTGCGTGGACGTGATGAAACGCCCGAACATCGAGGCCGATGTGGCGCGTTATGAGCAGCATTTGGCTGAGGTGTTTGGCCTGAAGGCTTGAGGCTCCGCTAATATCGATATCTGGAACCAGAACCTGTAGGAGCCGGCTTGTTGCGGGCGGCGTTCCGACGATGGCGATCTTGAGGACCCTATCGCCAGCAAGCCGGCTCCTACGAAGTGCGATTGATGCGCGCCGCTGAGCAATCGATAAGGAACACACGTGAAAGCCAGATCCGATGAATTGCAGATTTTCGTCTGCGTGATCGAGTGCGGGTCGATTTCCGCGGCCGCCGAGCAGGTCGGGCAGACGCCGTCGGCGGTCAGCCGCACGCTGTCGCGGCTGGAGGCCAAGCTCGATACCACGTTGATCAACCGCACCACACGGCGCATGGACCTGACCGAGGAGGGCAAGTATTTCTTCGAGCATGCCAAGCTGATTCTCGATCAGATGGATCAACTCGAAGAGCGCTTGTCCTCGCGCCAGCAAACACCGTCCGGGCGCTTGCGCATCAACGCCGCGTCGCCGTTCATGCTGCACGCCATCGTGCCCTACATCGATGAATTCCGCCGGCTCTATCCGGATATCCAGCTCGAACTCAACAGCAACGACCTGATCATCGACCTGCTTGAGCAAAGCACCGACATCGCCATTCGCATCGGCACTCTCGCCGACTCGACCCTGCACGCCCGCTCCCTGGGTTGCAGTCCGCTGCACATCGTTGCCAGTCCGGCGTATCTGGAAAAACACGGTACGCCGACAGCCGTCGCCGACCTGGCCGAACACACCCTGCTGGGATTCACCCAGAACGAAGGCCTCAACCAATGGCCGCTGCGCTACGTGCATGGCGATCGCTGGCCAATCCAGGCGTCACTCAGCGCTTCCAGCGGTGAAACCATCCGCCACCTGGCGCTGGAAGGCCAGGGCATTGCCAGCCTGTCGCATTACATGACCATCGAGGACATTCGTGCCGGACGGTTGAAGGTGTTGCTGGCCGAGTTCAACAGCGGCTATCGCCAGCCGATCAACGCGGTGTACTACCGCAACTCGCAGCTGGCCTTGCGCATCCAGTGCTTCCTCGACTTCATCCAGGGCAAATTGGCGGTTTACGCCTCCACGGATTTCAGCGGCTGATTCGTGATTCCTGCGCAAGAGTGAATTGGGTCAGCGGGGATTTTTCGTCAGGGATCGCTGCTTGATACTCGTTGCATCACTTATCAACGCAGGGAGTTTCTCCATGAACGTATTCATTACCGGTGCTGCCGGTTTTATCGGCGGCTCCATCGCCACCGGCCTGATCAAGGCCGGTCACAAGGTTACCGGTCTGGTGCGCAACGCCGAACAAGCGGATGAGCTCATAGCGCTGGGCATCACGCCAGTCACCGGCACGCTGGATGACAGCGCGCTATTGGCCGAACAGGCCCGAGCTGCCGACGCCGTGATCAACGCCGCCAGCAGCGACCATCGCGGTGCTGTCGAAGCCTTGCTCGATGCCCTGCGCGGCTCCAACAAAGTGTTCCTGCACACCAGCGGTTCGAGCATCGTCGGCGATGCATCGGGCGGTCAGTCCAGCGACGTTATCTACGTTGAGGACAACTTGCCGGAACCCACCGTGGACAAGGCCGCCCGGGTGGCCATCGACAACCTGATCCTCGCCGCTGCGAAGGATGGCGTGAACTCGGCAGTAATCTGCAATACGCTGATCTACGGCCACAGCCTGGGCGTCAATCGCGACAGCGTGCAGTTACCGCGATTGCTGAAACAGGCGCGTAAAAGCGGCGTGGTCCGTCATGTCGGGACTGGGCAGAACATCTGGTCCAACGTGCACATCGAAGACGTGGTGTCGCTGTACCTGCTGGCGCTGACCAGGAACATCCCGGGCACGTTCTACTTCGTCGAAAGCGGTGAAGCGTCGTTCATCGACATGACCACGGCGATCGCCGAGGCGCTGAATCTGGGCGAGCCGCAAGACTGGCCGTTGAAGGATGCCGAAGCCGAATGGGGTTATGAAATGGCCAACTATGGCCTGGGCTCCAACAGCCGGGTTCGCGGTAAGCATGCGCGTGAAATACTGGGCTGGGTGCCGAAGCGTACGTCGGTGTTGGAGTGGATTCGTAACGAGATGGTGTAAGTTCGCTTTAGACCGAGTTGCTGCCTTCGCGAGCAGGCTCGCTCCCACAGGGAATCTTCGTTGTGCACAAATCTGTGTCGCGCAACGATCGAATGTGGGAGCGAGCCTGCTCGCGAAGGCGTTTCTGAAGCCGCATAAACTGGTCGGGCCGCCCTCGATTCCGTAACATCCTCAAACTCTTTCTTGCTACTCCCTGCACGCGGTCCCCCATGAAACAAAAACATTTACGCGCCGATGCCCTCGCTGGCCTCACGACGTCTTTTGCCCTGTTGCCCGAATGCATCGCCTTCGCGCTGGTGGCTCATCTCAATCCGCTGATGGGGCTGTATGGTGCGTTCATCATTTGCACCCTGACCGCGCTGTTCGGTGGTCGGCCGGGCATGGTGTCCGGTGCTGCCGGGTCGATGGCGGTGGTGATCGTCGCGCTGGTGGTGCAACACGGTGTGCAGTACTTGCTGGCGACGGTGCTGATGGGCGGGTTGATCATGTCGGCGTTCGGGTTGCTGCGACTGGGCAAGCTGGTGCGCATGGTGCCGCACCCGGTGATGCTCGGTTTCGTCAACGGCCTGGCGATCATCATTGCCCTGGCGCAACTGGAGCACTTCAAGAGTGGCGAGACCTGGCTGAGCGGTACGCCTCTGTACTTCATGATCGGGTTGGTGGCAGTGACGATGGCCATTGTCTATGTACTGCCGCGTCTGACCCGCGCGGTGCCGCCAGCGTTGGTGGCGATTCTGGGGGTGGGGCTGGCGGTTTACCTGCTTGGCCTGCCAACCCGTACCCTCGGTGACATGGCACATATCGCTGGCGGTTTGCCGACGTTTGCCTTGCCGGACATTCCCTGGAACCTGGAAACCCTGCGCATCATCGCGCCCTACGCGATCCTGATGGCGATGGTCGGCCTGCTGGAGACGTTGCTGACCCTGAACCTCACCGACGAATTCACCGAGAGCCGCGGCTACCCTGATCGCGAGTGCGTGGCGCTGGGCGCGGCCAATGTGGTATCCGGTCTGTTTGGTGGCATGGGCGGTTGCGCGATGATCGGCCAGACCGTGATCAACTTGAGCTCCGGGGGCCGCGGCCGGCTGTCCGGTGTGGTGGCCGGGGTGTCGATTCTGCTGTTCATCCTGTTCCTGTCGCCGCTGATCGAGCGTATTCCGTTGGCGGCGTTGGTGGGTGTGATGTTTGTGGTCTCGCAGCAGACCTTCGCCTGGGCTTCGCTGCGGGTGCTCAACAAAGTTCCGCTGAACGATGTGCTGGTGATTATCGCGGTGACGGTGATCACGGTGTTCACCGACCTGGCCACAGCGGTGTTGTGCGGGATCATCATTGCGGCGCTGAATTTCGCCTGGCAGCAGGCTCGGCAGCTGTACGCCGACAGTCACCTGGAAAACGACGGCAGCAAGCTTTACCGCGTCCACGGTACGCTGTTCTTCGCCTCGACGACCCCTTTCCTCAATCAATTCGACCCGGCCAACGACCCTGCGCAGGTGACCCTCGATTGTCACCACCTGAGTTTCGTCGACTACTCCGCCATCGCTGCATTGGATACTTTGCGTGAGCGCTACAGCAAGGCAGGCAAGCACCTGCGGGTGCTGGGCCTGTCCGATCGCTGCAAGAAACTGCTCAAGCGTGCCCGGGTGCATCACGACTGAGATCCGCCTGCCTGATGATCATTCCCACGCGCAGCAAAGGAATGCAGCCCGGGACGCTCCGCGTCCCTTCAAAAGCCGAACGCGGAGCGTCCGTGGAGGCATTCCCACGCAGAGCGTGGGAACGATCAGTGCTCGGTGATGCCATGAAAATCTACCTGGCTGATTTTCATTAATCGCGACACGCCATACCTCTAAGCGACATCCCTTACCTCTGCACGAAAATTACTTTCACCTCGTTTGAAAGTCGCGCCTCGAAATGTTTTAAGAGTTTCACAAAACTTTCGACGTGACCCTCTCGAGGAGTACCGCATGACCCTGTCCTTCGGCTATTGGCTGCTGGTGTACGCCGCCATCGCCATCATCGCGCTGATCGTGCTGATCGCCCGCTACCGGCTCAATCCGTTCATTGTCATCACCCTGATCTCCATCGGCCTGGCGTTGGTGGCGGGCATGCCGCCTTCCGGCGTGGTCGGGGCGTATGAGGCGGGCGTTGGCAAGACCCTTGGGCATATCGCCCTGGTGGTGGCGCTGGGCACCATGCTCGGCAAGATGATGGCCGAGTCCGGCGGCGCCGAGCAGGTGGCGCGCACCTTGATCGATCGCTTCGGCGAAAAGAACGCGCATTGGGCGATGGTCTGCATCGCCTTCCTGGTGGGGCTGCCGTTGTTCTTCGAGGTCGGTTTCGTGTTGCTGGTGCCGATTGCGTTCACCGTGGCGCGGCGGGTCGGCGTGTCGATCCTGATGGTCGGCTTGCCGATGGTCGCCGGCCTCTCGGTGGTGCATGCGCTGGTGCCACCGCACCCGGCGGCGATGCTGGCGGTGCAGGTGTATCAGGCGTCGGTGGGGCAGACCTTGCTCTATGCGATTGCGATCGGCATTCCGACCGCGATCATCGCCGGTCCCCTGTACGCCAAGTTCATCGTGCCGCGCATCCAGCTGCCGGCGGAAAACCCGCTGGAGCGGCAGTTCCTCGAGCGCGAACCGCGGGACAGCCTGCCGAGTTTCGGCCTCACCATGGCGACCATCCTGTTGCCGGTGGTGCTGATGCTGATCGGCGGCTGGGCCAATCTGATTTCCACTCCGGGCACTGGTCTTAACCAGTTCCTGCTGTTCATCGGCAACTCGGTCATCGCACTGCTGCTGGCGACCTTGCTGAGCTTCTGGACCCTGGGCCTGGCCCAGGGTTTCAATCGCGAGTCGATCCTCAAGTTCACCAACGAATGCCTGGCGCCGACCGCCAGCATCACCTTGCTGGTGGGCGCCGGCGGTGGCCTGAACCGGATCCTGGTGGACGCCGGCGTCACCGACCAGATCGTCGGTCTGGCCAACGAATTTCACCTGTCGCCGTTGCTGATGGGCTGGTTGTTCGCCGCGTTGATGCGCATCGCCACCGGCTCCGCCACCGTGGCCATGACCACCGCCTCGGGCGTGGTCGCACCCGTGGCCATCGCTATGGGTTATCCGCATCCGGAGTTGCTGGTGCTGGCGACGGGGGCGGGGTCGGTGATTTTTTCCCACGTCAACGACGGCGGCTTCTGGCTGATCAAGGAATACTTCAATATGACGGTGACCCAGACCTTCAAGACCTGGACGGTGCTGGAAACCCTGATCTCGCTCGTCGCCTTCGGCCTGACCGTGGGCCTTTCTTACCTGATTTAGCCGGAGCCACCTGCCATGGACATCCTCTACCAGATTCGCGCCCGTCAGGATTCCTTCAGCGCCGGGGAAGGACGCATCGCGCGCTTGATGCTAGACGATGTGGGGTTTGCCGCCTCCGCCAGCCTCGATGAGCTGGCGCTGCGCGCAGAAGTCAGCAGCGCCACGCTGTCGCGTTTCGCCCGAACGGTCGGCTGCAAGGATCTGCGCGACCTGCGTTTGCAACTGGCCCAGGCCAGCGGCGTCGGCAGCCGTTTTCTCGACCCGGCGGGCACACCGGATCAATCGGCGTTTTACGGGCAGATTGTCGGCGACATCGAATCGACCCTGCGCCAGCACCTGTCGGCCTTCGACGAATCGCGGTTCGCCGATGCGGTGAAACTGCTGGGCAAGGCGCGGATGATTCACGCCTTCGGCATGGGCGGCTGCTCGACCTTGTGCAGCGATGAGTTGCAGGTGCGCCTGGTGCGCCTTGGCTACCCGATCGCGGTCTGTCACGACGCGGTGATGATGCGGATCACGGCGGCCAGTCTCAGCGCCGATCAGGTGCTCATCGTCTGTTCACTCACGGGCATCACCCCCGAGCTGCTGGAAACCGTGGAACTGGCCCGCAACTACGGCGCGCGCATACTGGCCATCACCCGAAGCGATTCGCCGCTGGCGCAACTGGCCGACATCGTGCTGCCGCTGCAAAGCGCCGAGACCTCGTTCATCTACAAACCGACAGCGGCACGCTACGGCATGTTGCTCGCCATCGATGTGCTTGCCACCGAGCTGGCACTGGCCAATCCTCAAGACAATCAAGAGCGCCTGCGGCGGATCAAACTCGCCCTGGACGATTACCGCGGCGGCGACGATCACTTGCCGCTGGGAGACTGACATGATGTACGACACGCTGATTCGCAATGCCCTGGTCATCGACGGCAGCAACAGCCCTGGCTACCCGGCCGATGTGGCGATCCGCAATGGGCGCATCGAGCGCATCGGCGACTTGCAGGATGCCCGTGCCACCGAAGAAATCGACGCTGGCGGCCGCGTGCTGGCGCCCGGCTTCATCGATGTGCACACCCACGACGACACGGTGGTTATCCGGCAGCCGCAGATGCTGCCCAAGCTCAGCCAGGGCGTGACCACGGTGATCGTCGGCAATTGCGGGATCAGCGCCTCGCCGGTGAGTCTGCGCGGCGATCCACCGGACCCGATGAACCTGCTCGGCAGCGCTGCCGCGTTTGTTTATCCGAAGTTCATTGATTACCGGGCGGCGGTCGAGGCGGCGAACACCACGCTGAACGTCGCCGCGCTGGTGGGCCACACCGCGCTGCGCAGCAACCACCTCGACGACCTGTTTCGTACCGCTACGGCCGATGAAATTGCGGCGATGCGCGAGCAACTGCGCGAAAGTCTCGAGGCCGGCGCCCTGGGCTTGTCCACCGGTCTTGCCTACGCCAGTGCTTTCTCGGCGTCCACCGATGAAGTGATGCAACTGACCGAAGAGCTGACGGCGTTCGGCGCGGTCTATACCACCCATTTGCGTAGCGAATTCGAGCCGGTGCTTGAGGCCATGGATGAGGCGTTCCAGATTGGCCGTCATGCGAAATCCCCGGTGATCATTTCCCACCTCAAATGTGCCGGCGCCGGTAACTGGGGGCGCAGCCCGCAACTGCTGGCGTCCCTTGAACAGGCGGCGAAAACCCACCCGGTGGGCTGCGATTGCTATCCGTATGCCGCCAGTTCCTCGACCCTGGACCTCAAGCAAGTCACCGATGCCCACCGCATTACCATCACCTGGTCAACGCCGCACCCGCAGATGGGCGGGCGCGACCTGATGGATATCGCCGCCGAGTGGAGGCTGTCGTTGCTCGATGCCGCCCGCCAGCTGCAACCGGCCGGCGCGGTGTACTACGGGATGGACGAAGCCGATGTGCGACGGATTCTGGCGCACCCGCTGTCGATGGTCGGCTCCGATGGCCTGCCGGAAGACCCATTTCCTCATCCACGCTTGTGGGGCGCCTTCCCACGGGTGCTCGGCCATTTCAGCCGTGACGTAGGACTGTTTCCCCTACACACCGCCGTGCACAAGATGACCGGCTTGTCGGCGGCGCGATTCGGCTTGAAGGAAAGGGGCGAAATCCGTGAAGGCCATTGGGCCGACCTGGTGCTGTTCGACCCGGCAACCATTCGCGATGTGGCGGACTTCAATGATCCGCAACGGGCGGCCGAAGGCATCGATGGCGTGTGGGTCAACGGGGTGTTGAGTTACCAGGACGGTCAGGCGAACGGGCGCAGGGAAGGGCGGTTTCTGGCGCGGGAAGGGGATTTGCGCGCTGGGTTTGCGTGCCGCTAAAAGATCGCAGCCTGCGGCAGCTCCTACAGAGAAATGCGATCCCCTGTAGGAGCTGCCGAAGGCTGCGATCTTTTGATCTTTTATCCCGGCTCACTGATGCGGGCATTTAGGTTGTTAGTCATATCGCCATCGCGAGCAAGCTCGCTCCCACAGGATGCTCAAAGAACCTGTGGGAGCGAGCCTGCTCGCGAATGGATCTTTCATTCAGCGCTGACCCAGCGTCAGACGCGGAAGTGACTCACCATCATCTGCAACTGATTCCCCAGCCGCGCCAGTTCAACACTGGATTTAGCGGTCTCATCGCTGGCCGCAGCGGTCTGTTCCGACACGTCGCGCACGTTGATGATGCTGCGGCTGATCTCTTCGGCCACCGCGCTTTGCTGCTCGGCAGCGGCCGCGATCTGCTGGTTCATCGACTGGATGTTGGACACCGTGCGGGTGATGTTTTCCAGTGAGGCGCCGGCCTTGCGGGTCAGGGCTACGCTGCTGTCGGTCAGGGTGCGGCTGTTGTTCATCACGGACGCTACTTGCTGGGTGCCGTTCTGCAGGGCGGCCACCAGGCCTTCGATTTCCTCGGTGGATTTCTGCGTGCGTTGGGCCAGGCCCCGCACTTCGTCGGCCACCACGGCAAAACCGCGTCCGGCTTCACCGGCGCGTGCCGCTTCAATGGCGGCGTTGAGTGCCAGCAGGTTGGTCTGTTCGGCCACGGCCTTGATCACGTCCATGACACTGCCGATCTTGTCGCTTTCCTGTTGCAGCAGGCCCATGGCTTCGGTGGAGCGTGCCACCTCGCTGGCCAGGCGTTCGATCTGGGTGATGGCTTCACCGACCACTTTGTCCCCTTCGCGTGCTTCACCATCCGCCGCGGCGGCGGCCTGGGAGGCTTGTTCGGCATTGCGCGCGACTTCCTGCACAGTGGCGGTCATCTCGTGCATGGCGGTGGCGACCTGATCGGTCTCGACTTTCTGGCTGTTGACCCCGGCGCTGGTCTGCTCGGTCACGGCCGACAGTTCTTCGGCCGCGCTGGCGATCTGGGTGACGCCGTCGCGGATACCGCTGATCAGATCGCGCAGGGTCACGCCCATGCGCGCAATGCCTTGTTGCAACACACCCAGCTCATCGCGGCGCGTCACCTTGACGTCCTGGGACAGGTCGCCGCTGGCGATGCGATCGACCACGGCCAGGGTCTCGCGCAAGGGACCGGTGATCTGCCGGGTAATGATGACGGCGGCAATAATGCCCACCAACAACGCCAACAGGGTGCTGATCAGTTGCAGGGTACGCGCCTGGGCGCTTTCGGCGTCTCGACGGTCGAGCTGGATCTGATACAGCTGCTCGCTCAGGCTGACGATGGCCGCGCCCTCGTCGGTCATTTCCTTGCGCGCCTGCACGGCATCGATGTTCGCGGCTTTATAAGCCTGCAAGGCGCTGCGGTAGTTGCCCAGCGCGGTCTCCAGTTGGCGCAGTGCCTCGGGCTGGACGTTGGTGAAATGCACGTTGAGCTGTTTCAGGCTGGCAATGGCGGCGTCCAGTTGGGCGACGGCTTTTTGCTCGGTCTCGACATTGGTGGTCGCGGTGTAGCCACGCACTTCGTAGCGGGCCAGCAAGAATGCTTGTTTGGCGGCGGTGATGGCCTGGAACTGTTCGAAGCGCTGATCACTCGGTGGCAGTTGTTGCACGCGGCGGTTCAGATCGTCGATCAGCGTGCTGGCGGTTTCGGCGTTGGCGCCCATGACGTCGCGGGCGCTGTTGCCGGTGCGGTAGGCACCACGCATCTTGGCCAGGGACGTCTTGTAGGCGTCGATGACGGTGCCTTGCTCTTTAAGCAGCTTGAGGTTTTCCGGGCTCTTAAACTTCGCCAGCAAGGCTTGTTGCTGATCGGAAAAGGCCTGCAGCGTGGTCTGTACGTTCTGCGCGGTGGCTTCGTCGCCGTTGGTCAGCATGTACTGCAGGCGCACCACGCGCAGCTTGGTCAGGCCGGCGTTGAGCTGGGTGATATCGCTCATCCAGTTGCTGCGGTCAATCAGGCTGCCCAGGCTGGTCCAGCCGGTCAGGGCGAGGACGCAGGTCAGGGCCAGGACCAGGCCGAAGCCCAGGCCCAGTTTCAGGTTCACGCTGATGTTGCCGAACCAGCTATTCATCAAAATTCCTCCAGGAACGTGGTGTTTCTTGATCGTCGGTTGGCTGGAAGATTGTTGTTCTTAGGCGCCAGCAAGGTGGGTAGCAGGTCTGTATCGGCAGCAATCGCGAGAGCTGAAAGGATTTTGTCGGGCGGATGCTGTAACAAGTTTTTGCCACAGGCTTAAGCTTTTTTTCACATCGGTTTCACTGGCTGCCGACGCCCACCTCATTACCCTCGCGGCATCAAATGAAGGGCTGCATGCCGGCGAGGCGGCTTGATGTGGAACTGAGACTGAGTCTGTTCGGAATAAACCGCTCGCTCGACCTGAGCCGTTTTGCCCGTTATCGCAATGCGCTTGTGGTGCTGGGCTCGGCGCTGCTGGCGCTGCCCTTGACGGTATTGCTGCTAAGCCCTGCCGCCGTGCCGGACCTGGCCCATGGCAACGTTGAGGGCGCGCGGGCGCTAGTGGCGGGTTGGGCCAAGGGCGACATGATCGTGCTGGTGCGCCATGTGGAGCGTTGCGATCACTCCAGCGCCCCCTGCCTGAGTGGCAACGATGGCATTACCGATCGCTCGCGCAGCATTGCGGTGGCCGTCGGTGCGCAGTTCGAGCAGCTTGGGCTGGGGAAGGCCGACATCTACAACAGCCCGATGCTGCGTACGGCACAGACGAGCGGGTACATGTTCAACAAGGTCGGCGTTGGCGACGACTGGCTGATCAACTGCAAAGGCACGATGTTGCGCGACGCCCTGGCGCACAAGGTTGCCGGGCGCAACCTGATTCTGGTGACCCATAGCGAATGCATGGCGCAACTGCAAAAGGATCTCAAGTTGCCAACCTCGACCCTCGGCTACGGCGCCGCGCTCTTTGTCACCGCCCAAGCGCTGCAAGCGCCACGCATGCTCGGTTTCATCGAAGCCTCGGACTGGCACTCGGTGACCACCGAATGAATCCACACTGCGAATCAGGACACACGATGCTGACGGCTTCCCGCTCGCGTTTTTATTGGCTGAACTTTGGTATCCCTCTGGCCTGTGCGGTCGTGGTGTTCCTGATGTTCGACCTGACCCGGATCGACATCGCCTTCAACAATCTTTTTTATGACCCGGTGACGCAGACGTTCCCGCTGGACCATGTGCACCTGTTCGAAAAAATCACTCATAAATGGGCACGGATCATTCCGAACTGGACCGGCGAGATCGCCATCATCGGTGCCTTGCTGTCATTTCTCTGGCCGCGTTTGAAGGCGGAAAAACACGCGAAAATCATCGCCGTCCTGGAAAAGATCAAAGTCGCGCCGGTACTGCGCTTTGCCAGCAAACATCGTCGGGATTTCCTCTACGTGGTGTTTGCGTTTTCCATCAGTACCGGCGTCATCCACTACCTCAAGGGCCATACCAGTGTGTATTGCCCGGTCGAGACGACCCAGTACGGCGGGAAAATCGAACACAAGGAGTGGTACGAGAATTTCGATTTGCTCAAGGTCGCCGGTGACGGTCGCTGCTGGCCGGGCGGGCATGCCTCCGGTGGTTTCACCATGCTCGCGTTGTACTTTGTTGCACGCCGTTACCGCTGGCGTCATGCCAAAGCGCTTATGTACGGCTCCCTGGCCCTGGGGTTCGTGTATGGCACGACGCGGGTGGTGCAGGGCTGGCATTACATGTCCCACACCTTCTGGGCCGGGATCTTCGTGTGGCTGGCGTGTTTGCTGACGGCGCTGGCGTTTTACGGGCGAGCGCGGTTGGAGATGCCGGTTCTGCGCAAGGTTGAAGAACCGGCGTTGGTGGCTCAGCCTGCCCGACTTACTCCTGCGGATCGACAATATCCAGCGCCCGGTTCACAGCCAGCTCCGCCACCATGACGACCTGCGCAATCCCCAGCGCGGTGTTGCGCTGTGGGCCGTGAAGGTAAGTCGCGAAATCATTGAGCATGACGCTGGCTGAAGCCAATGATTCGCAGGCGTGGGCGAGGAGGCTTTCGGATTTGATGTCGGGGAGGATCGTGAAGAAGGGGCTGGGGCGATAGGGTTTGGTGGTTTCGAAGGGGGGACCGGGGGTTAACTTATCCAAGATGATTGACCTCTTGCGTGGGTGCCATTACTTGCCGTTCTCACACAGCAAAGAGGTGGCAGCTATGTGCGAGGTGAGAATCCGGTCATAGCCACCCGGTCAGACTAAGTCTGCCCGCACACAGCCGCCATTACGCATTTACAGGCAGCGGATAAGCTGTCGGCAATTATGCGGATACTGGCAGTGCATGGCTATTAATTACCGGGTTCTCACACCCGATCACTGAATGGTCAGTGACGACAAAAGATTAATAAGCCCCCTTCCGACCGACAACCTGAAAGACCTGTGGGATTTTTCCCTGCGATTTGCTCTGAGGTAGGACTTTTCGCAAGACAAAAAAAAGCCCGCGGGAGGGCGGGCAAACCGTAGTTTCTTGAATGAGCGAGGCAAATGTACAGCTAGTTGCCTGAACGCGGGGTGAAGAAAAGTTCATGTGTTGCCCGGGGGACGAAAGCGGAAAATGGCTCAATACTCCGTCACCTTCTGCCTGCGCAAAATCCACCCCGCCTCCCCAGGCATCAACCGGTACTGAATCTCGCGCATTTTTCCCGTCCGCCCCGCCGAGGCGTCCGCACCGTCATACAGCGCAAACCTGCGTACCAATGTGTTTTCCACCACGGCAAACTCGTCCTCGCCCCGATACCCCTCGGCGATCTTCGGGTCTTCGCTGACCGGTGGCAGATAGATCGCACTGAGGGATTTTTTACGGTTGGCGGCGTAGGCGACGAGTTCGCCGGGCAATCCGCGCCCTGGTGACCTGACGAAGACGTAGATTTCCGGTGAGCCATCCCGATCAAGGTCCGCGACCTCCGCCCGGGCAATGTCGCCAGCCAGCGGGTGAATCATGGCTGAATTATCTATTTGCAGCCCTTGGGGAGAGATACGCATTGCCCGGCTGCCATCCACCGACTCATCCGTCACATGAAAGACGATGCCCTGCAGTTCCAGCGTCTGATCGAAAGGCCGGCTGCCATTGCCGGCCTCTGCAATGCCGAGGTTCAGCGAGAGGCTGTAGTTCGCCACCTCGTTGCGCCGAGGGGCGACTTCGCTGGCGGCGTCTGCCAGCAGGGAAACCATCGCCGCCAGCAGGGCTAGAATCCGGCTATTCATGTTTTGCATTCCTGAATGCTTCTGTTCAGTGGAGGGTTGAGCCTCAAGCGAAGTCATCAGAATAGATCCGCTTGCCAGCTCGCACTGCTCACGATTTGCCAGTGACCTATTCTTTTGATTCTGGCCAACATCGAAAGGGGCAAGAGCCATGAACGATTTGCTGAAAAAAGTACTCGACGCACATGGCGGCCTGGAGCGCTGGAACAGGTTCACAACGCTCAACGCCACCATCGTCACGGGCGGGGAGTTATGGGCCATGAAGGGCGTTGTGCAAGACACGATGCCCCGCGAGATGACCGTCAGTCTGCACCAGCAAAGCGCCAGCGTGACGCCGTTCGGCAACCCACACTGGCGCACGGCATTCAGGGCCGACTACGTCGCCATCGAAACCACCGATGGCGAAATCGTGCGCGAGCGATCGAACCCGCGAGACTCATTCGCCGGGCACTGCATGGACACGCCCTGGGATCCGCTGCACCGTGCGTACTTCAGCGGGTACGCCATGTGGACTTACCTGACGACGCCGTTTTTCATGGCGCTGCCGGGTTTCAACGTCACTGAAATCGCGCCCTGGCAGGAAGGCCCCGAGGTCTGGCGCGGTCTGCGCGTCGAGTTCCCGGAACACATCGCCAGCCACAGCCTTTTCCAGGATTTTTACTTCGCAGACGACGGCCTGTTGCGTCGACATGACTATCACGTCGATGTGGCCGGCGGCTTTGCAGCCGCCCAATATGTCAGCGAGTACGTTGAAGCCCAGGGCTTTCGTTTTCCCTCCCGGCGTAGAGCCTACCTGCGGGGCGAGGATCGGAAGCCCGTGCGCGAGAGGGTGATGGTGTCGATTGACTTGAGCGACTTTCGATTGAGTTGAGAGGCAAAACGTGGAGTCTAGTCCTGAAATAGGGTTACACCTGTTTCACCCCAGCGCATCACCTTCTCAAGGTGGCCAGTGTGCTCGTCCAGTTGTTCATTGAGAACTACAAAACCCTGGTTCTCATAGAAATGGATACTAGGCGCATTCGCCGAATACACAGTCAGCTGTAGTGTTGACCTGGATGCCATGGCGTCCGCGAGAAGCTGCGTACCTATACTGTTCCCCTGATGTTCAGGCGATACGAACAGCGCCGCAAGTGTGTCTCCATATACAGAGCAGAATCCTACTACCGTCCCGTCTGCCTCAAACACTCTGGACATGGCGCCGGGTAGATAGACATCACGCATAGCGTCAAGCTGGCTACGCCAAAATGTGGGGGCTATGAAGTGATGCGCCTGGATGGACGCTCGTAGCCAAATGTCCAATACGGGCTCCAGGTCAACGTTTCGAAAGTCGCGGATCATGAGGCCTCAACGATTGAGCCAGGAAGGAAGAATTGTGCCATATCCTCAGCACGCTACTATCGACTGATTAAGCCTGGACCAGGTGTCCTACGCGCAACCAGCCAACGATCACCGCACCTGTATGGCATCGCCGGAAGTGGTTGAACAGGTTTGAGTCTTGCGTGTTATGCAACCCATTGGCAGTAACTCCGCCAACACTTGAGTAAGTGACTGTATGTATATTCCTGCCCAATGGTCCCAAACATTCAGTGGGGCGCTTATTGAACGACAAACTATCGGAGAGTCAGGGGCAGAGGTATCTCGCATCCAGCCGCTACCCACTTCGTCATCCAGGTAACACCAATCTCCACCTGTACCGCCAACCGACCTACTGTGGTCTGTCCTTGATGGTCGACAAGGGGCCATTTGTAGAAGAGTACCTATTTCGTCTCCTGCGTGTTATCGAGCTGGCACTGACCCAGTATCCGAGGGTCATGGCATTCCGGGTGGACCTAAACCTGCCGAAGGATGTCGATCTGTCCGACGACGCTGACACCAATAAGGTCATCAGCAGATTCATCGAGTCCTTCGGCTCCAAGATCGAATACCACCGCAGTCAGCTGCGTGAGCAAAAGAAGGACACTCGTAATTGCAGGGTCCGTTATGCCTGGGCAAGGGAAGTTGGAATGATGGGAAGGCCGCACTACCACCTGGTATTCCTTCTGAATCATGATGCTTATCACAGGCCGGGGCGGTTGCAATCTACGAGGCAAAATCTCGTTGCGCGCCTGCAGGAGGCTTGGGCCAGTGCTTTGCGGCTATCGGTCGATCAAGTCGGTGGGCTGGTGAATATCACTGACAATGCCACGTATCGAATCTACCGGGACGTCCCCGACGGCAGGATGGATGAGCTACCGGAGTTGTTTCGGCGGGCCAGCTACCTATGCAAGGAGGCTACGAAGTCCTACGGTGGTAATCATCATGGGTTCGGAAGCAGCAGGGGCTAATTGCCCGCGATACGGCTTTCAGGTTGAGATAGCCAGCTTGCGTAATCGTCGAGTAGGAAATAGGCGGTCAATACCTGCCTACCATTCGCTGAGGCTTGGAACTCCTCTGCAAGCAAGTAACGACTTAGCACAAGGCCTAGCATCTCTCCGGCAGATACACCCCGCTTGGCTGCACGCAGTACGATATCTCCGGAGACTGAAAGTGCGTCGCGCTTCGCCTTGTCGACAGCGATTTGAATCTCGTCGGATCCGAGCTGGAGATTCAACTCATCCAAGCGTCTACGAACCAACACGCTCAACAACCGAAGCTCCGAGGTCGAGCTAACAATCATATTGCGGCCATTAGTCGAGCCCCTACGGTAGCGCACCACCGTGATGTTGTTGTGCTGAAGCTGGCGCTTGTCGAGAAGCTCGTCGTAGGTGGCTACCCATTCGGCCAACTCGTGAGCGTCCTTGATTATTTCAGCCAGAGCTGGGCTTTGAAGGGAAATGCGGCGTGCAGGCAGGAATCGCTCCCCTGGCATAGCGTCCGTCTGCCGGCAAACTGCGGCGACAGCCGACACGTACGCCCAACCTGATGCCGTTTGCCATGGGCAAACTAGGAATGTGGTCGACTTCAGCTCGTTCTCACCTGACACGCTCCGGTAAGACCAGCGGGAAGGCGCATGATCCAAGTTCGGCCGATCGTTGGTCCACTGCACTGGGAGCCATTCTGTTTGGGCCTCGCGCGCGACCACGTCATGCAGGAAAGCCACATCGAAAGCCTTAAAACCCAGCGCACTCTCTCTTGGAGTCGCCGAGAGGGGCATTACAGAAATACGCAGCTTCGAGATGAAGTTTTCGCTGGTTTCGCTGACTACTGGCAGATCAGGATCATCACCAGCCTTGTTGACCAGCTCGCCATAGACTCGCCGCAGCTTTCCTTGATCTGAGTGGCGTACCGAAACGCTGCATTGGAGCTTGCCATCCTCTTGTATAGAGGAGAGCTCGCGCACTGTGGCCAGCGGCAACTCAGCTGCATCTGCGTTATAAAGCACGACGCTAAGGTTGCTTGCCTCGTGGGGCTGCAGCCCAACATAACGCTCCAAAAGCTCGCGCGCCTGTTTGGCTGCAGCCGTTGGATCGACATCGGTCATGGCTTCCTCAGCGCCACGCGTCGGTGACTCCAAAAGACTATAACCGTTAACCGTGCTGCTCTCCGAGACAAGCGTCAAAGCGCCGCCCCGATTGAGAACCGCAATCTCTGGATAGAACGGATGAGCGATCTCGTCGGTAAGTTCCCGCATAAAAATCTCGCGGTCACCATAGAGAATGCTAGCGCTGGAGAGCAAGTGTGTAGCGAAACCGGCAACGCGTCGCGTCTTTACCGCAAGAGCCTTCATTCGTTCTGGATGCCAAGGCGGGATGATAACTGCTGGGTTTTCGCCGGCAACACGCACCGTCCCGACCGATAGTATTTCAGCGACCAGTCGCGAGCGACACACATCACCACGAGCATTTACCATCAAGGTGTTCAACAGTTCGGCGTAAGACTCCGCTTGACGCATAACGGCATCGCCATGTAGCCCAGTCGTGACGAAGTCCTCCATCGCCTTGATGTAATCCTCCTCGAACTTATCCCACGATGCCTTTACCTCGCTCTGCTGATGAACCGTCAGCCTACCCTGCTCGGCGAGCTCTTTGATCCGGGTCTTAATCACATGGCGCAGGCTTTGGAGCTTGCTGGCCGAAGAAACCAGCGACCCCGCATCCCCATAGATAGGATCGATCGCGACCAAACGCTCGAAGTCGGCTTGCAGCCGCAAATCGTCCTTCCCATAAACCAGCAACCCATCAGCAGCATTGGTGGACTCATCGCCCACGCCAAAGCTGGACATCGCCTTGAAGATGGGGCGGTCAGAGGTCCTTCGCTTAAGGAGATTGGCTCCGAAGGCGTTGGCATAGACACTAGCCGCCCCAAGAGTGCCTCCTTCCTGAATCTTCGCGACATCGGCACAGGTCAGCAGGTTGTCCTTGGCCTGCTTGGCATCGGAGCAACCGAGGATCATATTTGAACAAAGCGCAAGTAAGTCGCGTATAGGTAGATGCAGCCCATTGTGCCTGGCGATTTCAACCAAATCGCCCAAGCGACGAGAGAGCTGTCCACCATCCGCCTCACCCAAAAGCCTGCGGCGATTCTCGTCGATGGGACAAACTTTACCGTTGGCCTGAAGTGCACAGCGTTTGCAGTTGTCCCACTCGGGATGCCCCGCCACAGCCATAGCCACCTCATCTAACGTTTTGCGGCTAGTCGGCCGACGGTCTCTGATTTGAAGAGTACGGGGCTTTCCTGGATCGCCCAGTTCATGCCGGCTTCGCGTTGCCAGACTTCGATGGGCTGTTTCTGAGTGAGTTGATTACCTAGGCCATGCCACGGTACAGCGCCAGCGTAGGCCATAGTTTCGACGAGATGAGCCATGGTTGAGATTCCTTTGGGTGCAGGCCGGCATTAAGCGCCGCGCCCAGCGCAGCACCGTCCGGACGATATGGATAAAAAAGGTGTGGTCTTGCCAGATCAAGCCGGCAGGTTAAAACGGTGACCGCAGAGCAAGCAGAGGTTGTGGGCCAGGACGTGGCGATCGAGCGACTCACCCAGTTGGGCGCCGAGAGCGCAGCCGCCGACACCGCCGGCCAGTCCGCCGAGGATGGCACCTGACACTGAGCCGAGAGTTATGCCGACGGGCCCGGCAATAGCGCCGATTAGCGCACCAGCCTGACCACCTGCTAGAGCTGCGCTGACGCCACGCGCGGCACCACCTACTGTGCCGATGGCCGCGCCGACTTTCATAGCGTGATGGAAAGAAGCAACTTTTGGGGAGTGACAGCGAGGACACTGCAATGACATGGGATGAACCCTCCTGGTAACCGTCCGGCCAACACACCTTCCTGACACCGTCGCTTGAGGCGATGGTGTCCACCTAAATTTAAGTGGACACCATTTTTAGCCTTTTAAGCGGACGCCCATGCCACCAGAACGCCGTTCCTATTCCAAGTCCTTCAAGGCCCAGGTCATTGCTGAGTGCGCCCAGCCTGACACCTCAATTGCCAATGTCGCATTGATACACAACCTCAATGCCAACCTTGTCCATAAATGGATTCGGGGGCATGCGCAGAAAAACCTGGCACTGCAAACTGCCTTTATTCCGGTCAAGGCATTGTCGTCGGCAGCGGCACCTCAAGTTCTTCCGTCCACGATCCGAATCGAAGTGCCTCATTCAAAAGGCGTAGTCGTTGTGAGTTGGCCGGCAGAAAATGCAGCGGCGTGTTCCGCTTTCCTGCGAGACCTGCTGCGATGATCCGCATCGACTCCATCTGGCTCGCCACCGAGCCCATGGACATGCGTGCCGGTACTGAAACCGCGCTGGCGCGGGTCGTGGCGGTGTTCGGTGCGGCGAAGCCGCACTGTGCTTATCTGTTCGCCAACCTTCGCGCCAATCGCATGAAAGTGCTGGTGCATGACGGCGTGGGGATTTGGCTTGCCGCCCGGCGTTTGAATCAAGGACGCTTCTTCTGGCCGGGTGCGCGGCACGGCTCCGAAGTTGAGTTGGATGCCGAGCAACTTCAGGCCCTGGTGCTCGGTTTGCCTTGGCAGCGCGTCGGTGCAGGCGGAATCATCTCGATGCTTTAACACCTGCCATGGCGCGCTTGCCAGCGCAATTGGCTCATCAGTCTATCGTCGCCACCAGCCCTCTCTGGCAAAATCGGCGGCATGACTTCGCATCCAAATCTCGATCAATTAAACCCTGAACAACTGCGTGCCTTGGCGGCGCAGTTGATCCAGCGCGTCGAGACAATGGACAAGCAAATCACCCATCACAAATCGGTCAACGAGAAGCTGGCCCACGAGATCGCGCTGCTCAAGCGCTTCAAGTTTGCCAAGCGCAGCGAGCAGCTAAGTCCGGATCAGGCCAGCTTGCTCGACGATTTGATCGACACCGATATCGCCGCTATCGAAGCGGAGCTTGAGGCGCTGCAGCCGGCAGCTGTCGAAGCCAAAGTGCGCCAGCAACCCAAGCGCGCACCGCTGCCAGCGCAATTTCCACGCACGCTGATCCATCACGAGCCGGACAACAGCCACTGCCAATGCGGCTGCGCCCTCAAACGCATCGGTGAAGATGCCAGCGAAAAGCTCGACTACACACCGGGCGTGTTCACCGTCGAGCGCCACATCCGTGGGAAATGGGTCTGTGAACAATGCGAAACGCTGATCCAGGCGCCGGTACCGGCGCACGTCATCGACAAGGGTATCCCGACAGCGGGACTGCTGGCCCACGTCATGGTGGCCAAGTTCGCCGACCATCTGCCGCTGTATCGCCAAGAGAAAATCTTCGGCCGTGCCGGATTGCCCATCGCTCGTTCGACCTTGGCGCAATGGGTAGGCAACTGCGGCGTGCAACTCCAACCGCTAGCGATGCGCTGCGCGAAGCCGTGCTGACGCACGGCGTCGTCCACGCCGACGAAACTCCGGTACAGATGCTGACGCCTGGCGCGAAGAAAACTCATCGCGCTTACGTCTGGGCCTATGCCACCAGCCAGTTCTCTGAACTTGCGGCGGTGGTTTATGACTTCAGTCCGAGCCGTGCTGGCGAGCACGCCCGAGCCTTCCTTGGCCACTGGAACGGCAAGCTGGTCTGCGACGACTTCGCAGGCTACAAGGCGGGCTTTGAACTGGGCGTCACGGAGATCGGCTGTATGGCTCATGCACGCCGCAAGTTCTTCGATCTGCACGCGACCAACAAGAGCCAGATCGCCGAAAAAGCGCTGCACTACATAGCGGCCTTGTACGAAGTTGAACGAGAGGCACGCGAGCTGGAACCGGGTATCCGGCAGCGAATACGGCAAGACAAAGCAGCGCCGATCATCGATGCACTTCATACCTGGATGATCGCCCAGAGGCAGCTTGTGCCTGAGGGATCGGCCATCGCCAAAGCGTTGGATTACAGCCTCAAACGCTGGATAGCGCTGACGCGCTATCTCGATGACGGTGCGGTGCCCATCGATAACAACTGGTGCGAGAATCAAATTCGGCCGTGGGCTCTTGGGCGCTCGAACTGGCTGTTCGCGGGTTCGCTACGCAGCGGTAAACGTGCGGCGGCGATCATGAGTTTGATCCAGTCGGCGCGGCTCAACGGGCACGATCCGTATGCTTACTTGAAGGATGTTCTTACACGCCTGCCGACGCAGCGGGCGAGTGAGATTGCCGAACTGTTGCCGCATAAGTGGGCGCCTGCTTAACCACGCAAGGTGTGTTGGGCGGACGCTTACGTTGAAGTGCTTTCGCCAGTCGATCTAGGGATGCTGGAGGGCCACATTCCTGCACTTCAGCTCCTAGGCTACGACACCTCCAACCGTATAAACTGAAGAATTAATGACGTGATTCGCAGAGTCGTGTGGTGTTAATCGGAATGTAGTGACGATTTTCGGTGCCTCGGAGTGCCAAGCGTTCAGTCGGTCGTCACAGGGACGTCGGCTACAACTAGAACCAAGATCATAGGGAAATCCATGTCATCATTGCTGGGTCAGAGTAACGACGCTATCTACTTTCCGCTGGATCAGGGTGAGCGAGCAAGCCACCTGAAAGTGAACCAGTTACTGCCCAGAGTGGTTTACGAGAAGTTGGCGGAGATGCTGTGCGAATCGTTACCCGCCAAAGGTGTCGATGATGGTGAGCGCTTCGACCGCGACCGCGGTCACATGACGATTTTTTTGGATGGTGATCGTGGCACCGGCAAGACGACGGTTATCGTCAACCTATCCGAGTATTTGAAGGCAGAGGGAGTGCAAGAACGCTATGCCGAGCTGGCCGAGGCAGTGCACATTCTCAAGCCCATCGACCCGTCACAGCTTGAGGATGGGGACGACTTGTTCTTAAACGTGATCGTGGCGGCTGTCCTCGGCGATAAGCAAGTAAAGGAGCAACGTAATAAGGCCCCCGAACTGTGGCAAGCGTTGCATGACAGTCTTCAAGCGCTCGGAAGCGCGCTGGAGGGCAAGGAGACTCAACGCGACGGCGTCGGCCTTGACCGGTTGCGAGCGTTCATGGGGACGCAGGCGCTGGCAGGCGCCGTTCACGATTTCTTCGAGAAGGCAGCCCAGCTACTTGGTAAACGCCTGCTGGTACTTCCGATCGATGATGTCGATACGACGCTGCATCGCGCGTTTGAGAACCTAGAGGTTGTACGTCGCTATCTCGCCAGCCCGGTACTGCTTCCCATCGTCTGCGGAGATCTGAGCCTCTATCACGAGGTTACTTGGCGGGATGCGTTCCGAAGGCTGACGGTGGATGTCGCTCACTATTACGAGCAGGCCAAGCCGGTAGCAGAAGGGTTGGCGCATGAGTACTTGCGTAAGATCCTGCCGTTGCATAGGCGGTTGCAGATGCCTGAGGTGGGGGCATTCTTGAGCAATGACAATGTCTTCCTCGGTGTTGAGAATCGCTCCGAAGGGGGGAAGCCTCGCCTTGCGTTGCCCGAACTGGATGCCTGGCTGAGGGCTCTGTTGGCGGGTCCTGTCAACGACCACGAGAACAGTCGGCTCCGCATCCCCATTCCTACGGTGCGTGCCCTATCGCAGTTACTGTCTCGGGTACGGTCCGGTATCCCGGCCCTTGAGGAAGCATATTTCAACGAGACAGCTCCGCTGCCGCAGACAGATCTCATGCGGCGAATTTCGTATCGGCGCCGTGGCGAAGCGCCCGCACGCCACAGTCATGGCGCGTCTGAGTTGCCGGTTCCTGCGACGGCTGAGAGTCGTTTGTCACTTGAGCAATGGCAATCGGCACTGCTGGATCACTTCATGTTTGAGCCTACTGCTGGCGCGGTATGCCTAGTGCTATTAGCTGTGCAGCATTGGCGTGGAATGAAAGCAGGATCCGTACTTGATACACCTTTGTTCCAACCGCTGCGGCAGATCAGCCGTCCTGAACTGAGATACATCGAGACACGAGCACAGCTCAACTGGCGGAAGGATCTGGCCGGTCGGCTCCCCGAATCCTGGGTAGATACTCTGAGTGAGCAGGCCATTCTTCCGTTTTCGACCCCGGAGATCGGCCGAGCCGTAGTGCGTACAAATTGGGATGTCAACGTCGAGCGAGAAGGCGACCCCCAATTCTCTAACAGAGCTCGGGTCTTGATCGAGCTGATTACGCACCACAATTTCTATAGCCCGAGCAAGCGCGCAACATTGATCTGCAGCGGCCGCGTACTTGAGCTTGTCGCCACAAGTCTTGTACGGGATGTCTCGGCCCTCGACATCGAACGAATCCTAATGAATGCACCATTTCATAGCGCCGTGGGTATTGCAGCAACCAAGACGGTCTATTTCTCCAGCGATGAATCCGAGGAGGCTGAATTTGAAGGAGATGAGGAATCCTCGATGGCGTTCAGTTCGGATGATCCCGATGCAGGCGACGATAGAGACCGTGCGATTGAAAATATGGTCGTGCGAATCAACGCTTGGCGCAATAGCGTCAACGCCGAGCGCCTGCCACTTTCACCATGGCTGGTGTACTGCGCCCTTAACAAAACTCTCAATCAAGTACCTCTATTCACGCGACCCCTGAGTGTGGGCGAGCAGCCGAGGAGCGAGGCACTCAGCAACGTTTTCGCGTCCGGGCTGTCTGCGTTCAATTCGTTCTGGGCCGCACTAGGGAGTTTCGAAAAAGGGCCACTTTTTGATCTCGGCTCTGTGATCTCCAACGTGAATCTGTTGAAGCGCAGCGGTGATTTCATGCGCAACGAACTATATACCCAGAACGTGAAGCCGCTGGTCGAACGGGCCATTGAACATGGAACGATTCAGGGTGAGCAAGTGATCTCGGCTACATGGGTCCTTGAAAAACACCCGTTGCGATTGGACTTTCAGGGGCTCCTCGATTTTGCGATAGCATTGGAGGAAGCGACCGTGGAGAGACCGAAAGTAGTTGATGGTCGTGCCTACCTGTTGAAGTTGCTAGGGCTCTCAACGAGCGTGAGTCGCATAACCACTGCATCGATAAAAAAGGCACTGTTACGGAATGCTCCTAAGGGCGTCTCCTCTAAGCGTTTTGGAGAGTCTGTACTGTCGCAAGTGTCACGCCGTTATCCAGGCCTCGTCCAATTGGATACCTTGCGTCGAGCTGTCAATGATATGGAAGATAAGAAGCCAGGCTCCGGTGAATCCTAATGCTCGTTCGCTCTGTCCCTGAGCGCGCATTGGGCGCGCTGCTTGGTGGTGAGTCAGCTGCCGGCGTGCTCTACAAGCATTTGGTTGAACTGTCGAAGGCAGTCGCTGCTCCATCCAACGCTGCTGAAAGCACTACTGAGGACGTGGCGACGCCTCAGTCGAAGATAACCTCTCCGGCTAATTTGGCGCTCAATCTACGTCCCCTGCGCAAAGAACTGCGTGACGCAATTCAGACCGAAATTGATGAGCGTACTGGCCGCAGTTATCGTTTGAACGAATCCGAACTGGGGGCTAGCCGCCTTTGCGATGCAACCTTCCTCACGACTCCGGAGATCCCAGCGCTCGATGACATGATCAAGGCTTTTATAGTTTGCAAAGACGGCAACCTATATTTTGCAGACATACATGTACAGCGCTATGCCGAAGTGTTATCGGAGCAGGATCCGACGCTTCTCGTCGCTTGGCACTTGGTGAGGAAAACTGCAACAAAAGGACAGGGCAAGCGATCAACCCTCCACCAGTCTGTCGGCAGACTCACGACAATGTTCGTAGGACCGCGTTTCTTATCGCTTCCGTTCGCCGAGAACCATGTGCACCTCAATGGCATCACCGGAGAGGATCTAGTGCTCGCGCAGCTTGTCCTCGGACATAACTGGCTATCGACTAGCGGGGAGCAGTCTCAGCTGGAAAAAAACCAGCTCCACCGAATTTGCCGGATTCGCCGTATCCTCGTGGCGCTATCCGGAATTTGGGGGGGGGACGACGCTAACGAGGCTTCGGTGCCTAACGATCGGACAGTCGATCTGCTCAATGCTTGCTGGGACGATGCCGAACTGGCTGGGTCTTATCAAACGATAAATTGGGAATTCATGGTGCGTGGGATCGTCGTTGAGGATGAGGGGCGCGCTGAAGCCGAGCATGGTGGCTTCCTAGCCGCAGACGAAGACAACCGGCAGGTTACAAGCAAGTGGCTTTTGCAACGATTGGCTGATGCCTGTTGCAAACATGAACTTCAGCGCGCTTGGACCTGGCTATTCATCCTGTTGTGGCGCACCTATCGCGCAAAAACGATTAAGCCCGAGATCCGGGCGATCGTCCTATTGGTAGTCGCCGACATGATGGTGCTCCGACGGCAGATGGTAATGGACGGTAGCGGCTTGCGGCGATTCACCACCCGTTTCTTTCACTCGCAGTTGCGCAAAGAGGCCGCCTCTCACCGGAGATGGCATGAAACATCGATGCGGGAGACGGCACGACGCCTCTTCGTTAGGTCGGGCGACAGGGCCGAGATCAAGATCTGCTCGAGCAGCCTAAAGTCTCGCGATGTTGCCGCCGCCTTCGCTTATGCTGCCAATGCGCATATGCAGACGCTTGCTCGAACGGATAGGCTTCAGTCACCTGAAATGGGACCTTTACATTCGCGCCGTCATTGGCACTTCTGCGTTCACTTCAACCGCTTGGCAAAGTCTTCGCGAGTCGAGCTTTGGAAGCAGGCAAAGGCGCTGCGCGATGTATTGTATTCGGTGGAACGATGGGATCTAGCGCTACCGTTTGGCGATTCTTTAGGTGTCGGGTCGGAGCACCTCGTATATCCCGCGGAATTGATCCGCGGTCTAGACGTCGTCGGAGATGAGACTCGTACCTCAATTGAAATGTTCTCGCCAATGCTGCGTTGGCTCAGAGCTTCCACTGCGAAGCTTGACCCTCTAAACGAATCTATTGGATTGGTTGTGCCAGTTCCGAAGATAAGTCTCAATATTCACGCAGGAGAGGATTATGCACATCCGCTGTCAGGCTTGCGCTGTGTCGACGAGACTGTCATGTTCTGCGAAATGCGCGCAGGCGACCGACTTGGCCATGCACTAGCCCTAGGTATTCCTCCGGACGAATGGCTTCAAAGGCATGGCGAGGTTATTTTGTCGGTTGACGAACATTTCGACAATCTCATCTGGGCCTGGGCTAAAGCGGTGGAACTAAGCCACCTACTAGAGGCACAAAAAGTTCGGTCAAGGCTCGAAACACGAATTGCGCGCGTGCTGCCTCAGGTGTCGTGGTATCCCTGGGTGAAGGGCTCTCCTACGCCAACTGCTTTGGAATTTGAGCGCTTTTATGATGCCTGGAAACTGCGAAAAAACTGCGCATATATGGCTGCGCAGGAAGCCCATACAGGAGTCAGCGATTCGAGGCTGGATGTTGGGGTGCCGAATCAGTCACGGATCCGTGAGCACTTCAAACATCCTTCGATCCACACTCCGGAAGGCCTTTTTGTCATACGTGCTCGGCTCGAAATTGCTTCGCCCACTCCGAATGACAAGCCTATCCGCCATGTGCGCCTGACCGTGCCGCGCCATGGTCATGTCACACGCCGACTCCAGCAGCAAGAATCGCGCGACACGGAGACGTTGGAATCGGGCGAGTTTCTTTACGATCACGACGATCTCCATGATCTTCGCTTCATGCTGGCCCTACAGGACGCTTGTATCGAACGCTATTCACGTCTCGGGCTGTCGATCGAGACCAATCCCAGTTCCAACGTCTATATAGGTCAGTTGCAAACGCATAGCGACCACCCGATCTATCGCTGGAACCCCCTAAACCATGCAGCTTTGGAGGCTGGCGGCATGTTTAATCAATTTAATCTCCGCACGCAGCCTATAGCCGTCACGATCAATACCGACGACCCAGGCATGATCCCGACCACACTTAGAATGGAGTTTCACCTGATGCATGAGGCCGCGATTGACCGCGGGCATTCCGAAAGCGAGGCCGACAATTGGATTGAGCAACTGCGCCAGCTTGGTATGAAGCACTTCGAAGATGCGCATTAACCGATTCGGGCTGGGGCGAGAATCGCTCGTGCCGTAGCGGGGCTCGCTCCAAAAAATAGCCGGCCAACTTCAGTCCGCGCGTCATGGCCGGGTCCAGTAATGAGAGGGTGCTAGAAGGAGCCGACTGTTTGCCAATCACGTCAAATTTATTCGGCAGCTCCTTTTTGTCCGGTCACTTAGCAACTGCTTCGGTTAGTTGCTGTACGACTTTAAGTGACGGGCAGCTAGTCAATGTGTCGTTTAGGTCTGTGAGCCCTAATAGCTGAGACAGATAAGTTTCCGGTGGCAGCTTGCTGAACATGCTCGCTCCACCAGGCCATCATAGGACGTCTGCGCTCAATGTAATCCGCTCGGTTATAGGCGCTGCGGACCTCATCCTTGTCGACATGCGCAAGGGCTACCTCAATCAACTCAGAATGCCATCCCTGCTCGTTCAGGATTGTACTGGCCATGGAGCGCATGCCGTGGCTCACCAAGCGCCCTTCAAAACCCATACGTTTCAGGGCCATGTTTGCTGTCTGGCTATTGCAGTGAGTTCGTGGGTCTCTGTCTGCAGGGAACACGTACTCTCTATGGCCGCTATAGGGTTTGATGGTCTCAAGCAGAGCAAGTGCATGTTCGGTCAGAGGTATAATGTGAGCGCGTCGCTTTTTCATACGCTCCGCTGGGATCGTCCAGGTTTTCTTATCGAAGTCGATGTCAGCCCAGGAAGTCGTGGCGGCCTCCGCAGGGCGGGTCATGGTGTGAAGCTGCCATTCGATCAAGCAGCGTGTTGTTCTTTTGATACTGGCGTTAGCGATTGCCACCATTAGCTCTGGCAGTTCTTCTGGTCGAAGAGCCGCCATGTTCTGCTTTTTCGGTTTCTTGAAAACGCCCCGGATGCCGCTGAGTGGATTGGCGAAGATCATTCCCGAGTTCACGCCATGGATCATGATCTCATTGAGCCGTTGAGTCAGTCGTTTTACTGTCTCCAAGCTGCCTTTCGTTTCCAGGGGGCGGAGCAACTCGATGACCATCGGCGCAGTGATTTGCGAGAGGGGTGTAGTTCCGAGTTTTGGAAATACGTGCAGGGTGAGAGAGCGCCATATGTCTTCGGCATAGGCCGGTGTAACGACATCCTGCTTCAGCTCAAACCAAGTAGAAGCTACGTTCTCGAACGTGTGCTCCGTTGCCGCCTTTTTTGTCTGCTCCAACGCATTACGTTGTTCTTTAGGGTCGATGTCCTGGGCAAGCAGCTCTCTAGCTTCGACTGTTTTCTTCCTGGCTTGCGCGAGAGAGAGCTCTGGATAGGTGCCGAGTCCCATGTTGATACGATTCTTCGTTACCGGATGCCGATAGTTGAAATTCCACAGCGTAGAGCCATTGGTTCTCACTCGCAATTGAAGGCCGTCGCCATCGCTGAGGACGTAATCCTTGTCTTTTGGTTTTACAGCTTTGAGCTGGCGATCAGAAAGGCGGGTGGCTTGGGCGCACATGAGGTATTCCATGACATCATTCGGTATTCCAAAAATTACCACTGAAGGGCTTGGAATACCATGTGGAATACCAGGTGATGTGGATTCTGTCGGACGTCTCTGGACGCCCATAGACGCTAAATCCTTGATTTAACTGGATTTCAGGCACAAAAAAAGACGTCCGTGGACGTCTTTAGTTGATCAAATGGTGGAGCCGGGGGGATTTGAACCCCCGTCCGCCAGTACTCCGCTGTCGGTACTACATGCGTAGCCGTGTCTATTAAGTTAACCCTCAGCGACCCGACGGGCAGGGTGCTTTGGGCGAGTTGTGTAAGTTTTAGCCGCTTCGTCCACAACGTACTGCACGGCGATTCTGTTCTATATGACAATCACTTTGGGTTTACAGACATCCCCTGGTGATTGCTGGACCCGAAGGTACCAGAAGCTCAGGGCTAAGGCTGCTTACGCAGCGAGAGCGAATTCCTGGCCGTAGTTTTCGTCATTGGCAACTATAAGTAGTTGCAACAGTGGATTTACGAGTTCTGTTACCAACTCGGCATGCACCTAAAGTTTCGCAACCGGCGTCGAATCCTAAACGGCCCCGAACTCATTGCCCGAAAATCTCGTTGAGCAACAAGCCTGTACAGTGTACGCCAACGTGGCGCAGAAGGCCAACCCGAAGGTTGGCCTTCTGCGCCAGCATCACTATTTTTTAGTGGGGCTGCGCTGCTGAATTTTCTCAAGCATCTGACTGGAGATCTCGATGCAGTCCTTGTCGTTGCCGGCTGCCTTGGCCTTTTCCGCATCCTCCAGTGCAGTTTTTGCGTTATCCATGGAGCTCTCTGACACGGCAGGCGCAGTGGTGATGGCATTCTTCAGTTTGGCAATGTTCCCGTCACAAAGATTTTCGTCCGCTGCGAACACCGGCGATGCCAACAGTGCAGCAGAAATGAACAATCCAGCAATTGCAGAGTGCTTCATGGGTATCTCCTTGCGCATGAGGGCTCGGTGCTGCCGGTGAAGGGGGCCGCTGGCCGAGGTGGTTATAAGCCCTTTCACAGGGCCTAGCTAAATGACTATAGCCGGGCGCAGGAATTCGGTTTTTTTTTGCCGGGGTTGATGAGGAACCTGTGGGAGCGAGCTTGCTCGCGATGGCGGCAGGACATTCAGCATCGAAGCTGACTGATCCACCGTCATCGCGAGCAAGCTCGCTCCCACAATTTTTTGGGGGTACACCCTCAAGCAGGGCGCGCTTGGGTTACGCGGTCTACCAGGTAGACCAGTCCGTGATAATCGATCCCGCCGTGCTGGGTGAGACCGATTTCGCAGGTGCGGCTGGTGGAGATGCCTTCGCTGCAATACTGCACCGCATCCTTCAAGGTGCGCAGCGAATGTGCGTTCAGCTCGGGGGTGGTGAAGCCCTTGTCGCCGGCAAATCCGCAACAGTGAATACCTTCGGGGATAACCACATTTTTGCTGCATTTGCGCGCCAGATCGATCAGCGCCTGGCTTTCGCCCAGATGCTGGGTGCTGCAGGTGACATGCACCGCGATGGGCGCTTCCTGCGGCGTGAACTGCAGTCGATCCATCAAGTGCGTACGGATGAAACGTACCGGGTCGTACAGGTCCAGGCGCACATCGCCCAGGTCCTGGGTCAGGCGCAATGTGCAGGGGCTGGTGTCACAGTAGATGGGGTCGAGCCCGCCACGGCTGGCGTGAAGCAGGGCGCCGATCAGTTCCTGGCGTTTGTGTTCGGCCTGTTCGGCATAGCCTTTGGAAGCGAAGGGCTGGCCGCAGCAAAGGTTGTCCAGATTGTCCGGGAAGACCACCTGATAACCGGCTTTTTCCAGCAGGCCGCGGGTCTTGTCGTACAGTGACATTTGCTCCTTGTCGCCAGCCGCCGGCCCCATGGCCCGTGAAACGCAGGCTGCCAGATACACCACGCGCGGTCGTTCGTCGCTTACCGTCGGGCTGAAGCGAATGGCTTTTTCCGGCTGCGGCATGGCGTTGGTCCATTGCGGGACCTGACCTTTGGACAAGCGCGTCAACGTCGCCGACAGCTTTGCCAGGCGCGGCGCGCCCAGGAGCATCCGCGCACCATTGGCCACGTGCAGGGTAAAACGTGCACCTTGCAGCGCTGTGGCGAAGTTTCCTTCCAGCCAGTTGGCGGTTTTCGTATGAGTGGCGTGTAGACCGCGAAGCTTTTTCACCAGCTCGCCGGTGTTGATTCCCACAGGGCAACGTTGCGCACAAAGACCGGTGGCAGCGCAGGTATCGATGCCCTGGTATTCAAAGGCCGCTTCAAGTTCGCGGGTATCGACCCCGGCACGTTTCTTCGCCTGGATGTCACGCCAGATCACGATGCGCTGACGCGGGCTCAAGGTCAGGCCTTTGGAGGGGCAGACCGGCTCGCAGAAGCCGCATTCGATGCACTTGTCGACGATCTCGTCGGCGGCGGGCAAGGGTTTCAGATGTTTGAGGTGGATTTGCGGGTCTTCGCTGAGCACCACGTCCGGGTTGAGAATGCCGTTGGGATCGAGCAGGCGCTTGAGCTGCCACATCAACTGGTAGGCGTCGCTGCCCCATTCCAGTTCGACGAACGGAGCCATGTTGCGCCCGGTGCCGTGCTCGGCCTTGAGCGAACCACCAAACTCGACAGCCACCAGTTGCGCCACGTCGTCCATGAACGCCTGGTAGCGTGCGACTTCTTGCGGGTTGTTGAATCCTTGGGTGAAGACGAAGTGCAGATTGCCTTCCAGTGCATGTCCGAAAAGGATCGCTTCATCGTAGTGATGTTTGTCGAACAGCTCGATCAGCCGGTTCACACCGATTGCCAGTTGTTCCACCGGGAAGGTCACGTCCTCGATGATCACCGTGGTCCCGGTTTTACGTACCGCACCGACGGCGGGGAAGGTGTCCTTGCGGATCGCCCAGAGTCGGGCGTTTTCCAGCGGGTCTTCGGTGAAATCGACTTGTTTCTCTACCGGGAACGAGGACAGCGACGCCATGATCTGCGCCAGCTGTTCCCTTAACAAAGAGGTAGATGCCGCGCGGGATTCGATCAGCAGGGCGCAGGCATTGTTCGACAGGTGTTGGACGAAAGCGGGCATGCCGGGCTTGTTCTGCACCGAACGCAGGCTGCGGCGGTCCAGCAGTTCTACCGCTGACACCGGTTGGCTTTTCAGCACGGTGACGGAGTTGCAGCAGGTTTCCACGTCCGGAAATACGATCAGCGCCGAGGCCTTGTTTGGGTGATCAATCACCGTGTCGTAGGTCACCGCGCTGATGAAGCCGAGAGTGCCTTCGGAACCCACCAGCAAGTGGCTCAAGATATCCACAGGCTCGTCGTAATCCACCAGGGCGTTGAGTGACAGGCCTGTGGTGTTTTTCAAACGATATTTATGGCGAATTTTCGCAGCCAGTTCGGCATTGGCACGGGTCTCGCGGCCCAAGGTCGCGAGACGCTCCAGCAGGTCGCCATGACTGGCCCGAAACGCCGCGACACTGGCAGCATCTTCGGTATCGAGACGGCTGCCATCGGCCAGCACCAGACGAATGCCCGCCAGGGTGTGATAGGTGTTTTGCGCCGTGCCGCAGCACATGCCGCTGGCATTGTTGGCAACGATGCCGCCGATTTTGCAGGCGTTGATCGACGCAGGGTCCGGGCCGATCTTGCGCCCGAACGGTGCCAGCCAGGCATTGGCCTGCGCGCCGATCACCCCTGGTTGCAGGCGAATTTTTGTGCCTTGGCCACGGATCTCGCGACCGTTCCAGTTATCCCCAAGCACGATCAACACCGAATCGCTGATGGCTTGCCCGGACAGGCTGGTGCCGGCGGCGCGGAAGGTCACGGCAACCCGGTCGCGCTGCGCCAGTTGCAGCAGCGCCACCACTTCATCTTCCGACTCGACGCGAATCACCAGTTGCGGAATCAGTCGATAGAAACTGGCATCGGTGCCGAAGGCCAAAGTCGACAGCGGATCGTCAAAACGCCGTTCCAGTGGAATCAGTTGCTGCGCATCGCGCAGGAAAGCGGCCGGTAGACTCATTGGTCCTCCAGAATCAACACTACCAGGTCTTTCGGACCGTGGGCGCCGTAGGCCAGAACTTGTTCGATGTCAGCGGTTTTCGACGGACCGGAAACCAGCAAGGCATTGGTCGGCATGCCTTGGGCCCATTCGAATTCCTGCTGTACCTGATAGAAGTTATCGCGGATTTCACTGGCCTTGAGCAGGGCAAAATGCACCGGTGGCGCCAGGCTCATGAGGCGCGGTTCTTCCCGCGTCGGCCAAATAATCAGGCTGCCCGTGGCGGCGATTGCGCCAAGGGTGGTGGTCAGGCTCGCCGGGGTGTCGTTGAACAGTTCCGCTTTCCATTCTTCAACCGGACGGTCGTAGGCCTTGAGCGCCGGCAGGCCGGGATTTTTCGCCCAATGCTGTGTGACACGTTGCCCGTGCGGCGTAGTCGGGGCGATCAACAGGCTTGGCAGCTGGCGATCTTGCAGCAGTGTTGCCAGCAAGGCTGGCCAGTGTTCACCCGATGTCAGATGGATCTCCGTGTGCACGGCTTCCATCAGTTTGCGCAGTTGCGGGATGCGTTGCTCTGGCGTGTAGATGTAGGGCTTCGTCACCAGCTCGACGTCGAAGTTGTCAGCCACCGGGGTGGTGCCTGTCAGACTTTTGCGCAACTTGGCGAGGATGTTTTGCTTGGCACTCATCAACGATCTCCCTGTTTGGCCAGATGCTCGCGAGCCATGTCATGCAGTGAACGGGCGGCGGGTTTCGGGGCGCTGTGGTTTTGCGTCCATGGGCCGACATTGTTTGGCGTAAGGGCGCGCAGGCGAGTAGCGGCCAGCCCGAACAGGCGATACAGCGTCGGTGAGCTGTTGAGTCGGGCCCAGGCGTTCCAGATGAATCGTTCCTTGCGCGAGTACTTGCTGCCCTGGCCGCGCATCACTTGATCCGGGCTGTCCGGCGCTTTGACGTTCTCTTCGCGCAAACGACGTAGCAAGGAAGGGATCGGGATTTTTACCGGGCACACTTCACCGCAGGCACCGCACAACGAAGAGGCGCTCGGGTGGTCCGGGACTTTCGCCAGGCCAACCATGTGCGGGGTGATGATTTTCCCGATAGGGCCGGGGTAGACCTCGCCGTAGGCATGGCCGCCGATTCGAGTGTAGACCGGGCAATGATTCATGCAGGCGCCGCAGCGAATACAGTTCAGGGTCTGACGCAGTTCGCTGTCGGCAAAGGCCTGGCTGCGACCATTGTCGAGCAGTACCAGGTGCACTTCCCGGGGGCCGTCGAGCTCATGCTCCTTGCGCGGGCCGGAGATCATGTTGACGTAGGTGGTGATCGGGATGCCCAGGGCCGAACGGGTCAGCAACGACAGTAGCGGCACCACGTCGCGCAGGTTCTCCACGACTTTTTCGATGCCGGTGACGGCGATGTGCACCGGTGGCACCGTGGTGGTCATGCGGCCGTTGCCTTCGTTTTCCACCAGCAGCAGGGTGCCGGTTTCGGCCACGGCGAAGTTGACGCCGGAGACGCCGATGTCCGCTTCGAAGAATTTCTGCCGCAGGACCCTGCGACCGATCTGAATGAGTTGGTCAACGTCCTTGGTGTATTCCACGCCAAGTTTGTCGTGGAACAAGGACGCGACCTGACCGGCGTTCTTGTGGATCGCCGGCATGATTATGTGTGAAGGCTTCTCGTGGTCGAGCTGGACGATGTACTCGCCCATGTCCGATTCCAGGCATTCAATGCCCTGTTCAGCGAGGACGTGGTTCATCTCCATTTCTTCGCTGACCATCGATTTACCCTTGATCACTTGCCGCCCCTCGTGAGCGCGGATGATCGAGAGGACGATGCCATTGGCTTCGTCCACCGTTTCCGCCCAGTGCACTGTCACACCGTTGCGGGTCAGGTTCTGTTCAAGTTGCTCGAGCAATTCAGGCAACTTGGATAACGCACGGGCGCGGACAGCATTGCCCAGCGCTCGCAGATGTTCTCGTTCGTGGGCATCGCTGAAAGCCGCGGCCCGTTTGGTCATCAGTGAATCCATCGCCTTGCGAAAGTTGTTTCGCAATTGCGCGTCGCCCAACGCCTCGTGCGCCCGGGTGCGGAAATCTTCTTCTACGGCGACCGTAGGAATAATCTCGGCGGCACTCATTGGGCACCCCCGGTACGCTGCCAGAGGAAACTGGCCAGGTGTTGACCGCGCAACGCTTCCTTCTGTTTCTCCAGCGAACCGTTGATGTTCATCAGGCAACCGCAGTCGGCACTGAGTATTTGGTGCGCGCCGGATTCCTTCAACGATCGGGTCTTGTCAGCCACCATCGCGCCGGAAATATCCGGCATACGGACGCTGAAAGTCCCACCGAAGCCACAGCATTCGCTTTCGTGCCTGTGTTCGACCCGTTCCACGTTGCTCAGTTGCGACAACAGTTCGCGGCCGTGCAGGTGGGTGTTCATTTCACGGCGTGCCGAACACGACGTGTGCAACGCTACCTTCACCGGCGTACCGCTGTCCTTGAACTGCACTTTGCAGACAAACAACAGGAACTCGGCCAGTTCATAGGTCCTGGCTGCCAGTGCCTGGACCTGTTTCAACGTGTCCGGTTCCTCCTTGAACAAGTCGGCATAGTGTTCGCGCAACATGCCTGCGCAGGAACCCGAAGGCACCACCACCGGATAATCCTCGGCGAACAGCGCCAGTTGCGAGCGCGCGACGGTCCTGGCCTGCTCGGTGTAGCCCGAGGTATAGGCCGGTTGTCCGCAGCAACTTTGCCCTTGCGGGTACTCGACACGGATGCCTTCGCGTTCCAGCAAGTGGATCGCATCCATTCCGGCTTGCGGGTAGAACAGATCCACTACGCAGGTCCCGAACAGGTACACCCGTTGCGGTTTCTCGCTGGGGTATTGCCGAGGCTCGGGCAGTGGCGGGGCGACACGGGTCGCATTCGGCACAGCGTTGTAAAAAAGCTCGCTCATCAGGCGTGTCTCCGGGTGGGCCCGGTTATCCGTCCGTTGAGGCCGCTGAATATAGACAGGGATTCTTTCAGCAGCCTTACAGACCGGGTAGTGAATAGCTGACGCCGGGGTCGTGGCCCGGCGTCGGTTTTTTCGGACTTACTCATGTAGCTGCTTGTAGCGCTTAGTGCACAAGCATCCCGGTGAACCAGTAGGCCTGGGCCAGAGTGATCAGGCCGACAATCGTTGCAAAGAACAGGCTGTGCTTGAGGGTGAAGCGGAACAGGTCCGATTCCTTGCCCACAAGGCCAGTCGCCGCGCAGGCCACAGCAATCGATTGTGGCGAGATCATCTTGCCGGTCACGCCGCCGCTGGTGTTCGCCGCCACCAGCAAGGTGTCGTTGACACCGATCTGGTGGGCGGTGGTCGCCTGCAACGAACTGAACAGCGCGTTGGACGAGGTGTCGGAGCCGGTCAGGAACACGCCCAGCCAGCCGAGGAACGGCGAGAAGAACGGGAAGGCTGCGCCCGTGCCGGCCAGGACCAGGGCCATGGTCGACGACATGCCCGAGTAGTTGGTGACGAATGCGAAGGCCAACACCATGCCGATGGACAGAATCGGCCAGCGCAGTTCGTAGAAGGTCTCTTTCAAAGTGGTCAGACCAGTTTTGAGGTTGATCTTCAGAACCAGCATCGAGATCAGCGCCGAGAAGAAAATCGCGGTGCCGGTGGCGGAAATCGGATCAAGCTTGAACACCGCTGGGAGGGCGGTCGGTGCGGCTACGATCGGTGCCACCTTGATCACCATCTGGTCCAGGTGCGGGATGGCGAAGTTGAACACGAAGTTGTACATCGAGCCGCCAGCGGCAAACATCGCCTTGAAGGGTTTTAGCGTCCAGATGGTCACCAGCACGGTCAGGATCAGGAACGGCGACCAGGCTTTGAAAATTTCACCCAGCCTGTAAGGCGAAGCGAAGGTGGTGCGCTTCTGGCCGAAACCACCGACGCTGGCGCTGACTACGGAAGCCGACACGGCGCCGACGATGTGCTGGCCGGCGGCGCGTTTTGGCTGCCAGATCTTCAGGAACAGGGTCAGGGAAATCAGGCTGGCCAGGGCCGACGTGATGTCTGGTAGTTCCGGGCCGATGAAGTTGGAGGTGAAGTATTGGGTCACGGCGAAGCTCAAGCCCGCGACCAGCGCAGCCGGCCAGGTTTCCCGCACGCCGCGCAGGCCATCCATCATGAACACCAGCCAGAATGGCACGAACAGCGACAGCAGCGGCAGCTGGCGACCCGTCATGGCGCCGATCTTGAAGGCGTCGATGCCGGTCACTTGCCCGGCGACGATGATCGGAATACCCAGGGCGCCGAAGGCTACCGGCGCGGTGTTCGCGATCAGGCACAGGCCCGCGGCGTACAGCGGGTTGAAGCCCAGGCCTACGAGCAGCGCGGCGGTGATCGCCACCGGTGCGCCGAAACCGGCCGCGCCTTCGAGGAAGGCGCCGAAGCAGAAACCGATCAGCAACACTTGCAGGCGCTGGTCGTCGGTGATCGACAGCACCGAGCTGCGGATCACTTCGAACTGGCCACTCTTGACCGTCAGTTTGTAGAGGAATACCGCCGCCACGATGATCCAGGCGATCGGCCACAGGCCATAGGCAAAGCCATACCCGGCGGCGGCGAACGCCATGTCGACCGGCATCTTGAAGGCAATGATTGCCACCAGGATCGACAAGGCCAGGGTGATGCTGCCGGCCACATGTCCTTTGAGACGGAACACGGCCAGCGCCAGGAAGAAAAACACGATGGGAATAACGGCTGCGAGTGCGGACAGGCCGAGGCTGCCGAGCGGGCTGTAGAGCTGTTGCCAGGTTTGCATATGGGGTGGCCCCTAATTGTTGTTGGTCAGGCACTGATCAGCGTTCTTGGTTAATTGGTAATACCAATTTACAATCGCTGTTGGCTAGGGTAAAAGCCTTGTAGGCGGTGTGTCAATTTGCCGCCCTAAAACTTTTGTCGTAGGCAGGGTTTTGCAGAGGATTTGGCCTGTTCGGGTAATGGTCGCGTGGCAGGTGCCTGCGTCGCATGGATAGGCCAGAATAGAGCCCCGGCGCGCCGTCGGGATGGTGGAGAAATCGAGTTATGGGGTTTGATCAGATTCGGCAGCGCCGTTTGTCTGACGATATTGTCGAGCAGCTCGAGGGCATGATCCTTGAGGGCACGCTGAAGGCCGGTGAGCGCTTGCCGGCGGAACGCGCGTTGGCCGAGCAATTTGGCGTTTCTCGTCCTTCGTTGCGCGAAGCTATTCAGAAATTGACCGCCAAGGGCCTGCTGGTCAGTCGTCAGGGTGGCGGCAATTACGTGGTGGAGTCCCTGGGTACGACGTTCAGTGATCCACTGTTGCATCTGCTGGAAAGCAACCCCGAAGCGCAACGCGATCTGCTGGAGTTTCGCCACACGCTGGAAGCGTCCTGCGCCTATTACGCGGCGTTACGCGCCACCGACGTTGACCGTGAGCGATTGACCGCGGCGTTCAATCAATTGCTGGACTGCTATTCGCGTCACGATGAAGTCAGTCGGGCGGAAGAGGGCGCGGCGGATGCAAATTTTCATCTGGCGATCGCTGAAGCCAGTCATAACGCGGTGCTGCTGCACACCATTCGAGGCCTGTTCGATCTGCTCAAGCGAAACGTGGTCACGAACATCGGCGGCATGTACAAGCAGCGCACCGAGACCCGCGACATGCTGATTACGCAACACCGGGAGTTGTATCAGGCGATTATCGAAGGCCGGGCGGAACAGGCGCGGGAAGTCTCCAGTCGACACATTCTGTATGTGCAGGAGGTGCTGGAGGAGGTGCGTCAGGAAGTGCAGCGCGTGGCTCGGGCGGAGCGGCGTAAGGGGATGTAGTCAGTTGGTTTTGTGGTGATTTGTGCGATCGCCATCGCGAGCAAGCTCGCTCCCACAGTGGATTTGTGAACGACACAAAGCACATGTGGGAGCGAGCTTGCTCGCGATGCGATCTCAGGCAAAAAGGAAATTAATCTTCCTTGCCCTTGTTGCGCACCGCGCGCTGCAATTCGCGCCCGGCGTCGCGTTCGCGCTCGGTATCACGCTTGTCGTATTCCTTCTTGCCCTTGCCCAGGGCAATTTCGCACTTGACCATGTGCTTGCTCCAGTACCAGGACAGGCACACGCAGGCGTAGCCTTTTTGCTGCACGGCAGCGGCGAGCTTTTCCAGCTCCCGCCGGTTGAGCAGCAATTTTCGCGTGCGCACCGGATCGGCGATGACGTGGGTACTGGCGGTCATCAGGGGCGTGATGTGACTGCCGAGCAGCCAGGCTTCGCCATCCTTGAGCAGTACGTAACTGTCAACCAGTTGCAACTTGCTTGCCCGCAGACTTTTTACTTCCCAGCCGGCCAGGACCAGACCAGCCTCGAACCGATGTTCGATGAAGTAATCGTGTCGCGCCTTTTTATTTTGCGCGATGGTCCCTGTTGGGTGTTTCTTCTGTTTAGCCATAGGGGCGGCATTATAGGGAGTTGCACGCGAGTCGGCTACGGTGTTGCTACATGCTTGAGCAGGTTGATTGAATCCCGGACAATGCGGCCTCTTTTTTGAACGCTTGGTCGTAATAACGATGTCGACAGACAAGGTTTCTGTCCACGGCAGTTGGGCTAGCCGCTGGGTCTTCATACTCGCCGCGACCGGTTCGGCCGTGGGTCTGGGTAGTATCTGGAAATTCCCCTACATGGTCGGGGTCTATGGCGGCGGCGCCTTCGTGCTGATGTTCCTGGCCTGTATCGCGTTGATCGGTGTGCCGGTCATGCTCGCGGAAACCCTGATCGGCCGGCGTGCCCGGCAGAGTCCGGCCAACGCCTTGAAGGTGCTGGCGCTGGAAGCAGGGCATTCGGGCAAATGGTCCTGGGGGGCCTTTGCCGGGATGATCACGGCGCTGCTGATTCTGTCTTTCTATAGTGTGGTCGGCGGCTGGTCGCTGGATTACATCATCGACATGGGCCGTGGCGACTTCCAGGGGGCGACGCCCGATCAGGTGGGCGCGTACTTTGGCAATGTAATTGCCGATCCATGGCGCCTGACACTTTGGCACACGATTTTTATGCTGCTATCGGCGGTAGTCATCGCCAAGGGCGTGGTCGCGGGGCTTGAACGTAGTCTGCGGATCATGATGCCGTTGCTGTTCGTGATGATCCTTGTGCTGCTGGGCTACAGCATGACGACCGGGCATTTCATGGAGGGCGTGCATTTCATGTTCGACTTCCACCCGGAAAAAGTCCTCGACGGCTTGTTGCCGGCCATGGGGCATGCATTCTTTTCCCTGAGCGTGGGCGTCGGTTCGATCATGATCTACGGCGCCTACATGCCCAAGCATTCGTCGATTTCCGGGACCATCGTCGGCGTGGCGCTGCTGGATACCTTTGTGTCCCTGGTGGCTGGTCTAGCGTTGTTTCCGATTGTGTTTGCCGGGGGGCTGAACCCCAGTGAAGGCCCTGGCCTGATGTTTGTCAGCCTGCCATTTGCCTTCGGCAACGTAGCGTTTGGCCAGTTGATGGGCGTAGTGTTCTTTGTGCTGGTAGCGATTGCGGCCTGGAGTTCAGCGATTTCGCTGCTCGAGCCGATGGTGGCGTACCTGGTTGAGCGGACAAAAGTCAGCCGCGCCTGGGTAACTTTCTGGCTGGCATTCACATGCTGGTTTGTCGGTCTCGGTACGGTTTTTTCCTTCAATATCTGGAAGGAGGCCAAGTTTTTCGTGAACGAAGGCGGTTTGTTCCACCTCTACCAGTGGGGAGCCGCGGGCGGTCTGGATTTCTTTGGGGTAATCGATTTTTTCACCTCACGAATCATGCTGCCGCTCGGTGGGTTGTGTTTCGTGGTGTTTGCAGGCTGGGTGATGGGGCGGGATGCGGTGCGCGACGAATTGTCGATCCGCAGCCCGGCGTTGTTCACCCTGTCCTTGTTCTTGATGCGCTATGTGGCGCCAATCGGCATTCTTGTAGTGTTTGCCGCACAGCTGTGGAAGTGACGCTGACATGACGACACACATTTCACGTTCGGCCTTGCTGCCGTACCCCGCGCAAGCGCTGTATGACCTGGTCAACGACGTGGCGCGTTATCCGGAGTTCCTGCCTTGGTGCTCATCGGCCGAAGTCCTGGAAAGCTCTACCGATCATATGCGCGCGAGCGTTGGCGTGGCCAAGGCTGGCCTCAGCCAGCATTTCGTGACGCGCAACACCCTGGTGCCCGGCCAGTCGATCGAGATGAACCTTGAAGAGGGGCCGTTCACTCAGTTGCATGGAGTGTGGGTATTTAAGCCGTTGGGTGAGAAGGCCTGCAAGATCAGTCTGGACCTGTCGTTCGATTACGCAGGCCCGATCATTCGCGCGACCCTGGGGCCGTTGTTCAATCAGGCGGCCAATACGCTGATGGACGCGTTCTGCCAGCGCGTCAAGCAAATACATGGTTGAGGCGATGATTGAGGTCGAGGTGGTCTATGCCGCTCTTGATCGGCAGGTGCTCCTGCCGGTGAGGGTGTCGGCAGGAACCACCGTTCGCGCCGCGTTGCTGAAGTCCGGTATGGGTCAGGCTTTTCCGGAGTTGGACCTGTCGCAGTGTCCGGTGGGGATCTTTGGCAAGGTGATAGTCCATCCCGAAAGTCGTCCGGTTCAATCAGGCGATCGCATCGAGATTTACCGGCCATTGCTGGCAGATCCGAAGGAGGTGCGTCGACTGCGTGCGGCAAAGGCTGCCGAGGCCAAAGCGCGCAGTGAGTGAGCCGGGTAAATGCCAGGCATTAAGACAATTTTCAGGCAAGCAAGAAATCTGTGGCGAGGGGATTTAGCGAAGCGTCGCACCGCCCCGTTCGGCTGCGAAGCAGTCGTAAATCCGAACCACTCGATCTGCTTGAGAGGGCGCTGAGGGCCGCTTCGCGGCCCAACGGGGCGGTGCGACGCTTCGCTAAATCCCCTCGCCACAAATTATTGCGGCGAGGTTTCCAGGGGTTCTGGAGTCGGGACTGGCACGGTTTCGACACCGTCCACTTCCTTCTGGATCTGATCGAGCAACGAGCCCGGCTTTACCGGTTTTTCCGGTTTCGGCTGCTCGACCTGCTCGGCTGGCGCGGTGACAGTGGTGCCAGTGTCCTTGCCCAGAATGGCTTCGTCGCGGCTCACGCCCGGCATGAAATCGCCAGAGAGGCTGACAAGTTGGTCATTTGGGTTGAAGATAACGCTAATGCGTTCCTGTTGGCGTTCGCCGCCGCCCGGTTGCAGGCTGTACAGATAATCCCAGCGATCGGCATGGAACGTGTCAGTCAACAGAGGGTTGCCCATGATAAACCGTACTTGCTTTCGGGTCATTCCCGGGCGTAACTGGTCTATCATGTCCTGCGTGACGACATTGCCCTGCTGGATGTCGATTTTGTAAACCCCGGGGAATGAACAACCGGCGAGTGCGAGCAGTCCCACAAAGGTGAAACTGGTTAGCAAGAGCTTGGTGTTTTGCATCGGTGGGCGACTTCCACTATCTTGGCTGGGACAACGTAAACGCCGATCATACCCGCATTAAGAGAAGCTGCGAAGCAGCATCGCGAGAAAGCTGACCATGGTTGAAAATAGCGAACTACGCAAAGCCGGCCTCAAAGTGACCCTGCCACGGGTCAAGATTCTGCAAATGCTCGACTCCGCTGAGCAGCGCCACATGAGTGCCGAGGATGTCTATAAGGCATTGATGGAGGCTGGCGAGGACGTCGGTCTGGCCACGGTTTACCGTGTACTGACCCAGTTCGAAGCAGCTGGACTTGTGGTGCGGCACAACTTCGACGGAGGCCATGCGGTCTTCGAGCTGGACGACGGCAAGCATCACGACCATATGGTCAACGTCGAAACCAGCGAAGTGATCGAATTCTTCGACGAAGAAATCGAGCGCCTGCAGAAAGCCATCGTCGACAAGTATGGTTTCGAGATGGTTGATCACAATCTTGTGTTGTACGTACGCAAGAAAAAGTAAGCATGTCGCGCGAACCCAGGGTTCGCGAAACGAACGAAGGCGACCCCAGGGTCGCCTTCGTGCTTTCTGCCGATCTCAAATTTTTGCAGTGACGACCATTTTCTTTGCGTGAGCCAGGGATTCCTTGGTGAGATCAATCCCGCCCAGCATCCGCGCCACTTCTTCGACGCGATCGTTTTTGCTCAGTTTGGATACAGCCGTGCGAGTGGCATCCTCGCCGCGCACTTTATGCACAAACAAATGCTGATGGCCCTGCGCCGCCACCTGTGGCAAGTGCGTAACTGTCAGAACCTGTCCGCGCTCGCCGAGACGGCGCAGCAACTGGCCAACGATCTCGGCGGTGGGGCCACCGATGCCCACGTCCACTTCGTCGAACACCAGGGTCGGGACCCGGGAGGTTTGTGCGGTGATGACCTGGATGGCCAGGCTGATTCGCGACAATTCGCCGCCCGATGCAACCTTCGCCAGTGCCTTTAACGGCTGCCCGGGGTTGGCGCTGACCAGCAGTTCTACCTGTTCGAGTCCGTTCGGAAGCAATTCTTTGCTGCTGTTCGGTCGCAATTCGATGGCAAAGCGCCCGCCGGGCATGCCCAGGCGCTGGATCTCCTGTTCCACCGCGCTGGCCAGGCTGCTGGAGGCTTGGTGGCGCAGGTCGCTCAACTCTCGAGCCTTTTCCTGATAATGACGGGCATAAGACGCCAGCTCATCACTCAATCGCTCGATGGATTCATCGTTGGCGTTCAGGGTTTCAATCTCATCCAGTAACCGCTGCTGCATCTCTGCGACCTCGGTCGGCTGAATGCGGTGCTTGCGCGCCATGGTGTAAATCGCATCGAGGCGTTCTTCCAGGTATTGAAGGCGTGCTGGATCTGCGTCGAAGTTATCCAGGAAGCGGTTCAACTCACCCACGGCTTCTTCAACCTGGATCTGAGCGCTGGTCAGCAAGCTGCTGGCTTCGCCCAGCGCGCCAATCGAGTTGTTCACACTCGACAGGCGATTAAGGCTTGCAGTCAGGGCGTTCAGGACATTGCCGGAATCACTCTCGCTGCATTGTTCAACCACTTGGCGGCAGATACCCAGCAAGGTTTCCGCATTTGTCAGGTTCTTGTGTTCCTGCTCCAACTGCTCCAGTTCGCTTTCGCCGAGGCCAAGGTTTTCAAGTTCTTCAAGCTGATAGCTGAGCAACTGATGGCGAGCGCGCTGCTCATCGCCGGAGTTGGACAGTCGCTCAAGTTCCTGGTGAGTCTGGCGCCAGCGCTGGGCAGCCAGCTGTACCTGGCGGGCAAGGTCCGTGGCGCCGGCGTATTCGTCGAGCAGGCGGCGATGGGTGTCGGTCTTGAGCAGGGACTGGTGTTCGTGCTGGCTGTGGATGTCGATCAACAGTTCACCCAGCGCCTTGAGGTCGCCCAGCGGGCAGGGCGTGCCGTTGATGTAGCCGCGCGAGCGCCCTTCGGCGGTGATGACCCGGCGCAGGATGCACGGGCCGTCGTTCTCGAGGTCGCGTTCGGTCAGCCAGGCACTGGCTTCCGGAATGTCGGCCAGGTCAAAGGTAGCCAGGATGTCGGCCTTGTCTGCACCGGGGCGGACCACGCCGCTGTCGGCTCGATCGCCGAGGGTCAGGCCCAGCGCGTCGAGCATGATCGACTTGCCGGCGCCGGTTTCCCCTGTGATCACGCTCATTCCTCGATCGAGTTCAAGATCGAGATGTTCAACGATGGCGTAGTTATGTACAGACAGGTGCACCAGCATAAAGGCCGCTCCCAGGCTTTAGGTCTGGTTATTTATACAGTGTTTTGTTTCTGGCTGACAATGCCCCTCGTTAGCTCGTTTTGCTTGATCCGACGAAATCATTAGTACAGAGGGGAATGACAATGCAGCTGTTTTTTGTAGGGTTAATGTTGGGTCGCCCCCTTGAAGCTGGATTTTGCGGCCCCATATAGCTGGGCAGAAGCGCGAGTCATGCTCGCGGACGATATTGAAAGGAGAATTCTATGGCTGACGAACAGACAGTGGATACGCAAAATCTAGACGCCGACCAGGCTGCCCAGGCTTCGGGTAATGACCTGGCGGCTCGTGTACAAGTGCTCGAAGAGCAACTGGCAGGCGCGCAGGATCAGGCTTTGCGTGTAGCCGCCGATCTGCAGAACGTCCGCCGTCGCGCCGAGCAGGATGTAGAAAAGGCTCACAAATTCGCGCTGGAAAAATTCGCCGGCGACCTGCTGCCAATCATCGACAGCCTGGAGCGCGGTCTGGAGCTTTCCAATCCGGATGACGAAAGCATCCGTCCGATGCGCGAAGGCATCGAGCTGACCCTGAAAATGTTCCAGGACACCCTGAAGCGTTATCAGCTGGAAGCGATCGACCCGCATGGCGAACCGTTCAATGCCGTACTTCACCAGGCAATGGCCATGCAGGAAAGCGCCGACCTCGAGCCGAACAGCGTGCTCAAGGTGTTCCAGAAGGGCTACCAGCTCAATGGCCGCCTGCTGCGTCCGGCGATGGTCGTGGTCAGCAAGGCTCCTGCGCCAGTTTCGCCCTCTATTGATGAGCAGGCTTGAAATTAGCCGCAAGGCCCCCATTTAGAAGTCAAGCGTTTAAGTGCTACCGCAGTTAGCCACCACTGCTGCGGCAACCAAATCCAAAGTTTCGGGAGAGTGAACATGGGCAAAATTATCGGTATCGACCTGGGGACTACCAACTCCTGCGTCTCCGTGCTGGAAAACGGCAAGGCAAAAGTTATTGAAAACGCCGAAGGTGCGCGTACCACGCCGTCGATCATCGCTTACGCCAACGATGGCGAGATTCTGGTCGGCCAGTCCGCCAAGCGTCAGGCAGTGACCAATCCGCACAACACCCTGTATGCGGTGAAGCGTCTGATCGGTCGTCGTTTCGAAGAAGAAGTGGTACAGAAAGACATCCAGATGGTCCCTTACAAGATCGTCAAGGCTGACAACAACGACGCCTGGGTTGAAGTGAACGGCCAGAAAATGTCGCCGCCACAAATCTCGGCTGAAATTCTGAAGAAAATGAAGAAGACCGCCGAAGACTACCTCGGCGAGCCTGTGACCGAAGCGGTAATCACCGTTCCGGCCTACTTCAACGACAGCCAGCGTCAAGCCACCAAAGATGCCGGTCGCATCGCGGGCCTGGACGTAAAACGTATCATCAACGAACCAACCGCAGCCGCACTGGCTTACGGTATGGACAAGGCCAAGGGCGATCACACCGTGATCGTTTACGACCTGGGTGGCGGTACTTTCGACGTTTCCGTGATCGAAATCGCTGAAGTTGACGGTGAGCACCAGTTCGAAGTGTTGGCCACCAACGGTGACACGTTCCTGGGTGGTGAAGACTTTGACATTCGTCTGATCGACTACCTCGTCGACGAATTCAAGAAAGAAAGCGGCATGAACCTCAAAGGTGACCCGCTGGCCATGCAGCGCCTGAAAGAAGCCGCTGAAAAAGCCAAGATCGAGTTGTCGTCGAGCATGTCGACCGACGTGAATCTGCCGTACATCACTGCAGACGCCACCGGTCCTAAGCACTTGAACGTGAAAATCTCCCGCGCCAAGCTGGAAGCGCTGGTAGAAGATCTGGTTCAACGCACCATCGAACCTTGCCGCATCGCTCTGAAAGACTCCGGTATCGACGTTGGCTCGATCAACGACGTGATCCTGGTAGGCGGTCAGACCCGTATGCCACTGGTTCAGAAGCTGGTGACCGAGTTCTTCGGTAAAGAAGCGCGTAAAGACGTGAACCCGGACGAAGCCGTTGCCATGGGTGCTGCCATCCAGGGTGCCGTATTGGCCGGTGACGTGAAAGACGTTCTGCTGCTCGACGTTAGCCCTCTGACCCTGGGTATCGAAACCATGGGTGGCGTGATGACCGCGCTGATCGAGAAAAACACCACGATTCCTACCAAGAAATCGCAAGTGTTCTCGACTGCCGACGACAACCAGGGCGCCGTGACCATCCACGTGCTGCAAGGTGAGCGTAAGCAAGCGGCGCAGAACAAGTCCCTGGGCAAGTTCGACCTGGCCGAGATTCCACCAGCACCACGCGGTGTGCCGCAAATTGAAGTGACCTTCGACATCGATGCCAACGGCATCCTGCACGTGGGCGCTAAAGACAAGGCCACTGGCAAGACTCAGTCGATCGTGATCAAGGCCAACTCAGGTCTGTCCGAGGAAGAAATTCAGCAGATGATTCGCGATGCTGAAACCAATGCCGAGGAAGACCGCAAGTTCGAAGAGCTGGCTGCTGCCCGTAACCAGGGTGATGCACTGGTTCACTCGACGCGCAAAATGGTCGCTGATGCTGGCGACAAGGTAAGCGCTGAAGAGAAGACTGCGATCGAAGCTGCTGTAGTTGCCCTGGAAGCCGCTGTCAAAGGCGACGACAAGGCCGCTATCGAAGCCAAGGTTGAAGAGCTGTCCAAGGTCTCCGCTCCAGTGGCGCAGAAGATGTACGCCGAACAGGCCCAGCCTGCTGAAGGCGCTGCACCGCAAGGCGAATCGGCTGAGAAGGCTGATGACGTCGTCGACGCTGAGTTCGAAGAAGTCAAAGACCACAAGTAAGTTGTTGGTCGGCCGGTTGACTGCCTTGCGGCGGTGACTGGTAGGATGTCGCCGCGCGGGAGCTTGCTCCCGCGTTGGCGTGTCTGGAGTAAGCGAATTTTTACAGCATGCGACAGAGTTCGCGTGTTGGTGGCATGGCCGGGAATGCTCCTGCTTTTCGCGCCGAAAGTGCCTCATCGAAACAAAGACCAGGATCGTTGAATTGACGTGAGTTGGGTCCGGGCCTGTATTGGGGCTCAACGAGTTTGACGAAGCTCAGGAGAGGTTTGTCGAACGTCCTCAAGAGTGCAGAGACTTATGGCAAAGCGTGACTATTACGAAGTATTGGGTGTTGAGCGAGGTACAACCGAGGCAGACCTGAAAAAGGCCTACCGTCGCCTGGCAATGAAGCATCACCCGGACCGTAATCCCGATGACAAAGCGTCGGAAGAGATGTTCAAGGAGGCCAACGAGGCCTACGAAGTGCTGTCCGATTCCAGCAAGCGTGCGGCGTACGACCAGTACGGCCACGCCGGTGTCGACCCGAGCATGGGTGGCGGCGGTGCCGGTTTCGGCGGTCAGAACTTCTCCGACATCTTTGGCGATGTCTTCAGCGACTTCTTCGGTGGCGGTCGCGGTGGTTCCCGTGGCGGTGCCCAGCGTGGCAGCGACTTGCGTTACACCCTGGAGCTGAACCTGGAAGAAGCGGTGCGCGGCACGACCGTGAATATCCGCGTTCCGACATTGGTCAACTGCAAGCCGTGTGACGGCTCGGGTGCCAAGAAAGGCTCTTCGCCGGTTACCTGCCCGACCTGTGGTGGTATCGGCCAGGTGCGCATGCAGCAAGGCTTCTTCTCGGTGCAGCAAACCTGTCCGCGTTGCCATGGCCAGGGCAAGATCATTTCCGATCCGTGTGATTCCTGCCACGGCGAAGGTCGTATCGAAGAGTACAAGACCCTGTCGGTCAAAGTCCCAGCCGGTGTCGATACCGGTGACCGCATTCGCCTGTCGGGCGAGGGCGAGGCGGGCGCCCAGGGCGGGCCGACCGGCGATCTGTACGTGGTGATCAACGTGCGCGAGCACTCGATCTTCCAGCGTGACGGCAAGCATCTGTTCTGTGAAGTGCCAATCAGCTTCGTCGATGCGGCGCTGGGTGGCGAGCTGGAGATCCCGACCCTCGATGGTCGGGTCAAGCTGAAAATCCCTGAAGGGACTCAGACCGGCAAGCAGTTCCGCGTGCGTGGCAAGGGCGTTGCGCCTGTGCGTGGCGGCGGTGCGGGTGACTTGATGTGCCGTGTGGCGGTCGAGACGCCGGTCAACCTGAGCCGTCGTCAGCGTGAAATGCTCGAAGAGTTCCGCAACTCCCTGGCGGACGACAACAGTCATTCCCCGAAAACCACAGGCTGGTTCGAAGGCGTGAAGCGCTTCTTCGGCGATTTGTAAGGAGACAGGCATGCGACGTATAGCTGTGATGGGCGCCGCCGGGCGCATGGGCAAAACCCTGATCGAAGCCGTGCAGCAAGCACCGGGTGCCGGCCTGACGGCGGCAGTGGATCGTCCTGACAGTTCGCTGGTCGGCGCGGACGCTGGTGAGTTGGCGGCTATCGGTCGCATCGGCGTGCCGCTGTCGGGTGATCTGGATCGTGTGGTCGATGAGTTCGACGTGCTGATCGACTTCACTCACCCGACGGTGACCCTGAAAAACCTCGCCTTCTGCCGTAAGCACAACAAGGCGATGATCATCGGCACTACCGGCTTCAGCGTTGAAGAGAAGCAGTTGCTGGCAGAGGCGGGCAAGGATATCCCGATCGTCTTCGCGGCCAACTTCAGCGTCGGCGTCAACCTGTGCCTGAAGCTGCTCGACACCGCCGCTCGCGTGCTGGGTGACGATGTCGATATCGAGATCACCGAAGCTCACCATCGGCATAAAGTCGATGCGCCGTCCGGTACGGCCGTGCGCATGGGTGAGGTGATTGCCGATGCCCTGGGTCGCGATCTGAAGAAGGTCGCGGTTTACGGTCGCGAAGGCCAGACCGGTGCTCGCGAACGCGAGACCATCGGTTTTGCCACTGTTCGTGCTGGCGACATCGTGGGTGATCACACCGTGCTGTTCGCCGCCGACGGTGAGCGTGTCGAGATCACTCACAAGGCTTCCAGTCGCATGACGTTCGCCAAGGGTGCGGTGCGTGCCGCATTGTGGCTGGACGGGCGTGAGCCTGGTCTTTATGACATGCAAGACGTGCTCGACCTGCGTTAAGATGCACCCGAAATCGGGCTCGCGCGCAGCGTTAGAGCCCGGTTTTACCCCGCCAAGCGACGACCTGTCGCATTCTCCAGCCTTTAAGGCTCATTGGCGGTAGACCAAAAATGCCTTTTTCTGTAAGCTACAGCTTTAGTGTGTTCACTAAAAGCGCGCAGAATAATTCAGTGAATGAGCGGGGTGACGTGTCCATACGTCACTCCGCTTTTTTACACCTGCGATCGCCCTTTCAGGCTTTATTTACGGGAGGTCTTCTTGACTAAGCCAGCCATACTTGCCCTTGCTGATGGCAGCATTTTTCGCGGCGAAGCAATTGGAGCCGACGGTCAGACCGTTGGTGAGGTGGTGTTCAATACCGCCATGACCGGCTATCAGGAAATCCTTACCGATCCTTCCTACGCCCAACAGATCGTTACCCTGACTTACCCGCACATCGGCAATACCGGCACCACGCCGGAAGACGCCGAGTCCGACCGCGTATGGTCCGCTGGCCTGGTCATTCGTGACCTGCCACTGGTTGCGAGCAACTGGCGTAACACGATGTCCCTGTCCGACTACCTGAAAGCCAACAATGTTGTGGCCATCGCCGGTATCGACACCCGCCGCCTGACGCGCATCCTGCGTGAAAAGGGCGCGCAAAACGGCTGCATCATGGCCGGTGACAACATCTCCGAAGAAGCCGCCATCGCTGCTGCCCAGGGCTTCCCTGGCCTGAAAGGCATGGACTTGGCGAAAGTCGTCAGCACCAAAGAGAAGTACGAGTGGCGCTCGACTGTCTGGGATCTGAAAACCGACAGCCACGCGACTATCGAAGCCTCTGAGCTGCCGTACCATGTGGTCGCCTACGACTACGGCGTCAAGGTGAACATCCTGCGCATGCTGGTCGAGCGCGGTTGCCGCGTGACCGTAGTGCCTGCACAAACCCCTGCCGCCGATGCGCTGGCGCTGAAGCCGGACGGCGTGTTCCTGTCCAACGGCCCTGGCGATCCGGAGCCTTGCGACTACGCGATCCAGGCGATCAAGGACGTGCTGGAAACCGAGATCCCGGTGTTCGGTATCTGCCTCGGTCACCAACTGCTGGCCCTGGCCTCCGGCGCCAAGACCCTGAAAATGGGTCACGGCCACCACGGTGCCAACCACCCGGTCCAGGACCTGGACTCTGGCGTTGTGATGATCACCAGCCAGAACCACGGTTTCGCAGTAGACGATGCGACCCTGCCTGCCAACGTTCGCGCGATTCACAAATCGCTGTTCGACGGCACCCTGCAAGGCATCGAGCGTACCGACAAGAGCGCCTTCAGCTTCCAGGGTCACCCTGAAGCCAGCCCTGGCCCGAACGACGTAGCACCACTGTTCGATCGCTTCATCAACGAGATGGCCAAGCGACGCTGATCGCTCGCCCTGATGTTGCAAAGCTTGAGGGCGGTCCCGATATCGGCGACCCCCTCAAGTCTTCACAGATTGAACAAGACGGCTTGCCGACTGACCTGCGGATTTGAGTGACAAACCCATGCCAAAACGTACAGACATAAAAAGCATCCTGATTCTCGGCGCTGGCCCGATCGTTATCGGCCAGGCCTGTGAATTCGACTACTCCGGCGCCCAGGCCTGCAAAGCCCTGCGCGAGGAGGGTTACCGCGTCATCCTGGTGAACTCCAACCCAGCGACCATCATGACCGACCCGGACATGGCCGACGCGACCTACATCGAACCGATCAAGTGGCAGACGGTTGCCAAGATCATCGAGAAAGAGCGTCCGGACGCGCTGCTGCCAACCATGGGCGGCCAGACCGCCCTGAACTGCGCACTGGACCTGGAACGCGAAGGCGTCCTGGAGAAGTTCGGCGTAGAGATGATCGGCGCCAATGCCGACACCATCGACAAGGCTGAAGACCGCTCGCGCTTTGACAAAGCCATGAAATCCATCGGCCTGGACTGCCCGCGTTCGGGTATCGCCCACAGCATGGAAGAAGCCAACGCAGTGCTCGAGAAGCTCGGCTTCCCGTGCATCATCCGTCCGTCCTTCACCATGGGCGGCACCGGTGGCGGTATCGCTTACAACCGTGAAGAGTTCGAAGAAATCTGCGCCCGTGGTCTGGACCTGTCGCCGACCAAAGAGCTGTTGATCGACGAATCCCTGATCGGCTGGAAAGAGTACGAGATGGAGGTTGTCCGCGATAAGAAGGACAACTGCATCATCGTCTGCTCCATCGAAAACTTTGACCCGATGGGCGTGCACACCGGTGACTCGATCACTGTTGCGCCGGCACAGACCCTGACGGACAAGGAATACCAGATCATGCGTAACGCCTCCCTGGCGGTACTGCGCGAGATCGGCGTGGAAACCGGCGGCTCCAACGTCCAGTTCGGCATCTGTCCGGACACTGGCCGCATGGTAGTCATCGAGATGAACCCGCGGGTTTCCCGTTCCTCGGCCCTGGCCTCGAAAGCCACCGGTTTCCCGATTGCGCGTATCGCTGCCAAGCTGGCGATCGGCTATACCCTGGACGAGCTGCAGAACGAAATCACCGGCGGCGCTACTCCGGCGTCCTTCGAGCCGTCGATCGACTACGTCGTCACCAAGTTGCCACGTTTCGCTTTCGAGAAGTTCCCGAAAGCCGACGCACGCCTGACCACTCAAATGAAGTCGGTCGGTGAAGTCATGGCCATCGGCCGGACCTTCCAGGAATCCCTGCAGAAAGCCCTGCGCGGCCTGGAAGTGGGCGTTTGCGGCCTGGACGAGAAGCTCGACCTGAGCAATCCGGAAAGCATGAGCGTGCTCAAGCGCGAGTTGACCGTGCCGGGCGCCGAGCGCATCTGGTACGTGGCTGACGCCTTCCGCGCCGGCCTGTCGGTCGAAGACATCTTCGGCATGAACATGATCGACCCGTGGTTCCTGGTGCAGATCGAAGATCTGATCAAGGAAGAAGAGAAGGTCAAGACCCTGGGTCTGGCCAGCATCGACCGCGACTTGATGTTCAAGCTCAAGCGCAAAGGCTTCTCCGACATGCGTCTGGCCAAACTGCTGGGCGTGACCGAAAAAGCTTTGCGTCGCCACCGTCACAAGCTGGAGATCTTCCCGGTCTACAAGCGTGTTGATACCTGCGCTGCCGAGTTCGCCACCGACACCGCCTACATGTACTCAACTTACGAGGAAGAGTGCGAAGCCGCGCCGTCGGGTCGCGACAAGATCATGATCCTCGGCGGCGGTCCAAACCGTATCGGCCAAGGCATCGAGTTCGACTACTGCTGCGTACACGCGGCACTGGCCCTGCGCGAAGACGGTTACGAGACCATCATGGTCAACTGCAACCCGGAAACCGTTTCCACCGACTACGACACCTCCGATCGCCTGTACTTCGAACCAGTGACCCTGGAAGACGTGCTGGAAATCTGCCGGGTCGAGAAGCCTAAAGGCGTGATCGTCCAGTACGGCGGCCAGACCCCGCTGAAACTGGCTCGTGCCCTGGAAGAAGCCGGCGTGCCGATCATCGGCACCAGCCCTGACGCCATCGACCGTGCCGAAGACCGTGAGCGCTTCCAGCAGATGGTCGAGCGCCTGAACCTGCGTCAGCCGCCAAACGCCACCGTGCGCAGCGAAGACGAAGCGATTCGTGCTGCCAGCAAGATCGGTTACCCGCTGGTGGTTCGTCCGTCCTACGTACTGGGCGGCCGCGCGATGGAAATCGTTTACGAAGAAGAAGAGCTCAAGCGCTACCTGCGTGACGCGGTGAAAGTGTCCAACGACAGCCCGGTGCTGCTCGACCACTTCCTCAACTGCGCCATCGAAATGGACGTGGATGCGGTCTGCGACGGCACCGACGTGGTAATCGGCGCGATCATGCAGCACATCGAACAGGCAGGCGTTCACTCCGGTGACTCCGCGTGCTCGCTGCCGCCGTACTCGCTGCCGGCGCACATCCAGGACGAGATGCGCGAACAGGTCAAGAAAATGGCCCTCGAACTGGGCGTGATCGGCCTGATGAACGTACAGTTGGCGCTGCAAGGCGAAGACATTTACGTCATCGAAGTCAACCCACGTGCTTCGCGTACCGTACCGTTCGTGTCCAAGTGCATCGGGGTTTCCCTGGCAATGATCGCGGCTCGCGTCATGGCGGGTAAAACCCTGAAGGAAATCGGCTTCACCAAGGAAATCATTCCTAACTTCTACAGCGTGAAAGAGGCGGTGTTCCCATTCGCCAAATTCCCTGGCGTGGACCCGATCCTCGGCCCTGAGATGAAGTCCACCGGTGAAGTGATGGGCGTGGGCGACACCTTCGGCGAAGCATTTGCCAAGGCCCAGATGGGCGCGAGCGAAGTGCTGCCGACCGGCGGTACTGCGTTCATCAGCGTGCGCGATGATGACAAGCCACTGGTTGCAGGCGTGGCCCGTGATCTGATCAACTTGGGCTTTGAAGTGGTCGCCACTGCCGGTACTGCCAAGCTGATCGAAGCCGCAGGCCTGAAAGTGCGCCGCGTGAACAAGGTGACCGAAGGGCGTCCGCACGTAGTCGACATGATCAAGAATGACGAAGTCACCCTGATCATCAACACCACCGAAGGCCGTCAGTCGATCGCTGACTCCTATTCCATTCGTCGCAACGCCCTGCAGCACAAGATTTACTGCACCACCACCATTGCTGCTGGCGAAGCGATCTGTGAAGCGCTGAAGTTCGGTCCCGAGAAGACCGTACGCCGCTTGCAGGATCTACACGCAGGATTGAAGGCATGAGCATAACCAAGTACCCGATGACCGTTCAGGGCGCTCGCGCCCTGGAAGAAGAGCACACCCACCTGACCAAGGTCGTTCGTCCGAAGCTCAGCCAGGACATCGGTACGGCCCGTGAGTTGGGTGACTTGAAGGAAAACGCCGAATACCACGCTGCTCGCGAGCAGCAGGGTATGGTCGAGGCGCGGATTCGTGACATTGAAGGCCGGATTCAGAATCAGGTCATCATCGACGTCACGACCATCCCTCACACCGGTAAAGTGATTTTCGGTACCACCGTTGAAATCGCCAACGTCGAGACGGATGAGCGCGTCACTTACCACATCGTGGGTGAGGACGAGGCCGACTTCAAACTCGGCAAGATTTCGGTGGGCTCACCCCTGGCCCGTGCCTTGATCGGCAAGGAAGAGGGCGATGTGGTTGCCGTAAAAACGCCAAGCGGCGTTATCGAGTACGAGATTGTTGAAGTCCGCCACATCTGAAGCAAGGCGCCCGCTCAACGCGGGCGCCATGCTCTGGCAGCTGGCCCAGATGTTGTGGGTTGGCGGTCTGTGGCTGGTGCATCTCGGTTTGCAGCCGGTGTTGGGCCGAATTGGCCTGGCACCGTTGCTGATCGATGAGATCGCCGGCATGTTCGAGACCATGGTGGTGGGGTTTGCCGCCGTGTGCGTGATTTTTCAGGCTTTGGTGCTGGTACAGGCCAATGGCCTTGCCAGTCTATGGCGGGATTTTCGTGGGCAGGTGCTGCTGATTGCGTTGTGCGCGTGTGCGATGTTTGTCGCTGTGCGTGTCGGCTGGCCTGATGCGCAGCGCTGGCATGTGTTCAGCTATATGGTTCTGGGGTTCTCGGGGCTGGTACTGATCATGCAGCCGGTACCCGGATGGAGTGGCAGGGTGCGCGAAGCACACCCTTGACCCTTGTCATCACTTGAAGCGATGGACGTTCGACAGCTGCTTGTTGACGCTGAAGTTCTTGCGGTAAATCAGTGCCATCTTGCCGATGACCTGAACCAGATCCGCTTTGCCGACCTTGCACAGTTCTGCAATGGACGCCAGGCGCGATTCGCGATCGAGGATATTGAGCTTGATCTTGATCAGCTCGTGATCCGCCAATGCGCGTTCAAGTTCGGCTAACACACCTTCAGTCAAACCGTTGTCAGCCACAATCAAAACTGGTTTCAGATGGTGGCCAATGGATTTGTACTGTTTCTTCTGCTCTTGAGTGAGCGGCATAATCTGACCCTTTCGTCTGGATTCTGTAAAATGGCGGCCATTTTACCCGAGGGTTCGTGGATCCGCCCAACTAATCACGACCCTTATCATCGAGGTGCCCAATGGCGCGTTCCAAGACAAGCCTTGGTTGGCTGAAAAGACATGTCAATGATCCCTATGTGAAGCAGGCGCAGAAGGATGGCTACCGCTCGCGTGCGAGTTACAAGCTTCTGGAGGTCCAGGAGAAATACAAGCTGATCCGTCCGGGTATGACCGTTGTCGACCTGGGGGCGGCGCCCGGTGGCTGGTCGCAGGTCACTAGTCGGCTGATCGGTGGTCAGGGGCGCCTGATCGCCTCGGACATCCTGGAAATGGACAGCATTCCGGACGTGACTTTCATCCAGGGTGACTTCACCGAGGAGGCAGTGCTCGCTCAGATCCTTGAGGCTGTGGGTAATTCGCAGGTGGACCTTGTGATTTCCGATATGGCCCCCAATATGAGTGGTACGCCCGAGGTGGATATGCCAAAAGCCATGTTTCTATGTGAGCTGGCTATTGATCTGGCGGCTCGGATACTCAAGCCAGGTGGTAATTTCGTGATCAAGGTGTTTCAGGGCGAAGGGTTTGATGCTTACGTGAAGGACGCTCGAAAGAAATTCGACAAGGTCCAGATGATCAAGCCGGACTCTTCCCGTGGCAGTTCCCGCGAGCAATACATGCTGGCTTGGGGCTACCGCGGCCGGAGTGAATAAAGCGAGTTTTTTTTGCGGGGCAATAGGAATTTCGTATTTCGCCCTGTGAGAAATTGCGAATATTGTGTAGGAAGTGTTTCACAAAGGGTTACAGACGGCGCCTGCCAGAGTTGTAGGTAATGTAGTAAGTTAGGCCGGTGAATATCATGCGAAGCGCGCGCCATCAGCGGCGCTAGCTTCAGAGGGTAGTTAATTGAACGATATGGCAAAGAATCTGATCCTGTGGTTGATCATCGCGGCTGTCCTGGTGACAGTGATGAACAACTTCTCCAGCCCTAACGAGCCGCAGACCCTCAACTATTCCGACTTCATCCAGCAGGTCAAGGATGGTAAGGTCGAGCGCGTGGCGGTTGATGGCTACGTGATTACCGGCAAGCGCAACGATGGCGACAGCTTCAAGACCATTCGTCCGGCAATCCAGGACAACGGCCTGATCGGCGACCTGGTAGACAACCACGTCGTGGTCGAAGGCAAGCAGCCTGAACAGCAAAGCATCTGGACTCAGCTCCTGGTCGCAAGTTTCCCGATCCTGGTGATCATCGCCGTGTTCATGTTCTTCATGCGGCAGATGCAGGGCGGTGCCGGTGGCAAGGGCGGGCCGATGAGCTTCGGCAAGAGCAAGGCGCGCCTGCTCTCCGAAGATCAGGTGAAAACCACCCTGGGCGACGTTGCTGGTTGCGACGAAGCCAAGGAAGAAGTCGGTGAGCTGGTCGAGTTCCTGCGTGATCCGGGCAAGTTCCAGCGCCTGGGCGGCCGCATTCCTCGCGGCGTGCTGATGGTGGGTCCTCCGGGTACCGGTAAAACCTTGCTGGCCAAGGCGATTGCCGGCGAAGCCAAGGTGCCTTTCTTTACCATTTCCGGTTCCGATTTCGTCGAAATGTTCGTCGGTGTCGGTGCCAGCCGTGTTCGCGATATGTTCGAACAGGCCAAGAAACATGCGCCGTGCATCATCTTCATCGATGAAATCGACGCCGTCGGTCGCCACCGCGGTGCCGGCATGGGCGGTGGTCACGATGAGCGCGAGCAGACTCTCAACCAGTTGCTGGTGGAGATGGACGGCTTCGAAATGAACGACGGTATCATCGTGATTGCCGCGACCAACCGTCCTGACGTGCTAGACCCTGCGCTGCTGCGTCCGGGCCGTTTCGACCGTCAGGTTGTGGTCGGTCTGCCGGATATCCGTGGTCGCGAACAGATTCTCAAGGTCCACATGCGCAAAGTGCCAATGGGTGACGACGTCGCTCCGGCGGTGATCGCTCGTGGTACTCCTGGTTTCTCCGGTGCCGACCTGGCCAATCTGGTCAACGAGGCGTCGTTGTTCGCTGCCCGTGCCGGCAAGCGCATCGTCGAAATGAAAGAGTTCGAACTGGCCAAAGACAAGATCATGATGGGCGCCGAGCGCAAATCCATGGTCATGTCCGAGAAAGAAAAGCAGAACACCGCTTATCACGAAGCTGGCCACGCCATTGTCGGTCGCGTCGTGCCTGAACATGATCCGGTGTACAAGGTCTCGATTATTCCGCGCGGTCGTGCGCTGGGTGTGACCATGTTCCTGCCGGAAGAGGATCGCTACAGCCTGTCCAAGCGTGCATTGATCAGCCAGATCTGCTCGCTCTACGGTGGCCGTATCGCTGAAGAAATGACCCTGGGCTTCGATGGCGTGACCACGGGTGCGTCCAACGACATCATGCGTGCCAGCCAGATTGCGCGGAACATGGTGACCAAGTGGGGTCTTTCCGAAAAACTCGGTCCGCTGATGTACGCTGAAGAGGAAGGTGAAGTGTTCCTCGGTCGCGGCGGCGGTGGCCAGGGTGCAAGTTTCTCCGGCGAGACAGCCAAGCTGATCGACTCCGAAGTGCGCAGCATCATCGACCAGTGCTACGGCACCGCCAAGCAGATTCTCACGGACAACCGTGACAAGCTCGACGCCATGGCCGATGCCCTGATGAAGTATGAAACCATCGATGCCGAGCAGATCGACGACATCATGGCAGGACGTACACCTCGCGAACCTCGCGATTGGTCTGGTGGCACCGGTACCTCCGGGACGCCTCCAGCGGTGCAGGGTGAGCGTCCGGAAACACCTATCGGCGGTCCCGCTGCTGACGTTTAAGGTTTGAAATGACTTTTGTTCAGTCCTCGACCCGGTTGCCTTGCGGCAACCGGGTTCTTGATTTGGCCCAGACGCATGTCATGGGCATTCTCAATGTCACTCCCGACTCTTTCTCCGATGGTGGCAAATTCAGCCAGCTCGATGCGGCGTTGCGCCATGCCGAAGCCATGGTCGCGGCTGGCGCCACATTGATCGATGTCGGCGGCGAGTCTACTCGCCCGGGCGCCAGGGCGGTTTCACCCCTCGAAGAGCTCGAGCGCGTGGCGCCGATCGTCGAAATGATTCACCGTGAGCTGGATGTGATCATCTCGGTCGATACCTCCACACCCGCGGTCATGCGCGAAACGGCGCGACTGGGTGCGGGCTTGATCAATGACGTGCGTTCGTTGCGCCGCGAGGGTGCGCTGGATGCGGCGGCGGCTACCGGCTTGCCTGTCTGCCTGATGCATATGCTCGGTGAGCCGGGTGACATGCAGGACAATCCGCACTACCAGGATGTTACGAAAGAGGTGGGCGAGTTTCTTGCCGAGCGCATGGCTCAATGCGCAACGGTGGGAATTACGGCTGAAAAGATCATTCTTGATCCGGGTTTTGGCTTCGCAAAAAACCTGCAGCACAATCTAAGCTTGTTCAAGCACATGGAAGCCTTGCATGCCTTGGGGCGCCCGTTGTTGGTTGGGGTGTCGCGAAAGAGCATGATCGGCCAAGCGTTGAATCGCCCCGTCGGGGAACGCCTGTATGGCGGTCTTGCCCTCGCGGCGCTGGCATCGCACAAGGGCGCGCGTATATTGCGTGTCCACGACGTAGCTGAAACAGTTGATGTGGTGAAAATGATCACCGCAGTGGAATCAGCCGAATAAGAATGATGGAGTACTTATGACTAAGAAATATTTTGGCACCGACGGCATTCGCGGTCGGGTCGGCGTTTATCCGATCACTCCTGACTTCATGCTCAAGCTGGGCTGGGCTGCCGGCATGGCGTTCCGCAAGATGGGCGCGTGCAAGGTGTTGGTCGGCAAGGACACGCGGATTTCCGGGTACATGTTCGAATCGGCACTCGAGGCCGGGCTGACGTCGGCGGGTGCCGACGTGATGCTCTTGGGCCCGATGCCGACGCCGGCCATCGCCTACCTGACGCGTACCTTTCATGCTGAAGCCGGCATCGTGATCAGTGCTTCGCACAATCCCCATGACGACAATGGCATCAAGTTTTTCTCCGGGAAGGGCACCAAGCTTCCCGATGAAATCGAGCACATGATCGAAGAACTGCTCGACACCCCGATGACCGTGGTTGAGTCGAGCAAGATCGGCAAGGTCTCGCGAATCAACGATGCCTCTGGTCGCTACATAGAGTTCTGCAAGAGTAGCGTGCCGACCGGCACCAGCTTTTCCGGCCTGAAAATCGTCATCGACTGCGCCCACGGTGCGACATACAAGGTGGCGCCGAGCGTATTCCGCGAGCTGGGTGCCGAGGTCGTGGTTCTGTCCGCGCATCCCAATGGTCTGAACATCAACGACAACTGCGGCTCGACCCATATGGGCCAGCTGCAGGCTGCCGTATTGGCCGAGCACGCCGACCTGGGCATTGCGTTCGACGGTGACGGCGATCGTGTGCTGATGGTTGATCACACCGGTGCCATCGTCGATGGCGACGAGCTGCTGTATATCATTGCTCGCGATCTGCATGAGCAGGACAAGCTGCAAGGCGGTGTGGTCGGAACATTGATGAGTAACCTGGGGCTGGAGCTCGCCCTGGCGGACCTGGCGATTCCCTTTGTGCGCGCCAATGTCGGTGACCGTTATGTGATCGCTGATCTGCTGGAGCGTAACTGGGTGGTGGGTGGCGAGAACTCTGGGCATATCGTTTGCTTCCATCACACCACGACCGGTGATGCGATTATCGCCGCGCTGCAGGTCCTGATGGCGCTGAAGACTCGCTCGCAGGGTCTGGCGGAGGCTCGGCAGGCATTGCGCAAGTGTCCTCAGGTATTGATCAATGTGCGTTTCGGTGGCGGTGCGAACCCCCTCGAGCATGCGTCGGTCAAGGAAGCCAGCGAGCGTGTCACCCAAGCCATGGCAGGTCGCGGGCGCGTGCTGTTGCGCAAGTCCGGGACAGAGCCGCTGGTGCGTGTAATGGTCGAAGGCGAAGACGAAACCCTGGTTCGCGGCTACGCCGAAGAGCTGGCAAAACTGGTTACTGAAGTTTCTGCCTGAATTCGGCTTGCCAGCCTTGATTGTGTTGGGTAACATCTGCGCCCACTTTGACCGACGAGGTACAGCATGCGTCGCCCTATGGTAGCTGGTAACTGGAAGATGCACGGTACCCGCGCCAGCGTCGCTGAGCTGATCAACGGCCTACGTGACTTGGCCTTGCCGAGCGGTGTTGAAGTAGCGGTATTCCCGCCTTTGTTGCATATCACCCAAGTGGTTGATGGCTTGAAAGGAAAGTCGATTTCGATCGGCGCGCAGAATTCTGCGGTGGAATCCGGACAAGGTGCGCTGACCGGTGAGGTCTCGCCAAGTCAGTTGGTGGATGCAGGTTGTTCCCTGGTACTTGTCGGGCACTCCGAACGCCGCCAGTTAATGGGTGAGCAGGACGAAGTGCTGGTTCGCAAGTTTGCAGCGGCACAGGCAAGTGGCCTGGTTCCGGTGTTGTGCATAGGGGAAACCCTGGAGCAGCGTGAAGCCGGGAAGACCCTTGAGGTTGTTTCGCAGCAGCTAGGTAGTATCATCGATGAGCTGGGTGTCAGTGTGTTTGCAAAGGCAGTAATCGCTTACGAGCCGGTCTGGGCCATTGGCACCGGGCTGACTGCTTCACCGCAACAGGCGCAGGATGTGCATGCAGCCATTCGCGCACAGTTGGCGGCAGAGAATTCTGAAGTCGCGCAAGGTGTGCGGCTTCTATACGGCGGCAGCGTGAAGGCGGCCAATGCGGTCGAACTGTTCGGCATGCCGGATATCGATGGGGGTCTCATTGGTGGGGCTTCCCTGAATGCAGATGAGTTCGGTGCGATTTGTCGCGCCGCGGGAAACTGAAAAAATGCTGGAAACAGTCGTAGTCGTTTTTCATCTGCTGGGTGCATTGGGCGTAGTAGCTCTGGTTTTGCTGCAGCAGGGTAAAGGTGCGGACGCTGGCGCGTCTTTCGGAGCAGGTGCTTCAAATACTGTGTTCGGAAGCCAAGGTTCCTCTACCTTTCTTAGTAAGTTTACTGCTATACTTGCCGCAGGTTTCTTCATAACCAGCTTAGGGTTAGGTTACTTTGCTAAAGAGAAAGCTCATCAGCTGACTCAAGTAGGTTTGCCAAACCCAGCAGTGTTGGAAGTTCCAAAGCAACAACCGGCTTCTGATGATGTCCCGGTGCTTCAAGAGCAAAAGTCGGCTACTCCAGCGACTGACGTGCCTCCAGCTCAAGAGCAGAAGTAAGAAGGGTTTCAAACGTAGTATTGCCGAGGTGGTGGAATTGGTAGACACGCAACCTTGAGGTGGTTGTGCCCATAGGGTGTAGGGGTTCGAGTCCCCTTCTCGGTACCAATTAGTCAGGAGAGCCCGCTGTTGCGGGCTTTCTTGCAGGTGGAAGGTTACATTGACCCTGTCGGGGATCGGTCGTATACTTCCGCCCCAGCTTTGTCGCGGGGTGGAGCAGTCTGGTAGCTCGTCGGGCTCATAACCCGAAGGTCGTCGGTTCAAATCCGGCCCCCGCAACCAGTTTAAGGAGCCCCTTTTAAGGGGCTTTTTGTTAGCTGGACACTTCCAGCGCCGCTGTTCGACGGCGTTTCAAGGATGGGCGTTTCGCCCATTTTTTTATTTTGCACAGCATGCACATACATGCACGAGGGGGTTCAGGTGTCGAGCAAGCTAGAAGAGTTGCAGGCCTTGCTGGCCCCGGTGGTCGTGGCCCTAGGCTATGAATGCTGGGGTATCGAGTTTTCGGCTCAGGGTCGTCACTCGATGTTGCGCGTTTATATCGATAAAGAGGGCGGTGTGCTGGTGGACGATTGTGCCATCGTCAGCCGTCAGATCAGCGGTGTGCTGGATGTTGAAGATCCAATCACCGTTGAATACACCCTCGAAGTTTCCTCGCCAGGCATGGAACGCCCGCTGTTCACTATTGAGCAGTTTGCAAAATTTGCCGGTGAACAAGTGAAGATCAAGCTGCGCTCGCCTTTTGAAGGACGACGCAACTTTCAGGGCCTTCTGCGCGGTGTAGAAGAGCAGGACGTCGTGGTGCAGGTAGAAGACCATGAGTTCCTGTTGCCGATCGATATGATCGACAAGGCCAACATTATTCCCAGTTTTGACTGAGGCGTGCCAGATACTGCGGATCCCGCGGATCCAATGGCTTGCGAAAGGCGAGGCGTACGATGAGCAAAGAAGTACTGCTGGTTGTTGAGTCGGTATCCAATGAAAAGGGCGTACCGGCTAACGTAATTTTTGAAGCGCTGGAGCTCGCTCTGGCCACGGCTACCAAAAAGCGTTTCGAGGACGAAGTCGATCTGCGTGTGGAAATCAACCGCCACACCGGTGCTTACGAGACTTTCCGTCGCTGGACGGTCGTCGAAGAAGCAGACCTGGACGATCCGGCCATCGAAACCTGGCCGAGCAAGGTTGCCGAAACGCATCCTGGTGCCAAGGTTGGCGAAGTCGTCGAAGAGAAGATCGAATCCATCGAATTCGGCCGTATCGCTGCACAGACTGCCAAGCAAGTCATCGTGCAGAAGGTTCGCGAAGCCGAGCGCGCTCAGGTTGTTGACGCTTACCGCGAGCGCCTGGGTGAAATCATCTCCGGCACCGTGAAAAAAGTCACCCGCGACAACGTGATAGTCGATCTGGGCAACAACGCCGAAGCGTTGCTGGCCCGTGAAGACATCATTTCTCGCGAAACTTTCCGGGTTGGCGTGCGCTTGCGTGCGTTGCTCAAGGAAATCCGCACCGAGAACCGCGGCCCGCAGCTGATCCTGTCGCGTACCGCGCCGGAAATGCTGATCGAGTTGTTCCGCATCGAAGTGCCGGAAATTGCTGAAGGCCTGATCGAAGTGATGGCTGCGTCCCGTGATCCGGGTTCGCGCGCCAAGATCGCCGTCCGCTCCAAGGACAAACGCATCGACCCGCAGGGCGCTTGCATCGGTATGCGCGGTTCGCGCGTCCAGGCAGTGTCGGGCGAGTTGGGCGGTGAGCGTGTGGACATCGTCCTGTGGGACGACAACCCGGCTCAGTTCGTAATCAATGCAATGTCGCCGGCTGAAGTGGCGGCAATTATCGTTGACGAAGATGCCCATGCAATGGACATCGCCGTTGGCGCAGACAATCTGGCTCAGGCCATCGGTCGCGGTGGTCAGAACGTGCGTCTGGCTAGCCAGTTGACTGGCTGGACCCTGAACGTGATGACCGAATCGGACATCCAGGCTAAGCAGCAAGCAGAAACCGGCGACATCCTGCGCAACTTCATCGACGAGCTGGAAGTCGACGAAGATCTGGCACAGGTTCTGGTCGATGAAGGCTTCACCAGCCTGGAAGAGATTGCCTACGTACCGTTGGAAGAAATGCTCAACATCGACGGCTTTGACGAAGAAACCGTCAACGAGCTTCGCGCTCGTGCCAAGGATCGTTTGTTGACCAAAGCCATCGCTACTGAGGAAAAGCTGGCAGACGCCCATCCGGCCGAAGACCTGCTCTCGCTTGAGGGTATGGACAAGGATTTGGCGATGGAACTGGCGGTGCGCGGCGTAATTACCCGCGAAGACCTGGCCGAGCAGTCTATTGACGACCTGCTCGACATCGACGGCATTGACGATGATCGTGCCGGCAAGTTGATCATGGCCGCCCGAGCCCACTGGTTCGAGTAATTAGGCGCGGCCTGAGGAGAGAAGTGCATGACGCAAGTCACGGTGAAACAACTGGCCGATGAGGTCAAAACACCGGTAGAGCGCCTGTTGCAGCAGATGCGTGAGGCAGGTCTGCCGCACACCGCCGCCGAAGAAAGTGTGACTGACAGTGAGAAGCAATCGTTGCTGACTCACTTGAAAAGCAGCCACAAGGCGAAAGTGGAAGAACCACGCAAGATTACGCTGCAGCGTAAAACCACCAGCACCCTGCGTGTTGCTGGCAGCAAAAGCATCAGCGTTGAAGTACGCAAGAAGAAAGTCTTCGTACAGCGCAGCCCGGAAGAAATCGAAGCCGAGCGCAAGCGTGAACTGGATGAACGTCGCGCAGTAGAAAATGCTGCACGTCAGAAGGCTGAAGAAGAAGCCAAGCGCCGCGCCGAAGAAGAAGCGCGTCGCCAGCCAGCTGCTGCGCAATCCGCTACTAACGACGCAATCGCGGCTCCTGCTGCGGCCGCCGAACCAGTGCGTGAAAGCGCTCCGGTTGTGGCTGCTGCTCCGGCACCGTCTGCCGACGTTCGCAACAAGCAGAACGAACAGCGCCGTCCGGACAAACCACGTGCAGACGATAACAATCGTCGCAGCGGTGGTGGCGACGGCGAGCGTAAAAACGCTCCGCATCGTGCCTCGGTCAAAGAGAAAGCGCCTGCTCCACGCGTTGCCCCACGTACTACCGACGAAGAAAGCGATGGCTTCCGTCGCGGTGGTCGCGGCAAGGCCAAGCTGAAAAAGCGCAACGCCCACGGTTTCCAGAGTCCAACCGGCCCTGTCGTGCGTGATGTGCAGATCGGCGAGACCATCACTGTTGGCGATCTCGCCAATCAGATGTCGGTCAAGGCTGCTGAAATCATCAAGTTCATGTTCAAACTGGGTACCCCAGCGACCATCAACCAGGTGCTTGATCAGGAAACTGCTCAGCTGGTAGCCGAAGAACTGGGCCACAAAGTGACCCTGGTCAGCGACACCGCCCTGGAAGATTCCCTGGCCGAGTCCCTGAAGTTTGAAGGTGAGACGTTCTCCCGTGCGCCAGTCGTGACCGTAATGGGCCACGTTGACCATGGTAAGACGTCGCTGCTCGACTACATTCGTCGTGCCAAGGTAGCTGCTGGCGAAGCCGGCGGTATCACCCAGCACATCGGTGCGTACCACGTTGAAACCGAACGCGGCATGGTCACCTTCCTCGACACCCCAGGTCACGCCGCGTTTACCGCAATGCGTGCCCGTGGTGCCAAGGCGACTGACATCGTGATCCTGGTAGTTGCAGCGGACGACGGCGTGATGCCGCAGACCATTGAAGCTGTCCAGCACGCCAAGGCCGCTGGTGTTCCACTGGTTGTTGCAGTGAACAAGATCGACAAGCCGGGCGCCGATCTCGATCGCATCCGTAGCGAACTGTCGGTTCACGGCGTGACTTCGGAAGAGTGGGGCGGCGACACCCCGTTCGTATCGGTTTCGGCGAAAGTCGGTACCGGTGTGGACGAGTTGCTCGAAGCAGTCCTGCTGCAAGCTGAGGTCCTTGAACTCAAAGCAACTCCATCGGCCCCAGGCCGCGGTGTTGTGGTTGAATCGCGTCTCGACAAAGGTCGTGGCCCGGTTGCAACCGTTCTGGTTCAAGACGGTACCCTGCGCCAAGGCGACATGGTGCTGGTCGGTTCGAACTATGGCCGTGTACGTGCCATGCTCGACGAGAACGGCAAGCCAATCAAGGAAGCCGGTCCTTCCATCCCTGTCGAGATCCTCGGCCTGGATGGTACCCCGGACGCTGGCGACGAGATGAGCGTGCTGTCTGACGAGAAGAAAGCCCGTGAAGTGGCTCTTTTCCGTCAAGGCAAGTTCCGCGAAGTCAAACTGGCTCGCGCTCACGCCGGCAAGCTGGAAAACATCTTCGAAAACATGGGTCAGGCAGAGAAGAAGACGCTCAACATCGTCCTCAAATCCGACGTCCGTGGTTCGTTGGAAGCGTTGAACGGTGCCTTGAATGGCCTGGGTAACGACGAAGTGCAAGTGCGTGTTGTCGGTGGCGGTGTCGGTGGTATTACCGAATCCGACGCCAACCTGGCACTGGCCTCCAACGCTGTACTGTTCGGCTTCAACGTGCGTGCCGATGCTGGCGCTCGCAAGATCGTCGAGCAGGAAGGTCTGGATATGCGTTACTACAACGTGATCTACGACATCATCGAAGACGTCAAGAAAGCCCTCACCGGTATGCTGGGCAGCGATGTTCGCGAGAACATCCTGGGTATCGCTGAAGTGCGTGACGTGTTCCGCTCGCCGAAGTTTGGCGCGATCGCCGGTTGCATGGTGATCGAAGGTGTTGTTCACCGTAACCGTCCAATCCGTGTACTGCGTGAAGACATCGTTATCTTCGAAGGCGAGCTGGAATCCCTGCGCCGCTTCAAGGATGACGCTTCCGAAGTACGTGCCGGCATGGAATGCGGTATCGGCGTGAAGAGCTACAACGACGTCAAGGTCGGTGACAAGATCGAAGTCTTCGAGAAGGTCCAGGTTGCTCGCAGCCTCTAACTCGCGCACTTCAAGAGCCGTGATGGCCAGCCGCATGCAATTGCGCGGCGCATCGCCCGGACTCTAAACGCAACGCCCGGTCTGGCTTTTGTCAGGCCGGGCGTTTGCCGCTTTCAGACCTCACGGGTTTCACCGTGGGGCAGTAACAGGTAACAAGACATGGCAAAAGAATACAGCCGTACCCAACGTATCGGCGATCAGATGCAGCGCGAGCTTGCCCAACTGATCCGTCGTGAAGTCAAAGACCCGCGCGTCGGCCTGGTCACCATTACCGCTGTGGAAGTCAGCCGTGACGTCGGTCACGCCAAGATTTTCATCACCGTGATGGGCCAGGACAGCCACGAAGACATCGCGCAAAGCATCAAGGTGCTCAACTCCGCCGCCGGTTTCCTGCGCATGCAGCTGGCTCGCGAGATGAAGTTGCGCAGCGTTCCGCAGTTGCACTTCCACTACGACGAAAGCGTCGTGCGTGGCGCGCACCTGTCGGCCCTGATCGAACGCGCTGTGGCTGAAGACAGTCAGCGCCCGGTAGCGGCTGAACCCGAAGACGCCAAGGAGTAATCGGTGGCTCAGGTCAAACGTATCCGTCGTAACGTCAGTGGCATCATCCTGCTCGACAAACCGCTGGGATTCACCTCCAACGCAGCCTTGCAGAAGGTCCGCTGGTTGCTCAACGCCGAGAAGGCCGGGCACACCGGTAGTCTCGATCCGCTGGCCACGGGCGTGTTGCCGCTGTGCTTCGGTGAGGCCACCAAGTTCTCGCAGTACCTGCTCGATTCCGACAAGGGTTACGAAACCCTGGCGCAGCTGGGCAAGACCACCACCACGGCGGATGCCGAGGGTGAGGTTTTGCAGGAGCGCCCGGTGACCGTTGGTCGCGTCGATGTCGAAGCTGTGTTGCCGCAATTTCGTGGGCAAATCAGTCAGATACCGCCGATGTACTCGGCTCTCAAGCGTGATGGGCAACCCCTGTACAAGCTGGCCCGTGCAGGTGAAGTAGTGGAGCGCGAACCGCGTTCTGTTACTATTACGCGCTTGGAATTGCTGGCCTTCGAAGGGGATACTGCGCGGCTTGCGGTGGATTGCACCAAAGGCACCTATATTCGCACCCTGGTGGAGGATATCGGTGAGCAACTCGGTTGTGGCGCTTACGTTGCAGAACTGCGACGTACCCAGGCCGGGCCTTTCACCCTGGCGCAGACCGTTACCCTCGAAGAGCTGGAAGCGGTACATGCCGAAGGCGGCAACGAGGCAGTTGATCGCTTCCTGATGCCATCGGACAGTGGTTTGCTGGATTGGCCACTGCTGCAGTTCTCGGAGGCGAGCGCGTTCTACTGGCTCAACGGCCAACCGGTACGCGCCCCGGATGCCCCGAAGTTCGGCATGGTACGGGTACAGGATCACAATGGTCGCTTCATCGGTATCGGTGAAGTGAGCGAAGACGGGCGTATCGCGCCGCGTCGACTGATTCGGTCAGAATGACCGAACGAGTGTGGCTGTTAGCAGGCACGGTCACTACTCATTTTTAGATACAGGGATTTGTCCCTGGCCTGTTGAAACTGTTTTTGAAACAGTTTCCTGATAAAAGGATTGCCTCATGGCTCTCGACGTTCAAGAAAAAGCTCAAATCGTAGCTGACTACCAGCAAGCTGTTGGTGACACTGGTTCGCCAGAAGTGCAAGTTGCACTGCTGACCCACAACATCAACAAACTGCAAGGTCACTTCAAGGCCAACGGTAAAGATCACCACTCCCGTCGTGGTCTGATCCGCATGGTAAACCAGCGTCGTAAGCTGCTGGACTACCTGAAAGGCAAGGACGTGAGCCGTTACAGCGCTCTGATCGCTCGCCTGGGTCTGCGTCGCTAATAAGCGATTGCGCTAGAGGTTGGTTGTCTGTCTTGCGTCAGTGGGTTCCCCACGGGCGCAGGGCAGGCTCCCAGCCTCAAGTTTTATCTGGATATCAGTTTTATCAGGACAATCCGCTCGGGCCGATTCCCGGCGTTGCCCAAGAATTTCGCAAGAACCCAGTTTCCCCAAGAGCCACAAAAGAAGGTAGGACACCGTGAACCCGGTAATCAAAAAATTCCAGTTCGGTCAGTCGACCGTCACCCTCGAGACTGGCCGTATCGCCCGTCAGGCCTCCGGCGCAGTATTGGTCACCGTTGACGACGACGTCAGCGTATTGGTGACCGTCGTTGGTGCCAAGCAAGCCGATCCAGGCAAGGGCTTCTTCCCTCTGTCTGTTCACTACCAGGAAAAGACTTACGCTGCCGGTAAGATCCCTGGCGGTTTCTTCAAGCGCGAAGGCCGTCCTTCCGAGAAAGAAACCCTGACTTCCCGACTGATCGACCGTCCGATCCGTCCGCTGTTCCCTGAAGGCTTCATGAACGAAGTGCAGGTTGTCTGCACCGTCGTTTCCACCAGCAAGAAGACCGATCCGGACATCGCTGCGATGATCGGTACCTCGGCTGCCCTGGCTATCTCGGGCATCCCGTTCGACGGCCCGATCGGCGCCGCTCGCGTTGCTTTCCACGAAAGCACCGGCTACCTGCTGAACCCGACTTACGAGCAGCAAGCTGCTTCGAGCCTGGACATGGTCGTTGCCGGTACTTCGGACGCTGTGCTGATGGTTGAATCGGAAGCCAAAGAGCTGACCGAAGACCAGATGCTGGGCGCGGTACTGTTTGCTCACGACGAGTTCCAGGTTGTGATCAACGCCGTTAAAGAACTGGCAGCCGAAGCAGCCAAGCCAACCTGGACCTGGGCTCCTGCGCCAGAAGCCACCGCACTGCTGGGCGCTATCCGTGCCGAGTTCGGCGAAGCGATCTCCCAGGCTTACACCATCACCGTCAAGGCTGACCGCTATGCGCGTCTGGGCGAGCTGAAGGACCAGGTTGTTGCCAAACTGTCCGGTGAAGAAGGCCAGCCTTCTTCCAGCGAAGTGAAAGCGGCTTTCGGCGAAATCGAATACCGCACCGTTCGCGAAAACATCGTCAACGGCAAGCCACGTATCGATGGTCGCGACACCAAGACCGTTCGTCCTCTGAACATCGAAGTCGGCGTTCTGCCAAAGACCCACGGTTCGGCTCTGTTCACCCGTGGCGAAACCCAGGCTCTGGTCGTTGCAACGCTGGGTACTGCCCGTGATGCACAACTGCTGGACACCCTGGAAGGCGAGAAAAAAGACCCGTTCATGCTGCACTACAACTTCCCTCCGTTCTCGGTAGGCGAGTGTGGTCGCATGGGTGGCGCTGGTCGTCGCGAAATCGGTCACGGCCGTCTGGCCCGTCGTTCGGTTTCGGCCATGCTGCCTGCCGCTGCCGACTTCCCGTACACCATCCGTGTGGTATCGGAAATCACCGAATCCAACGGTTCGAGCTCGATGGCTTCCGTTTGCGGTGCTTCCCTGGCTCTGATGGACGCTGGTGTGCCGATGAAGGCGCCGGTTGCCGGTATCGCCATGGGCCTGGTTAAAGAAGGCGAGAAGTTCGCCGTCCTGACCGACATCCTCGGTGACGAAGATCACCTGGGCGACATGGACTTCAAGGTAGCCGGTACCGCCAAAGGTGTGACCGCGCTGCAGATGGACATCAAGATCAAGGGCATCACCGAAGAGATCATGGAAATCGCTCTGGGCCAAGCCCTGGAAGCGCGCCTGAACATCCTCGGCCAGATGAACCAGATCATCGGCCAGTCGCGTACCGAACTGTCGGCCAACGCTCCGACCATGATCGCGATGAAAATCGACACCGACAAAATCCGTGATGTCATCGGTAAAGGCGGCGCGACCATTCGTGCGATCTGTGAAGAGACCAAGGCTTCGATCGACATCGAAGACGACGGCTCGATCAAGATCTTCGGCGAAACCAAGGAAGCTGCAGAAGCTGCACGTCAGCGCGTTCTGGGTATCACCGCTGAAGCCGAAATCGGCAAGATCTATGTCGGTAAAGTTGAGCGCATCGTCGACTTCGGCGCATTCGTCAACATCCTGCCTGGCAAGGACGGTCTGGTTCACATCTCCATGCTGAGCGATGCTCGCGTTGAGAAAGTGACCGACATCCTGAAAGAAGGTCAGGAAGTGGAAGTGCTGGTACTGGACGTGGACAACCGCGGCCGTATCAAGCTGTCCATCAAGGACGTAGCAGCAGCGAAGGCTTCGGGCGTTTAATCACTCCCGCGTCTGACTGCTGATCATCAAAACGCCCCGACTGGTTCGGGGCGTTTTGTTATGCGCAGAAAAATCAAAAGATCGCAGCCTGCGGCAGCTCCTACACAGGGTCTGGTGTAGGAGCTGCCGCAGGCTGCGATCTTTTGATTTTTAACAGTGTTCGAAGTTGCCTGACTCTATGGTCAGTGCTAGGTTTAGCCGACTGCCCGTGTAGCTCAGTTGGTAGAGCAGCGCACTCGTAACGCGAAGGTCGCAGGTTCGATTCCTGTCTCGGGCACCAGCGACACGTTGTTTTCAAATGATCCCGAATGGTTCTGAAGGCCAGAAAAGCCGGGCTTCAAGCGGTTTTTTTGCGTCAGAGAGATCCTTGATGATCCAGATCCATCTTCCATTCCCCAGATCAACGAGAACGCCATGACCGTTAAAGAATTGACTCAAGAAGCCAGGCACGAAGAAGCCCTCAAGAAGTACGTGCTGGACGTGCCCCATTTACTGGAAGAGATCAAGGAATTGCCAGCCGATGATCAGAAAGACCAGATCCAATGGGCATTCGAGGATGAAGCAGAGGCCCAGGGCTTGCAGCCGTGGGAGCTGACGCTCAAGTACACATCAAGCCCGGAAGAATACGAGATCGAACGCCTGAAACTGCACAAGGAAGCGGCCGAGGTCTTGGGCGTCGAGTGGGAAGAGTATTGCGAGATGAACAATCTGGTGGTCTGACAATAACGCTCTTGTAGGAGCCCGGCTTGCCGGCGATAGCGTCCTCCAGATCGCCATCACCGGCAAGCCGGGCTCCTACAGGTTTGTGTTGCTGGTCAGAGACTGAGACGCATCGACAGATCCACAGCCTTCACATCTTTGGTCATCGCACCAATCGAAATGTAATCCACCCCGGTTTCGGCAATCGGCAGCAACGTGCTTTCGTTGATCCCGCCGCTGGCCTCCAGCTTTGCCTTGCCGTTGTTCAAGCGCACGGCTTCGCGCATGTCATCCAGACTCAGCTCGTCGAGCATGATGATGTCGGCACCAGCCGCCAGGGCTTCCTTGAGTTCATCCAGGCTTTCCACTTCGATCTCTACCGGCTTGCCAGGAGCAATCTTGTGTGCGGCGGCGATGGCCTGCGGGATGCCTCCGCTGGCGGCGATATGGTTTTCCTTGATCAGGAAGGCGTCATACAGGCCGATGCGGTGGTTGTGGCAACCGCCGCAGGTCACGGCGTACTTCTGCGCCAGACGCAGCCCCGGCAGGGTCTTGCGGGTGTCGAGCAGTTTCACTTGGGTATTGGCAACGAAGTCTGCCAACTGCTGCGCGCGAGTGGCGACGCCGGAGAGCATCTGCAGGAAGTTCAGCGCGCTGCGTTCGCCCGTCAGCAGCGAGCGGGCCGGCCCTTCGAGGTGGAACAATACCTGATTGGGTTTGACCCGCTCACCATCGGCAACCTGCCAGTGCACCGCAACCCGTGGGTCCAGCTGGCGAAACACGGTATCCACCCAGGCGGTGCCGCTGATGACGGCGGCGTCTCGAGTAATGATGGTGGCTTTGGCCAGGCGTTCGGCCGGGATCAGCTGTGCGGTGATGTCGCCGCTGCCGATGTCTTCGAGCAACGCGCGGCGCACGTTGGCTTCGATTTCGGCGTTCAAGTCGGCGAGACGTAGATTCGGCATAAGGCACTCCACAAACAAAGTGCTCCGATTATAGGGCCATGCCACTGAGCAACCCAAGGCGTCAGCACTGTTCCGGGTGTTCTGAAGCCTGCATTTGGTCGATTGCGTGTGTGATCGACTTTCAGGAGCCGCCTCCTTTTCCTGCGCAGTGCGCGCCGGGGTGGCGCGAGGGCTCCCTTTACCAGATAATTCGCCTTGGATTTGACGTCATGACATTGACGGCTGGAGATTTCAGGAGGCTGGATGCACAACGAGGGGAATGTAGTGCCTTTGCGCAAGGTCGCTAGCGACCAGGCGACGCAACCGCCACTCGCCCGCCTGCCTGTCATTGTGCTGCAGGTACGCGACAAGGCTACTCAACAGCTCAGGCAGGGCTTGCAGGCGCTGTTCGATAATGCCGACGATACCCTCTTCGAAATGGCCGACCGGGCACTCGATGATGTCGAGCAGAACCTTTTATTTGAAGCGATGCGCGACTTGCGCTTGAAGCGCAAAAGTATCGAGCGGTTGTTTTTCGAGCAATTCTTCAAGGCGTTCATCAGCCTCGGCCAATGCGACCTCGCTTACAGGGTCCTGCCGCGGTCATTGTCTGCCGATGCCAGCGCGTCTCTGCCGGATGACAGGTCGGGACGCAACCTGGCCGTGGACGCGATGGTCAACAAGGTGCTCTACCGCGACGGTTTCGCCCTTGACCAACTCACCGCCCGCCTCAGTACATTATTGGGCAGGACGCTGATCGAACAGCACAATCCCCTGGGGCCGACAGTGCTCTGCAAATGCTTCCTTGCGGCTGGGCGCCACCTGGGCGTGGACATCAAGGTCAAGCTGATCATCCTCAAGCTGTTTGATCGCTATGTGCTCAGTGGCGCCGGCCAGCTTTACGCCCAGGCCAACCAACTGTTGATCGCCACCGGTGTGCTGCCTGGCCTGAAGCCCGCCCCGACCAGCGACACGGTGGATAGCAACACCGCAGTTGCACTTGCCATGCCGGAAGGTTCGCAAGCTGACGCGCTCACCCTTGACGAGCGCCGTCGCAGCGAGTTGCTCGAGCAGCGGATTCGTGATGCCGAAGAAGGTCGCGCCCAGACCGCTTTGGCTCGCCAGTGCGTCGAGCTGGCGTTGAATCAGGCACTGCTGGGCAAGACATTGCCGCACAGTGTGTTGGCATTCGTGCGCGACACCTGGAGCAATGTGTTGCTACTGACCTGCCTCAAGCACGGCCATCTGTCACCGCAGTGGCAGGCTGATGTGCAGACCATGATGCAATTGATTTGGAGCGTACACCGACATGACCAGCCCGATGCTCGTGAGTATTTGTTGACGCTGGTTCCGGGGCTACTCAAGTCATTGCGCGAGGGGCTGAGCAGTTCGGCGTTCGATCCATTTGCCACCAGCGCGTTTTTCACCGAGTTGGAGCGCTTGCACGTTCAATTGTTCGATCGTCCGGGGCATTCGCGAGCCGATGCGACGGCGATGGTCGAGGTATTGGGGCCAATCATTCTGCCTTCGGCTGAGGAAGGACCCTGCACACTGCCCGCGTTCTCGACGATGGCGAATGATTTGACCGAGCCCTGGCGTCAGTGATCGGCAAGCTGCAGCACCTCAATCGCTTCAAGTGATCGCTCCCGGTGGGCTATCGCGGCATACTGGGCGCCAACACAGTCGTCGTTGAAGGAATCTGTATGCAGCTGGACCCCGCGAGCGGTTGGTGCAAGGGCGTGCATTTATGCCCCTCGCCCAACTTCAATGCGCGCCCCGAGGGCGAAATTTCCCTGCTGGTGATCCACAACATCAGCCTGCCGCCAGCGCAGTTCAAGACTGGCAAGGTGCAGGAGTTTTTCCAAAACCGCCTGGATGTCACGGAGCATCCCTACTTTGAAGGGATTGCCGACCTGCGCGTGTCTGCGCATTTTCTGATCGAGCGCGACGGCACCGTCACTCAGTTTGTATCTTGCATCGAGCGCGCCTGGCATGCCGGTGTTTCGAGTTTTGAGGGGCGAGAAACCTGTAACGATTTTTCCGTAGGCATCGAACTCGAAGGCACGGATGATCTGCCATTCGACGATGCGCAATATCGAGCGTTGACGACCCTGACCCGGCAGCTGCAATCGGCGTTTCCGGCAATCACCGCGCAACGCATCTGCGGGCACAGCGATATCGCCCCCGGGCGCAAGACCGATCCGGGGCCCGCGTTCGACTGGGCACGCTATCGCGCAGCCTTGGCACAAGAGGAAGGATAATGAGTTTTCTGGTGTTGCTGTTGGCGGTGTGGATCGAAAAATTTTCGGCCCTGCGCCACCGGGTTCAACACGACGCTGGCTGGATTCGTGAGCTGCACAAGCTTGAACTCAGCCCGCGTCTGGTGAACCGTCCGTGGCTGGTCCTGGCGGTGCTGGTGTTGTTTCCGGTGGCGCTGCTGGGTTTGCTGCTGGTGGTGCTCGACCCTGTAGCCTACGGTCTATTGGCGCTGCCGGTGCATTTGCTGGTGGTGATCTACAGCCTGGGGCGCGGTGATCTGCTGGGCGGTCTCGGGCCCTTCCGCGATGCCTGGCGTCGCGAAGACCTGCAAGCGGCGGCTCATGTGGCCAAGCGTGATCTGGACATCTGCGCCGACAACGCCGAGCAACTGCTGGAGCGGGTCGAAGGGCATTTGCTGTGGGAGGCCTACCAGAGCTTTTTCGCGATCATTTTCTGGTACTTCCTGCTGGGACCGGTCGCCGCGCTGAGTTATCGATTGCTGGCCCTGGCCGAAGAACACGGGCAAAACCCGGCCGTGGTCGAGCGCGCCGCGCAACTGCGCCATGCATTCGACTGGGTGCCGGTGCGTCTGTTGGCAGCGAGCCTTGCCCTGGTCGGCAACTTCGTCGCGGTCAGCCGGGTGATGTTGCACGAATTGTTGAACTGGAACATCAGCGCCGCCCAATTGATCGAAAAGGTCGGACTGGTGGCCGGCGAAATTCCAGCTCCGGTGGTCGGGCCCGAGGGAATTCACAATCTCGACCGTATCTGGGAGTTGCTGCTGCGGGCGGCTGTGCTCTGGTATGCGGGTTTTGCGTTGTGGACTGTTCTGCCGTAGGAACCGGCGGTGCGGCGATCCGGACGATATCGCCGGCAAGCCAGCTCCTGCAGGTCCGAAATCAGGGCGGCCGGTAAGCCGTCTCGCTTTTGCTTTTGTTCTGCTTTGGCTTTTGATTTTCTCGCCCCCTCACGCCCTCAGCCTGTCCGTCAACCTGTGTCTACCTCCATCAGCCTCTAGCAACGTTGATCCATGCTCAGAGCCTTTGGGAGATTGTTGTCTGAGTACATATCCATTGCTGCGGTAATGGCCACCGAGGGTTCCGCTTTTACAGCGGGTCACTTTGAAAAGCGCAAAGTAACCAAACGCTCTTGCCCCACCACTCGGTGCCTCGCCTAGGCTCGGCATGCCCTCACTCCGGCATTGCTCCGTGGGTCGCCGCGATGGGCCATCCTTGGCCCAGCGCGGCTAAACCGGCATTCATGCCGGTTTACCCACTGCGCAATGCCTGCGTTCGGCCATCGTGGTTAACGGGGCGCCCAAATCTAAAGCCAAAGCGAGGCGGCCTGACAGCCGACCTGATTTTTGCAGATACCCCCAATCCCCTGTGGGAGCGAGCCTGCTCGCGATGGTCGTCAACGATAACGCGCCCTGTCTGGATGAACGCGTTGTCTGGACGTTCATCGCGAGCAGGCTCGCTCCCACAATTGTATCGCGGACAGACCTGCAGTCAGGTCGGCTGTCAGGCCGCCTTGCTTTGGCTTTGGCTTTTGATTTTCTTGCCCCCTCGAGAGGCCGAGTGGAGGTTCTGCGCAGTGGGTAACCCGGCATGGATGCCGGGTTAGCCGCGCTGGGCCATGAATGGCCCAGCGCGGCGGGCCCTGTAGGAGCGAGCATGCTCCGGGCGGCGTTCCGACGAAAAACCTGAGAGCACCACGGGGAGTCAGGCTCCCCGCGTCATCGTTGACCTCCATCGCGAGCAGGCTCGCTCCTACAGGGCTTTTCCAAGTGACTCGCCGTAAGGGCGAAACCATAGGTGGCCGTTACCGCAGGAATGGATATGTACACCCGAAAGAGAATGGTCGGCTGTAAGGCCGCCTTCGCGAGCAGGCTCGCTCCCACAGGATTGTGCGTTCCGTTAACCTTAAGTTACAAAACACTCCCTTGATTTACGCTATACAGAGATAGCGCCGAATACTGGCTATCTGCTGTCTCGCTGCGCTCGCCAATAAAAATAAGAAATCCAAGGGAGACTTCCAGTGATGAGCTTGCTCTATCCCGCCGTCGCGCTGATGAACCGCCTGAGCTTCGGCATGAAGTTCAGCCTGATCAGCGTACTGTTCCTGGTGCCGATGCTGGTAACCAACTTCTACCTGGTCCGTGATTCCTATCGCGAATTCCAGGGCACCCGGGTCGAACTGCAGAGCCTGGATCTGTTGGGCAGCAGCCTCGCGTTAAGGCGTGATCTGGAAACCCTGAACAATCTGGTGCAGATCAACGTCGCCCTGGGCCAGTCCGGCAAGGCGGGGAATGTCGAGGCGCAGATCGGCAAGCTGGAACAAGGTGTTCTGGCACGCTTGCAGGGGTTGACTGCGATGGCCACCGATCCGGAGCAGATCGCCCTGTTCGATGCCAAGCGCGATGAAATGATCAACGCGTTCAAAGCTCAGCAAACGGAAACCTCACTGCAAAGCAAAAGTGCACTGATCGGCAAGCTGCTCGGCAATGCGCAGGTCTTCGGCCAGATCATCGCCAGTCAGGCCGGCCTGAGCCACGACAGCCAAAGTGACATGCGCCAGCTCAGTGAACTGGTCACCAACGTCACTCCGCGCATCACCCAGATGCTCGGCGAAGGCCGCGCATTGGGCTCCGCTTCCCTGGGCCAGGGGTTTCTCAATTCGGGGTCGAGCACGCGTTTCGATGAATTGCTGGCACAAATCGAAAAGCTCCAGGCCGAGTATGGCCTGAAGCTGCAGGACGCGACGGGCTCGAGCAACGCCGCACGCGAAACCCTGGCTGCCCAGGCTGACAGCAGCAAGGCCTCATTGAAAAAGGCCAGTGAACTGTTCGAAGAGCAGGTGGTGATGGCCGACACGCTCGATGCGCCGTGGCAGGCCTTTTACGATCAGGTCTCGGTGCTGATGGGCCAGACCTATCAACTCAATGAAGCCACCTTGAAATTTCTCGGCACCCAGTTGCAACAGCGCCTGGAACAGAACCGCACGCACATGATTTTGCAGGCCGTGGCGCTGTCGGTGGTGTTTGTGCTGATCTTTTATCTTTACGGCGCCTTCTACGCCTCGACCCGCACCACCCTCAAGCGTCTTGGCGCAGTCATGGACAAAGTGGCGGCCGGCGACATGACGGTCACCTTCAACGCCCACAGTCGTGATGAACTGGGCGAGTTGGGCGAGGTGTTCAACGGCACCGTGAAAAAGATCCATGACTTGATCGAGCGTGTCGGGCAGACCGTCGGCGAGGTCGAGCGCCAAGCCGGGCAAGTCGAGAGTGTCTCGGCGCGAAGCAACCAGGCCGTGGCCGGGCAGCGCTCGCAGATCGAGCAGGTCGCCACCGCGATGAACCAGATGTCGGCCACCTCCCTGGAGGTGGCGCGCAGCGCTGCCGCCGCAGTCAGCAGCGCCCACAGCGTCAATGACGAAACGGTGAGCGGTCGTGGGCTGGTGCAGTCGCAGCAGGGCAGCATCGCTGCACTGGCCAGCGAAATCGATCAGTCGGTGCAGGTGATCAACCAACTGGCCAGCGACAGCCAGTCCATCAGTCGTGTGCTGGAGGTGATCAAGAGCATCGCCGAGCAGACCAACTTGCTGGCACTCAATGCCGCCATCGAGGCAGCCAGGGCGGGTGAGCAGGGCCGCGGGTTTGCGGTGGTGGCGGATGAAGTCCGTACGCTGGCCAAGCGCACCCAGCAATCGACCGAAGAAATCGAACAGATGATCGCCAAGCTGCACGGCGGAGTCGGGGCCGCGGTCAAGGCGATGGGCGTCAGCCATGAGATGGCCAACGGTACGGTGGGGCAGTCGGAAAAGGTCCAGCAGGCCCTGGAAAATATCTTGGGGGCTGTCGGCATGATCGTCGACCAGAACCAGCAGATCGCCGCGGCTGTGGAACAGCAGACCGCCGTGGCCCACGACATTGACCAGAACATCGTCGAGATCAATCGTGCCGGAGAACGCACGGCTGAAGGTGCGAATCAGACGGAGGATGCCAGCCGCGCGCTGTCGGCGCAGGTTGTGGAGCTCAAACAGCTGATCAGCGCCTTCCGGGTTTAAAAAGCAGCTCGGCCTCCTGTGGGAGCGAGATTGCTCCCACAGGTTTGTGAATGTCTGAAAATTTTGTAGTACCTATTCTCAGCTTTCGTGGGAACAGTCCTGTTTTCCCCCGCGCTCTGGTTTTTCGTCTTCAATGAACGAAGATCCACTTCAATCAACCGCTTGAAGGAGGCCCGGTCATGGCTGTTGCAACACTTGGAATCCAGGGTCGCTGTGCACATTGCCAGCGCACGCTATTGCTCAAACCCTGGCAACTCAATGCCATTGCAATCAACGAAGCATTCACCTGTTCTCACTGTCAGAAAACCCTGCAACTGTGCGACCCGACACAGATCAAGCGCTTCAAGTCCCTGGACGCAGTGGCCATGTTGAAGGCGAGCCTGTTAGTCATGATTTGCAGCACATTGCTGGTGGCGTTGGTAATGGAATGGATTGGAATGCTCAGCGTCGTGGAGCAACTGAACGTTTCGCTGGTGGCGATTTTCGTCTACTTCGTTGCCCTTCGATTGGCCCGTCAGCGTCAGCACATGACGCTGATTCTTGATGCCGCCAAGGCCCACATCGACTGATTACCAGTTGAACAGTTCGCGGGCATTGGCACTGCTGGCGGCGGCCAGTTGTTCGGGGGCGAGCGACATGATTGCCGCCAGTGCCGTGCAGATCGCCGGCAAGTGCGCCGGGCTGTTGCGCTGGCCTGGGAACATCACGGGCGCCATGTCTGGCGAGTCGGTTTCCAGCACCACCGATTCCAGCGGCAACCGGGCGAGCACGCGGTGCATGCGCAGTGCCTGGGGCCAGGTCGCAGCGCCACCGAGGCCTAGCTTGAAACCGAGTTTGATGTATTCGCGAGCTTCTTCCTCGCTGCCCGCGAAGGCATGGATGATCCCGGCGCGTTTCAACTTGAAACGCTTGAGCGTGGCGATCACGGCCGCATGACTGCGGCGCACATGGATCAGCGCGGGCAGGTTGAAATCCACCGCCAGTTGCAGTTGCGCGTCGAACAACGCTTGCTGGCGCTCACGGTCCAGGGTTTCGATGAAGTAGTCCAGGCCGATCTCGCCCACCGCACACAGCTGGCGATGGCCGGCCAATCGCGTCAGCCAGTCGCCCAGTTCGGTGAGATGCTCGGGGCGATGATCCTCCAGGTACACCGGGTGCAAACCGAACGCCGCATGCAGGTCGGGATCGCTTTGCACCAGTTCCCAGACGCGCTGCCAATTGCCCTGATAAACCCCCAGCACCACCATCTGCCGCACCCCGAGAGCACGGCTTTGGGCCATTAGCGCCTGACGATCCGCGTCGAAGTCGGGAAAGTCCAGGTGGGTGTGGGTGTCGATCAGGTCCATGGCTCAGTCCTGGCGAATACGTTGTTTGAACGTCCGCGCGATGGCCTGCACACCGGGTTGGTAATCGGATTGCTCGATGGCCGCCAGAGCGAGTTCGAGTGCCTTGTCAGCAATCAATTGGTGTTGCTGTGCCATGGCGTTCACCGGCAGCGGCAGGAAATCCAGCAACTGGGTGTCACCAAATGTGCCGAGGCGCAGCGGACGGGTTTTCAGCGGGAAGTCGTGCAACGCATCGAATACACCCTGAAGCAGTACATAAGACGTCGTCACCAGTGCCTCGGGCAAATGTCCTACGCGCTGGAGCAGTTCTTCCATCAACTGTTTGCCGCACTCACGGCTGAACGACTCACCGTGTTCGATCAGTACCTCGCCGTCGTACCCGGTCAGGGCTTCCTTGAAACCGGCGGCCCGTTCCTGGCTGATGCTCAACTCGGGACGGGCGCCGATCAAGGCGATCTGTTTGGGCAACGGATCAAGCAGGCTTTGGGTCAGGTGCAGGCTGGCCTCTCGGTCGTCGCTGATCACCGAGCAGAAATATTCAGGCTCCATGACCCGGTCGATGGCGATGATCGGAATGCCTTTGGCTTGCAGCTGGCGGTAGCTGTCGTCACCGCGCGGCAGGCAACTGGCGACGATCAGGGCATCACAGCGACGGGCGCGGAACAATTGAAGCAGTTGCCGTTCACTGTCGGGTGCATCGTCGGAGCTGGCAATCAACAGCTGGTAGCCACGCGCCCGGGCGCCTTGTTCCAGTAGCTTGGCGATCCTCGCGTAACTGGGGTTTTCCAGGTCCGGCAGAATGAAGCCCAGGGTCCGGGTGTGGCGGCTGCGCAGGCCGGCCGCCTGGGGATTAGGCGTGAAGCCATGTTCTTCGACGACCGCGCGCACGCGTTCGACGGTGGCGCTGCTGATGCGTTGTTGTTCGGCCTTGCCATTGATGACGTAACTGGCGGTGGTGACGGACACACCGGCCAGTTGGGCTATATCACTGAGTTTCAACCCGCTATTCCTTGTTTTCTCGAGCTTGCCTCGACATTTTCACCAATCCTACCCGATTCAGGCAGGCGACCTCGGGCACAACGCATCCGACAAGTTGGACTTCAACGATGCAACATTATCGAGTAACGTGCCAATCACTCTAGATTAAACGTTTCAGCAAGCGTATTTTCTACGTTATTGGCTTCTTCGGCCGGTTCTGCCGCGAAACCGCCGAAGATTGTTTCAAGACAAAGGCCTAAGCTGGATCATTCAAAAACAATACCTGGCGCCTCAGGGTGCCAACAGGAGAAAGCATGCTCGAGCTCACCATAGAGCAGATATCCATGGGCCAGTCGGCTGTGGATAAGTCCGCAGCGTTGCAATTGCTGGCCCGACACCTGATTGCCGACGGCCTGGTTGACGAGGGCTATCTCAGCGGCTTGCAGGCGCGTGAAGCCCAGGGCTCGACCTTTCTCGGTCAAGGTATCGCCATCCCCCACGGTACACCCGAAACCCGCGATCAGGTGTTTTCCACGGGCGTGCGCCTGATGCAATTCCCCGACGGCGTGGACTGGGGCGACGGACAGATCGTCTACCTGGCGATCGGCATTGCCGCCAAATCCGACGAACACCTGCGCCTGCTGCAACTGCTGACCCGTGCCTTGGGCGAGACTGATCTGGGCCAGGCCTTGCGTCGCGCCAGTACCGCCGATGCCTTGCTGAAACTGCTGCAAGGCGCGCCGCAAGAGCTGGCGCTGGATGCGCAGATGATCGGCCTGGGCGTTGCCGCCGAAGATTTCGAAGAGCTGGTCTGGCGTGGCGCGCGTTTACTGCGTCAGGCCGACTGCGTCAGCAACGGTTTCTCCGCCGTGTTGCAGCAAGTGGAAGCGCTACCGCTGGGCGATGGCCTGTGGTGGCTGCACAGTGAACAAACGGTCAAGCGTCCGGGTTTGGCGTTCGTCACTCCGGACAAACCGCTGCGCTACCTCGGTCAACCGCTGAGCGGTTTGTTTTGTCTGGCCAGCCTTGGCGAGGCCCATCAAGCGTTGCTAGAACGCCTGTGTGCGTTGCTGATTGAAGGTCGCGGCCATGAGTTGGGCCGTGCCACCAGTTGCCGCGCGGTGCTTGAAGTGCTCGGCGGCGAGCTGCCGGCGGACTGGCCGAGCGCACGCATTGCGCTGGCCAACGCCCACGGCCTGCACGCCCGTCCGGCGAAGATCCTCGCGCAACTGGCGAAAAGTTTCGAAGGCGAGATTCGCATCCGCATCGTCGATGGCCAGGACAGCGCGGTGTCGGTGAAAAGCTTGAGCAAACTGCTCAGCCTCGGTGCCCGTCGCGGTCAGGTGCTGGAAATCATCGCCGAGCCGAGCATTGCTGCCGATGCCTTGCCCGCCCTGTTGGCCGCCATCGAAGAAGGCCTCGGAGAAGAAGTCGAGCCGTTGCCAGCGGTGAGCCAGCCGCGTGAAGAAATGCTCGAGGTGGCCCAAGTGCTGCTCGCCCCGGCGTCCGGCAGTCTGGTGCAGGCCATCGCCGCCGCCCCGGGAATCGCCATCGGCCCGGCGCATATTCAGGTGCTGCAAACCATCGATTACCCGCTGCGCGGAGAGTCCGCCGCCATCGAGCGTGAGCGTCTCAAGCAAGCGTTGGCGCACGTGCGTCAGGACATCGGCGGCTTGATCGAGCGCAGCAAGGCCAAGGCCATCCGCGAGATTTTCATCACCCACCAGGAAATGCTCGACGATCCGGAATTGACCGATGAGGTCGACACCCGTCTCAAGCAGGGCGAAAGCGCGGAAGCGGCGTGGATGTCCGTGATCGAAGCCGCCGCCAGGCAACAGGAGTCCTTGCAGGACGCCTTGCTCGCCGAGCGCGCCGCCGATCTGCGCGACATCGGTCGCCGAGTGCTGGCGCAACTCAGTGGTGTCGAAACCCTGAGTGAACCTGAACAGCCGTACATTCTGGTGATGGACGAAGTCGGTCCATCTGACGTGGCGCGACTTGATCCGACCCGTGTCGCCGGCATTCTCACCGCGCGGGGTGGCGCCACCGCCCACAGCGCGATTGTGGCGCGGGCCTTGGGGATTCCAGCGCTGGTGGGCGCCGGTGCCGCGGTGTTGCTGCTGGCACCGGGTACGCCGCTGTTGATCGATGGTCAACGCGGTCGTTTGCATGTGGACGCCGACGCGGCGACCTTGCAGCGTGCCACCCAGGAGCGCGACACCCGCGAGCAACGCCTGAAGGCCGCCGCCGAACAACGCCATCAACCGGCATTGACCACCGACGGCCACGCGGTCGAAGTGTTCGCCAATATCGGTGAAAGCGCCGGCGTCAACAGTGCGGTAGAGCAGGGCGCCGAAGGGATCGGTCTGCTGCGCACCGAGCTGATTTTCATGGCCCACCCGCAAGCGCCGGACGAGGCGACCCAGGAAGCCGAATACCGCCGCGTTCTCGATGGCCTGGCCGGTCGACCGCTGGTGGTGCGCACCCTTGATGTCGGTGGCGATAAACCGCTGCCGTATTGGCCGATCGCCAAGGAAGAAAACCCGTTCCTCGGGGTGCGCGGCATTCGCTTGACCCTGCAACGGCCGCAGATCATGGAAGCACAGTTGCGCGCCTTGCTGCGCGCCGCCGACAACCGCCCGCTGCGGATCATGTTCCCGATGGTCGGCAGCGTCGACGAGTGGCGCCAGGCGCGGGACATGACCGAACGCCTGCGCCTGGAAATTCCGGTGGCGGACCTGCAATTGGGGATCATGATCGAAGTGCCATCGGCGGCCTTGCTAGCGCCGGTGCTGGCCAAGGAAGTCGACTTTTTCAGCGTCGGCACCAATGACCTGACGCAATACACCCTGGCCATCGACCGTGGGCATCCAACCTTGTCGGCCCAGGCCGATGGCTTGCATCCGGCGGTACTGCAATTGATCGACATCACCGTGCGCGCGGCCCATGCCCATGGCAAGTGGGTCGGCGTGTGCGGCGAGCTGGCGGCCGATCCGCTGGCGGTGCCGGTGCTGGTCGGCCTGGGTGTGGATGAACTCAGTGTTGGCGGGCGCAGCATTGCCGAGGTCAAGGCGCGGGTTCGCGAACTCAGCCTGACCCGGGCTCAAACCCTTGCCCAACAGGCACTTGCCGTGGGCAGCGCGAATGAAGTGCGCGCATTAGTGGAGGCTTTGTAATGGCCAGGATTTTAACCCTGACCCTCAACCCGGCGCTGGACCTCACCGTCCAGCTTGCGCGCCTGGAACCCGGTCAGGTCAACCGCAGCGACACGATGCACACCCACGCCGCCGGCAAAGGGGTGAACGTGGCGCAGGTGTTGGCGGACCTCGGGCATCAATTGACCGTCAGCGGTTTTCTCGGTGAAGACAATCTGCAAGCGTTCGAAACCCTGTTCGCCAAACGCGGTTTTGTCGATGCGTTTATTCGTGTTCCCGGCGAGACGCGCAGCAATATCAAACTGGCGGAAAGCGACGGGCGCATCACCGACCTCAATGGCCCGGGACCGCTGGTCAGCGCGGCGGCGCAGCAGGCACTGCTCGAGCGTCTCGATCAGATTGCGCCGGGGCATGACGCGGTAGTGGTTGCCGGCAGCCTGCCCCAAGGCATCAGCCCGCAGTGGTTGCAGGCGTTGATCGGGCGATTGAAAGGCCTGGGCTTGAAGGTCGCCCTCGACACCAGCGGGCAGGCATTGCGTGCCGCGCTCAAGGCCGGTCCATGGTTGATCAAGCCCAATGCCGAGGAACTGGCTGAAGTGCTCGGTGGCGAGGTGGTGTCGGTCATGGCCCAGGCTGAAGCCGCCAGCCGTCTGCACGCCCAAGGCATCGAACATGTGGTGATATCTCATGGCGCCGAAGGCGTGAACTGGTTCAGCGTCGGTTCGGCGCTGCACGCCACGCCACCCAGGGTCAGTGTTGCCAGTACGGTCGGGGCGGGTGATTCGCTGCTGGCCGGGATGCTTCATGGCCTGGTCAACGCCGACACGCCCGAGCAGACGTTGCGCACTGCCACGGCGATTGCCGCGATGGCGGTCACCCAGATCGGTTTCGGTATCAGCGATGCTGCGCAACTGGCGCAGCTCGAACAGGGTGTGCGCGTGCGCCCCCTGACAGAACAATAAGAGGGTTGGTCATGAAGTTAGCCATTGTTACTGCCTGCCCGAATGGCATGGTCACCAGTGTGCTGTGTGCCCGTTTGCTCGATGCAGCGGCCCAGCGTCAGGGCTGGAGCACCAGCGTCGAGATCAGCGATGCGGCGCATCCCGAACGGCAACTGTCGGCAGCCACGATCGAGGCCGCCGAGTGGGTGTTGCTGGTGACCAGCGCGCCTGTGGATATGTCGCGTTTCGTCGGCAAACGATTGTTCCAGAGCACCCCTGCCCAAGCGCTGCAAGATGTCGAAGCCGTGTTGCGCCGTGGTGCTGAAGACGCTCAGGTATATGTTGCACCTGAAGCCGTGGTCGAGCCGGTTGCGGTCGTTAATAACGCGCCGCGACTGGTTGCCGTGACGGCGTGTCCGACCGGTGTGGCCCACACCTTCATGGCCGCCGAAGCCTTGCAGCAAGCGGCCAAGCGCTTGGGCTATGACTTGCAGGTGGAAACCCAGGGCTCGGTCGGCGCACGCAATCCGCTGAGCAGCGACGCGATAGCCGACGCCGATGTGGTGCTGCTGGCGGCGGACATCGAAGTCGCCACCGAGCGTTTTGCCGGCAAGAAAATCTACCGTTGCGGCACCGGCATTGCCCTCAAACAGGCTGAAGCGACGCTGAATAAAGCGCTGGCGGAAGGCCGGCAGGAAACCGTCTCGACCGGTGCCAAGGGGCCGGCCAAACAAGAGAAGACCGGGGTCTACAAACACCTGTTGACCGGCGTGTCGTTCATGTTGCCGATGGTGGTGGCCGGCGGTCTGATGATCGCCTTGTCGTTCGTGTTCGGCATCACCGCTTTCAAGGAAGAGGGGACGCTGGCGGCGGCGCTGATGCAGATCGGCGGCGACACCGCGTTCAAACTCATGGTGCCGTTGCTGGCAGGCTACATCGCCTATTCGATTGCCGACCGTCCGGGCCTTGCGCCGGGGATGATCGGTGGCCTGTTGGCCAGCACCCTGGGCGCCGGGTTTATCGGCGGGATCATTGCCGGTTTCCTCGCTGGTTACGCGGCGCAGGCGATCAATCGTTATGCGCGGTTGCCGCAGAGTCTTGAGGCGCTGAAACCGATCCTGATCATCCCGTTGCTGGCGAGCCTGTTTACCGGCCTGGTGATGATTTACGTGGTCGGCAAGCCGGTGGCGGGCATGCTCACCGGGCTCACGCATTTCCTCGACAGCATGGGCACCACCAACGCGATTCTGCTCGGCGTGCTGCTGGGCGGCATGATGTGCGTCGACCTTGGCGGGCCGATCAACAAGGCCGCCTATGCGTTTTCGGTCGGGCTGCTGGCGTCGCAGAGTTATGCACCGATGGCGGCGACCATGGCCGCCGGCATGGTGCCACCGATCGGCCTGGGGATCGCCACGTTCATCGCCCGGCGCAAGTTCGCCCAGACCGAACGCGAGGCGGGTAAAGCGGCCTTGGTGCTGGGGCTGTGCTTCATCTCCGAAGGCGCGATTCCGTTTGCCGCGAAAGACCCGCTGCGGGTGATCCCGGCGAGCATTGCCGGCGGTGCGCTGACCGGTGCCTTGTCGATGTACTTCGGCTGCAAGTTGATGGCGCCCCATGGTGGGCTGTTCGTGTTGGCGATTCCGAATGCGATCAACCATGCGTTGCTGTATTTGCTGGCGATTGTTGCGGGGAGTTTGTTGACGGCGGTGGTGTATGCGCTGGTCAAGAGGCCGGAGGTGGTGGAGTTGGCGGTAGACCCCGTCACCGCCTGACACCCTAACCCTGTGGGAGCGGGCTTGCTCCCACAGGGATCTGCTGTGTTGGTAAGTTTGTGGCATGTCTAAGACACAGCCTTACATGTAGCTGCTGAGATGCAGCATTAGATTTCTGGGTAATTTGATCATTGCGAGATTCTCTATTTTCGCAATCTGCCTGGCGGTTAGCAGATGGATCGCCATGGCATCCTCTTCTTGATGCCAAGCCATTATCGGCATCAGGGCATCCGTGGTAACGGTCGGGGGTAAATCGGTTTCGAATACCGCCAGATCGCGGGCTTCGTCTCTCCCGTAAATTTGAAACTTCAAATCATATTTCATGGTTCAACCATCCTGGTTACGTTGGCCGGCGCTGTCTGCGCCTGTGTCTTCGAGTTAAAACTACTGAAGTGGCTCAGGCGCTGGCGTTAGGACGTTTCTCCATGGCGCTGTTGAAATTTCCTATTCTTTGGTAGGGCCAGCAAATCAGTCGGTCCAGGGAGAACACCATGAGCGAACTCGACCTCGGCCGCCGGCGTATCATGCAAGCGCTTGGTGCCGGTTTTTTGATGCCAGGCCTCGCACCGGCGGTGATCGCTTCGGTCAAGGATCGTCCACAACTCACCGACGGCGTGCAGTCCGGCGACTTGCTGGGCGATAAAGCGATCATCTGGAGCCGCTGCGATCGGCCTGCGCGGATGGTGGTTGAGTGGGACACCCGCAGTCTCTTTCCCAATCCCCGACGGTTCGTCTCGGCCCTGGCCGATGCCCGCAGCGATTTTACGGCGCGGGTCGAACTCACCGGGCTACCCGCCGATCAGGCGATTTTCTACCGTGTGCTGTTTGAGGATGCCCAGAGCGGCGTCGCCAGCGCGCCGTGGTTCGGCCACCTGCGCAGTGTGCCCCAGATCCGGCGCGATATTCGTTTCGTCTGGAGCGGCGACACTGCCGGTCAAGGCTTCGGGATCAACCCGGACATCGGCGGCATGCGCATCTACGAAGCCATGCGCCTGCGCCTGCCGGACTTCTTTATCCACAGCGGCGACACCATCTACGCCGACGGCCCCATACCTGCGCTACTCCTCACCGAGGGCGGCCGGGTATGGCGCAACATCACCAGCGAGGCGAAGAGCAAAGTCGCCGAAACCCTCGACGATTACCGTGGCAACTACCGCTACAACCTGATGGACGAAAACGTCCGCCGTTTCAACGCCGAAGTCCCGCAGATCTGGCAATGGGATGACCATGAAGTGCTGAACAACTGGTCACCGGGGACAGCGCTGGATAAGCGCTACACCCACGAAGATATCCACAGCCTGGTGAGTCGCGGACGCCAGGCGTGGCTTGAATATGCGCCGATGCGCTGGCAGGCCGCCGAGGGTGGCAAACGGATTTATCGTCAACTCGCTTACGGGCCTTTGCTCGATGTGTTCGTGCTCGACATGCGCAGTTATCGCGGGCCCAATGACGCCAATCTTGGCGATGCCAAAGCGTTTCTTGGACGTGAACAACTGGACTGGCTGAAGGCTTCGTTGAAAGCTTCCAAAGCCCAATGGAAAGTCATCGCTGCGGACATGTCGATTGGCCTTGGCGCACCGGATGGCCAGGTCAGTCCCGGCGTGATGCGCTGGGAAGCAGTGGCAAACGGTGACTCCGGACCGGCCCAGGGTCGGGAGCTGGAAATTGCCGAGTTGCTGGGTTTTCTGCGGGCGCAGCAAGTGCGCAATTTTGTCTGGCTGACGGCGGAAGTGCACTATTGCGCGGCGCATCACTATCACCCGGACCGTGCGGCGTTTCAGGACTTTGAACCGTTCTGGGAGTTTGTCGCGGGGCCGCTGAATGCGGGGAGCTTCGGCCCGGACAAGCTGGACAAGACCTTCGGCCCTGAAGTGGTGTTCGAGAAAGCGCCACCCGCGCAAAACTTGTCGCCGTTTGCCGGATTTCAGTTTTTTGGCGAGGTGAACATTGATGGGCAGAGCGGGGAGTTGAGTGTGGTGTTGCGGGATCTGGAAGGGGTGGCGGTGTTTGAGCAGAAGTTGCAGCCTATCTAAAATACCAGCCCCTGTGGGAGCGAGCTTGCTCGCGATGACGGTGGGACATTCAACATTTAAGCTGGCTGTCAGTCCGCTTTCGCGAGCAAGCTCGCTCCCACAGTGGATTCGGGGGGGTCAGTAAACGTCGCGGCGATAGCGGCCTTGTTCGATCAGGCGCTCGACCTCGGCAGCGCCGAGTACATCGTTGAGAACTTGATCGACGCCTGAGGCCATGCCCTGCAAGCTGCCGCAGATGTAAATCACCGCACCGTCCGCCAGCCACTTTTTCAGCTCTCCGGCCGATTCACGCAAGCGATCCTGCACGTAGATCTTCTCGGCCTGGTCCCGCGAAAACGCGAGGTCCAGGCGCTCAAGATCGCCGGCAATCAACCACTCTTGCAGCTCATCGCGACACAGATAGTCATGCTCACGATTGCGCTCGCCGAACAACAACCACTGGCGTTGCTGGCCATCGGCGATCCGCGCCTTGAGCAAGCTGCGCAGACCGGCCAGCCCGGTGCCGTTGCCGATCAGGATCATCGGCACCGGTTCATTGGGCAGGTGGAAGCCGCTGTTGCGGCGCACGCGCAGGCTGATGCTGCCACCCACGGGGGCGTGTTCGGTCAACCAGCCGGAACCGACGCCAAGGCTGCCATCGGGATGCAGTTCCTGGCGCACGATCAATTCGAGGATGCCGTCGGCAGCAATCGAGGCGATGGAGTATTCGCGCATCGCCAAAGGCACCAGCGCAGCCACCAGCGCCTGGGCATGCAAGCCGACCAGATGCGTCCGGTTCTCGGGCAGCTGGCGACCGGCCAAGGCCTGCTCCAGCGTTTGCGACAAGCCATCGAGTTCAATCGTGGCCCGACCATCAATGCCCAGGCCATCGAGGAAATGCTCAATCGCCCATGGACAATTGCGCGGCAGCACCTCCACCAGATCACCGGCCAACCAGCTGCTGGTACTTGGAGCCTTGAGGCCCAACATGTACACCGATGAACCGCTGCTGTCAGGGTTGAGCAATTCCCTACGGACCAGGGTCCAGTTTTCGTAGCTCGGTGCTTGCCAGGTGCCCACAGGCGCCTGGCCGGTCACCAGGCCGAGTTGCTGCTGCCAGTGACGCAAGGCATAGGGGTCGCCGCTGTCGACTTCCACCGGTGCGAACAAGGTCTTGCCGCCGTGCTCGCCCAGCCACTTGTGCAGGCGCTGGGCGAATCCGCAGAAGTGTTGATACTGCCGGTCGCCGAGTCCCAGCACGGCGTAGTTCAGGCTATCGAGGCTCAACGCCCGGCCCAACACCTTGCGCTCGAAACCCCGGGCGCTGTCCGGCGCTTCGCCGTCACCGAAGGTGCTGACCACAAACAGCGCGTTGTTCGAAGCATGCAGGTCCTGCTCGCTGACATCCGCCAGCGGCTGCACCTTCACCGGCAGGCCCGCCGCCTGCAACTGGCCAGCGGTCTGCCAGGCCAGTTGCTCGGCGAAGCCACTCTGGCTGGCGAAACCGATGAGCCAGGCCGGGGTGTCGCTGCCGGGTTGCGCCAGGCCTTTGCGGGCGTCCTTGATCTGGCGCTTCTTGCGTCGACGATCAAGGTACAGCAGCCAGCCGGTGATGAAGAACAGCGGCATGCTCAAGGCCGTGAGCGTCAGGATGATGCGCCCGACGATGCCGAAGTAGCTGCCCACGTGCAGCGCATAGATGCTGGTCAGCAGCTGCGCCTTGAGGCTCTTGTCGCTGTAGCGGTCATGCCGTTTTATCGCGCCGGTTACCGGGTCGAGGGTGATCTGGTTCAGCGCACGGTCGTGGGGCGAGTTTTTCAACAGGTAGAAAACGGTTGCCGGTTGCCCGGCCACGGGCGGCATGCGGGTGTTGTAGAAGCTCAGGTCGGGACCGGCAGCGCTGTAGATGCTGCTCCATACGGCCGAGTAATCGACCGTTGGAGCAGGACCGCTTGGCGCAGGGCCGCGCCCGCCGCGTACCCGTTCGTTTTGCGGCGAATCGGAGAGCAGGCGAGTCAAGCCCTTGTTGTACCACTCGTAGGACCAGGACAAGCCGGTCAGCGCGGCCAGGAGGTAAAACACCAGGCACCAGGTGCCGGCAATCGAGTGCAGGTCCCAATTGAAGCTGCGACCTTTTTTCTTCCAGTCGAGGGTCAGCCAGGCGCGCCAGCTTTTCCACTGGCGAGGCCAGCGCAGGTATAGCCCCGACAGACAGAAGAACACCAGGATCAGGGTGCAGGCGCCAGTGATTTGCCGGCCAGTATCGCCCATGGCGAGGAAGCGGTGCAGTTGCAGCATCAGGCCGAAGAAGCCTTGGCCGGTGGCGTCGCCCAGGAGTTCGCCGGTATACGGATCGACGTAACGCATGGGGCCGCGCCGCTCGCCCGCTGGCGGAGTGAAGAACACTTTTGCGGCAACGTCGCTGTCGATGCCGACCGAGAGCATCGCGACTTTCATGCGCGTCGCCGCTTCGATCTTCTCCACCAGATCGGCGGGTGGCAGCACGCCGGCGACTTGTTTCTGGACCTGCAACACGGAAGGGTTCAGCGCGTACAGGATTTCATCCTGAAACGAGACCGTTGCACCGGTGATGCCCATCAGGGCCAGGACCAGTCCGGCGCTGATGCCAAAAAACCAGTGCAACTGGAACAGGGTTTTCTTCAACACGTCGCTCGCCTTGTTCGTTTAAAAATAATCATCACGGCGCGCATTATGCCGTGGGTTGTCGAGAAACATTCCCTTTACACACAAAAGCCCCGTTCACCTGGATGAACGGGGCCTGACCTCACTGCCGGCCAATCCATGTGGGAGCGAGCCTGCTCGCGAAGGCAACATCAGCCGCGACAAATGCGTTGCGACAGACACCGTATTCGCGAGCAGGCTCGCTCCCACATTGGTCAGAAGTGGAAGTTGGTGCTCAGCAACGCAGTCCGGCCCGCCGCCTGGTTGGCGAAGTGCGTGGAGAACGCCTTGTCGTAGTAGGTGACGTCGGTCAGGTTCTGCACGTTCAACTGCAGGTCGATGTTCTTGGTCAGCTTGTAGGCGGCCATGGCGTCGTAACGCACATAGTCGTTGACCATAGTGGTGTTGGCCGCGCTGCCGAACACGTCGTCGACATAGAACGCACCGCCACCGATGGTCAGCTTCGGCGTGACCTGGTAGGTCGTCCACAGGCTGGCGCTGTTTTTCGGGGTGTTAGGCAGTTCGTTGCCGTCGTTGGCTTTGTTTGCCGGCATGTCACCACCATCGATTTGCTCGCTGTCCATGTAGGCGTAGCCGGCGAAGACTTGCCATTTGTCAGTGAGTTTACCGGTGGCCGACAACTCGAAACCTTGAACACGGGTTTTGCCGACGTTTTCGTACGTAGTGGTGTTGGTCTGTACACGAGCGTTGTCTTTCTCCGTGCGGAAGATATCCGCGGTCAAGGACAAACGATCGTTCAGCAGATCCCACTTGGTACCGATTTCGTAGTTCTTGGTGGTTTCCGGCTCCAGGTCGCTGCTCAGCAGGTTGCCGTTGCGATCCGGGGTGCCGCCCAGCGGGTTGCCGTCCTGACCTTCGCCAAGCGTGGAGCCCGGAGGTGTCGCGGACGTTGCGTAGGACGCATAGATGCTGCCGTTTTCCGCTGGTTTGTAGACCACACCGAACTGACCGGTGACGAACTCGCTGACATCATCGCCCTTGGACGTGGTGGTGCCGGCGGCGTTGTAGGTCTTGTAGTCGGTGTCGAAATGGTCGTAGCGCAGGCCCATGTTCACCAGCCACTGTTCGGACAATGTCAGGGTGTCGAACACGTAAAGCGCGTAGGTTTTACCCGTGGTGTCGGTGCCGGCGTAGTTGCGGGTGATCGAACCGTTCCATGGATCGTTCGGGTTCGGGTTCGACAGCGAGGTGCAGTTGTAGCCGCTCGGAGCACCGATCATCGCTTGGGCGCAGTTGCTGCCTGATGGAGTCGCTGGTGTAATTGGAGTCAGTGGCGTTGTATCGGTGTTGACGGTATACGAGGACTTTTTGCTTTCCTCGCGGCTCAACTCGATACCGGTGGCGAAGCTGTTCTTGAAGCCTGCGATGTAGACATCACCAAACAGGTCGGTCTGGTTGGTCGTCGTATCGGTGTTGCTGACGCGGGTGTTGGCCCGACGCCACACGGTACCGTTGTTGACGTTGCCCTTGCTGTCGTCCGGCTGGGTCAGGATGTAGTCCTGCATGCTGCTGCCGTGGCGCAGGGTGTTCTTGACGGTCAGCGCGTCGTTCAGGTCGTGCTCGACGGCGATGGTCGCGGTGTCGGTACGGCCCTTGCGGAAATCACGATCGGTCAGGCCGTAGAAGTTGCTGCTGTCGCCGCCGGCGTACGGTTTGTCCGGATTGGACTTGGTGCGGGCAGTCGAGCCACCGGCCGGGATGGTGTAGGGAATACCCGAATCCGGCGTGTCGTTGCTTTCCAGGTGGTAGTAGTCGAGGTTGACACGGGTGTCGGTGCCCAAGCCGAAGGCCAGCGATGGCGCGACGCCCCAGCGATCGTAATCGACGCTTTCGCGGCCTGCGACATTGCTTTCGTGGCTCATCAGGTTCAGACGACCGGCAGCGGTGTCGGAAAACTGGTAGTTGCCGTCCATGGTGTAACGCTGGGTCTGGTCGGAACCCCAGGTAAAGCCACCGTCGAACGAGTCGCCCAGGTGGGCTTTCTTGCTCACCAGGTTGATGCTGCCGCCGGCAGCGCCGCGACCGCCAATGGCCGAGTTGGGGCCCTTGCTGACTTCGATCGATTCAACGGCGAAGATTTCGCGGCTCTGCGAACCGGTATCGCGCACGCCGTCCAGGTAGGTGTCGCCTTGGGCATCGAAACCGCGAATGAACGGACGGTCGCCCTGGGGGTTGCCGCCTTCACCGGCACCGAAGGTGATGCCTGGAACGGTGCGCAGTGCGTCCTGCATGTTCAGGGCGCCGGTGTCCTTGAGAACTTGTTGCGGGATGACGGTGATCGAGCGCGGTGTGTCCACCAGGGGCGCGGTGTACTTGGGCGAGGAGGCTTTTTCGACGTTGTAGGAGGTCTCGTCCTGGGCTTCGCCGGTGATCGCGGTAGCACCCAGGGAAATCGTGTTGCTCGGCGCTTTCTCGTCGGCTTTTTCAGCGGCGAAAACCATGTGGCCCGCAGAGCCGGCAGTGATTGCCACGCCAATTGCGGAAGCGAGCAGACGCGGTGAACTGACCGGTAGTTGTGGGTGTTGACGTGACATTTTTATTCCCCTCCCCAAGGATTTGAGGCGGCGGAATATAGGGTAAACACGTATTTGTATCAATTGCGAAATATTACTATTCGCGCTGAATTTACATTCTTTACAATTTAGCCATACGGTTTTTACCGTTTCATTCGTCTCGCGGGTTTTACACGGGCAATAAGAATCAATACCATTGGCATCCCTTTGCTCTCAGGTGCTTGCCCCATGCTGCTGCACATTCCCGGCTTGTTCGAAAAAGAAGAAGTGCAGCGTATTCGCGAGGCTCTGCAACAGGCCGATTGGGCCGATGGCAAGATCACGGCCGGTTACCAGTCGGCCAAGGCCAAGCACAACCTGCAGTTGCCGGAAGGTCACCCGCTGGCCAAGGAGATCGGCGCGGCGATGCTGGAGCGGCTGTGGAAAAACCCGCAGTTCATGTCAGCGGCGTTACCACACAAGGTGTTTCCTCCGTTGCTGAACTGTTACACGGCCGGCGGCAGTTTCGACTTCCACATCGACAACGCCGTGCGTCAGCCCAAGGGCAGTATCGAACGGGTGCGCACCGACCTCTCGGCCACGCTGTTCTTCAGCGAGCCCGAGGACTACGACGGCGGCGAACTGGAGATCCAGGACACCTACGGCACCCAGCGCGTGAAGTTGCCGGCTGGCGACATGGTGTTGTACCCCGGCACCAGCCTGCACAAGGTCAGCGCCGTCACCCGTGGTACGCGCTACGCCTCGTTTTTCTGGACCCAGAGCCTGGTGCGCGAAGACAGCCAGCGGGCGCTGTTGTTTGAGATGGACGGGGCGATCAGGCAACTGACCCAGGACGTGCCGGATCACCCGTCGCTGATCCGCCTGACGGGGACTTATCACAACCTGTTGCGTCGTTGGGTCGAGGTATGAGTTTTCAATTGCGCCGCCAAGAGGTGCTCGATGGAGACCGTCTCAAATCCATGCTCGACGAAAGCCCCGCCCGTGCGGCCCAGGCGATTGTAGCGGCGGCCCGCGAGGGGCTCGTCGATGCCCAGGCGCTGCTCGGGCAGATCCTGCTGGACGGAAGTGGAATCGCCCAGGATCAACCGCTGGCGTTGCGCTGGTTCGACATCGCCTCCCGACAAGGGCACCTGATGGCGCGCAACATGCTTGGGCGCTGTCATGAACATGGCTGGGGTTGTGTGGCCGATGCAGCGGCGGCGGCTCGGCATTATCGAATCGCCGCAGAAGCGGGGCTGGATTGGGCGATGTACAACTACGCCAACCTGCTGGCCACTGGGCGCGGAGTGGCCGAGGATCAATCGTCGGCGCTGAACCTGTATCGCCGCGCCGCCGAGCTTGGCCATGCGAAATCGATGAACCTGCTGGGACGCTATCTGGAAGAGGGGCGCGTTTGCCCGGCAGATCCCAAAGCGGCCCGGGACTGGTATCGGCGTTCGGCGGTAGGTGGGGATTTTCGTGGGCAGTTCAGTTATGCGGCGGTGTTGGCCGCTGAGGGGAACATCGACAGTGCATTGGGTTGGCTGCGCAAGGCATTGACCGGTGGCAATCTGAACTTTCTTCGGGTGGCGAGCCAGGCGCTCATGGGCGCAACCGAGCCCCGGATTCGCGCAATGGCCGACGACTACGCCAAACGTTGCGCCGAGCTGTAAGCACACCTGAAGACAGAGCGTGGGAACGATCAGTCAGGTACAAAAAAGCCCATGACTCGTCATGGGCTTTTTGCTTTCAGCGTGTAGCGCTTACACGTAGAAAGATTTCAACGGCGGGAAGCCATTGAACTCAACTGCGCTGTAGCTTGTGGTGTACGCACCGGTCGACAGCCAGTACAAACGATCACCGATCGCCAGGTTCAGTGGCAGGCCGTACTTGTAGTTTTCGTACATGATGTCGGCGCTGTCACAGGTTGGGCCGGCGATGACGACTTCTTCCATCTCGCCTTTCTTTTCGGTCCAGATCGGGAACTTGATGGCTTCGTCCATGGTTTCGATCAGGCCGGAGAACTTGCCCACGTCCGTGTACACCCAACGCTCGACGGCGGTACGGGATTTACGGGCGACCAGCACCACTTCGCTGACCAGGATGCCGGCGTTGGCGATCAGCGAACGGCCCGGCTCCAGGATGATTTCCGGCAGGTCGTCACCGAAGTCTTCCTTGAGGAAGCGAATGATTTCTTCAGCGTAGGTTTCCAGGCTGTTGGTGCGGGTGATGTAGTTGGCCGGGAAGCCACCGCCCATGTTGATCAGCTTCAGCACGATGCCGTCTTCTTCCTTCAGGCGTTCGAAGATCACTTTGACCTTGGCGATCGCGGCGTCCCAGACGCTGATGTCGCGCTGCTGCGAGCCTACGTGGAAGGAGATACCGTACGGCACCAGGCCCAGGTCACGGGCGAGGATCAGCAAGTCCATGGCCATGTCGGTCTGGCAGCCGAATTTGCGCGACAAAGGCCAGTCGGCGGTGGTCGAGCCTTCGGTCAGGATGCGTACGTAGACTTTCGAGCCCGGTGCAGCCTTGGCGATGTTGCGCAGGTCGGCTTCGGAGTCGGTGGAGAAAAGACGCACGCCCTTCTCGTAGAAGTAGCGGATGTCCTTTGATTTCTTGATGGTGTTGCCGTAGCTGATTCGGTCAGCGCTGACGCCACGGTCCATGACTTTGTCCAGCTCGTAGATCGAGGCGATGTCGAAGCTCGAGCCTTTCTCTTTGAGCAGGTCAATGATTTCCACAGCCGGGTTGGCCTTGACCGCGTAGTAGACCTTGGCGAATTCGAAACCGGCGCGCAGGTCGTCGTAGGCCTGGCTGATCATCGCGGTGTCTATGACCACGAACGGGGTTTCTTGCGTGTCGGCGAAGGCCTTCAATTTCTGAAAGGTTTCGCGCGCGTAATAGTCTTCGACGTTGATCGACATGCTGGGAACTCCTACTGGCAAACTAAATTAATCAATGGGTGCAAATGAACGTCCTCCGTATCCCCACTTTGGTTCGCCTACTTCCCAAGGCATGTCGCCGAAAGCAAAAAGGCCATGGGAAGCGCTGCTTCCCTTGGCCTTGCTGTCTCGTCGTCAGTACTTGAGCCGGATGGATCGTTTCCAGCATGGACGTTCGGCGCGAACTTTAGGGCGTGAGGGGCTTGAGATCAACAAAAAATGTCGCGTTTTTGCACGCATCCGTCGTGCGGTCCCTTACAGCTACTGATGTAACGGACCTGTGTGACGGTGTGATGTTCCCCTTGGAGGGATATTTGAGGTGATTCAGCGGGAATTGAGGAGCCCCATTCGCGAGCAGGCTCGCTCCCACAAGGGATGTGTGTTTTTGCACACATTTGTATGCAGACCACAGATCAATTGTGGGAGCGAGCCTGCTCGCGAAGGCGCCGGTCAGGCCAGCACGGCTTCTGCTGGCGAAACAATACTGGTCTTGCCCCCACGGGACTTGCCGGAACTTAAATACTCGGCAATCGATTCCTGAGTCACTTCCCCAAGGAACACCCGCTCCGCATCCATCACCGGCAGCCACGACCGGTTGAACTCATACATCCGCGACAACAGGATGCGCAAGTGCTCGTCATACGCCGCCGTGGCGTTGAACTCACGCAGGTACTGCCCGCAAGTGCCAGCCTGCCGGTGCAGGTCGCGACGGCGTACATAACCCAGGGCCTTGTTCTCGGCGCAAGTGACCACCACGTAGCGACGGTCATGCTCATCCATCAATTCCAGCGCCTCGGCCACCGGCGTTTGCGGGCTGACCGATGGCGCGTTGTCCGCCGCATCTTCGGCCTTGACCAGCAAGAGGCGCTTGAGGGTGCTGTCCTGGCCGACGAAGTTGCTGACAAAATCGTCCGCCGGGTGGGCCAGCAGGGTATCCGGGTGGTCGATCTGCAGCAGTTTGCCAGCACGGAAGATCGCGATCTTGTCGCCGAGCTTGATCGCTTCGTCGATGTCATGGCTGACCATGATCACGGTCTTGTTCAGCGCCCGCTGCATCTCGAAGAACTCGTTCTGGATCATCTCGCGGTTGATCGGGTCGACCGCGCCGAACGGTTCGTCCATCAGCAACAGCGGTGCATCGGCGGCCAGCGCGCGAATCACGCCGATCCGCTGTTGCTGGCCGCCGGACAGTTCCCGAGGGTAGCGATGCAGGTATTGCTTGGGTTCGAGCTTGATCATGCTCATCAACTCGCGGGCGCGGTCGTGGCATTTCTGCTTGTCCCATCCCAGCAGTTTGGGCACCACCACGATGTTCTCTTCGATGGTCATGTTCGGGAACAGGCCGATCTGCTGGATCACATAACCGATGTTACGGCGCAGGGTCACTGCGTCGAGACCGGTGGTGTCTTCGCCATTGATCAGGATCTTGCCCGAGGTCGGTTTGATCAGGCGGTTGATCATCTTCAGCGTGGTGCTTTTGCCACAGCCCGAAGGCCCGAGGAACACGCAAATCTCGCCTTCATTGACGGTCAGGTTCACCGAGTCCACGGCTTTCACGTCTTTGCCGTTGCTTTGGAAGGTCTTGCTGAGGTTTTGAAGTTCGATCATTTCAGGAGTCCTTTTGGAGTCAGCGAGCGTTGCAGCCATTGCAGAAGCAGGTCGGCGAAGATGGCCAGCAGGCTGACCAGCACGGCGCCGACGATCAGCATCGACATGTCGCTGCGGCTGATGGAAGCGAGAATGAGTACACCGAGGCCACCGGCGCCGATGGTCGCGGCAATGGTCATGACACCGATGTTCATGACCACGGCCGTGCGCACGCCGGCGAGGATCACCGGCACGGCGATCGGCAATTCGACCATGCGCAGGCGCTGGCCGAAGGTCATGCCGATGCCGCGCGCGGCCTCGCGGATGCCCGGTTCGACGTTGGTCAGGGCCAGGTAGGTGTTACGCATAATCGGCAACAGCGAGTAGAGAAACACCGCGGTGATCGCCGGCATCGGCCCCAGGCCCTGACCGAATTTCGAGTAGAACGGCAACAACAGGCCAAACAGGGCGATCGATGGCACGGTCAGCAGCACCGTGGCGCTGGCTTGTAGCGGTCCGGCGAGGCTGGGGAAGCGCGTCATCAGCACGCCCAGTGGCACGCCAACCAAAATCGCCAGGGTCACGGCGATGCCAACCAGGGTGATGTGCTGCCCGGTCAGCTGAAGTACCTGCTGCCAGTCGAGATGGGAAAAGGCGTTCAGGAATTCCATAGCTCTACCTCTTCAGTTCAATGGGTGTTGGCGCAGGAAATCGGCGGCAACGGCTGAAGGACTCTGGTGATCGACATCGACCCGCGCGTTGAGCTCGCGCATGGTGTCGTCGTCGAACAGTTCAGCCAGTGGCTTGAGCTGTTCGGCCAGTTGCGGATGCGCATCGAGGTAGGCCTGGCGAACCACGGGCGCGGCGGTGTAGTCGGGGAAGTAATGCTTGTCGTCTTCCAGGAGCTTGAGCTTGAAGGCGTTCAAGCGACCGTCGGTGGTGTAGACCAGGCCGGCAAACACCTGGCCGTTGCGCAGGGCGGTGTAGACAAGGCCTGCGTCCATCTGCCGGATGTTCTTGCGGGTGAGGTTCATGTCGTACAGCTGCACCATACCGTCGAGCCCGTCCGAACGATTGGCGAACTCGGTGTCGAGTGCCACCAGATTGTTGGTCCTGGCTTCCTTGCGCAGCACGCTGTTCAGCTCGCTGATGGTGTTGATCTGCGGGTACTGGTCGGCGACGTTTTTGGGCAGGGCCAGGGCATAGGTGTTGCTGAATTTCGAGGGAGTCAGCCAGACCAGGCCTTTTTTCCCGTCGAGTTCTTTCACCCGGGCGTAGGACTGTTCGCTGTCGAGTTTTTCAGTGACATGGTTGTAGGCCACCAGCGACACGCCGGTGTATTCCCAGAGCATGTCCAGTTGCCCGCTTTCGTGGGCGCTGCGGGCCAGATTGCTGCCCAGGCCGCCGGTCACTTGCACCTCATAACCCTTGGTGCGCAGGTATTGGGAGGTGATTTCCGCCAGCAATGTCTGTTCGGTGAACACCCGGGCACCGATGCGGATAACCGGTTTTTCCGCGGCTTGGGCAAATCCTGCGAACAGCAGGACGCAGCCTAGTAAAAAGCTTGATGTCTTCATGATGATTCCTTTGCCGGGGCTTAAGACGGGCGCAAACCGCGTTCGAGCCAGAGACGGCTGGCAAGTGTCACCAAGCCATCGAGCAACAAGGCCAGCAGGGCGGTGCAGGCAGCGCCCAGCAGCAGTTGCGGCTGGTTGTTCAGGGCGATGCCGGGGAAGATCAGGCTGCCCAGGCTGTTGGCGCCGATCAGGAACGCCAGCGGCGCCGTCCCGACGTTGATCGCCAATGCCACGCGCACGCCGCCGATGATGATCGGCACGGCATTCGGCAGTTCGACCCGCCACAGCACTTGTGTCGGCGTCATGCCGATGCCGACGGCCGCTTCCTTGAGTGAACCCTGAACGTTTTTCAAGCCTTCATAGGTATTACGCACAATCGGCAACAACGAGGCGAGGAACAGGGCGAAGATCGCGGGGCCGCTACCGATGCCGAGGATGCCCAGGGCGATGGCCAGTACGGCGAGAGGCGGCACGGTGTTGCCGATGTTGAAGACCTGCATGAAGCGTTCGGCGCGTCCGACCATGGTCGGGCGGCTGAGGAAAATGCCGGCAGGGATGCCCACAAGGAGGGCGGCCAGCATGGAAGCGAGGACGAGAATCAGGTGAGCTTGCAGGTAAAACAACAAATCGTCGCGGTAATGTTCGATCGTGTTGATGCCGATCCAGTGGACCAGCAGGGCCAGAAGGGCGACGACAACCGCACCTCCTATCAGCCCTTTGCCATAGCGAATAGCCACAGGCGAACTCCTTTTTTTCAGTCGGCGAACGCAGTCCCGAGTGGCAATGCCATTCCTGGCTGCCGGGAAATACAACGTTCGCGAGAAGCAGCTCATGCCGAACGCGTCCCACTGTAGGAGCGAGCCTGCTCGCGAAAAACGCCCAGACAACGCGTGCATTCAGACACCCAACGTTATCGTTGACGTCCATCGCGAGCAGGCTCGCTCCTACAGGGGACGGCGTACGGCTTATCGAGCCATAAGCGCAGCCTCGTCAGGCTAACTTGCTGATTTTTCAGCCCCTGGTACGAGTGCTGTAACAGGGGAGTGGACGCCTCCACCTTTTAAAAGGTTCCATATTTAACAGCAGATAGCCACCCTCGATGCCATAACACACACCTGTAGGAGCCGGCTTGCTGGCGATGGGCGCAACTCGGTCTGTCAGATACACCGAGGTGATTCGATCGCCAGCAAGCCGGCTCCTACAAAGTTCCGCGCGTCCGGGCGGGCGGTGGTCCGTGAAGGTCGGTTTGCGCTATACTCGCCGCCCTTTTTTGAATCACCTGCCAGGCGATTTCCCATGACCAAACAGGCCGCCGAAGTCGCGAAACGCCGCACTTTCGCCATTATTTCCCACCCCGATGCCGGTAAGACCACCATCACCGAGAAGCTCTTGCTGATGGGCAAGGCGATTGCGATTGCCGGTACGGTGAAATCTCGTAAATCCGACCGCCATGCCACCTCCGACTGGATGGAAATGGAAAAGCAGCGTGGTATTTCCATTACCACGTCGGTCATGCAGTTCCCGTATCGCGAGCACATGATCAACCTGCTCGACACCCCGGGCCACGAAGACTTCTCCGAAGACACCTACCGCACCCTGACGGCAGTGGACTCGGCCTTGATGGTCCTCGACGGCGGTAAGGGCGTTGAGCCACGGACCATCGCCCTGATGGACGTCTGCCGTCTGCGCGACACGCCGATCGTCAGCTTCATCAACAAACTCGACCGTGACATCCGCGACCCGATCGAACTGCTCGACGAAATCGAAGCGGTCCTGAAGATCAAGGCGGCGCCGATCACCTGGCCGATCGGTTGCTACCGCGACTTCAAGGGCGTGTACCACCTCGCCGACGACTACATCATCGTCTACACCGCCGGTCACGGCCACGAGCGCACCGAAACCAAGATCATCGAAAAGCTCGATTCCGACGAAGCCCGCGCCCACCTGGGTGACGAGTACGAGCGCTTCATCGAGCAGCTTGAACTGGTGCAGGGTGCCTGCCACGAGTTCAACCAGCAGGAATTCCTCGACGGCCAGCTGACGCCGGTATTCTTCGGTACCGCACTGGGTAACTTCGGTGTCGATCACGTACTCGACGCGGTAGTCGACTGGGCGCCACGCCCGCTGGCACGGGTGGCCAACGAGCGCACCGTGGAGCCGGTGGAGGAGAAGTTCTCGGGCTTCATCTTCAAGATCCAGGCGAACATGGACCCCAAGCACCGCGACCGTATCGCCTTCATGCGGATCTGCTCCGGCAAGTACGAAAAAGGCATGAAGATGCGTCACGTGCGCACCGGCAAGGACGTGCGGATCGGCGATGCCCTGACCTTCTTCTCCTCCGAACGTGAGCAACTGGAAGAGGCCTTCGCCGGCGACATCATCGGCCTGCACAACCACGGCACCATCCAGATCGGCGACACCTTCAGCGAAGGCGAAGTCCTGGGTTTCACCGGCATCCCGCACTTCGCCCCGGAACTGTTCCGCCGCGTACGCCTGAAGGACCCGCTGAAGTCCAAGCAACTGCGCCAGGGCCTGCAACAACTGGCCGAAGAAGGCGCGACCCAGGTGTTCTTCCCAGAGCGCAGCAACGACATCATCCTCGGCGCCGTTGGTGTGCTGCAGTTCGATGTGGTCGCCAGCCGCTTGAAAGAGGAATACAAGGTCGAGTGCTCCTACGAGCCGATCACCGTGTATTCCGCGCGCTGGATCGAATGCAGCGACAAGAAGAAGCTTGAGGAATTCTCCAACAAGGCGGTGGAAAACCTGGCACTGGACGGCGGCGGTCACCTGACTTACCTGGCTCCGACCCGGGTCAACCTGGCACTGATGGAAGAGCGCTGGCCAGACGTGAAATTCCGTGCGACGCGTGAGCATCACTAAGCGTTGAGTTGAAACACCAAAAACCCCGTTGCGAAAGCTGCGGGGTTTTTTGTTGGCGAACCGATCGTTCCCACGCTCTGCGTGGGAATGCAGCCAGGGACGCTCCGCGTCCCAAAGGCCGGTTGCCACTGGTTGGTTGCAAGAGCACACCAGAAGTCAGCTCTGGGGAATCAATGTTCCCTGGTGGAAAACCATCTGCCATTGCTCGCCCTGCCTACGCCAGATGGAACTGCGCAAACTGCCGATGGTGCAACTCTGGCCGAGGATGTCGGCGTGACAGTGGTAACTCACCAAGGCGGTGTGTTCTGACAGTGGTTTGACTGCAAACTGGCTGATGGTCCGTTGGGTGAAAGACTCTTGGGGCAACTGCTCGACCACCTCGGCCTTAGTCCAGATGCTGCCGCTGGCGCCGAACCCGATGAAGTCGTCGGCGAGCAGGCCTGAGAGTTCCTCGGCATCGCGTCGCGTTGCCTGTGACAGGAGGCGTTGTTCGAGTTGCAGAAGTGTTTGAGACAGATCCATGGCGGTAGCCTTTTCCTGAGTTGTACGGTTTCACCTTGCGTAGCGAACCAAGTCGATAGCTGGGTAAGACTTTTCTGTCGGAGCATTTTCCTGAGTCTGTAGCTTGAATCTGGTTTTCCATTCCACCGGCTTTTACCCGCGACAACGCATTCCTTGACGTCTAGCGTTCGAAGGGCATTTCGCAAATAGCGAATTTCCTCGGCCAGGAGCATATGAAAAATGGATGCGATGAAAATTGATACCGGAGCATTGGCAACGCAACGACCTGAAACTCCTATTTCTGTTATCGAGCGTTACTACGATCTGATCGTCAGCAGTTCTTCCTATTTTGAGATCAGTACCAGCGGTGCCGCTTTCGAACCATCGATGAGATTGCCTGAACTTGACCCCCGCATGCAGTCTTTTCTATCCGTTGCCACAGCGCAGCTTTTCGAAATGGGCAGCTATCGAGATGTACCGCTGCGTGTATTCGACCTTAGACAAAACGAAAGTACGCAAACGACAAAGACCTTTGCCTCCACGCTGATCGTTGCTCGTGCCATCCGGCATATTCAGGAAACTGGCGACAGCATTCTGTTGTTTTCCCCTTCATCGGGAAATAAGGCCATTGCACTACGTGATGCGGTTCTACGTGCACTGAAAGCCAAACTGGTTCATCCCGAGCAGTTGCGTATCGTCACGCTGACACCCATGCAGACTATCGGGAAGTTGCGAAAGACTGAGCTCTATGATGACCCTCGGCTGCGTGACCTTAATCCGATATTCGTCCTTGATACAGAGTCGCCGGAGGCTGTGAAAATTGTTGGGCAGCAGTTCAAGGAACTCTTTAATCGCAAGCCAGTGGGTGATTCGAAGCTGTGGCATTCCTTGCGACTTGAAAATTACCGATTCTCTGACCAGGCTCGGGCGTTTTTTGACTTCGAGTACGGAGACGCTTGGGACACTGATCGCAAGACGGTACATGTGCATGCGGTGTCGAGCGCTTATGGTCTTCTGGGATATTGCTCTGGTGTGGAGCTGTTGAAGCGTCAGAGAGAAAAGGTTTCCACTCCTTCATTTTTATTGGTTCAACACTTAGCTACCAGTGACATGGTTCTGCACTTGCTCGACGGAAATTTCGAGGGTGCTTCCACTCCACATTACATCCAGGAAGGAAGCGGTTTGTGGACGCAATCGGAATCTGCACATTTTCCTGCAAAGACCTGGAGTCCCGCAGAGATCCTTGAGCCCACTTTTTATACTCATCAGCCACCAACAGCTGTGGAAATGTCCAAGCATGTTAGAGCCAGTGGTGGCTCAGGAATTGTCGTTTCGCTCTATGAATGCATGCAACGCTACAGCGAATGCGCTCATTTGCTCGCCAATACCCCTGTGCGACTGCCCGACGATCCTCGGGATTTAAAAGAATGGTCGTTGGTGATGGCGATGACCGGTTGCCTGAATGCGATTGATCGAGAGTTGCTGGAGGGTGTGGACGGTTTCACCATTCATGCATCAGGTACCTATTGTCATGGGGATTATCAAGTCATGCCACTTGATGGGTTGTCATTCATAGGCAGTGCTGAAGAGATGATAGAAACCCTTCTTAATCGTAACAATACATGAGTGCTGATTTTCAAATGACTCAGAAAGCACTCTGTCATTTTCGTATTTACAGTGGGAGCTCCAGAGTCGGAAGCTCGGCTCGTCTTACGTATATCGGAGTCGAAGAGGGGCTGCTCTACATTGCCCCTTTTGTGGATCAATGCTTTTTCGATCATTCATCCGTGGAGCGAGAGGGGGTTTTGGAATGGGAGCAACTTGAGGTTTTTTTAGAACAGAATCAAACCGACATGAGCTTATTGATGGCGTCGTTGGCGGTCGTCCAGCGATGCCAGCAATCAGGTGATATTGTCGGGCTCAGCAGGATTCACCAGAAAGTCGATGTGTCTGCGGGGTGGGAGTATGTGTTGGGGGAAATCTCCCATCGGGAAAGCAAGCGCAGGACTCAATCGATCAAACAGGGTTTTAAGTTCGATGTGTCAACTGAGGATGAAGACTTTTTCTCTTTTTATCGCTCCATGCACGTTCCGACAATGAGCGCTCGCTATGGGGTCTTTGCTCGAAGCGTACAGGAGCAGCCGGCATACCGAAATTTGTTCAAAAAAGGAGTTTTGTTCCGGATCCACTTGAATGAGGAATGGGTAGCGGGGAGTGTTTCCCAGATTGATTGGCCAGCGCGCACCTTGAATGCACGCTTGATTGGGGTAAAAGACGGTGGAGCACTTTATCGGGAAAATGGGGCGCAAAATTTTGTTTATCACTCGATCCTGGAGTGGGCCTCCAATCAATCATCGATTAACAGTGTCGACTTCCAAGGTTGTGAGCCGTTTTTGAGCAAAGGAACATTTCAATACAAAAAGCGCTTCGGGGCTGAGGCTATTATTCCTGCGAACACGTTCGGTCTAATGCGGATATTGATTCGAGCACCGACACTTTCCGCTGCGTCCCGACATTTTTTGATTAACAACCCTTTAATCGGTCTGGATGCTGACGGAGAGCTTCAAGCTCAGTATTTTTTCGATTCAGATCACGAGATTCGTCCAGATATTCCATTTGCTGCAAAAGGCATTCACAGTCGAGTGAGCCACAACCTGGATCACTGGCATGACTAGTCGGCTCGCCCTCCTGATTCGGCTGGATGGCTACTTCTCCACAATGGCCTGGGTACTTGCTGCATTGATTTTCATCAGTCGGTTGAGCGCTATGGTCAAGTTGTTCATGGCGTTGTATCTGCGTCAGGCGCTGGGGCTGCCGATTGAAACCGTTGGCTGGTTGTTATCGGGTTACGGAGCAGGGTTGCTGATTGGGTCTATGGGCGGTGGATTGCTGAGCGATTATTTCTCCACGGCGCGGCTTACGGCCTTGTTGTTTTTTTTATCGGCGTGGATTCTGGTTTTATTGGGTCTGGTCAGCAACGTGCTTTTGTTGGCTGGATTGCTGCTGTTCAGCGGTGCGCTCGATGGTGCGATCCGTACCCTGCATCAGCGTTTGATTATGGAGTATTGCCATCTTGCGCAGCGTGCCCGTGCGCAGTCTTTAAGCCGTGTTGCCAGCAATCTGGGTATGGCGGTAGCAGGAGTGGTCGGGGGATTTCTGGCACAGACTGATTTTCGATGGGTGTTTTTCGTCAGTGCCGCCATGACGTTGCTGGCCTTGGTCTGGTTTGTCCGGGCGACGCCTCATCGAAAGGTGCTGACGCGGGAAGAGTTTGTCGATACCACTTCGGGCTCAAGCGTTCCTTTTCGCGACAAGCCCTTTCTCTGGTTACTGGCGGCTTCTGTTTTACTCGGCCTTGCATTCGAACCGGTCTACAGCGTGTTGGGTAACTATTTACTCGACTTCTATCAGGTAGGACCGGAGTTCGTAGGATGGCTATTTGCGCTCAATGCGATGCTCGTGGTTTTACTGCAAATTCCGTTATCCCATCTGAGCGAAACATGGGGCCCGCGCCGGCAGCTGATGGCTGGTGCCGTATTGCTGGCTTGTGGACTTGGAATGTTGCCGTGGGGAAACGATGCCCTTTATGCGTGCCTGTCGACCATTATCTGGACGCTGGGCGAAATCCTGTTTTTGCCAACGTTGAACGTGTTGGTCATGCAACGTGCGCAAGCAGGTAGAAGCGGGCTTTATTTTGGCGCTTTTTCAATGTGCTGGAGTATGAGTGTGCTTATTTCGCCGACATTGGGCGGCCAGTTGTACGGATACTTAGGAGGACATAGTGTCTGGATCGCGGGCGCGACCCTGGCATTGTTAGCGATGCCATTGATCTGCCAAGCGACACGCTTACACATGGGAATCGTTCGCTCCTCTTTGCCAAGTGAAACGGCACCATAGCTGATTTGCTTATATCACCTATTCAAAACCAGTCTCATCTTCCACGGCATTTCCGACCGGTCGTTAGCGTCCTATTTGGAGATCCCAGCTGATCGGAACTAGATTTTATTCAGCGCCGGACAGGCACTCTACGAAAGGAAGGATTCGACATGAACAGGTTGCTACGCGTTGTGTTGCTGTTGAAGGTTTTGGTGATGCTGGCCCTCGGCAGTTCGGCGGTCTGGGCCGAGTGTGAGGATCACGAAACCCAGGCGTCGAGCGGGCAGGGGACCCACGGTGATCTGATGATCGCCAAGTCCGAATCGGAACCGGGCGACAAGGGGCAGGGTGGTGCCGACAACGATGATGACTCGACCACCGATGAGCCAGACTCCGATGACTCGGACGAGGGAGACAGCCAGACGTAAATTGCAGGCAAAAGAAAACCCCTATTCCCCCGACTAGTGCGTAATCGAAGGAGAAGGGGTTGTTGAACTGGAGAAATCCTGTGGGAGCGGGCTTGCTCGCGAATGCGGTGTGTCAGTCGATGGAGAAGGTGACTGACAGAACGCCTTCGCGAGCAAGCCCGCTCCCACATATTTATGCCGCGCCGTCGAGGAATTGCTCGGCGTAGTGGCAAGCCACCTGGCGATTATCCAGCAACCGTAAAGCCGGCTCTTCAGTGCTGCAACGCTCAGTCGCATACGGGCAACGCTTGTGGAAAGCGCAGCCGGGCGGCGGGTTCAACGGGTTGGGCAACTCGCCGACGATCTTGATTTTCGGCTTGTTGGGGTCCGGGTGGATGGTCGGGGTGGCCGACAGCAACGCCTGGGTGTACGGGTGCAGGGGACGCTCGTAGATGTCGTTCTTCGGGCCCATTTCCACCGGGCGGCCGAGGTACATCACCATCACGTCATCGGCGACGTGTTGCACCACCGCCAGGTTGTGGGAGATGAACACGTACGCCGTGTTGAACTCTTGCTGCAAATCCATGAACAGGTTCAGCACCTGCGCCTGGATCGACACGTCCAGTGCCGAGGTCGGTTCGTCCGCGACCAGCACTTTCGGTTGCAGCATCATCGCGCGGGCCAGGGCAATCCGCTGGCGCTGGCCACCGGAGAACATGTGCGGATAACGCTGATAGTGCTCAGGGCGCAAACCCACCTGCTTCATCATCGCCTGGACTTTCTCGCGACGTTCCGAGGCGCTCAGGTTGGTGTTGATCAGCAGGGGCTCTGCCAGTTGATCACCGACTTTCTGCCGTGGGTTCAGCGAGGCGTACGGGCTCTGGAACACCATCTGCACGTCTTTGCGCAGTTGTTTGCGCTGGGCCTTGTCGGCACCGGTGACTTCCTGGCCGGCGATTTTCAGGGAGCCGGAGGACGGTTCCTCAATCAGGGTCAGGGCACGGGCCAAGGTGGACTTGCCGCAGCCCGACTCACCTACAACGGCGAGGGTCTTGCCGGCTTCCAGCTCGAACGACACCCCATTGAGGGCGCGGACGGTGGCGTGTCCCTTGAACATGCCACGGGACACTTCGTAGTGACGGGTCAGGTCGCGGGCGGTAAGTACGACGGCCATTACGCCACCTCCTGGTTCAGCGGGTAGAAGCAGCGGGCGAGGCTGTTGCTTTTCTGGTCAAGGTTTGGGCGCTGCACGCGGCAGTTGTCCTGCACATAGGGGCAGCGCGGCGACAGCAGGCAACCCTGCGGACGGTCGTAGCGACCCGGCACGATGCCCGGCAGGGTCGACAGGCGCGAGGCGCCCAGGCTGTGTTCCGGAATCGCCTTGAGCAGTGCTTCGCTGTACGGGTGCGCAGGGATGTCGAACAGTTGTGGCACCTGACCGACTTCGACCGCTTGGCCGGCGTACATCACGCACACGCGCTGGGCGGTTTCGGCCACGACCGCGAGGTCGTGGGTGATCAGCACCAGGCCCATGTTCTGCTCTTTCTGCAACGCCAGCAGCAGCTCCATGATCTGTGCCTGAATCGTTACGTCCAGTGCAGTGGTCGGTTCGTCGGCGATCAGCAGCTTCGGTTCGCCGGCAATCGCCATGGCGATCGCGACACGCTGGCTCATGCCGCCGGACAGTTGATGCGGGTAGGCGTCCATACGGCTGGCGGCGCCCGGGATTTCCACTTTTTCCAGCAGTTCAATAGCCCGTTTGCGCGCTTGCTTGCCGGACATTTTCAGGTGCAGGCGCAGCACTTCTTCGATCTGGAAACCGACGGTGTAGCTCGGGTTCAGCGCGGTCATCGGGTCCTGGAAGACCATCGACAGGTCTTTACCGACAATCTGCCGACGCTGACGGTTGCTGAGCTTGAGCATGTCCTTGCCGTCAAAGCTGAGCGAGTCGGCGGTGACGATACCAGGATGCTCGATCAGGCCCATCAGCGCCATCATGGTCACGGATTTACCCGAACCCGACTCGCCAACGATGGCCAGCACTTCGCCCTTGTCGACTTTCAGATCGAGGCCATCGACCACGGGCGTAGCGTTCTTGTCGCCGAAGCGAACGTTGAGATTCTTGATTTCTAGCAGTGACATTGGAATCTCCTCAGGCGGCGTTCTTGAGTTTCGGGTCCAGCGCATCGCGCAGGCCGTCACCCATCAAGTTAATTGCCAGCACGCTGAGCAAAATGGTCAAACCAGGCAGGCTGACGACCCACCAGGCGCGTTCGATGTAGTCGCGGGCCGAGGCCAGCATGGTGCCCCACTCAGGGGTTGGCGGTTGTACGCCAAGGCCGAGGAAGCCAAGGGCTGCGGCATCGAGAATCGCCGAGGAGAAGCTCAGGGTGGCCTGAACGATCAAGGGCGCCATGCAGTTGGGCAGCACGGTCACGAACATCAGGCGTGGCAGGCCGGCACCGGCCAGGCGCGCGGCGGTCACGTAGTCGCGGTTCAGCTCGCCCATCACCGCGGCGCGGGTCAGGCGAACATAAGACGGCAACGAAACCACGGCGATGGCAATAATGGTGTTGATCAGGCCAGGGCCGAGGATGGCGACAATCGCCACGGCCAGCAGCAGCGAGGGCAGGGCCAGCATGATGTCCATCAAACGCATGATGGTCGGGCCTAAAATACGCGGGTAGAACCCGGCGAACAGACCCAGCAGGATCCCCGGGATCAGCGACATCACCACCGATGACAAACCGATCAGCAGCGACAGGCGCGAACCCTGGATCAGGCGCGACAGCAGGTCGCGACCCAGTTCATCGGTACCCAGCAGGAACTGGATCTGCCCACCTTCCAGCCAGGCTGGCGGGGTGAGCAGGAAGTCGCGGTACTGCTCGCTCGGGTCATGCGGGGCGACCCACGGGGCGAAGATGGCGCAGAAAATCACCAGCAGCATGAACATCAGGCCGGCAACGGCACCTTTGTTCTTGGAAAACGCTTGCCAGAATTCTTTATACGGCGACGGGTACAGCAGGCTTTGATCCACCGCGGAGGTGGTAGTGGCTACTGAGGATGTTGGAGTGCTCATGGGTATTGACCTCAGCGCTGATGACGGATGCGTGGGTTGGCAAAGCCGTAGAGGATGTCCACTACGAAGTTGACCAGAATCACCAGGCAGGCGATTAACAGGATGCCGTTTTGCACGACCGGGTAGTCCCGGGCGCCAATGGCTTCGATCAGCCATTTGCCGATACCCGGCCAGGAGAAGATGGTCTCGGTCAGGACCGCGCCGGCCAACAGGGTACCGACTTGCAGGCCGACCACGGTCAGCACCGGAATCAGCGCGTTGCGCAGGCCGTGCACGAATACAACGCGCGATGGCGAAAGGCCCTTGGCCTTGGCGGTACGGATATAGTCTTCACGCAGCACTTCGAGCATCGACGAACGGGTCATCCGCGCGATCACCGCCAGCGGGATGGTGCCGAGCACGATGGCCGGCAGGATCAGGTGGTGCAGGGCATCGAAGAACGCGCCAACGTCATCGGCCAGCAGCGTATCGATCAGCATGAAGCCGGTGCGTGGCTCGATGTCATACAGCAGGTCGATGCGCCCGGATACCGGGGTCCAGCCCAGGGAGACCGAAAAGAACATGATCAGGATCAGGCCCCACCAGAAGATCGGCATCGAGTATCCCGCCAGGGAGATGCCCATCACCCCGTGGTCGAACAGGGACCCTCGCTTGAGGGCCGCGATCACCCCGGCCAACAGGCCCAGGATACCGGCGAACAACAGGGCGGCCATGGACAGTTCCAGGGTCGCGGGGAATAGGGAGGTGAACTCGGTCCAGACGCTTTCACGGGTACGCAGGGATTCCCCGAGATCGCCGTGGGCCAGTTTGCCGATGTAATCCAGGTACTGGGCATACAGGGGTTTGTTCAGACCTAGGCGTTCCATTGCCTGAGCGTGCATTTCCGGGTCGACTCTGCGTTCGCCCATCATGACTTCCACGGGGTCGCCAGGGATCATGCGAATCAACGCGAAAGTCAGCAAGGTGATGCCGAAAAACGTGGGGATCAGTAACCCCAGTCGGCGGGCAATAAAACTAAACATCGTGGGTTGTACCTCATCAGCCGGTTAGGCGTGCCCGGCAGGCCTGGGTCAGGCATGCCGGGAGTTTTCTTATTTACTTCACCTGGGTGGTGGCGAAGTTATTCGTGGTGAGGGGGCTAATGTGATAACCCTCTACGTTGTTGCGCATTGCAGTGAACATTCTAGTGTGCGCCAGGCTGATCCATGGCTGGTCCTGGTTAAAGATAACCTGAGCCTGTTCGTACAGCGCTGCACGTTCGGCCGGGTCGGTTTTTTCGCGGGCCTGGTCTAGCAGGGCCTGGAATTTTTCATTGCACCAGCGTGCATAGTTTTCGCCGTTCTTCGCCGCCTCGCAACTGAGCATAGGCGTCAGGAAGTTATCCGGGTCGCCGTTATCGCCCGCCCATCCGGCGGAAACCATATCGTGCTCGCCGTTTTTCGCGCGTTTGAGCATTTCGCCCCATTCCATCACGCGGATGTCGATCTTGATCCCGACCTTGGCCAGGTCGGCCTGCATCATCTGCGCGCCGAGCATCGGGTTCGGGTTGGTCGCACCACCGCCGTTACGGGTGAACAGGGTGAACACGGTGCCTTCCGGTACGCCGGCTTCCTTGAGCAGGGCGCGGGCCTTGTCCAGGTCACGGGTCGGGTTCTTCAGGTCGTGGTTGTAGCCCAGCAGGGTGTCCGGGAACGGGTTGACCGCCGCGGTCGCATTGCCTTTGCCGAACAGCGCGTTGACGGCCGCTTCCTTGTCGAAGGCGATGTCGATGGCTTTACGTACGCGCACGTCACTCAGGTATTTGTGCTGGGTGTTGATAGCGATGTAGGCGACGGTCATCGCATTCAGTTCATCGACCTTCAGGTTCGAGTCTTTCTTGATGCTCGGAATGTCATCCGGCTTCGGATACAGCGCGACCTGGCACTCGTTGGCCTTGAGCTTCTGCAAGCGCACGTTGTTGTCGGTGGCGATGGCGAGGATCAGCGAATCAGCTGGCGGCTTGCCACGGAAATAATCCGGGTTGGCCTTGAAGCGGACCTGGGCGTCCTTGTTGTAGCGCTGGAAGACAAACGGACCGGTGCCGACCGGCTTGCTGTTCAGGTCGCCGGTCTTGTTGACCTTGAGCAACTGGTCGGCGTACTCGGCAGGGTAGATCGAGGAGAACGCCATGGCGAGGTCGGCCAGGAACGGCGCTTCGCGGCGGGTCAAAGTGAACTTGACCGTGTAGTCGTCGACTTTTTCGACGTTTTTCAACAGTTCCTTGAAGCCCATGCTTTCAAAGTACGGGAAGCCCACGCTCGACAGTTTGTGCCATGGGTGGTTCGGGTCCAGCTGACGCTGGAAGCTCCAGACCACGTCGTCGGCATTCATGTCGCGGGTCGGCTTGAAGTATTCGGTGGTGTGAAACTTGACGCCTTTGCGCAGGTGGAAGGTGTAGGTCAGGCCGTCTTCGCTGATGTCCCAGGATTCGGCCAGTGCCGGAATCACATCAGTGGTCCCGGGCTTGAAGTCCGCCAGGCGATTGAAGATGGTTTCGGCCACCGCATCGGCTGTGACTGCAGTCGTGTACTGGACCATGTCGAAGCCTTCGGGGCTGTTTTCGGTGCACACCACCAGCGGCTTGGCCGATACACCCACCGCGACAGTCAGCAAGGCGGCCGCGATGGCCGCACGTAGGGGAAGCATTTTCATCAAGAACCCTCTGCAATCGGTTGAAGGACAAAAGCCCCACGGTTGATTCATCGTTGGATCAACCGTGGGGCGGGTGCATTACAGAATGTTGAACGGAACAGTAGTCACGAGACGGAACTCGTTGATGCTGCCGTCAGCCTGGTTTTCGCTGGCGCGGTGAGCGGTGTAGGTCCCGCGAACAGTGGTGGCCTTGAACGGGCCGCTCTGTATAGCGTAGGTGGCACCGATGCCATATTCGTAATGGTGTTCGCCGTCTTGCGACTGGATACCGTCGTAGCCTTTGTCCGCCACGCCTTTGTTGCCGGTGTAGTGGGTACCGTCGATGCCCCAGCCGCGCGCCTGGTAGATGTTGAACTTCAGGCCTGGCACGCCGTACTCGGCCATGTTCAGGCCGTAGGCGATCTGGAAGGACTTCTCGTTCGGACCGTTGAAGTCCGACAGCAGGGAGTTGGCCAGGTAGATACCGTTGGTTTCGTGCAGGTAGTCGAAGTACTCGTTACCGTTCACTTCCTGGTACGAGAAGGTCAGGCTGTGCGCCTGGTGAGTCAGGCCGAACGACAGGGAGTAGGTGTCGTTGTCGATGTCGCCGATCAGCGCTTTGCCTTCTTCCTGGGTTTTGTAGTAGTTCAGGCCGGTGGTCAGGCTCAGCACCTGGCTGTCGCCCAGGACGTGAGTGGCGCCGAAGTAATACTGGTTCCAGATATCTTCAGCCTGGGTTGCCCAGAGGCTGGTGGTCAGGCTGGCGAACGGGGTGTAGGTGATACCGCCGGTGTAGACGTGGTCGGATTCAACGATGCCGTTGGCGTATTCGGTGCGGAATTTGCGCTGGCTTTCTTCGGTACGCGGCGAGTTGCGATCGAAGGTGGCCAGGTCGAACGCCAGGTTGTTCAGTTCTTCGCTGTGGATCGCCACACCCTGGAAGCTCGAAGGTAGCGCACGGTTACCGATGACATCGACCATCGGGCTGCTGAAGTTCTGACGACCGGCGGTCAGGGTGGTGTTGGAAATACGCGCCTTGACGTTGGCCAGGCCCAGTTTGCTCCACTGGCCAACGGCGTCGCCGCCTTCTTCGGTCAGGGTACGGTTGTTGCCCGCGCCTGGGCGAGTGCCCGGTGCGCCACCATTGTTGGACGCCAGGTCCTTGCGGTCCTGGTCCAGGGCGATGGCGTTGTAGGCTGCCACTTCAGTGCTGACACCGACTGTGCCTTCGGTGAAGCCCGAGTTGTACTTGACGATGGTGCCCTGAACCCAGTTGATGCGACGGTCAGTTGGTGTCGAAACGCCGTCTTTCTTGTAGGAGAAATTGGCGCCACGTTTCAGCTGTTCATTGGCGTACCAGTTACGGGTAGTGCCACCGATCGACTGGCCTTCGAGGAAACCGGTGGCTTCGCTCTGGGCGCTTTTCTCATTCACTGTAACCGGGGTGTACGCCTGGCTCTGGGTTTCAGCGTAAGCCGTGGCGGTGATGCTGCTAATGGCCAACGCCAGTATTGCGGTGCTGCTCAGTTTCATGGGTGAAGCTCCTTACTTTCTATTATTAATGCCGGCCTTTTTTGGTGGTTCGGCTATTTGCTTTTGGAACTCTTTCACGCATCGCAAACGTTTGCTGTGCGCCGGATTGGCGAATTGCGGCAATACGCTTGCGTGAGGGCGCAATGCGCCCCCAAGCGTTTTCAGCTACACGGTTTTATTTTTCGATGCTGACACCCGAGAACACGTTGCGACCGAAGGGGCTGACCTTGAACCCTTCGATTTTGGCGCTCAACGGCTGGTTGACCGTCGAATGGGCGACAGGCGTGATCGGCACCTGCTGCTTGAGGTACTGCTGCGCCTGTTTGTAGAGCTCGGTGCGCTGGTTGCGGTCGGTCACGACCTTGGCCTGCTTGATCAGCTTGTCGTAAGCCGGATCACACCACATGGAGTAGTTGTTGCCGCCAATGGCATCGCAGCTGTACAGCGTGCCGAGCCAGTTGTCCGGGTCACCGTTGTCACCGGTCCAGCCGATCAGGCTGATGTCGTGCTCGCCATTCTTGGTGCGCTTGATGTACTCGCCCCATTCGTAGCTGACGATCTTGACCTTGAGGCCGATCTTCGCCCAGTCAGCCTGGAGCATCTCGGCCATCAACTTGGCGTTGGGGTTGTAGGGGCGCTGTACGGGCATGGCCCATAGGGTGATTTCGGTGCCTTCCTTCACGCCGGCAGCCTTGAGCAGTTCCTTGGCTTTTTCCGGGTTGTAGGCGGCGTCCTTGATCGTGTCATCGTAGGACCATTGGGTCGGCGGCATGGCGTTGACCGCCAGTTGCCCTGCACCCTGGTAAACGGCATTGAGAATGCTTTGCTTGTTCACCGCCATGTCCAGTGCCTGGCGCACTTCGAGCTGGTCGAATGGCTTGTGACGCACGTTGTAGGCGATGTAGCCGAGGTTGAAGCCGGGCTTTTCGATCAACTGCAGTGCGGGATCGTTCTTCAGCGCGGTCACGTCGGCGGGGCGGGGGTGCAAGGTGATCTGGCACTCATTGGCCTTCAGCTTCTGCACGCGCACCGAGGCGTCGGTGTTGATGGCGAAAATCAGGTTGTCGAGCTTGACCCGGCTCGGGTCCCAGTAATGCTTATTGCCGGTGTAACGGATGTTCGAGTCTTTCTGGTAACTCTTGAACACGAACGGCCCGGTGCCGATCGGCTTCTGGTTGATGTCGCTCGGCTTGCCTTCGGCGAGCAGCTTGTCGGCGTACTCGGCGGAGAGAATCGCGGCGAAGCTCATGGCGATGTTCTGGATGAACGCGGCGTCCACGCTGTTGAGCGTCATGACCACGGTCAGCGGCCCGGTCTTTTCGACCTTGGCGATGTTCTTGTTCAGGCTCATGCCGTTGAAATACGGGAATTCAGTCGGGTAAGCCTTACGGAAAGGTTGCTGCGGATCGAGCATGCGATTGAACGTGAAAAGCACGTCGTCAGCGTTGAAGTCGCGGGTCGGCGTGAAGTATTTGGTCGTGTGAAATTTCACTCCGGGACGTAGGTGGAAGGTGTACTGGAGGCCGTCCTCGGAAATATCCCAACTGGTGGCTAGACCGGGTACGACATTGGTCGAGCCTTTTTCAAACTCTGCCAGGCGGTTGTACAGCGGTTCGGCGGCGTCGTTATCGGTCGCGGTGGTGTACTGCGCGGTGTCGAAGCCGGCGGGGCTGCCTTCGGAACAGAACACCAGGCTGTTGGAGGCAGCCTGGCTCATGGACGTGGCGGCCAACAGGCCCGCGCCCAGTAATGCGGATAAAACCAAGGTATGGCGCATGACGCTCTCTCTTGTTCAGTGTTGTGACAATGAGCCTCCGTCCCGTCCGCAGACGTGAAGGCTTCACTGGTTTCCAGCCATGACGTGCAGCAAAAAAACCGATGACCCACGCATTCGCTGGTCAGATCCCGACGGTATGTACCGTGGGTCCGGCAGTAAATACGAAAAGTCCGAAAGACTTGTGGGAAAAGACGACGCGTCCTAGCGCTCCGCTGTAGTCAGCGGGCGATTTGGATGTAGGTGATTTCCTGCTTTCTCGGTAGATAAAGTAACGGCGACGTCATGAACGTCGCCGTTACCAAACCTTACTTGCTGACGCTGACGCCGTAGAAGGAGTTCAAGCCAAACGGGCTGATCTTGAAGTCCTGCACATTGGCGCGCATGGGTTGGAACACCGTCGAGTGAGCGATAGGTGTCATTGGCGTCTGATCTTTAAGGATGTGTTGCGCCTGCTTGTACAGTTCGGTGCGTTTGCCTTGATCCGAAGTGCGCTTGGCTTGCTTGACGATGTCGTCAAACGGCTTGTAGCACCATTTCGAGAAGTTGTTGCCTTCCAGCGAGTCGCAGCCGAACAGCACGTTCAGCCAGTTGTCGGGATCACCATTGTCACCGCTCCAGCCAATCAGCATCGCCTGATTCTCGCCGCCTTTGGAGCGCTTGATGTACTCGCCCCACTCGTAGCTCTGGATCTTGACCTTGAGGCCGACCTTCGCCCAGTCGGACTGCAGCATTTCTGCCATCAGCTTGGCGTTCGGGTTATACGGACGCTGTACCGGCATGGCCCAGAGAACGATTTCGGTGCCGTCTTTCACGCCGGCTTCCTTGAGCAGCTCTTTGGCTTTCTCAGGGTTGTACGGCGCATCCTTGATGGTGGTGTCGTAGGACCACTGGGTCGGTGGCATGGCGTTGACGGCCAGTTGGCCGGCGCCCTGGTACACGGAGTCGATGATCTGTTGCTTGTTGACCGCCATGTCCAGTGCCTGACGCACTTTCAATTGGGCCAACGGGTTTGGCTCGTTGCTGCCCTTGACCTTGTCCATCACGTTGTAGGCGATGTAACCCAGGTTGAAACCGGCCTGGTCAGGCAGCTTCAGGGTCTTGTCTTCGCGCAGCGCTTTCAGGTCAGCCGGACGAGGGAACAGGGTGACCTGGCACTCATTCTTCTTCAGCTTCTGGATACGTACCGACGGGTCGGTGGTGATGGCGAAGATCAGGTTGTCGATCTTGACGTCTTCCGGCTTCCAGTAGTCCTTGTTCCCGGTGTAGCGGATGTTGGAGTCTTTCTGGTAGCTCTTGAACACGAACGGACCAGTGCCGACCGGCTTCTGGTTGATGTCCGCGGCCTTGCCTTCTTTCAGCAGCTGGGCTGCGTATTCGGCGGACTGGATCGAGGCGAAGCTCATGGCCATGTTCTGGATGAACGCGGCATCAACGTCTTTGAGGGTGAACTTGACGGTTTTGTCGTCGACTTTATCGATCTTGGTGATGTTGGTGTCCATCCCCATGTCGGTGAAGTACGGGAATTCGGTCGGGTACGCTTTGCGGAACGGTTCATCCTTGTTAATCATGCGATTGAAGGTGAACAGTACGTCGTCGGCGTTGAACTCACGAGTCGGCTTGAAATACGGTGTGGTGTGGAACTTGACGCCTTCGCGCAGGTGGAAGGTGTAGTTCAGGCCGTCATCGGAGACGTCCCAGCTGGTCGCCAGGCCAGGAATTACGGCGGTGCCGCCGCGCTCGAACTGGGTCAGGCGGTTGAACATGGTTTCGGCAGAGGCGTCGAAGTCGGTTCCGGTGGTGTATTGACCTGGATCGAAACCGGCCGGGCTCCCTTCGGAGCAGAACACCAGGTTAGTCGCAGCTTGAGCGAACGGTGCACTAGCCAACAGGCTGGCGCCGACTAAAAACGGAATGACCGCGTGTTTAAGCATGGTGGCCTCATGATTTGTTGTCATTTTTTGATTTTGAGGACGACCTCGTGAGTCGTGCCTGCGGATACTTATGCAGGGGCCATACCCAATGCAAGATCCAGAGCGACTACAGGCATTAAACAGTGGCACGAACGTACCTTAATGTCGCAATTGTATAAAACTCGCCGCATTTGATCGTTTGCGCGGCGTTTTTTAGGTGCAAACGACGCACTTAATTGGTGCGCCATGGTTTCTGGATGCTCCCGATCAGGGCGGGGTGTTACTTATTTATACCCCTGTTCGTGGGGTGGGTATGGCGTGAATAAGAGTGGTTATTGTTGCAACCCGATCGGCCCCCGGACATTGGTTGCACCCATTGCAACTCGGGCTTTTCGTGGGTGTGCGTATTCATTTATAGCTCATGCACGCAAACGTCCCGCAAAAAAAACGGCGATCACTTCAATGATCGCCGTTTATCTATTCAGGTTATCGAATCAAGGCATCAGCACTTCAATCGATCCATCGGCCGTCATACTGACCTGGCTGGTGCCGGCTTCCACTTCCGGCGTCACCGGAGCCGCGTCCATGCTGGCGGCTTTCATCATCATCGGCCCGCGCATGTAGGGTTGTGGGTAACCGTTGCTGTTGAGATTCAGATTGACGATTTTGTAGCCCTTGCCGCCCAGGGCGTCGGTGGCCAGCTGCGCGCGGGCCTTGAAGGCGGTTACGGCGTCCTTGAGCAGGGCGTCTTCGCTGGCCTTGCGGGTTGGCGTGGCGATGGCGAAGTCCATGCCGCCCATTTTCAGGTCGGTGAGCAGTTCGCCAGTCAGCTTCGACAGTGCGGCGAAGTCCGGGCTTTCCAGGCGCAGTTCGGCACGTTCACGCCAGCCGGTGATTTTCTGGCCCTTGGCGTCGTAGATAGGGTAGCTGTTGCGACTGCCCTGGCGCAGGGTGATGTCCTTGACTTGCTTGGCCTGGGCCAGGGCCTTGTTCATGGTGGTGCTGACGTCCGCGGCGAGTTTGGCCGGGTCGGTATTCTGTTCTTCGGTGTAGAGGGTCACGATCATCAGGTCGCGAGCCACTTCCTGGCTGACTTCGGCACGCAGGGAAATCTGGTTGTAATGAAGTTCGTCGGCGGCCAGGGCCGGGAGGGCGGCGAGGGTGCCAGCACTCAGGGCGAGGAGGGCGGCGCTGCGGCGGAATGTGTGCATGAAGGCTCCTAGGATGGTGCGCAGGGTTTTGTCCGGGCCTGCGTGAAACCATCAGACTCTAGCTTTAATGATCCGGTTCGCACAGTTACAACTTCTATACAGATCGACTGCAGGTGGCTGCTTCGCAACCATTCGCGGGCAAGCCACGCTCCTACAGGGAAATGCATTCCAATGTGGGAGCGAGCCTGCTCGCGAAGGCGTCCGTATAGACACCGCTAAGCTTCCCGCCATGTGGCCGTTTGCCGCACTTTCGCCTGCCAGCCCCCGCGCTTGGTTATACTCCCGTCGATCCGCCTGGAGCGCTCATCAGGAGAGCTCATGCTCGCCCCCGTTCAAATCACTTCCGCCACGCGCCAGAATCTCTGGCGGCTGACGTTCATCCGTACCTTGGTATTGGCCGCTCAAGCCGGTTCCGTAGGCTTGGCCTACTGGCTCGAACTGCTGCCATTGCCCTGGTTCCAACTGGCCGCGACCCTTGGCTGCTCGATGCTGCTGTGTGCTTTCACGGCCATTCGGCTGCGCACCACATGGCCTGTCACCGAGCTCGAATACGCGGTGCAATTGGCCTGCGACCTGTTTATCCACAGTGCGCTGCTGTATTTCTCGGGTGGTTCGACCAACCCCTTCGTCTCTTATTACCTGGTGCCGCTGACCATCGCGGCAGTGACCTTGCCATGGCGTTACTCGGTGATTCTGTCGGGCATCGCCTTGACCATGTACACCTTGCTGCTGGCGCGCTTCTACCCGCTGCAAACCTTCCCGATCGCCCGGGAAAACCTGCAGGTGTACGGGATGTGGTTGAGCTTCGCCCTGGCGGCGGCAGTGATCACGTTCTTCGCCGCGCGCATGGCCGAAGAGCTGCGTCGCCAGGAAGAGCTGCGCGCCATTCGCCGCGAAGAAGGCCTGCGCGACCAGCAACTGCTGGCCGTCGCCACCCAGGCGGCAGGCGCCGCCCATGAGTTGGGCACGCCGTTGGCGACCATGAGCGTGTTGCTCAAAGAGATGCAACAGGATCATCCTGACCCGATGCTGCAGGATGACCTGAAAGTGCTGCAGGATCAGGTCAAGCTGTGCAAAGAGACCTTGCAACAGCTGGTTCGGGCGGCGGAGGCCAATCGCCGTTTGGCGGTGCAGATGCAGGACGTCACCGACTGGCTCGACGAAGCGCTCAATCGCTGGCACCTGATGCGCCCGGAAGCCAGTTATCGCTTCCAGCGCCTGGGCCAGGGCACGGTGCCGCGCATGGCGCCGCCACCAGACCTGACCCAGGCACTGCTCAATCTGCTCAACAACGCGGCGGATGCCTGTCCCGAGGGGCTGCAAGTCACCCTGGACTGGAATACCGAGGACTTGACCATCAGCATCCGCGACCACGGCGCCGGTGTGCCGCTGGCCATCGCCGAGCAGATCGGCAAGCCGTTTTTTACCACCAAGGGCAAAGGCTTCGGCCTGGGCCTGTTTTTGAGCAAGGCCAGCGTGACACGCGCCGGCGGCTCAGTGAAACTCTACAGTCATGAGGAAGGCGGCACGCTCACCGAGCTGCGCCTGCCCCACGGCGCCCGAGGAGACCAACATGAGTGACGAAATCCAAGTCGAAGGCGAAGAACTGCCGCATTTGCTGCTGGTCGATGACGACGCGACCTTTACCCGGGTGATGGCCCGCGCCATGGCCCGCCGTGGCTTTCGCGTCAGCACCGCCGGTTCCGCCGAAGAAGGGCTGACCATCGCCCAGGCCGATCTGCCGGACTATGCCGCGCTGGACCTGAAAATGGATGGTGACTCGGGCCTGGTGTTGCTGCCCAAGTTGCTGGAAATGGACCCGGAAATGCGCGTGGTGATCCTCACCGGTTATTCGAGCATTGCCACCGCCGTGGAAGCGATCAAGCGCGGCGCCTGCAACTACCTGTGCAAACCGGCCGACGCCGACGACGTGCTGGCCGCGCTGTTGTCCGAACACGCCGACCTCGACAGCCTGGTGCCGGAAAACCCGATGTCCGTGGACCGCTTGCAGTGGGAACACATTCAGCGCGTGTTGACCGAGCACGAAGGCAACATCTCCGCCACCGCCCGCGCCCTGGGCATGCACCGCCGCACGCTGCAGCGCAAACTGCAGAAGCGCCCCGTTCGTCGCTGAACCTGCGCTGAACGAATGCGGGCCACTCCTCGCGAAAAATCGAACCGATCATCTATGATCGGTTCGTACGTGTTCTTTTCCTTATCGAGCCTTATCCATGAATCAGAACGCTGAGTACTCCGCGGTCAATGATGCTGTGCGCGGGCAGTTTTTCCGAAAAGTCTGGGCGATGATCACGCCTTACTGGCGCAGTGAAGAAAAGGTCAAGGCCTGGACGTTGCTGATCGCAGTGATTGCATTGTCGCTCGTCAGCGTGGGGATCTCGGTGTGGTTCAACACCTGGTACAAGGATTTCTACAATGCCCTGCAGCAAAAGGACGAGGCGGCATTCTGGCGGCTGATCCTGTATTTCTGCGCGATTGCAGCGGTGGCGATTGTGGGTGCGGTGTACCGGCTCTACCTGACGCAGATGCTGACGATTCGCTGGCGGGCGTGGCTCACCGAAAAGCATTTCGCCCGTTGGCTCGGCAACAAGAATTACTACCAGCTGGAGCAGGGCGGTTACACCGATAACCCGGACCAGCGCATTTCTGAAGACCTCAACAATTTCACCTCCGACACCTTGAGTCTGGGCATCGGCCTGCTGCGCAATATCGTCAGCCTGGTGTCGTTCTCGATCATCCTCTGGGGTGTGTCCGGAAGCATTGAAGTGTTCGGTGTGACCATTCCCGGCTACATGTTCTGGGCCGTACTGGTTTACGCGGTTCTGGGCAGCTGGCTGACGCATTTGATCGGTCGCCGCTTGATCGGCCTGAACAACCGCCAACAACGCTTCGAAGCCGACCTGCGTTTCTCCATGGTACGGATTCGCGAGAATGCCGAAAGCATCGCGTTGTACAACGGCGAGCCCAATGAGAACCGCCGCTTGACCCATCGTTTCTCAATGGTCTGGCACAACTACTGGGACATCATGAAGGTGTCCAAGCGCCTGACCTTCTTCACTTCCGGTTACGAGCAGGCCGCTGTCATCTTCCCCTTCATGGTTGCCGCGCCGCGTTACCTCGCCGGCAAGATCGAACTGGGTGAGCTGATGCAAATCAGCTCGGCGTTCGGCAATGTCCAGGACAGCTTCAGCTGGTTTATCACCGCGTACCAGAGCCTCGCCTCATGGCGCGCCACCTGCGATCGTCTGCTCAGCTTCCGCCAGGCCATGACTGACAACGAGCAACGCGCGCCGGCCATCGACGTGCAGAACTCCGGCTCAGCCTTGAAGGTGCACAACCTCGGCCTCGACCTGGCTGACGGCCGCCACCTGTTGACCAGTGGCGACATGACCGTGGAGGAGGGCGAGCGCGTGATGCTCAGCGGTCGTTCCGGCAGCGGCAAGTCGACCTTGCTGCGGGCGATGGGGCACCTGTGGCCTGCGGGGCACGGCAGTATCCGCCTGCCGGCGGCGCGCTATCTCTTCCTGCCGCAAAAGCCTTACTTGCCGATTGGCACCTTGCGTGAAGCGCTGAGTTATCCACAGGCCGGTGATACCTACCCGAACGAGCGTTACGTGCACGTTCTGGAAACCTGCCGTCTGCCGCATCTGGTGGCGCGTCTCGACGAAGCCAATCACTGGCAGCGCATGCTCTCGCCTGGCGAGCAGCAACGTCTGGCCTTTGCCCGTGCGCTGCTTTATGCACCGCAATGGCTGTACATGGACGAAGCGACTTCGGCGATGGATGAAGAAGACGAGGCGTCGCTTTATCAGGCACTGATCGATGAGTTGCCGGGCCTGAGTATCATCAGCGTCGGGCATCGCAGCAGCCTCAAGCGCTTCCATCCACGGCACGTTCGTATCGAGAATGGCCATTTGGTGGATCAGACCGTGACCGCCTGAGCACCGCGCCCCCCTGTAGGAGCTGCCGAAGGCTGCGATCTTTTGATTTTGTTTTTCTAGATCAAGATCAAAAGATCGCAGCCTTCGGCAGCTCCTACAAGGGGTGTGTGGGTGATCGTACAACCGCGTTGAGCTATGATGCGCTTTCAGCCGAATTTTTCGAGACAGATGTTCACCATGGAAAACCCGAACGACGCACCACGCCTCCCTCGCAAGCGCCGCAGCCTCGCTCAGGAACTGGTGACGGTGCTGTCCGAGCAGATCCGCGACGGTCACCTCAAGCGTGGCGACAAGCTGCCCACCGAGTCGGCGATCATGGATGCCCATGGTGTCAGCCGCACGGTGGTACGCGAGGCGATTTCCCGTTTACAGGCAGCCGGGCAGGTGGAAACCCGTCACGGCATCGGAACCTTCGTGCTGGACACCCCAAGCCCGAGCGGGTTTCGCATCGACCCGGCAACTGTGGTTACCTTGCGCGACGTGCTGGCCATTCTGGAACTGCGCATCAGCCTCGAAGTGGAGTCCGCTGGCCTCGCCGCGCAACGCCGCAGCCCCGAGCAGTTAGCGCTTATGCGCGCGGCACTGGATGCCCTGAACGAAAGTGTTTCCCACGCCAGCGATGCCGTGGCCTCGGACTTCCAGTTCCACCTGCAGATTGCCCTGGCAACCGGCAACCGCTACTTCACCGACATTATGACTCACCTGGGCACCAGCATCATCCCGCGCACCCGCCTGAACTCCGCGCGGCTGGCCCATGACGATCAGCAGCACTACATGAATCGCCTGAGCCGCGAGCACGAAGAGATCTACGACGCGATCGCCCGCCAGGACTCCGACGCGGCGCGGGCGGCCATGCGCTTGCACCTGACCAATAGCCGTGAGCGACTGCGTCATGCCCATGAAGAGGCTGAGGCGCAGCGGGGGTAAGATTCTGGGTCAGGTAATCCATTGCCTGTCAGACCGTATTCGCGAGCAGGCTCGCTCCCACAGTTGATCGCGGTGGTTCACAATAATTGTGTCCGCAGGTGAGCCATTGTTGGAGCGAGCCTGCTCGCGAAGGGGCCAGGAGTCATTGCACACATCCTTCAGGCGCTCCGCCAATCGTCATTTGATCCTCCGACAACGTATCTCTAACGAACCGTTGATAGCGTAACTTTATCCTGTCCTCCCGTTATGAAAGGCCCGAGAGCACGGCCTTTCAGTCTTTCTTGTCCAACAATTTTCACCCCTGACGATGAAATGCAGTTGACGCTTATTTTATTAGTTGTACGATGACCTACAACTTCGGCGAAGGCTGAACGGTTTTCTCACACATAACGTCGCTACCCAGGGTGTTCGAATAATGAATCCACAAGAACTGAAGTCCATCCTCTCTTCCGGTCTGCTGTCTTTCCCGGTAACCGATTTCAATGCCCAGGGCGATTTCCACCGCGCTGGCTACATCAAGCGCCTGGAATGGCTGGCCCCATACGGCGCCTCGGCTTTGTTCGCCGCAGGCGGCACCGGTGAATTCTTCTCCTTGGCGGCCAGCGAATATTCAGAAATCATCAAGACTGCCGTCGACACCTGCGCCACCAGCGTGCCGATCCTCGCCGGTGTCGGTGGTGCCACCCGTCAGGCCATCGAATACGCACAGGAAGCCGAGCGTCTGGGCGCCAAAGGCCTGTTGCTGCTGCCGCACTACCTGACCGAAGCCAGCCAGGACGGCGTTGCCGCTCACGTTGAAGCCGTGTGCAAATCGGTCAACATCGGCGTGGTGGTCTACAACCGTAACGTCTGCCGCCTGAACGCGCCGCTGCTGGAACGTCTGGCCGAGCGTTGCCCTAACCTGATCGGCTACAAGGATGGCCTGGGTGATATCGAGTTGATGGTGTCGATCCGTCGCCGCCTCGGTGATCGCTTCAGCTACCTGGGTGGTCTGCCGACCGCCGAAGTCTACGCCGCGGCCTACAAGGCGCTGGGCGTACCGGTCTACTCCTCGGCGGTGTTCAACTTCATCCCGAAAACCGCGATGGATTTCTACCACGCCATCGCGCGTGAAGATCACGCCACCGTCGGCAAGATCATCGACGACTTCTTCCTGCCGTACCTGGACATCCGTAACCGCAAAGCCGGCTACGCCGTGAGCATCGTCAAGGCCGGGGCAAAAATTGCCGGCTATGACGCAGGTCCCGTGCGTGCGCCGCTGACCGACCTGACCGGCGAAGAGTACGAAATGCTCGCCGCGCTGATCGACAAGCAGGGTGCGCAGTAACACATCCGATTAAGTAAGGCCGCTGAGTGATCAGCGGCCTTTTGCGTGAGGAGAAACTTCCGTGGCAGATGCAAAGCGTTTCGATAACTACATCAACGGCGAATGGGTTGCCGGTGGCGATTATTCGACCAACATCAACCCGTCCGAACTGACTGACGCCATCGGCGATTACGCCAAGGCTGACCTGGCCCAGGTCCACGCTGCCATCGACGCCGCCCGCGCCGCGTTCCCGGCATGGTCCACTTCCGGCATTCAGGCGCGTCATGATTCCCTGGACAAAGTCGGTACCGAGATCCTCGCCCGTCGCGAAGAGCTCGGCACCCTGCTGGCCCGGGAAGAGGGCAAGACCCTGCCCGAAGCCATCGGCGAAGTGACTCGCGCCGGCAACATCTTCAAGTTCTTCGCCGGTGAATGCCTGCGCCTGTCTGGCGACTACCTGCCGTCAGTGCGTCCGGGCATCAACGTTGAAGTCACCCGCGAAGCCTTGGGCGTGGTCGGTCTGATCACCCCGTGGAACTTCCCGATTGCCATCCCTGCATGGAAAATCGCCCCGGCCCTGGCCTACGGCAACTGCGTCGTGCTCAAGCCTGCGGAACTGGTGCCGGGTTGTGCCTGGGCCCTGGCGGAAATCATCTCCCGCGCCGGCTTCCCGGCCGGTGTGTTCAACCTGGTGATGGGCAGCGGTCGTGTGGTGGGCGATGCGCTGGTGCATAGCCCGAAAGTCGATGGCATCAGCTTCACAGGCTCCGTGGGTGTAGGTCGTCAGATCGCCGTCAGCTGCGTGTCGCGCCAGGCCAAGGTGCAGCTGGAAATGGGTGGCAAGAACCCACAGATCATTCTCGACGACGCCGACCTCAAGCAAGCGGTCGAGCTGTCGGTGCAGAGCGCGTTCTACTCCACCGGCCAGCGTTGCACAGCATCGAGCCGCTTCATCGTCACCGCCGGGATTCACGACAAGTTCGTCGAAGCCATGGCCGAACGCATGAAGTCGATCAAGGTCGGTCATGCATTGAAATCCGGCACCGACATCGGTCCGGTGGTGTCGCAGGCGCAACTTGAACAGGACATGAAGTACATCGACATCGGCCAGTCCGAGGGTGCGCGCCTGGTCAGCGGCGGTGACCTGGTGACCTGCGACACCGAGGGCTACTTCCTCGCGCCAACGCTGTTTGCCGATAGCGAAGCCTCTATGCGCATCAGTCGCGAAGAGATCTTCGGCCCGGTGGCAAACATCGTTCGCGTGGCTGATTACGAAGCCGCACTGGCCATGGCCAACGACACCGAATTCGGTCTGTCGGCGGGCATCGCCACCACTTCCTTGAAGTACGCCAACCACTTCAAGCGCCACTCCCAGGCCGGGATGGTGATGGTCAACCTGCCGACCGCCGGCGTGGATTACCACGTTCCGTTCGGTGGGCGTAAAGGTTCATCCTATGGGTCACGTGAGCAAGGTCGCTATGCGCAAGAGTTCTACACGGTCGTAAAAACTGCCTACATCGGCTCCTGATATACCGCAATACCTGTAGGAGCCGGCTTGCTGGCGATGCAGGCACCTCGGTGTGTCATTTACACCGCAGTGATGCGATCGCCAGCAAGCCGGCTCCTACAGCACCGTTATTACCCGCATAAAAATAATCAGTGGGAGTACATCTACATGCAATCGACCAAGAAGCCGACTCACGTCCGCTATTTGATCCTGCTCATGCTGTTTCTGGTGACCACGATCAACTACGCCGACCGCGCCACCATCGCCATCGCCGGCTCAAGCCTGCAAAAAGACCTCGGCATTGACGCAGTCACCCTCGGTTATATCTTCTCCGCATTCGGTTGGGCATACGTGGCCGGGCAAATCCCCGGTGGCTGGCTGCTCGATCGTTTCGGTTCGAAAAAAATCTATGCACTGAGCATCTTCACCTGGTCGCTTTTCACCGTGTTGCAGGGTTATGTCGGCGAGTTCGGCATGTCCACGGCAGTGGTTGCGCTGTTCATGCTGCGCTTTCTGGTGGGCCTGGCCGAAGCGCCGTCCTTCCCCGGCAACGCACGCATCGTCGCCGCCTGGTTCCCGACTGCTGAACGTGGCACCGCCTCGGCGATCTTCAACTCGGCGCAATACTTTGCCACCGTGTTGTTCGCACCGCTGATGGGCTGGATCGTCTACAGCTTCGGCTGGCAGCACGTGTTCATTGTCATGGGCGTGATCGGCATCATCTTTTCGGGCATCTGGCTGAAGGTGATCTACAGCCCGCGTCAGCACCCGATGATCAACGAAGCCGAGTTCAAGCACATCGCCGACAACGGCGGCATGGTCGACATGGACCAGGACAAGGGCAAGGGCAAAAAGGGCGACGGTCCGAAGTGGGACTACATCCGCCAGTTGCTGACCAACCGCATGATGTTGGGCGTGTACCTTGGGCAATACTGCATCAACGGCATCACTTACTTCTTCCTGACCTGGTTCCCGGTGTACCTGGTGCAAGAACGTGGCATGACCATTCTCAAGGCTGGCTTCATCGCCTCGTTGCCGGCGATCTGCGGCTTCATCGGTGGCGTACTCGGCGGAGTGATTTCCGACTACCTGCTGCGCAAGGGCCATTCCCTGACCTTCGCCCGCAAGGCGCCGATCATCGCTGGCCTGCTGGTGTCCAGCAGCATCGTGGCTTGTAACTATGTGGACGTCGAATGGATGGTCGTCGGCTTCATGGCCCTGGCGTTCTTCGGCAAAGGCGTAGGTGCATTGGGTTGGGCCGTGGTGTCCGATACTTCGCCGAAGCAGATCGCCGGTCTCAGCGGTGGCCTGTTCAACACCTTCGGCAACCTGGCGTCGATCACCACGCCGATCGTCATCGGTTACATCATCAGTTCCACCGGTTCGTTCAAATGGGCCCTGGTGTTTGTCGGTTGCAACGCACTGGTCGCGGTGTTCAGCTATCTGGTCATCGTCGGGCCGATCAAGCGTGTGGTGCTCAAGGAGCCGCCTGTTAACGGTCCTGAAGCATCCGGTAAATTGTCTCAAGCGCATTCCTGAGGAGCGGCGTCATGCAGTTGATTGAACATTCCGACTCGCCGCGTTACATCCGCCTGCACGAGCGGGACAACGTGGTGATCGTGGTCAATGACCAGGGGGTACCGGCCGGTACCGAGTTTTCCGATGGCCTGGTCACCGTCGACTTCGTGCCACAGAGCCACAAGGTCACCCTGGAAGACATTCCCGAAGGTGGCCAGGTGATCCGTTACGGGCAGGTCATTGGCTACGCCCTGCAGCCGATTCCCCGTGGCAGTTGGGTCAAGGAAGATCAACTGCGCATGCCGACCGCACCGCCGCTGGACAGCTTGCCGCTGTCCACCGAAGTGCCGGCCGCGCAGGCACCGCTTGAGGGCTATACCTTCAAGGGTTACCGCAACGCCGACGGTACCGTCGGCACGCGCAACATTCTTGGGATCACTACCACGGTGCAATGCGTGACCGGTGTGCTGGATCACGCGGTCAAGCGCATCAAGGACGAGCTGCTGCCCAAGTACCCGCACGTCGATGATGTGGTGGCGCTGACCCACAGCTATGGCTGTGGCGTGGCGATCACCGCCACCGACGCCTACATCCCGATTCGCACCGTGCGCAACCTGGCGCGCAACCCGAACCTGGGTGGCGAAGCACTGGTGATCAGCCTGGGTTGTGAGAAATTGCAGGCCGGGCAGGTGATGCACGAGAACGACAGTTCGGTGGATTTGAGCGAGCCGTGGCTGTATCGCCTGCAGGATTCCAGCCACGGTTTTACCGAGATGATCGAGCAGATCATGGAACTGGCTGAAACCCGTCTGAAAAAACTCGACCAGCGCCGCCGGGAAACCGTACCGGCGTCGGAGCTGATCCTCGGCATGCAGTGTGGCGGCAGCGATGCGTTTTCCGGGATTACCGCCAACCCGGCGCTGGGTTATGCCTCGGACCTGTTGCTGCGTGCGGGTGCGACGGTGATGTTCTCCGAAGTCACCGAAGTGCGCGATGCGATCTACCTGCTGACCTCCCGCGCGCAGACCAAGGAAGTCGCGCAGGAACTGGTGCGGGAAATGGACTGGTACGACCGTTACCTGGCCAAGGGTGAGGCGGATCGCAGCGCCAATACCACGCCGGGCAACAAGAAGGGCGGTTTGTCGAACATTGTCGAGAAGTCCCTGGGCTCGATCGTCAAGTCCGGCAGCAGCGCTATCACTGGCGTGCTCGGCCCTGGCGAGCGGTTCAAGGAAAAAGGCCTGATCTTCTGCGCGACCCCGGCCAGTGACTTTGTCTGCGGGACGTTGCAGTTGGCGGCGGGGATGAACCTGCACGTGTTCACCACCGGCCGCGGCACGCCTTACGGGTTGGCCATGGCGCCGGTGGTGAAGGTATCGACCCGGACCGAACTGGCGCAGCGCTGGCCGGACTTGATCGACATCGACGCCGGGCGAATCGCTACCGGGCGGGCATCTATCGAAGACCTCGGCTGGGAGCTATTCCACTACTACCTGGATGTGGCCAGTGGCAAACAACAAACGTGGGCTGAAAAGCACAAGCTGCATAACGACATCACGCTGTTCAACCCGGCACCGATCACCTGAGACCGCGTTATCGTTCTTCGCGAGCAGGCTCGCTCCCACAGTTGATCGCATTCCCCTGTGGGAGCGAGCCTGCTCGCGAAGGCGATCTACCAGACGGCAACGTCGCAGGTGGCTTATCATTAGCCCCCTAACGACGCCCACCTCAAGGTCTTCTCCGGCATGCTGGCAATTTTCCTCGAAACCCTGAACATCACCGCCCCGGTGTTCGCCATGCTGTTTCTGGGGGTGTTGCTCAAGCGCATCGACTGGATCAACGACAACTTCATCCACACCGCCTCGGCCCTGGTGTTCAACGTCACCATGCCGGCGCTGCTGTTTCTGGGCATCCTGCATGCCGACCTGCATGCCGCGTTGCAACCGGCACTGCTGATTTACTTTTCCCTCGCAACCCTGGTGTGCTTTGCCATTGCCTGGGGCTGGGCGATCTTCAGGTGCCCGCGCGAAGACCGGGGGATTTACACCCAGGGCGCTTTTCGCGGTAACAACGGAGTGATCGGCCTGGCGCTGGCCGCGAGCATGTACGGCGACTACGGGATCTCCCTCGGGGCGATTCTGGCGGCGCTGGTGATTCTGTTCTACAACACGCTCTCGACCATTGTCCTGGCGGTGTACAGCCCGGTGATCAAGTCCGATCCGTGGAGCATTTGCAAAAGCGTATTCAGCAATCCGCTGATCATCAGCGTGATTGCGGCGGCACCGTTTGCTTATTTCAAAATCAGCCTGCCGGGATGGCTTGAGACGTCCGGCCAGTATCTGGCGCAAACCACCTTGCCGTTGGCGTTGATCTGCATTGGCGGCACGCTGTCGCTGGCGGCGATGCGAAAAAGCGGCAAGATGGCGTTGAGTTCAAGCCTGGTGAAGATGCTCGGCCTGCCAATTCTGGCGACCTTGGGTGCGTGGCTCTGGGGCTTTCGCGGTGCGGAGCTGGGGATTCTGTTCCTGTACTTCGGCAGCCCGACCGCCGCCGCCAGTTTCGTCATGGCCCGGGCAGCGGATGGCAATCATGAACTGGCGGCGGCGATCATTGTGATCACCACGTTGATGGCGGCGATTACCACCAACATCGGGATCTTTTTGTTGCAGTGGGGTGGCTGGATCTAGCGCCGCTCTTCGTCGGCCAGGGTTTTGCACGCCGGCTCGATTACCGGAGGCGCCTGGGTCGGATAGCGCATCGGTATGACCTGCACCGGGGTCGTCACGACGAAGCCATCGGCAAAGATCGCTTCGACAAAGGTCGCTTTCCAGCCATTTTCTGGAGTGTCGATCTGCATGCCGCCGTCGAGCGGGTCGGTGAGGCGCAGTTCTTCCGGTTCGTACTGGATGTCACAGGGCTGACGAAAGTCCCGGGCGTGCGGATTGGCCGCCGTCCACTGGATCACCCGCACCGGCGCTTCGGAAAACTGCAGTCCAATCGTTTGTGTTTGCTGATCCGGGGTCATTGAAATGACCGGCAAGGGCTGGTCCTGTTGCCAGCGATTGATGACGGGTATCAGTGAGTTCTCGATGAACCGTTTAATGCCGTAGTGGCTCGCATTAGGCGCGACTCGCAAGGCTTTCGGACCTGGAAGCCGGTCGAAGAAAAATCGCGCATTGTCTGGCAGGAAGAAATCGTCGTTGCTGGCGTTGACGATGTATTTCGGAATCGCCAGGCGCTCGGCATGGCGGGTCTGCAGGTAGTTCAACGGGTCTTCGATTTTCATCAGACGGGCGAAGTTTTCAGTCTTTATCCGTTGGGTGATGCCTTCGTGATGATAGTCAAAAAATGCCAGCGGCCAGTTCTTGCCGTAGCTTTGATAGGTATGTTCAAGGACGTTATCCGTGCCTAGCACGTCGATGACAAATGGCACGATGGCCTTGATCCTCTTGTCGGCAATGGCTGTCAGCCAAACGGTCCAGCCACGTTTCGATGCGCCGCTGGCAATGAAGCGGTCTATCCCCCAGGGTTGCAGCTCCTTTTGCGCGAGGTCCATGGCCTTGACCATCGACACCACCATGGGCAGGCGCACCGACATGAACGGGCGCTGGTGAGGGTCATCGAGAAAGAGTTTCCAGCTGTGGGCGACGCTGGCGTCTTCCGTGCGCGCAATGCCGTCGTCGGCATAGGTCAGGTACTGGTTCGGAACGTTGCTGACTGAAATGACAATCGTGCGTGTCTTACCCGCCACTTCAAGAGCCATGGCTTCGGTAAAGTCAGTCGGTTCGTTGGCATTGGTTTGCCCGGCGTTGGCGGTTCCGTTGTTGGCCACCAGCAGCGCCTGGCTGTGCAGGGCGTTGTCCGGAATGTAGATGTCAACCGTGTGTTTCCACTGTGCCGGGCTGACCAAGCCCTGTGGCGACCATTGCTGGGAGGACAATTCAAAGCTGCGTTTTTCAACGCCCGGAAATATCGTGCTCGCCTTGGCGGTGTAAAGCAGCGGGTTGGCGTCCTCGGCTTTCTTGTAACAGGCGAGCACTTCGCTGAAGTCTTGACCGCTGGCTTCGAAACACGCTTGGGCAGAGGCATGAATCGAGCTGCTGACGAGCAGGCTGGACAACATTAATTTCGACAATACGAACCTGGCGTTCAATTTCATGGGAACCTTCCTTGTGGTGCAGGGAAGGCTCGAATCCTGAGCGCAGCGAAGCTGCACCGACCATTCCCGTCTGGTTTTTGTCGGCGCAGTGTGTCGAAAAGAGGCTTGCGGGAACAGGTATGGCAGGGTGCTTTTTATTGTCGAAATATGTGGGTGAACTATTTAGCCACGAGCGTTACACAAGAGAAGTCTTCACTCCGGCTTCTGATAGCTGTCGATCACTTCCTGCGCCGCGCGAAACGCATCGATCGCCGCTGGCACCCCGGCATACACCGCGCAATGCAGCAGCGCTTCGCGTATCTCTTCCACGGTACAGCCGTTGTTCAGCGCGCCGCGCACGTGACCTTTCAATTCCTGCGGGCACTTCAATGCGGTGAGCGCGGCAAGGGTAATCAGGCTGCGGGTTTTCAACGGCAGGCCTTCGCGATTCCAGACCCCGCCCCAGGCATGTTCGTTGACGAAGTCCTGCAGCGGCTGGGTGAACTCGGTAGCGTTGCCCAGTGCGCGGTCGACGAAGGTGTCGCCCATCACTTGGCGACGTACTTCAACGCCGGTTTTCTTATTCTCGGTCATGGCAATTCCCTCTTACTGGTGTTGGCGACGCCAGGCGCGCAATGACGTGAACAACAAGAACGCCAGTAGCGCCGGCAGGACGAAAAAAAGCATCAGGTGTTCAAGCTTGCCGGCTAGCGGCATGCCGGTGGTGAACGACACCACGTGCAGGCCGTAAGCCAGGTACAAACCCAGAAACATCAGGCCTTCGGCGCGGGTCACCCGGTAACCGGAATAGAACACCGGCAGGCACAATGCCGCGACGCCAAGCATCACCGGCAAGTCGAAATCCAGGGCGTTTGGCGATACCGACAGAGGCGACGGAGCGATCAGCGCTGTCAAACCCAGCACGCCCAGAAGGTTGAACAGATTGCTGCCAATCACGTTGCCCACGGCAATTTCCCGTTCGCCGCGCAAGGCGGCGATAAGCGAAGTGGCCAGCTCCGGGAGGGAGGTGCCGACGGCGACGATGGTCAGGCCGATGATCCGCTCCGACAGCCCCAGGTCGGTGGCGACCGCTACCGCCGCACCCAGCAGCAGATGCCCGGCGTACACCAGCATCGCCAGGCCTGCGAGGATCATCAGCAGGCTGCGCAGCCATGGCGCTTCGCCGCTGTGGTCATGGCTTGATACCGGACGTGCCGAATGCCGCGACTGGCGCAGCAACAAGCCCAGGTACAGCAGCAATGCCACCAGTAGCATGACGCCGTCGGCACGGGTCAGTTCTTCATTCCACGCCAGGATAAACACCAGCAGGCTGGCGCCGATCATCAACGGAATATCCAGGCGCACCAGTTGCCGGGAAACCCGCAACGGTATGATCAGGGCGGAGAGCCCGAGGGTCACGAGGATGTTGAAGATGCTGCTGCCGATCACGCTGCCGACGGCAATGTCGGCGTTGTGCGCCAGGGTGGCTTGCAGGCTGACCGCCATCTGCGGTGCGCTGCTGCCGAGGGCGACGATGGTCAGGCCGATGATCAGTGGGCGTACATGCAGGCGTGCTGCCAGGCGCACGGCAGCGCGCACCATCAGTTCGGCGCCGGCAATCAGCAACACCAGCCCGCTGAGCAATTCGATCACGCTGATCAGGGGTAAATCGGCTAGTCCGAAAATGGTCGGGGCTCCGTCGGTCAGTCGAGGGCTTGCACGCGAACCCGCGCGGTGCCGCTTTTGAGCATGCCCAGCTGTTCGGCGGCTTCATGGGACAGGTCGATCAGGCGGCCACGGGTGTGGGGGCCACGGTCGTTGATGCGTACCACGCAGGATCTGTCGTTTTTCAGGTTGGTGACCTTCACCCGTGTACCGAAGGGTAGCTGGCGATGGGCGGCGGTCAGGGAATTCTTGTTGAAGCGCTCGCCACTGGCGGTGCGTTTGCCTTGGTGTTTGGCGCCGTAATAGGAGGCAACGCCGGTTTTGTCGTAGCCGTGCGGGTCGATGGTGTCGGTGCTGGCGCAGCCGGCGAGCAGCGAGAGCAGGGCGCAAAGTCCAAGTAGATGCTTCATTTGAAAGCTTCCGAAAACAAATGTGGGAGCGAGCTTGCTCGCGATTGGCATTCTGACAGTCAACTTTGTGTTGAGTGCCGGACCGCTATCGTCGGAACGCCGCCCGGAGCAAGCTCGCTCCCACAGTGATTTGAGCCAGACTTAAAAACTGGCTCCATTGCAATCAGCCTTCGAGCTTGCTTTTGAGCAGTTCGTTGACCTGTTGCGGGTTGGCCTTGCCTTTGGAGGCTTTCATGGCCTGGCCGACGAAGAAGCCGAACATCTTGCTGCGCTTGGCTTCGTCTGCCGCGCGGTATTGCTCGACCTGCTCGGCATTGGCTGCGAGCATTTCGTCCAGCACCGCCGAGATCGCGCCGGTGTCGGTCACTTGCTTGAGGCCGCGCTTGTCGATGATCTCGTCCGCGCTGCCTTCGCCGTTGGCCATCGCTTCAAACACCACCTTGGCTATCTTGCCGGAGATGGTGTTGTCCTTGATGCGCAGCAGCATGCCGCCCAGTTGCTCTGCGGAAACCGGCGACTGATCGATGTCCAGGCCTTGCTTGTTGAGCAGGCTGCCCAACTCGACCATCACCCAGTTCGCTGCCAGCTTGGCGTCACCGCCGATGCTCGCAACTTTCTCGAAGTAATCGGCTTGTTCGCGGCTGGTGGCCAGCACGCTGGCGTCGTAGACCGACAGACCGAACTGCTCCTGGAAACGCTCGCGTTTTTGCGGTGGCAGTTCCGGCAGGGTGGCGCGCACGTCATCGAGGAAGGTGTTTTCGATCACGACGGGCAGCAGGTCCGGATCGGGGAAGTAACGGTAGTCGTTGGCTTCCTCTTTGCTGCGCATCGGACGGGTTTCGTCCTTGTTCGGATCGTACAGGCGGGTCTGCTGGATCACCTTGCCGCCGTCTTCGATCAGCTCGATCTGACGCTGGATTTCGCTGTTGATCGCCTTCTCGATGAAGCGGAACGAGTTGACGTTCTTGATCTCGCAGCGCGTACCGAATTCGACCTGGCCCTTTGGACGGATCGACACGTTGCAGTCGCAACGCAGCGAGCCTTCGGCCATGTTGCCGTCGCAGATGCCGAGGTAGCGCACCAGGGCGTGGACCGCCTTGACGTAAGCCACGGCTTCCTTGGCGCTGCGCATGTCCGGCTCGGAAACGATTTCCAGCAACGGCGTGCCGGCACGGTTCAGGTCGATGCCGCTGGCGCCGCTGAACTCTTCGTGCAGGCTTTTACCGGCGTCTTCTTCCAGATGCGCGCGGGTGATGCCGACGCGTTTGACCGTGCCGTCTTCCAAGGCGATGTCCAGGTGGCCCTTGCCGACGATCGGCAATTCCATCTGGCTGATCTGGTAGCCCTTGGGCAGGTCCGGGTAGAAATAGTTTTTACGGGCGAACACGTTGTGCTGGCCGATCTCGGCGTCAATCGCCAGACCGAACATCACCGCCATGCGCACCGCTTCCTGGTTCAGCACCGGAAGCACGCCGGGCATGCCCAGGTCGATCAGGCTGGCCTGGGTGTTCGGCTCGGAACCGAAGGTGGTGGAACTACCGGAAAAGATTTTCGACCGGGTGGTGAGCTGGGTGTGAATCTCCAGCCCGATCACGACTTCCCATTGCATGTGTGTCTCCTCAGAAGCCGGTTGGGGTGCGGGTGTGCCAGTCAGTGTTTAGCTGATACTGGTGGGCAACGTTCAACAGGCGACCTTCCTGGAAATACGGAGCGAGCAGTTGCACGCCCACTGGCAGACCATCGACAAAACCGGCCGGCATCGACAGGCCTGGCAGGCCGGCGAGGTTGGCGGTGATGGTGTAGACGTCTTCCAGGTAGGCTGCGACCGGGTCGCTGTTCTTGGCGCCGAGCTTCCAGGCCGGGTTCGGCGTGGTTGGGCCGAGGATGATGTCGACCTCATTGAAGGCCGCCATGAAGTCGTTCTTGATCAAGCGACGAATCTTCTGCGCCTTCAGGTAGTAGGCGTCGTAGTAACCGGCGGACAGGGCGTAGGCACCGACCATGATCCGGCGCTGCACTTCCGTTCCGAAACCTTCGCCACGAGAGCGCTTGTACAGGTCTTCCAGGTTTTTCGGGTCTTCGCAGCGATAGCCGAAACGCACGCCATCGAAACGCGACAGGTTGGAAGAGGCTTCCGCCGGGGCGATCACGTAGTACGCAGGAATCGCGTGCTGCATATTCGGCAGGCTGATTTCCTTGACCACGGCGCCGAGCTTTTTCAGCTCTTCGACGCTGGCCATGACCAGATCGGCAATGCGCGGGTCGAGACCGGCGCTGAAATACTCTTTAGGCACGCCGATGCGCAGGCCTTGCAGCGAACCGTTGAGGCTGGCGCTGTAGTCCGGCACGGGCTCATCGATGCTGGTGGAGTCGTTCGGATCGAAGCCGGCCATACCTTGCAACAAAATTGCGCAGTCTTCGGCAGTGCGCGCCAATGGACCGCCCTGATCGAGGCTGGAGGCATAGGCGATCATGCCCCAGCGCGAAACGCGACCGTACGTCGGTTTCAGGCCGGTCAGGTTGGTCAATGCAGCGGGCTGACGAATGGAGCCGCCAGTATCGGTGCCGGTCGCCGCAGGCAGCAGACGAGCAGCAACTGCCGCCGCCGAACCGCCGGATGAACCACCCGGAACGTGTTCCAGGTTCCACGGGTTTTTCACCGCGCCGTAGTAGCTCGACTCGTTGGCCGAGCCCATGGCGAATTCGTCCATGTTGGTCTTGCCCAGGGTCACGGCCCCGGCAGCGGCCAGCTTGGCGACGACGGTGGCGTCGTACGGAGCCTTGAAGTTGTCGAGCATCTTCGAGCCGCAGCTGGTGCGGATGCCCTGGGTGCAGAACAGGTCCTTGTGGGCGATCGGCGCACCAAGTAGCGCGCCGTTCTCACCATTGGCCCGACGGGCGTCAGCGGCTTTCGCCTGCGTAAGCGCGAGGTCTTCGGTGAGGCTGATGAAGCTGTTGAGCTGCGGATCGAGCTGGGCGATGCGCGCCAGCAGGACTTTGGTCAGCTCTTCGGAGGAAAACTTTTTATCGGCGAGTCCGCGGGCGATCTCGGCCAGAGTCAATTGATGCATTGCAGGCTCTTTCCCTTTAGTCGATGACTTTCGGAACCAGGTACAGGCCGTTTTCGACCGCTGGTGCGATGGACTGGTAGGCCTCGCGATTGTTGCTCTCGGTCACGACGTCTGCACGCAGGCGCTGGCTGGCTTCCAGTGGGTGGGCGAGCGGCTCGATACCATCGGTATTGACCGCCTGCATTTCGTCGACCAGCCCGAGAATGCTGTTGAGGGCCGAAGTAATGTGTGGAAGATCGGCATCATTGAGGCCAAGGCAGGCCAGATGAGCGATTTTTTCCACGTCGGAGCGTTCAAGCGCCATTGGGATTCTCCAGTGGAAAACAAGACGGACGGCGTCCGTGTGTTAGATTGTCGGAACACTACCGCACTTCTACGGTCATATGGCCGCGATTGTGGGGTTTGGTGCACAGAAAAGCGGCCAATTTAACATATTGGCGCCTTGCCCAAAATCCCTGTCGTTGTTAGAGTTTGCCGCACTTTTTTACCCACGCGTTGCCTAGGGTCCCTATCCCATGTTCAAGAAACTGCGTGGCATGTTTTCCAGCGATCTTTCGATCGACCTGGGCACTGCCAACACCCTTATTTACGTGCGTGAGCGCGGTATCGTCCTGAATGAACCATCGGTTGTGGCCATTCGGACGCACGGTAACCAGAAAAGTGTCGTTGCTGTCGGCACCGAAGCGAAGCGCATGTTGGGCCGTACGCCGGGCAACATTGCTGCCATTCGTCCGATGAAAGACGGCGTGATCGCCGACTTCAGCGTCTGCGAAAAGATGCTGCAGTACTTTATCAACAAGGTTCATGAAAACAGCTTCCTGCAGCCTAGCCCTCGTGTGCTGATCTGCGTGCCATGCAAGTCCACCCAGGTTGAGCGTCGCGCCATCCGTGAATCGGCGCTCGGTGCCGGTGCCCGTGAAGTGTTCCTGATCGAAGAGCCGATGGCTGCTGCGATCGGTGCAGGCCTGCCGGTTGAAGAAGCCCGCGGTTCGATGGTCGTGGATATCGGTGGCGGTACCACCGAAATCGCGCTGATCTCCCTGAACGGTGTGGTCTACGCCGAATCCGTACGCGTTGGTGGCGACCGTTTCGACGAAGCGATCATCACTTATGTGCGTCGCAACTATGGCAGCCTGATCGGTGAGTCCACTGCCGAGCGCATCAAGCAGGAAATCGGTACCGCCTACCCGGGCGGCGAAGTACGCGAAGTCGACGTTCGTGGCCGCAACCTGGCTGAAGGCGTTCCGCGCGCATTCACCCTGAACTCCAACGAAGTGCTCGAAGCGCTGCAAGAGTCGCTGGCGACCATCGTTCAGGCCGTGAAAAGCGCTCTGGAGCAATCGCCGCCGGAACTGGCTTCCGACATCGCCGAGCGCGGCCTGGTGTTGACCGGCGGTGGCGCCTTGCTGCGTGACCTCGACAAGTTGCTGGCCCAGGAAACCGGCCTGCCGGTGATCGTTGCCGAAGACCCGTTGACCTGCGTTGCTCGCGGCGGTGGCCGTGCATTGGAAATGATGGATAAACACACCATGGACCTGCTCTCCAGCGAATAAATCGCCGGATCGCCTCTATGCTGTTGAGCGCGCAGGCGGCACTTTGCAGTGCTGCCTGTTCGCGTTTATCTTCTGTCGTCTGCATCCAGGCCGGTTTGATGCCGTATGAATAAAGAGAACATTTGCCTGGGAGGAGCGGCTTATTAAACCGCTTTTCACCAAGGGTCCCTCACTGGGCGTGCGCTTGTTGGTGCTGGTCGTGCTGTCGGTCGCGCTGATGGTGGTCGATGCCCGCTTCACACTGTTCAAGCCAGTGCGTAGCCAGATGTCGCTGGTGCTGATGCAGTCTTACTGGATCACCGACCTGCCGCAGCGGCTATGGCAGGGTGTGGCCAGCCAGTTTGGCAGCCGCACCGAACTGGTCGCAGAAAACGAAAAACTCAAGAGCGAAAACCTGCTGTTGCAGGGACGCATGCAAAAGCTTGCCTCCCTGACCGAGCAGAACGTTCGGCTGCGCGAGTTGCTCAACTCTTCGGCGCTGGTCAACGAAAAGGTCGAAGTGGCCGAATTGATCGGCATGGACCCCAACCCGTTCACCCACCGCATCATCATCAACAAGGGTGAGCGCGACGGCGTGGTGCTCGGTCAGCCGGTCCTCGATGCCCGTGGTCTGATGGGCCAGGTGGTCGAGTTGATGCCCTACACCTCCCGGGTCCTGCTGCTGACCGATTCCACCCACAGCATTCCGGTGCAGGTCAACCGCAACGGTCTGCGCGCCATTGCCAGCGGTACGGGCAACCCGGAGCGCCTTGAACTGCGTCACGTGGCCGATACCGCCGATATCAAAGAAGGCGACCTGTTGGTCAGTTCCGGCCTCGGCCAGCGCTTCCCGGCAGGTTACCCGGTGGCGACGGTCAAGGAAGTGATCCACGATTCCGGCCAGCCGTTCGCCATTGTTCGCGCCGTACCGACCGCCGCCTTGAACCGCAGCCGTTACCTGCTGCTGGTGTTCAGCGACACCCGGACCGCCGAAGAACGTGCCAACGATGCTGCCCAGGCCCAGGAAAGCCTGGATGCGCAGGGCGGTGGGCCGATCATTCCGGCGACCGTGCCAAGGCCGGCGGTTGTACCGGCGGCTGTTGCTGCTCCCGCTCCCGCTGCTCCTGCGTCTCCAGCGGCCACGCCGGCTGCCTCGACCCCGGCCAAGCCTGCCGCCAAACCTGCTGCCAAACCCACTGCGACTGCACCCGCCAAGCCACCGGCGGCGCAACCCGCTGTCGTCAAGCCTGTTGCCAAACCGCCTGTCTCCGCGCCGGCTACCACTGGGGGACGAGAATAATGGTCGGTGTTACAGCTTCCCGAAACGGCTGGATCGTCTGGCTGACATTCGCCATCGGCATGTTGCTCAGCGTATCGCCGCTGCCGCAATTCATGGAAATCCTGCGCCCCCTGTGGCTGGCCTTGCTGCTGGCGTTCTGGGCGCTGGCGCTGCCGCAGAAAGTCGGGATGGTCACCGCCTGGTGCCTGGGGCTGGCCGAGGATGTGCTGTACGGCACGCTGCTGGGTCAGAATGCGTTGATCCTGTCGCTCATCACCTACCTGGTGCTGGCGCTGCAACAACGCCTGCGAATGTTCCCGATGTGGCAGCAGAGCCTGGTGATCCTGGTGATCTTCGGCCTCGCCCAGCTGGTACAACTATGGCTCAGCGCCCTGACCGGCAACCGTCAACCGACCCTGGCGCTGGTATTGCCGGCACTGGTCAGCGCGTTGCTCTGGCCTTGGGTCAGCTTCGGTTTGCGCGGATTGCGTCGACGCTACAAAATCAACTGAGTCGCTCATGTATTCAGACAGGGAGAGGTCTTGATGAAACGGTTGTACCTCGCCTCTGGCTCACCGCGTCGGCGTGAACTGCTCACGCAGATCGGCGTGCCGTTTTCCGCAGTCAGTGCGGACATTGATGAAACCCCTTCATGTCACGAATCCCCCTCGGCCTATGTCGAACGCCTCGCGCGTGGCAAGGCTGAGGCCGGGCGCGGTGCGGTCGTGTCCGATGTAGATTTTTGCGTGCTGGGCGCCGACACCGCGGTCGTGCTGAACGGGAAAATTCTCGGCAAGCCGGTTGATGAAGCTGACGCTTGCGCCATGCTTATGATGTTGGCAGGACAAGAGCATGAAGTGCTGACGGCCATTGCCGTGCTTGACGGCGAGCGCTGCGAGTCCCGGGTGGTGCGCAGTCTGGTGCGTTTCCGTTCTGTCGGTCGCGATGAAGCGGCCGCCTACTGGGCCAGCGGCGAACCCCGGGACAAGGCCGGTGGCTACGGCATTCAAGGACTGGGCGCGGTGTTTGTCGCCGGGCTCACTGGAAGTTATTCGGCGGTGGTTGGACTGCCGTTGTGCGAAACCGCGGAACTGCTCGGCCATTTCGGCATACCCTGTTGGCAACCCAATAACGCGCGCTAAGCGTCGTACCCGGCCATTATCGTGAACATGCCTGAACGAGACCCTGCCATGAGTGAAGAGATCCTGATCAACATCACGCCGATGGAATCGCGCGTGGCGGTGGTCGAAAACGGTGTCCTGCAAGAAGTTCATGTCGAGCGCACGCAAAAGCGCGGGATCGTCGGCAACATCTACAAAGGCAAGGTCGTGCGGGTATTGCCCGGCATGCAGGCGGCGTTCGTCGATATCGGCCTGGACCGCGCTGCGTTCATTCATGCCTCGGAAATATCCTTGCGTGAAGGGCCGGCAGTCGAGAGCATCAGTGCGCTGGTGCACGAAGGCCAGAGCCTGGTGGTGCAAGTCACCAAGGACCCCATCGGCTCCAAAGGTGCGCGCCTGACGACGCAGCTGTCGATCCCTTCGCGTTATCTGGTGTACATGCCGCGCACCGCTCACGTCGGTATTTCGCTGAAGATCGAAGACGAAGCCGAACGCGAACGCCTTAAGCAAGTGGTCACCGATTGCGTGGCCAAAGAAGGCATCAAGGAAGCGGGCGGGTTCATCCTGCGCACGGCGGCCGAAGGCGCCGGGGCCGATGAAATCCTCATGGACATCCGCTACCTGCGACGTCTGTGGGACCAGATCAGCGAGCAGATCAAGACCATCAGCGCACCGAGCGTGATCTATGAAGATCTCGGCCTGGCGCTGCGCACTCTACGCGACCTGGTGAGCCCGAAGATCGAGAAAATTCGCATCGATTCCCGGGAAACCTTCCAGAAAACCACGCAGTTCGTCGCCGAACTGATGCCAGAGATCGCCGATCGTCTGGAACATTATCCGGGCGAACGACCGATTTTCGACCTGTACGGTGTCGAAGATGAAATTCAGAAGGCACTTGAGCGCAAAGTCCCGTTGAAGTCTGGCGGTTATCTGGTGGTCGACCCGGCGGAAGCGATGAGCACCATCGACGTCAACACCGGGGCTTTCGTCGGGCATCGCAATCTTGAAGAAACCATCTTCAAGACCAACCTCGAAGCGGCGACCGCCATTGCCCGTCAGCTGAGGCTGCGCAACCTGGGCGGGATCATCATCATCGACTTCATCGACATGGAAGATGAAGAACACCAGCGCCAGGTGCTGCGCACGCTCGAGAAGCAACTGGAGCGCGACCACGCCAAGACCAACATTATCGGCATCACCGAGTTGGGCCTGGTACAGATGACCCGCAAGCGCACCCGCGAAAGCCTCGAACAGGTCCTGTGCGAGCCGTGCACCAGTTGCCAGGGGCGCGGCAAGCTGAAGACACCGGAAACCATTTGCTACGAAATCTTCCGCGAAATCCTCCGTGAGGCACGCGCCTATCAGGCGGAAGGCTATCGTGTATTGGCGAACCAGCGAGTTGTCGACCGTCTGCTCGATGAAGAGTCGGGTAACGTCGCCGAACTTGAAGTTTTCATCGGGCGCACCATCAGGTTCCAGGTCGAAACCATGTATTCCCAGGAACAATACGACGTCGTGCTGCTCTGAACTGCTGCGTCTTGAATTTTCCTGAACGGCTGGCCTCAGCTTTCTGCAAGACTTTTGCCATGGGAGCCAACTGACATGGAGCGTCTGACACGCATATTGGCCACACTGACCCGCTGGGGTCTGGGCCTGTGCGCGTTGGTTTTGGTGTTGATGGCGTTGTACGTCAGCCTTGGCCGGGAACTGGCGCCGTTGGTGGCCGAGTACCGTGTCGAAGTCGAAACCAAGGCCAGCGAGGCCTTGGGCATGCCCCTGCAAATCGGCGAGTTGACAGGCAGCTGGAGTGGCTTCGCGCCCATCTTGTCGGCTCACGACGTGACCGTAGGCGAGGGTGCCAACGCCCTGCACCTGGAACACGTACAAGCTGTCCCGGACCTGTGGGCCAGTCTGCTGGCGCGCGACGTGCGCATCGCCAATCTGGAGCTTAATGGCCTGAAGATCAGCGTCAAACAAGGCGATGATGGCGAGTGGGCGCTGGAAGGATTGCCGGTCAAGGACAATCAGCCCCTCGACCCGGAGCAGTTGCTCAATCACATGCAAATGATCCAGCAGTTGTCGGTACTCGACAGCCAGGTCACTTTGCAGCCGTGGGGAGAATCGCCGCTGACCCTGACATACGTCGGCGCGACTTTGAAATCCGGCTCATCCCGTCAGCGACTCGATGCCCGCCTGACCCTGCCCGATGGCCAGCCATTGGCCATGAGTGTGCGTACCCGCATTCGTGCCAGCCAGTGGAAGGAAGGCGAAGCGGAGTTTTATGTAAGCTTGCCGCAAAGCGACTGGTCGAAATGGTTGCCCGAAACCCTGACCCAGCAATGGAATTTCTCCGAGATCAAGGCCGGTGGCGAGCTGTGGGCAACCTGGGGCAAGGGCGCCTTGCAAAGTGCCGCCGTCCGTTTCAATGCACCGCAATTCAAGGGTGCCTATGCCGAACGCAAGCCGATCCTGATCAACAACCTGGCGCTTAACGGTTATTTCCAGCGCAGCGCCGAGGGCATGCTGGTAACAGTGGATTCCCTGGCCATGAACCTTGGCGAGACCCGTTGGGAATCACGTCTGCAATTCAAGCAGACCACGGTTTCGGACAGGGCGCAGGATCTCTGGCACCTGCAAGCCGACCGTCTCGACCTGACGCCACTCACACCCTTGCTCAATGCCCTGGCGCCATTGCCGGAAGGGGTCGCCAAGGTGGTCGAGCAGCTCAAAGTCACCGGTGGACTGCGCAACGTCCTGATCGATGTGAAGCCCAATGCCACCGACGACAGCAGGTTCAGCTTCGCGGCCAACCTTGATCAGGTCGGCTTTGACGCGTATCACGGCGCACCCGCGGCGCGTAATGTCACAGGCAGCATCAGCGGGGACCTTGGTCATGGCGAGTTGCGCATGGACAGCAAGGATTTCATGCTGCACCTGGAGCCGATTTTCGCCAAGCCATGGCAATACATTCAAGCCAACGCAACCCTGTCCTGGAAGCTCGATAAGGAAAGTTTCACCCTGATCGCGCCGTACCTGAAGGTGCTGGGCGAGGAAGGCAAGATTGCCGGCGACTTCCTGATCCGCCTGTTTTTCGATGACACCCAGGAAGACTACATGGACCTGCGGGTCGGTCTGGTGGACGGCGACGGTCGCTACACCGCCAAATACCTGCCGACAGTCCTCAGCCCGGCGCTGGACGAATGGCTGCGTACGGCGATTCTAAAAGGTGCAGTGGATCAGGGTTTCTTCCAGTACCAAGGCTCGTTGAACCATGGCGCGGCTGAAACGGCCCGCAGCATCAGCCTGTTTTTCAAGGTCCACGATGCCGAGCTGGCGTTTCAGCCCGGCTGGCCGCATGTCAGCAAGGTCACGGGTGATGTGTTTGTTGAAGACAGTGGCGTGCGGATTCTAGCCAGCAAGGGACAGTTGCTCGACACCCAGGTCCGCGACATTTACGTCAATATCCCCCACGTGCCTGCCGGGCAGAACAGTCATCTGTTTCTCGATGGCGCGTTCGCCGGCGGATTGGGCGATGGTCTGAAAATTCTCAAGGAAGCGCCGATCGGCACTGCCGAGACTTTTGCTGGTTGGGAGGGCGAGGGCGATCTGCAAGGCAAGCTGAAGCTGGATATTCCGCTGGCCAAGGGCGAGCAGCCGAAGATCCTGGTTGACTTCAAAACGGCAAAGGCCCGTCTGAAACTGCCCGAGCCCCCCCTCGAGCTGACTCAGCTCAAAGGTGACTTCCGTTTCGACAGCAGCAAAGGCTTGAGCGGGCAGAACATCAGCGCGCGCGCCTTCGATAAACCGGTGACTGCGCAAATTTTCGCCGAGGGTCGCGAGGGCAAGCTCAACACCCGGGTCACCGCTTCCGGGCAGGTCGAAGTCAAGAAACTCACGGACTGGCTGAGCGTGACCCAGCCGTTGCCGGTGAGCGGCGTGATCCCGTATCAACTGCAACTGACCCTGGATGGTGCTGACAGTCAGTTGTTGGTCAGCTCCAATCTCAAAGGCGTTGCGGTTGATTTGCCAGCGCCCTTCGGGATGGCTGCCGATGCGGGGCGCGATACGACATTCCGCATGACCTTGCAGGGGCCGGAACGGCGCTACTGGGTGAACTACGGTGAATTGGCGAATTTCACGTTTGCCGCACCAAAAGACAATTTTGCCGACGGTCGTGGTGAGCTGTTTCTGGGCAGCGGCAATGCCGTTCTGCCAGGTGCCAAAGGCCTGCGGGTACGCGGTGTGCTGTCGGAACTGGATGTCGGCCCGTGGCAGGATCTGCTGAGCAAGTATGCCGGGCAAGATCCCGGCGGCAGTGCCAAGCAGTTGCTCAGTGGTGCCGACATCAAGGTCGGCAAGCTCAGCGCCTTCGGCACCACGCTGGATCAGGCAGCGGTGCAATTGACGCGCAAACCGTCCGCATGGGCCTTGCAACTCGACAGTCAGCAGGTCAAGGGCACCGCCAACATCCCCGATGCCAAAGCCGCGCCGATGGTGATCAACCTGCAAACTGTGCGTCTGCCGGCACCTGACCCTAAGGTCCTGGCCGACGAAAACTCGCCGGATCCGCTGGCCTCGGTGGACCCGAAAAAGATCCCTGCCCTGGATATCACCATCAATCAGCTGTTCCAGGGCAACGACCTGGTCGGCGCTTGGTCGCTGAAGGTGCGTCCGACAGCCAAGGGCATTGCACTCAACTCGCTGGACATGGGCCTCAAGGGCATCCTGTTGCAAGGCAGCGGTGGTTGGGAAGGCGCGCCCGGCGCCAGCACAAGTTGGTACAAGGGGCGGATCAGCGGCAAGAACCTGGCGGATGTGCTCAAGGGCTGGGGCTTTGCGCCGAGCGTCACCAGCCAGGAGTTTCACATGGATGTCGACGGCCGCTGGCCCGGCTCACCGGCATGGCTGGCCACCAAGCGTTTTTCCGGCACCCTCGATGCGTCGCTCAATGAAGGCCAGTTTGTCGAGGTTGAAGGCAGTGCCCAGGCGTTGCGGGTATTTGGCCTGCTCAATTTCAACTCCATTGGCCGCCGCTTGCGCCTGGACTTCTCCGACCTGTTCGGCAAAGGCCTTAGCTATGACCGGGTCAAGGGCCTTCTGGTGGCGACCAATGGCGTGTACGTGACCCGCGAGCCTATCCGCTTGACCGGCCCGTCGAGCACCATCGAGCTCAACGGCACTCTGAACATGGTGGCCGATCAGATCGATGCGAAACTGTTGGTGACCTTGCCGGTGACCAACAACCTGCCAATTGCAGCCCTGATCGTCGGTGCACCGGCGATCGGCGGGGCACTGTTCCTGATCGACAAGTTGATCGGTGACCGTGTGTCGCGCTTTGCCAGCGTGAAGTACACCGTCAAGGGGCCGTGGAAAGAACCGAAAATCACCTTCGACAAGGCTTTTTGACGCCATCTATGGAGTAGCATGGCCATAGGTTCCAATGCTCCGACGCTAATCCCTGTAGGAGCGAGGCTTGCCCGCGAACCAGGCGCCGCGGTTTATCAGCATTACCGCGTCATCGTTCTTCGCGGGCAAGCCTCGCTCCTACAGGAGTGTGTTGATTTCCAGATATAGGAAAGGCCATGTCTGTAGCTGTTATCCAAATGGTCAGCCAGAGCGATGTGCCGGCCAATCTGGCCCGGGCGCGTCAGTTACTTGAACAAGCGGCCGCGGGCGGTGCGAAATTGGCCGTGCTGCCGGAAAACTTCGCCGCCATGGGCCGGCGCGACATCGCTGACATCGGCCGCGCCGAGGCGCTGGGCGAAGGCCCGATCCTGCCGTGGTTGAAACAGACGGCCCGCGACCTCAAGTTATGGATAGTGGCCGGCACCTTGCCATTGCCGCCGGTGGATCAGCCGACGGCCAAGGTGCATGCCTGTTCGTTGCTGGTCGATGATCAAGGCCAGACAGTGGCGCGTTACGACAAGCTGCACCTGTTTGACGTGGACGTGGCGGATAATCGCGGCCGTTATCGCGAATCCGATGACTATGCTTATGGCAGTGGCGTGGTGGTTGCGGACACACCGGTCGGGCGAGTTGGCCTGACGGTTTGTTATGACCTGCGCTTCCCGGAGCTGTACAGCGAACTGCGTGCTGCCGGTGCGCAGCTGATTACCGCGCCGTCGGCCTTTACTGCCGTGACCGGCGCTGCACATTGGGATGTGCTGATTCGTGCGCGAGCCATCGAGACCCAGTGTTATGTGCTCGCGGCCGCCCAGGGCGGCACGCATCCGGGGCCGAGGGAAACCTGGGGGCACGCGGCAATTGTCGACCCATGGGGACGGGTGCTGGCACAACAGGATCAAGGCGAGGCCGTGCTGCTGGCCGAACGCGATAGCAGCGAACAGGCGTCCATAAGGGCGCGGATGCCGGTGTCCAGTCACCGGCGCTTTTTCTCGCAGGGCGCCCAGCGGCCTGCCTCAGAACGATGAATTTAAGGCGTAAAGCATATGAGCGAGTTGTTGTCCTCAGTCAGTGAACACCTCCTGGCACCCGGTGGTGTAACGATCGAAAGTCTCCAAGGTGTGCTCGGCGACCTGGCCGGCCCCGGCATCGATGCCGCCGACTTGTATTTCCAGGGGCAGATTTCCGAGTCCTGGGCGCTGGAAGACGGCATCGTCAAGGAAGGCAGCTTCAACCTCGACCAAGGGGTTGGCGTTCGCGCGCAATCCGGTGAGAAGACCGGGTTTGCCTACAGCAATGCCATTACCCTGGAAGCCCTGGGCGCGGCGGCCCGTGCCGCTCGTTCGATCTCCCGGGCCGGGCAGAATGGCACCGTGCAAGCGTTCACCACCCAGGATGTGGCGCAGTTGTACGGGCCGGACAATCCGCTGGAAGTGCTGACCCGTGCCGAGAAAGTCGATCTGCTCAAGCGCATCGATGCCGCCACGCGCGCCCTTGACCCGCGTATCCAGCAAGTCACCGTGAGCATGGCCGGTGTCTGGGAGCGGATTCTGGTGGCGTCCACCGATGGCGGCCTGGCGGCGGATGTACGACCACTGGTGCGCTTCAACGTCAGTGTGATCGTCGAGCAGAACGGCCGTCGCGAACGCGGCGGCCACGGCGGTGGCGGGCGTACCGATTACCGTTATTTCCTCGGTGAAGACCGCGCCATGAGCTATGCCCGTGAAGCGCTGCGCCAGGCGTTGGTCAATCTGGAAGCCATTCCGGCGCCGGCGGGTACCTTTCCGGTGGTGCTGGGTTCCGGCTGGTCGGGCGTGCTGTTGCACGAAGCGGTCGGTCACGGTCTGGAAGGTGACTTCAACCGCAAGGGCAGCTCGGCTTACAGCGGGCGCATGGGCGAGATGGTTGCCTCCAAGCTCTGCACGATCGTCGATGACGGCACCCTGTCCGGTCGCCGTGGCTCCTTGAGTGTCGACGATGAGGGCACGCCGACCGAGTGCACCACGCTGATCGAAAATGGCGTTCTCAAGGGCTACATGCAGGACAAGCTCAACGCCCGCCTGATGGGCGTGGCCCGCACTGGTAACGGCCGTCGCGAATCCTACGCGCACCTGCCGATGCCGCGCATGACCAACACCTACATGCTCGCCGGCGAAAGCGACCCGGCGGAAATCATCGCGTCGGTGAAGAAGGGCATCTACTGCGCCAACCTCGGCGGCGGTCAGGTGGACATCACCAGCGGCAAGTTCGTGTTCTCCACCAGCGAGGCGTACCTGATCGAAGACGGCAAGATCACCGCCCCGGTCAAAGGCGCGACATTGATCGGCAACGGCCCGGAGGCCATGAGCAAGGTGTCGATGGTCGGCAACGACCTGGCATTGGACAGCGGTGTGGGGACGTGTGGCAAGGACGGGCAGTCGGTGCCGGTGGGTGTCGGCCAGCCAACGCTGAAGATTGATGCGATCACCGTGGGTGGCACGGGCGCGTAAGAGTTGGAGCTGTGGGTGAGTCGCGTGGCGACTCACCCGGTCAGATACTTAACGCAGACCGCGTTGAGTCTCGTCCAGCTCTCGGATGTACTTGAAGATTTTACGGCTCGAAGCAGGAGGCTTGTTTTGCGCAACCTCGTGTTGGGCCTGACGGATCAGGGAACGCAATTGCTGGCGGTCCGCGTCCGGGTAGTCGACGACGAATTTTTCCAGTACGGCATCGTCGCCGGCGATCAGGCGATCGCGCCAACGTTCCAGGTTATGGAAACGTTCGTTGTACTGGCGAGTGGAGGCATCGAGTTGATCGAGCAATACCAGAATCGCGTCAGTGTCCTGATCGCGCATCAGTTTGCCGATGAACTGAAGGTGCCGTTTACGCGCGATGTTCGCAGTGTGCTTGGGCGCATCGGCCAGGGCCCGACGCATGGCGTCGGTCAACGGCAATTTTGCCAGCAAGTCAGGCTTGAGCGTTGTAAGGCGCTCGCCGAGGTCAACCAGAGCATGCAGCTCGCGTTTAACCTGGGATTTGCTTTTTTCTCCCGTATCGAGGGAGTCGTCGTAAGAATCAACCATGGTGGCCGTCCGCAAAGAAACGCCGCCATGATAACCAGTCGGGGGCCGCTTGTCCGGCCCGGTCGCTCGATGACCGTTACCGAAAGTAGAATTTGAGTGGAGAACAGCATGAGTGCAGTTGAAAGCGTCGGCCCACAAGCGTTGCCGGCACTGCAAGAACAAGTCGAGCAGATCATCGCTGAAGCCAAGCGACAGGGAGCCAGTGCCTGTGAAGTGGCGGTGTCCCTGGAGCAAGGCCTGTCGACCACGGTTCGCCAGCGTGAAGTCGAAACCGTCGAATTCAACCGTGATCAGGGTTTTGGCATCACCTTGTACGTCGGTCAGCGCAAGGGCTCGGCCAGCACCTCGGCCAGTGGGCCGGAGGCAATTCGCGAAACCGTAGCCGCTGCCCTGGCGATTGCCCAGCACACCTCGGAAGACGAAGCCTCGGGCCTGGCGGATGCAGCGCTGATGGCCAGGGATGTTCAGGACTTCGACCTGTTCCACCAGTGGGACATCACCCCGGAACAAGCGATCGAGCAGGCGCTGGCCTGTGAGGCCGCAGCGTTTGCCGCCGACAGCCGGATCAAGAACGCCGATGGCACCACCCTGAGCACGCATCAGGGCTGCCGCGTCTACGGCAACAGCCACGGATTTGTTGGCGGTTATGCGTCGACCCGGCACAGCTTGAGTTGCGTCATGATCGCCGAGGCGGATGGCCAGATGCAGCGCGATTACTGGTACGACGTGAACCGCCAGGGCAATTTGCTGGCCGATCCGGTGAGCATCGGCCAACGTGCTGCGCAACGGGCGGCAAGCCGTCTGGGCGCGCGCCCGGTCCCGACCTGCGAAGTGCCGGTGCTGTTCTCCGCGGAGCTGGCCGGCGGGTTGTTCGGCAGTTTCCTGTCTGCGATTTCCGGCGGTAACTTGTACCGTAAATCCTCGTTCCTCGAAGGAACCCTGGGGCAAAAGCTGTTCCCGGAATGGCTGACCATCGACGAGCGTCCGCATTTGATGCAGGCCATGGGCAGTGCGGGGTTCGATGGCGATGGCCTGGCAACCTACGCCAAACCATTCGTCGAAAAAGGCGAGTTGGTGTCCTACATACTCGGCACGTACTCAGGTCGCAAACTTGGTATGCCGAGCACCGCCAACGCTGGCGGCGTGCACAACCTGTTCGTCACCCATGGCGATGAAGACCAGGCCGCCCTGCTGCGTCGCATGGGGCGTGGTCTGCTGGTCACCGAATTGATGGGCCAGGGCCTGAACATGGTCACCGGTGATTACTCCCGTGGCGCGGCGGGTTACTGGGTCGAGAACGGCGAAATCCAGTTCGCTGTCCAGGAAGTGACCATTGCCGGCAACATGCGTGACATGTTCAAGCAGATCGTAGCCGTGGGTAATGACCTGGAACTGCGCAGCAACATTCGCACGGGTTCGGTGTTGATCGAGCGGATGACGGTGGCGGGCAGCTAAGCCGCACCGTTACACAAAAAAGGCGCGCCACCCAATGGGTGGTGCGCCTTTTTTATTGGGATTACACGTCCCCTGTGGGAGCGAGCCTGCTCGCGAATGCGTCCTCACTTCCGACTTACATGTCGTCTGACACTCCGCTTTCGCGAGCAGGCTCGCTCCCACAATGGATCTGGTGTGTTGGCTTATACTTGTGTTGGTTCTCATTATCATCTAATAATAAATCTCATTACCGAATGAGCCCCGGATCATGAGTTCTGCCTTGCACGAGCAGCCTTACCTCGAAAGCTGGCGCTGGATGAGTCGCCAGATCCGTTGTGCGATGGATCCAGACGAGCCGCGCCTGATCGAACATTACCTGGCCGAAGGCCGGTATCTGGCCTGTTGCACGGCAACCTCTCCATGGACCATTGCTGAAACATCCTTGCGTTTGCTGCTCGACACCGCCGCCGATGTCGCGCTGCCCTGGCACTGGCGCACCTATTGCCTCGACCAGGCCTGGCGCCCGTTGCGCGAACTCGAACGCCTCTCATTGTGCAAATGCCGCCTCAAGCGCTGGCAAAGCTACACCTGGCAACTGGCGACCTGCGAGTTGCAACCCTCGATTCCTCTCATAGAACTGGTGCAAGGATTTTCAGATGACCAAGACACGTATTGAGCGCGACAGCATGGGCGAACTTCAGGTCCCACAAGACGCCCTCTACGGCGCACAGACTCAACGTGCGGTGGATAACTTCCCGATCAGCGGCAAGCCGATGCCGGTGCAGTTCATTCGCGCGCTGATCCTGGCCAAGGCTGCTGCTGCCAGGGCCAACATCGAGCTCAAGCAGATCAGCGAGTCCCAGGGCAACGCCATCGTCGAGGCGGCGCAAGGTCTGCTCGAAGGCGATTTCATGCAGCATTTCCCGGTGGATGTTTTCCAGACCGGGTCCGGCACCAGCTCCAACATGAATGCCAACGAAGTGATCGCCACCCTGGCCAGCCGCCTGTTCGGCGAGCCGGTGAACCCCAACGATCACGTCAATTGCGGTCAAAGCAGCAACGACATCATCCCGACCACTATTCACGTCAGTGCCGCGCTGGCCTTGCACGAGCAGTTGCTGCCAGCCCTGACCGGGCTGCTACAGGTGATCGAGCGCAAGGCGCAAGAGGTGCATCACCACGTCAAGACCGGTCGCACCCACCTGATGGATGCCATGCCGGTGCGCATGAGCCAGGTACTCAATGGATGGGCGCAACAACTCAAGGCCAACATCGGTCATTTGCAGGGCCTGCAGCCGAGCCTGCAATCCTTGGCCCAGGGCGGCACGGCAGTGGGCACTGGGGTCAATGCGCATCCCGAATTCGCTGCGCGCTTCAGCCAACAGCTGAGCAAGCTGACCCAGGTGCAATTCACCCCGGGCGTGGATCTGTTTGCCTTGATCGGGTCGCAGGACACCGCCGTAGCCGTATCCGGCCAGCTTAAGGCCACCGCGGTTTCGCTGATGAAAATCGCCAACGACCTGCGCTGGATGAACTCCGGTCCTTTGGCCGGCCTTGGTGAGATAGAGCTCGAAGCCTTGCAGCCGGGGTCTTCGATCATGCCCGGCAAGGTCAACCCGGTGATCCCGGAAGCCACCGCCATGGTCGCCGCTCAGGTGATCGGCAACGACACGGTAATCACCATTGCCGGTCAGTCGGGCAATTTCGAGCTCAATGTGATGCTGCCGATCATTGCCCAGAACCTGCTGAGCAGCATCGAGTTGCTGGCCAATTCCAGCCGGCTGCTGGGTGAAAAGGCGATTGCCAGCTTCAAGGTCAACGAAGACCGGATCAAGCAAGCGCTGTCGCGCAATCCGATTCTGGTGACGGCACTCAACCCGATCATTGGCTACCAGAAAGCCGCTGAAATCGCCAAGAAGGCCTATCAGCAGGGGCGTCCGGTGATCGATGTCGCGCTGGAGCACACCGACCTGTCGCGTAGCCAGCTGGAAGAGTTGCTCAATCCGGAAAAACTCACCGCTGGCGGCGTGTAAGCACCACCACCGCTTTGGAGGCTCACCATGGAGCACTGGAAACGCACGATCGAAAGGGCAAATCGCTGTTTCATGTTGGGCGAGCTGGTCGATGCCCGCGAGGCTTACTTGCAGGCATTGGCCCTGGCCCAAGTGCTGTTCGAGCGCTGGGGAAATGCCGATGAAGCGGTGGCGGCCTGCGTGATCTCCCATCACAACCTGGCGGACCTGCATCTGAGCCTGAATCAGCCGGAGGAGAGCGCCGAGTATCTGTGCGCCATCCACCAGCACTTGTTGCAGGCCATGCAGGAGCCGCGACTGACGCCAGCCCTGCGTGAAGCGGCGCTGCGCCAGAGCAACAAGACCTACGTCGAGCTACTGAATTTCATCAGCGAACACGGTGAATACCCACGCACCCATCGTTTGCTGCACATCGATGCTGCCTCGCCTGCGCCTCACCATCATGGAGTCCACTGAACATGGCTTTTACCCTGCCTGCCTTGCCGTATGCCTATGACGCCCTGGAACCGCACATCGATGCGCAGACCATGGAGATTCACTACACGAAGCACCACCAGACCTATATCAATAACCTGAACGCTGCTGTCGAGGGCACCGAGTTCGCCGAGTGGCCGGTGGAAAAACTGGTCGCCGCCGTGCAGCAACTGCCTGAGAAGCTCCGTGCGGCGGTGATCAATCAGGGCGGCGGCCACGCCAACCATTCATTGTTCTGGGAGGTCATGGCGCCCCACGGCGGCGGCAAGCCTGAAGGCACGCTGGCCCAGGCTATCGATGAGCAATTGGGTGGCCTCGACAGTTTCAAGGACGCTTTTACCAAAGCCGCGCTGACCCGTTTCGGCAGTGGCTGGGCCTGGCTGAGCGTTACACCGCAAAAGACCCTGGTGGTGGAAAGCAGTGGCAACCAGGACAGCCCCTTGATGAACGGCAATACGCCGATCCTTGGCCTGGATGTGTGGGAGCACGCTTATTACCTGCAGTATCAGAACCGCCGTCCGGAATACATCAGCGCGTTCTACAACGTGATCAATTGGCCAGAAGTTGCTGCGCGCTATCAAGCGGCACTGGCCTGAGTCTTTTATAAAAACAACCAAGGCTGATTATGTGCACTGAAACACTGGCGGTCGGAAGTGGACGAATGTTTCGTTACGCATTTGGATCGCTGTTACTGCTGGCGGGCATGAGCCTGTTGGTTGCACACGGGCTAGCGTGGCTGGACCTGGAGCCGAGGCTATCGCGGGCATTGCAGGGCGGAGCGATCTGCGCCCTTGGCACTGCGCTCGGGGCCGTGCCGGTGCTGGTGATCCGGCGTATGCCCCAGGCACTCGGCGATACGCTGCTGGGCTTTGGTGCTGGCGTGATGCTCGCGGCGACAGCGTTTTCGCTGATCGTGCCGGGGATTGCCGCAGCAGAAAACCTTGGCATGACGCCGTGGGTAGCCAGCAGCCTGATCTGTTTTGGCATCATGCTCGGCGCGTTCGGTCTTTTCCTGGTGGATCGCAAGGTCTCGGGGGCTTCACCACAAATGCTCGTCGGCACCGTCGAGCATCCGGTGATCCCGCCACGGATCTGGCTGTTTGTGTTTGCAATCATTGCCCATAACATCCCTGAAGGCATGGCGGTCGGTGTGTCGGCCGGTGGCGGCATGGCTGATGCCGACAGTCTGGCAATGGGTATTGCCTTGCAGGATGTGCCGGAAGGGTTGGTGATCGCGTTGGTCTTGGCCGGGGCAGGGATGTCGCGTTTCAAGGCCTTTCTGATTGGTGCGGCGTCAGGGTTGGTCGAGCCTGTGTTCGCGCTGTTGTGCGCGTGGCTGGTGAGCCTGGCCGAACTGCTGTTGCCTTTGGGGTTGGCGCTGGCGGCGGGGGCGATGCTGTTGGTGGTTACCCATGAAGTCATTCCCGAGTCGCGGCGGCACGGTCACGACAAGCTGGCCAGCCTTGGGTTGCTGATCGGGTTTTGTTTGATGATGGTGATGGATACGGCGTTGGCCTAAAAAGATCGTAAGAACGCGGTTCGAGCCTGCGGCAGCTCCTGGATGGATCGTGTTTCCCAAGGAGCTGGCTTGTCGGCTATGAGGGCCACATCGTAGCGATGGCGGCCTCGCAGCCGACCAATCTCTTGCGGCTATACCCGATCTATTGTGGGAGCGAGCCTGCTCGCGAATGCGGCCTGACAGCCGACCTGGATTTTGTTGACTGAGTACATATCCATTCCTGCGGTAACGGCCACTTATGGTTTCGCCCTTACGGCGAGTCACTTGGAAAAGCCCCAAGTAACCAAGGGCTCTTGCCCCTGGCGTTCGGTGCCTCGCTAAGGCTCGGCATGCCCTCGCTCCGGTCCTGCTCCGTGGGCCCGCCGCCATCGGCCATCCATGGCCGGGGGCGGCTAACCCGGCATCCATGCCGGGTTGCCCACTGCGCAGAACCTCCACTCGGCCTCTCGAGGGGGCAAGAAAATCAAAAACAAAGCCAAAGCAAAAGCCAGAGCGAGGCGGCCTGCCGGTCGGCCTGATTTTATGTTCCGTGTAGATGCCGCAGGCTCGGCCAGCGTTCGGGCGATCTTTTGATCTTGACCTTTACTCGCCTTCGTCGAAGAAGTTGTTGATCAACGTCACCAGCGCATCCAGCGCTTCCTGTTCCTGCTCGCCTTCCGTGCTTAGATAAATCTTGGTGCCCTTGCCGGCAGCCAGCATCATCATTGCCATGATGCTTTTACCGTCGACAGTGGTCTCTGGCGTGCGTCCTACCCTGATCGTGCAATCCTTGAATTGACCGGCGATCCCAACGAATTTTGCCGAAGCGCGCGCATGCAGGCCCAGCTTGTTGATGATTTCGATTTCCAGAGCAGGCATCGCGGTGTGAATCCTTTAGCTGAGGTCGCGGTGGCGAACCTGGACGTTCTTCAGGGATTGCTGCAGGACCTGGCCAAGACGTTCAGTCAGGTAGACGGAGCGGTGATGGCCGCCGGTGCAGCCAATGGCAATGGTGACATAGGCACGGTTGCTGGCGGCAAAGCGTGGCAGCCATTTGAGCAGGTAAGTAGAAATGTCCTGGAACATTTCCTCGACATCGGGTTGCGCCGCCAGGTACTCGGCCACCGGTTGGTCGAGTCCGGACTGCTCGCGCAGTTCCGGCTTCCAGTAAGGATTGGGCAGGCAGCGCACATCGAAGACCAGGTCGGCGTCGACCGGCATGCCACGCTTGAACCCGAACGACTCCACGAGGAATGCCGTACCGGGTTCCGGCTGGTTCAGCAGGCGTAGCTTGATGGTATCGCGCAGCTGATACAAATTCAGGCTGGTAGTGTTGAGCTTGAGATCGGCAAGGTCGGCAATCGGTCCGAGCAGGGTGGTCTCGTCGTTGATCGCTTCAGCCAGTGAGCGGTTGGCATTGCTCAGCGGGTGACGCCGACGGGTTTCCGAGAAACGTTTGAGCAGGGTTTCCTCATCGGCATCCAGGTACAGGACATCGCACTGGATATGGCGGCTGCGCACTTCTGCCAGCAACTCGGGGAACCGCGACAGGTGACTTGGCAGGTTGCGAGCATCGATGGATACGGCAACCAGCGGTTGTGCCAGCTCGGTGTGTATCAGCGCTCGCTCGGCCAGTTCGGGCAGCAACCCGGCAGGCAGGTTGTCAATGCAGTAGTAGCCGTTGTCCTCGAGGACGTCGAGGGCGGTACTTTTACCGGAGCCGGAACGCCCGCTGACGATGATCAAGCGCATGATTAATGACCGTTTTGCTCGTCCAGGACAACCTGATACAAGGCTTCATTGCTCGGGGCGCTGCGCAGTTTTTCGCGCACTTCCTTGCGGTCGAGCATGCTGGCGATCTGGCGTAACAGCTCCAGGTGCGCATCGGTAGCGGCTTCCGGGACCAGCAGAACGAACAGCAGGTCAACCGGGGCACCGTCGATGGCGTCGAAATCGATGGGTGCATCAAGGTGCATCAGGGCGCTGATGGGCGAGGTGCAACCCTTCAGGCGGCAGTGAGGAATGGCGATGCCGTTGCCAAAACCGGTTGAGCCGAGTTTTTCACGGGCAATAAGAGCCTCGAAGACATCTTGCATCTCCAGATCCGGCACTTCTTTGTGGATAAGGTTGGCAATTTGCTCGAGGGCTTTCTTTTTACTGCCGCCCGGCACGTTCACCAGGGAACGGCCGGGGGTCAGGATGCTTTCAAGTCGGATCATGGGTTGGGAGTGTTAACGACCCGTAGCGCCCTGGAGGAGGCTCTGGGTCTTTTCCTTATGCTTTTTGAGTTGTTTATCCAGCTTGTCGGTAAGGGCGTCGATTGCCGCGTACATATCGGTATGTTCCGCGTTGGCGACCACTTCATTGCCGGGAATATGCAGCGTGGCTTCGATTTTCTGCTTCAGCTTTTCGACCGTCATCGTGACCTGCACGTTGGTGATCTTGTCGAAATGTCGCTCCAGTCGTTCGAGTTTTTCGCCGATGTAGGAGCGAAGAGGTTCGGTCACTTCCAGTTGGTGTCCACTGATGTTGACTTGCATACAGCTTCTCCTTCGTTGCCAGTGCATAAAGCGGCAGATCCAGATGATCTGCCACTGGAACGCTGTGGCGTGGCCCTACATCAACCGCTTGCGTTCGCTCGAAGGCGCGATCCCCAGGGATTCGCGGTACTTGGCGACGGTGCGGCGAGCCACCTGAATGCCTTGTGCCTCCAGTAAACCAGCGATCTTGCTGTCACTCAACGGCTTTTTCTGATTTTCCGCGGCAACCAGTTTTTTGATGATCGCGCGAATCGCCGTGGACGAGCATTCTCCGCCCTCGGAGGTGCTGACGTGGCTGGAGAAAAAGTATTTCAATTCATAGATGCCCCGAGGGGTATGCATGAATTTCTGCGTGGTCACCCGTGAAATCGTCGACTCGTGCATGCCGACCGCTTCGGCGATGTCATGCAGCACCAATGGTTTCATGGCTTCGTCGCCGTACTCCAGGAAGCCGCGCTGATGCTCGACGATCTGTGTGGCCACTTTCATCAGGGTTTCGTTGCGGCTTTGCAGGCTTTTGATGAACCAGCGGGCTTCCTGCAGCTGATTGCGCATGAAGGTGTTGTCGGCGCTGGTGTCGGCACGGCGAACGAAGCCTGCATACTGGGCGTTGACCCGCAGGCGAGGCACCGACTCCTGGTTGAGCTCCACCAGCCAGCGCTCGTTGTCCTTGCGCACGATCACGTCCGGAACCACGTATTCGGCTTCGGTCGACTCGATTTGCGAGCCCGGGCGCGGGTTGAGGCTCTGGACCAGTTCGATCACCTGGCGCAGTTCATCTTCCTTGAGCTTCATGCGGCGCATCAGCTGGCTGTAGTCGCGGCTGCCGAGCAAGTCGATGTAGTCAGTGACCAGGCGCTTGGCTTCGGCCAGCCAAGGCGTCTTGGCGGGTAGCTGGCGCAATTGCAGCAGCAGGCATTCGCCCAGGTTGCGCGCTCCGATGCCGGCGGGTTCGAATTGCTGGATGCGGTGCAGGACGGCTTCGATTTCGTCCAGTTCGATGTCCAGTTCCGGATCGAAGGCTTCGAGGATTTCCTCCAGCGTCTCGTCCAGATAACCCTGGTTGTTGATGCAGTCGATCAGGGTCACGGCGATCAGGCGATCGGTGTCGGACATCGGTGCCAGGTTCAATTGCCACAGCAGGTGGCTTTGCAGGCTCTCGCCGGCCGATGTGCGGGTGGTGAAGTCCCACTCGTCGTCATCGTTGCTCGGCAGGCTGCTGGCGCTGGTCTGGTAGACGTCTTCCCAGGCGGTGTCGACAGGCAGTTCGTTGGGAATGCGCTCGTTCCAGTCGCCTTCCTCGATGTTATCGACCGTCGGGGCGCTTTCCTGGTAGGAGGGTTCCTGGATTTCGGTGTTGGGTTTGTGTTCGGCGTTGTCGGCCAGAGGGTCGGAATTGTCGAAGTCGTCGCCTTCTTCCTGGCGCTCGAGCATCGGATTGGACTCCAGGGCCTCCTGGATTTCCTGTTGCAGGTCCAGGGTCGACAATTGGAGCAGGCGGATGGCCTGTTGCAGCTGCGGTGTCATCGTCAGCTGCTGGCCCATTCTCAAGACTAGCGATGGTTTCATGGCAGGGGCTTAACACCTTATTCGCCGGCGCACATGCGCCATCCACTACAGGGCGCCGGAGCGCCAAACATAAGCAAATTATATGCCCGAAACCGCGGCGTTTGCCTAGAGCGCTGTAACAATAAAAAAAGGTTGATTTTTTATTGCGGCAAGCGTTTGGGCGACCCGCCGGACACCTCGACGCTTACAGACGGAATTCATGCCCCAGGTACACTTCCTTCACCAGGTCGTTGGCCAGGATGGTTTCAGCGTCGCCTTCGGCGATCAGTTGGCCATCGTTGACAATGTAGGCGGTTTCGCAGATATCCAGGGTTTCGCGGACGTTGTGGTCGGTGATCAGCACGCCGATGCCCTTGGCCTTGAGGTGGTGGATGATCTGCTTGATGTCGCCCACCGAGATCGGGTCCACGCCGGCGAAAGGTTCGTCGAGCAGGATGAATTTCGGGTTGGTGGCCAGTGCCCGGGCGATTTCCACCCGGCGGCGTTCGCCACCGGACAGGCTCATGCCGAGGTTGTCGCGGATGTGGCTGATGTGGAACTCCTGCAGCAGGCTTTCCAGTTCCTTTCGGCGACCGGCCTTGTCGAGTTCCTTGCGGGTCTCGAGGATGGCCATGATGTTGTCGGCCACCGACAGTTTGCGGAAGATCGACGCTTCTTGCGGCAGATAACCGATGCCCGCCTTGGCGCGACCGTGCATCGGCTGGTGGCTGACGTCGAGGTCATCGATCAGCACGCGGCCCTGATCGGCCTGTACCAGGCCGACGATCATGTAGAAGCAGGTGGTCTTGCCGGCGCCGTTAGGGCCGAGCAGGCCGACGATCTGGCCGCTGTCGATGGACAGGCTGACGTCACGCACGACCTGGCGGCTCTTGTAGCTCTTGGCCAAGTGCTGGGCTTTCAGAGTTGCCATTACGGGGCCTTTTGCTCTTCGGTTTTCTTTTTCGGCTGGATCACCATGTCGATGCGCGGACGCGACTCGGTCACCTTGCTGCCCGTGGCGCGACCGGCGCTGGCCAGCTTCTTCTCGGTGTCGTAGACGATTTTTTCGCCCTGGGTGACGTTGTTGTCCTTATCGATGACTTTGGCCTTATCGATCAGTACTACGCGGTTTTGCGGAGCGAGGTACTGGATGGTCACGCCCCAGCCCTGAACAGGCTTGGTGTCGCCAGCCGTCTGCAGTTGCTCGAAGTAGGCCAGGTTGCCCACCGAAGTCACCACGTCGATGTCGCCGTTTGGGGCGCGGGTCATGGTCACCTTGTTGCCGGTGACCTTCATCGAACCCTGGGTGATGATGACGTCGCCGGTGTAAGTGGCGATGCCTTGCTTGTCGTCCAGTTGGGCGTCGTCGGCCTGAATGCGGATTGGCTGCTGCTGATCGTCCGGCAGAGCCCAGGCGCTCACGCTTCCCAGTGCTGCGCCCAGACTGAGCAAAATAGGGAGGGTTTTAACGAGCCTCATACTGTCCTCTTACGTTCGATAGCAGGTGTATCCTGCTTTCTTTCAAATACGCCTTCATTCCCTTGCCAGTCGATACACCGCCAGCGCCGTCGATTCTAACGTCTTGCTCGGTCTGCGCATATTGCTGCTGCGGGAACACGGTCATGCGAGTAGTGGTGATCAGCGTCCTGCGGTTTTTCTCGTCGAAACGGGTAATGCGCACCGAATCGATCAGTTCGACCTGGGTGCCGTCGGGGTTGACTTCGCCTTTTTCGCTCTGGACGTGCCACGGGAACTCGGTGCCCCGGAACATGTTCAGGTCGGGGTTGGTCAGCAGCGTCACTTCGGTGGCTTTCAGGTGCTCGACCTTGTCCGACGTCATCTCGTATTGCAGTCTGCCATCCGGCAGGTACTGCACGCTGTGGGCGTTGGTGGCGTAATAGTCGATTGCGCTCTCATCGACCCGCACTACCGGCTTGTCGAGGAAGCGTTCCGGGCTGATGTTCCAATAGCCGACCGCAGCGAAAATCGCCGTGATGCTACCGAACACCAGAATGTTGCGAATCTTTTTACTTAGCATGATCTGGCTCACAGGTACGCGGCGTTGGCCTCATCGAGGCGGCCTTGGGCGCGCAGGATCAATTCGCAAAATTCACGGGCGGCACCTTCGCCACCGCGGGCTTGGGTGATGCCGTGAGCGTGCTCGCGCACGAAACTGGCGGCGTTGGCCACTGCCATGCCCAGACCAACACGGCGGATCACCGGCAGGTCCGGCAAATCGTCACCGAGGTAGGCGACCTGCTCATAGCTTAGGCCGAGTTGGCCAAGAAGCTCGTCGAGCACCACCAGTTTGTCTTCGCGACCTTGATACAGGTGGGGAATGCCGAGGTTTTTCGCTCGTCGCTCGACCACAGGGGTTTTGCGGCCGCTGATGATCGCGGTCTGCACGCCGGCCGCCATCAGCATCTTGATGCCCTGGCCGTCGAGGGTGTTGAACGTCTTGAACTCGCTACCGTCTTCGAGGAAGTACAGGCGCCCGTCGGTCAGGACGCCGTCGACATCGAACACTGCGAGTTTGATCTGTTGGCCGCGTTGCAGCAGGTCCGTGCTCATTACATTACTCCCGCACGCAGCAAGTCGTGCATGTTCAGGGCACCGACCGGGCGATCTTCGCTGTCGACCACGACCAGCGCGTTGATTTTGTGATCTTCCATTATTTTCAGGGCCTCGGCGGCGAGCATTTCGGCACGGGCGGTCTTGCCATGGGCCGTCATGACCTGATCGATAATGGCGTTGTGGATGTCGATGCTGCGGTCCAGCGTGCGACGCAAGTCACCGTCGGTGAATATCCCGGCCAGCTTGCCGTCGGCCTCGAGTACGACGGTCATGCCCAGGCCTTTGCGGGTCATTTCCATCAATGCATCCTTGAGCAGGGTGCCACGCTGTACTTGCGGCAGCTCCTGTCCGGCGTGCATGACGTTTTCCACTTTCAATAGCAGGCGTCGGCCCAGCGCACCGCCCGGGTGGGAAAAGGCGAAATCCTCGGCGGTAAAACCGCGGGCTTCCAGCAACGCAACGGCCAGGGCATCGCCCATGACCAGCGCGGCGGTCGTCGACGAGGTGGGCGCCAGGTTCAGCGGGCAGGCCTCGTGCTCGACATGAACATTCAGGTTGACCTCCGCCGCCTTGGCCAGCGGGGAGTCGGGCTTGCCGGTCATGCTGATCAGCTGGATGCCCAGGCGCTTGATCAGCGGCAGCAGGGTGACGATTTCGTTGGTTGAGCCGGAGTTCGACAGCGCCAGGATGATGTCGTCGCGGGTGATCATGCCCATGTCGCCATGGCTGGCTTCGGCAGGGTGCACGAAAAAGGCCGTAGTGCCGGTACTGGCAAGGGTAGCGGCAATCTTGTTGCCGATGTGCCCGGATTTACCCATGCCGACCACGACGACGCGTCCCTTGCTGGCCAGAATCATCTCGCAGGCGCGCACGAAATCCGCGTCGATACGGGGTAGCAAGCCTTTTACGGCTTCCAGTTCGAGGCGGATGGTGCGCTGTGCTGACTTGATCAGGTCGCTGGATTGGCTCATTTCGAAAACGTTCAGCCTGATGAAAAGGCGGCGATTATAGCTGTTATGGCCCAAACCCTCACACAAGTTCGTCGCCCATTGTCATTCGTTGTTACCGAATCCCCTCTAGATGGAGCTTTTTGGCTGTCATGATGCTGAACATCGCCCGGCATTGGCCTTGGGCGCGTGGCGCTTGCAGTGATATAGTTCGCCGCCAGTTCGGCCCGCCCAGGAGGTATGTGCTTTTGTCAGGAAGCCAGGCGTCCGAGTGTGAGGCTGCATCGCAAGGAGTTTAGATGAGTGCCGATAACGCCTACGCGGTCGAGCTGAAGGGACTGACCTTCAAGCGCGGTGCGCGCAGCATTTTCAATAACATTGATATCCGTATCCCGCGCGGCAAGGTCACCGGCATCATGGGGCCTTCCGGGTGTGGCAAGACCACGCTGTTGCGCTTGATGGGCGCGCAGTTGCGGCCTGCCAGTGGCGAAGTCTGGGTCAATGGTCAGAACCTGCCGGCGTTGTCGCGCAGTGATCTGTTCGATGCACGCAAGCACATGGGTGTGCTGTTCCAGAGTGGCGCGCTGTTTACCGACCTCGATGTCTTCGAGAACGTCGCCTTTCCATTGCGCGTTCATACCGCGCTGCCCGAAGAAATGATCCGCGACATCGTCCTGCTCAAATTGCAGGCCGTGGGGTTGCGGGGCGCCATCGACCTGATGCCCGACGAGCTGTCCGGCGGCATGAAGCGTCGCGTCGCGCTGGCGCGGGCGATTGCGCTCGATCCGCAGATTCTCATGTATGACGAGCCCTTTGTCGGCCAGGACCCCATCGCCATGGGTGTGCTGGTGCGCCTGATCCGCTTGCTCAACGATGCGCTGGGCATTACCAGTATCGTGGTTTCCCATGACCTGGCCGAAACCGCCAGCATCGCCGACTACATCTATGTGGTGGGCGACGGGCAGGTGTTGGGGCAGGGCACGCCGGACGAGCTGATGAACTCGGACGAGCCGCGTATCCGTCAATTCATGACAGGCGAACCGGACGGTCCGGTCGCCTATCACTTTCCAGCGACGGACTACCGCGCAGATCTTCTGGGGAAGCGTTGATGCGCAAAATTTCACTTTTGGAAAGGGTGCGCCGGTTCGGCCACGCTGGCATCGATGTGCTGGCGGTGTTCGGGCGCTCGTCGATTTTTCTGTTTCACGCACTTCTGGGGCGCGGTGGCATTGGTGGCGGGTTTGGCTTGCTGATCAAGCAACTGCATTCGGTGGGTGTGATGTCCCTGGTGATCATTGTGGTCTCCGGGATATTCATCGGCATGGTGCTGGCGCTGCAAGGCTTCAACATCCTGTCCAGCTACGGTTCGGAGCAGGCGGTGGGGCAGATGGTGGCGCTGACGCTGCTGCGTGAGCTGGGGCCGGTGGTCACGGCATTGCTGTTCGCCGGGCGTGCCGGGTCGGCGTTGACGGCGGAAATCGGCAACATGAAATCCACCGAACAGCTCTCCAGCCTGGAAATGATCGGGGTGGACCCGCTCAAGTACATCATTGCCCCGCGCCTGTGGGCCGGCTTCATTTCCTTGCCGGTGCTGGCGATGATTTTCAGCGTGGTGGGTATCTGGGGCGGTTCCTGGGTGGCCGTCGACTGGCTGGGTGTCTATGAAGGTTCCTACTGGTCGAACATGCAGAACAGCGTGACCTTTGCCGACGATGTGCTCAACGGCATCATCAAAAGCATGGTCTTTGCCTTCGTCGTGACCTGGATCGCCGTATTCCAAGGCTATGACTGCGAGCCCACTTCAGAAGGGATCAGTCGTGCCACTACCAAGACCGTGGTGTATGCCTCTTTGGCTGTGCTCGGCCTGGACTTTATTCTGACCGCCTTGATGTTTGGAGATTTCTGATGCAAAACCGCACCCTGGAAATCGGTGTCGGCCTTTTCTTGCTGGCTGGCATCCTGGCTTTGCTGTTGCTGGCGTTGCGGGTCAGTGGACTGTCCCCGAGCCCGAGCACCGAAACCTATAAACTTTATGCGTATTTCGACAATATCGCCGGTTTGACTGTCAGAGCTAAAGTGACCATGGCCGGTGTGACCATCGGCAAGGTCACGGCAATCGATCTGGACCGCGACAGTTTCACCGGTCGGGTGACCATGCAGGTGGAGAAGCGCGTAGATAATCTACCGGCAGACTCCACTGCATCTATCCTGACCGCTGGCCTGTTGGGCGAGAAGTACATCGGTATCAGTGTGGGCGGGGAAGAAGCCCTGCTCAAAGATGGCGGGACCATCCACGACACCCAGTCGTCGCTGGTGCTCGAGGACCTGATCGGTAAATTCCTGCTCAATACCGTTAGCAAAGACGCCAAATGAGGAGCTTTTGAATGATCTCTACCTTGCGACGTGGCCTGTTGGTTCTGCTCGCGGCCTTGCCGTTGGTGGCCAACGCCGTGGCGGCGCCTACCGCGCACGAGCTGGTTCAGGACACCACCAACCGCCTGCTGGCCGACCTGGCCGCCAACAAAGAGAAGTACAAGCAGGATCCGCAGGACTTCTACACGGCGCTCAACACCATTGTCGGGCCGGTGGTGGATGCCGAAGGTATTTCCAAGAGCATCATGACGGTCAAGTACTCGCGCAAAGCTACCCCTGCGCAAATGAAGACCTTTGAAGAAAACTTCAAGAAGGGTCTGTTCCAGTTCTATGGCAATGCCTTGCTCGAGTACAACAACCAGGGCATCACCGTTGATCCTGCCAAGGACGAGTCGGGCGAGCGTACGAGCGTCGGCATGACGGTCAAGGGCAGCAACGGCGCGATCTATCCTGTGTCCTACACACTGGAAAAGGTTGGCGGCGAGTGGAAACTGCGCAACGTCATCATCAACGGCATCAATATTGGCAAGCTGTTCCGTGATCAGTTCGCTGATGCGATGCAGCGCAATGGCAACGACCTGGACAAAACCATCAATGGTTGGGCCGGGGAAGTCGCCAAGGCCAAGGAAACCACCGAGAAACAGACCCAATGAGTGAGTCGGCGGTCCGGATGGACGACGCCGGCGAGCTGCGGCTCAGCGGCGTGCTGGATTATCGCACCGGCCCTGAGCTGCGCCAGCAGGGGCAGGCGCTGATCAATGCCAGCAAGGCTGCGGCCGTGGTGGTCGATTGTTCGGCGGTGGAGAAGTCCAGCAGCGTCGGTCTGTCGTTGTTGTTGTGTTTCATGCGCGATGCCCAGGCGGCCGGCAAGGCGCTGAGCATCCGCGGGATGCCAGAAGACATGCGCGAAATCGCTCAGGTCAGTGAACTGACCGAGCTGTTGGCGCATCCCTAACCCGCATCTATGAACAAGCCCCCCGTCAGAGTCCTGCTTCGCGGGGTTCGCAGGCGCGGGGCTTTTTTGTATGATGTCCGACCCGCGCGCACAGGGCGCCGATTGAGGTTGAGCATGCAGGCCGTAGAAGTGAAGAGCTTCCTTGAAGGAAAGCTGCCCGGAACATTGGTTGAAGTCGAGGGCGAAGGCTGCAATTTCCAGCTGAACGTGATTAGCGATGAACTGGCGGCGTTGAGCCCGGTGAAGCGTCAGCAGCAGATCTATGCCCATTTGAACCCATGGATCACCGATGGCAGCATCCATGCTGTCACTATGAAATTTTTCAGCAGCGCGGCCTGGGCCGAGCGCACCTGAGCCCAAGGGCGTCGAGATTCTTATGGATAAATTGATTATTACTGGCGGTGCTCGTCTTGACGGCGAGATCCGCATCTCCGGGGCAAAGAACTCTGCCCTGCCGATCCTGGCGGCCACCCTGCTGTGCGATGGTCCGGTGACTGTTGCCAACCTGCCACACCTGCATGACATCACCACCATGATCGAGCTGTTCGGTCGCATGGGGATCGAGCCGGTGATCGACGAGAAGCTGGCCGTCGAAATCGATCCGCGCACCATCAAGACCCTGATCGCTCCGTACGAACTGGTTAAAACCATGCGTGCGTCGATCCTGGTGCTGGGCCCGATGGTTGCCCGTTTCGGTGAAGCCGAAGTCGCGCTGCCTGGCGGTTGCGCCATCGGTTCGCGTCCGGTTGACCTGCACATCCGTGGCCTGGAGGCCATGGGCGCGGTCATCGACGTCGAAGGTGGCTACATCAAGGCCAAGGCGCCTGAAGGCGGCCTGCGCGGTGCGCACTTCTTCTTCGACACCGTCAGTGTGACCGGTACCGAAAACATCATGATGGCCGCGGCCCTGGCCAAGGGCCGCAGCGTCCTGGCAAACGCCGCGCGCGAGCCTGAAGTGGTCGACCTGGCGAACTTCCTGAACGCCATGGGCGCCAAGGTTTCCGGCGCTGGTACCGACACCATCACCATCGATGGCGTCGAGCGTCTGCACACCACCACTTACAAGGTGATGCCGGACCGTATCGAAACCGGCACCTACCTGGTAGCCGCGGCCGTGACCGGCGGTCGTGTGAAGGTCAAGGACACCGATCCGACCATTCTCGAAGCTGTTCTGGAGAAACTCCGGGAAGCGGGCGCGGAAATCACCTGCGGCGAAGACTGGATCGAGCTGAACATGCACGGCAAGCGGCCGAAAGCCGTCAACGTGCGGACCGCTCCGTACCCGGCGTTCCCGACCGACATGCAAGCGCAGTTCATCTCCCTCAACGCCATTGCCGAAGGCACCGGTGCCGTGATCGAGACGATCTTCGAAAACCGCTTCATGCACGTGTACGAACTGCACCGCATGGGCGCCAAGATCCAGGTCGAAGGCAACACCGCCATCGTCACCGGCACCGAGAAGCTCAAGGGCGCGCCAGTGATGGCCACCGACCTGCGGGCTTCGGCCAGCCTGGTGATCTCGGCGCTGATTGCCGACGGCGACACCCTGATCGACCGCATCTACCACATCGACCGTGGTTACGAGTGCATCGAAGAGAAACTGCAGATGCTGGGCGCCAAGATCCGCCGCGTTCCGGGCTAGTTTTTGCTGCATGGGCACAGGGACGTGCCTGTTGAATTCGTTTCAAGTCGAGCCGGTTTCCGGCTCGATGTGTGTCCGGCGCCATTTGCGACCGGGCATGAGTACCTTGATAAGGACTGACGTTTCCCATGTTGACCATCGCACTGTCCAAGGGCCGCATCCTTGACGACACCCTGCCGCTTCTGGCTGAAGCGGGCATCGTGCCGACCGAGAATCCGGACAAGAGCCGCAAGCTGATCATCCCCACGACCCAGGAAGATGTACGCCTGTTGATCGTGCGTGCCACCGACGTGCCGACGTATGTCGAGCATGGTGCCGCCGACCTCGGTGTCGCTGGTAAAGACGTGCTGATGGAATACGGCGGCCAAGGCCTGTACGAGCCGCTGGACCTGCAGATTGCTCAGTGCAAGTTGATGACCGCCGGCAAGGTCGGCGCGGTCGAGCCCAAGGGCCGCCTGCGTATCGCCACCAAGTTCGTCAACGTTGCCAAGCGTTACTACGCCGAACAGGGCCGTCAGGTCGATATCATCAAGCTCTACGGCTCGATGGAGCTGGCGCCGCTGATCGGCCTGGCCGACAAGATCATCGACGTGGTCGACACCGGTAACACGCTGCGAGCCAATGGCCTGGAGCCACAGGATTTCATCGCGGCCATCAGTTCTCGGCTGATCGTTAACAAGGCTTCGATGAAAATGCAGCACGCCCGTATCCAGGCGTTGATCGACACCCTGCGCAAGGCAGTGGAGTCTCGACACCGCGGCTGATTCACCTGCGCGACCGTAAGGCGCGCCCGTCTATCCGCCTCATAGCCAGAATTCTCAGGTGCCCAAGCGGAAACGACTGCTAAGTTAGGGCGCCTGAGTTTTTGCCAATCCTATGAGGCTCTCGCTATGACCGCACCGACTGCAATTCGCCGACTCAACGCTGCTGACCCGGATTTCGCACATCATCTGGATCATCTGCTGAGCTGGGAAAGTGTGTCTGACGACTCGGTCAATCAGCGGGTGCTGGACATCATCAAGGCCGTGCGCGAGCGTGGCGATGCGGCGCTGGTGGAGTTTACCCGCCAGTTCGACGGGCTGGACGTCGCGTCTATGGCGGACCTGATCCTGCCGCGCGAACGCCTGGAGCTGGCACTGACGCGCATTACCGTGCCACAGCGCGAAGCCCTGGAAAAAGCCGCGGCGCGCGTGCGCAGCTACCACGAAAAGCAGAAACAGGACTCCTGGAGCTACACCGAAGCCGACGGCACCGTGCTGGGCCAGAAGGTCACGCCGCTGGACCGCGCCGGCCTCTACGTGCCGGGTGGCAAGGCGTCTTACCCGTCATCGGTGCTGATGAACGCCATTCCGGCCAAGGTCGCCGGCGTGACTGAAGTGGTCATGGTGGTGCCGACGCCTCGTGGCGAAATCAACGAGCTTGTGCTGGCGGCTGCCTGCATCGCCGGCGTTGACCGCGTATTCACCATCGGTGGCGCCCAAGCGGTGGCCGCGTTGGCCTATGGCACCGAAAGCGTGCCGAAGGTCGACAAGGTGGTTGGTCCGGGCAATATCTATGTCGCCACCGCCAAGCGCCACGTATTCGGCCAAGTCGGTATCGACATGATCGCCGGTCCGTCCGAGATCCTCGTGGTGTGTGACGGCCAGACTGATCCGGACTGGATCGCCATGGATCTGTTCTCCCAGGCCGAGCACGACGAAGACGCCCAGGCGATTTTGGTCAGCCCGGACGCCGAGTTTCTCGACAAGGTCGCCGCCAGCATCAACAAACTGCTGCCGACCATGGAGCGGGCCGAAATCATCGAAACCTCGATCAATGGCCGTGGCGCCCTGATTCTGGTCGAAGACATGAACCAGGCCATCGAAGTGGCCAACCGCATCGCGCCGGAGCACTTGGAGCTGTCGGTTGCCGATCCGCAAGCCTGGCTGCCTCAGATCCGCCATGCCGGTGCCATCTTCATGGGCCGTCACACCAGCGAAGCGCTGGGCGACTACTGCGCAGGCCCGAACCACGTTTTGCCGACTTCCGGCACGGCGCGATTCTCGTCGCCGCTGGGCGTATACGACTTCCAGAAACGCTCCTCGATCATCTTCTGCTCCGAGCAGGGTGCCTCCGAACTGGGCAAAACCGCTTCCGTGCTGGCCCGCGGCGAGTCGCTGACCGCCCACGCCCGCAGTGCCGAATACCGCATCATCGACGACAAGCAGGGGAACTGAGATGAGTAAATTCTGGAGCCCGTTCGTCAAGAATCTGGTGCCTTACGTACCGGGCGAGCAGCCGAAACTGGCGAAACTGGTGAAGCTCAACACCAACGAAAACCCGTACGGCCCATCGCCGAAAGCCCTGGCCGCGATGCAGACCGAACTGAATGACAATCTGCGCCTGTACCCGGACCCGAACAGCGATCTGCTGAAAAATGCCGTGGCCAAGTACTATGGCGTGCAGAGCAATCAGGTGTTCCTCGGCAACGGTTCCGACGAAGTCCTGGCGCACATCTTCCACGGGTTGCTGCAGCACGATCAGCCGCTGCTGTTCCCGGACATCAGCTACAGCTTCTATCCGGTCTACTGCGGGCTGTACGGCATCAAGTTCGACGCGGTGCCGCTGGACGAGCAGTTCCGGATCAACCCGGCGGACTACGCCAAACCGAACGGCGGGATCATCTTCCCCAACCCGAACGCACCGACCGGTTGCCTGTTGGCGCTGGACGCGGTCGAGCAAATCCTCAAGGCCAGCCCGGACTCGGTGGTCGTGGTGGACGAGGCTTATATCGACTTCGGCGGTGAAACGGCGATCAGCCTGGTGGACCGTTATCCGAACCTGCTGGTGACCCAGACCCTGTCCAAATCCCGTTCCCTGGCCGGCCTGCGGGTTGGCCTGGCGGTGGGGCATCCGGACCTGATCGAAGCGCTGGAGCGAATCAAGAACAGCTTCAACTCTTATCCGATCGATCGCATGGCGAATGTCGGCGCTGCGGCGGCGTTCGAGGATCGCGAGTACTTCGACAAGACGTGCCGGTTGGTCATCGAGAGTCGCGACAAGGTGGTCGCGCAGCTGGAGGCGAAGGGCTTTGAAGTGCTGCCCTCGGCCGCGAACTTCATTTTCGCCCGTCACCCCAAGCACGATGCGGCAGGCCTGGCAGCCAAACTGCGTGAGCAAGGCGTCATCGTGCGGCACTTCAAGCAGGAGCGGATTGCCCAGTTCCTGCGGATCTCGATCGGTACGCCTGAGCAGAATCAGGCCCTGATCGACGGCCTCGGCGACCTCTAAGACATCCCTCGACCCTGTGGGAGCGAGCCTGCTCGCGAAAGCGTCGGCACATTCAACATAAATGTGCCTGAGAGACCGCTTTCGCGAGCAGGCTCGCTCCCACAGTGGTTTTGTGTTGGATGACTAGTTTTCTTCTTTCTCTTTGACCGGCGCAGGCGGCGGACGCAAGCCTATTTCCGCCGTGAGCTTGAGTTCCTTGCCGTTGCGCATCACCTGGATCGCGACCTTGTCGGTCGGCTTGATTCGCGCGACCTGATTCATCGAGCGGCGGCCATCGCCAGCCGGCTCGCCGTCGATGCTGAGGATCACGTCACCCAATTGCAGGCCGGCCTTTTGCGCCGGACCGTCACGGAAAATCCCCGCGACCACAATGCCCGGACGCCCCGACAGACCAAACGACTCCGCCAGTTCCTGGGACAATGGCTGCACTTCGATACCGAGCCAGCCGCGAATCACCTGGCCGTGTTCGATGATCGACTTCATCACTTCCATGGCCAGCTTCACCGGAATCGCGAAACCGATGCCTTGCGACCCGCCGGACTTGGAGAAGATCGCCGTGTTGATGCCGGTCAGGTTGCCGTTGGCGTCTACCAGCGCACCGCCGGAGTTGCCGGGGTTGATCGCGGCGTCGGTCTGAATGAAGTCTTCGTAGTTGTTCAGGCCCAGCTGATTTCGCCCGGTGGCACTGATGATGCCCATGGTCACCGTCTGGCCGACGCCGAACGGGTTGCCGATGGCCAGGGTCACGTCGCCGATGCGCAGGTTGTCGGAGCGGCCGACGGTGATCGAAGGCAGTTTCTTCAGGTCGATCTTGAGGACCGCGAGGTCGGTTTCCGGATCGCTGCCGATCACCCGTGCCAGGGTTTCACGGCCGTCCTTGAGCGCCACCACGATCTGGTCGGCACCGCTGGTCACGTGGTTGTTGGTCAGGATGTAGCCTTCCGGGCTCATGATTACGCCGGAGCCAAGGCTCGACTCCATGCGTTTCTGCTTGGGCGAGTTGTCGCCGAAGAATCGACGAAACTGCGGATCCTCGAAGAGTGGGTGATTGGGTTTGTTGATGACTTTGGTGGTGTACAGGTTCACCACCGACGGCGCGGCGGTGGTCACCGCGTCGGCATAGGACACTGGGCCTTGCTGCATACTGGTGGTTTGCGGGGCTTGTTGCAGGTTGACGTCGAGGCTTGGAAGCCCGACCCACTGCGGGTAACGCTGGATGATTAACAGAGCGACAAGCACGCCGGCCAACAGCGGCCAGCCGGAAAAACGCAGCGCCTTGAGCATTAAGCACGTCCTGAGAGAGTTGCAGGCGGTATGAGACCGCTCATAATGACGCGCATTATACGAGGCCACGCGTGCCTCTGAACGGGATATTTAGGAGTCTTTTATGGCCGTCGCCCTGAGCACCCTGGTCGAAGAAGCCGACCGTTACCTCGGCAGTTCGAAAATTGCCGATTACTGCCCCAACGGCCTGCAGGTCGAGGGCCGGCCGCAGGTGATGCGCATCGTCAGTGGCGTCACCGCCAGCCAGGCCTTGCTCGATGCTGCAGTGCAGGCCAACGCCGACCTGGTGCTGGTGCATCACGGCTACTTCTGGAAAGGCGAGAACCCGTGCATCACCGGCATGAAGCAGCGCCGCCTGAAGACGCTGCTCAAGCACGATATCAGCCTGCTGTCCTATCACCTGCCGCTGGACCTGCACCCTGACGTTGGCAACAACGTGCAGTTGGCGCGGCAGCTGGACATCACCGTCGAAGGTCCGCTTGATCCCGACAACCTGAAAATCGTCGGCCTGGTCGGCTCGTTGAACGAACCCGTGACGCCCCGGGATTTCGCCCGTCGGGTGCAAGAAGTCATGGGTCGCGAGCCGTTGCTGATTGAAGGCAGCGCAATGATTCGCCGCGTTGGTTGGTGCACCGGTGGTGGGCAGGGCTACATCGATCAGGCGGTACTGGCGGGTGTCGACCTGTACCTCAGTGGCGAAGCCTCGGAGCAAACCTTCCACAGCGCCCGGGAAAACGACATCAGCTTCATTGCTGCCGGTCACCACGCCACCGAGCGCTATGGCGTGCAGGCGCTGGGTGATTATCTGGCCCGCAGGTTTGCGCTGGAGCACATCTTCATCGATTGCCCGAATCCCATCTGAATCGACCCATATCCCCCGTGGGAGCGAGCCTGCTCGCGAAGGCTGCGTCACATTCACCATTGATGCGTCTGACATGCCGCTTTCGCGAGCAGGCTCGCTCCCACAGGAGGCTGGGCACCCAAACAGGCGGGCATATTCATATGCTCTTTCGATCTAGTAGGCGTCCTGATTAGAAGGGGGCGCTGTGCTAGGATTCCCCGCTCGAACACGGCCCGGTGGCCGTTCATAAGAAAGTTTTCGTGAGTAGCCATGGTCGACAAACTGACGCATCTGAAACAGCTGGAGGCGGAAAGCATCCACATCATCCGCGAGGTGGCCGCCGAGTTCGACAACCCGGTGATGCTGTACTCCATCGGTAAAGACTCCGCCGTGATGCTGCACCTGGCACGCAAGGCCTTCTTCCCCGGCAAGCTGCCGTTCCCGGTGATGCACGTCGACACCCAGTGGAAATTCCAGGAGATGTACAGCTTCCGCGACAAGATGGTCGCCGAGCTGGGCCTCGACCTGATCACCCACGTGAATCCAGAAGGCGTGGCACAAGGCATCAACCCGTTCACCCACGGCAGTGCCAAGCACACCGACATCATGAAGACCGAAGGCCTGAAACAGGCTTTGGACAAATATGGTTTCGACGCCGCCTTCGGTGGTGCACGCCGCGATGAAGAGAAATCCCGCGCCAAAGAGCGCGTGTATTCGTTCCGCGACAGTAAGCACCGCTGGGACCCGAAAAACCAGCGCCCCGAGCTGTGGAACGTCTACAACGGCAAGGTCAACAAGGGCGAATCCATCCGCGTATTCCCATTGTCGAACTGGACCGAGCTGGACATCTGGCAGTACATCTACCTTGAAGGCATCCCGATCGTCCCGTTGTACTTCGCCGCCGAGCGTGAAGTCATCGAGAAGAACGGCACGCTGATCATGATCGACGACGAGCGCATCCTCGAGCACCTGAGCGATGAAGACAAAGCCCGCATCGTCAAAAAGAAAGTGCGTTTTCGTACCCTTGGCTGCTACCCGTTGACGGGCGCGGTGGAGTCCGAGGCCGAAAGCCTCACGGACATCATTCAGGAAATGCTCCTGACGCGAACTTCCGAGCGCCAGGGCCGTGTCATCGACCACGATGGCGCAGGCTCGATGGAAGACAAAAAACGTCAAGGTTATTTCTAAGGGGCTGTCATGTCGCACCAATCTGATTTGATCAGCGAGGACATCCTCGCCTACCTGGGCCAGCACGAACGTAAAGAGCTGCTGCGCTTCCTGACCTGCGGTAACGTCGACGACGGCAAGAGCACCCTGATCGGGCGCCTGCTGCACGACTCCAAGATGATCTATGAAGATCACCTGGAAGCGATTACCCGCGACTCGAAAAAAGTCGGCACCACCGGTGAAGACATCGACCTGGCACTGCTGGTCGATGGCCTGCAGGCCGAGCGTGAGCAAGGCATCACCATCGATGTCGCGTACCGCTATTTCTCCACCGCCAAGCGCAAATTCATCATCGCCGACACCCCCGGCCATGAGCAGTACACTCGCAACATGGCCACCGGTGCGTCCACCTGTGACCTGGCGATCATCCTGGTCGACGCCCGCTACGGCGTGCAGACCCAGACCCGTCGCCACAGCTTCATCGCCTCGTTGCTGGGCATCAAGCACATCGTCGTCGCCATCAACAAGATGGACCTCAAGGACTTCGACGAAGGCGTGTTCGAGTCGATCAAGGCCGACTACCTGAAGTTCGCCGAAGGCTTGAAGTTGAAGCCGACCAGCATGCACTTCGTGCCGATGTCGGCACTGAAGGGCGACAACGTGGTGAACAAGTCCGAGCGCTCGCCGTGGTACACCGGCCAGTCGTTGATGGAAATTCTCGAGACCGTGGAAGTGGCGGGCGACCGCAACTTCACCGACCTGCGTTTCCCGGTGCAGTACGTCAACCGTCCGAACCTGAACTTCCGCGGTTTCGCCGGCACACTGGCCAGCGGCATCGTCAAGAAGGGCGACGAAGTCGTGGTCCTGCCATCGGGCAAGAGCAGCCGCGTGAAATCCATCGTCACCTTCGAAGGTGAACTGGAACACGCAGGTCCAGGTCAGGCAGTAACGCTGACCATGGAAGATGAGATCGATATCTCCCGTGGCGACCTGTTGGTGCATGCCGACAACGTGCCGCCAGTCACCGACAGTTTCGAAGCGATGCTGGTGTGGATGGCTGAAGAGCCGATGCTGCCAGGCAAAAAATACGACATCAAACGCGCTACCAGTTACGTGCCGGGCTCCATCGCCAGCATCGTCAACAAGGTCGACGTGAACACCCTGGAAGAAGGTCCGGCCAGCGCGTTGCAGCTGAACGAAATTGGCAAGGTCAAGATCGCGCTCGACGCGCCGATTGCCCTCGACGGTTACGACAGCAACCGCACCACCGGCGCGTTCATCATCATTGATCGCCTGACCAACGGTACCGTCGGCGCCGGCATGATCGTCGCGCAACCGGTGGCGCATGGCTCCAGCACGCACCACGGCAAGCTGGCCCACGTCGCCACCGAAGAGCGCGCCCAGCGTTTCGGCCAGCAACCGGCCACCGTGTTGTTCAGCGGCTTGTCCGGCGCGGGCAAAAGCACCCTGGCCTATGCGGTTGAACGCAAGCTGTTCGACCTGGGTCGTGCGGTGTTCGTGCTCGATGGCCAGAACCTGCGTCACGACCTGAACAAAGGTCTGCCGCAGGATCGCGCAGGGCGTACCGAGAACTGGCGTCGTGCCGCGCACGTGGCGCGTCAGTTCAACGAAGCCGGTCTGCTGACCCTGGCGGCATTCGTTGCACCGAGTGCCGAAGGTCGTGAGCAGGCCAGGGAACTGATCGGCAAGGAACGTCTGGTGACGGTCTACGTCCAGGCTTCGCCGACGGTCTGTGCCGAGCGTGACCCGCAAGGCCTGTATGCGGCGGCCGGGGATAACATCCCGGGCGAGTCCTTCCCGTATGACGTGCCGCTGGATGCCGATCTGGTGATCGACACCCAGTCCGTGTCGCTGGAAGAAGGCGTCAAGCAAGTGCTGGAACTGCTGCGCAAGCGTGGCGCGATCTAAGCGCTAGCCGGTAAAAAGAAACCCGCCGATGAGTGATCATCGGCGGGTTTTTTTGTGTCTGGTCGGACGCCTTCGCGAGCAGGCTCGCTCCCACAAGGTCAAAGTTCACCGAAGATCAACTGTGGGAGCGAGCCTGCTCGCGAAGAGGGCGGAACATTCACCGAACTACTTCGCTGGATACTCCCGATGCATCTGCCCCAGCAACGCATCCTTGTCTTCCCACAACTGGTTGATCCACCCCTGGAACTGCAGGCGATACTCGCCGTCCTGGTCATAATTCTTGCCGATGAACTGCGGCGGAATCTTCAGCTCTTCAAAATGCACCACCACATCCGCAACATTCCCGCACAGCAAATCCCAGAAACCGGGACGCCCGGCCGGGTAGTGGATGGTCACGTTGACGATCGACTCCAACTGTTCACCCATGGCATCCAGCACAAAGGCAATGCCGCCGGCCTTGGGCTTGAGCAGGTACTTGAACGGCGATTTCTGCTGGGCATGCTTGCCTTCGGTGAAGCGTGTGCCCTCGACGAAATTGAAAATGCCCACCGGGTTGTTGCGAAACTTCGCACAGGTCTTGCGCGTGGTTTCCAGGTCCTTGCCTTTTTTCTCCGGGTGCTTTTCCAGATACGCCTTGGAGTAGCGCTTCATGAACGGAAAACCGAGCGCCCACCACGCCAGTCCAATCACCGGCACCCAGATCAACTCCTGCTTGAGAAAGAACTTCAGCGGCTGGATACGCCGATTGAGCACGTATTGCAGCACCAGGATGTCGACCCAGCTCTGATGGTTGCTGGTGACCAGATACGAGTGCTGATAGTCGAGGCCTTGCAGGCCGCTGAGGTGCCAGCGGGTGCGACGGACCAGGTTCATCCAGCCTTTGTTGGTGCTGATCCAGGCTTCGTGGGTATGGCGCATCAACCAGTGTGCAATGCGTTGGGTGAGCGCGAACGGCAGTACCTTGAACAGCGCCACACAGAACAGAAACGAGCACAGCAAAATCGTGTTCAGCGCCAGCAGTAGCGCGGCGATCACGCCGCGCGCCGGGGCAGGTAGAAAATCCAGCATTTACACATCCATAGGTCGGTTGGCAGCTTGAATCGCGGTGAGGGCAATGGTGTAGACGATGTCGTCGACCTGCGCGCCGCGCGGCAAATCGTTCACCGGTTTGCGCAGGCCCTGCAGCATCGGCCCGAGGCTGACGCAATCGGCACTGCGCTGCACGGCTTTGTGCGTGGTGTTGCCGGTGTTCAGGTCGGGGAACACGAACACGGTAGCGCGACCGGCCACCTGGCTGTTCGGTGCCAGTTGCCGGGCCACGGTTTCGTTGGCGGCGGCGTCATACTGAAGGGGGCCGTCGATCAGCAGCGAGTTTTGCTGTTCATGGGCGAGTAATGTCGCTTCGCGTACCTTCTCGACTTCCTCGCCGCTGGCCGACTCACCGCTGGAATAGCTGATCATCGCCACACGCGGAGTGATGCCGAATGCAGCCGCCGAGTCGGCGCTTTGCAGGGCGATCTCGGCCAGTTCGACGGCGCTCGGGTGCGGGTTCATCACGCAGTCGCCGTAGACCAGCACTTCTTCGGGAAACAGCATGAAGAACACCGACGATACCAGGGTGCAGCCCGGCGCAGTCTTGATCAGCTGCAGGGCCGGGCGGATGGTGTTGGCGGTGGAGTGAATCACGCCCGATACGAGGCCGTCGACTTCATCCAGCGCCAGCATCATGGTGCCGATCACCACGGTGTCTTCCAGTTGCTGCTCGGCCATCGGTGCGTTGAGGCTTTTGGTTTTGCGCAGGGCCACCATCGGCTCGACGTAGCGTTCGCGAATCAGGTCAGGGTCGAGAATTTCCAGCCCCGGCGGCAGTTCGATGCCTTGCGCGCGGGCCACGGCTTCGACATCTGCCGGTTTGGCCAGCAACACGCAACGGGCAATGCCACGGGCCTGGCAGATGGCGGCGGCTTGTACGGTCAGTGGTTCGCTGCCTTCCGGCAGGACGATGCGCTTGTTGGCGGACTGGGCGCGCTGGATCAATTGATAACGGAACACCGCCGGCGACAGGCGCATTTCCCGAGGGGTACCGCAGCGCTGGTGCAGCCAGTTGGCGTCCAGGTGGCTGGCGACGAAATCGGTGATGATCTCCGCGCGCTCGCGGTCGTCGATCGGGATTTCCTTGTTCAAGCCATTGAGCTGGTTGGCGGTGTCGTAGGACCCGGTGCTCACCGACAACACTGGCAGGCCCGCCTGCAGGGCGCCGCGACACAAGTCCATGATGCGCGGGTCGGGCAGGGTGTCGCTGGTCAGCAACAGGCCGGCCAGGGGCACGCCATTCATGGCTGCGAGGCTCACGGCGAGGATGATGTCGTCACGATCGCCAGGGGTCACCACCAGCACACCCGGTTTGAGCAGCTCCACGGTGTTGCGCATGGTACGCGCGCAAATGATGATCTTGGTCATGCGCCGGGTTTCGTAGTCGCCGGCGTTGAGCACCTGTGCGCCCATCAGGTCAGCCACGTCTCGAGTACGCGGCGCGTTCAGCTCCGGCTGGTACGGAATACAACCGAGCAGACGGAAGTCGCCGCTGCGCAACAGCGGCGAGTGTTCGTTCAGGCGTGCGGCGAAGGCCTCCATGCTTTCCTCGGTCTTGACCTTGTTGAGGATCACGCCGAGGACTTTCGGATCCTTGGGGCCGCCGAACAATTGCGCCTGCAGTTCCACGCGACCGGACAGTTCGGTCAGCACTTCGTTTTCCGGTGCCGAGACCAGGATCACCTCGGCATCGAGGCTCTTGGCCAGGTGCAGGTTGACCCGCGCGGCATAGCTGGCGCTGCGGGTTGGGACCATGCCTTCGACGATCAACACATCCTTGCCGATGGCGGCCTGCTGATAAAGGGTGATGATTTCTTCGAGCAACTCATCGAGCTGGCCGTCGCCGAGCATGCGCTCGACATGGGCCAGACCCAATGGTTGTGGGGGTTTGAGACCGTGGGTACGCGCCACCAGTTCGGTGGAACGCTCAGGGCCAGTGTCACCTGGATGGGGCTGGGCAATCGGTTTGAAAAAGCCGACTTTGAGGCCGGCCCGCTCAAGGGTGCGCACCAGCCCGAGGCTGATGGAGGTCAGGCCCACGCCAAAATCGGTGGGTGCGATAAAAAAAGTTTGCATGCGGATTCTCTAGAAGGTGCATGGCAATGGTGACGGCCTATAACTGGCCAACTACCGAAATTCAGTCGCCAAGGTTATCGCTAACCGTGCCTTGTGCGCACCAACCGCAATCAAAGGGCTGGCCTATTTTTTCGTGGCGCTGCAACGGGTCCATGACCCAGGCCCGCGATTGCCAGGGTGGCTGATGGCGCAGGTGCTGCGTGTGGCCGCAGGAAAGCTCGACCACCCAGTGGCCGTCTTCGTCCTGATGGAAGCCTGTAATCGTCGAATCCCGTTTGTCCGGGTTGTGTTCGCTTTCGGGCGATTGCTTCGCTAAACTGGGTCTTTCATTATTCTTATGCAAAAGGTCTCGCCCCATGCTGATCGCCGCCAATAAGGCTGTCTCCATCGACTATACCCTGACCAACGACGCTGGTGAGGTCATCGACAGCTCCGCCGGCGGCGCGCCGCTGGTCTACCTGCAAGGCGCAGGCAACATCATCCCGGGCCTGGAAAAGGCTCTGGAAGGCAAGGCTGTCGGCGACGAGCTGACCGTGGCCGTTGAACCGGAAGACGCTTACGGCGAATACGCCGCCGAACTGGTCAGCACCCTGAGCCGCAGCATGTTCGAAGGTGTCGACGAGCTGGAAGTGGGCATGCAGTTCCACGCTTCCGCTCCGGACGGCCAGATGCAGATCGTGACCATCCGCGATCTGGACGGCGACGACGTCACCGTAGACGGCAACCACCCGTTGGCCGGTCAGCGCCTGAACTTCCAGGTCAAGATCATCAACATCCGTGATGCCAGCCAGGAAGAAATCGCCCATGGTCACGTTCATGGCGAAGGTGGCCATCACCACTGATTTCTGCGCTAAGCTCAGATAGCTGGAGAGGCGCCCCGAGGGCGCCTTTTTAGTCTGCGGCTGTTCCAGGCGACACCACCAAGTGGCTGTTTCGAGAAGAACACGGGAATCTGGAGTACGTCATGAGTGCTTTTCACGAACTTAATTTGACAGCCCTGGATGGTCAGGCGCTACCTCTGGCACCTTTCAAGGGGCACGTCGTGCTGGTGGTCAACGTGGCCTCCAAATGTGGCTTGACGCCACAGTACGCGGCGCTGGAAAACCTCTACCAGCAATACAAAGGTAAAGGCTTCAGCGTGCTCGGCCTGCCGTGCAATCAGTTTGCCGGGCAGGAACCAGGTACCGAGCAGGAAATAAAGGACTTCTGCAGCCTCAACTATGGCGTGACCTTTCCGTTGTCCAGCAAGCTGGAAGTCAACGGTCACGAGCGTCATCAGCTGTACAAGTTGCTGGCGGGCGAGGGCGCGGAGTTTCCCGGTGACATCACCTGGAACTTCGAAAAATTCCTGCTAGGCAAAGACGGTCGTGTGCTGGCGCGTTTCTCGCCACGTACTGCTCCGGACGATCCAAGCGTCGTTCAGGCGATTGAAAAAGCCCTGGCCTGACATCTCCCCTCGTAGGAGCCGGCTTGCTGGCGATGGTCGTCAACGATGACGCGGATAGCCTGACACCCCACGGTGTTATCGAGTCCATCGCCAGCAAGCCGGCTCCTACAACGTCTCCCGCCTTTTGGCGTTCAATCACCCAAATCAATAGTGCTTTTCAGCGCGCACGAACCTCCATATTATCGCCGTCATAAAGTCATTCTTAGTGGAGCGTCCCATGCCCGTAAAAGCCCTGTTCAAACCGTTCCACCTCGGTACCCTCGAACTGCCCACCCGTGTCGTCATGGCGCCAATGACCCGCTCGTTTTCGCCGGGCGGCGTACCGAATTCCAAAGTGATCGAGTATTACCGTCGTCGCGCCGCTGCTGGCGTGGGCTTGATCATCACCGAAGGCACCACCGTCGGGCACAAGGCTTCCAACGGCTACCCGAACGTACCGCATTTCTATGGCGAAGCCGCGCTGGCTGGCTGGAAGAAAGTCGTTGATGCGGTTCACGCCGAGGGTGGCAAGATCGTTCCGCAACTGTGGCATGTCGGCAGTGTGCGTCGCATCGGCACCGAGCCGGACGCCAGCGTGCCGGGTTATGGTCCGTCGGAAAAAGTTAAGGACGGTCAGGTCGTGGTTCACGGCATGACCAAACAAGACATTCAGGACGTGATTGCCGCGTTCGCCCAAGCGGCGAAGGATGCCCAGAGCATTGGCATGGACGGCGTGGAAATCCATGGTGCCCACGGCTATCTGATCGACCAGTTCTTCTGGGAAGGCAGTAACCAGCGCACCGACGAATACGGCGGCAGCCTGGCCAACCGTTCGCGTTTCGCCATCGAATTGATTCAGGCGGTACGTGCGGCGGTCGGTGATGGTTTCCCGATCATCTTCCGTTTCTCCCAGTGGAAACAGCAAGACTACACCGCGCGCCTGGTGCAAACCCCGGAAGCGTTGGGCGAGTTTCTCAAGCCATTGTCCGATGCTGGCGTGGATATTTTCCATTGCTCGACACGCCGCTTCTGGGAGCCGGAGTTCGACGGTTCTGAACTGAACCTTGCGGGCTGGACGCGCAAGCTCACTGGCAAGCCGACCATCACCGTGGGCAGCGTTGGTCTGGACGGTGAGTTCCTGCAGTTCATGGTCAACACCGACAAGGTGGCACAGCCGGCCAGCCTGGAAAAACTGCTGGAGCGGTTGAACAACGATGAGTTTGACTTGGTGGCGGTTGGGCGTGCGCTGTTGGTGGACCCTGACTGGGCACAGAAAGTGCGCGACGGTCGCGAGGAAGACATCCTGCCGTTCAGCCGTGAGGCGTTGATGACGCTGGTTTAAGCAGCGTCTGGAAGAATGCTTTCGCGAGCAGGCTCGCTCCCACAGTGGTTATGCGTTGTACACAAAACCTGTGGGAGCGAGCCTGCTCGCGAAGACTGACTCAATATCACCAAAAATCTTATGGTACGGTCGGCGCATTCGGAATCGCCTGCTCCCCGACACAAGCCCCCCGCAACTGCCCCTCAAACTGCTCGATGATCGCCGCCCAACCCTGCCGACTGGCATGCTGGCGCGCATTGAGCCGCACACAACGCAAGGTTTCGCGCTTTTCCAGCAACCACACAGCGGCATCGCAGAATGCCTCCTCATCCCCCGGCATCGCCAGCACGCCGTTGTAGCCATGGCGAATATGCTGCGCCGCTGCCGCCTGGTCGTAAGCCACCACCCCCAGTCCCGAGGCCAGCGCCTCAAGCACCACATTGCCGAAGGTCTCGGTCAGGCTCGGAAACACAAATACATCCCCCGACGCATAGTGACTGGCCAGGGCTTCACCTCGTTGCGCCCCGCAGAAAATCGCTTCGGGCAACTCGCTTTCCATCAGCAGGCGTTGCGGGCCATCACCCACCACGATCAGTTTCAGAATGCGCTGTGGATAAGTGGCCTTGAGCGTATCGAAACAGCGTTTGAGCAAACCGAGGTTTTTCTCCGCTGCCAAACGGCCTACATGGATAACGGCAAGGTCTTTCTCGCCCAGCCCCCATTGCTCGCGCAGCGCATTCAAGCGTTTGCTCGGGTGAAACAACTGGCTGTCGACTCCGCGGGACAGCAACGCCAGGCGCTCGAAGTGCCGGCGTTCCAGCTCCATGCGCTGGCTGACACTGGGCACCAGCGTCAGGTTCGAGCGATTGTGGAACCAACGCAAATAGTGGGTCAGCAGCCGAGCCAACAAGCCGAACCCGTACTGGCTGGAGTACTGCTGGAAGTTGGTGTGAAAGCCGCTGACCACTGAAATGCCCAGGCGGCGTGCTGCGCGCAATGCCGACAAACCGAGTGGTCCTTCGGTGGCGATGTACAACACATCGGGGCGATGGCGCTTCCAGCGCCGGAGCAGCTTGTGCATCGACGACTGACCCCATTGCAACCCGGGATAGCCCGGCAGCGGCCAGCCTCGGCACAGCAACAACTCATCGTCGCCGCTCGCCGATTGATCGCAGCCCTGGCGTGGTCGCACCAATTCCACCTGGTGCCCGCGCGCGCGCAATCCGTCGCACAAGCGCCCAAGAGTATTGGCCACGCCATTGATTTCCGGAGGGAAGGTTTCAGTGATCAGGGTGATATGCAGAGCTGTCGTCATGACCTCAGTGTGGGCTGAGGCCATGTCGGCGTTGTGACGGTGAGATGATGGATTTGTGACCGATCTAGCGTTGGGTCACCAGATTTTCCGCCCCACGTTCGCGGACCCAGAACAAGGTCGCCCCCGCCACGGCCGCCGGCATCATCAGGATGTTGACCACCGGAATCAGCAGCACCAGGTAAACACTGCCGCCAAAACTCATGCTCTGCCAGCGCTTCTGCCGCAGCCAGGCGAGCATCTCGTTCCAGCCCAGCTTGTGGTTGTCCGCCGGGTAGTCGATGTACTGGATCGCCATCATCCACACCCCGAACAGCAGCCATAGCGGTGCTGCGATGATGTTCACCACCGGGATGAACGAGAGGATGAACAGCCCGAGCGCCCGGGGCAGGAAATAACCGAGTTTGCGCATTTCCCGGGCCAGGGTCCGCGGGATCATGGCGATCAGCTCGCCCCAGCTGAAGGCCGGAAAGTCGTCAGTGCCGCGCACCACCACTTCGACTTTTTCCGCCAGGAAGCCGTTGAACGGCGCCGCGATGACGTTGGCGAGCATGGTGAAGGTGAAAAACACCATCAACACCACCAGCACCACGAACAACGGCCACAGCACATAGTTGAGAAAACTTAGCCAGTCGGGCAGAGATGGCATCAGCGTATCGACCCACAGGCTGAACTGATGGCCGGCCAGATAGATCAATCCGACGAACAGCACCAGGTTGATCACAAGTGGAAGTAATACAAAAAGGCGCAGGCTGGGGCTGAGAACCAGTTTCAGGCCTTCACGCAGGTATTGCGGGCCGGACAGAACAGGGGCGGGCATAAGGTGCTCCGAGCAAAGGAAAACGCGCCGACCTTACCGGCTTTGCCTGACAGGCGAAAGCGCGACAGCGACATCGACATTAACTGTAACAAAGGCGTCCTGAATATCGCTCAGTGGGGATAGAGACCACCTATGAGCTGGATTGTTAAACCGTATTTCCTTAATCTTCGCCCCCTCGATACGCTGCACACATTCTTTTTACAGGACTGTCGAGTTCAAGCCTTCCCCAAGTGCTTTCAATGGTCCTTTTTTATTCCCGCCGGTCAGCCGGCGTTCCGCGCCAGGTATTCCGGGCCGGTCAACAGGAGCAGGTCATGTCTGAAGTCCGTCATTCGCGAGTGATTATTCTCGGTTCCGGCCCTGCCGGTTACAGCGCCGCCGTCTATGCCGCCCGTGCCAACCTCAAGCCACTTTTGATCACCGGCATGCAGGCCGGCGGTCAACTGACCACCACCACTGAAGTCGACAACTGGCCGGGCGATGTCCATGGCCTGACCGGCCCGGCGCTGATGGAACGCATGAAAGAGCACGCCGAGCGCTTTGAAACCGAGATCGTTTTCGATCACATCAATGCCGTGGACTTCGCTGCCAAGCCTTACACCCTGACCGGCGACAGCGCGACCTACACCTGCGACGCCCTGATCATCGCCACCGGCGCCAGCGCTCGTTACCTGGGCCTGCCATCGGAAGAGGCGTTCATGGGCAAAGGCGTTTCGGCCTGCGCAACCTGCGACGGTTTCTTCTATCGCAACAAACCTGTGGCAGTGGTCGGCGGCGGCAACACCGCTGTCGAAGAAGCCCTGTACCTGGCCAACATTGCCAGCAAGGTCACCCTGATCCACCGTCGCGAAACCTTCCGCGCCGAGAAGATCCTGATCGACAAGCTCAATGCCCGGGTTGCCGAAGGCAAGATCGAACTGAAGCTGAACGCGACCCTGGACGAAGTCCTGGGCGACAACATGGGCGTGACCGGTGCCCGTCTGAAGAACAACGACGGCAGCTTCGACGAAGTGAAAGTCGACGGCGTGTTCATCGCCATCGGCCACACCCCGAACACTTCGTTGTTCGAAGGCCAGTTGACCTTGAAAGACGGCTACCTGGTCGTGCAGGGCGGCCGTGACGGCAACGCCACGGCGACCAGCCTCGAAGGCATCTTCGCCGCCGGTGACGTGGCTGACCACGTCTACCGCCAGGCGATCACCTCCGCTGGCGCCGGTTGCATGGCGGCACTGGATGCCGAGCGTTACCTGGACAATCTGCAGAACGCTTGATTCTGCTTTCGTCGAAATAAAAAAACCGGCTTAGGCCGGTTTTTTTGTACCTTCGGAAAATGCACATACCCCTGTAGGAGCTGCCGCAGGCTGCGATCTTTTGATCTTGATCTTAAACAAACCAAGATCAAAAGATCGCAGCCTGCGGCAGCTCCTACAGGGGGGCGTATGTTCAGGCCAATTTCTTCAGGCACGCTTCGAGAATGTCGAGGCCTTCCTCCAGTACCGCAGATTCAGTCGTCAACGGCGCCAACAGCCGAATGATGTGCCGCGATTTGCCGCTGGGCATCAGCAACAAACCGGCGTCCCGGGCCAGTGCCAGCAGTTGCGTCAACTGCGCCGAAGCCGGTGTGCCGTCGGCGTTGATCAGCTCGATGCCGCGCATGGCGCCCACGCCGGTCAAGCGACCCAGATACGGCGACAGCTTGTTCGCGCGCCAGGTTTCGTAGCGACTGACAATCGCTTCTTCCTGTTGCGAACCCCAGGCTTGCAGATTGGCGTCAGTCATTTCATCCAGGGTCGCCAACGCTGCGGCGCAAGCGATGGGGTTGCCGGAATAGGTGCCGCCGAGCCCGCCCTTGGGCAAGTTGTCGAGCAGCGACTTGCGCCCGACCACCGCACCCAGCGGAACGCCGCCGGCGATGCTTTTGCCCAGCAGGATCAGGTCCGGTTCGATGCCCAGTCGCGAGAATGCAAACCGCTGGCCAGTGCGGCCGAAGCCGGACTGGATTTCATCGGCAATCAGCACGATGCCTTTTTCGTCGCAAAACTTGCGCAACGCCTGGGCGAACTCGACATCCATGGCCAGGAAACCCGCTTCGCCCTGCACCGGTTCGACGATAAAGCAGGCCACGTCCTCGACATCGATTTCGACGCTGAACAGGCGTTCCATGGCTTTGAGAGCCTCGGCGCAGGTCACGCCGTTGTCCCGGCTGGGGAACGGCAGGTGATACACCGGCCCAGGCAGCACACCGATTTTCTGTTTGTACGGCGCAACCTTACCGTTGAGGTTGAGGGTGGCCAGCGTGCGGCCGTGGAAGGCGCCATCGAAGGCAATGACCGCTGTGCGCCCGGTCGCGCCGCGGACGATCTTCAGCGCATTCTCGGCCGCTTCGGCGCCGCTGTTGGTGAGCATGCCGCTGACCGGGTAATCCACCGGGATAAATGCCGTCAGGCGATCCATGAGTTCGATGTAGGGCGTATGCGGCGCGGCATTGAAGGCGTAATGGGTCAGTCGGGTGGCTTGCTCGCGGATGGCCTCGACGATGCGCGGATGGCAATGGCCGAGGTTCAATACACCGATGCCGCCGACAAAGTCGATGTAACGTTTTCCATCGGTGTCCCAGACCTCGGCGTTTTTGCCGTGGCTGAGCGTGACAGGGTGAACGATATTGATCGACTGGCTGATGGATTCGCTGCGCATGGATGACCGGCTCGGAAGAAGGAGGGCTTCTTTTTATCTAAGCCGGGAGCAGCGGTGCCCGGCAAACGAAATAAAGTCGCCGGGTTAATCTTAAAAGTCGGGATGTGCTTAGCGCTGTGAACGCTGTCCCTGTGGGAGCGAGCCTGCTCGCGATGGTCGTGAACGATAACGCTGGGAGCCTGACACCCCGTGGCGTTCTTCAGTCCATCGCGAGCAGGCTCGCTCCTACAAGTTTAATCGGCAGCAAATTAGATCAGCGGCGGGTCAGTGGTGGCTGAGTGAATTTTACGCCTGCCAGGCCATGGGCAATCAAAGCACGGATATTGCCGTGATCGCTGCCCTCGGGTGTCGCCAGCACTGAACGGTAATGCTCGCCGAACGCCAGCAGCGCTTCTTCATCGCTCAGGCCTTCCAGCAGGGCCAGGCCCAGCGTCTTGCACGAACCTTCGTTCTGCCCGGCGGCGTTTTCCACGCCGCCATTGTTGAAGGCCTGGGGCTGGTAGTCATAACCGGCGGCAATGAACACCAGGGTATCGGCGAAGACGTGTTCCCCGCTCTTGAGGCTGGTGCGCAGGGTATTCAAATCACTCATTGGGTTTTCCTTTGGCAAACGCCGCTTGTTGTTCGACGCTGGCTTCTTGCTGAAATTGGGCTTTCCACTCGGCGTATGGCATGCCGTAGACCACTTCGCGGGCTTCATCGAGGCTGACCTCGATCTGGCGTTCATCGGCCGCTGCCTTGTACCACTTGGACAGACAGTTGCGACAGAAACCCGAGAGGTTCATCAGGTCGATGTTCTGCACATCCTTGCGGCTGTCCAGGTGGGCCACCAGCCGGCGGAAGGCGGCGGCTTCGAGCTCAAGGCGTTCTTGATCGGTCATAGGGGTCTCTTCGAGACAGCTTCAAGCGGCAAGCTTCAAGCTGCAAGATGGATTGCGGTGGCTTGTAGCTTACCGCTTGAAGCTTGAAGCTTGAAGCTTGAAGCTTAGCGGCTTGCCGCGAGTGTAATCGACACCGACTCGGCGAATCTCAGGGCATGAGGCTTGTCGACTTCGACTTCGGCGTACAGCACCGACTCATTGGCCATGACCAGGTCCAGCAGCTCCTGGGTCAGGCGTTCGAGCAGGGCGAATCGATTGCCTTCCACGTGGGCGATGATCGCCTTGGTGATGGTGCGGTAGTTCAGCGCGTGATCGATATCGTTGTCGCGCACCGCTTCCTGGGCAGCATAGAGGATGGTCAGGTTGATCAACACATCCTGCTTGTTGAGGATTTCATCTTCGTTGATGCCAATGTAGGTGCGCAGGCACAGGTCCTTGACCCGGATGCGCGCCATGCCTGGTTGAAGTTGTGGCATTGCTACTTGCTCCGTCCAATCAATTGCAGGAACTCCTGACGGGTGTTGGCCGACTCGCGGAAGGCGCCGAGCATCACCGAGGTGTTCATGGTCGAATTCTGTTTCTCGACGCCGCGCATCATCATGCACATGTGCTGCGCTTCGATGACCACGGCGACGCCTGCCGCGCCGGTCACCTGTTGCACGGCGTCGGCGATTTGCCGGGTGAGGTTTTCCTGGATCTGCAGGCGCCGGGCGAACATGTCCACCAGCCGCGCAATCTTCGACAGGCCCAGCACCTTGCCCGTTGGAATATAAGCCACATGCGCCTTGCCAATGAAGGGCAGCAGGTGATGTTCGCAGAGGGAATAGAGTTCGATGTTGTCGACGATCACCATTTCATCGTTGTCGGAAGCGAACAAGGCACCGTTGATGATTTCCTCGACACATTGCTCGTAACCGTGACACAGGTACTGCATGGCCTTGGCCGCGCGCAGCGGCGTGTCACGCAGGCCTTCGCGGTCAGGGTTTTCACCGAGACCGATGAGGATCTCGCGATAGCTCTGTGACAGGCGGTTCTGGGGTAGGGAAAGCGTCATGGAAGATCCTCGGGACACTTATTTGATGTGCCTTCCGCCGTTGACGGTCAGGGTCGTGCCGGTGACATATGGATTATCGAGCAAATAACGCAGGCTCTGGTAGATCACTTCACTGCCAGGTTCGATGCCCAGCGCGGATTTGGCCAGTGCCTTGGCGCGATAGGCGGCATCGTCGTCGGCATTGAACAGTAGCAGGGCGGGCGCGATCCCGTTGACCTTGATGCCAGGCGCGTACCTGGCGGCAAAGGACAGGGTCAGGCTGTCGAGCCCGGCTTTGCTGGCACAGTAGCCGATGTGCTTGCTGCTGCCCTTGCGGGTCACATCATCGCTGATGTGCACGATGTCGGCGGGGCTTGAGCGTTCGAGCAGGTCGGCGCAATGCAGGTTGATCAGGTAAGGCGCCAGCATGTGCACGCTGAACATGCGGGTGAATGCGGTGGCATCGGTGTCCGGGGCTTCGGCCAGCCATTCGGAGGCGTTATGGACAATCGCCCGCAGGCTGTCGGTCTGTGTTTTCAATTCACTGATGAAGGTGACGATCCCGGCTTCGCTGGAGAAGTCCGCGAACAGCCCGATCGCCCCCAGGTCACGCAGGGTTTGCACGCCGGGACGTTCGCTGCGGTAACTGAAAATCACGCGGTGGCCGTCTTCGAGCAATCGCTGCGCGCAATGCAGGCCGACACGCTGGCCGGCACCGGTGATGAGAATGGGGGCTGCGGAAGAGGTCATGAACGGCTCGCGTCGCGGTAAGAGCAAAACTATACCAGCGACAAGCCATCAGGTGGCTTTTGTAGGCGCGAGGCTTGCCCGCGACATCTTGGGACAAGCAAATACTATTCCTGATTCTACCTGCGACGTCGGTGACCTCGGTAACAATCTATTTCTTGAATCATTGAGGTGCAGCGGAGGTAAAATGGGCCTTGATTAATACATGGATGTAGGCCTACAAATGCCTGTCTTGACCGACGTTGACCTGGATGTGTCACCGGCGCTCTCCCTGGAACGGGAAGAGCTTTTTCCAATTCGCGAGGTGGCACGCCTGACCGGTGTGAATCCTGTCACGCTTCGCGCGTGGGAGCGACGTCATGGCCTGATTGTGCCCACTCGCACCGAAAGCGGGCATCGCCTGTATTCGATGAGCGATATCGAGCGGGTCCGAAGCATCCTCAACTGGATCGCACGCGGTGTAGCGGTCAGCAAGATCGGCAAGATCCTGGCCAAGGCAGCGCCGTTACAGGCATTGGCCCACATCATCCCCAGCAATCTGGTGCAGGCGGATTACGCACAGTGGCAGCATCAGCTTGCGGTCGCGGTCAATGCGTTCGACGACACCCGGCTGGAGCAGGTCTACGGGCAGATTTTTTCCAGCTACTCGCAGTCGGTTGTTTTCCAGGACATCATTCTTCCGCTGTGGAGGCAATTGCTGCAGCGCCAGGATACGTTTGGCCGGGCCAGCGAGTGGTTGTTCCTCGATGGTTTTCTACGCTCTCGGGTGGTGCAGCGCCTGCTGCTGATCCGTGACAGGGACCCCAGGCGAGTCATCGTCAGCGCCTTGGCAGGCCAGTGTCGCGAACTTGAGTTGCTGATCGCCGCCCTGTTCCTCGGCAACGATCAAATGGGTGTGCGGGTGCTGACTACCGGGCAACCGTTCGACGAACTGGCCCTGGTCTGCGAGAGGATCAAGCCCAGGGCGCTGGTGTTGTTTTCCAACCACGTCCCCACCTCCGATTTGCCTCAGCGCCTGAATCGTCTGGCGATGAGCCTGGATTGCCCCTTGTTGCTGGCCGGTTAGGCTTGTGACCTGGCGCAGGAAAGCCTCGCCGGGTCGTCGATCGGTTGCCTGGGAAACGAGGGCACGGTGATGCGCCAGCGCCTGAACCAGTTTCTGGCCGGCAGCCTGGATACCTGAGTGTCAGAGGTGCAGGGTAGGATGGGTCAAGCGATGCTGTTGCAGAATGAACTGGCGCAGGCGCTCGGTTTCATCCAGGTCGTTCTGGCTCAGCTGGTAGGCATAAAAACCCTGATCGGTTTCTTTTTCGAGGGTCCCACGCAGGGCGATTCGCTCATAGCCTGACGGGCTGAACCACAGGGCGAAGTGCTTGGGTGCCTTGGTCTTGTTGCGAATCTCCAGCAAAACCCCTTTGAACGATACTTCGTGCACCCACAGGGTGCCGGGTTGACCCTTGGCATTTTCCAGTGCCACCGGCTCGTCGAGCACCAGCCGCCATGGCCGGACCGATGGCCCGCCTTCATAAATGCTGGGCACGCCCAGGCGCAGATGCATGGCATGAAACTCGTCTTCCACCAGGTGCAGGGGGAAGGTCATCTGCTGGTTTTCGAAGTTGGCTTGAAGGGTGACCTGCTCATGCGCTGCCAGGCGCGTTAGCAGGTCACGGATCTGCGATCCACCATTGACGAGCAGGCTCGACGTCGCATCCCGCACATTCAGCTGCGGGTTGTGTTGCATGGTCTGGATAAAATCCAGCTCATCCTGGGTCAGGAGCGCGTCGCGTTGCATGGTGGGCTCGAAAGATTTAGTTACAGAGGCACTGGTGATTGTAGTTAATGACAATTAATTCGCTGTTTTGTTTTTGCCGTTCGTCGCTTTCAGCGCATCAAGCTCGGCCTGGACTTGCGCCAGTTGCGCTTCAAGCTGCGTCACGCGCTGCTGCGCCTTGACCTGTATGGTCACATCCTTCTGCACACCGATAAAATAAACCTGCCCATCATTTGGATTTTTCACCGTTGAAAGCGACAGTTCGTTCCAGAACGGAGTGCCATCCTTGCGATAGTTGCGCAGGATTTCCCGGCAGGCGCCTTCACTGTTCAGTGCGTCACGAATCTTCGGCAAGGCATCCTGATCGCGGTCCCCTGACTGCAGGAAGCGGCAGTCCTGGTAGAGAATTTCTTCGCTGGTGTAACCGGTCAGGCGTTCGAATGCCGGGTTGACGTAGATCAGGATCTTGTCTTGATCGCCTTCTTTTTCGGCAATCACGATGCCGTCGTTGGAGGCGTTGATCGCCAGCTGCAGCAGTTTCGCGTTGATCATCGGTGAAACCCTTCCTTGTTGGTTGTCTGTGGGATTCTAAAAGAACAATGCAGACCGTGCTGTTAATATCCCGGTCTTTTATTCAGCTTCAGGATCAGATTGATGAAAGTCGCCATCATTTCCGGCTCGGTGTACGGCACGGCTGAAGAAGTTGCCCGCCACGCCGCCAGCATTTTGAAAACCGCCGGTTTCGAAACCTTCCACAACCCCCGGGCAAGCCTCGCCGATCTTCAAGGTTTCGGTCCCGAGGCCTTGCTGGCGGTGACGTCGACCACCGGCATGGGCGAGCTACCGGACAACCTGCAACCCTTGTACTCGATGATTCGCGACCAGTTGCCCGCCGCCTGGCGAGGCTTGCCGGGGGCCGTGATCGGCCTGGGCGATGCGAGCTATGGTGATACGTTTTGCGGCGGTGGCGAGCTGATGCGGGAGTTGTTCGGTGAGCTGGGCATTCGCGAAGTCCTGCCGATGCTGCGCCTGGATGCCAGTGAAAGCGTGACTCCGGAAGCGGATGCCGAGCCCTGGTTGGCGGAACTGGTCACAGCTCTGCGGGCCTGATCGGCAACGCTGGTGCACCCGGCAGCCAGGCCAGTGATCCAAACTCTTCGGATCACTGACTCGCTCGGCCATCAAGCTGGCTGCCAATGCAACTACCCGAACCTCGGAGGGTGACTAGACTCGGTAGTCATTGGAAACACTCCATAATAAAAACCGAGGTTCCTTGTCGTGAGCGTTGCCCCCGTCCAGTCCCCCTCCAATGTCAAAGACCAGGTCAGCGCTGCCGAGTGGCAGACCCGCGTCGACCTCGCTGCCTGCTACCGCCTGGTCGCCCAGCATGGCTGGGATGATCTGATTTTCACGCACATCTCCGCCAAGGTGCCGGGCACCGAAGACTTCCTGATCAACCCATACGGCTTGATGTTTCACGAAATGACCGCGTCGAGCCTGGTCAAGGTCGATCAGGCCGGCAACAAGTTGATGGACAGCCCCTACGAGATCAACCCGGCGGGATACACCATCCATAGCGCGGTGCATGAGGTTCGCCACGATGTCGTGTGCGTGCTGCACACTCATACGGCTTCGGGCGTGGCGGTGTCGGCGCAGAGACAAGGCATCTTGCCGATCAGCCAGCAGTCGCTGTTTGTCCTGTCCAGCTTGGCGTATCACGCCTACGAAGGTGTTGCGCTCAACCACGAGGAAAAGGGGCGACTGCAAGCCGACCTCGGTGAAAACAATTTCCTGATGCTGCACAACCACGGTCTCCTGACCTGCGGCGGCAGCATCGCCGACACTTTCCTGATGATGTTTATCTTTCAGCGCGCCTGCGACATTCAGGTCATGGCGCAGAACGGTGGCGCTGAGCTGATTGCCATCGAACCGCAGATTCTGGCGGGTGCCAAGGCGATGATCGCCGGTGTCACCAAAAGTGCTCAAGGAATGGGCGGAGCGCTGGCCTGGCCGGCGCTGCTGCGCAAGCTCGATAAACTGGACCCGGGATACAAACTCTAATGCCACTCGCCGAGATTCCCCTGAGTGTCTGGCGCAAGCGCAGCCAGACCTTCATGTACCGTGGCCAGGCCATCCGTTACTGGACAGCGGGGCAGGGTGAGCCGTTGCTGCTTATCCATGGCTTCCCGAGCGCCAGTTGGGACTGGCATTACCTTTGGCAACCATTGGCCCAGCGCTATCGGGTGATTGCCTGTGACATGCTCGGTTTCGGCGACTCGGCCAAACCGGTTAATCACGAGTACAGCCTGCTGGAGCAGGCCGATCTGCAACAGGCGCTACTGGCGCATCTGAAGGTCGAGCAGCCGCTGCACCTGCTTGCCCATGATTACGGCGACAGCGTGGCCCAGGAACTGTTGGCCCGGCATTACGAAGCGGACATCAACCTCGCCAGTTGCGTGTTCCTCAATGGCGGGCTGTTCCCCGAAACCCATCGCCCGGTGCTAATGCAAAAACTCCTGCTCAGCCCACTGGGGTGGATGATCGGCCGTGCTTTCAGTCGTGATGGGCTGGTGAAGAGTTTCCGCCAGATCTTCGGCCCGCAGACCCGTCCCAGCGAGAGCCAGATGGATGATTTCTGGAGCCTGGTTGAAAGCAATCACGGGCCACGGGTCATGCATAAATTGATTGCCTACATCCCCGAGCGGCGAACCCAGCGCGAGCGCTGGGTCGGCGCGATGCAACGCGGTGAAGTACCGCTGCGGGTGATCGCTGGCGAGGTCGATCCGATCTCCGGTGCGCACATGGTCGCGCGCTATCGTGAGCTGATACCCAACCCGGACACGGTCCTGCTCGACGACATTGGTCATTACCCACAGATCGAAGCGCCGTGCCAGGTGCTCAAGCACTACCTGGCGTTTCGTGACCGGTCGATTTCACCACCGCTGAAGGTGGCTTGTTCGTAAGGACCGCGCTCATCCGAAATCAGCCCGAACGTCAGGGCTGTACCCGATCTACTGTGGGAGCGAGCCTGCTCGCGAAGGCGGCCTGACAGCCGACCTATTGTTTGTTGACGGAGTACATATCCGTTCCTGCTATAACGGCCACCTAGGGTTTCGCTTTTACAGCGAGTCACTTGGAAAAGCCCCAAGTAACCAAGGGCTCTTGCCCCTGGCGTTCGGTGCCTCGCCTAGGCTCGGCATGCCCTCGCTCCGGTCCTGCTCCGTGGGCCCGCCGCGATGGGCCATCCTTGGCCCAGCGCGGCTAAACCGGCATCCATGCCGGTTTGCCCACTACGCAGAACCTCCACTCGGCCTCTCGAGGGGGCAAGAAAATCAAAAGCCAAAGCCAAAGCCAAAGCCAAAGCAACAGCGAAAGCGAGGCGGCCTGACAGCCGACCTGATTGCAGGTCTGTCCGCGATCCAATTGTAGGAGCGAGCATGCTCGCGATAAATGTCCAGACAACGCGTTCATCCAGACAGGGCGCGTTATCGTTAACGTCCATCGCGAGCAGGCTCGCTCCCACAGGGGATCCAGGTACGGACATAAAAGTCAGGTCGGCTGTCAGGCCGCCTCGCTTTGCTTTTGATCTCGAGCGCCCCGTTAAACCACGCTGGCCGAACGCAGGCATTGCGCAGTGGGGAAACCGGCAGGACGCCGGTTTAGCCGCGCTGGGCCAGGGATGGCCCATCGCGGCGACCCACGGAGCAATGCCGGAGTGAGGGCATGCCGAGCCCTAGCGAGGCACCGAGTGGTGGGGCAGAGCCTTTTGCTTACTTTTCGCTGGGCCGGCATTCCGGCGTTTGGAAAAGTGAGTCGCCGTAAGGGCGAAACCATAAGCGGCCGTTACCGCAGCAATGGAATGTACTCAGACAACAATCTCCCACAAGCTTTGACGTGGAGTGGATCAACGTTGGTAGAGGTGCCGATGGAGGTCGTCACAGGTTGACGGATAGGCTCAGGGCGTGAGGGGGCAAGAAAATCAAAAGCCAAAGCAAAAGCGAGGCGGCCGACCGGCCGGCCTGATCTCAGGTGAACGTGTTCCCCCTGTGGGAGATTCCATGGTTTAAGGGAAGCCCTCAAACCGCCTAGCCTCATCATCCCCCTACCTTATCGCACACCATTCAGCCTTCCCCGTATTCATTGTGACCCGCGCCGCCGTGCCTGAAACTCCAAGCCAATGTCCCTGGCCTGCTGGAGTTCCCCATGAATGAGTCTGTGCGTTTCGAAGATAAAGTCGTGATCATCACCGGTGCGGGTGGCGGCCTGGGACGGGCGCACGCACTGCTGTTCGCCAAACAGGGCGCCAAAGTACTGGTCAACGACCTCGGCGGCTCAACCCAGGGCGAAGGCGCCAATGCCTCGGCGGCAGACCGCGTGGTCAACGAAATTCGCGAAGCCGGCGGCACCGCCGTGGCCAACCACGACTCGGTCACCGACGGCGACAAAATCGTTCAACACGCCCTCGACGCCTTCGGCCGCGTCGATGTGGTGGTCAACAACGCCGGCATCCTGCGCGACAAGACCTTCCACAAAATGGACGATGGCGACTGGGACCTGGTTTACCGCGTCCACGTCGAAGGCGCCTACAAAGTCACCCGCGCCGCCTGGCCGCACCTGCGCGAGCAAAACTATGGCCGGGTCATCTTCACCGCGTCCACCTCGGGCATCTATGGCAACTTCGGCCAGTCCAACTACGGCATGGCCAAGCTCGGCCTCTACGGCCTGACCCGCACCCTGGCCATCGAAGGCCGCAAGAACAACATCCTGGTCAACGCCATCGCCCCCACCGGCGGCACCCGCATGACCGAAGGCCTGATCCCGCCGCAAGTGTTCGAACAACTCAAACCGGAACTGGTCAGCCCGCTGGTGGTGTACCTGGCCAGTGAAAACTGCCAGGAAACCTCGGGGCTGTTCGAAGTGGGCGGCGGCTGGATGGGCAAAGTGCGCTGGGAACGCAGTCTCGGTGCGGGATTTGATCCGCGGGTTGGTTTCTCGCCGGAAGACGTGGCGGCGCATTGGCAGCAGATTTGTGATTTTGAGGGCGCCGCGCATCCGAAGGACAACATTGAGGCGTTGAAGGAAATGATGGGAAATTTGCAGAAGTATTCGTTGTAATAGAAAAAGGGGATCAAGCGTAAATGCTTGATCCCCATTTTTAGGTTTTATTCTTCGGTTTTAAATCCTGGCTTTTCGTTCGCTAGCCGCCAAGTTTTTACTTTTTCAATAATGGCTTCGGGGGTGGACTCTTCATCCGAATTTGCGTAGTAAATTAAATCAGACCCATGTGGGTGCTCAGTTAGCTTTTTAAACAATAGTATCGCATCTGTATGCTCCTTTTCGGTTGAAAAGTCTGCATTGCAGATTCTTGTGACGAACTCAAGAAATTCAGTTTCTGTAAAGTCTGAAAAATTAATGTTGTTCATTGTTTTTTACCTTTTTGTGCAGTTCAGAGTGTCTTTTTGGCGTGACAACTCTGATGTTGTCGATGTCATACACGGCACCGCCTTCTGAGATTAGATCTATATGGTGAAGCTCAAATTTGATTTTGTCTCCCAGATGATCGTCCTCGCGTGCAGATGGAGCCTTTCCGTTCATCATTGCTTTTATATTATGAGCTCTAAACTGTTTTGCTAATTCGGGATCTGAACCTGCGGCCTTCCAAAGTGCCTCTCTAAAGGCCCTGAAATTAGAAAAATTTTGTCCTCGGAGTTTGTCCGCGATTTGATTGGGGATCGCTGCCCCATTACCCTCTGAGGCTGATCCTAGCCATATACCAGGGGCAGGTTCTCCAAAACCAGTAGCCGCGCCTGGATCGTCCCGTCGATCCCTGAACATCACAAACTGAGGCGGAATACCCGACTCGATCGGGAATACGTAGATGTCACCCCCAAAGCTATAGAGATCCAGCTCCGGATTTGTATCTACCCTTCCTTCGAGAGCGGTTGCGGTAGCACCGGTGTAGGGGGCAGCGTCCGGTTGTGCCGCAGGAAGCGCCGTTGATGCATTGCCCGGGCTGACGATTGGCGTCCATGTCATGCCGGGGGACTGGGCGTCCGGGTTCTCGGCCCTGTAAAGGTTTAGAACCGGATCGTAGGTGGCGAAACGCACCGGCACTTTTCGAGGTAGTGCGGTGCCATTCGTGGCTGCGACGGAAAACTCTGTGGTGTTACCCACAGTCCGGGAGCCGATCGCGACCGGCAATTCGATTTCCCCATTTGCCTGGGCGATGGCATGCAGTGCATCGGCGTCGTAGGTCGTTAGATCCGAGAGCGGCACGCTCAAGGCGTACGGTTCTTTGTTATCCCGTAATGCGTAATAAACAAGCGCTGCGACGCCAACAACTATCACGACGCCGGACGCTGTCCCGACGGCTGCTGCCAAAGTCGTGATTGCCGCGGCGGCTGCCGAGCGTAGAGCGGTCCTGATCGCGAGCGTGGTTACCGCATCGACTGTCAGTGTTCCGGCTGCAACAGTGAACACCGGACCGCTTGCCGCCGCTGCGCCCGATACTGGAAACGGGCGACTAGCTTTGCTGGCATTCAGCAACTCCATCGCCTCACGGAGCGCTTGCTCCTCCGCCTGCCGTTGATTTTCGAGACGCAACTGCTCGGCTTGACGCTGTACCTCGGCCTCGGCTTCCAGGCGAGCCCTTTCAGCAGCGATGTACCGTGCCGCAGCCTCAGCGGCAATCCGGGCTTGCTCGGCGGCCACTCGCTCGGCTTCAGCCAGTGCCGTTAACCGCGCCTGCTCTTGCGCAAACGCCAAGGCTTCAGCTTCAGCCCTGATGCGTGCCTGCTCAGCCGCGACACGTTGAGCTTCCTGTTCAGCTGCCAATCGCGCCTGTTCAGCGGCCTGCATGGCATTGAAGGAATGTTGAAGATTCACAGTTCGCTGCTGGAGAGACTGCAAGGTTTGAGACAGCAGTTTTGTGTCATTAGCGGCGCTGAGTGATTGGTTCAGAGCCCGCATGGCAATGCCGTTCGGCCCCGGCCATTGTTCCATTTTCGTGGCTTTCAACATGTACTCGTGAATATTCCAGTCAAATGGATTTCGTCCATAAAACGCGTTGGCCGTTGTTGTTTTATTGTGGAGCTCTGCAGTTTTTCGCTGAGTAAGTGTATTTAGAACCTGTAGCTCGCGGATTATTGACTGCAGCGGCGCAACTGGCTCATTAGGACTTTCTGATCTGACTGCTGACAGGTCTGCCTCAATGGTTTGAGATAGTTGGCTGGATCTGATCTGATATTCCTGTTCCAGTTCGTTAATTCTACGTACAATGGCTGCCCGATTTTGAACGAAACTTTCTGCTCGACCGTAGCCGAATGGACCATTTCTAAGATGACTTGATCCTTTAGGCGGGATATTGATGTGGTCAGGCGCAACGCCTCTTATATCGACATAGCCATCAATTTCCAGATAGCCCGGTCTTGATTGGTTTGGACGTGGTGGTCCAGGTAGCTTTTGCATATTCATATCCTTGTGAATTTGCACGCTGTTTGAGAGTTAAGCTTTGCTTTTGTGCTTTATAAAATTACCGCGAAAATAGTAGCGATGGGTCTGAGAACTGTGTGGCCCTTTACGTGGGTATTTGAAAGGTATTTCGCTAGGGCGGAAGTAATTGCGAGACTATCTTCGGTTCACAAAGATATTTCTTACGTAGTTATAGGAAGTGCCCTGTAAGACTTGTTTAATATCAAATGAAACAGGCTGGCGACCGTCCATAAAAAAGGCCGCTGCAAACGCAGCGGCCAAAGAAGACGTTGGATCCAGGAGCTACAAATCAACGTCGATGTACACAGGGTGATGACTCGATACGTTCAAATCATCTGAAATCTGTCGCAAACGGCAGGGCGAGGGCACCTTCCGTTGCTTCGCGCTTTGCGGCTGTTGTCCCGAAAGCGCAGGGCAAGAATAAGTCTTTGCCGACAAACGAAAAATAGCGATCGCGGAGATGCACCGTTACCGCTGGCGCAACAGTCCTGCCTGCCAGCAGCGTAGACCATGTTTTCAATTGATGCCGCCACATCCAGTGTGTCTATGCCCCCGCGTAATCCCCCGTGCCACGCAGGCAGTCATCCTTTGGAGCGACACCACGAATACCTCCTTGGTGCGCTTATCGCTCCCGGCGTGCGGCAGTAGGGTGTGGCCTTCTGTCACTCACCGGGGAAGACGCATGACAAAAACAACAATGCGCGCCATCTTCACACCGCAGGCGCTGGCCGTTGCGGTGGCCTTGGGGTGCTGTGCCCAGGCGCAGGCTCTTTCATTCAACATTGGGGAAATCGAGGGCACGTTTGACTCGTCACTGTCGGTCGGTGCGAGCTGGGGCATGCGTGATGCCGATGATGCCCTGGTCGGCATCGTCAACGGCGGCAGCGGGCAGGCGTCGACCGGTGATGACGGGCGGCAGAATTTCGGGAAGGGTGAAACCTTCTCGAAGATCTTCAAGGGCATTCACGACCTCGAGCTGAAGTACGGCGACACCGGTGTGTTCGTCCGTGGCAAGTACTGGTACGACTTCGAATTGAAGGACGAAGACCGGCCATTCAAGCCGATCAGCGATCACAATCGCAAAGAAGGTTCCAAGTCGTCCGGTGGGCAAATCCTCGACGCCTTCGTCTATCACAACTATTCCATCGCTGATCTGCCGGGCACGGTGCGCGCCGGCAAGCAGGTGGTCAGTTGGGGCGAAAGCACCTTCATCGGCAACTCGATCAACAGCATCAACCCGGTCGACGTGTCCGCCTTCCGCCGTCCCGGTGCCGAGATCAAGGAGGGCCTGATTCCGGTCAACATGCTGTTTGCCTCCCAGGGCCTGACCGACAAGTTGACGGTGGAAGGCTTCTATCAACTGGAGTGGGACCAGACCGTCGTCGATAACTGCGGCACCTTCTTTGGCGTCGACGTGGTGGCCGATGGTTGTGACAAGGGCTACACCGTGGCCAGCCCGGCCATTGCGCCATTGCAGCCGATTGCCGCTGCCTTTGGCCAAGGTTTCGAGGTTACCCGCGAAGGCGTGGTCGTTCCCCGTGGCAGCGACCGTGATGCCCGCGATTCGGGACAGTGGGGCACGGCGTTGCGCTGGTTGGGGGACGACACCGAGTACGGTCTGTACTTCATGAACTATCACAGTCGCACGCCGAATGTCGGTACGACAACGGCCGGTCTCGCGACACTGGCGAGCATTCCGCGAATCGTCGCCACGGCCAATGCCATCGCCCCTGGCAGTGGTTCGGCCCTGGCGCAAAGCGTGATGCTTGGTCGCGGTCAGTATTACCTTGAATACCCGGAAGACATTCGCCTGTATGGCGCGAGTTTCTCCACCACCTTGCCCACAGGTACAGCGTGGACCGGCGAGATCAGCTATCGCCCCAACGCGCCGGTGCAGATCAACAGCACCGACCTGACCCTGGCGATGCTCAACCCGATCGCCGGTGGCGCGGCGTCGCCGATTGCGACTTCGCCTGGCGCCGACAACAAAGGCTACCGTCGCAAGGAAGTGACCCAGATCCAGAGCACCCTGACGCACTTCGTCGATCAGGTCGCGGGCGCGGATCGCCTGACCCTGGTGGGTGAGGCGGCCGTGGTTCACGTCGGTGGCCTGGAGTCGCGCAGCAAGTTGCGCTACGGCCGCGACTCGGTGTACGGGCAATACGGTTTCGGCGGCGATACCGATGGTTTCGTGACCTCGACCTCCTGGGGTTATCGCGCCCGCGCCATCCTCGATTACAACAACGTCATCGCCGGGATCAATTTCCGTCCCAACCTGTCGTGGTCCCACGACGTCTCCGGCTACGGCCCCAACGGGCTGTTCAACGAAGGTGCCAAGGCCGTCAGCCTCGGCGTCGATGCGGACTACCGCAACACCTACACCGCAAGCCTCAGTTACACCGACTTTTTCGGGGGTGACTACAACGTGCTCGAAGACCGCGATTTCGTGGCGTTGAGCTTTGGCGTGAACTTCTGACCTGGCTGAAAAAGGATGAATTCGATGCGCAAGATGATTCTGCAATTGGGCACCGCCCTGGCCCTGAGTCTGCTGGCCGTCAACGTGATGGCGGCGGTATCGGCCGATGAAGCGAACAAGCTTGGTACCAGCCTCACCCCGCTGGGCGCGGAGAAGGCCGGTAATGCCGCTGGATCGATTCCGCCGTGGACCGGCGGCATTCCGAAAAATGCGGGGGCGGTGGACAGCAAGGGCTTTTTGGCCGATCCGTTCGCCAATGAAAAACCGTTGTTCATCATCACCGCGGCGACGGTCGACCAGTACAAGGACAAGCTGTCCGATGGCCAGGTCGCGATGTTCAAGCGCTACCCCGAGACCTACCGGATCCCGGTCTATCCGAGCCATCGCACCGCAGCGCTGCCGCCGGAAGTTTATGAGGCGGCCAAGCGCAGCGCACTGAATGTGACACCGACCAACGACGGCAACGGCCTGGCCAATTTCACCGGCAATCGTTACTACGCCTTTCCGATTCCGAAGAACGGGGTCGAGGTGATCTGGAACCACGTCACCCGTTACCACGGCGGTAACCTGCGTCGCACCGTTACCCAGGCAACGCCCCAGTCCAACGGCGATTTCACCGTCATCCGCTTCAAGGACGAAGTGGCGGTGCCGTCGCTGTTGGGTGACTTGAAGCCTGGCAGCGATGAAAACGTCCTCAACTATTTCAGGCAGGAAGTGACCGCGCCGGCTCGTCTGGCGGGCAACGTGCTGCTGGTTCACGAAACCCTCGACCAGGTCCAGGAACCACGCAAGGCCTGGATCTATAACGCAGGTCAGCGCCGTGTTCGACGGGCACCACAAGTGGCTTATGACGGCGTGGGCACCTCTTCCGACGGCTTGCGGACCACGGACAACTTCGACATGTTTTCCGGAGCGCCGGATCGCTATGACTGGAAACTGATCGGCAAGAAAGAGATGTACATCCCCTACAACAGCTACAAACTTGACTCGCCCGACCTCAAGTACACGGATGTGATCAAGGCCGGCCACATCAATCAGGACCTGACCCGTTATGAGCTGCATCGGGTCTGGGAGGTCGTCGCCACGGTCAAGCCCAATGAGCGGCATGTGTATGCCAAGCGTCACATGTACATCGATGAAGACACCTGGCAGGTGGCCCTGGCCGATCACTACGACGGTCGTGGCCAACTCTGGCGGGTGGCCGAAGGGCACGCGCAGTTCTACTACGATCATCAGGTCCCGGCCTACACGGTCGAAGCGCTGTACGACCTGATTGCCGGTCGTTATATCGCCTTGGGAATGAAGAATGAGGAGAAGCGCAGCTTCGAATTCAACATCGCTGCCAAAGCCGGGGACTACACGCCAGCGGCGCTACGGAGTACAGGTGTGAGGTAAGTTTCCTACAGCTGCTACACAAAAAGGTGACCTCGCGGTCACCTTTTTTATAGGGCTCGATCAGTGCGTTGAATACTTCTTCAACAAGCGCCCAACAGAGGGCTAGGGTGGCGCCACAAAAATAAAAAAGGCGCACCACTATGACTGCCATGACGACGTGTCTGGACCGTCCTGGACTCCTGCCCCGATTGTCTCCCCATCACTTGTATCGTGCGCGTCTGGTCGAGCCGTTGCTGACCTCGACGGCGCGGGTGAAATTGCTCTGTGCGCCGCCCGGTAGTGGCAAGAGCGCGCTGCTGGTCGAGTGCATGCTCAACGCGCCTGCAACCTGTGAGGTCCGCTGGCTGCCATTGGCGGGTGAGGCGATCAGCGTGGGTGGTTTTTGCCAGCGCCTGGCTCAGACACTGGGACTGGCTACGGCGGATGAGTCCGTATTGGTGCAGCACCTGGCTCGATTACCGACAGCGACCTGGCTGTTCATCGATGACTACTGCCGTGTTCCTCACCCGGAGCTGGACCTGTTGCTCGACCGGCTGCTGGCCGGCAGCAGCCCGTTGGTCACCTGGTGGCTGAGTGGGCGGCGGCGTCCGCAATGCAATTGGCCACGGTTACTACTGGATGATGAACTATACAATGGCGAGCGCGCTGCGCTGGCGTTCAATCAAGGTGAAATCGAAAAGCTGTTGCATCACCTGGAACCGGCCCAGGCCGCGAAAGGTGCCGAGAGGATTTTCCGCCACAGTGGTGGCTGGTGCGCCGGGGTGCGGATTGCACTGCTGCAAAAATGCGACTGGACACGCCACGGCACCCTCTACGGTCGACCGGACACCCTGCACGACTACCTCGAGCATGAGCTCTTCGCCAACCTGACTCCGGAACTTGCCGAGGCCTGGCGGGTGCTGGCGCTGTTGCCGCGATTCAACGCTCGGCTCAGCGATCACCTGTTCGGCGCCGGCGAGGGCGCGCAATACTTGAGTGCGTTGCAGGCTCTGGGTTGTTTCATCGAGCCCTGGCAAGACTCGACAGACTGGTTGCAGATTTTCGCTCCCCTGACCCTGTTGATGCGCGATGAACAATGGCCGGCCGGACGCTTCTGGCATCGTCGTGCCTGTCAGTGGTTCGTCGCCGAACAGGACTGGAAGGCCGCGTTCGAACAGGCCTTGCTCGCGCAAGAGTTCGAGGTCGCGGTCAGTCTGTTGCAGCATTTCAGTTTTGAGCAGTTGTTCGAAGAGCAGACCGTGGTACTGCTGCTGCGTTTACACGAGCAACGAGGCGAGGAACTGATGTTCGGCTCGCCGCAACTGGTGGGACTGATTACCGGGGCCCTGTTGTTTGCCGGGCGCTTCGAGCAGGCGGCCGAGTGCATCGAACAGTTGTCCCGATTCACGCCCCAGCCGTCGGCATCCCTTCAACGGCAATTGATCGCACGTTGGCAGGCGCAACAAGGTTGGTTGCTGCATTTGCAGGGGCGCATGGACGCGTCACGGGCACACTTTCTCGAGGCGCTGGGCGAGCTCGACCTCGAGTGTTGGCCTGCCAGGCTGATGTGCCTGTCCGGTTTGACGCAACAAGCCTTGCTGCGGGGCGAACTTGACGTCGCACAGGCGCTTAACCGCGAAGCGTTGTGCCTCGCCCGGGCGCAAGGATCACTGGTTTTCGAAGGGTTGCTGGAGCTCGATCACGCCCAGTTGCTCGAGCAGCGCGGAGCGTCCTGCAGGGCCGATGACCTGCTCGCCAACATGCACAGCCTGCTCTGCCGGCAGCATTCGAATGCCGAACCCTTGTTGGGACGAATCGCCCTGCGTCGTGGCCGATTGAACTTGAGTCTGGGTCGGGAGCAGCAGGCGACCCTGTACTTCGAGACCGGCCTGCAGATCTGCTTGCGCAGCCAGGACAAGCGAGCGCTTTATGGTTTTCTGGGGCTGGCGCAGCTGGCGGCCAATCGCCTGGATTACGCTCAGGCTTTCGACCTGCTGCGTGACGCCGAACGGTTAATGCAACAACGGCGGATTCCCGAGACGGTTTATCGCGGTGTTTTGCTGCACACCAGTATCCATTTCTGGCTGCAACAAGGGCGACCGGAATTGGCTCACCAAGCCCTGACACGCGTCCTGCGTCACTATCACGGCCCCTGTGCACGCCAGGCTCCACCGGCAACGCTGGAGCTGATTGCCGGCCTGGAGTATCTCCTGGTCCTGACCGAGGTTTACCTGGGGCAGGCGCAAACGGCTCTGGAGCGGCTTGAAGCCCAACTGCAACAGGCCAGTCAGCGGGGAATGGCGGCACTGCAAGCGCAATTGCATCTTGCTTTGGTTGAAGTCGCCTGGCTTAAAGGTGACCCGGACGTTGCCCGGCAATCACTGGCGCAAGGATTGGCACTGGTTGAGCGGTGCAACCTGCAACAGGCCCTGCGCGATCTGCAGTTGCGCCAGCCGCAGCTGCCGCAAGCCATTGGCCTGACCGAGTGTGATGATCACTTGGCGCCGGGTGCAGCCCAACACCGCTTGAGCCAGCGTGAAATACAGGTACTCCGGTTAGTGGCGCAGGGCAACTCCAATCAACAAATTGCCGATCTGTTATTCATTTCCTTACATACGGTCAAGACCCACGCGCGACGTATCAACGGGAAGTTGGGAGTGGAGCGCAGAACGCAAGCCGTGGCCAAGGCGAAAGTATTGGGCATTGTTACTTGATGCGAATTGTCAGGTCTTTGTCTGTTCATGAATGCACACAAGTTCCGGGGTGTACTTCGATGGCTGGAGTGTTTATAAGTTTTGAATCGCCCCGGGAATTTCAGTCATTCAGTTGAGATTTTGAACAAGTTGAGATAGAGGGGGTTCACAGTAACGATCTGCATAATGATGTATGCAAAAAGGACAGTGCATGAATATTAATGGATTAACCAATGAGGCCACATACAGGCTTCAAGAAGAAGTTTTACGCCCCTCCAGGCAAACATCACAGCTGCCGGATTGGCTGCAACGTACAAGTGAGGAAGATCGCCAATACTACTTTGATGCCGAGCAATCCCTGACAGATAGTGAACAGGCGCTGGATACACTGCTTGGAGAAGCAAAGTCCCTCAAGGCGTTCGCCAGATTTCAAGCGCGGGAAGTTGTTCGAGTCCTCAGCGGTGAAGTTATTGACCCGGAACATGTTTTCGTCAGCGCTCACCACACATTCTTCGTCGGCAAGCAAAAGGTTGTGCAGAGCAATCGCTTGACGCTTCCAGAATTCATGCTTAACGAATTTTACGGATCCACAACAGTTTCGTTGGAGATCAAGCTGGAAGGCCAGGCGCTGCCGTCCGGCATGACCGAGGAGGATCTTCTGGAGGTGATGGTCGACGCAAGCATGCGCAAATTCTATGCGGAAAAATTCGAAAAGAAATACGCGGACGAAGCGGTGCTCCAAGCGCAACAGAACCTGTTGAGTAGTCGTATAAGCCTGAGTTCATTCAGCGCTAAGCTGCAGCGGCATATCAGTGACGAGAGCCTGCGGATGGTCGCTATCGCCGCGCAGGGTGACGAGCGTTGTTCCATGGGAGCGCTCTCGTTCGGTGATGCGAAAGGCGCTTTCGAGGGGATGATTGTTTATTGCGGGCCGCAGGGTGAAGAGGGCCTTTGTGTACTTTATGCTCCGCAGGCTCCCGGAGGCCGGAGCTGGTATGAGTTCGCGAGCTTCAGGCAGTTGAATTTCCATCTGGCCGAATGGACCGCTCAACCCGAAGGGCGCAGTTACCTGAGCCGCCAGTCCCTGGCCAGTGAACGCGCCAGCTTCGACGCTTACATGACACTTCTCCAAGACCTGCCGAGTGAGTGGTGTGGTATCCAGCGTAGCCCTTGGTCAAACAGCGCAGAGGGTGTATTGCGCGAGGGAGTCATGTTGCATGTCGATTGGTTGCGGGGGGAAATACAAGCGGTTGTTCCTGCCGGGTATCGCTCGGCCACCGCCACCCAGCGACAATGTTTTGCCCGGCTGAACACCGAGCTCAAAGGTTTGACCCGACTGGCAAGCCGCGAGGCAGCGCTGATCAGTTACGAGGATTTCGCCTCTAAGCTGATCAAGAAGCGCGCAGAGGAGGACCTGGCGCAACACGGCGAAACAGTCGATATAGATCCTGAACTGATTGTGGTGAGGCTTGATGATTCCAAAGAGATGACCTTGTCCCGGATGATCATCGAGGAATATCACATTACCGAAGCGAGTGGTCCGGCTCATAACCCCGGCATTTACCCGTCCATTCGTCTATCACCCGGTCATCCACCCGTTTCCGACCTGCTGATCAAGTATGTGCCTGGCTGGTCAAGAACGTTGCGCCCAGGTGAGCAGTACATCGCCATGTTAAAGGCCGATTATCTGGATCAGGACGCCCCGGATCATGCCTTGAAACGCGACGTCTACGTGGGTCTACGGCGTCATGAAATGCATCGTTCAGCATTGGAAGCGCTGTTCAGTGGTCATCTTGAACGCAAACAATTCGAGCAGATCGAACAGCTCATTAATCAGTTGCGCAATGCAGAAGTTGACGCAGGCTGGAACCCTGAAGATCCCGAGTCCCCTCGACGCCAGGGTGTCTACAAGTTTTATCTGCAAAATAGCCGGGTCGACGGCGTTTACATTTTCCGCCTCATGCGCAATGGCGTCGCGGATGATCTGCTGTATACCCCCTATGCACCGGATTGCAGATCGTTCAGACCCTTGGCCGGGTTTGCCAAATCGGTGAAAACGGCGGGGCTTGGCAGTTATTACAGCAAGCGAGTCAAGTACACGGAGCAGACAGTCGTCAGTGCGTACCTCGAGAAAGTGAAGCGCCGTATCATCGAGGACATCCCTCATTTGCAGCTCGATAGTCGAGTCTGCGATTTCTCCCGATGCTACACCGAGGGTATCGGTCAGATCATTGACGACGTTGATGCCAAGACCTCCAGCCTTGGGGAGATTGTCGGCAAGCTGATCTACGACACTGCAGTCGCGGCGGTCGCCATTGTCAGCATCCCTTTTGCACCCATCGGACTCGCGTTGAGCGCTGTCGTGATGACGAAAGCGGTGTTTGAGGGGGTGGGCGCGTACCGGGAAGGGGACTACGAGAAGTTGTTCTCAAGTTACCTCGATTGCATGATGGAACTGGCCACGATGCGCATCGGCAACTTAGGTTTTTCGGTGGTGCAGAAGGCCATTGCCAAACAGCTCGGCAATGTTAATACCTGCATGGGCGTCATCTCTGCGTGCACCGGCAAAACGGTGGACCTGGCCATTGTCAGCGAACTGATGAAGCAGTCGCTCGCCGAGCCTGAATCCAGCGAGCAAACGATTTTGATGTAATTCGGCTAGCCGATGACGCTGGGCGCTTCATACCCCATACGCCAACTCACGGCCCGTGTCGCCGCCAGCAAACGCTGCGCCGCCGGGCCGTTTTCGTCGGCATGAAACAACGATGCCGGGCCGACAATGGTGATCACTGCCACCACGTGCCCGACGGCGTTGAACACCGGTGCCGACAATGCATCGACACCCGGCATCAGCAAACCATGCACATGATGCAAGCCGCGGCCGCGGATCTGCCCACATAGCGTTTCATAGACCTGATCATCGCTGAGGGGATGAGCGCTGCCGGATTGCAGTTCCTGCTCACGCAACTCCACGGTTTCACGCTTGGGCAGGTACGCGCCAAACACCAGGCCCGTGGAGGAGCTGAGCAACGGCAACACCGACCCCAACTGCGTCACCACCGTCACCGCGCGCACCGCCGGTTCGATATGCACCACGGTCGCGCCCTGATTGCCCCACACCGCCACAAAGCAGGTTTCGTTCAAGTCGTCGCGCAACTCGGCCAACGGCAGGGCGGCGACTTTCAGCACGTCCATACTGTTGAGTGCCGCCAGCCCGACGCGCAAGGCTTCGCGGCCCAGGCCATAATGGTTGGTCGCTGCATTCTGTTCGGCAAAGCCACTGGCAATCAGCGCCTGCAAATAGCGGTGAACCTTGCTCGCCGGCATCTGCACGTGCTCGGCCAGGCGCGAGAGTGAAGTCGAGGGCGACAACTCGGCCAGGGCCTTGAGGATGTCGGTACCCACCTCGGCCGAGCGGACTTTCTGTTTACCGTTGCTGTCAGGCTTTTCCATGGAGGCGTTGTGATCCCGGGACGAATGGGCGTCTTTATAGCTTGACGGTCAATACCAATCAAATTACGTTAAGCGTAATTGAATTACGATAAAAATAACCCCGGCGTGCCACGAACTCTCCAACAGAGCGACCGGCCACTGTCGACTCTCTGTTCAGGAGGCTCCATGAACTCCGATTCAACGACGCCAGCACTGGCCTATCAGTCAGGCTTCGGCAACGAATTCAGCAGTGAGGCATTGCCCGGCGCATTGCCCGTCGGCCAGAACTCCCCGCAAAAAGCCCCTTATGGCCTCTACACCGAACTGTTCTCCGGCACCGCGTTCACCATGGCCCGCAGCGAAGCGCGGCGGACGTGGATGTACCGGATTCAGCCTTCGGCCAATCACCCGGCATTCGTCAAACTTGACCGGCAATTGGACGGCGGCCCATTGGGCGAAGTGACACCCAATCGCCTGCGCTGGAACGCGCTGGATATTCCCGCCGAGCCAACCGATTTCATTGACGGCCTGGTGAGCATGGCTGCCAACTCCGGCGCGGATAAACCGGCGGGGATCAGCATCCACCAGTACCGCGCCAACCGCTCCATGGAGCGCGTATTCTTCAACGCCGACGGCGAAATGCTGCTGGTGCCGCAACAGGGCCGCTTGCGCATCGCCACGGAGCTTGGAGTGCTGGAAGTGACGCCGCTGGAAATTGCGGTATTGCCTCGCGGGTTGAAATTCCGCATCGAACTGCTCGACTCGCAAGCGCGCGGTTACATTGCCGAGAACCACGGTGCGCCATTGCGCCTGCCGGATCTGGGGCCGATTGGCAGCAACGGCCTGGCCAATCCGCGGGACTTCCTGACTCCGGTGGCTGCCTACGAAAATCTTCAACAACCCACGACCGTGGTGCAGAAATTCCTCGGCCAGTTGTGGGGTTGCGAGCTCAACCATTCGCCGTTGAACGTGGTCGCCTGGCACGGTAACAACGTGCCGTACAAATATGACCTGCGCCGTTTCAACACCATCGGTACGGTCAGCTTCGATCACCCGGACCCGTCGATCTTCACGGTGCTGACCTCGCCGACCAGCGTCCACGGCTTGGCCAACCTCGACTTCGTGATCTTTCCACCCCGCTGGATGGTGGCCGAGAAAACCTTCCGTCCACCGTGGTTCCACCGCAACCTGATGAACGAATTCATGGGCCTGATCCAGGGCGAGTACGATGCCAAGGCCGAAGGTTTTGTGCCCGGCGGCGCGTCGCTGCACAGCTGCATGAGCGCTCACGGGCCAGATGGCGAGACCTGCACCAAGGCGATCAACGCCGACCTTACGCCTGCGAAAATCGACAACACCATGGCCTTCATGTTCGAGACCAGCCAGGTGCTGCGCCCGAGCCGGTTCGCCCTTGATTGCCCGCAACTGCAAAACAACTACGATGCCTGCTGGGCGACTTTGCCCGCCACTTTCGACCCGACCCGGAGATAACCCATGACGCAAACTTCCATTACTCGCAGCTGGGTTGCTTCGGCCAACGATCATGCGGATTTCCCGCTGCAAAACCTGCCGCTGGGCGTGTTCAGCGTGAAGGGTTCGGCGCCACGCAGTGGCGTGGCCATCGGCGAACATATCTTCGATCTGGAAGCGGCACTCGATGCCGGCCTGTTCGATGGCGCTGCAAAAGTCGCAGTCGAAGCCACCCGCGGCGGTCAGTTGAATACATTCTTCGAACTGGGCCGCGAAGCTCGCGTGGCCTTGCGTGAACGTTTGATCGAATTGCTCAAGGATGGCAGCACCCTGCACGGCAAGATCGAAGCCCAGGGCGCAAAACTGCTGCCACTGGCTGTGGATTGCCAGATGCACCTGCCAGCGAAGATCAACGACTACACCGACTTCTACGTCGGCATCGAGCACGCACAGAACGTCGGCAAACTGTTCCGCCCGGACAACCCGTTGCTGCCTAACTACAAGTACGTGCCGATCGGCTATCACGGCCGCGCCTCGACCATTCGCCCGTCGGGCACCGACGTGCGCCGTCCGAAAGGCCAGACGCTGCCGGCCGGTCAGACCGAGCCGACGTTCGGCCCGTGTGCACGCCTGGACTACGAACTGGAACTGGGCATCTGGATCGGCCAGGGCAACGATATGGGCGACTCCATCGCCATTGGTGACGCAGCTGACCACATCGCCGGTTTCTGCTTGCTCAATGACTGGTCGGCGCGTGACATCCAGGCTTGGGAATACCAGCCTTTGGGGCCATTCCTGTCGAAGAGTTTCATCACCAGCATTTCACCGTGGGTCGTGACCGCCGAAGCGCTGGAACCGTTCCGCCGCGCCCAGCCGGCACGTCCGCAAGGCGATCCGCAGCCGCTGCCGTATCTGTTTGAGAAACGCGATCAAGCCGCTGGCGCGTTCGACATCGAGCTGGAAGTGCTGCTGCTCACCGAAACCATGCGCGAGCAGAACCTGCCGGCCCATCGCCTGACCCTGAGCAACTCGAAACACATGTATTGGACCGTGGCGCAAATGGTTGCGCATCACAGTGTCAACGGCTGTCAGTTGCAGGCCGGTGACCTGTTCGGATCGGGCACCTTGTCGGGGCCGGAAAACGGTCAGTTCGGCAGCCTGCTGGAGATCACCGAGGGCGGTAAAAAGCCGATCGAACTGGCCTCGGGCGAAGTGCGCAAATTCCTCGAGGACGGCGATGAAATCATCCTGCGTGGCCGTTGCAGTCGCGAAGGGTTTGCGTCCATCGGCTTCGGTGAATGCCGCGGCAAAGTGTTGGCGGCGCGTTAAGGGGATCGGTTCATGGAACTTTATACCTACTACCGCTCGACATCGTCCTATCGGGTGCGCATCGCGTTGGCGCTCAAGGGCCTGGATTACCAGGCGCTGCCAATCAATCTGATCGCGCCACCGGGTGGCGAGCATCGCCAGCCATCGTACCTGGGCATCAATCCGCAAGGCCGCGTGCCCGCGTTGCGCACCGATGAAGGCGACCTGCTGATTCAGTCACCGGCGATCATCGAGTACCTGGAGGAACGTTATCCACAGGTGCCGCTGCTGTCCAAAGATCTCTTTGCCCGCGCCCATGAACGCGGCTTGGCAGCGCTGATCGGCTGCGATGTGCATCCGCTGCACAATGTCAGCGTACTCAATCGGCTGCGCCAGTTGGGCCACGATGAACCGCAGGTTGTTGAGTGGATCGCGCACTGGATCAACCAGGGGCTGGCGACCGTGGAGCAGTTGATTGGCGATGAAGGTTACTGCTTTGGTTCGCAGCCTGGGTTGGCGGAGGTGTATTTGATTCCGCAGCTGTACGCCGCCGAGCGTTTCAACATTTCCCTTGAGGCTTATCCGCGAATCCGCCGGGTAGCGGCGCTGGTGGCCAGCCACCCGGCGTTCATCAAGGCGCATCCGGCTAATCAGCCTGACACTCCTTAAAGCGTCGCAAATACCTGTAGGAGCCAGCGGTGCGGCGATCCGACTTGCCGGCGAACCAGACGCTTCGGTGTACCTGCTGCACCGCGTTATCGTTCTTCGCGGGCAAGCCTCGCTCCTACAAAGCGAAGAACGATTACGCGATGCTGTATGGTTCAATGAACGATGGAATTAGGCGGCAAATGCCCCAGTCGCTCGGTCAGGCGAATCCGCTGGATCGGATCGTCGCTGAGCAGCAGTGCATGTTCCAGGTCGAAGCGCTCGGCATTCGGGCAGTCCAGCCGTTGATAGAGGCTGGCCCGGGCCAGATAGTCGGAGGCACTGGCGCTGCCCAGTTCCAGCACGCGTTCGGCATCGATCAACGCGCCTATGTAATCGTCGTGGGAAAGATGCAGCTGGCGCAAATTGCGTGACAGGCGTTGGAGCATTTGCGCGGGGTCGGCGGTGACCAGGTGTTCAGCGTTGAGCTGCATGTTCGGGCCGTACTGGCGGTGCAGCAGTTCCCGGCAATCGTTGGGATACAGGCGCCGGCCACCGCAGGGGTCAAGCAGATGATCGGCGCCTGGCACCCGCAGCAGGAAATGCCCCGGGAAGTTGACACCGACCAGAGGAATCTCCAGGCCCCTGGCCAGTTCCAAAGCTATCAGCCCCAAAGCCAGCGGTTGCCCGCGACGACGTTCCAGGACTTTATCGAGCAATGCCACTTGCGGTCGCAAGGGGGCGAAGTCGTCCTGAGCGAACCCCAACTCGACCATGCGCCTGAGCAACGGTTGCGCCAACTCGCTCACCGGCAGCATCGGCAAGCCGCCACTGACCCGCAGTTGCAGTTCCTTGAAGTGCGCCAATACGGCCTCGGTGTTCACCTGGTTGTCATGTTCGACGGCAATCCATAGCGCCGCCTCGAACAGCGCAGGCGGTGATCGTTGCAGGCAGGCAAAAAACGATTGGCGCGGCGTCATCAAAATCTCCGGGCTATGCCTCGTTTTAGACCGGTCTTTGCCATTCGTCCAGTACCGCACAGGGGCCAATTCCGGTTATTTCCTAAATCATGCATCGCGCCATTGTTTATTCCGGTGCGCTTCTGCAATTTTTGGGCGCAAGCCTATACTGGCGACTACAAGAAGTGATTCGGGAGCCCTACGATGTTCGCTCTCATGCAAAGCACTCGCCTTGAATCGCTACATCTGAGCGTAGACCCGGCCACCGGGTTGAAGGCGGTCATTGCCATTCATAACAGCCGTCTGGGGCCTGCTCTGGGCGGTTGCCGTTACCTTGCCTATCCCAGCGACGAATCCGCGGTCGAGGATGCGGTGCGCCTTGCCCAAGGCATGAGTTACAAGGCGGCACTGGCCGGCCTGGCCCAGGGCGGCGGCGTGGCGGTGATCATTCGCCCCGTTCACGTGGCCAATCGCGCTGCGCTGTTTGAAGCCTTCGGGCGCTGTATCAATCAGCTCGACGGGCGCTACATCACCGCCATCGACAGCGGAACCTCGGTGGCGGACATGGATTGCATCGCCCAACAGACCCAACACGTCACCAGCACCACGTCGGCGGGCGACCCTGCGCCGCACGCGGCGATGGGCGTGTTTACCGGTATACGCGCCACGGCGATGGCACGGTTGGGCAGCGATAACCTCGAAGGCCTGCGCGTCGCCATCCAGGGCCTGGGCAACGTCGGTTTTGCCCTGGCAGAACAGCTGCACGCCGCCGGGGCCGAGTTGCTGGTCAGCGACATCGACCATGGCAAGGTACAACTGGCGATGGAGCAACTCGGCGCGCACCCGATTGCCAACGACGCATTGCTCAGCACGCCTTGCGACATTCTTGCGCCGTGCGGTCTGGGCGGGGTGTTGAACAGCCACAGCGTGACGCAACTACGCTGCTCGGCGGTGGCCGGCTCGGCGAACAACCAACTGACCCATCTGGACGTCGCTGATCAGCTGGAACGGCGGGGCATCCTGTATGCGCCCGATTACGTGATCAATGCCGGCGGATTGATCTATGTCTCGCTCAAGCATCGTGGCGAAGAGCTGGGGACTATTACCGCGCACCTGTCGAAAATCAGCTCGCGACTCACCGAAGTCTTCGCCCACGCCCAGGCGGAAAAACGCTCCCCGGCCCGAGTGGCGGACGAGCTGGCGGAGAAAGTGTTGTATCGATAGCAAGATCAAAAGATCGCAGCCTGCGGCAGCTCCTACAAAGGCTGCGATCTTTTGATTTTTACGACGTTGACTTCGCTGTTTTCGCAGCCTTGGCAGGCTTGGCCGGGGCAACCGGTTCTGCGCTTTTCTCTTCAACAGCCGCAGGCGCTTCAACAGCAGCAGGTGCTTTAACCGGCTCTGCGACTTCTGCTGGCGCTGTGAGCAGTTCGGACAAAGCGTCCGGCTGGCTCTTGAACGCCTTGGCGAACACATCGCGGTTCTTCGCCATGTAAATCCCGACTTCGTCCACTTGCTGTTCGGTCAGGGACGGAACGGCTTTTTGCAACACTTCAGCCAGCAACTCGGCCAGCTCGAGCATTTTGTCATGACGGTCAGCTTCGGCTTTATCCATGAACAAGCGCTCCAGATCTCGGCTGCTGCGGTATACCACTTCGACGGCCATTCACCACCTCACATGCCTTCACATTTGTTAGTCTGATTCGACTACTGTATCTATATACAGCAAAGGATAAGCGAATCCTTGGGGTTTGGGTAGTGGCTTTTTAATGTAGGCCGGTTTCGGGATTTGTCAGGCCTCGGGTATTGGTAGCTTGGTAAAGGTAGCTGCGACCAAACGCCACGGAGCAGAATCTACGGCGGCTCGCCATCATGGTCGTGGCCTTGTTTCTGCATGCAGAACAAACGTCACGTCCAACCTGCATTATCCGGTCGAGCCGACCTAAGGAAGCATCATCTTGAAAATCAACTGGGCCGAAAAGCTGCGGCAGAACGTGCATGAACTGGCCGAGTCACTGGGCAACCTCTTCGTCGAAACCTTCCACTACCTGGCGCTGTTTGCCATTGGTGCGGTGACCGCGTGGGCAGCGGTGATGGAGTTTCTCGGGATGCTCGAGCAGGGTCATATCAAGATCGATGACATCCTGCTGCTGTTCATCTACCTGGAGCTGGGTGCGATGGTCGGGATTTACTTCAAGACCAACCACATGCCGGTGCGTTTCCTGATCTACGTGGCGATCACGGCGCTCACGCGGCTGCTGATTTCCAACGTGTCCCATCACAATCCACCGGACCTGGGGATCATCTACCTGTGCGGCGGGATTCTGCTACTGGCGTTTGCGATCCTGGTGGTGCGCTACGCCTCCTCGCAATTTCCCTCGGTAAAGATCGAGCACCCGCACCGTAAGACAGGTGCGGGTTCGGGTGAACATCCGGAAGTGGAGAAGGGCGAGCTTTAAAGCCCGATGACCGGGCGCGGCCGGTCTTTCACAGGGGGTGGCGGCAGGCTGCGCGTGCCGCCACCGGTCATGGCTTCGAGGATGGCCACCGCGCTGTGGCCCTGTTCGATGGCAATGCCGAATTGGATGCTTTGCACCAGGCGTTTGAGGCGTTGCGGATCGTTGCGTTGCTCGGCACTGATCATGCGTTTTGCTACTACGCGGCCACTGTTGGACAGGGTCAGCATGATGCTGCCGTCCAGGCCCTGAATGCTCAGGTTGATCTGATAGTCCGCTGCAAAAGCATCGGTAATGAGCTGAAAAGGGTTGTCCATGATGCGTCACCGCTTGATTGAACGTGCAGTTGTTGACCGGCCGTGATCGGGTTGGTTCGCAACGCCAGACCACCGGCCATTTCTCGTCAATATCGCCATCATTGTTTCAAGAGGGGTGTAGCAAGGGACATGCCGGAAAGATTGTCAGACAAGAAACGCGAACTGTAGGAGCGAGCATGCTCGCGATGCAGGTCAACGATGACGCGGGATATCTGGCGCCACGCGGCGCTCTCAGGTTTTTCGCGAGCAGGCCCGCTCCTACAGGGGGCCTGCCCGTTTCAGGGCAATTTTTCGCCTGCGTGCCACCAAACCGGTCAGCATTCCACCCAGCTCACCGCCAGACCACCCCGCGATGTCTCTTTGTACTTGTCGTGCATGTCGGCACCGGTATCGCGCATGGTCCGGATCACCCGATCGAGGGAAATGAAGTGTTTGCCGTCGCCACGCAGGGCCATTTGCGTGGCGTTGATCGCCTTTACGGCAGCAATCGCGTTGCGCTCGATGCACGGCACTTGCACCAGCCCGCCGACCGGGTCGCAGGTCAGGCCGAGGTTGTGTTCAAGGCCGATCTCAGCGGCGTTTTCCAATTGCTCCGGCGTGGCACCGAGCACCTCTGCCAGACCGGCGGCGGCCATGGCGCAGGCAGAGCCGACTTCCCCCTGACAGCCGACTTCGGCGCCGGAGATCGAGGCGTTTTTCTTGCACAGGATGCCGACGGCGGCCGCGCCCAAAAAGAACGCCACGACGTCATCATCCGACGCGTCGGGGTTGAACTTCATGTAGTAGTGCAGCACCGCCGGAATGATTCCTGCAGCGCCGTTGGTCGGCGCCGTCACCATGCGACCGCCGGCGGCGTTTTCTTCGTTCACGGCGAGGGCGAACAGGTTCACCCATTCCATGGCCGACAGGGTCGAAGTGATGACGTTCGGCTTGCCGATTTCCAACAGACTGCGGTGCAATTTCGCCGCACGTCGCGGCACATTCAGGCCGCCAGGGAGGATGCCTTCGTGCTCAAGTCCCTGCTCGACGCACTCGCGCATCACCGACCAGATATGCAGCAAACCTTGGCGTATTTCTTCGTCACTGCGCCAGGCCCGTTCGTTGGCCATCATCAACTCGCTAACCCGCAGACCGTGCTGGTTGCAGAGCTTGAGCAGTTCGGCGGCGCTGGAAAAATCGTATGGCAAATCCACGTCGCGGGTGGGTGAAATCCCGGACTCGGCTTCTGCCGCCTCGATGATGAAACCACCACCGACCGAGTAGTAGGTCTGTTCGAACAGCTCGCCGGTTTCGCCGAAGGCTGTCAGGGACATGGAATTGGGATGGTAGGGCAAACTCTCGTCGAGCAGCAGGAGATCGCGCGACCAGTTGAAGGCAATGCTCACTTGGCCTGCCAGCAACAACTCGCCGGTTTCACGCAAGGTATGGATCCGGCTGTCGATGGTGGAGGGATCGATACGGTCCGGCCATTCGCCCATCAACCCCATGACGCAGGCACGGTCGGTGGCGTGACCGACACCAGTCGCCGACAGGGAGCCGTAGAGGCGGATTTCCACTCGCCGTACGTCAGTCACTGAACCCTGGTCCACCAGCGCCTGGGCGAAGGTCGCGGCAGCACGCATGGGGCCGACGGTATGGGAGCTGGACGGGCCGATGCCGACTTTGAAGAGATCGAAAACACTGATAGCCATGCTAAAGCCTATTCCTGCAATGGAAGATGAATCGCTGCCATTTTTGTAGGACAAGCGCACTTTCAGCGATACTGCCTCTCTAGGTCCTACGTGACCAACGAAACTTCCTAAGACAGCCTTTAGCAGGACTAAACGATGAGCCGTCAATTGCACGCCCAGACTTACGTGTGGCTGCAGGTGTTTTCCTGTGCCGCACGGCACTTGTCGTTCACCCGTTGCGCCGAAGAACTGCACATCACGCCGGGGGCGGTTAGCCAACAGATTCGGCAACTGGAGGAGCGCCTGGGTTTTCGCCTGTTTCACCGGCGTGCACGGGGCGTGGAACTGAGCGCCGAAGGCCAGCGACTGGCCATTACGGTCAACGAGGCTTACGGCAGCATCGATGCGGAATTGCGCCGCTTGGACGCGGGCATGATCAGCGGCACCCTACGGGTGCGTTCGATCCCTTCCTTCCTGAGCAAATGGCTCACGCCGCGACTGCCGCGTCTGCAGCAACGGTTTCCGGACATTCAGTTGCGCCTGGTGGCCGAAGACAGCAGCGTGCCGTTGCACGAAGGCGATTTCGACCTGGCCATCGATCTGAATGACGGCAGCTACCCCGGTCTGTTATCCACAGCCTTGCTCGATGAGCAGATTTTCCCGGTGTGTGCCCCGGGCCTGTTGCGCGGTCGTCCGCCGTTGCATGGCCCGGCGGACCTGCTGCATTTTCCGTTGCTGCATGACATCACTGCCTGGCGCGGCAGCTACGAATACGCGGAATGGGAGTTCTATCTCGATGCCATCGGCTTTGAAGGTGCTGACGTGCGGCGTGGGCATACCTTCAATCGCAATCACCTGACCATCGAAGCGGCCATCGCCGGGATGGGCGTGGCAATCGCACGGCGTACGCTGCTCAATGACGAGCTGGAGCGGGGCGCATTGATCGTACCGTTCGGTTTGGCGGTGCCCAATCACAAGCGCTACATGGTGCTCTACGCGCCGGGGGCGCTGAGCCATCCGGGGGTGCGTGCGGTGCATGACTGGCTAGTGGAGGAAGCGGGGATTTTTCGCAGCTTGCACCCGCTGGGGGAGCGGCAGATGTGAGCAATTATTACGTAAGAGCGGGGCGACCCAACTCCCGACCTTAACAGCGCTTTTGCCGGTTGTCCGGCTTTTTCTGCGATTAGATATTTATCTTTTTTTAGGGGTTGAATTGTTCATCGTACAGACCGATTGTGTAAGTAAGAGGTCACGGTGATGACGCCCAAGGGCTTAGCTGACCGGCCTCTCGCGAGCTAGCTGAAATAAGGGATGAACTATGCAAATCCAAGTCAATAGCGATAACCATATTCAAGGCAGTAAACGACTGGAGGAGTGGGTACGAACCACCATTGAGAGCACGCTCGAACGTTATGAGGAGGACCTGACCCGAGTCGAGGTTCACCTGCGGGACGAGAACGGCGACAAGCCCGGTCCCCATGATTTGCGCTGCCAACTTGAAGCGCGGCCAAAAGGCCACCAACCGATTTCTGTCACCCATAAAGCCGCCAGCCTGGAACTGGCGATCGACGGAGCTGCAGAGAAACTCGAACACGCCCTTGAACACCTGTTCGGCAAACTGCGCGGCAAACCACGCGCTGCCGTGGTGCCCTTCGAGCGCAGGCCTCACGCCGACAAGCTGCTGGAAGAAGAGTTTCTTGAAAACGAACAGGCTGCGCAAAACGCCTGACGCCTGATTCACTTTTACCTTCCCACAGAAAACGGGCCTGCATTGCAGGCCCGTTTTGTTTTTCGTGCTCGCCCTGATTGTTTTCGTCGAACCTGATCTCATCCGACAGTTTTGCGTATGAGAATATTAATCATTAGTATTGCGCCTTGCTGGCCCCGTGACGTTCATGCGGCCTCACCTGGTTTCAAGGTCGCGACATGAAAGCCAAAAGCACCATGCTCCCCGTTTCCTATCGACTGGCAGTCACTTCGCGGGTGCTGGCGGCCGTGTTCGGCGGCTACCTCGTGACGGCGTTGGCCAGTGTTTGCCTGACGCTTTGGATGCCCATGGCCCGTACCGAAGCGGTAGTGACCGGGATGATGAGCTCATTTATGGTCTATCTGCTGGCGGTGATCTGGTGCTTTGCCTGCCGCACGGCGTGGCGGGCGTGGTTCGGATTGATCGTGCCTTCTCTGCTTCTGGCGGCGGCAGCGGGCCTGGCGTACTGGATGGAGCGGTCATGAAAGAGGGCTTTCGCCAGGCGATGGCCTGGCTGCACACCTGGGCCGGCTTGACCTTCGGCTGGCTGCTGTTTGCGATATTCCTGACCGGCACGCTCGCGTACTTCAAGGACGAGACCAATCACTGGATGCAGCCGGAAATCCCTGCCCGTTCAGTGTCCACCGAAGCCAGTCTGGCGCTGGCCCAGGCCTATCTTCAACAGCACGCCCCGGGCGCCGCGCGGTGGATCATCGATTTACCGGGTGCCCGCGATCCCCGCCTGTCGGTGCGCTGGCAGCAGACGCCGGCCAAGTCCGGTGAGCGCGGCCAGCTCACGGAAAGACTCCTCGACCCGCAGACCGGCAATGAAGTGCAGGGCCGCGACACCCGAGGCGGCGAGTTCTTCTATCGCTTCCACTTTCAACTGCAAATGCCTTATCCGTGGGGCCGCTGGTTGTCGACCCTCGCGGCCATGGTGATGTTTGTCGCGCTGATCAGCGGCATCATCACCCACAAGAAAATCTTCAAGGACTTCTTCACCTTCCGTCCGCGCAAGGGCCAGCGTTCCTGGCTCGACGGGCATAACGCGGTGGGCGTGCTGGTGTTGCCGTTCCACCTGATGATCACCTACAGCAGCCTGGTGATTTTCATGGCGATGGTGATGCCGGCCAGCATCCTTGCTGCGTACAAGGGCGATGCCCAGGCGTTTTACAGCGAAGTGTTTCCGGCTGCCAATACGCCACCATCCGCTGGCCAACCTGCTCCTTTGGTGGCGTTGGCGCCATTGCTGGAGCAGGCTCGCGAGCAGTGGGCAGGCGGTCGGGCCGCACGCTTGACGGTGAGCAATCCTGGCGATGCGAATGCGTCGGTGGTTCTGGCCCGGGAAAGCGCGGACCGGGTGGTCTACGACTATGGCAGCGCCGTGACCTTCAATGGCGTGACCGGCCAACTGCTCGACTCGACACCGCCACGAACGCTGCCCATGGCGATTGCGGGCGGTTTCTATGGCTTGCACATGGGGCATTTCGCCGGCCCGGTGTTGCGCTGGCTGTATTTCATCTGCGGACTGGCGGGCACGGCGATGATCGGCACGGGGCTGGTGATCTGGCTCGGCAAGCGCCAGCTCAAGCATGCCAAAAGCGGTGTGATGCCATTCGAATTGCGCCTGGTGGAAGTCCTTAATATTGCCAGCATGTCGGGGTTGCTGGCCGCCGTCGCCGTGTTCTTCTGGGCCAACCGATTGCTGCCGGTCGAGATGGCCGGGCGGGCGGATTGGGAGGTCAACAGCTTCTTTGTGGTTTGGGGTTTGAGCCTGCTGCATGCCTTGGTTCGCCCAGGTCGCGTTGCGTGGGTGGAACAGTTGACGCTGGCCGCGTCGCTGTTTGGCGCGGTGCCGTTGCTCAACGCCTTGACCACGCCCCATCACCTTGGCGTCACGCTCGCCGAGGGTGATTGGGCCATGGCCGGTTTCGATCTGGCGTGCCTGGCCAGCGGTCTGTTGCTCGGTTGGGCAGCCTGGAAAATGCAGCGCGCAGGGCGGACGCAAGTCCGTGGGCAGCCACGCGCCCGATCGACCCGACTTGAGCAAGAGGCGAACTGAATGCTGCTGGTCTCGCTGCTCTGCTACGCCGGTTTCACGGCACTGTGTTTATCAATGGATCGGCATCATGCCGACTTGCTCGCGCGCAAACCATCGCGCCGCTTACGCCTGGGATTGAAGCTGGCTGGCGCGATGTTGTTGGCCTTGTCACTCTGGGCTGCGGTGTCGGTCACAGGCTGGGGGCTGGGCCTGGTGGAGTGGTTCGCGGTGCTGATGCTCAGTGCCTTGCTGCTGGTGATGTTGCTGCCGTATCGCCCGCGCCTGGCGTTGGCGCTGGCCGGGGCGAGCCTGTTGGCCAGCCCGATTGCCGCTATGGCGCAGTACTGAATCGATGACTCCCCCCGAACCTCCCAAGATCGAGCACGCCGAACCACGGGGCGACCGTGCGCATTTTCTCCAGGTATTTCTCTCCCAGCGTTCGCAAATGGAAGCATTGGTGAGCCGTCGCGTGGGTTGCCGGGCAACGGCGGCGGACCTGGTGCAAGACTTGTTCGTGCGGTTCTGGCGACGCCCCCTGGTGCAAGTTGAAGAACTCAGCACCTATCTGTTGCGCTGCGCCGGCAACATCGCCATCGACCACTTGCGCAGTGAAGGCACGCGGGCACGGGCCAACGAAGGTTTGATGGTGGAACCGGCGGACAGCGTGGGCGGCGAGCCGCAGGCGGCGCTGGAGGCAGGCAACGATCTGCGTCACGTTGAAGCGGCGTTGCGTGCGTTACCCGAGCGCACGCGGCAGATCTTTTTGCTCAACCGCATCCATGGCCGCAAGTATGCCGAGATCGCCAAAGCCATGGGCCTGTCCCAAAGTGCCGTGGAAAAACATATGATGCGCGCGCTCGAGGCCTGCAAGGCCAGCCTGCGCGAATCCGAGCCGCGCACGCCAGGGAAAGCACAGTGAATAGCATCGAACGCGTCCTCCCAACGCCCGCTCAGGAACAGCAAGCGCTGGCCTGGTTGAGTCTGTTGCATGACCAGCCGAGTAGTGGCGATCAAGCCACCTTCAGTCAGTGGTTGCAGGCCAACCCTGCCCACGCCGAGGCTTACGCCCGTGCGCAAGTGCTGTGGGAATTGAGCGAAGTGCCGGCGCGCAAGCTCGCCGATGAGGACGCGCTGGCCTTGCAGGGTTACCTCAACGCCATGAATCGCTCACGCCGCAGCAACGTTCGGCGCTGGTCGGGTGCGCTGGCCATGGCGGCTTGCCTGCTGCTGATGATCAGCCTCGGCAGCGGTTGGCAGCCCTTGCGTTGGATCGACGACCTGGGCGCCGATTATGTCTCGGCACCGGGGGAAATCCGCACCGTCACCCTGGCCGATCAATCGCAAGTCACCCTTGATGCCGACAGCGCGATTGCCGTGGATTTCAGTGCTGGTGAGCGGCATGTGCAGGTGCGTCGCGGCGCCGGATTTTTCAGCGTGACCCATAACGGCGAGCCCTTTGTAGTCGACGCCGAGAAGGGTCAGGCGCGGGTGCTCGGCACTCAGTTCGAAGTGCGCCTGCAACCCCATGGGGCGCAGGTGACGGTGTTGTCTGGTCGGGTTGGCGTGACCGCGGACAGGAACGCGGATCAGCAGATCCTCACGGCCGGCCAGCAAGTGGCTTACGGCGAAGGCTCAGCGGAAAAACTCCACGCGGTGGACAGCGAAGCTCAGTTGGCGTGGCGCCAGGGGTGGCTCAATTACTACAAGGCGACGCTGGCCGATGTGGTTGAGGATCTGCGGCGGTATTATCCTGGGAGAATCGTATTGCTCAATGATGAACTGGCAAACCGGCAAATCAGTGGCAGCTTTCCAAGCAAGGACCCGCAGGCGGTGTTGAGTTCATTGCAGGGGGTGTTTGGGTTTGAGCAGCATCAGGTTTTGGGGCATTTGATTATTTTGCGCTGAGGCGACCGGCCCCTTCGCGAGCAGGCTCGCTCCCACATTTGGAATGCATTCTCCTGTGGGAGCGAGCCTGCTCGCGAAGGCGTCAGATCACACACCTCATCTCCCAAGGAAAAATATTTCAACTTTCTGCTGAGGTAAAACCGAATGCCATCCGTGTAGTGACTGAAACTGCGAGTCATTCGCATCCGTTGCGGTTCTACACAGGTCATGAGTCATGAAGTCCAGGGCAATATCGGGTTCGGTCACACAATGGTTGGGTGTGTCTGCGTTGAGTTTCGCGGCGTTAGCGCTGCTGCCGCTGAATGGGGCGATGGCCGAGCAGGCCAGCACCCGGCAAAGTACGTTGTTCAGCTTTTCGATGCTCGCCAAACCACTGCCCCAGGCCTTGAGCGACTTCAGTCACGTCACCGGTATCAGCGTGGTCTACACCGATGAAGCGCCGTACGGCCTCACTGCCCCGGCGCTCAACGGACAGTTGAGTGCCGAACAGGCCCTGCAGCGTTTGCTCAGCGGTTCTGGCTTGACCTCGCGCCGCATCGATGGTCACACCATGGTCCTGGAACCGCTACCGACCGAAGGCGCGTTTAACCTGGGCGCCACCACCATCACCTCGGTGATGGATCAGTCCACAAGCTACCAGCCGCCGCCCACCAGTTCGGTGATGCGCTCCTCGACGCCGCTTCAGGAAATTCCCCAGACGGTCAACGTCGTCCCGGCCCAGGTCATTCGCGACCAGGCCCCGCGCAACCTGGATGACGCGCTGGCGAACGTCAGCGGCATCACCCAGGGCAACACGCTGGGCAGTACCCAGGATTCGGTGATGACCCGCGGTTTCGGCGATAACCGCAACGGCTCGATCATGCGCGACGGCATGCCGCTGGTGCAGGGGCGGGGTATGAACGCTACGGTGGACCGGGTCGAAGTGCTCAAGGGCCCGGCCTCGTTGCTCTATGGCATCCAGGATCCCGGCGGCGTGGTCAACATGGTCAGCAAGCAGCCGGAGCTTCATCCATACAACGCCCTGACCCTGCGTGGCTCGACCTATGGCGACGGCAAGAACGGCAGTGGCGGCACCTTTGACAGCACTGGCGCCCTGGGTGATTCCGGGTTGGCCTACCGCATGGTGCTGGACCACGAAGACGAAGATTACTGGCGCAATTACGGTGTGCACCGCGAGACCCTGGTGGCGCCGTCGCTGGCCTGGTTCGGTGAAAGCACCCAGCTGTCGTTCGCCTATGAACACCGGGAGTTCCTGACCCCGTTCGACCGTGGCACGGTGATCGATCCGCGTGACAATCATCCGCTGGACATCTCCCGTGAGCGCCGGCTCGACGAACCGTTCAACAACATGGAAGGGCGCTCCGACCTGTATCACTTCCAGGCCGATCACCAACTCAACGACAACTGGAAAGCCCATTTCGGTTACAGCTGGAATCGCGAAACCTATGACGCCAGCCAGGTGCGTGTGACCGCCATCGACACCAGCAAAGGCACGCTGACACGCAGCATGGACGGCACGCAGAATGCAATCAGCACTGACCGTTTCACCACCGCCAGCCTCGAAGGCAAGGTCGATGTCGCCGGCATGCAACATGACCTGGTGCTCGGGATCGATGACGAATACCGCAAGATCTATCGCGCCGACCTGATCCGTCAGAAAAGCCTGAGCACCTTCAGCTACCTCGACCCGATATACGGCCGCGAAGTCGCAGGCACCACGGTCAGCCCGGCCGACAGTGCGCAGACCGATATTCTGCGCAGCGATTCGGTGTTTTTGCAGGACTCCATCCACCTCACCGACCAATGGATTCTGGTGGCGGGCGGACGTTTCCAGGAGTACGACCAGTACGCCGGCAAAGGCGTGCCGTTCAAGGCCAACACCGACAGCAACGGGCAGAAATGGGTACCGCGCGCCGGTCTGGTCTACCGTTATACCGATGAGCTGTCGTTCTATGGCAGCTACACCGAATCGTTCAAACCCAACTCGACCATTGCGCCATTGAGCGGCAGCAGCACCGTGCTCGATGGCAGCATTGCGCCGGAAGAAGCCAAGTCGTGGGAAGTGGGGGCCAGGCTGCAAATGCCGGGCCGCATAACGGGCAACATTGCGCTGTTCGACATCAAGAAACGCAACGTCCTTGTAGCTAACGCTGAAGGCCCGGTGACCCTCTACAGTGCGGCGGGCGAAGTACGTTCCCGTGGTTTGGAAGTGGACTTGAGCGGCCAGCTCAGCGACCGCTGGAGCATGATCGGCAGCTACGCCTACACCGATGCCGAAGTGACCGAAGACCCCATCTATGAAGGCAAAAAACTGCAAAACGTCGCGAAGAATAGCGGCTCGCTGTCGGCGGTCTACGATTTCGGCACGATTGTCGGTGGTGACCAGCTACGGGTCGGTGCGGGTGCTCGTTACGTCGGTGAGCGGGCGGGTAACGCGGTGAACGATTTCGACCTGCCTAGCTACACCGTGGCCGATGCGTTCGCCACCTACGACACCCAACTCGACGGGCAGCGGGTCAAGTTTCAGTTCAACGTGAAGAACCTGTTTGACCGCACGTATTACACTTCGGCGGCGAGCCGGTTCTTTGTGTCAATGGGGGATTCGCGGCAGGTGACGTTGTCGAGCACCTTGGAGTTTTGACGATGGTTGTGCAGTGGGGATTAGCGATTTTTTGTTCCTGAATCACATCGTCCTTGTCGTGCTGCTGGCAAGGACGGTGGGGTGGGCGGGGTGAGCGTTATTTACTATTAAGTTTGATTTGCCCCGTTGACCAATCCAGCAGCCCGTCGACTCCGAGTTTCAGGTTAAGTTTAAAGTCAATTTCTTTAATGCTTCCGTCATCATTTAGCTTGATGTGGATCCGGCCAGCTTTGTCGTGGACGAGAGCATAAACATCGTGAGAGCCATTGTGTTGTTTTGCCAGAAATTGCATTTGGTAAATAACGCGGAGAGAGTCCTCGCTCTCATCAAACTTCTTGTGAAGTTTAAGTGTCAAACCGTAGGACTTATCGTCGTTGAAGGCGAAAATTTCAAACAGTGATGAATCCTGCCTAGTGGAGACGTTCGCAAAAGAGAAGTCTTTACCGTAGCTTGTAAGGTTGATCGTTGCGGAACCTTCGGTTTTAGTTTTATCTGGTTCGCTGTTTTGGGTGGCTGCTTCAGTATTAAAGGTTGTTGTGGGCATAGTATAAATCTCCTTGGTGATGGAGGAGTATTACTTGTCCTGGTGTGGAATGGCTACTGTCAGAAATACTAGGTTTTAGTTATGTATGATTGTATTTCGAAATAAACAATATCGATTTTTGTATTGAAATAATCGGAGGTTTCCCCTTTTATCGTAAAAACGCCAGCCGATATTCTCCCGGCGTTCCACCTAGCGCCAGCCGGAAACGATTGGTGAAATGACTCGCACTTGCAAAACCGCACGCTAATGCAATCTCCCCCAACGGCTGCGAGGTGGTACGCAGCAAATCCCGCGCCCGGCTCAAGCGCCGCGCCAGCACATATTGATGCGGCGGCAAGCCGAAACTCTCACGAAACATCCGCGCAAAGTGGTATTCAGATAATGCACACAGCGCAGCCAACTGCCCCAAACTGATGGCTTCGGCCAACTGACTGTCGATGAACTCCACCAGATGCCGCCGCTGATGCGCAGCCAGGCCACCCTTGAGGCGCAAGCCGGGACGCACGCTGACCTGGCTGAGCAGGGCGTGGGCGAGCATTTCATGGGCCAGGCTGCTGGTGAGCAGACGTTCTCCCGGTTCGTCCCAATTGAGGGTGATCAATCGCCGAAAACGCGCCGCCTGTTGCGGGTCATCAAGAAACGTTTGCTCACGCAACTGTAGTTGCCGTGGTTCGCGGTCGAGCAGGGTGACGCAGCCAAGGGCAAATTGTTCGGGGCTGAAATACAGGTGAGCCAAGCGGATGTCACCGTTGATCACCCAGCCTGACTGATGGTCGGCCGGCAGAATGCACAGCTTGTCCGGACCGCCCTTGGTGCCGGGCTGGTCACGCCGGAAGGTCCCGGTGCCGCCAGCGATGTAGCAGGACAGCGTGTGGTGGCTCGGCGCTTCATAGTCCTGGGCATCGTGGTGGTTGTTCCACAAGGCCGCTGCCAATCCGTCACCGAGCTCGGCGCTGTGCTCGAGGCGAGCATTGGGCGAGCGGTTGAGGGCTTGAAAGACTTGCAGGGATTCCAGTGCGGGCATGATCGTTTCTCTCCAACGCCTTGCATCCTACTCCGTAGACATCCGCCTGCCAGACGGTCGCCGGACAAAAGCGCAAGATTATGCAAGTGCGGCGCAACGGGGCGCAGGACACTGGGCGCCTACCGAGGAGCCTTTGCCATGAACCTTTCGTTGTACCTGCTGACCGTGCTGATCTGGGGCACCACCTGGATTGCCCTGAAATGGCAACTGGGCGTGGTGGCGATTCCCGTGTCCATTGTCTATCGCTTTGGTTTGGCGGCGCTGGTGCTGTTCGTGATCTTGCTGCTCAGCCGCCGCCTGCAAGTGATGAACCGCCGTGGGCACCTGATTTGCCTGGCGCAGGGGTTGTGTCTGTTCTGCGTCAACTTCATGTGTTTCCTGACCGCCAGCCAATGGGTCCCCAGCGGCTTGGTCGCCGTGGTGTTTTCCACGGCCACGCTGTGGAATGCGCTTAATGCACGGGTGTTCTTCGCTCAGAAAATCGCCCGCAATGTGCTGATGGGCGGGGCGCTGGGCTTGCTCGGCCTGGGCCTGCTGTTCTGGCCCGAGCTGGTGGGTCACACCGCCAGCCCGCAAACCTTGCTCGGCCTTGGCTTGGCCCTGTGTGGCACCTTGTGTTTCTCGGCGGGGAACATGCTGTCGAGCCTGCAACAAAAGGCCGGGCTCAAGCCGCTGACGACCAATGCCTGGGGCATGGCCTACGGCGCGGCGATGTTGTCGGTGTGGTGCCTGGTCAAGGGCATTCCATTCGACATGGAATGGAACGCCCGCTACATCGGCTCGCTGTTGTACCTGGTGATTCCCGGTTCTGTCATCGGTTTCACTGCCTACCTGACCTTGGTCGGGCGCATGGGCCCCGAGCGCGCAGCCTATTGCACCGTACTGTTTCCGGTGGTGGCGCTGAATGTCTCGGCGTTTGCCGAAGGCTACCAATGGACTTCCCCGGCGCTCGTGGGCCTGGTGATGGTCATGCTGGGCAACGTACTGGTGTTTCGCAAGCCCATGGCGAGCGCCAACCCCGTGGCGGGGAAGCTGGCCTAAGATGTTCAGCTGTCTTTTACTGCGGTGAGATAGATCAGGCCGAGAAACATGTATTCAATGTTGTTTTCTGCCCAATCATAGGTGTTGCGATGAGTAGAGTAATCCAGGTCAAACCATTCATTGAGTATGATGACGTATAAGGCCTGATAAACAAAAATAGCTGTCACGAGGCCCGCTACCGCGAATTTTTTTGCTTCGTGAAACTCGTTGCGTGGTGCATCGACTTTTCGGCAGAGCTGCCAGGTCCCTACCAGACAACTAAAAGTATAAATGATCTCGAGCGAAATGATTGCCCAGTAAAAGCGATGATGAAACATGTTGGAGGTGATTGCCCTGTAGCGTCGGGAGTCGTTACCCTCGGTGTCGCTCATGCTGATGATGCGCCCAATGTAATCGGCGTATGCCGCATAATCGGTGACATTGTTAGCGATCGTCATCAGTCCGAATAATGCCGCTGTCAAAACAATAATTATTTTGCTCCGCCTAATCACAGAGGCGGTGGTGAGTTTATTCATGGGGATATTCTCCGAGTGCACGTTTGGTGCTTTGTTTTAATCGCTCGAAGTTTATAGCTGTTCAGAAAAGTGCAGCCGGAGACTGCATTGCAAGTTATGTCGTGTGTTTTATTTAAATGGCAAGCTGTTTGATGTTATGGAAAGTGGCACGTCCAGCCAGGCGTGCCATGGTTCATTCAGTCTTTCCATACCTGCGGGTTAACCAGGTCTTGTGGGCGCTCACCCAGCAAGGCACTGCGCAGGTTCGCGAGGGCACGGTTGGCCATGGCGTCGCGGGTTTCATGGGTGGCCGAACCGATATGCGGCAAGGTCACGGCGTTTTTCAGTTGAAACAGCGGCGACTCGGCCAGCGGCTCCTTTTCATACACATCCAGCCCGGCGCCGCGGATGCGGTTATTTTGCAGCGCCTCGATCAGCGCCGGTTCGTCTACCACCGGACCACGAGCAATGTTCACCAGGATGGCGCTCGGCTTCATCAGGGCCAGTTCGCGATGGCTGATAAGGTGTCTGGTTTTCTCGCTGAGCGGGACCACCAGGCAGACGAAGTCGGCTTCAGCCAGCAGCTCGTCCAGGCTGCGCATCTGCGCACCGAGCTCCTGTTCCAGCGCGGTCTTGCGGCTGTTGCCGCTGTAGATGATCGGCATGTTGAAGCCCAGGCGACCACGGCGCGCGATGGCTGCGCCGATATTGCCCATGCCGACGATGCCCAGGGTTTTGCCGTGGACATCGCAGCCGAACAGCGGTGCGCCGACGGTGGCTTGCCATTGACCCGCCTTGGTCCAGGCGTCGAGCTCGGCGACGCGGCGTGCACTGCTCATCAACAAGGCGAAGGCCAGGTCGGCGGTGCTTTCGGTGAGTACGTCCGGCGTGTTGGTGAGCATGATCCCGCGCTCGTTGAAATAGGCCACGTCATAGTTGTCATAGCCCACCGAGACGCTGGACACGACTTCCAGGCTGGCGGCGTTTTCCAGTTGTGCGCGACCAAGCTTGCGGCCGACCCCGATCAAGCCGTGGGCATGGGGCAGGGCTTCGTTGAACTGGGCGTTGATGTCGCCATTTTTCGGGTTCGGCACGATGACGTCGAAGTCTTGTTGCAGGCGTTCAACCATTGCTGGCGTGACGCGGCTGAAGGCGAGGACAGTCTTTTTCATGGGCACAGGGCTCGTCGGGCGGAGGAGAAAGGTTGGAAAGCTACAAGCAACAAGCAACAAGCCGCAAGTCAAAAGCCGTGCGCAGCGCTTTTAACTTGAAGCGTGCAGCTTGAAGCTTATGGCTGCCATTCCGTTATACTGAAGTCTTTCGCGGCTCGCTGACCGGGCCCGACACAGTGTGCATCACCCGGAGCTTTTCATGACTTCCCCGAAACAACCGCCGGTAGCCGACGCCTTGAGCGACGAACAGGCAGAGCTGCAAGACAGCGTCGACTCCAGCGCTGACAGCGAAACCAAAACAGCGATCCCGGCGTTCAAGTTCCCATTCAAGCCGGGTGAGCTGCAGGCCACCAAGGACGCCAGCCAGCCGTGGTACAAGAACGGCGCCAAGAATGGCCACACCAAGACGCCGGGGATGGCGCCTCCGGGGACGCGCCGTTCGATGGGCAAGCGTTAGGATTCAGGTTTTTCCAGCGCTTGGGCCTGAGTTTTTGCCAGCGAAATAAACGCATAGTCAGCCGGTGCATCGGTCACCACCTGCGCACCTGCTGCCAATACTTGTCCGGCGACATCGTCCCCCGACACATGAAACTGCCATTCGCTTTCCCATGCCGGTAACGTCTGCCCGACCAGTTCGTCGATGATCGTGGCGAACTCGGTCATGTCCGGCAGGTAAGCGGTAAACCCGTCACCCTTGAGTGCAGTGGTTCGAATCCCCAATAACGCGCATACCGCATCCTTGATGTGGATGTCATCGCGATCGGCCTGACGAGAGCGCTGGATCAGTTGCGCCAGTTCCGGGTCTACCAGTTGGCCACCCACAATCAGTTGCGGTCCCTGTTCCCACGATTGCGGCGGGCATTCCTTGATGGCGATGTTCAGGGCAATGTGCGGATTGATCTCCATCGGGTAGATGCGGCACACCAGCGGCCGGCGTTCGTAGATGCGGCACAGGTTGTCTTGATCAAGATTTCTGCAGGCTCCGGGGTTGTAGGCGGCAAAAGTGATGGCGACGTAAGCCTCGCAGGCGCCGCTGCGTACCATCGCCGAGCGACGTTCGGCGTGCTCGCGTTGCTGCACCGACAGGCCCAGGCCATTGCTCAGGAAGGCTTCCACCAGCACGATCACCTGGCCACCGTCGGCTGCCCACATCCGGGCTTCGGGCAGGGTCAGGGGCACGTGGTGGTCATTGCAGCATTTGCCACAGCCTACACAGGAAAACGTTGTATTCATTGAGCGGCCAGTCGCATCCGAGGGCAGGAAGTGGCGACAGAATGCCGCCGCAAAGGTTGCACTCGAAGCAAGTTATGCGCCACTCACAGCGATCACCGCCCGGTGCTTATTTCATCCCCAGTCGCTTGGCCATCCGCCCGAGATTGGCCCGGTCCAGGCCCAGCTCACGGGCAGCGCTCGCCCAGTTGTGGTGGTGGCGTTCCAGGCAAGCGCCGATCAATTGGCGCTGATAACGCTCGGTGGCTTCGCGCAAATCTCCGGTCACCGTTTCCACGGCCGCTTCGGCGGGTTGCTCGGCGCTGACTTCGACACTGCCATGAGGCAGATCGAGGTCGGCTGCACTCAAACTAAGAATCTTCGGCCGTTCCTTGCAATTACCCAACGCCTTCAACGCACTGCGGCCGATCAGGTGTTCCAGTTCACGCACGTTGCCGGGCCAACCGTAGGCCAGCAACGCAGCCTGGGCATCGGTGCTCAGGCGCAGGCTGTTGAGGCCCATGCGCGAGCGGTTCTGTTCGAGGAAGTAACCGCTGAGCAGCAACACATCTCGCCCACGGTCCCGCAGCGCCGGTACCTGCAAGGGGTAGACACTGAGCCGGTGATAAAAGTCGGCGCGGTAACGGCCACTGCGCACTTCCTCGGCCAGGTCACGATTGGTCGCTGCGATCAGTCGCACATCGACCTGATGCTCCTTGTCCGAACCCAGTCGCTGCAGCTGACCGCTTTGCAGCACGCGCAGCAATTTGGCCTGCACCGTCAGCGACAGTTCGCCCACCTCATCAAGAAACAGCGTGCCGCCATTGGCCAGTTCGAACTTGCCGCGTCGGTCATTCATTGCGCCAGTGAAGGCCCCGCGGACATGCCCGAACAGCTCGCTCTCCACCAGCGTGTCCGGCAAGGCGGCGCAGTTGAGGCTGATGATGGGTTTGTCGGCACGAGGTGAGGCGGCATGGATGGCCTGGGCCACCAGCTCCTTGCCCACCCCGGTTTCCCCGGTGATCAGCACCGTCAGATCGCTGCCGCCCACCAGGTTGATTTCTTCCACCAAGCGTTTGTGCGCCTTGCTTTGGCCGATCATTTCGCGGTTTTGCTGGCCGCTGGCCTGGCGGTACACCTCGGCGCGCTGGTGTTCGTCTTCGACCCTGTTGTTCAACCGCTCAATGCGTTCGGCCGCGTTGACGGTAGCCGCCGCGAGGCTGGCAAAGGCCTCCAGGGCATCCAGCTCGATTGGTTCGAACTGTTCCGGATTGAGGGCATCGAGTGTCAGCAGGCCCCACGGCCGCTCATCGATAAACAGCGGGCAACCCATGCAATCGTGTACTTCCAGATGATCGTCAAGACCATCGACCAGGCCGTCGTACGGGTCGGGCATATCGCTGTCAGCGGCAAACCGCGTGGGGCCGGTGCTGCCGAGCAGTGCCTGGAAGCGCGGGTGTTCGCTGACCTTGAAGCGTCGGCCGAGGGTGTCGGTGCTCAACCCGTCGACAGCCAGCGGCACCAGCCATTCGCCATCAAGGCGCAGCAGGGCGGCGGCATCGCAGGGGAGCAGGGCGCGCATGGCTTCAAGCAAGCGCCGATAGCGTTCGCCCTCGGGGAGTTCTCGGGACAGGTCCGCAACCAGTGGCAACAGCGCGGTGAGCAGGGATTTTGCAGTCATAGTGACTCCGTGTAGTCGATAAGACTATAACCTGCTGTGGGTCGTAATGACTATCGTGTTATTAACTTATTGATTTATAACGATTTAATAGTTGGCATGGAAACTGATAAGCCTAAGGCAACTGTTAAGAAAATCCCGTTGCCCAGGAGTCACCCTATGCTTAGCGTTCAAGACCGTGCCATCGTCAAGTCCACTGTGCCATTGCTGGAAAGCGGTGGCGAAGCGCTGATCACTCACTTCTACCGAATGATGTTGTCCGAGTATCCGCAAGTCCGTCCGCTGTTCAACCAGGCTCACCAGGCCAGCGGAGACCAGCCGCGCGCCTTGGCTAACGGTGTATTGATGTACGCCCGCCACATCGACCAACTCGATCAGTTGGGTGACCTGGTGGCCAAGATCATCAACAAGCACGTGGCCCTGCAGATTCTGCCGGAACACTACCCGATTGTCGGCAGCTGCCTGCTGCGGGCCATTGCCGAAGTGCTGGGCGAAGAAATCGCCACCCCTGAAGTGATTGCGGCATGGGGGGCAGCTTACGGTCAACTGGCGGACATTCTGATCGGTGCCGAAACCAGCATCTACGACCAGAAAGAGCAGGCACCGGGCGGCTGGCGCGGGGCGCGGGAATTCATCGTGGTGGCCAAGGTCGAGGAAAGTGCGGAAATCACCTCCTTCTATTTCGAGCCGGCAGACAAGGGGCCGATTCTGGCAGCCGAGCCTGGCCAGTACATCGGCATGAAACTGATCCTCGATGGAGAAGAAATTCGTCGCAACTATTCGCTGTCGGCCTTGGCGAACAAGGGCCAGTACCGCATCAGCGTCAAGCGTGAAACCGGGGGTCGAGCCTCCAATCACTTGCACGATCAACTGCAGGTAGGGGCGAGCATCCAGCTGTTCCCGCCATCGGGCGAGTTCACCCTGAGCGCCAGCGACAAACCGCTGGTGCTGATCAGCGGCGGCGTCGGTATCACCCCGACCCTGGCCATGCTGGAAGCGGCGCTGGAAACCGAGCGGCCGGTGCACTTTATCCACTGCGCGCGCAATGGCAGCGTCCATGCGTTCCGCGACTGGATCGACGGGCTGGCCGAGCGTCACCCGCAACTCAAGCGTTTCTACTGCTATGCCGAAGATGACGGCGTCAGCCCGGCGGCGCACAAGGTCGGGATGTTGAGCCAGGAACAACTGGCCGCCTGGTTGCCCGAAGAGCGCGACCTGGATGCTTACTTCCTCGGGCCCAAAGGCTTCATGGTGGCGGTCAAGCGTCACCTCAAGGCGCTGGGCGTGCCAGAGAAGCAGAGTCGTTACGAGTTCTTCGGGCCGGCTTCGGCGCTGGAATAAACGCCGGACGCACACCCGTACCCGTAGGAGCCAGGCTTGCCGGCGAAGGCGATCTCATGGACGCCTTCGCCGGCAAGCCTGGCTCCTACAGGTACATAGGGTTCCCAACCAAATGCACGGTGTATCTCAGCCTTTGAGTTCCTTCAAATGCTTGTACACCGTCGCCCGCCCCATGTTCAGTACATTGGCAACATAATTCGATGAGCTCTTGCCTTTGAAGGCGCCCTCGGCGTGCAGGGCCAGCACCAGTTCACGTTTGTGATCGCGGGTCAGCAGGTTCAGGCTCAGCTGGCGTTCGCGCAGCCAGGCGTGGAGGAAGGTGTTGATCCGTTCCTGCCAGTCATCGCGGAACAGTGAATCGGGCTGCGGAATCAGCTTGGTCGGCGACAGGAACAAGTCCAGCGCGGCCTTGGCATTCTCGAACAGCGAAATATTCAGGTTGATGCACAGCACCGCCAGCGGGTGCCCCTCGCGATCGCGCAGCACGGTGCTGAGGCTGCGAATCTTCTGACCATCCCAATTGAGCTTTTCGTAGGGCCCGATGTTGCGTTCGCTGACATCGTCGCTGAGCATGTCTTCCAGCGCCGAATCGTCACCGATTTCCCGTTTCGACAGGTTGTTGGCGATGTAGTCGACTTTTTGCGTGCGCAAATCGTGCAGCACCACCTCGGCGTGGGGGAAAAACAACGTGGCGATGGCATCGGCAATCGCCCGGAAGTTATCCAGGGAAGTCTCGTTCAGGGTCGGGTCTTGTTCAGGTGCGTTCATACAGTGGGGCTCCGGACAGCTTCAGCGCCCCGTAAAACAGGACGCTGAAAGTGTGCCGCAATCGAGTCAGCGCGTCACCTGAGGACAACAGTCAAACAGTCAGCCCAGGCGGGCAGGGGACAGCATGCCGGCATTCAGGCCGAAATGGGTGAGGGGTTCGGGCAGGGGTTCACCGCGTACGAGCGCGGCACTGGCCTGGCCCATGGCCGGCGAGGTCTGGATGCCGTAGCCGCCTTGTGCCGCCACCCAGAACAACCCCGGCACCTGCGAATCGAAACCGGACAGCAAGTCGCCATCGCTGACGAAACTGCGCAGGCCGGCCCAGGTTCGGGTCGGGCGGCGTATGGTCAGGGTCGTGGCTTCCTCGATCTGGTAAATGCCCATGGCAATGTCCAGTTCTTCGGGCTGCACGTCGTGGGGTTCCACCGGGTCGGCGTTGGCCGGCGAGCCGAGGAACATCCCGGCGTCGGGTTTCATGTAGAAGGATTCGTCGAGGCTGACCAGCATCGGCCAATGGTGGATGTCCACGCCCTCGGGGCCGGCGAAGATGAAGGCCGCGCGGCGCTTGGGTTGCAGGCCCAGTGGTTGGGCACCGGCCATTTCGCCGATCTTGTCGGCCCAGGCACCGGCGGCGTTGATGATGACTGGCGCGCTGAAGGTTTGACCCTGGGTTTGTACCTGCCACAGACCTGCGGCATCACGTGTCAGGCTCAGGACTTCGCTGTCGGTATGGACTTCACCTTGATTGCGGCGGATACCGCGCAGGTAACCCTGATGCAGGGCATCGGTGTCAATGTCGCTGGCGGTCGGATCGTAGATCGCACCGTGGACTTTTTCCCGGCGCAGGATCGGCATGCGCACGCAGGCTTCTTCGGCGCTGAGTAACTGCATCTCCGGCACCGTGGCTTTCGCGCTCAGGTACTGGTTGTTCAGTTCGGCCGGGTCGCCGGTGAAGTCCACGGTCATCTCGCCGCGCGGGGTCAGCAGCGGGTGTTCGCAGAAGCCGCTTGGCGGGGCGTCGAAAAAGTCGCGGCTGGCCTGGGTCAATGCGCGCACCTGAGGGGTGCCATAGGCGGCGGTGTACAGGGCCGCGGAGCGACCGGTGGAGTGATAGGCCGGATGGGACTCGCGTTCGAGCACGATCACGCGTGCGTGCTGCGACAGCCAGAAACCGGTGGAAGCGCCGGCAATCCCGCCGCCGATGATGATGAAGTCTGCCTGGCTCATGAACGTCTCCTGTAGAACGCAAATGCCAAAGGTTCGATGATCACTGTAGGAGCCGGCTTGCTGGCGATGCAGGCACCGCGGTCTGTCAGGAAAACCGTGGTGATGCGATCGCCAGCAAGCCGGCTCCTACAGGGGGGTTAGCGCTGTAGTTGGTAAAGGGCATTTGCCAGCGCGATGTCTTCCAGGCCCAGCCCGATCGAGCGGAAGAACACATGGCGCTCATAGTCGGGGCGCTGCACCTTGCCACTGAGCAGGTCGGGCAGGTCGCCGACAATCGCATTTTTATCCCAGCCATGCTGCTCGCCGGCAATTAGCATCTCGCCGGCCGAGCCGGGGGTGGTCACACGGTAGTCGCAGAATACCTGCATGTCGTTGAGGCTCTGCGGCGGCACCTCGTGGGCGCGCGGCGCGTTGGTGCTGATGGAGGTGATCAGCGCCGGTTTGCCCAGGGTCGACGGATCGATCACCGGACCTGCGGACGAGGTGCAGAGCATGACGACATCCGCGTCGGTTATGGCGGCCTCGCGACTTTGCGCGATGGTCAGGCGCGGCTCGATACTTTTCAGCAGGCTCGCCGTTTCAGGGTCTTCGCTCAAGCTCGGCGAATACAGGCAAATGCTTTGCCAGTCGCGCAGGCCTTTCACGTAATGCAGGTGCGCCTGGGCCACTTTGCCGCTGCCGATGATTGCCAGGCGATTGGCTGTGAGTGGCGCGAGGGCGTCGACCGCCACGGCGGTAGTCGCAGCGGTGCGTGCCGTGGTCAGTTCGCCAGCATCACACAACAGCAGCGGCTGGCCGGTCTGCATCGACATCAACAGCGTCCATGCCGTCACCAGCGGCCCCTGTTCACGGACGATGTACGGCGATGTCTTGATCCCGTACACACCGTCTTCGGCCAACACACCCAGGTAATTGATGAAGTCGCCGGCACCCTGCGGAAACTCCACCAGCTGCTGCGCCGGCTGCACCGCTTGCCCGGCGGCCAGGTCGCGGAACAGTTTGCGCAGGATTTGCGGCACGTCGACCCGCATCAGCAGCTCGCGGGCCTGGGTTTGATTGATCACGTAAGGAGTGCTGGACATGGTCGGCTCCGAAACTGGAAGTAAACTAATTTGTCTATTATGGACTTTTAGTTATCGCTGGCAATCTCCGGGCGAAAAAAAAGCGCAGTCCGTTTCCGGCTGCGCTTGTCTTTTCAGCGTCGCTTAATGAGGACGCTTGCGCTCAACCGCCCGCAGTAGATGCGTCGGTGGTGTTTCACAGCTGATCTTGCGCCCCAGCTTTTCCTCGATGGCCGGTAGCTGGTAGGAGTCGTCTTCACCGGCAAAACTGATGGACACACCGTCGGCGCCGGCGCGACCGGTACGGCCGATGCGATGCACGTAGTCGTCCGGGACTTCCGGCAGGGTGAAGTTGATCACGTGGCTGATGCCGTCGATGTGGATGCCGCGTCCAGCCACGTCGGTGGCGACCAGCACGCGGATCTGGCCTTCGCGGAAACCTTCCAGGGTCTTGATGCGCTTGTGTTGCGGCACATCACCCGATAACTGCGCGGCGTTGACGCCATCGCGCACCAGGCGTTCTTCGATGCGCCGCACTTCATCCTTGCGGTTGGCGAAGACGATGACCCGCTCCCAGCCGTTGTCGTTGACCAGGTTGTAGAGCAGTTTGTACTTGTCGGCACCGGCCACCGCGTAGATGTGCTGCTCGACGTTTTCGCTGGCCACATTCTGCGACTCGATCTCGACGATTGCCGGGTCGGTGGTCCATTGCTTGGCCAGGTTCATCACGTCTTCGGTGAAGGTCGCCGAGAACAGCAGGGTTTGACGCTCGTTCTTCGGCGGGGTCTGGCGAATGATCTGGCGCACCTGCGGGATGAAGCCCATGTCGAGCATGCGGTCGGCTTCGTCCAGCACCATGACTTCGACCATGTCCAGGTGCACGTCGCCGCGCTGGTTGAAGTCCAGCAGGCGGCCCGGGGTGGCCACGAGGATGTCGCAGTGACGGGCCTCGAGGTGCTTGAGCTGCTTGTCGAAGTCCATGCCGCCCACGAACGTCATGACGTTCAGGCCGGTGTACTTGGTCAGGTCGGCCGCGTCCTTGGCGATCTGCACCACCAGCTCGCGAGTCGGGGCGATGATCAGTGCGCGCGGCTCACCCATGTAGCGCTCTTTCGGCGGCGGGGTCTGCAGCAGTTGGGTGATGATCGAGATCAGGAATGCCGCGGTCTTGCCGGTACCGGTCTGCGCGCGGCCGATGGCGTCTTTGCCGGCGAGGGTGAAGCCCAGCACCTGGGCCTGGATCGGCGTGCAGTACGGGAAGCCCAGGTCCTGGATGGCGTGCATCAGTTCGGGGGCGAGTTTGAAGTCGTGGAAACGGGTCTTGCCTTCCTGGGGTTCGACGACGAAGTCTTCGAGTTTCCAGGGAATCACCGGCGCCTTGGGCTTGGGTTCGCGGCGCGGTTTGGCGGGTTTCGGCGTTTCGCTGCGCGGTTGCTCGGCGGCGGTTTGCGCAACTGGCTCGGCGGCCGCTGCACTCTTTGGCTCGTGTTTCGGTGCCGCTACGGGGGCGGTCCGGCCAGGCTGATTACCGTCGGTACGGTGGCTGGCGGGGTGAGACGGAGCGCTGGAGACTGGCGCGAGTTGCTCAGTCTCGCTTTTACCGAACATTTTCTTGAGTGCTTTGAGCACGGTCATCTCATCAATTGATTAAGGAATGTACGCCGGCCAGTGTAATGCAAGAATCGGGCGCGGCGTAGAGGGATGGATCAAAGGGCGTTTTTAAACGTCGCTGTTTAGCGCAGGCGCTCGGCGAGCCAGCCGCCGATGTCGCGAATCTCCTCGGGTAACACTTCATGGCCCATTGGGTATTCCTGCCATGTCACGGTGACACCGCGCTGCTTCAAATGCTCGTAGGCGGTCCGGCCCATCGAGTTCTGCACCACGTCGTCGTACTGACCATGCAACGACAGCACCGGAATGCGCTGCTGGCTGGCGGACAGTTCCAGGTCATCGCTGAAGGTCGGTGCATAAGTAGAGAGGGCAAGTACGCCACCCAACGGGCCCTGCCATTTCAGAAACGCAGTGTGTAGAACCACGGCGCCGCCTTGGGAAAAACCTGCGAGGAAAATTCGCGAGGCGTCTATTCCGATGGCTCGCTGCACGTCGATCAAATTAACGATCCGCTGTGAGGACTCTTCCAGCTGTTCACGGTTGATCGCGCGCGCCGGGCTCATGGCCAAAATGTCGTACCAGCTCGGCATCTCGTAGCCACCATTGATAGTGACAGCGCAGGTCGGTGCCTGAGGGAAAACGAAGCGCGTGGTCAGCAAGGTTTCCTGCAGCGCTTCCGCCACCGGCAGGAAGTCGTAACGGTCGGCGCCAAGGCCGTGGAGCCAGATGACGCAGGCATCTGCGGGCTTGATGGGTTCAAGAATCAAGGGCTCGGTCATGGTTGCTCCAATTTTGTGCGGGCGCTCTCATTGAGTGCGAGGTCCGAGGGCGCCTCTGGTTGATCAGTTACGAAGATGTCGCAAGGTTACAAGTTTTGCTATTGACCTGTCGCTTAACCGCTTTAGCAGCCGGTGTGGTACGGGCTTTGCTATGGGGAAGCGGTGCAACGCATCTCGCGCCTGGCGGTAACACTATCAGTGTACGACTGGCCGTGGGATAGCAAAAAATCCGGTAATGGATGTTCGCCAGTGGCCGCTACGGGCTTCGCGAACGTGAAAGGGCTACAGCCCGTTCGGCCGATTGGTGAGAAGTGAGTTGTCCTTTATGTGGATTTTCTCCTACTAGACTCATGGCTACGGTCCTACGTCGGTTGACCCTAAAAAAAGCCAACACGGGTCACCAACGCCTCAAAAGGGTGCGACTGGACTCACGCTCCGACACAACAAGAGCAAAACTGGAGGTTTGAATGAAGATGTTGAAATCCACCCTGGCAGTCGTGACTGCAGCCGCGGTACTCGGCGTCAGTGGGTTCGCTCAGGCGGGCGCGACCCTGGATGCAGTGCAGAAAAAAGGTTTCGTACAGTGCGGCGTCAGCGATGGCCTGCCTGGCTTCTCGGTTCCGGATTCCACCGGCAAGATCGTCGGCATCGACGCTGACTACTGCCGTGCCGTGGCCGCTGCCGTGTTCGGCGACGCGACCAAGGTCAAGTTCAGTCAGTTGAACGCCAAGGAGCGCTTCACCGCGCTGCAGTCGGGCGAAATCGACATCCTGTCGCGCAACACCACCATGACCAGCTCCCGTGACGCGGGCATGGGTCTGAAATTCCCTGGCTTCATCACTTACTACGACGGCATCGGCTTCCTGGTCAACAACAAGCTGGGCGTCAAGAGCGCCAAAGAGCTGGATGGCGCGACCATCTGCATCCAGGCCGGTACCACCACCGAACTGAACGTTTCCGACTACTTCCGCGGCAACGGTCTGAAATACACCCCGATCACTTTCGACACCTCCGACGAGAGCGCCAAGTCGCTGGAATCCGGTCGTTGCGACGTGCTGACCTCCGACAAGTCCCAACTGTTCGCCCAGCGCAGCAAGCTGGCCTCGCCGAAGGACTACGTGGTTCTGCCGGAAACCATTTCCAAGGAGCCACTGGGCCCGGTCGTGCGTAACGGCGACGACGAGTGGCTGGCTATCGTGCGCTGGGTTGGCTACGCCATGCTCAACGCTGAAGAAGCAGGCATCACCTCGAAGAACGTCGAAGCCGAAGCCAAGGGCACCAAGAACCCGGACGTCGCTCGTCTGCTGGGCACCGACGGTGAATACGGCAAAGACCTGAAAGTGAAGAAAGACTGGGTCGTGCAGGTCGTCAAGCAAGTCGGTAACTACGGCGAAGTGTTCGAGAAAAATCTCGGCAAAGGCACTCCGCTGGAAATCGACCGCGGGCTGAACGCCTTGTGGAACGCTGGCGGCATTCAATACGCACCACCAGTGCGCTGATGGTTCTATCACCCGGTGGGCCAACCACCGGGTGATGTTCTGTTCCATTATTTGCGGGGCACTTCATGCAAAATTCAATCGGCGCACCAAAGCAGAGGCTCAGCCTCAGCGATCCACGAGTGCGTGCGTGGGTATTCCAGATCATCACCATTATCGGGGTGGTCTCGCTAGGCTGGTATCTGTTCGATAACACACAGACCAACCTGCAACACCGGGGCATTACCTCCGGTTTCGACTTTCTGGAGCGCAGTGCCGGGTTCGGCATCGCTCAGCACCTGATCGACTACACCGAAGCGGACAGCTATGCCCGGGTGTTTGTCATCGGCCTGCTCAACACCTTGCTGGTGACCTTCATCGGCGTGATTTTGGCGACGATACTCGGCTTCATCGTCGGTGTGGCACGGCTGTCGAAGAACTGGATCATCGCCAAAGTGGCGACGGTTTATGTGGAGGTCTTCCGTAACATTCCGCCGCTGCTGCAGATCCTGTTCTGGTACTTCGCGGTGTTCCTGACCATGCCGGGGCCGCGCAACAGCCACAACTTCGGCGACACCTTCTTCGTCAGCAGCCGCGGCCTGAACATGCCGGCCGCGTTGATGGCCGACGGTTTCTGGGCGTTCGTGGTGAGCGTCGTGGTGGCCATCGTCGCCATCGTGTTGATGAACCGCTGGGCGACCAAACGCTTCGAAGCAACCGGCGTTCCGTTCCACAAGTTCTGGGTCGGCCTGGCCTTGTTCCTGGTGATCCCGGCCCTGTGCGCACTGATTTTCGGCGCGCCTGTGCACTGGGAAATGCCGCAGCTCAAGGGCTTCAACTTTGTCGGCGGCTGGGTACTGATCCCGGAACTGCTGGCCTTGACCCTGGCGCTGACGGTGTACACCGCGGCGTTCATCGCCGAGATCGTGCGTTCGGGCATCAAGTCGGTCAGCCACGGCCAGACCGAAGCAGCCCACTCGCTCGGCCTGCGCAATGGTCCGACCCTGCGCAAGGTGATCATCCCGCAAGCCCTGCGCGTGATTATTCCACCTCTGACCAGCCAATACCTGAACCTGGCGAAGAACTCCTCGCTGGCGGCCGGTATCGGTTATCCGGAGATGGTGTCGCTGTTCGCAGGAACGGTGCTGAACCAGACCGGCCAGGCGATCGAGGTGATTGCGATCACCATGAGCGTGTACCTGGCGATCAGTATCAGCATTTCCTTGCTGATGAACTGGTACAACAAGCGCATTGCGCTGATCGAGCGGTAAGGAAAAGCGCATGAGCACTCATACTTTCAAACCCGACATGCCACCGCCGGCCAAGGTCTTCGGCCCGATGGCGTGGATGCGCGCGAACATGTTCTCCAGCTGGCTCAACACCCTGCTGACCCTGTTTGCGTTCTACCTCATCTACCTGGTGGTGCCACCGATCCTGCAGTGGGCGATTCTCGATGCCAACTGGGTCGGCACCTCCCAGGCCGACTGCACCAAGGAGGGCGCCTGCTGGGTGTTCATCCAGCAGCGCTTCGGCCAGTTCATGTACGGCTACTACCCGCCGGAACTGCGCTGGCGCGTGGACCTGACCGTGTGGCTGGCGGTCATCGGCGTGGCACCGTTGTTCATCTCGCGCTTTCACCATAAAGCCGTGTATGGCCTGAGCTTCCTGGTGCTGTACCCGATCATTGCCTGGTGCCTGCTGCACGGCGGCGTCTTCGGCCTGACCCAGGTGGCGACCAGCCAATGGGGCGGCCTGATGCTGACCCTGGTGATCGCCACCGTCGGTATCGCCGGTGCATTGCCGCTGGGTATTGTCCTGGCATTGGGGCGTCGTTCGAACATGCCGGCGATTCGTGTGGTCTGCGTGACCTTCATCGAGTTCTGGCGCGGCGTGCCGTTGATTACGGTGCTGTTCATGTCCTCGGTGATGCTGCCGTTGTTCCTGCCTGAAGGCATGAACTTCGACAAGCTGCTGCGGGCGCTGATCGGCGTGATCCTGTTCCAGTCGGCCTACGTGGCTGAAGTGGTGCGCGGCGGTCTGCAAGCGATCCCTAAAGGTCAGTACGAAGCCGCAGCAGCAATGGGCCTCGGTTACTGGCGCAGCATGGGCCTGGTGATTCTGCCGCAAGCCTTGAAGATGGTGATCCCCGGCATCGTCAACACCTTCATTGCGCTGTTCAAGGACACGAGCCTGGTGATCATCATCGGCCTGTTTGACCTGCTCAACAGCGTCAAGCAAGCCGCCGCCGACCCGAAATGGCTGGGCATGGCCACTGAAGGCTATGTGTTCGCGGCCCTGGTGTTCTGGATTTTCTGTTTTGGTATGTCCCGCTACTCCATGCATTTGGAACGTAAGCTGGACACAGGCCACAAGCGCTAAAGCAGTACCTAATTTAGGAAGTTTTGTCATGAGCGAAGCAATCAAAAAGCCTGTGAGCCCTGAAGGCATTATTCAGATGCAGGGCGTGAACAAGTGGTACGGCCAGTTTCACGTGTTGAAAGACATCAACCTGAACGTCAAGCAGGGCGAACGTATCGTCCTGTGCGGCCCGTCGGGTTCCGGCAAATCCACCACTATCCGTTGCCTCAACCGCCTGGAAGAACACCAGCAGGGCCGCATCGTGGTCGATGGCGTGGAGCTGACCAACGACCTCAAGCAGATCGAAGCGATCCGCCGCGAAGTCGGCATGGTGTTCCAGCACTTCAACCTGTTCCCGCACCTGACCATCTTGCAGAACTGCACCCTGGCGCCGATGTGGGTGCGCAAGATGCCCAAGCGCAAGGCCGAGGAAATCGCCATGCACTACCTGGAACGCGTACGCATTCCGGAGCAGGCGCATAAATACCCGGGGCAACTGTCCGGCGGTCAGCAACAGCGTGTGGCGATTGCCCGTGCGCTGTGCATGAAGCCGAAAATCATGTTGTTCGACGAACCGACTTCGGCACTCGACCCCGAGATGGTGAAAGAGGTACTGGACACCATGATCGGCTTGGCTGAAGACGGCATGACCATGCTCTGCGTGACCCACGAAATGGGCTTTGCCCGCACCGTGGCCAATCGCGTGATCTTCATGGACAAGGGTGAAATCGTCGAACAGGCTGCGCCGAACGACTTCTTCGACAACCCGCAGAACGAGCGCACCAAGTTGTTCCTGAGCCAGATCCTGCATTGATCGAAGCCAGGCAATAAAAAACCCGGACCTGGTCCGTGATGCTGTTCACTTAAGCAAGGGGATGTATTTAAGAACCTGGATTGGGGGGATATCCATTGCTGCGGTAACGGCCACTTATGGTTTCGCCCTTACGGCGAGTCCCTTTTTCAAACGCCAAAAAGGAACCAAAAGGCTTTGCCCCACCACTCGGTGCCTCGCTAGGGCTCGGCATGCCCTCACTCCGGCATTGCTCCGTGGGTCGCCGCGATGGGCCATCCCTGGCCCAGCGCGGCTAAACCGGCGTCCTGCCGGTTTACCCACTGCGCAATGCCTGCGTTCGGCCATCGTGGTTTAACGGGGCCTCCAAAATCTAAAGCCAAAGCGAGGCGGCCTGACAGCCGACCTGACTTTTGCGGATACCCCCCCTGTGATGTGATCGTTCCCACGCTCTGCGTGGGAATGCCGCCAGGGACGCTCCGCGTTCCGCTGACGACGCATGACCTGAGCCATGCGCAATGGTGACGCGGAGCGTCACAGGATGCATTCCTTTGCTGCGCGTGGGAACGATCAGGTCAAGTGCGCGCATCCACAGCCAGGTCGGCTTTAAGGCCGCCTCGCTTTTGCTTTGGCTTTTGATTTTCTTGCCACATCGAGAGGCTGAGTGGAGGTTCTGCGCAGTGGGTAAACCGGCATGGATGCCGGTTTAGCCGCGCTGGGCCAAGGATGGCCCATCGCGGCGGGCCCTGTAGGAGCGAGCATGCTCGCGATGGTCGTCAACGATGACGCTGGGCACCTGACACCCCTCGGTGCTCTCAGGTTCATCGCGAGCATGCTCGCTCCTACAGGCTCTTCCAAGTGACCCGCTGTAAGAGCGGAACCATAGGTGGCCGTTACCGCAGCAATGGATATACACCCAAGTCAAATGCCCCCCAACCTAAAGTGAACAGCATTACGGACCTGGTCCGGGTTTTTTATTGCCTGTCGATCAGGTCGCCATTCGCGCCCCGGCGAGACTGCCGCTCAATTCATACGCCGCCAATTCCGCCTGATGCGCCGCCAACAACTCCGGCAGGGACCCACGCAGGTACTCCACCCAGGTCTTGATCTTCGCATCCAGGTACTGCCGCGACGGATAGATCGCGTACAGGTTCAGTTCCTGCGAGCGGTACTTGGGCATCACCCGCACCAGCGTGCCGTCACGTAAGCCGTCGATGGCAGCGTACAGCGGCAGTACACCGACGCCCATGCCGCTGGTGATCGCGGTTTTCATCGCGTCGGCCGAGTTCACCAGGAACGGCGAACTGTTGATGGTGACCATTTCCTGGCCGTCGGGACCATCGAAGGCCCACTTTTCCAGGGGGATGACCGGGCTCACCAGGCGCAGGCAGGCGTGGTTCAGCAGGTCGCTGGGTTTTTGCGCGCAGCCGTTGGCTTTGACGTAGGCCGGCGACGCGCAAACGATGCTGTAGGTAATCCCCAGACGTTGGGAAACGAAACCGGAGTCCGGCAGTTCGCTGGCGAGCACGATGGACACGTCGTAGCCCTCGTCCAGCAGGTCCGGCACGCGGTTGGCCATGGTCAGGTCGAAGGTCACGTCCGGGTGGGTCTTGCGATAGCGGGCGATGGCGTCGATCACGAAGTGCTGGCCGATGCCGGTCATGGTGTGCACCTTGAGCTGCCCGGCCGGGCGCGCGTGGGCGTCGCTGGCCTCGGCTTCGGCTTCTTCGACGTACGTCAGGATCTGCTCGCAGCGCAGCAAGTAGCGCTTGCCGGCTTCGGTCAGGGCGATGCGTCGAGTCGTTCGGTTGAGCAGACGGGTTTGCAGGTGGGCTTCCAAGTTGGAGACCGCGCGCGATACGTTGGCCGTGGTGGTGTCCAGTTGCACGGCGGCGGCGGTGAAGCTGCCGGCCTCGGCCACGTAACTGAAGGCGCGCATGTTTTGCAATGTGTCCATGGGGTGCTCTCGGGTTCGATGGCAAATTGTGACACGAAGTTTCAGGGGCTGAGACCCCTACAAAGGGATTATCGCGTTAACGGTAACAAAGATTCACAGGAATCCCAGCTTATCGCTATCAAAGCTCACCCCTAGAATTACGCCGGTCCCTTGTAGGAGCGAAGCTTGCTCGCGAAGAACGATAACGCGGTGTACCTGTGAAACCGCGGCGCGCCTTTCGCGGGCAAGCCTCGCTCCTACATATTCCCCTCACCTCAGGAATTTTCAGCAGTGCCGCGTCGCATCAGCAGAGCGCTTCAGCCGCTCAGTGTTTTGGCTTTAACCCTGGCAATCAGCGGCTGCATCGGAACCGCAGGTATTGCCCCGCAGGGCAAGGCGCTGGAGGCCAATTCACTGGCCACCGACGACGCCATCCAGAGCGCGGCCCAGGATGCGCACTGGCCCACCGCCCAATGGTGGCAGGCCTATAACGACCCGCAACTCAACCACTGGATCGACCTCGCCGTGCAAGGCAGCCCGAGCATGACCATGGCGGCCGCGCGGGTGCGTCAGGCCAAATCCATGGCCGGTGTTGCCGAGTCGGCCGAGTCGCTGCAGATCAACGGCGAGTCCACCCTCAAGCGCCACAACTGGCCGACCGATCAGTTTTACGGCCCCGGTGAGCTGGCCAACAGCACCACCTGGGACAACAACGCGGCACTGGGTTTCAGCTACGCCCTCGATCTGTGGGGGCGTGAAAGCAATGCCACCGAGCGCGCCGTGGACATGGCCCACATGACGGTCGCCGAAGCGCGTCAGGCGCAGCTCGAATTGCAGAACAATATCGTGCGCGTCTACATCGAACTCTCGTTGCACTACGCGCAACGGGACATCGTCGAAGCGACATTGAAGCAGCAAGAGCAAATCCTCGACCTGGCGCAGAAGCGTTTGAACGGCGGCATCGGTACCCATTTCGAAGTCAGCCAGGCCCAAACGCCACTGCCGGAAACCCACCGTCAGCTCGACGCGCTGGACGAAGAAATCGCCCTGAGTCGAAATCAACTGGCTGCGCTGGCAGGCAAAGGGCCAGGGGAGGGCGCGCAGTTGCAGCGGCCGACACTGTCGCTGGGCGCCGCACTGAAACTGCCGTCGACGCTTCCGGCGCAATTGCTCGGCCAACGCCCGGACGTGGTTGCCAGTCGCTGGCAAGTGGCAGCGCAGGCGCGGGGCATCGAGGTGGCGCATGCCGGTTTCTACCCGAATGTCGATCTGGTCGGCAGCCTGGGCTACATGGCTACCGGCGGCGGAGCCCTGGAGTTCTTGACCGGCAAGAAGCTCAATTACAGCGTCGGCCCGGCCATTTCTCTGCCGATCTTCGACGGCGGGCGTTTGCGCTCGGAGCTGGGTGAAGCCTCGGCCGGTTATGACATCGCCGTGGCCAGGTACAACCAGACGTTGGTGAACGCACTGAAAAACATCTCCGATCAGTTGATCCGCCGCGAGTCCATGGACAAGCAGCAGGCCTTCGCCGCCGAGTCCGTGGCCACCGCGCAGAAGACCTACGACATCGCGATGATCGCTTATCAGCGCGGACTCACCGATTACCTGAATGTGCTCAATGCCCAGACGCTGTTGTTCAAGCAGCAGCAAGTGCAGCAGCAGGTTCAGGCTGCACGCCTCAGTGCCCATGCAGAACTGGTGACGGCCCTGGGCGGTGGGCTTGGTGCGGGAAACGATGTGCCCAAGGAAAGCCAGACAGCCGCACCGAAAACCCCGAGCCTTCTGCGTTGAACACAAATCCTGTGGGAGCGAGCTTGCTCGCGATGAGGGAGTGTCAGTCGACATCAATGTTGAATGTCAGATCGCAATCGCGAGCAAGCTCGCTCCCACAGGTCCCGAGTCTGGACTTAATTTCTTTGAGCAGGATCTGATGACGCCCTTGCCCGCACCCTTGCGCTGGCTGCACTCCCTTGAATGGCGCCGAGGCTTCTTCGACTGGGCACGCAGCGACGGCGTCACCTGGGTCTACATTTTCAAGGTGTTGTTCGCGGCTTTCCTGACCCTGTGGCTGGCCATGCGTCTGGAACTGCCGCAGCCGCGCACGGCGATGATCACCGTGTTCATCGTCATGCAACCGCAAAGCGGCCAGGTGTTCGCCAAGAGTTTCTATCGCTTTCTTGGTACCTTGACGGGCTCGGCGGTGATGGTGGCGTTGATCGCCCTGTTTGCGCAGAACACCGAACTGTTCCTCGGCTCGCTGGCGATCTGGGTGGGTATCTGCTCGGCCGGCGCGGCGCGTTGCCGCAACTTCCGCGCCTACGGTTTTGTGTTGGCCGGCTACACCGCCGCGATGGTCGGGTTGCCAGCGCTGGCCCATCCGGATGGCGCGTTCATGGCGGCGGTCTGGCGGGTGCTGGAAATCTCCCTGGGGATTCTCTGCGCGACCCTGGTCAGCGCCGCGATCCTGCCGCAAACCGCCAGTGCCGCGATGCGCAATGCTCTGTATCAGCGCTTCGGGGTATTCGCCTTGTTCGTCACCGACGGCTTGCGCGGTCGCAGTCAGCGCGAGGCCTTCGAGGCCGGTAACGTGCGCTTCATTGCCGAAGCGGTGGGCCTGGAAGGGCTGCGCAGTGTCACGGTGTTCGAAGACCCGCACATGCGTCGGCGCAACGGCCGGCTCAGTCGCTTGAACAGCGAGTTCATGGGCATCACCACGCGTTTCAACGCTTTGCACCAGTTGCTCGAACGCCTGCGCAGCAGTGACACCGATCACGCCGTGGCGGCCATCAAGCCAGGTTTGCAAGACCTCGCCGAATTGCTCGACGGCTTTAGCGGCCGCGCGCTGACCAGTGCCGATGCGGCGCGCCTGGTCACGGCGCTGACGACCTACAAGGCCGGTTTGCCGGCGCGGGTGCGCAGCCTGCGGGCAATCTTCCTGGAGAGCGGACCGAGCGACGCCGAGCTGCTGGATTTCCACACCGCGTACGAATTGCTCTATCGCTTTGTCGACGACTTGCACAGTTATGCACAGACCCACGCATCGCTGGCCGATCACAGTCATGAGCGCGAACGCTGGGACGAACCGTTCACCCCGCAAACCAACTGGCTGGTGTCGGCGGCCTCGGGGATTCGCGCCGCGTTCATTCTGGTGGTGCTGGGCAGCTATTGGGTGGCGACGGCGTGGCCGAGCGGGGCGACCATGACGTTGATCGCCGCCGCCACCGTGGGCTTGTCCGCCGCCACGCCGAACCCGAAACGCATGGCGTTCCAGATGGCCTGCGGGACGTTTATCGGGGCGCTGATCGGCTTCGTCGAAATGTTTTTCATCTTCCCGTGGATCGACGGTTTCCCGTTGCTGTGCGTGATGCTCGCGCCCGTGATCGTGCTCGGTTCATTCCTGAGCTCGCGGCCGCAGTACGCCGGTGTCGGCCTCGGGCTTCTGATCTTCTTCAGCACCGGGTCGGTGCCGGACAACCTCACCGTGTACAACCCGTACACCTTCATCAACGACTACATCGCCATGGTCATCGGCATGCTGGTGTGCGCGGCGGCCGGGGCGATCATTCTGCCGCCGAACAGTCGCTGGCTGTGGCGGCGCCTGGAGCAGGACCTGCGTGGCCAGGTGGTGTACGCCATCAACGGCAAACTCAAGGGCCTGGCGTCGAGTTTCGAAAGCCGCACCCGCGACCTGGTGCATCAGGCCTACGGCTTTGCGGCGGGGCAACCACAAGTGCAGCGGAATCTGCTGCGCTGGATGTTCGTGGTATTGGAAGTCGGGCACGCGATCATCGAGTTGCGCAAGGAACAGGCGATCCTGCCGGTGCACCCTGCTTATGCCGAATCCCAGCCGTGGCGCCAGTCCATCCGGGTGATGGGGCGTTCGCTGCTGCGGCTGTTTCTACAACCTGGCCAGAGCAATCTGGAGCGCGCCCTGATTGCCGTCGACCACGCCATCAGCCGCGTACAAGCCACCGACGAACCTTTCGCCCCGCACTTCGATACCTCGGCGCTGCGCCGGGTCAAGAGCTACCTGCACTTCATCCGCACCTCGCTGCTGGATCCGCAATCACCGCTCACCGCCTACGCCTACGCCAATACCAAGCCCCAAGGACTCGAACATGCCTCGTGAAATCGCCTTCCACGGCGTGTACATGCCGACCATGACCCTGATGTTTTTCATTGCGGCGGCGTTGGCCTGGGCACTGGACCGCTTCCTGTCCGGGTTCGACCTGTACCGCTTCTTCTGGCACCCGGCGCTGCTGCGCCTGAGTCTGTTTACCTGTCTGTTCGGCGCCCTGGCGCTGACTGTCTACCACTGAGAATGCCCTGATGAAAAAGCTTTTCAGCCTGCTTGCGACCCTGCTGGTGCTGGCCCTGGCGATATGGATCGGCCGCACACTCTGGGTGCATTACATGGAAACCCCGTGGACCCGCGATGGCCGGGTGCGCGCCGACATCATCAACGTCGCCGCCGACGTCACCGGCGATGTGGTGGACGTACCGGTGCGCGACAACCAATTGGTGAAGAGGGGCGATCTGTTGATGCGCATCGACCCCGAGCACTACCGTCTCGCGGTCAAGCAGGCGCAGTCCCTGGTAGCTTCGCGCAAGGCAACGTGGGAGATGCGCAAGGTCAACGCCCATCGCCGCGCCGACCTGGACAACCTGGTGATCTCCCGGGAAAACCGCGACGACGCCAGCAACATCGCCGACTCGGCCCTGGCCGACTACCAGCACGCCCAGGCCCAACTGGAAGCCGCCGAGCTCAACCTCAAGCGCACTGAAGTCCGTGCAGCCGTCGACGGTTACGTGACCAACCTGAATGTGCATCGCGGCGATTACGCGCGCATCGGCGAAGCGAAGATGGCCGTGGTCGACATAAACTCGTTTTGGGTCTACGGCTTCTTCGAAGAAACCAAACTGCCTCACGTGCGCGTCGGCGACAAGGCCGACATGCAACTGATGAGCGGCGAAGTGCTCAAGGGCCATGTGGAAAGCATCTCGCGCGGCATCTACGACCGCGACAACCCGGAAAGTCGCGAGTTGATTGCCGATGTGAATCCGACGTTTAACTGGGTGCGCCTGGCGCAACGGGTGCCGGTGCGGATTCACATCGATGAAGTGCCGGAGGGGGTGCTGTTGGCGGCGGGGATTACGTGCACGGTGGTGGTGAAACAGCGCTCCGAATAGCCGGCGTCGTCAGGCTGCCGCGATCATCGATGTCAATCGAGAACTCCCGTTGTCGGGACTGACCCGCACCTCCGGCAACCTGAAACTTATTGCTGTCTTGTTGCGCAATCGCGTAGAACCCGGTGTCTGCATTGGGGCGGCCGATCAGGAGGAATCCGCCAATACCAAACTTCGAGTTGAGTGTGCCGTCGGGATTGAGCATCACCAGAAGCCCCTGCTTCAGCTCTCCCTGCGGCTGCGCATGGCCGGCGACCAGGATTCGGCCGTTATCCAGGATATGACAATTGTTTAGAGACGTGGAGGCCGCTGCATCCGGCAGTTTCATTTCAACCCGCCCCCCATTGCCGAACGTTTTTACCGGGAAACCCAGGGCATCAAATTTGAGAAGCGTCGCTGTTTCGACTCCGCACGTGCCTGTTGAGTAGTTGGCTCCAGCGATAATGCTTCCACCGGCAAGGGTTTTAATCACAGTCGCCCCGCCAATGCAGGGCGCGCGATCGCTCGTGTTTCTGACGATTACTCGTCCATTGTCACCGAAGTTTTTGTCCCAGGCGCCATGACTGGCGATGCACTGAATCTCCAGGGGGGGAACCCGGTAGTCAGGTGATCTTGACCAGCCAACCCGAAAGATCCGGCCGTCGACCCCGGCAATGCCTGGCGGGGCGAATTGACCTCGGCTCGACCCCGGGGCTTCATCGCGGTTTCCCGTTGTGTAGGCGCAAGTATTGGGTAGGAGCTGGGAAGTCATGTCGACTCCCTCCTGCATCATGCTTCAGTTGCCGGGAAGTAAACTGATCGCAGGTTGCTAACGTAGTCGGGTCCCAGACCCGTCCTCAAATACCTACCTGTTTTCAGCGACTCAACTTTGAGCTGAGATGATGGAGGTCGTCTACTGTCAACTCTGACAGTAGACAGGGGCTAAATATTGGGTGTCGTGGCTGCGGTCCGACGCGAGTCGGTCTTACTCCTTGCAAAACGTCTCATGCAAATGCCGCCAGAAAATTTTCCCATCCTCCTTCTCGAACACCACGGTAGAGCGGCGATCCGAGTGCTGTCCCGTCGCATCGGTCTGTTGCTCGCGATAGCTGACGGTCGCACCGCCGTCATGCAACGCGATGCCACGCAACTCGCTGAGTTCGATCCTGAACCCGAGTTTCTTGCCGCCCGCCATCAGGAACAACTCGTTCAACGCCGCAAAATCCAACACCCGTCCTAACGGCGAGACCATGGAAAATTGCGCTGAAAAACGCGTCAGCAACTGGTCGAGTTCGGACGCGTCGCGTTCCTCGGCCAGCCATTGTTCGATGGCCACGTGGGCCTGGATTACTTCTTCAAAGTATTCGGTGAAGTCGGTCATGTTATTTCCTGAAAATTCTGCAGCGACTGTTCTGACGTCTTCGCGAGCAGGCTCGCTCCCACAGGGGAATGCATTTCAACTGTGGGAGCGAGCCTGCTCGCGAAAGTGTCGACTCGGTCTCAAAGTTGCCCACGCAAGCCGAAGCGCTTCATCAACCCCGATTCCAGCAAGCCCTTGGGCAACAACCCCGCCAACAACGGCAACGCCCGGCTGCCATTGCCCAAACGAACCAGACGCGGCGGTTTACGCTGCTGCACAGCCTTGAGCAATCCGGCAGCAAATTCACTGGCCGGCGTCGGATTGTCCTGGGAGGCCTTGGCCCGTGCCCGAATGTCTTCGCGCAGCGGGAACCAGGGCGATTGCTCGCTGATCAATTGCTCCGCCTCATGCCCGGCATTCTTGGCGAAGCTGGAGGCGATGGCACCGGGCTGGACTTCCATGACCCGCACCCCAAACGGCGCCAGCTCCATGCGCAAGGCATCGCTCAAGGCATGCACCGCGGCTTTCGACGCGCAATAGGCACCGGCGAACGGCGTTACCAGCACACCGGAGACGCTGCCGATGTTCACCACGATCCCTTTGGCCCGACGCAACACCGGAAATAACGCCCGAGTCACGCCAACGATGGCGAACACGTTGGTTTCAAACTGTCGTTGCATCGCCTGCACCCCGCCATCGAGCAACGGGCCCATGGCGCCGTAGCCGGCGTTGTTGATCAGCACATCGAGGCCGCCATGCTGCCGGTTGATCCGTTCGCTCAACTGTTCGAGTGCCTGGCCATCGTTGACGTCCAGTTGCACGGCGGTAAACCCGGCGGTGGTCAGCGCTGTAACATCTTCAGCCTTGCGGGCACTGGCCCAGACTTCATAGCCGGCAGCCTTGAACGCATCGGCGAGGGCGCGGCCGATGCCGCTGGAACAACCGGTAATCAACGCAACGGGCATGGCGCGGTCCTTGTGCAAAATGGGAATAGGTCAGTCGGAGAAACTACCGTGCAAACGCTCGGCGCGAAACTCCAGGGTTTCCGGTCGATAACCGGGACGTAGCGGCGGCAGCGGCAGGCAGTCTTCCCAACTACCACCGGCCTGCAATTCCCCTGGGCCGCGATAGCGTGGGGCGGTGTATTGATTGTCGGCGAGATTGACCGTGTCGCCCGGCGCATAAGCCGCGACACGCCAGCGTAATTCGGTCAGCGGTACATCGTTGCCGTTGTTCATGGTCAGTTGCAGCGGTCGGTCTGCCGGGCAGTGTTGCGGTGCGTAGCTGATGCGCAACTCCAGGCGCTCCAGTTGCTTGAGCTCGCGGTGATCCATCCAGATCACCCAGGTAGCGACGATGCCCAGGCCCACGGCAGCCGCCATGGACACCGGCAAGGCCTTGGTCGGATAGCGCAGCAACAGGATCAGCCAGGTGATGACCAGCAGGACGCCGATGAACATGACGCGCAAACCTCGGGAATGGAGAGGACCATCCTACCTAAGCGCGGGTGGGGTTGGCGATGGTCTTGATTTGGCGCTGGATGTGCCGGCCTCATCGCGAGCAAGCTCGCTCCCACAGTAAACCGAAGTTGAACACAAAGTCTGCGACCAATCCAAAACCCTGTGGGAGCGAGCTTGCTCGCGATGAGGCCAGACTGGGAAACAAAAAACTCGGACAAAAAAGCCCCCGCCCAGCCCGCTGCGGATAGGGAACGCAGCGGACTGGACAGGGGCTTTTTATTCGATCGCTTACTGCGCGATGGTTTTCACCGACACGCCACGCTCAATCGGGGTCGAGCGCCCGTAGATATCTTCAAAGCGCTCGATATCGTCTTCGCCCAAATAGCTGCCCGATTGTACTTCGATGATTTCGAGTGGAATCTTGCCCGGATTGCGCAGACGGTGAACCGAGGCAATCGGAATGTAAGTCGACTGGTTTTCAGTCAGCAGGAACACATTCTCATCGCAGGTCACTTCAGCCGTACCGCTGACGACGATCCAGTGCTCGGCACGGTGGTGGTGCATCTGCAGCGACAGGCACGCGCCCGGTTTGACCGAGATGTGCTTGACCTGGAAGCGTCCGCCCATGTCCACCGAGTCGTAGGAGCCCCACGGACGATAGACTTCGCAGTGGTTCTGGGTTTCGCTGCGGCCCTGTTCGTTGAGGGTGTTGACCATCTGTTTCACGCCTTGGACCTTGTCCTTGTGGGCGATCATCATGGCGTCCTTGGTTTCGACCACGACGATGTTTTCCAGGCCGATTACCGACACCAGCTTGCCGTTGCCGTGGATCATGCAGTTTTTGCTGTCCTGGATCACCACGTCGCCTTTGGTGACGTTGCCGTTGGCATCTTTTGCGTTCACTTCCCACAACGACGACCAGCAGCCGACATCGCTCCAGCCCGCAGTCAGCGGCACGACACAGGCGCGCTGGGTTTTTTCCATGACCGAATAGTCGATGGAGTTGTCCGGGCAGCAGGCGAAAGTGGCTTCGTCGATGCTAACGGTGTCGGCGTCTTGAGCGCTGCGCTCCAGGGTCAACAGGCAGGTGTCGTAGATGTCCGGATCGTGCTTCTTCAGCTCTTCGAGGAAGCGGCTGGCGCGGAACAGGAACATGCCGCTGTTCCAGAAGTAACCGCCGGACTGGACATACTCGGTGGCGCGTTTGACATCCGGTTTTTCGACAAAGTGGGAAACGCGGCTGACGCCTTCGGGCAGCAGCGAATCGTTGGTCGACTTGATGTAGCCGTAACCGGTTTCCGGTTTGGTGGCCGGTACGCCAAACAGCACCATTTCACCGTTTTCGGCGGCGACGGTGGCCAGGGCCAGGGCGCGTTGCAGGGCTTTCTGGTCTTCCAGCACGTGGTCGGCCGGCAGTACCAGCATCAGCTCGTCACGGCCTTCGTTGACCAGCATCATCGCGGTCAGCGCTACGGCCGGCGCGGTGTTGCGGCCGAACGGTTCCATCAGGATGCGTTGGGTTTCCAGTTTGCGCGCGGCCAACTGCTCGTTGACGATGAAGCGGTGGTCCTTGTTGCAGACCACGATCGGCGTGTCCATGCCTGCGAACACCAGGCGCTCCAGGGTTTGTTGGAACAGCGTGTGTTCGCCAGTCAGGGCCAGGAACTGTTTAGGGAACTGCTTACGGGAAAGCGGCCAAAGACGTGAGCCGCTACCACCTGACAAGATCACCGGAATCATGTTGTTACTCCTTGAAAATCGTTTGGTTAGAGCTACGAACGCTGTGTCGTTTCACTCTTGTTCTTGTTCCGTGTCCGAACTGCCAACCCGACCCTCCTGTAGGAGCCGGCTTGCTGGCGATGGGGCCCTTGAGGACGCCATCGCTGGCAAGCCAGCTCCTACAGGGTCCGCCGTTTATTCAGCGGCCTCGGTGCAGTCCGAAAAAATTGTTAGCGCGTCGATACCGGGCGTTTTACCCAGACCGGCGACAGGCTGCTGCCGCTGCCGGTGACGTACAGCACTGCGGCTTCACCGCGTTCCAGGGCGACGGGTTTCACGTCGCCGACTTTCGTTGCGCCATCGTATAGCGCCAGGCTGACTTTCACCGGGTTGATTTCACGCTCGCCACGGCCCTTGGCGGCCACGTTCGGGACCACGTCGGTCTTGCCGTCGGCGGTTTTCAGGGTCAGCGCCTTGTCGCTGAGGTTCTGCACGCGCACCAGGGATTTCTGCTTGTTCTTGAACGGTGGCTCTTCGATCAGTTGTGGCGCGCCGCTGGCGTTATTGACCAGAGTGTAATAATGGTCGCCGGCCAGCTTCACCGGCAGGGTCTGGCTGCCGACCTTGGCGCTGTAGTCACCGCCCGGCATGAAGCTGAAGTCGCTGCTCGACAGCGGCGCGACTTCGCTCAGGTTGGTGCTGCCGACAGTGGCGCTGACTTCGGCGTTGCTGGCGTTGTAGATGCGCACGAAGGACGAGCCTTTCGGTGCTGTCGGGCCGTACAGCGCGGAATCGCCCGCGGCAAAGGCCTGCATGGACAACACGCTCATACCAGCAACCAAAGCAAAAGTCTTGGCGAGACGACGAGGAGTAGTAGTGAAAGTCATGGTAGTACCTCTCTCTTTCAGTTTTGCGCCCGGTCGGGCGTCTCGGATTTAGTGTTTGCGGCTACGTTTTGTTGGCGGGCGCCGGCTTGTTTAAGCTCTGCGACCCACTGCGGGTCGGCGTCGCCGATTTCGTTGTTCACAGGCAGATAGCGTTCAGGAAACTCCCAGATCAGCACTTGTGGTGGGCTGTTCTTGAAAGCATCGCTTTTGAGGTAGCTGAGCATCGGCAGAATCGGGCCGTGGCCGTCTTCGGCGTAACTGACCACGTCGCTGCGCAGCGCTTGTTTCAGCGCGCCGACGAAGTTCCAGTTCGGGTTGGCGCTGTAGCTGGTGCCGATCAGCGCAACCGGCACCTCGGTGTTGGCGAACAGGGCGTCGTCACCGGCCGGCTGGTCTTGCGCGGCAACGGTGTTGCGCTTCTGCAAAGGTTCTTGCTTCGGCATCAGGTTTTCGAACAGCGGGTCCAGCGGCAGGAACAGACGCAGGTCGCCCTTGTGGGTGATTTTTTCCGCAGGCTCGGTGACGAAGTCTTGCGGTTCACCGCTCAGCGGGTACTTGTCGGAAATGGTTTTGGCCAGGCGGTTGGCGGCAATCTCGGCGCCTTCCGGGGTCCAGTGGGTGTCGGTACGCAGGAACACTTGCTTGCCGTCGCGCTTGGCCGCTTGCAAGGGGCCCAGCAAATCAGGGGCAAGGATGCGGTCGGCGGCCAGGCGCTTATGGAAGTCCTGGTACAGGTTGGCGTGGATGCTGGCCGGTTTCACCTCACCGAGGTGTTCCGGGTACAGGCGCACCTTGGCCGGGACCACCGCCATCACCAGTTTCACGCCTTTGTCTTTCAGGGTCTGGCGCACGCCTTCGACCAGCGCGTAGTTGCCTTGCAGATTCAACTCTTCGTTGACGGTCGGATGAAATTCTTCATCGCTGTACAGCCACTGGTCGCTACCGAGCACAACGCCCGGACGACCCTCGTTGAACAGTTTGAAATCCAGCGCGGCCCAGAGATTGGTGCCCAGGCGCTTGATCGGGAACTCGTCGTCGTAGTGCGTCTCCACGGCTTTGCTCCAGCGGCCGTTGAGCACCGTCGCATCGGCGTTGGTGCTGAAGCCGAGGAAGCTGCGAACCGACCACAGGCCCAGGGCCAGCAAGGTCACCAGGAACAGGGCGATGTAGAGGATGCGTAATGAGCGGGTCATGGTCAGATCCCTCAGAACTGGAAGTAAAGGAACGGCGAGAAGCTTTGCGCCGAGAGTTTGAGAATCGAGGCGATGAACAGCAGCAGCACCAGGGCACGCATCGCATAGCGCGACCAGTCAGCGCTCCAGTAGGCCGGTTGCACCTGGGCATCGACGCCGACGGTGTAGCCAGGCTGGTGGATGCTCGCCGGGTTATCCCCAGGCGCTGCCTTGATCAGGCCCGGTTCGCTGGCGGCCGGGCCATCGCTGTCGACGTTGACCGCAGGCTTGGTCTTGGCTGGAGGCTGGTTGCTGTAGAAATCGCGCAGACCGAAGTACGCCAGGGTTACGTAGGCCACCACCAACGTAGCGATCTGCAGGCCGGTGAGGCTGGCCTGGTTGAGTTCCGACAGCGACCAGTCGCCGAAGCTGAACATGGCGCCGTACATACGGCCGGCAACGTGCAGGTTTTCCGCACGGAAGATCACCCAGCCCATCACCACCAGCAGGAAGGTCAGTGCCCAGCGGATCGGGTTGAAGCTGCGCGGCGAGGTGTTCAGGCCGATGGCTTTTTCGATCGCCAACCACATGCCGTGCCACGCGCCCCAGACGATGTAGGTGATGTTCGCGCCGTGCCACAGACCACCGAGCAGCATGGTCAGGAACAGGTTGCGATAGGTGGTCAGCGTGCCTTTGCGGTTACCGCCCAAAGTGATGTACAGGTAGTCGCGCAACCAGGTCGACAGGCTGATGTGCCAGCGGCGCCAGAACTCGGTAATCGACTGGCTGATGTACGGCTGCTTGAAGTTTTCCATGAAGCGGAAACCCATCATCAAGCCCAGGCCGATGGCCATGTCGCTGTAGCCGGAGAAGTCGAAGTACAACTGCGCGGTGTAGGCGAGGGCGCCGAGCCAGGCATCTCCCGTGGTCGGGTTCTGCAGCGCGAAGCAGTGGTCGGCCACCACCGCGAGGGTGTCGGCGATGAACACCTTCTTGATGAAACCCTGCATGAACCGCGTGCAGCCCTCGGAGAACTTGTCGAGGGTGTGGGTGCGGTTGTTGAACTGGTCGGCCAGGTCGCGGAAACGCAACACGGGGCCTGCGATCAGGTGCGGGAAGATCGCCACGAACGCCGCGAAGTCGATCAGGTTGCGGGTCGCCGGGGTGTCGCCACGGTAGACGTCGATGATGTAGCTGATGGACTCGAAGATGTAGAACGAGATCCCGATCGGCAACAGCACGTGGGTCAGGATGAACGGCGAAAGGCCGACCGAGGTCATCATGGCGTTGATGCTGTCGACGCCGAAGTTGGCGTACTTGAAGTAGCCGAGGATGCACAGGTCGACGGCCACGCCGAGCAGCAGCCAGCGCTGCGCCGGTTTGGTCCGCACGCCGGCGGCGCCGACTTTCAGGCCGATCCAGTAATTCCACAGCGTGACCGCCGCGAACAGTGCGAGGAAGTCCACACGCCACCAGGCGTAGAACACGTAGCTGGCGATCAGCAGCAGCAAATTGCGATAGCGTTGCCCGCTCAAGTAGTACAAGCCGAGAAAGATCGGCAAGAACAAAAACAGGAACACGTTGGACGAAAAAACCATCCCGATCTCTCCTTGTTTGAACCTACATTCAAGGGCCAACGGCCCCCCCAAACCCCCCATGAAAATCTGGAGGGCAAACATCACTTCACTGTGGGAGCGAGCCTGCTCGCGAAAGCGGAATGTCAGTCGACACTTTTGGTGAATGTCAGACCGCATTCGCGAGCAGGCTCGCTCCCACAGGGTTTTGTGGTGGTGCTAAGAGCCTTTGCCTTTTTCATTGGCCGGGTCGTAGACCTTGGTCAGGTCACCGCCGAGGCGGAAGGTCTTGAACGGTTGCATCTCGTGCTTCTTCTCCAGCACGTCCGGCGTGCAGGTGTAGAGCGTGCAGAACGGTTCGAGCCAGGCGAATTTCGAGTCGACCTTCAGGTCGGTCATGTCCTGTTTCTTGCCGTTCTTTTCCTCGAACTCATCCGGGTCTTCCACCCCGGCGAGCACGCGATCACCCAGGCGTTTCAGCGCGCCATTGTTTTCCTGACGCAAGTCCACACCATTGACCTGGGCGAAACTGGCGATCATCGCCAGTGGTGGCAGGGCGTAGTTGTGGTAGGCCAGCGCCCGTTGTTGGCGCTTGAGTTCGTTGGGCAAGAAGCCTTGGGCGTCGACCTGGTTGACGCCGACCTTGTATTCCTTAACGGCCCAGTCGAACAGGTCGCGGCGGTTGGTGGCGACCGAGGTTGCCATCACCGACCAGGCGGCCCAGTACGAGTGGTTGTTGGTTTTTTCCAGCGGCAGGTTGTCCCAGTCGTTGACCACCTGATCGGCCATCTTGCTGAACCAGGCTTCGATCAGCTGCGACTCTTGCTGATGGTTGGCCAGCGGATGGGAGTCGGAGAACTTCAGGCGGATGTACGACGACGCCATGCTGCCCAACGCCCATTTGCGCATCGACTTGCCGGTGTGGTTGAAGTCCTTGGACATCAAGGCATCAGCCTTGGCCCAGGCAGTCAGCCAATTCAAAGTGCATTCCAGCTGTTCCGGGCGACCGTCACGCATGAACTGCATGACACGCTTGCTGGTGCCGCGCTCGATCTTGGTGATGTCGGCGGTGCTGTCGCGGAAGGCTTTTTCCGATTGCACGTTCAATGTTGAACGGGCCTTGTCCGAGCCTTCGTACTTGCTGCGAAATTGCAGCGAGCCGGTGTACGGCGTCGGCATTGCGTCACAGCCTTCGCTCTTGTCGCCGGTTTTGACTTTTTCAATCGGTGCGAAGTAACCCTGTGGCGGACGCAATGGCGCGGCAGCCTGAGTCGCTCCAGCAAACATTGCGAGACTCAGAAGCGTCAGTGTTGCAAGTTTCGGATTTCGCATAGCAGACCTCATTGCCCGGCCGAAGCGGTACGTTGCTCAGCGCTCGGGAATACGTTGCGTTTGCAGATTTTCGCTTCGACTTTCTGTGGCGCGGCACCCGCTTTTTCAGGGCCCTGGATTTCGACGGCCAGCAGATTCTGCGAGGCCCAGTCTTCGTCCGTGCGCAACTCGAAGGCGAAACGCCCGTCGGTGTCGGAGGTTTCCGGTTTGTCGATCTTGATGTCCTCGTGGCGACCGTTCATGTACCAGAGGGTGGCTTGTAAGGTTTTCACCGACGGATCGGCGAAGCGGATGTCGACCTGGTGACTGCTGTTTTGCAGGTTCAGGTTTTTGCTATTGACCATCAGTTCGTTTTTGCCCGGTTTCAAAGTGGTGCTGCCGGACATCTGTGCATCCTTGCCTTCGCAACCGTTATCCAGCAGCGCCATCATCTGGCGGTAGATGGTTTCCTGGTCGAGGCGATAGAGCGGCGAGAATTCCCAGATGAGAATCTTCGGCGGGTTCTTCTGAAACTCGTCGCTGCCCAGGTACTGCAGCATCGAACCTTCCAGGCCGCCGCCGGGGAACGCCACGTTGAGAATGTCGGCGCCGATGGCCTCTTCGAGGAAACCGGCGAAGTTGTAGTTCTTGCCGCTGTGGCTGGTGCCGACCAGGGTGATTTCCGGATTGCCGGAATCGCCGAACAGATCGCCATCGCCCGCTTCGCCTTTCGGCTCGGTGGTGAATTGATCCATGTACTGGATCGCGTAGCTGGTGCCACAGAGTTGACCGGCCATGTTGTGCAATGTTCCGGTCTTGCCCATGCGACCCGACTTATGGGTCTCGAATTCACGCTTGGGAATGTCGGCGAAGGCCGGAATCTGCTTGACCTTCTCGGCGACGATTTTCGCCGTGCGCTGGGCGCCGTATGGCGTCCAGTGCTGGTCACCGCGGAAGTAGAAGTCGTGGGCGGGCAGGGTGTCGGGCAGTTGCTCGTTGGTCAGCGGCGACAGGTCCGGGACCACATAACCCATCTGCGCGAAACGGCCGAGCATGGTCTTGTAGTTCTTCAGTGCCTTGTCGAAGTCGTAGCTGGCTTTCTCGGCAGGGTTGAGCTTGTTGCGGTTCACCAGGCCACGGGTAGGTTGATAAACGACAACCAGCTCCACCCCTTTGCTCTTGAACGCATCGTGCAATTGCTTCATGCGTTTGTAGCCAGCCGGGGTGGTGTCGAATTCGGTGCGCAAGTCTTCCTGGGTACGGAACAACCAGTCGCCCTGAGCCTGCACCAGGGTGGTGAAGTTCTGCTGATAGCGCGTGGTGTAGTTCTTCGCGTCGTGGGCCGCGGGGCACAGGCTGCAGCACGGTTCTGCGCTGAATTTCGGTGCTTGGACTTCGTCCGCTCGTACACCGCCGCTGGCCGCGAGAATGCCGGCGGTCAGGGCCGACAGGCTGAGTAATTTGATCAAGTGTGGGTGCATAAAATTATCCTCAGTCCTGCATTTCGGTCTGGCGTTCGACAGGGTCGATCAGCACGGCTTTCTGCTGGCGCACCAGCAGGTCGAGAATTTCATCCTGGCGCTCGCCGAGGATGCCGTTGAAGCTGATGCCGCTGGATTTGGTCGGCGCGAGCATGGACACGCGATACAACTCGACGCTCAGCGGCGAGTCGATGGATAGCGGGCCGCTGCCGTTGGCCGCCAGTTCACCGCCGACCACAATCAGCGACACCTGGGCGTCGAACGGGTCGAGCTTGATGTCACGGTCAGTGTCGGTGAGGTCTTTGATGTGCCCGTAGACGCCGGTCAGGCCGTTGGCCATGGCGACGTTTTCGTAGAGGCGAATGTTCACGCTGTTACGAATGCGGATGCCGTGACGACGGTTGCTGATCACCTTGTTGCCCCACAGCAGGTTGTCGGCACTCTCGTAGAGGGTGATGCCGTCGGTGTGGTTCTGGTAGATCTCGTTGTGAGCGATCAGGTTGTTGACGCTGTTACGGTCGATCACCAGGCCCGACAACTTGTTGTCGTAGCTGCGGTTGTTGAAGATGAAGCTGTCGTTGACCTCACGGGAAATAATGATCCCGTGCTTCTTCTTGGTTCCGAACACCGTGTTGTCGGCAATGATCAGACCGTGGGAACGGTCGTGCGGGTCGATGCCGTAGACGATGTTGTCTTTGTAGGTGTTGCCCTTGACCACGAAGTCGCGGGTTTCGTAGCAGTAGAAGCCGTACCACATGTCCGAGAACTCGGAACCGACGATCCAGCCGGTCGGTTCAGGACGCTTGAGCACCTTGGCCATGTTCGGCGTGTACTGGGAAATACTCACGCCGTAGGACTTACTGTTGGCGTAGCCGAAACTGGCGATCTTGCTGTTGGCGATGTAGGTCTCGGTGCCGCCCCAGGACAGCAGGAACGGACGGAATTCCTTGGGCGACTTGAAGGCCGCCGGGCCGTTTGCCTTCTCGCTCCAGCCCGTGATTTTGGTGTCACGCACGAACAACTGGCCGTCGTTGACCAGGAACGAACCGGCCTCTTGGGACAGACGCAATTCCTGGGTCTGCTTGTCGATTTCCAGGATGCCCTTGCTACCGACCACGATCGGCAGCTTCGCCAGGAACACGCCCGGCGAGGTCTCGCTGAAGTACTGCTTGGGCAGCTTCTTCGCCAGGTCCTTGAGGTTCATGTAGCCGTCGTCGACGAAGATCGCCTGCGGAATGCCGTGCTGACGCACCACCCACTCGGCCATCTTGTTGTCGCCGCCGATGAAGTCCTTCAAGGCGTCTTCCTGCATCATCCGGCGCACGCTGATCTTGCCGGCCTTGCTGCGCACGATTTTCGCGGCGATGGCCTCGGCGGTGTAGCCCGAGGTGTCCGGCAGTTTCGGCTGGGCCAGCTCCAGCGGCGCGGTCGGAGCGCTGCTGACGGTGTAGGTCTTGGCCTGTTGCAGTTCCTTGGCCATGGTGGCCGGCTTCGCGGGTTGAGCAGCCGGCTCCACAGTGGCGAAGGCGCTCGCACTGGCCAGCAGCATCGCGCCGGCCAACAGGCTGATCGAGCCTTTTATGGCTTGATGATTCATCTGGGAGACTCCCTTCGCAATGTGCATCAGAAGCGCCAGATCACGTCGACGAACGCGCGGTGCATGTACGAATCGACTTCTTTGCCGTAGGCGTCGCCGGGCTTGAACACACCGCCACGGAAGCGCACCAGGGCCGAAGGTTCATCGATCTTCTGGCTCAATGCCGCCGGCAGCAGGCCTTGCTTGAAGTACTTGGTGACCACCAGATCCATTTCCTGGCCGAGGTCTTTGTCACCATTGTTCAGCGGCAGGGAGGTGCTGGACAGTACGGCGCCAGTAACGTCGTCGGTGTTGTTCTGCACGGCGTCGATGCCGTTGCTGGTGATCGGCTTGTTACCGTCGACGCGCCAGAATTTGTGGTAGATCAGGCTGGCGTCGTATTCGTCGTTGAGCATCCACGAACCGAACAGCGTGGCCGATTGCATGTTGTTCATTTCGCCACGGAAGGCTTCGCCGAAACGGTGCACTCGCGAGCGGGTACCGGTGTAGTTCGAGCGGTTGCTTTCCAGGCCGTTCTGTTCGTAATCGGCGCTGGCACGGGCGTAGGCCGCACCGACTTGCCATTGCGGATCGAGGCGCAGACGCACGCCCAGATCCGTAGCCCAGCCGTCGACATCGCCGCTGTGCTTGGCTTGCGCCGGTGCGCTGCCATCGGCGTTCAGCGGGTTGACCGTGTCGCGGTCACCGCTCATGCCGGTGATGCTGCCCCAGTAATTGACCGTGTTGGTGTTGCGCCAGTTGTAGGCATCGCTGTTGGCCTGCAGGCCCAGCCAGCTGATGTCGCCATTCTGTTTTTTGTCCAGCGAATCGCCGGCCACACCCGGTTCCGGATAGTCGAGCTTACCGTCATCGTGGGTGTGATGACCGCGGATACCGGCCCAGTGACCCGGTGTCCATTGGTATTCGGCATCGGCGAAGGCGTGCAAGCGATCCTTGTCCTTCGGCGCCAATTCCTTCAGGTCGGTGCGGTACTCGCTGAAGCGTTCGGCGATACCGGCGTTGGCGCGCAACAGGGTGGTGTCGAAGGTCCAGTTCAGGGCTTCGATGTTGGTGTCGCGCCATTGGCCGTCATCGTTGTGCAGGCGCTGGCGACCGAATTTGAGGATTTCGCCAGGGTAGGGCGTGAAGCCGCTGTAGCCGACCCAGAACTCGCGCATTGCCAGGTAGTTCTTCTTGGTCTTGCGATCATTGTTGACGGTGTTTTCGGTGCCTTCGGATTCCTGCAGGGTGTCGGTCTCGATGATGTCGGTGGACGTCACGGCCTGACCCATGGCGTACGCGCTCCACGCGCCGCTCTCGCCATACACCCAAGGGCGCAGGTCGAGGCCCAGGCCATTGACGTCGCCGCCGCTCTGGGTGCCGAGGTCACGGTCGTCTTCGGACTGGCCGGTGATTTTCACGTCCAGGCCGTAGTTCTTGGTTTCTTCGGTCATCGCGGCCAGTGTCGGGCACGACCAGATCAGGGCGAAGGTGAGGCCGATACCGGCCTTCATGAATGGATTCAACTTCATAGGGATTCCTCGCCGTCTTCTTCTTGCAGGGCGTGCAGTTGCAGCGTGTTCTGGCTCAAGTTGCCGCGAACGGACTGTTCCTGTTTCAACAGGCGTTGGGCCTCGGCCAGCTGCGCAGGCGGCAGTTGGGCTTCGAGTGTTTGCGCAAGCTCGGTGGCTTGCGGGGTGTTCTGGGCCTTGGCGAGCTGGCTGAACACGTACGCATTGAGCGGGTCAGGCTTGGTGCCTTTGCCTTGGGAAAACAGCTGGGCGATGGCGAAGTCGGCGCTGTTCTGGCCGTTGCGTGCAGCGGTCAGCAGATGGTCGAGGGCCTTCTGTGGATAGACCTTGCCCAGGTAGCCACGGCGATAGATCTGGCCGAGGTAGTAATCGGCGGCGACTTCACGGCCGACGGCTTTCTGAAAGTGTTCTTCGGCGACCTTGGCGTCGGCGGGGACCATCTTGCCTTCGTAGTAGAGCTTGCCCAGCAACAGCTCGGCGCGCGGTTGGTCGGCGGCGCGGCCGTTGTCCAGGTACTTCATCATCTGGTCGACATCACCCAGTTCCGGGAAGTCGTAGAGCAGTTGAGCCAGGCTGACCCAGGAAGCGGGGTAGCCCGGGGCGATGTCTTCGAGCAACGACTGCGCGGTTTTTTCGTCGGTCTTGCCCAGGGTCGCATCGCCGAGCACGCGAGCCACACTGTCCACCCGCTGGGCGGTGACGGTGCCGCGACTGTGTGCCGCCTGCATCTGCTTGATCAGCTCGGCTTGTTGCTCCGGTTTACCTTGTTTCTGGTAGACCGTGGCCAGTTCGACGTAGCAGATGTCGGTGGTGTTAAGCGCGGCTTTGCAGACCGTTTCCACTTCGTCGAGGTGCTGGTCGTAGGTGCCTTGGGTGCGATAGAGCAGCACTTGCGCCAGACCCGCTTCCGGCTTGCCTTCAGCGCGCCATTGGCTGATCTGCTTCTGAGCATCGACGTTAGGGAAGCTGTGCGGATATTGCAGGTACAGCATCGCCAATGGGATCAGGGTGTTGCCTTCACTGGCGGCCGAGGCCTTTTTCAACAGGCCTTCGGCTTCGTGCTGCTCGGCTTCGGTGGAGCCGGGCTTGGCCACCAGCAGACGACCCAGGCGCGCCTGGGCGCGCGGTGAAACACTGGCGGCAGCGCGGTAAGTCGCCTCGGCCTGTTTCATCTGCGCCGGGTCGCGGCTGTCGACCTGGATGTCGGCCAGACCGACCTGGGCTTCGCTGTAGCCCAGGTCTGCCAGTTGCTGGTAGTTCGCCGCGGCGGTGGCGGTATCGCCACGCTTGAGCGCTTCGTTGGCCAGGCGCTGGTCGGGCAGGCCGGCGCAACCGGCGAGGCTGACTGCCAGTGCCACAGTACACACCGCATAACCCATGTGGGAGCGAGCTTGCTCGCGATTCAGGCGCCGCGGTGTATCAGGCAAACCGAGCTGATCCCATCGCGAGCAAGCTCGCTCCCACAGGGTCTGCGGTGTTTTGAAGTTATGTGGAAAGGTCACAGGCATGTCCTCGACTTAAAGACCAGCAGCCATGGCTTTATCGATCAGCCAGTTCAGGTTCGGGCCGCGGTCGCTGTTCACTTCCACCGGACGGCCGGCGAGGCTGCTGTCCAGGGCTTCGTCAGGCTGGATCAGCACGCGTATGTCGGAGGACAGGTCGGCGCTTTTCAGGCTGGTGCTGCTGACGATCTTGCCGGTGCGGGTCTTGTCTTCGCCGGCGATCTGGAAGCGCACCGCGGTGCCTGGCAACACGTCGCCGAACTGGCGATAGGAAAAGCGCGCCTCAACGTTGGCTTCGGTGTTACGCGGCACCAGCTGGAAGATCACGTCACCCTTGCTGGCGTACTGACCGTCGGCGACCATTTGCTGGGCCACGGTGCAATCGCAAGGCGAAGTCAGGGTGCCGGTCATTTGCTTGCCGAACAGCTCTTCAACCTTGGCCGGGGCCAGTTGATCGTCTTCCAGATGACCCTTGAGCACGTCGAGCATGCTGGTGCTGAAGGTCGCCAGCGGCGCGCCTTTGGCGGCAACGCCATCGGCTTTCACCAGGCTCTGCACGGTGCCGTCGCGGGGCATGGTGATGTTCACGCCCGGCACGCTGACAAGGCCGGCCTGGGCGTGGCTGACGAAGTACATGCCGTACACCGACTTGAAGATGAACCCGAACGCCGCCAGGCCGACGACGAAAATCCCCAGGCTGAAGGTCACCGCTTTCATGCGCCCGAATGCGCTCATGCCGTGGCCGCCGTCCTTGAGCTTGCGCGCCTTGGTGAAGTTGTCGCGCTGCAGGGTCGCCAGCACTTCGCCGATGGTGACGATGTCGCCGGCCAGGTGCGAAGTGATCAGGTGGCGCAAGGTCGAGATGTCTTGCGGTTCCAGGTTCTGGAACTGGCAACCGGTACGACCGGTCTCGCGATCGAAGGAGCGCACCTGCAACTCCACGTCCATGGCCAGGCCGAGGTTGTCGATGACGAATTGCAGACGTGCCTTGTACTTGTCGCCAATCTTCAGTGGCAGTTGCCCGGCATTGAAGGCCAGGCCACCGGCGGATAGGTCGATCACTCGCGCTTCGACCGGTGTCCGGTCGGGGCCGAAGAAACGCAGCTTGGCCGGGATTTTTACCCGGGCGTGTTGGCGCTGGGCTTCGGATTCGTGCACTACGTTGGCGTTGACGGCGGTATTCATAAGGGCGATTTCCTGGTTAATTCAATAAGGGGGCGGTCAGACCATCATCAGCAGCACGGCGACAAAAATGCTGCCGGCGGAGAAGGTCATGGTCCGAGACGACCAGGTGTTGAACCAACGTTGAAAGCTGGCGAGATCACGGGTCAGGGAAGTGGGCTGGCGAGTCCAGGACTGTTGGTCGAGGCGGAAGAACACGTAGATCTTCACCAGCGCGCCGACGATCTGGTTGTAATAGAGAATCGCCGGGTAGGCCGGGCCGATCCGGTGGCCGGAGCAGGACAGCAACAGGGTCAGGATCAGGCGGGTGATGCCGATCCACAGCAGGTACACCAGGATGAACGCGGTGCCGTACTTGAAGCTGGCGATCAGCGCCACGGTCAGGCCCAGCAGGGAGGTCCACATCGACACGCGCTGATCGAACAGCACCACCGACGTGAATGCACCGAGGCGTTTCACCCCAAGGCCCAGGGCCCGGGAGTTCTGCCGCAGGTTGTTGCCGTACCAGCGGAACATCAGCTTGCGACTGGCCTTGATGAAGCTCTTTTCCGGCGGATGCTCAACAGTGTTGATCGCGGCATCGGGCACGTAGAAGGTGTCGTAGCCCAGACGCATCAGGCTGAACCAGCTGGACTTGTCGTCGCCGGTGAGGAACTTGAAACGACCCAGGCGCCAGTGTTGCAGCGAGTCGCTTTCCACGTCGGCGATGAATTCCGGGTTGGTGACCACGGTGGCACGAAACACCGACATCCGCCCAGTCATGGTCAGCACGCGCTTGGACAGGGCCATCGAGCACATGTTGATGTGACGCTGGGCGAAACGCAGCTTGTGCCATTCGCTCATGATGTAGCCGCCACGCACTTCGCAGAACTCGTTGGTGGTCAGGCCGCCGACATTGCCGAACAGCTGGAACCACGGCACGGTCTTGCGCACCGTGCCTTCGCCGAGCACGGTGTCGCCATCGATCACGGCGACGACGGCGCGGTCATCCGGCAGGTGACGGGAGATGGCGCGGAAACCGTAGGCCAGGCCGTCGCGCTTGCCGGTGCCGGGAATGCGCACGAAGTCGAGCTTGACCCGGGCAGGTGGGTTCATCCGGTTCCACAGGCTTTTCACCAGCAGTTCATCGGACATTTCGACGATGGAGCAGACAATGGTGGTCGGCAGCTCGCAGTCGATCGCTTCGCGGATCACCGAGCTGTAGACCTGCGCGGTGGTCAGCGCATCGATACGGAAACTGGTGACCATCAGAAATACATGGGACGGGTCTGCCGCCTTGCCCAGCTTGCGCACTTTGCGCCGCAGGTGCGGGTAGACCACGTACAGGAACAGCATGCCGCGCACAAAGTGCGTGGCACCCATCGAGTAGCGCCAGATACCGACGATACCGATCAGGAAAATGAAGTCCTTCGACTCGGAGTCGAACGTGGACACAGGCAGCGCAATGGCGATGCCCATCAGTAAACTCAGGTAGAACAGCCAACCGGCGGCCTGGAGTAGGCCGTGCTTTAGCCTGTGCATAATCGGAATCCTAAAGTCAGTTGCAAGTCTCGCGCCCCTGTAGGAGCCGGCTTGTCGGCGATGGCGATCTCAGGTACGCCATCGCTGGCAAGCCAGCTCCTACAGGTTTCGGTGATCTGTAGGAGCCGGCTTGCTGGCGATCAGCGCGAAGCGCTTACAACCCGCCGGTTACCAGCAGATGCCTTCAGCCCGGCCAGCCACACTGGTGGCCTTGGACATGAAGCCGACCAGGTCGATCACTTGCTTGCCGTGCGGAACGTCCTTGACCAGGGCGCGGAATTTCTCGTCACGGTTGCCGAGGATGATCACGTCGGAGTTGTTGATCACCGCGTCGAAGTCGGAGTTGAGCAAGGACGAGACGTGGGGGATCTTCGACTCGATGTAGTCCTTGTTCGCACCGTGCACCCGGGCGTACTCGACGTTGCTGTCGTAGATGCTCAGGTCGTAGCCCTTGCCGATCAGCATTTCCGCCAGGTCAACCAGCGGGCTTTCGCGCAGGTCGTCGGTACCGGCCTTGAAGCTCAGGCCCAGCAGGGCGACTTTGCGTTTGTCATGGCTCTGGACGATGTCGAAGGCGTTCTGCACCTGGGACTCGTTACTGCGCATCAGCGAGTTGAGCAGCGGCGCTTCCACGTCCAGGGAACTGGCGCGGTAGGTCAGGGCGCGTACGTCTTTGGGCAGGCAGGAACCGCCGAAGGCGAAGCCCGGGCGCATGTAGTACTGGGACAGGTTCAGGGTCTTGTCCTGGCAGACCACGTCCATCACTTCACGACCGTCGACGCCGACGGCCTTGGCGATGTTGCCGATCTCGTTGGCGAAGGTCACCTTGGCGGCGTGCCACACGTTGCAGGTGTACTTGATCATCTCGGCGACGGCGATGTCCTTGCGGATGATCGGCGCGTCGAGTTCTTCGTACAGCGATTGCAGAACGTCGCCAGAAGCCTTGTCGAACTCGCCGATGACGGTCATTGGCGGTTGGTCGTAGTCGGCGATGGCCGTGCTTTCGCGCAGGAACTCAGGGTTGACCGCTACACCGAAATCGACACCGGCCTTCTTGCCGGAACAGTCTTCGAGAATCGGGATGACAACGTTTGCGACCGTGCCCGGCAAAACGGTGCTGCGCACCACGATGGTGTGGCGGGTGGTCTTGTCACGCAGGACAAAACCGATCTCGCGGCACACGGCCTCGATGTAGTTGAGTTCCAGGTCGCCGTTCTTCTTGCTCGGCGTACCGACACAGATCATCGACAGATCGGTGTCGCGAATCGCCTCGGCGAAGTTGGTAGTACCGCGCAGACGACCGGTCTGGATACCTTGTGCCAGAAGTTCGCCCAGGCCTGGTTCAACGATCGGCGAACGGCCTGCATTGATCATATCGATCTTGTCTTTGGCAACATCGACGCCGACGACGTCATGGCCCCGTGCAGACAGGCAACCGGCGCAGACTGCGCCAACGTAACCCAAACCAAATATGCTGATGCGCATCGCATTTACCTCAGTGTTGATCAAGCCATTAGATGGCCGGAGTTAATGGTGTTCAGCGGTTATAGTGCACGCGGAAGTTAGGCCTTGCAGGCGCGACAATACCGCGTGCTGGCATAAAAGTTCCGAGTGTCTAAATAAGTGCACTCACGGTGTGCGCAACTAGGCCTTGTTGTTATGACTTGCCCTGTTATGCAGCCAGTCCTCTATTCAGAAGATGTTCGTGCATTGATCCTGCGCGCTCAATGTCGGGCTGAAAGCCCGTAGATCAAGCGTTTTGGTGCTCAGGTGAGCACGTTTATAGGGGCGCGGCCTTGGCCTTGTAGGGGATAGTAATGGTGCGTATCTCCTGTCCGTTCTGGTGTTGCCCAAATCAGGGATAAGTCAGTGCAAGTTAGTATTGCAACTTCACTACATGGATCTCTGTTCTGCGTAAGTTATCTCGTACGTTCGCGGCGAGAATCGTTACCGGTGGTATGAGCGGTGCATTCGGACATAGTTCCGACCCGCTCCTCACGAAATCTGAAATTTCTTGAAATAATGTCAAAGATGGCACTGCTTTCAAATTGATAGCACTTGCCGTTTCGCCCTTTATATATAGGCGGATTCTTGGAGGGGATAGTTTTTTGCCACTACGGATAAAATTTTTCAGTGCCACTACTGAAAAAAATGATCGAAGTCGAGTGAAACTAAAGTTAGAAAATTGACAGATTGTTTTTTGGCGTCATAAAAATGACGAAAAGAGAGGAGGATTTCGAGGCTATCAATGGGGGCGCGCGAGGGAACCGCAGGGTCGCGCGCCGACCCTCTGCTTCACTCTGGTGCGTGGTCGCGCAGGAACACCAGGTTGTCCGGTTTAGACTGCTCGGCGCTGTAGCGATAACCCTGTACATCGAACTGCTTGAGGGCTTGCGGATCGTTGATGCGTTCCTCGATGACGAAGCGGCTCATCATGCCCCGGGCCTTTTTCGCGTAGAAGCTGATGATCTTGTACTGGCCGTTCTTCAGGTCCTTGAACTCGGTGTTGATGATGCGTGCATTCAAGGCGCTGCGCTTGACTGCCGAGAAATACTCGTTGGAAGCCAGGTTGAGCAGCACGTCATCGCCCTGATCGGCCAGGGCTTCATTCAACCATTCACTGATGCGCGTGCCCCAGAAGGCATACAAGTCCTTGCCCCGGGCATTGGCCAGCTTGGTACCCATTTCCAGTCGGTACGGTTGCATCAGGTCCAGGGGCCGCAGCAGTCCATACAGGCCGGAAAGCATGCGTAAATGTTGCTGGGCGTAGTCGAAGTCTGCTTCGCTGAAGGTTTGTGCATTCAGCCCGGTGTAGACGTCACCCTTGAACGCCAGCAAGGCCTGCTTGGCGTTGGCCGGGGTAAAGGCGGGTGTCCAGCTGCCAAAGCGGGCGGCGTTGAGCCCGCCGATCTTGTCGGAAACGTGCATCAACTCGCTGATCTGCGCCGGGGTCAGCTCGCGCAATTGCTGGATCAGCTCCTGGGAGTGGTCGAGGTACTGCGGCTGGGTAAAGCGCTGGGTCGCCGGCGGTGTCTCGTAATCGAGGGTTTTGGCTGGGGAAATCACCATCAGCATGAAGTCGTCTCCTTTAATCGTGGCGGCGATTCTAGGGGGTTGTCCTCGTTGACTCCAGCTATCAAGGCCATAGGTGATGACCGGTGGCAATCCCCTGTGGGAGCGAGCCTGCTCGCGAAAGCGATCTGCCTGTTGGCATTGTCGGGGGCTGACACACCGCATTCGCGAGCAGGCTCGCTCCCACACGAGTTTGGCGGGGCAGCGGGTATCAGGGGTTGGATCAGCTATAGTGCCGCCCGGGTCTGGTTATGGAGACATCCCATTGCGTATCGTTTTCCTGCTCACAGCATGGCTGCTGAGCTTCGGCGTCATGGCGGCGCCGGGTGAAGTGGCGACGCTGGATCGCAGCACCTGGCCGGAAAAACTCGACAACCCGACCCTGTTCGATGTCGCGTCGCGTGCCGAAATCCTCATGTTCGCCCGGGTGTTGCTGGCCAGTGAATCCCTGGACGAAGCGGCATTGGCGCAACGCCTGGGCCTGCGCACGATCAACCTGGAATCGGTCAATCGTGTCCGCCAGCGCCTATGGCAACGCCTGTTGGCCAACTACGACTTCGCCCAGCAGAGCTGCGATCAGGACGCCTCCTTCTGTTTCCTGGTCGAGGACATGGCCACCTTGCGCGAGCAGGCCGGCAAGTTTCAGCTCAGCGAGGACAGCTACTACACAAAGTGGTCCGAACCGAGTCGCCTGTTTCACAGCCAGTACCTGGATGAGCAACTGCGCAAGGCGGCGCTGTTTCCGCAAACCAGCAGTGAAGTCGATCGTTTCGGTGACTATGAGCGCAATGGCGACGCAATGCATGACCGCCTGTTTCTATTGACCTTCGACAGCGCCGCCAATGCCGTGCCGGACAATACCGACTGGATTGCCGAGTACCTGCGCAAGGCCAATCTCAGCGGCACGTTCTTCGTGCTCGGCAAGGACCTCCAGGCCCGTCTGGGCGAGCGCTCGGTGGCCAGCCTGCAGTCGACCTGGTCAACCCAGTGCATCGGCGTGCAAGGCTGGGAGTTTCGCTCCCACAGCCACTGGCAGGACTGGCAGGACTCGGTACGCCGCAGTGTCGAGCTGGCCAAGAACAAACTGCCGGAGAACTTCGTACCCCTGTTTCGCCCGCCCGATGGCCAGCGTCGCGCCGACGCCGCCGCTTTCTTCAAGGCCCAGGGGTTGCAGGTCGCCCTGTGGGACATCGATGCCCTGGACGGTGCGGGCAAGCTCAAGGGCAGCCAGAGTGCGCAGCGGGTGTTGACCCTGATGCTGCTGTGGCGCCATGGGGTGATCAATTTCAATGTGAAACAGGAAGGGGTGAAAACGGCGTTACCCTGGCTGATCGCGCAAACGGCGCAAAGCGGGATCGGTTGGGAAGACTGTCAGGAAGGGTTTCGCTGAAAATGGCAAAAGCCCGGAAACATTGGGTGAACGTCTATTTTAGAGGGGATTTTGCTGCAGGTTGACTTCTGACTGTAAACGGGTGATGGCAGTCCGCCAAGTGTTATTGGTCATTCTGAAAAATAAACTTCAAAAAAGCGTCAAAGTGCTTTTTTCTGTCATGTGTTTTGGAGTATTACGAAGACAGACCGCCGAAACCTGCAACACAGGTGGCGTCTTCCAAGACCCCGCATGTAGGCAGAACACTTGAGTCCCCGCAGGTGTATTCGGTAGTCACTTCGAGGCGCAGCACCGCCAAGGTATTGCGTCCACTGGCTCTGACAAAGGTGACCGAGTATGGATGATCACGGACGTAGCTCTTCTTCCAACCAGCCAATCCTTTATGTACTCGATACCAACGTATTGATTCACGATCCAAACGCGCTGCTTAACTTCGAAGAACACCACGTCGCGATCCCGATGACCGTGCTTGAGGAACTCGACAAGCTCAAGAGCGGGCATCACAGCGTTGCCGCCGAATGTCGCCAGGCCATCCGACTGATCGACAAGACCCTGGGCGATGCCTCACCCGAGGACGTCGAGCAGGGCGTGCCGATCCAGCGGGGCAAGAGCGGTCCGAAGGGCTTGCTGTCAATTCTGATGAGCAAGCAGGCCGACCCCCACATCATTCTGCCTGAGCATCTGAACGACAACAGAATCATCAACCAGCTGATCGACCTGCACGCACGCGAGCCGAAGAAGCCCGTGGTGCTGGTCACCAAAGACATCAACATGCGCCTCAAGGCCCGTGCCTGCGGGATCGCGGCCGAGGACTACAGCACCGACCAGTTGGTCGATGACGTATCGCTGCTGCCCAACGGCTATCACAACATGACCGGCTCCTTCTGGGACCGGGTGAGCAAGGTCGAGACCCGTCAGGACCACGGTCGCACCTGGCACCAGGTGCAGTTGATCGACAACCTGCCGGCGGTGCACATCAACGAGTTCATCATCGATGAGCAAGGGTTCGTCGGCTGGATCAAGGAGATCGAGGAAGACAAGTTGCTGATCCTGGACCTGCACCAGGAACCGCTGCTGCACCAGGAAGCCTGGGGCCTGAAGCCGCGTGACATCTATCAGAGCCTGGCGCTGTATGCCTTGCTCGATCCGGACATCCACCTGGTCAACCTGTCCGGTGCCGCAGGCTCCGGTAAAACCATCCTCGCGCTGGCCGCGGCCATCGAGCAGACCATGGTCAGCAAGCGCTACCGCCGCATCATCGCCACCCGCAGCGTGCAAGGCCTGGACCAGGAAATCGGCTTCCTGCCCGGCACCGAAGCGGAAAAAATGGAGCCTTGGCTGGGCGCCATCACCGATAACCTCGAAGCCTTGCACATGGATGACGAAAGCACCCATGGCAGCGTCGACTACATCCTCAGCAAAGTGCCGTTGCAGTTCAAATCCCTCAACTACATCCGTGGCCGCAGCTTCCAGCAGAGCCTGATCCTGATCGATGAATGCCAGAACCTTACACCGCACCAGATGAAAACCATCATCACCCGTGCCGGTGCCGGCTCCAAAGTGGTGTGCCTGGGCAACCTGGCGCAGATCGACACCCCTTACCTGTCCGCGACCAGCTCCGGGCTGACGTACCTGACGGAACGTTTCAAGGACTTCCCCAACGGGGTGCACATCACCCTGCAAGGGGTGCCACGTTCGATTCTGGCCGAATACGCCGAAACGCATCTGTAAACCTTCACCCAAACCGGGCGGCCCCAAAGCCGCCCGGTTTTTTATGTGCCCGACACAATCCCCCACTGTGGGAGCGAGCCTGCTCGCGAAGGTGTGTCAGTCGACACAGAGGTGCCTGATACGCCTTCGCGAGCAGGCTCGCTCCCACAGTGATCTGTGGTGATCCGATAATCTCGCGTGCGAAAAATTGACCCACAGGTTTACAATCGAGATTCCTGATCAGGAGTAACCCCGTGCTGACTCATCTCGATTCCCAAGGCCGCGCCAACATGGTCGACGTCACCGAAAAAGCCGTGACGTTCCGTGAAGCGACGGCCCAAGCGCTGGTGCGCATGCTGCCCGAAACCTTGCAAATGATTGTCAGTGGCGGGCATCCCAAGGGCGATGTGTTCGCCGTGGCCCGCATTGCCGGCATTCAGGCGGCGAAAAAAACCAGCGATCTGATTCCCCTGTGCCATCCGTTGATGCTGACCGGGGTCAAGGTCGAACTCAGTGCCGAAGGCGAGGACAGCGTACGCATCGTGGCGCGCTGCAAGTTGTCCGGGCAGACCGGGGTCGAGATGGAGGCTCTGACTGCTGCCAGTGTCGCCGCTTTGACTATCTATGACATGTGCAAGGCCGTGGATCGCGGCATGACCATCGAAAGCGTGCGCCTGCTGGAGAAGGTCGGCGGCAAGAGCGGGCATTTCCAGGCAGAACAGCCATGAACGTCACCGTGAAGTTTTTTGCCCGTTACCGTGAAGCGCTGGGCGTGGATTCGCTCAAGGTTGCCGGCGAGTTCGCCACGGTCGACGACGTTCGTGCCCTGCTGGCCGGACGTGACGGCGCCGAGGTGTTGAGCGAGCAGAACCTGATGTGTGCGCGCAACGAAGACCTGTGCCAGCTCGACGAACCGATCAGCGATGGCGATGAAGTGGCGTTTTTCCCCACCGTGACCGGGGGCTGAGACATGGCCATTCGCGTTCAATCGACCGCGTTCGATCCCGGCGTCGAAGTCAATGCCATGCACGATGCCAATGTCGGCGTCGGGGCGGTGGTGAGTTTTGTCGGTTATGTACGCGACTTCAATGATGGCCTGGATGTCGCCGGGATGTTCCTCGAGCACTATCCGGGCATGACCGAAAAAGCCCTCGGCAAGATCGCCATCGAGGCCGAGCAGCGCTGGCCCTTGCTCAAGCTGGAGGTGCTGCATCGCATCGGTGCCCTGGAGCCCGGCGAACCCATCGTCTTCGTCGGCGCCGCCAGCGCCCACCGCCAGGCGGCGTTCGACGCCTGCGCCTTTGTCATGGACTACCTGAAAACCCGTGCCCCGTTCTGGAAGAAGGAAAACACCAGTGACGGTCCGCGATGGGTCGAGGGGCGTGACAGTGATCATGCGGCGGCGGATCGCTGGAAGCAGTAATTCCTGCGGCTTCTGCAAGTACGCCTTCGCGAGCAGGCTCGCTCCCACAGGGAATTTTTGTCGAACACAGAATGTGTGTTCATGAAGTTCAAATGTGGGAGCGAGCCTGCTCGCGAAGGGGCCATCTGCAACACCCGATTTTCTCTCGACTCACCTCCCGACCAGAGGCTGATTTAACAGCGCACGTCCAATTGACTGTCAATACATAAAAGTCCAGTATGGATTTATAAGTACAAAAAAAGGCTTCCCCCCGTTTCTGCTCTTCTTCTGTCTTGCCAAACCAACAACAACCCGCGAGAGAACGAACATGAAGAAATTCCCCCTCATCACTGGTCTGGCCCTGAGCCTGTTGGCGTGCAGCAGCCTGTTTGCCGCCGAAAAAACCCTGCGCATCGGCATCGAAGCGGCCTACCCGCCGTTCGCCTCCAAGACCGACAAAGGCGAGATCGTGGGTTTCGACTACGACATCGGCAATGCCCTGTGCGCGCAGATGAAGGTCAAGTGCGTGTGGGTCGAGGGCGAGTTCGACGGCCTGATTCCTTCCTTGAAAGTGAAGAAAATCGACATGGCGCTGTCGTCGATGACTATCAACGAAGACCGTAAGAAGTCGGTGGACTTCACCCACAAGTATTACTTCACCTCATCGCGCCTGGTCATGAAGGAAGGCGCGGTCGTGGATGATCAATACGCCAGCCTCAAGGGCAAGACGGTTGGCGTGCAACGGGCGACCACCACCGACCGTTACGCGACCGAAGTCTTTGAACCCAAAGGCATCAACGTCAAGCGCTACAGCAACAACGAAGAGATCTACATGGACCTGGCAGCCGGTCGCCTCGATGCCATCTTTGCCGACACCATTCCACTCAACGACTTCCTGGCGATGCCGCGCGGCAAGGGCTATGCGTTTGCCGGGCCGGAGCTCAAGGACCCGAAATACGTGGGCGAGGGCGCCGGGATTGCGGTACGCAAGGGCAACACCGAGCTGGTATCGGATCTGAACACCGCTATCGACGGGATTCGCGCCAGTGGCGAGTACCAGAAGATTTCGCAGCAGTACTTCAAGTCTGATATCTACGGCGACTGATCAATCGCTCCCGGGGCTTTCTCGCGAAAGCCCTACTGCGCTGCAGATTCCCGAGACTTTCGATGGTTCCAGGTTCAGGGCAAGTACGCTCGCCAGCACGATGACCATCCCGATGATGACCATGATCGAAGGGCTTTCAGCCAGAACCACCGAGGCCATTAGCATGGCTGTGGGCGGTATCAGGTAAAGCGAAATGGAAGCGCGGCTGACTTTGCTGTGCGCCAGCACGTATGCCCAGGCCAGGTACGCAAGGGCACTGGGGAAAATGCCCAGGATGAGCACCGCCAGATTGACCGAAGTCGAGGCTTTCTGCACTTCGCTCCACAGCCCCGGTGCGTACACAAGTAGAAGGAGGGTGCCTGACCAAATGGTGTAACACACCATCGTCAGCCCGTTGTAGCGATGGGAATGGCTTTTTTGCATGGCGAAATAGAAACTCCAGGACAATGCCGCCAGCAGGATCAGCAACCCGTGCGCATTCAACTCACCAAAACCACGATCACCAGTGACCACGACAGCGGCACCGAGCAAGCCGCCTAGCACGCAGATCCATTGCCAGCGGTTGACCCGCTCCTTGAAAACGAAATGCGCCAGCAACGCGCTGAACAGCGGCGTGGATTGTGCAAGTACGCTGGAGGCGCCGGCGCTCACGCCTCGTTGGCCGTAGTTGAGGGCGATGTGGTGCAGGCTGACAGCAAAGAATCCCAGCAGAGCCAACAGCGGCAGGTCTTTTAGGCGGGGCAGGGAAATACGCATCACCCATGCGACCCCGGCCATGAACGTCGAGGCGATGAGAAAGCGAATCAGCGCCAAATGACCGGGCTCGTAAGCCTCTAAACCGATGTGGATTCCAGTGGGCGAATAGGCCCAGCAAAGGATGACAAAAAACGTCGCCAAGACGATTTTTACGCCAGGCCTTTCGGCGAGGGGCTGGATTTTGCGCTGAATAAAATCCATAAAACTTCCTGATTTTCCAAAGTGTGATGATTTCAGTGAAGGGCTCACACTCGAATTATCAAAATCATCTGAACTCACTACAAGTGACTTAAACTGACTCAAGTATTCACTTTGGGTGAGCTATGGAATTGTCCCAACTGCGCATGTTCAATACGGTTCACCACCTCGGCAGCATCGCGCGCGCGGCCGAGGTGCTGCACTGCGTGCCGTCCAATATCACCGCACGCCTCAAGTCTCTGGAGCGTGAGCTCGGTACTGCGCTGTTTTTCCGCGACGGCCGAGGGTTGCGGATTACTCCCGCCGGGGAGGTGTTTCTGGATTACACGACGAAAATCCTCGGCCTGGCCGAGGAAGCGCGCAGGGCATTGGCCCCCGGCAGTGCGCCGAGCGGTCCTCTGCGCATTGGTGCCATCGAGTCCAGTGCCACGGGACGCTTGCCTCGGTTATTGGCCAAATACCACGAGCTTTACCCAAAGGTGCTGCTGGAGTTGAGCACCGGCACCTGGGCTCAATTACTCGACGACACCCAACATCGTCGGCTCGATGGGGCATTCGTGGCGGTGAACGTTGAGCGCCCGGGACTGAAGCGGGAGGTGATGTACCGCGAAGATCTGATTCTTATCGCGTCCGCCTCTCATGGGCCTTTGCGCCAGGCCGCGGATCTGCAGGGCAAGGCCATTTTCATGTGGCCGCCGGGCTGCCCGTACCGCTTCGCGCTGGAACAGTGGCTGTTACGTCATGACCAGGTGCAGCCGATCGTCAGCATCGCCAGCTATGGCACCATCGTTGGCTGTGTCAGTGCCGGTGCCGGTGTTTCGCTGGTGCCCCGTGGAATCTATGAGCAGTACTGTCTCAGTGCAGGTTGCCAAGGATATGAATTCCCGGAACTGACGAGCATCGACAACCTTTTTTACTGGCACGAGAACGCAGGTCGGCACCCGGCTCGTGAGGCGTTTGTGAAGTTGTTGCAGGCCGAGTTTGAGGGGCCAGGGTCGTTACAGTTAATGTCTTCTTAACCGATCTGTCGTCTATTCCCACGATACCCGCTTGCACGCGCCAGGCTCTCAAAGGTGAGGGCCAGCGTGTAAACTGGCGGGCAATCGATAGTCAAAAGGGAAACACGATGAGCGAGGAAACGATGCGTCTGGGCCGTGAACGGCGCTACCTGGTGCTGTTGGGCATCATCTGCCTGGCGCTGATCGGCGGTGCGTTGTACATGCAGGTGGTTTTGGGCGAGGCCCCGTGCCCGTTGTGCATCCTGCAGCGTTACGCACTGCTGTTGATCGCGCTCTTCGCTTTCATCGGTGCGGCCATGCGTACGCGTCGCAGCATCACGGTGCTGGAGACCCTGGTGGTGATTTGTGCTCTGGCAGGTGTCGGGGTGGCTGGGCATCACGTCTACACGCAGTTCTATCCGGCCGTCAGTTGCGGGATCGATGTGCTGCAGCCGATAGTCGACGGCTTGCCGCTGGCGAAGATCTTCCCGCTGGGCTTCCAGGTCGACGGTTTCTGCTCCACGCCGTACCCGCCAATCCTGGGGTTGTCCCTGGCGCAGTGGGCGCTGCTGGCCTTCGTGCTGGTGGTGGTGCTGGTACCGTTGCTGACGATGCGCAATCGCAAGGCGCTGCGCTGAAGTCATCGGCTGCATTACTGCGATAGACACAAAACGCCCCGGTCCTCGATGAGAGGGCCGGGGCGTTTTTGCATTTCAGGGGCCAGGTGAAAAGACCGTGATGCGCGGCAATCAGGGGTGTGACAAGTGTGCGACATGTTGTCACATCGCGAGTGTCGCAGCGCGCTTTCGAGTGCCGGATTGGTGCAACCTCCTGCAATGAAATTGGCGTGTATGTGCGTCGCCGGATTTTAGCCGGGTCGCAAGGGAGCAGACAGTTTTAACAGGTTGTGGCGATTTGCCAGAGCCCTTGTCATATCGGGGCTAGGGCGGGTTAGAGGGTCGTTGCCGTGCCATCGATACTGTCTGTATTGCGGGTGGTAGACCTACTATTTTTGGTGTTTTTGTTGCGAATCAATTTCGATAAGATGCGCCACTTTTACAGAATTGGGTCAGGATTGTTGCGGGCTGGGATAAAAATTATTTCGGGATAAGACATGGTTTATAAAACGCTACATATCTACAATCGCCCGCACTGAATTCCCGGCACTGCTCACCCTGGCTCTGATGCATGAGTGGCAAGAGGGTGTCGAGAAGCCTTTTAGCTTCATGCGACGCCCAGGTGTCGGTGCCTCCAACTATCCGCACCAAATGGAATTGGGCTGTAACAAGGCCTTTGACCACGAATTCGAATAAGAACTCACCGCTGGCCCAGGATTTGTCGAAACGCCTCTGACGCTCGACGGGCAAGCCCTTATTCAATCCAAGAAAAATGCCAACCCTTGGCAGGGTGAAGTGTTGGCGATCAAAACCCAACTGCATTGCGCAAGCTGCTTTAGAGGTCGTGAGATGAGTAAAAACAGGTACCCCAGACTACTAGGCTTATTGCCGCTGCTCGGCACGTTGTTGCTGGGAGGCTGCAACATGACCTTGCTCAATCCCACGGGCCAGGTTGGCCTGGAACAGCGAAACCTGATCATCACCGCAACGCTGCTGATGCTGTTGGTCGTGGTTCCGGTCATCGTGATGACCTTCCTGTTCGCCTGGAAATACCGCGCGTCCAACACCAAGGCGACCTACACGCCTAAATGGAACCACTCCACCAAGATCGAGATCGCGGTGTGGACTGTTCCGGTGTTGATCATCATCGCCCTGGGTTACATCACCTACAAGTCGACCCACGAGCTGGACCCGTATCGTCCGATCGAATCCGACGTCAAGCCTGTGACCATCGAAGTGGTCGCACTGGACTGGAAGTGGCTGTTCATCTACCCGGAACAAGGCATCGCCACGGTCAACAAGATCGTGTTCCCGGCGCACACGCCAATCAACTTCAAGATCACCTCCGACGCCGTGATGAACTCGTTCTTCATCCCGGGCCTGGGCGGCCAGATCTACGCGATGGCGGGCATGCAGACCAGAATGCACCTGATCGCCGACCGCAACGCTGAAATGGACGGCATCTCCGCCAACTACAGCGGCGCCGGTTTCACCGGTATGAAATTCAAAGCGATCGCTACTTCCCAGGAAGATTTCGACGCCTGGGTAAGTGAAGTCAAAAAGGCACCTAAACAGCTTGAACAAGCTGAATACGCAGCCCTTTCCAAGCAGAGCCAGAACAACCCAGTCGAGCTCTACTCCTCGGTGACGCCGAACCTGTTCCAGACCATCGTCGACAAGTACGAAGGCATGAAACCAGGCCCGAAGGTCAAGCACGAGAAGAAAGAGAAAGAAGTGGCCGCTACGGACATGAACTCGCATTCAGCTGCCGGGGCAGAGGAGTAAACGATGTTTGGTAAATTAAGTTGGGAAGCGGTCCCGTTCCACGAACCGATCGTGATGATAACCATCGCCATGATCGCGCTCGGTGGTCTGGCACTGTTCGCGGGTATCACTTACTTCAAGAAGTGGACCTATCTGTGGACCGAGTGGCTGACTTCGGTCGACCACAAGAAAATCGGCGTGATGTACATCATCGTCGCCATGGTCATGCTGCTGCGCGGCTTTGCCGACGCCATCATGATGCGTACCCAGCTGGCCATGGCCACCGAGGGTTCGCCTGGCTACCTGCCACCTGAACACTATGACCAGATCTTCACCGCCCACGGTGTGATCATGATCATCTTCATGGCGATGCCATTCTTCACCGGCCTGATGAACCTTGCAGTGCCGCTGCAGATCGGCGCGCGTGACGTTGCCTTCCCGTTCCTGAACTCCCTGAGCTTCTGGCTGCTGGTTTCCGGCGTGGTGCTGATCAACTTGTCCCTGGGCGTCGGCGAATTCGCCAAGACCGGTTGGGTTGCCTATCCGCCGCTGTCGGGCCTGCAATACAGCCCGGGCGTGGGGATGGATTACTACATCTGGGCACTACAGCTATCCGGGCTAGGTACGACGCTGACGGGGGTCAACTTCCTGGCCACCGTGCTGAAAATGCGTACCCCTGGCATGAAGCTGATGGACATGCCGATCTTCACCTGGACCTGCACCTGGGCCAACGTCCTGATCGTGGCTTCGTTCCCGATCCTGACCGCTACCCTGGCACTGCTGACGCTTGACCGTTACATGGATTTCCACATTTTCACCAATGAACTTGGTGGCAATCCGATGATGTACGTCAACCTGTTCTGGGCTTGGGGTCACCCTGAGGTTTACATCCTGATCCTGCCGGCGTTCGGCATTTTCTCGGAAGTCATCTCGGCGTTCACCGGCAAGAAACTGTTTGGCCACAAGTCGATGATCTACGCTTCGGGCGCGATCTCGGTCTTGGGCTTCATGGTTTGGCTGCACCACTTCTTCACCATGGGTTCGGGTGCCAGCGTCAACGCCTTCTTCGGTCTGGCGACGATGCTGATTTCCATCCCGACGGGTGTGAAGCTGTTCAACTGGCTGTTCACCATCTACCAGGGTCGTCTGCGTTTCACCAGCCAGGTGCTGTGGACCCTGGGCTTCATGGTGACCTTCGCCATCGGCGGCATGACCGGCGTACTGCTGGCCATTCCGGGTGCTGACTTCGTTCTGCACAACAGCCTGTTCGTGATCGCGCACTTCCACAACGTGATCATCGGCGGCGCGGTATTCGGCTACATCGCAGGTTTCGCGTTCTACTTCCCGAAAGCGTTCGGCTTCAAGCTGCACGAAGGCTGGGGTAAAGCAGCGTTCTGGTTCTGGATCTCGGGCTTCTTCGTCGCATTCATGCCGCTCTATGCACTGGGCTTCATGGGCATGACCCGTCGTCTGAACGCCACCACCAACCCTGAGTGGGTGCCGTACCTGTACGTCGCCATGTTCGGTGCGGTGATGATCGCTGTCGGTATCGCCTGCCAACTGATCCAGCTGTACGTCAGTGTGCGCGACCGTAAAAAGCCAGAGAACATGTGCGAACACGGCGACCCGTGGAATGCCCACACTCTGGAATGGTCGACCTCGTCGCCACCACCGTTCTACAACTTCGCCGTGCTGCCGAAAGCCGACTGCGTCGACCCGTTCACCGAAGCCAAGGAAAACGGCACCGCGTACAAGGCTCCGGCCAGGTACGAGCCGATCCACATGCCAAACAACACCGCCACCGGTGTGGTCATGGGTGCTCTGCTGACCGTGTTCGGTTTCGCAATGATCTGGCACATCTGGTGGCTGGCGATCGCGAGCCTTGTAGGCACTGTCGTCTACTTCGCGATCCACGCGGCCCGTGATGATCAAGGCTATATGGTGCCGGTCGACGTGATCGAGCGCATCGAAGCCGAGCAGCACAAGCGTCTGGTAGCGGCAGGGAAAATCCCGGCCACCGCCACCCGTGTTGAAACCTCGTTGGAACAGGCTTAAACCATGTCGAACTTAGTGACCAATGTTGGACACGCCCATGGTGACCATGGGCACGATGACCACCACCACGACTCGGGCGAGATGACCGTATACGGTTTCTGGCTCTACCTGATGACCGACTGCATTCTGTTTGCGTCGATCTTCGCGGTGTACGCGGTACTGGTTAACAACGTAGCGGGTGGCCCGTCGGGCCACGACATCTTCGAACTGCCTTACGTACTGGGCGAAACCGCTCTGCTGCTGTTCAGTTCGATCACCTACGGCTTCGCCATGCTGGCGTTCTTCCGTGGCAACAAGAAGCAGGTGCTGGGCTGGTTGGGCATGACCTTCCTGTTCGGCCTGGGCTTCATCGGCATGGAGATCAACGAGTTCCACATCTTGATCTCCGAAGGCTACGGCCCTAGCCGTTCCGGCTTCCTGTCCGGGTTCTTCACCCTGGTCGGTACCCACGGTCTGCACGTGACCAGCGGTCTGATCTGGATGGCGATCATGATGTACCAGGTCAACAAGCATGGCCTGACGTCGACCAACAAGACCCGCCTGAGCTGCCTGAGCCTGTTCTGGCACTTCCTGGACGTCGTGTGGATCTGCGTATTCACCGTTGTATACCTGATGGGGACTATGTAAATGGCTAACGCACATTCCCACAATGGCCACGACGACGCCGGTCACGGCAGCTACAAGTCGTACGCCATCGGCTTCATCCTGTCGGTGATCCTGACCGTCATTCCATTCGGTCTGGTGATGTACCCGACGCTGCCGAAGTCGATCACCCTGTTGATCGTCCTCGCGTTCGCGATCGTCCAGGTGCTGGTGCACCTGGTGTACTTCCTGCACCTGGACCGTTCGGCCGCGCAGCGTAACAACGTGATTGCGTTTGTGTTCGCCGCGATCGTGATCGTCCTGCTGGTTGGCCTGTCGCTGTGGATCATGTTCAGCATCCACACGTTCATGATGGCGAAGTGAGGTAAGTCCGCATGTCCCTCAAGCACTTTATCCAAATCACCAAACCGGGGATCATTTTCGGTAACGTGCTTTCTGTGGCAGGCGGATTCTTCCTGGCCTCCAAAGGGCATGTCGATCTGGCCATCTTCCTGGCCGCCATGATCGGCACGTCCCTGGTGGTTGCCTCCGGTTGCGTGTTCAACAACTGCATCGACCGCGACATCGACATCAAGATGGAACGCACCAAGAACCGGGTGCTGGTGCAGGGCTTGATCTCCCTGAAACTGGCCCTGATCTATGCGACCGTCCTGGGTGTCGCCGGCGTTGCGCTGTTGTACAAGGTGGCCAACCCGTTGGCCGCGCTGTTCGCAGTCATCGGCTTCGTGATCTACGTCGGCTTCTACAGCCTGTACCTCAAGCGCAAGTCGGTTCACGGCACGCTGGTGGGCAGCCTGTCGGGCGCCATGCCGCCGGTGATCGGCTACGTCGCGGTGAGTAACACCTTCGACATGGCCGCTCTGACCCTGCTGGTGATGTTCAGCCTGTGGCAGATGCCGCATTCCTACGCCATCGCGATCTTCCGCTTCAACGATTACCTGGCCGCATCGATCCCGGTGCTGCCAGTGAAGCGCGGAATCCAGGTGGCCAAGAAGCACATTCTGATCTACATCCTGGCCTTCCTCGTGGCGACCTTGATGCTGACCTTCAGCGGCTACGCCGGCATGAGCTACCTCGCCGTCGCCGCGGCCATGGGCATGTACTGGCTGTACATGGCCTGGACCGGCTACAAGGCAGTGGATGACACGGTCTGGGCACGCAAGCTGTTCGTGTTCTCGATCTTCACCATTACCGCGTTGAGCGTGATGATGTCCCTGGACTTCAAAGTGCCGGCCGAGTTGCTGCTGACGTACGCGCCTTAAGCGTCGGATGCTGTAAAGAAAAGCCCCGCCTTCGAGAGAAGAGCGGGGCTTTTTGTTGGGGGCTTTCTGGTGGACCGAGTTGCCGCCATCGCGAGCAGGCTCGCTCCCACAGTGGATCTGTGTTGCAGCCAATGTTGAGTACAGCCCCGATTCCCTGTGGGAGCGAGCCTGCTCGCGATGGCCACGACGCGGATTAAGAGCCGGATGCGATATCTGTCCGCTTAAGAAAAAATTGAGAAAATCCCAAGGAATTAAGATTTTCTTGGCCCGCTTAAGAAAAAATGCGGCCAAGCCCAAAAAATAAGTGCGCCTGTCTGTGAGCTCCAGCACGTCGTCGACGGAAAAAATGCCTACGGATTTTCCTGAAATTTCCCACGAGTTTTTCAGGTTGAGGGTCGGAAGTCGCCTCTCTAGCCTCGGGATGCCGTTATTACAAGCATCCCAGAGGATCTACGATGGAACTGCCAGAGGTAATCACCCCGCGTATTAATACGGATACAGCGTTGGGGCAGGCTTTGATTTCGATGTTCAAATCTGTCGAAGCGGAACTGGAGCTTGAGGACGCAGGACCAGGGGCGGTCAAAATTATCCTGTTCGGTGGCAGCGCTGTTCACCTTTATACCCATCATCGCGTTTCCACCGACGTCGATGCAGAGATTTATGAGGCTAATGTTCCCGAAGGTCTTCACTTACAAACCCTGCTCGCAGAGATACCCGAGCAGTTTGTTGATGAGCGATCCGGTCGATTGATGGAGCTGAACTACGACCTGCAATACAACACCAGTTTTGGCCCAATTCATGAGGACTATTGGGAACGGAGCCTTCCCTTAACAGAGTTCCCTGTTAAGTCTCCGCTGCACCTTCATATCGCGGCACCTGTCGACATTGCCATCTCGAAGCTGGGCAGAGCGACCGATCAGGACATTGGTGATATCAAGGCACTTCTCAGGGCTGGCCTGACTACCGAGTTTCGTCGACTGGCATTGCAGGCGATTGATGTATATGTTGGCAACAAGGAGCCACCAATCTCCGTCCTTACGAATATTTTGCATGATTATCTGGAGAGCACCGATGAGGAAGCCCTATAGCGGCCACGTCCTCTCATCCGCCTTGGACACGCTGGTAAAAAGACCTTTGAATCAAGCGGATGACGCTGCCCTGGTGAGCGCCGCCAAAGCTGTTTGGTACTCGGACTCAAATCTTGAAAGCGAGGTCAGCGCTTTTTTGAATCGTCATTCTGACGAAGTGGAGGTTCGGCGCGCGGGCTATCTGCTCGAGCGATTCACTCGATTTACTTGCTTATCCGATCTCCGGGTGTCGGAAACTCTCAATGTCCTCGAGCTTTTTGCACATTCGACTTCCGTGCTAAACGTGAAGCTACAAGCCGTCACGCCATTGCGTCGACGCCGTGATGAGCTCGCTGTCTCTTGGGGGTTGAGTGAGGGCCTCGGCCTAAAAGCCCAAGCCCTCATGCCTTTCCAGACCCGGCATTACGAAGCTGAGCAACGTGCCATGTTTTCCTGAGCGCTGGTTGCAGCGAAGAGGTCGCATCGTTTGGTCCAAAGGCTGTAACGGCCTGCAGCGTAAAGCCCCTCCCTTCGAGAGAATGGTGGGGCTTTTTCATTTACGCGCGGTTGTTGCACGGTGCATCGAGCACCTTCACCACGTCATCGATGATTGCCTTGCTCATGTCCTGCAAAAAATGCGAGGCCCAGGCGTGTCGGTCGGAGTCACGGACCATGGCGGCGTCTGAGGCGAGCAGTTTGGCGAGGTGGAGCAGGTCGGAGGCGTGGGAGAGGGCCTGGATGATTGGGACGCCGCGGTTGATGCGGTATAGCGGTTGATTGGCGTGATAGGAGAAAGGGGTGAGGCCGATGGTTTCGAGGTCTTGGGGATGCTGGTCGAGAGGTGCTGAGTCCAAGAGAATTAATTTTGAACGGACAGCTGGCATGCATAAGGAGAACTCCAATTGTTCCTGTATCAAGTTCGAGTTCTCAGGCCCGGTCGCTGAATTGGCAGCGACGGGTCGAAGTTAGCGTGTGGGTATCGGATTACACAATCGTGGCCATGTGCTGGCCGGGATGCGTTTGGACACCGCAACCCCTGTGGGAGCGAGCCTGCTCGCGAAAGCAGTGTGTCAGGCAACATTGATGCTGGATGTGACGGCCCCTTCGCGAGCAGGCTCGCTCCCACAGGGATTGGTGGCGGTCGGTTATTTGTGTGGCTTGTCCAGCAACCGGAATAACCGCTCCCGCACCTGCACGTGATCACTGTGTGCCACGTTGAACCGCAGAAACTGATTGGCATCCGCCGCCTTGCTGAGCAAGGTTCCCGGCGCCAAAACCAGGTCTATTTCCAGACCCTTTCTGGCCAGGCACTCGGCTTTGAATCCCTCCGGCAGTCGAGTCCAGATATACAGCCCTTCCCCTGGCAGCGAAGATACCGAACACCCGGCTTCGCCCAGCCACGCTGCCACCCGACTGTTCGACTCATAGAGTCGATCCACGGTGCGGCGCATGTGTTTGGCATAGCTGCCGTCGCTGAGCATCGTGCAGATAATCTGTTCGGCCATTTCCGAGGTCATACCACCGCAGGCCATTTTCAGGGTCACCATCCGCGCGGCCAGTTGCGGTGACAGCACCGCGAAGCTGACGCGGCTGTTGGCGGTCAGGGTTTTGGAGAACCCCGAGACGTAAGAGACATTGTCCAGCCCGCTCGCGGCCAGGCGCGGCGTCCGGCGTTGCTGCATGTCGCAGTACAAATCGTCTTCGAGGATGTGGAAATTGTAGCGATGGCTCAACTCCAGCAAGCGGTAAACCTGCGCCGAGGTGAACGAGTGCCCGGTCGGGTTGTGCAGGGCATTGTTGGTCATGTAGAGCACGGGACGGTGGGCGATCAGCAACTGCTCCAGGGCATCCAGGTCCATGCCGTCACAATCGCGGCGGATGGTGATGACCTTGGCGCCGTGCCAGGCCAGATTGGTGTGCATCGTGAAGTAACAGGGGTCATCGAGCAGCACCGTGTCGCCGGGTTTGACCAGCAGGCGCATCAGCATGTCGATGGCTTGTACGGTGTTGGCGGTGGTGATGATCTGGTCCACCGGCGCTTCGATGCCCAGGGTCGACATCTTGACCCGCAAGGCCTGGCGCAGTGGCAGGTAACCGCTGGCGTTACCGTATTCGCCCATGCGCAGGGTTGTCGCGCGAAGTGTGCCGCGCACGGCTTTGAGCAATTCTTCGGCAGGCAGCCACGAGGATGGCAGAAAACCGGCCCCCGGGCGCAGCGCGCCGTTGTCCAGCAGCACCGCGCGGCGGACCACGCTGAGCGTGTCCTGGGGCAGCAGGTCCGGGCCGGCGTGGACCTGGACGGTGCTGCTGGAACGGTGCACGTAATGCCCCGAGCCCTGGCGTGATACCACCAGCCCCTTGGCGCGCAAGCGGTCGAGGGCGTCGACCACCGTGGACTTGCCCACGTGCATCAGGTCGGAGAGTTCGCGAATCGGTGGCAGCCTTGAGCCGTGGGGCAGGCCGCCCTTGCTGATCGCCACCGACAACTGATCGACGATCTGCTGCACCAGCGGCACACCCGGTTGGAACTCGATAGCGGCGATCACTGCTCGCTTAGCCTGCATTTTACTGGTCTCTCCGGCAGTAAAGTTCGTTTGATTCTATACGAACTTGCTCTGATCAAGACAAGCATCTCTTTCTACCATCGCCTTACAGACTTTCTGGATGATTGACCTATATCGGTCGATCGATACCAGGTTCGTGAGGTGTTGCATGAGTGTCGAAACAACGGTCGTCGTGGCCAAACCGGTGATCAACCTGCGGTTGTTCAGCATCCGGATCATCACTGCCGTGTCGCTGTTCGCGGTGCTGGGCAAGGCCAACGTCTGGCTCGATACCGCCACCAACAGCATCCTGGCCCTGGGTTATCGGGCCTTGTTGCTGCTATTGCCGTTGACGTTGCTGGTACTCGGTCGCCGCTCCTTGAGCGTCACACTGCTGTGCGCCGCCCTCGGGCTGGTATTGCTGGCGGTCACCAGCAACCAGGGTGTGGTCATGTTTGCCGCGGCGTTGTTTGCCTACGGCATTGCGATTGCCGGCTACCTGATCAAGAGCGAAGCGGCCCAGACCAAGGAGGGCGCCGCCTACAACCGCGTCGCCATGAACATGGGCAGCCTGCTGGCAGGGCTGATCCTGCTGTCGCCGTTGCTGACCCCGACCATGTTCTTCCTCGGCGCCGCCAGTTTCGTCCTGTTGTGCCTGCCTATCGCCATGGGCGCGACCTTCACCTGCGACCCCGTGGTTGCCCGTCCCGCCAGCCAGGAAGGTAGCGGCTGGCGCAACAAGCTGCCGTGGGTCATCGCCGGCGTCATCATGGGCATCAAGCTGTTCGGTGTGTTCTCGATCCTGCCGCAAGCGATCCTGCTGAAGACCGGCGAGCTGCCGGCCTGGTATGGCCTGATGCTGATCCTCAACAGCGCCGTGGTGGTCTTCGCGCAAGTACCGGTCATGAAACTGATCGAGAGCACCGGGCGCTTCAAGGTGCTGACGGTGATCGCAATCATTGTCGGCGGTTTTGCCGTGCTGTCTTCGCCTGCCGCGTTCCACGTCGACACCCTGGTCGGCGCGCTGATCTGGGTGGCACTGCTGTCCATCGCCGAGTGCGCCTTCAGTCACCTCGATTACTTCTCGGTCAAGCAGAACAACATGTTCGTCAAGGAAGTGTCCCTGGGCGTCGGCGCAGGGTTGACCGTGTTGATCATGCGGGTCGCGCCACCGCCTTACAACGCGTTGGTACTGGCGGCCATCGGCGCTGGCGGGATCCTGGTCTGGTACTGGCTCAACCGTCGATCAATTGCGTCGTTGCATGACTGAGTCATCGCTGTTTCGGTTTTCACTTTGCAGGTCGGGGACATTATGAATACGACTTCATGCGTAGTAGTGGTGGGGTACAACGGCAGTCGGGTCCACGATATCCAGAAGCTGCGCGACCTGTGCAAGTCGCTATACGACGCCAGGCTGATCCTGCTGGTCGAGCAGGTCCAGCCCGATGACGACCAGGTGGCGGATCACGTCTGCAGCACTTCGCTGGCCGAGCAGGACGTTGCGGCCTCCCTCGAGGTGGTGGTGGGGTGCCTGAAAGCCGATCGCTGGAAACTGATCGGCGTGCTGCCGTTTTCTGACCGTGGCGTGTTGCTCGGTGCAGCGCTGGCGAGTCATTTCGGCTTGCCCGGTATTTCTCCCGTCGAAGCCCGGGCAGGGTTGGACAAACAGATTTTCCGCCAGCTCGAAGCGTCGGCCACCGCGGCTCCCGAAGATTACCGGCCGGTGGTTTCCAGCCGTATCGAGAGCCTGCCGGAACTGCGTCAGCGCGTGATCGAACTGGGCGGCAAGGCGTTCATCAAGCCGGCCTGCGAAGGTGCCAGTCGAGGCTGCCGGGTCATCCGGCACCCGTCCGAATGCGATGAGGCGTGGCAAGCGCTCAAGCCCTATCGCGAGGGCGGCATCGTGCTCGAAGAGCTGATCCAGAATGCCCGGGAATACAGCTGGGACTATGCCGCCGGAAGTACCTGGATCACCGAAAAAACCACCACCGAAGGTGCCTACCGCGCTGAGATCCAGCAAGTGGTGCCCGCACCGTTGACGCCTGAGGTGCAGGCGCGACTGATGGCTGCCGGCCGGCACATGGCGGGGTTGGTTTCCCAGGACAACGGAGCCTGGCACAACGAAGTGTTCTACAGGGCCAATCATCGCACCTCGGCCGTGGAAACCAACATGCGCCCTGGTGGCATGCACATCTGGGACCTGGCGCGTAAGGCGTTCGTCGATTTCGACCCGTGGGAGCGTTGGGTGCGCTGGGCCGTGGAAGGCCAGGTCGATAGCCAGACGCCGGTGCCTCGTGGCTACTGCGGCATACGCCTGCTCCGGGCGACCACTGGCGGCATCTTGCGAGATGTACCGGACATTCAGTCCGTGGCCCGCTCGCTGAACATTGATCTGGTGGAGGCGGTGGTGAGCAAACGCATCGGTGATTCGGTCAGCGCACTGGTGAAAGACAACTTCTCGTTTATCGGCCACATCGTGTTGTTCAACGAAGACTACGGGCAGCTCAGCAATGATCTGTTGCGCCTGGCCGAGGCCATCGAATCAAGCATCGGGATCACCAGCCTTGCGCCATCTGCAAGGGTGGTGTGTTGAGTGTCATGGATCGATGTTTTTCTGCAGTATTGATCAAGAGGTTTGGTAAATGATTGAGCACATGACCTGTGATGAACGCTTCATCGCACTGGCGAAGGAATTCGACTACGACATCTACGGCGAAAACAGCGTAGGTGGGCATTACGCACCGCTGATCCGCCACCACGACGAGTTGTATATCAGCGGCATGGTGCCGCGCGTGAACGGCGAGATCCAATACCCCGGGCGGGTTGGCCTGGACCTCGACATGGCGGATGCGCAAGCGGCCGCCAGCCTCTGCGCGATGCGCGGGTTGGCGTTGATCGTCGACGCCATCGGTTCGCTGGACAAGATCAAGTCGCTGATAAGAATCACGGTGTATGTGAAATCCACGGCGGACTTTGTCGACCTCAGTGAAGTGGCCAATGGAGCCTCGGATGTGTTCAGTCACGTCCTGGGCGATGCCGGCAAACATACACGCTCGACCGTTGGTGTTTATCAGTTGCCAAAAAACGCGGCAGTAGAAGTGGACATGATCGTGGCGTTGCGACCTTCTGCGTTATAAGTGTGAGTTGTTCGACTTTACAGCGCTTAATTGTTCGCCTAAGGTCGAGCGACTTAACTCTGCAGAATAAGTTGGAGCCCGAACATGAATAACGTTCAAGGTGCGTTCTTTTCATATAAAGACTTTCGTCAAAGTCTGGTTCGCCAGCCGATCAAGCCACGGGTGTGGAAGGATGTTGAACTAACGGGTATGCGCCAGAGCCTTGAGGCCAGCGATGTCGATATTGTCGCGCTGGCCCACGACAACAGCCTCGATGGCTGCTCGTTAACGCCAGGAATGGCGGTGTCCATGCAATGGTTGATACCGGGCGCCGAGCTCAATGGCCATGACCATTCGTGGTGGCACCTGTTCATCATCCAGTGCGGCAACGGCACCTTGACCCTGGGCGATGCCGAGGCAGTGCGCGTCGGCAGCGGTGACGTGCTGCTGGTGCCGGCCTGGACCCGCCACGGCTTCCTCAACACCAGCGCTACCGAGCCGCTGGCCATGCTCAATATCAGCAACATGCCCCAGGCGCTGCTGCTCGCCAATTTTACCGACAACGTCGGCCTGATCCCCCGCCAGCTGTAATTTCCCCTCCGTTACACACCAGGGAGTCCGCGTTCGCGGACTCCCTTTTTCTTTTCTGTCATACCCTCGATGCCCCCCTAAGCGATTTGCAATTTCGAATTTTCTGTATCGATGCAAACGGATAATTTCTGTATCTGTTCAGCGCTTGAGCAACTTACTACGATCGCCTGGAATGCAACGGATTAATGTGCTTAGTGCAAGGGAGCGTTCTATGGAAAGCAACAGGATTAAACTCTATGTTGGCGCGGATTTTGTCAGCGCTTTTGCGATGTCAGCGTTCGTGGCACTCAAGGAAAAGCAACTTTCATTTGAATTTGTCACGCTGGATTTAAAGGCGCGAGAGAACTATCAAGCCATATATCGTGATATTTCGCTGACCTGCAAGATCCCCACGTTAGTTCACGCAGGTTTTGCGCTCTCGGAGTCTTCCGCCATCGCCGAATACCTGGAGGAGCTCGCTCCAGGACATAAAAGACTCTTCCCCCAAGACCTCCAGCAGCGCGCCCGGGCCCGTCAACTCCAGGCTTGGCTGCGCAGCGATTTGCTGGTGATTCGCAAAGAGCGCCCGTTTGACCTGGTGTATTTCGGCAAGAAAGACGTGCCGCTTTCCGACGATGCCAGGGCCGCGGTCGAGCGCCTGTTCTTCGTCGCCGACCGCTTGCTGGAGGAGGGCGCCGAGCACCTCTTCGGCGACTGGAGTATTGCCGACACCGACCTGGCGATCATGCTCAACCGACTGGTCGCCAATGGCGATCAAGTCCCGGCGCGACTCGCGGCGTATGTCCGTCGCCAGTGGGACCGCGACAGCGTTCGGGCATGGATGGACATAGAGCGCAAAGCGCCGGCCATCGCACCCGCTGTGGTTTAAGGCGACTGTCAGGGCAATCACCAGGAGCGCTGCCATGCAAGGACTGTCGGAGCACGAACGCTACAAACCCTATAACGCTCGCACCATTCGCGACACACCGTATTGGCACAAGCTGACGCCTGAGTTGCAGGAGGCAATGACGGTGGTGGCTCGGGTCATGCCATTTCGCACCAACGAATACGTGCTGGGGACGCTGATCGACTGGAACAACATCCCGGACGATCCGATTTTCCGCATGACCTTTCCCCACAAGGACATGTTGCTGGCGGATGAGTATGCCTCGCTCAAGCAACTGATCGAGCAGGATGACGCCGCTGCGATCAAGCGGCGGATCGAGATGATCTGGCTGCGCATGAACCCCCATCCAGCCGGGCAGCTGACGCACAACGGCGTGACACTCGACGGAAAAGTCCTGCCAGGCATTCAGCACAAGTACCGTGAGACCGTGCTGTTTTTCCCCGGTGCCGGTCAAACCTGCCACGCCTACTGCACATTCTGTTTTCGCTGGGCGCAGTTCATCGGCGAGGAAGAACTCAAATTCAACGCACGGGAATCCCAGGAACTGCTGAGCTACCTGCGGGTGCACACGGAAGTGACCGACGTCCTGATCACCGGTGGCGATCCATTGATCATGAACAGCCGTTCGCTGGCGGGGTACATCGAGCCGCTGCTGGATCTGGCGCATCTCAAGAGCATCCGCATCGGCACCAAATCGGTGGCGTACTGGCCGCAGCGGTTTGTCAGCGACAAGGACGCAGCCGAGTTGCTCGAGCTGTTCCGGCGGATCGTCGCGGCGGGTAAAAACCTGTCGATCATGGGCCACTACAACCACCCGGTAGAGATTCGCCAGGACATCGCCCGGCAGGCTGTCGGACGGATTCGCTCCACGGGCGCGACCCTGCGCATGCAGGCGCCGGTGATCCGCCATATCAACGAAAACCCCGCCGATTGGGCGGACCTCTGGACCGAAGGCGTACGGCTCGGTGCGGTGCCCTATTACATGTTCGTCGAGCGCGACACCGGCCCCAGCCACTACTTCGCGATGCCGTTGGCCCGGGCGTTCGAGATCTTCCAGGCGGCGTACCGCACGGTGTCCGGATTGGCGCGTACGGTGCGCGGGCCGTCCATGAGCACCTTCTACGGCAAGGTCTTGATCAACGGCATCGAGACCGTCGCCGGGGAAAAAGTCTTCGTGTTGCAGTTCCTCCAGGCCCGGGACCCGCAATGGGTATTGCGTACCTTCTATGCGCGCTTCGATCCGCAGGCGACCTGGTTCGACGAGCTGCGTCCGGCCTTCGGCGAACGAGGTTTTTTCTTTCAGACCGAGCCTGAGCATTTGCTGGCGCCGGTGCCGGAGTTGATACCGGTCCTACTGCAAACGGCGTAGGACGACGCTTAATTATTGGGGAGACAAGGACATGAGCGGTATCCCGTTTGACCAGCGTGAAGGATTGATCTGGCTCGATGGCGAGTTCGTCGAGTGGTCCCAGGCGCGCCTGCATGTGCTGACCCACGGCTTGCATTACGCGAGCACGGTGTATGAGGGCGAGCGCGTGTACAACGGCAAGATCTTCAAGCTGCGCGAACACACCGAGCGGCTGTATCGCTCGGCGCAGCTGATGGATTTTGCCATTCCGTTCGAACCCGCCGAGCTGGAAGCGGCCAGCCATCAACTGCTGCAACGCAACCAGGTGGACGACGGCTATTTGCGCCCGGTGGCCTGGCGCGGCAGCGAGATGATTTCCACTTCGGCGCGTTTCAATTCCGTGCACGTGGCGATCGCCTGCTGGCAATGGCCGAGCTATTTCGACCCGGCGGCGCGCATGGCCGGCATCCGCCTGAAGACCGCCACGTGGCGCCGTCCGCCGCCCAGCAGCAGCCCTTTCGAAGCCAAGGCGTCCGGGCATTACCAGATCGCCACGCTGAGCAAGCACGACGCCGAAAACAACGGCTATCACGACGCCTTGATGCTCGACTGGCGCGGGCATGTCGCCGAAGCCACCAGCGCCAACGTGTTCTTCGCCAAGGGGCGAACCTTGCATACGCCGGTGCCTGATTGCTTCCTCGACGGCATTACCCGCCAGACCGTCATCAAGCTGGCCCGGGCGCTGGATTACCAGGTCATCGAACGCACGATCTTGCCCACGGAACTGGGCGACTTCGACGAGTGTTTTCTCACCGGCACCGCCGCCGAAATCACCCCGGTACAGAGCATCGACGAACAGCGATACCGACCGGGCAACGCCTGCAGTGAATTGATCGCCGCTTACACCTCAACCGTAAACGCCTGATAAACCGCCAGGAAACTCACCATGTCAGACCAAGGGATTGTTGCGTGCACACCTTATGTTTCGCTGGGCCATCGCCATGAAGAGTTGTCGAGTCGTGGCTGGACGGTGCTGACCCCAGGAGAATTTGCCCACGATGTTGCAGGAACCCTGCATGAATTCGGCCCGATCATTCCGCAGTTCAATGGCCAGATAGCTTTCGCCATCACCCGCAAGCCGGGCTACGAGGACTTGCCCTACTCCCAGAGCATGAACGGTATCGGCCCGCACACCGAAGCGCCGGTGTACGGCCCGCCGCCGCGTTACCTGGCGCTGCATTGCCATAAACAGGCGACTTGCGGTGGCGGTCACACGGGGCTGGTGGACGGCTACGAGTTCTTGAAGTCGCTTGAGCGATCCGAGCCGGAACTGCGCGAGTGGCTCGACGACACTCCGGTGGAATTCATCGCCACCGCCAAGCCCGGCGAACCGGCGCAAACCCGGGTCAGGGAATACATCCTGACACCCACCGAGGACGGCGATATTTTCCGCTTCAGCTACAACCAGTTTCACTACGGCGATGTGAATCCTTCCAAGGAGGCCTTGGAGCAATCGCAAGTCGCCAACAGCACGGCGCCGCTGGCAAGATTTGCCGCGCTCGGCGAAACGTACTTCCTTGAACACAACATCCCGGTGCTGATTCCCGACGGATGCATGCTGATTTGGGACAACTGGCGGATGATTCATGCCCGCAGTCGATACACTGACCCGGCGCGCAACCTGACCCGCTACTGGCTGGCCTGATTTTTCCGTCGCCCTTCTTTTTCGGCGTACCTCCCCCCCGGGGTACGCGTTCTACAGGTATCGCGTCATGCAAACAGCAATCGAGATTGCCCAGGTCGATCATCAACTGATCGTGCGGCTCAATCAGGCCTGGACCAAACGCGCCGCGGTCTGTTCGCCGGACAGGGCCCAGATCAATGAAGTGTTCGATCCGGCACGCCCGGATTACCCGGAGTGCATGGTGCCGTTTTTCCATCACCCGAAATTCCAGGCCCTGAGCGACGAGCTCAAAAGCACGGTGGTGACCTGGGGCTGGATCGGCTACAACCTGCGCACCGTCACCGCCGAGGAACACGTGGTGAACCCGGCGCTGAGCGTCATCGCCAATCAGTACCTGGGCAAGGACGATTGGCATTTTCGCGAGGCGATGCAGCAGACCCTGATCGACGAGCACTACCACACACTCATGCACATGCGAGCCATCGAGCGGACCAAACTGGATCGCGCACTGGACCAGGATCTGGAGTTGCCGCCATCGGTGACTTACCTGCGCCTGAAAGCCCTGCGTGAGGAACTGCCCGAGCCATGGCAGCGCGACCTGGCGGCGATCACCTTCGCGGTGGTGGCCGAGATCAGCGTCAATGCCTATCTCGACCTGCTGGCGGACGACCAGACCATTCAGCCGCAAAACCGCCGCGTGGCCGAACTGCACAACCGCGACGAATATGCGCACAGCAAGGTGCTGGCCGAGGTGGCCAAGGTGATGTACGCCAACATGCAGCCCATACAGCGGGAGTTTTTCGCCCGCAACCTGTCGGTGGCGCTGAGTGCATTTATCGCCCAGGACTACTCGATGTGGCAGGCGATCCTCACGCAGCTTGGGGTCGAAGATGCGGCGCTGATCATTGCCGACACCCGCGAGAGCAACAGGAACGCGACGATCATGCGCGACTACAGTGGCCTGCATAAGCTGGCGCAGGACCTGGGCATCAGCGAGCAGATCGACTTCGATTTTCGTCCGACCCTCAAAGCCACCGCAGCCGCCTGAACCCGGAGGTGCCCATGTCCGTTCCCATGTACGAAGTGTTCGCCATCCGTGTCGGCGCCAACGCGCAGCGCACCGCCCGGGAGAACTTCCTCTACGATGCCTGCTGCGGCGATCCGAATGCGCCGATGCCGCTGGACTACTACTTCTGGGTCATTCGCAACGAGCACCAAGTGATCGTGGTCGACACCTGTTTTCAACCGGCCACGGCGCAACGGCGCAACCGTCAGATGTATCGCCTGCCGGAAGATTCCCTGCGGCAACTGGACATCGACCCGGCGCGGGTCGAGCACCTGATTCTCACGCATCTGCACTGGGATCACGCCGGCAACCTGGGGCTGTTTCCCAAGGCCACGGTGCATTTGCAGGAAGCGGAATTGCGCTTCTGCACCGGGCCGAAGATGGCTCATCACACGGTGAACAAGACCTATGAGGTCGAGGATGTGATGTCGGCGCTGCCGCCGCTGTTCGAGGGGCGGATGCGTTTGCACAATGGCACTGTCGAGGTGCTGCCCGGCGTGACACTGCACGCGGTGGGCGGTCACACACCGGGCAGTCAGGTGGTGCGGGTCAACACCGAGCGGGGCTGGATCGTGCTGGCTTCGGACGCTGCGCACTTGTGGATCAATATTCGCCAGCGCAGCCCGTTTCCGATCATCGATGACCTGGCGCAGTCGCTTGAAGCGTTCAGCGAAATCGATCGCCTGGCCGACAGCGAAGACCACGTCATCCCCGGCCACGACCCGCTGATCGCCGAACGTTTTGCGCATTGGAATGACGACCCGCATATCATTTGCCTGCACTGCCCCCCAATCTGAAGATCAGCTTGAACACTGTGGGAGCGAGCTTGCTCGCGATAGCGGTCTATCAGTCACATCATATTGAATGTGCTGCCGCCATCGCGAGCAAGCTCGCTCCCACAGGGATTACACCTGATGTTTGAGCAAGCGGCCCAAGGTCTGCAATGCCTCATCGATCCTCGGTGAATACGGTGTCCCGCAGCCCATACGCACAAAGTGATTGAAACGCTGGGTGTTGGAAAAGATATCCCCAGGGGAAATCTGGATACCGGCCTGCAAGGCGTCGTGGAACAGCGCCATGGACGAATGCCGAGCAGGCAATTGCACCCACAGCAAGGTGCCGCCCTGTGGATGGGTCACGCCGGTGCCTTCGGGAAAATAGCGGGTGATCGCGGCGCTCATCTGCTGGCGTTGTTGCGCCAGGGTAATCCTCAAGCGCCTCAGGTAGCGTTCGTAGGACGGTGTTTTCATGAACGCACTGACCGCCAGTTGCGACAAGACCTCGCAACCCCGGGTCTGGGTATGCTTGAGCATTTCCACGCGGTCGTGCCATTTTCCGGCGCTGATCCAGCCCAGGCGCATGCCCGGTGCCAGGGTCTTGTTCAGCGAGGCGCAGTAGATCACGTTGTTGGTGCGATCCCAGTGCTTGAGGATGGACAACGGCTGCTCGCTGTCCACCAGGTCACCGAAGCTGTCGTCTTCGATCAGCACGGTGTCGTGTTCGGCGCACAACTGCACCAGCCGCGCCTTGTTGGCATCGGGCATGATGCTGCCCAGCGGATTGTGCAGGTTGGGCATGACGATCAGCGCCTTGATCCGCTCGGGGCCTTGCAGCAGATGTTCAAGGGCCGGCAGGTTGATTCCCGCGTGAGCCGAGGCCGGGACTTCCAGCACGCGCAGGTTCAGGCTTTCGAGAATCTGCAGCAGGCCATGGAAGGTTGGCGACTCCACGGCCACGATGTCGCCGGGACGGGTCACCGCTCGCAAGGCCAGGTTGATCGCTTCGGACGCGCCGTGGGTGATCACGATCTGCTCGGCCGTCAGGTTGGCTTTCATGGTCAGCGCCCGGCGGGCAAGGACGTTGCGCAGCGCGCTGGTGCCGCTGGTCTTGCCCGTTACACCCAGCAGGTACTCGTCATGGCGCAGGACTTTGATCATGTTGTCCTGCAAGGTCTTCAGCGGATAGAGCTGCGGCGCGCAATAGGCGCTGGCGAAATTGACCTTGACCGTGGCGCGCTGACTGGCCTTAAGGACCGCAGAAACCTTTTCATGGATGCCCACGTAGACCCCGCTCTCCAGCGCCGGGGGCAGGGCGATCGGCATGGTTCTGGGAGCGGTCTCGGGCTGGCGAATGTAGTTGCCGGAACGCGGGCGGGCCTCCAGCACGCCATGGTCTTCCAGCTCCCGGCAGACCTGTACGGCGGTGGACAGGCTGACGGCATGTTTTTCCATCATCAGGCGGATCGAGGGCAGGCGCTCGCCGGTTTTCAGGGTGCCGCTGCGGATCGCGTCCAGGTAGTGGTTGGCCAACTGACGGTACAGGGGGGGCGTGTTCATGATGACCTCAGCAGTCGCACCACTGAGGTCTTGGGCTGGAAAGTGAGTTGACGCTCCCCGCAGGCGGACCCGTGGTGCAGATGGGTGAAGGGAAGTGTTTCTCTGGCCTTGATACTGGAACACTAAACGCGGTTTCGCTGGAATCGCGGGCAATAAAAAGCCCCGCACGGGGGCGGGGCTCTGGGGGCGGCGCTGGCGGGTATTACTGGGCGGCGATGCTATAGCCGTCGAAGGCGGTCTGCTGTTGCAGGGCGGTGATGATGTTCTTGCGGTTCACCGCTTGTTCGGCGCCCTGGTTGTCCAGGAACGTCTCGCTTTGCAGCTCTGCCTCGTCGCCTTCGCCGACGAAGGTAAAGCCGAGGAATTCCAGGGCTTCACGGTCGACATTCAGGCGCGAGCGCGGGGTACGCAACGGCAAGGTGACGCTGATGCCGTCCTTGCTGATGGTGAACACTTCGACTTCTTTTTTCGCCTTGGCGGCTTTGCTCTTGCCGCCGCTGGGGTTGCTGATGGCCTGGTGGGTCTGGTTCAGCACCTTCAGGGCCAGGCCGTAGACGATTTCCTGAAACGCCGGATCGTCCTTGAAGCTGGACAGGATACGGCTGATCGGGAACTTGCTGCTCAGGTCTTCCAGGGCGGCGATGTCGGCGGCCTCGGCGTCCTTGAGTTGCTTGAGCTCACCCATCAGTTCGTAGGCTTTATCGTCGTCGAAGCTGTCGTGGGCCTGGCGGATCGCGGCACGCAGCTCGCGGATCTGCTCGCTTTCGCGGGTGGATTGAAAAGCGTCCAGGACCATCTCGCTGATGGTCTTGGCCTGGGCTACATGCTGTGAAAGATTGATGGAGTTTTCGTATTCCGCTTTGGACGACAAGGTGACTACGGATTCAGCGGTGTTGGAATCGGACATTGAAATTTCACTACTTCTTTGAACTTGAATAGAGGCGAGAAAGCACGAGGGCTTTTTCAGGCCGCCTAATCTATTGGACCGAGGCGCGGTTGTCACGGCCCAACGGGCCAACGGATAAAATCACGGCCATGCTGCGGTGATGGCTGCTGGTTGGTTGACCCCTCACGGCGGGTGACAAACCTGTAGGAGCCAGGCTTGCCGGCGAAGGCGTCCTTGAACATTGCGCGGGTCTTTCGGGCGCCTTCGCCGGCAAGCCTGGCTCCTACAGGTCCGGGTGAATCGATACAAAAAAGCCCCGCGCTCATGACAAACGCGGGGCTTTCTGTTCGGTTGCATGTTTACGGATGCAGTAGCTTCTGTGCGCGTTTATCCGCCAGATGCTGAACCACCAACCGCCCGATCAGCACCAGCAAGGTCAGCGAGATCAACAACACCGAAATCGCCGCCACACTCGGATCAACGTTATCGCGCAAGCCGCTCCAGATCCGCTTGGGCAGGGTGTCGACGTTGACGCTGGTGATGAACAGGGTCACCGCCACTTCTTCCCACGACAGGGCGAAGCCCAGCAGGGCGGTGGAGGCCAGGCCCAGTTTCAGGTTCGGCAGTATCACCATGAACGTGGTCTGCATCAGGCTGGCGCCGAGATTGCGCGAGGCCAATTCGATGCGTCGGTCGATCTGGCTGAGGGCAACCAGCATGGTCACCACGCCGTACGGCACCACCATGATCACGTGGGCGATCACCACGCCGGTCAGGGTGTCGTAGCCCATGCCGGGAGCGAAGCGGCCGAGCCTGGTTTCCATGAAGTACAGCACCAGCGCGGAAATCACCGGGGGGATCGCCATCGGCAACAACACCAGGCCGATCAGCGCCGTGGCCCATTTGGAGCGCATGTACCAGATGCCCAAGCTGAAACTGGCCGCCAGCAAGGTCGCGACAATGCTCGTGGCGAAAGCGATGGTCAGGCTCTGGCTGATGGCATGGAACCAGTCAGGGTTGCTCACCAGCGCTTCGTAGTGACGCAACGACCAGTTGCCCTGCGGCATCGACAGGAAGCGCTTGCTGGTGAATGACACCGGAATGACCGTCAGCAGCGGGAACAGCATGAAGGCCATGGCGACCACGGCCAGCAGGCGGGTACTCAGGCTTGTACGATGGGTATTCATAGTGATCTCAGCCTACCAGTCGGTTCACGCGGGTCATTTTCAACAGTACCCAGATCAATGCGCTGACCAGGGCCAGCAGCACCACGCTCAGTGCGGCCCCCAGGCCCCAGTTGCTGGTCTGGAACATTTGCAGGAACACGTACTCGGCGATCATCACCGTTTGCCCGCCACCCAACAGCACCGGCGTGATGAAGAAGCCCAGGCAGAACACGAAGACCATGATGAACGCGCCCAGGATGCCCGGCAGGGTCTGTGGCAGCAGCACTTGCCAGAAGGTGCGCAAGGCACCGGCACCCAGGCCGCGCGAGGCCATGAGCACGCGCTGGTCCAGTTGGCGCATGGTCGACAGCAGCGGGAACACGGCGTACGGGATCATCACGTGGAGCATGCCGATGACCACGCCGATTTCATTGCGGCTCAGTTGCAGCGGTTGATCGATCAGGCCCATGCCCAACAGGCTCTCGTTGAGCACGCCATTGCTGCGCAGGGCGATCAACCAGCCGAAGGCGCGCACCAGCACGGAAATCCAGAACGGGATGAAGATGCAGATCTCCACCACCCGCTGCCAGAACGGCGGGCTGAACACCCAGCAGTAGGCCAGCAGGTAACCGATCATCAAGGCCAGTCCGCTGACGGTCAGGCACAGGCGCAAGGTGCGCCAGAGCATCTCGTGGATCGCTGGGTCGGTGGCGATGCGCTGGTACTGCTCGATGCCTGGAGTGGGCAGCGAGAAGCTCCAACCGACCACGCCGAGAAACGGCAACACGTAGAAGACCAGCAGCAATACCGGCAGCGGAAACAGCAGCAAGCTGCGCTCCAGGCCCGGCGAGCTGAAGCGCGGCTTGGGGGTGGTCAGGGTTGAAGCCAGGGTCGTAGTCATGGTCGATGGCTCACTTGGACAGCCGCGTCAGATACTCTTCCAAGGCTTTGGAGTAGTTATCGGCGTACCACTGGGCATTGAGGGCGATCTGTTTTTTCAGGTTGGCTTCGGAGCTGCAGTTGGCTTCCAGTTGCTCGGGCGACATCAGTTTCTCGGTGGCGCTGTTCGACGGACCGTTGCCCAATGCTTCGAACAGTTTGAGCTGGCCTTCGGGCTGCAAGGCTTGCTGGATGAACTGCATGGTCGGTTGGGTACCGCCCGGGTTGCCGTTGAGCACCGCCCAGCTGCTGGAGTTGATGAAACCGTTGTCGAAGCTCCAGCGCACGCGGTTGTCGGTGTCTTCGCTGAGCAGCTTGGCGCGGGTGTGCCAGATCGCCCCCACCGACACTTCGCCGTCGACCATCAATTGCTGGCTCTCGGCGCCCGAGCTCCAGAACGACAGCACGTGAGGCTTGATCTCGTCGATCTTTTTCATCGCCCGAGGTACGTCCAGCGGATAGAGCTGGTCAGCCGCAACGCCGTCGGCGAGCAGGGCCGCTTCGAGCATCCCGTTCATCCATTTGTACAAGGTGCGCTTGCCGGGGAATTTCTTCACGTCCCAGAAATCGGCCCAGGTCTTGGGGCCGTTGTCGCCGAATTTTGCGCTGTCCCACGCCATCACGTAGCTGAACTGATAGCTGGCGATGCCGAAGTCGGAGCTGAGCGCCGGGGCCACCTGATCGCGTTTGATGGTGTTGTAGTCCAGCGGTTGCAGGATCTTTTCGCGGCCCAGCACGATGGCGCTGTAGCTCTCGACGTCGACCACGTCCCAGCTCGGTTGCCCGCTGGCCAGTTGCGAACGGATCGCGCCCTCGGTCGGGCCGGCGCCGTCGATGCGCACCTGGATGCCGGTGTTTTTGGTGAAGGTGTCGGTCCACGCCGAACGGAACGCGTTCAGGGCATCGCCGCCCCAGTTGACTACCACCAGCGGCTTGTCGGCGGACCAGCTGATGCCACTGCGCAACGCCAGCGGTACCGCCGCCAACAGACCCATGGCCTGAATGAAGGTGCGACGATTGATCTGACCACCACGGGCCTTTTCGATAAGCACTTCGATGCAGTCTTGTTGGTGATCCTGGCGCATGGGCAAGTCCTCAGTCGGCGGATGCCTGCGTGGGCACCGGCCTTTTTGTTGTCATTGGAAGAGAGCTTTGTGACGCAATTTCTTGGAGTTTTCAGGCCTGCAGCAGGAAGCTTTGCTGCACCGGCCAGCTCAGCCACACCGGAGCGCCACTTTGCATCAGTGCCCCCGGATGATTGCCGGGCACGGACAGGTTGATCGGCAATGTATCGCCGCCGACCTTCAGCGCCAGATGGGTGCTGGAACCTTGATAGACCTTGTCGGTGAGCTGCGCGGGCATCACGTTGTAGCCCTCCGTGGTCGGGCAATCGCTGTGCAGTTCCATGTGCTCGGGGCGTACGGCCAGTACGATCGGGGCATTGCTCAATGCGTTCGGTGCGACGGCGTGCAACACGCTGGTGCCACAGCGGCCGCTGGCGGTCTGGCCGTTGCGGGTCAGGTTGTCCAGCGGGAACAGGTTCATCTTGCCCAGGAACTCGGCGACGAAACGGCTCTCGGGGCGGTTGTAAATATTTTCTGGAGTGTCGACTTGGGTCAGCTTGCCGTGGTTGAAAATCGCGATGCGCGAGGATAGCGCCAGGGCTTCGTTCTGGTCATGGGTGACGAAGACAAAACTGGTGCCGACCTGACGGTGGATGCGCTGCAATTCGGTTTGCAGCTGTTCGCGCAGGTTCTTGTCCAGGGCTGACAGCGGTTCGTCGAGCAGCAACAGTTCCGGTTCGAACACCAGCGCCCGGGCAATCGCCACGCGCTGCTGCTGGCCACCGGACAGCTCGGCGGGCTTCTTGTGCATGTGCGCGCCGAGGCCGACCACTTCAAGGATGCGCTTGACCCGGCGATTGCGTTCTTCGGCCGCGACTTTGCGGATGCGCAGCGGGTAGGCGACGTTGTCGGCCACGCTCATGTGTGGGAACAGCGCATAGCCCTGGAACACCATGCCGTAGTTCCGCTTCTCGGCTGAGCGCCTGATGATGTCGACGCCTTGCTCCATCAACTTGCCCGAGGTTGGGCTGAGGAAACCGGCCAGGATCATCAGCAAGGTGGTTTTGCCCGAGCCGGAAGGACCCAGCAGGGTCAGGAATTCGCCTTGGCGAACATCCAGGTCGACGTTATCCAGCGCCGCGAAACGGCCGTAATACTGGCTGATACCTTGAGCGCTGAGCTGAATCGCTGAACGGCTGGACACAATGAGGTTCCTCTTTTTATTGCCCATAAGACGTACGAGGACGGATGCAAATCCGAAATGGGCTTTGGGCGTATTATTGTTAAAAATATCGCTACATCAATGGAATTATTTTGCCCGTATTGGTTAGTTTTATTGAACAAATGGCCGTGTTTTTCCTGTGACGATACAAGTCCCGGATCAGAGCGCTTACCTGTGGGAGCGAGCCTGCTCGCGAAAGCAATTTTTCAGACGACATCAATGTTGAATGTGAGGGCCCCTTCGCGAGCAGGCTCGCTCCCACAAGGGATGTGCAGCGGGGCTTAGAGGGTGTCCTGCCAGGTCTGGTGGGACGACTGCAGCTGCGTCTTGACCCAGTTGCTGAAGGCCTGGACCACCGCGCGCTCGGCCTTTTGCGGATCGGCGGCGAGGTAGTAACCACGGTGCAGGTCAATGGTGATGTCGAAGGGGCGAACCAGCAGCCCCTTGGACAAGGCATCTCCGCTGATCAGGTTGTCGCCGATCGCAATGCCCTGGCCGGCAATGCAGGCCGATTGCGCGCAGTGCGCATCGGAGAACAGGATGCCGCTCACCGCGTTGACCCCCGAAGCCCCGGCAGCGGTCAGCCAGACGCGCCAGTCCGAGTAATCCGTCATATGCAACAGCGGGAAGTTGCTCAGTTCCTGCGGGCTTTTCAGGCCGCTCAGCGCGTTGATCAGACGCGGGCTGCACACCGGGAAGAAGCGCAACGCAACGATCTCTTCGACCACCATCTCCGGCCAGTCGCCGATCCCGTAGGCGATGAACAGGTCGGCACCGGGGTTGTTGATGTCGTCCGGCGTGCGGGGGGAAATCAGCTGCAATTGCACCTGCGGGTACTGGCGCAGGAACGCGCCGATGTGGTGGCACAGCCAATAGGTGGCAAACCCCGGTGCGCAACTGACGCACAGCCGACCGGAGATCTCCTGGTCGTCGACCAACTGCCCGGCATCGAGCAGGTTCAACAAGATCCCGTGCACCTCCCGGGCATAACGTTCGCCCTGATAAGTCAGGCCGATACCCCGGCCAATGCGTTCGGTGAGGGCAAAGCCCACGCATTCCTCAAGCTTGCTGATCTGGTGGCTGATGGCGCTGCGGGTCAGGTTCAGTTCGCGGGCCGCAACCGACACGCTGCCGGTGCGAGCGACTGCGTCCAGCGCGCGAAGGGCGGTCATCGAAGGAAAACGCATAAATCATCCCGTTCTTGTTGTGAGCTCGTATGGTGACGTAAATCGAACAGTCAGGCCAAAAAAAATCGATTGTTGTATCGGTTGATTCAACAATACTAGCGCCAATTGTCCTTGGGCCGGTATGGCCCTTCATCAAAGAGGTGCTGCATGACCCGTTGTGCCCAGGCGCTCGTTCAGTTGCTGGAAGGCTATGGCGTTGAAACCGTCTTCGGCATTCCCGGCGTGCACACTGTCGAGCTCTATCGCGGCTTGCACGGCAGCCGCCTGCAACACGTCAGTCCGCGCCACGAACAGGGCGCCGGGTTCATGGCCGACGGTTATGCCCGCGCCAGCGGCAAGCCGGGGGTGTGTTTCATCATCACCGGTCCCGGCATGACAAACATCATCACCGCCATGGGCCAGGCCTATGCCGATTCGGTGCCGATGCTGGTGATCTCCACCTGCAACCGTCGCGAACACTTGCGTCTGGGCCACGGTCATCTACATGAACTGCCGGATCAGCGCGCGGTGGTCGCCGGGGTCTGCGCCTTCAGCCATACCCTGCAACACCCGGCGCAGTTGCCGGAAGTGCTGGCGCGGGCCTTTGCCTTGTTCGGCTGCACGCGGCCACGACCAGTGCACATCGAGATTCCGCTGGACGTGCTGGAAATGTCCGCCGATGGCCTGGACTTGCGCCCGCGTGCGCTGCCGGCAGCACCGGCTCCGGCATCCGAGTCCATCGCCAGCGCCGTCGAATTGATCCAGGGTGCGAAGCGTCCATTAATCCTCGCCGGTGGCGGAGCGCGCCGCGCTACCGAGGCCCTGACCGCGCTCGCCGAACGTCTGCAGGCACCCGTGGCATTGACCACCAACGCCCGTGGTTTGCTGGCCCCCGAGCATCCGTTATTGCTCGACGGTGTGCAGTCCTCGGCCCACGGCCGTGAGCTGTTCGCCGAGGCCGACGTGGTGCTGGCGGTCGGCACTGAGCTGGGGGAAACCGACTACGACTTTTTCGGCCTTGGCCCATTGCAGTTCAAGGCGGCGCTGATTCGCCTGGACATCGATCCACTGCAAATCCTCGGTGTACAAGCGGCTGCGGTCGGCTTGTTGGGTGATGCCGAACAAGGCTTGCTCGCGTTATTGGCGCAACTGCCGCAACGCCAGGCAGATGGCGCCTGGGCCACTGAGCGGGTGAGTCGAGTCAATGCCCTCGAACACGCTGGCTGGACGGCGAAACAGAGTCGCATGCAAGCGCTGCTCGATACGCTGCGCGATCACTTGCCACAACCATTGATCGTCGGTGATTCGACCCAGCCGGTGTACCAGGGCGCCCTGGGCTACCGGGCGCCAACACCCAACAGCTGGTTCAACGCCGGCAGCGGCTACGGCACCCTCGGCTACGGCTTGCCCGCCGCCATCGGCGCCAAGCTCGCGCAACCCTTGCGCCCGGTGGTGGCGTTGGTGGGAGACGGTGGCTTGCAGTTTTCCAGCGCCGAACTGATCGCCGCCAAGGAAGCGGGCGTCGGCGTGATCCTGTTGCTGTGGAACAACAGCAGCTACGCCGAAATCCGCGACTACATGAACGCCAAAGCGGTGCCGTTGCTCGGGGTGGACATCCTCACGCCAGACTTCGCCGCCCTGGCCCAAAGCTGTCACGTCACGCATCACCGGGCGAGCAATCTGCAAGGCCTGCGCGAGCTGTTGGGCCAACTGGGCAACATCGTCGAACCGGTGATGATCGAGGTGGACGCCGCGACCTTTCTGGCCGACTAAAACAACAACAGTTTTTTCAGGTCCCCGGCACGCACAACGCGCGGTGGACCTTTCAATCTCCCTGAACTCAAAGGTGGCTTACATGGCTGAGTCCGATAACTTTTCCTCTACCCATTCCGTGCAGGGGACCTATGCCGACCTGATCCTCGCCAACGGTCGCATCTACACCCAGGACCCTGCCAACCCATGGGCAGAGGCGGTGGCGATTCGCGATGGCAAGTTGATCGGTGTCGCCGGCCTCAGCCAGATCGAAATGTTCAAGGGCCCGAACACCCGTGTGCATGACCTGCAAGGCGCGTTCTGCATGCCAGGCCTGCACGACATGCACACTCACCCCGACCTCGCACTGGCGCCCCGCTACAGCGACGACCTGGATGTCGGCATCGAAGACCCGACGCCCGAGCAACTGCGCGAAAGCATCCTGGCCTATGCCGACAGTCATCCGGGTGATGGCTGGATCTACGGGCAATACTGGGTGCGCTACACCTTCCGCGAAGCCGGCCTGACCCCGGGCCGTGCCTGGCTCGACAGCGTCATGCCCGACCGTCCCGTGGCGCTGCTCGACCGCATGTGGGGCACCATGATGGTCAACTCCAAGGCCTTGGAACTGGCCGGGATCGATGGCAATACCTCAGATCCGCGCAACGGCTATTTCGAGCGTGACGAACTGACCGGCGAACCCACCGGCCTGATGATCGACGGTGCCTACGCGATGATCCACGCCGCCATGCCGCCGACACCGGTCAGCGTGCTGCGCCGCGCCTATCGCGATGGCGTGCACTTCCAAAGCTCACGCGGGGTGACGGCGAGCAAATACGTGCATGTCTGCGAACAGCGTTTGCAGGCGCTGAAGGAACTCGATGACAGCGGTGAACTGACCGTACGCATCGAAGCGGCGATCAGTTGGCAGGACGACATCTTCCCGGTACGTCGTCGCTGGGAACTGCTGGCGGGCGAACGTCACTACTATCGCAGCGCACGCCTGAGCGCCAACGCGGTGAAGTTCCACTTCGACGGCACGGTGGAACCAAAGTCTTCGTACCTGCTGACCCCATGGCCAGAGGAAAAGAGCTGGCGCGGCAAGCTCAACCTGACCCCGGAGCACATCACCGACATGGTGGTGGACATGGACCGCAAGGGCATCCGCGTCATCGCCCACTGCACCGGCGACGGCGCGTCCGACGTGTTCCTCGATGCCGTGGCCGAGGCGCGCCGGCGCAACGGCTTCAGCGGTGTGCGTCACCAGTGCGCCCACAGCACCTTGCTGCACCCGGGCAACCTGCCGCGCTTCAAGGAACTGAATGTCATCGCCGAATTTTCCCCGGCGGCCTGGTACCCGACACCGTTCGCCAGCGGTGCGCGTTCCGGTTACGGCCAGGAGCGGCTCAAGCGTATCTACGACTTCAAGGGCGTGCTCGCCGCGGGTGGCACTGCCGTGATGGGCACCGACTGGCCGGTGGCGTCCATCGACCCGTGGCTGGCGCTGGAAACCATGATCACCCGGCAGAACCCGTGGAACGACGACCCGGCCTGCTTCGGCGACCCGATCAGCCTCGAACAGGCGCTGACCGTGATCACCAGCAACGGCGCCGTGGCCATGGGCCTGGAGCACAGCACCGGCAGCCTGCAAGTGGGCAAGTCGGCGGACCTGATCGTGATCGACCGTGACCTGTTCGCTGCACCGGCACGCAACTACATCCACAAGACCCAGGTGCTGCTGACCTTCGTCGAAGGGCAACTGGTCTACGACCGTCATTCGACACTGGAGTCAGTCGGCCTCAAGGCGGTCTGGCAGGGCGAACCACCGGTGCTGGAGGGCAAGGCGCAATGACCACGCCACGTATCGCCGTGACCGTCGTTTCGGGCTTTCTCGGCGCCGGTAAAACCACCTTGCTCAACCGCATGGTGCGCCGTGCCGAAGGCAGCCGCCTGGCAGTGATCGTCAACGATTTCGGCGAGCTGAACATCGATGCCGCCATCGTTTCGGAGGTGACCGACGCCGTGTACAGCCTGCAAAACGGCTGCATCTGCTGCACCGTGCAGGAAGACCTGCTGGCCCAGCTCGGCAGCCTGGCGCAATTGCAGCCGCGGCTGGAACGCATCGTCATCGAGTGCAGCGGCGTGTCCGATCCACAGCGCATCGTGCAGACCCTGGCGTACCCGCAATTGCGCAGCCAGATGCAACTGGACATGGTCATCACCGTGGTCGACGCCACCCGTCATTTGCAACTCGACGGCGAGTACGCGCGACTGGCGCGGGCACAAGTGGCCGCTGCCGACTTACTACTGTTGAACAAGACCGATCTGGTCGACGAGGCGCAGTTGCAGGCATTGCGTGAGGCGTTGGGGCTCAGGACCCGCGTGCACGAAAGCGTGCAGGCGCAGTTGCCGGATGCGTTGTGGATCGATACCGATCTGGAGCTTGAACCTCGCACTGTGAAACCGCTGACGCGGGTGTCCGATGGCGATCACGGCGAGATGTTCAGCAGTTGGTTGTGGCAGAGCAACGCGGCCCTTGATGCCGAAGGATTGCGCGGCTGGTTGCAGGCGCTGCCCAGCGATGTGTTCCGGGTCAAGGGGCTGGTGAAGCTGGCGCAGGGCAATAAGGCGCACTGGCTGCAACACGTCGGTACCCGCAGTCAGTTTCTGCCGGCGACCGATGAAGCCGGCGCCGATACCACTCGGCTGGTGTTCATCGCCCGTCGTGGCTTCGACGGTTGGGAGGCCTTGGGCCAGGGGCTTGAGGCCTGCACCGTGAAGGTGAGCGCATGAATGCGACCGAACAACGTTTGCGCGAAGAACTCGCCGCCTGTTATCGACTGGTGGCGCATTTCCGCATGACCGATTTGATTTTCACCCACATCTCGGTGCGCATTCCGGGGCCGGAGCATCATTTCCTGATCAACCCTTACGGGCTGATGTTCGATGAGATCACTGCGTCGAACCTGGTGAAAATTGACCTCAACGGCAACGCTGTGGAACCGTCGCCATACCCGGTGAACCCGGCCGGTTTTGTGATTCACAGCGCCATTCACGGCGCCCGGGAAGATGCGCAATGCGTGCTGCACACCCACACCCGATCCGGTTGTGCGGTGGCCGCACTCAAGTGCGGGTTATTGCCGGTGAATCAGATTTCCATGGAGTTCTACGACCGCGTTGCCTACCACGACTACGAAGGCGTGGCGCTGGACATGAGCGAGCAGCAACGGCTGGTGGCCGACATGGGCGACAAGCCGGTGATGATGCTGCGCAATCACGGGTTGCTGACGGTTGGCGAGTCGGTGGGGCAGGCGTTCATGCGCATGTACTACCTGGAAAAGGCCTGCGACATTCAGTTGGCGGCCATGGCTGCCGGTGAATTGGTGTTGCCGTCGGCTGAGGTTTGCGCGCATACCGAGCGCCAGTTCAATGAGCCGGGGCGGCCGCTGGAAGAGGGTGAGCTGAATGATCCGGATGCGATGCAGCTGGCCTGGACGGCGTTGTTGAGATTGCTGGAACGGGTGGCGCCGGGGTATCGGGACTGAATGGACTGACGCCATCTCTTGTAGGAGCCAGGCTTGCCGGCGAACTAGACACTGCGGTGTATCCGTAATACCGCGTCATCGTTCTTCGCGGGCAAGCCTCGCTCCTACAGGTGTGTGGGTGTACGCAACATCTGCGAACGACCAAAATCACTGTAGGAGTGAGCCTGCTCGCGAAGCGATATTTAGGTCATCGCAATTTTTGGTTTCGTCAGAGCACCTGAAACTCAAGCCGGCGGCTGACGTCGATGGCCGCCGGGTGGCGCAAGTCCAGATAATCGAGGCAGCATGCATTGCTGTCTCGATTATCTCAGCAGGTCTACGACTATTGACGAACACGAGAGATCTCTTGCACCACAGTATTAGTGGTGCTAGGCGAATTATCTGCAAAATGTACCTTCTTTTTTTCCGCGTGCGGAGAAGAGGACGCTTGAGGGGTGGTGGGCCCTGTCGGGAGCTCAAATGAACGATTACTCAGTGTTGAGGAGTGGGGCTGTGGCGGTATGTTGTTAAGTGCAATTGCAGCCTCTTGATGCCCCAGCGAGTTTACAGGCGCCGGGCGGTTACGAAGTGTCCAGTTTTCTAATCCCATTACTGGCGGTACATTAGGGAGTGTCGAGGTAATACTTGGGTGTGATACCGGAGTCGGTGTTCCTTTGCTCATACTCATTGCTTTATATCCGAGAGCCCCTCCGACAGCTAAACCACCTCCGATTCCCGTAACGATAACTCCAATTTTTACCATTTCTTCATTATTATCGATCAACCCACCAAATGTGACTGCTGCGCCTGAAACAAGTAAAGCCGCACCAATTCTCAATGATAAATATGGTGCAAATATTGCTGCTAGTGCCCAAGGAAAAGCGTGCCCCGTCGGATCGCTCCGATTTATAGGGTCCGCGCCACAGTACATATAAGCATTGAGTCCACCCTTCCCGAACGGACTCCAACTGTCCGGGCTGTTAAACCGCATCAACGTCGGGTTGAACTGCCGATAGCCGTTGCCCAAATGATAATGCCCGGTCACCGCGTCCGGCCGTTCGCCGTTGAAGCCGAGCAGGCTGAGTAAACCGTTTCCGAATGGATGATGGCCGTAGGGTGAGTAGGCGCGGGGATAAGGTTGCGTCGTGTCGAGTGCATTCAACACCGAACGCTGTTGATCGGTCGCCAGCAGAGTAGTGTCGACTTTGTCTCCCACCTGTCGCTGCTGCGCCAACACCTGCTCGTCATGCTGCAAGAAGCTGTACTTCGCCGCCCCCTGGATTTCGGAGGCCAGGCGACTTTTGCAATAAAAGCGCTGGATGCTGGCCTGTCGGTCGGGCGCCCAGTCAATCGAGCGGTCCAGCGGGTCGTAGCGATAGCGGCACAGTATGGTTTCGCGAGGTGACATGGACATTGGCTGAGCTCCGTGCAGGGTCGGTAAAGCCGGACCTTTAGCTTCGGAGTTTTATTAGCCGTTGGCTACTAGCAGAACTGATAGGGTCTTGGCGCGAAGATCAAGGATCTCCTGGGGTCCTGACAGACACCACGGTCCTTCAGGCCCGCCCCGGTGTATTAAGGTTCATCGACCGTACCGCCAATGCCGACGCCGTCTCTTCATCAATCGGTAACGAAAACCGGAACGTCGCCCCGCGCCCCGGCACGTCGATCAACTGAATCTCGCGCCCATGCAATTGCAGGATGCGGTGCACAATCCGCAGCCCCAACCCGCCATCACGCCGGGCACCACCGATATTGAACGGCCGCAAAAACAGCCCTTCGCGCAGTTCAGGAGCGATACCAGGGCCAGTGTCGCTGACAGTCACTTCAATGAATGATCCTTGCGGGCGCAAGCCTAGTTCGATTTCTCCCCCTGGCGGCGTATGGCGCAACGCGTTGTCGAACAGGTTGGTCAGCACCCGCTCGATCAATCCCAGATCGGCGCAGGCCGCAGAAACGCTGGGGGCGAACGTGGCCTTCAATTCCACCTGACGCGCCTCGGCGGTCAGCTCGAATTTCTGGAAAATATCCTGGGCCAGGTCGGTCAGGGAAAACTGCTCCAGCACCGGTTGCACGAAGCCGTGCTCCAGTCGCACCAGTTCCAGCAGCGACTGCGCAAGCCCGCCTACTTTGCGGCTCTGATCCAGGGCGATACCCAGGTAGCGGCGGCGGTCGGCGGCGGACAGCGTGGCGTCCTTGAGCGACAGGGTTTCCAGATAGCCGTGCAAGGAGGCTAGCGGCGTGCGCAAATCGTGGGAGATGTTCGCCACCAGTTCGCGGCGCTCCTGGTCCTGGCGGGTCAAGGAGCGCCATTGTTCGCCCAGGCGCGCCTGCATCTGCCGGAACGCGGCGTCGAGGACAGCGATTTCATCGTGACTGGCGGCTTTTTCCACGGTGACGGGCAGGGCTGGAGTGACCGGAACGCCATCGATGTCGAACTGGCTGACGGTTTCGGTGAGGCGGCGCAATGGCCGGGTGATCAGCGCAAACGCGGTGAGACCGGCAATCAGGCACAACAGCGCGACCAGGCCGATGGACAGCAAGGCGGTATTGAGCGCAGCGCTGGTGGCGCCGCGTTCGGCCAGGCGATCATGGTCTTCACCCAGCAGTACCACATAGAGATAACCCGCAGGCTTGCCATCGACCTTCAGCGGTGCAGCGCTGAACACCTTGCGCGCATCGACGCTGCGCGGATCATCACCGGCAATTGGCAAGGCATCGCCCCGGAGCAGGCGCTGGATCGGCGCCAGGTCGACGCGCTCGCGCCGAATCCGGCCTTCGGGCGCGGCACTGCCGACAATCTTGCCCTCGGTGTCCAGCAGGTACACCTCGACACTGGGGTTGACCTGCATCAGCTTGCTGAACAGATCCCGCACGGCATTGGGCATCAGGCCCTGGGTGTCCATCAGCACCGTGTCGCGGGCAATGTGTTGCGCCAGGTCCCGGGACAACCCTTGCACCACTTCCTGTTCATGCATCTGGTTGGAACGCACCTGCAGCCACGCCGAGGTGCCGCAGCACACCAGCAGCAGCACGGCGAACACCAGGGACAGGCGCTGCGTCAGGGTCAGCCTCATGGCTGCGGTTCCTCCCCGGTGGCGAACTTGTAGCCGCGGCCCCAGACCGTGAGGATGCGCACCGGTTGCGCCGGGTCGGCCTCGATCTTGGCGCGCAAGCGATTGATGTGGGTGTTGACGGTGTGCTCGTAGCCTTCGTGGCTGTAGCCCCACACGGCGTTGAGCAGGTCCATGCGCGAAAACACCTTGCCCGGCTGGCGAGCGAAAAAGTACAGCAAGTCGAACTCCCGGGGCGTGAGGTCCAGGCGACGGCCGTCGAGGGACACTTCGCGGGTGATCGGGTCGATGGCCAGGCCGTCGGTGAGCAGGCTGCCGGCGTCCATCTTCAGGTTGCGTGCCATGGCATCCACCCGGCGCAGCAACGCTTTGACCCGGGCCACCAGTTCGAGCATGGAAAACGGCTTGGCCAGGTAATCGTCGGCACCGAGTTCCAGGCCGAGAATCCGGTGCACTTCACTGGAGCGCGCACTGGTGATGATGATCGGCGTGTAGCGGGCCATGGCGCGGGCCCGGCGGCAGATTTCCAGGCCATCGACACCGGGCAGCATCAGGTCGAGGATCAGCGCATCCCAGTTGCCTTGCTGCAGCAGGCGCATGCCTTCAGTGCCATCGGCGCTGTGCACCACCTCGAACTGCTCGTCACGCAGGTGCAGGCAGATCAGGTCAGCGATATGCAGGTCATCCTCGACCACGAGGACGCGTTTGGTCTGTTCCATCCAGCTCAATCCTTCTGCGCATTGTGCGTATTGCCACTATTGCCCACTGTAGGAGCGAGCCTGCTCGCGAAAAACCTGAGGGCGCCGTGGGGCGTCAGGTACCCCGCGTCATCGTTGGCCTCCATCGCGAGCATGCTCGCTCCTACATTGTTTGCATTGTGCGTGTTGCCGCTACTGTAGGAGCGAGCCTGCTCGCGAAAAACCTGAGGGCGCCGTGGGGCGTCAGGTACCCCGCGTCATCGTTGGCCTCCATCGCGAGCATGCTCGCTCCTGCATTATTTGCATTGTGCGTGTTGCCCCTACTGTAGGAGCGAGCCTGCTCGCGAAAAACCTGAGGGCGCCGTGGGGCGTCAGGTACCCCGCGTCATCGTTGGCCTCCATCGCGAGCATGCTCGCTCCTGCATTATTTGCATTGTGCGTGTTGCCGCTACTGTAGGAGCGAGCCTGCTCGCGAAAAACCTGAGGGCGCCGTGGGGCGTCAGGTACCCCGCGTCATCGTTGGCCTCCATCGCGAGCATGCTCGCTCCTACATTGTTTGCATTGTGCGTGTTACCGCTACTGTAGGAGCGAGCCTGCTCGCGAAAAACCTGAGGGCGCCGCGGGCGGTCAGGTACCCCACGTCATCGTTGGCCTCCATCGCGAGCATGCTCGCTCCTACATTGTTTGCATTGTGCGTGTTACCGCTACTGTAGGAGCGAGCCTGCTCGCGAAAAACCTGAGGGCGCCGCGGGGCGTCAGGTATCCCTCGTCATCGTTGGCCACCATCGCGAGCATGCTCGCTCCTACATTGTTTGTATTGGCATTGTGCGGGTTTTTCTTGGCCCGAGTTATCACGAATTGTTTAACTTCCCGTGAGGATTTGGCGATCAAGCCAAGACTAGGCTGTGCTTCATGAAAGACCCCTGGATTTTTTGGAGACGGCCATGTTTTCACCACGCTTTTCACGCCGGCAATTCCTCTTCGCCAGCGGCGGTCTGGGCGTCGCAGCCCTGGCGATCGGCCTGTTGCCGAGATTCTCCACGGACACTGCGCTGATCAGTGACGCCAGCGCGGCCGAGGCGTTCGAAGTGACCCACAGCGACAGCGAATGGCACGCCATCCTGAGCGACGAACAGTTTGAAATCCTCCGCGAAGAAGGGACTGAACGGGCCTACAGCAGCCCTCTGAACAACGAGCACCGCGACGGTACGTTCGCCTGTGCCGGTTGCCAGTTGCCGCTGTTCTCTTCGGCAACCAAGTTCGATAGCCACACCGGCTGGCCGAGTTTCTGGGCGCCGCTGGACAAGGCCGTGGCGACCCGCCAGGACCGTTCCTACGGCGTGGTGCGCGAAGAGGTGCACTGCCGGCGTTGCGGCGGGCACTTGGGCCACGTCTTCGACGACGGGCCTAAACCGACCGGCCTGCGCTATTGCATGAACGGTCTGGCGCTGAAGTTCGAGCCCAAGACCGTCTGAATATCTCTGGAGACTGTGACATGAATAACTTTTTCACCTGGCGCCGTACCCTGTTGGGACTGGCCGCTGCCGGCATCATCGGCCAATGCTCGGCGTTTTCCTTTGGCGGCGCTGAAGAAGCCGTTCTCCTTCCACCACCGGCCCTCGACGAAACCACCCAGGCCCGCAGCGAAACCGCGGTGTTCGCCGGTGGTTGCTTCTGGGGTGTGCAAGGGGTGTTCCAGCACGTCAAAGGCGTTAAAAATGCCGTCTCCGGTTACGCCGGTGGTGCAGCCAATACGGCGCAGTACGAGCGCGTCAGCAGTGGCAATACCGGTCATGCGGAATCGGTCGAAGTGACCTTCGACCCGAGTCAGGTCAGCTACGGCACCTTGCTGCAGATCTACTTTTCCGTGGCGCACAACCCGACCGAACTCAACCGACAGGGGCCGGACACCGGCACCCAGTACCGCTCGGCGATCTTTACCAAGAGCAGCGAACAGCAACGGGTCGCCCAGGCCTACATCGCCCAGCTCGACGCCGCGCATTCGTTCGATAAGCCGATAGTGACCAAGCTGGAAAGCTTCAACGGTTTTTACCCGGCCGAAGAAGAACACCAGGACTTCCTGACCGAGCACCCGACCTATCCCTACATCGTGATCAACGACTTGCCGAAGGTGGCGCAGCTCAAGCAGCTGTACCCGGATCGCTATCAGGAAAAACCGGTGCTGGTGAAGGCGGGGATGTGACGGTCGTTATCCGGTGATCACATGCTTACTGCTTGCCCCACATCTGCACGGCGAAGTCGACGAAACGCCGTAATTTCGGCAAGCGGTAGCGGTCTTGGGCATACATCAGGTTCATCGGCCGGCTCGGCGGGGTGAACCCGGGCATCAAGCCCAGCAGTTTGCCGTCCTGGATGTCTTGCTCGACCAGGACATCGGGCAGCATCACGATGCCCATGCCGGTTCGCGCCGCCTGATGCAGCCCCGCCGAGCTGTTGATCAGCATCGGTCCGCTGACCGCCACCGAGACCTCGCCTTCGGGGCCGGCCAGGCGCCATTCCTTTTCCACCGAGTGCCAGTCATCGCCTGCCGGATAGGCGAAGGACAGGCAATCGTGGTGGCGCAGGTCTTCAGGTTTCTGCGGCGCGCCGCGCCGCGCCACGTACGCCGGGGAGGCGCACATGGTCAGGGTGTAATTGACGAGAGGGCGGGCAATCAAATTGGTTGACTCAAGGGCGCCCAGGCGAAAGGCCACGTCCAGACCGTTTTCGAGCATATCCGGACGACGGTTGGTGAGCATCACGTCGAGTTTTACCCGCGGGTAGAGCAGGGCAAATTCGCTCAGGGCAGGCGCCAGTTTTTCGGTGCCGAAGGTCAAGGGCGCCGAAATGCGCAGCGTGCCGCTGGGTTCATCCAGCGCTTGCTCGGCCAGGCGTTCGGAATCTGCCACCAGCCCCAACACTTCGAGGCAGCGTTGGTAATACGCGGTGCCGAATTCGGTCAGCCGCTGGCGCCGGGTCGTGCGGTTGAGCAAGCGCACACCGAGGCGCTGCTCAAGGGCCTTGAGGTGGTTGCCGACCATGGTCGTGGACATTTTGCACTGCGATGCGGCGCCCGTCATGCTGCCGGCTTCCACCACTTTGACGTAGACGGTCATTGCTTGGAACAGGTCCATTATCAAGCTCTGCTTTAAAATGATTGAAGTATTGCAGTATTTATCCAGCTCAGGTGGCTAACCATACTGCAAAAACACCGACCCCTGATGGAGCCTGATGCCATGACCGCCGCCTGCCTGATGAGCACTTACCAACCCTTGGCCTTGAGTTTCAACAAGGGCCTGGGCACGCGCCTGTGGGACCAGGCCGGTCGTGAATACCTGGACGCGGTGGCCGGGGTGGCGGTGACCAACGTCGGGCACTCGCACCCGAAAATCGTCGCGGCCATCAGCGAACAGGCTGGACTGTTGCTGCACACCTCCAACCTCTACAGCATCGACTGGCAACAACGGCTGGCCCGCAAGCTGACCTCGCTTGCGGGCATGGACCGGGCATTCTTCAACAACTCCGGGGCCGAGGCCAATGAAACGGCGCTGAAAATCGCCCGGCTGCATGGCTGGCACAAAGGCATCGAGCAACCTTTGGTGGTGGTCATGGAGAACGCTTTCCATGGCCGCACCCTCGGCACCCTGTCCGCCAGCGATGGCCCGGCGGTGCGCCTGGGTTTCAACAAATTGCCGGGGGATTTCGTCAAAGTGCCGTTCGGAGACCTTAAGGCATTGGACAAGGTGCGCCAGGAGCACGGCTCGCGCATCGTGGCGATCCTGATGGAGCCGATCCAGGGCGAAAGCGGCGTGCAACTGGCGCCACCCGGTTACCTGAAAGCCGTGCGCGAACTCTGCAACCAGCGCTCCTGGTTGTTGATGCTCGACGAAATCCAGACCGGCATCGGCCGTACCGGGCAGTGGTTCGCGTTCCAGCATGAAGGCATCGTCCCGGATGTCATGACCTTGGCCAAAGGCCTGGGCAACGGCGTCCCGATCGGCGCCTGCCTGGCCCGTGGCAAAGCCGCCGAACTCTTTACCCCGGGTAGCCACGGCAGCACGTTCGGCGGCAACCCGCTGGCCTGTCGGGTCGGTTGCACGGTGCTGGACATCATCGAGGAGCAAGGCCTGCTGGAAAATGCCCGGCTTCAGGGCGAACGCCTGATGGCAAGGTTGCGCATGGAATTGGCAGACCAACCGAATGTCCTGGCGATCCGTGGCAAGGGCCTGATGATCGGCATCGAACTCAAGCAACCGATCCGCGACCTGAGCCTGATCGCCGCCCGGGATCATGGTTTGCTGATCAACGTGACGCGGGGGCAAACCATTCGCCTGTTGCCGCCACTGACGATTGATGAGCGGGAGGTGGAGATGATTGTCAGGGGGGTGAGTTCAGTAGTGGTATCTGCACATCACGACGCGTAACTCACCGTCTTCGATGGTGTAGACCAAGCGATGTTCAGCTGTTATCCGGCGCGACCAGAAGCCGCTTAAATTGTGTTTGAGCGGTTCTGGTTTTCCGAGACCCTCGAACGGTTCACGCAGGATGGCTTTGATCAGCAGGTTAATGCGTTTGAGTCCTGCCTTGTCGTTTTGCTGAAACCAAAGGTAGTCGTCCCAGCCTTCAGGAGTGAACTCGATATTCATTCTTCAATGAGTTGCCGTGCTTTGGTTTTCCCGGCGCGCAGGTTGCCAATCGATTTGATCAGGCGTTCGGCATTGGCGGGGGAGCGAAGCAGGTAGGCGGTCTCTTCGAGGGCGTTGTATTCCGCCAGCGACATCATCACCACCGGCTCGCCTTTCTGGCGGGTGACCAGCAGTGGGGTGCGGTCTTCATTGACGCGATCCATGGTTTCAGCCAGGTGCGCGCGTGCGGTGGTGTAATTGATGGTGTGCATACTGAAATCCTCGCTCGATGCAAGGAGCGTACAGAAATGAGTACAGGTTGCCAAGGCAATACCTCCGAATGGTCGTTGTGCAATTGGCGCATCAACGTTTCTTCTGAGTATCGTCGAAACCTCCTCGGGACGTTTCCGAGAACGCTGTAGTCCTTATCTGATAAAGCACTGTGAAGATAAATCAATCGGCGCTGGCGAAGTCCGTGATTTCAGTCCGGTCCATCAGTTGAATTCTGCAACCGGTAAACCTTTCGATCAACTGCTGATGGGCTGTATATCCGTTGGACCCATCGCGCTTGCGATAGCTACCCGCCCACTCCAGCAGGGCGATCAGGCGTTCGTCGTCGTTGACTTCACGCTGGCGAATATTGGCGACGCAAACCTCGTCGGCAACGTTCAACCAGATCAGCGCAGTCGTGCGGGGCAGGAGTTCACTGGCGATCCAGCCATACACGCCTTCGATCACCCAGCAATCTTGCTCGGCCGCGACCCGCGCCATGGCCAATGCTTCGGCGCGGGGGCGGGCGATACTGTGTTCGTCGGATAGCCAGTGAATGCGGTCGAGATCGGTCCAGGGCACCTGCAATCGCTCAGCCAGTCGTTGCGCCAGCCAGCTCTTGCCGGAGCCAGAGTTACCGATGATCAGGGTTCGGGTAAGGTCCATGAGCGACACCGATCAAACTGTGGGAGCGAGCCTGCTCGCGAAAGCGGTGTATCAGTCAGCATAAATGCTGAATGTTAAGCAGCCTTCGCGAGCAGGCTCGCTCCCACAGGTTATTGTTCCAGCCTTTCAGTCTTCATCTTCAGGCGCCACCATCCGCGTCTTCGGCGAGCCATCGGAGTTGTGCTGAAAAATATCCCGTGGCTGCCCTTGTTCATTGAAGTACACCTGGCCGATCCCCGCCGAATTCCACAGCCGTTCACCCGCTTCAGCATGCTCCGGAACATGCGGCACGATGCGCATGCGCCGGCGCTTGGTCAGCCAGTTCAACGGCGAGCGCGGTGAATACAGCCAGCGATTGAGGCGGTCGAACCACTCCAGCAGGGCCGGCGGGAACTCGTTCTTGATCCCGCTGCTGGTGATCTGCCAGATGCGCGGGCCGGCCTTGCGGTGGCGGATCAGCACTTCGTAGACGAAGGAGTAATGCACATCGCCGGACAGCACCACGTAGTTACCCGGCGTGCGCGAGTGGCGGAAAATGTTCAGGATCACCTGGGCCGCGCCGCGATGGGCCATCCAGTTCTCGGCGTCCACCAGCAGTGGATAACCCAGCCAGCTGAACACCCGTTGTACGGTTTCGATCAGCTTGACGCCGAAGATCGGCGCCGGTGACACGATGATCGCCGAAGGGTGATCCAGCAGTTCCTGCTGCAGTTCGCTGAGGGCTTCCCAGTCCAGCAGGCCCGAGGGTTGCTTGAGGGTCATCTCGCTGCGCCAGCGCCGGGTACGGGTGTCGAGCACCACCATGGCCGGCGTGGTGGGCAGCACGTAATGCCAGTGCTGGAAGCGCAGCAGCTCATTGATCAGGTCGTCCTGGACATCGCTGTCGAGGTAGCAATCGTCGCCGGTGGCGCTGAGCGAACGGGTTTTTTCCAGCACGGCGCCGAACGCATCCGGATTGTTGCCCCAGCCCTGGCATAGCATGTAGGCCAGCAGCGCATTGCCGATGATGCGCCGGGAAAATGGATGGCCGTAGGCCGTTTCCTCCCATTGCGCAGAAAGATTCCAGTCGTCGGTAATGTCGTGGTCGTCGAATATCATCAGCGTCGGCACGTGTGCCAACGCTCGCGCGACCCTGTCCAGACCGGCCTTGAACGCGTCGATGCGCGTCTGTTCCAGGGCATAACGCTCGCGCCGTTCCTTGATCAGTTTCGGCGGTTTTGGCGTGATCAAGGCCCAGGGTGTCGGCGACCAGACCAGCAGGTACATGGCCATGACTTCGGCGAAGGTCACCAGGTGATTGTCAGCACTGCTGCTGGTGAAAATCGGCTTGCGCGCGCCGCCGAAAAAACGCTCGCGCAGGGTTTCGTTGCTTTGCAGCGCCGGTAGCAAATCCGCGCGGTGGTAGTAACAGGCGGCGTGCCCATAAAGCGCGGCGCTGTCGCTGACCACGGCGCCCTCCAGATGCTCACCGAACAACCCCAGCCGTTCGATCAAGGCATGGATCGCGCGCAGGGTCGGCCCGGCGACATCGTCGGCGTAGACCTGATCGCCGCTCATCATCAGCAGCGCCGGACGGTCCGTGGCCGGGTGGTCTTGCGCCAACAGCTCATCGACGCACAACAGTCCGTCGGTCGCCGGGTGATGGGGCTTGCGGCAGGAGCCGTGCAGCAACTGCTCGATGCGAGCGCGCAGGACGAAGTTCGGTGCAGCTGCATCGCCGTACAACAGATGCGGCGCCCAGGTGGCGATGCCGGTCCCGTCATCGATCAGCAGGTCGTACTCGATCAACTCATCGCAGGGCAGGGCAACGTCCAGCGCTACATCGATCAGGTGCACAAAAGCATGAGTACCCACCGCAATCACCGTGCATTGCCCGGCATCGAGGCGAATATCGCCCACGCCCTGCAATCGCAGCGTCAGCTCCAGCGGCCGCGAACCCACCAGCCACAGCACCAGCCGCGTGGGTTCCAGGCGCCGCAACAGCGGGCCGGCCAGGACCGGTGGCAGTGATTGAGGGTCGTCGGGTAATGGCAGCGTTTGGGACATCCGGGATAAAAACTCTTGGAGGCACAGAGGCGGGGGATGATAACGCAGCTGACGGCGACACAGGCTAAAGTGAAGCTGCCACTGCGTCTGTCACGAAATGATCCGCCAATCCGCCTGCCGCCCCCAGGACACCCATGACATGAAGCCCGCTCATACCTCGCACATCCGTCGAGAGTTCTACAAAGCCGTCGGCTACTACCTTCGAATTGTCTGGCCGATCCTTTCCACCATGCTCATCGTCATCGTCACGTTCGGGCTGATCATCAGCTACCTGGAAGACTGGGACCCTTTTGACGGCATCTACTTCGGCTTCGTGACCGGGTTGACCATCGGCTATGGCGAACTCGTGCCGAAACTGGCGATGTCGCGGGTACTCGCGATATTGCTGGGGTTCAACGGCGTGCTGCTCACGGCGATCTTTGCGGCGATCAGCGTGCGGGCGATCGAGAGTGCGGTACGGATAGCCGGTGGAGAAAAGTAAGGCAGGCCCAATGGCATGAAGTCGTGCTTAGATGCGTGTTTTGACAATCAGGGAGAGACCAATGATCGACTTCAACAACAAGGGATTCTTCAAGCTCAAGCAAAACGACGAATACGCCGAACGCGTCACCGCCTTGTTGCTGGACGGCGAAGAAGTCATTGATTCCTACAAATCCATGCGCGACGGCGTGGTGTTCACCAACAAACGCATCATCGCCGTCAACGTCCAGGGCATCACCGGCAGCAAGAAAGACTTCACCTCGTTGCCGTACAAAAACATAGTGGCGTATTCGGTGGAAACCTCGGGGACGTTTGATCTTGATTCCGAGCTGGAGATTTATTTTTCGTCGTTGGGGAGGGTGAAGTTCGAATTCACCGGCAGGACGTCGATGGTGGAAATTTCGAAACTGATTTCTCAGCATTTGCTGTGAGCAGAATCGGGAACGCCGCAAAAATAAAGCGGAACTCATCCTGTAGGAGCCGGCTTGCTGGCGATGGCGGTTCGTCAGGCGACATCTGTGTCGACTGTACGTCCGCGATCGCCAGCAAGCCGGCTCCTACAGGATTGGCGTTTTTTCAGTCGCTACCAACCCGCCCCACTCACCGCCGCCTGCACCAGCGGGTGCAAATCCGCCCCCTGATGCGCAGTCTGCCAAGCCAACAATTCCTTGCGCATGCTCGGCGCCCAGTACATCTGCAGATGATTACGCACGCCGAGCACCGCCTGCTCCTGGTCCGGTTGGCTGGCAAAGTACTGGCCGATCTGGTTGGCCATCTTGATCAGGTTCTCAGTACTCATCGGCGCACCTCCGCTTTATCGCCACGGGCCTGACGGCGATCCTTGAGCAAACGGTGCTGTTCGTCGCTAAATTCCTGGAAGCGTTTTTGCCACTCGGAAGGGTGGTACACGCGGCTGACTTCCACGGCCGTGACCTTGTACTCCGGACAGTTGGTGGCCCAGTCGGAGTTGTCGGTGGTAATGACGTTAGCCCCCGATTCCGGGAAGTGGAAGGTGGTGTACACCACCCCCGGGGCGACCCGTTCGGTGACCCGCGCACGCAGTACCGTCTGCCCGGCGCGGCTGCCGATGCCGACCCAGTCACCTTCGTTGATACCCCGGCTCTCGGCATCGGTCGGGTGGATTTCCAGACGGTCCTCGTCGTGCCAGGCGACGTTCTCTGTACGCCGGGTCTGGGCGCCGACGTTGTACTGACTGAGGATGCGCCCGGTGGTCAGCAGCAGCGGATAACGACTGTTGACCTTCTCCTCGGTGGGCACGTAGCCGGTGAGCATGAAACGCCCCTTGCCGCGCACGAACTCCTCGATGTGCATGGTCGGCGTGCCGTCCGGGGCCGCGGCGTTGCACGGCCATTGCAGGCTGCCGTGGCGTTCCAGTTCGGCATAGCTGACGTTGGTGAAGGTCGGCGTCAGGCTGGCGATTTCATCCATGATTTCTGATGGATGCTTGTAGTTCATCGGGTAACCCAGGGCGTTGGCCAGGGCCACCGTGCCTTCCCAGTCGGCCTTGCCGCCCAGAGGGTCCATGACCTTGCGCACCCGAGAGATGCGTCGCTCGGCGTTGGTGAAGGTGCCGTCTTTTTCCAGGAACGAGCTGCCCGGCAGTAACACGTGGGCGAACTTGGCGGTTTCGTTGAGGAAAATGTCCTGCACCACCACGCACTCCATGGCCGACAGCGCAGCGGTGACGTGCTGGGTATTGGGATCGCTCTGGGCGATGTCTTCGCCCTGGCAATACAAGCCCTTGAAACTGCCGCCCAGGGCGGCCTCGAACATATTCGGGATACGCAGGCCCGGGTCAGGTTGCAGAGTGACGTTCCACGCCTGTTCGAACTGCGCCCGCACCACCTCGTTGGAGATGTGCCGATAGCCGGGCAACTCGTGGGGGAAGGAACCCATGTCACAGGAACCCTGAACGTTGTTCTGCCCCCGCAGCGGGTTCACGCCCACGCCTTCACGGCCGATGTTGCCAGTGGCCATGGCCAGGTTGGCGATGCCCATGACCGCGGTGCTGCCCTGGCTGTGCTCGGTGACGCCCAGGCCGTAATAGATCGCAGCGTTGCCGCCAGTGGCGTACAAGCGAGCGGCGGCGCGGATGTCGGCAGCGGGCACACCGCAGATGGCGCCAAGCACTTCCGGCGAGTTTTCCGCGCGGCTGACGAACTCGCTCCAGTTGGCGAAATCGCTGCCCTCGCAACGGGCGTCGATAAAGGCTTGGTTGAGCAGGCCTTCGGTGACGATCACGTGGGCAAGGGCGTTGAGCATGGCGACGTTGGTGCCCGGGCGCAGAGCCAAGTGATACTCGGCGCGGGCGTGCACCGAGTCCACCAGATCAATGCGCCGTGGATCGATAACGATCAGCCGCGCGCCTTCACGCAGGCGACGTTTGAGCTGGGAAGCGAACACCGGGTGGGCGTCGCTGGGGTTGGCACCCATCACCAGGATCACATCGGCCTGCATCACCGAGTCGAAACTCTGGGTGCCGGCGGACTCGCCCAGGGTTTGTTTCAGACCATAGCCGGTCGGCGAGTGGCAGACCCGCGCGCAGGTGTCGACGTTGTTGTTGCCGAAGGCAGCGCGCACCAGTTTTTGCACCAGGTAGGTTTCTTCGTTGGTGCAGCGGCTGGAGGTGATGCCACCAATGGAGTCGCGGCCATATTTTTGCTGGAGCCGGCGGAATTCGCTGGCCGCGTAGGTCACCGCTTCATCCCAGCTGACTTCCTGCCACGGGTCGTTGATGTGCTGGCGGATCATCGGCTTGGTGATGCGATCCGGGTGGGTGGCGTAGCCCCAGGCAAAGCGCCCTTTGACGCAGGAGTGGCCGTGGTTGGCCTGGCCGTTCTTGTCCGGAACCATGCGCACCAACTGGTCGCCTTTCATCTCGGCACGGAACGAGCAACCTACGCCGCAATAGGCACAGGTGGTGATCACGCTGCGTTCCGGCTGACCCAGTTCGACCACGCTTTTTTCCATCAGCGTCGCGGTGGGGCAGGCCTGCACACAGGCGCCACAGGACACGCATTCCGAGTCGAGGAAGTTATCCCCACCTGCAGCGGCCACGCGGGATTCGAAACCGCGCCCGGTAATGGTCAGGGCAAAGGTGCCCTGGGTTTCTTCGCAGGCGCGCACGCAGCGGTTGCAGACGATGCACTTACTCGGGTCGTAGTCGAAATAGGGGTTGGACGTGTCCTTCACATCGGCCAGATGGTTGTCACCTTCATAGCCGTAACGCACTTCCCGCAGGCCGACCTGACCGGCGACGGTTTGTAGCTCGCAGTTGCCGTTGGCCGAGCAGGTCAGGCAGTCCAGCGGGTGATCGGAGATGTACAGCTCCATGACATTACGGCGCAGGGTCGCGAGCTTCGGCGTCTGGGTGTGCACGCTCATGCCTTCAGTGACAGGCGTGGTGCAGGACGCGGGGTAGCCGCGCATGCCGTCGATCTCCACCAGGCACATGCGGCAGGAGCCGAAGGCTTCCAGGCTGTCGGTGGCACAGAGTTTCGGAATGGTGGTGCCCAGCAGTGCAGCGGCGCGCATCACCGAAGTACCTTCGGGCACGCTGATGCTGCGGCCATCGATGTTCAGGGTGACCTGCACCTGGCTCTCGCGGGCCGGCGTGCCCAGATCGATATCGGTTTTCGGATCGAATACAGTGATCATTGCTCGGCCTCCGAGGCTTGCAGACCGAAGTCAGCGGGGAAGTGCTTGAGGGCGCTAGCTACGGGAAAAGAGACCATGCCGCCCAACGCGCACAGCGAACCGTATTGCAGGGTGTCGCACAGGTCCTTGAGGATGATCACCTGCTCATCGCGACCGCTCTGGTCAGGCGCGGCCAGCAGCCGGTCAATCACCTCCACGCCCCGGGTCGAGCCGATGCGGCAAGGGGTGCATTTGCCACAGGATTCCTCGGCGCAGAACTGCATGGCGAAGCGCGCCATATGGGCCATGTCCAGGCTGTCGTCAGCCACCACCACACCACCGTGACCGAGCATCGCGCCGATGGTGGCAAAGGCCTCGTAATCCAGCGGCGTGTCGAATTGCGACGGCGGCACCCAGGCGCCGAGGGGGCCGCCGACCTGCGCGGCCTTCAGCGGCCGGCCACTGGCGGTACCGCCGCCGTAGTCTTCCACGAGTTCGCGTAGGGTCAGGCCAAAGGCCCGTTCCACAAGGCCACCGTGACGAATATTGCCCGCCAGTTGGAAGGGCATGGTGCCCAGGGAGCGGCCCATGCCGTAATCGCGATAGAACTGCGCGCCCTTGGCCAGAATCAGCGGCACCGAGGCCAGGGTCAGCACGTTGTGCACCAGGGTTGGCTGGCCGAACAAGCCTTGCAGCGCTGGGATAGGCGGCTTGGCGCGGACGATCCCGCGCTTGCCTTCCAGCGAGTCCAGCAGCGCGGTTTCCTCACCACAGATATAGGCACCGGAACCGACGCGAACTTCCATATCGAAGGCCTGGCCGCTGCCGCCGACATTGGCGCCGAGGTAACCGGCAGCCCGGGCGATGTTCAGCGCCTGGCGCAGGGTGGCCACGGCGTCGGGGTATTCCGAACGTACATAGATGTAGCCGAAGGTGGCGCCGACGGTAATGCCGGCAATGGCCATGCCTTCGATCAACAGGAAGGGGTCGCCTTCCATCAGCATGCGGTCGGCGAAGGTGCCGGAGTCGCCTTCGTCGGCGTTGCACACAACGTATTTCTGCGCCGCCTGAGTGGCGCGCACCGTGCGCCATTTGATCCCGGCGGGGAAGGCCGCGCCACCACGGCCACGCAGGCCTGAATCGAACACTGCGGTCGCGGTCTGCTCGCCGCCAATGGCGACGGCCCTTGTTAGGCCTTCGAAACCGCCGTGAGCGCGGTAATCGTCCAGCGACAACGGCCGGGTAATACCGGCGCGGGCGAACAGCAGGCGTTGTTGAGATTTGAGATAAGGCAGCTCTTCCACCAGGCCCAGGGCCAGTGGGTGCGCGGATGGATCGCCCAGCGCTTCGAGCACGGACGGCACATCGGAAGCGGTCAGCGGACCGAAACCGATACGGCCTTGCGGAGTGTCCAATTCCAATAGCGGTTCCAGCCAATACAACCCGCGCGAGCTGGTGCGTTGTAGCTCCAGCGGCAGATTGCGTTCCTTGGCCTGAGTGATCAGCGCCGTGGAGACCTCATCGGCTCCCACGGCACGGGCAAGGGAGTCACAGGGCAGATAAAGAGTCGGCATCACGCGTCCTCCCGGCAAGCATCGAGCAAGGCATCCAGACGCTCAGCACTAAGCCGCGCATGCACCCGGCCATCCAGTTCCAGGGCAGGCGAACAGGCACAGGCCCCGAGGCAATACACCGGACGCAAACTGATGCTGCCGTCGGCACTACTGCCGTGATCGTCCAATTGCAACCGCTCACGCAACTGCGCGGCAAGCTGCTCGGCGCCGCGACTCTTGCACGACTCAGCTCGGCACAGCCGCAGGATATGCCGCGCCGGCGGCGAGGTACGGAAATCATGGTAAAAACTGATCACCCCACGAACCTCCGCCTGACTCAGATTGAGGGCATGAGCAATCTCGGGGACGGCCGCATCGGGGATATAGCCGATGCGTTCCTGAATATCATGAAGAATGGGCAACAGCGCACCCGCAGAGCCCTTATGGCGCTGCAGCAGGGTATTGACCACAGACAGGTGCAAACTCTCATCAGGCATTCAGCAATCCTCACGGTCACGGACAAACCAGAAGGTCGTCGGTCGTCCGAAAGTGTCGGCTGCGGCACTCACACCACGTCACGGAATCGTGGCAATTTCAGGCCGTTGGCCAGGGCACCCTGAGCGGGCATCTTGTTGTGCCCGGCACGGTCTTCGCCGCACCTCTACTGGGCATAAAGGGCAGCTTGCCACGCCGCTATTGATCGAACTGCACCAAAGCGACGTGCTCGGTTCTGCCTACGACTATCCATTAAGTCTAGATGAGTGCCGCGCGGGGCGTTTACTCACCGGCCTAATGCCCGAAGGGCTTGTCGATGGCTGATGTATAACAAGCATTACAGGTGGGAAAAAGCATCAGAACCGTAGGCAATTCTACGGAGCAGATGCGCTGATCCATTCAGCCGTAACCCAAAAGCCATTCCCCGACCCGAATACTAAAAAGCCCCGAAAAAGCTCGAGGCCAATCCCAAATCCCAGCCACCACACAAAACCCCTGTGGGAGCCAGCCTGCTGGCGATAGTGCCAGCCCAACCACCACCAATGCTGAAACTGCACCCCAAACCCACTCACACACCGTGGCCAAACAATGCCCATCAGCTCACCGCAACCCCCTGTGGGAGCGGGCTTGCCCGCGATAGCGCCAGCCCAACCAACACAAATGCTGAATCAGCCACCACCATCACAAGCCACCAACACCCACAGGCCTCAACCACTAACCTTCAGCCTTTGCCCCCGCCCGCTCGGATACCGGCGCATAAGCCCGATCCCGAGTAAACACCTTCACCGCATCATCCACCAACGCCTTACTCATCGACGTCAAATAATGCGCAGCCCAGGCATGCCGGTCGGTATCTCTCGCATAGGCAGCATCTTCAGTCAGCGTCTTGGCCAGAAACAGAAAATCAGAAGCCATCGACAACGCATCACTGAGCGGAACGCCGCGAGTGACGTGGAACAGTGGTTGATCGGAACAGTAGATGGCGGGGGTTAAGCCGATGGTTTTGAGCTCAGATTGTTCGGTCATTGGCCACCTCCGAGGATGGAGAGGCAATGGGGGAGGGCGTTACGCGATTGGGAATCGCATAGAGAGAAAAGCCAAATTTCAAACGGATTGATACTGCACATTATCCAACTCCTTGATACGAGGAGCTGCCACGTTCGTTACCACACGAATGGGTGACAGCTGTGCGCAGGGTGGTAAACCGGGTATCAAGGAAACCGGCACGCCCGAGGGCGTCCCACGCACAGCCGCCATAACTCACGCCGCAGGCATAGAAAAAGCGCCTGATGACGTGATTGGGGGCGCTGTAGCGCCTTGAATAACTCGGGTTACCACACCCGGTCGCTGAATTTGCAGCGACGGTGGGAGGGTATCGTCCAGTTGCTTTTCCTGCAACCTTCTAGGACCCGCTCGTAGCCATCCGAGTCGAAAAGTATTTTCTGTCCCTGTTATGTTCGTTACGGGTTGTATAGATTCATGTATTGTTCGATGCCAAAGTAAAAGTGTTACTAAGCCGAGGGGTTGGCTAATTTGGACGCTAAGCTTTGCGTCTGTTTGGTTTGGGGCGTCGGTTGTTAAATTGAAAGACCGCTATCGGCCAGAGGCAGCCGCTCAGAGCGAGAAAAGTCGACTATTAAAAGTAAGTTTGAGAATCATCTGACCTCCCCTGCACGAGTCATTAACAATGCGTCGCTTGTTCTCGACTGATACAGCGCTTGAATGAGTTAGTCCAGGTGATGGCAGTACGCAGGCTGCATAAGGTACGATCAAATGCATATCAGCTTATGCTGTCAAAAAAAGCATCAACAAAAAATGCGAGCGATTTCAGTAAGATTTATGGAGTTAACATGCGCAAAACGGTTATGCGATACCTTGACGGTCAGAAACTAGAGTGGTTGATTTCAGATAATGGCATATTTTTAAGTGCGGCATCAGATCAGTCAGATGAAAATGAAGGTGTTTATGATCATACTTTTTTATCTGGTCATATTGCCAATGCAGTTACAGGCATTGATTCTGCGCTTCTAGATGGTCTTGATAGAAGTCAATTAAATCTGCAGAAAATTAATAGAGAAAATAGTTTCTTAAGTTGCTGGTATCTTGATTCTGAAGAGTCAATGGATATGTGGAAAGAATTTGGTAGGGGGGGTGTCGTCATTTTTAGTGATGACTGGGCGCTCTCTGATGCACTTCCTGAACCGTTGGAGCAGGCAACTTCATATTATGATGTGATTTACAGCGATGAGCTTAAGCCTCATGCAAATCATGAGCCTTTACGCATTAAAAATAGTAAATTTCAAAAGGAAAAGGAGTTTCGCATTGTTTTTGATCTTGTAAAGTATTCAGTGCTTACGGGTTTCGAAGCACGCACGGAGGTTCGTATTGGCGGTATATTGTCGCACTTGAGTAACGAAATAACTTCGTGCATGTCGAGGAGAGGAAAAGAACAAAGTCACAAGGTTTTAAGGAAAAAAGATCACGGCTATATCTTTGTGTACTCTTTGAATTCAATTATTAAAGAAGTGCGCGTTCATCCGGAAGCTACAGATGCTGAGTTGTACGAGGTTAGAAAACGTCTGCAGGGTTTAGGCTTGAAGTGCCCAATCAACCATTCAGCCCTTCGTGCGATATGACAGAGAAAATATTAGATTATAGGGCTTGGCAAGTATCTTCTGAGGCTGTTGAGGTTGTAGCGATTTTAACCAAGTTGCCGGAAGTTGTCGGACTCTTCTGATACTAAGGGAACGATTCCTTAGTACGGGTATTCAGATGTTGCGCATAGATCCGCCAAAATCGGCGACTTGGGTTAAAGTCGCATCAACGTCAACAAGTTTTTAATGGTTTGCGTTCTTCAGTTGTATTCAGAAAGTTTCTTTATTTTTTTTCTAGCTGAGTTTGGTGTTAATGGAGAGTCTTCTGCAACACTATTCCACTCATACATGATTTCTTTACTGAAGGATGCCCATTCTGACTCCCGATTATCATTTAAAGAAAAAAACTCAATTTTTCTTTTAAGGCAGCCATACCTAGATGCTTTGACTCTATGCATTTCTGCTTTCTCTGATGGGCGTATCAACGTTTGGAGTGGTGATAGAACTGCTACTGCTATTGCCGCACCTTTCAAAAGTACCGAGGTGGTTTCCTCCGGTCCTGATTGAAAAAATAGAAAAGAACCTACTACAACTGAAAGGAAGACAAGCGGCACTGAAAACAGTAGATTAAGTTGTAAATAGCGCTCGGAGACAATGTAGTGCCCTGTTTGAGCCATGTTCAACCTGCTTCCCCATTCAGTTAATTTTTGTTCCATCTTTGAATTTTTGCAATTTTCTGTGGTATGCATGGTGGATCAACTTATTTCATTGAGTTAAAGGATAAGGGGCGCTACGTATTAGGGTGTCATATTCCTAATTGTCCGCTATACGTATATAGTTAGTGCCTGCTTAGGGCCACTTTTTCTGCGTCGATACTATACCCCCTAAGCATCGATTTTTTTGACTAGGTAGAAGTCTGGCGCGCAATCTTGCTAAGTCAAATCGTAAATCACTGATCGAGAGCTATTTTTCATCGAGGACGTTCGCATTGCGACGCGAACCTCCTCTGAACAAAACGTGACTCACGAAATTTTAGCAAAAAAACTACTCAAGCGCTCTATCCAACACGAGCGAAGCTATACACATTTTTAACCTGCTGGGCGAAATAACTCCCCGCCGAGGATGCACTTATCAACTCTTGGTACACATATTCAGGAACGTCGTAATATTCGTACAATGCACCGCTCAAGAACTCCACTTCGAGAGTCTGCGATGACTCGTTATGTCCAACAGAGGCGATATTTGAAGAGCTAACAGGCACACGTTCCATGAGTTTCTCCTATTGGGCGCTATCTTGGTTTCTCCAGGCCCTTACGAGCTTGGAATAGTCTTCATTGCTGCGCGCAGAACTCCATTTTTCGCCAATTTTAGGATCTCCGCTATTAGGGAATTTACCATCTGGCAAAACATTGAATCTGCACCGTGTAGGGAGTTGCGCTGCTTCCCCCACTATAATGGCCTCTCCAGTTCTAAGGATGGGTAGTGAGTCAACGATACCGGCCAAACCGTCGGACATAGCTGCTTTAACTATTCCACGATCCGTTGAATTATTTATACGTAACGATATAATCGTCCCGCATTGAGATAAAATAGTTTCATCTATCTCGGATGGACGCTGGCTAACAATCATGGCGCCGACTCCAAACTTGCGACCTTCCTTGGCGATCCTCTGAACCATTTCTTTTGCGTGCCCAATCTCTGACTTTCCAAGATAACGGTGAGCTTCTTCAAGGACTATAAGAAGAGGACGCTCACGCATACCCTCGGTGACATTTCGACCCCAAATGGCCGACTCAAAGATAATGTCGAGTACTGCCCCCAAAAGAAGAGTCAACCGTGACGAGGGCATACCAGACAAATCAAATATCGTTATTGGCTTATCATGCCCTAACCAATCCTCCAGAAGTCCGTCTAAATCTTTATTGATCTTGCCCTCTTTGTCAGGGTTCCAATCGCCTGGCTCCAGCAAGAACGAGTATTGCGTATCGAGCAGCCTTGACTTCATCAAATCAAGCTGCCTCTTCATTGCCCCTGTTCCACCCTTCTTCGGTAATGATGAGCCAGCCCCAGGAGGGAGAAATTTAGGGGCCGTCAGATCATCAAAATCCCCCTCCCCGCCAGGGGAGTATGCTGGCTTAGTCATGGCAGCATCACTGTAATTAACACCGTCCTCATGGCAAAGGTCGTACCATATTTTCTTTAATCTATAAGGAAGCGGTGTATTACTTGTGATTTTATCCGCGTCTATATTTGGTATATGATTCTCAACTATGCCAAGTTTTTTTTCATCAACGGTTTTATCCATGAAAAGTGAACGTTGAGAATCGTTTGGGTTGTTGCAAAGAAAATCAATAAGCTTATCGGGCGAGATGCACCAAAATGGTATGTACAGCTGGTTTTCGCCTGAGGGCATGATTGAAAAGGTCTTGGCGACATCTCTAAGTGCTGGACCATATTCACCGTGAATATCTATCAGCAAAACTCTCGCAGATGGTAAGGGAGATCCATCTGGCTTGATCACCATTGACCGAAGAATGCTTGCCGTGCTGGTAGACTTCCCGGATCCGGTAGACCCCAAAATTGCAGAATGGCGAGCGACAAGCTTATCCAGATCCAAGCTTATTTCAATTCCTTCCGAACTAGATAGGCGCCCCACTGGGAAATGACTATTTAAGTGTTTTTTGAAAATTAATTTCAGGTCGCTTTCGACGACAAAATGAACATGGTCGCCTATGCTTGGGTACTCGCTTATGCCTCGATCAAAATTTCCGCCGATGGATTCTCCAACTAGCTCCACTTTGATCCATTTTCTCGCGGAAGACATTTTGGAATCGGCGTCGACAGTTGAGCTTTCACTAGATTCGGAAATAACTCCGTAGAGGTGGTTATACCCTAACGGAATTTTCACGAAGCTTCCAACTTGACCGATCCGATAATTGCGTCCTTCCAGAACAACAATTCCAGACTCCACTGAGGCAGCGAGTTCAACGGCCACCGAAGAGCTAGATACGGCGCTTACAAGTCCAAGAAACGTTGGCTGGATGGTTGTCATACCAACTCCTCTTGCTCATTCTGGGGTACGGGAGGAACTGCATCTTGAGATATATCGCTACCAGCAGTCGCCAGAAAACGAGCTAACCGTAGGAAGTCACCAAGCAAGAACTTACCATCTTTATAGTATTCTGCTCGAATCTCATGCCAGTTTTTGGTTGGAGGGGTGCCGATTTTCCACTTTGCTTCCACTCCATTAATCACAGCACCATCGCTACAAAAAACACTTATACCTGGGCACTTTAGCGCCAATTCCTTCGCGGCCTTTTCATCTGCCAGACCATTAAACTGAAAAGCAAATAATGCGGCGGTGGGGTTAGCCATTAGGCACTCAAGCAGCCGCGATGAAATATGGGCGTCAGCGAAAGAAAATCCGGCGCTTAAAATTAATGTGTCAGGCTCAAGGATGAAGTTCTTCAAGCGATCAAAGAGAGACGAGTAGGGGGCTGCTTGTGTTTGATCGTACTTGATGTGCGATGGATAAACCATATTGGCACTTTTAGAATTCGGTACGCGTACAACCTCTCCATTAGCATTTGACTCCCAGCCAATGGAGCCATGAAGCTTCCAAAGCCGTACCCAGCGCGGCGGAAGATCATTTTTTGAAATGCTTGAGGGATCAAAAAAAGCACTCTTGGAGCCGCTGAACCCATCAAAGTAAGGTGTTCGGGCCCGCTCCAAGGCATTTTCCATTAAAAGATCGTAATTCGTGGTAAAGATTTCCACCGCATACTTCCTATTGATACCGTTAATCCACGATACGAGTTCGGAGTATGGGTTTGCGCCCAATGGTAAGTCTTGTGCAACCACTTCTCGAATTGAGTTGCATATGGCTTCGGATAAATCGGAAAAGTCTTTCTCCATAAAATCAAACAGCTTGCCGTTACCAATTACTTCTGCAAGCATTCTGACGCGTGACAGAACCTTCTCAAGGTTTGAGTCAGAAAATGAAGATTTTATTTGACTGTAGACTCCCCGTTGACTTTCCGAGAGTTCGTCTAACACAATTTTCTCAAGGCCGGCGATATTTGGTATCAACGGTTTCCAGCTTCCTGCCCCACCTACGTCAATGCTAACAGGCGCCCCTGCACCGATCAGTAGTCCTATCCTCTTTCTTCCATTTGTAGCAAGCTGGCGAAATCCAAACATGTGCTGGTCGGGGTTGTGCGAGGTATTTTCCATTTTATTTACCTAATTTATTAATTCGACGATCCCGGGGAGATTGCAGAAATTTTACTTTCCCGGGCTTGCCGCGTCGCTTTTGAGATCGGAAAATTTCGCAGCCATGGTTGGGTTGCCACGGTTAAGTTTTTTTATCGTAACATCCTGCGCTTTATCGTTCGCTAGACGAAGGTTTCGGTCGGTACCTAGTAATGCCTCCTTCGTCTTTTGTAGGTGGTCGATTGACTTATCAATTTCACTAATCGCCGTTTGAAATCGCTTTGAGGCCAAGTCATAGTTTTTTGCGAATGCTGTCTTAAATGTCTCAAGCTCAGATTCGAAATTTGTGATGTCTATGTTTTGCGCTTTCATAAGCGCAAGCTCAGATTTGTATTTTAGTGAATTCATTGCTGCATTTCGCAACAGCGTTATGATTGGAATGAAGAATTGAGGTCTGACGATGTACATTTTTGGGAAGCGGTGAAACACATCAACGATTCCTGTGTTGTATAACTCACTTTCAGGCTCTAGAAGGGAAACCAGTACCGCGTACTCACACCCTTTCTCAATGCGATCTTTGTCAAGCTCTTTAAGGAAATCTTCATTCTTGTTTTTAGTTGCGGTTCGGTCATTCTCATTCTTCATTTCGAACATAATGGAAACGATCTCTGTTCCCGTCTCGTCCAAATCGCGAAATATGTAGTCCCCTTTACTTCCGGTCCGGGCATCATTGTCTTTTTCGAAGTATGCCCTAGGAAAGGCTGTGGCTCGAATACGGTTGAACTCTGTTTCGCAATGCTGCTCGAGGGATTCACCGATCATTTTTGTCGATAAGCGAACTTTCATATCTCGGAGACGTTCGATAGTGTCATCACGATCTTTGATCTGCGTTTCGTACTTGTCCCTGAGCGATTTTTCTGCAAGCTGTTTTTCTAGTTCGGCTTTTTCAAGTCCGCTTTGCAGCTTGTCTCGCTCTTTCTCGACCGAACTAATAGCCTCCGTAATCGCGAGCTTTTTGCCGACTTCAATGGAATCAAGCTTGGATTTCAATTCTTGAATTTCAGAGTCTTTGGTCGCTGAGGTTTTCTGCATTTCATTTAGAAACTTCGCTTCAGCCAACCTTGAGTGGGACTCTTGTTCGCGGCGTGCCTGCTCAAGCTCGTAAGTAAGCGTGTCACGCTCTTTCTCTACGGCACTTAGTGCCTCACTGACGGCGAGTTTTCGCGTAACCTCTTCAGTATCAATCCTGGACCGCAGTTCTTGAATTTCTGCATCCTTGGTCGTCGCTGACTTCTGCATTTCGCTAGCGGCCTTGGCTATCGCTAGCTCAACGGCGTTTCGCTTTTCTTGTTCAGCCAGTTCAAGTCGGTCATGTAACTGCTTCTCGAAATCGGTATCTCTAACCTGTTTGAGGATATCTGCGTATCCAGCCTCATCAATTTTGAACGCCTTTGCACAATGCGGACAGATAATCTCATGCATGCTTTCGCCTCCGTGCAATTTCCTGAGTTTTCCTGACGGCTACGGCGCGGCTTCCAGCTTCGGACCTGCGCGGTTCGCTTGAGTGTTGGTCCCTCAGGACGGCCGTTGCCGTGTTCCTTGGGTCTATTATTTTCCTCGCGACTGTAGCACATGGCCGCGTGCCATCAAGTCGCGCCAGGTCATGTTCCCCGCTTCGCCTGTGACGCACACTGCCTGTGCAGATTGAAAATAGACTCAGGACAGGTTGGTTTTAGGGTGATTGCCAAGTTCATCGAGGATCACAAGATCTGTCCTTAACAGTCCTTAGGCAATCCTGCCCGTCTCATCGTTGTGCTTTTCGCGCTCCAGCAAGTTGATCAGATCCGCTGAGGATTGGAAGAGCAGATGCCTGTTGTGTCGCGTGATACCAGCCAAAACTAATGCAGTCGCTACGTACGTTTCCTGTACTGGAGCTGCCGATGGATACCACGTTCTGTGCTGTATCTGTAAAGGCCATAGGGGACAATCCCTTACCAAAGGGGCGTCGGCACTGAAGACATTAAAATCGAAACCTAGCAGATCGGGGTGAATGGTGAGCTTGACCACGCCTATCTGGTGGCTAATTGAAAGCACAATCTTGTCGAAATTTCCATGTGATCAATTTTTTTGCTTATGATCAAATGTTGAGCAAGAGCAGTGAAGCATCTAGGCTAGTTTTCAATCAGCAGAAGGAGTCGAAATGGGGCAGTTTCGGTGCACTCAAGGCAAAATGGTACGGGTAACCTCCGTATGCCAAATTCATGGGGGATTGCAGCGGAGCAGTTCGTAAGCGAAATTGTTCCAGAGAAAATCCAGGGTGGGTCAATGAAGGTTCTGCATTCAACTACTGTCGGTATGGAGTGGTTGAGGTTGGCAAAATCAGCTCTGGGTCGATAACAGCCGACAGTGGCTAACCGCGAATTCACAACTCATAGCTTCCGAAGGTGAGCGCCAAAAAACGACCAAAAAGCTATCATCCTTGACTCCCCTGCGAATCGAAGGTGATTCCATAACAGAATATGAGCTAAAATTCGGCTATTGTTCCAGTCCAGTTTTTGGGGTAAATATTAGTTTGTTTACTCTATCTATTAATAATTAAATATTAAGATTTTATAATGGAACGAATCGCTAGGTCGACTAAAATGCATAGGGAATATGAGGCGCGAGACCTAATTTCTTACCTTACTATAATTTATGGTCTTGCCGGTGAGCCTACCGGTCCACGTTGTTATCGTGGTCAATCTGACAGTGCGTGGAAGGTTAAACCGTCTGTCATGAGAGAGTTAAAGTCTGATGCTGAAAATCAGATATTAAGTGAGCTTTTGCTAGAGGCGCCAAATGAGTTTGGAGCAGACAAAAGTATGTTTGATAAGCTGGTACGAGCACAGCATTACAGCTTACCCACGCGACTTCTCGATGTTACGCTAAATCCGCTTGTAGGATTATATTTTGCTTGCGACGAGGAAGAGCATCAGCAGAAAGATGGCGTAGTGCAAATTTTTGATTTTCAAAGAAATCGGGAGAAATTTGCAGATAGTGACACTATCAGTATCATTTGCAATCTGTCGAGACTGTCTGATATCGAAAGAAGGAAAATATCGGTTAAGTATAATGAAGTTGGCTCAAGGTTGGCCGACTGGAGTGGGCCTAATAAAAAAACTTTTCGTTCGATGCCTGAAGTCAAGAGGCTTATGCAGTTTGTTCGGGTAGAGAAGCCCTATTTTCTAGATGTGATTAATCCATTAGATTTATTCAGATATTATTTTGTGTATCCATCTAAAAATAATAAGCGGGTAATTGCTCAGTCAGGTGCTTTTATAGCAGCTGGGCTCTTGCAGTACCGTTCGCTTGAGCGGTCCGCGGGGCTGCAACACAAAAAAATTATTATCCCGGCTGAATGCAAAAAAGATATAATCATTCAGCTTGATGCCTTGAATATTAACTCTAGATCAATGTTTCCTGAGATTGAATTTACTTCAAAATATATAAAAAGGAAGTGGACTATTGAGTCGAGTTAATTTGCGCAGGAGCGTTTTCTACTGGCCGGAAGCGGACTTGGCTAACGCTCTTGGAGGGCAACAAAAATGAGGAGAGGGGTGCGAAAAATGGAGCATACTAAATATTGGATTGGACGTGGCGACTAGCATTGGTTTGGTATCCTGGTGTTCTCTTTTTTTGTCGCCCGCCTTCATTCATTGAATATCTTTCAGATAATCCATAAGCGCAATGAGCGGAACATCAAGCTGCTCCATCATCTGAATACTGCCAAATTCCCCCACCAACCTCCCCAACTCCCGCCCCAACGGCTTATCCACACCCCCAACAGCCTCCAACGCCAACCCCACACACTCATCCACCTTCACCTGAATCCCCTCAACATCCCCCCGCCGCACCAGCAACTCAAACACATCCCGCTGGTAATCACCCATGACCAAATCGTCACGCAAAATCGGGCTTGAACCTTCCGTCTCATAAGCCAGCTTGAGGGAGAAGAGGGCGACGGTTTCCAGTTGCGATTCCATGAGGGGTCCTTGTGAAAGGGTCAGGCGGGGTGAAGGGTAAAAGAGAGAAGCAAGGTCAAAAGATCGCAGCCTTCGGCAGCTCCTACAGAGCGGCACGGTGGATAACTTTCCTATAGGCGAAAAAAAAGGCCTTGCTAAGCAAGACCTTTCTTAATTTTGGTGCCCCGAGGGAGACTCGAACTCCCACTCCTTTCGAAAACGGATTTTGAATCCGCCGCGTCTACCAATTCCGCCATCAGGGCAATGGCCGCGGAGTATAGAGATGAGATAACCGTCGGTCAATCAGGTACATGGAGAATTTTTGATATTTCCGCTAGACTTCCCGGCCCTGCTAGACGAACCCCATCATGCGCGTTGCTGACTTTACTTTCGAGCTCCCTGATTCGCTGATCGCCCGCCACCCTTTGGCCGAGCGTCGCGGTAGTCGCCTGTTGACCCTGGATGGGGTCAGCGGCGCCCTGGCACACCGTCAATTCACTGATTTGCTGGAGCATTTGCGCCCCGGCGATTTGATGGTGTTCAACAATACCCGGGTGATTCCGGCACGGCTGTTTGGCCAGAAGGCTTCCGGCGGCAAGCTGGAAATCCTGGTGGAGCGGGTGCTGGACAGTCATCGCGTGCTGGCCCATGTGCGCTCCAGCAAGTCGCCCAAGCCTGGTTCGAAAATTTTGATCGACGGCGGTGGCGAGGCTGAGATGCTGGCGCGTCATGATGCGTTGTTCGAGCTGGGGTTCGCCGAAGAGGTGTTGCCGCTGCTTGACCGTGTCGGGCACATGCCGCTGCCTCCTTATATAGACCGCCCGGACGAAGGCGCGGACCGCGAGCGTTATCAGACCGTCTACGCCGAGCGTTTGGGCGCGGTGGCGGCGCCGACGGCGGGGCTGCATTTCGATCAGCCGCTGATGGAGGCGATTGCCGCCAAGGGCGTCGAGACCGCGTTCGTGACCTTGCACGTGGGCGCTGGCACCTTCCAGCCGGTGCGGGTCGAGAAGATCGAAGACCACCACATGCACAGCGAATGGCTGGAAGTCGGCCAGGACGTGGTGGATGCGGTTGCCGCCTGTCGTGCGCGCGGCGGTCGTGTGGTGGCGGTGGGGACCACCAGTGTGCGCTCCCTGGAAAGCGCTGCCCGCGATGGCGTGCTCAAGCCGTTCAGCGGCGATACCGACATTTTCATCTATCCGGGCCGGCCGTTTCATGTGGTCGATGCCCTGGTCACCAACTTCCATTTGCCGGAATCCACGCTGTTGATGCTGGTTTCGGCGTTCGCTGGTTATCCCGAGACCATGGCTGCCTACAAGGCCGCCGTCGATAACGAATACCGCTTTTTCAGCTACGGTGATGCGATGTTTATCACCCGTAACCCCGCACCACGTGGCCCTGAGGACAAAGAATGAGTCGCCAATGTCGTATGTCGTTTGAGTTACTTGCTACTGACGGCAAGGCTCGCCGTGGTCGCCTGACCTTCCCGCGTGGCACCGTCGAGACCCCGGCTTTCATGCCGGTGGGCACCTACGGCACGGTCAAGGGCATGCTGCCGCGGGATATCGAGGCGACTGGCGCTGAAATCATTCTGGGCAACACCTTCCACCTGTGGCTGCGCCCTGGCACGGAAGTGATCAAGAAACACGGCGACCTGCACGATTTCATGCAGTGGAAAGGCCCGATCTTGACCGACTCCGGTGGTTTCCAGGTGTTCAGCCTGGGCGCCATGCGCAAGATCAAGGAGGAGGGCGTGACCTTCGCTTCTCCGGTCGACGGCGCCAAGGTGTTCATGGGCCCGGAAGAGTCGATGCAGGTCCAGCGTGACCTGGGCTCCGACATCGTGATGATTTTCGACGAATGCACGCCGTACCCGGCCGACGAAGACGTCGCCCGTGTGTCCATGGAGTTGTCGTTGCGTTGGGCCCAGCGCTCGAAAAATGCCCATGCCGACAACACGGCGGCGCTGTTCGGCATCGTCCAGGGCGGGATGCACCAGGATTTGCGCATGCGCTCCCTGGAAGGCCTCGACAAGATCGGTTTCGACGGCCTGGCCATTGGCGGTCTGTCGGTGGGCGAGCCCAAGCATGAAATGATCAAGGTGCTGGATTATCTGCCAGCCCAAATGCCGGCTGACAAACCTCGTTACCTTATGGGCGTTGGCAAGCCGGAAGATCTGGTGGAGGGTGTGCGCCGCGGTGTGGACATGTTCGATTGCGTGATGCCAACCCGTAATGCCCGCAATGGGCATCTGTTCATTGATACTGGCGTGATCAAGATCCGTAACGCGTTCCATCGCCATGATGATTCGCCGCTGGATCCGACCTGCGATTGCTATACCTGCCAGAACTTCTCCCGCGCTTACCTGCATCACCTGGACAAGTGCGGCGAAATGCTGGGAAGCATGCTCAATACCATCCATAACTTGCGTCATTATCAAGTGCTTATGGCTGGTTTGCGCGAGGCTATTCAACAGGGTACATTGGCCGCCTTTGTCGATGCCTTCTACGCCAAACGCGGGCTACCCGTTCCGCCTTTGGACTGAGTTTTCTGACCCCAAGATTCAACATTTGCAACTGGAGTGCTAAATGAGCTTTTTTATCTCTAATGCCATGGCCGACGCTGCTGCACCTGCGGCAGGCCCAATGGGTGGCGGCTTTGAGTGGATTTTCCTGGTCGGCTTCCTGGTCATCTTCTACCTGATGATCTGGCGTCCACAGGCCAAGCGCGCCAAAGAGCAGAAGAACCTGCTGAGCAGCCTGCAGAAAGGCGACGAAGTCGTGACCACCGGCGGCATCGCCGGCAAGATCACCAAAGTGGCCGACGATTTCGTGGTTCTGGAAGTTTCCGACACCGTCGAAATGAAGTTCCAGAAAGGCGCCATCGCCGCCACGCTGCCAAAAGGCACGCTCAAAGCGATCTAAGTTTCAACTTCTACTCAATCGACGGGGCGCGCAAGGCGCCCCGCGTCATAAGCGGGCGGCGTGATGCTGAACAAATACCCTCTGTGGAAATACATTCTGATCCTGGCGGTGCTGGCGGTCGGTCTGATTTATTCCGCTCCCAATCTATATCCTGATGACCCGGCCATTCAGGTCAGCGGTGCAAGCACCGCGCTGCAGGTCAATCAGGCTGATCTGGACCGTGTGAGCGCAGCGCTCAAGGAGTCCGGGATCAACGTCAAGGCTGCCACCCTGGCAGAGAGCGGCAAGGGCGGTCTGATTCGCCTGACCAAGGCTGAAGACCAACTGCCAGCCAAAGACGTCGTGCGCAAGGCATTGGGTGATGACTACGTCGTTGCACTGAACCTGGCGCAAACCACCCCGCAATGGCTGCGCAGCCTGGGCGCGCACCCGATGAAGCTGGGTCTGGACTTGTCCGGTGGTGTGCACTTCCTGCTCGAAGTGGACATGGACAAAGCCCTCGACGCACGCTTGAAAGTGTACGAAGGCGATGTGAAGAGCCTGTTGCGCAAAGAGAAACTGCGCTATCGCAGCCTGCCGCAACAGGGTGGTGCCATTCAGCTGGGCTTCTCCGATGAAGACAGCCGTGAACAAGCCCGCAGTCTGATCCGCAAGAATTTCAACGATTTCGACATTGTTCCGGCCGACCTCAATGGGCAACCGGTGCTGCTTCTGGCGATGACCCCAGCCAAGCTGGCGGAAATCCGCGAATACTCCATCAAGCAGAACTTGACCACGGTACGTAACCGCGTCAACGAGCTGGGTGTTGCCGAACCGATCGTTCAGCGTCAGGGCGCCAACCGCATCGTGGTTGAGCTGCCGGGCGTGCAGGACACCGCAGAAGCCAAGCGTATCCTCGGCAAGACGGCCAACCTGGAGTTCCGTCTGGCGGCTGAGCCTGGTGCTTCGAAAGCCACTTCCGAATCTTTCGAGTTCCGTGAAGGCAATCGTCCGCCGGCACAGATCGAGCGTGGCCTGATCATCACCGGTGACCAGGTCACTGATGCCAAAGCAGGCTTCGGTGAGCAAGGCACGCCGGAAGTGAACATCCGTCTGGATGGTCACGGTGGCGAGCTGATGAGTCGTGCGACCCGTTCGAACGTTGGTCGCAGCATGGCGGTGATCTTCATCGAGCAGCGACCGGTCACCACGTACACCAAGCAAGTGGTCAACGGCGTCGAGAAAGACGTAGCGGTTCAAACGTTCAAAGAAGAGAAGAAGATCATCAGCCTGGCGACCATCCAGTCGCCGCTGGGTGCGCAATTTCGCATCACCGGCCTGAACGGCCAGGGCGAGTCGTCCGAACTGGCCCTGCTGCTGCGTGCCGGTGGTCTGGCTGCACCGATGTACTTCGCTGAAGAGCGCACCATTGGCCCGAGCCTGGGTGCCGACAACATCACCAAAGGTATCGATGCGTCGCTGTGGGGCATGCTGTTTGTCTCGCTGTTCATCATCGCCATCTACCGCTTCTTCGGCATCATCGCCACCGTTGCACTGACGGTGAACATGGTGTTGCTGCTGGCCCTGATGTCGCTGCTGGGGGCCACGCTGACCCTGCCGGGCATCGCCGGTATCGTATTGACCATGGGTATGGCGGTCGACGCCAACGTGCTGATCTTCTCGCGGATTCGTGAAGAGATCGCGGCGGGCATGACTGTGCAGCGGGCAATCAATGAAGGCTTCGGCCGGGCATTTACCGCGATTCTCGACGCCAACCTGACCACACTGCTGGTCGGCGGCATCCTGTTTGCCATGGGCACAGGTCCGGTCAAGGGCTTCGCAGTGACGATGTCCCTCGGGATCTTTACCTCGATGTTCACGGCCATCATGGTGACCCGCGCGATGGTCAACCTGATCTTCGGCGGACGTGACTTCAAGAAGTTGTGGATTTAAGGGGCTGCCATGTTACGTACAATCAACTTCATGGGCGTTCGCAACGTTGCGTTCGGCGTCACATTGTTCCTTACCGTGCTGGCCTTGTTCAGCGTCGTCACCAAGGGCATGAACTGGGGTCTGGACTTCACCGGCGGTACGCTCATCGAGCTGACCTACGAGCGTCCGGCCGACGTCACCAAGGTGCGTGAGCAACTGGCCACTTCGGGTTATAACGACGCCATCGTGCAGAGCTTCGGTGCAACCACCGATTTGCTGGTGCGTATGCCGGGTGAAGACCCGCAACTGGGTCATCAAGTCGCTGAAGCGCTGCAAAAAGTCGGTGGCGACAACCCGGCTGTGGTCAAGCGCGTCGAGTACGTGGGCCCGCAGGTTGGTGAAGAACTGCGCGACCAGGGCGGCCTCGGCATGCTGATGGCGCTGGGCGGTATTCTGATCTACCTGGCTTTCCGCTTTCAGTGGAAGTTTGCAGTCGGCGCCATTGTTTCGCTGATTCACGACGTGATCGTAACCATCGGTATCCTGTCGTTCTTCCAGATCACCTTCGACCTGACGGTGCTGGCGGCGGTACTGGCGATCATTGGTTACTCGCTCAACGACACCATCGTGGTATTCGACCGGGTTCGTGAGAACTTCCGGGTGCTGCGCAAGGCCAGCCTGATCGAGAACATCAACATCTCGACCACGCAAACCCTGCTGCGGACCATGGCAACCTCGATCTCCACCTTGCTGGCGATCGCGGCCCTGTTGGTCTTCGGTGGCGACAACCTGTTCGGCTTCTCCATCGCCCTGTTCATCGGTGTTCTGGCGGGTACTTACTCGTCGATCTACATCGCCAACGTGGTGCTGATCTGGCTGAACCTGAGTTCCGAGGATCTGATTCCTGCGGCCAACACTGAGACGGAAGTCGACGACCGTCCTTGAAGGGCAATTCCTTCAGCGATGTAGTCCAAAAAAGGCGCGAGTTGAACTCGCGCCTTTTTTTATGCTCCAAGGCTGGGAGAAGCGCGGACGCGTTCCGCATGTGATGGTCAGGAGGTTCATGTGAACAAGTCGATGCTGGTTGGTGCTGTACTGGGTGCTGTCGGTGTGACTGCCGGTGGTGCTGTGGCCACCTACAGCCTGGTTAAAAATAACGGCCCAGAGTATGCGCAAGTACTCGCCGTTGAGCCGGTCAAGACACAAATCAAGACTCCACGTGAAGTGTGCAAGGATGTAGCGGTCACCCGGCAAGCGCCGGTCAAAGATCAACACCAGATCGCCGGTACCGTGGTAGGTGCGCTGGCGGGTGGTTTGCTGGGTAACCAGGTCGGCGGCGGCACCGGCAAGAAGATTGCCACGGTTGCAGGCGCTGTCGGTGGTGGTTATGCCGGTAACAAGGTTCAGGAAGGTATGCAAGAGCGTGACACCTACACCACGACCCAGACCCGTTGTAATACGGTGAATGACATCAGCGACAAGGTTGTGGGTTACGACGTGCGGTATTCGCTCGATGGCAAGGAAGGCAAGGTGCGGATGGATCGCGATCCGGGGAATCAGATTCCTGTGGATAAAGAGGGCAAGTTGATCTTGTCGGAGAATCAGCAGGCGCATTGATCCGCTGAAGCCAGATTCAAAAAGAAGCACCCTGCGGGGTGCTTTTTTTGTGCGCCGAATTTATGCGTCACCTCCAGTCCCTTGTGGGAGCGAGCCTGCTCGCGAAAGCGTCCTCGCATCCAGCAATAATGGTAGCTGATACACCGCTTTCGCGAGCAGGCTCGCTCCCACAGGGGATCAGTGTTCCCACAGGCAATCGGCGGTATTTCGGGGCGTGGATTCCAGGCATAAAAAAAAGCACCCCGCAGGGTGCTTTTTCTGTCGCGGGAAGCTTAACGCTTCAGCGAGGCCGGCAGGTGCGGCTGGATGGCCGTCAGGACTGCCTTGAAGCATTTGGTGTTGCCGGCAACGACGTGGCCTTTTTCAAGGAAGTCGTGACCGCCGGTGAAGTCGCTCACCAAACCGCCTGCTTCCTGGATCAGCAGGGCGCCTGCTGCCATGTCCCACTCGGACAGGCCCGACTCCCAGAACGCGTCGAAGCGGCCGGCAGCCACGTAGGCCAGGTCCAGGCTCGCCGAGCCGGCGCGGCGGATGCCGGCGGTCTGGCCTACCAGGGCGCGGAACATGCCCAGGTAGTTGTCGAGGTTGTCCATTTGATCGTCACGGAACGGGAAGCCGGTACCCAGCAGGGCGCCGTCCAGGCTGGTGCGACCGCTGACGCGCAGGCGACGGCCGTTCAGTTGGGCGCCGCGACCACGGCTGGCGGTGAATTCTTCCTGGCGAACCGGGTCCAGGACAACAGCGTGTTCCAGGCGACCGCGGTATTTGCAGGCGATGCTGACAGCGAAATGAGGAATGCCGCGCAGGAAGTTGGTGGTACCGTCCAGCGGATCGATGATCCACAGGTACTCTTCGCCTTCGATGCCGGAGCCGGCGTGCATGCCGGTTTCTTCACCCAGGATCGAGTGATTCGGGTATGCCTTGCGCAGCGCGTCGATGATTTTCTGTTCAGCGGCGCGATCCACCTCGGATACGTAATCCTTGGCGTCTTTTTCGTCGACCTTGATGGTATCCAGGCGCTCGATGGAGCGGAAGATCAATTCACTGGCGCTGCGGGCGGCGCGCAGCGCGATATTCAGCATGGGCTGCATGGATGTGTCACCTAAGGTTGTTAAAGAAAGCCGGGCATTCTATCAGAAAGTTTCTACAGGAGAAGGACGACGTTCGCTTTCATGGCTTAACGGTAATGAGCGCTGTAAGATTCTGCTCCCGATAATGTGTTCGAGAGCGCCTCCCTTGCTGCAAAACATTCGTGTCGTCCTGGTCAATACCAGCCATCCGGGCAATATCGGCGGGGCTGCGCGTGCCATGAAGAACATGGGCCTGTCGCGGCTGGTGCTGGTTGAGCCGCGCCTGTTCCCGCACCACGAGGCCGATGCCCGTGCTTCCGGTGCCGGTGACATCCTTGAAAAGGCGCAAGTCGTCGCCACCTTGGAAGATGCCCTGGTCGGTTGCAATCTGGTGCTGGGCACCAGTGCTCGTGACCGGCGCATCCCCTGGCCACTGCTCGATCCGCGCGAATGCGGGACCAAAGTGGTCGAGGAAGCCGGGCAGGGCGCCGAAATTGCACTGGTGTTCGGTCGTGAAGATTCCGGCCTGACCAATGAAGAGCTGCAGCGATGTCATTATCACGTGCACATCCCATCAGACCCTGAGTTCAGTTCGCTGAACCTTGGGGCGGCGGTGCAGGTGTTGAGTTATGAAGTGCGCATGTCCTGGCTGGCCGCCCAAGGTCAGCCGAGCAAGGTCGAGAAGGAAGAAGTGGCATCGGTCAAAAGCGCTGAGCTGGCGACCATGGATGAGCTGGAGCGATTCTATGAGCACCTGGAACAAACCCTGGTGGCCATCGAGTTTCTCGATCCGGAAAAACCACGGCACTTGATGGCGCGCCTGCGCCGGTTGTACGGACGCAGCTCGGTCAGCCGGGCGGAAATGAATATTTTGCGTGGCATCCTCACGGAAACCCAGAAAGCGGCCCGTGGTGAGCTTCTTAAGCGGAAGGATTAATGATGTTTGAGCGTTTGCGTGAAGATATCCAGAGCGTATTCCATCGAGACCCGGCGGCGCGTAACGCTTTTGAAGTCCTGACCTGCTACCCCGGCATGCATGCCATCTGGATTCACCGTTTGTCGGCAATGCTGTGGCGCGCGGACCTGAAATGGCTGGCGCGGCTGGTGTCGAACTTCGGTCGCTGGTTGACCGGGATCGAGATTCATCCGGGGGCTAAAGTCGGTCGTCGTTTCTTCATTGACCATGGCATGGGCATCGTCATTGGTGAAACGGCTGAAATCGGCGATGACGTGACCATTTATCAGGGCGTGACCCTGGGTGGTACCAGTTGGAACAAAGGCAAGCGTCACCCGACCCTGGGTGATGGTGTGGTGGTCGGGGCGGGTGCGAAGGTGCTCGGTCCGTTCACTGTTGGTGCCGGCGCCAAAGTGGGCTCCAATGCCGTTGTGACCAAGGAAGTGCCGCCGGGCGCCACAGTGGTGGGTATTCCGGGGCGGATCATCGTCAAGCCGGACCAAGAGCTGGACGCCAAGCGCAAGGCCATGGCCGAGAAGATTGGCTTCGATGCCTATGGTGTGACTGAAGACATGCCGGACCCGGTGGCGCGCGCCATTAACCAGTTGCTCGACCATCTGCAGGCGGTTGATGGGCGTCTGGAGGGGATGTGCGGGGCGTTGAAGGATCTGGGCAGTAATTACTGTGCCAAGGATTTGCCTGAGCTGCGCGAAGAAGACTTCGCCTGTGTGAAGGATAAGGATCAGAGTCAGGCCAGTTAAACCGCGTCGCGCCGTTCGCGAGCAGGCTCGCTCCCACATTGGTTCTCCGTTGATTGTGAGATTGGTGTGGGAGCGAGCCTGCTCGCGAAGAACGATAACGCGCAATTGCTGGCTGTAACCGCCCAGCCTTTGCTATGATGCGGCCGCTCTTTTGCGGGTAAACCTGACTAAAGTACTAGGTCTTATAGTTGACTTAAATACTCGGGAATTGCATACTCGCCCCATTCCGAACTCCGTGGTAATTGTCCATGCGACTGACTACAAAAGGCCGATACGCCGTGACCGCCATGCTCGACCTGGCGTTGCACGCGCAGCACGGGCCCGTGTCCCTGGCCGATATCTCCGAGCGCCAAGGCATCTCCCTGTCCTACCTCGAGCAGCTGTTTGCCAAATTGCGCCGCAGCAATCTGGTGTCCAGCGTCCGCGGTCCAGGCGGCGGCTACCAGCTGTCTCGCGACATGCAAGGTATCCAGGTCGCCCAGGTGATCGATGCGGTGAACGAATCGGTCGATGCAACCAAATGCCAGGGCCAGGGTGATTGCCATCAAGGCGACACCTGCCTGACCCACCACTTGTGGTGCGATCTGAGCCTGCAGATTCACGAATTTCTGAGCGGTATCAGCTTGGCTGACCTTGTGACTCGCCGTGAGGTGCAAGAAGTAGCCCAGCGTCAGGATCAACGCCGTTGCAACAGCAAGGCGCCACGCCTGGACAAGATTGAAGCGTCCGCCGTCGAATGACAGCCAGAGAGCCAGCGGCACGCCAGCCAGCCTGATTTAGGAGATAGTCCATGAAATTGCCGATTTACCTTGATTACTCTGCGACTACCCCGGTTGATCCGCGTGTCGCGCAAAAGATGAGTGAATGCCTGCTGGTCGACGGAAACTTCGGTAACCCGGCGTCCCGTTCCCACGTGTTTGGCTGGAAAGCCGAAGAATCCGTCGAAAACGCCCGTCGTCAGGTGGCCGACCTGGTCAACGCCGACCCGCGTGAAATCGTCTGGACCTCCGGTGCCACCGAATCGGACAACCTGGCAATCAAGGGTGCGGCACATTTCTATGCCACCAAAGGCAAACACCTGATCACCACCAAGATTGAGCACAAGGCTGTCCTCGACACCATGCGCCAACTGGAGCGTGAAGGTTTCGAAGTGACCTACATCGAGCCTCGCACCGACGGTCTGGTCACTCCTGAGATGATCGAAGCCGAACTGCGCGACGACACCATCCTGGTGTCGGTGATGCACGTGAACAACGAAATTGGCACCGTCAACGACATCGCAGCGATCGGCGAACTGCTCCGTTCCAAGGGCATCCTGTTCCACGTCGACGCGGCTCAGTCCACCGGCAAGGTCGAGATCGACCTGCAGAAGCTGAAAGTCGACATGATGTCGTTCTCCGCCCACAAGACCTACGGTCCTAAAGGCATCGGCGCCCTGTACGTAAGCCGCAAGCCGCGCGTGCGTATCGAAGCGACCATGCACGGCGGCGGTCACGAGCGTGGCATGCGTTCGGGCACCCTGGCGACCCACCAGATCGTCGGCATGGGCGAAGCTTTTCGTGTAGCCAAGGAAGACATGGCTGCCGAGAACGTGCGCATCAAGGCCTTGAGCGACCGTTTCTACCAGCAGGTCGAGCATCTGGAAGAGCTGTACGTCAACGGCAGCCTGACCGCCCGCGTCCCGCACAACCTGAACCTGAGCTTCAACTACGTTGAAGGCGAATCGCTGATCATGGCGCTCAAGGACCTGGCGGTTTCGTCCGGTTCGGCCTGCACCTCGGCGTCCCTTGAGCCTTCGTACGTGCTGCGCGCCCTGGGCCGCAACGACGAACTGGCGCACAGCTCGATCCGCTTCACCTTCGGCCGCTTCACCACCGAAGAAGAAATCGATTACGCCGCGCAGAAAGTCTGCGAGGCCGTTACCAAGCTGCGCGCTCTGTCGCCGCTGTGGGACATGTACAAAGACGGCGTCGATATCTCGAAGATCGAGTGGGCGGCACACTAAATAAAGAAGCCGCCGGATACGGTTCCTGTAGCGACGCGGCGACTGACGCAGCGCAGCTACAGGGTCTCAAGAGCGGCCCTGATGAGTGAGGATTGAGAATCATGGCTTACAGCGAAAAGGTCATCGACCACTACGAAAACCCGCGTAACGTCGGCAAGATGAATGCCGAAGACCCGGACGTCGGCACCGGCATGGTCGGCGCCCCAGCGTGCGGCGACGTCATGCGCCTGCAGATCAAGGTTAACGAAGCCGGCATCATCGAAGATGCCAAGTTCAAGACCTACGGCTGCGGTTCGGCTATCGCTTCCAGCTCCCTCGCCACCGAGTGGATGAAGGGCAAGACCCTGGACGAAGCGGAAACCATCAAGAACACTCAGCTGGCTGAAGAGCTGGCCCTGCCGCCAGTCAAAATTCACTGCTCCGTGCTCGCTGAAGACGCCATCAAGGCGGCCGTTCGCGATTACAAGCAGAAGAAAGGCTTGATCTGACTTTCAGTTTTTGGCGACGAGTAAGGAGTCACCGATGGCTATCAGCATGACAGAAGCGGCTGCTCGACACGTGCGGCGCTCCCTCGACGGGCGCGGCAAAGGTGAAGGGATTCGTCTGGGTGTTCGCACTACAGGCTGTTCCGGCCTTGCCTACGTGCTGGAGTTTGTCGATGAGGTGGTTGCAGAGGACCAGGTGTTCGAGAGTCACGGCGAGAAAGTGATCATCGACCCGAAGAGCCTGGCCTACCTGGACGGCACCGAGCTCGATTTCGTCAAGGAAGGGTTGAACGAAGGCTTCAAGTTCAACAACCCCAACGTACGCGGTGAATGTGGCTGCGGCGAAAGCTTCAACATCTGAGGCTTGTCGTGGGTACTCCTTGTCATTTCGCTTTATTCGAGCTGCAACCGAGCTTCAATCTGGATCTCGACCAGCTGGCTACGCGCTATCGTGAGTTGGCGCGCAGTGTTCATCCGGACCGCTTTGCCGACGCTTCCGAGCGGGAGCAGCGGCTGGCGCTAGAGCAATCCGCGAGCCTCAACGAGGCCTACCAGACGCTCAAGAACCCACCCAAGCGCGCGCGTTACCTGCTCGCCTTGAATGGTGGCGAGCTGCCGCTGGAGGTCACGGTGCATGATCCGGAGTTTCTTCTGCAACAGATGGAGTTGCGCGAAGAGCTCGAAGACCTGCAGGACAGCGCCGACCTGGATGGCGTTGCCGTCTTCAAGCGCCGCCTCAAGGCTGCCCAGGATGAACTGAACCAAAGCTTCGCAGCTTGCTGGAACGATGCCGCGCACCGCGAACAGGCCGAACGCCTGATGCGGCGCATGCAGTTCCTCGACAAGCTCACCTACGAAGTGCGCCAGTTAGAAGAGCGCCTCGACGATTAACCCAGTGCCGCTCCGGTCGCACGCCTGATATACAGATAAGTCCTGATAACGATGGCCCTACTGCAGATCGCCGAACCCGGCCAAAGTCCTCAACCGCACCAGCGTCGTCTGGCTGTGGGGATCGACTTGGGCACTACCAATTCGCTGGTCGCTGCGTTGCGCAGTGGTCTTTCCGAACCTCTGGCCGACGCGCAAGGGCAGGTTATCCTTCCGTCTGCCGTGCGCTATCACGCCGATCGCGTCGAGGTTGGCGAATCCGCCAAGCTGGCTGCCGCCACCGACCCCCTGAACACCGTGCTGTCGGTCAAGCGCTTGATGGGTCGTGGTCTGTCCGACGTCAAGCAGCTGGGTGATCAGTTGCCCTACCGCTTCGTCGGTGGCGAGTCGCACATGCCGTTCATCGACACGATCCAGGGCCCGAAAAGTCCGGTCGAAGTGTCCGCCGATATCCTCAAGGTCCTGCGTCAGCGCGCTGAAGCGACCCTGGGTGGCGAGCTGGTAGGCGCGGTGATCACCGTTCCGGCCTATTTCGACGACGCTCAGCGCCAAGCCACCAAGGACGCGGCCAAGCTGGCCGGCCTGAACGTACTGCGTTTGCTCAACGAGCCAACGGCAGCGGCGGTGGCTTATGGTCTGGATCAGCACGCCGAAGGCCTGGTCGCGATTTATGACCTGGGCGGCGGCACCTTCGATATTTCGATTCTGCGCCTGACTGGCGGTGTGTTCGAAGTCTTGGCTACCGGCGGCGACAGCGCCCTGGGCGGCGATGACTTCGACCACGCGATCGCTGGCTGGATCATCGAGAGCGCCGGCCTGTCTGCCGATCTCGATCCGGGTGCGCAGCGTCAACTGCTGCAAACGGCCTGCGCTGCCAAAGAAGCGTTGACCAATGCCTCGTCGGTCGAAGTGGCTCACGGCGACTGGAAAGCCGAGCTGACCCGCGAAGCCTTTGATGCGTTGATCGAGCCGATGGTCGCCCGCAGCCTGAAAGCCTGCCGCCGTGCGGTACGTGATTCCGGTGTTGAACTGGAAGACGTGCATGCAGTGGTCATGGTTGGCGGTTCGACCCGCGTGCCTCGTGTTCGCGAAGCCGTCGCTGAGGCTTTTGGTCGTCAGCCTCTGACTGAAATCGACCCGGATCAAGTGGTGGCCATCGGTGCTGCGATCCAGGCCGATACCCTGGCCGGCAACAAGCGCGATGGCGATGAACTGCTGTTGCTGGACGTGATTCCGTTGTCCCTGGGCCTGGAAACCATGGGCGGCTTGATGGAGAAGGTGATTCCACGCAACACCACCATCCCCGTCGCTCGCGCCCAGGACTTCACCACTTACAAAGACGGCCAGTCGGCCATGGCGATCCACGTGTTGCAGGGCGAGCGCGAGCTGATCAGCGACTGCCGCTCCCTGGCGCGCTTCGAATTACGCGGTATCCCGGCGATGGTGGCCGGTGCAGCGAAGATTCGCGTGACCTTCCAGGTCGATGCCGATGGCTTGCTCAGTGTTTCCGCTCGCGAACTGGGTTCGGGCGTGGAAGCCAGCATCCAGGTCAAGCCATCCTACGGCCTGACCGACGGTGAAATCGCCAAGATGCTCAAGGATTCGTTCCAGCACGCCAATGACGACAAGGTTGCCCGTGTTCTGCGCGAGCAGCAGGTCGATGCCCAGCGCCTGATCGAAGCGGTGCAGGGCGCCCTGGAAGCCGACGGCGACCGCCTGCTCGATGCCGAAGAACGCATGGTCATTGAATTGCAGATGCAGGAACTGACCGAACTGATGAAAGGTTCCGATGGTTTTGCCATCGAGCAGCAGACCAAGCGTCTGTCGCAAGTAACCGACGCTTTTGCCGCCCGTCGCATGGACTTGACCGTGAAAGCCGCGCTGTCGGGGCGCAACCTGAATGAGATTGAGGAATAACGATGCCGCAGGTCATTTTTCTGCCACATGAGAAGTTTTGCCCGGAAGGCATGGTTGTTGAGGCTGAGACCGGTAAGTCCATCCTCGAACTGGCTCACGAACACCATATCGAGATGGAAAGTGCCTGCGGCGGCGTCTGCGCCTGCACCACTTGTCACTGCCTGATTCGCGAGGGTTTTGACTCCCTGGAAGAGGCTGACGAGTTGGAAGAGGACTATCTTGATCGGGCCTGGGGGCTGGAGCCTGTGTCCCGCCTGGGCTGCCAGGCCAAGGTCGGCACCGAAGACCTGACCGTCGAAATTCCGAAGTACTCGCTCAACCACGCAGCCGAAGCGCCGCACTGATTCAAGGAATTGTCATGAGTCTCAAGTGGACTGATGTGCTGGAAATCGCGATCCAGCTGGCTGAAAGCAAGCCCGATGTTGACCCGCGCTATGTGAACTTTGTCGATCTGCATCAATGGGTGCTGGGATTGCCAGAGTTCAGTGATGATCCGGCGCGCGGTGGCGAGAAGGTTCTTGAAGCCATTCAGGCGGCCTGGATCGACGAAGCGGACTGAGTTCGCCACGTACGCAGTTAGGCAATACCCAAGAACCCGCGTATAATTCGCGGGTTTAATTTTTCACAAATTACCGTTTCTGGAGTTACACCATGGCTGTTCAACGTACTTTCTCCATCATCAAGCCTGACGCTGTTGCAAAAAACGTTATCGGCGAGATCACCACTCGTTTCGAAAAAGCTGGCCTGCGCGTTGTAGCTTCGAAACTGAAGCAACTGTCCAAAGCTGAAGCTGAAGGCTTCTACGCTGAGCACAGCGCTCGTGGTTTCTTCGGCGACCTGGTTGCTTTCATGATCTCCGGTCCGGTTGTCGTTCAGGTTCTGGAAGGCGAAAACGCTATCGCTCTGAACCGTGAGCTGATGGGCGCTACCAACCCTAAAGAAGCTGCTGCCGGCACCATCCGTGCTGACTTCGCTGATTCCATCGATGCCAACGCTGTACACGGTTCGGACTCCGAAGCCGCTGCTGCTCGCGAAATCTCGTACTTCTTCGCAGCTACTGAAGTAACCACTCGCTAAGCATTGGCTTAGGAGTGAAGGTGAATCCATGACTACATCGACTGTTAAAACCAACCTGCTGGGTCTGACTCAGCTGGAAATGGAAAAATTCTTCGACTCAATCGGGGAGAAGCGTTTCCGTGCCGGTCAGGTAATGAAATGGATTCACCACCTTGGCGTCGATGATTTCGACGCCATGACGAACGTCAGCAAAGCCTTGCGCGACAAGCTCAAGGCCATTGCTGAAGTTCGCGGTCCGGAAGTGGTCAGCGAGGACATCTCCAGCGACGGCACCCGCAAGTGGGTGGTGCGCGTGGCGTCCGGCAGCTGCGTCGAGACCGTGTACATTCCCCAGGGCAAACGCGGCACTTTGTGCGTTTCGTCCCAGGCAGGCTGTGCCCTGGATTGCAGTTTCTGCTCCACCGGCAAGCAAGGTTTCAATAGCAACCTCACCGCCGCCGAAGTCATCGGCCAGGTGTGGATTGCCAATAAATCGTTCGGCAGCATCCCGGCGACCGCCGACCGTGCCATCACCAACGTGGTGATGATGGGCATGGGTGAGCCGCTGCTGAACTTCGACAACGTCGTGGCCGCCATGCATCTGATGATGGATGACCTGGGCTACGGCATTTCCAAGCGCCGCGTAACCCTGTCCACTTCGGGTGTGGTGCCGATGATCGATGAGCTGTCCAAGCACATCGACGTCTCCCTGGCGTTGTCCCTGCACGCACCGAACGACGCATTGCGTAACCAATTGGTGCCGATCAACAAGAAGTATCCGCTTAAGATGCTCCTCGAGTCGTGCCAGCGCTACATGTCGTCCCTGGGCGAAAAGCGCGTGCTGACCATCGAGTACACCTTGCTCAAGGACATCAACGACAAGGTCGAGCACGCGGTTGAAATGATCGAGTTGCTCAAGAACGTTCCGTGCAAGATCAACCTGATTCCGTTCAACCCGTTCCCGCATTCCGGGTACGAGCGGCCGAGCAACAACGCCATTCGTCGGTTCCAGGATCAGCTTCATCATGCCGGTTTCAACGTCACTGTCCGCACCACCCGTGGTGAAGACATCGACGCGGCCTGTGGTCAATTGGTAGGGCAGGTGCTGGATCGCACCCGTCGCAGCGAACGTTATATCGCCGTGCGTGAACTGAACGCCGACAACGATATGGCTTCGAACGCTGCGAAGTAACCAAGAGAGGAACTCCATGTCCCTGCGCTTTGCGCTGCTTTTGCTATTGGCCAGCCTGTGTGCTGGCTGTGTGCTTTCGGGCGACTACAACCCGATGAAGACCAGCAAAGGCCGTGACGAGGCGCGCGAGGCCTACGTGCAATTGGGCATCGGTTATTTGCAACAGGGCATGACCGAGCGCGCAAAAGTGCCGTTGAAGAAGGCGCTGGAGCTGGACGCCGCAGACCCGGACGCCAATGCGGCGCTGGGGTTGGTATTCCAGGCCGAAATGGAGCCGGAGCTGGCTGATCAGCATTTTCGCAAGGCGCTGTCTTCCCGTCCCGCCGATGCGCGAATCCTCAACAACTACGGCAGCTTTCTCTTCGAGCAGAAACGTTACAAGGAAGCCTACGAGCGCTTTGAACAGGCCGCCGCCGATACCCTGTATCCTGAGCGTTCGCGAGTGTTCGAGAACCTCGGCATGACGGCCTCGATGCTTGGCCAGCGTGAGTTGGCCCAGCAGCAACTGGAAAAAGCCCTGCGTTTGAATCGACAACAGCCTCGGGCATTGCTGGAAATGGCTGAGTTGTCTTACGAAGACAGGCATTATGTGCCCGCGCGTGACTATTACGACCGTTTTAGCCTGCTTGCCGAGCAAAATGCACGTAGTCTGTTGCTCGGCATTCGGCTGGCAAAAGTGTTTGATGATCGCGACAAGGCCGCCAGTGCGGGCCTGCAATTAAAACGACTCTATCCCGGTACACCGGAATATCAGCAATACCTGTCGGAGCAATGATGAAAGCGGCGCATCCCGAAGTTGTAGCAGCGAATCGCGTTAACCCCGGTGAGACCTTGCGCCAGGCCCGCGAAAGCAATGGCTGGTCGCTGGCCGAAGTGGCCCTCAAGCTCAACCTTACCGTCAATTCCCTGAGCAATCTGGAAGCCGGTGATTTCGACAAGCTGCCGGGGCATACCTTTGCCCGCGGCTATATTCGCACCTACGCCAAATTGCTCGGCATGGACCAGGCCGTTCTGGTCCAGCAGTTTGACCAATCCACCGGTACCGATTCCAAGGGCAGCAGCGTTCACAGCCTGGGCCGTATCGAAGAGCCCGTGCGCGTGTCCCACACCATCTTGCGCATTGTCAGCCTGTTGTTGCTGGTGGCCGTGGTCGGTGGCGGTTTTGTCTGGTGGCAGGACCAGACCTCGCAGCGCACCAAGGACCTGATCAGCCTGAGCCCGGAACACGTTGAAGTCGAAGGCGCCGACGGCACCACCCAGATTCATCCGCTGGACGAGCCGGAAGACCAGGCTGTCGCAGAGGGTGAGGCGGAAAACGCAACGGCCCTGGCATTGCCGCAGGCCGACACCGCGACCCAGTCACCGACTGAAACGCCAGCGCCGGCACCTGTTACGCCGTCCGCCGCCGCTCCGCTCGTCGCCACACCTGCGACGCCAGCCCCGGCTGCTCCTGCCGTTGCGGTGCCGACGGTAACTGCACCGGTTGCTCCAAGTGTGCCAGCGCCAACCGCTGCCGCTCCAGCGCCAGCAGCACCTGCGGTGGCTGGCCAGGGCCAGGTTCAATTGCAGTTCACTGCCGATTGCTGGACTCAAGTGTCCGACGGCACCGGCAAGGTGCTGTTGAGCGGTCTAAAGCGTAAAGGCGATAGCGTTTCCCTCAATGGCAAGCCGCCGTTTTCCGTGCGCCTGGGCTATGCCCGCGGCGCGCAGGTCAGCTACAACGGTCAGGCGGTCAATGTCGCTCCGTTCACCAGTGGCGAGACTGCTCGCCTGAAGTTGGGTCAATAAGTCATGCACGGCGAATCTCCAATCAAACGTCGCGAATCGCGCAAGATCTGGGTCGGTAACGTACCTGTTGGCGGCGATGCGCCCATCGCTGTGCAAAGCATGACCAACAGCGACACCAACGACGTCGCTGCAACCGTTGCCCAGATCAATCGCCTGGAAGCCGCAGGTGTCGATATCGTGCGGATCTCCGTGCCGGACATGGACGCCGCCGAGGCCTTCGGCAAGATCAAGCAACTGGTCAAGGTGCCATTGGTCGCCGACATTCACTTCGACTACCGGATCGCCTTGCGCGTGGCCGAACTGGGCGTTGACTGCCTGCGGATCAACCCGGGCAACATCGGTCGCGAAGACCGCGTGCGCGCGGTGGTCGATGCCGCCCGCGACCGCGGTATTCCGATCCGTATCGGGGTGAACGCCGGCTCCCTGGAAAAAGACCTGCAGAAAAAATACGGCGAGCCGACGCCCGCCGCGCTGGTCGAATCCGCATTGCGCCACGTCGAACACCTTGAGCGCCTGAACTTCCAGGACTTCAAGGTCAGCGTGAAGGCCTCCGACGTGTTCATGGCCGTAGAAGCCTACCGCTTGCTGGCCAAGGAAATCGTCCAGCCGCTGCACCTGGGGATTACCGAAGCTGGTGGTTTGCGTTCAGGCACAGTGAAATCTGCCGTGGGCCTCGGTATGCTGCTCGCCGAAGGGATTGGCGATACCATTCGCATCTCGTTGGCGGCTGACCCGGTCGAGGAAGTGAAAGTCGGCTACGACATTCTCAAGTCCCTGCATCTGCGTTCCCGTGGCATCAACTTCATCGCCTGCCCGAGTTGCTCGCGGCAGAACTTCGATGTGGTGAAGACCATGAACGAGCTGGAAGGGCGTCTCGAAGACCTGCTGGTGCCGCTGGACGTCGCGGTCATCGGTTGCGTGGTCAACGGACCGGGCGAAGCCAAGGAAGCCCATATCGGCTTGACCGGCGGCACGCCAAACCTGATTTACATCGACGGCAAGCCGTCGCAGAAACTGACGAATGACAATCTGGTGGATGAGCTTGAACGCTTGATCCGCCAGAAAGCGGCCGAAAAGGTCGAAGCTGACGCAGCGGTTATCGCGCGCGGCTGAGCCGACTGAAGAGCCGAACGGAATTTAAGGATTTAATGTGAGCAAGTCTCTGCAAGCCATACGTGGCATGAACGACATCCTGCCCGAACAGACCCCCCTGTGGCGTCATTTCGAAGGCACCGTTTCGCGGTTGCTGGATAACTACGGTTACAAGCAGATCCGCATGCCGATCGTCGAGTTCACCGAGCTGTTCAAGCGCTCCATCGGTGAAGTGACCGACATCGTCGAAAAAGAGATGTACACCTTCGACGACCGTAACGGCGATTCCCTGACCCTGCGCCCTGAGGGGACCGCAGCCTGCGTGCGTGCCGTGCTCGAACACGGCATCACCGGTGGCGGCCAGGTGCAGAAACTCTGGTACATCGGTCCGATGTTCCGCCACGAGCGTCCGCAAAAAGGCCGTTATCGCCAGTTCCACCAGATCGGTGTCGAAGTGTTCAACCTCGACGGTCCGGACATCGACGCCGAGCTGATCGTGCTGACCTGGCGCCTGTGGGGCGAGCTGGGCATCCGCGATGCGGTCAAGCTCGAACTCAACAGCCTGGGCACCAGCGAGTCCCGTGGCCGCTATCGTGAAGCGTTGGTCGAGTTCCTGTCCGGTCACTTGGACAAGCTGGACGAAGACAGCCAGCGCCGCCTGAAGACCAACCCGCTGCGGGTCCTGGACACCAAGAATGCCGACACGCAGGCGATTCTGGTCGATGCGCCGAAAATGGCTGACTACCTCGACGAAGAATCCCGTGTGCATTTCGAGGGCCTCAAGGCTCGTCTGGACGCTGCCGGCATTCCCTACGTGATCAACCCGAAGCTGGTTCGCGGGCTGGACTACTACAGCAAGACCGTTTTCGAATGGGTCACCGACAAACTGGGTGCCCAGGGCACCGTGTGTGCCGGTGGTCGCTACGACGGGCTGGTCGAGCAGATGGGCGGCAAGCCGACTGCGGGCGTCGGTTTCGCCATGGGCATCGAGCGCCTGGTGCTGCTGCTGGAAACCCTGGAACAGATCCCTGAAGAGATCTCCCGTCAGGTCGACGTCTACCTCTGCGCCTTCGGTGAAGCCGCCGAGCTGGCTGGCCTGACCCTGGCCGAGCGCGTGCGCGACCAGTTGCCCAACCTGCGCCTGCAAGTCAATGCCGGTGCTGGCAGCTTCAAGAGCCAGTTCAAGAAAGCCGACAAGAGCGGTGCGCTGTACGCACTGATCCTCGGTGACGACGAGATGGCCCAGCAAGTGGTAGGTTTCAAACCCCTGCGTGGCCAGGGCGAACAACAAAGCATTGCCTGGGATGCGCTTGCTGCACACCTGGCCACCTGCGTCGTGCAGGGTTGAAGCTGTCATAACAGCCGAATTAGCGATTAAGGAGTATTGGGGTGTCGAGTACCGAAGACGAACAGCTGGCGGATTTTAAGGAATGGTGGTCACGCAACGGCAAGCCCCTGGTCACTGGCGGCCTGTTGGCGCTGGTCATCGTGTTCGGTTGGCAGGCGTTCCAGAAGTATCAGAGCAACCAGTCGCAAGGCGCCTCGGTGCTCTATCAGCAATTGCTCGAAACCACGCTGACGCCTGACGGCAAGCCTGATGCGGCGCGTGTTTCCGACCTTGCTGGCAAGCTCAACAGCGAGTTTGCCGGTAGTGCTTACGCACAATACGGCAGCCTGTTCGTGGCGAAAGTTGCGGTCGACAGCGGCAAGCTCGATGACGCAGCCAGCGAGCTGAAAGCCATCGTCGCCAAACCGGCCAACCCGGCACTGGGCGAAATCGCCCGTCAGCGCCTGGCGCAGGTACTGGCCGCGCAGAACAAGACCGATGAAGCCCTGAAGCTGCTTGAAGGCGATGCCGACAAGGCTTTCCTGGCCACTCGCGAAGAACTCAAGGGCGACCTGCTGGTGCAGCTGGGTCGTACCGACGAAGCGCACGCGGCGTATCAAAAAGCCAAGGCGGCGCTGTCGGATGAAGCGGCGGTCGGTGGCCTGCAAATCAAGCTGGACGACCTGGCCAAAGGGGATGCGTGACGTGATCCGTTGGAAGCATGCAGCATTGCTGGCCCTGGCCATTTTGGCCGCGGGTTGCAGCAGCAACAGCAAGAAAGAATTGCCACCGGCCGAGTTGACCGACTTCAAGGAAGAAGTGGTCCTGCAAAAGCAGTGGAGTCGTTCGATCGGTGACGGTCAGGGCGAAACCTACAACATGCTGGTTCCGGCGATCGATGGCGATACCATTTATGCCGCCGATGTCACCGGTGTGGTGATGGCGCTGGATCGCAGCAACGGCGACGTCAAGTGGAAGAAAGATCTCGAACTGCCTGTTTCCGGCGCCGTTGGCGTGGGTTACGGTCTGCTGACGATCGGTACGATCAAGGGTGAAATCGTTGCCCTGGACGCCATCAACGGCGAAGAGAAATGGCGCGCTCGCGTGTCCAGTGAAGTCCTCGCACCGCCGGCCAACAATGGCGATGTGGTCGTGGTTCAGACCCAGGACGACCGTTTGATCGGTCTGGATGCCGCCACCGGCAACCAGCGCTGGTTGTACGACAGCACCCCGGCGGTGCTGACCCTGCGCGGTACCAGCGCACCGATCGTCACCAACCGCCTCGCGGTGGCTGGCTTTTCGACCGGTAAAGTGGTCGCTCTCGACATCTCCAACGGCGTGCCGGTGTGGGAGCAGCGTGTAGCGATCCCGCAAGGCCGTTCGGAACTGGAACGTGTTGTCGATATCGACGGCGGCTTGCTGTTGTCCGGTGAGACGATTTATGTCGCCAGCTACCAGGGTCGCGTTGCGGCACTGGACCTGCAAAGCGGCCGTCAGCTCTGGCAGCGTGATGCTTCCAGCTACGCCGGTGTCGCCCAGGGTTTCGGCAGCGTCTACGTAAGTCTGTCTTCGGGCACGGTTGAAGGCGTCGACGAGCGTTCCACCACAGCCTTGTGGAGCAACGATTCGCTGGCTCGCCGCCAACTGTCGGCTCCGGAAGTGTTTTCCAGCTACGTTGCAGTCGGTGACCTGGAAGGTTACCTGCACCTGTTGAGTCAGGTGGACGGTCGATTCGTCGGCCGTGAGCGCATCGACAGCGACGGCCTGCGTGCGCGTCCGCTGGTGGTGGGTGACACGATTTATGTATATGGCAACAGCGGCAAACTGGAAGCCCTGACCATTAAGTAAAGGTTTGACTATGCTTGGGTAAAACCCCAAGCGGCTTCACTTGTAGGTATGAATGTGGGAGCGAGCCTGCTCGCGATGGACGTTAACGATAACGTTGGCGACCTGAATAAACGCGGTGCCTTTGCGTTTATCGCGAGCAGGCTCGCTCCCACAGAAAAGCACACAGTGATTGCCCCGAGCACCAGCCGCTGCCTCGCAGCGGCTTTTGTATTTTCTGAAATAACGAAGTGGAGAGCCGCATGGTTCCCGTAATCGCCCTGGTGGGCCGACCGAACGTCGGCAAGTCCACCTTGTTCAACCGCCTGACCAGGACTCGCGACGCCATCGTCGGCGACTTGTCCGGTCTGACCCGTGATCGCCAATACGGTGAGGCCAAGTGGCAAGGGCGTTCCTACATTCTGGTCGACACCGGCGGTATCTCCGGTGACGAGCACGGTATGGACGAAAAAATGGCCGAGCAGTCGCTGCTGGCCATTGAAGAAGCGGATGTTGTTCTGTTCCTGGTAGATGCCAAGGCCGGTTTCACCGCCGCCGACCAGATGATCGCCGAGCATTTGCGCAAACGTAACAAGCGTTCCTACGTGGTTGCCAACAAGGTCGATAACATCGACCCTGAAATGGCCCGCGCCGAATTCGCTCCGTTGGGCATGGGCCACGCGATCCCGATCGCCGGTGCGCATGGCCGTGGCATCACCCAGATGCTGGAAATCGCCCTGAGCGAGTTCCCGAAAGACGAAGAAGAGCCGGAAGAAGGCGAGGAAGAAGACGTCGCCGAAGGCGAGGAAGCCAAGCGCATTCCTGGCCCGAGCGAAAAAGACGGGATCAAGATCGCGATCATCGGTCGCCCGAACGTCGGCAAGTCGACCCTGGTCAACCGCATGCTCGGTGAAGACCGGGTCATCGTCTACGACCAACCCGGCACCACCCGCGACAGCATCTACATCCCGTTCGAGCGTAACGACGAGAAGTACACGCTGATCGACACCGCCGGTGTGCGCAAGCGCGGCAAGATCCACGAAGAAGTCGAAAAATTCTCCGTGGTCAAAACCCTGCAAGCGATCAAAGACGCCAACGTGGTGATCTTCGTGATGGACGCCCGCGAAGGCGTGGTGGATCACGACCTCAACCTGCTGGGCTTCGCCATTGAGTCGGGTCGTGCGCTGGTCATCGCGATCAACAAGTGGGACGGCATGACGCCGAGCGAGCGTGACTTCGTGAAGGTCGAGCTGCAACGTCGACTGTTCTTCGTTGACTACGCCGACATCCACTTCATCTCGGCACTGCACGGCACTGGCGTGGGCAACCTCTACGCCTCGGTACAGAACTCGTTCAAGTCCGCGGTCACCCGCTGGCCGACCAACCGCCTGACCCAGATCCTGGAAGACGCGGTCGGCGAGCACGCGCCACCGATGGTCAACAACCGCCGGATCAAGCTGCGTTACGCCCACTTGGGTGGTGCGAACCCGCCGATCATCGTGATCCACGGTAACCAGATCGAGAAGGTGCCGAAGTCTTACGTGCGTTATCTGGAAAACACTTACCGCCGTGTCTTGAAGCTGGTCGGTACGCCGATCCGCATCGAGTTCAAGGGCGGCGAGAACCCGTATGAAGGCAACAAGAACTCGCTGACAGACCGCCAGGTCAACAAGAAGCGTCGCTTGATGTCGCACCACAAGAAGGCTGACAAGAAGCGCCGCGACAAGCGCTGATCTAAGGTTTGCCCCACCCATGTGGGAGCGAGCCTGCTCGCGAATGCAATCTGTCAGTCAACGCTTATCGCGACTGACACACCGCCTTCGCGAGCAGGCTCGCTCCCACAGGGTAGGTCGAGAAAAAGGGCGCTTTTGGCGCCCTTTTTTTATGGGCGCCGTTTGGGCTATCCTCGGGCTCTCCCGCGCCGCCGTTAGAGCCGGGTGTAGAGCAGGGAATCCTCGATGATCACCAGTAAGCTGCCGAATGTCGGCATCACCATCTTCACGCAGATGTCTCAGCTCGCGGCGCAAACCGGGGCGATTAATCTGTCCCAGGGGTTTCCCGATTTCGCTGCCCCGAAGGCCCTGTGCGATGCGGTCGGTCGGCATATTGCCAGTGGCCACAACCAGTATTCGCCGATGACCGGCCTGCCAGCGCTGCGTCAGCAGATTTCGGCGAAGATCGGTCGCAGCTACGGCGTCAACGTGGATGCCGACCATGAAGTAACAGTCACTCCCGGAGCCACTCAAGCGATCTTCTGTGCGATTCAGGCGGTTATCCACAGCGGCGACGAAGTGATTGTGTTCGATCCGTGCTATGACAGTTACGAGCCCTCGGTGGAGCTGGCCGGCGGCCGTTGCGTGCATGTGCAGCTCGGGCTGAATGATTTCTCCCTCGACTTCCAGAAACTGGCTGAGGCGATTACGCCGCGCACGCGCATGATTGTGCTGAACGCACCGCACAACCCGAGTGGCGCGCTGATCAGCCGTGCCGAGCTGGATCAGTTGGCGGATCTGATTCGTGATCGCGATATTTATCTGGTCAGCGACGAAGTCTACGAGCACCTGGTGTTCGACGGTGTGGCTCACGTCAGCGTGCTCAACCATGAAGAGTTGTATCAGCGTGCCTTCGTGGTCAGCTCGTTCGGCAAGACCTATCACGTCACGGGCTGGAAAACCGGCTACGTGGTCGCGCCACCGGCCCTCACGGCGGAGTTGCGCAAGGTGCACCAGTACGTGAGTTTCTGCGGCGTGACCCCGCTGCAATATGCCTTGGCCGACTTCATGGCCGAACACCCGGAACACGTGGAAGAGCTGCCAGCGTTCTATCAGGCCAAGCGCGACCTGTTCTGCGATCTGCTGGCGCCGTCGCGATTCAGTTTCACCCGGGTAACAGGCACTTATTTTCAATTAGTCGATTACTCGCAGATCCGTCCTGACTTCAACGATGTCGAGATGGCGCTGTGGATGACCCGTGAACATGGCGTTGCGAGCATCCCGATCTCGGTGTTCTACCAGACGCCGCCGGTCGGCCAGCGCCTGGTGCGCCTGTGCTTTGCCAAACGTGAGGAGACCCTGCGTGAAGCAGCGGAAAAACTATGCGTGATCTGAGTGCGCTGCCGAACCTGACCGTTGCACTGATCCAGACCACCCTGGCCTGGCACGACCGCCAGGCCAACCTGGAGCATTTCGAATCGTTGCTGGAGCAGGCTCGCGGCGCGGACCTGATCATTCTGCCGGAGATGTTCACCACCGGTTTCTCGATGGAATCCGAGACCCTCGCCGAAGCGGAAAACGGTCCTACCAGCAAATGGCTGCGGGCTCAGGCTTTGAGGCTCGATGCGGTGATCACCGGTAGCGTGATTGTGCAGGCCGCTGATGGCAGCCATCGCAACCGCCTGTTGTGGGCACGGCCGGACGGCGAAGTGTGGCACTACGACAAGCGCCACTTGTTCCGCATGGCCGGCGAGCACAATCACTACACCCCCGGCGAACGCCAGGTGCAGTTTGAGCTCAAGGGGTGGCGGGTGCGGCCACTGATTTGTTATGACTTGCGTTTCCCGGTGTGGAGTCGTGATGCGCAGGACACCGACCTGCTGCTGTACACCGCCAACTGGCCGGGTGCTCGGCGTCAGCACTGGAACCGCTTGCTGCCAGCACGGGCGATCGAGAACCTGTGTTATGTGGCGGCGGTGAACCGCGTCGGCACCGACGGGAAGGGCTTCGCGTATACCGGCGACAGTCAGGTGCTGGATTTCCAGGGCGAGACGTTGCTCGGCGCAGGTGAGGCGGACGGGGTGTTCAAGGTGGTGCTGGATGCGGCGGAGCTGGCGGCTTATCGCACAAGGTTTCCAGCGAATCTGGATGCCGACACTTTCGAATTTACCTGAGATTTTCTTCGCCTGAGCTGGCCTCTTCGCGAGCAGGCTCGCTCCCACAGGGGATGTGCATTCCAATGTGGGAGCGAGCCTGCTCGCGAAGGGGCCGGGACAGGCAAAACAAAAACTACAGGCAAACAAAAAGGCCCCGAGATTCGCATCTCGGGGCCTTTTGCATTACAGCGGAGGGCTTACGCCGCTTTCGCTTCCGGCTGGCTCAGCGAGCGGTTCAGTGCGCTGAACAGGGCCTTGAAGCTGGCGGTGGTGATGTTTTCATCGATACCCACGCCGTGCACCGCACGTTCACCATTCACGCGCAGCTCGATGTAGGCCGCCGCCTTGGCATTGGTGCCCGCGCCGATGGCGTGTTCGTTGTAGTCCATGATTTCCACCGGGATCGGCAGACCGGCCACCAGTGCTTCCAGGGCGCCGTTGCCCTTGCCGCGCCAGTGCAGGTTGGTTTCGCCCTGGCCTTTGCTGGCCACTTCCACTTCGACGGCGCTGTGGCCGTTTTCTTCCTGCAGGCGATGGCTGACCAGCGCGTACGGGGTGTTGGCCTGCAAGTACTCGCTGTGCAGCAGCGCGTGGATTTGTTGGGCAGTCATTTCCAGGCCCAGGCGATCGGTTTCACGCTGCACGACCTGGCTGAACTCGATCTGCATGCGACGCGGCAGGCTGATGCCGTATTCCTGCTCCAGCAGATAGGCGATACCGCCCTTGCCCGACTGGCTGTTGACGCGGATGACCGCCTCGTAGCTGCGGCCGATGTCGGCCGGGTCGATCGGCAAGTAAGGCACTTCCCACAGGGCATCGGATTTCTGCTGGGCGAAGCCCTTGCGGATTGCATCCTGGTGCGAGCCGGAGAACGCGGTGTGCACCAGGTCGCCGACGTACGGGTGACGTGGGTGCACCTGGATCTGGTTGCACTCTTCGACGACTTTGCGCACGCCGTCGATGTCGGAGAAGTCCAGCTCAGGGTTCAGGCCCTGGGTGTACATGTTCAGGGCTACGGTCACCAGGTCGACGTTACCGGTGCGCTCGCCGTTGCCGAACAGGCAGCCTTCGACACGGTCGGCGCCGGCCATCAGGCCCAGCTCGGTGGCGGCCACGCCAGTGCCACGGTCGTTGTGGGTGTGCAGGCTGATGATCACGCTGTCACGACGGTTGATGTGACGGCCGAACCATTCGATCTGGTCGGCATAAATGTTCGGGGTTGCGCATTCGACGGTGGCCGGCAGGTTGAGAATCATCTTGTGCTCGGGCGTCGGGTTCCAGACTTCGATCACCGCATCACAGACTTCCTTGGCGAAATCCATTTCGGTCGCGCTGAAGGTCTCTGGCGAGTATTGGAAGGTCCACTGGGTTTCCGGCTGCTGGGCGGCGTATTTGACGAACAGCTTGGCCGCGCTCACGGCGATTTCCTTGATTCCGTCCTTGTCCTGGTTGAAGACAATGCGGCGGAAGGAAGGGGAGGTCGCGTTGTACAGGTGAACGATGGCTTTCTTCGCCCCTCGCAGGGATTCGAAAGTGCGCTCGATGAGGTCTTCACGGCCCTGGGTCAGCACCTGGATGGTGGTGTCGTCCGGGATGTGGCCACCTTCGATCAAGGTGCGCACGAAGTCGAAGTCGGTTTGCGAAGCGGCCGGGAACGAGGCTTCGATTTCTTTCACGCCGACAGACACCAGGGTTTTCCAGAAGCGCAGCTTCTTGACGGCGTCCATCGGTTCGATCAGCGACTGATTGCCATCACGCAGATCGGAGCTGCACCAGATCGGCGCGGCGGTGATGGTCTTCGACGGCCAGGTGCGGTCCGGGATATCGATGGTCGGGAACGCGCGGTATTTCGAAGACGGGTCTTTGAGCATGCTCATCGGGAAATCCTTATTGTGTGGGCCGAAAAAAGGCGGCCTGCCGGTGGATCAATGTTCTTGGAGTAACGCTAGGGATGAGGCGCCGCGGTTCAGCCCGGCAGTCGTGCGCTAACAAGGCACAAGCTGCGGTGCTGACGAAGCTGAATGAGGGTGTGAGAGGTTTTCATGCCTTCAACCCTAACCGCGGGGGTGAAGGATGGCAAGCGGTCGAAAAAAATTGAGAGGAATCCTCTTTAGGGCATCTGTAACGAGATTTTATTGCTGAGAATCGTGATGATCTTGAGGTTGTTTGTGCAAGGTTTGAGCGATGCGCAATCGGCAGTTGGAGCGCCGCGTCCTCGCAGCGGGGCTATTCTTCTTTAAAGCCTCGACTGGCAAACAGGAGTCGGTGATGAACGAGTCCGATTGGAAACAGTATTGCGTATTGCGTCCGGTGGCCCATGAGCGGATGTGCGTCCGGATCATTACGGATGTCGAAAAGATCGTGCTGGACAAGAGTATTGCGCCCTACGAGCGGATCGAGGCCAGCGAGGACTTGTTGAAGGGCGGGCAAAAAGAACTGTATTGGGCGTTTGGCGTCTTCAGGTTTTCACGTCATGAGGCGCGCTCGCATCTGCTTGGGTTGTGCGCGCGCGAGTTGATCACGCCGGAGGAGTTGAGCTGGTTTTCAGTGGAGACTCAGGAGTGGGTCAAGCACTGTCTGGCGGACCGGGAAGTCCATGGGATAGAGGATCTGGAGGCGGAGTAGGTGGCGCCAGTGATGCCGTCTTCGCGAGCAGGCTCGCTCCCACAAGGATCACCGAAAACCTGTGGGAGCGAGCTTGCTCGCGATGAGGCCGGTGGCTATAACGCAAATTCAGGGTTGAAACGCGCCGATAAAAATCGCCGGATCCACCCGCGCATCATTCAGGCTGACGTTCCAATGCATATGCGGCCCGGTCGCCCGACCGGTCGCACCGACTTTACCAACCACTCCACCGCGAGCCAGCTGCTGCCCAACCTTCACATCAATCTTCGACATGTGGCAGAACATGCTGATGAAACCCTGGCCATGGTCGACAAACACCGTGTTGCCATTGAAGAAGTAGTTGCCGATCAAGATCACCTTGCCCGCCGCCGGGGTCTTGATCGGCGTACCTGCAGGCACGGCAAAATCCAGTCCCGAGTGAGGATTACGCTCTTCACCGTTGAAAAACCGGCGCACGCCGAACTTGCTCGACAGCGGTCCGTTGACCGGTTTGTCCAGCAGCAGGTTGCTTGGCGTATTCGGGCTGAAGGTGCGGTAGGCAGCGATCTGCTCGGCCAGCTCACGCTCGATGCGCTTGAGATTGTCCGGGTCAGGATTGACCTGCTGGGTGTTCTTGAGGGTGATGCGCTGTTCCGGGTATTTCTTGTTGCCGACGGTGAAACCCAGGCTGCGCCCATCGCTGCTGATGGACTGCGCGCCCGGCTTGACCGTCAGCGGCACGCCGACAATCGCCAGCCAGTTGTTCTGTTCCTTGACCACCAGCAGCGGTTTGCCCTGGTAACTGGCTTTCGGCGCTTGCGCGGAACTGCCCAGGTCGACCACCGCCACGCCGCCCGGCACCGGTTTGTTCAACAGGCGGGTGATGTAACTGTCGGCGTGGGCGTTGAAGGTCAAGCACAGTAACAGCAGCGGAGCAAAAAAACGCGGCATGGATCAATCCAGTAGAGAGAGGGTGACAGGCGTCAGGTGATTGTCTTCGACCCGCACCTGCAGTTCGCCTTCACCCAATTTGGCCTTCAGGCGCTGGCCAGTATGGGTCTGTGCGGCGTTGCGGATCGCGTTGCCACGCTCGTCGAGCAGAATGCTGTAGCCACGTCCGAGGGTTGCCAGGGGGCTGACCACGTGCAGTGTTTGCATCTGGCTCTGCAGTTGCATACGACGGCTTTTCAGGCCCTCGCGGATGGCGCGGGGCAAGCGTTCGGCGAGGCTGTCGAGACGCTGGCGCAGCATCGCCAATTGACGGCCTGGATGTTGCCCGGCCAAGCGGGTTTCCAGGCGGATCAGCCGTTCGCGACGGGTGTTGAGGCTGCGTTCGAAGGCGCGACGCATGCGCATGTCCAGATCATCCAGGCGTTGCGCTTGCTGGCGCAGGCGTTCGCCGGGATGTCGCAGGCGGCGAGAGATACCTTCCAGGCGCAGCCGATCACGCATCAGGCGATCGCGCATGCGCATCACCAGGCGCCGATGCAGGCTTTCGACCCGACGTACAAGGTCGCTGGAATCCGGTGCCAGCAGTTCGGCGGCGGCCGATGGCGTGGGCGCGCGGACGTCGGCGACGAAGTCACTGATGGATACATCGGTTTCATGGCCGACGGCGCTGACGATCGGCGTCACGCAGGCATCCACCGCGCGCGCCACGGCTTCTTCGTTGAAGCACCAGAGGTCTTCCAGCGAACCGCCACCGCGGGCCAGGATCAGCGCGTCGAAACCACGGGCATCCGCCAGTTTCAGGGCGCGGACAATCTGCGCAGTGGCTTCGCGGCCCTGCACGGCGGTGGGGATCAGGGTCAGTTGCACCTGCGGCGCGCGGCGGCGGAACACGCTGATGATGTCGCGGATGACCGCACCGGTGGGCGAGCTGATGATGCCGATGCGCTGCGGATGTGCCGGGAGCGGCACTTTGCGCTCGGCGCTGAACAGGCCTTCGGCGCTGAGTTTTTCCTTCAAGGCATCGAAAGCCAGGCGCAACGCCCCATCACCGGCCGGCTCCACGGTATCTAGGATCAGTTGGTAGTCGCCGCGGCCCTCGAACAACGAGACCTTGCCGCGTACCTTGACCGCCAGGCCATCCTTCAACGCTTGGCGCACGCGCGCGGCGTTTTGCCGGAACAGCGCGCATCGCACCTGGGCACCGCTGTCCTTGAGGGTGAAATACACGTGGCCCGACGCCGGCCGGGCGAGGTTGGAGATTTCGCCTTCGACCCAGATGTTGCTGAAAACGTCTTCAAGCAACACCCGCGCGCGGCCGTTGAGCTGGCTGACGGTCAGGACTTCGCGGTCCAGGCCGAGTCTTGCAAAGGGATCTTTAATCATGGGGCGCATGATAAAGGCAATGCACGCCACCTGACACCCCGCACACTTGTAGGAGCTGCCGAAGGCTGCGATCTTCTGATCTTCAGCGGCTCTGGCATCGCCGCAAATCAAGATCAAAAGATCGCAGCCTGCGGCAGCTCCTATGTATGGACTCGCCCCCACTGTCTACCCGCTTTTGAAAAACTGTCGCCCCGTTGCATCTATGTATTAGGCCTATTCGTGGAAGCCGTCTTCGGCCTCTGGCCAAAATTGGAAGAGCTCGTGGTATGCCGATTACAGTCAGGCCTCGAAGGCCAGTAGGAGCTTAGGCATCAATCCACGCCGGTCTTACCTGGGGTCAATTTTTTTCAGCAAAGGGTCAGACAGTCAGTACCTCGGTGGCAGAACTCTGTCGCTCAGTGGCTCATCGTCGCTTGCTGACCATCACCAGCATGGCGACGATAAGACTGGTCATTCTGTAGAAGCACCCAGACGATTCGCAGGTTGCGGTTGGCTAGCCTGATCGCAGCCTCCTTACGGCCCAGTCGGCTCATCCACCGCAACAAGCGGCGGTCATCGGGTTGCTGGGAATCAGGTCGTAGTTGTTGCAGCACCGCATGGGCTCCCTGGATCATCAGGCTGCGTAAATAAACATCACCTCGCTTGGTCATGTCCCCCAGCCGGACCGTCTGCCCGCTACTGTGCTGGTCAGGTACCATGCCAAAGTACGCGGCAAACTTGCGGGCATTGGGAAATCGCTCAGGCTTGCTTTCCTTGGCCACCAGTGCCGTGGCAGTGACTGGGCCGATGCCGCGCACAGTCATCAGTCGCTTCGCCGTCATGTCGGCGTTGGCGGCCACTTCCAGGCGTCCCGTCAGCACGCTGATGCGCTCGCCCAAATGGCGCCACTCGGCCAACAGTTCGTGGATCAGTTCACGCAGCAGGCCCGGCACCGGCTGGGTGGCATCTTCCAGTACCCGCGGAATTTTCTGACTGATCGCAACATCGCCCTGCGCCAAGGCCACGCCGTGCTCGAGCAGCAGGCCGCGCATCTGATTGCTTACCGCTGTGCGTCGACGCACATAGCCCTGACGGGCGCGATGCAGCGCTTGCATTGCCAGCGCCGCAACGCTTTTGACCGGTACCGCGCAGATTTTTTCATCGCGACCCGCCCGCAGAATCGCCAGCGCATCGTTGCGATCATTTTTAGGCCCGCTGCGGTGTGTGGCCACCAAACCGGCTGGAAGAATCCGCGCCAGATTGCCTTTGTCTTGCAGCTGCCGGGCCCAGGCTTGAGCACCCGGACCGGTCTCCATCAAAATCACGACATGAGGCGGCAACTGCTGGAGAAACTCATAAAACGCCTCACGCGACTTGATCCGCTGCTCGTAGCGCACTTGGCCAAGGACATCTTCACCGGCGACCTGAAAGACCTGCTTGGCCAGATCGACCGCCAAAGTTGTGCAGGCCGACAAATCGGAAGAAGACAGGGATTGATCAATCGAACTATGATTTTTCATGGACTCGCCCTCGCTGTCGTTGGCTGTTTAGACTGCCATCGTGGCGCATTGACGCCTCGGCTGGGGCGAGTCCATCCAATTACAGGGATGAATACAAATGTTGGTTGATTTGTTCGGTCAATGGAATTTTGGCACGGTGGATTGGCTGGTAATCGGGCTGGGCATCGCCCTGGCCTACATCGTGTTCGGCATTGCAGGCTTTGGCACGGCGCTGGTGGCCGGCCCGATCTTGATCCTGTTCATGCCGCTGTCGAAGATCGTGCCCTTGCTGGTGTTGCTGGATTTTGTCGCGGCATTCGGCAATCTGTTGCCCTCACGGCGTGATGTAGCCAAGCCTGAGCTGCTGCGATTACTGCCCTGCATGGCCGTGGGTTGCACGCTGGGTGTGATCTTCCTGTTGAACCTCAAGTCCGATCTGTTACTGCTGTTGATGGGGCTGTTTATCACTGCGTATGCCATCTACAGCCTGTGGATCAAAACCCGTCCGGCGCAATTGTCTGCCGCCTGGGCGTTGCCGATGGGCACCGTGGGCGGGATGTTCGGGGCGTTGTTTGGCAGTGGCGGCTTTCTATATGCGATCTATTTGAACAGCCGCTTGCCCAAGGAGGCGGCTAGAGCGACCCAGAGTGCGCTGATCAGTTGCAGCACGGTGGTGCGTTTGAGCCTGTTCATTGTCGCGGGTGTCTATGCCGAGCTACCCTTGTTGGTGCTGGCGCTGTGTTTGCTGCCGGCCATGGTACTGGGCCTGTGGATCGGTCGACGGTTGACCATGAAGTTGTCGCGCGAGGCGTTTGTCCGGCTGGTGACCTGGCTGGTCCTGGCCAGCGGTATCGCCTTGATCGGGCGTTACTTGAGTACTTGACCTCTGGAGCCTGGGGCTTAAGCTGCCGGGCTTCTTTCAAAGCGTTGCAGCAGGCCGCCCCATGAATTCCCAAAGCATCATTGTCCCGAAAATTTCCACACTGCCGGTGCATGAACCACGGGCCCGGGCGATCGTGCGTTGGCTGGTGCGCAAGAACATCATCAACGAAGAGCTGACCACCTGTGGCCGCACCGGAAATCGCATGGCCCACGCCATCGCCGATGGCGCCCGGGCAGTGGTCCTGCACCCGCAAGCCCTACCGTTCGGTGAGCCGATCAATGGCCTGGAGATCGTCACCAAGCGCTGCATTTATACGCCGGCCAAGGGATTTCTTGGCGAGGCCGGTTGTGCCGAGTGTCGCAAGGAAATCGGTGAAGCGCTGTTTGAAAGCCTCGAAGACTGGATGCCGGGGCGTACCGATAACTTCACCTGCCCCGAATGCGGGCATGAAGACGACATCAACGGCTTTCTGTACTTGCAGGAGTGCGGCTTTTCCAACCTGGGCTTCATCTTCAACAACTGGGCCGAGGCGGGGTTCAAGCAAAGCTTTATCGATGAGTTTGCCGATTGGCTGGATCAGCCGGTGAGTTGGGTGAAAGTGGAGTTGTGAAACGGCTGATGGACCGCGTTATCGTTCTTCGCTGGCAAGCCAGCTCCTATGTATGGACTCGCCCCCACTGTCTACCCGCTTTTGAAAAACTGTCGCCCCGTTGCATCTATGTATTAGGCCTATTCGTGGAAGCCGTCTTCGGCCTCTGGCCAAAATTGGAAGAGCTCGTGGTATGCCGATTACAGTCAGGCCTCGAAGGCCAGTAGGAGCTTAGGCATCAATCCACGCCGGTCTTACCTGGGGTCAATTTTTTTCAGCAAAGGGTCAGACAGTCAGTACCTCGGTGGCAGAACTCTGTCGCTCAGTGGCTCATCGTCGCTTGCTGACCATCACCAGCATGGCGACGATAAGACTGGTCATTCTGTAGAAGCACCCAGACGATTCGCAGGTTGCGGTTGGCTAGCCTGATCGCAGCCTCCTTACGGCCCAGTCGGCTCATCCACCGCAACAAGCGGCGGTCATCGGGTTGCTGGGAATCAGGTCGTAGTTGTTGCAGCACCGCATGGGCTCCCTGGATCATCAGGCTGCGTAAATAAACATCACCTCGCTTGGTCATGTCCCCCAGCCGGACCGTCTGCCCGCTACTGTGCTGGTCAGGTACCATGCCAAAGTACGCGGCAAACTTGCGGGCATTGGGAAATCGTTCAGGCTTGGTTTCCTTGGCCACCAGTGCCGTGGCAGTGACTGGGCCGATGCCGCGCACGGTCATCAGTCGCTTCGCCGTCATGTCGGCGTTGGCGGCCACTTCCAGGCGTCCCGTCAGCACGCTGATGCGCTCGCCCAAATGGCGCCACTCGGCCAACAGTTCGTCGATCAGTTCACGCAGCAGGCCCGGCACCGGCTGGGTGGCATCTTCCAGTACCCGCGGAATTTTCTGACTGATCGCAACATCGCCCTGCGCCAAGGCCACGCCATGCTCGAGCAGCAGGCCGCGCATCTGATTGCTTACCGCTGTGCGTCGACGCACATAGCCCTGACGGGCGCGATGCAGCGCTTGCATTGCCAGCGCCGCAACGCTTTTAACCGGTACCGCGCAGATTTTTTCATCGCGACCCGCCCGCAGAATCGCCAGCGCATCGTTGCGATCATTTTTAGGCCCGCTGCGGTGTGTGGCCACCAAACCGGCTGGAAGAATCCGCGCCAGATTGCCTTTGTCTTGCAGTTGCCGGGCCCAGGCTTGAGCCCCCGGACCGGTCTCCATCAAAACCACGAAATGAGGCGGCAACTGTTGGAGAAACTCATAAAACGCCTCACGCGACTTGATCCGCTGCTCATAGCGCACCTGGCCGAGGGCATCTTCACCAGCGACCTGAAAGACCTGTTTGGCCAGATCGACCGCCAAAGTTGTGCAGGCCGACAAATCGGAAGAAGACAGGGATTGATCAATCGAACTATTATTTTTCATGGACTCGCCCTCGCTGTCGTTGGCTGTTTAGACTGCCATCGTGGCGCATTGACGCCTCGGCTGGGGCGAGTCCATCCAATTACAGATTTGGCGCAATCCTGTAGGAGCTGGCTTGCCAGCGAAGCTCTTCAAATCTCCCGTCGATCACCGCATCGATAATAGACAGAGTTTTACATTGAACCCGAGGGGGTGTCTGACTATAATGGCGCGCTTCCATTTTCCCGCTCGGGAGCCCCCGCGATGCTGCGTATCAGCCAAGAAGCTCTGACATTCGACGACATTCTCCTAGTGCCCGGTTATTCCGAGGTGCTTCCTAACGAAGTCAGTCTCAAGACCCGCCTTACCCGTGGCATCGAGCTGAATATTCCACTGGTTTCCGCCGCCATGGACACCGTCACTGAAGCCCGTCTGGCAATCGCCATGGCTCAGGAAGGTGGTATCGGCATCATCCACAAGAACATGACCATCGAGCAGCAAGCTGCCGAAGTCCGCAAGGTCAAGCGTTACGAAGCCGGCGTGGTCAAGGACCCGATCACTATCGAGGCCGACGCCACGGTTCGTGAACTGTTCGAACTGACCCGCCAGCACAACATCTCCGGCGTTCCGGTTTTGCACAATGGCGACCTGGTCGGCATCGTCACTTCCCGTGACGTGCGTTTCGAAAACCGTCTGGAAGCCACTGTCCGTGAAGTGATGACGCCTAAAGAGCGCCTGGTCACGGTCAAGGAAGGCGCCGACAAGAACGACGTTCGCGAGCTGCTGCACAAGCACCGCATCGAGCGCGTTCTGATCGTTGACGACAAGTTCGCCCTCAAAGGCATGATGACCGTCAACGACATCGAAAAAGCCAAGGCTTACCCGCTGGCCAGCAAGGACGATCAAGGTCGCCTGCGCGTTGGCGCTGCCGTCGGTACCGGTAAAGACACCGGTGACCGCGTCGCGGCCCTGGTCAATGCCGGCGTTGACGTGGTGGTGGTCGACACCGCTCACGGTCACTCCAAAGGCGTGATCGACCGCGTTCGCTGGGTGAAAGATAATTTCCCTGAAGTGCAGGTGATCGGCGGCAACATCGCCACCGGCGCAGCAGCCAAGGCCCTGGCCGAAGCTGGCGCTGACGCAGTCAAGGTCGGTATCGGCCCTGGCTCGATCTGCACCACCCGTATCGTCGCCGGTGTCGGCGTCCCGCAAATCAGTGCCATCGCCAACGTCGCCGCTGCCCTTGAAGGCACTGGCGTGCCGTTGATCGCCGACGGCGGCATCCGTTTCTCCGGTGACCTGTCCAAGGCCATCGTAGCCGGTGCCTCCTGCGTGATGATGGGCTCGATGTTCGCCGGTACCGAAGAAGCGCCGGGCGAGATCGAACTGTTCCAGGGCCGTTCGTACAAGGCTTATCGCGGCATGGGTTCGCTGGGCGCCATGTCCCAGGCTCAAGGTTCCTCCGACCGTTACTTCCAGGACTCCTCGGCAGGCGCCGAGAAGCTGGTTCCGGAGGGGATCGAAGGGCGTGTGCCATACAAGGGCACCCTGAGCGCCATCATCCATCAACTGATGGGCGGCCTGCGTTCTTCCATGGGCTACACCGGTAGCGCCAACATCGAAGAGATGCGTACCAAGCCTGAGTTCGTGCGGATCACCGGCGCTGGCATGGCCGAGTCCCACGTTCACGACGTGCAGATCACCAAGGAAGCGCCAAACTACCGCGTAGGTTGAGCCTTCAAGTAAAAAGTTAAGCAACCGGGGCTGTATTATTCAGCCCCGAGTTGTTTCTGAATCACGACTGTTTCTGAATGACTTAGACGAGACTGAATCATGGCCCTCGATATTCACGCCCACCGCATCCTGATCCTCGACTTCGGTTCCCAGTACACCCAGCTGATCGCCCGCCGCGTGCGTGAAATCGGCGTGTACTGCGAACTGCACCCGTTCGACATGGATGACGAAGCGATTCGCGAATTCGCGCCAAAAGGGATCATCCTCGCCGGCGGCCCCGAGTCCGTACACGTCGCCGACAGCCCGCGCGCACCGCAAGCGGTGTGGGACCTGGGCGTGCCGGTCTTCGGTATCTGCTACGGCATGCAGACCATGGCCGAGCAACTGGGCGGCAAGGTTGAAGGTTCCGAACTGCGTGAGTTCGGTTATGCCCGCGTTGACGTGGTCGGCAAGAGCCGCCTGCTCGACGGCATCGAAGACCACATCGACGCCGATGGCCTGTTCGGCCTCGACGTGTGGATGAGCCATGGTGACAAGGTCACCCGCATGCCGGAAGACTTCCACATCCTGGCCAGCACCCCGAGCTGCCCGATCGCTGGCATGTTCAGCGATGAGCGTCGCTACTACGGCGTGCAGTTCCACCCGGAAGTGACCCACACCAAGCAGGGCGGTCGCATCCTGTCGCGTTTCATCCTCGACATCTGCGAGTGCGAAGCGCTGTGGACTCCATCGAAAATCGCTGAAGACGCCATCGCCCAGGTTCGCGCCCAGGTCGGCACCGACAACGTACTGCTCGGCCTGTCCGGCGGTGTTGACTCCTCCGTGGTTGCCGCGCTGCTGCACAAGGCGATTGGCGATCAACTGACCTGTGTGTTCGTCGACAACGGCCTGCTGCGCCTGCACGAAGGCGAGCAAGTGATGGCCATGTTCGCCGAGAACATGGGCGTCAAGGTGATCCGCGCCAACGCTGAGGAGCAGTTCCTCAACAACCTGGCTGGCGAAAGCGATCCAGAGAAGAAGCGCAAGATCATCGGTCGTACCTTCATCGACGTCTTCGATGCCCAGTCCAACAAACTGGACAACATCAAGTACCTCGCCCAGGGCACCATCTACCCGGACGTGATCGAGTCGGCTGGCGCGAAAAGCGGCAAGGCTCACGTGATCAAGTCGCACCACAACGTGGGCGGCCTGCCGGAAGAAATGAACCTCAAGCTGGTTGAACCCCTGCGTGAGCTGTTCAAGGACGAAGTCCGTCGTCTGGGCCTGGAACTGGGCCTGCCGTACGACATGGTCTACCGTCACCCGTTCCCGGGTCCGGGCCTGGGCGTGCGTATCCTCGGTGAAGTGAAGAAGGAATACGCCGACCTGCTGCGTCGCGCCGACCATATCTTCATCGAAGAACTGCGTAAAGCTGACTGGTACCACAAGGTCAGCCAGGCGTTCGTGGTGTTCCAGCCGGTGAAATCGGTTGGCGTGGTTGGCGATGGCCGTCGTTACGCCTGGGTCGTGGCCCTGCGTGCCGTGGAAACCATCGACTTCATGACCGCGCGTTGGGCGCACCTGCCTTACGAACTGCTGGAAACCGTCAGCGGCCGCATCATCAATGAAATCGAAGGCATCTCCCGCGTCACCTACGACGTGTCGAGCAAGCCGCCAGCGACGATCGAGTGGGAATGATCCCGGTCTGACTGATCGCCTGTAGCACCAAAAAGGCCCCGAGAACGCGAGTTCACGGGGCCTTTTTTATTCATCAGGCAGCAAAAGCCGGCAGGCGTCCTTCCAGCGTCAGGCCCATGCGGTTGAGTGCGTGGGCAAGGCTGATCAGATTCGCGTAGGTGACCTGATGCACAGCGGCCCAGGCAGGGCGGTTGATCTGAAAGCCGCCATTCATTGTTCGCTCGATCATCGTGTGCACAATCTGGTTGTTGCGGCTGCGATGAATCAGCGTCAGGGTTTCATCTGACCTTTCGATGGTGAACATGCCCTGGCGGAACAGGAGCTGATTGAGCTGTTTGGGCGTTCTTTGCACAGCCTGTGTCGGCATCTGCAGGCTGATGTCGGCATACAGGGTGTCGAAGTTACCGCGCATCTGGGTGCCGATTCCTGCAACGTCACTGCCTACTTCGATGCCATTATCCATGTCCAGATGCAAAGGCTGCTCGGGGCCCACTTCCTCGATGCGCAAACCAATGCCACCTTCCGTTTCGCTGATGCCGGCCAATCCCCTGAATGTGTTGATATTTTCCTGGTCGGTGAGCACCACCCATTTTCCGCCGCCGTTGCTGGCTTGAGTGGCTTGCATGATGGTATGGGTGAGGTAGGTCTTGACGGATTGCCGTGAAATGGCGCGGAAGTTCGTGTCCGTGTAGCGATAACTCGCCAGGCAATCAGTGGCCTTGATTCGAATACCGTTCTGTTGGGCCGTTTTGACGACCTCCAGCGGCGTGAACTGACCCGCAGGATCGCCTGGCAGCTTTTTCAGGTACTTATCCAGCATGCCATCCATCTTCCCGGTTTCGGCGAAGTTGTTCAGGTCGATTTGACTGTAGTCGTTGAGCAGACGATGCATGTAGATCGTCTTGACGCCTTGCTTGGCCAGCGTCGGCATGTTTTCGATCAGGAACCGCATACTGGCAACGCGATCCTGGCTTTCACCGACCACCAGCCCCGGTGCTGCATCGAATATCTTCTCGATGAGTTCGGTAACCGTCGTGGATGGCGTGATCACGGGCTGGACCGGCCGGGGAGGCAGCGAGGTGAAAAAGTCTTTGGGCATCTGGAATCCGGTTGCTTCCCTGACCAGTACCGTGCGACGTCCGGCGACAAATTCCTCGAAAGGAGAGACTCCTCTTATGCCTCCATGAGGCGTGGTGACGATTTTTATATGGGTTTCCGGTTCTCCCAAAGCCAGGAAGTTCAACGAGCGACCGTTGGGGGCATCGTATCGGGTCAAGTGCGTTAGATCTTTCACTTTGGGCAGTACTGGAGCCGTGGGCTGCGATGTTCCGGGAACAGGCTCGCTGGGGCCGGTGGGCCGCGAGTGTCCGGGAACAGGCTTGCTGAGGCCTTTGCCGCCGCCGGTCAGGCGTAGTTTCGGCGCCAGCTGCCATTCACCCTCGGCATTCAGGCGTACCGGAATCGACCCCGTAAAGGCATCAGGGTTTTCCGGGTCGATGATGGCCCAGATGCCGCCGCCGTTGACGTCAGCCTCGTAACGTACGTAGTAAGCCTGTTCGTTGATCAGGATGGCGTTGGGAGGGTTTGAGTCCAGGGTGTAGATACCCTGGTATTTCCCGCTGGTGGCCATGGGGTAGCTTTCGAGGATTTCATTGCTTTGCCAGTGCTCTGGCACTTCAATAGCATCCCCGGTCTCGTCGGGCAGGGTCGGTAATACATCAGGTTGCCTAGGACCCTCCTCTGATTCATCGGTCGCGCGCGGTTCTGCGGATTCTTCCGGGTCGACCGTCTTTTCCAGATCCGCCGTCTCGGCCGCTTCAGCCGCTTCAGCCGCAGCCCCGGCTTCGTCCAAAACACTGACCTCCTTGAGCAGCGGAATATTGAACAGTACGTTGATGCCATCGAGCACCGCGCCGATGACGCCTGCCTTGCGTTCCGCCGCCGTTCTACCATTGACCGCCTTGTCGATGTTCAGACCCATCGCGGCGATGCTGGCCCCGATCACGGGCAAGGCGATGGGCCAGCCGAGAACCGCCAGTGGGCCGAAGACCTTCAGGCCGACAGTCAGATAACCCAGCCACAGGTGTTCGCGCATCTGCCCATTGGTCACCAGGGTAAGATTGGCTTCTTCCAGCATCGCGCCTTGCACGGCCCGGCTCTGCCAAGTGAACACGTCGCCGCTGACGGTGATGTTTTTCTGATTGATCAGGTGGTGATCGTATTTGCCCCAGGTGCCGACCAGCTGGTTCATCAGCGGGGTGATGTTGTCGTGGACCTCCTTGCGCACCGACAGCGGGAAATGGGTCATGAATTCGCTGCGAGCTTGCTCTTCGTTCATCTGCAGCAGCACCCACCAGTGCATGTCCGTGGCAGTCGGGTGCACGTGGAAAGGTGTGGCTGCGCCAGGGACGTAGGTGATCTGCCGACCATTGCGGTCGACGATGCGCAGGATGTCGGTGGCGACATACCCGCAAACATCCAGCGCGCAGACTCGCAGATCTGCAGGCACGGTGTTCTGCGCCTGCAGTGTCGCCAGGGTGATAGGCCAGATCGTGTCGCCGACGGCGGCCCTGACGACGGTCTGGAAATCTTCTTCCCCCAGCTGCCCGCTCTCGCACGCCTCTATGGCTTTACTGAGGTAGTTACACTTGGCCAGGGCCCGATAGTCATCGAAATGCGTGGCCCAGAATGCATTGAATTTGGTCAGGTAGTGGTCACTGAGGTTGAGCTCCCACAGGTCGGCGAGAACCTTGCTGGGGTACATCCGCACTTCATTGGTTTCGTTGTAGATGCTGGCATTGGCATCTGCGGTGTAGAACCCGCCATTGCTGTTCAGTTCGAGGGCGTCGTCCTGATCGGTCACGCGAAACCGATGTATGACCAGTTGCGTCAGCGTGAAGGATTCACAGGGTTTGGGGGCGTGTTCCCAGCCCAGGAAAGTCTTGTTGCTGCTGGCGGTGACGTTGTCGAACCGATGCCACCAGACCTGGTCGGGGTCGTGGCCGGTGATGCCGTGTTTTTTCAGGATCTCACTGGCGACGGCATGGGCTTCTTCCTGAAGGCCGGGGCAGGCGGTCACGACGACGGGCGCAATAAGTTTGAGCTGTTCCCGGTCGGCGGCGTTGCTTGATGCGGGGGTGTTTTGTTCAGTGGACATGCTCTCGCTCCTTGAGAAATAGGCAGCGATGATTGCCCGTTTCCATGCCGGCCGTGCACTACATATATACGCATGGATAAACGGTCAGCGCGGATCAGACTGTGACCAGTCGCCGCGCCGCCCTTACTGTTTCTCAACCGCAGGTGTATCGTATTCGCCTTTTCAGGCCTGTGGGCCTGTCGCTGATACGTGAGGTAGTTGAGTTCATGTCCTTTACCCGTCGCCAAGTCCTCGGTGGCCTGGCTGGTCTTGTTGTCGTTGGCGTGGGAGCAGGAGGCGCGTCGCGTTACTGGCTGGGCAAGATGGCCGACGCTGATGCGGGCCACGACTATGAGCTGATTGCGGCGCCGCTGGACATCGAACTGGTGGCCGGGCACAAAACCGAAGCCTGGGCGTTCGGTCCGTCGGCGCCGGGTACCGAATTGCGTGTGCGCCAGGGCGAATGGCTGCGGGTGCGCTTCATCAATCATCTGCCGGTGGCAACCACCATTCACTGGCACGGCATCCGCCTGCCGCTGGAAATGGACGGTGTGCCTTACGTGTCGCAGTTGCCGGTATTGCCCGGTGAATACTTCGATTACAAATTCCGCGTGCCGGATGCCGGCAGCTACTGGTATCACCCGCACGTGAGCAGCAGCGAAGAACTTGGGCGCGGGCTGGTCGGCCCGCTGATCGTCGAGGAGCGCGAGCCGACCGGTTTCAAGTATGAGAAAACCTTGAGCTTGAAGAACTGGCATGTCGATGAGCAGGGCGCTTTTGTCGACTTCAGCATTCCTCGCGAAGCAGCCCGAGGCGGTACGGCGGGGCGTCTGTCGACGATCAACGGTGTTCCGCAAGCGGTAATCGACTTGCCCGCCGGGCAGATCACTCGCGTGCGTCTGCTCAACCTCGATAACACGCTGACCTATCGCCTCAACATTCCGGGCGTCGAAGCGCAGATCTATGCGCTGGACGGCAACCCCGTCGAACCGCGCCCGCTGGGCAAAGAGTACTGGCTCGGCCCGGGTATGCGTATTTGTCTGGCGATAAAGGCACCGCCGGCGGGTGAAGAGTTATCCCTGCGCAACGGCCCGGTTCGTTTGGGCACGTTCCGCTCCGTGGCCAACACCGACGCGCCCACTGCATGGCCTGCGGCACTGCCCGCCAACCCGGTAGCGGAACCGGACCTGGCCAATGCCGAGAAACTCAACTTCAATTTCGAATGGGTCGGCTCGGTGTCGGTCAACGTCGACAACGGCAAGCCGCCAAGCCTGTGGCAGATCAACGGCAAGGCCTGGGACATCACCGACAAGACCTGCGCCGACCGCCCGATTGCCAAGCTGGAAAAGGGCAAAAGCTACATTTTTGAATTGAAGAACATGACTCAATATCAGCATCCGATTCACTTGCATGGCATGAGCTTCAAAGTCATCGCCTCGAACCGGCACAAGGTCATCCCGTATTTCACTGACACGTATTTGTTGGGCAAGAACGAGCGTGCGCAAGTGGCGCTGGTGGCGGATAACCCTGGGGTGTGGATGTTCCATTGCCATGTGATCGATCACATGGAAACCGGCCTGATGGCCGCCATCGAGGTGGCGTGATGCGTCAGATTCGTCCCGCCGCAATCATCGACCGCAGCCGTGATCGTGACTACATGCGCGAAGCCCTGGCGCTGGCTGCACAAGGCGCAGCGCTAGGCGAAGTGCCGGTGGGCGCGGTGCTGGTGCAGGACGGTGAAATCATCGGCCGTGGTTTCAATTGCCCGATCAGCGGCAGCGATCCGAGTGCTCATGCCGAGATGGTCGCCATCCGTGCCGCCGCTCAAGCCGTCAGCAACTATCGCCTGCCGGGCAGTACGCTGTATGTGACGCTGGAACCGTGCAGCATGTGCGCAGGCTTGATCGTGCATTCGCGGATTGCGCGGGTGGTGTATGGCGCGCTGGAGCCCAAGGCCGGGATTGTGCAGAGTCAGGGGCAGTTTTTTACCCAGGGCTTTTTGAATCACCGGGTGTTGTATGAGGGCGGGGTGTTGGCGGAGGAGTGTGGGGCGGTGCTCAGCGAATTCTTCAAGGCCCGGCGAGCCAAACCTGCAGACTAAACACCTAGCCTTTGTGGGAGCGAGCCTGCTCGCGAAGACGGTTTAACATTCAACAGAGATGCTGACTGAGCTACCGCATTCGCGAGCAGGCTCGCTCCCACAAGGAGATCTCCGGTGATTTGGAGATCGGGTTTTTACTTGCGAGCAACAATGACAGCCCGCATCGGCGCTGGCAGCCCTTCAATGGTTTTGCTGTGATCTTCGGGATCGAGGAAGTCGCTCAGCGACTGATACTTCATCCATTCCGTGCCGCGCTGTTCCTCGACCGTGGTCACGCTCACGTCCACGCATTTCACATCGGTGAATCCGGCGCGCCGCAACCACAACTCCAGGGCCGGCACCGACGGCAGGAACCACACGTTACGCATCTGCGCATAGCGATCCTCCGGCACCAGCACCTGATGTTTGTCGCCTTCGACCACCAGGGTTTCGAGCACCAGTTCACCACCCTTGACCAGGCAATCCTTCAGCGCCAGTAAATGCTCGATCGGCGAGCGACGGTGGTAGAACACGCCCATGGAAAACACGGTGTCGAAGCCCTCGAGGTTCGGCGGCAGGTCTTCGAAAGGGAATGGCAGGTGCCAGGCATTCGGCTCGGACAGGTAACGCTGAACCGCTTGGAACTGACAGAAGAACAACCAGTTCGGATCGACACCGATCACGCTGTCCGCACCGGCACCCAGCATGCGCCACATGTAGTACCCGTTACCGCAGCCAACATCGAGGATGCGTTTGCCCTTCAGGTTCAGGTGCGGGGCAACGCGCGACCACTTCCAGTCCGATCGCCATTCGGTGTCCACATGCACGCCGAACAGATCGAACGGACCTTTGCGCCACGGCGACAAGCCCATCAGCGCGGTGCGCATCTGCGCCCGAGTAGCGTCGTCGCAATCGGTGTCCAGCTTCAAACCGTTCAACAAGTCGACTTCGCTCGGCTGGATCTTTGGCAGGGCGTCCAGTGCGCTTTGCCAGCGCTCGAGGTCGCCATGGCCTTTTTCCATTTTCTTGTCGAGTTGCGCTTGCAGAGTGTTGGCCCATTCGGCCAGCGGTGTTCCGGCCAGGCGGCGGGCGAGGGGAGACAGATCAATCATGGCAAGGCAATCAACGAGGCAAAGTTAAGACACTGAAACCACGGCACGACTTTCGAGAACCCGGCGGCCAACAGGCGTTCGCGGTGTTCTTCGAGGCTGTCGGGCTTCATGACGTTTTCGATGGCGCTGCGCTTCTGGGCGATTTCCAGTTCGCTATAGCCGTTGGCGCGCTTGAAGGCGACGTGCAGGTCGGTGAGCAGCGCATGCTCCTGTTCGTCTTCAAAGCGCAGTTTTTCCGAGAGAATCAGTGCACCACCGGGCAACAGGGACTGGTGGATGCGCGACAGCAACGCCGTACGCTGATCCTGAGCAATGAATTGCAGGGTGAAGTTCAGCGCCACCACCGAGGCGGGTTTGAATTCGAGGGCGAGGATGTCGCCTTCGATCACTTCCACCGGTAGCAACTCCTGGAACATCGAGTCCTGGCCGTTCAGATACTCACGGCATCGCTCGACCATCGCCGCGGAGTTATCCACAGCGATAACGCGACAACCGTCGGTGCGCACATGTCGACGCAGCGCCTGAGTCACAGCGCCCAGGGACGAGCCGAGGTCGTAGAGCACACTGTTGGGCTGGGCGAATTGCGCGGCGAGCACACCGAGGTTTTCGACGATGGTCGGGTAACCCGGCACCGAGCGCTTGATCATGTCCGGGAACACCCGCACCACATCCTCGTTAAAGGCGAAGTCAGGCACCTGGGCCAAAGGCTGGGCGAAAAGGCGATCGGATTCTTTGCTCACGGCGGTTCCGGCGGTATCGGTGGAAAAGGCCGGCATTTTAGCCAAGTTGGCGCGGGGATGCGCGGGTTGTCTGATAAACCGGCGGGACAGGCCTCGGAACCTTCGCTGTCAGTGATATTGCTATCGCGAGCAAGCTCGCTCCCACAGGTTGATCACCGTCCTCTGTGGGAGCGAGCCTGCTCGCGATGGGATCAGCGCGGTTTCTGATCGAACGCCGATGCCGTGATGCCCCATTGCCCCAGCCAGTAACTGAGGATAATCACATAGGCCGCAGCCTCGAACGGCAACACAAATCGACTGATACCAATCACGCTATCGGAAAACACAAACGCCACGGCCCCGGCTGCGGCAAGCAGCGCTGAACGCTTGGGCACGTCGGTGCCGAGTCGAGCCAGCGCACGCCAGAGCATGGCGCTGATTGCCAGGCCATAGACGATCACCGGAATCAGCAATGGCCCCAGTCCATGGGCAATCAGTATCCCCAGCAGCACCGCGCCGACGCCGAGGGCCAGGATCAGTGGCAACACGGCCAACCGTCTGCAGTCAGTCAAATAAGCTTTCAGATAGGCCAGATGGGCGACGAGGAACGCCCCGAGGCCGAACACAAACAAATCCCCCGGCCATGCCAGCAACACGTCGCCGAGCAGGGAGAAAATCAATCCAAGACTGATCCAGCGCCGATACTCGCCGGGTGGTGCATCGTGCAGCCAGCCGAGCAGGGCCAGGACGGGCAGCGGCTTGACCAGCAGGCAAAGCAGCGCTGCGTGCACGCTCAGGCCATAGAGAAAAGTCACTGCGCCCATCAGCGCCAGAACCAGCCAGCCCACGGTCAGTTGACCGAAATGGCGCAGTCGAAGGCATCCACCGGCAGCACTTCCGGTGCCCAAGGTTGTTGCGAGGTCAGGCGTAAACGTCCCGCGCCAGTGGCGAACGCCTGGAATCGCCAGGTCGAAACACCGGCAGCACCCACAACGCCAGCATCTTCGGGATTGCTATAGACCTCTGGGCTGAGCGCGCGCAACACGCCACCGGCCGAATCCTGGATCGACCAGCGGTAACCCGTGGTCGGATTGCTCGGCAGGGTCAGGATCAGGTTTTGCCCACTGGTGAGCTTCACCGGGCATTCGCTTTGTTTTTCCACGGTCACGTTGTGCGCAGGTTGCGTGGCGCATGCGGCCAGCAAGGCGAGTGCGAGGGGGACAAACAGGCGAGTAGGGGACATAGGCTCAGCGGCTCCGGCGTTCACGACGAACGGCGAGCATAACTGAAGATGAGACAAAGTGTGACAGCCACCGAAGGAGGGCGGTGACAGGGCTGAAGCCATCGCGGGCAAGCCTGCTTCCACAGGGGCCTTGGTGAACACCAAATTTATGTTCACGCATTTCACTGTGGGAGCGGGCTTGCCCGCGATGGCACCCTCGCGGGCGCTACATCATTGTCAGAACAACACCTTCGCCACATCCGCAAAACGCTTGGCAAAGTGCACGGTAATCCCTTCCTTCAAGTAATCCGGTAGTTCTTCAAAGCTCCCACGGTTAGGCTCCGGCAAAATCAACTCAAAGATCTTCTGCCGCCGCGCCGCAATCACCTTCTCACGCACCCCGCCAATCGGCAGTACATGCCCGGTCAGCGTCAGTTCCCCGGTCATGGCCACGCCTTTTTTCGGCGGCTGGTTGCGCGCCAGCGAAAGCAAGGCACTGGCCATGGTCACACCGGCGCTCGGGCCGTCTTTCGGGGTGGCGCCTTCCGGTACGTGCAAGTGCACGAACGCTTCGTCGAAGAATTTCGGATCACCGCCAAACGACTTCAGATTGGAGCTGACGTAGCTATAGGCAATTTCTGCGGACTCTTTCATCACATCGCCCAATTGCCCGGTGAGCTTGAAACCGCGATTGAGGGTATGAATGCGCGTGGCTTCGATCGGCAGGGTCGCACCGCCCATGCTGGTCCAGGCTAAACCTGTGATCACACCCGTCCCTGACAGCACTTGCTCATTTCGGAACACCGGCTTGCCCAACGACGATTCGAGGTCCTTCGGTCCAATTTTGATCACCGCTTCTGGATCTTCAAGCAGCTTCACCACGGCTTTGCGCACCAGTTTGCCGAGGTTTTTCTCCAACTGGCGGACCCCGGCTTCACGGGCATAGCCGTCGATCAGCGCTTTGAGGGCGGTGTCGCTGACGCTCAGACTGCCTTTGGATACCCCGGCCTTCTCAAGCTGTTTCGGCCACAGGTGGCGTTTGGCGATGGCGACTTTTTCTTCGGTGATGTAACCCGACAGGCGGATCACTTCCATCCGGTCCAGCAAGGGGCCGGGAATCGAATCCAGGGTGTTGGCGGTGCAGATGAACAGGACCTTCGACAGGTCCATGCGCAGGTCGAGGTAGTGGTCGAGGAATTCGACGTTCTGTTCCGGATCGAGGGTTTCCAGCAGCGCCGAGGCCGGGTCACCCTGATAGCTTTGGCCCATCTTGTCGATTTCGTCGAGCATGATCACCGGGTTCATCACTTCGACGTCTTTCAACGCTTGCACGAGTTTGCCCGGCATCGCACCAATGTAGGTACGTCGGTGGCCCTTGATTTCGGCTTCGTCACGCATGCCGCCTAGGCTGAAGCGGTAGAACGGTCGGCCGAGGGATTCGGCGATGGATTTGCCGACGCTGGTTTTACCCACGCCCGGCGGCCCCACCAGCAGCACGATGGAACCGCTGATTTCGCCCTTGTAGGCACCAACCGCGAGAAATTCGAGGATGCGGTCCTTGATGTCGTCAAGGCCGGCATGGTGGTTGTCCAGTACTTTGCGCGCGTGTTTGAGATCGAGTTTGTCCTCGCCGAACACGCCCCACGGCACCGATGTCGCCCAGTCGAGGTAGTTGCGAGTGACCGCGTACTCCGGCGAACCGGTCTCGAGGATCGACAACTTGTTCATCTCTTCTTCGATGCGCTTCTGCGCCTGCGACGGCAGCACCTTGCCGGTCAGGCGTTGCTCGAATTGTTCGATGTCGGCGCTGCGGTCGTCCTTGGTCAGCCCCAGCTCCTGCTGGATGACCTTGAGTTGTTCCTTGAGGAAGAATTCGCGCTGATGCTCGCCGATCTTGCGGTTCACTTCGGCGGAAATCTCTTTTTGCAGGCGCGCGACCTCGACCTCCTTGCGCAGCATCGGCAGGACTTTTTCCATGCGCTTGAGCATGGGCACGCAGTCGAGCACTTCCTGCAGTTCGCTGCCGGTCGCCGAAGTCAGTGCGGCGGCAAAGTCGGTCAACGGCGATGGATCGTTGGGGCTGAAGCGGTTGAGGTAGTTCTTCAGCTCTTCGCTGTACAGCGGGTTGAGCGGCAGCAGTTCCTTGATCGCATTGATCAGCGCCATCCCGTAGGCCTTGACCTCGTCGGTCGGCTCGGTGGGTTGGTGCGGGTATTCGACTTCCACCAGGTACGGCGGGCGATGGTGCTTGAGCCAGGTCTTGAGGCGCACACGGGTCAGGCCTTGGGCGACGAATTGCAATTTGCCGTTTTCGCGACTGGCGTGGTGCACCTTGACCAGGGTGCCGTACAGCGGCAGGGCCGAGGTATCAAAATGGCGCGGGTCTTCCTGGGGGGAGTCCATGTAGAACAGGGCCAGGGAGTGATGCTCGGATTTGGCGACCAGGTCGAGGGTTTCAGCCCAGGGTTCTTCATTGACGATGACCGGCAGGACCTGGGCCGGGAAGAAGGGGCGGTTGTGAATCGGAATGATGTAGACCTTGTCCGGCAGGTTCTGGCCGGGCAGGGCGAGACCCTTGCCTGGGGCGTGGTGTTCGGCGTTTTCCGGGTCGGCGTATTCGCTAGGGTCTTCGGGGAAGGCTTGCTGGTCGCTCATGGGGCACCTGCGCAATGGGGTATGGGTCTTAGATGGGGCAGGCCTTTGGTGGTTTCAATGGGGGAGGGGATATTCGGGGAGCGTTCAGGATCTGGACAGGTCCTGGACATCTGCCTGTTGCAGGCATGGCGCGCAGGGCAAACCGGGCAGCGTTCCCACGGCATGGGAACGCCCATCCGGCATATTAAGGGCGAATCTCGATCATCGTGCCGTCCGGCACCATGTTCCAGATTTCGCGCATGTCCATGTTGCGCATGGCAATACAGCCGTCGGTCCAGTCCAGGGTGTGGAACAGGTGCTCGGGGTTTTCTTCGGTGTCCGGGGTGCCATGGATCATGATCATGCCACCGGGATCTACACCTTCACGTCGTGAGCGGGCGGAATCACTGATGTTCGGGTAGGAAATGTGCATCGCCAGGTTGAAGCGGTCGCTGACCTTGCGCCAGTCGATCCAGTAGAAACCTTCTGGCGTGCGTTTGTCGCCTTCCATCAGCTTCGTCCCCTTGGGCCGTTTACCCAGGGAAATGCGATAGGTCTTGAACGGCTTGCCGTCATTGATCAACTGCAATTGATGGGCAGACTTGAGAACCAGGACTTTCTCGATGACCTTGCCGTCCGGGGGCTCCATGGCAGTAGCCTGGGACACCGTGACGAACGACAAGCAGAACAGGGCAAGCAACCAGCGCATTGAAACGATTCCCCAGGAGGTGTCGCGACTATATATATATTTATAGGTGTTTTTGCAGGCGCTGCCGAAGGTTCGGGCCGTGTTCGGACGATCGTTGTGCGCCTGGCGATGATACCAAGATGACATCAACTGATGACAGGCTGAACCAGCGGCGGGATCGATTCGGACCGCACGGGGTAGATCTCGGTCCGTCGATCAGCGAAGAAGCATTCTAAGGTACGGCCCACCGTGCGGAAAGCCAGCTCGTCCCAAGGGATGTCGGCTTCGTCGAATAGTTGCACTTCCAGGCTCTCGGGACCTGCGGCAAAATCCAGGTCCGCCAGCTCGGCGCGGAAGAATACATGCACCTGGCTGATGTGCGGCACATCGATCAGCGTATAGATGCTCAGGTTGCGCACCCGGGCGCAGGCTTCCTCGGCGGTCTCGCGAATGGCCGCCTGCTCGATGGTTTCACCGTTTTCCATGAAGCCAGCGGGCAGGGTCCAATAGCCACGGCGCGGCTCGATGGCGCGGCGGCACAATAGCACCTGGGTGCCCCAGGTCGCCACGCAACCGGCGACGATGTTGGGGTTCTGGTAGTGAATGGCGTGACAGCTGTCGCAGACAAAACGCAGGCGTGAATCGCCCTCGGGAATGCGTTGGGTCACCGGGTTGCCGCACTGACTGCAAAATTTCATGCTTGGGTTCCTGAATGCTGGGCCTATCTTGGCGTGCGGCGGTGGCTGTCGGCAAGTTGTCGTTTCGCGACATGCCACTGTCCGGGGGGTTGGGCGACCGAAGCGATTGGTGCATGATGCAGGTAAGGCACTGATCGAGAACACTCATGCTGGACGAGCTACTGCATCGGGTAAGTCACCACACACCGAGTACGTTGGAGACCGACCGACGTTTCCCCGAGGCCGCCGTCCTGGTGCCGATTACCCGCAGTGACGAGCCGGAGTTGGTCTTGACCCTGCGCGCCAGCGGGCTCTCGACCCATGGTGGCGAAGTCGCCTTCCCCGGTGGTCGACGCGACCCCGAAGACCCCGACCTGATTTTTACCGCCCTGCGCGAAGCCGAAGAAGAGATCGGCCTGCCACCGGGCCTGGTCGAAGTGATCGGCCCGCTGAGCCCGTTGATCTCCCTGCACGGCATCAAGGTCACGCCTTATGTCGGGGTGATTCCGGATTTCGTCGAATACCGGGCCAACGATGCCGAGATCGCTGCCGTGTTCAGTGTGCCCCTGGAGTTCTTCCGCAAGGACCCGCGTGAGCATACCCATCGCATCGATTACCAGGGGCGTAGTTGGTACGTGCCGAGTTATCGCTATGGCGAATTCAAGATCTGGGGCCTGACGGCGATCATGATCGTCGAGTTGATCAATCTGCTCTATGACGCGAAAATCAGCCTGCACTTACCGCCCAAAAGTTTTATCAATACCTGAAGCCATCACTCGAATGGCCTGAACACGCCGCTGCCTGAGCCTTGAGGACAACAAGATGAAATACCGCCTGGGCGACGCCCGTGTCGAGACCCACCCACAGAGCTGGGTCGCTCCCAATGCCGTGCTGGTGGGCAAGGTCAAACTGGAAGAGGGCGCCAACGTCTGGTTCAACGCCGTGCTCCGGGGCGACAACGAGCTGATCCTGATCGGCAAGAACAGCAACGTCCAGGATGGCACCGTGATGCATACCGACATGGGTTACCCGCTCACCATCGGTACCGGCGTGACCATCGGCCACAACGCCATGCTGCACGGCTGCACCGTGGGTGACTACAGCCTGATCGGTATCAATGCGGTGATCCTCAATGGCGCGAAAATCGGCAAGAACTGCATCATCGGCGCCAATTCGTTGATCGGCGAAGGCAAGGAGATACCCGACGGTTCGCTGGTCATGGGCTCACCCGGCAAGGTGGTGCGCGAGCTGACCGAACAGCAGAAAAAGATGCTGGAAGCCAGCGCCGCTCACTATGTGCATAACGCCCAGCGTTATGCACGCGATCTGGCTGAGCAGGAACAATGACTGCGACCGAACGACCAGTGCCATCGCCCTGCGTGAACATTTGCGCACTGGACGACGATGACATTTGCACGGGCTGTCAGCGCACGGTCGAGGAGATTACCCGCTGGAGCCGCATGACCAACGAAGAGCGCCGCACGGTGCTGGGGTTGTGCCATGAGCGGGCCAAGGCCAGTGGGTTGGTGTGGATGATCGGCAAGACGCCCGGTCAGTAAGGTAATGCTTTTCATTTAAGTGTGGGGCCCTTGTGGCGAGGGGATTTATCCCCGCTCGGCTGCGAAGCAGTCGTAAAACCAAACAACTCAGTCAGTCTGAATGAACGCAGGGGGGGCGCTTCGCGACCCAACGGGGATAAATCCCCTCGCCACAAATGTGCGGCCCGCGCCTAAGTGAACAGCATTACGGTCAGTAAGGGGATTTTGTGTTTGGCTGGAATTCGCCGGCGTCACGCCGTATGGCTGATCACGGCCTGGCGCTTGCGCAAGCTGAAGCCAAACCCTGCGGTTCATGTAAAATGCCGCGCTTTCTCCCCATGGGAAGCGCGCCAGGCGCCGCATCCCTCGATGATCCGCTTCTTGAGGACTTGAGATGACCCGTATCGGAACTCCATTGTCGCCCACCGCGACCCGCGTATTGATGTGTGGCTGTGGCGAACTGGGCAAGGAAGTGGTGATCGAGCTGCAACGCCTGGGCGTTGAAGTGATTGCCGTGGATCGCTACGCCAATGCGCCGGCCATGCAGGTGGCGCATCGCAGCCACGTGATCAACATGCTCGATGGTGCGGCCCTGCGCGCGGTGATCGAAGCCGAGCAGCCGCACTTCATCGTGCCGGAAATCGAAGCTATTGCCACCGCGACCCTGGTGGATCTGGAGTCCGAAGGCTTCACCGTGATCCCCACCGCGCGAGCTGCACAGCTGACCATGAACCGCGAAGGCATCCGTCGCCTGGCCGCCGAAGAGCTGGACCTGCCGACTTCGCCTTACCACTTCGCCGACACCTTCGAGGACTACAGCAAGGCCGTCGAGGATCTCGGTTTCCCGTGCGTGGTCAAGCCGGTCATGAGCTCGTCGGGCAAGGGGCAGAGCCTGCTGCGCAGCGTCGATGACGTGAAGACTGCCTGGGATTACGCCCAAGAAGGCGGGCGTGCCGGTAAAGGCCGGGTGATCATCGAAGGTTTTATCGATTTCGATTATGAAATTACCCTGCTGACCGTGCGTCACGTCGGCGGCACCACCTTTTGCGCGCCGGTCGGCCATCGCCAGGAGAAGGGCGACTACCAGGAAAGCTGGCAGCCGCAGGCCATGAGCCCGGTCGCCCTGGCTGAATCCGAGCGCGTGGCCAAGGCGGTTACCGAGGCTTTGGGTGGCCGTGGCCTGTTTGGCGTCGAGCTGTTCATCAAAGGTGATCAGGTGTGGTTCAGCGAAGTGTCGCCGCGTCCGCACGACACCGGTCTGGTGACCCTGATTTCACAGGACCTGTCGCAATTCGCCCTGCATGCACGGGCGATCCTCGGTTTGCCGATCCCGTTGATCCGTCAGTTCGGACCATCGGCCTCTGCCGTCATTCTGGTGGAAGGCCAGTCGACCCAGACCGCTTTCGCCAACCTGGGCGCGGCGTTGAGCGAGCCGGATACGGCGTTGCGTCTGTTTGGCAAGCCTGAAGTGAATGGCCAGCGCCGGATGGGTGTGGCATTGGCTCGCGATGAGTCGATCGAAGCGGCTCGGGCGAAGGCGACCCGTGCTGCTCAGGCTGTCGTGGTAGAGCTCTAAACCGAGTCGGAGCCATTCGCGAGCAGGCTCGCTCCCACATTGGATCACCAGAACCATGTGGGAGCGAGCCTGCTCGCGAAGCTTTTGCTTTTTCTTAAGAAACCCGATTCAAATCGTTATTGCGCGTCTCCTTCAGGCACAGCACAGCAATCAAGCTGAGCACCGCCGCCCCCGACACATACCCGCCGACATAACTCAATCCCCCCATCGCCACCAGTTTCTGCGCGAAGAACGGTGCTGCCGAAGCCCCGACGATCCCGCCCAGGTTGTAGGCCGCCGATGCGCCGGTATAACGCACGTGGGTCGGAAACAGCTCTGGCAGCAGCGCTCCCATCGGCGCAAAGGTTACGCCCATCAGAAACAGTTCGATGCACAGGAACAGCGCCACGCTCCAGGTCGAACCCTGGGTCAGCAGCGGCTCCATCAGGAAGCCGGACAGGATTGCCAGCACACCGCCGATGATCAGCACCGGTTTGCGCCCGTAACGGTCACTGGCCAAGGCTGAGAGCGGGGTGGCAGCGGCCATGAACAGCACCGCGAAACACAGCAGGCCGAGGAAGGTTTCGCGGCTGTAGCCGAGCGTCGCCACGCCGTAACTCAGGGAAAACACGGTCGAGATGTAGAACAGTGCATAGCACACCACCATCGAGCCAGCCCCCAGCAACACCGGTAACCAGTATTGGCTGAACAGCTCCACCAGCGGGATCTTCACCCGTTCCTGGCGCGCCATGGCGTTGGCGAACACCGGTGTTTCGTGGAGTTTAAGGCGCACGTACAGGCCGACCATCACCAGCGCGGCGCTGAGGAGGAAGGGAATCCGCCAGCCCCAAGAGCGGAACTGTTCGTCGTCCAGGGACATGGCCAGGGTCAGGAACAGGCCGTTAGCCGCGAGAAAGCCGATGGAGGGACCCAGTTGCGGGAACATGCCGAACCAGGCGCGTTTGCCCTTGGGCGCATTCTCCGTGGCGAGCAAGGCGGCGCCGCCCCATTCGCCGCCCAGTCCCAGGCCCTGACCGAAGCGCAGCACGCACAGCAGGATCGGTGCCCAGGCCCCAATGCTGTCGTAACCCGGGAGTACGCCAATCAGCGTGGTGCACACGCCCATCAGCAGCAGGGACGCGACGAGGGTCGATTTGCGGCCGATGCGGTCGCCAAAGTGCCCGAACAACGCCGAACCCAACGGTCGTGCAAGGAATGCGATGCCGAATGTGAGGAAGGCCGAGAGCATCTGCGCGGTGCCGGAGGTCTGTGGAAAGAACACCGGGCCAATCACCAGCGCGGCTGCGGTGGCATACACATAGAAGTCGTAGAACTCGATCGCCGTGCCGATGAAACTCGCGGTGGCCACGCGGGTGGCGGAGTTCACCGGTTGTGCGGGGGTGGAGTCGTTGTACGTCGTGCTGGTAGTCATGCGGTAATCCCTGACAGTCATGTGCCCCAGTGGAGCGAATTATTATGGTCGAATACCCAGGGATGTGGGTGAAGGCGCGGTCGCTGTTCCAGGTAGGAGCAGGCGTCGGTTGGTAGCGGACGTTTCTGATGGTCAGGCCGGAACTTGCGGTGTGCGGGGTAAGCACGGGGCGGCGAGGCTTGGGTAAGCGCCTCGATTATAGGAAGGTGGCTAACGATTCAACAAGTGCAAATCTAATGGGCGGGTAACGCAGTGGGAGCCGGGTTGGTGTGCCAGATCAGCACCCGAGTGACACGATTGTCTTCAGTCTCGAGAATTTCCAGGCGATAGCGGCCGATTTTCAGGCATACCGGACAATCCGGGATGGTTTCCAGCGCTTCGGTCACCAGGCCGTTCAGGGTTTTCGGGCCGTCGCTGGGCAGGTGCCAGCCGAGGCTCTTGTTCAGGTCGCGGATCGAGGCGGCACCGTCGATTACCAGGCGGCCATCGGCCTGTGGATGGATATGCGGGTTGTCCAGGCTCTGCTGGCTTTCGAATTCGCCGACGATTTCTTCGAGAATGTCTTCCAGGGTGACGATGCCCAGTACTTCACCGTATTCGTCGACCACCATGCCCAGACGCCGCTGCTGCTTGTGGAAATTCAGCAGTTGCAGTTGCAACGGGGTGCTTTCAGGGACGAAATACGGTTCGCGACAGGCCGCCAGCAACGCTTCCAGGGTCAGGCTGCCGTCGGGGAGCAAGTGGCCGATTTGCCGGGTATTGAGCACCGCTTCGACCTGGTTGATGTCGCTGTGGAACACCGGCAGGCGCGTGCGCTGGTTGTGGCGCAGTTGCTCGATGATTGTTTCGATCGGGTCGTCGAGGTTGATCCCGTCGACTTCGCTGCGCGGCACCAGAATGTCGTTGACCGTGATGTTGTCCAGCGCATGGATGCCGGGCAGCGGGTGCGGGCGGCTGACGGCATGCTCGTGATGGCCGCCGTGATGGCCGTAAGGGTCGTGCCGCTGCGGCGCAGGCTCGTCTTCGCTCTGTTGCACGACGTTGGCTTTGCGGGCGAACGGGCGCATCAGCAATTGGCTGATGGCGTTGAGCGGCCACGCCGCCGGGTAGATGAGCTTCAGGGGTATGGCCAGCAAGTTGTTGCCCAAGGCCAGGATCGCGTCCGGATGACGGGCGGCGAGGGCGCGGGGCAGGTAGTCGGCCAGGATCAATAGAAGGGCACCCGCGCCGAGACAGGCCAGCCACGGGCCGTTTTCGGCCCAGGTGAAAATCGCCAGCAAGGTACAGATGACCAGCACCAGGGCGCGGCACAGGGTATTGCAGAAAATCAGGCTGACGAGGGGGAAACTCAGCCGGGCCAACGGTTTGTCGCTTGCGCGCGAGGCTGTGCGCTGGGCCAGCAAATGCTGCTGCGCGGCTTCTATGGCAGTAAACAGGCCCGACCATAAGATCAGCAAGGCCACTACTGCAAGCATCGGCCCTATGGGCAAGTCGTCCATTATTGCCGCCCGTCAGATATGCAGGATGTATTCACGAACCAGCTTGCTGCCGAAATACGCCAGCATCAACAGGCAGAAACCGGCCAGGGTCCAGCGGATGGCCTTGTGCCCGCGCCAGCCAAGGCGGTTACGGCCCCAGAGCAGCACGCTGAAGACGATCCAGGCCAGGCAGGCCAGCAAGGTCTTGTGCACCAGGTGCTGGGCGAACAGGTTGTCGACAAACAGCCAGCCGGAGATCAGCGATAGCGACAGAAGCGTCCAGCCGGCCCAGAGGAAGCCGAACAGCAGGCTTTCCATGGTTTGCAGCGGCGGGAAGTTCTTGATCAACCCGGACGGGTGCTTGTGCTTGAGCTGATGATCCTGAAGCAGCAGCAGCAAGGACTGGAACACCGCGATGGTGAACATGCCGTAGGCGAGGATCGACAACAGGATGTGGGCGAGAATGCCTGGCGCTTCGTCGATGATCTGCACGGTGCCGGCGGGGGCGAACTGCGCCAGCAGCGCGGTCAACGCGCCCAGGGGGAACAGCAGCACCAACAGGTTCTCCACCGGAATCCGTGAGCAGGCCAGCAGCGTCAGGGCGATGACCGCGGCGGCGATCAGGCTGGCGGCGCTGAAAAAGTCCAGGCCCAGGCCAATCGGAGTCAGCAGGTGGGTCACCAGGCTGGCACTGTGGGCCAGCACCGCAAGCACGCCGAGCGTAACCAGCAGGCGCTTGTTGGCCTTGGCGCCGGTGGCCAGGCGAGTGCCTTGATAGATAGTCGCAGCGGCATATAAGCAGGCGGCGGCGAGGGTGGTCAGCAAACTGGGTGACAAGGGGAGCATAAGTCCTGTTAGGCAAGCCCGAAAGGCGCTGAGTTTGGCATAGAACCCACGCGACACGAAAGTGCGAGGTGTCCGCCAGACGCAGTCTTCGCTATAATCCGCGACCTGCCCACGCCGCAGGCTCGCCGAGCACAAGTTTAGTCCGGTCTGGGCCGCCATTATCCCGGTCTACACAGGGCCTGAAAGGATCGCGCAATGTTTGAAAACTTAACCGACCGTCTCTCGCAGACGCTGCGCCACGTCACCGGCAAGGCCAAGCTGACCGAGGACAACATCAAAGACACCCTGCGCGAAGTGCGCATGGCGTTGCTCGAAGCCGACGTCGCCCTGCCGGTGGTCAAGGACTTCGTCAATTCGGTCAAGGAACGCGCTGTCGGCACCGAGGTGTCGCGCAGCCTGACGCCAGGCCAGGCCTTCGTGAAAATCGTCCAGGCCGAACTCGAAAGCCTGATGGGCGCGGCCAACGAAGACCTGAACCTGAGCGCCGTGCCGCCAGCGGTCATTCTGATGGCCGGTTTGCAGGGTGCTGGTAAAACCACCACCGCCGGCAAACTTGCGCGCTTCCTTAAAGAGCGCAAGAAAAAGTCGGTCATGGTCGTGTCCGCGGACGTTTATCGTCCAGCGGCGATCAAACAGCTGGAAATGCTCGCGGGTGAAGTGGGTGTGACCTTCTTCCCGTCCGACCTGAGCCAGAAGCCGGTCGAGATCGCGCAAGCGGCTATTAAAGAAGCAAAACTCAAATTCATCGATGTGGTCATCGTCGATACCGCCGGTCGCCTGCACATCGATGAAGAGATGATGGGCGAGATCAAGGCGCTGCACGCCGCGATCAACCCGGTAGAAACGTTGTTCGTGGTCGACGCCATGACCGGCCAGGACGCCGCCAACACGGCCAAGGCCTTCGGCGATGCGCTGCCACTGACCGGCGTGATCCTGACCAAGGTCGACGGCGATGCCCGTGGCGGTGCCGCCCTGTCGGTGCGAGCCATCACTGGCAAGCCGATCAAGTTCATCGGTATGGGCGAGAAGAGCGAAGCGCTCGACCCGTTCCACCCTGAGCGTATCGCCTCGCGCATCCTCGGCATGGGCGACGTGCTCAGCCTGATCGAGCAGGCGGAAGCGACCCTCGACAAGGACAAGGCCGACAAGCTGGCCAAGAAGCTGAAGAAGGGCAAGGGCTTCGACCTCGAAGACTTCCGTGATCAGCTGCAACAGATGAAGAACATGGGCGGCCTCGGCGGCCTCATGGACAAACTGCCGAACATGGGCGGTGTTAACCTGGCGCAGATGGGCAACGCCCAGGGTGCGGCAGAAAAGCAGTTCAAGCAGATGGAAGCCATCATCAACTCCATGACCCCGGCCGAGCGCCGCGACCCTGAGATGATCAGCGGTTCGCGCAAGCGTCGTATCGCCATGGGCTCCGGCACCCAGGTGCAGGACATCGGTCGCTTGATCAAGCAGCACAAGCAGATGCAGAAGATGATGAAGAAATTCTCCACGAAAGGCGGAATGGCCAAGATGATGCGCGGCATGGGCGGTATGTTGCCCGGCGGCGGCATGCCGAAAATGTAAAGAATCCGCGCCGGTCATCGCGCCGGCGCAGACCCGCAAGGAAGCGGGATCTCCAGCAAACCCGCACTTGGCGGGAGCTGACTGGCCGTTTTCAACGACGGCTCTATAGCAAATCTTGATGGCGGCCGATAGGCAGCCGGAAAAAGTCATTTGCAAAAGTCCGGATATTCCTTAGAATATGCGGCCTTTCGGGCACCTATGCCCGCTGTGCCTTTAGATTTGCAGCACCGACTACAGGAACGATGTTCACATGCTAACAATCCGTCTTGCCCTTGGCGGCTCCAAAAAGCGCCCGTTTTACCACCTGACCGTAACCGACTCCCGCAACCCGCGTGACGGTTCGCACAAGGAACAGGTTGGTTTCTTCAACCCTGTTGCTCGTGGTCAAGAAGTTCGTCTGTCCGTGAACCAAGAGCGCGTAGCCTACTGGCTGAGCGTTGGTGCACAACCTTCTGAGCGCGTTGCTCAGTTGTTGAAGGAATCTGCTAAGGCTGCGGCCTGAGCAATATGAACGCGACGCCAGCTGTTGCTGATGATTTGATCGTTATCGGCAAGATTTACTCGGTTCACGGCGTTCGCGGCGAAGTGAAGGTGTATTCCTTTACTGATCCGATTAAGAACCTGCTGGAATACAAAACCTGGACGCTCAAGCGTGACGGTAATGTAAAGCAGGTAGAGCTGGTCAGCGGACGCGGGAACGACAAGTTCCTGGTCGCAAAGCTCAAGGGTCTTGATGATCGTGAAGAAGCTCGTCTTCTGGCCGGTTATGAGATCTGCGTGCCGCGCAACCTGTTCCCTGAACTGACCGACGGCGAGTACTACTGGTACCAGCTGGAAGGTCTCAAGGTCATCGACACCCTCGGACAATTGTTCGGGAAGATCGATCACCTGCTGGAGACCGGCTCGAATGATGTAATGGTGGTCAAGCCTTGCGCTGGCAGCCTGGATGATCGCGAACGCCTGTTGCCCTATACCGAGCAATGCGTGTTGGCCGTCGACCTGGTCGCAGGCGAGATGAAGGTGGATTGGGATGCGGACTTCTAAGCGTGGCTAATTTGCGCGTAGAAGTGATCAGTTTGTTTCCCGAGATGTTCTCCGCCATCAGCGAGTACGGCATCACCAGTCGGGCGGTGAAACAGGGGCTGTTGCAGCTCACCTGTTGGAACCCGCGAGACTACACGACGGATCGACATCACACTGTGGATGATCGCCCTTTTGGCGGTGGTCCGGGCATGGTGATGAAGATCAAGCCCCTGGAAGATGCTCTGGTTGAGGCCAAGGCAGTCGCCGGGGAGGGCGCGAAGGTTATTTACCTGTCCCCCCAAGGCCGTCAACTGACTCAGTCGGCGGTGCGCGAGTTGGCGAATCTGGATGCATTGATCCTGATTGCCGGCCGCTATGAAGGCATTGACGAGCGTTTTATTGATGCTCATGTCGATGAAGAGTGGTCGATTGGCGACTATGTACTGTCTGGCGGCGAGCTGCCGGCGATGGTCTTGATCGATGCGGTTACACGACTGCTGCCTGGAGCTTTAGGGCATGCGGACTCCGCCGAGGAAGATTCCTTTACGGATGGTTTGCTGGATTGCCCGCACTACACCCGACCGGAGGTGTATGCGGATCAGCGTGTTCCCGACGTATTGCTAAGTGGCAATCACGCGCACATCCGGCGTTGGCGTTTAAAGCAGTCCCTTGGTCGGACCTTTGAACGACGCGTCGATCTTCTGGAAAGCCGCTCGCTTTCTGGAGAAGAGAAGAAGCTGCTCGAGGAATACATCCGCGAGCGGGACGATAGTTAACAACGTATCGATGGTAGATCCGACGATTTACCTTAGGAGCACAGCATGACTAACAAAATCATCCTTGCACTCGAAGCAGAGCAGATGACCAAAGAGATCCCTACCTTTGCCCCGGGCGACACCATTGTCGTTCAGGTGAAAGTGAAGGAAGGCGACCGTTCGCGTCTGCAAGCGTTCGAAGGCGTTGTAATCGCCAAGCGTAACCGCGGCGTAAACAGTGCATTCACCGTGCGTAAAATCTCCAACGGTGTTGGCGTAGAGCGTACTTTCCAGACCTACTCCCCGCAAATCGACAGCATGGCTGTCAAGCGTCGCGGTGACGTACGTAAAGCCAAGCTGTACTACCTGCGTGACCTGTCGGGTAAAGCGGCTCGCATCAAGGAAAAACTGGCTTAAGTCCAGCTTCCGATGCAGAAAAAAGCAGCCTACGGGCTGCTTTTTTGTTGCCTGCGATTTATCTTCGTTGACCGTGTTGCCGGTCCTGCCTGAGCCTTTATGCCCGCCATCGATCATCCCCTGATAGACCAGTTCCTCGACGCCCTCTGGCTGGAAAAAGGCCTTTCCGACAACACCCGCGATGCCTATCGCAGCGACCTGGCACTGTTCAATGGCTGGCTGCAGGAAAAAGGCCTGGAGCTGAGCAACGCCGGACGCGAATTGATCCTCGATCACCTGGCCTGGCGCCTGGAGCAAAACTATAAGCCCCGTTCCACCGCAAGATTTCTCTCTGGCGTGCGTGGCTTCTATCGCTATTTGCTGCGGGAAAAGTTGATCGCTGTCGATCCGACGTTGCGCATCGATATGCCTCAGCTGGGTAGGCCGTTGCCCAAATCCTTGTCGGAAGCTGATGTGGAAGCACTGCTGAAAGCACCGGACCTGAGCGAAGCCATCGGCCAGCGCGACCGCGCCATGCTCGAAGTGCTTTACGCCTGCGGCCTGCGGGTGACGGAGCTGATCAGCCTGACACTGGAGCAGGTCAATCTGCGCCAGGGTGTGCTGCGAGTGATGGGCAAGGGCAGCAAAGAGCGGCTGGTGCCGATGGGCGAGGAGGCGATCGTCTGGGTCGAACGCTATCTGCGCGATGGTCGTGGTGAACTGCTCGGCGGCCGGCCCAGCGATGTGTTGTTCCCCAGCCAGCGCGGCGAGCAGATGACCCGCCAGACGTTCTGGCATCGGATCAAGCACCAGGCCAAGGTCGCCGGGATTGGCAAGTCGTTGTCGCCGCACACCTTGCGCCATGCCTTTGCCACGCATTTGCTTAACCACGGCGCTGATTTGCGAGTGGTGCAGATGCTGCTCGGCCACAGCGACCTGTCGACTACCCAAATCTATACCCACGTTGCGCGGGCGCGTTTGCAGGATTTGCATGCCAAACATCATCCCCGCGGCTAATGATGTCCCCTGTGGGAGCGAGCCTGCTCGCGAATGCGGTGGACCAGCCGAATCATCTTTGGCTGACACACCGCTTTCGCGAGCAGGCTCGCTCCCACAGAAAAGCGGTCTGCAATGCCTTGCATCACCGGGAGTCGGCCACACGAGCCTTATGTGGTAGGCTTTGCCGGTTTGCACGATGGGCGTTTATGACCCGGTGTTTCGGCACGGGCGTTCTGAGTGTCTCATTTGTCCGCCTTCAGGAGTTCTCATGCGTCTGACCCAGATTTTCGCCGCCGCCGCCATTGCGTTGGTCAGCACCTTTGCCGTCGCCGATGACGCGGCTGACAAAGCCATTCGTAAAAGCCTGGAAAACCTCCAGCTCGAAGTACCGGTAGAAAGCATCTCCGCCAGCCCTCTGCCAGGTCTGTACGAAGTCAAGCTTCAAGGCAGCCGTGTGCTCTACGCCAGCGCCGACGGCCAGTACGTGGTCCAGGGCTACATGTTCCAGCTCAAGGACGGCAAACCGGTCAACCTCACCGAGAAGACCGAGCGCCTGGGCGTTTCCAAACTGGTCAACGCAATCCCTGTCGCGGAAACCGTGGTTTACCCTGCCATCGGCGAAACCAAGTCGCACATCACCGTGTTCACCGACACAACCTGCCCGTACTGCCACAAACTGCACGCCGAAGTGCCTGAGCTGAACAAGCGCGGCATCGAAGTGCGTTACGTTGCGTTCCCGCGCCAGGGCCTGGGTTCGCCGGGTGACGAGCAACTGCAGGCGGTCTGGTGCTCGAAAGACAAGAAAGCGGCCATGGACAAGATGGTCGACGGCAAGGAAATCAAGGCCGCCAAGTGCGATAACCCGGTGTCCAAGCAGTTCGCCCTCGGCCAGTCGATTGGCGTGAACGGCACACCGGCCATCGTTTTGGCGGACGGTCAGGTGATTCCGGGCTACCAGCCGGCGCCACAAGTCGCCAAACTGGCGCTGAGTGCCAAGTAATTCGCGTCGTTCATTGACGAGCGTGGTCCGGCGGCAGTTCCAGCCGGGCCATCAATAGAGAGCCGCGAGTATGCGGCTGTTTTCACGGCCGGCCTTGAGTCGGCCGTTTTATGGGGAGTTCACAGTGAAACCGGTCAAAGTAGGCATCTGTGGGTTAGGGACCGTCGGTGGCGGTACCTTCAACGTACTTCAGCGCAACGCCGAGGAAATTGCTCGTCGTGCCGGGCGTGGAATCGAAGTGGCACAAATTGCCATGCGCACGCCAAAGCCTCAGTTCCAAACGACCGGTATTGCGATTACCACCGATGTCTTCGAAGTGGCCACGAACCCTGAGATCGACATCGTCATAGAGCTGATGGGCGGCTACACCGTTGCCCGCGAGCTGGTACTCAAGGCCATCGAGAATGGCAAGCATGTGGTCACCGCGAACAAGGCGCTTATCGCCGTTCACGGTAATGAAATTTTCGCCAAGGCACGCGAGAAGGGCGTGATTGTTGCGTTCGAAGCGGCCGTGGCCGGCGGCATTCCGGTGATCAAGGCGATCCGTGAAGGCCTGTCCGCCAACCGCATCAACTGGGTGGCCGGCATCATCAACGGCACCGGCAACTTCATTCTCACCGAGATGCGCGAGAAAGGCCGGACCTTCGAAGACGTGTTGGCCGAAGCGCAAGCCCTGGGTTACGCCGAAGCCGATCCGACCTTTGACGTTGAGGGTATCGATGCGGCGCACAAGCTGACGATTCTGGCCTCCATCGCCTTCGGCATCCCGCTGCAGTTCGACAAGGCCTACACTGAAGGCATCACCAAGCTGACCACCGCTGACGTGAACTACGCCGAAGCGCTGGGTTACCGCATCAAGCACCTGGGCGTGGCGCGCAGCACCGCGGCGGGTATCGAACTGCGCGTGCACCCGACGCTGATCCCGGCCGATCGCCTGATCGCCAACGTCAACGGCGTGATGAACGCGGTGATGGTCAACGGCGACGCCGCCGGTTCGACCTTGTTCTACGGTGCGGGTGCCGGCATGGAGCCGACCGCTTCGTCGGTGATTGCCGACCTGGTAGACGTGGTTCGCGCCATGACCTCGGACCCGGAAAACCGCGTTCCGCACCTGGCCTTCCAGCCGGATTCGCTGTCGGCGCACCCGATCCTGCCGATCGATGCCTGCGAAAGCGCGTACTACCTGCGAATCCAGGCCAAGGACCATCCGGGCGTCCTGGCCCAAGTGGCCAGCATCCTGTCCGAGCGCGGCATCAACATCGAGTCGATCATGCAGAAGGAAGCCGAGGAGCACGATGGCCTGGTACCGATGATCCTGCTGACCCACCGCGTGGTGGAGCAGCGTATCAACGATGCGATCGCCGCTTTGGAAGCCTTGGCGGGTGTGGTCGGTCCGGTTGTACGGATCCGTGTCGAGCACCTGAACTAAGCCGTTATCGTTTACCGGGCTCCGTGACTGGCGCCCGGCATTGCGAACACTGTCCCAATGGAGTCAGTCATGCGTTACATCAGTACCCGCGGCCAGGCACCGGCCCTGAATTTCGAAGACGTCCTGCTGGCAGGCCTTGCCACCGACGGCGGTCTGTACGTCCCGGAAAACCTGCCACGTTTCACCCAGGAAGAAATCGCTTCCTGGGCCGGCCTGCCGTATCACGAGCTGGCCTTCCGCGTCATGCGCCCGTTCGTTACCGGCAGCATTCCGGATGCCGATTTCAAAAAGATTCTTGAAGAAACCTACGGTGTGTTCGCGCACAGCGCCGTTGCGCCACTGCGTCAGCTGAACGGCAACGAATGGGTGCTGGAGCTGTTCCACGGCCCGACCCTGGCGTTCAAGGACTTCGCCCTGCAGCTGCTCGGTCGCCTGCTCGACTACGTGCTGGAAAAGCGCGGCGAGCGCGTGGTGATCGTCGGCGCCACTTCCGGCGATACCGGCTCGGCGGCCATCGAAGGCTGCAAGCACTGCGAAAACGTCGACATCTTCATCCTGCACCCGCACAACCGTGTCTCCGAAGTGCAGCGTCGGCAGATGACCACCATTTTCGGTGAGAACATCCACAACATCGCCATCGAAGGCAACTTCGATGACTGCCAGGAAATGGTCAAGGCGAGCTTCGCCGACCAGGGCTTCCTCAAGGGCACACGCCTGGTGGCGGTAAACTCGATCAACTGGGCGCGGATCATGGCCCAGATCGTCTACTACTTCCACGCGGCCCTGCAGTTGGGCGGTCCGGCGCGCTCGGTGGCGTTCTCGGTGCCAACCGGTAACTTCGGCGACATCTTCGCCGGTTACCTGGCACGCAACATGGGCCTGCCGATCAACCAGTTGATCGTCGCCACCAACCGCAATGACATCCTGCACCGCTTCATGAGCGGTAACCAGTACGTCAAGGAAACTCTGCACGCGACCCTGTCGCCGTCGATGGACATCATGGTGTCCTCGAACTTCGAACGCCTGCTGTTCGACCTGCACGGTCGCAACGGCTTGGCGATTGCCGGTCTGATGGACAGCTTCAAGCAGGGCGGCGGCTTCAGCGTCGAGCAGGAGCGCTGGACTGAAGCGCGCAAACTGTTCGACTCGCTGGCCGTGGACGATGCGCAAACATGCGAAACCATCGCCGAGGTCTTCGAACAGACCGGTGAAGTGCTGGACCCGCACACCGCGATCGGCGTCAAGGCCGCTCGGGAATGCCGTCGCAGCCTGGATATCCCGATGGTGATTCTGGGCACGGCCCATCCGGTCAAATTCCCCGACGCCGTGGAAAAAGCCGGTGTAGGAAAAGCCCTCGAGCTCCCTGCACATCTTTCTGATTTGTTCGAAAGAGACGAACGCTGCACCGTATTGCCGAATGACCTCAAGGCCGTGCAGGCCTTTGTCAGTCAGCATGGCAACCGCGGTAAGCCTTTGTAACAGGCAAACCTTGTCACACAAGAAAGCCCGTCTCCTGACGGGCTTTCTTGTTTGTGCATGCCACACTTGCCAGCAGGAGTCGCCCATGGAAACCGGCGAACTGATCACCAAGGACGTGGCAATGCTGGTTTACAGAAGATCAAGGCCCGCTGCATGCTGGCTGGTTTTGCTCAGTACGCTGGGCGTCATGGCTCAGTGGGTATTGGCTGCGCCTCATCCGGTTCATGAACCCGCAAAGGCGGTCGCCGGTGTCCGGATCGCGCTGGATGCCAAGGAATTAAAATGGATTGCCGAGCACCCGCCCGTCAAGGTGGCGTCGCTGGAGTACCCGCGGTATCTGTTCAAGAATGAGCATGGCCAGTGGAACGGCCTGAACCGGGATATGCTCGATCGGATCAGCGCCATGACCGGTTTGCGCTTTGTCCATGTCGAGTCGTTCTCCACCGAGCAGATGCTTGAACGCCTGGAGCGCGCAGAGGCGGACATGAGCACCACGCTGGCAATGAATGACGAGCGTAAGGTGTTCCTGGATTTCAGCCATTCCTTTGGCGGCTCTGGCTGGGTGTTTGTCGGGCGGGCCGGGGCACCGCAGGTCGAGTCCCTGCAGCAGTTGGCCAAACGCGTGCTGGTACTGCCGACCCGGCATGCGCTGGAGGCGGTGATTCGTCGTGACTACCCCTCCATCGAGTTGCGTTCGGTCAAAACCTACGATGAAGCCCGCGCGCTGGTGGAAAGCGGTGAGGCCCATGCCACCATCGACAGCGAAACAGGCGCACGACTCTTTCCCTCCGGCCAGCTTCAGGTCGGGCAAGTCGTGGAAGGCCAGTGGGACCCGGATTACCTGACGGTGCGCAAAGGTCAATCGCAGCTGTTGAGCATCCTCAACAAGGCCCTCGAGGCTTTTCCTCCCGCTGAACTACGCGCTCTGCGCTCGAAGTGGCTCAATGGCGCTACCCCGGCCCCGACAGCCTGGCAACGATTTGCCCCATGGGCTGGCTGGGGCCTGTTGGCCGCCAGCCTGTTCGCTTTGCTGTCGCTACTCTGGAGCCGCCGCCTGGCGGTGTTGATCCGACAGCGGCAGGAGGCCGAACAGGCCTTGGGCGATCAACTCGCCTTCCAGCACGCGTTGATCGACGCCATGCCCGATCCGCTGTTCGTGCGTGATCTCCAGGGGCGCTTGATCCTGTGCAACAAGCGTTATGAGGAGAGCCTGTCGACCCGTTTCGAGCGGATCCAGGGGCGGCAATTGATCGAGCTCGACCTGCTGCCCAAAGCCACCGCCGAACTGTTGCATGACGAGTTCATGGCCCAGCTGGGAACGCGTAAACCACGCTTTTGCGAGCGGCAATTGCTGTTCAATACAGGCCCCAGGGCGATCTACCAGTGGACGGTACCGTTCTATGGTGCGGACGGCCAACTGCGAGGTTTGCTGGGTGGCTGGAGTGATATTCGTCGGCGAACCGGGCAGGCGTGAGGCTGTTGTTTTTTCCCTGTCATCTTCCGCGTGCATGCTCTATCGACCGCAGGCGCAGGCTCACCTGCTCTCGGTCTTCAGAACTTTCTACTCGGGCCAGCGGTCATTTACTGTAGACACGCCCCAGGCACTTTGTTTTCGGACTATTGAGTGGTGATCGGATGGAAAGTATCAGTCTCTTGCTCGGTGAGGCTCTGAGCCCGTATCAGGTGACGGTGACCCCGTCAGGCATGCATGGCGAATGCCGGGTGACCTTGAAGAATGCAATCGGCGCCATAGTGGTCGATCGCGCGTTCAATCAGGCGCAGTTGACCGACAGGCGCCAGCTGACGGACGTCGTCGACGGCTTGCACCGCGACGTACTGATTGCTGAAGGACGCCTGGAACCCTGTGTCATAGCGGCGTTGCGCAATGCGGCACAGGACAAGCTGCTGGCCAGCCGAAACTGAATTGTCTTTTGTGGGAACCTTCCTGCATCCGCATCAGTCAGAACTATTAACAGCAGGATCAAGCATTGTGCTCCGGTGCTTGTCGCTTGCTGTTACTGGTCCTTGAAAAGACCACGTTTAACCCCGAGTCGTCTCCCCACTTCTCGGGGTTTCTTTTTGCCCGGCAATTGTCAGTAGCCGTTCTGCTGCTCGAAAAACTCCCGGGCCGCTTGCAGGTAGTCGCTGCGACTTTGCGGGTCGAGCCACCTGGCGTATGCCTCGCTCAACTGCTCTCGGGGCAGGGCACGCAGCAGTTGGTTGATCTCGATGATAGCCTGGCGGCCCTGGGGCGTATTGGTGCAGCCGATGTAGCCGGACAGGTATTTGCCGGTTCCACGAATCGGATAGAAATGCAGTTCCTCTTCAGCGATTCCTTGTTGCTGGGCCTGATAGCGAATTTCCGGACGATAGCCCAGCAGCAATTGCAGGCGTCCCAGGCGTTGCATCTGCAACAGGCTGCCCAAGGCGTCGTTGCCGTAATGAAGCGTCAACACCTTGCCCGGCGCCTGTTTGAGCAAGGCGTCGAGATATTCGCCATAGTTGCGTTCGGCAACAATGCCCAGCGTCACTGTGCCGGTGGCCAACAGGGCGGCCAGGTCCACCTCGCCATCCTTGAGGAAAGGCGTCAGTACTTCCCGATCGATGCGCCGCACGGCCAGGCCATTACTCATGGCGCGAAAGACCGGCAGGGAAAAGGCGATCCAGCTTTCGCGCTCCTTGCTCCAGTTCAGCGCCGCATCGCAGGTGAGGGCTGGTTCGTGAAGCATTTGCAAGCCACGGGCACGATTGACCTTCAATACACTGTGGCGGTACTGCGGCATGCCGGCGATCAGTTGCCGGAGCAATTGATCGATGACCCCCTGGCCTTTTTCCGGACCGTCGAAAATGAACAGCGGCGGTAGATCGCGTTTCAGCCAGACCAGGGTTTCCTTGGGCTGCGCCGACACCGGCGAGGCCAGCGTAATAATCAGGACCAGGCTCGCCAACGCGCCCAGGCGCCGCCCGGCCAACAACAGTCGCCGCCCGGCCAAAAACAGGCGCCGCCCGTCCAGCAACAGGCCGGGCGTGATAAGTCGCGCAAACAGACGCTTGAGCTCAGATGGCTCCGTCTTTGCGCAACTGTGTGATCTGCGACGCGTCATAGCCAAGTTCCTGGAGTACCTGGGCGTTGTGCTCACCCAGTTGCGGCCCGACCCATTCACAATCACCGGGTGTCTCTGAGAGTTTCGGCACGATCCCTGGCATCTTGAAGTCCCTGCCATCGGGCAGCTTGGCCTGCAGGAACATTTCCCGGGCGAGGTACTGAGGATCGCTGAACATGTCTTCGGCGCTGAAGATCCGGCTGGCCGGTACGTCGGCCTGATTCAAGCGCTCGATAACAGTGTCCAGGGGCAACGAATTGACCCAGCGATCAATGACCCCGTAAATTTCGTCGCGACGGCTGTCCCGGCCGTCATTACTGGCCAGCATCGGATCGTTGGCCAGGTCTTCCCGTCCGATGATCAGCATGAAACGCTTGAAGATCGCATCGCCATTGGCGCCGATCTGCACATGTTTGCCATCGGCACTGGTATGGATCGAAGAGGGCGTGATGCCCGGCATGATGTTGCCGGTGCGTTCGCGGATGAAGCCGAACACGTCGAACTCCGGCACCATGCTTTCCATCATGGCGAAGATCGCCTCGTACAGCGCCACGTCCACCACTTGCCCCTCACCGCCATTGACCTCGCGGTGACGCAGGGCCATCAGTGCACCGATCACGCCCCACAGCGCGGCAATCGAATCACCGATGGAAATCCCGGTACGCACCGGTGGCCGGTCCTCGAACCCGGTGATGTAGCGCAGGCCGCCCATGGATTCGCCAACCGCGCCAAACCCGGGCTGATCCTTCATCGGGCCGGTCTGGCCGAAACCCGAGAGCCGCACCATGACCAGCTTTGGATTCAAGGCATGCAGGACGTCCCAGCCCAGGCCGAGCTTTTCCAGCACGCCGGGGCGGAAGTTTTCGATCAGGATGTCCGCTTCACTGAGCAGTTTCTTCAGGATCGCCAGGCCGTCCGGATGCTTCAGGTTCAGCGTCAGCGATTTTTTATTGCGTGCCTGAACGAACCACCACAGCGAGGTGCCCTCGTACAACTTGCGCCATTTGCGCAATGGATCGCCACCGTCCGGAGATTCGACCTTGACCACATCGGCACCGAATTCCGCGCAAATGCGCGAGGCAAACGGGCCGGCGATCAAGGTACCCAGTTCGATGACTTTCAGGCCTGAGAGCGGTTTGGCAGAGGACGGCATGCGGCTTCCTGTAGGACAAAGTTTGAGCGAGAACAGAGTTTTAACATAGCCGATTGTCAGGCGCCCAAGGTAGATCGCCTTCTATTCGTTGATTGGTGGCTGCATCGGTTAGACTTGCCGCCTTTCCACGTATCAAGAAGCCCGTTCATGGCCCAGCCGTCCACGACCTACAAGTTTGAACTGAACCTCACCGACCTCGATCGCAGTGTCTACGAGTCCGTCAAGCAGACCATCGCCCGCCACCCTTCGGAAACCGAAGAGCGCATGACCGTGCGCCTGTTGGCCTACGCCCTCTGGTACAACGAGCAGCTGTCGTTTGGCCGTGGCCTGTCGGACGTGGATGAACCGGCCCTGTGGGAAAAGAGCCTGGATGACCGTGTCCTGCACTGGATCGAAGTCGGCCAGCCGGACGCCGATCGCCTGACCTGGTGCTCGCGCCGCACCGAACGCACCAGCCTGCTGGCCTACGGCAGCCTGCGTGTCTGGGAAGGCAAGGTGATCCCGGCGATCAAGAACCTGAAAAACGTCAACATCGCGGCGGTACCTCAGGAAGTCCTGGAAACCCTGGCCAAAGACATGCCCCGCGTCATCAAGTGGGACGTGATGATCAGCGAAGGGACGATTTTCGTCACCGACGACCGCGGCCAGCATGAAGTCCAGTTGCAGTGGCTGTTGGGCGAACGCGGCTGATCAGTCGCAGCTTGACCGTTTTTTTCCTACGTATTGAAGAGAAGCCCCTGTCACCCCATGCGCATCGAACCTCGCCTGCTGCCCGACACCCTGCCATTTCTCGGTGATATTCCACCGCTGCTGACCCGGCTGTATGCAGCGCGGGGCGTGCAATCCGAAGCCGAACTGGACAAAAGCCTGGCGCGTCTGATTCCGTTCCAGCAGCTCAAGGGCATCGAGGCGGCGGTGGATTTGCTGGTGACTGCGCTCGAACAGCGTCAGCGGATCCTGATCGTTGGCGACTTCGATGCCGATGGCGCGACAGCCAGTACCGTGGGCACATTGGGCTTGCGCCTGTTGGGTGCGGCGCACGTCGACTATCTGGTGCCCAACCGATTTGACTACGGCTACGGTCTGACCCCGGAAATCGTCGCGGTGGCGCTGGAGCGTCAGCCTCAGTTGCTGATTACCGTGGACAACGGCATTTCCAGTGTCGAAGGCGTGGCTGCGGCGAAAAAGGCCGGACTCAACGTGTTGGTCACCGACCACCATTTGCCGGGCGATGAACTGCCGCTGGCCGACGCCATCGTCAATCCGAACCAGCCCGGTTGCACGTTCCCGAGCAAGGCACTGGCCGGCGTCGGGGTGATTTTCTATGTGCTGATGGCCTTGCGCGCGCGTTTGCGCGAACTCGGCTGGTATGCGAGCAAGCCGCAGCCGAACATCGGCGAATTGCTCGATCTGGTGGCGCTGGGCAGCGTGGCCGACGTGGTGCCGCTGGATGCCAATAACCGGATCCTGGTGCATCAGGGCCTGGAACGGATACGTGCCGGACGTGCCCGGCCGGGGATCAAGGCGATTCTTGAAGTGGCCAAGCGTGACCATGCGCGCATCACCTCCACCGACCTGGGGTTTATTGTCGGCCCACGCCTCAACGCCGCCGGGCGACTTGATGACATGAGCCTGGGCATCGAATGCCTGCTGACCGAAGACGCGGCGCTGGCGCGTGAGATGGCGGCGCAACTGGACGGGATGAACCAGGACCGTAAATCCATCGAGCAGGGCATGCAGCGTGAAGCGCTGGCCCAGCTCAAGGATTTGCCGGTGGAATCGATGCCATTTGGTTTGTGCCTGTTCGATCCCGAGTGGCACCAGGGGGTCATAGGCATCCTCGCGTCGCGCATGAAAGAGCGTTATTTCCGTCCGACCATCGCCTTTGCCGATGCCGGCGACGGGTTGCTCAAGGGCTCGGGGCGTTCGGTCCAGGGCTTTCATATTCGCGACGCCCTTAGCGTGGTGGCGGCGCAGCATCCGAACCTGATCACCAAGTACGGCGGCCATGCCATGGCCGCTGGCCTGACGCTGCCGGAGGCGAATTTTCCATTGTTCGCCGAGGCTTTTGACGCCGAGGTCCGTCGTCAATTGCGCGACGAAGACTTGACCGGGCGCCTGTTGTCGGACGGCACCCTGGCGGTCGAGGAGTTTCACCTGGAACTGGCCCGTGCCTTGCGCCATGCCGGCCCTTGGGGGCAACACTTCCCGGAGCCGCTGTTTCATGGGGTGTTTCAACTGGTCGAGCAGCGTGTCGTCGGCGAACGGCACCTCAAGGTGGTGCTCAGGAGCGAGTGCGGTTCGGTCAAGCTCGACGGCATTGCCTTCGGGATCGACCGCGAGGTCTGGCCGAACCCGACCATCAAGTGGGTGGAATTGGCTTACAAACTTGATGTCAACGAGTTTCGTGGGAACGAGACCGTACAGCTGATGATTGCCCACATCGAACCGCGTTGAGCTCATCGCCTGTAGGAGCCAGGCTTGCCGGCGAACCAGACGCTACGGTGCGTCTGTCGTACCGCGTAATCGTTCTTCGCGGGCAAGCCTCGCTCCTACAGGCGAAGGCGATTTCCTTCACGCCGAATCTCTCTGAATCCTCCACCATCCCCCGATGTCGACTAGGCTCTAAACACTGCTTGATTATCCTTGTGACGTCTTGTCAATTTTTTGCCCGCGGGGGCGGGTGCTGCATCCCTTTCATGTCACTCGTCGACTATTCAAACAGAACCCTGGAGCCTGCCCACTGATTTGAGAGGTGCCCCATGAGTCTGCTGCTTGAACCCTACACCCTTCGTCAATTGACCCTGCTCAACCGCATCGCGGTGTCGCCAATGTGCCAGTATTCGAGTGTCGATGGCTTGGCCAATGACTGGCACCTGGTCCACCTCGGCAGCCGCGCTGTCGGCGGCGCGGGACTGGTATTTACCGAAGCCACGGCGGTCACGGCCGACGGGCGAATCACGGACCAGGATCTTGGCCTGTGGAACGATGAACAGATCGAACCCTTGCAACGCATCACTCGCTTCATAGCCGCTCAGGGCGCCGTCGCCGGCATCCAGCTGGCCCACGCGGGGCGCAAGGCCAGTACCTATCGACCCTGGCTCGGCAAGCATGGCAGCGTAAAGATCGACGAGGGCGGCTGGTTGCCGGTTGGCCCATCACCGATCGCCTTTGACCCACAGCACACACAACCCAAGCAGCTCGACGAAGGCGAGATCGCTGACGTCATTCAGGCCTTTGTCGACTCGGCGAAGCGCGCTTTGACCGCCGGTTTCAAGGTGGTCGAAGTGCACGCGGCCCATGGCTATTTGCTGCACCAGTTTCTTTCGCCCCTGAGTAATCAGCGGCGTGATCAGTACGGCGGTTCCTTCGAAAACCGCATTCGCCTGGTGTTACAAGTGACCGAAGCGGTGCGCAAGGTCTGGCCGGAAGAATTGCCGCTGTTCGTGCGGGTGTCCGCCACCGATTGGGTGGAGGATGGCTGGAACCCGGATGAAACCGTCGAGCTGGCGCGACGCCTGAAAAACCTGGGCGTGGACCTGATCGACGTTTCGTCAGGCGGCACCGCAGTCAACGCGGAAATCCCCACAGGCCCGGGTTATCAGACCCGTTTCGCCGAACGTGTGCGCAAGGAGTCAGGCATCGCCACCGGTACCGTAGGAATGATCACCGAGCCCGCACAGGCCGAGCATATCCTGCGCACCTGTCAGGCCGACATCATCTTCCTCGCTCGCGAGCTGTTGCGAGATCCTTATTGGGCGTTGCATGCCGACGATGACCTGGGTGGGCGCAAAGCCATATGGCCAGCGCAATATCACCGCGCAACCCACCGTGAACAGCCTGTTCATGAGTCGGATTTGCGTGACTGAGTGAGGCTTCAAAGCAAAAAGCCCCGGTCGATGACCGTAATGCTGTTCACTTTGGGTTGAATGGCTCCAGGTGCGTATTTGGTTTGGGTGTATATCCATTGTTGCGGTAACGGCCACCTAAGGTTTCGCTTTTACAGCGAGTCACTTGGAAAAGCCTGTAGGAGCGAGCATGCTCCGGGCGGCGTTCCGACGATGGAGGCCAACGATGACGCGGGGAGCCTGACACCCCGTGGTGCTCTCAGGTTTTTCGTCGGAACGCCGCCCGGAGCATGCTCGCTCCTACAGAGCCCGCCGCGATGGGCCATCCTTGGCCCAGCGCGGCTAAACCGGCATTCATGCCGGTTTACCCACTGCGCAGAACCGAAACGAAGCCTCTCGATGGGGCAAGAAAATCAAAAGCCAAAACAAGAGCGAGGCGGCCTTATAGCCCACCTGATTACAGGCTAGTCCGCGATCCCATTGTGGGAGCGAGCCTGCTCGCGATGGACGTCCAGACAACGCGTTCATCCAGACAGGGCGCGTTATCGTTGGCGACCATCGCGAGCAGGCTCGCTCCCACAGGGGATCAGGTACAGCCGCAAAGGTCAGGTCGGCTGTCAGGCCGCCTCGCTTTTTTTTTGATCTGGGCGCCCCGTTAAACCACGATGGCCGAACGCAGGCATTGCGCAGTGGGGAAACCGGCAGGACGCCGGTTTAGCCGCGCGGGGTCAGGGATGGCCCATCGCGGCGACCCACGGAGCAATGCCTTCGTTACGGCATGCCGAGCCTAAGCGAGGCACCGAGTGGTGGGGCAAGAGCGCTTTGGTTACTTTCGACTGGGCCGGCTTCCGGATTTTCGAAAGTGCCTCGCCGTAAGGGCGAAACCATAAGTGGCCGTTACCGCAGCAACGGATATCTCCCCAATTCAGTTCTTAAATACAACCCCATGCTTAAGTGAACAGCATTGCGGTCGATGACCGGGGCCTTGTTTTTCCGTCAGGTGTACTTGCGCTTGTCCGGTGCAGGAGGGAAGTACTGGTACAACCAGGTTTCACTCAGGGTCCGGTCATTGGTGCGGATGAACAGGCGTAGCTCTACTGGCTCGACACTGTCGTTGGTCGGGTACCAGTCAAAGGTGATGCGGTAGCCCTTGATGTCATCGAGCACCAGCACGTTGAAGTCCTTGACCTGGCCGTTCGAACAGGTGACCACCGGCTCTATCCCGGCGCCTACAGGCAAGCGATCCAGGCCACCACCGGTGAAGTCCACTGCGAAGCGACGGGCCCAGACCTCCGGATAATGCTCGCCCGGCGCCCAGCCTTCGATGAAACCGCCCATGCCCGAACGGGTCGCGTTAACCCGTGCCAGCGGCGTGCCGACGGGCGGCAGGGCGCTCCAGTAGAGTCTGTAGCCGTAGTTCAGCGAGTCGCCGGCCGCGACCGGTTTTTTCGGGGTCCAGAAGGCAACGATGTTATCGAGGGTCTCGCCGGTGGTAGGAATTTCCAGCAGATCGATAGAGCCTTCGCCCCAGGCGGTCGTAGGTTCCACCCACAGGCTCGGGCGTCGGCTGTACCAATCGACCGTGTCCTGATAACTGGCGAACTCGTGATCGGTCTGCACCAGGCCGAAACCTTTCGGGTCCTTGTCGGTGAAGGCGTTGAATTGCAGGGTGGCCGGGTTGTTCAGCGGGCGGCAGATCCATTCGCCGTTGCCACGCCACATCGCCAGGCGATCGGAGTCGTGGATCTGCGGGTGAATGGTGTCGCACATGCGGCGCTCGTGGGTGCCGCAGCTGAACATGCTGGTCATCGGCGCGATGCCCAGTTGTTCGATGGCGGTGCGCGCGTTGACATGGGCGTCGACCTCCATGACCACGCGCTCGGCCTGACAATCGATGTCAAAACGATAGGCGCCGGTGGCGCTCGGCGAGTCGAGCAAGGCGTAGACCACGAAGCGCGTGCTGTCCTTGTCTGGCGTCTCGAACCAGAATTTGGTGAAGTCGGGGAATTCTTCGCGCTTCTTCGCATAGGTGTCGATCGCCAGGCCGCGGGCCGACAAGCCGTACTGGCCAGTGGCGTCTACCGCGCGGAAATAACTGGCGCCGAGGAAAGACACCACGTCGTGTTTGTCCAGTTCCGGCGCCTTGAACAGCTTGAACCCGGAAAAGCCCAGGTCGCCCTTGAGCTGCTGGGTATCGACTGAAGTATTTTCATAGTTGAACAACGACGGGCGGAAATGTACTTCTCGGGCCATGTGGGTCTTGGGATCGACGCTGTACATGCGCACCGGCTGGCGGAAACCCATGCCGACATGGAAAAACTGCACATCCAGCTGACCATTCAAGTCATTCCACAACGAATGCTTGCCGTCATAACGGATCGCGTTGAAATTCTGCGGCGTCATGGTCGCCAGGGTGGGCGGCAGCACCTGCTTGGTATCCTGGTAGCGGTTGCTGGCCAGTTGCTTGGCCTGGACCTTCAGCGCTTCGAAGTCGAACGCCTGGGCCTCGCCATCCGCCGTGCCATTGCTTGCCCAGGCACGGGCAGCGAGCAGGCCAGTGGCCGACAAACCGGTGTAGGCCGCGATGGCCATGGAGGCTTTGAGCAAATTCCTGCGATACATAAGTACAACCCGTCGTGAACGATCCCGCGCCGTTCCTGGCACTGCTGGATCAAAAATATCGGTTCGGACATGCCTTCGGCCAAACGCAACTGACTTTAAACAGATAACGAATAGCTTAAACCGTTCGGTTGTGCAGAAAAAATGATTGATGGCGTGACGATGGCGCGGCAATGAAACAAGACATGTCGGTTAACGTTTCCGACAGCGGGTTCTGATTTATAGGGCATTTCTGCTTTTTTCGACTAATTACTCTAAAAAGCGCTTTTCAGCGCCCGGATAGTTTCTATTCTATGGGCATGACCGGTTTCTGCCCTTCGGGCCGGTGGCTTCAGTGGGCACAGGGTGGCTGCTGAAAAGGGGTAGGGCGATGCGGTTTCTGAAGTTTTCTTTGACGTAGAGAAGGACATCGTCCATGTCGAAAGTACAAGGCATCACCGAAATCCTGGGAATCTTTCCGTGCCTATCCACTGGCCGGCGAAGACGTCGGCTAAATAGCGAGGAGATGAAGTTGGTGGAGCGCTATCGGGAGCTGTCGGAGAGTGACCGCATTGCGATGCGTTATCTGGTGGATGCGATGCGCAGTGTTTCGCGGTTTTGAGCAGGTAAATCAAAGGGGCAGACTGTGAGGGCTGCCCCTTTTTTATCCGTTCGATTTATCCCTTCAGCTGCAAGTGCCAGCGATTGGGAAGGGGCGCTGCACCTGCATCAACTCAGGCATGTCGCGCCATTTGATCCAGGCGTGATGTTGGTAATGCAGCAAAGACACCGTGATGCCGGCCCAATTCAACGAACTCAGGCTCGGCAAGTTTTCCAACGCCGCTGTCTGCGCATTTCGCAGCATCGGAAAAACCTCGTGACTCAACCATTGCCTCAAATGGCGGTTTTCCGGAATGAAGTGGTGAACCAGCAACGCGTACACCCCTGATTCGCTGACCATCAGGGATTCGAGGGTTTTGCCATCTTTGCGCAACCACACATGGCGACGTTGATCCGGATCGAGCTTTTGGATGAGCCGTTCGTTCAGCGGTTTGCCCATCAGACGGCCCAGATCCTGGACGCAGAACCAGGCTTGATGGTCCTGCATGAAGGCGTGAAGGAAACGGTTGTGGCGGGTGAAGATGGTTGGGGTGAAGCAGGAATGAGTTTCAGACGGATTTGATGCGGGCTTGTGCATGTTTCGACTCCAAATTGAAAAGGGAGCCGCCACTCAGATGAGCGCGGTTGCGCCATGTTGAATGTCTACCGGCTTCGACTCCGGGTCGCTGATTTGGCAGCGACGGGACAAAGCCTATCGGTCAGGCGCTCGCGGCGCCAAGTCTATTCTGGGGGCGCTTGTCGTAGGAATGAGAGTCTTCGATGGAAGGCATGGTCTGTAGGAATTTCCTGTTTTTGCGCCGGTTGCAGAGAAGCGGCAGCAGAGCCGCAGTTTTTACTCTATCTATTTAACTTCAAAAAATGGATAGCAAAAACTTGGGTTCGACGGAAAGTCGTTCACTTAGATCTTCAGGCGAATAAGAAATCTGTGGCGAGGGGATTCATCCCCGTTCGGCTGCGAAGCAGTCGTAAATCCGAGCAACTCCGTCTATTTGAACGGACGCTGGGGGCCGCTTTGCGACCCAACGGGGATAAATCCCCTCGCCACAATGTTGGTGCCCGGCTCTATCTGATCAGGAGGGAAATGTCTGTGATCAAAGATGGCGACAAGAGACCTAATGCTTTTACCCAAGATCGCTTCGACGCCGTGCGCGGCAAAGCCGATATTAAATGGCGCACGGATGATTTGATGGATGTACTTCGAGGGGACGATAAATGCTGTTTGAAGGAGGAAGCTTGCCCCGGGAATTCGCTGGATCCCGGGGCAACTCAGGTTAGCGACCAACCTTCCACGCATCCCCCGCAGGCGCCTTACCGTGGTCATACGGCTTGGCAATCCACATGTAGAGCAACCCCAGGCCGATGACGATGGCGGTACTCAGAACCATGGCGTAGTTGATGTACCACGCTGCGTCCGGGGTCCGTGGCCAGGCCATGTTGATGATCGCGCCGATGCCATAGACCAGCGCGCCGATGTTCACCGCCCAGCCCCAGGCACCGAGGGTGAATTTGCCGCTCGGTTTCCAGCCTTTCATCCGTGCGTAGAGTGCCGCCAGCACGATCATCTGGAAGGCCAGGTAGATACCGATGGCGGCGAAGCTGACGATGGTGGCGACCGCATCCTGCAGGAAGAAGCCGAGGATGATGATCAGCGCTGGCAGGACGCCGGATACAAACAGCGCCGCAACCGGAACCTGGGTTGTCGGAGAAATCTTCTTCAGCAGTCGGCTGCCGATGACCATTTCATCCCGGGCGTAGGAGTACAGCAGGCGACTCGCCGCCGCTTGCAGGCTGATGACGCAGGAGATGAAGGAAATCATCACCACGCCCATTACCATCTTCGAGCCGACCGGGCCGAAAGCGTTGTTGAGGATAGTGCCGACCGGGTCCTTGTCAGTGCCATCGATCACCGCTTGCATGTCCGGCACGGCGAGGATCAGCGCCAGGCAGGCGAACATCGCCGCAACGCCGCCGATGTAGATGGTCATGCGCATGGCCACCGGGATCTGCTTGCTCGGGTTCGGGGTTTCTTCGGCCACGTCGCCGCAGGCCTCGAAGCCGTAGTACAGGAACATCCCCGCCAGCGACGCGGTGAGGAAGGCCGGCAGGTACGAGCCGTCGACGCTGATGTCGAAGGTGTTGAACAGCACACTGATCGACTGATGGCGCTCGAAGATCAGCAGGTAAACGCCGACGATCACCGCGCCCACCAGTTCGCAGAGGAAGCCGAACATGGCAATGCGCGCCAGCACCTTGGTGCCGCTGAGGTTGATCAGGGTCGCGAACAGCGTCAGCACCAGGGCAATGACGATGTTGGTGTTGTTGCTCGGTTCAAAACCCAGCATGGCGGCCAGGTACGGGCCGGCGCCGACTGCTACGGCGGCAATGGTTACACACAGGGCGATGGAGTAGATCCAGCCGACCATCCACGCCCAGCGTTTGCCCACCAGGCGACGCGCCCACGGGTATACGCCACCGGAAATCGGGAACTGCGAAACCACTTCACCAAAGATCAGGCACACCAGCAACTGGCCGCAACCGACCAACAGGTAGGCCCAGAACATCGGCGGCCCACCAGCGGCGAGGCACAGGCCGAAGAGGGTATAAACCCCTACGACGGGCGAGAGATAGGTGAAGCCCAGGGCGAAGTTTTCCCACAGGCTCATGCTGCGATTGAAGTTGGAGGTGTAGCCCAGTTTACGCAGCTGCTCGGCGTCGCTGTCGACAACGGCGGCAGAGAGATCGGGTGATGCACTCATGTGTGTTTCTCCGGAAAATCGGCAGATTTCGGATGTCCGATGCCGTGGCGGGGCCGTGGGGGCGCTGCCCGGATCGGTGGTTATTGTTTTGATTTCTTTGGTGTGGAACCTGGTGGTGCCTAATGCCGGTTTCGACCTTGAAACCGAGGTGACGCCATCGCTGTACTGTAGGAGCGAGCATGCTCGCGAGAAACCGGAGGGCACCGCGGGGCGTCAGGTTTCCCGCGTCATCGTTGACCTCCATCGCGAGCAAGCTTGCTCCTACAGGCGTGGCGTTTGTTAGTGCTTGAACATCACATGCCTTACAACGGTGTAATCCTCCAACCCATACATCGACATGTCCTTGCCATACCCGGACAATTTCTGCCCGCCATGGGGCATTTCGCTGACCAGCATGAAGTGCGTGTTCACCCAGGTGCAGCCGTACTGCAAGCGCGCCGCCAGGCGATGGGCGCGGCCGACGTCGGCGGTCCACACCGACGACGCCAGGCCGTAGTCCGAATCGTTGGCCCAGCCCAGCACCTGCGCTTCATCGCTGAATTTGGTCACCGACACCACCGGCCCGAACACTTCGCGACGGACGATCTCGTCGTCCTGCTGCGCGTCGGCCAGCACCGTCGGTTCGAAGAAGAAGCCGTTGCCTTCAACAGCCTTGCCCCCGGTGACCAGACGAATGTGCGGCTGCGCCACGGCGCGCTCGACAAACCCGGCCACGCGGTCGCGGTGTTGCGCGGTGATCAGCGGGCCGAGCTCGGTCGATGGATCGTCCTGCAAACCGTACTTGATGCTGCTGACGGCCGCACCGAGTTTCTCCACGAACTTGTCGTAGATCCCTTCCTGGGCATAGATGCGGCAGGCGGCGGTGCAATCTTGCCCGGCGTTGTAGAATCCGAAGGTGCGGATGCCGTCGACGGCGGCGTCGATGTCGGCGTCGTCGAAGATGATCGCCGGGGCCTTACCGCCCAGTTCCATGTGCATGCGTTTGACGCTGTCGGCGGTGCTGGAAATGATGTTCGAGCCGGTGGCGATCGAACCGGTCAGCGACACCATGCGCACTTTCGGGTGGGTGACCAGCGGACTACCGACGGTAGGGCCGCGGCCGAATACCAGGTTGAGCACACCGGCCGGGAAGATTTCCGACGCCAGTTGCGCCAGGCGCAGGGCGGTCAACGGCGTTTGTTCCGAGGGCTTGAGCACCACGGTATTGCCGGCGGCCAGGGCCGGGGCGATTTTCCAGGCGACCATCATCAGCGGGTAGTTCCACGGCGCGATGGAGGCGATCACCCCCACCGGGTCGCGGCGGATCATCGAGGTGTGGCCGGGCAGGTATTCGCCACCGGCCGCGCCGCTCATGCAACGGCTGGCGCCGGCGAAGAAGCGGAACACGTCGGCAATCGCCGGGATTTCGTCGTTGAGCGCGGCGCTGAAGGGCTTACCGCAGTTGTCCGATTCCAGCTTGGCCAGCTCTTCGCCATGGGCTTCGATGGCGTCGGCGAGTTTGAGCAGCAGCAGCGAGCGTTCTTTGGGTGGGGTCTGCGACCAGCTGTCGAACGCAGCATCGGCGGCGCGCACGGCGGCATCAACCTGGGCTTCGCTGGCTTCGTTGATTTCCACCAGCACGCGACCCAGCGCCGGGTTGAACACCGGTTGGGCGGGGCCTTCGCCGTCGAGCAGTTGGCCGTTGATCAAGAGTTGGGTTTGCATGGCATCGTCCTCTTCAAAGCAGTTCTTGTTTTGGAGCCGGCCCTTGTGGGAGCGAGCCTGCTCGCGAATGCGGTTTAACATTCAATATTGATGCTGGCTGATACACCGATTTCGCGAGCAGGCTCGCTCCCACAGGGGATAGTTGTTGTCTGTGCGTGATTTATTTCCCACCGCTACCGGCAACGCTCTCACCACCCCGGGTCAGGTAATAGGCGCCGAGAATCGGCAGCATGGTCACCATCATCACCAGCATCGCCACGACGTTGGTCACCGGCACGTCCCGCGGGCGGCTGAGCTGGTTGAGCAGCCACAGCGGCAGGGTGCGTTCGTGGCCGGCGGTGAAGGTGGTGACGATGATCTCGTCGAACGACAGCGCGAACGCCAGCATGCCGCCGGCCAGCAGCGCCGAGCCGAGGTTCGGCAGGATGATGTAGCGAAAGGTCTGCCAGCCATCGGCGCCGAGGTCCATCGAGGCTTCGATCAAACTGTGGGAGGTGCGGCGCAAGCGGGCGATGACGTTGTTGTAGACGATCACCACGCAGAAGGTTGCGTGGCCGACGATGATGGTGAACATCCCCGGTTCGATGCCCAGCGTCTTGAAGGTCGCCAGTAGCGCGATCCCGGTGATGATGCCCGGCAGGGCAATCGGCAGGATCAGCATCAGCGAGATGCCTTGCTTGCCGAAGAAGTCCCGCCGGTACAACGCCGCTGACGCCAGTGTGCCGAGGACCATGGCGATCAGCGTGGCAATCGAGGCGATCTGCAGCGACAGCTTGATCGCTTCCAGTACGTCAGGCCTCGAGAACGCCACGCCGATCCACTTCAGGGTGAAGCCCTTGGGCGGGAAACTGAACGCTGCGTCTTCGGTGTTGAAGGCATACAGGAAGATGATCAGGATCGGGAAGTGCAGGAACACCAACCCGCCCCAGGCTGCGATTCGCAGGCCGATAGAAGCCTGCCCTTGAGATGAAGAGTCAGAGTGCATCGAAGGCCCCCAGTCGTTTGACGATGGACAGGTAAATGGCGATCAGCACGATCGGCACCAGGGTGAAGGCGGCAGCCATCGGCATGTTGCCGATCGCACCTTGCTGGGCGTAGACCATGCTGCCGACGAAGTAGCCCGGCGGGCCCACCAGTTGCGGCACGATGAAGTCGCCCAGGGTCAGCGAGAACGTGAAGATCGAACCTGCGGCGATCCCCGGAATCGACAGCGGCAAAATCACCTGCGTAAAGGTCTGGCGCGGTTTCGCACCGAGGTCGGCGGACGCTTGCAGCAGCGACGGTGGCAGGCGCTCCAGCGACGCCTGGATCGGCAGGATCATGAACGGCAGCCAGATGTAGACGAACACCATGAAGCGTCCCAGGTGCGAGGTCGACAAGGTACTGCCGCCGACGCCCGGAATACCCAATACGAACTGCAACAGCGGCTCCAGCCCGAGGTGCTGGACAAACCATTGCGCTACGCCCCCCTTGGCCAGTAGCAGCGTCCAGGCATAGGCCTTGACGATGTAACTGGCCCACATCGGCATCATCACCGCGATGTAGAAAAACGCCTTGGTCTTGCCGGTGGTGTAGCGCGCCATGTAATAGGCAATCGGGAACGCGACAATGGCGCTGGCGATGGACACGACTATGGCCATGCTCAGGGTGCGCAGGATGATGTCGAAGTTCGATGGCTGGAACAGCGCGGCGAAGTTCGCCAGGGTCAGGTCGGGAGTGACCGCCATGGTGAAGTCGTCGAAGGTGTAGAAGCCTTGCCACAGCAACGTCAGCAACGAGCCCAGGTAGATCGCGCCGAACCACAGCAACGGCGGCACCAGCAGCATCGACAGGTACAGGTTCGGCCGGCGATACAACAGATTGGAAAACCTGCGCAACGGCGAGCCTCCCGACGAGGTTTGAGAAGCAGCCAGGGTGCTCATGTCACACCCCGCCTGTCAGGGTGTCGTGCAGCGGGATCATCGCTTCGCGGGCCCAGCGAGCACTGAGGCGCTGGCCGGTCTGGTGCTGGGCGCTGGTATCGAGCCACTGATTGTTGGCCTGGCTGATGTTCAGGGTCTGGCCGTTTTCCAGTTTCAGTTCGTAGCGTGTGGCGCTGCCTTGGTACTGGATGTCGTGGAGCAGGCCGCTGACTTCGATCTCGTGGCTGGCCAGCGGGCCTTCGGCGAAACGCACGTGTTCCGGGCGAATCGAGAAGGGCTGCGGATTGCCACTCAACTGCCGGGCCAGGTCGCCGCGAATCACGTTGGAGGTGCCGACGAATTCGGCGACGAAAGTGGTCGCCGGTTTCATGTACAGGTTGCGCGGCGAATCGACCTGTTCGATGCGACCCTTGTTGAACACGGCGACGCGGTCGGACATCGACAGCGCTTCGGTCTGGTCGTGGGTGACGAAGATGAAGGTGATGCCGAGCTGGCGTTGCAACTTCTTCAATTCGCCTTGCATTTGTTCGCGCAGTTTCAGATCCAGCGCCCCGAGTGGTTCGTCGAGCAACAGCACCCGTGGGCGATTGACCAGGGCGCGGGCCAGGGCCACGCGCTGGCGCTGGCCACCGGAAAGCTGCACCGGTTTGCGTTCGCCGTAGCCGCCGAGGGCGACCATGTCGAGGGCTTCTGCGGCGCGCTTGAGGCGCTCGGCCTTGCCGACGCCTTTGACTTTCAAGCCGTAGGCGACGTTATCGCGAACGTTCATGTGCGGGAACAGCGCGTAATCCTGGAACACGGTGTTCACGTCGCGCTGGTACGGCGGCAGGCCGGCGGCCTCCTCGCCATGAATACGGATCGAACCCGCGCTCGGTTGTTCAAAACCGGCGATCAGGCGCAGACAGGTGGTTTTGCCCGAGCCGGAAGGCCCCAGCATGGAGAAGAACTCGCCGTCCTGGATGTCGATGGAAACCCGGTCAACGGCTTTCACTTCGCCGAACTGACGGGAAACGTTGGTGAACTGGACTGCAAGCGTCATGGTGCGGTGCTCCAAAAAGGCGAAGGCCGTCGCAGCGGCCCTGCCTGGACTTCTGAAAAATCTGAATCAATTGCCTGAATGCCGGGCACGGTAGTGGCAACGGCGGTGATCCAATGTGGGAGCGAGCCTGCTCGCGAAGGCGGAGTGTCAGCCACCATCAATGTTGAAGGTGATGGCCTCTTCGCGAGCAGGCTCGCTCCCACAGGGGGCGCTTGTTATCTGCCGCCCATGATCGCGATGTAGTCCTGGGTCCAGCGGCTGTACGGCACGAATTTGCCGCCTTCGGCCTGTGGGGTTTTCCAGAAGGCGATCTTGTCGAAATTGTCGAAACCGTTGGTCTTGCAACCTTCGGCACCGAGCAATTCGCTCTCCTTGCACGCTGCCGGTACCGCTGGCAACGAACCGAACCACGCGGCCACGTCACCCTGGACTTTCGGTTGCAGCGACCAGTCCATCCACTTGTACGCACAGTTCGGATGCTTGGCCTCGGTGTGCAGCATGGTGGTGTCGGCCCAACCAGTGGCGCCTTCTTTCGGGATGGTCGAGGCGATCGGCTGTTTCTCGTTGACCAGTCCGTTGACCTGATACGGCCAGGCCCCGGACGCCACCACACCTTCGTTCTTGAAGTCACTCATTTGTACGGTGGTGTCGTGCCAGTAGCGGTGGATCAACGGCTGCTGGGCGCGCAACAGATCGAGCACCGCCTTGTATTGCGCTTCGGTCAGTTCGTAGGGGTTCTGGATGCCCAGTTCCGGCTTGGCGGTTTTGAGGTACAGCGCCGCGTCGGCGATGTAGATCGGGCCGTCATAGGCCTGCACGCGGCCCTTGTTCGGCTTGCCGTCCGGCAGGTTTTCCGCATTGAACAACACGCCCCAACTGTCGGGCGCGGTCTTGAATACGTTGGTGTTGTACATCAACACGTTCGGGCCCCACTGATACGGGGTGCCGTAGGTCTGCTTGTTGACCACATACCACGGCGCATCTTTCAAGCGTGGGTCGAGGTTCTTCCAGTTCGGGATCAACGCCGTGTTGATCGGCTGCACGCGCTTACCGACGATCAGGCGCAGGGAGGCGTCGCCCGATGCCGTCACCAGGTCATAACCACCCTTGGCCATCAGGCTGACCATCTCATCGGAGGTCGCCGCGGTTTTCACGTTGACCTTGCAGCCGGTTTCCTTCTCGAAACCGGTCACCCAGTCGTAGGCCTTGTCGCTTTCGCCACGTTCGATGTAGCCGGGCCACGCGACGATATCCAGTTGGCCTTCGCCGGCACCGACAGCCTTCAACGGCTCGGCAGCCTGGGTGAACACGCCACTGGCCAGCAGTAAGGGGGTGATTGCACTGAGCAGTGCGGTCTTGTGCACGAACATGGGATTTCCCTCTTCTTCAAATTATGGTCGGGGCAGTAGTGAACGTGGTGAAGCATGCCGTTATCGGCTTGTTATTAGCGTAGTCAGAGATGCTGCCCGTGGCGGGCCATGATGTGCCGCACCACGCTGTAGTCCTGGAGTGAATCGCTGGACAGGTCTTTGCCGTAGCCCGAACGCTTGAGCCCGCCGTGGGGCATCTCGCTGACCAGCATGAAATGGCTGTTGATCCAGGTGCAGCCGTACTGCAACCGGGCGGCGACCTGCATCGCCTTGTCGAGGTTCTGCGTCCAGACGGACGAGGCCAGGCCGTATTCCGAGTCGTTGGCCCAGTCCACCGCCTGTTCCAGTTGATCAAATCGGGTCACGGTGACCACCGGCCCGAACACTTCGCGCTGGACGATTTCATCGCTTTGCTTGCAACCGGCGAGCAAGGTCGGCTGGTAATAGAAGCCGGCACCGGAGTGCACCGCCGCACCGGTCACCCGTTCGATGTGTGGCTGGCCGAGGGCGCGTTCGACGAAACTGGCCACGCGGTCGCGCTGGCGGGTGCTGATCAGCGGGCCGATTTCGTTGTCGGCGTCGCGTTTGCCGGCGAACCGCAGGCTGCTGACCGCCGCGCCGAGTTCGGCCACCAGGCGGTCGTGAATGCCGGCCTGTGCATACACCCGGCAAGCGGCAGTGCAGTCCTGGCCGGCGTTGTAATAGCCGTAGGTGCGCACGCCTTCGACCACCGCTTGAATGTCGGCATCGTTGCAGACGATCACTGGCGCTTTGCCGCCCAGTTCGAGGTGCGTGCGCTTGAGGGTTTTTGCCGCGGCCTGGAGGATTTTCTGCCCGGTGACGATATCGCCGGTCAGCGACACCATGCGCACCTTGGGATGGCTGACCAGGTGACTGCCGACACCTTCTCCGCCACCGCAAACAATGTTGATCACACCGGGCGGCAGGATTTCGGCCAGCGCCGGGGCCAACGCCAGGATCGACAGGGGCGTGTGCTCCGATGGCTTGAACACCAGCGTGTTGCCGGCGGCCAGGGCCGGGGCGATTTTCCACGCCGCCATCATGATCGGGTAATTCCACGGCGCAATCGATGCGACCACGCCAATCGGATCGCGCCGCACCATGCTGGTGTAGCCCGGCAGGTACTCGCCGCTGAGCTGGCCGGTCTGGCAACGCACGGCGCCAGCGAAAAAGCGGAACACATCGACCGTGGCGCTCAGGTCGTCCTGACGGGCCAGGTGCAACGGCTTGCCACAGTTCAGGGATTCGAGGCGGGCGAGCAGGTCGGCGTTTTTTTCGATGGCGTTGGCGATATCGAGCAACAGGTTCGAGCGCTGCTGTGGCGTGGTCCGCGACCAGCCGGCGAAGGCGCGGTGCGCGGCGAGGATGGCGGCTTCGACTTGTTCGGTGCTGGCTTCGGCGATGTGCGTCAGCACTTCGCCTGTGGCCGGGTTGAGAATCGCCTCGACACGGCCTTGCCCTGCGACTAATTCACCCTCGATCAACAATGCGGTGAACAACGGGGTCGGTGCGCCAGCCATTCTTCGGGTTCTCTTTTCTTGTGTGGCCATGCTGCTCCCTGTGACCGGGGCTGGCCGTCTTATATAGATACAACAAGACTAGTGCGCAGACCCGAGGTCGACAAATTCTAAATACTGAAGGTGGCGTTCGATTAAATAGATGGCTTGCGCCCGCCGTGGGGTTGCTCGCGGGCGACCGTCAGGAACGGGTCCACCAAGGCCGGACGCGCGGTGCCGCGGCGCCAGGCCAGGCCGACATCGAGGGTCTGGCTCAGGTCGGCAATCGGCCGCGCTTCGATGATGTCGCCCTCCAGTGACCAAGGGCGGTAAGTCATGTCGGGCTGGATCGACACACCCAGGCCGGCAGCCACCAGGCTGCGCACCGCTTCGGTGGAGGCGGTGCGCAGGGTGATGCGTGGTTGCAGGGAGGCGGCTGTCCACATGCGCTGGGCGTTGCGGTCCATTTCGTCGACGTTCAATTGAATCAGCGGCTCGCGGGCCACGTCGGCGAGGTTGATGCTGTCGTGTTCCAGCAGCGGATGCTGGGCCGGCAACCACAGTCGATGGGGCGAATGGGTCAGCACTTCGGTCTGCAAGGCGTGGCGGTCTTCGAGGTTGGAAAGGATCAACACGCCGACATCGATCTCGCCGCTGACCAGCAAGTGTTCGATGTAAGGGCGTTCGTCTTCCATCACGCGGATTTCGACGTTGGGGTAGGCGCGCTGGAAACGCGTGAGCAGGTCCGCCAGGTAGTAACCGGCCACCAGGCTGGTCACCCCGACGATCAATTGCCCGGCCACCTGGTCGGTGCTTTGTTGCAGGCTGCGCTTGGCGTTGTCCACGGTGGCCAGGATCAAATGCGCCTGACGCAAAAACTGATGCCCCTGATGGGTCAGGGTCATGCCCTTGGCGTGGCGATTGAACAGGCCGACGCCGATTTCCTGCTCGAGCTGCTGGATCGCCAGGGTCAGGGTGGACTGGGAAATGAACGCGGTTTGCGCGGCGGCGGAGATCGAGCCGGTCTCGGCCACGGCGATGAAGTGACGGATTTGACGCAGGGTCATCATGGAGCCGTACCGAGTGAGCGGTTTTATAGATTTTTTTGAGTGTATATCTTTTTTTTCGATAGGTGGCTGAGCCGTGGTTTCGGGCAAGCACTGCCACAGGAGCCTCGCATGGGGCTAATCATTTCCGGTTTTTTGCCGACTACTCTTGAGACTGCATGATCTTTGAACTGGGAGGGGACGAGATGAGTACCAGGAAAATGTCGCTGGGGTTGGGACTGTTGCTGGGCCTGGCAGGGAGTTGTCTTGCGTCTGCACCGACAGGGCGAGGTGATATCCATTTCCAGGGGGCGATTGTGGAGACGCCATGCAAAGTCTCTGTTACCGGCCAAGGTCTTGCATTGCATGGCTGTCCGGGGGCCGCGTATGGAGGCCTGATCATGGAGCCAGTGATGACTGTCAGTTCGCTCGACTCACCAGCCACCCCCGCCAGATTGCAGGTCGATAACGGGCAGTACAGATTGGTGGACGCTGCATCCAGACCGATCAATTCGGGAAACTATCGGGTGACCCTGGCTTATCCCTGAGCATCATCGCCCGCGGAATCTGCCGTCCAGCAACATCTGGAAGCAAACCCGCCGGGAGTTGCCGGGCACTTTCGATCTAGGCTGATGGCCTTAGTGTCCGGATGAACCCTTTTGTGGAGGCGGAAAATGATCACCCGTGGATTGCTCGACCAACTGCTCAAGTCTGGCCAGGATTTGTTGCAAAAACAGACCGGCGGGACGCAGAACAAGGGGGCGAACGGTGGCATCGGCAGCCTGCTCTCCGGTGCGGGCGGCGGTGCCCTGGCCGCCGGGGCCATGGGCCTGCTGCTGGGTAACAAGAAGGTGCGCAAGGTCGGGGGCAAGGTCGCGGTTTATGGCGGCCTCGCCGCATTGGGCGTGCTGGCCTACAAGGCCTACGGCAACTGGCAGGCCCAGCAGGGCACGGCGCCGAGGACCGAACCGCAAACCCTTGATCGCTTGCCGGCGGCGCAAGTCGAGCAGCACAGCCAGGCGATTCTCAAGGCCCTGGTGGCCGCGGCCAAGGCCGACGGTCATATCGACGCGCGCGAACGCGAGCTGATCGAAGGTGAGTTCAGCAAGCTCGACAACGATCAGGAGCTGCAACACTGGCTGCACGCCGAACTGAACAAACCGCTGGACCCGAGCGATGTCGCCCGCGCCGCCAGTACCCCGGAAATGGCTGCCGAGATGTATATCGCCAGTGTGATGCTGGTGGATGAGGAGAGCTTCATGGAGAAGTCCTATCTCGATGAACTGGCGCGGCAACTCAAGCTGGAACCGGGTTTGAAGGCCGAGCTGGAGAATCAGGTGAGGTTGGCTACGGTGTAAGACTTCATGCCGCCTTCGCGGGCAAGCCTCGCTCCTACTGACCCGGTGAACCCGTAGGAGCGAGGCTTGCCCGCGAAGCAATTCAGCCGCACCAAATTCCTCAATGACCAATCCACGGTCCCTTTCTTCCGAAATACCACTGGCACATTTCCTGAGCAATGTCGGAAAGTTCCCACCCAGAGCCCATCCCGGCTTTTTTCCGCGGGATGAGAAGTGGTGCGCAACCGTCTTATAAATGAAACAGCGCCCTCGGCTATACTCCCCGCATTTCGAAATGCCCCCCGAGGATTGACTGTGAAGAACTGGACGTTGCGCCAACGCATTTTGGCGAGCTTTGCGGTAATTATCGCCATCATGTTGTTGATGGTGGTCGTCTCGTATTCGCGGCTGTTGAAGATCGAGATCAGCGAAACCAGCGTTCGTGAAGATGCGCTGCCGGGGTTGTATTACAGCTCGATGGTTCGCGGCGCCTGGTCTGACAGTTATTTGCGGATGCTGCAGATGCTGGGACTGGAACAGGGGCAGGGCTACACCGCCAAGGATGCGTCGGACTTCAAGGACTTCTCCGCGCGCCTGCAAGAGCAGATGGAGCTTTATCGCGCGACAGTCATGACGGATGAAGACAGGGCCGAGTATGCCGCGTTTGAAAAATTCCACGCGGACTACCACCGGATCCTGCTTGCCGTTACCGAGTTACATAAACGCAATCAGGACGCCGAAGCCATCAGGATGTTCAACGAAGAGTTGACCCCTGTCTGGACGGCCGGTCGAAAGAAGCTCAGTGATATTCTGCGTCACAACAAGGCAGTGGCAGACCAGGCTGCGGCGGCCATCGAAGATGCGGTGCTCACCGCCAAGGTCATCATGGGCATTTCCCTGGTGTTCGCAGTATTGGCCGCCGGCCTCTGCGGCCTGCTGTTGATGCGCGCCATCATGGCGCCGATGAATCGTATCGTGAACATCCTCGAAATCATGCGCACTGGCGATCTGAGCTCGCGTCTCAATCTTGAGCGCAAGGACGAATTCGGTGCCGTGGAAAACGGCTTCAACGACATGATGACCGAGCTGACCACCCTGGTGTCCCAGGCCCAGCGCTCGTCGGTGCAAGTGACCACATCGGTCACCGAGATCGCCGCGACGTCCAAGCAACAGCAGGCCACCGCCACCGAAACGGCCGCCACCACCACTGAAATCGGCGCGACTTCCCGGGAAATCGCCGCCACCTCTCGTGATCTGGTACGCACCATGACCGAAGTGTCCACCGCCGCCGACCAGGCCTCGGTGGCTGCCGGTTCCGGGCAGCAGGGCCTGGCGCGAATGGAAGAGACCATGCATTCGGTGATGGGCGCGGCCGACCTGGTCAACGCCAAGCTGGCGATCCTCAACGAGAAGGCCGGCAACATCAACCAGGTGGTGGTGACCATCGTCAAGGTCGCCGACCAGACCAACCTGTTGTCGCTCAACGCGGCTATCGAAGCCGAGAAGGCCGGCGAATACGGTCGCGGTTTTGCCGTGGTCGCCACCGAGGTCCGGCGCCTGGCGGACCAGACCGCCGTCGCCACCTATGACATCGAACAGATGGTGCGCGAGATTCAATCGGCGGTGTCGGCCGGTGTGATGGGCATGGACAAGTTCTCCGAGGAAGTGCGCCGCGGCATGTTCGAGGTGCAGCAGGTCGGTGAACAATTGTCGCAGATCATTCATCAGGTCCAGGCGCTGGCGCCGCGGGTGTTGATGGTCAACGAAGGCATGCAGGCCCAGGCCACCGGCGCCGAGCAGATCAACCACGCACTGGTGCAATTGGGTGATGCCAGCAGCCAGACCGTAGAATCCCTGCGCCAGGCCAGTTTCGCCATCGACGAGCTGAGCCAGGTGGCTGTAGGGCTGCGTAGTGGCGTCTCGCGATTCAAAGTCTGATGAGCGAACTCACGGCCAAGCGCACTGCCGTGAAACAGGCGGCGCATGCGTTGTTTCTGGTGTTTCGCATCGGTCACGAGCGGTATGCCTTGCAGGCGATCGAGGTGGCGGAAGTGCTGCCGCGCCTGCCATTGAAGCCGATTGCCCAGGCGCCGCACTGGGTCGCAGGGGTATTTGCCTATCGCGGCGCGGTGGTGCCGGTCATCGACCTCAGCGCATTGACCTTTGGTACGCCCGCGCAGGCACGCACCAGCACGCGGCTGGTGCTGGTGCATTACCGCCCGGATGCAACCGCCGAGGCGCAATTGCTCGGGCTGATTCTGGAACGGGCCACCGACACTTTGCGTTGCAACCCGGCGGATTTCCAGCCCTATGGCCTGGACAATCCCCAGGCGCCGTACCTGGGGCCCGTGCGTGAAGATGCCCAGGGTTTGTTGCAATGGGTGCGTGTGGCCGATCTGCTGGACGATCAGGTGCGTGCGCTGTTGTACCCGACGCCCCCCCTGGACCTGACAGTGCTGGAGGAGCGGCGATGAGCAGCGACCAGCGTTTTTTCGATTTCCTCAAGGAGCGCATCGGCCTCGACGTGACGTCTGTCGGCCCGGCGCTCATCGAGCGTGCGGTACGTCAACGCAGTGTCGCGTCCCAGGCGCAGACGGCCGACGAGTACTGGCACACCTTGCAGTATTCAAGCGACGAGCAGCAGGCGCTGATCGAAGCGGTGATCGTCCCTGAGACCTGGTTTTTCCGTTACCCGGAATCCTTCGCCACCCTGGCGAAGCTGGCGACCAGGCGCCTGGCCGAGCTCAACAGCATGCGCGCCCTGCGGATTCTCAGCCTGCCGTGCTCCACCGGCGAAGAGCCTTATTCGATTGCCATGGCGCTGCTGGATGCCGGGTTCAAGCCGCACCAGTTCAAGGTCGAAGGCATGGACGTCAGCCCGTTGTCGGTGGAAAAAGCCCGGCGAGCGCTCTACGGCAAGAATTCGTTTCGCGGTCAGGACATTGCGTATCGCGAGCGCTATTTCACCACCGAAAATGACGGCTTTCGACTCAGCGCCCGGGTGCTGGAGCAGGTGCGCCTGCAGGTCGGCAATCTGCTCGATCCGGCCTTGCTCGCCAACGAGCCGCCCTATGACTTCGTGTTCTGCCGCAATCTGCTGATCTATTTCGATCTGCCGACGCAAAAACAGGTTTTCGAGGTACTCAAGCGCTTGACCCATGATGATGGGGTGCTGTTTATCGGCCCGGCGGAGGGCAGTCTGCTGGGGCGCCTGGGCATGCGCTCGATTGGCATCGCGCAATCCTTTGCCTTCAGACGCCATAGCGCTCCAGAGCCTGAGCCTCTACCGACATTCGTACCCACACCGTTGCCGATACCGCAACCTGTGCGCAGGATCGCGCCGGTGCCGACTCAACGGCGCCCGTTCGCCAGCGCTACGCAGACATCGCACTCGGCTGCACCGCACAAATCCGACGCCGCCGCGCTGCTGGCGAACGTCGCCGCGCTGGCCAACGAAGGCAAAAGCGCCGAAGCCCGTGCCGCCTGCGATAGCTATTTACGCCACCACGAACCAGTGGCCCAGGTGTTTTACTGGCTGGGACTGCTCAGCGATGTCGCCGGCAGTGTCCTCGAAGCCCAGGGTTTTTATCGCAAGGCGTTGTACCTCGAACCGCAACATGCCGACGCCTTGATGCACCTGGCCGCCTTGCTGCAATCCCAAGGCGATACGGCGGGAGCCAGACGATTGCAGGATCGCGCCGCTCGCAGCGAGCGCGCCGCCGACAGTGAGCGTAAACGATGATCGCCTCCGACACCTTGAGCGTCACCCATGAAGATGCCCAGGCCATCGACGACTGCTGGAACCGCATTGGTATTCACGGCGACAAGTCCTGCCCGCTACTGATCGAACACATTCATTGCCGCAATTGCGCGGTGTATTCGGCGGCCGCCACGCGTCTGCTGGATCGTTACGCGTTGCAGCAGGAAGACCGCGCGTCAGCGTCCATTGCCGTCGAGAGCGAGGTGAGAACCCGTTCGCTGCTGATGTTTCGCCTCGGTGAAGAATGGCTGGGCCTGGCCACGCGCAGTCTGGTGGAAGTGGCGCCGTTGCAAACCATTCACTCATTGCCGCACCAACGCTCCCGGGCCTTGCTTGGGGTGGCGAATGTGCGGGGTGCGCTGGTGGCGTGCCTCTCTTTGGTTGAGCTGCTGGGACTCGATAGCGTCAGCAGCGTGGCCTCTGGCGCGCGGGTCATGCCGCGCATGCTGATCATCGCCGCCCACGGCGGTCCCGTGGTGGTACCGGTAGACGAAGTGGATGGGATTCATGCCATCGACGAACGCATCCTCGATGCGGCGTCCCGCTCTGGCGCGCAGGCCAGTGGCAAGTACACCCGTGGCGTGATGCAATTCAAGGGTCGCAGCCTGCGCTGGCTGGATGAAGAGCAGCTGATGTCCGCCATATCCCGGAGCCTCACATGACCCCCGAGCAAATGCGCGACTCCTCTTTGCTGGAACTGTTCAGCCTGGAGGCCGAGGCCCAGACCCAGGTGCTGAGTGCAGGTCTGTTGGCGCTGGAGCGCGATCCGACCCAGTCTGTTCATCTCGAATCGTGCATGCGTGCGGCGCATTCGCTAAAGGGCGCGGCTCGGATCGTCGGCGTCGATGCCGGCGTCAGCGTCGCGCATGTCATGGAAGATTGCCTGGTCAGTGCCCAGGAAGGGCGCCTGTACCTGCGCCCGGAACACATTGATGCGTTGCTGCAAGGCACCGATCTGCTGATGCGCATTGCGACACCGAACAGTGCGCCGGGGCCTGCGGACATCGAAGCTTATGTCGCATTAATGGGGCGATTGCTCGATCCGATGACCGCCGCAACTCCGAACCTGGCACCCGCCGCGCCGGTGATGGCAGCGCTACAACTCGAAGCGCTCGCACCCGTGTTCGAAGAGCCGGCGCCGCCCGTCGAACCGCTGCCGGTTTCGCCGAAACAGGCCAAGCGCACCACCGAAAACGGCGAGCGCGTGCTGCGCGTCACCGCCGAACGTTTGAACAGCCTGCTCGATCTGTCGAGTAAATCCCTGGTGGAAACCCTGCGGCTCAAACCGCACCTGGCCACCATGCAACGTCTCAAGCGTATCCAGAACAACAGCCTGCGGGCGCTGGAAAACCTCAACGTCCATCTCAAGGAGCAAGCCCTGAGCCTCGAAGCCCGGGAAGCCCTCGACGATGCGCGCCGGCTCTTGGCGGAGTCGCAGCAATTGCTGGTGGAAAAAAACGCCGAACTGGATGAGTTTGCCTGGCAGGCCAGCCAGCGCGCACAGGTGTTGTACGACACCGCCCTGGCGTGTCGCATGCGGCCGTTCGCCGATGTCTTGACGGGGCAGGTACGGATGGTCCGCGACCTCGGTCGTAGTCTCGGCAAGCAAGTGCGGCTGGAGATCGAGGGCGAGAAGATCCAGGTCGATCGCGACGTGTTGGAAAAGCTCGAAGCGCCACTGACGCACCTGCTGCGCAATGCCGTCGATCACGGTATCGAAAGCCCGGAACAACGGCTGTTGGCGGGCAAACCGGCGGAGGGCCTGATCCGGCTGCGCGCCTCCCATCAGGCTGGATTGCTAGTGTTGCAACTGAGCGATGACGGTCACGGTGTCGATCTGGAAAAGGTCCGGCGCAGCATCGTCGAACGCCAATTGTCCCCGGCCGATACCGCCGCGCAATTGAGTGAAGAGGAACTGCTGACGTTCCTGTTCCTGCCCGGCTTCAGTCTGCGCGACACGGTCACCGAAGTCTCCGGGCGAGGCGTCGGCCTGGATGCGGTGCAGCACATGGTCCGCCAGTTGCGCGGTGCGGTGGTGCTGGAGCAGACGGCGGGCGAGGGCAGTCGCTTCCATCTGGAGGTGCCACTGACCCTTTCGGTGGTGCGCAGCCTGGTGGTGGAAGTCGGCGACGAGGCCTATGCCTTCCCGCTGGCCCACATCGAACGCATGTGCGATCTGGAAACAGCGGATATCGTGCAGGTCGAGGGGCGCCAGCATTTCTGGCATGAAGGCCGGCATGTCGGGCTGGTTGCCGCTAGCCAATTGTTGCAGCGACCGGCGAGTCAGGGCAGCCAGCAAACCCTGAAAGTTGTGGTGATCCGCGAGCGTGATGCGGTTTACGGGGTTGCGGTCGAGCGTTTTATCGGCGAGCGGACATTGGTGGTATTGCCCCTGGATGAGCGCCTGGGCAAGGTCCAGGATATCTCCGCCGGGGCGCTGCTCGACGACGGTTCGGTGGTGTTGATCGTCGACGTCGAAGACATGCTGCGTTCGGTGGACAAATTGCTCAACACCGGGCGCCTGGAGCGCATCGCGCGCCACAGCAACCAGGCCGTCGAAGCCGCCCGCAAGCGGATCCTGGTGGTTGACGACTCCCTGACCGTGCGTGAGCTGCAGCGCAAACTGTTGCTCAATCGAGGTTATGACGTGGCCGTGGCGGTCGATGGCATGGACGGCTGGAATGCCTTGCGTTCGGAGGATTTCGACCTGCTGATCACCGACATCGATATGCCGCGCATGGACGGCATCGAGCTGGTGTCATTGTTGCGCCGGGACACTCGTCTGCAATCGCTGCCGGTGATGGTGGTGTCCTACAAGGATCGTGAGGAAGACCGTCGTCGTGGACTGGACGCTGGGGCCGACTATTATCTAGCCAAAGCCAGTTTTCACGACGACGCCCTGCTCGATGCAGTGGTAGAGCTCATTGGAGGAGCACGGGTATGAAGATCGCAATCGTCAACGACATGCCCATGGCCGTGGAGGCCTTGCGCCGGGCTTTGGCCTTCGAGCCGGCACACCAGGTGATCTGGGTTGCGGGCGACGGCAGGGAGGCGGTGCAAAAGTGTGCCGAGCAGACGCCAGACCTGATCCTGATGGATTTGATCATGCCGCTGATGGACGGTGTGGAAGCCACCCGGCGCATCATGGCTGAAACGCCCTGTGCGATCGTCATTGTCACCGTTGATCGCGAGCAGAACGTGCATCGGGTGTTCGAGGCCATGGGCCATGGCGCCCTGGACGTGGTCGACACGCCGGCCCTCGGTGCGGGCAATGCCCAGGAAGCGGCGGCACCGCTGTTACGCAAGATCATGAACATCGGCTGGCTGATCGGCGAGAAGGGCAATCGGGAGCGATCCGCACCGAATCCGACGCGCAGTTCCGGCCCACGCCAGAGCCTGATCGCCATCGGTTCATCCGCTGGCGGGCCGGCGGCGCTGGAAGTCCTGCTCAAGGGACTGCCACGGGATTTTTCCCCGGCCATCGTGTTGGTGCAACACGTTGACCAGGTATTCGCCGCCGGCATGGCCGAATGGCTCGGCAGCGCCAGCGGCCTGAATGTGCGCCTGGCTCAGGAGGGCGAACCGCCACGAAGCGGCACCGTGCTGCTGGCGGGCACCAACCACCATATTCGTTTGTTGAAAAACGGCACGCTGGCCTACACCGCCGAACCGGTCAACGAGATCTACAGGCCCTCTATCGATGTGTTTTTCGAAAGCGTGGCCAGTTACTGGAACGGCGATGCGGTTGGCGTTTTGTTGACCGGCATGGGGCGTGATGGGGCGCAAGGGCTTAAACTCATGCGCCAGCAGGGCTACCTGACCATCGCACAAGACCAACAAAGCAGTGCGGTGTACGGCATGCCGAAGGCAGCAGCGGCCATTGATGCCGCCGTGGAAATACGCCCGCTGGAAAAGATAGCGCCACGATTGCTGGAAATCTTCCCCAAATGACACTCTCAACCACAATCCTGGCCCAAGCAGTATTCAGGTGAACGCACATGAATGATTTACAGCTCGACGACTTCAAGACTGACGAAAACGCCGCCATGGTGCTGTTGGTGGACGATCAGGCCATGATCGGCGAGGCAGTACGACGCGGTTTGTCGAACGAAGAAAACATCGACTTCCACTTTTGCGCCGACCCGCACCAGGCCATTGCGCATGCCGTGCGCATCAAGCCGACGGTGATCCTGCAGGACCTGGTCATGCCGGGCCTGGACGGTCTGAGCCTGGTGCGCGAATACCGCAACCACCCGGCGACCAAGGACATTCCGATCATCGTCCTGTCGACCAAGGAAGACCCGCTGATCAAGAGCGCGGCGTTCGCGGCCGGGGCCAATGATTACCTGGTCAAGCTGCCGGACAACATCGAGCTGGTCGCGCGTATTCGCTATCACTCGCGCTCCTACATGACGTTGCTGCAGCGTGATGCGGCGTACCGCGCCTTGCGAGTCAGCCAGCAGCAGTTGCTCGACACCAACCTGGTGCTGCAACGGCTGATGAACTCCGACGGCCTGACCGGGCTGTCGAATCGTCGGCATTTCGATGAATACCTGGAGCTTGAATGGCGCCGCTCGCTGCGTGAGCAGAGCCAATTGTCGTTGCTGATGATCGACGTCGATTACTTCAAGACCTACAACGACACCTTCGGCCACCTGGAAGGCGACGAAGCCCTGCGCCAGGTCGCCGCAGCGATCCGCGACGCCAGCGCCCGGCCTGCCGACCTGCCGGCCCGCTACGGCGGCGAAGAATTCGCCCTGGTGCTGCCCAACACCTCGCTCGGCGGGGCGCGGCTGGTGGCGGAAAAACTGCGCATGACCGTGGCGGCGCTGAAGATCCCGCATATTGCCCCGACCGAAGGATCGAGCCTGACCATCAGCATCGGCCTGTCGACCATCACCCCGACAGCAGGCAGCAATTGCCGCGAATTGATCTCGGCGGCGGACAAGGGGCTGTACCTGGCGAAGAACAATGGGCGCAATCAGGTGGGCATAGACTGACCGACGCAAATCCTGTGGCGAGGGGATTTATCCCCGCTGGGCTGCGAAGTGGCCCCCAAAATGGGACTGCTACGCAGTCCAACGGGGATGAATCCCCTCACCACATCTGATCTCCATCGTTGCAAAGGTCGTAGGTGAACCCCGGCTTTTCAGCCAAGCGGACTGCCGTTTCCGGCCGTTTGCCGTTATACTCGCCGGCTTTCAAAAGTTCGCCAACGAGTGCTGCCCGCCATGGAAATCAACCCGATCCTTAACACCATCAAGGACCTGTCCGAGCGCTCCGAAACTATTCGGGGGTATCTTTGACTACGATCAAAAGCATGAGCGTCTGACCGAGGTCAATCGCGAGCTTGAAGATCCGAGTGTCTGGAACAAACCTGAATACGCCCAGGAACTGGGCCGCGAGCGCGCTGCGCTGGCGCAGATCGTCGATACCCTCGACGAACTGAACGCCGGTCTGGCCGATTGCCGCGACCTGCTGGACATGGCCGTCGAAGAAAACGACGAAGGCGCAGTGGGCGATGTCGTCGCCGAGCTGGCCCGTCTTGAGGAAAACCTCGCCAAGCTTGAATTCCGCCGCATGTTCAGCCATGAAATGGACCCGAACAACGCTTACCTGGACATCCAGGCAGGTTCCGGTGGCACCGAGGCCCAGGACTGGGCCAACATCCTGCTGCGCATGTACCTGCGCTGGGCTGACAAACGCGGCTTCGACGCCACCATCATGGAACTGTCGGCCGGTGAAGTCGCCGGCATCAAGGGCGCGACCGTGCACATCAAGGGTGAATACGCCTTTGGCTGGCTGCGTACCGAGATCGGCGTACACCGCCTGGTACGCAAGAGCCCGTTCGACTCCGGCAACCGTCGCCATACATCTTTCTCTGCGGTATTCGTTTCTCCCGAGATCGATGACAAGGTGGAAATCGAGATCAACCCGGCCGACCTGCGGATCGACACCTATCGTTCCTCCGGTGCCGGTGGTCAGCACGTAAACACCACCGACTCGGCCGTACGTATCACCCACGTACCGACCAACACCGTGGTCAGCTGCCAGAACGAACGTTCCCAGCACGCCAACAAGGACACCGCCATGAAAATGCTGCGGGCCAAGTTGTACGAGCAGGAAATGCAGAAGCGCAACGCCGCGTCCCAGGCGCTGGAAGACACCAAGTCGGACATCGGCTGGGGTCACCAGATCCGTTCTTATGTGCTCGATGCGTCGCGGATCAAGGATCTGCGGACCAACATCGAACGCAGCGACTGCGACAAGGTGCTCGACGGTGATATCGACGAATACCTGGAAGCGAGCCTGAAATCAGGCCTGTAAGACATGCAATACGGGATCGGTCTCGATCCCTGTAGGAGCCGGCTTACCGGCGATCCCCGGCCGCAGGCCGGGGGCAACGAACCAGATGGAATATTTAAAGACATGAGCGACCTAGAACTCGACCCGCAAGCCCTGCAACAGGAAGAAAACTCCCTGATCGCCCTGCGCAAGGAAAAGCTTGCTGCCGAGCGCGCCAAGGGCAATGCCTTCCCCAACGACTTCCGCCGCGAAAACTACTGCGAAGACTTGCAGAAACAGTACGCGGACAAGACCAAGGAAGAGCTGGCAGAGGCTGCAATCCCGGTCAAGGTTGCCGGTCGCATCATGCTCAACCGTGGCTCGTTCATGGTGATTCAGGACATGACCGGGCGCATCCAGGTCTACGTCAACCGCAAGACCCTGTCCGAAGACACCCTGGCCGCGGTGAAAACCTGGGACATGGGCGACATTATTGCCGCCGAAGGCACCCTGGCCCGTTCCGGCAAAGGCGACCTGTACGTAGAAATGACCCACGTGCGCCTGCTGACCAAATCCCTGCGTCCGCTGCCGGACAAGCACCACGGCCTGACCGACACCGAGCAGCGCTATCGTCAGCGTTACGTTGACCTGATCGTCAACGAAGATGTGCGCCAGACGTTCCGCGTGCGTTCGCAAGTCATCGCGCACATCCGCAGCTTCCTGATGAAGCGTGACTTCCTGGAAGTGGAAACGCCGATGCTGCAGACCATTCCAGGTGGCGCGGCAGCCAAGCCGTTCGAAACCCACCACAACGCGCTGGACATGGAAATGTTCCTGCGTATCGCGCCTGAGCTGTACCTCAAGCGGCTTGTTGTTGGTGGGTTTGAAAAAGTGTTTGAGATCAACCGCAACTTCCGTAACGAAGGCGTTTCGACTCGTCACAACCCTGAATTCACCATGTTGGAGTTCTACCAGGCCTACGCCGACTACGAAGACAACATGGACCTGACCGAAGAACTGTTCCGTGAACTGGCGCAGCTGGTCCTGGGCAGCACCGACGTGCCGTACGGCGACAAGGTGTTCCACTTCGGCGAGCCGTTCGTGCGTCTGTCGGTGTTCGACTCGATCCTCAAGTACAACCCTGAGCTGACCGCTGACGACCTGAACGACATCGACAGGGCTCGCGCCATCGCCAAGAAGGCCGGCGCCAAGGTGCTGGGCTTCGAAGGCCTGGGCAAGCTGCAAGTGATGATTTTCGAAGAGCTGGTCGAGCACAAGCTGGAGCAGCCGCACTTCATCACCCAGTACCCGTTCGAAGTGTCGCCGCTGGCGCGTCGCAACGACGAGAACCCGAACGTCACCGACCGCTTCGAGCTGTTCATCGGTGGTCGTGAAATCGCCAACGCCTACTCCGAGTTGAACGACGCGGAAGACCAGGCCGAGCGCTTCATGGCCCAGGTGGCCGACAAGGACGCCGGTGACGACGAAGCCATGCACTACGACGCCGACTTCGTTCGCGCGCTGGAGTACGGCATGCCGCCGACGGCGGGTGAAGGCATCGGCATCGACCGTCTGGTGATGCTGCTGACCAACTCACCGTCGATCCGTGACGTGATCCTGTTCCCGCACATGCGGCCGCAAGCGTAAGTGTTTCAATTAAAAAGCCGCCTCTTCAGGCGGCTTTTTATTGCCTGTCTGGTACAAACGTATCAACTTGTTACTTTCATCTGAGAGGAAAGACCTGTCGTGAATCGTGCAATGGCTCAAGAAGGTGCAGCGGGTATCGCCACTGCGGTCGCTGAAAGTGTTCAGTACCAGGGCCGCAAGGCCAGCCGGCAGGGCAGTGAGCAGCGTCGACAGGACATTCTCGATGCCGCGATGCGCATCGTCGTGCGGGATGGCGTACGGGGCGTGCGGCACCGTGCTGTGGCCGCTGAGGCTGAAGTGCCATTATCGGCGACCACTTACTACTTCAAAGATATCGATGACCTGCTCACCGATACCTTCGCCCAATACGTAGAACGCAGCGCGGCCTACATGGCCAAGTTGTGGGTGAACAACGAGGGCCTGCTGCGCGACATGATCGCCAGTGGCGACGGCAGCCCGCAGGCTCGTTCAAAACTGGCGGACGACATTGCGCGGTTGATGACAGAGTATGTTCATCGGCAACTGGTCACCCGTCGTGAGCACCTGATGGCCGAGCAGGCGTTCCGTCAGGAGGCGTTGTTGAACCCGCGTCTGGCCGAGTTGGTGCGCTCCCATCAGCAAATTCTGTTGCAGGGCTCCTGCCAGCTTTTCCAGGTGCTGGGCTCTCGCGAGCCACAACAGGATGCCAAAGTGTTGACGGCGATAATCGGACGGATGGAATATCAGGGCCTGCTCAACGACGCCGAGCCGGGCGCTGAAGAGGAAATGCTGGGCATACTTACGCGTTATATGCATTTGGTGCTTGCTTCGGTTTAATCCCTTGGGGTGAACGCTTAGCCCCTGTGGGAGCGAGCCTGCTCGCGAATACGGTCTGACATTCAACATCTTTGTTGCCTGACACTCCGCCTTCGCGAGCAGGCTCGCTCCCACAGTGGCCGGTGATCACTTTGGGCGAGGTGTGTTCATAGGGAGTGTTGAATGAAAGCCTGGCGTGTCGTGGTGATCGCCTTGTCGTTCCTGCTGCTCAGTGGCTGCCTGGTGACCTTCAAGGGGCCGCTGCCCGAAAGCGAGCCCGCGCCCAAAGGGTTGCTCGGCAAATGGACCAGCACCAACGCCTGGGGCGAGCCGCTGAACCTGGAGCTGACGCGCATCGGCGACAATCGCTATCAGGCTGTGAGCTACTTCAAGGCCAGGCCCAAGGAGCGCGAAGCCTACCCCTTCACCGTGTCACACCACGGTAGCCGCTGGTATCTATCGGCGAAAGTGCCGGCTCAACTCGGCGGGCATTTCACCATTGCCGGCTTCGAAATCACCGACAAGCACGAACTGGTGGTCTACAACCTCGACCTCGAACAGATCAACCAGGCGCTCAAGCAAAAAGTCTTGAGCGGCGAAGGCATTCAGACCGACGACGGCGATGGCGTATTGATCAACAGCCACATGGACCAGGTGTCCGCCTACCTCGACGACCCGGCCAACTCCGATGTGTTCGTCGAAGTGGTGCGTTATCAGCGCCAGGCCAAAACCAAGTAACCGCAGCACAGAAGATTTCTACAGGAGTTTCGGGTGGACGATTACCAGCAGTCGATACGCATTTTGTCCGATCGCATTGTGCTGGCGCAGACGCCGATTCGCGTCCTCGATGCGGTGAAATGGGACGACAATATCCGCAAGGGTTTCCTCAAGGCCAAGGGCAAGGAAATGCCGGCGGTGGACCGTGACTACTACCTCAACCGTCCGCTGGCCTTCGATTCCAGCAAGGTGAAGCTGGAATTCCAGAACATCGAGCGCGACATCACCCGCCAGCTTGGCCAGTTCAACCCGGTCGGGCAGATCATGCGCCGCATGTGCAAGGAATACCGGATGGTGGTGCGCATGCTCGAAGCGCGCGGCACCGAGGATTTCGGCCTGATTTCCCAGGAGTTGTATGGGGCTGCGTCCGACGCGTTTCACGCTGGCGACCCGACCTTGTCCGACCTGGGCCTGATGCTCTCCGATTACCTCAACAACATCGACGGCCGTGGTGACCTCAAGGACGAACCGAAAACCCTCACCGCCAAAGAGGCCGTGGGCATGCTACAGCACCGGTTGAGCAAAGTGTTTGGCGAGGCCGAGGAAACCATTCGAGTATTCGAGTCCGACGGGATCGTTGCCGATGCGGCGGCCGGTGCCGACTACATCAAGATCCGTAGCGATGCGATGTTCAACGAGCGTGATGTGCGCGCCCTGGAAGTCCATGAAGGCCTGGTGCACGTAGGCACCACCCTCAATGGTCTGAACCAGCCGATCTGCACCTTCCTGTCCAAGGGCCCGCCCTCGTCGACGGTGACCCAGGAAGGCCTGGCGATCCTGATGGAAATCATCACCTTCGCCTCCTACCCAAGTCGCCTGCGCAAACTGACCAACCGCACCCGCGCCATTCACATGGTCGAAGAGGGCGCCGACTTCCTCCAAGTGTTCGAGTTCTTCCGCGAGCAAGGCTTCGAGATGCCCGAGAGTTACAGCAACACCAGTCGCGTTTTCCGTGGCTCGGTGCCGACAGGTCTGCCATTTACCAAAGACTTGTCCTACCTCAAGGGCTTCATCATGATTTACAACTACATTCAGTTGGCGGTGCGCAAAGGCAAGCTGGAGCAGATACCGCTGCTGTTCTGTGGCAAGACCACCCTGGAAGACATGCGCACCTTGCGCCTGTTGGTGGACGAAGGGCTGGTGGTGCCGCCCAAGTACCTGCCGGAACAATTTCGCGACATGAACGCGTTGTCGGCGTGGATGTGTTTCTCCAACTTCCTCAACCACCTGAGCCTGGACCGGATCGAGGCGGATTACTCCAATATCCTCTAAGGCTGGAGAAATCTCCCTGTGGGAGCGAGCTTGCTCGCGATAGCGGAGTGTCAGTCGACGAAAATGTTGGCTGACCCGACGCTATCGCGAGCAAGCTCGCTCCCACAGGGTTGTGTATTCCACTCCACTATTGCGAGGTTTCAACGGATGAGAATCCTCGGCATCCTCTACCTTCTCCTGACTCTGAACGGCTGCAGCTCGCTGCTGTTCTACCCTGAACCCGGTCAGCTGTTCACCCCGGAAAAAGCCAAACTCGAATACCGCGACGTCACCCTGGTCACCGCCGACGGCCTCAAGCTGAACGCCTGGTGGCTTCCGGCGAAGCAGGGCGTCGAGGTCAAGGGCACCGTACTGCACCTGCACGGCAACGGCGGCAATCTGCCCATGCACCTGGGCGGGAGCTGGTGGTTGCCCAAAGAGGGTTACCAGGTGCTGCTGGTGGATTATCGCGGCTACGGCTTGTCCGAGGGCGAGCCGAGTCTGCCAGCGATCTACCAGGACATCGACACCGCGTTCAAATGGCTCGACCAGGCCCCCGAGGTCAAGGGCAAGCCGTTGATCCTGCTGGGCCAGAGCCTCGGTGGGTCGATGGCGGTTCACTACCTCGTGCAACACCCCGAGCGGCAGAAACAGCTCAAGGCGTTGGTGCTCGATGGTGTGCCCGCCAGTTACCGCAGTGTCGGCCGCTATGCGCTGAGCAATTCATGGGTGTTCTGGACGTTCCAGGTGCCGCTGTCCTGGCTGGTGCCCGATGGCGACAGTGCGATCAATTCCATGGCGCAGCTCGATGGCGTGCCGAAACTGATCTACCACAGCATCGACGATCCGATCGTGCCTCTTTCCAACGGCATCCGTCTGTATCAAGCTGCGCCGCCGCCGAGAGTGCTGCAACTGACCCGTGGCGGTCACGTGCAGACATTCGCCGACCCGGTCTGGCGCAAAGTCATGCTGCGTTATCTCGATGACCCACAGCATTTCAACGGCCTGCGCCGCCTGGGTGAAATCCCCAATTACCCGGCACCCGAACATTCTGAAGATGAACCACCAGAGAGCCCGCAATGAGTGAAGAACGTAACGCCATCCCGCTGATCATCACCGGTATCTGCAGCATCCTCGGCACCGTCGCAGCCCTGTGGTGGTACGGCTACCTGCACTTCGCCAAGCCAGAGGATGCGTTGCTGCTCAACGAATTCACCATGCTCAAGACGGTGCCGGGTGAGGACTACAAAGTCTCCCTGGAACCGGCCGCGCAAGTTGCTCAGTGCATCGATGGCGTGCTGGTGCTGTTTGATACCGAGCAGAAAGGCCTGACGGGCGTGCTGATCAACAACAAGAAAAAGGCCGTGCGTTGCATGGGGCAGGAAACGCCGCAGAAGCTTGAACAATAATCAAAATCCCTTTGCGACATCAATCAACTGTGGGAGCGAGCCTGCTCGCGAATACGATTTTTCATTCAACATTTATGTTGACTGATCCACCGCTTTCGCGAGCAGGCTCGCTCCCACATTGGTTTTGCATTGTCGTCGATTATTGCGTGTTGGCACTCACTGCCGAACGCGGAATCACCGGCTGGTTGTCATTGGAAATCGTCACTTCCACCCGACGATTCTGTGCCCGGCCCGACGTGCTGGTGTTATCCGCCACCGGATACTCCTTGCCGTAACCCTGGGCGACGATGCGTGTCGGATCGACGCCCATTTTCACCAGTGCCATGCGCACGGAAGTCGCGCGGCGTTCCGACAGCGACTGGTTGTGCGAGGCGGTACCGGTGCTGTCGGTGTAACCCTCGACAATCACTTTACGGTCGGGGTTTTCCTGGAGGTACTGCGCCAGTTTGTTGATGTTCATCAGACCGTTGGATTTCAGCTCGGCCTTATCGGTGGCGAACAGTACATCACCGAAGGTCACCAGCGTGCCGCGATCGGTCTGCCTGGCGTTTAGGCTGTCCTGCAACTGTTTGATCTGCTGATCACGAGCATCCAGACGTGCCTGGGCCCGTTGTGCAGAAGCGTTTTTCAGGTTGGCTTCGGCGTTTCGCAGGGCGATAGTTTGTTTTGCCACTTCGACACGCTGGTTGGTCAGATAGGCCAATTGGTCGACCTTGGCCTGGTCTTCCTTGTCCAGGTAGGCCTTGTCGGCCTTGTCCAGGTAATCGCTGGCTTCCTTGGTTTCCAGCGCCGCGACTTTGCTCGCCTGCGGGTTGGCTTGCAGGCCGGAATAATTGGTGCGGGCCTGTTCCAGGTTGGCGTTTGGTGGCGTGGAGCATGCGGCCAAAGCAACGCTGGCGGCCAGCAGGGCAGGGATCATCAGCTGTTTTGAATTCATGGTTTTCGTCCTTTTAATCGAGTAAGAAATACGTCGTGCCGCGCCGTTACTGAACGGTGCGCTGGCTTTCCTGACGCAGTTCCTGAACCCCTTTCTGAGAGTCCTTCACAGACTGTTCGGCTTTCATCGCCTGGGCTTTGCGCTCGGCGACGCGAGCGTCCCACTCAGCCTGTTCGGCCAGGGTCTTGGCTTGATCGTACTTTTTGTCGTGCATGGCAATTTCGGCTTGCTTGAGTTTGTCCTGTGCCGACTTCATTTCCACCGCGGCGAATTCGGTACCACCCGCGCTGACAGCGTTGTTGACCGCTGACTCGGTGACGGCGAATTGCTCGGTAGGTGGGTTGCCGGCGCAACCGGCCAGCACCAGGCCGGTGCCGATGGCCAGGGCTGTCATTTTCAGGCCGTGCAAGTATGAGGATTTGCCAGTTCGGGTTTTCATCGTTTTCAACTCCATTGGGCTAGCTCCTGAGCAACGTGAACATCCATCCTGGGCAAAGAGCCGAAACCGTATTTCACATGATGTTTTGAAACGGCCGTCCCAGGCGTGGTTACTGGGTTGACCCGAGGGGTTTTTTGAAAGTTCAGAGAAATTAGCCTGCTACCGAAAAAACTTCGGCGCAGTGGGCAGGGCTCTAGAGCGAGGGATTGAACATTGTGGGAGCGAGCCTGCTCGCGATGGGCTTCGATACACCGCGTTGATTCAGACAGCACGCGTTATCGTTGACGACCATCGTCGGAACGCCGCCCGGAGCCGGCTCGCTCCCACAGGGGATCAAAGGATAAATCAGTGTTTCTGCTTGTCGTCAGCCGCCGACAAGTCGTGCAAATGACGACGGGACAAGGCGAGAAAACGTGGGGTAGGGCCGATGTCTTCGTACAGCGGATCGCCTTCTTCGTCAGTGGCCACTACGGTCGAACCTTTCACATAGGGAAAGCTTTTTTCCAGTTCTTCCAGGGCGGCACCGATCAGTTCGCCCAGCAGTTCTTCGGGATGCCGCTTGGGGTACATCTCGATAATTGCCGCAAGCCGTGCGGCAGCCTCCACATCCAGGTGAATCGAATAGCCTGTGTCGGTCAGGCGACCTTTGGCGTTTTCTTCCCAGTGGTTGGCAAGCTCGCGGATTTTCATAATGACCTCATTGCGCTCCTGCTCCTGGCAGGCGGGGAATGTCCGGCAGTCGCCGGCGACAGCCGTTGTACGGCTTACTGTTGAGACTAGCCTCAACGACAAAGGTTTAAAGTCCCTTCGTCGTCTTGCTTGTAAGAACCGGTCTGGAGCGGCACTCTTAAGGTTCCTGGTCGACCGGATTTTTCGCTGGAGAACTGTTGATGACCGATATTGATGCACGCTTGCGCGAAGACGTTCACCTGCTCGGTGAGTTGTTGGGCAACACCATTCGTGAACAGTACGGGGACGGCTTTCTCGACAAGATCGAGCAGATCCGCAAAGGCGCCAAGGCTGACCGTCGCGGTTCCATGGACGCCGAGCTCAGCGCCAGCCTTAACCAGTTGACGGAGGACGAACTGCTGCCGGTGGCGCGGGCGTTCAACCAGTTTCTCAACCTGGCCAACATCGCCGAGCAGTACCAATTGATTCACCGACGCGAAGAATCCCAGGCCGCGCCATTCGAGGCGCGGGTGCTGCCAGAGTTGCTCGCCCGCCTGCGCGCCGAAGGTCATGGCGCCGAGTCTCTGGCCCGCCAACTGGGGCGGCTGGAAATCGAGCTGGTGTTGACGGCGCACCCGACCGAAGTCGCGCGCCGCACACTGATCCAGAAATACGACGCCATCGCCGCGCAACTGGCGGCCCAGGACCACCGCGACCTGACCGGCGCCGAGCGCGAGCAGATCAAGTCGACGTTGCAGCGCCTGATCGCCGAGGCCTGGCACACCGAAGAAATCCGCCGCACGCGCCCGACGCCGGTCGACGAAGCCAAATGGGGTTTCGCGGTGATCGAACATTCGCTGTGGCAAGCGATCCCCAATTACCTGCGCAAGGCCGACCAGGCCCTGCACGCTGCCACCGGTCTGCGCTTGCCACTGCAGGCAGCACCGATTCGTTTTGCCTCGTGGATGGGCGGCGACCGCGACGGCAACCCGAACGTGACGGCGGCGGTGACCCGTGAAGTGCTGCTGCTGGCGCGCTGGATGGCGGCCGATTTGTACCTGCGCGATGTCGATCATCTGGCTGCCGAATTGTCGATGCAGAAGGCCAGTGAAGCGTTGAAAGCCAAGGCTGGCGACAGCGCCGAACCCTATCGCGCGGTGCTCAAGCAACTGCGCGAACGACTGCGCGCGACGAGAAACTGGGCGCACAGCGCGTTGTCGACGCCGACACCTGCATCGGCCGACGTATTGCAAAACAACCGCGAACTGCTCGACCCGCTGGAGCTGTGCTACCACTCCCTGCATGAGTGCGGCATGGGCGTGATCGCCGACGGTCCGTTGCTCGATTGCCTGCGCCGGGCCGTGACGTTCGGCCTGTTCCTGGTGCGCCTCGATGTGCGTCAGGACTCGTCGCGCCATACCGCGGCCATGACCGAAATCACCGATTACCTCGGCCTGGGTCGCTATGAAGACTGGAGCGAAGAAGAGCGCATTGCCTTCCTGACGCGCGAACAGAATAACCGTCGGCCATTGCTGCCGGCGCACTACAAGCCCTCGGCCGACACCGCCGAAGTGCTGGCGACCTGCCGGGAAATCGCCGCGGCGCCAGGGGCGTCGCTGGGCTCTTACGTGATCTCCATGGCCGGTGCCGCGTCCGATGTGCTGGCCGTGCAGCTGTTGCTCAAGGAGTCCGGGGTATTGCGGCCGATGCGCGTGGTGCCGCTGTTCGAAACCCTCGCCGACCTCGACAACGCCGGGCCGGTGATGGAGAAACTGTTGCTGCTGCCGGGCTATCGCTCGCGCCTGCAAGGCCCGCAGGAGGTGATGATCGGCTATTCCGACTCGGCCAAGGACGCCGGGACCACGGCGGCCGCCTGGGCACAGTACCGGGCGCAGGAGCAGTTGGTGGATATCTGCCGCGAGCAACAAGTGGAACTGCTGTTGTTCCATGGTCGCGGTGGCACCGTGGGGCGTGGCGGCGGCCCCGCCCACGCGGCGATTCTGTCGCAGCCACCGGGTTCGGTCGCCGGACGTTTCCGCACCACCGAGCAGGGAGAAATGATTCGTTTCAAATTCGGCCTGCCGGACATCGCCGAGCAAAACCTCAATCTGTATCTGGCCGCGGTACTCGAGGCGACCTTGCTGCCGCCGCCACCGCCAACGCCTGAGTGGCGCCACTTGATGGACGAACTGGCCGCCGACGGTGTCAGCGCCTATCGCGCCGTGGTGCGGGAAAATCCGCAATTCGTGGAATATTTCCGCCAGTCCACCCCGGAACAGGAACTTGGGCGCCTGCCGCTGGGCAGTCGTCCGGCCAAGCGCCGTGCCGGCGGAATCGAAAGCCTGCGGGCCATCCCGTGGATCTTCGGCTGGACCCAGACACGGCTGATGCTGCCGGCCTGGCTGGGCTGGGAAGCGGCTTTGAGCAAGGCGTTGGAGCGCGGTGAAGGCGAACTGCTGCAGCAGATGCGCGAGCAATGGCCGTTCTTCCGCACCCGCATCGACATGCTGGAGATGGTCCTGGCCAAGGCTGACGCGGATATTGCTCGCTCTTACGATGAGCGTCTGGTCGAACCGGACTTGCTACCTTTGGGTGCGCATTTACGCGACCTATTGTCGCAGGCATGCGCCATCGTTCTCGGGCTGACCGGTCAGTCCCAGCTGCTGGCACATAGCCCAGCCACACTTGAATTCATTCGTTTGCGCAACACTTACCTCGACCCGCTTCATCTATTGCAGGCCGAGTTGCTGGCACGATCGCGGCAACCGGATGTGGCACAGGACAGCCCGGTAGAACAGGCGTTGCTGGTGTCTGTAGCGGGGATTGCCGCCGGTTTGCGCAACACCGGCTGAGGATTTTTGCCGTGCTTTTGGGCATCCGGCGCAGGCGCCGGATGCGGTTCAATGGCGGCTGTAAATGTGCTGCCAGGCGACAGTTAATGTTGGGGTTGCGACTTGGGGAACCGAGTTGAAAGGTCACGACAGGCAGCGGTTTCTCCGACTTTTGGCGGCTTGTGTGGGCGCAGCCTGCTGTGTATCTTGATCAGCCTTTGGCCGTTTGGGCGGTCACGACCCTATTTTTGAGATTGGCCCCACGAGGCGAATCTGACGTTATCCATATAAAAATTGAGGAGCACATCGATGCGCGTCATTCTGCTGGGAGCTCCCGGGGCCGGTAAAGGTACTCAGGCTCAGTTCATCACCGAAAAATTCGGCATTCCGCAAATCTCCACTGGCGACATGCTGCGTGCCGCGGTCAAGGCCGGCACCGAGCTGGGCATCAAGGCCAAGAGCATCATGGATGCGGGTGGCCTGGTGTCCGATGACTTGATCATCGCCCTGGTCAAGGACCGTATCGCCCAGCCCGACTGCGCCAACGGTTTCCTGTTCGACGGTTTCCCGCGCACCATTCCACAGGCTGAAGCCCTGGTGACTGCCGGTGTCGAGCTGGATGCGGTGGTTGAAATCGCCGTTGAAGACGAAGAAATCGTCCAGCGTATCGCCGGTCGCCGTGTTCACGAGGCCAGCGGTCGTGTTTACCACATCGTCTACAACCCGCCGAAAATCGCTGGCAAGGACGACATCACCGGGGAAGAGCTGGTGCAGCGCAAGGACGACACCGAAGAAACCGTGCGTCATCGCCTGTCGGTCTACCATTCGCAGACCAAACCGCTGGTGGCCTTCTACCAGAAGCTGTCTGCTGCCAATGGCAAGCCGAAGTGCAGCCACATCGAAGGTGTCGGTTCGGTTGAAGCGATCACCGCCAAGGTGCTTGCGGCCCTGAGCTGAAAACAGCTTGATCTTCTACGGCCCGCTTGCGGGCCGTAGTTGTTTATACTGACGGACTTTTTTCTGATCTCTCTTGTGGAAACATCGATGAGCACCTTGCTGGCCCTGGACACCGCGACTGAAGCTTGCTCTGTTGCCTTGCTGCATGACGGCAAAGTGACGAGCCATTACGAGGTGATTCCGCGCCTGCATGCACAGAAGCTGTTGCCGATGATCCAGCAGCTGCTCGCCGATGCCGGCACCACCCTGCAAGCGGTCGACGCCATCGCTTTCGGTCGCGGGCCGGGTGCGTTCACCGGCGTGCGCATTGCCATCGGTGTGGTGCAAGGCTTGGCATTTGCCCTCGAACGCCCGGTATTGCCGGTGTCGAACCTGGCAGTGCTGGCACAACGCGCCTATCGCGAACACGGTGCCAGCCAGGTCGCGGCGGCCATCGATGCGCGGATGGACGAGGTGTATTGGGGCTGCTACCGCGAAACGGCAGGGGAGATGCGCCTGGTCGGCGCTGAAGCGGTATTGCCACCGGAAGTCGCTGCATTGCCGGCCGATGCCAGTGGCCAATGGTTCGGCGCAGGCACCGGCTGGGGGTATGCCGAGCGTATCGCCGTCGACCTGAGTGGCCAGGACGCGGGCATGCTGCCCCACGCCGAAGACCTGCTGACCCTGGCGCGGTTTGCCTGGGCGCGTGGCGAGGCGATTGTAGCGGATGAGGCGCAGCCGGTTTATCTGCGCGATAAAGTGGCGACGCCCAAGGCGCGTTAATTCGCTACACCGAGTTGTCCCCTTCGCGAGCAGGCTCGCTCCCACAGGATTTACGCCAATCCCTGTGGGAGCGAGCCTGCTCGCGAAGGAGGTTTCAAGAACACAGCCAATCGTCAGTTTGTAACCCTGGTTTTAAACCTTTTGCCCTTTATGTGTTCTAGTTATCACTCGGCAGTTTGCGAAGTGGGTTATGTGCCACTAGACTGCCATTACTGATACCGAGCATGCACCTATGCGTATAGACGGCGTTTCCTCTCAGTCATACCCCATCAAACGCAAGCCTCACAAAGGCCAGCGGGTAGAAGACGAGTCCGTCGATATCGAAGGCGAGCTGGAATTAGCGACCGAGGAGCAACTGGCTGCCCGTGCCGCCAAAACCGCTGCGCAGAAGCTGAGCAATCTCCCCGCCCGTCAGCAGGACATGCTTTATCACCGCGCGATGAGCAAAAGCGTGTCACTGGCACTGGCCAGTTACCTGAGCACCGCCAGTTTCGTCGATTGGGATGCGCAAGTGCTGGGCCTCGACCTGTACATCTGATGTTGCCTTACAACCTCGGTTGCCCGTCCTGGAGCGAAAACGCCTGGCGTGATTACCTGTACCCGCCAGCGGCCAAGCCCGCCGACTTTCTGAATCTCTATGCGCAAGTGTTCAATGCCGTCGAAGGCAACACGACCTTCTACGCCAGTCCAGCTGCCAGCACCGTGCAACGCTGGGCCGAGGTCATGCCCGGACACTTTCGATTCACCGCGAAGTTTCCCCGCGAGATCAGCCACGGCGGTGACCTGCGCGAACAACTGATCGCCGCCGAAACCTTCACCCGATTGCTCAGCCCGCTGGGCGACCGGGTGTCGCCGTTGTGGCTGCAATTATCCAAAGGCTTTACGCCGCAACGGCTGCCCGAGCTGGCCGGATTCATCGACGCGCTGCAGCGCCCATTGGCGGTGGAAGTGCGGCATGACGACTTCTTTGCCAAGGGCGAAAGCGAGCGGATGCTCAATCGCCTGTTGCTCGATCGTGGTGTCGAGCGCATTTGTCTCGATCCCCGTGCGTTATTCAGCTGTACCTCGACCGAGCCCTCGGTGCTTCACGCCCAATCGAAGAAACCCCGAGTGCCACCGCGCCCGGCAGCGTTCACGCAGTTCCCGCAGGTGCGTTTCATCGGTCATCCGCAGCTTGAGGCCAACGAACCGTTTCTGTTGCCGTGGGTGGAGAAAATCGCCCTGTGGATCGAAGAGGGCCGTACGCCCTACATCTTCCTGCACACCGCCGACAATGTGCTCGCGGCAAAACTGGCACAACGTTTTCACGCGCGCCTGATGCTGCGACTGCCTGGCTTGCCGGCGCTGCCTGAGCTATACAGAGAGCCCGTGGCCGAGCAACTTGGCTTGCTCTGAAGCGGACTCGTTTCCCTTCTCAGGAGCCTGCCAATGGATGCGCAAACCCTTCGAGCCCAAGCGTTCAGAGCCTTGCACGAACGCGATGGGGCCTTTGTGATTCCCAATCCGTGGGATGCCGGTTCGGCAAAAATGCTCGCCAGCCTGGGGTTCGAGGCGCTGGCGACCACCAGTGCCGGTTACGCTTTTTCCCAAGGACGCCCCGATGGCGGCCTGACGCTGGACGACACCCTGGCCAACGTGCGGGCGATTGTCGCCGCCACCGACCTGCCGGTAGCGGTCGATCTGGAAAACGGATTTGCCGATGATCCCGCCGAATGCGCGCAAAGCATTCGAGCGGCCGCGGCCGCAGGTGCCGTCGGCGGTTCGATCGAAGACTTCACGTGCCGTCCGGACGCTCCGATTTATTGCTTCGAACATGCCGTGGCGCGCATTGAGGCCGCCGTCGCTGCCGCCCGCAGCTTGCCTTTCGCGTTTACGCTGACAGCCCGGGCCGAGAACTATCTGCATGGCAACCCGGATCTGGCCGACACGATCCGCCGCTTGCAGGCGTTCGCCGAAGCCGGTGCCGACGTGTTGTACGCGCCAGGGTTGCGCAGCGCTGAAGAGGTATTGGCGGTGGTTCGCGCCGTGGCGCCGAAACCGGTCAACGTGTTGATGTCCGGCGGCTTGAAGCTCACGGTCGAGCAGTTGAGTGAAATGGGCGTCAAGCGCATCAGTGTCGGCTCGGCACTGGCCCTGGCGGCGCTAGGCGAGTTCTACCGCGCCGCCGAAGAGATCAAGACGGCGGGCACGTTCGGCTTCACGTCGCGGTCCATGCCCTACGCGCAGGCCAATCAATTGTTCAAAGGCTGACGATGCGGTTTCGCGGGTGGCTGTTGCTGATGCTGTTGATCATTGCAGCGGCAGGAGCGGGTGTGTGGCGCGGCTGGATCTCCCTGCCGCCGCAGTGGGATCCGTGGGCGCCGCTGGACGTGAAAGCTCAACCTAACCTGCTGACCCGCTACAAACTGATGCGACTGCGCGCTGATCCGCAGCTGTGCGACCAGGCTTTGAGCAGCTCCGGATTGCGCGTGGTCCGTCAAGCCGACAGCCCGGACGCCAAATGCCCGCTGACCGATACCCTGCGTGTTCAGGGTAGCGACGTGGCCCTGAGCAGTAGTTTTCTCGCCAGCTGCCGACTGGCGGTGTCATTTGCCCTGTTCGAGCATCACGCGCTGCAACCTGCGGCGCAGGCGGTCTACGGGCAAGCGGTCACGCGGGTCGATCACCTCGGCAGCTTTGCCTGCCGCAATGTCTACAGTCGCGAGAATGGCAGGCGTAGCCAGCATGCGTCGGCCAATGCACTGGATATCGCCGGTTTTCGACTGGCTGACGGTCGGACCATCAGCGTGCTCAAGGATTGGCCGAAGGATAACCAGGACGCAAAATTTTTAAGGCAGGTTCGCGATGGCGCCTGCGGCCTGTTCAGCGTGGTGTTGAGCCCGGATTACAACGCTGCCCATCGCAATCACTTTCATGTGGATGTCGGGCCGTGGTGGGTCTGTCGTTGAGGCTTATGCGGCCAGGCGCAGGTTCTGCAGGACGATCGGGCGCGCCCAGCGGTTATCGAAATCGAGCTGTTTCTGCTGCGCCACCAATTCTTCAGGCGAGAACGGCGGGAGCGGCTTGTCCAGCAGGTCGAGTTCGAACTCGGCGATCGGCAAACGCAGCGGACGCGGTTGCGGCGCCGGACCGGCTTCTGGCAGCGGTTGACCGGCGGTAAGCACGATCGGACGCACCCAACCGCTGTCGAAGTCCTGCTGTTGCTGCTGGGCAACGATTTCTTCGGCGGGGAACGGCGGGAATGGCTTGTCGGCCAGGTCCATTTCGAACTCGGCAATCGGCAGGAACAGCGGCTCGGGCGGGCGAACTTCGTTGTCCTTCACGTCGCATTCGCGCTGGGAAACGATGTGCGCCAGCAGGTCACTGCCAACGGTGGGTTCATCTGGGCTTTGCAGATCGACCGGTGGAAAATTCAGCGATTGCGGCAGCACTTCACCCGACTGTTCGGCGAGTGCACGGGCAAAGAAATCCTGCCAGATGTGACTGACGCCGCTCAGTGCCTGGGTATTTCGCAGGTTGTAATCGCCGTAGGGCGAGATAAAACCTGTGATTGTGGGTTGAATGTCTGACATTTCTCTCGGTCGACGCTCAGCTCTGGCAAAATGCTCGATAGTTTTGTTATCGGCCGTTTTTGCCGATCATTAATTTTTTGAGCGTGTTTTCCGATGATTGATCAACCTGCGGCCTGCCGCATCCATGTCGAGGCGCTGAGCGCGGCCTTCGAGCCCCAGGCCGAGCAATGGGCCGAGCGTCTGGGCCTGCCGCTGCAAGTGGCTGATGGCGAGTTCGCGTTGCAGGTGGGTGACCAGGGTTTGCAGCTGCAACAGCTGGGGCCGGATGCGCCCGGCCCGGTGCGGGTGGATTTCGTCGAGGGTGGCGCGGCGCATCGCCGGTTGTACGGTGGCGGCAGCGGGCAGATGATCGCCAAGGCCGTCGGCGTCGCCCAAGGCGTGCGCCCGCGTGTGCTGGATGCCACCGCCGGACTGGGCAAGGATGCGTTCGTGCTGGCCAGCCTGGGCTGCGAGATGAGCCTGATCGAGCGCCAGCCTTTGATTGGAGCCTTGCTCGAAGATGGCCTGGCCCGGGGCGCGGAAGACTTCGACGTAGCGCCCATCGTGGCTCGCATGCGCTTGCTCAAGGGCAACTCGATCGAGGTGATGCGCAATTGGGAGGGGGAGCCGCCGCAGGTGATCTACCTCGACCCGATGTTCCCCCATCGTGAGAAAACCGCCTTGGTGAAGAAGGAAATGCGCCTGTTCCGGCCGCTGGTGGGTGATGATCCGGATGCGCCGGCATTGCTCGAAGCCGCCCTGGCCCTGGCCAGCCACCGTGTGGTGGTCAAGCGACCGCGCAAGGCGCCGTGCATCGAAGGGCCCAAGCCGAGCCATGCGCTGGATGGCAAGTCGAGCCGCTATGACATCTACCCGAAAAAAGCGCTTAAGCCCTGAGTTGAAGCCGATCGTTCCCATGCTCCGCGTGGGAATGCAGCCCGGGACGCTCCGCGTCCCATTCGAAAGCTGGAACGCGGAGCGTCCCTTGAGGCATTCCCACGCAGAGCGTGGGAACGATCACTGCTAGGGCCGATAAGCCCGCATAAACAACCCCACCACTTCCTGCACATGGCTCTCGGCCGCGTCCCCGGTCAACGGCTCACCGCAGCCATACAGCAACCGAAAATTCCCCGCCCCCTTGAGCAGGCAGAAGAAGTGCTCAGCCGCATTGTGCGGTTTGTCGATACTCAACACGCCACTTTCGTCGATCCGGGTCAGCAAGCGCTCCATGCCATGCAGCATGCGTTGCGGGCCAGCCTCGAAGAAAATCTGTGAGAGCTTCGGGTCCTGGCTGCCCAGGGTCATCATCAGCCGGTGCAGGTTCACCGACTCGTCGCTGTTGATCAACTGGTGAAAGCCGCGGGCAATGTTCAGCAGCACTGTTTCCACTGCTACGCCTTCCGGCAATTCAAAGAACAGCGACGGCAATTGCTCCTCGCACTTGGCCACCACGGCAGCGCAGAACAGCGTCTCCTTGTCGTTGAAGTGGCTATAGACCGTCAACTTCGACACCCCGGCCTGCGCTGCGACAGCATCCATGCTGGTGTTGGCGTAACCCTTGGTCAGAAACAGCGTTTTCGCTGCATCGAGGATCGCCTGGCGCTTGGCCAGATCCTTGGGGCGGCCCGGGCCATTGGGTGCTGAAAGATTGTTCGACATATTCGCTTTTATTACTGGACTGGTGAGTTTGCTATTAATAACATACTCGTCAGTATAATTATTCCAAGCACCATTGGCGAAAGGTCCTTCACCATGTTCCGCTATGCCTTGCCCCTCGCGTTGCCAGTCACCCTGGCGTTTTTATTGACCGCGTGCGGTCACGAAGAGGCGCCTCAAGTCAGCATTCGACCGGCCATGGTGGTCCAGCCAGAGCCTTCGACCCAGGCAATGGAAAGTTATCCAGGTGAAGTTCGCGCCCGCTTTGAACCGGACCTGGCGTTCCGCATTGGCGGAAAAGTCAGCCGACGACTGGTCGACGAAGGGCAGCGGGTCAAGGCCGATCAACCGCTGGCGGAACTTGACCCCCAGGACGTGCGCCTGCAACTGGAGGCCACCCGCGCCCAGGTCGCGGCCGCCGAGGCCAATCTGAACATGGTTCGCGCCGAGCGTGATCGCTATAAAACGCTGATGGAGCGTCAGCTGGTCAGCCGCTCGCAGTACGACAATCACGAAAACCTGTACCGCTCCGGTGAAGCGCGTCTTAAACAGATCAAGGCCGAGTTCAACGTCTCGACCAATCAGGCCAGTTACGCGGTGCTGCGGGCGCCGCAGGATGGCGTAGTCGCCAAGCGAGCGGTGGAAGTCGGGCAAGTTGTCGCAGCCGGGCAAACGGTGTTTACCCTGGCCACCGATGGCGAGCGTGAAGTGTTGATCAGTCTGCCGGAGGCGAGTTTCGGCCGCTTCAAGGTCGGCCAACCGGTGTCGGTGGAGCTGTGGACGCAACCGGATCAGCGCTTCGCCGGGCACATCCGCGAACTGTCGCCGGCCGCCGATCCAAAGTCGCGCACCTTCGCCGCGCGTATCGCCTTCAATGCGGGCAAGGTGCCAGCCGAACTCGGCCAGAGCGCCCGTGTCTTCGTGCAGACCGCCGAAGCCGTTCCGTTGTCGGTGCCACTGTCGGCACTGACCGCGGAAAACGGCGTGACCTACGTCTGGGTGGTCAGCGCCAACAACACCTTGAAGAAGACCCCGGTGCGGGTCGGCGCCTTTGGTGAGAAAACCGTCCCGGTACTCGAAGGCCTCAATGCCAGCGACTGGGTGGTGGCCGCCGGTGTCCATGTGCTTCTCGACGGGCAGTCCGTACGCCCGGTGGATCGCTCCAACCGCGTGGTCAATCTGGCGGACAAGGAGTAATCCCCGATGGGTTTCAATCTTTCCGCCTGGGCGCTGCGCAATCGCCAGATCGTCCTGTTCCTGATGCTCTTGCTGGCGATTGTCGGTGCACTCTCCTACACCAAGCTGGGTCAAAGCGAAGACCCGCCGTTCTCCTTCAAGGCCATGGTGATCCGCACCAACTGGCCGGGGGCGACCGCACAGGAAGTCTCGCGCCAGGTCACCGAACGCATTGAAAAGAAGTTGATGGAAACCGGCGAGTACGAGCGCATCGTGTCGTTCTCCCGCCCGGGTGAATCCCAGGTGACGTTCATCGCCCGAGACTCCATGCACTCGGTGGAAATACCGGAACTCTGGTATCAGGTGCGCAAGAAGGTCAGCGACATTCGTCATACCTTGCCGCCGGGTATTCAAGGGCCGTTCTTCAACGATGAATTCGGCACCACTTTCGGCAATATCTACGCCCTGACCGGCGAGGGTTTCGACTACGCCGTGCTCAAGGATTACGCCGACCGCATCCAGATCCAACTGCAGCGGGTCAAGGATGTGGGCAAGGTCGACCTGCTAGGTCTGCAGGACGAAAAGATCTGGATCGAGCTGTCCAACGTCAAGCTCGCCACCCTTGGGCTGCCGTTGGCGGCAGTGCAACAAGCCCTTGAAGAACAGAATGCGATGTCTACCGCCGGCTTCTTCGAAACCACCAGCGAGCGATTGCAGCTACGGGTCTCGGGGAATTTTCAGACGGTCGAAGAGATCAAGAACTTCCCGATTCGCGTCGGCGATCGGACGTTCCGCATCGCGGATGTCGCGAACGTGCGTCGAGGTTTCAACGATCCACCGGCACCGCGCATGCGCTTCATGGCTGAAGACGCCATCGGCCTGGCCGTGGCCATGAAGGACGGTGGTGACATCCTGGTGCTGGGCAAGGCGCTGGAAATCGAGTTTGCCCGCATCCAGAAGAACCTCCCGGCCGGCATGCAATTGCGCAAGGTCTCCGACCAACCGGCCGCGGTGAAAACCGGGGTCGGCGAGTTCGTCCAGGTGTTGGTCGAAGCGCTGGCCATCGTGTTGCTGGTGAGTTTTTTCTCCCTCGGTGTGCGCACCGGCATGGTGGTGGCCCTGGCCATTCCGCTGGTGCTGGCGATGACGTTCGCCTGCATGTATTACCTGGGGATAGGCCTGCACAAGATCTCCCTCGGCGCCCTGGTGTTGGCGCTGGGCTTGCTGGTGGACGACGCCATCATCGCCGTGGAAATGATGGCGATCAAAATGGAGCAGGGCTTCGACCGGATTAAAGCGGCGAGCTATGCCTGGACCAGCACCGCCTTCCCGATGCTCACCGGTACGCTGATCACCGCCGCCGGTTTCCTGCCGATCGCCACCGCGCAATCGGGCACCGGTGAATACACCCGTTCGATCTTCGAAGTAGTGACCATTGCGCTGCTGGCGTCTTGGGTGGCTGCAGTGCTCTTCGTGCCTTACCTGGGGGAAAAGCTCCTGCCGGACCTGGCGAAAATTCACGCGGCCAAACACGGTACACGCCAACCCGATCCTTATGGCACGCCGTTCTATCAGCGCGTCCGTCGTCTGGTGGAGTGGTGTGTGCGTTGGCGTAAAACTGTGATCACGGCGACGGTTGTGCTGTTCATCGCATCTATCGTGCTGTTCCGTTTTGTGCCACAGCAATTTTTCCCGGCGTCGGGCCGACTGGAGTTGATGGTCGATCTGAAGCTGGCTGAAGGTGCGTCCCTGAGCAATACAGCCGAGGAGGTCAAACGCTTCGAAGCGTTGCTCAAGGACAAAGCCGGGATCGATAACTATGTGGCCTACGTCGGTACCGGTTCGCCGCGTTTTTACCTGCCCCTGGATCAACAATTGCCGGCGGCGAGTTTCGCCCAGTTCGTCGTCCTGGCGAAAACCATCGAAGATCGCGAACCCCTGCGCACCTGGCTGATCACGACCCTCAACGAACAATTCCCGGCCTTGCGCTCGCGGGTCACGCGTCTGGAAAACGGCCCGCCGGTTGGCTATCCGGTGCAGTTCCGGGTGACCGGTGAGCACATCGAGGAAGTCCGCGCACTGGCACGCAAAGTCGCGGCCAAGGTTCGCGAAAACCCCCATGTGGTCAACGTCCACCTGGACTGGGAAGAGCCCAGCAAGGTGGTGTACCTGAATATCGACCAGGACCGGGCGCGGGCACTGGGTGTGAGCACGGCGAACCTGTCGCAGTTTTTGCAGAGCTCGCTGACCGGTTCTAGCGTCAGCCAGTATCGCGAAGACAACGAGTTGATCGAGATCCTGTTGCGCGGCACCTTGCATGAGCGCACCGAGCTGTCGCTGCTGCCAAGCCTGGCGGTGCCGACCGACAACGGTCGCAGCGTCGCCCTGTCGCAAATCGCTACCCTGGAATACGGCTTTGAAGAAGGCGTGATCTGGCACCGTAATCGCCTGCCCAACGTGACGGTTCGGGCCGACATCTATGGCAAGGAGCAACCGGCCACGCTGGTGGCGCAGATCATGCCGACCCTCGATCCGATTCGCGCTGAACTGCCTGACGGCTATTTGCTGGATGTCGGTGGCACCGTCGAAGACTCGGCGCGTGGGCAGAACTCGGTGAAGGCTGGCGTACCGTTGTTTATCGTCGTCGTGCTGACCTTGCTGATGCTGCAACTGCGCAGCTTCTCGCGCACGGTGATGGTGTTCCTGACGGCGCCCTTGGGGTTGATCGGGGTGACGCTGTTCCTGATGGTGTTCCGCCAGCCGTTCGGCTTTGTCGCCATGCTCGGGACTATCGCGTTGTCGGGGATGATCATGCGTAACTCGGTTATTCTGGTGGATCAGATCGAGCAGGATATTGCGGCCGGATTGAAGCCTTGGCAGGCGATCATTGAGGCGACCGTGCGGCGGTTCCGGCCGATTGTGTTGACGGCACTGGCGGCTGTTCTGGCGATGATTCCGTTGTCGCGCAGTGTGTTCTTCGGGCCGATGGCAGTGGCGATCATGGGGGGGCTGATTGTGGCTACGGCGTTGACGCTTTTGTTCCTGCCTGCGTTGTATGCGGCTTGGTTCCGGATCAAGAAAGAACCGGCCTGAGTTGTTGGACTTGGCGGCCTTTGGGCCGACCATGCGCTTTGTTGACCGAGTACATATCCGTTTCTGCGGTAACGGCGGCTGGCGGTTTCGCCCTTACGGCGAGTCCCTTTTGGCAAACGCCCCAAAAGGAACCAAAAGGTCTCGCCCCGGCGTCCGGCCCCTCGCTAAGGCTCGGGGTTCCTTCGCTCCGGTATCCATCCGGGGACACTGCCCTCCGGTTGGCTTCGCTGCACCTACATGCAGCGTGTTCGACTGCGTCGAACGGCGCTGCGCGCCACTCCCCGGATGAACACCTCCACTCAGCCTCCCGAAGGGGCGGGCAGATCAAGATCAAAAGCTGAAGGCGAGCTAACGCTCGGCCTGATGAGTGGTGAAGATCGGGTGGATGTACGCCGATCCACTGTAGGAGCGAGCCTGCTCGCGATGGCGGCCTGCCAGCCACCCTGCATATGGCGGATGTACTGGAACGCTGTAGGAGCGAGCGGGCGACGATCCGGCTTGCCCGCGAAGACGGCCTGACAGCCAACCTGCATCTGACGGATGTACCGGATCTCCTGTGGGAGCGAGCTTGCTCGCGATGGCTGCCCAACAGTCATCAATGTTCATCGTCAAAGCCAACCATTCGGATCGTTCTGCCGCAGGCTCCTACAGCTTTATCAGAACCGTCCGATATTGAGACCCGGAGGTCCGGATGTTGTACTCAAAACTCGGTTTCACGAGTTTTCGAGACAGCGCCAATGAAAAAGCCACCCATGCTGAAGGGGAGGTCAGACCCGGTTTTCGATTTGCTGACAAAATCGCCACACAAGGAACGCCTCACGGAATACCTCACCTTACTCAAGCCCCTGGACGATCAGGGGCGCTATTTGCCATTCGATGATTTGCGCTATCGCTGGGCACCGGGGCTGGATTCGAATCTTTGCTGGGCTTTGGTCAAGAAAGCCCGAACAGCGCAGTACTCCAGCCTGTTGCCATTGGGTGAGCCGGTGCAATGGGGCAGTTTCGTGTTGACGCCAGTGGCGCAAAAAGCGATTTCCTCCGTGGACCGTCAAACGACGACGGCCGCGTTGGAATACATGTCCAGTCAAATAGGCGAGAGTGCGCATTTCAGCTACCTGCTCAACGACCTGATCGAAGACGAAGCCATCAGCAGCAGTCAGCTTGAGGGTGCAGCGACCACCACTCGGGTGGCCAAGGACATGCTCAAGCGCCATCGCCTGCCGCGTACGCCGGATGAGCGAATGGTGATCGGCAATTACAAGATGATGAACTTTGCCTGGGAGAAACGTTACGAGCCCTTGAGTGTCGAGCTGATCACGGCACTGCATCGCGTTGGTGTATCAGGTATCGATGACGCGCAATATTTTGATCGTTCCCACGCTCTGCGTGGGAATGCCGCCGGGGACGCTCCGCGTTCCGCTGTCAACGCAAGGCTTGAGTCCTGCGCACTGTGACGCGGAGCGTCACGGGATGCATTCCCACGCAGAGCGTGGGAACGATCAAACTACAAAGTACCGAAAACTTTCTTCGCCAAACTGGTCGCCGCAGCCGCTGGGTTCTGGCGGATGGTTTCTTCCTGTTTGCCGATCATCTCGAACAAGCCGTTCAACGCCTGTTCGGTCACATAGTTTTCGACGTTGGCATTCTTCGTGTCGATCACGCCCATGGTCGCGGCCTGGCCGGCGAACGAGTTGTACTGCTGGGCCAGGCCGACCTGGTCGGTGGCTTGCTTGACGATCGGCAGGAACTTGGCGCGGATCTGCTCGCGGCTGGTCTTGTTCAGGTACTGGGTGGCCGAGTCGTTGCCGCCGCTGAGGATGCCCTTGGCATCGTCAACCGTCATCTTCTTCACGGCGTCGACGAGAATCGGCTGGGCCTGGACCACGGCCGTTTCCGCCGCCTTGTTCATGCTGGCTTCCAGTTGATCGACCTGATCACCCATGCCGAACTGTTTCATTTTGCTGGCCACTTTACCCAGTTTGCCCGGCAGTTCGATCTTCACGTCCGGGTTGTTGCTGAAGCCACCCGGGGTGCCAAGTTGTTTCACGGCCAGTTGCGCGCCTTGGGTCAGGGCGTCCTTGAGTCCGCCGGTGGCGTCTTTCTGCGACAGGTCGCTGAGGGACAGCGCCAGGGCGCTGGCAGAGATCATCAAGCCTGCACACAGGCCGGCAAAGCGGAGGGTGGGGCGGAACATGGCAACTTCCTTCTTTGAAAAAGACACTTAACGGGCCGGGTCGACACGAACCTTCACGGGTTGTGGATCGGAGCCGTCGAGGCGTACGGCGTGATTTTCGGTGGTGATGAACATCAGCTTGCCGTCGACTTCAATGCGGGCACTCACCGAGTAACGGTGGTTAGGCTCTACTTTCAGCGGGTCGTAGCTGAGATGGAACGCCAGTGGCACCTGGCCTTTGACCGGGCCACGTTGTTCGTCAATGACCTTCGCCGGAGCATCGGCGAGTGAAATGTCCTGCAGGCTGACGCTCAGGATCGCCGTCGGTGGCAGTGCGATGCGTTGCAGGTAGAAGACTTCACCATCGAGGCTGGCTTTGGGCGCCGGTGTCGGGTGCTGGCAGGCCGTCAACAGCACCGCGGCTGCGATCAGGGTCAATTTTTTCATTGGAAGATCTCCATATCGAGGGCGCCAGAATCGACTGGCGCCGTGATTAATCTAGACGGTTGGTGTGGGTTGATCCGCCGCATCTTCACTGCGATGCAACGCCACCTGACGGATCGACAGACGAATTTCCGCCGGCAATACACGCTTGGCCGCGCCTTCTGCCAGTTCGCCGAGCAGTTCGTGATAGCTCAGCTTGCCGGCTTCGTCGCGGCGCAGCACGTCGAGGTCGAGCAGGGTCTGGATGAAGTGGCGGAACAGGCTCTTGTCGAAGAATTCCGGGGCGTTCAGGCCATGCAGGATCGACAGGCGCTGGGCCATGACGGTGCACAGGTCTTCCAGTTCTTCGGCGCTGATGCTGTTCTGGCCGCTGTTGAGCAGCAGGGACACGGTCATGTAGAAGCGCTGCAAGGTCTGGGCGATGCTTTTCGACAGCAGCGTCAACAGCACGAAATGCCGTGAACTCGGTGCCGGACGCAGGTAGACGTCGTTCTCGAAACGCAGCAGGCCTTGCTCGACGAACGCTTCCAGCCATTGGTCGATCACCGTATCCAGTTCGTCCAGCGACCAGCGAATGAACAATTCCGCTTGCAGGTAGGGGTACAGCGCACGGGTGTAGCGCAGGATCTGTTCGCGGCTCATGCGCGATGCGCTCTGGAAGAAACTCGCCAGCAGCGCCGGCAGCGCAAAGATGTGCAGCACGTTGTTGCGGTAGTAGGTCATCAGGACGGCGTTTTGCTCGTCCAGATAGAGAATCTTGCCCAAGGCATCGCTCTGCTCGGACAGCAGGTCCATGTCCTTCACATGCTCGATCAACGCCCGCCCGTCACCGTCCGGCAGCGTGGTATGCGGCGAGTACGGGACTTTGCGCAACAACGCCAGGTACAGGTCGAGGACCCGCGCCATGGCGCGATCGTCCAGGGCCAGGCGACTGGTGGACAGCAGCGCCAGCGCTACCAGGTTGACCGGGTTGATCGCCGCCGCTTCGTTCAGGTGCTGCGCGACTTTTTCACCGAGGCGGTTGGTGGTTTCGTTGAGCCAAACCGGTTTGAACTGGGGGCCCAGTTCCTGCTCGCGCCAGTCCGGCTGCTCGCTGTCGAGGAATTGCGCCAGTTTGATCGGCTCACCGAAGTTCACCGCGACTTGACCGAAGCGCTGCTTGAGCGCACCGATGACCTTGAAGATGTCGAAGATCGATTCTTTCTTCTTGCTCGCGCCACGCAACTCGCCAAGGTAGGTCCGGCCTTCCAGTACACGCTCGTAACCGATGTAAACCGGCACGAAGACGATGGGCATGCGCGACGAACGCAGGAAACTGCGCAGGGTGATTGCCAGCATCCCGGTCTTCGGTTGCAGCATGCGCCCGGTGCGCGAACGGCCGCCCTCGACGAAGTACTCCACCGGGAAGCCCTTGGTGAACAGGGTATGCAGGTATTCGTTGAACACCGAGGTATACAGCGGGTTGCCCTTGAAAGTACGGCGCATGAAAAACGCACCACCGCGACGCAGCAGGCCGCCGATCCCGGGCATGTTGAGGTTGATCCCGGCGGCAATGTGCGGCGGGGTCAGGCCGTTGCGGAACAGCAGATAGGACAGCAGCAGGTAGTCGATGTGGCTGCGGTGGCAGGGCACGTAGATCACTTCGTAACCCGGGGCGACCTTCTGCACGCCTTCGATATTGTTGACCTTGATGCCGTCGTAGATCTTGTTCCAGAACCAGCTCAGCACCACTTCCATAAAGCGGATCGCGGTGTAGGTGTAGTCCGAGGCGATCTCGTTGCCGTAGCGCAGGGCCTGGGCCTTGGCTTTCTCCGGCGAGATGTTTTCGCGCTCGGCTTCGTCGAGGATCGCTTGCTTGACCAGCGGCTGGTTGACCAGGCCTTTGACCAGGTTGCGCCGGTGGGAAATGTCCGGGCCGATAACGGCGGCTTTCAGATTGCGAAAGTGCACCCGCAGAATTCGCTGGGCCATACGTACGGTGCGCTCGTGACCCTTGTTGTGCTCGACCAGTTCACGCAGGTGAATCGGCGCTGAGAACTGCACGCGAGTCTTGCGCCCCAGCACGATGATGCTGAGCAACCGACGCAGACGCCCGGTGACCGCCCAGCTGTCGGCGAACAACAGTTTCCACGGGCTGTTTTCGCTGTCCGGCGACTGGCCCCAGAACACACTGACCGGAATGATCTGCGCGTCTTCGGCGGCGTTCTGGCTCAAGGCGCTGACCAGGCGGGTCAAGGTTGGCGGCGCGCCGCGCTTGTCCTGGCGACCGAGCCAGTCCGGGTCGGGTGTCAGGTAGAAGAACGCGGCCGGTTCCAGCAGGTTGCCCACCGAGACGGGCAGCACCGGACGCGGCAGGCCGGCCTTGCTGCATTCGGTGTCGAGCACGGCAAGGTCGGTCAGCGAAGGATTTTGCAGGACGTAGAACACCGGGCGACTGCGGTCGAGGTTGAGGGTGAACGACGACTGGTTGATCGTCTCCGAGCGAACCCAGAGGTACAACAGTCGGCGCAGGGTGCCAAACACAAGACGGCGGAACGGGGAGCGGGTCATACGGCTTCTGCGTGAGTGAGTAAAACCGAGCGTTTGCTCGGGTGGCCGATAGTGTGCCGGATTCATCGAAAATCGGCAAAAAAGCAGTCAACCAATCTGTAGTTGAGTGTTTCTGTGTCTGTCATATACTCGGCCGCTCAAAATAAAAACAAGGGGGTACTGACATGGCAACGCGCGAAACCGGCAATGTGAAGTGGTTCAACGACGCCAAGGGCTACGGCTTTATTCAACGCGAGGACGGGGTGGACGTGTTCGTGCATTACCGCGCGATTCGCGGCGAAGGGCACCGTTCGCTGACTGAAGGCCAGCAGGTTGAATATGGGGTGGTGACCGGCGAGAAGGGGTTGCAGGCTGAGGATGTGGTAGGTCTGTAATCGTCAAGATCAAAAGATCGCAGCCTGCGGCAGCTCCTACAGGTGTACACATGACCCTGTAGGAGCTGCCGCAGGCTGCGATCTTTTGGCTTTTAGGCGGTTTTCCAGGTGATCTCTTCTTCACCATCGGCGCTGATGCGAATCCAGCGGTCCGCCGTCTCTTCCCCTTCTTCCTCGATCCAGCTACCCGGTGCGCAGCGCACTTCGACGTTCAGCGCGGCAAACGCGGCGCGGGCGCAGGCGATGTCGTCGTCCCACGGCGTCTGGTCGCTTTCCAGGTACAGGCTGTTCCACTTTCCTACGGCTTTGGGCAACCAGGTCACCGGCACGTTGCCGGCCTTGCACTTGTAGGTCTGGCCTTTCTGCACCCAGTCGGTGCATGGGCCCAATGCCGTGCCGAGCCAGGCCGAGATGGCCTTGTGGTCGACGTCGGCGTCTTTCAGGTAAATCTCGATATCGGGTTGGCGCATGGATGTCCTCACTGCGTGTCTGAAAAATCCATTCGCGGATTTAGCCGGCCTTGAACCGTTGCCCAAGGCCAAAAATGTTTGAAGTTACTGAAGTACGAAATAATCGTAGCGCATCGACACGGTGACTTCGAAAGGCTCAACCTGCTCGATGACCGCTGCCCGGCGTTCGGCACTGGCGCGCCAGCCGTGGGGTGTCATGGCCAGCAGGTTCGCCCGGTCCTGGCCACTGGCAAGCGTCAGTTTGAATGTCAGGGTTTCACTGTGAGCCAGTGCCATGCCTTCGGGCACCAGGTCCATATGCTTGTCGTCGATGTACTCGCGGACTTCGTCGTACAGCCGTTCACGCAATTCCATCAGGTGGCCGCTGGTCGGTCCGACTTTCATCAGGCCGCCGCCGGGGCTGAGCAGGCGTTTGGCTTCCTCCCAATCCAGCGGGCTGAAGACGCTGGCCAGGAACTGGCAGCTGCCCGACGCCAGCGGCACGCGGGCCATGCTGGCGATCAACCAGGTGAGTTTGGGGTTGCGTTTGCAGGCACGCTTGACCGCTTCCCGGGAGATATCCAGGGCGTAGCCGTCGGCGTCCGGCAAGGCGTCGGCGATTTGCGCGGTGTAGTAACCCTCGCCACAACCGATGTCCACCCAGCGCTGTGGCGCGTAGCCCGCCGCCAGTTCCGCCAGGCGCTTGGCCACCGGCGCGTAATGGCCGGCGTTGAGGAAGTCGCGACGGGCTTCGACCATCGCCTGGTTATCCCCAGGGTCGCGGCTGTTCTTGTGCTGCACCGGCAACAGGTTCAGGTAACCCTGGCGCGCGCGGTCGAAACGGTGCCCGGCGGGGCAGGCCACGCCGTTGTCCACCGCACTCAGCGGTTCGCTGCAGATCGGACACGCCAGCATCAGGCGAGCAACTTGATCAGGGTCTGGTAGTAGATTTCGGTCAGCACATCGAGATCAGCCGCCAGCACCCGCTCGTTGACCTGGTGGATGGTCGCGTTGACCGGGCCGAGCTCGACCACTTGCGTGCCCATGGTCGCAATGAAACGGCCGTCGGAGGTGCCACCGCTGGTGGACGCCTTGGTTTCACGACCGGTGATGTCCTTGATGCTCGACGACACCGCATCGAGCAGCGCGCCCGGTTCGGTGAGGAACGGCAGGCCGGACAGTGCCCAGTCGATGTGCCAGTCCAGGCCATGCTTGTCGAGGATGTCGGCGACGCGCTTTTGCAGGCCTTCGACGGTCGACTCGGTGGAGAAGCGGAAGTTGAACACGGCGACCAGGTCACCCGGGATGACGTTGGTTGCGCCGGTGCCGGAGTTGACGTTGGAAATCTGGAAGCTGGTCGGCGGGAAGAAATCGTTGCCGTGGTCCCAATGCTCGGCGGCAAGTTCCGCCAGGGCTGGAGCCGCTAGGTGGATCGGGTTCTTCGCCAGGTGCGGATACGCCACGTGGCCCTGCACACCGCGCACGGTCAGCTTGGCGCCGAGGGAGCCGCGACGGCCGTTCTTGACCACGTCACCGACCAGGGTGGTGCTCGACGGTTCGCCGACGATGCACCAGTCCAGACGCTCCTTGCGCGCGACCAGGCGTTCAATCACGGCCTTGGTGCCGTGATGGGCCGGACCTTCTTCATCGCTGGTAATCAGGAAGGCGACCTTGCCCTTGTGATCCGGGTAGTCGGCGACGAAGCGTTCGGCGGCTACGGTCATCGAGGCGAGGCTACCTTTCATGTCTGCCGCGCCACGGCCGCAGAGCATGCCGTGCTCGTCGATCACTGCGTTGAACGGGTCGATCTGCCAGGCGGTCACGGGACCGGTCGGCACCACGTCGGTGTGGCCGGCGAAGCACAGCACCGGGCCATCGTGTTTGCCGTGGGTGGCCCAGAAGTTATCCACATCTTCGATGCGCATCGGTTCCAGGGCGAAACCGGCATCGCCCAGGCGCTGCATCATCTGCTTCTGGCAATCGGCGTCGATCGGCGTCACGGACGGACGGCGAATCAGGTCGATGGCGAGTTGAAGGGTCGGCGAAAGGTCGGCGTGGGCCGTCATGGAAAACTCCGGAAATCATGAATGTGGGCGCGGACTCACTGTGGGAGCGAGCCTGCTCGCGAAGGCGGTGTGTCAGTAAACATAAACGTTGATTGTGACAACGCCTTCGCGAGCAGGTCGAAGCGTCGAACCGTCGCTCCCACAGGGATCAGGTCAGGCCATCGGGCCGTAGGCCCCGCAAAATGGCGGTTATCTTAAAGCAAAACGGCGACCATTGGCCGCCGTTTAGTGCATCCGCAGAGATTTAGACCACTGGTGCGGTTTGCGCCTCGGCCGAAGGTTTCGGCAGCGAAGACAGGAACGCCATGATCAGCGCGGCCAGGTACGGCAGCGACTGCACCAGCAACATGGTCACCCAGAAACGCATGTCGTTGCTCGGCATGCCGTTCACCAGGTAGATCCCCAGGGCCGCGCCCCACAACAGCAGCATGATGAACAGCTCTTCGCGGGCCTCGGAAATCGCCACCCAGAAGCCGTGGTTATCGGCGTTCTTCGGCGTACGGAAGAACGGAATGCTGCTGGTGAAGAAACCGTACAACACCGCCTTGGCGATGGTGTGCGACAACGCCAGCCCGGCCAGTGCCGCGCAGAATGCATCCTTGAGGTTCACGCCCACCGCACGACGGTAGAGGAAGATGATCTTGCCGACCTTGAACACGAACAGCGCCAGCGGCGGGATCGCGAAAATCAGCAGCGGCGGGTCGACCCGTTGCGGCACGATGATCATCGCCGCCGACCACAACAGCGCGCCGACCGTGAAGAAGATGTTCATGCCATCCGCCACCCACGGCAACCAGCCCGCGAGGAAGTGGTAGCGCTGACCGCGCGTCAGCTCGGAGTCCTTGCCGCGCAGCAGGCTGCGGGTGTGACGCTTGATGATCTGGATCGCGCCGTAGGCCCAGCGGAAACGCTGTTTCTTGAAGTCGATGAAGGTATCGGGCATCAAGCCTTTGCCGTAGCTGTCGTGGTAATACGCCGCCGACAGGCCTTTTTCGAACACGCGCAGGCCCAGTTCGGCGTCTTCACAGATGCACCAGTCGGCCCAGCCCAGTTCTTCCAGCACCGAGCGGCGGGTCATGGTCATGGTCCCGTGCTGGATGATCGCGTCACGGTCGTTACGAGTGACCATGCCGATGTGGAAGAAACCTTTGTACTCGGCGTAGCAGAGCTTCTTGAAGGTGCTTTCGTTCTGGTCGCGGTAATCCTGCGGCGACTGCACCACGGCGATCTTCGGATCGGCAAAGTGCGGCACCATGTGTTTGAGCCAGTTCGGGTGCACGCAGTAATCGGAATCGATCACCGCGATCACTTCGGCATCCTTGGCGGTGTGCGGAATCAGGTAGTTCAGCGCGCCGCCCTTGAAACCGGCCAAGGGTGCGACGTGGAAGAACTTGAAGCGCGGGCCGAGGGTTTCGCAGTAATCGCGCACCGGTTCCCAGACCGCCGGGTCCTTGGTGTTGTTGTCGATGATCAGGACTTCGAAGTCTGGATAGTCGAGGTTGGCCAGGGCGTTGAGGGTCTGTTTGACCATCTCCGGCGGCTCGTTGTAGCAAGGCACGTGGATCGACACTTTCGGACGGTAGTTGGAGTCGCCTTGGACCGGCAGGAACTCGCGCCGGCGCTTGTGCACCCACACGGCTTCGGCCAGTTCATGGGCCTCGGTCAGCAACACGATAAACACCCCGAGTGCACCGAGGGCGAGCAGGAATCCCACGGTCAGGCTGAACCAGGTGCTGTATTGCAGGCTGTAGTCATAACCGATCCACACCAGCACCGAACCGCAGAGGAACGCGATAAAGGTCAGGAAGGTGCGGCCGCGTTGGCGCAGGGCTGAGCCGTCGATCATCAGCAAGGTCAACGACAGCAGTGCCAGAACCACCGAGCCGACGGCCAGCACACGCCATTGCGGAATGGCGACCACCGGGCCTTCGAAGTTGAATTTCTGTTGGCGCGCGGCGTTGAACACACCCCAATAGGCACCTACCGAGCCTTCGTCACTGGCCTTCCACGGCTGGTCGAACGCTTCGATCACGAAGTAGTTGAAGCCCTGGCGGTTGAGCTTGTTGACCAGGGTCCGCAGATAGATCGCCTGGTCTGCCGGCGACGCATCGGCGCCCCCGCGCATGCGGCCGTTGCTCGGCCAGCCCACTTCGGAGAGCAGCAGCGGTTTTTTCGGGAACATCTTTTTCAGGTCGCGGGCGCGGTCGAGGACGAACTGTCCGGCCTTGTCCATCGGGATGAATTCCCAGTAAGGCAGCACGTGGGCGGCAATCAGGTCGACGTGCCTGGCCAGTTCCGGGTGCTCTTCCCAGACGTGCCACTGTTCGGACGTGGTCACTGGCACCTTCACGGCAGCGCGGACGCGGTCCAGCATGACGCTGAGTTCCTGGGCGGTGATTTCCTTGCGGAAGATCGCTTCGTTACCGACCACCACGCGAACCACGCTGCGCGAGGTGTTGGCGATTTCGATGGCGCGGGTGATTTCGCGCTCGTTGCGCTCCTGGTCCGGGCTGATCCAGATCCCCAACGTCACCCGCAGGCCAAACTCTTCCGCCAGCTTGGGAATGTTCTCCAGCGTACCGTCGACCGAGTAAGTGCGGATGTTGTCCGTCAACTTGCTCATGATCTCCAGGTCACGACGCATTTGATCGTCCGTCGGGTACTGCTCTTTCTGTGGGAATTGACCCTGCTGGAAAGGTGAGTACGAGAAGCCGGAAATCTGTTCGGGCCAGTTGGGGGCGGTCACCGGGCGATTGATCAGCGCCCAGAAGCCGGTAAACAAGGCAGCGATGGCGAGCACCACCACCAGGTTGAGTCCAAATTTACGCGATGACATGGTTATTTCGGGTTCCAAAGGCTGTGGAACGAGGGAACGATCGGCTGGCGCCAAGAGGGCGCGCATCCTACACCGGCAGTTCACTGAACGTACATCGGACAGGGAATTGCCTGACATTGGGCAATCGGCTTTCACATAAGTTCTTACACTTGTAGCTTGAAGCTTAAAACTTAGCGCTGCGAAGCCTATACTGCGCGCCGGTTTTTGGGGTAATGGTCATGAGTACAGAAGATCCGCGGTTTGCAGGCATCGCCCGTTTGTATGGCATCGAGGGCCTTGAGCGCCTGCGCGCGGCCCATGTGGCGATCGTCGGCGTCGGTGGCGTCGGCTCCTGGGCGGCGGAAGCCATGGCCCGTTGCGGCGTTGGCGAGATTTCGTTGTTCGACCTCGATGACGTCTGCGTCAGCAACGCCAACCGTCAGTTGCATGCGCTGGACAGCACTGTCGGCAAGCCCAAGGTCGAAGTGATGGCCGAGCGCCTGCGCGGGATCAATCCGGACTGCACGGTGCACGCTGTACCGGATTTCGTCACCCGCGAGACCATGGCCGAGTACATCACGCCGAACATCGACTGTGTGATCGACTGTATCGACAGCGTCAACGCGAAAGCGGCGCTGATCGCCTGGTGCAAGCGCCGCAAGATCCAGATCATCACCACCGGCGGCGCGGGCGGGCAGATCGACCCGACGCTGATTCAGGTCTGCGACCTCAACCGCACGTTCAATGACCCGCTGGCTTCGAAAGTGCGCTCCACCCTGCGCCGCGACTATGGCTTCTCGCGCACCGTGACCCGCCATTACAGCGTGCCGTGCGTGTTCTCCACCGAGCAACTGCGCTACCCGAAACCGGATGGCAGCATTTGTCTGCAGAAGAGTTTTGTCGGCGATGGTGTGAAGCTTGACTGCGCGGGCGGGTTTGGCGCGGTGATGATGGTGACGGCAACCTTCGGCATGGTCGCGGCGACCAAGGCGGTGGACAAGATTGTGGCGGGAGTGCGGCGCCCGGCGGAGCGCATCAAGCCTACCTGACGCCGATCGTTCCCACGCTCTGCGTGGGAATGCAGCCCGGGACGCTCCGCGTCCCTTCCAAAGCCGAACGCGGAGTGTCCGTGGAGGCATTCCTTTGCGGCGCATGGGAACGATCAGTCAGGCGGCGAGTTCAAGCATCCGTTGTAAAACCGCATTTAAGCCATTACTGCGTGACTGCGACAGCTGCCGCCCTAGCCCCAATTGATTGAACCAGTCCGGCAAATCAACTTGCTGCAACTCAGCCGCCGACAATCCATTGACCCGCGCCAGCAGCAACGCCACCAACCCGCGAATCAACCGCGCATCGCTGTTGGCGCTGAACTGCCAATGGCCGTCGCGCAACTCGCCCACCAGCCACACCTGGCTTTCACAACCGTGCACCCGGTTGACGTCGCACATCTGCGCCTGGCTCAAGGCAGGAAGGCGCTCGCCCCACTGCATCAACAGCCGCGCCCGCTGTTCCCAACCAGCGGCAGCCTGAAAGGTTTCGAGTGCAGTAACGGCATCGGCAGACAAGTTCATCGCAATAACTCCAGCGCCTGGTCCAGCGCTTCAAAGAACCGTTCCAGATCCTCGGAATCGTTGTACAACGCCAACGACACCCGAATCGCCCCGGCCAGTTCGAAGCTTTTGAGCAGCGGCATGGCGCAATGATGACCGGCGCGCACGGCGATCCCTTGTTCCGTCAGCAAATGCGCGAGATCCGAGTTATGCACACCTTCGACGGTAAAACTGGCCAGCGCCACTTGCGGTCTGCCCAACAACCGAATGCCGTTGCGTGCCTCAAGGCCTTTCAACAGATAGTCATGCAGTGCCGCTTCATTAGCCGAGACCGCGTCCTGATCGAGACCGGCGAGGTAATCCAGGGTTGCCCCCAGTCCTATGACACTGGAAATCGGCGGCGTTCCGGCCTCGAAACCCAGCGGGGCAGGGCGAAAGCGTGCGTCGTGATAGTTGGCGTCCAGCACCATCTCGCCACCGAACTGCCAGGGGCGCAGTTGTTGCAGCGCCACATTGCGCCCGAACAGCACGCCCAGACCATCGGGGCCGTAAAGTTTGTGGCTGGAAAACACATAGAAGTCGCAGCCCAGCGCCTGCACGTCGTGGCGGCCATGGACCACGCCCTGGGCGCCGTCGACGACGGTCAACGCGTTGTGCGTCTTGGCCAGCGCCAGCAGAGCGGTTAGCGGTTGCCAGGCGCCGATGACGTTGGACAACTGGCTGACGGCCAACAGGCGTGTGCGTGGGCCGATCAGCTGTGTGGCGGCTGCGAGGTCGATCACGCCGTCGGTATCCAGTGGCAGGATTACCAGTTTCAGTTCGCGGCGGCGCGCCAGTTGCTGCCATGGCAGTAGATTGGCGTGATGCTCCAGGGCGCTGATGACGATCTCGTCGCCCGGATTGAATGAGTGTTCCAGGCCATAAGCCAGGAGATTCAGCGCGGACGTCGCGCCGTGGGTAAAGATGATCTGCCCGCTGTCGCCGGCATTGAGCCATTGCGCGACTTTGCGGCGGCTGTCCTCGAACGCCTGGGTGGCGTGGGCGCCGGGCAGGTGTTGCGCCCGATGCACGTTGGCCGCGCCATTGGCGTAGTAATGCACCAAGGCATCCAGCAGGGCTTGCGGTTTTTGCGTGGTGGCGGCGTTGTCCAGATAGGTCTGGCCTTGCCGTTGCAGGGCGGCGATGGCCGGAAAGTCGGCCCGCCAGGGAGAGGGAATCATCATGCTATCGGGCCCTGGTGAACATGGGCGGGCGTACGCCTGACCCCTGTAGGAGCGAAGCTTGCTCGCGAAGGGGCCCTTGAAGCCGCCAAAAGCTTCGCGGGCAAGCCTCGCTCCTACAGGATCAGGTGATTGTTTGACGCTCTGCTTAGTTGTGAGCGTGCAGCGCTTCGTTCAGTTCGATGGCCGATTTGTGGGTTTTGCATTCCACGGCACCGGTTTCCGAATTGCGACGGAACAGCAGGTCGGTCTGGCCGGCCAGTTCACGGGCCTTCACGACCTTGACCAGCTGGTTGTTCTCGTCGAGCAGCGCCACCTTGGTACCGGCCGTCACGTACAGGCCCGACTCAACGGTGTTGCGATCGCCCAGCGGGATGCCGATACCGGCGTTGGCGCCGATCAGGCAGCCTTCGCCAACCTTGATCACGATGTTGCCGCCGCCCGACAGGGTGCCCATGGTCGAGCAACCGCCGCCCAGGTCCGAACCCTTGCCGACGAATACGCCAGCGGAGACGCGGCCTTCGATCATGCCCGGGCCTTCGGTGCCGGCATTGAAGTTGATGAAGCCTTCGTGCATCACGGTGGTGCCTTCGCCCACGTAGGCGCCCAGGCGCAGGCGCGCGGCGTCAGCGATGCGCACGCCGGCCGGTACCACGTAGTCGGTCATTTTCGGGAATTTGTCCACCGAGAACACTTCCAGCAGCTCGCCACGCAGGCGGGCTTCGAGTTGCATCTCGGCCAGTTCGCTCAGGTCGATTGCGCCCTGGCTGGTCCAGGCGACGTTCGGCAGCAGCGGGAAGATCCCGGCCAGGCTCACACCGTGCGGCTTGACCAGACGATGGGACAGCAGGTGCAGCTTGAGGTAAGCCTCAGGCGTGGAAGCCAGTTGCGTGTCTTCGGCCAACAGGGTGGCAACCAGCGGCTTGTGGCTTTCGGCCAGACGGGTCAACAGTTTGCCTTGTACCGCGTCGATGCCTTTCACGGCTTCAGCCAGTTGCGCAGCCTGCGCGGTGGTGAAGGTGATGGCCTGGTTGCCTTCGCTGTAGCCCAGGATCGGCGCAATGGCAGCGACCAGTTCGGCCGACGGGTTGAGCAATGGCTGTGCGTAAAACACTTCCAGCCAGGCGCCTTGACGGTTTTGAGTGCCGACACCAAAGGCCAGGCTGAACAGGGTAGTGGACATGTTGATACCTCTAACAAATTGAAACGGGCTGCTTACTTGAGCGCGGCCGCGTAGATATCTGGCTTGAAGCCAATCAGGGTTCGGTCACCGAGATCGAGCACCGGGCGCTTGATCATCGAAGGTTGTGCGAGCATCAGTTCGATGGCTTTCGACTGGTCGAGATCGGCTTTGCGTTCGTCGTCGAGCTTGCGAAAGGTCGTGCCTGCACGGTTCAACACCACTTCCCAGCCGTGCTCGCTGCACCATTGGGTCAGGTGTTCACGGTCGATACCGACCGCTTTGTAATCATGGAAGTCATAGCTGACAGCGTGTTCATCGAGCCAGGTGCGCGCCTTTTTCATGGTGTCGCAGGCTTTGATGCCGAAAAGGTGCAACGTTTTACTTGAAACGGTCAAGGAATCGCCCCCTTTACAGGTGTCGGAAATAAAAGGTGTCGGATTATGCCATGACCGGACGGTTTCGCGGCGGCTGTAGGACAAAACCTCTGGGAATGCGGTTGTGACAAGGTGCGACATAGGTGTAAGGGCAAGCACACAGTCTAAGCGGCTAATATGGCACTTCAATGCTGTCGATTGTCCGGGAACCACGTTTTATGCAAACCGCCTACACCGTCCTGATCCTTTTAATGCTGGTGGGCGTTTCGCGCCTGCTCGGACGGGTGATCCCGCTGCCGTTGCCGTTGGTTCAAATAGCAGCGGGCGCCTTGCTTGCCTGGCCGACCCTCGGTCTGCATGTGGCGCTGGATCCTGAATTGTTCCTGTTTCTGTTCCTGCCGCCATTGTTGTTTTCCGACGGCTGGCGCATGCCCAAACGTGAATTCTGGCGCTTGCGCGGACCGATCCTGACCCTGGCCGTGGGGTTGGTGCTGTTTACCGTGGTTGGCGCCGGGTATTTCATTCACTGGTTGCTGCCGAGCATTCCACTGCCGGTGGCATTTGCGTTGGCTGCGGTGCTGTCGCCCACGGACGCCGTGGCGGTGTCGGCGATCTCTCAGAATCGCTTACCGACGCCCTTGATGCACATCCTGCAGGGCGAGGCATTGATGAACGATGCCTCGGGTCTGGTGACATTCAAGTTCGCCCTTGTGGCTGCAGTGACTGGGGCGTTCTCGCTGGCCAACGCCAGCGTCACCTTTGTATTGGTGGCGGTTGGCGGCCTGGCCATTGGCGTGGCGTTGAGCTGGCTGGTGGGGCGCTTGCGCTCGTGGATGATTGCCCGTGGCTGGGATGACCCGGCCACCCACGTCGTCTTCATGTTGTTGCTGCCGTTTGCCGCCTACGTGCTCGCCGAGCGCGTGGGGGCGTCGGGCATTCTTTCGGCGGTAGCGGCGGGGATGATGCAGAGCTGGCTCGATCTGCTGCCGCGCCAGACGAACACGCGGCTGCTCAATCGCAGCGTCTGGTCATTGCTCGAGTTCGCCTTCAATGGCTTGATTTTCCTGCTGCTGGGTTTGCAGTTGCCGGACATCATCAAAGCCGTGGCCAGTCATGAAACCTCGCTGTGGCCGACGCTGCTCTATCGCTGCGTCGATGTGTTGGCGATTTTCCTGGTGCTGCTGGTGCTGCGGTTCGTCTGGGTGCAAAGCATCTGGCGCCTGTCCATTGTGCTGCGGCGCTGGCGCGGCAAGGATGAGATCACCCGGGTGCCGAGCGCGCGTTCCTGCTGGTTGCTGACCGTTGGTGGCGTGCGCGGGGCGGTGACGCTGGCAGGTGTGATGTCGGTACCGATGCTCATGGGGGCCGACGCATTTCCCGAGCGTGACCTGCTGATTTTCATTGCTGCCGGGGTGATTCTGCTGTCGTTGATCGCCGCCTGCGTGGCCTTGCCGTTACTGCTGCGCGGTATCGAGAAAAGTCCGGACGACAAGCGCCGCAATGAAGTGCGCGACGCTTGGCGCAAAACCGCCGAAGCCGCCATCCATGCCCTCGAAACCGAAGAGGTCAACCCACAGGACGCCGCTCAAGCGGCGCTGGCGGCGGAGCTCAAGGCGCGGATCATGTCCGAATATCGGCATCAGCTGGAGGTGTTCAATGACTCGGCCGAAGCCCAGGCACTGGCGTTTCAGATGGATTTGCTGGAGCGGCGTTTGCGCGTGAAGGCGCTGCGGGCGCAGCGCCTTGAGTTGTACAGCCTGAGCCGTCATCACCAGATCGGCGATGACGTGTTGCGTGAGGTCTTGGGGGAGCTTGACTTGAGTGAGGCCAAGCTCGGTCAGGTGAAATAACGGGCGGTTACCGGCGGCGCTGGATGAAATCGCGAATCCGCTCGGCCGCGTCCACGCACTCGGGCAACGGCGCAACCAACGCCATGCGCACGCGTCCGGCACCCGGATTGACACCATCGACATCCCGCGACAGGTAGGAGCCCGGCACTACGGTCACATGCTCCTGCTCAAACAGGTCGCGGCAGAAGGCTGCATCGTCGCCAGCCACATTCGGCCACAGGTAGAAACTGCCATCGGGGCGTTGTACGTCCAGAACCGGGCTGAGGATTTCGAGTACGGCGTCAAACTTCTCGCGATACAGCGCCCGATTGGCGCGCACGTGCACTTCGTCGTTCCATGCGGCCACGCTGGCCAGTTGTGTCTGAACCGGCATCGCGCAGCCGTGGTACGTGCGATAAAGCAGGAAGCCTTTGAGAATGTCCGCGTCGCCGGCCACAAAGCCAGAGCGCAGTCCCGGCAGATTGGAGCGCTTGGACAGGCTGTGGAATACCACGCAGCGCTTGAAGTCCTTGCGGCCCAGTTCCGCGCAGGCGCTGAGCAGGCCTGGCGGCGGGGTTTGTTCGTCGAAGTAGAGTTCGCTGTAGCACTCGTCCGCCGCGATCACGAAGTCATGTTCGTCGGCCAGGGCGATTAGCTTTTTCAGGGTCTCGACCGGGATCAACGCGCCGGTCGGGTTACCCGGCGAGCACAGGAACAGGATCTGGCAGCGTTTCCAGATGTCTGGCGACACGGCGTCGAAATCCGGGTTGAAGCCGTTTTCGTCCAGGCACGGCAGGTAATGCGGCTTGGCCCCGGCGAGGAACGCGGCGCCTTCGTAGATCTGATAGAAGGGATTCGGGCTGACCACCAGCGCGTCGTCACCACGGTTGACCACGGTCTGGGTGAAAGCGAACAGCGCTTCACGGGTACCGTTGACCGGCAGCACGTTGCGCGCCGGGTCGATCCAGCCGTTCGGGACGTTGAAACGACGTTCACACCAGGCAGCGATGGCCTCGCGCAGCTCCGGGATACCGAGTGTGGTCGGGTACACCGCCATCTTTTCCAGATTACTGGCCAGCGCTTCGGCGACGAAGCTCGGCGAACGGTGTTTCGGCTCACCGATCGACAGCGCGATGGGGCGCTTGTCCGGGTTTGGCGTGACGCTGCCGAGCAGGGCGCGGAGTTTCTCGAACGGGTAGGGCTGGAGCTGTGTCAGAGCGTTGTTCATTGATGGATCTCGTTCGGTGTGGCGGCTACCGGCCTTTTGTAGGAGCTGGCTTGCCAGCGATGGTCGTTAACGATAACGCGTGCTTACCGGATAAGCGCGGCGCTTTTGAGTCCATCGCTGGCAAGCCAGCTCCTACAAGGGCGGGCTCCATTCGGGGAAATTGTTTATTCAAATACTGATGCGCGACAGTTTGATATCGGGTTCCTGGTTGACGCTCAATTGTTCGACGATTGCATCCTGCAAACGACTGCACAGCAAGGGGTCGGACAACGGTTGGTTGTTCGCGTCGGTGATGAAGAACACGTCTTCCACCCGCTCGCCGAGGGTGGCGATCTTGGCGTTCTGCAGCGACAGGTCGAACTCCAGGAAGATCGTGCCGACCCGCGCCAGCAGGCCAGGGCGGTCAGGAGCGGTCAGTTCCAGTACGGTCACCGGACGCTGGGCGTCGTTGTGGATCGTCACCTGTGGCGCAAAGGCGAAATGCTTGAGCTGGCGCGGCACTCGACGCTGGATGATCGTCGGGTAATCGTCCGGATTGCGCAGGGCTTCGGCCAGACCGTCACGGATCTGCTTGACCCGCGCCGGATTATCGCCGATCGAGTCGCCGTCGGTGTCGAGCACGATGTAGGTGTCGAGGGTGAACTGGCTACTGGAGGTGATGACCCGGGCGTCATGGATGTTCAGGTTGAGCTGGTCCATCGCGGCCACGGTCACGGCGAAGAAATCGTGCTGGTCCGGTGCGTAGATGAAGATCTGCGTGCCGCCCTCGAACTCGCGTTGGGTGGTTTCCTTGATCAGCACCAACGGCCCGCCGTCGGCCGGCTGCTGGAGGATCGCATCGCTGTGCCAGGCGACGTCGCCGGCGGTATGGCGCAGGAAATAGTCATCCCCCAACTGCGCCCACAGTTGCTCGACGTCGTCCGGATCGGTGCCACCGCGCACCAGGATGTCCAGCGCGGCGCTCTGGGTCTGGCGGATCTGTTCTTCGCGGTCCACCGGGTTTTCCAGTCCGCGACGCAGGGCGCGCTTGGTTTCGGTGTAGAGCTGGCGCAGCAGGCTGGCCCGCCAGGAGTTCCACAGTGTCGGGTTGGTGGCGTTGATGTCGGCGACCGTCAGCACGTACAGGTAGTCGAGGCGGGTTTCATCGCCCACTGTCTGGGCGAAATCATGGATCACCTGCGGATCGGACAAATCCTTGCGCTGGGCCGTGGTCGACATCACCAGATGGTTTTGTACCAGCCAGACGATCAGGCGGCTGTCCCACACCGGCAACTGATGGCGTTGGCAGAAGGCCTCGGCGTCCACCGCGCCGATTTCCGAGTGATCGCCATGCCGGCCCTTGCCGATGTCGTGGTACAGGCCGGCCAGGTAGATCAATTCAGGCTTGGGCAGCTTGGCCATGAGCTTGCTGGCCAGCGGGAATTTTTCCGAGACCTGCGTGTACTGCAACTTACGCAGGTGCTTGATCAGGTTCAGGGTGTGGGCATCGACCGTATAGATGTGGAACAGGTCGTGCTGCATCTGCCCGACGATGAAACCGAATTCCGGCAGATAACGCCCGAGAATGCCGTAGCGGTTCATCCGGCGCAGGTTGCGGTGGATGCCGATCTTGCATTTGAACAGCTCGATGAACAGGCTGGTGTTGCGAATGTCGTTGCGGAAGTCGTCGTTGATCAGGTGCCGATTCTCGCGCAGCAGACGAATGGTGTCGGCGCGCACACCCTTGATTTCCGGTTGCTGGGCCATCAGCACGAAGATTTCGAGCATGGCGAACGGCGTGCGGCGGAACACATTGTCGTTACGCGCCTCGATGTAGCCGTCGTGCAGCTGGAATCGCGAATTGACCGGCTGCGGCGGTGCCGCATCCTCCGGCGCGAGGATGACTTCCTCGAAGTGCTGGATGATCAGGTCGCTGAGCTGGGCAATGCTCATGACCACGCGGAAATACTGCTGCATGAAGTTCTCGACCGCTTGCTTGGCGTCGTCCCCTTCAAATCCCAGCAGCCCGGCAATGGTGCGCTGGTGGTCGAACAGCAGGCGGTCTTCGGAACGGCCGGCGAGCATGTGCAGGGCGTAACGGACTTTCCACAGGAACTCCTGGGAGGAGGCCAGCAAGGCGTTTTCGCTTTCGACCAGGAAACCTTCGCCGGCCAGTGCCCGCAGGTTCAGGGTGCCGTATTCGCGACGGGCCACCCAGAGAATCGTCTGGATATCCCGCAGGCCGCCGGGCGAGCCCTTGACGTTGGGTTCCAGGTTGTATTCGGTGTCGTTGTACTTGTGATGACGGGCTTTCTGCTCGGCACGCTTGGCCAGGAAGAAGTCCTTGCTCGGCCACATGTGCGCGGTGCTGGTGACGTCCAGCATGCGTTGGCGCAAGCGCTCGGGGCCGCAGATGGTGCGGCTTTCCATCAGGTTGGTGACAACCGTCAGATCAGCGCGGGCCTCGACGACACACTCGTCGACCGAGCGAACACTCTGGCCGACTTCCAGGCCGATGTCCCACAGCAGCGTCAGGAAACGCTCGATGGAATCGCGGAAAACTTCGTGGTCGGCGCTGTCGAGCAGGATCAACAGGTCGATGTCGGAGTAAGGGTGCAACTCGCCACGACCGTAGCCGCCGACCGCGACCAGCGCAATGTCGGCGTCCTCGCTCCAGTTGAATTGCTCCCAGGCCTTTTGCAGGATGTTATCTACGAACCAGGCACGATCCTCGATCAATCGGCGAATGTCCCGGCCGCTGCGAAAGCGTCCGTCGAGCACTTCGCGAGCCTGGCGGATCGCCTTTTTGAAGGCCGCGATCGGGCTGGCCTTCAGGGCCAGTTCAGCCTGGAACTGGCCGCGATCGAAGAGTTCGGGATCCACCTGCGGCATTGATTGGCTTTCCTTTCTATAGGCTGGGTACGGTGACTGGATCAGGCCGAAACGCGGGGGATGGTGTCATCGGCGCGCAGGGTGAAGATCTCGTAACCGGTGTCGGTCACCAGCAGGGTGTGCTCCCACTGGGCCGACAGCTTGCGGTCCTTGGTGATCGCGGTCCAGCCATCGCCCAGTACCTTGGTGTCGGCGCGGCCCTGGTTGATCATCGGCTCGATGGTGAAGGTCATGCCGGCTTTCAGTTCCATACCGGTGCCGGCACGGCCGTAGTGCAGGATCTGCGGCTCTTCATGGAACACCTTGCCGATGCCGTGGCCGCAGAACTCGCGAACCACCGAAAAACCGTTTTTCTCGGCGTGTTTCTGGATGATTTCACCGATGTCGCCCAGGCGGCAGCCGGGTTTGACGATTTCAATCGCCTTGTACATGCATTCCTGAGTCACTTGCGACAGGCGCTCGGCCCAGACCGGCACGCTGCCGACGTGGAACATGCGGCTGGTGTCACCGTGGTAGCCGTCCTTGATGACGGTAACGTCGATGTTCAGGGTGTCGCCATCCTTGAGCGGCTTGTCGTTCGGGATGCCGTGGCAGACCACATGGTTGATCGAGGTGCAGATCGACTTCGGATAGCCCTTGTAGTTCAGCGGGGCAGGGATGGCCTTCTGTTCGTTGACGATATAGTCATGACAGATCTGGTTCAGTTGATCGGTGGTGACGCCCGGCTTGACATATTCGGCAATCATTTCCAGCACATCGGCGGCCAGTTTGCCGGCGACGCGCATTTTTGCGATGTCCTCGGGGGTTTTGAGGGTGACGGTCATACAGGCTCTCTCTGCGCTCGATGGCGCTTTCTTGACGAAAAGGGCGTTGCGCGATCGATCTTCGCAGCCCTGAAAAATGCGATTCTAACAGACGATCAGCGCAAATCCGCGGCTCTGTGCATCGCTTCTCTCTATAGAATGGTGCATTCTGGGCGGATTCCAAGGGATGGCGTTGTGCGTTTGCCTCGATTTCAGAATCCGGGTTCCGTTTTTTCCTACCTTGTGATATAAAATGCGCCGCTTTCCGGGGATGCCCCGAAAAGCCTAAATCCACACACGTGTCGACACGATGACCTGGGTGCCGCAAGCGAAATGCTGGTGGTTGGTCATTGGGATACGTGGAGGCCAAACCCGACTTATTAAGGAACTATCATGTCCCAAGTCAACATGCGCGATATGCTGAAGGCCGGTGTGCACTTCGGTCACCAGACCCGTTACTGGAACCCGAAAATGGGTAAATACATTTTCGGCGCGCGTAACAAGATCCACATCATCAACCTTGAAAAAACCCTGCCAATGTTCAACGAAGCTCTGACTTTCGTAGAGCGCCTGGCCCAGGGCAAAAACAAGATTCTGTTCGTCGGCACCAAGCGTTCCGCTGGCAAGATCGTTGCTGAAGAAGCAGCACGTTGCGGTTCGCCGTACGTCGATCACCGCTGGTTGGGCGGCATGCTGACCAACTTCAAGACCATCCGTGCTTCCATCAAGCGTCTGCGTGACCTTGAAGTACAAGCCGAAGACGGTACTTTCGCCAAGCTGACCAAGAAAGAAGCGCTGATGCGCTCCCGTGACCTGGAAAAGCTGGATCGTTCCCTGGGTGGTATCAAGGACATGGGCGGTCTGCCAGACGCTCTGTTCGTTATCGACGTTGATCACGAGCGCATCGCGATCACCGAAGCCAACAAGCTGGGTATCCCGGTTATCGGCGTAGTCGATACCAACAGCAGCCCGGAAGGCGTTGACTACATCATCCCAGGCAACGATGACGCAATCCGCGCTATCCAGCTGTACATGGGTTCGATGGCTGACGCTGTAATCCGCGGTCGCAACCACGTTGCTGGCGGCACCGAGCAGTTCGTTGAAGAAGCTCCGGCAGCTGCAGCTGAGTAATTGACGCCCTGGCGTTGACTCAGTAAGCAAAAAGGGGGCTTGGCCCCCTTTTTGCCACCTCGAAAACCGTTTGTCGGCGCCCACTGCTCTATCTGTAACGTGCGGCAGCTAACAAGGGTGGTTCGGGAAGAATTGAACGCCCGTTCGATCGGGTGGAATGGTTGATAACCTATCCAAGAGGAATTTTGAAATGGCAGAGATTACTGCAGCGTTGGTCAAAGAACTGCGCGAGCGTACTGGCGAAGGCATGATGGACTGCAAAAAGGCCTTGACCAAGGCTGGCGGCGACATCGAGCAAGCCATTGATGACATGCGTGCTTCGGGCGCCATCAAGGCTGCCAAGAAAGCGGGCAACGTTGCCGCTGAAGGCGCGATCGCTCTGAGGGAAGACGGTAAATCCGCTGTTCTTCTGGAAGTGAACTCGCAGACCGACTTCCTGGCTCTGCAGGACGACTTCAAGGCATTTGTTGCTGCCAGCGTTGATAAAGCGTTTGCTGACAAACTGACTGATGTCGCTCCGCTGATCGAAGCTCAAGAAACCGATCGCCTGGTTCTGGTCGGCAAGGTTGGCGAAAACGTCAACATCCGTCGCCTGACACGCGTTGAAGGTGATGTTGTCGGTGGCTACCTGCACGGCAACAAGATTGGTGTTGCGGTTGTTCTGAAGGGCGGCGACGTTGAGCTGGCCAAAGACATCGCTATGCACGTAGCGGCTACCAACCCTGAATTCCTGCTGCCATCGGAAGTTTCCGCTGAAGCGATCGAGCGCGAGAAAGGCGTGTTCCTGACCCTCAACGCTGACAAGATCGCCGGCAAGCCAGAAAACATTGTTGAAAACATGGTCAAAGGCCGTATCAGCAAGTTCCTGGCTGAAGCGAGCCTGGTTGAGCAGGCGTTCGTGAAGAACCCTGAAGTCAAGGTCGGCGAGCTGGCCAAGAAAGCCGGCGCTGAAATCGTTTCCTTCACCTACTTCAAGGTAGGCGAAGGCATCGAGAAGCCAGTTGACAACTTCGCTGAAGAAGTTGCTGCACAGCTGGCTGCCGCCAAGCAATAAGACAGGTTTTTAAACTGTCGCCCTGAAGAGGCTGCCCGCTCACGCGCGCAGCCTCTTTTCAGATGGGTTACCAATTTTTATTGGTTTCCGTTTGGAACTGGCTTACAAAGCCATGTTCCGATGGCGCTGAAGCAGCGCCACGCTAGAGTGAACGCCAGCTGAAAACAGCTCGCAAAGAATTTTTTAAAATACGCCGCAGGAGAGATTCGCAATGGCTCAGCAGGGCAGTGGTTATCAGGCTCGCTATAAACGCATTCTACTCAAGCTTAGCGGCGAGGCCCTGATGGGCTCGGAAGAGTTCGGGATCGACCCGAAAGTTCTGGATCGCATGGCGCTGGAAGTCGGCCAGCTGGTCGGCATCGGTGTCCAGGTCGGTCTGGTGATCGGCGGCGGCAACCTGTTCCGCGGCGAAGCGCTGAGCAAGGCTGGCATGGACCGTGTCACGGGCGACCACATGGGCATGCTGGCCACTGTGATGAACGCCCTGGCCATGCGCGACGCGCTGGAACGTGCCAATATCTCGGCCATCGTGATGTCGGCCATTTCCATGGTTGGCGTGACCGATCACTACGATCGCCGCAAGGCCATGCGCCACCTGAACTCCAAGGACGTGGTGATCTTCGCGGCCGGCACCGGCAACCCGTTCTTCACCACGGATTCGGCCGCTTGCCTGCGTGCAATCGAAATCGACGCCGATGTCGTGCTCAAGGCAACCAAGGTCGATGGCGTCTACACCGCTGACCCATTCAAAGACCCGCATGCCGAGAAGTTCGATCATCTGACCTACGATGAAGTACTGGATCGCAAGCTGGGCGTGATGGATCTGACGGCCATTTGCCTGTGCCGCGACCACAAGATGCCGCTGCGCGTATTTAACATGAACAAGCCCGGCGCCCTGCTGAATATCGTGCATGGTGGCGCTGAAGGGACTCTGATCGAGGAAGGCCAACAATGATCAACGAAATCAAGAAAGACGCTCAAGAGCGCATGCAGAAGTCCGTGGAATCGCTGACGCACAACTTCGGTCGTATCCGTACCGGCCAGGCGCATCCAAGCATCCTGGAAGGTGTGATGGTTCCGTACTACGGCGCCGATACCCCGATCAAGCAAGTGGCGAACATCACCGTCAAGGACGCCCGTACCCTGCAAGTCGTTGCCTTTGAGCGCAACATGCTGGGCGCCGTCGACAAGGCCATCGGCAGTGCGGGTCTGAACCTCAACCCGACCAACCTGGGTGAGTTGCTGCTGATCTCCATGCCGGCCCTGACCGAGGAAACCCGCAAGGGCTTCACCAAGCAGGCGCGTGACGTGGCTGAAGATGCCCGTGTTGCCGTGCGCAACATCCGTCGTGACGCCAACAGCTCGCTGAAGGATCTGGTCAAGGAAAAGGAAATCAGCGAAGACGAAGAGCGTCGCGCAACCGGCGAAATCGATGATCTGACCAAGAAGTACGTGGCTCAAATCGACGCGAACCTGGCGCAGAAAGAAAAAGACCTGATGGCCGTATAAGGGTCGCGTTTTCATGGAAAAGACCAAGCAGGTTGCACCTTCCGCGGTGCCGCGCCATGTCGCGATCATCATGGATGGTAATAATCGCTGGGCGAAAAAACGCTTTATGCCGGGTGTCGCCGGGCATAAAGCGGGTGTGGATGCGGTTCGGGCGGTCATCGAGGTGTGTGCCGAAGCCAAGGTGGAGGTGTTGACCCTGTTCGCGTTCTCCAGCGAGAACTGGCAGCGTCCTGCCGACGAAGTCAGTGCCTTGATGGACCTGTTCTTCAAGGCATTGCGTCGAGAGGCCAAGCGCCTCAACGACAACAACATCAGCTTGCGCATCATTGGCGACCGTTCGCGCTTCCACCCGGAACTCCAGGCTGCCATGCGTGAGGCCGAGGCCATGACGGCCGGCGCCAATCGCTTTGTCCTGCAGATTGCCGCCAACTACGGCGGTCAGTGGGATATCGCACAAGCCGCACAGCGCCTGGCGCGTGAAGTCCAAGCCGGTCATCTGCGGCCGGAAGACATCACCCCGGAACTGCTGCAAACCTGTCTGGCCACCGGCGATCTGCCGTTGCCGGACTTGTGCATCCGTACCGGTGGCGAACATCGCATCAGCAACTTCCTGCTGTGGCAGCTGGCCTACGCCGAGTTGTACTTCTCCGACCTGTTCTGGCCGGACTTCAAACACGACGCCATGCGCAACGCGCTGGCCGATTTCGCATCTCGCCAGCGCCGCTTCGGTAAAACGAGCGAGCAGGTCGAGGCTGGAGCCCGGGTTTAATGCTTAAACAACGAATCATCACCGCGCTGATCCTGCTGCCGATTGCCCTGTGTGGGTTTTTTCTGCTGGAAGGTTTCGCCTTTGCGCTGTTTATCGGCCTGGTCGTGACCCTGGGCGCCTGGGAATGGGCGCGCCTGGCCGGTTTCACCGCTCAAGTGTTTCGTGTGGGTTATGCCGCCGTCGTCGCCTTGATGCTGTTCGTCATGTACATCCTGCCTGGCCTCGCGCCATGGGTGCTGGGTGCTTCGGTGCTCTGGTGGGCGCTGGCGACCTATCTGGTGCTGACCTACCCGCGCTCCAGCGAGTATTGGGCGAGCGCCGCCTGCAAGCTGGTGATCGGCCTGTTGATCCTGTTGCCGGCCTGGCAAGGCCTGGTACAGATCAAGCAGTACCCGCTGGGCAACTGGCTGATCATGGCGGTAATGGTGCTGGTCTGGGGCGCCGATATCGGTGCTTATTTCTCCGGACGTGCGTTCGGCAAGCGCAAGCTGGCGCCGCAGGTCAGTCCTGGCAAAAGCTGGGAAGGCGTGTACGGCGGCCTGGCCTTGAGCCTGGTGATCACCACCCTGGTTGCCCTGGTGCGTGACTGGACAGTGGCGCAATTGTTCAAGGGGTTGATCGGCGCTGCGCTGATCGTGTTCGTCTCGGTGGTGGGGGATCTCACCGAAAGCATGTTCAAGCGCCAGTCCGGGATCAAGGACAGCAGCAATCTGCTGCCGGGGCATGGCGGCGTGCTGGATCGCATCGACAGCCTGACCGCGGCGATTCCGCTGTTTGCGGTGCTGTTGTGGATGGCTGCACCGTGAGCCGCCCTCAGCAGATTACCGTCCTGGGGGCCACGGGCTCGATCGGCTTGAGCACCCTGGATGTCATCGCCCGCCACCCTGAGCGCTATCAAGTCTTCGCCTTGAGCGGTTTCAGCCGCCTGAGCGAGCTGCTGGCGCTGTGCGTACGTCACGCTCCGCGGTTTGCCGTGGTGCCTGAAACCTCGGCTGCCAGAGGCTTGCAGGATGATCTGCACGCCGCAGGTCTTTCGACTCGCGTTCTGGTCGGGGAGGAGGGGTTGTGTCAGGTTGCTGCCGACCCTGAAGTCGATGCGGTAATGGCGGCCATCGTCGGTGCGGCGGGCTTGCGCCCGACCCTGGCGGCCGTCGAGGCTGGCAAGAAGATCCTCCTGGCCAACAAGGAAGCGCTGGTCATGTCCGGCGCATTGTTCATGCAGGCCGTGCGCAAAAGCGGGTCGGTCTTGCTGCCGATCGACAGTGAGCACAACGCGATTTTCCAGTGCATGCCCCGGGATTTTGCCCGCGGCCTGGATGCGGTGGGCGTGCGCCGGATCCTGCTGACCGCCTCTGGCGGTCCGTTCCGGCAGACACCCCTGGCTGAGCTGGCGCATGTTTCACCCGAGCAGGCCTGTGCCCACCCTAATTGGTCCATGGGGCGCAAGATCTCGGTCGATTCGGCCAGCATGATGAATAAAGGGCTTGAATTGATCGAGGCCTGCTGGCTGTTCGATGCCAAGCCGTCCCAGGTTGAAGTGGTGATTCACCCGCAAAGTGTGATTCATTCGCTGGTCGACTACATCGATGGTTCGGTATTGGCCCAGTTGGGTAATCCGGACATGCGTACGCCGATTGCCAATGCGCTGGCCTGGCCAGAGCGAATTGACTCAGGCGTGCCGCCGCTGGACCTGTTTGCCGTCGCGCGCCTGGACTTCCAGGCGCCGGATGAAGATCGATTCCCGTGCCTGCGCCTGGCCCGTCAGGCAGCCGAGGCGGGCAATAGCGCTCCGGCGATGTTGAATGCGGCAAATGAAGTCGCTGTCGCGGCCTTTCTCGACGGACGGGTTCGTTACCTGGAAATCGCGAGTATCATCGAGGAAGTACTCAATCTCGAGCCGGTGGTTGTAGTGAATGATCTTGAGGCGGTGTTCACGGCGGACACCAAGGCGCGTGTGCTGGCTGAGCAATGGTTGAGTCGTCACGGGCGGTAAGTGTTGCAATGCGCTGGCCCATTCAGGACTGGATGCAGGCCTAGATAGGAATGCGGAGAAAATAGATGAGCGCGCTCTATATGATTGTCGGCACCCTGGTCGCTTTGGGTGTGCTGGTTACCTTCCACGAGTTCGGCCATTTCTGGGTCGCGCGTCGCTGTGGGGTCAAGGTGCTGCGTTTCTCCGTGGGCTTCGGCATGCCGCTGCTGCGCTGGCACGACAAACAGGGTACTGAATTCGTGGTGGCCGCCATTCCGCTGGGTGGCTACGTGAAAATGCTCGACGAGCGTGAAGGTGACGTACCGGCCGATCAGCTCGATCAATCCTTCAACCGTAAATCCGTGCGCCAGCGCATTGCGATCGTGGCGGCAGGGCCGATTGCCAACTTTTTGTTGGCGATGGTGTTTTTCTGGGCGTTGGCGATGCTCGGCACCGAGCAGGTCCGCCCGGTCATCGGCGCTGTCGAGTCTGGCAGCCTTGCCGCCAAGGCGGGCCTGAATGCAGGCCAGGAAATCATTGCCATCGACGGCGAACCCACTTCCGGCTGGGCTGCGGTCAATCTGCAACTGGTCCGTCGCCTGGGTGAAAGCGGTTCCCTGCAGCTGCTGGTTCGAGAGCAGGGAACCACGGTGGATTCGCCCCGTGAGCTGGTGTTGGACAAGTGGCTCAAGGGCGCTGATGAGCCGGATCCGATTCGTTCCCTGGGTATTCGACCTTGGCGCCCGGCATTGCCACCCGTGCTGGCTGAACTGGATTCCAAAGGCCCGGCCAAGGCTGCTGGCCTGAAGACCGGTGACCGGCTGTTGGCACTCGATGGTAAGGCGGTGGATGACTGGCAGCAGGTCGTTGATACCGTCCGTATGCGTCCTGATAGCAAAATCATGCTGCGGGTCGAGCGTGACGGTGCTCAAATCGACGTCCCTGTCATGTTGGCCGCCCGTGGCGAAAGCAAGGCGCCTACTGGTTACTTGGGGGCGGGGGTAAAAGCGGTCGATTGGCCACCAGAGATGATTCGCGAAGTCAGCTACGGGCCGTTGGCAGCCGTGGGGGAAGGGGCTCGACGCACCTGGACCATGAGCGTGCTGACCCTCGATTCGCTGAAGAAAATGTTGTTCGGCGAGCTCTCGGTAAAAAACTTGAGTGGACCGATAACCATTGCTAAAGTGGCGGGCGCTTCGGCCCAGTCGGGCGTCGCTGATTTCCTGAATTTCCTTGCTTATCTGAGTATTAGCCTGGGGGTTCTGAATTTGCTGCCCATTCCTGTGCTGGATGGGGGGCATTTGTTGTTTTATCTGATCGAGGCGGCGCGTGGTCGTCCCTTGTCGGATCGGGTGCAAGGTTGGGGGATACAGATCGGCATCAGTTTGGTGATTGGGGTGATGTTACTTGCTCTGGTCAATGATCTGGGTCGACTGTAACGCTTCGCTGAATTGCGAATCTGCCGCATTTTGCGGCAGTTTGTTTATTGCCAGTTGGAATAAGAAAGGACTTCATGAAACGTCTGCTGCTAACTGCGGTTCTCACCGTATTGATGATCGCCGAAGTTCACGCCGAGTCCTTCACTATCTCTGATATTCGCGTCAATGGCCTCCAGCGGGTCTCCGCGGGTAGCGTCTTTGGTGCTTTGCCGTTGAACGTCGGTGAACAGGCGGATGATCGACGCCTGGTGGAATCCACTCGTGCGCTGTTCAAAACCGGGTTCTTTCAAGATATCCAGCTGGGCCGCGATGGCAACGTCCTGGTCATCACGGTAGTCGAACGTCCGTCGGTTGCCAGTATCGAGATCGAAGGCAACAAGGCGATCTCCACCGAAGACCTGATGAAGGGCCTCAAGCAGTCCGGTCTGGCCGAAGGCGAGATCTTCCAGCGCGCCACTCTCGAAGGCGTGCGTAACGAACTGCAGCGCCAGTACGTCGCCCAGGGTCGCTATTCGGCTACCGTCGACACCGAAGTGGTGCCTCAGCCGCGCAACCGAGTCGGCTTGAAGGTCAACATCAACGAAGGCACCGTTGCGGCTATCCAGCACATCAACGTGGTAGGCAACACGGTCTTCCCTGATGAAGACCTGATCGACCTGTTCGAACTCAAGACCACCAACTGGCTGTCGTTCTTCAAGAACGATGACAAGTACGCCCGTGAAAAACTCTCCGGTGACCTGGAGCGCCTGCGTTCCTACTACCTGGACCGCGGCTACATCAACATGGATATCGCTTCGACCCAGGTGTCCATCACGCCTGACAAGAAGCACGTCTACATCACCGTCAACATCAACGAAGGTGACAAGTACACCGTTCGTGACGTGAAGCTCAGTGGTGACCTGAAAGTCCCTGAAGACCAGGTCAAGTCCCTGCTGCTGGTGCAGAAAGGCCAGGTATTCTCGCGCAAACTGATGACCACCACGTCCGAGCTGATCACCCGTCGCCTGGGTAACGAGGGTTATACATTTGCCAACGTCAACGGCGTGCCTCAGCCTCACGATGACGACCACACGGTAGACATCACCTTCGCTGTCGACCCGGGCAAGCGTGCCTACGTGAACCGCATCAACTTCCGTGGCAACACCAAGTCGGAAGACGAAGTGCTGCGTCGTGAAATGCGTCAGATGGAAGGTGGCTGGGCGTCGACTTACCTGATCGACCAATCCAAGACCCGTCTGGAGCGCCTGGGCTTCTTCAAGGAAGTCAACGTTGAAACCCCGGCCGTACCGGGTGTCGATGACCAGGTAGACGTCAACTACAGCGTTGAAGAGCAGGCGTCCGGTTCGATTACCGCCAGCGTCGGTTTCGCCCAGAGCGCGGGCCTGATCCTCGGTGGTTCGATCACCCAGAACAACTTCCTCGGTACCGGTAACAAGGTCAGCATCGGCTTGACCCGCAGCGAATACCAGAGCCGCTACAACTTCGGTTATGTCGACCCCTACTGGACTGCCGATGGCGTGAGCCTGGGTTACAACGCCTTCTATCGTACAACTGACTACGACGACCTCGACGTTGACGTTGCCAGCTATGCCGTAGACAGCCTGGGTGCAGGCGTGAGCGTCGGCTACCCGATCAGCGAGACTTCGCGCCTGACCTTCGGCCTGACGGCCCAGCAGGACGAGATCAAGACGGGTGTGTATACCGTTGACGAAATCTTCGACTTCGTTAACAAGGAAGGCGACAAGTATCTGAACTTCAAGGCTTCGGCCGGTTGGTCCGAGTCCACCTTGAACAAGGGCGTACTGGCGACGCGTGGCCATTCCCAGAGCCTCGTGCTGGAAACCACGACGCCGGGCAGCGACCTGTCGTTCTTCAAGCTCGACTACCGTGGCCAGTTGTTCCAGCCGTTGAGCGACAACTACACCATGCGCCTGCATACCGAATTGGGTTATGGCGATGGTTACGGTTCGACCGATGGCTTGCCATTCTATGAAAACTACTATGCTGGTGGTTTCAACTCGGTACGTGGCTTCAAGGACAGCACCCTGGGTCCTCGCAGTACGCCAAGTACCGGCAAGAACCCTGGCACTGCGCTCGACCCGGATCAGGATCCGCTGCCGTTCGGTGGTAACGTGCTGATCCAGGGTGGTGTGGAAGTCCTGTTCCCTCTGCCGTTCGTCAAGGACCAGCGTTCCCTGCGCACTTCAGTATTCTGGGATGTGGGTAACGTATTCGATTCATCGTGCTCGGATACAGTGAACGCCGATGGCTCGAAGTCCAACACCAAGTGCAACGACATCAGCCTGAGCAATATGGCCAGTTCCGTCGGTGTGGGTGTGACCTGGGTCACCGCACTGGGTCCTCTGAGTTTTGCGTTGGCCGTGCCAGTCAAGAAACCGGATGAGGCTGAAACTCAAGTGTTCCAATTCTCCCTCGGCCAGACGTTCTAAGCGTCTGACCCAAGATAACGACAATGGATTTTGTAGGAGTGCATCGTGCGTAAGTTGACTCAATTGGTTCTCCTGGCTTCCGTACTGGTAGCAGGTCCGGCATTTGCCGACATGAAAATCGCTGTTCTGAACTATCAGATGGCCCTGCTGGAATCCGATGCGGCCAAGAAATACGCCGTGGATGCCGAGAAGAAATTCGGTCCTCAGTTGAGCAAGCTCAAGACGCTGGAAAGCAGCGCCAAGGGCATCCAGGATCGCCTGATGGCCGGTGGCGACAAAATGCAGCAAGGCGAGCGTGAGCGTCTGGAGCTTGAGTTCAAGCAAAAGGCTCGTGACTTCCAGTTCCAGTCCAAGGAGCTGAACGAAGCCAAAGCCGTTGCCGACCGTGAAATGCTGAAGCAGCTCAAGCCGAAACTGGACAGCGCTGTGGAAGAAGTCATCAAGAAAGGTGCTTTTGACCTGGTCTTCGAGCGTGGTGCAGTGATTGATGTCAAGCCTCAGTACGACATCACGCGCCAGGTTATCGAGCGCATGAATCAGCTGAAGTAATCCATGACCGTGACCATTAAGCTCGGCCAGTTGGCCGAGTTCCTCGGCGCCACGCTACGTGGTGACCCGGAGAAAGCAATTACTGGGCTAGCCACCTTGCAGGAGGCTGGCCCAGCTCAGTTGAGCTTTCTCGCAAACCCCCAATACCGGAAATACCTGGCAGGCAGTCAGGCGGCAGCGTTGTTGCTCAAAGCCGCTGATGCCGAAGGTTTTGCCGGGGATGCGCTGGTGGTGCCTGATCCTTATGCAGCTTACGCGCGTATTTCCCACCTGTTCGATCCCAAGCCCAAGGCGGCAGCCGGGGTTCATCCGACGGCGGTGATTGCAGCGGATGCGGTAGTCGATCCAGCTGCGAGTATCGGTGCATTTGCGGTCATCGAAAGCGGGGCGCATATTGCTGCCGGTACGACCGTGGGTGCGCACTGCTTCATCGGCGCCCGTAGCGTTGTTGGCGAGGGTGGCTGGCTTGCACCGCGCGTCACGCTGTATCACGACGTGCGCGTCGGCAAGCGGGTGGTGATTCAATCCGGTGCCGTGCTCGGTGGTGAAGGCTTCGGCTTTGCCAACGAGAAAGGCATTTGGCAGAAAATCGCCCAGATCGGTGGTGTGCTGGTCGGCGACGACGTGGAGATTGGCGTTAACACCGCCATCGACCGCGGTGCGCTGGCTGATACCATCATTGGTAACGGCGTGAAGCTCGACAACCAGATTCAGATCGCCCACAACGTCCAGGTCGGTGATCACACCGCCATGGCGGCGTGCGTGGGCATTTCAGGCAGCACCAAGATCGGCAAGCATTGCATGCTCGCCGGTGGCGTAGGGCTGGTGGGGCATATCGATATTTGCGATAACGTTTTCATCACCGGGATGACCATGGTGACCCACTCGATCTCCGAGCCGGGTGCCTATTCCTCCGGTACGGCGATGCAGCCAGCCGCCGAATGGCGCAAAAGCGCGGCACGTATCCGTCAGCTCGATGACATCGCGCGGCGTCTGCGACAGCTGGAAAAGCAAACAGGGGAAGTGACCCCTGGCGGTAATGCTTCATCAGATGGCTGATACCATTTCCATATCAAGTGTGCACAGCCGCTAGACTGCGTCCTTGATTTGCTAGCGGAGTGTGCGTCAGTCGCGCGCTCCCAATCTTTACATAGGCTTCCCCCCGAAATGATGGACATCAACGAGATTCGCGAATACCTGCCTCACCGTTACCCGTTCCTGCTGGTGGACCGGGTCGTGGATCTGGATGTGGAAGGCAAGCGCATTCGCGCCTACAAGAATGTCAGCATCAACGAACCGTTCTTCAATGGTCACTTTCCTGCGCATCCAATCATGCCGGGCGTACTGATCATCGAAGCGATGGCTCAGGCTGCCGGGATCCTTGGTTTCAAAATGCTCGACGTGAAACCGGCCGATGGCACCCTTTATTACTTCGTCGGCTCCGACAAGCTGCGCTTCCGCCAGCCTGTACTGCCGGGCGATCAGCTGATCCTTGAAGCCAAGTTCATCAGCTGCAAGCGTCAGATCTGGAAGTTCGAGTGCCAGGCTTCGGTCGATGGCAAGCCGGTCTGCTCCGCTGAAATCATCTGCGCGGAACGCAAACTATGAGTTTGATCGACCCTCGCGCAATCATCGATCCGACGGCCGTTCTGGCTGACGGTGTCGAGGTCGGCCCGTGGTCGATCATCGGCGCAGGTGTGGAAATCGGCGAGGGGACCGTGATCGGGCCGCATGTGATTCTCAAGGGCCCGACCCGAATCGGTAAGCACAACCGTATCTACCAGTTTTCCTCGGTAGGTGAGGACACGCCCGATCTGAAATACAAAGGCGAGGAAACCCGCCTGGTGATGGGTGACCACAATGTCATCCGTGAAGGCGTGACGATTCACCGTGGGACCATTCAGGACCGTTCGGAAACGACCCTGGGCGATCACAACCTGATCATGGCCTACGCCCACATCGGTCACGACAGCGTCATCGGCAACCACTGCATCCTGGTCAACAACACCGCCTTGGCCGGCCATGTGCATGTGGAAGACTGGGCGATCCTGTCCGGTTTTACCCTGGTTCACCAGTATTGCCACATCGGTGCCCACAGCTTTTCCGGCATGGGGACCGCCATTGGCAAAGACGTCCCGGCCTATGTCACGGTGTTCGGCAACCCGGCCGAAGCCCGCAGCATGAACTTCGAAGGCATGCGCCGTCGCGGTTTCAGCGAAGACGCGATTCACGCCCTGCGTCGTGCCTACAAGGTGGTCTATCGCCAGGGCCTGACGGTTGAGCAAGCGCTCGCCGAATTGGCCGAATCCTCTGCCCAGTTCCCGGAAGTGGCGGTGTTCCGCGATTCCATACAGTCCTCGACCCGCGGCATCACCCGCTAATCATGGCCAATCTGCGTATAGCGCTGGTGGCGGGCGAGGCTTCCGGCGACATTCTGGGCGCGGGTCTGATGCGCGCGCTCAAGGCGCGCGATCCGGCGGTCGAGTTCATCGGTGTCGGCGGCCCATTGATGCAGGCTGAAGGCCTGTCGTCTTATTTTCCCATGGAGCGCCTGTCGGTCATGGGCCTGGTGGAAGTACTGGGCCGTTTGCGTGAATTACTGGCGCGCCGCAAAAAGCTGGTGGCCGACCTGATCGCCGCGAAGCCGGACGTGTTCATCGGTATCGACGCCCCGGACTTCAACCTCAATATCGAACTCAAGCTGCGTCAGGCCGGGATCAAGACCGTGCATTACGTCAGCCCGTCGGTCTGGGCCTGGCGGCAGAAGCGCGTGCTGAAGATTCGCGAAGGTTGCGACCTGATGCTCACGCTGTTCCCGTTCGAAGCGAAATTCTACGAAGAGAAGGGGGTGCCTGTGCGGTTTGTCGGGCACACCTTGGCCGATGCCATTCCGCTGGAAGCCGACCGCGCTGCTGCGCGGGCCGAACTGGGATTGCCGGACGGGCCGTTGGTTGCGCTGATGCCCGGCAGTCGTGGCGGCGAAGTCGGCCGTCTCGGTGCATTGTTTCTCGATACGGCCCAACGCCTACGGGCACTGCGCCCCGGTGTGCGGTTTGTAGTGCCTTGTGCCAACCCACAGCGTCGGGCACAGCTTGAAGAACTGTTGGCCGGTCGCGATTTGCCGCTGACCTTGCTCGACGGCAAGTCCCATCTGGCTTTGGCGGCATGCAACGCCGTGCTGATTGCCTCCGGTACAGCAACGCTGGAAGCCTTGTTGTACAAGCGGCCGATGGTAGTTGCCTATCGCCTGGCACCGCTGACGTTCTGGATTCTCAAGCGCATGGTGAAAAGCCCCTACGTATCCTTGCCAAACCTGCTGGCCCAACGCCTGTTGGTGCCTGAGTTGTTGCAGGACGATGCGACGGTCGAAGCGCTGGCCCAAACCTTGTCGCCGCTGATCGAGGGTGGCGAAGAGCAAACCCGCGGTTTTGATGAAATTCACCGGACCCTTCGTCTGGATGCCTCCAACCAGGCTGCGGATGCAGTGCTGAACCTGATAGACCCGGTAAAATGAGTAAAAAAAGCATGCAGATGGGGCTGGATTTCACCTTGGTCGCGGAGGTTGAAGAATTGGTAGCCGGAGTCGATGAAGTCGGTCGCGGACCGCTCTGTGGCGCGGTGGTCACGGCTGCGGTGATTCTTGATCCGAACCGCCCGATCCTGGGCCTGAACGACTCGAAGAAGCTCACCGAGGCCCGCCGCGAAAAGCTCTACGACGAAATCTGCGAAAAAGCCCTGAGCTGGTGCATTGCCCGCGCGGAAGTCGAAGAGATCGATGAGCTGAATATCCTGCACGCCACCATGCTGGCAATGCAGCGCGCGATATCCGGGCTGCACATCCAGCCGAAACTGGCGATGATCGACGGCAACCGTTGTCCGAAATTGCCGATGCGCGCCGAAGCGGTGGTTAAAGGCGATAGCAAGGTCCCCGCCATCGCGGCAGCGTCGATTCTGGCCAAGGTCAGCCGTGATCGTGAAATGTCTGCTTTCGAATTGATCTATCCGGGTTACGGCATCGGCGGCCACAAAGGCTACCCGACGCCCGTTCATCTGGAAGCACTGGCGCGCTTGGGCCCGACCCCGATTCACCGGCGCTCGTTCGCCCCGGTACGGCTGGCGTATGAGGCTCGGGAAAGCCTGATCGAGAGTTAGGGGGCGTTCTCAACTAGTTTCCCCGCCGCGCCGGGTCTGCTGTTGTGCAGGGCAAGGCGCGAGAAGCGTAGTTTGGTCATTCCAAATAAGCTTCGAGCAACGCAGCCCTGCACAACAGCAGGCCCGGCCCTTCGGGTTGTGCCTTAAAGCGGGCCAGGCTGCGTTGCAGGCCTTGGAAAGGGAACAACCATTCCCAGCGGCCTGCGCCTTGCCTGGCCCGCTTTAAGGCGACAACGCGGCGGGGAAACTAGTTGAGAACGCCCCCTATCGCAAGGCTGATTTTTTCTACCAAGGCCCGGTACAATCCGGGCCTTGTTGTCTTCACGTTCACAGACAGGATCACTATGCCGGCTTCATTCGTTCACCTACGCCTGCACACTGAATACTCCCTGGTCGACGGTCTGGTGCGGATCAAGCCGCTGGTCAAGACCCTGGTCGGCATGAGCATGCCTGCCGTAGCGGTCACTGACCAGAACAACATGTGTTCCCTGGTCAAATTCTACAAAAACGCCATGGGTGCCGGGATCAAGCCGATCTGCGGCGCCGACCTGTGGCTATCGAACAAGGATCCGGACAACCCTCTGAGCCGGATCAGCCTGCTGGTGATGAATGCTGCGGGTTATCGCAACCTCACCGAATTGATCTCTCGCGGTTTCATCGACGGCCAGCGCAATGGCGCGATCATCATCGAGCGCGAATGGGTGGCCGAAGCCAGCGACGGCCTGATCATGCTGTCTGCGGCCAAAGAGGGCGAAATCGGCCAGGCCATGCTCAGTGGCAACCCGGACGAAGCCGAAATCCTGGCGCGCGAGTGGATGGCGGTGTTTCCAGATCGTTTCTATCTGGAAATCCAGCGCACCAACCGCCCCAACGATGAAGAGCAACTGCATGGCGCCGTTGCTTTGGCCGACAAGATCGGCGCGCCACTGGTCGCGACCAACGATGTGCGTTTCATCAAGCAGGAAGACTTCGCCGCCCACGAAACCCGCGTGTGTATCGGTGAGGGTCGTGCCCTCGACGACCCACGACGTTCGAAGAACTACAGCGATCAGCAGTACCTCAAAAGTGCCGATGAAATGGCGGAGCTGTTCAGCGATATTCCCGAAGCGCTGGAAAACACCGTAGAGATCGCCAAGCGCTGCAACATCGACGTGAAGCTGGGCACGCACTTCCTGCCCAACTTCCCGATCCCCGATGGCATGACCATCGACGAGTACTTCCGCAAGGTGTCGTTCGAAGGCCTGGAAGAGCGCCTTGCCGTCCTGCTGCCCAAGGACACCACCGAAGACTATGAAGCCAAGCGCCAGGTCTATGTCGACCGGCTGAATTTCGAGCTGGATATCATCATCCAGATGGGCTTCCCCGGTTACTTCCTGATCGTGATGGACTTCATCCAGTGGGCCAAGAGCAACGGCGTGCCGGTAGGGCCTGGCCGGGGGTCGGGTGCCGGATCGCTGGTGGCCTACGTGCAGAAGATCACCGACCTTGACCCGCTGGAATACGACCTGCTGTTCGAACGGTTCCTGAACCCGGAACGGGTCTCCATGCCCGACTTCGACGTCGACTTCTGCATGGACGGTCGCGATCGGGTGATCGACTACGTGGCCGAGAAATACGGCCGCAACGCGGTAAGCCAGATCATCACCTTCGGTTCCATGGCGGCCAAAGCGGTGGTCCGTGACGTGGCGCGGGTGCAGGGCAAGTCCTACGGCCTGGCGGATCGCCTGTCGAAGATGATCCCGTTCGAAGTCGGCATGACCCTGGAGAAAGCCTACGAACAGGAAGAGATCCTGCGTGACTTCATCAAGGTGGATGAAGAAGCCGCGGAAATCTGGGAGATGGCCCGCAAGCTTGAGGGCGTTGTGCGTAACGTCGGCAAGCACGCCGGTGGCGTGGTGATCGCGCCGACCAAGCTGACCGATTTCTCGCCAATCTATTGCGACGAAGCGGGCGATGGCCTGGTAACACAGTTCGACAAGGACGACGTTGAAGCGGCCGGCCTGGTGAAGTTCGACTTCCTCGGCCTGCGGACCCTGACGGTCATCGACTGGGCGCTGAAAACGATTAACCGCGACCGCGCCAAGGTCAATGAGCCACCGCTCGACATCGCGTTCATCCCGCTGGACGACAAACCGACTTACACACTGCTGCAAAAAGCCGAAACCACGGCGGTGTTCCAGCTTGAATCGCGCGGCATGAAAGAGCTGATCAAAAAGCTCAAGCCCGACTGCCTGGAAGACTTGATCGCACTGGTGGCCCTGTTCCGTCCGGGCCCGTTGCAATCGGGCATGGTGGACGACTTCATCAACCGTAAGCACGGTCGTGCCGAGCTGGCGTATCCGCACTCGGACTACCAGTACGAAGGCCTCAAGCCGGTGCTGGCGCCGACTTACGGCATCATCCTGTACCAGGAACAGGTGATGCAGATTGCCCAGGTCATGGCCGGTTACACCCTCGGCGGTGCGGACATGCTCCGTCGAGCCATGGGTAAGAAAAAGCCGGAAGAAATGGCCAAGCAGCGCGGCGGTTTCATTGAAGGTTGCAAGTCCAACAATATCGAAGCCGACCTTGCCGGTAACATTTTCGACCTGGTGGAAAAATTCGCCGGTTACGGCTTCAACAAGTCGCACTCCGCGGCTTATGGCCTGGTGTCGTACCAGACCGCGTGGCTGAAAACGCACTATCCAGCGCCGTTCATGGCCGCGGTACTGTCGGCGGATATGCACAACACCGACAAGGTCGTGACCTTGATCGAAGAAATTCGCACCATGAAGCTGCGTCTCGACGCGCCGGATGTGAATACCTCTGAGTTCAAGTTCACGGTGAACGACGAAGGCCGCATCATTTATGGCCTCGGCGCGATCAAGGGTGTGGGTGAGGGGCCGGTCGAGGCGATAACCGAGGCGCGCCTGGCCGGGCCGTTCGAGGATCTGTTCGATTTCTGCGCCCGTGTCGACCTCAAGCGCATCAACAAACGTACCCTCGATGGCTTGATCCGTAGCGGTGCGCTGGATCGCCTGGGGCCGTATTTCCACGACGAACCGAAAGCCTATCAGGCCAATATCGACCGCAATCGGGCGGTCTTGCTGACCGCGATGGAAGAGGCGATCAAGGCGGCCGAACAAACCGCCCGGACCCGCGACAGCGGCCATGCCGACCTGTTTGGCGGGCTGTTCGTGGAAGAAGACGCCGACGTCTACGCCAATCATCGCAAGGCCAAGGAGCTGACCCTCAAGGAACGGCTCAAGGGCGAGAAAGACACCCTGGGCCTGTACCTGACCGGTCACCCGATCGACGAATACGAAGGCGAAATCCGCCGTTTCGCCCGTCAGCGCATCATCGACCTCAAGCCAGCGCGTGATACCCAGACCGTTGCCGGCATGATCATCGCCCTGCGGGTGATGAAGAACAAAAAGGGCGACAAGATGGGCTTCATCACCCTCGACGACCGGTCGGGGCGGATCGAAGCGTCGCTGTTCGCCGATGCGTTCCATTCCGCGCAATCGCTGTTGCAGACCGATGCGATGGTGGTGGTCGAAGGCGAAGTCAGCAACGACGACTTCTCCGGTGGCCTGCGGTTGCGGGTCAAGCGGGTGATGAGCATGGAAGATGCGCGCACCAACCTGGCCGAAAGCCTGCGCCTGAAGCTGCATGCCAAGGATCTCAAAGGCGATCAGCTACGCTGGCTGGGTGAACTGTTGAAGCGTCACCGCGGTGCGTGCCCGATTACCATGGACTACACCAGTCCTGATGCGAAAGCCTTGCTGCAGTTCGGCGAAGGCTGGCGAATCGACCCGGCGGATGCGTTGATTCAAGCCCTGCGTGACCAGTTCGGGCGAGACAACGTCTTCCTCCAATACCGTTAAGGTCAGGGTGACATTACGCAGCCCTGAGCTTGAGCAGAATTTTTAATCTCGACCTGAACGCGCCTCTCCCTTATGGTAGGGCGCGAATAGACAACCGGCCGGCCCAAGCTCCCTTGGACGCCGACCCAAGACGGACGCCTATGAACCCGAATTTTCTGGATTTCGAACAGCCGATCGCCGACCTGCAAGCCAAGATCGAAGAGTTGCGCTTGGTCGGTAATGACAATTCGCTGAATATCGGCGATGAGATTTCCCGCCTGCAGGACAAGAGCAGCACGCTGACCGAAGACATCTTCGGCAAACTGACCAGCTGGCAGATCGCGCGTCTGGCGCGTCACCCGAAGCGTCCATATACCCTGGACTACATCGAACACATCTTCACCGAGTTCGATGAGCTGCATGGTGACCGTCACTTCTCCGACGACGCCGCCATCGTTGGCGGTATTGCCCGTCTGGACGATGCGCCAGTGATGGTGATCGGTCACCAGAAAGGCCGCGAAGTGCGCGAAAAGGTTCGCCGTAACTTCGGCATGCCGCGTCCCGAAGGCTACCGCAAGGCGTGCCGCCTGATGGAAATGGCCGAACGATTCAAAATGCCGATCCTGACCTTCATCGACACCCCGGGGGCTTATCCGGGTATCGACGCGGAAGAGCGTAACCAGAGCGAAGCGATCGCCTGGAACCTGCGCGTGATGGCTCGCCTGAAAACCCCAATCATCGCCACCGTGATCGGTGAAGGTGGTTCCGGTGGTGCGCTGGCGATCGGTGTTTGCGATCAGCTGAACATGCTGCAGTACTCGACCTACGCGGTGATCTCGCCGGAAGGTTGCGCATCGATCCTGTGGAAAACCGCCGAGAAAGCACCGGACGCCGCTGAAGCCATGGGCATCACTGCCGAGCGCCTAAAAGGCCTGGGCATCGTCGACAAGGTGATTGGCGAGCCGTTGGGCGGTGCGCATCGTAATCCTGCAGCTGCGGCTGCATCGATCCGTGCCGAGCTGAGCTCGCAACTGGCGATGCTGAAAAAGTTCGACCACAAGGCGCTGCTGGACCGTCGTTACGAGCGTCTGATGAGCTACGGTCTGTAAGTCGACCACGCAGTACCCATGTGGGAGCGAGCCTGCTCGCGAAAGCGGTATAACAGCCAACGAATGTGTTGAATGTTGAACTGTCTTCGCGAGCAGGCTCGCTCCCACATTTGATTTGTGCAAAGGGAAAGATATGGATCGGCCCGCGGTTGATTTGCCTTCCAGGCTTTTGCTGAATCTCGCCCCATGGCGCGATGCTACAACCTGGCACATCGCCTTCTCCGGTGGTCTCGACTCCACCGTCCTCCTGCACCTTCTCGCACACCTCGCAAAAACCCAGGCCCTGCCGGCGCTGAGCGCCATCCATGTCCATCACGGCCTTCAGGCTGTGGCTGACGCGTGGCCGGATCATTGCCGGTCGGTGTGCGAGTCACTGGGAGTGCCGTTACAGGTCATTCGCGTCCAGGTGCAACCCGGCGCCAGTCTTGAGCGAGCTGCCCGCGATGCGCGTTATGCGGCGTTCATCGAGGCCACCCAAGCCAATGAAGTGCTGCTGACGGCCCAGCACCGTGACGATCAGGCGGAAACCTTGTTGTTTCGCTTGTTGCGTGGGGCCGGGGTGAGAGGTTTGTCGGGGATGCCGCGCCAGCGCCCTCTGGGTAGAGGGTATTTGTTACGTCCGTTGCTCGATGCTACACGGGCAGAGCTGGAAGCTTATGCAGCCGAGCATCAATTGATCTGGATCGAGGATCCTTCCAACCAGGACCGGCAATTCTCACGCAATTACCTGCGACATCAGGTGGTCCCGACATTGACCGCACGCTGGCCGCAAGCGCTGACGACCATGGCTCGCAGTGCTGCGCACTTGAGCGAGGCGCAGGAATTGCTCGACGAGCTGGCACAGATTGACTTGAGCCAGGCCAGTGCGGCCAGTGCATTCGATTGGCTGGGTCTGCCGTCGCTGGAGCTGGCGCCGCTGGAGAAACTCTCCACCGCTCGCCAGCGCAATGCGCTCAGCCACTGGCTTGAACCGCTCACGCGACTGCCAGACAGCGACCATTGGTCGGGTTGGGTCGATTTGCGCGATGCCACCGGCGACGCCCGGCCGATCTGGCGCCTGGCCGATGGCGAACTGCATCGGGCGGGTGGGCGTCTCTGGTGGTTATCCGGTGCCTGGTTGCGTGCGGCGCCAGCGGTTAGAGCGTGGCCTGACCCCGCGCAGCCGCTGGCGTTGCCCGACAACGGTGTGCTCACGCTGAATGGGCAAATCCCCGATGGCCCCTTGCAGATCCGCTATCGTGAAGGGGGAGAAGTGATGGAGTTATCCGGCCGCGGCCATCGCGACTTGAAGCGTTTGCTCAACGAGCGTGGGGTGCCGCTGTTCGTGCGCGGCAGATTGCCGCTGCTGTTCAAAGGCGAGCAATTGCTTGCGGTGGCTAATCTTGCGGGGCTGGATGGCGAAGCAGCGGGAGGCTGGAATTTGCATTGGCAACCACCAGGCGAAGATCAAGGTTTGAGCTGAAAGGGGCTTTCCGGTAGACTACGCTCCCTTCTTGATACAACTTCTGTGGATTCGCCTGAATTGCAGGAGTTGCCGATTACCAAGCAGTCTTTGCTGGGCGATTCCAAAAAATGTGTAGCGAGCAACGAACCGGTGTTTCATCTCCCGGTCTGTCCCAACGCGGCGGTTTTTTTGAAAGGTGCACTGTGATTAATGCAGGTGATCGGGGGCTTCGGCCTTCCTTCGCTTTCCCCGGCGGCTCGGACCGCTTTAACGCAGACTTCTAGGGTTTTTCATGACGCGCTACATATTCGTCACGGGCGGTGTTGTTTCTTCATTGGGGAAAGGCATTGCATCGGCATCATTGGCGGCCATCCTGGAGGCGCGGGGACTTAAGGTCACCATGCTGAAGCTGGACCCGTACATCAACGTCGACCCGGGTACCATGAGCCCGTTCCAGCACGGTGAAGTGTTCGTCACCCACGACGGCGCCGAGACCGACCTGGACCTGGGCCACTACGAGCGGTTCATCCGCACGACCATGACCCAGAACAACAACTTCACCACCGGCCGTGTCTACGAACACGTCCTGCGCAAAGAGCGCCGTGGTGACTACCTGGGTGCAACCATCCAGGTGATTCCGCACATCACCGACGAAATCAAGCGCCGCATCATCAAGGGCGCAGGCGATGCCGACGTGGCGATGGTCGAGATCGGTGGCACCGTGGGTGACATCGAATCGCAACCGTTCCTCGAAGCCATCCGTCAGTTGCGTTTCGAAGTCGGCGCCAAGCGCGCGATGCTGATGCACCTGACGCTGGTGCCGTACATCGCCACCGCCGGCGAAACCAAAACCAAGCCAACGCAGCACTCGGTGAAGGAGCTGCGCTCCATCGGCCTGCAGCCGGACGTACTGGTATGCCGTTCCGACCACCCGATCGATGTGTCGTCGCGTCGCAAGATCGCGCAGTTCACCAACGTTGAAGAACGTGCGGTGATCGCCCTGGAAGACGCCGACACCATCTACAAGATCCCGGGCATCCTGCATTCCCAGGGTCTGGATGATTTCGTCGTCGAGCGTTTCGGCCTGCAATGTGGCGGTGCCGACCTGTCCGAATGGGAAGCCGTGGTCGACGCCAAGCTCAACCCTGAGCACGAAGTCACCATCGCCATGGTCGGCAAGTACATGGAGCTGCTGGACGCGTACAAGTCGCTGATCGAAGCGATGAGCCACGCCGGTATCAGCAACCGTACCAAGGTCAACCTGCGCTACATCGACTCCGAAGACATCGAAAACCAGGGCACCGCGCTGCTGGAAGGCGTCGACGCGATCCTGGTGCCTGGCGGCTTCGGTCTGCGCGGCGTGGAAGGCAAGATCACTGCCGTTCAATACGCTCGCGAAAACAAGGTTCCATACCTGGGCATCTGCCTGGGCATGCAAGTGGCCGTGATCGAGTTCGCTCGTAACGTGCTGGGCTGGAAAGACGCCAACTCCACCGAGTTCGATCGTGCCAGCGGCCATCCAGTCGTGGGTCTGATCACCGAGTGGGAAGATGCCACCGGCGCCGTCGAAACCCGTACCGAAACGTCCGACCTGGGCGGCACCATGCGTCTCGGCGCGCAGGACTGCCTGCTGGAGCCGGGTTCCCTGGTCCACGGTTGCTATGGCAAGGACGTGATCGTCGAGCGTCACCGTCATCGCTACGAAGTGAATAACAACCTGCTGCCGCAGATCATCGAAGCCGGCCTGAAAATCTCCGGTCGTTCCGGTGATGGCGCGCTGGTTGAAGTGGTTGAAGCACCGGATCATCCATGGTTCGTCGCTTGCCAGTTCCACCCTGAGTTCACCTCGACGCCTCGCGACGGTCACCCGTTGTTCAGCGGTTTCGTCAAGGCAGCTTTGGCTCAACATCAGAAGAAGGCTTGAACCTCATGGCGCAGAAGATCATCCGCGTAGGCGATATCGAGATTGCCAACGACAAGCCAATGGTGCTGTTCGGTGGCATGAACGTGCTGGAAAGCCGCGACATGGCGCTGCAGGTCTGTCAAGAATATGTAGAAGTTACCGAGAAACTCGGTATCCCTTTCGTGTTCAAGGCCAGCTTCGACAAGGCCAACCGTTCCTCTGTGTCCTCTTACCGTGGCCCTGGCCTGGAAGAGGGCATGCGGATTTTCCAGGACCTCCAGCTAGCCTTCGGCGTGCCGATCATCACCGACGTCCACGAGCCCGAGCAGGCTGCGGTCGTCGCTGAAGTCTGCGACATCATCCAGCTGCCGGCCTTCCTGTCGCGCCAGACTGACCTCGTGGTCGCGATGGCCAAGACCGGCGCGGTGATCAACATCAAGAAAGCCCAGTTCCTCGCGCCTCAGGAAATGAAACACATCCTGGACAAGTGCGTGGAGGCGGGTAACGATCAGTTGATCCTTTGCGAGCGTGGTTCGAGCTTCGGCTACAACAACCTGGTCGTCGACATGCTCGGCTTCGGCATCATGAAGCAGTTCGAGTACCCGGTGTTCTTCGACGTGACCCACGCGCTGCAAATGCCTGGCGGTCGCGCCGATTCCGCCGGTGGCCGTCGCGCCCAGGTCCTCGACCTGGCGAAAGCCGGGATGAGCCAGTCCTTGGCGGGTCTGTTCCTCGAAGCCCACCCGGATCCGGACAACGCCAAATGCGACGGCCCTTGCGCCTTGCGTCTGGACAAACTGGAGCCATTCCTGGCCCAGCTCAAAGCGCTGGACGATCTGGTGAAGAGTTTTCCGACGGTAGAAACCGCGTAACATCGGAATCCGGTTGTAGGAGCCGGCTTGCTGGCGATGGGGCCCCTGAGGACGCCATCGCCAGCAAGCCGGCTCCTACAGATGTGACCTACAAGTTATAAATCGAGCAGTAAGCGTTTTCGTCAACTTTGGAGTGTTTACAACAATGGCTAAAATCGTCGACATCAAAGGTCGTGAAGTTCTCGACTCCCGTGGCAATCCCACCGTGGAGGCGGACGTGCTTCTCGACAACGGCATCATCGGCAGTGCTTGCGCGCCGTCCGGTGCTTCCACTGGCTCGCGTGAAGCGCTCGAGCTGCGTGATGGCGACAAGAGCCGTTACCTGGGCAAGGGCGTACTTAAAGCAGTCGCCAACATCAACGGTCCGATCCGCGACTTGTTGAAAGGTACAGACCCAAGCGACCAGAAAGCGCTCGATCTCGCGATGATCAAGCTCGACGGTACTGAAAACAAAGGTTCCCTGGGCGCCAACGCGATCCTCGCCGTTTCCCTGGCCGCGGCCAAGGCAGCAGCACAGGACCAGGACCTGCCGCTGTACGCACACATCGCCAACCTGAACGGCACCCCGGGTGTCTACTCGATGCCGGTTCCGATGATGAACATCATCAACGGTGGCGAGCACGCCGATAACAACGTCGACATCCAGGAATTCATGGTGCAGCCAGTTGGCGCCAAGTCTTTCTCGGAAGGTCTGCGCATGGGCACCGAGATTTTCCATCACCTGAAAGCTGTTCTGAAGGCCCGTGGCCTGAGCACTGCCGTAGGTGACGAAGGTGGTTTCGCGCCAAACCTGGCTTCCAACGAAGACGCTTTGAAAGTGATCTCCGAAGCCGTGGCCAACGCCGGTTACAAGCTGGGCACCGACGTGACCCTGGCTCTGGACTGCGCGGCGAGCGAGTTCTACGAAGACGGCAAGTACAACCTGTCCGGCGAAGGTCAGGTATTCACTGCTGAAGGTTTCGCCGATTACCTGAAAGGCCTGACCGAGCGTTATCCGATCATTTCGATCGAAGACGGTCTGGACGAGTCCGACTGGGCCGGCTGGAAAATCCTCACCGACAAGATTGGCGAGAAAGTCCAACTGGTAGGCGACGACCTGTTCGTAACCAACACCAAGATCCTGAAAGAAGGCATCGACAAGAAGATCGCCAACTCGATCCTGATCAAGTTCAACCAGATCGGCACCCTGACCGAAACCCTGGAAGCCATCCAGATGGCCAAGGCCGCCGGTTACACCGCCGTGATCTCGCACCGCTCCGGCGAAACCGAAGATTCGACCATTGCCGACCTGGCCGTGGGCACTTCGGCTGGCCAGATCAAGACCGGCTCCCTGTGCCGTTCCGACCGCGTTTCGAAGTACAACCAACTGCTGCGTATCGAAGAGCAGTTGAATGGCAAAGCCAAGTACAACGGCCGCAGCGAATTCCGCGGTTGATTGCTACATGGTAAAAAGACACCGGATTGTGTCGGAAAAATCGCTACAGCGATGTTTTTGCCACTAATCTGATGCCTTATCAGCACAAGCCTGGTTTTTCCAGGCTTCGTGCTATCAGAAGCTTCAAAGTTTTGGCATGGCTGTCTTTTTTCACTGGATACCTGATATTCGATGCGCAGTCCCAATTGGTTGTTCCTCGTCTTGCTCCTGCTGCTGGCTGGCCTGCAGTACCGCCTGTGGGTGGGAAACGGGAGTCTGGCGCAAGTGGCGGAGCTGACCCAGCAGATCGCGGATCAGCAGGCCGAGAACCAGACACTGCTGGAGCGCAATCGGGTGATGGACGCAGAAGTCAGCGAGTTGAAGAAGGGCATGGAGACCGTTGAAGAACGGGCTCGCCATGAGTTGGGCATGGTCAAGGACGGTGAAACCCTTTACCAGTTAGCCCAATGAACCTCGATCTGCCGGCCTTCTGGGCCGTGATTCCTGCCGCGGGCGTCGGTGCCCGTATGGCCGCGGACCGTCCCAAGCAATACTTGCAACTGGGCGGGCGCACTATTCTTGAACACAGCCTCGGCTGTTTCCTCGATCATCCTTGCCTGAAGGGCTTGGTGGTCAGTCTTGCTGTTGATGATCCTTATTGGCCGAACCTGACGCTTGCCGGCGATCCGCGTATTGCGCGAGTCGAGGGTGGTGCTGAGCGTTCCGGGTCGGTGCTCAACGCGTTGCTGCATTTGCATGCGCAAGGTGCCGATGATGAGGATTGGGTGCTGGTTCACGATGCCGCTCGGCCGAACCTGAGCCGTAACGACCTGGACAAACTGTTGGCTGAGTTGGCGGATGATCCAGTGGGCGGGCTGCTGGCGGTTCCGGCGCGGGATACGCTCAAGCGCGTCGACAAATATGGTCGAGTCGTTGAGACAGTGGATCGCAGCGTGATCTGGCAGGCCTATACACCGCAGATGTTTCGCCTTGGCGCGCTGCATCGGGCGTTGGCGGACAGCCTGGTGGCTGACGCCGTGATCACCGATGAAGCATCGGCCATGGAGTGGGCGGGGCTGGCGCCAAGGCTGATCGAAGGTCGGTCGGACAACCTCAAGGTTACTCGCCCCGAGGACTTGGAATGGTTGCGTCAGCGCTGGGCCAATCGCCGCTGAGTTGCTCGTTGGCTATTCAATCGCCATCGCGAGCAAACTCGCTCCCACATTCGACTGCACTTTTTCTGAAGGAGCTCGGTAAACTGTGGGAGCGAGCCTGCTCGCGAAAGCGGTAGTCCAGACAACAAATCCGGCACTGATTGACATCAGTTTCGGTACTCCGGCCTTTGCGCCAATCCCTCCTTTAGAAAATCCACCAACTTGCGCACCTTCGGCGACAAATGCCGCTGCTGTGGATACAACGCCCACACCGCCGTATTGGGTGGTTGATGCGCCTCCAGCAGCGAAATCAGCGCGCCGCTTTTCAGATGCTCCAGCACGTAATAGTCCGGCAGCTGACACAACCCCACGCCCTGTAACGCCGCATCCAGCACCGCTTGCCCACTGTTGCACCGCCAGTTTCCCTGCACTCGCTGGGAAAATTCCCGCCCGTTCTGTTCCAGTTGCCACAGATCAGAGCTGCCGATGAGGCAATTGTGCCGGCTCAGTTCCGACAGGCTGTGTGGGCGACCATACCGTTCCAGGTAGGACGGTGATGCGCAGAGGAACATGCGCCTCGGTGCCAGGCGCGTGGCAACCAGTCGCGAGTCCTGCAAGCGCCCCAGACGGATCGCCAGGTCCAGGCCCTCATGCACCAGGTCGAGTTGGCGATTACTCAGCTCGATATCGATCCGCAGTTGTGGATAAAGCCCCATGAAGCGAGTCACCAGCGGCACGATGAAGCGTTCGCCGTAGGCCACTGCACAGGTCATACGCAGCATGCCCTTGGGTTCGCTGGTCAAATCGCCGACCGCGCGCAGCGCCTCTTCGCGGCCATCCTGCAAACGCTGACAATGCTGCAGAAAAGTTTGCCCGGCCTCGGTCAGCGTGACCCGGCGAGTACTGCGATAGAGCAGGCGGGTTTGCAGGCGCTCCTCCAGGCGTACGATTTGTCGACTGATATGCGAGGACGAAACCCCTAGGCGTTCAGCGGCAGCGGTGAACTGGCTGCATTCGGCGACGGCAACGAATTCGTCGATCCCTTCCCAGCGACTGTCAGACATTCAAAGATTATCCCTGTGTGGCAATAATGTTTTGCTTTTGTCCTGATTATTCACCGTAAGCCGCTGTATTACACTCCCAGTCTCGTTTTTATTCACTGGAGAATCACCATGATCAAGTCGCGCGCCGCCGTTGCCTTCGAGGCCAAGAAACCCCTCGAGATCGTTGAAGTCGATGTCGCCATGCCCAAGGCCGGTGAAGTGTTGCTGCGCGTGGTGGCTTCCGGTGTCTGCCATACCGATGCCTACACCCTCTCGGGCGCTGACCCGGAAGGCATTTTCCCGTCGATCCTCGGTCACGAAGGTGGGGCGATCGTCGAAGCGATCGGCGAAGGCGTGACCTCGGTGGCGGTGGGCGATCATGTGATCCCGCTGTACACCCCGGAATGCCGTCAGTGCAAATTCTGCCTGTCGGGCAAAACCAACCTCTGCCAGGCGATTCGTGCGACCCAGGGCAAAGGCCTGATGCCGGATGGCACATCGCGCTTTTCCTACAAGGGCCAGCCGATTTTCCACTACATGGGTACTTCGACCTTCTCCGAGTACACCGTGCTACCGGAAATTTCCGTGGCCAAAATCGCCAAGGAAGCACCGCTGGAAAAAGTCTGCCTGTTGGGCTGCGGTGTCACCACCGGCATCGGCGCCGTGCTCAATACCGCCAAGGTGAAACCAGGTGACACCGTGGCCATTTTCGGCCTCGGCGGCATCGGTCTGTCGGCCGTCATCGGCGCTGTCAAAGCCAAGGCTGCACGAATCATCGCCATCGACATCAACCCGGCCAAATTCGAGATCGCCAAACAGCTCGGTGCAACCGATTGCGTAAACCCGAAAGACTTCGATCGTCCGATCCAGGAAGTCATCGTCGACATGACCGATGGCGGCGTCGACTTTTCCTTCGAGTGCATCGGCAACGTGCAATTGATGCGTGCCGCCCTTGAGTGCTGCCACAAAGGCTGGGGCGAGTCGGTGATCATCGGCGTCGCCGGTGCCGGTCAGGAAATCGCTACCCGTCCGTTCCAGCTGGTCACCGGTCGCGTCTGGCGCGGTTCGGCGTTCGGCGGTGTGCGTGGCCGTACCGAATTGCCAAGCTACGTGGAAATGGCCGAGACCGGCGAAATCCCGCTGGATACCTTCATCACCCACACCATGGGCCTGGAAGATATCAACAAGGCTTTCGACCTGATGCATGAAGGAAAAAGCATCCGCTCCGTCATTCATTTCTGAGAAGCAGCTGCAAGCTTCAAGCTTCAAGCGGCAAGCAGATCGCATCAGCTTGGCGTTTGAGGTTTGGGCTGCTGCCGAGGAGTTTGCTATGAGTTTGGAAAATATCTCCTGCCAAAAAAGTTTTGGCGGTTGGCACAAGCGTTATCGCCATCGCTCAGAAGTACTTGGCTGCGACATGGTGTTTGCCGTGTACCTGCCGCCGCAAGCGGAGCAGGGCGGCAAGTTGCCGGTGCTGTACTGGTTGTCGGGCCTGACCTGCACCGACGAGAACTTCATGCAGAAGGCCGGCGCCATGCGCATGGCCGCCGAGCTCGGGCTGATCATCGTCGCGCCGGACACCAGCCCCCGTGGTCCCGACGTGCCGGGTGATCCGGATGGCGCCTGGGACTTCGGCCTCGGCGCCGGGTTCTACCTGAACGCCACCCAGGAACCCTGGTCGCGCCACTATCGGATGCATGACTATGTCGTGCAGGAATTGCCAGCATTGGTCGAAGCGCATTTCCCGGCGTCGGACAAGCGCGGCATCAGCGGTCACTCCATGGGTGGCCACGGTGCGCTGGTTTGCGCCTTGCGCAATCCGGGGCGTTATCTGTCGGTGTCGGCGTTCTCGCCGATCAACAATCCGATGGACTGCCCGTGGGGCCAGAAAGCTTTTTCCCGCTACTTGGGAGAGGATCGCTCGAAATGGCGCGAGTGGGATGCCTGTGCATTGATTGCCGAGGCTGAAGAAAAGCTGCCGCTGCTGGTTGACCAAGGCGATCGCGACGATTTCCTCGCCACCCAGCTAAAGCCTGAAGCCTTGCAACAGGCGACCAAACAGGCCGGTCATCCGCTGACGTTGCGCCTGCAACCGGGCTATGACCACAGCTATTTCTTCATCGCCAGTTTCATCGATGAGCACTTGCGGCATCACGCGCATGCTCTAGGTGCCTAATGCAGGTAGAATCACGCCCTGACAAAATTCGGGGCGTTTTTTTATGCGTATTGGCCACGGCTATGATGTGCACCGTTTCGCTGAAGGCGATTTCATCACTCTGGGTGGCGTGCGCATTGCACACGGCTTCGGGCTGCTCGCTCATTCCGACGGTGACGTCCTGCTGCACGCCTTGAGTGATGCTTTGCTCGGCGCTGCCGCGCTGGGTGACATCGGCAAGCATTTCCCGGACACCGACCCAAAATTCAAGGGCGCCGACAGCCGAGTGCTGTTGCGTCATGTTGTCGCGTTGATCCACGCCAAGGGCTGGAAAGTCGGTAACGTCGACAACACCATCGTCGCCCAGGCGCCGAAAATGGCCCCGCATATCGAATCGATGCGCGCGCTGATTGCCGCGGATCTTCAAGTTGAGTTGGATCAAGTGAACGTAAAAGCTACCACCACCGAAAAGCTCGGCTTTGTCGGACGCGAAGAGGGCATTGCCGTGCATTCCGTTGCCTTGTTGCTGCGCGCATGAACGAACTGCAATTGCTCGGCCCGCGGGCCTATGGTGAACTGCTCGGCAGCGCCGTACTGAAAGCCACCGCGGAAGATTTCCAGGTCGACGAAGTCCTTGATATTCCCCTTACCGGCGACGGTGAACACCTGTGGATCTGGGTGGAAAAACGTGGTCTGAATACTGAGGAAGCGGCACGGCGCATCGCCAAGGCGGCCGGGGTGCCATTGCGCACCGTCAGCTACGCCGGGCTCAAGGATCGCCAGGCGCTGACGCGCCAGTGGTTCAGCGTGCAACTGCCGGGCAAGGCTGATCCTGATTTGTCGTCGGCGGAAAACGATACGCTGAAAATCCTCAAGACCGGTCGACATAAACGCAAGCTGCAACGGGGTGCCCACTCGGCCAACGGTTTCACTTTGCGTCTGACGCAGTTCGCTGGCGACAAGGCCGCCATTGAAGAGCGTCTGCAGTTGATCGCCAAACAAGGCATCCCCAACTATTTCGGCGCCCAGCGCTTTGGGCATGACGGCGGCAACGTCGTCGATGCCCGCGCCTGGGCCGCGCGCAAGGCCTTGCCGGAGCAGCGCAATGTGCGTTCGCGCCTGCTCTCGACCGCTCGGAGTTTCCTGTTCAACCAAGTGCTGGCCGCGCGTGTCGCCGATGGCACCTGGCAGCGTGCCCAGGTTGGCGATCTGTTGGCGTTCACCGATAGTCGCAGCTTCTTTCCGGCCGGTGAGGCCGAATGCAGCGACCCGCGACTGGCGATTCTCGATCTGCACCCGACCGGTCCGCAGTGGGGCGAAGGTGACTCGCCGGCCACGGGCGTTGTCCATGAACTGGAGCAGGCGATCGCCGCACGCGAAGCAGACCTTCGCGATTGGTTGATCAACGCCGGAATGAGCCACGAACGTCGCATCCTGCGGCTGCCCATTGCCGGGTTGACGTGGCATTATCCCGAGCCTGACATTCTGCAACTGGAATTCGTCCTGCCGGCCGGATGCTTCGCCACCGTATTGGTGCGCGAGCTTGTTGATCTGGTGCCGGTGGGGCAGACGGACAGCCCATGCGTATTCTGATTTCTAACGACGATGGGGTAACCGCACCCGGACTCGCCGCGCTTTATGCTGCGCTGGCGGATTACACCGAGTGCGTGGTGATTGCCCCGGAACAGGACAAAAGCGGCGCGAGCAGTTCGCTCACGCTCGACCGTCCGTTACACCCGCACACGCTGGCCAACGGCTTTATCAGCGTCAATGGCACGCCGACCGATTGCGTGCACCTGGGCCTCAACGGCTTGCTGGAGCGTGAAGCGGACATGGTGGTGTCCGGCATCAACCTGGGCGCCAACCTGGGGGACGACGTGCTCTACTCGGGTACCGTGGCGGCGGCACTCGAAGGTCGATTCCTGGCGCGTCCTGCGTTTGCCTTTTCGCTGGTCTCGCGACAAGTCGACAACCTTGCCACGGCGGCCTACTTTGCGCGCAAACTGGTCGAGGCCCATGCGGATCTCGAACTGCCACCGCGTACGGTACTGAACGTGAATATTCCCAATTTGCCGCTGGAGCACATCCGCGGTATCCAGTTGACCCGCCTCGGGCATCGCGCCCGCGCGGCAGCACCGGTGAAAGTGGTCGACCCGCGAGGCAGGTCCGGGTACTGGATTGCGGCGGCGGGGGACGCTGAGGATGGCGGCCCCGGCACCGATTTCCATGCCGTGATGCAGGGCTACGTTTCCATCACCCCGTTGCAACTGGATCGCACCTTCAATGATGCCTTCAGAAGCCTCGACGGCTGGCTGGAGGGGCTGCACCCATGACCCGTGGACACGACGACATGCTGCACCGCGGCATCGGCATGACCTCGCAACGGACCCGCGAGCGCCTGATTCAACGCCTGTACGAGGAGGGGATTACCAACGCCAAGGTGTTGGAAGTCATTCGTCGTACACCGCGTCACCTGTTCGTCGACGAGGCGCTGGCGCACCGTGCCTACGAAGACACGGCGCTACCCATCGGCAATAACCAGACTATCTCCCAGCCGTATATGGTGGCTCGCATGAGCGAGTTGCTGCTCGAAGCCGGGCCGCTGGACAAGGTCATGGAAATCGGCACGGGGTCGGGCTACCAGACGGCGGTGCTGGCGCAACTGGTCGAGCGGGTTTTTTCCGTGGAACGTATCAAGGTCCTGCAAGACCGGGCCAAGGAACGCCTGGTCGAGCTGAACTTGCGTAACGTGGTATTTCGCTGGGGCGATGGTTGGGAAGGCTGGCCAGCGCTGGCGCCTTACAACGGCATTATCGTGACAGCGGTAGCGACCGACGTGCCTCAGGCGCTGCTTGATCAACTGGCGCCGGGAGGGCGTCTGGTGATCCCGGTCGGGTCTGGTGAGGTGCAACAACTGATGCTGATCATCCGGGAAGAACATGGCTTTTCCAGGCGGGTCCTGGGGTCGGTGCGCTTCGTCCCGTTACTCAATGGTCCACTGGCCTGAGCATTTGTTTAAACGCGCTGAATTCTCTTCGATTGCCTCTGTCTTACAGCGGCGTCGATTGTTTAAACGGGTTGTTTTTTCAGACAGCAAACGTGTGCGCCAAGCCATTTCGCTTCATTAAGGGTAAAGCCGGCACGGCCCGTTATACTTGCGACACTTCGTGCCGGAACACGGCAAATCACATTTTCAGCCACCACAAAGGGAGCGGCGGGTGAGTCTCACAGTCATAGCGCAGCGTATGGGTACAACGAGCTTTCAGCGCCTGGTGACTGGCCTTGTCATGAGCACCTTGCTGGTCGGTTGCTCCAGTAACAAATCCAGCGATGTAGGCGTTGTCGACCGCAACAAAGCCGCCGCCCAGCGTCCGGCCGTGACCACGGGGCAGTACGTCGTTCGACCCAAGGACACCCTGTTCTCCATCGCGTTTCGCTATGGCTGGGACTACAAGGCCCTGGCGGCACGCAACAACATTGCGCCGCCGTACACCATCCGTCCCGGTCAGACGATTCGCTTCGATGGACGCAGCGGTTCAACGCCGACAACCGTGGTCAGCTCGTCCAGTTCCTCGCCTTCATCCTCGAGTAAAACCACAGTCATCCGCCGCTCTGCGGACGGTACGACCACGACCACACCGGTGGTTGTACCGTCCGTCGCGAACAAGCCGGCACCCGCTCCACTGCCTCCACCGGGTCCAGCCCCGACCGGCTGGGGATGGCCATCTAATGGCATTTTAATTGGCAAATTCTCATCAAACGGTAGTTTGAATAAAGGAATTGATATCGCAGGGGATTTGGGACAGCCTGTTTTAGCTGCGTCTGATGGGACGGTGGTATACGCCGGGAGTGGCTTAAGGGGCTACGGCGAATTAGTCATCATCAAACACAGTGAAACCTACGTCAGTGCCTACGGACATAACCGCAGGCTGTTGGTTCGGGAGGGGCAGCAGGTCAAGGTCGGACAGACAATTGCCGAAATGGGGTCAACGGGTACAGACCGGGTGAAACTGCATTTTGAGATTCGCCGCCAAGGTAAACCTGTAGATCCGCTGCAATTCCTGCCGCGTCGTTGATCGCTTCCAGCCTGTTCCGTTACGTAGAGGGGACAGGCTCCAGCGTTGCCAAGGATCAAGGCGCCGCTTGAGCTTGAGGTCGAACTCACCAAAGGACTATAACAATGGCTCTCAGTAAAGAAGTGCCGGAGTTTGACATCGACGATGAGGTTCTCCTGATGGAGACCGGCATCGGCACGGATTCGATGTCGAATGATGAAGGGGCGGCTCCACCTTCCGTTCGTGCCAAATCCAAACACTCCGCGACATTGAAGCAACATAAGTACATCGATTACACGCGGGCACTCGATGCCACGCAGCTGTACCTCAATGAAATCGGCTTTTCCCCTCTACTGTCCCCCGAAGAAGAAGTGCATTTTGCGCGCCTGTCGCAAAGTGGTGATCCGGCCGGGCGCAAACGCATGATAGAAAGTAACCTGCGGCTGGTGGTGAAAATCGCCCGGCGTTACGTCAATCGGGGCCTTTCACTGCTCGATCTGATCGAAGAGGGCAACCTCGGCTTGATCAGGGCGGTGGAGAAATTCGACCCTGAGCGCGGTTTCCGCTTCTCGACCTACGCAACCTGGTGGATTCGTCAGACCATCGAGCGCGCGATCATGAATCAGACCCGGACCATCCGGTTACCGATCCATGTGGTCAAGGAGCTCAACGTGTACCTGCGGGCCGCACGGGAGCTGACGCAAAAGCTCGATCATGAACCCTCACCCGAAGAGATCGCCAACCTGCTGGAAAAACCGGTAGCAGAGGTCAAGCGCATGCTCGGCCTCAACGAGCGGGTTTCTTCGGTCGACGTCTCGCTGGGTCCGGATTCGGATAAAACCCTACTGGACACCCTGACCGACGATCGCCCAACCGATCCATGCGAGCTGTTGCAGGATGACGACCTGTCTCAAAGCATCGATCAGTGGCTCTCGGAGTTGACCGACAAGCAGCGCGAGGTGGTTGTACGCCGCTTTGGCCTGCGCGGTCACGAGAGCAGCACCCTTGAAGATGTGGGCCTGGAAATTGGCCTGACCCGGGAGCGGGTCAGACAGATTCAGGTAGAAGGTCTGAAGCGTCTGCGGGAGATTCTGGAGAAAAACGGGCTGTCGAGCGAGTCGCTGTTTCAATAAGCCACTCGTAAGTGCTCAAAAGAAAGCCCCGACTGGTTCGGGGCTTTCTGTTATCCGCAGGATGGTTTTTTATTGGTTTTTCACGGAATCCCGGGAAAAACAGGTAACGCGATACTTGTAGGAGCCGGCTTGCTGGCGATGGCGGCCTGACAGCCGACTTATTGTTTGTTGACGGAGTACATATCCATTCCTGCGGTAACGGCCGCTATTGGTTTCGCTCTTACAGCGAGTCACTTGGAAAAGCCTGTAGGAGCGAGCATGCTCGCGATGGAGGTCAATGGTGACGCGGGGAGCCTGGACACCACGCGGTGCTCTCAGGTTTTTCGCGAGCATGCTCGCTCCTACAGGGCCCGCCGCGATGGGCCATCCTTGGCCCAGCGCGGCTAAACCGGCATCCATGCCGGTTTACCCACTGCGCAGAACCTCCACTCGGCCTCTCGAGGGGGCAAGAAAATCAAAAGCCAAAGCAAAGCGAGGCGGCCTACCAGCCGGCCTGGTCTAGAGCCGTACGCATTTCCCCCTGTAGGAGCCGGCTTGCTGCGGGCGGCGTTCCGACGATGGTCGTCAACGATAACGCTGGAGAAACTGGTTAAGCGCTGGGCACTTGAGTCCATCGTCGGAACGCCGCCCGCAGCAAGCCGGCTCTTACAGATATTGCGTTGTCTATGTTTCCCGGGATTCCGTGAAGAGCCTTTTTATTCCAGGGACGCCAGCGCAGTTTTGTAGCTTCAGGGTGTAAGTCTTCGCTTACTCTTTTCGTAAGTGTTCACTATTTTTACAGGTTGGCAGTCGACCATATTCTTTGCAGGTCAGTTTTATCCAACTGAAAAACAAGTGAATTATCTAACGTGAACAGGATGTGACAAGTCATTCGGGCCCGCGCGAGCGATTGCTCCTGGCGGTAAACACTCTAGTATCGGTGTTGTGTCAACGGACAGACACGCCCTTCAAGGACGAGGGGAAAGGACATCGCAGGAAGCGATTCATCAGGATGATGAAAAGGAACACAGGGAATAGGGAAAAAATGTGGGCGGGTCAGACCGCCCCTTTTTTTGCCTGCAGAAAAGCAAAAAGGCCCTTGTGGGGCCTTTTTCGGGAACGCGGGGATAATCAGCGTTCGAGGTGTTCGATCTTGCCTGGCTTGCCATCCCATTCTGCGGATTCTGGCAATGGATCTTTGCGTTCGGTGATATTTGGCCATACTTCGGCCAGCTCCATGTTCAGCTGGATAAAGTTTTCCATGCCTGCAGGTACTTCATCTTCAGAGAAGATGGCCACCGCTGGGCATTCAGGTTCGCACAGTGCGCAGTCGATGCACTCATCCGGGTGAATCACCAGGAAATTCGGGCCTTCGTAAAAGCAGTCCACCGGACAGACTTCTACGCAGTCGGTGTACTTGCACTTGATGCAGTTGTCGGTGACGACGAAGGTCATTTCTAATTTTCTCCTCAGGCGCGGCTTGCTGCGCCCCTTCACGTAGGGGTCGCAAGGTTTGAGAGCGATAGTCTGCAGGTCAGGCTAATAGCCTGCAGCATCCCAAACCGCGCGAGATTCTAACAGCTTGCAAGCCTATGCGTTAGACCCGTGTCTTTAGTGTATAGAGCATTTCGAGCGCGCGACGTGGTGTCATGTTGTCCAGATCGAGTCTGGCCAGTTCATCCAGCACCGGATGCGGCAGGCTCGCGAACAGGTCGCTCTGCTGCGGCGCGGCCGGTTTGCCTTTGACAGGCGCAGGTGTTTCATGGGGCAGGGCGGTGTCTTCCAGCCGGCTCAAGTGCTCACGGGCACGCACGATCACTTCGCTGGGCACACCGGCCAACTGTGCAACGGCCAGGCCGTAGCTCTGGCTGGCAGGCCCTGGCAGCACGTGGTGCAGGAACACGATACGTTCGTTGTGCTCGGTGGCATTGAGGTGCACGTTGGCCACCAGCGGCTGAGCTTCCGGCAGGACCGTCAGCTCAAAGTAGTGGGTGGCGAACAAGGTGTAGGCTCGCAAATGCGCCAGGCGCTCCGCCGCCGCCCACGCCAGGGATAGGCCGTCGAAGGTGCTGGTGCCACGGCCGACTTCGTCCATCAGCACCAGGCTGCGTTCGGTGGCGTTGTGCAGGATGTTGGCGGTTTCGCTCATCTCGACCATGAAGGTCGAACGTCCGCCGGCCAGGTCATCACTGGAGCCGATCCGGGTGAAAATCCGGTCGACCAGGGACAACTCGCAGCTGGCTGCCGGGACAAAACTGCCGATGTGCGCCAGCAGCACGATCAGCGCCGTCTGCCGCATATAAGTGGACTTACCGCCCATGTTCGGACCGGTGATTACCAGCATGCGGGTGTTGTCGTCGAGGCTCAGGTCGTTAGCGACGAACGGGGTGGTCAATACCTGTTCAACCACCGGGTGGCGACCCTGGTTGATGCGCATGCATGGCTCGCTGACAAAGCGCGGGCAGTTCAGGTCGAGGTTCAGCGCCCGTTCGGCCAGGTTGCTCAGAACGTCAAGCTCGGCCAGCGCTGCCGCGGTGTCCTGCAGGGGTGGCAACTGGGCAATCAGGTCTTCGAGCAGTGCTTCGTACAGCATTTTCTCCCGCGCCAGGGCACGGCTTTTGGCTGACAGCGCCTTGTCTTCAAAGGCCTTCAGTTCCGGCGTAATAAAGCGCTCGGCACCCTTGAGGGTCTGGCGGCGAATGTAGTCGGCGGGTGCGGACTCGGCCTGCTTGCTCGGCAGTTCGATGAAGTAGCCGTGGATGCGGTTGTAGCCGACTTTCAGGTGAGACAAGCCCGTGCGGGCTTTTTCGCGGGCTTCGAGGTCGATCAGGAATTGCCCGGCGTTCTCGCTGAGCGATTGCAGTTCATCGAGTTCGCTGTCGTAACCGGTTTTCAACACGCCGCCATCACGGATCACCGCGGGCGGGTTGTCGATGATGGCTTTTTCCAGCAATGCCGCCAGTTCCGGGTAGGTGCTGGTGGTGGTTGCCAGTTGGTTGAGGTGCGGCGCTTCAAGCTCGGCCATTGCCACTTGCAGTTGCGGCAACGCGCCAAGGGCATCACGCAGGCGAGCGAGGTCCCGTGGACGGGCATTGCGCAGGCCGATTCGGGCGAGAATGCGCTCGATGTCGCCGATTTCCTTGAGCTGCGGTTGCAGCTTTTCGAAACGGTAGCCGTCAAGCAGGCAGGTGATCGAGGTCTGGCGCGCCAGCAAAACGCTCAAGTCACGCAGTGGGCGGTTCAGCCAGCGAGTCAGCAGGCGGCTGCCCATGGCGGTCTGGCAACGATCAACCACCGATTGCAGGGTGTTGTCGCGGCCACCGGCCAGGTTGGTGTCCAGTTCCAGGTTGCGGCGGCTCGCACCGTCCAGCACCACGGTATCGTCCAGGCGTTCGTGGCGCAGGCTACGCAAGTGCGGCAGGGCAGTGCGCTGGGTTTCTTTGGCATAGGCCAACAGGCAACCGGCGGCACCGATGGCCAGGGTCAGGTTTTCGCAACCGAAACCTTTCAAGTCCTGGGTCGAGAATTGCTGGCAAAGACTCTTCAGTGCCGAATCACGCTCGAAATCCCACGGTGCGCGGCGACGAACACCGCGACGTTTCTCGGCCGGCAGATCCTTGGGCCAGTCATCCGGGATCAGTAATTCCACTGGATTGACGCGCTCCAGTTCCGCCAACAGGTTTTCCCAACCCTTGATTTCCAGCACGCTGAAGTTGCCACTGGTGATATCCAGCACCGCCAGGCCAAACAGGCGCTCATCACCCAGAACAGCGGCGATCAGGTTGTCCCGTCGCTCATCGAGCAGCGCTTCATCGCTCACCGTACCCGGGGTGATGATCCGCACCACCTGACGATCCACCGGGCCTTTGCTGGTGGCCGGGTCGCCGACCTGCTCGCAGATCACCACGGATTCGCCGAGCTTCACCAGTTTCGCCAGATAACCTTCCGCGGCGTGGTAAGGAATGCCGCACATCGGAATCGCCTGGCCGGCCGACTGTCCGCGAGCGGTCAGGGTGATGTCGAGGAGCTTGGCAGCCTTCTTCGCGTCTTCATAGAAGATCTCGTAAAAGTCGCCCATGCGATAAAACATCAATTGGTCAGGGTGCTGGTTCTTCAGGCGCCAGTACTGCTGCATCATCGGGGTGTGCGAGGACAGGTCGGAGAGGGCTTTATTCATCGGTTTGCCAGGAAAACTCGTTCAAAAGGTGTGGGGCAAAAGCGGGCATTGGCACGGCTTTTCCGCGATGGGCGCAAGGTTACCATGTGCAGTCTTGTCGACGCAGGCATCGCGGCCGGGTGACGTCTTTATTGATGATTCATGCATGAGTTATGCAAATAAGCATTTGTCGTGACAAAAAACTTCGAGCAATATGCGCATTATGCAAAAACGCAATGTTTCGACCGTTTTAAGAACGCTGCTCGATCAGCACGGTATCTCCCCCACGGAGCTTCACCGTCGCACCGGCGTACCTCAATCCACTCTCTCGCGCATCCTCGGCGGGAAGATTGTCGATCCCTCGGATAAACACATCTCGAAGATCGCCGAATACTTCGCCGTCAGCACCGATCAGTTGCGTGGCCGGGCGGTCATCGCGCAGGCGTTGAGTACCCGGCGTGAAGCCGCGCATTCTCAACTCACCGACATCAGTCTGTGGGACGACGACACCCCCATCGATGACGACGAGGTCTCGGTACCCTTTCTTCGCGAGGTTGAATTGGCGGCAGGATCAGGAAGATTCGTCATCGAAGAGAGCGAGCGTGCCAGCCTGCGCTTTGGCAAGCGCAGCCTGCGTCATAACGGAGTGCAGTTCGACCAGGCCAAATGCGTGACGGTGCGCGGCAACAGCATGCTGCCGGTGTTGCGCGACGGTGCCACGGTGGGCGTCAACGCCGGCAAGCGCGGGATTGGCGATATCGTCGATGGCGATCTCTATGCCATCAACCATAACGGCCAGCTGCGGGTGAAACAGCTGTATCGACTGCCCACAGGGATTCGCCTGCGCAGCTTCAACCGCGATGAGCATCCAGACGAGGACTACTCTTTCCTGGAAATGCAGGAAGAGCAGATCCTGATCCTGGGTCATGTGTTCTGGTGGGGCATGTACGCTCGCTAACCTTTCGTTTGCCCGCCTTGTAGGAGCGGTGCTTGCCCGCGAACCAGACACCGCGGTGTATCTACAATACCGCGTTATCGTTCTTCGCCGGCAAGCCTGGCTCCTACAGGGAAGGACCCAGGTTTTTTTGCGTTCAGCATGTAATGCGGTGCATTTCTTGCCCTTCTAAAAATGCATTTATGCATTGACTGTATATGCATTCATGCATAGTCTTGTGCCCAACCGCATGCATCGCAAACCAAACACCCTGGAGGCCTGACATGACAAACGAGCAACAACTGTTGCTGGACCTGCCGATCTGGCTCGTCGTCGCGCTCGCAGTGGTCAGCGGGGTGTCCGGGGAAATGTGGCGCGCCGACAAGGAGGGTGCCCGTGGCTGGTCATTGCTGCGACGACTGGCCTTGCGCTCCGGGGCCTGCATGGTTTGCGGCGTCTCGGCCATGATGTTGCTGTACGCCGCCGGGATGTCGATCTGGGCCGCTGGCGCCTTCGGTTGCCTCACCGCGATAGCCGGGGCCGACATGGCCGTCGGATTGTATGGGCGCTGGGTGGCCAGACGTATCGGTATAGATGACGTGCCGCCGCGTGATTCTCGCCCCGACCAACAGTGAATGGCTGTCGCTTTGCTGTTTGCCATGAGTCGAAGTGCTGCGACGTTCGACGGCACAACACTGCGCAACAATTGCAGGTGAGGCATGCGGGGGGCGTTTCTGTAATCTTGCGTTCGGGGCAAGGCGCCCACCACGCCGCTGGAGGGATTTCTCCCCACCTTTCGAGCTTCATGCATCAATCAAAGGAGCGAGCGATGCGCCTCACCGAGCAACAGTTACTCATGATTTTTCCAGGTGCCCGCACTCAGGCGGGCCTGTACATTCTTACCCTTAATAACGCCATGGAACGTCGTAATATCAGTACCCCCGGGCGCATGGCCGCCTTCCTGGCGCAAATCGGCCACGAGTCGGGGGAGTTGCAGCATGTGCGAGAGTTGGGCAACGAGAAATATTTCGAGAAATACGATACCGGGGACCTGGCCCTACGCCTGGGTAATTCCCCTGAGCCCGACGACGACGGTCAACGCTATCGGGGCCGTGGTCTGATCCAGGTCACCGGCCGCAGTAATTACCTGCAGTGCAGTCGGGCACTTTTTGGTGATGAGCGCTTGTTGCACCAACCCGAACTGTTGGAGCTGCCTCAGTGGGCCGCCGAATCCGCAGCCTGGTTCTGGGAGCGAAACGGCCTCAATGAACTGGCCGACTTTGATGAGTTCAACAGTATTACCCGACGGATCAATGGTGGCTTGAACGGGCTGCAGGATCGTTTGCTGTTTTGGGAGCGGGCAAAGGCCGTGTTATGCCCGTCTGCGATCTGATCCTGGCGGGTCCCTGTAACTTGCAAGCGCTATTCGCTCGTGTACGTTAGGCCTCATTGTCCGATCAGGAGATCACCGTGAAAGAAATCACTCAGCTGGCCGCTGAACTCGGCAGGCGCCTGCAGGTTCTCAATGCCCACGTCACCGCCGCCGAGTCCTGTACGGGCGGCGGTATCAGCGAGGCGATTACCCGGATCCCGGGTAGCTCGGCATGGTTCGAAGCCGGTTATGTCACCTATTCCAACCGACAGAAGACTCTCCAGCTGAATGTTCCGACCGAGCTGTTTTCAACTGTGGGGGCGGTCAGTCGGGAGGTGGTCGAGGCCATGGTCCGTGGAGCACAGGAAAAAAGCCGTGCACGTTTTGCCGTGGCGGTCAGTGGTGTGGCTGGGCCGGACGGCGGTTCGCCAAGCAAACCGGTGGGCACCGTATGGCTTGCGTGGGGCGTCGACGACCAGGTGTTCAGCGAGGTGCAGCACTTTGCCGGCAACCGCGACGAGGTCCGCCGACAAACGGTGAGGGCCGCGCTAGAGGGGCTGCTGCGCCATGCCGCGGGAGAAATCTCAAATCAGGGGTAGGCGATCCGCAAACGCTGTGGAATAATACTGTCTACTTATACAGGTGTTGGCCGTCAGGCCTTATTGATTACGTGAGGACTTTAATGGACGACAACAAGAAGAAAGCCTTGGCTGCGGCCCTGGGTCAGATCGAACGTCAATTCGGCAAGGGTGCCGTAATGCGTATGGGCGATCAGGACCGTCAGGCAATCCCGGCCATCTCCACTGGCTCTCTGGGTCTGGACATCGCTTTGGGCATTGGCGGCCTGCCAAAAGGCCGCATTGTTGAAATCTACGGTCCTGAATCTTCCGGTAAAACCACACTGACATTGTCCGTGATCGCCCAGGCCCAGAAAGCCGGCGCGACCTGCGCATTCGTCGATGCCGAGCATGCCCTGGACCCTGAGTACGCCGGCAAGCTGGGCGTCAACGTCGACGACCTGCTGGTGTCCCAGCCTGATACCGGTGAGCAAGCCCTGGAAATCACCGACATGCTGGTGCGTTCCAATGCGGTCGACGTGATCATCGTCGACTCCGTGGCGGCGCTGGTGCCGAAAGCTGAAATCGAAGGCGAAATGGGTGACATGCACGTGGGCCTGCAAGCCCGTCTGATGTCCCAGGCTCTGCGTAAAATCACCGGTAACATCAAGAACGCCAACTGCCTGGTGATCTTCATCAACCAGATCCGCATGAAAATCGGCGTGATGTTCGGTAGCCCGGAAACTACTACCGGTGGTAACGCGCTGAAGTTCTACGCATCGGTTCGTCTGGATATCCGCCGCACGGGTGCGGTGAAAGAAGGCGATGAAGTCGTCGGTAGCGAGACCCGCGTCAAGGTTGTGAAGAACAAAGTGGCTTCGCCGTTCCGTCAGGCCGAGTTCCAGATTCTTTACGGCAAGGGCATCTACCTCAACGGCGAGATGATCGACCTGGGTGTTCTGCACGGTTTCGTTGAGAAGTCCGGTGCCTGGTACGCCTATAACGGCACCAAGATCGGTCAGGGTAAAGCCAACTCGGCCAAGTACCTGGCGGATAACCCGGATATTGCCGCAACGCTCGAGAAGCAACTGCGTGACAAGCTGCTGTCTCCGTCTTCGGTAGCGGACTCCAAGGCTTCTGCGGTCAAAGAGACTGAAGACGATCTGGCTGACGCTGATATCTGATTGATCCGATGACCGCCGTACTCGATACCCTCGTCGCGGTGCGGCGAACCGCAATGGACCTGCTCGCACGACGCGAGCATGGTCGAGTCGAGCTGACGCGTAAACTGCGTCAGCGCGGCGCTCTCCCCGAAATGATCGAAACAGCACTCGACCGATTGACGGAAGAGGGCTTGTTGTCCGAATCCCGCTACCTTGAAAGCTTCGTTTCCTACCGTGCCCGTTCCGGCTATGGCCCTTTACGCATTCGTGAAGAGTTGAGTCAGCGTGGTCTGCAACGTAGCGACATCGAACTCGCGCTGCGCGAGAGCGGCATCGACTGGCAGGAACAATTGCAAGACACCTGGCGGCGCAAGTTCTCCGGGCAATTACCGATAGACGTCCGGGAGCGTGCCAAGCAAGGCAGGTTCCTGGCGTATCGGGGATACTCCATGGAAATGATCAGCCGCTTGTTCAGCGGCCGAGGGATGGACGATTGACTGAAACGACTCGCTATTTCGATAGCGGGCCGTTTTTTTTGCCTCACGTAACCTTTAATGGCTCTCGCGTACGCTGCTGCGCCGGTGGCTGGGTTTGTGCCCAGTTTTCCGGCAGGTTGATGTAATCCACCAACTCGCGCAGCCGGCCGTGATCACGGGCGGTGAAGGTGAAGGCCAGCCGTGCCAGGTGGCTGAACCGTGCTTCGTCGTGCTCCTCGCCGTTATAGGCATGTTGATGGAATTGATCGCTCAGGCACAGGTCGGCGAATGCCTCCTGCATGTGTTCGAGTGCCAGGTCACTGAGCTTGTGGTTCATGCGAATCACGAACTGGTGCTTGAGCCAGCGGCTGGAGTGGTAGTTGCTGTAGAACTGGTTGATCTGCTCCACCGCTTCCTCGGCGCTGTAGACCAGTTTCACCAGCTTCATGTCGGTGGGCAGGATGTAGCGATTCTCCTCCAGTTGATGGTGGATGAAGTCCAGTGCGCCCTGCCAGAATTTACCGCCCGGCGCGTCCAGCAGCACCACGGGCACCAATGGGCTTTTGCCCGTCTGGATCAGCGTCAGTACTTCCAGCGCTTCGTCCAGGGTGCCAAAACCGCCTGGGCATAACACCAGTGCATCCGCTTCCTTGACGAAGAACAGCTTGCGCGTGAAGAAAAAATGGAAGGGCAGCAGGTTGGTCGTGCCCTGAACGGTGGGGTTGGCATGTTGCTCGAAGGGCAGAGTGATGTTGAATCCCAGGCTGTGTTCCAGACCAGCACCTTCGTGGGCCGCGGCCATGATGCCGCCTCCCGCGCCCGTGATGACCATCATGTCCGAGCGCGCCAGGGCGGCGCCGAGTTCCCGGGCGAGGCCATACAAGGGGTGTTCCACTGGCGTGCGTGCGGAGCCGAAGACTGTGACTTTGCGTCGCCCCTTGAACTGCTCCAGCGCACGGAACGCGTGCTCGAGTTCGCGCAGGGCTTGCAGGGTTATCTTGGCATTCCAGCGGTTGTGGTCTTCCTGGGCCATGCGCAGCACGGTCAGGATCATGTCGCGGTAGATCGGGATGTTCGGGCTATTGGGTGAAACCAGTTTGAGCTGTTCTTCGACCTTGCTGATGAGGTCGTGGCCGCTTTCTTCAAAATGACGGCTCAGGAGGTCATTCGGTTGGTAAGGCATTCAACTTCTCCTTCTGCACAGAGCCATCGGCTTCGACCATTGAAGCGTCGACGCCACGACACTTCATGTGTCGCTGTCTGCCCAGGCCCATGCCTGGGCAATTCACTTGACCCTGATCGGGTCATCCATACCGGCTCTGTTTTTCCCTTGGATGAAAGAAACGTTCGCAGAGCGCAAGACGTAACGGGCGGCCGTTTTTCCTGCCCTGAAAAAATGAACGTAGATACCTGAAATCTAGACCCTTGCGATGATTCGTGCTGCCTCGATCATTGCGCCGCAAAGTCTTTCCTGGCAACCGTTTATTGACGATTTGCAAGGTGGTTTCACCGCTCGTCTGAACCCTCCCCGAGTGTTCGGTACTCTGATTTACTAAGTTACAGGTACCACACGACAACTTGGCGTCAAAGGTAGGGCGCAGGGTACAAGCGGTTCAAGGATTTACCGCTGATCACGAGTGAAGTGCAGGGAGCCGTAAACCATGGCCAGGGTCATTCTGGAGATCGATACGCAACTGTATCGATTGCTGAAGTCATCAGCCGAGATCAATCATTTGAGTCTCGAGGAAGAGTGCTGCCGGCGTCTTATGGGCGCAGAGCAACGTTCACGCTATTTGCAGGCGCTGGTGGCGGAACTGCGCGCCGAGGATGAGCAGCGGCGCGCAAAATCCCACTGACTTACTTACTTTTTCTTCTGGGTCGCTTTCGGGCAATCCGATTCCTGATAGCTTGCAGAACCAACCGCACGGTTGGTCTTTACCTCGGTGAAGTCGTAACGCATGACCGCGCCCTTGGCCATCAGCTTGCGGAAGGACGGGTTGTTGCATACCGAGGCGCCCAGCTGGAAGTACACGGCCTTGGGGTCGGCGCGCATCTTGTTGGCATGACTGCTTTGCACGCTCAGGTGGTTGATCAGTACATTGCCTTCGACCGTGTAGCCTTGATCGAGAATGTCTTCACTGATCGCCCGTGGCGTGCCGACGCTGCTTTGGGTGGCGACGTTTCGCAGCTCTCTGTTCAGATTCTGCTCACTCAAGGACGCAGCCTGAGCGTTGAAGGACGACGCCAGCAGAATGGCAGCGGTGGGAACGATAAGGCGCAGCATGAAACTCTCCTGGGGCAGTGATGGGGGTTTGACCCACCACATGACTGTGCGTTCAGTGGCGGCGAATTATAGGGGACCAGGCCTGGACGGTACAGGTTTGCACCGGAGGGTCTGGTAAACTGCCTGCACTTTCATCCTGCGAGTGCTTTTCGTGTCGATCTCTTTTTTCTGCCGGCGTGGCCTGCGATGAACCATGCTTCCAACGCCGTAGCCCGTCTGCGCGACCAGCGCGAAGAGGAAGGTATCAAGCCGATCCAGGCCCGTGGGTGGCGGGCAACACGGTGCCGCGCTTGCCGCGTGATCGAAAGTCACTGCCTGTGCGCCTGGCGCCCGCAGGTCGAGACTCGCTCCGGGGTGTGCCTGATCATGACTGGCAAGGAAGTGTTCAAGCCCAGCAACACCGGCTGGCTGATTGCCGATGTGGTGCACGACAACCATGCATTCATCTGGTCGCGTACCGAAGTCGATCAACAGTTACTGACGTTGCTGTCCGACCCGCAATGGCAGCCTTATCTGGTGTTCCCGGGTGAATATGTCGCGCCCGAGCGGGTGACTCACAGCGTGGCAGTCGACCAGACCAGGCGGCCGCTGTTCATTTTGCTGGACGCGACCTGGACCGAAGCCCGGAAGATTTTCCGCAAAAGCCCCTATTTCGACGCGCTTCCGATTCTTAGCCTGTTGCCCGAAAAGCTCTCCCGCTATCAATTGCGCCGCTCCACCCGCAGCGAGCACCTGTGCACCGCGGAAGTGGCGGCGTTGTGTCTCGATCTTGCGGGAGATGGAGAGGCCGCCTCGGCACTGGACGCTTATTTCGATGTGTTCAGCCAGCATTACCTCGATGCCAAGCGTCAGCTGGAAATGAACGTTTCGACCCCAGCGCACACCGAGTTGATGCCCTATGTTCAGCCAGCAGTGGCATTGATGGACTGATTGTCGCCGAAGCTGCAATAAAGTGTACCGGCCATGTCGCTTGACCACCCCGGTTTCGCTGGGCATGCTTGGCGCCGATTAGGGTGCGGCCAGAGTTTGAAACGCCGTTTTTTGCGTTGAACGTGCCCTGTTGGTGCAGCACCGTAGCTGTTACCTCGAGTTGTTTTGGCGATACCCGAATGCATCGGGCATCCCATGAAAAACAGGATCATTTGAAAAATGGCCACATACGAAATCCTGATTGCCGATGACCATCCTCTTTTTCGTTCCGCCCTGCATCAAGCGTTGACCCTGGGCCTGGGCCCGGATGTGCGCCTGGTGGAAGTGGCGAGCATTGCCGAGCTGGAGACACGCCTGACCGAAAAGGCTGACTGGGACCTGGTGCTGCTGGATCTGAACATGCCGGGCGCGTATGGTTTTTCCGGGTTGGTGCTGTTGCGCGGCCAGTATCCGCAAATTCCTGTCGTCATGGTCTCGGCCCAGGAAGAAGCGACGATCATGGTGAAATCCCGCGAATTTGGTGCAAGCGGTTTCATACCCAAGTCCAGCGACTTGAGTGTTATCCAGAAAGCTGTGCGCGCGGTGCTCGATGGCGATGTTTTCTGGCCACCGCAGGCGTTCGAAGCCGTCAGCGTTTCCGCTGAAGCCAAGGCGGCCAGTGAAGGCCTTGCAAGCTTGACTCCGCAACAGTTCCGGGTGCTGACCATGGTTTGCGAAGGGTTGCTGAACAAACAAATTGCCTACGAACTGAGTGTTTCCGAAGCGACCATCAAGGCCCACGTGACCGCGATTTTTCGTAAACTGAATGTGCGGACCCGCACCCAGGCGGCGTTGCTGTTGCAACAACTTGAGTCAATTTCAAGCCATTAAGCGCTGCCGCCTTCACGCTTTTTTGACTTTGGTTAATCTAGCTTTCCCACTCCCTTTTTGGTCAGTTCCTACTCTTATGTCACCTTTCAAAGGCCAGACCGGCCTGAAACGTATCCTCAATGCTTCCGGTTACTCGCTGGACGGCCTGCGCGCAGCCTTCACCGGCGAAGCCGCTTTTCGGCAACTGGTGTTGCTCAATGTCATCCTGATCCCGCTGTCGTTCTTCTTGAACGTGAGTCGTGTCGAGCAGGCGTTGCTGATTGCGGTATGCCTGCTGGCGCTGATCGTCGAGTTGCTCAATTCGGCCGTGGAAGCGGCCATCGACCGCATTTCCCTTGAATTGCACCCGTTGTCAAAGAACGCCAAGGATATGGGCAGTGCCGCGCAATTCGTGGCCTTGACCATGATAGCGCTGGTCTGGGCGGTGATTCTGCTTTAAGCGATCGATGGCAGAACGATCTCGTCGCTGCGCTGCACCCCGGCGGTGAACGCGCGGCACAGGTCGAGGAACTCACGCATCGCCGAGGTCTGGTACTTCTGCTTGTGCCAGATGAAATAGAACTGTCGCGCCAGGTCCAGGTCCGGAGTCTCCACCGCTACCAGGCTGCCGCGGCGGAACGCATCCCGTAGCGCCAGTCGCGAGATACAGCCTATTCCCAGACCGGACTCTACAGCGCGCTTGATGGCTTCGGTGTGCTCCAGTTCCAGGCGGATGTTCAGCGCGCTACGGTGATGGCGCATGGCCTGATCGAACGTCAGGCGTGTGCCTGAGCCTTGTTCACGCAAGATCCAGGCTTCCTGGCTCAGCTCCTCCATGCTCGCGGTGCCGCGTCTGGCCAGCGGGTGCTGTGGTGCGCAAAAGACCACCAGCTCATCTTCGACCCAACTTTGCACTTCGATGTCGGGGTGGTTGCAATCGCCTTCGATCAGACCCAGGTCAATTTCGTAGTGGGCAACCTGTTGCACAATATTGGCGGTGTTCTGCACGTGCAGCTTTACCTGGCTTTCCGGGTGGCGTTGCATGAAACCGCCGATCAGCAGGGTCGCGAGGTAGTTGCCAATGGTCAGGGTTGCGCCCACTGCCAGTGAGCCGAAACCGGACTTGCCATTGAGCAGGTCTTCGATTTCCTTGGCCTGGTCGAGCAAAGCTACCGCCTGGGGCAGCAGCTGTTTGCCGAGGGCGTTGAGGCTCAGCCGTTTGCCGGCGCGATCGAACAGCTGGCAGCTGCACTGGCGCTCCAGCTCGGTAATTGATGTGCTCGCCGCCGATTGTGAGAGGTTGAGCAGGCCCGCAGCACGGGAGACGCTTTCCTGCTGGGCGACGGCAACGAACACTTGAAGTTGACGGAGAGTAAATCGCATATCGATATAACCGATAACCCTTATCTTAATAATCCAGTTAACAGATATTGTCGTCGCTATTAGAATGCGATGCAATTGCGCACCGCAGGTCTCTTCACTGAAAGAGCAAGCGCAGACCCAATCTCCAGGAGTCCCCGTACATGAGCAACATGAACCACGAGCGTGTCCTCAGTGTTCATCACTGGAACGACACTCTGTTCAGCTTCAAGTGCACCCGTGATCCGGGCCTGCGCTTCGAGAACGGTCAGTTCGTGATGATCGGCCTGCAACAACCCAACGGCCGCCCGCTTATGCGCGCTTACTCGATTGCCAGCCCGAATTGGGAAGAGCATCTCGAGTTCTTCAGCATCAAGGTGCCTGATGGTCCGCTGACTTCCCAGCTGCAACATCTGAAGGAAGGCGACGAGATCATCATCAGCAAGAAGCCTACCGGCACGCTGGTGCTGGATGACTTGAAGCCTGGCAAACATCTGTACCTGCTCAGCACCGGTACCGGTCTGGCGCCGTTCATGAGCGTCATCCAGGATCCGGAGACCTACGAGCGTTTCGAAAAAGTGATCCTGTGCCACGGCGTACGTTACGTCAACGAAGTCGCCTACCGCGAGTTCATCACCGAGCACCTGCCGCAGAACGAGTTCTTTGGCGATGCACTACGTGACAAGTTGATCTACTACCCGACCGTAACCCGCGAGCCGTTCGAAAACGAAGGTCGCCTGACCGACCTGATGCGCAGCGGCAAGCTGTTCAGCGACATCGGCCTGCCACCGATCAACCCGCAGGACGACCGTGCCATGCTGTGCGGCAGCCCGAGCATGCTCGACGAGACCAGCGAAGTGTTGAACAGCTTCGGCCTGAAAGTATCGCCTCGCATGCGCGAGCCGGGTGATTACCTGATCGAGCGTGCGTTCGTAGAGAAATAAGAACACCACGACCCTGTGGGAGCGAGCTTGCTCGCGATAGCGGTAGATCAGCCGACATTGATTCTGAATGTCAGACCGCCATCGCGAGCAAGCTCGCTCCCACATTGGTTTGCGGTGGTAAAAAAGCCCGAGTCACCTGAAAAGGTAGCGCGGGCTTTTTCGTTTCTGGCGGTTATATCTTCGCGGGAATGACTTCGAGCACGCGGATCAGCTTCGGCGTCGGATAATGCCAGCGCACATCCACATCCCAGAATTGCGCACCATATTCCCGTTCTGGCGCAGGCGTCTGGTACGCCGGTCGCGGATCTTGCGCCAGGCATTGCTCAATCAGCTCAACCAAGGGCTCTTCAAGGCGCTGAGCATGCCCGTGAGCCTGTTGCAGGGCCGAGTCCGTCCACTGCACGGCAATCAACAGCGGCGCGGCGCTGGCGATGCTGTTGGTGGCTGTGTCGATGATGTCGGCGTAAGGCACGTAGGGTTTGACATCGAGGATCGGTGTGCCATCCAGTAGATCAATCCCGGATATCCACAGGCGATCAGCTTCGACCTTGTCCAGTTTGACCACGGACTGGCCAATGCCATTGGGCCGATGGGTGGCGCGCGTGGCGAACACGCCCATGGATTTGTTGCCGCCGAGGCGAGGAGGGCGGACCTTCAGCCGCGGCTTTTCCTCCAGCGCCTGATGGAACAGGAACAGCAGCCAGACATGGCTGACCTGTTCCAGGCCCTGTACTGCATCGCCCTGATCGAATGGCGCCACCAGTTCCAGTACGCCACGGGCGGCCGGGGCTAGTTGCGGCTGGCGTGGGATGGCGAACTTCTCCTTGAAGCAGGAGCGGACGAAGCCGATGGGAGAAACGCTGTAGGTCATGGTTGGCGGTCGAGGCGGGGGGAAAGGAGGGCATGATAACCCGATCGACCTGAATTCAGTGGTGCCTGTGCTGGCACCTTCGCGAGCAGGCTCGCTCCCACAGTAGATCTCGTTCGGCCACAGCACAGTAAATCCTGTGGGAGCGAGCCTGCTCGCGAAGGCCACACCGCCGATTTAGAGGCTGAACCCACCATCCAGCGGAATGATATTCCCGGTCATGTAGGCCCCGGCCGTACTCGCCAGGCTGATCGCCAGTGCTGCCATCTCTTCCTCGCGGCCCCAGCGCTTCATCGGGATCAACGCGGTGTCCTGCGCCAATGCCTGTTCATCATTGCCGATATGCTGGGTCATCTTGCTCGGAAAGCGCCCCGGTGCGATCACGTTGACGTTGATGTGCTGGCTCACCAGTTCCCGCGCCAGGATCCGCGAAAGCTGATGCAGGGCCGCTTTACTTGGCCCATACGCATACGCCTGTTCGCCGAAGGAAGAAATCCCGGCGACTGAACCGATATTGATGATCCGTGCCGGGTTCGCAGGTGAACCGGCTTTGCGTAACAGTGGCAGAAACTGCTGGATGCAGTTGAATACTGACGTCACATTCAGTTGCATGACCTTTTCCCAGCCCTTGATCGGGTAGCTTTCCAATGGCGCCCCCCACGTGGTGCCGGCGTTGTTCACCAGAATGTCGAGGTGGGTCATCTGCTCACCCAGCCGCGTGGCCAGCTGCTGCACGCCTTCTTCAGTGGCCAGGTTGGCGGCCACGCCGTGGCAGCGTCCGAGCGCACCGAGCTCGTCGGCGGTTTGCCGGCAGGCTTCGACATCGCGGGCACAGACGTAGACGGTGGCGCCAGCCTCGACATAGGCCTTGGCGATCATTTTGCCGATACCGCGGGTGCCGCCGGTCACCAGTGCGGTGCGGCCTTGCAGGGAGAAGTAGGGATGCATGGCGAATCCTGAGGGCTGAAGGTCATTACACCCTAGTCGTCAGTCGCCGGAAGCGGAGCCACTATTTTTGCGCGGAATGGGGGGGCATACGGCCTTGTAGGAGCTGCCGGAGGCTGCGATCTTTTGATCTTGTTTTTAAAAATCAAAAGATCGCAGCCTTCGGCAGCTCCTACAGGGTAGATCCGCCTCGCATGTTATTGCGGGCGAACGCGCAGGGTCAGGCCCTTGAGGAAGTTGCGCAGCAACTGGTCGCCGCACGGGCGGTAGTTGGTGTGGCCGAACTTGCGGAACAGTGCGCTCAGCTCAGGCTTGGATACCGGGAATTCGGCGGCCTTGAGGATCGCATGCATGTCGTCTTCTTTCAGCTCGAAGGCCACGCGCAGCTTTTTCAGGATGATGTTGTTGGTCACCGGTACTTCGATGGGCTGAGGTGGGCGGCTTTCGTCCTTGCCGCGCTTGAAGATCACCAGGCCGTCGAGGAAGTGCGCCATGACCTCGTCCGGGCAACGTACGAAACCCTCTTCGTCTTCTTCTTTCTTGTCGAGGTAGGTCAACAGGTCGGCCAAGGTCACGTCCATGCCGCCGAGCTTGATGATCTCGATGACTTTCTTGTCGCTGATGTCGAGCATGTAGCGCACGCTGCGCAGTACGTCATTGTGAATCATGGTGTGCAGTCCTGATATTCAGCAGTGGGCGCCGCATAAAGCTGCGGCACCAAAATGTGTGGCGGCGTCAGAAGCCTTAGAACTTCTCTTTGCCGGACAGGTAGCGCCATTGCCCCACGGGCACTTTGCCGATGGACACGCCGCCGATGCGGATGCGACGGATGGCCACGACCTTCAGGCCGACGGCCTGGCAGAACAGGGCGAGTACGCCCGGTTGCGGGTTCTTCATGGCGAAGCGCAGGCGGTTTTCGTTCTGCCAGCTGGCCTTGACCGGCGGCAGTTCCTTGCCCTTGTAGGTCAGGCCGTGTTGCAAGCGGTTAAGGCCATGCTCAACCATGTCGCCTTCGACCTCGACCACGTATTCCTGCTCGATCTTGTTGGAGTCGGCCGTGAGCTTGCGCAGGATCTTCCAGTCCTGGGTGAACACCAGCAAACCGCTGGCATTGGCCTGCAGGTCGGTGCTGGCGGTCAGGCGCTGGAAGTGGCCCTTGAGCGGACGTTTGCCGTAGCGGTGCTCTTCGCTCAGGGTTTCGGCGCTGATGGTCGCCATGGCGGTATCCGCGTCCATGCCGGCGGGCACATTGAACAGGATGGTTACCGGCTCTGGCGCCGTGGCCTTGGCCTCTGGATCGAGCTCGACTTTTTGGCTGCCGACCTTGAACTGCGGCTCGTCGACGACTTCGCCGTCGACGGTGACCCAGCCGCCCTCGATGAACAGCTCAGCCTCCCGACGGGAACAGCCGACGAGTTCGATGAGGCGTTTGGAGAGTCGAATCGGGTCAGTCATGACAGGGCCGTAACAAAAAAGGGGTGGGCATTGTACCTGCCTGGCGCCGGTTAATCCCGGAACCATTTTGCCGCAGGGGCTTTTTGTGGGAGCGAGCCTGCTCGCGAAATGGCCATCAGGCTCAACATCAAGGTTGACTGATAAATCGCTTTCGCGAGCAGGCTCGCTCCCACAGTGGTTTCATGGTGTATCAGCCATTACGCGTCAATTGCTGAGCCTGACGCAAACGCATGTGCAATAGCGGATACGGCTGCCCCATCCCATCGACCTCCGAACGACCGACCACCTCAAACCCCTGTTTGAAGTAAAACCCCAGGGCTTGCGGATTCTGTTCGTTGACGTCCAGTTCATCGGCGTTGAGATTTTCCATGGCATAGCGCAGTAACCGTTTGCCAAGGCCCTGGCCGCGATGCGCAGGGTCGATGAAGAGCATCTCGATCTTGCCCGCCGCGACACCGGCGAATCCGGTGATGCGCTGCTGCGGGTCTTTGGTGCAGATCAGCATCACCGCGTCGAGATAGCGGGTCAGCACCAGGTTCTTCAACAGTTCGATATAGCTGTCCGGCAGAAAATCGTGGGTGGCGCGGACCGAGGCCTCCCAGACCCTGGTCAATTCTTCGTAGTCGCTTTGTTTCGGTGTGTGAATGACCGAATGTTGGCGCATGCCAGCCTGCCCCTTGGGTTATTGGAGATGAGAATCCGTTCCTAACCAAACGATAGCCGTAAAAAAGCCCCGCATCTCGTCAAGAGAGCGGGGCTTTTCATATTTTTTGCGATTAGATCTGTTCAGCCCACAGGTCGTATTCGTCGGCGTCGGTCACTTTGCACCAGACTTTGTCGCCCGGTTTCAAGTTGCTGCCGTTGTCGATGAACACGTTGCCGTCGATTTCCGGGGCATCGAAGAAGCAGCGGCCGACCGCGCCTTGCTCGTCGACTTCATCGACCAGCACTTCGATCTCACGGCCAACGCGCAATTGCAGGCGCGCCGAGCTGATGGCCTGCTGGTGCGCCATGAAGCGCTCCCAACGGTCCTGCTTGACGTCGTCCGGCACGACTTCCAGATCCAGATCATTGGCAGGTGCGCCTTCAACCGGCGAGTACTGGAAGCAGCCGACGCGGTCGAGCTGGGCTTCGGTCAGCCAGTTCAACAGGTACTGGAAGTCTTCTTCGGTCTCGCCGGGGAAGCCGACGATGAAAGTCGAACGGATGATCAGGTCCGGGCAGATTTCGCGCCAGTTCTTGATCCGCGCCAGGGTCTTGTCTTCGAACGCCGGGCGTTTCATCGACTTCAGCACTTTCGGGCTGGCGTGCTGGAACGGGATGTCCAGGTACGGCAGGATCTTGCCGGCGGCCATCAGCGGGATCAGCTCGTCAACGTGCGGGTACGGGTAGACGTAGTGCAGGCGCACCCAGACACCGAGGGTGCTCAGGGCTTCGCAGAGCTCGGTCATGCGGGTTTTCACCGGCGCGCCGTTCCAGAAACCGGTGCGGTATTTCACGTCGACGCCATAGGCGCTGGTGTCCTGGGAGATTACCAGCAGTTCCTTGACGCCGGACTTGACCAGGCGCTGGGCCTCGTCGAGAACGTCACCGACCGGACGGCTGACCAGCTTGCCGCGCATCGACGGGATGATGCAGAAGCTGCAGCTGTGGTTGCAGCCTTCGGAAATCTTCAGGTAGGCATAGTGGCGCGGGGTCAGTTTGATCCCTTGTGGCGGCACCAGGTCGATCAGCGGGTTGTGGTCCTGGCGTGGCGGCACGACTGCGTGCACGGCGTTGACCACTTGCTCGTACTGCTGCGGACCGGTAACGGCCAGCACGCTCGGATGAACGTTGCGGATGTTGCCTTCTTCGACGCCCATGCAGCCGGTCACGATGACCTTGCCGTTTTCCTTGATGGCTTCGCCGATCACTTCCAGCGATTCAGCCTTGGCCGAATCGATGAAACCGCAGGTGTTGACCACCACGACGTCGGCGTCCTGGTAGGTGGACACAACGTCGTAACCTTCCATGCGCAGCTGGGTAAGGATGCGCTCGGAGTCGACCAGTGCTTTGGGGCAACCCAGGGATACGAAGCCAACCTTTGGATTGGCCGGCGCAGGAGTGGTGGACATGTCTAACCTCGGTATTTGTGACGCCTCCAGCCGCAAACGGGCAAGGCGACAAACGGACGCTTTTTTGCGTCTCTGATCAAAAAGTGCGCAATTCTAGCGATGAGACGCTCACTTGACCAGCTTTATGCAGGGAAATACGACGAGTGCTGCGCTATGCTTCGCGCCGATGGGCTTTACCGATTTTTTACAGTCAACAAAACGTCTGTAACAGCAAGTAAAACAGCGCATGCTGCATGACAAAGCATAGTGCTTCTTCATAGAAGCCCGGGTCTGGGTAGTAGGAGTGGTGGATGGGTCAGGCAAGTAGTCAGGCTGAGGGTGCCAGTCATTCGGCGGCCAAGCCGATCGGCATGCTGGTCGCGGCGGTCGGGGTGGTTTACGGCGATATCGGCACGAGCCCGCTGTACACCCTCAAAGAAGTGTTCTCCGGCGGCTATGGAGTACCGGTCAACCATGACGGCGTGCTGGGTATTCTGGCACTGATCTTCTGGTCGCTGATCTGGGTCGTGTCGATCAAGTACATGATGTTTGTCCTGCGCGCCGACAACCAGGGCGAAGGCGGGATCATGGCCTTGACCGCGCTGGCTCGGCGGGCGGCGGCAGGGCATGCGAAATTGCGCACGCTGCTGGTGGTCTGCGGACTGATCGGTGCAGCGCTGTTTTATGGTGACAGCATGATCACCCCGGCGATTTCCGTACTGTCGGCCATTGAAGGCCTGGGGCTGGCATTCGACGGCATCGACCATTGGGTAGTGCCGCTGTCGGTGATCGTGCTGGTGGCGTTGTTCCTGATTCAACGTCACGGCACCGCGCGAATCGGCATTCTGTTCGGGCCGATCATGGTCACCTGGTTTGTAGTGCTGGGGGCATTGGGTGTCTATGGGATCATCCAGCACCCAGAAGTGTTGCAGGCGATGAACCCGGCGTGGGGCGTACGTTTCTTCGTCGTGCACCCGGGCATGGGCGTGGCGATCCTTGGCGCGGTAGTGCTGGCACTGACCGGTGCCGAAGCGCTGTATGCCGACATGGGCCATTTCGGCCGCAAGCCGATTGCCCGTGCCTGGTTCATCCTGGTGCTGCCGGCGCTGGTGCTCAATTACTTCGGCCAGGGGGCGCTGCTGCTGGGCGATCCGGAAGCCGCGCGCAACCCGTTTTATCTGCTGGCGCCGAACTGGGCATTGATTCCGTTGGTCGGACTTTCGACCCTGGCCACGGTGATTGCCTCCCAGGCGGTGATTTCCGGCGCGTTCTCCCTGACCCGTCAGGCGATCCAGCTCGGGTACATTCCGCGCATGCATATTCAGCACACTTCCAGTGCAGAGCAAGGCCAGATCTACATTGGGGCGGTGAACTGGGCGTTGATGGTCGGCGTCATTCTGCTGGTGATCGGTTTCGAATCCTCCGGTGCCCTGGCTTCGGCTTATGGTGTGGCTGTGACTGGCACGATGCTGATGACCACCATTCTTGTGTCGGCAGTGATCTTGCTGTTGTGGAAGTGGCCACCCATCTTGGCGGTACCGTTGTTGCTCGGCTTCCTGTTGGTCGATGGTCTGTATTTCGCCGCCAACGTGCCGAAAATCGTTCAAGGCGGGGCATTTCCGGTAATTGCCGGTTTCGCGCTGTTTGTGTTGATGACCACCTGGAAACGCGGCAAGCAGTTGCTGGTGGAGCGTATCGACGAGGGTGGCCTGCCGCTGGAGATTTTCATCAGCAGCATCGCCGTGCAACCGCCGCATCGCGTGCAGGGCACGGCAGTGTTCCTCACCGCGCGACCGGACGCCGTGCCCCACGCGCTGTTGCACAACCTGCTGCATAACCAGGTGTTGCACGAGCAGGTGGTGCTGCTGACGGTGGTCTATGAAGACATCCCGCGAGTGCCGTCGAGCCGGCGCTTCGAGGTCGAATCCTACGGCGAAGGCTTCTTCCGGGTGATCCTGCATTTCGGTTTCACCGACGAGCCGGACGTACCGAAGGCGCTGAAACTGTGTCATCTCGATGAGCTGGACTTCAGCCCGATGCGCACCACCTACTTCCTCAGCCGCGAGACAGTCATCGCCTCCAAGCTCGAAGGCATGGCCCGTTGGCGCGAGGCGTTGTTCGCGTTCATGTTGCAGAACGCCAACGGCAATTTGCGCTTCTTCAATCTGCCGCTGAATCGGGTGATTGAACTGGGGACGCAGGTGGAGATGTGACCCCTCCTGTAGGAGCGAGCCTGCTCGCGAAAAACCTGAGTGCACCGCGGGCGTTCAGACAGCCAGCGTTATCGTTGACGACCATCGCGAGCATGCTCGCTCCTACAGGGGGTTGTGGTGTTGAATGAAAAAGCCCCCGGAGCCTTGCGGCAGCGGGGGCTTTTTTGTGAGGCTCAGATCATTCCTGAGCTTCAGTTTCCTGCACTTGCCGCTTCTGGATCACATCCACCAACCGCTGTGCCAGGGCCGGGTAGTTCTCGTCGAAGTGGTGACCGCCAGGCAACTTGATGGCTTCGCCCACCGCGCTCTTGTCGGTGCAGCCGCTTTCGTCGACTTCTTCTTCACCGTAGATGCACACCACTTTCGCGGCGGGCAGCTTGGCCATTTCCGGGCCGGTGGCGGCTTCTTTGCCAGCGTTGCCGAGCCAGCCTTCGACTTCAATTTCGAAGCTGCCGGTGCGGGCGAAGGCCAGCAGGATAATGGCGTCGACGCGCTGCTGCTCGGACTCTGCCAGGCGGTTGTAGATCGCTGGCAGCACATCGGCGCCGAACGAGTAGCCGGTCAGGATGAAGCGCTTGGTGCCCCATTTCTGCCGGTAATGCTGCATCAGCTCGGCGAGGTCCAGGGCGCTTTGCTCGGGGCTCTTGTGCTGCCAGTAGTAACGCAGGGTGTCGATGCCGACCACCGGGTAGCCGATCTTGGCCATCTCGCCTGCCACGTCGCGGTCGAGGTCGCGCCAGCCGCCATCACCCGACAGGAACAGGGTCACCGTATCCCTGGCCTGGCCGGCGGGTACTTCAACCACTGGAATCTGCAAGCCGCCGGCGTCCTTGTCGCCACCGACCAGCAGTTTGCGCAGTTCGTTGTTCAGCACTTGTGGCAGGTTGATGTCGTAGTCGCTGATGCTGGTTTCGGCGTTGGGCTGGTCACGCACGAAGCCGGCGCTGGTGTCGTCCGGGTTGTCGTTCCACGCCACCAGCCAGTGGCCGTGGGCGGAGCTTTTCGGCAGCAGGTGGGTGCAGCCGGGTTTTTCCAGAGCCAGGTCCACTGAAACGGCCTGGGCCTTGTCGTTCTTCTGTTCGGACAGCCAGCGCCAGGCCAGCACTGCGCCCGGGCCGATGCCGCTGACCAAAGTGGCCGGGCCTTTCAGTTCCCGCAGGCCCGACTGCAAGGCGCGGCTTTGCAGCAGGCAGTCCTTGGGCAGGATCACTTGGACAATCTGCGCCGAGCCGCTACGGCTCAGGGTCAGCAATTGTTTGTCGCTGAGTTTCTGTTCTTCATTGACCGCCACTAGCACCTGGGCCTTTGGCGTGGTGCCGGGGATAACGCGGGTCATCGCCGCGCCATCGGTTGGGGTCAGCAGATCGAGGGTCGGTTCCGGTGCCGGGCGTTTGAGGTACCAATAGCCACCACCGAGAATCAGGGCAACCACTACCAGGGTGCCCAGGACATAGCGCAGGGAGCGTTGAATCATCAGCGTTTCACCAATCCAGTCAAGCCGCCCGCGATCAGGGCGGCAGTGTCGGCCAAGGCAACCAGCGGATCGAGTCCGGCGGGCACGGCCATATAACGGGGTTCCCAGTCAGGCTGGAACTTGTCTTTGAAGCGGCGCAAGCCTTGGAAGTTGTAGAGCTGCTCACCACGGCGGAATACCATCGAGCCCAGGCGCTGGGTCAAGGGTGCACCGCGACGGGGTTGCAGCCCCGACAACGGCACCATGCCCAGGCTGAAGCGCGCGTATCCGTGACTCTTATAATGTTGGATCAGGCCGACCATCATGAACTCCATGGTCAGCTTGGAGGCCTCGGGGTGCGCACGCATCAGGTCGAGACTGGCCAGGTCATGGCCGTAGGTCTCGAGCAGGTTGGCGAACGCTACCGGGCGTCCTTCGAAACGGATCACTGCAATGCGGAAGTGCTTGAGGTAATCGTCGCTGAAGCGGCCGAGGGAGAAGCCTTTCTCGCGCACGTTCTTACCGGTCAGCCAGGCATCGGAAATCACCTTGAGCTCATCCATTGGCGCCTGGCCCGGCTCATGGATTTCCAGCGACAGGCCATCGCGGGTGCCACGGTTCCAGGTGTAGCGCAGGTCCTTCATCTCCTTGCCCTTGGCCTCGAGGTCAAAGCGCTTGAGGTCGACCCTGGCTTCTTCGCCCAGCTTGATCGCGGTCAGGCCGATGTCCATGTAGTACGGCAGGTTCTCGGCGCGCACTTGATAGAACACGGGGCGGGCGTGATGGATGTCGCACAGGTCGCGAAACTGCCAGATCATTTCCGCCCGTTGCTGGCCCGGACCGATCGGGTCATACAGCGCCACGAGGCTGCGGCCGCGGCGGGCGTACATCAGGAACGCCTCATCGTTGGGGTGGAACAGTAGCGCCTTGTCGCCGGTCAGGGCCAGGCCGCCATCCGGTTGGGCAGACGCCATGAGGATCTTGCTCGCGCGCTCCAGCTCATCGGCTGTCGGCAGGTGGATGACCGGGCGAGCGGTGCGTAGCAACCATGTCAGGGACACCACCACCAGCAGGACCGCCGCGCCGAGCAGCGAGCGCAAGCCACGCGGGGCATCGGCATCGAGGGTGAACTGCCACCAGAGTTGGTGGCTGTACGGCACATCCTGGTAAGCGAACAACAGCAGCCACATCGAGGCGCCGAGTACGCACAGGCTGGCCACCAGATACAGGGGCGAGAACGGCAGCTCGGTCAGGCGGCTGGGGCGATAGAACGAACTCCGGAAAACCCCCAGCAGGCTCGCCGTCAGCACCATCAGAGTGGCTTCTTCCCAGTCGAAACCCTTGAGCAGGGAGAGCAGGGCGCCGACCAGCAGCAGAATGGTGGTCAGCATCCAGGCGGCCGACAGTCGACGACGCAGGCCTTGGGCCAGCAACAGGCACAACACGCCGATCAGGCTGGCGCCAAAGTGCGAGGCGTCGACCAGGCGGTGCGGGATCAGAAAGCCGATATGTTCAAGGCGCGTATCGATTTCCGGGGTCGCGCCGGAAAACAGCAATACCACGCCGGACAGGAACACCAGCACCGCCAATATAGGCGCGGCCAGGCCGGAGGCGGCACGCAGGGTCTGGCGCGTCTGAAACAAGCGCTGACCTTCGCTGATCAGCAGGAACAGGCAGGCCACCAGCATCGGCAGCACCACATAGATCAAGCGATAGAGCAGCAGGGCGGCGGCCAGTGGTGCCGCGCCCAGTTTGTCGGAGAAGGCCGCGAGCAGGATCGCCTCGAACACGCCGACCCCACCCGGCACATGGCTGAGCACGCCAGCGGCCAGTGCCAGCAGATAAACCAGAAGAAACGCGCCGAACGGCGGTGCTTCCGGCAACAACAAATAGAGCACGGTGGCGGCGGCGGCCACATCCAGCGCGGTAATGATCAGTTGCAGAAAGGTCAGGCGGCGCCCAGGCAGGCGCAAGGTGCGGCGGCCGATCTTGACCAGCAGGTTGTCGGCGAAGGGTTGTTCCGGCAGGCGACGGCGGTAGATGCCGATGGCCAGTACCGCAAACAGCAACAACACAGCTGTCGCGATGCTGCCCAGCAAGACTTGCGAAAGCCCCAGGGCGGCGGAGGCGTCGGGCAGGTCGCTGAGTGTCGCCAGCGCGGCGAGCGGTGGCAGGGCGCAGCCGAGCGAGAGGCTGGCGAACAGCGTCATGCGCGCGACTTCAGTGGCCCCCAGGCCATGGCGGGCATACAGGCGGTAGCGAACCGAGCCGCCGGACAGCATCGAAAGACCAATGGCATTGCCGATGGCGAAGGCGGTAAAGCCGCCCAGTGCCAGGGTTCGCGGTGCCAGGCTCACGCCAGCGTAGCGGCTGGCCGACCATTCGTAACCCAGCAAAATGATGAAGCCTGCGACGGTAGCGCCCAGCGCACCCAGCAGTGCCGGTTGCGGTACGTCGAGGATCGAGTCGTGCAAAGCGTCCAGGTCGAGTTCGCTCAACAAGTGACGGCAGGCAATTAGCGCAATGGTGAACAGCAACAGGGTGACCACCAGACCAATGGGTTGGCGGTACTTGCTGATTAGATCAAGCAAGCGCAACCGTTGCGCCTTGATCGGTTGTGTCGCTGTGACGGTGTCTTGTGGATCAGACGAGTTGGCGCGCATCAATCACCTCTTGGATTGTGCGCGACAGGATGGGGGTATCCAGCCAAGTTACCAATCCCTGTAGAAAAAAATAATCACGAATATTAACGCCTGGCACCGAGCCCCGGTGACAGTTCGTCTTCAGTCGTAGAGAGTGCAATGTGCGATTGAGCATAGTCGGAACTCAGCGCATCGGTGACCCCGCAAGGCTCACCACACAGTGACAGATCATTGTTGCGAAAGGACTTTTTCTACAGATACAAAAAAGGCCACTCTTTCGAGTAGCCTTTTTTGATGTTTGGTTGCGGGAGCCGGATTTGAACCGACGACCTTCGGGTTATGAGCCCGACGAGCTACCAGACTGCTCCATCCCGCGTCTGTGTGGCGGCATTCTATAGAGAATCGCCGGGGTGTCAACCGTTAATCCCGAACTGGGTCAAATAAATGTGAGAAATCGCAAAACAGTGGGAGGAGGGGCATAAGTTTCGGAATCACAACGATTTCTCATTGCGGCGTGCTGCTGGTCAATCGAGGAGTGGGCATGCTGATGACAAAACTGACGCGCACAAAAAAGGCCACTCTTTCGAGTAGCCTTTTTTGATGTTTGGTTGCGGGAGCCGGATTTGAACCGACGACCTTCGGGTTATGAGCCCGACGAGCTACCAGACTGCTCCATCCCGCGTCTGTGTTGGCAATTCTATAGAAATACGCGGGGGTGTCAACCTGCAATTTTGATAAAACCTGTTCCGGTTCAATCGCTTAGCTGCAAATTGCGCCACTCGGGTGGCCTGAGAGGCAGGTACGGCAAGGCCTGCGGCTCTATTGGAGAGAACTTTTCGATTGAGAAAATAAATTTACCGCAGGTTCGTACCAGTGAAAAAGATCAATCAAGGTACTGGTGCTATATACAGTTGTCAGTGAGATACTGTTTTTCCTACATCGCGTGACGCTATTTCTACACCATGAACACCGCGTTGAAATGACCCAGCGAAAAATCATCCACGTCGATTGTGATTGTTTCTACGCCGCCATCGAGATGCGGGACGACCCGCGCCTGGCTGGAAAACCCCTGGCGGTAGGCGGGTCGGCGGACCGACGCGGGGTGATCGCCACCTGCAATTATGAAGCCCGGGCCTATGGCGTGCGCTCAGCCATGTCCTCGGGGCACGCATTAAAGCTGTGCCCGGACCTGACGATCGTCAAGCCGCGCATGGAAGCCTATAGAGAGGCGTCCAGGGAAATTCACACGATCTTTCGCGATTACACCGAGATCATCGAGCCGCTTTCCCTGGATGAGGCTTACCTTGATGTGTCGGACTGTGCGCATTTTGGCGGCAGTGCGACGCGAATTGCTCAGGACATTCGCCGGCGCGTCTCCAATCAACTGCATATCACCGTCTCCGCCGGGGTGGCACCCAACAAGTTCCTGGCCAAGGTTGCCAGCGACTGGAAAAAACCCAACGGGTTGTTTGTCATCCCCCCGGATCAGGTCGAGGCGTTTGTCAGTGGCTTGCCGGTGAGCAAGCTGCACGGGGTCGGTAAAGTCACCGCCGACAGGCTGGGCAAGCTTGGCATCGTCGACTGCTCACAGCTGCGTGAGTGGAACAAGTTGGCGCTGGTGCGCGAATTCGGCAGTTTTGGCGAGCGACTCTGGAGCCTGGCCCGTGGGATCGATGACCGCCTGGTGCATAACGACAGTCGCCGCCAGTCCATCAGTGTCGAAAATACCTACGACGTCGACTTGCCGGACCTGCGCAGTTGCCTGGACAAGTTGCCGGAACTGCTGGAAACCCTCGCATCGCGCATGGCGCGAATCGACAGCAGCTATCGGCCGGGCAAACCCTTCGTCAAAGTGAAGTTCCATGATTTCACCCAGACCACGCTGGAGCAGGCGGGTGCGGGGCGGGATCTGGGCAGTTATCAGTTGTTGCTGACACAGGCGTTCAACCGTGGCGGTAAACCGGTGCGGTTGTTGGGCGTGGGGGTGAGGCTGGAGGATTTGCGGGGTGGGTTTGAGCAGATGGAGTTGTTTGAGCGGTAAGGGGTAAATTTTGATTCTGTAGTGAATGTCAGGCTGTCTTCGCGAGCAGGCTCGCTCCCACAATGCATCTGCTCAGATCGGTGATCGCCGCAAATTCCCTGTGGGAGCGAGCCTGCTCGCGAAGCTTTGCTTTTAGTTGGGTCCCGGATCCGCCACCAGTCGCCCGGCATCCTTGGTCAAGGACTTTAGGAATTCGGTCTGCAGCTCCGGGTCGTTGCGAGTCAGTTCGATCAGACTCTGTTCCAGCTCGGTGGCTTCTTCTTCCAGGCCCAGTTCCGACAGGCGCTTGACCCGGTGAACCCACTGGCTCACTTCGTCGTCTTCAAGATCGTCGTAAATCAACCCATGGGCTTCGAGCAACTTGCCGCGCAAAGTGCTGCTCAGTGCCAGCGACGAATCGCTGTGCACATCGTCCTTGGCGTCCTGGACGTTGATCTGCAGCTTGCTCAGGTGATTGAGGTCATGTTCGGCGAACGGGCTGTCCAACAGATTCAGGCGCAAGACGCCGTTCTTGTCGGTGCTCAGCTCGAAGGTTTCCTTGCCGGCCTTGACTTCCACCGGGCGCTCGCTCCAGGGCAGGCTCGAGTACTCCGTGCGCTTGTCGAGCTGGACTTCGTCGATGCCGGCCAGGTTCTGCTGTGCGCGTCCATGGGACTGCACGTTCATGAACGGGTTGAGCCCGGCGAAGCCGTAGCTGAACCAGTCCCTGGTCATGCTGTCTGGCAGATTGCCCAAGGCAAACACGTTGGCCACATTGGCGCCGACCCCGGCCACCACCGCGACCGCACCCAGCGGGATCTCGTAGACCTCCCGCCAGGGTTGGTACGGCGTGTAGCGATCGTAATGGCGGGTGACCTCGAACTCGGTGACTTCGAAAGTCTTCTGCTCGTGGATTTTCACCCGGCGTTGAGGCAGCTCAAGCACCTTGGGCTCACCCACATCGATCTGAAGGCTGTGATCAAGCAGTTTGCGCTCGATACGTTCCTCGTGCTCGCTGCGTTGTGACATGTGATTGGCACAGCCGCTGACCAGCAGGGTGCCGCACAGGGCGGCACCACCGAGGCCTAAGGTGTTTCGCTTGAACATGACGTCTCTATCTGGTTTCAGCGGCGGATACGGGCCTGAAGGAAAGGCAGCACATCGGCGACCGGCAGCGCTTGCGGCTCGGCCTCGGAACGGCTCTTGTATTCCAGGTTGCCTTCGGCAAGGCCGCGGTCACTGACCACGATCCGGTGAGGAATGCCGATCAGCTCCATGTCCGCGAACTTGATGCCCGGGCTGGTTTTCTTGTCGCGGTCGTCCAGCAGCACTTCAAAGCCTGCAGCAGTCAGTTCTGCATACAGCTTGTCGGTGGCTTCGCGAACCAGTTCGGTTTCGTAGCGCAGTGGCACCAGGGCAACCTGGAAGGGCGCCAGGGTGTCGCTCCAGATGATGCCTTTGTCGTCGTTGTTCTGCTCGATGGCGGCCGCAACCACACGGGAGACGCCGATGCCGTAGCAGCCCATTTCCAGGGTGACCGGCTTGCCGTTCTCGCCTAGCACTTCGCACTTCATCGCCTTGCTGTACTTGTTGCCCAGCTGGAAGATGTGCCCGACTTCGATGCCGCGCTTGATTTCCAGGGTGCCCTTGCCATCCGGGCTTGGGTCGCCGCTGACAACGTTGCGCAGGTCGGCCACGGTCGGCACCGGCAGGTCGCGTTCCCAGTTCACGCCGAAGTAGTGCTTGTCATCGAGGTTTGCACCGATGCCGAAGTCGCTCATCAGTTCGACGGAGCGGTCGATGATGATTGGCAGGGGCAGGTTCAACGGGCCCAGGGAGCCGGCGCCGGCGCCAATGGCGTCACGCAGTTCGGCATCGCTGGCCATGACCAGCGGACTGGCCACGCCTGGCTGGTTCGCAGCCTTGATCTCGTTGAGTTCGTGGTCGCCACGGATGATCAGGGCAATCAACTTGCCTTCTTCCTCGGCGCGAACGATCAGGGTCTTGATGGTCTTTTCAATCGGCAGATTGAATTTTTCCACCAGCGCGGCGATGGTCTTGGTATCTGGCGTGTCGACCAGGCGTAGCTCTTCTGCCGGTGCCGGGCGCGAGGTTTCGCGTGGCACGGCTTCGGCCTTCTCGATGTTCGCCGCGTAGTCGGAACCGTTGCTGAAAACGATATCGTCTTCGCCGGACTCGGCCAGTACGTGGAACTCGTGGGAGCCGGCGCCGCCGATGGAGCCGTTGTCGGCTTCAACCGGGCGGAACTTCAGACCCAGTCGAGTGAACACGTTGCAGTACGCCTGGTGCATGCGGTCGTACGTGACCTGCAGCGATGGCTGGTCAGCGTGGAACGAGTAGGCGTCCTTCATGATGAATTCGCGGCCGCGCATCAAACCGAAGCGTGGACGGATCTCATCGCGGAATTTGGTCTGGATCTGGTACAGGTTGATCGGCAGCTGCTTGTAGCTGCTCAACTCGTTGCGCATCAGGTCAGTGATGACTTCTTCGTGGGTCGGGCCGGCGCAGAAATCGCGACCGTGGCGATCCTTGAAGCGCAGCAATTCAGGGCCGTACTCTTCCCAGCGCCCGGATTCCTGCCACAACTCAGCCGGTTGAGTGCTCGGCATCAACACTTCGAGCGAGCCGGCGGCGTTCATTTCTTCGCGAACGACGGCTTCGACCTTGCGCATCACTCGCAAGCCCATCGGCAGCCAGGTGTACAGGCCCGAGGCGAGTTTGCGGATCATGCCGGCGCGCAGCATCAGCTGATGGCTGATCACGACCGCGTCGGAAGGCGTTTCTTTCTGTGTGGCAAGCAAAAATTGACTGGTGCGCATGGTTGGCCGTTATCGATTGCTGATGACGAGAAATGACGGAGCATTGTACGGGCGAGTTCCGCTGTCGTACAGGCGTGCGGTCGGTGCGGTGGCAGGAGGACGGGATTGACTCCGTCCTCTGTAGGATTTCTGCAAGTGTTTCCTACGATTCTTCCACGACCCGGGTAGGAGTCGGTTCCGGTGTCGGTGTCGGACCTGCGCGACGGTTCTCCTGGAACCAGTGCAAGGCGATCAGCAGTAGCGTCGGAACACCCAGCAGGGCGGTGATCAGGAAGAAGTTGTGATAACCGAACTTCTCTACCATGACGCCCGAATAACCGCCGATCAGGCGCGGCAGCAAGAGCATGATCGAGCTGAGCAGGGCGTATTGGGTGGCGGAGAATTTGAGGTTGGTCAGGCTTGACAGGTAGGCGACGAATGCCGAGGTCGCCAGGCCTGAACTGAAATTGTCCAGGGAAATGGTGAGGACCAGCATGTTGAGGTTGGCGCCCATGTCGGCGAGCAACAGGAACAATATGTTGGTGCCCGCCGACGCTACGCCGCCAATGAACAGGATCGGCAGGATGCCAAAGCGCACGATCAGCAGGCCGCCCATGCCGGCGCCCACCAGGGTCATGATCAGGCCGAAGATTTTGCTGACGCTGGCGATCTGATCCTTAGTGAAACCCTGGTCGATGTAGAACACGTTGGCCATCACGCCCATCACCGTATCGGACATCCGGTAAGTGGCGATCAGCCCCAGCAGCAGCAGCGCTTGCCAGCGATAACGCAGAATGAAGTCGTTGACTGGCGTCAGCACCGGCGCCAGGCCACGGCGGCCCATGGCCGACAGGCACAGGGCGGTGAGCGTGGTGTAGAGGATGGCGCGCAGGAATGCGCGGTCTTCGAGCAACAGGTCGAGCAGGCTCTCGCCTTCGAACAGCACGCTGGCGAAGTCGGTGTTGTATAGCTGGGTAAACATGGCCGGCACGGACACCAGCAGCACGATCAGGACAAACACCGAGGCCAGTTGATGCACGAAGCTGTAGCGCCCGGCCTGTAGTTGCGTGCGCAGAGGCACCGCAGGTTCACGCATGAAGAACGAGGTGAGCAGCGCTGGAACCATCAGGGCGCCGAACAGCAGGTAAGTGCCGGCCCATGCCGAGTGCTTGTAGTTGAAACCCGTGGAGCCGAAACCCTCGGCGAAGAACAGGGCGCCGGCTGTGGCCAGCAGTGCTGCTATGCGATAGCCGGACATGTAGCTGGCGGCCAGCGCCGCCTGGCGACTGTCATCTGCGATTTCCAGGCGGTAGGCGTCCACTGCAATGTCTTGCGTCGCCGAGGCGAAGGCGACGACCACCGCGATGGCGATCAGCCAGGACAAATGCTTTTGCGGGTCACAAAAGCCCATCCCGACCAAGCCAAGGATCACCAGCGCTTGCGACAACACCAGCCAGGAACGTCGTCGGCCGAGTTTGCCGAGCAACGGCAGGCGCCATTGGTCGAGCAGGGGGGACCAGACCCATTTGAAGGCATACGCCAGGCCGATCAGGCTCGCGTAACCAATGGTTTCGCGAGCCACACCGGCTTCACGCAACCAGACTGAAAGCGTCGAAAACACCAGCATGTAGGGCAGGCCGGCGGCGAAACCCAGCAATAACAGTACGAGCGTCGAAGGGCTGGCATAGGCAGCAAGCGCGGCGCGCCAGGTTTTACGGGGCATGGGCTGGAGTCTGCCTCAAGAAATACGGAAACAAAGCGCGCACTCTAACCGCTGTGCTCTACCGGGCGCCACCCATGGCGCTGAATATCAACACGATTGTTCAGGATACTGATGCCCTCCATGCGCAATCGCGCGCGCTGTTCGTCCCCGGAGGGACTGCCTGCGGGCAGGCTCAGGCGCCCGCCGGCACCGAGTACGCGGTGCCAGGGCAATTTACTGTCGCCGGGCAGTTGACTCAGTGTCCTGCCGACCCAGCGAGCCGCGCGTCCCAGTCCCGCCAGTTCGGCGAGTTGACCATAACTCACGACCTTACCTTCGGGTACTTGCGCGAGTGTCAAGTAGAGCGCCGTGCGTCGGATTTGCGCAGCACTCTCGGGTTGTTCGGTCGGCTCGATCACGTTCGCAGTTCCTGAAGTCGTTCGCGGTACCGTCTGTAGAGTAAATGCTGGATCGTCGGTTGAGAATTGAACTCAGTAGAAATAGTTGGGTCAGTCCTTGCTAGGGTCTTATTCATGCGGATAATGCCGACTTTTTTTCGCGAACCTGAGCCTGTATTTGCTTATGTTGTCCAGAACCTTGCTATGCCTCGCTGTCATCAGTGCCTCCACTCCCTTGCTCGCGGATACCGTCTGGTTGAAGAACGGTGACAAGCTGAGCGGCAAGATCATCCTGTTCGACGGTGGCAAACTGTTGGTCCAGACAGAGTACGCCGGAGCGGTGCCGATCGACTGGAAGCAGGTCAAGACCCTGGAAAGTGATCAGCAACTGCTGGTCAAGCAGGACGCCTACACCGGCGAGAAGGCCAAATCGCTGCACGCGGCTGATGATGGCAAGGTCACCTTGGAAAACGGTGACGGGCCCAAGACTGTAGAGCTGGCGAGCGTCCAGCAAATTCTCAAGCCCAAGCCGGTGGTCGAGGATCTGGTGTGGAAGGGCAATATCGATGCCGCCCTCGATTACCAGCGTGCCGAGAAAGATACCGATGATTACGACATCGACTTCAAGACCACTGCGCGGCATGGCCGCTGGCGGCACATCGCAGAAGGCGAGTACAACCGCGAATATCAGGATGACGTGACCACCACGGACAATTGGCGAGCGGAATACTCTCTCGACCGTTTCCTGACGGAAAAATGGTTCTGGCAAGGTCGCCTGGTGTACAAGCGTGACAAGGTCGAAGACCTCTCCCGCCAGCGTACGGTCGGTACGGGTCCCGGTTATCAGTTCTGGGATGACGAATTGGGCGCGTTCTCGCTCGGTTCGCTAATCAACCGCACGGACTATCAATTCGCCGATGGCAGTAAGGAGAACTTCTACTCTGTCGCGATGAAGTGGGACTACAACCGTTACCTGATTGGCAAGAAGGTGGAGTTCTTCACCAATGGCGAGGTGGGCAAGCCGCTGTCCGGCGTGGCCGAATATGCGCTGGATGCCGAGATGGGCTTACGCTACAAGGTGACTGACTGGGCGTCGCTGAATCTCAAGGCCGAGCGAGACATTATCGACGGGACCGACAATGCTGACCTGGACAAGACCCGATACACGGCCGGATTTGGCGTGACCTGGTAAGACGTAAAAAATCGCGACTTTCGGGTCGCGATTTTTTTGCCCGGCAAAAACCCACAGGCACAAAAAAGCCCCGCTGTTGAGGGCGGGGCTTTTTACTAAAGCAAGTACAAGTTAGATAACTTGAACTTCTTCAGCTTGCATGCCTTTCTGACCGCGGGTAGCGATGAAAGAAACCTGTTGGCCTTCTTTCAGGCTTTTGAAGCCGTCGGATTGGATAGCTTTGAAGTGAACGAACAGGTCGTCACCGGATTGTGGAGTGATGAAGCCGAAGCCTTTTTCATCGTTGAACCACTTAACGGTACCGGTTTGGCGATTAGACATGGTGTAACTCCTTGAACAAAGATAACTGCGACTCAGGAAGAACCCTGGCCGAGACTGAGTGCAAAGAGCAGGAAAAATTCTTGTAGATGGTTGGATCGAAATTCAACATATCGTGTAGAGATTCTCAGTGACACAAGCAGCACAGTGGCGCCACCTTAACCCTTTTTCCGGAACGTGCCAATCCTTCTTGCGAAGGTTTCTCTCTTTTAAGGATCGACGGTGTGACGCTTCGTCGCCAACGCAAGTAAATCCAGCCTGTTCGGCGGGAATTGCAGCGCGGACTTTGAACCCGGCGGCGCGCCCGGTAAGATGCCGGACAGAATTTTTCGACCTCGCTATTCAGGACACCCGCCATGAGCATCAAATCGGACAAGTGGATTCGCCGCATGGCGCAGGAACACGGCATGATCGAGCCTTTCGTCGAGCGCCAGGTGCGCGGCAGCGACGATAGCCGTGTGATCTCCTACGGCGTGTCCAGCTACGGCTACGATGTGCGTTGCACCAATCACTTCAAGGTGTTCACCAACATCAATTCGGCGATCGTCGACCCGAAAAACTTCGATGCCGGCAGCTTCGTCGACATCCACAGCGACGTGTGCATCATTCCGCCGAACTCTTTCGCCCTGGCCAGCACCGTCGAATACTTCCGCATCCCGCGTAATGTATTGACCATTTGCCTGGGTAAAAGCACTTACGCGCGCTGCGGCATCATCGTCAACGTCACGCCGCTCGAGCCTGAGTGGGAAGGTCACGTGACCCTGGAGTTCTCCAACACCACCAATCTGCCGGCGAAAATCTACGCGAACGAAGGCGTGGCGCAGATGCTGTTCCTCGAGTCTGACGAAGAGTGCGAAGTCTCCTACAAGGACCGTGGCGGCAAGTATCAGGGCCAGCGTGGCGTCACCCTGCCACGCACCTGAGTCAGCCGTCTGACGAACCGTGGGAATTCCTGGGCGAGCGTACACTCTATGGAATGTACTGTTCCGATTCGCGCAAGGCGGGTCGGGCCATCGCCCAGGAGTGCTTTATGAAGATCGACCCACGAATAAGTGCCGAACTGGCAAGGCTTGAGCCCAATCAGGTTGGCGTTTTGGCCTGGTCCTTGTTGGCACACCCGCCAGTCAGCATGGCCGGTGGCATCCCCGGCCAACCTGATCCCGATACCCCCAACGAACAACCGACCGAACCCGGTGAACCGACCCTGCCCGACGAGCCGCCTCCCGCGCCGGTGGTCTGAGATCGCCTTCCTGTGGGAGCGAGCCTGCTCGCGACGGACGTTAACGATGACGAGGTCTGCCTGGAAAAACGCGTTGCCCTCACGTCCATCGCGAGCAAGCTTCGCTCCTACAGGAGGGGCCATATTTCGTTGTCGCCAATGACAAAAATCCTGCAGTCGTCGTCCCGTTCAACCTGATAACCGCCGGTAAACGCGCCGAAGGCCGGTAGCAGGCTGATTTCCCCGCCAAGTCTGAAACAGGCCAGCCGCAGGCTCTGCCGACCCCGACCATTGAGCCGATAGACCGGATGCACGTGACCGGCGAGCACATGCCGATCCGGATGCAGCTCGGGCTCGTGCTGCAACGCGAACGGCCCCAACAGCAAAGGCTCAGGCACCACGCGAATGTTCAACGAGGCCGGCGGATCCCCGGCGCGTTTGTCGTGGTTGCCGCGAATCAGCGTCACGGGCAGCTTGGCGTTGCGTGTTCGCCAGTCAGCCAAGGCTTTCAGCGTGGCGGTTGCATGGGAGCCCGGACCGTGAAGAAAGTCGCCGAGGAAAATCAGCTGTCGGCAGGGCAGGTTGTCCAGCAGCCCGTCGAGTACGGCGATATTGCGGCTGGTGGTGCCTTGGGGTACCGGTTGGCCAAGGCTTCGGTAAGCGGCGGCCTTGCCGAAATGCACGTCGGCGATCAACAAGGCTTGTTGAGCAGGCCAGTACAGGGCTTTTTCCGGCAGCAACCAAAGTTCCTCGCCGGCCAGTCGCACGGGGTAGGCCGTACTCATCAGGCTTTCCCTGTCCCGGCGGTTTTCTCGAGGTCGCTGACCATGCGTCTGATGCGGTCGGCGAGTTTTTCCGAACTCATACTTTCTCGCATACGTTCCACCAGCAGTGGAAACCCGAGGGGCGTAGGGCGTTTGACTTGATGCAGGTCGAGACTGAGTCGACTGATGTGCGCCAACGTTCCTTCCAGGCGCTGAATATCCAGTTCTTCCCGTAGGACTTCTTCGCCGGCCTGAGCCAATAGCAGATTTCCCGCGTCGTACTGTTTGAACACTTCGAAAAACAACCCGCTCGAGGCTTGAACCTGACGTGTGCTTTTCGGTGCGCCGGGATAGCCGGCGAACACCAGCCCGGCGATCCGGGCGATTTCCCGAAAGCGCCGCAAGGCCAGCTCTCCGGCGTTCAGACTGGCGAGCACATCCCTGAGCAAATGCTCTGGACTCAATAACGCCGGGTTCAATGCTTGCGCCCAGTCCACAGGGGTGGCGCTCAGCAGTTCCAGCCCGTAATCATTGACCGCGATGGAAAACGTCACAGCCTGCTGCTGACTGACTCGCCACGCCAGCAAACTCCCCAGGCCAAGATGCACCTGGCGGCCGGCGAAGGGATAAAGGAACAGATGCCAGCCCTCACGGGACTTCAGCGCCTCGGCCAGTAACGATTCCGTCGTCGGCAAGCCAGACCAGCGTTGCTGCACCTCCAGCAGCGCACGCAGTGCCTGCATTTCCGGGCCGCAGAATTCGCCGCGCGCCGCCGCACTGAACCGCGCGACCACCGCTTGCGCCAGTTCATTGGAAAGTGGCATCCGTCCGCCATTCCAACGCGGCACCGCGGCTTTCTTCACGGTGCTGCGTTTGACGTAGGCGGTCATGTTTTCCACGCGCACCAACTCCAGCAACCGTCCGGCAAACAGAAAACCGTCACCCGGTTTGAGCCGTGCGATGAAACCTTCTTCAACACTGCCCAGTTGTTTGCCACCACCCCCCTTGCTCCAGAATTTCAACTGAATGCTCGCATCGCTGACGATCGTGCCGATGCTCATGCGGTGGCGTCGGGCCAATCGCGCATCGGGTACACGCCAGATTCCCTGTTCATCCGGCTCGACCCGGCGGTAATCCGGATAGGCTGTCAGGGAAAGTCCACCATGGCGTACGAAAGCCAGTGCCCAGGTCCAGTCCGCCACGCTTAGATCACGATAAGTCCAGGCCCCGCGCACTTCTTGGTACAACTGATCGGGCACAAACCCACCGCCCAGCGCCATGCTGACCAGGTGCTGAACCAGCACATCCAAGGGTTTATGGGGTGACTTTCGAGGTTCGATCCGTCGCTGCGCCACCGCGTCCTGTGCCGCTGCGGCTTCGATCAGCTCCAGGCTGTGCGTCGGCACCAGCGTCACCCTTGAAATCCGCCCAGGCGCATGTCCCGAACGACCCGCACGCTGCATCAGCCGCGCCACGCCTTTGGCCGAGCCAATTTGCAGCACCCGTTCCACCGGCAGGAAATCCACACCCAAATCCAGGCTGGAGGTGCAGACCACCACTTTGAGTTGACCTTCCTTGAGAGCACGTTCCACCCAGTCGCGGGTGTCTCGGGACAGTGAGCTGTGGTGCAAGGCGATCAACCCGGCCCAATCCGGGCGCGCATCCAATAACGCCTGATACCAGATCTCGGATTGCGCGCGAGTGTTGGTGAACACCAGGCTGCTGGGGCTGGACTCCAGTTCTGCGACGACCTGCGGCAACATCTTCAGCCCGATGTGCCCGGCCCATGGAAAACGCTCGATGGCGGGTGGTAACAGCGTGTCGACCCGCAACGCCTTGCTGGCCTTGCCTTGAACGCTGATGCCGCCTCCCTGTGGGATCAATACCTGCTCGGCGTGCTCCTGATTACCCAGCGTCGCGGAAACGCCCCACACGATCAATTGCGGATTCCAGCGGCGTAGACGGGCGAGGGCCAGTTGCAGTTGCACGCCGCGCTTGTTGCCGAGCAATTCGTGCCATTCGTCGACCACAACCATGCGTAAGGTCGAGAGTGCTGTTTGTGCGTCGGCTCGGGCGAGCATTAACGTCAGGCTTTCCGGCGTGGTGATCAGGGTGGTGGGCAGACGTCGGCTCTGGCGCGCGCGTTCGCTGCTGCTGGTATCTCCCGTACGCAGGCCGACGCTCCACGGGATCTGCAAGTCGAGCAACGGACCTTGCAGCGCGCGGGCGGTGTCCGCAGCCAAGGCGCGCATCGGGGTTATCCACAATACGGTTAGCGGATCGGCCACAGGTTTGCGTTTGCGTGGTGTTTCAACCGCAGGTGAAGAGTGAGCGAAGCGATTGAGCGCGCCGAACCAGATCGCATAGGTCTTGCCAGCGCCGGTGCTGGCGTGGAGCAACCCGGACTGCCCGCGCTTGACGGCCGCCCATACCTGTTTCTGAAACTCGAATGGCTTCCAGTCGCGAGCGGTAAACCAGGGTTTTGCGAAGTCGTTGTGGGTTCCCATTCGGGCCGCGTGCGCTCTGAAAGGCTTCTTTCAATGACCACACCGGCCTGGCAAAGGTTTAATCAAACGGATGGCCCGGCATACTTCTCGCCGCGCCTTCGACGCGCTTCTCATATTCGGAAATAACTGTGTTTGTCATTGAAACCTATTGGCCGATGGGCCGTGGTTTTATCGCTGCGCTGTTCGCACGGCGGTGTTTTGTAAAGGCCGGCAGCCAGTCCATGAATATGAAAAGGAAAATTCAGATGAAGTCAGTTCGAGCGGGGCACTTAATCGCCGATTTGATCACGGCGAGTCGGCCCCTGGCGTTTCGGGCAGCGCCAACCCTCGACTATTTCGAGCAGCCAGGCCTGCACTGCCTTGGCGCGAGCAATGGTCAGGACAAAGCGTTTTATGTCTATCTGCCGCAGGGTATCGAGAGTGGCAGGTTTCCTCTGGGGCTGAGTGAGCGCTCCCCGATGATCATTCATGTGACGGGCAGCTCGGAAGCGGAGCTGTATCGAGGGTCGCTGGAGTTGACGGTGGGGGGTGACGCACAGTTTGCCGGAAGTTTCTGTGGCCTGGATGCCGAAGGCATCGAGGTGGAAAACGGCAGTTTCAGGTTGGAGCACGCAGTAGGCTGACCTTCAAAGGCTGACCTTCAAATGCTGATCTTGAAATGCTGATCTTGAAATGAAAGGGAAAGCCGGTATCGACCGGCTCCCCTTTCATCGGCAAAGGCTACTTCAGGTTGCCGCTGAGGAACTGTTTCAGACGCTCGCTTTTCGGGTTGCCCAGCACGTTCTCCGGCGCGCCTTCTTCCTCCACCAGGCCTTGGTGCAGGAACAACACCTGGCTCGACACTTTGCGCGCGAAGCTCATTTCGTGGGTGACCATGATCATGGTCCGGCCTTCTTCGGCCAGGCCCTGGATCACCTTGAGCACTTCGCCCACCAGTTCCGGGTCCAGCGCCGAGGTCGGTTCGTCAAACAGCATCACTTCCGGCTCCATGGCCAACGCGCGAGCAATCGCCACCCGTTGTTGCTGGCCACCGGACAGGAATGCCGGGTACTGATCCGCTACGCGCGCCGCCAGCCCGACCTTGTCGAGGTAACGTCGGGCACGGTCTTCGGCTTCCTGCTTGCTGCAACCCAGCACCCGGCGCGGGGCCATGGTGATGTTTTCCAGCACCGTCATGTGGCTCCACAGGTTGAAATGCTGGAACACCATGGCCAGGCGGGTGCGGATTCGTTGCAGTTCATCGGCATCGGCCACGTGCATGCCGTGACGATCCTTGATCATGCGGATGGCCTGGCCGTCGAGGCTCATGGCGCCGTCGTTGGGCTGTTCGAGGAAGTTGATGCAGCGCAGGAAGGTACTTTTTCCGGAGCCGCTGGCACCGATCAGGCTGATGACGTCGCCCGTGTTGGCCTTGAGCGAAACGCCCTTGAGCACCTCATGATCGCCATAACTTTTATGCAGGCCTTCAATGGTCAGTTTGTACATGGAGCATGCATCCTCAAGGCGAAAGTAGGTAGCCGCTGCGATAGGCTTCGGCGCCCGCGACGTGGGCGATCACCATGCCAGCCGTGGCCATGCGGCGCAGCGAGCGGGCGTACATCAAGCCGGCGGCCGTGCAATGGACAGGCGTGACACGGTCGCTGATCGGGTCAATGATTTCGGCGATCAGTTGCCCGGCTTTCAGGTATTGCCCCGGCAGCGCACTGAACACCAGCAACCCGCCGACCGGCGTCGCCACAGGTTCCACTCCGGCCAGGGGGGTGGCCGGGTAGGGCAGGTCGGGCAATGGCGCCGACTCACCGGCAATCGCTCCGAAATCAATCAGGTAGTCGATCAGCGCCTGACTGTCGAGGCTGGCCATTGGGTGGTTTACGTCGCCCTGGCCGCGCAGTTCGACGGTGACCGAGAAACTGCCCGGAGGAATGTCGAAATGTTCGCCGAAGCGCTCTTTCAACTGCCACCAGAGCAGGGTGAAGCACTCATCGAACGACTGACCGCCGGAATCAGTTGCCAGCAGACTGGCTTGCGCACCGATGTAGCGGGCCAGCGGCTCGACCTGCGGCCAGGCGTCGGGCGTGGTGTACAGGTGAGCAACAGCCTCGAAATCGCAATGCAGGTCCAGCACCATGTCGGCATCGCAGGCCAGCCGTTGCAGGGTCAGGCGCTGGGATTGCAACTGGGTGCTGGCGGTCTGCCGCGCCAATGCATGGCGCAGGCTGTTGCGGATCAGTTCGAGGTTGCGCTGCGGATCGTCGCCGAGTTGGCCTTCGATCGCATTGCCCACCTCTTCGCTCAAATCGACGAACCAGCGGTTGAAGTTCTGCCCGCTTTCGAGCTCATAGCGGCCCAGCGGTACATCCATCAGCACTTGTTCCAGGCCCGCCGGGTTGGCCACGGGCACCAGGACGATTTCGCTGCGCAGTCGGCCGGCGGCTTCCAGCTCCGCCAGGCGTTGCTTGAGGTGCCACGCCACCAGCATGCCGGGCATTTCATCGGCGTGCAGGGACGACTGGATGTAGATCTTGCCGTTGGCCGGTTGAGGGCCGAAGTGAAAACTGTGGATCTGTCGTGCGGTCCCCGGCAGTGGGGCCAGCAGGTCATGTATCTGGTGGCGCATTTGTCTTGTTTCCCGAAGCGGGTCCTAGTGAGTCGGCCCGAGGAAGGCCAGCCATCGGCGTTCGGCGAGGCGGAACAGGCCGACCAGCGCAAAGGTGACGGTCAGGTAGATCAGCGCGGCGATGCCAAACGACTGGAAGGTCAGGAAGGTCGCCGAGTTGGCGTCCCGAGCGACTTTCAGGATGTCCGGGATGGTCGCGGTGAACGCCACGGTGGTCGAGTGCAGCATCAGGATCACTTCGTTGCTGTAGTAAGGCAACGAGCGACGCAGGGCCGAAGGCATGATCACGTAGGCATACAGCTTCCAGCCTGTCAGGCCGTAGGCCTTGGCTGCTTCGACTTCACCGTGGGCCATGCTGCGGATCGCCCCGGCGAAAATCTCCGTGGTGTAGGCGCAGGTGTTCAGCGCGAACGCCAGGATGGTGCAGTTCATCGCATCGCGGAAGAAACTGTCGAGCGCCGGTTGTGCGCGCACGGCGGCCAGGCTGTAGATCCCGGTGTAGCAGATCAGCAGCTGGATATACAAAGGCGTGCCGCGGAACAGGTAGGTGTAAAACTGCACCGGCCAGCGAATGTAGAAGTGCGGTGAAACCCGGGCGATCGACAGCGGAATCGAGACGATGAAGCCAATGAAGATCGACGCACTGAGCAACCACAGGGTCATGGCCAGGCCAGTGATGTTGTTGCCGTCGCTGTAGAGGAAGGGTTTCCAGTATTCCTGCAGGAGTTCGATCATCGTACGGCCTCCCGGGTACCGGCGGCGTAGCGGCGTTCGAGCCAGCGCAGAATGAAGTTGGAGGCACTGGTGATCGCCAGGTAGATCAGGGCGGCGAGTACCAGGAAGTAGAACAGTTGATAGCTGCTTTTACCCGCATCCTGGGCAGCCTTGACCAGGTCGGCGAGGCCGATGATCGACACCAGTGCAGTGGCCTTGAGCATGACCATCCAGTTGTTGCCAATACCCGGCAGGGCATAGCGCATCATTTGCGGGAACACCACGATGCGGAAACACTGGCCGCGCTTGAGTCCGTAGGCGGTGGCCGCTTCGACCTGGCCGCGCGGTACGGCGAGGATGGCGCCGCGGAAGGTTTCGGTGAAGTACGCGCCGTAAATGAAGCCCAGGGTCAGTACCCCGGCGCTGAACGGGTTGATCTCGATGTATTCCCATTCCATGTAATCGGTGAGCGACGTCAGCCAGGTTTGCAGGCTGTAGAAGATCAGCAGCATCAGCACCAGGTCCGGCACCCCGCGTATCAGCGTGGTGTAGCACTGGGCAAGCAGGCGCAGGAATTTGACTTTTGACAGCTTGGCACTGGCGCCGAGCAGACCGAGCAACACGGCCACCAGCAGCGACATCGCCGATAACTTGATGGTCATCCAGGTGCCTTCCATCAGCAGCGGGCCAAAGCCCTTGAGGCTGAAGGCGGAGAGCCCCAGATTTTGTAAGAGGTTTTCGAACATAAACAGCAACCTGATCGGATGAAAAAAGCGCCCATCTCGAGATGGGCGCCGGGCATTACTTGCCGCTGTACAGATTCAGATCGCTAAAGTGTTTCTTCTGAATGGTGGCGTAGGTGCCATCATCGTGTAACGCTTTGATACCTTTATCCAAAAGTGCTTTCAGCTCGGTGTTACCTTTCTTAATACCGACTGCCGTTTTGGCTGGCAGCAGTTCGCTGTCGACCGGCTGGCTGATTTCGTAACCGGCACCATTTGGCGACTTCAGGAAGCCCAGTTCGGCTTGCAGCATGTCCTGGATCCCGGCGTCGAGACGACCGGAAGTCAGGTCGGAATACACCTGATCCTGGTTCTGGTAAGCCTGGGTTTTCACCCCAGCCTTGTCCAGGACGGCTTTGGCATAGGCTTCCTGGATGGTGCCTTGTTCGTAGCCTACGGTCTTGCCCTTGAGCGAAGCGACGTCTGCGGTCACGCCTGAACCTTTCTTGGACACGTAAGCGGTCGGGCCGGAGAACAGCTCGCTGGAGAAGTCGATGACTTTTTCGCGGGCTGGGGTGACGGTCATCGAAGAGATCACGCCGTCGAATTTATTGGCCTTGAGGCCAGGAATCATGCCGTCGAAATCGCTTTCGACCCATTTGCACTTGACCTTCAGCTCGGCGCAGATCGCGTTCCCCAGGTCAATGTCGAAGCCTACCAGGTTGCCGTCGGCCGCTTTCGACTCGAACGGCGCGTAGGAAGGGTCAACACCAAAACGCAATTCCTTGTATTCCTTTGCCAGCGCGGAACCGGCTGCCACGCACAACGCCAGTGCAGAAAGGGTCAGCAATGCTTTTTTCATTATTCAATCCCTAAGAACCAATATGAGCGCTTGTGGCGCAGAATTATTGTTACTGGTAAGCGTAAGCCGTAATGAAAGTAGCAATTTCCGAACCATAGTGCCGAACAAGCGTTTAAAAGGTTTTCGGGAAATTGCCGGAGGGGATTAGTGCACGAAAATGGGCGTCATGAAAAGCCCGCACTTTTCTGAATCAAGACCAAACGCATTTCCGGGGCGAGGGAGCCGTGGCGAGGGGATTTATCCCCGTTGGGTTGCGCAGCAACCCCCGAAATGGGCCTGCTGCGCAGTCCAACGGGGCGGTGCGACGTTTCGCTAAATCCCCTCGCCACGGGCCTCCTCCAATCCTCAGGCATTGGGTTAACCGAGCAAATTCTGCAACGTGCCGAGATGGTCGGCTTCTTCGACCGATTTGTCCTGGCGCCAGCGCAGCATCCGCGGAAACCGCACTGCAATCCCGCTTTTGTGCCGCTTGGACAAGGCAATCCCCTCGAAACCCAGTTCAAACACCAGGCTCGGCTTGACGCTGATCACCGGGCCGAATTTTTCCACCGTGGTTCTACGCACGATGTTGTCGACCTGGCGCATTTGCTCATCGGTCAACCCCGAATAGGCCTTGGCAAACGGCACCAGCGCGCGCTCGCTGGCGTCGGGTGGAGCGTCCCAGACGGCGAAGGTGTAGTCGCTGTAGAGACTGGCCCGGCGGCCATGACCGCGCTGCGCATAAATCAGCACCGCGTCGACACTGAACGGGTCGACTTTCCATTTCCACCAGACCCCCATGTCCTTGGTGCGACCGACGCCGTAGAGCGCGTCCCGAGCCTTGAGCATCATGCCTTCGACCCCGAGCCTGCGCGATGCTTCCCGCTGCCGGGCGAGGTCGAACCAGTCTTCGCCGGTCAGTAAAGGCGAGGCGAGCAGCAGTGGATTATTGCCCTGGGCGATCACCTGCTCCAATTGACTGCGCCGCTGGCTTTGCGGCTGGTTGCGCCAGTCCGCACCCTCCCATTCCAGCAAGTCGTAAGCGAGGATGACCACCGGCACGTCATTGAGAATCTTGCGGGTTAGGTTTTTACGGCCGATCCGCTGCTGCAACAGGGCGAAAGGTTGCACGCAGGGGGAATCCTGGGGCGGATCGAAGGCATCCTCGGTCCCCGATTCCGCGGCTTTCCAGGCGACGATTTCCCCGTCGATCACGGTGCCGTCGGGCAGGCAGTGGATCAGGCTGGCAAATTCAGGAAAGCGATCGGTGACCAACTCTTCACCCCGCGACCAGATCCACAGGCGCCCCTCGCGTTTGACGATCTGCGCGCGGATGCCATCCCACTTCCATTCGACCTGCCACTGGCTGGCGGCACCGAGCAGCGTTTCGAATTGTTCGACTGGTTGTGCCAGGGCATGGGCGAGGAAAAACGGATACGGCTGACCGCCGCGTTGCGCATGCTCGTCGGGGGATTGCGCGGCGATCAACTTCAAGTAGCTGGCCGCACTCGGCCGGTTGGACAGGTCGGTGTAGCCCACCATTCGCTGGGCCACGCGCTTGCTGTCCAGGTCAGCCATGGAGGCCAGGGCCCGGGTCACCAGCAACTTGGAGACACCGACGCGAAAGCTGCCGGTGATCAATTTGATGCACAGCATCAGGCTGGGGCGGTCCAGTTGCGACCAGAGAATGGGCAGTCGTTCGGCGAGCACCTGCGGGGATTCGCCGCGCAAGGGCAGCAGTTTGTCCTCGATCCACACCGCCAGGCCGTCGTTGGAGCGGTAAGGCATTTCCGGCAGCACCAGGGAAATGGTTTCCGCCATATCGCCCACCGCCTGGTAGCTTTCTTCGAACAGCCACGCTGAAAGCCCGGAATACGCCACTGCCAACTCACGCAAGACGCGCACCGGGACCAATTGCCTGGGGCGTCCTCCGGACAGAAAGTACACCGCCCACGCGGCATCTTCCGGTGCCGCCTGAGCAAAATAATGTTGCATTGCCGCCAGCTTGGCGTTGCTCGACGTCGTGGCATCGAGCTCGGCGTACAACTGGGCGAAAGCCTTCATGGCAGCGCCTCGACGCTCTCGGCTTCGGTCGTCGATGCCTCCTCCTCGTCACCGTACTCGGTGCTGAAGCCCTGGGCATCGAGGCCTTGTTCACGCAGGTGGCGCACCAATACCGCGACAGAACCGTGAGTGACCATCACCCGTTCAGCGCCAGTCTGTTCGATGGCCCAGAGCAAACCCGGCCAGTCAGCGTGATCGGACAACACGAATCCGCGATCCACACCGCGTCGCCGACGCGCTCCGCGTAAGCGCATCCAACCGCTGGCGAAGCCGTCGCTGTAGTCACCGAAGCGGTGCATCCAGGTGCTGCCACCGGCGGAAGGTGGAGCAATGACCAGCGCTTTGCGCAGGATCGGATCGCTTTTCTTGAAGTCACCGGCGTAGAGCGTCGGTGGCAGGTCTATGCCGGCCTCACGATAGACACGGTTCAGCGGCTCGACCGCGCCATGCGCCAGGATGGGTCCGAGGCTGGCATCAATGCCGTGGAGAATGCGCTGGGCCTTGCCGAAGGAATAGCAGAACAGCACGCTGGTTTTATCTTGTGCGGCATTGGCCTGCCACCACTGATTGATCTCGGCAAAGACCTGCGCCTGCGGCTGCCAGCGATAGATCGGCAAGCCGAATGTCGACTCGGTGATGAAGGTGTGACAGCGCACGGGCTCGAAAGCGGCGCAGGTGCCATCGGGTTCGATCTTGTAGTCCCCTGACGCCACCCAGACTTCCCCGTCGTATTCCAGGCGCACCTGGGCCGAGCCGAGTACGTGGCCGGCGGGGTGGAAACTCAGGGTGACGCCGTGATGCAACAGCCGCTCGCCATACGCCAGGGTTTGCAGGTTGATGTCCTGGCCCAGTCGCGCGCGCAGAATCCCTTCACCGGGCGCCGCAGCCAGATAATGCTGGTTGCCGGTACGGGCATGGTCGCCATGGGCGTGGGTGATGACCGAACGCTCGACCGGCCGCCACGGGTCGATGTAGAAATCGCCGGCAGGGCAATACAAGCCTTCGGGGCGCGCGATGACAAGGTCCACGTTGCTATCCAGGTGGAGGGGCTTGTTAGCTAGGAGGCTGGCGCGGGGGGAGAAGTTCTATCGGGATTTCCAGACAAACAACCTACTCCTGTAGGAGCAAGCTTGCTCGCGATTGCGGTATTCCAGTCGCCATCAATGGTGGCTGGCATGGCCTCATCGCGAGCAAGCTCGCTCCCACAGGGAATGTGATTACTTTCCAGGTGTCAGGGTCAAGCGCTTGTTTCCGTACACCTTGTCAAAGTTCTGCGGCTGCATCGGCAGGCTCTGGTACTGCCCCTTCAGCCACGGCTCGATACCGTTGAGGTAGTTCGGGCTGGCCGGGTTGCCGGACTGGCCGGTGGCGATCTGGCCCATCAACGGTTCGGGCTGGCCGAAGTCGACGATCAAGCGCATGGCCGGTACCCGCGTCGTGTTGAAGTCCTGGCCCACGGCGTACGCGGCCGTGTTGAGTGTGGTGTGGTCGCCGCCGGCCGGCTGTGGACCGCGCACGATCTGGCCACTGGCGTTCTTCCACTCATAGCGGTGAAGTTTGCCCCACTGCCAGGCGTTATGATCGCCGCCCAACTGACTGTCGCCTGCGGTGAACGCTGCTGCCAGGCTGCGGGCGAGGATCGCCGGTTTGTCTTCTTTCTGTGCGGTGTGCACATCATCCCAGAACGGACTGTCTTCACGCCCCAGCAAGTGATCGGCTTGCGCCGCGTAAGACAAGGTGCCATTGGCGATGAAGGCTTGCCACGCCGGGCTGCCTTGCGGCCCCAATTCATCGAGGAAAATCTGTCGAGTGCTTTCCTGAAGGAACAGCTGGTAGATCGCCGCGTCAGCGGAGGTCGGGCCGAGTTTGCCGTCAAACGCCATCAAGCGGGTCAAGGTCTCGCGTGCCTTGCGACGGTCCGCCACGGGCAACGCTTCGATGGCCTGCTTGAGCGGTTGTGCCATCCCCGGTGCTTCGAACATTTTCTTCAGTTTGGCGGCGAAGGTGGTGGTCTGGTCGTACTGCATGGCGATCAGGCTACGGGTGTCATGTTTGCCCACGCTGGCCAGCTCGGCCAGGCGCTCGCCACGTTCCGGTGCCGACCAGGAGTTGGACAGCTGCATGCCATAGCCATGGGGAATGACCCGCTGGTTGGCGGTGCCGAGCCAGCCCTGGGCCGGGTCCTGATCGTAGGGGTGCAGCATCGGGTCGGCGTAACCATCCCAATCGTAACGCCCCTCCCAGCCAGGCGAGGGCAGCAGGCCTTCGCCTTCGCGGCGGTTCGGATAGCGACCGGTGACCTGCCAGCCAATGTTGCTGGCATCGGCAAACACCAGGTTCAGTGCAATGGCGCGAATCTCGCGGCTGGCGTCCGACGCTTTCTCGACGTTCTGCGCACGGGACAGGTCAAAGAATGCGTCCAGTGTCTTGTCGTCGGTAAAGCTCGGCGTTTGCAAGGCCAGGCCGAAACCGCTGCCCTGGGCCAGGCCCTGGGCACTGTTGAGCAGGGGGCCGTGGCGGGTTTCGAACACGGCTTCGCGAATCGGTCGCTGGCCTTTGACGAAGTAGGTTTCGTTGCGCACGATCGCCGGCTGCCACTTGCCAGCGGTTTCGTAGGACAACCCATTACCCTGACGTTTGATTTTCTCCAGGAACAGGTCCTGGTTATCGCCCATTACGCTGGTCATGCTCCAGGCCACTTTGCCGTTGAACCCGCCCAAAATCATCGGCAACCCGGCGATGGTCACACCAGAAGCCTGATACTTCGGTGCGCGGATCTGCACGTAGCTAAACAGGGACGGCACCCCCATCGGGCCATGACTGTCGCTGGCCAGCAGGCTTTTACCGCTGCGGCTGCGTTGCGGGGCAATGGCCCAGTTGTTCGATGAAGTGGCGCCCAGCAGATTCAGCTCGGACAGCTGGCTGGTGGCCTTGCTGATGTCAGCCAGACCCGGTACCTGCCCGCTGAGTTTGATGCCTTGCAGCTTTTCACTTTCGGCCAGCGGCAGTTTTTCGTCCGGGGCGGAAGGGCTCAGCCACGGCAGTTTGTCGGTGGTGACGGTCTGGGCCAGCACCAGCGAGGCAATTTCCTCGGGCAGGTTGGCTGACTGGCTGAAGTTGAGCAGGCAGAAAATCAGCGCCGAATCTTCCGGCTTCCAGTACTCGGGCTTGTACCCGATGGCGACGAGGTCGGCAGGCAGCTTGTCGCGGTAGCGGAACAGATAGGCGTTGACCCCGCGGGCATAGACTTCGAAGAAGCGCTTGAGCCGCGGGGAAGAGGCCTTGTACAACTCGCTGGCGCTTTTCTTCAGGTTGACCGCGCGCATATAGCGGTCCGCGTCCAGCACGTCCGACCCCTGCATCTCGGCCAATCGCCCTTGGGCGAGCAAACGCAGGGTGACCATCTGGGTGATGCGATCACTGGCGTGCACATAGCCGAGGGCGAAGAGTGCGTCGTGGAAAGTGTTGCTTTCGATCAACGGCATGCCCATGGCATTGCGGCGCACCGAAACATTCTGCGCCAGGCCTTTGAGCGGCTGTACGCCGGAGCTGGGAGGGAGGGTGTCCTGGGCATTGAAGCTCTGACAACCGGTCAGGCTCAAGACACCCGCCACTGCTGCGGCAACGCCGAACCGGGGTAGAAAATGTGAAAGGGCTGGCGAGGCCATGGCAAAGCTCCTGCGGGGTAGAGGCGGCGGCGCGCAATAAAGCCGCTACGTTAGTGAGCAGGAGGGGGCCGCGCAAGCGCGGCGCGGGGTTATTTCAAGAACCGGTCTGATAGCGCCAGCCGTCGAGCCTGTTACTTCTGACAGTAGACAATCAATTGTGCTGAAGAGACGCTGGTTTCCTGCTCACGCTGACTGTGTTCAGCGTTCCTGGCGAACGGAGTCTCTACATGAACAGCAAATGGCTGGTTGCTTTGGTCTCACTCTGCCTCGGTATAGGCGCACTATTTTTTTCGGCGCAACAGGCGACGGTCGAGCGCAGTCCCTACGCGTTGTTTGAACCCGGCATGACGGCTGAGCAAAAAGTCGTGGTGCAACAACAAATCGACCGCCAACTCAGTCGAAAATCGGGAGGCCAGCAAATCAGTCCCTCTCAAGTGGTTTATGACAATGGTGCTGCTGTGCTGACGTATCCGGTTCCCGGCGACGCAGGTCAGTCAGATCGCACCTGTGATTACGGTTACATCTGTCTCTGGACCGCTGTTGATTTTGCAGGCAGGAAATTGTCGTTGCTCAGTACGGCGAAAAGCCGGCCCGTCAATCTGTCCGACTACGATATGAGCGCCCAGGTCTCCTCCTGGCAGCACAACAACAAGACCGGCTCAGTCAAGATCTTCGGAGTGGATGGGCCGGGCGCGAGGGGCAACATGGTGATGAGCAATATCAGGGAGGTGATCCTGGGCAAGGGCTGTTGTCCGTTCAGCATTCCCGAAGATGCCCGCATCGTCGGCACCTGGACGGAGATCAATTCACAGAACCGGCTGACCGAGAATAACGACCGGATCGTGAGTCTCGCGTTCGCGCCCATGTTCATGTTGTTTGCTCAGTAAAAGTGCAGGCTGACGGTCGGACTAGCCTGACGCTCGCTGAACCGATTTTGTCCTCAATACTGGCCGACTAGTGGCCTTGCAAGCCGCAGGCCCATGTCTATCCTGAGGCGCAGGGCGGGGAAAATCGAACCAGGCTGCCAGAGTGCGCATCCCAAGGCACCAACACACTTGCAGGAAGTCGCTGGAAATGGAGTTCGCTTATGAGCACGTTAGGGCTGGCCCAATCCCGGGCTATCAAGAGAAGGATGTCTTGATGAGAGTGGCGCGATAAGGACCCCTCCGATCGAACATCATTTATCACCTGATTGGTTCCTTCTTTTTGGAGGAACGCGTGTGCCTGTTCTGTTGAACGTAGTGGTGGATTTTGAAAGATCAGCAACTTTCATAAACGCGCATAGGTGATACGACCATGTTTAACCTGCATCACAAGGCTGACCTGCTGGAAATCGAACGTTTCAGCTGCGCGCTGACCGAGGCCAACGCCAAGCTGGCCGCTGTCAGTCGGTCAATGGCGATGATTGAATTCACCCCCGATGGCATCGTCCTCGAGGCCAATGAGAATTTTTGCAACGCCATGGGTTACAGCGCCGACGAAGTGCGCGGCAAACATCATCGGATATTCTGCGAAGAGGCGTTTTACCGCAGTGAGGAGTACGCCAAATTGTGGCGTGATCTGGCCCGCGGCGAACCGATCAGCGGAACTTTTCTGCGCTTGAACAAGAGCGGCAAGGAGATCTGGCTCGAAGCCAGCTACATGCCGGTGCTTGGTCCGGACCGGCAGGTGCGCAGCGTGATCAAGGTGGCCACCGACATTTCCGCCCGGGTTCACCAGGAACACGAAAACGAAAGCAGGCTCGCCGCCCTTGGCCGCTCCATGGCCGTGATCGAGTTCACCCCCGAAGGCCGAGTGATCACGGCAAACGAAAACTTCCTGAAAACCACGCAGTACTCGCTCAATGAAATCGTCGGTCAGCATCACAGCCTGTTCTGTCATCGCGCCGAAGCGGAATCCCAAGGCTACAGGAATTTCTGGGCCTCGCTGAATCGCGGCGAATATCACTCCCATCGTTTCGAGCGCAGGAACAAACAGGGTCAGACGATATTCCTGGAAGCCTCCTACAACCCGTTGTTCGACGCCAAGGGCCGCCTGTACAAGGTGGTCAAGTTTGCCAGCGACATCACCCAACAGATGACCACCCTGCAAACCGCTGCGGATTCGGCCCACAGCACCTCGGTGCAAAACGACGCCTGCGCGCGCAAGGGCTCCGAGGTGGTGCAGCAGACGGTGCAGATCATCCAGGACATCTCCAGGGACTTGAACCAGGCGGCGCTGAGCATTGATGCGGTGAGCAAACAGTCCGACATCATCGGCACTATCGTCCAGACCATTCGCGGGATTGCCGATCAGACCAACTTGCTGGCGCTCAACGCCGCCATCGAAGCGGCCCGCGCCGGCGAGCATGGGCGAGGGTTTGCCGTGGTGGCCGATGAGGTGCGCAGCCTTGCCGCACGCACCAGCCAGGCGACCCTGGAGATTGTCGATGTGGTGCGCAAGAACCACGACCTGTCACTGAGTGCGGTGTCGAGCATGCAGTCGAGCCTCAGTCGAACCGGGCTGGGCGTGGAACTGGCGAACGAGGCGGGGGAGGTGATCCTGGAGATCCAGCAGGGATCGCGACATGTGGTGGACGCGATCAGCCAGTTCAACTCGACCTTGCAGTTGAACTGATTACCCACCTGATTTCGGATGTACGTATCCCTTGTAGGAGCCAGGCTTGCCGGCGAAGGCGTCATTGAACATTGCGTTAGTCTTTCGGACGCCTTCGCCGGCAAGCCTGGCTCCTACAATAGTGGGTTAGTGTTTTCACCATTGCGTTGGTCTTTCTCGGCAGCAGCCATCTGCGCCTTGTCCAGCAGGCGCTGGGCTATCTCTTCGCCGATGACCTGTTGTTTCTCCGGCGGCATTTGATCGATCTCCTCCTGGGTCAACCCCATCTCCTGCAGGATCGCATCGCGCATGCGCTGTTCCGGGGTCTTGCTCATGTAGTCCTTGAATTCGGCCGTCGCCGAGCCATCGCCGATCCTGTCGTTGACCTCGTCAGGCAGTGGCGCGGAGGTCGCTTGCAGGCCTACGCGGGTCTTGGCGAATGCTTCATCGACGTTGTCGCTGATCCGGGTGGCTTCGCTCACCTGTTGCGTGGCCAGTTGCGTGGCGGATTCCTCGACCTGCGTGCTGGTTTGCGCAGTTTGCGCCTGCACGTTGTTTTGCAGGGCCTGCGTCATGACGCTTTGCAGGCCGGCGGCGGCTTCGGCGGTCGGATCTTCACCGGGGCGTTTGGGAAGCGGTGTTGCCAGGTTTAATTTTGCACTGACCAACATGATAGGCAGACCTTGTAGGTATTGGCGGTGCAGTGCATTCAGCAAATAGTATGCCTATAGGTTAAATGCCAACTAAATCAATTGGTTAGATTATTTTAACCGAGCAGGCAGGGTGGGGTTGCGGTCAGGCCTTGCCGCCGGGCGGCAGTGCTCGACCGCTATCGGAAGTCGCTCAAGGCAGGCCGTTACAGCAGTGTTTGAGAAAGCCCGGGTGTTGCGCCAGGCGTTTGAAATACTCGTCGACGGCCGAATAATCGGGGCGCTCCATGGGCGTCATCAGCCAGCGGTTGACCGAGAGGCCGATGACAATGTCGGCCACGGTGAATTTTGCCCCGGCGACATACGCCTTGGTGGCCGCGAGCTGATGTTCGAGGATGGCCATTTTCTGGTTCCAGCCGCGCACGCCGACGTCGATGCGATGTGCATCCTGGAATTCCGGATCCTTGCGCACCAGCGCCATGAACGCATAACTCCAGGACGAATTGAGATCGGTGGCTTGCCAATCCATCCACTGTTCCACCCGGGCGCGCGCAGCCGGTTCGCTGGGCAGCAGCTCCGTGTGGTGATGCTGGTGCTTGGCGCTCAGGTAGCGGCAGATGGTGTTGGATTCCCACAGCGCACCGGCCTCATCGATGATCACCGGTACCTGTGCGTTGGGGTTGTACCGGAGAAACTCAGGGCTGTGGGTCGAGGCAAATCCGCTGCCCCAATCCTCGCGTTCGTAGGAAAGACCCAGCTCCTCGCAGGTCCACAGGACCTTTCTGACGTTGATCGACGAGGCTTTTCCCAGAATCTTCAGTGTGTGTTCCATGGAACGACTCCAACGAGAGTGGCGTATAGGCAAGTGTAGGAGCTGCCGCAGGCTGCGATCTTTTGATCTTGATTTTAACGACGAAGATCAAAAGATCGCAGCCTGCGGCAGCTCCTACAGGAAACAGGTATCACGAGGTTTCTGCAGCCTACGGTTTCTTGCGCCATTGCCTACAACTACGCCAGAATCCGCCGGCTTGTGCGCCTGGAGTCCGGACCCTATCGTTGCGTGTCGCTGCCAATTCAGCGATCGGGTCTAGCAGCCTGGATACTTTAGACGCATAGCGTCCACCACTCATGAACAGGTGTTTTTTATGCCTGCCAGTTCATGTTATGGCGGCTGTGTGTGGGAAGGCCTTCGGGTCTACCGGGTTCTAGAGTCCTGGTCTGCTAGCCCGCATACAGCTGCCACCTTATTTTCGTCTAGCAGCGAATCGTGGCAGCTCCATCACTCTAGGAGCATTGCCATGTTCAAACCCACGCCCAACCCCCCACGCAAACCCAGCCCGATGTTCTCCGTCTCTGCAGACATCAACAACGAAACCCTGCTGGCCCACGCCTGCGAATCACTGGCCTCGGCGAGTGTCATGACCAATGACTTTGCGGCTTTTCTGGAAGGTAGCCAGCGCAACACGGCACTGGCGATTGCCCAGATCATCATGCTGGCCGAACTTTCGGTGAATCGGGTGCTGGACAACCTCGACCCGCAGCAATAGTACGCAGCTGTGGTGAGGGAGGATGCTCCTTCACCACTATGGACAATGAACTACGGAGATTCGATTCTCGTCGAACTAATCAGGTCTTCGACGCCGCTTCGCTGGGCAGCAGCTCCGTTAGCGAATTTGCGCTTCAGGAAATCTAACAGTGTGTCGGCCACAGCAAGCGCTCAGCGGGTTAAGAAACACAATCAAGACTAGTTGAAATCCCAAGGCATGGGCGTTGCACCGCTTGAGGGTACGGAGTGCAAGACCTGGGAATTTTTCGCGTCATTCGCCGTACGATGACAGATCGGTCCAGATTGGAGTAGAGCAGGCGCTGGGAATCTCCAGGTTGAGCATGGGTTGCCGGAGGATCCAGCCCTGAAGCTGTTGGTCGATGAATATCGGGGTGGGTTCGATGCACTCGCCTTGGGGCACAACCTTGACTTGATCCACCGAAACAAACAGCGGACCAGGCAGATCGAACAAGGTCTGGGACCGGCTTCCCAGGCCTGTGTCCTTTCTGGCGTAACATTGATTTCTGCGTCCGGTGAGGTCAGTGGTCAAGACGCCTACTTCTTCAAGACTTGAATGCCAAACATCCATCACGACGGCGGGGCCCTGGCTTTTCGGGTGAGCGGCCAGACAGTTTTTTATCGCCGGCATGAAGCGTGGATCGGTCAGAAAGTGAGTCCAGTCATTGGGCTCCGACGCTTGCGCCTGAGTTGCCTGTCCGAGCGAGAGCGTCAGCAGGGTGGTCATGAAGATCGTCTTGCGCATAGGAATGTCAGCTGGGAATAGAGTTTGCGGATTCTGCATCCTCCATTCGTGAAGCGCAGGATAAAAGATGTTTCGAAATACAGATAAGGGGCCGGAGTGCCTCGCAGGAACGGTCCTCAGGAGGCATCCGGTTTCTCGGCGTTATCCTTTCGCAGGCGGTGAGGTGCCGGTCTCAAGTACTCTCGCGCACCATCAACTCAAACCCCATGTCCTGCACCGGTTTGGCCACGGTATTACCGGCCATCAGCGTCAGCATCTGCTCCGCCGCGCGACGGCCGATGGCTTCGCGTGGGGTGTTGATGCTGCTGAGGCGCGGGACCATGTGTTCCGACATCGGCAAATCGTTGAAACCCAGAATCGCCACCTGCTCGGGGATCTTGATCGCGCAACGCATGGCTTCGAGCAAGGCGCCCTGGGCCAGGTCGTCGTTGCCGAAAAAGATCGCATCGACATCCGGGTGACTGGCCAGCAGTTGCAGAAACAGTTCGCCGCCCAGGCCGACGGACGAGGAGCGCGGGGTCAGCACTTCCAGGTCCGGGTCATACAGTCCGGCCTTTTTCAGAGCTTCGCGGAAACCTTCACCGCGCAGCAAGGTGCGTTGATCCAGCTGCGCGCCGATGTAGGCCAGGCGTTTACGCCCGCGAGACAGCAAATGCTCGGCCGCCGTTTCACCGGCCGCCAGTTGCGAGAAACCGACGCAATTGAGCCCGGCAGCACTGTCCAGTTCCATCATGTACACGCACGGGATGTTGCTGGCTTCGATCATTCGCCGCGAACTTTCGGTGCGGTCGAAACCCGTGAGCAGCAAGCCCCGGGGCTGATAGGCCATGTAGTTGCGCAGCAGATTTTCTTCTTCGTCGCGCGAGTAATGGAAGTTGCCGATCAGCACTTCGAAGCCCTTGGGGCGCAACACTTGGTGAATGGCTTCCAGAGTGTCGATGAACAGCAGGTTGGATAAAGACGGCACCAACACCACCACCGAATGGCTCTGCGCCGAGGCCAGGGCACGGGCGGCGGGGTTGACCACGTAGTTGAGATCCAGCGCGGCTTTCTGGACTTTTTCCACCAGTTCGGTGGCCACCGTGCTGACCCCGCGCAGGGCGCGGGAGGCGGTGATCGGACTGACACCGGCCAGGCGTGCCACTTCGTTCAGGGTGGGGCGGCCAGTGGTGCGCGTATTTTTATCGTTTTTAGTTGGAGTCATCGACGGCTTGCCAAACAAAATTCAAGGCACTAAGGTAGCGCTGTCTCGATGCAGCTGCAAATGCGTGAGCGGGGGTTCGCCTGATCCTCGCTTTTTGGCGTCGGGAACACACATGCTGCAACCCACAAAATGACAAGAAAGGCGTCGGCAACTTCTGCTTTTGATCGAGTGTCATAGCTTGCAAAGGTAGCGCTGTCTGCGCGCTGAGGTGTTACATGAATCATCCCATCACCGCCCTGGTCATCATGGGCGTTGCCGGTTGCGGCAAGACGTGCGTCAGCGAAGCCCTGTGCCAACTGAGCGGCGCCACTGCCATTGAAGGCGACTCTTTCCACCCTGCCGCCAATATCGAAAAGATGAGCGCGGGGATCCCCCTGAACGATGAAGACCGTGCCGGCTGGCTCGACAGCCTGTGCGATGAACTGCGCCGTATCGATGCCCAGGGCCAGCGCCCGGTGCTGACCTGTTCGGCCCTCAAGCTCATATACCGCGAACGTCTGCGCAGTGCCTTGCCGGGCCTGGGCTTTGTGTTCCTGGAACTGACCCCGGAAGTCGCCGCCGACCGTGTCTCCCATCGGCCAGGCCACTTCATGCCGTCGACCCTGATCGACAGCCAGTTCGCCACCCTCGAATCCCCTGTGGGCGAGCCGTTGACCCTGGCGCTGGATGCTTCGACCCATAGTGTCGAGCAACTGGCGGCGCAGGCTCATGCCTGGTGGCAGGCGAACGGCCTGAAGCAGGCGGTATGACTGTGTTTGCAAAGACAGCGCTGTCCTTACGGCTTCTGATTAACCCGCTTTAATAACAACAACAACCAGGAGACACCCCTAATGTTTGGCATGTCCCACGAGACGTTCCTGCTGCTCGACGCAGTGGTCACGGTGATCGGGCTTATCGTCCTGATCACCAAGTTCAAGCTCCACCCCTTCCTTGCCCTGATCATTGCCGCCGCCTTCCTCGGGCTGACCTCCGGCATGCCGATCGGCACCATCATCAAGGCGTTCCAGGACGGCTTCGGTGGCGTGCTCGGTTTCGTCGGCATCATCCTGGCGCTGGGGACCATGCTCGGCAAAATGATGGCCGAGTCGGGTGGGGCGGATCAAATTGCCCAAACGCTGATTCGTGCGTTCGGTAAAGACAAGGTGCAGTGGGCGATGATGTTCGCCGCGTTCCTGGTCGGCATCCCGCTGTTCTTCGAAATCGGCTTCGTGCTGCTGATTCCGCTGGTGTTCATCGTCGCCCGCCGCACCGGCGTGTCGATCATCAAGATCGGTATCCCGCTGCTGGCCGGCCTCTCCGCGGTACACGGCCTGGTGCCGCCGCACCCGGGGCCGTTGCTGGCCATCGGCGTGTTCGGTGCCGACATTGGTAAAACCATTCTGTACGGCCTGATTGTTGCGCTGCCGACGGCGATCATTGCCGGCCCGATCTACGGTACCTTCATTGCCAAGTACATTCCCGGTCATCCGAACCAGGAACTGGTGGATCAACTGGCGCGCGAATCGGATACGGCCGAACTGCCGAGCTTCGGCATCACTCTGGTTACCGTGCTGCTGCCGGTGTTCCTGATGCTGCTCAAGACTTTTGCCGACGTCGTGCTGCCGGATGGCAACATCTTCCGCTCCTTCATGGACCTGATCGGTCACCCGATTTCGGCGTTGCTGCTGGCATTGCTACTGTCGCTGTATACCTTCGGCTACAAGCAGGGCATCGGTTCCAGCCAGATGATGAAATGGCTGGATGCGAGCCTCGCACCGACCGCCGCGATCATCCTGATCATCGGTGCCGGTGGTGGCTTCAAGCAGATGCTGGTGACCAGCGGTGTGGGTGACGTGATCGGCCACATGGCGGTCAATGCACAAATCTCGCCGATCCTGCTGGCCTGGCTGGTGGCGGCGGTGATCCGCATCGCGACCGGTTCGGCAACCGTGGCAACCATTACTGGCGCGGGCATCGTGGTGCCGGTGGTGGGGATGATTCCAGGTGTGAACCGTGAACTGCTGGTGCTGGCGACCGGTGCCGGTTCGCTGATCCTGTCCCACGTGAATGACGCCGGTTTCTGGCTGGTCAAGCAGTACTTCAACATGACCGTGGCGGAGACGTTCAAGACCTGGACCGCGATGGAGACCATTCTGTCGGTGGTGGGGTTGGGCTTTATTCTGTTGTTGTCGATGTTCGTTTAAGCGTTTCGCCAGACACAAAAAAACCGCAGCGATGCGGTTTTTTTGTGGGTGGTCGATTTCACAGGTGAACATAAAACAATGTGGGAGCGAGCTTGCTCGCGATAGCGTCGCATCAGTCAACGTTAATGGCGACTGAAATACCGCCATCGCGAGCAAGCTCGCTCCCACAGGTTTTTATGTCAGGCGTTGGTTTTCGGGGCTAGCCCATCCGCCCGGAACATCCCGCGAATCCCGCGTACGGCCTGACGAATCCGGTCCTGGTTTTCGATCAGCGCGAAGCGCACGTGATCATCCCCATACTCACCAAACCCGACACCCGGCGAGACGCAGACCTTGGCCTCGGCCAGCAGTTTCTTGGCGAACTCCAGCGAGCCCAGATGCGCGTAGGCGTCGGGAATCTTGGCCCAGACGTACATCGACGCCTTCGGGTTTTCCACCATCCAGCCCAGTTCATGCAAGCCTTTGACCAGCACGTTACGGCGCTGCCGATACTGTTCGGCGATGTCTTTCACGCATTGCTGATCGCCTTCGAGCGCCGCAATGGCCGCCACTTGCAGCGGGGTGAAGGTGCCGTAGTCGTGGTAGCTCTTGATCCGCGCCAGGGCGTTGACCAGTTCCGGGTTACCGACCATGAAACCGATGCGCCAGCCCGCCATGTTGTAGCTCTTGGACAGGGTGAAGAATTCGACGGCGATGTCCTTGGCGCCCGGCACCTGCATGATCGACGGGGCTTTCCAGCCGTCGTAGACGATGTCGGCGTAGGCCAGGTCATGCACCACCAGCACATCGTACTGCTTGGCGAGGGCGATCACTCGTTCGAAGAAGTCCAGTTCCACGCACTGGGCGGTGGGGTTGGACGGGAAGCCGAGGATCATCATCTTCGGTTTCGGGATCGAACCGCGAATGGCCCGTTCCAGTTCAGCGAAGAAATCCACGCCCGGCACCAGCGGCACCGAACGCACCTGGGCGCCGGCAATCACGGCACCGTAGATGTGGATCGGGTAGCTCGGGTTGGGCACCAGCACGGTGTCGCCCTGGTCGAGTGTGGCCAGCATCAAGTGCGCCAGGCCTTCCTTGGAACCGATGGTGACAATGGCTTCGCTTTCCGGGTCGATGTCGACCTCGTAGCGTTCCTTGTACCAGTTGGAAATCGCCCGGCGCAGGCGCGGAATGCCCTTGGACGTCGAGTAGCCGTGGGTGTCTTCGCGCTGGGCGACGGTGACCAGTTTTTCGACAATGTGAGGCGGCGTGGCGCCGTCGGGGTTGCCCATGCTCAAGTCGATGATGTCTTCGCCACGACGACGGGCGGCCATCTTCAGCTCGGCAGTGATGTTGAAAACGTAAGGGGGGAGTCGATCGATGCGCGCAAAGCGGCGCGGCGAACCTTGTTCGGCCATTGTTGCCTCGGATAACGTAAGCGCCCGGAACCGTCCGAGCGACGCTGGTCACTGCGGTGACCTGTGGCGGAATGTACGATCAGCTATGGCAGACTGTCCAGCCTCAACGTAAACAAATTTTTCCGAAGGAAAGGGTTAGATGGAATTTACCAGTGGCTTTTTGTTGAGCCTTTCGCTTTGCCTCGACATCGGCGTGGCCAATATCGCGATGATCACCCTGGCGATGCAGCGCGGCTATTTTCAAGGCTTCGCGCTGGGCCTGGGTACCTGCGTCGGCGACCTGATCTACGCCGTGCTGGCGCTGGCCGGGATGACCGTGTTGCTGCAGTACGAAACCGTGCGCTGGGTGCTCTGGATTGGCGGTTCGGCACTGCTGGTGTACTTCGCGGCGAAGATGATTTATTCGGCGATCCACCATGAGGCGCTGTTGGCCGAGACCGCCGAGGTCGGCCACAACTCCCATCGCAAGGAATTTTTCCGTGGGATTTTTCTCGCCATGTCGTCGCCCAGCGCGATTCTCTGGTTCGCCGCAGTAGGCGGCACGCTGATCGCCCGTTCCGGTGGCGGCGGTGCGCTGAGCTCGGCATTGTTCCTGGGTGGATTTCTCTGCGCCGGGTTGCTGTGGTCCGCAGGCCTGTGCTTCGCGGCAAGCCACGGTGGCAAGTTGCTCGGCGACAAACTGCTGCGCTATTCCTACCTGGCATCGGCGGCGATCTTCTGCTATTTCGCGGTGTACGTGATCCTTTCTGGGTACAACGAGTTTGTCGGCGCAGGCGCTGCAGAGCAGTTGCACGCGCTGTAATTTGGCGAATCGGGTTTGGCTTCTATACTCCCAGCCGAACCCACTTTTAAGCTCCAGGAGTCGAGCCATGGATGAACAAACACGCGTCGAAGTGACGGAACCCCGCTTCGAACATGGACACTTCCTGCTGATTGCAGGGCTTGGCGGACAATTTACCCAGCAAACGGTAAAAGGCATTCCCGATCTCTGGGAAAAATTCAGTCCCCACATCGGCAAGATTCCGGGGCAAAAAGGCGAAGTGACCTACGGCGTCTGCTGCAATTTCGACGGCAAGGGCGGCTTCGATTACATCGCCGGCGTCGAGATCAGCAAGCTCGATGATTTGCCGGAAACTTACCGCTGGGTCGAGGTCCAGCCTCAGCAGTATGTGGTGTTCGAACACAAAGGCCCCCTGGAGTCCTTGCCGCAGACCTTCCAGTACATCCATGGCACGTGGCTGCCGCAGTCCGGGCGCGAGCTATTGAACGCCCCGGAATTCGAACGCTACAGCGAAGACTTCAACCCCAGGCTCAATACCGGCAAGCTGGAACTCTGGCTGCCGCTCAAGGGCTGACAAGTGCCTCGGGAGGCGGATCAGCCGATTCGTCTCTCGATGTCGCGCCGAGGCTGATTTATCATTCCCAGCCTTTCCTTCGTCGATTCCGAGCTGCCATGAACACCGTCATCCGCCACGTCACGCCTGCTGATCTGGACCGCTGCTACGCCATCGAAACGGTTGCCTATGAAGGCGACGAAGCCGCGACCCGCGAGAAAATCGCTACCCGCATCGCCACCTGGCCCGAGGGTTTCATCGTCGCTGAAGTGGATGGCGTGGTCGCCGGGTTCATCAATTCCGGCGCGGCGTTCCAGGTGGAAATGTCCGACGAGGCGTTCAAGGAACTGATCGGCCACGACCCGGCTGGCCCGCACGTGGTGATCATGTCGGTGGTCGTGCACCCGGATTATCAGGGGCATGGCCTGGCGAAGCGCTTGATGGGCGAGTTCATCGAGCGCATGCGCGCGATGGGCAAGGTCAGCATCAACCTGATGTGCAAGGAACGGCATATTCCGTTGTACGCAGGCTTTGGCTTTGCCTACATCAAGCCATCGGCGTCCGACCATGGCGGGATGGCGTGGCATGAGATGGTGCTCAATCTCTGATCCCGACGCAGATCCCCCCCGGTGGGAGCGAGCCTTTGTGGTGAGGGGATTTATCCCCGTTCGGCTGCGAAGCAGTCGTAAATCCCGTGGATGCGTTCTGTCTGACGCACCGCGATAAAAAAGTTTGGGGCCGCTTCGCAACCCAACGGGGATAAATCCCCTCACCACAAAAGCTCGCTTCCACAGCGGCTTCGGGCTACCTTAGAACATCAGGCCCATCCGCCGCTCATAGCCGATCCGCCCCTTGTACGCCTCGCCGCTGTCGACGAAACCATACTTGGCATACAACGCAATGGCGGCGTCGTTGTCGGCATCCACCGACAATTCCAGCCCCCTGATCTCCGGCCAGGCTAAACGCGCGGCCTCGGGCAGCGCTTGCAGGCAAGCCTTGCCATAACCTTTGCCCTGAGCGCGCTGATCGACTTGCAACGCATGCAGCGTGGCGCTGTGTTCGTCGGCCCAGGCGGGCAATACCGGGGGGCGTTTCAGCAGCAGAAAGGCCACGGGCACCGCTTCGACCAGCAGGGCAAATCCCTTGACGCCGGGGCCTGGCCTGGATAGCAGGGTGTGCAACGCACCGTGAATGTCGCCGGAAAACCTGATTTGTTCCGGATGCACTTCGATGGCCTCGACCTGCTGGCGCTGCAGCGCGTTCAGGTTTTCGTAAGGCACGAGTAGGGCTGTCACTGGAGTGTCCTTTTTCCAACAGAAATGAGCCTCGGATTCTAGCGAGTTTGCGTGCATGGATTATTTTTATTTCGGCTGTCGATCTGGTGGATCGCCAGTCGACTAAGGGTGTCTTCACAACAACAATCACGGAGAACCACCATGAGCGATACCAACGAAATCCAGACCCTGATCGCCACCTATCGTGAGGCGGTCATCTCGAAGGACGTCGAGAAAATCATGGCCCTGTATGCCGACGACATCGTCTCCTACGATGCCGTCAAGGCCCTGCAGTTTCGCGGCAAGGCCGCCTACCGCGCGCATTGGCTGGAATGCATGGAAATGTGCCAGGGCCAGCACACGTTCGACTTCGACCACATGAACATCGTGGCCGATGAGCACATCGCCTTCGCCCACTGGCTGGCCCATTGCGGCGGCACCAACGAGAAGGGCGAAACCCAGGCCTGCTGGATGCGCGTGACCGCTTGCTATCGGCGCGAGGCAGGGCAATGGCGCATTGTCCACGAACACTGGTCGGCCCCGTTCGACATGATGAGCGGCACGACCTTGTTCAACCTGGAACCCTGATCGTCGGTTCGCGGCGCAAAACCGCCAATCTGCAGCCATAGTTGATCCGTTCAATCAGGAGAGTGCGATGAAGTATTTATGCCTGGTCTACAGCGAAGAGCACTTGCTGCATTCGCTGCCGGAGAGCCCCAAGGACGAGGAGTGCATGGCTTATGCCGAGGCGATCCAGGGCAGCGGCCGGATGGTCGCCGCCGAGGCGCTGGAGTCGGTACAGACCGCCACCACGGTGCGCATGCGCAACGGCAAGATGTCGATCACCGACGGCCCGTTCGCCGAAACCAAGGAGCAGTTGGCCGGCTTCTACCTGATCGATGCCAAGGACCTCAACGAAGCCCTCCAGGTCGCCGGGAACATCCCGGCGGCGCGGGTCGGCAGTGTCGAAGTGCGCCCCGTTCGGCAGTTGAATCCTTAAGATGCCGGGACTGTCGGTACAGGCCAGGGTCGAGCAGGTTTATCGCCAGGAGTCACGACGCATTCTGGCGACCCTGATTCGCCTGCTCGGCGATTTCGACCTGGCCGAAGAGGCGTTGCACGAAGCGTTTTTCGTGGCGGTGGAACGCTGGCAGCAGGACGGCGTACCGGACAATCCGCGCACCTGGCTGGTCTCCACAGGGCGTTTCAAGGCCATCGATGTGCTGCGCCGACGCGCACGTTTTGCTGCGTCCCGACCGCTGTTGGTCGCGCAGCTGGAGGCGTTGGAACAGGCCGACTGGAGTGACGAAGACGTGGAAGACGATCGCCTGCGCCTGATCTTCACCTGTTGTCACCCGGCACTGGCGCCTGACGCCCAGGTGCCGTTGACGCTGCGCGAAGTCTGCGACCTGACCACGGAAGAAATCGCCCGGGCCTTTCTCTCGGCACCGGCTACCATCGCCCAGCGCATCGTGCGCGCCAAGGCGAAAATCCGTGACGCGAAAATCCCTTATCAGGTGCCGTCCCTTGCGGAACTGCCCGAGCGCCTCGACAGCGTGCTGCGGGTGATTTACCTGGTGTTCAACGAAGGCTATTCGGCGTCCGTCGGCGCGCAAGTGACCCGCGAAGACTTGACCCGTGAAGCGATTCGCCTGGGGCGTTTGGTGCTGGAGTTGCTGCCGGAACCGGAGGTAATGGGCTTGTTGGCACTGATGTTGTTGCACGAGTCGCGACGGCTGGCCAGGACCTGCGCGGACGGCGACTTGATTTTGCTGGACGACCAGGACCGCACGTTGTGGGACGCGCAGATGATCGCCGAAGGCTGTGGGCTGGTCGAGCGGGCATTGGGTACTCGACGATTCGGTCCGTATTGCCTGCAAGCGGCGATTGCGGCGGTGCACGCTGAAGCGCCGTCGATCGAGGAAACTGACTGGGTGCAGATCGTTGGGCTGTATGAGGTGTTGCTGCGGGCGTGGCCGTCGCCGGTGATCGAATTGAACCGGGCGGCGGCGATCTCCAGGCGCGATGGCCCGTTGGCAGGGCTGACGCTGGTCGAGGCGATTCTGGCGCGTGGTGAGCTGCTCGATTACCACCTGGCGCATTCGGCGCGGGGGGAGTTCTGTCGGCAGTTGGGAAGGGTGGAGCAGGCGCGGGCGGCCTATGAGCGGGCGCTGGAGTTGACGCAGCAAGAGCCGGAGCGGCGGTTTATTGAAGCTCGACTGCGGTCGTTGGAGTGATGTGATTTTCGCTGGCCTCATCGTCGGAACGCCGCCCGGAGCAAGCTCGCTCCCACAGTGGTTTGTGGTGCACGCCATTCTCTGTGGGAGCGAGCCTGCTCGCGAAGAGGCCAGTAGCGACACCCCTATTCCAGCATCTTGCCGAGCAACCAGCTACCCGCCGGCCCGGGCGGATGCAAGCGTGACCACAAGGCATCCACCGACACCGTTTTCGGCCAGCCGCGCACCTCCAGTTCCTGCAACGACCCTGCGCCGAAACGCCCTACCAGCCAGCGTGGCAGCGGTGCCCAACCGAATCCGCCCTGAGCCATTTCCAGCAGCATCAGGTAGCTCGGTGCCGACCAGACCCGTCCCTTGGCGCGGCTTTCGTAGGGATTGACGATGGTCGCCAGGCGCAGTTCGCGATGCTGTTGCAGCGTGTCCTGGTCGATGTTTTTCTGGTTGGCCAGCGGATGCTCGCGGGACACAAACAGGGCGAATTCCGTGCGCTCCTCCACGGTCGAGCTGACCAGGTCCGGTGGATAGCTGTCCTGCATTTCGGCGAAGGCGACGTGGGCCCGGCCGCTTTGCACCAGTGCCACCAGGTCTGCGCATTCGGCAATCAGGCATTCGAGCTCCAGGTCTGGATAACGCGGCTCGAATGCACTGAGCGCCGCTTCGAAGCGGTCGGACTGGTAAGTGTCGGAAATCGCCACGGTCAGCTTCGCTTCGACGCCTTGGGACAGTTGGCTGGCGGTCATTTCCAGGCGGCTGGTGGCGGCCAGGATCTCTTCGGCCCGTTGCAGCATGACGTGCCCGGCGGGGGTCAGGCTGGGCTTGCGGCTGCTGCGGTCGAACAGGGTCAGGTTCAGATCGATTTCCAGGCTCGCTACGGCAGCACTGATGGTCGACTGACTGCGGCCCAGCTTGCGCGCCGCCGCGGAAAACGAGCCTTGGGTCGCTGCCTGGACAAACGCCTGCAACACTTCCTGGGACGCCATGAACTATCGCCTTGATCGATGGTTATTGGTTATGAAGTATCGGTCTGAAGTTGGATCATGGCAATCATCGTCACTCAAGGAGTCAGGCCATGAGCGCCAATAAATCCATTACCGAACGTATTTTCCAGGCCATCGGTTTCGAACTGCTGGCCATCCTGATCTGTACGCCGTTGCTGGCCTGGATCATGGACAAACCGATGTTGGAAATGGGCGCTGTCACGGTTGTCATTGCCGTATTGGCCCTGGCCTGGAACGTGGTCTTCAACGGCCTGTTCGACCGCGTGCTCAAGTGTTTCGCCATTGCGCACAACGCCTGGGTCCGCGTGGTGCACGCGCTGTTGTTCGAAGGCGGACTGGTCGCCCTCGGCGTACCTTTGATTGCGTGGTGGCTGAATGTCAGTCTGTGGCAAGCGTTCCTGCTGGATATCGGCGTGCTGCTGTTTTTCCTGCCGTACACCTACGTTTATCACTGGGGGTATGACGTGGTGCGCGAGCGGTTGGTCATTCGCGCCACGTCCAACGCTTAACCCCGTAGGAGCCAGGCTTGCCGGCGAACCGGACGCTGCGGTGTATCTGCCGCACCGCATTACCGTTCTTCGCGGGCAAGCCTCGCTCCTACAAAGCGACGGCGGCGGCACATCCAGCATTGCGGTGTCAGACAGTCCGTCATCGCGGGCAAGCCTTGCGGTGTTTCAGAACAGTTGGGTGAACAGCCAGTACAAACTGCCCGACAACACAATCGCCGCCGGCAAGGTCAGCACCCAGGCCATCAGCAGGTTGCGGATGGTCTTCATCTGCAAGCCGCCACCATTGGCAACCATGGTCCCGGCCACCCCTGAAGACAGCACGTGGGTGGTCGAGACCGGCAAGCCAAACATGTCGGCGGCACCGATGGTCAGCATGGCCACGGTTTCCGCCGAGGCGCCTTGCGCGTAAGTCAGGTGGGTCTTGCCGATTTTCTCGCCCACGGTCACCACGATGCGCTTCCAGCCGACCATGGTGCCCAGGCCCAGCGCTATCGCTACGGCGATCTTCACCCACAACGGGATGAAGCGCGTGGCGTTGTCGATCTGTTGCTTGAACAGCTGCAGTTTGCTGGAGGTGTCGGCGTCGAAGTTACCGACCTTGTTCTTGTCCATCAGGCGAATGGTTTCGCTGGTCAGGTACATGTCGTTGCGCACGTTGCCCATGGCCTCGGCCGGGACTTTGGACAGCGAACCATAACCCTTCACTTCGTTGCCGATGTTGCCGGCCAGTGCCGCGAGGGCGGGAATCAGTTGCGGCGTGACTTCCTTGCTGCGTACGTAATCGGACAGGATCGGTCGCGGATCGGCCGGTGCCGGCAACGGCGCACTCTTGACCAGCGCTTGTTGGGTCACTTCGGCCACCGCGGCAAACTGCAACGCCTGATCCGCGGGCATGGTGCGGTTCAGTGCATAGGCCATCGGCAAGGTCCCGACCAGAATCAGCATGATCAGCCCCATGCCTTTCTGGCCGTCATTGGAGCCGTGGGCGAAGGACACGCCGGTGCAGGTCAGGATCAACATGCCGCGAATCCACCACGGCGGCGGGGTGTTGCCCTTGGGCTCCTTGTACAGCGCGCGATTCTTGACGAAGGCACGCAGGGCCAACAGCAGCAGCGCAGCGCAGCCGAAACCGACCAGTGGTGAGAGCAGCAAGGCGTAGCCGACCTTGGTCGCCTGCGCCCAGTCCACGCCGCTGGTGCCGTCACGCCCATGCATCAGGGCATTGGCCACGCCGACACCGATGATCGAGCCGATCAGGGTGTGCGACGACGATGCCGGCAAGCCCAGCCACCAGGTGCCAAGGTTCCACAGGATCGCGGCGATCAGCAGGGCGAAGATCATGGCGAATCCGGCGGAGGAGCCGACTTGCAGAATCAGCTCTACAGGCAACAAGGCAATGATGCCGAACGCCACCGCGCCACTGGACAGCAGTACCCCGAGGAAGTTGAAGAACCCGGACCAGACCACCGCGAAATTCGGTGGCAGCGAGTGCGTATAGATCACCGTGGCGACGGCGTTGGCGGTGTCGTGGAAACCGTTGACGAACTCGAAGCCCAAGGCAATCAGCAAGGCCACGCCCAGCAGCAGGAATGGCGTCCAGGTGGTCACCACCGTGCCGAGTTCGTTCATGTCGTGCATCAGGCTGTAGGCGGTGAACAGCAGCCCGATACTCAGCACTGCAAAAAACATAACCAGGGTGAGCACACCGGGTTTTTTATCGAATTGCGGTTTGGCGCTACTGGCGGGCGCCGGGGCGGCGGTAAAGGAGGGGGTAGCCATGCCGGACATTCCTGAGGAGGGAAGGAGTGTCGCCCATGATCGTTGCAAAATGTTACAGGGAGACTGCCCTGGATCAGGGTTTGGTTTTTTCGCGGCTAACACCGATCGAAAGATCGCTGGCGCCTACAAATCCTGGCGCTTGCGAAACGCCCAGCGCCCTGCAATCACGGTAAACGTCGCGACCAGCGCCACCAGAATCCAGAACCCTTCCGGGTCCTGTGAGAGCGGCACCCCGCCGACGTTCATGCCGAAGAACCCGGCAATGATGTTGATTGGCAAGGCCAGCACCGTCACCACCGTCAGGGTGAACAGGGTTCGGTTACTCTGTTCGTTGAGGTTGGCGGCGATTTCCTCCTGCAGCAGCTTGATCCGTTCACCCAGTGCCGTTAGGTCGTTGATGATCAACGCAAACTCCTCGGTGGACTTGCGCAGCTCCTTGACGTCTTCCTTCTGCAACCAGGGTGGCGGGCGATTGAGCAGGCGCAGCAACGACCCAGGCTCCAGTGCCAGCAGGCGTTGCAGCCGCACCAGCACCCGGCGATTGGCCCCCAGTTCAGCGCGGTTGGTCGACAGGCGCGAGGACAGCAGTTCATCTTCGATCTGATCCACGCTCAGGCTGGTCTTGCGCACGATCTGGGTCAGTACTTCGCCCTGGTCGCGCAGCAGATGCACGAGCAACTCCAGCGGCGAGCGGAAGCATTCACCGGCCTTTACCGACGAACGCAACTTGTCCACCGAATGCAGCGGTTGCAGGCGTGCGCTGATGATCAGTCGACTGCGGGCGCAGACCCACAGCGTCGAGACATCGGAGGAGGTCATGCTGCTGAGGTTGAACACCACGTCGTTGACCACCGCCAGCAACGCCGAATCGACATGTTCGATGCGCGTCGACCGAGAGCCTTCATGCAGGGCTTCAAAAAACTCGTCGGGCAGTTCCAGATGGCTCTTCATCCAGCGCTCGCACGCGGCATGGGCGAGGTTCAGGTGCAGCCAGAGAAATTGCTCGGCGTCTTGCGGTTGTTGCAGGTACTGCAATGCCCTGGCCGAATCGATCTCCTGGCCGCGCTCACCGGGGCGAAAGCTGAAACCGTAAAGCAGGCCGAACAGATCCGGATCGCGATGGCTGTGATCGATGCTGTGGTTCATGAGGGCTCGCATGGGGGGCGCCTGTCGCGTGTTTTACAGGTTCACGTGAGCCGCATCATTGCAAGGCTGGATGACGGTTTTGTGACAATCAGTTGCTGCAAAAAATTGTGCTGCCGGTGGTCGGATTTATCTCAAGAACCGCTCTGGCACGCCGATCACGCTTGGGTTAAGTTGCGCGCCCTCGGCCCTCAGCCAGGGTCGCGGACAGGGATGTCTGGACCTATTTCACGCCATTACCCGGGCGTGCCTCATTCCTGCCATGAGTACCCTTCGATGCTTTTGCAAAAGTCCTTGAGAGCGCAAGTTCTCGCCCTGCTCAGCGGTAGCCTGTTCGCGATGCTGTTGATCGCCCTGGCCTGCTTTCACTTTCTGTCCAGCGGAGTCCAGAACTACGCCAATCTGATCGAAGGCCCGCTGCACACTTCGCAATTGATCGATGAAGCCAACCTGCAGTTCAAAGTGCAGGTGCAGGAGTGGAAAAACGTCTTGCTGCGTGGCAAGCAACCGGCGGACCTGGACAAGTACTGGAAGCAGTTCGAAGACCGTCAAGGTGATGTGCAGCGCATTCTCGGTGAGCTTGCCGGACAGAAAGGGATCGAGCCGCTGCTCAAGACGCGCATCGAACGCCTGCGGGACGAACATCGCCTGCTGGGCGCGGCGTATCAGAAAGGCCGCGATGCCTTCGTGGCCGCCGGTGCCGACCCAACGGTTGGCGACAGTGCGGTCAAGGGTGTGGACCGTGCGACCAGCGATCAGATGAGCGAACTGGTCAGCGCGTTGCGCAAGCAGGGCGCCGAGCAAGCCACGTTGATCAGCGCCGCGGCCGACCGCACGGTGTGGCTGGGGATCATTGTGATGCTGGCCTCAGGGCTATTGATCGGCCTGTTGAGCCTGTGGCTGGTCAACCGCTATCTGGTCGAGCCGATCCGTCAGTTGATCGAGTACGTGGCGCAACTCAGTCATGGCCGTTTTGCCGAGCATGTGGACAGCAGCCGCCAGGACGAACTGGGGAAGCTGGCGATGGCGGCCAACACGCTGCGCGATTTCCTCGCCGAAACCTTCAGTCGTTTGCAGCGCAGTGCTTCGGACCTGGACAGCGCCAGCGGTGAACTGAACTCGATCGCCACCTTGATGGCCGGTGGCACCCACGAACAGTTCAACCGCACCGATCAGGTCGCCACGGCCATGAACGAAATGTCCGCCACTGCACAGGAGGTCGCTCGTCACGCGGTGGATGCCGCGCGCGCGGCTGACGACGCCGACCAGTCGGCCCAGCAGGGCGAAAAAGTCATGCAGGGCACCATTCACACCATCACCCGGATGCGCGGTGAAATCGCCAACACCGCCACGGTCATTCGGCAGCTGGAAACCGACAGCGGGCGCATCGGCAAAGTGCTGGAAGTGATTCGCGGCATCGCCGAGCAAACCAACCTGCTGGCCCTCAACGCGGCCATCGAGGCGGCCCGTGCCGGTGAAGCCGGGCGTGGTTTTGCGGTGGTGGCTGACGAAGTGCGCAGCCTGGCCCAGCGTACGGCGGCATCGATCATCGAGATCAACCAGATTATTGAAACCGTGCAAACGGGTGCGGTACACGCTGCCCAGGCGATCGAAAACGGTCAGGCGCGCAGCGACGAAAGCGTCGAGCAAGTGACCCAGGCCGGCGCCATGCTGGAGCGTATTACCTTGGCCGTGGAAGCCATCCGCGACATGAACCGCCAGATTGCGACCGCCGCCGAAGAGCAGACGTCAGTGGCCGAAGACATCTCGCGCAACCTCACCGAGATAACCAGCATCGCGAGCACCAATCTGGACAACGTGCAGCGCACCGAAACCGCAAGCAACAACCTGCACGGGTTGTCGGGGCAGTTGAACGAGGTGACGGCGCGGTTAAGTGCGTGATGGGTGTTGCGGGCGTCTGATCTGCACCTGGTAGATGCAAAAAAGCCGCACGATGGAAACATCGTGCGGCTTTTTGCTGTGTGCATCAGTCGTCTTTTTTGTTCTTCAGGACTTCGCCGGTGGCGGCATTCAGGTCCACGTCCCATTCAACATTTTTGGCGTCGCGCAACTCGACTTCGTACTCGTAGCCGTTGAAGTGGTTGTCCAGGTCACTGTCGGTAATCGTGGCGCCCGGGTGCAGCTTCAGCACGATCTGATTCAGTTCTTCCAGCGGTTTGATCTTGCCATCCTTAACCAACTGAGGGATCTGGTCGACGGGAACATCAGCTTGGGCCAGGCCAGCGGTGAGGGTCAGGGCGGCAGCGGTGAACAGAGCAGTCAGGGTTTTCATGGGGTTCTTTCCTTGGGTGAACTGTTTAAGTGGGATCAGATTAACTGTGGCAACTTAATTCACGCTTAAATTCCCTTGAGTCGAATGATCAATACCCGTTATTGCGCAGCACCTGCGCCACAGTCACCGCCGCCGGGCGTTTGTAGAATTTCAGCAATTCACTGGCGCGGTTGGTGAAAATCCCGTCGACGCCAGCCTCCATGACCTTCTGGTAATCCACCGCCTCATCGATGGTGTAGACGTGCACCAGCAGGCCCTGATCGTGGGTGTACTGGTTCATCCACGGTTGCACCAGGTCGGCGTAGCTCTGATCGCCACCGTGGGTCAGCGCGGCGGACGGGCCGGTGCCGATCGCGCCCTGGGCCTTGGCATAGTCGACCCAGCGCTGGAACTCGGCTTTGTCTTTCGGTTGCTGTTTGGCGTAGTAGGCGGCTTTGTCCTTGTCTCCGGATTCGGCAAAGGTCACGGTCGATTTTGGCTCGATGTTGCCTTCGCCAACCCACAGCAGCAGGATCTTCGGCACCTGCGGCATTTCCTTTTGCAGCAGTTCGAGGCTGCTCTTCTCGAACGTTTGCAAGACCACTTTGCCTTTGCCCTGACCGACGCCCAGTGCGCTTTTGGCCAGTTTCGAACCCGCGGGGCTCAACCACCCGCGATCCTGGAGTTTTTCCTTGAGGTCGCGTTCGATGCCGGGGAATTGCTTCGGCTCCTTGGTTTCGATGTACAGGCCAGGCTTGTGCAGCGGATTGCCTTGGGCGATGTCGATGATTTCATCGAGGGTGAGGATTTTCAGGCCGGCAAACCCAGGCTGCGCGCGATCCGGGTAGGCCGCGTTGAACCAGCTGCCGGCGTCCAGGGTTTTCAGCTCGGTCATGGTGAAGGCATTGGCCGGGCTGTCCTTGCGCTCGGGGAACTTGCTGGCGACGTCGGTGGTGCGTTGCAGGTTGTTGTCGTGCAGGGCGAAGAGCACGCCATCCTTGCTGCGCTGCAGGTCCAGCTCCAGGTAATCGGCGCCCAGGTCACGGGCCAGTCTGTAGGCGGCAGCGGTGGATTCCGGTGCATCGAAAGACGCGCCACGGTGGGCGATCACCGCCGGGTGTGGAATGCCCACGCGGGTGGCCAGGGCGGCGGGGCCGGGTTCGCTGGCGGCCTGGGCTTGGCCGAGGCCAAGCAGCAAACTCAGGAGCAGGGCGCTTTGGGTGAAGGTGGCCGGCATGGTCGAGATCCTTTCGCGATAGGTTTCAAAGAGGTCTCTTTTAACAATTGAACCGGACAAGCGCTATCGCCAGACCGACATAAACCTGTTCAAAGCAGGTTTTTTGCCGCGCTGCCGCGATTTTTCAGTACCCACGGTTTAAAACTCAGCCACAACAAGACCCCCGGTACCTGCAACGCGATCATCACCCCAAGTGACCACCGATAAGCCTCAACCGGGTGCCCTTGCCCATATGCTGGCCACAGGTTCAGAATTTCTCCCATCAACCACTGCAAGACGAACGCCAGCACGAATACCACCAGGTTGAACGATGAACTGACCCGCCCGGCAAGCTCAGGCGACACAGACTGAGCCACGATCGCGTAGTTCATGGTGGTGGAGGTGCCGAAGAAGCTGAAACCCATAGCAATCAGTAACGGCGATACAGGTAGTCCGCTGATCATTAGTAATTGAAATGCGATGAAGATTGAAACCCCGCCACCACACACCATGATCGGTTGCACACCAAAGCGCCGCAGGTAGTCGGTGATTGAGCCGAAGACCAGCGAACCTGCCACCATTGCCACGGTACCCCAGAGCAGGGCTTTAGCCATGTTGGACTCATTCAACTGGGCTACATCGCGTAGCCAAGGCCCCATCCATAGCGACAACACTGACATGTAGATCGCATGGGCAAATACCGAGTACAACGCCAGCCGCCAGAATACCCATGAGGAGTAAAGTGTCCCCACGGCCTTGGACATTTCGCCGAGGGTGGTGTGTTTGGGCTTGTAGGTGCGCGGCACGCTCCGATGAATGACTACGCAGACGAACAAAGTCAGCAGCGCCAGAATCAAGAACGCTTCACGCCATGTGATCCACTTGAGCAGCTCATGCAACGGCGTGGTGGACGCCATTGCGCCCAGGCCGCCCACTGATAACAGGCATGCTGTACTCAATGGCAGACGTTCGGCAGGCAACCAGATGGCACACGCCTTGATCGCGCTCATCAGCGAACCAGCAACACCTAGACCGATCAGGCCGCGACCAATGATCAGTCCCAGTTCGGTATGGGAGAAGCTGAAAATCAGCGAGCCCAACACAGCGAACAGCAACATGGGGGCCTGCACGCTGCGCGGACCGTAGCGGTCGAGCATGACACCCAGCGGAATCTGCGCTGCGGCGAACGTTAGAAAGTACACGCCGGTCAACAGGCCCAGGCTGCTGGCGGGAAGAAGCAGCTCCCGTTCCAGATCCACATAAATCAAGGCGTTTACCGTGCGAAACAGGTAGGACACAAAATGACCTAAGCCAAAGGGGATGAATATGGTCAAGAACAGGTACAAAAACGAATGTTTGGCTTCCTGATCGGCTTTTGCGCAAGAGCCTGAATTCTCATTACTCATGTCGCAATAGCCTCGCATGTGGAAAAGGTTGTGCGTATTTCACAGCAGAAACGCCCCCGCTCTTCTTCAAGCCAAAGCTCATCAGGGCACGGTCGCATTTCTGAGAACTTTACGTGGACAGCGTTCTTCAGCGCATTGGTTATGCCGTCTAAGGACAACGGGTTATCAAAGTCGAGGAAGAGCGGTTTGGGTTCGGTATCGATCTTGACGAACGCATAACGGGGCAAGCCATGATCGGCAGCCCAGGCACGCCATTGCAGAGTGTGTTCGAGCTCGTCGACCGAGCCTTTCGGCGTTGGCATGTCATCTCTGGTAAATATCCAGGAAGCGCGCTTGTAGAGGGTGCGGCCAAACCAGACACGTCGGTGCTCGTGTTTGGTCACGGTGCTGCCAGCCAAGGCGAAGCCTAGCCGGTGCATGGGAGTCGAATATACGCACAGCAAGTCTTCGTTGAACTGCCCGAGGGCGTCGATCACTTGCAGGCGATCATTCGCTCGCAGCACTTGTGCCCTACCGGCAGCAAACCGCTGACTCGCCGCGACACAACCGCCACCCGATGGCAGCACCAATTGCAAGTAAGAAGATTGCAACGGCCAGTCGATGTGCGAGCGTTGATAACTGGTAGGTGAATCCGCCAGTATCAGACGCGGTTGTTGGAAAATCGCCTCTACCTGCTGGTGTATCTGAGTATTGAACGGTCCGAACGGCGCGGCTACGGGTTGACTCAGAGTATGGACTGCCGGATGCACTTCACCCACGATGATTTCATAGTCACCGTGATTGAAGGCCTTCATCGACGCACTGGAGATCATGATGTCCGGGGAGTGGTAGTCGCTGCCAAAGACCTCGAAGCCAGTTACATCCATATCGGCGTTCAACAGGGTGATCAGACGTTCGATGTCCGCGGCACAAAGATGTACTTCAGGATGCTCCGGGAAGTCCTGCAGCAGTTGCGTCCAAGCCGTTTCCAGGCGCAGATCGAGGTCCAGGATGATTTGCGCTTCAAGTGCCGGTAACAGTGGAGCAAGGGTGTTGAGCAGGTCGAGAAAATCAACCGGCTTGCCGGGCCTGGCAGCCTGGCGCTGCTCCCAGACATCAATGAAAGCCTTATTGAGTTGATGAGCGATGGCTTTGATCAGCCACTGATTGATGCGCATCAACGGCGCCAGCTCTTCATTGACGTGGCTGAGCATGGCTCGGCCGAGGCTGATGTCCATGTTTCTTGAACAGTCCTCGTACACCGGGTAACGGCCGACATACATGGCGCCGGTCTCCCGGCTGAGGTCGACCCCTGCCTCGCCCAACAGTTGGTTCAAGCCCTCCAGGCATTCGGTCCGGCGCAACAGGTCGCCGTGAGCATAGTTATGGCGCAAGCCCTCCAATGCTTCAAGGCGCGCTCGCCAGACCTGGCTGAACTCATCGGATACCCGCGCATTGGCCAAGTATCGTTGCAGCTGCAAGATGGGGTTACGTTCACGAGGAGACATTTGCCAGCCGCGACGCACGATCCGTTTGCTCACCAAATGTTCCAGCAGCTCGTGCAGTATGCTGACCTCGACTTCAGAAAAGACGCTCAACATCTCGGCAAAAGTTGGTTCTTGACCCTGTTGTTCGCTGATGTAATGCAGTACCTGAGCGGTTTGTGGGCTGAGGCGCTGGCTTTTGCCAATCGGCATGAACAGGGTCTGTTCCTGCAGGTAGCATCCGGTATTGAGCTGCAAGGGCATACGGTCGGTGTCAGGACATTGTTGGTTGATCTGTTCAACCAACCGCTGCACCACCCAATTCTCGAAGAGGGTGTGGCGATCCTTGATCCACGCCGTGTCATCCTGGGTCAGCAGGACATTGTCCATCTGGCGGGTATCGAACCGGCCCCAGGCCAAAGGACCGAAAAAACTTGAGGTATCGTTCTTGGCACAGAAACGTTGCGCGTAACTCCAACCCAGTCGCAGCTTCTGTTTTTTGCGGGTATCGTTTCTGCCGTGCCGATCCCTGATCAGCTCACGGATACGTGTCAACGCCGACGGGTTGGATATGAACAAAGCCTCGGCTACCGCTTCGTCGTCCAGGAAGTCGATCAGCCCTTGGCGAGCGCTCTCCAGATAGGTGCTGTATTCATGATCCGTATCTTCTCGCGCCGCGGCCCGCTCCAACAAGCCGTTCCAGCGTTGCAAAGCCTCACTCAGTGGTTCACGCAGTGCTTGCGGCAGGTCTGAGGGTTGCAAGGCTTGGCCATCGTTGAGTTTGCGGATGAGTTTGCGGCAGGCCTGGGGTGAGTGTGAGTTGGCCTCTTCAAGCAACGTCGCCTTCAGCGCTTGCATTGAGCGGAAGTTTTGTTCAAAGGCGCGGCACAATGGCAGCTCGGCGAATCGGCCCAGATCCGTCAAGTGATGAATGGGAAAACCGGTCGAGCGCAGCCAGAAGTACTGTGAGCTTTCCATGGTCTAGACCGGCATCCTAATTGCGTTGAGTTGATGAAGTTTGCCGAACAGTGCAATGTCTTCGCCGCTTGGTTGGGCGGCTGTGGAACCCAGTATCTGCGTCAAGGTGACGAGTGACTGTGGTTGCTCAAGACATCTATAGAGATACGCCGCGCGCTGGCTTATTAGCGTGAATTTATGGCGGGTCTCAGGGTTGGGCAAATACACCAGGATGTGTTGGCTGGTTTCCTCCGGGCTGCTACGCCCCAGCAGGCTTTTATCACGCAACCACTGCGACAACGCATAGCTGCTCTGGTAAATGCGTGCACTGTCGGTGCGCTGATATTGGCCCGGCACCACGGCGCTGGCTTTCACCAGTCCGGTGTAGAGGTGCACACATTCGCGTTCAAGCCCCATCAGGTCACGAATCTGCGGGTAATCAGCGAGCTCCTGGCGCTTGAGTAGAAAGTCCAGGGCCGCATCGCAATAACCATAAACTCTTGGCCCAAAATCGAACCACTCTTGTTGACGCAGGAATGCCCTGGACAGTGTTGGCAGATCCACCCCGATGTTGAGCAGTGCGCGCAAAGTCAACGGGGCGCCGGTTTCCAGCGCATTGATAAAGGAATTGACCAAGCGAAATTGATAGTTTTCTACGAACCATTTCACCCTTTCAAACTGACAGGCATAGGCCTGCAGAATCACCCGCTCGTTATCAGGAAAGTGTTCCAGCCATTGGGACGCGCCCTGAGCTTCGTACAACTGCTGCTGCAGTGCTTCATCGCGTAGCAGGCGTCGCCATAGCTTCCAGACCTGCTCAGCATCCATGCGTCAGCTCCTGTACCGGTTTGGTGTAGTGGTTCCAGATTTTCTGAGCACGCCGCACATCGGTGACAATCATGTGTTCGTCGTTGGCGTCCATCACTCGTGTCAGCGCATGGTGGGCCTGCCCCTGGTATTCCAAGATGATCGCCGAGGGGCGGGTGCGAGACATGAGTTCCTGGTACAGATCCCAAACAGGTTCAGGCACACACGAGTCATGCCAGTCGTGGTAAAGCCCCTCGTGCCAGCTGCCACCCGCCAGATGCACCGAGATCACCTTGTCCAATGGCAAGGTGTCGAAGTAGTCGTGCAAGTCGAAGTTTTTCAGGTTCAGATGGTTGGTGTAGATGTTATGCAAGTCCAGGTGCAAAAAGGTGCCGGACTGCTGCACGAGCCGGGCCAAGAACTCGGCTTCACGCATTTCAGCGCCTGGGCATTGCAGGTAATAGGCGGCGTTTTCATGGGCCAATGGCATCCCATAATGCGCCTGCAAAGTCTTCGCGCGTTCGGCGCAGCGGAGCACCTCTGCATTGGAAAACTGCAGCGGGCTGCTCCAGATATCCAGCCAGGAGTTGTCGCCATAAAAACAATGGTTGGCGCCCCATGGACTGTTCAGCATCTTGGCCAGGGGCACATGACGTTGTACTGCGGCGGTTTCTTCGAGAGGGCTGAAACCAAAGTCGCAGCCGTAATTGGAATGCGCCAGTAATGTGAATTTCTCAGCCAACCGATTGATCATCGCCTGGGCCGAAGGCCTGATAATCTGCGGGCCATCCATGGGGGCCATGATGTTATCGAGAAGGATTTCCAGCACATCAACTTCGATGTCCTCAAATGGAAACCAGTCGAGGATTTCGGGGTTGTACTGGATACCCACACCAATCGGTTCGGGCTTAACGAAGTGAGCCATGTGGTTGCCCAGTCTGAGGAAGGGGGCGGCTCCCTCGATGTGAGGCCGAGGAAGCGCGGAGTGATCAGGCGAAAACTTTGCTTTCGATGATTTCGATATCGTCGAGGTCGAACTCCTCGAACGGCGCATCGTCGAGGGATTGCGGCGTGATGCTGGCAGTGGGTTCGGTGGTGAGTTCATCCGTGTTGGCGATAGCCGGGGGCACTGTAGGTTGGGTCATGACATCGTCCTTATGGGTGGTTGAAAAGGCGAATCAGGGTGGCTGCGGTGAAGCACCAGGCGATTACCCAGCCCAGGCAGGTCAACAGGAATGTGCCCCAGTAGAGCCTGCGTAATGCAGGGGAAACCGCTTCAAGCGGCGCGGTGCGCCAATGGCGCTTTACATAGTTGAAAGCGCGCTGGCGCAGACGCGGTTGCCCGAGAACCTCGGTAATGGCCAGGTACGTGTCGCCATTGAAGATGGGCAGCAGCGTCGGTACGAGGGAAATAAACGAAGCCACGATCATCACCACAAAAAGAGCGGGCAAAACCCCTTGGGTGTCACGGAACATCGCCCACAGGACAATGCCCACGCCTGCATACAGAAGGCTGACCAAGGGGCCTGCCAGAATGGTGATCACCCGTTGGTTCAGCAGCAGCTGCGACCATTGCGTCTGAACCGGACGTACCCAGCCGGTGGCCAGTAACAAGTAGATGCCGATTCCGAAATCGTTGACCTTGACCCCGTAGTGACGACAGGCCAACGCGTGCCCCAGTTCGTGAAGGGCGATAGAAGTCAAAATGACCGGGAAGTGCCAGAGCAACCAGCGGTAGCTGTGGATATAGGTCTCGCCAGCATCGGCCATGAACGTACTGAAGTGCACGCCCAGGTATACGAAACTCGCCAGGGTCATCGCCATCAGCGGAAAAATGAATGCCGCGCGGCAGCACCAAGGCGACAACCGGTAAATATGATCGAGCAGTGGCTGCGGGTTGGTTTTCACCAGATTAATCAGCAAATACTCTTTCAGCGGGCCGTAGGTTATGCCCGTGGCTGGGTCACGCAGGTCCTTTTTATGAGCGGTTTGCTCGCTGCTCAGCAGTTTCAGGTTGAGCAATTTGCGCTCGAACTGCGCAAGCTTCTCAGGACTTACCTTGATTCGATACTGAATAAGGGCGGCGCTGGCAATCTCTCGCAGGTTTCGCTGGCCATCGAAGAGCAAAGCAAGGGAGTACTCGGCCTTGCCCAGTTCAAAGCCGATATCATTGCTGGGATCGTAGAGGTTATAGCGCCAAGTGACCGAGTCTGCTGGCGGTGGCGTCACAACCAAGTCAACCCTAAAGCAGGAATGAACTTGGGCGCTCGAGTTTTCGAGAGCATGGACCGAGGCACTCATGCGCGAGCTCGCAACGCGTGGAGGCTTGGCATGTAGGATTTCTGAAGGGCCATGCGGCCTTGGGTCTTAATGCTTTCGAGGTGCTCAGTGGCACGCTGGGTACAGGCTCGCCCCAGTACGTACACCGCCCCCGGCCGAGTCGGCCCACATATGGGCTCACGGGTGGTCCGGATCGGTTCCCAACCATGCTGGCACATCAGGTACTCGATGCTGCTGGCACTCAAATAACGGCGATGGTTATGGGTTAGAAACCCTTGTTCAAGGCCATAACCTAGCGCGCGACCTTCAATCAACAGCAACCCATCCTCGGCACTGGCCCGCCGGCAAAGTTGCATGACTCGGTTGACATCATGAACATGTTCCAACGAACCATTTATGATGATCAGGTTGTAATCACCACTGGGGCTCATACGTTCGGCCCCTATCAGATCGATGTCCAGGCCTATATTTTTGCCGTATTCCACGTAGGCCCGGTCGGGATCATTGCCTCTTACTGTCCAGCCCCGTTTCGCGAAGGGAATCATCAGGCCGCCGGCGGAACAGCCGACATCAAGCATTTTGCCTTTGGTGGGAACCACATCTTGCAAGTACCGGCAAAGGTGTTCGCCGCGGCGTACCTGGTCCAGAAAGAACGCGCGCTCAGGTTCCGTATTGCCGAACAGGCTCAGGCGGTAGTATTTGTCGTAGTAAGCGTCGTAGAAAGCTTGATCGAAGCGGTATTGCTGGAAAATATGGCCGCAGTCCTGGCAACCGAGTACTGGCAATGCCACGGTTTGGTCACCGGGCCCCTGGACGCTTTCCAGCAAAACCCAATGGTCTTTGGAATTGCACAGTTCACAATTCATTTTCTGCGCGCGAAACGTGTCTGGCATCTGCAAAAGTTTCAGGTATTGTTGTTCTATAGTTGCGTTCACGATCACATTCCAGTCACTTGATGCAGAAGAAGCCTTCAAAGCAAATATACTTGAAAATACTGGTTATATCCTTGAAGCCGGCGCGAGATAACATTTCGATATTGCCGGTCGTGGAAAAAGGCTCAAGTACACCTTTCAAGCTTCTGGTTTTCGCCAGGATTTCATCGGCGCTATAGCCTTGGTCCCGCTTATAATCTATATACAGGTTGCTGAGGATGTCTTGAAAGCGTGCGTCTGGGCCGCGTACTTTTTCAAACATGATAAAAGTACCACCCCAGTTTAAAGACTCATAGATGCGATCGAACAAGGCTTGGCGAATACACGGGTGCACAAACTGGATAGTGTAATACGAAACTATCAGATCGCTTTTTTCATAGGGGAAATTCAGAATATCATCGGTAATGAAACTGACGTTATGCTGCGGCGATGCGCTCAAAAGCTCATTCGCCTTACGGGTCATGGCTTCTTCCACATCAATGCCCACCCACTTCGTCGATGCGCCATGACGCTGCGCAAGTTGCCGAGTCAGGGTTCCGGTGGAACTGCCAAGTTCGTAGCAGGTGCTATCGTTTTTTACAAAAAAGTCGCTGAGCGACAGCACGATATCGTGGCCATCCTTATATTTTGGTACGGATTTCGATACATGGGAGTCAAAGTGCTCAGGTGTCGTGCCTCCAAAACTCCATGAGGCATTGCTGGACTCTACACCATCACCAACGGTTTCATTGGGAGTGCCAAGAGATGTCGTTAGAGCAGACATGTATGTAAATTCCTTATCCGATAGTATTCGTGCTCGCCAGTGCAGCTGAGTTTTCTGTTGAAGTAAAGGCTATCCAGTTCTAATCAGTGTGTCATCATTATGCTTGTGGGAAATTAATGTTTGTTTTGTAGGGGATTTCCCAAGTCATGATATTTGACGCATTGAGTAGAGGGTTTGGTGATCTGCCACTGTTCCGTCAACGAATTTAACACCCTGGTATTGGTGAAGAGGATTGTCAGGATTCTGCTAGTACAACCCGTGCTGAATGAGGCTGAAAAATAGAGGGCGCGCCGACAGTCCGCTAAAGGCGTTACGTACCGAGGCCGGGTGATGATATTTCTAACGCCACGAAGAGGCTTTCGGGCGAATGTAGATTCGAAGTGGGCAGAAGTTCTAGCGAGGTTTGAAAAAAAGACACCAGCCAGTGTCATGGTCAAGTTGGCACTGGAACACGCCATTCCGGCGGAGTGGGTTGATCAGGTGTTCGAAGAACACCGTCAACGCCAGTACCTGCGCGGGCTTTTGTTTTCGACCATCGTTGAACTGCTGTGATGCGGCGATCCGACAAGCATGACCTACAAGTTTTGCGTGAACCCATACGCCCGCTCAACCCGACACACCCGCGTATCACACTGCGCATACCAGGTCGAACGCCCACGCTCACGAATCGCCCGGTGCTCGGGATGCTGCTTCCACGCCAGGATCGCCGCCTCACTGTCCCAGTACGACACGGTGATCCCCAGCCCGTCTACACCCCGGGCCGACTCCACACCGAGGAACCCCGGTTGTTCCCGCGCCAGCTCGAGCATCCGCTCGGCGGCGTCGCTGTAACCCTGATCCCCCTCGGTACGCAGTGAGGTGAAGATCACCGCGTAGTACGGCGCCGGCGGCGCATTGGCGATCATGACTGCTGCACCGCGCAGGCCTGGACCAGCGCCCGCACCAGCGGCGGTAGGGTGCCCTTGAGTGCAGCGCGCTCCGGTTGGAATAGTGTGGCGACAAAGAACGGATGACCGCTGAGCTCGACCGCGCGCAACCCTTGCCCGGCATCATGGCCGACAGCGTGAAGTGCGTGCTTGAGCAGTTCCCGTTCGAATTCAGGATTCACACCGTAGCGGCAGCGATAGCCCTCACGAATTTCCGAGGTTTCATACGCCTTGGCGATCTTCGAGCCTTCCAGCAAATGAATAGTGTCCACCGTCTCCACCAGTGAACACGCCAGCGGCGTGAGCAATGCCCGCGTTGCATTGGGTGCCGTCTCGCCATGTTCAGCATCCGACCAACCGAGCACGTTGCGCGCATATTCCAGGACCGCGTGTTGAAAACCGCCGCAGGTGCCGAGGAAAGGCCGCCGCTGTTCACGGGCAAAACGAATCGCCCGCAACGCTCCGTCCATGCTGCGATAAGGGCTGGCGGGCACACACCAGAAACCGTCGAACCCGCTGAGTGGCGTGTCGGCATGCAGGCTATCGGTGGCCAGCCACTGGCCTTGCACGTTTCGGCCGCTGTATTCGGCGGCCATGTCGAGCGCCACAATGATGGCCTGGTGGGCGGTGACTTGCGGGTCGTAATCGCCGATCAGGGCGATGCGAATGACGCGGTTTTCCATGGTTGACCTCGGCGCTTGTTGATTCCCGGCACCCACTATAGATTGGCGTTCACGCACTCAATATGGGCGGTTTCCCAAGTGATCAATGCAGCGACGCACTATCGACTGGACTTCCCGGACCTGGCCCTTGTTCTCGCATTGGTGCGCGGCGGCTCTCTGGCTCGGGCCTCGCAGCTGCTGAAGGTGGATGTCTCGACGGTTTTTCGCGCTGTGCGCCGACTGGAAGCCGCACTGGGCCAGCAATTGTTCGAAAAAAGCCGCGCCGGCTACCTGCCCACCACCCTGGCGCAGGCCCTGGCGGAACAGGCCGAGCGCGCCGAACAGGCATTGGAAGCGGCGAGGGTCGGCGTGGAGCAGGGCGGCGAAGTCGTCAGCGGCACCGTGCGCCTGACCTGCACCGATTCGGTCCTGCAAGGTTTGCTGTTGCCGGCGCTGGCGCAGTTCATGCCAAATTATCCGGCATTGACCCTTGAGCTCAGCACGTCCAACGACTTTGCCAACCTCAGCCGCCGCGATGCCGACATCGCCCTGCGCCTGACCCGTACGCCACCGGAGCATCTGGTGGGGCGACGCCTGGCGGGGATTTCCTACCGAGTGTGTGCCAGTGCCGGTTATCTGCAAGCGGTCGATGCGACCGATCTGGTGTCACTGACCTGGATCGCCCCAGACGACTTCCTGCCTGATCATCCGACAGTGGCCTGGCGACGCCAGGCATTGCCGGGGGTGATGCCGGGATATCGCTGCAACAGCATGCTGTCGGTCACCGAACTGGTGCGGGCGGGGTTGGGCGTGGCGGCGTTGCCGGACTTTTTGATCGGTGATGGATTGCAGCCGCTGGGCGAGCCATTGCATGGATACGACACCGCGCTGTGGCTGCTGACCCGCCCGGATTGCCGCGCCCTGCGCTCGGTGGTGACACTGTTTGATGAGTTGGGGCGGGCGCTGAAGTTGCCGTAGGCCGATCAGGCCTTTGGCGCGTCCTTGCCCACGAAATGCTGATGCATTTCCGTGGTCAGGTTTTCGATGCGCTCGGTGAGGGCTTTGGTCATTTCTGTAAGGCGGGTGTTTTGCTCAAGCAGCGCCAGCAGTTGCGCGGTGTTTTTCGCCGCTTCTGCCTGTCGTTCACTGTTGGCGATCGCCAGCGCTTCGCGGTGTTGCGCATCGGCATCGGATTGGGCTTTGTCCCGCGCTGCCTGACGGGTCTGGGCCAACAGGATCAAGGGTGCGGCATAGGCCGATTGCAGGCTGAAAGCCAGGTTGAGCAGGATGAACGGGTAGGCATCGAAGTGGGTGAAACCGGAGAGATTGAGGCACACCCAGATCACCACGATCAGCGTTTGTGCGCCGAGAAACATTGGTGTGCCGAAGAACCGCGCAAAGGCCTCGGCGCGCAGGGCAAACTTGTCATTGCCAAAGGTCGGCGCCAGATGAGCATGACGGCGATGGAAACGCAGGTGATCGACGGGGGCGTGGGTTTCGTTGCTCGTGGAGGTCATGATGCTCTCTGCAGGGCGCTGGGACTGAGGATCACTATAGCCTCAGCGCGAGTTTCATTCTGAAACACATTGCCCCGTAAAAATTGCAGCGATCAATCGTTCGAGGCCGCCGTCGAGATTGTCATTTATTGCAACTCATAGCAGGCCAGAAACATGTCCAGCGCCGACTCCACCACGGTGCCTTGCATCTCGGGCGACAAACCCGGCAACCCCATGGAAATCTGCGGCCAGAAGGCAAAGGATTTGAGCATTCCATAGACCTGTTGCGCGGCAAACTCCGGGTCGACTGCTTTCAAACGCCCATCGGCCAGGGCGGCACGAATCCACAGGGTCAGGTTTTCTTCGCGCTCACCCATTCGGGTCACCATGCTTTGCGCGCGCTCGGGAGAATGGATGGTCGCAGCGATGGCCACCCGCGCCAGATCGAGCAGATTTTCATCGCTAAGCATCTGCAGTTTTGCCGTCAGCAGGTGACGCATCTGGTCACGCAAGGGCAGGTCGGTGCGGTAGGGCGCTACCTGTTCCGCCGATACCCGGACCCATAATTGATTGAGGATTTCGGCGAACAATTCTTCCTTGCTGGGGAAGTGGTTGTACACCGTGCGCTTGGACACACCGGCAGTGGCGGCAATCTTGTCCATGCTGGTGATGTCGAAGCCATTGGCACGGAATTCGACAATCGCCGCCTGAATGATGGCTTCGCGTTTACGGTCGGTGAGGCGCTGTGGAGCTGTCATAAATACGCTTCGGCAGGAAGAAAGGAAAATTACACTCAGCAGTTTACTTGTGAAAGGCTTTGCTGCAACCTTGAAACTACACTGTGCAGTGTAATGTTTTGTTAATCCTGCCCGGTAAAAAATAGAGTGTTCGGCTGATGCGTGCGTGCCTTGGCCATTTATCGTCCCAAAATGAAAAATCGTGAAGCGTGCGGTTTTTCTGGAGTCATTCCTTCATGGCCAAATCAACTCCCCCGGCGAACAGCGCCTCCAGGCCTGAAGCTTCCCGACAGGCTCAAGGGCAGTTTCAAAACCATCGGCCGATACAGCATTTGAGCCTTGGCAAAACCCGGCGCATTCTCTGGAACGCGATGTTTCACAAACCGAGCAACACCCGCCCGACGGCGCCTGTGCCGGTGCAACCGCTGACACAAGCGGCGTTGATGGCAGCGCCCAACCACAGCGTCTATCGCCTGGGCCATTCCACGGTACTGCTCAAGCTGCGGGACAAATTCTGGATCACCGACCCGGTGTTCGCCGAGCGCGCCTCCCCCGTGCAGTGGGCCGGTCCCAAGCGTTTTCACCAGCCACCGATTAGCCTCGACCAATTGCCGCCCATTGAAGCGGTGATCCTGTCTCACGATCACTACGACCACCTGGACTATCAGGCAGTGCTCAAACTCGCCGACAAGACCAGGTATTTCCTCACCCCGCTGGGCGTGGGCGATACCCTGATCAAGTGGGGCATAGACGCTCGCAAAGTCCGCCAACTGGACTGGTGGCAGGGCACTGAGGTCGACGGCATCCAGTTCGTCGCCACCCCCTCGCAGCACTTTTCCGGTCGCGGCCTGTTCGACGGCAACAGCACCCTCTGGGCCTCGTGGGTGATGATCGACGGCGATACGCGGATCTTTTTCAGTGGCGACAGCGGCTACTTCGACGGCTTCAAACGCATCGGCGAACAATACGGCCCTTTCGACCTGACCCTCATGGAGACCGGCGCCTACAACGTCGACTGGCCCCATGTGCACATGCAACCTGAGCAAACCCTGCAAGCCCACCTCGACCTCAAGGGGCGCTGGCTGCTACCGATTCACAATGGCACCTTCGATTTGTCGACGCATGCCTGGTACGAGCCCTTCGACCGCGTCCTGGCCCTGGCCTGGGAACGCAATGTCTCGATCACCACGCCACGGATGGGCGAGGCGTTCAATGTGATGGCTGCGCAGCGTGGCACTGCGTGGTGGTATGAAGTCGAAGAGCAGGTCTACCAGGAGTGTTCAGGCCGTAGTTTCTAATCTGTGAAAGTCGGGTCGTAGCTCCAGTGCTAAAGTTGCGACCTCACTCAACCATCGCAAAATCCGCCCGCCCCACCGGATTCGGCGTAGACCCTTTCACATTCATCCCTCTACCCGGCGCAAACCCCGGGAAGAACACCAGCCCCTCCGATTCAAGCCGATACGCCAATGTCAGGCGAGTGACATCCAGCACATCCTGCCGCGCTTCGAAGCGCTCAATGGCCTGCACCGAAACCCCGGCTTCGCGGGACAACGCTTCCACGCTCCAGCCCAGCATCGCTCGGGCCTGGGCGCAGTGGGCCGGGGTGAATTGGAAGAGGGCGATACGTTCCAGGGTGATTTTCATCGCTTGAGAGGCCATGGGGTTCTCCGGGCTCGAGAGTACTGGTTTGAAAAATACTGTGTTTTTGTACAGTTGTTTTCGATCCGGATCAAACGCATTTTTCGATTTTTCTGTTTCGTACCCCTTGGCCAGACGGAAGGTCACTGTCTGTGTGGTGGGTATGACTAGTTCTCCAACCCCGGCGCCTCCCGCACAATAAAGTGATCCAGATTCTCGATGTTGGCGCTGAACACGCCGAACCTCTGCTCGGGGTTTTTCTTGCTTGGCACCTGCTGCAACGCAGGCTGGACGCCATAAAAGAAGCAATACAATTGCCGCCCGCTCTCGATGGCGTGCTTGATCTCCTCCAGGAACGCCTTGCGTTTGCGGTAGCTGTCGATCAGCTTCTTGCTCAGGTAAACGTTGACCGGGTACGGCTTCTTCTCGAACCAGACCTTCTGCTCGAAATCGATGCGAAAGCTCTGGGTGTAATCCTTGATCTGCTTGATCTTGCCCCAGTAAATCAGCCCCTTGTTGTCTTGCAGGTACTCGATCTTCTTGAAAAACGAGGCATAAGGCGCTGTGTGCTCGCCAATCTTCAGCGGCATGCGCTTGAGCAGCGCCTTGTCCTCGAAGTTCGACACGAAGCATTCCACCGGATGGGCGAAGACACTGGTCTTGTCCGGTGCCGGCTCGCGGCCGGGCTGCTCGACGCTGCCGACCGGCGAAGCCGCTGATGGCGCAGCTCTTTGCAGATCGGCAACCACAGTCGGGTGCGACGACTTACGCACATACTCACGCCGACTCAGCAACAATTCCGACGGGAAATGTTCCTCGCGACTGTCGTCCGTTTCCTCGCCGTCCGACGCTACAGCCGAAGGCGGGGTCTTCAGGCTCACATAAGGACAGCCTTCGACATGCCGCGTACTTGGCAGATTCTTGAAATGCGGCGTGCGCACGTAGTTCACGTTTTTGGCGTTGAACGTGCCCAACACGTTCGCCCCATCAAACGTCAGGCGACAAGTATCGTTGGGGCACTGGAAATGTTCTTTCGCGGAATCGAACGCCATCGTCTCGTCGAAATTCAGATCGCGCACGTCATAGATCGACAGTTTTTCGTCGAGGCCGAGGCAATAGGCGAGGTCGAATTTCATGCTGTTACCACTGCGCGCGATGTGAACCCAATTCAGACGCCGCCAGCGTCCACTGCACCGGGGTCCCGGTGATCTTCAGCGGCACGTGCAAGCGATGTGCCGGGCCCCATGGAGTTTGCTCGAGCAGCATTCCCTGATCGTGCGCATCTTCGGCCCGCAACGGCTCGTCGCTCCCCAGGCCATTGTCGATCAACAGCTTCGCCGTACGCGCCAACGACAGCCGCGCCGAACCACCCTGTCCGTTGTTCAAGCGTCCAGCCAACAACTTGATCGCACTGGCCGCCATCAAATAGCCGGTGGCGTGATCGAGTGCTTGCAGTGGCAAGGGCGTCGGTTTGTCCGCATGCGTAAGGTGCATACCCGTGTCAGCGATGCCGCTGCTCATCTGCACCAGGCTGTCGAAGCCACGACGGTTCTGCCACGGGCCGCTCCAGCCGTAGGCGTTGAGGCAAACGTCGATCAGGCCAGGGTTGCGTTGCTGCCGTTCAGCGACACCGTAACCCAGACGCTCCAGGGCATCGGCGCGGTAACCGTGGAGCACGATGTCGGCGTCCTTGAGCAGGCTTTCGAATACACAGCGATCGGTTTTATCGTGCAGATCCAGGCGTGCGCAACGCTTGCCCAGCGTCATCTCCGGCACCACCCCCGGTTCGATCCAGGAGGGTGGGTCGATGCGCAGTACATCAGCGCCCAGGCCCGCGAGAAAGCGGCTGGCGACGGGGCCTGCGAGCACGCGGGTCAAGTCCAGCACCTTGATCCCGGCCAGTGGTTGCGCCACCGAACCTTGCCAGGGTGTGCTGCGCGGGTTGTGGCCGGCGATGAACTGAATCAGCGGTTCGGCGTTGACCGCGAGCCCTTGCGGATGGACTTGCCACTGTTCCCAAGTGCGCATTTCGGCGGCACAGCCACCGGCATCGACCACGGCCTGCTCCAGATCGCTCTTGGACCATTGCGCCACTTTGCTTGCCACCGCCTTACGGTCGATGCAAGCGCCCAGCACGGATTCAACGGCGGCGCGGTGATGGGGTGCATTGGTGTGCAGGCGGATCCAGCCATCCTTGGCGGCGTAGTCACCGGCGATCGGGTCCCACAGCGGCGGGACTTTCCAGCCTAGCGGGCGGATCGAACTGGAGAACCAGAAGGAGGCCAGGCGCCGGTCGACTTCAAGGCCGGGCAAGCGTCCGGTTTGCTGGTGCAGCAATTCGCTGACAGCCTGGCCGGCGGCGGCGATGCTGGCGCAAGCCAGGTCGGTGACGGCAAACGCCGAGGGCAGGGCGCCGCTGGAGGTGAATGCAATAGGGGTATGCGGCATGCCGAGTTCGGCTTGAATGGACGTGAGTAAATCAGTCATCGAAGGGCCCTCCGGAACGAGAGCCCGAGCATAAATCAAAAAACGGTCATACCCGGAATTGATCCATCAATTTCATCTGCTGGGTGGTCAGGGCATTGAGCTGGCTGCTGATCTGCGCCGATTCGGTGGCTTGTCCGGTCAGGGTTTCGGTGACGGTACGGATTGCCGAAACGTTGCGGTTAACCTCTTCGGCGACCGCGCTTTGCTGTTCGGCGGCGCTGGCGATCTGCAGGTTCATGTCGCTGATTACCGTGACCGCGTCACTGATTTTGCTCAAGGCCTGGACCGCTTGCTGGATCTGCCCGGCGTTGCTGTGGGCCTGGGTCTGGCTCGAGTGCATGGTGGCGACCACGCCGCGGGTGCCGCTCTGGATGCGTTCGATCACCAGGCGAATTTCTTCCACCGAGTCCTGGGTGCGTTTGGCCAGGTTGCGCACTTCGTCGGCGACCACCGCAAAACCGCGACCGCTCTCGCCGGCACGGGCGGCTTCAATCGCCGCGTTGAGCGCCAGCAAGTTGGTCTGTTCGGCAATGCTGCGGATGACTTCCAATACCGAACCGATCTGCTCGCTGTTGACCGCCAATGCCTCGACTTCAGTCACGGCCTTGCTGACTTCGTCGGCCAGTTGATTGATGTCGCGTGTGCTGCGCTCGATGATCTGCATGCCATCGCGGGCCGACTGGTCGGCACCCTTGGCCGCGCTGGCGGCGTTCGACGCGCTGTTGGCGACATCGTGGGCGGTGGCGCTCATTTCATTGGACGCGGTGGCGACCTGGTCGATTTCGCGAAATTGCACCTGCATGCCTTCGCTGGTCTGGCGGGCGATTTCCGAAGACTGGTCGGCGGTGCCGCGCGCATCGGTAATGCTCTGCTTGATCTGCGCGATGGTCGGCTGCAGCTTGTCGAGGAAACGGTTGAACCAGCTGACCAGTTCGCCCAGTTCATCATTCTTGCTGTAGTGCAGGCGCTGGGTCAGGTCGCCGTCGCCACTGGCAATCGCCTTGAGCATTTGGGCCACGCTGTCGATCGGCCGGGTGATGCCCGTGGCTGTGAGCCAGATCAGCAGCAGACCGATCAGCCCGGCAATAATCGCCACGCCCACCGCTTTGATCGTGCCGCTCTGCTGGGCGTCGTCGAGTACCGCTTGCAGCTTTACCGAATCGGCTAGCAGCACTTGCTTGGGCAGGTCGATCACCACGGCCCACGCCTTGGCGTCGGCAATCGGACTGACCGGGTACACCGCCCGAATCAGGTCGCCCTGTTCGAGAATCTTCGGCGCACCGCTGGCGAGCAATTGCAGGATGTCCTTGCCGTCCGCACCCAGGGTGTCACCGATGCTCTTGCCCACTTTCGCCGGGTCGACACTGTATGCCGCCATCACCCCGGTGCCGGAAACGATAAGCATGTGGCCGGCGTTGTTGAACAACTCACGCTGGGAGTCGACCGCCGCCGCTTGCAGCGCGTCGAGGGCGATGTCGATACCGACCACGCCGATGGACTTGCCATCCACCAGCAACGGCACGGAAATGGTGGTCATCAACACTTCCTTGCCGCCAACGGTATCGGCATAAGGGTCGAGCAGGCAGGTGCGCTTGCTGTCCCGAGGGCAGGTGTACCAGACGTTGTAGGGCGTGCCGCTGAGGTTCAGGGTGGTTTTGGTCATGTCCTCTTCGACCATGATCGTGTTCAGCGCTTCCCCCCCGGCACGGCTCCAATAGGTCGCGAAGCGGCCGATCTCGTTGGACTGGCGGGCGGCGTCACTAACGAACTCGCTGTCTCTGCCGTCCAGGCCGTTGGGTTCGAAAGCCAGCCAGATGCCCAGCACTTTGCCGTTGCGTTCGAAGGCGGTTTTCAGGCTCTGGTTCAACTCTTCGCGCAGGGCACCGGGCTCAAGCGAACGCTTGGCGGCCATGTCGCGCATGTCCTTGATCTGGTCCGCCAGGGCGGTCACCACCGTCAGGGTTTCACCGAACGTCTTCTGCACCCGCACCGCTTGCTCGGCAGCTTTGGCCTGGAGCAGGTTCTGCACACTGTCGGTGAGCATTCTGCTGCTGGAAGCGCTGACCAGTTCATCGTTCTGATTGGTCTGGTAGAGGTTCATGCCTACTATCGATGCGACCACGCCAAGCAGGCACAGACCGGACAGCAGGACGATTTTCAGGCGGATGGACAGTGAGTCGAACATAGGGCGAGCTCGCGAATGGATGAAGGGTTGGCTGTGAGCCTTTGCGGCTCGACTCGCCAAATCCATTCAGCGCCATTCAATGCACATCGGCTTGGGGCACAGATTGCATGAGGGGGCTGCCGACGAACGGTCATGGTTGAACGTTTGCGCGGAAAAATGTGCCGAAAAGGGGACTGAAAACGGGGAATATCACGGCGAGGTTGACCGGGGTTGCGCCAGTGATTCCGGTCGCGACCAGATCCACAGATTGCCCAGGCCCATGCCGGCCATCGCCAGGTAGATCGGCCAGCCGTGATCGAGCATTACCAGCATCAACGTGGCGCATAGCAGCATGCTGACGGTGGCGCTGACCTTGGCCCGGCGCGCGATGATTTTGCCGTTGCGCCAGTTACTGAGAATGGGGCCGAACAGCCGATGGTTTTCCAGCCAGGCACTCAAGCGCGGCGAGCTTCGGGTGGCAGCCCAGGCGGCCAGCAGGATGAATTCGGTGGTCGGCAGGCCGGGTATGACGATGGCGACCAGGCCGATTGCGAGGCTGACGTAGGCCAGCAGGCCGAAGAGGAGGCGGGCGATTTTGGAGGAGGCTGGCATGGGCTCAGGGGGCGTGAGGCGGTCGGGATCTTACAGACTTGCTCGGTCCATTGTGGGAGCGAGCCTGCTCGCGAATGCGGTGTGCCAGTCGACATAAATGCCGGAGGTGCCGTCCTCTTCGCGAGCAGGCTCGCTCCCACAGGGGATGGTGTTTCTTCAGGCGAGTTCTGGGGCGTAAGCCTGCTCCAGCAATACCGTAAAGCGGTTGAAGGCATCGATGGCGCCTTTGTCCAGCTCGGCTTCTTCCTGCGTACTGAGCTCGAGCCCGTCCAGAGTCTTGACGAAGCGCTTCCAGCCTTCAGCGCGGCCACCGGCCGGTTCGCCAAGGTGGCGGGCACCGAAGGTTTCGCTCAGGCCAAGGCCCACGGCACGCTTGATCAGAAACGCCGCACCCAGCTTCGAGCCTTCGGAGACGAAGATCCAGCCCAGGGCCTGGGCCTTGGTCGGGTTCTGCAACGCACCGGCAACCGGCGCCGGCACTTCGGTGTCGAGGTCTGCCAGGTCCGCCTTGGCCGCATCGGCACGGCAACGGGCTGGCAGGTCCGGAACGATGGCCGTCAGTTCGGCGTCGTTGTACAGCGCCACCAGTTCCGACTGGAACAGGTATTGCGCCACCACGAAGCGGGCGAAACTGGCCTGGGTTGCAAAGGGTGCATGGGCTTTGACCAGTGCATCGAGCTTGCTGTGCGGCTCGTTGGTGACCTGGTTCAAGCGTTGCGAACGCAGGGTGGGGCGTTGAGCGGTGTCCTGGGTGATCATGGCAAATCCTTGGGAAAGAAGAGGCGCTTGGTAACGAGACGAATGAGCAGGTGCATGACAGTAAAAAATCCTCACCGAGCGGCTGTTACAGCGCCGCGCGGTGAGGTGCACGGGTTCAGATGTCCCAGACCAGATTGATCGCGAAGTTGCGTCCAGGCTGAGTCAGGCGATCGAGGTTGGCTGGCTGTGTGACCGAGGCTTCGCCGACGGTGTCGTAGCCGCGTACGTCATCCCACTGCCAGTACTTCTTGTCGGTCAGGTTGTACAGGCCGGCGTTGACGGTCAGGTCGTCGGTCACCTTGTAGAAGCCCGCCAGATCGAGCACGCCGTAACCCGGTGTCTTGAACTGGGTGCTGGTGCCGTCAGGGGTGTTGAAGCTGGTGCTGTCGACCCGGGTCTTGCGTTTGACCAGGGTCCAGCTCAGCAGCGCGCCGTATTTATCCTGGTCATAGCCCAGGCCGAATACACCGGTCAGCGGGTTAATGCTGTTGAGCGGCTCGCCGCTGTCATCGTTGCGACCATACAGGTAAGCCACCGAGCCCTGGGTGTAGAGGCCACTTGGCGCGCCGAAGGTATCCAGGTTCAAGCGTCCCTTGAGCTCCAGGCCCTTGATGGTGGCGTGCTTGATGTTGTTGCTCTGGAAGGTGGTCTCGGTGTAACCGGGGGTAATGGCGTTCTCGTCGATGAAGTCGCGATATTTGTTGTAGAACACCGCGACATCGAAAGTGCCGGCCTCGAACTGCCCGCGCAGGCCGGTTTCATAACTCTTGCTCTTTTCCGGTTCGAGGTCGGGATTGGGCGCGACCTGATAGCCGCCAGACAGGTTTTCGAAGCGTCCATAAAGGGCTTTGGCACTCGGCGTACGGAAACCTTCAGCGTACTGGCCATACCAGGTGTAGTTGTCGTTGAAGCGGTAGGTGGTGCCGAATTTCGGCGACAGACGATGCCAGGTCTTGGTGTCCTCGTTGACCTCGCCGTTACCGCTCTGGTCGGCCGTCGCCAGGAACTCATCGGTCAGGTGTGGCTTGAGCTGGGTGTAGTCGTAGCGCAGGCCGGGCATGAAGGTCCAGTCGTTCCAGGCGATCTGGTCCTGGGCGAACAGGCTGTAGGTGTTGATGGTCGGGTCCGGAAAGTCGCTGGCCGGGGTCAAGGTGTCGGCAGCGCTCGCAGCGCCGATGACGCGGCAAGCACCGGCTACGGTCAGGCAGGTGCCGCTACCGGTACGCAGGCCGGTGACTTTGTCCTGCTTGATGGTGGTGCCGTAAGTGACGACATGGTCCGTGTCGGCAATGGCAAACGCCTTGTCAGCCTGGGCATCGAATACCCATTGGCGGTCCTTGTAGGTGGTATCGCGGTGACGCAGCACCGTGCGCGCCGGCGCGTAGATTTCTTCGGTGCGCTGGTCGGTCTTGGCGATCTGGTAATTCAACGTCCACTTGATGCTGTCAGCCAGGAGGCTGTCCAGCGCGAAGCGGTGATCCAGGCCGAAGCGCTCGCGGGTGATGGTGTCGTTGCCGGTGCGCGATTGGTAGAAGCCGAAGCCGCTTCCTGCGTTGAACGGGCCACCCACGGCGCTCAGCTGATTGGTGTCGCGATCGTCTTTGTAGTGCTCGTAAGTCAAGCCAAAGCGCGCATCGTCGGCGTAGTTCCAGCCCAACTTGGCCAGTACGTTGGTGGTGCGCACGTCCTCGGGGTTGGCTTCAGTGCGGTCCAGGCCGGTTCCACCAGTCTCGCCGTAGGACTCCGTTTCATGGCCGTTGCGCTGGCTGAGGTGCAACAGACCGTCGAAGTCGCCGGTGCGCCCGGCCACGGTGCCGGAGGTGAGCCAGCTGTCATCGGCCGAGCTGTAGCCGGTCTTGAGGCGTGCACCGACGTCCTGGCCTGGCTTGATGATGTCGTCCGGGTCCAGCGTGTAGTAGCTGACCGCGCCACCAATGGCGCTGCTGCCATACAGCACCGAAGCCGGACCGCGCAGGATTTCCACGCGCTTGACGATTTCCGGGTCGACATAGTTGCGGTTGGTCTGAGCGTACGGACCATTGAAAAAGCCGTCGGGGACCTGGACACCGTCGACCTGGGTCAACACGCGGTCACCGTCGATGCCGCGAATGTTGTAGCCGGAAAGGCCCGCGCGGGTTCCGGTGCCGCCTACCGACACGCCCGGTTCGTAGCGCACCAGATCCTTGATGCTGTTGACGTTGTTGTGGTCGAGCTCTTCGCGGGTGTGGACGGTGACGGTGCTGGGCACGCTGCTCACGTCCTGTTCCTGGCGCGTGGCGCTGATAGTCACCTGTTGCAGGTTGAGCGTGCCGGCATAATTGCGCGGCTCGAGAATAATGTTGTTGGTGCTCAGGATGCGATAGCTCAGGTTGGTCCCCACCAACAGGCGCTCAAGGGCTTTTTCCGGCGGCAGCGATCCGCGCACGCCCGGTGAGTCCATGCCTTGCGCCAGTTCGGCCGAGAAGCCGACCTGCCAGCCGGTCACGGCGGTAAACGCATTGAGTGCCGACACCAGTGACTGTGGCGCAATGGTGAACGCGTAATCGCCCATTTTGCGCGCCGGCTGCTCGGAGGCCGTGGCGGCCATGACCGGCGCAGCACCGGCCATCAGGATGGCGGCGGTCAGCAGCGACAGTACGCGGGAAGGTGAAGTGGCTGGGCGGGTAAGGCGAGAGGACATCGATAGCGCTCCGTGTCGCACGAATCTTTATAGGTGCTGATTGGCATTCATAGAGATGCGAATCAATTGCATTGGCTATAACGAGACGTACGAGCTTTGGCTATCGAGTAAAAATAATTCTCATTTAGTTCAGGATGACCAGCGCAGGGTATTCCTTGAGCTGTGCCGAGGTGATGTGAGCCAGCGAGCGGACCACGTCCAGCGGCTGATCGAGACGGTAATTTCCGGTCACGGCGACATTCGCCAACTGCTCGTTGTTGTTGATGATCCAGCCCGGATAGTAGCGACGAAGCTCCGCCAGCACCTGGTTCAGCGGGCAGTTTTCGAACACCAGCCGACCCTGCACCCAAGCCAGATCGGTGGCGGCATCCAGTTTGGCCGGGCGGTCGAAACCGTTAGGGCCGATGCGGATACTTTCCCCGGCTGTCAGACGCACCTGCGCATCATCGCGGGTGGCGCGCAAATCGACATCCCCACGCTGCACCCTAACCTGTGTCACGCCGTCGAGATAACGCACGGCAAATGCCGTATCTCGGACACTCGCCGTGACCAGACCCGCGTCGATCTCCAGCGGCAGACCGCGATGAGGCTGGACTTCGAAAAACGCCTCGCCCTTATACAGGCGGGCCACGCGCTTCTGATCGTTGATGGTGCTGGAAAATGCCGAATTGGTGTTGAGCAGGACTTTCGAGCCGTCCTCCAGTTGCAGGCGCTGGCGTTCCCCGACCACGGTCAGGTGATCGGCCTGCAGGCGCATCGGCAGATTGCTGAAGCTGAACAATCCGAGGATCAGCACGGCGGCTGTGGCCAACGGCTTCCAGTGCGGGCGCAGGCGCGACAGCACGGTGACTTTTGCTGGCCGCGCCGCCAGGCTTTGCGCGCATTGCGCGACTTGCACACCGTTCCAGATCGCCTGGGCCTTGGCGAACGCCTCGGCGTGCGCCGGGTCGGCTGCGAGCCATTGGTGGAATTGGCGGGTCTGTTCTTCGCTCGGGCTGTCCAGCACGATCAACCAGTCCAGGGCCTGGTCCATCGCCTCGGCAGTGACCTGCGCCGGTGAGGGCGAAGGGGAGCGGTGGGTGTCCGTCACGGTGTTTCCTCGGCGTGTCTGTTGAGGAGCAGTTTCAAGCTACAAGCTACAAGCTGCAAGTACGGTTAGGCGTTCGGCTCGCCGTTTTTCGCTTGTGGCTTGTAGCTTGAAGCTTGCAGCTGCCTCTCTGCGACGCCGATGCAGATGGTCATGATCAGCTTCAGCTCCTTCTGCACCGTACTGAGCGAGACGCCGAGTTTCTCGGCGATCTCCAGATAGCTGTGGCCGTGCAGGCGGCTGAGGATGAAAATCTGCTGCTGGCGGGCGCTGAGTTGACTGAGGCGCACATTCAAACGCTCGAGCAGTTGTTCGGCATGGGCGGCGTCCTCGGCGCTGCTGGCGGGGGCGGCGACGCTTTCCACAACCTCCAGTGGCACATCGTCGACCATGGTTCGCGAGTGGATGCGCCGCGCACGCAAATGGTCCAGCGCCAGGTTGCGGGCGGTCTGGAAAACAAAGGGTTCCAGGTGATCGATGGCCCGCTCGCTGAGCGCACGAGTCACGCGCAGGTAGGTCTCCTGCAAGAGGTCTTCGGCGGTGCTGTGATTGTTGACCATCCGCTCCAGCGTACGCAGCAGAGAGATTCGCTGGGTGATGAAGACGTCGTTGAAGCGCGATTGACTCACGGGAGGACCTGATCCATTTCGAGCTAATGATAATGCTTATCATCCGCTCGAGGGGTCAAGTATTGATTTGTGAAGGTTTATGCCCGACCCTGCAAATACATTGCGTAATCCGGAATCCGATGCCCGTGCGCCTGATCCATCAGCGGGCTGCTGAGCAGGTAGTCGGCACTGCATTCGTTGCACGCCACCGGGATGTTCCAGACCGCTGCGACCCGTAGCAATGCCTTGATGTCGGGGTCGTGTGGCTGTGGTTCGAACGGGTCCCAGAAGAACACCAGCATGTCGACCCGTTGCTCGGCGATTCGCGCGCCGAGCTGCTGGTCACCGCCCAACGGGCCACTGATCATGCTCTCCACGGGCAGGTCCAGGCGTTGTTGCAACAACAATCCGGTGGTGCCGGTGGCGACCAGTTCATGCTGAGCCAGTTGGTCTTTGTGCCGCTCGGCCCATTCCAGCAGAAACACTTTGCAGTGGTCATGGGCGACCAGGGCGATGCGCTTGCGCGCCGCGATGGTCTTTTGGGTAAAGCTGATACCGATCATGGGTGCTCCAAAGGCGAAAACGATCTCGATGACGCCATCACTTTGTAGGAGCGAGGCTTGCCCGCGAACCAGACGCTGCGGTGTGTCTGTAATACCGCGTTATCGTTTTTCGCCGGCAAGCCTGGCTCCTACGGAATCGGGTGTGACGTGCAGAATTATTCCGCGTTGCACAGCGCCAGGCAGTTATCGAGCATGCGGTTGGAGAAGCCCCATTCGTTGTCGTACCAGGCCAGCACCTTGAGCAGCTTGCCGCTGGACTTGGTGTGGTTGGCGTCGAAGATCGACGACAGCGGGTTGTGGTTGAAGTCGCTGGAGACCAGCGGCAAGGTGTTGTAGCCGAGGATTTTCGAGTGCTGGGCGGCTTGCTTGAGCAGTTCGTTGACTTCTTCCTTCGATGCTTCGCGCTTAAGCTGCACGGTCAGGTCGACCAGGGAGACGTTGATCACCGGCACGCGCACCGCCATGCCAGTCAGTTTGCCCGCCAGTTCCGGCAGCACCAGGCCGACCGCTTCGGCAGCCCCGGTCTTGCTCGGGATCATGTTCTGGGTGGCCGAACGGGCGCGGTACGGGTCGCTGTGGTAGACGTCGGTCAGGTTCTGGTCATTGGTGTAGGCATGGATGGTGGTCATCAGGCCGCTTTCGATGCCCAGTTCGCGGTGCAACACCTGGGCCACCGGGGCCAGGCAGTTGGTGGTGCACGAGGCGTTTGAAATAATCTGGTGCGACTGGCGCAGAATGTCGTGGTTGACCCCGTACACCACGGTGGCGTCGGCGCCTGTGGCCGGGGCCGAGATGATCACTTTGCGTGCACCGGCCGTAATATGTGCGGCGGCTTTGGCGCGGTCGGTGAACAGACCGGTGCATTCGAACACCACATCAATCTTTTCTGCGGCCCAGGGCAGGTCGGCCGGATTGCGGATGGCGCTGACCGAAATGCGGTCGCCGTTAACGGTCAGGCTCTCCTGATCATGCTGGACATCGGCTTCGAACGTGCCGTGAACCGTGTCGTACTTGAGCAAGTGCGCATTGATTGCGCTGTCACCCAGGTCGTTGATGGCGACGATCTGCAAATCCTGGCGATAGCCTTGGGTATAGAGTGCTCGGAGGACGTTACGACCAATACGGCCAAAACCATTGATTGCGATTCGTAGAGTCATTTATCAGCGCCGCCGTCGTTTTGTTGTTGGAATTACAAGATTATTCGCAAAAAAATAGAAAACAAGCCTTTTTAATGGCAATATTTTGTTCAATCTACAACGAGTGACCTGAATCAACTGGTCCAACCGATCAAGAAAACCGTCTGTCATCCCATCGACACCGGCTTTTGATCAGCATAGACAATCAGGTCGCCACATCCGTTAGCCTGGAGTTCTACACATGCATCCCCGCGTCCTTGAGGTCACCGAACGGCTTATCGCCCGCAGTCGCGCCACGCGTGAGGCTTACCTTGCACTGATTCGCGATGCCGCCAGCGACGGCCCGATGCGCGGCAAGCTGCAATGCGCCAACTTCGCCCACGGCGTGGCCGGTTGCGGCAGCGACGACAAGAACAGCCTGCGGATGATGAACTCCGCCAACATCGCAATTGTTTCGTCATATAACGACATGCTCTCGGCGCACCAGCCGTACGAAGTCTTTCCTGAGCTGATCAAAAAAGCCCTGCGCGAAATCGGCTCCGTCGGCCAGTTCGCCGGCGGCACCCCGGCCATGTGCGATGGCGTGACCCAGGGCGAGCCGGGCATGGAGCTGAGCCTGCCGAGCCGCGAAGTGATCGCGCTGTCCACCGCCGTGGCGTTGTCCCACAACATGTTTGACGGCGCGCTCATGCTCGGCATCTGCGACAAGATCGTCCCGGGCCTGATGATGGGCGCGCTGCGCTTCGGTCATCTGCCGATGATCTTCGTGCCGGGCGGGCCGATGGTGTCGGGTATTTCCAACAAGCAGAAAGCCGACGTGCGCCAGCGCTACGCCGAAGGCAAGGCCAGTCGCGAAGAGCTGCTGGAGTCGGAAATGAACTCCTATCACAGCCCCGGCACCTGCACCTTCTACGGCACCGCCAACACCAACCAGTTGCTGATGGAAGTCATGGGCCTGCATTTGCCGGGCGCTTCCTTCGTCAACCCGAACACGCCGTTGCGTGACGCCCTGACTCGCGAAGCGGCGCATCAGGTAACGCGTATTACCAAACAGAACGGCGACTACCTGCCGATCGGCGAAATCGTCGATGAGCGTTCGTTGGTCAACTCCATCGTCGCCCTGCACGCCACCGGCGGCTCGACCAACCACACCTTGCACATGCCGGCGATCGCCATGGCGGCAGGTATCCAGCTGACCTGGCAGGACATGGCCGACCTCTCCGAGGTGGTGCCGACCCTGAGCCACGTCTACCCGAACGGCAAAGCCGACATCAACCACTTCCAGGCCGCGGGCGGCATGTCGTTCCTGATCCGCGAACTGCTGGATGCCGGCTTGCTCCACGAAAACGTCAACACCGTGCTGGGCCACGGGCTGCGCCGCTACACCATGGAGCCGTTCCTCGATAACGGCGAACTGGTCTGGCGCGAAGGCATCACCGAAAGTCTCGACGAAAGCATCCTGCGTCCGGTCGCCCGGGCGTTCTCGCCAGAGGGCGGTTTGCGTGTGATGGAAGGCAACCTCGGTCGCGGCGTGATGAAGGTTTCGGCCGTGGCATTGGAAAACCAGATCGTCGAAGCGCCGGCCATGGTGTTCCAGGATCAGCAGGACCTGGCCGATGCGTTCAAGGCCGGTTTGCTGGAGAAGGATTTTGTCGCGGTGATGCGCTTCCAGGGCCCGCGTTCCAATGGCATGCCGGAACTGCACAAGATGACACCGTTCCTCGGCGTGCTGCAGGATCGCGGCTTCAAGGTTGCACTGGTCACCGATGGGCGCATGTCCGGTGCGTCGGGGAAAATCCCGGCGGCCATCCACGTCAGCCCTGAAGCTTACGTGGGCGGACCTTTGGCGCGGGTGCAAGAGGGCGATATCATCCGCGTCGATGGCGTCAAAGGCACCCTGGAGCTTAAGGTGGACGCCGAAGAATTCGCAGCGCGCACGCCGGCCAAGGGCCTGTTGGGCAACAACATCGGCACCGGTCGCGAACTGTTTGGTTTCATGCGCATGGCCTTCAGCTCGGCAGAGCAGGGGGCCAGCGCCTTCACTTCTGCCCTGGAGACGCTTAATTGAAACTGGCTTTGGTCGGTGACATCGGTGGCACCAACGCACGGTTCGCGTTGTGGAAAAACCAGCAGCTGGAATCGGTCCAGGTGCTGGCGACGGCCGACCACGCCAGCCCGGAAGAGGCAATCAGCCTCTACCTGAGCGGGCTGGGTTTGGCGCCGGGTTCGATCGGCTCGGTGTGCCTGTCGGTGGCAGGCCCCGTGAGTGGCGACGAATTCAAGTTCACCAACAATCACTGGCGCCTGAGCCGCAAGGGATTTTGCGAGACCTTGCAGGTGGAGCAGTTGTTGCTGGTCAACGACTTCTCGGCCATGGCCCTGGGCATGACCCGTTTGCAGCCGGGCGAATTCCGCGTGGTGTGCGAAGGCACGCCGGAGCCGTTGCGCCCGGCGGTGGTGATTGGCCCGGGCACTGGTTTGGGTGTCGGCACTTTGCTTGATCTCGGTGAGGGGCGTTTTGCCGCGCTGCCGGGGGAGGGCGGTCACGTCGATCTGCCGCTGAGCAGTCCGCGCGAGACTCAACTGTGGCAGCACATCTTCAACGAGATCGGGCATGTCAGCGCCGAGACGGCGTTGAGCGGCGGCGGCTTGCCCCGAGTCTATCGGGCGATTTGTGCTGTGGACGGTCATGAGCCAGTGCTGGAAACCCCGGAGGCGATTACGGCTGCCGGGTTGGCGGGCGACCCGATTGCCCTGGAAGTGCTTGAACAGTTCTGTTGCTGGCTTGGTCGCGTGGCTGGCAACAACGTGCTGACCACCGGTGCGCGCGGTGGTGTGTACATCGTTGGCGGGGTGATTCCGCGCTTCGCCGATTTCTTCCTCGAAAGTGGTTTCGCCAGGTGCTTTGCCGACAAGGGTTGCATGAGCGATTACTTCAAGGGGATCCCGGTGTGGCTGGTGACGGCGCCGTATTCCGGGTTGGTTGGTGCGGGGGTAGCGCTGGAGCAGACCTGACACCGAGTCGCCCCATTCGCGAGCAGGCTCGCTCCCACAGGATTGTCGACAACCTTGTGGGAGCGAGCCTGCTCGCGAAGAGGCCCGCACAGACACCAAAGATTTACGCTCGATCAGGCATAATCCGCCCAATTCAAACAACAAGGACGCCGCCCGTGAGCTCAGTCAACAAGTCGATTTTGTTGGTCGATGACGATCAAGAGATACGCGAGTTGCTGGACACCTACCTGACCCGCGCCGGTTTCCAGGTGCGTACCACGCCCGATGGCGCAGGTTTTCGCCAGGCCCTCAACGAGGCCCCCAGCGACCTGGTGATCCTTGACGTGATGCTGCCGGACGAAGACGGTTTCAGCCTGTGTCGCTGGATTCGCCAGCACCCGCGCCAGTCGCAGGTGCCGATCATCATGCTCACCGCCAGCTCCGACGAGGCCGACCGGGTCATCGGCCTGGAACTGGGGGCCGACGACTACCTTGGCAAACCTTTCAGCCCCCGCGAATTGCAGGCGCGCATCAAGGCCTTGCTGCGCCGGGCGCAGTTCGGTCAGGAGCGCTCCGGCAGCGAAGTGCTGGCCTTCGATGACTGGCGCCTGGATATGGTCAGTCACCGCCTGTTTCACATTGATGGCGAAGAGGTGATTCTGTCCGGTGCCGACTTCGCCCTGTTGAAGCTGTTTCTCGATCACCCGCAGGAAATCCTCGACCGCGATACGATCGGCAACGCCACCCGTGGCCGGGATCTGATGCCGCTTGACCGCATCGTCGACATGGCGGTCAGTCGTTTGCGCCAGCGCTTGCGCGATACGGAAAAACCACCGCGACTGATTCGCACCGTACGGGGCAGCGGCTATCAGTTGGCAGCCAGTGTGGTTGCCTCCAATGGTCACTGATTTTTTGCGCAAGCTTGCCGGCCGCGTGCCGGTGCCGCGCTCGCTGCTCGGGCGCATGTTGCTGCTGACGTTACTCGCGGTGTTGTTCGCCCAGACATTGTCGAGCGTGATCTGGGTCTCCCAATTGCGTGCGACCCAGCTTGAGGGCCTGGTCACCAGCGCGCGCAGCCTCGCTCACTCAATGAACGCCAGCGTCAGTTACCTGCGCTCGTTGCCGGTGGCGTATCGCCCGTTGGTGCTCGACCAGCTGCGCAGTATGGGCGGCACGCGGTTCGTGGTGACGCTCAATGACAAACCCTTGGGCATGGAAGTGTTGCCGATCACGCCACGCAAAGAGGCGGTGATCAAGGCGGTGGATCAGGTGCTGCGCCAGTCCCTCGGGCAGGACACCGACATCTCGGTGACCTTTGTCAGCCCCGAAGACCTGCGGATCTTCAATGGCGGTCTCAAGCTCGACGAACTGCCGCGCTCCTGGGCGCACTACGCGTTGACCCTGGAGCCGGTGAACCCGCCGGTGCTGGTCACGCAGATCCAGATGGCGCCGGGAGAATGGCTGTACATCGCCTCGCTGTTGCCCGAACCCTACACCAGCCTCGAAGAACAGGGCCTGCCAGCGCAGCAAGTGTGGTTCATCGTGCTCACCAGCGGCTTTTTGCTGTTGTTCATCGGCCTGCTGGTGCACTGGCAAAGCCGGCCGCTCAAACGCTTGGCGCGGGCGGCGCGGGACCTGTCACTGGGTGCCGACGTCGAGCCGGTGGCCGAAGGCGGCGGCAGTGAAGTGGTCGAAGTCGGCCGCGCCTTCAACACCATGCGCGAGCGCATCAGCCGCTACCTGACCGAACGCAGCCAGTTGTTCAGCGCGATTTCCCACGACTTGCGCACCCCCATCACCCGCTTGCGACTGCGCGTCGAGTTGTTGGAAGACGAAAAGCTGCAAGCCAAGTTCGGTCGCGATCTGGATGAGCTGGAGCTGCTGGTCAAGGGCGCACTGCAATGTGTGAAAGACACCGACATCCACGAGAACATCGAGCAGGTGGACCTCAATCATGTGCTTGAGTGTCTGGTGGAGCCGTACCTGTCACCCAACGGTAACGGCCGCGTGACCCAGCAAGGACGTGCCCTGGCGGCCTATCCGGGCAAACCGCTGGCGCTCAAGCGTTGCATAGGCAACCTGATCGACAACGCCTTGAAGTACGGACAGAACGCCCACCTGCACATCGATGATGACGACAGTGCGTTCGTCCTGCATGTCGATGATGAAGGGCCGGGGGTTCCCGAGCAGCGGCTGGAGCAGGTGTTCGAGCCGCACTTTCGTTTGGCCGGGCAGCAGCAGGGGTATGGATTGGGCTTGGGGATTGCGCGCAATATTGCCCATAGCCATGGCGGTGAAGTGAGCCTGCAGAATTTGCGTGAGGGCGGGTTGCGGGTGACCCTTCAATTGCCCCGCAGTGTTGACTAAAACTGTGGCGAGGGGATTTATCCCCGTTGGGCGGCGAAGCCACCCCAAAGTCTGCAATTGAGGTGTATCAGGTAAACCGAGTGCAATGGTTTTGCGACTGCTGCGCAGCCGAGCGGGGCGGTGCGACGTTTCGCTAAATCCCCTCGCCACAATTCGGGGGTGATTGTCACAACTTGGTGACATAACTCGCCCCCTTCGTTACAAGCCCGCCACCGCCCGTTGTTTAGACTGCCCCTCAGTCATAACAACAAAAAAGGCACCTCATGGACTCCTCTCAACCCGCCTTCAGCAGTTGGCTGAACGCACCGGCCCATCAGCAATGGCTCGCCGCCGAAGGCTTGCGCCTGCTGGCCTTCGCCAAGGCATCAAAACTCCCTGAGGGCTTCGGCAACCTTGATGAAAAGGGACGCTTGCCGGCCGACACGCAAGCACAAACCATGAACACCGCACGCATGACCCACAGCTTCGCCATGGCGCACATCCAGGGCCTGCCGGGGTTTGCCGAGCTGGTGGATCACGGCATCCAGGCCCTGCGTGGTCCGTTGCGCGATGCCGTGCACGGCGGCTGGTTCGCGGTCGCCGGACACCGCGACGGCAACACCGGCAAGAATGCCTATCTGCATGCCTTCGTGGCCCTGGCCGCCAGTTCCGCGGTGGTCGCACGCCGGCCCGGCGCGCAGGCCTTGCTCGATGACGCGATCGACATCATCGACAGCTGTTTCTGGAGCGAAGAAGAAGGTGCCATGCGCGAATCCTTCAGCCGCGACTTCAGCTGCGAGGAAGCCTACCGTGGCGCCAACAGCAATATGCACGCCACCGAAGCCTTCCTCGCCCTGGCCGATGTCACCGACGACAAGCGCTGGTTGTGCCGCGCCCAGCGCATCGTCGAGCGGGTGATTCATGGTCACGCCGCCGCCAATGATTATCTGGTGATCGAGCATTTCGACTGCGACTGGCAGCCACTGCGCGAGTACAACCACGACAACCCGGCCGACGGTTTCCGTCCCTACGGCACCACGCCGGGTCACGGTTTCGAATGGGCCCGATTGCTATTGCATCTCGAAGCAGCGCGGGTGCGCGCCGGCATGCTCACCCCGGGATGGCTGGTCACTGACGCGCAAAAACTGTTTGAGCAGAACAGCCTCCTCGGCTGGAACATCGACGGCGCACCGGGCATGGTCTACACGCTCGACTGGGACAACAAGGCGGTGGTTCGCCATCGCCTGCACTGGACCCATTGCGAAGCCAGCGCTGCTGCCAGTGCCTTGCTCAAGCGCACGGGCGATGAGCAATACGAACACTGGTACCGACTGTTCTGGGAATTCTGTGACCGTCATTTCATCGACCGCGAATGCGGCAGCTGGCACCACGAACTCGACCCCTTGAACCGCCCAAGCGGCGATATCTGGGCCGGCAAACCCGATCTCTATCATGCCTGGCAAGCTGTCCTGATCCCGCGCCTGCCGCTGGCGCCGAGCATGGCCAGCGCGCTGGCAGCATTGTCCCAGAGCGGTTCTATGTAACCATGCGGTGACATTCGCGCGTCCCTTCGTTACCTGCGAAGGGGCGTCTCCTGTTTAAAATCCTCTGCAGCGCAAGCACCAGACTTGCATGCATAACAACAAGAAAGGTACTCCTAGATGAATGCGATTTCTCGCCTCGCTACTGTCATTTCTCTCGCCTCCCTGTCGGCGCTCCCTCTCAGTGTGCTTGCCGCCGAATCCAAAGGTTCCGTGGAAGTCGTGCATTGGTGGACGTCGGGTGGTGAAAAAGCAGCGGTTGATGTCCTCAAGGCTCAAGTCGAAAAAGACGGCTTCACCTGGAAGGATGGCGCAGTCGCCGGTGGTGGCGGTTCCACGGCCATGACCGTTCTCAAGAGTCGCGCCGTAGCGGGTAACCCGCCGGGCGTTGCGCAAATCAAAGGGCCGGACATCCAGGAATGGGGCAGCACTGGCCTGCTCGCCACCGACACGCTGACAGAAGTCGCCAAAGCGGAAAACTGGGATGGCCTGCTGTCCAAAAAAGTCTCCGATACTGTGAAGTACGAAGGCGACTACGTGGCCGTGCCGGTGAACATTCACCGCGTCAACTGGCTGTGGATCAACCCCGAAGTGTTCAAGAAAGCCGGGATCGACAAAGCCCCAACCACCCTCGAAGAATTCTATGCCGCAGGTGACAAGCTGAAAGCCGCCGGCTTCATTGCGCTCGCCCACGGCGGCCAGCCTTGGCAGGACAGCACCGTGTTCGAAGACGTGGTGCTCTCGGTCATGGGCGCCGACGGTTACAAGAAAGCCCTGGTAGACCTGGATCAGAAAACCCTCTCGGGCGCCGAGATGACCAAGGCCTTTACCGAGCTGAAAAAAATCACCACCTACATGGACCCGAACCGCGCCGGTCGTGACTGGAACATCGCCGCTGCCGACGTCATCAACGGCAAGGCCGGCATGCAGATGATGGGCGACTGGGCGAAAAGCGAGTGGACCGCGGCGAAGAAAGTCGCCGGCAAGGATTACCAGTGTGTGGCGTTCCCGGGCACCGAAAAAGCCTTCACCTACAACATTGACTCCCTGGCAGTGTTCAAGCTCAAGGCTGATCGCAAGGGCGACATCGCTGCCCAGCAGGACCTGGCCAAAGTGGCGTTGGGCACCGACTTCCAGAAAGTCTTCAGCATGAACAAGGGTTCGATCCCGGTTCGCACCGACATGCTGAACGAGATGGACAAGCTCGGTTTCGATTCCTGCGCCCAGACCGCCGCCAAGGACTTCCTGGCTGACGACAAGACTGGCGGCCTGCAACCAAGCATGGCGCACAACATGGCCACCTCCCTGGCCGTGCAAGGCGCGATCTTCGACGTGGTCACCAACTTCATGAACGACAAGGACGCAGACCCGGCCAAGGCCAGCGCCCAACTGGCGTCGGCGGTCAAAGCTGCCCAGTAATCCCTGACGCCGAGCAATCCCTGTGGGAGCGAGCCTGCTCGCGAAAGCGGTCTGACATTCAACGTGGATGTCGACTGATATACCGCCTTCGCGAGCAGGCTCGCTCCCACATGGGATCTGCGTGCGCCTTCATTTCTCTAACCTGGATTATCCCGATGAGCTCTGTGGCGGTTTTCAGCAAAGCCTCACCGTTCGATGCGCTGCAACGCTGGTTACCCAAGTTGGTACTCGCGCCGAGCATGCTGATCGTGTTGGTTGGCTTCTACGGTTACATCATCTGGACATTCATACTGTCCTTCACCAACTCCAGCTTCATGCCGAGCTACAAGTGGGTCGGCCTGCAGCAATACATACGCCTGATGGACAACGACCGCTGGTGGGTCGCGAGCAAGAACCTGGCCCTGTTCGGCGGCATGTTCATCGGTATCAGCCTGGTGCTGGGCGTGTTCCTCGCCGTGCTCCTGGACCAGCGCATCCGCAAGGAAGGCTTCATCCGCACCATCTACCTGTACCCGATGGCGCTGTCGATGATCGTCACCGGTACCGCGTGGAAATGGCTGCTCAACCCAGGGCTCGGCCTGGACAAGATGCTGCGTGACTGGGGCTGGGAAGGCTTCCGCCTGGACTGGCTGGTGGATCAGGATCGCGTGGTCTATTGCCTGGTGATCGCTGCTGTGTGGCAAGCCTCCGGGTTCGTGATGGCGATGTTCCTCGCCGGCCTGCGCGGTGTCGATCAGTCGATCATCCGTGCCGCGCAAGTCGACGGTGCGAGCCTGCCGACCATCTACCTGAAGATCGTTCTGCCGAGCCTGCGTCCGGTGTTCTTCAGTGCCTTCATGATCCTCGCGCACATCGCGATCAAGAGCTTCGACCTGGTGGCGGCGATGACCGCCGGTGGTCCCGGCTACTCGTCCGACTTGCCAGCGATGTTCATGTACTCCTTCACCTTCAGCCGTGGCCAGATGGGCATCGGTTCGGCCAGCGCCATGCTGATGCTCGGCGCCGTGCTGACCATTCTCGTGCCGTATCTGTATTCCGAGCTGCGAGGCAAACGCCATGACTAATCAACTCGGCAAACCAACCCTGAGCTTCAGCCGCATCGCAATCTACGCCACGCTGCTGTTGGCCGCTGCGGTGTACCTGATTCCGCTGATCGTAATGCTGCTGACCAGCTTCAAAACCCCGGAGGACATCCGCACCGGCAACCTGCTGAGTTGGCCGACCGTGATCGACGGCATCGGCTGGATCAAGGCCTGGGACGTGGTGGGCGGCTACTTCTGGAACTCGGTGAAAATCACCGTGCCGGCGGTGTTGATCTCGACCTTCATCGGCGCGATGAACGGCTACGTGCTGTCGATGTGGCGCTTCCGTGGTTCGCAGTTGTTCTTCGGCCTGTTGCTGTTCGGCTGCTTCCTGCCGTTCCAAACCGTGCTGCTGCCAGCCTCGTTCACCCTCGGCAAGTTCGGCCTGGCCAACACCACGACGGGGCTGGTGCTGGTGCACGTGGTCTACGGCCTGGCGTTCACCACGCTGTTCTTCCGCAACTACTACGTGAGCATTCCGGACGCGCTGGTCAAGGCCGCGCGGCTCGATGGCGCGGGCTTCTTCACGATCTTCTGGAAGATCCTGCTGCCGATGTCGATCCCGATCGTGATGGTCTGCCTGATCTGGCAGTTCACCCAGATCTGGAATGACTTCCTGTTCGGCGTGGTCTTCGCCAGTGGCGATGCCCAGCCAATTACCGTGGCCCTGAACAACCTGGTCAACACCAGCACCGGGGCCAAGGAATACAACGTTGATATGGCCGCCGCGATGATCGCCGGGCTGCCGACACTGCTGGTCTACATATTCGCTGGCAAGTATTTCCTGCGTGGGCTGACGTCCGGCGCGGTCAAGGGGTAGAAGATGGCAACTCTCGAATTACGCAACGTCAACAAGACCTACGGCGCCGGTTTGCCGGACACCCTGAAAAACATCGAACTGAAGATCGATGACGGGGAATTCCTGATCCTGGTCGGCCCGTCCGGCTGCGGCAAATCCACCTTGATGAACTGCATCGCCGGCCTGGAAACCATCAGCGGCGGTGCGATCCTGGTGGACGATGCCGACATCAGCGGCATGAGTCCGAAAGATCGCGACATCGCTATGGTGTTCCAGTCCTACGCGCTGTACCCGACCATGAGCGTGCGCGACAACATCGCCTTCGGCCTGAAGATCCGCAAAATGCCAACCGCGGAAATCGACGAAGAAGTCGCTCGGGTTTCCAAGCTGTTGCAGATCGAACACCTGCTCAGCCGCAAGCCGGGCCAACTGTCAGGTGGCCAGCAACAGCGCGTGGCGATGGGCCGTGCGTTGGCGCGGCGGCCGAAAATTTATCTGTTCGACGAACCGCTGTCCAACCTCGACGCCAAGCTGCGGGTCGAGATGCGCACCGAAATGAAACTGATGCACCAGCGCCTGAAAACCACCACGGTGTACGTGACCCACGACCAGATCGAAGCCATGACCCTGGGCGACAAGGTGGCGGTGATGAAGGACGGGATCATCCAGCAGTTCGGTACGCCGAAAGATATCTACAACAACCCGGCCAACCTGTTCGTGGCGAGCTTCATCGGCTCGCCGCCGATGAACTTCATTCCCCTGCGTTTGCAGCGCAAGGACGGTCGTCTGCTGGCGTTGCTCGACAGCGGCCAGGCCCGTTGCGAGTTGCCGCTGGGGATGCAGGACGCCGGTCTGGAAGACCGTGAGGTGATCCTCGGCATGCGTCCTGAGCAGATCGTTCTGGCCAACGGTGAAGCGAACGGTTTGCCGACCATTCGCGCCGAGGTCCAGGTCACCGAACCGACCGGTCCCGACACCCTGGTGTTCGTCAATCTCAACGACACCAAGGTCTGCTGCCGCCTGGCGCCCGATGTCGCACCGGCTGTGGGCGAGACCCTGACGTTGCAATTCGATCCGGCGAAAGTGCTGCTGTTCGATGCCAAGACCGGTGAACGCCTGGGGGCTGCCGGCCTGCCGAAAACCGAATCACACACTGCCAACGTCGCCCAATTCAAAGGCCGCTGAAGATCAAGAAATGTGGTGATCAATGTGGGAGCGAGCCTGCTCGCGAAAGCGGTGTGTCAGACGACATCTGTGTTGAATGCCAGACCGTATTCGCGAGCAGGCTCGCTCCCACAAGGGGCACCTCCCACCTGTGGAATCCGTGGTGCGTGACCTGTCGTGCATTGCAACCGATGTAACCGCGTTAAATAAAAACAGTTAATAACAATAAGACGAGGAAATAGGGATGAAGAAGAACAACAACGCTCAGCTTATCTGCCAGTTGTCAGCCGTTGCGGCAATGATGCTGGCCGGTAGCGTGCACGCGGCTGATGCGTTTAGCGCCGACTCCGAATGGATGACCGGCGATTGGGGTGGCGAACGAACCAAGCTGATCGAACAAGGCATCGACATCAAGATGGACTACGTCGGTGAAGTAGGCGGCAATCTCCACGGCGGGTTCAATGATGACAAGACCGCGCGCTACAGTGATCAGTTTGGCCTGGGCGCGGCATTGGACTTGGAGAAACTGTTCGGCTGGGACAACACCCAGGCCAAGATCCAGCTCACCAACCGTAACGGTGAAAACATCTCCAATGACCGTATCGGCGATCCGCGTGCTGGCACCTTGAGCTCCTCCCAGGAAGTCTACGGCCGTGGGCATATGGTCCGGCTGACCCAGCTGTGGATCAAGCATCAGTTCTTCGACAATAAACTCGACATCAAGGCCGGTTACTTCGGTGAAGGTGAAGACTTCAACAGCTTCCCGTGCGAATTCCAGAACCTGGCGTTCTGCGGCTCCCAGGTGGGCAACTGGGCCACCAACATCTGGTACAACTGGCCGGTCAGCCAGGCGGCGATCCGCGTGAAGTACAACATCTCGCCTGAGTGGTACGCGCAGATCGGCGCGTACAACCAGAACCCCTCGCAACTGGAGCACGGCAACGGCTTCAAGCTCAGCGGTAGCGGTACCGAAGGCACCGTCCTGCCGGTCGAACTGGTGTGGTTGCCTAACCCTGGCAACCTGCCGGGCGAATACCGTGTCGGTTACTACAAAAGCACTGCCAGCGCCGATGACGTCATTGAAGACGACAACGGCAATGATGCGGCCACCAGCGGCAATGCCTATCGCAGCCACAGCAGCAAGCACGGCTACTGGTTCGTTGCACAACAGCAACTCACCAGCCATAACGGTGACGCGACCCGCGGTCTGAACATTGCCGCCAACGCCACTTTCCACGACAAGGACACCAACATCGTCGACAACTACCAGTCGCTGATGTTTGTGTACAAAGGGCCGTTTGATGCGCGTCCGAAAGATGACCTGGGGATCGGTTTCGCCCGTATCCATGTCAACGATGACGTGAAGAAAAATGCCGAATTGGTCAACGCTTCCAATGGCGTCAGCGACTACAACGATCCGCTGTTCTCGCCGCTGCGTGACACCGAATACAACTACGAGCTCAACTACGGTTTTCACGTTACCAACTGGCTGACCGTGCGTCCCAACCTGCAATACATCACTCACCCAGGTGGCGTGGATGAAGTCGATGACGCTTTGGTCGCCGGCCTGAAAATTCAGTCGGTGTTCTAACGCGACTGCGATAAGCTCCTCTCTATGTGCGCATTTTGCGGACGGCCATGGCTGTCCGCTTTTTTTTGTGTGGCGAGGGGATTTATCCCCGTTGGACTGCGCAGCAGTCCCATTTTTCAGGGCCGCTTCGCAGCCCAGCGGGGATAAATCCCCTCGCCACAGTAGACCGTCACTACATTGATTCGCTGAGTACCTCCATGATTTTCAGGACCGTGGCACATGCTTGAGCATCCGCTACAACGCTTCTTCAAATCCTTGCGTGAACGGCCGGTGTTTGCCTGGGAGCGCTATCAGAAGCGCGACGTGTTGGTGATTGATCATCCGCTGTGTCAGGCGGTGTTCAGTCGTCAGGGCGCGCAGTTGCTGCACTTTCAGCCCAAGGGCCAGAAACCCTGGCTGTGGTGCGCGGCGAAGTGGCCGCAGGTCGGGGCCATTCGCGGTGGCGTGCCGGTGTGCTGGCCATGGTATGGCCGTCATCCAAGCGAAAACGCCTGGCCGTCCCATGGTTGGGCACGGTTGCTCGACTGGAAACTGATCGACAGCAGCAGCGATGACGATGGCGTGCGCCTGCACTGGCAGCTTGAGCTGTGCGACTGGCAGGTAGACCTGCACGCGCACCTCGGTGAACGCATGGAATTGCGCCTGAGTACCGAGCATCACGACAGCCTCCCATGCCAATTGAGTCAGGCGTTGCACGCTTACTGGCGTATTGGCGATGTCGGTGAGGTAGCGCTGTCTGGGCTTGATGGCGCGCAAGGTTACGACCAGTTGAACCGGCAGATTTGCCAGCAGGAAGGCGAGTTGCGCGTGGAGGGTGGCTGCCAGCGGGTGTTCCAGCATGACGGCGAACTGCAGCTCAATGACCACGCATGGCAGCGGGCGTTGTGCATTGATACCGGGGATACGGCAGACACGGTGGTGTGGCATCCGGGTTCGCGGCCGTTGTTGGGGGTGAGCTGGAACGAGATATCCGAATTCGTTTGCGTAGAGGCGGCAAGCGGCGGCACCGATAGCCTGAGCCTGGCGCCGGGGGAGCGGGCGCATTTGAGTTTGCAGGCACGGATTGGCGTGTAGGGATCGTTCCCACGCTCTGCGTGGGAATGCCCCTAGGGACGCTCCGCGTCCAGTGACGCGGAGCGTCACGGGCTGCATTCCCACGCAGAGCGTGGGAACGATCATCTATCAGTTGAACTCATCCCCCACCGGATACCGGCTGGCATTCAAACTCTCTTTGATCTTGCGCAAATGCGGCTGGAAATCCACCCCTCGGCGCAAGGTCATGCCGGTGGCGAGTACGTCGAGCACCGTCAGCTGGATGATCCGCGAGGTCATCGGCATGTAGATGTCGGTGTCTTCCGGCAGCGGAATGTTCAGGCTCAAGGTACTGGCCTTGGCCAGGGGCGATCCCTCGGCCGTTAAACCCAGCACCGAAGCACCGTTCTCCCGGGCGATGCGCGCCACTTCCACCAGTTCGCGGGTACGGCCGGTGTAGGAAATGATCACGAACAACTCGCCGGTATGCGCCACCGAGGCAATCATGCGCTGCATCAGCACATCGGCATGGGCGGTCACGGCCAGGTTGAAGCGGAAGAACTTGTGTTGCGCATCCAGGGCCACTGGGGCCGAGGCGCCGAGGCCGAAGAAATGGATCTGCCGGGCCTGGATCAACAGGTCGACGGCGCGGCTGATCAGGCTCGGGTCCAGGGCCTGCAAGGCACTGTCCAGGGACGCAATGGCGCTGCCGAAAATCTTCTTGGTATACGCTTCCGGATTGTCGTCGGCTTCGACCGCCCGGCTGACGTACGCGGCGCCACTGGCCAGGCTCTGGGCCAGTTGCAACTTGAGCTCGGGGTAACCGCTGACGCCGAACGAACGGCAGAAACGGTTGACCGTCGGCTCACTGACCGAAGCGGCCTGGGCGAGGGCGGCGATGCTGAATCGGGTGGCCTGCTGTGGATTGAGCAGGATCACCTCGGCCACTTTGCGCTCAGCCTTGTTCAGCTCTTCAAGGCGATTCTGGATCTGCTCCAGTAAATTTCGCACGCGGTCCATATAAGTATCCTTTACACCTGCGCCAACAAGCGCGCGGCTAATGCAAAAAGGGCCTTTGATGAGGCCCGTAACGGTGGCCTATCCTACTGATGGCTCCGACCGACCACCACTCGGAATCTGTATTTTGCGAAAATGTTGTGGTTATTACTACATTTTCCCTTGAGTGATGCCTTGAAAAAAGGTATTTGTAGCTTAACTTGATAAAAGAACAAACATCATGCCTTCGATTACGGTTGAACCGTGCACCTTTGCCTTGTTCGGCGCTTTGGGCGATCTAGCCCTGCGCAAGCTGTTTCCTGCCCTTTATCAGCTCGATGGCGCAGGCCTCTTGCACGAGGATACGCGGATCATCGCGCTGGCCCGGGAGCCTGGCAGCGAGCAGGAGCACCTGGCGTTCATCACTTCCGAACTGCGTCGCTACGTCGGTGCCAAGGAGCTGGACGAAGCCGTGCTCGAGCGTTTCCTCGCACGCCTGAGCTACCTGCACGTCGACTTCCTCAAGTCCGAAGACTACGTGGCCCTGGCTGAAGCGGCCGGCAGCGCGCAACGGGTCATCGCCTATTTCGCCACGCCGGCAGCGGTCTACGGCGCGATCTGCGAGAACCTGGCCAAGGTCGGCCTGGCTGAAAACACCCGCGTGGTGCTGGAAAAGCCCATCGGTTCGGACCTGGAGTCCTCGCGCAAGGTCAATGACGCCGTGGCGCAGTTCTTCCCGGAGAACCGCACCTATCGCATCGACCACTACCTGGGCAAGGAAACCGTCCAGAACCTGATCGCCCTGCGTTTCGCCAACAGCCTGTTCGAAACCCAGTGGAACCAGAATTACATCTCCCACGTGGAAATCACCGTGGCCGAGAAGGTCGGCATCGAAGGCCGTTGGGGCTACTTCGACAAGGCCGGCCAGCTGCGGGACATGATCCAGAATCACCTGCTGCAGCTGCTCTGCCTGATCGCCATGGACCCGCCGGCCGACCTGTCCGCCGACAGCATCCGTGACGAGAAAGTCAAAGTGCTCAAGGCGCTGGCACCGATCAGCCCGGAAGGCCTGACCACTCAGGTGGTGCGTGGCCAGTACATCGCCGGGTACAGCGAAGGCAAACCGGTGCCTGGCTACCTGGAAGAACCCAATTCCAACACCCAGAGCGACACCGAAACCTTCGTCGCACTGCGTGCCGACATTCGCAACTGGCGCTGGGCGGGCGTGCCGTTTTACCTGCGCACCGGCAAGCGCATGCCGCAGAAACTGTCGCAGATCGTCATCCACTTCAAGGAACCGTCGCACTACATTTTCGCTCCCGAGCAGCGCCTGCAGATCAGCAACAAGCTGATTATCCGCCTGCAACCGGACGAAGGCATTTCCTTGCGCGTGATGACCAAAGAACAAGGCCTGGACAAGGGCATGCAGCTGCGCAGCGGTCCGTTGCAGCTGAATTTTTCCGACACCTGGCGTAGCGCACGGATTCCCGATGCCTACGAGCGGTTGTTGCTGGAAGTGATGCGGGGCAATCAGAACCTGTTTGTCCGTAAAGATGAAATCGAAGCCGCGTGGAAGTGGTGTGACCAGTTGATCGCCGGGTGGAAAAAATCCGGTGATGCGCCCAAGCCGTACGCGGCCGGGTCCTGGGGGCCGATGAGTTCCATTGCTCTGATCACGCGGGACGGGAGGTCGTGGTATGGCGATATCTAATTTGAAACTGCCGCAGGGCGTTAGCGCTCATGCGTTCAAGAGCCCGGTCCTGCTGGCTGAAAGCCTGGCCCTGAACGTGGCCAAACAACTGAGCGATGCCATTGACGCCCAAGGCACGGCGACCCTGGTGGTCTCCGGTGGCCGGAGCCCGGTGGCGTTCTTCCAGCACCTGGCCAAGCAGGCGCTAGACTGGTCGAACGTGGTGGTCAGCCTCGCTGACGAGCGTTGGGTGCCGGTCGAGCATGCCGACAGTAATGCCGGTCTGCTGAAAAAGTATCTGTTGCAAGGGCCAGCGGCCAAGGCTCAGTTCCTGAGCTTGTACAGCGCCAGCGCCAACCTTGAACAAGCCGCCGAGCACGCCGATCGTTTGCTCTCCGAACTGCCGGTGATCGACGTGCTGGTACTGGGCATGGGGGATGACGGCCACACCGCATCGCTGTTTCCCGGCAGCCCGAATCTCGCCGAAGCCTTGCAGGCTGACGGCACTCGTCGTTGCTACCCGATGCTGGCGCCGACGGTGCCACACCAGCGTCTGACCATGAGCCGCGCGCTGCTGGCCTCGGCCAAACACAAGATCCTGTCGATTTCCGGTCAGTCCAAGCTGACCACCCTGAGTTTCGCGCTGGCCGGTGACGATGTCGCCGAAATGCCGGTGCGCGCATTTCTGCAACCCACGTTAGAGATTTACTGGTGCCCATGAGCCAAGGAACAGCCGCTATGAAAAACCCATCCCCGACCGTTTCCATGGCGGACAAAGTTGCCCTGATCGACAGCCTCTGCGCCAAGGCGCGGATCCTGCCGGTGATTACCATTGCCCGCGAGCAGGACATCCTGCCGCTGGCCGATGCCCTCGCGGCCGGTGGCCTGACCGCCCTGGAAGTGACCTTGCGTTCGCAGTTCGGCCTCAAGGCCATCCAGGTCCTGCGTGAGCAGCGTCCGGAACTGGTGACCGGTGCTGGCACCGTACTTGATCGGCACATGCTGGCCGCGGCGGAAGCTGCGGGTTCGCAGTTCATCGTCACGCCAGGCATCACTCGCGACCTGCTCGAAGCCAGCGTCGCCAGCCCGATTCCTCTACTGCCCGGTATCAGCAATGCCTCGGGGATCATGGAAGGCTACGGTCTGGGCTATCGCCGCTTCAAACTGTTCCCGGCAGAAGTCAGTGGTGGCGTCGCGGCTATCAAGGCCCTGGGCGGCCCGTTCGGCGAAGTGAAATTCTGCCCGACCGGCGGCGTGGGACCTGCCAATATCAAGAGCTACATGGCGTTGAAAAACGTCATGTGCGTGGGTGGTAGCTGGATGCTTGATCCGGAGTGGATCAAGAACGGCGACTGGGCCCGCATTCAGGAATGCACCGCCGAGGCCTTGGCGCTGCTGGACTGATCCGCTTTACCTGACACTTCGTTGTGTGTTCTACGGCTTTACGGTGCGCTTGGTCGGTGCACCGTTTTTTTTGCCCGCAAAAAAAACGTGTGGGAGCGAGCTTGCTCGCGATGGCGGTGTGTCAGGCGACAAAAGGGTTGAATATTTCGGCCTCTTCGCGAGCAAACCCGCTCCCACAAGGACATCATGCGATACATAGTTACCGCATCTCGAATTTAGCCCAGTGCTAGCCTGCGTTCATCTTATGGAAGAGAGAACGTCATGGACGACAACACCTCTGCGGCACCGGTTTATTTGCTGTCACCCGAACAAATAGCCGGCCCGTATTTTCGCAATCCGAAACTCATCAGACGAAACATCAGCGAAAGCGCCGAAGGTGTTCCTTTGGTGCTGCGTTTGAACATCGTCGATGCCATGACCGCTCAGCCGGTCACCGATGCGCTGGTGGACATCTGGCACTGCAATGCACGCGGGGCGTATTCGGGCTGGAGCAAGGTCAACCCGGACCTGGAGGTCGACGCTGGAGACATTGGCGCGATCCCGCGTACCGACGACGACACCTACCTGCGTGGCGGGCAATTCACCGATAAAAAAGGCATCGCCCGGTTTACCACGATCTGTCCGGGGTTTTATGCCGGACGGGCCTTGCACATTCACGTCGCCGTGCGCATCACCAGTGGCAACAACTATCTACAGGAGCGCCACGTCGCGTGGGTCGGGCAGATGTACTTTCCCGGAGTGGTCGCGCGCTCGGTGCTCAATGCCCGGGAATATCGCGGTCGGGCCAGCGCGCCATTGAGCAACGATCAAGATTTTTATTATCAGAACATGGGCGGTGAAGCCTCGACCCTGAACATCCATACCCTCGGCCGCGACTCGAATGAAGACGGCTTTTTCGGGCACATGACTATCGGCATCGACACCTTTGCGGTGTCGACGCAGATCAAGCCCGAAGACTTCGACAAATACACCGTGTGACCTCAGCGCAGTTCGGTCAACGCCGTAGTCAACAACATCATGTCGGCCGCAGTGCTGGTCAGCCCCGGCGTGATGCGGATACACGGACCACACGCCGCACCGCTGCGCACGACGGTGAACAGGTTGTAGTCGCGCAGCAACCGCTCGACCATTGACTGTTGGTGGGCATGGGCGGTAAAGCGCATCGACGTGATACCGCAATACAACCTTGGGTCATCCGGCGTCATGACCTCGATGCCCGGCAGCTCGCGTGCCGGCCTGACCCACAGGTTGCGCAAGTAGTTGAGTCGTGCACCCTTGGCGGCGGAACCGCCCATCGCATGATGCTCCTCAATGACCAGCGGCAGGGTCAGCAATGCCGGAATGTTCGGCGTGCTGTACGGCGTACGGGCGCGGATATCGGTAGCCGTGAAGTGCATCTCGCCCATGTCCGGGTCGATGTCGGCCAGGCGCTCATGGGCGATAAAGATGAAACCCAGGGTCAGCGGCGCACCGATCCACTTGTGCAGGTTGTAGGCAGCGAATTCGATGCCCAACTCATTGAGGTCGAATTCGAACTGGCCCAGCGCATGGGCGCCGTCGAGGATCACGTCGATGCCGTGTTCCCTGGCGGCGGCTGCAATCGCCTGCACCGGCATTACCAGGCCGGTGCGGTGGGTAACGTGGGTCAGGGCCATCAACTTGAGTCGCGGGTAACGCGTGAAGGCTTCGCGGTAGGTGGTCAGCAGGCTGTCGAAACTGGCGGGATGCTGGTGTTCGATCTCGATCACTTCGACACCGCGGTTGCGCGCCAGCCAGCGCATGGCGCCCTTGACTGTGTCGTACTCCAGATCGCTGAACAGTACCTGGTCGCCTGGCCGTAAGCGGTTGTAGTTGCGGATCAGCGATTGCAAACCGTCCGTCGCGTTGCGGGTGAGGGCGACGCTTTCTGCGGCAACACCAATCAACCCGGCCACCTGCGCGCTGATCTTCTGGCTCTCGCCCTGTTCGAAACGCTGACGCACATAGACCGAGTTGCTGCGGTTGATCAGCTCGATATTGCGTTGATATTCCTCGACCACCGTGCGCGACATACGCCCGAAATAACCGTTCTCCAGATTGATCGGGCCATGTTGCACATCGTAGCGGTCGGCAAAGGTTCGCCAAAAAGCTTCATCACGGGCGCGGCGGGTGTTGTCGGGCATGGGTTACTCGATGAGTGGGCGGTTTCAATGACGGGGCGCGGGTTTGCCATGTTTGGCGCGCAAGGGTTCGAGTAACTCTGACAAGCCGTTGTGATCGATTTCCTGCATCAGGGCCAACAAGCCGCCCAGTTCGCCATGGGGAAACCCTTCACGGGCGAACCAGTTGAGATAAGGGCCAGGCAGGTCGGCAATGATTCGCCCTTTGTATTTGCCGAAGGGCATTTCACGGGTGATCAGGAGTTCGAGCTTTTCAGGATTCATCAAATAGTCGTCTTGATTCAAACAGTCTGGAAAATACAGGCATTCTGCATGCAGGCCAAATGACAGATCATGCAAAAAAAGCGGACATGGATTTCTATTTAAACTGTAAGTTATTGAAATTAAATATAAAAAATATCAATTCAAAGCTGGCATGCAGGGTGCAACACCTATTGCATCTTTCATCAACCCGCGAGGAATTGAAAATGACCGACATGAATAAAGAAGCCATCTCTGTACTCAACGACCTGATTGAAACCAGCAAGGACGGTCAGGAAGGGTTCAAGACTTGCGCTGAAGACATCAAGCACCCTGAACTTAAATCCGTGTTTGTGCAACGTTCCGCAGACTGCGCCAGTGCGGCCGCCGAACTGCAAGCGGCGGTGCGTTCCATGGGTGGCGATCCAGAAACCTCCACCAGTGTCAGCGGTGATTTGCATCGCCGCTGGGTCGATGTGAAGTCGATGTTCACCGGTAAGGACGAAGAGGCTGTACTGAACGAAGCCGAGCGTGGTGAAGACCATGCACTGAAGGCTTATCGGGAAGCCATGGAAAAAATCAACAAGCACAACCTGGTGGGCATTCGTGACATCGTTGAGCGTCAGTACCATGGCGTACAACGCAATCACGATCAGGTAAAAGCCCTGCGTAACCAGGCTCGCGCGCGCTCGTAAGCGTCCGTTAGCTGTCAAAAACGCCAGCCAGTCTGGCGTTTTTTTGTGCCCCGCCATTAACACTGCAATAACCCTTGTAGGAGCTGCCGAAGGCTGCGATCTTTTGACTGCTTTGAACCCGCTGAAGAGCAAGATCAAAAGATCGCAGCCTTCGGCAGCTCCTACAGGGCCCGCGTTTTTTGACGGTCCGTGGGTGAAGCCGTCTATCGTTAAATCGTCTTTTCAAGAGTCCATTTCGTGCCAATCACCCTGCAGGCTTTGTTCGCGCCTGACCGCCGCGCCGTGCAATTCGCGATCAAGACTTTGATCGGCGGGGGCGTGGCGCTGTGGCTCGCGTTGCGCTGGGGCCTGGAGCAACCGGCCTGGGCGTTGATGACGGCCTTCATCGTGGCCCAGCCGTTGTCCGGGATGGTGCTGCAAAAAGGGCTGGCGCGGCTGCTGGGGACATTGGTCGGGACCATCATGTCGGTAGTGTTCATGGGCGTCTTCGCCCAGACGCCCTGGCTGTTCCTGTTGGCCCTGGCGTTGTGGCTAGGGCTGTGTACCGCCAGTTCAACGCTGTTGCGCAGCGCCTGGTCCTATTCATTTGTGCTGGCCGGTTACACGGTGGCGATCATTGCCTTGCCGGCCATCAATCATCCGCTGACGGTATTCGATCAGGCGGTGGCGCGTTGCACGGAAATCTGCCTGGGGATTATCTGCGCCACTGCCAGCAGTGCCTTGCTCTGGCCGCTGCGGGTCGAACGACAATTGGCGGATCAGGCCCGGGCTGCCTGGCAAAGCGGCATCAACGCCGCGCGGGCGACCCTGGCCGGTGATGGTCAGGCGCGTAAAGGGCTGCTGGAAATCCTTGGAAGAATCGTCGCGGTGGACGCCCAGCGTGAACACGCCTGGTTCGAAGGCAGCCGTGGCCGGCAGCGCGCGCGGGCCATCAGTGGCTTGAGCCAGAAGCTGTTGATGCTGCTGCGTATTGCCCGATCGGTGCGTCGGCAGTGGAAGCAGTTGGAACCGCTGGAATCAGCGCAATTGCAACCGTGGATGAACGAGGTTCAGGAGGCGCTGAACAATGCCGATACCGCGACCTTGCAAGCCTTGCGCCCGCGCTTGCTCGATGCTTCCCATGATCCGGGCATCAGTTCTGCGCAGAGTTATTGCCTGGTCCGTTTCACCTTGTTGATGGATACCGCCATGGCGGCGAACGCGGCGTTGAAAGCAGTAGAGCAGGGCAGTGAAACACTCGACCCGCCGAGAACCCTGACACCGCACCGCGATCTGTCCCTGGCCCTGGTTTTCGGCGCCCGCAGCGCACTGGCTTTCCTGGTGGTGTCGTGCTTTTGGCTGGCAACCGCCTGGCCTGCCGCAGCCGGTGCACTGGTGTTGACCTGCGTGGTGTGCAGCCTGTTTGCCAGTCGTGAGAACGGTGCGCAGATCGGCATGAGTTTTATGCGGGGTATTTTCCTGGCCATTCCAGCGGCCTTTATCGTCGGGCAGATTTTGCTGCCGCAATGGAGCAGTTTCGCGATGCTTTGCCTGGGCATGGGTGTGCCGCTGTTTTTCGGCGCGCTGGGCATGGCCAAGGCGCAGATCGGCGCTACGGCCACTTCGTTTTGCCTGCATTTCATTGTGTTGGTCGCGCCGCTGAACCAGATGCAGTTCGGCGTCGCGACGTTCTTCAACAGCGTGCAGGCCATGGTGATCGGTGTCGGCGCGGCCGTGCTGGCGTTCCATTTGCTGATCCTGCGCAACCCGACCTGGCATGGCCGACGCCTGCTGGCGGCAACCCTTGACGATCTGGTGCGCCTGACCCGGCGCAACCTGGCCGGCGCCGAAAGCTGGTTCGGCGGGCGCATGGCCGACCGCTTGCTGCAACTGGCGCGGCATTATCCGGAACTGCCGGAACCGGCGCGCAGTCGCTGGGACGACGGCTTGCTCGGCCTGGACATCGGCGACGAATTGCTGCACCTGCGCTTGAGTCTGGCGGTGGCACAGGTGCCGATCACGGCGCCGCAACGGCGTTATCTCGATGACCTGGAAAAGGTCCTGCGCCAAGGTCCGGCCGGTAGTCGCGCCGAGGCATTGGCCGAGCCGAGCGAAGCGTTGCTGCAAACCTTGTACGCCTTGCCCCCCAGCGACGCGGTGAAGCTGGCCCAGGGCGCGGTGTTGCAATTGCAAAACAGCTGGCGCGCCTGGTGCCATCAGCAGGAGGAAATTGATGGGCTTGCGTGAGTGGTCGCTGGGCGGCGTGCTGCTCAGCCCGTTCCTGATTTATGTGGTGCTGGCACTGTTGGTGACCGGCGCCTTGCGCCTGTTATTGCGCCTGACGCCGGTGAGCCGCTGGATCTGGCATGAAGCATTATTCGATTGCGCCTTGTACGTCTGCGTATTGACCGTGATCACCGTCGTCCTCGGACCTTTGTAAGGAGTTGAATATGCGGACCTCCGTACGTGTCGTGGTCACCCTGTGTCTGGTGGCGGTGGCGATTTTTGCAGGTTGGCATTTGTGGCAGTACTACATGCTGACACCCTGGACCCGCGACGCGCGCATCCGCGCAGACGTGGTGGTGATTTCCCCGGATGTGTCGGGTTGGGTTCGAGAGCTCAAGGCCTACGACAACCAGCAGGTCAAGGCCGGCGATCTGTTGTTGAGCATTGACCGCGACCGTTTCGAAGCCGCGTTGGAAAAGGCCCAGGCCGTGGTGCAGACCCGCCAGCAGCAACTCAATTTACGCGAGCGCGAAGCCAGCCGACGCGCCAGCCTCGGGCCGCAGGCGATCAGTGCGGAGCTGCGGGAAAACGCGCAGATCAACGCCGGTATCGCTCGTGGCGAACTGCGCGAAGCCCAGGCCGAAGCCAAGGCCGCGCAAATCAATCTGGACCGCAGCCAGGTCCATGCCCCGCGCAACGGGCACATCACCAACCTGCGCCTGGCCCAGGGCAACTATGTGAATGCCGGGCAATCGGTGATGGCCCTTATCGATGACTCGACCTTCTATGTGCAGGCGTATTTCGAAGAAACCAAACTGCCGAGGATTCGCGTCGGCGACCCGGTAAAAGTCTGGTTGATGAGTGCCGGGGATGCCTTGCAGGGGCGGGTGGAAAGCATCAGTCGGGGGATTACCGATCGCAACACCACGCCGGATGGCCAGTTGTTGGCGGAGGTGGAGCCGACGTTCAACTGGGTTCGGCTGGCGCAACGGATACCGGTGCGGATCAAATTGGACAAGGTGCCTGAAGGGCTCAACTTGAGTGCGGGGATGACCGCGAGCGTGCAGGTGCAGGAGGGTTCACGCTGAGTCTTGATCGTTCCCACGCTCTGCGTGGGAATGCAGCCCGGGACGCTCCGCGTCCCTTCAACAGCCGAACGCGGAGCGTCCGTGGAGGCATTCCCACGCAGAGCGTGGGAACGATCGATCGAAGCGGGCGGATCAGCCAATGCTGATCGGCGGCAACTCGGTCAAGGTCACACTCTGTTGCTTGCGCGGCGCCAGGATCTCCGCCTCGCCATCCACCACCAGCTCATCGCGCTGGTTGAACACGCGGGTGGCAATGCGCACACGAAACTTCGGCAGTTTCTCGAGAATTTCCAGGCGCACCGTCAGGGTGTCGCCAATCTTCACCGGCTTCTGAAAGCTCATCTGCTGGCCGATGTAGATAGTGCCCGGCCCAGGCAGCTCGCAGGCGACCGCGGCACTGATCAGCGCGCCGCTGAACATGCCGTGGGCGATACGCTCCTTGAACATGGTGCTGGCGGCGTATTCGGCGTCCAGGTGCACCGGGTTGTGGTCGCCGGACATCGCGGCGAACAGCTGGATGTCGCGCTCTTCAACGGTTTTGCTGAAGCTGGCGGTCTGGCCGATTTCGAGGGCTTCGTAAGGGGTGTTGGTAACCTGGGTCATGTGTCTCGATTCCTGTGACGAATTAAAAAATTCACAAAAAACTATTCGGTTCGCTGTGGTCGCGGATTGCTCAACGACTGGTTGATCCAGGCCAACACGTCGGTCGTCACTTCATCGCGGTTGATGTCGTTGAACAGTTCGTGCCGTGCCTGCGGGTAAACGGTCAGTTGCAGGCTCTGGCTACCAGCCTCGCGCAGCGCGTTGGCCAGATCCTTCAGACGCTTGCCTTCACTCACCGGATCACATTCGCCGCCAATCACCAGCAGTGGCAGGCCCGGATCGATCTGGGCGAGATTGGACGCTTTACTGATTTGCTGCAACCCGCCGAGCAAATCGATCCACAGCTGGTTGGTACAGCGAAAGCCGCACAGCGGATCGTTGGCGTACAGGTCGACTTCCACCGGGTCACGGCTGAGCCAGTCGAAGCGGGTGCGCGCCGGTTTGAATTTTTTGTTGAACGAGCCGAACGACAGCCATTCGATCAGGGCGCTACGCCCCTTGGGGCCCTGGCGCAGGCGTTCAACACGAGCGATTTGTCGGGCCGCGCGATAAAGGGCCACGGGCTGGAAGTTCGAACCGCTGAGAATGGCCCCGTGCAGGCTGGCGCTGTGGTGCAACAGATAGGCCTGGGCGATGTAGCTGCCCATGCTGTGTCCCAGCAGCACGATGGGCGCTCCGGGGCGCTGCTGGCCGATTTGCTGGTTGAGGCACGCCAGATCGCCCACCACTTTGGCCCAGCCGCCTTCGTCGGCGAAATGGCCGAGCGTCCCGTCTTCGGCAGTTTTGCCATGTCCACGCAGGTCTGGCGCATAGACGCCATAGCCCTGCTCGCAGAGTTTTCCTGCCAGGCGCGCGTAGCGACCGCTGTGTTCTGCCATGCCGTGAGCCAGCAGGATCACGGCCTTGAGCCTGCCAGCAGGCAACCACTGATTAACGAAGAGGCGGCTGCGGTCACTGGTGGTCAGCCAGAACGTGTCGTGGATCATGGCGATTCCTTTCCATGCATGGAGCGCGAGATGGTTGCATTGTATAGCGCATTGCGCCGCTGGCATCAGCCCACCCCACGGCGGGAAGATTCACACGGTCAATGACGCCTTTGCCCATATTTGCCTGATTCGCCATAGCTGCTAGTGTCCGTGAAGCTCCGCGTTCTGTTTTTGAGAAATGACAGATCAGCGGCCCCGGATCGGTTCAGGTAAAGAGGACAAGAACAATGCAACCTGATTTCTGGAATGACAAACGCCCGGCCGGCGTCCCCCTGGACATTGATGTCGCTGAATACAAGTCGGTCATCGAGGTGTTCGAGCGTTCCTGCAAGAAGTTCGCTGATCGCCCGGCTTTCAGCAACATGGGTGTCACCCTGACCTACGCCGAACTGGAACGCTACAGCGCAGCGTTCGCCGGTTACCTGCAAGCCCACACCGACCTGGTGCCGGGGGATCGCATCGCGGTGCAGATGCCCAACGTCCTGCAATACCCGATCGCCGTGTTCGGCGCCTTGCGCGCCGGGCTGATCGTGGTCAACACCAACCCGCTGTACACCGCGCGAGAGATGCGGCATCAGTTCAAGGACTCCGGTGCCCGGGCACTGGTGTACCTGAACATGTTCGGGGCCAAAGTCCAGGAAGTGCTCCCGGACACCGACATCCAGTACCTGATCGAAGCGAAGATGGGCGACCTGATGCCCGCCGCCAAGGGCTGGCTGGTCAATACGCTGGTGAGCAAGGTCAAGAAAATGGTCCCGGCCTACGCCTTGCCCCAGGCCATTTCCTTCAAGAGTGCGCTGCGCCAGGGTCGCGGCCTGGGGATCAAGGCGCTGAAAGCGGGCCTCAACGACATCGCCGTGCTGCAATACACCGGCGGTACCACCGGCCTGGCCAAGGGGGCGATGCTGACCCACGGTAACCTGGTGGCGAACATGCAGCAGGCGCGGGCCTGCCTCAGTCAGTTTACGGGCGATGGCCAGCCGCTGCTGCGCGAAGGCCAGGAGGTGATGATTGCACCGCTGCCGCTGTACCACATCTATGCGTTCACGGCCAATTGCATGTGCATGATGGTGACCGGCAACCACAACGTGCTGATCACCAATCCGCGGGACATCGGCGGTTTCATCAAGGAGCTGAAAAACTGGCGGTTCTCGGCATTGCTGGGGCTCAACACGCTGTTCGTCGCGCTGATGGACCACCCGGATTTCAAGACCCTCGACTTTTCCAGCCTCAAACTCACCAACTCCGGCGGCACCGCGCTGGTCAAGGCCACCGCCGAGCGCTGGGAGCAGTTGACCGGTTGCCGCATCACCGAAGGTTACGGCCTGACCGAAACCTCGCCTGTGGCCTGCACCAACCCGTATGGCGACCAGTCGCGCATCGGCACGGTCGGCCTGCCGGTGCCGGGCACCACGTTGAAGGTCATCAACGACGAAGGTGTCGAGCAGCCGTTGGGCGAGCGTGGCGAACTGTGCATCAAGGGCCCGCAGATCATGAAGGGCTACTGGCAGAAACCCGAAGCGACCAACGAAGTGCTGGATGCCGAGGGCTGGTTCAAGTCCGGCGACATTGCGGTGATCGACCCGGACGGCTTTGTGCGCATCGTCGATCGCAAGAAGGACATGATCATCGTCTCGGGCTTCAACGTGTACCCGAACGAAATCGAAGACGTGGTCATGGCTCACCCGAAAGTCGCCAACTGCGCGGTAATCGGTGTGCCGGACGAGCGTTCGGGTGAGGCGGTGAAGTTGTTCGTGGTGGCCCGTGAGTCGGGGGTCAGCCTTGAAGAGCTGAAAGCCTACTGCAAGGAAAACTTCACCGCATACAAAGTGCCCAAGCACATCGTCTTGCGTGAATCGCTGCCGATGACGCCGGTGGGCAAGATTCTGCGGCGGGAGTTGCGGGATATCGCATAACCGTTGAAATCCCGATCCCTGTAGGAGCGAGCATGCTCGCGATGGACGTCAACGATAACGCGCCCTGTCTGGATGATCGCGTTGTCCGGACGTTTTTCGCGAGCATTCGAGCGTCGACCGGCTGCTCCTACAGTTTTCAAAGCCCCGAATTTCGGGGCTTTCAGCGACATATAGGTTTTTTGCTCTAAAATGACCGGCTGCTATTCTTGAGTCACAAATGTGACCGTAGAGGCCGTTTTTGGCTCTAGTCGACCCTATTCAAAGCTGCTACTCTCGGCGCGCTTTGTGACTTCTCGGCTTGTAAAATAGCCAGATTCACCAATGACCAAACACCAATAATAATCGCATCAAATGCGGTGCTGAATTCGCGTTGCTGAGGAGTGGGCTTCCATGATCGAAGACTTTTGGAAGGATAAGTACCCAGCTGGAATTGCTGCCGACATCAATCCAGACGAGTACCCGAATATTCAGGCAGTGTTGAAGCAATCCTGCCAACGCTTCGCCAACAAACCTGCATTCAGCAACCTGGGCAGGACCATCACCTACGGTGAGCTGTACGAATTGTCCGGTGCCTTTGCCGCGTACCTGCAACAGCATACCGATTTGCAGCCGGGCGATCGAATCGCCGTGCAGCTGCCTAACGTGTTGCAGTACCCGGTTGCCGTCTTCGGTGCCATCCGCGCCGGCTTGATCGTGGTCAACACCAACCCGCTGTACACCGCACGGGAGATGGAACACCAGTTCAACGACTCCGGTGCAAAAGCCCTGGTTTGCCTGGCCAACATGGCGCACCTGGCGGAAACCGTGGTGCCGAAAACCGGGGTCAAGCACGTCATCGTCACGGAAGTGGCGGACCTGTTGCCACCACTCAAGCGTCTGCTGATCAACAGCGTGATCAAGTACGTGAAGAAGATGGTGCCGGCCTATCACTTGCCAAAAGCCGTCAAGTTCAACGACGTGTTGAGCAAGGGTCATGGTCAGCCAGTGGCCGAAGCCAGCCCGGCCAGCAGCGATGTCGCGGTGCTGCAGTACACCGGCGGTACCACCGGCGTGGCCAAGGGCGCGATGCTGACCCACCGCAACCTGGTGGCGAACATGCTGCAGTGCAAGGCGCTGATGGGTTCCAACCTCAATGAGGGTTGCGAGATCCTGATCACGCCGCTGCCGCTGTACCACATCTACGCCTTCACCTTTCATTGCATGGCGATGATGCTGATCGGCAACCACAACATCCTGATCAGCAACCCGCGCGACCTGCCGGCGATGGTCAAGGAACTGTCGAAGTGGAAGTTCAGCGGTTTCGTCGGCCTCAACACCTTGTTCGTGGCCCTGTGCAACAACGAAGGCTTCCGCAAGCTGGATTTCTCGGCATTGAAAGTCACCCTGTCCGGCGGCATGGCCCTGCAACTGGCGGCGGCGGAACGCTGGAAAGCGGTCACCGGTTGCGCCATCTGCGAAGGTTACGGCATGACCGAAACCAGCCCGGTGGCCACGGTCAACCCGATCCAGAACATCCAGATCGGCACCATCGGCATTCCGGTGCCGTCGACCCTGTGCAAAATCGTCAATGATGCCGGTGTCGAGCAGCCGATGGGCGAAATCGGCGAGCTGTGTGTGAAAGGTCCGCAAGTCATGAAGGGCTACTGGCAGCGCCAGGACGCCACTGATGAAATCCTCGACAGCGAAGGTTGGTTGAAGACCGGTGATATCGCCCTGATTCAGCCCGATGGATACATGCGCATTGTCGATCGCAAGAAAGACATGATCCTGGTGTCCGGTTTCAACGTGTACCCGAACGAGCTCGAGGACGTGCTGGCGACCCTGCCGGGCGTTCTGCAATGCGCGGCCATCGGTGTGCCGGACGAGAAGTCGGGGGAGGCGATCAAGATTTTCATCGTCGCCAAACCGGGCGTGACCTTGACCAAGGAGCAGGTGATGGAGCACATGCGCGCCAACGTCACCGGCTATAAGGTCCCGCGTTCCGTGGAATTCCGTGATGCGCTGCCGACCACCAACGTCGGCAAGATCCTGCGTCGGGAACTGCGTGATGAAGAGCTGAAGAAGATCAAAGCGAAGAACGCCGCATAAAACAAAAAGCCCCGCAGACGCGGGGCTTTTTGTTGCGCCTGACACAGGTAGACGACCTGTAGGAGCCGGCTTGCTGGCGATTGCGGTATATCCGACGCATCAATGTTGACTGATACACCGCCATCGCCAGCAAGCCGGCTCCTACAGGCGGAACGGCGCGAAATTGACGTTGGTGCCCGCCGGGCGCATGTCCTGCAGGTACGAATCCTTGTCGGCACTCAGTTCCAGGCTCAGGGCTGCCTTGCGCTTGCCTTCGTTGCGCACCACCAGGCCTTCGAGCTTCTCGCGCAGGAACACTGTCGGCACTTTCAGGTGCAGCAGTTCGTCGGTGTCCGGGGTATGCATCAGCAGGTGAATCCACTCGTACTGACCAACGGCCAGGCGCGACACCGGGATGTCGAACCACCAGATGTTGCGGTTGCGGTTCAGTTCGGTGAAGTGGCAGTTGTTGACGCCTAGCACAGCACCGCCCAGTTCCAGGTTTCTGCGGGCAATGGCCTGCTTTTTATCGAGTTTCATAACATTCCTACAAAATTGGATCTTCAGCGCCAGGGCCTGAATTCGTTGCGCATTCTCGGGGGTTGGCCGGTAAACATAAAGCCCAACCTGCTCGGATCGATGAAATGTCGCGCTAAAAATAAATGAAACTCCGTACAAACGCCTCCGGTCAACCTTCTGTAACCACTTTATTCATCGACATGTTCACAGGAGAAACACCATGAGCAGCACAGGCGATAAAGTTAAAGGCATGGCCAACGAAGCCGCTGGTAACGTCAAACAAGGCGTTGGCAAGGCTACCGGCAACGACAAAATGCGCGCCGAAGGCGTAGTGCAGGAAAAGAAAGGCGAAGCTCAGCAAGCAGTGGGCAAAGCCAAGGACGCTGTGAAAAAAGGCGTCGACAAGGCCTGATTCGGCCTTTGATTGGCGAAAGCGACGGCCATCCACGGATGGCCGTTTTTGTGTCAGCCTGAACTTGAGCACGGAAATTGTTTCCAAGTCGCCAGGTAAACTACTTTGATGTAGAAAACAGCCCCTGAGTCGCCACGACTTCAACCCTATCTTGATTGCGGCGAATGGAGACGCTAATGATTTTCCCGGACATGAGAGGCCTGCCTATCCACCGTGTGATGATGCGCACGGTCACTGAGTTCGTCGACGACGAAATGTCGACCTATGCCTCGGCGCTGGCTTATCAGATGCTGTTTTCGCTGTTCCCCTTCATTCTGTTTCTGATCGCCCTGATAGGTTTCCTGCACCTGCCTGACTTCTTTTCCTGGCTGCGCTTGCAGTCGGAACTGGTGTTGCCGCCCCAGGCGCTGGAGCAGGTTAACCCGGTGATCGACCAGCTCCAGCAATCCAAGGGTGGCCTGTTGTCAGTGGGTATCGTGATTGCCCTGTGGACCGCCTCGGCCGGTGTGCGGCTGATGATGAGCGCGATGAACGCCGCTTACGATGTGGTCGAAGGCCGTCCGGCGTGGAAGCGTTTTCCATTGTCGATCATCTACACCGTCGGTATCGCAGGCATGCTGTTGATCGCTGCCGCGCTGATGGTGCTCGGCCCGCAAGTGATGAGCTGGATCGCGGCGCAAGTCGGTCTCGAGTACTTCATCGTCACCCTCTGGACCATCGCCCGCTGGCCGGTGATCGTGATCCTGCTGATGGTCGCCGTGGCGCTGATCTATTACGTCATGCCTGACGTCAAGCAAGAGTTTCGCTTCATCACACCCGGCTCGGTCCTGGCGGTGGTGGTGTGGATCATTGCATCGCTGGGCTTCGGTCTGTACGTCAAGGAGTTCGCCAACTACAACGCCATGTATGGCAGTATCGGCGCGATCATTGTGCTATTGCTGTACTTCTACATCTCAGCCGCCGTGTTGCTGCTGGGCGCGGAGATGAATGCGGTGATCGAGCACATGTCGCGCGAGGGCAAGGACCCTGGCGAAAAGGTTCCCGGTGAGAATGGTCCCGTCCATGAAGAAAAACACCACGTGTCGGGACTGGGCCGCGATCATTCACAACCCAAACCCACCATTGACGAAACCTGACCATGATTCGTGAAATTCTGAAAATGGGCGATGAGCGCTTGTTGCGCATTGCCCCGCAGGTGCCGGCCGAAATGTTCGACAGCCCCGAGTTGTGGCAACTGATCGACGACATGTTCCAGACCATGGAAAGCGTCGGCGGGGTTGGCCTGGCCGCGCCACAGATCGGCGTCGACCTGCAACTGGTAATCTTCGGGTTCGAGCACAGCGAACGTTACCCGGACGCCGAAGCGGTGCCGCAGACCATTCTGATCAATCCACTGATCACGCCGCTGAGCCCGACTTTGGAAGAGGGTTTCGAAGGGTGCCTGTCGGTGCCTGGCCTGCGTGGCGCGGTGGATCGATATCAGCACATCCGTTACGAAGGGTTCGACCCCAAGGGCGAGCCGATCGTGCGTATCGCTTCGGGGTTTCACGCGCGGGTGGTGCAGCACGAGTGCGATCACCTGATCGGTCGGTTGTACCCGTCGCGCATCAGCGATTTCAGCAAGTTCGGGTTTACCGAGGTGATGTTCCCGGATCTTGATCCCAACGCAGACGACTGACCTGTTACGGCTCCAGGCCCATGGCAATCATCGGCTTGCTGCGGGCGTAGCGACTCAGGCGCTCGATCATGGCGTAGGGCATCGGCGGATCGAAGACAAAGCCACGACGCTGATAAAAATCCCGCAAGTCCGGATGACAGAACAGCCATACGGGGCTTTCAATGTGGCTGACGGCGGCGGCGATTAACGCGGCGGCGACACCCTGTCCGCGACAGGCCGGGTCGACAAACAACCCGGTCAACCAATGCCCGCCGGACACCGGACGCAAACACAGCGCTCCAACGATCTCGTCGCGCCGCGCAACCCACAATTGTGCGTCGCGGACCGCCTTCATCGACGATTGGTGGGCGCGATAAAACTTGTTCATCAATGGCCATAACGGCTCGTCGAGCCGGGTGTACTGGGTATCGGGCATGGTCTGGGACTGTCGGTACGCAAAGCGGACGATTATAAAAGAACACGCCGGCAGCGATAGGTGTATACCTGATCTCACATCCCCAGTCTGTGGAGTACGCATCATGTCCAAAGGTATGGATTCGAAGAAAGCAGCGAAGAAAAAACCGCTGAAGACCGCCATTGAAAAGCGCACGGAAAAGAAAGCCAAGAAGGTGGGCGTGTTCGGTCATTGAGCCCGCGCGGGTGATCGCTCCCATGCAATATGGGAGTGATCCTTATGAAAGAATCTGCAAAATCTGCCCATACAATTCAACCCTGTCTGAGAAAAGTCTGCATGGAGCTAAAGACCAACGCGACGCTGATCATTATCGACCAACAGAAAGGCATCCATCATCCGAAACTCGGTCGCCGGAACAATCTCCAAGCCGAGGAGCGCATGCTGGAACTGCTGGGCCATTGGCGCCGCAGCGCTCGGCCGGTGATCCATGTGCAGCATTTGTCCCGTTCAGAGGATTCAGTGTTCTGGCCTGGGCAGTCCGGGGTGGAATTCCAGGAGCGATTTCTGCCTGCGCCTGGCGAACGACACATTCAAAAACGGGTACCGGATGCGTTTTGTTCGACGGCTCTGGAAGCTGTTTTGCGCGAGGCGGGGATCGACCAATTGGTCATCGTTGGCGTGGCGACTCACAACTCGGTGGAGTCCACGGCGCGCACGGCAGGCAACCTGGGGTTTGAGACCTGGGTCGTGGAGGATGGCTGCTTTACCTTCGACAAGGACGATTTCTTCGGCAATGCCCACTCAGCCGAAGCGGTCCATGCGATGTCGCTGGGGAACTTGCATGGCGAGTACGCCACGGTCATCAGCACCGCACATATTCTGAATAACGACTGAATCTTCGTAGGAGCCAGCGGGCGGCGATCCGACTTGCCGGCGAACCAGGCAGTGCGGTGTGCCAGGCAGGCCGCTTGCTGCGACGCGGCGACCCGACAAGCCAGTCCTACATATCAGACGATCAAGCGCCGTGGCACTTCTTGAATTTCTTGCCGTTGCCGCATGGGCAAGGATCGTTGCGGCCAACGTCTTTCAAGGCGTTACGCACCGGTTCCTGGTGGGCGTGGCCGCAGTTCGGGCCGTGAACATGGCCATGGTCATGATCATGCTGGTGATGGTCATGATCGTGGTTGCAGTCTGGGCCATGGACATGGGGTTGCTGGGTCATCGGGGTTACTCCGGAATTAGATCGGCGGGGATTATCACGCCATTACGCGCCAGGTGCACGTAGTGAGCGATGAATAAACCGGTTTCCATCTCACCTTCCAGACGATAGGGAACAGCCTGCTCGGGGTTTTTCAGCTGTTTGACCAGGTCCTTGACCTTGGGCCACAGGTTGGTACGGATCGGCACCTTGTAAAAACGGCTGCTCCTGGGGTTAACGGAGACCCAGTGTTCATGCTCGCCTTCGGCCAACAGGATGTCGCCCAAGTGGATGCGATACTCCAGGCCACGCACGGTCAACTCGCTGTCGCGGCGATTGTCGATGCGAAAGTGCAGGACGAACCGTTGCTCCATCAGCTTGGCCCGCACGACTTCGACCCTGACCAGATGTACCTCGGGGTCTGGCTCGTCGGTGCTGAACCAGGATGCGCAGCCGCCGAGCCCCAGACAAAGAGCCAGCGTGAGCAGGATGTGTGCGAGTCGCTGGGTGATCATGGTCGTTTTTCTCCCTTGATCCCAGTCTAGCCGTTAAAAGATCGCAGCCTGCGGCGATCCGACTTGCCGGCGGGCGCCCTGACAGCCGACCATTCGCTTGCGGCTGTACCCGGTCCACTGTGGGAGCTGGCCTGCCGGCGATGGCGGCCTGACAGCCGACCTGGATGTTGTTGACCGAGTACATATCCATTCCTGCGGTAACGGCCACTTATGGTTTCGCTCTTACAGCGAGTCACTTGGAAGAGCCTGTAGATACTCTGTTCACGGTCAAGCTTTCGCGAGATGTTTTTTGCTAAAAAGCTTGGCCGTATTAAATTCTTCTCCGGAGCGCATGCATGCCCATAACCCGGTTAGGTATTTGCGCATGACCGCGCCGATGGCTTGCATTTTCTTCTTGCCGCGCGCTACCAGTGCCTCGTAGAAGGCCTTCACATTCTCATCACAACGGATTGCCGTCATCGCCGGCATGAACATCGCTGCACGCAAGTAAGCATTACCGCACTTGGACATTCGTCCTGGCCGGTTCACGCTGGTGCCTGACTGGGTCAGTCTGACATCCAGGCCTGCATAGCGGCTTACCTGTGCCGATTTAAGCGTCACTGGAAGGGTCGTCAGCTCAGCCAGTGCGGCGATGGCCGAGGCCTCTCCAACGCCGGGCGCCGCCATCATGCAGCGAAACTGCAAACTCAGATCCGGGCATTTGGCGATGGCCTCACGTGCGGCTTTCTTCAAGCGATCAATCCGGGAGTCCAGTCCTGCAATCGCCTCCTTCTCATCCTCGATCAGCAGCTCCACACTCGTTTCTGTTGCTTGTAGGGCGTGTAATTCGTTTTTGGCTCGTGTTCGATGGCCAATCAGTCGGTTGATGTGGCGACCAATCGCACGCAGCATCATCTGTTCCGCAGTGGGCGGGACCCACAGCCTAGGCCCCATACGCTCGCCGTATTCGGCCAGCAGTTGGGCATCGATCTGGTCAGTCTTGCTGTTTTGCAACATCAGCTTGGCAAAGTTGTGGAAGCTTTTGGGATTGATCACCGAGACCGGCAAGCCGGCGGCGTGCAACTCCATCGCAAGATCCAGGTAGTAAATACCGGTGGCCTCCATGACAACGCTTAGCGGCTTGAGACGTAGCAGCTTTTCCACAGCGGCCTTGCGACCTTTGGGTGTGTGCTGAATGTCTCCATTGCCTGCTGCTTTGCCGTTCTGCCGCCATCCCATGGCTGAACTGCGAGCACTGATATCTATGCCGACATGCGCATTCATTGCTTTTCACTTCCTTGGCTTTAGGTAAGATTGCACCTGGTTCCCCCGACCTCGAACTTCATGCCACTGCAACCTTGTAATGCGAAGTCCGACTTGTCGGCTTCTCGATACTCTTCGTGGTGGGCAATGAGGCGGGGGGGCCTCTCTACAGACAAGGTCAGGAGCAAATCCTGCCTTCAGGAGCGATCGGCCTCCCCCAGAAACGCACTTACTTGTGTGTACGCTGCCGAGCTTAACCTCTCTCGCTGGGTACAGGGACAACATACAAGGAGCGAGCATGCTCGCGATGGAGGTCAACGATGACGCGGGGAGCCTGACACCCCGCGTGCTCTCAGGTTTTTCGCGAGCATGCTCGCTCCTACAGAGCCCGCCGCGATGGGCCATCCTTGGCCCAGCGCGGCTAAACCGGCATCCATGCCGGTTTACCCACTGCGCAGAACCTCCACTCGGCCTCTCGATGGGGCAAGAAAATCAAAAGCCAAAGCAAAAGCGAGGCGGCCTTAAAGCCGACCTGATTACAGGCTTGTCCGCGATCCAATTGTGGGAGCGAGCCTGCTCGCGATGAACTTCCAGACAACGCGATCATCCAGACAGGGCGCGTTATCGTTGACGTCCATCGCGAGCAAGCATCGCTCCTACAGGGAAACGTGTTCACTTGAAATCAGGTCGGCTGTCAGGCCGCCTCGCTTTGGCTTTAGATTTGGGCGCCCCGTTAACCACGATGGCCGAACGCAGGCATTGCGCAGTGGGTAAACCGGCAGGACGCCGGTTTAGCCGCGCTGGGCCAGGGACGGCCCATCGCGGCGACCCACGGAGCAATGCCGGAGTGAGGGCATGCCGAGCCCAGGCGAGGCACCGAGTGGTGGGGCAAAGCCTTTTGGTTCCTTTTTGCTGGGCCGGCACTCCGGCGTTTGAAAAAGGGACTCGCCGTAAGGGCGAAACCCTAAGTGGCCGTTACCGCAGCAATGGATATGTACTCAGACAACAAATCTCCCACAGGTTTTGACGCGGCGTGGATCAACGTTGGTAGAGGCGCCGGTGGAGGTAGTCACGGGTTGACGGACAGGCTCAGGGCGTGATGGGGCAAGAAAATCAAAAGCAAAAGCAGAGCAAGAGCCGAAGCGAGGCGGCCTACCGGCCGGCCTGGTCGGCAGCCGTGCGCATAAACCACTGTAGGAGCCGGCTTGCTGCGGGCGGCGTTCCGACGATGGGGCCGTTGAATGTTGCATCAGGCTTTCGGACGCCTTCGCCAGCAAGCCGGCTCCTACAGATCGGGGTCAGCTACCGAAGTACCCCGAGCAGCACTTCTTGAACTTATGCCCGCTGGCGCAAGGGCAGGCGTCGTTGCGCCCGATGTCCAGTTGCACCGTAGGGTCGATGAAGTACCAGCGCCCGGCATTCTGCACGAACGACGAGCGTTCGCGATGGCTGTGTTCGCCGCTGCCGTCGTGCCAGCGTGCGATGAAAGTGACGAAGGCATGCTCCGGCTGGCCGCCAAGCACTTCGGAGCTTTCGACTTCAAGGCCCAGCCAAGTGCTCTGGGCGCTCCAGTCAGTGATTGATTGACGATCGAGCCCGGTCTGCTGGGCGGGCAGGGTGGTTGCCACCAGATAATCGATCAGGCCCAGCACGTAGGCGCTATAGCGCGAGCGCATCAGGGCTTCGGCGCAAGGTGCCGGATGTCCGGCATGGTAATGGCCACAGCAGGCATCGAGCAGGGTGCCGCTACCGCAAGGGCAAATGGATGTACTCATTGCGTTACCACCAGTATTTCCCGAAATTTTCCGGATTGGCCCAGAACCGTGAGTTGAGCCAGTCGGGTACTTGTTTATAGTCAAGCAGATCATAGGTGAACAGGGTCAGCACCTGCTCGTCACGCTGGAAGCGTTCGCTGGCTTGCAGCGCCAGGGAGAAAAAATCCGTTTCCTGCCAGCCGCTTGCCGGCAAGTCGGCCAGTACCGCGATGCGGCTGGCGTTGAGGTTGCGAATGCCCCCGAGCAGGTTCAGGCCATCCCGCTTGGGCAAGTGTTCAAGGCAGTCGACCACCAGCGCCAGGTCAAAGCGGCGCGCCGCCAGTTCTGCGGGCAACGGCCCGGGCGCCGTATGCGCCACGCTGCTGTCCGGGTGCGCAAGCTTGAACGCCTCAAGCGCGGGGAATTCGCTGGCGCCAATCAACAACAGGCGCGCGGGGGCGTAACGGTCCAGCAAAGCGGCCAGTGCCTGCTGCGGTGTGCGCGAAGAAATACCTGCAATCATCGAAGATCCTCAATCAGATTTGCCAAGACTAGCCTGCCCGCCGGTTCGAGCCTAGAGCCTGTTTGCTTCAAAAGAGACGATCTCCCGTGAACACGAGACTAAACTGCCATGGCCTATTGCTGGCGGAGATTAAAACTCCGGTCTTTACTCCCTGAATCGGTTCTAAGCCGATCCTTCAGGAGAAAACTAGATGAGCATAGTTCGGACAGCATTACCCCTGGTTCTGCTAACCAGTGTGTTGACTGGTTGCGCAGGTTTGCAGAAAACCGACTGGCCGACCTGTGCGGCGGTCGGTGGTGTCGTAGGTGCGGGTCTCGGCGCGACCGAGAGTTCATCATGGGCCGGTTATGGCGCGTTGGTAGTCGGTGCTACGGCGGCAGCCTATTGCTGGGTTCACGGTGATGGTGACGAAGATGGCGATGGTGTGCTCGACAGCCGCGACAAGTGCCCGGGCACGCCAAAAGGCGTGCGGGTCGATGCCGATGGTTGCCCACCACCAGCACCTGCTCCAGTGGTTGAAGAGGTCGTAGTGGTCAAGGAAGAAGTCATTGTCATTCGCGATGTCAACTTCCAGTTCGATTCGGCCAAGCTGACAGCCGCCGATAAAGACAAGCTCAACACAATTGCCAGTCGCCTGAAACAGGAAGCGGCCAGCGCCCGGCTGACCGTGACCGGTCACACCGACAGCGTGGGCAGCGATGCCTACAACCAGAAACTGTCGGACCGCCGCGCACATTCGGTGGTGGAATATCTGATCGAAAGTGGTGTGCCTCGCAGCAGCTTCGTGTCGGTCACCGGGGCCGGTGAAAGCCAGCCGGTTGCCGACAACAAAACCGCTGACGGCCGCGCGATGAACCGTCGCACGGAAATCAAAATCAACCGCTAGACCCCTCGCGTCCACGGCTTGTGCAGTCGTGGATGCGGGTCTTTACTCCTGTGTAACCGGCATCGGCCGGTGACACAGGAGCTTTCAAAAATGAGCAATCTCACACGGACCGTCTTGCCGGTTCTGCTGCTTGGCAGCCTGTTGACCGGTTGCGCTACTCACAGCGATGGCACCGCCCCCCTCAATCAACGTACCTGGCCGATCTGCAGCCTCATTGGCGGACTGGTCGGCGGAGGCCTGGGCGCTATTGGAAGTAGCGGTTGGGCGGCCGGTGGGGCGGCGCTCGGTATCTTGTCCGGTGGCTTGATCTGTTATGCCCAGGATGGCGACGAAGACGACGATGGCGTATTCGACCGTCGCGATCGCTGCCCTGACACACCTGCCAATACGCCTGTGGAGCATCATGGTTGCCCGCTGCCGCAATACCCGGCCAGCGTGAAACCTGAACCTGTGCAAGCCGAAGTCATCACCCTGAGCGATGCCGACGATGTGTTGTTTGCCTTCAATAGCGCTGACTTGACCCCCAGCATGCAAAGCAAGCTGGATTCAGTCATGGGTAAACTGCAGGACCCCAGCGTCGAGAGCATCAAGGTGATCGGTCATACCGACAGCGTCGGATCGGATGAGTACAACCAGGACCTGTCGCAAAGACGTGCCAGCAGCGTCGCTGGATATCTGCTCAGCCAGCACGTTGCGCCAAATAAAGTCACCAGCGAAGGCAAGGGTGAAAGCGAGCCTGTTGCCGATAACGAAACCGAAGAAGGACGCGCGAACAATCGCCGCGTGGAATTGCACATCAATCGCTGAGCCGCGCAATAGAGCCGTCGGGCGATGATTTACGTCGTTCCGTCGGCCATTTGCCATCTTCATCAAGAATTTTCGCATGTCCTCTGGCTTATCCCGCGTGGAAGCCGTTACTGTGCGTGCAAACAATAATTCTGATCGGGGGCGCGTATGAAGGTGATATGGGGGCTGGGGAGGCTGTTGACCCTGGTGTTCTGGCTGGTGGTGCTGGTCAATCTGCTGATGCCGTTCATCTATCCACTGCACCTGCTGGTCAACCTGGCCGGCTGCCTGCTGGCGGGGCTTCATCTGCTGGAGGCGGTGTTCTGCTACCGCAGCCTCAGGGGCCGTGCCCACCCTTGGCTCGATCGCTTGAAAGTGCTCATTTTCGGCGTTTTTCACCTGCAAACCATCCCGGCTCCTACCGCACGTAAGGCTTCCCATGCGTAAACTCTGTCTGCTCGCCGCCCTCATTAGCCCATTGGCTTGCGCCCAGGTAGTGAGTGTCGAAACCAACTCGCTGATGCGCCTGCCCAACACCACCAGCACCTTGCAACTGGAACGCCTGGAAGTGGCTGACTACGGCACCTTGCTGATTCCCTCGAACGTGATCGAAGTCAGCGTCGGCGAACTGCATCTGGGCCGCGACGCGCGAATTACCATTGTCCCCGGCGAACAGGCGCTGGAGCTGAAGGTCAATCGCGCCGAGTTGTCCGAAGGCAGCCAGATCACCGCGCGCGGCGCACCCGGGACTTACCAGAAGGCTGCCCGCTCCGGGCGCAATCTGAACTTGCAGATCAAGGCACTGAAGGCGCCGCAACTACTGGTGGATGCTCGCGGTGGCGCGGGTGCGCCGGGGTTTGTCGGCCTCGACGGGGCCAACGGCCAGGCACCGGGTTGCACTTGGGGCCAGGCGGGTCGCGGTGCCGATGGCAGCGATGGCAGTGATGGCCAGGCAGGTGCGCCTGGCGCGGCGGTCAGACTGGCAGTGCCGCGCGATTACCCGGCAGAACAGATCAAGGTTCAAGTGGCTGGCGGTGCAGGTGGCGTGGCCGGACCTGGTGGCAAGCCAGGGGCAGGCGGTAAAGCCAAGGGCTGCCTTGTCTACAAAGCCGATGGCGGCAAGAGCGGCAAGCCTGGCGTTGACGGGCAACCAGGGGCTGCGGGGGTTGCGGGTTCGGTGTCTGTTCAGCGGTTGTAATTCCCGAGACCGATCGTTCCCACGCTCTGCGTGGGAATGCCTCAAGGGACGCTCCGCGTCCAGTGACGCGGAGCGTCACGGGCTGCATTCCCACGCGGAGCGTGGGAACGATCAAAACATCGGTCGTGCCGCGGCAATCGCCACCAACACCAGGCCAACAATCAAATTGATCCCCACCAACCGGCGAATCCTTCCCAGCACCGCAGCCCCCGCCGGCCAATCCTGGGCCGTCACCGCGGTGCGCAACTCCGGCAACATCAACGCCTGGATCCGGATAAACAACGCGGTCATCACGACATACAACCCCATCATCACCTGCACGTAACGTGGCGCCGTTTCAAAACCGGTGTATTGCAAATGAATCATGCCGACACCGCTGATCGGCAACAGCACCACCGCGACCCAAACCCAGCGAAAAAAACCCTGAAACACTTCTAGCCAGAGCTTCAGCCGGGCAGGGCCTTCCAGTGCCTTCAAAGCCGCGGGGCGCAAGACCATCCAGGCGAAAAACATGCCGCCGACCCAGACCAGGGCCGCCAGTACATGCAGGCTATAAATGAGGCTAAAAGGTGTCATCGGGTTACTCCGTTCTGCGCGGGATTAATTAGCGGGGTATGATAGCGACCGAACCGAACCACTGAAAATTTATCCAGCGTTTTTTGCGCCCGACAATCCATGATCAGCACCGAACTCAAAACCACGATCCAGGGCGCCTATTCGCGTTTTCTCGAAGCCAAGAGCCTCAAGCCGCGCTACGGCCAACGTCTGATGATCGCCGAAATCGCCAAGGTCCTCGGTGACATCGACACCGACGACGAAGGCCGGCGCAGTGGCGACCCCGCGATTGTCGCGGTGGAAGCCGGCACCGGTACCGGCAAGACCGTGGCCTACAGCCTGGCGGCCATCCCCACGGCCAAGGCGGCCGGCAAACGCCTGGTGATCGCCACGGCCACCGTCGCCTTGCAAGAGCAGATCGTCTACAAGGATCTGCCCGACCTGATGCGCAACAGCGGACTGAATTTCAGCTTCGCGCTGGCCAAGGGGCGTGGACGCTACATGTGCCTGTCCAAGCTCGACATGTTGCTTCAGGAAGGTCACGCACAAACGGCCACCGCCCAGCTATTCGAAGAAGAAGGCTTCAAGATCGAGGTCGATGAGGCCAGTCAGAAGCTGTTTACCAGCATGATCGAGAAACTCGCCGGCAATAAGTGGGACGGTGACCGCGACAGCTGGTCCACTGCCCTGGAGGACGCCGACTGGGCGCGCCTGACTACCGATCACAGCCAGTGCACCAACCGCCATTGCCCGAATTTTGGCCAGTGCGCCTTCTACAAGGCCCGCGAAGGCATGGGCAAGGTCGATGTGATCGTCACCAACCACGACATGGTCCTGGCCGACCTGGCACTGGGTGGCGGTGCCGTGCTGCCAGATCCGCGCGACACGATCTACGTGTTCGACGAAGGCCATCACCTGCCGGACAAGGCCATCGGTCACTTCGCCCATTACACGCGCCTGCGCTCCACCGCCGACTGGCTGGAAACCACCGCCAAGAACCTCACCAAACTGCTGGCCCAGCATCCCTTGCCGGGTGACCTGGGTAAGTTGATCGAACAGGTGCCGGAGCTGGCGCGGGAGATCAAGACCCAGCAACAGTTCATGTTCACTGCCTGCGAGCAGGCCGCCGATTTCAAGCCCGGCGAAGATGTCGAAGGCCGCGAACGCCCGCGTCACCGTTTCGTCGGCGGGGTGATTCCCGAGCACATGCGCGAAATGGGCATTGAACTGAAGAAAGGCTTCGCGCGCCTGACCGACCTGTTTACCCGCCTGACCGAGTTGCTCAAGGAAGGCATGGACGGCGAGGTCAACATCGGGATCGCCAGTAACCAGGCCGAAGAGTGGTATCCGCTGTTCGGCAGCCTGTTGTCCCGCTCTTCGGGCAACTGGGAATTGTGGGTCGCTTTCACCGCTGAAGACCCGGAAGACAACCCGCCCATGGCCCGCTGGCTGACCCTGGCGGAAAGCGGCTCGCTGTTCGATATCGAGGTCAACGCGAGTCCCATCCTGGCGGCGGAAATGCTCCGGCGCAACTTGTGGAACGTGGCCTATGGCGCGCTGGTGACTTCGGCTACATTGACCGCCCTGGGCACCTTCGACCGCTTCCGTATGCGCGCCGGCCTGCCGAAAAAAGCCGTGACCGCCGTGGTGCCGAGCCCTTTCCATCACGCCGACGCCGGTGTGTTGCGGGTGCCGAACCTGAACGCCGATCCGCGGGATGCGGCGGCCCATACCGCAGCGATCATCCGCGATCTGCCAGAGCTGGTCGAAGGCTCAAGGGGCACCCTGGTGCTGTTTTCCTCGCGCAAGCAGATGCAGGACGTGTTCGACGGCCTGGACCGTGACTGGCGCAAGCAAGTGTTCATTCAAGGCAACCTGTCGAAACAGGAAACCCTGAACAAACACAAGGCGCGGGTCGATGGCGGTGATTCCAGCGTGCTGTTCGGCCTGGCGAGTTTTGCCGAAGGGGTCGACTTGCCCGGCGCGTACTGCGAGCACGTGGTGATCGCCAAGATTCCGTTCTCGGTACCGGATGATCCGGTCGAAGCGGCATTGGCCGAATGGATCGAGGCCCGTGGGGGCAATCCATTCATGGAAATTTCGGTTCCGGATGCCTCGCTGAAACTGGTCCAGGCCTGCGGTCGCCTGCTGCGCACCGAAGAGGACCGCGGCACCATCACCTTGCTCGATCGGCGCCTGGTCACCCAGCGCTATGGCAAGGCGATCCTCAATGCGTTGCCTCCCTTCCGTCGTGAAATTTCCTGATAAACCGGTGGGCAGTTTTGCCCACCGTGTTGTCTATCTCTCTACCATCGCTTTTCCATTGGCCCATCCGGGTCGTTAGGGAGAATTCCGTTCTCATGATTCGCTGTTCGCTACCTGCCGTTCTTGCCCTGTTGTTCGCAACGCCCCTGCTGGCCGCACCCGCAGGCCAACAGACGCTGTTCAACTTTGTGCGCCCCGCCGACGTGGTCCAAGTGGCAACCCAGGACGCCAGCCTGCCGCAGTCCAACGCCGAACAGACGCCCGAAGGCGAAGTGCTGCGCCGGGTGACGTTCAACCCGGTTGCCCGGCCAACCCTGCGCCTGTCCCCGCAGACCGGGGCGTGGGACTGGTCGCAGTCGGGCGTCATGAGCCTGCGGATCCAGAGCGCGATGAACTGGGCCGTGACCCTGTACGTGACGATCCAGAGCAACGACGGCAAGACATTGATCAGTCGCGTCGATCTTCCAGCCGGCCCGGCGCAGACCCTGTTAGTGCCATTGCAGCCGACTTCGTCGCTGAGCCAAGGCATGAAGGCGGGTCCGCCGATGCCGATGACGATCGACGGTCAGCGTGTGTTGCTGGCCAGCAGTGCCGGTGAGCTGAACCGTAGCCAGGTGGTGTCGGTCAGCTTGTCCATGGACCAACCGAAAGTCGCCCAGAGCATTCTGCTGGAGCGCTTTGGCGTGCAGGACGGCGAAGGGGTGACCCAAACGGTCTATGGCGGGCTGGTGGACGTTTATGGCCAATCGACCCGGGCCAAATGGCCAGAAAAGGTCAGCAGCGACGAACAATTGAAAAGCGCCGCCGCCAAGGAACAACAGCAGCTGAAAACCTGGCTGGTTGAGCGTGAAAAGTCCTCCCTGGACAAGTTCGGCGGGTGGACCAACGGGCCGACGTTCAAGGCCAGCGGCTTTTTCCGCACCGAAAAACGCGACGGCCGCTGGTACCTGGTGACGCCGCAAGGGCATCCGTTCTACTCGCTGGGGGTCAACACCGTTACGGCGGACGTTAACCAGACGTATGTTGCCGGTCGTGAATGGATGTTCGAATCCCTGCCCAAGGTTGACGAACCGCTGGCCAATCACTTCGGTGAAGGCGACAACCGCGGTGGTAACGGTGTCGATCAGGGCCGGGGCTTCAATTTTGGAAAGTGGTACGACTTCTATGGCGCCAATTTGCAGCGTCGGTACGGCGACCCTTGTGCTTTGGGTAGCAATACCAAGGCTGACGTTGCTGAAGCGGCCAAGGCCGACGCAGTAGAGGCAATGGCTGAGAAGGCTTCCGAGCCCGCCGTCGCGCCATCTACGGCCGAATCCGCCAAGGCCGGCGCCATCGATGCGACAGTGGCGAACGCTGAGTCAAAACCTGCCGAGCCGTGCAAAACGACGTTTGATGAGCAACGCTGGACCCGCCATACCCTCGATCGCCTGCAGGCCTGGGGGTTCAACACCCTCGGTAACTGGAGCGCTCCGACCCTGGTTGACGCTGAACGCGTTCCATACACCTTACCACTGTCGATCGTCGGCGATTACGCCAGCATCAGCACCGGCAGCGACTGGTGGGGCGGAATGCCCGACCCATTCGACCCGCGTTTCGCCATGGCGACCGAACGCGCCGTGGCCATTGCCGCCCGCGACCACCGCGACGATCCATGGCTGATCGGTTACTTCGCCGACAACGAACTGGCCTGGGCTGGTCCCGGCGATGACCCGAAAGCCCGTTACGCGCTCGCGTATGGCACCTTGAAAATGACCACCGACGTGCCGGCCAAGCGCGCGTTCCTCAAGCAATTGCGCGACAAATATCGCAATCAGGCGGGCTTGTCGAAAGCCTGGGGAATCGATCTGCCAGCCTGGGAACTGATGGAAGACCCAGGCTTCGTGCCGCCGTTGCCAAGCGCCGAGCACCCGGAAATCGAGGCCGACTTCAGATACTTCCAGAAGGTTTTCGCAGACACCTACTTCAAGACCATTTCCGATTCGCTCAAGTGGCACGCGCCGAACCAGCTGTTGCTCGGTGGCCGGTTTGCCGTCAGCACCCCGGAAGCCGTTGAGTCCTGTGCGCAGTACTGCGACGTCCTGAGCTTCAACATGTACACCTTGCAACCCCAGGACGGTTACGACTTCGCCAAACTGCGCAGCCTCGACAAACCGGTGTTGATCACCGAATTCAACTTCGGATCGACCGATCGCGGCCCGTTCTGGGGCGGCGTGACCCAACTGGCGAAGGAAGAAGACCGTGGCCCGGCCTACATGAACTTTCTGAAACAGGCGCTGGGCGAACCGTCGATTGTCGGCGTGCACTGGTTCCAATACCTCGACCAACCGGTGACCGGGCGCCTGCTGGATGGCGAAAATGGTCACTTTGGTCTGGTGGGGATTACCGATCAGCCGTTCCAGGGCTTTGTCGACAGCGTGCGCAAGAGCAATCTGGCGGCGCTCGATCAGTTGGGCAAAGAGGCCCAGAAGGCCGCAGGCGAGGTCGACAAAGCGAACCATGACGCCGAGGGCGGGCGAAAGGCTGAGGCCGGCAAAGGCCCGGGGAAGGGCGCTGGTGGGCATTCCGGCAAGGGTCAGTGACTCCGATTCCTGTGGGAGCGAGCCTGCTCCGGGCGGCGTTCCGACGAAGGCGTCTTCACAGGCTCTAAAAATTTCTGATCAGTTCTGCGAGTGATTGACCGCCCAGCCTGCCCCTGTTCCCAAAACCCCCAAGGGCTGGAACAATGCGGGCCACTTTACAGAACGTTTGCGGGGAGTAGCGGGTGCAGATTCAGGGTCATTACGAGCTTAAGTTCGAGGCAGTGCGTGAAGCGTTCGCGGCGCTGTTCGACGATCCTCAGGAACGTGGCGCCGCATTGTGCATCCAGATCGGCGGCGAAACCGTCGTCGATTTGTGGTCCGGCACCGCCGACAAGGATGGGGCCGAAGCCTGGCACAGCGACACCATCGCCAACCTGTTCTCTTGCACCAAGACCTTTACCGCCGTCACCGCCCTGCAACTGGTGGCCGAGGGCAAGTTGCAACTGGATGCCCCGGTGGCTCGCTACTGGCCTGAATTCGCCGCCGCCGGCAAAGAATCGGTCACTCTGCGCCAGCTGCTTTGCCATCAGGCCGGGCTGCCAGCGTTGCGCGAGTTGCTGGCCCCCGAAGCGCTGTACGACTGGCAAATCATGGTCGACGCCCTGGCCGCCGAAACACCGTGGTGGACGCCGGGTGAAGGCCACGGTTATGCGGCAATCACTTATGGCTGGCTGGTCGGCGAGCTGCTGCGCCGTGCTGACGGCCGTGGACCCGGTGAGTCCATCGTGGCGCGGGTTGCCAAGCCTTTGGGCCTGGATTTTCACGTCGGCCTGGCCGATGAAGAGTTTCATCGCGTGGCGCATATCGCCCGCGGCAAGGGCAGTGTCGGCGATGCCGCGGCCCAGCGTCTGCTGCAAGTGACCATGCGTGAGCCAACGGCCATGACCACCCGCGCTTTCACCAATCCACCCTCGGTGCTGACCAGCACCAACAAACCGGAGTGGCGGCGCATGCAGCAGCCGGCGGCCAATGGCCACGGCAATGCCCGTAGCCTGGCCGGGTTCTACGCCGGTTTGCTCGATGGCAGCCTGCTGGAAGGCGAGTTGCTCGACGAACTGACCCGCGAACACAGCCTTGGCGAGGACAAGACACTACTGACTCGAACCCGCTTCGGCCTGGGCTGCATGCTCGATCAACCGGATGTGCCCAATGCGACCTTCGGCCTGGGCGCGCGAGCGTTCGGGCATCCGGGCGCTGGCGGTTCTGTTGGTTTCGCCGACCCCGAGCATGATGTGGCGTTCGGATTTGTGACAAATACCCTGGGGCCGTACGTCTTGATGGATCCGCGCGCACAAAAGCTTGTGCGGGTACTGGCCACTTGTCTGTAAATCACGCTTAAAGGTTCCGGAGCTGGAACCCGACAGCCTTTTCAGTTTCCAAGCGTCTGTTTATGCGGGCCGATCCGGCCTGATTTTCATTACTTCATTTTTGTGGATATCCAATGTCAACCAAACCCACCCTCGCCTTGGCACTGTGCTTCGCTATTACCGGTTGCGCACAGACTCCTAAAAATGATGTAGACGGCGGCAGTTGGTGGCCGTTCGGGTCTTCCGACAAAGTCGCGACCAAGACACCGGCTCCAGCCCCGACCCCGACCCCGGCACCGCTGAAACCGGTTGCCGCGCCGGTTGCCAAGACTGAAAGTGCCAGCCCTTGGTACTGGCCGTTCGGCTCCGAGAAAGCGCTCGATAAAAAACCAGAGGTAAAGCCCGAGGCCAAACCGGTAGAAGTAGCCAAGGCCAAGGCTGAGGCCGATGCGGGTGGCAAGTGGTGGTGGCCGTTCGGCGGCAAAGAGCAGAGCACTGCCAAAGCCGTGCCGATGCCGGATCCGAAAGTCACCCAAGCCTGGCTCGACGACTACGAACCGCGTCTGCGAGCAGCGATCAAGGACAGCAACCTGCAACTCGAACGCCGTGAAAACGTATTGGTGGTGACCGCGCCGGTGGAAGGCTCGTTCAACCCGGACCGCCCGGCCATGCTGCTGCCGGTGACGCTCGGCCCGTTCACTCGTGTTGCGAAAATCCTTGAAGTCGACCCGAAGACTGCCGTGCTGGTACTCGGTCACAGCGATACTTCGGGCGCAGCGCCGGCCAACGTTAAGTTGAGCCAGGAGCGTGCGCAATCGGTGGCGGCGATCTTCCGTCTCAGCGGTCTGCAGCGTGATCGCCTGATGCTGCGCGGCATGGGTGGCGAAGCCCCGCGTGCCGCCAACGACAGCGTTGAAGGCCGTGCCTTGAACCGCCGAGTGGAGCTGTTGGTCACACCGCAAAACACCATGGTCGCGTTGCTGAGCAAGTACAATATGCCGGCCCCGGCACCTGTGCGCATGGTCGCGGCCCAGGACATCAAACCTGTGGCCAAGCCTGTGACTCCAGCACCTGCCGACGCGAAGAAAGCGGCTGCACCGGTCGCGAAAAAAGCGCCGGCCAAGAAAGCCGCCAAAGCTCCAGCCAAGAAGGCACCGGCTAAAACCGCTACGCCAGCGAAAAAGACTGCACCGGCCAAAGCTGCTGCCGACGCGCCGAAGGTCGCCGCCGATACCACAAAGAAGTGATTCGTTAACCATAAGGAATGCGCCATGACCAAGGCCCTGGCTGATATGCGCCGCGACTACACCCGTGATGGCCTGACCGAGGCGCAAGCCCCGGCCGAGCCCTTTGTGCTGTTCCACCAATGGTTTGCCGACGCGGTGAAAACCGAGCAGGCACCGGTGGAGGCTAATGCCATGACCTTGGCCACTGTCGACCAGGACGGACGGCCGCATTGCCGCATTCTGCTGCTCAAGGGCCTGGATGCGCAGGGCTTCACCTTCTTCACCAACTACGACAGCGCCAAAGGCCAGCAGCTGGTGGCGAATCCATTCGCGGCAATGACGTTTTTCTGGCCGACATTGGAGCGTCAGGTACGAATTGAAGGTCGGGTGGTGAAGGTCACTCCCGAGGAGTCCGACGCGTACTATCAGGTGCGCCCGCTGGGCAGCCGCCTCGGTGCCTGGGCTTCGCCGCAGAGCCGGGTGATAGCCGATCGCAATGAACTGGAGTCGCTGCTCAAGGATACCGAGCAACGTTTCAGCGATAGCCAACCTCACTGCCCTGAACACTGGGGCGGTTATCGCCTGCTGCCAGAGCGCATCGAGTTCTGGCAGGGCCGTCCGAGCCGTCTGCACGACCGGCTCAACTATCGTATGCAGGGCGCCAGCTGGATTCTTGAACGTCTGGCGCCTTAAGCAGTCTACCGCTCGGGATAGTCTGCCGCTGCGGCCTCAAGCCACTGCGGCAGGTCTCGACGCCTGATTTTCAGCGCCTGGGCGCTCGCCAACTGTTCGAGCATGAACGCTTTTTTCTGCTCGTCCTTGCCGGCCAGCGCCAATGCCAGGTCCCGGTCCATCCAGCGTCTGATGCGCACGTACAGCCACCCATGGAAGTACAGTCCGGCGACGGTAGTGACGACAATGATAAAGTAATCCATGTAGGTCCCTGGTCAGTGGCGCAGTCTTGCGAATAGGCCGCCACCCTGTGGTGAGTTCGTGGACGGGCCTGTACGGAGCCTGAATCGAAGCAATTTTATCCAGGCAAGGCCGTGACAGGCGTCAAGCTGCGGAGTTTAATGGTTACTTGTCCTTTGGAGTTGATGCTATGCGTAAGTCTGTTCTGCTGGTTGCTTCCTTTTCCACCATGGCGATGTTGCTCACTGGCTGCCAATCGAGCTTGACCGGTGACTCCTATTCCCGTGACGAAGCGCGTCGCGTGCAGACCATTCGCATGGGCACCATCGAAGCCCTGCGACCGGTGAAAATCGAAGGTACCAAAACGCCAATCGGCGGTGCTGCGGGTGCAGTAGTCGGCGGTGTCGGCGGCAGCGCCATCGGCGGTGGCCGCGGCAGTATCGTCGCAGCGGTCATCGGCGCAGTTGCCGGCGGGTTGCTGGGCTCGGCTACCGAAGAAGGCCTGACCCGCACCCAGGGCGTGGAAATCACCGTGCGCGAAGACGACGGCAGCATGCGCGCCTACGTGCAACAGGTTCAGGAAAACGAAGTATTCCGTGTCGGCGAGCGCGTGCGCATTGCCACGGTTGATGGCACCAGCCGCGTTTCCCACTAAGCGGGAATACGGGTAAAAGAAAACCCCGACCAGGTGACTGGATCGGGGTTTTTTTTAGCGTCGGTTTCCAGCATCAGGTTACAAATCGCTGTTCTTCAGGGCAGTTTCAATTATCTGCTCCGGTATTGGTTCGCGAGCGTTTCCCCCATCACCAAAAAACTCACTGGGCCAGAAAAAAAGCTCGGAAATACGAGCATCTGGAATATTGAGTGCCAATATTTCCAGCCAGAAGTCGGTGGCGTGTTCCGGGCTATCGGCATTCATGACTCTTCGAGCCATTTCGATCAGTTCAGTTTGGGAGATGTCCTTCAGGCGTCGTACATAGGGCCCCGCCAGGATCTGGCGAACCCATGTGTCATGATCTTGGGTTCCTTGAAAGTCGAGAAAGGTTAGATCGGTCATGGCCTCTCGATTGAACTCAACCAACTGATTCCTGGTTCGATCCTGATCTGCGCCATCAATTTCGGCAGCAAGGTCTGCAAGACGAGCAACTTTGGTTTCGCAAAGATGCGGGGGCATTAGTTCCTGACGAAGCGCCATAACCCTCTCCAAAATTACTGAATTCGACCCTGCTTGCATAAGGCAAAAGGCACGAGTTAGAAATCGTAAAGTTATCGAGAAAGGCTTGGAGATTTATGCAGGCTGCATCCGTAAAGATCGTAGGAAAAGTCCGGCAGCTCTGTGCGTCATGTGTAGGAGCGAGCTTGCTCGCGATGGACGTCAACGATGACGCGGGGTGTCAGGTTTCCAGCGTTATCGTTAACGACCATCGCGAGCATGCTCGCTCCTACGAAGATTTCCGGGATTGGAAGTTGTTGCGCCGTCCGGGGCTATGCCGGCTGTAGCACAGCCTTGCGACTCGCCGCCGCCGTCACCGCATAGCCAATCAATGCTGCCAGAATCGAGCCGGTCAGAATCCCCATCCGGTCCATGCCCGCGTAGTCACTGACGCCCGGTTCAAAGGCCAGCGAACCGACGAACAGGCTCATGGTGAAGCCGATGCCGCAGAGAATCGCCACACCCAGCACCTGGCCCCAATTGGCACCCTGGGGCAGGGCTGCGATGCCGGTTTTCACCGCCAGCCAGGTCAGGCCGTACACGCCGACGGTCTTGCCCAGCAGCAGGCCGATCGCAATGCCCATTGGCACGTCATGGGTGAAGCTCTCGGCGGTCACGCCAATCAGGGACAGGCCGGCGTTGGCGAAGGCGAACAGCGGCAGGATGCCGTAGGCCACCCACGGATGCAGCGCGTGTTCCAGTGTCAGCAGGGGCGACGGTTCGGCGTTTTTCGTGCGCAACGGGATGCAGAAAGCCAGGGTCACGCCCGCCAGCGTGGCATGCACACCGCTCTTGAGTACGCAGACCCAGAGGATCAGGCCAATGATCATGTACGGTCCGAGCTTCACCACGCCGAGCCGGTTCATTCCGATCAGCGCCGCGATGCAGGCTGCGGCCAGTGCCAGGGACAGGGTCGACAGTTCGCCGGAATAGAAAATCGCGATGATGACGATGGCGCCGAGGTCGTCGATGATCGCCAGGGTCATCAGGAACAACTTCAGCGACACCGGCACGCGTTTGCCCAACAGCGCCAGTACACCGAGCGCGAAAGCGATGTCGGTGGCAGTCGGGATCGCCCAGCCGTTCAGGGCCGGTGGGTTGTCACGGTTGAGGAACCAGTAGATCAGCGCTGGCACTACCATGCCGCCAATGGCGGCCGCACCGGGCAGGACGATCTGCGAAGGCTTGGACAGTTGCCCGTCGAGGACCTCGCGCTTGACCTCCAGCCCGATCAACAGGAAGAACATCGCCATCAGCCCGTCGTTGATCCACAGCAGCAGCGGCTTGGCGATTTTCAGCGCGCCGACCTGAGCGACGACGGGGGTTTCCAGCAGGCCGTTGTAAAGCCACGACAGCGGGGAGTTGTTGATGATCAACGCGAGGATAGCCGCGGCGATCAGTAACAGACCGCTGGCAGCTTCCAGCTGAAAGAAACGCGTGAACGTGCTACGCAGAGGCAAAGTCGCTCTCCATCGATAAAGTCAAAAGGTGGCACACCCTAACCCGTACCGTTAGTTGTTAAAACAAAAGTTATATTCTTTTTTGTTATATGTCGTAACAGCGCGATTCTGCGGCAAGGACCTGAGCCTAGCAGTTACCGGACGTATTGGAACTCAGCTGTATCTGTGCTGGATGTAGGATTTTTCCTAAGCTTGAGGTTGAGGCTTGTGACAACGCCGCCTATTGCCTGATCCATCGAGATAACCACCATGAGCGACAACCGACAGTGGTCCCGCGAAGCCATCCGGATCATCGAAGCCGATTTCCAGCGCAGCGCCGACACTCACCTGATTCCTTTGCCCCTGCCAGGCTTTCCAGGCATCGAGTTGTACTTCAAGGATGAGTCGAGCCATCCCACCGGCAGCCTGAAACATCGCCTGGCACGGTCGCTGTTCCTGTATGCGCTGTGCAATGGCTGGCTCAAGCCCGGTGCGCCGGTGATCGAGGCGTCCAGCGGTTCGACGGCGATTTCCGAGGCGTACTTCGCGCGTTTGCTGGGGGTGCCGTTCATTGCCGTGGTGCCGGCCAGCACGTCGAGGGAGAAGATTGCGCAAATCGCTTTCTATGGCGGGCAGACGCATCTGGTCGCGGACCCGACGCAGATTTACGCCGAGTCCGAACGCCTGGCACGTGAACACGACGGGCACTTCATCGACCAGTTCACCTACGCCGAGCGTGCGACCGACTGGCGAGCGAACAACAACATCGCCGAATCGATCTTCCAGCAGATGCGCTTCGAAAAGCACCCGGAGCCGAGCTGGCTGGTGTCCAGTCCCGGCACCGGGGGCACGACGGCGACCCTGGGGCGTTACGTGCGTTATCGCCAGCACGCCACCCGCGTGTTGTGTGCCGATGCCGAACGCTCGGTGTTTTTCGATTATTACCAGACCGGCGATGCCAGCCTGCGCCTGGACCACGGTTCGCGGGTCGAAGGCATTGGGCGGCCCCGGGTGGAAGCGTCATTCCTGCCCAAGGTCATCGATGCGATGGTCAAGGTGCCGGACGCGTTGTCGCTGGCAGCCATGCATTACCTCGCCGAACGTCTGGGGCGTCATGTCGGCGGATCGAGCGGGACCAACCTGATCGGCGCCTTGATGGCAGCGCAGCAGATGGCGGCGGCGGGGGAGGAGGGGTCGATCGTGGCGATTCTGTGCGACAGCGGCGAGCGTTATGCCACGACGTATTACGATCAGGCGTGGCTCAAGGCCGAGGGGTTTGAGTTGAGCGGGTTGATCGATGCGGTGGCAGCGACGGTCGAGCGCGGCGAGCCGCTGCCGGCTTCGGTGTTGCGCGCCAATATCTAAGATCTTTCAGACGCCGGAGACCACTGTGGGAGCGAGCTTGCTCGCGATGGCGGCATCACATTCAACACAGATGTTGATTGATCTACCGCATCGCGAGCAAGCTCGCTCCCACAGGGATTTGTGCTGTTTCAGAAGTTCTGTATCAGGCTTCGAGGCCGAGAATATCGCGGGCCACAGCTTCCGCAATGCGAATGCCATCCACACCCGCCGACAAAATCCCGCCCGCATAACCCGCGCCTTCACCGGCCGGGAACAAGCCCTTGACGTTCAGGCTCTGCATCGACTCGTTGCGGGTGATGCGCAGCGGCGACGAAGTGCGGGTTTCGATCCCGGTCAACACGGCATCGTGCAGCGAGTAACCGCGAATCTGTTTCTCGAATGCCGGCAAGGCTTCGCGAATCGCTTCGATGGCGAAGGCCGGTAAGGCCAGCGCCAGGTCACCCAGGGCAACGCCCGGCTTGTAGGACGGTTCAACGCTGCCCAACTCGGTGGACGGCTTGCCGGCGATAAAGTCGCCGACCAGTTGCGCCGGTGCTTCGTAGTTGCTGCCACCGAGCACAAAGGCGTGGGATTCCAGGCGTTCCTGCAACTCGATACCGGCCAACGGCCCGCCCGGGTAATCGACTTCCGGGGTAATCCCGACAACGATCCCGGAGTTGGCATTGCGCTCGTTACGCGAGTACTGGCTCATGCCATTGGTGACCACGCGGTTTGGCTCGGATGTCGCCGCGACCACCGTGCCGCCTGGGCACATGCAGAAGCTGTAGACGGAACGGCCATTCTTGGCGTGGTGCACCAGTTTGTAGTCGGCGGCGCCGAGTTTCGGGTGGCCGGCGTACTTGCCCAGGCGCGCCCGGTCGATCAGCGACTGCGGGTGCTCGATGCGGAAACCTACCGAGAACGGCTTGGCTTCCATGAACACGCCACGGCCGTGCAGCATGCGGAAGGTGTCCCGGGCGCTGTGGCCGAGGGCCAGGATCACGTGTTTCGAGTGGATTTGCTCGCCACCGTTGAGTTCGACGCCAACCAGTTGGCCGTCCTCGATCAGCACGTCGGTAACCCGCTGCTGGAAGCGCACTTCGCCGCCCATGGCGCGAATCTGCTCACGCATGTTTTCCACAACGCCAGTCAGACGGAACGTGCCGATGTGCGGTTTGCTAACGTAGAGAATTTCTTCCGGTGCACCGGCCTTGACGAATTCATGCAGGACCTTGCGCCCGATGAACTTCGGATCCTTGATCTGGCTGTAGAGCTTGCCGTCGGAGAATGTCCCGGCGCCGCCCTCGCCGAATTGCACGTTGGACTCGGGGTTGAGCACGCTTTTACGCCACAGGCCCCAGGTGTCCTTGGTGCGCTGGCGCACTTCGGTGCCGCGCTCGAGGATGATCGGCTTGAAGCCCATTTGCGCCAGCAGCAGCCCGGCGAAAATCCCGCACGGACCGAACCCGACGACGATCGGGCGCGCGCTCAGATCGGCCGGCGCCTGGCCGACCATTTTGTAGCTGACATCCGGTGCCACGTTGACGTTACGGTCATCGGCGAACTTGTGCAGCACCGCCGCCTCATCGCGAACATTGAGGTCGATGGTGTAGATGAAGCACAGTTCGGAGGACTTTTTACGCGCATCGTAGCTGCGCTTGAACAAGGTGAAGTCGAGCAAGTCATCGCTGGCGATGCCCAGGCGCTGCAGGATGGCAGGGCGCAGGTCTTCATCGGGATGGTCGATCGGCAACTTGAGTTCGGTGATTCGTAACATGGCAGGATCCGGTTCGCGGGGCGCACAACTGCGCCAGGGCGTTTGAAACCGGCGATTATAAGCCCCAAAGGCGCAGGCCCGTGAGGCTTAAACGATCAGTCGTCGCGCGATCCGCCGAAATACCCGCAACCGCGCTGTACCTTGCCATCGATGCGCAGTTCGGCACTCATGTGCTGCAGGCTCCCCGTGCTGTTGTCGATACAGCGTTGTGGTGCGACCCACAGTTCGATGTGCTGGTTATTGGCTTCGGTGCTGAGGTTGAAGCGGCCTTCGCCCAACTGCTCTTCGACGTAGGGCACCGCCAACGGCGCCTGGCCGACGCGTTCGAGGACCATGCCTTTGCCGGTGACTCTCACGCTCCACTCGGGGGCATGGCCGGCGGCGCGCAGGATCAGCTTTTTGAAGTCGGGATCGGCACAGGCATTGCCCGAACGCTCGACGCGGTACAGCTGTTCGACGTCCAGTTGCCCGTCGCCGGAACCGGAAACGATCCGCCCGCGCACATCGGCAAACAGTTTGCCCTGGGCATCGGCCAGGCTCGCGGCCTGTTGCAGGACGCTGGTACCGCCCGTGTCGTTGACCACATAACGTTTCTGCTCGCCGCATGGCTGGAACAACAGCTTGCCGTCGGCTGCGCTCAACTGGCCCTGCATGCGGGTCTGGCCTACGTGGGAAGCGCTTTCACGCGAGCCATCGAACAACTGACAGGCGGCGAACAGCGGAAGAAGGGCAACGAGGACTAAGGAACGGGCAGCACGCATCTTGGGGTCTCCTGACAAGTGCCGCCACGTTACTCAGCCTGACCGTTCATCACAACCCATGAGTAGGACTTGCATTGGAAACGACGCCGCGCAAGAAACATTCAGCTGTACTTGAATCACCAAGGCGAAAGGAATTTGGTCGTAACCTTGTCGGTCTTTTTGATGCAGGAGGTGTTATGAGGGGCTCAGGCAAGCTGATTCTTGTGGCATTGGGAATGATGGCAGCGATGCAATGCCTGGCGGCAGACATCGCTTTTACGTCCAGGTCGGACTTTAGCGCCATCAACCTGGAGCTTAAACGGATCGATGATCATAATCCGCAATCCATTGGCCTCAACGTCATGCTTAGCCCCGATGCGCAACGCCGTCTGGAACAGGTAACGCGTCAGGAAATGCATCAGCCGTTGCGGCTGTCCATCAACGGCATTCTGGTGTCGACCGCGACGGTTCAATCGGTGATCAAAGGTCCCGGTCTGATGATATCCGTACCGCGCGAGATAGCCGGCAATCTGCTGCCCACCCTGTTGGAGGCTCCGGCATCCTGATGCGGCGCTGAGTCAGCGCCCCACCTTGAGTCTGATCAGATGTGAAAGGTCTGGCCGGTCTGCAAGCCTTCGACACTCTTGGCGTAGGCCAATGCCACATCGGCCGCTGGAACCGGTTTGAAGCCGCGGAAGTACGGTGCGTATTTGCCCATGGCTTCGACCAGCACGTTCGGGCTGATCGAGTTGACCCGCAGTCCGCGCGGCAATTCGATAGCGGCGGCACGGACAAAGCTGTCCAGCGCACCGTTGACCAATGCTGCCGAGGCGCCGCTGCGGATCGGGTCGTGGCTGAGCACGCCGGTGGTGAAGGTGAACGACGCGCCGTCATTGGCGAACTCGCGACCGATCAGCAGCAAGTTGACCTGGCCCATCAACTTGTCTTTCAGGCCCAGGGCAAAACTCTCTTCGGTCATTTCATCCAATGGGGCGAAGGTCACGTTGCCGGCGGCGCAGACCAACGCATCGAACTTGCCCGTTTGCTCAAACAGTTTGCGAATCGAGTCGCTGTCACTGATATCCACCTGGAAGTCTCCGCTATTGCGGCCAATGCGAATGATCTCGTGGCGCTGGGACAGTTCCTTGTCGACGGCCGAACCGATGGTGCCGCCTGCGCCGATCAAAAGAATTTTCATGCTGGCTGATCCTCGTATCGATTGAATGAGGCTTCAGTTTAGAGTGGTTTTTTCTACGGATAAGCGCACTAATAGGCAACCTTTGGTTTTCAAATGGAAACAATCCATGAGCGAGATGGATGACCTGGCGGCATTCGCCGTGTTGATCGAAGCGGGCAGTTTTACCTTGGCGGCGCAGCAATTAGGTTGCAGCAAGGGCCAGTTGTCCAAGCGCATCAGCCAGTTGGAAGCGCAGTTTTGCGTGGTCCTGCTGCAACGCACTACCCGGCGCTTGAGCCTGACGGCGGCAGGCGCTGCGTTGTTGCCCCAGGCCCAGGCGCTGGTGGTGCAAGTCGAGCGCGCGCGCCAGGCGCTGGCGCGCCTGAAGGACGACATGGCCGGCCCGGTAAGGATGACGGTACCAGTGTCACTCGGGGAAACCTTTTTCGATGGCTTGTTGCTGGAGTTCTCCGCCCAGTATCCCGAGGTGCAGATCGAGCTCGAGCTCAACAACAGTTACCGTGATCTGTCCCGTGACGGTTTCGATCTGGCGATCCGCTCCGATGTGGCAGTTGACCAGCGCCTGGTGGCGCGCCCGCTACTGGCGTGGCGGGAATTGACCTGCGCCAGCCCGGCCTATCTGGAGCAATACGGTGAGCCGCAGACCCCTCAGGCGCTGGCCGAGCATCGTTGCTTGCTTAACAGCCACTACAGTGGCCGGGAGGAGTGGTTGTATCACCAACAACACGAGCTGCTGCGGGTGCGGGTTTCGGGGCCGTTCGCCAGCAACCATTACAACCTGTTGAAAAAAGCCGCACTGGCTGGCGCCGGCATTGCCCGCCTGCCGTCCTACGTATTGCCGGCGGAACTGGCTGACGGGCGTTTGCGATGGCTCCTGCGTGATTATCAGACACGGAGCATGCCGATGTACCTGGTGCATCCGTATCAGGGTGGTTTGCCCAAGCGTACGCAAGTATTGGCGGATTATTTGATAGGTTGGTTCAAGCGCAGCGGGGAAGCGTTGGATCGGCTGTAGATCATCACGCGGCCCCTGTAGATACTCTGTTCACGGTCAAGCTTTCGCGAGATGTTTTTTGCTAAAAAGCTTGGCCGTATTAAATTCTTCTCCGGAGCGCATGCATGCCCATAACCCGGTTAGGTATTTGCGCATGACCGCGCCGATGGCTTGCATTTTCTTCTTGCCGCGCGCTACCAGTGCCTCGTAGAAGGCCTTCACATTCTCATCACAACGGATTGCCGTCATCGCCGGCATGAACATCGCTGCACGCAAGTAAGCATTACCGCACTTGGACATTCGTCCTGGCCGGTTCACGCTGGTGCCTGACTGGGTCAGTCTGACATCCAGGCCTGCATAGCGGCTTACCTGTGCCGATTTAAGCGTCACTGGAAGGGTCGTCAGCTCAGCCAGTGCGGCGATGGCCGAGGCCTCTCCAACGCCGGGCGCCGCCATCATGCAGCGAAACTGCAAACTCAGATCCGGGCATTTGGCGATGGCCTCACGTGCGGCTTTCTTCAAGCGATCAATCCGGGAGTCCAGTCCTGCAATCGCCTCCTTCTCATCCTCGATCAGCAGCTCCACACTCGTTTCTGTTGCTTGTAGGGCGTGTAATTCGTTTTTGGCTCGTGTTCGATGGCCAATCAGTCGGTTGATGTGGCGACCAATCGCACGCAGCATCATCTGTTCCGCAGTGGGCGGGACCCACAGCCTAGGCCCCATACGCTCGCCGTATTCGGCCAGCAGTTGGGCATCGATCTGGTCAGTCTTGCTGTTTTGCAACATCAGCTTGGCAAAGTTGTGGAAGCTTTTGGGATTGATCACCGAGACCGGCAAGCCGGCGGCGTGCAACTCCATCGCAAGATCCAGGTAGTAAATACCGGTGGCCTCCATGACAACGCTTAGCGGCTTGAGACGTAGCAGCTTTTCCACAGCGGCCTTGCGACCTTTGGGTGTGTGCTGAATGTCTCCATTGCCTGCTGCTTTGCCGTTCTGCCGCCATCCCATGGCTGAACTGCGAGCACTGATATCTATGCCGACATGCGCATTCATTGCTTTTCACTTCCTTGGCTTTAGGTAAGATTGCACCTGGTTCCCCCGACCTCGAACTTCATGCCACTGCAACCTTGTAATGCGAAGTCCGACTTGTCGGCTTCTCGATACTCTTCGTGGTGGGCAATGAGGCGGGGGGGCCTCTCTACAGACAAGGTCAGGAGCAAATCCTGCCTTCAGGAGCGATCGGCCTCCCCCAGAAACGCACTTACTTGTGTGTACGCTGCCGAGCTTAACCTCTCTCGCTGGGTACAGGGACAACATACAAGGAGCGAGCATGCTCGCGATGGAGGCCCGGGCGCCGCGGGCTTCAAACAGCCCGCGTTTTCGTTAACGTCCATCGCGAGCATGCTCGCTCCTACAGGGGGGCAATGTGGTTGTTGAAGTTTTTGGTGGGCATAAAAAAACGGCCCGCAAAGGCCGTTTCTTGTTTACCGTCAAGGCTTAGCCGCCCAAGTACGCATCACGCACTTTCGGATCTGTCAGCAGCGCTTCACCGGTCCCTGTCATCACCACCCGGCCGTTTTCCAGCACGTAGGCGCGGTCAGCGATTTTCAGGGCCTGGTTGGCGTTCTGCTCGACCAGGAACACCGTCACACCGTCCTTGCGCAGCTGTTCGATGATATCGAAGATCTGCTGGATGATGATCGGGGCCAGGCCCAGCGAAGGCTCATCGAGCAGCAGCAGCTTGGGCTTGCTCATCAGCGCACGGCCGATGGCGAGCATTTGCTGTTCGCCGCCGGACATGGTGCCGCCACGCTGGCTGAAGCGCTCTTTCAAACGTGGGAAAAGTCCGAGAACTTTGTCCATCTGTTCCTGATAATCGCCTTTGGCGGTGAAGAAACCACCCATGGAAAGGTTTTCTTCCACGGTCAGACGGGAAAACACCCGACGACCTTCCGGCACCACGGCAATGCTCTTGCGCATGATATGCGAAGAGTCCTGCCCGACCAGTTCCTCACCCATGTAGCGGATGCTGCCGCTGTGGGCGCGTGGCGAACCGCACAGGGTCATCAACAGCGTGGATTTGCCGGCACCGTTGGCGCCGATCAGGGTCACGATCTCGCCCTGGCGGACTTCGACGTTGACGCTGTGCAGGGCCTGGATTTTGCCGTAGAAAGTGGAAACGTTTTCGAACTGCAGCATTTACGCTTCCCCCAGGTAGGCTTTGATCACTTCAGGATTGTCGCGGATCTGTTCCGGCGTACCATCGGCCAGAGGCGTGCCCTGGTTTATCACGACGATGTGGTCGGAAATGCTCATGACCAGTTTCATGTCGTGTTCGATCAGCAGCACGGTGACGTTGTGCTCTTCACGCAACATGCTGATCAGCGCCTTGAGATCTTCGGTCTCCTTCGGGTTCAGGCCGGCGGCCGGTTCGTCGAGCATGAGGATCCGGGGACGGGTCATCATGCAGCGGGCGATTTCCAGGCGCCGTTGCTGACCGTAGGCCAGGGTGCCGGCCGGACGGTTGGCGAACTCCTTGAGGTTGACCTTTTCCAGCCAGAACTCGGCGAAATCCATGGCCTCACGTTCGCTCTTGCGGAAACCCGGAGTCTTGAACAGGCCGGCCAGGAAATTGGTATTCAGGTGACGATGCTGGGCGATCAAGAGATTCTCGACCGCGGTCATGTCCTTGAACAACCGCACGTTCTGGAAGGTTCGCACCACGCCTTTGAGGGCGATCTTGTGGCCCGGCAGGCCCTCGATCGGCTCGCCATCGAGCAGGATGCTGCCGCCGCTCGGCTTGTAGAAGCCGGTCAGGCAGTTGAACACGGTGGTCTTGCCGGCGCCGTTGGGGCCGATCAGTGCAACCACCTGTTTCTCTTTGACGCTCAAGGCAACGCCGTTGACCGCCAGCAAGCCGCCGAAGCGCATGCTCAGGTTTTCTACTTTAAGGATCTCGCGGCTCATTTGCGCAGCTCCATGTGAGGACGTTGCATGGGCAGCAGACCCTGAGGGCGCCAGATCATCATCAGTACCATCAAGGCACCGAACATCAACATGCGGTACTCACTGAACTCACGCATCATTTCCGGCAGCAGGATCATCACCACCGCGGCCAGGATCACGCCCAGCTGCGAGCCCATGCCACCCAATACCACGATGGCGAGGATGATCGCCGACTCGATGAAGGTGAAGGACTCCGGTGTCACCAGGCCCTGACGGGCAGCGAAGAAGCTACCGGCGAAACCGGCGAAGCTTGCACCCAGGGTGAACGCCGAAAGCTTGATGATGGTCGGGTTCAGACCCAGCGCACGGCAGGCGATTTCGTCTTCACGCAATGCTTCCCACGCGCGGCCAAGCGGCATGCGCAGCAAGCGGTTGATGACGAACAGCGCGCCGAGTGCCAGCAACAGAGCAACCAGGTAGAGGAAAATCACCTTGTTGATCGAGTTGTAGGCGATGCCGAAATACTCATGGAAGGTCTGCATCCCTTCGGCGGCTTTACGTTCGAAGGTCAGGCCGAAGAACGTTGGTTTCTCGATGTTGCTGATGCCGTTCGGACCGCCCGTGAGGCCGGTCAGGTTACGCAGGAACAGACGGATGATTTCACCGAAGCCCAGGGTCACGATCGCCAGGTAGTCACCGCGCAAACGCAGTACCGGGAAACCGAGCAGGAAGCCGAAGGTGGCTGCCATCAGACCGGCGATTGGCAGGCAGATCCAGAAGCTCAGACCGTAGTAGTGCGACAGCAGCGCATAGCTGTAGGCGCCAACGGCGTAGAAGCCGACGTAACCGAGGTCGAGCAGGCCAGCCAGACCGACCACGATGTTCAGGCCCAGGCCCAACATCACGTAGATCAGCACCAGCGTCGCAATATCCACTGCGCCGCGAGAACCGAAGAACGGCCAGACCAGGGCGCCGGCGATCAACGCAATGATGATCCAGCGCTGGGTGGTCGGCAGGGTCAGGAAGTTGCTGGCCTTGGCCGGAATCAGCGGCATGCTCGGCGAGGAGCGCCAGGCCGAGCTGATCTGCTGGTCGAACAAAACGCGCAGGAACATCAGCACCGAGCACACGGCGATGGTGATCAACGTGGCGTCGCTGGTGCCATGAACTTCGAGGTTGATGCCAACGATGGTCAGCTTCAGACCGAGTACCGGATAGGCAACGGCCCATACCAGCAAGGCACTGAACAGTGCCTGTTTAAGATTCCTAGTCATACCTTCTCAACCTCCGGACGGCCCAGCAGGCCGGTTGGCCGGAACAACAACACCAAAACCAAGAGACCGAAAGCCACGACGTCCTTGTACTGGTCGCCGAAGATATCGGCACCGAAGGCTTCCGCCACGCCCAGTACCAGCCCGCCAAGCATGGCGCCCGGAATGCTGCCGATACCGCCCAGTACCGCTGCGGTGAAGGCCTTGAGGCCGACCAGGAATCCGGCGTTCGGGTTGATCACACCGTATTGCATGCTCAGCAGCACGGCCGCGATGGCCGCCAGCGCTGCACCGATGACGAAGGTCAGGGCGATGATGTTGTTGGTGTTGATACCCAGCAGGTTGGCCATCTTGATGTCTTCGGCACAGGCGCGACAGGCGCGACCCAGGCGAGAGCGGGAGATGAACAGCGTCAGGCCGAGCATGGCGACCAGGGTCACCACGAACACCACGATTTGCATGTAGGAAATCAGCACTTCATGTGCGCCACCCGGTCCGAAGGTAAAGTTGCCCGGAATCAGGTTGGGGATGGATTTGTCCTTGGAGTCTTGCGCCAGCAGAACCGTGTTCTGCAGGAAGATCGACATGCCGATGGCGGAAATCAGCGGGATCAGACGGTTGCTGCCGCGCAAGGGGCGGTAGGCGATCCGTTCGATGCTGTAGCCGTAGGCACTGGTGACGACGATGGTCGCCAGGAAAGCGGCGGTCATCAACAGCGGAACACTGTCGAGTCCCAGCATGGCCAGCCCGGCGATGGCGATGAACGCCACGTAGGAGCCGATCATGTACACCTCGCCGTGGGCGAAGTTGATCATTCCAATGATGCCGTAAACCATCGTATAGCCGATGGCGATCAGGGCATACGTGCTGCCAATGGTCAGACCATTAACCAGCTGTTGGAAGAAGTGATAGATGTCAGGCATTACAGCGCTCCTAAAAACCTGATACGCATTTCACTGGTGGAGTCATTTTCCCGCCCGGGCCCCGTGGATCTGCATCCACTTCGAATCCGGGGTTTGCCAGCGAACCGCTGATGACGGTTTTGAGATTTTCAGGTGGGGAGACTAGCGGATCACGCCAGCGCGGCCCAGATACGTTCGTAAAACAAAGCCCACGGCACGCCGTGGGCTTTATTGGCAGTCAGTCAGGCAACGCCTTACTGAGGCTTGGCTTCAGTTTTTGGTTTGCCGAAGTGCCACTCGTAAACCACGAATTTGAAGTCTTTCAGGTCGCCCTTGGCGTCGAAGCTCAGGTCACCGGTTGGAGTCTTGAAGGTACCGGCGTGGATGGCTTCAGCCACTTTGGCGGAGTCTTCGGACTTGGCTGCCTTGATACCTTCGGCAATGACGGTCACAGCCGAGTAGGCCGGGAACACGAACGGACCGCTTGGATCTTCTTTCTTGGCCTTGAACGCATCAGCCAGGGCGACGTTGGCCGGATCCTGGTCGAAGGATTTCGGCAAGGTCACCAGCAGGCCTTCGGAAGCGTCCTTGGCGATCTGCGAGATGGAATCGTTACCCACGCCTTCCGGACCCATGAACTTGGCTTTCAGGCCTTTTTCCTGGGATTGGCGCAGGATCAGGCCCAGCTCCGGGTGGTAGCCGCCGTAGTAGACGAAGTCGACGTTGGCTTGCTTGAGCTTGGCGATCATCGACGAGAAGTCCTTGTCGCCGGCGTTGACGCCTTCGAACACGGCAACCTTGACGCCTTTGCCTTCCAGGGTTGTCTTCACGGCGGTGGCGATGCCTTCACCGTATTGCTGTTTGTCGTGCAGGACGGCAACGATTTTCGGTTTTACGAAATCGGCGATGTAGTTACCGGCGGCAGGGCCCTGGGCGCTGTCCAAGCCGATGGTGCGGAACACCATTTTGTAACCACGGGCGGTGATGTCCGGGCTGGTGGCGGCCGGGGTGATCATGATCACGCCTTCGTCTTCGTAGATGTCCGAAGCCGGTTGAGTGGAGCTGGAGCACAGGTGGCCGACCACGAACTTGACGCCGTCGTTGACGACCTTGTTCGCGACCGCTACCGCTTGTTTCGGATCACAGGCGTCATCGTACTCAACGGCTTCGAGCTTCTTGCCGTCTACGCCGCCTTTAGCGTTGATCTGTTCAATGGCCATTTTGGCGCCGCTGAACTGCATGTCGCCGTATTGGGCTACAGGACCGGTCTTGGGGCCGGCGATGCCGATCTTGATGGTGTCAGCTGCGAACGAATGGCTGGCAACCCCGGCCAGAACCATAGCGGCAAACAGTTTGGAAATCTGCTTAGTAGCCTTAGTCATAGTGCTCCACTCTTACTGTTGTAATTTTTATAGTCCTGGCGCCGTTGGCGGCAGAACCGGGTCAGATATCTACGACATCCCCCGGAAATGCCCCCCGGCAACTGTACCGGTACAGTGTAGAGCGCCGATTGTCAGCCTGGGAAGCTGGCGCCAGGGGGCAAAACTTGGGGGTGTCGCTTTTTTGAAAGAAAAAGTCAGAATTGCGGCGGGGGTTTGACGGGCTTATAGCCATTTTCCGTGCATTCCTTGGCTTTCCTGCGCTTTTCATTCGGTAATGCAAATTGCTTCTGGGTTTTTCTGCCCGACCACCGACGTTATCATTGCGTCGATTTCTTTTCCGGACCGGACCCATGACTGAAGAACCTAGCACCCTCTATGCCAAGCTGCTTGGAGAAACCGCATCTATTACCTGGAAGGAGTTGGAGCCGTTCTTCGCCAAGGGTGCCCTATTGTGGGTCGACCCCGGCCTGGATTTGATCGCTGCCGCCGAGGCCATGGCGACCGATGACGGCGAGAAAGTGGCTGCCTGGCTGGCCGCCGACAAAGTCGCCAAGCTGTCTGAAACGCGGGCGCTGGATCTTTTCCAACGCGATCCGCCGTTGTGGGCAGTGGTGGTTTCACCGTGGATTATGATTCAGGAAAAGGCGCAGGCATGAGTGATTGCACCATGCTGGTGCGATGGCTTGGCGGGATAAGTGTGTAGCCGAGTAGCGTGATGGCAGGTTGCCGTAGAGAAAGGCCACGCTTCACGGTGACGTAAACGTAACGGGAACAGTTGGGGGAGCATCCTGCGGACTGCTTAATTGTTTCTGGATGTTGAATTTGTGCTGTATGAGAGGCCGTCATCGCGAGCAAGCTCGCTCCCACAGGGGGAGGTGGTGTTCACAAAATTGTGCCCAACACCGATCACTGTGGGAGCGAGCTTGCTCGCGATTGGCGGCGACCCGGTTTTGCGCCGGACTTAGAAAGTCTTGCCCGTATGGTTATTCAGCGAAATAACCTTGGTCTTGCCGATCCGGTGACGATAGATCTCACGCAGGTATTTAATCGCTTTCTTCACGCAATCGCGGGACAGGCGGATGTCGTTGATCGAGACAAACTTGTCCTTGTCGTTGATCAACTCGCGATACTTTTTCTCGTACATCGGTTTGATCGCATACCAATTGGTATCGAGAATTTTCGCCGGGTTCTCGAACTCGTTGAGCAGGTCGTCGATCAGGTCTTCATCGAATTGTTCGTTGATGATGAAGTCCAGCACCGAGTTGTCCAGGGTGTCATCGAAGCGGTAAGGGGTGCGCGCAAAGCAACGCTTGATAAACGCCACGATCAAGGTCAGGAAATCGTCCGACAGGCACGGGCTCTTGGCGATCAGGGTGGTCAGCGAAAGGTTGGCCGAGGCGCCGATCACTAGTGCATAGCGCTTGAGCGTGGTGTTGGGGAACAGGCTGTTGAGGTGGGTCTTCAAGCGGTTCAGGTCCATGTAGGACAGCTTGTAGTCTTTGGGCAGGGAAACGATCGACACCACCGACGAACAGTTCTTGAAGAAGTGCAGATCGTGCAGGGCGGCCGCGTCGTACCCGGAATTCTTGTACTGCTCCAGCGACGCCCGATAGCGCTTGGACTCGATCGGCAGCAAACTGATGCCTTCGATGGCCTGGGTGACCTTGTTGAAGTGCGGCAGGTCGATCGAGCGGAAGAACAGGTCGTCGATGTTCAGGCGCTGCGGTTCTTTGTCGAAGACCTTGAATTTGTCGCTGCTCGGCGGCGGGGTTTCCGGCACCACGGATTCGGCATAGGCAATGGCCACCGGGCCGGCAAGGCTCATGAACAGGTCGTTGGCGTCCAGGCGAATGGTTTCGCCGATGTCGATGCCGGCACGGCGGAAATAGTTCTGGTCGTAGTCGGTCGTGACAGCCTGCGCGGTCAGAATGTTGAAGATCTGCTGCGAGATGTACTGGTTGGCATGCTTTTCCATCGCGTTGACGTCGATGTTCTGGATGTTGCCGTCATCGCTTTCTTCGGCGTAGCGCATGATGTCGTTGGAGATCAGCATCATCGCGTTCCATGGGCGGATACGGCCCATGACACTGGCTTCACTGCTGTCTTCGTTGGCGAAGTTGTAGGAGAAGTCCCATTCTTCCGACAGGTATTTGCACAGCAGGCGGCCGGCGTTGATGTGCAACGCTTCGGACATTTCACTGCGGTGATCGGAAATGTTCGGCAGTACGCAGATGCCGCTGGTGAAGATCGGCTCGAAGACGAAGGAGTGGCCACTTTTGCTGTCGTGCTCGTCCATCGGCTTGGTGTCGAACGTCTTGCTCATGTACGAGTGTTGCTGGGCCAGGCCGAACTCCGAGGCCATGCCAGAGCCGGTACCGCCACCGGCACTGAAGATCGAAAAATACAGGCGCGACTGGTTGGCCTTGATGCCGCAGCTGTCGATCAGGTACGAGTGAATCATCTTCCAGTCGGGACTGGAGAAACGCTGGGTGTCCTTGTTCAGGATGATCTTGGCCAGGTACTGGCCGAGGATCGGCGCGTTACCGGCACCCCCGGCATGGACTTCCGACAGGTCCATGATTTTCATTTTGCTGTAGTCGCGCAGGAAACCGCTTTTTTCGCCTTTGCGTGAGAAGCGGATACGCCCCGCAATGTCCTTGTCCAGGTCGCCCAGCATCACCAGCGGTTCTACCAGGAACACCGGTTTGGTGGCCTTGTTCGACCCCAGGCGCAAATTGTTACGAATCCACTGTGCCGGGCTGTAGCCTTTTTCCGCATAGCGCTTGTCTGGCGAGAGGCGATCTTCGTTGTTGAATTCGTTGAGGTAGAACTTGCGGGCGTTGTAGACCAGTTCCGCGACATCCAGTGCGATGTTCGAACCGCAGCGGCCCAGGCCAATCAGGCACACCGACGGAAATTCCTGATCGTTGTGCTGTTCGTTGTCGCCTTCCAGATGCGCTGGGCGGGGGAACACCATGTCGCGCAGGCCGTCGAGGTTGTCGAGGATGCGATCGGTGTTGGTTTCGGTGAAGTACAGGTATTGCTGGGTCGCGAGCGGGCGCGACGGCGTCAATGGCTTCGACGGTGCGGGGCTGTTCGCCGCCGGGCTCAGCGTCAGGTCGGAAAGGGCAGGGGCCGGGTTGTTTTTAGAAGTCATTGTTCGCCATGTACCTGGGCTGGTTGGTCAGGCGACATACTGTCGTCGACCGTCACGGAATGAGAACTCGCGTCTTTTATCAGCGCGTATTTATCCCGGGCGGCGCAGTCACGCTTGTGCGTCGCTCGGCGGAATCCTTTCCTGAGTCTTGATAAATCGGCCAATATTCGGTGTTCTTTAATCCAAAGGAGGCAAAATGATGTCAACGCTACCGGCCCTGGGTTTTGCCGGAATCGGCCTGATGGGCCTGCCGATGTGCCGGCGTTTGCTCGCCGCGGGTTACCCACTGACGGTGTGGAACCGTAATCCGGCCAAGTGCGCACCGCTGGTCGAGGCGGGTGCACGCCAGGTCGCTACGCCTGCCGAGTTGTGCGAGCACGCCGAGGTGGTCATGTTGTGTCTGGCGGATACCTCGGTGGTTCGCGAGGTGGTTTTCGGCAAGTCGGGCATTGCCGAGGGGGCGAAAAAGGATCAACTGCTGGTGGATTTTTCCAGCCTGGAACCCACGGCGACCCGGGAGATGGCGACAGAACTTGGCAAAGCAGGCATGGGTTGGCTGGATGCGCCGGTGTCCGGTGGGGTGGTGGGTGCCGAAGCCGGCAGCCTGGCGATCATGGTCGGCGGCACCGTGGCAGACCTTGAACGCGTCAAACCGGTTTTGTTGAGTCTCGGCCAGCGAGTGACGCACATGGGCGCCGTGGGAGCGGGGCAGGTGACCAAGGCCTGCAACCAGATGATCGTTGCTTGCAATGCGCTGGTCATCGCCGAAGTGGTGGCCTTGGCGGAGCGCTCCGGGGTCGATGCCAGCCTGATCGCCGAGGCACTGGCCGGTGGGTTTGCCGATTCAAGGCCCTTGCAGTTTCTGGCGCCGCAAATGGCCGAGAGTCGTTTTGAACCGGTCAAATGGCACGTGCGGACTTTGCTCAAGGATCTGGACTCTGCGGTGAAGTTTTCCCGCGAACAAGGTTCGGCGACGCCGATCAGCGGCCTGGCAGCGCAATTGATGCGTCTGCATGGGAGCCAGGGTTTCCTCGAGAAAGACCCGTCTACATTAGTGCAGTTGTACCGTGAGCCAGACTCAGGTGCGTGACGCTGTACGAATGTTTGCGCTGGTTGATTTCGTTCAGCACGGGCTGCAGTTCGCTCAGCGGTACCGGACGGCTGAGCAGGTACCCTTGGACGAAGTCGCAGCCGTGGCATTCGAGAAACTGGTACTGCTCGAAGGTTTCGACGCCTTCGGTAACCACCTCCAGATGCAGGGTGTGGGCCATGACGATGATGGCCTGGACGATCTCCATGTCCTGGGTGGCTTTTGGAATGTCCTGGATGAATGAGCGGTCGATCTTCAGCGTGTTCAGCGGCAAGCGCTTGAGGTAAGCCAGGGATGAATAACCGGTGCCAAAGTCATCGATCGACAGCGAAACGCCGAGGGCGCGTACCTGCCGCAGCGACACCAGCGTATCGGCAATGCTGCCCATCAGCGCATTCTCGGTGACCTCCAGTTCCAGTCGATAAGGCTCCACCCCGGCACTGCGCAACGCCAGTGAGATTTCGTCGCTCAGTTCTTCGCGCGCCAGGGTCAGGGGTGAGCAATTGATGGCGATCTTCAAGTGCTCGCAACCCTGGCGCGACAGCTCGCTCAAATCCTCACAGGCCTTGCGCAGCACCCAGTTGTCCAGCTCGGTGATCAGGCCATTGGCCTCGGCGATGCCAATGAAGCGGTCCGGCGCGAGGAATCCGTGGACGGGGTGTTGCCAGCGGATCAACGCTTCGAGTTTGCTGACCTGGCCGGTTTTGAGGTCATAGATCGGTTGGTAATAGAGCATCAGGCCCGTTTCTTCGCGCAGGGCATGGCGCAGTTCCTCCTCCAGTTGCAGCTCCAGCATGGCGCGCGCTTTCAGGTTGGCACTGAAGAAATTCAGGGCGTTACGGCCGCTGTCCTTGGATTGATACATCGCCAGGTCGGCGTTTTTCAGCAGTTCTTCACAGGTCTTGCCGTCCTCGGGAAACACGCTGATGCCGATGCTGGTGGTCATGACCATGCGCCGCCCGGACAGCTCGATGGGTTCCTTCAATTTCAGCATGATGCGCTGGGCCATCTGTCGCGCTTCTTCACGGTCATGCAGGTCGATGAGGATGCAGAATTCGTCGCCACCAAAGCGTGCCACCACATCGTCATGGGTGCGTACCGAGCTTTTGATGTGCCGGGCGAGCACCTTGAGCAGTTCATCGCCGGCATCGTGGCCGAGGCTGTCATTGATGCGCTTGAAATGGTCGATGTCGAGGAACAGGACGGCGAGCATGCCGCCTGCGTGAGTACGCTCCAAGAGCTTCTCGGCGAAGAGCTGGTTGAACCCGCGACGGTTGACCAGGTTGGTCAGGGCGTCATAGTGCGCCACCTGTTGCAGGGACATGCGCGCCTGGTCCAGTTGGCTGAGCAGCGAGTTGACCCGCAGCAGGTCACGATCCTTGTGCTGCAGCTTCTTGTCCGCCAGCGCCGCGCTGATGCAACTGCCCATGATGAGCAGCGTCATGACAGCTACCGTCAGGCCCAGTTGCAGATGGTTGTTTTCACCGGGCTGGGTCAACAGGCTGCCGGTTGGCAGTACCAGGTTGAAGGCGGCCATGCCAGTGAAATGCAGGCTGTAGATGCCTGCTCCCAGCACCAGGCTGGCGCCGCATTTGAGCAGCTGGTGAAAAATACCCCCGCCATTGCGCAGATAGCTCGCCAGCAGTAGCGCCGCCAGACTGGCGCCGATAGCGATCATGATGGAAAGGATGAACAGTGCAGGTTGGTAATAAGCTGTCGCTTGCGAACGCATGGCGGCCATGCCCACGTAGTGCATGGTGGCGATGCCCAGACCAATGATGATCGACGCCTTGCAGCATTGCCGGAAATTCAGGGTAGGCAGGCTGAGGGTGTGCATCGCCAGCCATGACGCACACAGGGCGATCAACAGCGACAAGAGTGTAATGGGCAAATGGTAATGCACGTCGATCGGCGCCTGGAATGCCAGCATGCCAATGAAGTGCATGGCCCAGATTCCGCCGGCCAGGCATCCGGCGCCGATCCAGCGCCATAGACGTTGCGAAGCAGGTTTTTGCGCCTGGGCAATCCGTTCGGCCATATCCAGCGTGGCAAAACAGCCGGCGCAGGCGACCAGAAAAGCCAGCAGCACCAGAAAAGGGTCATGTACGCAATGGAGTATGACCTGTCCGCTGTCTGCTAGCTCTGTAGTGAAATGCAGACCAAGCCACTCCATCGCATGCCCCGTGTTTATCTCCCTGGCCAGCAATCAACGCTGGCGAATGTGTTGGAGTATAGAGGCCGTGGATTGATCGCAAGGGATAGTGGCACATTGTCTCCCAATGATTTTGGAATGGGCCTTAGTTCGTTTGGAAATATAATGTTGCATGGGCCGCATCGGTTTCCATGAACGGGTATCAGCTTTACGAATAATTACAGACAGTCCTGGCCTGCCTGACTAGATTGCAGGTTCCGGGCTCGGATGCACTGGAATTGAAGCCCCCATAACAATAAAAGAGACGGACCCATGCAGAACTCGACCCAAGCGGCGAATGCCTGGCGCATTCTGTTCCTGCTTTTCCTGGCCAACCTGTTCAACTTCTTCGACCGCACGATCCCGGCCATCATCATCGAACCGATCCGCATGGAGTGGCACCTCAGCGACTTTCAACTGGGGATCATCGGTACCGCCTTTACCATCGTCTATGCGATCGCCGGCCTGCCGCTGGGACGAATGGCCGATACCGGCTCGCGCAGCAAGTTGATGGGTTGGGGCCTGGCGGCGTGGAGCGGCCTGACCGCAGTCAACGGCATGGTCGGTAGCTTCTGGAGTTTCCTGATTGTGCGCATGGGCATCGGTATCGGTGAAGCCAGTTACGCACCGGCCGCCAACTCGCTGATCGGCGACTTGTTCCCGGCGCATCGCCGGGCGCGGGCCATGGGCATATTCATGCTCGGGCTGCCGTTGGGTCTGTTGTTGGCGTTCTTCACCATCGGCGCGATGGTCAAGGCGTTTGACAGCTGGCGTGCTCCGTTCTTCATTGCCGCTGTGCCGGGGCTGATCCTGGCGATCTTCATGTTTTTCATCAAGGAACCCAAGCGCGGTGCGGCCGAAAGCGTGCAGGTGTCGCAGGAGAAGGTTGACCGGCCTATCCGCCGTATCCTGGCGGTGCCGACTTTCCTGTGGCTGGTGTTGGCCGGGCTGTGCTTCAACTTCGCGACATATGCCTGCAATTCGTTTCTGGTGCCGATGCTGCAGCGTTACTTCCTGATGCCGTTGCAGGAAGCGGCGGTGGCGACCGGGATCATTGTCGGCGTGACCGGGTTGGTCGGCCTGACCCTGGGTGGCTGGGTGGCTGACAAGATCCATCAGCGGGTCGCCAATGGGCGTCTGTTGTTTGCCGCGTTCAGTTTGATTATCTCGACCTTGTGTACTGCCTGGGCGCTGCATTCGGGGCGGATCGAGATCGGCGTGTTCGTGGCCGTGTTCAGTCTGGGCTGGTTGTTTGCTTATAACTTTTACACCTGCGTTTACACGGCGATTCAGGACGTGGTCGAGCCACGCCTGCGTGCGACGGCCATGGCCCTGTTTTTTGCCGGGTTGTACTTGTTGGGTGGCGGTCTTGGACCGGTCGTGGTGGGCGGGTTATCCGATCACTTTGCCCACACGGCGATGCTTACGGCGGGTGCCGAGCAGATGACCGAGGCGTTCAAGGCGGTAGGCCTGCATGATGCAATGTACCTGATCCCGGTGGCGCTGTTTTTCACCATGGTGTTTCTGGTGTTGGCTTCGCGGTGTTTTGTGAGGGATGCCAAGCGGATGAAGGATGGGTTGGTGGGGGTAGTTGAACCAGTGGGTTCTGCGGCGACTGCATAATCGCTATCGCGGGCAAGCCCGCTCCCACAGGGCTGCGGGTGGGCATGATCGTTCCCACGCTCCGCGTGGGAATGCAGCCCGGGACGCTCCGCGTCCCTTTCGAGAGCTGGAACGCGGAGCGTCCCTTGAGGCATTCCCACGCAGAGCGTGGGAACGATCAGGCCCGCATCGCTGCGGGCCTTTTTGTTCAAGCGGTGGAGCAGGGGACTTAACCCGCCACCAACACCCGGATCGCTTCCAGTCGCAGCGCAGCCTTGTCGAGCATGGCCAGGCCTTGTTCGCGTTGCTTGCGCAAGGCAACCAGTTCGCTGTCACGTACGGTCGGGTTGACCGCTTGCAACGCGGTCAGGCGTGCCAGTTCTTCGTCGGTATCGGCGGCCAGGCGACGTTGCGCCTCTGCCACGCGTTCGGCGTGACGTGGGTAGATCTTGTCTTCGCCGGCGTTGATCCTTGGCGTCAGCTGATCGCGCTGGGCCTGGATGAACTTGTTGGCGCTGGCGCGCGGCACGCTTTCCAGTTGATCGTTCAAGGTCTCGAACGACACCCGGGCCGACAGGTCATTGCCATTGGCATCGAGCAGGCAGCGCAGGGCGGCCGGCGGCAGGTAGCGGCCCAGTTGCAGCGAGCGCGGGGCGACTACTTCGCTGACGTAGAGCAGTTCCAGCAACACGGTGCCAGGTTTCAGCGCCTTGTTCTTGATCAGCGCCACGGCGGTGTTGCCCATGGAGCCGGACAGCACCAGGTCCATGCCGCCCTGGACCATCGGGTGTTCCCAGGTGATGAACTGCATGTCTTCGCGCGACAGCGCCTGGTTGCGGTCGTAGGTGATGGTAACGCCTTCGTCGTCGCCCAGCGGGAAGCTGGCGTCGAGCATTTTTTCGCTCGGCTTGAGGATCAGGGCGTTTTCCGAATGGTCTTCGCTGTCGATGCCGAATGCATCGAACAGGGTTTCCATGTAAATCGGCAGGGCGAACTGGTCGTCTTGCTCGAGGATGGCTTCGACCAGCGCATCGCCTTCACCGGCACCACCGGAATTGAGTTCCAGCAAGCGATCACGGCCGCTGTGCAGTTCGGCTTCCAGGCGCTCACGCTCGGTACGGGCTTCGTCGATCAGCGCTTGCCATTCTCCATCGTCGGCTTCTTCGAGCAACGGCAGCAGGCGCGGGCCGAACTGATGTTGCAAGGCGTTGCCGGTCGGACAGGTGTTGAGGAACGCGTTCAGTGCTTCGTGGTACCACTGGAACAGGCGCCCTTGCGGGCTGGTTTCCAGGTACGGCACGTGCAGTTCGATCGTGTGCTTCTGGCCGATCCGGTCCAGACGACCGATACGTTGTTCCAGCAGGTCCGGGTGGGATGGCAGGTCGAACAGCACCAGGTGATGAGAGAATTGGAAGTTGCGGCCTTCACTGCCGATTTCCGAGCAGATCAGCACTTGCGCGCCAAACTCTTCGTCGGCGAAGTAGGCGGCGGCGCGGTCACGCTCGAGGATGTTCATGCCCTCGTGGAACACCGTGGCCGGGATGCCGGAACGCACGCGCAGCGCGTCTTCCAGGTCCATGGCGGTTTCGGCGTGGGCGCAGATCACCAGTACCTTGGTGCGCTTGAGCATTTTCAACTGGTCGATCAGCCACTCGACGCGCGGGTCGAATTTCCACCAGCGCTCTTCTTCGTTGGCGTCCGGCTGGGCCTGGAAGCTGACTTCCGGGTACAACTCGGCGTGATCGCCCAGCGGCAGTTCGAGGTATTCGTCCGGGCACGGCAGCGGGTAAGGATGCAGTTTGCGCTCCGGGAAACCCTGGACCGCGGCACGGGTATTACGGAACAGCACACGGCCGGTGCCGTGGCGATCCAGCAGTTCGCGCACCAGGCGGGCGCTGGCCTCGGTGTCGCCATCGTTGACGGCGGTCAGCAGGGCTTCGCCTTCGTTACCGAGGAAGCCATGAATGGTTTCATGGGCTTGCGGCGACAGGCGACCTTTTTCCAGCAGCTCCTGAACGGCCTCGGCCACCGGGCGATAGTTTTCGCTCTCGGCGCGGAACGCAGCCAGGTCGTGGAAGCGGTTCGGATCGAGCAGGCGCAGACGGGCGAAGTGACTGTCCTGGCCCAGCTGTTCCGGAGTCGCGGTCAACAGCAGGACGCCCGGGATCGTTTCAGCAAGTTGCTCGACCAGAGAGTATTCAGGGCTGGCCTGATCTTCGTGCCACACCAGGTGGTGTGCTTCGTCGACCACCAGCAAGTCCCAACCGGCCGCAAACAGCGCGTCCTGGGCTTTCTCGTCGTCCACCAGCCACTCCAGGGCCACCAGGGCGAGCTGGGTGTCTTCGAACGGGTTGGAGGCATCGCTTTCGATGAAGCGTTCTTCGTCGAACAGCGCGACCTGCAGGTTAAAGCGGCGGCGCATCTCCACCAGCCACTGGTGCTGGAGGTTTTCCGGCACCAGGATCAGTACGCGATTGGCGCGGCCCGAGAGCAGTTGGCGATGGATCACCAGACCGGCTTCGATGGTTTTACCCAGGCCCACTTCGTCTGCCAGCAGAACCCGTGGTGCAATGCGGTCGGCCACTTCGCGGGCGATGTGCAGCTGGTGCGCGATCGGTTGCGCACGCACGCCACCCAGGCCCCACAGCGAGGACTGCAGTTGGCGGCTGGTGTGTTCCAGGGTGTGATAACGCAGGGCGAACCAGGCCAGGGGGTCGATCTGCCCGGCGAACAGACGGTCGCTGGCGAGACGGAACTGAATGAAGTTCGACAGTTGGGTTTCCGGCAGGGTGACCACTTCGTTCTGCGCGTCGAGGCCGTGATAGACCAGCAGGCCATCGACGTCGTCGACTTCGCGTACGGTCAGTTTCCAGCCTTCGAAGTGAGTGATGGTGTCACCCGGTGAAAACCGCACACGTGTGAGGGGCGCATTCCGTAGCGCGTACTGGCGAGTGTCGCCAGTGGCCGGGTAGAGCACGGTCAGCAAGCGGCCGTCCTGTGCCAGAACGGTGCCCAAACCCAGCTCCGCTTCGCTGTCACTGATCCAGCGTTGCCCCGGTTGATACTGCTGCGCCATGCTGCCTGACTCCCACCTTGAAAAAGCGGGCTATCTTAACGGAATCAGGTCTCCAGACCAAAGGAATACCTGTGCAGGAACTGCCTTGGGCTGCGATCTTTTGATCTTGCCGGGCTGAAGAAATCGTAGCCTGCGATAGTTGCCGCCGTGCCAATCGGGACACAGTTTGCGACCGATGGCTCAAGTCGTCGTCGCCGCGGCCGACAGCCTGCTGACAGGAGACTGATAAATATGCTGCCACCGATGCTCCCCTTGAGTGCCGTGCCGATCACTTCCCAGCACGACCCGGTTCGCCCGCGCCCGGATATCGCGCCCGTCGTGCCGATGCAGGAAAGCGCCAGCGACAGCACCATCGACCTGCAAAAGCGCGATCCGGAAGAGGCCGCCCTGCTGCTGCGCGAGGAACAGCGGCGTAAGCAAGAGCAACAAAGACGCCGCCGTGAAGCCGACGAGGACCCTGAAGCGCACATGGCGATCCCGGGCAATGAACTCAATGCCGACAACACCGTGCCGGTGGCCCCGTTGATGGAAGGCCAGCCTCGTCAGGGGGTGTGGGTCGACATCGAGATTTAAGCCCGTGGCTGGTCAGCGCCGTCGCCAGACCGCATTATTGGCACAATCCTGCCGAAGCCTGCGGCAACTGAATTTCATTTCAAGCGATGCACTGACGCCATGAGCCAAGATGACAAGCTGATCGACCTTAATGCCGAACGCGCCAAGCGTGTCCATGACCTTAACGACAAGCGCCTGAATGAAGTGCGCCAGGCGTTCGAGCAGGCCATGCCGTTGGGCAAAGCGAAGAAAAAGCCGAAGAACAAACCCAAAAAGCGTTGAATCCCCCCTGCATCGATTGATGCAGGTCATTTTTTCCCTCCTTCCGTGCCCGGTCCCGGGCAACATTGATCCCGGTCAATATTCTCTCCTGCCCGATTGGTTACCTTGGCTCCATCGCAACAGGGCAACTGCAGGAGACGCGTCATGTTTTTCGACAACGTGGTGATCGCCGGAGTGCTGACCGTCAGCCTCATGCTTATGTTTTTCGCAGGGTTCGGATTTTTTATCTGGAAAGACTCGCACAAGCGGAAAAAGCCGTAGGTCTTTCTGGATGCAATGAGCACGCAAGGCATTTTGGGCAACTTCGGTTGCCCTTTTTTTCGCCTGCGATTCCTTAAAGTTGTTGATCGTTCCCATGCTCCGCGTGGGAATGCCGCCCTGGACGCTCTGCGTCCACCTGTGACGCGGAGCGTCACGGGATTCATTCCCACGCAGAGCATGGGAACGATCTGGTGTTCACATTCAGGAAGGTAATAAAAAAGGCGCGGTCCTCACGGAGCGCGCCTTTTTCGTACAGCTGCCTATCAGCTACCGAGTGCCTTCGACGCCAGCCAGAACAGACCGGCCGACAGCGCCACCGTGGCTGGCAGGGTCAGGACCCAGGCCAGCAGGATGGTCTTGACGGTACCGCCTTGCAGGCCGCTTTTGTTGGCGACCATGGTGCCGGCTACACCCGAGGACAGGACGTGGGTGGTGGACACCGGCAGGCTGAAGATGTTGGCCATGCCGATCAGGCTCGCGGTGGTGATCTGCGCCGACATGCCCTGGGAATAGGTCATGCCTTGCTTGCCGATCTTCTCGCCGATGGTCAGTACCACGCGTTTCCAGCCAACCATGGTACCGAGGCCCAGGGCCAGTGCAACCGCCAGGATGACCCAGAACGGCGCGTATTCGGTGGTGGTGGTCAGGTCTTTGCGCAGCTTGTCCAGGTCAGCCTTTTCACGGGCGCCCAGGATTGGCAACTTGCTGACTTTCTTCGCCGTGTCGTCCAGGCACAACAGATAACGGCGTACTTCGATGCGGCTTTCCGACGACAGCGAGTGGTAGTCGGCTACGCCCTTCAGGGTGCCTAGCAGGGCATCGATGGTCGGTTCGGTCTGCTGCGGGTTGCAACGGAACTTCTCCGGCAGATCGCCTTCCAAGCTTTTGCCCAGGGCCAGGAACTCGCCCAGGGAGTCGGCGTTGCGCTTGTAGAACTGACTCAAGTGCAAGGTGGCGTCGCGGGTACGCTCGATCTGGTAGGTGGTGCTGTTCAGGTCGAGAACGAACTGCGCCGGCACAATACCGATCAGCACCAGCATGATCAGGCCGATACCTTTCTGACCATCATTGGAGCCGTGCACGAAGCTCACGGCCATGGCCGAGATCACCAGTACCAGGCGGTTCCAGAACGGCGGATGCTTCTTGTCGTCGATCTTGCGGCGCTGCTCCGGCGTCTTGTGCATCTTCGACAGCGGACGCCACCATTTAAGGCCGATCAATATCAGCGCGGCGATCAGGAAGCCTGCCATTGGCGAGAACACCAGCGACATGGCGATATCGATTGCCTTCTGCCAGTTCACTCCGTCGGCCAACGGAATATCGTTGATCAGGGCATTGGCCAGGCCTACGCCGAGGATCGAACCGATCAGCGTGTGGGAGCTGGAGGCCGGGATACCGAAGTACCAGGTGCCCAGGTTCCAGGTGATGGCCGCTGCGAGCAGCGAGAAAACCATTGCCAGGCCGTGGCCGGTGTTCACGTTGATCAGCAGTTCAACCGGTAGCAGGTGAACAATGGCATACGCCACGCCAACGCCACCGAGCAATACGCCGAGGAAATTGAACACACCGGAAAAGAACACCGCCAGATGTGGGGGCATGGCTTTGGTGTAGATAACAGTGGCTACCGCGTTAGCGGTGTCATGAAATCCATTGATGAACTCGAAGGCGAGGACAAAAGCCAGGGCGAGCAAGAGGCTCACAAGCACCCAAGCATCCAGTCCGCTGAATAAATCGATCATGAAGGTTTTCTGACCCGGTCATAAGGGGGCGCGATTATGCCAGAAAAGACTGGAAATCGATGCACCTGCTGCTCATTGGTAACATTCTTCAACGAATTATTTTGCAACGGTGCCCAAAACCCCGGCGAATTTACGGGTCTTGCAAGTGATTGAATTTCTTTGAAAAGCCCGCAGGCACAGGGGTTTGCCACACTTGTAGGGATTGTGAGTGTGCTTGTATGAAATTTCTGAAAAAAGGGTCAGATTCGAGCCTTCAACCTCGTCCGGTGGGCAAGGCGGCCGCTGCCCGCTCGTAGCGGGCGCAAAAGGCAACATCAGTACATCCCGCTTTTGACGGATGCAACCTGCAAGTATTCAAGCCCAGGCCATCATGGCTCCTCGGCTTTGAGTTCCTTTTCCATTTTTTCCAGTTCTTGCTTGAAAACCTGATCCTGAACGGTGGCGCGTTTGCGCCATGGCTTGCGTTCCGGTTCTGGCTGGGCGGCGTAGGTGGTGACTTCCCCGCCGTAAACATCCTTGTAACGTTGTTCCTGGCGCTCAAGTTCCGCGCGCAGTTCGTCTTTTGTCACGGTGCTACCTGATTGAGTTGAGTTGAATTCTGGTGAAACGCGCTGCACCTGATGTATTGAGCGCACGCGTCGAAAGCAAAAAGCCTTTGCAGGCATCGTTTTTGCGACAGTGCGACCATTACTTCCATGTTGCAGGCGGCCACGGCACCAGAGATAAACAGCTGACGTAGCATCAGATCCTGTTTCAGCGAGCGCGTTGGCGCGATGCAGATGCAGTCGGCGTCAGGTGCTTGCTGTGGAGAGCGGCGATGGAACATCGCGCCACCGGGTAGCGGGATCGGCTAATAAAAATCCGAATGGCTACTGAATTACATTATAGCGAGCGATTTACAGAACACTATCACGATAGAGTTAAAAGTGGATCTTGATGTGTGATTGTTTTTTTACCCATAACCTTTACTGGCAACTAGGACACCGGATGATGCCACTGTACGGCGATGCCTTTCTGGCGCCATTAAGTCGCACAACTTAAGACAGTTAAATTGCGCCTTGAAGTCTGCACTGGCGCCTGCGCAAAAACATGTATTGATAGCTGCATGGCCGGTCGCATCATGAACGGCATGGATTGCGATTATCGAGCGATGGTTCGATAATCGCCCAATGTTGCTGGGCCAGGCTTGTGTTACCTACTGCCAGTGTCCTGTAATAGCTCGCCGATCCGTCCGGGAAAAGGACCTTACATGAACGATCAACTGCGCAACTCCTTCGCTTCGGTGGCACCGCCGATCGTTGCTTCACCCGCCAAGCGGATCCAGGCCCTGACTGGTGATCCGGATTTCATGACCTCGCTGGCGCGTGGACTGGCCGTGGTGCAAGCCTTCCAGGAGCGCAAGCGGCACCTGACCATTGCCCAGATCAGCCATCGTACGGAAATTCCCCGCGCCGCGGTGCGACGTTGTCTGCACACGCTGATCAAACTCGGTTACGCCACGACCGATGGCCGTACGTATTCGTTGTTACCCAAAGTGCTGACCCTCGGCCATGCCTATGTGTCCTCGACGCCGCTGGCTGTTTCTGCGCAGCCCTACCTGGACCGCATGAGCGAGCAGCTCCATGAGGCCTGCAACATGGCCACCCTGGAAGGCGATGACATTTTATACATCGCCCGCTCGGCGACCACCCAGCGCCTGATTTCGGTCGACCTTTCGGTGGGCGGGCGCTTGCCGGCCTATTGCACGTCGATGGGCAGGATCCTGCTCGCCGCCCTGGATGACACTTCATTGCGCGAGTATCTCGACCACGCCGACCTGCAAGCCAAGACCAGTCGAACTATTCATACCCCCGAGGCATTGCTCGAATGCCTGCAAGAAGTGCGTCAACAGGGATGGTGCATCGTCGATCAAGAGCTGGAGCAGGGCCTGCGCTCCATTGCCGTCCCGGTGTATGACGCTTCCGGTCAGGTGGTCGCGGCCCTCAACGTCAGTACCCATGCCGGTCGGGTCAGCCGCAATGAGCTTGAGCAGCGTTTCCTGCCCGGCCTGTTGAGTGCCAGCCGCGACCTCAGCGCACAGTTGTTTGCCTAAGCTGTTCGATAATCGCACGGAGTCGCTTTTAGTGAATTGACGCTGTTTCCTGCGGATTATTACTGTCGCGGCTGCGCCAACCCCTCGGCTGGCACCTGTTCGACTGTGTACTTCTGCGTGGAATAAAAATAATGAATCAACCTCAGTCTGCTGTAGGAAACTGCCTCGACGTGCAGTCCTTCATCAACGCTCAACCCATTTCACGCTACCAGTGGCGCGTGGTAATCCTGTGTTTCCTGATTGTCTTCCTCGATGGCCTCGACACCGCGGCCATGGGGTTCATCGCCCCGGCCCTGTCACAGGACTGGGGCATCGACCGCGCCAGCCTGGGTCCGGTCATGAGTGCGGCGCTGATCGGCATGGTCTTCGGCGCATTGGGCTCCGGCCCTTTGGCTGACCGCTTCGGGCGAAAAGTCGTACTGGTGGGTGCCGTGTTCCTGTTCGGTGCATTCAGCCTGGCGTCGGCTTACAGCACCAATGTCGATCAGTTGCTGGTCTTGCGCTTCCTCACTGGCCTTGGGTTGGGTGCCGGGATGCCGAACGCCACCACGCTGCTGTCGGAATACACCCCGGAGCGCAAGAAATCCCTGCTGGTGACCAGCATGTTCTGCGGCTTCAATCTGGGCATGGCGGGTGGCGGATTCATTTCGGCCAAGTTGATTCCGGCTTTCGGCTGGCACAGCCTGCTGTTGATCGGCGGGATTCTGCCGTTGATCCTCGGCGTCGTGTTGCTGTTCTGGCTACCGGAATCGGCGCGCTATCTCGTCGTCCGTAACCGTGGCACCGACAAAGTGCGCAAGACGCTGGCACCCATCGACCCGACAGTGGTCGGCCAGGCTTCCAGCTTCAGCGTGCCGGAACAGAAAACCGTGAAGGCGCGCAACGTGTTTGCGGTGATCTTCTCCGGTACCTATCGCGCCGGTACGTTGTTGCTGTGGCTGACCTATTTCATGGGCCTGGTGATCGTTTACCTGCTGACAAGCTGGCTGCCGACCCTGATGCGCGACAGTGGCGCGAGCATGGAGCAGGCCGCGTTCATCGGCGCGCTGTTCCAGTTCGGCGGGGTGTTGAGCGCGGTGGGCGTAGGTTGGGCGATGGACCGCTTCAATCCGCACAAAGTCATCGGCACGTTCTACCTGCTGGCGGGCATATTCGCCTACGCGGTTGGGCAGAGCCTGGGCAATATCACCCTCCTGGCGACCCTGGTGTTGGTGGCAGGCATGTGTGTCAACGGTGCGCAATCGGCGATGCCGTCGCTGGCGGCACGGTTTTATCCGACTCAAGGGCGTGCTACCGGGGTGTCGTGGATGCTTGGGATTGGCCGCTTCGGCGCGATCCTTGGCGCATGGATGGGCGCGACGCTGCTTGGGCTGGGCTGGAATTTCGAGCAAGTGTTGACGGCACTGGTGATTCCGGCGGCTTTGGCGACTGCGGCGGTGGTAATCAAGGGTGTGGTCAGTCATGCGGATGCGACCTGATCATGGCTTGAAATAGCGGTGTAGCAGCAAAGATCGCAGGCGACACAAAACGATAGCTGACCAACAATGTGTTCGATAATCGAACACTCAGTCGATTATCGGATTGTTTGGCGTATATCAGGGGCTTAATCTTTAACCATTCCGGCGCTGCGCATCGGCGCCTTTTCCACCACGTTGGTTAATAACAAATGGGAGCCTGCCCCAATGGCTGAAATTCTTTCGCTGCACGACGCGGTGAAGCAATTCGTGAACGACGGCGATACGGTCGCACTCGAAGGCTTTACTCACCTGATCCCGACAGCGGCGGGTCACGAAATCATTCGTCAGGGCAAGAAAGACCTGACCCTGGTGCGGATGACCCCTGACCTGATCTACGATCAGTTGATCGGTGCCGGTTGTGCTCGCAAGCTGATTTTCTCCTGGGGTGGCAACCCTGGCGTCGGTTCGTTGCATCGTCTGCGTGACGCCGTCGAGAAGCAGTGGCCCCACGCCCTGGAAATTGAAGAACACAGCCACGCCGACCTGGCCAACGCCTATGTCGCCGGCGCTTCGGGCCTGCCGTTCGCGGTGCTGCGTGCGTACGCCGGTTCCGACCTGCCGAAGGTCAACCCGCTGATCAAGTCCGTCACCTGCCCGTTCACCGGCGAAGTGCTGGCCGCCGTGCCTTCGGTACGCCCGGACATCACCGTGATTCACGCGCAAAAAGCCGACCGCAAGGGCAACGTGCTGTTGTGGGGCATTCTCGGCGTACAGAAAGAAGCTGCGCTGGCTGCCAAGCGCTGCATCGTCACCGTTGAGGAAATCGTCGACGACCTCAACGCGCCGATGAACTCCTGTGTGCTGCCAACCTGGGCACTGAGCGCGGTTTGCCACGTCCCTGGCGGCGCGCATCCGTCTTACGCCCACGGTTACAACGAGCGTGACAACCGTTTCTACCAGGCTTGGGACCCAATTGCCCGCGACCGTGAAACCTTCACCGCGTGGATCAACGAGTACATCCATGGCAGCGCTGACTTCAGCGAGTTCCAGGCCAAACTGGCCGCCGCTTCGGAGGCGAAGTAATGACTTACACCACCAATGAAATGATGACCGTCGCCGCCGCCCGCCGCCTGAAGAACGGTTCTGTATGCTTCGTGGGCATCGGCCTGCCGTCGAAAGCGGCCAACCTGGCGCGCCTGACTTCCTCGCCGGACGTGGTCCTGATCTACGAATCGGGCCCGATCGGCGCCAAGCCGAGCGTACTGCCACTGTCGATCGGTGACGGTGAACTGGCGGAAACCGCTGATACCGTGGTCCCGACCGGTGAGATTTTCCGCTACTGGCTGCAGGGCGGGCGTATCGACGTCGGTTTCCTCGGCGCTGCGCAAGTCGACCGTTTCGGCAACATCAACACTACCGTGGTCGGTGATTACCACGCACCGAAAGTGCGTCTGCCGGGTGCCGGTGGCGCGCCGGAGATTGCCGGTTCCGCCAAGAGCGTGCTGATCATCCTCAAGCAGTCGGCGCGTTCCTTCGTCGACAAACTCGACTTCATCACTTCGGTCGGCCATGGCGAGGGCGGTGATTCACGCAAGCGTCTGGGCCTGCCGGGCGCAGGTCCAGTGGGGATCATTACCGACCTGTGCATCATGGAGCCGGAAGCCGGCACCCATGAATTCGTGGTCACTGCATTGCACCCGGGCGTGACCCGCGAGCAAGTGGTCGCCGCGACCGGTTGGCCAATCCGCTTTGCCGACAGTGTCGACACCAGCGCCGAGCCGACCGAGGTCGAGCTGACCGCTCTGCGTGATCTCGAAGCCCGCACCGCAGCGGCCCACGGCCAAGCACCGGGAGAAGCGTGATGCGTGAGGTTTATATCTGCGATGCGATTCGCACCCCCATCGGCCGTTTCGGTGGTGGCCTGGCGGCGGTTCGCGCCGACGACCTGGCCGCCGTGCCGATCAAGGCACTGATGGAGCGTAACCCGTCGGTGGACTGGAATGCAGTGGACGAAGTGTTCCTCGGCTGCGCCAACCAGGCCGGTGAAGACAACCGCAACGTGGCGCGCATGGCGCTGCTGCTGGCGGGTCTGCCGGAGACCATTCCGGGTGTGACGCTCAATCGCCTTTGCGCTTCGGGCATGGATGCCATCGGCACCGCGTTCCGTGCCATCGCCAGTGGCGAAATGGAGCTGGCGATTGCCGGTGGCGTCGAGTCGATGTCCCGCGCGCCGTTCGTGATGGGCAAGGCCGACGCCGCGTTCTCGCGCAACATGAAGCTGGAAGACACCACCATCGGCTGGCGCTTCATCAACCCGTTGATGAAAGCCCAGTACGGTGTGGATGCGATGCCGCAGACCGCCGACAACGTCGCCGACGATTACCAGGTGTCCCGCGAAGACCAGGACGCGTTCGCCTTGCGCAGTCAGCAACGCACCGCAGCCGCACAAGCCGCGGGCTTTTTCGCCGAAGAAATCGTCGAAGTGCGCATCGCCCACAAGAAGGGTGAAACCGTGGTCAGCCAGGACGAACATCCTCGCGCCGACACCACCCTGGAAGCCTTGACCAGACTCAAGCCGGTCAATGGTCCCGACAAAACCGTCACTGCTGGCAACGCTTCGGGTGTCAACGATGGCGCCGCCGCGTTGATCCTGGCTTCGGCCGAAGCAGTGAAAAAACACGGTCTAACCGCCCGCGCCAAAGTGCTGGGCATGGCCAGCGCCGGTGTCGCCCCACGGGTGATGGGTATCGGCCCGGTACCGGCCGTGCGCAAACTGATTGAACGCCTCGGTGTGGCAGTCAGCGATTTCGATGTGATCGAACTCAACGAAGCCTTCGCCAGCCAGGGCCTGGCGGTGCTGCGTGAACTGGGGATCGCCGACGACGCGGCCCAGGTCAACCCCAATGGTGGCGCGATTGCCTTAGGCCATCCGTTGGGCATGAGCGGCGCGCGGTTGGTGCTGACCGCGTTGCATCAGCTGGAAAAAACCGGTGGCAAGAAAGGTCTGGCGACCATGTGCGTCGGTGTCGGCCAGGGTCTGGCCCTGGCGATCGAACGCGTCTGACGCGCTCGAAAAGACTTATAAGAACTGAGGAATGTTTCATGACTGACAAGCCTGGTTACCGTCGCCCGCAGGAAGGCACTCAGCCCGCGTACCTGCACCCGACCTATCAATCCACCAACCTGCGCTCGCCGTCCAAACCGTTGGTGTTCTTGCCGCATTCGCTGTCGGAAATCACCGGTCCTACCGTCGGCGCCGAGCGCATCAACGAGAAGGACAACGACCTGACCGCCCAGCACGAGGGGCAGCCTCAGGGTGAGCGCATCATCGTCCATGGCCGTGTGCTGGATGAAAACGGTCTGCCGGTGCCGGGGATTCTGGTGGAGATCTGGCAGGCCAACGCCGCCGGTCGCTACAACCATGCCCGTGACCTGCACGACGCGCCGCTGGACCCGAACTTCACCGGCACCGGCCGCACCGTGACTGACGCCGATGGCTGGTACCAGTTCCAGACCATCAAGCCCGGCGCGTATCCGTGGGGTAACCACCACAACGCCTGGCGTCCGGCGCACATCCATTTCTCGCTGTTCGGGCCGAGCATCCTGACGCGCCTGGTCACCCAGATGTATTTCCCGGGGGATCCGCTGCTGGCGTACGACCCGATCTACAACTGCGTGCCCGATACCCGCGCCAAAGAGCGTTTGATCGCCACGTTCGATCTTGAAAAAACCATCCCTTCCTATGCCCTCGGTTATCGCTGGGACATCGTTTTGCGCGGCCGCGATGCCACGCCGATGGAGAAATAAGATGACGCTGACTGCGACCACGTCCCACACCGTCGGGCCGTACTACCACATCGGCCTGACCTGGCTGAATCGCGAAAACCTGACCGTCGAACAAACCCTGGGCGAGCGCGTGGCGATCACTGGGCAAGTGGTCGATGGCAACGGTGATGTCGTCAACGACGCGATGCTGGAAGTCTGGCAGGCCAACGCCGCCGGCAAATACGATCACCCTGAAGACGATCAGGACAAACCCCTGGACCCGAACTTCGAAGGCTTTGGCCGGGTGCCGGTGGACGCCGAAGGGCGCTTCCGCTTCACCACCATCAAGCCGGGCACGGTCGAAGGCCTCAAAGGCACGACCCAGGCACCGCATCTGGTGGTGCTGGTGTTTGCCCGTGGCCTGGTGAAGCACTTGCTGACGCGGATCTACTTCGATGGCGAACCGGCCAATGTTTCGGACCCGCTGCTCGAATGCGTGCCGGCCGAGCGCCGCAGTACCTTGCTGGCCAAGCAGGATGCGTCGGGTGTTTATCAGTGGAATGTGATTCTGCAGGGCACTGATGCGGAGACGGTGTTTTTCGATTATTGAGTGAACATCGCAAATCCTGTAGGAGCCGGCTTGCTGCGGGCTCCTACAGGGGTAACTGCGTAGGCCAAGCATCTGCGAAATGGGGCTGTGGCAAAGTATGTCTAGACTCTCACAGACCCAAGCAAGCGAAGTATTTGCATCACGACCATTGATCTACACAAGCGGGCCCGCCCGCGCCTCCAGGGACTGTTTATGAACGAGCGACCGGGCAATCAATTGTTCGATGCCTATTTCACTGCCCGCGACATGCGCGAAGTGTTCTGCGATCAGGGCCGGGTCCAGGCCATGCTCGATTTCGAAGCGGCACTGGCCCGGGCCGAAGCACGGGTCGGCCTGATTCCGCACACGGCGGTCGCGGCGATCGAAGCGGCCTGCCAGGCCGGGCATTACGATTTTGCTGTCCTCGGCGAGGCGATTGCCACGGCGGGTAATTCGGCGATCCCGTTGGTCAAGGCGTTGGGCAAGCAGATCGCCGCGAGCGATGCGCAAGCCGAACGCTATGTGCATCTGGGCGCCACCAGTCAGGACGTGATGGACAGCGGCCTCGTGTTGCAATTGCGCCGGGCGCTCGAATTGATCGACAGCGATCTGGCGCAACTGGGCGAAACCCTCGCCACCCAGGCCCAATGTTATGTGGCCACGCCACTGGCCGGGCGCACCTGGTTGCAACACGCGACGCCGGTCACCCTCGGCATGAAGATCGCCGGTTGGCTGGGGGCGGTTACCCGTAGTCGGCAGCGTCTGCTCGAACTCAAACCGCGTCTGCTGGTGCTTCAATTCGGCGGCGCTTCCGGAACCCTCGCGGCCCTCGGTGAGCAGGCGATGCCGATTGCCCAGGCGCTGGCCGAGGAGCTGCAACTGAGCTTGCCCGACCAGCCCTGGCACACCCAGCGAGATCGCCTGGTGGAATTTGGATCGGTACTCGGTTTGATCGCCGGTAGCCTCGGCAAACTCGGTCGCGATATCAGCTTGTTGATGCAGACCGAAGCTGCCGAGGTGTTCGAGCCTTCGGCGCCGGGCAAGGGCGGTTCCTCGACCATGCCGCATAAACGCAACCCAGTCGGCGCGGCGGTGCTGATTGGCGCGGCGACGCGCGTGCCGGGCCTGCTTTCGACGCTATTCAGCGCCATGCCGCAGGAGCACGAGCGCAGCCTGGGGCTGTGGCATGCCGAGTGGGAAACCCTGCCGGAGATTTGCTGCCTGGTGTCCGGCAGCCTCAAGCAAGCGCTGTTGGTCACGGGTGGGCTGGAAGTGGACGCCGAACGCATGGCCCGCAATCTCGATCTGACCCAGGGCCTGGTGCTCGCCGAAGCGGTGAGTATCGTCCTCGCACAAAGGGTCGGCCGCGACACCGCGCATCACCTGTTGGAGCAATGCTGCAAACGCGCCGTGGCCGAACAACGGCATCTGCGCGCCGTACTCGGCGACGAACCGCAAGTGACCGCCGAGCTGTCGGCCGCTGAACTCGATCATCTGCTGGACCCCGCCCATTATCTCGGTCAGGCCCGTACCTGGGTCGAGCGAGCGGTGGCTGAACATTCTGCACTGACTGCCTGAAGGAGACTGCTGTGGCTTTCGTACAACTCGCCGATGGCGAACTGCACTACCAAATTCAAGGGCCGCAACTCGATGGGCCGGTCGATGCGCCGGTACTGGTGCTGTCCAACTCGCTGGGCACCGACCTGCATATGTGGGACGCGCAGATTCCGGCGTTTACCGAGCATTTCCGCGTGCTGCGTTTCGACACCCGTGGTCACGGCCAATCGCTGGTGACCCCGGGCCCTTACAGCATCGAACAACTTGGCCGTGATGTATTGGCACTGCTGGATGCCTTGCACATCGAACGTGCGCATTTCTGTGGCCTGTCCATGGGTGGGCTGATCGGGCAATGGCTGGGGATTAATGCTGGCGAGCGCCTGAATAAGCTGATCGTGTGCAACACGGCGGCGAAAATCGGCGATCCGTCGATCTGGAACCCGCGTATCGAAACCGTGCTGCGTGACGGTCAGGCGGCCATGGTCGCCTTGCGCGATGCATCGATTGCACGCTGGTTCACCCCGGACTTCTCCGAAGCCAATCCGGCGGCGGCCAAGCAGATTACCGACATGCTCGCGGCCACTTCGCCTGAAGGCTATGCGGCCAATTGCGCGGCGGTGCGTGATGCAGACTTCCGCGATCAGTTGTCCTCGATCAAGGTGCCGCTGCTGGTGGTTGCCGGGACTGAAGACGCAGTCACGCCGCCATCCGGTGGGCATTTCATTCAGGAACATGTGCCGGGTGCCGAGTACGCCGAGTTCTATGCGGCGCACTTGTCCAATGTCCAGGCAGGCAGCGCGTTCAGCGAGCGGGTACTGGCGTTTTTGTCGGCTAATTAAGGGGATTGTTGTGGACGAGAAACAACGTTACGACGAGGGCATGAAAGTCCGTCGCGCGGTACTGGGCGACGCCCATGTCGATCGCAGCCTGACCACCCTGACCGAGTTCAACTCGGGGTTCCAGGAAATGATCACCCGCCACGCCTGGGGTGATATCTGGACTCGCCCTGGCCTGCCGCGCCACACCCGCAGCCTGATCACCATCGCCATGCTGATCGGCATGAACCGTGAGGGTGAACTCAAACTGCACCTGCGCGCCGCCGCCAACAACGGCGTGAGCCGTGGCGAGATCAAGGAAGTGATCATGCAGAGCGCGATCTACTGCGGCATCCCGGCGGCCAACGCGACGTTCCACCTGGCCGAGTCGGTGTGGGATGAGTTGGGGGTTGAATCGCGGGAGTGATCCCGGCGATATGTGGTGCCTGATCTGACGCCTTCGCGAGCAGGCTCGCTCCCACAGTTAACCGAGTTTTTCCTGAAGGAATGCGGTCGAATGTGGGAGCGAGCCTGCTCGCGAAGGCGTACTTGAGGTTTACAACAGGCTGATCGGGTAACTGATGATCACGCGGTTCTCATCGAACTCGTTGTTGCTGTAGTCGCGGCGCATCGTCGAGTTGCGCCATTTCACATTCAGGTCTTTCAGCGCACCGCTCTGCACGGTGTAGCCCAGTTCACTTTCACGACCCCATTCCTTGCCATCGGTGATCGTGCCGGTGTGGACGTTGTCGCCGCTGATATAGCGGTTCATCAGGGTCAGCCCCGGCACGCCAACGGCAACGAAGTTGTAGTCGTGGCGCACTTGCCAGGATTTTTCCCGGGCGTTGTCGTAACTGGAGTTGTAGCTGTCGTTGGCCAGGGTGCCGCCGCTGGTGCCGTTGACCCGCATCCACGGGCTGTCGCCGGTGAGTTTCTGCAGGCCGACGTAGAAGGTGTTGCCGCCGTACTTGGCCGAGAGCAGGCCGTACATGGTTTTGTTGTCCAGCTCGCCGGCCCGGGCGCTACCGTCATCCTTGCCGTAGAAAAACCCGAGATTGGCGCCCAAGGTCCAGGCGCCGATCGGTTGGCTGTGGGTCAGGTTGATGAATTGCTGGCTGTAGATGTCCTTGAGTTCGGCGTTCCACACTCCGATCTGGGTGCGTTTGTCGTTGAACAGGTACTCGCCGCCCTGGAAGTTGAAACGGTCGGAGGTGAACGCGGCTTTGCCGGTCATCGACATGTCGCTCATGCTGCTGTCGTCGCGCGGGCTGTTTTGTCGGAACTGGCCGCCGTACAGCGTCAGGCCGTCGAATTCCTTCGAGGTGATCTGACCGCCACGGAAGGTCTGCGGCAGCGAGCGACCGTCGTCCGAACGCAGGATTGGCAGCACCGGCATCCATTCGCCCACCTTCGCTTCGGTCTGCGACAGCTTGGCCTTGAACGCCACGTTGGTGCGGCCGAAGTTGTCGGCCGGGCGGCCGTCACTGTCCAGCGGCAGCAACTGGGTACCGCCAGTGCCTTTGCCGCCATCAAGTTTCACCGAGTACAGCCCCAGCACATCCATGCCGAAACCGACGGTGCCCTGGGTAAACCCGGACTTGGCGTCGAGAATGAAGCTTTGCGTCCACTCTTCGGCCTTGCCCTGGGCCTTGGTCGGGTTGGTGAAGTTGCGATTGATGTAGAAGTTGCGCAGGTTCAGGTTAACCTTGGCCCCTTCGACAAAACCCGACTCCTCGGCTTGGGCGGGCAGGGCTGCGCTCGCCAGGGCCAGGGCGATCAGACTGGGAACGAAATACTGCGCGGGAGAAGGCGTCATGGGCTCGGGTCTCTCTAATTCTTGGGGGTGAAACAAGGTGATGCCGCAACCCGGGGTTGCAGACGTGCAGTGGAAACAGGACAAACGAGGCGGATCAGCCGGAGAGGGCAGGGCGCGGGGGCATGGCATCGGACCTGTTGTTATTGGTTTTGTGGATCGGATGGTGCGATGTATGTACTAGATGGTTCAATCTGTAAATGCAGGTTATGGGCGATAATCGAACATAACCTGTAGTCGGATTTTGTGTGGCCTGTGCTGGCCTCATCGCGAGCAAGCTCGCTCCCACAGGGGGCTTTCTCTATGCATGAGATTTGAGCCAAACGACGATCCCTTGTGGGAGCGAGCTTGCTCGCGATGGGGCCACAACGGGCAACGCATATTTTCAGGCAGCCAACAAAAAGCCCACCAAAAGGCGGGCTTCGTGTTTTCACAGCGCTATCAGAACAACTTCAACTTCGGCGCTTCTTCTTTCAACGGCTCGTTCTTCGCCGTCTGTTCATTCCAGCCACCGCCCAGGGCCTTGTACAGGTTGACCTGGCTGACCAGTTGCGCCAGACGGTCGGTGATCAGTGCCTGTTGGGCGCTGAACAGCTGACGCTGGGCATCGAGGAAGGTCAGGTTACTGTCGACACCGATGCGGTAACGACGCTCGGCCAGACGGTAGTAGTCCTGGTTGGCATTGACGAAATCCTGCTGTGCCTGCAACTGCTGGACGTAGGTCTGGCGCGCGGCCAGGCCGTCGGCGACTTCCTGGAAGGCCGTTTGAATGGACTTCTCGTAGTTCGCCACGCCAATGTCTTTCTGGATTTTCGAGTAATCCAGGCTGGCGCGCAGGCTGCCGGCGTTGAAGATTGGCAGGTTGATCTGCGGCTGGAACAGCCAGGTACCCGAACCACCCTTGAACAGACCGGACAGGTCCGGGCTCAGGGTCCCGGCGTTGGCCGTCAGGCTGATGCTCGGGAAGAACGCCGCCCGCGCCGCGCCGATATTGGCGTTGGCGGCCTTGAGGTTGTACTCGGCTTGCAGGATGTCCGGACGACGCTGCAGCAAGTCCGACGGCAGGCCAGGTGGCACTTCGGCCAACAGATCGTCCGCCAGCGGTTTGGCCGCTTGCAGGTTGGCCGGGATGCCGGTGCCCAGCAGCAACACCAGGCTGTTTTCATCCTGGGCGACCTGACGGGTGTACTTGGCCAGTTGCGCACGGGCGTTTTCCACCGAGGTGCGCGACTGCGCCAGGTCCAGGGCCGAAGCGACCCCCACTTCGTTGCTGCGGGCGGTGAGCTTGTAGCTCTCCTCGAACGCGGCAAGGGTGTCCTGAGTCAGCTTGTACAGTTCCTTGTCGGCCTGCCAGGTCAGGTAGGCATTGGCCACGCTGGCCACCAGGCTGATCTGGGTGCTGCGGCGGCCTTCTTCGGTGGCGAAGTACTTCTGCAGGGCTTCTTCGTTCAGGCTGCGAATGCGGCCGAACATATCGAGTTCATAGGCACTGATGCCGACCGTGGCCGAGTAGGAACTGCTGATCCCGGCTTCACCGGTCTGCGAAGCGTCAGCCGGCAAGCGTTGGCGGCTGCCGGTACCGTTGGCCGAAACGGCCGGGAACAGATCGGCGCGCGAGATGCGGTATTGAGCCGCAAAAGCGTCGATGTTCAAGGCCGCGACACGCAGGTCACGGTTGTTTTCCAGGGATATCTGAATCAGCTGCTGCAGCGCCGGGTCATGGAAAAACTGCTTCCAGCCCTGCTCGGCAGCGGCCTGCGCCGGTGCCTGGGCCGGCGAATACGCCGGGCCCTGCGGGTATTGACCTGCCACCGGTGCTTGCGGCTGCTGATAGTCAGGTATCAGCGAGCAGCCACCGAGCACGAAGGCGGCGACTGCCAGGGAGAGTAGCGACTTGCTCATTAGCCAGCCTCTTTAGGAGTTTCAGTAGCGTCTTCCTGGTCGACGTTTTTACGCTGACCCATGGCCGACACGGTGACGAAGAACAGTGGGACCCAGAAGATCGCCAGAACGGTTGCCGTGATCATACCGCCAATTACACCGGTGCCGATGGCATGCTGGCTACCGGAACCTGCGCCCGTGGATATCGCCAGGGGTACCACACCGAGAACGAACGCGAGCGAGGTCATGATGATCGGTCGCAGACGCATGCGGCAGGCTTCGATGGCCGCCTCGCGCAGGCTGCGCCCTTGTTCGTGCAGTTCCTTGGCGAATTCGACGATCAGGATGGCGTTTTTCGCCGCCAGGCCGATGGTCGTCAACAAGCCCACCTGGAAGTACACGTCGTTGGACAGGCCGCGCAGGCTGGTGGCCATCAGCGCACCGATGATCCCCAGCGGCACCACCAACATCACCGCGATCGGAATCGACCAGCTTTCATAGAGTGCCGCCAGGCACAGGAACACCATCAGCAACGACAGGGCGTACAGCGCTGGCGCTTGCGAACCGGACAGACGTTCCTCGTAGGACAGACCGGTCCAGGAAATACCGACACCGGCCGGCAGTTTCTTGGCGATGGCTTCGACTTCGGCCATGGCTTCACCGGTGGAGTAACCCGGTGCCGGAGCGCCGAGGATTTCCACCGCTTCCACGCCGTTGTAACGGGCCAGTTTCGGCGATCCGTAAATCCACTCACCCTTGGCGAACGCCGAGAACGGAACCATGGTGCCGACGCTATTGCGCACGTACCACTTCTTCAAGTCTTCAGGGCTCATGCGTGCACCGGGCTGGCCTTGCACGTAAACCTTCTTCACCCGACCACGGTCGATGAAGTCGTTGACGTAGCTACTGCCCAGGGCGATCGACAAGGTGTTGTTGATGTCGGCGATGGTAATGCCCAGGGCACTGGCCTTCTCGTCGTCGATTTCCAGCTGGTATTGCGGCTCATCGTTCAGGCCGTTCGGACGCACCTGAGTCAGGATCTTGCTTTGCGCCGCCATGCCGAGGAACTGGTTACGGGCTTCCATCAGCTTGTCGTGACCAATACCGGCGCGGTCCTGCAGGAACACGTCGAAACCGGTGGCGTTACCCAATTCCAGTACCGCCGGTGGCGCGAAGGCAAACACCATGGCGTCACGGAAGGTGAAGAAGTGTTGCTGGGCACGGGCTGCGACCTTGAACACGCTGTTGTCAGCGTTACGATCTTCCCATGGGCGCAGCATAATGAACGCCATGCCCGAACTCTGGCCACGGCCGGCGAAGTTGAAGCCGGTCACGGTAAATACCGAGTTCACCGCATCGCCTTCACCGCCATCCTTGCCCGGACGCAGCAGGAATTCCCGCATTTCGTCCACCACCACCTGGGTGCGCTGGGACGTCGAGCCGGCCGGCGTCTGTACTTGGGCGAACAGTACGCCCTGGTCTTCTTCCGGCAGGAACGCGGTTGGAATGCGGGTGAACAGCCAGATCATGCCGACGACGATGATGATGTAGGCCAGCAGGTACGGCGCCTTGTGCGTGAGCATGCTGCCCACGCCACGCTCGTAGCTTTTGACGCCGCGGTCGAAGTTGCGGTTGAACCAGCCGAAGAAGCCGCGTTTCGGGGTGTGGTGCTCGCCTTTCGGAATCGGCTTGAGCATGGTGGCGCAAAGCGCCGGCGTGAAGATCAGTGCAACCAGTACCGACAGGGCCATGGCCGAGACGATGGTGATCGAGAACTGCTTGTAGATCACACCGGTGGAACCGCTGAAGAAGGCCATTGGCAGCAGAACCGCCGACAGCACCAGGGCGATACCCACCAGTGCACCCTGGATCTGGCCCATGGATTTCTTGGTGGCTTCCTTGGGCGACAGGCCTTCTTCGCTCATGACCCGTTCGACGTTTTCCACCACGACGATGGCGTCATCCACCAGCAAGCCGATGGCCAGCACCATACCGAACATGGTCAGGGTGTTGATGCTGAACCCGGCCGCCGCGAGGATGCCGAATGTACCGAGCAATACCACCGGCACGGTCATCGTGGTGATGATGGTGGCGCGGAAGTTCTGCAGGAACAGGAACATCACCAGGAACACCAGCGCAACCGCTTCGACCAGGGTGTGAACCACGCCCTTGATCGATTCGGTCACCACCGGCGTGGTGTCGTACGGGAACACCACTTCCATGCCTTCGGGGAAGAACGGCTTGAGGTTGTCGATGGTCGTGCGCAATGCCTTGGCGGTATCCAGGGCATTGGCGCCGGTGGCCAGCTTCACGGCCAGGCCAGACGCCGGGGCGCCGTTGAACTGGGCGTTGATGCTGTAGTTCTCGCCACCCAGACCGACCTCGGCGACATCTTTGAGGCGAACCTGGGAGCCGTCCTTGTTGACCTTGAGCAGAATCTTGTTGAATTGCTCCGCGGTCTGCAGGCGGGTCTTGCCGATGATCGTCGCGTTCAGCTGGGTGCCGGGCAGGGCCGGCAAGCCGCCGAGCTGGCCGGAGGACACCTGGACGTTCTGTGCGGCGATGGCGGTTTTGACGTCGACCGGGGTCAGGTTGAAATTGTTCAACTTGGCCGGGTCGAGCCAGATGCGCATGGCGTATTGCGAACCGAATACCTGGAAGTCGCCGACACCGGCGGTCCGCGAGATCGGGTCCTGCATGTTGGAGACGATGTAGTTGGACAGGTCGTCCTTGGTCATGCTGCCGTCACGCGAAACCACGCCGATCACCAGCAGGAAGTTCTTCACTGCCTTGGTCACGCGGATACCTTGCTGCTGCACTTCTTGCGGCAACAGCGGGGTGGCCAGGTTCAGCTTGTTCTGGACCTGAACCTGCGCGGTATCGGAGTTGGTACCTTGCTCAAAGGTCGCGGTAATGGTCATGGTGCCATCGGAGTTACTTTCCGAAGACACATAACGCAAATTGTCGATACCGTTGAGCTGTTGCTCGATCACCTGAACCACGGTGTCCTGCACGGTTTGCGCAGAAGCGCCCGGGTAAGTCACGGAAATGGCGATGGCCGGTGGCGCAATGCTCGGGTATTGGTTGATCGGCAGCTTGAGGATCGATAGAGCCCCGACCAGCATGATCACCAGGGCGATTACCCAGGCGAAAATCGGACGGTCGATGAAGAATTTTGACATGAATTACTCCCCTTTGCCGCTGGAAGCCTGCTCAGCTGGCTTGGCGGGGGCCGGGTCTTTTGCGCCTACGTTGGTCGCGTCAGTGGCCTTGACTTCGATACCAGGTTTGACGAATTGCAGGCCTTCGGTGATCAGGCGATCGCCGGCCTTCAGGCCGTCCTCGATCAGCCATTGGTTGCCGACGGTACGGTTAGCCTTGAGCTGACGCAGTTCGACCTTGTTGTCGGGGCCCACGACCAATGCGGTCGGCGTGCCTTTGAGGTCGCGGGTGACACCTTGCTGCGGAGCCAGGATCGCGGCGCTGTTCACACCGGCCTGCAACTGGGCGTGCACGAACATGCCCGGCAGAAGGGTGTGCTCAGGGTTCGGGAACACGGCGCGCAGCGTCACGGAGCCGGTGGTCTGGTCAACCGAGACCTCGGAGAACTCCAGCTTGCCGTCGAGTTTGTACTGGCTGCCATCCTCGAGGGTCAGTTTGACTTTCGCGGCGTTGTCGCCGGCCTTTTGCAGGCGACCGCTTTCCAGTTCGCGTCGCAGTTGCAGCAGTTCTACGGAGGACTGGGTGACGTCGACGTAGATCGGGTCAAGTTGCTGGATGACGGCCATCGCTTCGGTCTGGCCGTTGCTGACCAGCGCGCCTTCGGTGACCGACGAGCGACCGATCCGGCCGGTCAACGGCGCATACACCTTGGTGTAACGCACGTTGATCTGGGCCGATTGAAGTGCGGCTTCCGATTGCAGGCGGTTGGCCACAGCGGTGTCGTATTCCTGGCGGCTTACGGCCTGTTCGTCGACCAGTTGCTTGTAGCGGTCGGAGATCGACTTGGTCGAACGCAGGTTGGCTTCGGCGCTTTTCAGCGTAGCGTCGTAGACCGAGGGATCGATCTGATACAGCTGCTGGCCGGCCTTGACGTCGCCGCCTTCCTTGAACTGACGCTTGAGAATGATGCCGTTGACCTGTGGGCGAACTTCAGCAATGCGGAACGCACTGGTGCGACCCGGAAGTTCGGAAGTCAACGTAAACGTTTGCGTCTGCAGGGTGACAACGCCGACCTGAGGCGGTGGTGCGGCCGGAGCGGCTTCTTCCTTTTTACATCCGCTGAGCAGCGATGCCAGGGCGACGGCGGCGACCAGAGCGGTAACAGCTGGCTTGAATTGCATGAAAATCCTCGGGTCAGGCGCGAAAAAAAACGCACAAGAAAAGATTGAAGGTTAAAAAGTGGGGGCCGAGTGGATAAGTAGCATGCTAAGTAATATACTTACGTTCATGGCTGTTTGTAAAGACCTTGGACATGTACCCCAAGCCGTTACAAACGCCGTTGAAAGGTTCGAATCGTAGGTCCGGGGACGATACCCAAGAGCACTCGCCCCGCTTTTATTCAGCTGATATCCAGACATCGCTGAAGCATCCTGATTGAGGTTGTACTGCCATGGTCCGTCGTACCAAAGAGGAAGCTCAAGAAACCCGCAGCCAGATACTCGAAGCGGCCGAGAAAGCCTTTTTCGAAAGGGGCGTGGCGCGCACGACACTGGCGGACATCGCTACCCTGGCTGGCGTCACCCGCGGGGCGATTTATTGGCATTTCAGTAACAAGGCGGACCTGGTCCAGGCCATGCTCGACACCCTGCATGAGCCTCTCGATGAAATGGCCAAGGCCAGCGAAAGCGCAGACGAACCCGACCCCCTGGGCTGCATGCGCAAGCTGTTGATTCATTTGTTTCATCAAGTTGCCCTGGACCCGAAAACCCGACGCATCAACGAAATTCTGTTTCATAAGTGCGAGTTCACCGATGAAATGTGCGACTTGCGCCAACAACGCGTGGCGGCCAGCCTGGACTGCAAAGTACGAATCGGCCTGGCCCTGAGTAACGCGGTGAATCGCGGGCAACTGCCGGAAGACCTCGACACCGTCCGCGCAGCCATCAGCCTGCATGCCTATATCGATGGCATCCTGTACCAGTGGCTGCTGGCTCCCGACAGTTTTCAACTGCACAGCGAGGCGGAGCGTTGGGCCGATACCGGGCTGGACCTGTTGCGCTTCAGCCCCAGCTTGCGCAAATGAAGCAAAATGCGTAATTGGCTTCGTATGTGTCAATCGATAAGGGTGTAGATGAACAGTTCTTCATTCGCTCTGAGGCAATGGGCTGCTTTTATATACTTACACTGGGCGGGTTGACAGGCAGCAAGCTGAGTATTTTGTAGGGATTTTGTGTCGAACCCGTAGGAGCAAGGCTTGCCCGCGATGGCGGCCTGATAGCCGACCTGTCTTTTGTTGACTGAGTACATATCCGTTGCTGCGGTAACGGCGGCTGGTGGTTTCGCCCTGACGGCCGACTCCCTTTGGCAAACGCCGGAGTGCCGGCCCAGCCCAAAGGAAGCAAAGGTCTCGCCCCGGCGTCCGGCCCCTCGCCAAGGCTCGGGGTTCCTTCGCTCCGGCATTCATCCGGGGACACTGCCCTCCGGTTGGCTTCGCTGCACCTTCATGCAGCGTGTTCGACTACGTCGAACGGCGCTGCGCGCCACTCCCCGGATAAACGCCTCCACTCAGCCTCCCGAAGGGGCGGGCAGATCAAGATCAAAAGCTGAAGGCGAGCTAACGCTCGGCCTGATGAGTGGTGAAGAGCGGGTGTACGCCAAACTGTTTTTGTAGGAGCAAGGGTTGCCCGCGATGGCAGCCTGCCAGCCGACATGATTTTTGTGGGTGCAATCGTTCCCCTGTAGGAGCGAGCATGCTCCGGGCGGCGTTCCGACGATGGTCGTCAACGATAACGCGCAAAGCCAGATGCCCCGCGGCGCCCTCGGGTTTTTCGCGAGCAGGCTCGCTCCTACAAGGGGCGCGCCAAATTCACGATAAATAAAAAGCCCCGGCTCTTTCGAGTCGGGGCTTTTACGTTTTACGGCGTGCTGATTACAACGTCGGGTAGTCGATGTAGCCAACCGGACCCTTGGCATAAAACAATTCCGGACGCGCTTCGTTCAGCGGCGCATCCGCTTTCAAACGTGCCGGCAAGTCCGGGTTGGCAATGAACGGCACGCCGAAGGCGACCGCATCAGCCTTGCCAGCGGCCAGCCAGGCATTGGCGCTGTCCTTGGTGAAGCGTTCGTTGATGATGTACGGGCCGCCGAAGGCTTCCTTGATCTGCGGGCCGAGGCTGTCGGCGCCTTCTTTCTCGCGTGAGCAAATGAACGCGATGCCGCGTTTGCCCAGTTCGCGAGCGACGTAGGTGAAGGTTTCGGCGAGGTTGTCGTCGCCCATGTCATGAGAGTCGGCACGCGGTGACAAGTGAACACCGACACGGCCGGCGCCCCAGACTTCGATCGCGGCATCGGTCACTTCCAGCAACAGGCGGGCACGGTTTTCCAGGGAGCCGCCGTATTGGTCGGTGCGCTGGTTGGTGCTGCTTTGCAGGAACTGGTCGAGCAGGTAGCCGTTGGCGCCGTGGATTTCCACGCCATCGAAGCCGGCCGCCTTGGCGTTCTCGGCACCGGTGCGGTAGGCATCGACGATGTCGGCGATTTCAGCGGTTTCCAGGGCGCGCGGGGTCGGGTAGTCGGACAGTGGACGAACCAGGCTGACGTGACCTTTGGGCTGGATCGCGCTTGGTGCGACCGGTGCTTCACCGCCCAGGTACGACGGGTGCGAGACACGACCCACGTGCCACAGTTGCAGGAATATCTTGCCGCCCGCACCGTGGATTGCCTTGGTTACGTTGGTCCAGCCGCGCACCTGGTCGTTGGACCAGATGCCCGGAGTATCGGGGTAGCCGACGCCCATCGGCGTGACCGAAGTGGCCTCGCTGAGGATCAGGCCAGCCGAGGCACGTTGTACGTAGTACTCGGCCATCAGTGCATTCGGTACACGACCTTCGTCGGCGCGGCAGCGGGTCAGCGGGGCCATGATGATGCGGTTGGCCAACTCGAGGTCGCCCAGTTTGATCGGATCGAAAATAGTGGTCATCAAATAGCTCTCTTTTGGAGATCAGTTGGTAGCGGGGGCCAGTTCGGGATTGCCGCTCTGACGGAAAGTAATCAGGGTTACCAGCAGGGCGAGTACCGCAAGTAAGGCGGCCGCGAGAGGAACGCTGGTCAGGCCGAAACCGTGGGCGATGACACTGCCGCCAACCCAGGCGCCCAGGGCGTTGCCGACGTTGAAGGCGCCGATGTTCAGGGTCGAGACCAGGTTCGGTGCGGCCTTGCCGTAGGTCACCACGTTCACTTGCAGGGCAGGCACGGCGGCGAAACACGCGGTGGCCCAGAGGAAGAGGGTGATTTCGGTCGGAATCAACGCGACGCTGGTCCAGGTCAGCACGGTGGACACTACGGCCATCGCGATGAAGACGCCGATCAGCGTTGCCGCCAGACCCTTGTCTGCCAGCTTGCCGCCGATGATGTTGCCGACGGTCAGGCCCAGGCCGATGAGCATCAGGGTCCAGGTCACGCCACGGGGTGAGACGCCGGTGACTTCGCCCAACAGTGGCGCCACATAGGTGAACAGGGTGAATACCGAGGCGGCGAACAGTGCGGTCATGCTCAGGGACAACCAGATCCCGGCGCCTTTGAGGGCGCGCAATTCGGCGCGCATGTCGAGTTTTTCTTCATCGCGCTTGGCCGGCAGGAAGCGGATCAGGCCGATCAGTGCGATCACACCGATCACTGTCACTGCCCAGAAGGTCGAGCGCCAACCGGCCTGTTGACCGAGCGCGGTGCCCAGCGGCACGCCGAGGACGTTGGCCAGGGTCAGGCCGGTGAACATCAGGGCCACGGCCGAGGCGCGTTTGTTGGCTGGCACCAGGCCTGCCGCCACCACCGAACCGATGCCGAAGAATGCACCGTGGCACAGCGCCGTCACCACCCGGGCAAACATCAGCACGTTGTAGTCACTGGCCACCGCGCAGAGCAGGTTGCCGATAATAAAAATGCCCATCAATGCGACCAGGGCGGCCTTGCGCGGCAGTCGAGCGGTGGCCAGTGCCATGAACGGCGCACCAATGGCCACGCCCAGGGCGTAACCGGTCACCAGCCAGCCGGCGCCGGGGATCGAGACACCGAGGTCGGCGGCCACGTCGGGCAGCAAGCCCATGATGACGAACTCGGTGGTGCCGATGGCGAAGGCGCTCAAGGCCAGAATGAGTAGCGAGAGGGGCATGGTTGATTCCTTATCGGCGTACTGACGTAAAGGGTCAGAGCTCTTTGCTGAAGATTTTGAGGAACTCCTGAATGGTTTCCTCATTGCGTTTAAAGAAATGCCACTGGCCGACCTTGCGGCTGCTGATCAGGCCGGCGCGTTGCAGGGTTGCCAAGTGTGCGGACACCGTGGACTGCGACAAACCGCAACGTTGATCGATCTGCCCGGCGCAGACGCCGTGCTCGTTGCTGTGGGACTGGTCTGGAAATTCGACGTCCGGATTTTTCAGCCAGTGCAGGATTTCTCGCCGTACCGGGTGTGCCAGGGCTTTTATTATTTCGTCGAGTTCAAGGTTCATGGTTGGGGGCTCGTGATCAGTAAAACGCTATATCGCGATGAAGCGAACTTTAAATCGGTATTTCGCGATATACCAATATGATTTTGGTCTGACGACCGAGTAAATCGGTATATCGGGTTATAACGATATGTGGGCTGTAAAGAAACAATGGGGCAGTGCTAAGCTGCGCCCATGAACTATCTCGCACATCTTCACCTCGGTGGCCAGCGTCCCGGTCAATTACTCGGCAGTCTGTATGGCGATTTCGTCAAAGGGCGGCTGCAAGGGCAGTTCGATCCAGAGATCGAAGCGGCCATCCAGCTGCATCGCAGCATTGACGTTTATACCGACCGTCATCCACTGGTGGATGTCGCATTGTCGAGGTTTTCCCTGACGCGCCGGCGCTATGCCGGAATCGTGCTCGATGTGTTTTTCGATCATTGCCTGGCACGGGACTGGACGTTGTACGCGGACCGGCCGCTGGAGCTGTTCACCTCGGACGTGTACCGGGTGCTGTCCACCCAATCTCAACTGCCGGAGCGCCTGGCGCAAATCGCGCCGCACATGGTGGCCAATGACTGGTTGGGGTCTTACCGCGAGTTCGAATTGCTGGAGCAGGTGTTGCGGGGGATTTCACGGCGCTTGACCCGACCGGAAGAACTGGCCGCTGCGATGCAGGAACTGCGGGTGTTGTATGAGCCGTTGAGCGAGGATTTTCGGTTGTTCTATCCGCAGCTTCAGGATTTTGCCCAGAACCGCTGACACTCATGACCTGTAGGAGCGAGGCTTGCCCGCGAAGGGAACGCCGCGGTGTGCCTGAGACACCGCGGCGTTCCCTTCGCGGGCAAGCCTCGCTCCTACGGGTTAGGCGGCGATCAGTTCTCCGGTACGACGTGGCTCGACAGGTTTCGCCACTTCACCAAACAACGCCTTCTGCACCGCCTGCTGCGCCTCGAACGCCAGTGCCGCACGTTCCCGACCTTCGCAAGCAATCGGCTTGAGCAGATGAATCTCCACATGGCCCCGGTCATTGGCAAACAGACGCATCAAGTGCGACAACAAATCATCATCACCAATGAACGGCGCCAGTGTGTCGGGCTCGCCGTTGCGCACATATCGAATCGCCACCGGTTGCATCGCCACTTCGGAGTCGATGGCGGCAGACAGCAAGCGACCATGGAAAGTGCGCAGCGAGCGGCCGTCAGTGGTGGTGCCCTCGGGGAACATCAGCAGCGGGTGGGCGTGCGCCAGGTGGCGGGTCATTTGTTTGCGGATCAACTGGCTGTCACCCGAACCGCGACGGATAAACAGGCTGCCGGCCTTGGCGGCCAGCCAGCCGGCGACGGGCCAGGTGCGCACTTCGGCCTTGGACAGGAACGACAGCGGTGTGAGCATGCCCAGCAACGGTATGTCGGTCCAGGAGACATGGTTGCTGACCCACAGCATCGGCGCTTTCGGCAGCTTGCCGTGCACCGTGACGTCGAAGGGCAGGGCATTGCTCAGGCGCGCCATGAAAAACCGCGACCAGCGCTGGCGGCGTTCCATCGAATGGGCCAGCCCCAGCCGCTCGAAGACACCAAATACGGTTGCCATGCTCAGGCCGAGCCCGACCACCAGCAGCACTCGTGCGATTCGCGCATACACGCGCAGGCGACTCATTACACAGCCGCCTTGAAGTGTTTGGCGTAACGCGGGCAGAGTTCGTCGCGCTTGAGCAGGATGAACACATCGGCCACCTGGAAATCTTCGTCCCAGCACGGCTCGCCGCAGATCTTCGCGCCCAGGCGCATGTAGGCCTTGAGCAGCGGCGGCATTTCGGCGATCACGTTCGATGGAATATCCAGCGTCGGCAACGGCTTTTTCGGCTCGGCCCGCAAGTGTTCGGTACACAGGTAGCGTTCACGCAGACGCTGCATGATCGCGTGGGCCTGGATCCCGCCATCCTGCATCGGAATGCTTGCGCAACCCATCAGGTAGCTGTAGCCACCCTGGTTCAACACTTCCGCCAGCTCTCCCCAGAGCACGGCGATGGTGCCGCCGTTGCGGTAGGCCGGGTCGACGCAGGTGCGACCGATTTCCAGGATCGGGCCTTGCAGATGGACCAGGCCGTGCAGGCTGAATTCTTCTTCGCTGTAGAACTTGCCCAGGCTGCTGGCGGCAGTGTGGTCGAGCAGGCGGGTGGTCGCCACCAGGCGCCCGGTGTTCAGGTCGCGCACGCCGATGTGGGTGCAGTGAACATCGTAGTCGTCCATGTCCAGACCCAGCTCCGCACCTTTCAGCCTGGCGTTGAATTCGCCGCTGAACACGTTGAAGCGCAAGGCCTGGGCTTGCTGCAAAGCCTCGGCGCCTATCAGACGTTCGGCTTGCAGGCGGCGTTCGTTGCCGGTGTCGCTGATGCGGGCGATCTGAGTCATGGCGAATCTCCGTGCGGGCTGCTCACCCGTCTTGGGGTTACAGCGAATCGACTTTCTTTATCCAGCCGTGTTGTGCAAAGTCAGGCTATGTAGCCCCGGTGTCATCGCCATGAAGCTTTGGTGATGCTTGTATGACAGCCCACAAGGAGCCTTCTATGCCCTGGCAAACCCTGTTGAACCGCCACGCTCGCTTGCCCGCCAACCCGGATCTGGGCGAGGGGTTCGCCACGTTGTTGCAGCAGCTGGGCAACGTCACTCCGTTTGAACTGGCCGTGGTCGGTGCACGCATGATGGCGACGCCGGGGCTGGCGTTTCTGGTGGGCTATCAGGCGGCGTTGCGCATGCTGTGGCCAAGCGCGCCGTTGAGCCTTGGCGCGCTGTGCGCGACCGAGCAACGCAGCCTGCGGGTGGCTGACATGCAGACCCGTCTGCACGATTTGCGCTTGAGCGGTCGCAAGGATTTCGTCACCGCAGGCGATGCCGCCGACTGGCTGCTGATTGCCGCCCGCAGTGAACAACCCGACGAGACTCCGCGCCTGAGCCTGGCGGTGGTCTACCCCGATGAGCCGGGCGTGCGGGTGGAAAAACTGCCGCCGATCCCGTTGATGCCGGACATCAGCCATGGCCGCTTGTTTCTGGATAACGCACTGTGCGAATTGCTCGCGGGAGATGGCTGGGATGCCTACGTCAAACCGTTCCGAACCCTGGAAGACATCTATGTATTGAGTGCCATGACCGCCTGGCTGTATGGCGTCGGTCAGGACAGTGACTGGCCGCAGGCCTTGCAGTTGCGCTTGCTGGCGCTGCTGGCCGGGTGTGCGGAGGTCAGTCGACAACCCCCCGTCAGTCCGGCGGGGCATGTGTTGCTCGGTGGGTTGTTTGCGCAGTTCGAGGGGCTCAAGGGTGAGATCAATGAAGCGCTGGCCGAGGGCTCGCCGGAGTGGGCGGCAATGTGGCAGCGCGATCAGGCGGTGATGGAGCTGGCGGCGGGGGCCAGGGCCAAGCGTCTTGCTAAAGCATTGACGGCGATCTGACCGGCCCCATCGCGAGCAAGCTCGCTCCCACAGGGGAATGAACTCGAAAATGTGGGAGCGAGCTTGCTCGCGATGGCGACCTTCAGGACAACAAAATCCCCCAAAACTGTCATCAACCTCAACTAGGCTCAGCAGGTTCATCCCCACGAGCCCCCGCCATGCCTAAAGGCCTGTCCCTGTTTTTCATGCTGCTGCTCAGCCTCACGGCCCACGCTGAAAACTGGCCCACCGAGCAATGGTCGCCCGGCCCGACCATCACCGGGCCCGCGCTTGAAGCTCTGGCGCGTTACGCCTTTCCACCCCGCAACGACACCACCCGCCAAGACATCCGCACCGACGCCTTGCTCGTAATCCGTGACGGCCAGGTGATCTACGAGCGCTACGCCGGGCCGACTACCGCCGAGACGCCGCACCTCACTTGGTCCATCAGCAAAAGCCTGATGGCCACGGTCCTCGGCGTGGCTTATGGCGAGGGTCGGTTCAGGCTCCAGGACCCGGTGGCCAAATTCTATCCGCCATTGCAAAAACACCCGGACCTGACCATGATCGACCTGCTGCACTGGGCCTCCGGCCTCGACTGGCAGGAAGACTACGAATACGCACCGCTTAAATCCTCGGTGGTGGCCATGCTCTACACCCGAGGTCACCGGGACATGGCCGCCTTCACTGCCGATCACGGCACCTACGCCGCACCAGGGCAGGCGTTTCGTTATTCCAGTGGCGACACGAATCTACTGTCCGCCGCGCTGAAAACTATCGTCGGTGCAGAGCGCTATGCGAACTATCCGTGGACTGCGTTGTTCGAGCCTCTGGGCATTCGCAGCGCGGTCTGGGAAACCGACGCCACTGGAACGTTCGTCGCTTCGTCCTATGCCTACCTCACCGCTCGGGATCTGGCCCGCATCGGTTTGTTGATGGCGCGGGACGGTCGCTGGGGCGACAAACAACTCCTGCCCAAGGACTGGGTTGCCTTCAATCGCGAACCCTTCGCTCGCTATCGCGCCAACCAGGATGATGCGGTGCCCGGCGGCCACTGGTGGCTCAATCGTGCAGCAGACGGGGGCGCCCGACCCTGGTCCGATGCTCCCGTCGACACCTTCGCCGCGCTGGGCCATTGGGGCCAGGCGATGTACGTGATCCCCGGCGCAAACCTGGTGATCGTACGCTACGGCGATGACCGCGACGGCAGCTACCGGCACAACGAATTGCTCAGGCTTGTGCTCAAGGCGTTTGCCGGGAGGGAGCAGCCATGAGCGGTTTCATTCGTCGCCGTCCCATCAGTTCGCTGCTGCTGGCCCTGTTGCTCGCCTTGCTCGGCTGGATCTGGCATGAGCGGGTGGCGCTGTGGGCATTCCCCGACATCATCAGCGCCTACACCGCCAAGGAATATTGCTCGTGCCGTTACGTGATGAACAACGACGCCGAGTATTGCCGTGGCTACGTAAAGCAATGGTTGCCCACCAGCGGTTTTGCCGATGATACCGCCAGTAAGCGCATCACCGTCAGCGGCATGGGGCGCACTAATAGCGCAGCCTGGATCGGTGATCGCCAGGGCTGCCGCTTGAATCCCTGACTCCACACACAACACCTGTGGGAGCGAGCCTGCTCGCGAAAGCGTCGGCAGACTCAACGCAAGCAGCGGGGCTGGTATTGCATTCGCGAGCAGGCTCGCTCCCACAGGGTATTAGGCGAATTTCAATTGATCGGCCTCTCAGGTTCCACGCAGTGGAACCACATTCGATTGTCCTCGCGCGCGACTCGCGGTTATCTGGTCGTGAGCGCCTGCCTTTGATGCGTCGCGCTCACCACCAAAGAACAGCTAACAAAAAGAACGGGAATACACCCGGCCCGAGGAAATCGTCATGACCCGACATCAGCACATCCTTGCCTGGCTCAACGACGTCGCCAGCGACCTGCATGCCACCCGCCAGGACATCCACGCTCACCCGGAGCTTGGCTTCGAGGAAAACCGCACCTCGGCGTTGGTCGCCAGGTCGCTTGAAGAATGGGGCTACGAAGTACACACCGGGATCGGCAAGACCGGCGTGGTCGGTGTCCTCCGCAACGGCAGCAGCCCGCGCAAACTCGGGATACGGGCGGACATGGATGCGCTGCCGATCATCGAAAATACCGGGGCGGCCTACAGCAGCCGGCACCAGGGCTGTATGCACGCCTGTGGGCACGACGGCCACACCACGATGTTGTTGGGCGCGGCGCGTTACCTGGCGGCGACCCGCCAGTTCGACGGCACCCTGACCCTGATTTTCCAGCCCGCCGAAGAAGGCCAGGGCGGCGCCGAAGCGATGCTCGCCGATGGCCTGCTCGAACGTTTTCCCTGCGATGCACTGTTCGGCATGCACAACATGCCGGGCTTGCCAGCGGGGCACCTGGGCTTTCGCGAAGGGCCGATGATGGCTTCGCAGGATTTGCTCACGGTGACCATCGAAGGCGTCGGCGGGCACGGCTCGATGCCGCATCTGGCGGTAGACCCATTGGTGGCGGCGGCCAGCGTAGTCATGGCCCTGCAAACCGTGGTCGCGCGCAACATCGATGCGCAGCAGGCGGCGGTGGTAACGGTCGGTGCATTGCAGGCCGGGGAGGCGGCCAACGTCATCCCCCAGCAGGCGATCCTGCGCCTGAGCCTGCGCGCGCTGAACGCCCAGGTGCGTGAGCAGACCCTCGACCGGGTGCGCGCGATCATCGAATCCCAGGCTCAGAGTTTTGGTTGCAGTTCGAAAATCGAGCACCGTCCGGCTTACCCGGTACTGGTCAACCATGCCGCTGAAACCGAGTTCGCCCGGCAAGTCGGCGTCGAGCTGCTCGGCGCCGCTGCGGTGGATGGCAACACCCCCAAACTCATGGGCAGCGAAGACTTCGCCTGGATGCTGCAACGCTGTCCCGGCGCCTACCTGTTCATCGGCAACGGTGTGTCGCGGCCGATGGTGCACAACCCTGCCTACGACTTCAACGACGACATCCTGCTGACCGGCGCGGCGTATTGGGGCGCGCTGACCGAGAGCTGGCTCAAGCCGGCCTGACCCTTTCACTTTCTACTGCCGCTGGACCGGGCGTGCCAAGTCGTGCCCGGCATCACCCAACAGGTTTCTGGAGAGTTCCCCCATGCACACTTCGAGCACAGGTGTTTCGCGCACCCGGCAGGTGGTCGCTGCCGTTATCGGCAACGCGCTGGAATGGTATGACTTCATTGTTTACGGCTTTCTGGCGAGCATCATCGCTCGGCAGTTCTTCCCCTCCGAGGACGAATACGCGTCGTTGCTGATGGCCCTGGCGACCTTCGGCGTCGGCTTCTTCATGCGCCCGGTGGGCGGCATTCTGCTGGGCATGTATTCGGACCGCAAAGGGCGAAAGGCGGCGATGCAGATGATCATTCGCCTGATGACCGTGTCCATCGCGTTGATCGCCTTCGCGCCGAACTACGCCGCCATCGGCATGGGCGCGCCGCTGTTGATCGTGGTCGCGCGAATGCTCCAGGGCTTCGCCACCGGCGGCGAGTACGCCAGTGCCACGGCGTTCCTGGTGGAAAGCGCGCCGGCGCACCGCAAGGGTTTGTACGGTTCGTGGCAATTGGTCGGGCAATGCCTGGCGGTGTTTTCCGGGGCGGGGATGGTGGCGTTATTTACGCACCTGCTGACCCCCGAGGCGCTGGACAGCTGGGGCTGGCGGATTCCATTCATGATCGGCCTGTTGATCGGCCCGGTCGGCCTGTGGATTCGCAAGCACATGGAGGAACCGGAAGAGTTTCTCGAGGCACGCAAACAGGCCAAAGGCGAAAGCCCGGGTTTGCTGCAAGTGATCCGCGAACATCGCCGCGCCATTCTGGTGTCGATGGGCCTGGCGTGCGGCGCGACGGTGTCGTTTTACGTGGTGCTGGTGAACATGCCGACCTTCGCTCACAAAAACCTCGGTTTGCCGCTGGATCAGGTGCTGTTGGTGCAAATGCTCGCGGTGGCGCTGATGACCGTGGTCATTCCCCTGTCCGGCGCACTGTCGGACCGCCTTGGCCGCCGCCCGGTGTTGATGGCCTTCACCCTGGCGTTTTTCCTGATGGTGTATCCGCTGTATGTGTGGGTGGCGGCGGCGCCTTCAGTAGAGCGCTTGCTGGTGATGCAACTGCTGTTGTGCAGTTCGATTGGTGGCTTCTTTGGTCCGGCACCGACGGCACTGGCCGAGCAGTTTCCGATTGAAGTGCGCTCCACCGGGGTGTCGGTGGCCTATAACGTTGCGGTCATGGTGTTCGGCGGTTTCGCCCCGCTGATCGTCACCTGGCTGAGCAAGGTATTGGCCACGCCGGTGGCGCCATCGTTCTACGTATTGTTCGCTTGCGTGCTGACGCTGTTGGGCACCTACTGCATGCAGGAAGCACCACGGGCAAAGAGATCCGTTGCACTTAACCTTGGGGTGAAACCTTGAGCATGAATCCGATTGTTGAAATGGACGCCGATGCGTTGTCCCGCGCCATCCACGGGCGACTGGTGTCCTGCCGTGAAGTGATGCAGGCGTATGTGGCGCAGATCGAACGCTTCAATCCACAGGTCAATGCGCTGGTATCCCTGCGCCCGGCCGAAGAATTGCTGGCAGAGGCCGACGCCTGCGACCGACAACTGGACCAGGGCCAGTCCCGGGGCTGGATGCACGGCATGCCGCAAGCGGTGAAGGACCTGGCGGCCACCGCCGGATTGCGCACGACCATGGGCTCGCCGCTGTTTGCCGAGCAAGTCCCGCAGCACGACGCCATCAGCGTGGCGCGGGTTCGCGACTGTGGCGCGATCATAATCGGCAAGTCCAACGTGCCGGAATTCGGCCTCGGTTCGCAGAGCTACAACAGTGTGTTCGGCACCACCACCAATGCCTACGATCCGTCGCTGGTTGCCGGCGGCAGCAGCGGCGGGGCGGCGGTGGCACTGGCGTTGCGCATGCTGCCAGTGGCCGACGGCAGTGACATGATGGGCTCGCTGCGCAACCCGGCGGCCTTCAACAATGTGTTCGGTTTTCGTCCGTCCCAAGGCCGCGTGCCCCACGGCCCGCAACCGGAGGTGTTTGTCCAGCAGCTGGCCACGGAAGGGCCGATGGGCCGCACCGTCACCGATGTCGCCCGGTTGCTCGGCACCCAGGCCGGGTACGACCCGCGCGTGCCGTTGTCGCTGACTCAGGACCCGGAGATTTTCCATCAGTCGCTGGCGCAGGATTTCAGCGAGGTCCGCCTGGGTTGGCTGGGCGACTACAACGGCTATCTGCCGATGGACCCTGGCGTGATGAGTCTGTGCGAGTCGGCGCTGCAGGACTTTACGGCCCTCGGGTGCAAGGTCGAAGCCTGCCAACCGGATTTCTCCATGGAGCGCCTGTGGCAGGCCTGGCTGGTGCACCGCCACTGGCTGGTGCAGGGCAGCCTCGGTAGCCTGTATGCCGACCCGCGCAAGCGCGAGCAACTCAAGCCGGAAGCCATTTGGGAAATCGAGGGTGGTATGCGCCTGACGGCGGCGGATGTCTATCAAGCCTCGGTCAGTCGCAGCGAGTGGTATCGCGCCTTGAACGAGTTGTTCGAACGTTACGATTTCCTGCTGTTGCCCACTGCGCAAGTGTTTCCTTTTGATGCACAAACCCCTTGGCCGCGCGTCGTCGGCGGGCAGAGCATGGACACCTATCACCGCTGGATGGAGGTGGTGATCGGACCCACCCTGGCCGGTTTGCCGAGCATGAACGTGCCGGTAGGATTCAACCCGGCCGGACTGCCGATGGGCCTGCAAATCATCGGCCCGGCTCAGGCTGATCGCGCGGTATTGCAACTGGCGTACGCCCACGAACAACTGACGCAATGGGTCACGCGCCGACCGCCTGGTTGTCTGCAAAATGCGTGAAAGCTGTGGGCAGGCCCACATCTTGCTGTGCTTTGTAAAAAAAGAGCAGCGATCATCCGATCCGGGCTCAGGGATATCGAATCCATGGGGAACAAGGCAGAAACCGGCAGCGTACGTTCCGTCGAGCGCGCCTTGGCGATCGTCGAGTTACTGGGCGAGCATCAGGCGCTGGGCCTGGAGGAGTTGCACTACTTGACCCGCCTGCCCAAGGCCACGGTGTCGCGCATGCTGCTGACCTTGCAGGAGCAAGGCTGGATCTACCGCGGCTTGAGCGACCGGCGTTACCGCTTGTGTGCCAAGCGCCTGTTCGGTGACAGTCGGCAGCGCTTCAAGCGGCGCCTGGTGGAAAACGCCGCGCCGCTGTTGCTGGCGTTGAGCGAGCGCACCGGGCTGGTGGCGGATCTGTCGTGCTTCGATGGCGAACGGGTGGAGGTGATGGAAAGTGCGATCCCGCAGGTTTTGCGCAAACGCTACCCCAACAACTGTCAGATCGTTGGCCAGCACGCCAGCCTGTTTCATTCGGCCATGGGCCGTGCCTGCCTCGGTGAACTGGAAAGTCATGAAGTGGAGCGCCTGGCCAGTCGTGAGCGACTGAGCGACGAATCGCTGTTCAGCGCCACCGAACAGGCGCTGCATCAAGGTTTCGGCCAGCGCACCGAAGGCTACTGGGAATACCCGGTGCGCCTGCCGTTCCTGATTCGCGCGGTGGCCTTGCCGATTCACACCGATGGTCGGCTGGTGGGCAGTATGGCGTTGCACTGGCCGATGGATCAGGCGCCGGTGGAACGGGTGCTGAGCCTGCACCTGAGCAGCCTCGCCGCCACCATTGGTGATGTGCAGCAGGCGATGGCTTGACCCTGCTTTTGTGGCGAGGGGATTTATCCCCGCTCGGCTGCGTAGCAGTCGTAATACCTGCGACGGCGGTCTGTCTGATAAAACGCATCGCCTGGTTTTGGGAGCGCTTCGCACTCCAACGGGGATAAATCCCCTCGCCACAGGAGATGCGGTGCACTCGAAGAAAGTTTGCAACCTGTGTCAGGGCAGTTAAGGTTCAGCACAGGTTTATCTGCCCCTAGAGTTTCTATGTTCAAGCGGTCTGTTTGCAAAACCCTCACCTGCCTGCTGTTGGCCGGCGCTTCGCTGTCGGCCCAGGCCAACTGGTATCTGGACGGGGAATCCTCGCGGCTGTCGTTCGTCAGCACCAAAAACGCCAATGTTTCCGAAGTGCAGCGCTTTTTGGTGTTGCACGGCAAAGTCGATCCCAGCGGCAAGGCCGAAGTCGAGGTCGAGCTGGAATCGGTCAACAGCGGTATTCCCTTGCGCGATGAACGCATGCGCAAGGATCTGTTCGAGATCGACAGGTTTTCCGAAGCCCTGATCACCACGCAAATCGACCTGCGTCCGATCAACGACCTTGCGCCCGGTGCGCAACTGGAGTTACGCCTGCCGCTGACCGTCGACTTGCATGGCAAGCAACACACCTACAACGCCGAACTGTTGGCCACTCGTCTGGATGACCGGCGCTTCCAGGTGGTGACTTTGGAACCGGTGGTGATCAATGCCGAAGACTTCGATCTGGCGCCCGGCCTGGAAGCGCTGCGCAAGGTCGCCGGCCTGTCGGCCATCAGTCTGTCGGTGCCGGTGGGTGCGGTGCTGATCTTCACGGCGCGTTGACATGGCCGGCCCGATCTTTCCCTGGCGTGAAGGCAATCGCTTCGAATTGCTGGTCGACGGTCCGCAATTCTTCCCACGCATGCTGGTGGCGATTGCCCGCGCCGAAGAACAGGTCGAGCTGGAGCTGTACCTGGTGGAGGCGGGCGCCTGCGCCGAAGCCATGGTTCAGGCACTGGTCCAGGCCGCCGAGCGCGGTGTACGGGTGCGCTGCCTTTTCGATGATTACGGCAGCCTCGCCTTTACCCTGACCCTGCGTCAGCGGCTCATGGCCGCCGGCGTCGAACTGCGCTTCTACAATCGTCTGAGCTGGCGGCGCTGGGTCGGCAATTTCTACCGCGATCACCGCAAGTTGCTGCTGGTGGATCAGAGCATGGCCGTGGTCGGTGGCACCGGTGTGACCGATGAATTCTGGACACCCAACGAAGACGTCAGCGAGTGGCACGAAGTGATGGTGGAAATCACCGGCCCGCTGGTGCTCGACTGGCAATTGCTGTTCGACCGCCAATGGATCGCCAACCGCCATCGTCGCGCCTGGCGACCGGCCTCGCATTTCGGTCTGCCGCGCCTGCCCCGCGTGCCGTCCACGGGCGAGGGCATGGGCCGGGTCGCCTATGCCGACGCCCGCCAGCACCGGGACATCCTGCAATCGCTGATTCGTGCGTTGAACAGCGGACAGAAGCGGATCTGGCTGGCTACCCCGTATTTCCTGCCGACCTGGAAAGTCCGTCGATCACTGCGCCGCGCGGCCTCCCGGGGTGTCGATGTGCGGCTGCTGTTGACCGGACCACGCACCGATCACCCTTCAGTGCGCTACGCCGGGCATCGCTACTACCCGCGATTGCTCAAGTCCGATGTACGGATTTTCGAGTACCAGCCGTGTTTCCTGCATTTGAAAATGGTCTTGATCGACGACTGGGTGAGCATTGGTTCGTGCAACTTCGATCACTGGAATTTGCGTTTCAATCTGGAGGCCAATCTTGAGGCGCTGGACCCTGGATTGACTCGTGACGTGGTGGCGAGCTTCGAGAAGGACTTCTCGCTGAGCCAGGAAGTCAGCCTGGAAGCGTGGCAGCGCCGGCCGCTGTGGAAGCGGGTCAAGCAGCGGGTGTGGGGGTGGGTGGATCGGCTGGTGGTCAATCTGCTGGATCGACGAGGATAGTGATCCAGATCGTTCCCACGCTCTGCGTGGGAATGCAGCCCGTGACGCTCCGCGTCACTGGACGCGGAGCGTCCCTTGAGGCGTTCCCACGCAGAGCGTGGGAACGATCAGTGCACGGGGATTAGAGCAACTCGAAGCTCTGCTGCGTCACATCCTGGGAGTCCAGGCCGATCTGCACGTTGAACTTGCCCGGTTCCGCCGCGTACTTGAGCTGGGTGTTGTAGAACTTCAGGTCGTCCTCGGTGATGGTGAAGTGCACGACTTTTTGTTCACCCGCCTTGAGCATGATTTTCTGGAAATTCTTCAGCTCCTTGAGCGGGCGGATCATCGAGCCGGTCACGTCCTGGATGTACAACTGCACCACGGTTTCGCCATCGCGCTTGCCGGTGTTCTTCAGCACCACGCTGGCATCGAGCTTGCCGGTCTTGTTCAGGGTGGTCGACGACAGGGCCATGTCGCTCAGGCTGAAATCGGTGTAGCTCAAGCCGAAACCGAACGGAAACAGTGGGCCGGTGGTGTCATCGAAGTACTGCGAGGTGTAGTTGCCCGGCTTGCCCGGTGTGAATGGCCGGCCAATGCTCAGGTGGTTGTAATAAGTCGGAATCTGCCCCACCGAACGCGGGATGGTGATCGGCAGTTTGCCCGATGGGTTGTAATCGCCAAACAGCACGTCGGCAATGGCGTTGCCACCTTCGGTACCGCTGAACCAGGTTTCCAGGATCGCGTCGGCCTGCTCCTTCTCCTGAAGAATCGACAGCGGACGGCCGTTCATCAGCACCAGCACCAGCGGTTTGCCGGTGGCTTTCAGGGCGCGGATCAACTCCCGCTGGTTTTCCGGGATGTTCAGGTCGGTGCGGCTCGACGACTCGTGGGACATGCCACGGGACTCGCCCACAGCGGCCACCACCACATCGGCATCCTTGGCGGCTTTCACCGCTTCATCGATCAGTACTTGCGCCGAGCGCGGATCATCCACCACTTCCGGGGCATCGAAGTTGAGGAAGTTCAGGTAATCCAGCGCCTTCTTGTCGCTGGTGATGTTGGCGCCACGGGCATAGATCAGCGTCGATTGCGCACCGAGTGCGGTGGTCATGCCATCGAACAGGGTCACCGACTGCGCAGGGCGACCGTTGGCGGCCCAACTGCCCATCATGTCGATCGGCGCCTTGGCCAACGGACCGACCAGGACGATCTTCGCGGTTTTCTTCAGCGGCAGGGTTTCGCTCTGGTTTTTCAGCAACACCAGGGTGCGGCGCGCGACGTCGCGGGCCTCGGCGCGGTGCAGGCGGCTGTCGGCGTTGGTGTCGGCCGGGTCATCCTCGGCCTTGCCGATGCGCAGGTACGGGTCCTTGAACAGGCCCATGTCGTACTTGGCGTCGAGCACCGCGCGCACGGCGTTGTCGATGTCGCTCTGCTCGATCTCGCCAGCCTTCAACAGCCCTGGCAGTTCCTTGCCGTAGAGCGTGTCGTTCATGCTCATGTGGATGCCGGCCTTGATCGCCAGCTTCGCGGCTTCGCGACCGTCAGCGGCGACGCCGTGCTTGATCAGCTCGAAAATCGCTCCGTGGTCGCTGACCGCCAGGCCCTTGAAGCCCCATTCCTTGCGCAACAGGTCGTTCATCAGCCAGGTGTTGGCGGTGGCCGGCACGCCGTTGATCGAGTTCAGCGCGACCATTACCCCGCCAGCGCCGGCGTCAATCGCGGCGCGGTACGGCGGCAGGTAGTCCTGGTACATCTTGACCGGGCTCATGTCGACCACGTTGTAATCGCGACCGCCCTCGACCGCGCCATACAGGGCGAAATGCTTGACGCTGGCCATGATGCTGTCGGCCGCGTTCGCGCCGGTGCCCTGGAACGCCTTGACCATCACCCCGGCAATGCGTGACACCAGGTAGGTGTCTTCACCAAAGCCTTCGGATGTACGGCCCCAGCGTGGGTCGCGGGAGATGTCGACCATTGGCGCGAAGGTCAAGTCAATGCTGTCCGACGCGGCTTCCTTGGCGGCGATGCGCCCGGACAGGCCGATGGCGTCCATGTCCCAGCTCGAGGCCAGGGCCAGCGGGATCGGGAAAATGGTGCGGTGGCCGTGGATCACGTCGTAGGCGAAAAACATCGGGATCTTCAACCGGCTGCGCATTGCCGCATCCTGCATCGGACGGTTTTCCGGGCGGGTGATCGAGTTGAACGTACCGCCGATGTTGCCCGCCGCGATTTCCTTGCGAATCAGCTCCCGGGGCATTTCCGGGCCGATACTGATCAGGCGCAACTGGCCGATTTTTTCATCCAGGGTCATCTGCTTCATCAGGTTGCTGACGAAGGCGTCCTTGTTCTCCAGAGGTGCGGGCGTCGTGGCGGCCAGTACGTTATGACTGGCCAGGCTGACGAACAGGCCCAGCAAACACAGCTTATTCATGAATAGTTTTCTCAAGGGCCCAAGCGGCGATGTACACGCCGGCCAGCCAAAATTTAGGGAGCGACTATTGTTGTTCGGGTGCTGACTCAAAAAGCGCCAGCCGAAAACGGCAGTCGAACGCCGGATACGGCTTTTGCGCAGGGCTTCTTTTAGCCCATTTGTCCCGACGCAATCCAGTGCCGCGCCGATTATGCCCGAAGAGCCGGCCGAGAGGGTCGCCGGTTGATTTTCCATGAAATGTGAAGGGAGCATCACTCTGATGAATGTACGACAGTCTTACCGGTCGAGCCTGCAAGTCGCCACGTTGCTCATGCTGGCCACGCTGCTGACCGCCTGCGGCATCAACAACATCCCGACCCTCGATGAACAGGCCAAGGCTGCCTGGGGTCAGGTGCAGAACCAGTATCAGCGCCGTGCCGACCTGATTCCCAACCTGGTGGAAACCGTCAAGGGCTATGCCGCGCATGAAAAGGAAACCCTGACTGCGGTGATCGAGGCCCGGGCCAAGGCCACCTCGATCCAGGTTGACGCCTCCACGCTCGATAACCCGGAAAAACTCAAGCAGTACCAACAGGCCCAGGATCAACTCAGCGGCGCCTTGAGCCGCCTGATGGTGGTGTCCGAGCGCTATCCGGACCTGAAGGCCAACCAGAACTTCCTGGCCCTGCAATCGCAGCTTGAAGGCACCGAGAACCGAATCAGCGTGGCCCGACGCGACTTCATCCTGGCGGTGCAGAAATACAACACCGAAATCCGCACGTTCCCCGGTCGCCTGTGGCACAGCGTGATGTACAGCAACCTGCCGGAACGCGAGACCTTCGAGGCCACGCCGGGGTCGGAGAAGCCACCCGAGGTTAAATTCTGATCGCTGCGTCACCACGGACGAGGTAGCCCATGCGCGTGTTGAAAGCTGGCCTGGTGTTGTTGCTGTGGGTGTTTGCCCTGGCGGTCCAGGCCCAATTGAAGTTCCCGGAGCTGACCGGGCGGGTGGTGGATAACGCCCAGATGATCGAGCCATCGGTGCGCGAGCAGCTGGTGCAGCAGTTGCAGGCCCATGAAAAGGTCACGGGTGAGCAGCTGGTGGTGGTTACGCTTGCGGACTTGCAGGGCGCCGACATCGCCGATTTCGGCTATCAACTGGGCCGCTACTGGGGCATTGGCCAGAAAGACAAGAACAACGGCGCGTTACTGATTGTTGCCCGCGATGAGCGCAAACTGCGCATCGAAGTCGGCTACGGCCTGGAAGATCGCCTGACCGACGCCCAGAGTTCGGTGATCATCAATCAGGTCATCACCCCGGCGTTCAAGGCGGGTAATTACAGCAAAGGCATCAGCGACGGGGTAGCGGCGATGCTGGTGGTACTGGGCGGCAATCCCCTGGACGAACCCTCGACGGTCTATGAGTCCAGCGGCGATCCGAGTGATGATTTCATGTCGCGGCACCCTGGGGTATTCGTGTTCCTGGTGTTGTTGTTCATCCTGACAGTATTTGTTTGCCAGATGCTCGGTATCCTTCCTGCCGGTCGTGGCGGCTCCGGTGGTTCCGGTGGCGGTTTTGGTGGCGGTGGTTTCGGCGGCGGTGGCGGTGGGGGCTTCAGCGGTGGAGGGGGCAGTTTCGGTGGCGGTGGCTCATCGGGCGGCTGGTGATGACATAGCAGATAAAAACTATAGCGAGCAGGCATTCAACCACATGGCATTACTGACTGAACACGAACAACGCAAGGTCGCCGAGGCGATTGCTCGGGTGGAGCGCGACACCGACGCGGAACTGGTCACCGTGCTCGCGGCTCGCGCCGACGACTATGTGTACATCCCGCTGCTCTGGGCCAGCCTGCTGGCACTGGTGCTACCGGGGATCGTGCATTACCTGACCGGCTGGCTGACCTTGCACAGCCTGCTGCTGGTGCAATGGATCACCTTCATCGTGCTGTGCCTGGTATTGCGCATACCGAAAATCACCACACGCCTGATTCCCCGTTCGGTGCGTCACTGGCGCGCCTCGAACCTGGCGCGCCGGCAATTCCTGGAGCAGAACCTGCACCACACGGTGGGCAGCACCGGCATCCTGATTTTCGTCTCTGAAGCCGAGCGCTATGTGGAAATCCTGGTGGATGAGGGTATTTCCAGTCGGCTGGACAACAGCAATTGGGATGCGATCGTCGAGGCGTTCACCCGGCAGGTGCGACAGGGCCAGACGTTGCAGGGCTTTGTCGCCTGCGTCGAGGCGTGCGGCGAATTGCTCAAGGTGCACGTTCCGGTGACGCATGTGCGCAACGAGCTGCCAAACCGCCTGGTGGTGCTCGGCTAGTGCTGTTCGGACGAACACTTTTGTAACGCTTGGCGGTACAACTTCGGCAAGTTGTTTGGCTTCTGTTCAGTCTTCAACATCTCCCTCCAATAGCGAGCGCCCTGTAACGGGCGTTCTGACGTAGAGGGAGTACTTATGTCAACGCATCTACCGCTCGACTCTTTTGTCGGTGCCGCGCCCGACGGCGAGGGAAATGTACCGTCGGTACATCTGACGGCGAAAGAAATACAAGCCTTAATGTGGTGCTTCAGAGGCAAGACTTCCTGGGAAATCGCCAGGATTCAGAATTGCTCGCCAACCACGATCAACTTCCACTTTTCCAATATTCGCCGCAAGTTTGCTGTCAGGTCCCGTCATGCCGCCTTGCTCAAAGCCATTGAGTCGGGAGTCATTGTCATCGACAGCGTCGATGAGCGAGGTGCCCATGAGCCTGACTGATTCCGCCTACAACAGTATCAGCGGACTCCTGCTGGGATTGGGGATCGCGACACTGCCTTCGATTGATGGCGAAGCGCTGTTCGGTGCATCGCTCGGCGCGTGGCTGGTCACGACCACTCGTGTTGACTTCAAGGCCTGGCAGCGTATCGGCTCCTGGTTGCTGTCGGCAGGCGTTGGCTATCTGTTTACCCCCGTCGCGCTGCCGCTGGCGCCTTTCCTGACCGCTGGGGTGACGGCATTTCTGTGTGCGCTGATCATTATTCCCATCAGCGTCAAGGTCATGCAGTGGGTCGATGGCGCTGGCCTGGGTGAAATCATTGAGCGCCTCAAGGGACGAGGCTGATGGGTATTAACTTGTCATCATTAAGTGCTGTAGCAACATCGCCGGTGTGACGTGCCTTCAAGTAAACAGCATATGACATTATGTTTCGTTCGACTGTTGAAGTGTCGACAGAATAGACGCCATCTCTGAAAGTTTGAGTTCCATTTCACGCAGGCGGCGTTTTTCCTCCAAGACATTTTGTATGGCGCAGCGATCTTCTTCACTGAGCAATCGCCACATCGCGAGAATTGTGTTTTCCCGGGTAGCTGTTTCCTGGTTGTGTTCAATGGCATTGGCAGCAGCGCTGTGGCGCAAGACCGGTCCTTCACCCAGCAACAACCAGTCGAGTGAAATGCCGCGCGATTGAGCGATTTCTACGCATAATGAGTATGGTGTGCTGTCGCGACCCTTCCAGCTGCTGAGGGTCTGTGGGCTGACTTGTAGCGCCGAAGACAAAGAAGCATCGCTTTTTGTGCCAGTAATTTGCTTTAGTCGCGCTAAAACAGCCTGAGATTTTTTGCTACGCAATTTGAGCCTCTTCCTTTTGACACATGCTTTTTGAGTGCTTAATGTATGCGCAATGAGTAGTATTTTTATTGTGAGTAATCAATCGTTAACTATGAGTCAGATGAATAAGATGTCGAAACTTCCTAATGGTAGCAGGGTGATTTCCTACATGTTTGGTTCTTACCCATTACGCCGGTGTTCGTTGCACTTTCTTTTTTCGGGTGGGCGTTACTTGCAGTGCCGGGTTGCAGCGATCATCGCTTCCAGCAGTATTGCGTTTGATTATGGCGATTACCACCCGATGTATAGCGGGATCCAGGCATGAGTACTTACAAAATGGTGTGTCCGCACTGCTTGAACCGGATGCGAATCCGAACCAGCGAGGGGCGGCATATTTTCCTGCGGGTGGCCTACTTGCAATGCACGTCGGAAGCCTGCGGCTGGTCGGTTCGGGCCGAGTTCGAAATGACTCACGAACTCTCTCCCAGTGGAATGCCCAACCCCGCCGTGCGCTTGCCTTTCGCCGGGCCCGACTTGCGGCACGCCGCCCGGCCGGTTGCGCCAAGTGAACCGACGACGTCGGCGCCGCTGGAGTCATGAACATGAGCGCAATGGTTGAAGACGAGGAGTTGAACGAGCAATTGTTGGCCGTTGCCCAGGCATTTCTGGCCCGTCATGAAAGCGATGCGGTCGTTGATGACCAAGTGCTGTTCTGTCGCGCCGTAAAGCACTTGCAAGGGATTGATGTGCCGATGCACCTGGCGGAGCGACTGGTCAGCCACGCCTATGGGGAGCTCAAGTCCTGCAACGATCGACGACGCCTGGACATCGGCGCAAGCTCCGAAACCGTCGCTGTCATCACTGACCCGGCCAATGGCCTGACGTGGGCCGTACCGGTGGGATTGATCGTCAGATATGTGATCAATTCACCGAGCAATCGCAAACTTCGGCTGGTGCAGCCCTGAGGTATCGGTGAATACAAAGCGGGTCTGGGGGGCATTACCGGGCCTGCGAAAAATAACCCCGTGCCCAAAACCCGCATCCCCCCTAAAATACCGGGCATTCTCCGATTCGCATTGCCCGAGGCCGTTTTTTCCATGTCCGTCATCGCCACACCCGCCAGCCTCGCGCCGGACCATCACGCCCAGTTCATCGACCTGCTGCAATCGAGCCTGGAGCAGAACGCCTTCATCAAGCTGGTGCTGGCCAAGTACGCTGGCGATGAAGCGGACCTGCAGCGGATCATCATCAAGCCGGTGACGGTCAAGGCGCAGTCTTGTCTGTCCTTCGTCTATCGGTACAAGACCCGCGACATCACCAAGAACTTGCCATTGGCCGAAGGGGTGGCGGTCATCAAAGGCTTGTTGCCGGCATCGTTCAAGAATGCGCATTTGTTGTCATTGAACGATGAAACCCAGCTCGAATACAGCAAAAAGGGCAAGTCTTCGCTGTTCAAGAGCAAACCCCAGCAATTGCGCGAAGTGCCGTCCGCCGGGCACAACCGCGAGAAAAACCGCTTTCTCGATCTGCACCGGCCGTTTCTCGCCGACCTGGGTGTCACCAACAAGCAGCATGAATTGATCCCGGCGATGTCGCGCAAGTGGAAGCAGATCAACAAGTTCATCGAAGTCTTCAGCCATGCGCTGACCTCGTCGCCACTGGCGCTGGACAGCCCGGTTCGCGTGGCAGACTTCGGGTCCGGCAAGGGTTACCTGACTTTTGCGATCCATGACTATCTGCGCAATACCTTGAAGGCCGAAGCGCAAGTGACCGGCGTCGAGCTGCGTGAAGACATGGTCACCCTGTGCAACAGCGCCGCGGCAAAGCTTGAGCATCCAGGGTTGGTCTTCAAGTGCGGTGATGTGCGCAGCGTGGCACCGAGCGAGCTGGATGTGATGATCGCGTTGCATGCCTGCGACATCGCCACGGACTATGCGATTCACACCGGCATTCGTTCCGGTGCCTCGATCATCATGTGCTCACCGTGCTGTCACAAACAGATTCGCCTGCAAATCCAGAGCCCGGCATTACTCAAGCCGATGCTGCAATACGGCTTGCACCTGGGACAGCAGGCGGAAATGGTGACCGACAGCTTGCGTGCACTGTTCCTTGAAGCCTGCGGCTACGAGACCAAGGTGTTCGAGTTCATCTCGCTGGACCACACCAACAAGAACAAGATGATTCTGGCGGTCAAGCGTGCCGAGCCGGTAGATCCGGCCCAACTGTTGGCGAAGATCCAGGAACTCAAGGCGTTCTACCACATCACCGAGCATTGCCTGGAAACCCTGTTGCGGGCTGACGGTTACCTCTAGACCCCGCCTGAATTTACGCCGTGGCAATACGTGCGGGCTTGACCGCCGTCTTGCGTCCCAGCACGACGGTCAGGATCACCCCGCCGGCAAACAGCCAGGTAATCGGCTCGACGTGTTCGCCAAAGAACAGCGCCGAAAAGCCGATGGTGAAGAAAATCTGCAGCAGCTGGATCTGGCTGACCCGGGCAATGCCACCGATGGCCAGCCCGGCATACCAGGCAAAGAACCCGATGAATTGCGAAAACAGCGAGACGTAGCCGAAGGCCCACCAGGTCTTGGTCGAAATCTCGCCCTGATGTTGCAACCCAAGGTACAGCACCGGCCCGACCAGCAGCGGCGTCGACAGCACCAGTGCCCAGCAGATCACTTGCCAGCCGCCCATTTCCTTGGCCAATCGGCCACCCTCGGCGTACCCCAGGCCGCCCACCGCAATTGCGCCGAGCATCAACAGGTCACCCGCCTGGATGCTGCCGGCCCCGCTGATCAGCGCGTAACCGAGCACCAGCGCACTGCCCAGCGCGGCGCAGGCCCAGAAGGCTTTCGACGGGCGTTCGTGGGACAGCCACGCGGCGTAAAGCGCCACGCACAGTGGCTGCAAGCCATTGACCAGTGCGCCATGGGACGCCGGCAAGGTTTGCATGGCCCAGGCCGACAGCACCGGAAACCCGAGGATCACCCCGGCAATGACCAGCGTCAGGCCTTTGACCTGCTTCCAGGTTGGCCATTTCTCACGCCGCCACAACAACAGCAACGCCGCGGGAATCGCCGCGAACAGCGCCCGGCCCAGGCCGTTGAGCAGTGGATGCATTTCCTGCACGACAATGCGTGTGAAAGGCAGGGTGAGGCTGAAGATCACAACGCCGAGAAGGCCCAGGGCCATGCCGGTGTTTTCGCGGGTGGACATGATGGCAACCAGAATCTTGGGGGATGGGAGGTGCCTTCATCTAGCCATAAACCATTGTTTTTGGCGCTTACAGCTGGACACAGAATTATCCGTACAGTTCAAGGACGCCTTCGCGGGCAAGCCATGCTCCTACAGGTATCGCATCGGTTTTGGAGAACGGCGCAGGACCTGTAGGAGCATGGCTTGCCCGCGATGAACGATAACGCGGTCCATCAGGTAGTAGCCGGTTGTTACCCGACCGGCCGGATAAGGACTACCTTGAATACTCCTGCATGCCCATGCATTTCCCAGAGGAGTCCTCCCCATGGCGGCGAAAAAAATTCTGATGCTGGTCGGCGATTACGTCGAAGACTATGAAGTGATGGTGCCGTTCCAGGCCCTGCTGATGGTCGGTCACACGGTGCATGCCGTCTGCCCGGACAAGAGCGCCGGCCAGACCGTGCGCACCGCTATCCATGACTTCGAAGGCGACCAGACCTACAGCGAAAAACCCGGTCACCTGTTTGCCCTGAACTTCGATTTTGCCAAAGTTAAAGAGGCGGATTACGACGCAGTGCTGATCCCGGGTGGTCGTGCGCCGGAGTACTTGCGGTTGAACGAAAAAGTCCTGGAACTGGTGCGCGACTTCGACAAGGCCGGCAAGCCGATCGCCGCCGTGTGCCATGGTGCACAATTGTTGGCCGCCGCCGGGATACTCGAGGGGCGTGAATGCAGCGCCTACCCGGCCTGTGCGCCAGAAGTGCGCTTGGCGGGCGGTACGTTTATCGATATCCCGGTGACGGATGGCCATGTTCAAGGCAATCTGGCGACGGCACCGGCCTGGCCTGCCCACCCGAGTTGGCTCGCCGGTTTTCTCGGCTTGCTGGGCACCAAAATCACGCTGTAACGGGAGACCCGTCCATGTGCGAGCTGTACGTCAAAGCCGATCCGATTCTCTACGAATCGCGCTCCCGCTCGCTGCGCATCTGCGGGGTGGTCACCACCCTGCGGTTGGAGAATCAGTTTTGGGACATCCTCAGCGAAATCGCCGAGACCGACGGCATGACCACCAATCAGCTGGTTGCCAAGCTGTATGAAGAGGTCATGGACTACCGCGGCGAGGTGGTCAATTTTGCCTCGTTCCTGCGGGTGAGTTGTACGCGGTATCTGAGTCAGCGGCGGACTCAGGCGCCGGAGTTGTCGGTGGTGCGGGCGGTGGTGAAGTAGACAGAGTTGTATAGAGCCGCACAGGCGACAAAAATACCGGCCTGGTCTTTACTCTGAAGCGCGCAACCTCTCAATCGCCAAGGAGAAAGAGCATGTCCGGATGGTACGAAGTGAGCAAGAGCAGCAGCGGTCAGTTCAGGTTTGTGCTGAAGGCGGCGAATGCCGAAACCATTCTGACCAGCGAGTTGTACACCACCCGCGCCGCGGCCGACAAAGGCATAGCGTCGGTCCAGGCCAACAGCCCGCTCGATGAGCGCTACGAGAAGAAAACCACCAAGGATGGGCATCCTTATTTCAACCTCAAGGCGGGTAACCACGAGATTATCGGCAGCAGCGAGTCCTATTCCTCCGATGCCACCATGGAGAAAGGCATTGGCAGTGTGAAGGCGAACGGCCCGACCAAGGTGATCAAGGACAAGACCCTGCCGGTGCTTTGAACACATCTTTCAAATACAGCACAAATCCCTGTGGGTGCGAGCTTGCTCGCGATGGCGGTCTTACAGTCAACATTGAAGCTGAATGTTATGGCCTCATCGCGAGCAAGCTCGCTCCCACAGGGAATAGGTGCTGTCCCAAGGTCAGCGCAGGGTTTTCAACAAGCCTTGCAGTTGACTGACACCAGCGTCATCCAACGGAAACACCGGCAACCGCGGATCACCCACCTCCAGCCCGGTTTGGCGCAAACCAGCCTTGATCGTCGCCGGCAAACCACCCTTGAGAATGAAGTCCAGCAACGGCAACTGGCGATAGAACAGTTCACGTGCCTTGTTCAGGTCGTTGGCCAGCACGGCGTCGTACAGGTCGAGATTGAGCTGCGGGATCAGGTTCGGCGCTGCTGTGCACCAGCCTTTTGCCCCGGCCGCGAAGGCTTCCAGCGCCAGCGGGTTGCAACCGTTGTAGAAGGGCACCTGACCTTCGCCCAGGCGATACAGTTGATGCATGCGCTGGATGTCGCCGGTGCTCTCCTTGACCATGGTCACGTTTTCCACGCCGTCGACGATGCGCAGGATCAGGTCCACCGACATGTCGGTGCCGCTTGTGGCCGGGTTGTTGTAGAGCATGATCGGCACGCCAATGCTGTCGCCGATGGCGCGGTAGTGCGCGAGGATTTGCGTTTCGCTGAGTTTCCAGTACGACGTCGGCAGCACCATCACCACGTCGGCGCCATGAGCTTCGGCGAAACGGGCGCGACGGACCGCTTTGGCGGTGGTCAGGTCGGACACGCTGACGATGGTCGGCACACGCTTGGCCACGTGCCTGATGCTGAACTCGGCGACCTGGTCCCACTCCGCGTCGCTCAGGTAAGCGCCTTCGCCAGTACTGCCCAGTGGCGCGATGGAATGCACGCCGCCGTCGATCAAGCGATCGATGGAGCGCCCGAGCGCGTCAAGATCAACACCCTCGCCGTTGGCGGTGAATGGGGTGATGGTGTAGCCGATGATGCCGTGAATGTTTGCGGTGGACATGGTGTCTCTCCGTTCAAAAAAGGTCTGGGGTTCAGTTCAGGCAATCGGCGTGTCGACGCAGGTTCTGCCGGGCGTAGTAGTTGAAAGCGGCGGCGTGACGCTTGGGCCGGGCAATCCAGTCATGGGCTTCACGGCCCAGCTCCGGAATGATCGGCTTGATGGTTCCGGCGCTCATCGCCAGCAGCTGTAATCTGGCGGCGCGTTCGATCAGTTGGGCGATCACACAGGCCTCCTCGATGGTGGTGCCGGTGGACAACTGGCCGTGGTGGGAAAGCAGGATCGCCCGCTTGTCGCCCAGCGCGCCGGCAATCAATTCGCCTTCTTCATTACCCACCGGTACACCGGGCCAGCCTTCGAGAAATGCGCAGTCGTCATAGAGCGGGCAGAGGTCCATGTGGGAAATCTGCAGCGGCACTTCCAGCATCGACAACGCCGCGACGTGAGTCGGGTGGGTGTGAATGATGCAGTTCACATCCGGGCGGGCGCGGTACACCCAGCTGTGGAAGCGGTTGGCCGGGTTGGGCATGCCGTGGCCTTCGAGCACGTCCAGGTCTTCGTTGACCAGCAGCAGGTTGCCTGCGGTGATTTCGTCGAAACCCAGGCCCAGTTGTTGAGTGTAATAGGTGCCAGGCTGCGGGCCGCGGGCGGTGATTTGCCCGGCCAGGCCAGAGTCATGGCCATTCTCGAACAGAATGCGGCAGGTCAGGGCCAGCTTTTGCCGGTCGGTCCACGTATTATCCGCGAGGGTGTTTTGCATCTGGCTCAGCGCTTGCTTGACCAGTTGATCTTTGGGCAGTGCTAATGTCGTGGCCATATCGGTGTCCTCTTTGGCTGGGTCATGCATATGACACGAAAGATGCTATATGACACTTTGTGTCATTAGCAAGGACAATTCGTCACCTCCTTTATGGATTAATCGCTCTAAATGTCTATCCGTTTGAAATTATTGAGAAAAAAACTTGGCGTGACCCTTGAGGCGTTGGCGGAAAAATCCGGCATGACCAAGAGTTATCTGTCAAAAGTCGAACGCGGCCTGAACACGCCGTCGATTGCGGCCGCATTGAAACTGGCCAAGGCACTGAACGTGAAGGTCGAGGAGCTTTTTTCTGAAGACAAGGTCAGCCTCGACAGCTACAGCCTGGTGCGTAGCCATGAGCGCCAGCCACTGGGTGCCAGCGACGACAACCCGGGTTACGCGGTGCTGGCCCATCAGGTCAGCGAACGCAGCTTGCTGCCGTTCATCATCTATCCGCCGACAGAATTTACCGACAAAGCCTTCAAGGAACACTTGGGCGAAGAGTTTCTGTTCGTCCACGAGGGCCAGGTTGAAGTGGATTTCGTCAACGAACGCGTGCTGCTCAGCCGTGGCGATGCGCTGCACTTCAACTCACAGAAACCGCACCGGATCCGCTCAGTGGGCGAGGTGCAGGCGCAGTTGTTGGTGGTGGTGCATAGCGCTGAAGAATGAGTTGACCCTAAAAGCTTCGCGAGCAGGCTCGCTCCCACAGGAGGAATGCATTCCATTGTGGGAGCGAGCCTGCTCGCGAAGGCGTCAGCTCGAACAACACTAAACTTCGACGGGAACCGCCAATTTCGGGCTACCCAACGCATGGGTCTTCGAATCAAAAAACCGCAACTCAACCCCAGTCCCCTCGAACACCTTCGCGTAATGCCGCTTCTGATGCTGGATGAACGCCTTGCTGCGCGGATAAATCGAGATTGCCACGACCTTCGGTTTCGCCAGGCGCAAGGCATGCACGATATGGCTGTCCTGCTCACCCAATGCATGCCCGAAAATGCACAAGCCGTCACCATGGCCGAGCAACTGGTCGTAGCAGAACGACAGGTAATCCGAACTGCGGATGGTCTTGAGCTTGTCCGCGCTCGGCCCTTCGTTGATGAACAACGGCACCTCGTCGAGGGTCTTGATCGTGTTGTTGATGGCGAAACTGCCCAGTAACGTGCCTTCGGTCGACATCAGTTTGCGCGCCGTGCCGTCCTGATTGCGCACTAGGTGCAGACCGCCGTGCAGGTAGAGCAAGCGGGTTTTGTCGGTGGCGGTAACGCTCAGGTCGAAGGCCGGTTCAGAACCCTGGAACAGATCGGTGATCGCCTCGGGTTGCTGCTGGATCGCCCAGTAATTGAGCAAGTCGTAGTTGGTGGTGAACACCGTGCGATAGCGGCCCAGTTCCTGACTGATCGTCCCAAGGCTCGACGCCTCGACCAACCGCCACGGGATGTGTACCCCATGCACGGTGTTGATCAGCGCTTCCTTGATCGCGTAGTAGCGGTTTCGCGGTGCGGCGGAGCTGACGGCCAGGGCCTTGTTAACCCGGCTGGTGGTTTTCAAAGCGCTGAGCACCTGCTCGAAACTGCGTGTTTGCAGCGCCTCGAACACGCTCAGTTCGGACGGGCTGAGGGGTTTTTCTTCGACGGTGCGGGCGTTTTCGAACAGCGAGTCGTAACCGAAGTCGTCCCACACCGCACGGCTGGCCCCATTACCCACCAGCAGACCGTCGAACGCAGCGCTGCTGCGCAAGACGTTCCAGTCTTCAAGTTGGGAATCGACATCCTGGAAATCGGTCATTGCGGTGGTCGTCTCGAAGCAAAAGGTCTAATGGGCGGCGACTCTATCATGGTCGGGCGTTGAGCCTGGCCAGCATCACGCAGATCATCGCGCCCAAGGCCAGCAAGGTGCAAAGCAGCGATAGCGGCCATGCCTGCTGACCAGCGATCAGGCTAGCAATCCCGCCAATTGCGGCAGCCATCAGTTGATGGATGAAACCACTCAGCGCCATCGCATAAGCACCGCCGACCGGCGCACCGTCGTTGGCCAGGGACAGACTGATGGGATAGTTAAGTGACTGGCCGAATACTGCAACGCAGTAGGGTAGCCAGAACAGAAGCGCAATTGAGGTGCCCGCGACGCTCCCCAGCAGCATCACCGCGCTTCCAGTCAGCACCAATCCCACACCGATCTTCATCAGCCAATGTCGGCCGGTGCGAAGTACCAGGTTATTTACCCCCAGAGCTCCTAGAAAATACGCCGCGCTGATGGGCCAGCCCAATAACCCGTACTCCACGGGCGACCAATTGAATGGCCCTTGCAGAATCAGTGGTGCTGCGGTGTTGAAGGCAATGATTACCCCGTATCCCAACCCCCCGGCCAGCGCGGGCAACAGAAAGTCCCGATGACACAGAATTTGCCAGTAGCTCAGCCAAGTGGATGACCTGGCATTTTCCTCAACTCGTGGCGCAAAGGTAATTCGCGCGACGACCACCGCCATCGCAAGACTCACACCTCCCAATAGAAAGAAAATTGCTTGCCAGCCCAATGCCACCTGAATGATCGAACCGAGGTACTGGCCGATACCCAGCGCGACCACAAAGGAAATCGACAGCCAGGACAACGCCTTGGCCAGCAGGTCACCGCTGAAGCTGTCGCGGATCAACACCCGGGCCATTACCGAAATGCCGCTGGCACCAACGCCTGTAAGCAGGCGCAGGACCAGAAACGATTCCAGGTTCGAGCCCAAGGGCAAGGCGAGATTTCCCAGACCAAACACACCCAATGCCGCAAGCAACACCGGTTTGCGGCCGATATGCTGGGCGAGACTGCCCCAGAACAGCATCGGCAGCGCCATACCGATCAGATACACCGCTAGCCCCCAAGACAACTGTGACGCTTCGGCAGCCAGTTCATGGGCGATTTCCGGTAACGCCGACAGGTAGATGCTCATGCCAAGTTGCGCAAGAAAAACCGTGCAGCAGGTAACGAGGAGGGTGGTGTGTTTTTTCATTGAGCCGTCCCTGGTTTTTTTAGCAGTCGACATCTTCGCCGTGAGTACGCAAAAGCTCGGTGACTAGCTTACAGAAGCCCAGACTACAGAGGACGAGGCGGCCATTTGAATTAGCTGATTCTGGCAAAGCTGTGTGTTACAGGAGGTATATGTGTAGGACGATTATGTTCGGTGCCGTGTCAGGTTAAACACAAACCGGGCTATCCTGCCGTCTCAGTCGACCCTCACGTCATCGAGCCCTCCATGCTGCAAAAAAGCCTGATCCGCCGTCTCGACCTGATCACCCTGCAACTTTTTGTCGCTGTCCATGAAGAGGGCACGCTCACCCGTGCCGCCGCGCGTGAAGCGATTGCGGTGTCGGCGGCGAGCAAGCGTTTGATGGAGCTGGAGGAAGCGCTGGGTATCAGCTTGTTCGTGCGCCAGGCCAAAGGCATGACGTTGACGCCGGCGGGTGAAACGTTGCTGCACCACGCTCGGCAGATGTTGTTCAACGTCGAGAAAATGGGCCTGGAGCTGGGCGAGCACAGCCACGGTGTGCGGGGCTATGTGCGGATGCTCGCCAATCTGTCGGCAATCATTCAGTTCCTGCCCGAAGACTTGCGGGATTTTTCCGAGCGTCACCCGCAGGTCAAGACCGATCTCGAGGAACGGCCCAGCGCCGGGGTGATCCAGGGCGTTCTGGATGGCGTGGCGGATCTCGGAATCTGCTCCATCGACAGCGACATCAAGGGCCTGCGCAGCGTGCTGTATCGCCAGGACAAACTGGTGGTGTTGATGCCCCCACACCATCCGTTGGCGGGCCGTTCGAGCCTGGCGTTTGCCGACACCCTGGACAGCGATTACGTCGGCCTGCACGCCGCCAGTTCGATCAACATGCGCACCCACGCGGCGGCGCGTGAGGCCGGCAAGGTCTTGCGGGTGCGTATCCATGTACCGGGATTCGACGCCATGTGCCGCATGGTCCAGGCCAACATGGGCATCGGCGTCCTGCCGCAGCGGGCCTATGAATTGTTCGGTCGGGCCTTGGGGCTGACGGCCGTGCCGTTGACCGATGAGTGGTCGGATCGCGCCTTGATCCTGGTGGTGCGTGATGAGGCGTTGCTGTCGCCGGTGAGCCGGATGTTGTTTGAGCATTTGCATGGGGCGGTCTGACAATTCTCTATTGATTGGACCGGCCTCTTCGCGAGCAGGCTCGCTCCCACATTTGGACTGCATTTCCCTGTGGGAGCGAGCCTGCTCGCGAAGGCATACCTGAGGTCGCGGAGTATTCATTGCCGGCCGTTCGCGTTTCGCGAACGCTCGTTGCCAACTGAAGGTTGGATTCCCAAGCCTCCTGTCCTCTAGCCTTGGACCCATATTCCAAGAACAAGAGGTACCCCGCGATGACTGCCCCCTTAAGTGCAATCAAAGTGATCGAGATCGGCACGCTGATCGCCGCGCCGTTCGCCGCGCGCATGCTCGCCGAGTTCGGCGCCGAGGTGATCAAGATCGAAGCCATGGGCCAGGGCGATCCCCTGCGTAAATGGCGCAAGCTGCACGAAGGCACCTCGCTGTGGTGGTACCTGCAATCGCGCAACAAGAAGTCCCTGGCGCTGAACCTCAAATCCGCCGAAGGCATCGAACTGGTCAAGCAACTGGCGACCAGCGCCGACGTGCTGATCGAAAACCTGCGTCCCGGCGCACTGGAAAAACTCGGCCTCGGTTGGGACGTGCTGCATGCCCTCAACCCCAACCTGACGCTGGTACGGATTTCCGGTTACGGCCAGACCGGTCCGTACCGCGACCGTCCGGGTTTCGGTGCCATTGGCGAGGCCATGGGCGGCATCCGCTACACCACCGGCACCCCCGGTTCGCCACCGGCGCGGGTTGGCGTCAGCCTTGGCGATTCCCTGGCATCGCTGCACGCAGTGATCGGCGCGCTGATGTCGCTGCTGCGGGTCAAGACCGGGCAGGGCGGTGGGCAAATCGTCGATGTGTCGCTGGCCGAAAGCGTGTTCAACGTCATGGAAAGCCTGGTGCCGGAATACGACATGCTCGGCCATGTGCGTGAGCGCAGCGGCGGTGCCTTGCCGGGCATCGCACCTTCCAACACTTACCTCACGGCCGATGGCGCCTACGTGGTGATTGCCGGCAACAGCGATCCGATCTACAAGCGACTGATGCAAACCATTGGCCGCCAGGATCTGGCCGAAGCCCCCGAGTTCGCCCATAACGACGGGCGTGCGGCCAAGAGCGGCCTGCTCGATGCGGCGATCACCCACTGGACCAGCAGCCTGCCGATCGACGACGTACTGGCGGCGCTGGAAGCCGCCGAAGTGCCGGCCGGACGCATCTATTCGGTAGCCGACATCGTTGCCGATCCGCATTATCAGGCGCGGGACATGCTGCTCAGTGCCGAACTGCCGGGTGGCGCCACGGTGAAGATGCCGGGCATCGTGCCGAAACTCTCGGAGACACCCGGTGGCGTCAACTGGTCGGGGCCGGGACTGGGCCAGCACACCGACGGCATCCTCGCGCAGCTTGGTCTTACGCTGGCGGACATCGAACGCCTGAAAGTCGAAGGAGTGGTGCAATGATCACTGATTATTCCGAGCGCCTGATCGTTCAGGAAGTCTCCCCGCGCGACGGCTTGCAGATCGAGCCGACCTGGGTTGAAACCGTCGACAAGATCGCGCTGATCGATCAACTGTCGCTGGCCGGGTTCAGCCGTATCGAGGCCGGGTCGTTCGTGTCACCCAAGGCCATTCCCGCGTTGCGCGACGGTGAGCTGGTGTTCAAGGGCATCGCCCGCCAACCGGGAGTGATCTACGTCGCGTTGATCCCCAACCTGAAGGGCGCGCAACGGGCGCTGGCCTGCAGTGCCGATGAACTGAACCTGGTGATGTCCGCCAGCCAGACCCACAACCTGGCGAACATGCGCATGCGCTGCGAAGACTCGTTGGCCGCCTTCGGCGAGATCGTGGCGTTTGTGCACGGCACACCGGTGCGTCTCAACGCCAGCATTGCCACCACCTTTGGTTGCCCGTTCGAAGGCAAGATTGATGAGGACCGGGTACTGCAAATCGTCGAGGCCTATCAAGAGCTCGGCATCCAGGGCATCACCCTGGCCGATACCACAGGCATGGCCAATCCGCGGCAGGTCGACCGGTTGGTGCGACGGGTGTTGCAACGGGTATCGCCAGCGGACCTGACCCTGCATTTCCACAACACCCGTGGTCTGGGTTTGTGCAATGTGCTGGCCGCCTACGAGGCCGGTGCCCGGCGTTTCGACGCGGCACTCGGCGGCCTCGGCGGTTGCCCGTTTGCACCGGGTGCCTCTGGCAATATCTGCACCGAAGACCTGGTCAATCTGTGCGATGAAGTCGGGATTACCACCGGCATCGACTTGCCGCTGTTGCTCAAGCTGTCCCGAGGATTGCCGGCGCTGCTCGGCCACGAAGTGCCGGGCCAGTTGGCCAAGGCCGGGCGCAATTGCGACCTGCACCCCGTGCCCTCCTGACCACATCCAAACCCCCTGTGGGAGCGAGCTTGCTCGCGATGAGGCCAGCCCATTCAACATTTATGGTGACTGTCACACCGCTATCGCGAGCAAGCTCGCTCCCACAGTAAAAGCTCTCACACCGAGCACCTTAACCAGACAACAAAAACAATCGGACACCCCAAGGGAAGTCCGCCTGGAGAACCGCAATGAGCCTGAATGCACTGGAGGTCGGCGCGAGCCCGGCCGTTAGCCACGATGAAGAAAAAGCCTTGGTCAGCAAGGTCGCCTGGCGGTTGATGCCGCTGATCATGGTCTGCTACCTGTTCGCGTTTTTCGACCGCATCAACATCAGCTTCGCCAAGTTTCAGCTGCAGACCGACCTGAGCCTGAGCGACACCGCTTATGGCCTCGGCGCCGGGTTGTTCGTGGTCGGTTATGTGATTTTCGAAGTGCCGAGCAACATGATGCTGTACAAGGTCGGCGCCCGTCGCTGGATCGCCCGGATCATGATGTCCTGGGGCGTGGCCACGGCGTTGATGGTGTTCGTCAACAGCGAATGGCAGTTCTACACCTTGCGTTTCGTGATTGGCGCAATGGAGGCGGGTTTTGCGCCAGGCGTGTTGTATTACCTGACGCTGTGGTTCCCGCAGCACTACCGCGGGCGCATCACGTCGATGCTGTTTTTGTCGTCGGCCTTTGCCGGTCTGGTCGGTGCGCCGTTTTCCGGGCTGGTGTTGCAACACCTGGATGGTTTCCTGCAAATGCGCGGCTGGCACTGGTTGTTCCTGCTTGGCGGTGTGCCTTGCATCGGCCTCGGCTTGCTGGTGTTGACCTCGCTCAAGGACCGCATCGAAGACGCCCATTGGCTTACGCCGTCGGAGAAGACCCTGCTGGCCAGTCGCATTGCGCACCATGAGCCGCACAAGAGTGGCGGCTCGCTGCTCGCCGCCTTGCGGATTCCGGGCTTCCTGACCCTCGGCCTGATCTACTTCCTGATTCAGGTGGCGTCCTACGGCCTGAATTTCTGGGCACCACAACTGATCCGCAGCGCGGGTACCGAGAGCCCGGTGATGATCGGACTGTTGACGGCCATTCCGTACATCTGCGGCGCCATCAGCATGGTGGTGATCGGGCGCTTGTCCGATGCTTCTGGCGAGCGACGCAAGTTTGTCGCCGGTCTGGTCGCCGTTGGCGCGATTGGTTTCTTCTGTGCCGGGATCTTCGCTAACCACACGACCTTCCTGATCGTCGCATTGGGCTTGCTAGGTGCCGGCATCATCGCCTCCATCCCGAGCTTCTGGACCCTGCCGCCGAAACTGCTGGCCGGTGCCGGCGCGGGTGCGGCGGGCGGGATCGCGGTGATCAACACTCTGGGGCAGTTCGGTGGCATCGTCAGCCCGGTCATGGTCGGACGGATCAAGGACCTGACCGGCAGCACCACGCCAGCGCTGTACGTCATTGGTGTCTGCGCGCTGATCGCTGTTGCGCTGCTGTTGTGGGGCTTGCCGCAGAAGCTGCGCACGTTAGACAAGTTTTAAAAGATCGCAGCCTTCGGCAGCTCCTACAAGGACCACGCATCCCTGTAGGAGCTGCCGGAGGCTGCGATCTTTTGATCTTCAAGTATTTGCTGCAATTGCTTTTCCTGCAGTGTCACCGAACTGAATCAACACCACACCGCCGATCAACAACACCGCCCCAGCCAATCGCGGCAAGGTGATTTGCCGCTCCACCAACCCAAACCACCCAAAGTGATCGAGCAACAGCGAAGCCACCACTTGCCCAGCCAGCGCCAATGCCATAAACCCCGAAGCGCCAAGCTTGGGCAGCAGAACCAACGCCAACGAAATAAAACACACCCCAAACGCACCACCAGCCCACATCCACAGCGGCGCCTTTCCGATGAACGCCAACGACGGCAACGGCAAACGCATCGCCAGCATGATCGGCAACAACACCAGAATGCTTACCACCAATGAAGCGAGGGTTGCCCACAACGGATGACCCAGGCCGCGCCCCAGATTGACATTGATCGCGCTCTGAAACGGCACCACCGCACCGGCGAACGCGGCAAGCAGCAACAGACCCGCCCAATGCAACGTACTCATATTCATTCTCCAACAAGTTTTGCTGGACTCTAGAGTATTCGTCGCACAGATTTAAATTCCGATTTGCTATGTCGAACATGCACCACATGAATGATCTGCGCCGCATCGACCTTAACCTGCTGGTGATCCTCGACGCCTTGCTCAGCGAGCAACACGTCACTCGCGCGGCAGAGCGTCTGCACCTCAGCCAGCCTGCCGTCAGCCATGCCCTGGCGCGCTTGCGCGATCTGCTCGGTGATCCTTTACTGGTTCGCGCCGGCGCCAGCCTGGTGCCGACCCCGCGGGCGCTGGAGCTAATGGCGCCGCTGGGCGAAGTCCTGGCCCAGGTGCAATCACTGTTGGCACCGAACGCCTTCGATCCAACCACGGCCAAACGCACCTTTCGCTTGGCGATGTCTGATTACGGCGCCGCCATCGTCCTGCCAGGTCTGATCCGCACGCTGCGGCGTGAAGCGCCGGGCATCGACCTGCAAATCAGTCACGCCAGCCGTGAAGGCATGCTCGAAGGGGTGCTCAACGGTGATATCGATGTCGCCGCCGGGGTGTTTCCGGAAATGCCCAACGAGCTGCGCAGCACGCCGTTATTCGAAGAGCACTATGTTTGCCTGGTGGACCGCAACAGCCTGCCTGACGCGAGCGTGCTCGATCTTCGCACCTATTTGAGCCGACCCCACGTCCTGCTGGAAATGCGTGGCAGCGGCACCCCGGAAATTGAGCGCGCCTTGACCCGCCTGCGCGAACGTCGTCGAGTTGCGATCAGCCTGCCGCACTGGAGTGTCGCCCCGGAACTCATCAGCGCAACGGATCTAATCCTCACCGTCGCCTCCCGGGCCCTGCGCGATATCGATGAGCAGTCATTGATAGTCATGCCGCCGCCGTTTGATATTCCGTCGTTTACCTTTGTCCTGGTCTGGCACAAGCGCCGGGGCGGGGACCAGGCGTTGAATTGGCTGAATGCGCAAATCGAGCGAGCCTCAGCTGATATAGACTGGCGCCCACTCACCAAAACAGCTCAAAAGGACTTCCCATGACCCCCTCGCTGCTAATGGCCGTTCTCGCCTCGGGCTTCATCTATGGCATCACGCCAGGGCCGGGCGTATTGGCGGTGTTCGGCATTGGCGCCGCGCACGGACGGCGGGCGGGGGCGGGGTTTCTCTGCGGGCATTTGTTGGGGGATGTGGTCTGGTGCAGCACCGCGCTGGTGGCGATTGTCGGTGCGCGGGAAATCGGCAGCACCGCGTTCGATGCGCTGGGCGTGCTCAGCGGGCTCTACCTGTTCTGGCTCGGCTGGCGCGCGGTGCGGGCGCGTCAAAGGGGTGCCGAGGCGCCGCAGGGGCCGGCGCGGCAGCCATTCTGGCACGGCATTCTGTTCGGCCTGACCAATCCGAAAGCTTACCCGGTGGCAGTGGCCACCTTCACTGCGCTATTGTCCAGCCGGGCAGAGTTGCTGACCTGGTCGATGTTGCCGTGGCTGATCGTCTTGAGCTTCGTCGGTGGCCTGCTGGCCTACGCTATCCTCATCGGCATTGTCGGCGCGCGCCAGGTGCGCACCTTGTATCAACGTCATGAATTGGCTATCACCCGGTTGTGCGGGGTAATGTTTATCGGTTTCGCCATCAACGCACTGGCGCATGCACTGCCGGGGCTGGTGACGAACAAGGCTTGACGCTGAGCGCAGGGACGCATCAGTTGCACAGTCGGCGCTCGGGCGCCTGACCGGTCAGGGAAGGTTCTTAATGGCTGCAATGTCCGGACATGCTCACTGCACCATGACCAGAACAAACTCCGCGCCGTTGGCGAGCTACATCGACCTATTGCTGGACGCCGTTTGCGCGGTCGACAAACAAGGCCGCTTCGTCTTTGTCAGCGCGGCTTGCGAGCGCATTTTCGGCTACAGCCCCGACGAGCTGATCGGCCAGCCAATGATCGACCTGGTGCACCCGGCCGATCGTCAGCGCACCCTCGACGCCGCGCAGGACATCATGGGCGGCGAGCCCAAGCTCAATTTCGAAAACCGCTACCTGCGCAAGGATGGCCGGGTGGTCAATATCCTGTGGTCGGCGCGTTGGTCAGAGGTCGATCAGCTGCGCATCGCCGTGGCCCGCGACATTACCGAGCGCAAGCTGGCCGAATCCCGGCAAGCGGCGTTGTATGCGATTTCCGAAGCGGCACATGCGGCGGAAGACTTGCTGGCGTTGTTCAAACGTGTCCACCTGATTATCGGCGAATGGTTGCCGGCGCTGAATTTTTCCGTGGCGCTGTTTGACGAGCAGTGTGCGCAGCTGAAATTTCCCTATCACGTCGACGATCACGAGCCGCAACCCGAACAGCCCGGAACCATCACCGCACGCCTTTGCGCGCAGGTTATCCGCAGCGGCCTGCCGATCCTGCTGACGCCGGACCAGAGCGACGTGCCCGTGGGCTTCGAGGCGCTGGTGAGCGGGCAGCATTCGTCGTGCTGGCTGGGTGTGCCGCTGAACTCGCAAAACGGCACGATTGGTGCCCTGATCGTCAAAAGCGTGCCGGGTGGCGAGCGCTACACCGAGCAGGACAAGGAGTTGCTGCAATATGTTTGCGAGCAAGTCGCCACCGCGATCGAGCGCAAGCAATTGCACACGCGCCTGCAGCACATGGCCCAATACGACCAGTTGACCCAGCTGCCCAACCGCGAATTGCTGCGTGACCGGCTGAATTTGGCCCTGGAATCGGCGCGGGAAGAACGCGGACGCATGGCTCTGTTGTACGTCGATCTTGACCGCTTCAAGCAAGTCAACGACACCCACGGTCATGCAGTCGGTGACATGTTGCTGCAGACAGTGGCCAATCGGCTCAAGGGTTGCGTGCGCGAAACCGACACAGTGGCGCGCATTGGCGGTGACGAATTCGTGGTGTTGCTGCACAGCATCAACGCCTCGGGCGATGCCGACTGTGTGGCCGGGAAAATTCGTCAGGTACTGTCAGCTCCGCTGCGCCTCGACGGGCACAGCCTGCACATCCAGCCGAGCATCGGCGTCGCCCAATACCCCGAGCATGGCACCGAAGAAAAGCAGCTGTTCAGGCACGCCGACGAGGCGATGTACACCGCCAAGCGCGAGAATCACCTGCGTCTTGTCTGAAAAGTATTGCCACCGTTCGTCGTGGCGATTTCAGCTTTTCTAAACCTTTTGCTACGTGGAAATTCAGATTCTATGCGGGCTACGGCTCGCCGCGTTCATCATCAAGAGGTAGAGAATCATGCCTAACTCAAGAAACTCGAACTCGGGAAACGCCAACGATCGAACGAAGGCGCCTGAAGCCGGTCGCAAAGGTGGGAAAACTACCACCACGACTGTCGATAAAGAGCCTGCGAAACCCGACATGGGCCGCAAACCTGGACAGAAATCCAAGTAGCGGATGAAGGTAGTTTTGATTGAGAAGCGGGAGCGAAAGCTCCCGTTTGAATTTTTACTGAGGAGGGCGCGACCATGAACCGCATGGCCACCCGATTACGCAACTGCGGTCTAGCCGCGTTACTGGGCCTGTGTGCCAACAGTGCCTTCGCCCAGACACCCACCGAATTCATCAACGATGCGTCGGCCAAGGGCATCGCCGACATCGAAGCCAGTCGCCTGGCGCACCAGAAGTCCGAATCCAAAGAGGTCAAGGACTACACCATCGTCGTAATCAACGATCGCACGACCGCCAACCAGCATCTGGCGAAAATCGCCAAGCAGCTGGACCTGCCGGTGGCCCCGCGCGAAGAGGTGATGGAAAAAGCCAAGGCCCTAATGCCGCAAGTCATGGAAGGCGCGACCTTCGATGAGGCCTACGCGGCCAGTCAGGTCAAGACCACCCAGGAAGCCATTGAGCAGCTCGAGCAAACGGCGCAGACCACCGACGAGCCGCAAATCAAGGCGTTCGCTGAAGAAACCCTGCCAAAACTGCAGAATCACCTGCAAATGGCCAGGGCCCTGCAAGCCAGTCGGTAACCCTTCGCGTGCGCGGGTGACTTGCGCTCACCCGCGCACCATCGATCAGCATTCATTCAGATCCTGTTTGCCTTTCTCCTGGACCACGGTGCCATCAATGGAAATGGTCTGGCCTTCGCCAAGGCTGCGGTAGTGCTTTCTCAAGGCTTCCAGTTCCTTGAGGTCCAACGCCTCGAGCCCTAGCATCGCGTTCTGCGCTTCTTTTGTTACCCGCAGCAACTCATCGACCTTCAGATGCAGAATGTCCGTGTCACGGTTCTGCGTGTTCTGGATCAGGAATACCATCAGGAAGGTGATGATGGTGGTTGAGGTATTGATGACCAACTGCCAGGTATCGTTGAAACCGAAAATCGGCCCACTCAGCCCCCACACTAAAATCAGGATGATCGCCCCGAGGAACGTCGTGGGGCTGCCGGTCCACAGGGCAAGTTTCTGGGCGATTTTTGCGAATTTCATGGCCGTTTTCCTTATTGGGGATGAACCTGAAATTCAGACATCGGTGGCGCGACGAAAATTCGGATTTTTACCGGCTACCCAATGGCGAACCCTGTAGGAGCCAGGCTTGCCGGCGAAGGCGGCCTGACTGCCGATCATTTTCTTACAGGTGTACATATCCATTACTGCGGTAACGGCGACTTAGGGTTTCGCCCTTACGGCGAGTCACTTGGAAAAGCCCCAAGTAACCAAGGGCTCTTGCCCCTGACGTTCGGTGCCTCGCTGTGGCTCGGCATGCCCTCGCTCCGGTCCTGCTCCGTGGGCCCGCCGCGATGGGCCATCCTTGGCCCAGCGCGGCTAACCCGGCATCCATGCCGGGTTGCCCACTGCGCAGAACCTCCACTCGGCCTCTCGATGTGGCAAGAAAATCAAAAGCCAAATCAAAAGCCAAAACGAGGCGGCCTACCGGCCGGCCTGATCGGGAGCCCTACGCATCCCCTCTGTAGGAGCCAGGCTTGCCGGCGAAGGCGTCTTCGAACATTGCGTTGGTCTTTCGGACCGGGCGGAAACCTGTACTGACGATTCCCGCCAAAGGTGGAATAGAGCACCGCCCCCCAGTCGATGTATCGTAGCGAACCGGTTGTCAGCCAAGACCCACACAACGCACCGACAGGAGAACGCAATGAGTTGGTCCGCCAAACAATACGTCGCTTTTGAAGATGAACGCACCCGTCCCGCCCGCGACCTGCTGGCCGCCATACCCGACGGGACAGTGCGCTCGGCCATTGACATCGGTTGCGGTCCCGGTAACTCGACCGAGTTGCTGGTAGAGCGCTTCGCCGACGCCACCGTACGTGGGCTGGACAGTTCGACCGACATGATCGAGGCCGCGCGCAAGCGCCTGCCGCAGGTGCGGTTCGATGTTGCTAACATCGACACCTGGAATGACAGCGGCCCGTTCGATGTGATTTTTGCCAACGCGGTGCTGCAGTGGGTTCCCGATCACGCAACGTTGCTGCCTGCGCTGGTGAGCAAGCTCGCACAGGGTGGCAGCCTGGCGATCCAGATGCCGGACAACCTCAATCAACCTTCGCACCGCTTGATGCGCGAAGTTGCGGCACAAGGCCCGTGGGCCGAAAAACTGGCAGGCGTCGCAGGACAACGGACCGAAATGGCCGATGCCAGCGCTTATTACTCGATGTTGAAAGCCTGTTGTACCCGCGTCGATGTATGGCGCACCACTTACCATCATCCGCTGGCGGGCGGCGCGTCGGGTGTGGTGGAGTGGTTCAAAGGCAGCGGGTTGCGGCCGTTCCTCGATCCGCTGGATGAGGCGGAACGCGCGCAGTATCTGAAGCAGTATCAGGCCGCCATCGAGCAGGCCTATCCGGCATTGGCCGATGGTTCGGTATTGCTGCCGTTCCCGCGGTTGTTTCTGGTGGCCACTCGCTGAAGCGAAAAAGGGACAGATCACACTGAGCGTCATCTGTCCCATGGCTTCATCAATCAGCGCTGAACGCTGACCAACATCATCATCGGCCGTTCCCGCTCTTCGGCCAATGCCGGTTGCGCTTCAACCTCGGCATCCGTGGGTCCCCATTCGTTGACATGCTGGATGCTGAAACCCGCGCCAATCAGCATGTTGAGTAACGTGCCAACGGTTCGGTGCTGCTTGATCACGCCGTCGGCCAACCAGTTGGTCACGCGTTCTCCTTCCATCTGATAGTTATCCAATGGCCAGCTCTTGCGGCCCTCGGCATCGGTGATCCAGCCGGGATTACGCGGCGCCATGAAGATAGGATGTTCGATGGAAAACACAAACCGCGAACCGGGTTTGAGCGCTGCGTGGGTATTCGCGAATAGCCCCGGCAAATCCTTAATGTAATGCAGCGCAAGTGAGCTGTAAGCCAGATCGAAACTAGTTGCCGGCAAATTGAGCTGTTCCAGGTTTGCGCGTTCGTATCGGATATTAGAGGCGGACGTTGTGCTACCAGCCTGATCGAGCATTTTCTGCGAAACGTCCAGGCCAAGCACACTGTGGGCGCCTTGCTCACTGGCCCAACGGCAAAACCAGCCGTAACCGCAACCGAGATCCACCACCTTCAAGCCTTTCATCGGCGGCAACATCGCCTTCAGCGCAGGCCATTCCGGTGCGGCATCGAGGCCATTAATGGAACGGGCCATTTGACTGTAGCCCTGGAAGAAACCGGGGTTGTCGTAGATGTTTTGGGTCATGGTCGGGGTGCTCTGCTGAAATCGTTCGACATGCGTTGGGGTTACCGTAAACCCTGTGGGAGCGAGCCTGCTCGCGATGACGGTCGCACATTCACATCCGTGTTGTCTGCCTGGCCGCCATCGTGAGCAAGGTGTTACATCAGGACGGTTCTGCATCCATGCGTCGAGCTATAACGTCCAGCACATCACAACCGTCGCGCAACGGCACGCAGCAGAGCAATGCAAAGTCGCTGAGGATGACCGAGTCGGTGGTGATACCGCCCCGCATCGCGAGGTTTTCAAGGATCTGCGTGACGGCCCGGATTCTGTAGATGGCGGTGCTAAGAAGTGAGTGCAGCGGTTGGGTGGTGTTTACATACAACGAGGGGAGGTCGTCGGCGTTGCTGGTTAAAGCCATAAATTCTTTCATGAGTGATTACCTTGAGGTTAGGTGAACTACCACTCAGCGTCGCCAAACAAAGGGTGGTAGCTGTACGCGGGTTGGCGAACCGGACAAGGCACAAACCGGCAGACCCGAAGATCTCCCACGCACAGCCACCAAAAAACAGGTAGCCAAGTACGTTCAGAAACGCTCCGAGCTGGCTCGGAGATTTCTGTGCCTTGCCATCGAGTCGCCAAACCCGATACGCCATTTAGGGCGCGCTCGGACTATAGATCTCATGACAAAGGCACAGCAATGCGCGAGTGTACGGACATTTCCTAGTGTCGTGTAGGACGTGGCTTGTTTGAAGGTCGGGCTGTTTGTAACCATCGGAGATGGGGGCATTCCGTACGCGGAACCACCCAGCGCGTCAGCCGGATCCGCAAAAGAATTACTCTTTGCTGCCCATCTTTCGATCCACAAACACGGAAAGCCCTCACGACACGTTGGTTGGCGCCTCATGGCGATGTGCCGGGACGAGTTCAGTCTCGATGAAGTCGAGCGAGTTTGGCTAGAGCCTTAACTTAAAGCCGTCGAAACTTTCATGTGTCCGGAGCGGGTCACCCACTGGCGATCGCTATCGAGCCCGCCTCGTTACGCGTCACGAACTGAATATCAAGCAACCCCGGCCATGAGCCTCAGCCGTGTTCGGTGTCCAAAATAACGCTGATTTTTCAGGTAAAGTGGGCGTTTACCCCTTGCTCGAGGAACGAGCTTGCCAGCATTTCACGTTGACTCCATCCAGCATTGGGAGCCTTTTGAGCATGACGGGATGTCGTTTGACCTGGGGCATTTAGACAGTCACGAAGTCCTGTTCCAGAAGGAAGAAGGCAAGGAAGCAATCCGCTTCGTCGTCACCTATGGTTTGCACTGCTTCACCAAAGACGACACCAAGCACAATATTCCCCTGAAGTACGCCGACGGTCGCGAGAGTCAGTTCATCTGTATGGAGCGCTACGAGGCTTCAAAACAGCTGCGAGGCATGCTGGAAAAACTCGCCGGCGCTACGGTCTACCTGACGCAAGGCGAAAGCTTTTTCACCTTGGACGTGATGAACAACGAAAGTGGCGTGGTGGAGCCGTTCAAGATCTGCATGGCCATCTTTCGGGAAAATCGGGTGTTGCGGATCCACGTCACCAGCGCTTTCTTTGCACGGCTGGGCGAAGGCTCACCAGGGGTGCCGATCAACAAGAAGGGGTTCAGCATCTTCAAGGTCGCGGTCGACACCCAGAAAAAGCCGAAGGGGCAGTGTCCGAAAGAAGTCCGGAACCGGCACAAGACGTGAGTAGCGGGAAATTGGGGGCCCAGAAACGGCGAATCCCTCTCTAGGAGGGATTCTCAGCCGTCGATTGCATGCATTCGACGGGGCAGGTCGTTCTCGCGTCGCGCTCGGCGAACTGCTTTCGCAGTAACGGGGTGCGATCCTTTCGGATCCCTGTAACCACCCTGTGGTACACGACTAAGTCGCAAGTTGATTATGCAAGGAACCACAAGCGTATACAAGGTTCATTGATCATTTTTGATCACCCTGGTTCACGCTGGATCATCGCGTTTGCCCTATTCAAAGCCACGGCCACCACCTTGAGCTCATCGGCTTGGCCGGAATACTCGTCAGGCATCACCCGCAAACAAACTTGACCGGAAAAAGGTGACGAAAAGGTGACGAAAAGGTGACGAAAAAGGTGACTGACGAAAAAGGTGACGGATTTATTTCTCTTCACTGTCTCCCATCTCGCGATCCTCAAACACCGAACGCACAGCCTCCACAACCCGCTCCGCCATGCGCTCATCTTCAAGCAGCGGATACCCTTTCTTCAGCTTGCCCGACACCACCCAGCCATTCTCCTTGATGGAACGGATGATGCGATTCGCATCCTGATCCGGCATTTCCAGTACCTCTTTCAACTGCTCCTGTGCTCGCTGAAAGATCACCAGCACGCGGGCTTCATCCGCCATTTCCGTGCGAATCGTGTGCTCGACAACGCGTGCGGTGTACAGGACGTGTTCGGTCAGATCCGGATACCTCCAGGCGAAGCAGGCATCTTCGTATTCATCGAAGATGAAGTTGCTGAGCGTTCCGTCCTCGTAGGTCACCAGTTCGCCGAAGCGATAGGCCGTCGCGTAACGTCGCATGAACGGTCGCGAGAACACTTCGAGCGTACGGTCGTAGCCAGCCCTGAAGTCGATCGAGCTAGTGATGGTGGCTGACACCGGCAGGATTACGCCGTCGGGCACTGCCTTGTCCCGAATCAAGGTGTCGTTGATCAGGAAGCGGTGTATCCGGCCATTGCCATCGCGCATGGGACGGATATAGACGAAGCCAAATGCCAACACAGCGGCGCGTGCCAGTGATTCCGCACCACGCGTTGCAACCTCAAACTCGTTGAGGCCCGCCAGTAACGGGTCAAGGTCCCTGGAGTGGGGGGCGATGTAATGCACGATGTCTTCGCGCATCGTGGCCTGCCCCACGAACACAGGAGAGCGCCGAAATCCCAGTCCGATGGCATCACGCCCGAGAATGCCGGCTTGAAGGGACTGCAGGCTGTCGTTGCTCAACGGATCTTTGATATGACCACAGTACTGGGCAATGACATGGGCAAACCGCTGGATGCGATCAGCCTGGTCGGCTTCCTTTTCGATGAGGAAACTCGCACGCGATTCCTTAAACGTCAGCCAACTGGCCGTGCGCATCAGGATGTTGGCGCCAAAGGTCTGATCCAACTCAGCCAATGCTTCGCGCAGATCGAATTGCAGAGCTTCCTGCACGGGCGTCGTACGGCGAACCAAGGGACAGAACTGAGCTGTTCCTGGCAGATTGTTATTGATTCGCCAACGCCGGATTCGTAACGACTCGCGACGAGTCAGGTATTTTTTTGCCGAAAGTGCATCGACATAGGCGCCATTGGTCACGTCAGGCACATCCAGATGTTCACCTGTCAGCCATTCGTAGAGGAATCCTGTGCGACGGGCGTACTGGCCAAAAGGCTCCCGTCGACACCAGTCTTCAACAGGCTGTGGACCTACTGCCGCAAACAGGCGAGCAAAGAACTCGAGATGAATCTCTTCGTACTTGAGGCCGAATTCGAAATGTCCTGCAAAGTCGTCTGCGGGCCGGTAGCTTGGCGGATACCGGTTTTCCACATGCCCGTCGCTTTCGCGGCTGACACGGGTGGTGCCGATCATGGACTCGACGCGCAGAGGTTGCGCTAATGCGATGTCGTAGCGGTTCGCGAGGGTCTTGAAACCGACTTGCATTGACGAAATCCTTTACTGAGGCAAGAAAAACGCTAACAGAACGTCGATCCTATGCGAAAACGCTAATTTGCGCAGGTGTGAAAAGGCTAATGCTTGATGAAAATTGATACTGAAACCGGGTTTTGAGAAAAAAACGCTAACGGGCTCAGAGTAGTCGCAACACCGGCGGGAACACTTTCTAGTCGACCAGCGGAATGACAAGCCGGATCTCACCAAACCCCAGGCACAAAAAAACCGGCCATAAAGGCCGGTTTTTTCTATACCTGCATCCCCCGTCAAAAAACAACGTGAGACAAAAATTCGATTGGAGCGGGTGAAGGGAATCGAACCCTCGTTATCAGCTTGGGAAGCTGGAGTAATGCCATTATACGACACCCGCTCAGAGCGGTGACTTTGTACCAGATGTGCGCGTGGAAATGAAGTTTTTCTTTGCGTTTGATGGCTTTAGCGCGGGTGAAACACAAACAGGAACCGTGTGACGGTCATTCGCGGGCAAGCCTCGCTCCTACAGGGCAGGGTGGGGCTTGCTCGCGATGACGCTATTTCAGAGGGACAGTGCATGGTGGTCCTGGACGTAGTGGTAACGCGGTCGGCTATCGTGCTGTGCCGGCTTCAGGAACCCCAGCAGTGCATTGCGGCTGTCTCGGCAGGCGGCTTTGTGTTCCATGTCGAGAAAGTGGCCGGTGGCTCCCAGGGTTGTGAAGGTGGCGTCTTGCACGTGACCGGCGAACAACCGGGCGCCTTCGGCGGCGGTGTATTCGTCCCATTCGCCGTTCATGAACAGCAGGGGTACGTTGATTTTCTCGGCCGCTTTGAAGAAGCATTGGCGGTCGCTGTGCAGCAGGTCGCTGATGTGGAAGTGCATCTGCCCGTATTCATGATCGGCCAGGCTGCTGACGTGCCGGTAGTTGAAGCGCTTGAACAGCGTCGGCAGGTGTTTGCCGATGGTGCTGTTGACCAGGTTGCCGACCCGGTCACCGTCGCGGCTGCCCAGGTAATCCACACCGCGCTCGAGGTAATCGAGCATGTGCGCATTGATCTCCGGGGAGAATGAGCTGATCACGGCTTTTTCGATGCGCCGTGGCTGATGGGCCAATGCGACCAGTGTTGCTGCGCCACCCCAGGAAAACGACAGCACGTGTTCGGCGGCGAAGTGGTCGATCAGCTCCAGGAGGATCTGCCCTTCGACTTCCTTGGTCAGCAATTTCTCATGCAGGTTGTGGGCTTTGGATTTGCCCGCGTAGGGCTGGTCATAGCAGACCACATTGAACTGCGGGTGGAGGTTTTTCACGGTTTGTGCAAACGACGCAGTCGTGGCCATCGAGCCGTTGACCAGAATAATGGTCTTCTCTGCGGCGTCTGCGCGATAGAACTCCGTGTAAACCCGATACTGACCCTGTATATCCAGCACAGCGATTTCTGGCCTCATGTCATAAGACTCCTGGCAAGCGGGTATGCGCGCAAAAGAGATTGCACGAGCTTTGTGACAGGTAGGCATACGCCTTGGAAATTGTTAGCCCATGTCGATCCATTACAGCCCGGTCGACGGGTATTATTATTGGCGGGCAGTTTGCCGGGCGAGGCCGGAACCCAGGGGTTCCTACCGGCAAAAAGTTTCTAAGAAGCATCTTGTGACTCATCGGTCACATTTCGGCCGACGTCCTGATTCAAGCAGGCGTCACGTCATCGCGCAAGTGCTAATGGCAAATTGTTCGACAACTTCTGCTGAGCGGTACCCTGCTTAGATCAATTCGATCTCGTCAACGCTCAGGGGGCGGTATTCGCCTGGTTTTAACCCGTTGTCGAGCACCAGTGGGCCCATGCGTTCGCGATGCAGGCGCAGCACCTTGTTGTTGAAGTGACCGAACATGCGCTTGACCTGGTGGTACCGACCTTCGACGATGCTCAGGCGCGCGCATTTTGGGCCCAGCAGCTCTAGCCCGGCGGGTTGGGTGGTGAGATCTTCAAAGGCGAAATACAACCCCTCGCGGAATGTGATCGCGTATTCGGGGCCGATGTCCTGCTCGGTTTCAACGTAGTAGACCTTCGCCAGTTTAGTTTGCGGCTGGGTCAGGCGTCGCGACCAACTGCCGTCGTTGGTGATGAGCATCAGGCCGGTGGTGTTGAAATCCAGGCGTCCGGCGATGTGCAAGTCATCCTTGTCCGGTTCTGCGATCAGGTCCAGTACGGTGGGGTGCTGCGGGTCGCGGGTGGCGCTGACGCATCCGGCGGGTTTGTTCAGCATGAAGTGACGCAGCGGTTTGCCGGGTTGCAGCACCTGTTCGTCGACTTCGACGCGGCTGAATTCGCGGACGTCGGCGTGGGGGTCGCTAACGGTTTTGCCGTCGATCCTTACGCGCTTTTCCACTAGCAACAGGCGCACCTGCTTTCGGTTGAAGCAGGGCAGGTTACTGAGAAAGCGGTCGACGCGCATGGATGGAAGATCAGTGAAGAACGGGGGGGCGCATCTTACTGGATTGACTGCGCCGTTGCTTGCAACTGCGCCTCGACCTCGGCGCAACGCGGGCACAGGCAGGCAGCGTTGCGCAGTTCGGCTGGCAGCGCTTGGAGCACCGCCGGATCGATGCTGACGCCGTAGCACCAGCACGCCCGGTCAGCGGTTCGCGGGTCGGCCAGGGCGCAGTCGTTGGGTGCGCCGCAAGCGGGGCAGAGGTCAGGCTTTGTCATAAGCAGGCTTTTTCATAAAGAGCGTCGGGCAGTTCCACGCAGGTTCGATTGCGGCCCGATTGTTTGGCCCGATACATCGCATGATCGGCCCGCGACAGCAGGGTGTGCAAGGTGTCATCGGCCTGCAGGGTGGTCAGGCCGATGCTGACGGTCAGTCGCAAGCGGTTGCCATTGTAGGCATAGGGCTGGCGTTCCACATGCTGACGTATTTTCTCGGCGATCACCTGGCCGCTGTCACCGTCAGTGTCCTTGAGCAGCACGATGAATTCTTCACCGCCCCAGCGACAGACGATGTCGGAGTGGCGCAGGCAGCTTTCCAGGTCCCGGGCGAAGCCGATCAGCACCTGATCGCCGGCCAGGTGACCGTAGGTGTCATTCAAGGCCTTGAAGTGGTCCAGGTCCAGCAGCAAGGCCGTCAGCGGCCTTGGTTCGCGCTGGGCTTCGTGCATCGCTTGCGCGGCCAGCAGGTCAAAGCCGCGACGGTTGGGCAGTTCCGTCAGGCTGTCGAGCGTCGCCTGGGTCTGGATCTGGCCCTGGTAGCGTTTGATCACGTGGTTGAGCAGGGCCAGCACGGTCAGGGTGACGACCAGGCAAATCAGCAAGTTGAGGTACAGCGAGCGGCGGATGTCGCTGAGGTCGCCGTCTTCGCGCTTATCGACGAACAGGTACCAGTTCAGTTCCGGGATGAACCGCACGTTGAGGAAATGTCCCTGGCCCTGGCCCGAGTATTCGTAGCTGCCGCTGTGGGGCTTGGGCAGCTGGCTGAGCAGGTTTTTCATGCTGTCGAGTTCGGCCAGGGTCTGCCCGGCTAGGGCACCTTGCGGCCCGCCCTCGGCCCCGGTGAGCACCAGACGGCCGAATGTATCGACGAAGTACACGCTGCGTTGGTAGCGCTGCTGGTATTTGTCGATCAGCTTGATCACCGCGTCGACCGTCAGCCCGACACCCGCGGCGCCGATGAAGCGGTTGTGGTAGTCGTAGACCTTGTAGTTGATGAAGACGGTCAGGTTGTCCTTGTTGGCGAGGTCCGGATCGACGTTGATCTCGTAGGGATCCTTCATGTCACGGACACGGAAGTACCAGGCATCGCGGGGCTCGGTGATCTTGACCTGCTTGAGCACGCCCTTGGCGTGGTAGTAGGTCAGGCTGGCGTCGGAGACGAAGAACGCCGTGTAGGCACCGTAGTGGGTCATGACCTCGTTGAGGTAGCGGGTCATCTGCCCGGTGTCGCGTTCGCCGTTGACCACCCAGTCGCGCATGAAGGTGTCGCGGGACATCATCGAGGAAATCAGGATTGGCCTGACCAGGTCTTTCTGGATTTCCGAGTAGACGGTGTCCGAGGTCAGCGGCAGCTCGGTATTGACGATGTTGTCGCGGATCGACGCTCGCGAGGCGTAGTAACTGAGAAAGGAGGTGGCCAGGAAGCCCGCGCCCAGCAACGCGACCAGTGTGAGGACCAACGACCGTTGGGAATACAGCGGCGAGCGAAGTGGCATGGCAGTTCCATTGTCAGCAATCCGATGGCAAGCATTCTAAAGGCTGGCGCGGGAAATAACTGCTCTATGTACGTCGCGAATGCTCGTTCCTGTGTTGTGGCGCAGATCATTCCCACGCTCTGCGTGGGAATGCAGCCAGGGACGCTCCGCGTCCCAAATCAAGAGCCGAACGCAGAGCGTCCGTTGAGGCATTCCCACGCAGAGCGTGGGAACGATCTCACAGGGGCGGGTCAGGCGGGGGTTCTCAGATAGGCGCGCCACCCGCCCAAATGACTGATTTCCACCGCCCCCTCCAATCCATAGGCCTCACAGATAAACCCGCTTTCCCAGCGACCATCCGCCAACTGCACCTTGCCCAGCCCCAACGGTGCCGCAATGCCGGTGAGGAACGAACCCAGTTCGCTGCTCGGCAATTCCCAGACTTCCACGGCAATCGCCACGCCGCCGTCCTTGACCCGAACCATGCCTGGACGAAACGGCGGGCCACCGGCCAAGGCATACAGTTGATAATCGGCTGAGCTGGACGTGGTCTCCACCAAGCGCGCGCCGCGCTGTTTGAGCTGCCAGTTCAACGCCAATCCATCCAGGTGCGCGCCACAGACCACCAGCCGCGCCCGGTCATTGCGTGCCACCGCCGTCGGCACCGGTGCCGCCAATCCTTGCTGGCGCTGCAAGCCATCGGCCAGGCTCAACAGATACTGATCGGTGAACGCCCGCCCAAACAGAGTCACGCCCCAGGGCAAGCCGTTGTCCATGAAAGCGCTGGGCACGGCAACGGCGGCGTAGTCGAGCAGGTTCATGAAGTTGGTGTAGTAGCCCAGTTCGCTATTGCGCAGTACCGGTTCGGCGTCGAGTTCTGCCAGTGTGACCGGGCGGCCGATGGTGGGCGTGACCACGCAATCGAGGCCATCCAGCGCTTTGTCGCACAAGGCTTTCAGCGCTTGCAGTCGATACTGCGCGCGGAAGGTTTGCACACCGCTGACCGCCGGCGCCTTGTCCAATACGGCGCGAATCACCGGCAACACGGCTTGCGGGTTTTCTTCCATCAGCTCGCCGGCCACGCTGTAACGTTCGGCCACCCAAGGGCCTTCGTATAGCAAACGCGCCGCTTCGAGGAACGGCGAAAGATCCAGCTCCACGGCTTCGCCGCCCAAAGCCTTGAGTTGTTCGATGGCATCGGCGAACAACAACGGGCCTTCAGCGCAGCCGAAAAATTCCAGGTCTTGCGCCCGAGGCACACCGAAACGGAACGCACGCATGGCGCCAAACGCCGAGCCGTCATTCCACAACGGATTACTGCGGCTGTACTCGTCCCGTGGGTCGAGTTTCGCGGTCAATGCAAGCAACTGACTCGCCTCCCGGGCGGTTGCGGTAAACGTCGTCACGCAATCGAGCGTGCGACAGGCCGGCACCACGCCAGCGGTGGAAATCAGGCCCTTGGTGGCTTTCATCCCGACCAGGTTGTTCAACGCCGCCGGCACGCGCCCGGAGCCCGCGGTGTCGGTGCCCAGGGAAAAACTCGCCACACCGAGCGCCACCGCCAGTGAAGAACCGGCGCTGGAACCACCCGACGGATACTCCGGCAACACGCTGTTTGGGCATGCGCCATAGGGCGAGCGAGTGCCGTTGAGGCCGGTGGCGAACTGGTCGAGGTTGGTCTTGCCCAGCGGCACTGCGCCCAGCGCCAGCAGTTGCTCGACGATGGTCGCCGACCGTTGGGGCACGTAGGCAAACGCCGGACAGGCCGCCGTGGTCGTTATGCCCGCCAGGTCGATGTTGTCCTTGATCGCGAACGGCACGCCGTACAGTGGCAGGCTGTCGATGTCGCGGCCGTCGAGGGCGGCGAGGTAGGGTTCCAGTTCTTCTGCGCTGAGCAAATGGATGAACAGGTGATAGTCCGGGTTCAGTGCCGCCGCTTTGTCCCGAAGGCTCAGCAGCAGTTGCCGGGGCGTGGTGCTGCCGTCGCGGTAGGCGTTGCGCAGGGCGTCGAGTTGCAGATTGATGTTCATGGCGTTAATCCTTTTCAAAATGGTTTCAGTCGAGTTCCAGCACCACGACGCGTTGTCCGGCGCGCACCGCCGAACCCGGCTGCACACGAACCTCGCGCACCACCCCGGCCATGGGGGCGAGCAGCGGGATTTCCATCTTCATCGACTCCAGGATCACCAGCACATCACCGGCCTCGACCCGGCTGCCGGTTTCGACCTGAACCTGCCAGAGGTTGCCGGCGATGTGGCTGTCGACGCTCTGTTGACCGCTGGCCAGTGCTGCGTCCTCGGTCACTTCCGGGATGAGTTCTTCGCTGTCGAAATGCGCTTGGCCGCTGGCGATCCACCGTTCGCGTTCGGCGTTGAACGCGCCTTTTTGCTGATCGCGAAACGCGTTGATGCTCTGGGCTTCCTGCGCCAGGAATGCAAGGTAATCCGCCAGGTTCAGCTGGCTGTGTTCGATGTTCAGCTCGAAGCGCCCGAGGGGGAAATCCCGGCGTATGCGCAACAGTTCATCGGCGCTGACCGGGTAGAAACGGATCTGGTCGAAGAAGCGCAGCAACCACGGTTTGCCATCGAACGCGGCGACTTCGCGGTAGCGATTCCACATCTGCAACGTACGCCCGACGAACTGATAACCGCCGGGGCCTTCCATGCCGTACACGCACATGTAGGCGCCACCGATGCCCACCGAATTTTCCGCGGTCCAGGTGCGGGCCGGGTTGTACTTGGTGGTCACCAGGCGATGGCGCGGATCGAGCGGGGTGGCGACCGGTGCGCCGAGGTAGACGTCGCCCAGGCCCATCACCAGGTAGCTGGCGTCGAACACCGTGCGTTGCACTTCATCGAGGTTCGGCAGGTCGTTGATGCGGCGGATGAACTCCAGATTGCTCGGGCACCAGGGGGCGTCCTTGCGCACGGTGGTCATGTATTTCTCGATGGCCAACTGACAGGCCGGGTCGTCCCAGGATAGAGGCAGGTGGACGATGCGCGAGGGCACCTGCAGGTCTTTGGCGGCGCACACGGCGTCCCATTCGCCGGCAACGATGCCGAGCAGATCCGCCAGGGGCAATTGCTCGGGTTGGTAGTGCACTTGCAACGAGCGGATGCCTGGGGTGAGGTCGATCACGCCGTGCAGGTGTTTGCTTTCCAGGGCTTGCATGAGGGCGTGGGCGCGGAAGCGCAGGACGAGGTCGAGTTCCGGGGCGCCGATTTCCAGGAGCAGGTGTGTATCACCGGACAACCGCGCAACCAGCCGCGTGTCTTCCTGACCAATATCCAGCACCACAGGCGACACAACCCCCTGTGGGAGCGAGCCTGCTCGCGAAGGGGCCAGATCAGACACCGCATTAACTTCTTCGCGAGCAGGCTCGCTCCCACAGGGGGGACTCCATTTCAGGGCGAGATTTCGGGCGGTTTTCAGATCGACAGGGGTGAATTGCACCTTGTCCCCAGCCTTGAGCTGCCCCAGTTGCCAAAGATCCGCCTCGATCACCGTCACCGGGCAGACAAATCCGCCTAGGCTCGGACCATCCGGCCCCAAGATCACCGGCATGTCGCCAGTGAAATCCACCGCGCCGATGGCGTACGGATTGTCGTGGATGTTCGACGGATGCAGACCTGCCTCACCGCCATCTGCCCGTACCCATTCCGGTTTCGGCCCGATCAGCCGCACGCCGGTTCTGCTGGAGTTGAAATGCACTTCCCATTGAGTCGCGAAGAAGGTGCCGATGTAGTTTTCAGTGAAGTATTCCGGTGCGCCGTGTGGACCGTAGATCACCCGGATCTGCCGCATGGCAGGCAACTCGCTGAGCTGATTGTCGGCCAATCGCGCACCGACGCTGCGGTCACTCAAGGCCGGCACATGCAACACGTCGCCGGCCCGCAAAGCACGACCGCCATGCCCGCCAAACTGGCCGAGGGTGAAGGTACTTTTGCTGCCCAGGTAATCCGGCACTTGCAGCCCGCCACGCAGGCACAGGTAGCTGCGAGCGCCAGCGCCGGCAATAGTGCCCAGGCTCAATGTCGCGCCTGCCGGAACCAGCAGTGCGCAGTTCATCGCCACGCTTTCGCCGTTCAGCGCCAGCGCAATCACTGCGCCCGTGACGGCAACGACCGCGTCGCAATTGAAGCGCAGCAGTGGCCCGCTCATGGTGATTTCCAGCGCTGCGGCGCCTTCGTCATTGCCCAGCAAAAGGTTACCCAAGCGCAACGCTCGACTGTCCATCGGCCCCGATGGTGGTACGCCTACCGCCCAATAGCCGAGGCGACCGGGATAGTCCTGGACGCTGGTCTGGGTGCCGGCGCTGAGCACTTCGAAGGTGTTGGCCTGGTATACCAGGCCTTCCAGGCAACGGGTCCACGGCTGACCGCTGGCGAAGGGCGCATCGAGCAGAATCTGCCTCAGGTAATCACGGTTGGTTTCCACCCCGTAGAGCAGGCTTTCGCCCAAGGCTTGATGCAGGTCGGCAGCCGCTTGATCACGGGTCGGCGCCCAACTAATGATCTTGGCGATCATCGGATCGAAATAGGGCGGGATCTCGCAACCGGTCTCGACCCAGGTGTCGATGCGCAGTTGTATACCGTTAGCCGGTGGAAAATTCACGGCGGTCAGCAGGCCCGGACTGGGTTGAAAATCGCGTCCTGGATCTTCCGCATACAAGCGTGCCTGAATCGCATGACCCTGCGGTTTCAAGCCCTGGCTCAACGCGCTCAACGGCGGCAGATCACCCGCTGCCAGTTGCACCATCCAGCGCACCAGGTCGACGCCCCAGACTTGCTCGGTGACGCCGTGTTCCACCTGCAAACGAGTGTTCACTTCAAGGAAGTAGAAACGCTGGGCATCGCTGTCGAACACGAACTCGACCGTGCCGGCGCTGCGGTAATTCACCGCTTTGGCCAGTTTGATCGCCGCCGCGCACAGTTCATCGGCCATACCCTCGGGCAGGTTCGGCGCTGGGGTTTCTTCGAGGACTTTCTGGTTGCGCCGCTGCACCGAACAGTCGCGCACGCCGAGGGCAATCACCTCGCCACAGCCGTCGCCAAACACCTGCACTTCCAGATGCCGGGCGCGCTGGATGTACTTCTCGATGAATACACCGGCGTCGCTGAAATTGTTCTGGCCAAGGCGCTTGACCGCTTCAAAGGATTCGCTCAATTCGGCCGCGCTGCGGCATACACGCATGCCGATGCCGCCACCGCCGGCGGTGCTTTTGAGCATTACCGGGTAGCCGACCTGTTCACCGGCTATCAATGCCGCTTCGAGGCTGTCGAGCAGTTCGGTACCTTCGAGCATCGGCACGCCGTGTTGTTTGGCCAGGGCGCGGGCGGTGTGCTTGAGGCCGAACACGCGCAATTGCTCCGGGGTCGGGCCGATGAAGGCGATGTCGGCGGCTTCGCAGGCTTGGGCGAAGGTGGCGTTTTCCGAGAGAAAGCCGTAGCCGGGATGGATCGCGGTGGCGCCGGTGGCCTTGGCGATGGCGAGGATTTTTTCCACCGCCAGGTAGGTGCCAGCGGCCGCGCCTTCACCGAGGCAGTGGGCCTCGTCGGCTTGCAGGATGTGCAGGCTGGCGGCATCGGCTTCGGAGTACACGGCAACGCCCGCGACGTGCAGTTCGCGCAAGGTGCGCAGGATGCGGCAGGCAATGGCGCCACGGTTGGCAATCAGGACTTTTTCGAACATGGCATAACCCCTGGAGGGGATGCGGGCCGTCCCGCAGTTTTTCGATGAGCGCCGGGGTCGTCCCCAACGGAAAAATCAATTCTCTTCAGACTCCACCGTCCCCCTGTGGGAGCGAGCTTGCTCGCGATGACGGTCCCACATTCAACGTATGTGTTGCCTGACACACCGCTATCGCGAGCAAGCTCGCTCCCACAGGGTTCAGTGGCGTTCGGAATGTTTGAGGCACTGGCCTGAGCGGGCCTGGCATAGGGCAAACAACCAGCGGCGCAACAGCGAAATTTTCAGTTCCATACCAGCAGCTCCGCAGGGGTCGGGTTGTAGGCGTTGCACGGGTTGTTCAGTTGCGGGCAGTTGGAGATCAGCACGATCACGTCCATCTCGGCGCGCAGGTCGACGTATTTGCCCGGTGCGGAAATCCCGTCTTCGAAAGTCAGCCCGCCGTCCGCAGTGACCGGTACGTTCATGAAGAAATTGATGTTCGGGCCGATGTCGCCTTTGCCCAGGCGCCCGTCGTGAACGCAGGCGCGCAGGTAGTTGTCGCGGCAGCTGTGCATGTAGCGTTTTTCCAGGGCGTAGCGCACGGTGTTGCTCTCTTGCGCGCAGGCACCGCCGAGCGAGTCATGGCGTCCGCAAGTGTCGGCGACGATCGTCAGCATCGGCTTGCCGAGGTTGGAATAGAGCACGCTGCCAGTGCTCAGATACACGCTGTTCTGGCGGCGCAACGTGCGCTGCACGTCGTAGCGTTCCTTGGGATTGGCGACGCTGTAGAACAGGGTGTCGACGGCCTGGTTGCCTTCCAGATCGAGAATGCGCAGGGTCTGGCCGGCCTTGACCTCCATCAGCCAGGGTTCGCCGGCGGGGATGGTGGCGTGGTAGACCGCAGTTTCGGGCTGCCTGCTTGTAGTAACGTCAGTAGTAGCGATAGCGAGTGACATGGCAGCGATCCTCAGGCGAACAGACGGTCGGTGTTGATGAAGCCGCGCTCGTTTTCCGGGCGCGAGGTGCGGCAGTGTTCGGCGACGCTGGGGTCGGCGTTCATCCAGCTGAGCTTCAGCGGTTTCGGCGCATATTCCGGTGCCGGGTCCATCGGATGCTGCAGGGCGGTGAGCACCACCAGGGTGTCCATCGGCGCGTACAGCTCGATGTAGTCGCCAGCCTTGGAATTGCCTTCTACGAAATGGAAACGCCCGGCGTCGTCGACGTTCACGCGGCTGAACAGGTTGAGGGTCATCAACAGGTCGGACAGGCCCAGTCCCCACTTGCCCAGTTCCACCAACAGGTTGTCGGTGCCGTTGCGGAAGAAGCCGTTGCGCAGCTCCTGATAGCGGCCCTGGCCATATTTTTCTGCCACTTCCTCAGCGCAGAGCACGCCGCCGAGGCTGTCGCTCCAACCGCAAGTATCGGCGGTGATGGCGGCCAATACGCGGCCCATGTCCGAGTACAGGCAATGGCCGGCGGTGAGCTTGGCGGTGTGTTGGCATTTGAGGCTGTCGGGCAGGTTCAGGCGTTCGGTTTTTTCATTGGCGTTGAGCAGCGTCAGGCTGACGTTGGCGCCGCCGCGCAGGTCGGTCAGGCGCAGCAGTTGGCCGCGTTTGAGCACGAAGGAACGATGGCCGCCGCCGGGCAGCAGTTCTTCGGCGAAGGGCGGGAACAGTTGGGTCGAATCAGTCATTCTGAAAGTCCTCTCAAGCGGTTCATAGCGCGCCTGCCAGTTGCACTGGCAAGGCATCGACGGCGGCACGGCAGGCGCGGCGGTCGCTGTTCAAAGGGATGTCGTAAGTGATGCGCGCGCCATAGGCGCCGGGGGCGTGCGGGTCGACGCGGACCTTGTCGAACACCAGCAAACGGGTACCGAGGCTGAAACCTTCGGACAGGTCATGGGTGACCATGAATACCGTCAGTTGGGTCTCGCGCCACAGCTCCAGGAGCAAGGCGTGCATGTCTTTGCGGATGCCCGGATCGAGGGCGCCGAAGGGTTCGTCGAGCAGCAGCACCCGCGGCTTCATGATCAACGCCTGGGCGATGGCGAGGCGTTGTTGCATGCCGCCGGAAAGTTGCGCCGGGTACTTGTCCAGCGAATGACCGAGGCCGACTTTGTGCAGCAGCACCGAAGCCTGTTCCCTAGCTTGGCGCTTGGCGCTGCCAAACAGACGCCCAAGCAATGGCGAGCGGGGCAGTTCGAGGCCGAGGGCGACGTTGTCCAGGACGCTCAAGTGCGGGAACACCGAGTAGCGCTGGAACACCACGCCACGGCTGGCATCCGGTTCAGCGGCCAGCGGTTGGCCGTCAAGCAGGATCTCGCCACGACTGGCGCATTCCTGGCCGAGCAGCAGGCGCAGGAAGGTCGATTTGCCGCAACCGGAGGCGCCGACCAACGTGCAGAACTCGCCCTCATTGACGTTCAGGTTCAGGCCTTCGAGCACCACCTGGTCGGCGTATTGCTGCCAGACATTTTTCACCGTGATGAAACTCATGCCCGCGCTCCTTCATACCAGGGGAACGCACGCAGGGTCAGGCGCTTGAGGCCCCAATCCATCAGCCAGGCGAGGAGGGTGATCCACACCACGTACGGCAGGATCACGTCCATCGCCAGGTAGCGGCGCACCAGGAAAATCCGGTAGCCGAGGCCGTCGGTGGACGCGATGGCTTCGGCGGCAATCAGGAACAGCCACGCCGAACCCAGCATCAGGCGCAGCGAGATCAGCAGGCGCGGTAGCAACTGCGGCAGGACCACCCGCAGCATCAGGGTCCAGGTCGATGCACCGAGGGTCTGGGCCTTGATCAGCAGTTCCACGGGGATTTCCCGAGCGCGCTGTTCCAGGTCACGGGCCAGGGCCGGGGTGATGCCGATCACGATCAGCATCACTTTCGACAATTCCCCCAGCCCGAAGACGATGAACAGGATCGGCAGGATCGCCAGCGGCGGCACCATCGATAGCACGGTCAGCAACGGCGACAACGGCGCGCCGAACAACGGCAGGGTGCCAGCGGCGATGCCCAGGCACAGCCCGGCCAGCGCGCTGATGCCCAGGCCGATGGCCAGGCGTCGCAGGCTGGAGGCGCTGTCCTGCCAAAGCAGGTATTCGCCGGTGCGGCTGTCGGCAACGAAGGCCAGGCGCTTCACTGCGTCGGTCATTTGCACGGCACTGGGCAGCAGTTTGTCGTTGGGGTTGTCCGCCAGGCGCTCGGCCGAGCCCATGAAGTAGGCGAACAGCAGCAGAGCGAACGGCAGGATCACCAGCAACAGGCGACTCGGGCGATCCGGGTGGCGATTGATCAGGCGCATGGCCAAGTCCTCTGGTTACAACTTGGCGTCGGCAGCCATCTGCACGTAACTGGGGTCGAAGCGCAGCTTGAGGTTGCCCTTGTCGCCGCTGGTCACCCCGTTGGCGAAGGCCATGCCGACCGCGCTGGTGTCTTTGGCACCCTCACCGAGCAAGCCGTGCTGGAAGGAAAACTCGGCCACCTTGCGCATGGTTTCCGGCAATTGCTTGCTGGTGCTGAACGCCAGGGCTTCTTGAGGGGTGGCGAACAATCTGGTGGTGTCCAGTTGCGCCTGGAAGCCGGCCAGATCGGTGCCCGAGGCTTTGGCCATGTGCTCCAGTGCGGCCTTGCTCGCGGCGTTTTTCGCGTTCATCAACTCGACCACTTCGAACCAGGCGCCGGTCAGCGCTTTACCCAGGGCCGGGTTGTCCTTGAGGGTCTGGGAGTTGACCACCATCATGTCCATGATCTCGCCGGGGATCTGGCTGGAATTGAACACCTCGGTCACCCCGGGCTTGGCCTTGATGTCCGAAAGCATCGGGTTCCAGGTGGTGACGGCGTTGACCTGATCGGTGTTGAAGGCGGCGGAGATATCGGCGTCGGAGGTGTTGACCACTTTCAGGTCTTTCTCGGTGAGGTCCACCGAATCCAGGGCCCTGGCCAGCAGGTAGTGCGACACCGAGAGCTCGACCAGATTGACGTCCGCACCCTTGAGGTCGGCGACTTTCTTTCCTTCGCCCTTGAGCACTATGCCGTCGTTGCCGTTGGAGAAGTCGCTGACGATCAGCGCGGTGCTGTCGACGCCGCCAGCGGCCGGAATGGTCAGCGCGTCCATGTTGGTCATGGTGCAGCCGTCGAACTGGCCGGCGGTGTACTGGTTGATCGATTCGACGTAGTCGTTGAGCTGCACCACATCGATCTTGATGCCGTACTTCTTCGCCCACTTGTCGACGATGCCTTGGCTGCCGGCGTATTCCCAGGGCATCCAGCCGGCGTAGATCGTCCAGCAGACGCTGAAGTGGTCTTTCTGGGCGGCATGGGACGAGACGCTCACGAGGGCTGCGAAGGCAGCGGCGAGCAGGGCGGGTAAACGATGCTGGGACATGATGGTTCTCCAGTTGATCAAGGGCGGACAGGACGGCAGCGGCACCGCGAACGGTGGCTTGTCTCCCGGGCTTTTGTCCCGCCGTGTAACCTCAACTGGAGGTCGCCAACTCTCGGACCAGTCACTCGCGCTTGCGAGCCGGAACCCTAGTCAGCCATTGCAAATTGTGGTGCCGCGAACCTGTGATGACTCCTGCACGTCTTCGCTAAAGCGAGAGACGTGCCAAGTCGATTGAAGCGCTCTGGCACGGGGGATTGTTCGACTGTTGCTGTAGGAAGGGTGTTTGGGGTTGCCTTGTGATGGTGCGCGGGTGCACCGCAATGGAACGCGCTGGCCACTGATCCGAAGGTTGCCAGGGCGGTGCACTTGGTCGGGGATAACGAGTCAAAACAGGTGTCAGCCGGCCTGTACCGGCTGCGGGTCTTTCAGGAGGCCGCCATGTTTCGTCGATTGTTGCTCGGTTGTGTACTCGGGTTGGGCTTGGCCGGCTGTTATTACTATTCCGGTGGCTACGACGTCGCGTATCCCGCACCTTATTACTATCCCGGTTATTCGCCTTATTCCTACTACTACGGCCCGCGTTACTACTACGGCGGCCCTCGCTTCTATGGCGGTTATCGCTATTTCTACTGGGGCGGTCACGCGCCACGTTATTACGGCGGTGGATATCGTCACGGCCACCACTAATCAGCGTGTGAATAGATGAAAAACCTTTCATCGGCGAGATGTTTCGACGTGTTGCAAGAACGCACCAGATCTCGAATTCGATGTCTGATCTATCGACAGTCGCAGAACATTTCACTGTCGCCTGCCAGCGTCGCTGGTGTGGTTCACTCGCGGTCCAGGAGGCCGCTATGTATAGACGAATTCTTCTGATTGCCGTGTTGGGTTTGTCATTGGGTGGATGCGTGCCTTATTCCGATGGAGGCGGCGGTTATTACAGTTCCGAGGTCTACACCTCGCCAGCGCCTTACTACGCAGGCGGCAACTCCTACTACTCCAATGGCGGCGGTTACTACACGCCACCGCGCCGGTATTACGCGCCGCCAGCGCGGTATTACCAGCCAACGCCGCGCTATTACCACCAGCCGCGGATCTATCAGCCGGCGCCGCGCTATTACCAACCGGCTCCTCGTTACTATCAGTCCCGGCCGGACTACAGGGCGCATCAGAACCATGGTTGGGACGGTCGCAACCGTGGCGGCTGGGACAATGATCATCGTCGCGGACGAAACGACAAACACGATCGTCGAGGCGACCGCAATGGGCGCGGCGATCGCGACGGCCGGGGTAATCACCGTTAATCACGCATGACCAAGCGGCGCATCAAGCGCCGCTTTTTTGTGATGCGCGAGGCATGGTGCGTTGCGCGAAACGCAACCAACTTGGCTGTGGTGACCACTCTGGTGACTTGAAGGTGAAAGTCCTCTACACACCCGGCAAGGGGAAGTGTTAGCAAGAGCCAAGGGGGGCGCGGGTGACTGCGAATCTGAAGGAAAGCCCGAGGCAAAATGCTGGCCTGCGAACAGGAAGCGGTTAGAGGCGGCGCAGCGGTGTAAGGTGGCCATGATTACTAAAGCCCAGTACTTACCACGGAACGCTGCGACGTAGACCCGAACAGGCATAAGCAGGAAGAGGTGTCCACGCCCAGCTCGATGTAACTTGAACCGCTCAGCTCAGCGCCTCCACTGCCTCAGCAACCAAGGACACTTGCAGCGCCACCTCAAGATCTCCCTCCAGCCTCAACACCTTGCCTCTGCGCTGGCCCAGCCAGGCTTCATGTGACGCTCGGGACCGTCCTGGCCGGCCGCCCTGCTCGTATTGAGCTGCCCAATCAATAAAAGCAAGATCAATATCCGTATATAAACGCCGCTCACGCGCGATCAACCGCTGCAAACGTATCGATGTATCCAGCACCCTGAACACAATAAGGTCGAAAGCGTTTTCCAAAGCGTCTCCCCAATTGACAATCGAACCGGCGACAACAACATTCTTCTCACGATTCAGGGCATCGAGAATATTCCACAAACGCGTCGCTTCATCTACCTTTCGTGTAAAGGGGGGCGCCTTGTCCAACCATTGAAAGTCATCCGTTTCAAGATGACGCCACAATAGTTGCTCAGCCAACGCGGCTGCCAACGTCGACGTGCCGGAACCCGGCCCTCCCATGATCAATACTCGAAGGGGCCTTATTTTAATTGCCGAAGCTGTAGTGTTCATTTTTCAATTATCACACATGGGTGCGTGACAAACTTCGCTGTGTCATCTGGCGTCAATGGAAGCAGCCCTCAACGAGGGCGCGTAACCTGAGCTGGGGCTCGACGAAGAACGCGTCTGTACATCCGCGTTCAATGGTCGAGGTCAATGGTGTAACTCCGGAGCGCCGCATATGAATCAGGCCCTGCCGAAGAAACTGTGAGGCCGACTGGGACTGGTCTCGATACTGGATACGATAAACCGGCTCAGCCGTGTAATCTGAACCGCCGTATATGGAACCGTACGTTCGGTTGGTGTGAGAGAAGGCGGATGTAAATCCGCCACCTACTCAATCCGGATTTCAGTAATTCGACAAATCCGCGAGCGGATGACGGCCTTCCCAGGCCTTTTGGAAATGCGCCTCCACCACGGCATCCGGCACGTTGTTGACGTCCGGCCAGTGCCAGCGGGGTTTCTGATCCTTGTCGATCAACCGCGCGCGCACGCCTTCGCTGAATTCGGGATGGCGACAGCAGTTGAGGCTCAGGGTGTATTCCATCTCAAAGACTTGCGCCAGTGACAGATGCCGGGCACGTTTGATCTGTTCCCAGACCAGATGCGCTGTCAGCGGCGAGCCTTCTATCAGGTTGCGCGCGGCGCGGTTGAGCAGCAGGTCTGTGTGATCGCGTAGCGTGCTGATAGCCTTCCAGGCGCAGCGCACATCACTGACATCCAGCAGTTCATCGATTTGCTCGCGGCGCGGCAGCCACTGGGCTTCGGGCATCTGCGCAACGGCCTTCTGCTGCAAGGCCTTGAGCAGACTGTTGAGCTGCATCGGCGTCTGTTCCTGCCAGTTCAACTGCAGCAGGCCTTCGATCAGCTCTGGCTGTTGCTCATCGAGCAGGAAACGATCAGCCAGGTCCAGGTCGATCGCATCACGACCATTCATGTGGGCACCGGTCAAGCCGAGAAACAATCCGAGCTTGCCGGGCAACCGTGACAGGAACCAACTGGCACCGACGTCCGGGTACAGGCCGATGGTGATCTCCGGCATGGCCAGCCGGCTGCTCGGTGTGACAATACGAATGTTCGCCCCCTGCAGCAGCCCCATGCCGCCGCCGAGCACATAGCCGTGACCCCAGCAGATCAGCGGTTTTGGATAGGTATGCAGGTTGAAGTCCAGGCGATATTCCGCGGCGAAGAAGTGCGCAGCCAGGGGCGGCACTTCGCCCGGATGGGCACGACAGGCCTCGACCAGGCTGCGCACTTCACCGCCAGCGCAAAAAGCCTTGATGCCGTTGCCGCGCAGCATGACGCAAACGATTTGTGGTTCCTTCGCCCAAGCGTCCAACCTGTCGCGCAGAGCGTTGATCATCGGCAATGACAGGGCGTTCAACGATTGCTCGGCATCCAGGGTGGCAACGCCGATGCGGGCGCCGTCAGTACCGGTGTGTTCTTCGAAGTGCAGATTCATCGTGACCTCGCTCGGGAATTTGAGGGTTAAGTATGATCGCTGTGTGGGAAAGTGCCGGATCGGCGTCAGATCAATTGACAAGCGTGATGGGCTTTCCTAGGGTGCGCCCCATAGTTTTTGCCGGATGTAACCATGACTGCTGACGACCGTATCAAACTCGAACCGAGCTGGAAGGAGGCACTGCGTGCCGAATTCGACCAGCCCTACATGGCAGAGTTGCGAAAATTCCTCCAGGAGGAGCGGGCGGCGGGCAAGGAAATCTATCCGCCGGGTCCGATGATCTTCAACGCGCTCAATTCCACGCCGCTGGACAAGGTCAAGGTGGTCATTCTTGGCCAGGACCCCTATCACGGCCCAGGCCAGGCCCACGGCCTGTGTTTCTCGGTGCAACCGGGCGTGCCGGCGCCGCCGTCGCTGGTCAATATCTATAAAGAGTTGAAGCGCGACCTGAACATCGACATCCCCAGCCACGGCTACCTGCAAAGCTGGGCCGAGCAGGGCGTGTTGATGCTCAATACCACCATGACCGTGGAGCGTGCCAACGCCAACGCGCACAAGGACAAGGGCTGGCAGTTTTTCACCGACCGGATCATTGAAGTGGTCAGCCAGCAGCAGCCGCACCTGGTGTTTATGCTGTGGGGCGCCCATGCCCAGAGCAAACAGAAGCTGATCGATGCCACCAAGCACCTGGTGCTGACCTCGGTGCACCCGTCACCGCTGTCGGCCTATCGTGGCTTCCTCGGGTGCGGGCACTTCAGCCGGACCAATAAGTTTCTGGAGCAGAATGGCGAGACGCCGATCGAGTGGCGGTTGCCACCGGTTTGATGCGTTGGCCGGGCCGGCCCCATCGCGAGCAAGCTCGCTCCCACAGGGTTTTGTGATCACCGCAAATCCAATGTGGGAGCGAGCCTGCTCGCGAAAAGGGCGCCTCGGTTTATCAGGCTGAATCCGGGTTTCGGTTCCAATACTTGAACAACGGCTCCGCCAGAAACAACACAAACAACAACCGCATCACCTGCATCGCCGTCACCAACGGCACCGAGAGTTGCAAGGTTTCGGCCGTCAGGCTCATCTCGGCAATCCCGCCGGGCATCATGCCCAGCGTCAGCGAGCGCAAGTCCAGGTGGGTCAGCGCACTCAATCCCAGCGCTGCCACCGTGGCGATCAACATGGTCAGCACCGTACCGATCAATGTCCGCCCCATGAACGACGGCGCGCGACGAAAAAACTGCCGATTGAAGTGACACCCCAGGCCGCTGCCGATCAGCCATTGGCCGATCTGGCTGCCGCCGTTGGGCAAGCCGATATGCAGGTCCCAACTGATGCTGACCCCTGCGCTCACCAGCAAGGGGCCGAACAGCCAGGGATTGGGTTGACGCAGGCGTTCCCAGATCCAGGCCGCCACCGCCCCTGCCGGAAACAACACCGCCAGCCAGCGCCAATCGATGCTGCCAGCGTAGGCAATCGGTGCGCCGTCACCCAGCAGGTATTTGAACGCTGCCGGTACGCAAAGTACGACGACCAGGACTCGCAAACTCTGGCCCGCCGCCACCCGACTGAGCACCGCGCCATTGCGTGCGCCGAGGTTGACCATCTCCCCGGAACCGCCGGGCATGCTGGAAAAAAATGCAGTGGCGCGATCTTCACCGGTGCGGCGCATCAACCACACGCCGACCACCGCCGAGAGGCTGGTGACCAACGCACCGAAGAAGATCAAACCGAAATGACTCAGCACCTGCTCCATCACCACCGGGGTGAAGTGCAGGCCGATGCCGATGCCGACGATCCACTGGCCGCACTTGCGCCCACCAGGGATTTCCGCCAGTTGCCAGGATGTCAGGCTGCGCACGAGGATGATCGCCAGCAACGAGCCGACCATCCACGGCAAAGGCCAGCCGACCTGGCTGGCGAGGAAACCGCCAATCAGGCCGACCAGCGGGGTTCCCCACCAGAGTTTGAAGGGGGACCGATCAGACATCGGCGATAACGCGTTGCGCGGCCGAACGTTTGCGCCAGATGCGGATGATCGGCATCAACAGCATGATCGCCGTCAGGACCCAGCAACCGAAAGTGATCGGGCTCGACCAGAGGATTTCCAGCGCACCGTTGGAGATCGACAGGGCACGGCGCAGGTTCTGCTCCATCAGGCCTCCGAGAATGAACCCCAGCAGCACCGGCGACAGGGGGAAGTCCAGCTTGCGCAGAATGTAGCCGAAGATGCCGATACCAATCATCAGGAACAGGTCGAAGGTGGTGGCGTGCACCGCGTAGACGCCGATCCCGGTAATGATCGCGATCACCGGCACCAGCGCCCAATTCGGTACGGCGAGAATGCGGGTAAAGATGCGAATCATCGGGATGTTGAGGATCACCAGCATCACGTTGGCGATGAACAACGAAGCGATCAGGCCCCAGACGATGTCCGGTTGCTGTTGGAACAGCAGCGGACCGGGGGTGATGTTGTACAGCGACAGGGCGCCGATCATCACCGCCGTTGTGCCCGAACCTGGAACGCCGAGGGTCAGCATCGGTACCAGCGCACCGCAGGCGGCGCCGCCGATGGCGGTTTCCGGCGCCGCGAGGCCGCGCATGTCGCCCTGGCCGAAAGTACCCTTGGCACCCGCCATGCGTTTTTCGGTCATGTAGGCCACGGCGCTGGCCAGGGTCGCACCGGCGCCCGGCAATACGCCCATGATGAAACCCAGTACGCCGCAACGGATGTTCACCACGAACACCGACGCCGCTTCCTTGAAGTTGAACATCATGCGCCCGGTGGCTTTCACCGCTTCCTGGCCGTGGTGGGTTTTCTCCAGTAACAGGAGGATTTCACTGATGGAGAACAGGCCCAGCACCAGCACCACGAACTGAATGCCGTCAGTCAGGTGGATGTTGTCACCGGTGAAACGGTACACGCCACTGTTGGCATCGATGCCGACCGTCGACAGGAACAGGCCGATCAGTGCTGCGATAAAGGTTTTCAACGGTCGGTCACCGGCCATGCCGCCCAGGCAAACGATCGCGAACACCATCAACACGAAGTATTCCGCCGGGCCGAAGGCGATCGCCCATTTCGCCAGCAGCGGGGCAAACAGCACCATGCCGCAAGTGGCGATGAAAGCGCCGATGAACGAGCTCCACGCCGACAGCGACAACGCCACACCGGCCAAGCCTTTGCGGGCCATCGGATAACCATCGAGGGTGGTCATCACGGTGGAGGCTTCACCTGGAATGTTCAGCAGGATCGAGCTGATCCGGCCGCCGTATTCACAACCCAGGTACACCGCCGCCAGCAGGATCAGCGCCGACTCCGGTGGCAGGCCGAGGGCGAATGCGATCGGTATCAGCAGTGCCACGCCATTGATCGGTCCCAGGCCCGGCAACAGGCCGACCACCGTACCGATCAGGGTGCCGCACAACGCGGTCACCAGATTGTACGGGCTCAGCGCGACGCCGAAGCCCTGACCCAAATAGCCAAGAGTATCCATATCAGTTCTCCAGAACGTCGAGCACGCCAAGTGGCAGCGGCACGTCCATCAACTTGTCGAACAGCAGGTAGAGGCCGACGGCCATCAGACTGATGATCACGATGCTCGGCACCCAGCGACCGCCATACAGACGGGCCATGGGCACGCCGATCAGGATGCTGGCGACGATGAAGCCCAGCGGTTCGAAGGTGCCGGCGAACACCAGCAACAGCACCACACAGATTCCGATTTTGGTCAGGGTTTCGCGATCCAGCGGCGGCTCGTCATCACTGTGTTTGATCGGTGCCGGACGGAACACCATGTACAACAGCGCTGAGCCCATCAGGCCGAGCATCAGCAACGGGAAGGCCCGAGGCCCCACCGGTTCATAGGAAAAAGCCGCTTGATACGGCCAGGCCATCAGTGCGAGGCCGAGACAGGCCAGCAACAGCACCGAAGCAAAAATGCGTTGTAAGAGCATGGGGAACTCCTGGGCCACGGCTGCGCAATCGCCAGCCGTGACCGCTAGACAGAGACGATCACTGGATCAGGCCGAACTCTTTGGCCAGCACTTTGTAGTCCGCCACCTGCTTCTTCACGTAGGTGTCCAGCTCCGGGCCGGTCATGGCGAACGGGAACAGTTCACGCTGATCGCGCAGCTTGGCGAACTCAGGTGAGGCCAGCAGTTTGTCGAAGGAGTCCTTCCACCAGGCGTAGTCTTCATCGCTGACTTTTGGCCCGAGGTAGAAACCGCGCACCACCGGCCAGACGATGTCGTAGCCTTGTTCCTTGGCGGTCGGAATGTCTTTCATTTCCGGCTCGTCCAGGCGCTTCTCGGAGAACACCGCCAGCAGACGCATGTCGCCGCTCTGGATGTGCGGCATGGAGTCGGAGATGTCGGTGCTGCCGACCTGGATGTGGCCGCCGAGCAGGGCGGTGGCGATTTCACCGCCGCCTTCGAGCGCCACGTAACGCAGGTCACGCGGGTTGATCCCGGCGGCCTTGGCGATCAGGGCGGTCTGCATCCAGTCCTGGCTGCCGACGGTGCCACCGGAACCGATCACCACTTTGCTCGGATCTTTCTTCAGCGCCTGCACCAAATCGTCCAGGGTCTTGTAGGGCGAATCGCTTTTCACCGCGATGGCGCCGTAACTGGTGCCGACGGCGGCCAGCCAGCGCACGTTGGTTTCATCGAAACGACCGAACTTGCCCTGGGCCAGGTTCAGCAGCGAGCCGCTGGACCAGGCCACCAGCGTGCCGGCATCCGCCGGGCGCTGGGCGACGACTGCGTTGTAGGCCACCGCGCCGACACCGCCGGGCATGTAGGTCACGCGCATCGGTTTGGTCAGCAGCTTTTCGTTGACCAGCGCGCTCTGCGCCAGTTTGCAGGTCAGGTCGAAACCGCCGCCGGGCGAGGCCGGGGCGATGCATTCCGGGCGTTTCGGCTCGGCCATCAGTTGGCCGGCGAACAGCATGACGCTGGCGGCGAGGGCGAAACGGCGCAGTGATCGATTCATTTTTGTCTCCACAGGAGTTGTTGTTTTTCGGGATGATTCAGGTGCGACGATTTCGCGCGGTGCTGGCATGTTCAAGTCCGCAGGGACTGAACGACGGGCAGCCGGCTTCGGCGCTGGCAAGCGTAGATATCGGGGCGTTTAGGGAAGGGTGGTGCGGGCAAGCCTGGGGCTGTGCGTACAGCATGGCGAAGTACCTCGTTTATTGTTCTTATTGGCGAAAACGCTTCATGGCGTTTTTCGGGAGCTACATTTCACAGCAGGGTGCAGACGATGGTTGGAACGTCAGGTCGAAACATTCCGTAACCCGACTCTAACCACTCAACCTTTCGCTAACCTTTCAGGGCGCTTTCACGGTTTTTCGGGCTTCACAGCGGCGGAGGCCGCTGTAAACTCCGCGCCAAAGAATGGCGTCGACCATCCCTGAACGAGGTAATAATCAATGCGTGTCCTGCTCGTCGAAGACCATCTGCAGCTCGCCGAAAGCGTCGCCCAGGCGCTCAAAAGCACCGGCTTGACCGTGGATGTGCTGCACGACGGTGTAGCGGCCGATCTGGCGCTGGGCAGCGAGGAATACGCCATGGCGATTCTCGACGTCGGCCTACCACGCATGGATGGTTTCGAGGTACTCGCGCGCCTGCGTGCCCGGGGCAAGAACCTTCCGGTGTTGATGCTGACCGCCCGCAGCGACGTCAAGGATCGGGTCCATGGCCTGAACCTGGGCGCCGATGACTATCTGGCCAAACCTTTCGAACTCACCGAGCTTGAAGCCCGGGTCAAGGCCTTGCTGCGCCGTAGCGTGTTGGGTGGCGAGCGTCTGCAGCGCTGTGGTGTGCTGGCCTACGACCTGGAGACCCGGCGCTTCACTCTCGGCGAGGAGCTGCTGACCCTGACCTCCCGCGAGCAAGCGGTACTCGAAGCCCTGATCGCCCGTCCCGGCCGGGTGATGAGCAAGGAGCAACTGGCCTCACAGGTTTTCGGCCTGGACGAGGAGGCCAGTCCCGACGCCATCGAAATCTACGTACACCGCTTGCGCAAGAAACTCGACGGCCACCCGGTGGCCATCGTGACGTTCCGCGGTCTCGGTTATTTGCTGGAAAGCCGTGATGCATAAGGCCAGCAGCCTGCGCTGGCGGTTGTTGTGGAACCTGGCGCTGTTGCTGGTGGTATTGATGCTGGCCAGTGGCTTGAGCGCTTACTGGAACGGTCGCGAAGCGGCTGACACGGCCTATGACCGGACGTTGCTGGCCTCGGCGCGGACCATCGCCGCCGGCCTGTCCGAGCGTGATGGCAGCCTCAGCCTGGACGTGCCTTACGTGGCCCTCGATACGTTCGCCTACGACAGTGCGGGGCGTATTTTCTACCTGGTCAACGACATCAACCAAAAGCTGATCTCCGGCTACGAAAACCTGCCGCCGCCGCCACCCGGTACACCGCGCACCGACAACTACCCGGCGCTGGCGCGTTTTTACAACGCGACTTACCAGGGGCAGAACGTGCGCGTGGTCAGTCTGCTCAAGGCCGTCAGCGAGCCGAACATGAACGGCATGGCGGAAATCCGCGTGGCGGAGACCGATGAGGCCCGCGTCAGCATGGCCCGCAGCCTCGCTGGCGATACCTTGCTGCGTCTAGGCATGCTGGCGGTCGGGGCACTGATGATCGTGTGGTTTGCGGTCAGTGCGGCGCTGCGTCCGCTGGAGCGTTTGCGTACGGCGGTGGAGGAGCGTCAGCCGGATGACCTGCGGCCGTTGCCATTGGTAGAAGTGCAACGCGAGTTGTGGCCACTGGTGCGTGCGCTCAATCATTTCACCGAGCGTCTGCGCGGGCAGTTCGAGAAGCAGGCGCAATTCATCGCCGATGCCGCCCACGAATTGCGCACTCCATTGGCGGCGCTCAAGGCCAGGCTGGAATTGGGCTTGCGCGCGAGCGAGCCACAAACCTGGCGCAGCACGCTGGAAACCGCTGCTCAGGGCACTGATCGCCTGACCCATCTGGCCAATCAATTGCTCTCGTTGGCCCGGGTGGAAAACGGCGCCAGGGCGATTGCCGAGGGTGGCGCGCAACTGCTCGACCTCAGTCAATTGGCGCGTGAGCTGGGCATGGCCATGGCGCCGCTGGCCCATAAGCGCGGCGTGGCCCTGGCGCTGGAAGCTGACGAACCGGTGTGGTTGCGCGGCGAGCCGACCTTGTTGAATGAGTTGTTGAGCAATCTGGTGGACAACGCCTTGGCCCACACGCCACCGGGCGGCAACGTCATTTTGCGGGTCTTTGCCCCGGCGGTGCTGGAGGTTGAGGATGATGGGCCTGGGATTCCCCTTGATGAGCGTGATCGAGTATTCGAGCGCTTTTACCGGCGCAATCAGCAGGTGGCCGGGTCGGGGCTGGGTTTGGCGATTGTCGGCGAGATCTGCCGCGCGCACCTGGCGCAGATCAGCCTGCATGATGGGGAGCAGGCGGGGTTGAAGGTGCGGGTGAGTTTTATTGCCGGGGATTGATGGTGTTTGTTCTGGCCTCTTCGCGAGCAGGCTCGCTCCCACAGGGATCTGTGGCGCTACATAAATCCAATGTGGGAGCGAGCCTGCTCGCGAATGAGGCGATGCGGTGTTTGATCAGTAAAACATCAAACGCGTTTCTTCCAGATCTTCGCACATCGCCTTGTTATCCGGATCGATCCCGAGCTTGATGAAGGCCGGCACGCTGAAAGGATCAATGCGCGAGATCGGATGATCTGTGTCTTTGTAGCAATACAGGCTGGCCACCTGAACCAGATCGACATAATCGATTTGCGCGGACTGTCGCTTGAAGTCCAGGTAGAGCTGCGGCACCTGCACCAGCGGCTCCGGAAACTCCCAGACCCGCAGCAGCTTGTCGCCGAGCAACGGATGAATGTGGTCGATCACATGATTGAGGCTGACCGGATCGGACAGCAGTTCATAGTGATCTTCGGCATACGTCAGGATCGGCAATACCCCGATCTGGTGCACCAGCCCGCCAAGGGCCGCCTGATCAGGCTTTAGCTGGGTGTAGTTGCGGCAAAGCGCATAGCTGACGCCGGCGATTTCCAGGCTTTTGCGCCAGACATCGCGCATTTTCTGTTCCACGACTTCGGAGCGGGCATGGAAAATCTGTTCCATGACCAGGCCGATGGCCAGATTGCTGCTGTAGTTGATGCCCAGGCGCGTGATCGCCGTGTGCAAATCGGTGACTTCCTGCGCCGCGCGCAGCAGTGGGCTATTGACCACCTTGATCAGGCGCGCCGACAGCGCGGTATCGCGGCCAATCACTTTGCTCAGGCTATTGATACTGATTTCCGGGTCTTCGGCGGCCTTGCGAATCTGCAAGGCCACTTCCGGTAACGTTGGCAGAACCAGGTCATCGTTATCGATGGCCTCAACCAAATCCTGTTGGACCTTTTCCGCCAGCTCACTCATTACGCTTCTCTAGGTATTGCAAAAAAGTACGGCGGTTAACGCTGGATTTCGCGATCGCGGTCCAGTGAGTACGGCAGGTCGAGCAAGTGCAGGGCCGGGCCGTCGAGTGCGCCCAGATGAATGTCGCCGCCTTCTGCCGCTTCGGCTTGCAACACGGCCAACAGTTCAATGTGACCGGCGGCATCGGCGGCCAGCACCACTTCACCGATCGAGCTGCCGTGACTCGGGGCAAACAGCTGGGTGCCGGGTTCCGGTAGTTCGCTGGCATCCAGTTGCAGGCGATACAGGCGGCGCTTGAGTTTGCCCAGGTATTGCATGCGCGCGACGATTTCCTGACCGGTGTAGCAGCCTTTCTTGAAACTCACGCCACCAACGGCTTGCAGATTGAGCATCTGCGGAATGAACAACTCACGGGTGCTTGGCATCACCTGGCCGATCCCGGCACGGACCTGGCCCAGTAGCCATTGATTGAGCTCACCTTCGTTCAGCAGGGCGGACAGCTGGCCCTTGATGCCGTCGGCCCGGTCGGCGGCAACCCACAGCTCGGCGCGTTCGGGCGAGACGCGAATGGCGATCAAGCCGTCATTACGCACGACGCTGTCGGTGTCTGCCGACAGTTCAAGGCCGAGGCTTTTCAATGCGCCATCGCCATGCTCGATGCCGAAGCGAACCCAGGCAGCGCTTTCATCGGTCAGTTTGGACTTGGAGAACACTGCGTATTTTTTCAGGTCCGCCAATTGCGGTTCGAGCAACTCGCTGGCCATGGCCAGAAGTACGCCATCACCTTCAAGCAGGATGCGGAAGCTCGACTGCATCCGGCCTTTCTGCGTGCAACGCGCGCCGAGGCTGGCCCGGGTGTCGCTCAGGTAATCGAGGTTGCAGGTCAGTTGGCCTTGCAGGAATTTGCCGGCGTCCGCGCCGCGGACCGCCAGAACACCTTCATGAGACAGCGTGCAGAAAAAAGCAGAATCGGCCATGGGTCATCGCAGGGTAAAGAGTCTGGCGGACATGATAAGGGGCTGCCCTTGAAATGGGTAGTTCACAAAGGATCGTCGGTGCCCGACCAAAGCCGAGTGTTCGATGAGGCGCGGGGCTGTATACTTGTGGCCTATTTGAGGAGCGCTCCATGGTCGAAGATGTTGAACTGAATCGCCTCTACTGGCACAGCCGCCGCGGCATGCTTGAGCTTGACGTGTTGCTGGTGCCGTTTGTGAAAGAGGTTTATCCGCACCTCAACGAAGTTGATCGCGCCTGCTACGTCAGGCTGCTCGAATGCGAAGATCAGGACATGTTCGGCTGGTTCATGGAGCGCGCCGAATCGGAAGATCCGGAGCTTCAGCGCATGGTTCGCATGATCCTGGATCGTGTCCAGCCCAAGTAACGGGTTTGAATGCCGCTGGCATGCCTCACGGCAGTTGCTGGCGGCGTATCTTGTAGTCCAGCTGTTCGCGCTGGGTTCGTTGTTCCTGCTCGCCATACCGCTCTGGGCCAGTCTACCCGGTGCCTTGTGCTGTCTGTTGCACGGCGCCTGGACGCTGCCGCGACAGATTTTATTGACGCACCCACAGGCTTTTCGCGGCTTGCGGCGTGACGCTGATGGCTGGCAATTGTGGAGTCAGGCGCGGGGATGGCAGCCGGTGCAACTGCGTCCGGACAGCCTGGCACTGCCATTGGGGGTGGTGCTGCGTTTTCGTCTGCGCGGCGAGCGACGCGTCAGGACCCTTTGTGTGCCGCGGGATTCGCAGGCGGCGGATCTGCACCGACGCCTGCGAGTGCGGCTCAAGTTCAGTCGGCGTAGGTGGGCGGCACCAGGATAGTGTCCCGGGCGACCGGCAGCATGTTCGGGTAGTCGAGGGTGTAGTGCAGGCCGCGACTCTCCTTGCGCTCCATGGCTGAAAGGATCATCAGCTCGGCCACCTGGGCCAGGTTGCGCAATTCGATCAAATCCCGGCTGACCTTGTAGTTGCTGTAGAACTCGTCGATTTCGTCGAGCAACAGACGCACCCGGTGTTGCGCCCGTTGCAGGCGCTTGTTGGTGCGCACGATGCCGACGTAGTCCCACATGAATCGCCGCAGCTCATCCCAGTTGTGCGCAATGATCACGTCTTCATCGGAATCGGTCACCTGGCTCGCGTCCCAGATGGGCAGGGCAACAGGTGCCGACACCTGTTGCAACTGTTCCAGGATGTCCGCCGCTGCCGAGCGGGCGTAGACGAAGCACTCCAGCAACGAGTTGCTGGCCATGCGGTTGGCACCGTGCAGGCCGGTGAAGCTGGTTTCGCCAATCGCGTACAGCCCAGGCACATCGGTGCGACCCTGTTGATCGACCATCACGCCGCCACAGGTGTAGTGCGCCGCGGGCACCACCGGGATCGGCTGTTTGGTGATGTCGATGGAAAATTCGAGGCAACGTTCGTACACCGTCGGGAAGTGCGACTTGATGAACGCTTCAGACTTGTGGCTGATGTCCAGGTACACGCAGTCGACGCCAAGTCGCTTCATCTCATGGTCGATGGCCCGGGCGACGATGTCCCGTGGCGCCAGTTCGGCCCTGGGGTCGAAGCGCTGCATGAAGCGTTCGCCATTGGGCAGCTTCAGGTGCGCACCTTCGCCGCGCAGGGCTTCGGTGATCAGGAAACTCTTGGCTTGCGGGTGATACAGGCAGGTGGGGTGGAACTGGTTGAATTCCAGGTTCGCCACCCGGCAGCCCGAGCGCCAGGCCATGGCGATGCCATCACCGCAGGCGCCATCGGGGTTGCTGGTATAGAGGTAGACCTTGGCCGCGCCGCCGGAGGCGAGGATCACGAAGCGGGCGCCGTAGGTGTCGACTTGCCCGGTACCGCGATTGAGCACGTAGGCACCCAGGCAACGATCACCTTCAAGGCCCAGGCGCTTTTCGGTAATCAGGTCGACCGCGACTCGCTGCTCCAGCAACTCGATGTTGGGCCGTTGTTGGGCCTGGGTGAGCAACGTTCTGAAAATCGCCGCGCCGGTGGCGTCGGCTGCATGGATGATGCGGCGATGGCTGTGACCGCCTTCACGGGTCAGGTGGAACTCGAATCCGCCATCTTCGGTGCCGGACTGCTCGTCGCGGGTGAACGGCACGCCCTGGTCGATCAGCCATTGAATGGCCTCTCTGCTGTGCTCGACGGTAAAGCGCACGGCGTCTTCATGACACAACCCGCCACCGGCGTTGAGGGTGTCATCGACGTGGGACTCGATGGTGTCGGTGTCATCCAGAACCGCGGCGACCCCGCCCTGGGCCCAGAACGTCGAGCCATTGGCGAGGTCGCCTTTGCTCAATACGGCGATGCGCAAATGACCGGGCAAGGTCAGCGCAAGGCTCAAGCCGGCAGCACCGCTGCCAATTACCAGGACATCGTGTTGAAACTGTTGGCTCATTTCAGGATTCCGCTCAAAGCGACCCGGGTCGGGGTAGGCGCCAGACATCTGGACAGGCATGCCCGGCAGCCGCACAGCCCACTAGTATATAGAGGGGGGGAGCGGCACAATAGCCGAGCCGATATGGCATTGTGAAACTACTGTGACGGAAAACTGCTGACGCTTCGTCGGATGTTTTTTCCATCGGTTCGGCGACAAGCGAACTGTATCGTGGATTTAACACTCTTTTTCGCTTCAGGGTTGCACAATGTCGGTTCTGCGCAACTATAAATATTTGGAACTTTTGCCAAAGGCTCAAGATCAATAGACGGTTGCCTGAATCAAGGGACAGTGTCGGTTTCATCGCAGGATCGCGGTTGGATCCTTGCCGGTCAAACCGATGACAAGATTATTCGCGCAGCCGGGGAATCTCGCGCTGCGTTTTTCGTGCGTGCCGAATCAGAGCCCGCAGGAAACTTGCCTGGAGGGGGAGAACTTTTGCGAAAAGCCCGAGTCTATGTTTGCAAGCCCGGTCGTTTAGTAATGCAAGCCTCCTCCGAGCTTATCGAGGAGTGTTCATGCTAACCCAGGAAGAGGATCAGCAGCTGGTCGAACGCGTTCAGCGCGGCGACAAGCGTGCATTCGATCTGCTAGTGCTGAAATATCAGCACAAAATTCTCGGGTTGATCGTGCGTTTCGTGCACGACACCCATGAAGCCCAGGATGTAGCGCAAGAAGCCTTCATAAAGGCCTATCGCGCACTTGGTAATTTTCGCGGAGACAGCGCGTTTTATACGTGGCTTTACCGCATCGCCATCAACACGGCGAAGAACTATCTGGTTTCACGCGGCCGTCGGCCGCCGGATAGCGATGTCAGTTCCGAGGATGCAGAGTTCTACGATGGCGATCATGGCCTCAAGGATCTCGAGTCGCCAGAGCGGGCTTTGCTGCGGGATGAGATCGAAGGCACCGTCCATCGAACCATTCAGCAACTGCCAGAAGATTTGCGTACGGCTTTAACTTTACGTGAATTCGATGGTCTGAGTTACGAGGACATTGCGAGCGTCATGCAGTGTCCGGTGGGTACCGTGCGCTCCCGGATCTTCCGCGCCCGGGAGGCCATCGATAAAGCCCTGCAGCCGTTGTTGCAGGAAAACTAAAGACAGCGGCGACAGCCAAGAGAGGAACGCCATGAGTCGTGAAGCCCTGCAGGAATCGCTGTCCGCAGTGATGGATAACGAAGCGGACGAATTGGAATTGCGTCGGGTATTGAATGCCTTCGACGATGTTGAAACCCGTGAAACCTGGGCTCGTTATCAGATCGCTCGGGCGGTGATGCACAAGGATCTCCTGCTGCCACGCCTGGATATTGCCGCGGCTGTATCTGCTGCATTGGCTGACGAAGCCGTACCGGCAAAAGCCACCCGTGGTCCATGGCGCAGCCTGGGTCGCCTGGCCGTTGCCGCCTCGGTGACCCTGGCGGTATTGGCAGGTGTTCGTCTGTACAACCAGGACGAGATCGCTGGCGTCGAACTGGCACAGCAATCCACTCAACCAGGCTTGGCTGTCCCACAAGTCAAGGGCCCGGCTGTTCTGGCAGGCTACAATGAGAGTTCGGAAGCCACCGGCCCCATGGCCAACGGCGTATTGCAAGGTCAACCAGGCTTCAACGATCAGCGTTTGCCGGGCTACTTGCGCCAACATGCTCAACAGGCTGCACTGAAAGGTACTGAGAGCGCTCTGCCTTACGCTCGTGCAGCAAGCCTGGAAAACCGTTAAGGAGGATCATGCGCGCCATACCTCTACTTACGCTTTTGCTCAGTGGCTGGTTCGTTGTTCCAGCCCACGCCGATGAGGCTCATGACTGGTTGACCCGTCTTGGCCAGGCCGAGCAGCAGCAAAGCTTTCAAGGTACTTTTGTCTACGAGCGTAACGGTAGTTTTTCTACCCACAACATTTGGCACCGCGTCCAGGATGGCAAGGTCCGCGAGCGCTTGATCCAGCTCGACGGGACTGCTCAGGAGGTCGTGCGCGTTGATGGGCATACTCAATGCGTCAGCGGCAACCTGATGGCAGGGGTTGGGGATTCCTCCAGCTCCGCAGCTCGTGCACTTGATCCACAAAAGCTCAAGAATTGGTATGACCTTGCTGTCATTGGCAAGTCGCGCGTCGCTGGGCGCCCGGCAGTGATCGTCTCGCTGACCCCGCGTGACCAGCACCGTTACGGTTTTGAACTGCATCTGGATAAAGAAACCGGCCTGCCTCTGAAGTCATTGCTGCTGGATGACAAAGGGCGACTGCTCGAGCGCTTCCAGTTCACTCGACTCGATCCCGCTGCGGTTCCGTCCGACAGTGACCTGCAGCCCGGTTCCGATTGCAAGAAGGTCTTGGTCGACAGCGACAAGGCTTCGGCGGTCAAGGAAGCACGGGTCTGGCATTCGGACTGGTTGCCACCGGGTTTCGAATTGACCAGCAGTACGGCACGCAAGGATCCAGAGACCAAGGCTCTGGTCAACAGCCTGATGTATGACGATGGCCTCGCCCGTTTTTCAGTGTTCCTAGAGCCTTTGAGTGGTACTGGGGCGGCCGATACCCGTACTCAACTAGGGCCAACCGTTGCCGTTTCCCGGCGCTTGAGCACACCTCAAGGCGAAATGATCGTGACTGTCGTGGGTGAGATCCCGATCGGCACCGCTGAACGGATTGCCTTATCCATGCGAACCGACGCCACTGCGACCCAGCAGTGATGCGCACTCGAAATGTTTCGTGAGCATTTCAATTTGCAAATCCCGCCAGAATTTTTTATAGGTCAGAGCCCCTCGGCTCTGGCCTTGTTTGTTGTTCCCGGAACAAAAATACCGGCGTATCTTTCCTGGTGTTCCTTGCTCCATATCGCTTAACCATGCTCGTCGTAACGGGAGCCGTATGTCGATACCACGCTTGAAGTCTTACCTCTCCATTTTTGCCACCGTGCTGGTGCTCGGTCAGGCGGTCGCTGTTCAAGCGGTCGAATTGCCTGACTTCACGCAACTGGTCGAACAGGCCTCGCCTGCGGTGGTGAATATCAGCACTACGCAAAAACTGCCTGACCGCAAAGTGAACCAGCAGATGCCTGACCTCGAAGGCTTGCCGCCGATGCTGCGCGAGTTTTTCGAACGCGGCATGCCGCCGCAGCCTCGATCGCCACGTGGCGATCGTCAGCGCGAAGCGCAATCGTTGGGTTCGGGTTTCATCATCTCGCCTGACGGCTACATCCTGACCAATAATCATGTGATCGCCGATGCCGACGAAATCCTCGTGCGTCTGTCCGACCGCAGTGAAATGAAGGCCAAGCTGGTCGGCACCGATCCGCGATCCGATGTGGCGCTGCTGAAAATCGAAGCCAAGGATCTTCCGGTCCTGAAACTGGGTAAATCCCAGGATCTGAAAGCGGGGCAATGGGTCGTGGCCATTGGCTCGCCGTTTGGTTTCGACCATACCGTGACCCAGGGCATCGTCAGTGCCGTCGGTCGCAGCCTGCCGAATGAAAACTATGTGCCGTTCATCCAGACCGACGTGCCGATCAACCCGGGTAACTCGGGTGGGCCGCTGTTCAACCTCAACGGTGAGGTGGTCGGGATCAACTCGCAGATCTACACCCGTTCCGGCGGCTTCATGGGCGTATCGTTCGCGATCCCTATCGATGTGGCCATGGACGTTTCCAATCAGCTGAAAAGCGGTGGCAAGGTCAGCCGTGGCTGGTTGGGTGTGGTGATCCAGGAAGTGAACAAGGATCTGGCCGAATCGTTCGGCCTGGAAAAGCCGGCCGGTGCGCTGGTCGCTCAGATTCAGGATGACGGCCCGGCTGCCAAGGGTGGGCTGCAGGTAGGCGATGTGATCCTGACCATGAATGGCCAGCCGATCGTCATGTCCGCCGATCTGCCACACCTGGTGGGCGCATTGAAGGCGGGCTCCAAGGCCAATCTGGAAGTGATCCGCGAAGGCAAGCGCAAGAATGTCGAACTGACTGTTGGCGCTATCCCGGAAGAAGGCAAGGAGCTGGACGACCTGCCACAGTCGAGTATCGAGCGAAGCAGCAACCGCCTGGGCGTTTCCGTGGCGGAGCTGACGGACGAACAGAAGAAAACCTACGAACTCAAGGGTGGCGTGGTGATCAAGGAGGTCCAGGACGGTCCTGCTTCGATGATCGGCCTGCAGCCAGGCGATATCATCACTCACCTGAACAATCAGGCGATCGGTTCGGCCAAGGAGTTCACGGACATCGCCAAAGCGTTGCCCAAGAACCGCTCGGTGTCGATGCGCGTACTGCGTCAGAACCGTGCGAGCTTCATCACCTTCAAGCTGGCTGAATAATCCGCTTGTCGGCTGAATGAAAAACCGCCTCGAAAGAGGCGGTTTTTTTTGGGGTGAAACTTGTCAGCCCATCATGTCCTTGATCATGCGCTCCTGCTCCATCAGCTCGCGCTGGCGGGCATCGATTCGCGAGGACAGCGGGAAATTGGTACCCGCCTTGCGCTTGGCAAAATCCAGTTGCTGAATGGCCTGGCGATAGTCGCCCACCAGCGCGAAATACTCGGCGCGCGCCTGGTGCAGGCCAATGATGTTGCCTGACAGTCCGCGGGTTTCGGCAACCTGATACCACACGTCCGGATCGTCCGGGCGCGATTTGAGCAGGCCTTCGAGGGCCTTTTCGGCATCGGCGGCGCGGTTCTGTTTCAGCAGCAGGTCGACGCGTACCTGGTTCAGCGGATAATTGCCGGGGTATTGCGTCAGCATCCGGTCAACCCTGGACTGTGCGTCCGGCAGGCGATTGTTGGTGATGTCCAGATCGACCTGAGCGAGGTTGTAGATGATCTCGTTCGGCGCTTTGGCCAGCAGCAACTTGAGGTTTTCCCGTGCTTCGTTCAGCTGGCCGCCCTTGATCTGGGCGATCGCAAGACCGTAGCGAGCCGCATCGTTTTTCGGATTTTCCTCCAGCAAGGCGCGGAAGCGCTTGGCGCCCAGGCCTGGGGTTTCTTCATAGATCAGCTGAACCCGTGTACGAATAAGCTGGTAACGCAGGGTGTCTTCGATGCCGCCTTTTGAGGCCTGCTCGGCACGGTTGCGGGTGTCGGCGATCCGCGATTCGGTCACCGGGTGAGTCAGCAGGAATTCCGGTGGCTTGGCGTCGAAGCGGTACTGACGCCCCAGGCGTTCGAACATGGTTGGCATTGAACGCGGGTCGTAGCCGGCCTTTTCCAGATTGAGGATGCCGATGCGGTCGGCTTCCTGTTCGTTCTGGCGAGAGAATCGCCGCTGTTCCTGGATGGCCGCCGCCTGCGTCCCAGCAATCGCCGCAATACCGGCATCGCCGGCACCGGCCGCCGCAATCACGATGCCGGCCAGCAACGCGGCCATCATCGGTACTTGCATGCGCTGCTGGGCTTCGACACCACGGGCAAAGTGGCGCTGCGACAAGTGAGCCAGTTCGTGCGCCATTACCGAGGCATATTCGCCTTCGGTCTGCGCATTGAGGAACAGGCCGCCGTTGACCCCGACAATCCCGCCGGGTGCCGCGAATGCGTTGAGCTGCGGGCTGTTGATCAGGATGAACTCCAGGCGCCGGTCATTGACCTGGCTGGTCTCCACCAGCCGGTAGACGCTGGATTCGACGTAATCCTTGAGCTGCGGGTCGTTGAGCTGCGCGACCTGGCTGCGCAACAGGGCCAGCCAGGCGCGGCCCAGCTGGTACTCCTGTTGCGGCGAGACGATGGCAGAACTGGCGTCACCGAGTGACGGCAGGTCGTCGGCGAAGCCCGGTGAGGCAAGCAGGCAAGCGAGCGTCAGCAGGGTAGGGCGCAAAAAAGTCATGCACAAAGCCTTAGTCGACAAAGAGCTTACTGTAGCCGGACACCAGCCCTGCGACCAGATATTCTAGGTAACTCAACCACCTGACCCGGAGTGATGCAATGATCGACGCTGTAGCCCATGACGTTGAACTCGACGCCAGTGGCCTCAATTGCCCGCTGCCGTTGCTCAAGGCCAAGATGGAACTCAACCGGATGGCCAGTGGCGCGGTGCTTAAGGTGACTGCCACCGATGCAGGTTCGCAGCGTGATTTCCGCACCTTTGCCCGATTGGCCGGTCATACGCTGCTTCGTGAAGAAGATGAAGCGGGCATTTACCGTTACTGGTTGAAAAAAGCCTGAAACCTGCAGCGTTCGCTCCTAAGGAATATTGATGTTCAAAGTGTTGCGCGACTGGATTCAGCGCTACTTCTCCGATGAAGAGGCCGTGGTTCTGGCGGTGCTGTTGTTCCTGGCATTCACCGCCGTGCTGACCCTGGGCGGCATGCTCGCGCCGGTGCTGGCCGGAATGGTGCTGGCCTACCTGATGCAGGGCCTGGTGGTGAGCCTGGAGCGAATGCGGATGCCGGGCGGGGTCGCGGTGGGGCTGGTCTTCGCGCTGTTCATGGGGCTGCTGCTGGTGTTCATCGTGGTCGTGGTGCCGTTGCTCTGGCATCAGCTGATCACCTTGTTCAACGAATTACCCGGCATGCTCGCCAAGTGGCAGACGCTGTTGCTGCTGCTACCGGAGCGCTATCCGCACCTGGTGTCCGACGAGCAGGTGCTGCAAGCCATTGAAGTGGCGCGGGGCGAGATCGGCAAGTTTGGCCAATGGGCGTTGACGTTTTCGCTGTCGAGCCTGCCGCTGCTGGTCAACATCATGATCTATCTGGTGCTGGTGCCGATCCTGGTGTTCTTCTTTCTCAAGGACCGGCAAATGATCGGCCAGTGGGTGCGCGGCTACCTGCCCCGTGAGCGGGCGCTGATCACCCGCGTCGCCCATGAGATGAACCGGCAGATCGCCAACTACATTCGTGGCAAGGTCATCGAGATTTTCATTTGTGGCGGGGTGACCTACGTCGCCTTTGTCGTCCTGGATCTCAACTATGCGGCGCTGCTGGCCTTGCTGGTGGGCATCTCGGTGGTCGTGCCCTACGTCGGGGCGGTGGTGGTGACCGTGCCTGTGTTCCTGATAGCGCTGTTCCAGTGGGGCTGGAGCGATCAGTTCATCTATTTGATGGCGGTCTACGGGATTATCCAGACGCTGGATGGCAACGTGCTGGTGCCACTGTTGTTCTCGGAAGCCGTGAACCTGCATCCGGTGGCGATCATCTGCGCGGTGTTGTTGTTTGGCGGGCTGTGGGGCTTCTGGGGGGTGTTCTTTGCGATTCCCCTGGCGACGCTGTTCAAGGCCGTACTCGACGCGTGGCCGCGCAAGGAGCCGGTGGTGGCGCCTCTGCTTTAACTATCATCCCCGAACATTTCGTGGGGCTGATGGCCTCTTCCCGAGCAGGCTCGGTCCCACAGTTGACCGAGTCGTCCAGTCATACTCGGTTAACTGTGGGAGCGAGCCTGCTCGCGAAGGCGCCGCAACAGGCGCCCAATCAATCAGGCTTTGTCGAGGGCCTGGGCAGCAGCCAAAACAGCATCCACATGCCCCGGCACCTTCACGCCGCGCCATTCCTGACGCAACACTCCATCCTTGTCGATCAGGAACGTGCTGCGATCCACGCCCATATATTCCTTGCCATAAAGCTTTTTAAGCTTGATCACATCAAACAGCTGGCAGAGCGCTTCTTCCTTGTCGCTGATCAGCTCGAAGGTGAATGCCTGCTTGGCCTTGAAGTTCTCATGGGACTTCAGGCTATCGCGGGACACGCCGAACACTTCGGTGTTGGCGGCCTTGAAGGCGTCCAGCTGATCGCGAAAGCCCTGGCCCTGGGTGGTGCAGCCCGGCGTGCTGTCCTTGGGGTAGAAGTAGATCACTACCTGCTTGCCCTTGAGGTCTGCGAGACGGACGGTTTGCCCGCTGGTGGCGGGTGCTTCGAAGTCGGCAACCGGTTGGTCGAGTGCAACGGCCATGAATGCTTCCTTACATTGGGTTCTGTGGACGCCACGGTTCGATCAGGGCGTCGAGGTTCAGCGCGTCGGCGAAGTCCAGGAACTGGTCGCGCAACCAGCTGATTTGCACACCGGCCGGCAGGGTCACGGTAAACGTGGCATTGAGCATGGTGCCGCCGGTCTGTGGTGCCTGATAGGTGTCACAGGTCAGGTTTTCCAGTTCGACATTGTGGTCCATGAAGAACTGGCACAGCTCGTTGATGATGTCCGAGCGGTAGGCCGAGCTGACATAGGCCACGTAGGGCAGGGCCTGGGGACGGTTCTCCAGGGCGGCGCTGCGCACCACATTGACGGTGAAGGCATGCCGTTTTGCCAGGGTCGTCAGGCTGCCTTCCAGGCGAGCCAGGGCGTCCCAGCTGCCGGAGATTTCGAGGACCAGCGCACTGCACTCGCCATGACGCGTCAGGCGAGAGGTGACCACGGCGCAGCGGTTTTCATGGCTGGCGCGGCACAGGACGTTAGTCAGCTCCATGGGGTTGGCGCCGAGGGCACTGATGACAAGGAATTGTTCGCGAACTGTGGGGGTGGACATGCAGCATTCCTAAAGCGATGAGCGGTCGGTACTTCTATCGGCTGGTTTTGCCGGGAGCGCGCCTGCGGATGCGAATTATCAAAGCCCCGGGCACAAGGTCGCAACGTGGCTCCAGAGTAGCAGGAGCGGGGGTGGCAACGCTGGATCGGGGGCTTGTGATGTCGAAAATGGAGGTGCAAACCCGAAATACGAGCTTAGCAGTATCGATCAAAGTCTGAAGGGTAGCGAAAAGCGGCGCCTAGGGGAATGGCGGCAGCGCAGTACTTCGCTTGTGCAAGCATCTTGGCGCCAGTACCATTACGGCTCTCTTTTTCCGGCAGGAGCGGTTGCATGATTGCGGGCAGTATGGTGGCACTGGTCACACCCATGGATGCACAAGGTCGTCTCGACTGGGACAGCCTGAGCAAACTGGTGGACTTTCACCTGCAAAACGGCACCCACGCCATCGTGGCGGTCGGCACCACAGGTGAATCGGCCACTCTTGATGTGAGCGAACACATCGAAGTGATCCGTCGCGTAGTCAAGCAGGTCAACGGGCGCATTCCGGTCATCGCCGGCACCGGCGCCAACTCGACTCGCGAGGCGATCGAGCTGACCACCAATGCAAAGACCGCGGGCGCCGATGCTTGCCTGCTGGTCACGCCGTACTACAACAAGCCGACCCAGGAAGGCCTGTACCAGCACTTCAAGGCGATCGCCGAAGCCGTCGACATCCCGCAGATCCTCTACAACGTGCCAGGCCGCACCGCCTGCGACATGCTGGCCGAGACCGTGATCCGCCTGTCGAGCGTCAAGAACATCATCGGTATCAAGGAAGCCACCGGCGACCTGCAGCGCGCCAAGGCCATCATCGACGGTGTCGACAGCAACTTCCTGGTGATCTCCGGTGACGACGCCACTGCCGTCGAGCTGATCCTGCTGGGCGGCAAGGGCAACATTTCGGTGACGGCCAACGTCGCCCCGCGTGACATGGCCGACCTGTGCATTGCCGCGCTGAACGGCGAAGCCGAGAAGGCGCGCGCCATTCACCAAAAGCTGATGCCACTCAATAAAACCCTGTTTATCGAGTCCAATCCAATTCCCGTGAAATGGGCGCTGCACGAAATGGGCCTGATGCCGGACGGTATCCGTCTGCCGCTCACCTGGCTCAGCGCCGAATGTCACGAACCGCTGCGGCAGGCCATGCGCCAGTCCGGCGTCCTGGTTTAATTGAGGAAGTACAACGCATGAAGCGAATGGCCGGACTTTCCGCACTTGCCTTGATCATCTCCAGCACCAGTGGCTGTGGATGGGTCTGGGGCCCGGAAGGTTATTTCCGTGACCGTGGTAGCGATTACCTGGAAGCGCAACAGACTGCACCCATGCAATTGCCGCCGGATATCACCACCGCCAAGCGTCTGGATCCGCTGTTGCCGATTCCGCGCAACGTCGCCGATGACACCGCCAAGGGCGAATACATCGTGCCTCGTCCGCAGCCGTTGTCGGCCGCAGCCGACGCCAGTGGCTACTCGCTGCAAAAGAGCGGCGATACACGCTCGATCCTGGCGCAGAACCCGCCAGCGGAAGCGTGGCCCGTGGCCGTACAGTTCTTCCAGGACAACGGTTTCCGCCTGGACGAACAGCGCCCGCAAACCGGTGAGTTCACCACCACCTGGCAGCGTTCCGACGAACTGTCCGCCGCCATGGCCAAGCGCCTGAGCGCGGCCGGTGTCAGCACCGACAGCGAAACCCGCGTGCGGGTACGCATCGAGCCAGGCGTACAGCGCAACACCAGTGAAATCTACGTGGTCAGCGCCGAGCGTCCTGCCGGCAGCACGGCCGACGTCGCCTTCACCAACCGTTCGGTCAACACTGGCCTGGACTCGGCGCTGGTCGACGACATGCTGGCGAGCATGAGCCGCATCTCCGAGAAGGGCGGTTCGGTCTCCATGCTGGCCTCTCGCGATTCCGACGCGCCAAGTCGCGTCAGCCTGAGCGAAGACGGTAGCGGCAACCCGGTGCTGAACGTCGGTACCGACCTGGATCGTGCCTGGTCGAGCGTCGGTCGTGCGCTGGAGCAGGGCGAATGGCGCGTTGAAGACATCAACCGCAGCCTGGGCCTGTACTACATCAACCTCGCTGAAAAAGCCGAGAAGAAGGACGACCAGCCTGGGTTCTTCAGCAGCCTGTTCGGCAGTGCGCCGAGCAAGGAAGAAGTCGAGTCCCGTGCCGAGCGCTATCAGGTTCGCCTGAGCAAGGTGGGCGACAGCGTCCAGGTCACCGTCGAGAAAAACATCAACACCGTGGCGCCGGCTGACGTGGCGCGCAAAGTGTTGAGCGTGATTCAGGACAATCTGGGCTGATCACATGCGTTTTGCCGTTCTCGGCAGCGGTAGCCAAGGGAATGGCACGCTGATAGCCAGCGCTGATACGTATGTGCTGGTGGATTGTGGTTTCTCCCTGCGGGAAACCGAAAAACGCTTGCTGCGCCTGGGTGTAGACCCTGCGCAGTTGAGCGCGATACTCGTGACCCACGAACATGCCGACCACGTGCATGGCGTGGGTTTGCTGTCTCGGCGTTACAATCTGCCTGTCTACCTCAGTCGCGGGACCCTGCGCGGGATGCGCAAACCGGTCGAGCCCGCGGGCTTCCTGGCCGGTGGCGAACAACTGCAGATCGGCGACTTGAGCATTGGTGTCATTGCCGTGGCCCACGATGCGCAGGAGCCGACGCAATACGTTTTCAGCGACGGTGAGCGGCGCTTCGGCCTGTTGACCGACCTGGGCTCATATTGCAACAAGGTGCTGGACGGCTATCGCGACCTCGATGCATTGATGATCGAGGCCAACCATTGCCGCGACATGCTGGCTCGCGGTCATTACCCGTACTTTCTCAAGCAGCGGGTGGGCGGTGAGCTGGGACATTTGAACAACCATCAGGCGGCATTCCTGGTGTCCGAGTTAGGCTGGAAAGACCTGCAACACCTGGTCCTGGCCCATCTGAGCAGCAAGAACAACCTGCCGCGGCTGGCCCGGCAATGTTTTGTCGACACCCTCGGGTGCGACCCGGACTGGCTGCAACTGGCCGATCAAGATTCAGGGCTCGACTGGCGACACATCGCCTAGCCCACCTACTTAGCAAGCGGAGCCCATCATGGAAAAACGTGAAGAACTCTACCGCGGCAAAGCCAAATCGGTTTACAAGACCGACGACGCTAACCGCTTGATCCTGCTGTTTCGCAACGACACTTCGGCGTTCGACGGCAAGCGCATCGAACAGCTCGACCGCAAAGGCATGGTGAACAACAAGTTCAACGCCTTCATCATGCAGAAACTCGAAGCCGCCGGCGTGCCGACCCAATTCGACAAACTGCTGGGCGACAACGAATGCCTGGTGAAGAAGCTCGACATGATCCCTGTCGAGTGCGTCGTGCGTAACTACGCCGCCGGCAGCCTGGTCAAGCGCCTGGGCGTTGAAGAAGGTTTGAAGCTCAACCCTTACACCTTCGAACTGTTCCTGAAGGACGACGCCAAGGGCGACCCGTTCATCAACGAATCCCACGTCGTGGCCTTCGGTTGGGGCACTGCCGAGCAACTGGTGCGCATGAAGGAGCTGTCGCTCAAGGTCAACGATGTCCTGAGCAAACTGTTCGACGACGCCGGCCTGCTGCTGGTCGACTTCAAACTGGAATTCGGCGTATTCCACGACGGCACCATCGTCCTGGGTGACGAATTCAGCCCGGACGGCTGCCGCCTGTGGGACAAGGCCACCAAGAAGAAAATGGACAAGGACCGCTTCCGCCAGGGCCTCGGTGACGTCATCGAAGCCTACGAAGAAGTCGCCAATCGTCTGGGCGTACCGCTTTAATCGACGCAAGCATCTGATAGCACAGAAAAAAATTGCGAAAGAGGGTTTGCTTTCGGCAAAAGTGTTGTTATGATGCGCGCCGTTGGAGAGATGCCAGAGTGGCCGAATGGGACGGATTCGAAATCCGTTGTACCTTCACCGGTACCTAGGGTTCGAATCCCTATCTCTCCGCCATTATTAAGTACGATTAAACCCCTGAAAATGTTGAAGTTTTCAGGGGTTTTTTCGTTTCTAGCGTCATATTTAGGGCAAATTTAGGGCAGAAATCTACGACTCAAGGCCGTTCTATACCGCTGGACGCCTTTCACTGATGTCATCTGATACTCTGCGTTCATCTGTAACATTAGGTAATCGGGGAACTGGGAAGGATGAGTTACGACGCCAAGGTTTTTAACGTGATGGTTGCTTCGCCTGGGGATGTCCAAGCTGAGCGTGCAGTCTTCCGTGAAGTCATTCACGAATGGAACGCCATCCATTCTGAAGCGAGGAAGGTTGTACTCATGCCCGTCGGTTGGGAAACTCATTCTTCACCGGAAATGGGAGCCGGCGGCCCTCAGGACATCATCAACAAGCAAGTCCTTCACAGCTGCGATCTTTTGGTAGGTATTTTCTGGACGAAAGCCGGAACTCGTACAACGGAGTTTGCCAGTGGAACGATTGAGGAGATTGAAAGGCATATAGCCGCTGGGCGTTTGGCGATGTTGTATTTCTCCAGTACACCAGTAGTGATAGATAACGTTGATCATGAGCAGTACCAAACTCTGAAAGCATTCAAAGAATCCTGTCGAAGCCGTGGCCTGTACGAGTCTTTTGAAGGTCTCGGTGAGTTTCGTACTAAATTCACCAGGCAACTTCAACAAAAACTTAACGCTCATGAAATGTTCAAGCTTGCACAGGTGCAGCTTCCGGATGCAGTTCCTATGGCTTCAGGCACTTTTCCTCCGGCAACTCAGTCGCTGACGTTGGAAGCTAGAACTTTGCTGAAAGAAGCAAGCCAGGATCCGCAGGGCCAAATCCTATATCTCCACTTTTTAGGCGGATCTGCGATGCAATCAAACGGTAAAAGCTTTTTGGAGAGTGCTGAGCGCCGAGTGATTGCAAGGTGGGAGGCCGGGTTGAATCAGCTTCAGAATGAGGAATTGGTCACTCCGCGGGGGGTAAAGGGGGAGATTTTCGAGATCACCGCGAAGGGCTATGAGTTCGCCGATAAAATAGATTCTTGACAATAAAGTCAAAATAGATCTTGAGATGCGCCTCAGCGCATCTCAAGATCTAGGTCATCCATCTTCGCTTCCCCGGAAACCGAGCATCTTCGAAACGATACCCGCCATGCTCTTGGTATCCTTCGGTATCCATCTCCCGTAGTGCTTTCTCACCATCGTTGTGTCGGCATGTCCGAGTTGTCGGGCAACCCATTCGACCGGTACATAGCTCGACAACATCTGGCTGGCAAAGGTGTGGCGGCACTGATTCGCCCCGCGGTGGCGGACCTCTGCCTTTTTCAGATGGGCAGTAAACCAATTGCTCAGTGTCTTGCCACTCCACAGCAAACCGCTGGTCGAGCTGCGGAAAAGGAATCTGACTTTCATTTTCTTGGACGTGATGTTGTCGCGCTGGATGACAGTGATCTCCACGGATGGGGCGTCTTTGGCAGCGGCAACAATCTCCCGCATCAGTTCAAGTGCTGGGTCGATGAGCTCGACGACTCGAACCCTGGATCGCTCTTTGGGGACTTTGAATTCACCGACGACCAATGCCCTGCGAACGTGTACCAGGCCGGCTTCAAGATCGATGTCTTCAACGGCAAGCCCGATGAGCTCGGACAGGGACAGCCCGGCCCAGCAGTTGAACTCAATCATCCGGGCGTCAGCTCGCCGGTCGGGATCCGCGTTGCCAATCAAGTCGATCTCGGTGCGACTGAAGGGGTCTGCATGCTCCAGGTCGACGTCAGATCCGACGTTGCTGATCCGGTCGAGCGGATTGGCTTTCAAGATGCCGTCGCCGAAGGCATCAGCCCAGACCCCACGGACGACCGTGAAAATGTCGTTCACTGTCTTCGGTGCGAGGCCTTGCTTGAGTAACTGCGCCTGGAACAACTCGATGTCGCTCTTACTGATGTCGACGATCCGGCGTTTGCCGAATTTCTTCTCGACGTGCACAGCTTTACTGACGTAGTTAACGACAGTGCTCGAAGCTTTGAGCGCGCGCTGAACCTCCAGCCAGCGATCAATGCCTTCTTTCACTGTGCGCTTTAGCGAAGGGCCGCCAGTCCCCGTAAACATGGCAGCCCTGGGCGAGTTCGGAAAGTGGGCCGCATAGTCGAAGCGGCCCTCTTTTATTTCCGCGAGGATGGTGCGGCGCTTGTTGTCGGCGTAGGCGATCGCGGCCTTGTTAACTTTCGAGACTCCTTCCAAGGGTTCCCGGCACCGTTGGCCGTTGAAGATGAACCAAATGCGTAACTGCTTGCCGTTCATCTCAACGCCGGTCGGCATCTTGTCGGTCATGGTTTCCCTTCCATCCAGCGTTCAATGGCGGAGCGGTTGTAAACGATCACGTTGGCTGGGTCCTTGCGCCAGTGTTTGCCTTCAAGCCAGAGGCCGCGGGTGCGGTACTTGCGGACAGCTTCGGTGCTCAGACCGAACACTGGATACAGCAGGTCCTGGCGGAACCAGGCGCCTGGTGTGATGTGGAGGTCGAGTTTCTCTGCTGCGCTCATTGTTGTTTCTCCCCTGCGCGCCGGGCGATACCCTCGGCTTGGCGCTGCTTGCTGCATTGTTCGTGGTTGCCGTGCGCCCGTGACTTGTTGCACTTGTCGCAGATCGTTTGTAAGTCGAGTGGGGGCATTTGGCCTCGGCGGATTCGGACTGTTCGGCGCAGGGCGGTCATGCGGCATCCTTCAGCGCCAAGCGTTCCTCAGCATTGATGCTATCCAGCAAGCGATAAGCCAGGGCGCCGACGAAGTGGGCCTGGTTGATTGCTTTCACGCGATAAGCCTCGGTTCCCGGGAATGCCTCCCAAGTGTCTTTGGCTAGCCTGAGGGTGGTGGCAATCTCTAGCAGGGCCAAGTGGTCGCTCTTGAGGACCGGGGTTGCGTGCGTAGCACGCGCTTGTCGAGCCAGTTTCTCCAACCGGTGTTGGTCGGCGCGATGCAGACGATTCAGGTCGGCGATGTCGGTGTTCAAAGCTTCAATGCGAAGCGAATGCACGGCATTGCGCTCGTCCAAACCTCTGCTGTAGCTGCGGGCGAGTGAGCGCAGGACTGCTTCACGAATGAAGTAGGCCATCAACAGAAGGCCAATGGCTGAGCAAATGACGATGATGATCTGGTGTTGTGTTTGCATGTACTGTGTTCCTCGGTAGAGCCCGCCGCTGGGATCATTGGTGAGAGGCCGGCGGCGGGGTGTTGCAGTGGTGGTTAGCCCAAGTTGAAGCTGCCGATGGTCAACTTCGCGCCGCCACCGACTTCCTGCTGAACGACATCCTTGAATTCTTGTGCGAGGTCCTCGCGCAGCTGCTCTTCGCCAATCCAGCGCAGGCGCAGTAGGGGCTTGTCACCGCCGGTGAGGACAGCAACACGGAGTCGGATGATCTGCACCTTCAGTCCTTCATATGGCTCGACGGTGAATAGGAATTCGGCTGGCAGGCCTTCCGAGGATTTGGCTTCGATCTGGTCCATCGCCGAGCGGGATGCGCTCAGATCGCCAACGATATGTTCGCTCTTGCGTGCTTGCTCGATGCTGATGGAGCGGATAGCGCTAGCGGCTTTGCGCAGATCGATGTGGCTATCGTCCGCTGAAAGGGCTTGGAGGTTCGACGCCCAATCCTCAATCCAGTCGCTCAGGTCTTTCTGCGCGAATTGGATGGTGGCGGCACGCTCGAGCGCACGGAAGGCGGCAGTCTTTCTCAGATTGAGGGTGGCGGTAAAATCGCCGTGCCCGGGCTCTTTGGTGTTGCCCAGGTTAAAAATGACGGTGCAAGACATGGCTTCGGCGTCGACAAAACCAGATGCGACGACTTCGGCGCTTTGCTCCATCACGTAGTTGCCGAAGTCCAGCAACGAGTGGGTGGTGAGCGCACCGCGGAAGCGACTACGAGCGGCTTGGAACTTCTCGATGCTGTGGATCTTCTGATCAGACGGCAGAATCAGCGCCGGAGTGAAGGTGCTCAGCGGCTTGGCATAGGCCAATACGGCGGTGTCTTGAATCAACTGAATTGCTTTGGCTTCCATCGGATCGTTTTCCTTTTGGCGAGAGGCATGGATATAGCGGTTAGGACTTCGGGTGAATCGGCGCGGCGTCTCGGTTGAACAGCTGGCCCGCGCGAGGGGCTTCGGCAAACAAGGTCAGGCGACCGCCCTCGTTGACATGCATCGGCGTGTCGAGGGTTGTGTCTTCGCTGCGGCTGCCGCGTTTGGTTGGCACCTTGTAGGCGAGCTTGTGGTTGACCGTTACCTGGTGGCTGTCGGCAATCTGTTTCAGCGTGAAGGTCAGCGTGACGGAGCCGACCTTGCCGTTATCGACAACGCCCGATGCAACTTCGGAAAGGGCGTGGCCGATCTGGTTCGCGAAGACGCCCGCGTTGAGTTCACCGATGAATTCGGCTGTGTCTGTTGGTTTCATGTGCTGTGCCTCAGTGAGTGCGAGTTGTTTGCCCCTGAACGGCAGGGGCCACCGATAAATCAGGCCGCTTGCTTCGCCGCTTGGGCGTCGAGGAAGTCGGCCAGGTCGTGCAGATAAACCACGCGCTTCGCCCGTGCCGAGTTGTGTAGCCGCTTGACGACCAGGGCGATGCGACCGGCCTTGATCTCTTCCAGCAGGTAGCGGTCGGTCCGGATGTGCGTGAAGTACTGTTCACGGACTGCCGTCAATGAAGGGCAGGGTGTGGCGAACTGTCTACGAAGCAGGTCGAGGGTGTTGCTCATGCGGCTTCCTCCCCGAACCCCTCCGATCGGGGCACCAGCTTGAGGCGTATCAATTCAGCCAGTCCTTCTTTGCTTTTGCCCATCGCGGCGGCGCAGATTTGGCCTTTGGCATCAGCCACCACGGCACCGAATGGGTACTCCGGCGAGTTGGTAGGGGTGACGTAGGCCACTTGCCCGTCTTGAATGACGTTGTTGACGCAGCGAAATACCTCCGCAAGATCGGTACTCAGCACTGGCATGCTTTCCAGCAGCTGGACGGCTTCCGTCGAGGCGCCGATCAGCGTGGCGCGGTTGATGACGCCGGGGCAGTTGAGGAAGATCGGGATCAACTTCAGGGCGCCGAGGGCTTGGGTGTAGGCGTTGGCTTGATTGGTTTTCATGCGGCGGCGTCCTTGTTCGTAATGGTGATGCCCAGCTTCTTTGCCAGCCATTCCACCCCGGGTTCTTTCACCATCACTACGGCGTAGTGAACCGGTTTGCCTATCGTGGGGTTCCAGCGGACGCGGGGGTCTGAGTACAGGCGGCCTTGGTCTCGATACTGGCTGGCGAGGTCACCGCTGCTGTTCAAAATGCCCAGCTCCCGCAACCTGGTGCGGAAGGCGCGGGGCTTGATGCCGAGCACTGCGGCGGTTTGGTCCAGGGTGCGGTTCATGGCGCTGTCCTCAGGCGGCGATCAGTTTGCGAACGCGGTCAAGCAATGCTTCCGAGTCGGCCAGTGCCTGATCAATTTGCGCCAGTCGGCCGGACTGTTCTGGTGGCGCGGGTCGCGCCGACTCAATCCGGCCGTTCGCAATGTCCTGGATGAAATCTCGCAGGTGCAGGTGGTTGGCTCGGTCTGATCGCTTGAGGGTCAGTTCGCCGGTGTGGCCGCCCAGGTCAACATTGATGAGGGCGGTGGTGTCGGTGAGCTCGACTTCAAAGCTTGCGTGGATGGTTTGCTCTGGTCTTTGAAGGGGGCACACGGCGGCGCCGCCGACCTGCAGCATGTGGTGCAGGAGCTCTTGCTTTGCCAGTGGGATTAGATAGCTGTTCATGCTGCGTCACCCCCGAAAGGCCAGGAGCTGTTATCGACGGCGACGATGTCGAATGGCTTGACGGCTTCGGTGCGGCCTTTAGCGCTGGTGATTACCAGCAGTCCGGTGCGGCGCTGGATCGCTTCAACGGCGGCCCGGCTACTGCATGCGGATGGGTGCAGGTACACCGGGCAGCGGGTGTTGCTGTGCTGTGTGGTTTGCATGGCTCGTACTCTTGGTGAGAGGTAGATACGAGTGCAAAATTAGCAACGGCTAAATAAACTTGCAATAGCAAATGCTAAATTAGTTTTTCGATTAGCAAAAAAAACCCGCACTTGGCGGGTTCTTCGATGCGTGAGGTCCTACAGCAACACGGAATACCAGAAGACCTTACCGATCACGATGATCTCGTTTTTGATGAGGTCAGTCGCGCTGTACTCTTCGTCGGGATGCTCTTCACGATTGTAGCTGCGCATTCTCAAGCCTCCGCCAGGTAAGCGGTATAGCGTCTTAACTCTTAGCTGACCACCGTGATTGAGCGCGTACATTTTTCCATCTGTGATGGTTGTACAGCCCTGATCAACACCGACGGTGCTGCCGTGTGGCAGTACAGGCTCCATGCTGTTGCCGTTAACTGTTACGCATACGGCCTCATTCGCCTGAACGTTTTGCCGCCGAAGCGTCATCTTTCCGAATCGAAGTTTTTGCTTGTGGGACTGGTGAACCGCAGTCCTGCCGCTTCCCGCGGACAATTCAACTTCCTTAAGGAAAGGCACGTAAACCTCGTCATCATCCAAGGGGGTCTCGTCGTCCCAGACGTCGATTGGGCCGAGGTAATAGGCATTGCTGTCGACTGACTGATTCTCAGATGGTGGCAGCGTTCCGGTTGCGGATGCGCGCATCGAGACAGAAGGCGTGGTGAGGGTTCCCGCAGCAAGGCCGATTTTCGCTTCGAGATTCGCCGCTGCTTTTTCGCCCAACGATCTATGCCCATTGAGAAGCTGGGAAAGGTACGAGGCATCCAGGTTGTAATGCTCGGCGAACTCTTTCTGGGTTCTTTCACCCATCAAGTCGCGCAAAACTTGAATTCGCATTTTCTTTATATCCATTCGCCAATCATCGCCTTCCGTTAGCAAACAGTAAATTACGGTTTGCTATTGCTCATTGCATTAGCAATTGCTAATCTCGGCGCTCAGAAGGAGGTGTGTATGACCTTGCACGAGTATTTGAAAAGTCTTGATAAGGCGTCGCTGGATGCATTCGCGGGCCGATGCGGTACGTCAGTAGGCCAGTTGAAACAGGTCGCTTACGGCAATCGCAGGGCCAGCGTCGCTTTGGCGGTAGGCATCGAGCGAGAGTCTGCGGGTTCAGTCACCTGCGAACAGCTTCGTGCAGATATTGACTGGGCATATTTGCGCGGCTCTAAAGGAGCTTAAAAGGTGCCGAGCTGGGGCCTCTCACCAAAGATCCCCCAGCTCAGCTACGACGACACACAGCACATGCACATCGGTCGTGGTCGTAGGATAGGGTCTGCCCTGGTCTATGGCTACACCGTAAATAGGGGATTTACGGTTATGAGTCGCACAGATCTTTTGCCGGACGCGGGTCCGGTCCTTCCATTGCGTCAGGCGATCTATCGCGCTGGTCGTGATTACAAAGGCGGAATCACCGCCCTTGCCTTTGACATGGTGTTGGACAACGACACCCTTCAAAAGAAACTCAAGCTCGATGAAGAGCGCCGTTGGCTGAACCCTGATGAGCTTGAGGAGTTGATCAGGCTTACTGGCGATTCGCGCTTACTTGATGCGCTGATGCGCCCGGCCGGCGCTGTCTGGTATCGCCCGGTTCCAGTACCAGCAACGCGGGATGCCCTGAAGGCCGTCGGTAAGTTGCTCGGCGAAACCGGTGAGTTCGTGGCTGCCATGCACGATGGTGCTGCCGACAATGTATGGGAGCTTCACGAAGTTCTCGATCTTGAAAAGCAGGGCATGGATGTGATCCGCGAAGTTCTCGGCATCATGGCGGGCGCTCGTCAGGCAATGGAGGATCGTGTCCATGGCTGACGAAATCGATCGCGCCAATGATCAGGCGCAGTACTTGCTCGACGTTGCGCTTCAGCGCCGTCGCCTTGCACCATCAAACCGCGTCAGTGCGCAGTTCTGTGTGGATTGCGACGAAGCCATCCCGTTACTTCGACAGCAGACGATTGCAGGTTGCCAAACCTGTGTCGACTGCCAGGGGTTGCGGGAGGTTCGGCGATGAGTGAGCCGGCAAAAGGAATAGCCATCGCCACATGGGCAAAACGCTACATCGATACTTTCAACTTCGCCTTGGTATCCATTGAACCAGGTGAAAAAACCCCGAAAGGCATGGGGTGGAACAAACCGGGCGGTTACATCACTGATGCCGCCACTGCTGAAGCATTCTGGCAACGAAACCCTAATCACAACCTCGGCGTCGTACTCGGACCGAGCCGTGTCTGTTCGCTGGACGTCGACGACGTTCAGTGGACGCGGCACGTGTTGTATGAGCTGCTGGGTGTTGATCTGGATGCCATGGTGTTGGTGTATCCGACTATTGTTGGTAACCCTGCGCGCTTCCGGGTCGTGTTCAAAGTGCCGGAAGGCATTGAGCTTACCCGGCACTCTCTTTCCTGGCCAAATGAAAAAGACCCTGACGGTTCGATTCACAAAGGCCTGATGGATAAAGCCAAGGCTGCGAACGAGCAGGGCGATGGGGTCGGGGAGGCTGCAGCGCGCGCGGAGGCTGAAGAGTACAAGCGCTTCACGGTGTTCGAGCTTCGCGCCGGCCTGGTACAGGACGTGTTCCCGCCTTCGATTCATCCGGGTACCGGCAAGCCTTACACCTGGAGAACTCCACCGAACGCTAACGACGGCCTGCCGACGCTGACTGTCGATCTGCTGAACATCTGGCAAGGCTGGGAGTTTTTCAAACGTGATGCCGAGGCAGCCTGCCCGTGGGCCATCAAGCCAACCACGGCGCCGGCGAAAGTCATTAAGCGTTCAGCACCTGCGGTAGGTAAGCAGCCGTCAGTGATCGACGAGTTCAACCGCTGCCACGACATCGAAGAACTGCTGCGTACTCACGGCTATATCAAGCGGGGTAGCAAGTGGCTCTACCCGCAGAGCAGCACCGGCCTACCAGGTGTGACAATCGCTGACGGCAAGGTCTATTCGCACCACGGTGCCGATCCGCTCGCGAATGGGCATCAGAATGACGCCTTCGAGGTGTTCTGTTTGCTCGAGCACGGCGGCGATCAGTCGAAAGCGGTGAAGGATGCTGCGCGTATGTTGGGTATGCAGCGTTCATCGCGGCCTGATCCGCAGGATCTTCCCCCGACCCCATCCGGTGAAGTGAGCGAGCCGAGCTGCGCGAACGACGCCATCGGCGAGGCTGCTCCGGCTCCTGACGGGGGGGCGGGGGAGGCACTCACGCTAGACCATTTACTTCGTCGTTTTGCGCTGGTCGAGGGCACCACGCAAGTGTGGGACTGCGACCAGTCACGGGTGATGAAGAAGGCCGCATTTGAAGCGCGCGTGGGCAAGCCCCTCGCCAAGGCGTGGCTGGACGACATGGCCAAACGGTTGATTGCGGATGATCACGTCCGCGACATCGAGCAAGCGCGACGTATGGCGGGTAAGAAGGGCGGCGCGCTCGGTATGCCGCCGACTGATCGGTATGTGTACATCGATGGCACCAAGGATGTCTGGGATCGGGAAAAGAAGCGGCGTATTGCCGAAGGCGCCGTGAAGATGGCGCTGGGTGACACTTATCCGCTGTGGCTCAACAGCAGTGAGCGGCGCACCGTGGATGTCGAACACATCGTGTTTGATCCGACCATGAGCAAGGACCCTGCGGTGTACATCAATACCTTTGATGGCCTGCCGCTGGAACCTGTCAGGGATGATGAAGCCTGCGCCAATCTGCGTTGGCTGATTTCGTTTTTGTGCAACCACGATGAAGCAGCGGCCCAATGGCTCGTCCGCTGGTTGGCGTACCCGTTGCAGCACCTGGGCGCCAAGATGGACACCGCGGTACTGATGCACTCGATCATGGAAGGCTCAGGCAAAAGCCTGCTGTTCGCCGATGCACTGGGCATGCTGTATGGACAGTACGCGGCCACGGTCGGCCAGACGCAGTTGGAGAGCAACTTCAACGCCTGGCAAAGCCGCAAGTTGTGGTCGGTGTTTGAAGAGGTTGTGAGCCGTGACCAGCGGTACAACCAAGTGGGCAAGATCAAGCACCTGATCACCGGCAAAACGGTGCGAATGGAATCGAAGTTCATCAACGGTTGGGAGGAAGCTAACCATATGAACGCGGTATTCCTGAGCAACGAAATTCTGCCGTGGCCGATCAGTGACAGTGACCGGCGGATGCTGGTGATGTGGCCTATGGAAACCTTACCGGTCGAACGGCAAAAAGCGATCGGACGAGAGCTGGAGCAGGGTGGAGTCGCGGCGCTGTACGGCTGGTTGTTGTCGGTCGACCTGGGCGACTTCAACCAGCGGACACGACCACCGTCGACGGATGCTCGTGAGCGTCTGGTGGCCTTGAGTCGCGCCGGATGGCAGACGTTCTTGCATCTGTGGAAGTACAGCGAGTTGGGCCAGGGGCTTTGGGGGCCGTGTCTGTCGACCGACCTCTATTCGCTGTTCCTCGAATGGTGCCAGCGCAATAAAGAGCACGTGATGAGTCAGACGAAGTTCTCGCTGTTCATCAGTTCCGAGGTCGATAAGACGCGGGCGATTCCCTGGACCGATGGCAGCAACCGGCGTTTTGGCGCGTTCTTCTTTCCCGTCGATCAGGCCGCTTCCCCGCCCCCATCACTGAAGGCGGCCGAGCTGGGCAAGCAGGTCGAAAACTGGCGCGCCAAGGCGAAGCTTGCGGGCTGGCATGTGGACAGCTGGGACCACATCAAGGCGGCTGCCGCATGACTACATCTAAAAGTGTGTTGGGTGTGTCGGGTGTGTGTTGGGTTGATTTCAGATACCCCACACAGACTGAAGCCTTCTTTTCCAGCGGTTTGCGGGCTTTGTGTCGGGTGTGTTGGGTTTCGCTACGCGTGCGCGCAGGCGTGACGTTAGATGTTCGGTTTCCGATGACTGATTATTTTCTTCATGCGAGGACGGAAATACGCAACAAACCCAACACACTAAACACAACACGATTAGGGCTATTGATTTTAAAGGGTTTTGTTTGTGTTGGGTTTGTGTCGGGTTGGGTGTTTTTTGTGTCGGGTTCGGTTTTCGGGGGAGTAGGGCGATGATCCAGGCAATGGAAGTACTGCTGAAGTACTGGGGCGAGCAACTTCGACTCAATGGCGAAAGCGGCGGCATGGGCAGTCCGATGGCAACGATCATGGAGTGGGGTGGCTGCGCACCACGCGGCACGCCTGGATCCCGAGTCATCCTTGGCGCTGGAGCTGGGCCTGATGCAGTTGCGCAGGAGATCGCCGCTGCCCTGTCGGAGATCGGGCGTCAGGGTGAGCAGGGTGATCGGCTGATGCGTTTGGCGAGCCTGCGTTATGGCGATGATCCGGCGCCGACCTGGCTGATGCAGTTGCATCTGCTGGGGATGGAGTCGAGAGCGAAACAGACTTACTACGACCAGGTGCACCGTCTGCATGAGCGGCTGCTGGAAGTGCTGGCCGAGCGTGCTGACGCCCGTAAGTGGCTTACCGCCGGTCGGGGCGTTTTGCCTCAAAGTCTCCTCAAAGTTGCGTCAAAGTTGCGTCGAGTCGGATAACCGAAAATGACCCCTTTTCGGTTCCGTACTCAGCGGGTAAAAAGTCACCACGATATGAAATTTGCGCCTTGGCGCTGACCCGAGCACGTGCTGTGCACTCCGTCTTGGCTAACGTCATGACATCGAAACCCTGCCCCCCGGCGGGGTTTTCTTTTTTGTGTTCGGCACAAACCTTCACTTGAGGCACGACATGACAAATGAGCAGCAAGCGCTGGCAGAGATGCCGATCTGGTTAGTGATCGTTCTGGCTCTGGTTGGAGGTGTATCCGGAGAGATGTGGCGAGCCGATAAGGATGGGGCGCGCGGCTGGGCGCTATTGCGGCGCCTGGCACTTCGCTCCGGTGCCTGCATCGTTTGCGGTGTGTCGGCAATGATGCTGATGATCGGCGCGGGCATGACGATCTGGACAGCAGGCAGCCTGGGTTGCCTGACTGCGATGGCCGGCGCCGATGTTGCCATCGGCCTGTACGAACGCTGGGCCGCCAAACGCCTCGGCGTCACCCAGTCGCCAGCCGCTGATCGCGAGTAAGGGCAATGATGCGGCTTGAGATGCGAGACAACATCGACAAGATCGTGCGAGAGATGCGCGGGCTGGCCCGCAACAAGGTGCCCATGGCTGCGGCCAAGGCACTGACCTTCACTGCTGAGCGTGTGCAGTTAGCCGAGACGGCCGAGATAGCCCGCGTGTTTGATCGGCCAACCCGCTGGACCTTGAACTCGATCTACAAGCGCGGAGCCAGCCCCACCAGGCTGTTTGCTCGCGTGTGGGTCAAGGATGAATCCAGCTCGGGTGTCGCCGCCTCGAAGTACCTGCCGGTTCATATGGACGGCGGCAGTCGCCCGCACAAGCGATTTGAAAAGGCGCTGATTCACTACGGCCTGATGCCTGCCGACATGTACGCGGTACCAGGCCGGCGTGCCCGAATGGATGGCAGCGGCAACATCAGCCGCGGCCAGATCATGCAGATACTGTCCGCCCTCGGCGCTGCCGAGCGTGTATCAGGTTTCATGGCCAACCGGACGGCGCGCAGCAAGCGGCGCAATCGCAATGCCCCGGACTACTTCGCTGGTCGCCCAGGTAATGGCACGGGTCCGCTGGGCATCTGGCAGCGCGTCGGCAGCGGTGCGCGTCCCATCCTGATCTTCGTCAAGCGTCCGACCTATCGTCGACGCTTCGATTTCTACGGCGTGGCGGATCGTGTCGCCGCGGCCGAATTCGAACCGCTGTTTCGCCGGGCATTGGCCCGTGAGATGGGTCGGGGGTGACGGCCGGCCTCGATTTCGCCCGGTTTCGGTCGATTTTGGTGCATTTCGGTCGGATGCGACGGCCTCAGCCCCTTTTTCATTGGGTCCTTCCGGGCGATGACGAAATTGGGGTAATTCGAACCCCGATCTTTTTGCAGATTCAACCCGACATAGGGGGTTCCGCTTCCTGTCCAGTCCTAGGAGATGGCCATGCCAACACAACGCGAGATTGCCGATCACCTGGACATGAGCGAGCGCAATGCCCGCGATGTGTTGAAGGGGTTGGGCATCAGTGATTGGCAGGCGGCCAGCCTGGACGAGATCCGGATCGCGTACATCCGCGACCTGCGCAATAAGGCGGCGGGGCGTGGGGGCAGCCAGTTGGAGGAACTCAACGCCGTGCGGATTGACGAAGGGCGGGTCAAGGCGGCGAACGGGCGCCTGCTGTATCACGAGAAATTGCGGTCGCTGATCCCCAGCATGGAAGCGGAGCGGGTGCTGTCCGACTGGGCGGCCTTCGCCAACCGGGAATACCTGGGCGGCGTCGAACGATTAATTCAGGAAATCGAGAACGTGCAGAAACTCACGGTTGATCGATCTGTGGTGGCCAAAGTTGCTGGACCTACAACCGAGCGAATTGCAGGCTACGCGCGAAAACTTGGCGCAGAGCTTGTTGGCAGCAGCGGGGAAGTTCAACCCGCCGCGTGATGTGCCCACGGCGGAGTACTTGAGCACAGAGTTTTACTTGCCCGCTGAAAGCGGCGTGCTACATGGCCTGTACGACTTCCTCTACACGCCGTACTTCCTCGGCGTTGCCGCCGCGCTGGATGATCCGCGCGTCAGCGAAGTGGACCTGATGAAAGCCGCGCAGATCGGCTGGACCTGGTTCCTGATCGGTTACCTGTTCAAGTTTGTCCAGTTCCTGCCCCGGCCGATCATGATCCTGTTTGCCAAGGAAAAAGACGGGAAGAACTTCCACGATGAGAAGCTCAAGCACGGCGTGATGGCGAACACCGAGGTCAATCGGTTGATGCCGGTCGACACCAGCCGATCCTCCGGCAACCGCTGGGACCACAAGAGCTTCCCCGGCGGCTTCCTCAAGTTGGTGGCCTCGAACTCCCCCGGCAACGTGAAGTCGACGTCATCGGTGGGACTGTCGGTGGTCGAGGAACCGGATGACACCAGCGACGACGTGAAGGGGCAGGGTGATGCGATCGCCCTGCTCGAAGAACGTGGTAAGCGATATCCCGGTTCGAAAATGCTGGTCGGTGGAACCCCGGCGATCAAGGGCGCGAGCAAGACCGAGGCGCGTCTTGCCCAGACCGATTGCCGAGTGCTGCCGATTGTCTGCCATGCCTGCGGCCAGGCACATGTGCTGGACTTCGCCCATATCAAATACCTGGACATCAATGAAGGCGTCGAGCCGCACGAAATCTATGGGCGTGCGGATCCCGACACGGCCGGTTATGCCTGCCCGCATTGCGGAGAGATCTGGGACGACTACCAACGCAAGGAGAACATCCGCAACACGGTGTTCAACGCCGTCGAGGCGGGTGATCCATTCTGCGGTTGGGTGGCGACCAAGCCCTTTGCCGGGCGCGCCGGGTTCATCGAACTGAACGAGCTCTATGCATGTCTGCCGGGTACCAGCCTGGCGAACATCGTGCGCGAGCAGCTCAACGCCGAGCACCAGGCCGCCATGGGCAATCTGTCGCTGCTGATCAAGTTCGTTAACCAGAAACAGGGTCGCGCCTACGAGTACAAATCGGATCTGCCCGAAGCCGACAAGCTGGCGGAGCGGGCCGAGGATTACCCGGAAATGTTCGTGCCCATGGGTGGGTTGGTGATCACCGCGGGCGTTGACGTGCAGCACGATCGCCTGGCGGTCGTTCTTCGCGCCTGGGGCCGTGGCGAGGAGTCATGGTTGCTCTACTGGGGTGAGATCTACGGCGAAGTGGTGTTGCCAGGGCAGGGCGTTTGGCTGGACCTGGAAAAGCTGCTGTTTTCGCCGATCAGTCATGCCTGCGGCGCCAAGCTGAAAGTCCTGGCCGTCTCGCTGGACACCTCGGACGGCACCGTTACCCAGGATGCGGCCTATGCGTTTTGCCGTAAGCATCAACAACGCGGTGTGATGGCGATAAAGGGAGCCAGCGAGCGGGGCAACAGCCGGGACGATGAACGCAAAGAAATCTTCAGCGCGCCTCGGCAGGGTGTGGACACCGACAAGGAGCAAAAGGCTTCGAAGTACGGCCTGCGCCCGTACATCGTCGGTACGTCGCGGGCCAAGGATCTTTGGATCGAAGGCCGGCTGCCGTTGACGGGCGAAGGCCCGGGTCGGATGCACTTCTACAAGACAGTGCGACCGGACTACTTCCGGCAGATTACCGCCGAAGTGAAAGCCCCCAGCCGGCGGCACCACTATCGCAAGGTCTGGCAGAAGAAGGCGGGCGAGCGAAACGAAGCCACGGACTGCGAAACCTACGCGCTGCATGCGGCCCGTTCGCTGAAAACCCACCTGCTCAATGAACACGATTGGGCTGCACTGGATGCGCAGATCCGGCAAGGCGGTTTGTTTGATACGCCACCACCGGAAGCTGACATCGAGCCGGATTCAGATCCCGCACCGGCGCCGGAAAACCCGGTACCTAAACCACCCGCTGAACCCAACGAGCTCCCGCCTTCTGGCGGGAGAGTTGTTTCTGGGCGCCGCAGTGCCATGCGCGTGCTCTCCCAACGCAGGAATTAACGATGGCCATTACCCTGGAACAGGCGCAGAGCCAGCTTCAAGCCTGGCTTGATGCGAGCATGAAAGTCAGCCAGAAACAGAGTTACCGCATCGGTACTCGTCAGCTGAACTACGCCGACGCGGCGGAGATCACCAAGATGATCGACTACTGGCAGCGCCAGGTCGATCAACTGGCCAGCGGTCGTCCTCGCGGCATTGTCTTGCGCGGGATTACACCGTTATGAGCCGCGCGTCCAAGGCCTCCCAACCGACGTTGTTGGATAAGGCCATCAATTGGTTGAACCCCGTGCAGGGTGCAAAACGTATGCATGCGCGGATGACGATGACGGCGCTGGGCGGATACAGCGGCGCCTCGAAGAACAAACGCTCGCTCAGTGCCTGGAATCCGGGGGCTGGTAGCGCAGCCTCGGATCTGCTGCCGGATCTGCCAACTCTTCGGGAACGTTGCCGCGACCTGGAGCGAAATAACCCCATCGGCGGCGGCGCGATCAACACGGTGGTCACCAAAACGGTCGGTACTGGGTTGGCGCTGAAGTCGGTGGTCAATCGTCAGATCCTCGGCTGGGATGAGGACAGCGCACGTGAGTGGCAGCGCAACACCGAGTCGTTGTTCAAGTCGTGGGCGGAAACCACGGCCTGCGATATCACTCGCGAACAAAACTTTTACGGCTTGCAGGATCTGGCCTGGCGTTCGGTGCTCAGCAGCGGTGATGTCTTTCCGTTGTTGACCCACAAAGAACGCCCGGGTCAGCACTACTCGGCCTGCATCCAGCTGATCGAAGGCGATCGGGTGTGTAACCCGGACAACAAGGCCGATACCGAAACGCTCACCGCTGGCATCGAGCGTGACGCGGATGGTGAACCGATCAAGGCTCACATTCTACGCAGCCACCCGGGTGCGCTGGGTGTGCGAGAGCGGAAATGGGATGAGCGACCGTTCTTCAATGAACGGGGTGGCCGAGCGTTGTTGCACCTGTATCGGCGTCGTCGCGTGGGCCAGCCTCGCGGTGTGCCGTATCTGGCGCCGGTAATCGAGAAGCTCAAACAGCTCGACCGCTACACCGATGCGGAACTCGAAGCCGCCGTAGTGTCGGCGTTCTTTGCGGTCTTCATCAAGCCCGGTACCGGTGGCAGTCTCAGTCCGCTGGCCTCTGCCGCGACCGGCAACACGCCGGTGGGCGGTGATCGTCCTGCAGGTCGCGACTCTGGCGGCTGGGACGGTTCGCTCAGCGGCGGCATTGTCGCGGAGCTGGACGACGGCGCATCGATCGAAACTGCGGCGCCGGGGCGACCCAACTTGGCATTCGATCCGTTTGTATTGGCGATGTTGCGCCAGATCGGCATGGCGTTGGAGCTGCCCTATGAGGTGCTGATCAAGCACTTCACCGCCAGCTACACCGCCGCGCGCGCGGCCGTGATGGAAGCTTGGCAGTTCATCCGCGGCTGTCGTGATTTTCTGGGCAACGACTTCTGTCAGCCGGTGTACGAGCACTGGCTGGAAGAGGCTGTTGCCCAGGGCGACGTCGATGCCCCCGGCTTTTTCGACCATCCGTTGCTGCGCTATGCCTACTGCGGCTCGATCTGGGTCGGGGATGGGCCGGGCACCGTGGATCCGCTCAAGGATATCAACGCGGCCAAGGGTCGTGTCGATCTGGGTGTTAGCACACTGGCCAAGGAATCGATGCTCTACGACGGCAGCGACTGGGAAGAAAACCACGAACAACGCGCGCTGGAGGTGAAGCGTCGAATGGAAGACGGCCTGTCTGCCACGCCGGCCTCTCAACCTGAAGACCAGTTACCGCAAAACCCCGACCTACCCGAACGGACCTGACCATGACCGATAAACCAACCGACGCACTCCCGGCGCATCGGGTGACGGCGTTCGACCTGATGTCGCGCGAGCCCTGGGCGATCACCCCGGACATGCTGCATACCATCGCGGCGATCGCCCGTCGTGAAAACGAAGGCCCCGAAGCTGTAGAGGCTCGGCAGGGGAGGTCGCTACAGAACACCCGCAACGTGACCCAGCGCGGCAGTGTGGCGCTGGTCCCCGTCACCGGCCCGGTGTTTCGCTACGCGAACCTGTTCACTGCCATGTCCGGCGCGACTTCGCTAGACGTGTTGGCGAAGGAGTTCACCGCGGCGGTGGATGACCCGCGTACCGACAGCATCATCCTGGTGATGGACACGCCCGGCGGCCAGGCCAGCGGCATCGCTGAGTTCGCCCAGATGATTCGGGCGTCCCCGAAACGGGTGGTCGCGTACGTGTCGGGTAACGCCGCTAGTGCGGGTTACTGGATGGCGGCGGCAGCCCACGAAATCGTCATGAGCCGCACCGGCGCGGTTGGCTCGATCGGCACCGTGCTCTCGGTGCGCACGAACAAGGATGACGGTAGCGTCGAGATCGTCAGTAGCCAGAGCCCAAACAAACGTCCCGACTTTGCGACCGAGCAGGGCCGTGCCTTGGCCCAGAGCCATGTTGATCGCCTGACCACCATCTTCGTCGAGGACGTCGCGAGCTATCGCGGGGTTGGCGTCGATACCGTCCTTTCCGACTTCGGTCAGGGCGACATGCGGATCGGCTCAGACGCTGTGGCCCTGGGCATGGCCGACCGTGAATCCACCCTTGAATCTTTGATTGCCGAACTCAACGGCAGCAACTCCGGAGATCGTTCTATGAGCACTACCACCGCAACCCAGCCAGGCACGCCCGCTGCCGACAAGCCAACCATCGACCGTGCCTACCTGGCGGCCAACTACGCCGAGCTGCTGGCGACGCTGGAGCACTCCGCTCACGCCGCCGGTGCGAAAGCTGAGTGTGAACGTATTCAGGCGGTCGAAGCTGCCGGCCTGCCGGGCCATGAAGAGTTGATCGCCTCCCTGAAATTCGACGGCCTGACCTCTGGTGCTGAAGCAGCCAGCCAGGTGATCGCCGCGGAAAAGTCCAAGCGCACTGCCGCGCTGGCGGATATCCGCAGCACGGCGACCAAGCCTGTCCCTGCCGCAGCCGCACCGGATACGCCGGCAGCCGCGGCTGATCAGGAAGACCCCGAGGCGCCGCTCGAGGAGCGCGCCAAGGCGACCTGGGACGGCAACAAGGAATTGCGGGCTGAGTTCGGCGACTTCGGTGCGTACCACGCGTACCGCAAAGCCGAAGACAAGGGCCTGATCAAAGTCCTGAAGAAGTAACCCGGACCACACCCACCACCCTTTAGGCTTTGGAGATCCTCATGCCTCTTACTCTCGACACTCCCCGCGCTTACGAGACGGGCGACATCAATGATCTGGCTGTCGCTTCTGGCGTGCAGATCTTCGAAGGCTCGGCCGTCGGCATCAACTCGGCGAATGGCCTGGCGCGTCCGCTGGCTGCTGGTGACCTGTTCGTCGGCTTCGCTGACCGCGGTGTGGACAACCGCACCGGCGCTGCCGGCGCGGCGCGCGTTCGCCTGCGTGAAGCGGGCAAGGTGCAACTGTCTGTCGCAGCCCTGGCCGTCACCGACATCGGTAAAGCGGTGTACGCCAGTGACAGCGGCACCTTTGTCCTCACCGCAGCGAGTAATAGCCGTATCGGCCATGTGCACCGCTTTGTGAGCGGTGGCGCGGGCATCGTCAAGTTCGCCGCTCAGGCCGTCCCGGCTGCGTAATACGCCGGTTTATCAAGTCTTTCATCAGGAGATACACCCATGGGTGCTGAAGTACTTTCCAGCCGTGCCGTCATTGGCACGTTTTACGAGCTGCTCGAACAAAACGCCGGGGCGACCTGGATCGATCTGATCTCCAACCTCTTCGACTCGGACCAGGCCAAGGAAACTTATCCGTGGATCGGCGCGGTACCGACGCTGCGTGAGTGGATCGGCGGGCGCCACGCCAAGGGCTTTGTGAGCGCTGACCTCGAAATCGAAAACCTGCACTACGAAGCAACGATCGAGGTCCTGGTCAAGGAGCTGCGCCGCGATAAAACCGGGCAGCTGCGCATTCGTCTCGGTGAACTGGCCGATCGCACCAACTCGCACTGGGCTCGTCTGCTGTCGGCCCTGGTGCTGAACGGCGAAAGCCAGATCTGCTACGACGGCCAGTACTTCTTCGATACCGATCACGAAGAGGGCAACAGCGGCCCGCAGTCGAACAAGATCACCACCGACATCAGCGAGCTGGCGGCCACGCTGCACGGCACTCCCTCGCGCCCGAGCCCTGAAGAGTTCCAGCAGGCCGTGGCCAAGTCGGTGACCCAGCTGACCAGCCTCAAGGACGATCAAGGCGAGCCCATCAACGAACTGGCCCGCGAGTTCCTGGTGATGGTGCCTTTCGGTTTGCTGAGCGTGGCCCAGTCGGCGCTGACCGTACCGCGCGGTACCAACATCAGCGAGATCGTCATGCCGGACAACGTCAACGTGCGGGTGATCGGTAACGTCCGCCTGAATGCCTGGACCGACAAGTTCGTGACCTTCCGCACCGACGGGCGCCTGAAATCGTTCATCCGTCAGCAGGAAACCGACGTGGTGATGAAGGCCAAAGCCGAGGGCTCGGAGTACGAGTTTGACAATGACGCGCACCAGTACGGCGTCGACACCTGGCGCAACGTCGGTTTCGGGCGCTGGCAGTACGCCGTCCTGAACCAACTGGTGTAAGCCTTCGGGCTTGCACCTCATTCGAGGACATCACAATGCCGAAATACACAGTCGGTCAGAACATCACCCTGTTCGGTGGCGAGCTGATCCTGACGGCTGCTCAGGCCGGTGCGCGTTCGCACTGCTTGCAGGAGCTCAAGAAAGGCCGCTACGAGATCATCAGCCCGGTCCAGTTCAAGAAGGGGGAGGTGATTGTCATCCCCGGTGAGCCGGACAAGGCACTGGCTCAGAAGGTCACCAAGGTCGAAAAGGATGCAGGGGGCGGTAATGGCGAATAAATCCTACCGGGTGCTCAGCGGTTCTTTCCGCAAGTCCAACGACGAGTTGGTCGAAGTCGGTGGGACGATCGAGTTGCCGGCCGACATCTCGGAGCGTTTCCGCAACCAGCTGAGCGAAATTTCCCCGGTCGAGTCGAGCAAAAAGGCCAGTACGGCCAAGGCTGAAGGCGATGTTTGAGGAGGACCTTTCGGCCTTCCTCGAGGATTTCAATGTGGGTGGCCTAGTTGACGGCCAGCCCTTCCTGGCGGTGCGGGACATGCCGGACGAGATCCGTGCCATGGCCGGCATCAACAGCCAGTCGACCTACTACGAAATCCTGATCATCACCGCCGAGGCTGAGCGCCTGGGCATCGTCAACGGCAAGTTGATCAGCGTGGGTGGCGTGTCCTACAGGGTGCGCGACCGGCTGATGATCGATGACGGGGCCTTCAGTCTCGCTTCACTCACCAAGGTCTAACCCTATGTCTTCCATTCAAGAGCGCATCGTCGATCGGGCGAAGGTGCTGATTCTTGGCGCCGGTACGCTGGCCGGTGACCGGGTGTTTCGCAGTCGCACGGAAGCGATCACCCGGGACATGTCGCCGGCCATTGTGATTCGTCCGAACCTGGAAACCACCGAACGCGAAAGCCAGTTGGTAGACCGCAACCAGTTTGAGCTGTCGGTGGAGATCCTCGCTCGCGAGGACACCACCACGGGCGAGGCCTGGGACCAGGTCGCGGATCTGATCAAGGTTGCCGTGCACGCGGTCCTGCTGGAGGAGGACGCCTTTCCCGAGGCTGACCGGATTCAACGTTTCTACATCGACTGGATCGAGGACGACGGCGACAACACCGCGGGCAACTGCATGGTGCGCTACCGCTTCACCTATCTGTGCAACACCGGCGACCTGTCGTCGGGACCCACTATTTATTGAGGAATACCTCTCATGCAAATTGCATTCGGTAGCGGGCTGTTTTATGCCACCCCGCTGATGGACGCCTTCGGCAACTCGCTGGCCGCACCGACACCGATCCTGCTCGGCATCATGCAGGAAGCGTCTATTGATCTGTCCTTTGACTCCAAGGAGTTGTTCGGGGGTGACCAGTTCGCCATCGATGCGGCGCGCGGGCAGGGCAAGTTGTCGGGCAAGGCCAAGTCGGCCCAGATCAGCCTCTTCCAGTGGAACCAACTGGTCTTTGGGCAATCGCTCAGTACCGGCCAGGTGCTGGTGAGCCACTCAACGACCCCGACGCCAGTTCCGGTGGGCGCCTCCATCACCGTTGCACCGCCGGCTGGCGGCATTGTTTCGGGTGACCTGGGTGTTCGTGGGGCGGGTTCGGTCCCGTTCCAGCGAGTGCTGGCTGCTCCAGCGGCGGGCCAGTACGTATTCGATTCGGTTGCCGGCAAATACACCTTTGCAGCCGCTGATGTCGGTGTGCCGGTGTTCATCGATTTTCGCTACACCGTGACGACGGGCAAGAGCCTGTCGGTCAAAAACCTGCCCATGGGCGACATGCCGGTGTTCCAGGGTGAGTTGTTCCTGAAATACAAAGGCAAAACGATCTACGTGCGCGTGCCCAACTTCGTCAGCAACAAGCTCGGCATCTCGACCAAGCAGGACGATTACACCATCCCTGACTTCGAGTTCACCGGTTACCAGGATGAATTCGGTGAAGTCTGCTACTGGAGTTCGAACGAATGACCGCCGTCAACGTGCCGGGTGTTTCGTTCCCATTCCCGGGCAAAACGCTGGTGATTCCGCCGCTGTCGTTGGGGGACCTGGAGCAGCTGCTGGATCGCATCAATAACGTCATGTCCGGCAGCATGGACAAGGACAGCATTGCGACCGTGATTGATGCCACGCACGCCGCGTTGCGTCGTAATTATCCGGACATGGATCGTGTGGAAGTGGCAAGCCTTCTCGACCTGCAGAACATGCGTGGCGCGCTGGATGCCGTCATGAGCGCATCAGGGATGGAGGCGCAACCTGTGAGCGAGTCGGGGGAAGCTCCGGCCCCCTCGACTGGGGCCAGCTCTACGCGCACTTGATTGCCAGCACTGGCCAGAGCCCGGTCACGCTGCGGCGTGATTGGGACATGGTCATGGTGGGGCATATGACGGACTACTGGCAGCGACATCCGCCGCTGCATGTCCTGGCCGCCGGTTACCTGGGCTTCAAACCGGATCTGCCGGTGGCGGATGCGCCGGATCTGGCCACGAACCTCGCCGCGATGGCAAAGGATCTGTGGGCCGATTTGCCAGAGCATTTACGCGGCGCCTTGGATGCATTCTCCGCTCCGGGCGGGACCGGTTAGGGCAGCAGCATCATTCAACACCTGAAGAGCCACCGCATCGTCGGAGGCTTTTTCTTCCCCCACTTTTTGAGGTGTCGGCATGGAAAGAAACATTGCCTACCAGTTCACTGCCGGCACGCAGGGTTTTGACCTCGCAGTAGAAAGCATCGAGCGCAACATGCGCGATGCGCGAAGCACGTTTAACCGTGAGTTGAGGGCCATAAACACCGACATGGTGGGCAGCCAAACCCAGATCAGTCGATTGGGTGCGGCCGCCAATGATGCGTTCGGTTTTGTCGGGGCCAAAATCAAAGGCGACCTGCTGGCCTTGGGTGCTTCGATGGCTGCCGTATTTTCCGCCGTTGCGATCAAGGATTTTGTCAGCGACAGCAAGGCGGCACTGCTTGAGCAGCAGTCTGCTTACCGCGGGCTCGAGGCGGTGGCCAACCATGCGGGTGTGGGCATTGGTCGGGCAATGGAAGAGGCCCAGAAGCTTTCCGCCGATGGCTTGATCACTGTGAGTGATGCGGCTAAGTCCCTGCAGAACCTGTTGAGTCGGGGTTACAACGTTGATCAGGCGGTGTTGGTGATCAACCGTTTGAAGGACGCTGCCGCCTTTAACCGACAGGCCAACCTCGGAATGTCTGAGGCCGTTGTAGGCGCAACCGAGGGTCTCAAGAACGAAAACTCCGCGTTGGTCGACAATGCGGGTGTCACCAAAAACGTGGCAAAAATGTGGGAGGAGTACGCCAAAAGCATCGGCACCACTCGCGACAAACTCAGCGACTCACAAAAGATTCAGGCCGAGTACACCGGTATTCTCAAGGAAACCGAAGCGCAAGTCGGCAACGCCACCAAAGCCTCGCAAGGGTTGACGGGCAGCCAGGCTGAGCTGGACACCAAGAGCAACGAACTCAAGGTCACCCTCGGTACGATTCTTGAGCCTGCGTTCATCAGCCTGAACAAGCGCCTGGCCGAAACAGCGAGCTGGTTCAATGGCGTATTGAAGGGCCTCACTGGGACCGGCGTCACCGTTGATGAAGTCGCCGGCAACGTCAAACGCCTTGAGGCCATGTTGGCGAATCTGGATAACAAGGGTTCCCGCGGCGGTGGCGGCAAGGCGCAGCTGGAAGGCTCGCTGCAAGAAGAACGGTTGTTACTGGAAGCCATGCAGCTGACTTCCGACAAGATCGAAACAGTCGACGCGGGCATGAAGACGCGTTTGGCCCGGATCGAAGAACAACGGCAAAAGGTCGCCGAGCTGGCGGCAAAGGGAGATACCCGTCTTTCCACGCAGCAGCAGGCGCAGCAGCGCCCCACGGCCTACGGCCTTGAGGTGATGCGCCTCACCAAGCTGGAAACGGCTTACGCGGCGGCCATTGAACATCGTAAGGCGCTGGAGCAGGGCAACACCCCGCCACCGGCCAAGCCGGACACGCCGACAGCGGACGGCGGCACTTCAAAGTCGCGGGTCAGCCAGTGGGCTGAAGTGCTGGACGCGCAGAAGGTGGCACACACCCAGCAGCAAGCCGAGCAGGGAACCTTTCAGCAGTTCTCGCTGCAAAAGGAAGTCGATTACTGGCAGGCGATGTTGCAGCGCACCGACCTCAGCGCGGCTGAGCGGTTGAGTGTCCAGCGCAACTATCTGGGCGCGCTGACCAGCTTGCGCAAGCAAGACGAAGGGTCTGCCTTTGCTGATCTGCAGGCCCAGGCCCAGATGTACCGCAACAACATGGAGGCCCGCCTGCAGATTGCCCAGCAGGTGCTGGATCGCAGTCGCCAGTTGTACGGCCAGGACAGCGAGGAGTATCGCCAGGCGGCCTCTGAAGTGGTGGCGATCGAGCGTGAGAAGCAACAGCAGATCACCAACATGAAGCAGCAACAGTTGGCGGCTGATCAGCAGGCTCGGCTCTCGGAGATTTCGCACGCCGAACAGATGGCTCAACTGGATCTGCAAGCGAACCTGATCACCCAGGGGCAATTGCTGCAGTCGCAGGCCGAGTTTGAGCAACAGCGTTACGCGATCGAAGCGGCGGCCCTGGCCCAGCGCAAGCAGTTGCTGGAGCAGGATCCGGATCGCAATCCGGTCGCCCTGCAGCAAGTGCAACAGCAGATTCTTGCGCTCGAACAAACCCATCGCAACAGCCTAGCGGTCATTGGCCGTCAGCAAACGATGGAGTCTCAGAACAACTGGACCGGAATGGTTGGTAGCGTGCGTTCCAGCTGGACCACCGGTCTGAATGGCATCTTGACCGGCACCATGTCGACCCAGGGCTTGCTCAACGGGATTTTTGGCAGCATCGGTAGCGCGTTTATCGAGAACATGGTCACCGCCCCGTTGATGGCCTGGTTGTTCGGTGAGACCGCAAAAACCGGTGCAACGGTTGCCGGTGTCGGGGTGCGTACTGCGGCCGAGGCGGGCGGCGCTGCAATGTCCGTGGCGATCTGGGGCGCGGCCAGCATCAAGAACATCATGGCCAGCGCCTGGCAGGCCATGGCGGGTGCATTTGCGGCCATGACAGCGATTCCCATTATTGGTCCAGCGTTGGGTGTGGCGGCGGCTGGTGCCGCCGGTGCGTTCGTCTTCGGGCTGGTGAAAAACGTCGCTTCCGCCGAGGGCGGCTATGACATTCCTGCCGGTACCAACCCCCTGACTCAGCTTCACGAACAAGAAATGGTCCTGCCCAAACAGTACGCCAATGTCATTCGCCAGGCGGCGAATGGCGAAGGCCAGTTGGGCGGCGGCGGTGTTTACCACTACAACGATCACAGCGGCCGGCTCACCCCGGCGGATATCCGGCGCAATGCCCGGGTGTTTGCCGAGGAAATGCAAAAACTGCGACGCAACGGCGCCATCAAAGCGTGAGGAGGAATCATGGCGTTAGGTCCATTCTGGCCACCGCGTTGGATCGCCGGCTATCCGGACCGGGGCATTGTGGTTGAAGGGGTATTGCCACGCATGCCGGGGCAAACCTTGCTCTCCAAAAAATCACCCGAATGGAGCACCGGGGTTCAAAAGGCCGTCAGTGGCCGACGCCGTACGACGGCCTACTATTCGGCGCCGCTGTGGTCCTTTCAGATCAGCTACAACGCCGTGCGCAAGCGGCCGGGTCTGGATGAATGGTCACGATTGGTGGACTTCTTCAACAGCCGAAAAGGCCAGTTCGGTGAGTTCTTGTACTTCGATCGCACCGATCACCTGGTCACCAACCATCGCTTCGGTACCGGAGATGGCTCCACCACCGCCTTTCAGTTGTCTCGCGCTGTTGGGAGCTGGGTGGAGCCGGTGTACGGCGTGGTCAACATCGATGCTCTGCGGGTGGGTGGGATACCGATTACTGCGTACAGCGTCGACGGAATAGGCCGCGTGACCTTTGACGTTCCACCGCCTGTTGGTGCCTCGCTGGTCTGGACTGGCGCGTTTTTCTTTCGATGCGCTTTTGATGGAGATTCGCTCGATGGCGCCCAACCTTTCCGGACTATCTGGGAAATGAAGAACATCGCTTTCACGAGTATCAAACCATGATCGATGTCACCCCCGCGTTAAAGGAATTCTTGGCTACGGCGCGCAGTTTTGTCATGGCCGATCTGTACACCATTACCCTGGCCAGTGGACAGGTACTGCGCTACACCGATGCAGGCATCCAGGTCTACTCCGGTGGCCAGAACTACTCAGCCAGCGGCCCGCTGATCAAACGCTCGGGCGTGCGGGCTGTTCGCGGCATTGAGGTCAACACCTTGAGTGTCACGTTTTCTGCGGGATTGGAAGACACGGTGTTGGGCGAGGCGGTGCTGCCATTCATCGCAGGAGGCGGATTTGACGGCGCTTCACTGATGTTGGCCCGGGCCTTCATGCGCGACTGGGGTTCGCCAGTTGTTGGCACCGTCACTCGTTTCATCGGACGTGTAGCCGAGGTCGACCCTGCCGATCGGGAGCAGGCCACGGTCGCAGTGAAGTCGCCGATGGAATTGCTTGATACCAAGGTGCCGAAAGGGGTCTACCAACCTTCCTGCTTGCGCACGGTGTACAGCAGCGACTGCGGCGTTAACCGTGCGCTGTTTGAAACCGCCGGACTGGTGCAAGCGGGTAGCACGGCGTTGCGCATCCGCAGTACCGTCTCCGCCGATCAGGGCTGGTTCGACCAGGGTGTGATCCGTTTCATCAATGGGGCTAATGCCGGCGTAGCCCGCACAGTGAGGCGTCACACCGGAGACGGTGATGTGACGCTGATTCTCGGTTTGCCGGCCGAGCCGCAGGCCGGTGACCAGTTTCTGATCTACCCGGGGTGTCCCCGCACGCTGGATGCCTGCACCAACAAATTCGGCAATCGCGCTCATTACCGAGCGATGCCGTTCATACCTGTGGCGGAGACCTCGGTATGAGCCCGCAGGAAACACTGCAGCGCGAGCTCGTTATCACCGAGGCGCGTGGCTGGCTCAACACGCCTTATCAGCATCGCCAGCACCTTATCGGTGTTGGTGTCGATTGCGCCTGGCTGCTGATCGAGGTGTTCTTCGCCGCTGGGCTGATGCCGTTGATTGATCCGGGGGCCTATGCCCAGGACTGGCACCTGCATCGCAGCGAAGAGCGCTACCTGGGCTGGCTGGAGTTGTTTGGGCGCGAGATCGAATCGCCGCAACCCGGCGATGTCGCGGTGTGGCAGTTCGGCCGCACCTACAGCCACGGGGCCATCGTGGTGAATGAGTACCAGGTGATTCATGCGTACCGGGATATCGGCGTCGAGTTGGCGGACAGACGCGAAGAGCATCTGGCCTGTCGGCGGGTGCGCTATTACACATTGAACAACTATGGGGTGAACGATGGGAGGCAGCAGTAGCACCATCTCCAACAGCGCAACACGCATTAATGCCCTGCAGGTCCAAAGCAGCGCCAGTGGCAAACCGATCGCCTGGATCGCGGGCCGCAATCGCATCAGCCCCAACCTGATCTACTACACCGACTTCGAATCCGTCGCCAAAACGAAAAAGACCAAGTCGGGGGGAAAGGGTGGCGGTGGCGCAACGCAGCAAGACACCACCTACAAATACTATGCCGCTTTGATCCTGGCCATTGGCCGAGGCCGGTTAGGGGCAGTTCATCGCATCTTTCGCGACAAGGAAGTGTTCAGCGAAAAAGTGGTGGATGGCGTGACGAAATCCGCGCTGTCACAGATCGGTTTCAGTTTCAAAAGGGGAGTACGGAATCAGGAGGTGTGGGGCTTCCTTGAAATCAAGCATCCGGACGAGGCGATTGCTTATTCCGACACTGCGTATGTGTACGCCCCCCGGTACCGGCTCAATGACAGTGCCGGTGTGCAGAATCACACGTTCGAGGTCGACGGTCCTTATCAGGTACCGGGCTTGCCGGATGCTAACCCGGGGGAATTTCTGCCTGGCCTGCTCCTTGATCCGCTGGATGGGGTTGGTTTTGATCCTGGTTGGATAGCGGATCTGAGCAGCTATCGCGATTATTGCCTGGCCGAAAACCTGTTGTTGAGTCCGGTGCTCGATGAGCAGGCGCCCGCCAGTGAGGCAATCGCCCGCTGGCTGCAACTGACCAACAGCGAGATCTACTGGTCGGCAGGCAAGTTGAAGGTGGTTCCTTTTGGCGACCAGGTGGTGACCGGCAACGGGGTCACCTGGTACCCGAACACGACGCCCGTTGCCCATCTGACTGATGACGATTTTCTTGCCGAGGAGGGCGAGCCGCCCGTCCAGCTCAAGATCAAGAGCCAGGCCGACAGCTACAACGAGGTTTCGCTGGAGATCCTCGACCGTGCCCATGAATACAACACCGATGTGGTTCGAGGCGTCGACCAGGCCGCGATCGAGCAGTTCGGCTCGAGGCCGATGGACACCATCAAGGCCTACGAGATCTGTGACGTAGCCATCGGGGCGCACGCGGCGCAGCTGCTGGTCCAGCGCAAACTGTACATCCGCAACGAATATCAATTTTCGCTGGGCTGGCAGCATGTGCTGCTGGAGCCAATGGATCTGGTCACTGTCACTGAACCCGGCCTGAAATTAAATCGTCGGTTGGTCCGTTTGATCTCGGTCGAGGAGGACGATGAAGGCAAGCTGACGGTGGTCGCTGAAGACGCCCTGCTTGGGGTGGGCAGTGCGCCGAACTACCCGGTACAGAGTAAGGCGGGCTACCAGGGCAACCAGAACACGGAACCAGGTCCAGTGCTGCCGCCCATCATGTTCAATCCGCCCGAAAGCCTGCTGGTTGGAGGTGATAACCAGATTTGGGGGGCAGTCACCGGCGCCGGCGACAGTTGGGGCGGGTGTGAACTGTGGATCAGCGCTGATGGCGATAGCTATTGGATGGCTGAATCGATCTATGGCGGTGCCCGGATGGGGCACCTTTCGGCGCCACTGGCCGCAGGCGGCGATCCAGACACAACGAACACCTTGTCCGTGTTGCTTGCCGTTCCGGACGAACTGACGGCGGTAACCACCGCAGAAGCTGACAGCGGCGGGACGCTTTGCTGGGTCAACGGTGAGTTGCTCAGTTACCGAGACGCTGCATTAACAGGCGTTGGGGCTTACGACCTGGAGTACTTGAGGCGTGGCCGGCTCAGCACTGCAGTGGCGGCCCACCCTACGGGTGCACCGTTTGTGCGTCTCGATGATGCGGTGTGGAAGTACAGCTACACACCTGACCAGGTTGGCAAAACGATATGGGTCAAGTTTCGATCGTTCAACGTGTTCGGCAGGGCGACCGAGGATCTCGCGGATGTTGCCGCCTACAGCGTGACCTTGTCACCGGCTCGGGTCGTGCCCGGAGCTGCACAAGCGCTGAGCCTGATCGGATCGTTTGAGGCGCCTTACTTCACGGTGAGCTGGGTAGCTGGTGCGCGGGTTGAGGACCACTTGGTGAGGGTTCGCAACGCGGCGACCAATACGGTGTTACGTGAGGTCAGTACTACCAGCACGTCATTCACTTATCAGCGTGCTGACGCGTTGGTCGATGGTGCGTTGGTGCGTAGCTATCGAGTGGAAGTAATAGAACGCAACGCAGCCGGCAACGCGCCGGGGGCATCGCTTCTGGTAACCAACACCGCGCCGCCGGTAGTGGGTGGGACAGCCGCGACTGTAAGCGGAACCACGGCAGACGTCAGTTGTGATGCGAGTGGGGCAGTGGATGCCGCTGGCTACATGTTCGTGTTTTCTCTCACTTCCGATTTTGATCCGACGATTGCAGGGACTGTCGGTTATCAGGGAGCCGCCCCTGCCGGGCAGATTACAGGCCTGATTGCGGGCTCCACGTACTTCCTGCGCGCAGCTGCTTACGACACCTGGAGCAGTACCCGCTCCCAGCTCAATTTTGCTCCGGCAATTTCTTTCAACACCTGATAGAGACTCAATATGCAACCCATTCAATTCTTCGCCGCACGGGCAGAGGACGGCGCTCTGCTGCCTGGTGCAACCGTCAATGTGTTCATCACTGGGACGCGTGATCACGCATTGTTAGCGAAAGACGCGGAGGGCGCCTTTGCATTGGCCAACCCGTTGACCGCCGATGGTAACGGTCGGGTGCTGTTCTACACGGCGGCTCCCCGCATCGATATTCAGATCAGCCGTGGAGGGTATGTGGCGCCGTTGCTGGTGGATATCAGAACCAGTGACCCCGCCGATGTGTTGTCGGCGACGCTGACCGCCGCAGAGCGTGCGGAGTCTGCACGCGATGCGGCTCAATACACCTCCAACTGGGCGGACGATGTGGCTCAAGGTTTGGCGTCCGGTAAGCCGTACTTTGTCGTGCCTTCCCCTGTATCCGACGAGTACTTGGTTCTTTATAAAAATGTCGGTGGCATGGCCGTTGAGCTAGACCGCTTGGCAAATTGGACCGCAGTCAAAAACATCAGCTCCATCATTCGTGGGTTCGGTTCAGCCGCGGTTGAAACTGAAATCATGAAAATCGTTGACCCTGAAGGCGGGCTATTTGCAGACCTGACCAATCAACGCATGAGTTTGCCCTTTGTCGGACTGATCAGTGGCGGTCAAGGAATGGGGCTGCTCGATGCCGAGGGTAATGCCGCGTTCTATTCGGACCCGACCCGAACGATCGCAGGACCGATGGAGTTCCGATACACCGACTATCCCAGCGTTGTGTATGTCGATGCATTCGATCAGGTGATATGGGACCCGTTGGAAACCCCGCAATCCTCTGGTGGAGGGGAGGTGACCCTTCCATTCGAAGGAGGTCTACTATTTCAGCCCAAGATTGCCATTGGACAAAACTTCGAACCGACGCTTTATCCGGCCAGCATGCTGACCCATCGGGATCGTATCCAGGATGTAGTCGCCTCCCTCAACAGCACCACCACCGGTTCGGCCAGGTCGGCTGATGAGCTGCCGGTCACTGCAAGCTACGGTGCCGGCGCTGTGCTGAACCTGCGCCCGCGCAACTCACCGAATGACCGTCGGTTCATGGCCCTGAACATCATCAAGGTGCCGCAGCAGTCGGCCAGGCCGGTCAAGGTGCTGATGATCGGTGACAGCATCGTCAATCGACAGGGTGCTTACCTGATGAACCTGTATCTGCGCGAGTTGGGGTTCATTCCGACCTTCATTGGATTGCTGGCCGGGATCGGCGCCGACGGTGTGACCAGCAACGGTCCGATGACCGAAGGTCGCTCAGGGTGGGAAAGTGGCGACTTCACCTTCGCGGTGACCGATCGAGCGCTGCCTATTGTTCCTGGAGAAGAGGCAGCGTTTCTCGCATTGGGCAAAGGAGCTCGAGTCGCTTACAACACCTTCATCCGTCCGGCGGTAGTGGGAGACAACCCTAACCTGGTGCGCAATGGCTACGTATTTGACTGTGCCTTCTATCAGAGCAGGTTCCCCGGGTTCGTGGAAACGCCGGACATTGTCGTCAACGCGCTGGGCACCAATGATTTTCGCGATCGCGCCGAGGCCACTGTCTACGACACCGTGTACGACAACGACCGGATCATTCATTCGCAAATCCGCGCGGCTTGGCCGGCAGCGAAAATCATTCGTGCAGTCCCCGGCACCTCGGTCAACGACGATCGCAACAGCCTCTGGACTCGTGGGTATTCGAGGGGGATTCAGGCCATCCAGCAATGCGCCAAGGACCTGGCCGACCCGCTACTTACCATCGCTCCGCTGTGGGCGATGACCAATCCCGAAGTCGGTTATCTGCGACTTGATACCGCCCCGGGTTCAGACGGTTTTGTCAGCGGCAATTGGGCTGACGATATCCATCCTGAAGAGTCATCGAAAATTGGTTACTACCGGGCGATGGCACCGTACATCGCCGCTGCCGCTATCGGCTCTCTCTAATCATTGTGAAAGGAATTTATACATGGGCGTTCTGATTGTTGCTCAAGATGCATTGGCATCGCCGAACTCGAAAATCATCTGTCCGGTCCAGCGTGGGATGCGGGGGTATTTCACCACCGACGGTGATGTGTCCCGATTCGCTGTCAACCGTTCCCCAGGTCAACCCAATGGGGTGGTTGTGGGGAACCCCATAGCGTTCCCGACCCACGGGCGTTTCAAGGGCAATTCCAACTTCCTGCAGACGCAAATTGCAGAGGAAGCCAGTATGACTATAATCGTCGTGGGTAAGGCTGTAGCGCCGGTACCCGACGGATCGAACGCAGCAGGGGACGCAAACACGCCGATGTATGCCGGCAATTTCCGTTCCGAAACCAATTCCCCGGGCTATACCGGCGTCTCGGGTGGCATCGCCTTGGGCCACGTGGCCTCCAATACGCTGACATCGTACGGTGCGCGTGACAATGGTTCGGGTGGGCACAGTTCTAGCCCGTTCAGTGTGGGAGGTGATGTTCCTACGTCGTGGGGTATTCGTGCCGTGCGGGTCAGGCAGAACGGCGCCACCACGATCCAGAACGTGACCCTGGGTATTCGCAATGACAGCACCAGCACCACCCAGCGAGTGCTGAACGGTCTAAGAATGCGCATCGGCAGTGGTGGGGGCAGTTCGGGCTTTGCTGGTGAGGTAGATATTTCGATGGCCATTCTGGCGAATGTGGCCTGGACGGATGCCGAATTGGCCTTGGTGGTGGAGCAGATCCGAGCGCGCATGAGTCGCTTGGGAATAGCCGTCTAAATAACGCACAGGACGAAAAACCTTAGCCGCTGAAAAGCGGTATTTTTTCGTCCTGATTTTTACGTCGCATTGGATGATGTTTTCAGCATAACGGCTTATTGCTATTATGGGCGTAGAATCAGACATAAAAATCACGGCGACTGTTTTCGGACCTCGGTTCCGCCTTTAAATGGACAAGACGGATAGATGAGAGATTTGATGTTAGACAACGAAATTACGATCGTTTTTCTAGCTGTTCTAGCAATTGCTTCGTTCGCCGCAATTATCATTTCGATATTTCTGTTGCGCAAACTTCGTGCATTAAGCGAATCAAAAGAGCCAAGCGTTACTTCCTCTACCCCTCACCCGTTTAGAGGGGGATTGCTATTCGAGCCGACGATTGCGGTGGCTGAGTCAGAGTCGTCATTTATCTACCCTGCGAATATCTTGACGCGCAGAGAGTTGGCAAAGGATGTCATATTTACTATTGGTGGAACAAGGTCCTCAGGCTCATACACCGGGAGCACGCTTCCGGTAAGTCAAGATTTAGGGCGGGAGGCCATCCTTAACCTAAGGACGGTTAACTCGACGGATGATCGTCGCTTCTTCACGTTGAACATCATTCGTGTTCCGAAACAGTCAGGAACCCCAATTAAAGTATTGATGATCGGCGACAGTATAGTTAATCGTGATGGATCAAGGTTGCTGAATAAGTACTTACGAGAGCTCGGGTTTAATCCACAAATGTTGGGACTCCTGAAAGGGATGAATGCTGAAGGTCTGTCGGATGGACTCTTCAGTGAGGGCCGCTCTGGCTGGGAAAGTGGAGATTTCACATACGCGATCAACGATCGAGCCATTCCAGTGGCAGACGGTGAGGAGGGGGCGTTTTTGGAGTTGGGTAAGGGGGGGAGGGTTACCTACAATCCCTTTATTCGTCTCGCAAAGCCAGATGATTCGTCTGATCTTATTCGTAACGGATATGTTTTTGATTGCGCGTTCTATCAAGCGAGGTTTGATTTAGAGACACCTGATGTTGTGATCAATGCCTTAGGTACGAACGACGCTAGAGATAGGTCAACCTCCAAGGTTTACGATTGCATCTACGACAACGATAGGATTATTCATTCGCAAATTCGGGCGGCCTGGCCGAAAGCTAGAATCATCAGAACGCTTCCATCCACTGCGATTGCGAACGCTAGAAATAAGCTGTGGACGTACAGCTACGCCAAAATAATTAGGGCAATGCGCGCTTCTGCAAAGGATCTCGGTGACCCGCTCCTGATCGTGGCGCCTTTATGGGCAATGACTAACCCGGAATGCGGTTATGAGTTGCCTGCAAAAGAGGCTGGGAATGATGGGTTCATTGCAGGAAACTGGGCTGATCCGATTCATCCGTCTGGCGCCTCACAATATGGCTATTACAAAGCCATGGCGCCATTTATCGGGGGTGCCGCATTGGGGTTGCTCGACAACCAGGTGGATAGGATCTCTCAGCTGTAGTCATCAAAGTTATTAATAAACCGTAATTAGCCCGCACCGAGCGGGCTTTTTTTCGTCTGGAGAAAAGTGATGGCAAGACTTTCAGAAAGCCGAGCTGGCAGCCGCAATGCGCTTGCATTCCTCGACATGCTGGCTTGGGCAGAAGGCACTTCCACGTCACCGGCCACGGCCATGGATGGCTATGACGTGATCGTCACAGGCATCGACAAGAAACCGGAGTTGTTTAAAGACTTCACGGACCATCCCTTTGCCCGTGAACGCAGATCTAAGACGATCAATAGCCGCGGCCTGACCTCGAACGCATCCGGTCGGTACCAGCAGATGCTCAAGGACTGGCCGCATTACCGGGCGCTGCTCAAACTGCCTGACTTCAGCCCTATTAGCCAGGACCTGGTCGCTCTGCAGCATATCCGCGAATGCAGGGCGCTACACGACGTGCACGCTGGCCGGATCGAAGCCGCAATCAAGAAGTGCCGGAACATTTGGGCCAGTCTCCCGGATGCGGGTTACGGCCAACCCGAGCACCGGATAGAGGACCTGATTAAGCAGTTCCGTTTGGCAGGTGGGGTGCTGTCGTGAATTCGCTTGGGACAAAGGTAGTGTTCGCTCTGGGAACCATCCTTTTACTACTGGCAGCAGGTGCAGGGCTTGGGGTGTGGATGGCGGCTCAGCATTACCGGCCATTACTCGATAATGCCAATAATGAATCTGCGATCGTCAAAGTAGCTCGTGACAACCTGGAAATGCTGGCCGGTGAGCAGGGCAGAAAGCTCGGTGATTTGTCAAAGATGGCTAATAATCGCAAGAAAACAGCAGATGAAGCGATTGCCAAGGCCGCTTTAGAGTCAAGGCTTCACTCCGAAGCAGCCAATCGAATTCAGCAGGAGAGCATCGCTGGCGATCAATGCACCGCGACGGAAACTGTCATCGATCAGGAGCTTGGCCTATGAAGAATGCGACGATAGTTGCCTGCCTGATACTTCTATCCGGATGTGCTGTATGTGAGCCAGAGGTCCGCGCCGTCCGAGTAGAGGTGCCAGTAGCGGTGCCTTGTCAGACATCTCCAATTGAAGAGCCAGAATTTGCGGCCGCGAGCCTGAAGAAAACGGACAGCCTTCAGGTCAAAGTTCGCGCGCTGCTGGCCGAGCGTAGGCAGCGAATGGCATTCGCCAAGAGACAGCAAGCGGCAATCGCTGCATGCAAATGACTTGCGGCTCCCGTAAGGACATCGCTGTTTAGGCTTTCCATCCTTTTGAGGTGCAGCGCAATGACGTGAACGTCGTCCGGATTGTTACGCCTGAGCCAAAACCGATGGCATAATGGCCAATTACCATGGATGAGGGTGCGAGCTAATGTTTGGTGGATTGCTGGGAAGGAAGGGATCAGAGCTCGCAGGAACTCAAGTTATATCTGTTCTTAATAGATTGTCTGCCACGGCTGGTGGCGTCACACGAGCAGCTCTCAACAGAGCTGGCGTGCTTGGCAAGAACGGGTTTGGTTCGTATGTCGTTTCAATCGATTATGATGCTGGCCTAGCCAACTCAATTGAGGTGTTAAGAAGAGACGGGAGGCTTGACTCGGAAGTTCTAGCCTTCAACTTCTTTTTTTATTATGGAGCTTTATCTGAGTTCCTCGCAAAATCTAAGAGTAAGCCTCAGTTACGTAAGTTGTCCGTGTCATCGCTTCTGTCGGTGCCGAAGCGCAGATCTCGATTTGTGGGGGCTACAGAGCTTCAGTCTGTTGAGTTTTTCAATGGTGCAGGAGTCGTGTTTGCTCGCGAACTTCTCGATGAATCTGGTAAGTCGGTTTCATTTCAGTTGAACGTGTCACCTACTGAGAATCATACATTTAAGACCAGAGACGATGCTTGCACTTTTTGGCTTGAGGAATTATCCAAAAAAGCATCATTTTCGGTAGTTGTAGCAGATGCTTCATCGACTAGTGATATCGTAGCGAATATTTCATCCAACAATACCAAAAAAGTTTTAACGCTTCATGGAAATCATTTTGCTGATCCGTATGTCTACGGTAGTGCGATAAAGCCTAGAAGTCAGTTGATTATTGATAATGCTAAAGTTTGCGATACTCTTGTTCTGCTGACAGAGGCTCAGCGAAAGGATATCGAGCAGCAATTCGGATTTGATCAAAAAGTATCGGTAATTCCAAATTCTAAAACAGTTTTTAAAGACGATATTCCTGTTCAAAGGAAATCAAAGCTATTTGTTATTGTTTCTCGGCTTGATTCGGTGAAGAATATTGATCGCGCTATAAGGGCATTCAAGCTGGCAGTAGAGATAGATCCCGAACTCATGCTGGAGATTTGGGGCCGTGGTGCGTTAGAAAGCGAGCTCACGAACTTGATACATGAGTTGGAGCTTTCTGAAAACGTGTTCATGCAAGGGTACACGCGAAATCCGGATACAGTGTTCAGAAGAGCTAGAGCATCTCTTTCTAGTTCTCTCTCGGAAGGGTTTGGTCTCAGCTTGTTAGAGTCTATGTCTGTAGGGACGCCAGTCATTTCTTTCGACTCAAATTATGGTCCAAAGGAAATTATTCAAAACGGCGAGAATGGTTTTCTTGTAAATAGCGAAAGCGAATGTGCCGCACAAATAGTTCGATTGGCGCGTGACAATTCTCTTTTTGATAAATTGTCGAAAGGTGGAGTTGAAAGCTCTGAACGTTACTCTCCAGAGTTGATCGGTCAGAAGTGGGTCGAACTGGTCAATTGCTTAGTGAGCACCAAAAGGTATCAGGGCGCTTTTGGTGAGAGAGTCATATTTGAAAATACTAACTCGAGTAGCTCGGGAAGTATTTTCATTTCCGATAAAGAAATTGCTGGTCGCCCGCTCGATGGGGTGCGGCGAGTAGAGATTATACGCATCGACCGGACCAAAACGTTCAGCAATACGTATTCCAAGCTTGAGCCTGGGATCTATCGAGTTCACAGCATCACCCATGAACCTGGCTCATTCAGGTATGCGATTAAGATCGCTCAGGACGGAAGCGTTCATAAGGGAACAATTCCTTTGAAGGCGTTGACGTTCAAGCTGCTCAATTAGTATGCATATGGGGTAGCGCTCCTATATGCGAGTGCTGCCCCAATTGTTTTTTTGATTGAAAGCCATTCTTTATCGCAAAATATCCATCCGTATATTTATGTAAATCAATTGCACGGTGGAAGATTCAAATAGTTTCTTTTGGTTTTATTTTAGCCAGATGGAGAAGTCCAGATCTAGTTGTATGTGCTTGGCTATTGTCGCTAGAGCGATAGCTTGGCCGACGCTTGTAAGGTTTATGCTATAAAGTTTTTGTGCGCCATACATTCTTGTCATTTCAGAAAAAGTTGGCGCCTCTATTATAAGGGCTGATCTAAAAGCGTCTATTGTTCTGAACCCGATGGATTTATACGAATTAAACATTCTTTCGTATGGATCTATTATTTGTAGCGGATTGTACGCGCAAGCTCCGGAGTATTGCATGTGTCTTTTCTGAGTTTCGGATAATTCAATGCAATTTTGTATTAATGGAGCCAGCTCAGCGGCGACAAGCTCTAGTTGGGAGAGTGATACTATAGTTCCGAAATACATCGACTGGACGACGTGTGTAATACATAGTGTGGAGATGTGTTGTTGTGTTAGCTTTGGAACTACCTGGATTGCCTCGGATATAACGATATCCTTGAAGCTATTTGATTGATTCGAAATTCTTTCAATGACCAATCTGCAAAGAGTTTCTGGGTTGCTATCCTCTCCTCGACGAGCGGCAGAGGCCACGGCATCGTGCAGGCAAGCTTGTACGTCGGGATCTTTGAACTTCTCGGCGTCAATCTTTCTAGCGGCATTGACAATTTGTTGGCCCAGTCCCTCTGCGAACAGTCGAACGCGCTCATCTGCTATAGCTTGGGCTTCGGCGCGAAGAATAGGGAAATTTTTTTCGTGAAGAAGTTTGCACAAGTCATTGACTTCAGAATATGTCATACCATAAGTGACATTGCCTGAGGCCTGAATCGCTGTTGAACCATTGCCCACGTTTTGATCCTGACTAGATCCGAACATTTCTCGCCTCACTTATTAATGTGTGCATCGCGTCCTGCTTGAATCGCAACCGAATTCGGTCCTGTGGTCTGCGACTGGCTCGGCTCGGTCCGTCCTTTTGCAATGTATGCTCCCAGTAGAGTTCCAAGTGAGATGATCGCTGCGGTTATGGAATCAAATCCGGGCCTCATGAGTGCCCAGCTCATGCAGGCGACGAAAGCTACGAAAAGAACGAATATAAAAATGGAACGCATGTTAGACCCTAGGTTGAGTTTACTCAGAAGGCCCAAGTGTGCATGCGAAAGGTAAGCGATTCCAGTATCCGTAAGCTAAAAGTCCGATCCAGGGAACATATGACGCTATCCTGTAGCCGATCACTCAAATGAAATGGTGGCGGCATGGATGGTGTAGAGCTGAGCACAAAGATTGAGCGCGAAGCGGACAAGCTTCTCGCTCAGATCGCCCAGGCGGACTCGATGATTGTTGCGGCGAAAGCGGGCGCACGCGCTGAGGGTTTTGTGCTTGGCTTGGAGTCGGCCCGCGCTTTGAGTGAAGCGACCATTGATCGGCTCTATGTCATCTTCGACTCCGCGACTGAAGAGCGGCTGAGAGCGCTGGCCGCGACTTAGAACAAGCCGTTTTCCTCGGCTGGCTTGATCAGGTCGGGCCCCTGATTGCGCACGTTGCCTATCGCTCGGTCCACCTTGAACCACTCGAATGCCTCGGTGGGCTCGCCTTGGTGCATCACCATCTGTTCGGCTCGCTCCTTTGGCGTGGCCGGGTCAAGCCATTCCCGAGCGAGCTCTGGCGAAAGCGTAACCGGCCGGCGGTCGTGGATATCAACCATACCACCGGCACTGTCGGCGGTGATGATGACGAAGCCGTCGTGTTCGCTTGGCTCATGCTCGGCATTGGGATACTGTCCGATCGCAGCGCACAAGATTGGCGCGCGGTCCCGCCGGCGTATCAGGTAGGGCTGCTTCTTCGGTCCACCTTCGTCGACCCATTCAAACCAGTTGTTGATCGCGATGATGGCCCGGTGCGGCCAGATCGCACGGAAGAATGGGCCGTGGGCGACTTTCTCTACCCTGGCATTGATCGGTGGTGCGCGGTCCTTGGCCCAATGCGGACGCCATCCCCAGCGCACCATGTCGGCATGCAGGTATTCACCTTCCTTGTGGAAAATAGCGAGTTGGGTTGTCGGAGCTGCGTTATACCGCTCGAACGGATGGTCGCCTGCCTTGTTAACCAGCGGGTTGGGCATGCTGAGTGCCGCGACGAAGTCGTGGATGCCATCGTATTGGGAAAGTCGTCCGCACATGGTCAGTTCCTCTGGTTCAGCTGGCCTAGCTGCAACTCGCGAATAATCCGTTCTTTTTGATCCAGGACCAATGTCAGGCTCCGGATCTGGGCCAACTGATCGGTGGTTTCCGCCTCAAGGTTCGCCATCCATGCCCGCTTTTTTTGGAGTTCAGCTGACAGCTGGTCGTTCATTTCAACAAGGGTGGAAACATTGCCCTTCGCTGCGTGCAGCTGCCGCCTCAACTCTTCGATGTCTCCCTCGAGCATATGGGCGTAATGCGTTACGGTTTCGAGCCTGGTCGGACTGCCGAGCCATTCGCTGGTATCTTCGATTTCATACGGATCCACGGCTGCGCCCTGTTTGTACTGTTTGTATATACAGCAAGCTAGATGCGCACGATAGGCGAGGGTTGGGCGACGAGAAGCGGCTGAGAGAAATGCGATGGGGCAAAAATGGGGCAAATCGTACGCCAATCCACGCCATTCAATGCCAAATAAACGATAACCCTATTTTGTCAAATCAGCCCTACAGCCCTTGTAACATAAGGGTGTAGGGCTTTTTCCGTTAGTACTCCAACACAATCGGCGTGTGGCACAAAACGGTAGGACTTGAACGCTAGCGCGTTTTGTGGATAGATATCCCAAGGCGCTGATGGGCGCCTGCCGCTTGCATTGGCGAAGTCAAACACCATCGTGGCATACGCAGTTCCCCCCCATTCGCGTAGCTCCTACCCAGGCGCGCGGTGAGCAAGCAATCGTAAATTCATGCGCCGATCTGGAGTAGAGCTATGACTCAATACAGCTATATCAACCTAATCAAACGCGAAGCGAAGGCCTACGGGAAATCCATGGGTGTTCCACTTGCATTGGCGCAAGAGCATGTAGCCCGAAATGCCGGCTTTGCTCATTACCATGAAATGGTTGCAGTATCTAAGGCCAACCCCAGTGATCACCGTCTCATGAGGCGGGCTGTAGGTGTTTCAAACTTAGAAGACGTCCTGTACCAAGACCCAATATGGGTGGCGTTGGATTTCCTGGTCGAAGATGCCTTCAGCGGAGCCATTGCTGATACGAATGCAACAGGATTCGCCATAGAAAACCTGGAGATATCGTCGGCGGATTACGATGAATCTAACGGCGTGCTCACACTTGAAGTTTACTTCGAGTATCAAGGAGAGCAGGACCTCGACCGAGTTTGGCACGGTAATGAATTTTACGTTGATGCTCAGATCCAGTTGATTTTTCGGAATGGTTGGGACTTTGTGGAAGAAGACCCGTTGGTCGTCACTGGCTGCAAGACAGATCAAGATCTGGATCATGAAGCAGAGCAAGCCTATGAATATGAGCTGTATCTGAAGGCTCAGAAGAAGCGTAGTGACTCCCCGGATGGGCCCATCGAAGTTTAGGGCAGATTTAGGGCAAAACTAGGGCCGCTATAGACCGCGTGGCGCTTGTCACTAGGCAAGAAAGCACCGTTTTTTCTGGCCTAGGGCGGTCTGATAAGTATTTGGAAGGGGTTCGAATCCCTATCTCTCCGCCATTACATAGAAAAAGCCCCGTAGCTGAAAAGTTACGGGGCTTTTTTGTTTGTGCAATAACCTGTCAGGTTTTTACCTGCACGGGGTACGCAGGGCCAATCAGTTACCCATGGTTACGTGGGTGACGATTTCGTTCTCGACCAGCAGGTTGATTCGTGCAGGGTTGTAGTCCTTGGTCATGATGTACCCAACACCCGTCGGTCGTACTGCCAGGCAGGTCTTGTTGGCGAGTTCTGCGCGAAGCTCCTCGGTGTATTGCCGACCGATGTATTGTTTGGCAGTGTCCAAGTGTTGATTCAAATCCATAGTCATGTGTTGCTTCCTTGCGATAATTGAAATGAGCGATGTGCTCCCGTCATCCGGACTGGATGACGCGGGGAAATTCTGGAGCAACTGCGCTTCTTTATCACCCGTTGGACTGTGTCGTGATGTTTGCCTCATCCTTTGATAGGGGGAAGCTGCTCAGACAGAGCAGCTTCGTTCTAACTGGCCAGTCTTACGGCTGCGAGTGGCCCAGTTTTCTTTTGATCAAGTCGTAGACGTCCTTGTGGGTTGAGTTGTGCAGGGAGTTGTCCTTGCAGGCCGATGCCAGGAAGTTTTTCACTTCGTCCTTGGCGTGAGGATAGAGGCCGGCGACGTAGTCGGCTTCATGCGTCTGGGTGCAGTTGAAGTGCTTGTCGTCTTTCGCTTTGTCTCTAGCCATTGAAATTCTCCTATTGTGTTTGAAGGTTGTCGTCCGGGCCGTTTTTGCCCGAAGCCTCCTGAGCTTAGGGGCGCGGGGCCGTCCCGCCAGAGGCGCGACGAAATCAGGAAGGGGATGTAGGACCCGGCGCGTGAGCCGGTTGGCATTAAACACAAATCGCTCGAGGCATTCGTTCAGTCGCGTAGACGCCGATTGTTACACCTCCCTAAACTGTCGATAGTTTTTGAGCGCGGGGGCAATGGATGAATCGCAACGAACTACGCAAGGCCGACATCAACCTGATGGTGGTGTTTGAAACGCTGATGCTCGAACGCAACGTCACCAAGGTGGCGAAGAAGTTGTTTCTCGGTCAGCCGACCATCAGTTCGGCGCTCAACCGCTTGCGTACCATGTTCAACGATCCGTTGTTCATACGCGTCGGCCATCGCATGGAGCCAACGGCGCGGGCTGAAGAGATCTTTCGGCACTTGTCGCCGGCGCTGGATTCGTTGTCGGTGGCGTTGAGCCTGACCCATGATTTCGACCCGAGCAGCAGCACCATGACCTTTCGCATCGGGATGTCGGACGATGTCGAATTCGCCCTGTTGCCGCCGTTGCTGCGGGCGTTGCGCCAGGAAGCGCCGAAGGTGGTGTTCGTGGTGCAGAATGTCGATTACTGGCGCATTCCCGACTTGCTGGCGTCTGGCGACATAACGGTCGGCGTCAGCCAGACCCGTGGTCTGCCAGCCAACGCCAAGCGCAAGTTGTTGCGGCACATCCATCCCTGCGTTTTACGAGCCGATGCCAGCGATACACCGCTGACGGTCGATGAGTACTGCTCGCGCCCACATTTGCTGGTGTCCCACATTGCCAACGTCAGTGGTTTCGCTGACGAGTGGCTGGCAGCGATCGGCCGCACCCGCCAGGTGGTGCTCTCGGTGCCGCAATACAGTTCGTTGCCGGCGTTGCTCGCCGGGACCGATCTGATTGCCAGTCTGCCGGATTACACCGCAGCAGCCATGGCGGCTACAGGTCAGTTGTTCAAGGAGCCGTTTCCGTTCAAGACGCCGACCCTCGAGTTGTCCATGGTCTGGCTCAGCCATGTCGACAGCGACCCTGCCGAGCGCTGGTTGCGCTCACGAATTGAAGCGTTCATGGGCGAGCGCAATCTGTTGTCGCTGCCCCAGTGAGCAAGGCAGCGCTGTGCTATATGTAAGAACTTTCCGCCGACCTACAGGAGTTACGCCATGCCTCACCTGCACTTGGAATACACCGCCAACCTGCCTGACCTGAACGCCGATGTGGCGCTGATGCGTCTGAACAATACGCTGGTGGGCTCCGGTCAGTTCGGTGCCGAATTCGACATCAAGAGCCGCGCGGTGAAGGTCGAGACGTTCAAGGTCGGCACGGCACTGAGCGAGCGGGGGTTCGTGCATGTGAAACTGGCCTTGCTGAGCGGTCGCTCGGAGCAGATCAAGAAGCAGCTGTCCGAAAGCCTGCTGGCAGTGGTCAAGGACCTGTGTGAATGGCCGGCGGGGGTTGAGGTGCAGTTGTGCGTGGAGATTCTCGACATCGATCGCGAACCCTATGCCAAGGCCACCGTCGGCGTCTGAGTTTCAGGCCGTATACGCTTCGGCGCACGCCCTGATCACTTGCTCACGCAACCAGGTATTGGCGCTGTCCTGATCGGCGCCCTGGCTCCACTGCATGTCGAGGGTGAATCCCGGCAAGCCATGGGGCGCCTCACTGCAATCGAAGACACTTTCATTGGCCAGCAATTGCTGGATGCGCCGGGGCAGGGTGAGGATGAAGTCGGTGCCGGTGATCATCTTCAGGGCCGCGCTGTAGCTATTGGCCCGCGCAACGATCTGCCGTTGTCGGGCTTGCTGCGCCAACCAGCCGTCGACCATGTTGCTGGTGGATGTCCAGGGTGTCGGGTACACATGCCGGCGCTCGACAAAGGTTTGCAGGCTCAGGCGTGGTTGCGGCGGGGTGGCGCGTTTGTCAAAGACGCAGACGAGATCATCTTCAAGCAGCGTCCGCGCTTTGAAGTCACCGTGGTTTCGATGAAAGTCCGGACCGAAACCTATTGCCAGGTCGAGGCTGCCATCACGCAGTGCTTCGGCCGGGATGTCGGTTTCGAGCTTATGCACATTGACCGTCACCGCAAGCTCGGCGAGCGCGAAACGCTTCAGCAGGCGCGGTAGAACCAGTTGCTCGAAGTATTCCGGTGCGCAGAGGTTGAAAACCGTCGGTTGCACGGTCGGATCGAACGCCGACGCACTGGCGTGGCACAGGTTGATGCTGTCGAGGATCTTCAGCACGTGGGGGTACATGCTGCCGGCTTTGAAAGTGGGGCGCATCCCGGTGCGGGTATTGATGAACAATTCGTCTTCAAATCCGGCGCGCAGTTTTTTCAGGCAGTAACTCACGGTGGACTGGCTGACGCACAGTGTCTCGGAAACGCCGGAGACACTGTTTTGCTCATACACGGCGACGAATACCATCAGGTCCTGCATGTCGAGCTTTCGTAGCACGTTACTGTTCAGCATCCTTTCTGGCTCATGCGCAAACTTGTGCGAATGATCCTAACGTAATGAAGGCAGCAGGAGAATGTCCCGCCGGCATTCGAGGTGGGCTGCGAGTCAGTGCATGTGCCTGGCGTAATGCCGTGGATCGAAGCGCAAGGCCATCAGGATCATTAGTGCCATGACGCCGGTGAGTGACCACCAGGCCCATTCGAAACTGCCGAGCTGATCGCGGATCATCCCGGCAACCAGCGGTGAAAGGCCGGCGATCAGATAGCCGATGCCTTGCACGAACGCGGTGAGCGCACCCGCGGGCCGGGGATCGTCCAGATGATCCAGCGACACGATCAGGCTCATCGGGAACAGCCCGCCGATTCCCAGCCCCAACAGGCACGGCCACAAGAGACCGAGGTGTGCCGGACTCAGAATCAACCCGCAAAAACCGGCCATGATCAGCGCCAATAACACTACCAGCACCAGGCGTCGATCACGGCTACGGTTGGCGATGGCTGGTGTCAGCAGGCCGGACAACACCTCCATGGCGGTCAGGAAGCCCAACAGCAACCCGGCGTTTTGTTCACTCCAGCCCTTTTCCACATAGTACGGCGCCAGCCAGGCCAGTACGCAGGTGTAGGACGCCGTGCCCAGGCCGAAAAAAGCCGCGAGCAACCAGGCGCGGGGATGGCTGAAGAAGGAGCGGTTGCTCGTTGAGCCGGGCGTCGGCGCTGCCGTGCGTTGGCTGCTCCAGAACAGCAGTGCGAGCACGGCCAGTACCGCCCAGATTGCCAGGCCCAGGCGCCAACTGCCCTTACGGACCATCACCAGCGGGGCGAAGGAGGCTGCAATGGCGGCACCGCCCATGATCGACGTGACGTAGAGCCCCATGCACAGGGCCACGTTGTCACTGAATCGGGATTTGATCAGCGTCGGCATCAGCGCCTGGATCAGCGCGATGCCGATGCCGGCCAGCACGGCGCTGAGGATCAGTTCCAGGGCGGAATCGAGGAACAATCGCGAAGCAGTGGCCAGGCCGATGACCAGCAGCGACAGCACGACCGTGCGTCGCTCGCCGAGGCGTTGGCTGATCGCCAGGCCAAAGAACATCGCCAGCCCCATGGTCATGACCGGCAGCAGGGTCAGCAGCGACGCGAGACTGAAGCTCAGCGGGATGTCGCCGCGAATCGCAGATAGCAAAGGCCCGACCGCGGCCATGGAGGGCCGCAAGTTCAGTGCGACCAAAATAATGCTGAACATCAGCCACAGGGCAGGGCGGGAGGTGGCGCGAATGTTTTCCATGATCGGACCTTGATAAATCAGGAGCCGATTAGGCGCGAGTGGTTCGCGGGCGGCAAATCAGAAAGTCTTGGGCAGTATCGGGAAATTAAATAGGGCTGGCATGACACCGGCGAGCATCCTTGAGATGTTCAGTCTCTGACCTTGCTGAACCAGACCTGAACCATTCTCAAATAAGTAGAAAGTTTCATCGAGTGTAAGGTGTGCAACTAATCGTTGGCTTCTTTTTCACGAAAAATTGATGGTCGGCTGCCTAGAGTTAGTGTTGTCGCGATAAATGAAATTTTCACATTTATCGAAGGCACTTCTTTTCAGGATCACTCAAAAACCATGTTGAAGATTAAAGCCGTGCGCCCGGAATGGGTGACACTGATTGCCAGCGCCTTTTTATTGACTGCCTGCAATTTTGTCTTGTGGCAGCACCTCTTCGAAATCACCGCGTCTGACGGCAAAGGCTTTGTCATGCGGGTGGCATTCGGGGTGATGATCTTCGCGGCCTTCAACATTATCCTGACCGTGCTGGCTTTTCGGCCGGTGCTGAAACCCTTGCTGACCCTGCTGTTCATGATCAGTGCGGGGGTCGCTTATTTCATGGGCGAATACGGCGTCTTGATCGACATAGGCATGTTGCGAAACTTCGCTCAAACCAATGCCACGGAAGTGCGTGACTTACTGTCTATCAAGTTACTTGCTTATATGGTTTTCCTCGGTGTGCTGCCGTCCTGGTTGTTGTGGAAAACGCCGGTTAGTTATCGCCGCTGGCATCGTGAGTTATTAAGCAAGTCACTCGTGACTTTTGCCTCTGCGGCGGTCATTGGTGGTGTTGCGCTGGTTAATTATCAAGGCCTGTCTTCGCTGTTTCGCAATCACCATGAACTGCGCCTGATGGTGGTGCCGAGCAATTACATTGGTGCCTCCGCCGGTTACTTGCGCGAGCAGGTCGCGTCAGCGCGCCAGCCCTTTGTCCAAGTCGGTGAAGATGCCCAGAGAAATCCGGCATGGCAATCCCACGGCCGTAAATCCCTGACCGTGCTGGTGGTGGGCGAAAGTGCCCGGGCCGAGAACTTCGGCATTCTCGGCTACAACCGTGAAACGACGCCTCAGCTGGATAAAGAAGCCGGTTTGATTGCCTTTACCGACGTGCATTCCTGCGGCACTGAAACAGCGGTGTCGGTGCCCTGCATGTTCTCCAACATGGGGCGCAAGGATTACAACGCGAGCAAGGCCAAGAACGAAGAAGGCCTGCTGGATGTACTCAAGCGTGCCGGCCTCGAGGTGATCTGGCGTGACAACCAGTCTGGCTGCAAGGGTACCTGCGATCGCGTCACCCTTGATGATGTCAGCAATCTGAAAGACCCGGTCCTTTGCGCCAACAGTGAATGCCGCGATGAAATCCTGCTGCAAGGTCTGCAGCATTTCATCGACACCCTGGATAAGGACACGGTACTGGTATTGCACCAGATGGGCAGTCACGGTCCGGAGTACTACAAACGCTATCCGAAGGAGTTCGAGCGCTTTACTCCGGTCTGCAAAAGTAATGCACTGAATAACTGCAGCCGCGAAAGCATCATCAATGGCTATGACAACACGCTGGTGTACACCGACCATGTGCTGTCGACCCTGATTGATCTGTTGCGCAGCAACCAGGACAAAGTCGATACCGCGATGCTGTATCTGTCGGACCACGGCGAATCCTTGGGTGAATACAACCTGTTCCTCCATGGCACGCCTTACATGCTGGCACCGGAACAGCAGAAGCATGTGGCGATGCTGGCCTGGTTCTCCGACAGCTATCAGAAGTCGTTCTCGGTAGACACCCATTGCCTGCAACTGAGTCGTGAAAAGCCCTTGAGCCAGGACAACCTGTTCCATTCGATGCTGGGGCTGCTGGAGGTCAACAGCAAGGTTTATAACCAGGACCTGGATATGTTTGCCGGGTGCCGCAGGGCGGCGATCGACGGCGTACTGGCCAAAGATTGAGCGACCTCTATTTCATACGACGGCCTGCGGCCGGCACATCTACGCTCAAGAGCCCTTGCACATGTCTGCTCAGTCCCTCTCCGCCATCGAGCTCGAGTTCGCCCGGCATTATGACCAGGAACACGCCCGCGTCTGCCTGCAGCCGCGAGCGCAAGGCCTGGGCGAGCGCTTGGCGTTCTGGCGTGACGAGCAAATGGTGCGCCGGGCGCTCAAAACCGCCGGCGAACCGGGCTTGATTCTCGATGTGGCTTGCGGTGTCGGGCGCTTCTGGTCGGTGCTTGGCGAGCGTGCGAACCGGGTGATCCTCGCGATGGATCCGTCCCAGGCTATTCTCGAACATGCTTGGACCCACCATCCGCAGAGCCTGATGAAGCGAGTCAGGACCTTTCAAAGCTCCGCCTTCAGCATTGGTTTGTCGGAGAATGCAGTTGACTGCATTTTTTGCATGCAGTTGTTTCAGCACATTGCCTGTCCCGAACTTCGTCTGGCGATGTTGGGCGAGTTTTACCGGGTCAGTCGCGATACGGTGATTGTGGCGGTGCGTGTCGGTGGCCGTTTCAAGGGATGGCGCACCGACGGGCAGGGGGGCGCAGCGGGGCCGCTGGTCAGCAAGGCCCAGCTCGAGGCTGAATTCAAGCGGGCGGGATTGCGCGTGCTCAGCCATCAGGATTTTCTGCCCGGTTGCGCACCGAGGCGGTTTTACGTGCTGGGTAAGGTCGGTTAGGCAGTGTTTGTAAGACTATTCTTACTGTCAGGCAGGCATTTTCGCTAAAGCTCTTGTTCAGTGGATGCGCGGAAATCGTCGGGGGCGATATATACTGCGCGCCATTCTTCAAGGGAGAGCCGTGTGGCCATCGATATTCACTGGATTCGCGACAACGATAGCCTCGGTCGGTTTTGCACCGAGTGGCAGCAGCTGCCATTCGTTGCCCTCGACACCGAATTCATGCGGGTTGACACCTTCTACCCGATCGCGGGCCTGCTACAGGTCGGCGATGGCGAACGTGCCTACCTGATCGATCCGCTGACCATCGACAACTGGCAGCCTCTGGCCGCCTTGCTGGAAAATCCGGCCGTGGTCAAGGTTGTCCATGCGTGCAGCGAAGACCTCGAAGTCCTGCTGCGCCTGACCGGCAGCCTGCCGGCACCGCTGTTCGATACGCAACTGGCCGCCGCCTACCTGAACCTGGGTTTCTCCATGGGCTATTCGCGGCTGGTGCAGGAAGTACTGGGTATCGACCTGCCCAAGGGCGAAACCCGTTCCGACTGGCTGCAACGCCCGCTTTCCGAGACCCAGATCAGCTACGCTGCCGAAGATGCCGTGCACCTGGCGGAAGTTTTCGTCAAATTGCGTCCGCAACTCTCGGACGACAAATACGCCTGGGTCCTCGAAGACGGTGCGGAGCTGGTGGCCAACCTGCGCCGCGAAATCGACCCGTTCGAGGTCTATCGCGACGCCAAGCTGGCCTGGAAGCTGTCCCGTGCGCAGCTCGCCGTGTTGCGTGAACTCTGCGCCTGGCGCGAGCAAGAGGCGCGTGCCCGAGACCTGCCGCGCAACCGCATCATCCGCGAGCATTCGCTTTGGCCGCTGGCGCGCACGCAACCGGACAATCTCGGCGCATTGGCGAAAATCGAAGACATGCACCCGCGTACCGTGCGTCAGGACGGCGAGTTTCTGCTTGATCTGATCAAGCGCTCTGGCAGTGTGTCGCCGGAGCAATGGCCGCCCGCCGTGCCTGAGCCGTTGCCGGTGGACGCCGCCGCGCTGCTCAAGCGGCTCAAAGCCATCGGCCAGGCCGAGGCCGAGCGCCTGAACATCGCTCCTGAGCTGATGCTGCGCAAGAAAACCCTGGAAGCCTTGCTCAAAAGCGGCTTCCCCAATGGTCCCTACCAATTGCCTGATTCGCTGCGTGGCTGGCGCCGCGAATTGATGGGCCAGGCGCTGCTCGACAGCCTGGCCACCGCCGGAGAACAGCCTTGAAACGTATTTGCTCCATCTACCGCAGTTCGAAGAGAAACGAGATGTACCTGTATGTGCTCAAGAGCGATGCTCTGGAGCGTGTACCGGAACCCTTGATGGCCGCCTTCGGCAAACCTATCCACGCGTTCGACCTGGTGTTGAGCCCCGAGCGCAAACTGTCGCGCGAGGACATTACCGTCGTGCTGGATAACCTCGACAAGCAGGGCTATCACCTGCAAATGCCGCCAGCGGAAGATGAATACATCGAACACTTGCCGGAAGAATTGCTGCGACGCAACGACCCCATGTGATCGACAGACAGGCTCTGTTCAAAGCCTGGATGAACACTGGAATGATTTTGGCGATGGCCGCAACGACAGAGCAGGACTCTGTCTGTGGCCGTCTGCACTGTTTTTCGAAAGGTTTGAAGCATGCGCGTTCTGATTGCTGAACACGACCACCCGGTGTACGCCCGACTGTTGCAAGAGGCGGCGCCCGACGTGGAAGTACTGACCAGCGGCGATTCCGCCGAACTGGCGCGTCTGGCTGCCGATTGCCCGGTCTGGCTCGGCCAACCCGACTTGCTGGCGACCCTGTTGCGTCAGGGGCATCAGCCACAATGGCTGCAATCGACCTGGGCCGGGATCACGCCGCTGCTGGCCGATGGCTTGCCCCGGCACTATCGCCTGACCCGCGCGGTGGGGATTTTCGGTCAGGTCATGGCCGAGTATGTGCTCACCTACATGCTCGGCCACGAACGTGAGGTGCTGGCGCGGCTGGTCAGCCAAGTCGAGCGCAAATGGGACAGCCGTCACGGCCAGAGCCTGGCGGGGCGCAAGGTATTGATCGTCGGTACCGGTGATATCGGGCAGACGGTGGCGCAGTTCCTCGTACCTTTTGGTGTGCAGTTGTATGGCATCGCCAGTGAAGCCCGTGAGCAGGCACCTTTTATCGAAGTCGGTTCGCTGGAGGACCTGCCACGATTGGTCGGTGAAGTGGATTATGTGGTCAATCTGCTGCCGAATACCCCGAATACCCACGATATCTACAATGCAGCGTTGTTCAAACAGTTCAAGCCGAGCGGGTTGTTCATCAACGTCGGGCGCGGTGTGGCGGTGGTGGATGCGGATCTGGTGGAAGCCTTGAAGGAAGGGCATCTGGTGGGCGCCGTGATCGACGTCTGTCGCCAGGAGCCGCTGCCGCAACGTCATCCGTTCTGGACGGCCTTCGGCCTGCTGCTGACGGGCCACAGCTCGGCACCGACCTCGCCATCGCTGATGGTGAATCTGTTTGTCGAGAACCTGCGGGCGTATCAGGCGGGTGAAGGGTTGCGCGGGGAAGTGGATTTCAATCGCGGGTATTGAAATCTACTCGAATCAAATGTGGGAGCGAGCTTGCTCGCGATAGCGGTGTGTCAGTCACCAAAATCGTTGACTGACGCGCTGCTATCGCGAGCAAGCTCGCTCCCACATTGGTTTCGTAGTCTGTCTTACAGGGTGAAATCGCCTTCGGCGGCGAGTTCACTCAACGGACGCCGCGGGCTCGGCTCTTCCCGCGCTTGCAGGTAATCCGCCAGCGTCGCTTTATCCCCCAGCTTGCCCACTGCCACGGCTGCGTGCAGGGCGTAGCCTTCAGGGATGTTCAGCTCTTTGCGGGTCAGTTCCTGATCGAAACCAGCCATGCCGTGGGTATGCCAGCCACTGATGCTGGCTTGCAGCGCCAGGTGGCCCCAGGCGGAACCGGTGTCGAAGGTGTGCCACAGCGCTGGGGTTTCTTCGGTGGCGCCAGGCGCGGCGAAAGTGGTTTTCGAAATCACGATCACCAATGCCGAGGCGTGTTGCGCCCAATTGCGGTTGAATTCGTTCAGCAGGCCCAGGTAACGCTCCCAGTTCGGCGTATCGCGACGCGCATAGAGAAACCGCCAAGGCTGCGAGTTGTACGCCGACGGTGCCCAACGTGCGGCTTCAAAGAAGCTCAGCAGGGTTTCTTCAGGAATGGTTTCGCCGGTGAAGGCGCGGGGCGACCAGCGATCGGTAAATTGAGGATGGATGGCATAGTCGGCAATGCGTGGGTTTGCACTCATCAAGAGATTCCTTGCTACGTTTGAAAGAGAGGATCGTCTGAAACCTGCGGGCGCAGTTGAGCTGGGCGGTGAGGTTTTTCGGAGCCTGGGCGGTCACCGGAATGCAACGCGGTCGAGCGTTAATGGCACGCGGGTAGGGCTCCTTGCGATTGGCAAAGCTACTTGGCGCTGCCCTTGCTGACAAGTCCCGTCCTACCGACAGTCGCCAATGCTTGGCCCGCGGGGCTGCGGGCACTAGACTGGCGGCCTTTTCACCACCTGATGTCGATGCTTGAACCATGGCCGCCAAAGTAGAACCTTTCTGGATACGCAAAACCCTCGATCAACTCGATCAGCAGGAATGGGAATCGCTGTGTGACGGCTGTGGGCTGTGCTGCCTGCAAAAGCTCGAAGACGAAGACGACAACAGCGTCTATTACACGCGCATCGCCTGCAAACTGCTGGACTTGAAAACCTGCCAATGCAGCGATTACCCCAACCGTCGCGCCTCGGTGCCGGACTGCATCCAGCTCACTCCGGGCAAGGCCGACGAGTTCAAATGGCTGCCGCCGACCTGCGGCTATCGCCTGGTCAGCGAGGGCAAGGACCTGCCGTTGTGGCATCACCTTGTGTGCGGCGATCGCGACGCGGTGCACCAGGAACGTATTTCCCAGTCCGGGCGCATGCTCGCCGAAGGCAGCGTGGCTGAAGAGGATTGGGAAGACCATCTGATCTTCCGCGCGGGTTAAGGTTTTACAAAGGAGTGTGTATGGCTGTGGCATGGCGGCGGGCGCTGGCCGTTGGGTTATTGACCCTGAGTTCTCCCGTGTGGGCGGCGACGAAGAAGGTTGATCTGGATTACCACGTGCGCCTGTTGCCGCAAAGCGACCAGGCTGAAGTGCGCCTGACCCTGGCCCAGGGTTCGGCGGTACGCAGCCTGGATTTCGACCTCGGCGACGGCAGCCACTACAGTGATTTCAAGGCTGACGGCCAATGGCAGCTGACCGAAGGCAAGCAGGCCCGCGGTGTCTGGCGCCCGATCACCGACAAGGCCAGCCTGACCTACCGGGTTCGCATCAGCCATGGCCGCAAGAGCGGCAGCTTCGACACGCGCATGACCCCGGCCTGGGCGCTGCTGCGCGGCGACGATCTGGTGCCGCCGGCCAAACTCGATCAGCAGGACGGCATCGAACTGGTGTCACGCCTTGAATTCGAGTTGCCCAACGGCTGGCAAAGCGTCGAAACTGCCTGGCCGCGCATCGGCAAGAACAAGTTCCGCATCGATAACGTTTCTCGACTGTTCGACCGGCCCACGGGCTGGATGCTTGCGGGTCACCTCGGTAGTCGACGCACCCGGTTGGGCGAAACCGAAGTCACTGTCACCTCGCCGCGAGGCCAGGGCATGCGGCGCATGGACGTGCTGACGCTGCTGACGTTTGTATGGCCGCAGGTGCAAGCGGTGTTTCCTCGTCATCCGACCAAGTTGTTGATTGTCGGCGCCAACGATCCGATGTGGCGCGGCAGCCTGTCGGCGCATGAATCGATCTACCTGAACAGCCGTCTGCCATTGGTCAGCGAAAGCGGCACCAGTGCACTGGTGCGGGAGTTGGCTCAGGTGTTCGGGCGGATCAACGATCAGCAGCGCAGCGACTGGATCAGCGAAGGCTTTGCCGAGTATTACGCCATCGAACTCGTGCGCCGGGCTGGCGGTATGAGTGATGAGCGGTATGAGGATTTGCATAAGAAGCTGCTCAAGGTCAGCCAGAAAGTCACCAGTTTGCGCGGCGAGCAGATCAACTCTGCACAGGTGGCCAAAGCGGTGGTGTTGCTGCAGGAGCTGGATCGGGAGATTCGCCTGAAGACCCGTAACAAGCGTTCGCTGGATGATGTGCTGCGGGGGGCGATGCGTCTGGGGAGCATTGATACCAAGGAGTTCGTTCAGCTCAGTGAGAGCGTGATTGGCGAGGCTTCCAAAGTCCTGGATACCGGGTTGCTTCAGTAATACCGCTTTCGCGAGCAAGCTTTGCTCCTACAGGAATCGTGTCGAATGGAACATTTGTGAACGACGCAACTTCTGTAGGAGCAAAGCTTGCTCGCGATTAGGCCATCAGCCCCAGCAAAAACTCAGGATCAAACCCCGGTTTTAGGCGACTTCAAAGAATCATTGCCGGTCACCGTCGCAGTTTTGGTCGCCGCCTCTGCATTAGCCTTCAATTGGCTCAACTCTTCACCCGCTCGCTGAATCTTCGCCCGCACGTTGTTCATGTCCTGACGGCTTTTTTCCAGCAGGCTTTTCGCCGAGCTGTGGCCGGTGATGCCGCGGGCCAGGGCGACGCCGCCGATGGCCACTTGAATCAAACCGAAAATGCCGCCACGGCGCAGTCCCTTTCCAACCATCACCACGCCACCGGCCAGGGAGCCAAGACGTTCCCAACCGTGAACGTTCTGATCGGTATGAGTCTGGAACGGGGTGGATTCGATGCGCTCTACGCGTTTGAGTTCGCTCATGATCTGACTCCAGGCTTGAGTAATGGATAGATCAGATGACTGCCACAGCAAGCCACTTGTTCCATCGGATGTGCTGCGATTCAGCGGAATTTCGGCCCCGAGCGGGTATTCAGGCCCTTGGCCATGCGGTCGTAGAGTACGACGTTGACCGTGGCGGCGAGGTTCATGCAGCCGGTGGTCGGGATGTAGACCACGTCTTCGCACCAGTCACGGATCTCTTTGTCCAGCGAGCCGTCTTCCGGGCCGAAGATGTACAGCGCGCGATCCGGGTGGGTGTACTCCGGCAACGGGCGGGCGCCGTCGACCAGTTCCACGGCAACGGGTACACAATTGAGGGGCAGGATTTTCTTCAGGTCGTCGATGCCGATCAGCGGGATGTCGTAATGGACGCGCTTGGTATCGGTGACGAAGTCGGCGGCGCGCTCATAGCGCTTGCCGGTGTAGAACACCGACGCCACGCCATAACAGCCAGCGGCGCGCATCACCGAACCGACGTTCTCCGGTGACTTAGGGTTATACAAACCAATGCAGCTGTACCGTTTATCTGCCACGAGCGGGGTGCCTTTGGGAAAAAAGCGCGATTATACGGGGATTGGCAGGCAGCGGTCAGTTTGGAGATTGGCGGTGGCAGGGCTATTGCTATCGCGAGCAAGCTCGCTCCCACAGTTGACCGAGGTGTCCTGACGGACGCAGAACAATGTGGGAGCGAGCCTGCTCGCGATGGGGGCGGTGCAGGCGCTGAAGATCTTCAGTCTTCTTTCTTCATCAGGCCGGCCAACGCCGCAAACGGGTTGTGCGTCGCCTTGGCGATTTTCGGCGTGCTCAGCGAGCCCTCGCCGAAATACTGCTGGTCGGTATAACGCGAGTGTTCGTTATCGTGGCAGTACAGGCACAACAATTCCCAGTTCGACCCGTCCTGGGGGTTGTTGTCGTGGTTGTGGTCGCGGTGGTGCACGGTCAGTTCGCTCAGGCGCTTGCCGGAGAATTCACGGGCGCAGCGACCGCATACGTGCGGGTACATCTTCAGGGCCTTGTCGCGGTAGCCCATTTCCTTGTCGCGCTGGTTGTCGGCGAGGATGCGGTCCAGCTTCGAGGTGTTGGTCGGGGTGGACGAACTCATGGGTTCACCTTTGTTGAATGACTAATGACGGTATAAACGCAGTTTAGCTCAGCCCTTGAGCTTCTCGGCAATCCAGATGGTATGGCGGGTGCCTTTGTTGCCGTGGGCGAAGACCTGCACTTCCTCGGCCTTGAAACCGGCTTTTTTCAGTTTGTCGGAAAACTGTCGGTCGGCGCTGGCCGACCAGACCGCCAGCACGCCTTTGGGTCGCAGGGCCTTGGCGCAGGCGCTCAGGCCACCGGCGGAGTAGAGCCAGCTGTTGGCCCTCTGGGTCAGGCCTTCGGGGCCATTGTCGACGTCGAGCATGATCGCGTCGAAACCTTGCGGCTCTGCCTGCAGGACTTTGGCCACGTCTTCCAGGCGGATCACCGTGCGCGGGTCTTGCAGCGGATTTCCGGCTTTTTCGCCCAGCGCTCCGCGGTTCCACTCCACAACGCCCGGTACCAGTTCGGCGACCACCACTTCAGCGGATTTGCCCAGATGCTTGAGCGCCGAGGCGAGGGTGAAGCCCATGCCCAGGCCACCGATCAACACCCGCGAGTTCGGCCGTCCTGCGACCTTGCGGCAGGGGATCTCGGCCAGGGCATCCTCGGAGCCGTGCATGCGCGTGTTCATCAATTGTCCGCCGTCACCGCCCTGGATCTTGATGACGAAATCCTCGCCGTATTCGAACAGGCACAGGGCGCCGCCGTTCTCGGGTATGGGGGCGGTATCGAGCAGAACAAAACGTTTCATGGGGCTCACTTGAGGAAAAATGGCAGCACAGGGAAAGCAAACGGGCGCAGTTGGGAGTAGCCTGCAAACGACCACAAGGCCAACGGAGCCATTGATGAAGCGCACCATTCTAACGGCCATTGCCCTGGCCGCGCTCTCGATAACTGCAGTGCAGGCCCAGCAGCTGCAGACCACGCCGATCAGTGCCGCGCCAATGCCCGGTTCGCCGGGCACCGCAACGCCCACGCCGTATCCGCAGATCAGCCCGGCACCGCTGCCGAAAGTGGGCCCTGGCAGTGGCGGCCCACCGTTGGTGCCGATCGAAATGCCGAGTCCGCCGACCAAGGACCAGCCGGTGCCGGGGATTGAGCAGAACCCGCCGAAGGTCAAGTCGCCCGGCGGTTAAACCTGCTGCGACAGCAATTGCCCATCGGCCATGCGCAAGCGCCTGGAGAGAGAGACGGCGAGGGCGCGGATGATCTTGGCAGCGATTTTCGGTGCGTCGTTGAGCATCTTTTCCAGCGAATCCTTGCCCAGGTTGAGCAACTGGCAGCTGCTCGCGGCCACGCAACTGGCCGAGCGCCGTTCGCCGTCGAGCACGGCCATTTCGCCGAACGAGCGACCGCTGCGCAGCGTCGCGATGGTCACCTGCTGGCCGTCGCTGGTGGTCTTCTGCACCGCCACCTGGCCGCTGTGGATGATGCACATGAAGCTGCCGGCATCGCCCTCATGGAAAATCTCTTCGCCCTGGGCAATGGTGCTCAGGCTGAAATAGCCCGAGGCTGCGGCGAATTCCGCCGGTAGCAGCTGGTTGAACAGGCCGCAGTCCATCAGCCAGTTGCGAATTTCGTTGTTCAGTAAGGTGGGTTCTGACATGTCGTGCGGTCTTTTTTTGTTGTGTCTGTTGTTCCGGATTATATGAATCCCTTGTAGGAGCGTGGCTTGCCCGCGAAGAGGCCACAACATTCAACATCAAACGTTGATTGAGCAACTGCCTTCGCGGGCAAGTCGGATCGCCGCATCGCTCGCTCCTACAAGTTCTTTCTTAAGACTGAGTCATCACGCCAAGTTCCTCAGGCAACACCCAATACCTTGAACAAAAATGCATATTCGAGTGCTACGTCACGCAATCCCTGGTATCGACCGCTCATCCCGCCATGCCCGGCGCCCAGTTCGGTCTTGAGCAACAGCGGATTGCCGTCGGTCTTGGTGGCGCGCAATTTCGCCACCCATTTGGCCGCTTCCCAGTACTGCACGCGGCTGTCGTTGTAGCCGGCGATCACCAGCGTCGCCGGATAGGCTTGCGCGGTGACGTTTTCGTAAGGCGCGTAGGCCTTGATCCGCTCATGGACGTCCGGCTCCTGAGGATTGCCCCACTCGTCGTATTCAGTGACGGTCAATGGCAGCTCCGGGTCGAGCATGGTGTTGAGCACATCGACGAACGGCACTTCGGCAATCGCCGCGCCAAACAGCTCCGGGCGCTGGTTGAGCACCGCCCCGATCAACAGGCCACCGGCACTGCCGCCGCTGATCGCCAGTTGTGGCGCAGTGGTCAAGCCATTGGCGATCAGGTGTTCGGCGCAGGCGATGAAGTCGCTGAAGGTGTTCTGCTTGTGCTCCTGCTTGCCGGCGCGATACCAGGCCTCGCCCAGCTCACCGCCGCCGCGCACGTGCGCGATGGCGAACGCCATGCCGCGATCGAGCAGGCTCAGGCGTGCGTGGGAGAACCACGGGTCGAGGCTTTCGCCATAGGCGCCGTAACCGTACAGGTAAAGCGGAACCGGCTTGCCGAGCGCTTCGCGCTTGACCACCAGACTGATCGGTACTTGCGTGCCATCGGGCGCCGTGGCCCACAGGCGCTGGCTGACGTAAGCGTCGGCGTCGAACGGGCCAAGCACCGGGGTTTGCTTGAGTACTTTCTGCTCACCGCTGACCAGTTCCAGTTGGCGGACTTGCGCCGGACGGTTCAACGCTTCGTAGCGCAGGCGAATCCGCTCGCTGACGAACTCCAGGCTGTTCTGCACGTGCAGGCTGTAGGCCGCGTCCGGCAGTTGCACCCGATAGCTCGGCAGGTCCTGCGGGTGAACTTCGATCACCGGCAAACCGCCGACCCGCAGACTCAGGGTCATGGCGCCGACGTTCAGGCTCATGCCATCGATCATCACCGTGTCGCTGTGGGGGATCAGGTTCTGCCAGTCGGCCTCGGCTGGCGCCACGCCACTGTCGAGGGCGGTGTACAGAGCAAAATTGATGCCGTCACGATTGGTGCGGATGAACCAGGTCCATTGGCCATCGAGCGTGCCGTGGTCAACGTCGTACTCATGGTCTTCCAGGCGTGGCGCTATGCAGCTGAAGGGCTGTTGCGGATGGTTGGCGTCGAGCACCCAGACTTCGCTGGTGGTTTTGCTGCCCACGGACAGCAGCAATTGCTGTTCGGAGCTCGAACGGTAGCAGTGCATGAAGAAGCGGCCGTCCGTTTCATGGAACACTTCTTCAGCCGCCGTGCCGTCCAGGCGATAGCGCAACAGTTTATGCGGGCGATGGGTGTCGTCCAGCTCGCCGAAAAACAGGGTCAGGCTGTCGTTGGCCCAAGTCATGCTGCCGTCGCAGTCCTGGAATTCCAGTTCACTGACGCGACCGTCGGATAACTCCTTGACGAACAGCGTGTAAACCTCGTCGCCCGTGGAATCGATGCTGTAGGCCAGGCGCTGGTGATCGGGGCTGATGCTGAACGCGCCGAGGGAAAAGAAGCCGCCTTTGGCCAGTGCGTTAGGGTCCAGCAGCAGTTGTTCCCGGCTTTCGTCGAGGACCAGGCTGTCGTCGGCCGGGCGCGGGCAGCGGTAGTGGCGGGCGTATTCGTCACCCGCCGTGGTGCGCGTGTAGTACAGGTAGGGTCCCCATGGCGAGGGCAGGGACAGGTCGGTTTCGAGAATCCGGCCCTTGATCTCCTCGAACAGGGTTTCACGCAACCCGGCCTGATCGGCGGTTTGCGCCTCCTGATAACGGTTTTCAGCCTTGAGGTAGTCGAGGACCGCAGCGCTGTCGCGCTCCTGCAGCCAGGCGTACGGGTCGGATCCTTCGGCCTTGCGGGCAATCGGGGCGTCGGAAACGTTGGCGGATAGGGGCATGAAGGATTCTCGAACAATGTACGAAGTAAGGATATCGCAAACTGTGGGAGATTCTATGGTTGAGGGGATTTAGCGAAACGTCGCACCGCCCCGTTCGGCTGCGAAGCAGTCGCAAAGCCAGTGCACGCGGTGTATCTGATACTCCGCTGTTGCAGGTTTTGGGGCCGCTGCGCGACCCAACGGGGATAAATCCCCTCACCACAAAGGCTCGCTCCCACAGGGTTTGTGTTTTGCCCGACTGGCATTGAAGCAGCCTGATGGGCGAAAAGCCGTTATCATAAGCGCCTCTTTGCCTGCCTTGCCATGGACACCATGACCGAGAACGACTATCTGATCGCTTGGGGCCTCTACGCCTTTGCCGCTTTGGGCTGCCTGCTGGTGTGGATGCGCATCACCCGCTGGATGTGGCGCTGGTTGCGCGAACCCCTGCGTTTACTGGTGGCGGTGCTGCTGTTCAGCCCGACCATCATCGACCCGGTGAAGGAAAAAGTGGCCCCGGCCCTTGCCATCACGGCACTTGACCTGTTGTTCAAGGTCGGCAACAACGCGTGGCGGGCGATTTCCGATCTGTTCATGTACGGCATGATCGCTTTCGGCCTCTACCTGGTGTTCGTGGCGATTCGTTTCGTCCTCGAGCGGGGCGCCAGGGCCCGCAATGAACAGGCGGCCGCCGCCCACGCCGCTGCCTACGCCGATGAACCGGAAGAGGAACATCCTTTCGGCGGTGCCGGTGACGATCGTTACGGTCGTCCGCCAGTGCCGAGTAACCCCCAGCGCATGCGGGTCGAACCGCGTTTGTAACTTTGCCCCCTGGCTTGAAGCGAGAGTCCGAGCATGTGTGAGTTATTGGGCATGAGCGCCAATGTCCCGACCGATATCGTGTTCAGCTTCACCGGGCTGATGCAGCGCGGTGGGCGTACCGGTCCGCACCGAGACGGTTGGGGCATCGCTTTCTACGAAGGCCGGGGTTTGCGCCTGTTTCAGGACCCGGCGGCGAGCTGCGAGTCGGAAGTCGCGAACCTGGTGCAACGCTACCCGATCAAGAGCGAAGTGGTGATCGGGCATATCCGCCAGGCCAACGTCGGTAAGGTCTGCCTTTCCAACACCCATCCCTTCGTGCGCGAGTTGTGGGGACGTAACTGGTGCTTCGCCCATAATGGCCAGTTGGCGGATCTGCAGCCGACCGCCAGCTTCTACCGGCCCGTCGGCGATACCGACAGCGAAGCGGCGTTCTGTGACTTGCTCAACCGCGTGCGGGCCGCGTTTCCCGAGCCAGTAGAGGTCGAAGAACTGCTGCCGGATCTGGTCGCTGCCTGCGCCGAATACCGCAGCAAGGGCGTGTTCAACTGCCTGCTCAGCGATGGCGACTGGTTGTTCTGCTATTGCTCGACCAAGCTGGCGCAGATCACCCGTCGTGCCCCGTTCGGCCCGGCGCGCTTGAAGGACGTCGATGTGATCGTCGACTTCCAGGCCGAAACCACACCTAACGATGTGGTCACGGTGATCGCCACCGAACCCTTGACCGAAAATGAAACCTGGACCCGCTATGAGCCAGGCCAATGGAGCCTGTGGCGACGCGGTGAATGCGTCAGCCAGGGCAGGACCGAATAAGGATCATCCCCCATGTTGCTCAGTTATCTACGGCTGGTGTTGTTTGCGGCGGGCCTGTTGATCGGTGTCCAGGTGCCGGGGTTCATCAATGATTACGCCAAGCGGGTCGAAGCGCACCTGATTGAAGCGCAGGCCGGGCTGAGCGGGTTTCAGAACACCGCCAATCAATTCTTCAAGGGGGACATGCAGGCCCTGGTCGCCCACTATCGCGCCAGTGAAGACCCGATCTTTCGCAGCGACGCCGACAGCCTGGGCAACCTGCTGACTCGCCAGGTGGCGTTGGACAAGCAGTTCCAGGCGATGCAAGGGCCGTGGTACATCCGCTTCCTGCAAGTGGTGCTGGCTGCGGATCCGGATATTCGCAAGGAAACCTGGAACGGCTACAGCTACCAGATCCTGTTGACCCCGGAGGCGATGATCTGGGGCATGAGCGGCGCATTGCTGCTGTCGTTCGGGATTGAGTGCCTGTTCCGTCTGATCGATTGGGTGGTGTTGGGTGGTAAGCGATTGCGCCAGAGCCGGCCGATCGAAGAACGGGATTTGCGCGGGTTGTAATGATCGTTCCCACGCTCTGCGTGGGAATGCCTCAACGGACGCTCCGCGTTCGGCTCTGAATGGGACGCGGAGCGTCCCGGGCTGCATTCCCACGCAGAGCGTGGGAACGATCATCAACCGGCCAAGGTAATGTAGTTCGCACCCACCCGACGCGCATACCCCTCCAGCACCTGCTGACACAACGCCACAATCTCCTCGACCCATTCCACGCCCACCCGCCACGACACCACCACTTGCAAGTCCGGTGGTCGCTGGTCGATGTCCAGCAAGGTCAATTCACCCCGTGCCAGTTCCTCCGCCACCAGCACCGGCGGCAATGCACCGATGCCAAAACCGTCGCGCAGTAATCGGGTGATCGCCGAGACCGAGTTCACGCAGTTCAGCCGTGGCGCCATGACGCCGTTGGCCTGCATCAGCGCGAGCACTTCCTGATGGGGATGGGAGTTTTTCGAGTAGGTAATGATCCGCTCATTGGCAAGGTCGACGATGCCTGAGTAGTCGCGGTTGTAGAGCGAATTGCTGGCGACGATCCAGCCCATGGGGTGGCTGGCCAGTTCCAGGCTGCGCACGCTTTCCTGGCGCAGCAGATCGGTTTGCAGGATCACATCGAGAAAGCCTTTTTGCAGCTGATCGCAGAGGTTGAGCGAGGTATCGGCCACCAGTTCGATTTCCACCAGCGGGTAGTGATCGGTCATCTGCGCCACCAACGGGCTCAGCCAGGTGTGGATCACCGTGTCCATCACACCGATGCGCACACGTCCCGCCTTGCTCGAACGTGTCTCGATCGACTGCTTGAGCGCTTGCATGGTGTCCATCATCTGCTCGGCGTATTCGAGCACTTTCAAGCCTTCCGGGGTCAGGCTCACACCGCGCGAGTCGCGTAGGAACAGCTTCACCCCAAGCTCGCCTTCGAGTACGGCGATGCGGCTGGAAATCGACGCCTGGGTAGTGAAGAGCTTGTCGGCGGTGAGGCGGAAACTCTTGAGCCGGGCGACCCAGACGAATGTCTCGAGAAACTTCAGGTTCATGTGATCAAGTTTTTCTTATGGCTAGGGCGGGTTTTTATTAGTTGGACGCAGAGGGCTGGCGCGTCCAAAAATCGACACATCCGGTTCCCACGATAGGCGTCGTCGGGGCTCAGAACAATACCAATAAAATCAGCGCGGAGATTTGCCATGAGTGCGCCCGACACCCCCTTCATTCCGAAAGCCACGGCTCGCCCGGGACCTTTCGACTGGTATCGCAACATCAATCAGCAGGAACGCCGCACCTTCTGGAGCTGCAAGATCGGCTATGGCCTGGATGGCATGGACACCCAGATGCTCAGCTTCGTGGTGCCGACCCTGATTGCCATGTGGGGCATTACCACCGGCCAGGCCGGGCTGATTCACACCAGCACACTGATCGCTTCGGCCATTGGTGGCTGGGTGGCGGGGATTCTCTCCGACCGCATCGGTCGTGTGCGCACCTTGCAACTGACCGTGCTGTGGTTTGCGTTCTTCACCTTCCTCTGCGGTTTCGCTCAGAGCTACGAGCAACTACTGATCGCGCGGACCCTGATGGGCTTCGGTTTCGGCGGCGAGTGGACCGCCGGCGCAGTGCTGATCGGCGAAGTCATCCGCGCTCAGGACCGCGGCAAGGCAGTAGGCATGGTGCAATCGGGCTGGGCGCTGGGCTGGGGCCTGACCGCAATCCTGTATGCGCTGCTGTTTTCGATAATGCCGCCGGAAGACGCCTGGCGCGCGCTGTTCATCCTCGGCATCGTGCCGGCGATTTTCGTGATCTTCGTCCGCCGCCTGGTCAAGGACCCGGAAATCTACCGCGAAGCCAAAGCCAGACAGGAACCGAGCAATCCGGCGAAGTTCTACGAGATCTTCGCCCCCGGCATGCTCTTCACCACGATTCGCGCTTCGTTGCTGACCACCGGTGCGCTGGGCGGCTACTACGCCATCACCTCCTGGCTGCCGACCTTCTTGAAGAACGAACGCGGTTTGAGCGTACTCGGCACCGGCGGTTATCTGGCGATGGTGATCGTCGGTTCCTACGTCGGTTATGTCATCAGCGCCTATTTGACCGACATCCTCGGTCGCAAAAAGAACTTCATCCTGTTCGCCGTCGGCTCGTTCACCATCGTTTTGCTGTACACCCAATTGCCGGTCAGCAACGGCGTGATGCTGTGGCTGGGCTTTCCATTGGGCTTCTTCGCTTCGGGGATTTTCAGCGGCATGGGTTCGTTCCTGACCGAGCTGTTCCCTACGCGGATTCGTGGTTCTGGCCAAGGCTTTTGCTACAACATCGGCCGGGCGCTGGCGGCGTTGTTCCCGCTGTTGATCGGCCTGCTCAGCCAGACCGTGCCGCTGAGTGTGGGCATCGGTGCCTTTGCGGCGGTGTCCTACGGCGTGGTGATCCTCGCGGCCCTGAGCTTGCCGGAAACCCGTGGCAAGCAACTCGACGCCCAGTAACTGGTAATCTGCGGGCGTGTCATACGGATATGTCCCACAGCTAAAAAGAATAAAGCCTACAGGAGTGATCAGCGTGAGCCGCCTGCTATTGAACTGCGACATTGGCGAAAGCTTTGGCAACTGGACCATGGGTCTGGACGCCGAAGTCATGCCCTTCATCGATTGCGCCAACATCGCCTGCGGTTTCCATGCCAGCGACCCGAGCATCATGCGCAAGACCGTCAGCCTGGCCCTCAGCCACGGTGTGCAGATCGGAGCCCATCCGGCCTATCAGGATCTGGTCGGTTTTGGCCGCCGTTCCATGGCCTATGCCACCCAGGAACTGCAGGACATCCTGCATTACCAGATCGGCGCCCTCGACGGCATCTGCCGGGCCCAGGGCGGGCGGGTCAGTTACGTCAAACCCCACGGCGCGATGTACAACGACATGATGGCCAACCCGGCACAATTACGGGCGGTGCTTCAGGCGGTGGCGTCCTATGACCGCAACCTGCCGTTGATGCTGATGGCCACCCGCGACAACAGTGCCGCGCAGCAGTTAGGTGAGGAGTACGGCGTGACCCTGTGGTTCGAAGCCTTCGCCGACCGCGCTTACGACAGCGCCGGCATGCTGGTGTCGCGGCAATTGCCGGGGGCGGTGCATCACGATCCAGAGAAAATCATCGAACAGGCGCTGATCATTGCCCGTGGCGATCACCTCAGCGCCAGTGATGGCAGCGCCTTGCACTTGCAGGCCAACACCCTGTGCGTGCACGGCGACAATGCCAGTTCGGTGGCCGCCGTGCGGCGCATTCGTGAAGCCTTGAATCAGCAGGGCGCGTCATGAAACTGCGGGTAGAAGTGGTCGCGCTCGATTGCCTGATGGTGCGTCTGTTCGATGAGATCGCCGAAGCCAACATGCCTTGGATGCTCGCCGCCAGTGAAAGTCTGCGGGCGGCGTTCGGTGAACAGCTGATCGATCTGGTGCCGTCCTACACAACCTTGATGGTGCATTACGATCTGACAGCGTTGAGCCCGACCCAGGCCCGGGAGCTGATTGCCCAGGCGCTGATCGATCTGTCGCCCAATGCACGCACCCGTGGCAAATGTCATGTGCTGCCGGTGTGGTACGACTTGAGTGTCGGGCCGGAGCTGAGCCTGTTGTCACAACGCAGCGGGCTGGCGGTGGAAGAGGTGATTCGCCGTCACAGCCAGCGTGAGTATCAGGTGTTCGCCCTGGGATTCGCACCGGGGTTCGCGTTTATGGGCCTGGTGGAAGAAGTACTCGCCGCACCGCGCCTGAGCACGCCGCGCAAAAAGGTCGCCGCGGGCAGTGTCGGTATCGCCGAACGGCAGACGGCCGCCTATCCGGTGGTATCGCCCGGCGGCTGGAACCTGATCGGCCGCACGCCGGCCAGATTGTTCGACCGCAACCGTGACGGCTACAGCTTGATGCAACCGGGCGACACCGTGCGTTTCGAAGCGGTCGGCCATGCCGAGTTCATCAATCTGGGCGGTGACGACACGCCATTGGAGGCACAGGCATGAGCCGTCTGACGATTGAAGCGAGTACACCGCTGTGCCTGTTGCAGGACGCCGGTCGTTTTGGCGTGCGGCATCTGGGCGTGACCCAGGGCGGCGCGGCTGATTGGCGTTCAATGTCGTGGGCCAATTGGTTGCTGGGTAACGGGCTGGATGCGCCGGTGATCGAAATCACCCTCGGCGGGTTCACCTTGGTGGCCGAGGACGATTGCGTGCTGGCGCTGGCCGGAGCGGATCTTGGCGCTCGGGTGGACGGCGAGCCGCTGGCGCCGTGGCGCAGCTTCCGGCTACATAAGGGCCAGCAATTGCAATTCACCCAGCCATTGCTCGGCGCCCGGGCCTATCTGGCCGCGCCGGGTGGCTTCGATGCGCCTAAGGTGTTGGGCAGCAGCGCGACCGTAGTTCGTGAGGAACTCGGTGGACTGGATGGCATGGGGCGTGCGCTGAGCAAAGGCGAGTGTTTGAGCTATTCGGGCAATTCGGTGATGTTGCTGCGGGAGTTGACCGCAGAGCAGCGTCCGAACCTGAATCTCGATGCTCCGTTGGACCTGGTACTCGGTGCGCAGGTCGGTGAATTCAGCGGGCAGAGTCTGTTCGATGCGTTCAACAGCGCATGGAGCCTCGACAGCCGCGCCGACCGCATGGGCATTCGCTTGTTGGGCACACCCTTGCAGTACCAAGGCAAGCCGATGATTTCCGAGGGTATTCCACTGGGGGCGGTGCAGGTGCCACCGGACGGGCAGCCGATTGTGTTGCTTAATGATCGGCAGACCATTGGCGGTTATCCGCGTTTGGGGGCGTTGACGCCGTTGGCGCTGGCGCGGCTGGCGCAGTGCCTGCCGGGGGCGCAGGTAAGGTTGCGGCCGGTGGTGCAGGAGGTCGCCCATCGGGAGCAGATCGAGTACTTGCGCCGTTTTTCAAACCGTTAAAAGCTTCGCGAGCAGGCTCGCTCCCACAGGGATCTCATGTTCACAAAGATCCATTGTGGGAGCGAGCCTGCTCGCGAAGGCGGCATCCCGGACAACAGAAATCTCTACTTGGAAAGAAACCGCATCCCTTCCTCCAACCCCCGCAGCGTCAGCGGATACATCTGGTCTTCAATCAAGTCGCGAACGATATTGGTCGACGAGGTGTAACCCCAGGTATCTTTCGGATACGGGTTGATCCAGATGAGCTTCTTGTACTTCTCCTTGAACCGCTGCATCCACACATAGCCAGCTTCTTCGTTCCAGTGCTCGACGCTGCCACCGGCCTGGGTGATTTCGTAGGGCGCCATGGCGGCGTCACCGATGAAGATCACTTTGTAGTCGGCGCCGTACTTGTGCAGCAAGTCCTGAGTCGAGGTGCGCTCGGAGCTGCGCCGCATGTTGTTCTTCCACACCGATTCATAAATGAAGTTGTGGAAGTAGAAGTACTCCAGATGCTTGAACTCGGTCTTGCACGCCGAGAACAGCTCCTCGCAGATCTTCACGTGGGCGTCCATCGAGCCGCCGATGTCGAACAGCAGCAAGAGCTTGACGGTGTTGCGCCGTTCTGGACGCATCTGGATGTTCAGCAGCCCCGCATCCTTGGCGGTGTGGTCGATGGTGCCATCGATATCGAGTTCTTCCGCTGCACCCTGACGGGCAAATTTGCGCAAGCGGCGCAGGGCGACCTTGATGTTGCGCGTGCCCAGCTCGACCGAATCGTCGAGGTTCTTGTACTCGCGCTGATCCCAGACTTTCACGGCCTTGCCCTGGCGTTTGCCGGCATCGCCGACCCGAATGCCTTCCGGGTTGAAACCGCCGGAACCGAATGGACTGGTACCACCGGTGCCGATCCACTTGTTGCCGCCAGCATGGCGTTCCTTCTGTTCTTCCAGGCGCTTCTTGAACTCTTCGATCAGCTTGTCGAGGCCGCCGAGCGACTGGATCGCCGCCCGCTCTTCGTCAGTCAGGGAGCGTTCGAATTCCTTGCGCAGCCAGTCTTCCGGAATCAACGCCTGCAGGTGATCGTCGAGCTTTTCCAGGCCATTGAAGTAGGCCCCAAAGGCCCGGTCGAACTTGTCGAAATGCTTTTCGTCCTTCACCAGGATCGCCCGGGACAAGTAATAGAACTCGTCCATGTCGGCGAAGGTCACGCGCTGTTTCAGCGCGTTGATCAGGTCCAGCAGCTCGCGCACCGAGACCGGCACCTTGGCTGCACGCATTTCATTGAACAGATTGAGCAGCATGGCTTTTGCCCCAGATGATCAACGACTGCCGCGACGGCTCATGAACGCCAGACGCTCCAGCAGTTGCACGTCCTGTTCGTTCTTCACCAGGGCACCGGCCAGCGGCGGAATGGCCTTGGTCGGATCGCGTTCGCGCAGCACCGCTTCGCCGATGTTGTCGGCCATCAGCAGCTTCAGCCAGTCCACCAGTTCGGAGGTCGATGGCTTCTTCTTCAGGCCCGGCACCTTGCGCACGTCGAAGAACACGTCCAGCGCTTCGCTGACCAGGTCTTTCTTGATGTCCGGGTAGTGCACGTCGACGATCCGCTGCATCGTGGTGCGATCCGGGAACGCGATGTAGTGGAAGAAGCAGCGGCGCAGGAAGGCGTCCGGCAGCTCTTTCTCGTTGTTGGAGGTGATGATGATGATCGGGCGCTTCTTGGCCTTGATGGTCTCGTCGATCTCGTAGACGTAGAACTCCATCTTGTCGAGTTCTTGCAACAGGTCGTTGGGGAACTCGATGTCGGCCTTGTCGATTTCGTCGATCAGCAGGATCACTCGCTCTTCGGACTCGAAAGCTTCCCAGAGCTTGCCCTTCTTCAGGTAGTTACGAACGTCGTGGACCTTTTCCGTGCCGAGCTGCGAATCGCGCAGACGGCTGACCGCGTCGTACTCGTACAGGCCCTGGTGAGCCTTGGTGGTGGACTTGATGTGCCAGGTGATCAGCTTGGCACCAAAGGATTCGGCCAGTTGCTCGGCGAGCATGGTCTTGCCGGTGCCTGGTTCGCCCTTGACCAGCAGCGGCCGCTCCAGGGTGATGGCGGCGTTGACCGCCAGCTTAAGGTCATCGGTGGCGACGTAGGCCTGGGTGCCTTCGAACTTCATCTGCTAATCCTCGAACGGTAACGCCGGCCTGAGCGAGGCAGGGCGCAGGGTGCAATAAAAGGTGCAATAAGGTGCAATAAAATGGTCAGCCCCGACTATAACGCGCAGTACGGTCGACTGTGAACGCAGACGGCTTATTCAGTCTCTGAATGGAGCGTCACATCTTGACTCAGACTCGGCGGCTGGCCAGTATTGAGCTATCGCCATTTTGGCGATAGCTTGCTGGGCATGTCTACAAAATATCGATTTCGAGATACGTACCGCATTCAGTTGCGCGAGAAGGATCATCCGCCGCCCCACGTTCATCTGACCGGTGGCGGGTTGGACGTCATGCTGAGCCTGGAAACCGTAGACGTGATGGTGGGCAAGGCACCGCCGCTGATTATCAAGGAAGCGCTTGAGTGGGTCAGGGCCCATCAGGTGCAATTGCTGGAGGATTGGAAACGATGTTACCCATGAAGCGACCACGACTATTGGCAGTGGGGGTATTGCCGGATTATCGGCTGGCGCTGACGTTCATCGATGGTCAACAACTGACCCTGGACCTGAGTCGCGACCTGCAGGCCTTCGCGGGCTTGCAACCCTTGCAGGGAAGCGCTTTCGAGGGTGCTGCGCTCGGTGATGATGGCTGGTGTGTAGAGTGGCCTGAGCTGGACATCCAGATCGGTGCCGATACCTTGTATCTGGATGCGCTCGCGCAAAACGCTTCGGACGAAAATACCCGAATCTTCATCGACTGGCGCGCTCGCACCGGATTGCCGCTCAATCAGGCCGCCGAGGCGCTGGGGGTCAGCGCCCGCAGCATCAGCCGCTACAGCAGTGGTCGAGAGGCGGTTCCGCGATCACTGGCCCTGGCCTGCCTGGGATGGGATTTCTTGCAACAGCAAGCCAATCCGCTACGGGCAGCCGAAGATACCGGTCGTTACACCGTCACGCGCAAACGTTAGCCGGCATCCGGCTTGGGTCGTTCATACCGGGCATTGAACGCTTGAATGAAACCATTTCGTAAAATCTGCAAAAACGCCTCGAACGCGTTGATATCTTTTTGGTGAACATTGCCGCTCAGCTCTACTCGGGTCGCAAACTGGTTCTTACCCTGGTTTTTCAACACGGTTTCGGAGCCGCCGACGATAGCCTCCCAGATGGAACGAAAAATCCCTTTGTCCTTATTTTCCACATCCTGTTGCCAGTTGAACACGTCAACATCCCTGAGCAGCGGTTTGATATAACCCGTCAATTTGGCTTTTTTGGCTTGGGCTTCGATCACTACATCGCCGTGGCCGGCATTGAAATCGAACTTGCCATAGGCCGAAGCGAAGTCGTTCATGCGTTTGAGTTCAATGTTCCTGGCGCGCATGCGAAACTCGAAATCTTCGAAATTACTCAGTGGATCGAAGGTGGCCGTGGTTTCCAGGGGGGCATGTCCCAACAACAGCGCCTTGCCTTCGAAGCGGGCGTCGCGCTTGCCTTTGGAATCGACCACGTTGGTCAGGTTGTAAATGCTCAGGTCGACCTTGGTGGCATTCATGTTCACCGGCGGTTTGGAGTTGAAGTTGCGAAAGCTGATCTTGCCATCGTCGATCCGCACTTCATTCAGGGTTATCGGCAGCAATTTGCCCAGCTGGGCGCGCCAGTCGGTACCCTCGCCGGTTTGCGAGTTTTTCTTGTTGGCCCCGCCATCGACGAAGTTGACCTCAGGCTTGACGAACTTCACTTCGGCGACCACCGCGTGGTCGTACCAGAGGGAATGCCAGCTGACCGAGAGGTCGATCAGTGGCGCATTGACAAAGGGAACCGGCACCTTGCCCTCGACCTTGACGATTTTCAGGCCGTTGATCTTGTAGGCACCGCGCCACAGGGCCAAGTCCACGTCGGTGATCTGGCCGCGGTAATCGCCCATGTTCGCCAACCTGTCATTGAGGTAGTCGCGAACCAGGTAGGGCAGGGAGAAGTGCAGGGCAATCAGCAGCACAACGAGGCCGGCGAAGCTCCACAACGGCCAACGGTATCGACGTTTCATGGTGGTAATTCTCTGGCGTTCTAAAGCCATTGACTGCGGTGACATCCGGACGTTCGACCTGACTGGACGCCTGCGGGCAAGAGGCTTACCTTGATGCCCTATTTAATGCTGTCGTTAAGGACCCAGCCATGAGCCGTATCTTCGCTGACAATGCCCATTCCATCGGCAATACGCCTTTGGTGCAGATCAACCGTATTGCGCCACGCGGCGTCACCATCCTGGCCAAGATAGAGGGGCGCAACCCCGGTTACTCGGTCAAGTGCCGGATTGGCGCCAACATGATCTGGGACGCCGAAAGCACAGGCAGACTCAAGCCGGGCATGACCATCGTCGAACCGACTTCCGGCAACACCGGTATCGGCCTGGCCTTCGTTGCCGCCGCACGTGGCTACAAATTGATGCTGACCATGCCGGCATCCATGAGCATCGAGCGCCGCAAGGTACTCAAGGCACTGGGGGCAGAGCTGGTGCTGACCGAGCCGGCCAAGGGCATGAAAGGCGCCATCGAGAAGGCTGGGGAAATAGTCGCCAGTGATCCGGCCCTCTATTTCATGCCGGCGCAGTTCGACAACCCGGCCAACCCCGCCATCCACGAAAAAACCACCGGGCCCGAGATCTGGAACGATACCGACGGTGCCGTGGATGTCCTGGTGGCAGGTGTTGGAACAGGCGGAACCATTACCGGCGTTTCACGGTATATCAAGAATACCCAGGGCAAACCTATTGTCTCGGTGGCAGTGGAGCCAGCCGTATCTCCGGTGATTTCCCAGGCGTTGGCCGGTGAAGAAATCAAGCCGAGCCCGCACAAGATCCAGGGCATCGGCGCCGGTTTTGTACCGAAAAACCTCGACCTGTCGATTGTCGACCGGGTGGAGCTGGTCACCGATGAGGAGTCCAAGGCCATGGCCCTGCGCTTGATGCAGGAAGAAGGCATCCTGTGCGGTATTTCCTGCGGCGCCGCGATGGCGGTGGCGGTACGCTTGGCGGAGACCCCGGAAATGCAGGGCAAGACCATTGTGGTGATCCTTCCGGATTCCGGTGAACGTTACTTGTCGAGCATGCTGTTCAGCGATCTGTTTACTGAGCAGGAGAACCAGCAGTAACGGCTGGGCGAAGGCTTGACGATGGAGAGGGGGCCCCCCTTCTTCATCCGGTGTGACTGGACGCGGGTCAGCAAGCGTTCAGCCACCTTGTGTTAAGAAATGCTTTGTTACGCATTCCTTAACACTGTATGTCGGACTACACGGGTTTTTCCCGTGATTGGTAGTGGTTATCATGCCAACGGCTGCGTCGAGGAATGGCGTTGCGGATGTCTATCTATCAAGGAGTTGTTGATGAGCGTTTCGGTTGTCGCGAAAGCGTCGTTGTTGCTGCTGTTTCTGGGCAGTACCCTCTATGTGCATTTGCGTGGCAAGGCACGTTTGCCGGTCTTGCGCCAATTCGTCAACCATTCGGCCCTGTTCGCTCCCTATAATGCCTTGATGTATCTGTTCTCCGGCGTGCCTTCAAAACCCTACCTGGACCGCAGCAGGTTTCCCGAACTGGATGTGCTCAAGGACAACTGGGAAGTTATCCGCGACGAAGCGATGCATCTGTTTGATGAGGGTTATATCTGCGCCGCGGAAAAAAATAACGACGCCGGTTTCGGTTCATTCTTCAAGAAGGGCTGGAAGCGTTTCTACCTAAAGTGGTACGACAAACCCTTGCCCTCGGCCGAGCTGCTGTGCCCGAAGACCGTGGCGCTGGTCAGCGCGATTCCCAATGTCAGGGGCGCCATGTTCGCCCTGCTGCCGGGAGGCAGTCACCTTAATCCGCACCGCGATCCGTTCGCCGGTTCCCTGCGCTATCACCTGGGGCTGTCAACGCCTAATTCCAACGCTTGCCGCATCTTCGTCGACGGTCAGGCCTACGCCTGGCGTGATGGTGAAGACGTGATGTTCGACGAGACCTATGTGCACTGGGTCAAGAACGAAACCGACAAGACCCGGGTCATCCTGTTCTGCGACATCGAGCGACCGCTCAGTAACCGCTTGATCACCGGCATCAACCGCTGGATCAGCAGCCTGCTGGGGCGCGCCACCGCACCGCAGAACCTTGCGGATGAACGCGTGGGCGGGATCAACCAGGCCTATGCCCGGAGCAAGCAGTTCAGCGACAGGTTCAGTGGGGTGATCAAGCAGTGGAAACGTCGTTTTCCCAAGGCGTACCGGGCAATGCGGCCGGTGTTGGCGATCGGCGTGTTGGGTTTGCTGGGGCATTGGCTGCTGGGCTGAACACCTGTTGGCCACAAGGACAGGAAAAAAGATCGCCATCAGGCTGATGCTGTTCACTTTTGGCTGCAGGTGCATATTTGGCTTGGGTGAATATCCGTTGCTGCGGTAACGGCCGCCTAGGGTTTCGCTTTTACAGCGAGTCACTTGGAAGAGCCCTGTAGGAGCGAGCCTGCTCGCGATGGAGGTCAACGATGACGCGGGGAGCCTGACACCCCGCGGTGCTCTCAGGTTCATCGCGAGCATGCTCGCTCCTACAGGGCCGGCCGCCATCGGCCATCCATGGCAGGCGGCGGCTAAACCGGCATCCATGCCGGTTTACCCACTGCGCAGAACCTCCACTCGGCCTCTCGAGGGGGCAAGAAAATCAAAAGCCAAAGCCAATGCGAGGCGGCCTGACAGCCGACCTGATTGCAGGTCTGTCCGCGATCCCCTGTGGGAGCGAGCCTGCTCGCGAAAAACGTCCAGACAACGCGATCATCCAGACAGGGCGCGTAATCGTTGACGTCCATCGCGAGCAAGCTCGCTCCCACAGGGATTCGGGGGGCTGTCAAAGTCAGGTCGGCTGTCAGGCCGCCTCGCTTTGGCTTTAGATTTGGGCGCCCCGTTAACCACGATGGCCGAACGCAGGCATTGCGCAGTGGGTAAACCGGCAGGACGCCGGTTTAGCCGCGCTGGGCCAGGGATGGCCCATCGCGGCGACCCACGGAGCAATGCCGGAGTGAGGGCATGCCGAGCCCTAGCGAGGCACCAAGTGTTGGGGCAAAGCCTTTTGGTTCCTTTTTGGCGTTTGAAAAAGGGACTCGCCGTAAGGGCGAAACCCTAAGTGGCCGTTACCGCAGCAATGGATATCCCCTCAATCCAGTTCTTAAATACAACCCCATGCTTAAGTGAACAGCATTGCGCCATCAGGCGATTTTTTTTTTATTTTTCGGAGCTTTGCTATATTACAAATGTCGCCCGTAAATGATGTCAGGGCGTCGAGAGGGTATATACAGAGCCGGTCGCAGAGCTGGCGTGCGCTGAATGTTCAAAACCTTATCCAACCCTTGCCACAGCAGAATTTCCTTGGCAGTAACGCCTTGGGTGTTAACCGGGCTGCGCGGGTTTCAAGCATGCCGGTTTGAATGGGCAATCCGTCTTTGAGAACCTGGGTCCGATCCTCGCAACCTTATTGAAAAAAGGTCTGAATCAATGACCATCCTGGTAACTGGCGGTGCAGGCTTCATTGGGGCAAATTTCGTATTGGATTGGCTGGCTCACTCCGATGAAACCGTAGTCAATCTGGACAAGCTGACCTATGCCGGCAACCTGGACAATCTCAGCAGCCTGACGGGCAATCCGCAGCATGTATTCGTGCATGGCGATATCGGTGACAGTGCCTTGGTCGAGCGCTTGCTCGAAGAGCACCGGCCCCGTGCCATTCTCAATTTTGCCGCGGAGTCTCATGTCGATCGCTCGATCCACGGGCCGCAAGCATTCATCGACACCAACATCGTTGGCACTTTCCGCTTACTGGAAGCCGTGCGCGCCTACGTCAAGGGGCTGGCGTGCGATTCGCTACAGGCCTTTCGCTTCCTGCATGTGTCCACCGACGAAGTCTATGGCTCGCTGGGCAAAGAAGAAGCGGCGTTCAACGAAAGCCATGCGTATGAACCCAACAGCCCTTACTCGGCCAGCAAAGCCGCCAGCGACCACCTGGTGCGCGCCTATCATCACACTTACGGCCTGCCCGTACTGACCACCAACTGCTCGAACAACTACGGGCCGTATCATTTCCCGGAAAAGCTGATTCCGCTGATGATCGTCAACGCGCTGTCCGGCGAGGCATTGCCGGTCTATGGCGATGGCCAGCAAATTCGCGACTGGTTGTATGTCAAGGACCACTGCAGCGCCATACGCCGCGTGTTGGAGGCAGGCAGCGTGGGTGAGGTCTACAACGTCGGTGGCTGGAACGAAAAGACCAATCTCGAGATCGTGCACACCGTCTGCGCCTTGCTCGATGAGCTGCGTCCGCGTGCCGACGGCCAGCCCTACCATGCACAAATCCGCTACGTCACCGATCGGCCCGGGCACGACCGCCGTTATGCCATCGATGCCCGAAAACTCGAACGTGAACTGGGTTGGAGACCGGCAGAAACCTTCGAGACCGGCATTCGCAAAACCGTCCAGTGGTACCTGGACAACCAGGATTGGGTGCGCAATATCCAGTCCGGCGCTTACCGCGAATGGGTCGAGAAAAATTATGCCGGGCGCAGCGCATGAAACTGCTTTTGCTCGGCAAGAATGGCCAGGTGGGCTGGGAGCTGCAACGCAGCCTTGCGCCCCTTGGCGAGTTGTTGGCGCTGGACTCCGCAAGCCAGGAGTACTGCGGCGATCTGAATGATTTGCCGGGGCTGGCCGCCACCGTGCAGCGCTTCGCGCCTGACGTTATCGTTAACGCAGCGGCCTACACCGCTGTCGACAAGGCTGAAAGCGAACCGCAGCTGGCCCATCGGGTCAATGCCGATGCGCCGGCAGTGCTGGCTCGAGAGGCGTTACGGTTGAAGGCTCTGCTGGTGCATTACTCCACCGATTATGTGTTCGCAGGGCTTGGCGACAGGCCTTGGCAGGAAAACGATCCGGTAGCGCCATTGAGTGTCTATGGCGCCAGTAAGCTGGCCGGCGAACAGGCGATTGCCGCCAGCGGCTGTGCTCATCTGATCTTGCGTACCAGCTGGGTGTATTCCGCACGGGGCAACAACTTTGCCACGACCATGCTGCGCCTGGCCCGGGAACGTGAAAGCCTGGCCGTGATCGATGATCAGTTCGGCGCGCCAACCGGTGCCGAATTGCTGGCGGATGTGACCGCCCATGCCATCCGTAGCCTGATGGCCGACCCGCAATTGGGCGGGATCTACCATCTTGCCGCCACTGGCGAAACCTCCTGGTGTCGCTATGCTCGTTTTGTACTCGAACAAGCCGAGCGGGCAGGCATGAACCTCAAGGTTACCCCGGCAATGGTCGACGCGATCGGCACCGAGGCGTACCCGACGCCGGCACGACGCCCATGCAATTCCCGACTCGATACTCAAAAACTGCAAAAGGCCTTTGCGCTGAGCTTGCCTGACTGGAAAGTCGGCGTGACACGGATGCTCGCAGAAATACTGGAGAAATGAATATGCTCAATCGTAAAGGCATCATCCTTGCCGGCGGCTCTGGTACTCGACTGCATCCGGCGACATTGTCCATCTCCAAGCAGCTGCTGCCGGTTTACGACAAGCCGATGATCTACTACCCACTGAGCACCCTGATGCTGGCGGGTATTCGCGATATCCTGATCATTTCCACGCCACAAGACACTCCGCGTTTCGAACAGCTCCTGGGGGACGGCGCCCGTTGGGGCCTGAACATTTCCTATGCCGTGCAGCCTTCGCCCGATGGCCTGGCGCAGGCCTTCATCATCGGCGAAGACTTTATCGGCAACGACCCCAGCGCCCTGGTCTTGGGTGACAACATCTATCACGGCCACGACTTCATCAATATTCTGCAAAGTGCCATGACGCGTCAGGCTGGAGCGAGTGTCTTTGCCTATCACGTCAATGACCCGGAGCGTTACGGCGTGGTCGAGTTCGACGGCCAGGGCAAGGCGATCAGCCTCGAAGAAAAGCCACTCAAGCCCAAGTCGAACTTTGCAGTCACCGGGCTGTACTTCTATGACCAGGACGTTGTCGAGATGGCCAAGAGCATCAAGCCATCGGCGCGGGGCGAGCTGGAAATCACCGATATCAACAGCCTTTACCTGGAACAGGGCAACCTGTCGGTAGAAATCATGGGCCGCGGTTACGCCTGGCTGGATACCGGGACTCACGACTCACTGCTCGATGCCAGTCTGTTCATTGCCACGCTTGAGCGTCGCCAGGGCCTTAAAGTCGCATGTCCTGAAGAGATTGCCTTCCGGCAGAAATGGATTGATGCCGATCAGCTGCAAAAACTGGCGGCACCCTTGGCAAAAAATGGTTACGGCCAGTACCTCAACCGTCTTTTGCAAGCGGGTTGATGCCTGCCGCGCCTTCCAACGCATTGCCAAGGGTATCGAGCTCTGGTTATAGTCAGCACAAGCAGGTCCCCTTGACCTGCTTTCTCGACCTCTCGAAAAAGATCAGCCCAATGCCTGCATCCCTCATCAACGCGGTAGTCGATTCAGCGGTCAACGCTGGCGTCGTGCCGTGCGGGAACCAGCAGCCTGTGCAGATCAGTCATTACCCCCCACCTGTCAGTAGCACGCCGGCGTACGCAGTCGTATCACCGCCGGGCGTCGGCATTTCGGGCTGATCAGGGTTTTTCTGCTGTTCCCCTGCCTGTCTGAAAAAGCGTCCGCTTAAAAAAAAACTACTGAATTTCAGCTTCGGCTGAGTTGGCTTCTTGCCTGACTACAGGTGGTATTCATGTTTGTCCTTTCGAAAAAGTCCGCGCTCGCGGCGGCTTCCACGAGCCTGTTCGTTCTGCTGTGGAGCAGCGGGGCGATCTTCTCCAAGTGGGGGCTGGCCCACGCGTCACCCTTTGCCTTTCTGTTGATTCGCTTCGCCATCGCGTTATGCGGCCTGGTGTTGCTGATGCCGTTACTGAAGTTGAAGTTGCCCAAGGGCGGCAAGGCAATGCGCTATGCGATGGCCACCGGTGTGGTGTTGCTGGGGGCGTATCAGATTTTTTATCTGCTGGCGCTCGACCTCAAGGTCACGCCCGGTGTGATGGCGACCATCATGGGCGTGCAACCGATTCTCACGGTGGTGCTCATGGAGCGTCAGCGCTCAGCCAGCCGAATGTTCGGCCTGTCCTTGGGACTGGCCGGTTTGATCATGGTGGTCTATCAAGGCATCGGCCTGGCCGGTATGTCGCTGGCCGGAATGCTGTTTGGCCTGCTGGCGCTGGCAAGCATGACCTTTGGTTCGATCATGCAGAAACGCATTACCGACAATCCCCTCGGCACGCTGCCGGTGCAGTACCTGGCCGGGCTGTTGCTCTGCGGGATTTTCGTGCCGTTCCAGCCGTTTCATTTCGAACACAGCAGCGGATTCATCGTGCCGGTGTTGTGGATGGGGCTGGTGGTGTCGGTGCTGGCAACCTTGTTGCTGTACCGCTTGATCGCCCGGGGCAATCTGGTGAATGTTACCAGTCTGTTCTATCTGGTACCGGCCGTGACGGCCGTGATGGATTACCTGATTTTCGGCAATCGGCTGGCGATGTTGAGCATCCTCGGCATGCTGCTGATTATCGTCGGTCTGGTGTTCGTGTTCCGTAAAACCGCGTAAACGCATTCCCCTGTAGGAGCTGCCGGAGGCTGCGATCTTTTGATCTTGCTTTTAAAAGATCAAAAGATCGCAGCCTCGTTGCACTCGGCAGCTCCTACAGTTTGCTCAGCGCGTGCTCGGCGCGCACCGAGTTCATGAACGCCTGCATCGCCGAGGATTGAATCCGATGACGCCGGGTGATCAGCCCATACGGTGGCAATCGTGCTTCGAACTTGATCGGCAACACCGCCAGCAGGTCACGACCGGGATAGTCCTCGACCACCGACACCGGCGTGACACCGAGCATGTCGGTCTGCTGAATCAACGAGAGCAAGGTCATGATCGAGGTGGTTTCGACGATGCTGCTGGGGATGTCGACCCGAGCATTGTGGAACACCTGATTGATGATCGCGCGCATCGGGCTTGGCTGTTGTTGCAGCACCCAGGTCATGTTCTGCAATTCTGCCCAGCCCAGTTGCTTCTCCTGCGCCAGCGGATTTTGCGCACCGGCAATCACACACAGGGCTTCTTCACCCAGGCTGTCGAACAGCAGTTCTTCGGCCCGTGCTCCGGGCGGAATCCGCCCCAGCACGATGTCCAGTTGATCCTGTAACAGCGCCTGCACCAGCACGTCGCTGGTGTCGACCTGGATGCTCATGGACAAGCGTGGATGGCTTTGCTTCAAGGTCGCGATGGTGCGGGTCAACAGCCCTGAGGCCAGCGCGGGAATGGCGCCAACTGCGACCCGACCCAGGTTGCCCGATTGCAGGGCCACAAGTTCTTCGCGCATGCCGCTGAGCTCGGCAAAGACCATGCGTGCGTAGTAGATGACGGTTTCGCCGAACGGGGTCGAACGCATGCCCCGAGGTAGACGTTCAAAGAGCTCGACGCCGAGCAAATCCTCAGCCTCGTGCAGCATCTTGGTCGCTGCCGGTTGAGTCATGCCGATGTGGTCGGCGGCGCGACGCAACGAGCCAAATTCTTCCAGCGCCAGCATCAGCCGCAGTTGGCGCAGACGCAGTCGACTGTGGATCACATTGGCATCAGGAATTCGGGACATGGGCCGTACTCGCAATAAAGACTGCGGCAAGCCTGACAACAAATGTCAGGCGTTGCCAGCATTGCTGTGTCACAGCACCGATTTTGGCTTGGTGACCTGGGGTTTGCGCAGGCTCATCAGGGTTTGCAGCGCCTTGGAAATCAACGGCCAGAACAGCATCAGCAGCGCCGCCGTGGTCAGGCTGCCCACCAATGGATTGGACCAGAAGATCCCCAGGTGCCCGTCAGAGAACAGCATCGCCTGACGGAATGCATCTTCGGCCTTGTCGCCCAGCACCGCCGCCAGTACCAGCGGCGCGATCGGATAGCCGAGTTTCTTGAACAGATAACCCAACGCGCCGAAACCGAGCATCAGCACCACGTCGAAGAACGAGTTGTGCACCGAGTAGGCACCGATGGCGCAGACCATGATGATGATCGGCGCGATGATCGAGAACGGAATGCGCAGGATCGAGGCGAACAGCGGCACGGTAGCCAACACCACGATCAGGCTCACGACGTTGCCCAGGTACATGCTGGCGATCAGGCCCCAGACAAAGTCGTGCTGTTCGACGAACAACGTTGGCCCTGGGTGCAGGCCCCAGATCATCAAACCGCCGAGCATCACTGCCGCGGTGGCCGAACCGGGGATGCCCAGGGTCAGCATCGGCAGCAAGGCACTGGTGCCGGCCGCGTGGTCGGCGGTTTCCGGGGCGATCACGCCTTCGAGTTCACCTTTGCCAAAGTTGTCGCGATTCTTCGAAAAACGCCGCGCCAGGCTGTAGCTCATGAACGACGCAGCCGTCGGCCCGCCCGGCGTAATGCCCATCCAGCAACCGACCAGGGTGCTGCGCAAGATGGTCCACCAGTAGCGCGGCAACTTGGCCCAGGTGCGCAGGATCACCATCGGCGTAATGCGCGCATGTTCGCCACGGAACACCAGGCCTTCCTCCACGGTGCAGAGGATTTCGCCGATACCGAACAGACCGATCACCGCCACTTCGAAGCTGATGCCGGTCATCAAGGTCGGCTGATCAAAGGTCAGGCGCAGGTTGCCGGACACGGTGTCCATCCCCACCGCCGCCATGGCGAAACCGATCATCATCGCCACCACGGTTTTCAGCGGCGGGTTCTTGCTCATGCCGATGAAGGTGCAGAACGCCAACAGGTACACCGCGAAGAACTCCGGTGAACTGAACGACATGGCGAACGCGGCAATTTTTGTCGACAGGAAGGTCAGCAACAACACCCCGGCCAGTGCGCCGATCAGTGCCGAGCTGAATGCTGCAGTCAACGCTTCAGCAGCGCGACCTTCGCGGGCCATCGGGTAGCCGTCAAACGTCGTCGCCACCGATGAGGGTTCTCCGGGGATGTTGAACAGGATCGAGGTGATCGAGCCGCCAAACAGCGCGCCCCAATACATGCACGACAGCAGGATGATCGCCGACACCGGCGACATGGTGAACGTCAGCGGTAACAACAGTGCCACGCCATTGGGGGCGCCGAGACCGGGCAACACGCCGACCAGGATGCCCAGCAGCACGCCGATCACCATCAGGCCGATGTGGCCCGGGGTCAGGATCAGGTTCATGCCTTGCAACAGGGAATCGAATTCGCTCATTTGAAGTTTCTCCCGGCCAGGGCAATCCAGTCGCCCATCGGGCCGGCATCCAGCGGGACCTTGAACCACAGCGCGAAAATCAGGTAGCTGGCGAGTACCGCGCCGAGGGATACACTGCCGATCATCAATTTACCGTAAGGCTTGGCGCGGACCTTGTCGCGCCACATGAACCAGGCGATGAAGCACGCGGAGGCGACGTAGATGCCGGTGAGAGGCATGGCCGCGACGAACAGCGCAATCGGGATGAACACGGACAGCACTTGCCTGAACGCACTGCGACTGACAAATGCAATGCTCAGCGCTTGCCAGCGCACCACGGTCAACACGCCATTGGCCACGCTCGCAGTGCTCAACATCAGGCCGATGTAGAAGGGGAAGTAACCCGGCTCGGGGCCGGAATCGCCCCAGCCGATACCTTGTTCGACGCTGCCGTACATCACCACCACGCCGATCAGCGCGGTGAAGACAGCCAGGCCGAGTTCGACCCAGCGGGTGCCGACCAGCGCCGGTGAATCCGAAGAATGAGACATGAAAACACCTCCAGCAGGTGACGGCCGCCCGCAGGCGAGCGGCCATGACACTTCAGTTTTTCAGCCACCCGGCTTCTTTGAACACAGGGGTGACGCGGGCGGTGTCTTTTTCGATGTAGGCGGTCAGCGGTTCGCCTTCGAGGAAGGTCGGCACCAGTGCGTTCTGCTTGACGTAGGCCTTGAACTCCGGCGTTTCGGTGACTTTACGCATCAGCTCGACATAGAACGCGCGTTGCTCGGCGGAAATGTCGCCGGGCATGAACACGGTGCGTGGGAAGCGGTATTGATCGATGCCCAGACCTTGTTCGTGGCAGGTCGGCACATCCGCCCAGGACTTGTCGCCGGCGACTTTTTCAGTGTAGGCCATGCGCTCTTTACTGAAGACGCAGAGCGGTTCGACCTGATCGCCACGCCATTGGCTGATGCTTTCGCTGGGATTGTTGACGTTGGCAGCGATGTGCTTGCCGGCCAGTTGGGTTGCGGCTTCGCTGCCGCTCTTGAACGGGATGTACACCAGTTTGCTGTTGGTGGTCTGGTTCAGCAGCAGGGTCAGGGTCTGGTCGACGTCCTTGGACTGGCTGCCGCCCATGCGCAGGTTCGACGGATCGGCCTTGACCGCTGCGTAGAAGCCTTTGGCGTCTTTCCATGGAGCGTCCTTGTAGCTCCAGAGAATGAAGTCATCCTCGGCCACGGCGGCAATCGGGGTCAGCTCCTGCCATTGGTAGCCGAGCTTGGACACCAGCGGCAACAGGTAGATGTTGTTGGTGCCGATTACCAGCTTTTCGGCGTCGCCCTTGTTCATTTTCATGTCGAGAAAGGCTTCGGCACCGTTGCCGCCACCCTTGTTGAGGACGATGGTATTAACGTCGAGGAACTTGTGAATGGTGATGATCGACTGGATCAGGCGACCGAGTTGGTCGGTACCGCCACCGGGGCCACCGGCGACAACGATTTCCACATTTTTGTCCGGTTGCCAGGCGTGGGCCAGAGCGGGGAGGGCGCCAGCGGCGACCAGCGTGCAGCCAAGAAACAGACGGGATGTGCGACGGACGAATGCATTTCGCATGATGGAAGAGCCTCGTTTTTGTAGTTGTTATGAGTGACTTGGTTGCGTTCGAAAGCTGCAAGCCTGGCCTGAGTGTGGGAAGGCGCCGTCGCCGCGTCTAGTCAAAACAATACATACACCGATAGCCTGGGGTTATAGCTCGGCAAACGAAGCAAGACTTCTGTGGGAGCGAGCCTGCTCGCGATGGACCCAAGGGCGCCGCGTTTATTCAGGAAACACGCGATTTCGTTGAAGACCATCGCGAGCAAGCTCGCTCCCACAGAAAAATGTATGCCCACGTTGAAAGCTCATTGAAAGCACGGCATGCCATAACCCGTAGCTATCACCTGATTTCAAGTTTTGATTAGACGGTTATCACCGGGCCTTCGATAGTACCTACCAATGCCGCCTTGTAGGAGCGAGCATGCTCGCGCAAAACGTCATGACACCTCGGGCATTCAGACAGCCCGCGTTTTCGTTAACGACCATCGCGAGCATGCTCGCTCCTACAAGGGGCCAAGGGGCAATGTTGGCCCTCAAAAAAATAAAAAATCGAGGTACGCACCATGGCTCGTCCCAGTGCTTCCCTGCACCTTCCCACGGCAGCAGTGATCCCGCAGGCCACCGCCGCGAAAGCCAGTAGCGTGCGCTGGCGGATCTTCGCGATCGTCTTCGCGCTGACCATGGTCAACCTGATCGATCGGGTATCGCTGTCCATCGCCATGCCGACCATCGCCCATGAATTCTCCCTGTCACCGAGTATGCAAGGGCTGATCCTCAGCAGCTTTTTCTGGGCCTATGCACTGCTGCAGATTCCCGGTGGCTGGTTGATCGATCGCTTCGGACCGCATCGGGTCATCAGTTGGTCCACCGGGCTGTGGGGCGCATTCCAGGTGCTGGCGGCGTTCGCCACTGGTGGCTTGTCGTTGTTGTTTGCCCGCGTGGCGTTGGGGGCCTCGGAAGCTCCGTTATTCCCGTCCGGCGGCAAGCTGATTTCCCTGTGGCTGGCGCCCAGCGAACGCAGTCGCGGCGCCGTGCTGATGGACAGCGGCAGCCCATTGGGCGTGGCGTTGGGCGGGTTGATCATTGCCTACCTGATCGCCTCGCTGGATTCCTGGCGTCTGGCGTTCGTGATCGCCGGCATCGCGACCCTGGTTCTGGCCTGGCTGGCGCGGCGTTATCTGCGTGATGATCCGGCCAGTCACCCGCAGGTCAATGCCCTGGAGCTTGCGAAGATCAATGCCGGGCGCGCCACGCCGGCCGCCGAAGCCGCCCGTGCACCGGTCAAAGGCTTGGGCATTGCCGCCCGTTCACTCAGCGGATTGCTGATCGGTCGTGCCAGTTGGGCGATGGTGTATTTCGGCCTGCTGACCTGGGGGCCGAGCTATCTGGCGCAAGCCCGGGGTTTTGATATCAAGGGCATTGGCGCAGCAACATTCGTGATTTTCGTCTGCGGTGCGTTGGGTTCGTTGACCGGTGGTTTCCTCTGCGACGGCTTGATCCGCAAGGGCATCAGTCGCGGGGTGGCGGTCAAGAGCCTGCTGGCGTTTTCCGGCCTGGTGGCCCTCGGCGCGTTCCTGCTGTTGCCGACCCTGAGCAATCCTTTTGCGGCCGTGGCGCTGTTGGCCATGACCGCTTTTTTCTTGATGTGGGGCAGCCTCTACTGGAGTTTCCCGGCACTGCTGGCAGCGCCTGCGCGGGTCGGGTTGATCGGCGGCGTGATGAACATGGCCGGTAGTACTGGTGGCATCGCGGTGCCGATCCTGGTGGGTGTGATTTTGCAAATGACCGGTGGATTTGCCCCGGTACTGGGATTTTTTGCGGTGTGCTCAGCAGTGTTTGTGTTGGCGACTTTGTTCATCAGTCTCGACGAGGTGCGTTATGGCTGAGCGTTGGAATGGACCGATCATCGATGCCCATCATCACTTTTGGGACCCATCGATCAACGACCATCCGTGGCTGGCGCCCGAAGCCAACATTGCGTTTCGCTACGGCGATTACACCGCAATCAAGCGCCGCTATTTTCCCGAGGATTATTTCGCCGATGCCGGTGAACATCGGGTGGTGCAAACGGTGTATGTCGAGACCGAATGGAACCCGCAGGACCCGATTGGCGAAACCCGTTTTATCGAGCAACTGGCCGCTCGCTACGGCGTGCCGAACGCGATCGTCGCGCAAGCCTGGCTCGACCACCCGGACGCCATTGCGCTGCTGGCCGAGCAGGCCACCTACAAGTGCGTGCGTAGCGTGCGGCACAAACCCGGCGGGCCGACGTCACCCGAACAGTTCGGCCGGGTGCGCAGCCTGATGAGCGACGATCACTGGCGGCGCAGCTACGCGGCGCTGGAAGGTCTGGGCCTGCATTTCGATTTGCAGACCCCCTGGTGGAACTTGCCCGAAGCCGAACGGCTGGCTCGGGATTTCCCCGGCATCACCCTGATTCTCAATCACGCCGGGTTGCCCAACGACCGCAGCGCCGAAGGCCTGGCCGGTTGGCGCGCCGCGATGGCGCGGTTGGCGCAGTGGCCGAACGTGCAGGTCAAGATTTCCGGCCTGGGCCAGGCGGGCCGGGCATGGCGAGCCATCGACAACGCCTGGATCGTGCGCGAAATCATCGCGATGTTCGGTACCCAACGGGCGATGTTCGCCAGCAACTTTCCGGTGGACAGCCTGTGCGGCTCGTTCGACGACATCTACAGCGGTTTCAAATCCATCGTCGCCGATCTGCCAGTGGCCGATCAGGAGCGACTGTTCTACAGCAACGCGCAGCGAATCTATCGCTGCGAACCTTGCGCCATTGACCGGGCGCTGCCTGAATCCTTGAGGAGTGAAGCATGAACAAGACAACCATCGCGATGGTCCTGGGTGACCCGGCGGGCATCGGCCCGGAACTGATCGCCCGCTTGCTCGGCGAGCCCGAGGTACGCGGCCAGGCCAACGTGATTCTGATTGCCGACGAAGCGGAAATGCGTCGCGGCATGCGCATCGCCGGGGTGGAGTTTCCCTATCGCCGGGTGGAGTCGCTGGAGCAGCTGTCTTTCGTTGATGACACACCGCTGTTCTACGATTTTCGCGGCGACACTATCGGTGAATTTCCGCGCAGCGAGGCCAGCGTCATTGGCGGTCGCTACAGCCTCGACACTTTGGAAATCGCCCTGCGCCTGACCGAGGCCGGGACCACTGACGCGATATTGTTCGGACCGCTGAACAAGACCTCGCTGCACATGGCCGGCATGGCCCACAACGATGAGTTGCACTGGTTCGCCGAGTTGCTGGATTTCCACGGGCCGTTCTGCGAATTCAACGTGCTCGACAATCTCTGGACCTCACGTGTTACCTCTCACGTGGCGTTGGCGGAAGTACCGGGGCTGCTCAGCCAGGAGCGGGTTGTGGAAGCGATTCAATTGATCGACACCGCGTTGAAGCGTAATGGCCTGGAAAAACCGCGCATCGGTGTTTGTGGACTCAATCCGCACAACGGCGACAACGGCTCCTTCGGCCGTGAAGAACTGGACATCATCGGCCCGGCCGTGCGCAAGGCTCAGGCGCTGGGGATTGCGGCGGAAGGGCCGTATCCGGGCGACACGATTTTCCTCAAGGTCCAGGGCGACGCCAGCGCCTTTGACGCGGTCGTCACGATGTATCACGACCAGGGGCAGATCGCGATCAAGCTGATGGGCTTCTCCCGTGGCGTCACGGTACAGGGCGGCCTGCCCATTCCGATCACAACGCCGGCCCACGGCACCGCGTTCGATATCGCGGGGCAAGGCAAGGCGAATGTCGGCGCAACCCGTCAGGCGTTCGAGATTGCTTGCCGGATGGGGGGCAACAGCTACTGATAAAACGCATGTCCCCCTGTGGGAGCGAGCCTGCTCGCGAAAGCGGTCTAACAGTCACTGTAGTGGTGCCTGACCTGACGCCTTCGCGAGCAGGCTCGCTCCCACATTTGTTTTGTGTGCGGCTGATAACCCTTTCCACTCAATAATCCAATTTTCCTATCACCCTAGGTTATCGCCGGATACGCATAAGTGATTATCCGCAGCCCCTTGGCGCTGGCTAAAGTCGCTCCATCGAATGCGCGCAACCGCTCCCCGAGCGGCTCCACGCAGCGACTCAACAATGACAAGAAGCCGGCAGCGCAAGGAAACTGTATTCATGAAAATCAAAGCGATCCGTACCCGCGTTTTCGAGTGGAAAGGTAAAGTCGTCCCACCTCAAGCGCACTTCTGCACCAACGCCAGCGACATCCTGTTCGAGCGCGGCGACGCCATGGGCTCGTTCCGTTTTCACGGCTGGCTGGTGGTGGAAGTCGAGACCGATACGGGCCTCATCGGCATCGGCAACTGCGCCCTGGCGCCGCGGGTGGCCAAGGAAATCATCGACACCTACCTGGCCCCCATCGCGATTGGCGAAGACCCGTTCGACAACGAATACATCTGGCAGAAAATGTACCGCCAGAGTCACGCCTGGGGCCGCAAAGGCATTGGCATGGCGGCCATCTCGGCGATCGACATCGCCATCTGGGACATCATGGGCAAGGCGGTCAACAAGCCAGTGTTCAAACTGCTCGGCGGTCGCACCAAGGAAAAGATCTGGACCTACGCTTCCAAGCTCTACGCCAACGACAACCTCGACCTGTTCCTCGAAGAAGCCCAGGGTTATTTGAACCAGGGTTTCACCGCGTTGAAAATGCGCTTCGGCTACGGTCCGAAAGACGGCCCGGCGGGCATGCGCAAGAACATCGAACAAGTGCGCGCCCTTCGTAACCTGGCCGGCCCCGACGTCGACATCATGCTCGAATGCTACATGGGCTGGACCCTCGAATATGCCCGCCGCATGTTGCCGAAACTGGCCGAGTTCGAGCCGCGCTGGCTGGAAGAACCGGTGATCGCCGATGACATCGAGAGCTACATCGAGCTGAAAAAAATGGGGATCATGCCGATCTCTGGCGGTGAGCACGAATTCACTTCGTACGGCTTCAAAGACTTGCTGGAGCGCCGCGCCATCGACGTGATCCAGTACGACACCAACCGCGTCGGCGGCATCACCGCCGCGCGCAAGATCAACGCCTTGGCCGAGGCCTGGTCAGTACCGGTGATCCCGCACGCCGGGCAGATGCACAACTACCACCTGACCATGTCCACCACCGCCTCGCCGATGGCCGAGTTCTTCCCGGTGTTCGACGTCGAAGTCGGCAACGAACTCTTCTACTACGTGTTCAAGGGCGAGCCGCAACCAGTCAACGGCTACATCCAGCTCGACGACAACAAACCGGGTCTGGGCCTGGAAATCTCCGATGAGTACTTGAACGACTTCAACATCATCGAGTGACCCTGTGGTGAGCCACTTATTCACGACTTTCCGGAGGCGACATGCGCCTGATTCAATTCGAAAACACTGCCGGTGAACGCCAGGTCGGGCTGGTCGACGGGGCACAAGTCCAGGTGCTCAAAGGCACCCGCAGCACCCGTGAACTGGCACTCGCGGCAATCCGCGCCAAACGCAGCCTGCAAGAAGAGGTCGCCCTGCGCGGCACCGAGCCAGGCCCGGATTACGCGAAGCTGTTGCAGCAGGGCCAGGTCCTGCCACCGCTGGATCACGAAGACCCGGCCCATTGCCTGATCAGCGGCACCGGCTTGACCCACCTGGGCAGCGCTTCGGCGCGGGACAAAATGCACCAGCAGGAAGGCGCCGTCGAAACCGGCATGACCGACACCATGCGCATTTTCAAGTGGGGCCTGGAGGGCGGCAAGCCAGCGGCCGGGCAGGTCGGTGCGCAACCGGAATGGTTCTACAAGGGCGACGGCAGCATCGTCGTGCGTCCCGGTGCAGACTTCCCGGTGCCGCCATTTGCCGAAGACGCCGGCGAAGAACCGGAGCTGACCGGGCTCTACGTGATCGGCGACGACGGCCAGCCGTATCGCGTCGGTTATGCCTTGGGTAATGAGTTTTCCGACCATGTCATGGAACGGCGCAATTACCTGTACCTGGCTCATTCAAAACTGCGCTACTGCTCGTACGGTCCGGAACTGCGTGTCGGCGAGTTGCCCAGACACCTGGTCGGCACCAGCCGCATCAAGCGCAATGGCGAAACGATCTGGGAAAAGGAGTTTCTCAGCGGCGAAGACAACATGTGCCATAGCCTCGCCAACCTCGAATTCCACCACTTCAAGTACGCGCAGTTCCTGCGCTCCGGTGATGTTCATGTGCACTACTTCGGCACTGCCACGCTGTCGTTTGCCGATGGCGTGAAAACCCAGCCAGGGGACCGCTTCCAGATCAGCCTCGAAGAGTTCGGTGCGCCACTGGTGAACGGCATTGGCGAAAGCGCCCAGCCGTTGCCTATCGGTCAGGTGCGTGTGCTCTAAACGCGGACCGGGAACGCCGACGAACCTGTAGGAGCTGGCTTGCCAGCGATTGGTCTCCAAGCCTTGCGCCGTCCTTGTGGACGCTATCGCCAGCAAGCCGGCTCCTACAGGTCGCATACCCGTTTCTACACAATCGATCAGGAAACACCCCATGACCACGCCTCTTGGACACAACTACATCGGCGGCCGCCGCAGCGCCAACGGCACCTTGCAACTGCAAAGCCTCGACGCGACCACCGGCGAGCCGTTACCCGGCACTTTCTTCCAGGCATCCGAAGCCGAAGTGGATGCCGCCGCCAAAGCCGCCGCTGCGGCGTACCCGATCTACCGCAACCTGAGCGCGGAAAAACGCGCGACGTTCCTCGATGCCATCGCCGATGAAATCGATGCGCTGGGCGATGACTTCGTCGCCACCGTGTGCCGCGAAACCGCGTTGCCGCCCGGGCGTATCCAGGGGGAGCGCGGTCGCACCAGCGGCCAGTTGCGCTTGTTCGCCAAGGTTTTGCGTCGCGGTGATTTCTACGGCGCACGCATCGACCGGGCGTTGCCGGATCGCCAGCCATTGCCACGCCCGGATCTGCGTCAGTACCGCATCGCCCTGGGGCCGGTGGCGGTGTTCGGCGCCAGCAACTTTCCCTTGGCGTTTTCCACGGCCGGTGGCGACACCGCCTCGGCCCTGGCCGCCGGTTGCCCGGTGGTGTTCAAGGCCCACAGCGGGCACATGGCAACCGCCGAATGGGTGGCGGACGCGATCATTCGCGCCGCCGAGCGCACGGAAATGCCGGCCGGTGTATTCAACATGATTTATGGCGGTGGCGTCGGTGAGTGGCTGGTCAAGCACCCGGCGATCCAGGCAGTGGGTTTCACCGGTTCGCTCAAGGGTGGCAATGCCCTGAGCCATATGGCCGCGACCCGGCCACAGCCGATCCCGGTGTTCGCCGAGATGTCGAGCATCAACCCGGTGTTCCTGCTGCCCGAAGCGCTGGCAGTGCGGGGTGAACAGATCGCGGCGCAGCTCGCAGGTTCAGTGACCCTGGGCTGTGGTCAGTTCTGTACCAACCCTGGCCTGGTCATTGGCCTGCGTTCGCCGCAGTTCAGCACCTTTCTCGAAACCTTTTGCGCGAGCATGAACCAGCAACCTGCGCAAACCATGCTCAATGCCCCGGCGCTGGCCAGCTACAGCTTGGGCCTGGGTGAACTGCACGAACATCCGGGGCTGAGCCATGTGGCGGGCAGACCACAACAGGGCAATCAGGCGCAGCCACAAGTGTTCAAGGCCGATGTCAGCCTGTTGCTCAAGGGCGATGAATTGCTTCAGGAAGAAGTCTTCGGGCCGACGACCATCGTCATCGAGGTCGAGGACCGCGCGCAGTTGGCAGCGGCGCTGCAGGGCCTGCGCGGGCAGTTGACGGCGACCTTGATCGGCGAAGCTGACGAGTTGCTGGAGTACCGCTGGCTGGCGGAGATGTTGCAGGAAAAGGTCGGGCGGATTCTGCTCAACGGCTATCCGACAGGTGTCGAGGTGTGCGAGGCGATGGTGCATGGCGGGCCATATCCGGCGACGTCCGATTCGCGGGGAACGTCGGTCGGCACCCTGGCCATCGACCGCTTCCTGCGCCCGGTGTGCTTCCAGAATTACCCGGATGCGTTGCTGCCCGAGGCGTTGCAGGATGCCAATCCGCTGGGGATTCGGCGGTTGGTGGATGGGGAGGTGAGTCAGTCAGCTTTGTAGCGCTTGAGCGATCGCCTTCGCGAGCAGGCTCGCTCCCACAGTTAATCTCAGTGTTCACAAATATTGTGTTCACAGGAGATCTAATGTGGGAGCGAGCCTGCTCGCGAAGGCGTCATTTGAGACACCGCAAATTTACCGGGCAGCCACCTTCGCAGGCTTCAACACCAGCCACAACGCCGCCGCAATCAACACCCCACCATAGATATGCGCCATCGACAGCGGTTCATCGAGAAACATCGCCCCCCACAACACGCCGAACGGCGGGATCATGAAGGTCACGGTCGATGACTTCACCGGGCCGATCGCGCTGAGCAGGCGGAAGTAAATGATGTAGGCAAACGCGGTACACGCCAGCCCCAATCCCAACAGCGACAACCAGACATTCCAGCCGCCCCAGCTCGCCGGCGGCTGGCTGATCACGCTGTAGCCGAACAGCGGCAGCAGGAACAGCGTGGCGCCGAGCATGCTGCCCAGCGCTGACAGGCGACTGTCGAGCCCACCGGCCTGATCGAGCCAGCGGCGCGCAAGAAAACCGGCAAAGCCATAACAGGTGGTGGCGAGCAGGCAGGCGAGGGCGCCCATCAGCAATTGCAGATCGAACGCGACCGGACCTGCGCGGGTCAGCACGCCGACGCCGAGCAGCCCGAGGAACACGCCACCGAGCTTGGCGCCAGAGAGTCTTTCATGGAAGAACAGGCCGCCGATCAATACGCCCATCAGCGGCGTGGTGGCATTGAAAATCGCCGAATACCCGGCCGGCAACACTTGCGCGGCCACCGAGTAGAGCGTTGCCGGAATCCCTGAGTTGATCACCCCGAGCAGCATCACGGTTTTGAGTTTGCCCTTGAAGTCCCAGCTGATGCGCATCAGTCCGAGAATCACCAGCAGCCCGACCGCCGCGATGGAAACGCGGAAAAAGGCCGTGGGAATCGTGCCAATCACCGGGGCGATGATGCGCATGAACAGAAAGCTCGCACCCCAAATGGCCGCCAATGACAGTAAACGCAATAGATCGACGGGGTTCACAGCGTGTTCCTTGCTTGATGGGGGCGAGAGTGTTGCCGAGCCCTTGAATGATGGCAACCGCAAAACGCACATGTAACTCTCAAGGGGCTCGAAAATTACACTTCTCCTGCACCCGCTTCACTGGCTAAGCTCAGGGCTCACGAATTCCCGCAGAGGTCTCACCATGCCGCAGCAATGGCCAGCCGCCGACATCGCCCGCCTGATCCTCGATGGCTTTGACGATTACCGCGAGCATTTCCGCCAGATCACCGACGGCGCCCGGGCCCGCTTCGAGCAGGCCAAGTGGCAGGAGACGCAGTCGGCGTCGGCGGCGCGGATCAATCTCTACGAAGAAAAAGTCAGTGAAACGGTGGAGCGACTGCACACCGCCTTTGACACCGATACCCTGGACGTCAGTTGCTGGCCGCTGGTCAAGAGCGCCTACATCAGCTTGATCGACCTGCGCTTCGACGATGAATTGTCCGAGACCTGGTACAACTCAATTTTCTGCGGGCTGTTCAGCCATGACCTGATCAGCGACGGCTGCATGTTCATCCACACCACACGGCCGAGCCTGCGCCGGGCCCGCGCCGCGCAAACCCGCACCTACAAACCCCAGGGCCAACTGTCGGGCATGCTGGCGAGCATCTTTGCCGACTATCGCTTCAGCGAGGAATACGCCGACCTGCCCGGCGACCTGCGCCGCCTTGAAGCGCAACTGCGCGAGAACCTGCCGGACTGGGTGTGCAAGGATCCGCAGCTTAGCGTCGAACTGTTTTCCTCGGTGCTCTACCGCAACAAGGGCGCCTACCTGGTGGGGCGCATCTACACCGCCGATGAGCAATGGCCGCTGGCGATCCCGCTGCTGCATCTCGAGGGGCGGGGCATCCAGATCGATGCTCTGATCACCGACGAGGCGGACGTGTCGATCATCTTCTCCTTCACCCGTTCGTATTTCATGGTGGATGTGCCAGTGCCGGCGGAGTTCATCGGCTTCCTCAAGCGCATCCTGCCGGGTAAGCACGTCGCCGAGTTGTACACCTCGATCGGTTTCTACAAACATGGCAAGTCCGAGTTCTACCGGGCGCTGATCAACCACCTGGCCAGCACCGACGACCAGTTCATCATGGCCCCCGGCGTGCGCGGCATGGTCATGAGTGTGTTCACCCTGCCGGGTTTCAACACCGTGTTCAAAATCATCAAGGACCGCTTCTCGCCGTCGAAAAACGTCGACCGCGCTACGGTGATCGAGAAGTACCGGCTGGTGAAAAGCGTCGACCGCGTCGGGCGCCTGGCCGACACCCAGGAGTTCGCCGACTTCCGCTTCCCGCTGAGCAAGTTCGACCCGGCGTGCCTGGAGGAACTCCTGGAAGTCGCGGCGTCCACGGTGTCGGTGGAAGGGGACACGGTGCTGATCCGCCACTGCTGGACCGAGCGGCGGATGACGCCGCTGAACCTGTACCTGGAAAACGCCAACGAGGCGCAGGTACGCGAGGCCCTGGAGGATTACGGCCTGGCGATCAAGCAACTGGCGGCGGCGAACATCTTTCCCGGTGATATGTTGCTGAAGAACTTCGGCGTCACGCGTCATGGGCGGGTGGTGTTTTATGACTATGACGAGATCTGCTTCCTGACTGAAGCCAACTTCCGCCACATCCCGCAACCGCGTACGCCGGAAGATGAGATGGCGTCGGAACCGTGGTATTCGATTGGACCGCTGGATGTGTTCCCTGAGGAATTTCCGCCGTTTCTATTTGCCGATTCAGGGCAGCGCAAGTTGTTTGATCAGTTGCATGGCGAGCTTTATAACGCCGATTACTGGAAAAGCCTGCAGGAAGCCATTCGCGCCGGCAAGGTCATCGATGTATTCCCGTATCGCCGCAAGGGCCAGGATAACGAATAACCCGCCGACACAGATCGTTCCCACGCTCCGCGTGGGAATGCAGCCCGGGACGCTCCGCGTCCCAAGAGCGGACGCAGAGCGTCCGTTGAGGCATTCCCACGCAGAGCGTGGGAACGATCACATGGCCGCCCAAATCTGCGACAATCCCCGACCTGCGCCACTAGACGACTGAATTGCGTACCCGATGACCGACGAATCGCCCTCCATCGACAAACTGCTGAAAAACCTCGATCACGCCATGCTCGCCGACCGCCACCGGCTGCGGCGGCAGTTGCTTGAGCTGCGCAAGAAACCTGACGAGGCCAAACTGGCCCAGTGGGTGACGCGGATGCAGGCGTCCTGTGACCAGGTGCTGGCACGCAAGGCCAGCCTGCCGGTGATTCGCTACGACGACAGCCTGCCGATCGCCGCCAAGCGCGACGAAATCAAGAAGGCCCTGCAACAGCATCAGGTGCTGATCATTGCCGGCGAAACCGGGTCGGGTAAAACTACACAGTTACCGAAAATCTGCCTGGAAATCGGGCGCGGCCAACATGGCCTGATCGGCCACACCCAACCGCGCCGAATCGCCGCACGTAGCGTGGCCGCCCGGGTTGCCGAAGAACTCGGCACGCCGTTGGGCGCCCTGGTCGGTTATCAGGTGCGGTTCGAGGATCAAAGTGATTCCAATACCCTGATCAAACTGATGACCGACGGCATCCTGCTGGCGGAAACCCAGAACGACCGTTATCTGGAACGCTACGACACCCTCATCGTCGACGAAGCCCACGAACGCAGCCTCAACATCGATTTTCTGCTCGGTTACCTGAAAACCCTGCTGCCGCGTCGTCCGGACCTGAAAGTCATCATCACCTCGGCGACCATCGACCTTGAGCGCTTTTCCAAGCATTTCGACGATGCGCCGATTGTCGAAGTGTCCGGCCGTACTTTCCCGGTGGACACCTGGTATCGCCCGCTGACCCTGGAACAGGACGAGGAAGGCAACCGTGTCGAGGATGACCTGACGGTGGATCAGGCGATCCTCGCCACCCTCGACGAAATTGCCGCCTATGAGCGCAGCGAACGCCGCAGTCCCGGTGACGTGCTGGTGTTCTTGCCCGGCGAGCGCGAGATTCGCGACGCCGCCGACATGCTGCGCAAGGCCCAACTCAAGCACACCGAGATTCTGCCGTTGTACGCGCGCCTGTCGCCGGCCGAGCAGCAGCGGATATTCCAGTCGCACCCAGGCCGTCGCGTGGTGCTGGCGACCAACGTCGCGGAAACCTCGCTGACCGTACCGGGCATCCGTTACGTGATCGACAGCGGCACCGCGCGCATCAGTCGCTACAGCTACCGCGCGAAGGTCCAGCGCCTGCCCATCGAAGCCATTTCCCAGGCCAGCGCCAACCAGCGTAAAGGCCGATGCGGACGGGTCGAACCGGGTATCTGTGTGCGCCTGTACAGCGAAGAGGATTTTCTCGGCCGTCCGGAGTTCACCGATCCGGAAATCCTGCGGACCAACCTCGCCGCCGTTATTTTGCAGATGCTGCATCTGCGCCTTGGCGAAATCACCGCGTTCCCGTTTATCGAGCCGCCGGACGGCAAGGCGATCAGCGACGGTTTCAACCTGCTGCAAGAACTCTCGGCAGTGGACCGCAACAGCCAATTGACCCCCCTCGGTCGCCAATTGGCGCGGCTCCCCGTGGACCCGCGCATGGGCCGCATGTTGCTGGAAGCGGCGAAACTGGGCAGCCTGCAGGAAGTGCTGATCGTCGCCAGCGCCATGTCGATCCAGGACCCGCGCGAACGTCCGCCAGAGCGCCAGCAAGCGGCGGATCAAGCCCACGCGCAATGGAAAGACGTCGACTCGGACTTCGCCGGGCTGGTCAACCTGTGGCGCGGTTTCGAAGAGCAGCGCCAGGCGCTGACTGCGAGCCCGTTGCGCAACTGGTGTCGCAAGAATTTCCTCAATTACCTGCGTCTGCGCGAGTGGCGTGACTCCCATCGGCAGTTGAGCCTGATCTGCCGCGACATGCAGTTAAGCCTCAATAAAGAGCCGGCGGACTACCCGAAACTGCACAAGGCGGTGCTGGTGGGATTGCTGAGCCAGATCGGTCAGAAAACCGAAGACGGCGATTACCTTGGCGCGCGCCAGCGACGTTTCTGGATTCACCCGTCGTCGGGTATCGGCAAGAAGCGCCCGCAATGGCTGATGACCGCCGAACTGGTGGAAACCACCAAGCTGTATGCACGGATGGTGGCCAAGATCGATGCCGACTGGATCGAGCCGCTGGCCGGGCACCTGATCAAGAAAAACCACTTCGAACCCCATTGGGAGAAGAAGCGTGGCCAGGTCGTGGCATTCGAGCAGATCACCCTGTTCGGGCTGATCGTGGTCGGCCGCCGGCCGGTGCATTACGGTCCGGTCGATCCGGTGGTGTCCCGTGAACTGTTCATCCGAGAAGCATTGGTGCGAGGCGAGATTCAGTCGAAAGCCAAGTGCCTGACGGCCAACCAGCAGTTGCTGGAACAACTCGACGAACTGGAAGCCAAGGCCCGTCGCCGGGACATTCTGGCTGACGAAGAAACCCTCTACGCCTTTTACGATGCGCGCCTTCCGGCAGAGATCCACCAGACTGCGACCTTCGACAGTTGGTATCGGATCAACAGCCAGAAAGACCCGCAACTGCTGATCATGCGCGCAGAGGACGTGCTGGCCCGCGAGGCCAGTGAAGTCACCGCCCAGCATTATCCGGACACGCTGCACATCGGCGACCTGGAGCTGGCCCTGAGCTACCACTTCGAACCGAACCACCCGCGCGACGGCGTGACCCTGCGTGTACCGGCACCGCTGTTGCCGATGCTGCCGCCGGAGCGCCTGGAATGGCTGGTGCCGGGGTTGATCGAAGCCAAGTGCATAGCCCTGGTGCGCAACCTGCCCAAGGCCTTGCGCAAGAATTTCGTGCCGGTGCCGGATTTCGTCAAGGCCGCGTTGCAGCGCATGACCTTCGCTGAAGGCTCGTTGCCACAGGCCTTGGGTCGTGAGTTGCTGCGCATGACCGGCGCCCGTGTCAGCGATGAAGCCTGGGTCGAAGCGGCTCAACAGGTCGAAAGCCATCTGCGGATGAACCTGGAAATCGTCGATGCGCAGGGCAAGTTCCTCGGCGAAGGGCGCGACCTGGCCGAGCTGACTGCCCGTTTCGCCGAGGCCAGTCAGGCCGCCCTGGCCGTGCCGCAAACCGCGAAAAGCCAGCAGCTGGTCGAACCGAAAGTATTTGCCGCCGTCGCCGAGAAAACCCAGCAGAAGATCGCCGGCTTGTCGATGACGGTCTATCCGGCGCTGGTGGAAGAGGCGGGGACGGTCAAGGAAGGTCGTTTCTCGACACCGGCCGAAGCCGAGTTCCAGCATCGCCGCGCCCTGCAGCGCTTGCTAATGCAACAACTGGCGGAACCGGCGAAGTTCCTGCGCGGCAAATTGCCGGGCCTGACCGAACTGGGCCTGCTGTATCGCGACTTGGGGCGTGTCGATGCATTGGTCGAAGACATTCTGTTAGCCAGCCTCGACAGCTGCATCCTCGACGGTGAAGACCCGTTGCCACGCGACGGCGCCGGGTTGGCATCGTTGGCCGAACGCAAGCGCGGCGCCTGGACCGAACATGCCGAACGCGTGGCGAGGCTGACCCTGGAAATCCTCAAGCACTGGCACGGCCTGCAAAAACGCTTCAAGGGCAAGATCGACCTGGCGCAAGCCGTGGCCCTGAACGACATCAAGCAGCAGCTCAGCCATCTGGTGTATCCGGGGTTTGTCCGGGAAACGCCGATGCAGTGGCTCAAGGAACTGCCGCGCTACCTCAAGGCCATTGAACAGCGTTTCGAAAAAATCGGCGCCCAGGTGCAACGGGATCGGGTCTGGAGCGGCGAGTTGTCCGGCCTCTGGACGCAATACCAGACCCGCGCCAACAAACACGCCCAGGAAGGCAAGCGCGATCCGCAGCTGGAGCTGTATCGCTGGTGGCTGGAGGAATACCGGGTTTCGCTGTTTGCCCAGCAGTTAGGGACGAAGGTACCGATCTCCGACAAGCGCCTGAACAAACAGTGGAGCCAGATCGAGCCATAATACGAGTCCTGTAGGAGCGAGCATGCTCGCGATGGTCGTCAACGATAACGCTGAGCGCCTGGCACCCCGTGGAGCTCTCCAGTCCATCGCGAGCATGCTCGCTCCTACAGGTATCGCGTTGTACCGCCGTATTTGCAAAAGGCGCCAAAACCCAAGGTTTATGGCAAACTTCGCGACCATAAGCGCCGGTTTCGCCCTCCAGAGCCTTTGGCCGGGTTGCGCGACGGAATAAAGCGATGCCAGGTTTGCGTCCCCCAGATGGGAATAGACCCTTTGTGTGTTGGTACGCCTGTACCAATGCTTTCTGCCTGAACAGATTAGAGACACGACCATGCATAACGTCGTCATCAGCGGCACCGGCCTCTACACCCCGGCCAACAGCATCTCCAACGAAGAGCTGGTGCAGTCTTTCAATGCTTATGTAGCTCAATTCAACACCGACAACGCCCAAGCTATTGCCCGCGGTGAAGTCGAGGCGTTGACCGAGTCCAGCGCAGCGTTCATCGAGAAAGCCTCCGGTATCAAAAGCCGCTTTGTCATGGACAAGGAGGGCATCCTCGACCCGCAACGTATGGCGCCACGCCTGCCCGAGCGTTCCAACGACGAATGGTCAGTGCTTTGCCAGATGGCCATCGGCGCAGCCGAACAAGCCTTGCAGCGTGCCGGCAAGACCGCCGCGGACATCGACGGCGTGATCGTCGCCTGCTCCAACCTGCAACGCGCCTATCCGGCCATTGCCATCGAAGTCCAGGAAGCGCTGGGTATCCAGGGTTTTGGTTTTGACATGAACGTGGCGTGTTCTTCGGCCACCTTCGGCATCCAGGCCGCGGCCAACAGCGTCCAGCTGGGCCAGGCCCGGGCGATCCTGATGGTCAACCCGGAAGTCTGCACCGGTCACCTGAACTTCCGCGACCGTGACAGTCACTTCATCTTCGGCGATGCCGCTACCGCAGTGATCATCGAGCGCGCCGACCTGGCCACTTCCAGTCACCAGTTCGACATTGTCAGCACCAAGCTGCAGACCAAGTTCTCCAACAACATCCGCAACAACTTCGGCTTCCTCAACCGCGCCGCGGAAGAGGGCATCGGTGCCAAGGACAAACTGTTCGTGCAGGAAGGCCGCAAGGTGTTCAAGGAAGTCTGCCCGATGGTCGCCGAGCTGATCGCTGCGCACCTGGAAGAGAATCAACTCAACGTAGGCGACGTGAAGCGCTTCTGGCTGCACCAGGCCAACCTCAGCATGAACCACCTGATCGTCAGGAAGCTGCTGGGTCGTGAAGCCACCGAGCAGGAAGCACCGGTGATTCTCGATACCTATGCCAACACCAGTTCGGCAGGTTCGGTGATTGCGTTCCACAAGCACCAGGACGATCTGGCCGCCGGCTCGCTGGCGGTGCTCAGCTCGTTCGGCGCCGGTTATTCGATTGGTAGCGTGCTGTTGCGCAAACGCTGATTTTTTCGCTGTAGCTGAAAAGATCGCAGCCTGCGGCAGCTCCTACAGGATCAGGTTTCAACGCGATATCGCGATTGAACATCGATCAATGTAGGGGCTGCCGCAGGCTGCGATCTTTTTTTGCGCGCCAATAGAAACAGCCTGGCGTTGATATATCGGAGGATGATGGGGACCGATACATCAACGCCAGGCTGTAAAAGCAACTCAGGCATCCTTGCCGGAGTCGTGTAGCGGGTTAAATCAGAACTTCGCTTCGGCATCCAGTTGCAGGGTGTTGATGTCGGAGTCTTTCAGGTTGACGCTGGCGTTGGTGTAGTCGGAGTTCGCCATGAAGTACGTCGCACCCAGGGTGAAGTTCTTGTCCAGCTCGTAGCTGACTTTCAGCTTGCTGCCGCGCGAACCGGTGAAGCCGTTGGCGAAGTCAGAGTCGGTGAAGGCACCCACCACCGCGTTCTGCTGCACGTCGCGGTAGTTGTAGTCCAGGCCGAAGCCGTAGATCTTGGTCTTGACGCCGGCCAGCCAGCCAGTGTCCTTATCGTTGCTGGCTTCGGCGTTGTGTACGTACTGGCCGTACAGCGACAGCGGCATTGGCAGGCCGCCGATGTCGATCTGGCTGAAACCTTCCCACAGACGGAACTCTTCGCCCGGGCTGTTACCGTTGACGGCCAGTGCGCATGGCGTGGTGGTGGCGGTGCAGGTGCTGTCTTCGTCGTTGTCGTAGTTGTAGAGGCTGCCGCCCACGGTCATTTTCAGGTTGTCGGTAATGGCGAAGCGCGCACCCAACTGGCCAGCGTACAGACGCAGGTCGTGCTTGAACTGCACGCCTTCGCCGTCGACGTTGTCCTTGAGGGTGTAGTGACCGGCACTACCGAACAGTTCGGTGTTGCCCAGCGGATATTTGTAAGTCAGGGCCAGGCCTTCGGGGTTGATGTCGCTATCCCAGATGATGTCGCCCATGCTCACCCACGGCTGCAACATCTTGCCGCCGATCACGTGCAGGTTCTTGATGGCGTCCGGGTGGTAATCGACATAACCCAGGTCCAGCCAGATCTGCTTCTTGTCGAAGTAGTTGTTCAGGTCCTGGTTGGTGGAGCGAGCGTCGTCGCTGCTGCCGGTGGCAATACGGATGCCGGTGTCTACTTGCGGGTTGATTTCGCTGAACGCACCCAGGCGGGCACGAATGCGCTGACGATCGCTGTCTTTGTTGTTGGAAACACCATCGTTGTGGATGTTTTCCTGACGGAAACGCACGTCGCCCTTGAATTGGGTCTTGGCAGCCCACGCCAGCTTCTGGTCGAAACTGCTCAGCTCATTGGTCTTCTTCGCGGTGGCCGCGATCTGCTCGTTGGTCTCTTGCTGGGCCTGACGAGCGATTTGCTGGTCTTTCTGATCCTTCGCCAGCTCGGCTTGCAGTTCGCTGTACTGGGCGTTGGTAATCGAGCCGTTAGCCTTGAGCATGTCGAGCAGTTTGGCGTCGACTGCGGCGCTGGCCGGAACACTCATGGCCAGCAACAGGCCGCCACACAAGGCCGCCGCAGTTTTCGTGGAAGCAAGACGCATATCAATCTCCGAAAGTGAGAGTGGATGGCTGAACCATCCTGGGCACAACCGACCATGGGGTGGACGGAAAACAGTGGCCGGATATAACCCGGCGCTCTAAAAACAGGCGCCAGTATCGCGATGGTTTATGACAGTGCAGTGGCAGAGTGATGGCATGTCTGTGACGATACAAAGTCGTCGCGAACGATTGATCTAGAGCGCTGTCGTCCAAATGCCCGTGTGCAAAGCACACCGATAGGCGATACTCGCGGGGCTTTCACGCCATGAAGAGTGAGGATGGTGATGCCGTTGCAACGCCTGCAAAGTCTGTCCGAAATCGACCCGCAATCGTGGGACGCGCTGGTGCCCGAGAATCAGCCATTTCTGCGTCATGGGTTTCTCGGCGCGTTGGAAGACAGTGGCAGTGTCAGCCCCCATTCCGGCTGGCAACCCGAACATTTGCTGCACGTCGAAGGCGATCGACTGATCGCAGCGTTGCCCAGCTACCGCAAATGGCATTCCTACGGCGAGTATGTGTTCGATCATGCCTGGGCCGATGCCTGTGAGCGTGCGGGGATCGATTACTACCCCAAGCTTCTGAGCGCCGTACCGTTCAGCCCGGTCAGTGGCCCGCGCTTGCTGGCGGCCAAGATCGAAGACGGTTTCGAATTACTGAAGAGTTTGCCGGGTTATCTGGAAATCGAAGCGCTTTCCAGCGCCCACATCAACTTCACGGATCCGTTCACCGACGCCGCTTTGGCCGAGCAGCCAGGCTGGTTGCAACGCATCGGCTGTCAGTATCACTGGCAGAACCGTGGCTATCGGGATTTCCAGGATTTTCTCGACGTACTCAGTTCGCGCAAGCGCAAGCAGATGCGCAAGGAACGCGAGCAAGTGGCGGGGCAGGGTATTGATTTTGAATGGCTCGAAGGCCGGGAATTGACCGAGTCGCTGTGGGATTTTGTCTATGCCTGCTACGCCAACACTTATGCAATTCGCCGACAACGGCCTTACCTGACGCGGGAATTTTTCAGCCTGTTGGCCGAGCGTATGCCTCAGGCGATTCGAGTAGTGTTGGCCAAACAAGGCTCACGTCCCGTGGCGATGGCTTTCAGCCTGGTCGGTGGCGACAGTTTCTACGGTCGTTATTGGGGGTGTCTGGCGGAGTTCGATCGCCTGCATTTCGAGACCTGTTTCTACCAGGGCATGGATTACGCGATTGCCAACGGTTATCAGCGCTTCGATGCCGGAGCCCAGGGCGAACACAAGTTGATTCGCGGGTTTGAACCGGTGATCACGCATTCCTGGCACTACCTGCGCCATCCCGGGTTGAAAGCCGCAGTCAAGGACTTCCTTCATCAGGAGCGGGTGGGTGTGCTGGCGTATGCCGAAGAAGCCAGGACTGCCTTGCCCTATCGCCAAACCTGATACCACCCCCTGTGGGAGCGAGCCTGCTCGCGAAGGCGTCGTGTCAGTCGATATCATAGTTGCCTGACTCACCGCTTTCGCGAGCAGGCTCGCTCCCACGGGGAATCGCATCGGGTTCAATCGATCCCGACGAACCCGCCCGTCTGGTGCTGCCACAACCGCGCATACAAGCCGCCATGAGCCAGCAGCTCGGCGTGAGTGCCGGTCTCGGCAATCTTGCCATTCTCCAGCACCACCAGCCGGTCCATCCGGGCGATGGTCGAGAGCCGGTGGGCGATGGCGATCACGGTCTTGCCCTGCATCAGGGTTTCCAGGCTTTCCTGGATCGCCGCTTCGACCTCCGAATCCAGAGCCGACGTAGCCTCGTCCATGATCAGGATCGGCGCGTCCTTGAGCAGCACACGGGCAATGGCGATGCGCTGGCGCTGGCCGCCGGAAAGCTTCACCCCGCGTTCCCCGACATGGGCATCGAACCCGCTGCGGCCTTCGGCGTCCGACAACAGCGGGATGAACCCGTCGGCCCGGGCCTTGTGCACCGCTTCCCAGAGTTCGGCATCGGTAGCGTCGGGTTTGCCGTAGAGCAGGTTGTCGCGGATCGAGCGATGCAGCAGCGAGGTGTCCTGGGTAATCATGCCAATGCGTTCGCGCAGGCTTTCCTGGCTGACGTCGGCGATGTTCTGGCCATCGATGAGGATGCCCCCGCCCTCCACGTCGTAGAGGCGTAGCAGCAGATTGACCAGGGTCGACTTGCCCGCGCCGGACGGACCGATCAGGCCGATCTTCTCGCCGGGTTTGATCGTCAGGTTGAGCCCGCCGATGATCCCGCTCTGTTTGCCGTAGTGGAAATCCACATTATCGAAACGCACTTCACCACGGGCCACCGCCAGCGGCTTGGCCTGGTCACGGTCGGTGACACTGACCGGCTGCGAAATGCTTTGCAGCCCGTCCTGGACCATACCGATGTTTTCGAAGATGCCGGTGACCACCCACATGATCCAGCCGGACATGTTGACGATGCGGATCACCAGCCCGGTGGCCAGGGCAATGGCGCCCACGGTGATCAGCGACTGTGTCCACAGCCACAGGGCCAGGCCGGTGGTGCAGACGATCAGCAAGCCGTTCATGCTGGTGATGACCACGTCCATGCTGGTGACGACACGGCCGGCCAGTTGGGCTTTTTCGGTTTGTTCCTTGATCGCTTCGCGGGCGTATTGCTGCTCGAAGTTGGTGTGGGCAAACAGCTTCAGAGTGGTGATGTTGGTGTAGCCGTCGACGATCCGCCCCATGAGTTTGGAGCGCGCATCGGAGGACACCACCGAACGTTCCTTGACCCGTGGCACGAAGTAGTAGAGCGCGCTGATGAACGCGACGATCCAGGTCAGCAGCGGGATCATCAGGCGCCAGTCGGCTTCGGCGAACAGCACCAGCGAGCTGATGGCGTAGATCAACACATGCCACAGCGCATCCACCGCCTGTACCGCTGAATCGCGCAGGGAGTTGCCGGTTTGCATGATGCGTTGGGCGATGCGCCCGGCGAAGTCGTTCTGGAAAAAATTCAGGCTCTGCTTGAGCACGTAACTGTGGTTCTGCCAGCGAATCAGGCTGGTCATGCTGGGGCTCAGGGTCTGGTGCACCAGAAGGTCATGCAGGCCGACGAACAGCGGGCGCAAAACCAGCGCCACCACCACCATCCAGGTCAGTTCGAGACCGTGTTCCTTGAAGAAGTCGACGTTTGGCGTGCCCTGGGCCAAGTCGATGATGCGGCTCAGGTAGCTGAACAGCGCCACTTCGATCAATGCGCCGAACAGGCCGACGATCAGCAGGGCGGCGAAACTCGGCCAGACCTGCTTGAGGTAGTAGGTATAAAAAGGCCAGACCCGATCCGGCGGGGCGGCTGACGGGGCATCGCGGAAGACGTCGATCAGTTTTTCAAAACGGCGATAAAGCATCGGTTATTCACCCGCGAACGGGCTCTCCTTCAAACGGTTTGAGCGTTGCCGGCAATACCGGCAACGGCTCGGACATCCTTGTCCAGCTTAGTCTCAGTCGATGCGCTTGGCCGACTTGATGAACACAGGGTCGGCGGGCACATCCTTCATGCCGCTACGCACGGTGGTTGGCGAGTTGACGATGATGTCCACCACGTCCATGCCCTTGACCACTTTGCCGAACACCGCGTAGCCATCACCCTGGTCGAGGAAATCGTTGTCCTTGACGTTGATGAAGAACTGGCTGGTGGCCGAGTCAGGTACCGAAGTTCGGGCCATGGACAAGGTGCCACGAACGTTGACCAGACCGTTCTTGTGCTCGTTCTTGATCGGCGTCTTGGTTTCTTTTTGCTGCATTTGCTGGGTAAAGCCGCCGCCCTGGACCATGAAGCCCGGAATCACGCGGTGGAAAATCGTGTTGTTGTAGAAGCCGCTGTCCACGTACTCAAGGAAATTCTTGGTACTGATCGGAGCCTTGACCGGGTCCAGTTCGATTTCGATCTGGCCGTTGGTGGTGTCCAGTAGAACGTGCGGCGCCTTGGCAGGCGTTGCCGCCATCAGGTTGGCGGCAAACAGAACGGAGCCAGCGACGAGGGCGATTTTTTTCAGCATGGGTCAGTGATCCTGATGGGTAGTGTCGACTGCGGCGAGGAACTCCAGCAGCGTCTGGTTGAAGCGTTCGGGCTGATCCAGCGGGGTGGCGTGACGCGAATCGGCGATCACTGCCAGCCGCGCATTCGGCAGCAGTCTTACGTAGTTTTCCTTCAGCGCGACCGGCGTGTAGTCGCGGTCGGCGCTGACGATGAGGGTTGGACAGGTGACCTTGGACAGTCGTTCCTGAACCCCCCAGCCAACAATGGCATCGAAGCTGGCGAGATAAGCATGTTTGTCGTTTTTTGCCCAGCGCTCGGCCATCTTTTGTCGCAAATCGGCCTGCCCGGGTTTGGGGAACAGTTTGCCGCCCAGGGCTTTGCCGATGGTGTGAAGACTGAGTACACGCATAAGGCTCCAGCGCTTGAACCACTGCCAGTAATCATCGCGGCTGCGCAACTTGACCTCGGGAGCGCTATTGACGATGCACAGGCTCTTGAGCAATTGCGGCTGATCCACGCCCAGTTGGAAGCCGATCATGCCACCCATCGACAACCCTACGAAATGGGCGGGCGCAAGGTTCAGGTGCTCCATCAGCGCCACCAGGTCGGCGCTGAACCCGGCGATGCTGTAGCGCTCACGGGGTTTGTCGGAGCGCCCGTGGCCGCGCACATCCGGGACGATCACCCGGTAGCGGGCGGCCAGCGTCGGGATCTGCTCTTCCCAGTCCAGGGTACTGGAACCCAGGCCATGGACCAGCAGCAACGGCGTGCCGTGGCCATATTCCTCATAGTGCAGGTTGCAACCTTCGTGTTCGAAATAGGCCATGCATTACCTCCGTGTCAGGCTTGTTCTGGGGCGGCGAACGGTGCGTCCAGTGGTGCGGTATCGAATGTGCGCAGCAGCTCGATAAGAATCTGCGTCGCCGGGCCGAGCGGCTTGTCCTTGTTCGAATACAGGTAAAAACTCGGGTTGCGGCTGCCGCCCTGATCCAACGGTAGCAGCTTGAGCGTGCCTTCCTTGAGTTCCCGTTCAATCATGTGCCTTGGCAACCAGGCGAACCCCAGGCCGCTGCCGACGAAAGTGGCGGCGGTGGCCAGGCTGCCGACGGTCCAGCGTTGTTCGGCACCGAGCCAGCCGACGTCCCGTGGTTGCTGGCGCCCGGAGTCGCGGATGACCACTTGCAGCTGGCTTTCCAGGTCCTGGAAATTCAGTTCGCGATTGAGGCGGTGCAGGGGGTGCTCCGGATGGGCGACCGCGACGAACTCGACGTCGCTCAATTCCGCGCCCAGGTAACCGGGAATGCTGAAACCGCTGATGGCCAGGTCGGCCACGCCTTCGAGTAGGACCTCTTCCACGCCCGACAGCACCTCTTCACGCAGACGCACGCGGCAGCCACGGCTTTGCGGCATGAACGCGGTCAACGCGCGCACGAGGCGGGCGCTCGGGTAGGCGGCATCGACCACCAGGCGCACTTCGGCTTCCCAGCCTTGCTCCATGTGATGCGCCAAGTCTTCGAGCTGACTGGCCTGTTTCACCAGTTGCCGGGAGCGGCGCAACAACACGCCGCCAGCCTCGGTGAGGACCGCTTTGCGCCCGTCGATGCGCAACAACGGCACGCCGAGCTGGTCTTGCATGCGCGCCACGGTGTAGCTGACCGACGATTGCGAGCGGTGCAGCGCTTCGGCGGCCTGGGCGAAGCCGCCGTGGTCGACCACGGCCTGAAGCGTTCGCCATTGATCAAGGGTCACGCGGGGCGCTTTCATGATGGGCTCCTGTTGTCCTAAGCTGCGCAGTTCTTATTGGAGACTGCTGAATGAAAAAGCTGTTTTTTTTAAAATCGGGTTATGTGCTACTGGCGATGATGCCCCTGACTGCGTTTGCTTACCCGATCGACGTACAGAAAGAACTCAATGGACTGAAGATCGACTACACCACCTACGCCTCCGATTACGACATGGGCTCGATCACCGTGAACAACTACGGCGACACCGCTGCCGAATGCTCGGTGGTGTTTCGCAACGGTCCAGAATCGCCCAAGACCCGCAGGGTTAATCTGGACGCGGGTAAAAGCGCGGACCTTTCAGCCAAGTTCAACCGCAAGATCATCAAGCTGTACATCAGCATGACCTGCAAACCGAAATGACATCCAGCGGAGCACGCCAATCGCTGATGCTCCGCTTATAAACGAATTTCTTGATCGGTTATAGCAGTTATTTGCGCTTTTTCATCGATATAACTCTGTTTAACCTTCACTCCATCGACTTACAGCATTCTCAGATGGAGGCTACAGCCCATGTCCCGCGTTCTGATCATCGAAAGCAGTGCCCGTCAGCAAGACTCGGTTTCCCGTCAACTGACCCAGACCTTCATCTCCCAGTGGCAAGCCACGCATCCGAAAGACCAGATCACCGTCCGTGACCTGGCCGTCAACCCGGTGCCACACCTGGATAGCAACCTGTTGGGCGGCTGGATGAAACCTGCCGATCAACGCAGTGACATCGAACAACTTTCACTGGAACGCTCCAACCAGCTGACCGACGAGTTGCTCGCCGCCGACGTGCTGGTGATGGCAGCGCCGATGTACAACTTCGCCATCCCGAGCACCCTCAAAGCCTGGCTTGATCATGTGCTGCGTGCCGGCGTGACCTTCAAGTACACCGAAACCGGTCCGCAAGGTTTGCTCAGCGGCAAGCGCGCCTATGTACTGACGGCTCGCGGCGGTATCTACGCCGGCAGTACCGCTGATCACCAGGAACCCTACCTGCGTCAGGTCATGGGCTTCATCGGCATCCACGACGTGACGTTCATTCACGCCGAAGGCATGAACCTGGGCGGCGACTTCCAGGAGAAAGGCCTGAACCAGGCGAACGCCAAGCTTTCCCAAGTGGCCTGAGCCGTTAATCGCCAGATAATCACCGGATGGTCTAGTGACCTGGCGCGCAACCCTTCAAGCCTGTACGCGCATCGAACCTCCCTTTGCACTTGTTGCACCTGAGTGCTCTAGCCCGATTGAACGCTTTAGCGAGATCGGGCTTTTTTTTGCCTGGGTTTTTGTATCGTTTGACTGTTCGCGATAACTGGCAAAAACCGTTATCTTCGCCGCCATTCGAAACGAGGCGAGCATGGGCTATCTACTTTTTGTCACGCTGATCCAGGCGTTTTCCTTCAGTCTGATCGGCGAATACCTGGCCGGTCATGTCGACAGTTACTTCGCAGTGCTGATACGCGTGCTGCTGGCGGGGCTGGTGTTTATCCCGCTGACCCGCTGGCGTTCGGTGGAGCCGGCGTTCATGCGTGGCATGTTGCTGATCGGCGCACTGCAATTTGGTGTGACCTACGTCTGCCTGTACCTGAGCTTTCGCGTGCTGACGGTACCTGAAGTGCTGCTGTTCACCATCCTCACACCGTTGCATGTGACGCTGATAGAAGACGCGCTGAACCGTCGCTTCAATCCATGGGCCCTTGTCGCGGCACTGGTGGCGGTGGCGGGGGCGGCGGTGATTCGCTTCGACCGGATCAACCCGGACTTCTTCATGGGTTTCCTGCTGCTGCAACTGGCCAACTTCACCTACGCCGCCGGGCAGGTGCTCTACAAACATCTGGTCGCGCGTCATCCGAGCGATTTGCCGCATTACCGGCGTTTTGGCTATTTCTACCTGGGCGCATTGGCGGTGGCGTTGCCGGCGTTCCTGTTGTTCGGCAAACAGAACTTCCTGCCTGAAGCACCGTTGCAATGGGGCGTGCTGCTGTTCCTCGGCCTCGTCTCGACCGCGCTGGGGCTGTACTGGTGGAACAAAGGCGCGTGCCTGGTCAATGGCGGGACGCTGGCGGTGATGAACAACCTGCATGTGCCGGTGGGGCTGCTGATCAATCTGTTGATCTGGAATCAGCATGAGGAACTGGGACGGTTGTTGCTCGGTGGTTCGGTGATATTGATGGCGGTGTGGATCAGCCGGTTGGGTATACGCCAACCAGCAATCGCGCACTGAACCATCGGCATGCGCAAACGGCCGACTATCATTCTAGCGTGCGCCCTCAAATCGACGGCTTGTAAAAATGGAACGTCGTTGTAATTTTTTAAAGGCACTGTATGTGCCGCGTCCGAGGAGTTGAGCGCACACAAATTCAAAAATTATCGGGTTTCCGCCGAGCGTAGGTGAGACAAGAAAATGGCCAAAGCTGCCGATGTGGTTGTGCAATGCCTGGAAAGTGAAGGCGTCGAGTATGTATTCGGCATTCCAGGCGAGGAAAACCTCGACCTGCTTGAATCGCTACGCACGTCGACAATCAAGCTGGTGCTGACGCGTCACGAGCAATCCGCCGGCTTCATGGCCGCCACCTACGGCCGCCTCACGGGTAAGACCGGCGTCAGCCTTTCGACCCTCGGCCCGGGCGCAACGAATTTGGTGACTGCCAGCGCGTACGCCTATCTGGGCGGCATGCCCATGATGATGATTACAGGCCAGAAGCCGATCAAGAAGTCCAAGCAAGGCCGTTTTCAGATCATTGACGTCTGCGGCATGATGGCGCCGATCACCAAGTACACCCACCAGTTCGCTTCGGCAGACAACATACCGGCGCGCATGCGTGAAGCGTTTCGTCTCGCTGAAGAAGAGAAGCCCGGAGCCGTCCACCTCGAGCTGCCGGAAGATATCGCCGCCGAGCAAACCGATAGCCTGCCGATGCCGCGGAGCCTGCACCGCCGTCCATTGGCCGAGCACAAGGCTGTCGAGGCCGCTGTCGAGAAATTGCAGAACGCTCGCAGTCCAATCCTTGTGATTGGCGCAGGTGCCAACCGCAAGATGACCGCCAAGGTTTTGAAGCAACTGATCGACGATACCGGCATTCCCTTTATCACTACCCAGATGGGCAAGGGCGTGGTTGATGAGCGCCACCCGCGTTTCCTCGGCAATGCCGCGCTGTCGTCGGGAGACTTTGTTCACCGCGCCGTCGAGGCTGCCGACCTGATTGTCAATATCGGCCACGATGTGATCGAGAAGCCGCCATTCTTCATGGTGCGTGGCGGCACCGAAGTCATCCACATCAACTTCCGCTCCGCTGAAGTCGATGCCGTGTATTTCCCACAGATTGAAGTAATCGGTGATATCGCCAACGCCGTCTGGCAGATCGGCGAAGCTCTGAACGATACCAGTCATTGGGACTTCACACGCTTGATGGCGATTCGTGATGCGAACGAAGCCCAGATCATTGAAGGGGCGGACGACAACAGGTTCCCGGTCTACCCACAGCGTGTGGTTGCCGACATTCGTCGCGTGTTGCCGTCCGAGGGCATCGTTGCCCTCGACAATGGCATCTACAAGATCTGGTTTGCCCGCAACTACAAGGCGCACAAGCCCAACACCGTGCTGCTGGACAACGCGTTGGCGACCATGGGGGCGGGTCTGCCTTCGGCTATGGCCGCGCATTTGGTGTACCCGGATCGTCCGGTGATATCCGTGTGTGGGGACGGCGGTTTCATGATGAACAGCCAGGAGTTGGAGACAGCGGTTCGACTGAACATGAATTTGACCGTGGTCATCCTGCGGGACGACGGCTACGGCATGATCCGCTGGAAGCAGGCCAATATGGGGTTCACCGACTTCGGCCTGGATTACGGCAACCCGGACTTCGTTAAATACGCAGAGGCCTATGGCGCCAATGGCCACCGCGTGGAAAGCGCCGAGGGTTTCCTGCCGCTGCTGGAGCACTGTGTCAAGACACCCGGTGTGCATGTGATCGACTGTCCTGTCGATTACAGCGAAAACGACCGCATCCTGAACATGGAGTTGCGTCAGCGTAGTGCTGCCATTTGATCTCGTAGCGAGATTTTTTGACGAGCTCGTATACCTGATCGCGAGCATCAAAGGGCGCAGGCTGAAGCATTGAAGTCCTGGTAGGTTCAAATACAAAAGGGCCCTTCGAGGGCCCTTTTGTTGTATGCGTCTTCTGAACTCAATGCCCGATCATGCCTGGCGCGCTGCCATTGCCGAATAGCTGTTCATCAGGTTGCGGTAGTTCGGAATGCGCTGGGACAGCAGGTTGCCCAGGCCTTCGATGTCGTTGCGCCAGTCGCCCTGCAATTCGCAAGCGACCGAGAACCAGTTCATCATTTGAGCCCCTGCCTGGGTCATACGGTTCCAGGCTGCCTGTTGTACGGTGGTGTTGAAGGTGCCGGAAGAGTCAGTGACCACGAACACTTCAAACCCTTCCGCCAGTGCAGACAATGTAGGGAAGGTCACGCAGACGTCAGTTACCACACCGGCAATGATCAATTGCTTGCGACCGGTCGCCTTGATTGCCTTGACGAAGTCTTCGTTGTCCCAAGCATTGATCTGGCCAGGCCGGGCAATGTAAGGCGCGTCCGGGAACATCTCTTTGAGTTCTGGTACCAGCGGGCCATTGGGGCCTTGTTCAAAGCTGGTCGTGAGGATGGTTGGCAGCTCGAAGAATTTTGCCACGTCAGCCAGTGCCAGTACGTTGTTCTTGAATTCGTTGGGCGAAAAGTCTTGAACCAGGGAAATCAGGCCGGTCTGGTGGTCAATCAACAAAACTACAGCGTCGTCTTTGTTCAGGCGTTTGTAGGTAGCGTTGCTCATGATGAAATCCTTTCGAGGTAAGTGAGTGGCGTCGTTCAACATGGGCACAGATTAGGGTTTGCGATGAGGCAGAAAAAGCCGGTGAAAAGCGTTTAACTGTCAACCTGGAAGAGACAATCTGGATGGGGTTTATCTACCATCGAATGTCCCACTGGGAATCGCGCTGCTACATGACGTGCTTTTCGGCCTCTGGAATGTGGCTCGCGCCCAGCACCGCCGGCAACAAGCCGGCCCGCAAATCCCCGCCACTCGGCTGTTGATACAAGCTCAAGCCAAACTCCGGCAACACCGCCAGCAGGTAATCAAAAATATCCCCCTGAATCCGCTCGTAATCTGCCCACACCGTGGTACGGGTGAAGCAGTAGATTTCCAGTGGAATCCCCTGCGCCGTGGTCTGCATCTGGCGGACCATGCAGGTCATATTGGGCTGGATCTCCGGATGACTCTTCAGATACGCCAGTGCATAGGCGCGAAAAGTGCCGATATTGGTCATGCGCCGGCGGTTGGCCGACATCGCCGCGACATTGCCCTGGGCTTCGTTCCAGGCCTTGAGTTCGGCCTGTTTACGGCTGATGTAATCAGTCAGCAGATGCACCTGGGACAGCTTCAGCTCCTCGTCATCGCGGATGAACCGCACGCCACTGGCGTCGATGAACAGGCTGCGCTTGATCCGCCGGCCACCGGACTGTTGCATGCCGCGCCAGTTCTTGAATGATTCGGACATCAGGCGCCAGGTCGGGATCGAAACAATCGTCTTGTCAAAATTCTGCACCTTGACCGTATGCAGCGTGATGTCCACTACATCGCCATCGGCACCGACCTGCGGCATCTCGATCCAGTCGCCGACCCGCAGCATGTCGTTGCTGGTCAGCTGCACGCTCGCGACGAACGACAGCAGGGTGTCCTTGTAGACCAACAGGATTACCGCCGACATGGCGCCCAGGCCCGACAGCAGCAACAGCGGCGAACGGTCGATCAAGGTGGCGACGATGACGATCGCGCCAAACACGTACAACACCATTTTTGCCAGTTGCACATAGCCCTTGATCGAGCGCGTGCGGGCGTGTTCGGTGCGGGCGTAGATGTCCAGCAGTGCATTGAGCAGGGCCGCGATCGACAGCAGCAGGAACAGGATGGTGAACGCCAGCGCCACATTGCCGAGGAATACCATCGCGGTTTTACTCAGCTCCGGTACCAGGTGCAGGCCGAACTGGATCACCAGCGACGGTGTGATCTGTGCCAGACGTTGGAATACCTTGTTGTGACGCAAGTCGTTGATCCAGTGCAGCGCCGGCTGGCGGCCAAGGATTTTGCTGGCGTGCAGAATCAGGTAGCGCGCCACTCGTCCGAGGGCAAGCGCAATGACCAACAACACTATCAGTGCCAGGCTGGCATGCACGAGCGGATGCTGGTCAAGGGCACCCCAAAGGTCTTGGGCATTGAGCCAGAGCTGTTTGATATCCATGGGCAAAAACGATTCTTCTAGGGGACAAGAGGGGCGATTAGAGCATTTAAGACGCTTTGTATTACGTTCGGGGACAAATCGGGCAACAAAAAAACCACTGTTTACCGCCATTTGTATAAAGAAACTCGGCCTACGCGCTCGAAACCGGTACCCTATGCAGCTGTTTTTTTGCATTTCTTCGAGGTAGCACCCGTGTTTTCCGAATTCGCCTTGCACGAACGCCTGCTCAAAGCCGTGGCCGAGCTGAAATTTGTCGAGCCAACGCCTGTGCAAGCAGCGGCCATCCCGCTGGCGCTCCAAGGGCGTGACCTGCGGGTGACAGCGCAAACCGGTAGCGGCAAGACCGCTGCATTTGTCTTGCCGATCCTCAACCGCTTGATCGGGCCGGCCAAAGTCCGCGTCAGCATCAAGACCCTGATCCTGTTGCCGACCCGCGAGCTGGCCCAGCAAACCTTGAAAGAAGTTGAACGCTTCGCGCAGTTCACCTTCATCAAGTCCGGCCTGATCACCGGCGGTGAAGACTTCAAGGTCCAGGCCGCCATGCTGCGCAAGGTGCCGGACATCCTGATCGGTACCCCGGGGCGGATGATCGAGCAACTGAACGCTGGCAACCTCGACTTGAAAGAAGTCGAAGTGCTGGTGCTCGATGAAGCCGACCGCATGCTCGACATGGGGTTCGCCGAAGACGTTCAGCGTCTGGTGGACGAGTGCACCAACCGTCAGCAGACCATGCTGTTCTCCGCCACCACCGGTGGTTCCGGTCTGCGCGAGATGATCGCCAAGGTCCTGAACAACCCTGAGCACCTGCAGCTCAATGCGGTCAGCCAGCTGAACGAAACGACCCGTCAGCAAATCATCACCGCTGACCACAACCAGCACAAAGAACAGATCGTCAACTGGCTGCTGGCCAACGAGACCTATCAGAAGGCCATCGTCTTCACCAATACCCGGGCCATGGCCGACCGCATCTACGGCCGCCTGGTGGCCCAGGAATACAAGGCGTTCGTGCTGCACGGCGAGAAAGACCAGAAGGATCGCAAACTGGCGATCGACCGTCTGAAGCAGGGCGGGGTGAAAATCCTCGTAGCCACCGACGTCGCCGCTCGCGGCCTGGACGTGGACGGCCTGGATCTGGTGATCAACTTCGACATGCCGCGCAGTGGTGACGAATACGTGCACCGCATTGGCCGTACCGGTCGTGCCGGCAACGATGGCCTGGCCATCTCGCTGATCTGCCACGGCGACTGGAACCTGATGTCGAGCATCGAGCGCTACCTCAAGCAGAGCTTCGAGCGCCGCACCATCAAGGAAGTCAAAGGCACCTACGGCGGACCGAAAAAGGTCAAGGCCTCCGGCAAGGCCGTCGGCGTGAAGAAGAAAAAGACCGACGCCAAGGGCGACAAGAAAAAAGTCGCCGCCAAGACCCCGACCAAACGCAAGAGCGTCAACCGCCCGAAGAGCGACTCTCTGGTCAGCAAGGACGGCATGGCCCCGCTCAAGCGCCGCAAGCCGGAAGCGCCGGCGGCTGAATAAGCGCTTCGGCTAGCCCAATAGAAACCCGGTGCATATTTGGCTTGGGTGAATATCCGTTGCTGCGGTAACGGCCACTGGCGGTTTCGCTCTTACAGCGAGTCACTTGGAAAAGCCTGTAGGAGCGAGCATGCTCGCGATGGTGGTCAACGATGACGCGGCGAGCTTGACACCCCGTGGTGCCCTCAGGTTTTTCGTCGGAACGCCGCCCGGAGCATACTCGCTCCTACAGGGCCCGCCGCGATGGGCCATCCATGGCCCAGCGCGGCTAAACCGGCATCCATGCCGGGTTACCCACTGCGCAGAACCTCACTTGGCCTCTCGATATAGGGCAAGAAAATCAAGAGCTAAAGCAGAGCGAGGCGGCCTTAAAGCCGACCTGATTGCAGGTCTGCCCGCGATCCCATTGTGGGAGCGAGCTTGCTCGCGATGGACTTCCAGACAACGCGTTCATCCAGACAGGGCGCGTAATCGTTGACGTCCATCGCGAGCAAGCTCGCTCCCACAGGGGATTGGGGGGGATCAGCCAAAGTCAGGTCGGCTGTCAGGCCGCCTCGCTTTGGCTTTAGATTTGGGCGCCCCGTTAAACCACGATGGCCGAACGCAGGCATTGCGCAGTGGGTAAACCGGCAGGACGCCGGTTTAGCCGCGCTGGGCCAGGGACGGCCCATCGCGGCGACCCACGGAGCAATGCCGGAGAGAGGGCATGCCGAGCCCTAGCGAGGCACCGAGTGGTGGGGCAAGAGCGCTTTGGTTACTTTCGCGCTTTTCGAAAGTGACTCGCCGTAAGGGCGAAACCATAGGTAGCCGTTACCGCAGCAATGGATATCCCCCCAATCCAGCTCTTATACACAACCCCATCCTTAAGTGAACAGCATTAGGACAGTGTCCGGGTTTTTTGCATCCCTTCAGCTCTCGGCTTTCTTTTCTGCCGTTCCCAACTCTTTCAATCGCTGATCGATCAACTGGCACTTGTCCGGCAAATCCTTGGAGGCAGTGCCCAGATCCATCTTCTGCAGCTCGTCGTTGATCTCCTTGGCCTTGGTCGGGTTCTGTTCGGTGAGCTTGGTGACTTCCTTGGCCAACTGCTCGCGCTTGAGGGTGGCCTCTTCCGGCGTGCAGGCCCAGACGGGCAGGGCGCAAGCGAGGGTGGTGGCGAGGGTGAGTTTCAGCAAGATTTTCATCTGTCGGGCCTCAGTTCCGGTTAAGGCGGGTTAACCGGTTGAGGGCCACTGGAGGGAAAAAGTTCACCGCCATCCCCTATGGGTCACGACTCCGTTTCGAGATCTATCCACCATGGCAGCAGCTCGTCTGTGCCTTATCCTCATACCGATCATGATGCCGCACCCAATCCATGATTTCTTCTTCGTTGCGCCCCTTGGGCATCAGGTCGAGGTAGTTGTAAGTACCCACCAATAGATCCAGGCCGCGTGCATAAGTCGAGTAGGTGTGGAAAATCTCGCCGGTTTCGTTGCGATAAAACACACTGAGGCCGGGCAGTTCTTCTTCCGAGCCGTCGGTTTTTTCGTAGTTGTAGGTGGCCTTTCCGGCGGCGACGTCTTCGGGGCGGGCCGTCACACCGAAGTCATAGTTGAAATCGCAGCCTTCGGACGACACCCAGTCGAATTTCCAGCCCATGCGCCGTTTGAAGGCCTGGAATTCGGCGAACGGTGCGTGAGACACCGCCACCACCGCGACGTCGTGGTGCGCCAGGTGCTGGTTGGCGCCGTCGATGTGGTCGGAGAGGAAAGAGCAACCGGGACAGCCTTCGTCCCAACCGTCGGCGAACATAAAATGGTAAATGACCAACTGACTGCGGCCACCGAACAGGTCGGCAAGCTTCAGTTCGCCGTCAGATCCCTGGAAGTGATAGTCCTTGTCGATTTTCACCCAGGGTAGGGCGCGTCGCTCGGCACTGAGCCTGTCTCGTTCCTTGGTGAACGCCTTTTCGTTGGCGAGGTGTTGCTTGCGGGCGGTGAGCCATTCTTCCCGGGACACGACCGGGTGATTCTGAATGTTCATTGGGTTTTCTCCTGCGTGATGCGGGGAGGTGACTTACACAGCCTAGTCGTTTGACCTGCCGGTAATTCGACATACCGCCGGTCGGTAGCGGCAAAAAAGAGGGCTGAACGGCTGCCGAGCACTTCTGTCACAACCTATGAAGGCCCTCTCACTCACGGCCACCGGAGGTTGAATCAGGATGACGACTTATAACTGGGATTTGATTGAGCGCTTGCTGCATGAAGTGCAGAACGGTGCGAGCAGCTTCACGCCACGGCCCTACGCCGAGCAGTACGCTGCGCAGAAAGCGTCGGAAGGTGAGCAGACTGAAAACCTGGACCACTTGAAAGCGGTGGCCGGCGAGTACGAAAAGTTACTGCTGGCGCGAGGTTATATCGAACCTCGGCCCGAAGAGCAGGGAGGCACCGGTTCGAATTACATTTTGACGCCTCGGGGCTCAAGCCTATTGAGCCTGATCGACAGCAGCATTCCGGGTAATGAGCATCCGCGGCAGGTGCTGGATGACCAGGAAGATGCACTGGACGAATCGACGTTTGATGAGGTGGCTTCGAAGGCGCAGATTGCCTGATCTTATATGATGCCCCTGTGGGAGCGAGCCTGCTCGCGAAAACGAATTAACATTCAATGATGATGTTGGCTGTTAGTCCGTCTTCGCGAGCAGGCTCGCTCCCACAAGGTATTTGTTGCATTCAACCCTATTTGGCTGATTTGAGACACTTCAAATCACTAAAATCCTTCTTCACGCCCTCGATCTTCGTCAACAAGCGCTGACGTTGTTGCGGCGTACTTTCCGCCATCAAATCCACAAACAGTGCCCGCGCCTGGGCTTCGGTCTTGGCGAAGGCCTGGCGGTAGGCCGGCGTCCATAAGCTCTCGCGGTTGACCAGAAGCGTCTCGATTCGCTGTGGGAATTGGGGCGTCTGGCGCTGCGCCACCGCGGCACTGAACTGTTTCTGCCAGTGGATGCGGTTGGCGATCCATTGCGTGTACTGGTCGCCCAAGGCAGTGGACCAGGCCATGACTCGCTGTTGTTGAGAGGCGTTGAGTGGCCCGAGCCATTCATTCAGGCGTTTCTCCATGCGCACGGCACGGTTCTTGATCTGCTGGTCCAGCGACGGTTTCAGGTATTGCTCCTGACGCTTGCGCTGGTCCTTGGCGAAGGCCTCGTTCATTTCTGCGACCTGAGTGTCATCCAGGCCTTGCAGCAGTTCGATGGCTGATGGCGTGATTTCCCGGGCCGTCTCGGCAATCGCCTTTTCGGCTTCGGCGGTGCGAGCCTGCAGCGCGGCATCGGTAACCTGATTGGTCTCGATCATGGTCTGCAAGCGGTCCAACCAGTCAAGATACCCCGGCATTTGTGTCGTGCAATGCCAGCTCAGGTGTTCCTTAAGGCGTTCGTTGAGCCAATTCTTTTGCTCACCGTTCATGTCCAGGTAATCGCTGAGCGTCCAGGGAACGATCACGTCGAGGTTACGATAGGCCAGGCCCATGCGGCTGCACCCGCCGAGGGCAAGGGTGAACATGAGCACAAAGGCAATATGTTTAATCCAGTGAGACATGGGCAAATCCTTGCGAAAGCCGGGCTTCTGGAGCTGATTCTCTTCTGAACGCAAAGTGAACCCGGCAGTTCAGCTCATCAGTAGAACGCGCGTTCGGCCTTGAGGGTGAGTAGTGCGTCGCACTGGCTATTTTGACCGGTATAGGCTGAACAATAGCTGCCATTGAGGCTGGAATCGCTGTAGATCAGATCGAGGTCGATGCCCATGAACGGTCGGGACAGTTTCACCGACCAATCGGTGAAGCTGCCGACATAACCGCCGTCCACCGCGACCGGCGTGTTCAACTGGTGGGTGGTGTATTTCATGCTGACCCCGATGCCGAACGGCTGGTTGCCGCGCAGGTCGGCAAACAGCGTGCTGTTCTGTTTGTCCGGGTCGTTGCTCAAGGCAGCGCCGAAACGGCTGCCCAGCAGGGTCAGGCCACCGAACACTTCCTGGCTGTCGAGGGTGTCAACTTCCGGGTAGCTGTAATGGATGATGCCCACTTCGTAGCCGAGGACCTGGTCGAAGGGTTGCTTGAAGCCCGCGTAAGAGTCGATCTCGAGGTTTTTCCCCGGGCTGATGCCCATGCTCGGCGACCATTGGCCAAAGTAGAAACCGCTGTCATGGGTCAGGTCCAGGCCGCCATGAAACGAACCGACGGCGGATGGCTTGACGAGGCCTTGGGCCATGCTGCGGCTGGGGCTGGTCCCGAGCTTGAGGTCGAAATCCCCCAGCTCGCGTTGAAAGATTTGCCCGTGCACCCCCGGACACGCCAGTAGGCCGCCGAGCAGCAAGGATAAACAAGAGGGTGTGCGCATGCGTCACTCCATGAACAGCGAGGGCAGGCTTGGGCCTGCTGAAACGCTTGATCTAGACGCGTGCAAGGATACCGACGAATGACAGGCCGGGTGGGCCGTTCGTCGATTTCTACAAGATTGGAAGGGGTAAGGCGAGGGTGTTGCTAGGTTCCAGTCCAAGCGCTTCGAAGCTCAAAGCGCTTAGGGACCAGGTGCAGGGCTGGGTATTACTTCTTGCCCAGGGTGATCTGCTTGGATGGGCCGAATGTCTGACCGCTGACACCTTTGGCAATTTGCTGGATTTCACCGCCGGATTTGAGGAACGCAGCGATCTGGCTGTTGATCGACTCGCTGGTTTCGACGGCTGGAGCTGGCTTTGCTTTGCTGTTGGATGCTTTTACGCGCATGGCGGCCATTAACCTGTAGAAAATTAACTTGGCCAGGCATCGTACAGGATTGACTTCATATTTGCTTGGCAAATATCCGCTGGCGGACATTGAGCGGGGACGCCACAAATTGCAAGTTGTTATTTGCATATGGATCTAAGCCGCTGTTTTAACTAAGAACCTGGCGTGGAAAACAGCGTTTCGCCCAGCGACGGCGGCAGGATGATCGCCGGCCCGGTCTGACGAGCGGCGGCCCGAAAAAGGTAAAACCGAGAAAAATTAAGGCTTTGCGGGGAATTTCTGGCGCCACCGGGCTGACTGGCGAACCTGACCGCCAAAACCGGGTAGAATGCCGCCACGCAATGAGGGTATTGGACATGGCTTTAGTCGGGCGTTACAACAGTTTGCAAGTGGTTAAACACACTAACTTCGGTTTATATCTGGACGGTGGCGCGGATGGCGAAATCCTCTTGCCTAATCGTTATATACCAAAAGATATTCCCAGCGAAGATGAAGACTGGCTCAACGTTTTTGTTTATCTGGACAGCGATGACAAGCTCATCGCAACTACTGAAAAGCCGAAAGTGCAAGTCGGTGAATTCGCCAGTTTGAAAGTTGTTGAAGTCAACAGTATTGGCGTATTCCTGGATTGGGGACTGCCCAAAGACCTGTTGCTGCCGTATTCGGAAGAAAAGCGCCAGATGACGGCCGGTGAATACGCCGTGGTGCATGTCTACCTCGACAAGCATACCCGCCGCATTACCGCGACCGCACGTCTGGACCGCTACCTGGACAAGACGCCCGCCAACTACACCCCAGGGCAGGAAGTTGACTTGCTGGTGGCCGAGTCCACCGACATGGGTTTCAAGGCGATCATCAACAACAAGCACTGGGGCCTGATTCACAAGAACGAAATCTTCAAGTTCATGCGCGCCGGCAAAGAAGAGAAGGGCTTCATCAAGGAAGTTCGTAGCGACGGCAAGATCAGCCTGAGCCTGCAACCGGTGGGCGTCGAAGCGGCCAGCAGCCTGAACTCGAAGATCCTCGCCAAGTTGCGCGAGAACAACGGCAGCCTGGCAGTCAGCGACAAAAGCGATCCGACATTGATCAGCAGCATGTTCGGCGTCAGCAAGGGCAACTTCAAAAAGGCCATCGGTGCGTTGTACAAGAATGGCCAGATCGTGATTCACGCCGACCGCATTGAACTGAGCTGACCCGCCAACCGAGAAGGTCCGCTGCCATGAAGAAAACGCTCGCAGCCTACATCGGTACGTTGCTGGCGTTTGTGCTGTTGGACGGCCTCTGGCTCGGACTCCTGATGGCGCCGATCTACCGTGCGCAACTCGGTGCGTTGATGCGCGACCAACCGCTGCTGGCCCCGGTAGCGGTGTTTTATCCCTTGTATGTACTCGGTTGTGTGGTGTTCGTGGTGCTGCCGGCGCAAAGCTGGCAGCGCGCCGCGCGGCTGGGTGCGATATTGGGCCTGGTGGCGTATGGCACCTATGACCTGATCAACTGGGCGACCTTGCAAGGATGGCCGGCCCAGGTGACGTTGCTGGACATGGCGTGGGGGGCGTTCGCCACCTGCGTCGCCTGCTGCGTTGGGTACTGGGCTGCGCGCAAGGTGTCGTGACGTCTTCGCGTACAGGGTCTCGGACAGGCGGCATTTTCTGTCCATCTGGTTAATAATCGACTGCATAATTCTTCCGCCCCGGCGTCGTGTGTTCAACAAGCAACCTGGGGCTTTGCTTTGACTGTCGAGCCACTGCCATGTTCTGTGTTGTCGAGGTATCAAGGTGAGCGCCACCCGGCGTAGCGCCGATGGATTTGCCCTGCAAGTGATGGTGGGGTTGTGCCTGGTCTGGGGCATTCAGCAGGTGATGATCAAGTGGGCGGCACCCGATATTGCGCCGGTCATGCAGGCAGCCGGACGTTCGGGAATGTCCGCGCTGCTGGTGGGGTTGTTGATCTGCTGGAAGGGGGGCTGGGATCAGGTGGGCGCCACCTGGCGCGGCGGGCTGTTGGCCGGGGCCTTGTTTGGCCTGGAGTTCCTGTTCATTTCCGAAGGCCTGCAACTGACCACGGCGGCGCACATGTCGGTGTTCCTCTACACCGCGCCGATTTTCACGGCGTTGGGCGTGCACTGGTTGTTGCCGAGTGAGCGTTTGCGGCCTGTGCAATGGTTGGGCATTTTCCTGGCCTTCATCGGGATCGGTATTGCGTTTGCCGCAGGGTTGTCCTGGGATAACCTCGATCGCCGCATGTTGCTGGGCGATGCGTTGGGCGTTCTGGCGGGGGCTTGCTGGGGGGCGACCACCGTGGTGGTGCGCGCTTCGCGTTTGTCGGAGGCGCCGGTGACCCTGACATTGTTCTACCAGTTGATCGTCGGTTTCGTCGGCCTGCTTTTGATTGCGTTGCTCAGCGGCCAGATCACCCATGTCAGCCTGACCAGCGTGGCGGTGGCCAGCGTGCTGTTCCAGGGCATCGTGGTGTCGTTCTTCAGCTACCTGATCTGGTTCTGGTTGCTGCGCCGTTATCTGGCGGCCAACCTGGCGGTGTTTTCATTCATGACGCCGTTGTTCGGCGTCACGTTCGGGGTGGTCCTGCTGGGGGAGGCGCTGAGCCTCAATTTCGTCATCGGTGCCGTGCTTGTGTTGCTGGGGATTACCTTTGTCAGCGCTGAGCAGTGGGTGCGTCGCCGTTTGCGCAGAGCGCTTGGGCAGCCTTGAGTGGGCTGCCAGGCAAACTGCCCGCCGTCGGTAAAGCGCTATGCTGAACTCATGTCGTCGGATTGTGATCCATTCAGTAACAGATCGTTGCTATGTTCGGCGAGCATTGCTCGGCACTTCGGACTATTATCAGTGCGAAGCGACTACAGAATTCCGGTCGCCCGGCACTACCCTGAAGGGGGCATCATGAAAGAGAAAATCCAAAACTGGCTGCACGACCTGGGTGTTGCACTCGGTTTGATCGAACCGCCTCTGCAACCTGTGCCTATTCGCACCGACGACGAACAACGCCGGCGCCAGCAGCGTCGCCGGTAAACGCGACGTCGTTTTGCAGCAGCAGCAAGGGCTGCTGCTCGATGAATGAGTGCTTCCAGGGAGATCGGCCAGGTCAATGCCGCCCGATCTCCATCAAGAACCGGCTCAAGTCGTTCGCCGTCCTGGCGGTCTTGAGCATCCGGTCTTCCTCGGCGGTAAATGCCGTCAAGCCGAGTTCGTCTTCCAGATGGAAGATCAGGTCTTCGATATCCGCTTTATCCATCCCAATTGCGCCAGGCTGGCGTTGTCGTCGAAGTCATCCCGACCTTCAAGCAGGCGGCTGATGAAGTGATGGATGGTGGCACGCACGGCAGCTCTTTTCATGGAAGGTCTTCGACGGCGTTGTTGTGATCGTCCCTGCTGTTTGTTGCTGAGGTTGAGTACAGCAGGCTTCAGGCGTGCGAGCGTTGCCACTGGTCAATCATGTGGCGCAGATGCTCCCCGGAAAAACTGCCGAAATGCCCGCCATGTACCGTACGGATCGGCAGGGCGCGCAAGCGCTGCAGGCTGCGTGCGTAGTCGTCGAGGTTGGAGTGGTAGGCATCTTCGATCAACGGCCCGTCATAGATGATGTCGCCGCTGAACAGGGTCTCGGTTGCCGCTTCGTACAGGCTGATGCCGCCCGGGGAGTGCCCTGGCGTGTGCAGCACTTGCAGCACCCGATTACCCAGGTCCAGGACATCGCCTTCGTCGATGGTTGCGGTGGCTGGTGCGGCCTTGACCCGATACTCGGCGTAGCACAATGGGCAATCGGGGTGCGCTTCAAACATGTCGTCGCCGACAAAGGCTTTGCTCAAGTCGTTATCGCCGTCCGGTGCGGCAAGGATATCCGCTTCGGCGGGGTGCACCAGGCGCTCCGCGAATTCGTGGTGCCCGGCGATGTGATCGAAATGGCAGTGACTGGCCACCGCTACCAAGGGCCGCTCGGTGATCCACGGCAGTTGTTCACGCAGACTGACCAGCCCCGAGCCGCTGTCGAGCAACAGGTCTTTGTCGCGGCCTTGAATGTGCCAAAGGTTGCAGCGATAGAAGGGACGAATGTAGGGCTCGTGAATCAGGCGGATGCCATCACTGAGCTGTTTGACTTCGAACCACTGATCGCTGCTGACGATCTTCATGGGCAGTTTCCTTCAGGCGAAAAAAAACGAGTGTGGCAACCGACGCCACACTCGTCGAAGAAAGCATCAAGTCGTTATATTCAGCTTAGGCGGCGCTTGCCTGCATCGCCGGGCGACGGGACAGCAAGCTGACCACCACGAAGCTCACCAGGCCTACGCCGAGGCTGTAGTAGATCGGCGTGTTGGCGTCCAGGCCGTCCTTGAACATGAACAGCAGCGCGGTGGCGAAGCCCAGGCCCATGCTGGCGATGGCGCCGGCGGTGGTGGCGCGCTTCCAGAAAATGGCGCCCATCAGCGGGATCAGCATGCCGCCCACCAACAGGTTGTAGGCCAGGGTCAGGGCGCTGATCACGTCGTTCACCACCAAGGCAATACCCAGCACCACGATACCGGTCAGCAGGGTGACCAGACGATTCAGACCCAGGCTCGACTGTTTACCGCCGCGCAGTTTTGGCAGCAGGTCTTCGGTCAGGGTGGTGGCGGCGGCGAGCAGGCCGGCGCTGGCGGTGGACATCATGGCGGCCAGAGCGGCAGCGATCACCAGGCCACGAATACCGTCCGGCAGGGACAGTTTTACGATCGCGGCGAAAGCGTTGTTGACGTTGTCCAGATCCGGAATCAGTACGTGAGCCGCCATGCCGATCAGGGCGCAGGCCAGACCGTAGAGGATGCAGTAGACACCGGCGACCGTACCGGCGACCTGGGCCACTTTGGCGGTCTTGACGGTGAACACCCGTTGCCAGATGTCCTGACCGATCAGGATGCCGAAGAAGTAGATCATGAAGTAGGTGATGATGGTGTCCCAGCCGATGGTGGTGAAGCTGAAGCTTGCCGCCGGCAGTTTCAACACCAGTTCATCCCAACCGCCGACGCGGTACAGGCAGATTGGCAACAGGATGAACATCAGGCCCACGGTCTTGATGACGAACTGGACGATGTCGGTCAGGGTCAGCGACCACATGCCGCCAATGGCCGAATAGATCACCACGACGCCACCGCCGAGCAGTACCGAGACCCAGAATGGCAAGCCGAACAGCACTTGCAGCACGGTGCCGATCGCCAGGATCGAGGTCACGCCGATCATCAGTGCGTACGCCAGCATGATCGCCGCGCTCGCGGAGCGGGCCATCGGGTTGTAGCGTTTTTCCAGCACCTGGGTAACGGTGTAGATCTTCAGCTTCAATAGCGGTTTGGCGAGGAACAGGTTCAGCGCGACGATCCCGCAGCCCAGTGCGGCGCACAGCCAGAAACCGGAGATGCCATGCACGTAGCCCAGACGCACGGTGCCCACGGTGGACGCGCCGCCGAGGACGGTGGCGGCCATGGTGCCCATGTACAGGCTCGGGCCGAGGTTACGACCGGCGACCAAAAAGTCTTCGTTGGTCTTGGCCTTGCGCATGCCGTAATAGCCGAGTATCAGCATCGCGGCGGCGTAGATGAGTACGACGAATAAATCCAAAGCCATTGTAGCGTGTCTCCGATTGTCTTTTTTATGTGAAACAAAGTCGTTTCTGTGGGGCTGCTTTCTGTGGGAGCGAGCCTGCTCGCGAAAGCGTTCTGTCAGCTACATCTATGTTGGATGTGCCGCCATCTTCGCGAGCCTGCTCGCTCCCACAGGTGGATCTGCATCAGGCCGGCTGACGCAGTTCAGGTTTTGTCGTAATGCTTGTGCTCTTGCTGCGAGAATCATTCGGGCCGAACACCGCGCTCGATTCCGGGAACAGGCTCAGCAGCGCCAGGTACACCAGCGAGGCCAGGCCCAGGGTTACCGGCAGGCTGATGTCGATACCGCCGGCCATTTCGCCCAGTGGTCCGACGAACTGCCCCGGCAGGTTCACGAAGCACAGGCCGACGGCCGCGCTCGGGATCCAGGCACCCAAACCTCGCCAGTTCCAACCGTGGGTGAACCAGTAGCGGCCACCTTTTTCGCCGCGGGTGAACACCTGCAGGTCATCCGGGCAGTAGAAGCCGCGACGCACCAGCAGACCGATGATCATGATCACCATCCACGGGGTGGTGCAGGTGATGATCAGCACGGCGAAGGTCGACACGCTCTGCACCAGGTTCGCCGCAAAGCGACCGATGAAGATGAAGGCAATCGACATCACACCGATCAGCAGGGTGGCCTTGACCCGCGACAGAACCCGAGGGAACACGCTGGACATGTCCAGGCCGGTGCCATAGAGCGAGGTGGTACCAGTGGACATGCCGCCGATCACCGCAATCAGGCATACCGGCAGGAAGAACCAGCTCGGCGATACCGCCAGCAAGCCGCCGACATAGTTGTTGGCCGCGATGTAGTCCGGTGCCTTGATCGCTACGATGGTGGCGGTGGCGAGGCCGAACAGGAACGGAATCAGCGTGGCCAGTTGCGCAGCGATCACCGAAACCATGATCCGGCCTTTCGGCGTTTCACGCGGGATGTAGCGCGACCAGTCGCCGAGGAACGCGCCGAAGGAAATCGGGTTGCTCATGGCTACCAACGCAGCGCCGATGAACGCAGCCCAGAAACCGGCCTGACCCATGGCCACAGTGCCGGCGTACTGGCTGTCGAACGCCGGGGCAAAAGCGAAGATGCCCAGCAGGAACAACAGGCTGGCCGCCCACACCGCGATGCGGTTGACCCACAGCATGAAGCGGAAACCGTAGATGCACACCGTCAACACCAGCAGCGCGAACAAACCGTAGGCCAGGCCCAGGGTCAGGTCGGTTTCCGGCAGGTCGATCAAGCGTTTGGCGCCGCCTACCAGTGCGTCGCCCGAACTCCAGACGGAGAGCGAGAAGAACGCGATGGCGGTCAACAGCGACAAGAAGGAACCGACGATGCGCCCGTGCACACCGAAGTGAGCGCCGGAAGACACGGCATTGTTGGTGCCGTTGATCGGACCGAACAGGCCCATAGGCGCGAGGATCAATGCACCGAGCACCACACCCAGCACAATCGCCCATACGCCCGCCTGGAAAGACAGGCCGAACAGTACCGGGAAACTGCCAAGCACGGCGGTTGCAAAGGTGTTGGCGCCACCGAAGATCAAGCGAAACAGGTCGCTGGGCCGGGCGGTGCGCTCATTGTCCGGGATCTGTTCGACCCCGTTTGTTTCGATGCTAAGGCTGTTTTCGTTGTTTTCGTTGTTTTTGTTATTCATGATCTGCTCCGATCATAAAGGCGCGCTCATCGTGTGTGAGCGTCACCTGTTTGGCTAAGGGGTTGGCAGCCCTTCCGGCATCGCGGACAAATGTTCGTGGCAGGCCAGCCATAGGCCTTGTTGTTCTTGGCCAGACGCTTGTTTCTTGAAAACAATCGTCTCGCGCTCCTGGCTGAAGTGTTGCTCCCCTAGCATGCGCAGCTCGGTGGCCACGTCATGGATAAAAATCGCCACGTCACCTTGCAGGCTGACGAAGGCGTTGCTCGAGGTGCACGAGAGCACCTCGAAGCCATCCTCGGCACGCCAGCTGTCCCACAATGCCTGGTAGGCATCGCGCGACAGCAGCGGCTGTTCGAGGGTGTAGAAGACGAAGCTGGCGTCGGCGCTGAACGCGCCGAAGTAGGCTTCGCGATCGTTGCGGGCGAAGGCGGACACCAGATCGGCAGCCGCTTTCAAAACCTGATCGCGTTCATTCATGACCGATCCTCAGCGATGGACCACGCCAGGCAGTACGCAGAGCATTTCGTACAGCAGGTTGGCGGCCAGCAGCGAGGTGTTGCCGGTGGTGTCGTAAGCGGGCGAGACTTCTACCAGATCGCAACCCACCAGGTCGAGGCCTTGGCAGCCGCGAACGATTTCAATTGCCTGAATGGTCGTCAGGCCACCGATTTCCGGGGTGCCGGTGCCAGGTGCCCAGGCCGGATCGATACCGTCGATGTCGAAGCTCAGGTACACCGGACCGCCGCCGACTTTCTCGCGCACTTCGGCCATCAGTGGCGCCAGGGACTTGTGCCAGCACTCTTCGGCCTGAACCACACGGAAGCCCTGGTTGCGGCTCCAGTTGAAGTCGTCAGCGGTGTAGCCCTGGGCGCGCAGACCGATCTGGACCACACGGTCCGGGTCGATCAGGCCTTCTTCAACGGCGCGACGGAAGGTGGTGCCATGGGCGATTTTCTCGCCGAACATGTGATCGTTCACATCGGCGTGGGCGTCGATGTGCACCAAGCCGACCTTGCCGTGCTTTTTATGGATGGCACGCAGGATCGGCAGGGTGATGGTGTGGTCGCCGCCCAGGGTCAGGGGGATCACATCGTGTTCAAGGATGTTGTTGTAGGATTCTTCGATGATCCGTACGGCATCCAGCAGGTTGAAGGTGTTGATCGCCACGTCGCCGATATCGGCAACCGACAACGAGTCGAACGGCGCGGCACCGGTGGCCATGTTGTACGGGCGAATCATTACCGATTCAGCGCGGATTTCGCGAGGTCCGAAACGGGTGCCAGGGCGCAGGGAGGTACCGATGTCCAGCGGCACGCCGACAAAAGCAGCGTCCAGACCTGCAGCGGTCGGTACATGGGGGAGTCGCATCATGGTGGCGATGCCGCCGAAGCGCGGCATTTCGTTGCCGCCCAGTGGTTGGTGAAGAATCTTGTCCACGGGTAGGGCCTCATCGTCGTTGTTTTATTTATTGGGTTACACCGTTCACGGAAGGACGGGTACCACGAGTAGGTGCCGATTCTGCGAAATGTAGTGGCCGGGAAGAATCGCTACGGGCAAATACTTAGTTCAGATTTTTCTAAACTAATGGTGATGGGGACGATAGACTTCACCACGATCGTTCCCACGCTCTGCGTGGGAACGCATCCCGTGACGCTCCGCGTCACAGCCGTGAAGCGGACGCAGAGCGTCCGAGGCGGCATTCCCACGCAGAGCGTGGGAACGATCTTTGGAGAGAGCCCTCATGGCCAACGCTTTACCCGACCTCAAACTTTTGCGCATTTTCGTCAGCGTGGTGCGTCATCAGGGCTTCGCCAACGCTCAGCAGGAACTCAACCTCTCGACGTCCGCCATCAGCACCTATATGAGCCAGCTCGAATCCGCCCTGGGCCTGGTGCTGTGCCATCGCGGCCGTGGCGGGTTCAGCCTGACCAGCAAGGGTGAACTGTTTCATCAGGAAACCCTGCGTCTGTTAGCCGAGCTCGAAGGTTTCGAACAATATGCCGCCGCGCTCAAGGGCGAATTGCGCGGCACGCTGAACCTGGGGGTGATCGACTCCACGGTCAGCGACAAGGCCTTGCCGTTCGCCGAAGCCATCGGCGCCTACAGCCAGGAGCACCCGGCGGTGCACTTGCACCTGTCGGTGATGAGCCCCTACGAACTGCAACTGGGCGTGCAGGACAACCGCCTCGACCTGGCCATCGGTGCTTTTTCCACACGCATGAGCGGTCTGGTGTACATGCCGCTGTACCGCGAACAGCACTGGTTGTATTGCAGCACGCGGCATCCGCTGTTCAATGAGCGGCGCATCCCCGAGCAAGTCATCACCCAGCAACGCATGGTCGGTCGCGGTTACTGGAGCCAGGCCGAACTGGCCCGTCACGGTTTCAAGCACAGTGCCGCGACCGTGGAAAGTATGGAGGCGCAGCTGATTCTGGTGCTGTCCGGTGCCTACATCGGTTACTTGCCGGAACACTACGCCCAGGCGTGGGCCGACAAGGGCGACCTGCGCGTACTGCTGCCGGCCACCTTCGGTTATCAGGCTCCGTTCTCGATGATCGTGCGCCGGGGCCGCAGCCGTGAGCCGCTGATCCAGACCTTTCGCGACCTGCTCAAAGCACAACTCAATCAGGCGTGAAGAAGATGTCGAGAATCCAATGTCCGCGCTGTCTGCGCCCGCAAAGCCATTGCCTGTGCCCGCTGATTCCCAGCCTCGACAGCCGCACCCGGGTGTTGCTGTTGCAACATCCGAGCGAAGTGAACCATGCACTGAATACCGCGCGGTTGGCGGCGCTTGGGTTGAAGAATGCCGAGTTGATCGTCGGTGAGGTGTTCGAGGATCTGCCGAGGTTGTTGAATCAGCCTGGGTATCAGGCGCGGTTGCTGTTTCCCGGGGAAGACGCGCGGCCGATGCAGGCCTATGCCGACACCGATGAGCCGTTGTTGCTGGTCGTCCCCGACGGCACCTGGCGCAAGGCGCGCAAGATGCTGCATCTCAATCCATTGCTGGCAGCGTTGCCGAGGGTGACGCTGGCCGAGGGCGGGGTGTCGCGTTATCGACTGCGCAAGGCGCCGGGACCGGGAGCGTTGTCGACGGTGGAGGCGATTGTGCAGGTATTGGAAACCCTTGAGGCGCCGACTTCTTTCGAGCCTTTGTTAAGGCCATTTGAAGCCTTGATCGAGGGGCAGATTGCGGCGATGGGGGAGGAGACTTTTCAGCGCAATCATGGGCCGAAATAGTCGGTGTTTTTGCGGGCCCCTTCGCGAGCAGGCTCGCTCCCACAGGGGATTTTCGATGGTTACAAAATTTGTGTTCACCGAAGAGCCAATGTGGGAGCGAGCCTGCTCGCGAAAGCGGTGGAACCAACACAACAAATCTTGAATGGTAACTACCGTTCCCGCATCGCCTCGGTCCGCGCTTTCAACACCGGTTTAAGCAGATAATCCAGCACCGTCTTCTCCCCGGTAATGATATCCACCGTCGCCACCATCCCCGGAATGATCAGCAGTGGTTTCGCGTCCCCGCCGAGGTGGTTTTTGTCGGTGCGCACCTGAATCAGGTAGAAGCTGTTGCCCTTGTCATCGGTGATGGTGTCCGCGCCGATCAGCTCCAGCTTGGCACTCAAGCCGCCGTAGATCGTGTAATCGTAGGCACTGAACTTGACCATGGCTTTCTGGCCCGGATGCAGGAACGCCACGTCCTGTGGCCGGACCTTGGCCTCGATCAGCAGGTTGTCTTCCAGCGGCACGATTTCCACCATGTCACTGCCCGGCTGGACCACGCCGCCGATGGTATTGACCTTCAGCATCTTGATGATGCCTTTGACCGGCGAGAGCACCGTTGTGCGGGTCACGCGGTCGTCGATGGCAATGCTCGAGGCTGTAATTTTCGACAGGTCGGTGCGTTTCTCATTCAGCTCTTTCGCGGCGTCCGAGCGGAACGACTGTTCGGACTCGTCGATCTTGCTCCTGATCTCGGCAATCGCCGATTCCGCCCGGGGAATGGCCAGGGTGGTGGCGTTCAGCGAACCGCGGATTTCCACCGCGCTGCGCTTGAGCCGCAGAATCTCCACGGGCGATACGGCGCCGGTCTTGACCAGTGGCTCGGACATGTTCATTTCCTGATTGACCAGCGCCAGGCTGGAGCCGTATTGCCCGGCTTTCGAGCGAAACTCCGCCAGTTCCTGGGTTTTTTGCCGCAGTTGCTCTGTCAGCGTGCGTTGTTCGCTGGCCAGTCGACGTTGCCGCTGTTCGTACAGTGAGCGTTCGTCTTCGGCGACTTGTGGCGCCTTGGCGATCACTTCTTCTGACAGCTTGAATGGCCGGCCTTCGGCTTCGGCCGACAGGCGCTCGACCTGCGCGGTCAGCGCGTAGCGATCGACCTCGCTTTCGCCCTTGTTCGACAGGTAGCGCGTGTCGTCCAGGCGCAGCAAGGTGTCGCCCTTGTTCACCATCTGCCCTTCACGCACGAAGATCTCGGTGACGATGCCGCCCTCGAGGTTCTGGATCACCTGAACCTTGCTCGACGGAATCGCCTTGCCTTCGCCCATGGTAACTTCCTGCAGCACCGCGAACTTGGCCCAGGCCAACGCGCTGATCAGCAACGCGGCGGCCAGCCACACGGTGATCCGCGACCAGCGTGGGGAGTCCTGCAACGAGGCACCGGCGGTTTCCGGCATGAATTCGACTTCGGCACTTTTGCCGAAGCTGTCGAAGTAGCCACGTGCTTTCGAAGAATCCGATGAAGCAGACATAGGCAACTCCTAGACGGCCGCAGAGCCGACACGGCCCTTGCGCAGTGCATCGATGACTGCTTCTTTCGGGCCGTCGGCGACGATCCGCCCGTTGTCCAGCACGATCAGGCGATCGACCAGGCTGAGCATCGAGGTGCGATGGGTTACCAGCAGCACGGTCTTGCCCTGGACCCAGGGGTGGAGTTTTTGCCGCAAGGCGTCTTCGCTGCTGTTGTCCATGGCACTGGTGGGCTCGTCGAGCAGCATGATCGGCGGGTCGAGCAACAACGCCCGGGCCAGCAACACCGCCTGGCGTTGACCACCGGACAGCAACTGCCCGCGCTCGCCGACCGGGCGGTCGAAGCCTTGCGGGTGTTGCCGGGCCAGTTCGGTGACGCCGGTCAGTTCGGCCACTTCGAGCATGCGCGCATCACTGATGTAGCGCGCGCCCAGGGTCAGGTTGTCACGCAGGCTGCCGGCCAGCAGCGGCAGGTCATGGGCGACGTAGCCGATCTGATGGCGCAGATCCGCGACGTCCAGTTGCCGCAGGTCCAGGCCATCGAGCAGTAATTGGCCTTGCGCCGGTTCGTAGAACCCCATCACCAGGCGTGCCAGGGTGCTTTTGCCCGAGCCGCTGCGACCGATGATGCCGATCCGTTCGCCGGGTTTCACGCTGAAGCTGATGTTGGCCAGCGCCGGGGCGTTCTGGCCGTTGTAGTGGAAGGTCACGCCAACCACATCCAGGGCGCCTTGCAGTTGTGTGCGTTCCAGCGGCCGTTGTTTGGCATCGCGCTCTTGCGGCAGGGACATCAGCGCGTCGGTGCTTTTCATGGTCAGCTGCGCTTGCTGGTAGCGCGTGATCAGGCCGGCGATTTGTCCCAGCGGCGCCAGTACCCGGCTGCCGAGCATGTAGGTCGCCACCAGCGCGCCGACGCTGAGGTTGCCGGCGATGATGCTGTAGACCCCGGCAACGATGGTCGCCATGCCGGAAAACTGCTGGATGAACAGCGTACCGTTGGTGGCCAGTGCCGAGAGGTTACGCGCATGGCTGTCGAGGCGGGTGAGAGCGCCGTGGGTGCTTTCCCATTTGTGCTGGCGTTCGCTTTCGGCGCTGCAGGCCTTGAGGGTTTCCAGGCCGCCGAGGGTTTCGATCAGCAAGGCCTGGCGTTCGGCGCCCAGGCTCAGGCTTTTCTGCACGGTGTCGCGCAAGCGCGACTGAATGATCATGGCGAAAATGATCGTGATCGGAAACGCCAGCAGCGGAATCACCACCAGCCAGCCGCCCAACAGGCCGATCACCACCAGCATCAACACGGCAAAGGGCAGGTCGATCAGGCTGGTGAGGGTCACGGCGGTGAGGAACTCACGCAGGCCCTGGAAATCGTGAATGCTCTGGGCGAACCCACCGATGGTCGCAGGCTTGGCTTTCATCGCCATGCCGGTGATGCGTTCGAACAGGGTCGCCGAGAGAATCACGTCGGTCTTCTTGCCTGCGGTGTCCAGCAAATGCGCGCGCACCACCCGCAGCACCAGTTCGAAACCGGTGCCGATCAGCAGGCCGATGGACAGCACCCACAAGGTCGAGGTGGCCTGGTTCGGCACCACGCGGTCGTAGGTCTGCATCACGAACAGCGGCACCATCAGCCCCAGCAGGTTGATCAGGAAACTCGCCAGGATCGCATCGCTGTACAACCATTTCGACAGCTTCAGGGTGTCGCGAAACCACGCCTCTACGCGCGGCACCAGCGGTGAACGAAGGTCTTCGAGTTCATGCCGTGGCCGGGCAAACAGGGCCTGGCCACTGTAGTGCTCGGCAAGCTCTTGTGCGGTGGTCCATTGTTCGCCGCCATCGGCTTCGCTGGGCAGGACCAGGACCCGGCCATCCTCGCCATAGCGGCGCAGCACGGTGGTACGGCCGTTGTTGAGCAACAGCAGAACTGGCAGGTTGAGTGCAGAGATGTCTTTCAAGTCGCGGCGCAGCAGGCGCGCCTGCAAACCAGCCCGGGCCGCTGCGCGGGGCAGCAGGTCCAGGCTCAGGCGTTGGTGTGCCATAGGTAGCCCGGCACTCAGGCTGGCGCGACTGACCGTCGCGCCGTGGAGTTTGCAGAGGATCAACAGACCGTCCAGAAGCGGGTCATCGAAGCTCAGGCGTGGATCGACACCGGTGTTGGCGGTTTCCATGCTGGTCACATTGATCGCTCCGGTAATTGCATAGATACCTGCCCATCACTGTAGGAGCTGCCGCAGGCTGCGATCTTTTGATCTTGTCTTTTTAAAATCAAAGTCAAAAGATCGCAGCCTGCGGCAGCTCCTACAGGGGTATTCACTTGAGTTCAGGTAAGCGAGCTTCGCTTTTCACTTCAGCCTGGGCGATTGCGTCGGCGGGCAGCACCACGCGTTGCTTGCTCAGCAACTGGCCCATGTTCGCCAGCACACGGTACATCGAATACTCCTCGGTGTAGCGTACTTCGGTGTAGCGGCGGTTGGCGTTGTAAAGCTCGTTTTCGCTGTCCAGCAGGTCGAGCAGGGTACGTTGGCCGAGTCCGAACTGATCCTGATACGCCACGCGCACGCGTCTGCTGGTATCGGCGTATTCACGGGCGGTCGGGGTTTGTTTCTTGGCGTTGACCATCGCGTTCCAGGCCAGGTGGATGTTTTCGTTGAGCTGGCGCAGGGCGTTGTTGCGGATGTCCATCGCCTGATTGATCTTGTGGGCATCGGACTGCAGGCGCGCCTTGTCGCTGCCGCCGCGGAACAGGTTGTAGTTCATCACCACGCCGACCCGCCATTCGTTGTCATGGCCTTCTTCGCCCGCGATGTTGTTGTTCGCGCCCACCGCGGCTTCGGCATCGAAGCGCGGGTAGAACGGCGACTTGGCGACTTCGTACTGGCTCTCGGCCGATTGCACATCGGCCTGGGCGGATTTCAGGTACGGGTTGTTGTCCACCATGCTTTGCTGGGCATCCGTCAGGGAGGCTGGCAATTCGCCACGGATCGACGGCGGGGCTTCGAGTTCATCGGGCAGGCGCCCGACGACGGCGGCGAAGTTCGACTCGGCGTCGGCCAGATCGACTTCGGCGGTGTCGAGGTTGTTCTCCGCCAGTGCCCGGCGAGCCGTGGACTGATCGGCGTCAGCGTTGCTGCCGACCCCACGCTCGGTACGCAGGCCGATCTGGTCGTTGACCCGCAAGTGCGCTTGCAGGTTGTTCTTGGCCAGCGTCACCAGTTCGCGACGCTTGAGCACTTCGAGGTAGACCTCGGTGGTGCGCAAGGCCAGGTCTTGGGCGGTGCCCTGGGCGTAATACGCCCGGGAGTTGACGACGCCCTTGGTACGCTCGACTTCGTTGGCGGTGTTGAACCCGTCGAAGAGCATCTGCCGCAGACGCAGTTCTGACTGGGTGTAATTGAGAATTTCGGTGTGGTGATTGCCCAGCGCCCGAGTGTTGGTGTTGTCGCTGTACCCGCGCCCGTACGCGGCATTCAAGTCCACCGATGGATAAAAGCCCCCCTTGGCGACTTTCACGTCTTCGTCAGCCGACAGACGGCTGTCCACTCGCGATGCCAGCTCCGGGTGGGTCGCGATAGTGCTCTGGATCGCTTCGGTCAGTGACATGGCATGCGCTTGAAAACTGCAGGCAATTGCCAGCAAAACCGCGCTGCAAAGGGGGGTTAATAGGCGCATCGTGCATCTCCCTGAATCCTAATGGTGCTTTATGCGTCGCCAATTAATTGACGACATTTATAGGCAAAACCGTCTCATGCTTGTTACAAGAGAGCTAAGAACATTTTGAGGCGAACCTAAGAAGTTTTTTTCATAAGACTTATGCCAAAAAAAACTTATGCGCTCTGCAAAATCCAGCACATTGTTCACTGCGGAAGCCCTTGATATATGTGCTTTGTGGCGCACATCAGGGCTTGAGGAAAGTTCAAATTCATTGATCGACAAAGAGCGGAGAAGTGCTGGAGGGGAGGGACGCGGCGCAGACTGGGGTGACGGTTTTTTGTCGCCGAGGTGATTCAGGACTGTTACGCATCGCTGGCGGATTACGTTGTTTTCGACAGGTAGCCCAATGCCATTGATTGCAAAGGGTTTACCCAGGTCGCGGACAACTACCGCGAGCAACACGCTGGACGAGATCGTCGCCAGGGCACCGGCTTACTTCAGGTAACCCGTGTTGACCGGCAGTGATCCGCCCGGTAACCCGCTTGAGCCCATGTGCATGTTCTCCGCATTCAACCAGGGTGCCGACAAATCGTTGGCAGCGGAGGGAATGCACATGGCTACGCTCATCGGTATCGTCAGCAAGGTTATCGGTCAGGTCTTCGCGGTGGCGGGTGATGGCACTCGTCGAGTGCTGATCGAGGGGGACCGATTGTTTGCCGGCGATCAACTGGTGACCGGGGCCGAAGGCGCGGTGGCGGTGCATCTGCAAAACGGCCAGGAACTGACGCTGGGCCGCGGCAGTAGCCTGCAAATGACTGCCCAGTTGCTGGAGCACATATCGCCCCATGTGGATACGGTTGAAGCGACGACCCCGAGCCAGGCGCAGCTGACCGATGTCGAGCAACTGCAAAAAGCCATAGCCGCCGGTGACGACCCGACCCAGACCGCTGAAGCGACGGCGGCCGGCCCGGGTTCGACCGAACCTGCCGATGGAGCACAGGGTGGGGGCCACAGTTTCGTCATGCTCGAAGAAGTGGGGGGGCGGGTCGATCCGACCATTGGCTTCCCTACTGCCGGGTTCAACGGCATTCCGGAGTTCCCGCTTGCGCGGCACGACGGCGATGGCAACAGCGATCAAAGCGCCTCGGCTCCGCTGATTACGCCACCAGTGGTCACGCTGCCCGAAGTCCCACCACCGGACGTCACACCGCCGGTAGTCATACCGCCTATTGTGACGCCGCCTGAAGTTTTACCACCTGTCATCACGCCACCCGTGAACAATCCGGTCACCCTTGATGGGCTGTCGGTGGCGGGCGGTGAACTGACCGTCAAGGAAGCCAACCTACCTGACGGTTCGGCAAGCAATCCCGCCGCGCTGACCCAGAACGGCACTTTCACCGTCACGGCGCCTGACGGGCTGACCAGCCTGAGCATCGGCGGGATCAATGTGATCAGCGCTGGCGTGGCCAACGGTTTTCCGCAGTCGATCACCACGCCGCTGGGCAGCACCCTGACCATCACCGGGTACAACCCGACCACGGGCGTGGTGAGTTACAGCTACACCCTCAACGACAGCGAAAACCATTCGACCGGCGACGGCACCCAACTCAGTGAACACTTCACCGTGGTTGCCGGTGACAGCAACGGCGACACCGCCACCGGTTCCCTGGACGTCAACATCACCGACGACGCGCCCAAGGCAATCGATGACAGCAACCTCAACACAGCCTCGGAAACCTTGCTCACCCTCGAAGGCAACGTCCTGGGCAACGACGTGCAAGGCGCCGACCGTGTAGCGACCGGCCCCAACAGCGGCCCGATCACCCCCGGCACCTTCATCGGCACCTACGGCACCCTGGTGCTCAATGCCAACGGTACCTACACCTACACTCTCAACCCCGGCGATGCCGACTTCAAGGCCTTGCACGCCGGCGGCAACGGCACCGAGACTTTCACCTACACCCTGACCGATGCCGACGGCGACAGCAGCACCGCCAACCTGGTGTTGAACGTGCACAACAACGATGACGGGGTGACCCTCGGCGGCCTGGGCGTCGAAGGCGGCGAACTGACGGTCTACGAGAAAAACCTCACCTACGGCAGCGACCCCGACGCCCCGGCGCTGACCCAGCACGGGACCTTCACCGTCAACGCCCCGGATGGCCTGCAGAGCCTGAGCATTTCCGGCGTCGCGATCATCAGCGGTGGCGTGGTGCAGGACTTGCCGATCTCCGGCAGCACCTGGCTGGGCAGCACCCTGACCGTCACCGGCTATGACCCGGCCACCGGCGTGGTGAGCTACAGCTACACCCTGAACTACACCGACACCCACCCCAACGCCGACGGCGCCAACAGCATCACCGAGAACTTCGAAGTCATCGCCATCGATGCCGACGGCAGCGAGGCGCGTGGGGAAATCAACGTCAAGATCGTCGACGACCTGCCGACCGCCAACCCCGATGCGACGTCGGTGGGCGAGGGCGGCACCGTCACCGGCAACGTACTGTCGAACGACGTCGGCGGCGCCGATGGCTCAGGCGGTGGCGTGGTCGGCGTGCGTGCCGGCTCCGACACCTCGGCCCCTGTGCATGGCGGCCTGAACAGCCAGATCAACGGCACCTATGGCTACCTGACGCTGGATGCGGCGGGCAACGCCGTGTACCACAGCTACCCGAACTCGGTGAGCGGCCCGGGTGCGAGCGACGTGTTCACTTACACCCTGCGTGATGCCGACGGTGACGAAAGTACTACCACCGTGACCATCGACGTGCACAACAGTTGCTTTGTGGCGGCCAGCGACCACGACGTGACCGCCTACGAAAAAGCCCTGGATCTGCACCAGGACGGCCAAGACCTGGCCCCCGGCATCGTGACCGGCAGCCAGCCTGGCAGCCCAGGCGAAACCGCCAGCGGCACCCTGGTCGGCGCGGTCCACGGCGGCAGCGGCGCTATCACCTACAGCCTGCTCAGCAACGCCATTGGCACCTACGGCCAACTGCTGCTGCATGCCGACGGCAGCTACACCTACACCCTGACTTCGCCAGCCAGCACCGCGCCGCAGGCCAACGACGGCGCCAACACCCTGCACGAAAGTTTTACCTACCAGGCCACCGACGCCCTGGGCAACGTTGCCACCAGCACCATCGTGGTCAACATCGTCGACGATGTGCCGACCGCAATTCCTGATATAGCCACGGTGGGAGAGGGCGGCTACATCGGTGGCAATGTGTTGTGGAACGACAACGCCGGTGCCGATGGCCAGTTCGCCGGCGGTGGCGTGGTCGGCGTGCGCGCCGGCTCGGACACTTCGACCCCGGTTCATGGCGGCCTGAACAGCCAGATCAACGGCACCTATGGCTACCTGACGCTGGATGCGGCGGGCAACGCCGTGTACCACAGCTACCCGAACTCGGTGAGCGGCCCGGGCGCCAGTGATGTGTTCACCTATACCCTGCGCGATGCCGACGGTGACGAAAGCACCACCACCGTGACCATCGACGTGCACAACAGCTGCCTGGTCGCGGCCAGCCACCAAGACGTCACCGTCTACGAAAAAGCCCTGGACCTGAACCAGGACGGCCAGGACCTGGCGCCCGGCAGCGTAACCGGTAGCCAGCCCAGCAGCCCGGGCGAAACCGCCAGCGGCACCCTGGTCGGCGCGGTCCATGGCGGCAGCGGCGCAATCACCTACAGCCTGCTCAGCAACGCCATCGGCACCTACGGCCAACTGCTGCTGCATGCCGACGGCAGCTACACCTACACCCTGACCTCGCCAGCCAGCACCACACCGCAGGCCAACGACGGCGCCAACGTCCTGCACGAAAGCTTCACCTACCAGGCCACCGACGCCCTGGGTAACGTCGCCACCAGCACCATCGTGATCAACATCGTCGACGATGTGCCAACCGCGACCCTCGACATAGCGTCGGTAGGAGAGGGCGGCTACATCGGTGGCAATGTGTTGTGGAACGACAACGCCGGTGCCGATGGCCAGTTCGCCGGCGGTGGCGTGGTCGGCGTGCGCGCAGGCTCTGACACCTCGACCCCGGTGCATGGCGGCCTGAACAGCCAGATCAACGGCACCTACGGCTACCTGACGCTGGACGCGGCGGGTAACGCCGTTTATCACAACTACCCGAACTCGGTGAACGGCCCGGGCGCGAGCGATGTGTTCACTTACACCTTGCGCGATGCCGACGGTGACGAAAGCACCACCACCGTGACCATCGACGTGCACAACAGCTGCCTGGTCGCGGCCAGCGACCAAGACGTGACCGTCTACGAAAAAGCCCTGGACCAGCCATGTGATACCGGCGAAATCGCCAGTGGCACCCTCGTCGGCGCGGTTCACGGCGGCAGCGGCGCCATCACCTACAGCCTGGTCAGCAACGCCATCGGCACTTACGGTCAACTGCTGCTGCACCCCGACGGCAGCTACACCTACACCCTGACCTCACCGGCCAGCACCACACCGCAGGCCAACGACGGCGCCAACGTCCTGCACGAAAGCTTCACCTACCAGGCCACCGACGCCCTGGGCAACGTCGCCACCAGCACCATCGTTGTCAACATCGTCGACGATGTGCCGACCGCTATCCCCGACATAGCCACGGTGGGAGAAGGCGGCTACATCGGCGGTAATGTGCTGTGGAACGACAACGTCGGTGCCGATGGCCAGTTCGCGGGCGGTGGTGTGGTCGGCGTGCGCGCCGGCTCCGACACCTCGACCCCGGTGCATGGCGGGCTGAACAGCCAGATCAACGGCACCTACGGCTACCTGACGCTGGACGCGGCGGGCAACGCTGTGTACCACAGCTACCCGAACTCGGTGAGCGGCCCGGGCGCGAGCGACGTGTTCACCTACACCCTGCGCGACGGCGATGGTGACGAGAGCACCACCACCGTCACCATCGACGTGCATAACAGCTGCCTGATCGCGGCCAGCGACCACGACGTGACCGTCTACGAAAAAGCCCTGGACCAGCCATGCGATACCGGTGAAACCGCCAGCGGCACCCTCGTCGGCGCGGTCCACGGCGGCAGCGGCGCAATCACCTACAACCTGGTCAGCAATGCTATCGGCACCTACGGCCAACTGCTGCTGCACCCCGACGGCAGCTACACCTACACTCTGACCTCACCGGCCAGCACCACGCCGCCTGCCAACGACGGCGCAAACACCCTGCACGAAAGCTTCACCTACCAGGCCACCGACGCCCTGGGCAACGTCGCCACCAGCACCATCGTTGTCAACATCGTCGACGATGTGCCGACCGCGACTCCAGACATTGCCTCGGTAGGAGAAGGCGGCTACATCGGTGGCAATGTGTTGTGGAACGACAACGCCGGTGCCGATGGCCAGTTCGCGGGCGGTGGTGTGGTCGGCGTGCGCGCCGGTTCCGACACCTCGACTCCGGTGCATGGCGGCCTGAACAGCCAGATCAACGGCACCTACGGCTACCTGACGCTGGACGCGGCGGGTAACGCGCTGTACCACAGTTACCCGAACTCGGTGAGCGGCCCGGGTGCGAACGACGTGTTCACCTACACCCTACGCGACGGCGACGGCGACGAAAGCACCACCACGGTGACCATCGACGTGCACAACAGCTGCCTGGTCGCGGCCAGCGACCAAGACGTGACCGTCTACGAAAATGCCCTGGCCCAGCCGTGCAACACCGATGAAACCGCCAGCGGCACCCTGGTCGGTGCAGTCCACGGCGGCAGCGGCGCAATCACCTACAGCCTGCTCAGCAATGCCATCGGCACCTACGGCCAACTGCTCCTGCACCCCGACGGCAGCTACACCTACACCCTGACCTCACCGGCCAGTACCACGCCCCCTGCCAACGACGGCGCCAACACCCTGCACGAAAGCTTCACCTATCAGGCCACCGACGCCCTGGGCAACGTCGCCACCAGCACCATCGTGGTCAACATCGTCGATGACGTGCCCACCGCAATTCCTGATATAGCCACGGTGGGAGAGGGCGGATACATCGGCGGCAATGTGTTGTGGAACGACAACGTGGGTGCTGATGGCCAGTTCGCTGGCGGTGGCGTAGTCGGCGTACGCGCCGGCGCCGACACCTCGAGCCCGGTGCATGGGGGCCTGAACAGCCAGATCGAGGGCACCTACGGCTACCTGACGCTGGATGCGGCGGGCAACGCGCTGTACCACAGCTACCCGAATTCAGTGAGCGGCCCGGGCGCCAGTGACGTGTTCACCTACACCCTGCGCGATGGTGACGGTGACGAAAGCACCACCACGGTGACCATCGACGTGCACAACAGCTCCCTGGTCCCTGCTTGCGACAGCGACATGACCGTCTACGCAAAAGCCCTGAACCAGGACGGCAAGGACCTGATCGCAAAAGGGGCGGACTTTACCGGGACCAAACAGACCTACAGTGTCTCCGGCAGCAATGCCGCCATTGCCCGCAGCGCCTTCGTCGCCAACACGGCGGCCATGACCGCGGTGCTGGTGGTCAGTGGAGCGCTGGGTTCGGTCAACGGGCATCACAACGATGACCTGATCACCGTCAATCTCAAGCAGGGGGAAACCCTCAACCTGGATCACAACCTGACAGCCGGCCACATCAACATGGAGTACTCGATCAACGAAGGCGCCTACATTGCCATCGCTGACGGCCAGACCATCAAGGCGACGTCGGATGCGACCTATAACATCCACATCACTCCCATCCCCGACAACGGCGCAAACGGTGCTGAAAACTACCAGTTGAAGATGACCGTCGATTACTCCGGAGCCCACGACACCACGCCGGACGGCATCTACACCGCCAGCGACAACCATGGCGGCAGCGACAGCGCCAACCTGACCATCAGCTACCAGGATGGCCACACCCTCACCGGGACGGCGGGGGACGACACACTGGTAGCCGGTACTGGCGACAACGTCATCAATGCCGGTGACGGTAACGACGTTCTTACCGCAGGCTCCGGCAACAGCGAGCTGCACGGTGATGCCGGCAATGACTTGTTCTATAGCGGACCTGGCAACGACCTGCTCGATGGTGGTACCGGCATCGACACCGCAAGCTATGCCCACGCCACCGCCGGTGTCACGGTCAATCTCGGCGAGGCTGGAGCACAGAACACCTTCGGTGCCGGCAGCGACACCCTGACCGCCATCGAAAACCTGACAGGCTCCAACTTCAATGACGCACTCAGCGGCGACAACAACAGCAACATCATCACCGGCGGCCTGGGCAACGACGTGCTCAACGGCGAGGGCGGCGACGATTTCCTCATCGGCGGGCTGGGCAACAACACCCTCACCGGCGGCGGTGGCGCCGACACCTTCCAGTGGCTCAACGGCAACAGCGGCCACGACATCATCACCGACTTTACACCGGGTGCCGACAAGCTCGACCTGTCGCAACTGCTGCAAGGGGAGAACAGCACCGCGGCCTCACTGGATGACTACCTGCACTTCACCGTCAGTGGCAGCGGCGCGTCACTGGTGACCAGCATCGACGTCAGTGCCATGGCCGGCGCGGCACCGAACCAGACCATCGACCTGGCGGGTGTCAACCTGGCCAGTCACTATGGGGTTACGCCGGGGGCGGGCGGGGTCATTGGCGGAGCGGATACGGCAACCATCATCAACGGCATGCTCAATGATCATTCGCTGAAGGTGGATACCGTGTGACCTGAAAACCGCAATAAAAATACCGCTCTCCCTGTGATAGGGAGGGCGGTTTTTTTTGCCTGCGACAAAAGCGTTTGTGTTCGATCGTTCGCAGATCACATCGGCTGCGGCTGTCCGATCAAGCGCCCCATCACGCCAAATACCCCCAGTGCCCTGATCGTTTCCAACTCCCCTTGGGTTTCTACTCTCTCCGCTATCAACGGTAAGTCGATGCTGTGGGTCGTGCGGCAAACCGCCTCAATGAACAGCCGTTTGTCACTCTCCACATCTATGCCACGGATGTAGGCACCGTCGATTTTAAGGTAAGCCAGCCCCAGTTGAGTGAGGTTGCCAATTTGACTGAAGTGCCCGCCAAAATGCTGCAGTCCGATACGGTAACCGGTGTCGAGCAGGCTGTGGCTCAAGCGTTGCAATTGGTCCGGTGGTGGCAGTTGGCGTTCATCGATTTCCAGGGTCAGCAGGGGCGCCAGGTCCGGCAGGGATTCCAGCATGTCGAGGATCAGTTGCAGCTGCGCATGATCGCGCAAGGTGCTGCCGGACAGGCTCAATGCCAGGGGTAAACGGTTGATGACGAGGTATTCGAGGGTGGCTTCGAGCATCGCCAGGTCGAATCGCCCCGACCAGTCAAACCGCTCGATCCACGGCAAGAACTGGCCGGCGGCAATCGCTTCGCCCTGTGGATCGAGCAGACGTGCGAGGACTTTGTGATGCAGCACCTGGCGGGTGTCGGCGCATTGCACCACCGGTTGAAAATACAACTGCAGTTTGCCTTCGGTCAGGGCATCGTCGATCCAGGTGTGCCAGTGGTGTTGTGCCTGTTTTGGCGCGCTGTCGCTGCGGCCCAACACGGCCCAGGGGCGCTCGGGATGTTGCCGGGCTTCGCTCAGTGCCTGGTCAAGTTGATGCAGAACTTGGCTTGCCGGGTCGCCGGGGTGGAAGGCGACGATGCCCAGATGGGCGACAGGCATGCAATCACTGTCACCGGTCAGGCGCAGGTTTTCCAGGGTGGCGCTGAGCTCGGCGGCCAGGCGCGTCGCATCCTCGGTATCGAGATCCGGTGCCAGCAGGCTGAATTCGCCCCCGCGATTGCGCGCTGCCAGCCAGGTGCGTCGTTCAGGAACTTGAGTCAGGCGCTTGAGCAATTCGCCGACCGCGCCAATCAACGCATCGGTGCGTTGCCCGCCAAGGCGTTGATTGAGCCCGGCCAGATCGTTGAGCCGCAGCATCAGCAGATGACCGTCGCCATTTTGCTCGGCCACCAGCAGTTGATCGGCCAGTTGCTCATCGAGCAATCGCCGGTTGGCCAGCCCTGTCAGGCTGTCCTGGTAGGACTCGTTGAGCAGTTTTTCACTGCGCGCAGCCTCTTCGGCGAACAACGTCTTGAGCTTCTCGACCATCTGGTTCATCGCCAGCACCACACGCTTCAATTCCGGTGTGCGCGGCAGCGTCGGCAAGCTGAGAAACTCGCGTTTACTGATGGCTTCGGCCTGCCGGACCATGGTGTCGAGCGGACGAAATTGTCGACGCAGCAGCCAGCCACCGAACACCGCACTGAGCAGCCCGCAGAGCAACAACCAGACGAGGCTGCCCAGTGTGCTGTCCCAGAGTTTGGCCAGGGCGAATTGTGGATTGCTCAACACTTCGACCCGCGCCACCTGTTGCCAGCCACGGGTGACCAGTGCATCGCCACCCTCGGGGCGCAAATTCACCAGGTTGACGAACCAGCCAGGTACGCCGTCGATTTGCTCGGGGATGCTGCGTTGCACCAACACCTGCCGATTCTCGAGGTGGGTGACGCGGATGTCGCTGAAATAGCCGCTGTCGAAAATCGAGCTGACCAGCAACTCCATCATGGCCGGGTCGTCGACCTGTGTGGTCAAGGTCAGGCCCAGCGCGGTCGCGGCGTCCTGGGCATGGGCACGCAACTGCCCAAGCGTCTGCTCGCGAGAGCTTTCCAGGCTGGCATAAAAACTGCCGCTGAACGCCACCAGCAAGAACAGGCAGATGGCAAGAAACAACTGGTTGCGCAGTTTCATCGAGCGCTCCTTGCCGTGGCGGCTAACCGTCGCCCACGGCGAACCCTTCGGTTTGCATTTTTTTCAAGACGTCTTGCCAGCGCGAAAGCTTTTTCGAGTCGCCGCTGCGCTGGTTGCCAGGCTTGCCGGGCAGGTACAGGCCTTCGGCGTTGAATGCATACACCGGTAACAGGTCCTTGCGCTGCGAGGCGGGGCGGATTTCGCCGATCAGGTTATCGAGCACCAGCGGTTCGGCACCAGGGCTGCTGTAATAGGTCAGCACCATGTGCGCCTGGTTCTGGTTCAGGGCCTTCACATAGGTAATGCGCAGCTTGTCGCTGGGAATGCCCAGTTGGCGCAGGCTGAAATACTTCGCCAGGGCATAGTCTTCGCAATCGCCGGCGGCCTTGATCAGCGCCTCGACGGGTGTGGCCCAGTAGTCACTCTGGTGCCAGATGCGGGCGTCGTCCTGGAAATCCAGCTGCTGGTTGAAGTAGCGATTGACCGCATTCAATTGCTCCTGCTCGGGCAGGTTACGTTCGCCTTGCAGCATTTCACTCCAGGACTGGATACGTCCCTGCGTTGGCCCCAGGCTGGCATAGCGTTTTTCGGCGGTTTGCGAAATTTGCGCGAAATCCCAGCCGTGCCAGGCACTGCCAGGCACGGCCAGCGGAAAACCCGCCAGCAACAGCCATCCGCCAAACCGAAGTCGGAGTGTTGGCCATCCTGGACTACCCGGACTTCGCGGCATGTCTGGCTGCTCAAGTGCAGAGATTTGAAGTCTAGGTGGTGTTTACAACGACAGTCAGGATTTACGCAGGGTTTTCTGCCGAAGAATGTAAAGGGTCACCAGCACCGCACTGGTCAGCATGAATCCCCGTGCCCAAGGCATTGGCACCAGGTAGCAGGAGAACAGGATGCTGGCCCACATCAGGCTGATGGCGTAGACCTTGCCCTGGAGCGGAATGCCGTTACCCTCGAGGTAGTCACGAATCCATGGCCCGAGCCGCGGGTGCTCGACCAGCCATTGATAGAAACGCGGCGAACTGCGGGCGAAACAGGCAGCCGCCAGCAACAGGAAGGGTGTGGTGGGCAACACCGGCAGGAAAATCCCGAGCACCCCCAGCGCTACGCTCAGCCAGCCGATGGCCAGCAGCACGTAGCGCAACATCAGGGAGCGGTTGCCTATGGGGTTGTCCATAGGCAGGACCTTAGTGGTGACGAGGCTTGAGGATCGCCGGTTTTTCGTCCGGTGCGTTGCACAGCAGGTACAGCGCAGTCAGGGCTTCCGGGATCTGCACGATCATGTCATCCATCAGGTTGGCGTCGGCGGCGATGTCGGAGAACTCCGGTTGCTCGTCGAACAGGCCCGAACCGACCATGATCGGCAGCAGCATTTCGCTGACTTCGTCTTCGGCGGTTTCGAACCAGGCTTCTTCACGCAGGAAGACGCCTTCCATGAAACCGATGCACCAGCCGCGCAGGTCGGAATCGTCCGGGTCTTCGCCCAGGTCCAGGTCGCACGGCAGCTCGAACTCTTCATCAGAGGCCAGTTGACGGGCGATGTGGGCCTTGAGGGCCAGCAGGGTGGATTCGATCGCTTCACGCTCGGTGTCATCGGCGTAATGCGGCTCTTCGGCGAACAGGGCATCGATCCATTCACGATCAGGAACGACTTCCGAACAGATCGACAGCGCGGTGAGGTAGCCGTGGGCGGCCACGTAGTCCAGCGCCTCGTCATGCAGTTCATCGGCGTCGAGGAAGACTTGCAGGCGGGTTAGTTGCTCAGCGAAGGACATTAAAGGGCTACCTTGGGGAATATTCGATGCGGGAATTCTAGGCCTTCTTGAGCGCTTGGGCCAGCCGCGCGGCATATTTGCCCCCTCAAGGACACCGCATTCCCTGTAGGAGCTGCCGAAGGCTGCGATCTTTTGATTTTGTTTTCAAGAAGCAAGATCAAAAGATCGCAGCCTTCGGCAGCTCCTACGGAGGATTCATGTGCATTCCCTCTTATCAGCGGCGCCCTTTGCCGGACAGCGCTCGGGTATACTCGCGCGTTTTGTGATGCCCTGCCGGTTTCGCGGCTCAAATGCAAAGCGTCATGCAATCTGCACTTACGATTTGTCGGTGCAGAGTTGCGGATTCTGCACCAGCCTTGCAGGGATGTTTCGGTGATTTTTGGAGTTTTTATGCTCGAACAGGCTCAGCGCGTCCTCAAGGACATCTTCGGCTACGACAGTTTCCGTGGCCGCCAGGGTGCGATCATTGAGCGCGTGGCCAATGGCGGCGATGCCCTGGTCCTGATGCCTACCGGTGGTGGTAAATCCCTGTGCTTCCAGGTGCCGGCGCTGCTGCGCGATGGCCTGGCGGTCGTGGTTTCGCCGCTGATCGCGCTGATGGACGATCAGGTCGCGACCTTGGAAGAACTGGGGGTGGCCGCTGCGGCATTGAACTCCACGCTCAGTGCCGAACAACAGCGTGACCTGGCGGCAAGGATCCGGCGCGGCGAGGTCAAAATGCTCTACCTCGCGCCCGAGCGTCTGGTCCAGCCACGCATGCTGAGCTTCCTGCAAGGGCTGAACATCTCGCTGTTCGCCATCGACGAAGCCCATTGCGTGTCCCAATGGGGCCATGACTTTCGCCCGGAATACCTGCAATTGGGCCAGTTGGCGGAACTGTTCCCCGACGTCCCGCGCATCGCCCTGACCGCCACTGCCGACAAGCGTACCCGCGAAGAGATCGTCACGCGCCTGCACCTGCAGGATGCCGAGCGCTTCCTGTCGAGCTTCGACCGGCCGAATATTTTTTATCGCATCGTGCCCAAGGAACAGCCGCGCAAGCAGTTGCTGGCGTTCCTCGCCGAGCGTCGCAGCGATGCCGGCATCGTCTACTGCCTGTCGCGAAAGAAGGTCGAGGAAGTCGCCACGTTCCTCACCGAACAAGGTTTCCCGGCGCTGCCGTATCACGCCGGCCTGCCCAACGATCTGCGTGCTCACCACCAGAAACGCTTCCTCAACGAGGAAGGCTTGATCATGGTCGCCACCGTGGCCTTTGGCATGGGCATCGACAAGCCCAACGTGCGCTTTGTCGCTCACCTCGACTTGCCGAAGTCACTTGAAGCCTATTACCAGGAAACCGGTCGCGGCGGCCGTGACGGTCTGCCGGCCGATGCCTGGATGGCCTATGGCCTGCAGGACGTAGTAATGCTCAAGCAGATGCTGCAGAACTCCGAAGGCGACGAACGCCACAAGCGTCTGGAGCAACACAAGCTCGATGCCATGCTCTCGCTGTGCGAGGAAACCCGCTGCCGTCGCCAGACCCTGCTGGCCTACTTTGACGAAGACATGCCCGAGCCCTGCGGTCATTGCGACAACTGTGTCGATGGCGTGCAAACCTGGGACGCTACCGAGCCCGCCCGTCAGGCGCTGTCGGCGATCTACCGGACAGGCCAGCGCTACGGTGTCGGGCACCTGGTGGATGTCTTGCTGGGCAAGGACAACGAAAAGATACGCAACTTCGGGCATCAGCGCCTCTCGGTGTACGGGGTCGGCAGGGCGATGGCCGAAGGCGAGTGGCGTTCGTTGTTCCGCCAGTTGGTGGCCCGAGGTCTGGCCGACATCGATCTGGAAGGCTACGGCGGCCTGCGCCTCAGCGACACGTGCCGGTCGCTGCTCAAAGGTGAAGTGACCCTGGAACTGCGTCGCGACCTGAAGGCGCAAACGACTGCCAAGAGCAGCAAGAGCCAGGCGAGCCAGCTGGTCCGGGGCGAAGAGCGCGAACAGTGGGAAGCCCTGCGTGCCCTGCGCCGCAAGCTGGCCGAAGAACATGGCGTACCGCCGTACGTCATTTTTCCCGACTCGACCTTGCTGGAGATGCTGCGCAGCCAACCAACCTCGCTGGCGCAAATGGCCCGGGTCAGTGGCGTCGGCGCCCGCAAGCTGGAGCGTTATGGCGAGGCTTTCCTCGAAGTCCTCGGTGGCCAGGTCGAAGCACCGAAAGTCGTGGCGGACCTACGCCACGAGCTGATCACCCTGGCGCGTGCCGGCATGACGCCGTTGCAGATCGCCGGGCAGTTGCAATGCTCGGAAAAGAACGTCTACACCCTGCTCGCCGAGGCGATCGGCAAGCAGCAGTTGTCACTGGAGCAGGCGCTGGATCTGCCGGAGGACTTGATGGGCGAAGTCCAGGATGCGTTCCTCGACGGGGAGGGCGAACTGCCGCCAGTGTCGGAAATTTCGGCGCTGTTTGCCGGTCGGGTGCCCGAAGGGGTTTTGTACTGTATTCGGGCCGCTCTGCAGTCCGAATTCGAACTTTGAGCGACCGGTCTCACTGATGTAACGATTCAGTACAGAACAAGTCTTGCCTCTGGCCAAGGCTCATGCTTAGCTGACTAATTATTAGTATTTCTCTTTTTTCAGTCTAATTATGAGTGTTTTATGTCGTTGACCGATCAACACCGTTTTGGCATGCAACTGGCCCAGATGTCGCGTGGCTGGCGTGCCGAGCTCGACCGCCGCCTTGCCGGACTCGGATTGTCCCAGGCCCGCTGGCTGGTGCTGCTGCACCTGGCGCGCTTCGAGCAAGCGCCGACCCAGCGTGAGCTGGCGCAAAGCGTCGGTGTCGAGGGGCCTACCCTGGCTCGGCTGCTCGACAGCCTGGAAAGCCAGGGCCTGGTGCAACGTCAGGCGGTGGTAGAAGACCGTAGGGCGAAAAAAATCGTGCTGTGTGCCCCGGCGCGTCCCCTGATCGAACAAATCGAAACCATTGCCAACCAACTGCGTCATGAACTCTTCGAGGGTGTCGATGAGGCGGATGTAAAGGTCTGCATGCGGGTTCACGGGCACATTCTGGCCAACCTCGAAAAATCCTGAGACAAAACCTCACGCCAGGTTTTTGAGCCAGCGCACTGGGCGGACTATAAGAACTAGTCGGCAATATCGTGTTCGTAACGGATGTGCGAACACGTGCAGATTGGTTTTTGGTTACCTAAGGGATGCTCATGCTCGAGAGTCGACTATTGGTTGTACGGTATGGCGCCAGGTTGTTGCTGGCCAGTGCCGCTGTCACGTACTCGGCCTGGGTGCCGGCGTTGGGCCTGGGTGAAATCACCCTGCACTCGGCATTGAATCAACCGCTGCGCGCCGACATCGCCCTGGTGGATGCGGCCGGACTTACGGAAGGCGAGCTGTCGGTCAGCCTGGCGACGGCGGACGAGTTCAGCCGCGCCGGGGTCGAGCGGGCGTTCTTCCTCAATGATCTGACATTCACGCCCATCCTGCGTGGCGATCGCAGCCTGATCCGGGTCAGTTCCAACAAACCGGTGAAGGAACCCTACCTGGATTTTCTGGTTCAGCTCGACCAGCCCAATGGCCGCTTGTTGCGTGAGTACACCGTACTCATTGATCCTCCGGGTGCCGCAGATATTGCCCCGATCGGTGATGAGCCGCCGCTGAACCGTCCTTCTTCTGCATTTCCGAGTGTTCAGCCGGCTGGGGCAACATCACCTGCACCCAGGAAATCGGCGGCAAAGCCTGTTGCAGCCCCCATAGTGGAACCTCTGGCGGAACAACTGGCTGCCAGCGTCCTGCACAACCAGCAGTTGCAGGCGACCATCGATGAACTCAACGGGAAGCTTCAGGCACAGGAGGAGCAGATCGCCGTTGAGAAAAAGCAGGTGACCGAGCTGCAAACCAAATTGGCCGAGGTCAAGCAGGCACCGACGGAGCCGGTTGCGCCGGTTGCCGTGGCGCCAGCGCCTGTCGTGGTTGAGGAGCCTGGGGCGAACTGGCTATGGATGGTTGGGTTTGTGGCGCTGTTGGCCTTGGCGTTGCTGGTTGCATGGGTTCGTCGACAACGACAGCAGGATCAGCCATCGATCGAGCCATCGCGACCTGACCCGCAGGCCAATCGACCAGCAGCGCACGATGAGCAGACACTTCAGGAAGTCCGCGTCCACCCTCCACAACTGGCCGCTCTTGCGCCGGTCGCGCTTGTAACCTCGGCGGTGTTGCCCCCGACAACACCCTCGCAGCCGTCACCCACCGATGAGTTCCAGTTGAATCTGGACGACTTGTCGATGGATACGAGTTGGGATTTGGGCCTGATGGACAATGCTCCTTCCTCCGACCAGCCGCCGAGAGAGCCAGCGCTGCCCGAGCCTGAGATTGAATGGACAATCGAACCGGCTTCCCATGCCCTGGACGACACCAACAGATAACTGTAGGAGCCAGGCTTGCCGGCGAACCAGACGCCGCGGTGTATCTGCCGCACTGCGTCATCGTTCTTCGCGGGCAAGCCTCGCTCCTACAGGCGAACCAGACGCTGCGGTGTGTCTGTTGCACCGCGTTATCGTTCTTCGCCGGCAAGCCTGGCTCCTACAGGCGAACCAGACGCCGCGGTGTATCTGCCGCACCGCGTCATCGTTCTTCGCTTTGTAGGAGCCAGGCTTGCCGGCGAACCAGGCGCCGCGGTGTATCTGCCACACCGCGTAATCGTTCATCGCGGGCAATAAAGATCGTTATCATGGCAGCGCCCTCTGCCTCTGGAATTTCGCCGATCATGACCACCAGCAAACCGGAAATCGTCATTACCTATTGCACCCAATGCCAGTGGTTGTTGCGTGCAGCATGGCTGGCCCAGGAACTGCTCAGCACCTTTGGCGATGACCTGGGCAAGGTGTCCCTAGTGCCCGGCACGGGCGGGGTCTTTCACATTTTCTGTGACCAGGTGCAGCTCTGGGAGCGCAAGGCTGATGGCGGTTTCCCCGAGGCCAAGGTGCTCAAGCAGCGAGTCCGCGACCAGATCGATCCGGACCGCGACCTGGGGCACAACGAACGCACCAATCAGTGAGACACCGCCTCCGCGGCAACGGCTTTCTTGCTCGAACCGCTTGAAAGCCTGCTGGACACCACGATTGCGACGATGATCAATGCACCGCCGAGCAGCATGCGCAGGGTCGGGTTTTCATTGAACAGCAGCCAGGCCATGGTGATCCCGTAAACCGGCTCCAGGGCGAAGACCACGGCGGCGGTCCGCGCCTTGATCACCGCCAGGCTGGCGACAAACAGACTGTGGGCAACGCCGGTGCAGAACACCCCGAGCAGGCCGATCCACAACCAGTCGATGGCACGCACTTCGCTCAGATGCGGGGCCGCCGCCGGCAGCAGACACAATCCGACCACCACGTTCTGGCACAACGCCGCCTGCACCGGCGGAATGCGCGCGGAGCTGGCGCGGTTGGTCAGCGACAGCAGGGAAAACAGCAGGCCCGAGGCGATCGACCAGAGCAGACCGGTTGTGGCGCCACTGCCCAGATCGAACTCAGGCGTGACCAGCACCAGTCCGACACTGACCAGCGCCACCAGGAGGATTTCATTGGCGCGGATCCGCTCCCGGAAAATCAGCCCTTCAAGGATCACGGTAAAGGCCGGGAAACTGGCAAAGCCCAGGGTCGCGATGGCCACGCCGGCGATCTTCACCGAAATGAAGAAGCTCACCCAGTGCCCGGCCAGCAGCAAACCGCTGAGCAACAGTCGGCGCACATCCACGGCTTCGAGTTTTTGCCAGCGGGTCTGGCTGGCAAAGCGTGCAAAGAACGCCAGCGCCACCACCGCGAACACCGCCCGGCCGAAGACGATGATCGCTGGGGACGCGGCGGCAAGTTTGCCGAACACGCCAGTCAGGCCGAACATCAATGCGCCGATATGCAGGGCGCCCAAGGCGGTACGGGGAGTCATGGCAATCCTTGATAAACGTATCGAATCTGGCCGACAACAACGCCGACCCCTGTAGGAGCTGCCGCAGGCTGCGATCTTTTGATCTTGATCTTCAAAGTCAAAAGATCGCAGCCTGCGGCAGCTCCTACATTGAACGTGCAAACGCCCGTTGTGTCTGTCGCCAGACTCGCGTTATTTGTCGCCAGCCTCGCGCCGCAGCTTACCCGGCGATGCGCCGAACTCACGCAGCACCGCGGCGGCAAAGGCGCTCTGGGAGCTGTAACCGACCCGACAGGCAATCTCGCCAATGGGCAGCGCCGAATTGCGCAGCAACTCCACGGCCTTGTGCAAGCGTCGGCTGCGGATGTAATCCATCGGCGTCTGCCCGCATTCGGCCACGAACCGTGCGTGTAAACGTGCGCTGGAAAGACCGGCCACCCGGGCCAGGTCGGCGACTTGCAGCGGGTAGGCGGCGTATTGGTCAATGTGCGCATTAAGTGCGGCGTAGGGCAGGCGCCGGCCGCCTACAGGGTCGGGCCTGGCGTTGTTGAGGCTGGCCAGCAACAGTACCGCACCCTGTTGCGCAATCACCGGGTCATCGACCTGGCTGTTGGCCAGCCACTCGACCAATTGGCTCTGTCCCGCATCCAGCGACAAGCGACCGGCGTTGTCGAGCAGGCGTCGACTGGCATCGGCATGATCGCCCAGGGACTGGCCAAGCCATTGATCGCCGGGCACGTCCAGGACCAGGCATCGGCTGCCGTTGGGGCTGCCGCAGGCATGATGAAAACCGGAAGGAATCACCACGAAACTTTGCTGAACCACCTGACTGCCACGCCCATCGACCTCGAAATCCAGCGCGCCCGACAGCCCGAACACCAGTTGTGCGTGCTCATGACTGTGGACGATCAGGTCTTGGGTGTACTGGCGCAGGGTAAGGATCGGTCTCATCGCGGCTCTCTTTACAAGCTCTCGTTACAGGCTTTCATTACAGGGTTGATGAGTCAGGTCGCAGTCTACACCGACACGGCTTGTGCGCGCTGTCACAGGACTGACTTGCTGCTGTCATGGGCCATTAACCCGACCGGGTCAAGCTTGCCAAAACTTGTCCTGAGGGTTGCCCATGACCAGCGCCGAGCTCGCCAAACCCAGTCGTAAGCAACGTGTGCGCACCTTGTGGATTTCTGACGTGCACCTGGGCACGCGCGATTGCCAGGCCGAGCACCTGTCGCAGTTTCTCAAGGGCTATCACGCGGACAAGATCTACCTGGTCGGCGATATCATCGACGGCTGGAAACTGCGCGGCGGCATGTACTGGCCCCAGGCGCACACCAATGTGATCCGGCGCCTTTTGACCATGAGCAAGCGCGGCACCGAGGTGATCTACGTCACCGGCAACCACGACGAATTCCTGCGCCGCTATTCGAAGCTGATCCTGGGTAACATCCAGTTGGTGGACGAAGCGGTGCACGTGACCGCCGATGGCCGGCACTTGCTGGTCATTCACGGCGACCAGTTCGATGTGATTACCCGCTATCACCGCTGGCTGGCGTTTCTCGGCGACTCGGCCTACGAATTCACCTTGACCCTCAACCGCTGGCTCAACCATTGGCGCGCCCGTTATGGCTACGGTTATTGGTCGCTGTCGGCGTACCTCAAGCACAAGGTAAAGACCGCGGTCAGTTACATCAGCGATTTTGAAGAAGCCATTGCCTATGAGTGCGTCAAGCGCGAGTTGCATGGGGTGGTGTGCGGGCACATTCACCATGCCGAGATTCGCAAGGTTGGCGAGGTGGATTACCTCAATTGCGGCGACTGGGTGGAGTCGTGCACGGCGCTGATCGAGCATTGGGATGGCACGATCGAGTTGTATCGGTTGGCCGATGCCCAGGCGCGGGAGGCGCAGTTGAAGGTGGCGAAGGTGGCGGAACTGGCTTAAGAATTACGGCGTCCGGACTGGCCTCTTCGCGAGCAGGCTCGCTCCCACAGTTAATCTCGGGTGGTCACAAAATAGGTGTGCACTGGAGATCCAATGTGGGAGCGAGCCTGCTCGCGAATGGACCGCGCAGCGGTCCCGCTCGATTGATCAGGCTGGCGAATGCTCCTCCATCGCCGCCTTGTAGATCGAGTTCTTCGGCTGCGCAAACAAGCGCTCCATCATCGGCTCGAAAAAGCTCAGTGGCAGCGTGTCATACGCCGGATCAAACGCCGCCGCATCGTACCTGGCGCAGAATTCGATGGTGGCCTTGTACTGCGGGTGGCCGCTGAATTGCTCGCGCAGGTGCCGATCCATGCCCAGGTGATGGAAGAAGTAGTAACCCTGGAAAATCCCGTGTTTCTCCACCATCCACAGATTCTCGGTGCTGACGAAAGGCTTGAGGATCGCGGCGGCGATGTCCGGGTGGTTATAGGAGCCCAAGGTGTCGCCGATGTCGTGGAGCAGGGCGCAGACCACGTACTCTTCGTCACGGCCATCGCGCCAGGCGCGGGTGGCGGTTTGCAGCGAGTGGGTCAGGCGGTCCACGGGGAAACCGCCGAAGTCACCTTCCAGTAACTTCAGGTGCGCGACGATCCGTATCGGCAATTGACGAGCGTAGGCGCTGAAGTCCGCGGCAATGATCGCCCAGTCTTCCTGAGTACCATCCTTCATGTGAGTAAAACGGGCATTGGCATTCATCGGCAATCCTCTGGTGATCTAGAACGGCACGCGTCCCAGGATCATGTCGCGATACATGACGAAATCGCCGAGAAGGCTGTAGAAAGGGTGCTGGAAGGTCGCAGGACGATTCTTCTCGAAGAAAAAATGCCCGACCCAGGCGAAGCTGTAACCCGCCACCGGCAATACCCACAGCAGCATCCAGGCGCCCCGACCGATGGTCAGCGCCAAAATGAAAATAACCAGTGTCGTGCCGATGAAGTGCAATCGTCGGCAGGTACTGTTGCTGTGTTCGCTGAGGTAATACGGGTAAAACTCAGCGAAACTGTTGAAACGCTTGATGTTTTCCACGACTGCGATCTCTGTGGTTATTGTTCTGACTGCAAGTTGTTCGGCGGGTAGCTTATTTGAGTCTAGAGTGATCAATGGCATCAGCCAGTGACAATGGGCGCCACTTTAGTATCCTTCGGAAAATTTGCCGCGACAGACGGCTCACCAAGACAGTAGACGCCATGAGCGAACGAACGACTTCTTCAAGCTGGGCGATGGGGATTGTCAAAGCACTGGAAATGGACGGCCTGGATTGCCGGGTTCTGTTCAAGCAGCTGGGGCTCGACTACGCGGCACTGGATGATCCGGATGCGCGCTTCCCGCAAGATTCCATGACGCGACTGTGGCAACGGGCGGTTGAACTGTCCGGCAACCCGGCGATTGGCCTGAACATGGGCAAGGTGGTGCGACCGGCGCAGTTTCACGTGACCGGCTACGCCTTGATGTCCAGCCAGACCTTGGCCGAAGGTTTCAGGCGACTGGTGCGTTACCAGCGGATCATTGCCGAAAGCGCCGACCTGAGTTTCCGTCTGCTGGATGAGGGCTACGCGCTGATTCTGACGGTGCATGGCGACCATTTGCCGCCGACCCGTCAAAGCGCCGAAGCCTCCCTGGCTTGCGCCCTGGCGCTGTGCGGCTGGCTGACCGGACGCACGCTGCAGCCGCGCAAGGTGCTGGTGCAGGGCGATCAACCGGCCGATCTCGAACCCTACAAACAAGCCTTCCATGCGCCGTTGGTGTTCAACGCGCCTTACGATGCGCTGATTTTCGAACGTGCGGACATGGAAGCGCCGCTGCCGACGGCTAACGAGGCCATGGCGTTGTTGCATGACCGCTTTGCCGGCGAATACCTGGCGCGGTTTTCCGAGAGTCGAGTAACGCACAAGGCGCGGCAGGTGTTGTGCCGTTTGCTGCCCCAGGGCGAGCCCAAGCGTGATGCCGTGGCGCAGACGCTGCACCTGTCGCAACGCACCTTGCAACGGCGTCTACAGGAGGAGGGCACGAGTTTTCAGACGTTGCTCGACGACACCCGTCGTGAGCTGGCCGAGCAATATCTGGCACAACCGACCATGACCCTGCTGGAAATTGCCTACCTGCTGGGGTTCGCTGATCCGAGCAATTTCTTCCGGGCCTTCCGCCGCTGGTTTGACAGCACGCCCGGCGAGTACCGGGCGCGACTGACGGAAACGCCTGTGCCGGTCAGTGACGCCAGAACGCCGGAATACACAGCACAAACACCGTAATGATCTCCAGTCGGCCCAAGAGCATGCCGAACGAGAGAATCCACTTGGCGGCGTCCGGCAGCGAGGCGAAGTTACCTGCCGGGCCGATGGTCTCGCCCAGCCCCGGGCCGACGCCGGACACGGTGCTGGCGGCGCCGGTCAGGGCGGTCATCCAGTCCACTCCAAGCAGTGACAGCAACAGCGCGATGACGCAGATGGTGATGGCGAAGAAGAACGAAAAGGTCAGGATCGAACGCACGATCTCTTCATCGAGGCGGTGGCCGTTGTACTTCTGCTTGATCACCGCGCGCGGGTGAATCAGCTGGTTAAGGTTGGCCTTGAGCAGGATGTAGGCGACCTGGAAGCGGAAAATCTTGATCCCGCCGGCGGTCGAACCGGAGCAGCCGCCAACAAAGCCCAGATAGAAGAACAGCATCAACGAGAAGTTGCCCCACAGGCTGTAGTCCCCCAGCGCGAAACCGGTGGTGGTGACCACCGACGTCACGTTCAGCGCCACATGGCGCAACGCATCCAGCCAATGCAGCTGGGTGGTCCACCAGTACCAGGTGCCGAGCACCAGCCAGGTCACCAGCAGCATGCCGAGCAAGCCCTGAACCTGTTGGTCCTTGATCAGCGCCCGGCGGTTACCGCGCAGGGTCGCCACGTACAGGGTGAACGGCAGGCTGCCGAGAATCATGATGACGATGGCCACCCAATGCACCGCCGGCTGCGTCCACTTGGCCAGGGACTGGTCCGAGGTGGAGAAGCCACCGGTGGAGATCGCCGACATCGCATGGTTGATCGCGTCGAACGGACTCATCCCGGCCCACCAGAACGCCAGGCTGCCGAAAATGGTGATGCCGACATAGGCCGCCACGATCAGGCGCGCCACCATGTGTGAACGGGGCATGACTTTTTCGGAGCGGTCTGACGACTCGGTCTGGAACAGCCGCATGCCACCGATGCGCAACAGCGGCAGGATCGCTACCGCCATGCCGATAAATCCGATGCCGCCGATCCAGTGCAGCAGCGAGCGCCAAATCAGGATGCCGGGGGACATGTCGTCCAGGTGGTTGAGCACCGTCGCACCGGTGGCGGTGATCCCGGACATGCTTTCGAAGAACGAATCGGTGTAGCTGATGCGCTGGGTCAGCAGGAAGGGCAGCGCGGCGAAGATACACACCACCAGCCAGCTGCTGACGGTCAGCAGGTACATGTCCCGTGGCCGCAGATGGACATGCTCCGGGCGCCCGGGAATGACCAGGGCGAGGCCGGCGACAAAGGTGATCATGCTGGCCCAGAGGAACGACGGCAGGTCGCCGGTGCGATCGAAGACCACCAGCGTGCCCATCGGCACGACCATGGCGATGGCCAGGGTTATCAGGAAGATGCCGATGATGAAACCAATGAGACGTAAGGTCGGCAACGCCATGAAATCCGCTCGGCTGAAGTAAGGAGGGCGCCATTCTACCTGCGGGGCGGGGCATGTAAACCGCACTGCCTCAGTAGTTACAGCTAGAATAGCCGCACAATTTTTTCTGGAGGTGGCCGATGCAGGCTCTCGACGTTTTGCTCAACCGTGTTTCCGTCCCGCGCCTGATCGAACCGGCACCTACCCCGGCGCAACGCGAAGCGCTGTTTGCCGCGGCCATGCGCGCCCCGGATCACGGCCATTTGCAGCCTTGGCGTTTCCTGACGGTCGAAGGCGCGGCGCGCGAGCAAATGGGCGAGTTGCTGGCCGAAGCGGCGAAGTTGCAGGACGCTGAAGTGACCGAAGCGGCCATTGACAAGGCGCGTAACGGACCGCTGCGGGCACCTTTGGTGGTGGTCGTGATCGCGCGGGTGCAGGATCACGTCAAGTATCCGAAGTCCGAGCAGCTGCTGGCGGCTGGTTGTGCGGCCCACGGGATTTTGCTGGCGGCCTATGCGCAGGGTATTGGCGCGGTCTGGCGTACTGGTGACTTGGCCTATTCGCCGCATGTGGCCAAGGGGTTGGGACTGGCAGAAGGGGAGGAGGTCATTGCCTTCCTGTACCTCGGCACGCCGCAGAAGGAACCACGCGTTGCGGAGAAAGTTGACCTGGCCGAGTTCGTCAGCGCTTGGCCCGGTAAAGCCTGACGCCACCGATCAAATGTGGGAGCGAGCCTGCTCGCGAAAGCGGTCGTTCATTCACTACGATATTGAATGTGCTGCCGCTTTCGCGAGCAGGCTCGCTCCCACAGTGGTTCAGGGTTGGACCACAGCCCCTGGGACGAGAGGCAATTCCAGGCTGGCAATGAACCCGCCTTCCGGGTGATTGGCCAGCACCAGGCTTCCGCCATGGCGCTCCGCTGCGCGGCGCGCAATGGCCAGTCCCAAACCGTGGCCTGCAGCGGTCTGTCCCGGCGCCCGATAAAACGGCTCACCTAGCTGATTCAAATGTTCAGCGTCCGCCCCCGGCCCATGGTCACGCACGGTCACCACAATCCGTTCCCCTTGGCGCAACGCCTGCATTTCAATCGGCAGGCCGCCTACCGGGTTGAAGCGCTGGGCGTTGCGCAGCAGATTGTCCACGGCGCGTTCGATCATGGTTGGCCAGCCCTTGAGGGTCAACTGCGTCTCGGCTTCGAGGTGCACGAGCTGATCGGGTGAACCCAGTTGTGCATCCTTTTGCAGGGTATTGAGCAGCGCGTTGAGATCCACGTCTTCGGCACTGGCGTTATCGGCGTCGACCCGTGCCAGCACGAGGATTTCGCTGATCAACGCTTCGAGACGGTCGCATTCGCGGGTGAGGCGCGGCCAGAGTTTTTCCCGTTCTGGCGGCGTGGCCCGCTCGGCCAATGCCAGCGCAATGCGCAGGCGAGCGAGGGGCGACCGCAGTTCGTGAGACACATCGCGCAGCAATTGTCGTTGACTGCCGATCAGGCTTTGCAGGCGCGCGCCCATGCGATTGAAGTCGTTGGCCAGCACGCCGAATTCGTCGCGGCGGTTGGCCAGCTTGACCAGGCTGTTCTGTTGGTAGGTGGTTTGTCCAAGATCATGCACCGCACCGCGTAGACGACTGAGCGGGCGGGTGATGGAAAAGGTCACCAGCAGGCTGAACAGGGTCAGCACCACCAAGGCGATCCCCAGCGCACTCAACGGCCAGAGCAGGCTTTCGCGGTGCCAGGCGTCAAGTTCCGGGTGGGGGATGCGGTAGATGAACAGGTAGGTATCACCGCTTTTGTCGCTGGTGAACTCATCGGTCAGGCGTCGCCATGGCAGGCGACGGTCATCGTTGTTCTGCCGCGCTTCGAAGGCCGCCGCGCGGCGCGGGAAGGTACCGCGAACCACTGGGTCACCGCTTTCGTTGAGCACCTGAACGTCGATGTGGTACTGGTGTTTACGCTCCTGCAGAAGGTCCTGCGCGGCGTCCTCACCCTGGGATTCGTAAGTCTGCGTCCATTGTTCGGCCAGGGTATTGAGGCCTGGATGACGGCTGAGAATCCACGCGTCCTGATTGAGCATGTGCCCGAGCAGAATGGAGAGCCCTGCAACCAGAGCGATGGCCAGCCAGAAGCTGGCCAGGATCCGCCAGAACAATGAGCGCACAGAAAATCCTCGAACTAAAAAGAAACCGTCAGTCAAACGCAAAACTTTGTGGGAGCGAGCTTGCTCGCGATAGCGTCGGCACATTAAACATCAACGTGACTGCAAGTCCGCTATCGCGAGCAAGCTCGCTCCCACATGGATTTTCACCATCAGTGCCAACGGTATTCAGTCGTTGGGTCCCGTTAGCGCATTATTGCGCTTTTTGCGCCTGTTGCGCTTTCCAGGCCTTGAACTCGGCCCATTCGGCGCGACGTTCAGCTTGTTTCTTCTGGATCTCGTCGAATTTCTTCTGTTGATCCGGCTTCAGCAACGCTCGCACGTCTGCTTCGGCTTTTTTGTGGTTGGCGGCCATTTCATCTTTCATGGCCTTCTGGTCGGCTGGCGATAGTTTTTCCAGGTACTTGTCGACCACTTGCTTACGCTCATGCATCTGCTCGCCCATGATCTTGCGGATCTGCTCGCGCTGTTCGCGGCTCAGGTCCAGTTGGCTGTACGGGCCTTTACCGTGCATGCCGTGCATCTGACCGCCGTGGCGCGAACCGTCCATCGGGCCACCCATCGGGCCACCCATCGGGCCTGCGCCTTCAGGCATGGCCATGGCAACGGTCGGCAGGGCGGCGGCGAACATCAGAGCGATAAGAGTCTTGCGCATGGTGAATCTCCTTGTCTCATTCCCGGTACGTTCCGGATGTGTGCAGATTACGGAGTTCAAGGTCAGCGGCGGTCAGCGATACGTAAAGCTTGGGTAAAGACGGATTGCCGACGACCTGACAAACACTGCAACCCTGTAGGAGCACGGCTTGCCGGCGATGGCGTCCTGTAGATCGCCATCGCCGGCAAGCCGTGCTCCTACAGGAATGATGTTCGTGTTCAAAGGCTGTAATAGTAACCACGGCTACGCAGGGCCACGATGCGCGGGCGGCCATCGGAATGCGGGCCGATCTTCTTGCGCAGGTTACTGACATGCATGTCGAGGCTGCGGTCGTACAGGGTCAGCTTGCGGCCGAGGGCTATTTGCGCCAGTTCCTGTTTGTCCAGCGGCTCGCCGGGTTGCTTGAGCAGGGCTTCGAGCAGGCGGCTTTCGGAAACCGTAAGGGTGAATTCCTGTTCATCAATGCTGACCACGCCGCGCACCGGGCTGAAACACAGGTCGCCCAGCTCCATTTGGCTGGATACCGCCGCCGGATGGCTGCGGCGCAACACGGCGCGCAGGCGGGCTGTCAGTTCCCGTGGGTCGCAGGGTTTGGCCAGGTAGTCGTCGGCGCCGAGCTCCAGGCCGAGAATACGGTCCAAGGGTTCGCCGCGGGCTGAAAGCATCAGCACCGGCAAGTCCGGGTGATCGCTGCGCAGTTGCTTGAGCAGCTCCAGGCCACTGCCGTCCGGCAACATCACGTCCAGCACCACGGCCGCCGGTGAGGTTTCGGCCAGCGCGCGGCGGGCGCTCTGGCCATCGTGACAGGCGCGCACCTGAAACCCTTCCTGGCTCAGCCAGCTGCTCAGGAGCTCGCACAGCTCCTGGTCATCATCAATTAGTAACAGCTCGCTCATGGATCACTCAATTTAGCCATTGTCGACGTTTTCGACTTGCACCACTGGCGAAGATACCGCAGAGCAGGGCCAATAGCGCAACTCCGGCGCCGACGACGAACCACTGTTGCTGATCGGTCAGCAAGCGCGGGATAGAACTGCCGGCCTGTGCTTCCCGAAGTTGCAGCTTGAGTCGCTGATTCTCCTGGCGCAACCGGACCAGCTGGACGCTTTCGCGTTCGCCATCGGCAGTGTTCAATTGTTTGCTCAGTTCTTCTCGTTGCCGCTCGCTTTCTTTCAAGCGTTGCTGCAGTTCGTTGATCTGGCTGCCGGCGCTCAAGGACAGCGGCGTGGAGTTCGCGCCCTCGGCGGCTTCTTCACCGTGGGCGGGCGCCACGATCGACAAACTGACCAACATCAGACACAACGGACCTTTGCGCATCGCGACTCCTGATTCCAATACGGATATTGGGGAGTTTGTCGGCAGGCAAACGAGAATAATGAGCGATTGAGAACGCGATGAACCGATAAGGTTCACCGCGTAAGGGGGGAGTTACGGCAGGACTTGCTTGAACGGCTTGACCAAAACGTTGGCGTAGACGCCTGCGGCGATGTACGGATCGGCGTCGGCCCAGGCCTGTGCGGCGCTCAGGGAGTCGAATTCGGCGACGATCAGGCTGCCGGTGAAACCCGCTGCCCCGGGATCATTGCTGTCGATCGCCGGATGTGGGCCGGCCAATACGATGCGACCTTCGCCCTTGAGCACTTGCAGGCGCTCGAGGTGTGCAGGCCGTGCGGCCAGGCGGGCTTCCAGGGAGTTGGCGACGTCTGTGGCAATGATTGCGTAAAGCATGTCAGTCCTCGGTTTTCGGCGTTGTGGTATCGGCGTCGTGCAGGTGGCGGGACAGGTAGATGCCCTGGCCGACCAGGAACAGCAAAGTCATGCCCAGGCTGCCGAAGACCTTGAAGTCGACCCAGTAGCTCTGGAAGGTGAACGCGACGAACAGGTTGGCGGCGCCGCAAAACAGGAAAAACGCGATCCAGGCAATGTTCAGTCGCGTCCAGACCGGCTCCGGCAGGCTCAGTGCGTGGCCCATGATGCGCTTGATCAGCAGCTGGTCACCGATGAAGTGGCTGCCGATAAAAGCGAGGGCGAACAACCAGTTGACCACCGGGGCTTTCCACTTCAGGAAGGTCTCGCTGTGGAAGGCCAGGGTCAGGCTGCCGAAGACCAGGCAGGCGATGAGGGTCAGCCACTGGCTCTTCTCCAGCTTGCGCTGCTTGATGAACAGTGTGCCGTAGACCACCAGCGAACTGATGATCAGCATAGCGGTGGCGCTGTAGATACCGCCTACAGTGACCTCATGGCCGGCAATGTCGACGACCCGTGGATCGATTTTGAAGACGATGAAAAACAGCAGGAGCGGGATGAAATCGATGAATTGTTTCACAGTGGCAGCCAGAAGCAGGATGTGGCGGCATAATAACAAACATATGGGCGCGCGATAGCGCCAGCTGATTTGAGGTTACAAAGCCCTGTGAATGTTGATTTGCACTGCCATAGCACGGCCTCCGATGGCGCCCTGGCGCCTGCGGTTCTGGTTGCGCGTGCGTTCGAGAGAGGCGTGCGAGTCCTGGCCTTGACCGATCACGACACCCTTGAAGGCCTCGACGAGGCCCGCTGTGCAGCGAATGCGCTGGGGATGCAACTGGTCAACGGCGTCGAATTGTCCTGCACCTGGGGCGGCGCGACCATTCATGTGCTGGGCTACGGCTTCGACGTCAATGCCGCGCCGTTGGTCGAGGCGATTGCAAAATTGCACGATGGTCGCTGGCTACGGTCCGAGGAAATAAGTCGCAAGCTGGCGCTCAAGGGCATGCCCGGTGCGCTGGAAGGCGCCCGGGAAGTCCAGCAGACCCTGGGTGACAGCGGTAACGCTCCGGCCCGCCCGCACTTCGCCGACTGGATGGTGCGCGAAGGTTTCGTCAAGGATCGCGCCGAAGCGTTCCGCAAATGGCTGGGCGCCGGCAAGCTGGGAGACGTCAAGCAACACTGGCCGACCCTGGAAGAAACCGTCGAAACCCTGCGCGCGGCCAAGGCCTGGGTCAGTCTGGCCCACCCTTGGCATTACGAATTCACTCGCAGCAAACGTCGTCGCCTGATTGCCGACTATATTCAAGCAGGGGGCCACGCGATCGAAGTGGTCAATGGCCATCAGCCTGCCGAGCAAGTGGGCAGCCTGGCGATTCTGGCCCGCGAGTTCGGTCTGCTGGTCAGCGCCGGCAGTGATTTTCATGGCCCTGGAGGCTGGTCCGAGATCGGTGAATACCGCCCGCTTCCGGAGGATCTGCCACCACTGTGGTGTCGATTCAAACATGACCCAAATATTGCCGCCGTCTGAACAGGTAGAGAATGTGAGTCAATTTTTCCAGATTCATCCGGAAAACCCGCAGGCGCGCCTGATCAAACAGGCTGTCGAGATCATCCGCAAGGGCGGGGTGGTGATTTATCCCACGGACTCCTCCTACGCAATCGGTTGCCAGATCGGCGACAAGGTCGCCGTGGAGCGCGTTCGCCGCCTGCGCCAGCTCGACGAAAAACACAACTTTGCGCTGATATGCAGCGATTTGTCACAACTGGGGCTGTTCGCCAAGATCGACACGGGCACCTTCCGACTGCTCAAGGCCCATCTTCCGGGACCCTACACCTTCATCCTCAACGCCACCCGCGAAGTCCCGCGCCTGCTGTTGCATCCGAAAAAACGCACCATCGGCCTGCGGGTGCCGAGCCATCCGATTGCCCTGGCGCTGCTGGAAGAGCTTGGCGAACCGCTGATGAGCGTGACGCTGATCATGCCGGGCGATGAAGATCCAATGACCGATCCTTACGAAATGCGCCAACTGCTTGAGCATCAGGTCGACCTGATCATCGATGGCGGTTTCGGCGGGATCAAGGCCTCCACCGTGATCAACCTCGCCGATGGCGAGCCGGAAGTGATCCGTGTCGGCTGCGGCGACCCTGCGCCGTTCATGGTCGAGGCCTAGATGTCTGCAGTAGAACCCGTCGACAGTCAGGCCGGAGCCCAGCAAGAGCTGCCTTTCGCCATGGTCTATGGCCAGGCGGTCATGGAAATGCCGCTCGACCTGTACATTCCGCCAGATGCGCTGGAAGTCTTTCTCGAAGCCTTCGAAGGCCCGCTCGACCTGCTCCTGTACCTGATCCGCAAACAGAACATCAACATCCTTGACATCCCGGTGGCGGAAATCACCCGGCAGTACATGGGTTATGTCGAGTTGATGCAGTCGGTGCGCCTGGAACTGGCCGCCGAATACCTGGTGATGGCCGCGATGCTGGCCGAGATCAAGTCGCGGATGTTGCTGCCGCGGGCCGAAACCGTCGAGGACGAGGAAGAAGACCCTCGCGCCGAACTGATCCGCCGCTTGCAGGAATATGAGCGTTTCAAGGCCGCCGCCGAAGGTATCGACGGCCTGAGCCGGGTCGGTCGCGACGTGGTGGTGCCCAAGCTCGATGCCCCGGAAGCTCGGGCGCGCAAACTGTTGCCGGATGTGCGTTTGTCAGAGCTGTTGCTGTCCATGGCCGAGGTACTGCGCCGGGGCGACATGTTTGAAAGCCATCAGGTCAGCCGCGAGGCGCTGTCCACCCGTGAACGCATGAGCGATGTGCTGGAACGGCTCAAGGGCGGCGGTTTCGTGCCGTTTGTCGAGCTGTTCACCGCCGAGGAAGGGCGCCTGGGGGTTGTCGTGACCTTTATGGCGATCCTCGAACTGGTCAAGGAATCCTTGGTCGAGCTGGTGCAGAATGAGCCGTTCGCCGCGATCCACGTCCGAGCACGAGCCGAATAACGAGTCCAATCATGAACCTGAGTGAACCCCGCGAGCTGGCGCCACTGCTCGAAGCCTTTCTGCTGGCCTCCGGAAAACCGCAATCGCTGGAGCGCCTGTTCGAGCTCTTCGAAGAGGCCGAGCGCCCGGAACCGGCGGTATTCAAGAAAGCCCTGACCATTTTGGGCAAGTCCTGCGATGGCCGTGCGTACGAGTTGAAGGAGGTGGCTTCCGGCTATCGCCTGCAAATCCGTGAAAAGTTTTCGCCGTGGGTCGGGCGTTTATGGGAAGAGCGGCCGCAGCGTTACTCGCGCGCCATGCTCGAAACCATTGCCTTGATTGCCTATCGCCAACCGATCACCCGGGGCGAGATCGAAGATGTGCGGGGCGTGGCGGTCAACAGCCAGATTGTCAAAACGCTGATGGAGCGCGAGTGGATCCGCATCGTCGGTTACCGCGACGTACCGGGTAAGCCGGCGATGTTCGCCACCACCAAGGCGTTTCTCGATCACTTCAACCTGAAGAACCTTGATGACCTGCCGCCGCTGGCCGAGGTGCGCGAACTGGAGCCTGATCCGGTGCTCGATTTCGACGACGCGCCAGTTCCCGCCGGGCTGCAGGAATTGGCCGACGCCAGCGCCGAGCCGGAAGAACCCAAGGAAGAGACCAGTTTCCATACGCTGTTGCTGGAGCTCGACAGCATGGAGGAGGGGATCAAGACTGATTTCGATGATTTGTTGCGTGATGGGGAGGTGCCGGAGATTGATCTGGAGCAGCCCGACATCGAGCCGGAAACCGCAGATGTTCAGATAGAGTCTGAATCCGAGCCAGAGCCAGAAATCGAACCGGAACAAGAAGATGACATTCTCGGTGTTGCCGAGGCTCGCGAAAAACTCTTGGCTGCCGTCGCCGCACTCGAACAAACGCAACCCGAGCCCGGACTGTCGGATGAAGAGGCAGAAGCCCAGGCCCTGGCCGAAGCCATCGAAGCCGAACGCCGCGAGCTCGAAGACTGATGCGAATCTCATGAACAATGAAGATTCACTGTGGGAGCGAGCTTGCTCGCGATGGCGGCAGGTCAGTCGCTTCGATGTCGGATATGCCTCCGTCATCGCGAGCAAGCTCGCTCCCACAGGGGTTTGTGTTCGCAAGCAAGTTGTTTGTCACCGGTCGGCGGAAAAAACCGGTAAGTCCTGATCGATCAGCTAGTCTCTGATGCGCAAACGCCCGCATGCGCGTATGATTCGCGACCCTTCGGCGATCCCTTCGCCAAAGTACCCAGTTTTCAGAACACACCGGGAGGTGCCCAGATGAGTATCAAAGACCAGAAAGACGACCAGGAAATCGGCCCAGCAGGCGAGAAACTGCAGAAAGTCCTCGCCCGTATCGGCGTCGGCTCGCGCCGTGACGTGGAAGCCTGGATCAGCCACGGCCGGATCAAGGTCAACGGCAAAGACGCCACCCTTGGCCAGCGTGTCGACATGCACGACGCCATCACCATCGATGGCAAGGTAATCAAGCGTGAAGAGGCCGCCGAGTCGGTCCGCCGCGTGATCATGTACAACAAGCCCGATGGCGAAATCTGCACCCGTGTCGACCCGGAAGGTCGTCCGACCGTGTTCGACAAAATGCCGCGTCCGAAAGAAGGTCGCTGGATCAACATCGGTCGTCTGGACATCAACACAACTGGCCTGCTGATGTTCACCACCGACGGTGAGCTGGCCAACCGCCTGATGCACCCCTCCTACGAAATGGACCGCGAATACGCGGTACGTGTGCGTGGCGAAGTCGACGACGAGATGATCGAGCGTCTGAAAGCCGGCGTGGTCCTCGAAGACGGCCCGGCCAAGTTCACCGATATCAAGCAAGCTCCGGGCGGCGAAGGTTTCAACCACTGGTACCACTGCGTGGTGATGGAAGGTCGCAACCGCGAAGTACGTCGTCTGTGGGAATCCCAGGGCCTGGTGGTCAGCCGTCTGAAGCGCGTGCGTTTCGGTCCGGTGTTCCTCAACTCCGACCTGCCGATGGGTCGCTGGCGCGAAATGAGTCAGTACGAAGTCGACATCCTCAGTGCCGAAGTCGGCCTGACGCCGGTGGCGATGCCGCAAATGAATGCCAAGAGCAAGGACAAGCTCGATCGGATGCAGCGTAAATCATCGCGCCCGATGGCCAAGACCGAGCGCGTGCGGACCTTGCGTCCAGCCACTGGCGCAGCCGCCGCACCTGCTGCGCCTCGTGCCAGCCGCGAGCCGCAGATCGAAGGCGAGCGTCCAGCACGCAAGCCAGCCGCCCGTCAGGACGGTGAGCGCGGTCCACGCACGCCACGTCCGGCCAATGGCCGTACCGAGCGCGGTGAAGGTCGTGGTACGCCGGTGGCGGATCGTCCGGCCGACACCAAGCGCCCGGCCAAGCCTGCGCCGAAGCGTCCGGGGATCAAGCTGGTAGACGATGCGCCTTCGGGCAAGCGTCGTGGAGCGCCGGCGGGTTCGGGTCAGCGTCCGGGCTTTGGCCGTCGCAAGCCGTTGTGAAGCAGCGGTAAGCTTCAAGCGGCAAGCTGCAAGTGAAAACGCCAACCTTCGGGTTGGCGTTTTTTTTCGCCTGACTTTATCTCTTTGTCGTTTTTGAGGCCGTCTTCGCGAGCAGGCTCGCTCCCACAAGGGATCGCATTCTGCGAAACAACTCAATCTCCTGTGGGAGCGAGCCTGCTCGCGAAGACGCCAGTCGCCGTACCGGGATCTCCGAAGTGGAAAGCCAAAATTACATGCTGTAAAGAATTCATGACGAAATCCACAGATTAACCCCATGAAATCGCCGCTCCCGAAATACCGTAAGAAAATGCTTACGCTCCATTCTCTTATTTCCTTCTCCCGCCGCTCTAGCGTGCTTGTTTCCCGACCCCATGCAAGGTGTTATGCGCGCCATGCCTGTCGTGCAGGTGCATAACAAAAAGGAGGCGCAATGACCGCCGCAATCCGTTTCCAGCTTTCATCGCGGGCCGGTGTTTCCGCCGTCCCCGTCCTGGACCTGCAAAGGTCTGACCTCCTTTTGGCCGCCGCCCGAACTACTCGAGGCGGACACACGCAATCCCGGCTACCGACACGCTGATCCAGCGGGGTCTGGCAGCAGGGGGTTACAGGTGTACAATGCGCCGCGTTTTACCTGTGACCTCCTGCGCATCTGCGCAAACCTCAAGGCTATCCGCCTTGTTCACTCCGCCGCGTCACAAGCGTGTCGGGTTCGATTTCGTCACAGATAAAAACAAACAGGTGACGCATGACCGTTGTAAATACGCTGAATTCCTGGTGCCTGCGCTGGGGTTTGATCGACGCTGCTTAACGTCTTTCCTGAGTAGCAACGTCAACTGAATATCATCAAACCTTGCGTGAGACCCTTTTCATGAGTGGACAAAACTCGCATTCAGGCGAGCTGAAACGCGGCCTGAAAAATCGCCACATTCAACTGATTGCCCTCGGTGGCGCGATCGGTACCGGTCTGTTCCTCGGCTCGGCCGGGGTGCTGAAATCCGCCGGCCCGTCGATGATCCTCGGCTATGCCATCTGCGGCTTCATCGCCTTCATGATCATGCGCCAGCTGGGCGAAATGATCGTCGAAGATCCGGTGGCCGGCTCCTTCAGCCACTTTGCGCACAAGTACTGGGGCGGCTTTGCCGGCTTCCTGTCGGGCTGGAACTGCTGGATTCTGTACATTCTGGTAGGCATGTCGGAGCTGACGGCGGTCGGCAAATACATCCACTACTGGGCACCGGACATCCCGACCTGGGTCTCCGCAGCTGCTTTCTTCGTGTTGATCAACGCCATCAACCTGGCCAACGTCAAAGTGTTTGGCGAGGCCGAGTTCTGGTTCGCGATCATCAAGGTCGTGGCGATCGTCGGCATGATTGCCTTGGGCAGCTACCTGCTGGTCAGCGGCAATGGCGGCCCGCAAGCGGCGGTCAGTAACCTGTGGTCCCACGGCGGCTTCTTCCCGAACGGTGTCAGCGGTCTGGTGATGGCCATGGCGTTCATCATGTTTTCCTTCGGCGGCCTGGAAATGCTCGGTTTCACCGCAGCCGAAGCCGACAAGCCGAAAACCGTGATTCCGAAAGCGATCAACCAGGTGATCTACCGGATCCTGATTTTCTACATCGGTGCGCTGGTCATCCTGCTGTCATTGACCCCGTGGGACAGCTTGCTGGCCACCCTGAACGCCTCCGGTGATTCCTACAGCGGCAGCCCGTTCGTGCAAGTGTTCTCGATGCTGGGCAGCAACACCGCCGCGCACATCCTCAACTTCGTGGTCCTGACCGCTGCCTTGTCGGTGTACAACAGCGGCACCTACTGCAACAGCCGCATGCTGCTGGGCATGGCCGAGCAGGGCGATGCGCCGAAAGCATTGGCGAAGATCGACAAGCGCGGCGTGCCGGTGCGTTCGATCCTGGCCTCGGCCGCCGTGACCCTGATCGCGGTGCTGCTGAACTACCTGATTCCGCACAGCGCACTGGAACTGCTGATGTCGCTGGTGGTGGCCACCCTGGTGATCAACTGGGCGATGATCAGCTACTCGCACTTCAAGTTCCGCCAGCACATGAACAAGACCAAGCAGACGCCGCTGTTCAAGGCCTTTTGGTATCCGTACGGCAACTACATCTGCCTGGCGTTCGTGTTGTTCATTCTCGGTGTGATGTTGTTGATTCCGGGGATCCAGACATCGGTGTACGCGATTCCGGTGTGGCTCGTGTTCATGTGGGTCTGCTACGGCATCAAGAACAAGCGCAGCGCACAGCGCGCCTTGCAGCCAGCTGTGGAATAACTCCACACAGAAACAACAAACCCGGCCATGTGCCGGGTTTTTTGTTGTAGGGGTGCACACCAAACCCTGTGGGAGCGAGCCTGCTCGCGAAGGGGCCCTGTCAGTTGACATCACTGTTGCCTGACACGCCGCCTTCGCGAGCAGGCTCGCTCCCACAAGGTCCGTATTCCTTCAATCTATTCGCGGTATCCTGAACACCCTCGAACACGGACGCTTTTCCATGCTGGTGATTTCCAACAATGTGCATCTGCCGGATGCCGAGATCGAGTTGACTGCCATTCGCGCCCAGGGAGCCGGTGGGCAGAACGTCAACAAGGTTTCCAGCGCCGTGCACCTGCGCTTCGACATTCCGGCCTCGTCCTTGCCCGAGTTCTACAAGGAGCGACTGCTGGCGCTGCGCGACAGTCGCATCACCAGCGAAGGCGTGTTGATCATCAAGGCCCAGCAATACCGGACCCAGGAGCAGAACCGCGCCGATGCGCTGGAGCGTTTGATCGAGTTGATCCAGAGCGCCACCAAGGTCGAGAAGAAACGCCGGCCGACCAAGCCGACCCTTGGTTCCAAGACGCGGCGACTCGAATCCAAAAGCAAGCGCGGCAATATCAAGGCCGGGCGCGGTAAGGTGGATTTCTAAGTTTTTGCACCTATGCGCTACTGCCTCTGATTAGGATTTTTCAATTTCTCTCTTTTCCAGGCGCTCGCATGTCTTTACGTTTTGGGCAGTGGGTTCTAAACATAAAATAAACAAAAAATAATCTTAATATTTCTAAACAGTCTTGGGTACTGTCATATTTGTCAGGTTTAAAAAGTTTCTAATTCGTTTTGAATGAGATCTCTTTTTGGTTGATAAAGGGGCGGCGCAAATGGCTAGCACAATTGATGATAATGATACGGTACGTGGGGGGCTGGATAACTCATTTGGTGTTGGGGGGAGAGTCTATCTGTATGAGGATACAAAAAAATTACGCCTTCAGTCGCGGGCTATTTCTGTCCTTCCAGACGGACAAATACTCTGTGCCGCCTCTTCCGACGAGCTCGAGTCCACCTATTTGGTGATGCTTGATAGTCGTGGTGTTGTGAATAATAGCTTTGGGGAGAATGGTATCTCTCGATTCAAGTTATCCGATTTTCTTCCTGGTGGGGCTTTAGCGCAACCGTATAGTTTGAAATTTGATACTGCTCTGCAGAAGTTTGTAGTGGGGTTCTATGTAAGCGAGCGGGGTTACAGTCGGAAAACCGGCCTCGCGAGATTTGACCTGAACGGAAGACTGGACCCAGCATTTGGTACGGGTGGGGTCATGATCTGGAGCGTAAATTCCGAGTTCGATATTCATGGAGGCCAAGCCTCTGACATTGAGGGAACGGCGCTTCTTTCCGCAAATTCTGACCATCATGGGGCAATGGAGCTGCTGGCCGATGGTGGTGTCATGATCCTGGCAACTCTTCGCTATGATGATCGTTTTGATGGTGCATTTTTGGTCAAGGTCACCAGTAATGGCACACTGGACGAGGCATTTGGTGACGGCGGTAATTCTTATATATCGCGTAATCAAAGGAACGTTCGAGCTGAAGACCTCGTACGCCAAGATGAGGGTTTTCTAATTGCAGGAACTAATAATGTTGCCGGAGAAGGCGGGTGGTTTGTTGCCAGGTTTGATGGGAGTGGACAGCTGGATTCTACCTTTGCAGAGGGTGGATATTATGATGGAACACCTGAAGTAAAAAGTGTTCTTTTGTACAGGGAGGACAAGTCCCAACTATATATAGTTGGTACATCGGCTAACGCAGCTTCCCAACATTTATTTCTCGCGCTTCAACGTCGTGGAGTGAACGGCGAGGAAGATCCGTACTTTGGTTCACAAGGTTGGTTTGGGGCACTAAGCAGTGATAATACGCTTAGGGAAACCATAGTGTGGAAATCCGCTCTCTTTAATTCTGGATCAACCGTAGTTGTGGCAGGACGTATTACTGGGCCTGGGAGTACAGTTCGGACGGTTGTTGCCAGTATTGAGCAGGATATGGGGTGGGATGGGAAATTTGGAGTCGAGGGCAGGGTTTCAATGGAGGGTGAAACAGTAGTGCATGATCTGGCAATTCAGGAAGATCGAAAAATTGTTTTTACTTCCAGCCTGAACGGATCGACCGATAGTTTTGCCATCGTTCGGCTACATGGTTAAGCAGCATTGAAACAAGGGTGGATGTTGATCGTTCAGTCTTTCCGTGCTGAACGATCAATACCGTCGCGTAGCTCTACTCTCAGCGATATTTCGGGGAGTGTCGATACAAGTAGATGCTTAAAAGCAAGCCGCTCAGGGCAGCGAGGGCGGCGAACAGGAAGATCGACGCAAATCCGAACCCTGCCGCTACCGCGCCGGCCAATGGCCCGGTAATCCCCAGCGACAGATCGATGAACAGCGAGTAGGCCCCGACCGCCGCACCACGACTGGAGGCCGGCACCAGATTGACCGCTTCGACACCCAGCGCCGGAAACACCAGAGAGAAACCGAAACCGCTCAGTGCCGCGCCCGCCAACGCCCAGTGCACGTCGGGTGCCAGCCACAGCAGCAACAGGCCCAAGGTTTCCACGGACAGGCAGGCAATCGCCACACGAAAACCGCCGAGACGATTGATCAGATTGCCAAACAACAGTCGCGCACCGATGAAGCTCGCACCGAACAGGCTCAGGCACAGCACGGCGTTGTCCCAGTGCTGGGTGGCGTAATACAGGGTGATGAAAGTGGCGATGGTGCCAAAGCCGATAGAGCCCAGGGCGAGGCCGCAACCGTGGGGCAAGACCCGACCGAGGACGTGCATGAACGGCAAGCGTTCACCGGCCACAATGGGCGCGGCGGTTTTCGGCCAGGCCAGCAGCAGGCCAAGCACCGCCAGCAGCACAATGCTCACGCCCATGCTCCACAAGCCCATCTGCCTGACCAGCAGCACGCCCAAGGGGGCACCCACGGCCAATGCGCCGTAACTGGCGATGCCGTTCCATGAGATGACCTTGGCGGTGTTCGCCGCGCCAACCCTGCCGATCCCCCAGCCAATCGAGCCGGAACCCACCAGGCTTTCGGCGCTGCCGAGCACCAGGCGGCCGATCAACAGGCTGATCAGGCTGAGCATCGGCAGGCTTTGGGTCCAGGCCGAGATCAGCATGAACACGCCGCTCAAGCCACAGCCGGCCAGGCCATACATGACCGCCAGTTTGCTGCCCTTGTTGTCGATGATTTTCCCGGCGTAGGGGCGGCTGAGCAGGGTGGCCAGGTATTGCACGCTGATCACCAGCCCGGCGATCACGGCGCCAAAGCCCAGGTCACTATGGACATAGCCCGGCAGTACCGCCAATGGAATGCCGATATTGAGGTAGCCGATGAAGGTGAACAGGACGATGGAAACGACTTGCAGCGTGACCGCCAGGGGGCGCTGGTTTTCAGACATGGGTAAAAGGTCCACGGGAAAGCAGGATAGATAGGCTGCTTATGATAGCGGCGGGAGCGGCTGTCGGTCGTGGAAAAAGTAAAACTATTTGCCGGGCGGGATCGATCAGGGCTTGGCAGGCGCTACCAGTTGCGTGGTGACCAGGGCGGCCAGGGCATTTTCTTCGCTGCCGAAGCGGGCGAGCAGAGCGGCTTGTTTTTCGGGAGAGAGACGGTTCCAGATCTCGATCATTTTCTCGGCGGTGCCGATCAGGACGCTGGCTTGGGCTTCAGAAAATTCGTCGGTCATGGCGAGGGCTCACAGTTCAGGCGGTGTGGAAAGCGCATGTTAGCGCTTTCCACACAGTCTGTACGGCGGTGTTTCAGTCTTCGCTGTCTGCCTGGCGGCGGTCAGTGGCTTCTTGCGGCTCGGGCTGTTGGGCGCCGGCTTGTTGCGTGGTCGTCTGCTCAGGTACGTGCAGGCTTGGGAAGGGGAGATTAGGAATCTCGTGCATGGTCGCGCTCCTCGCTAAGTCTGTTGATAGATCTGGTAGATCCGCGCTTTCAAAAAAGCCTGGGCAGGATACAGCACGAGAAATGACAAACAGACTTTTATATCTATTTGTTTCGACGAATGGGGTTGTCTAGACAGGTTTGTATGTGTGATACAAAAACAATGTGGGAGCGAGCCTGCTCGCGATGGTGTATCAGGCGAAATTGTTTCGACTGACACTCCATCGCGAGCAGGCTCGCTCCCACAAGGGGTCTACAGCGTGTTTGAGGTTACTTGCAGACCTTGGCAATCGCTTCGGCCAGCAAATCCAGGCGCGTCGCATCTATCCCGGCAACGTTGGCCCGGCCAGAGCTGACCATATACACGCTGTGGTTGTCCCGCAGATCTTTCACCTGCTCAGGCGACAACCCGGTATAGGAAAACATCCCGCGCTGCACGCCAATGTGCGCAAAGCGCTCATGCAAACCGTAAGTCTCCAGCGCTTCGAGCAAGCCGCTGCGCAGTTGCGCAATGCGCAAACGCATGGTTTCCACCTCGTCGGCCCAGAGGTTTTTCAGTTCCGGGTCGCCGAGGATGGTCGCCACCACGGCAGCGCCGTGATCCGGCGGCGTCGACCAAAGGTTGCGGGCGATGTTGGCCAGTTGGCTGCGGATGTCGGTCAGCTTGTTGGCGGATTTCGCGCAGACAATCAGCGCGCCGGTGCGGTCGCGGTACAGGCCGAAGTTCTTCGAACAGGAGCTGGTGATCAAGACTTCCGGCAACTCGGCGGCAAACAGTCGAGTCGACCAGGCGTCCTGTTCCAGACCATCGCCGAAACCCTGGTAGGCGAAATCGATAAGGGGCAGCAACTCGCGCCGACGTACCACATCCAGTACCCGGCGCCAGTCGTCGTGAGACAGATCGAAGCCGGTCGGGTTGTGGCAGCAGGCGTGCAGCAGCACCACGTCGCCCTTGGGGGCTTCATTGAGCACGGCGAGCATGGCATCGACGTCGAGCCGGTTGTCGCTGCCCACGTACGGGTAATGGCTGACCTTGACCTTGGCCGCGGCGAAAATGGTTTCGTGGATCGGCCAGGTCGGATTGCTCAGCCAGACGCCACGGCCGGGCAGGCACTGGGCGATGAAGTCCGCGCTCAAGCGCAACGCACCGGTGCCGCCCGGGGTCTGGGTGGCGCCGGCGCATTGTTCGGCGATCAGCTTCGAGTCGGCGCCGAGCACCAACTCTTTGATGACCTTGCCGAAGGCAGGGTCGCCATGCCCGCCGATGTAGGTCTTGGTGGTCTGACGATCCACCAGTCGCGCCTCGGCGAGTTTCACGGCCTGGGGAATCGAGGTCAGGCCTTGGGCGTCTTTATAGACACCCACGCCGAGGTCGAATTTGCGCGGGTTGGGGTCCTGCGCATAGGCCTCCATCAGGCCGAGGATCGGGTCGCCGGGCACCCGGCCGATGGCGTCGAAATGCATTATTTGCGGCCCTCGGCGTCCTTGGCCACAACGTCCGTGCGCGCGGCCATGATGAAGTCGTTGCGGTGCAAGCCCTTGATGGAGTGGCTCCACCAGGTCACGGTGACTTTGCCCCACTCGGTCAGCAGGCCTGGGTGATGGCCTTCGGCCTCGGAGATTTCACCCACGGCGTTGGTGAACGCCAGGGCGTGCTTGAAGTTCTTGAACAGGAAAACCTTTTCCAGCTGCATGATGCTGTCGCGCACTTCGATGTTCCAGTCCGGGATCTGCTTGATCAGTACCGGCAGTTCTTCGTCGCTGACTTGTGGGGCGCCGGCTTGGCAGGCTTCGCAGTGGGCTTGGGTTAATGCGGTCATGATGGGTTCCTGAAATCGTATTATTGGAATTCGGCCGTCAATGTCACCACGCTAAAGCAAAGCGTCGGTTCCTGACAGGCTCACTTGATTCTAAAAGCTGCGGATCACGCGGCCTTTGGTTTTGGCGGAAATTTCGGCGCGTGCAGACCCATCTGCATCGCTTGCTTGACCATGCCCATGATGTCTTCGTGGGCCAGGTCGAACAGGCGCTTGAGGTTCGGCAGAGCGAAATACAGCGGTTGCAGGATGTCGATGCGGTACGGCGTACGCATGCATTCCAGTGGGTTGAACGCCTGATGCTCAGGTTCGTCCGACAGGCAGTACACGGTTTCTTTCGGCGAAGAGAGGATGCCGCCACCGTAGATCCGCTGGCCTTGCGGAGTATCGAGCAGGCCGAACTCGATGGTCATCCAGTACAGGCGCGCCAGGTACACGCGTTCTTCCTTGGAAGCCTGTAGGCCAAGTTTGCCGTAGGTGTGGGTGAATTCAGCGAACCAGGGGTTGGTCAGCAATGGGCAGTGGCCGAAGATCTCGTGGAAAATGTCCGGCTCTTGCAGGTAATCCAGTTCTTCGCGGGTACGAATGAACGTAGCCACCGGAAACTGCTTGCTGGCGAGCAATTCAAAAAAGGTCTGGAAGGGGATCAGCGCCGGAACGCGGGCAACTTGCCAACCGGTGGTTTCACCGAGGACCTTGTTGATCTCGCCCAGTTGCGGAATGCGGTCGTGGGGCAGACCGAGTTTTTCGATACCGTCCAGATATTCCTGGCACGCACGCCCTTCGATCACTTTCAGTTGGCGAGTGATCAGCGTGTTCCACACCGCATGTTCTTCGGCGGTGTAGTCGATAAAACCTTGCGCATCGGGCTCGCGAGCCACGTATTGCGTCTGCTTCATGCTGCTCTCCTGCTAGGGGATTCGTTCTTGTTATGTACTGCTATGGACCTAGAAATACCCCATCAATTGCATCGTTGCAGCAGGCGGACCGTTTCCGGCGCGGGAAAAAACCTGCGTAAACGTAAAGTTTTCGTTACGTAATGGGCAACATCGCGCAGATGTTGAGATTGGCGGGTGGGAAAACCCCTTCGTCTGTCACATAATCTTGACGACTAACTGAGCGCTCCTGCAGAAAAAATCCTGCCAAGGGCCTCTTCATCATTGTTCAGGCCTCTATATGCGTATCAAAGTCCACTGCCAGAACCGCATCGGCATCCTGCGCGACATTCTCAACCTGTTGGTCGAGTACGGCATCAACGTCGCTCGAGGCGAGGTGGGTGGCGAGCATGGCAATGCCATTTACCTGCACTGCCCGAACCTGATCAACATTCAGTTCCAGGCCCTGCGTCCGAAATTCGAGGCGATTGCCGGGGTGTTCGGCGTCAAGCGCGTAGGGCTGATGCCCAGTGAGCGTCGGCACATGGAACTCAATGCGTTGCTCGGCGCACTGGAGTTTCCGGTGCTGTCGATCGACATGGGCGGCTCCATCGTCGCGGCCAATCGCGCGGCGGCGCAGTTGCTGGGCGTGCGGGTGGATGAAGTGCCGGGGATTCCCCTGTCGCGCTATGCCGAAGACTTCGATTTGCCGGAGCTGGTGCGCGCCAACAAATCGCGGATCAACGGGCTGCGGGTCAAGGTCAAGGGCGATGTGTTCCTGGCCGACATCGCGCCACTGCAATCGGAGCATGACGACAGTGAAGCCATGGCCGGGGCGGTGTTGACCCTGCATCGCGCCGACCGGGTGGGGGAGCGCATCTATAACGTACGCAAGCAAGAGTTGCGCGGCTTCGACAGCATCTTCCAAAGCTCGAAGGTGATGGCGGCGGTGGTCCGCGAAGCCCGGCGCATGGCCCCGCTCGACGCACCGCTATTGATAGAAGGCGAAACCGGTACCGGCAAAGAGTTGTTGGCGCGCGCCTGCCATTTGGCCAGCCCACGCGGGCAATCGCCGCTGATGGCGCTCAACTGCGCCGGTCTGCCGGAATCCATGGCCGAGACCGAGTTGTTCGGCTATGGCCCGGGTGCCTTCGAGGGGGCCCGGGCCGAGGGTAAGCTCGGGCTGTTGGAATTGACGGCGGGCGGTACGCTGTTTCTCGACGGTGTCGGGGAAATGAGCCCGCGCCTGCAGGTGAAACTGCTGCGCTTCCTGCAGGATGGCTGCTTCCGTCGCGTAGGCAGCGATGAGGAGGTTTACCTCGATGTGCGGGTGATCTGCGCGACCCAGGTCGACCTGTCCGAGCTCTGTGCCCGCGGGGAGTTTCGCCAGGACCTGTATCACCGTTTGAACGTGCTGTCGTTGCACATCCCGCCGCTGCGCGAATGCCTCGACGGCTTGACGCCGCTGGTGGAGCACTTTCTCGATCAGGCCAGTCGGCAGATCGGTTGCCCGTTGCCCAAACTCGCACCAGCGGCCATGGACCGGCTCAGTCATTACCATTGGCCGGGCAACGTACGGCAGCTGGAAAACGTGCTGTTCCAGGCGGTGTCCCTGTGCGACGGCGGCACGGTCAAGGCCGAGCATATTCGCCTGCCGGACTATGGCGTACGTCAGCCACTTGGCGATTTTTCGCTGGAGGGTGGGCTGGACGAGATTGTCGGGCGCTTTGAGAAAGCGGTGCTGGAGCGGTTGTATTCCGAGCATCCGAGCAGCCGGCAGTTGGGTAAGCGATTGGGGGTTTCGCATACCACCATTGCCAACAAGTTGCGGGACTATGAGGTGGGAAAAGAGCCCGGTTAATTGATCGTTCCCATGCGCAGCAAAGGAATGCCTCAACGGACGCTCTGCGTCCGCTCTTGGGACGCGGAGCGTGCCGGGCTGCATCCCCACGCAGAGCGTGGGAACGATCGACGGCAGCGACTGTTGCCGCGAAGCGGCATGACACCGCCGGTTTTTCGTCTCTGACGCAATCCCCCATTCCCCTGTAAATCCCTTCAAGTCCTTTATTTGCCGGGCCTTGTGCCGCCAAAAACAACTTGGTCTGCAAATTGCTTATGCCACGTCAGTACAGCATCGGGCGGCAAACGTCCGGCAGGCAGAGGAAAGCGTGTGGACAAGTACCTTTATGTGGCAATGACCGGCGCCAGCCAGAATGCACTGGCGCAAAAGGCGCATGCCAACAACCTGGCGAACATCTCTACCAACGGCTTCCAGAAAGACCTGGAGCAGGCCCGCTCGATGCCAGTGTTCGGCGACAGCTTTCCGGCGCGTGCGTTTGCCCTTTCCGAACGCCCGGCCACCGACTTTTCCCCAGGCTCGCTGGTACAGACCGGTCGCGATCTCGATGTCGCCGTGCAAGGCAACGGCTGGCTGGCGGTGCAGAACCCCGATGGCGGCGAAAGCTACGTGCGTACCGGCAGCCTGGTGGTGGACGCCCTGGGCGTGCTGCGGGCTGGCAACGGCATGCCGGTGATCGGCAATGGCGGTCCGATTGCCGTGCCGCCCGAGCAGCAGATTGAAGTGGGCGAGGACGGCACCATCAGCATTCGCGCGATGGGCGAAGGCCCGCGCGTCATGGCCGAAGTCGACCGCATCAAGCTGGTCAACCCGGACATCAAGAACATGACCAAGGGCCTGGACGGTTCGATCCACACCAAGGACGGGCAACCGGCGCAAGCCGATGCCAACGTCAAGCTGGTGTCCGGATTCCTCGAGTCGAGCAACGTCAATGCGGTGGACGAGATGACTCAGGTGCTGGCCCTGTCGAAGCAGTTCGAGCTGCACATCAAGATGATGAATACCGCCAAAGAAGACGACCAGGCCATGGCTCGGGTCTTGCAGATCAGCTAATTATCAGAACGTCGCGCCGTAAAACAGGCGCACGAGGAGAATCGAATGCTTCCGGCTCTATGGGTTGCCAAAACCGGTCTGTCCGCCCAGGACACCAACTTGACCACCATTTCCAACAACCTGGCCAACGTCTCGACCACGGGCTTCAAGCGTGACCGCGCCGAGTTCCAGGACTTGCTGTACCAGATCAAGCGTCAGCCAGGCGCCCAGTCGACCCAGGACAGCGAACTGCCGTCGGGCCTGCAACTGGGTACCGGTGTGCGCATTGTCGGCACCCAGAAAAACTTCAACGCCGGTAGCCTGCAAACCACCGAACAACCCCTGGACATGGCCATCGACGGTCGCGGCTTCTTCCAGATCCTGCAGCCGGACGGCACCACGTCCTACACCCGTGACGGTACCTTCCACCTCGACTCCAACGGCCAGATCGTCAACGCCAGTGGCTTTGCCCTGGAACCGGCGATCGTCATTCCGAACGACGCCCAGACCTTCACCGTGGGCAAGGACGGCACCGTGTCCATCACCGTCGCCGGCAACCCGGCTTCCCAGGTGATCGGCAACCTGCAGACCGCTGACTTCATCAACCCGGCTGGCTTGCAGGCAGTGGGCAACAACCTGTTCCTGGAAACCGCCGCCAGTGGCGCGCCGCAAGTCGGTACGCCGGGACTGGCCGGTTTCGGTACCACGCTGCAGAACACCCTGGAAACCTCCAACGTCAGCACCGTTGAAGAGATGGTCAACATGATCACCACTCAACGCGCCTACGAGATGAACTCCAAGGTGATCTCCACCGCCGACCAGATGCTCTCGTTCGTAACGCAGAATCTGTAATCAAGTCTATGAGGCGGCCATGCGGTCGCCTGCAACACCGTGAGGTAGGGTCATGAAACGCTTCGTCTCTGTTCTGGCATTGAGTGGGATTACCGCGCTTGCAGGCTGCGTGCCTGTGACGCCCAAGCCCAATGACCCTTACTACGCCCCGGTGTTGCCGCGCACGCCGTTGCCGGCTGCCGCCAACAACGGCTCGATCTACCAGGCCGGTTTCGAGCAGAACCTCTACAGCGACCGCAAGGCGTTCCGGGTCGGTGACATCATCACCATCACCCTGAACGAGAAGACCCAGGCCAGCAAGAACGCCAACTCGCAAATCGACAAGACCAGCAAGACCGGCATCGGCTTGAGCTCGCTGTTCGGTAGCAGCGCGACCACCAACAACCCCTTTGGCAGCAATGACCTGAGCCTGAGCGCCAGCTACGAAGGCGACCGCGCGACAAAAGGCGACAGTAAGGCCGGGCAGGGCAACAGCCTCACCGGCTCGATCACCGTGACAGTCGCCGATGTCCTGCCTAACGGCATCATCGCCGTGCGCGGCGAGAAGTGGCTGACCCTCAATACTGGCGACGAACTGGTGCGGATTGCCGGTATGGTCCGGGCTGACGATATCTCCACCGATAACACCGTGTCGTCGACCCGCGTCGCCGATGCGCGCATCACCTACTCGGGCACCGGTTCGTTTGCCGATGCGAGTCAGCCAGGCTGGTTCGACCGTTTCTTCCTCAGCCCGCTGTTCCCTTTCTAGGTGGCTTTCCAGTTGAGCATGTTGAATTACAAACACCTGATGGTGGCTGCGTTCCTGATGTCTGCAGCTTTCGGTGCTCAAGCCGAACGCCTGAAGGACATCGCCAGTATTTCCGGCGTGCGCTCCAACCAATTGATCGGTTACGGCCTGGTGGTCGGGCTTAACGGCACGGGCGACCAGACGACGCAAACCCCGTTCACCCTGCAGACCTTCAACAACATGCTCTCGCAGTTCGGCATCAAGGTGCCGCCGGGCTCGGGCAACGTCCAGTTGAAGAACGTCGCGGCGGTCTCGATCAGCGCTGACTTGCCGGCGTTCGCCAAGCCAGGGCAGCAGGTCGACATCACCGTTTCGTCCATCGGTAACTCCAAGAGCCTGCGCGGCGGCACCTTGCTGCTGACGCCACTCAAGGGTATCGACGGCAACGTCTATGCGGTGGCCCAGGGCAACCTGGTGGTCGGCGGTTTCGATGCCGAGGGTCGCGACGGCTCGAAGATCACGGTCAACGTGCCGTCGGCTGGGCGCATTCCGGGCGGTGCCTCGGTCGAGCGAGCAGTGCCGAGCGGTTTCAACCAGGGCAACAGCCTGACCCTGAACCTCAACCGTTCCGACTTCACCACGGCCAAGCGCGTCGTCGACAAGATCAACGACATGCTCGGTCCTGGCGTGGCCCAGGCCATCGACGGCGGATCGGTGCGCGTCACGGCGCCGCTGGATCCGAGCCAGCGTGTCGATTATCTGTCGATCCTGGAAAACCTCGAAATCGATCCGGGGCAGGCGGTGGCCAAAGTCATCATCAATTCCCGTACCGGCACCATCGTGATCGGCCAGAACGTCAAGGTTTCCCCAGCCGCCGTCACCCACGGCAGCCTGACCGTGACCATTACCGAAGACCCTATCGTCAGTCAGCCCGGGCCTCTGTCCAATGGCCAGACGGCGGTCGTGCCGCGCTCGCGGGTCAACGCCGAGCAGGAAGCCAAGCCGATGTTCAAGTTCGGCCCGGGTACCACCCTCGACGAAATCGTGCGTGCGGTGAACCAGGTCGGCGCGGCACCGGGCGACCTGATGGCCATCCTTGAAGCACTGAAACAGGCTGGCGCCTTGCAAGCCGACCTGATCGTGATCTGAGGACGGCGACCATGGACATGTACAAAAGCGGTCGGGTCAGCAGCAGCGATTCAGGTGCGTTTTCCGACCTGAACCGGCTGAACCAGCTCAAGGTCGGCGACAAGAACAGCGACGCCAACATGCGCAAGGTGGCGCAGGAATTCGAGTCGCTGTTCCTCGGCGAGATGCTCAAGTCGATGCGCTCGGCCACCGAGTCGCTGGGCAAGGACAATCCGATGAACACCGCGGAGGCCAAACAGTACCAAGAAATGTATGACCAGCAACTGGCGGTTTCCATGTCCCGCGAGGGCGGCGGTATCGGCCTGGCGGACGTGCTGATGCGGCAGATGTCGAAGAACAAGCCGCTGGCGCCGGGTGAAGCGGCAACGCTGTCGGCGGCCAGGCAGGAGGCGGCGAAAACGGCCGCGCAGACACCGCTGGCCGCTGGCACGGTGGCGATCAACGGGCCGCTGTCGCGAGTCAATGGCGAGCGTCCATTGTGGGCTTCGCGATCGGTCAGTGCACCGACAGGCGAGGGTGCGCATCGCAATGACATGGCACTGATCAATCAGCGGCGCCTGGCCTTGCCGCCAAAACTGGCCGACCGCTTGCTCGCGGGCCTGGTGCCTTCCACCACGCCGAGCAGCGCTGCCGCGGTCAACAGGACGGCATTGCCCGAGCGCGTCGCGAGCACCGGTTCCGGGCCCTTGTACAACGGCGACTGGCTGGCTAATACGCAAATGGCGTCGAACGGGTCCCTGCAGATTCACGGTCGCGCCATCGCGCAAATCCCCTTGGCACCGGCGAAAAAAGCCTTCAGCAGCGCCGACGAATTCGTCAATACCATGCTGCCGATGGCCAAGGAAGCCGCCGACCGCATTGGCGTCGATCCGCGTTACCTGGTGGCCCAGGCCGCCCTGGAAACCGGTTGGGGCAAGTCGGTCATGCGTGCCCAGGACGGCAGCAGCAGCCACAACCTGTTCGGCATCAAGGCCGGCAGCAGTTGGAAGGGTGATTCGGCGCGGGCGATCACCAGCGAATTCAGGAATGGCGAGATGGTCAAGGAGACGGCCGAGTTCCGTTCCTACGACTCCTACAAGGACAGCTTCCATGACCTTGTCACGCTGCTGCAAACCAATAATCGCTATCAAGATGTGGTGAAGTCGGCCGATAACCCGGAACAGTTTGTGCGCGAGCTACAAAAGGCCGGTTACGCAACCGACCCGGCTTACGCCAGCAAGATTTCGCAGATAGCCAGGCAGATGACGAGTTATCAGAACTACGCTGCGGCGGGCGTTTCAACCACGCCTTTATAGACTAAGGGTCTGAACCATGAGTTTGCTCAACATCGGAATGTCGGGTCTGTCCGCTAGCCATGCATCGTTGGTGACTACCGGTAACAACATTTCCAACGTCGATACCGTCGGGTACTCGCGCCAACAAACTGTGCAGGGCACCAAAAGCTCTATTCAGTACGGCAATGTGTTCATCGGCACCGGCACCACGCTGGCCGACGTGCGTCGGGTGTACAACAGCTACCTCGACGCGCAGTTGCAGACTTCGACCTCGCTCAACAGTGATGCGCAGGCCTACTTGGGACAGGCTACCCAGGTGGACAAGCTGCTGTCCGACAGCGGCACCGGTGTGACCAAGACCCTGCAGTCGTTCTTTTCGGCCATGCAGACCCTAGCCGGCAGTTCCAACGACAACGCCGCGCGCCAGGCCCTGCTGACCAACGCCCAGGGCCTGAGCAGCCGCTTCAATGCCATCTCCGGGCAATTGAAGCAGCAAGGTACCTACATCAACGATCAGCTGGGTTCGATGGCCGACCAGGTCAACAAGCTGGCGTCGACTGTTGCCGCGTACAACAAGAAAATCAGTGAAGTCAGTGGTTCGGGCGGCACGCCCAACGAGCTCCTGGACCAGCGTAACGAAACCATTCGCCAGCTCAATGAATTGGTGGGCACCCAGGTCACCGAGACCGAAGGGCGCATGGATATCTACCTGGGCAGCGGCCAGCCATTGGTGGTCGGCGACACCGTCAACAAACTGCGCGTGGCGTCCGACCCGGCCGACCCAACCCGTTCCTCGATCATCATGGATCGTAACGGTTCGTCGATCGACATCACCAACGTGATGAGCGGCGGCGAGATGGGCGGGCTGTTGCGTTATCGCAATGAGGTATTGACCCCGGCGGTCAATGGCCTGGGGCGTATCGCCATGGTCGTCGCCGATCAGGTCAACAAGCAGTTGGGGCAGGGGCTGGATCAGAGCGGCAACTTCGGCGCAGCGTTGTTCAATGACATCAACAGTGCCGCGGCCATCAGCCAGCGCAGCATTGCCAATGCCAACAACGACCCGGCGTCGGGCAACCTGAACGTCACCATCAAGGACACCAGCAAGCTCGCGGCCAGCGATTACCAGGTGACCTTCACCAGCGCCACCGGCTACAGCGTGCGGCGCTTGTCGGACAATACCGACATGGGCAGTTTCGACCTGGGCACGACACCGCCACCGGTCATCGATGGCTTCAGCCTGAGCCTCAACGCCGGTGCGGTAAACAGCGGCGACAGCTTCAAGATTACCCCGACCCGCAGTTCCGCCGCGGACATGGCCACCGTCATGACCGACGCCAAGCGCCTGGCCACGTCCGCACCGCTGACCTCGACCAAGGCCCAGGGCAACACGGGTACTGGGGATGCCAGCCAGCCGACCCTGAAGACCAGCCTGGACATCTACGATTCGGCCCAGCGCCTGGAAGTCCAGAACGCGGTCAAGGCCTCGATGCCGGTCCGGATGCTGATGACCAGCGCCAGTGCCTATGAAGTGTTCGATGCCAAAGGGGTCAGTATCGGTACCGGCAACATCGTGCCCGGCCAGAACAACGATCTGAGTATTTCGGTGCCGTACACCGACGCCAGCGGCGCTGCCAAGTCCTTCACTGTCGGCATGACCGTCAGCGGCAGTCCCAAGACGGGCGACAGCTTCAACATCTCGATGACCGCCGCTGACAGTACCGACAACCGCAACGCGCAGGCGTTGCTGGGGCTGCAAACCAAGGCCACGGTCGGTGCTACCGCGACCAGTCCCGGTGTGAGTTTTACCGAAGCCTATGGCGGCCTGGTATCGACTGTTGGCTCCTTGACCAAGCAGGGTCAACTCGATGCCACGGCGACCGACACCATCGTCACCGGGGCACGCAATGCGCGCGACTCGCTGTCGGGCGTCGACCTTGACGAAGAGGCCGGCAACCTGACCAAGTATCAGCAGTACTACACGGCCTCTTCGCAGATCATCAAGACTGCGCAGGAAATTTTCAGCACCCTGATCAATGCCCTTTAAGGAACCGTAGAACATGCGAATTTCCACTGCACAGTACTACGCGACCACCGCTGCCAACTATCAGCGCAACCTCAACAACGTGATGAAGACGGCCGAGCAGGCCAGCAGCGGCATCAAGCTCGAGACGGCGGCGGATGATCCGGTCGGCGCGGCCCGGTTGCTGCAGTTGGAGCAGCAAAAAGCCTTGCTGGGGCAGTACACCACCAACATCAACGCATTGAACACGGCCCAGGCGCAGGAAGAAAGCGTGCTGGACAGCATCAATACCGTGCTGCAAAAAGTCAGCGAGCTGACGGTGCGTGCCGGTGCCGCTTCCTTGAACGACGACGATCGCAAGTCTCTCGGCGCGGAAGTTGCCCAGTCCGAGCAAGAACTGCTGAGCTTGATGAACAGCAAGGATGCCAACGGCAAGTACATCTTTTCCGGGGCCAGCAACAACACCCCGCCTTTCGCCCGCAACAGCGATGGCACCTACAGCTATCAGGGCGACCAGACCCAGCTGGAGCTCAAGATCGGCGACTCGATGTCCCTGGGCTTGAACGATACCGGTTGGGAGGTATTCCAGCAGGCGATCAACGCTGCGCGCAGTACCACCACTATGACTGCGCCGGCCGTCGACGACGGGCGTGTGGCCTTGTCATCAGGCCTGGTCAGCTCGGGTCCGGCTTTCGATGCGAGCTTCCGCGGTGGCGAGCCTTATACGTTGTCGTTCACCAGCAGCACGCAGTTCGTGATCACTGACGCCGCAGGTAACGACGTGACTGCCGAGGCCACTGGCGCTGGCAAGTTCGATCCTAATAACAAGGATGGCAGCGACATCAATTTCCGCGGCGTGAGCTTTGCGCTGGATATCACCTTCCAGGCATCGGACACGCCCGCCACTGCGGATGCGCTCATCGCCGGCCACAGTTTCAAACTGGAGGCCAAGCCGGACAGCTTCGTCAGCACCCGTGCGCCGGGCAATGCTTCGACGGCCCTGGTTACTCAGACCCAGGTGACCGACGCCAGCGCTTACAACAGTTTCTTCCCGGAAGGCGGGGCGGTGCTGAAGTTCACCAGCCCGACGACGTTCGAGTTGTACGCCCGGCCATTGACCAGCAGCAGTACGCCGGTCACCACCGGTTCCGTGGCGGGCGGCGTGGCGACAGCGGCCGGCGTCAGCTTTACCCTGAGCACTACGCCGGCACCGGCGGCCAACGATCAGTTCGATATCTCGGTCAATACCCATCAGACCCAGAACGTGCTCGACACGGTCAGTCAGTTGCGTCAGGCACTTGAAACGCCCACGGCAGGCAACCCGGCAGCACAACGCAACCTGGAAAGTGTGCTCGCGTCCTCCATTGCCAACCTGGGCAATGCCAAGAACCAGGTCGACCTGGCCCGCGGTGCCATCGGTGCCCGGGGCAATGTGATGGACCTGCAGCGCGATCAGAACCAGAGCACCGATCTGCTCAATACGTCCACCCAGTCTTCGATCCGTGAGGCTGATCCGGCTGAAGTGCTGACCCGCCTGACCTTGCAGCAGACCATGCTGCAGGCGGCGCAACTGGCGTTCGCCAAGGTGTCCCAGCTGAGCCTGTTCAACAAGCTTTGAGTCGGTCTTGACCGCTCGCGGCCAGCCTTGTTTTGTACGGGGCTGGCTTTTTTTTGGGGGCGTTTTCCCCTGTAGGAGCGAGCATGCTCGCGATGATCTCAAATGCACCGCGTGTATCCAGGATCCCCGCGTCATCGTTGACGTCCATCGCGAGCATGCTCGCTCCTACAGGGGTATAAACGGTCTCACCGGATCGGCGCGTGGAGCGGGAGCTGGACCACAAAATCAAATAAAGCCGTGAACTCTGAGTGACCCGTCGGTCAAAACGCGCATCTTCACTGTATCCTGTCTGCGGGCGGTGAAGGTGGCGGACAGTTCAAGCAGGTGCTTGAGCCACGACGATGCCTCTTCTGGGGCCGGTCCCTGACTGTAGACGCCCTCGATTCAGCGAGCGGCGATGTTCAGCTGTTTATTATTGGGAAGCCATAATGATTGGCATAAAAAATATAGCGAGTTACGTGCCGACAGCCGGGGTTGACAACTACGCCCAGGGTGCAAAGTTCGACAAGGACGAAACCTTCATCCTTGGCAAGATCGGTTCGGCATTTTTGCCGCGCATGGATGCTGATCAGGAAACCTCCGACCTGTGCGTCGAGGCCGCCAAGGCGTTGTTCGCTGCCAGCCCTGAACTCAAGCGTGAAGCCATCGACTGCCTGATCGTCGTCACCCAGAACGGTGATGAGGAAGGATTGCCGCATACCGCTGCGATCGTCCAGGACAAACTGGGCTTGCCGACCCATGTCGCCGCTTTCGATATTTCCCTGGGCTGTTCCGGATACGTGTACGGCATCTACGCGATCAAGGGCTTCATGGAAGCGGCGGGGCTGAAAAACGGCCTGCTGATCACCGCCGACCCTTATTCGAAGATCGTCGACCCCGAAGACCGCAATACCACCATGTTGTTCGGCGATGCCGCCACCGCGACCTGGATGGGCGAAAACGCCGTCTGGCAGCTCGGCAAGTCGAAGTTCGGCACCGACGGTTCCGGCGCGCCGCACCTGAAGGTCAGTGACGGGGTGTTCTTCATGAACGGCCGCCAGGTGTTCAATTTCGCGCTGTTGAAAGTCCCGGCGCACTTGCATGAACTGCTGGAAGAGTCCAATTTGCAGGCCGGCGATATCGACGCCTTCTGCATTCACCAGGGCAGTGCCGCCATCGTCGATGCCGTGGCGCGTCGCTTCGAGGAAGGTGAGCCAGAGAAGTTCGTCAAGGACATGCTCGAAACCGGTAACACGGTGTCATCGAGCATTCCGCTGCTGTTGCAGAACCATGTGTTCGATTCCAAATGGACCCGGGTGGCCATCAGTGGTTTCGGCGTGGGCCTGTCGTGGGGCTCGGCGATTCTCTATCGCGGCTGATCAGCTCACGCGCTGAAAATGAAACGCCCGGCAACGCCAGTTGCCGGGCGTTTTGCGTTTTATTGGCGCCGTTTTTCTGGCTCTAACACCTTGAAAATTAAGGGCTGGCACGCTGCCACTAAAAAAATCGAAAAAACCGCTCAAGCAAAGCCTCCTCGCGACGATAACTATTACGTAGGTTCTCTAGGCCACACCCGGCGGTTGCCAGGGCCGGAAGCCGCAGTATCCATCCAACGAGGATTTCGTCATGGCTTTAACCGTAAACACCAACATTGCCTCCATCACTACTCAGGCTAACCTGAACAAAGCTGGCGGCGCCCTGGCCACCTCCATGCAGCGCCTGTCTTCCGGCCTGCGTATCAACAGCGCTAAAGACGACGCTGCCGGCCTGCAAATTTCCAACCGCCTGACCAGCCAGATCAACGGCCTGGGTCAAGCGGTCAAGAACGCCAACGATGGCATCTCCATCGCGCAAACCGCTGAAGGCGCAATGCAGGCTTCGACCGACATCCTGCAGAAAATGCGTACCCTGGCCCTGTCCTCGGCCACCGGCTCCCTGAGCGATGCCGACCGCAAGTCGAACAACGACGAATACCAGGCTCTGACTTCGGAACTGACCCGTATCTCGCAGACCACCACTTTCGGTGGCCAGAAGCTGCTGGACGGCTCGTACGGCACCAAGGCCATCCAGGTCGGCGCCAACGCCAACGAAACAATCAACCTGTCGCTGGAAAACGTTGCAGCCAACAACATTGGTTCGCAGCAGATCAAGAGCCAGTCGCTCGATCCAATTGCTGGCGGCCTGACCGGTGGTGACATCCTTGTTACTGGTAACGGCGACAGCAAAACCTTCACCGTAGGCGCTGCTGCCTCGGCCAAAGATATTGCCAAGGGCCTGAATGGTCTGATCGGTGGCCTGACTGCTTCGGCCAGCACTGAAGTTCGCTTCAAGGTTGACGAGACCGCTGCTACCGCCACTCCAGCGTCCTTCACCATGAAAGTGGGCAGCCAGAATGTTGACTTCGTAGGCGTAACTTCTACCGCCGGTCTGGCAGACCAACTGAAATCCAACGCTGCCAAGTTGGGCATCAGTGTCAACTACGACGAAGTGAACAACTCGCTGTCGATCAAATCCGACACCGGTGAAAACGTATCCTTCGCTACCCCTGTCGGTGGTGCAGCTATCGAAGTCGCTGCCAAGGATTCCGCAGGCGGTTACAGCGCCGATGTGGCAATCGTTGACACTCTGACCGTCAACGGCGCAGTCAACCTGGACTCCACCAAAGGCTTCTCGCTGACCGGCACTGGCGTGGCTGAAATTTTCGGCGCCACCACTACTTCGACAAAAACCTCGATCGCTCAGACCAGCGTAACTGACGCTACTGGCGCTCAGAACGCCCTGGCTGTAATCGACAAGGCTATCGGCGCAATCGACGACGTGCGTTCGAACCTGGGTGCTACCCAGAACCGTCTGACCACCACCGTGGACAACCTGCAGAACATCCAGAAGAACTCCACGGCTGCCCGTTCCACCGTGCAGGACGTAGACTTCGCGTCTGAAACTGCCGAGCTGACCAAGCAACAAACGCTGCAATCGGCTTCGACTGCCATCCTGTCGCAAGCCAACCAGCTGCCATCCGCTGTACTGAAGCTGCTTCAGTAATTCCAGCGCTTGGTGATTGACGGAGGGGCGCGTTTACGTGCCCTTTTGTCTTTTGTGTGATGAGGAGATTGGACATGGATATGAGCGTCAAGTTGAACCAGTCTTATCCAGCGGTTGCGCCGCAAACCCCACCCGCACCGATTGATCCGGTCCAGCGGCCCAAGGTTGAAGCCGTCGCCCCGTCGGCGACAGAGCCAAAGCGTGAAGAGCTGGAACAGGCGGTCACCGATATTCGCGAGTTCGTTCAGGCAAGCCAGCGTCAGCTGGACTTTTCCATTGACGATTCCACCGGCCGGGTCGTGGTCAAGGTCATCGCCACCGACAGTGGTGACGTGATTCGCCAGATCCCTTCGGAAACTGCACTGAAACTGGCGCAAAGCCTGAGCCAAGCCAGCAGCCTGTTGTTTGATGACAAGGTCTGAGCTGGCATGAATTTTGTTGCTGACTGCGCTCAAGGCGCACTTCGTCAAGAAAGCAGCAGCCACTGAATAAGGAGAAAGACGATGGCGGGTTCAACGGTTAGCGGTATTGGTTCGAACATCGATACCCAAGCGATTGTGAAGTCTCTGGTTGACGCCGAAAAGGTGCCAAAACAAACGCAGATCAACACTCAATCGCTAAAAGCAACCACCACGCTGTCGTCGATCGGCAAGATCCAGGCGGCGCTGGACGCCTTTCGTGGCGCCCTGACCACCATGGGCGCGGATAACAGTTTCCGGGGCTTGATCACCTCATCCTCGGATGAAAAGATCGCCACCATGACCGCTGGCAGCGGTGCTTCCAGCGGCAGCTTCTCGCTGGTGGTGACTCAATTGGCCAGCGCGTCGAAACTGTCGACCAAGACGTTTGCCGGCGGCGCTTCTTCAGTGGTCAATAGTGGTTCGACTCCGACCACGTTGACGATTTCGCAGTCCGGCAAGAAATACGACCTCAGTGTACCTGCCGGAGCAACGCTGCAGCAGGTGCGTGAATCGATCAACTCGCAATTTTCCACTTCAGGGTTGAGTGCCAACATCCTGACCGACTCCACGGGGTCGCGTCTTGTACTGACATCGACCACCATGGGTGTAGGTTCGGACCTGACGTTGTCGGGCGACTCAGGCATCGATGTCGGCGCAACGGTGGTGGAAACACCTAAAAACGCCAAGTACACCATCGATGGAACCCTCGAGATGGAGTCCAAGAGCAATACCATCGAGGAAGCTGTCAGCGGTGTGAGCATCAAGTTGCTGTCAGTTTCCTCGAAGAGAACCGACTCCAACGATCTGATTCCAATCACCATCTCCGTGTCGACCAGCAACGCGGCGTTGAAGTCCGGGGTCAAAGGGTTTGTCGATACCTACAATGCACTGATGAAGGCAATCAGTGCAGAAACAAAAGTCACCATCAACGCCGATGGCTCCCCGACAGCAGGAGCATTGACAGGTGATTCCACGATGCGCTCGTTGATGAGTTCGATTCGTAACGAGCTTAATACCCTGTCTGGCACCGGCACTTTCAAATCATTGGCGCAGTTCGGTATCAGCACCGATTCGTCCACCGGCTTGCTGACTATTGATGACAAGAAGTGGGATAAGGCGATGACCACCAATGCGGCGGACATCAGCAGTATCTTCAGTGGCAAGGATGGCCTGTTGGCGCGTTTGACGAGCGCCACGGACAGTTACGCCAAGGCGAGTACCGGCACGCTGGCGGAGCGTTCCAAATCCCTGAGCGAAAGTCTGACCGAGCTGAAGAAGCAGCAGGACACCCTGGATGAGCGCATGACGCTCCTGCAAGCCAGTCTTTCGGCCAAATACAACGCCATGGACTCCCTGGTCGCCAAGCTGCGCGCCCAGAGCGACAGCATCATGACCACGCTCAACGCCCTGAACAATCCGAAAGATGACTGATAAACACCCGTCATGAACAAACCCAGGCGGGCTGTCATGACAGCGCCTGGGTTTTTTCGTTGGCGACGAGCCGGCATTAAAGTTATCTGGCGCCCAGTCGACATAAAGACCAGAGCCTTCCCAATTTCAAGCTGTTGTCTGCACGAGGTAGAACCATGAACCCCATGAGAGCCCTTCGCCAATACCAGAAGGTCAATTCCCATGCCCAAATCTCTGAAGCCAACCCCCATCGCCTGGTGCAAATGCTGATGGAAGGTGGGCTGGACCGCATGGCTCAAGCCAAGGGCGCGCTGGAGCGGGGTGACATCGCACTCAAGGGGCTGATGCTGGGCAAGGCTACCGACATCCTCATCGGCCTGCGTGACGGCTTGAACCCGGAGAAGACTGAGGATCCAGCGTCCATCGAGCAGCTCGACGGCTTGTACGTTTACATGACCAACCGCTTGATGGAAGCCAACACCAGCAACGATGCAGCCATCATCGACGAAGTATCGGGTTTGCTCGAAACCTTGAAAAGCGGTTGGGATGCGATTGGAAGCCCACAGGCCTGACGGCCGAGGATGACGTCATGAGTCAAGCATTGCGGCGAATTGAAGAAACCCGTGAAGCCCTGGTCGATGCCCTGGCGGCGCGTAACTGGGACATGATTGGCGAGCTCGATGTGGCGTGTCGTGAATGCGTCGACGAGGTGCTCACTGAGGCACCGATCGACGAGGAAGCGCTACGCACCCATCTGGAGAGTCTGCTGGCGGTGTACAAAGATTTATTGACGGCGACCATGGGCGAGCGCCAGGCAATAGTCAATGAGATGTCGCAGATATCCCAAGCGCAGAAGGCCGCAAAGGTTTACCATCTGTATGGTTAATTAATATCTGCTTAATCCAGGGATATTGCGCCATAAATTTGACTGTGAACGGTTTTTTGACTTTACTAGTGGCTGTTTCCAGATTTCAGGCGTCTACAGGCATTAACAGTCTGCAAGCGTCTAGCTTGCCCACTCATTTCGGGCACCGGGTTGACTAGGGAAGTTACGATTGCATGTGGCGTGAAACCAAAATTCTGCTGATCGATGACGATAGCGTCCGCCGCCGCGACCTGGCGGTGATTTTAAATTTTCTCGGCGAAGAAAATTTACCCTGCGGTAGCCATGACTGGCAGCAGGCTGTCGTCTCTTTGTCGTCCAGTCGTGAAGTGATCTGTGTCCTCATCGGGACGGTCAATGCTCCGGGTTCGCTTCAGGGCTTGTTAAAGACACTCTCGACATGGGATGAGTTCCTTCCGATTTTGCTGATGGGCGATAATTCTTCCATCGACCTGCCGGAAGACCAGCGTCGTCGCGTGCTTTCGACCCTCGAAATGCCACCCAGCTACAGCAAGTTGCTTGATTCGCTGCACCGTGCCCAGGTCTATCGCGAGATGTACGACCAGGCCCGTGAGCGCGGTCGTCATCGTGAACCCAATCTGTTCCGCAGCCTCGTCGGCACCAGCCGGGCGATCCAGCACGTGCGCCAGATGATGCAGCAAGTGGCCGACACCGATGCCAGCGTGCTGATCCTCGGGGAGTCGGGGACCGGCAAGGAAGTGGTTGCGCGCAACCTGCATTACCACTCCAAGCGCCGTGAGGCACCATTCGTGCCGGTCAATTGCGGCGCGATTCCGGCCGAGCTGCTGGAAAGCGAATTGTTCGGCCATGAGAAGGGCGCGTTCACCGGGGCGATCACCAGCCGCGCCGGGCGTTTCGAGCTGGCCAATGGCGGCACGCTGTTCCTCGACGAAATCGGCGACATGCCGCTGCCGATGCAGGTCAAGCTGCTGCGCGTATTGCAGGAACGTACGTTCGAGCGCGTGGGCAGTAACAAGACCCAGAGCGTCGATGTGCGCATCATCGCGGCGACCCACAAGAATCTCGAAAGCATGATCGAGATCGGCACCTTCCGCGAAGACCTGTACTACCGCCTGAACGTGTTCCCGATCGAGATGGCGCCACTGCGCGAGCGTGTCGAAGACATTCCGTTGCTGATGAACGAATTGATCTCGCGCATGGAGCACGAGAAGCGCGGTTCGATCCGCTTCAACTCCGCGGCCATCATGTCGCTGTGCCGTCACGGCTGGCCGGGCAACGTCCGCGAGCTGGCCAACCTGGTGGAGCGCATGGCGATCATGCATCCGTACGGGGTGATCGGCGTGGTCGAACTGCCGAAGAAATTCCGCTACGTCGACGACGAAGACGAGCAACTGGTCGACACCCTGCGCAGCGATCTCGAAGAGCGGGTGGCAATCAATGGCCATACCCCGGACTTCACCACCCATGCCATGCTGCCGCCTGAAGGCCTGGACCTGAAGGATTACCTCGGTGGCCTGGAGCAAGGCCTGATCCAGCAGGCGCTGGATGATGCCAATGGCATTGTCGCGCGCGCTGCCGAACGCCTGCGGATCCGCCGCACCACGCTGGTGGAAAAAATGCGCAAGTACGGCATGAGTCGTCGTGACGGTGATGAACAGGCGGATGATTGACGCCTGTTTTTCAACTCGTTCATTTCCAAGCAGTTTTTTTTAGGCACGGGTATTGCTACATCGCTCGCAACGTTCCGTTTAACTGACGGTCAGCCAAGCGAGAGAGCACACCATGCCCCCATCCGCCCAGATGTCGCCTGCTCCAGATACCTTGCGGGATGCCCTGGGGCAATCGTCGTCCGTAGAGCAGGCGAGCCGGCTTGGCCTTGAGCAGGCGTTTGTCCTGTTCAACCAGATGTCGAGCCAACTGACCGATTCCTACAGCATGCTTGAAGCCCGGGTCACTGAGCTCAAGGGTGAGTTGGCGGTGGTCAGCGCTCAGCGCATGCAAGAGCTGGCGGAGAAAGAACGCCTGGCCAATCGCCTGCAACATCTGCTCGACCTTTTGCCCGGTGGCGTCATCGTCATCGACGCCCAGGGTATCGTGCGCGAAGCCAACCCGGCGGCGTGCGAACTGCTCGGCCTGCCCCTCGAAGACGAACTGTGGCGGCAGGTCATTGCCCGTTGCTTTGCACCCCGTGAAGACGACGGTCATGAAGTCTCCCTCAAGGATGGTCGGCGCCTGTCGATTGCCACGCGTTCGCTGGGTGCGGAACCTGGGCAACTGGTGCTGCTCAACGACCTGACCGAGACCCGTCATCTGCAAGATCAACTGGCGCGTCACGAACGCCTGTCTTCCCTGGGGCGCATGGTGGCGTCGCTGGCGCATCAGATTCGCACGCCGTTATCCGCGGCCCTGCTCTACGCCAGTCACTTGACCGAGCAGGCGCTGCCGGTTGCCACCCAGCAACGATTCGCCGGACGTCTCAAGGAGCGCTTGCATGAGCTGGAGCATCAGGTGCGCGACATGCTGGTGTTTGCGCGCGGCGAGCTGCCATTGACCGACCGCGTGACGCCGGCGCAGCTGATGCAATCACTGCAAGCGGCGGCGCAGACGCATGTGCAGGACCTGCCGATACGCTGGCAATGCGACAGTCATGTCGGTGAACTGCTGTGCAATCGCGACACCCTGGTCGGTGCGATCCTCAATCTTGTCGAGAACGCCATTCAGGCCAGTGCCGGTGATGTGCGCTTGAAAGTGCATCTGTACACCCGTGGAAACAACCTGCGGTTGTGCGTCAGCGATAGCGGCAGCGGTATCGACGGCGCTGTGCTGGCGCGTCTGGGGGAGCCGTTCTTCACCACCAAGACCACCGGGACCGGCCTCGGCCTCACCGTGGTCCAGGCTGTCGCGAGGGCACACCAGGGCGAGTTGCGCTTGCGCTCGCGGATCGGTCGCGGCACCTGTGCGCAGGTGCTGTTGCCGCTTTTTGTCAGTGAAAAAAGCAGCGTCCAGGGAGCGGAGTGAAAGTCATGGGTATCAAGGTTCTACTGGTCGAAGATGACCGCGCGTTGCGCGAAGCGCTGGCAGACACGCTGTTGCTTGCCGGCCACGATTACAAGGCCGTGGGGTCGGCAGAAGAAGCCCTGGAGGCTGCGGCGGCCGAAGCGTTCAATCTGGTGGTCAGCGACGTCAACATGCCGGGCATGGATGGTCATCAATTGCTCGCTTTGCTGCGGGCGCGACAGCCGCAACTGCCGGTGTTGCTGATGACGGCGCACGGTGCCGTCGAGCGCGCGGTGGATGCGATGCGCCAAGGGGCTGCGGATTACCTGGTCAAACCGTTCGAGCCCAAGGCGCTGCTTGACCTGGTTGCGCGGCATGCGCTGGGCAGTGTCGGCATCACCGATCACGAAGGCCCCGTGGCGTTCGAGCCGGCCAGTGCGCAGTTGCTGGAATTGGCCGCGCGGGTGGCGCGCAGTGATTCCACGGTGCTGATCTCCGGAGAATCCGGCACGGGCAAGGAAGTGCTGGCGCGCTACATTCACCAGCATTCTCATCGGGCCAGTCAGCCGTTCATTGCGATCAACTGCGCGGCGATTCCGGACAACATGCTGGAGGCCACGCTCTTCGGCCACGAAAAGGGCTCGTTCACCGGTGCTATCGCGGCGCAGGCCGGCAAGTTCGAACAGGCCGATGGCGGGACGCTCCTGCTCGATGAAATATCCGAAATGCCCCTGGGTCTGCAGGCCAAATTGCTGCGGGTGCTGCAAGAACGCGAGGTTGAGCGAGTCGGTGCGCGCAAGCCGATAGCCTTGGATATCCGCGTGGTCGCGACCACCAACCGGGACCTGGCCGGCGAGGTGGCGGCGGGGCGTTTTCGTGAAGACCTGTACTATCGCTTGTCGGTATTCCCGCTGGCCTGGCGGCCCTTGCGCGAGCGCACCGCCGATATCCTGCCGCTGGCCGAGCGCCTATTGGCCAGGCACGTCAATAAAATGAAGCATGCCGCGGCGAGACTGTCGGCCGCTGCCCAGGCGTGCCTGATCGCCTATCCGTGGCCGGGCAATGTGCGTGAGCTGGACAATGCGCTGCAGCGCGCGCTGATCCTGCAGCAGGGCGGCATCATCGAGCCGCAAGATTTCTGTCTAAGCGGGCCGATCGCTTGCGCGCCGTTGCCGCCATTGACACCCGCACCGGCGCCAGTGCGCGTGGTCGAGGCCGAGTCTGGCGGAGCGCTGGGCGACGATCTGCGGCGCCGTGAGTTCCAGATGATCATCGACACCCTGCGCACCGAGCGCGGCCGCCGCAAAGAGGCCGCCGAGCGCCTGGGCATCAGCCCGCGCACCTTGCGCTACAAGCTGGCGCAGATGCGCGATGCCGGAATGGACGTGGAAGCGTATTTATTTGCCACCTGACACACCGCGCCCTCCGGTTTGCCCCGTAGGAGCCAGGCTTGCCGGCGAAGAACGATGACGCGGTTTAACAGATACACCGCGGCGCCTGGTTCGCCTGTAGGAGCCAGGCTTGCCGGCGAAGAACGATGACGCGGTGTTACAGATACACCGCGGCGCCTGGTTCGCCTGTAGGAGCCAGGCTTGCCGGCGAAGAACGATGACGCGGTGTTACAGATACACCGCGGCGTCCCGTTCGCGGGCAAGCCTCGCTCCTACAGGCAAAAAATGATGGCGCGGTGTTACAGCCCCCGGGTCCCCTGCAAGCTAGCGCCGGGCCTTTTGTTTGAGGTGGACGCTGAGCTGGCACCCTTGTTGCTAACACCTCGTTACCCGCTGAGTGAGCGTCAAAAAATTGCGGGCCGCCAGAGAGAGTAGAGCATGAGCCAAGGTATTGAATTCAATCGATTGATGCTGGATATGCGCGCCATGCAAATGGACGCCATGTCTGCGCCGAAATCGACTGCCGCCGTCCCTGAACTGAATGGCAGCAGCTTTGCCGACATGCTCGGTCAGGCCGTCAACAAGGTCAACGACACCCAGCAAGCTTCATCGGCGTTGGCCAATGCCTTCGAGATCGGCAAGAGCGGTGTCGACCTGACGGACGTGATGATTTCCTCGCAAAAGGCCAGCGTGTCTTTCCAGGCACTGACCCAGGTGCGCAACAAGCTGGTTCAGGCTTACCAGGACATCATGCAGATGCCGGTTTAAGGACGAGATTGAATCATGGCAGATGCAACCGCTGACAATGTTCCGGCCAAGGCCAATTCCATAGACGGCAAGCCACCGCTGTTCGGATTGTCCTTCCTGGAAAACCTCTCCGAGATGACCATGCTGCGTCAGGTGGGCCTGTTGGTCGGCCTGGCCGCGAGCGTGGCGATTGGCTTTGCCGTGGTGTTGTGGTCCCAGCAGCCGGACTACCGTCCGCTGTACGGCAGCCTTGCCGGCATGGACGCCAAGCAAGTCATGGATACCCTGGCTGCCGCCGATATTGCCTATACCGTCGAACCCAATTCCGGCGCCTTGCTGGTCAAGGCCGAAGACCTGTCCCGTGCGCGTCTCAAGCTCGCGGGCGCTGGTGTCACTCCCAGCGATGGCAACATCGGTTTTGAAATCCTCGACAAGGAACAGGGCCTGGGTACCAGTCAGTTCATGGAAGCGACCCGTTATCGTCGCGGCCTGGAAGGCGAACTGGCGCGCACCATTTCCAGCCTGAACAATGTCAAGGGTGCCCGGGTGCACCTGGCGATCCCGAAAAGTTCGGTGTTCGTGCGCGACGAGCGCAAGCCGAGTGCTTCGGTGTTGGTCGAGCTGTATTCCGGGCGTTCGCTGGAGCCGGGCCAGGTCGTGGCCATCGTCAATCTGGTGGCGACCAGTGTTCCCGAACTCAGCAAATCGCAGATCACCGTCGTCGACCAGAAAGGCAACCTGCTCTCCGACCAGGCGGAAAACTCCGAACTGACCATGGCCGGCAAGCAATTCGATTACAGCCGCCGCATGGAGAGCATGCTCACCCAGCGCGTGCACAACATTCTGCAACCGGTGCTGGGTAACGACCGCTACAAAGCCGAAGTCTCGGCCGATGTCGACTTCAGCGCCGTCGAGTCCACCTCCGAACAATTCAACCCGGACCAGCCGGCGTTGCGCAGCGAGCAGTCGGTCAACGAACAGCGTACCGCCAGCAACGGCCCGCAAGGTGTGCCGGGTGCCCTGAGCAACCAGCCACCGTCGCCAGCCTCGGCGCCGCAAACCACCGGTGGCGCCACTGCGTCGGCCGGCATGGTGCAGCCCGGCCAACCATTGCTCGACGCCAACGGCCAGCAAGTCATGGACCCGGCCACCGGCCAGCCAATGCTCGCACCGTATCCGGCGGACAAGCGTCTGCAATCGACCAAGAACTTCGAACTCGACCGCTCCATCAGCCACACCAGGCAACAGCAGGGCCGATTGAATCGCCTGTCGGTCTCGGTGGTGGTCGATGACCAGGTCAAGCTCAACCCGGCCAACGGTGAAATCACCCGTGCGCCGTGGAGCGCCGATGAGTTGGCCCGTTTCACCCGCCTGGTCCAGGATGCGGTCGGTTTCGACGCCAGCCGTGGCGACAGCGTCAGCGTGATCAATATGCCGTTCTCCGCCGAGCGCGGTGAAGTGATTGCCGATATTCCGTTCTACTCCCAGCCGTGGTTCTGGGACATCGTCAAGCAGCTGTTGGGCATCCTGTTCATTCTGGTGCTGGTGTTCGGTGTGTTGCGTCCGGTGCTCAACAACATCACCGGTGGCGGCAAAGACAAGCAGTTGGCGGGCATTGGCAGCGACGTCGAGCTCGGTGGCATGGGCGGCCTGGACGGCGAGCTGGCCAACGACCGTATCAGCCTCGGCGGTCCGACCAGCATCCTGCTGCCGAGCCCGAGCGAAGGCTATGAAGCGCAGTTGAACGCAATCAAGAGTCTGGTGGCAGAAGATCCGGGTCGTGTCGCCCAGGTCGTGAAAGAGTGGATTAACGCAGATGAGTGATAACCGAGCCATTGCCGCCAAACTGAGCAAGGTCGACAAAGCCGCGATCCTGCTGCTGTCACTGGGCTCAACCGATGCGGCCCAGGTGCTGCGCCACATGGGGCCCAAAGAGGTCCAGCGGGTCGGCGTGGCCATGGCGCAGATGGGTAACGTGCACCGCGAGCAGGTCGAGCAGGTGATGAGCGAGTTCGTCGACATCGTCGGCGACCAGACCAGCCTGGGCGTCGGTTCCGATGACTACGTGCGCAAAATGCTCACCCAGGCCCTAGGCGAAGACAAGGCCAACGGCCTGATCGATCGCATTCTGCTGGGAGGCAATACCAGCGGCCTGGACAGCCTGAAGTGGATGGAGCCGCGCGCGGTCGCCGACGTAATTCGTTACGAACACCCACAGATCCAGGCGATCGTGGTGGCGTACCTCGATCCGGATCAAGCCGGCGAAGTGCTGGGCAACTTCGACCACAAGGTGCGCCTGGACATCATTCTGCGGGTTTCCTCGCTGAACACCGTGCAGCCTGCGGCCCTCAAGGAACTCAACCAGATTCTCGAGAAGCAGTTCTCCGGCAATTCCAATGCTTCGCGCACCAGCCTGGGCGGGATCAAGCGCGCGGCAGACATCATGAACTTCCTCGACAGCTCGATCGAAGGCCAGCTTATGGACTCGATCCGCGAAGTCGATGAAGACCTGTCCGGTCAGATCGAAGACCTCATGTTCGTGTTCAACAACCTGGCCGATGTCGACGACCGCGGTATCCAGGCGTTGCTGCGCGAAGTGTCCTCCGACGTGCTGGTGCTGGCCCTCAAGGGCTCGGACGAAAGCGTCAAGGAGAAGATCTTCAAGAACATGTCCAAGCGTGCGGCCGAACTGTTGCGCGACGATCTCGAGGCCAAGGGCCCGGTGCGCGTCAGCGATGTGGAAACAGCGCAGAAAGAAATCCTCACCATCGCCCGTCGTATGGCCGAGGCGGGCGAAATCGTGCTCGGCGGCAAGGGCGCCGAGGAAATGATCTGACACCATGGCCAAGAATGATGAGCTGCCCTCTGACCTGATCCGGGCGAGGGATGTCGGTGGTTTCGATACCTGGGCACTGCCCAGCTTCGATCCGCCGGCACCCGAGCCTGAGCCTGAGCCCGAACCCGAGCCGCCGGAAATGGAGGAGGTGCCGCTGGAGGAAGTCCAGCCACTGACCCTCGAAGAGCTCGAGAGCATTCGCCAGGAAGCCTACAACGAAGGTTTCGCGGTGGGCGAGAAAGAAGGCTTCCACAGCACCACGCTCAGGGTTCGTCAGGAAGCGGAAGTGGCGTTGGCGGCCAAGATCGCCGGTCTTGAGCAACTGATGGCGCATCTGTTCGAGCCCATCGCCGAACAAGACACCCTGATCGAAAAGTCCCTGATCGACCTTGTGCAGCACATCACCAAACAGGTGATCCAGCGCGAACTGGCCATTGACTCGACGCAGATCGAACACGTCATGCGCGAAGCCCTCAAGCTGCTGCCGTTGGGCGTCGACAACGTGCGGCTGTACATCAATCCGCAGGATTTCACGCAGGTCAAGGCCCTGCGCGAGCGTCATGAGGAAACCTGGCGCATCGTCGAGGACGAGGCGCTGTTGCCCGGTGGTTGCCGGGTCGAAACCGAGCACAGCCGTATTGATGCCACGGTCGAAACCCGTGTGGCGCGGGTGATGGACAAGCTGTTCGACCAGCTTCACGAACAAGCCTTGCACCCGGCTGCGCCGGACCTGAGCCTGGAGTTGCCCATCGAAAGCAAACCCGTGGCGGCTCCCGATGCGCCTTGAACGCACCAGTTTCGCCAAGCGCCTGGGCAGTTACGCCGAGGCCACTACCCTGGCTGGCGCACCGATCCTCGAAGGCCGCCTGCTGCGCATGGTCGGCCTGACCCTCGAAGCCGAGGGCTTGCGCGCGGCCATGGGCAGTCGCTGCATGGTCATCAACGATGACAGCTACCACCCGGTGCAGGTAGAAGCCGAAGTCATGGGCTTTTCCGGCAGCAAGGTATTCCTGATGCCGGTTGGCAGCGTGGCCGGCATCGCCCCCGGTGCCCGGGTGGTTCCCCTGTCCGACAGCGGTCGCTTGCCGATGGGCATGAGCATGCTTGGGCGCGTGCTCGACGGTGCCGGTCGAGCCCTGGACGGCAAGGGCGGGATGAAGGCCGAAGACTGGGTGCCGATGGACGGCCCGACCATCAACCCGCTCAAGCGCGAGCCGATCAGCGAGCCGCTGGATGTGGGCATTCGCTGCATCAACGGCATGTTGACGGTCGGGCGCGGTCAGCGGCTCGGGTTGTTCGCCGGTACCGGCGTCGGTAAATCCGTGCTGCTGGGCATGATGACGCGCTTTACCGAGGCCGACATTATCGTCGTCGGCTTGATCGGCGAGCGCGGTCGTGAGGTCAAGGAGTTCATCGAGCACATCCTCGGTGAAGAAGGGCTCAAGCGCTCGGTGGTGGTGGCCTCGCCCGCGGACGATGCGCCGCTGATGCGTCTGCGCGCCGCCATGTACTGCACGCGAATCGCCGAGTATTTTCGCGACAAGGGCAAGAACGTCCTGCTGCTGATGGATTCACTGACGCGTTTCGCCCAGGCCCAGCGGGAAATTGCCCTGGCCATCGGCGAGCCACCGGCGACCAAGGGTTATCCGCCCTCGGTGTTCGCCAAGTTGCCGAAACTGGTGGAGCGCGCGGGCAATGCCGAGAAGGGCGGTGGTTCGATCACCGCGTTCTATACCGTGCTGTCCGAAGGCGATGACCAGCAGGACCCGATTGCTGACTCGGCGCGGGGCGTGCTCGACGGGCACATCGTGCTGTCACGGCGACTGGCCGAGGAAGGCCATTACCCGGCCATCGATATCGAGGCCTCCATCAGCCGGGTCATGCCGGCGGTGGTGTCGCCGGAACACATGGCCCGGGCGCAGTACTTCAAGCAGTTGTGGTCGCGCTATCAGCAGAGTCGCGACCTGATCAGTGTCGGCGCCTACGTCGCCGGCGGTGACCGCGAGACCGACCTGGCGATTTCCCTGCAGCCGCAACTGGTCAAATACCTGCGCCAGGGCCTCAACGACAGCATCAGCCTGGGCGAAAGCGAAGCGTATCTCGCCTCGATCTTCGCGCCCGCGGCGGGCGGTTAACCGGCCATGGCCCAGAGTCGGGCGGGCCGCCTGGCCCCCGTGGTGGAAATGGCCGAGAAGGCCGAGAAAACCGCGGTCCAGCGTCTGGGGCACTTCCAGGGACAGGTACGTCTGGCCGAAAGCAAACTGGCCGACCTCGAAGCCTTTCGGCTCGACTATCAGGAGCAGTGGATCGTACGCGGCAGCGCCGGCGTGTCCGGCCAGTGGCTTTTGGGGTACCAGGGCTTTCTCGCGCAGTTGGGCACGGCCATCGATCAACAGCGGCAAAGCCTGGCTTGGCATCAGAACAACCTGAACAAGGCTCGGGACACCTGGCAACAGGCGTTCGCCCGGGTTGAAGGCTTGCGTAAGCTGGTCCAGCGCTACAGGGATGAAGCGCAGGCGCTGGAAGACAAGCGCGAGCAGAAACTGCTGGATGAGTTGTCCCAGCGCTTGCCGCGGCGGGATGCGTATTAAATCAGATGGATCGCGTTATCGTTCTTCGCGAGCAGGCTCGCTCCCACAGGAGGTCGCGTTCTTACATTGAAATGCGGTCAAACTGTGGGAGCGAGCCTGCTCGCGAAGGGGGCTCAAGACCTCCACAAATATCCCGCCTTGCCCCAACCTCTACCCAATGCTAAACCTTGTACAAGCAGGTTTACCAATGACAAGGAAGCCATGACATGTCAGTCGTTACAGAAATCTCTCCGGATGGGCAAAAGCTGACGATATCAATCAAGGGACGATTCGATTTCGGCAAGCATCAGGAATTTCGTGAATCCTACGAAAACCAAGAGCTCGCAGCGGTAGTGGTCGATCTGAAAGAAGCCACCTACCTCGACAGTTCCGCCTTGGGCATGCTGCTGCTGTTGCGTGATCACGCCGGCGGCGACGATTCCGATATCCGTGTCATCAACAGCAGTTCCGACGTGAAGAAGATCCTCGCCATTTCCAACTTCGACAAACTGTTCGACATCAGTTGATCACCGTGCAATCGGCACTCGAATCGCTGACGATCCTGATCGCCGAAGACAGCGCCGCCGACCGCATGCTGTTGTCGAGCATCGTCCGCCGCCAGGGGCATCAAGTGCTGACGGCTGCCAATGGCGCCGAGGCGGTCGAAGTGTTTCGCCTGCAACGTCCGCAACTGGTGTTGATGGACGCGATGATGCCGGTGATGGACGGCTTCGAGGCGGCCGCGCAAATCAAGGAATTGGCCGGGGACACCCTCGTGCCGATCATCTTCCTCACCTCGCTGTCGGAAAACCAGGCGTTGGTCCGCTGTCTGGAGGTCGGGGGTGACGATTTTCTGGCAAAGCCTTACAACCAGGTGATCCTCGCCGCCAAAATCAAGGCGATGGACCGCTTGCGGCGCTTGCAGGCCACCGTTGTGCAGCAGCGCGACCAGATCGCCAGGCACCATGAATATTTGCTTAACGAGCAGCGTGTGGCCAAGGCGGTGTTCGACAAGGTGGCCCATTCCGGCTGCCTGAATGCGCCCAACATCCGCTACCTGCAATCGCCCTATGCTTTATTCAACGGTGACTTGCTGTTGGCCGCGTTCACCCCGGCAGGGGACATGCATGTCTTGCTCGGTGATTTCACCGGCCATGGCCTGCCCGCCGCCGTGGGCGCCATGCCCCTGGCCGAAGTCTTCTACGGCATGACCGCCAAGGGTTACGGCCTGGCGGAAACCCTGCGCGAGATGAATGCCAAGCTCAAGCGCATCCTGCCGGTGGACATGTTCTGCTGCGCCACGATGCTGTGCCTGAGTTTCCAGAGCCGCTCGGTGGAAGTCTGGAACGGCGGCATGCCGGACGGCTATCTGCACAGCGTCGCCAGCGGCGAACGCACGCCACTGACGGCGCGGCATTTGCCGCTGGGTGTGCTGAGCCCGCAAACCTTCGATGATCGCACCGAAGTGTTTCCGATGGCCGTGGGTGATCGGGTATTCCTGCTGTCCGACGGGGTGATCGACACCTGCGATGCCGATGACCAGCTGTTTGGTGTGCAGCGGTTGCAGCAGGTATTTGCCGCCAATCGTCAGCCCGACACCTTGTTCCAGGACATCGAGCAGGCGCTTCGAGACTTTCGCGGTGAGGCGCGCGACGACGTCAGCATGGTCGAGGTCAGCCTGCTGGAACCCGCGCATTCGAGTCCGCCGGTGCCCATTTATTCCGACAGCGGCCAGTCCTGCCCCCTGGACTGGTCGGCCAGTTTCGAGTTTCGCGCCGCAACGCTCAAACGCTTCAACCCGTTGCCCTACCTTTTGCAATTGCTCCAGGAAGTGCACGGTCTGCGGGCTCAAAGCGGGGCGCTCTACAGTGTTCTGGCGGAGCTGTACTCCAACGCCCTGGAGCATGGGGTGCTGGGCCTGGACTCCAGCCTCAAGGGCGATGCGGCGGGTTTTACCCGTTATTATCAACAACGCAATGCACGCCTGGACGAACTGAAAGACGGTTATGTCCGGGTGCATTTGCAGGTCACGCCGGACGGCGAGGGTGGTTCCCTTGCGATTCGCGTCGAGGACAGCGGCAAGGGATTTGATGTCGGGAGAGTGCTGGAGCGCCCCGTCGATCCTGTCCGCCTGTCCGGACGCGGTGTCAGTCTGATCCGTCAGCTGGGTCATAATGCAAGCTGGTCCGACGAAGGTCGAAGTGCCCGCGTGGAGTTTTTCTGGAAGGCTCTGGCATAATCCGTGAATTCTTGATCAGGGAGCGAACAAGTGGCTGATGAACATCTGGACCTGTACGCACTGAGTGCGTTGCGCGAGGTCATGGAGGACGCGTATCCGCAGTTGCTGGATACCTTTCTCGCCGATTCCGAAGAGCGCCTGCAATCGTTGCGCAAGGCAGGGCAGGCTGCGCACTTGGTAGAAGTGGCTCACAGCTTCAAGGGCAGCAGCAGCAACATGGGGGCTGTCAGGCTCGCCGAGTTGTGTGGCGAGCTTGAGAAAAATGCTGAAAAGCTCTCGTCCCCGCAAATCCTCGAGCGGATCGCTGCAATCGACCTTGAGTTCGCGATCGTTCGACCTCTTTACGAAGCTGAGCGGCAGCGGTCCCTGGCGGAAAGTTGAGGTGTAAGGCGCTTTTCGTCGTCATCGGGAGAAACTGGCCCGGCCCTTGCTAATAACTCCTTCAACTGTACCTACGATCCCAGTGCAGCGGAGACCGTTAAATGCCCTTTACCCCCAATTCTCTCCTCCAGGCCGTCGCTCAGGCCAAGAGTCAGGCCGCCGCCGCGCCTTCCACGAAGGTTGCCGCCGAGCCCGGGGACAAGGCCTCCAACTTCTCTCAGGTCTACGCCACACAGGGCCGGAACGCATCTGTAGCGGCCGTTGATGGATCTTCTAAATCGCCACGTGACAAGGTTGCGGACAACGCCGGTAAAAAGGATGTCGGCAAGGATGACGCTGCCGCCGAGAAGCCCGCCGTTGCCGATAGCGGCAAAAGCTTGCCCGCCGATAAACCGGCGCAAGCCGACGACAAGCAGGCCAGTGATGCAACGGACGCCGGGCAGGCAGCGGTCGCCGATGCTGCGCCTGTTGACCCTGCCTCATTGCCAGCAGTCGCGACGCCGGTTGTGGCTGATCCACTACCCGTTGAAGCGATCGTTGCGTCGGTTGTTCCGCCGGCCGTCCCCGCCACCGATGCCGGTTTCGATCCCGAAGCCGACCCGCTCGACGCCCTGCCAGCCCTGCGCATGGCCATGGAGCAGAGCGGGCACGTCTCGGCCTCAAGCCAGGCGCAACCCAAGGCAGCACCGACAGAGGCCGACGGCGAGCGGACCGCGGCGCAGACCTTTGCCGCCGGCATGGCGAACATGCTCGATGTGCAAACCGACCAGGACAGTACCAGCCAGGGCGGCGAAAAGGCCTTCAGTGGCCTGATCGATGATGGCCTCAAGGACCTAAAGTCAGCCAGCAGCGATACCCGGGTCGACGATTTCGCCAACCGACTGGCGGCACTGACTCAGGCGGCCACGCCAAAAACCGCCAACGCCCTGCCGGTCAACCAGCCGATCGCGATGCACCAGAGCGGATGGACCGAAGAAGTGGTGAACCGGGTCATGTACCTGTCCAGCGCCAATCTCAAGGCGGCCGATATCCAGTTGCAGCCGGCCGAGCTCGGCCGCCTCGACATTCGGGTGAACATGGTGCCCGATCAACAGACCCAGGTGACGTTCATGAGCGCGCATCCGGGCGTGCGTGAAGCGCTGGACGGCCAGATGCAGCGTTTGCGCGACATGTTCACCCAGCAGGGCATGGGCCAGGTTGACGTCAACGTCTCCGACCAGTCCCGGGGGTCACAGGATCAGGCGCAGCATCAGCAGGCGCAGAGCGGGCGTGCCAGTGCCAGCGGCGGTCGCCTTGATTCGATGGATGACGAAATCGCCCCGAGCATTGCCGAAGTGGCTGCAACGGCCACACATGTGATTGGTTCCAGCGCCGTCGATTACTACGCCTGATCAAGGGCTGCACCATCCCTGTGGGAGCGAGCCTGCTCGCGAAGGGGCCGTAACAGTCAACATCTTCGTCGACTGTTACGCCGCTTTCGCGAGCAGGCTCGCTCCCACATGGGTTTGTGGGGCTTCCAGATCCGATCATTGGCATAACACTTGCTCCTGCCTTGCCGCGCGACTGTAAAAAACCGAATAGTGACGGATTATTGGCATGGCGAAGAGCGACGCAGCATTGAAAGACCCCGCAACCAAAGGCAAGCTCAAGCTGATCATCTTGATCGTGGTGGCGCTGCTGCTGGCGATCGGCTTGTCCGTGGGGGCGACCTGGTACTTCATGCACAGTGCCCAGAGCAAGCCTGCCGTCGTGGCTGAAATCACCCCCCTGGGCAAGCAGCCCGCGGTTTTCGAGCCGATGGCCCCGGCGTTCGTGGCCAACTACAACCAGAACGGTCGCCAGCGCTACATGCAAGTGAGCATCACCATGCTCGCGCGCAACCAGGTGGACCTGGATGCGCTCAAGGTGCACATGCCGGTGATCCGCAATAACCTGGTGATGCTGTTCTCCGGTCAGGATTTCGCGACCCTCGCCTCGCCGGTCGGCCAGGAAATGCTGCGTCAGAAGGCCACCGCCAGCGTCCAGGAAGTGGCGCAGAAAGAGCTCGGCAAAGTGGTGATCGAACAGTTGCTTTTCACTAATTTCGTACTGCAGTAGGAACTCGACATGGCCGTGCAGGACCTGCTGTCCCAGGATGAGATCGACGCGCTGCTGCATGGCGTCGACGATGGTCTGGTACAGACCGATATCGCTGCCGAACCCGGCACCGTCAAGAGCTACGACCTGACCAGCCAGGATCGCATCGTCCGTGGACGCATGCCGACCCTGGAAATGATCAACGAGCGTTTTGCCCGCTACACGCGCATCAGCATGTTCAACATGCTGCGCCGTTCGGCAGACGTGGCGGTCGGTGGCGTGCAGGTGATGAAGTTCGGCGAATACGTGCACTCGCTGTACGTGCCGACCAGTCTCAACCTGGTCAAGATCAAGCCGCTGCGCGGCACGGCGCTGTTCATCCTCGACGCCAAGCTGGTGTTCAAACTGGTGGACAACTTCTTCGGCGGCGATGGTCGCCACGCCAAGATCGAGGGGCGTGAATTCACCCCGACCGAGTTGCGTGTGGTGCGCATGGTCCTGGAGCAAGCCTTCGTCGACTTGAAAGAGGCCTGGCAGGCGATCATGGAAGTGAACTTCGAGTACATCAACTCGGAAGTGAACCCGGCCATGGCCAACATCGTCGGCCCGAGCGAAGCCATTGTGGTGTCGACCTTCCACATCGAACTCGATGGCGGTGGCGGTGACCTGCACGTGACCATGCCTTATTCGATGATCGAACCGGTGCGCGAAATGCTCGATGCCGGCTTCCAGTCCGATCTTGACGACCAGGACGAGCGTTGGGTCAACGCCTTGCGCCAGGATGTGTTGGATGTCGATGTACCGATCAACGCCACAGTTGCCCGTCGCCAGTTGAAGCTGCGCGACATCCTGCATATGCAGCCGGGGGATGTGATCCCGGTGGACATGCAGGAAGAGCTGGTCATGCGCGCCAACGGCGTGCCGGCCTTCAAGGTCAAGATGGGCTCGCACAAGGGCAACCTTGCACTGCAAGTGATCGAGCCGATCGAGCGTCGCTGAGGCGGCGCACTACCCCTATTAATTAACTCTTCTGATTGAAGAGTTGTTCGCCGAGGACAAATGATGGCTAACGATATGAATTCCCTGGACGACCAGGCACTGGCTGATGAGTGGGCTGCGGCCCTGGAAGAAACCGGCGATGCCGGGCAGGCCGATATCGACGCCTTGCTGGCCGCCGATGCTGGCCGTTCTTCGTCGAACCGCCTGCCCATGGAAGAGTTCGGCAGCGTGCCGAGGAACAACGACCCGGTGAGCCTGGAAGGCCCGAACCTGGATGTGATTCTCGATATTCCAGTGTCGATCTCCATGGAAGTCGGCAGCACCGACATCAACATCCGCAACCTGCTGCAGCTTAACCAGGGCTCGGTCATCGAGCTCGATCGCCTGGCCGGTGAGCCGCTGGACGTGCTGGTCAACGGCACCCTGATCGCCCATGGCGAAGTGGTAGTGGTCAACGAGAAGTTCGGCATCCGCCTGACTGACGTGATCAGCCCAAGCGAACGCATCAAGAAGCTGCGCTGAGTGAAAAGGCTTCTGGGTGTTTTGTCGGGGTTGGCGTTGGCGTTGCCGTGCCTTGTGCTGGCCGCCGAGCCCGTCGCCAATGCCGCCGCCGCGCCTGTGGCCAGCAGCGGCGTGGCCGGGCAGTTGACGCAGCTTGTGCTGGGTTTGTTGCTGGTGCTGGGGCTGATTTTCTTCCTCGCCTGGCTCTTGCGCCGGGTGCAACAGGCCGGGCCGGCCGGCAAGGGGCAAGTGATCGAGCTGATCGGCTCCCGCGCGCTGGGGCCCCGTGATCGTTTGATGCTCGTGCAGGTCGGCAACGAGCAGATCCTGCTCGGCCTGAGCCCGGGCACCATCACGGCGTTGCATGTGCTCAAGGAACCGGTGCAGGTGCCGAGCGCGACTGAAAAAGCCACACCCGAGTTTGCCCAGCGCCTGATGGAGCTGATGGGCAAGGATCAGAAGGATAAAAAGTAATGGGTGCGCTGCGCATCATCTTGACGCTGGCCCTGATGCTGGTCGCGCCGCTGGCGTTCGCCGCCGATCCATTGTCGATCCCGGCCATCACCCTGGGCACCAACGCCGAAGGCGCTCAGGAATACTCGGTCAGCCTGCAGATCCTGCTGATCATGACCGCGCTGAGTTTCATCCCGGCGTTCGTCATGCTGATGACCAGTTTCACCCGCATCATCATCGTCTTCTCGATCCTGCGTCAGGCCCTCGGCTTGCAACAGACACCGTCGAACCAGATCCTCACCGGCATGGCGCTGTTCCTGACCCTGTTCATCATGGCGCCGGTGTTCGACCGGGTGAACCAGGATGCCTTGCAGCCTTACCTGGCGGAAAAAATGACCGCTCAGGATGCCGTGGCCAAGGCCCAGGTACCGATCAAGGACTTCATGCTGGCCCAGACGCGCACCAGTGACCTGGAGCTGTTCATGCGCCTGTCCAAGCGCACCGACATTGCCACGCCGGGTCAGGCGCCGCTGACCATCCTGGTGCCGGCGTTCGTCACCTCGGAGCTCAAGACCGCGTTCCAGATCGGCTTCATGATCTTCATCCCGTTCCTGATCATCGACCTGGTCGTGGCCAGTGTGCTGATGGCCATGGGTATGATGATGCTCTCGCCGCTGATCATTTCCCTGCCGTTCAAGATCATGCTGTTCGTGCTGGTCGATGGCTGGGCGCTGATCATCGGCACCTTGGCCAGCAGCTTCGGCGGTGTGTCGCCATGACGCCGGAAGTCGCCGTAGACATCTTTCGCGAAGCGTTGTGGCTGACCACCCTGATGGTCGCCGTGCTGGTGATTCCGAGCCTGCTGGTCGGTCTGATCGTGGCGATGTTCCAGGCCGCGACCCAGATCAACGAACAGACCTTGAGTTTCCTGCCGCGCCTGCTGGTAATGCTGGTGACGCTGATCGTGGCCGGCCCATGGCTGGTGCAGACCTTCATGGAATACATCCTGCAGTTGTACGGCAGTATTCCGCAGGTCATCGGCTAAGCCATGTCGTCGCTGCTGCAGCTGACCGATACCCAGATCAGCACCTGGGTGGCGACGTTCATGTTGCCGCTGTTTCGCGTCGGCGCCTTGCTGATGGTCATGCCGGTGTTCGGCACCGCCCTGGTGCCCAAGCGCATCCGTCTGTACTTCGCCCTGGCTATCACCGTGGTCATCGCCCCGGGCCTGCCGCCGATGCCGCCGGTGAATGCGCTGGACCTGAGCGGGCTGCTGCTGATTGCCGAGCAGATCCTCGTCGGCGCGATCCTGGGGTTCTCCCTGCAACTGTTCTTCCAGGCCTTCGTGGTGGCGGGACAGATTGTCGCGATCCAGATGGGCATGGGCTTCGCCTCGATGGTCGACCCCACCAACGGCGTATCGGTGGCGGTGATCGGGCAGTTCTTCACCATGTTGGTGACGCTGTTGTTCCTTTCCATGAACGGCCATCTGGTGGTGTTCGAGGTGTTGACCGAGAGCTTCACCACGTTGCCGGTCGGCAGCGGCCTGATGGTCAACCATTACTGGGAGCTGGCCGGCAAGCTCGGCTGGGTGCTCGGCGCGGCGCTGCTGCTGGTGCTACCGGCGATCACCGCTTTGCTGGTGGTCAACATCGCGTTTGGCGTGATGACCCGCGCCGCGCCGCAACTGAACATCTTCTCCATCGGCTTCCCGCTGACCCTGGTGCTGGGGATGTTTATCCTCTGGGTCGGGCTGGCGGACATTCTCAACCAGTATCAACCGCTGGCTTCCGAGGCCCTGCAGTTTTTACGCGAACTGGCACAGGCGCGCTGAGACATGTCTGAGAGCGAAAGCGGTCAGGACAAGACAGAAGACCCCACGGAGAAAAAGAAAAAGGATGCCCGTGAGAAGGGTGAGATTGCCCGTTCCAAGGAACTCAATACCCTGGCCATCATGCTCGCCGGAGCCGGTGCGCTGCTGGTCTTCGGTGGCGCCCTGGCCCAGGACATGATGGACCTGATGCGCCTGAATTTTTCCCTGTCGCGCGAGGTGGTGCTGGACCCGCGCGCGATGGGCACTTACCTGCTGCACTCGGGGCAGATCGGCTTGCTGGCGATTCAGCCAGTGATGATCACCTTGCTGCTGGCCGCGCTGATCGGCCCGATTTCCCTCGGGGGCTGGTTGTTCTCCGCCGGCACCATGGCGCCCAAGTTCAGCCGCATGAATCCCGGCGCGGGTCTCAAACGCATGTTCTCGGCCAAGGCCTTGACCGAACTGCTCAAGGCCCTGGCCAAGTTTTTCATCGTCCTGTTCGTGGCCTTGGCGGTGTTGTCGGCGGACATCGACGACCTGCTGCGCATCGCCCACGAACCACTGGATCGCGCCATCACCCACAGCCTGCAGGTGGTCGGCTGGAGCACCTTGTGGATGGCCTGCGGGCTGATCATCATCGCCGCCGTCGACGTGCCGATCCAGATCTGGGAAAGCATCAAGAAGCTCAAGATGACCAAGCAGGAAATCCGCGACGAGCACAAGGACCAGGAAGGGCGGCCGGAGGTCAAGCAACGGATTCGCCAGCTGCAACGCGAGATGTCCCAGCGCCGGATGATGGCGGCGGTGCCTGATGCCGACGTGGTCATCACCAACCCGACCCACTATGCCGTGGCGCTCAAATACGACCCGGACAAGAGCGGGGCGCCGATGCTGGTGGGTAAGGGCAGTGATTTCCTGGCGTTGAAGATGCGTGAGATTGCGGTGGCGAATAATGTGTTGCTGCTGGAGTCGCCGGCGTTGGCACGGTCGATTTATTACTCCACGGAGTTGGAGCAGGAAATTCCTGGTGGTTTGTATTTGGCCGTTGCCCAGGTACTGGCCTACGTCTACCAGATTCGCCAGTACAAGGCGGGCAAAGGCAAGCGCCCGGATCCTTTGAAGGATGATCTGCCAATTCCTCCGGATTTGCGCCGCGATTCCTGATTTCTCTATCCGGGCAAGACGGGCCTCATCGCGGGCAAGCCTTGCTCTACAGGGTTTGGGGTTCCCGCGACATGTGCGGTTAACCAATACTGTGAGAGCAAGGCTTGGCTGCGGTGAGGCTTGCCGAGACAGCTAAAATCTTCCTGTGTGACGCCCTGACAGCAGTCGTGAAGCTCCGTGCTGATTTACTTGGATTTAGTTAAACCTGTACTGCGGATGGAACTCCGCTCGCGCGCTATTGAACTGTTCTTCAAGGGCGTGGAAGTTACTGGAGCTGGGCGTGTGGACTGAACGTCTTTGTTGAGCCCATTGAGGCTGCTTTGACCTTCGCGTTGTGTGACCTCTGGCCTGGTTGGTGGTGTAGGGCTATTCGGGGGGCTGGGTGACGGTGATGTTTGGGGGGCGGGGGAGGAGGTAAGGCGGTGCATGTTGAATAGACGAGGTGATCTCAACATGCTAATCCCAAATATAACACCGCCGGTCCCGAGTATCGCAGCGCCAACTATTTTCACCGTGTCGTTCTTAGCAAGCACCCCCACTATGGCAGTGACTGCACCGGCAACAATCAAACCCCCGCTGAGTAAATTCAAAAAGTAATGTCCACTCGGATCGCTCCGATTGATTGGATCTCCGCCGCAGTACCCATAGGTATTAAGCCCACCCTTGCCAAACGGACTCCAACTGTCCGGGCTGTTGAACCGCATCAGCACTGGATTGAACTGACGGTATCCGTTACCCAAATGATAATGCCTGGTCACCTGGTCTGGCACTTCGCCGTTGAATCCGAGCAGGCTGGTTAGACCGTTTTCAGGTGGGCAGTGCCCGAAAGCTGTGTAGGCAAGAGGATTGGGCTGGGCCGCATCGAGCACATTTAGCACCGAGCGTTGTTGGTCGGTCGCCAGCAGCGCGGTGTCGACTTTGTCGCCGCGATGATGCTGTTGCGCCAACAACTGGCTGTTATGCTGGAAAATGCTGCGCTGCACCATCCCCTGATTTTCACTGGATAGCCGGTTATTGCAGTAAAAGCGCTGCAGACCTGGTTGATTGGCCGGTCTCTGTTCAATAGAACGATCCGTCGCATCGTAGTAGTAGCGACACATTACGTTTTGGCGAGGTGACGTTGGCATTGGCTGATCTCCGAGCTGGGTCCATGAAGCTGGGTCTTAAGCATCGGCTTACTTCGATCTTTTGCCTACTAGCAGAAGTGCTAGTGTCATATTGCGTCCCTGCGTTCGAGGACGAAGTCCTCGCCACGCGCAGGGCCACCGCAAAACATATCTATATAGGGCACTCTCTAAACCAATCCAGTTAGCATGAAATGGCGTTCATTAGCAGCCAAGGAGGGCGTGACTATGAAGCTTGGAGTGACTACACGATGTTTTCTGGGGCTACTCTACTGCCTGGCATGGCCAGCTTACGGCCATCTCGACGGCGCGTACTCCCATGATCCGGATGATCCGTTCACCGATCGATCGCAGTGGATGAAAACGATCCGCGACGATGTCCAGCTCAGTGAAATGGCGTTGCCAGGTACTCATGATTCGGCGACTTTCCAAGTCACCTGGTATCCGATTTACAAGGATGTCGTCGAAACTCAAACCCTCGGTTTCGACAAGCAGTTGGAATACGGAATAAGGGTATTCGACCTGCGGATTCGTCGCACCGGTGATGCGTTGGCGTTGCATCACGGTGCAGTGTTTCTGGACAGGATGTTGGGTTCGCCGCTGGAGGCGATCAAGCGGTTCCTTCGAGATAATCCCAGTGAAACGGTACTGATTCGGGTGAGTGATGAGTACGAGGCCGACAAGAACGTCGGCCAGAGCCTGGAGTATGTCTTCGACCAATACATGCAGCTGTATTCGGGTATCTATCTGAAAACCCAGAACCCGAAGCTTACGCTGGGCGAGGCGCGCGGCAAATTTGTGGTGTTATCTGCCGATGCCAGGCTCAATAAATTTGGGCTCAGTTACAGGGATGAAAGCATTTTCAATATTCAGGACGACTACGCCATGAGATCGAACTGGGATTTGCATGACAAGTACATCAAAATCAAACAGCAATTGCACAATGCCGCAGCGGGCAGCCGGGATACGTTTTATGTGAACTACCTGTCGGCCAGTCATCGTTCGTTTCCTTATTTTGTTGCCAGTGGCCATGTGTCCCCGGGAACGGACGCGGCAAGGTTGTGGACAGGCCTGATTGATTTTGGGCATAGCGATATCTATCCAAAGTTTCCAAGGACGGGGTGTACAGGGGTAACGTGTTTCATTTCCTTTGAAGGCACCAACATACTGACGCGGGACGATTTAAAGACGTTGAATGATCAGTCTACCCAGGTGAGAACAGTGGGTATCGTCATGGCGGATTTTCCGGGTGATTCGCTGATTGACAGTATTGTACGTAATAATTATCGGCGGGGGCATGATTTAGGCAGAGAGTGAATTTTGCTGACTTACGCAGAGGCAGGTCACATTTGTCTAGCCTCAAAATAGTAGTAAACATATTTCAGGGCTAGACAGTGTGCTTCAGCGAATTCGGGTTTTTTTTATAGGTTTGAAATGGTTAGTTAGGATAACGTTTCTCTGTACTTTGTACCAATCTAGAGCTGGGTTTCTAATGTTTAAAATTTTATCTGCATAGGTTTCTATCATGTTGGGAGGGATATTTGGCATGGTCGACGGATCAGCATTCGCGAAAGCAAGTTTCATGTGGAGTAGATTTGGTTCGGAAGGAGAGGGGGTCCGATTTAATTGCTCAAGAAAATCACGCATTGCAATGGCGTTTGGGTCTGAGGGATTTTTATCCAGGTTCTCGTAATCGATTTTGAATTGTTTGTTTTGCATTTCAAGCGCATCTGGCTCTTTGGTAATCAGCTTGTCATATTTAATTACTTCGTCCCGGGCATTCAATGCGTCTTTAGGCTTTATGTTAGATGCAATTGTCAATTTGGTGTTGTTGTATTTTACCTTTCTAGTGATAGTGGTTTTTAACAAAGTAAACCAAGAGCGATGCCCGTCGTTGTCTGTTCGGTTGGCTGGATCTCCCAAGCAATAAGCATAAGCATTCAATCCACCCTTCCCAAACGGACTCCAACTATCTGGACTATTAAATCGCATCAAAACCGGGTTAAAAGCCCGATACCCATTCCCCAGCAAATAACACCCTGTCACCGGATCCGGCCGTTCGCCGTTAAAGCCAAGCAGGCTGAGTAACCCGCTTTCAATAGAACGGTGGCCATAGGGTGAATAGGCGATGGGTCGCGGTGGATGGCTATCCTTGACTACCTGCAGCACCGAACGCTGCTGGTCGGTGGCCAGCAGCGTGGTATCAGGCGACTCACCACCACTTCGTTGCTGCGCCAACAACTGGTCACCCTGCTGTACGATCGAGTAGCGCATCGCCCCCTGTATCTCGGTGGCCAGCCTGCTCTTACAGTAGAAGCGCTGGCACCCGGGGGTATCTGCCAGTACATGACTGATCAGGCGATCGAGGGGGTCGTAGTGGTAACGGCAGAGTACGGTTTTGCGCGGTGATGATGTCATGGGTGGTTACCCCAAGGTCCGAAGTGCGGGAGGTCAGTATTGGCGCCTTTATAAAAGTTGGGAACTAGCAGAACTGATAGGTGTGCTGGGCGTTCGCGCTCGATTTGCGGATCAGCATTGTGTTTTCCTTGAAGATCGTTGGCAGTGCCGGCCTCTTCGCGAGCAGGCTCGCTCCCACATTTGATCAGTGTTGTACACAAGACATGTTGCCAGAGCCGATCCCCTGTGGGAGCGAGCCTGCTCGCGAAGAGGTCCGCCCAGGCGACTTGAATTTTTCCGACCAATTCCTCCATTTCAACCCCCCGCAAAAGTTGGAAGGCTTCTTGCAATAGCCGCTTTGCGCCAGCTTCTGGCGTCAAAAGTTTTGCTTCAAAGGAACGGGGAATACCGGTGGATCGCTCTCAGTTAATCAACAGTGCCCGCACGAACATGGCAGACCTCAGTCGAGGCAATCTGGGCGTGCCGCTGTTGCTGCTGGTCATGTTGGCGATGATGATGTTGCCGATGCCGCCGTTCCTGCTCGACGTGTTCTTCACCTTCAACATTGCCCTGTCGATCGTCGTGCTGCTGGTTTGCGTCTACGCCTTGCGGCCGTTGGATTTTGCGGTGTTCCCGACCATTCTGCTGGTGGCGACGCTGTTGCGCCTGGCCTTGAACGTGGCGTCCACCCGGGTGGTGATGCTCCACGGCCAGGACGGTCATGCCGCTGCGGGCAAGGTGATCCAGGCCTTCGGCGAGGTGGTGATCGGCGGTAACTACGTGGTTGGTATCGTGGTGTTCGCGATCTTGATGATCATCAACTTCGTCGTGGTGACCAAGGGTGCCGGGCGTATTTCCGAGGTGAGCGCACGTTTCACCCTCGATGCGATGCCCGGCAAGCAAATGGCCATCGACGCCGACCTCAACGCCGGCCTGATTGACCAGAACCAGGCCAAGGCCCGGCGTTCGGAAGTGGCGCAGGAAGCCGAGTTCTACGGCTCGATGGACGGTGCCAGCAAGTTCGTGCGCGGTGACGCCATCGCCGGTCTGCTGATTCTGTTCATCAACCTGATCGGCGGCATGGCGGTCGGTATCTTCCAGCACAACATGACATTCGCAGACGCCGGCAAGGTGTACGCCTTGTTGACCATTGGTGACGGTTTGGTGGCGCAATTGCCATCACTGTTGTTATCCACAGCGGCGGCGATCATGGTGACTCGTGCTTCGGGCTCCGAAGACATGGGCAAGCAGATCAATCGGCAAATGTTCGCTTCGCCCAAGGCGTTGGCGGTGTCGGCGGGCTTGATGGCGGTGATGGGGCTGGTGCCTGGCATGCCGCACTTCTCCTTCCTGTCCATGGCCGCCCTGGCCGCGGGCGGTGCGTACCTGTTCTGGAAAAAGCAGAACAGCGCCAAGGTGCAAGCCCTGCAAGAGGTCAAGCGTCAGCAGGAGCTGCTGCCATCGCCGGCCCGCGCCCAGGAAACCAAGGAGCTGGGCTGGGATGACGTGACGCCGATCGACATGATCGGCCTGGAAGTGGGCTATCGCCTGATTCCGCTGGTGGACCGCAACCAGGGTGGTCAATTGCTGGCGCGGATCAAGGGCGTGCGCAAGAAGCTGTCCCAGGACCTGGGCTTTCTCATGCCCACGGTGCACATCCGCGACAACCTCGACCTGGCACCGAGCGCCTATCGCCTGACCCTGATGGGGGTGATCCTGGCCGAGGCGGAGATTTACCCGGATCGCGAGCTGGCGATCAACCCGGGGCAGGTCTACGGCACGCTCAACGGTATAACCGCCAAAGATCCGGCTTTTGGCCTGGAGGCGGTGTGGATCGAAATCAGCCAGCGCGCCCAGGCGCAATCGCTTGGCTACACCGTGGTCGATGCCAGTACCGTGGTGGCTACCCACCTGAACCAGATTCTGTACAAGCACTCCAGTGAGCTGATCGGCCACGAAGAAGTCCAGCAACTCATGCAATTGCTGGCGAAAAACTCGCCAAAACTCGCTGAAGAGCTGGTGCCGGGTGTGCTGTCGCTGTCGCAATTGCTCAAAGTCCTGCAAGCGCTGTTGGCCGAACAGGTGCCGGTACGCGACATTCGCAGCATTGCCGAAGCCATCGCGAACAATGCCAACAAGAGTCAAGATACCGCCGCGCTGGTGGCAGCAGTGCGCGTTGGCGTATCCCGCGCAATCGTGCAAAGCATTGTAGGCACTGACTCCGAGCTGCCAGTGATCACGCTGGAACCAAGGTTGGAACAGATATTGCTCAATAGTCTGCAGAAGGCAGGACAAGGCTCGGAGGAGGGCGTTCTGCTGGAGCCAAGCATGGCTGAGAAGCTGCAGCGCTCGTTGATCGATGCGGCGCAGCGGCAGGAGATGCAAGGTCAACCGGTGATTCTGCTGGTAGCCGGTCCGATTCGCGCGATGCTCTCGCGATTTGGCCGGCTCGCAGTCCCGGGTTTGCATGTGTTGGCTTATCAGGAGATTCCTGACAACAAGCAAGTGACCATCGTTGCGACAGTAGGGCCCAACGGCTGAGGTAGTGGTTTATGCAAGTTAAGCGTTTTTTCGCCGCCGATATGCGTCAGGCCATGAAGCTGGTTCGTGAGGAGCTGGGTGCCGATGCCGCGATCATTGGCAACCGCCGCATCGCCGGTGGTGTCGAGCTGACGGCTGCCCTGGATTACCAACTGTCGGCGCTGGCCCCGCGCGTCCCGAACATGGAGCTCGAGGACGAGCTGCGCAAGACTCAGTCACGGATCGTCACTGCCCAGGCCGAATTGAGCCTGCGAGGCGAGAGCGACAGCGACAAAAATACCAATCAACAGCTGTTTGCCGGCCTGCCACTGACGGCTGCCGAACCGCTGATCGAACCGACCCTGGCCGAGCCGCGCCGTCCCGCGCCGGCGCCTGCCCCGGCGGCCGCTCTGGATACGCGGGTCTTCGACTCGATGCGTTCGGAACTCAACAGCCTGCGCGAACTCATGGAAGTACAACTCGGTTCCCTTGCCTGGAACCAGCTGCAGGGCAGCCGTCCGGACCAGGCGAACCTGTGGCGTCGCCTGCAACGCATTGGCGTGTCCGGCCCGTTGTCGCGGGATTTGCTGGCGCTGGTCAGCGAAATTGAAGAGCCCCGTCAGGCCTGGCGCATGTTGCTGGCGCACCTGGCGCGGATGATCGTCACACCGGAAATGGAACCGCTGGAAGAGGGCGGCGTGATTGCCATGGTCGGCCCGGCCGGCATGGGCAAGACCACCACCCTGGCCAAGCTGGCGGCCCGCTACGTGCTCAAGTACGGCGCGCAGAACATTGCCCTGGTGAGCATGGACAGCTTTCGCATCGGTGCCCAGGAGCAACTCAAGACCCTCGGGCGGATCCTCAATGTGCCGGTGACCCACGTCGATCCGGGCCACTCGCTGGTCCAGGCGCTGGATCCCTTGTTGCGCAAGCGCGTGGTGCTGATCGATACCGCCGGCCTGCAAGCCAGCGACCCGGCCCTGCGCATGCAGCTCGAAAGCCTGGCCGCTCGAGGCATCAGGTCAAAGAATTATCTGGTCCTGGCAACCACCAGCCAGAAACAGGTTCTAACCGCCGCTTATCACAGTTACAAGCGTTGTGGGCTCGCTGGCTGCATCCTGACTAAACTGGATGAAACGGCAAGCCTGGGTGAGGTGTTGAGTCTGGCCATCAGCCATGAGTTGCCGGTGGCGTACCTGACCGATGGCCCGCGGATTCCAGATGATCTGCATCTGCCGCGTCGTCATCAACTGGTCAGTCGGGCCGTCAGCGTGCAAATGCAGGAAGAACCCAGCGAAGAGGCCATGGCTGACATGTTCGCTGATATCTACCACAGTCCGACCAAGCAGGTTGGCTGAGGTAACAATGAATAGTTTTTGTACCCTACATCGATGGCCTGCCATGCATTGTTCCGGTTGTGAACGCGCAGCCAGTTATGTGGCCCCGTCTATGCAGAACAAGGTAAAGAAATAACATGGGCAGCATGCATCCTGTACAGGTGATCGCGGTGACCGGCGGCAAAGGTGGCGTCGGCAAAACTAACGTGTCAGTGAACTTGTCCCTGGCTTTGGCTGAGCTTGGCCGGCGCGTCATGCTGCTGGACGCTGACCTGGGCCTGGCGAACGTCGACGTTCTGTTGGGGCTGACACCCAAACGTACCCTGGCCGACGTGATCGAAGGCCGCTGTGAGCTGCGCGACGTACTGTTGCAGGGCCCCGGTGGCATCCGCATTGTTCCGGCGGCGTCCGGCACCCAGAGCATGGTTCATTTGAGCCCGGCCCAGCACGCCGGCCTGATCCAGGCCTTCAGCGACATCGGCGACAATCTCGACGTGCTGGTGATCGACACCGCTGCGGGCATTGGTGAGTCGGTGGTCAGTTTCGTGCGCGCGGCCCAGGAGGTGTTGCTGGTGGTCTGCGACGAGCCGACTTCGATCACTGACGCCTATGCGTTGATCAAATTGCTCAACCGCGATTACGGCATGAACCGTTTCCGCGTGCTGGCCAACATGGCGCAGAGCCCGCAGGAAGGGCGCAACCTGTTCGCCAAGTTGACCAAGGTCACCGACCGCTTCCTCGACGTCGCCTTACAATATGTCGGTGCGGTGCCTTACGACGAAAGCGTGCGCAAGGCCGTGCAGAAGCAGCGCGCCGTCTACGAGGCCTTCCCGCGCTCCAAGTGCTCGCTGGCGTTCAAGGCGATCGCGCAGAAGGTCGATACCTGGCCGCTGCCCGCCAACCCGCGTGGGCACCTGGAATTTTTCGTCGAGCGCCTCGTGCAACAAACGGCAGGACCGGTGCTATGACAGCCAGCGGTTACAACCTCTACAAGGCATCGGCGCGTGACGCGCAGTACGAGCTGATCGAGCGTTACGCGCCGCTGGTTAAACGCATTGCCTATCACTTGCTGGCGCGTCTGCCGGCCAGTGTCCAGGTCGAAGACCTGATCCAGGCCGGGATGATCGGCCTGCTGGAAGTATCGACCAAATACGACGCCAGCAAAGGCGCGAGTTTCGAAACCTACGCGGGCATCCGCATCCGCGGCGCCATGCTCGATGAAGTGCGCAAGGGCGACTGGGCGCCTCGTTCGGTCCACCGCAATACGCGGATGGTCAGCGACGCCATTCGCTCGATTGAAGCGAAAACCGGCCGTGACGCTAAAGATCACGAAGTTGCGGCCGAACTCCAATTGAGTCTTGACGATTACTACGGGATTTTGAACGACACCCTGGGCAGCCGGCTATTCAGTTTCGACGACCTGTTGCAGGACGGCGAACACGAAGGGCTGCACGAGGATGGCGCCAGTGCTCATCTGGAACCGTCACGCGATCTGGAAGATGAACGCTTCCAGGCCGCGCTGGCGGACGCGATTGCCAATTTGCCGGAGCGTGAGCGTTTGGTGTTGGCGCTGTACTACGACGAAGAGTTGAATCTCAAGGAAATCGGCGAGGTCCTGGGGGTCAGCGAATCCCGGGTCAGCCAGTTACACAGCCAGTGCGCGGCCCGTTTGCGGGGGCGTCTGGGAGAGTGGCGAGCGCGCTGAAGGCAGTGTGGGGGCACTGCGACGCGGCTGGTGGGGTGATGAACCGCACCGGTCTCGATCCGTTGTACTCCAGACAGTCATCGAGTGTTTTGCCAGATTGATTGAAATGGCGCGTCCAGGTGCTGGGCGCGTTTTAGTCTGCTTGGAGGTCGAATTGGACAAGAACATGAAAATCCTCATCGTTGATGACTTCTCAACGATGCGGCGGATCATCAAAAACCTGTTGCGTGACCTTGGGTTCACCAACACGGTCGAGGCCGACGATGGCACTACCGCCATTCCGGTACTCAACAGCGGGAGCATCGACTTTCTGGTGACGGACTGGAACATGCCTGGCATGACCGGTATCGATCTGCTGCGCCACGTGCGCGCCGATGAAAAGCTCAAGCACCTGCCAGTGCTGATGGTGACTGCCGAAGCCAAGCGCGAGCAGATCATCGAAGCAGCCCAGGCCGGCGTAAACGGCTATGTGGTCAAACCCTTCACGGCCCAGGCGTTGAAAGAAAAAATCGAGAAGATTTTCGAACGCATCGGTTGAACTGCGCCACGGGGGAGCTATGGGGCATAACGAATCATCCCAGGGCGATTTTGAATCGACCCTGAAAAAACACGCCGTCGAATTGGTCGCGAGCCTTGAAAAGGGCAGGTTCGGCGATGCTGTGCAATTGATCCATGAGCTCAACCAGACCCGTGACCGTGGCCTGTACCAGGAAGTGGGCAAGCTCACCCGCGAGTTGCATAGCGCGATCGTCAATTTCCAGATTGACCCGCACATGCCGCAAGCCGAGGAAGTGTCACAGATCACCGACGCCACCGAACGCCTGGGGTATGTGGTCAAGCTGACTGAAGCCGCCGCCAACCGCACCATGGACCTGGTGGAAAACGCCACGCCGCTGGTCAACAGCCTGGCTGACGAAGCCCAGGGCTTGAGTACCGACTGGGGACGGTTCATGCGGCGCGAAGTCGGGGCTGAAGAGTTTCGTGAACTGGCCCGGCGCGTCGACGGTTTCCTTACGCGCAGCAGCGCAGACAACCGCGCCGTGTCGAGCAACCTTAACGACATTCTGCTCGCCCAGGATTACCAGGACCTTACCGGCCAGGTGATCAAGCGCGTGACCCAACTGGTCACCGAAGTAGAAAGCAACCTGCTCAAGCTCGTGCTGATGGCCAGTCAGGTGGACCGCTTTGCGGGCATCGAACATGACCGTGAGGCGATGCTTGCAGAAAAAGATCCACAAAAACATCTCTCCAAGGGTGAAGGTCCGCAGATTCATGCCGATAAAAGAGAAGACGTTATGTCCGGTCAGGACGATGTGGACGATTTGCTATCCAGCCTGGGTTTCTAGAAATTTGGAATTTTAGGTTTTTTGGGTTTTTAGACCTGTAGGAGCACCCCCCTTAATGAGCTTCGGCGCCGATGAAGAGATCCTTCAGGATTTCCTGGTTGAGGCCGGCGAGATTCTAGAGCAACTGTCCGAGCAACTGGTCGAGCTGGAAAGCCGTCCGGATGACGCGGACTTGCTCAATGCAATTTTTCGCGGTTTTCACACTGTAAAAGGGGGCGCCGGCTTCCTCCAGCTCAACGAGCTGGTGGAGTGCTGCCACATCGCCGAGAACGTGTTCGACATCCTGCGCAAGGGCGAACGTCGCGTCGACTCGGAATTGATGGACGTGGTCCTCGAAGCGCTGGATGCGGTGAACAGCATGTTCAGCGAAGTGCGCGAACGTAGTCCGATCACGGCTGCAACACCTGAGCTGCTGGCGGCACTGGCCCGTCTGGCCGAGCCGCAATCGGCTGACGAGGTGGCTACTGTGCCTGTTGCCGCAGTGGTTGAAGCGGCTGTGGTTGAAGCCGATTCAGGCGATATTACCGATAACGAATTTGAACAACTGCTGGACTCGCTGAACGCCGTCAAGGCCCAGGCCGAGGCGCCGGCTGCTCCGGCACCTGCCAGCGATACGGCTGGCAGCGACGAAATCACCGATGCCGAGTTCGAGTCGTTGCTCGATCAACTGCACGGCAAAGGCAAATTCGCCGTCGACGCGGTGGCCCCGGCGCCAGTCGCGCCGCCAGCGCCTAAAGAGGCAGGCGATAGCTCCGACATCACCGACGAAGAATTTGAAGCCTTGCTCGACCAGCTGCACGGCAAAGGCAACTTTGCGGTGGAGGCGCTGGAGTCGGCCATCGCAGCGGTGCCTGTTCCGGCAGCGCCCACCGCAGCGGCGGCCGGCAGTGATCTGATCAGCGATCATGAATTCGAGGCACTGCTCGACGAATTGCACGGCAAAGGCAAGTTCAGCGAAGTCGGCACCGCGACAGCGGCGAGCGGCTCGAGCGCCTCGGTGGCGGCATCGACCGCCAAGGTTGTCGCACCCAAGCCCGTGGCCAAGGCGCCCGAACCGAAAGCCGAAGCGCCGGCACCCGTTGCCGCCGCGGTACCGGCTGCGGCCCGTGCCCCGGCCGCGCCGCCAGCGGAAAAGCCGGCCAGCGAAGCCGAGACCACCGTGCGGGTCGATACCGCGCGGCTCGACGAAATCATGAACATGGTCGGCGAATTGGTGCTGGTGCGTAACCGCCTGGTGCGCCTGGGTGCCAACAGCGCCGACGAAGCCATGTCCAAGGCCGTGTCGAACCTCGACGTGGTCACGGCCGACCTGCAGACCGCGGTCATGAAGACCCGGATGCAGCCGATCAAGAAAGTCTTCGGGCGCTTCCCGCGCCTGGTTCGCGACCTGGCGCGCCAGCTCAAGAAAGAGATCAACCTGGAGCTGGTCGGCGAAGAAACCGACCTCGACAAGAACCTCGTCGAGGCCCTGGCCGACCCGCTGGTCCACTTGGTGCGCAACGCCGTCGACCACGGCATCGAATCGCCGGAAGAACGCGAAGCCTCGGGCAAGTCCCGTGGCGGCAAGGTCATCCTCGCAGCGGAGCAGGAAGGCGACCATATCCTGCTGTCGATCTCCGACGACGGCAAAGGCATGGACCCTAACGTCCTGCGCGCCATCGCGGTAAAACGCGGGGTGATGGACAAGGACGCGGCCGACCGCTTGAGCGATACCGAGTGCTACAACCTGATCTTCGCCCCGGGCTTCTCGACCAAGACCGAGATCTCCGACGTGTCGGGTCGTGGCGTGGGCATGGACGTGGTGAAAACCAAGATCTCCCAGCTCAACGGTTCGATCAACATCTACTCGGCCAAGGGCCAGGGATCGAAGATCGTCATCAAGGTGCCGCTGACCCTGGCGATCATGCCGACCCTGATGGTCATGCTCGGCAACCAGGCGTTCGCCTTCCCGCTGGTGAACGTCAACGAGATCTTCCACCTCGACCTGTCGCGCACCAACGTGGTGGACGGCCAGGAAGTGGTGATCGTGCGGGACAAGGCACTGCCGTTGTTCTACCTCAAGCGCTGGCTGGTCAGCTCCGCCGCTCACGAAGAGCAGCGCGAAGGCCATGTGGTGATCCTTTCGGTGGGCACCCAGCGGATCGGCTTTGTCGTCGACCAGCTGGTGGGCCAGGAAGAAGTGGTCATCAAGCCATTGGGCAAAATGCTCCAGGGAACCCCGGGCATGTCGGGCGCCACCATTACCGGTGACGGCCGCATCGCGCTGATTCTCGATGTTCCGAGCATGCTCAAGCGTTACGCCACACGGCGTATTTGATTCTGGCGCAGCGGTGGCGACTGATGCCCCGCTGCGTCTAATGGAGTGTTTATGGCAGTCAAGGTCCTGGTGGTGGACGATTCGGGGTTTTTCCGCCGCCGCGTCTCGGAAATTCTTTCAGCGGATCCGAATATCCAGGTCGTCGGCACGGCGACCAACGGCAAAGAGGCGATTGATCAAGCGTTGGCCCTCAAGCCGGACGTGATCACCATGGACTACGAGATGCCGATGATGGACGGCATCACCGCGGTACGGCACATCATGCAGCGCTGCCCGACCCCGGTCCTGATGTTTTCCTCGCTGACCCATGAAGGCGCCCGGGTCACCCTGGACGCGCTGGATGCCGGCGCGGTGGACTTCCTGCCGAAGAACTTCGAAGACATCTCGCGCAACCCCGAGAAGGTCAAACAACTGCTGTGCGAGAAGATTCTCAGCATCTCGCGCAGTAATCGTCGTGTCAGCAGCTACAGCGCGCCGGCGCCGGTGGCCCCTCCGGCTCCGACGCCAACGCCTGCGAGCACCATCGGTTATGGCAGCAGCGCGCCTGTTCGCCCGGCCCCCGCTCCGATCCCGACCCGTGCACCTGCGCACGCACCGTCGTCGCCAGCGCCGAAACGCAAAGCCTACAAACTGGTGGCCATCGGTACGTCCACCGGCGGCCCGGTGGCCTTGCAGCGGGTACTGACCCAGCTGCCAGCCAACTTCCCGGCCCCCATCGTGTTGGTCCAGCACATGCCGGCAGCCTTCACCAAGGCGTTCGCCGAACGCCTGGACAAGCTCTGCCGGATCCACGTCAAGGAAGCCGAGGACGGCGACATCCTGCGCCCGGGCCTGGCGTTGTTGGCGCCAGGTGGCAAGCAGATGATGATCGATGGCCGGGGTGCGGTGAAAATCCTCCCGGGCGACGAGCGCTTGAACTACAAGCCGTGCGTGGACATCACCTTCGGTTCGGCGGCCAAGTCCTACGGCGACAAAGTTCTGGCGGTGGTCCTGACCGGCATGGGCGCGGACGGTCGCGAAGGCGCGCGCCTGCTCAAGCAGAGCGGCAGTTCGATCTGGGCCCAGGATGAAGCCAGCTGCGTGATCTATGGCATGCCCATGGCCATCGTCAAAGCCGAACTGGCCGACGCGGTGTATGCACTTGACGACATCGGCCGGCACATCGTCGAGGCGTGTGTCTGATGGACGTTTTAAGTCTCATCGGCATCATCATGGCGTTCGTCGCCATCATTGGCGGCAACTACCTCGAAGGCGGACATATCGGTGCGCTGGCCAACGGCCCAGCCGCGTTGATCGTGCTGGGCGGGACCATTGGCGCGGCGTTGCTGCAATCGCCCATGAGCGCTTTCAAGCGTGCCATGCAGATCCTGGGGTGGATCCTGTTCCCTCCGCGGGTCGACCTGGCCGGCGGCATCGATCGCGTCGTCAACTGGAGCCTGACCGCCCGCAAGGAAGGCCTGCTCGGGCTGGAAGGGGTGGCCGATGCCGAACCCGACAACTACTCGCGCAAAGGCCTGCAATTGCTGGTCGATGGCGTCGAGCCGGAAGCTATCCGCAGCATCCTGGAGGTGGACTTCTACACCCAGGAAAGCCGCGACATCGAAGCCGCCAAGGTCTTCGAAAGCATGGGCGGTTATGCGCCGACCATCGGCATCATCGGTGCGGTGATGGGCCTGATTCATGTCATGGGCAACCTGGGCGATCCGTCCCAGCTGGGCAATGGCATCGCCGTGGCCTTCGTCGCCACCATCTATGGCGTGGCCAGTGCCAACCTGGTGTTGTTGCCGATTGCCGCCAAACTCAAGTCCGTCGCGTTGCGCCAGTCGCGTTATCGCGAAATGTTGCTGGAAGGGATCCTGTCGATCGCCGAAGGTGAAAACCCGCGCTCTATCGAGTTGAAGCTCCAGGGCTTCATGGATTGATGGGGGTAATGGACTATGGCTCGTCGTCGTCAGCATGATGAACATGTAAACCATGAGCGTTGGCTGGTTTCCTACGCCGACTTCATCACTTTGCTGTTCGCGTTTTTCGTGGTGATGTACTCGATTTCGTCGATCAACGAAGGCAAGTACAAAGTCATTTCCGAGGCGCTGATCGGGGTCTTTACCGATACCGATCGCGCGCTCAAGCCGATCCCCATCGGTGAAGAGCGACCGAAGACCGTGACCCCGGCCAAGCCGTTGGTCAAGGACATTGACCAGGTCGATGCCGGTGTCTCTGGTGCCAGCGATCCGCTCAAGAGCATCGCCGATGACATCAGCGCGGCCTTCGGCGACCTGATCAGCTCCAAGCAGATGACCGTGCGCGGCAACGAGTTGTGGGTCGAGATCGAACTCAATTCCAGCCTGTTGTTCGGCAGCGGCGATGCCATGCCCAGCGACATTGCCTTCAACATCATCGACAAGGTTGCGGCGATCCTGAAACCGTTCGACAACCCGATCCACGTCGAAGGCTTCACCGACGATCAGCCTATCCGTACCTCGCAGTACCCGACCAACTGGGAACTGTCGTCGGCCCGTTCCGCCAGCATCGTGCGCATGCTCGCTATGCAAGGGGTAAACCCTGGTCGCTTGGCGTCGGTGGGGTATGGCGAATTCCAGCCGGTGGCCAATAACGCCACGGCCGAGGGCCGGGCGCGCAACCGTCGGGTGGTGCTGGTGGTGTCGCGCAATCTGGACGTGCGTCGCAGTCTCACGGCTACCGGAGCCGCCAATGCACAACCGGATGCCGCCTTGAAGCGTGCTGGCACACAAACTGCACCGACCAAGGTTATGTCGCCGGTACGAGAGAGCGCCGTCAATTCTCCGTCGCCCGCATTAACACGTTGAGCTAATTCCCGGTCGACCGGCCGGGAGGAACAATCGAATGAGAGTCTGGGCAGTCGCCAATCAAAAGGGTGGTGTCGGTAAAACCACTTCCTCCATCGCTTTAGCCGGGTTGCTGGCCGAGGCGGGCAAGCGCGTGGTCGTGGTCGATCTCGACCCCCACGGCTCCATGACCAGCTATTTCGGTTACGACCCAGACAGCCTGGAGCACAGCAGCTACGACCTGTTTCTGCATAAAGGCAGCGTGCCCCAGGGCCTGCCCGGTCAGCTGTTGCTGCCCACCAGTCACGAATCCATTTCCCTGTTGCCATCGAGCACGGCGCTGGCCACCCTCGAACGCCAGTCGCCGGGCCAGAGTGGCCTGGGCCTGGTGATTGCCAAGAGCCTGGCGCAGTTGTGGCAGGACTTCGATTACGCGGTGATCGACAGCCCTCCGTTGCTCGGGGTGCTGATGGTCAATGCCTTGGCGGCGAGCCAGCAACTGGTGATCCCGGTGCAGACCGAACACCTGGCGGTCAAAGGCCTGGAGCGCATGGTCAACACCCTGGCGATGATCAATCGTTCGCGCAAGCAGGCCTTGCCGTTCACCATCGTGCCGACCCTGTTCGATCGCCGCACGCAGGCGTCCCTCGGTACGCTGCGGGTTTTGCGCGACAAGTTTCCGCAAGAAATCTGGCAAGGCTACATCCCCGTCGATACGCGCCTGCGCGATGCCAGCCGGGCGGGGCTGACGCCTTCGCAGTTCGACGGCAAGAGCCGTGGCGTCGTCGCCTACCGCGCGTTGCTCAAGCATCTGCTGGCAGCGCAACTTGTTGCGCAGGTGGCATGAGAATGAGCCCGATCCCTGTAGGAGCTGCCGCAGGCTGCGATTTTTTGATCTGGCTTTGCGGCGCGTCTGAAATCGCTAAAAGATCGCAGCCTGCGGCAGCTCCTACAGGTGCGCGCCCATGAACCGGCCATTAAAGATCACATCGCGTCCGCAACTGGCGCTTCAATCCTATCTGGACAGCCTGCTGCAAGACATCACCGAAGAATACGCAGCGGAAATCGAAACGCCTCCCGAGGTGATCGCAGTTGAGGCCGTGCTGGACGAATTCCAGGCCGCAGTGCTTGAAGAGCAGGCCCACGATGCCGTAGTGGCTACCGCACAGGTGGTAGCTCCGGTGGCGAAGACACCCGTTGCCGTGGTCGAAACCCCGGCACCCGTTTTTGCGGCAGTATCGACCATCACTCCGTTGTTGCAAGCCCTTGTACCGCCGCCCGTCGAAGTGCATCAAGTCTTGGTGCCTCCGGTCGTCGAAGTCCATCTGCCACCCGCTAACACGCCGCCACCGGTAGAAACCGGCGGTCGTCCTGCCTGGGCGGCCGAACCCTTCGAATGCCTGCTGTTCGATGTCGCCGGGTTGACCCTGGCGGTACCGCTGGTGTGCCTGGGCTCGATCTATCCACTGGCAGGTCACGAGCTGACGTCGTTGTTCGGCCAGCCGGAGTGGTTCCTCGGCATCCTGCCGAGCCAGGCAGGCAACCTGAAGGTGCTGGACACGGCACGTTGGGTCATGCCCGATCGTTACCGCGAGGACTTCAAGCAGGGCCTGCAATACGTGATTTCCGTCCAGGGCTACGAGTGGGGGCTGGCGGTGCATCAGGTCAGTCGCTCGTTGCGCCTGGACCCGAACGAAATCAAATGGCGCAGCCACCGTGGCCAACGGCCGTGGCTGGCGGGCACAGTGATTGAACACATGTGTGCATTGCTCGATGTCTCCGAACTGGCCGAGTTGATCGCCAGCGGTGGGGCCAGGCACATGGGCGGCACCAAGCCGCCCCATAAAACTAAATAACAGAACAACACCGCCAGGGCGGTTTCTTGAGGGGATCAGGGTATGAATGACAAGGCGACGGCGGCAAAGGGTTCCGAAGATCCGATCCTGCAATGGGTCACCTTCAAACTGGACAACGAGACCTACGGAATCAACGTGATGCGCGTCCAGGAAGTCCTGCGCTACACCGAAATCGCCCCGGTACCGGGCGCTCCGAGTTATGTGCTGGGTATCATCAACCTGCGCGGCAACGTGGTCACCGTGATCGACACCCGTCAGCGCTTCGGCCTGATGAATGCCGAAATCAGCGACAACACCCGCATCGTCATCATCGAAGCCGACAAGCAAGTGGTCGGGATCATGGTCGACAGCGTGGCCGAGGTGGTTTACCTGCGTCAGTCGGAAATCGAGACAGCGCCGAACGTCGGTAACGAAGAGTCCGCCAAGTTCATTCAAGGCGTGTGCAACAAGAACAACGAACTGCTGATCCTTGTCGAACTGGACAAGATGATGAGTGAAGAAGAATGGTCGGACCTGGAGAATATCTGATTGATTCTTGAGGTGGCGGTCATTGTCCTGTTCCTGTTCTGGGCAGGAACGCTTGCAATGTTTTTGGCCTACATCCGCGGGCAAAAGCTGATCGCTGCGCAACAGGCCCAGGGCGATGCGCAGCGTGATCAACGCATCAGGGACCTGGGCAGGCGCGTCGACAATTACCAGGACGGCAATGTGCGCATGGGCGAAGACCTGCATGAATTGCGGGCGATCGTCGCGCCATTGCCGGACCAACTGACCCGGCTGGAACAGCGCGATCCCAAGAGCCTGTCATTTGCCCAAGCGGCGAAACTGGTCGGGATGGGCGCCAGTGTCGACGAACTGACCCAGTCCTGCGGCTTGACCCAGGCCGAGGCGGAGTTGATGAGCAAGGTGCACAAGAACTAAGCATTCGCCGGATCGTTCCCACGCTCTGCGTGGGAATGCCTCTTGGGACGCTCCGCGTTCCGCTTCCAGGATGTGACGCAGAGCGTCACGGGCTGCATTCCCACGCAGAGCGTGGGAACGATCAATCAGAGGGGTAGCGATGGCGTCCTCGACCCCTCAATAGTCCTTGGGACTGGCCTTATCAATGGTTTGATTCTCGGTCAGAGTCTTTGGCTATTGCGGTTCTTCAAAGAAAAATAATCCCGTTACTTATGATAGTTGTGCCTTTTTGTCGAAATCCTTAGTTTGTAATCGAGCTTGCGTTGCAAGTTCGATCATTAAAGTATCGGTTTTGATTTTAAGGAGTACATTGCATGGAGCAACAGTCAGTTCGTCACACCGGGATCATTGAATCTTTTGAGTTGGAAGATCCGAGTTGGCCAGTCATAACGCCCAGGGCGAAGGGGACGGTTCGGTCCGCACTTGATAGTAAGCTTTATGATGTGCCCGGGAGTGAATTCGTGGGGAAGCAACATCTGCTCCCCTTTGTAGGGTTGAGTATTTCTTTTTATCTTTTTATAAAAGATGGCAAAGTGATCGCGGGTGATATTCGATTTGAAAATAGTGGGCGCGATGCCTGATTGAGGTATTGCTCCAAGTTGTCGTGTTGGCTGCCACTCCAAATGAGGGCAGCCAACACTTTGCCATCTCAATAATCGTCTCCCTGCTCAGTTGTATCGCGTTCCACTATCACCGCATCCGCTTCCTGCCCCACCGGAAACTTACCTTTCAAATTCCACGCAAACGCAATGATCTCGGCAATCGTTAGATACAGTTCCTGCGGAATACTGTCCCCCAACTCCATTCGCGCCAGCAGACTCACCAGTTCGGCATTCTCATAGATCGGGACTTCGCAGTCGCGAGCAATGCGCAGGATTTCTTCCGCCAGTTCTTCATCGCCCTTGGCAGTGAGGGTAGGGGCGTGGGTGCCGTCGTACTTGAGGGCGATGGCCTGGCGTGGGGCGTTGGGGTTATTCATGCGTTTTCGTCGACCCAGCGTTGTTCGAGGCGTGTTTGCGGACCTTGGGGTGGTTTGCCGAGGTGGCAGTCGAGATCGCCGACGTTCAGCCCTGCTGCCAGCATTCGTTGGCGCAATGCCGCCAGGTTGCTTTCGATCAGGCTGGCGGTGTAGGCGCGTTCGGCCCACAGCTGGCTGCTGAGGCTGCCCTGGATCAGCTGTGCCTGAACCTGCAACGGCCCGAGCGGTTCCATGTCGAACGCCAGTTCGATGCGCCAGAGTTGTTGCCTGGGCGGGCGTTCCTCGTGGCGTTCTTTGGCTTGTTCTCTTTCGGGTACTTCTTCGCGCTGGAACTTGATCTGGAACGGCACGATGTCCTGCAGGTTGCGCATCGGAATCTCCAGCTGCCAGGTACTCATCAGTCGCCCGTCCGGCGTGACGCCGGTCTGCTCGAGGCTGGACAGCTGGTGGCTTTGAAGGCGTGAAACCGCCGCTGCGGCCAGGCGCAGCAGGTGTTCCAGATCGTCTTCACCTTCGGCGCTTTGCAACAATCGCTCCGGCAGCGGAAAACCGGTCGGCGACGGCTTGGCGCTGACCTGGCCAAGCATGCCCAGAGCATTGCGCACGAAACTCGGCATGGCCTGGGCCAGGGTGTTGGCGGCGATGATCGCGCTGAGATGGGTGCTGGCCGGCAGCCCGGACGACAATTGCCCGATCAGTTTGAGCAAGTCGCCTTTCATGTCGGGCGCCAGGTTCTGACCGCCCAGCAGTTTCGATTCCAGGAATGCACCGCTGCTGGCCAGCGCCTGGGCCAGGCCTTTCGCGCTGCTCAATTGCTGGATGTCCGGCAGGCCCGCGAGCAATCTGTCCACGGCCGTGCGCAGGTCGCTGGAGGTCTGATCCGAGGCCGGCAGGTTTTGCAGCAGTTTGAGCAAGCCGTCCAGCGAGCCTTGGCGGCTTTGTTGGTTGGCCAGTTGTTGGGACACGGCCAATTGTTCCTGACGGCTGCTCAAGGGCACGAACTTCAAGGTCTGGCCGTCCTGCACCTGTGCGCTGAGCAAGGTGCCGATGCGCAACGGCTGCGAGCTGTCGATGCTGAGGGTGCTGCCGCTCAGCGCTGTGTTGAGCAGGCTGACCATCGAGCGAAACACCGTGGCTTGCCCCGGCACTGTCGGCAACACCTGGGAGGTCAGCACCTTACCCTGCAGCAGGGTGCCCACCGGCACTTGCGCGGTGTCGATGCGGGTGAGGGTGGCGACGCTGGCGGCGATGGCTTGCTGCACGGTGACCGCCAGGTTGCCCGCCGAAGGCTGGGTGACCGCGATGCTGGTGCCTTGGGCCAAGGGTTGATTGCTGGTGGCCTGGAGCGTGGTCTGCCGGCCGTTTTCGAGGGTGAGCTTGAGCAGCAATTGAAAGGCCTGATCCGCCTGCTTGAGCGACAGCACTTCAGCCTTGGCGGTCTGACCGGCGGTGATCAGGCCCTCCATCGGTGTCAGCAGCTTGAGCAGCTCGCCACTGACCGCTAGCGGACGCGTTGCCGCCGAGGTGGCCTGCGGTAGCGGGAGGATGTTCATTTCGCCTGTCATACGCGGTCACAACCTTGGGAAATTGCACGCTTTAGAGTAGGAAATGGCATGTATAATGCCGCCCGTTGTATACAGAGTGCGGTAAATTTCGCAGTTAATTGACGCAGCTCTCTCGTTCGGGCCGCCAATACCTTTATTCTGCATCTCTTTAGCGGCCGCGCCAGCGCCGACTTGAACCGTATAAGGCCCGTGAACCCTTGATCAGTCCAGTCCTGCAAACCGTTGCCCTTGCCTGTGAGCGAGACCTTCGGCTGCTCTTCGAAAATCTCGATTTGAGAATGGCCAGTGGCGAAATGGTACAGATAAGTGGCCCCAACGGCAGTGGCAAGACCAGCCTGTTGCGCCTGTTATCCGGCTTGATGCACCCGACCGCCGGTCAAGTGCTGCTCAATGGTCAGCCGCTGAGCGAGCAACGCACGGAGCTTGCACGCAATCTGCTGTGGATCGGCCATGCCGCCGGCATCAAGGACTTGCTGACCCCGCAAGAGAACCTGAGCTGGCTGTGCGCCCTGCATCAACCGGCTTCACACGAGGCGATCTGGCAAGCCCTGGCGGCTGTCGGGCTGCGGGGTTTCGAGGATGTTCCCTGTCATACCCTGTCCGCCGGTCAACAGCGCCGCGTGGCATTGGCGCGGCTCTATCTGGACAGCCCGCCGCTGTGGATACTCGATGAGCCGTTCACTGCCCTCGACAAGCAGGGCGTGGCGCAGCTCGAAGAACACCTGGCCGGCCACTGCGAGCGCGGTGGCATGGTTGTCTTGACCACTCACCACACCCTGAGCCGCATGCCGGCGGCTTATCGCGACATTGATCTGGGGAACTGGGCCGTATGAGTGTTTTCGGCCTGTTGGTCGCCCGCGAGGCCCGTCTGCTGTTTCGCCGTCCGGCTGAACTGGCCAACCCGCTGGTGTTCTTCGCCATCGTCGTTTCGCTGTTCCCGCTGGCGGTCGGTCCCGAGTCTCAATTGTTGCAAACCTTGTCGCCGGGGTTGGTCTGGGTGGCGGCTCTTTTATCGGTCCTGCTCTCGCTGGACGGGCTTTTCCGCAGTGATTTCGAAGACGGATCGCTGGAGCAGTGGGTCCTTTCGCCGCACCCCCTGGCTCTTCTGGTTCTGGCCAAGGTGCTGGCACACTGGGCGTTTTCCGGCCTGGCACTGGTTTTGCTCGCGCCTTTACTGGCGTTGATGCTCGGTTTGCCTGCCGCCTGTCTGCCGGTGTTGCTGCTTTCTTTATTGCTGGGTACACCGGTACTGAGCCTGCTCGGTGCGGTAGGCGCGGCGTTGACGGTCGGTTTAAAGCGCGGCGGCCTGTTGCTGGCGTTGCTGATTCTGCCGCTGTATATCCCGGTGTTGATTCTTGGCAGTGGCGCCTTGCAGGCAGCCTTGCAGGGCATGCCGGCGACCGGTTATCTGTTGTGGCTTGGCAGCCTGACCGCGCTGGCGATAACCCTGACACCCTTTGCAATAGCTGCTGGCCTGAAGATCAGCGTCGGCGAATAATAATGAGGCCTGGTTAAAATTTAACCACTTCTTTTTGAAGAAAAGGCAGACCCTGGCTGAGCGTGATAACGCACAGCAACCGTGATGGAAACAGTATGAACTGGACGTGGTTTCACAAGCTCGGCTCGCCCAAATGGTTTTACGGCATCAGCGGCAAAATGCTGCCGTGGCTTAGCGTCGCGGCGTTGCTGCTGATCGGCGTTGGCGTGGTCTGGGGCCTGGCCTTCGCGCCGCCGGACTACCAGCAGGGCAACAGCTTTCGCATCATCTACATCCACGTTCCGGCCGCCATGCTGGCACAGTCCATCTACGTGATGCTGGCGGTGTGCGGCATCGTCGGGCTGGTGTGGAAGATGAAGCTGGCCGACGTCGCCCTGCAGTGCGCGGCGCCCATCGGTGCCTGGATGACCGCCGTGGCGCTGGTCACCGGGGCGATCTGGGGCAAGCCGACCTGGGGCTCGTGGTGGGTCTGGGATGCACGACTGACGTCCATGCTGATTCTGCTTTTCCTGTACTTCGGTCTTATTGCGCTGGGTAACGCCATCAGTAATCGTGACAGCGCGGCCAAGGCTTGCGCGGTGCTGGCCATTGTCGGCGTGATCAACATCCCGATCATCAAGTACTCGGTGGAGTGGTGGAACACCCTGCACCAGGGCGCGACGTTCACGCTCACGGAAAAACCGGCGATGCCCGCCGAGATGTGGCTGCCATTGCTGCTGACGGCGCTGGGTTTCTATTGTTTCTTCGGCGCGGTGTTGCTGCTGCGCATGCGCCTCGAAGTGCTCAAGCGCGAAGCCCGGGCCAGTTGGGTCAAGGCCGAAGTGGAAAACAGCCTGGAGGTCGCTCGATGAGTTTTGCTTCATTCGGCGACTTCCTCGCCATGGGCCATCACGGCCTGTATGTCTGGTCGGCCTACGGCATCTGCCTGGCGGTGCTGGCCCTCAACGTGGCGGCGCCGATCCTGGCCCGCAAGCGGTATCTGCAACAAGAGGCGCGTCGTCTGCGCCGGGAGAACGGCAAGTGAATCCGCTGCGTAAAAAGCGTCTTATCATCATTCTGGCGATCCTGGTCGGGGTCGGTGCCGCCGTGGGCCTGGCCCTGAGCGCCCTGCAGCAGAACATAAACCTGTTCTACACGCCGACCCAGATCGCCAATGGCGAAGCCCCGCAGGACACGCGCATCCGCGCCGGGGGCATGGTCGAGGCCGGTTCCCTGCAGCGCTCCGGCGACTCGCTGGACGTGAAGTTCGTCGTCACCGACTTCAACAAATCCGTGACCATCACTTATCGCGGCATCCTCCCTGACCTGTTCCGCGAAGGGCAGGGCATTGTCGCTTTGGGCAAACTGAATGCCCAAGGCGTGGTGGTGGCCGATGAAGTGCTGGCCAAGCACGATGAGAAGTACATGCCGCCGGAAGTGACCAAGGCCCTGAAAGACAGTGGCCAGTCGGCACCCACTCCCGCGAAAGAGGGCTAACTGATGACATCTGGAATTTTTATCCCGGAGCTGGGCCACCTGGCGATGATCCTGGCGCTGTGCTTCGCGCTGTTTCAGGCGGTGGTGCCGTTGCTCGGTGCCTGGCGCGGTGACCGTTTCTGGATGAGCCTGGCCCAGCCGGCGGCGTGGGGTCAGTTCGCCTTTCTGCTGTTCGCTTTTGGATGCTTGACCTATGCATTCATGGCTGACGACTTCTCCGTCGCTTATGTCGCCAGCAACTCCAACAGCGCTTTGCCCTGGTACTACAAATTCAGTGCCGTGTGGGGCGCGCACGAAGGTTCGTTGCTGTTGTGGGCGTTGATCCTCGGCGGCTGGACGTTTGCGGTGGCGGTATTCTCCCGGCAGCTGCCGCAAGTGATGCTGGCACGGGTGCTGGCAGTGATGGGCATGATCAGCACCGGGTTCCTGCTGTTCCTGATCCTCACCTCGAACCCGTTCAAGCGCATCCTGCCGCAAGTACCCAGCGATGGCGCCGACCTCAATCCATTGCTGCAGGATATCGGCCTGATCGTTCACCCACCGATGCTGTACATGGGTTACGTCGGTTTCTCGGTGGCGTTCGCGTTCGCTATCGCAGCGTTGATGGGCGGTCGTCTGGATGCCGCGTGGGCGCGTTGGTCGCGTCCGTGGACCATCGTCGCCTGGGCCTTCCTCGGTATCGGTATCACCCTCGGCTCCTGGTGGGCCTATTACGAACTCGGCTGGGGCGGCTGGTGGTTCTGGGATCCGGTGGAAAACGCCTCGTTCATGCCCTGGCTGGTGGGCACCGCGCTGATTCACTCGTTGGCGGTCACGGAAAAACGTGGCGTGTTCAAGAGCTGGACCGTGTTGCTGGCCATTGCGGCTTTTTCGTTGAGCCTGCTGGGTACATTCCTTGTGCGTTCCGGCGTGCTGACCTCGGTGCACGCCTTCGCCTCGGACCCCGAGCGCGGCGTATTCATCCTGATCTTCCTGCTGTTCGTGGTCGGTGGTTCGCTGACGCTGTTCGCCTTGCGCGCACCGGTGGTCAAGAGCCAGGTCGGCTTCAACCTCTGGTCCCGGGAAACCTTGCTGCTGGGCAACAACCTGGTGCTGGTGGTGGCGGCTTCGATGATCCTGCTGGGCACCTTGTATCCGTTGATTCTCGATGCCATGACCGGTGCCAAGCTGTCGGTCGGCCCGCCGTATTTCAACGCGCTGTTCATTCCGTTGATGGCCTTGTTGATGCTGGTGATGGCGGTCGGCGTGATCGTGCGCTGGAAAGACACCCCGGTGAAATGGCTGCTGAGCATGCTCACCCCGGTGCTGCTCGGCAGCGCCGCGTTGGCGGTGGTGGCTGGCGTCGCCTACGGCGATTTCAACTGGGCGGTGCTGGCGACCTTCATGCTCGCGGCCTGGGTGTTGCTGGCCGGCGTGCGTGACATTGTCGACAAGACTCGCCACAAAGGCCTGATCAAAGGCCTGCCGACCCTGACCCGCAGCTACTGGGGCATGCAGGTTGCGCACCTGGGCATCGCCGTCTGCGCCCTCGGCGTGGTGTTGTCGAGCCAGAACAGTGCCGAGCGCGACCTGCGTCTGGCGCCGGGCGAATCCATGGCCCTGGGCGGCTACCAGTTTGTGTTCGAAGGCGCCAAGCACTTCGAAGGCCCGAACTTCACCTCCGACAAGGGCACCGTACGGGTGATCAAGGACGGCAAGGAAGTCAGCGTGCTGCACCCGGAAAAACGCCTCTACACCGTGCAGAACTCGGTGATGACCGAAGCCGGGATCGACGCCGGTTTCACCCGTGACCTTTACGTCGCACTGGGCGAACCCCTGGGCGATGGCGCTTGGGCAGTACGCGTGCACGTCAAGCCGTTCGTGCGCTGGATCTGGTTTGGTGGTTTGCTCACCGGTCTCGGCGGGTTGCTGGCGGCGCTGGACCGGCGTTATCGGGTCAAGGTGAAAAGCCGCGTGCGTGAAGCGCTGGGCATGACGGGAGCGACTGCATGAGACGTTGGTTGATGCTGTTGCCACTGGCGATTTTTCTGGTGGTGGCTGTTTTCCTGTATCGCGGTCTGTACCTGGACCCGGCCGAGTTGCCCTCGGCGATGATCGGCAAACCCTTCCCGGAGTTCTCCCTGCCAGCGGTGCAGGGCGACAAGACCCTGACCCGTGCCGACATCCTCGGCAAGCCGGCGCTGGTCAACGTCTGGGGCACCTGGTGCATTTCCTGCCGGGTCGAGCACCCGGTGTTGAACAAACTCGCCGAGAAGGGCGTGGTGATCTACGGCATCAACTACAAGGACGTCAACACCGACGCCTTGAAGTGGCTGGCAGACTTCCACAACCCGTATCAGCTGGACATCCGCGACGATGCAGGCACCCTGGGCCTGAACCTCGGTGTGTACGGCGCCCCGGAAACCTTCTTCATCGACGCCAAGGGCATCATCCGCGACAAGTTCGTCGGCGTGATCGACGAGCAGGTCTGGCGCGAAAAACTGGCGGCCAAGTACCAGGCGCTGGTCGACGAGGCCAAGCCATGAAGCGCTGGATTGCTGCCGCTGTATTGGGCTTGAGCATGGCCGGCGTGGCCCACGCCGCCATCGACACCTACGAGTTTGCCAAGGAAGGTGATCGCGAGCGTTTTCGCGAATTGACCAAGGAGCTGCGTTGCCCCAAGTGCCAGAACCAGGACATCGCCGACTCCAACGCCCCGATCGCCGCCGACCTGCGCAAAGAGATTTTTCGCATGCTCGGCGAGGGCAAGGACAACCAGCAGATCATCGACTTCATGGTCGATCGCTACGGTGATTTCGTCCGCTATAAACCGGCCCTGAACGCCAAGACCGCGGTGCTCTGGTTCGGCCCCGCCGGCCTGCTGCTCGGTGGTTTGGTGATCATCGCGGTGATCGTCCGTCGTCGTCGCGTGCGACGCGCCGAGACGCCGGGCTCGCTTTCTGCCGAGGAGCGCGAGCGCCTCGACCAACTGTTGGATAAATCCAAGAATGATTGATTTCTGGCTCGCTGCAGGTCTGCTGCTTCTGGTGGCCCTGAGTTTTCTGCTGATCCCCGTTCTGCGTAGCCGTCGCGCCCAGCTCGAAGAGGATCGTACTGCCCTGAACGTGGCGCTGTATCAGGAGCGCGTGGCTGAGCTGCAGTCTCAGCAGGAAGAGGGCGTTCTCGATGCCGCGCAAATGGACGCCGGTCGCGCCGAAGCCGCCCGTGAATTGCTTGCCGACACCGAAGGCGTTGCCGCGCCGCGGGTGACGCGCCTGGGCAAAGCGGCACCGTTGCTGGCAGCAATCCTGGTCCCGGTGGTGGGCCTGGGTTTGTACCTGCATTTCGGTGCCAGCGACAAGGTCGAGCTGACCCGGGAATTCGCCCAGGCGCCACAGTCGATGGAAGAAATGACCCGGCGCCTGGAGCGCGCGGTCGCGGCGCAGCCGGATTCCGCCGAAGCGCTGTACTTCCTCGGTCGCACCTACATGACCCAGGATCGTCCAGGTGACGCGGCGAAGGTCTTCGAGCGCACCGTCAACCTGGCCGGGCGCCAACCTGAACTGTTGGGTCAATGGGCCCAGGCCCAGTATTTCGCCGATGGCAAGAAGTGGTCGGACAAGGTCCAGGCCCTGACTGACGAAGCGCTCAAAGCCGATCCGAAAGAAGTCACCAGCCTTGGCCTGCTGGGCATCGCCGCCTTCGAAGGCCAGCGTTACCAGGAAGCGATCGATTACTGGAATCGCCTGCTGGAGCAACTGCCGCCGGAGGATAAATCCCGTATAGCGCTGCAAGGCGGTATCGCCCGCGCCAGCGAGAAACTGGTGGCCAGTGGTGGCAAAGTGGCCGAGGCGCCAGCGGCTAAACCGGCAGCGCTGCTCAAGGTCCGGGTGGACCTGGCGGCCGAGCTGAAGGCCAAGGTCCAGCCGGGGGACAGCGTGTTCATTTTCGCTCGCGCCACCTCGGGCCCTCCCGCACCACTGGCGGCCAAGCGTCTGACCGTGGCCGACTTGCCAGCAACTGTGGAACTGGGCGATGCCGATGCAATGATGCCGCAGTTGAAACTGTCTAACTTCCCTGAAGTCCAACTGGTTGCGCGCATCTCCCGCGCCGGTCAACCGACGGCAGGCGAGTGGATCGGTCGCAGCCAGCCCCTGGCCAGCAGCACCACCGCGCCGCAACAACTGACCATCGACAGCCCGGATAAATGACAGGAAACGCCACCATGACCGCCATTGCTCGTATTACCCTGCTCAGCGTTGTTTTGGGGCTGAGCGCTTGTGCGGTCCAACGGCCACCTGAACAGACGACACCGCCACCGATCCCGCCGTCGCAGCCGAGTACCAAACCGGCGCCGTCGACGGTGCCGAGCAAGCCGACTACTCCCGCCAAACCGGCCAAGCCGCTGCCGCGCACCTCCGCGAGCTTTGCGCCGCCACCGGGTGGCAACAGTCATTGGGATCCGAAACTGGGGGTGTATGTGCTCGACGATCAACCGAACACGTTCTACCGCCAGCGCACCTACTACCGCTGGGATAACGGCTGGAGCCGCTCGATCAGCCCGAAAGGGCCTTGGGAAGAGACGGATATCCAAGGAGTGCCGGGTGGTTTGGGACGGCAATTCGGGCAGTGATGCAAAAGGCGACCTTCGGGGTCGCCTTTTTGTCGGTGCGGAAGATCGTGGAACCACTGCAGAACCCTGTGGGAGCGAGCTTGCTCGCGATGGCGGCCTCACAGTCGACCACGATGTTTGATGGAACACATAGCCATTACTGCGGTAACGAACCACTCGCCGGGTCAGCGCCAGTTCTTCCTGGAATCCAAGTACCGTGGCTACTTCATGGGCAACTACATCGTGCGGGGCGGTACGCACTCGGGTAACGTGGCCGCCGCAAATCTGCCCGCCCGCCTGGTTCAAGCGCGCAGTCAGGATGGTTTACCAGTGGTCCAGCAAGTACGGCGACAAGCGAAGAGGGGGTTTTGATGGCAGGCAGGTTGATCTATCTCATCGGGCCTTCGGGTTCGGGCAAGGACAGCCTGCTTGATGCCGCGCGAGCACGGTTGGCCGAGCGCGGCTGCCGTATCGTGCGGCGGGTCATCACGCGTTCGGCGGAAGCCGTGGGCGAGGCGGCGCTGGGCGTCAGCCCGCAGCAGTTCGTCGAGATGGAGGCTCAGGGCGCGTTTGCCCTGAGCTGGCAAGCCAATGGTCTGTACTACGGCATCCCGCGGGAAATCGACGATTGGCTGGCTGCCGGACAGGACGTGTTGGTGAACGGTTCGCGGGCGCATTTGCAAAATACTCGCGAGCGTTATCCACAGGTGTTGGTGTTGTTGCTGACCGTGGACCAGGCGGTGTTGCACCAGCGCTTGCTGGCACGTGGGCGTGAATCCGTGACCGAGATCGATCAGCGCCTGGCACGCAATGCCAGTTTCAGTGAGCGCCTGCTGGCCGATGATCCGACAGCGCATGTGCTCGACAACTCCGGGCCGCTGGAGCGCACCGTCGAGCGACTGTTGGCCTGCCTCGACGAGCCCGCCTCTTTTCTCAACTAGCCCTTCGCCCAACTGGATAACACGCTGGCGTGAGACCTTCTCTCATCACACCCCGCAATACAACCGAACGTCGTGCTTTCGGTTTTTGTGCTTGAGTAAAGATAACTCTAGGGTTATTTTTATTGAGGCCGAAGCAAGGAGGCTGGTGGTGCAGAGCAGGCTATTGATCAAGGAATTGATGGAGGCGGGTTGGACCCTGGACCGGGTCACTGGCAGTCATCACATCTTCACCCACCGTTACAACCCGTACACCATTCCCGTCCCCCATCCGAAAAAGGATTTACCGGTCGGGACGGTCAAGAGCATCAGGAGGCGAGCGGGGCTGTACTGCCCGCTAGCCAGTTACGCAGGAGATCCATAATGCAATATCCAATCTGTATCGAATGGGGCGATGAGAACACCGCCATCGGTATCCAGATCCCCGATATCCCAGGTGCAGTAACCGCCGGGGATAGCTTTGAAGAGGCCTACAACGCAGCCGTCGAAATTGCCCACATCATGCTGCAAGAGTTGGCGGCGGATGGCGAGTCGATTCCGATGCCGACTTCGGCGACGCTGCATCGCAGTAATCCGGAGTTCGCCGACATGGGCTGGGGCATGCTGGAGCTGAACATCTCGCCGTATCTGGGCAAGACCGAGAAGGTCAACGTGACGTTGCCCGGCTATGTGATCCAGCGCATTGACCGCTATGTGCGCGAGCACAACGTCAAAAGCCGTTCGTCGTTCCTGGCGGATGCGGCGATGGAGAAACTGGTGCGCAATTGAGGGGTACTCGTAACAGTGCCCTGGCGGGCGATCCAACTTGCCCGCCAGGCGCTTGAATCTTTACGCGGTCGCCAATGAAGCCTTCTGCGAAACACTCAGGAACCGCAACAACGCCAACAGTGGGAACGCACTGCCGACCACCACGATCCACAACCAGCCGCCGTGCTCATACACCGCGCTGGCCACGGATGAGCCGAATGCGCCGCCAATGAAGATGCTGGTCATGTACAGCGCATTCAGGCGGCTGCGGCTTTTGGCGTCCAGGGCATAGACCGCGCGTTGGCCGAGGACCATGTTCATTTGCACACAGAAGTCCAGGACCACGCCGGTCACGGCCAAACCGATCACGCTGTAGGCCGGATGGATGAAGGCGGGCAGGAAGCTCAGGCTGGCGAACAGCAGGGCCAGCAATGAAGCGATGCGGGTGTGACCGGCGTCGGCCAGGCGTCCGGCGATAGGCGCGGCAATGGCGCCGATTGCGCCGACCAGGGCGAAAATCGCGATCTGGCTTTGCGACAGACCATGATTGCGCGCCAGTTCCAGCGGCGCGGCGGTCCAGAACAGGCTGAACGTGGCGAACATGCACCCTTGGTAAAACGCCCGCTGGCGCAACACCGGTTGTTGACGCAGCAGCGTCCAGAGCGAACCCAGCAATTGGCCGTAGGACGCGCTGTGGTCAGGCTGGCGCTTGGGGATGGTCATCGCCAGCACGATGCTGATTGCTGCCATCAATATTGCGGCAATCACAAACATTGCCCGCCAGCCAAAATGATCCGCCACCACGCTGGACACCGGTCGCGCCAGCAAGATCCCCAGCAACAAACCGCCCATGATCCCGCCGACCACGCGGCCGCGAGATTCCTCTGGCGCGAGGTGCGCGGCCAGCGGAATCAGGATCTGCACCGACACCGAGCTGAAGCCCACCAGCAGCGAAATCAGCAAAAACACGTTCGGCTGATCGGTGAACGCCGCGCCCAGCAGACTGACAATGGCCACCACGGTGGTGATGATCATCAGCCGGCGGTTTTCCAGCAGATCACCCAAGGGCACGAGGAAGAACAGGCCCAGGGCATAGCCGATCTGGGTCAGCGACACGATCAGGCTGGCCATGGTGCTGGTCAGGCCGATGTCCGGTGCGATCAGGCCGATGATCGGTTGCGCATAGTAGATGTTGGCAACGATCGCACCGCAGCAGAAGGAGAACAGCAGCACCATGCCTCGGGTCATTGTCGTGGTGCCGTGGGGCAGCTGGGTCGCTGGGTTCATAACGTGTCTCGTTGCAAAGTAGGGAATGCGCGCAGGCTAAAGGGCTGATTGAGTCAACGGAAGGGTAATTGGAGTGATAGTAATTATTTCATTGCGCAATGTGTAAGTCACCGCCGATGCAAGACCACCGGCCATCCGAAGAACAGCCCATTTTCCCGTGACAGCTAGAATCTACAGGGGGATCACTTCAACGCGTCCTTACATAGCGGGAGTATCACGATGAAAATCGTATCTTCGCTGGCGTTGGTGGTAGCGGTTGGGTCGATCTCTGGGTGCTCGACAGTGCCTGATCGTCAGGTCACCAACGTTCCCCTGAACGCTACTTCCATCAATGCCGGGAACATCGCCCGGCCCATCATGATGTCCGACGGTAATGCAACGGTATTCTGGTTCGCGGTCAGTGGCGAACCCATGGGCAGTGCCTTGCCCGGCCGTTTGCAGGCCTATATCTATCCGGGAAGCTGTGCGAGCCTGGGTGCGAAACCGGCCTATGACATGAACGACGGTCCGAATGCGCGGTTCTATTCGGCGGCGTCGCACCAGTATTTCTGGAAGAGCGCCCCGGTCGCCGTGGAAACGCTTCGAGCGGGCGGCTATGCCCTGGTAGTGCGTGAAAGCCCGGCCGATGGTCATCAGGCGATCTTTTGCGGGAATTTGAGCTAACACAAAACACTGTAGGAGCGAGCATGCTCGCGATGGACGTCAACGATGACGCGGGCTGTCTGAATGCCCGCGTCGTCCTGGCGTTTTTCGTCGGAACGCCGCCCGGAGCAGGCTCGCTCCCACAGGGTGGCATTCAGATTTTACTGGGCATAAATCTGATCGAAAATCCCGCCATCATTGAAGTGGGTTTTCTGCACGGTGCGCCAGTCACCGAAGGTTTTCTCGACCGACAGGAAGTCCACTTTCGGGAAGCGGTCGGTGTACTTGGCCAGCACGGCCGGGTCACGCGGACGCAGGTAGTTGGCGGCGGCGATTTCCTGACCTTCCGGCGACCACAGGTACTTCAGGTATTCCTCGGCGGCGGCGCGGGTGCCTTTCTTGTCGACGGTCTTGTCGACCACCGACACCGGTGGCTCGGCTTCTGCGGAGACACTTGGGTAGATCACTTCGAACTGATCGCGGCCAAACTCGCGGGCGATCATTTCCGCTTCGTTTTCGAAGGTCACCAGCACGTCGCCGATCTGGTTTGTCATGAAGGTCGTCGTAGCGGCGCGGCCACCGGTATCCAGCACCGGCGCTTGCTTAAACAGCTTGCCGACGAAGTCTTTGGCCTTGTTCTCGTCGCCGCCGTTTTTCAACACATAGCCCCAGGCTGAGAGGTAGGTGTAGCGGCCATTACCTGAAGTTTTCGGGTTCGGCACGATGACTTGCACGCCGTCCTTGAGCAGGTCGGGCCAGTCTTTCAGGGCTTTCGGGTTGCCTTTGCGGACGATGAACACGGTGGCCGAAGTGAACGGCGCGCTGTTGTTCGGCAGGCGGGTGACCCAGTTGTCCGGGACCAGTTTGCCGTTGTCGGCCAGGGCGTTGATGTCGGTGGCCATGTTCATGGTGATCACGTCAGCCGGCAGGCCATCGATGACCGAACGCGCCTGTTTGCTGGAACCGCCGAAGGACATCTGCAGGGTGATGTTTTCGTTGTGTTCGGCTTGCCAGTGTTTCTGGAAGGCGGTGTTGTAGTCCTTGTAGAAATCGCGCATCACGTCGTAGGAAACGTTGAGCAGGGTCGGTGCGGCCTGAGCCATGCTGGACAGTGCCAGGCCAGCGGCCAGAAGTGAGGCGCCAAAGATTTTTTTCACTGCGCATTCCTTGTTCTATGTAGGAGCTGCCGCAGGCTGCGATCTTTTGATCTTGATCTTCAAAAGCAAGATCAAAAGATCGCAGCCTGCGGCAGCTCCTACGGATTATTGTTCATTCATCAAAAGAAGTGTTGCCACCGTTTTGCCAGCGACTATAGCCGGGCTTGCATAGGCCTTTAAAGATTAAAAAGCACTTTGCTTATTCCAGTTTCTTGAACAGTGCATTGCCGCAACGGGAACAGAAAGCGGCGCCGTGTTCGTGGTTGCTTTTACGGCAAACCGGGCAATCGTGTTGCAGCTGTTCGCCGCGCATGGCGTTCGCCAGTTCGGCAGTGAAAATACCGGTCGGCACGGCAATGATCGAATAACCGGTGATCATCACCAGCGAGGAGATCACCTGGCCCAATGGCGTCTTCGGCACGATGTCGCCGAAGCCCACGGTGGTCAGCGTCACGATAGCCCAGTAGATGCCTTTGGGAATGCTGGTAAAGCCGTGCTCCGGGCCTTCGATCACGTACATCAGCGTGCCGAACACCGTCACCAGGGTGCAGACACTGACCAGGAACACCACGATTTTCTGCTTGCTGCCGCGCAGCGCGGACATCAGGTAGTTGGCTTGTTTCAGGTAAGGGCTGAGCTTGAGCACGCGGAAAATCCGCAGCATCCGGATGATCCGGATAATCAGCAGGTACTGCGCATCGGCGTAATACAGCGCAAGGATGCCGGGTACGATCGCCAGCAAATCCACCAGCCCATAAAAGCTGAAGGCGTAGCGCAGGGGCTTGGGCGAGCAGTACAGGCGCAGGCCATATTCGATGGCGAAGATGACGGTGAAGCCCCACTCGATATACGCCAGCACGTCGGCGTAGTTGCGGTGAACGGTATCGATGCTGTCGAGCATCACGATCACCAGGCTGGCGAGGATGATCAACAGCAAAATGCCGTCGAAGCGCCGACCAGCCTTGGTGTCGCTCTGGAAAATCATGACGTAAAGGTCTTCACGCCAGTTTTTGCTGCTGTCCATGGATAACGCCTGACTCAATGATCAGCGCAGCCTAGGTTGATTCTCCCCAGAAGCGCAAGGCGCACTGGCACCCTTGGCTTTGCCGAGCACTTGAGCAGCCGAGCGGATCAGCCAGCAGGCGAGGATGAATGGCGCGGTCAGCGTGGGCAGGCCAATAGCGGCAAACATCGGCGTCAGCAGCAGCGCTGAGGCAATGCCTGCCAATGGCAGCCACGGCTGCTGGCGCTGAGTGCTGAAGGCGAGGGCGGCGAGCACGGCGTTATAGCCACCCAGGCCCAGCAGTGCGGTGTAGAAGTCGTGGTGCAGCAGGCTCCAACCCATGCCCGCAACAGACGCCAACAACGCCCAGCAGAAGGCGCGACGATCAGCGATCAGCAAACCGCCGGCAATCATTGCACCGGCCAGCGGATGACCGAGGAACATCACCTGGCCGAGGCCTTTGAGGGGGGCGGCGAGCATGTTCAGCGTGCTGACCTCGATGAGATGCGCCTGGGTCGAGGGCGTGGCGAAGCACAGCAGCAACCAGCTCAACACTACGAATGGCGTGGTGTAGGCGGGCAGGTACTGGCTGACACGGGCGCGTTTGAGCCACTGTTGCGTGAGCATGGCACTCAGGCCGCCAGCGGCGAGGATCAGCGGCGGCAACATCGCCGACCATGGGAAATACAGGCTAAGCAGCAAGCCTAGCAAGACACCGTTGTAACTATAGAGTCCGGCCTGGCGATCGGCCTTGGCGTAGCCGCGACGTTGCGCCGTGAGCAACCCCGCGACGCCGCCGAGCAGCGCACCGCCGAGCAAGGCGGGCGCGGTAAACAGAATGGCGAGCAGGCACAGCAGACCAAACAGCGGATGGCGCTGGAGGAATATCTGGCTGAAGCCGTTGAGCAAAGCTTCGGCCCAGTCGGGGCAGTGGGTGTTGAAGTGGTTGGCAGGCATGGTAAGGGTCGTTTCAGTACAGATCGTTCCCACGCTCTGCGTGGGAATGCCTCAATGGACGCTCTGCGTCTGCTCTTGGGACGCGGAGCGTCCCGGGCTGCATTCCCACGCAGAGCGTGGGAACGATCATGTGGAGATTAAATCAATGTTTCGATACGCAAAGAGTTAGTCGACCCCGGCTGCCCAAACGGCACACCCGCAGTGATCAATAACGTATCGCCACGCTGCGCCATGCCCTGGGCCTGGGCAATCTCCAGCGCCGTGGAGCACACTTCGTCCACCTGGCGCAGGCGATCGTTGACCACCGAGTGCACACCCCACGCCACGGTCAGGCGACGAGCGGTTTGCAGATTCGGCGTCAGGTTGAGGATCGGCACCGTCGGCCGTTCACGTGCAGCGCGCAAACTCGAGGTGCCTGATTCGCTGTAGTTCACCAGCACCGCCACCGGCAACACATTACTGATACGGCGGATCGCGCAGCTGATCGCATCGTTGACAGTCGCCTCGGCTTTCGGTCGGCTGACGTCCAGCTGGGCCTGATAGTCCGGGCCGTTTTCCACCTGGCGGATGATCTTGCTCATCATCTGCACGGCTTCCAGCGGGTATTCGCCGGACGCGGTTTCCGCCGACAGCATCACCGCGTCGGCCCCTTCGGCCACCGCATTGGCGACATCGGTGACTTCGGCGCGGGTTGGCGCCGGGGAGAAACGCATCGATTCGAGCATCTGCGTCGCCACCACCACCGGCTTGCCCAGCTGGCGACAGGTGCTGATGATGTTTTTCTGGATCTGCGGCACGCTTTCGGCCGGCACTTCCACGCCCAGGTCACCGCGGGCGACCATGATCGCGTCGCTCAATTCGGCGATTTCGCGCAATTGCGTGACCGCTGATGGCTTCTCGATCTTGGCCATCAGGAACGCCTTGTCGCCGATCAGGGCACGGGCTTCGCGAATGTCCTCTGGACGCTGCACGAACGACAGCGCCACCCAGTCCACCCCCAGCTCGAGGCCAAAGCTCAAGTCGCGGCGGTCCTTGGCGGTCAGCGGGCTCAGGTCGAGCACCGCTTGCGGCACGTTCACGCCCTTGCGGTCCGACAGTTCGCCGCCATTGAGCACGGTGGTGTCGATGGCGTCGGCGTACTTGGTGACCACCCGCAGGCGCAGCTTGCCGTCGTCCAGCAGCAGATCCATGCCCGGCTCCAGCGCAGCGATGATTTCCGGGTGCGGCAGGTTGACCCGGCGTTCATCACCCGGCGTGGCATCGAGATCCAGGCGCAGGGCCTGACCGCGATGCAGCTGCACTTTGCCCTCGGCGAACTTGCCGACCCGCAGTTTCGGCCCTTGCAGGTCCATCAGAATGCCCAGCGGATAATTCAGCTGGCGCTCGACTTCCCGGATCCACTGATAGCGCTTGGCGTGGTCGGCGTGATCGCCGTGGCTGAAGTTCAGGCGAAAGATATTGACCCCGGCCTGCACCAGTTCACGAATGTCATCGATCCCGTTGGTGGCGGGGCCGAGGGTGGCGAGGATCTTGACCTTTTTGTCAGGCGTCATGTTTAGGGCTCTCAAGGATCAGGATTGCGCGGAAGTCGTTGACGTTGGTGCGGGTCGGCTCGGTGACGATCAGTGCGTCCAGCGCCTCGAAATAGCCGTAGCCATTGTTGTTGTCCAACTCGTCGCTGGCGCTCAAACCGAGGGCCGCGGCGCGGGCGTAACTGTCCGGGGTCATGATTGCCCCGGCGTTGTCTTCGGAACCGTCGATGCCATCGGTGTCACCGGCCAGGGCATAGACGCCGGGCAAGCCCTTGAGGCTGTCGGTCAGGCTGAGCAGGAACTCGGCGTTGCGCCCGCCACGGCCGTTACCGCGAACGGTGACCGTGGTTTCGCCGCCAGAGAGAATCACGCAGGGCGCGGCCAGCGGCTGACCGTGCTGGACGATCTGTCGGGCGATGCCGGCGTGGACTTTCGCCACTTCCCGGGACTCACCTTCCAGGTCACCCAGGATCAACGGGCTGTAACCGGCCTGACGGCACTTCACCGCCGCGGCTTCCAGGGATTGCTGTGGGCGGGCGATCAGCTGGAAGTGACTGCGGGCCAGGCTCGGATCGCCGGGTTTTACCGTCTCTGATTCCGGGCTTTGTAGCCAGTTACGCACGGAGGCTGGCACGTCGATGGCGTAGCGCTTGAGGATCGCCAGCGCTTCGGCCGAAGTGCTCGGGTCGGCCACCGTGGGGCCGGAGGCGATGACCGTGGCGAGGTCGCCCGGCACATCGGAAATCGCATAGGTATAAACAGTGGCTGGCCAGCAAGCCTTGCCGAGGCGGCCGCCCTTGATCGCCGAGAGATGTTTGCGTACGCAATTCATCTCGCCAATGGTCGCGCCGGATTTGAGCAGGGCTTTGTTGATCGATTGCTTGTCGGCCAGGGTGATGCCTTCGGCTGGAAGCGCGAGCAGCGCAGAGCCACCGCCGGAAAGGAGGAAGATCACGCGGTCTTCTTCGTTGAGGTCGCTGACCAGTTCCAGCACGCGTTTGGCCACGGCCAGACCGGCTGCGTCTGGAACCGGATGCGCGGCTTCGACCACTTCGATTTTTTCGCAGGGGGCGCCGTGACCGTAGCGCGTCACTACCAGACCGGATACTTCACCCTGCCAGCAACGCTCGACCACCTGGGCCATGGCGGCCGCGGCTTTGCCGGCACCGATGACGATCACCCGACCGCTGCGGTCGGCAGGTAGATGGGCTTCGAGGACTTGCTGCGGATGGGCCGCGTCGATGGCTGTGGCGAACAGCTCGCGCAGGAATTGTTGCGGATCGACCGACATGGCGGGCTCCCGGAATTCTTGTTATTGGAAGGGCAACTCGGGTTCCCTGTGGGAGCGAGCCTGCTCGCGAATCAGACGACACGGTTTGTCAGGGACACCGCGGTGAATTCTTCGCGAGCAGGCTCGCTCCCACAGGTTTATGCAGGCTTACTTCTGGTCTCGAATCGAGAAATTCGCCATGTGTTCCAGGCCCTTGATCAGCGCCGAGTGGTCCCAGTTGCTGCCACCGATGGCCGCGCAAGTGCTGAACACTTGCTGGGCGTTGGCGGTGTTCGGCAGGTTGATGTTCAGCTCCTTGGCGCCTTGCAGGGCCAGGTTCAGGTCCTTCTGGTGCAGGCTGATGCGGAAGCCTGGATCGAAGGTGCCCTTGATCATGCGCTCGCCGTGTACTTCGAGGATCTTCGACGAAGCGAAACCGCCCATCAGTGCTTCACGCACCTTGGCTGGATCGGCACCGTTCTTGGCCGCGAACAGCAGGGCTTCGGCCACCGCCTGGATGTTAAGTGCGACGATGATCTGGTTCGCCACTTTGGCGGTTTGACCGTCACCGTTGCCGCCGACCAGGGTGATGTTCTTGCCCATGGCCTGGAACAGCGGCAGCGCGCGTTCGAAGGCATCGCCATCGCCGCCGACCATGATGCTCAGGGTCGCAGCCTTGGCACCGACTTCACCGCCGGACACTGGCGCGTCGAGGTACTGGGCGCCTTTTTCGTTAATTTTAGCGGCGAAGGCCTTGGTGGCGGTCGGCGAGATCGAGCTCATGTCGATCACCACTTTGCCTTTGCCGAGACCGGCAGCAACGCCATCGGCACGGAACAGCACGTCATCGACCTGCGGGGTGTCCGGGACCATGACGATGATGAATTCGGCTTCCTGGGCGACTTCTTTCGGGTTCGCCAGGGCGACGGCGCCGGCGGCGACCAGGTCGGCGGGGGCGGCGTCGTGGTGCGCCGACAGGAACAGGCTGTGACCGGCTTTTTGCAGGTTCGCCGCCATTGGGTGGCCCATGATGCCGGTGCCGATAAATCCGATTTTAGCCATGAGAAAATCCTCTTTTTATTGCTTTATTCGCAAAATTCGTGGGGTGTCAGCGAGGACGCCTTCGCGGGCAAGCCTCGCTCCTACAGACAACCCCGATCCCGTAGGAGCGAGGCTAGCCCGCGAAGAACGATGACGCGGTCTCGGATCAGATCGCGTTATGGGTTTTCAACCAGCCCAGACCCGCTTCCGTAGTGGTCAGCGGCTTGTATTCGCAACCGACCCAGCCCTGATAACCAATGCGGTCCAGGTGTTCGAACAGGAAGCGGTAGTTGATTTCACCGGTACCCGGTTCGTTGCGCCCTGGGTTGTCTGCCAACTGCACATGGTTGATTTCGCCCAAGTGCGATTGCAGGGTGCGGGCCAGGTCGCCCTCCATGATTTGCATGTGATAGATGTCGTATTGCAGGAACAGGTTGGCGCTGCCGACCTGCTCGCGAATCGACAGGGCTTGCGCCGTGTTGTTGAGGTAGAAACCCGGGATATCGCGGGTGTTGATCGCCTCCATCACCAGTTTGATACCTGCCGCTTGCAGCTTGTCGGCTGCGTACTTGAGGTTGGCGACGAAGGTTTTTTCCACAGTGGCATCGTCAACGCCTTGTGGGCGAATGCCGGCCAGGCAGTTGACCTGGGTGTTGCCCAGCACTTGTGCGTAGGCGATCACCAGGTCGACACCGGCGCGGAACTCTTCAACCCGATCCGGCAGGCAGGCGATACCGCGCTCGCCCTTGGCCCAGTCGCCCGCCGGCAGGTTGAACAGCACTTGGGTAAGACCGTTGGCGTCGAGCTTGGCCTTGATTTCGGCAGAGCTGAAGTCGTACGGGAACAGGTACTCGACACCACTGAAACCGGCCTTGGCGGCCGCTTCGAAACGGCCGAGAAAGTCCTGTTCGGTGAACAGCATGGACAGGTTGGCTGCGAAACGCGGCATGGTGGTCTCCCTTGGAATTGTGAAGTCCTCTGTGGGAGCGAGCTTGCTCGCGATAGCGATGTACCAGACAACATAGATGTTGAATGTGCCGGCCTCATCGCGAGCAAGCTCGCTCCCACAGGTTGTTAATCGAGCAACGAAATCGCCGTTGGCGCATCGTTGCCGACCAGCGCCAGGTCTTCGAATTCGTTGACGGCGTTGATCTCGGTGCCCATGGAGATGTTGGTCACGCGCTCCAGGATAATCTCGACGATCACCGGAACCTTGAACTCTTCGATCAGCTCCTGGGCCTTGCGCAGGGCAGGCTGGATCTCGCTCGGTTCGAACACGCGCAGTGCCTTGCAACCCAGGCCTTCGGCAACCGCGACGTGATCGACACCGTAACCGTTGAGTTCCGGAGCGTTCAGGTTGTCGAACGACAGCTGTACGCAGTAATCCATGTCGAAACCGCGCTGCGACTGACGGATCAGACCCAGGTACGAGTTGTTTACCACCACATGAATGTACGGCAGCTTGAACTGCGCGCCCACCGCCAACTCTTCGATCATGAACTGGAAGTCATAGTCCCCCGACAGGGCCACGACTTTGCGGTTCGGGTCTGCCTTGACTACCCCCAGCGCGGCCGGAATGGTCCAGCCCAGAGGGCCTGCCTGACCGCAGTTGATCCAGTGGCGCGGCTTGTAGACGTGCAGGAACTGCGCGCCGGCAATCTGCGACAGGCCGATGGTGCTGACGTAGCAAGTGTCCTTGCCAAACACCTGGTTCATCTCTTCGTAAACGCGCTGCGGCTTGACCGGAACGTTGTCGAAGTGGGTCTTGCGCTGCAGGCTGGCTTTGCGCTGCTGGCAGTCTTGCAGCCAGGCGCTGCGGTTTTTCAGCTTGCCGGCAGCTTGCCACTCGCGAGCGACTTCGATGAACACGGTCAGCGCGGCGGCGGCGTCGGACACGATGCCCAGGTCCGGGGTGAATACGCGGCCGATCTGAGTGCCTTCGATGTCGACGTGAATGAACTTGCGGCCTTCGGTGTATACGTCAACCGAACCGGTGTGGCGGTTGGCCCAACGGTTACCGATGCCCAGCACCACGTCGGATTTGAGCATCGTGGCGTTGCCATAACGGTGCGAGGTTTGCAGGCCAACCATGCCGACCATCAACGGGTGATCGTCCGGGATGGTGCCCCAGCCCATCAGGGTCGGGATGACCGGGATGCCGGTCAGCTCGGCGAACTCCACCAGCAAGTCACTGGCGTCGGCGTTGATGATGCCACCACCGGCAACCAGCAATGGGCGCTCGGCCTGGTCCAGCAACGCCAGGGCTTTTTCCACCTGAATGCGGGTCGCGGTTGGCTTGGCCAGCGGCAGCGGCTGGTAGGCATCGATGTCGAATTCGATTTCGGCCATCTGTACGTCGAACGGCAGGTCGATCAGCACTGGGCCTGGGCGGCCGGAGCGCATCTCAAAGAACGCTTTCTGGAACGCGTAAGGCACTTGGCCCGGCTCAAGGACGGTGGTCGCCCACTTGGTCACTGGCTTGACGATGCTGGTGATGTCGACAGCCTGGAAGTCTTCCTTGTGCATACGGGCGCGGGGTGCCTGGCCAGTGATGCAGAGGATGGGGATCGAGTCGGCCGAGGCGCTGTAGAGCCCGGTGACCATGTCGGTACCGGCAGGTCCCGAAGTGCCGATGCACACGCCGATGTTGCCGGCCTTGGTGCGGGTGTAGCCCTCGGCCATGTGCGAGGCGCCTTCAACGTGGCGAGCGAGTACGTGATCGATGCCGCCGACCTTTTGCAGGGCGGAGTACAGCGGGTTGATGGCGGCACCGGGAATGCCAAAAGCGGTATCAACCCCTTCTCGGCGCATCACCAGAACGGCGGCTTCGATTGCTCTCATTTTGCTCATGGTTTTGTGCCTCTTTACGTTTTGTAATTGTATACAAGTGGCTTTGCGCAGAGTGTATTCACGGCGGACGGCGCAGGTCAATCCATTTTCTCAAGTGATCGTTCCATTCGTCGGAAGGCCGCTCTACTGTGGCTTTTCGTCGCATGTGGCGCTTTTCGATAATTATTGTATACAAAAAAATAACTCATTGTGTTCTATTTGTTGCATCGGTCTGCAGCACAACGAAGCAGTCCACCGGCTTTCCGAAAAACAAAATGAGGACGGCACCATGAGCGCTTTAACCTTGAAAGTCGCAGTCAACCTGGTCAACGAGGCCATTACCGCCGCACGGGCGATCACCGCCGCGCCCCTGGCCATCGCGGTACTGGATGCCGGCGGGCATCTGATCACCTTGCAACGCGAGGACGGCGCCAGCCTGCTGCGCCCGCAAGTCGCCATCGGCAAAGCCTGGGGCGCCATCGCCTTGGGCAAAGGCTCACGCCTGCTGGCCCTGGACGCCCAGCAACGCCCGGCGTTTATCGCGGCATTGAACAGCCTGGGGCAGGGCAGCGTCGTGCCGGCACCGGGCGGTGTGTTGATCAGGGATCAGGACGGGAACGTGCTGGGAGCGGTGGGGATCAGCGGGGATCTTTCGGATGTTGATGAGCAGTGTGCGATTAATGCGATTGAGGCGTTGGGGTTGAGGGCGGATGCTGGGGTGGCTGCCTGATCTTTGATTGACTGATCTATCGCTTTCGCGAGCAGGCTCGCTCCCACAAGGGTGCTGTGGTGGGACACAAATTGTGCAATCACCGCAAATCCATTGTGGGAGCGAGCCTGCTCGCGAAGGCATTCTTCCAGGCACATCAAGCTAAAAGTTTGCATGACTGCTTGGCAGTTCCATGGCTAGCCTTTTCATGACTCCTTCATGAAAAAGGCAAAGAAATGCCTAATCTAGCAGCTTCACATCGATTGAGATCGGGCCGGTATGCCGAACCCAACCGAATCTATTTGCTCACCACAAATACACTTGATAGAGAACCCATTTTTGCGGACTACTCTTCGGGCAGGTTGGTTGTTCATCAATTTCGCCAAGCACAAAACTCAGGGCTTGTGGACTCTCTGGCATGGGTAGTCATGCCGGATCATTTTCACTGGCTAATCGATCTGCAGCGGGGATCATTGAGTGAGCTGATGCAAAGGACCAAATCCTTAAGCACCAAGGCGATCAATCTGTCCACTGGCCGTCAGATTAGTCTGTGGCAACAAGGCTTTCATGATCGAGCACTGCGCCGTGATGAAGATTTGGTAAAAATGGCTCGGTACATTGTGGCCAACCCGCTAAGGGCAGGGTTAGTCGAGCGGCTTGGCGACTATCCGCTGTGGGATGCGATTTGGGTTTGAGCTGGAACCGAGTTGCCTTCTTCGCGAGCAGGCTCGCTCCCACATTGGATTGGCGGGAAGTCCTCTGTGGGAGCGAGCATGCTCGCGAATAGCCGCACCACGGTGTATCAGTCCGGCTCACACCCCTTGAGCACCAACCGAATAATCGTCTGCGCCGCCGCTTCATAATCCTCTTCATCCAGCTTGGCCTTGCCGGTGATGGCGGTGATTTGCCAGTCGAAGTCGGCGTAGGTCTGGGTCGCGGCCCAGATGCTGAACATCAGGTGATTGGGGTCGATCGGCGCAATCTGGCCACGGTCGATCCAGGTCTGGATGCAGTCGATGTTGTGCTTGGCCTGGCCGTTGAGCTGTTCGACCAGGTCAGGGCTCAGGTGCGGGGCGCCGTGCATGATTTCGCTGGCGAACACCTTGGAGGCGAAGGGCAGGTCGCGAGAGATGCGGATTTTCGAGCGGATATAACCGCTCAGCACTTCACTGGGCACACCCTCGGGATTGAACGGCGTCGAGGCCTGCAGAATCGGCTCGATGATGCTTTCCAGGACCTCACGATAAAGGTTTTCCTTCGACTTGAAGTAGTAGTAGACGTTGGGCTTGGGCAATCCCGCCTTGGCTGCGATATCACTGGTTTTGGTCGCAGCGAAGCCCTTGTCGGCAAATTCTTCACTGGCGGCACGCAGGATCAGTTGTTTGTTGCGCTCGCGGATGGTGCTCATAAACCAGGGGGTTCCTTGCCTGTACTGGCGGTGGCGCATGGTAGCACCGGCCTTCGGCGACGCTCAAGAATGCTCCGTGCGGCGTCAGGCCGCGCTATGCTGCACGGCATTCATTCAAGAAGGAAAGCCGATTCATGGCAGGAAGCAGTTTGCTCGTGCTGATCGACGACATCGCCGCCGTGCTGGACGATGTGGCGTTGATGACCAAAATGGCCGCCAAGAAGACCGCGGGGGTGCTGGGCGATGATCTGGCACTCAATGCCCAGCAGGTCAGCGGCGTGCGTGCCGAGCGGGAAATCCCGGTGGTCTGGGCGGTCGCCAAGGGTTCTTTTATCAACAAGTTGATCCTGGTGCCCTCGGCATTGGCCATCAGTGCTTTCATTCCCTGGTTGGTCACGCCGTTGTTGATGGTAGGCGGCGCCTATCTGTGCTTTGAAGGGTTCGAGAAACTCGCCCATAAATTCCTGCACAGTAAGGCCGAAGACCAGGCTGAACATGCCGAACTGGTCGAGGCAGTGGCGGATCCGGCGGTCGATCTGGTGGCGTTCGAAAAGGACAAGATCAAGGGCGCGATCCGTACCGACTTCATTCTCTCGGCGGAAATCATCGCCATCACCCTCGGCGTCGTGGCCGATTCGGCGCTGACCCAGCAAGTCATCGTGCTCTCGGGTATCGCCATCGTCATGACTGTCGGCGTTTACGGGTTGGTAGCGGGCATCGTCAAGCTCGATGACCTGGGCCTGTGGCTGACCCAGAAGCCGGGGCAGATGGCCAAAAGCATAGGCGGCGGCATTCTGCGCGCGGCGCCGTACATGATGAAAAGCCTGTCGGTGATCGGTACGGCGGCCATGTTCCTGGTCGGTGGCGGCATCCTCACCCACGGTGTTCCGGTGGTGCATCACTGGATCGAAAGTGTCAGCGCAGGCGCGGGCGGTGCCGGGTTTATCGTGCCGACGTTGTTGAATGCAGTGGCGGGGATTGTGGCGGGTGCGGTGGTGTTGGTGGGTGTGATGGCCGTCAGCAAGATCTGGAAGACCCTGAAAGGCTAAGGCAGCAGCAACACAAAACAACTGTGGGAGCGAGCTTGCTCGCGATGAGGCCGTGTCAGTCACTATTAAAGTTGTCTGACTCACCGTCATCGCGAGCAAGCTCGCTCCCACAGGTTTTTCTGTATAGCCAAATTACTCGGCAATCTGCAACTTGCGCGACTCGGTGTACACGTAACGCACCTTCTCGTACTCGAACGGCGAGTTCAGCTGGCCATAGCGGAAGCCGGTCTGATAGCGCTTGTCGACGCCACGCAGGATCCACACCTCTGGATGGTTGGAGCTGACTTCGGCCACGTTGAGGAAGTTGATTGCGCTCTCGGCGCTGAAATCGACCACCAGCCCACCCGTGTCACGCAGGTTGGACGGTCCGAGAATCGGCAGTACGAAGTAGGCGCCGCCCGGAACACCATAGAAGCCCAGGGTCTGGCCGAAGTCTTCGTTCTGGCGCGGCAAGCCCATGGCGGTGGCCGGGTCCCACAGGCCGGCGATGCCGATGGTGGTGTTGAGCAGCAGCCGACCGGTGACTTCCATCGAACGCTGGCCCTTGAACTGCAACAGGCTGTTGAGCAGGTTCGGTACGTCGCCGAGGTTGTTGAAGAAATTGCTGACGCCGGTGCGCAAGAAGCTCGGTGTGATATAGCGATAGCCGTCAACCACCGGCAGGAACACCCATTGGTCGAACCGGTAGTTGAAGTGGTAGACGCGGCGGTTCCACTCCTCCAGCGGGTCGTAGACGTTCAGGGCGCTGAGCGTCGAACGTTCGAATTCGCGTTGGTCCAGGCCTGGGTTGAACTTGAGTTTGCTCAAGGGTTCCTTGAAACCGTCACTGTCGATGACGACAGGGGCGTTGGCTTTGCTGTTGTCTGCATTGGCAATGCCTGCACTGAGTAACGCGGCGATTAGCAGGAGGTATTTAGCCACGGAAGAACTCCAGCATGGCGTCGCTGTTGACGCGGTAATTAAGGTTGCCGCAATGGCCGCCCAGCGGGTAAACGGTCAGGCGATCGCCAAACGTCTTGCGCAGGAAACCGAGGTCTCCAGGGCCGAGAATCACATCGTCGGCGTTGTGCATCACGGCGATTTTCGGGCTGTCGTGCAGGTAGTCCTTGAGTGCATACAGGCTCACCTGGTCGATCAGTTGCAGCAGGCTGCCGCCGTCGGTGCGGGCACGCCACATCGGGATGACCTGTTCGGTGATGTAGCAGTCGAAGTCGCACTGCAGCGCACGCTTGAGGTACGGCGTGAGGCTGGTGCCTTCTGTGATGGGGGTTTTCGGTGGAGTGATCAGGCCGCGACGGTTGATCAGATCCGAAGTAAAGGCGATGTCGGCGGCCGAGAATCGGAAAGACGTGCCGATGAGCATGGCCATCTGTTCGTTGCTCAGGTGCTGCTTGGACTGCTGAAAGTCGTAGAGCAGTGCATCGTTGAGATCGATGTAGCCCTTCTGCTGGAAGTAACGGGTCAGTTTGTCTAGCACCAGCTCATAGAAGGTGGTGGTGTTGTTGATGCCCTTGACCTCGGTCTGGACCAGTCTGTCCAGGTTGGTGATCGAGGTGTAGAGATTGACCGGAGGATTGAGCAGCAGCACTTTCTTGAAGTTGAAGCTACGCCGGGTTTCGTCCAGATGCGCGACGAATGCCGCATCCAGTGCGCCCAGGCTGTAGCCCGTCAGGTAGTAATCGGTGACCGGCAGTTTCGGGTTTTGCGCCCGCACCGCCTGCATCACCCGATACATGTCTTCAGCGTCGTCCTTGGTGATGCCGGGCGTGGCAAAGCGTGAGGCGGCGCTCATGAAGTCGAAGCTGGTGGGTGACGACAATTGCACCACGTGATACCCGGCCTTGTAATAGAGCTTTTTCAGGTATTCGTTGTGGCTGCTGTCGTAGCGCGCGCCCGTGCCGGCGATCAGGAAGATCAGCGGTGCGGCTTTATCCTGGGTGGCGATGCGATAGGTGAGTTTCTTCACTGGCCAGAAGTTGTCCGGCAGTTCGAACGCGCGTTCCGGGCGCAAGGTGACGCTGCGATCCGCCTGATCAATGTCTTCGTCCAGCGGCAACTCGGGACGCAAGTCCGGCGGCGTGGTGGCGATGGTCGCCTCGAACGGGTTGGTCAAGGGATAGCCATAGCTGGCGGCGTCGATATCCACCGCCAGTGCGGACGCACTCAAAATAAGGCCGCCAAACAGGGCGGCGAAGCGCAAGGAACGGAGCATGACTAGATCCCTTAGAGAAAGGTGCCGAATGAAGTTCGCAGGCTATGACCACTGGATCTGCGCCAAAGTGCCAAGCATCGGCACCAAACAGGCCTGAATTCCGAGTAATGGTAGCGCGACGATACACTTTGCAGTGATTGAATGGCCAGTTAACAGTTGTTATTGCTTGCGTCATGCTGCCGGGCGATTAAGCTGGCCGCCGTTTTCGCGTATTGGAGTGCTCCATGTCCCGCCGTCTGCCCGTGATTCTGCTGCTTGTCCTGCTGCCCCTCTGGCTGGCCGCCAGTTATGGCGCGCGTTATGGCTTCATGGAAGATGCGCAATGGGTCGGCATCTGCGTGGATGAGGCAAGCCGCTGGGAATGCCAGGTGCGTTCGAACCTGGGTCTGATGATTCACTTCCAGGTATTGGGCTGGGGGGCGTTGGCTGCCGCCGTCATCGGCTTTTTGTTGCCTGGGCGGGCAGGGTGGTGGTTGGCGGTACTGGCGCTGGTGCTCGGGTTTCCAGCGCTGGCGTTGTACGACACGACGATGGCGGTGTTTGCGGTGGTGATTGCGGGGTTGCGGTTGGTCAGGGCGCCCCGTAGCGCCTGATAAATAGCCTTCGCGAGCAGGCTCGCTCTCACAATAGATCTTCGGTGAGCACTGATTTTATGTACGACGAAGATCAACCTGTGGGAGCGAGCCTGCTCGCGAAGAGGCCGGATGCAGCGCCGAAGATCAGACCTTGCGAACCCGCAAGCACCGCCACAACGCCGCCGCCATCAACACACTCACCAGCGCCCAGCCCCAGGCCTGCTGGTTCTGCAGCCCCTCACGGTACAGTTGCGGTGCAATGCCGGCGCCAATAATGAAGGTCAGCAAGGCAATCTCCCGACGCGGCACACTTACCGGGCGGCACAGGTAGACCAGCGCTGGCAGGATGAAGGCGATGCTCGGGAAGCTGCGATAGCGCGGGTCGAATACCAGCTCCAGCATCGTTACCGCGGCGGCAAAACCGGCCACCGCAACCAGCCAGCCTGCTCGACGCTCCAGCGCATTGAACGCCCATCCACGCCAACCCGTGCGAGGACTCAATGTCAGCGCGGCATGGGCCAGTACCAGCACATTCAACGCGGTCAGCAAAGCAACCCACAACCACTCACTGGCAAAGCGCGTGGTGACCCGTGCCAGATCGCCCCACGCACCAATCGAGCAAGCGGCCAGTGCACCCAACAATGGCAGAATAAGCGCGGCGCGAGTGCTGCGCACACGTCCACCGAGAATCAGTGTGCCAAGGAAGATGAAGCCGCCAACCACTAGCCACTGCGACCAGTACGGCACGTTTGTCACCGGCCCTGCGAGCACGCCCTTGTCCTGGCGATCTGCATCGAACAGCCCCCAATAACCGCCGACCGCGCCTTCGCTGGCACGTTTCCACGGTTGGTCAAAGGCCTCGATGAGGTTGTAGCGCCAACCATGCTGCTCAGCCATGGCGACAAAACCCCGAATGAAACTGGCTTCGTTGACCCGGCTCGGGAGGGCGGTTTCACGCTGGCGACCTTCGCTCGGCCAGCCAGTCTCGCCAATCATCACGTCCTTGGGTGCGAACTTGTTGCCGAACACCTGGCGCACTTGCGCCACATGTTGCAGCGCGGCATCGATGTTCGACGGATCATCTTCCCAATAAGGCAGCAGGTGGATAGTCAGGAAATCCACGGCCGGTCCGATCTCCGGGTGCTTGAGCCAAAACTCCCACACATCTGCATAGGTAACCGGTTGCTTGACTTGGCTTTTGACCTTGTTGATCAGCTTCACCAGCTGAGCACCGGTGACTTCCTTGCGCAGCAGGCTCTCGTTGCCGACGATCACCGCGCTGACCACGTCCGCGTTGGCGTTGGCCGAGGCGATCAGCAGGTCGACCTCTTTTTCGGTGTCCACCGGATTGCTGTTGATCCAGGCGCCGATCATCATTTTCAATCCATGCTTGCGCGCCAGGTCCGGTAGGGCCTCGAGCCCCGTCATCGAGTAGGTTCGAATGCATTCGAAGCGAGTTGCCAGCAGCGCGAGGTCGGCATCCATGCGCTCGGGACGAAGATTGAACGGCACGTCGAACGGCGACTGGTCCTTGTCGAACGGGGTGTAGGAGGCGCATTGCAACTTGTGCGTCGCGCTGGCGACGTCCGGCAGGATCACCGGTTTGCCGAGGCCGTACCAAAAGCCGCCCAAGGCAAACAGCCCCAGCAGGCAAGCGAATAGATACGCAAAAAAAGGAAAGCGGGATGTCGCGGGCATGGTCAGGCCGTCTGGGAGCAAAGCGGCGCATGTTACCTGCATTTGTCGCGTGCTTGGTGGCCTGCATGATTTTGACATGCAAAGTTCGGGCGGATTGGCCGGCAGGTTTGACGGGCTCAACATTAATGGCGTTCTGATGTCGTTTCTCAGTGCCTTGAGGTCGCTGGCAGAGCAGGTCGCCGATAGCGTCAGGTTGATGATCGCAGGTGTCAGTACCCTCGTTGATAAATCGCGCTGATGATCGAACGAGTTTGCGATGGGGCGTGATGGGGGCGCTGTGCACTATAACTATACGTTGACGCGACTCGGCATCCGTCGAGCGCAGCACTTTCGGGGAAGTAACGATGAAGATGCGACGACTTTTAGGCGCAGGTGCCGCTCTGGTGCTTGCGATGGGCTCCACATTCGCCAATGCCGAGAACAAGACCCTGACCATCGGTTATGTTGATGGCTGGTCAGACAGCGTCGCGACCACTCACGTGGCCGCTGAAGTGATCAAGCAGAAGCTGAATTATGACGTGAAGCTGCAAGCCGTCGCCACCGGGATCATGTGGCAGGGTGTGGCCACCGGTAAACTCGACGCCATGCTGTCGGCCTGGCTACCAGTGACCCACGGCGATTACTGGACCAAGAACAAGGACCAGGTCGTCGACTACGGCCCGAACTTCAAGGACGCCAAAATCGGTCTGATCGTGCCGGAGTACGTCAAGGCCAAGTCGCTTGAAGACCTGAAAACCGATGACAGCTTCAAAAAACGCATCGTCGGCATCGACGCCGGTTCAGGCGTGATGCTCAAGACCGAGCAGGCGATCAAGGACTACGACTTGACCGGCTATCAACTCAAGGCCAGTTCCGGCGCCGGCATGATTGCCGAGCTGACCCGTGCCGAGAAGAAAAACGAATCCATTGCCGTCACCGGTTGGGTGCCGCACTGGATGTTCGCCAAGTGGAAACTGCGTTTCCTGGAAGACCCGAAAGGCGTGTATGGCGCGGCTGAAACCGTGAACAGCATCGGCAGCAAGGAGCTGGCGACCAAGGCACCGGAAGTGGCCAAGTTCCTGAAGAACTTCCAGTGGGCTTCGAAAGACGAAATCGGCGAAGTCATGCTGGCGATCCAGGAAGGCGCCAAGCCTGAAGCGGCGGCGAAGGATTGGGTAGCCAAGCACCCGGAGCGTGTGGCTGACTGGATCAAGTAATCACATAGAGCACGCTTGACCCTGTGGGAGCGAGCTTGCTCGCGATGGCGGTGTAACAGTCAACGATGATGTTGAATGTTATGGCCCCATCGCGAGCAAGCTCGCTCCCACTCTTTTTCATGGCGTGCTGGAGATTGGCGAATACGTCACGTGGTTCTAAGACTAAGGTCGTCTGGAACCTGCCCCGCAGCCGCATAGAGTGGATACCGTTGCAACTAAATCTGTGCTGCGAGGATAAAAACAATGAACGACAGCATTTACCTCTCGATTCAAAACAGCCCGCGCTTCAAGGAGCTGGTTAGCAAGAGGGAACGATTCGCCTGGATTCTTTCGGCGATCATGCTAGGGCTTTACTCCGGATTCATCCTTTTGATTGCTTACGGTCCGCACGTACTGGGGGCGAAAATAAGCCCTGAGTCATCGATTACCTGGGGCATACCGATCGGTGTCGGGCTGATTGTTTCAGCCTTCATACTGACCGGCATTTACGTACGGCGCGCCAATGGCGAATTCGACGACCTGAACAATGCGATTCTCAAGGAGGCTCAGCAATGATCCGGCGTCTAATGGCTCTTTTGAGCATCGCAGCCTTCGCACCGGGCGCCTGGGCGGCTGACGCCCTGACCGGCGCCGTGCAGAAACAACCGCTTAACGTGTCCGCGATTCTGATGTTCGTCGCATTCGTCGGTGCAACCCTGTGCATCACCTACTGGGCTTCCAAGAAAAACAAGTCGGCCTCCGACTACTATGCGGCAGGTGGCAAGATCACCGGTTTCCAGAACGGTCTGGCGATTGCCGGTGACTATATGTCGGCGGCGTCCTTCCTGGGTATTTCCGCGCTGGTATTCACCTCTGGCTACGATGGCCTGATCTACTCGATCGGCTTTCTGGTGGGCTGGCCGATCATTCTGTTCCTGATCGCCGAGCGTCTGCGTAACCTGGGTAAATACACCTTTGCCGACGTGGCGTCCTATCGCCTGGGGCAAACCCAGATCCGCTCGCTGTCCGCTTGCGGTTCGCTGGTGGTGGTGGCGTTCTACCTGATTGCGCAAATGGTTGGTGCCGGCAAGCTGATCCAGCTGCTGTTCGGTCTCGACTACCACGTTGCGGTGATCCTGGTCGGTATCCTGATGTGCATGTACGTGCTGTTCGGTGGCATGCTGGCGACCACTTGGGTGCAGATCATCAAGGCTGTGCTGTTGCTGTCCGGCGCCTCCTTCATGGCGCTGATGGTCATGAAGCACGTCAACTTCGACTTCAACGCACTGTTCTCCGAGGCGATCAAGGTTCACCCGAAAGGTGAAGCGATCATGAGCCCGGGCGGTCTGGTGAAAGATCCGATCTCGGCGTTCTCCCTCGGCCTGGCTCTGATGTTTGGTACCGCTGGCCTGCCGCACATCCTGATGCGCTTCTTCACTGTCAGTGACGCGAAAGAAGCTCGCAAGAGCGTGCTGTACGCCACCGGCTTCATTGGCTACTTCTACATCCTGACCTTCATCATCGGCTTCGGCGCGATCCTGCTGGTCAGCACCAACCCTGCCTTCAAGGATGCGGCTGGCGCACTGTTGGGTGGTAACAACATGGCGGCGGTGCACCTGGCCAACGCGGTCGGTGGCAGCATCTTCCTGGGCTTCATCTCGGCGGTAGCGTTCGCGACCATTCTGGCAGTGGTTGCCGGTTTGACCCTGGCCGGTGCTTCGGCGGTGTCCCATGACCTGTATGCCAGCGTGATCAAGAAGGGCAAGGCCAACGAGAAGGATGAGATCCGCGTCTCGAAAATCACCACCATCGCTCTGGCGGTGCTGGCGATCGCCTTGGGCATTCTGTTCGAAAGCCAAAACATCGCGTTCATGGTGGGCCTGGCGTTCTCCATCGCGGCGAGCTGCAACTTCCCGGTCCTGCTGCTTTCCATGTACTGGAAAAAGCTGACCACCCGTGGCGCTATGATCGGCGGCTGGTTGGGTCTGATCAGTGCTGTAGGCTTGATGATCCTTGGGCCAACCATCTGGGTGCAGATCCTGCATCACGAGAAGGCGATCTTCCCGTATGAGTACCCGGCGCTGTTTTCGATGATCATTGCTTTTGTCGGGATCTGGTTCTTCTCGATCACTGACAAGTCGGCTGCGGCTGATAACGAGCGGGCGCTGTTCTTCCCGCAGTTTGTTCGTTCGCAGACCGGGTTGGGGGCGAGTGGGGCGGTTTCGCACTAAGGCTTCATGTTTGTTTGTGTAAGTTGGGTTAAACAGAAATGCCCCGGTCGAGAGATTGGGGCATTTTTTATTGGGCGGTTATCGGATATTTTAGATGTGGCGAAGGCGGCATTACAGCCGACCTGGATGTTGTTGATCGAGTACATATCCATTCCTGCGGTAACGGCGACTTATGGTTTCGCCCTTACGGCGACTCACTTTTTTTTCAAACGCCAAAAAAAAGTAAGCAAAAAAAGGCTCGCCCCAAGCGTCCGGCCCCTCGCTGAGGCTCGGGGTTCCTTCGCTCCGGCATTCATCCGGGGGCATCGCCCTCCGGTTGGCTTCGCTGGCACCTACATGCGATGTGTTCGACTGCGTCGAACGGCGCTGCGCGCCAATCCCCGGATGAACACCTCCACTCAGCCTCCCGAAGGGGCGGGTAGATCAAGATCAAAAGCTGAAGGCGAGCTAACGCTCGGCCTGATGAGTGGTGAGGAGCGGGTGTACACCAGGCTGTTTTTGTAGGGGCAAGGGTTGCCCGCGATGGCAGCCTGCCAGCGGATCTGATTTTCGTGGGTGCACTCATTCCCCTGTAGGAGCGAGCCTGCTCGCGATGGACGTCAACGATAACGCGCCCTGTCTGGATGATCGCGTTGTCTGGACGTTCATCGCGAGCAAGCTCGCTCCCACAGGGGAATGCGGACAGACCTGCATTCAGGTCGGCTTTAAGGCCGCCTCGCTCTGCTTTGGCTTTTGATTTTCTTGCCCCCTCTAGAGGCCGAGTGGAGGTTCTGCGCAGTGGGTAAACCGGCATGGATGCCGGTTTAGCCGCGCTGGGCCAAGGATGGCCCATCGCGGCGGGCCCACGGAGCAGGACCGGAGCGAGGGCATGCCGAGCATTAGCGAGGCACCGAACGCCAGGGGCAAGAGCCCTTGGTTACTTGGGGCTCTTCCAAGTGACTCGCTGTAAGAGCGAAACCGCCAGCAGCCGTTACCGCAGAAACGGATATGTCCACGATCAAAGAGCAAATCGGCACAAACAAAAACGGCCTCCTGCTCTTTATATAAAAAGCAGAGGCCGTTCCCGGTAAAACTCAACGCGCTACAGCAAGACAAATCTTACTTGCGGTCTTCCAGCTTGGTGATGTCACGCGACTCGTAGCCGGTGTACAGCTGGCGCGGACGGCCAATCTTGTATGGGCTGGAGAGCATTTCTTTCCAGTGGGAGATCCAGCCGACGGTCCGCGCCAGAGCGAAGATCACGGTGAACATGCTGGTTGGAATGCCGATCGCCTTGAGGATGATCCCCGAGTAGAAGTCGACGTTCGGGTACAGCGAGCGTTCGATGAAGTACGGGTCGGTCAGGGCGATCTCTTCCAGGCGCATGGCCAGTTCGAGTTGCGGATCGTTCTGGATGCCCAGTTCCTTCAACACTTCGTCGCAGGTCTGCTTCATCACGGTGGCGCGTGGGTCGCGGTTTTTGTAAACGCGGTGACCGAAGCCCATCAACTTGAACGGATCGTTCTTGTCCTTGGCCTTGGCGATGTACTTGTCGATGTTCGAGACATCGCCAATTTCATCGAGCATGGTCAGTACGGCTTCGTTGGCACCGCCGTGGGCAGGGCCCCACAGTGCAGCGATACCGGCGGCGATACAGGCGAACGGGTTGGCACCCGAGGAGCCTGCCAGGCGTACGGTGGAAGTCGATGCGTTCTGCTCGTGGTCGGCGTGGAGGATGAAGATCCGGTCCATGGCCTTGGCGAGTACCGGGCTGATCGGTTTGATCTCGCACGGGGTGTTGAACATCATGTGCAGGAAGTTTTCCGCGTACGACAGGTCGTTGCGCGGGTACATCATGGGTTGGCCCATGGAGTACTTGTAAACCATCGCTGCCAGCGTCGGCATCTTGGCAACCAGGCGGATCGCGGAGATTTCGCGATGCTGCGGGTTATTGATGTCGAGGGAGTCGTGGTAGAAGGCCGAGAGGGCGCCGACTACGCCGCACATGACGGCCATCGGGTGGGCGTCGCGACGGAAGCCGTTGAAGAAGGTCTTGAGCTGCTCGTGAACCATGGTGTGGTTCTTCACGGTGCCGACGAACTGGGCCTTCTGTTCTGCGGTCGGCAGTTCGCCGTTGAGCAGCAGATAGCAGGTTTCCAGGTAGTCCGACTTTTCAGCCAGCTGTTCGATCGGGTAGCCGCGGTGCAGCAGAATGCCGTTGTCGCCGTCGATATAGGTGATCTTCGACTCGCAGGAAGCGGTCGACATGAAACCAGGGTCAAAGGTGAAACGGCCCGTGGCCGTCAGGCCCCGAACATCGATAACATCGGGACCAACGGTGCCGGTTAAAATGGGCAGCTCGACGGGGGCTGCGCCCTCGATGATCAACTGCGCTTTTTTGTCAGCCATGTGGCCTCCTATTTATGCTTGAAATCATCAGACAGACCCCCCACGCAGGGCCCGCACCACTATAGTGAGATAAATTCGAATGTCAATTTGCCTAAAGTCTTGCTCCAGAAGGCTTTAACCGTACTTTTTTCTCGAAATTGCCTGCCATTTACGCCTTTTATGTCGGTTGTGCAATCAGCTGTTTGGGTGAGGTCTTTGCGTTGTCATTAGTAACCTAACTGTCTATACTCGGCAGCCGACCGCCAAGGGCTTTTGGGCTTGCGTTATTGGGGGTCGCCTCCCTGGGTGGTGATTACCTGACCAGTGCACTCCCCAACAACTTTGCCCTGATTGTTAGGGGCTCTTCAGTGTGAAAAAAAAGCCGTGAAAAGCCAACGACCTGTAAACCTAGACCTAAGGACCATCAAGCTCCCCATCACCGGCGTTACGTCGTTTCTTCACCGTGTTTCCGGCATCATCCTCTTCCTGGGCCTCGGCTTCATGCTTTATGCATTGGGCAAATCCCTGGGTTCCGAGGAAGGCTTTGCCGACGTGAAGGCAACCTTGACCAGTCCTCTGGCCAAGTTCGTAGCATGGGGCCTCCTATCCTCTCTGCTGTATCACCTGGTTGCCGGTGTGCGCCATTTGATCATGGACATGGGCATTGGCGAGACGCTGGAAGGCGGCCGCCTGGGCTCGAAAATCATTATCGCCGTGTCTGCGGTGTTGATCGTTCTGGCGGGAGTTTGGATATGGTAACCAGCGTAACGAACCTGTCGCGTTCGGGCCTCTATGACTGGATGGCACAGCGTGTGTCTGCGGTTGTTCTCGCGGCTTATTTCATCTTCCTGATCGGATACCTAGTAGCGAATCCGGGCATTGGCTTTGACCAATGGCATGGCCTGTTCGCTCACAACGGGATGCGTATCTTCAGTCTGCTGGCCCTTGTTGCCCTTGGCGCTCACGCCTGGGTCGGCATGTGGACCATCGCGACCGACTACCTGACGCCAATGGCGCTGGGCAAGTCCGCGACTGCAGTACGTTTCCTTTTCCAGGCAGTATGCGGCGTCGCGATGTTCGCTTACTTCGTCTGGGGTGTGCAGATTCTCTGGGGTATCTGATTCATGGCTAACATTCCAACGATTTCTTTCGACGCCATCATTATTGGTGGTGGCGGTGCCGGCATGCGCGCAGCGCTGCAGCTGGCGCAAGGCGGTCACAAGACTGCGGTAATCACCAAGGTTTTCCCGACCCGTTCGCACACTGTATCCGCCCAGGGCGGCATCACCTGCGCCATCGCGTCCGCTGACCCGAACGATGACTGGCGCTGGCACATGTACGATACCGTCAAGGGTTCCGACTATATCGGTGACCAGGACGCTATCGAATACATGTGTCAGGAAGGTCCGGCCGCCGTTTACGAGCTGGACCACATGGGTATGCCGTTCTCGCGTACCGAGCAAGGCCGTATCTACCAGCGTCCGTTCGGCGGTCAGTCGAAGGATTACGGTAAAGGCGGGCAGGCTGCCCGTACTTGCGCCGCTTCCGACCGTACCGGTCACGCGCTGCTGCACACCCTTTATCAGGGCAACCTGAAAGCCGGTACCGTGTTCCTCAACGAGTACTACGCCGTTGATCTGGTGAAAAACCAGAACGGCGAATTCGTCGGCGTCATCGCCATCTGCATCGAAACCGGCGAAACCACCTACATCCGTGCCAAAGCTACCGTTCTGGCTACCGGCGGTGCAGGTCGTATCTACGCGTCCACCACCAATGCCCTGATCAACACCGGTGACGGCGTTGGCATGGCTCTGCGTGCTGGCGTACCGGTACAAGACATCGAAATGTGGCAGTTCCACCCGACCGGCATCGCCGGCGCCGGTGTACTGGTGACCGAAGGTTGCCGTGGTGAAGGTGGATACCTGATCAACAAGCACGGCGAGCGTTTCATGGAGCGTTACGCTCCGAACGCCAAAGACCTTGCTGGTCGTGACGTTGTGGCCCGTTCGATGGTTAAAGAGATCATTGCCGGCAACGGCTGTGGCCCGAACGGTGACCACGTAATGCTGAAACTCGACCACTTGGGCGAGGAAGTGTTGCACAGCCGTCTGCCAGGCATCTGCGAACTGTCGAAGACTTTCGCCCACGTTGACCCGGTTGTTGCTCCGGTTCCGGTTGTTCCGACTTGCCACTATATGATGGGCGGCGTTCCGACCAACATTCACGGCCAGGCGATCACCCAGAACGCTGAAGGCGTGGACGAGATCATTCATGGCCTGTTCGCGGTAGGCGAAGTGGCTTGCGTATCGGTTCACGGCGCCAACCGTCTGGGCGGCAACTCGCTGCTCGACCTGGTGGTATTCGGTCGTGCTGCCGGCCTGCACCTGGAAAAGGCGCTGACCGACGGTATCGAATACGACGAAGCTACCGAAGCCGACATCACTGCGGCCCTGTCGCGCCTGTCCGCTCTGAACGAGCGTACCGATGGCGAAGACGTGGCAACCCTGCGTCGCGAGCTGCAAAGCTGCATGCAGAACTACTTCGGTGTATTCCGTACTGGCGAATACATGCAGAAGGGTATTGCCCAGCTGGCTGATCTGCGCAAGCGCATCGCCAACGTCAAGATCAACGACAAGTCGCAGGCGTTCAACACTGCGCGTATCGAAGCTCTGGAACTGCAGAACCTGCTGGAAGTGGCTGAAGCTACCGCCATCGCTGCCGAAGTACGTAAAGAGTCCCGCGGTGCTCACGCCCGTGAAGACTTCGAAGATCGTGACGACGAAAACTGGCTGTGCCACACCCTGTACTTCCCGGGTGAGAAGCGCGTTGCCAAGCGTGCCGTGAACTTCTCGCCGAAGACTGTTCCGACTTTTGAACCTAAGATTCGGACTTATTAAGGGTGGCCGCCATGTTGCAAGTCAGTGTTTATCGTTACAACCCTGATCAGGACGCTGCGCCGTTCATGCAGGAATTCCAGGTCGATACCGGTGGTAAAGACCTGATGGTGCTGGACGTGCTGGCCCTGATCAAAGAGCAGGACGAAGGTTTCTCCTATCGTCGCTCTTGCCGTGAAGGTGTTTGCGGTTCCGACGGCATGAACATCAACGGCAAAAACGGCCTGGCGTGCGTCACGCCGCTATCTGCCGTCGTAAAAGGTAACAAGTTGATCGTTCGTCCTCTGCCAGGTTTGCCGGTTATCCGTGACCTGGTCGTCGATATGAGCATCTTCTACAAGCAATACGAAAAGGTTAAGCCTTACCTGCAGAACGACACGCCGGCTCCGGCCATCGAGCGTCTGCAGTCCCCTGAAGAGCGTGAAAAGCTCGACGGTCTGTACGAGTGCATCCTGTGCGCCTGCTGCTCGACCTCGTGCCCGTCCTTCTGGTGGAACCCGGACAAGTTCCTGGGTCCAGCTGCACTGCTGCAAGCGTACCGCTTCCTGGCAGACAGCCGTGATACCAAGACGTCCGAGCGTCTGGCTTCGCTGGATGACCCGTTCAGCGTATTCCGCTGCCGCGGGATCATGAACTGCGTCAACGTATGTCCCAAAGGCCTGAACCCGACTAAGGCCATTGGTCACATCCGTAACATGCTGCTCTCCAGCGGCGTGTGATTCAGCTGCTGTACCCGCTGTACCCGTAGATGCTACGGCGCAGGCTTCAACCGGCGCCGTAGTTTTAACCTGAGCAGCAGCTTAAAAGGCTGCGGCTCTTATTTTGAAGAAATGAGACAAGCAGGGGCATCCGGGCTGGTACCCGGACTATCAGTGTGATCCTAGTGGCTTGTTTTGGTCGCTGCATTCGGACTTCTGCAAGTTTGCTCGGTGTCGACACCGGTGGTGTTCCCCTAACCGAGGGTGACCAAGCATGCAAGAAAGCGTGATGCAGCGCATGTGGAACAGCGCCTACCTATCCGGTAGTAACGCTGCCTATGTGGAAGAGCTCTACGAGCTCTACCTGCACGACCCTAACGCTGTGCCAGAAGAGTGGCGCACCTACTTCCAGAAGTTGCCTGCTGACGGCAACTCTGCCACCGATGTTTCGCACTCCACAATTCGCGATCATTTCGTCTTGCTGGCAAAGAACCAGCGCCGCGCCCAACCGGTTTCCGCCGGCAGCGTGAGCAGTGAGCACGAGAAGAAGCAAGTTGAAGTGCTGCGATTGATCCAGGCCTACCGTATGCGTGGCCACCAGGCAGCCCAGCTTGACCCGCTGGGGCTGTGGCAGCGTCCTGCACCTGCAGACCTGTCGATCAATCATTACGGCTTGACCAATGCCGATCTTGATACGACCTTCCGTGCCGGCGACCTGTTCATCGGCAAAGAGGAAGCGAGCCTACGCGAAATTCACGAAGCGTTGCAGCAGACATATTGCCGCACCATCGGCGCTGAGTTCACGCATATCACCGATTCCGAGCAGCGCCAGTGGTTCCAGCAGCGTCTGGAAAGCGTGCGTGGCCGTCCGACGTACTCCGCCGACATCAAGAGCCACCTGCTCGAGCGCGTGACCGCCGGTGAAGGCCTGGAAAAATACCTGGGCACCAAATACCCGGGTACCAAGCGTTTCGGCCTGGAAGGCGGCGAGAGCCTGATTCCGATGCTCGACGAGCTGATCCAGCGTTCCGGTTCCTACGGCACCAAGGAAATCGTCATCGGCATGGCTCACCGTGGCCGTCTGAACGTGCTGGTCAATACCTTCGGCAAGAACCCGCGCGAGCTGTTCGACGAGTTCGAAGGCAAGAAGAAGGTCGAGCTGGGTTCCGGTGACGTTAAATACCACCAGGGCTTCTCGTCCAACGTAATGACCACCGGCGGTGAAGTTCACCTGGCCATGGCGTTCAACCCGTCCCACCTGGAAATCGTTTCCCCGGTGGTCGAGGGTTCGGTGCGCGCCCGTCAGGATCGTCGCAATGACCTGACCGGTGAGAAGGTTCTGCCGATCTCCATCCACGGTGACGCGGCATTCGCCGGTCAAGGCGTGGTGATGGAAACCTTCCAGATGTCGCAGACCCGCGGTTTCAAGACCGGCGGTACCGTGCACATCGTGATCAACAACCAGGTCGGTTTCACCATCAGCAACCCGCTGGACTCGCGTTCCACCGAGTACGCCACCGACGTCGCGAAGATGATCCAGGCGCCGATCCTCCATGTGAATGGTGATGATCCGGAAGCCGTGTTGTTCGTGACCCAGCTGGCCATTGACTACCGCATGCAGTTCAAGCGCGACGTAGTGATCGATCTGGTCTGCTACCGTCGTCGCGGCCACAACGAGGCCGACGAGCCAAGCGGCACCCAGCCGATCATGTATCAGCAGATCACCAAACAGCGCACTACCCGTGAGCTGTATGCCGATCGCCTGACCCAGGGCGGTGTACTTGACGCAGAGCGTGTTCAGGCCAAGGTCGACGAATACCGCAACGCGCTGGACAACGGTCTGCACGTCGTGAAAAGCCTGGTCAAAGAGCCGAACAAAGAGTTGTTCGTGGATTGGCGTCCGTATCTGGGCCACGCCTGGACCGCGCGTCACGACACTCGCTTCGATCTGAAAACCTTGCAGGAACTGTCCGCCAAGCTGCTGGAAATCCCGGATGGCTTTGTGGTTCAGCGCCAGGTCGCGAAGATCTACGAAGACCGTCAGAAGATGCAAGCCGGCGGCCTGCCGATCAACTGGGGTTACGCCGAAACCATGGCGTACGCGACCCTGGCGTTCGAAGGTCACCCGATCCGCATGACCGGCCAGGACATCGGCCGCGGTACGTTCTCGCACCGTCATGCCGTGTTGCACAACCAGAAGGACGCGGGCACCTACATCCCGCTGCAGAACCTGTACGACGGTCAGCCACGCTTCGACCTGTACGATTCGTTCCTGTCCGAAGAAGCCGTACTGGCGTTCGAATACGGTTACTCGACCACCACGCCTGATGCGCTGGTGATCTGGGAAGCCCAGTTCGGCGACTTCGCCAACGGTGCCCAGGTGGTTATCGACCAGTTCATCACCAGTGGCGAGCACAAGTGGGGCCGTCTGTGCGGTCTGACCATGCTGCTGCCGCACGGTTATGAAGGTCAGGGGCCGGAGCACTCCTCGGCTCGTCTGGAGCGTTACCTGCAGCTGTGCGCCGAGCACAACATTCAGGTAGCGGTACCGACTACGCCGGCCCAGATCTACCACTTGTTGCGTCGTCAGGTGATTCGCCCGCTGCGCAAGCCATTGATCGTTCTGACTCCGAAGTCGCTGTTGCGTCACAAACTGGCCATCTCGACTCTGGAAGATCTGGCCGAAGGTTCGTTCCAGACCGTAATCCCGGAAATCGACGCCCAAGACCCGACAAAGGTCGAGCGCGTTGTTCTGTGTAGCGGCAAGGTCTACTACGACCTGCTGGAAAAACGCCGTGCCGAAGGTCGTGAAGACATCGCCATCGTGCGTATCGAGCAGCTGTACCCATTCCCTGAGGACGACTTGAAAGAAGTCCTGGCTCCTTACACCAACGCCAAGCATGCCGTCTGGTGCCAGGAAGAGCCGATGAACCAGGGCGCGTGGTACTGCAGCCAACACCACATGCGTCGCAGCATCAGCAACCTCAACAAGTCCCTCGTACTCGAGTACGCGGGCCGTGAGGCTTCTGCTGCACCGGCATGCGGTTACGCATCGATGCACGCCGAACAGCAGGAACAACTGCTGCAAGCGGCCTTTACTGTTTAACGCCTTCGCGCACCTGAAACCGAATTTAAGGACCCACAGATAATGGCTATCGAAATCAAAGCCCCCACTTTCCCGGAATCGGTTGCCGATGGCACCGTTGCCACCTGGCACAAGCAACCGGGCGACGCGGTCAAGCGCGACGAACTGATCGTCGACATCGAAACCGATAAAGTCGTACTCGAAGTGTTGGCTACCGCTGACGGCGTGCTGGGCGCTATCGTCAAGAACGAAGGCGACACCGTTCTGTCCGACGAAGTCCTGGGCTCCATCGAAGCGGGCGGCGCTGCTGCCGCTCCAGCTGCTGCCGCTCCGGCCACCGCTGCTCAGGCTGCTGCCCCTGCCGCCGAAGGCGAAGACGATCCAGTTGCCGCTCCTGCTGCGCGCAAGCTGGCTGAAGAAAACGGCATCAACATCGCTTCCGTTGCCGGCACCGGCAAAGGCGGTCGCGTGACCAAGGAAGACGTGGTTGCAGCCGTTGCTGCCAAGAAAGCCGCTCCGGCTGCCGCGCCTGCCAAGGCTGCTGCTCCGGCTGCCGCTGCTCCTGTGTTCGCTGCTGGCGATCGCATCGAGAAGCGCGTACCGATGACCCGCGTGCGGGCCACCGTTGCCAAGCGTCTGGTTGAAGCCCAATCGAACATGGCGATGCTGACCACTTTCAACGAAGTCGACATGACCGAAGTCATGGCCCTGCGTTCGAAGTACAAAGACCTGTTCGAGAAGTCCCACAATGGCGTGCGCCTGGGCTTCATGTCGTTCTTCGTGAAAGCGGCCACCGAAGCGCTGAAACGCTTCCCGGCTGTCAACGCCTCGATCGACGGCGCCGACATCGTTTACCACGGCTACGCTGACGTCGGCGTTGCAGTTTCCAGCGATCGCGGCCTGGTTGTACCGGTTCTGCGTAACGCCGAACTGATGAGCCTGGCTGAAATCGAAGGCGGCATCGCCACCTTCGGCAAGAAAGCCCGCGACGGCAAACTGTCGATGGACGAAATGACCGGTGGTACCTTCACCATCACCAACGGCGGTACCTTCGGTTCGATGATGTCGACCCCGATCGTCAACCCGCCACAAGCAGCCATCCTGGGCATGCACAACATCATCCAGCGTCCGATGGCCATCAACGGCCAGGTCGTTATCCGTCCGATGATGTACCTGGCCCTGTCCTACGATCACCGTCTGATCGATGGCAAAGAAGCTGTGACTTTCCTGGTGACCATCAAGAACCTGCTGGAAGATCCGGCTCGTCTGTTGCTGGATATCTGATAGAAGCAGCCGTGAGCTGCAAGCCGGGCTGTCGGAAAACCCGCGGCCTGGCTGGCAGCTTGCGGCTTCAAGCTTTTCGCTAAAGAGGATTTTTTGAATGTCGCAGAAATTTGACGTAGTAGTGATCGGCGCTGGCCCTGGCGGCTATGTGGCTGCAATCAAGGCCGCTCAGCTTGGTCTTTCGACTGCCTGCATCGAGAAGTACACCGACAAGGATGACAAGCTGGCTCTGGGCGGTACTTGCCTGAACGTCGGCTGCATTCCGTCCAAGGCGCTGCTGGACAGCTCCTGGAAGTACAAGGAAGCCAAAGAAGGCTTCGCGATCCACGGTATCAACCACGCTGGCGTGACCATGGACGTGCCAGCAATGGTCGGCCGTAAAGCCACCATCGTCAAAGGCCTGACCTCCGGTGTTGCTACCCTGTTCAAAGCCAACGGTGTGACTTCCATTCAGGGTCACGGCAAGCTGCTGGCCGGCAAGAAAGTCGAAGTCACCAAGCCTGACGGTTCGGTAGAAATCATCGAAGCCGAAAACGTGATCCTGGCTCCAGGCTCGCGTCCGATCGACATTCCACCGGCTCCGGTCGACCAGAATGTGATCGTTGATTCGACTGGCGCCCTGGAATTCCAATCGGTACCAAAACGTCTGGGCGTGATCGGCGCTGGCGTGATCGGTCTGGAGCTGGGTTCGGTCTGGTCGCGTCTGGGTGCAGAAGTGACTGTTTTGGAAGCCCTGGACACTTTCCTGATGGCAGCTGACGCCGCTGTTTCCAAGGAAGCGCTGAAAACCCTGACCAAACAGGGCCTGGACATCAAGCTGGGCGCTCGCGTGACCGGTTCCAAAGTGAACGGCGACGAAGTCGTGGTGAACTACACCGATGCCAACGGCGAACAGAACATCACTTTCGACAAGCTGATCGTAGCCGTTGGTCGCCGCCCGGTGACCACTGATCTGTTGGCTGCCGACTGCGGCGTGACCCTGGACGAGCGCGGTTTCGTGCACGTCGACGATCACTGCGCCACCACTGTACCGGGCGTCTACGCCATTGGTGACGTGGTTCGCGGCATGATGCTGGCGCACAAAGCGTCGGAAGAAGGCATCATGGTTGTCGAGCGCATCAAGGGCCACAAGGCCCAGATGAACTATGATTTGATCCCTTCGGTTATTTATACTCACCCGGAAATCGCGTGGGTTGGTAAAACCGAGCAGGCCTTGAAAGCTGAAGGCGTTGAAGTTAACGTCGGCACCTTCCCGTTTGCAGCCTCCGGCCGTGCCATGGCTGCCAACGACACCGGTGGTTTCGTCAAGGTCATCGCAGATGCCAAGACAGACCGCGTACTGGGCGTCCACGTGATTGGCCCAAGCGCTGCAGAACTGGTTCAACAGGGCGCAATCGGTATGGAATTCGGCACCAGCGCTGAAGACCTGGGCATGATGGTTTTCTCCCATCCGACCCTGTCTGAAGCCTTGCACGAAGCTGCTTTGGCAGTGAATGGCGGCGCCATCCACATCGCCAACCGCAAGAAGCGTTAAGACAATAAGAAACCACGGCGGAATGGCCCGTCGTGAGCCTTGCATGCAAGACTCACCGCGGAATATCCGCTGGACGCAGTCTTGCGTAGCTGCACCGGTTGTCCGGAAAGGCTACGCAAGCAGCAGTCACAGGTGGTGCGGCACTTGAATGAGTGCAGCACCGAATGCGCAGTACCTAACGAAGACGGTAATAAGCATGAATCTTCACGAGTATCAGGGTAAGCAGCTGTTCGCTGAGTACGGCCTGCCAGTTTCCACCGGTTACGCGGTAGACACCCCGGAAGCAGCAGCAGAAGCTTGCGACAAAATCGGCGGCAGCGAGTGGGTTGTCAAAGCCCAGGTCCACGCCGGTGGTCGCGGTAAAGCGGGCGGCGTAAAGCTGGTTCGCAGCAAAGAAGACGCCAAAGCCTTCGCACAGCAGTGGCTGGGCAAGCGTCTGGTGACTTACCAGACTGACGCCAATGGCCAGCCAGTCACCAAGATCCTGGTTGAATCGTGCACTGATATCGCTAAAGAGCTGTACCTGGGCGCTGTCGTTGACCGTTCGAGCCGTCGCATCGTGTTCATGGCTTCCACCGAAGGTGGCGTGGACATCGAGAAAATCGCTCACGACACTCCAGAAAAAATTCTGAAAGCCACTATCGATCCACTGGTTGGCGCTCAGCCATTCCAAGGTCGCGAGCTGGCATTCCAGCTGGGTCTGGAAGGCAAGCAGGTTGCTCAGTTCGCCAAGATCTTCGTTGGTCTGGCCAAACTGTTCAAGGATCACGACCTGGCTCTGCTGGAAGTGAACCCGCTGGTGATCAAGGCTGACGGCGATCTGCATTGCCTCGATGCCAAGATCAACATCGACGCCAACGCCATGTACCGTCAGCCTAAGCTGAAGACTTTCCACGATCCGTCGCAAGACGATCCGCGCGAAGCGCACGCTGCCAAGTTCGAACTGAACTACGTAGCACTGGAAGGCAACATCGGTTGCATGGTCAACGGTGCTGGCCTGGCCATGGGTACCATGGACATCGTCAACCTGCATGGCGGCAAGCCAGCCAACTTCCTCGACGTGGGCGGCGGTGCTACCAAAGAACGCGTTACCGAAGCGTTCAAGATCATTCTGTCCGACACCAACGTCGCTGCAGTACTGGTTAACATCTTCGGCGGCATCGTTCGTTGCGACATGATTGCCGAAGGCATCATCGGTGCAGTGAAAGAAGTCGGCGTGAAAATCCCGGTTGTTGTTCGCCTTGAAGGCAACAACGCTGAGCTGGGCGCTAAAGTACTGGCAGAAAGCGGTTTGAACATCATCGCTGCTACCAGCCTGACCGACGCTGCTCAACAAGTTGTCAAAGCTGCGGAGGGCAAATAATGAGCGTCCTGATCAATAAAGACACCAAAGTTATCTGCCAGGGTATTACCGGTTCGCAAGGTAGTTTCCACACCCAGCAAGCCATCGAGTACGGCACCAAGATGGTTGGTGGTGTAACTCCTGGTAAAGGCGGCACCGAGCACCTGGGCCTGCCAGTATTCAACACCGTGAAAGACGCTGTAGCTGCCACTGGCGCCACCGCCAGCGTGATCTACGTTCCGGCTCCTTTCTGCAAAGACTCGATCCTGGAAGCTGCTTTCGGCGGCATCAAGCTGATCGTGTGCATCACCGAAGGCATTCCTACCCTGGACATGCTGGACGCTAAAGTTAAGTGCGACGAGCTGGGTGTCATCCTGATCGGCCCTAACTGCCCAGGCGTGATCACTCCAGGCGAATGCAAGATCGGCATCATGCCAGGTCACATTCACTTGCCAGGCAAGGTCGGTATCGTTTCCCGTTCCGGTACCCTGACCTACGAAGCTGTGAAGCAGACTACTGACGCCGGTTTCGGTCAGTCGACTTGCGTCGGCATCGGTGGTGACCCGATCCCGGGTTCGAACTTCATCGACATCCTGAAGCTGTTCCAGGAAGACCCGAAGACCGAAGCGATCGTGATGATCGGCGAGATCGGCGGTTCGGCTGAAGAAGAAGCGGCTGCCTACATCAAGGCACACGTGACCAAGCCGGTTGTTTCCTACATCGCTGGTGTGACTGCTCCTCCGGGCAAGCGCATGGGCCATGCTGGCGCAATCATCTCTGGCGGTAAAGGCACTGCAGACGAGAAGTTTGCTGCCCTGGAAGACGCAGGCGTTAAAACCGTGCGTTCGCTGGCAGACATCGGCAAGGCTTTGTCCGAGCTGACTGGTTGGGCTGTCAAGTAAGCCTCGCGCTTAGCTGACGCTTCACCAAACAAAGGCCACCTTCGGGTGGCCTTTGTCGTTTCCAGAATTTGCGTTGTTGGTACCGGCCTCTTCGCGAGCAGGCTCGCTCCCACACTGGAGCGCGGTCAACTGTGGGAGCGAGCCTGCTCGCGAAGGCGGACTTGCAGTCGACAACCATTTACATGCGAAAACGCGACACATTGATGTCGTGTATCGGATAGTTCGCCCTCAAACAGTGCGTTTGTCGCCCAAATTCGTTAGGCTACTCGCCATTTTTGCGTCCGCGGCCCACAAGGCTGCAACGCGCTTAAAGGGTTGGTCCCATACGGACCGACAGCATTTCCCTCACCCATAGGGAAATCCCTCTCTAAATTCCGATTCAGTAGTGTGGTATTTCCTTAATGAAAGTGTTGAAAGGCCAGGACATCCTGGCACTTGGTTTTATGACGTTTGCCCTGTTTGTCGGGGCTGGCAACATCATCTTCCCGCCTATCGTCGGTTTGCAGTCCGGGCCTCATGTCTGGATGGCGGCACTGGGCTTCCTGATTACCGCAGTCGGTCTGCCCGTGGTCACCGTCGTGGCCCTGGCCAAGGTCGGCGGTGCCATGGATGCGTTGAGCAGCCCGATCGGCAAGATCGCCGGTGGCTTGCTGGCAGCGGCGTGCTACCTCGCCGTTGGCCCGCTGTTCGCGACGCCGCGTACCGCTACCGTATCGTTCGAAGTTGGCCTGGCGCCATTGACCGGCGAAAGCCCGCTGGCGTTGTTCCTCTACAGTTCGGTGTACTTCCTGGTGGTGTTCTTCATCTCGCTCTATCCGGGCCGTCTGCTGGATACCGTAGGACGTTTCCTCGCACCGTTGAAGATCATCGCCCTGGCCGCTCTCGGCATCGCCGCGTTCGCTTTGCCAGCGGGTGACATTGGCCATGCCACGCCTGAGTACGTGGCCGCACCGTTCTCCCAAGGGTTCATCAATGGTTACCTGACCATGGATACCCTCGGTGCACTGGTGTTCGGCATCGTCATCGTCAATGCCATCCGCTCCCGCGGCGTCGAGTCGCCCGCGTTGATCACTCGCTACGCGATCATCGCCGGCTTGATCGCCGGCGTGGGCCTGGCACTGGTCTACGTCAGCCTGTTCCGCCTGGGGTCGGGCAGCCATGAAGTGGCGGCTGGCGCTACCAACGGCGCGGTGGTCTTGCACGCCTACGTACAGCACACCTTCGGTTCCCTGGGCAGCGGATTCCTTGCGGTGCTGATTTCCCTGGCGTGCCTGGTGACTGCGGTCGGCCTGACCTGTGCCTGCGCCGAATACTTCAGCCGTGTGCTGCCACTGTCCTACAAGACACTGGTGATCATCCTCGCGGCGTTCTCCCTGCTGGTGTCCAACCTGGGCCTGACCAAGCTGATCGCGTTCTCGATCCCGGTACTGACCGCGATTTACCCGCCGTGCATTGCCCTGGTGGCCCTGAGCTTCTGCAAGGACTTCTGGCATGAGCAGGGCCGCATCGTTGGCCCGGTAATGTTGGTGTCGTTCATCTTTGGCCTGATCGATGCTCTCAAGGGCGCTGGTCTGGCGGAGTGGATGCCATCTCAGCTGACCCACTTGCCGTTGAGCGAGCAGGGTCTGGCGTGGCTGGTGCCATCGGTGATGACCCTGGTGGTCGCCGTGGTCTGCGACCGTATGCTGGGCAAGCGCGAAGAAGCGCTGGCTTAAGCTTTACTGGCCCGTCACAAGCGGGCCAGTGAACAAAACCGAAATGCCCCGTATCAATCGATACGGGGCATTTTTTTTGTGAGAGATGCGGTGTCTTTTCCGTTGAGCTAACGTCGAACCACTGCAATACCTTGTGGGAGCAAGCCTGCTCGCGAAGACGTCGTTTCATTCAACGCAAATGTTGATTGATCTACCGCTTTCGCGAGCAGGCTCGCTCCCACAAGGTTTGAGTGTTCCGTTACTACTTCACAAGGACCTGCATGTCGTTCATCCAAGCCAACCTGATCCACATCCTCGCTGCTATCTGGTTCGTCATCTGCTGGGGCGGTTACACCCGCTATGCGACCTGGAAGGGCCGTGACACCGCCTGCCTGGCCAGCGTCCTGCATCTGTATCGCGAAGACTGGATGCGTCGCATGCTGCTGCGTGACAACCGCATCGCCGATGCCAGCGTGATCGGCAACCTGGAGCGCAATGCGTCGTTCTTTGCCTCCAGCACCCTGATTATCCTGGCCGGTATTCTCACGGTGCTCGGGGCGTCGGAAAGGGCGGTGTCGTTGCTGGCGGATATTCCGATGGTGCAACAGGCGTCCCAGGGCATGTCGGAGATCAAGTTGTTGTGCCTGGCGCTGGTGTTCGTCTATGCGTTCTTCACGTTCAGCTGGTGCATGCGTCAGTACAACTTCGCGGCCATTCTAGTGGGCTCGGCTCCCATGATCGGTGAGCGCCATGTCTCGGAGCAGGAGCGCAAAGCCTTTGCCAACCGGGCAGCCCGGGTTATTTCCATGGCCGCCAACCAGTTCAACTTTGGCCTGCGTTCTTATTACTTCGGCATGACCATGCTGGCCTGGTTCGTCAGCCCCTGGTTGTTCATGTTGATGAGTGCCGGCGTCGTGTTCGTGTTGTACCGCCGCGAGTTTCACTCCGACGTTCTTGACGTGATGGTCTATACCCCTACAGAGGCGCCATTGCCCGAGGTGAACAAAGAGGCTGCTTGATGAGTATTCCATTCTGGTGCGTGTTTATCAGTGCGGTGCTGATTTACGTGGCGCGCATGCCCGTAACCACGGCCATGAAAGAGCAGGGCGGTTACAACAATCACCTGCCGCGCCAGCAGCAGGCGCAACTCACGGGGCTGGGTGCGCGCGCGGTGGCGGCCCATCAGAACAGCTTCGAAGCCTTCCTATTGTTTGCAGTGGGTGTGTTGATGGCACACACCACGCAAACGGCGGGATGGCTCATCGACTTGCTGGCGATCATCTTCGTGGTCGCGCGAGTTATCTACCTGGTGTGTTATTGGAAGGACCTGGCCTGGCAGCGCAGCCTGGTTTGGCTGGTGGGTTTAATCTGTTCGCTGTTGCTGATGATTAGTCCGACTTTTCGAACGATATTGCTCTAGCGAGTAAATCGCAGGCAAAAGAAAACCCGCACTTGGCGGGTTTTCTTTTTGGACATCAAGAGGCTTTTATTGCTTCTTGGCAGCTTCTTCTTGCGCTGCTGCGTTCGATTCAGCCTGAGCTTTGGCAGCTTCGGCGTTTTCTTTCGCTGCGTCGTTCACTTTATCCTGAGCTTTGTTCATGTCTTGCTGAGCTTGCTCCGCATGTTTGGCAGCATCTTGAGCTTTGTCCTCGGATTTTTTATCGCAGGCAGCGAGACCGAGGGAAGCGGTCAACATCAAGGCAATAGCTAAAGTCTTACGCATGGGGTGTTTCTCCTTATGGAAAATTATCTACTGCCCTTAAGAGCACAGCCGTCAGGGTTAAGTTCCTCAAATCTCTCAGATATATAAGTTTGTTCTAACGCGGAACTTTTACCCGGACCTCAACTTCATTGAATAACTATAAACAAGAGTCTTTATCAAATGGCCGAAAACCCCGTTTTTGAGCGTGCGACACGATTTCTGTCGGCACTGCGACATTGTCAGGTGCTCGGTTTGCGAGTTCACAGCGCCAGTGCCGAAGGGCTCACCGTGGTGCTGCCCTACAGCCCGCAGATCGTCGGCAACCCCCAGACGGGCGTGATTCACGGCGGCGTACTGACCACATTGATGGACACCGCTTGTGGCATGTCTACCCTCTGCGTGCTGCCGGAGTTCGAGGTCTGCCCGACCCTCGACCTGCGCATCGACTACATGCACGCTGCCGAACCGCATAAGGATGTCTACGGTTTCGCCCAGTGCTACCGGGTGACCACCGACGTGATCTTTGCCCGCGGCTTTGCCTATCAGGATGATCCCGAGCAACCCATAGCCCATGTCGTGGGCACTTTCATGCGCATGGGCAAGGGCATCAAAGGGACCAAGGGTTTCGGCGGCGCCATCGCCGGAGGTGCGGCATGAGTGAGTCGTTCAAGGAACAACTGCAACTGGCCCATGAGCAGGGTGAGTACGCCCCGCTGTTGAAGCTGATTCCCTACGCCGGATTGATCGGCGTCGAATGCTCGCGGGTTGGGGATGAGTTGCTGTTTCGCCTGCCGGCCAACAAGGACAACATTGGCAACCCTTTGTTGCCGGCGATCCATGGCGGCGTGATTGCCGGTTTCATGGAGTTGTCCGCCGCGCTGCACCTGCTGGTGGCTACCGGTTCACCGGGCATACCGAAGATCATCGACTTCTCCCTCGATTACCTGCGCGCCGGGCATTTTCGTGATACCTGGGCTCGCTGCCAGGTATGTCGCCAGGGTCGCCGGGTCGCCAACGTGGCGATTACCGCGTGGCAAAGCACTGAAGCCGAACCCATTGCCACGGCCCGGGCGCATTTCAAACTCGATGAGCCCTTGAAATCCTGAATGGAGCCCCCAACTCTGATGACAACCCGCCGCCGACCCTCAAAGTCGCGGCTTATGCCATCTGATTGGAGTTTGATGACCATGAGTGTGGAAACTCAAAAGGAAACCCTGGGCTTCCAGACCGAGGTGAAGCAACTGCTGCACCTCATGATCCATTCGCTGTATTCCAACAAGGAAATTTTCCTTCGCGAACTGATCTCGAACGCCTCTGACGCTGTAGACAAATTACGTTTCGAAGCGCTGTCCAAGCCGCAATTGCTGGAAGGTGGCGCTGAACTGAAAATCCGTGTGAGCTTCGACAAGGACGCTAAAACCGTCACCCTCGAAGACAACGGCATCGGCATGAGCCGCGAAGACGCGATCACCCACCTGGGCACCATCGCCAAATCCGGTACCGCCGATTTCATGAAGCACCTGACGGGCGACCAGAAGAAAGACTCGCACCTGATCGGTCAGTTCGGTGTTGGTTTCTACTCGGCCTTCATCGTCGCCGACAAAGTCGACGTGTTCAGCCGTCGTGCCGGCAGCGATGCCAGCGAAGGCGTGCATTGGTCGTCCAAAGGTGAGGGCGATTTTGAAGTCGCAACCGTCGAGAAGGCCGATCGCGGCACGCGTATCGTCCTGCACCTGAAATCCGGTGAAGACGAGTTCGCCGATGGCTGGCGCCTGCGCAACATCATCAAGAAGTACTCCGACCACATCGCCTTGCCGATCGAGTTGCCGAAAGAAGTGGCAGCTGTCGAAGGCGAAGAGAAGCCTGCCGTTGAATGGGAAACCGTCAACCGCGCCAGCGCTCTGTGGACCCGTCCGCGTACCGAAATCAAGGACGAGGAATACCAGGAGTTCTACAAGCACATCGCCCACGATTTCGAAAACCCGCTGAGCTGGAGCCACAACAAGGTCGAAGGCAAGCTGGAATACAGCTCGCTGCTGTACGTGCCGGCCCGTGCTCCATTCGATCTGTACCAACGCGAAGCGCCGAAAGGCCTGAAGCTGTACGTGCAGCGCGTGTTCGTGATGGATCAGGCCGAGTCGTTCCTGCCGCTGTACCTGCGTTTCATCAAAGGCGTGGTCGACTCCAACGACCTGTCGCTGAACGTGTCGCGGGAAATCCTGCAGAAAGACCCGATCATCGACTCCATGAAGTCGGCGCTGACCAAGCGCGTTCTGGACATGCTGGAAAAACTGGCGAAGAACGAGCCAGAGCAATACCAAGGCTTCTGGAAAAACTTCGGCCAGGTCATGAAAGAAGGCCCGGCAGAAGACTTCGCCAACAAAGAGAAAATCGCCGGCCTGTTGCGTTTCGCATCGACCAATGGTGAAGACGGCGAACAGGTTGTCGGCCTGGCCGAGTACCTGGCACGCGCCAAGGAAGGTCAGGACAAGATTTACTACCTGACCGGCGAAACCTACGCGCAGGTCAAGAACAGCCCGCACCTGGAAGTCTTCCGCAAGAAAGGCATCGAAGTGCTGCTGTTGACTGACCGTATCGACGAATGGCTGATGAGCTACCTCAGCGATTTCGACGGCAAGAGCTTCGTCGACGTGGCGCGCGGTGACCTGGACCTGGGCAACCTGGACTCGGAAGAGGACAAGAAAGCCGCGGAAGAAGTCGCCAAGTCCAAAGAAGGTCTGGTCGAGCGTCTGAAGACTGCGCTGGGCGAATCCGTTGCTGAAGTGCGGGTTTCCCACCGTCTGACCGATTCCCCGGCGATCCTGGCCATCGGCGAGCAGGACCTGGGCTTGCAGATGCGTCAGATCCTCGAAGCCAGCGGGCAGAAGGTTCCGGATTCGAAACCAATCTTCGAATTCAACCCGGCTCACCCACTGATCGAGAAGCTCGACAACGAGCAGAGCGACGAGCGCTTCGGCGATCTGTCGCACATCCTCTTCGATCAGGCGGCCCTGGCGGCCGGCGACAGCTTGAAAGACCCGGCGGCTTATGTGCGTCGTCTGAACAAGCTATTGGTTGAGCTATCGGCTTAACTAGGTTGTAGAAAAACCCGCTTCGGCGGGTTTTTTCATTCTGGTGTTCAAAAATCAGGAGTCAGAAATGAGCCAAATCACTGTACGTTCCGTGGCCTACCAGATTGACGGCCAGTCCTACGAAAGCCGTCTGGCCTTCGATGCCGACCATAAAGGCCCGCGTCCAGGCCTGCTGCTGGCACCGAACTGGATGGGCGTCAGCGCCGGGGCCGAGGAAATCGCCAAGTCGGTGGCGGCCAAGGGCTACGTGGTGTTGATCGCAGATATCTACGGTCAGTCGATCCGTCCGCAGAACAATGACGAGGCAGGCGCGGCGATGATGCCGCTGAAGAATGATCGCCCATTGCTGCGCAAGCGCATGCAAGTGGCGTTCGAGCAGTTGCAAAGCCAGGGTGAGGCAGCGGTCGATACGTCGAAACTGGCCACATTCGGTTTCTGCTTCGGCGGTTGCTGTGCCCTGGAGTTAGCCCGTACCGGTGCGCCAGTGAAGGCGGCTGTGTCGTTCCATGGCACCCTCGACACACCGGACGTCAACGACGCGAAAAACATCAAGGGTTCGGTGCTGGTGCTGCACGGCGGTTCCGATCCATTGGTGCCTAAAGAGCAACTGCCGGCGTTTGAAGATGAAATGAATGCAGCGGGTGTGGATTGGCAGTTGCTGAGCTACGGCGGCGCGTTCCACTCGTTCACCGATCCCCATGCGAACGTACCAGGCATGATGATGTACGACGCGAAGGTCGCCTCCCGGGCGTTCACGTCGATGCACAACCTGCTGGATGAAGTGTTCAAGGGCTAATTGTGATTTCGATCGTTCCCACGCTCCGCGTGGGAATGCAGCCCGGGACGCTCCGCGTCCCTGCCGAAGTGGACGCGGAGCGTCCAATGAGGCATTCCCACGCAGAGCGTGGGAACGATCATCATCACAGCGGGGTTGGCTCGCTTCGTCCGCTTGGCAATTCGATCCGCTCGATCTCCCCCGGCACAGTCGGCCAATCCCCGGCCGCCCAGCGTCGGCGCGCTTCGTCGATGGCCACTGGGTCGCTGGCCACGAAATTCCAGTTGATCCGTCGCGGCCCATCCAGCGACGCTCCGCCGACCAACACCGCATGACAGTCGCTCTCCGCGAACAGCGTCATCTCTTCCCCAACCGGCAACACTACCAGCGAATGCGGTTCTACCGCCTCGCCATCCAGCTGCACTTCACCGCTCAACACATACAGCGCGCGCTCGTCATGCTCGGTGGGAATCAGCAAGGTCGTCGCCGTTTGCAGGTTCAATTCGGCATACAGCGTCGGAGAAAGCACCGGCACTGGCGATTCCAGGCAAAAGCCCGAGCCTGCGATCATGCGGATCTTCACCCCAAGGTTTTCACTGACAGGCAGGGTGCTTGCCGGGTGGTGACTGTAGTGTCCCGGGCCCTGTTCCTGGTCTTTTGGCGACGCCAGCCAGATCTGCAAGCCGTGCATCGTAAAGCCGCTTTCTTTTAGCGCTTCGGGTGTGCGCTCGACATGAGCGATCGCGCTACCAGCGGTCATCCAGCTGACATCACCGGCACTGACCACCTGATCCGACCCGAGGCTGTCCTTGTGCTGCAGCTGGCCTTCAAAGAGGTAGGTGAGGGTGGAGAGGCCGATGTGCGGATGCTGGCGGATGTTCATGCCTTCTCCCGCGGCGTAGCGGGTTTGCAGCATGTGGTCGAAAAACACGAAGGGCCCGACATTGCGGCATTTGGCTGACGGCAATGGGCGAAGAATCGGCTGGCCTTCGACATCTTCGGCGCGGGGGCGGATCACGAGCGGAGTGTTCATGGTGCGTTCCAGACTGAGCGGGTGATGCCGTCGAGCATAACCCGCTTGCGCAGCCCTTGCCGCTATTGGCTGAACGCGCCTTCGGACAAATGGGTTTCGATGCTCACTTCGCTGCTGGTCATCAGCTTGTGAACCGGGCAGCGGTCGGCCACACGGTGCAGCTCATCGCGCTGGGCGTCGGTGAGCACGCCTTTGAGGGTCAGCTTCACATGCAGGACATATTTGCCTTTCTGTTCTTCACTGTTATCGCGTTTGACCTCCACACCAACGCCCGTCAGCGGAATGTCCTTTTTCTTTGCGTACATCTTCAAGGTCAGGGCCTTGCAGGCGCCCAGTGCGGCGTCAAAGTAATCGTGAGGTTCCGGCGCGGAGCCTTCGCCGCCTGCGGATACAGGTGCATCGGCAAAGAGTTCGTGATCATCGATTTGCACGCTGTGTCGAAAACCTTCGGCGGAAACGGTATTGACGGTAACGGTCATGGGAGCCTCGCTGGCAGTGGGAAAAGTCATTTGATCAAAAAAGACCTCGAAGTTATAGAGCATTCCCCCATGTGGCGCGTTCCACTTTTTTCCGGGATTAGGTGTATATCCATTCCTGCGGTAACGGCCGCCTATGGTTTCGCTTTTACAGCGAGTCACTTGGAAAAGCCCTGTAGGAGCGAGCATGCTCGCGATGGAGGTCAACGATGACGCGGGGAGCCTGAAACCCCGCGGTGCTCTCAGGTTTTTCGCGAGCATTCGAGCGTCGACCGGCTGCTCCTACAGGGCCCGCCGCGATGGGCCATCCCTGGCCCAGCGCGGCTAAACCGGCATCCATGCCGGTTTAGCCACTGCGCAGAACCTCCACTCGGCCTCTCGATGGGGCAAGAAAATCAAGAGCCAAAGCAGAGCGAGGCGGCCTTAAAGCCGACCTGATTGCAGGTCTGTCCGCGATCCAACTGTGGGAGCGAGCTTGCTCGCGATGGACTTCCAGACAACGCGCTCATCCAGACAGCCAACGTTATCGTTGACGTCTATCGCGAGCAGGCTCGCTCCCACAGGGGATTGGGGGGTATCTGCAAAAATCAGGTCGGCTGTCAGGCCGCCTCGCTTTTGTTTTTGATCTGGGCGCCCCGTTAACCACGATGGCTGAACGCAGGCATTGCGTAGTGGGTAAACCGGCAGGACGCCGGTTTAGCCGCGCTGGGCCAGGGATGGCCCATCGCGGCGACCCACGGAGCAATGCCGGAGAGAGGGCATGCCGAGCCACAGCGAGGCACCGAGTGGTGGGGCAAAGCCTTTTGGTTCCTTTTTGCTGGGCCGGCACTCCGGCGTTTGAAAAAGGGACTCGCCGTAAGGGCGAAACCCTAAGTGGCCGTTACCGCAGGAATGGATATCCCCCCAATCCAGTTCTTAACTACAACCCCATGCCTAAGTGAACAGCATTGCCGCATGTGCGGTGGCTGATCAGCTGCCTTTGACCGGCTTGCCGTTGACCGTGCCGTCCAGGAGCATGATGTTGTACTCCTTGCCGTCGGTCTCGACCTGTTGCAGGCGAACCAGCAGATAATCCCAATCCTTGGCGAACCACAGCACGGTGATGCGCTTGCTTTGTGTCGGGTCGCGCACGCGCTCGACCTTGATCGCATCGATCTGGCCAGCCTTGGTGTCGACTTTTTCCGAACCCAGCACGCGGAAGTCATAGGTATCGACTTCGCCATCATCGACAACCTGATAGCTCATGCTTTTCTTGCCGGCGGCCACGTCATGCTGCAGCGCCAGCTGATAGGTGGATTTGTCGAGCATGCCGCGGTTCAGCGCAATATTGACCGCGTCGCCACGATCGGTGCCTGTGACCTTTTTGGCGGTCCAGTCGAAGTCCAGGTCAGCTTTCTTGGCTTTGCCCAGCCCACCGCGTTCGAAATGGTAGGACTGTGGCAGCAGGGTGTCCTTGTCGACGGTCAGGGTGCTTTCTTCGGACAGGCTGGCGATCATCATCGAAGCCTTGAAGTTGAGCTTCCAGACGCCGTTGGCCTCCTTGGTCAAGCTGCGTTCAGCCGTGCCGCTCATGGGCAACTGCTTCCAGTCGGCGGTGTAGCTGGCGGAGAAAGGTTGAAGATCTGCAGCCTGTGCGAAGGGCAAGGCGAGCAGAGCACAAGCGAAGAGCAGGGCGCGACGCATAAAATCTCCTAGGTTCGAATCAAGTGGCCGCTGGGCGCAAGCAACTGTCCATCCAGTAAAGCACCTTGTTCACCGAGGGATAGCCGGCCTTCGGCAAACCAGCGTACGGCCATGGGGTAGATCAGGTGTTCCTGCACATGGACCCGCTGCGCCAGACTCAGCGGCGAGTCGTGCAACTCTACCGGTATTACTGCTTGTACGACCAGTGGTCCGCCATCGAGTTCCTCGGTGACGAAGTGCACGGAGCAGCCGTGCTCAGTATCGCCGGCTTCCAGCGCGCGCTGATGAGTGTGTAACCCTTTGTATTTGGGTAGCAGCGAGGGATGGATATTGAGCAGGCGACCCGCGTAGTGGCGTACGAAATTCGCGCTGAGAATGCGCATGAATCCGGCCAGAACCACGAGTTTGGGATTGAAGGCGTCGATCAGTTCGATCATTGCGGCATCAAAGGCCTCGCGGCCCTCGAAAGCCTTGTGATCCAGGGTGCGGGTTTCGATACCCGCGTCCCTGGCGCGTTGCAGGCCATAAGCGTCGGCGCGGTTGGAAATCACCGCAGCGACGCGGGCCGGGCTGTCGCCGGTCCGCGTGCTGTCGATCAAGGCCTGCAAGTTACTGCCGGTGCCGGACAACAGCACCACAACATCACAGGTGGGGGTCATCCGCTCTTGCATCAGTGTGCCTTGAGGTTCTTCAGTTCAACCGAAGCTGCGCCTTCGGCAGCGGTGGCGATCTGACCGATGACCCAAGGCTGCTCGCCGGCTTCACGCAGCACGTTCAGCGCGGTTTCCACGTGCTCTTGAGCCACGCAGATGACCATGCCCACGCCGCAGTTCAGCACGCGGTGCATTTCGTTTTCGTCGACGTTGCCTTTTTCTTGCAGCCAGTCGAACACGGCAGGACGGGTCCAGCTCGCCACATCAACCACCGCTTGTGCGCCTTTTGGCAAAACGCGCGGGATGTTGTCCAGCAGGCCACCACCGGTGATGTGGGCCATTGCTTTGACGGCGCCGGTGTCCTTGATCAGCTTGAGCAGCGGCTTCACGTAGATACGGGTCGGGGCCATCAGCAGGTCGGTCAGCGGCTTGCCGTCGAGCTGGATGTTCTCGATGTCGGCACCGGACACTTCGATGATCTTGCGGATCAGCGAGTAGCCGTTGGAGTGCGGGCCGGAAGACGGCAGGGCGAGCAGGGCATCACCGGCAGCGACTTTGGAACCATCGATGATCTCGGCTTTTTCCACGACGCCGACGCAGAAGCCGGCCAGGTCGTAGTCTTCGCCTTCGTACATGCCAGGCATTTCAGCGGTTTCGCCGCCCACCAGGGAGCAGCCGGACAGTTCACAGCCAGCGCCGATGCCGGTAACGACCTGGGTCGCGGTTTCGACGTTGAGTTTGCCGGTGGCGTAGTAGTCGAGGAAGAACAGCGGCTCGGCGCCGCACACCACCAGGTCGTTGACGCACATGGCAACCAGGTCGATGCCGATGCTGTCGTGCTTGTTCAGGTTCAATGCCAGGCGCAGCTTGGTGCCGACGCCGTCAGTACCGGAAACCAGCACGGGCTGCTTGTAGCCGGCCGGGATTTCGCAGAGGGCGCCAAAACCGCCCAGGCCGCCCATGACTTCCGGGCGCGCAGTGCGCTTGGCCACGCTCTTGATGCGTTCGACCAATGCTTCACCGGCGTCGATGTCTACACCGGCGTCCTTGTAGCTCAGGGAGGGTTGCTTGCTCATGATCCAGGCCTTTAGGGGGGATTTCTGGGTAACGACCGAGTCCAGCGGGACCGCCAAAATCGACGAAGGTGATTGCCTCACGCGATATTCGAGGGTGCCCGGCTGTTGCCGGTCTGCGAAGGCGCGCGATTTTATCAGGCTTGAAGGGCAGCGGCCATCCTCAGGCCGACGGCAGGGGGCATATCGGCCGAAAAAAAACCGCCATTGCCCTATGTGAATGACATCCTGCTCGCCTGCACAGGTTGTCGTCATTAACCGTCTATCGTTATCACAGTGCGAAAACTTACCCAGGGCGTGTGAATGTTTTGCGTCGAGCGATGGTCACAGCCTTGCTCGATTGTCTTCATGCGGTCTGTTCCAGTCGCTTTTGTCCTCAGGAATCTTCCATGGGTTTTTGTAAATTCTTGTTTGTGGGCTGCTTGTCACTGGTCAGCCTGACCAGCCTGGTAAGCCACGCCGAAACCGTCAAAGGCCTTTATCAAGTGCGCGAACCGGTCAACGGCCAGTCGCCGGAGGAGCGTGAGCAAGCCACGCAGCGGGCGCTCGATACGCTGGTATTGCGCCTGACCGGTGATCCCAAGGCGCCACAGAATCCGGGGCTGGCGGCGATTCGCAAAGACCCTCAGCAAATCATCAGCCAATACGGCTTCGAGGCAGGGCCGCCGGAAGTGTTGAAAGTCGATTTCGACCCGGGCACCACCGAACAGGCCTTGCGCCGGGCCGGGTTGTCGATGTGGGGGGGCAATCGGCCGTCGATACTGGGCTGGTGGTTGAACGACTACAGCGAGGGTGCGAGCCTGGTGGGCGATGGTCAGGCCGGTGCGACACCACTGCGCCGCGCCGCGCAGCACCGTGGTTTGCCCCTGCGTCTACCGCTGGCGGACTTGAACGAACAAATCGTCGCCACCGCGCCGAATCTGGAAAGTGCCGATCCGTCGGCACTGCGCAACGCATCGCAGCGTTACAATGCCGACGCCTTGCTGGCGGTTCATGCCCGTGAAGAGGGCGGCCAGTGGCAAGCCAAGTGGCAGTTGTGGCTGGGCGATAAGAAAGAGGCCGGCAGTGCCCAAGGGGCCGATCAAGCCGCTTTGGCGGACGCAGTGATGCTGGCGGTCAACCAGCGACTGGCGCCGCGATTTGTCGCCAAGCCTGGGGCTTCGGCCGCTCAGTTGCTGGAAGTCCAGGGCATGAATCTGGAGCGCTATGCGACCCTTGGTCGTTTGCTGGAGCCTTTCGGCGGTCGTCCTAAAAGTGTCGACGGCGACCGGATTCTTTATCGGGTCAACGGCAGTACCGATCAATTGCGCGCCCAGTTGTCGCTGGCCAGGTTGCAGGAGGTCGCAGCGGAGCCGGCGCCGGTGCCACCGGTTCCGGTTCAGCCTGTAGCCGCTGGTTCAGTCCCTGCGGTAGCGCCTGCACCGGCACCAACGCCGCAATTGCGTTTTCGCTGGTAGGATTTTCTTTCTTTATATAGAAGCAATGGAGTGGTACATGGCCGATACGCGGCGTTGGTTCTGGTTGGGTGGAGTGCTCCTGCTCTGCGCGTTTGTCTGGCTGTTGCACCCGATCCTCACGCCGTTCCTGGTGGCGTTGTTGTTGGCCTATCTGTTTGACCCCCTGGTGGATCGGCTGGAAAACGCCGGCCTGTCACGGACCTGGGGCGTGATTGCGGTATTTGCCCTGTTCACCCTGATCTTCACCACGCTGTTGCTGGTGTTGGTGCCGATGCTCGCCAAGCAGTTGTTTCGCTTGTATGAGCTGGCGCCGCAGATGCTCGATTGGCTGCAGCACACGGCATTGCCATGGGCGCAATCGAAGTTTGGCCTGTCGGAGGGCTTCTGGAAGTTCGACAAACTCAAGGCCGCGATCAGCGAGCACATGGGGCAGACCACCGACATTGTCGGCGTGGTGCTGACTCAGGCGACGGCGTCGGGTCTGGCGTTGATTGGCTGGTTGGCGAATCTGGTGCTGATTCCGGTGGTCAGTTTCTACTTGCTGCGAGACTGGGACCTGATGATGGCCAAGATCCGCAGCCTGCTGCCGCGCGATCGCGAAGAGCGGGCGGTGTCACTGGCTGAAGAGTGCCATGAAGTGCTCGGCGCCTTCGTCCGCGGGCAATTGCTGGTGATGGTCGCGTTGGGCGTGATCTATGCCGCGGGCCTGATGCTGGTGGGCCTGGAGTTGGGCCTGCTGATCGGGATGATTGCCGGGCTGGCGGCGATCGTGCCGTACATGGGCTTTATCGTTGGTATTGGCGCGGCACTGATTGCTGGCCTGTTCCAGTTTGGCGGCGATTTGTATCCCATGGCGGGCATCGTCGCGGTGTTCATGGTCGGTCAGGCATTGGAGGGCATGGTGCTCACGCCATTGCTGGTGGGGGACCGCATCGGCCTGCACCCGGTGGCGGTGATCTTCGCGATTCTGGCAGGCGGCGAACTGTTTGGTTTTACCGGTGTTTTGCTGGCACTGCCCGTGGCGGCGGTGATCATGGTGCTACTGCGCCATGTGCATGATTTGTATAAGGATTCCGGTATGTACAGTGGTGTGGACGAACCAGAGCTGTAGACAGGGTCACGGGCAGCCCGGATCGACGCCCAGTGGCTGCCCGTGGCGCCAAAGAATCTGTCATAAAACCGGGGCGCTAACGCAAACCTTTGATTTTGCTTGTGGTCTGTCGCATTGTGCGGTCGGCTTCACGGGTATAAACTTCGCAAACTTTACACAGAGGCCACTAACGGTTCCTTTGGAACTGTTCAGTCAGCATGAAACCGATTCAGCTGCCCCTAGGTGTGCGTCTGCGTGACGACGCCACCTTCATCAACTACTACCCAGGCGCCAATGCCGCTGCACTCGGCTATGTCGAGCGGCTGTGCGAAGCCGACGCCGGCTGGACCGAAAGCCTGATTTATCTCTGGGGCAAGCACGGGGTAGGGCGCACGCATCTGTTGCAGGCCGCATGCCTGCGTTTCGAACAAATGGGCGAAACGGCGGTTTACCTGCCGCTGGCCGAGTTGATGGATCGCGGCATCGAGATTCTCGACAACCTCGAGCAATACGAACTGGTGTGCCTGGACGACTTGCAGGCGGTGGCAGGCAAGGCTGACTGGGAAGAAGCGTTGTTCCACCTGTTCAACCGGCTGCGTGACAGTGGTCGGCGTCTGCTGATTGCCGCGTCGACTTCGCCACGCGAGCTGCCGGTAAAGCTGGCGGACCTCAAGTCGCGCCTGACTTTGGCGCTGATATTCCAGATGCGCCCACTCTCCGACGAAGACAAGTTGCGCGCCCTGCAGCTGCGTGCGTCGCGTCGCGGCCTGCACCTGACCGACGAAGTCGGGCATTTTATCCTGACCCGCGGTACCCGCAGCATGAGCGCGCTGTTCGAGCTGCTTGAGCAACTCGACCAGGCCTCTCTTCAAGCTCAGCGCAAGCTGACCATTCCGTTCCTCAAAGAGACGCTGGGCTGGTAGCCAGGCCTTGTAAATTCAAGGCCTGCAGCTATGTTCGGCAAATTCGATGCGTCAGAAAATCCGCTTTCCTGCGGGGTGCAGGCTGCGTAAAGTGTCTAGAACGGGCTTTAGCGCTTAGATGTCATCGAGAAATCAAGAAGTCACAAAAAGTTCGATTGAATTTGCAAATGAGGATGATAGCGGGCATAGTTTCGCTTCTTTAAAACTATCAGCCACGGTCGTGCCCATGCTAAATCGCTTTGCACCCCTCGTGCCCCTCGCACTCGTTACCCTGTTGTTCGGTTGCGCTGCCCACACGCCAGTGTCCGAGCAAGCACAACAACAGCAGATTCAACATTCCGTTTCCGCCCAGTCTTCCGCTCTCTATAAGCAAGCGCTTGAGCTTGAAGAAGCGGCCACTGAGAAAGAACTGGCCAGCTTCACCGACGGCAAGTCGTACCAGCTTCCGGTTCTGGCCGACAGCATCCTCGAACGCGGCATGTCCCTGATCGGTACCCGTTACCGTTTCGGCGGTACTTCCGAAGCAGGTTTCGATTGCAGCGGTTTCATCGGTTATCTGTTCCGTGAAGAAGCCGGTATGAACCTGCCGCGCTCCACCCGCGAAATGATCAACGTGGACGCGCCGCTGGTTTCGCGTAGCAAGCTTGAACCGGGTGACCTGCTGTTCTTCGCCACCAACGGTCGTCGCGGTCGCGTCAGTCACGCCGGGATCTACCTGGGTGACAACCAGTTCATCCACTCCAGCAGCCGCAAAAGCGGTGGTGTGCGCATCGATAACCTCGGTGACAGCTACTGGAGCAAGACCTTCATCGAAGCCAAGCGTGCACTCGCCATGGCTCCCGCTGCGACGCCAATCGTCACGGCTCGCAAGTAAGCGCACATTTTGTAAGGCGAACTTAAAGTCTTACTTGAAGTTTGCCTGATAAGCGCTAAAATTCTGATCAATGAATGATGGCAAACCGCCTGCGTAATCCGCAGGCGGTTTTCTTTTCTGCGCTCCCGCAGAAATTAGCCGCAGCCTGATCAGGATGCTCTGCTTATGACGATGTCGGCCCGCCTCGCAATCATGCTATTCGCAGCGCTGCTCAGTGCTTGTGCCAGCCGTACACCGCCACCTGCGCCGGTGGTTCGCGCGCCCATCGTATTCAGTTCCTCCCAGGACTTTTCTCCTGAAGCGCAAGACGTGCTGTTTCGCGCGTTGGGGTTGGTCGGCACGCCTTATCGCTGGGGCGGCAACACGCCGGATTCCGGATTCGATTGCAGTGGCCTGATTGGCTACGTCTACCGTGACATGGCCGGTATTTCCCTGCCCCGCACCACCCGCGAAATGATCACCATGCAAGCGGCCAATGTCGGTAAGGAAGGCCTGCAAACCGGTGACCTGATCTTCTTCGCTACCAATGGCGGTTCCCAGGTCAGCCATGCTGGCATCTATGTCGGTGAAGGGCGTTTCGTGCATGCGCCAGCTACCGGTGGCACGGTCAAGCTCGACAGCTTGTCCAAGGCTTATTGGCAGCGAGCCTACCTAAGCGCCAAGCGCGTTCTGCATCCCGAGCATTTGGCGCGCAATCCGTAACAGCCAGAGGTTGTTGTCATGACCGCCCGCACGCTCAATCTCGACGATTCGCTCTATCAGTACCTGCTCGACGTCTCCCTGCGCGAAACCCCGCTGCTCAAGCGCTTGCGCGACGAAACCCAGGCGCTGCCCATGGCGCGCTGGCAGGTGGCACCGGAACAGGGGCAATTTCTCGCCTTGCTGGTAAAACTCACCGGTGCCCGACGTGTGCTGGAAGTCGGCACTTTTACCGGTTACAGCGCCCTGTGCATGGCAGCGGCATTGCCGGATGACGGTTCGCTGATCTGCTGTGACATTCCCGGGGACTACAACGCCATCGCGCGCCGCTATTGGCAGGAGGCCGGCCTGTCCGGGCGAATCGATCTGCGTCTGGCGCCGGCGCTGGAAACCCTCGGCAGGCTGGACGAGTCAGGCCAGTTCAATCTGGTGTTCATCGATGCTGACAAGGCCAATTACCCGGCCTACCTGGAACATGCGCTACGCCTGTTGCGTACCGGTGGCCTGGCGGTATTCGATAACACGCTGTGGAGTGGTCGGGTGCTTGAGGACAATCCCGAGAGCGCCGATACCCGCGCTATCCAGGCACTCAATCGTGCCTTGAAGGATGACGCGCGGGTGGATCTGTCGCTGTTGCCGCTGGGGGATGGGCTCACGCTCTGCCGTAAACGCTAATCCCTTGTGGGAGCGAGCCTGCTCGCGAATGCGGTGGATCAGTCACATTAATGTCGGCTGACACGCCCCTTTCGCGAGCAGGCTCGCTCCCACAAGTGTGTTGTCGCTATTTAACCGCCGACACCCGCCACACCTTGTTCCCCACATCATCGGCCACCAGCAAATCCCCTTGTTGATCGATCACCACACCCACCGGCCGGCCCATGGCTTTTTCCTCGTCATTGAGGAACCCGGTGAGTACATCCACCGGTTGCCCGGTCGGTTTGCCGCCGCTAAAGGGCACGAAAATCACTTTGTAACCGCTGTGCGGCTTGCGGTTCCATGAGCCGTGTTGGCCAATGAACGCACCTTCCTTGAACTGCGCCGGCAACCTGTTGCCTTCGGCAAACGTCAGGCCCAGTGAGGCGGTGTGGGGGCCGACTGCGTAGTCCGGTGCAATCGCCTTGGCCACCAGGTCGGGGTTTTGCGGCTCGACGCGCACGTCGACGTGCTGGCCGTAATAGCTGAATGGCCAGCCGTAGAAGGCGCCATCCTTCACCGAGGTGATGTAGTCCGGCACCAGGTCGCTGCCGATTTCGTCCCGCTCGTTGACGGCCGTCCACAGGGCGCCGCTTTGTGGCTCCCAGGCCATGCCATTGGGGTTGCGCAGGCCTGAAGCGAAGATCCGGTGGTTGCCGGTGGCGCGATCCACTTCCCAGATCGCCGCGCGCCCTTGCTCCTGATCCATGCCGTTTTCACCGACGTTGCTGTTGGAGCCCACCGTGACGTACAGCTTGCTGCCGTCCTTGCTGGCGATGACGTTTTTGGTCCAGTGGTGATTCAGGGTTCCCCCCGGCAGGTCGACGACCTTGATCGGTTGTGACTTGATTGCCGTGTCACCGTTTTCATAGTGGAAGCGCAACAGCCGGTCGGTGTCGGCCACGTAGAGGTCATTGCCGACCAGGGTCATGCCAAAGGGCGAGTTGAGGTTTTCCAGGAAGACCGTGCGGGTTTCGGCAATGCCGTCATGGTTGGTGTCGCGCAGCAGTGTGATGCGGTTCGGGCTCGGCACGGCGGCACCGGCGCGTCCCATGACTTTCTTGGTGATCCAGCCCTTGATGCCTTTGTTGTCATCGGGTTTGGGCGGGGCATTGGTTTCGGCGACCAGCACGTCGCCATTGGGCAGCACGTAAAGCCAGCGCGGATGATCGAGGTTTTCGGCAAATGCGCCGACCTGAGTGCCGCTGGCCGCGACGGGTTTTACGCCGTTCGCCCAGCCGATGGCCGGGGCGATGTTCATCGTCGGGAACAGTGTCTTGTTCGGCTCCGGGAGTTTGGGAGACGGCCCGGTGCCGTCGTTGACTTGCAAGCGGGCGGTTTCGCCACAGGCGGCGAGCCCTCCCGCTAACGCGATGACGAAAACCAGCTCAGATGTGCGCATTGCTGACCTTCCCTATGAATGAAGTGACTTAAATCATAGAGAAGCGTGACAGGCCGATGGTTCAACCTTAGCCGCGAGCTTCCTTGAGCAGCACGGCAATACCGGGGTGATAGTGACCGGCTTCGTTGCGCAATTTGCGATAGGCATAAGGGAAATACCAGGCTACGGCGCAGCAGTGTTCCTTTTGCAGGTCATCGACCATGTCCTGGAGTTCTTCGGGGGTAGCGCCTTGCTGGCTCTTGTGCGGTGCGACGAACAGGCAGCCGATTTTCAGATCGCTGGCGTAGCTGATTTTTTTCGCGTCGCTGGTGATGTCCTGCAGGGCCTGAGTCAGGTTCAGGCTGTTGACCCGTGGCCAGCGTTGCGTGGTCTGCAGCCAGGCGCGTGCTTCGGTCGTGGCGATGAACAGATCGGCGCGGCCGTTGCGTTCGCCTTCTTCGATCTGTTTGCGGGTGGGCGATTGTTGCAGCGTGATCATCTCGGCCATCCATGCGGCGGCGGAGAGCAGACCAAGGTTGGCTTTTTCGTCGAGCCAGTAGGGTGTCTCGCTGTCGCCGCGCACGGCGTTATAGCGGTCGATACAGTCGAACCAGCGTTCCAGTACCGAACGCAGGAATTCCAGCTTCGGATTGCTGATGATCATGCCTTGCATGGGGCTCACCCTTTTTCTTGTTTGTGAGGTTGTGGCTATTTGATATCACTGCTGTGAGTGTGGCACAAGATTGACGTCATTTTATGGATGAGTGGCCGTTATTCGTTCCGGTACCGCGTCTTCAATTGACGCTCCACCCCCAACCCTCTAACCTTCGCCGCTTGTTTCAGGTGCTCTGTGACTTGGGTCGACAGAGTGAAACAGGGAAGCCGGTGAGCGAGCGCTTCAGTCGATGAAGCCCTGCGATCCCGGCGCTGCCCCCGCAACGGTAAATGAGTGAAAACTGCGTCTGAAGCCACTGCGTCGATCTGTGACGCGGGAAGGCGCGCAGTCAGGCATCACGCCGCTCATGAGCCCGGAGACCGGCCTGATCCATCCAAGCGGCATCACGGTGGGCGATGCCAGGCTTCTTGCCGTCTATTCTTGTGCCTGCCCGCCGTTAATCCTGCCTCAACGGAGAGCTCCCCCATGTCTGATACCCCTGATCGTGACGAACGTCATCTTGCGCGCATGCTGCGCAAAAAGGCCGTGATCGACGAACGCATCGCCAATTCCCCGAACGAATGCGGCCTGCTGCTGGTGCTCACCGGCAACGGCAAAGGCAAGAGCAGCTCGGCGTTCGGCATGCTCGCGCGCGCCATGGGGCATGGCATGCAGTGCGGTGTGGTGCAGTTCATCAAGGGGCGCAACAGCACCGGCGAAGAGTTGTTCTTCCGCCGCTTCCCCGAGCAGGTGCGTTTTCATGTGATGGGCGAGGGCTTCACCTGGGAGACCCAGGATCGCCAGCGCGACATCGCGGCGGCCGAAGCGGCCTGGGCGGTGTCGCAGCAATTGCTGCGCGATCCAACGGTCGGCCTGGTGGTGCTGGACGAACTGAACATCGCCCTCAAGCACGGCTACCTCGATCTCGATCAGGTGCTCAGCGATTTGCAGGCGCGCCCGCCCATGCAGCACGTGGTGGTCACCGGCCGCGGCGCCAAGCCGGAAATGGTCGAGCTGGCTGACACCGTCACCGAAATGGGCATGATCAAGCACGCCTTCCAGGCCGGTATCAAAGCGCAAAAAGGCGTCGAGCTGTGAATCAACCTCGTCATTGCCCGGCGGTACTGATTGCCGCGCCGGCGTCCGGCCAGGGCAAGACCACCGTTACCGCCGCGCTGGCCCGGTTGCATCGTAACCAGGGACGCAAGGTTCGCGTGTTCAAGTGCGGCCCGGACTTTCTCGATCCGATGATCCTCGAACGCGCCAGCGGTGCGCCGGTGTATCAGCTGGACATGTGGATGGTCGGCGAGCAGGACAGTCGCCGGCTGTTGTGGGAGGCTGCCAGCGACGCCGACCTGATCCTGATCGAAGGTGTCATGGGGCTGTTCGACGGTACGCCGTCCAGCGCTGATCTGGCGCGACATTTCGGCGTGCCGGTGCTCGCTGTGATCGACGGCACCGCCATGGCCCAGACCTTTGGTGCATTGGCCCTGGGCCTGGCGCGCTATCAGCCGGACTTGCCGTTTGCCGGCGTGCTGGCCAACCGCGTGGGCACCCTGCGCCACGCGCAACTGCTCGAAGGCAGCCTGACCGAAGGCCTGCGCTGGTACGGTGCCTTGTCCCGTGAGACCGGGATCGAATTGCCGAGTCGACACCTTGGCCTGGTACAAGCCAGCGAGTTGAATGACCTGGATGTGCGCCTCGATGCGGCGGCCGAAGCCTTGGCCAGCAGTTGTGAAGTCGCGCTCCCGCCGGCGGTGGAATTTGCCGCGCCAGATGTGGTGACTGTTGAACCCTTGCTGGCTGGCGTGCGCATTGCCGTGGCCCATGACGAAGCCTTCGCCTTCACCTATGGCGCGAGCCTGGATTTGTTGCGGGCGATGGGCGCTGAATTGCGGTATTTCTCGCCGATCCGTGACGCGGGTTTGCCAGAGGCAGACAGCCTGTACCTGCCGGGTGGCTATCCGGAGTTGCACCATGTGGCTTTGGCGCAGAATACCTCGATGCTCGAGGCAATTCGCGCTCACCACGCCGCAGGTAAACCCTTGCTGGCCGAATGCGGCGGCATGCTTTACCTGCTCGATTCGCTGACCGATGTCGAGGGCACGCGTGCAGAGCTGGTGGGCTTGTTGAAGGGCGATGCGGTGATGCAGAAGCGCCTTGCTGCATTGGCCTTGCAAGCGGTTGAATTGCCGGAAGGTTCACTGCGCGGGCACACCTATCATCATTCGCTGACCTCCACCGAACTGACACCGATTGCCCGGGGCTTGAGTCCTAACGGCGGGCGCGGGGCAGAGGCGGTTTATCGCGAGGGGCGGATGACGGCCTCTTATGTGCACTTCTATTTTCCGTCCAATCCATCGGCGATTGCCGCGCTGTTTGCGCCTGACCGTTCGGACGCCTTCGCGAGCAGGCTCGCTCCCACATTGGTGAGTGGATCGCCTGAAGAAACGCGGTCCACTGTGGGAGCGAGCCTGCTCGCGAAGAGGCCATGACCGACAACGCCTTTTCCGAAGCCGAACGCGCAGCGGTCTACCGAGCCATCGGCGAACGCCGCGACATGCGTCACTTCGCCGGCGGCACGGTCGAGCCCGAGTTGCTGCGGCGCCTGCTCGAAGCCGCGCATCAGGCACCGAGTGTCGGCCTGATGCAGCCTTGGCGCTTCATCCGCATCAGCGATCGTGCCTTGCGCAGCAAGATCCAGGCGCTGGTGGAAGCAGAGCGCATCCGCACCGCCGAGGCCCTCGGTGAGCGTACCGACGAATTCATGCAGCTCAAAGTCGAGGGCATCAACGATTGCGCCGAGGTGCTGGTCGCCGCGCTGATGGACGATCGCGAACGGCATATCTTCGGTCGTCGCACCCTGCCGGAGATGGACCTGGCCTCGTTGTCCTGCGCGATCCAGAACCTCTGGCTGGCGTCCCGCGCCGAAGGGCTGGGCATGGGCTGGGTCTCGCTGTTCGAACCGCAAGCCCTGGCGGACCTGCTGGGCCTGCCGCCTGGCGCCAAGCCCTTGGCCATTCTCTGCCTGGGACCGGTCAAGGCCTTCTATCCGGCACCGATGCTGGTACTCGAAGGCTGGGCGCAGGCGCGTCCGCTGAGTGAGCTGTTGTATGAAAATTATTGGGGAGTGAGTCAATGAGTGTGGCGTTGTTGAGTGTCGCCGCGGTAGCGCTGGATGCGCTGCTGGGTGAACCCAAGCGCTGGCATCCGCTAGTGGCGTTCGGCCGTTTTGCCGAGCGCATCGAGCAACGTTTCAATGGCGGCGGTCGCGGCTGGCGCAGTCATGGGGTCACCGCGTGGGTGATTGCTGTATTGCCGCTGACCCTGTTGGCCACGGCATTTTCCTGGGCACCTTACGTCGGCTGGATCGTCGAGATTCTTGCTCTCTATTGCGCCCTGGGCATGCGCAGCCTCGGCGAGCATGTCACGCCTGTGGCCAAGGCCTTGCGCAGCGATAATCTTGAAGAAGCGCGCCAGCGCGTGAGTTATCTGGTCAGCCGTAAAACCAGTGATCTGGATGAAACCGCCGTGGCCCGCGCCGCCACCGAATCGGTGCTGGAAAACGGCAGCGACGCGGTGTTTGCCGCACTGTTCTGGTTTGCCGTGGCCGGTGCGCCGGGCGTGGTGCTCTACCGTTTGAGCAACACCCTGGACGCGATGTGGGGCTATCGCAACGAACGCTTCGAGCGTTTCGGCTGGGCGGCGGCGAAGATTGACGACGTGCTCAATTACATTCCTGCGCGCCTGGTGGCGCTGACCTACGCGCTACTGGGCAAAACCCGGCTGGCGTTGAAATGTTGGCGCACCCAGGGGCCGACCTGGGATAGCCCGAATGCCGGCCCGGTGATGGCGGCGGGTGCCGGTGCGTTGGGCGTCGAGCTGGGCGGGCCGGCGATTTATCACGGTGAACTGCATCAGCGCCCAACGCTGGGCGAGGGCGTGCCGGCGGATGCCGACGCCATCGACCGCGGCTGGCAACTGGTGCAGCGTGGGGTATGGTTGTGGCTGCTGATTCTGTGCGTGGGGTCTGAATTTTATGCTTGAGCACGGCGGACGATTGCGCAAGGCGGCGCACGAATACGGCATCGACGAAGCCGATTGGCTTGACCTGTCCAGCGGCCTGGCGCCCTGGCCGTTTCCCGTGCCGGACATCCCGCAACGGGCCTGGGCGCGGTTGCCGGAAGCCGATGACGGTCTGGAGCAGGCGGCCTGCGACTATTATGGAACCCTGCAGGCACTGCCGGTCGCCGGTTCGCAGATGGCCATCCAGTTGCTGCCGCGTTTGCGCCGGGCGGGCAAGGTCGGCGTGCTGTCGCCCTGTTATGCCGAGCATGCCGAGGCCTGGCGGCGCAATGGCTACATCGTGCGCGAGGTGCTGGAGCAGGAAGTCGACTTTTTCGTCGACAGCCTCGACGTGCTGGTGGTGGTCAACCCGAACAACCCGACCGGGCTGAACCTGACGCCCGCCCGGCTGCTCGACTGGCATTCGCGCCTGGCCCCGCGCGGTGGCTGGCTGGTGGTGGACGAAGCCTTCATGGACAACACGCCGCACCTGAGTGTGGCGCCGTTTGCCCACCAGGTCGGGTTGATCGTGCTGCGCTCCTTCGGCAAGTTTTTCGGCCTGGCCGGGGTGCGCCTGGGGTTTGTCCTGGCCGAGCGCAAGTTGCTCAAGTTGCTCGCCGAGCAGGTGGGACCGTGGGCGGTCAGTGGCCCGACCCGGGTGCTGGGCCAGGTGTGCCTGCGCGACACCGAAGGGCACACGCGGCAGCGCGAGCGCGCCGATGAAGCCAGCGAGCGTCTGGCAACCTTGTTGACGCGGTACGGCTTCGAACCCCAGGGTGGTTGCGCCTTGTTCCAATGGCTGATCACCGAGCGCGCCGAAGTGCTGCACGAGTTCATGGCCCGGCGCGGCATTCTGTTGCGCCTGTTCACCCACAACAGCAGCCTGCGTTTCGGCCTGCCTGGCGATGAAGCCGACTGGGCACGTCTCGATTCAGCGTTCGACGCCTTCGCCAAGGAAAGCCAATGACCACGTTGATGGTGCAGGGCACCACATCCGACGCCGGTAAAAGCACGCTGGTGACGGCACTGTGCCGCTGGGTGACACGCCAAGGTGTCAGCGTGGTGCCGTTCAAGCCGCAGAATATGGCGCTCAACAGCGCGGTGACTGCCGACGGTGGCGAAATTGGTCGCGCGCAAGCGGTGCAAGCCCAGGCCGCCTTTCTTGAACCCCACACCGACATGAACCCGGTGCTGCTCAAGCCCAACAGCGATACCGGCGCCCAGGTGATCATCCATGGTCGTGCGGTCACGACGATGAACGCCGTGGCCTATCACGACTACAAAACCATCGCGATGCAAGCGGTGTTGGCCTCCCATGAACGCTTGAGTGCGGCGTATCCGCTGGTGATGGTCGAGGGCGCGGGCTCACCGGCCGAGATCAATCTGCGCGCTGGCGACATCGCCAACATGGGCTTTGCCGAAGCGGTGGATTGCCCGGTGGTGCTGATCGCCGACATCAATCGCGGCGGGGTTTTCGCGCATTTGGTGGGCACTCTTGAACTGCTGTCGCCCACAGAGCAGGCGCGGGTCAAGGGCTTCATCATCAACCGTTTTCGTGGTGACATCGCCTTGCTGCAACCCGGTCTCGACTGGCTTGAAGCGCGCACTGGCAAACCGGTGATCGGCGTGCTGCCGTATGTGATGGACTTGCACCTGGAGGCCGAGGACGGCATCGATCAGCGCCAGGCCGACAAGGCCGAACAGGTGCTGAAAGTGGTGGTGCCGGTGTTGCCGCGCATCAGCAACCACACCGATTTCGATCCACTGCGCCTGCACCCGCAAGTGGACCTGCAATTCATCGGCCCCGGCCAGGCGATTCCAGCGGCCGACCTGATCATTCTTCCAGGCTCGAAAAGCGTGCGCGGCGATCTCGCGTACCTGCGCGCCAATGGTTGGGACACCGCGATTTCGCGACACCTGCGCTATGGCGGAAAAGTGCTGGGCATTTGTGGCGGCCTGCAGATGCTCGGGGAGCAGGTGCATGATCCGCTGGGCCTTGAAGGCGCGCCGGGGTCCAGCACCGGTCTGGGCTTGCTGGCGTTCGAGACGCAACTTGAAGAAGAGAAGCAGTTACGCAATGTGCGCGGGCGCCTGGCGCTGGAAGACGCGCCGGTCAGCGGCTATGAAATTCACGCCGGCGTCACCACCGGGCCGGCGTTGGAAAACGCCGCCGTACAGTTGGACGATGGACGTTGCGATGGCGCGCAGAGTGTCGACGGGCAGATTTTCGGCACCTACTTGCATGGCCTGTTTGAATCCCCGGCGGCGTGTAGTGCGCTGTTGCGTTGGGCGGGATTGCAGGGGGTGCAGGACGTGGATTACCACGGTTTGCGTGAGCGCGATATCGAGCGGCTGGCGGATCTGGTGGAGAAGCATCTGGATACCGGGCTGTTGCGTGAACTCTGTGGTTTTTAAGGTGGCCGTGCTGGCCCCTTCGCGGGCAAGCCTCGCTCCTACAAGGCCCCCGCGGTACCTGTAGGAGCGAGGCTTGCCCGCGAAGAGGCCCGTCGCCTCACTGAAGACTTAAAGGAATGAACCATGCTCCAACTGATCCTCGGCGGCGCCCGCTCCGGCAAGAGTCGCCTGGCTGAAAAACTGGCAACAGACAGCCAGCTTCAAGTCACCTACATCGCCACCAGCCAACCGCTGGACAGTGAAATGAGCGAGCGTGTCGCCCATCACCGCGCCCGCCGCCCGGCCGAATGGGCGTTGATCGAAGAGCCTGTGGAGCTCGCCCGCGTCCTGCGCGAAACCGCCAGCGCTGACCGCTGCCTGCTGGTGGATTGCCTGACGCTGTGGATGACCAATTTGTTGATGCTCGATGACAACGAGCGTCTGACGGCCGAACGCGAAGCCTTGCTCGAATGCCTGGCGTCGCTGCCGGGTGAAATCATTTTTGTCAGCAACGAGACCGGAATGGGTGTCGTGCCGCTGGGCGAATTGACTCGCCGCTATGTCGATGAAGCCGGTTGGCTGCATCAAGCCCTGGCCGAGCGTTGTCAGCGCGTCGTCCTGACCGTCGCCGGTCTGCCCCTGACATTGAAAGGAACTGCGTTATGAGCTCATCCTGGTGGCTGAACCCGTGCCAACCGACCAACGCCCAGGCTGTCGAGCAGGCGCAAGCCCGTCAACAGCAACTGACCAAACCGGCCGGCTCCCTCGGTCAGCTTGAGTCGGTGGCGGTGCAACTGGCGGGACTTCAGGGGCAGGTCAAGCCGAGTCTGGATCGATTGTGGATCGCGATTTTTGCCGGTGACCACGGCGTGGTGGCCGAGGGGGTGTCGGCCTATCCCCAGGAAGTCACCGGGCAGATGCTGCACAACTTCGTCAGCGGCGGCGCGGCGATCAGCGTGTTGGCGCGGCAATTGGGCGCCTCCCTGGAAGTGGTCGATCTCGGCACCATCACACCGTCGTTGAACCTGGCGGGTGTGCGACACCTGAACATCGGTCCGGGCACGGCGAATTTTGCCCAGGGTCCGGCGATGACCGTGGTGCAAGGCGAACGTGCGTTGCAGGCCGGTCGCGACAGCGTGCAGCGTGCCATCGAGATGGGAGCGCAACTGTTCATCGGTGGCGAAATGGGCATCGGCAACACCACGGCGGCCAGCGCGTTGGCCTGTGCCTTGCTCGATTGCCCGGTGGCGCATCTGGCCGGGCCGGGCACGGGGCTGGATGCGGCGGGTGTCAGTCATAAAGCGCAAGTGATCGAACGCGCGCTGGCACTGCACGGCGCTCAACGTGACGATGCGCTACAGACCCTGTTCAATCTCGGTGGTTTTGAAATCGCGGCACTGGTCGGCGCCTACCTGGCGTGCGCCCAGCAAGGCATTGCGGTATTGGTGGACGGGTTCATCTGCAGTGTCGCGGCGTTGGTGGCGGTGCGCTTGAATCCGCCGAGCCGGCAATGGCTGTTGTTCGCTCATCGCGGCGCCGAGCCGGGTCATCGCCATGTGCTGCAAACCCTGAAGGCCGAACCGTTGCTGGACCTCGGGTTGCGACTGGGCGAGGGCAGTGGCGCCGCGTTGGCCGTGCCATTGCTGCGTCTGGCCTGCGACCTGCACGGGCAGATGGCGACGTTTGCCGAAGCGGCGGTGGCGGATCGTCCGGCATGATCTTGCATCTGGATCTGTTGCGCCACGGTGAAACCGAACTCGGCGGCGGCTTGCGCGGCAGCCTCGACGACGCGCTGACGGAAAAGGGCTGGGCGCAGATGCGCGAAGCGGTGGTGGAGCAGGGGCCTTGGGATCGCCTGGTCAGTTCGCCGTTGCAGCGCTGTGCGCGCTTCGCCGAAGAACTGGCGGTGCAGTCCGGGCTGCCGATCGAGCTGGACAAAAACCTACAGGAACTGCATTTCGGTGCCTGGGAAGGGCAGAGTGCCGCGGCGCTGATGGAAACCGACGCCCAGGCCTTGGGTTTGTTCTGGGCTGATCCTTATTCGTTTACTCCACCTGAGGGCGAACCGGTCGCGGACTTTTCCGCGCGGGTGCTGGCGGCGGTGGCGCGCTTGCAGGCGAAGTACGCCGGAGAACGTGTGTTGCTGATCAGTCATGGCGGAGTCATGCGTTTGTTGCTGGCTCACGCCCGGGGCTTGCCGCGCGAGCAGTTGCTCAATGTCGAAGTGGCTCATGGCGCGCTGTTCTCGCTGTCGGTCGAGCCCGGTGGCGTCTTAAGGGAAGTGCGCTGAGCATGTTGCCATTCTGGATCGCCCTGCAATTCCTCAGCAGTCTGCCGATTCGTCTGCCGGGCATGCCGACGCCTGAGGAACTGGGGCGCTCGCTGCTGTTTTATCCGCTGGTGGGTGTACTGTTCGGCGGCATTTTGTGGGGGCTGAACGGGCTGTTGCTGGGCACGCCACTGTTGCTGCATGCGGCACTGCTGCTGACGGTGTGGGTGCTGCTCAGCGGCGCGCTGCACCTGGATGGCCTGGCCGACAGCGCCGACGCCTGGCTGGGTGGCTTCGGGGACCGCGAGCGAACGCTGACGATCATGAAGGATCCGCGCAGCGGGCCGATCGCGGTGGTCGCGCTGGTGTTGGTGTTGCTGTTGAAATTTACCGCGCTGGTCGCGCTGATCGAACAGCAGCATGCGCTGGCCCTGATCATCGTTCCCTTGATCGGCCGCAGTGCATTGCTGGGGTTGTTCCTGACCACCCCTTATGTGCGTCCCGGCGGTTTGGGTCAGGCCTTGGCCGACCATCTTCCGCGATTGGCGGGCAAGCAGGTGTTGGCGGTCAGTGCCTTGGGGTGCGTGCTGGTTGCGGGCCTTAGCGGTGTTATTGCCGTGGTGCTGGCGGTCCTGCTATTCGTCTGGTTAAGGCAGGTGATGATACGGCGATTGGGTGGGACAACAGGCGATACGGCGGGGGCGTTGCTGGAATTGCTGGAGGTGACAGTGATGGTGGGCGTGGCGCTCGTCCTGTAGGAGCGAGCATGCTCGCGATGGAGGTCAACGATGACGCGGGGAGCCTGACACCCCGCGGTGCTCTCAGGTTTTTCGTCGGAACGCCGCCCGGAGCATGCTCGCTCCTACAGGTACAGAGGTTTGATGTAACATAAATTTGCATTCATCTAACCACGGGTATATACACGCATCATGCTCGACTCCCAATGTTTATGCATCAACCTGCGTCGCGCCGCCCGTGGCGTCAGCAGGCATTACGACGGCGCTCTCGATGGCTTCGGGATCAACGTTGCCCAGTATTCTTTGCTGTGCAATCTGCAGCGCCTGGATCAACCGAGTATTTCCACCCTCGCCGAGGCCATGGGCCTGGATCGCAGTACCCTTGGGCGCAATTTGCGGGTGCTGGAAGGTGAAGGTCTGGTGACGCTGGTCGAGGGTGAGGACATGCGCAATCGCATCGTCTTGCTGACCGAAGCGGGCGCAGAGCGCCTGAAAGCCGCCTTGCCGGCCTGGGAGGCGGCGCAACAGCGATTGATTGATCGCCTGGGCGCGGAAAAGCGTGAAACGTTACTGAAATTGCTGGACGAACTGGCTTGAAGCCGGTTTGTTCGATTATAAGCGGGTATATACCCGCGCCTGGAGAGCAAGAATGACCTCGATGTGGCGTACGTGCGGTTGGGTTTTGGTCGGAAGTGCGCTGATTCTGGCGTTGTCCCTGGGGGTGCGCCACGGCTTCGGGCTGTTCCTGGCGCCGATGAGCGCCGAATTCGGCTGGGGGCGTGAGGTCTTCGCCTTCGCCATCGCCCTGCAGAACCTGATCTGGGGCCTGGCGCAACCGTTCACCGGTGCCCTGGCCGACCGCTTTGGCGCTGCGAAAGTGGTGCTGGTCGGCGGTGTCCTGTACGCGGCGGGGTTGGTATGCATGGGGCTTTCCGACTCGGCGATGACCTTGTCCCTGAGCGCCGGCCTGCTGATCGGGTTAGGCCTTTCCGGCACGTCCTTCTCGGTGATCCTCGGCGTGGTCGGGCGCGCGGTGCCACCGGAAAAACGCAGCATGGGCATGGGCATCGCCAGTGCCGCCGGCTCGTTCGGCCAGTTCGCCATGCTGCCCGGCACGCTGGGTTTGATCGGCTGGCTCGGCTGGTCAGCGGCCTTGATGGCGCTGGGTTTGCTGGTGGCGCTCATTGTGCCGCTGGTGAGCATGCTCAAGGACAAGCCGCTGCCGGTACTCGGCCACGAACAGACTCTTTCTGAAGCGCTGCACGAGGCTTGTTCCCATTCGGGATTCTGGCTGCTGGCATTCGGCTTTTTTGTCTGTGGCTTCCAGGTGGTGTTCATTGGCGTGCACCTGCCGGCGTACCTGGTGGATCAACATCTGCCGGCGACAGTGGGCACCACGGTGCTGGCGCTGATCGGCCTGTTCAACATCTTCGGCACCTACACCGCAGGCTGGCTTGGCGGGCGCATGTCCAAACCGCGTTTGTTGACCGCCTTGTACCTGCTGCGCGCCGTGGTGATCGGGCTGTTCCTCTGGGCGCCGGTGACGACGACCAGCGCCTACCTGTTCGGCATGGCCATGGGGTTCCTGTGGCTGTCGACCGTTCCCTTGACCAACGGCACTGTTGCCACCTTGTTCGGTGTACGAAACCTGTCCATGCTCGGTGGGATTGTTTTCCTGTTTCACCAGCTCGGGTCATTTCTTGGCGGCTGGCTGGGCGGGGTGGTGTATGACCGAACGGGGAGCTACGACTTGATCTGGCAAGTGGCGATTCTCTTGAGCCTGATGGCCGCCGCTCTGAACTGGCCCGTGCGTGAGCGGCCGGTGGCGCGTCTGCAAAGCCAGATGAGTGCGACATGAGCAGCCTCTGGCCGCGGATCATGTTCGTCGCTGTCGGCGCCTTGCTGCTGGCCGTGGCATGGTGGGGCTGGCATCAGGGAGGCCTGGCGTTGATGCAGCTGGGAATGGGGGCGTGCTAGTAGGACGCTTGCTAGCAGCAAGTGAGGGCGAGTAACTTCAATCTCACACGAACTCTCAAGGAAGCACCGATATGCTGATGCGCTGGCTGGCGGTTCCCGCGTTACTGGTAGCGTTTACCGGATTGGCCCAGGCGGCAGAGTGCCCGACGCTGCTGCAAGGCTCGTTGCCCAAGTTGCGTGCCAATGAATCCATCGATCTGTGCCAGCGTTTCGCTGGCAAGCCGCTGGTGGTGGTCAATACCGCAAGCTTCTGCGGTTTTGCCCCACAGTTCAAAAGCCTTGAGGCGCTCAATCAGCGTTACAAGGAGCAGGGACTGGAGGTGATCGGTGTGCCGTCCAATGACTTCAAGCAGGAGTCCAAGGACGGCGCCGAGACAGCCAAGGTCTGCTACGTGAACTACGGCGTGACCTTCACCATGACCGAGCCGCAGAAAGTCCGTGGCGACGATGCCACGCATCTGTTCAAGGAGCTCGCCAAGCAGGCCGAAAGTGCGCCGAAGTGGAACTTCTACAAGTACGTGGTCGATCGCCAGGGCAAGGTGATCGCCAGCTTCTCCAGCCTGACCAAGCCGGATGATCCTGAGTTCATTGAGGCGGTGGAGAAAGCGCTGGCTTCGCCACCGTTGGCCTCCGTCCCCTGACCTGTGGGATCGGGCTCGTTCGCGAAAAACCAACAGCACCGCGCTCTCTGTACTGTAGGAGCGAGCATGCTCGCGATGGATTTGAGAGCGCCGCGGGGTGTCAGGCTTCACGCGTTATCGTTGACGTCCATCGCGAGCATGCTCGCTCCTACAAAAAAAGCCCCGCGTTCTGCGAAGAACGCGGGGCTTTTTTGATTCAGGGCGAGTGTTTCAGGCTCGCCGACGGTCATCAGAAGCGGTAAGTCGCACCGACACCGAAACCGTTTGCCCAGTTTTCATACTTGGAGCTGTAGGCCTGGCGGCCGTTGTTATCATTGATCTTGACCGACTCTTCACGCAGGTACGAGTACGCAACGTCGATAGTCAGGTCGTCGGTCGGGCTCCAGCCGGCGCCCAGGCTGAAAATCGTGCGATCGCCCGTGGGGATACGTGGGGAGCGGTTTTCGTTGTTGGTTGGCGCCTGGTCAACCGACAGGCCGGTACGCAGCACCCACTGCTTGTTCAGCTGGTAGGAAGCACCGATGGCGTGAGCCCAGGTGTCGTGCCAGTTCTGCTCTTCAGTGATGGTGCCGAACGCTGGGTTCAAAGGAGCAGGCACGCCACTGTTCTCGACGGAGATTTCTTTCAGGCGGCTCCAGCGAGTCCAGGTGCTGCCTGCGTAGAGGGTCCACTGGTCGTCCAGCTGATGAGTGACCGAGAAGTCCACGGACTCAGGGGTAGTAATGTCCAGCGAAGCATCAAACTTCTGTTGACCCAGTGGGCCGAGCGGGGCGTAGCTGAGCTTGGTGTCACCGTCGAGCTTGTACTTCACTTTCGAGTGATAGGTCAGGCCGACGCGAGTGGAGTCGGTGGCTTGAACCAGGATACCGATGTTGTAGCCCAGCGCAGTGTCGTCACCCTTGATTTTGACTTCACCGTCCGGTGCGGCTGGGTTCGGGCTCAGTGACAGGTTCGACTCCAGCTTGCCGTCGATACGGTTGATGGTCGGGCCGAAACCGATCGACACCTTGTCGTTGAAGGCGTAGCTGACGGTTGGCTGGAGGGTGATGATTTGTACTTCGCTCTTGCTGCCGAAGTATCGGCCGGCGAAGCCATTCTCGTAGTCGGTCACCAGGCCGAACGGTGCATAGACGCCGAAACCGACCGCCCACTGGTCATCGATTGGCTTGACGTAATAGCCCATCGGCACGCCCATGAAAGGGACCATGTCACCCTTGTTGGTGCCGCCATTCGAAGAGCTGGCATCACTGATGTCAGTGTGCGCGTCGATGAATGCAACACCACCGGTCACTTGTTCACGCTTGAGGCGTGACATGCCGGCAGGGTTGCCAACAACGGTGGATGCGTCGTCGGCAGAAGAAGATCGCCCGGCAAAACCTGTCCCCATCCCGCTGATGCTTTGTTCGTTGAGGGCAAAACCACTTGCGAAGATCTGGGTGGATGCCAAGGCAACGGCGAGGCTAATGGTGGTTTTGAGCATTACTTTTTTCATTATTAGAACTCCTGGTGATCACCGGGGCGAAAATTACCAACATTTTCGTCCCAGCGCCATAGGCTGTAATGCTTGATTTAGAGCGGTTTTGTAGGACAATCAGACCAGATTCGCCACAGTTGCGCGATCTTTGGATCCAGAGGTTTCAGCAGGCGACCAGATTCATCGGTGCAACACAAGTTTGCCAAGCGTAGGTGAAGTCTCTCAGGCGTCCTTGGGGCTGGAAGGTCTGGCGCCAGATTCGGGCCATGCCCAGCAGGTCGTCTGCTTCGGGGAGCGGGGTGTTCTGTTCTTCGACCAGCAGCCAGGCGATGGCGGTGGCGTAACGCAGGTTGACGGTCAATTCGACGTGCGGGCTGCTGAGGAATGCGTGCTGGCTGGCCAGTCCGCGAACCAGGCTCGCGCGTTCCGGATCGAGTGCCAGGTAGTGGTCCCAGAGTGCCTGGTGGCGGGGTTCGGCGATCCGGTACAGGCCGTGTCCACGGCGGTCATGCAGGGCGGAACCAAGGGCTGACTGGCTGGCGGCGATGCCTAGCAGCAGGGATTCGGCAGTTGCGCTATGGCGTCCAAGGTAGATCAAGGTTGGACGGATCACATAACGGCACAGTTCGCTGGCAGCGATACCCATAAAGCCCTCGATACATCAAATTGGCGGCGAACCTGAAAGGCTTTGGCAGCGGTGAATCGACTCAGGCTCGCCGGAAGCGGATTAAAGCCGCTTGAGTTGAAGTCTAGTGTCATATTCACCGCGTAAAGGTCTGTTTTTAAAATATTTCTGCCGGCCAGTTATAAACCTTATATCTATCCGTGCTTAGTCACCGTGAAACGTCGGGCAACAAAAAGCCCCGCTTTTCGGGCGGGGCTTCTGGTGTTTCAGTCGTGCTGGCGTCTCAGGCAACCAGTGCCTGACGCGTACGCTCGATCACCGCCTGCAGCGGTTCGGCGCTGGAGTACTGATCGGGGTACAGGCGTTCGCTGTGACGGGCGATGCCGTGTTCGTTGACCAGGGTGAAGCTGAAACAGCCTTTGCGAGCGGCCATGATCAGGCAGTTCATCGGTGCAAAAGCGTTGGTGAGGGTGCGGATAGCATCCTGGGTGTGGATTTGAGTAGACATAGTCATTGGGTGTTCCTACAAGCGACACGGATCAGAGCCGTGCAAAATTAAAACGTTCCAGTGACGACGACCACCGTTGGTCGAACGAAGAACCCGACTGGAACAAAGCAGCCAGTTTGAAGCGCTGATAATTGGCGCGCTTGGGCTGGCAGGTAGGTACTTAGGAGGGCAGGCAACACATCAAGGGCAAAGGTTCTGGGCCCGGGGTGAAGATCCTGATCAATTTGCAGGCTGGTTCGGTCAGAGTAAACGTACCTGGCAACACCCTCTGCGATTCAAAGGCTGTGTTGACGCAAGATTTACCTGGAAACCATCGAGGTGGTCGATCCCGCTTTTTCGGTGGAGGCTTCGTGTGGGAAGGCTGCCCCGGGGGGATTTGTTCGACCAGAATTGACTTTCAGCTTGGTACTAACGCCGCGGATACTAACGGAATGAACAGGCAAAGGGAAGGGTGCTGGCAAAAATTCTTGAATATTCGTTTGGCCTCATCGTTCGCCAGCTGCTCGACGAGGGTTGGGAGCTGTCCGGTCATCGCGCGGAATCCGACCGGCGGTCATCACTAAAAGCTGCCTGGGACGCGGCTTTACCGGGGGGTTATCCCCAGCAATCAAGAAAAATGCATCGAAAAAGCGCAGTGATATAACCGCCAAGAAGGTACTTGTGCACATTAGTTGCGCAGACTGTCACGGAGCTGTCATCCAGCCTTCAATCGCAGTGGGTGCCTGTAACCAAAATTTAAGTCAATGAAAAACATCGCTTTTTTTAACTGGTGAAAAAATCGTCAGTTTGACTGCAGGCCCCATTCCATAAGCCTTTGCGCGAGTTCAATGGCGGTTGTCCACTGAGTTATCCACAGCTTCTGTGGATTGTCCCGAGCGCTTGCTCTAGGACGGGCGTGCCGGGTTTTTTTCGGCTTTACCTGTAAGAAAAAGAGAGTAGAGTGGCGTGCCTTCCGATCTGCCCACAGTGTTTTATGAAGTTTCGTACGCCACCTCCTTCCTCTACCGCCAAATCGTCCACGGTTGCCTCACCCAAGCGCTTTTCGATGCGGGTGGCCGAGTGGTTGCTGGACAGCCCGCGCCTGGGCGAAAACCCCAACGTTAAACACATCGCCGGACGTTTGCTCAAGCAACCGGCCCGTGAAGGCGTCGTCGCTGCGCAGAGCCGGCTGGGGCAACTGATGTGCCGTGAATGCGGCAATGCCCGGGATCGCCGGATTGGCCAGGATCTCTTGCGTCAGGCCGCGCGGGCAGGGGACCTGCGCGCGCAACAGGAACTGGGCTTGATCGAAGACTGAGCTGTCCAAGACCTGACGCCTTGGTTAACCTTCAGGCTTTATTTCAATGGCAGGAGTGGCTATGGCTATGGACTTGACCAGCGCATTGCTGGGGCTGGCGGGCGCGGCGCTGCCGTTGCTGGTGTTGGCCTGGCAACTGCAGCGCCGGGCGAGCACCGCTCAGGTCCAGGCGTCGCTGCTGGAAGAGCGCCTGGCCACGGCGCATCTGGCGCAGGATGGCCTGAATGCGCAGCTCGAGGCCTGCCGCGATGAAATCGCTGATCTGGGTCAGGCCAACGCCGCCAAGCAGGCGGACCTCGCCGCGGTGCGACGTGAGGTCGAGTTGCTGCAAATCGAACGTGACGATGCCCGCGATGCGGCCCACGCCTGGAATATCGAACGTGCCGGCAAAGAAGCCGAATTACGCCGCCTCGACGCCCAGGCCGCGTCCCTCAACGCCGAGCTGCGCGAGCAGCAGGAAAGCCATCAGCAGCGCCTCAACGACCTGCAGGGCTCGCGAGACGAACTGCGTGCGCAGTTCGCCGAGCTGGCGGGGAAAATCTTCGATGAGCGCGAGCAGCGTTTTGCCGAAACCAGTCAGCAGCGCCTGGGGCAATTGCTCGATCCGTTGAAGGAGCGCATCCAGTCTTTTGAAAAACGCGTTGAAGAAAGTTATCAGGCTGAAGCCCGGGAGCGCTTCTCCCTGGCCAAGGAGCTGGAGCGCCTGCAACAGCTCAACCTGCGCCTGAGCGACGAAGCCACCAACCTGACCCGCGCCTTGAAAGGACAGAAAACCCAGGGCAACTGGGGTGAATTGATTCTGGAGCGCGTGCTTGAGCATGCAGGGCTTGAGAAGGGCCGCGAGTACCAGACCCAGGTCAATCTCAAGGGCCCGGACGGCGAGCGTTTCCAGCCGGACGTGATCATTTACCTGCCAGGCGACAAGCAGGTGGTGGTCGACTCCAAGGTCAGCCTGACGGCTTATCAGCAGTACGTGGCGGCCGAAGACGAAGCCATCGGCCAGATCGCGATCAAGCAGCACGTGCTGTCGTTGCGCAATCACGTCAAGGGCTTGGCCGGCAAGGACTACAAGCGTCTGGACGGCCTGCACAGCCTGGACTTCGTCCTGTTGTTCGTGCCGATCGAAGCGGCGTTTTCCGCCGCGTTGCAGGCTGAGCCTACGCTGTTCCAGGAAGCCTTCGACCGCAACATCGTGATCGTCAGCCCGACCACGCTGCTGGCGACCCTGCGTGTCATCGACAGCCTGTGGAAGCAGGAGCGGCAAAGCCAGAACGCCCGGGAAATTGCCGAGCGGGCCGGGTGGCTGTACGACAAGTTCGTGCTGTTCATCCAGGATCTGGACGAAGTCGGTAATCGCTTGCAGCAACTGGACAAGGCCTACAGCTCGGCGCGCAACAAGCTGACAGAAGGGCGCGGCAACCTGGTCAGCCGCAGTGAGCAGCTCAAGTTGCTGGGCGCCCGCGCGAGCAAGAGCCTGCCGGCGGATTTGCTGGAGCGGGCGATGACCGATGTGGATGGGTTGGTCGAGTTGCCGGAATAGCTGCTGCGTGATGGCGCAGGGGGCTTTCTTTGAGGCTAACTCAAGGTCGTTGATTGTGTGTATATCCGTTTCTTCGGTAACGGCGGCTGGCGGTTTCGCTCTTACAGCGAGTCACTTGGAAAAGCCCCAAGTAACCAAGGGCTCTTGCCCCTGGCGTTCGGTGCCTCGCTGTGGCTCGGCATGCCCTCGCTCCGGTCCTGCTCCGTGGGCCCGCCGCCATCGGCCATCCATGGCCGGCGGCGGCTAAACCGGCATCCATGCCGGTTTGCCCACTGCGCAGAACCTCCACTCGGCCTCTCGATGTGGCAAGAAAATCAAAAGCCAAATCAAAAGCAAAAGCGAGGCGGCCGCCGGCCGGCCTGATCTCAGGTGAGCGCGTTCCACTGTAGGAGCTGCCGAAGGCTGCGATCTTTTGATCTCGCTGTTGCTGTTGCTGTTGCTGTTGCTGTTGCTGTTGCTGTTGCAGTTGCAGTTGAAGTTGCTCTGGCTTTTGATCTTGATCTGCCTGCCCCGTTTCCAGAGGCCGAACGCAGGCGTTGCGCAGTGGGTATCCCGGCATGGATGCCGGGATAGCCGCCCCCGGCCATGGATGGCCGATGGCGGCGGGCCCACGGAGCAATGCCTTCGTTACGGCACCCCGAGCCTCAGCGAGGGGCCGAATGGTGTGGCAAAGCGCTTTGGTTACTTTCGACTGGGCCGGCTTCCGGATTTTCGAAAGTGACCCGCTAATGAAATGGCTACCCCCGCCGCCCCCGGTGATCGCCCACTAAGCTTTCACCGGGGGCTCACCGGAGACCATTGCCATGAACAAAGTAGCTATTGCCGCCATCGACCTGGGAAAACACACCTTTCATTTGCATGCTCAAGATGATCGCGGGCATGAGCTCTACCGCAAAAAATTTACGCGTACCGCGCTCATCCAGCATCTGGCAAATGTCGAGCCTTGCACCGTGGTGATGGAAGCCTGTGGCGGAGCCCATTTCATGGCACAGGAGGTCGCAAAGCTTGGACATTTACCCAAGCTCATTGCCCCTCATCTTGTACGTCCCTACGTGAAAAGCAACAAAAACGACTTCGCCGATGCCGAAGCGATCTGCGAGGCAGCGACTCGCCCGACGATGCGCTTTGTGCCGCCCAAAACCCAGACCCAGCAGGTGCTGGCCATGTCCAACTCGATACGCGATGCGTTCATCAAGGATCGCACCGCAACCGCCAATCGGATTCATGCAGCCCTTCTGGAGGTTGGCGTCAGCCTGGCCCCCGGCTTCAAATCGATCAACACTCTGCCGGCGCTGCTTGAGGCGAGTTCAATGTCTGAGCCCTTCAAAAAAAATCTGACGAGGCTGTATCGACATTTCAAGAATCTGGAAGAGGAGATCAAGTCGCTGGACAAGGAGTTGCAATGCCAGGCCGCTGAAGATGATCTGGCATCTCGCTTGATGACCATGCCGTGCGTCGGCCCGATCACCTCCACCGTCCTGGCCGCCGAGTTGGGCGATGGCAAACAGTTCAAATGCGGCCGAGGCTACTCGGCCTCAATCGGCCTGGTGCCCAAGCAGCATTCCACGGGTGGCAAGAGCGTGTTGTTGGGCATCAGCAAGCGCGGAGATCGCAACCAGCGACGCTTGCTGGTCCAGTGCGCCCGGGTGTACCTGATGCATCTGGACCACCAGAAAGGCTGGCTGGCGGACTGGGTCCGGCAGCTACTGGCCCGCCATCATTCCAACCACGTGGTTTGCGCGCTGGCCAACAAGCTGGCGAGGATCGCCTGGGCGATTGCGGCACACCATACTGAATTCGATGCAGGGCCAAGCGCGATGAACGCCTGACCCTGCTGTCACCCGAGCACCACCCACCTGGTTTTGCGATGCTGGATAACTGATGACGTGAACGGCCAACCGGCCTGACGACAACCCTGGGCTCTTACACGGCTGAAAGGCCGTCTCGCTAATAAGGATCGTTGGGCATCGATTCTCATCGAGGCGCGGGGCGACACCCCCACTCAGACGCCGAATAGATGAAAGCAAGCCAAACACGCATCAAAAACAGTATTGCAGAAAAGGGGGTAACCATAGATGTAAGAGCGGAACCATAAGTGGCCGTTACCGAAGAAACGGATATTCACACAATCAATGCAACACCACCCTGCAACGCTACAACGGCAAATGCCGACTCAACAACGCCCGCAACGCCGCCGGTTTCACCGGTTTGGCCAGGTAGTCCAACCCTGCCGCGTGCACTTGGGCCATCGTCTCGGGTCGGCCGTCGGCGCTGATCACCACGCCGGGCACCGGCTCGCCCAGTCGGGTGCGCAGCCAGGCCATCAGCTCGGTCCCGGTTTCGCCATCGTCCAGGTGGTAATCCACCAGCGCCAATTGCGGGCGCAAACCATCGCTGAGCAGGGCCATGCATTCCTGGCGATTACGCGCGGTCCAGACTTGGCAGCCCCAGCGGGTGAGCAAGCTGTTCATGCCGATCAGGATGCTGTCTTCATTGTCGATGCACAGCACCTGGGCGCCGCTGGGCAATTTGCCATTGAGTTCGGCCGCCTGGGTCGGTGACGCGGCTTGCGCGCGGGCCAGGGGTACGCTGACGCTGAACACGCTGCCGCGCCCCGGCCACGAGCGCACGCGCAACTTGTGCCCCAGCACGCGACATAATCCATCGGCGATCGCCAGCCCCAGCCCGAGCCCTTTCTCGGCGCGGGTCTGATGGCTGTCGAGGCGTTTGAATTCTTCGAAGATCACCTGTTGCTTGTCTTCCGGTATGCCTGGCCCACGGTCCCATACTTCCAGGCACACCTCACCCTGGCGACGGCGCACGCCCAGCAGCACCGGCCCTTTGGCATAGCGGAAAGCGTTGGTCAGGAAATTCTGCAGGATGCGGCGCAACAGCTTTATGTCGCTGTCGATGCGCAACGTACTGCTCCTGACGCGAAACTCCAGCCCCTGATCCTGCGCCAGCGCCTTGAACTCGGCACCCAGGGTGGCGAACAACTCATTGAGCGCGAACGGCTTGGCATCCGGGTTGATCTTGCCGTTTTCCAGGCGGGAAATATCCAGCAAGTCGCTGATCAGGTCTTCGGCCGAACGCAGCGAACTGTCCAGGTGCTGGACCAGCTTTTGCGCTTCGGCGGACAAGCCGTCGTCCTGGTGAGTAAGGGCCGCGGAGAACAGGCGCGCGGCGTTCAACGGTTGCATGAGGTCATGGCTGACGGCCGCGAGGAACCTGGTTTTCGACTGGTTTGCGGTCTCGGCGGTGCCCTTGGCTTCGGTCAGGGCCACGTTGAGTTGCGACAGCTCGTGGGTGCGTTCGGTGACGCGCTGTTCCAGGCCCTCGTTGGCCTCGGTCAACGCCTGCTCGGCTTCGCGGAACGCGGTGATGTCGGTGAAGCTCATGACGAAGCCGCCACCGGGCATCGGGTTGCCGATCAGCTCGATCACCCGGCCGTTGGGGAACAGCCGTTCGGACGTATGCGCCCGGCCTTGGCGCATCCAGTGCAGGCGACGCGCAACGTGCACTTCGGCTTCACCGGGGCCGCACAGGCCGCGCTCGGCGTTGTGACGGATGATGTCGGCAATCGGCCGGCCGACGCTGATCAAGCCGTCCGGGTAGTTGAACAGCTCCAGGTAGCGACGGTTCCAGGCCACCAGTTTCAGCGACTGGTCGACCACGCTGATGCCTTGGGTGATGTTCTCGATCGCGCCTTGCAGCAGCGCGCGGTTGAATTGCAGCACTTCCGAGGCCTCGTCGGCGATGCGCACGACGTCTTCGAGCTGCATCTCCCGGCCTTCAATGGCGGCTTTTACCACGGCGCGAGTCGATGAAGCGCCCAGCACACCGGCCAGCAGGCGTTCGGTATGGGCGATCCATTCACCGTCGGCGTTCTGGTTCGGATTGAAGCCTTTGCCCTGGCGGTAGGCAAAACGGATGAAGCTCTGCCGGGCGCGTTCCTCACCGACGAAGCGAGCGGCCAGTTGCAGCAGATCGTCGATCTGTACCGAGAGCATCGAGCGGGCGCTGGGCCGGGCACTGATTTCCTGGCCGATGAAGCGACCGGCCTGCCAGTGTTCCGACACGCGGGTGCGAGACAGTACCGAGACCCAGGCGAACAGCGTGAAGTTGCCCGCCAGCGACAGCACCACGCCCTGTGTCAGCGGGGTGATCGGCAGGTTCAGCGGGTTGCTGTGCAGCCAGGCCAAGCCCGGGAAACTGCTCAGGGACAAGCCGAGGCTGTGGGCGGCAATCGGCAGGATCAGCGTGTAGAACCACAGGAATGTACCGGCGGCGAGACCGGCGAACACACCGCGGCGGTTGGCCTGTTTCCAGTACAGCGCGCCGAGCATCGCCGGTGCCAGTTGCGTCACGGCGGCGAAGGCGATCTGGCCGATGGTCGCCAGGCTGGCGGTCGATCCCAGCAAGCGATAACTGACGTAGGCCAGCAGCAGAATGACCACGATGCTGACCCGGCGCACCGACAGCATCCACTGGCGGAACACCTCGAACGGGCGCTCGGCATTGTTGCGGCGCAGCAGCCAGGGTAGCAGCATGTCGTTGGAGACCATGGTCGACAGCGCCACGCTGGCCACGATCACCATGCCGGTGGCCGCCGATGCGCCGCCGATAAAGGCCAGCAACGCCAGGGCGGGATGAGCCTGGGCCAACGGCAGGCTGATGACGAAGGAGTCCGGCAGCACGGAACTTGGCAGCATCATCTGGCCCGCCAGCGCGATCGGCACGACGAACAAGGCCGCCAGGGCCAGGTAGGCCGGGAACACCCATTTGGCCAGGCGCAGATCCTGCGGGTCGATGTTCTCGACCACGGTCACGTGGAACTGTCGCGGCAGGCAGATGATCGCCATCATCGCCACGCCGGTTTGCACCACCATCGATGGCCAGTTGATGGTTTCCTTCCAGTATTCCTCGAGGCGCGGGGCGAGCATGGCCTGGTCGAACAGGTCGTCGAAGCCGTCGTACAGGCCGAAGGTCACGTAGGCGCCAACCGCCAGGAAAGCGAACAGCTTGACCAGCGACTCGAACGCAATCGCCAACACCATGCCGCGGTGGTGTTCCGTGGCGTCGAGGTTGCGCGTGCCGAAGACAATGGTGAACAGCGCCAGTACCAGAGACACCACCAGTGCGGTGTCTTGCGCGCGAACCCCCGTGGCATCGGCGCCGGCACCGATCAGCAGGTTCACCCCGAGCACGATGCCCTTAAGCTGCAACGCGATGTAGGGCAGCACACCGACCAGGCAGATCAGTGCCACCACCACCGCCAGGGATTGCGATTTGCCATAGCGGGCGGCAATGAAGTCGGCAATCGAGGTGATGTTCTCCTGCTTGCTGATCATCACCATTTTTTGCAGGACCCACGGCGCGCCGATCAACAACAGGATCGGCCCGAGGTAGATCGGCAGGAAGGACCAGAGCTGCTCGGCCGCCTGGCCCACCGCGCCGAAGAATGTCCAGCTGGTGCAGTAGACCGCCAGCGACAGGCTGTACACCCAGGCTCGCACCCGCGGCGGCAAGGGCGCGCTGCGGCGGTCGCCATAAAAGGCGATGGCGAACAGGATGGCCATATAGGCCAGGGCGACGACGGCAATCAGCCCGCTGGACAGCGACATGGGAACTCCAGGCAACCAAAGACACCCGGGCCTCCCGCCCGGACAGACAGTCTCGCACGATGGCAGGGGTTAGTCAGTGTCGACCAAGGTCGTGGCGTGGCGGGGTGTCGCAGGGTTGCGGGCTGTCAGATTGTTGGTGTCCGTGCGGCCGCCTTCGCGAGCAGGCTCGCTCCCACATTCGACCGTGTTCCATTGTGGGAGCGGGCTTGCTCGCGAACGGGCCTCACTGACTCAACGCAATCTCGATCAACCGATGCAACTCTTCACCTTCCAACGGCGCCTCGGAAAACAGGATACGAAACACGATGGGCGCAGCCACCATGTTGATCAGCCGGTCGACGCCAGGTTTGGGCTGATCCGGGTAGCGATCCAGAATGACCTGCAGTTGCCCGCCAATGATCGTCGCGCAATAGCTCGGTTTCAGGCTCGATTGCACGTCTCGCAGCATGTTGCGACCAGGGGCGGAGCTCATTTCGTCCAGGTACTGATCCGCCCAGGCTCGCACATCGCCCAACAAGCTGCCGGTCTTGGCCGACTCGGTTTCCGGTTGCATGCGGGCCAGGGCGACATCCGCCAGCAGCGCCGACAGATCCCCCCAGCGCCGATAAATGGTCGAAGGCGTGACCCCCGCGCGCGCGGCGATCTGCGGCACGGTCACGCTGGCGCGGTCCTGTTCTTCGAGCAGTTCGCGTACGGCGGTATGTATCGATTCCTGAACCCGGGCGCTGCGGCCGCCGGGACGTAAAGTGGGCGCTGTCATCGCATCTTTCCTGTTTCGCGGGGCTCTGTAGGGCCATGTATCTGACCTTAACACAAAGAATTTGCTTTAAGCGCCAGTCGGTAGCACACTCCGCAAAAGCAAAAAATTAGCTTTTGCGGAGTGTGCCCATGTCCAGTTCTGATTCAAACCGTGCAAGCCTGTGGTTCCTGGCCATCACCTTGCTCAGTTTTCTGGCGGCTTCCACGGCGCCGACGCCGTTGTATCACTTGTATCAGGAGCAGCTGCAGTTCTCGGCCGCCATCCTGACCCTGATCTTCGGCGTCTACGCCCTGAGCCTCCTGGCCGCATTGCTGACAGTGGGTTCGCTCTCGGATCATCTGGGGCGCAAGCCGGTCATTTTCACTGCGGTGCTGCTGAATATTGTCGCCATGTTGCTGTTCATTCACGCCGACAGCGTCGGGTGGCTGATCAGTGCCCGGGTGTTGCAAGGCTTTGCCACCGGCATGGCGACAGCGGTGTTGAGTGCCACGCTGCTGGATACCGACCGCCAGCGCGGGCCGCTGATCAACAGTGTTGCACCCTTGCTGGGCATGGCCCTGGGCGCACTGGGTTGCGGATTACTGACCGAATTCGCACCGGCGCCATTGCACCTGACGTATTGGCTGTTGCTCGGTTTGTTTGTGATGCAGGCAGTATACGTCTGGCGTTTGTCGGAAAGCGTCTCGCGTCAACCGGGGGTATGGGCATCATTGCGACCCACTCTGCATGTGCCGATTCAAGCGCGCTCGACCTTGTGGCGAGTGCTGCCTCTCAACACCGCGACCTGGGCGCTCGGTGGTTTTTACGCGTCCCTGGCGCCGTCGTTGGTGCGCACGGCCACCGGCTCGACCTCGAACCTGATTGGCGGCGCGACCGTGGCCGCACTGACGCTGACCGGTGCCTCGATGATCTACATCCTGCGCAACCGGCCAGCCGCCTGGGCGTTGCAGTGGGGTGCCACGTCGCTGGCGGCGGGCGTTGTGCTGATTCTCCTGGGGGTGCACGGCGCCAGCCTGCCGCTGTTTTTCCTCGGCACGCTGGTCGCCGGTTGTGGCTTCGGCGCCGGTTTTCTCGGTGCCTTGCGCAGCCTGGTGCCACTGGCCTTGCCCCATGAGCGTGCGGGTTTGATGTCGGCTTACTACGTGCTCAGTTACCTGGCGTTCTGCCTGCCGTCGCTGCTGGCGGGTAACTTGTCGCGCGTCTTTGGTTTGGTAGCGACCACTGATGGTTACGGCGTGGTGCTAATTGTCCTGGCGGCGGGCGCTTTACTGGCGTTGATGCGCCAACGGTCGACGCCTGTGTGCAGTGCAACCGGTAAGCCTTGAAAAGTATATTATCTATGAAATAGATAACAGTTAGAGATATTACCCGTTAAATCGATATTCGATCCGGATCTATGATGGGCTCTACCTCACGTGAGGACAGGAGTTCGCCATGACATGCCCCAACACCATCAAGTCCGGTATCAAACCGTTCAGCCATTTGCAGCACCCGCGCGAGGTCATCCGCCAGTTCACCCCTAACTGGTTCGCCGCCACTATGGGCACCGGGGTGCTGGCCTTGGCGCTGGTGCAATTGCCCGTTGCCAATCCTGTCCTGCACACCATTGCCGAAGCCCTTTGGCTGTTCAATATCTTTCTATTCCTGTTGTTCACGCTGCTGTACGCGGCGCGCTGGGCGATGTTTTTCGATGAGGCACGGCGGATTTTCGGCCACTCCACGGTTTCCATGTTTTTCGGCACCATCCCCATGGGCCTGGCCACCATCATCAACGGCTTTGTGCTGTTCGGCTTGCCGCGCTGGGGCGAGGGCGTGATCCATCTGGCCGAGGCCTTGTGGTGGCTGGATGTGGCGATGTCGGTGGCGTGCGGGGTGCTGATTCCCTTCCTGATGTTCACTCGCCAAGAGCACAGCATCGATCAGATGACCGCGGTATGGCTGCTGCCGGTGGTGGCAGCAGAAGTGGCGGCCGCCAGCGGTGGCTTGCTGGCGCCGCATCTCGCCGATGCCCATGGGCAACTGGTGGTGCTGGTGACCAGCTACGTGCTCTGGGCATTTTCCCTGCCGGTGGCGTTCAGCATCCTGACGATTCTGCTGCTGCGCATGGCGTTGCATAAACTGCCCCACGAAAACATGGCCGCTTCGAGCTGGCTGGCACTCGGGCCGATTGGTACCGGTGCCCTCGGCATGCTGCTGTTGGGCGCCGATGCGCCGGCAATCTTCGCCGCCAATGGTTTGTCGGGTGTCGGTGAAATTGCTGCGGGGTTGGGTCTGGTCGCCGGGATCACGCTTTGGGGCTTTGGCCTGTGGTGGATGCTGATGGCCGTGCTGATTACTCTGCGTTATCTGCGCGCCGGCATTCCTTTCAATCTCGGCTGGTGGGGTTTCACCTTTCCGTTGGGCGTCTATTCTCTGGCAACGTTGAAACTGGCCAGCACCCTGCACCTGACGTTTTTCAGTGTCTTTGGTTGTGTGCTGGTGAGCCTGCTGATCGTGATGTGGCTGATCGTCGCCAAGCGTACGGTGCAAGGTGCCTGGCGCGGCGAGCTGTTTGTCTCGCCGTGCATTGCAGGATTAAAGAAATAACCGGCAAAGATTAGGTAATGTGTGGCCTGGATCGACGTGCGACATTCCAAGCACTGTATCCACGCCACTCGTTACCCACTCATAAGCTTCAGGGACACATGGAAGATGAGTCACCCTTCACAGTTCACCTTGCTGCGCACCCGGCGCTTCCTGCCGTTCTTCGTGACCCAGTCCCTCGGGGCGTTCAACGACAACATCTTCAAGCAGTCGTTGATCCTCGCCATCTTGTACAAGCTGTCGATCGAAGGCGACCGTTCGATCTGGGTCAACCTGTGTGCGCTGCTGTTCATCCTGCCGTTTTTCCTGTTCTCGGCGCTGGCCGGGCAGTTCGGCGAGAAATTCGCCAAGGACGCGCTGATCCGCCTGATCAAGCTTGGGGAAATCGCCATCATGGCAGTGGGCGCGGTGGGCTTCCTGTTCGATCACCTGTCGTTGATGCTGGTGGCGCTGTTCGCCATGGGCACGCACTCGGCGCTGTTCGGGCCGGTGAAGTACTCGATCCTGCCCCAGGCCCTGCGTGAAGACGAGCTGGTGGGTGGCAACGGCCTGGTGGAAATGGGCACTTTCCTGGCGATTCTGGCCGGGACCATCGGCGCCGGCATCATGATGTCGTCCAGTCATTACGCGCCCATCGTTTCCACCGCGATCATCGCTATCGCCGTACTCGGTTACGTGGCCAGTCGCAGCATCCCACGGGCCGCAGCGGCCTCGCCGGAAATGCGCCTGAACTGGAACATCTTCAGCCAGTCCTGGGCCACGTTGAAGCTGGGACTGGGGCAAACTCCGGCGGTGTCGCGTTCGATTGTCGGCAACTCATGGTTCTGGTTTGTCGGGGCGATTTACCTGACGCAGATTCCGGCGTACGCCAAGGAATGGATGCACGGCGACGAAACCGTCGTGACCTTGATCCTGACGGTGTTCTCGGTCGGTATCGCCTTGGGTTCGATGCTCTGCGAAAAACTCTCCGGGCGCAAAGTCGAAATCGGCCTGGTGCCGTTCGGCTCGTTCGGCCTGACGGTTTTCGGCCTGTTGCTGTGGTGGCATTCCGGCGGGATTCCCGACAATGCCCTGGGCTATGGCTGGCTCGAGATCCTCGGTTTTGGCCACGCCTGGCTGGTGTTGTTCGACATCCTCGGCCTGGGGGTGTTCGGCGGTTTCTACATTGTGCCGCTGTATGCCCTGATCCAGTCACGCACCGCCGAGAACGAACGGGCCCGGGTGATCGCCGCCAACAACATTCTCAACGCGCTGTTCATGGTGGTGTCGGCGATCGTCTCGATCATCCTGCTGAGCATGGCCAAGCTGTCGATCCCGCAGTTGTTCCTGGTGGTGTCGTTGCTCAACATCGGCGTCAACGCCTACATCTTCAGGATCGTTCCCGAGTTCACCATGCGTTTCATGATCTGGCTGCTCAGCCATTCCATGTACCGCGTGGAGCATCGCAACCTGGACATGATTCCCGATGAGGGGGCGGCGTTGCTGGTGTGCAATCACGTGTCGTTCGTCGACGCCTTGCTGATTGGCGGTGCGGTGCGTCGGCCGATCCGCTTCGTGATGTACTACAAGATCTATGACTTGCCGGTGCTCAATTTCATCTTTCGCACCGCGGGGACGATTCCGATCGCGGGCCGTCAGGAAGACATCCAGATCTACGAAAAGGCTTTCACGCGCATCGCGCAATATCTGAAGGATGGAGAGTTGGTGTGCATCTTCCCCGAGGGCAAATTGACCGCCGATGGCGAGATCAACGAGTTCAAGGGTGGGCTTACGCGCATTCTCGAGCAAACCCCGGTGCCGGTCATTCCCCTGGCGTTACAGGGGTTGTGGGGGAGCTTTTTCAGCCGCGATCCGGGCAAGGGGCTGTTTCGCCGGTTGTGGTCGCGGGTGACGCTGGTGGCGGGGCCGGTGGTGGCCGTTGAGGCGGCGGAGCCGGCCAGGTTGCAGGCCATGGTGGGTGAGTTGCGGGGTGCGGTGCGGTAGGAGCCTGCGGTGCGGCGATCCGACTTGCCGGCGAAGGCGGCCTGATAGCCGACCTATTGTTTGTTGTCGGAGTACATATCCATTGCTGCGGTAACGGCCACCTATGGTTTCGCTTTTACAGCGAGTCACTTGGAAGCACGGAACGCCGCCCGGCCCCAAGTAACCAAGGGCTCTTGCCCCTGGCGTTCGGTGCCTCGCTAAGGCTCGGCATACCCTCGCTCCGGTCCTGCTCCGTGGGCCCGCCGCCATCGGCCATCCATGGCCGGCGGCGGCTAAACCGGCATCCATGCCGGTTTACCCACTGCGCAGAACCTCCACTCGGCCTCTCGAGGGAGCAAGAAAATCAAGAGCCAAAGCAGAGCGAGGCGGCCTTAAAGCCGACCTGATTGCAGGTCTGTCCGCATTCCCCTGTGGGAGCGAGCTTGCTCGCGATGAACGTCCAGACAACGCGTTCATCCAGACAGGGCGCGTTATCGTTGACGACCATCGCGAGCAAGCTCGCTCCCACAGGGGATTGGGGGTATCTGCAAAAGTCAGGTCGGCTGTCAGGCCGCCTCGCTTTGGCTTTAGATTTTGGAGGCCCCGTTAAACCACGATGGCCGAACGCAGGCATTGCGCAGTGGGTAAACCGGCAGGACGCCGGTTTAGCCGCGCTGGGCCAGGGATGGCCCATCGCGGCGACCCACGGAGCAATGCCGGAGTGAGGGCATGCCGAGCCCTAGCGAGGCACCGAGTGGTGGGGCAGAGCCTTTTGCTTACTTTTCGGCGTTTGGAAAAGTGAGTCGCCGTAAGGGCGAAACCATAAGTGGACGTTACCGCAGAAATGGATATGTACTCAAACAACAATCCCCACAGGCTTTGACGCGGCATGGATCAACATTGGTAGAGGCGCCAATGGAGGTAGTCACAGATTGACGGACGGGCTCAGGGCGTGAGGGGGCAAGAAAATCAAAAGCCAGCGGTGCGGCGACCCGACTTGCCGGCGAGGCAGCTTTGAATCCTGCATCGAATTCGGGATTTCACCCCGCCATCGTCAAGCGGTTACGCCCCTCGCGCTTTGCGACGTACAGTGCGCTGTCGGCCCTGCGTAACAGGCTATCGGCGGACTCTCCGGGCAGCAGGGTCGAGCAGCCGAGGCTGACTGTCAGCTCAACCGTGCAGCCATCGGCTGGGTAATCCTCGGTCTGCGCTGCATTGCGCAGGCGTTCGCCGACCAGGGCCGCCGCTTCGCGGCTGGTGTTGGACAGCAGGATCAGGAACTCTTCGCCACCGTAGCGAAACACCATGTCGACGTTGCGCAACTGGTTCTTGATCGAGGCGGCCACCGCCTTGAGCACGTCATCACCGGCGCCGTGCCCATGAGTGTCGTTGATCTGCTTGAAGTGATCGATGTCCAGCATCAACAAGGACAAGGGTTGCATATGACGTCGTGCCAGCTCAATTTCCCGCTGCAGCGTCTGGTCCATGGCGATGCGATTGCCGGTGTCTGTCAGCGGATCACGCAACGCACTTTGGGTGGCGGCGCGATAAAGCAGGGTATTGCGCATCGGGAACAGCAGCGCGGCCAGCAGAGACTCGAGGTTGCCCTGTTCCTGTTCGCTGAAACGCTGGTTGCGGCGAAAGATCAGTTCGCCCAGGTGTTCGCCTTCGTGGCTCAGGCTGTAGCTGATCGAATGGTGGCCCCGCTGACCGAATTCCAGGCGCAAGTCACTGCTTTTGTGCTGGTAGCTCAAGGCATCAAGCGGTACCAGTCGCTGGATTTCGCGGTAGAACAGCCCAAGTATGCGTTGCGGCTCAAGGCTGGTTTGCAGCTGCAGGTTCAATTGCTGGCGCAATTGCGCAAGGCTGACGGGCCTCTCCAGAATCGGCGGCTGCTGACCAAAGCCCAGGCGTTGCAATTTGGCGCTATCGAAGTCAATTGCGTTGGTCTGGGGAGGTGATTTCATATGGCGTGCGCCCTTGAGCAGTAAGGCTGTCTTACAAGCTGGGTGCGAGCGGCTCTAGGCTGCGCGTCATACTGGTCCGTCAGTCCCGTAGGACATTTCGTACAAGCTTAATCTGCTTTATCGCAGATTAGTAATCTGCAATTCGGCCTCGCACCCTCTGCTTTCCCACAGCTAGTCCGGGCAAATGCTGAGCGAAAGTCGTGCCACTTATCTGATTTTTATTAAAATCGTTCTGAATCAATAAGTTGATCAGCACCAAGAGCGGCGAGAGAAAAAGTGCGACGGTTGTTTGACTAATAATGCGCTCTCGTTGGCGTGCCGCGTCGGGAAGCCGACGCGGCACAAAAGCGACGTACGGTATTACTGGGCGTTGAATGCCTGGCCGTTGATACCGGTACTGTCCGGGCCCATCAGGTAGAGGTAGACCGGCATGATCTCCTCTGGCGTTGGGTTGTTCAGCGGGTTTTCACCCGGATACGCCTGGGCGCGCATGCTGGTGCGAGTAGCCCCCGGGTTGATGCTGTTGGAGCGGACCGGTGCCACGCTGTCGACTTCGTCGGCCAGGGTTTGCATCAGGCCTTCGGTGGCGAATTTCGAGACACCGTAAGCGCCCCAGTACGCGCGGCCCTTGCGCCCGACGCTGCTGGAGGTGAACACCACTGAGGCATCCTGGGACAGCTTGAGCAGTGGCAGCAGGGTGCTAGTCAGCATGAACATCGCGTTGACGTTGACCTGCATTACGCGCATGAAATTTTCGCCGGACAGCTGTTCGATCGGGGTGCGCGGACCGATGATCGATGCGTTGTGCAGCAAGCCATCCAGGTGGCCGAATTCGCTCTCGATCATCGCGGCCAGCTCATCGTATTGATGGGGCAGGGCGGTTTCCAGGTTGAACGGGATCACGGCAGGTTGCGGATGGCCGGCGGCTTCGATGTCGTCGTAGACTTGGGCCAGGTTGGCTTCGGTCTTGCCCAACAACAGGACGGTGGCGCCATGGGCGGCGTAGGTTTTGGCGGCGGCAGCACCAATGCCGCGACCAGCGCCGGTGACCAGGATGACCCGGTCCTTGAGCAGCTCGGGGCGGGCGGAATAATCAAACATAAAAACCTCAGCAAAAATTCTTCAGGTCAAGCGCGTTCCCTGTGGGAGCGAGCCTGCTCGCGATGTCGTCAACGATGACGCGGCAAGCCTGGCGCTGCGCGGCGCTTGCGGGTTTTTCGCGAGCAGGCTCGCTCCCACAAGGGCCAGTCTCAACAAAAAAACTCAGCAGCCACAGAGCGCGCTATCAAGCACCTTGCGCAACTCCAGCGGATGATCGACCACCACATCCGCCCCCCAATGCCGCGGATTATCGTCCGGGTGGATGTAGCCGAACGTCACGGCGGCCGTCCTGGTGCCGGCATCGCGCCCCGATTCGATATCGCGCAGGTCATCGCCCACGAACAGCACGCTGGCCGGGTCGAGGTCGAGCATCTTGCAGGCGAGGATCAACGGCTCCGGGTCAGGCTTGCTGTTCTTCACGTGATCCGGGCAGATCAGCAGCGCCGAGCGCTCGGCCAGCCCCAGCTGCTGCATGATTGGCTCGGCGAAACGCAGCGGCTTGTTGGTGACCACGCCCCAGATCAGGTTGGCCTTCTCGATGTCGGCCAGCAGTTCGCCCATGCCGTCGAACAGCTTACTGTGAACCGCGCAGCCAACCAGGTAGCGCTCGAGGAACTCCAGGCGCAACGCCTCGAAACCTGGTGATTCCGGGTCCATGGAGAAGGTCGCGGCGACCATCGCCTTGGCACCGCCGGAGATTTCGTCGCGGATGTGCTTGTCGTTGATCGGCGGCAGACCACGGTCGGCACGCATCGCCTGGCAAATCGCAATGAAGTCCGGCGCGGTGTCGAGCAGGGTGCCGTCCATGTCGAAAAGAACTGCTCTGATACGCATCGGCTTACTCCTCGCGCAGGGTCTGGATCATGTAGTTGACGTCCACGTCGGACGCCAGTTTGTAATGCTTGGTCAACGGGTTGTAGGTCAGGCCAATGATGTCCTTGACGGTCAGGCCGGCCATGCGGCTCCAGGCACCGAGCTCGGAAGGGCGGATGAATTTCTTGAAGTCGTGGGTGCCGCGTGGCAACAGCTTCATGATGTATTCGGCGCCGACGATGGCGAACAGGTACGCCTTCGGGTTGCGGTTGATGGTGGAGAAGAACACCTGGCCGCCCGGCTTGACCATGCGAAAGCACGCGCGGATCACCGAGGATGGGTCCGGTACGTGCTCGAGCATTTCCAGGCAGGTGACCACGTCGAACTGCTCCGGCATTTCCTCGGCCAGGGCTTCGGCGGTGATCTGCCGGTATTCGACGTTCACGCCCGATTCCAGCTGATGCAGTTGTGCCACCGCCAGTGGCGCTTCGCCCATGTCGATGCCGGTCACGGTCGCGCCGCGCTGGGCCATGGCTTCACTGAGGATGCCGCCGCCGCAACCGACGTCGAGGACTTTCTTGCCGGCCAGGTTGACGCGTTCGTCAATCCAGTTGACGCGCAGCGGATTGATGTCGTGCAGCGGTTTGAATTCGCTCTCGCGGTCCCACCAGCGATGGGCCAGGGCTTCGAATTTGGCGATTTCGGCGTAGTCGACGTTGCTCATGGTTTAAGTCCTCTAAAACTTGAAAAATCCTGTAGCCCCGGTGTCTGGTCCGGGGGGCTTACGATTCTTTGCGGCCGCTGATGCGCTGGCCCCAGGCCTTGGCGGTGGCGACGAGTTGCTGTTCATCCAGGCGCGTCAGGCGACGGTCGTCGAGCAGTTGCTTGCCCGCGACCCAAAGGTGTTTCACGCAATCGCGGCCGGACGCATATATAAGCTGCGAAACCGGGTCGTAGACCGGTTGCTGGGCCAGGCCCGAAAGGTCGAACGCGACGATGTCGGCGGCCTTGCCCAGTTCCAGCGAGCCGACCTCGGCTTCGATTCCCAGTGCACGGGCACCGTTGAGGGTAGCCATGCGCAAGGCACTGTGGGCGTCCAGTGCGGTGGCCGAGCCCGCGACAGCCTTGGCCAGCAGGGCGGCGGTACGGGTTTCGCCCAGCAGGTCCAGGTCATTGTTGCTGGCGGCGCCGTCGGTGCCGATGGCCACGTTGACCCCGGCCTGCCACAAACGCTCCACCGGGCAGAAACCGCTGGCCAGCTTCAGGTTCGACTCCGGGCAGTGAATGACATGGGTATTGCTTTCTACCAGCAACGCCAGGTCTTCCTCGTTGATCTGGGTCATATGCACTGCCTGGAAGCGCGGCCCCAGCAGGCCCAGGCGCGCGAGGCGGGCCAGCGGCCGTTCACCACGCTGTTCGAGCGCTTGCTGCACTTCGAAGGCGGTTTCATGCACATGCATGTGGATCGACGCGTCCAGTTCTTCGGCGATCATCCGGATTTTTTCCAGGTTCTCATCGCCCACGGTGTAGGGTGCATGGGGGCCGAAGGTGATTTTGATGCGTTCGTGATGCTTGAGGTCGCCAAACAACTCGATACCCTGGCGGATCGCCTCGTCCGCCGTGCTGGCGCCCGGGATCGGGAAGTCGAGGATCGGAATCGCGATTTGTGCGCGAATGCCGCTGTTGTGCACACGCTCGCTGGCAACCTTCGGGAAGAAATACATGTCAGAGAAGCAGGTGATGCCGCCTTTGAGTTGTTCGGCGATGGCCAGGTCCGTGCCGTCGCGGACGAAATCCTCGTCGACCCACTTGGCTTCGGCCGGCCAGATATGGTTTTCCAGCCAGGTCATCAGCGGCAGATCGTCGGCCAGGCCACGGAACAGGGTCATTGCCGCATGCCCATGGGCGTTGATCAGGCCGGGGCTGAGCAGGGTGTCCGGCAATTCGCGCACTTCGGTTGCGTTAAGCTGCAGGGCGTTGCTGCGTGGACCGATGAACGCGATGCGCCCGTCACGGATGCCCAGGCCATGATCCTTGAGCACGACGCCTGCGGGTTCGACGGGTACCAGCCAGGTCGGCAGCAACAACAGATCGAGCGCAACGGCAGTGTTTGGCATCGAGGATCGGTTCCAGGGCTTTTGTAAAGGATGGCGAAGTATACCCGAGCGTCTTCGCCGGGGGATCGCTATAATCGGCGGCTTTTGTTTCTGACTGCGGGGTGTGGGATGCGCGATCGACTGTTGGCTGCTGAGAAGGTTAAGGCCATCGATTGGCGCGATGGCGCCCTGTACCTGCTGGACCAGCGTGTTTTGCCGTTCGAGGAAACCTGGATCGCCTGCACCAGCGCGGCGAGTGTGGCCGAAGCCATTCGTTCGATGGTGGTGCGCGGCGCGCCGGCCATTGGCATCAGTGCCGCCTATGGCGTTGTGCTGGCAGCGCGCGCCCGGTTTGCCGAGGGCGGCCACTGGCAGGCAGCGCTGGAAGAGGATTTCGCGCTGCTCGCCGACTCCCGTCCGACCGCGGTCAACCTGTTCTGGGCGCTGGGTCGCATGCGTGAGCGCCTGGGGCGGCTGAAAAAGCACGCAGACCCCTTGTCCGTGCTGGAAGCCGAGGCCCTCGCCATTCACGAAAGCGACCGCGAAGCCAACCTGACCATGGCGCAACTGGGCGTCGACCTGATCCGCAAGCACCAGGGCAACGCCCAGGCGATCCTGACCCACTGCAACACCGGCGCACTGGCCACCGGTGGCTTCGGCACGGCGCTGGGGGTGATTCGCGGCGCCTTCATCGAGGGCATGGTCGAGCGCGTATATGCCAGCGAAACCCGTCCATGGCTGCAAGGCTCGCGACTGACGGCATGGGAACTGGCCAACGAAGGCATTCCGGTGACCCTTCATGCCGACTCCGCCGCTGCGCACATCATGAAGATCAAGGGTGTCACCTGGGTCATCGTCGGCGCGGACCGCATCACCGCCAATGGCGACGTGGCCAACAAGATCGGCACCTATCAGCTAGCCGTCAATGCCATGCACCATGGCGTGCGCTTCATGGTGGTGGCGCCGAGTTCGACCATCGACATGAACCTGGCCAGTGGCGACGACATTGTGCTCGAGGAGCGCGATGGGCGCGAGTTGCTGGAGGTGGGTGGCCAGCGGCTCGGGGCCGATGTTGATGCGTTCAACCCGGTGTTCGACGTGACCCCGGCGGACCTGATCGATGCGATCGTCACCGAAAAAGGCATCGTTGAACGGCCGGATACGGCGAAGATGACGCAGTTGATGTGCCGTAAGCGCCTGCATTGAAGACTTCTGGTGCCTGTTAAATCGCCTTCGCGAGCAGGCTCGCTCCCACAGTAATCGAGGTGTGACCGCAATTGGCGGCGCAATGAAGAACTACTGTGGGAGCGAGCCTGCTCGCGAAGGGGTCCTGAAAGCAGTAAAACAGCTCGAATTTGACCCTGGTTCTCCATTCAACACGGCTCTAAGCCCCTCTCGCCCCCTTCAAGCCTGTCATCGGTCAACTAACTATGCTCCATGCGCATCAGGGGGATAGGTGCGTGGCGGCTCTTGTGATAACATCCGGCGGTTTCCAAGGTTGCCTCGCGGGGCGACCTTTACTGCGCAGATCCATGGCATAACTCGTTGATTTGTCGTAAGTCGGTGCACGGCACTCAGCCTGCAGCGGCGAGCTTCGTTCGTCCCATATGGATGTGACGAAGTTTCACCAGAAAAAGGAATCAGGCTTCTCATGGGCGAACTGGCCAAAGAAATCCTCCCGGTCAATATCGAAGACGAGCTGAAGCAGTCCTATCTCGACTACGCGATGAGCGTAATTGTCGGGCGGGCACTGCCGGATGCGCGCGATGGCTTGAAGCCCGTGCACCGGCGCGTGCTGTTCGCGATGAGCGAGCTGGGCAACGACTTCAACAAGCCGTACAAGAAATCTGCCCGTGTTGTCGGTGACGTGATCGGTAAGTATCACCCGCACGGTGATACTGCGGTGTACGACACCATCGTTCGGATGGCGCAGCCATTCTCCCTGCGCTACCTGCTGGTAGACGGCCAGGGCAACTTCGGTTCCGTGGACGGCGACAACGCCGCGGCCATGCGATACACCGAAGTGCGCATGACCAAGCTGGCGCACGAGCTGCTGGCTGACCTGCATAAAGAAACCGTGGACTGGGTGCCGAACTACGACGGCACCGAAATGATCCCGGCGGTCATGCCGACCCGAATTCCCAACCTGTTGGTCAACGGCTCCAGCGGTATCGCCGTGGGCATGGCGACCAACATTCCGCCGCACAACCTCGGTGAAGTCATCGACGGTTGCCTGGCGCTCATCGACAACCCCGAGCTGACCGTCGACGAGCTGATGCAGTACATCCCCGGTCCGGACTTCCCGACCGCCGCGATCATCAACGGTCGCGCCGGCATCATCGAAGCCTACCGCACCGGTCGCGGACGCATTTACATGCGCGCCCGCTCGATGATCGAAGACATCGACAAGGTCGGTGGTCGCCAGCAGATCGTCATCACCGAACTCCCTTACCAGCTGAACAAGGCGCGCTTGATCGAGAAGATCGCCGAGCTGGTAAAAGAGAAGAAGCTCGAAGGCATCACCGAGCTGCGCGACGAGTCCGACAAGGACGGTATGCGCGTCGTGATCGAGTTGCGTCGCGGCGAAGTGCCTGAGGTGATCCTCAACAACCTCTACGCTCAGACCCAGCTGCAAGCGGTGTTCGGTATCAACATCGTCGCGCTGATCGACGGCCGTCCACGGATCCTGAACCTCAAGGACCTGCTGGAAGCCTTCGTCCGTCACCGTCGCGAAGTCGTCACCCGTCGTACCGTGTTCGAACTGCGCAAGGCGCGCGAGCGCGGTCATATCCTCGAAGGTCAAGCGGTTGCCCTGTCGAACATCGACCCGGTCATCGCCCTGATCAAGGCCTCGCCGACCCCATCGGAAGCCAAGGAAGCGCTGATCAGCACTCCTTGGGAGTCCTCGGCGGTCGTAGCGATGGTGGAACGTGCCGGCGCCGATTCGTGCCGTCCGGAAAACCTCGATCCGCAATACGGTCTGCGCGACGGCAAGTATTTCCTGTCGCCAGAACAGGCGCAAGCCATTCTGGAACTGCGTCTGCACCGCCTGACTGGCCTGGAACACGAAAAACTGCTGGCCGAGTATCAAGAGATCCTCAACCAGATCGGCGAGCTGATCCGCATCCTCAACAGCGCCACGCGCCTGATGGAAGTGATCCGCGAAGAGCTGGAAGTGATCCGTGCCGAATACGGCGACGTGCGTCGCACCGAGATCCTCGATGCGCGTCTCGACCTGACCCTGGGCGACATGATCCCGGAAGAAGAGCGCGTCGTGACCATTTCCCACGGTGGCTACGCCAAGACCCAGCCGCTGGCGGCCTACCAGGCCCAGCGTCGTGGCGGTAAAGGCAAGTCGGCGACCGGCGTTAAGGATGAGGACTACATCGCTCACCTGCTGGTTGCCAACAGCCACACCACGCTGCTGCTGTTCTCCAGCAAGGGCAAGGTGTACTGGCTGAAGACCTACGAAATCCCTGAAGCGTCCCGCGCTGCCCGTGGCCGTCCTCTGGTCAACCTGCTGCCGCTGGATGACGGTGAATACATCACCACCATGCTGCCTGTCGAGGAATACACCGAAGGTCACTTCATCTTCATGGCCACCGCCAACGGCACCGTGAAGAAGACCCCGTTGGAATCCTTCAGCCGTCAACGCAGCGTCGGCCTGATCGCGCTGGAGCTGGACGAAGGCGACGTACTGATTTCCGCGGCCATCACCGATGGCGAACGTGAAGTCATGCTGTTCTCCGACGGCGGCAAGGTCACTCGCTTCAAGGAATCCGACGTTCGCGCCATGGGCCGTACCGCTCGCGGTGTGCGCGGTATGCGTCTGCCGGAAGGGCAGAAGCTGATTTCCATGCTGATCCCGGAAGAAGGCAGCGAGATCCTCACCGCTTCGGCGCGTGGCTACGGCAAGCGTACTGCGATCACCGAGTTCCCGGAGTACAAGCGTGGCGGCCAGGGCGTTATTGCCATGGTCAGCAACGAGCGCAACGGCCGTCTGGTCGGTGCGGTCCAGGTGCTCGATGGCGAGGAAATCATGCTGATTTCCGACCAGGGCACCCTGGTGCGCACCCGTGTCGACGAAGTGTCGAGCCTGGGTCGTAACACCCAGGGCGTGACCCTGATCAAGCTGGCCAACGATGAAACGCTGGTCGGTCTGGAGCGGGTCCAGGAGCCGTCGGAAGTCGAAGGTGAAGAGCTGGAAGGTGAAGAAGGTGCTGTGTTCGAAGGCAATGTCGTGATCGACGACATCGTTGAGGGCCAACAACTCGACGCCGCCGCTGACGAAGAACCACAGGAATAAGCGGGTAAACAGGGGGCGGATGAAAATTCGCCCCCTTGTTGTTTGTCCGAAAGGAAAATGTCGACACCCATGGATATCCCCTGTGGGAGCGAGCCTGCTCGCGAAGCAGGCGCCGCGGTATCTCTGAAACACCGCGGTGATGCATTCGCGAGCAGGCTCGCTCCCACAGGTTGTTTGCTTCAGCAGAGATCCTGTGTCGATTGATAATATGATTTATTGCGTGATACCACCAAATCAGAGCGAGATTGGATGTGAGCAAGAGAGCCTATAACTTCTGTGCCGGTCCTGCGGCGCTTCCCGAAGCCGTCCTGAAGCGCGCCCAGGGTGAACTCCTCGACTGGCACGGCAAGGGCCTGTCGGTCATGGAAATGAGCCATCGCAGTGATGAGTTCGTGTCCATCGCCACCAAGGCCGAGCAGGATCTGCGTGATCTGCTGAATATCCCCTCGAACTATAAAGTGCTGTTCCTGCAAGGTGGCGCCAGCCAGCAATTTGCTCAGATTCCCCTGAACCTGTTGCCTGAAAGCGGCACCGCCGACTATATCGACACCGGTATCTGGTCGCAGAAAGCCATCGAAGAAGCGTCGCGCTTCGGCCACGTCAATGTTGCCGCGACCGCCAAGCCCTACGACTATTTCGCCATTCCTGGCCAGAACGAATGGAAGTTGTCCAAGGACGCGGCCTACGTTCACTACGCGCCGAACGAAACCATCGGCGGCCTGGAATTCCAGTGGATTCCTGAAACTGGCGACGTGCCATTGGTGGCCGACATGTCCTCGGACATCCTCTCGCGTCCGGTGGATGTCTCGCGCTTCGGCATGATCTACGCCGGCGCCCAGAAGAACATCGGCCCGAGCGGCATCGTGGTCAACATCGTGCGTGAAGACCTGCTGGGTCACGCCCGTTCCATTTGCCCGACCATGCTCAACTACAAGGTCGCGGCCGACAACGGCTCGATGTACAACACCCCGCCGACCCTGGCGTGGTACCTGTCTGGCCTTGTGTTCGAGTGGCTCAAGGAACAGGGCGGTGTCGAGGCCATCGGCAAGCTCAATGACGTCAAGCAGCGCACGCTGTACGACTTCATCGACGCCAGCGGCCTCTACAGCAACCCGATCAACAAGTCGGACCGCTCGTGGATGAACGTGCCGTTCCGCCTGGCGGACGACCGTCTGGACAAGCCGTTCCTGGCCGGCGCCGACGAGCGTGGCCTGCTGAATCTCAAGGGTCACCGTTCCGTAGGCGGCATGCGCGCCTCCATCTATAACGCCGTCGACATCGTTGCGGTCAACGCACTGGTTTCGTACATGGCAGAGTTCGAGAAGGAACACGGCTAATGTCTGAGCAAGAACTCAAGGCACTGCGCGTTCGCATTGATGCTCTGGACACCAAAGTCATGGAGCTGATCAGTGAGCGCGCACGCTGCGCCCAGGAAGTTGCGCGAGTAAAGATGGCCTCGCTGGCCGAAGGCGAAGTGCCGGTGTTCTATCGTCCTGAGCGCGAAGCTCAGGTGCTCAAGCGTGTCATGGAGCGCAACCAGGGGCCGCTGGGCAACGAAGAGATGGCGCGGTTGTTCCGCGAAATCATGTCCTCGTGCCTGGCCCTCGAGCAGCCGCTGAAAGTGGCGTACCTCGGCCCTGAAGGTACCTTTACTCAAGCCGCTGCGATGAAGCACTTCGGTCACGCCGTGATCAGTAAGCCGATGGCGGCCATCGACGAAGTGTTCCGCGAAGTGGCGGCGGGTGCGGTGAATTTTGGTGTGGTGCCGGTGGAGAACTCCACCGAAGGCGCGGTCAACCACACCCTCGACAGCTTCCTTGAGCACGACATGGTGATCTGTGGCGAAGTCGAGCTGCGTATTCACCATCACCTGTTGGTCGGTGAAAACACCAAGACCGACAGCATCAGCCGCATCTACTCCCACGCCCAGTCCCTGGCCCAGTGCCGCAAGTGGTTGGACGCCCATTACCCGAATGTCGAGCGCGTGGCGGTGTCCAGCAACGCCGAAGCGGCCAAGCGGGTCAAGGGTGAGTGGAATTCGGCGGCGATTGCCGGTGACATGGCGGCCGGACTGTATGGCCTGACCCGTCTTGCCGAGAAGATCGAAGACCGCCCGGACAACTCGACGCGCTTCCTGATGATCGGTAACCAGGAAGTGCCGCCGACCGGCGACGACAAGACTTCGATCATCGTGTCCATGAGCAACAAGCCTGGCGCGCTTCACGAGCTGCTGGTGCCGTTCCATGACAACGGTATCGACCTGACCCGGATCGAAACCCGTCCGTCGCGCAGCGGTAAATGGACCTACGTGTTCTTCATCGACTTCGTCGGCCACCACCGTGATCCGTTGATCAAGGGTGTGCTGGAAAAGATCAGTCAGGAAGCAGTAGCACTCAAAGTGCTGGGTTCCTACCCGAAAGCAGTTCTCTAAGGGGCGGTAGCAAATGAGTGGCAATTTCCTCGCTCTGGCACAGCCGGGCGTGCAACAACTTTCGCCTTACGTTCCGGGCAAACCCGTGGACGAACTGGCGCGTGAGCTGAATCTCGATCCAGCCAGCATCGTCAAGCTGGCAAGCAACGAAAACCCGCTGGGCGCGAGCCCCAAGGCCCTGGCCGCCATCCGTGATGCGCTGGCCGAATTGACTCGTTATCCAGACGGCAATGGTTTTGCGCTCAAGACCCTGCTGGCCGAACAATGCCGCGTCGAGCTGAACCAGGTGACGTTGGGCAACGGCTCCAATGACATCCTTGAGCTGGTGGCGCGCGCCTACCTGGCGCCGGGCCTGAATGCGGTGTTCAGCGAGCATGCGTTTGCGGTCTACCCGATCGTGACCCAGGCTGTCGGCGCCCAGGCCAAAGTGATTCCGGCCAAGGATTGGGGGCATGACCTGCCTGCGATGCTGGCGGCCATCGATGCCGATACCCGCGTCGTGTTCATCGCCAACCCGAACAACCCGACCGGGACCTGGTTCGATACCGAGGCGCTGGACGAATTCCTCCAGGACGTGCCGGAGCACGTGCTGGTGGTGCTGGACGAGGCCTACATCGAATACGCCGAAGGCAGCGACTTGCCGGACGGTCTGGACTTCTTGGCGGCTTACCCGAACCTGCTGGTGTCGCGCACATTCTCCAAGGCCTACGGCCTGGCAGCTTTGCGCGTCGGCTATGGCTTGTCTACCGCCGTGGTCGCCGACGTGCTGAACCGCGTGCGCCAACCGTTCAACGTCAACAGCCTGGCCTTGGCTGCTGCGTGCGCTGCGCTGCAAGACGCTGAATACCTGGCTGAAAGTCGGCGCTTGAACGAGTCGGGCATGCAGCAACTGGAGGCGGGTTTCCGTGAGCAGGGGCTGAGCTGGATTCCGTCCAAAGGTAACTTCATCTGCGTTGATCTGGGGCGCGAAGCGGCTCCGGTGTTCCAGGGCTTGCTGCGCGAAGGCGTGATCGTGCGTCCGGTGGCCAACTACGGCATGCCGAACCACTTGCGCATCACCATTGGTCTGCCGGCGGAAAACAGCCGCTTCCTTGAGGCGCTGGCCAAGGTTCTGGCCCGTGGTTGATGTCACTGCACTGCAATCTGCTGAACCTATGATCGGACGCCTGGTGGTGGTCGGTCTGGGGTTGATCGGCGGTTCGTTTGCCAAGGGTTTGCGTGAAAGTGGTCTGTGCCGCGAAGTGGTCGGGGTCGATGTCGACCCGCAGTCGCGCAAGCTGGCGGTTGAGCTGGGTGTGGTGGATCGCTGCGAAGAAGACCTGGCGGTTGCTTGCCAGGGCGCCGACGTGATCCAGCTGGCTGTGCCGATCCTCGCCATGGAAAAAATGCTTGGCCGTTTGGCCGGCATGGATCTGGGGCAAGCGATTCTGACTGACGTCGGCAGCGCCAAGGGCAATGTCGTGCGCGCGGCGAGCGAAGCTTTTGGCGGCATGCCGGCGCGTTTCGTGCCGGGGCATCCGATCGCCGGTTCCGAGCAGAGCGGGGTGGAAGCCTCCAACGCCGAACTGTTCCGTCGCCACAAAGTGATCCTGACACCGCTGGATCAGACCGATCCGCAAGCCTTGGCCGTGGTCGATCGCTTGTGGAGCGAACTGGGCGCCGATGTCGAGCACATGCAGGTCGAACGGCACGACGAAGTGTTGGCGGCCACCAGTCATCTGCCGCACTTGCTGGCATTCGGCCTGGTCGACTCGCTGGCCAAGCGCAATGAAAATCTTGAGATCTTCCGTTACGCTGCGGGCGGTTTCCGCGACTTCACAAGAATCGCCGGCAGCGACCCGGTCATGTGGCATGACATCTTCCTCGCAAACCGCGAAGCTGTCCTGCGCACACTCGATACATTTCGCAGCGACCTCGACGCCTTGCGCGACGCGGTCGATGCAGGGGATGGGCACCAATTGTTGGGCGTTTTCACGCGCGCCCGGGTTGCCCGCGAGCATTTCAGTAAAATCCTGGCCCGTCGGGCCTATGTGGACGCTATGAATTCCAACGATCTGATTTTCCTGGCTCAACCTGGTGGCCGCCTGTCCGGTCGGATTCGCGTACCAGGTGACAAGTCGATTTCCCACCGTTCGATCATGCTGGGCTCCCTGGCCGAAGGCGTCACCGAAGTCGAAGGTTTCCTCGAGGGCGAAGACGCCCTGGCGACCCTGCAGGCGTTCCGTGACATGGGCGTGGTCATCGAAGGCCCGCATCATGGTCGTGTGACCATTCACGGTGTCGGCCTGCATGGCCTCAAGCCAGCGCCGGGCCCGATCTACCTGGGCAACTCCGGCACCTCGATGCGCCTGTTGTCCGGCCTGCTGGCGGCGCAGAACTTCGATAGCACGCTGACCGGCGACGCTTCGCTGTCCAAGCGCCCGATGAATCGCGTGGCCAATCCGCTGCGTGAAATGGGTGCCGTGATCGAGACTGCCGCTGAAGGCCGTCCACCGATGATCATCCGTGGTGGCAACAAGCTCAAAGGCCTGACCTACACCATGCCGATGGCCAGTGCCCAGGTTAAATCCTGCCTGCTGCTGGCGGGTCTGTACGCCGAAGGCAAGACCACCGTCACCGAGCCTGCGCCGACTCGCGACCACACCGAGCGCATGCTGCGCGGCTTCGGCTACCCGGTGACCGTCAACGGCGCGACCGCATCGGTCGAGTCCGGCAGCAAGCTGACCGCGACCCATATCGAAGTGCCTGGCGACATCTCGTCGTCGGCGTTCTTTCTGGTGGCCGCATCGATTGCCGAAGGATCGGAGTTGGTGCTCGAGCACGTCGGCATCAACCCGACCCGTACCGGCGTGATCGACATCCTGCGCCTGATGGGCGCCGACATCACCCTGGAAAACCAGCGTGAAGTGGGCGGCGAGCCAGTGGCTGACCTGCGCGTTCGTGCAGCTAAACTCAAGGGTATCGAGATTCCGGAGGCGCTGGTTCCGCTGGCGATCGACGAGTTCCCGGTGTTGTTCGTCGCGGCTGCCTGCGCCGAGGGTCGTACCATTTTGCGTGGCGCCGAAGAGCTGCGGGTCAAGGAGTCGGACCGTATCCAGGTCATGGCCGATGGCTTGCTGGCGTTGGGCGTCAAGTGTGAGCCGACCCCGGATGGCATCATCATCGACGGCGGCTCGATCGGTGGCGGTGAAGTGCACGGTCACGGCGACCACCGGATTGCCATGGCCTTCAGCGTTGCCTCGCTGCGCGCTACTGCGCCGATCCGCATTCATGACTGCGCCAACGTCGCGACGTCGTTCCCCAACTTCCTCGCGCTGTGCGCGCAGGTTGGTATCCGCGTTGCCCAAGAGGCTCAGTCGTGAAGAACATTGCACCGGTCATCACCATCGATGGGCCAAGCGGCTCGGGCAAAGGCACCATCGCCGGGATCCTGGCCAATCGCCTGGGCTGGAACCTGCTGGATTCCGGTGCGCTGTACCGCCTGCTGGCATTCGCCGCCCACAACCACGGCGTCGACCTGACCAATGAAGAGCTGCTGAAGAAACTGGCCGCTCATCTGGATGTGCAGTTCATCGCGGCGACCGAAGGTCAGCTGCAGCGCATCATCCTGGAAGGGGATGAAGTCAGCGATGTGATCCGTACCGAAACCGTCGGCTCGGGTGCCTCCCAGGTGGCTGCATTGCCCGCGGTACGCGAGGCGCTGCTGCAGCGCCAGCGCGCCTTCCAGGAAGCGCCGGGCCTGGTGGCCGATGGTCGCGACATGGGCACCGTGGTGTTTCCGGATGCGCCGCTGAAGATTTTCCTGACAGCCAGTGCCGAGGAAAGGGCACGCCGTCGATATTTGCAGTTGAAGGGCAAAGTCGAGGGTGTTAGTCTGTCGAGTCTGCTAGATGAGATACGTGCACGCGATGAGCGTGACACCCAGCGAGCGGTAGCCCCGCTCAAGCCGGCGGCTGACGCCATACAGCTGGATTCCACGGAATTATCCATCGACCAGGTGCTGGAACGCATCATGAGCGAGATCGCAATCCGCGATATCGCCGGGTGACCAAGAAGCGCAACAGGGGACCAGTCATAGTCCTGCGGTGCTTCTTTAAATGAACGTAACCCACGTCGTCTGGGATGTGGAGATGGGCGTATTCTTCGCCCTTATACTCAGGAATTAAAATGAGCGAAAGCTTTGCGGAACTCTTTGAAGAAAGCCTAAAAACCCTGAACCTTCAGGCAGGCTCCATCATCACCGGTGTTATCGTTGATATCGATTACCAAGCTCGCTGGGTAACCGTTCACGCTGGCCTGAAGTCTGAAGCACTCATCCCGCTTGAGCAGTTCTACAACGACGCTGGCGACCTGACTATCAACGTCGGTGACGAAGTTCACGTTGCGCTGGACTCGGTAGAAGACGGCTTTGGCGAAACCAAGCTGTCCCGTGAAAAAGCCAAGCGCGCTGAATGCTGGATTGTTCTGGAAGCTGCCTTCGCAGCCGAAGAAGTGGTCAAGGGCGTTATCAACGGTAAGGTTAAAGGCGGCTTCACTGTCGACGTTAACGGCATCCGTGCGTTCCTGCCAGGTTCTCTGGTTGACGTCCGTCCAGTGCGCGACACCACGCACCTGGAAGGCAAAGAGCTGGAATTCAAGGTCATCAAGCTGGACCAGAAGCGCAACAACGTTGTCGTTTCCCGTCGTAGCGTCCTGGAAGCCGAGAACTCCGCCGAGCGCGAAGCTCTGCTGGAATCCCTGCAGGAAGGCCAGCAAGTCAAAGGTATCGTCAAGAACCTCACCGATTACGGCGCATTCGTCGATCTGGGTGGCGTCGATGGCCTGCTGCACATTACCGACATGGCTTGGAAGCGTATCAAGCATCCTTCCGAAATCGTCAACGTTGGCGACGAGATCGATGTCAAGGTTCTGAAGTACGATCGCGAGCGCAATCGTGTTTCCCTGGGCCTCAAGCAACTGGGCGAAGATCCATGGGTTGCTATCAAAGCCCGTTACCCAGAAAGCACTCGCGTTACCGCTCGTGTAACCAACCTGACCGACTACGGCTGCTTCGCTGAGCTGGAAGAAGGCGTTGAAGGCCTGGTACACGTTTCCGAAATGGACTGGACCAACAAGAACATCCACCCTTCGAAAGTCGTACAAGTCGGCGACGAAGTGGAAGTTATGGTTCTGGACATCGACGAAGAGCGTCGTCGTATCTCCCTGGGCATCAAGCAGTGCAAATCTAACCCATGGGAAGATTTCTCTGGCCAGTTCAACAAGGGCGATAAAATCTCCGGCACCATCAAGTCGATCACCGATTTCGGTATCTTCATTGGTCTGGACGGCGGCATCGACGGCCTGGTTCACCTGTCCGACATCTCCTGGAACGAAGTTGGCGAAGAAGCTGTTCGTCGTTTCAAGAAGGGCGACGAGCTGGACACCGTTATCCTGTCGGTTGACCCAGAGCGCGAGCGCATCTCCCTGGGTATCAAGCAACTGGAAAGCGATCCGTTCTCCGAGTACGTTCAAGAGAACGACAAAGGCGCAATCGTTAAGGGCATCGTGAAAGAAGTTGACGCCAAAGGCGCCATCATCACCCTGGCCGACGATATCGAAGCGACTCTGAAAGCCTCCGAAATCAGCCGTGACCGCGTTGAAGACGCGCGCAACGTTCTGAAAGAAGGCGAAGAAGTAGAAGCCAAGATCATCAGCGTTGATCGCAAAAGCCGCGTAATCCAGCTCTCGATCAAGTCGAAAGACGTTGAAGACGAGAAAGAAGCTATCCAGAGCCTGCGCGACAAGCCAGTAGCTGGTGACGCTCCAGTAGCCACCACCCTGGGTGACCTGCTGCGCGCTGCACAAGCGGAAAAACAGAACTAAGTTCTGACTTTCTGTAAAAAAAAGGGCGACTTCGGTCGCCCTTTTTTGTGCCCGGAATTTGGCCAATGTCCCTTAGGTGCGATCTTCTCAGCTGAAACTACGAAACATTACCTAACCAAAACTGTCTGTTTCTTTAGCAGGATCAATCGCTTATTTGCAGCTAGTCTTAGCTTGGGGTAAACGACGGTCGGGCTGCGTGCCCGGCATAAGGATGTGAATGAAAAGGCTCGTTGTCGTGATGGCAGTGCTGGCATTGGCGGGTTGTGCCACTAGTGCAAGAACGCATGCCGTGCGTGGGGTCAGTGGTATCGAGATCGATTGCTCGGGACTGGGGTCGGGTTGGGAAAGATGCCAAAAGCGCGCAGTTAAAGAATGCAAAGGTGCAGGCTACACAGTCGTGGCAAGGTCCGATGACGCCAAGGAGGAGGAAGAGTCTTTCTTAGGCTTCAATCCCGCGGGCTTTCTCACGCGGACGATGCTGGTTATCTGCAGGTGAGCAGGCGGGCAGGGCGCTGCAGTGCCTGGGAGAGAAAAAACAGGGTACAGGATGGGGCTGTTCAAATGTGTCAGGGCGTGCTAAAACCTTTGAAGCGCTGATCTAGCTGCTTGAAAAAGAAGGGAAAATTATGACGAAGTCGGAGTTGATCGAACGAATTGTCACCCATCAAGGGCTGCTCTCATCAAAGGATGTGGAGCTGGCCATCAAGACCATGCTTGAGCAAATGTCCCAATGCCTGGCCACCGGCGATCGTATCGAGATCCGTGGTTTTGGCAGCTTCTCACTGCATTACCGTGCGCCTCGGGTAGGGCGTAATCCGAAGACAGGTCAGTCGGTTAGCCTGGATGGCAAGTTTGTTCCTCATTTCAAGCCGGGGAAGGAACTGCGGGATCGGGTGAACGAAGATGAGGATGAGGAGTGATTCTCAAAATCCTTACTGGGGAGAGCTTGGATGACGAGTCTTAAGAAGGCTGTTCTGGTCCTTTGTTTATCAGGATGTTCTGTTGCGGTTTTAATTTTTATGCTTGAAAATCAGCAACTATCACAGCTTACTTTTTTTGGTAAGAGAACCCCATTACTGCCAAATTCAGTTTTTATGGCGGTATTTTTTTTGGTGGGGATGCTGCTTGGCCCCCTTCTTGCGCTAGTGTTCGGGCGGAGGCGCAAACGGATAGCTGCGCAGTAGATTTTTACACTATAGTTGTTGTGTTTTTTAGGGTTTTTGAAAGTATCAATGTTGATTTATTTATATTGGAGCGTAGGCGGTGCATGACATTCCGTCTATTCCCTAAAGATTGGCAAGATGTATATGTCACTAGCTGTTTAGAAAAATCTCGATCACTCAAATGAGCGGTTGGCAGTCGTAAATCAGGTGTTATGGAAGGGGCAAATGCTTAATAGTAAAGATTCTAACAATATGGGGGAGATAAATCTCTCCGATTTATTCGGTATTCTTTGGCTTAATAAGTTGGCGATTGTTGGTTTTACCTTCCTGATAACTTTAATAGGTATAGCGTACGTTGTTATCGCTCGGCCAGTTTATGAGGCAAAGGCTTTTGCTATTCCCCCTACTCAAAATGATATCGCAAATCTCAATTATGGTCGAGTTAGAGACACAGAGTTAACGCCGCTCACGGTAAGTGCTGTGTACTCAGTTTTTTTGCAAAATTTGAGGGGGGAGACTCTTCGTCAATCATTTGTATCTGAAGTGATGATGCCCGAGTTAATCAAGGATGAAGCTGGTGATGGCAAGGATCTCAAGTATTCTGAAGTTGCAAGGCGCATAGTTGTATCTCAGTCTTCAAGGGAAATTCCTGATAAGTACATGGTGGCTATTCAGGGTAGTGATCCTGTACAGGCTGCGAAATGGGCTGACGAATATATTCAGCGCGCAGGGGTTCTATCAAAGCAAGAAATAATTAAGGATGTTACCTACGAGGCTGAAGTTAGAGTGCGTAGTCTCGAGCGTCAAATTGCCGAGTTACGTGAAAATGGTCAGAAGGTCCGCGAGGATACTATTACAAAGCTCCGCGAAGCCCTTCGAGTTGCGAGCGCCATTGGGTTGGAGAAGCCACCGATTATATCAGGTAACCCTGCGGTTCAAATTGCAGGAAGTTTAGATGGGCAGCTTATTTATATGCGTGGTACCAAGGCGCTTGAGGCCGAAATTGAGAATCTGGAGAAGCGGGAATCCAATGACCCCTTTATCCAGCGCTTACGCGATCTTGAATCGACGCGTGATTTTTACGCATCTATCCCGTTAAGTCTTTCGGATGTAAAAACTTATCGGATGGATGGTGCTGTAGAGCAGGTGTCAAACGCCATAAAGCCGAAGAAATTGTTGATTGTTATATTTAGTGCTCTGTTTGGTGTGATAGCGGGATGCGGCTTTGTTGTAATTCGGCATTTATTTCGGACTCGATCAGGTGGCGTTTAATCTGATCAGCGGAAAAGCTAAATAGCCCATGTTGCTGTTTTAGTCGTGGTGGGCTATTTAGATGCTTTGTATGCTTGTTTGGATGGTGCGACCTGATTTAGATTAAGTTTTATGGTGGTAATATAAGCATCCATTCTTTATCAAGTCCGTACATATTTTAACTGCATTCATCGAGTTCAAATTAAATCATGAGTCGCCGGAATGCTAGCGAAGGTTTGGACGATGATTAGGCTCATGCAGTTAAAGCCATCAGCAAGAATTCTGGGGTGTATCTGGCATTTAGACGTTAGCCCCTTGCTAAGGGCCGCTGTCGATCACCCGACTCAAGCCCAGGCCCATCGGTTAGGGAAGTTTCAAGGGCTGGGTTCCGTCACTTGATCCTCTGGCATCGAAATAACAGCCTGTCGGATGCTTCCAGCCACAGCGATTGACAAAACAGATGGTCGAAAATTCCGAGCGGATAGCATAAACTAAGGTGTTAAACGCCCGATTTTTTCATTTTTGCTAGGGGCTGCGTCGCTTGGAGGATTTCTGGTCATTTGCTCGTGTGTTGGGTTCATAGGATGGACCGGTTTGGAGTTCGTCAATTTCTTGGTTCCTGCGTTCGAGTAGCACGGGGGGGGATAATGGCTCTAAATGACATTTTTGAGTGAGAGGTACTCGTTTGGACCATGCGTCGACTCCAGTAAAGGAACGTGGATGAGGTTAGAAATTTGGCAAGGTTGAGAGCCGGTGTGCATTTTGCCTCCTCGATATTAGTGAAGGCGGTTGCGGGACTCCTGGTCATAAAATTATTGGCTTGGAAACTAGGGCCTGATGGTTTTGGTTTGCTCGGCCAACTTATGACGCTGGTCGCAATTACTGGAATGTTTGCTGGTGGTGGTATTACGAATGGCTTGATCAAGGTCCTTGCTAAGTCACCTATCGAATCCAAAGAGGGTCAGGTCTGGCTTTCGACGGCCTTTACTCTGACAACCTTAATTTCTGTACTTGTTGCGATTTTGTTGTCGGTTTTTTCCGTTTCTCTATCAGAAAGTTTAATGCAGGGCGGATTCACGGCGCTTTTCATCGGTCTTGGCTTGGCTCAAGCGATAGTAGGTTATGCGAGTTTGATCCAGGCTGAGGCAAGTAGTCGGGGTGAAAGTGGTTTTTACGCAAAAGTCAACATAATAGGAACTATAATCGGCACAGCCATATTGGCCTTGTCAGTTCATTTTTTTGGTTTTAATGGTGCGGCATATTCGGTAATGCTGATGCCTGCTGTTACGGCAGCGGTTGCATTTTTGTTCATGTTTTTTCATCGTAGACAGCTTTTACAGTTTTTTAATTTTTTGTTTGATCGAGTCAAAATGCGTCATCTGATGTCTTTTTCGCTTTTAGCATTGGTCGGCTCTACGTCGGTTCCTATAGCACAAATTCTGATGCGCGATGGGTTGGCGCAGCAGTTTGGTTGGGACCAGGTTGGGTTGTGGCAGGGCGTGATCAAGTTATCAGACGTCTACATGCAGTTCGTCGGTGTTGTCTTGATGAACTACGTTCTACCCCGATACGCCGCGGCCAATAATATAGGGGCGGTGATCAACGAGTTCAAATTGAGTCTTATGTGGCTGTTATCTGCTTTGTTGCTCGGATTTGTTGTTCTTTATGGTTTGAGAAACTTTGTTATTAAGTTGATTTTTTCAGACGAATTTCTTCCTATGACAGATTATTTTTTACCGCAGATGGTAGGTGATATCTTCCGCACTATCGCATCAGCGATATCAATAATTTTTATGGCCAGAGGCGCTGTGCGAGTATCGATACTCTTCGAGTTCGCGCAAGGCATGTTTATTTTCATTGCATTCACCGTTTTGCGTGATGGTTTTGGTGCAATGGCGCCAGTTTATGCACACGTTGTTACTTATGGATTATTATCCATTTTCATGGCTATGGGGCTTGGTTACTGGTTTAGGAGAATGCAGCCATGAAGATATTGATGTTGTGCAATAAATTTTCCCTTTCTGAAAATGACCCTTGGTTGACCAATGAGTTGGCGGATTCTTTTCAAGAGTTAGGGCACGAGATTACGGTTGTACGCTTGGATTGGTGGGCGGAGCCTGGTAGTGCTCGTCAAAATTCCAGGCTTGCAAATGGTATCGAAGTCATATCAATTCCTCCTGTGCTGGTACGCTTCCCTATAGCCTTCGTTTCCCGTGCCCTGAAGTGGAGTTTATCTTCGTTTTCAGCATATTTTGTAGCTCGAGAACTTTCTAATAAAATCGACTTTGATTTGATGATCTCTTTTTCTCCAGCGGTAACAATGGCCTTGCCTATAATGGCGCTGGCGAAGAAAAAGTCACTCACCTCGTTATTGATTCAATGGGATTTTTTTCCACATCATCATCGGCAAATCGGTTTGTTTTCTTCCGGCGCATCATTTTATATTGCGAGAAAAATTGAAGAACTGTTGATACGAAAATTTGATGTGGTTGTATGTATGTCTCCAGCCAACGAGGCTTATCTGCGTAAGCATTACCCATTACGAGATGAACAACGCATTTGCATCGCCCCAGTTTGGGGAAAAGAAACAGCTTTACCCGACGTCGATCGTTACGACGTACGAAAAAAGTACAATTTACCGGAAAGCAGTCCGTTAGTTGTTTTTGGTGGGCAGCTGGTTCATGGTCGGGGTCTTGAAGATTTGCTCGATGCTGCGAAACTTGCGCATAAAAATGGATCTAGCGTGGTTTTCCTTGTGATCGGGAGTGGCTCGCTTGAGTTTCTTGTCGAAGAATGCCTAGCGCAAGGTTGCAAAAATCTAATCTGGATTCGTCGAGTGCCTCGAAATGAATACCTAGGATTAATCAAGTCATGTGACCTTGCACTGGTGTGTACTGTAAGGGATGTCGATGTTCCAAGCTTCCCGTCGAAGACTATCGACTATTTGAGGGTTGGATTGCCTATTGTTGCATCAGTCGAGGCTTCTACCGACTATGGTGATTACATAGCTTCTTTGGGAGTAGGCGTCAGTGTCGAGGCGGGAGAGCCGGAGTGCTTGCTTAGATCCGTCGAAAATTTATTACGTGATAATAATAGTATGAGCTCCATGAGTGAGCTCGGGCCTATTAGGTTCAAAGAAATATTTGAGGTGAGTCACATTACATCAAAGCTAATCGATATGGTCGTGTGACGGAATGTCCAGAAAGTGACCTGGTTCAGGTTGTACGCTTGGGTAAGTCGCTCTATGGATTGCATTTTATGGTTTTCAGATATTAATACTGTGAGGTTGCCATGTTCCAGGAAAAAACACTTTTAATTACCGGTGGGACCGGCTCCTTCGGCAATGCCGTCTTGAAACGATTTCTTGACACTGATATTGCCGAAATTCGGATATTTAGCCGGGACGAAAAGAAGCAAGACGATATGCGTAAGCTTTACGCTAGTTCAAAGCTTAAGTTTTATATCGGTGATGTCCGTGATTACCAGAGTGTTTTAAATGCCACTCGCGGCGTAGACTATATTTTCCACGCGGCAGCTCTCAAGCAAGTTCCTTCGTGCGAATTCCACCCAATGGAAGCTGTCAAAACCAATGTGCTTGGCACGGAAAACGTTTTGGAAGCATCTATCCAGAATGGCGTCAAGCGCGTTGTTTGCCTAAGTACGGATAAGGCTGTATATCCTATTAATGCCATGGGCATATCCAAGGCAATGATGGAAAAGGTAATGGTGGCAAAGTCGCGAAGCGCAGATGACAATAAGACTGTAATTTGCGGTACCCGTTATGGGAACGTCATGGCTTCCCGCGGGTCGGTTATCCCTCTTTTCATTCAGCAGATTCGCGATGGCAAGCCTCTGACACTGACCGATCCTAACATGACTCGGTTCATGATGACGCTGGCGGATGCAGTGGATCTGGTGCTGTATGCATTCGAGCATGGTAATAATGGCGATCTGTTCGTGCAGAAAGCGCCAGCAGCTACTGTTGAAACGCTTGCAAACGCGCTGACCCAGATGCTTAATCTTCCAGAGCATCCAATTCAAGTGATTGGTACTCGGCATGGAGAAAAACTGTACGAAGCGCTACTAAGTCGTGAGGAAATGGCATGTGCAGAGGATCGCGGTGACTATTTCCGAGTGCCACCTGATTTGCGCGATTTGAACTACGCTAAATTTGTAGAGCAAGGCGAGGAGAAAATTTCTCGTATGGAGGATTATAATTCTCATAACACTGAAAGGTTAGATGTTGAAGGCATGAAGAATCTGTTGTTAAAGCTCGATTTCATGCGCGCTATTCAGCGTGGTGAATATGCTACACCGGAGGAATGAAGCAATGAAAGTGCTGATTACCGGGGCTAATGGTTTTGTGGGTAAGAACCTTATAGCTCACTTGAGCGAGCGCGATGATATCGAAGTTGTCCGATTTACTCGGGATGATGACGTTACTCAACTGTCGACTCTCATGAGTGGTGTGGATTTTGTATTTCACCTGGCAGGAGTGAATCGGCCACAAGATCCAGAAGAGTTTATGTCCGGTAATACGGACTTGACGCAAGCCCTATGTAACGCTATATCAGCGAGTGGTAGATCGGTACCAGTAGTTTATACCTCTTCAATTCAAGCGGAACTTGATAATTTATACGGTAAAAGCAAGCGCGGAGCAGAAGATGCGTTAACTGCACTTGAAGCCCAGAATGGATCGCCGGTTTACCTGTTCAGACTTCCAAATGTTTTCGGAAAGTGGGCGCGGCCTAACTACAACTCGGCCGTGGCCACATTCTGCCACAATATTGTTCGTGGACTGCCAGTTAATATTAACGATCCGCAAGCAGTCATTAATCTCGTCTATATTGATGATGTGATTAATCAGTTCATCTCTGTAATGGACGGAAAGTCGTCAACTAACCGCTTTTTTTGTGTCGAGCCTCAATACAGTATCACTGTCGGTGCGCTTGTAAGTCAGCTTGAAGCTTTTCGAGAAAGTCGTTCAACGTTGATTTCAGAACCGGTGGGGACGGGGCTGGTTAGAGCTTTGTACTCCACATATGTTAGCTATTTGCCCCCGGAAAGCTTTACTTATCAGGTTCCGAAGTATGGTGATCAGAGAGGTGTTTTCGTCGAGATGCTCAAGACGGGGGATAGTGGTCAGTTCTCCTATTTTACAGCGCATCCCGGTATAACACGCGGTGGCCACTATCATCACTCAAAAACTGAAAAGTTTCTGGTCATCAAGGGGCGAGCATGTTTTCGGTTCAAAAATATAGTCTCTAATGAATTTTACGAATTGTTCACAACTGGTGAGCAGCCGGAAATTGTCGAGACTGTTCCAGGATGGACTCACGATATTACCAACGTGGGAGAAGAAGAGATGATCGTGATGTTGTGGGCGAACGAGATTTTTGACCGTGAGTTACCCGATACATACGCACGTCCGTTAGGAACTGGTGAGTAAGAGTGTGAAGGCTCTCTGTTTTGTATGGCTAACCATGCTAGCAAATATGGGAGCCGGTTTTTTGAGAACAGTAGTTGGTTTTGAGGCTTCGTAGCTATCCCGGCACTCGCTCTGTCAGGCAGGAGCGATGCTGAACTGGTTAGCCTCCTGATTTGTTGGTACAGGTTAGTGCTGACTAAAATCTAGCGCGTTGGACTATCAGCCCAGCTTCAGTGCGCAGATGTTAAATGAAGGGTTTAGAATGTATTTTTACCTTGGCATCGGTATTTTATTGTGGGCAATTGCAACGCCTGGGCTTTTTATGAAGACAAATACCGGGCTAAGCTTTTTTATGGCCATGATGATTTTCTGGCTAATCTGCGCGTTTAGGTATGAGACTGGTTTCGACTGGGTGGTTTATGAGCAGTATTTCAATTCTGTAGCAAGCTCAGCATTCATGGAATTTCCACAAGATGTGGTTTCGATGGAGCCACTTTATTATTTGCTGAATTATCTTGTTTCACGTGTGGGTGATTTCCAGTTATTTTTATTATTAGTCGGTTCGTTCAATACTTATTGTGCGTGTCGTTTTTTCTATCGCTTCGAATCCCGAGTCTCGTTCGGGTTGGCGTTTGTTTTTTGTTGGGTGTTTTTCCCCTTGGAGATGGGAACTATTCGTCAATCCATTGCCGTCTCCATCATTCTTTTATCTATGGAAAGCTTTATCTTTAGAAAGAATAAAGGCGCTTTTTGGGGGCTCGTTGTCGCGGTAGGTTTTCAATATTCATCGATTATGTATGCGGCAATATTTTTTCTTCGTGGTATTCGTTTCATCATTCGAAATATGTGGATTTATATCGCAGTTTGTTTGTCTTTCTACAGTCTGGGGGTTGGTGCCGGACAAATTGCCCTTGGCGTAGGCTCGGCTGCTAATATACCGTTCATTTCGGAAAAACTCGCAATATATGCTGGTATTGGCTTTTCGCAAAGATCATTCGCAGGAGCGGGTTATCTGGTGCTAAATTGTCTACTGCTTGGATTGGTCAAGCTCTATATTAAAGAAGCAGGTCGTCGTGAGTTGGTGTCGATTGGCGCACTTGTATGTTTGGTGGGTGCTCAATCATTCCTCTTTGATTTTGCATTAATTTGGAATCGAATTCAGTATTTGGCTTGTTTTGCTCAAGCGGTGCTGATTTACGAGGTCATGAGGCAGGTGAGCATTCCTGCTCGTGCGATTGTTTTCTCGGGTGTAGCAGTTTGTAGTCTTAGTTCCTTGCTGTTTTTTGTCTCTGCTAGCTCTTCCTTGCCTTTTTCTCCATATCATTCTTATCTGGAATATATATTGACTGGCGATAAAGGCACTGGTCGAGAACGAGCGGAGCAGTATTATGAAGATTTCAATGCTGCGAACAAAAAAAGTGAGTGAATCTATTTACTGAAAAACCCGCCATGCGCTAGGCTGTAAATCACTTGATTGGGTACATTGCTCATTTGGGAAAACGTGATGTGGCATCCAAATTTTCGTCAAAAAGCGGTCATGTTAGGCGAGATTTAGCTTATCTTCGTCGAAAAAGTATTTAGGCGCTTCGGCAGAATTGTCTAGTGTGCCGCGATTTTCGAACCAGATGTTATGGGTTGCCTATCATCGATTGTTCAATCATCAATTTTTGAAATGTGAAGTAAAAATTATGAAAAAGCTGAAAGTCGTTACTGTGGTAGGCACCCGTCCAGAAATCATTCGTCTGTCGCGCGTAATGGCAGCCCTGGATCAGCATTGCGACCACGTGCTTGTCCATACGGGTCAAAATTACGACTACGAACTCAACGAAATTTTCTTTCAAGACTTGGGGATTCGTAAGCCGGACCACTTTTTGAATGCTGCGGGTGTAACGGGTGCCGAAACCATTGGCAATGTGATTATCAGCGTAGATCGGGTTTTGGGGGAGGTTCAACCTGAGGCGTTGTTAGTCCTGGGAGACACAAACAGTTGCATGGCGGTCATCCCTGCCAAACGTCGCAAAATACCGACCTTCCATATGGAAGCGGGTAATCGCTGTTTCGACATGCGCGTTCCTGAGGAAATCAATCGTCGCATCGTTGACCATACCGCAGATATCAATTTGACCTATAGCACAATCGCGCGTGATTATTTACTGCGCGAGGGCCTGTCGCCTGACATGGTAATCAAAACGGGCAGCCCTATGTTTGAGGTGTTGAATTACTATCGTGAGGGCATCGAGGCGTCCGATGTGCTCACTCGCCACGGTCTGGAGAAGGGTAAATTTTTTGTCGTAAGTGCGCATCGCGAAGAAAATATCGATTCCGATTTAAACTTTGCAAAGCTGGTCAATGTGCTAAATACCGTTGCAGAGCATTATGGGTTCCCGGTAATTGTTTCTACTCATCCTCGCACTCAGAAGCGGGTTGATGCTCTTGGCGTGAAGTTTCACAAAAACGTACAGCTGCTTAAGCCGCTAGGTTTCAAGGATTATAATAAATTACAGCTTGATTCCAAGGCTGTGCTTTCCGATAGCGGTACAATTAATGAAGAGTCGTCCATTTTGAACTTCCCCGCTTTGAATATTCGGGAGGCGCATGAGCGTCCTGAGGGCATGGAGGAGGCCGCGGTCATGATGGTCGGGATTGAAACAGACCGGGTTATGCAGGGCTTGCAGATATTGGAAAGCCAATCTCGTGGCGAAGAGCGAGATTTGCGACTTGTTGCCGACTACAGCATGCCAAACGTTTCCGAGAAGGTAGTTCGGATTATCCACAGCTACCGCGACTACGTCATGCGCACCGTCTGGAGAAGGTACTGATACGGATGGCCATTCGTGTTTTGTTGTTCACTCAGTGGTTTGAACCCGAGCCTACCTTCAAGGGGCTGGTGTTTGCACGAGAGTTGATTGCACAGGGTTTTGAAGTAGAAGTTGTCACTGGGTTTCCTAATTATCCCGGTGGGAAACTCTACCCAGGTTATAGAATAAAAGGCTTGCAGCGTGAAGTAATTGATGGAGTGCAAATTACCCGTGTTCCACTCTACCCAAGTCATGGTCAGAGTGGGGTCGGACGATTAGCGAACTACATTAGCTTCGCCGCCAGCATGTTGATCTACGGTGTTTTTCGCGCAAAAAAGCCAGATGTTATTTATGCCTACCACCCTCCACTGACTGTTGGCATAGCGGCTGCGCTGGTTCGGTTTTTTCGTCGTGTTCCTGTGGTCTACGATATACAAGATATGTGGCCGGACACGCTTAAGGCCACGGGAATGTTTTCTAACGAAAAGCTTTTAAAAGTGGTTTCTCGAGTTTGCGATTGGGTATACGGTCACGTTGATCAAATAGTGGTCTTGTCTCCTGGTTTCAAGCGCTTGTTAATTGAGCGGGGGGTGCCATCAGAAAAAATCGATGTGATATACAATTGGTGTGCCGAACATTCGGTCAATACTGCGTTGTCCAAGCCTCCAGCAAATTTTCCCGTTGTTTCGAAGTTCAAGCTATTGTTTGCTGGGAATATGGGGAAAGCTCAATCACTCGAAACAGTTATTGAGGCCGCGCGGTTAGTTCAGGAAAAATCCAGCCAGGCGGCTTTTATTTTCATCGGAGGGGGGGTGGAGGCTTCGAGATTAGAGGCGCTCGCTGAAGCCAAAAAGATCGACGATGTATATTTTCTCCCCGCTGTTCCGATGTCGGAAATAGGTGCTTACCTGGCCAGCGCCGACGCGTTGCTGGTGCATTTGAAGAAAGATCCTTTGTTTTCCATTACCATTCCGTCAAAAACCCAAGCATACATGGCTGCTGGAAAGCCTATATTGATGGCGGTTGACGGGGACGCTGCAGAGCTTGTGCGCTCGGCCCACTGCGGCGTTATTAGCGAGTCGGATAACGCGCAAGCCTTGGCAGATTCAGTTTTGGCATTAATGGACATTCCTGAAGAAGAGCGTATCGGGATGGGCGAGAACGGTAAGCTTTTCTATCGCGAAGAGCTCTCATTAGCTGTCGGCGTCGAGCGCTTTGGCAACCATTTCAAACGTTTGAGCCGATGAGTTGCACCGAACGTCAATCACTTTTGAAGGATTTCAGATGTTAAAACGCCTCTTCGATATCGTGTCAGCTACGATTGGGTTAATCGTCTTGTCTCCTGTGATCGCAGTAGTCGCATATTTGATTCATAATCGACTCGGTTCACCGGTCTTGTTTCGACAGGTCAGGCCGGGTCTGGGTGGAAAACCCTTCGAGATGGTCAAGTTTCGTACAATGAGAGATGCATTGGACGCCAATGGGAAGCCATTACCGGATTCTGAGCGAATGACAGATTTTGGTAGATTTCTACGCTCTAGCAGTCTGGATGAGCTGCCTGAGTTGTGGAATGTAATCAAGGGGGACATGAGTGTGGTTGGGCCTCGTCCATTGCTGATGGAGTACCTGCCTCTCTACGATGAAGAACAAATTCGCAGGCATGAGGCGCGGCCAGGGATTACCGGGTGGGCTCAGATAAATGGCCGCAACGCATTGTCCTGGGAAGAAAAATTCAAGCTTGATGTCTGGTATGTAGACAACCAGTCACTGTGGCTTGACCTTAAAATCATATTTCTCACCATCAAAAAAGTGCTCGTCCGGGATGGGATCAGCGCTGAAGGTGAAGTAACAATGACTAGGTTTACCGGGTCAAAAAAATGAAGAGTCTACTCACTGGCAAGGTGGTAGCAGCCATCGCCGGCGTAGCGATGAGAAGCGCTTTTAGCAGGAGATGGTGCAGGTAGAACGCTCAAGATTCGCTTTGCTGACAGTCGGGATAGTATTGGGTTGTATCATCTCTGATAACATGCTGTAGCTGGGATGTTGGCTCAATCGCTTGGAGAATCCTGAGTGTTTAGCCCTCGGATACAAGTGTGCTGTTAAGTGCTTGAATTTTATGGTTAATTCTTAATTACGGATAGCAGGTAAAAACGTGCTGAACACTCCATTTTCTCCTTGGCCTTCATTCACTGCGGAAGAGGCTGATGCTGTTCGTGATGTAGTGCTTTCCAATAAGGTCAACTATTGGACCGGGCAAGAGTGCAGGGAATTCGAGAAAGAGTTTGCAACATGGGCAGGCACTGAATACGCGGTCGCATTGGCCAATGGTACTGTCGCATTGGATTTGGCACTCAACGCGCTTGGGATCGGACCAGGTGACGAAGTCGTCGTTACACCTCGTACCTTCTTGGCCTCTGTCTCCAGTATTGTCAATGCTGGGGCTTCTCCGGTGTTCGCTGAAGTCGATCGCGATACCCAAAACATCACCGCGAAAACTATCCAGGCTGTTTTGACTCCGCGTACTCGCGGTGTTATTTGCGTCCATTTGGCGGGCTGGCCATGTGATATGGATCCGATAATGGACCTAGCAACTTCGCATGGTCTGAAGATCATAGAAGATTGCGCCCAAGCGCACGGCGCGACCTACAAGGGGCGTCCAGTTGGTTCTATTGGCCATATAGGTGCGTGGTCATTTTGCCAGGACAAGATCATGACTACCGGTGGTGAAGGTGGGATGGTCACGACCAATGATCGAAATCTCTGGCAGAAGATGTGGTCGTTTAAGGATCACGGAAAAAGCTGGGAAGCTATCTATGAGCGGGAGCATGCCCCCGGCTTCCGTTGGTTGCATGAAAGCTTTGGAACCAATTGGCGCATGCTTGAGATGCAAGGTGTAATCGGACGTATACAGTTAAGACGTATGCCAGAGTGGCAGTCTAGCCGTGTTAAATATGCCGAACGAATTTGGGCTTGTGCGCGAGAGCTTAACGGTCTCCGCGTCCCTGTGATACCAGCTGATTGTAATCATGCGGCTTACAAGTGTTATGTGTTCGTTGATCCGGCTTTTTTGAAGGCTGACTGGTCTCGCGACCGTATTCTCTCTGAAATCGTATCTCTCGGGGTTCCATGTTTCTCGGGTTCTTGCTCTGAGGTATATCTAGAAAAAGCCTTTGATGATACCGGATGGCGACCCGAGACTCGATTCGCTGTGGCGAAGGAGTTGGGAGAGACAAGTTTGATGTTCCTGGTGCACCCTACATTGACAGAAGTTGAGATAGACAAGACTTGTGATGCACTTAAGGTTGTAATGCAACGAGCGTCTCAAGCATCGGTGGAATAAGCCAATTTTGCCATGTGAGCTTCTTCTCGGATAATCGAAGAGAAGCTCATGCTTTTTGGTGAGTTAGATCCAGCGAGGGCGGGGGCAAATGGTGTGTGCGGTTTCACTATCAGCCTGACAGCAGCCTGTTTCGTATGTAAAATTCCACCGCGTCCATTAGGTCGGCAGCCATCTCAAGCCTGCAGACTTGGGCCAGCTGTATCGACATAGAACTGAAGGATTGAGCATGAAAATTTACGCAATCGTTGGTGCTGGTGGGTTTGGGCGTGAGGTGGTGCCTCTGGCGAAAGAGATGCTGGGAAGCTCCAGTGAATCAGAGGTCAAGATTATCTTTGTTGATGACAACCAGCCAGAAAAATCCATCAATGGATTTAACGTTATCGATACCAATGAATTCTTCAGTATGGATGGCGAAAAATTCTTCAATATTACAATCGCCAACAGTAAGGTCAGACAGGAAATCGCAGAGCGATTCATTGCCGCGGGTATTAAACCTTTCTCGATTTCTGCAATGAGTTCCATAAGTCTGAGTCACAACGATATTGACGAAGGTGCTGTTTTTTGCCCTTTTACCACAGTTACTGCTAATGCAAAAATCGGTAAATTCTTTCACGCCAATATTTATTCATATATTGCTCACGATTGCGTGATTGGTGACTACGTAACGTTCGCTCCTAATGTTCAATGCAATGGTAGTGTTGTAATAGAAGATCACGCCTACATAGGCACTGGGGCAATGATCCGCCAAGGAACCCCGGAGAGGCCAATTGTTATCGGCGAAGGTGCAGTTGTTGGAATGGGATCCGTTGTAACCAAAAGCGTCGCACCATACACGACAGTATTTGGTAACCCTGCAAAACCGCTGAACAAAGGCTCAAGATAAGGATTTACGACAGCATGAAAGAGATCAAAGTAGCGGTGATCGGGGCAGGGACGATGGGCAAAGGCATCGTTCAGATTCTGGCGCAGTCTGACATCGTTTGTTCAGTGGTATGGGTTGGCCGTGCGGAATCCAGCTGTCGCTCTTCGCTCGAAGATCTTAATTCTCAGTGGGAAAGGATGATCAATAAGAAGAGGCTGTTGGCAGAAAATGTCAAAAGCTATTCTGAGAAGATTAGTGTCGGAACCGGTTTCCCGAGTATTGCAGATTGTGACTTGATTCTTGAAGCCGTCGCTGAGGATATGTCAGTAAAGCACGAGGTGTTCAAGGAGATTGCCAAGTACGCTAATGCAAATACAATGATTGCTACGAATACTTCTTCACTGTCTATCACCGAATTAGCGAGCATTACTTCGCATCCTGAAAACGTAGTGGGTCTACATTTTTTCAACCCCGCCCCAGTCATGAAGCTTGTCGAGGTAATTGTTGGTCTCTCTACTTCCAGCGAGACTGCAGCTTGGGCGTTCGATTTTGCTACAGAATTAGGAAAAGAGCCGGTGCTGGTCAATGAAGCACCAGGATTTATTGTCAATCGAATGCTAATACCGATGATAAATGAAGCTATTGGTATATTGGCCGAGGGTGTGGCTACAGCCGAAGAAATTGACAAGGCAATGAAGCTTGGTGCAAATCACCCTATCGGACCGCTCGCGCTGGCAGATTTGATCGGCAACGACGTGAATCTGTCGATAATGGAAACGCTGCACAACGAAACTGGAGACTCGAAGTACAGAGCGCATCCATTGTTGCGCAAAATGGTTAGGGCCAATAGGCTTGGACGAAAAACAGGTAAAGGTTTCTATAGCTATTAGAAATTATTTTCGTTATTTGGGCGACAATTTTTATTGGATAGCTTCGGTGCAAAAAAGATTTTGGCGGATTCTAGGAAAGTATCCGCCATTTCTTTTTGTGTCGTATTCGCTCGCTAGCGTGGCTTGATGGTATTACTCGACTTTCTTTTTTCCCAAGAAGCGCCATTCAACGAATTTTTTAAGCATCCTCATTTGAGCCATAAAATACTTTGGGTCTTTCCAAATGTTGATGATGACAGATTTGAGTAAGTTGAGTGCGAGTATCATGAAGAAATAAATGTCGTGAATTTTTCCTCGGATATTTTTTTGTGGTAGTTTGGTTTTTACCGACTCGTTAATGTTGCACTCAATGACGATATGGACTCTTGTCTCAGTGCTTTCGTTTTTCACCTCATGCAAGTACGAAGTATCCAGTGCCCATAACTCATCCGGGCGCATTATTATCCGTTTCTTTGAAACGTTAAAAAATACTTTGTCGTTGGTGATGATCGGGATGTGGAAACGGATTCTCGCGTTGCTTGACGCGCCAGTGAGGTCTCGGTGCGCGTGAAGAACGGCACCTGGAGATAAGTAATAAAATACACAAACGCCACTTTGATCTGCCCCCAGGAAATCATAGATATCCTGCATGAATGTGTGGGTTGCAGGATCCAGGTCTATTTTATGCCACTGGATCCCGGCATATTTTCCGTCGGCGTGTACGTTGGACTTGTTGATCTCCAGTTCTAGTGCTGTTTTTTTGATTTCTGATATCTTTTCTTCGCCAAAAAAATCTTTCTTTAGAAGAAAGCTTCCGGAGTTCATGTTAATTCCTCCCACGTTCTACGTGTCACTAGCAGGTTCGTTTGTATAGAAATTATAAACTGTTTTGATTTGCGTACGGTTTGCCAAGGCGCTGATGATCTCATGAGTAGTGGATTCGTGCCTATGGCTGAAAATGGCATCATCAAGCTCTTGGGCATGTCATCCAGGCGATTTTTACTGTCGTTGCATTGACGGATTTGTTCGGTAGCACATCGGGTATGCAAGCCCTTGATTTTTCCCAAGGAAACTCATGACCATCGGTCGGGCTGGCGCTGGGTCGGATCCAATGATAGCTCGTTCCAGAATTCGACGACAAATGGGGCTATCAGCAAATTTCCTTGCATAGGATATCGTCGTTAGTGGAGAGCCATATTTCGGTGGATAAGTGCACATGACGCCTAGGGTTGCAGGCGATATTCGAATGCGCGGGTATTCTCGAGACATACAGGCGTTTTCGCGACATTTGAGCGTGCATCTGCGAAGCTGAGCGCTTTTCGTGACGCTCGATTTTTCTTCATCAGCTCAGGCAAGTTCATATTTTTGTGTACCAAACCCTAAGAAGATGCTGAAATTGACAGATGCTGCGGTAAGCGAATTGCCGTGCATTCCGTCGTGGAAAGGTTGGACACGAGTGGTAGCGAATCTGACGAGGTGCGTAGCGGTGAACAGAAGTCGGAGCGAGGAATTACCATCATTGACGTGTATGATAATGCCAAAGCGAAAAGATCCAAGATTCTCGCTTTAACCCCAACTATTAAAGGACGCTTCTGTTCGATGACTGTATGGTTGTCGTTTTTGGTGATGGCAGATGTCTTGCGGGTGCCTGCGGGAGTCATGCGCTGGCTCACTCCGGCTTTCAGACCGGGCAACATTCCGGATGCTCAATATTGGTTTTTGCGAGCCGATACTAAAATCACCCTCTTTCGCGGATTTTCTGTGGGGATGCAGCGGCGGTTTTCCTGGTGGGGTGTCTCGGCACCTCCAATCTGGAAAATACCGTTTTTTTGCCTAAGCTTGAAATTAACGGCAAGGAAGTTGTAATTGGAAAAGGTTTGAATTCCGGCTTTAGATGATTTTTGTTTTGGCGATGAAAGGTGGTCTGGGGTTATGGATAATATAAGAAATTACTTGCTTAATCTTCCACGGCAACGAAAACGCGTTTTGCAAGTTGTGACTGATGTTTTGTTGGTTTGGTTTGCCTTATGGATGTCTTTTGTCGTTCGTTTAGGGCTGGACGATATGGTCGAACCTCTGTTGCAGCATTATTGGTTGTTCGTCGCCGCCCCAGCATTGGCAATTCCTTTATTTATTCGGTTTGGTTTGTATAGAGCGGTCATGCGTTACTTTGGTAATGACGCCATGGTCGCAATTATAAAGGCGGTCAGTCTGTCCGCGTTATTGTTGGGTGTCGCAGTATATTTGTATAGTAATCACCAGCGCACGGTTCCACGGTCAATTATTTTCAATTATTGGTGGCTAAGTCTTATCATGATTGGTGGCTTGCGTTTAGCCATGCGCCAATATTTTATGGGCGACTGGTTTGCTACGACGCAGCATGTACCTTTTACAAATCGTGATGACGGACTACCTAAAGTTGCTATTTACGGGGCAGGGGCTGCGGGAAACCAGTTGGTTGCGGCATTGCGGATGGGTCGAATGATGCGGCCAATCGCTTTCATCGACGATGACAGTAGCATAGCCAATCGCGTAATTTCAGGACTTCAAGTCTATAAGCCGAAGCATATACAACAGATGATCGATGCTACTGGTGCTCAAGAGATATTACTCGCAATTCCTTCCGTTACCCGTGGTCGCCGTCGTGAAATCCTAGGTTATCTCGAAGGTTTCCCTCTCCACGTTCGAAGTGTCCCCGGCTTCATGGACCTGGCCAGCGGTCGGGTAAAAGTCGATGATATTCAAGAAGTAGACATCGCAGACCTCTTGGGTCGAGACGCGGTTCCAGCTCAGGAAGACCTGCTTGCCCATTGTATCAAGGGGCAGTCCGTATTGGTTACAGGCGCTGGTGGATCCATTGGATCGGAGCTTTGCCGGCAGATTTTATCTTTGCGTCCAACGACACTTCTGCTGTTTGAGCACAGTGAATTCAATCTTTATGACATCCTGTCCGAGCTCGAGCAACGAATTGCTCGTGAGTCCCTATCGGTACGCCTCTTACCGATTTTAGGTTCAGTGCGCAGCCCGGAGAAATTACTGGATGTCATGAAAACCTGGCATGTAGACACTGTCTACCATGCAGCAGCTTATAAACACGTGCCTATGGTCGAGCACAACATAGCCGAAGGTGTTCTCAACAATGTAATCGGCACGCTTAACACTGCTCAGGCAGCGCTGAAAGCGGGTGTCGCCAATTTTGTCCTGATTTCAACGGATAAGGCTGTAAGACCTACAAATGTCATGGGCAGCACCAAGCGGCTTGCCGAGCTAACACTTCAAGCCCTAAGTCGAGAGTTAGCCCCAGTATTGTTTGGCGATACCACTAATGTCTCTCATGTCAATAAAACTCGTTTTACCATGGTGCGTTTTGGTAATGTCCTGGGCTCGTCTGGCTCAGTCATTCCGCTGTTTTATAAACAAATAAAGTCAGGTGGCCCGCTCACCGTCACTCACCCGAAAATCACGCGTTACTTCATGACCATCCCTGAAGCAGCACAACTTGTGATTCAGGCAGGTTCGATGGGGCAGGGTGGGGATGTGTTCGTCCTGGACATGGGTCAGCCAGTAAAGATAGTTGAGCTTGCGGAAAAGATGATTCATCTGTCCGGATTGAGTATTCGTTCGGAGAAAAACCAGCATGGCGATATCTCGATCGAATTCACGGGGCTTCGTCCAGGCGAGAAACTTTACGAAGAGTTGTTGATCGGTGACAACGTTAGCGCGACCCAGCACCCGATGATCATGAGTGCAAGCGAGGATCATTTACCGTGGGATGTACTAAAGATAAAACTGAATGAGTTGCTAGGCGCCGTTGAGCACGATGACTATGCGCGTGTCCGCCAACTCCTGCGCGAAACCGTCAGCGGCTACACTCCCGACGGCGAAATCGTCGACTGGATCTACCAGCAACGTCGCCTCGAACCCTGATTGTTTCACATCCCGCAACAGACACATTTTTGACACCCTCCCCACATCGCCTAACTTGAGGAAGCAGCTGCGGAAAAGCTGCTTCCTCAACCGATGTCATGGAGCGTCATTTATGCGTACAGGCTATTTTTATTCCCTGGTTTTTGCCCTGCTAACCAGTGCCTCTATCACCGCTAATGCAGCGCCTGTAGTCAAACCGGAGGCTTCCAAGGCTCCGGTGGCGATGGAGGCTTCGGCGAATACGCAATCAGGCAAGGTGGACCTCAACAAGGCTGATGCGCCCACCTTGCAGCGTGAGTTGTCCGGCGTGGGGGAGGCGAAGGCTAAGGCGATTGTTGCGTATCGTGAAACTAATGGCCCGTTTGCCTCCGTTGAAGAGTTGCTCGAAGTGAAGGGTTTCGGCAAGGCCCTCCTGGATAAGAATCGCGAGAAACTTCAGGTGAACTAAGCTTGTAAGTCAGCCTTGGAGGCCGGTCATTGACCGGCCTTTTTGCATTCTGGCGAATGCTGTGGGGTTTGCCTTTCGTCCCCAATAAAAAATTACGTATATCATATGGCTATTAAATTATGGCTATAATAAATTCGGTTTCCGTCGAAGTGCGCTGAGAATCTTGCGCTTCTCCAATCCTCTGGCATCTCCCAGGAGCAAAGTCATGAATTCCATCCAGTCCCAAGGTACCGCCCTCGTCACCGGAGCCTCTTCCGGTATCGGCGCGGTCTACGCGCAGCGGTTGGCGGCGCGTGGTTTTGATTTGTTGTTGGTTGCCCGTGATCAAGGGCGGCTTGAGGCGGCGGCGAGCGCGTTGCGCGATGCCCATGGTGTGCAGGTGGAGGTGCTCAAGGCGGATTTGACGCAGAAGGATGACGTGCTGAAGCTTGAGCAGCGTCTGCGCAGTGATTCGAGTATCAGCCTGTTACTGAACAATGCGGGGGTGGCGGCGGATGGGTTGTTGGCCAACGCCGATCTGGACCAGATGGAGCGCATGATTCAGTTGAATATCACGGCGGTCACGCGTTTGGCGTCGGCTGCGGCAGCGAGTTTTGCCAAGGCGGGTCGGGGCACGATCATCAATATTGCATCGGTGGTGGCGTTGTTTCCCGAGCGTTTCAATGCGACGTACAGCGCGAGCAAGGCTTATGTGTTGAGTTTGACCCAGTCGTTGAACGCCGAACTCGACGGCACTGGCGTGAAGGTCCAGGCTGTGTTGCCAGGGGTAACGCGTACTGAGATCTGGGAGCGCTCGGGTATCGATGCTTCGCAGATTCCGGAAGATATGGTCATGGAGGCGGGGGAGATGGTCGACGCAGCCCTGGCGGGGCTGGATCAGGGTGAGTTGGTCACCATTCCTTCTTTGCCGGATGCAGGCGACTGGAATGCATTTGTGGCGGCGCGTCTTGTCATGGCGCCTAACCTTTCCAAAAGCAAAGCGGCTGCGCGTTACAAATGACGCGCGCGAACCGGTATGAGGTGGTTGCGGTATGAGTGATCGTCGAGTGGTAGTGACAGGCATGGGGCTGGTGTCTCCGCTGGGTAGCGGCGTCGAGGCGGTCTGGGCGCGGCTGTTGGCCGGGCGTTCCGGGTTGCGCAACTTGCCGGACGAGGTAGTGGCCGATCTGCCGGCCAAGGTCGGCGGGGCGGTGCCAACCCTGGCAGAGGATCCGGAGGCGGGTTTTGACCCGGATCGGGCAACAGCGCCCAAAGAACAGAAGAAGATGGATCGGTTCATCCTGTTTGCCATGGAGGCGGCGCGTCAGGCCATTGAGCAGGCGGGTTGGCAGGCGCAAACAGCCGAGGCCCAGGAGCGCACGGCGACCATCATCGGTTCCGGTGTCGGTGGTTTCGGGGCGATTGCCGATGCGGTGCGGACCACGGACAGCCGTGGGCCGCGACGTTTGTCGCCGTTCACCATTCCTTCGTTCCTGGTCAACCTGGCGGCGGGTCATGTGTCGATCCAGCATGGGTTCAAGGGCCCGCTGGGAGCACCGGTCACGGCCTGTGCGGCCGGAGTGCAGGCCATTGGCGATGCGGTGCGGTTGATTCGTAGTGGCGAGGCGGATGTTGCGGTGTGTGGGGGCGCGGAGGCGGCGATCGATCGGGTCAGTCTTGCCGGCTTTGCGGCGGCGCGTGCCTTGTCCAGCGCTTTCAACGACACACCGGAGCGTGCCTCGCGGCCGTTCGACAGCGATCGCGATGGCTTTGTCATGGGCGAGGGGGCAGGCCTGCTGGTGGTCGAATCCCTGGAGCATGCCTTGGCCCGGGGCGCTCAACCCTTGGCGGAAGTGGTCGGTTATGGCACCAGCGCCGACGCCTATCACCTGACCGCGGGGCCTGAGGATGGTAGTGGTGCTCGCCGGGCGATGTCATTGGCACTGGCGCAGGCGGGGATTTCGCCGGAGCAGGTCCAGCATCTGAATGCGCACGCGACCTCGACGCCAGTGGGCGATTTGGGGGAGTTGGCAGCCATCAAGGCGTTGTTCGGTTCGAACAACGGCATTGCAGTGACCTCGACCAAATCGGCCACCGGGCATTTACTCGGTGCCGCGGGCGGCATCGAAGCCATTTTCACGCTGCTGGCGATCCGGGATCAGATCGTCCCGGCGACCCTCAATTTCGATAACCCGGACCCGGCCAGCGAGGGCGTGGACATTGTCCATGGCCAAGCCAGGCCCATGGCGATCGAGTATGCGCTGTCCAATGGTTTCGGGTTTGGCGGGGTCAATGCCAGCGTGCTGTTCAAGCGCTGGGTTGGCTAGTCCCGGATAGATTGAGGAAGGTGCGTGTCACCTCGAGGATCTCGGCGGCCAGCTCGGGGTTCTCGACGCTGCGCGAAAGCAGCAGCGCGCCGATCAGTGTGGACATGATGACGATGCTGCGGTGATCGGTGTTTTCGCCCTCGAGTGTGCCTTGGATCTGGCGAAGTCGTGCATGGAGTACCGCGTCTGAAGTGGGGCTCGGCTGGCCGCGCATGCCGAGTTCCGAGGACATGGTCGGCAGTGGGCAGCCTTCGTGGGGTGAAGTCTGGTGCCATTCAGACAGATAGGCGTTGATGAACGCCTCCAGCGGACGATCCTGTGCGAACAGCTCGGCGCAGGTGACGTCCACTTGATCCCCGGCAGCCTGTAACGCTTTTTCCACCAACTCATCCTTGGACTTGAAGTGTGAATAAAAGCCCCCGTGGGTCAAGCCCAGCGCTTTCATAAGGGGTTGCAGGCCGGTCGCGCCGATGCCGTCGCGGCGAAAGCGCACGGAAGCCTCCTTGATGATGCGTTCGTGGGTCTGGGCTTTATGGTCCTGCGAGTAACGCATCTGATATCTCCACATCAATGCGCCATATTAACCAATGAAAATTGGATGGTGACTGTACTTCTATTTCTAAAAAGCATGCAGATGCGTCGAACTTGATCGAAACGCCAATGGAACATGGCACGAATAGTGATTATTCATTCATCAACGATTGTTGAACAATCCGAGGTAATGGGTATGAACAGCGGACTGTCATTGGCCGATCACATCACACTGGAGTTACGCGGCGACATCATTGGTGGACGATTGCTGCCCGGCATGGCCTTGGTGGAAAGCGATCTGGTGGCAGCCTACAACGCTTCGCGCAATACCATTCGGGAGGCCTTGCACCGCCTGGGGCAGGAGGGCCTGACCCGCTATGTGCGCAACAAGGGTGTGATGGTGCGCCGGTTGGGGATCGAGGATGTGCGGGACCTGTTCCAGGTTCGCCGCACGCTCGAATTGCAGGCCATCAGCGCCAGCAGGCCCCTGCGCGAGTGTGAGTCCGACCGCATGCTCGAAGCCCTGGAGGCCGCCGAGCTGGCCCGGGAGCGCGAGGACTGGCGCGCCGTCGGCACCCATGGCCTGGCCTTTCACCAGCATATCGTCGGGCTGTTGCGCAGTCCGTTGTTTGACGAGTTCTTCACTAACGTTGTCGCGCAACTGCGCCTGGTGTTCTGCACCGCCCCCGATGAATCACGTTTCCAGGCGCCCTGGCTGGCTCGCGATCGGCATATCCATGAGCTGCTCGCCGAGGGCGACAAGCGCGGGGCTGAAGATGCCATGAGCCTGTATCTCGAGGATTCCGAACACCTGCTGTTGCAATTGCTTGCCCCTGCTTCCCATCACTGATCGAGGATCTGTGCCATGTACAAAGACTATCCAGCGGCCTATCAAGTCAGCAAAGGCTCGGCCTTGCAGGTGGACAAGGCCTTCTACGAGCGGGTTCGCGACGCCAAGGACGGGCGCACCTTGATCGAGTCATTCGAAGTGCCGATCCGCACCGGCCGTGCCTGGACGGTCCCGGCCGGGCACGTGTTTCGCGTCACCACGCCGGTCGGGCCACGAGTGGGTGATTTCAACGTCTGGAACGCCAACGATCCACGCGAGCGCCTATGGGCGGCGCGGACCCGGCAGTTGCAGGGCGCGCATGTCAGCACCCACGACAGGCTCTGGTCGAACCTGCCGTTCTTGCGGCCGCTGGTGACCATCACCGATGACAGCCTTTCCGCGTACGGTATCGATGAACATGGCGGGCGCCTGCACGACTTGCTGGGAACCCGCTGCGACCCGTACGTGAACAAAATGCTCACCGGCGAAGACTTCCATCACCATTGCCACTCCAACCTGACCCGCGCGGTACTGCCCCATGGCCTGACCGAATTCGACGTGCATGACGTGCTGAACATTTTCCAGTGCACGGGGCTGAATCACGACGACATGTACTTCATGAAGGCCTGTCCGGCGCAGAAGGGCGATTACCTGGAGTTCTTCGCCGAGATCGATTTGCTCTGCGCATTGTCGACCTGCCCGGGAGGCGACCTGTCGTTGGCCATGTGGGGGCCGGATGCGCAGGACCCACTGAGCGTGTGCCGCCCGTTGGGGGTGGAGGTCTATCGGCTGGATGAATCGTTGCTAGAAGGCTGGAGCCAGCCGGAGCGTGCAGCGTACAAGGGGTTGCATGGGTTGCACATTGCGAAGGCTGATTGGGAAGTGTAGGCGCGGGATTGCCAGCGAATAACGCGAGCGCGCCGCGTTGACCCAGCCGCCCCGCGTTATCGTTGACGACCATCGCTGGCAAGCCAGCTCCTACAGGGGATCGCGTTTCACCTGAGATCAGGCCGGCCGGTAGGCCGCCTCGCTTTTGCTTTGGCTTTTGATTTTCTTGCCACATCGAGAGGCTTCGTTCCGGTTCTGCGCAGTGGGTAAACCGGCATGGATGCCGGTTTAGCCGCCGCCGGCCATGGATGGCCGATGGCGGCGGGCCCACGGAGCAGGACCGGAGCGAGGGCATGCCGAGCCACAGCGAGGCACCGAACGCCAGGGGCAAGAGCCCTTGGTTACTTGGGGCTTTTCCAAGTGACTCGCTGTAAGAGCGAAACCATAGGTGGCCGTTACCGCAGCAATGGATATGTACGCGGTCAACAAACAACAGGTCGGCTGTCAAGCCGCCACGAGATTTTCAAGGCCATTGCATGTCCTTGACTCAGCTCATATTTTTTAATCCGCTCGAACGGTTGTAACTTCGTCTCAGATAGGTACAATGGCGCGGCTCGCCGTCAGGTGAGCGTCGTTATGGTGACCCCATCGGTCCCCCCGCAACGATCAACCGTGAACCCGGTCAGGCCTGGAAGGGAGCAGCCGCAGCGGTGACATTGTGTGCCGGGGTGTGGCTGGTGGGGTTACCACCTTAACGAACCGCGAGACCCTCTCTCGCGTTATCTGTATCAAACCATTTTTCCTGTGCTGCCATGGCTTCTACCCATCTCGGTTTTTTGTCGTCCGCGATTTGGCTGCGACATGAAAAAGGAGGTCGACCTGTCGAGCGCGACACGTCGGTCTCCTTTTTTCTTTTCTGGCTCTAAGGCTTGGACAAGGCCTGGTCAACCGCTGCAATCAGCTTTCCCAGATCCTTTGGGGGGGGCTTTATGTATGACATCGAACAGATACGCCCGCTGTTCATTTTCATCGCCAAGGTCGACGAAGAAGGCTTTCAGCTTCACCCCCAGCACATTGGCAAACATGAACAATGCGTCCACGCTGGGGGTATAGGTGCCGGTCTCGAAGCGGCTGATGGTTTTGGGGTCAAAACCGGTTCTTTCGCCAAGTTCAGCCTGAGTAAGCCCCGCGACCTTGCGGTACCGCCGGATGGCTGGACCCAAACTTGAAATGTGCATCGCTCAATTCCCATTTAGAATCAAGAACTTAACGATAGATTTTGCATTAGACAACTGCATGATCCATCACCTTGCTTTGCAAAATGTGATGCATTTCGTAGAATCGCCGCCCAAATGCGACATTGAGTGAGCTTGTTTCAGATTATGGAGCGATGTGAAAGAGCCACTATTGCGCGCTCACGTAAGGCGGCGATAGCCACTTGAAATCTTGCAGAATATTACCAGCATCGGTGTTGCTGCCTTGAACGGGTTCCACCGCCAGCGATAGCGAGCCTGACTCATGGATGAGAAGTACCGCAGGGCGGTGGATGCCGCAGCGATTTTTTCCGAGACCGATCTAAGCGGCCGGATTACCCACGTCAATGACCAGTTTTGCGCAGTGTCCGGCTACAGCCGTGAGGAATTGCTCGGGCAAAATCATCGCATGCTCAATTCCGGCATGCACGCCACTGACTTCTTCGTCGACATGTGGCGCACCATCGCCCTGGGTCATATCTGGAAGGGCGAGATCTGCAATCGTGCCAAGGATGGCAGCCTGTATTGGGTCGAAAGCACCATGGTGCCGGTGATCGATACCGCTACCGGGCGGGTTGAGCGGTACCTGTCGATCCGCTTCGACATCAGCGAAAAACGTCACCTCCTGCATTCCCTGCAATGGCGGGTCGGTCATGACGTGCTCACTGGGCTGCCCAATCGTGCATTTCTCTCGGATCTGCTCGATCAGGCGCTGGAATTCTCCCGGCAGGAGAGCATTCCGCTAGCGGTGTGCATGCTCGATCTCGACGGCTTCAAGGCAATCAATGATGGCTACGGGCATGCCACTGGCGATCTGTTGCTGGTGGAGGTGGCCAAGCGCCTGCGCACCATTGTGCGTGGTGAGGATGTGGTCGCGCGGTTGGCCGGCGACGAGTTTGTCCTGGTGTTGCGCTACGTACATGACCTGCCGCAACTGCGGGCCGCGCTGAACCGACTGCTGGGGGCAATATCGGCACCGTACTCGCTGCATGGCAAGGACATCAATGTGTTTGCCAGCATTGGCGTCACGCTCTTCCCTTACGATAACGAAGATGCCGGGACCCTGCTGCGCCATGCCGATCAGGCTATGTACGTGGCCAAGCAGAGTGGTCGCAAGCGCTTTCATTTATTCGACGTGACCCGAGACCGCGAGGTCAAGGCCACTCACGAGACGGTCGAACGGGTGCGCCAGGCGCTGGTTGCCGGCGAATTGCGCCTGCAGTTCCAGCCCAAGGTCGACATGCGCCGTGGCCGGGTCGTCGGTTTCGAGGCCGTGCTGCGCTGGGAGCACCCGCAAAACGGCCTGGTGTCCGCCCGGGAATTTTTGCCCCAGGTGGAAGAGACAGACCTGATCATCGATATCGGTGAATGGGTCATGGACCAGGTGTTGGCACAGTTGGATCAATGGCGGCAAGCCGGGCATGACTGGCCTGTGAGTATCAATATTGCGGCGCGGCATTTTCAGCGAGCGGATTTCGTCGAGCGACTCAAAAGTCTGTTGGCGCGGCACGTGCAAGTCGCCCCGCAGCGGCTTGACCTGGAGATCGTCGAGTCGGTCGCGATCGAAAATATCCAGCATGTCAGTGCGTGCCTGCAGGCTTGCCAGGCGCTGGGGGTGCAGTTTTCGCTGGGGGATTTCGGTACCGGCTACTCATCCCTGAGTTACCTCAAGCGCCTGCGCACCCAGACCATCAAGATCGACAAGTCTTTTGTGCGCGACATACTTCACGATGGCGATGACCTGGCGTTGACCACGGCCGTGATTGGTCTGGCCCGGGCATTTGGCCGTCAGGTGATCGCCGAGGGGCTGGAAAGTATCGAGCACGGCGAGTTACTGTTGCACCTGGGCTGCGAGGTGGCCCAGGGGGATTTCATTGCACGGCCGATGCCCGCCGCCGACGTGCCGGACTGGGTTACGGGGTTTGTCGCGCCAGCGCAATGGCGGGTGGCGGATAGGACCGTTCTCGGTCATGGCCTGGCTTCAGCCTTGCCGCCAACGTAAAGGCGAATGATGTCATCGATCTCCCCTGACATCTTCATGCGCAGCAGGGTGCGCAGAATGCGCTGCACCGGCACCTTGGGATCGTTGCGCACGTAGCAGCCGACACGTTGCTCCTGAAGGAACGCCACACTTTGCATTTGCTGCTGCGGCAGCAATCGCTGGTTGAACCAGTCCAGGGTCCATTGGTTGCTGACCGCATAACGGTTGCGCCCGGCATGCAGCTTCTCCAGCACCTGTTCCTGGTTGCGTGCATCGTCGCGAAACAGCCGGTTGGCGTCGAACAGCGGTTGCAGGGTCGGGTAGCTGTAGCCGAGTACCGTGCCGATCGATTGATGCGCCAAGTGTGTCGGGGTGACGGACGTCATCGCGTCAGGCCGGCTGACCAGCAAGTCGGGTTGAGTCCAGAGCGGAATGCTCCAGATATAGTCGCCGGACTGGTTCGGCATCCAGGACTGCGCGGCGTAGCAGCGAATGTCGACCTCGCCCTGTTCCATGGCGTTTTGCACCCGACCGCGGGGCAATACGTGAAACTGCGCCGGTACACCGACCTGGGTCGCGAGGCTGAGCATCACGTCATACAGGATGCCCTGGGTCGGCCGGCCACGTTCAAGTTGCACCATCGGCATTGCCCAGCTGTCAGGCACCACGAAGCGCAACGGCGCATCAGCGGCCGCCCCGTTCTGGCTGATCAACAGCAGTCCCCCCAAGGCCAGCCGCATAAACGCTCCGCTATCTTTGACGCAAAAAGCCCGCAAAATGCAGCTTAGCCAGATTAGACGAGCGCACCGGATGCAATTTGTGCCTTGCTCCGCTAGCATTAGCCGCTTCTGCTTCCTTCGCTGCGACGGTTTTCGATGAGTTATCAGGTTCTTGCACGTAAATGGCGTCCGCGCTCGTTCCGCGAAATGGTCGGCCAGACCCATGTGCTCAAGGCTCTGATCAATGCCTTGGACAGCCAGCGGCTGCACCATGCGTACCTGTTTACCGGTACGCGCGGGGTCGGCAAGACCACCATCGCGCGGATCATCGCCAAATGCCTGAACTGTGAAACAGGTATCACTTCAACGCCCTGTGGCGAGTGTTCGGTGTGCCGCGAGATCGATGAAGGCCGCTTCGTCGACCTGATCGAGATCGACGCCGCCAGCCGCACCAAGGTCGAAGACACCCGCGAGCTGCTCGACAACGTGCAGTACGCCCCCAGCCGCGGGCGCTTCAAGGTTTACCTGATCGACGAAGTGCACATGCTCTCCAGCCATTCTTTCAATGCGCTGTTGAAAACCCTCGAAGAGCCGCCACCCTACGTCAAGTTCATCCTGGCCACGACTGATCCGCAGAAACTTCCTGCAACGATTCTTTCGCGTTGCCTGCAGTTCTCCCTGAAGAACATGACCCCGGAACGGGTCGTCGAGCATTTGACCCACGTGCTGGGCGTCGAGAACGTGCCGTTCGAAGACGACGCGCTGTGGTTGCTCGGTCGCGCCGCCGACGGTTCGATGCGCGATGCCATGAGCCTCACAGACCAGGCGATCGCCTTCGGTGAAGGCAAGGTCATGGCCGCTGACGTCCGGGCGATGCTCGGCACCCTCGATCACGGCCAGGTCTATGACGTCCTGCATGCGCTGATCGAAGGCGACGCCAAGGCCTTGCTCGAAGCGGTCCGCCACCTGGCCGAACAGGGGCCGGACTGGAACGGCGTGCTCTCGGAAATCCTCAATGTGCTGCACCGTGTCGCCATCGCCCAGGCCTTGCCGGAAGGCGTCGACAACGGTCATGGCGACCGTGACCGGGTGCTGGCCCTGGCCCAGGCCTTGCCGGCCGAAGACGTGCAGTTCTATTACCAGATGGGCCTGATCGGCCGCCGTGACCTGCCGCTGGCGCCGGACCCCCGTGGCGGCTTTGAAATGGTGCTGTTGCGCATGCTCGCGTTCCGGCCCGCCGACACCGCGGACGCGCCAAGGCAACCGCTAAAGACAGTGGGGATCAGCCAGGCCACGGTTGATTCCGCCAAATCAGTGGCTGCCACGCCGGTCGTAGCAAAGGTCGTCGCTGCGCCTGTTGTACCTGTTGCGGCAATGGCTCCGGTACCTGCGCCGGTTGTCGCTGTACCTGAGCCTGTGCCTGTGCCAGAGCCGGTGGTCGAGGTGGTCGTGGTCGAAGAAGTGGTCGACCTGCCGTGGAATGATCCAGTCGAGCCAGAAGCCGTTCAACAGCCAGCTGTCGAACCCGTGCTGGAGACGGCCAGCGAGCAGCCCGAGTTGCCGCCAATGCCATTGCCAACGCCTGACAGCGTGGTGCCGGATGCGCCGGAGTGGGCCGCCGCGCCCATTCCTGAGCCGTCGGTGGCCGAAGTCGAAGCCGCCACGCCGGGCATGGACCTGGATGACGAGCCGCCGCTGGACGAGGATTACATCGAGCCAGACATTGACTCGGCCTACAGCTACCTCGACGAGCTGGCCAGCGAGCACGCCGCCGAGCCTGCCGCAGAGCCCGAGCCTGAGCCCGCCGCAGCGCCGGCCACGGGCCTGGCCCTGCAATGGCTGGAGCTGTTCCCGAACCTGCCAATCTCCGGCATGACCGGCAGCATCGCCGCCAACTGCACGCTGATCGCGGTCGATGGCGACAACTGGTTGTTGCACCTGGACCCGGCTCATAGCGCCTTGTTCAACGCAACTCAACAGCGTCGCCTCAACGAAGCGTTGAACCAGTATCACGGGCGTACCCTGACCCTGACCATGGAGCTGATCAAGCCTGAGCAGGAAACCCCGGCCCAAGCGGCGTCACGTCGGCGTGCCGACCGTCAGCGCGAGGCCGAGGAGTCGATCCACGGTGATCCGTTCATCCAGCAAATGATGCAGCAGTTCGGTGCGGTGATCCGTAACGATACTATTGAACCTGTCGAGGCCCTGGTTAGTCAGGGCTAATAACTGAAGGCGCTCGCCCGAACGGGTCGAGCGCCGTTTAATCCAAGTACTTTTGAGGTGATTCCCATGATGAAAGGTGGCATGGCCGGCCTGATGAAGCAGGCGCAGCAGATGCAGGAAAAAATGGCCAAGATGCAGGAAGAGCTGGCCAACGCCGAAGTCACCGGTAAAGCCGGTGGCGACATGGTCACCGTGGTGATGACCGGTCGTCACGACGTCAAGCGCGTGACCATCGACCCAAGCCTGGTCGAAGGCCTGAGCGAAGATGACAAGGAAATGCTCGAAGCGGTGTTCGCCGCGGCCGTCAACGACGCCGTGCGCAAGATCGAAGCCAACAGCCAGGATAAGATGGGCAGCATGACCGCTGGCATGCAACTGCCACCGGGCATGAAACTGCCATTCTGATTCGCCTTCAGGCGTCGGATGAGCTACAAAAAATGCCAGGCATCGCGCCTGGCATTTTTGTTTCTGCCTGTTGGCAATGGGGTGTTTGTGATTCCGTCTTCGCGAGCAGGCTCGCTCCCACAGTGACCGGATTCCAATGTGGGAGCGAGCCTGCTCGCGAAGAAGTCCACTCGGTCTTATGGTAGAAACATCGAACGCCATACCGCCCCAACGGTCTGCTCCCTATACCGCCGAATTCATCGATCAAAGGAGACGCTGACATGTCCGACCCCATGACCCTCAACCAACGTATCGTCCTGGCCTCGCGTCCTGTCGGCGCGCCGACGCCGGAGAATTTTCGGATGGAGCGGGTCGCGCTACCCGATCTGGCCGAGGGTCAGGTGCTGCTCAAGACCCTTTATCTGTCGCTGGACCCCTACATGCGCGGGCGAATGAGTGACGCGCCGTCCTACGCCGTACCGGTTGAAATTGGCGAAGTGATGACCGGCGGCGCTGTCAGCCGGGTCGAGCGTTCGCTGCATCCCAAGTTCCATGAAGGTGACCTGGTGGTCGGCGTCACGGGGTGGCAGAGCCACAGCATCAACGACGGTCGCAGCATCATTCCGGTACCCTCGGGGCTGCCCAGCCCCTCCATGGCCCTGGGTGTGCTGGGCATGCCGGGCATGACCGCCTACATGGGGTTGATGGACATCGGCCAGCCAAAAGAAGGCGAGATCCTGGTGGTCGCGGCGGCCTCAGGTGCCGTGGGTTCGGTGGTGGGCCAGGTGGCGAAGATCAAGGGCCTACGCGTGGTTGGCGTGGCCGGGGGGGCGGAAAAATGTCGTTATGTCATTGAAGAGCTGGGCTTCGATGCCTGCATCGACCACAAGAGCCCGGACTTCGTCGACGAGCTGGCGAAGGCGTGCCCCAAGGGCATCGATATCTATTATGAGAACGTCGGCGGCAAAGTGTTCGACGCCGTGGTGCCGTTGCTCAACCCCAAGGCACGGATTCCGCTCTGTGGCCTGATTGCTTCCTATAACGCCAGCGAGGCACCGAGCGGCCCGGATCGCCTGCCCTTGTTGCAGCGCACGCTGCTGACCAAGCGGGTACGGATCCAGGGCTTTATCGTGTTCGACGACTACGGTGACCGTCAGCCGGAGTTCATCAGCGCAATGGCGCCGTGGGTGCGAGATGGCAAGGTGAAGTTTCGCGAAGACGTGGTCGAAGGCCTGGAGCAGGCGCCCGAGGCGTTCATCGGTCTGCTGGAGGGTCGCAACTTTGGCAAACTGGTGGTACGGGTCGCGCGCAACGACTAATTGACGCTGTGAATTGACGCTCAACAGAGGCGCGGGTATAAACCGCGTCTCGTTGTTTTCGTCGGACTTTTCCCCATGAGCTTCAGCCCTTTGATTCGCCAACTGATCGACGCCCTGCGAGTTTTGCCAGGTGTGGGTCAGAAAACCGCCCAGCGCATGGCGTTGCAGTTGCTCGAGCGTGATCGCAGTGGCGGCTCGCGCCTGGCCCTGGCCCTGAACCAGGCCATGGATGGGGTCGGTCACTGTCGTCAGTGCCGCACGCTGACCGAAGACGACCTCTGCCCGCAATGCGCCGACACCCGCCGCGACGACACCTTGCTGTGCGTGGTGGAAGGGCCGATGGATGTGTACGCCGTGGAGCAGACTGGTTTCCGTGGTCGCTACTTCGTGCTCAAGGGGCACTTGTCGCCGCTTGATGGGCTGGGTCCGGAAGCTATCGGTATTCCGCAATTGATGGCGCGGATTGAGGAGGCGGGCACGTTCACCGAGGTCATCCTCGCTACAAACCCGACTGTGGAAGGTGAAGCAACAGCGCACTACATCGCCCAGTTGCTCAGCAACAAAGGCCTGATCGCTTCGCGCATCGCTCATGGCGTGCCGCTGGGCGGCGAGCTGGAGTTGGTGGATGGCGGGACGCTGGCGCATTCGTTTGCGGGGCGTAAGCCGATCAGTTTGTAGTTTGTGTTGTTTGGGCTGACGCCATCGCGAGCAAGTCGAATCGTCGCACCGCCGCTCCCACATTGGATTTGCGGCGAAGACAAAATTCCTGTGGGAGCGAGCTTGCTCGCGATGCAGGCGCCTCGGTCCTGCTGATTCACACAATCCGGTTGAAAACCAAGCAAGCGCTCGGTTAACTTCGCTGAACCCTTCAGTGGAGTTCGCCGATGCCTGCTTTTCAGGAATACTTCGACCCCAGCCACCAAATGGTCCGCGACAGCGTCAGGCGTTTCGTCGAACGCGAGATTCTTCCGGACATCGATCAGTGGGAAGAAGCCGAAAGCTTTCCCCGCGAGCTCTACCTCAAGGCCGGTGCGGCGGGGATTCTTGGCATCGGTTATCCGGAAAGTCTGGGCGGCAGCCACGAGGGGGATGTGTTCGCCAAGGTTGCCGCCAGCGAAGAGTTGATGCGCTGTGGCTCGGGGGGCCTGGTGGCGGGCCTGGGCTCGCTGGACATCGGCCTGCCGCCGATTCTCAAGTGGGCCAGCCCTTGCGTCCGTGACCGGGTGGTGCCACAGGTGTTGTCCGGAGAGAAAATCAGCGCCCTGGCCGTCACCGAACCCGGCGGCGGTTCCGACGTCGCCAACCTGCAAACCCGCGCCGTGCGTGATGGCGACTACTACCGGGTTAGCGGCAGTAAAACCTTCATCACCAGCGGCGTGCGCGCGGACTACTACACCGTCGCGGTGCGCACCGGCGAGCCGGGTTTCGCCGGCATCAGCCTGTTGTTGATCGAGAAGGGCGCCCCGGGTTTCACCGTCGGACGGCAATTGAAAAAAATGGGTTGGTGGGCTTCCGACACGGCCGACCTGTTCTTCGACGAATGCCAAGTCCCCGTGGGCAACCTGATCGGCGGCGAAAACATGGGTTTTGCCTGCATCATGGGCAATTTCCAGAACGAACGTCTGGCCCTGGCGTTGATGGCCAACATGACCTCGCAGCTGGCGCTGGAGGAAAGCCTCAAATGGGCGCGCGAGCGTGAAGCCTTTGGTAAACCGATCGGCAAGTTTCAGGTGATCAAGCATCGCCTGGCGGACATGGCCACGGCACTCGAAGTCTCACGGGAATTCACCTACCGCCAGGCGGCGAAAATGGCGGCGGGCAAGAGCGTGATCAAGGAGATTTCCATGGCCAAGAATTTTGCCACGGACACGGCCGACCGGATCACCCACAATGCCGTACAGATACTGGGTGGCTTGGGTTACATGCGCGAGAGTCTGGTAGAGCGGTTGTACCGGGATAACCGGATTCTGTCGATTGGCGGGGGGACGCGGGAAGTGATGAACGAGATTATCTGTAAGCAGATGGGGCTTTGACAGGTTTTAGATTGATGTCGTGGCGGCTGACGCTTTCGCGAGCAGGCTCGCTCCCACAGTTAATCTACGTCGTGCACAAAATTTGTGTACACCGAAAATCCCCTGTGGGAGCGAGCCTGCTCGCGAAGGCGTCAGCCCAAGCGCCGCTTATTTATCGGTAAGGGCAAACTGCGTCAGGCAAAAAGTAGGAATCCCCATGTCTTCCAGGCGCTGCGAACCACCCAGCTCCGGCAAATCAATAATCGCCGCCGCTTCATGCACCCGCGCACCCATGCGGCGAATCAGGTTCGCCGCCGCAATCAGGGTGCCGCCTGTAGCGATCAGGTCATCGAACATCACCACCGAATCGCCTTCGCACAGGCTGTCGGCGTGCACTTCAAGGAACGCCTCGCCATACTCGGTCGCATAGCCTTCCGCCAGAACATCGGCCGGCAACTTGCCTTGTTTGCGAAACAACACCAGCGGCTTGTTCAACTGGTAAGCCAGCACTGAGCCGATCAGGAAACCCCGGGCATCCATGGCGCCGATGTGGGTGAAATCCGCCTCGACATAGCGGTGGGCGAAACTGTCCATCACCAGGCGCAGGGCCGTGGGCGACTGGAAGAGCGGGGTGATGTCGCGAAAGATCACGCCGGGCTTCGGAAAGTCGATCACGGGGCGGATGAGGGATTTGATGTCGAAGGAGTCGAAGACCATCGAAGGTGTCCTGGCAGGCTGCAAACGACACAGTATAACGGCGGCTGAACCGTTTCGCTCAGCCGCTATCGGCCGAATCAGCCTTCGAGGGAGCCACCGGCCAGGGCGCAGAGCTGGATCGGATCGAGGATGCGGATTTCCTTGCCCTCGGCGGCGATCAGCTCGTTCTGCTGGAAGCGCGTGAACACCCGCGACACGGTTTCCACCGCCAGGCCCAGGTAGTTGCCGATTTCGTTGCGCGACATGCTCAGGCGGAACTGATTGGCCGAGAAGCCCCGGGCACGGAAGCGCGCCGACAGGTTGACCAGGAAGGTGGCGATGCGCTCGTCGGCGGTCTTTTTCGACAGCAGCAGCATCATCTGCTGATCGTCACGGATCTCGCGGCTCATCACGCGCATCAGCTGACGGCGCAACTGCGGCAGTTGCAGGGCCAGTTCGTCGAGACGTTCGAAGGGGATTTCACACACCGAGGTGGTTTCCAGCGCTTGTGCCGACACCGGGTGCTTTTCGGTGTCCATGCCCGACAGCCCGACCAGTTCGCTCGGCAAATGGAAACCGGTGAGCTGTTCTTCGCCGGCATCGCTCAGGTTGAAGGTTTTCAGGGCCCCGGAGCGCACGGCGTAGACCGAGTCGAACCGGTCGCCCTGGCGGAACAGGAACTCACCCTTTTTCAGCGGGCGACCACGTTTGACGATTTCGTCCAGCGCGTCCATATCTTCCAGATTCAAAGAAAGTGGCAAACACAGCGGGGCCAGGCTGCAATCCTTGCAATGGGCCTGATTGTGAGCGCGCATTTTTACTGGCTCAGACATTTCTTCAATCCTTGTGGGAAAACACACATAAGACGTAAGGGTAACCCACTGCAGGACATTGAGGCCAGCGCACGGCGGATTTGCCGCAGGGTCTAGATCACTCGGGAAAACCGTTGGCGACTGAGTTGCGCAAGGTAGGCATCAAACACCATGCACACCGAGCGGACCAGCAAGCGACCTGCCGGCAACACAGTGATTCTTTCGCTATCCAGTTCAAGCAGGCCATCCCTGGCCATGCACTGCAATTGGGGCCAAAGTTCGCCGAAATAGCCTTGAAAATCGATGTTGAAGGCCTGTTCGATCTGGGCGAATTCCAGGCTGAAATTGCACATCAGCTGCTGGATCACGGCGCGGCGCAGGCGGTCATCGCCATTGCACAGCAGGCCGCGGCTGGTGGCCAACTGCGCCGACGCCAGAGCATTTTGATACTGGGTCAGGTCGCTGCTGTTCTGGCAGTACAAGTCGCCAATCTGACTGATTGCCGACACGCCGAGGCCGATCAAGTCGCAATGCCCGTGGGTGGTGTAGCCCTGGAAGTTGCGTTGCAGGGTCGATTCCTCCTGGGCCATCGCCAGTTCATCGTCGGGCAGCGCGAAGTGGTCCATGCCGATGTAGCGGTAGCCGGCGGCGGTCAATTGTTCGATGGTGCGCTGCAGCATCTCCAGCTTTTGCGCTGGCGTCGGCAGATCGTTGCTGTTGATCCGCCGTTGCGGCATGAAGCGTTCCGGCAAGTGCGCGTAGTTGAACACCGAGAGTCGGTCCGGTTGCAGGTTGATGACTTCGTCGACGGTGCGGGCAAAGCTCTCCGGGGTCTGTTTGGGCAGCCCGTAGATCAGGTCGATGTTGATCGAGCGAAACTGCAGGGTCCGGGCGGCGTCGATCACCGCGCGGGTTTCCTCCAGGCTCTGCAGGCGATTGACCGCGCGCTGCACGGCCGGGTCAAGGTCTTGCAGGCCGATGCTGATCCGATTGAAACCCAGTTCACGCAACAGCCCCATGGTCGACCAGTCGGCTTCGCGAGGGTCTATTTCGATGCCGTAGTCGCCGCTATCGTCATCGAGCAGATTGAAGTGCTTGCGCAGGTGCGCCATCAACTGGCGCAGCTCATCGTGGCTGAGAAAGGTCGGCGTGCCGCCGCCGAAGTGCAGTTGCTCGACTTTCTGCGCAGGGTCGAGGTGGCAGGCGATCAGCTGGATTTCCTGCTCCAGGCGCTGCAGGTAGGGCAGCGCCCGGCCGCGATCCTTGGTGATCACCTTGTTGCAGGCGCAGTAATAGCAAATGTTCGCGCAGAACGGCACGTGCACATACAGCGACAACGGGCGCACGGCCTTGCGGCTGTCGCGCAGGGCATGCAGCAGGTCGAACGGGCTGATCTGGCTGTGGAATTGCACGGCGGTCGGGTAGGAGGTGTAGCGCGGTCCCGCCAGGTCATAACGGCGGATCAGATCGGTATCCCAACGAATGGCGTCGAGCATCATGCGGGCATTCCCCCGGATAGGCTGGCAGTGTTGGCGAGTCTAGGGGGTGGGGCGGTGGGGCATCTTGATTTGCGTCAAGGGTGGATAATTGTGGTGTGTGTTCGGGCCTCTTCGCGAGCAGGCTCGCTCCCACAGGGGGAATGCATTTCAATGTGGGAGCGAGCCTGCTCGCGAAGGGCGCGCCGCCGATCTAATGCCCCATGAGCCAATGCTGATGCGGCCCCGGCAGCGTCCAAATCCCAAACAACATCACCAACAACCCGCCCGCCATGCGCACGCTACGTTTGCGCAACAGCGCCGTTACCCGTTCGGCCGCCAACCCGGTGGCAAGCAGTACCGGCCACGTGCCTAGCCCGAACGCCAGCATCAGCAACGCACTGTCCAACGCATTGCCCTGGCTGGCCGACCACAGCAAGGTGCTATAAACCAGACCGCACGGCAGCCAGCCCCAGAGCCCGCCCAACAACAGCGCGCGCGGGAGGCTCGATACTGGCAGCAGTCTGTTGGCGACCGGCTGGATATGCCGCCACAGGCCGCGACCGAGGCTTTCGATGCGCGTCAGGCCGCTCCACCAGCCGGCCAGGTACAGGCCCATGGCGATCAGCAGCAAGCCGGCAAGCACGCGCATGAACATCGCCGCCGGGCTGTTGGCCACCGCCCAGCCGGCCAGGCCTATCAGCAGGCCGGCGGCGGCGTAGCTGAGGATGCGCCCCAGGTTGTAGGCCAGCAGCAGGCGGAAGCGGCGGCTGCGTTGTTCCTTGGGGATGGCCAGCGTCAACGCGCCCATCAAGCCGCCGCACATGCCCAGGCAATGACCGCCACCGAGCAGACCGAGGATGACCGCCGACACCAGCAGCGGCGCCAATTCAAGCATGGGGCGGCGCCTTGTCGTCGGGTTTGGGCGGATGGCCGCTGGCTTCGTCGACCGCCGCAGTATGGTTTGGGTCCTGGTCGTCGAACAGGATGCTGTGGGCCGGGCCGTCGAGGTCGTCGTACTGACCGCTGTCGACTGCCCAGAAGAAGATGTAGACAGCGATGGCCACGATCAACAGCGCGGCCGGAATCATCACGTAGAGAGCTGGCATCTGGACTCCATGCCCGCGCGGCTCAGGCCGGCAGCGGGCGGGTTTCTGGCGTGGTGCTGGCAGTCGGCGCGCTCGGCAGGCGAGTCAGGCGCAGGGCGTTGAGCACCACGGTCAACGAACTGATCGACATGCCGACCGCGGCCCACACCGGGGTGATCCAGCCGAGGGCGGCGAACGGCAACATGAGGCCATTGTACAACCCGGCCCACAGCAAGTTCTCGATGATTACCCGACGGGTGCGCCGCGCCAGGTTGAAGGCTTGCACCAGGGCGTCGAGGCGGTTGGACAGGAGCACGGCGTCGGCGCTGGTTTTCGCCAGGTCAGTGGCCGAGCCCATGGCCACGCTGATATCGGCGGCGGCCAGTACTGGCACATCGTTGACCCCGTCACCGAGCATCAACACCTTGCGACCTTCCTTGTGCAGTTGTTGCAGGACTTGCAGCTTGTCGTCCGGACGTAAGCCGCCACGGGCCTCATCGATGCCCAGTTCGGCCGCAACACTGGCGACCATCGGCGAGCTGTCGCCGGACAGCAGCAAGGTGCGCCAGCCACGTGCCTTGCAGGCCGCCAGCAGGGCGGGGGCGTCGGCGCGCAAACGGTCGTCGAGAACCAACCACGCCAGCGGCCCCTGGCTATCGCCGAGCAGCAGCCATTGGCCGGCTTCGTCCGGCATTGATGGTACGGCAGCACCGCTGAGTGCGCAGACAAAACCGGGCTGGCCGATGCGCAGACGTTGAGCGCCAACCAGCCCTTCGAGGCCAAGCCCCGGCGTGCTGTGAACCTCCTCGGCAGCCAGCGGCGCGCGACCGAAAGCCCGGGCAATCGGGTGTTCGGAACGGTTTTCCAGGGCAGCGGCGAGGCTCAGGCATTGATCGCTGTCGAGGGCACCGAGGGGGCGGATCGAGCGAAGCGCCAGGCGACCTTCGGTGAGGGTGCCGGTCTTGTCGAAAATCACCGTGTCGATCTGGTTCAGGCCTTCCAGCACATGACCGCGGGTCAACAACAAACCCAGCTTGTGCAAGGTGCCGGTGGCGGCGGTCAGGGCGGTCGGCGTGGCCAGGGACAGGGCGCAAGGGCAGGTCGCGACGAGCATCGCCAGCACAATCCAGAAGGCGCGCGACGGGTCGAGCTCCCACCACAACAGTCCAATACAGGCGCAGGCGATCAGTGTCAGCAACAGGAACCATTGCGCGGCGCGATCGGCGATTTGCGCCAGTCGGGGTTTTTCCGCCTGGGCGCGATCCAGCAGGCGGACGATGGCCGAGAGGCGGGTGTCATGACCGAGGGCCAGGACTTCGACGGTCAACGGGCCTTCCACATTCAGGGTGCCGGCGGTGACCGCGTCGCCTGGCGTGCGTGGCTGCGGCAGGTATTCGCCGGTCAGCAGCGATTCGTCGATGCTCGACTGGCCGTCGAGGATTTTGCCGTCGGCCGGGAGGATCGCTCCCGGATGCACCAGCACTTGATCGCCGACCCGCAGTTCGCTCAGCAGGATGCGCTCGCTTTGGCCGTCGCCACCCAGGCGCAGGCAGGAAGCGGGGAGCAGGTTGACGAGCTGCGCGGTCGCGGCGGCGGTGCGCTCCCGGGCTCGCCGTTCCAGGTAGCGCCCGGCCAGCAGAAACAGCGCGAACATGCCGACGGCATCGAAATACAGCTCGCCGACCCCGGTGATCGAGGTCCAGATCCCGGCGATGTAGGCACTGCCAATGGCCAGTGACACCGAAACGTCCATGGTCAGGTGCCGTGTGCGCAGATCGCGCATGGCGCCCTTGAAGAACGGCGCACAGCTGTAGAACACGATCGGCGTGGTCAGGAACAGCGCGACCCAGCGCAGGATGGCGTGCAGCTCGGGGCTGAGGTCGATGTTGAATTCCGGCCAGGTGGCCATGGTCGCCATCATCGCCTGGAACCACAGCAACCCGGCCACGCCGAGCTGGCGCAGGGCCAGGCGGTTTTCGCTGGCCAATTGTTCGCTGGCGCGGTCGGCCTGGTAGGGGTGGGCGGCATAGCCGATGTGGCGCAGCTCACTGAGCACCCGGCTCAGCGGCAATTGCGCGTCGGCCCAGCGCACGTGCAGGCGATGGTTGGAGAGGTTCAGGCGCGCTTCGGCAACGGCGGGCAAGGTGCGCAGGTGTTTCTCGATCAGCCAGCCGCAGGCGGCGCAACTGATGCCTTCCATCAGCAGCGTGGTTTCGGCCAGTTCGCCTTCGTGGCGAACAAAGGGTTTTTGCACGTCGGCGCGGTCGTACAGCGCCAGTTCATCGACCAATTGCACCGGCAGCGCTTCGGGGTTGGCCGAGGCTTCGCTGCGATGCTGGTAATAGCTTTGTAGTCCGCCGGCGACGATGGCCTCGGCCACGGCCTGGCATCCCGGGCAGCAGAATTCCCGTGACTCCCCGAGCACGACGGCGGTGAAGCGGCTGCCGGTGGGGACGGGCAGGGCGCAGTGGTAGCAGGGGGTTGGGGTGGTCATGATTGGATCTATGTCGTCAGGTCGGGCCTCATCGCGAGCAAGCTCGCTCCCACAGGGTTTTTGTGAACGCCACAAATCCAATGTGGGAGCGAGCTTGCTCGCGATGCGCGAAGCGCAGGTTTTACTTCTTCAGGTCTTCCGCACCTTGCAGAGGTTCATCACCGAGCAGCAGCTCCTTGTCGTGGTTGACCAGTTCTTCCTCGAACATGCGCCAGATGTGGTCGTCCTGGCTGCCGAGTAATTCGATAAAGCGGCGCCCTTCGATCTTGTCGCTCAGTTGGCCGATGTAACGGCCCTGTTCGGTGTCGCTGCGGGTGAGGGTGATCTTGCGATCCTTCTCCGGTTGCGTCGGCGAGATCAGGTTCAGCTCAAGCGTCGTAGGCTTGCTATTGCCGCTCAGGCGCAGGTCGACTTCACCTGTCACGTCATCCAGGTGAATGCTGGCGCGCATCAGCAGGGTCTGCGCCAGCAGTTCACGGTCCAGGGAGCGGTTGATGCCTTTGCCAGCCTCGTAGTAGTTGTCGTTGACCAGGTTGTCCGGGTTCTTCACCGCGATGGTCACCATGGACAAGGTCAGGGTCACCGAACAGGCCAGGATCCCGATGATGATCCACGGCCAAAGGTGCTTGTACCAGGGACTTGCGGCAGTTGCTGCGGGCATGATTACTTCTCTCAACGATTTTGTGGGCCGATGAATCGGCTCTTGGCTTCAACGTGGATGCTGGCGTCATCGGCGTCCTTGAGGATGAATTTCACCTCGTTGGTGCTCGATGGCAATTGTTCCGGAGCCACGGACAGTTCGACCGGCTGGCTGATGATGTCGCCGGCCGCGACCTTGATCTCGCGCCGGCCTTGCAGCTTGAGGTCGGGCAGGCCGGTGGCCTCGAGTACATAGGTGTGGTCGCGCTGATCCTTGTTCATGACCTTCAGGCTGTAGACGTTCTCGATCCGGCCTTCGGCGTTCTCACGGTACAGCACGCGGTCCTTGCTGACGTCGAAACCGACCAGCGAACGCATGAAGAATGCGGTTACCAGCACCCCGATCATCGCCATCAGCACCACCGCATAGCCGATCAGGCGCGGGCGCAGTTTATGGGTTTTCTGCCCGGACAGGTTGTGCTCGGTGGTGTAGCTGATCAGGCCGCGAGGGTATTCCATTTTGTCCATGATGGCGTCGCAGGCATCGATGCACGCCGCACAGCCAATGCACTCGATCTGCAGGCCGTCGCGGATGTCGATGCCGGTCGGACAGACCTGGACGCACATCGTGCAGTCAATGCAGTCACCCAGGCCCTGGGCCTTGTAGTCGATGCCTTTCTTGCGCGGGCCACGGCTTTCGCCACGGCGTGGGTCGTAGGAGACGATCAGCGTGTCCTTGTCGAACATCACGCTCTGGAAGCGTGCGTACGGGCACATGTAGATGCACACCTGCTCACGCAGCCAGCCGGCGTTGCCATAGGTGGCGAGCGTGAAGAAACCGACCCAGAAATACGACCAGCCATCCGCTTCACCGGTGAAGAAGTCGATGGTCAATTCGCGAATCGGCGAGAAGTAGCCAACGAAGGTCATGCCGGTGATGAAACCGATCAACAGCCACAGGCTGTGCTTGCTGATTTTACGCAGGAGCTTGTTGGCGCTCATCGGCGCCTTGTCGAGTTTGATGCGCTGGTTACGGTCGCCTTCGGTGACCTTTTCGCACCACATGAAGATCCAGGTCCAGACACTCTGCGGGCAGGTGTAGCCGCACCACACCCGGCCGGCGTACACGGTGATGAAGAACAGGCCGAAGGCGGCGATGATCAGCATGCCGGACAGCAGGATGAAATCCTGTGGCCAGAAGGTGGCACCGAAGATGAAGAACTTGCGCTCCGGCAAATTCCACCAGACGGCCTGGTGCCCACCCCAGTTGAGCCACACCGTACCGAAATACAACAGGAACAGGAAAGCGCCGCCTGCCATGCGCAAATTGCGAAACAGGCCGGTGAAGGCACGGGTGTAGATTTTTTCCCTGGAGGCATAGAGGTCGACGCTGTTGTTCGCGTTCTTGGCGGGCGGGGTGACGTCGTGTACCGGAATCTGGTTGCTCATCATTGCATCCCACGGCAGTGGAAAAATGCCTCGGTCAGTACGTGCCGACCGCGGTCAAAAAGAGGTGTTGCAGTGGCGCAATGATACGCCTGTCGCTCTAGGTCAAGGGTGCGACCTTTGGTCGCGTTGGGGAAAAAACCCGAATGGTGTAGCGAATGTAACAAAACATGATGCAGGTCAATTGACTATAGCTCAACGGCATTGCCCGGCCGAGCAGTCGGGGCCCGGCTTCGGAGCGCGGCGGATGTCCGCCGCGCTCAGGGGTCACGGCTTAAGGCTAGTCAATCCTCCACGAGCTTTCGCCCTCGCCATCCTCACCTTCGGTGGGTGCGGCAAAGTTGGCACGACGCTGCTTAGTTTCCTTGGCTTCAGATTCCTCAGGCAGTTCGCACTCGGGGATGACGAGCTCAACTGTTGGAACGATTTCTTCTTTCACAGGCTCAGGCAGTACCGGGCCCATACAGTCGTCAACGATGTGTTCTTGATCAGACATGGTATGCATTCCTTGTGTAATGACGATTAACTTCCTTGTCCTGGCAGACCCGCCTCATGCCGGTTACCAGGTCAGTCGACGTTACCCCCGACCGGCCGGCAATCCCATCGAATATAGGTTTCAGATTATGAAACAGGCGCCCATAAAAAACGGCCCAGCCAATTCGCATTGGCGGGGCCGTTCTTCGATGCAGCTATAACTTACTGGGCATCCGCCACCGGAGCCTTCTCGCCATGAGACAGGCTGTAGACGTAAGCGGCCAGCAGGTGAACCTTGTCGTTGCCTTGCAGCTGTTCCTGAGCAGGCATCTGGCCCTGACGCCCGTAACGGATAGTCTGCTGCAGTTGAGCGAAGCTCGAACCGTAGATGAACGCCGCCGGGTGAGTCAGGTCAGGTGCACCCATTGCCGGGGTACCTTTGCCTGCCGGACCGTGGCAAGCCACGCAGTTGGCCGCGAACAGTTTGCCCCCGGCAGCCGGGTCAGCCTTGGTGCCTTCCGGCAGCTTGCGGCCGTCGAGGTTGGTCAGGACGAAAGCGGCAACATCCGCAACGCCTTGCTCGCCGATCACTTCAGCCCACGCCGGCATCACCGCGTGGCGACCGCCCATGATGGTGGTCTTGATGGTTTCCGCTTCCCCGCCCCAACGCCAGTCGGCGTCGGTGAGGTTAGGGAAGCCATAGGCACCCTTGGCGTCGGAACCGTGGCAAACCGAGCAGTTGGAGGCGAACAAACGGCCGCCCATTTTCAGCGCCTGTGGATCCTTGGCCACCTCTTCGATCGGCATGGAAGCGAACTTGGCGAAGATCGGACCGAACTTGGCGTCCGAGCGGGCCATTTCCTTTTCCCATTCGTGAACGCCGGTCCAGCCGGTCTGGCCGTTGGCGAACGCGGTCTGCTTCTCGTTATCGAGGTAGTTGTAGCCCGGCAGCAGGCCTTTCCAGTTACCCAGGCCCGGGTACAGCACCAGGTAGCCCAGGGCGAAGATTATGGTGCCCACGAACAGCATGAACCACCATTTCGGCAGTGGGTTGTCGTACTCCTCGATCCCGTCGAAGGAGTGGCCAACCGTCTCTTCGGTCGCCTCGGTGCGCTGGCCCCTACGGGTCGACAGCAGCAGCCAGGTCAGGGCGAAGATCGTACCGAGACTGAGGACTGTGACATACAGACTCCAGAATGTAGTCATTCTTTGTTACTCCTAGAAGCTTGCTCGACGTGCTTGATGGCTTCGGGATCATCCGCAAAAGGCAGCAAGGTCGCGTCTTCGAACTCCGACTTGCGCTTGGGGCTGAATACCCACAACGCCAGACCGATGAAGGCCACCATCACGACAACGGTGCCCAGGCCACGAATCATCCCGATATCCATTTAGATCACCGTTTGCTTTTGATGATGGTGCCCAGGCCTTGCAGATAGGCCACCAGCGCGTCCATTTCGGTTTTGCCCTTCACGGCATCCTGTGCACCGGCGATGTCTTCGTCGGTGTAAGGGACGCCGAGCGTGCGCAAGACTTCCATTTTCTTGGCGGTCTCTTTGCCGTCGAGCTTGTTTTCCACGAGGAACGGGTAGGCCGGCATCTTCGACTCAGGCACCACGTTGCGCGGGTTGTACAAGTGCGCACGCTGCCAGTCATCAGAGTAACGACCGCCGACGCGGGCCAGGTCCGGACCGGTGCGCTTGGAACCCCACAGGAACGGGTGATCCCACACGCTTTCACCGGCGACCGAGTAGTGGCCGTAACGTTCGGTCTCGGCACGGAACGGGCGGATCATCTGCGAGTGGCAGCTGACACAACCGTTGGCGATGTAGACGTCCCGGCCTTCCAGTTCAAGGGCTGGGCGGGGCTTCATGCCTTCGACCGGCTTGTTGGTAACATCCTGGAAAAACAGCGGAACGATCTGGGTCAGGCCGCCGACACTGACGGCGATAACCATGAAGAAGGCCAGCAGGCCAATGTTCTTCTCGACTGCTTCATGCTTCATCAATGAGCTCCAACTACAGCAATCTGTTCGGCAGCTTCAGCTTCTGCCGGGTTCGAGGCACGTACGGTGCGCCATACGTTGTAGGCCATGAACAGCATGCCGGCGGCGAAGAACGCACCGCCCAGGGCGCGAACGATGAAGCCAGGGTGGCTGGCCTGCAGCGCTTCGACGAACGAGTAGGTGAGGGTGCCGTCATCGTTGATTGCACGCCACATCAGGCCCTGGGTGATGCCGTTGACCCACATCGAAGCGATGTACAGAACGGTACCGATGGTCGCAAGCCAGAAGTGCGTGTTGATCAGGCCGATGCTGTGCATCTGCGCGCGACCGAACAGTTTCGGGATCATGTGGTAGATCGCGCCGATCGAGATCATCGCTACCCAGCCGAGCGCGCCAGCGTGAACGTGGCCGATGGTCCAGTCGGTGTAGTGCGACAGCGAGTTGACGGTCTTGATCGCCATCATCGGACCTTCGAAGGTCGACATGCCGTAGAACGCCAGGGATACGACCAGGAAGCGCAGGATCGGGTCGGTACGCAGCTTATGCCAGGCGCCCGACAGGGTCATCATGCCGTTGATCATGCCGCCCCAGCTCGGAGCCAGCAGGATGATCGACATGGCCATGCCCAGAGACTGAGCCCAGTCCGGCAGAGCGGTGTAGTGCAGGTGGTGGGGGCCGGCCCAGATGTACAGGGTGATCAGCGCCCAGAAGTGCACGATGGACAGGCGATAGGAGTAGATCGGACGCTCGGCCTGCTTCGGCACGAAGTAGTACATCATCCCCAGGAAGCCGGTGGTCAGGAAGAAACCTACGGCGTTGTGGCCGTACCACCACTGGATCATCGCGTCGGTCGCGCCGGAGTAGGCCGAGTAGGACTTGAACAGGCTGACCGGCAGCGACATGTGGTTGACGATGTGCAGCATCGCGGTCACGACGATGAAGGCACCGTAGAACCAGTTGCCCACATAGATGTGCTTGGTCTTGCGCTTGACGATGGTGCCGAAGAACACCAGACCGTAGGTGACCCAGACGATGGCCAGCAGAATAGCGATTGGCCATTCCAGCTCAGCGTATTCCTTGGTGGTGGTGTAACCCAGCGGCAAGGTAACGATGGCGCCGACGATCACCGCCTGCCAACCCCAGAAGGTGAAGGCCGCGAGGCTGTCGGAAATCAGTCGCGTTTGGCAGGTTCGCTGCACGACGTAATAGGAAGTGGCAAACAGTGCACAACCACCGAAGGCGAAAATCACCAGGTTGGTGTGCAACGGGCGCAGGCGTCCAAAGCTCGTCCATGGCAAACCGAAATTCAACTCCGGCCAGACCAGTTGCGAGGCGATGAAGACACCGAGCCCCATGCCAAGGATCCCCCAGACCACCGTCATGATGGCGAACTGGCGGACTACCTTATAGTTATAAGCAGTCGGACTGATTGCTGTGCTCATTCTAAGGTTCCACGGTTTGGGTGTTTTATTAGGATTAAAAATCGGCCGCAAGTATGGAGAAAGCAGGGGGTCATTGCAACGCGCCATGACCTGGGTCAACGCTTTCAAATGCTGATTCTGCGGCCTTTCCATGCGCCGCGTAAGGACAAAATTGCCCGTGGGCAAAATGTCTCAGCGGACTCGAGAGGCGAGGGGGTCAGGTCGGATGTAACGGGGTGTGTTCAAGCGCAACGATTGGGTGACCAAAGGCAATTGGCACGACAGCCGGTATCTACCAGCCTTTGCGGCTTGTCAGCGGGCAGATTCGTTTAACACACGTCGTTCAGGGTCGACCTGGAACCGGCTATTGCCAGTCCGCATCGGGGAAGCTTAGACCCGAATTCGGGGAACCGAAAGGGAGACTACAGGAGGGTGCGACAATGGGTCGCAAAGGGGTAGGGAACTGCCGCATTCCAGAAAATGCGGCAGCAGGGTACGCGGGATTCACTCGTTTTTGCTTTCAGCCTGCAATTGCCCTGTATTCAAACCATTGGACAGGCTGTACACATACGCGGCCAACAATTGCACCTTATCGTTGCCGAGCAGTTCGTTCTGGGCCGGCATGTGGCCCTGGCGGCCATGCCGAATCGTTTGTTCAAGTTGCGTCAGGCCGGTGCCGTAGATGAAGCCGGCAGGGTGCGTCAGGTTCGGCGCACCCATGACCGGGGTGCCTTGGCCGTTTGCCCCGTGACAGGCGGTGCAGGTGGTGCTGAACGCTTGCTGTCCGGCTTGCAGGTCGGCGCTGTTGTCGACGGGCAATGGCAGGCCGGCCAGTTCATGGCGTACATAAGCGGCGACGTTCTTCACCCCCGCTTCACCGAGGATTTCCCCCCAGGCCGGCATCGCCGCCATGCGTCCACCGAGGATGGTGGCCTTGATGGTGTCGGCGTCGCCGCCCCAACGCCAGTCACTGTCCGCCAGGTTGGGGAAGCCAAACGCGCCCTTGGCATCCGAGCCGTGGCACACCGAGCAGTTGGAGGCGAACAGGCGCCCACCCATTTTCAGCGCTTGCGGGTCCTTGGCCACTTCTTCCACCGGCATGGCGGCGAATTTGGCGAAGATTGGTCCGAACCTGGCGTCGGCCTTGTCCATTTCCTTTTCCCATTCGTGCACGCCGGTCCAGCCATTTTCATAGCCAGGCAGGATGCCTTTCCAGTTGCCGAGGCCGGGATAGAGGATCAAGTAACCGACGGCAAACACCAGGGTGCCGGCGAACAGCATGAACCACCATTGCGGCAACGGGTTGTCGTACTCCTCGATGCCGTCGAAGCTGTGGCCCATGGTCTGGTCGACGCTGCCCTTGGTTTCGCCCTTGCGGGTGCCGATCAGCAACCAGGTCAGGCCGATCAGGCTGCCGATGGTCAGTACGCAGATCCACGTACTCCAGAAAGTGGTCATGGCCGGGTACTCCTTGTGGCGGATTCTTCGGGGATCTCGGGTTGTGGCTCGTCGGCGAACGGCAGCAGGCGCGCTTCGGCAAATTCCAGGCTGCGCTTGGCGTTGAACACCCACAGCGTCAGGCCGACGAAGGCCACGAACACCACGACGGTGCCCAGGCCGCGGATCATTCCAGCGCTCATCTCACTCTCTATAAAAGACATGACCATGGCTCACCTCTTGCTCTTGATCGCAGTGCCGAGCACTTGCAGGTAGGCGACCAGCGCGTCCATTTCGGACTTGCCCTTGAGCGACTCGACGCTGCCCTCGATGTCGTCGTCGGTGTAGGGCACGCCCAGGGTGCGCATGGTCTTGAGCTTGGTTTCGGTGTGGCGGCTGTCGACCGCGTTGGCCACCAGCCACGGGTAGGCCGGCATCTTCGATTCCGGCACCACGTTGCGCGGGTTGTACAAGTGCGCGCGGTGCCAGTCATCCGAGTAGCGCGCGCCAACCCGGGCCAAGTCCGGACCGGTGCGTTTCGAACCCCAGAGGAACGGGTGATCCCACACGCTTTCACCGGCCACCGAGTAGTGCCCGTAGCGTTCGGTCTCGGCGCGAAACGGGCGGATCATCTGCGAGTGGCAACCCACGCAGCCTTCGCGGATATAGACGTCACGGCCTTCCAGCTGCAGCGCGGTGTAGGGCTTCATGCCTTCCACCGGTTTGTTGGTCACGTCCTGGAAGAACAGCGGGACGATCTGGGTCAGACCGCCGATGCTCACGGCCAGCACCATCAGCAGCATCAGCAGGCCGACGTTTTTCTCGATTGTTTCGTGTTTCATGGCGGACTCCTCAGGCTATCTGCGCGGCAGCGATGACATTGGCAGGCTGCGAGGCCCGCACGGTGCGCCAGGTGTTGTAAGCCATCAGGAACATGCCGCTGAGGAAGATCGCCCCGCCCACCAGCCGCACGACGAAGCCCGGATGGCTGGCCACCAGGGTTTCGACGAAGGAGTAAGTCAGCGTGCCGTCTTCGTTTACCGCGCGCCACATCAGGCCCTGGGCGATGCCGTTGACCCACATGGACGCGATGTACAGCACGGTGCCGATGGTGGCGAGCCAGAAGTGCGCGTTGATCAGGCCGATGCTGTGCATCTGCGCGCGACCGAAGATTTTCGGGATCATGTGGTACAGCGCGCCGATGGAGATCATCGCCACCCAGCCGAGCGCGCCGGCGTGCACGTGGCCGATGGTCCAGTCGGTGTAGTGGGAGAGGGCGTTGACCGTCTTGATCGCCATCATCGGCCCTTCGAAGGTCGACATGCCGTAGAACGCCAGCGATACCACGAGGAAGCGCAGGATTGGATCGCTGCGCAACTTATGCCAGGCGCCGGACAGGGTCATCATGCCGTTGATCATCCCGCCCCAGCTTGGCGCCAGGAGGATCAGCGACATCACCATGCCCAGCGACTGCGCCCAGTCCGGCAAGGCGGTGTAGTGCAAGTGGTGGGGACCTGCCCAGATGTACAGGGTGATCAGCGCCCAGAAGTGCACGATCGACAGGCGATAGGAATACACCGGACGCTCGGCCTGTTTCGGCACGAAGTAATACATCATCCCGAGAAAGCCGGCGGTGAGGAAAAAGCCCACGGCGTTGTGCCCATACCACCACTGCACCATGGCGTCGGTGGCGCCGGCGTACACCGAGTAGGACTTGGTAAAACTCACCGGCAGCTCAAGGTTGTTGACGATATGCAGAATCGCCACGGTGATGATGAACGCACCGAAGAACCAGTTGCCGACGTAGATGTGCTTGGTCTTGCGCTGCATGATCGTGCCGAAGAACACCACGGCGTAGGCGACCCAGACGATGGTGATCAGAATGTCGATCGGCCATTCCAGCTCGGCGTATTCCTTCGAGCTGGTGTAGCCCAGCGGCAGGCTGATGGCCGCCAGCAGAATCACCAGCTGCCAGCCCCAGAAACAGAACGCGGCGATTTTCGGCGCAAATAATTGCGTCTGGCAGGTGCGTTGCACCGAATAGAACGAACTGGCGAACAGGGCGCAACCGCCGAAAGCGAAGATCACCGCATTGGTATGCAGCGGGCGCAGGCGGCCGAAGCTGGTCCAGGGCAAATTGAAGTTGAGTTCGGGCCAGACCAACTGGGCCGCGAGAAAAACCCCGAGCCCCATGCCGACGATGCCCCACACCACCGTCATAATGGCGAATTGGCGGACCACCTTATAGTTGTAGGCGGTACTGATAGAAGTGTTCATGGTTCCCCATCCACGGTTCAGCCGAAGTGGGCGCGCAGCGCTTGGCAACGTCCCCTTCGCCTGGAGTTATAGGCAGACTAAAAGCGAGGCAAGCATGGACAAACAGCACAAGGCCGGTATTGACGGGGATCAATGGGCGCAGTGCGTACGCGAACATGGATGGTTGTGGGATGCGGCTTCGGGCAAGGCCTCGGCGACCCTGATCCTGGCCCACGGCTCGGGTGCGCCGATGGACAGCAACTGGATGAACGACATGACCGAACGCCTCAAGGCACAAGGCATCAACGTGTTGCGCTTCGAGTTTGCGTACATGGCGCAACGGCGTGTCGATGGCGGCAAACGCCCGCCCAATCCGATGCCAAAACTGTTGGAATGCTGGCGCGAGGTATATGCCGAGGTGCGACGCCATGTCACTGGGCCCCTGGCCATTGGCGGCAAGTCCATGGGCGGGCGGGTGGCCAGTATGCTCGCCGATGAATTGGGTGCCGATGCGTTGGTGTGCCTGGGCTATCCGTTTTATGCCGTGGGCAAGCCGGAAAAACCTCGGGTGGAGCATCTGGCGGCGCTGAAGACACGTACGTTGATCGTGCAGGGTGAGCGGGATGCGTTGGGCAATCGCGAGGCGGTCGAGGGCTACACGCTTTCACCGAGTATCGAGGTGTTTTGGCTGGTGGCGGGGGATCATGATTTGAAGCCGTTGAAGGCTTCGGGGTTTACCCATGATCAGCATCTGGCGGCTGTGGCGGAAAAAGTGGCTGCCTTCCTTCGATGATCGTTCCCACGCTCTGCGTCGGAATGCAGCCCGGGACGCTCCGCGTCCCAAATCAAGAGCCGAACGCGGAGCGTCCGTTGAGGCATTCCTTTGCTGCGCGTGGGAACGATCATCAGTGGTGACCTTAACCCTCGCGTAGACATTTCCCACCGCCACCGCTGACTCATCCTCTAGCGCGTCCGCGTCGCCCGCCTCACCCTGATCGTTCCCATGCTCTGCGTGGGAATGCATCCAGGGACGCTCCGCGTTCCATTTCCATCGCACTGCAAGATTCAAGGACGAATCCCATGGGCCGAAGTCGTTACTCCATCACTGAGCCTGACAAACCCCACTTCCTCACCTGCACCCTCATGGAATGGCTCCCGCTGTTCATCCGCCCGTACATCGTCGACCACCTGCTGGACTGCTGGCGTTACCAGCAAACCCACCACAGTCTGCAGCTGTTCGGTTACGTGATCCTCGAAAACCATCTGCACTTCGTTGCCCAAGCACCTGACTTGAGCAAGTGCCTGAACCAGTTCAAATCCTTCACCGCAAGACAGATCATCAATGACCTGCAGAGCAAAGGTGCGGATAGAGCGTTACAGCGGCTGCGCTTCAGCAAACGGGCGCACAAGCAGGATCGGGTTTATCAGCTGTGGCAGGAAGGCTCGCATGCGGAAATGGTTTTCAGTGAGTCGGTGATGCGCCAGAAGCTGGAGTACATCCATCACAACCCGGTGAAGCGGGGGTATGTGGATTTGCCGGAACACTGGCGTTACTCCAGTGCGAGGAACTATGCGGGGATGGAAGGGCTGATCGAGATTCAGCGCTGGTATTGACGTGCACCACTGCAAACTGCGGCGCGACTGGGACGCAGAGCGTCCCGGGCTGCATTCCCACGCGGAGCATGGGAACGATCAACAGCCTCTCACCCCGATCGTTCCCACGCTCTGCGTGGGAATGCCGCCAGGGACGCTCCGCGTTCCGCTGTTGGAGGTGACGCAGAGCGTCACGGGATGGGAACGATCAGGAGAAGGGGCGATCCAGGTCAGCGATTAAACCGCTCCACCAACGAATACTGGGTATTCGCCGTCTTGGTCAGCTCTTCGCTCAGCAACGCTGAGTTCTGCGCCTGTTCCGAGGTCTGGTCCGCCAGTGCCGAGATGTTGCTGATGTTGCGGCTGATTTCTTCGGCCACGGCGCTTTGCTCTTCGGTCGCGGCGGCGATCTGGGTGGTCATGTCGGTGATGTTGGCCACCGCTTCACTGATCCCCACCAGGGCCTGATCCGCTTCCAGCACCCGCGCCACGCCTTCCTCAGCCTGGCGATGCCCGGCTTCCATGGTCTGCACTGCGGTGCCCGCGGTTTGCTGGAGCTTGGCGATCAGGGCGTGGATCTGCCCGGTGGATTCGCTGGTGCGTTGGGCCAGTTGGCGAACTTCGTCGGCCACTACCGCAAAACCACGACCCATCTCGCCGGCACGCGCCGCTTCGATGGCCGCGTTCAGTGCCAGCAGGTTGGTCTGGTCGGCGATGCCTTTGATCACGTCGACCACGCCGCCGATTTCGTTGCTGTCCTTGGCCAGTTGAGTCACGGTCTGGCCAGTCTCACCCACCACCACCGACAGGCGCTGAATGGCTTCGCGGGTTTCCCCGGCGATGTCACGACCGCGCCCGGTCAGGCGGTTGGCTTCTTGAGTCGCGTCCGCTGTGCGCTGCACGTGGCTGGCGACTTCCTGGGTGGTGGCGGCCATCTGGTTGACGGCGGTGGCCACCTGTTCGGTTTCCACGCGCTGGCGTTCCAGGCCGCTGGAGCTGTTGTGCGCCAGGGCGTCGGACTGTTTCGCCTGGTCGGTCAGGTGCTCGGCGGTGTCCTGCAGACGGGTCAGGCAGGTTTTCAGGCGGGCTTCCTGGCTGAGGATCGACATTTCCAGACGTGCCTGGGCACCGCGGCTGTCGGTGTACATCTGCGCGATTAGCGGGTCGGACGTGGTCTGCTCGGCCAGGCGCAGCAAGCGCTTGATGCCGCGTTGCTGCCAGCTCAGGCCCATCAGGCCGAGCGGCACCGAAAGCGCGGCCGCCAGGGCAAAGCCCCACTGGGAGTTCAGCGTCGCACCGATCATGAAGCTCAACTGGCTGACCAGAATGAACGGCAGCCAGTCCTGCAGGACCGGCAACCATTTATCGGTGGCAGGGATGGCTGGCTTGCCCTGGTTGATGCGTTGGTAGAGCGCTTCGGCGCGGCGAATCTGTTCGGCGGTGGGCTTGACCCGCACCGACTCGTAACCGATGACCTGATTGCCTTCGAAGATCGGTGTCACATAGGCGTTAACCCAGTAGTGGTCACCGCTCTTGCAGCGATTCTTGACAATGCCCATCCATGGCAAGCCTTGTTTGAGTGTGCCCCACATGTGCGCGAAGACCGCGGCGGGTACGTCGGGGTGACGCACCAGGTTATGCGGTGCCCGGATCAGTTCCTCACGCGAAAACCCGCTGATCTCGACGAAAGCGTCGTTGCAGTAGGTGATCATGCCCTTGGCATCTGTGGTGGAAATCAACCGTTGCTGAGCCGGGAAGGTCCGTTCGCGTTGTGTAATGGGCTGGTTATTACGCATGGCTTATTTAATCCGCAAGGCTTTGACAGGGTGTCGGCCGTGCAGCGGCTTTATTGAATTTATTTTTTGTGCCGGGTGCCAAGCGTGGATCAAGGCGGGAAATGCGACGACGGGCCGCAATGTAACGGTTTGTAAGGGTTTCCCTCGGGGGGCGCTCAGCGTATGATTTTGCGCCCCCGACGCTGGCGCTTTGGTGGCTCACCCTTGAAGGGGCACTGGTGTCGATGCCGGGTAGAAACGTACTCCTAATAATAAATACAGAGTCACTACCCAACTGAATTTAGCAAGTTTCTCAACGTTATGTTGAACCCACGAGGGCGTTCAATGCACTCATCGCACGAAGCGATGGCGGTACCGTTGGGAATATAAAATGGTGGATAAAAGTCATGCGTAAAAAAGTTGCAATTATTGGGGCTTCGTTCCGTTTTCCCGGCTCCACTTCCGCAACTTTTTGGCAGAACCTGCTGGAAGGGCACGACTTCATCACGCAGGTCGACCCGTCCCGCTGGTCCCGCGATGCGTTTTTCCATCCCGACAAGGCCAACCCTGGCACCGCCTACACCCTGGCGGCCGGCACGCTGGGTGACATCTCCACCTTCGATGCCGGCTTCTTCAGCATTTCTCCCCGCGAAGCGGCGATCATGGACCCCCAGCAGCGCCTGTTGCTGGAACTGGGATGGGAAGTGTTCGAGAACGCCGGGGTAAAACCGTCGAGCGTGCGCGGCAGCAATTGCGGTGTCTTCCTGGGCATTGCCAGTACCGACTATGCCTATCGCCTGTCCCATGACCTGTCGCTGGTGGATGCCTCGACGGCCACCGGCAACACCTTCAGCATCGCGGCCAATCGCCTGTCGTACTTCTATGACCTGCACGGCCCGAGCATGGCGGTCGATACCGCGTGTTCCTCCTCGTTGGTGGCGTTTCACCAGGCCTGCCAGGCCATTCAAAGCGGCGATATCGACCAGGCACTGGCCGGCGGTATCAGCCTGCACCTGCACCCGTTCGGCTTCCTGATCTTCTCCAAGGCTTCGATGCTGTCGCGCAAAGGGCGCTGCAACGTCTTCGACGAAGCCGGCGACGGTTATGTGCGCTCCGAAGGGGCAGGGCTGTTTTACCTCAAGGATTACGACAAGGCGGTGGCCGATGGCAACCAGATCCTCGCCGTCGTTGCCGGCAGTGCGGTCAATACCGATGGGCGCAAGTCCGGGCTGACAGTGCCCAGCGCCGATGCGCAGGCGGCGTTGATGACCCAGGCCTACGCCAGCGCCGGGATCTCGCCGGCCGACATCGATTACCTGGAAGCCCACGGCACGGGTACACCGGTGGGCGATCCGATCGAAAGCCGGGCCATCGGCCTGGCACTGGGCCAAATACGCGGGGCGGACAAGCCGTTGTTGATCGGCTCGGTCAAGAGCAACATCGGTCACCTGGAGGCCGCGTCCGGCGTGGCCGGGTTGATGAAGGCGCTGTACTGCGTCACCGAGCGCCAGGTGCCGGCCACCATCGGCATCAAGAACCTCAATCCGCGTATTCCGTTCGCCGACCTCAACCTCAACGTCGCCACTCGCAACCACGCCCTCAAGCCGAGCGGCACGCTGGTGGTGGGGGTCAACTCGTTCGGTTTCGGCGGCGCCAACGCCCACGTCATCCTGCAAAGCCACACGCCGGACGCGGCACCAACCGTTGTCCAGGCAGGCCCGGTGCCGTTGATGGTCACGGCCAAGGACAGCGCCGGGTTGGCGGCAATGGCCGAAAGCATCGCGCAGCACTTGAGCGATCACCCTGCATCCGGTCTGTATGACGTGGCGTACCAGGCGATGATGCGTCGCGACCTGCATCCGCAGCGCGTGGTGGTGTTCGAGGCCGATCAACAGCAAAGCGCCCAGGCGCTGCTGGATTTCGCCCTTGACCCGGCTGTCTCGGCCCTGAGCTCGGTGGTCGAAAGCGGACGCGCGCTGGATCAGGCCAGGGGCCCGGTGTTTGTGTACTCCGGCAATGGCTCGCAGTGGCAGGGCATGGGCAAGGCGCTGCTCGCCGATGCCGTGTTCCATGCCGCGGTGACTGAAATCGACAGCCTGTTCCAGCCACTGGCCGGCTATTCGCTGATCAAAGAACTGGCGGGCGAATACGGCCAGGAGCGATATCACCTGACCGAGTTGGCCCAGCCGGCGCTGTTCGCGCTGCAAGTGGGCGTGACCCGCATGCTGGCCAGCCAGGGCGTGGTGCCGCAGGTGGTGATGGGCCATAGCGTTGGCGAAGTGGCGGCCGCCTGGGCGTGTGGCGCCCTGAGCCTGGTCGACGCGACCCGCGTGATCTACCACCGCAGTCGCCTGCAGGGGCTGACTGCCGGCTCCGGGCAGATGTCCGCCGTGGGCCTGTCGGGCAGTGATACCGCGAACCTGCTGCTGGAGCTGGGCCTGGACGACGTGGTCGTGGCCGGCGAAAACAGCTTCAAGGGTGCCACCGTGGCCGGTTCCGTGGCCGGTCTTGAGCGTCTGGAGCAGGCGCTGACCGAGCGCCAGGTGTTCGTCCGCCGCCTTGGCCTGGACTACGCCTTCCATTCGCCGGCCATGAACGTCATCGCCGAACAGGTGGTCGAGGCGCTGCGCGACATCGCGCCGCGCGCCAGTCGCATCCCGATGTATTCCACGGTCACCGGTGGCTTGCTCGATGGCGAACGCCTGGACGCCGAGTACTGGTGGCAGAACATCCGTTTCCCGGTGCTGTTCCAGTCCGCCAGCGAGACCCTGTGCGAGCAGGGCTACAACGTCTTCGTCGAAGTCGGCCCGCACCCGATCCTGCGCAGCTATGTCGCCGATGCCCTGGCGGTGCGCGAGCAACAGGGAGTGGTGATCGCCACGCTCAAGCGCCACGACGATGCCGCGCCAATGGTCACCCGAGCGGTGGCCAAGGTGCTGATCAGTGGCGTCGATACCGACCTGGCGTGCCTGTTTCCGAGTACCGGCCGCTTCGTGCGCTTGCCCAACTACGCCTGGCAGCGCGAGCGGCACTGGCACGGCGACACGCCGGAGTCGGCGCGCACGCTGTACCACGATCGGGTGCATCCGTTGCTGGGCCATGCGGTACCCGGCCACGAGCTGACCTGGGACAACCGCCTGGACACGCAACTGTTCCCGTCCCTGGAAGACCACAAGGTCGGCGACGCCGTGCTGTTCCCCGGCGCCGGTTTCACTGAGCTGGTGCTGGCGGCCGCGCAGTGCTACCAGCCGGGTGAGTTCGTCGACATCGAAGAGCTGGAAATCCACAGCCCGCTGGTGCTGCACGCCGAGTCGAGCAAGCGCGTGCGCGTGCAGATCGATAGCAGCGATGGCACCGTGTCGATCGTTTCGCGCAGCACCACCCAGGAAGAACCCTGGGCTCGCCACGTGGTCGCCCGCCTGCCGGGTGAGGCCCGTGGGGTGCTGCTCAACGAACCGGCGCCAGTGCTGCCAACCCGCGCCGCGGATTTCACCCGTGCCGAACATTTGCAACTGACCACGGCGGTCGGCCTGAATTACGGCCCGGCCTACCAGGCCATTGAAGCCGGCTGGATCGACGGTGACCAGGTGTTGGCGCAGCTCAGCCCGCCAAGCGTGATTGAGTCGGAACTGCCGACCCTGCACCTGCATCCGGCGTTGCTGGACAGTGCGTTCCAGCTGATTACCCAGTTGCTCGGCAGCGATCCGAAGGCGCGCAACGGCCTGGCGTTCATCCCGGTGAAACTGGGGCGCATCAACTTCGCCGCGGGCAGCCTGCCGCCGTGCCTGGCCAAGGTGCGCCTGGTGCGTCGTTCGGAGCACTCGCTGCTGGCTGACTTCACCCTGTACGACGCTCAGGGGCGCGCCGTGGTGTGCATCAAGGACGCGCGTTTCCGTGCCGTCAAGTTGCACAAAGATCGCAGCGGCGATCTGAAGCTGGCGGATTTCGCCGGTATTGCCAAACCTTATCCGCTGGCCGCCCGTGCGCTGCCGCAACCGGCCTCGCCATTGCGCAGCGCCCTGGCGCAAAGCCTGGCGTCGGTGATCGATGAGCCGACCCTGGTGCGTTACAGCCAGGAAGTCGATCCACTGCTGGACAGCCTGTGCTCCAGCTTCGTGCTGGAGGCCATCGAGTCCCTCGGCGGCCAGCTCAGCGCGGCGCAACGGGCGACCTGGCAGGCCGAGGCGCAAGGCTTCTCGGGCTATCTGGATCATCTGCTGCAGCAGGCGCTGGACGACGGCAGCCTGATTGCCAGCGGCGATGCCTGGCAGCTGGCCGATCAGGGCGAGCGGCCAAGTGCCCAGGACATTTGGCAGGAACTGTTCCGCAGTTATCCCGAGCACTTCCAGATCATTCACTCGGTGGGCCGTATCGGCATCCACCTGCTGGACCTGCTCAGCGGTGCGGTGCAGATCGAAACGCTGCTGCCCCGTGAAACCTCGCCGGCGCAACTGGCCCGCCAGGTGCTGGGTGCCAGCGGCTATCACGCCTTGCTAAACGCGATTAAAGACCATATCGAACAGCGCCTGGCCGTGTTGCCGGCAGGCCAGCGCCTGCGGATCCTCGAGCTCGGCTTCGGTGGCTCACCCTTCGCCGCGCAACTCTGTGCACATCTGGACTTCAACCGTGTCGACTACCAGTACAGCGCCGACGACCTGGACCCGGCCAGCTTGCTGCAGGCCGACTTCCCGGATCTGCGCCTGCTCAGCCTGAGCGACGCCGCTCAACTGCCGGCCGTGCCCGCTCAGGGTTTCGACCTGGTGCTGGTCGCCAGCGACCTGGCGCCGTTGCAAGCCATCAGCGAAGGCCTGCGCCACGGCGCAGGGCGGTTGTCGGCCGGTGGCCAGCTGATGCTGTTGGCGCAGCACCCGGCCCGTTGGGCGGATTTCGTGTTCGGCGCGCAACCTTCGTGGTGGCTGGCCGGACAAGGCCAGGACAGCCTGTCGGTGCAGCAGCGCCCGGGCTTCTGGCAACAAGAATTGCGCCGTCACGGCCTGAGCGTTGGCGAGGCGCTGGAATTGAGCCCGGCCATGTCCAGCGGCAGCTACGTGCTGGTGGGCGAGGCCGAAGCGGCGGCGGCATTCGAGCCGCAGCCATTGCCTGCCCAGCGCTGGTTGCTGGTGGCCGATGAGCAGGGCGCGGAACAAGCCTTCGCCCAACAATTGGCCGCCGCCCTGCGCGAGCAGGGGCAAAGCGTTGACTGGCTGGCGCCGGCGTCGGCCCAGGACCTGGCCGAGCAACTGCGCGCCACGTCGGCGCCGCAGCACCTGCTGTTGCTCAGCGGCCTGTTCGGCATTCAGGGCCTGGATGACCAGGCGCGGCGCTGCATGCTGGCCGCGGCACTGACCCAGGCGTGCGAGCAGGCGGGCATCAGCCCCGATTGCTGGCTGCTGACCCGTGGTGCGGCGGTGCAGTTGCTGCCGGCCGCGGCACAGGTCGCAGGTGACCTGGCATCCCTCGCCGATGCGGCGTTGTGGGGCTTTGGTCGCACCCTGGCCAACGAAGCCGTGGGTTGCCGCGTGCGCCTGCTGGACCTGGCCGAGGGGGCCGGGGTCGACGCATTGCTGCCGGCCTTGCTCGATGCCGATGACGAAACCGAACTTGCTATCAGTGCCGAGGGCGATCGTTACGTGGCCCGCTTGCGGGTGCGCCCTGATCAGTTGGATGTCGGCACCGGGCAACAGGCCGAGCAACAGGCCGCAACCCAGGTCAGCCTTGGCTCCGAACTGCCGGGCCAGTTGCGCAACCTGCGCTGGGAAGCCCACGAGCCGTTGGTGCCGGCGGACGACGAGCTGGACATCGAGGTCCAGGCCACTGGCCTCAACTTCCGCGACGTCATGTATGCCCTCGGCCTGTTGTCGGACGAAGCCATCGAGAACGGCTTCTCCGGCCCGACCATTGGCTTCGAATTCGCCGGTATCGTGCGTGGCAAGGGTGCGCAGGTGGAAGGTGACTTCCAGCCGGGTGACCGGGTTGTCGGCTTTGGCCCGTCGAGCTTCGCCAATCGCTTGATCACAAATGCCAATGCGGTGGCGCGGATCCCCGAGGGCATGTCCTTCGAGGCGGCGGCGACCATCCCGAGCGCCTTCTTTACCGTGTACTACGCGCTGCACCACCTGGCGCGCCTGGAGCCGGGCGAAAAAATCCTCATCCACGGCGCCGCGGGCGGTGTCGGGATTGCCGCGATCCAGATCGCCAAATGGTGTGGGGCCGAGATCTACGTTACCGCCGGCAGTGACGAAAAGCGCGACTTCCTGCGCTTGCTCGGGGTCGAACATGTGTTCGATTCGCGCTCGCTGGCGTTTACCGACGAAATCCTGGCGATCACCGCCGGCCGTGGCGTCGACGTGGTGCTCAATTCCCTGGCGGGCGAGGCGATCAACCGCAACCTGCAAGTGCTCAAGCCATTCGGGCGCTTCCTCGAACTGGGCAAGCGTGACTTCTACCAGAACACCAAGATCGGCCTGCGACCGTTCCGCAACAACATCAGCTACTTCGGCATCGACGCCGACCAGCTGATGAGCGAGCGCCCGGACCTGACCCGCCGCCTGTTCGGCGACATGATGCAGCTGTTCCGCGACGGCATCCTCAGCCCGCTGCCGTACCGTGAGTTCGACGCCAACGATGTCGTTGAGTCGTTCCGCTACATGCAGCAGGCGCGGCAGATCGGCAAGATCATCGTCACCTATCGCTCGCCGATCCAGCAGGTGTTCCACGCGCCGCTGGCACAGCCACCAGCCTTGCAGCTGGCGGCCGATGGCACCTACCTGGTGACCGGCGGGCTCAGTGGGTTCGGCCTGCGTACCGCGCAATGGCTGGTGGACAAGGGCGCTCGTCACCTGGCATTGCTGGGCCGTCGCGGCGCGGCCACCGAAGAAGCACAACCGGCGCTGGCGGCCTGGCGCGAGCAGGGCATCGAGGTCCAGGCGCTGGCCTGCGACATCACCGACAGCGCCCAGTTGCGTAGCGCGCTGGCCAGCATCGAAGCTTCCCAGGCGCCGCTGCGTGGCGTGGTGCATGCGGCCACCGTGTTCGAAGACGGGCTGATCCGCAACCTGACCCAGGCGCAATTGCAACGGGTGCTCGAACCCAAGGCCAAGGGCGCGCAATACCTGCACGAACTGACCGCGCACCTGGCGCTGGACTTCTTCGTGCTGTTCTCTTCGGCGACCACCCTGTTCGGCAACCCGGGCCAGGCCAACTACGTGGCGGCCAACCATTGGCTCGAAGCCCTGGCCCGTCATCGCCTGCTGCAAGGGTTGCCGGCCACGGCCGTGCTGTGGGGGGCGATTGACGATGCCGGTTTCCTCGCGCGCAATCAGGACGTCAAGGACGCCCTGCAAAGTCGCATGGGCGGCGCGGCCTTGCAGTCGCAAGCGGCACTCGACACCCTGGAACGCCTGCTGCTGCAACAGCGCTCCGGGCTGGGTGTGCTGGAACTCGACTGGAAAGCCCTGTCGCGTTTCCTGCCGGCCGCCGGCTCGCCGAAGTTCACTGAACTGGCGCGCCTGCACAGTGGCGATCAGGAGGAAGAGAGCAACGTCGATGACATCCAGCGCCTGTTGGCAGAGATGAACGATCAGGAACTCACCGAACTGTTTGCCGAGATGCTCAAGCAGGAAATCAGTGAGATCCTGCGCATGCCGACCAGCAAGCTCGACAGCAGCCGACCGCTGCAGGAACTGGGGCTCGACTCGTTGATGAGTGTGGAGCTGGTGGTGGCGGTCGAGGAGCGCTTCGGCATTCGCTTGCCGGTTATGGAGTTGAGCGAAACCTCCAGCATCGCCAAACTGACCGTGCGCATTCTTGAACTGCTGCGCGGCAGCCAGGATGCCGAGGCCGCGCCCGTTGCCGAAGACAACTTGCAGGCGCTGACCCTGGCACGCCATGGCGTCGAACTGTCCGAGGCTGAACTGGCCCAGGTCGGCCAGGGCGCGCGCGACGCTGATTCCCAACTATCCCGTTCGATCAATTGACTATGACCACTAAAAGTTCACCAGGGCTTGGCGCTTCGATGAAAGACAAGCTGATCCAGCAAGCCCTGGAGCGGCGCCAGCGGCAGACCGGCGACGGCGCGCCGCCGGCCTCGCTGGCGGACGTGAGCCGCAATGCCCGGTCGGTGCCGGAGCAGTTCTACCGCTTCGATCAGCATCCCGGTTACCAGCAACTGCGGATCATGCATGACGGCGCGGCGCGCTTTGGCCTGGCCAATCCGTTCTTCAAGCTGCATGAAAGCCTGGCGGGCGCCGAAACGACGATCCAGGGCCAGCGCTTCGTCAACTTCGCCAGCTACAACTACCTGGGTTACTCCGGTCATCCGGTAGTTGCCGAGGCGGCCAAGGCGGCCATCGATCACTACGGCACGTCGGTGTCGGCCAGTCGCCTGGTGTCCGGCGACCGGCCGATCCATCGCGAGCTGGAGGCTGAACTGGCCCGGCTGTACGAAGTGGATGACGCCGTGACCTTTGTCAGTGGGCATGCCACCAACGTCACCACCATCGGCTACCTGTTCGGCCCGCGGGACCTGGTGATCCACGACGAACTTATCCACAACAGCGTGCTGCAAGGCATCCAGTTGTCCGGCGCGCGGCGCTTGAGTTTTGCCCACAACGACTTCGAAGCCCTCGATCGTCTGCTGGGCGATCAGCGCCAGCATTTCGAGCGGGTGCTGGTGGTGCTCGAAGGCATCTACAGCATGGACGGCGACTACCCGGACCTGCCGCGTTTCGTCGAGCTGAAGAACAAGCACAAGGTGTTCCTGATGGTCGACGAGGCCCACTCGCTGGGGGTCATGGGGGCCAACGGCAAGGGCATTCGTGAACACTTCGGTCTGGCGGGTAACGACGTCGACATCTGGATGGGCACCCTGAGCAAGACCCTGGCCAGCTGCGGTGGCTACATTGCCGGCGAATCGGCACTGGTTGAGCATCTGAAGTTCATGGCGCCGGGGTTTCTCTACAGCGTTGGCATGCCAGCCTCGGTGGCGGCGGCGGCACTCGCTGCGGTGCGCTGCATGGCCCATGACGCCGAGCGCGTGGCGACCTTGCAGGCGCGGGGCCGACAGTTCCTCGCCCTGGCCCGCGAGGCGGGGCTGGACACTGGCACCAGTACCGGGCTGGCGGTGATTCCGGTGATCACCGGCAGTTCGCTCAAGGCCACGCAATTGTCTGGGGCCCTGGCTAAACGCGGGATCAATGCCCAACCGATCCTGCACCCGGCCGTACCGGAAAAAGCTGCGCGCGTGCGCTTCTTCGTCTCGTGCCTGCACACTCCCGAACAAATTGCCGAGACCGTGGCCATTGTTGCGCAGGAACTGCAGAAGCTGTAACGCTGATGCCTCTGTAGGCGCTGGCTTGTCGGCGATGGCGGCCGGATGTACTCGATCAAACTGTGGGAGCGAGCCTGCTCGCGAAGGCGGCCTGACAGCCGACCTGTCTCCCGCAGATGTACTCCGATCAAACTGTGGGAGCGAGCCTGCTCGCGAAGGCGGCCTGACAGCCGACCTGTCTCCCGCAGATGTACTCCGATCAAACTGTGGGAGCGAGCCTGCTCGCGAAGGCGGCCTGACAGCCGACCTGTCTCCCGCAGATGTACTCCGATCAAACTGTGGGAGCGAGCCTGCTCGCGAAGGCGGCCTGACAGCCGACCTGTCTCCCGCAGATGTACTCCGATCAAACTGTGGGAGCGAGCCTGCTCGCGAAGGCGGCCTGACAGCCGACCTGTCTCCTGCAGATGTACTCCAATCAAACTATAGGAGCGAGCCTGCTCGCGATGGCGGCCTGACAGTCGACTTATTGTTTGTTGTCGGAGTACATATCCATTCCTGCGGTAACGGCCACCTACGGTTTCGCTTTTACAGCGAGTCACTTGGAAGAGCCCCAAGTAACCAAGGGCTCTTGCCCCTGACGTTCGGTGCCTCGCTCTGGCTCGGCATGCCCTCGCTCCGGTCCTGCTCCGTGGGCCCGCCGCGATGGGCCATCCTTGGCCCAGCGCGGCTAACCCGGCATCCATGCCGGGTTACCCACTGCGCAGAACCTCCACTCGGCCTCTCGACGGGGCAAGAAAATCAAAAGCCAAATCAAAAGCCAAAGCGAGGCGGCCTACGGGCCGGCCTGATCGGGAGCCGTACGCGTTACCCCCCTGTAGGAGCCGGCTTGCTGGCGATGGCGGCCTTATAGCCAACCAGTCGCTCGCGGATGTACTCGACTTATTGTGGGAGCCGGCTTGCTGGCGATGGCGGCCTTACAGCCAACCAGTCGCTCGCGGATGCACTCGATCTATTGTGGGAGCTGGCTTGCCAGCGATGGCGGCCTTATAGCCGACCAGTCGCTCACGGATGCACTCAATCTACTGTAGGAGCGAGCCTGCTCGCGATGAACCTGAGAGCACCGTGGGGTGTCTGGTGCCCAGCGTCATCGTTGACGACCATCGCGAGCAGGCTCGCTCCTACAGGGTCCGCCGCGATTGGCCATCCATGCTGGGTTGCCCACTGCGCAGAACCCGCAGCGATGGCGGCCTTATAGCCGACCAGTCGCTCGCGGCTGTACCGATTTACTGTGGGAGTGGCGGTGCGACGATTCGACTTGCTCGCGAAGGCGGCCTGACAGCCGACCTGAATTTTGTTGACTGAGTACATATCCATTGCTGCGGTAACGGCCACCTATGGTTTCGCTTTTACAGCGAGTCACTTGGAAGAGCCCCAAGTAACCAAGGGCTCTTGCCCCTGACGTTCGGTGCCTCGCTGTGGCTCGGCATGCCCTCGTTCCGGTCCTGCTCCGTGGGCCCGCCGCGCTGGGCCATCCTTGGCCCAGCGCGGCTAAACCGGCATCCATGCCGGTTTACCCACTGCGCAAAACCTCCACTCGGCCTCTCGATGTGGCAAGAAAATCAAAAGCCAAATCAAAGCCAAATCAAAAGCCAAAGCGAGGCGGCCGACAGGCCGGCCTGATCGGGAGCCGTACGCATTTCCCCCTGTAGGAGCCGGCTTGCTGGCGATGGCGGCCTTATAGCCGACCAGTTGCTCGCGGATGTACTCGATCTATTGTAGGAGCCGGCTTGCTGGCGATGGCGGCCTTATAGCCGACCAGTCGCTCGCGGCTGTACCCGATCTATTGTAGGAGCCGGCTTGCTGGCGATGGCGGCCTTATAGCCGACCAGTCGCTCGCGGCTGTACCCGATCTACTGTAGGAGCGAGCCTGCTCGCGATGAACCTGAGAGCACCGCGGGCTGTCAGGTGCCCAGCGTCATCGTTGACGACCATCGCGAGCATGCTCGCTCCTACAAGGCCCGCCGCGATCGCCCATCCATGCCGGGTTGCCCTGTGCGCAGAACCCGCAGCGATGGCGGCCTTGCAGCCGACCAGTCACTCACGGATGTACCCGATCTACTGTAGGAGCGAGCCTGCTCGCGATGAACCTGAGAGCACCGTTGGGTGTCAGGTGCCCAGCGTCATCGTTGACGACCATCGCGAGCAGGCTCGCTCCTACAGGGCCCGCCGCGATTGGCGATCCATGCCGGGTTGCCCACTGCGCAGAACCCGCAGAGACAGCGGCCTTGTAGCCGACCAGTCGCTCACGGATGTACTCAATCTACTGAGCGAGCCTGCTCGCGATGAACCTGAGAGCACCGTTGGGTGTCAGGTGCCCAGCGTCATCGTTGACGACCATCGCGAGCAGGCTCGCTCCTACAGGAGCCCTCCGCGATCGGCCATCCATGCTCAAGGGCAAGCGTTTCGACTGCGGTGGCGCCGAAGGCTACATCGACGCGACCAACTTCTGCTTCGAGAACTTCTACAAGACGGGGAATGCTTACTGATGGCGCAGCGCACAGGTATCGACGGCGTCTGTGGCGTGGACGAAAGCGGAGCCGGACACGCTGATGACGCGGGTGCGAGCACCCGTCAACCTCAGGCGTGCGTATCAACGCGTGGTCAGCAACAAGGGTGCGCATTAAAGCGGTCTGGCCGGGGCCAACTATCAGGCATGCGGCTCGGCACTGAGCCTGCTGACAAAACCTGAATTGCTGGAGCTGCCGGCATACGCCGCGCGGTCGGCCTCCTGGCTCTGATCGAGCAATGGCCTGAATGAGTTGGCGGACGCTGGCCGGTTCGAGGCAATCACTCGGTGCATCAATGGCGGGCTCAATGGGCGGTCAGATCGGTTGAAGCTGTGGGCGAAGGTTTCGGCGGTGCTGGCGTGATCTTGCTGTCGAAGCTTTGCTGCTGGCTGTATGCAAGGTGTACGTGCGTGATTTGAATCGATAGGATTTTCGGGCGAATAATATAGGTCGTCTTCGTCATCTCGCAGATGGCAGTACCATCCATACAGCGATGCCACAAGGGTGACAACGATCATGGCTATGAGGATGAAGATTAGATAACGCATCGTACTCGGCTGCCTTTAGTGGTGCGAGTGTATGGTTGAGATGCGTCCTTGCTGGTAGGCGAATTTAAGCCACTTGGAGAACCGGCTGTCTGTAGGGTAAATCCCTACATGACAGTTTTTTTCCCTTAGATGTAGAAGCTGGCTTGCCAGCGAAGGGGACCGCAAGCCTGGTAGAAGATTCAAGACCGCCTTCGCCGGCAAGCCTGGCTCCTACATGGAGTCGGTCGCCCGCGAGATCGAATGCAATATTCAAAACCGCCTTCGCCGGCAAGCCTTCAGAACATACCCTTGAGGTACCGCCGAATCTGTCGATAACGTGCGCAACTCTCGAGCAAGCCGGCCTTGGGGCGGGCGTTGTGATCCTGGGCTTGCTGCAAACTGCAAGGCAAACCGCGGATCTGCGCCAGAGGTTGTTCACCGCCGCACGGCAACTGCAGCGCATCCGCGCGGATACGCCACAGTGGCACGCCATGCGCCTCGGCACGGGCTTGCAGGTCGCCCGATTCGCACGCATGCCACACCAACAACTTACCCGTTTCGCGAGCCACCGCCGGGATCAGTTCGGCGTTGTCGTGGGCGAACGTCAACCGACCCCAACGGCTATTAAGTAACCCACGCATCGCCGACCGCTCGCGACGCGGCACGCCAATCACCGTCACGCTGCCGGCAAACTGGCTGTCCTGCTGCTTTTGCCGAGCCAGTTGCCGGGCCACGGTCATGACGTCGCAGCGCTGATCGGTCAACGGGTCGACATAACGGCAATAGCGGATATACGCCGCTGCCACCAGCTGCTCCAGAGTCGGACGCGCCTGGCGCCGGGGGATGGCCAGGCGGTCATCGGTCAAGCCCCAGCCGGCATAGAACGGCAGGCCGAAACAGGTCACCGGGATGCCCTGGATCAAGGCTTCAAGCCCGGCCTGGCTGGTGCCGACATACACCCGTCGAGCCCGGCGCGCCAAGGACGCCCAGGACACATGACGACTCTCCAGCGTCAGACCGCGTTCGAGTGCGGCATCGAGCAGGCAGCTTTTCTTGTGGCCGTTGACGCAGTCCGGATGAATCCGCACCCGCACATCCGCCTCGGGATTTTCCGCCAGCGCCGCGTCGAGCATGCGGATAAAGTCCGCTTCACACAGCCCGCCACCGGGAATCGAAAAGTCGCCGTAGGTTTGGTCCACCACCAGCACCAACGGCCGCTCACGCCCCAGCGGATCGTCATCGCTCAAGTCCGGGGCATTGTTGTACTTGCCGATGCCACTGCTGCGCATCAAGGCAATCAATTCCTGCGCGGTAGAAAGTTCTGCATCGCTCAGGGTGTGCGGCACCTGCAGGATGTTTTCCAGCAACGACGGCCGATCGGCCAGGTAGTGAATGCCGATCGGATCGACCACCATCGACATCGGCGTATCGCCTTCCACCCCCAGCGACGACGACCGCAAAAAGCCGTCTTCCAGCGCCACATAGGGAATACCCCAGCGCTTACACAACACCCGGGCATGGTCCGACGAGCTTTTGTAGCCAATCCCGGAAATCGCCTTCAACCCCGCAGGCCGCTGTTGACCGCGTCGCCACAGCCACTGCGGCGTCCCTTCAGGGTCGAGAAATTCGCCCAGGTGAAAGACTTTCCACATCACCCATTGCGACATGATGCCCACCCAGCCGGGGCCTTCCACCAGTGACTCAAGGGCGACGGGTCGATTCATTTCGTGGGCACTCATGGACGGGGCGACAACGTGCGGCGCAGGTTGATGACGGTGGGAATCGGCATCAGGCGGCTGAGCCAGCTCATGGTGCGTATCGACACAAAGCCGTGGTGGGCATAGAACGCCCGTGCGGCGAGGTTTTTCGCCTGTACTTCCAGTTCGATTTTTTCATGGCCGCAGCCTAAAGCCTGCTCGCACACCGCCTGCAGCAAGGCGCTGGCGACGCCCTGGCGGCGGGCGGTTTTACGCACACGCAAGCCGTACAGGTAAAACCCATAGTACCACTCGCGGCACTCGCTGATCATGAACAGCCCGTAGCGCAGCGTGCCACCCAGCCAGCCGAACTCACGCACGAAGGGCTGCAGGCCAGGTGAAAACGGCCCGCGTCGATGGTGTTTGAACGCTGCGTAACCGATGACGCCATCACTGCGATAGGCAAGCAACACCCGGTCCCAATTGATCCCGTCCACCAACAGGCGGTGACGGCACTCTTCGTCGCCGAGGATGAACGCCAGCGAGCCGCGCCCCGAGGTGATCCAGCGTGCAATCGCCGGCTCGCGCTCCTTAAGGCTGGAGGCGAGGACGATCTGCACGGGTTCACGCTGCATCGCGTACCGACGCCAGATGATCGATAAACGCCTTGGCCAAGTGCTCGACACCCATGTCCGCGGCGGCGCTGGCGCTACGCGCGGTATTGGACCAGATGAAGTACTCGGTATCGCCATCCGGCTCACCCAGGGCGCCATACACGTCGGGCAGGATTGGCACATGGTCACCGAAGAAACACAGCCCGGTCGGCGTGCCGCGCGCCAGCATGTGCTCGCGCAGTTGGCCGAGCATGCGGTCGGCGTTGCCCAGGTGGCGCACGTAGGGGGCGAGATCGCGCAGGTCTTCAGGCAGGGGGCGGTCGAACCATTGCGCGAGATCGGCCGCCTCGACGCTTTCCAGATGCAGCGGCCCGTGGTTCTCCATGGTGATGGCATGGATGTACAACGGCTGCGTGCGACCCGGGGCATCAAGCAATTCGCTGATCTTGTCGGCCACGGCGCAGTCACCGATAAACGGACCGGCCTTCTGCTGCTCGTTGAAGCTGCGCACGTCGATGAACTCGTCGAAACCCAGCGCCGGCAACACCTTGTCGCGACCGTAGAAACTGCCCACATAAGGATGCACGCACACCGTGCGATAACCTCGACGCTTGAGTTCCAGGGCGATACTGGCAACGCCCTGGCGCGCCAGGTGGCGATAGGGATTGAAGCGATGGACGCCGAGCTGGTCGACCTTGATGCCGGTCAGGAAGGCAAATTCGGTACGCACCGTATTGGCACCCCAAGCCGCCACCTGCAAACGACCTTGGGTCAGCGCTTCACCGCGCAAAGTGTCGAACTGGTCGAGGACCTGCGCACGAATGCCGGGCCACAGTCGGCGCGCATCGAAAAACGATTCGCTCTGTACCGACACCAGGTCCGCCAGGGTGGCATCGGCCATGGGACGAGCCTCCTCGCCAAGGAACGGCGAGTTCAATGACGCCAGTGCCACAGGGCGCCGGGCCGCAAAAAAATACGTCCACAAACTGGCCGCCAACCCCCAGCGACCCAGGTCCAGGCCAGCGTCGAAGGTCGGTTGCAGGGACTTAAAGCCGCCAAGCCAGAGCAGCACCAAGCCACCGAGCAAGGTGCCCGTCGCCACGGCGTGGGCGTTGGCACCGACCGGTTCGAAATACAGGCCACAGCCCAGGTAGACGACAAACAGCAACGCCAGGCCAATCGCCTTGCCGATGCCGAAGAACGGCAGGTACAGCCGCGGATAGCGCACCGCATCGCTGAAGTATTCGAAGTCGGCGCAGACGAAGGGCTCGCGCAGCGAATGGTATTTGGCATTGCTCACCAGCACGATCAACAGCCACAGGGCCAGCACGTTCACCGCGCTGAACCAGACGCGGCCGGTGATCAGGTACAGCAAGCCGACGGCGAACGCCCAGGCACCGGCGTGCAACAGCCAGGCGCGCAGCGGGCGACGCCAGCCGGGGCAGGGCACCAACAGTCTTTCGAAAGCGCACGACAGGAGAAAACCGAGCACAACCACCAAGCCAAACGCACTACTCAAGAAATCAGGCACCGTAATCCAGCCACCGCAAAATGATCGACGACAGCCGTGGCGGAATAACCCCCAGGGCCCAGCATCCAAGGTTCAGCGGGAACGGAAAACTGATCCGCGCCTGATTCGCCGCCAGGCCCTTCTGAATCCTTCTCGCGGCTTTTTCCGGGACCCAGAGCAAGGGTTTGGGGCCGGGCATTTCAAAGCACATTTTCGATTCGACGTAGCCGGGCATGATCACGTTGATCTTCACCCCGTCCACCGCCACCAGGTCGCGCATGGCTTCGCCGTAGGCCTTGATCGCCGCCTTGCTGGCGCTGTAGCTCGGGGTGGCGGGCAGCCCGCGCCAGCCGGCCAGCGAACTGAACAGGGCGATCTGCCCGAACTTGCGCGCGCGCATCGCCGGCAACGCGGCTTGCACCGTGGCCAGGGCCGCCAGCACATTGATTTCGATCAGCGCCTGCGACAGCTCCCAGACTTCGCCCTCGCCATTATCACCGGTGGACGTGTTGACCCCGGCGCCGACAATGATCAGGTCCGGTGCCTCGCTCTCGCTGATCTCGCCGATCCAACGCCGCAAGGCCGTAAGATCCTGGACGTCGAGCGGCTGCAGCAACACCCGGGCACCGAGGGCGCGGCATTGCGCGGCCATTTCTTCCAGGCGATCCAGGCGCCGGCCTTGCAGTATCAGGGTCACCCCCGGTGCCGCATAGGCAGGCGCCAGGGCACCACCGATGCCGCCTGTGGCACCGGTGATGAGAATGCAGCGTGGAGACTTGTGCAGCGTCATAGGTACTGTTCGATCTTCGAGGTTTTCGCCATCAACACTTCCAGGGAGTTGTTCACCGCCATGTCGATGCCACAGCGGGTATAGAAGCCGCCGTTGACCTGCGTGGTGTGAATGACCGTGCTGCGAAAGCGTTGAAAGAGCGTGGGGTCGGGTGGTTCCGGGTGGTCCCAGAACTCGTCGAGGCCGCCTTGGTGGGTCAGCCCCTTGAGGTTGTAGATCGGGTCGCTGAGGGCGATGGTCGGCACGTTGTGCATCAGCGACGAGCCGCCCACGGTGCTGTTGACCGTGACCACGCCGGCGACATGCGACAGCAACGTCGGCATGTGCCCGCTCTCGAGGAAGTCCACGCGGTCTTCTATGCCCAGCTTGTGGGCGATGCGTCGGGTGATGCGCTGGTAATTGACGATACCGGGCGTCAGCGGATGGTTCTTCACCACCAGCCGCGCATCGCTGCCGGCATGGCGGGCGAACGAGCCCATCACGTGCTTGAGCACATCCTTCATGTGCCGGAACGGCGAGTGGTCGCGGATCTGCGCATCGCTATCCAGCTGCAGGGGCAACAGGAAGGTGCGGTGACGATTGCGCGCCACCTCACTGATCACCTCGGAATCGCGGCCCTTGGCACTCAGCAGGCGAATGCCCTGGCGAATGTAGCCCGCATACTCCACCGCCGCGTTGAACGGCGCGTGCGTCTTGTAATGGGGGAACACCACTTTGTTCAGCGCGCCGCCGACGTGATACATCACGTCATGCAGGGCCCGGGAGGCAAAGGACAGGCGAAACTCGTTGCCGTTGTGATAACGCGGAATGTACTTGCCCACTTCCCGATACCACTCCGGATCACGGGGCAGCAGCGAGTGATTGTTCACGCCGTTGCGCTCAAGGGTGATCCAATACGGCCGGAAGTAACCTTCCTCGAACACGTGCACACGAATGCCCAGCGACTTGGCCAGCTCCACCGCCGGTTGATGCACCGGACGGCAGTCGCCGAACAGCACTACGTCGGTGATGTGCTCCGCCTTGAAGCAGTGGCTGTAGAAATCCAACAACCGCTCGGGGCGCGCCGAATAAAACTCCAGCGCACCGCTGCTGTATAGGGTATCGCCCATGTTGAAGCTGACGGACTTAACCCGCTGTCCCTCGGCCCGCAGGGCTTGGGCCAGGCGCGCGAAAAACGGCGAACTGACGCCCTGCAATAACAGGAACGAGTTGCGCGGCTTCACCGGCACCGGGCGCAGAGAGCGCTGCCGGGGAACTAGGATTTCCTGAGGCGTGGTTTCAAAACCGTAAGGAGCAAACGCTGAATCATCTCTCGCCATGTTGGAGTTCTTCCTTGCGTTGGTACTTCATCCCAGTTCTGGATCTCGATAAGCGTGCGTTCAGGAGTGGTAAATTTTCGGGTGATGCGGCTGACATAAGTCGGGTAGCGGATCAGGGTCGCTGCCACCAGCTCGTCCAGGCTCAGGCGCCGGGTGCGGCGCGCCTGAACATCCGGGCTCAGGTCGCGATCCTGGGTCAACCCCCAACCGGCATAGAACGGCTGGCCATAAGTGGTCACCGGCACGCCGCGTAACAAAGCTTCGAAGCCCGATTGCGAAGTCAGCACATGCACCTCGTCGACCTCGGACAACAGTGTGTGGAAAGGCACATCGCCCACCACCTGGTTGCACCAGTCGCTGGTGCGTTCTTCGTCTTCGCCGGCCTCACGTGTGCCGGCCAGTACTTCGGGGTGCGGCTTGTACAACAGCCACGCCATCGGATGACGCTCGCGCACCGCCTTGAGCAAATCCAGGTTGCGGCGGATCCGGTGCGCGCCATAACGAATCGACGCGTCGGACTCCACCTGGCCCGGTACCAGAATCACCCGCTCGACACCGGCGGGGCGTTTCCACGGGGTACCGGGCAGGTTGTACTTGGTCACGCCGGCCACGCAGATCGCTTCACGCAAGGCCGCTGCCCGTTGCAACAAGCCCGGTGCACAAGGCTCGTTTTGCAAAATGTGTTCCAGACGCGAAGGGCGGGTGGCGTCGTAGTAAATGCCCAGGTCGTCGAACACCCAGGACAGAGGGCGGGTTTTTTTTGCGCCTAGGCCGACGGAGCGTAGGAAGCCGTCTTCGACGCGGCCGAGGTGGCTGGCATTGTCTTGTTGTGCAAGCGCAACGTCATGCTGACAGCCCCAGGTGACCACGTCCGCTCGGGTCTTGGAATCTGTGGGCGGTGGAGCAAACTGAGTGAATGAACCGTTAAAGAAGTCCTCCACCAACGGATGTTTCCACTTGCTGAAACCGACCATGTGCAGGCTTTGAGGCAACCGACTGCGCATCCGCCGCTGCAGACCCAGCCACGCCAGCACAGTTTCGGCCTGGCACGGGGCGCCCGTCTCCGGGTCGACATAGCGCGGGTATTCCACCAGCGCGGCATGCAGCAGTTGCTCAAGGCTGACCTGCTGGCGACGCTCAGGGGCGGGCCACGCGTCAACGGTCAAACCCCAGCCGGCATAGAACGGCATGCCAAAAGTGTGCACCGGCACGTTCCACAACAGGGCATCGAAGCCCAGCTGTGAGGTCATCACGTACACCGCCTGAACAGCCGATAGCAGCTCGGCGGGGTGCACGTTATCGCTGATCACCTGCACTCGTGGATGCTTGCGCAACGCCGGCAGGTCGAAGTGCCCCTGCTTGCGCCCGGCCACCACGTCCGGGTGAACCTTGACCACCACTGTGCTCTGTGGATGCTCGGCCAGCGCTGCGTCGAGCATGCGCTGGAAATCGGCGGCGGTGGCACCTTGCAGCGAGGCATCGCCGCAAGTCTGATCGGCGACCAGCACGCAGGGCTGCGGCAACGCATAGACTTCGATCCGTGCGCCGTTGTATTTCGACACACGCTCTTCGCACCAGCTCGCCTGCAAGGCACGGGCACGCAAGACCTGTGCTTGGGTCAGCGGCAGGGAAATCAGTTGTTCGAGGCGAGAAGGGCCGCTGGCGTCGTAGTAGATGCCCAGCGGATCGACGATCAGCGACAGCGGCGGGTCTTCAGCACCCAGGCCCACCGAGCGCAAAAAGCCGTCTTCGACAGTGATCAGCGGCAACCCGGCAGCGCCTGCAGCCGCTTGCGCACGCAGCGCGCTAGGTTTGCGTCCCCATGCCAATACGTCATCGGCCTTGGCAATGTCGCCCACTGCTCCACACAGCAGCCGATACTCAGGCAGCAAGGCAGGAAGGGTAGGGATCTGTTGCGCACCTTTAGACAGAATCAGTAAAGAGCGAAGTGGCGGGGCAGCATTGTCCATAAAAAACAGCGGATATCCATGACGGGCGCACTCTCGGTCAGGCACGAATCATTGCGTGTGCCTGGAGGAGATGCTCAATGAAATTTGCCGCGAATGATAATACAAACGGATGGTTGTCATTCACAAAATGTAGGAAAAATCTGACAACTTTTTCACATAAATAGAGATTTCCCAAAACACCTGCAGGCCCGTCCACCTCGGCCCGATGAGCGGCATCCGTGAGTCTTGCGGCCCGATTGACAACGGCAAGAAAACCAATTCACCTCACTGCAACTGCCCCCCGCCAACGCCCCCATCACCCCTGCAGGAGCTGGCTTGCCAGCGAAGGCGATCACCCAGCCAACCCATTTCGCCCGAATTCACTCAACTTTTGAAGAACCTTCCGACAAGCCTTTCAGGTTGTCGTTAGGAAGACGTATCTCTAGCCTTTATCCGCCGCTGCCAAATCAGCGGCCGGGCATGGAACCCCGGTGCGAAAACGGCTCAATAACATCACCAATAGATGGAGCTTCAACATGCCCAAATCCTCCTCAGGCACCATGTTTCTCATCGCCCCAGGAATCGACACCGAGACATTGCTTGCCCACGCCTGTGAATCGCTGAAGTCCGCAAGTGTCATGGCCAGTGATTTCGCGACATTTGTCGACGGACCGCAGCGCAGCATGCTGTTGGGAATCCAGCAAGTGATCATGCTGGCCGATATGGCGGTGAATCGCGCGCTGGATAATCTCGATCCGCAAGAGTGATCGGGTCCCTCTCGGAACCAGCGTTCTTGAACTGACAGGAAGCCCAGGCGTGAAGACGCCTTCGCGTCAAATCAGCCCCTTGGAGCTGGCTTGCCAGCGAAGGCGTCCTCATATTGAACAACGAACGTCCGTGTCGACTCGCCTAACGGCCCGAAATCAACGGCAGCGCCAACAAGTACTCATACTTCTCATGCAACAGATCCAGCTTGCCCCGTCGCTGATGATCGGCAATGGTCTTGGGTCGCAGGAAGTGCCAGAGGGAATTCTGCAGGAAAAAATAATTCAGATTGCGCAATACCTGTTGTCGGTCGAACCGAGGGTCCAACTTTTCCAGATAGGTCGCGAGGAACTCGTCGCGCGCTGCCATAAAGCGATCCATGTCGCTGCGCCTGAACACCGCGCTCAGGTAGGAACCGCCGTCAAATCCGATACGCCCGACCTTGAACTCGCTCCAGTCGATCATTTGCAAACCTTGGGGCGACAGGAAAAAATTCTTGCGCAAGTAATCCATGTGGCAAAAACAGCGCTGACTCTTTTTTGCTCCATTGGCCTCACGGCGCAACATCGGCCGCAACGCGCGAAGTCGGCGGGGTAGGTCGGCAAAACGGTCGTCGTCTCGGGCCAGTTCTTCAAGGGAGTGCAAATAGCGCTCGTAATTGAAGCGCGACCGCAGCAGATACCAAGGCCGAAAAAAATCCATGGTCCAAAACTTGGGAGCCTGCCACCAGATAGCGAGGCCCAGATGACGGCTGGAAAGTGCCTCGATCTCGGCAATGCCCGGCGCCACGGTCTTTGCGATAGACGACATGCGTGGCGGACGGCCTTGTACGTACCCAGTAAAAATCAAGCTTTCCCAAGGCGTTTCAATCACGCCCAGGCAAGGTGGGTGCTTGAAGTAAACACTTTCGCTCAGCACGTCGCGTTCCCGATAGAAACGTGACTCCAGGCTGGTGATAAAGAGAGTTTTTCGAATCGACTTTTCGATCACGTCCACTGTGGCGCCGGTAGCGAGGTCCGTCAGCCGGTGATGACGCACGTAATTGACGAACGAGGCATTGGACGCGAGATCATTGGTGACGATGCTGAACCCGTCAGCCCGATACCCTGGCAGGAAAAAGCTCAAGCGTTTTTCCAGCGTTGAGCGACTTAGCCAGAAGGCATTCCTGCTGCTGGCAAGTGTTGTGTCGTTCGATTCGGTACCCATGCGTTCCAACTGTAAGCAACCATCCATTTTCTGCCTGACACACCAGTGAGGGCGTCTCGATCCTTACCCACTTTCCGTAACAGTTGACCAGAAGGGGCGCGATAGTACGGATTCCGTCCACTGATTGCCATCCACGTGGCACTCAATGACTTGTTTAATGTGGTTTAGGAAATTTCCTACAGACGGGAGGACTTCTCCGTTCCCTCGCTGCCATTGAGCCGTTACCATACGCGCCTTCAAAATCAAGGAGCGATAAGGTCCCCATGAATCACCTACCAATTGCCAAAGAAGCGCTCTATGCCCAGGCGCAAGCAATCAGTCAGCTGGCCGAACGCCTGGATGGCGAATTCCAACGTGCAGTCGAACTGATCCTCGGCTGCAAAGGTCGGACCGTCGTGTGCGGCATGGGCAAATCGGGTCTGATCGGGCAAAAGATGGTCGCGACGTTCGCCTCGACTGGCACTCCAAGTTTCTTCCTGCATCCGGCTGAGGCCTTCCACGGCGACCTTGGTATGCTCAAGCCAATCGATGTGCTGATCCTGATCAGCTACAGCGGCGAGACAGAGGAACTGATCAAGCTGATTCCGAGCCTGAAATCCTTCGGCAACAAAATCATCGCCATGACCGGCAACGGAAAGTCGACCCTGGCCAAGCACGCGGATATCTGGCTGGACATCTCCGTCGAACGAGAAGTGTGCCCCAACAACCTGGCACCGACCACCTCCACCCTGGCGACCATGGCCATGGGCGATGCCCTGGCGGTAGCCTTGATCGAAGCCATTCAATTCAAGCCGATGGACTTCGCCCGCTACCACCCCGGTGGCAGCCTGGGTCGCAAGTTGCTGACCCGCGTCAGCGACGTCATGCACTCGCCGGCACCGATCGTCACCCCGGCCACCAGCTTCCACGACTGCCTGCTAGTGATGACTCAAAGCCGCATGGGCCTGACCGTGGTAATGGAAGAGGACGTCTTGGTCGGTATCGTCACCGACGGCGACCTGCGTCGCGCATTGCTGGAAAACGAAGGCGTGATTCACACCACCGTTGCCCACTTCATGACCGCCAACCCGCACACCATCAAGGATGATGCGCAGCTGTCCGAAGCGGAAACCTACATGCTCGACAACAAGATCCGTGCCCTGGCCGTCACCAACAGCAACAACGCTGTCGTAGGCGTCGTCGAAATCTTCGATTGATACCGCCAACCTCCATGCTCCGCCAGCTCCTGCGATCCCACACGATCCTTGTAGGAGCTGGCTTGAACTGGTCCAGTGATCTCGGACAATCTTTTCGGGTTTCACGCCGCTAACTTTTCTGGTTCTGCCGGTGAGTGGTAACAGTTGTAGTTGTGGCGCGTTACTAATGCGTTTTACGCATTTTTTATCATGGAAGAATTTTGTGTTTGGTTTATTTTCAAAGAAGGCTGGGAAGCCGTCAAAAAAAATTCAGATCGTATCGGTTCTGAATAAATTGTCTGCACAATCAGGTGGCGTTACCCGAGTAGCGATGGCCAGAGCTCATACGCTTTCCGGTCGCGACCTTCGATCCCTTATTGCAACGCTTGATTACGATCCGATTATATTTGAATCCATCGCTACTCTTCGGGCCGATGCTCGCTTAGGTAGTGGTGTCGGGGTCCTGAATTTCTTTATCTATTACGCGATACTTTCTGCATCTGCCGGGAAGAAGCTTCTTATCAAAGATTATTATGTTGGTATTGATAATGATATTTTGAATCGGCAGTCCCGATATGTAGGCTTGACAGAGTTTAGGTCGACTGAGTATTCGGATGTCAATGGTCGGGTTTTCGCAAGAGAGTTCGTTGGTACAGACGGCCATGTTGTTAGTTTTCAATTGGAGGTTCCCGGCAGGGAGGTTTTGGTTTTTGGGACAAGAGATGACGCTTGTACTCATTGGTTGAATGAGGTCTCTAACTTCGGCAAGACAAGTATATTAATTGCAGATTCATCCACGAAAAGCGGTGTTGTAGCGAGTGTCTCGGCAAGGAAAGCTAGAAAGATACTCACTTTGCATGGTAATCATCTGGCCCGGCCTTATAACTTTGGAAGTGATGTAAAGCCTCTCAGCAGAGGAATTATTAGTAGTTCACGGTCCGCGGATGCTGTAGTGCTGCTTACCGCTGCGCAGGCGAATGATGTTTCAAAGCAATTCCCCTCCGTAAAAAACTTGTACGTAATCCCGAATTCGGTAGATGCGTCTCCAAGCAGGTCGATCGATAGATCAAACAAAACGTTTGTAGTCGTTTCTCGGCTAGAGTCCGTAAAAAATGTTGCAATGGTAATTCGTGCATTTCGAATTGCTGTTGATGTTGACTCAGAGCTACGATTGGAGATTTGGGGCCATGGGAGCCAGCTGGAAGCTCTCGAACGATTGATAGTCAAGTTGGATTTGTCGGGTTATGTGAAACTTGAGGGTTATGCGAATCCTGTTTCTGAAAAATTTTTCGGTGCTCGTGCCTCACTTTCTGCTTCGGTTTCTGAAGGTTTTGGCCTAAGCATTTTGGAGTCTATGTCCTGTGGATGCCCAGTTATTGCGCTTGCTTCGAATTACGGTCCAGTCGAAATCGTTAAGAATGGTTTAAACGGGTATTTGGTCGAGAATGAACAGCAGATGGCTGATCGTATAACTCAGTTGGCCAATGATGACACTCTCCTCAACGACTTGGCTTCAGGTAGTTTGAAAACTGCAGAGGCCCATAATGCTGATTCGATAGGCGATCTGTGGGTAGCTTTAGTAAAAAATCTTACCGATCCATCTTGGCAAGGCTATAAAGCCAAACGCTCAAGAATTCTGAAAAACTCGCGATCCAGCATTGGAGGAAATATTCTTTTCACTACACCTACTAGTGAGAAACTTGATGATTTCAGAAGAATAGAAATCATTCGGGTGAACCGTAAGCGCATGCTCAACGGAGTGGCCTGTCTTGTTGAGCCTGGGTTGTATTCGATCAAACTGCTGGAAAGGGATAGGGAAGGCGGGGTTCTGTTGAAATTTTCTCAGGGTAAGAATGTTTATCAAGGAATTGTACCAAACGGTTCAATCGAGTTTCGATTGCTGTCCTAGGCTAGCTAGCGAAATCTGACAATCTTCAAAGTATTGCATGGGAGTTCTGATTGTATGCATTCGACAGGCAACCTGAACAAGGACTGGGTATAACTTAGACAGGTCGCGCAGTTCATAGTCGATTTTTGTGAGCGAGTGCAAGTGTTGAAAGAGTCTAGCCGAGAGCCGAGTAACCAGTCCTGGATGTGGGCGCAAACCGGCGGCAATACGCCCAAGGCGCGACGGCAAATGCTCAACTTTACAGCCTGGTCGAGACTGCCAAAACCAACGGCCAATGGCCTTGTGCGTGGCTGCGCCACGCACTGGAGCGCCTGTCACATGCATCCTCGGTCGAGGATTACGAAGCCCTGTTGCCATAGAACTGCAAGCCTTCGACCCTACAGCTAAATGCGAGACACGCTTTTGACTAGGTGGGTATATGGAGCGCTTACCCGTATCTCTGCTATGAATGACTCGTCGGCTTACTGCGCCATCTTCGCCATCACCTGCGCATAACCAGCCGCAGTGCCCAGTACCGCATCCTTGCCCTGAGCAAACAGAATACTGTCCGCCACTTCACGGAACGCACCGGTACCGCCCGCTGCATTCAATACATGGGTGGCCGCCGCTTTCACATACACCGGCGCATCCGCCACGGCAAACGACAGGGCACACGCCGCGAAGGCCGGCAGATCGATGCAGTCGTCACCGATGCACGCCGTTTGCGCGGCGCTGACACCGGCTTCGGCCATCAACTGGTTGCAGGCCGCCTGCTTGTCCTTCACGCCGAACTGGCAAAGGGTAATGCCCAGGTCAGCCACGCGCTTGCGCAGCGTTGCCGAATCACGCCCCGATAACACCGCCACCCGCACACCATTTTCTTCCAGCAGCCGCATGCCCATGCCATCACGCACATGGAAGCGCTTCAGGCATTCGCCGGTGGCGTCGTAATAGATGCCGCCGTCGGTGAGCACGCCATCTACATCGGTGATGACCAGGCGAATGTCGTTGAGGGTCGGCCGTGGGGTAGGGGCCTGGCCGCTCATCAGCGCCCGCACCTGCTCCAAGCACTCCGGGGTATCCACTCCCGGGCCGGTCGGTTCGACCTGATACGCCCGAATGCAGTAACCCGCGGCCATCAGCCTCAGTTGCTCCAGTTTCTCGGCGTGCTCCAGCATCGGCTGTGGCAGGCTGCTGTAGTCGGCCAGGACATCGCGACGATAGCCGTAGACACCGACATGCTTGAGGTAGTGAGCGACTTCGCCGTCCCGTGGGTAAGGGATCGGCGATCGGCTGAAGTACAACGCGTTACCGTTGTTGGCCAGCACCACTTTCACGGTGTTGGGGTTGCCAGCTTCGTGCGCTTCGATCGCGTGGCACAAAGTGCCAACCTTCACGTTCGCATCGGCGAGCATGCCTGCAGCCAGCGCCTCAATGTCCGCTGGACGCACCAGCGGCTCATCACCTTGCAGGTTGATGTATATGTCCGCATCGATCTGCGCCATGACTTCGGCCAGGCGGTCGGTGCCGGATGGGTGATCCGGCGAGGTCATGACGCATTCACCGCCGAACGCCCGCACTGCTTTAGCAACGCGTTCGTCGTCAGTGGCGATCACCACCACATGAGCATTGGCAACTTGCAGGGCACGTTCGTAGACGTGCTGCACCATTGGCTTGCCGGCAATATCAGCTAGCGGCTTGCCCGGCAGGCGAGTCGAGCCATAGCGGGCCGGAATGACAATCGCGACCCGTTGTTCTGTACTTGCCATGTTCAAAATCCTTGTTTCAACAGACTTGGCTTCAGGCAATGTTCAATGGCGGGAACGACTTGACCAGGTCATCCAGTGCCTTGATCTGCGCCAGGAACGGCTCCAGTTGATCTAGCGGCAGGGCGCTTGGACCGTCGCACTTGGCTTGATCCGGGTTCGGGTGAGCTTCCAGGAACAGGCCGGCCAGTCCAACGCCCATGCCGGCACGGGCCAATTCAACGACCTGCTCACGGCGACCACCCGATGCAGCGCCCGATGGATCGCGTTGTTGCAGGGCGTGGGTTACGTCGAAAATGATCGGCAGGTTCGCGCAGGTACGCTTCATCACGCCGAAGCCCAGCATGTCCACTACCAGGTTGTCGTAACCCAGGCATGTGCCGCGGTCGCACAGAATCAGTTGGTCGTTACCGGCTTCCTTGAACTTGTGCACGATGTTCTGCACTTGTGATGGGCTCAGGAATTGTGGCTTCTTGATGTTTACTGGCTTGCCGGTCTTGGCCAAGGCCATTACCAGGTCGGTCTGGCGGGCCAGGAATGCAGGCAGTTGCAAAACGTCGACCACTTCGGCGACAGGTGCGCACTGATAAATTTCGTGGACATCGGTAATCACCGGTACGCCGAATTCAGCCTTTACAGCTTCGAAAATACGCAGGCCTTCTTCCATGCCAGGGCCACGATAGGAGTGGATGGAAGAGCGATTGGCTTTGTCGAAGCTGGCCTTGAACACGTACGGAATGCCCAGCTTTTCGGTCACACGCACGTATTCGGCGCAGGCGGTCAGGGCGAGGTCCAAGGATTCGAGGACATTGACGCCGCCAAAGAGGACGAAAGGTTTGGTGTTAGAGCATTCAATGTTGGGAGTGATTTTAATCATGTCTACAAGTCCTCTTTGTAAATAATGAAAAGGGCGTAGTGTCGATGCCGCAGCGCGATAGGTGCGTAGCGGCATCATCCGCTTTTCTTATCCAGTTACGTGTTGAGTGTCGTTATTCATTGAGCCATGTCGCGAGTCTGTTTTGAATTGCGACATTGTCATTTGCTGCCATCGAATACGAATTTACGTAGTAATGCAGAAGTTTCTGTGTGCGTCGTTGATCAAAAACAAACGCTTCATTGAGGCGAGTTTGAAGTTCGGTAACAGTGCGCGGATAAGCGTGAACTGCATACGAATAGTCGCACTCGCCCGTCACAATCACAGGTCGACCATGCAGTAATGCTTCCAGACCCACACCGGAGTTCACCGTAAACACTGCTTTTGCACCGGCGATCAGGTCATGTACCGAGGCATCGGACATCTCGATAGCGCCGGAGGCGGTAAGCGAATCCAGTGTTTTTTGCACGGACATGCTGTTGCAGTAAGGGTGACGCTTGACCCGAACTTTTGTCGAGCTGCCGAAGTAGTGCTCTGCAACAGTGCGGACCAATTCGATACCGGTAATTTCTGCCAGGGCAGCTACAGTGTCAGTTGGTATTTGCAGCGCGACGAAGACGTAGTCATCCTGGAATGTAGTACGTTCGGCTTTTTGCGAATACTTGGAGATATTGTTATGAATGTAAGTATCACGCAGTTCGCGTTCGTTCTCCGTTAATGCTTCGCAGGAGAAATTTTCGCTAGAGCGTTCAATGGGCTCGTGGATTGTAGCAAGCGAGGAATACCCTGCAAAACCTTGGTGATCCATGCTGCAGCGGCCAGCCAAAGGGACTTCCTGGATGTGCAGGTGATTACTGTTCAGTGGGGCATTGGTGTGGTAACTGACGACGCGTGCACCTGGAATTCGTGGGTCGCAGTTCCTCCAGTTCCATTGATGTCTAGGCACCAGTATCAGATCGCTACGATCCATCAAATAGCTGTACACGTTCGAAAGAAACTCGCGAACGGTGGCATAGCTGGGTTTTTCTTCATTGGGTGCAGCAAAAAATACCGTAGGGATGAAAACCTCCACGGTTTTAGAAAGATCGACATGATCTAGGTCGATGTCTACGATCGCTCCATTACGCAATCCGCAAAGGTGAGATGAAATCTCATTGGCGCTGGCGACTTCTACTAATGCGCGGGCTTTACCAAGGTTGCGAATAACGGTTTCCAACCAGCGCTGGTTATCTTCCGATACAGGTTGAGTACCGGTTCTGCTCCGGTTGATGATTTGCTGCGCTTCGTGAAGCCAGCGACACTTCACGGCGACCTTGACTTGATCGTCCGGATTGATGCCTTTTTTACCCTTTTCGGATGCGATAAGTTCACGTGCCTGATTGCGTGCGGTTTGAGTCTTCTCATGCAAGTCCGGGAAGAACGGCGTCGCGCGATTGATCATTGGCATGAACTTCATCAGCGTCTCACGCGGAAAGTTCAAGATATGCAATAAGGTGTTGCGCGCGTCATTGTACAGCGCATTATCAATCTCAAAGGACAGGCGCTTGACTGAGCCAAATACAGGGTAGCAAGCCTGAGCCGCACAAAGATAAGAGTAGGCTCTGGCAACCTGAGCATCATCGCGCAACATGTCACTGATCCGCATGAGCAGTTTGCGCTCGGATGGAAAGTCAACTTGTGCTGCCAGCAGAACGTCGAGCGCAGCCTCCTGGTTGCGAGTCGTCTGGTAAGCTTTTGACAGCATCAGGCGGTAGTTCAGCCTTGATGAAACTTCTGTCGGGAACGAATTGATGGTCTCAATGACTTTATGGTGCTGATCCAGCTGACTGTATACGCGTGCCAGGATGTTGAAGTTCGTCAGATTGCTCGGATCGGTTTTGATCGCCTGATGTGCCTGTTCAACGATAATGTTAAGCCAGGAAGCGTCGTTACCCGCCATCAGAAAAGCCTGCTCAAGCTCGCTGCTTGATACCAGGGATTTGGCCTTTGGCTTGGCGAGTGTCGTTTTTTGTTGTTGGGATTTGGCTGGTCGATAAAGCGCCAGGACTTCCGACACTTGACTGCAGGATGGGGCTCGTAGCAGTGTCTCAACGGCTTCCTCCTTGGCGCCTCGCGCAGCAAGGATCTTGGCCGTCTCTATGTAGCCGAAGGAATTTGATGGGTATTTTTCAATTGCGTAATTTGAGTAGCGTAGTGCTGACTCAAGGTTGTTATGGGCATTGGCGGCACTAACGGCTTGGCGCAGCTGACCTAGTGATACATTCAACCGTAGCAGTCTATCTGTACAAGCCAGGCTTGCGCGATGTGCACCAAATTTAGAAAGCAGAAAAATCGCTTTTACAATGATGTGTCGCTGGATGGATAGCATTATTTTACGCTCTGCTTTTTCTTGGCAATTGCCAGCTGACGCTTCGTTTTGTAATACTCTTTCAATTCTTTTCGTACGTAGGACTGAGGCTGGTTCGGCACAAATTCCCCTTTCCAGAGCTTTACCAGCGCTTCATGGGCCAGGCTCAACGAGTCTTTGGTGTCGGTAAACAGAGAGCTTCGCAGGGGTTCATACAAGTCGACATATTTTTGCGAATTCTCAGACAGTTCGGCGATTCCATCAGCCAGGGCTTCTGGAGTTTTAATCGACAAGCCCAGTTCGCTGCGTCGAGAATATTCCAGGCTGTACTCGTCAATTTTCTTGCCACCCATCTGCTCGGCCAAGTCTGTATCGAGCAGTGCGATGGGCTTTCTGCAGTACATGGCATCAAAGATGGCGCCGCTGTAATCCGAGATAACCACGTCGCTTATGGACAGTAGCTCCAGCAGGTCATCGTTCGCACCAAAGTGACAAATTGCGCCCATGTCCATTTTATCTTTGCGAGCACTTTCAAGAAGCTCTGTGTTGTGGTGCATTTTCATCAGAACGTTGAAGTTTTCCGCCAGATCGTAAATCGCGTTCACATACTGATCGACGCTGGATAGATCACCCCAGGTCGGCAGATACAGTACCGTTTTGCGATTCGGGTTCAATTTGGCGGCATGCTTGCTTTTGGCTGCCTCGTGAAAAGCATCGGAGTGCCAGTCATCGTAACGCGGATTTCCAACGGAAGCGGTCGGGCTGAAGTAGTCGATTCTTTCCGAAGCGTAAGGGCCATAAGTCAGGCACAGGTCTGCAAAAGCACGCCATGGACCATAATTATGAGGTTCCTTGGCATAACCATATTGGATCATGGCTATTTTCGACTTTTCGAAAGTCTCAATGCGAGAGAAGGGTGTCTGGCACACGATGATGTCGAAGACCCCATCAAGATTGGCCATTTGCGCGCGGTCCCACACCATGATCGGGGTGCCGGGATTCTTTAGGATGTCATCGCTGAACTCGGAAATGAAGTCCTGGCGCTTTTCAATCACGAAGCAGGCGCCAGGAAAAGTGCTGGCTAACTTTTGTATATGGAGGAACTGAAAAGGGTTCCATCCAACAAAACCTATCCTGGGTGTCTTACCCATACTTTTTGATCTCTGCAATCAGTTGTGTAGTGGAAATGCCTTCGGTGCGAGGTAGATAAATGACTTCGCACAATGACTTGAACTCATCAAAACGGCCTTCCCAGTCGTTACCCATTACCAGTGCGTGGGCACCGAACTCCTGAATATATTGACCTTTGAGTTCAAGCGATTCCTCAATGAATACTTCGTCAACGCAGGCAAGAGACGCGATGATGTCGCGACGTTCGGTTTCCGGGTAAACCGGGTTACGTTGCTTTTTCGAGAAGTTCAGCGCATCGGACGAGACACCTACCACCAGCCTGTCACCCTGGGCGCGGGCACGTTGCAGGATTTTGACGTGGCCGATGTGAAGGACGTCGAAGGTGCCGAAGGTGATGATGGTTCTCATGAAATATCCCTATTGTTAAACGCTTGCGCTGTATGAAAGTCGAGTATGGGTTCCAGTTCAGACCCGGAAAAGAACTGCGGGTGTGCGCTGCGTTAGATTTGTTGGGCGCCGATTCTCTGGTTTGACGCCGGCTCTAACCATAAAGCCCACCTAGTACGAGTGGGCTTTACAGTCGGCTATAAGTGCGCGCCCAGTTAGGCATTTGCCCGAGGTTGAGTTGTACCGAGCTTGAAGCTGAATTTTTTCTTGAAAAGCTTACCTTTGTAAGGTTCGCCATCGACCATGAATATCAGTCGGTACCAGCCACGCTTGGCATCGAACGAGGTGCTTTGAATCGGATAAATACCTGGTGCCACGAGTGGAGATTTGTCGTCTGGACCTGGCTCATGAGCGACTACTTCAATGGATGTGAAGCGATCCAAAGCATTCATGTCTGCATGAGCGGTAGGCGTGGCAAACCACACGATGCCGGAGCTGGTGCCGCTTGCTGCGTTGGTAACCGTGCCGGACAACGCTGTGCGATTTTTCAGTCCCATGTGCAGTTTGATGGCATTGATCTTGTCAAGCGCTTCAGAGACGTCTGCGAAATCAACGCCTGTCATATCCTGCGGCTCGAGTTCCCACCATTGGCTGGCCAGCAGCCGTTCAATTGTTTCGTCGTCAAATCTGTAGCGAATGATTTGAGCAGGAATGCCACCAACGATAGCGTAAGGGGGGACGTCCTTTGTAACCACGGCACCTCCGGCGATCACTGCGCCGGTGCCCACTGTAACTCCTTGGCAAATCATCGCGCCTGCGCCAATCCAGACATCGTGACCTATCACCGCTGGGTCGGAAGTAGGACCTTTAACTCGTTGATGAGTTTGATATCCTTCAACATCAGTAAAATGATTTGCGTTGTATTGGAAAGGATGGCAGCTCAAGTAATCCGTCGGATGATTGATTGGGCTGATTTCCGCGTTGCGTGCAATGGAGCAATAGTTGCCAATAATAGCGCCTCTACCTACATAACCATCGCGTCCTAGGTATGTATATTTGCCGATCTGCGCTTTGGCATTGACAGTGACTGCGCCATACAACTTTACAGGGCCAATCAAGACAGCTTCTTTAGAAACGCTCGCGAGTTTCGATATTAATGTGTCGTCCAAGATTACTGCGCTCCATGATGTCATTATGCAATCACTAAAATCCAAGCAGCATAAATCGACAGATTTATGCTGTTCACGCATTTTTCAATGCGGTATCAATGAAATCGACGATTTTATCTATGTGTCAAAAATGTGTCAAGCAGTCAGATTGATAATTTAGCTGCAATTAAGTATTGATTCTTACCTTGCACGATCATTTCAGTGAAAATATTTGACGTCAATTTTTGACTTCATCAACAGCGCAGGCACGGGCTTTAGTGATTTTTGCTCGTTTTTCGATGTTTTTTCGGTTTTTAGTCTCTCTGTGCTCGGGGGGGGATGCCCTATGCAGGGATTAATGGATTATTGACGTCAAAATTCAAATACGGGTTTCAAATGCCGGTTTCACATTGCAGGGTCGAGAGCGCCGGAGGGTCTAGCCCGCGGTTCGCTCCTCTCGCGAAAGTAGATGGCGATTTGATATCGCCGCAGGCGCGTTGGGTGCTTGTAGATTGGAGGCGAGAGCATATCCTGTTGGGTATTTGTGTGTGCTCATGCAACAATTGCATTATAAAACAACACTTGCTTAGTGTTGGCTAGAACCTCCGGGAGCGATCTTTGCTATGAGGCAAGTAATATCAGTTTTATACGAGTTGGCGGAGCAAGGCGGTGGGGTTACCCGGGTTTCGTTGGCGAGAACCGCGGCGCTGGCGGATTCAGGTCTAATGGCTCGTATTGCAGTGTTGGAGTTTGATGAAAAACTTGATCAGACATTTGCCAATCTTGTTCGTCAGTCAAGAGTAAGCAAGAACCTGGGAGTTTTGCATTTTTACCGATGGTTTGCGCACAGGGCCAACTGCTTGATGAGGGGTGTTGTGGATTTCAATCAGTCCACAGTTGAGCATCTGAATGTTCTGGTCAGGAAGCGTGTTGATCATATCAATGGTTTTCAACTGGGTGTAAATCGATACGTGACGAGCACAGGTTTCGTTTTTATGGAGGAGTTTTTCCAAAATAAAAGCGATGTGGTGATGGTCATATTATATTTTCCGGGTGAGCGGTCGCTTAAATTCAACTCTTTGGAGTCAGTGCATGCTTATTGGTTAAAGTGCCTGTCGCTTGAGTGTTTACCGAGTTTTTTGGTGGCTGACTCTATAGGAGCTGCTGATACTGTTTGCCGGGTTGAAGGGAGGGAGATCTATCGGATTTTGATGATGCATAGCAATCACTTGCTCAAGCCTCACAACGTCGGGGCGCCCATAGCACCCAAGTATGAAGGGGTTATCAGGGGGATTGAGCATTGTGATCGATTGGTGGTTTTAACCCAGGGTCAGTTGCGGGATGTTCGCGAGCGGTTTCCCGCTGGTCGATATACGGTAATTGGTAACCTGGTGACGATCGATCCTGCGACAGTGCAGGTTTCTCGAGATGAAAACCTCGCCGTTGTAGTTTCGCGCCTGCATGGTGTGAAGCGGATCAAGACAATGGTGAAAGCTTTTTCCAGGGTCATTGCGCGAAACCCGAATGCTCGATTGGAAATTTGGGGGACGGGGGAGCAGGAAGACAGTATCAAGGACTTCATTTTCGGACTGGGTATGCAGGACTCCATAAAGTTGATGGGGTTTGCGACGGATGTGTCTGAGGTTTTCAGGCGTGCCAGTGTCAGCTTGGGTATGTCGGTAACCGAAGGGTTTGGAATTAGTTTTGCAGAGTCGTTGGGATATGGAGCGCCACTTGTTTCAACGAGGACTAACTATGGGCCGCAGGAGATTGTAACAGATGGTGAGGATGGCTTTATCGTTGACTCTGAAGATGAGTTCGTCGATAAGGTTGCGCTGTTGCTGAGTGATAAAAGTCTCGTTTCGGATATGGGTAAAAAAGGGCGTGAGAGCGCTAAAAGATTCGCGAGTGGTGCGATAACAGGGCTTTGGTTGTCATTATTCGACGATTTAATTTCCAGTCATACCGGTCGATTGGAGTGTTCGGTCCCGGATGGTCGAATTTTGGAGAATCTGGTTTCGAGCAAGGTCGGTTGGATTTATTTGCCCAAGGTCGCTGATGATGAAGGTGCAGGATCTTACCTGTCGGCTAGAAGCGCTTTTGTAGTAGAGGTTGCAGACGATAGAGAGTTTCTCGGTAAGGTTGTTCGTTTGCCATTGGGATTGTACGAGGTCGATGGAATGGTTCTCGATGAGGAAAAAGGCAGGTACAGGTTTCGACTTATGAGGGATGGAGTTCCTTTTCGTGGAGTGATTGCAAGTAAAGCGCTGAAGTTCGTGTTGGTTTAATTGTAGGGTTTGATGTGAAGGTGGGGAGAGTAGTTTTTTGGCCGGCTGTCAGGTCGCGAGACGCTACCTGATTCTTGCGGGTGCGAGTGGAGTGTATGGTTGGTTGGTGATATTTTCCGCGGCCAGCCGCGCTCCAGATATTGGCTGGAACCTTGATGTAGCCAGGTGGTCGGTAAGATATTGGAAGCAATTGGAAGGGATGGGGTATGTTGAAGGTGAAGAGTAATTTCCGGTTTTTCTCGTGTGTGCCTGGCGTATTTTTTTTGTTGGCTGTTTTTCCTTTGGTATCGACCGCGGCGGATGATGGAGCCTGTGTGTTGCCGCTTCAGGGGGAGGTTAGAGGTAACGTAAAGTTGAATGCCGCATGCACTTATTTTCAAACTGTTCGGATCGTTGAAAGCAATACGCATCTGGATTGTAATGGTGCGACGCTTGAGGGTGAAGGTAAGCGGGCAGTCGGAATTCAGATCGATGGCAAAAAAAAGCTCATTGAAAATGTGACAGTAGAGAACTGTCGAATCCAGAACTTTAAAAATCGTGGGATCAATATAACGTCAGGGCTCCGAATCAAGGATTTTTCTGCGGATAAAGATGCAAACTATAAACTGGCGCCGAAAAAAATTCTGATTGATGATGTTACTGTGTTGGGAAGTGGTCGCGGTGGTGTGTATTTTGACAGCTACGTGACGGACTCGGTGTTAAGTAATTCGACAGTAGAAGGCTCTGGAAAGGTGGGAGTATATTTGGAGCAGGGAACTCAACGCATTCAGATCATGAATAATACGATTCGAAATAATGGTGTGGATGGGCGTCGTGAAGGGTTGGCCATTGATTCGTCCGCGCATAATACTGTTAAAGGTAATAATTTTATTAGTAATGCAGGTGGTGGGGTTTTTATTTATAAGAATTGTGGAGAAAATTTTTTATCCGGCAAATCGGCGCTCCGTTGGCAGTCAAGTGACTTTAATATTGTCCAGGATAATATTTTCAGGGATGAGCCGGTGGGGGTGTGGATTGCGTCGCGACAAAGCAAGGATTTGAGTAAGTGGGGGTGTGGTGATCCCTCTGTAGATGAAAGTGGTCGCTTCTTTGCGGATCATGCCAATAACAATGTTGTTGAGAGGAATGAGTTTTGTAATACTGTGACTGCAGTACGTGTTGAGGGGGATAATAATACAATCGTTCAGAATAGAATTGACAGTGCTAGCCGGCGGCAGGTTTTTGAGCCATATCAAAGTGTAAATAAGCCTGATGGACGCAAGACTCAAGGTAATACGGTTAAGGATAATACACTGTCTAACTGTGTTCGTTGAATTCTGTCAGTTTTGGGTATGAATAGTGGAGCATTCATTTGGCTTCCACTGTAGAGATTTTCGGGGTTGGCTGGCATAAGCTTTCTCGGTAGTGCACGGTTTTTACGATGGGGCTGGTGTTCGCAGAATGCTATGTGTCGCATTTGTTTGTGGAGCACCAGTCCGTTGTGTGCGCGATGTTGATTTTATCCCGGATCTAGTCTATTTTCCCCGTGCCATTTTTTTCTAATAATAGGTTTGTTGTCATGCACGAATTTTCTGCAATGGAAGGTAAGCATTTTAAGATTGTTGAATGTGCTGATTCCAAACGGCTCATGGTCTTTTTGGCGGGTACCGACAAAACCGATGGCAAGTTTGATTTCTGGAATGTGGGGAACGCTCAGTCCTCTCACTTGTTGTTTTTAAATAATGGACGCAATGAGTGGTATCAGCAGGGTATCCCCGGCTTTGGTGATAGTCATGATGGTACGGTAGAAAAACTTAAAGCACTCGTGCGCTATTTGAACGTTGATGAAGTGTATTTCGTCGGCGTAAGCATGGGTGGGTATGGTGCGGTGCTTTATGGTGCTGCCCTTGACGCCAATGTTCTTGCGTTCGGATACGATACAAAATTAAAAATTCTAGGCAGTCGCAGTCAGAAGCGGATGCCTAAAGATATTCCTGTCGCGTTTCCAGATCTGCGCCCGTTGATCGGATCCTCAAAGGCTAAGATTCTACAAATTGCAGGCGAGTGCGACTCTCTTGATCTCTTGTCTGCGGCGCATGTTCACGACTTGGCTAACGTCAAGACCATTACATTAACCGGAGTGGGTCATGGTGGGGCGCCTTTTATCAAGGAGTACTATGGCCTGTCCGAATTTGTGAGTACGTGGGCTAGTGGTGAACCGCTTCCTGAAATCATTGAGGCTGGTGAGTCGGTTGGTAATGCCGAGCTTGTAAATGCAGTGTACAAAATGTTCTTGGCATTTCGTGACAAGGATTGGAAGGGGGTTGAGCAGGCGGCAGTTCGAGCAATTGAGTTGGATCCGCGACACGAGTACTCCAATTATTTATTGGGTACGAGTCTATTGGAGGACAAGAGATATGCTGAATCCCAGGCGCCGTTGCTGATTTCTGTTGGTTCTGCACCACATTATCTAGGGGCTCGTTATCGTCTGGGGCGTGCGCTTATGCTCAACAAACGTCATGCGTATGCAAAGATGCATTTCATGACTTACTTAAAATCAAATCCAAAGGCGCACATTGTTTTGATGATGCTTTCTGATATTTATATGCTGGAAGGCAATATTCAGTTGGCTATCAAATATCTCGCCGATTCGCTTGAGTGCGGTGGGGATGAGGAGAAGATTTCCAAGCGCATGGCCAAATTGGCAGCTTGATCGATCCTCAGGCGCTCTTCCGCTGAGTTACATGTCGAGTGCCGGGATTCTGCTTTTAGTAGCTGTTCTTCGGCATTTGAGCGGGAGGGTGGTCCTGCACGCACTGGCGTGCAGGACGAACCTGATAACGGTATTACCTTCAACCTCCCAAAACTTTACTTTTTGATTGGCTCGTAATTCGGGTCATGTCTTCCATATCACTGAATGCCAGTGGCGCGGCCCAGCAACATCGTTTGAACAATCGGACTAATAACTTTTTGCCACTCGTACACAGCGGCGTTGGTTACATAGATCGTATCGTCCGGCTTGATCATAATCTGACGAGCATAAAAAATAGCTGCCGGATCACGCATATCCAGTCGCATGACTGTCGGCTTTGGATTGCCGTCAGTTCCCATGCGGAATACAAAGACGCCTTCCGGGTTTGCGCTACCTTCTTTCAGTCCACCTACGCTGCTCAGGGCATCCAGCAAGCTTGTATTTTGCGCAGGCATGTCCTTCAAGCCCGGCTCGGCAACAGCACCCATTGCGACAAACCGCTGACGTGCGCGGTCTAGCACCACTTCCGAGTTCGGACGCAACACCATGTTGTTGCCAGCCAGTACATCTTCATAGTTGAACTGCTGAACCTGACTGCCAGTACGCACGGTGACGTTGACCAGATGTGGCTCCATCACCGGACCGCCTGCCTGGTTGACAGCGTCCAGCAGGGTCAGCGGTCCTTGCAGGGTGCTAAAGCGGCCAGGGGATTTGACCGCGCCTGCTACCAGTACCGAGCCCGACAGGTCACCAACCAGTTCAACGTGGGTCTGCACGTCGGTGGTCACGCCTTTCAGCTGTCTGCGGATCATGTTCTCAACTTCGTTGAGCGTCATGCCGGCGACGAACTGGCGGCCGACGTAGGGCAGGGAGATCATTCCCTGGTCGTCGATGCGAGTCTTGAGCTGGGTGCCACCAGCGGACAGCGGGGCAAACAGCGCCGAGCCTTCCGGTGCGTTGTCGGTGATCAGCACACTGAGGGTGTCACCGGCCATCAGTCGCGCCGAGGGGGCGACGGGCTTGGCGATGGTCGATTGCACCGGGCGTACTGCGCCACGCATGTACGGGGCGATGGTGTTGGCGTTGATCTCAACCAGGTTGTACGGCTGGTTTTTGCTTTCGATATCGCCCTTGTAGGGACCGGCGCCGGACAAAGTGCCGCCGCAGCCTGCCAAGGTCAGGGCCGCCAGGATCAAACCCGCTACAGCGCTGTTTCGCATGCTCACGTTCAGGGGGCGAAGGGGCAGGCCAGTAATGGATTTAATCACGATGATCCTCGATCGATGCAATTAGGAAGCGGGTGACGCCGTAAAGCAACAACAGTGCCAGGAAGATGGTTGCCAGGTTGTAGAGGCGCTCTGGGTAGATGGCCATCTGTGGCGTGTTCGGGCTGACCACGGTGACCAGGGTGCGAATCTTCTTGCTGGCTTCGATACGGGCGTTGTCGAGTGCGGCGACGGCAGTCTTGTAGGTTTCTTCAGCGATGCCGGCGTCCAGGGTCAATTGCTGGAAGCTCGAGGCCACAACGTTGAGTTGGTCGCCATCGGGTGCGGATACCAGCAGGCGTTTTTCAGCATTCAGCTGTTCGCGAATGGCGCTCACGCGTTGTTGCTGCTGCTTGACCTGCGGTGAGTCGGCGCGAAGTTTGTAGAGCATCTGGGTGAGTACGGCGCGTTCTTTGGAGTGCTCGCCTTCCAGGGTGTCGATGATGCTGGCGCGACCTTGGGCCGAGCTTTTACCGTCCAGTACCTTGTTGCGGTTCTGGAAGCTCAGCAGCTCTTCCTTGCGTTGGGTGTAGTTCGCTTTCGCGCCTTCCAGTTCGCCTTGGGAGAAGCGCATCTGCTCGCGGGCGATGCTGTGGGAGACTTCGTTCACGAAGTGCTCGCTGGCTTCCAGAATGACCTGGACCATTTGCTCGGCAAGTTCCGGACTGAAGGCTTGTACTTCAACCTTGAGCAGACCGGTGGTTTCGTCATAGTGCGCGGTGACCATGCGCTGGTAGTACTTGAGCAGGTCTTCGCGCTCAGTGTCGGCGCTCAGCCAGAAAAACGGGTCGTTGCGTTGCTTGCTATATTGCTCGACCCAGTGCAGGCGGTCTTCCAGCAGTTGCATCATGTCCATCGACACGATGTACTCGCGCAGGTACAGGGTTTCTTCGCGGGAGGCCGGATTGGCACCGCTGATCAGCATGCTCAGGCCCGGCATTTGGGCGGCAGGGTTGTTGCTGTCCTGGCGCACCACCACTTGCGCGGAGCTGACATAGCGGTCCACGGCAAAAAAGCTGTAGTAGACGATGGCCAGTACCATTGGTACCACGATCAGCCCCAGTGTCAGGCGCCAGCCCTTGAATTTACCCGTACTGCTCATATGCACACGCATCCTTGAAATAAAACAATCACGCCACGGTCAGGGCGATCAGGTGTTGTAGGCCTTGATGCCTTCGGCGACATCGTCATAGATCTGCACCCCGCCATCGCGCACCAGCAGCACGACGTCGCAGAGCTTCTGAATTTCATTCATGTTGTGTGAAACCAGTACGACCTTGGATTTCTGCAGGCGCTCTTCGAAGACGTTGGCGCACTTGCGTTTGAAATGCGCGTCACCCACCGACATCACTTCGTCGATCAGGTAGTAGTCGAAGTCAAAGGCCATGCTCAGGCCGAACGCCAAACGCGAACGCATGCCGGAGGAGTAGGTCTTGACCGGTTCGTCGATCCAGCTGCCGATCTCGGCAAAGTCTTCGACGTAGGCGACCTTTGCACGCATGGCATCGCCGACCGCACCGTAGACACGGCTGACGAACTTGATGTTTTCGCGGCCGGTCATGCTGCCCTGAAAGCCACCGGACAAACCGACGGGCCAGGAAATGCTTTTGTTGGTGGCAATGGTGCCGGAGTCCGGCACATCGGCGCCGCCCAACAGGCGAACCAGGGTCGATTTGCCCGCGCCATTACGGCCGATCAGGCCGATGTTTTTTTCGGCGGGGATCTTCAGTGACAGGTCACGAAACACATGGCGACGCCCTTTGGGGGTCAGGTACGACTTGGTGATATTTCTGAGCTCGAACACGGTAAGCCTGCGGTTAGCCGTTCTTGGTGGAGATCAAATGCAGTCGACGAACCCGGTAAGTGCCGAGCGATACGAACAGCAAAACCAGGGTGACAGCGATTACGTACTCAAGAGAGACGCCATCGACCGGCACGTAGTAAGGGAAGATCTCGGCGCGGATCAGTTCCAGCAAGTGCAGGAACGGGTTGAGCAATAGCAGTGGCAGCATGGCGTGCGGCAGGTAGGCCGCGGGTAACAGAACGCCGGAAATGAAATACAGTGGGAAGAACATCATGCGGATGAATATCTTGCTGCCGGGAATCGCATGAGCAATCAACGCCAGCAGCATACCCAAGCCAAAGGCAAACAGCAGGCCAAGCAGGATAGTCAGTACCCATTGGATAGGTGCCTTGACCGACATGTCGAAGCCATACCAGGCGAAGCCGAACACCAGGATGGCGTAGACCAGGGCGGAGATGCTGAATTCCACCAGAACCCGGGCGATGAAGGTGTCGAGGGGTTTGATTTGCTTGTAGGCGAACAGCGAGCGGTTTTCTTTGGGGCTGTCCATCAAGCGCAACGCCGTGTTGCGAAAGAGCAGGAAAGGTGCAAGTCCAACCAGAACGAAGACGGGAAATTCGAGGCCGGCCACCGATCTACCGCGCACCAGCGCAAACAGAACGCTCAAGACTAAAAGATGAGCTATCGGTTCCAGTAGCGTCCACACCGCGCCCAAACGGCTCGCGCCTATACGCGCACGCGCTTCGCGCAACACCAGGGCAAAGATGACCGATTTTTTGATTTGCAGAGAGGAACGAGGCTTCAAGATGGTTTACCGCACAGCACAACAGCGCGGTAAACGCGTTGCTTGAATTCATTTTCAGAGGACTATCTGTCGATGTAGGACAGATCGCTTCCATTCGTGGGGCGGGAGGTTAAACGCTGTGCCTGACAGGAGTCAAGCCGCTTAGTTCCCTGCTGATGATCGGCTGTAGGTGCCAGCATTCAGGGCGTTTTGCAGGTGTTTGACTGTTTGGTCAAGCGTTGCAAATGGCTGGTGCATTGTGGCTCAACCGGCCAGCATCGGATAGCTAAACAATCCGAAATGCAGCAGATTCAAACCGAAGTGGGTGGCGATGGCGGCTGCCAATCCGCCGAATCGATAAGCCAGCCCATAGCCAACGCCTGCCAAGGTTGCCAGCATTACCCATTCCCAACCGGCCCCCCAATGGGCCAACCCGAATAATAAAGAAGCAATCAGCAAGGCAAGATGTTCGCCGTCATCCAGATGTTTGAAGCGTCGGCTCAAGCCGCCTTGCAGGTAACCGCGAAATAGCGCTTCTTCTACCAGTGTTACTAGCAGCAGGTTGTTGTTTATCCACAGCCACGCTTGCGGCGGCCATTTCGGTGACCACTCGACAACCCCCAGCAGCCATGCTCCCCCCAACGTGACAAGTGCCGTCAGGCTCAGTGTCAGGGCGCCTGCCTTTAATGCTTGCGTCAACGAGTGGCGGCCGATGATCCATGGGCATACCAGCAACAGCCAGAAACCTATCAGCGGTTTATCCAGATTGAGGTACATCGAGAAGGGCACGGCGTTCTCGGTGAAGCGTTCCTGGTCGATCATCCTGGCGTTGTGAAATCCGGGCCACCAATGGAGGGCCAAGGCGAGTGCCAGGAGGATGAAAAGGGCATGGCCGAGGTAGGGGCCATAGCGAAAGCGTTGTTGCCTGACGGCGGATCCGGCGAGTAGCAGCAGGATGATTGCAATGATCGCCTGGGCGGTCAGGTAACCGTAGGTGAGAGCGAGAACATAACCGGCAGAGACTAATGTCAGGTACGGCCAGGGCAGTACGAGCATGGGGTCATCCTGATTGACTGGTGGAACTACCTTTAGTGATGCATTTAGGCAGATTTACCCGTGAGCCAGCAAGAAAGGCCCAGACTTTTTTCCTTAACATGGCATGTGTAGAACTGTGGCTGTGACTATGTTTATAGGTGCCTGACATTCACTTGGAAGGCGAGCTGGCGGATTATCCTGAATCAGGGAACGCACATGACTACTTGGCCCATGATTACCGTGACATTGTTGATGCTGGTACCGCTGATGGTTCTTGCTACATCGATACAAGGTTGGGTTCAACATTTCAAAATCGAAGGCGACACCGAGTACTAGTCGTGGATTGACGAAGTACCAGTCCTTTCAATAGCGCGAACACTGAGCACAGGGATGTGGTCCCCCGCAAATACGGCATTTTGTGTGTAGAGATATTCCCCTCAGAAAGTTAGGGGCCGCATCACTGGCCCCTACAGACGACCACATACATCCAGAATCAGGCCGGCCAGTAGGCCGCCTCGCTTTTGCTTTTGATTTGGCTTTGGCTTTTGATTTTCTTGCCCCCTCGTGAGGCCGAGTGGAGGTTCTGCGCAGTGGGCAACCCGGCATGGATGCCGGGTTAGCCGCGCTGGGCCAAGGATGGCCCATCGCGGCGGGCCCACGGAGCAGGACCGGAGCGACGGTATGCCGAGCCACAGCGAGGCACCGAACGCCAGGGGCAAGAGCCCTTGGTTACTTGGGGCTCTTCCAAGTGACTCGCTGTAAAAGCGAAACCCTAGGTGGCCGTTGCCGCAGGAATGGATATGTACTCCGTCAACAAATAATAGGTTGGCTGTTAGGCCGCCTTCGCGAGCAGGCTCGCTCCCACAGTGGATTGGGTACATCCGGGGGCGACCGGTTGGCTGTTAGGCCGCCTTCGCAAGCAGGCTCGCTCCCACAGTGGATTGGGTACATCCGGGGGCGACCGGTTGGCTGTTAGGCCGCCTTCGCGAGCAGGCTCGCTCCCACAGTGGATTGGGTACATCCGGGGGCGACCGGTTGGCTGTTAGGCCGCCTTCGCGAGCAGGCTCGCTCCCACAGTGGATTGGGTACATCCGGGGGCGACTGGTTGGATGACAGGCCGTCTTCGCTGGCAAGCCAGCGCCCATAGTGGGTCGGGTACATCCGGGAGTGATTGGTTGGCTGTCAGGCCGTCATCGCTGGCAAGCCAGCTCCTACAGTGGGTCGGGTACATCCGGGAGTGATTGGTTGGCTGTCAGGCCGCCTTCGCGGGCAAGCCTCGCTCCTACAGTAGATCGAGTGCATCTGCGAGCGACTGGTCGGATATAAGGCCGTCATCGCTGGCAAGCCAGCTCCTATGTATGGACTCGCCCCCACTGTCTACCCGCTTTTGAAAAACTGTCGCCCCGTTGCATCTATGTATTAGGCCTATTCGTGGAAGCCGTCTTCGGCCTCTGGCCAAAATTGGAAGAGCTCGTGGTATGCCGATTACAGTCAGGCCTCGAAGGCCAGTAGGAGCTTAGGCATCAATCCACGCCGGTCTTACCTGGGGTCAATTTTTTTCAGCAAAGGGTCAGACAGTCAGTACCTCGGTGGCAGAACTCTGTCGCTCAGTGGCTCATCGTCGCTTGCTGACCATCACCAGCATGGCGACGATAAGACTGGTCATTCTGTAGAAGCACCCAGACGATTCGCAGGTTGCGGTTGGCTAGCCTGATCGCAGCCTCCTTACGGCCCAGTCGGCTCATCCACCGCAACAAGCGGCGGTCATCGGGTTGCTGGGAATCAGGTCGTAGTTGTTGCAGCACCGCATGGGCTCCCTGGATCATCAGGCTGCGTAAATAAACATCACCTCGCTTGGTCATGTCCCCCAGCCGGACCGTCTGCCCGCTACTGTGCTGGTCAGGTACCATGCCAAAGTACGCGGCAAACTTGCGGGCATTGGGAAATCGCTCAGGCTTGCTTTCCTTGGCCACCAGTGCCGTGGCAGTGACTGGGCCGATGCCGCGCACAGTCATCAGTCGCTTCGCCGTCATGTCGGCGTTGGCGGCCACTTCCAGGCGTCCCGTCAGCACGCTGATGCGCTCGCCCAAATGGCGCCACTCGGCCAACAGTTCGTGGATCAGTTCACGCAGCAGGCCCGGCACCGGCTGGGTGGCATCTTCCAGTACCCGCGGAATTTTCTGACTGATCGCAACATCGCCCTGCGCCAAGGCCACGCCGTGCTCGAGCAGCAGGCCGCGCATCTGATTGCTTACCGCTGTGCGTCGACGCACATAGCCCTGACGGGCGCGATGCAGCGCTTGCATTGCCAGCGCCGCAACGCTTTTGACCGGTACCGCGCAGATTTTTTCATCGCGACCCGCCCGCAGAATCGCCAGCGCATCGTTGCGATCATTTTTAGGCCCGCTGCGGTGTGTGGCCACCAAACCGGCTGGAAGAATCCGCGCCAGATTGCCTTTGTCTTGCAGCTGCCGGGCCCAGGCTTGAGCACCCGGACCGGTCTCCATCAAAATCACGACATGAGGCGGCAACTGCTGGAGAAACTCATAAAACGCCTCACGCGACTTGATCCGCTGCTCGTAGCGCACTTGGCCAAGGACATCTTCACCGGCGACCTGAAAGACCTGCTTGGCCAGATCGACCGCCAAAGTTGTGCAGGCCGACAAATCGGAAGAAGACAGGGATTGATCAATCGAACTATGATTTTTCATGGACTCGCCCTCGCTGTCGTTGGCTGTTTAGACTGCCATCGTGGCGCATTGACGCCTCGGCTGGGGCGAGTCCATCCAATTACAGTGGGTCGGGTACATCCGGGAGTGATTGGTTGGCTGTCAGGCCGTCATCGCTGGCAAGCCAGCTCCTACAGTGGGTCGGGTACATCCGGGAGTGATTGGTTGGCTGTCAGGCCGTCATCGCTGGCAAGCCAGCTCCTACAGTTGGGCGGGTACATTCGTGAGCGATCGGTGGGCTGTGAGGACGCCTTCGCCGGCAAGTCGGATCGCCGCCCGCTGGCTCCTACAAGGGTGGGGGGCAGGTTGTGAGGGGGCGTCAGGCGCCGTTACCGAAGCAACGGCGCCTGAAGCGCCAACATTTGTCGTCACGCGTTTACGACGCGATCAATTGCCGCAGCACATAGTGCAAAATCCCTCCCGCCTTGAAGTATTCCACCTCATTGAGCGTATCAATCCGGCACAGCACCTCGATTTTTTCCCGGCTACCGTTTTCCCGGGTGATGACCAGCGTCAGGTTCATCCGCGGTGTCAGTTCGGCGCCGGTCAGGCCAAGAATGTCCAGGGTTTCCCGCCCGGTCAGGTTCAGGCTCTTGCGGTTCTGGTCGAGCTTGAACTGCAGCGGCAGCACGCCCATGCCCACCAGGTTGGAGCGGTGGATGCGTTCGAAGCTTTCGGCGATGACCGCCTTGATCCCCAGCAGGTTGGTGCCCTTGGCTGCCCAGTCGCGGCTTGAGCCGGTGCCGTATTCCTGGCCGGCGATCACCACCAGCGGCGTGCCGGAGGCTTGGTAGCGCATGGCGGCATCGTAGATCGCCAGCTTCTCGCCGGTGGGGATGTAGTAGGTGTTGCCGCCTTCTACGCCGCTGAGCATTTCATTGCGAATGCGGATGTTGGCGAAGGTGCCGCGCATCATCACTTGGTGGTTGCCGCGGCGTGAGCCGTAGGAGTTGAAGTCTCGTGGTTCCACGCCTTTCTCGCGCAGGTAGTGGCCTGCCGGGCTGTCGGCCTTGATGTTGCCGGCGGGGGAGATGTGGTCGGTGGTCACCGAGTCGCCGAGCAGGGCGAGGATGCGCGCGCCGCTGATGTCCTTGACCACCGGTGGCGGGCCGCCGATGTCGTCGAAGAATGGCGGATGCTGGATGTAGGTCGAGTCGTCCTGCCAGACGTAGGTGGCCGCTTGCGGCACTTCGATGGCTTGCCATTGTTCGTCGCCGGCAAACACTTCGGCGTATTCCTTGTGGAACATGGCGGTGTTGACCCGTTCGACCGCCTCGGCGATTTCCTGGCTGCTGGGCCAGATGTCCCGCAGGTAGACCAGGTTGCCGTTCTGGTCTTCGCCCAGGGGTTCGCGGCTGAGGTCGATGCGCACGGTGCCGGCCAGGGCATAGGCGACCACCAGCGGCGGCGAGGCCAGCCAGTTGGTTTTCACCAGCGGATGCACCCGGCCTTCGAAGTTGCGGTTGCCCGAGAGCACCGAGGCCACGGTCAGGTCAGCTTTCTGGATGGCTTTTTCGATCGGCTCCGGCAGTGGCCCGGAGTTGCCAATGCAGGTGGTGCAGCCATAACCGACCAGGGCAAAACCCAAGGCGTCGAGGTACTGCGTCAAGTCCGCGGCCTTGTAGTAGTCGGTGACCACTTTCGAGCCTGGGGCCAGCGAGCTTTTTACCCAGGGTTTGCGGCGCAGGCCTTTTTCCACGGCTTTTTTCGCCACCAGCCCGGCCGCCATCATCACGCTCGGGTTGGAGGTGTTGGTGCAGGAGGTGATGGCGGCGATCACCACCGCGCCGTTTTTCAGGCGAGTGGTCTGGCCTTCGAATTCGTAGTCCACTTCACCGGCCATGTCTGCGTTGCCCACCGCGACACCGCCGCCGCCTTCGCTTTCCAGGCGGCCTTCTTCCTTGCTGGTGGGTTTGAGTTGCAGGCCGACGAAGTCGCTGAAGGCTTGCGCGACATTCGGCAGCGAAACGCGGTCTTGCGGACGCTTGGGCCCGGCGAGGCTGGCTTCGACGCTGGTCAGGTCCAGGGCCAGGCTGTCGGTGAATTGCGGTTCCTTGCCTGGCAGGCGCCACAGGCCTTGCGCCTTGCTGTAGGCCTCGACCAGTTTGACCGTGGCGTCGGGGCGGCCGGACAGGCGCAGGTAGTCCAGGGTCACGTCGTCCACCGGGAAGAAGCCGCAGGTGGCGCCGTATTCCGGCGCCATGTTGGCGATGGTCGCGCGGTCGGCCAGGGGCAGGTCGGCCAGACCGTCGCCGTAGAACTCGACGAATTTGCCGACCACGCCTTTCTTGCGCAGCATCTGGGTGACGGTCAGCACCAGGTCGGTGGCGGTGATGCCTTCCTTGAGTTTGCCGATGAGTTTGAAACCGATCACTTCGGGAATCAGCATCGACACCGGTTGGCCGAGCATCGCAGCTTCCGCTTCGATCCCGCCGACGCCCCAGCCGAGTACGCCGAGGCCGTTGATCATGGTGGTGTGGGAGTCGGTGCCGACCAGGGTGTCGGGGAAGGCGTAGGTGCGGCCGTCTTCGTCCTTGGTCCAGACGGTGCGGCCGAGGTATTCCAGGTTGACCTGGTGGCAGATGCCGGTGCCCGGCGGCACCACGCTGAAGTTGTCGAAGGCGCTCTGGCCCCAGCGCAGGAAGGCGTATCGCTCGCCGTTGCGCTGCATTTCGATGTCGACGTTCTGTTCGAAGGCGTTGCTGGTGGCGAACTTGTCGACCATCACCGAGTGGTCGATCACCAGGTCCACCGGGGACAGCGGGTTGATGCGCTGCGGGTCGCCGCCGGCCTTGGCCATTGCGGCACGCATGGCGGCCAGGTCGACCACGGCGGGCACGCCGGTGAAGTCTTGCATCAGGACCCGCGCCGGGCGGTACTGGATTTCGCGGTCGGAGCGGCGCTCCTTGAGCCAGGCGGCAATGGCCTTGAGGTCGGCGCCGGTGACGGTCTTGGCGTCTTCCCAGCGCAGCAGGTTTTCCAGCAGCACTTTGAGCGACATGGGCAGCGCGTCCAGGTCGCCGAGGCTTCTGGCGGCCTCCGGCAGGCTGTAATAGTGGTAGAGCTTGTCGTCGACTTGCAGGGTCTTGAGGGTCTTCAGGCTATCGAGGGACGGCATTACGATCACTCCTTTGAGTCCGCACGGGTACGGACTGAGGGAACGGGCAGAGCACTAAACCTAGCCCTGTTTTGAGTAGCTGGCTAATAACCGGACTCTATGGGCAAGTCCGAGGTTCCGAAGTCGGCTATCATGCGCCGGTTTTCGTGACAGGCTATGCGCCAGCGCAAGTCTGGGCATCGCGCAGTGGTTGAATGTCTCGCCATCTGCCCAGGAGTAAGAATGAACACCCTTTTTATGCATTGCCGGCCGGGCTTCGAAGGTGAAGTCTGTTCCGAGATTTCCGACCTCGCCGCACAACTGAACGTGGCCGGTTATGCCAAGGCCAAGGCCGCCAGTGCCTGCGCCGAGTTTGTCTGCACCGAAGAAGACGGCGCCGAGCGCCTGATGCGCGGGCAGCGTTTCGCCAATCTGATTTTCCCGCGCCAGTGGGCCCGGGGGATTTTCATCGACCTGCCGGAGAGTGATCGCATCAGCGTGATCCTCGCGCACCTGGCGGGTTTTCCGACCTGCGGCAGCCTGTGGCTGGAAGTGGTCGACACCAATGATGGCAAGGAGCTGTCGAACTTCTGCAAGAAATTCGAAGGCCCGCTGCGCAAGGCGCTGACCGGTGCCGGCAAGCTGGTGGACGATGCGAGCAAGCCGCGCCTGTTGCTGACGTTCAAGAGCGGTCGTGAAGTGTTCGTGGGCCTGGCGGAGTCGAACAACTCGGCGATGTGGCCGATGGGCATTCCGCGCCTGAAATTCCCGCGCGAGGCGCCCAGCCGTTCGACCTTGAAGCTCGAAGAGGCATGGCACCACTTCATCCCGCGGGACCAGTGGGACGAGCGTCTGCACGGTGACATGACCGGTGTCGACCTGGGTGCTGCGCCCGGCGGCTGGACCTGGCAGTTGGTGAACCGTGGCATGCTGGTGACCGCCATCGATAATGGGCCGATGGCTGAAAGTCTGATGGACACCGGCCTGGTGCAGCATTTGATGGCCGACGGTTTCACCTTCAAGCCCAAGCAGCCGGTGGACTGGATGGTCTGCGACATCGTCGAGAAACCGGCACGCAACGCGGCGATGCTGGAGGAGTGGATCGGCGAGGGGCATTGCCGCGAGGCGGTGGTCAACCTCAAGCTGCCGATGAAGCAGCGCTACGCCGAAGTGAAGCGCTTGCTCGAGCGTATTGCCGATGGTTTTAAGGCGCGGGGGATTCGCGTGGAGATCGGCTGTAAGCAGCTGTACCACGACCGTGAGGAAGTGACCTGCCATTTGCGCCGGCTGGACGTGAAGAAACCCAAGTCCCGCTGACTTTGCGTACCGATCGTTCCCACGCTCTGCGTGGGAATGCATCCCGTGACGCTCTGCGTCACTTCCAGAGCTGGAACGCGGAGCGTCCCTGGCGGCATTCCCACGCAGAGCGTGGGAACGATCAGCGGTGTACAATGCCGGCAAGTTTCAGGAGTGAATCATGAGTGAAATGCTTGATACGCCGGTAGACGGCACCCTCGACGCCACCGGCCTCAATTGTCCGGAGCCGGTGATGATGCTGCACCAGCACATCCGTGACCTGGTGCCTGGCGGCCTGCTCAAGGTGATCGCCACCGATCCGTCGACCCGCCGCGACATTCCCAAGTTCTGCGTGTTTCTCGACCACGAGCTGGTGGGGCAGCATGAAGATGCTGGCACTTATCTGTACTGGATTCGCAAGAAGTCCGTTTGATCGATGTCGAAACAAAGGCCTGCATTTGCAGTAATGCTGTTCACTTAAGCGTGGTGCCCCACATTGTGGCGAGGGGATTTAGCGAGACGTCGCACCGCCCCGTTCGGCTGCGAAGCAGTCGTAATTCAGAACAACTCGGTCAGTTTGAATGGACGCTGAGGGCCGCTTCGCGACCCAACGGGGATAAATCCCCTCGCCACAAATTTCTTGCTTGCCTGAAAATTGTCTTAAGTGAACAGCATTATGCATTTGCAGGCATTTTTTTTTACGCGGTTGAGTGACTGATGCGAATCCGCTTGCGTGCGCTGCGCGTCAGGCGGATCGACAGCATCAGCGCCGCGCAGCTGAGGCCGACGATCAGGCCCTGCCACAGGCCGCTCGGGCCGCTTGGCGTGCCGAACCAGTCGGTCAGGCCGAGGGCGTAGCCCACCGGCAGGCCGATGCCCCAGTAGGCGAACAGCGTCAGGATCATCGTTACCCGGGTGTCCTGATAGCCGCGCAACGCACCGGCCGCGGTGACCTGGATCGCATCGGAAAACTGGAACAGCGCCGAATACACGATCAGCATCGCCGCCACTTTGATCACCGTCGGATCCGCCGTGTAGATCGTAGCGATGTGCTCGCGCAGCAACAGCATCATGCTCGCCGAGAGGCAGGCGTACGCCAGCGCCGTGCCCATGCCGACGCCCGCGGCGAAGCGCGCTTCCCGGGGTTGCTCGCGCCCCAGCGCCTGGCCGACCCGCACGGTCACGGCCATGCCCAGGGAGTAGGGGATCATGAACACCAGCGAGCTGAAGTTCAGGGCGATCTGGTGCCCGGCGACCACGGTGGCGCCGAGGCTGCCGATCAACAGGGCGATCACCGCGAAGATGCTCGACTCGGCGAACACGGCAATACCGATGGGCAGGCCGATGCCCAGCAGGCGCTTGATCACCGACCATTGCGGCCAGTCGAAACGGCTGAACAGCTGGCTCGATTGATACGCCGGCGCCCAGCGCTCCCAGCCGGCCATGCCCAGGGCCATCACCCACATCACGATCGCCGTGGCCCAGCCGCAGCCGACGCCGCCCATGGCCGGCACGCCGAAGTGCCCATAGATGAACACGTAGTTCAGGGGGATGTTCAGCGCCAGGCCGCACAGGCCCAGGACCATCGCCGGGCGGGTGCGACCCAGGCCGTCACTGAAGCAGCGCAGCACATGGTAGAGCGCGACCGCGGGCAGGCCGCTGGCGATGCCGTGCAGGTACTGCATGCAGGGGCCGATCAGTTCGGGATCGACCTTCATTACGCGCAAGATCGGTTCGGCGCACAGCAGCATGCCGGTCGCCATCAGGCCCACCACCAGGGCCAGCCACAGCGCCTGGCGCACGATCGGACCGATCTCGCTGTGCGTGCCGGCACCAAAGCGCTGGGCGACTTTCGGCGTGGTGGCAAGCAAAGTGCCGGTCATCAGCAGGAACACCGGCACCCAGATCGAGTTGCCCAGCGCCACCGCCGCCAGGTCGCGCGGCCCGACCCGCCCGGCCATCACCGCATCGACGAAGCCCATCGCCGTGGTGGCCAGCTGCGCGATCATGATCGGCAAGGCCAGGCCGAGCAGGTTTTTCAGCTCGAGGCGGACCTGGGCAGGGCGGGAGAGGGAAGGGCTGGCGGTGTGTTCAGTCACGGAGTTCAAGGGCAAAACGTCCAAAGATTTTTGATGCGCGGGTGCGCATTCTACGCGTTGACGCAGCGGTCAGGAAAAGACTGTGTTAGCGATTTGTAATCCCGCGCTCTTTCCCTCTGTAGGAGCGAGGCTTGCCCGCGAAGAACGATAATGCGGAGTTTCAGGTGAACCGCGGCGTTCCCTTCGCGGGCAAGCCTCGCTCCTACAACCCACAGCCCAACCCACACGATGTGTGCTAGGCGCCAGGCACCGTCTACGCCTACACTGCCGGTCCGCCAAAGGAGCCTGACATGCTGATCGTTGCCGACGAAAATATCCCCCTGCTCGACGCCTTCTTCGAACAATTCGGTGAAATCCGCCGGGTACCGGGGCGTTCCATCGACCGCGCCACCGTCGAACAGGCCGATGTGCTGCTGGTGCGTTCGGTCACCCGCGTCGACCGTGCGTTGCTGGAAGGCAGCAAGGTGCGCTTTGTCGGCACCTGCACCATCGGCACCGATCATCTGGACCTGGAATACTTTCAACAAGCCGGCATCACCTGGTCCAGCGCGCCGGGCTGCAACGCCCGGGGCGTGGTCGACTACGTGCTCGGCAGCCTGCTGACCCTGGCTGAAATCGAAGGCGACGACCTGACCCAGCGCACCTACGGCGTGGTCGGTGCCGGTGAGGTGGGTGGGCGACTGGTCAAAGTCCTGCAGGGCCTGGGCTGGAAGGTGCTGGTCTGCGATCCGCCACGCCAGGCCGCTGAAGGAGGCGATTACGTCAGCCTTGAGCAGATCATCGAGCAATGCGATGTCATCAGCCTGCACACCCCGCTGACCCGTAAGGGCGCCCAGCCGACCTGGCACCTGTTCGATCAGCGCCGCCTGAACCAGCTCAAACCCGGCACCTGGCTGATCAACGCCAGCCGTGGCCCGGTGGTGGACAACAGCGCCCTGCGTGAGGTGCTGCTGCAACGCGAAGACCTGCAGGCGGTACTCGATGTCTGGGAGGGCGAGCCCGAAGTCGACGTGGCCCTGGCCGAACTCTGCGTGCTGGCAACGCCACACATTGCCGGGTACAGCCTCGATGGCAAGCAGCGCGGGACGGCGCAGATCTATCAGGCGTACTGCGAGTTCCTCGGGCAAGCGCCCCAAGTCAGCCTGAACGACTTGCTGCCAGCCCCCTGGCTGTCGCAGGTGACCTTGAGTGCTGACACCGACCCGGCGTGGGCGCTGGCGATGTTGTGCCGTGGCGTGTACGACCCGCGCCGTGACGATGCGGACTTTCGCCGTAGCCTTGTTGGTAGTGTGAACGAGCAGCGTGCGGCGTTCGATGTGCTGCGCAAGCAGTATCCGTCGCGACGCGAGATCGACGGGTTGCAGGTGCACATTGATGGGGATGCGCCAGCGTTGCAGCAGATTGTGGCGGCACTTGGCGCGACGGTTATCTGAACATCGGGCACCTCGTATCCGTAGGAGCGAGGCTTGCCCGCGAACCGAGCGCTGCGGTGTAACTGCTGCACCGCGTAATCGTTCTTCGCGGGCAAGCCTCGCTCCTACAGGCGAACCACGCGCCGCGGTGCATCTGTTAGATCGCGTCATCAAAGAAAGCGGATTCACAGGCAATAAAAAACCCGGCCCTCTAGGGCCGGGTCAATGAAGACGGTGGCTACTTCACTTTTGTTCGGCAGGCTTGACCAATCGCTTCTCCAGTTCACTGCACGCGTCCTGGATCATGTTTTCAGTGATCGGTACTTCGCGGCCCTGTTCATCGATTATCGAGCACCCCAGAGACTGGTCTGGCTGCGTGCGAATCACTTCAATCTTGTCATCGCTGCTTTGTTGCAAGGACATGGCCTGTCTCCTCATCAGGTTGTGTGCCTAGATTACAACCGTCAGGTGACCAGGCTGTGACAACTCCCTGCGATCGCTCCTGAACGGCATCGCCAGTCGACCAGAAATAGCTCGACATGGCTACCGCAACTTTAGACCAATAATGTCTAGGTACTAGACTGCACGGTCATAATTAACCTGACTCATTCTGATTCAGCCGTTTCCACCCCGTGGGGCGGTGTACGCTGGTCCTATCAATGGCTCCGTTGTGGATGATGCAAATGCTCACTGTTCGTCACCGTCGTGCGATTCGCCTGGCCAGTCGTTTCATTGCCCCTTATCGCTGGCAAGCGCTGGGTGCCCTGTTCGCGCTGATCGTCACGGCGGGGATTACCTTGTCCATGGGGCAGGGCATACGCCTGCTGGTGGATCAAGGGTTCATGACCCAGTCGGCGCATTTGCTCAACCAGTCCATCGGTCTGTTCATGCTGCTGGTGATCGGCCTGGCGCTCGGCACCTTTGCGAGGTTCTACCTGGTGTCGTGGATCGGCGAGCGTTGCGTCGCCGACATTCGCCGCCGGGTGTTCAATCATCTGGTGTACCTGCACCCGGGGTTTTACGAGGACAACCGCAGCTCCGAGATCCAGTCGCGACTGACCGCAGATACCACGCTGCTGCAGTCGGTGATCGGCTCATCCCTGTCACTGTTTTTGCGCAACTTGCTGATGGTGATCGGCGGGATCGTCCTGCTGTTTGTCACCAATCCCAAACTCACCAGCATCGTGGTGATTGCCTTGCCGTTGGTGATCGCGCCGATCCTGATTTTTGGCCGGCGGGTGCGCAGCCTGTCGCGCCTGAGCCAGGACCGGATTGCCGATATCGGCAGCTATGTGTCCGAGACCCTGGGCCAGATCAAGACCGTGCAGGCCTACAACCACCAGGCCCAGGATGAACAGCGGTTCGCAGTCACCGTGGAAGAGGCGTTCGACACCGCGCGCAAGCGGATTTTCCAGCGCGCCTGGCTGATTACCCTGGTGATCTTGCTGGTGCTGGGCGCCGTCGGCGTGATGCTCTGGGTCGGCGGCATGGATGTGATTGCCGGGCGAATTTCCGCGGGTGAACTGGCGGCCTTCGTCTTCTACAGCCTGATCGTCGGCAGTGCGTTCGGCACCCTGAGTGAGGTGATCGGCGAGTTGCAGCGCGCGGCGGGCGCGGCAGAGCGGATCGCCGAGTTGCTGCGTGCGCAGAACATCATCCAGCCACCGACCACCGGCCTGGTGACCTTGCCCGAGCGGGTGCGGGGTGACCTGGTGTTGCAAGACGTGCGTTTTTGCTACCCCTCGCGCCCCGAAAGTTACGCCGTCGACGGCCTGAGTCTGACCATCCAGGCCGGGGAAACTTTGGCGCTGGTCGGGCCGTCCGGAGCCGGCAAATCAACGGTGTATGACCTGCTGCTGCGCTTCTACGACCCCGCCGATGGGCGCATCCTGCTCGATGGCGTGCCCCTGACCCAACTCGATCCGCTGGACCTGCGGCGTTGCTTCGCGCTGGTCTCGCAAACCCCGGCGCTGTTCTTCGGCAGCATCGAAGACAACCTGCGCTACGGCAACCCGACGGCGACCTCGGAGGAAGTCCGGGAGGCGGCAAAAATCGCCTACGCCCACGACTTCATCGAAGCCATGCCCAACGGTTACCAGTCGCATCTGGGCGACGGCGGCCTCGGCTTGTCCGGCGGCCAGCGCCAGCGCCTGGCCATCGCCCGCGCGCTGCTGGTGGATGCCCCCATCCTGCTACTGGACGAAGCCACCAGCGCCCTCGACGCCCAAAGCGAACACCTGATCCAGCAGGCGCTGCCCAGCCTGATGAAAAACCGCACCACCCTGGTCATCGCCCACCGCCTGGCCACGGTAAAAAACGCCGATCGCATTGCGGTGATGGACCAGGGGAAACTGGTGGCGGTGGGGACGCACCAGTCGCTGATTGCGAACAACGCGTTGTATGCGCGGTTGGCGGCGTTGCAGTTCAGTGATGGACATGAAGCGGCATGAATCGGGGCTGCTGAATGCTGCCGGGTTGAGGGATTCAGGCCGTTCCCGCGATCAACCATCTGACCACCTTTAGGAGCGAGCATGCTCGCGATGGTCGTCAACGATAACGCTGGAAGCCTGACACCCTGCGTCGTTCTCGGGTTCATCGCGAGCATGCTCGCTCCTACAAAAGATTCAGGCCGTTCCCGCGATCAACCATCTGACCACCTGTAGGAGCGAGCATGCTCGCGATGGTCGTCAACGATAATGCTGGAAGCCTGACACCCCGCGGCGTTCTCGGGTTCATCGCGAGCATGCTCGCTCCTACAAAAGATCAGGCCGTTACCGCGATCAACCATCTGACCACCTGTAGGAGCGAGCATGCTCGCGATGGTCGTCAACGATAATGCTGGAAGCCTGACACCCCGCGGTGTTCTCGGGTTCATGCTCGCTCCTACAGGGTGCAAGACATATTCTGATCCACAGCCGAAGCGACAATCTCCCGCCCCACGCCTACCGTTTCTCTTCCAGCCACCGAAGAGGACAACGGAATGTCCAACACCCCAAAAGCCCACCGCTTACGCACCGGCCGCCACTCGGAATCCGGACGCATCTATCTGCTGACAGCAGTCACCCATGAACGACAACCGCTCTTCCAGGATTTGTATGTTGGTCGCTTGTTAGTGAACGAGTTCAGAAGAGCTCAGGAAACGGGCAACGCAACGTCTATAGCCTGGGTAGTCATGCCGGATCACTTTCATTGGCTGGTTGAATTGCATAACGGTGATCTGCCAAAACTGATGCAAGCCACCAAAGCTCGCTGTGCGCGCCTCATCAATTTGAGGCGAGGCCAGTGTGCCCCCGTATGGCAAAAAGGTTACTTCGACCGAGCCCTGCGTCACGAGGAGGATCTAAAAGCCGCGGCCCGGTACATCATCGCCAACCCTCTGCGGGCCGGACTGGTAGCTCACGTTGGTGACTACCCGCTATGGGATGCCATCTGGCTGTAATGCACAGCCCCTGTAGGAGCGAGCATGCTCGCGATGGACGTCAACGATTACGCGGGAAGCCTGGCGCCCCGCGTCGTTCTCGGGTTCATCGCGAGCATGCTCGCTCCTACAAGAGATTACTGGTCGTCGAAGTACCGCTCATGCCAATCCACCAGCGGTTGTGGCGAGTTGAGTTTCTGGCCGTAGATCACCGAATATGACAGCACGTTCTGCACATACTGGCGGGTTTCGTCGAACGGGATGCTTTCCACCCAGACGTCGAAGCTCAGGTGATCGGCACCGCGCAGCCACTGGCGCACGCGGCCCGGGCCGGCGTTGTAGGCGGCGGAGGCGAGGACGCGGTTGCCGTTGAACTGGCTGTGGACCTGGCTCAGGTAGGCCGCGCCGAGCTGGATGTTTTTATCCGGGTTGAACACTTGCTGCGGCGAGGCCAGCGGAATGCTGAACTTGCGTGCGGTTTCCTTGGCGGTTCCCGGCATCAATTGCATCAGGCCGCTGGCACCGACACTGGAGCGGGCATCTTCCATGAAGGCGCTTTCCTGGCGGGTGATAGCAAATACCCAGCTGGAATGCAGGCCACGGACCTTGGCTTCACGGACCAGGGTTTCGCGGTGGGCCATCGGGAAGCGAATGTCCAGGTCGTCCCAGTATTGCGCCTGGCTGATGGTACGAATCGCCGGGAAATACCATTTCAGGTCGTAGGCCAGTTTTGCCTGGGCGACCATTTCGTCGCGACTGAAGTGGCGGCTGACGTGATACCACTCGCGGCGACCGTCGACGATCTGCCCGCGGGCATGAAACTCCAGGGCGCGACGTATGCCGGGGGTATTGCGCACCTTGTTGATCAGCGCCTGGCTGAGCACCAGCGGTTTGTTGTTCAGCGAATACGGCGACTGCGAACGGTCGGCGGCGAGGAAACCATAGAAGTCGCGCTCGCGAGCCAGGCCTTTATAGAGGGTTTGCGCTTCGGGGTTCTGCGGTTGCGCCAGTTCCAGGCTGCGGGCCTGCCAGTAGCGCCAGCGGTTGGTAGTGGCCAGGTCCTGGGGCAGGCGGCGGGTCAACTGGTAGGCATCGTCCCAGCGCGCCAGGCGCAGCAACAAACGCATGCGCCATTCAGACACCGTGTTGTCGCGCAATTCCGGGTCGTACTTGGTCATCATGTCGAGCGCGCGGCTGTCATAACGTCGCGCGAGGGTTAACCCGATCTCCCGGGCGATGGCCACTTTTTCGTCGCGGGAGAAGTGCATGCTGCTGGCATAACCGTCGAGCAGGTTCATGGCCCTGTCCGGGTCCTGGCGGGCGAGACGGCGCAGGCCGAGGCTGACCACGTCGGACATCGGTTCGTCGGCCGGGGTGAAGCGCGACGGCGAATTGAGCAGCTCCGGCTTCTGTGCCACATCGATCAGCAGACGGCCACGCGGGGCAAGGGTGGTCAAGCCATTGACCAGGCTGTTGGCCAGTGGATAGTTGCGCGCCTGGGCGGCGAGCTTGGTGCGTTCCCAGCGCTTCTGCTCGGTCAACTGGCCGTCGGCGGCCCACATGCCGAACAGGGCGTCACACGCCGCCGGTTGCGTTTTGCCGGTCAGCCAGAGCTTGTTGGCGTTGGCATAACCTTCGGTCTTTTTGTTGTGGCTGATCTGGTACTGCGCGTTCAGGCAGTCCAGTTCGGTGAAATTCATCTTGGGGTCGTAATATTTGACGAATGTCGCCCAGTCGCCGCGTTCGGCCAGCCAGCGCAACCAGCGCAGCTTCATCCAGTTGGCCTGGGGCAGGTCACCGTGCTCGGCGAGGAACTTCTCGATCTCGGCATTGCTCGCGGTTTTCAGGCGCGCGGTCAGCTCGTCATAGGCCAGGTACGGTTCCAGCGGATAGTCGGCCAGAGCCTGGCTGTAACGGAAATACGGGCCGGTGTCGCCCTTGGCCAGGGCGCGTTTGGCTTCATCGTAGTACTGGCGTTGGGTGGACAGGTCCACCGCCTGGACGGATTGAACGGCAGCGGCAGAAAGTAGAAAACACGACAAAAGATTGAGAAGGCGACTGCGCATGAGACGTCCGGACAGAAAAAACACGACAAGTGCTGGCGATGCCCACACTGATTAACCGTAGCTTAGCCTTTTGCCAGCAACGGGCGAAAGCTTTGCCGACCTGTCTGCATCAGTTCGCAACATTTGTCGTGCAGAGTGTTGCCAGGGTGAAAATGCCGGCCTGCTGAGGCCCCGTTTCAGGTAGAATGCGCGCCCGGTTTTTGGAGAAGCTCATGACCCTGCTCAAATTCAGCGATGTGTCCCTTGCTTTCGGCGCTATGCCGTTGTTGGACAAGGTGTCCTGGCAGATCGCCCGTGGAGAGCGGGTGTGCATCATCGGCCGCAACGGCACTGGCAAGTCCAGCATGATGAAGCTCGTCAAGGGCGACCAGAAGCCCGATGACGGCTCGGTTTGGCGCGCACCCGGGCTCAAGATTGGCGAATTGCCGCAAGAATTGCCGGTAGCCGACGAGCGGACAGTGTTCGACGTGGTTGCCGAAGGCCTGGACGGTGTTGGCGCGTTGCTCGCCGAATATCACCACCTGAGCCAGAACATCGTCACCGATGCCGACCTGGACAAACTGATGCACGTCCAGCACGACCTCGAAGCCCGTGACGGCTGGCGTTTGCAGACCCTGGTCGACAGCACCCTGAGTCGCCTGCAGTTGCCGGCCGACAAGACCCTCGCCGAGTTGTCCGGTGGCTGGCGTCGTCGTGTCCTGCTGGCCCAGGCCCTGGTGTCCGAGCCGGACCTGCTGCTGCTCGACGAACCGACCAACCACCTGGACATCGGTGCAATCGCCTGGCTGGAAGAAGCGCTGAAGGATTTCCAGGGCGCCGTGCTATTCATCACGCACGACCGTTCCTTCCTGCAGAACCTGGCGACCCGCATCCTGGAACTGGATCGCGGTGGCCTGATCGACTGGAACGGCGACTACGCCAGTTTCCTGGTGCATAAAGAAGCCGAGCTGGCCGCCGAAGCCACCGCCAACGCGCTGTTCGACAAGAAGCTGGCCCAGGAAGAAGTGTGGATTCGCCAGGGCATCAAGGCCCGTCGTACCCGTAACGAAGGTCGCGTGCGTGCCCTGAAAGCCCTGCGCGTTGAGCGTAGCGAGCGTCGTGAGCGCACCGGCAAGGCCAACATCCAGCTGGACACCGCTGACAAGTCGGGCAAGCAGGTGATGGTGCTCGAGAACGTGAGCTTCGCGCACCCGGGCGGCCCGTTCCTGATCAAAGATTTCTCGATGGTGTTGACGCGCGGCGACCGCATCGGTCTGCTCGGCGCCAACGGCACCGGCAAGACCACGCTGCTGAAGCTGATGCTCAGCGGCTTGCAGCCCACCAGCGGTAAGGTGGAGGAGGGGACCAAGATCGACGTCGCCTACTTCGACCAGTTGCGCCACCAGCTGGATCTGGAAAAGACCGTGATCGACAACGTCGCCGAAGGTCGCGACTTCATCGATATCGACGGCCAGAGCCGCCACGTGCTGAGCTACCTCGGCGACTTCCTGTTCAGCCCGCAGCGTGCCCGCACGCCGGTCAAGGCGCTGTCCGGGGGTGAGCGTGCCCGCCTGTTGCTGGCCAAGCTGTTCAGCAAGCCGGCGAATCTGCTGGTGCTCGACGAACCGACCAACGACCTCGACGTTGAAACCCTTGAACTGCTCGAAGAGGTCTTGCTGACCTTCAACGGCACCGTGCTGATGGTCAGCCACGACCGGGCATTCCTCGACAACGTGGTCACCAGCACCCTGGTCTTCGAAGGTGAAGGCAAGGTTCGCGAATACGTCGGTGGTTATCAGGACTGGCTGCGTCAGGGCGGTTCGCCGCGTCTGCTGGGCGTGACCGAGAGCAAGTCCGGCAAGGCCGACCTGAACTCCGCCGTGGTCAAGGCCGAGCCTGCGCCTGTCGCGGCCGCCGTCGATGCGCCGGTGGCGAAGAAGAAGCTCAGCTACAAGGTGCAGCGCGAGCTGGAAGCGTTGCCGGGGCAGATCGAGGCCATGGAGCAGCAGATTGCCAACGTCGAAGCGCAGATGGCCGATGCGGGCTTCTACCTGCGTCCGGCTGCGGAGACAGCGGCGGTGATCGCCCAGCTGGCGCAGTTGCAGGCTGAGCTCGACATCATGGTCGAGCGCTGGGCCGAGCTGGATGCCTGATTGATTCGGCATTAAAAAAGCCCGGCTTCACACACGTGAACGCCGGGCTTTTCATATGCAATGCAATCCCCCTGTAGGAGCGAGCATGCTCGCGATGAACCTGAGAGCGCCACGGGGTGTCAGGCTCCCCGCGTCATTGTTGACGACCATCGTCGGAACGCCGCCCGGAGCATGCTCGCTCCTACAGGGGGCGGTGTTGTCAGCTTTTGCTTTGCAGGCGTACTGCCAGCACATCGCAAGGCGCGCCGTGCAGGACGTCGTTGGCGGTGGAGCCCAGCAGCAGTGCCAGGCCATGGCGGCCGTGACTGCCGACCACGATCATGTCGCACCCTTGCTCCTTGGCCAGGTGGTGAATTTCCTGGCGAGGCTGGCCGTAGGTCAGGTGGCTGTATTCCCTGGAGAGCTCAGGGTATTTCAGGATCAAGCGATCGAGACGCTCCTTGGCCTGATCGAACTGCTGTTGCTGCAGTTGTGACAGGTCCATTGGCACATCACCGCCAAAGGCCATGGCCATTGGCTCGACGATATGCACCAGGGACAACTTCGCCCCATTGCTCACCGATAGCTCGCGAGCACGGTGGATTACAGGGTCGCACTCTTCGGTTAGATCTACAGCAACCAGAATGTGGTTGTAGGGCATGAGGTGCTCCTCCTGAGGATTGCAATATTGCTAAGTATGGCTGGTTTCAAGCGCAGTGTTTCCAAAGTGACTCAATGCGCTCATCAAGAATCGGGAGTACAGATATGACGGTCTGGATAGTGGTGTCAATCCTGCTGGTGGTGCTGAGCCCCTTGGCATGGCTGCGACCCTCGCGCCATCAGAGCGGGCGCATGGCCCTGCGCATGGAAGCGCGACGCATCGGCCTGGCCATGCAGCTGGCGCCTCAGGAGTGGCCGCACTGGCTCAGCCAGGAGCCGCCAAACCCTTGTGCGCAGTACCATCGGCCGCGGCGGGGCAATCAACCGGCGTGCTGGAGTTACTGGCAAAAATCACCGGGTTTGTGGGTGAACCAGTGGCAGGAACCTTGCGACGAACGCGCGCTGCTCAATCATTTCGAAAAATTACCGGATAATGTCTACAAGGTCGAGGCTGACAAGCAGATGATCACCTTGTATTGGGGTGAGAAGGGTGACGCGACCGTTTTGCAAAATATCGATGCCACCCTCAAAGCCCTGGCCTGAACCCGATTCCCCCTCTCCCTGTGGGAGCGAGCCCGCTCGCGATGAACCTGAGAGCGCCGCGGGGTGCCAGGTTTCACGCGTCATCGTTGAAGACCATCGCGAGCAGGCTCGCTCCCACAAGGTTTTATGCAGGCAATAAAAAGCCCGACAACGTCATCGGGCGGGGTTGGCCAGGCAGGCCGGTAATTCGGTTTGGGCTGATCTTACGCTGGGCATTCGCCAAAAGCGTTCAATTTTTTCCCCAGGTTCCGCCAGCGTAGCCGGTCAGCCACGGCTTGCCGTGAATTAGGGCGAATTTTCTAATGATTGATCCTATGAATGGCTGCTCATGCAACAGCTGTTGCAGGCCTTCGTCTTACAGAAATGACCGCCAAGTCGTATTTGAACCCGCATTTTGGGCGATTGACAATTGTCGGAAATTCCGTGAAGGTGGCGTACCCAAATCAAACGGGCGTATGAATTGAGCGTTTGTCTTACAAACCGCTCCTACAGAATCCCGACTATCGCGTTGGCGGGTGTGCCGGGTGGATAGGCGTAGCATTGACGATTGACGTCCCTGCCAGCCATCCGCCTGCGTCCGACGTGTACTGTTCAGCTTCCATATCGTGGAGATCAGTTGATGATTTACGAAGGTAAAGCCATCACGGTTAAGGCTCTTGAAAGTGGCATCGTCGAACTGAAGTTCGACCTCAAGGGTGAGTCCGTCAACAAGTTCAACCGTCTAACCCTGAACGAACTGCGTCAGGCCGTGGACGCCATCAAGGCAGATGCTTCGATCAAGGGTGTGATCGTCAGCAGTGGCAAGGACGTGTTCATCGTCGGCGCCGACATCACCGAATTCGTCGACAACTTCAAGCTGCCGGATGCAGAGCTTGTGGCTGGCAACCTCGAAGCCAACAAGATTTTCAGCGATTTCGAAGACCTCAACGTCCCGACTGTCGCCGCGATCAACGGCATCGCGCTGGGTGGCGGTCTGGAAATGTGCCTGGCGGCGGACTACCGCGTCATGTCGACCAACGCCAAGATCGGTCTGCCGGAAGTCAAGCTGGGCATCTACCCGGGCTTCGGTGGTACCGTTCGTCTGCCGCGCCTGATCGGTACCGACAACGCCATCGAGTGGATTGCCGCCGGCAAGGAAAACCGTGCGGAAGACGCACTGAAAGTCGGTGCCGTCGATGCCGTTGTTGCCCCTGAAAAACTGCAGGATGCCGCGCTGGAACTGATCAAGCGCGCCATTTCCGGCGAGTTCGACTACAAGGCCAAGCGCCAGCCGAAACTTGAAAAACTCAAGCTGAACGCTATCGAACAAATGATGGCGTTCGAAACCGCCAAAGGTTTCGTGGCCGGTCAAGCTGGCCCGAACTACCCGGCCCCGGTCGAAGCGATCAAGACCATCCAGAAAGCCGCGAACTTCGGTCGTGACAAGGCTCTGGAAATCGAAGCTGCCGGTTTCGTCAAACTGGCCAAGACTTCGGCAGCACAGAGCCTGATCGGCCTGTTCCTGAACGATCAGGAACTGAAGAAAAAGGCCAAGGCCTATGACGAAATCGCCAAGGACGTGAAGCAGGCCGCCGTACTGGGCGCCGGCATCATGGGTGGCGGTATCGCTTATCAGTCGGCTTCCAAAGGCACGCCGATCCTGATGAAGGACATCAACGAGCATGGTATCGAGCAGGGTCTGGCCGAAGCCGCCAAACTGCTGGTTGGCCGCGTTGATAAAGGCCGCATGACCGCTGCGAAAATGGCTGAAGTGCTCAATGGCATTCGTCCGACCCTGTCCTACGGCGATTTCGGTCACGTTGACCTGGTCGTCGAAGCAGTGGTCGAGAACCCGAAGGTCAAGCAAGCCGTACTGGCTGAAGTCGAAGACCAGGTCAAAGAGGACACCATCCTCGCCTCGAACACCTCGACCATTTCCATCACCTTGCTGGCCAAGGCCCTCAAGCGTCCGGAAAACTTCGTCGGCATGCACTTCTTCAACCCGGTGCACATGATGCCGCTGGTGGAAGTGATCCGTGGCGAGAAGTCCAGCGAACTGGCTGTTGCCACCACCGTTGCCTACGCCAAGAAAATGGGCAAAAACCCGATCGTGGTCAACGACTGCCCGGGCTTTTTGGTCAACCGCGTGCTGTTCCCGTACTTCGGCGGTTTCGCCAAGCTGGTCAGCGCTGGTGTCGACTTCGTGCGTATCGACAAGGTCATGGAAAAATTCGGCTGGCCAATGGGCCCGGCGTACCTGATGGACGTGGTCGGCATCGACACCGGCCACCACGGTCGCGACGTGATGGCTGAAGGCTTCCCGGACCGCATGAAAGACGACCGTCGTTCGGCGATCGACGTGCTCTACGAAGCCAAGCGCCTGGGCCAGAAGAACGGCAAGGGCTTCTACGCCTACGAGACCGACAAGCGCGGCAAGCAGAAGAAAGTCGCCGACCCGTCGGTGCTGGAAGTGCTCAAGCCTATCGTTTTTGAACAGCGCGAAGTCACCGACGAGGACATCATCAACTGGATGATGATCCCGCTGTGCCTGGAAACCGTGCGTTGCCTGGAAGACGGCATTGTCGAAACCGCCGCCGAAGCCGACATGGGTCTGGTCTACGGTATCGGTTTCCCTCCATTCCGTGGCGGTGCGCTGCGCTACATCGACTCGATCGGTGTTGCAGAGTTCGTTGCCCTGGCTGACCAGTACGCTGATTTGGGCGCGCTGTACCACCCGACCGCAAAACTGCGTGAAATGGCCAAAACCGGCCAACGGTTCTTCGGTTAAGCGTCCCAACTTTTGAGCGAGAGTGAAATTTTATGAGCTTGAATCCAAGAGACGTCGTGATTGTCGACTTCGGTCGTACTCCGATGGGCCGCTCCAAGGGCGGCATGCACCGCAACACCCGCGCCGAAGACATGTCGGCGCACCTGATCAGCAAACTGCTGGAACGCAACGTCAAGGTCGACCCGAGCGAAGTCGAAGACGTGATCTGGGGCTGTGTGAACCAGACCCTGGAGCAGGGCTGGAACATCGCGCGCATGGCGTCGCTGATGACCCAGATCCCGCACACCTCGGCCGGCCAGACCGTCAGCCGCCTGTGTGGCTCGTCGATGAGTGCCCTGCACACTGCTGCGCAAGCGATCATGACCGGCAACGGTGACGTTTTCGTGGTTGGCGGCGTCGAGCATATGGGTCACGTGAGCATGATGCACGGTGTCGATCCGAACCCGCACATGTCGCTGTACGCGGCAAAAGCTTCGGGCATGATGGGCCTGACCGCGGAAATGCTGGGCAAGATGCACGGCATCACTCGCGAGCAACAGGACGCTTTCGGCGTGCGCTCCCACCAACTCGCCCACAAGGCGACCGTGGAAGGCAAGTTCAAAGACGAAATCATCCCGATGCAGGGCTATGACGAGAACGGTTTCCTGAAAACCTTCGACTACGACGAAACCATTCGTCCGGAAACCACCCTGGAAAGCCTGGCGGCATTGAAGCCTGCTTTCAATCCGAAGGGCGGCACCGTGACAGCCGGTACTTCGTCGCAGATCACCGATGGTGCCTCGTGCATGATCGTGATGTCGGCGCAGCGCGCACAGGACCTGGGCATCCAGCCGATGGCGGTGATCCGCTCGATGGCGGTGGCAGGTGTGGATCCGGCAATCATGGGCTATGGTCCAGTACCGGCCACACATAAAGCACTGAAGCGTGCGGGTCTGAGCATCTCCGACATCGACTTCTTCGAGCTCAACGAAGCTTTCGCCGCACAGGCCCTGCCAGTGCTGAAAGATCTGAAAGTGCTCGACAAGATGAATGAGAAGGTTAACCTGCACGGCGGCGCGATCGCCCTGGGCCACCCGTTCGGTTGCTCCGGTGCGCGTATCTCCGGCACTTTGCTCAATGTGATGAAGCAAAATGGCGGCAACCTTGGGGTAGCCACCATGTGCATTGGTCTCGGCCAAGGCATCTCCACCGTCTTCGAACGCGTTTAAGCGTTGCGTTGACGGAAGCCGGGGCCAAGTGCCCCGGTTTTTGTTTTTGCGGTTTTTTTTATTTTTTATTTCAAACTGATTTGAGAGAGGGCCGAAGCATGCCGATACAACCTGGGCTCTATCAACATTACAAAGGTCCGCAGTACCGTGTATTCAGTGTTGCGCGGCATTCGGAAACCGAGGAAGAAGTGGTCTTCTACCAAGCCCTGTATGGCGATTACGGCTTTTGGGTACGCCCCTTGAGCATGTTCCTGGAGTCGGTCGAAGTTGACGGCGAACAGGTGCCACGCTTTGCTTTGGTGCAAGCCGAGCCGAGCGTTTTTCCGCAGCCATAAGGGGAGTGCGCGCAGAACCCTGCGCTTGACCTCACCTTGTAGCCACTATATATAGCGGTGCCGCGTCAGGCGCCAACCGCCTTTCACTTCTAGAATTCAGGAATTTTCTGATCCATGGGCAAATCGCTGGTCATTGTGGAATCCCCGGCTAAGGCCAAGACCATCAACAAGTATTTGGGCAACGAATACGTGGTGAAGTCGAGTATCGGCCATATCCGAGACCTGCCCACCAGCGGTTCGGCTAGCGCCAGCAAAGAGCCAGCCGCCAAGCGCGGCAAGGCTGCTGCGGGTGAAGCGCCGGCCTTGTCGCCGAAAGAAAAGGCGCGCAAGCAGCTGGTCGCGCGCATGGGTGTCGATCCCGATCATGGCTGGAAAGCCAAGTACGAGATCCTCCCGGGCAAGGAAAAGGTCATCGAAGAGCTGCGCCGGCTCGCCAAGGATGCTGACACCATCTATCTCGCAACCGACTTGGATCGCGAGGGGGAAGCCATTGCCTGGCACCTGCGCGAAGCCATCGGTGGTGATGACAGCCGCTACAAGCGTGTGGTGTTCAACGAAATCACCAAGAAGGCGATTCAGGAAGCCTTCTCCCGGCCAGGCGAGCTGGACATTGATCGTGTCAACGCCCAGCAGGCGCGTCGTTTCCTCGACCGCGTCGTGGGTTACATGGTGTCGCCGCTGCTGTGGGCCAAGATCGCCCGTGGCCTTTCCGCCGGTCGGGTTCAGTCGGTTGCCGTGAAGCTGGTGGTCGAGCGTGAACGCGAAATCCGCGCGTTCATCCCGGAAGAATACTGGGAAGTCCACGCCGACCTCGGCACCGCCAAGGGCGCGACCGTGCGTTTCGACGTCGCTCGCGAGAAGGGCGAAGCCTTCAAGCCGCTCAACGAAGCCCAGGCCATGGCCGCGCTGGAGAAGCTCAAGGCCTCCAGCTACAGCATCGTCAAGCGCGAAGACAAGCCGACCAGCAGCAAGCCGTCGGCACCGTTCATCACGTCCACCCTGCAGCAGGCCGCGAGCAACCGCCTGGGCTTCGGTGTGAAGAAAACCATGATGATGGCCCAGCGTCTGTACGAAGCCGGCTACATCACTTACATGCGTACCGACTCCACCAACCTCTCGGCCGATGCCGTGGCGATGGCGCGTACCTATATTGAAGGCGAGTTCGGCAAGCAGTACCTGCCGGAAAACCCGAACGTCTACAGCAGCAAGGAAGGCGCACAAGAGGCTCACGAAGCGATTCGTCCGTCCGACGCCAACACCGAGCCAAGCAAGCTGTCGGGCATGGAGCGTGATGCAGAGCGGCTGTACGAGCTGATCTGGCGCCAATTCCTCGCCTGCCAGATGCTGCCGGCGCAATACCTGTCGACTACTGTCACCGTTGGTGCCGGCGACTTCGAGCTGCGTGCCAAGGGCCGTATCCTCAAGTTCGACGGTTACACCCGGGTGATGCCGCAAATCGCCAAGCCGGGCGATGACGACGTGCTGCCGGACATGGCCCAGGGCGACGCGATGAAGCTGATCAAGCTTGATCCGACCCAGCACTTCACCAAGCCGCCGGCACGTTACTCGGAAGCCAGCCTGGTCAAGGAAATGGAAAAACGTGGCATCGGTCGTCCTTCGACCTATGCGGCGATCATTTCGACCATCCAGGACCGTGGCTACGTGGCGCTGCACAATCGTCGCTTCTATTCGGAAAAGATGGGCGACATCGTTACCGAGCGCCTGTCTGAAAGCTTCTCCAACCTGATGGACTACGGCTTCACCGCCGGCATGGAAGAGCACCTCGATGACGTGGCCCAGGGCGAACGCGACTGGAAAAACGTGCTCGACGAGTTCTACGGCGACTTCAAGAAGAAACTCGAAGTGGCCGAAAGCCCGGACAGCGGCATGCGTGCCAACCAGCCGGTGATGACGGACATCCCATGCACCACGTGCGGGCGTCCGATGCAGATCCGTACCGCTTCGACCGGGGTGTTCCTCGGTTGCTCCGGTTACAGCCTGCCGCCGAAAGAGCGCTGCAAGGCGACCGTCAACCTGGTGCCGGGCGATGAAATCGCCGCGGACGACGAGGGTGAATCGGAATCGCTGGTGCTGCGTGGCAAGCATCGCTGCCCGATCTGCAGCACGGCGATGGACGCCTACCTGCTGGACGAGAAGCGCAAGCTGCACATCTGCGGTAACAACCCGGATTGCGACGGCTATGAAATCGAAGAGGGCACCTATCGCATCAAGGGCTACGAAGGTCCGAGCCTGGAATGCGACAAGTGCGGCAGCGAGATGCAGCTCAAGACCGGCCGTTTCGGCAAGTTCTTCGGTTGCACCAACGCGACCTGCAAGAACACCCGCAAACTGCTGAAGAGCGGCGATGCGGCGCCGCCGAAGATGGACCCGGTGAAGATGCCTGAGCTGAAATGCGAAAAGGTCAACGACACCTATATCCTGCGCGACGGTGCGTCGGGCCTGTTCCTGGCCGCCAGCCAGTTCCCGAAAAACCGCGAGACTCGTGCGCCGCTGGTGATGGAAATTATCCCGCACAAGGATGAGATCGATCCGAAGTACCATTTCCTTTGCGAAGCGCCAAAGAAAGATCCGGATGGCCTGCCTGCAGTGATCCGTTACAGCCGCAAGACCAAGGAGCAGTACGTGCAGACCGAAGTCGACGGTAAGCCGACTGGCTGGAAGGCGTTCTACGACGGTGGCAAGTGGAAGGTCGAGGACAAGCGGCCGGCTGCGAAGGCGTAATAGCCGCAATACCTAAAAGGCCGCATGACAACCTTCGGGTTTCATGCGGCTTTTTTGTTTGCGCTGTCTGTGGGGTTCCGGCTTGCCGAAAGGGGGCCTGACAGCCGACCTGTTGTTTGTTGACGGAGTACATATCCATTCCTGCAGTAACGGCCACCTATGGTTTCGCTTTTACAGCGAGTCACTTGGAAGAGACCTGTAGATACTCTGTTCACGGTCAAGCTTTCGCGAGATGTTTTTTGCTAAAAAGCTTGGCCGTATTAAATTCTTCTCCGGAGCGCATGCATGCCCATAACCCGGTTAGGTATTTGCGCATGACCGCGCCGATGGCTTGCATTTTCTTCTTGCCGCGCGCTACCAGTGCCTCGTAGAAGGCCTTCACATTCTCATCACAACGGATTGCCGTCATCGCCGGCATGAACATCGCTGCACGCAAGTAAGCATTACCGCACTTGGACATTCGTCCTGGCCGGTTCACGCTGGTGCCTGACTGGGTCAGTCTGACATCCAGGCCTGCATAGCGGCTTACCTGTGCCGATTTAAGCGTCACTGGAAGGGTCGTCAGCTCAGCCAGTGCGGCGATGGCCGAGGCCTCTCCAACGCCGGGCGCCGCCATCATGCAGCGAAACTGCAAACTCAGATCCGGGCATTTGGCGATGGCCTCACGTGCGGCTTTCTTCAAGCGATCAATCCGGGAGTCCAGTCCTGCAATCGCCTCCTTCTCATCCTCGATCAGCAGCTCCACACTCGTTTCTGTTGCTTGTAGGGCGTGTAATTCGTTTTTGGCTCGTGTTCGATGGCCAATCAGTCGGTTGATGTGGCGACCAATCGCACGCAGCATCATCTGTTCCGCAGTGGGCGGGACCCACAGCCTAGGCCCCATACGCTCGCCGTATTCGGCCAGCAGTTGGGCATCGATCTGGTCAGTCTTGCTGTTTTGCAACATCAGCTTGGCAAAGTTGTGGAAGCTTTTGGGATTGATCACCGAGACCGGCAAGCCGGCGGCGTGCAACTCCATCGCAAGATCCAGGTAGTAAATACCGGTGGCCTCCATGACAACGCTTAGCGGCTTGAGACGTAGCAGCTTTTCCACAGCGGCCTTGCGACCTTTGGGTGTGTGCTGAATGTCTCCATTGCCTGCTGCTTTGCCGTTCTGCCGCCATCCCATGGCTGAACTGCGAGCACTGATATCTATGCCGACATGCGCATTCATTGCTTTTCACTTCCTTGGCTTTAGGTAAGATTGCACCTGGTTCCCCCGACCTCGAACTTCATGCCACTGCAACCTTGTAATGCGAAGTCCGACTTGTCGGCTTCTCGATACTCTTCGTGGTGGGCAATGAGGCGGGGGGGCCTCTCTACAGACAAGGTCAGGAGCAAATCCTGCCTTCAGGAGCGATCGGCCTCCCCCAGAAACGCACTTACTTGTGTGTACGCTGCCGAGCTTAACCTCTCTCGCTGGGTACAGGGACAACATACAAGGAGCGAGCATGCTCGCGATGGAGGTCAACGATGACGCGGGGAGCCTGACACCCCGTGGTGCTCTCAGGTTTTTCGCGAGCATGCTCGCTCCTACAGGGCCCGCCGCGATGGGCCATTCTTGGCCCGGCGGCGGCTAAACCGGCATCCATGCCGGTTTGCCCACTGCGCAGAACCTCCACTCGGCCTCTCGAGGGGGCAAGAAAATCAAAAGCCAGAGCAAGATCAAACGCGAAAGCGAGGCGGCCTGACAGCCGACCTGATTTTTGCTCCGGCCGCGATCTCATTGTGGAAGCGAGCCTGCTCGCGATGGACGTCAACGATTACGCGCCCTGTCTGGATGATCGCGTTGTCTGGGCGTTTTTCGCGAGCAGGCTCGCTCCCACAGGGGATCAGGTACAGCCGTAAAAGTCAGGTCGGCTGTCAGGCCGCCTCGCTTTGGCTTTAGATTTTGGGCGCCCCGTTAAACCACGATGGCCGAACGCAGGCATTGCGCAGTGGGTAAACCGGCAGGACGCCGGTTTAGCCGCGCTGGGCCATGGATGGCCCATCGCGGCGACCCACGGAGCAATGCCGGAGTGAGGGCATGCCGAGCCTAAGCGAGGCACCAAGTGGTGGGGCAAAGCCTTTTGGTTCCTTTTTGGCGTTTGAAAAAGGGACTCGCCGTAAGGGCGAAACCCTAAGTGGCCGTTACCGCAGCAATGGATATGAACACAGACAACAATCTCCCACAGGCTTTGACGCGGCATGGATCAACGTTGGTAGAGGCGCCGATGGAGGTAGTCACAGCCGGCCTGATCGGGAGTCGTGCGCTTTTTCTCCAAGGAGCGGTTTCGTTCACAAGGGTGGTGGCGATTTATTGAGTGGGTGTGTAATTCAGGATCAGACAATGCTTGCGGGAGAAGGAGTTGATCCACGACACTGTCTGACCTGCGTGAAGCAATTATTTCGTTGTGGAGGCTGCCGTCATGGCCCACGAACTCTATACCCGTACCAACCAGAAGATTTATTTCGCCGGCCTGTCGCTGGAAGCTCTCGCCAAAGCCGAAGAGGGGCGGGCGATGAATTCCCTGGCGCTGATTCAGGCGGGGCGAGAATCGGCGTTGTTTCACCTGTACGGTGCCTTGCTGGGGCTGTGTCACGAGATTGCCGGCTTCTATCGTTTGCCTCAAGCCAATGCCTCCCGGGCCGAATCGTTACTGACTCGCGAAGTGCTGGAAAGCATCGCTATTCCGGAAATGGCCGAGATGGTCGAGCTGGCCAACAATCCGGAAACCTGGCTGGCCAAGTTGTTGGCTGCCCATGCCGCGTTGTTTCAGCCGCCACGAGCGCCGCACAAGCCTAAAGGTGATGTGACGCAGCCGTTGATCCTGGCGGTCAACCTCGATGAAGAAGAGGCGCCTCAGGAGCTGGGTCGCGAGGAGCTGGAGAGCTGGCGGCAAAACCTGAAAAGTCTGGCCATTCGTTTTCGCGAAGGCTTGAACGAGTGCTGAGGGATTGAGCAGTACAGCGAACGACCTTTGGGGTTGTTTGCTCGACGGCTGAGCCGTTTTTCGCGATGGCATCTGGTCAAGATCCCGAGCGAAGCCTGACCGATGCCTATATAATGCCCGCCTTTCGTGGAGAACAGACCTTTATGCCAACGTCCTTTCTAGAAATTGTCGAGTTACCAGACGGCCGAATCGAGCTGCGCAGGGCTGAGGACGAGGGTTCTCTGGTTACTTTGGATTTCTCCGAGGACGCCAAAGCGTTCCTGCAAGGCCAGCACGTAGAAGTCGCCAAGGCGATGTTGAGCGTCGGCGTGCAGATGGCGGGGCGCATGGTTGAAGGCGAATTCGAAAAAGAAGAGGGGACGCGGGTCCTTCATTGACCCCGCCCGTCGGTTTTGTCGGCACTGCCTTCAAATTTTACCGGCGCTGCCTCCAATAGGCTTCTCTGTCCTAGCAGAAGCCCACGCGCTCAGCGTGCGCCGTTAACCCAGTCGAATATTCAGGCTTTGAGCGTCCCCGATGCGGGCGGCGCTGATCAGCTGTTGCCGTGAGCTTGTGCTCATCGGGTTGAGCCAGCTGACCACCGTGTGGCTGCGGCCAAGGCGAAGGGCCTCGCAAGTCAGTTGCTGGGCGCTTTGGGCGCCGCGTGGTTGCAGCAGCAGGATGCGTTCGCGATTGAGGCCGGCGTCCCGCAGCCAGGCCTGGGTCAGGCTGGCGGGCGGGGCGATCAGGGTCAGCCAGCGTGCATCCTGGTCCTGGCTGAGCTCCCGCAGGATCGGCGCCAGAAGGTTCAGGCAGTTCCCGGCCGCACCACGCAGAGACAGTTCACTGAAGACCTCGGGCTCGGCGCTCCAGGGCGACTCGACCACTTCCTTCAGGATCGGCGCCAATGGCTGTGCCATGAACGCTTCGAACAGTAGCGGCAGTTGGGCTTGCTGTGGTGAATGTGGGAACTGCATAAAGCCTCCTTTTAGCGGCGAATGACGCCGACGCTCAAGCCTTCGATCACCAGTTCCTGATCTTTAAGGTTCACTTCGATAGGGGCAAACTCGGGGTTTTCGGCCAGCAGCCAGACTTTGCTGCCGTCGCGCTTGAAGCGCTTGACGGTGACTTCGTCGCCGATCCGCGCCACCACGATCTGGCCGTTGCGGGCTTCGCGGGTGGTGTGGACGGCCAGCAGGTCGCCATCGAAAATACCCACATCCTTCATGCTCATGCCGTGCACCCGCAGCAGATAATCGGCGCGGGGGTGGAAGAACGCAGGATTGATGTTGCAGGATTCTTCAACGTGTTGCTGGGCGAGGATCGGCGCGCCGGCTGCAACCCGGCCAATGATCGGCAGGCTGTAGTCGTCAGCCTTGGCCTCGAAGCCGGGAATGCGAATGCCGCGCGAAGCACCCGGCGTCATCTCGATCGCGCCCTTGCGGGCCAGCGCCTTGAGGTGTTCTTCCGCCGCATTGGGCGATTTGAAACCCAGTTCCTGAGCGATTTCCGCGCGGGTCGGCGGGTAGCCGTTGTCTTCCAGGCAGCGTTTGATGAAGGCCAGAATCTCGGCTTGGCGTGGCGTCAGCTTTAGCATATTGATCGCTCTGTCTTTTTATACAGTGACTGGGATTATATACAGTGGAACGGTCTTGGCAATGCCCGTTTTTTTGCAGCCCGCCAGACGGTCGCGCAGCCTGCTGATGGAAGCTTTGCGGATGTGTGGTTAAATGGCTGACCGACCATTCCCGAAACCAACTGCCAGACTTGACAACGCACGGGCTGAAACGTATGTTTCAAACAAGTGTTTGTCAGGCGGAGTAGTCATGGCCCAGTCGGAAACCGTTGAACGCATTCTCGATGCTGCCGAGCAGTTGTTCGCGGAAAAAGGTTTCGCCGAAACCTCGTTGCGTTTGATCACCAGCAAGGCGGGTGTCAATCTCGCAGCGGTGAACTATCACTTCGGTTCGAAGAAGGCGCTGATCCAGGCCGTCTTCTCGCGCTTCCTGGGGCCTTTCTGCATCAGCCTCGATAAAGAGCTGGAGCGGCGCCAGGCCAAGCCTGAAAACAAGCCTTCCCTCGAGGAACTGCTGGAAATTCTCGTCGAGCAAGCCCTGGTGGTGCAGCCACGCAGCGGCAATGACCTGTCGATCTTCATGCGTTTGCTGGGACTTGCCTTCAGCCAGAGCCAGGGGCATTTGCGCCGTTATCTGGAAGACATGTACGGCAAGGTGTTTCGCCGCTACATGATGCTGGTCAACGAGGCTGCCCCGCGCATCCCGCCGATCGAGCTGTTCTGGCGCGTGCACTTCATGCTGGGTGCGGCTGCGTTCAGCATGTCCGGTATCAAGGCCTTGCGCGCCATCGCCGAAACCGATTTTGGGGTCAACACCTCCATCGAACAGGTCATGCGCCTGATGGTGCCGTTCCTGGCGGCCGGCATGCGTGCCGAATCCGGTGTCACCGACTCAGCCATGGCCACCGCGCAGCTGCGTCCTCGTAGCAAATCGATACCGGTTGCCGCCAAGGTTTAGCCGCTCATGGGTGGGCGCGGCAGCTGACATCCGATAAGCTAGCCGCCCATGCCGACTCTCGTTTTGAACCCGTTCCCGCTGATGATCGTCGACCTCCCGGGTACAGCCCAGGGTGGCGCATCGCTGCGAACCGGTTTTATCGTTATCAAGGAATTCCTATGACTGCTGGCCTGCAAGGCTCGTTGATGGTGGACGTCGCCGGTACCTGGCTGACGGCTGAAGATCGCCAATTGTTGCGCCAGCCCGAAGTGGGCGGCCTGATTATTTTCGCCCGCAACATCGAACATCCACGCCAGGTCCGCGAGTTGAGCGCGGCGATCCGCGCCATTCGTCCCGACCTGCTGCTGGCTGTGGACCAGGAGGGCGGGCGGGTCCAGCGCCTGCGCCAGGGGTTCGTGCGACTGCCGGCGATGCGCGCCATCGCCGACAACCCGAATGCCGAATACCTGGCTGAGCAGTGCGGCTGGATCATGGCCACCGAGGTGCTGGCCGTTGGCCTGGACCTGAGTTTTGCCCCGGTGCTCGATCTCGATCACCAGCGCAGCGCTGTGGTCGGGACCCGTTCGTTCGAAGCGGATCCGCAGCGTGCCGCGCTGCTGGCTGGTGCGTTCATTCGCGGCATGAACAGCGCGGGCATGGCCGCCACCGGCAAGCATTTTCCCGGCCACGGCTGGGCCGAGGCCGATTCCCACGTCGCGATCCCCAATGACGAGCGCAGCCTCGAGCAGATCCGCGCCCATGACCTGGTGCCATTCGCCGCGTTGAGCCAGCAGCTGGCCGCCGTCATGCCCGCCCACGTTATTTATCCACAGGTCGATGCTCAGCCAGCGGGCTTCTCCCGGCGCTGGCTGCAGGACATCCTGCGTGGCGAGCTGCAATTCGACGGCGTGATTTTCAGCGACGACCTGTCCATGGCCGGTGCCCATGTGGTGGGCGATGCCGCCAGTCGTATTGAAGCGGCGTTGACCGCCGGTTGCGACATGGGCCTGGTGTGCAACGACCGTGCGGCTGCCGAGCTGGCCCTGAGCGCCGCTCAGCGTTTGAAGGTCAAGCCGTCGGCGCGCATTGCGCGAATGCGCGGTCAGGCACATGCAAATACCGAATACCGCCAGGATCCGCGCTGGCTGGCAGCCGTGGGCGCGCTCAGGGATGCACAATTGATCGATTGACGGCTTCGATTGAGGGCAGCGCCATGACGGTTTACGCGATTATTGGTCGTACCGGCCTGACTCGGCTGGAAGGCCTGGAGATTCGTCAGTCATTGGCGCTGGACACCCCCTACGGCGCGCCGTCCGCCGAGGTGCAGATCGGCGAGTACGCCGGCAGCGAAGTGCTGTTTCTCGCCCGTCATGGTCACCCGCACCGTTTTGCCCCGCATCGGGTGAATTATCGCGCCAATCTCTGGGCGCTGAAGCAAGCCGGTGCCGAAGCGATTCTCGCGGTCAACGCGGTGGGCGCGATTAACGGGGCGATGGGCACCGGGCATTTCTGCGTGCCTCTGTAGGAGCCGGCTTGCTGGCGATGGCGGCGCGTCAATCGATATAGATGTCGCCTGACAGGCCGCTATCGCCAGCAAGCCGGCTCCTACAGTTGGTGTCCGATCTCGCTACTTCTCCAGCTTATCCGGCAACGGCGCAAGGGTGCGACATCGTCGGCATGACCGGGATGCCGGAAGCGGCCCTGGCCCGCGAGCTGGAACTGGATTACGCCTGTCTGGCGCTGGTGCTCAGGGCTGAGCCTTGAGACCGGTAAACTTCAATCATTTCGAGAAGCGTTGATTTCATGCTGACAATCATTGAGCAACTTCAGGGGCTGCCTTGGTCGGAGGCTTTCAGTCATCGCGCTCTGGAAAAGGCGCGTAAATACGCCAATCAGAATCGAGTGCAGATTCACGACCTGAGCGACAACACTATTACTGCGAGCTGCAAAGGCTCCGAAGGAAATGTCTATGAGCAGTGCATCGTACTCATCGAAGACTCAGACGGCGATTTCGAGCTGGATTGCATTTGTTCATGCCCCGTTTCAATCGATTGCAAGCACTGTGCAACCGTCCTTTTTAGCTTGGAAGAGCTTCCAGCGGACTCGTTTAAAAGTGAGGCCCTGACACAGCTCAATCGTGATCTGGAGCGCTGGCTCAATGATGTTCCTCAGGGGCTCCCGCGTGTCGATGGAGCTGTTCAAGGCGCCGGTACGTGCTGGGTCTATAAACTTGAAGCAACCTCGACTGCTGGCAAGTGGATGCTGGACATTTACAAGGCTCGTCAGCTCAAGGATGGCCGTTTGCAGGACATCAAGCCAGTGTACTCACTGTCCGAAGCATTGATGCGAGAGCCAGGGTATTTGTCCGAGCTCGACTTGCGCATCGCCAGATTGCTGGTCGCCATTCACTCCCGTCACTCGTTTTACAGCAGTTACCCGTTGCAAGGCAGCAGTGGCGCCGAAGTCCTGCAATTGGTATTGAAAACTTCAAGGCTGTTTCTCGACTTCGAGCAATTGCAGGCCCTTGTGCCCGGAGCGAACAGGTCAGGGCGGTTTGCCTGGGCCGAGCAAGCCAACGGCAGTTTTCGGCCTCAATGGCGTACCGACCAAGCGCCAGAAGAAACGATTCTGGCACTGGAGCCCTTGTACTACCTGGACCGCGAACGGCTGGAGGTTGGGCTGCTGCAAAGTGAGCTCGATGATAAACTGGCCTGCCACCTGTCATTGGCGCCTGCCGTTCCGGCACGCCAGGCGACGCAGTTCAGCCATCGCATGAGTGCGGTGACTCGCGTGGTGCCTCCACCCCATGCATTGACCGAACGAATAGTCGATGACATCGAACCCCAAGCGGTCCTGACACTTGCCAGCACCAACCGTTACTGGCAGTGGAGAAATGAAACGGAGCATCGCGCAGCGCTGGCGTTTACCTACGACGGCCACATGGCGGCGGACAGGAAATCTTCGGAAGTACTGGTTCTGTCAGGTACTGAAACCCAGCGCATCCAACGCAATACCGCCGCCGAAAAGCGCCTGCGTCAGGCCTTGCAAAAACAAGGCTTCAAGAAAGCCACGCGCAAGAGTGATGCGCTACCCGATAGCGCAGGTGAAATGTTCGAGTTACCCGATGACTCGACATGGATGGCTTTTATGCAGGCCGGAGTATTGGTCCTCAGAGAGGCCAACTGGCGGATCGATATCCATGACCGCTTTGATTTCAATCTGCAGCCCGTAGAACAATGGTTCGCTGATGTCGAAGAGTCTCCAGGGCGTGAGTGGTTCGACCTGCAGTTAGGCATCGTGGTCAATGGCGAGCGCCACAGTTTGCTGCCGATTCTGCTGCAGTTGTTGCAAAGACAGCCGCAATTGTTAAGCCCGGCGGAGCTGGCCTCGCGCGACGATGATGAGCAGGTGATGGTCGATCTCAGCGCCGGCCGATGGGCTGCCAAACCAGGCCTGAGAGTCGCCCTGTCCCTTGGGCGGATCAAACCGTTGATGGCGACCCTTGGCGAGTTGTATTTGGGCCAGGGCACCGGCGGCGCCCTGCGTTTGAACGGCCCGGACGCAGCGCGATTGAGTGAATTGGATGGTCTGCCGTTGGTCTGGCAGGGCGGCGAGCGTTTGCGCGGTTTCGCCAAGCGTTTGCGTGAATCGACTCATCAGAACGTTGCTGCTCCCGAGGGTCTCAACGCTACTTTGCGTCCTTATCAGCTTGAAGGTCTGAACTGGATGCAAACCCTTCGTGAGCTGGAGGTCGGCGGTATCCTCGGCGACGACATGGGTTTGGGCAAGACGCTGCAAACTTTGGCCCATCTGTTATTGGAAAAGCAGGCGGGACGACTGGATGTGCCTGCTCTGGCGGTGATGCCAACCAGCCTGATTCCCAATTGGCTCGATGAGGCGGCTCGCTTCACGCCGCAATTGAAAGTCCTCGCGCTGCATGGCGCCACTCGTCAAAAGGACTTCGTCAGCCTTGCCGAATACGATCTTGTGCTGACAACGTACGCATTGCTGCCTCGTGATCTTGAGGTTTTGCAACCACAGGTCTGGAGCGTGCTGATTCTCGATGAGGCGCAGAACATCAAGAATCCGATCAGCAAGGCCGCTCAAGCTGCCCGGGACCTGCAGGCCCGACAGCGTTTGTGCCTGTCCGGCACGCCCCTGGAAAATCATCTCGGCGAGTTGTGGTCACTGTTTCACTTCCTGTTACCCGGATGGCTGGGTGACAGCAAAACGTTCAATCGCGACTACCGTACCCCGATCGAGAAACATGGCGATAGCCAACGGATGCAGCACCTGACCGCCCGGATAAAGCCCTTTCTGCTACGGCGCAAGAAAGAGCACGTCGCCACCGAGTTGCCGCCAAAATCGGAGATTGTGCATTGGGTTGAACTCAGTGACGGGCAGCGCGATGTGTATGAAACCGTGCGTGTGGCGATGAACAAGAAGGTGCGTGACGAGATTGCCCGTAGCGGTGTGGCGCGTAGCCAGATCATTATCCTCGACGCTTTGCTGAAGTTGCGTCAGGTGTGCTGCGATTTGCGCTTGATCAAAATGCCGCTCACGGCAAAAGCACTGCGTGCCGGCAGCGGCAAGCTGATCAGCTTGATGGAAATGCTCGAAGAGCTGCTCAGTGAAGGTCGCAAGATATTAATGTTCTCGCAGTTCACTTCGATGCTGGCGTTGATCGAGGAAGAATTGCAGCAGCGCGGTATCGGCTATTCGCTTTTGACCGGCGAAACCACGGATCGGCGTACGCCAGTCGAGGACTTTCAGGGCGGCAAGGTCCCATTGTTCCTGATAAGCCTGAAAGCCGGTGGCACGGGGCTCAATCTGACCGCAGCGGATACCGTGATTCATTTCGATCCATGGTGGAATCCGGCGGTTGAAAACCAGGCCACGGACCGAGCCTACAGGATTGGTCAGGATAAGCCGGTGTTTGTCTACAAGTTGATCGCACGCGGTACGGTGGAAGAAAAAATACAGGCGCTGCAGCAAGAAAAGGCGGCACTGGCCGGGGCAATTCTTGAAGGGGGGACGACTGGTGGGTTGAAGCTTGAACAGAGCGATATCGAGGCGCTGTTCGCGCCGTTGCCTGTTGTCAGGTCCTGATCAGGTGTGACATCAGTTGATCTGAGTTGACACCTTCGCGAGCAGGCTCGCTCCCACAGGTTCAGTGATAATCCAGTGGGAGCGAGCCTGCTCGCGAAAGCAATCTACTGGGCGCCGCAGATCTCAACGCTTCTCCAGCTTATCCGGCAATGGCGCAAACAACGCCTCGATATCATCGCTCTGCAACTTCCAGTCCCCAGCCTGACGCCCATCCAGCACGCCCGCCGCCAGGTCGGATTTTTCCTTCTGCAGATGCTGGATCTTCTCTTCCACCGTGCCGCGGGCGATCAGCTTGTAGACGAACACCGGCTTCTCCTGGCCGATGCGATAGGCGCGGTCGGTGGCCTGGTTTTCCGTTGCCGGGTTCCACCATGGGTCGTAATGAATCACGGTGTCCGCTTCCGTCAGGTTCAGGCCAACGCCACCCGCCTTCAGGCTGATGAGAAAGATCTGGCGCTTGCCGCTCTGGAATTCCTTCACCGGTGTACGACGGTCGCGGGTTTGTCCGGTCAGCAGCGCGTAGGCCACGCCGCGCTTTTTCAGCTCTTCTTCGATCAATGCCAGCATTGAAGTGAATTGCGAGAACAGCAAAATCTTGCGGCCTTCCTCGAACAGCTCTTCGAGCATTTCCATCAGGCTGTCGAGCTTGCCCGAGGTGCTGCCCCGCGCCGGAAGGGTTGCGTCATTGACCAGGCGCAGATCGCAACACACCTGGCGCAGCTTGAGCAGCGCCTCGAGGATGATGATCTGGCTGCGCGCCACGCCTTTGCGGGTGATTTCGTCGCGGACTTTCTTGTCCATGGCCAGGCGCATGGTTTCGTACAGGTCGCGCTGGGTTTCGTTGAGCTCGACCCAATGGATGATCTCGGTTTTCGGCGGCAATTCGGTGGCCACCTGTTCCTTGGTGCGACGCAGCAGGAAGGGTTTGATCCGACTGTTGAGGTGTTGCAGCCTGACTTCGCTCGCGCGCTTTTCGATGGGCACCCGGTAATCACTGTTGAAGCTTTTGACGTCGCCAAGCCAACCCGGCAGCAGGAAGTGAAACAGCGACCACAGTTCGCCCAAGTGGTTTTCCAGCGGCGTGCCGCTCAGGCACAGGCGCTGACGGGCATTGAGCTCGCGGGCTGCCTGGGCGGCCTTGCTGTTGGGGTTCTTGATGTATTGCGCTTCATCCAGCACCAGCACATGTAGGGGCTGCGCCGCCAGGCGTTCGACATCCTTGGGCAGCAACGCATAGGTGGTCAGGATCAGGTCGTAATCAGCCAGGTTGTCGAAATGCTTTTTGCGACTGGCGCCGTACAGCGCCAGCACTTTGAGTTGCGGGGTGAAATGCGCCGCTTCGTCGAGCCAGTTGGGAATCAGGCTGGTGGGCATTACCACCATGCAGGGGCGATCGAGGCGACCGGCGTTTTTTTCGGTAAGAACATGCGCCAGTGTCTGTAAGGTTTTGCCCAGGCCCATGTCGTCCGCGAGGATGCCGCCGACTTCCAGTTGGCGCAACGACTGCATCCAGCTCAGGCCTTCGAGCTGATACGGGCGCAGTGTCGCGTTCAAGCCGTCCGGTGCCGTGGCGGTGTAGTCCTTGATGTCGCGCAGGCGTTGGGCAAAGCTGCGGATCTGCTCGCCACCTTCCCAGAGCAGCGGCAGGTCTTCCAGCGAGTTGAGGCGCGTGGCATCGGCCTTGCTCAAGCGTAATGTGGTTTCACCGGGTTCTTGAAGATAGAACTCGCCAAGCGTCGCCAGTACCGGTTTCAGGCGGCCGAAGGGCAGGGCGACTTGCAAGGGGCCGTGCTCGGCGTTCGGCCGGTTGGGAATGTTGACCAGGATCAGTTCGTCGTCACGCCGGCGGGCGAGGCGTTCCGGGTTGAGCAGTTCGGTGTGGGAGCGCATCAGGTTCAACAGGATCGGCAACAGGCTCAGCCGCTCGCCATTGACGATGATCCCCAGCTCCAGGTCGAACCAGTCGCGCTCCGGCACCTGTTCGACCGTGGCGTACCAGTCGTCCACGGCGGTCAGGTCGAAGCCGAAGTCCTCGTTGATCTGCAGCTCCCAGCCCTGAGTGCGCAACTTCGGCAGTTCATTGAGGGTGAAGGTCAGCCAGGCGCTGTCATTGACCATCTCAAACAGTTCGCCTGCGCTTTCCGGCAGGGCCTTGCTTTGGCGGGTGGCGATCTTGAAGCCGAGGATTCGCAGCTGTTCCCGGTAGGACTGTTCGACGTCCGGGTGGCGTTTTATCCGTAGCGTCTGGGTCTCCTGGCGAATCAGGATGTCGGAATTCTTCTGGCCTGAAACGTATTCATCCAGATAGCTGAAAGACAGCGCCGCGCGATGCTGGATGTAACGCTGCATCCGCCCGTTGCGCGGTTCGAAGGCGCTGAACTCGATGCTCGCCAGCCACAGGCGCGGTACCGGTTGCACGTTGTCCACCATTACCTGCGGTGGCGCCTTCGGGCTGCGGTTTTCCAGCACCGCCTGGAGTTTTTCCAGGAGTTCGGCGTCTTTGGAGGCGGCGGGGTAGTCGAGGGTTTCCTGGATTTGCAGGAGCACCGCCGCGCAATGTTTGCAGTTGCTGTGCACCGGGCAGGAGCAGATGGCATCGACCATCAGCAAGGTGCCTTTGGCCGACTCGCGCAGGCGAATGGTCTGACGGTAAACGTTACCGCCAGAGCCTTCGCACGCCGCGGTGATCGTCGCGTCGCCGACCTCGACGATCCTGACGCGATTCTCCAGTGCATAGCGGCGACCGCGCTCCAGGCTCTGTTCCTTGAATCGGCTGACCCAGGAAGGTGCCAGGGGTTTGCTCAGGGTCGCGGACATGGGGGCTTCAATCAGTCCGGGACGACTTCAGGGGCTTCCCGGGGAGCGGGCGCCGTCAATGAGGTGATCTTGATCAGCAGGCCCAGGTGGCCGTTGTCGAGGAAGTTCAGCTGGCCGTTCTTGGTGTGGCTTTCCTGTTTCAGGCGTTCGCTGGCGGTGACCAGGCCTTCGTCGTTGAACTGGTTGACCCAGAAATCGGCGTCTACATCGGTGAAGCGTCCGAGCGTCAGGTTCAGGGTGCCTTCAATCGGGTACTGGCCGAACTGTTCCTTGCCGTCGCTGACCGCCACCTTCACCGGTGTCTCGCCGAGCGTCTGCTGCCAGGCCTTGTGCAGCAGCACGCTGTATTCATTGCTGGCGGTCAGTTTTTCCACTTCGCCATTGAGGCTTGGCGTGCGCAGGCTGTCAGGGCTGACGGCTTGCGCGCCCGCGGCCCAGTCTTCCGGCGCGGCACGGCTGACAATCGCCGGCACGGCATTCTGCCGCACCAGAATCATTTCAATCTGATACAGATCATCGGCAAAGACCGAAGGGGCGACCAGGGTTATCAACAAGGTCAGTGAGCGAAACAGGCGCATGCGGCGTCCTTCAAGCAGTTTTCGGGATGAGACGCTCAAACAGCGCCTCTACAGTATTAAAGCGTTCTTCCGGGCGCTCCATCGGGACCTGGAATTTAAACATCGTGGCCCCTTCGAATTTGTAGCGTTTGGGCTGGCTCTGGATCAATTTGATCAGGGTCAGCGGATCGACCGGGGTTTGTGTCGCAAACTCGATTCGACCACCCTGCGGGCCGCCGTCGACTTTCTTGATGCCCAGCAGCTCGGCCTGCAGTTTCAGGGCGGTGATGCGTATCAGGTTCTTGGTCGGCTCGGGCAACAGGCCGAAACGGTCGATCATCTCTACCTGCAGATCCTTGAGGCCGTCCTCGTCGGTTGCCGAGGCGATGCGCTTGTAGAGAATCAGTCGGGCATGGACATCCGGCAGGTAGTCCTCGGGAATCAACGCCGGTACGCGCAAGTTGACTTCCGGACCGCCGCCCAAAGGCTGGTCGAGGTTGGGTTGTTCGCCCTTGCGGATCGACTTCACCGCGCGCTCGAGCATTTCCATGTACAGCGTGAAGCCGACCGCCTGGATCTGCCCGCTCTGACCGTCGCCGAGCAATTCGCCGGCGCCGCGGATTTCCAGGTCGTTGGTGGCGAGCACGAAGCCCGCGCCGAGGTCCTGGGTGTTGGCGATCGCTTCCAGGCGCTTTTCCGCGTCCGCGGTGATCTGCTGGCGCGGCGGCGTCAGCAGGTAGGCGTAGGCCTGGTGGTGACTGCGACCGACGCGACCACGCAGCTGATGCAATTGTGCCAGTCCGAACTTGTCGGCGCGCTCGATGATGATGGTGTTGGCGCTCGGCACGTCGATGCCGGTCTCGATGATGGTCGAGGCGATCAGCACGTTGAAGCGCTTGTGGTAGAAGTCGCTCATCACCTGTTCGAGATCGCGTTCGCGCATCTGCCCGTGGCCGATGCCGATCCGCGCTTCCGGCACCAGTTCGGCAAGGTCGGCGGCGCATTTCTCGATAGTCTTGACGTCGTTGTGCAGGTAATAGACCTGGCCGCCACGCAGCAGCTCGCGCAGCAGGGCCTCTTTGACCGTGCTCTTGTTCTGCTCCATGACGAAAGTACGCACCGACAGGCGCCGGGCCGGCGGCGTGGCGATGATCGACAGGTCGCGCATGCCCGATACGGCCATGTTCAGCGTGCGCGGAATTGGCGTGGCGGTCAGGGTGAGGATGTCGACTTCGCTGCGCAGCGCCTTGAGCTGTTCTTTCTGACGGACACCGAAGCGGTGTTCTTCGTCGATGATTACCAGTCCCAGGTTTTTGATTTTCACATCGTCGGACAGCAGCTTGTGCGTGCCGATGACGATGTCGATCTTGCCTTCGGCCAGGTCCGCGACCGCCGCGTTCACTTCCTTGGTCGACTTGAAGCGGCTCATCACTTCCACGCTTACCGGCCAGTCGGCGAAGCGGTCGCGGAAGCTGTTGTAGTGCTGCTGGGCGAGCAGGGTGGTCGGTACCAGGATCGCCACCTGGCGCCCGCCGTGCACCGCAATGAACGCCGCACGCATGGCCACTTCGGTCTTGCCGAAGCCGACGTCGCCGCACACCAGGCGATCCATCGGTTTTGGCGCGAGCATGTCTTCGCGCACCGCTTCGATGGTGGTTTGCTGGTCTGGCGTTTCTTCGAACGGGAAACCGGCGCTGAAGGTGGTGTAATCGGCTTTCGGGTCGGCGAAGGCATAGCCTTCACGAGCGGCGCGGCGCGCATAGATGTCGAGCAATTCAGCCGCGACGTCGCGCACCTGTTCGGCGGCCTTGCGCTTGGCTTTTTGCCAGGTCTCGGAGCCCAGGCGATGCAGCGGGGCGAGGGCGTCGTCGCTGCCGGTGTAGCGGGCGATCAGGTGCAGGTTGGCCACCGGCACGTACAGCTTGGCGCCCTCGGCGTATTCCAGGGCAAGGAATTCGGCGGTCTGGTTGTCGATTTCCAGGGTGGCGAGGCCCAGGTAACGGCCGACACCGTGATCGATGTGCACCACCGGCGCGCCTTCGCGCAGCTCGGTGAGGTTCTTGATGACCGCGTCGTTGTTGGCGTCGGCGCGTTTCTCGCGGCGCCGGCGCTGCATCACGCGCTGGCCGAACAAAGGGCTTTCGGCGACCAGCGCCAGGGCTGGATCGTCCAGCAGCAGGCCTTCGTCCAGCGGCGCGATGGTAATCGCCAGGCGTTCTTTGCCAGCAACGAAGTCTGGCCAGCTGTCGACGGTCTTCGGTCGAAGCTTCAGGCGTTCGAGCAGTTCGAGCAGCACTTCGCGACGGCCCGCGGACTCGGCAGTAAACAGGACGCGGCCTGGGAACTGGTCAAGGAAACCGGCCAGTGCCGCCAATGGCTGGGTGGCCTTGGCTTCGATGGCCAGGTCCGGCAGTTCCCGGGCAGGGAAGCGTTCGCGGCCGGCGCCGGTTTCCACGTCCTGTTGACTCGCCACCACCCGCGGCCAGTTTTTCAGGCGCGCGAAGCAGTCTTCCACCGGCAGGAACAGTTCGGCGGGCGGCAATAAAGGACGCGAAGGATCGACACGCCGCTCTTCATAGCGATTGCGCACATCGTTCCAGAAGTTTTCCGCGGCCTGTTCGATGCCTGGCAGGGAGAACACTTGCGTGTCCTGGGGCAGGTAATCGAACAGTGTCGAAGTTTCTTCGAAGAACAGCGGCAGGTAGTACTCGATACCGGCCGGGGTGATCCCGCTGTTCAAGTCCTGGAAGATCGGGCAGCGACGGAAGTCGACATCGAAGCGTTCGCGAAAACGCGCCTTGAAGCGGGTGACCGCTTCCTTCTCCAGCGGGAATTCCTTGGCCGGCAGCAGCTTGACCGAGTCGACCTTGTCGATGGAGCGCTGGTTTTCCGGGTCGAAGGTGCGCAGGGTTTCGATTTCGTCGTCGAACAGGTCGATCCGGTAAGGCAACTTGCTGCCCATCGGGAACAGATCGATCAAGGATCCGCGCACGGTGAATTCGCCATGCTCGTACACGGTATCGACGTAGCGATAGCCGGTGGCTTCCAGGCGGGTGCGCATTTGCTCGACGTCGAGCTTCTGGCCGACATCCAGCACCAGGCTGCTGCCGAGCAGGAATTTGGTCGGCGCCAGGCGGTGCAGGGCGGTGGTGATCGGCACCACCAGCACGCCGTGCGACAGTTCGGGCAGCCGGTACAGGCTGGCGATGCGCTGGGAAATGATGTCCTGGTGCGGCGAGAACAGGTCGTAGGGCAGGGTTTCCCAGTCAGGGAAATGCAGCACAGGCAAATCCGGGGCGAAGAAACTCAGCTCCTGTTCCAGTCGTTCGGCACTTTGGCTGTCGGCTGTGAGCAGCAGGGTAAAGCGCTTGGCAGCGCTGGCGGCCTCGGCGATGGCCAGGCTCAGGGCGGCACCGGGCAGGTTGCCCCAGTGCTGTTTACCTGCCGCGGCAGGGAGAAGCGGTAGACGCAGAACGGGCACGGAAGGTTGAGCTCCAAGCGTTGCGACAAAGTCGGTAATTGTAGCGGCCTCGGGTGCCGGCTGTCAGTCGCAGATGTGTCTATTGCGCGGGTAAGGCGAAATGTAGTGGTAAAGACAAAATCGCGCTGTTTTTTACTGAAAATTAGCGATTATGTAGTGGCAAAACCAACCAGTGTTACGGATGGTTACGGACAAGGTTGCGCTGTCCCCAAATAATTGACGATGCTGGAGGCCCCGGTTTTATTGGGCTTCAGCGAGGCGTGATTTTTTTGAAGGGGAATTTGTTACGGACAGTGCGACAAGCGCGCATTGCTACACGAGGCGCGCGGCGGCATAATGTAGCCCCTTTTTTCTGCCCCTACATGTGGAAGGTTCCCGTGACTCAGAAGCCCGACCAGTGTCTTGGTGAATGGATCGACCGTGAAGCACTCGCAGAAGCGATGATTCCGCTTATCGGTCAGCTCTACCGCAATAACAATGTGGTGAGCTCGATCTATGGCCGCAGCCTGATCAATCGTTCAGTCATTGCGATTCTCAAAGCTCACCGCTTTGCTCGTCACCGTCAGACCGACGAATGCGAGCTGTCCGTCCACGAAACATTCCCGCTGCTCAAGGCGATGAGCGAACTCAAGCTCGGCGCCGCTTCGGTAGACCTGGGCAAGCTGGCAGCCAAGTTCAAGGCTGAAGGCAATGGCCGTTCTGCCGAGCAGTTCGTCCGTGAAGAACTGGCCGACGTGGTTGGCCAGCAGAACGCTTCCGCCCGCAAAGGCACCGACGTTGTCCTGTACGGCTTCGGTCGTATCGGCCGTCTGCTGGCGCGCATCCTGATCGAGAAAACCGGTGGCGGCGACGGCCTGCGCCTGCGCGCCATCGTCGTCCGCAAGGGCGCCGAGAACGACCTGGTCAAACGCGCCAGCCTGCTGCGTCGCGACTCGGTTCATGGTCCGTTCGATGGCACCATCACCATTGATGAAGCCAACAACACCATCACCGCCAATGGCAACCTGATCCAGGTTATCTACGCCAAGAGCCCGGCTGAGGTCGACTACACCCAGTACGGCATCGAAAACGCGCTGATCGTCGACAACACCGGTGTATGGCGTGACGCTGACGGCCTGGGCCAGCACCTGGCCTGCCCGGGCGCTGCCCGCGTGATCCTCACCGCACCTGGCAAGGGCGCGCTGAAGAACATCGTGCACGGCATCAACCACGGCGACATCAGCCCTGACGACAAGATCATCTCGGCGGCTTCCTGCACCACCAACGCCATCGTGCCGGTGCTCAAGGCTGTGAATGACAAGTTCGGCATCGTCAACGGCCACGTCGAAACCGTTCACTCGTTCACCAACGACCAGAACCTGATCGACAACTTCCACAAGGGCAGCCGTCGTGGCCGCGCCGCGCCGCTGAACATGGTAATCACCGAGACCGGTGCCGCCACCGCAGCCGCCAAGGCACTGCCAGTGCTCAAGGGCAAGCTGACCGGCAACGCGATTCGCGTTCCTACGCCAAACGTGTCGATGGCCATCCTGAACCTGAACCTGGAAAAGGCCACCACCCGCGAAGAGATCAACGAGTACCTGCGCCAGATGGCCATGCACTCGGACCTGCATAAGCAGATCGACTACGTCAATTCGCAGGAAGTGGTTTCCACCGACTTCGTTGGCTCGCGCCACGCAGGCGTTGTGGACGCTGAAGCGACCATCACCCAGGATAACCGCGTTGTACTGTACGTTTGGTACGACAACGAATTCGGTTACAGCTGCCAGGTGGTTCGCGTGATGGAAGACATGGCCGGTGTAAACCCGCCAGCATTCCCGCGCTAAGCCTTTTAGCTGCACATAAAACGCCCCGACTTTGGTCGGGGCGTTTTGTTTGGGTAGTTTGTTAGAGGTCAATGTGTTGACTGAATCGGCCTCTTCGCGGGCAAGCCTCGCTCCTACAGGACTTTTTGTCATGCCCAATTCTTGCGGCAAACACAAAGGCCCTGTAGGAGCGAGGCTTGCCCGCGAAGAGGCCCTTAAACCCGCCGCAAAATTTCTATTACTTATATCGATTTAATCTTTCTGGTGAGCAGTTAAGAGTTATTTAAATTTCGAACCAAAGTTCATTTAATTATTAAAAATAAAAACTCTCAATGAAAATAAGTAGTTGGCGAGCAATAGGGTTCGGATGATTAAGCTGGATCCAATTCAGAAGATGTTACATATTTGACGTCATTTAATTGTTCGAAGCGGATGCTTGACACTCTATTTCTCTGAATCTAGTGTCGCCAATGACAGGCCCGTTCTGCCACGGGCTTGGTAAGTCTGATACTGCGCTGCACAGCAACTCTCCAAAAAGACGGGAATCCCATTCCCGCTCACATCACAATAAAAATCATATAAATCAGCGTCGGCTTAATTGTCGTGCAGAGATCAATTACGTTTGCTCACCCTGCCAAAAGTATTTTCGCAGTCACGGCACGCTATTGCCTGGCTGATATGCGGTTGGTCTATCGGGAGAGTCGAACATGGCGCAAGAACGCTCGAAGTTGTTATCGCTGTTGCCCCGCCTGGTGGGGTTGGGTGTCCTTGGATTTATCGTCTGGCTGTTGCTGTCGACCTTGCTCATGCCGCTGGTGTCGGCCTCTGCCACCCGGGCGATTCTGAATGCCCCCGTGATTCTGCTGACCACACCGATCGATGGTGTGGTGAGTTCCCTGGCGGTCAAGCCCGGTGTGACGTTCAGCCAGGGCCAGAAAATTGCCGTGGTGGAAAACCCGCGGGCGAACCAGGAAACCTTGCTGACTCTGCAAACCCGGCGCTTGACGTTGGAGCAACAGCTGTCGTCTTCGGCCAGTCAGGCCGAGCACGATCAGCAGTATTACGAGGCGCTGGAGAAAACCAGTCAGCAGTACCAGACCGCGTTTCACACGAGGCAACTGTTCACCCAGAAAGCCCTGAAAGCCGAGAACAGTGCGGCCAGTGCGCGATTGATCGATGCCCAGGAAACGGTCGAGCGCAATCTCGAGTTGTTCGTCCAGGGGGCGGTCAGTGGTGCGGTGGTGGCTTCGTCGAAAGCCCAGCTGGCTTCGTTGCAAGGCGCGGCCGAGTCAGTGCGTTCGCAGTTGCGCATCACTGATGGTGACGTCAGTGCCGCCAACAAACAGGTCTACCTCGATCCCGATCAACTGCGCATGTTCGATCTCAGCGCGCAAATGACCACGCTGAAACTCAGCCTGGAGAATCAGGCCCGTAACCGCGCGACTTATCAACAGGAGCTCGACAACCTCAACCAGCTGATCGAAACCGAGCAGAACCGGGTCAGGATGATGGCTGGCTACGACGTCGTGGCTTATTCGCCCGGTACCGTCCAGGAGCTGCTGGCGCCCCAAGGCACGCTGGTGCAAGCCGGCTCGACCTTGCTGCGGGCCACCGATTGCGCGCAGAGCTATGTGATCGCGGTGTTCCCCGAGCGCATGGCCAGCAAGATCGACCGCGACAGCGTGCTGACCGTAAAAATCCGCGGCCTCGACGAGCCGCTGAAGGCCAGTGTGGTGCAGTTGTTGTCCAGTGCTTCGGACATGCGCGCCAATACCTACAGCGTGCCGTTTCCCTATGCCGAGCAAAATTCGGTGTACGTGGTCGGCACCTTTGCAGCCGACTTGACGGACACCCAGCGCGCCATGACCTGCAATCCGGGATTGTGGGCCAGTGCCGAGGTATCACGGCCATGAACATCTTTTTGCGCGGAGTAATGGGCGTGATGCTGATCGCCAGTGGAGTGCCCGCCATGGCAGCACAAGCCCGGCCGCAACTGGCGGCAATGACCTGTGCGGCGCTGGATCAGGCCGTGACATCGCAGCCCGCGGGGCCGGTACTGGTGGCCAGTTATCCACCGCTCGATGGCCATCCTGCGCCGATCCTGGCGTTGCGCGGTGTGGCGTTCACCTACGACAACGCGCTGGCCAGCATTGCCTTGTTTGCCTGCGGCAAGGCTGAGTCGGCGCGCAGGATCGCCGATGCATTGGCGTTCGCCACACTACACGATCCGGAGTATCAGGACGGGCGCCTGCGCAACGCCTACGCCGCAGGCCCGGTGGCGGCGCCGTCGATGAAGTTGCCGGGCTATTGGAGTGTCGAACGCAACGCCTGGAATCAGGACGCCTATCAAGTCAGCAGCGCCACCGGCAATCAGGCCTGGGCGGCATTGGCGCTGCTGGAGGCGTTTCGACAGAGCGGTGAGGCGTCGTACCTGGAAGCCGCGCGAAAAGTCCTGCACTGGTCGCAGCAAAACACCTACGACGGGCAATCGCCAGCCGGTTTCAGTGGTGGCTACTACGGGTACTTTTCCAAACAGGTCCAGCAGAACTGGAAATCCACCGAGCATAACGTTGACCTCGCCGCTGCATGGTCGGCCCTCGACGCGGTGGCGCCGAATCAGGATTCGGCAAAACAGGCGCAGATTGCCCGGCAGTTTGTCTCGAGCCAATGGGATGCCGGGGAAGGGCGCTTCCTGATCGGCACTGGCGCGGATGGCCAGACCTCGGACCGTGTGCGCTCGGGGCTGGATGCGCAGATCTGGCCCTTGATCGCCCTGCATGAGCCACCCAAGGACTGGCGGCGGGTCTTCGCCTTCATCGACCGCGCTCACCGTTCTGGCGAGGGTTACGGCTTCAACCGCGACCCTGATGGCCTGTGGACCGAAGGCACCGCCCAGGCTGCTGCCGTGGCGCGCTTGAGTGGCCTGAGTGACAAGGCGCAGCCACTGTGGAGCGTACTGCTGGCTCAGCAGGCCGGCAACGGCTGGCTGTTCGCAACCCCGGCAGCGCGCATCAGTACCGGGCTGGCCATAGGCCCGGACTCGGTCACCAACGATTTTTTCTATTACCACCTGCCTCACTTGGGCGCCACAGCGTGGGCGGCGATTGCTGCCACCGGCGTCAATCCCTTTACCGGTTCGCAAGAGGCTGACTGACATGCAGGCACTGGACTCGCTGCAACTGCTGCAAATCAATTTCTGGACGCTGGCAGCGGTGATTCTGTTCACCTGCCTGACCCACCGTGATCAATGGGCCGCGCGGGTCGGTTTCGGTGCCGTCACCGCGTTGCTGCTGGTCAACTATGCGGCCTGGCGGATTCGCGACACCTTGCCCGACGGCCATTCTGGATTTGCCACGGTTTGGGCCTACACCTTCCTGTTCTTCGAGATGCTGGCGATCGGTTACACGCTGTTTTCCATCATCGTGATGCTCTGTCGCACGGATCACCGCAAAGAGGCCGATGCCGGCGAACGACGACTGCGAGCGCAAGGTAACGCGGTGCCGGCGGTGGATATATTCATCGCCACCTACAACGAAGGCCTCGAAATCCTCGAAAAAACCATTATTGCCGCCCAGGCCATCGACTACCCGAACTTCACCATCTGGGTGCTCGACGACACCCGCCGCGACTGGTTGCGCGACTACTGCGCCGAAATGGGCGTGCAGTACGCGCGGCGCCCCGACAACTCCCACGCCAAGGCCGGCAACCTCAACAACGGTCTGCGCCAGTCGGCGGCCCTCAGCAACGCGCCGTACATTCTGGTGCTCGATGCCGACTTTGCGCCGCAGCAGCCGATCCTCTTGCGCACGCTGGGACTGTTCGACGACCCCAGGGTCGGCTTAGTGCAGACGCCGCAGTTCTACTACAACCCCGATCCGATCCAGCACAACCTCGGTACGTCGGCCTGCTGGGTCGATGAGCAGCGGGTGTTCTTCGATGTGTTCCAGCCGGCGAAAGATGGCTGGGATGCGGCGTTTTGTGTCGGCACGTCCTTCGTGGTGCGGCGCGATTTGATTACCGAAGTCGGCGGTTTTCCTACAGGCTCGGTTTGTGAAGACATCTACACGACCTACCGTTTGCTGCAAAAAGGTTATGTCACCCGCTGGTTGAATGAGCGCCTGTCCATTGGTTTGTCTGCCGAGGGGCTGACCGAGTACATCAATCAGCGTGGGCGCTGGTGCCTGGGCACGATTCAGGTGGCGCTGCTCAAGGAGGGGCCGTTGCGCGGCAGCGGCTACACGCTCAATGACCGGCTGCACTACATTCATGGGCTGATGCACTGGTTTTCCAAGCCGTTCATTTTGATGATGCTGGTGTCGCCGGTGCTGTACTGGTACTTCGGCATCGCCGGGTTCTACGCCAATCCGGTGGATTTCCTGGCGTTCGGCATGCCCGCGCTGATTGCGTTCTGGGGCTACGGGACGTGGGTGACGGACCGGCGCACGTTGCCGATTTTTACCGAGGTCACGCAGATTGTTGCCTCCCTGGCGGTCACGGCCACTATTGCCAGCGCCATGATCCGACCGTTCGGGCGCCCGTTCAAAGTCACCGCCAAGGGCCTCGACCGGACGAAAACCATGGTGCACTGGAAGCTGTTCGGGTTCTTCCTGGCCTTGACCCTGCTTTCACAGTTTGGCGCCTACATCGCCATCAGCACCGCGGCCTCGTTCGACGGCAACATGCTGTTCAACCTCTGCTGGACGGTGGTCGCGCTGGTCTACAACCTGGCGACCCTGGTGGCCTGTGTCGACCGCCCACGCTTGCATGGCGAAGAGCGCTTTCCATTCGACAAACCCACCGGATTTCGCTTCGGCGGCAAGGTCCTGGCGGGGCGCCTGGTGGATATTTCCCTCAGCGGCGCATCGCTCAATTGCGCCTTCGCCGCCTCGATCAAGCCGGGTCTGTGCGGCCAGATATGGATCGACAAGCTGGGTTGGCTCGATGTCGAAGTCATGCGCAATCACGGCGAGGACCAATTGGGCTTACGCTTCGCCGACCTTGATGAAGGGGTGCGCCGGCGCCTGATCGCGCGGTTGTTCAGTGACGCGACCATCAACGTCGTCAGCAAGGCCGAGCCGGCACAGGCCTTCGGCACCTTGCTGCAGCGCTCGTTACTGGGCGAAAAACGTCTGGCGCCGCGTACCGCCAAACCGGTCAAGACGCCAACCTTCGTCCCGGCACCCCGGTGGCGGCCGATCAGTGTTCGTTCGCGTAAACAGGCTCTGCCGCACATCAGTGTCGAGCGGTCGGGCCTGTGGTCGTTGCTTCTTTCCCCCTTGCGAGCTTTGCTCGGCCAACGTTTTTAGGTGCGCGCCATGAACAGTTGCTTGCCCACTTCATGTTTCATGACATTGTTTTTGCTCGGCGGTTGTTCGCTGGAACCGACCTACGAGAAACCCGAGGCACCGATCGACCAGCAATGGCCGGCCAATACCGCCGGTGAGTGTTGCAGTGGCAAGCAGGCATTCGATAAGGATTGGCGCGGTTTTGTGGTCGATGAGCGACTGCGCCAGTTGATCGACATGGCCCTGGCCAACAACCGCAGCCTGCGTCAGTTCGCGGCGAGTGTCGATGAGGCGCGGGCCGGGTATGACAGTGCGCGTTCGGGGCTTTTTCCTACGATCGGCATCGACACTTACGCCGGTCGCAGCAAGTTACCGCCGCTGGTGCGCACACCTGGAGGCGGCGATACGGCTGGCAGCATCGCCAACACGTATCAGGCAACGGCTGGCTTTACCTCCTACGAGCTGGACTTGTTCGGGCGTATCCGCAGTCAGCGCAATGCCGCCGGGGCGCGATTCGAAGCGTCCGAGGCGGATTATCAAACGGCGCGGCTGGCGCTGATCGGCGAAGTCGCCAGTACCTGGTTGAGCCTCAAGGCCAACCAGCATTTGCTCGACCTTGCGCAGAACACCTGGCAATCCCAGGACCGCTACGGGCAGCTGTTGCGCAAGAGTTATAACCTCGGTTCCAGTGCGCGGATCGATGTCCACCAGGCGGATGCACAAACCAACACGGCGGCGGTGCAGGTCAACACGTATCGCATGCAAGTGGCGCAGGACATGAATGCGCTGCGGGTGCTGGTGGGGCAGCCGGTACCGGTGGGGTTGCTGCCGACCGGCGCGCTGGGTGAGCAGTTGGCGACACTGGACGTGCCGGCGGGTTTGCCTTCGGCGCTGGTTGAGCGGCGGCCCGACATCATGTCGGCCGAGGCGCAGTTGCGTGCAGCCAATGCGGATATCGGCGCGGCACGCACGGCGTACTTCCCGACCTTTTCCCTGACATCGGCGCTGGGCAGCCTGACCGGGGAATTTTCCCAGTTGCTCAGTGGCCCGGCGGAATTCTGGTCGGTGGCGCTGGCGGGCACATTGCCCTTGATCGACGGTGGCGCGCGGCGGGCGCAGGTCGATGCCAGTCATGCCCGCTTCGCCGGCCAGGCAGCGGCCTATGAAGCCACGGTGCAGAATGCTTTTCGAGAAGCGGCCGATGCCCTGAATGCCCGGCAGGAAATGCTCACCCAGGTCGAGTTCCAGAAAAAGCTGGTAGGGGATTATCAGGAAGCGTACCGCCAGTCGCGCCTGCGTTTCGAGTCGGGGCTGGACAGCTATTTTTCCACCATGGATGCGCAGCGGTCATTGTTTGATGCGCAGCAGAAATGGGCGCAGCTGGAGTTGGCGCGGGAAATCAATCAGGTGACGTTGTACAAGGCGCTGGGGGGAGGGTGGAGTCGGTCGTTGAAGATGGCGGATCGTTGAATTTTCGGTGTCTGGTCGGGCCTCATCGCGAGCAAGCTCGCTCCCACAGCGAAGGGTGGACTACACAGGTTTTGTGATCGACTAATCCCCTGTAGGAGCGAGCATGCTCGCGAAAAACCTGAGATCACCGCGGGGTATCAGGTTTCCCGCGTTATCGTTGACGTCCATCGCGAGCATGCTCGCTCCTACATTTGTATCGCATAATGGCTCGCCTTGGCGTCGTGTCAGGAAATGCTTTGGGGAGTGTGGGACTTGTTGAACGGGTGGCAGACAGTTTTTTTTGTGCTGATCGGCACCTTGTCCGGCTGCGGCAACGGCGATTCCATGGAAAGCTTCGGCGGGCCGACCATGGGTAGCACGTATTCGATCAAGTACGTGCGTCACACCGGTCTTCCCGCCCCGGCTGACGTCCAGGTCGCGGTCGAAAAGATCCTGGCGGATGTCGACCGTCAACTGTCGACCTATCGCAGTGATTCGGACATCGAGCAATTCAACGCGTTACCAGCCAACCACTGTCGGGTAATGCCTGCGTCGGTCCTGCAATTGGTCCGCGTAGGTGAGCAGCTATCAGTGCAAAGCGAAGGCGCCTTCGATTTGACGGTCGAACCACTGCTCAATCTCTGGGGTTTCGGCCCACAGGCCCGTGAAGAAAAAATCCCCACTGCCCAGGCGCTGGTCGAGGTGCGGCAACGTGTCGGTCACGAGCATCTGCGCATCGACGGCGATCAGCTGTGCAAGGACGCCGCCGTCGCAGTCGACTTCAACAGCATCGCGGCCGGTTACGCGGTGGACACGATTGCCGCGAAGCTCCAAGCCATGGGCATCCACGACTACCTCGCCGAAGCCACCGGCGAACTCAAGGCGGCCGGCAGGAAGCTGGACGGCACAGCGTGGCGCATCGCCCTGGAAGCACCCCGCGACGATCAACAGGTGGCCGAGCGCATCATCGCCGTCGACGGCTATGGCCTGTCGACCTCGGGTGACTACCGTCACTATTTCGTGCAGGGTGGCCAGCGTTTTTCCCACACCCTCGATGCCCGCACAGGTTTACCGGTCTCACACAGCTTGGCGTCAGTCACGGTGATTCATCCTTCAGCGTTGATGGCCGATGGCTTATCGACGCTGTTGCTGATTCTTGGCCCGGAGCGGGGTTGGGACTACGCGGAAAAACACGACATCGGCGCATTTTTTGTGATGCGTGCCGATACCGGTTTCGTCACACGCAGCAGTCGCGCTTTTGAACGTCTGAGTGGCAAAAAAACCGAGTGATTGCGGCAATTCAGGCATTGAAACCTGGCGTTGTAGTGCAGGCAAAACTAGCCTACGACGCGACCAAGGGTTAATGTGCGCGGCGTTGACGCTTCTATAGACTGTGTCCGGGTTCTGCATGGGCCCCAAATTGTTCCTTCATGCCACAGATTGGCGTGATTTAGCCGCAGGTGCCGATGGCGCCACGGCCTGTTCTGAGGAGTACGCATGGCTGTCTACAACTACGACGTGGTGGTGTTGGGTTCCGGCCCGGCGGGGGAAGGCGCGGCAATGAACGCCGCCAAGGCAGGGCGCAAGGTGGCGATGGTCGATAGCCGTCGCCAGGTCGGCGGCAACTGCACTCACTTGGGCACCATCCCGTCCAAGGCACTGCGTCACTCGGTCCGGCAGATCATGCAGTTCAACACCAACCCGATGTTCCGGGCCATTGGTGAGCCGCGCTGGTTCTCGTTCCCGGACGTGTTGAAAAGCGCCGAAAAAGTGATCTCCAAGCAAGTCGCCTCGCGCACCGGCTACTACGCCCGTAACCGCGTCGATGTGTTCGTCGGCACTGGCAGTTTCGCCGACGAGCAAACCATCGAAGTGGTCTGCGCCAATGGCGTGGTGGAAAAACTGGTGGCCAAGCACATCATCATCGCCACCGGTTCGCGTCCTTATCGTCCAGCCGACATCGATTTCCATCACCCGCGTATCTACGATAGCGACACCATCCTCAGCCTCGGCCACACCCCGCGCAAACTCATCGTTTACGGCGCCGGCGTGATCGGGTGCGAATACGCATCGATCTTCAGTGGTCTGGGTGTTCTGGTTGAGCTGGTGGACAACCGTGGCCAGTTGCTGAGCTTCCTCGACTCGGAAATTTCCCAGGCCCTGAGCTACCACTTCAGCAACAACCACATCACGGTTCGCCACAACGAAGAGTACGACCGCGTCGAAGGCGTGGACAACGGCGTGATCCTGCACCTCAAGTCCGGCAAGAAGATCAAGGCCGACGCCTTGCTCTGGTGCAACGGCCGGACCGGCAACACCGATCAGCTGGGCCTGGAAAACATCGGCGTGAAGGTCAACAGCCGTGGCCAGATCGAAGTCGACGATGCGTACCGCACCAGCATCCAGAATATCTACGGCGCCGGCGATGTGATCGGCTGGCCGAGCCTGGCCAGTGCCGCCCATGACCAGGGCCGTTCGGCCGCTGGCAGCATTGTCGACAACGGCAGCTGGCGCTTCGTCAATGACGTGCCGACCGGGATCTACACCATTCCGGAGATCAGTTCGATTGGCAAGAACGAGCAGGAGCTGACCCAGGCCAAGGTGCCGTACGAAGTGGGCAAGGCGTTCTTCAAGAGCATGGCCCGGGCGCAGATCGCCGGCGAGCCGCAAGGCATGCTGAAGATCCTGTTCCACCGTGAAACCCTGGAAGTGCTGGGCGTTCACTGCTTCGGTTACCAGGCGTCGGAGATCGTGCACATCGGCCAGGCGATCATGAACCAGCCGGGCGAGCTGAACACGTTGAAGTACTTCGTCAACACCACGTTCAACTACCCGACCATGGCCGAAGCCTATCGGGTCGCGGCGTACGACGGCCTCAACCGGCTTTTTTGAGCGGCTCCGGCCGGTGGCCTGAGCCGGCCGGGGAGACCGATTTCAGCAATTCTCGAGCGTGGCAGTGGCCAAACCGGGAAAGTCTGTAATCAGGCTGTCAACGCCGAAATCAGCGAGCCTGCGCATCAGCGCGGGTTCGTTGACTGTCCACACCGACACATGCAGCCCCTGGCGCTGCGCCTTCTGCAGGCGTTCCGGCGTGCACAGGGTCCAGTTCAGCGCCAGAATCTCGCAGCCGTAGCCTTGCGCGACCTTCAACGGGTCGAGCCACGCGTATTCGGCCACCAGGCCGCGGGACACGTCCGGCACCAGCTCCAGCGCCGCTTTCAATACTTCCCGCGAACTCGACGTGATCGTGATCTTGTCCAGCAGGCCATGACGTTGTGCCATTTCGCGAATCGCCAGCACCGTCGTTGCCGCGCGGGTGCGTGAAGCGCTCTTGACTTCCAGTTGCCAATGCTCGAAATCGCATTGCTCGAACAGCTCTTCCAGCGTTGGAATCGGGCACGGCTTGATCCAGCCTGGTCCACCTTTGCGCGCGTCGTAGGTCACCAGATCCGCCGCCCGATGCTCCACGACCTTGCCACGCCGGTCGGTGGTGCGTTTGAGCGTCGGGTCGTGGATGACCATCAGTTCGCCGTCCATGGACAGGTGCAGGTCCAGTTCACAACGGCGCACGCCGTGCTTGAGACATTGCTGGAAGCTGGTCAGGGTGTTTTCCGGTGCTTCGCCCTTGGCGCCGCGGTGGCCGTAGATGAGGGTCACGATCGTTCCTTAATTTAAATGCCTGATTCGTTCAGTTCGCGGGCCAGGCGTCGTTCCTGGGCCTGCTTTTGCAAAATATAGCGCGCCAACAGTTGCCGCTGGGCATCGGTCAGGTGTTCGAACTCGGTGCCGACGTCATAACCTTCGCCTTTGCGGTCGCAATGGGTGACGCGCGCACGCACCAACAGGCCCAGGGCCTGGGGCATCAGCACCAGCTTGACCGACAGGCGCGCGCCGGCGGCGATGGGGGAGGAGTGCTGGAACTCGATGCCGCCTTCGGAAATGATCACCGGCTGCGGCTCGCCGATCTGCCCGAGCGCGGTGATGGCGATCACCTGGCTGAGCAGGTCGATGCGCTTGTTCTGGGATTTGAGGAAGGCCGCGAGAGTGCGGTCGCGCTCGCTGATCTGGCGCAGCAGGTGCTGCGACTCGAATTCGCTCAGGTGCAGTTCACTGAGCAGATTGAAGAGCGGGGAAGCATCCTGCAACACATCCTGGCCTGCGGCTTCGGGAGCGGACAGGGGCCGAATTTCCAGTGCGATCGTGTCCTCGATACGGTAGTATTCGCGGCGATCTTCTTCATCTAATGTCGACATGGCGAACCCATGGTAGCGGCGGTGGTCTGAGTGTAAAGCTGGTTATCGACCCCCGCCACAAGGACGTTCCTTTTCCCTCCGAACAAGCCCCGACATGTTCAGACCTCTCTTCGTATTTATCGGCACGCGTTATACCCGTGCAAAGCGTCGCAATCATTTTGTGTCATTCATTTCCCTGACCTCGATGATCGGGCTCGCCCTTGGCGTGGTCGTGATGATCGTGGTGCTGTCGGTCATGAACGGCTTCGATCATGAGATGCGCACCCGCGTGCTGGGCATGGTGCCCCACGCGACCATCGAATCCGGCGAGCCGATCAGCGATTGGCAAGGCCTGGCCGCCAAGGTCAAGCAGAACCCGCAGGTGACGGCCGTTGCGCCGTTCACGCAAATGCAGGGTTTGCTGACCAACAACGGCAAGGTCAACAAGATCCTGCTCAATGCCATCGACCCGGCACAAGAACGCCAGGTGTCGATCATCGACCACTTCATGCAGCAGGGCAAACTAGACGACCTGGCGCCGGGCGAGTTCGGCATCGTCATCGGCGACAAGGCCGCGGCCAAGCTCGGTGCGGCCATCGGTGACAAGCTGACTTTCGTGGCCCCGGAAGTCACCGTGACCCCCGCCGGGATGTTCCCGCGCATGAAGCGCTTCACCGTGGTCGGCATCTTCCATGTCGGCGCCGGTGAGCTCGATGGTTACCTGGGCATCACCAATCTTCAGGACCTGGCGCGCTTGCATCGCTGGAAGCCGGATCAGGTCCAGGGCCTGCGGCTGAAGTTCGACGACCTGTTCCAGGCGCCGCGCACGGCGTGGAGCATCGCCCGCGAGCTGGGCGAAGACCGTTACTACGCCCGCGACTGGACCCGCACCCACGGCAACCTGTACCAGGCGATCCGCATGGAAAAAGCCATGATCGGCCTGTTGTTGCTGCTGATCGTCGCGGTCGCCGCGTTCAACATCATTTCCACGCTGGTGATGGTGGTGAACGACAAGAAGGGCGATATCGCGATCCTGCGCACCCTCGGCGCCACACCCGGCACGATCATGCGCACCTTCATGGTCCAGGGCACGGTCATCGGCGTGGTCGGCACGGCCATTGGCGCGGTGGTCGGGATTTTCGCCGCGCTGAATGTCAGCGCCGCGATCTCCGCGCTTGAAGGCCTGATCGGGCACAAATTTCTCAACGCCGACGTGTACTTCATCGATTACCTGCCGTCGCAAGTGCAGAGCCAGGACGTCGTGATGGTCTGCTCCGCGGCGTTGATCCTGAGTTTCCTCGCCACCCTGTATCCCGCCTGGCGTGCCGCGCGCACCCAGCCGGCCCAGGCGCTACGTTATGAGTGAGTCGCGCATGAGTGATAAAGCAATCTTGAGCTGCCGCAGCCTGGGCAAATCCTACGAGGAAGGCCCGGAGTCGGTGGAAGTGTTGGCTGGCCTGCAACTGGAGTTGCATCCGGGCGAGCGTGTGGCGATCGTCGGCAAGTCGGGTTCGGGCAAAAGTACCTTGCTCAACCTGCTGGGTGGCCTCGATACACCGACCAAGGGCAGCGTCTGGCTCGATGGCGAAGAACTCTCGGCGCTGAGCGAGAAAAAACGCGGTCTGCTGCGCAATCGCGCCCTCGGCTTCGTGTACCAGTTTCACCACCTGTTGCCGGAATTCACCGCCCTGGAAAACGTCTGCATGCCGCTGCTGATCGGCAAGACTGCGATCCCCGAGGCGCGCCAGCGTGCCACGGCGTTGCTGACGCGGGTCGGGCTGGGCCATCGCCTGGAGCACAAGCCGGCCGAGCTGTCCGGTGGCGAACGTCAGCGTGTGGCCATCGCCCGTGCCCTGGTGAACAATCCCGGCCTGGTGATGCTCGACGAGCCGACCGGCAACCTCGACTCCCACACCGCCCAGGGTATTCAGGACTTGATGCTGGAACTCAGCACTTCGATGCGCACGGCGTTCCTGGTGGTGACCCACGACATGAACCTGGCCCGCCAGATGGACCGCGTCCTGCACTTGCAGGAAGGTTGCCTGACGCCCATCTGACGGGTTGAAACCCGACGGCGCTGAAAAGTCCGTCGGGTCTTTTATTTTTATACGGTGCCCCAGCGAATGTTCAGACCGTTATCGATCTTTATCGGCACGCGCTATACCCGCGCCAAGCGCCGCAATCGCTTCGTTTCCTTCATCTCGATGACCTCGATGATCGGCCTCGCCCTGGGCGTGCTGGCAATGATCGTGGTGCTGTCGGTGATGAACGGCTTCCAGCGCGAAATGAGCTCACGCATCCTCGGCATGGTGCCGCATGCGACCATCGTCGGGGTCAATCCGATCGATGATTGGCAGCCCGTTGCGGCGGCCGCGATGAAAAACCCGCAAGTCACTGCCGCCGTGCCGTTCACCGAGATGGAAGGCATGCTGTCCTACAAGGGCACCATGCAGCCGATCCAGGTCAGCGGCGTCGATCCGGCGCTGGAAGGCCAGGTGTCGATTGTCGCCCAGCATATCGTCCAGGGGCGGCTGGATGCCTTGAAACCGGGCGAATTTGGCGTGGTGATCGGCGAGATCACGGCGCGGCGCTTTCGCTTGAATGTCGGTGACAAGATCACCCTGATCGTGCCGGAAGTCAGCAATGCGCCGGGCGGCATCACCCCGCGCATGCAGCGGCTGAACGTGGTCGGAGTGTTCAAGGTCGGTGCCGAACTGGACGGCTCGATGGCGCTGATCCACGTCGCCGATGCCGCGCAAATGCAGCATTGGGCGCCGAACCAGGTGCAGAGCGTGCGCCTGGCGGTGAAGGACCTGTACGGCGCGCCGCAGGTGTCGAGCGACATCGCCAGCGGCTTGGGCAGCGCCTACAAGGCTGACGACTGGACCCACACCCAAGGCAGCCTGTTCAGCGCCATGAAGATGGAAAAAACCATGATTGGCCTGTTGTTGCTGATGATTGTCGCGGTGGCGGCGTTCAACATCATCGCCACGCTAATCATGGTGGTGAACGACAAGGGCGCAGACATCGCGATCCTGCGCACCATCGGCGCCACACCACGGCAGATCATGGCGATCTTCATGGTGCAGGGCACCGTGATCGGGATCGTCGGCACCTTGATCGGTGGCGTGCTGGGCGTGATTGCGGCGTTGAATGTCAGTGAGCTGGTGGGTTGGGTAGAGCGGGTCAGCGGGCAGCACATCTTCAGTTCCGATGTGTATTTCGTTAGCAACTTGCCTTCTGAATTGCAGGGCGCGGATGTGGCGCTGATCTGCACGGCGGGGTTTGTCATGAGCTTCCTGGCCACGATTTACCCGGCGTGGCGTGCGGCGAAGATCGAGCCGGCTCACGCGTTGCGATACTCGTAAGCAGCTTCACAGCTTGATCCTTGTAGGAGCCGGCTTGCCGGCGAATGAAGTGCGCCCCAAAGATTGGCTTGGTATCCAACTTTTGGGGCGCACCGCTGTAGCGCTGGCAGGTGACCATTTTGATGCAAGACATCACGATTTCCAGTCACCGAAAAGCCCTGGCATTCGATATAAATCCCCCCCATAAATATATACCGCACCTGAACAACACCCCATAGACATGCTGTGCCCTACAGACAAGGAGAGACTGTATGGCACAGAACACATTGAACGATGGATCGTCAGGAGACGTCGTCATCAGGTCCGGCCCACCGGCTGCAGGGGGCGGTGGCGGATCAGGGGGCGGAGGCGGTTTTGGCGGTAACCGCGTCGGCGCATCCGGGGCATTCAGTGGCCCGAGCCAAAAAACCAAAGACGCCCGCAGGCGGGTCAAGCAAGAGTACTTGCAAGCCCAGGAACAACTACGAATCCAGGCAGCGGCCGCCGCGCTGCAGGCCCAGGAACAGGCCCGCTTACAGACACGACAGCAAGCACTGGCGGCGTGGGGTGAGCGTCATGACAGTTTCAGGGCCACCGTAGACCAAGGCTTCCAGGTCAAGACCGCGCAACTGGCATCATCCCTCGAACAGGACATCTCGGCCGCCCGCCGCCCACCCGACAGCAGTTCCAGCGAACGGTGGGGGCTATACACCATCACCAAAGAGAAAAACGAGATCGACGGGCTGATCGCCCAATTGGCCACACAACTCAGTGCAAGAAAAACCGTGGCCAATTCATTCGACGGCCAAGATCCACTCACTCGTTCGACAAATGATTACCTGGCACGTCTGGACCAGTTCGGTGATGCGCTCGCTGGCGGTCATCAGCTTTGGGAAAGTGCGTACAACGCTGCCCATGAAGCGAGGCTGTTGTCGGCAAAAATAGACGCGCTGACGGAAAAATCCATTGGACTCTCCAGGCATCACGCCGAGCAGACGGTCGTCTGGCGCGAACTGGAAGCCAACTGGGAGCGTCTTCGACAAGTTGCCGAACAGCGTGATGCACGCATTCGCTTCAAGCAGCAGGCCGATGAAAGTTCCCGACTAGAGCGGGTCAAGCAGGCCAATACCTTGAGCTTGCCTGTTCCGTCTTCGTTATCCGCTGCTTCAATGCTCTTCAATTCCCGCGGGTTATGGGTTGCTGGAGTCGCTGATGAACTCGCGCTGGCAATGGCACGGGCAGCCGCCGGCTTGGGAGCTGTCGCAAGCGCTTCAGGAACGCTCACTGCTCCGCAGCTTGCGATATTCATCGGGGGCATGACCTACCCATCCGAATTGGGTAACGGCGAATTGACTCCGGAACAGCGGGCTCGCTTGTACCATGCTGTCGCCATTCCCGCACAGGCACTGGATCTTTACGACAGCCAAGAGCTGCGAACAATCGCTGACGCAGGCGGGTCGGTAGAGTCTGGGCGCCGACTCAAAGTATTGGCCGGTCCGGAGGGCAGTACGGCAGTCATCGTCGCTGATACAGGGGGCGAGGTTGATCCCGGCGTCCCGGTGGTGAACGCAGTACTGGATCCCTTGACCGGTCAATTCACGGCCGAGATACCCGGATCACCGAAAAGGTATGTGCGCTTCACGCCAGACGCCGCATCTACCGCGACGGCCTCAGACCAGAAACGCCTGAGCGTATCTGAACCTCAGTTTCAAGACATGCCGGTCGGTGGCGATTGGCGTATTCAGGATTGCATCGTTTGCGTGCCTGGCCTGGAGCCGATCTACCTTTCTTTCCAGGTAACCCCGATGGGCACGGGTATTGTCACCGGGACGGGTCTACCTGCAACGGCGGATTGGTGGAAGCCGGCTACTCAACCTGCGGGGGCCGCGATCCCTGCTCAGATCGGCGATCAGTTTCGAGGCCGGGAGTTCACCTCGTTCGAGTCCTTCAATGAAGCCCTGTGGCAAACGCTCGGAGAGGATCGGGCGCTGACGTCTTCGTTCAATGAGTTGAATAAAAATCGCATCGAACAAGGTTTTGCGCCTATCGCGCCCAAAAGCACTTGGGTCGGTGAAAATCGTGAGTTCGAACTGCGCTATCTGGAGCGGTCGGAGTTCTGGGGCGATGCGTTCAATCTCGACAAGATCAGCATCAAGGCGCCAAACAGTGCCGGAGGTTGGCTGGGGGTCGTGCCTGCGGTTACACCCTGGCCAATCCCGCCGGCCAGTAGCTGGAAACCGCTGGTACCACCAGGCACTGAACACCTCGGTTCGACGACATCACCTATCACGCCTACTGAACCATCGGTCTATCCCGGCAACCCTGTCATCCCGGTCCTACCGACAAACGAGACGTTTCCGGCTGTTGACGAAGGGGAGATTGGTGCGAGTATTCCTGGGTATCCGGAGGATAAGGATTTACCTTCTCCCGGACTGGTTTTTGCTGGCCCACCGGTTGAGCCGTTGGAGGTCGGGCCGTATAACGAACTCAGTGGTCGGAGCAGGGGAGATGGGTTGGATATTGACCATATTCCTTCTAGGAAGGCGTTAGATTTACATATTAAACAAAAATTTCCAGACATTGACTGGCACGAGCGGGCAGTTTTTTTGAAAAAAGCGCCAAGTATTGCAATACCTTCCGAGGTTCATCGTAGGTATAGCGAAACCTACGGTGGACGGAACCATCTTTCCAAACAAATAGAAGATGCGTCTAATTTGCGGTTGGCAGTGGATAGAAATTTTGATGCGATCAAGCCGGGTTTGCTTGAACAAGGGTTAGGTGAGATCGGAATCGAGGAAGCTCGCTTGAAGTTGCATGTTCTACACAATGAACAAGGGTGGTACCAATGATGAATGAAAAAAAAATTGAAAGCTGGATTAAAAATCTGGGCTCAAACTATGATGACTTAATTGCTCAAGGGATTTGTTTTGATACGACTCCGGAGGCACTTTATCCTGACGCTGATCTGTTGGATATGGATTTGGATGCTGGCGTCAGCCTCACATTTTGGGCGGAAACCAAGCGTCTTGAAACATTGTTTGTAACCCTTAAAAAGATGATGCCAGAATTAATTGAATACAAGGGAGATCTTCCGCCACCTTATACCTTGGAGATGACGCAGTCTGACGTTCATGCGATTTTTGGTCAGCCAATGGAATCAAGAGGCCCCATAAAAATGCCTCAGCCCATGGGCCAAACAGGTGGATGGGAATCCTATGCGCTGGATCCTGCTATTTACCCGGGCAAAAAGGTCGTCTTTCAATATACCGCAGCCATGGAAGTGAAAACGTTGGTCTTTACGTTGATTGACAAAGGTCACGATTGAAAATTTAGTAGACCTGTGTGCACCGGCATATCAGTAGTAAGCAGGTGCAAGGCTGCATATTGATTTTCATAGAAAAGGAAATTAATTGTAATGATTAAAAAGAAGCTTGAAGATTATACAGAGGCTGAATTTTTACAGTTTTTGCGTGAGCTTTACGAAAAGAGGAGTGACTTATCTCCTGATGAGTTTGAAGATTTCATAGATAAAGGGGTTATTCATTTCGAATTGGTAACCGAGCACCCTGATCGTTCTGACGTGATTTTTTTTCCCAAGGAAGGGTGCGAGAGTACGCCGGATGATGTACTAAGGGTTATCAAAGAATGGCGCGCAGCCAATAACAAGCCCGGTTTCAAACCAGAATAACTAGACCCCTATTACGACTCAACGACACCTGCTCTAATAGCCGGGTGTCGTGGTCTTCAATTATGTGCCACAAAAAGCTCAAGGAAGAGTCAAAGATGGAACTAAAACCAACACTCAAGGATTACACCGCTTCGGAATTCCAGGCGCTGGTTGAGCGGATCTGGGCCGTCGATCTACCCAGGCAGGACCATAATCGATTGATCAGTCATTTCGATCGGATTGTCGGTCACCCTAAAGGGGCGGATCTGTTGTTTACCTCTGACGAGACAGACCTTGACGACGGCCCGGATACCGTCGTGCATCTCGTCAGGCAATGGCATCGCAAGCAAGGCCTCGCCGCATTCAAGGACGAGGGTATTTTCGTTCCTCCCCCCTCTGTGCGAACAACGCCTGTGCAGCGCAGCTTGGCTGAGGTACAGAAAATTGCAGCAGACGTGGCCGTTTCAGAACAATCCGTCGATCAGGCGTTCGGTGCTTTCGGACAGCGTATCCAGCAGTTCCGTTCATTGCAGAGCGCTTCGTCTGATGTTTACGAACAGGAAAAAAACATTCGTGCACTGGAACTCGCCCAGCATGAGTCGTACCTGAGCATCAGGCGGTTTGAATTCTTTAAAATGAGCATCGAATTCACCAAAAAAAGTGCGCAGGGCAATCTGAAATACGCACGGTCGGAGCAGGTGCAGTGGCAGGGCATCGCACAACAAATCGATGCAACCTATGATCGTTACATCGCCCGGTTGGCGGCGATTAACCAGCACCATCGAGCCCTGCACGATGAGGCCGAGGTGTTGTTGACAACCGCGCAGCAAAAGTTGATCGGTTCGCGTACTTTGGCGGGCATCAGTCCGGCCCGGACTGCTCGCCGGATCCATGCGTCGCTGATCATCGCTGGAAAACGTCCCGATCTGCTGTTGGAAGACGAGTCACCTGCCTTGGAGTTTTCCCAACAGGTTGATCTGCAAAAATCCATTCGTTCGGCGGTTGCGGAATTTACCTGGCGCAACACGTTAGTCGAGCCTGCCAATGAAGGACATCGGTCAGCCATATTGCAGTTCGAATTCAACAGTCGTGCCGATGTTAAGGTCTTCGGTCTCAGTGTCCCTTTGTCCGAGCTAGTGCCCATCGAGGGGCATAATTGGTGGGCATTGGCGGCGAACCGATCCGAGGTCGACATGCCTTTCAGGATGGGCTCGGCTGTAGTGCCCGCTAAACCCGGATCGATGTTCAGGGGGCTACGCGAAGTCAGGTTTCTGGAGCAGGTCCACATTGCAGCGTCGGGGCGCAATATTTCTGCATCGCGGGTTCGGGTCCGCGGGGCACAACGGGGCGAGCAAACCAACTCATTCAGTTTTACTGCGGATGGCGCTGCACCGATCACTGTTCTCTGGTCTGCAATGGCCGCTATCGAAACGCGTGTTCCGGCAGCACGGCCACCCACACAACGCGTTGGATTTGTATCGTCTTCGCCGGTGCCGACGCTTGACCCCGTAAACGGCAACGACGAGCAAGCACCGATTGACGACTACATCGTGGTTTTCCCCCGCGAGGCCGGGATTGATCCTTTGTATGTTGTGTTCGGAAGTCGAGTTACGTAACCGAATTACCGCTGAATGCCACGCGCCCGATCACGTCCAATCTTTGCTGGCAAGCCGGCTCCTACAAGGCCCCGGCCCTGCTGGCCTCAATCCCCTTTGGGAAACTCAATCACAAACCGCGTCCACCCATCAGCCGATTCGCAACGAATCTGCCCATCATGGGCACGGATGATCGACTGGGTAATCGCCAATCCCAATCCCGCATGCTCGCTGCTGCCTTCATGGCGCGCCGGATCTGCGCGGTAGAAACGATCGAACAGGCGCGGCAGCAAATCTTCTGGAATCCCGTCCCCGCTATTTTCCACCGTCAGACCCAAGCCCCTGGGCTGATCAACGATCCGCACCCGAACCTCACCCCCAGCCGGGGTAAACCGCAACGCATTGTCCAGCAAGTTGGATAGCGCCCGGCGCAACATGCTGCGGTCGCCTTGCAGGCGGGCATCTCCGTCACGCTTCAGCGTCACCTGCGCGTCCTCGGCCAGGGGCGCAAAAAACTCCAGCAACACGTCCACTTCCTCTGCCAGCTCAAGCGGTTCGCGTTTGGGCATCAACAGGCCGTGGTCGGCTTTGGCCAGGTAAAGCATGTCGTTGACCAGTTGCGCCATCCATTGCAGCTCCTCGAGGTTGCTGTGCAGCGCTTCGCGGTAATCCTCGAGGGGGCGCGCACGGGTGAGGGTGACCTGGGTGTGGGTCAGCAGATTCGACAGCGGCGTGCGCAGCTCATGGGCAATGTCGGCGGAGAAGGCCGAGAGCCGTTGAAAGGAATCGTCGAGACGCCCGAGCATGGCGTTGAAGTGCCGGGCCATTTCCGCCAGCTCCGGCGGCATGTCGTCTTCCGGCAGGCGTGCGTTGAGCGATTGCGCCGAGACACCACTGGCGACTGCGCTCATGCGGCGTAACGGTCGCAGTCCGCTACGCGCGGCCCAGGCACCGAGCAGGGCAGTGGCCAGGGCGGACAGGCCGACGGTCAGCCAGATCAGGTGTTGCATGCGCTGCAGAAAATGCTGGTGATGGGTGATGTCCAGCAGCAGGGTCAGTTGCGGCGAATCGGGGTTGTCGAGGTACAGCGGCGCGTTCAGCACGCGATAGTCGGTGCCGTCGTGGCTCACAGTGGACAAGCCGGGCTGGCGCGGCAATGTCTGCGGCAGACGCGTGGAGCTGTCATACCAGCGGCGGCCATCGCTGCCACTGATGCGCAGTGACAGATCGGCCTGGCGACTCAATTCGTCGGCCAGCCGGGCTTCACCTTCGCTTGACTGAACATCCAGCAATGCCCGTCGCAATCCAATCAGCTTGCCGTCGAGCAACTGCTGATCGAGCTCGATGAAGTGCGCCTCGCTGGCGCGGCTGAACAGCACGCCGGCGAACAGCGAGACCACGGCGGTGCACGCGGCGAACAGCAGTGCCAGGCGAGCGCTCAAGGACAGCCGGCGCATCAGCACTGGCGTTCTTCAAGCACGTAGCCCATGCCGCGCACGGTATGGATCAATTTGTTCGGGAATTCGTCGTCGATCTTCAGGCGCAAGCGGCGGATCGCGACTTCGATGACGTTGGTGTCGCTGTCGAAATTCATGTCCCAGACCTGGGACGCAATCAGCGATTTGGGCAGGACTTCGCCCTGGCGGCGCAGGAGCATTTCCAGCAGGGCGAACTCCTTGGCGGTCAGGTCGATGCGCTGGCCACTGCGTTCCACCCGGCGGCGGATCAGGTCCAGGCGCAGGTCGGCCAGTTGCAGGCTGGTTTCCTGGGGCGCGGTGCTGCCACGGCGCAACAGGCTGCGAACCCTGGCGAGCAATTCGGAGAAGGCGAACGGCTTGACCAGGTAATCGTCGGCGCCGAGTTCGAGGCCGTGAACCCGGTCCTCCACGTCGTCCCGGGCGGTCAGGAACAGCACCGGTGTATCCAGCCCGGCACTGCGCACCGCTTGCAGGATCTGCCAGCCATCGCGGCCGGGCAGCATCACATCGAGAATCAGCAGGGCATAATCGCCACTCAACGCCAGTTGCTGGCCAGTGCTGCCGTCGGCCACCAGTTCCGTGGTGAACCCGGCCTCGGTCAGGCCCTGGCGCAGGTAATGGCCGGTTTTCGGTTGGTCTTCGACGATCAGCAGTTTCATGGGCGACTCGGGCTAGATGGAACGACAGCGTTATACCGTGGGCGACGACGCTGCAGGTCAAGCTGACAAAGTTGTAATCTGGCTGTCAGGTAACGGGCAGCGGTGGCAGTTTAAAGTTTTCCACAGGCTGAACCTTAATCTTGTTGGAGTACTTCGATGTTTTTGCGCAAATCCGTGCTGCTGGCCACCTGTCTGTTGGCGCTGAGTTCGCCGGTGTGGGCGGCTCCAAAGGCTACCTATGATTTTGGTCAACCCGCACCGGCTGCCAAGGCGACCCGCAGCGTCGAGGTGGTCATGGGTGATATGACGTTCACTCCCAAGTCTATCGAGATCAAGGCGGGGGAGACGGTGCGTTTCGTGCTGGTGAATAAAGGCCAGTTGCTGCACGAATTCAACCTCGGCGATGCAGCGATGCATGCCAGGCATCAGCAGGAAATGTTGCAAATGCAGCAAAACGGCATGCTCACGCCTACCGGCATGAAGCAAATGGACCACGCTGCCATGGTCGGAATGGGGCACGCCATGCAGCACGACGACCCCAACAGCGTGCTGGTGGAACCTGGTAAAACCGCCGAGCTGACCTGGACCTTCAGCAAGGCCACCAGCCTCGAATTTGCCTGCAACATCCCCGGTCATTACCAGGCCGGCATGGTCGGCAAGTTGACTGTCAGTCAGTAAGCACTCAAAGGCTGCGGCAAAGGCTGGTAGAATCCGCTGATTCTTCAGTCAGGTTTCCGCCATGCATCCCGCAGCCGAACACTCGCCGCTGGGCAAATCCAGCGAATACATCGCCACTTACACGCCGTCCCTGCTGTTCCCGATCCCGCGTACCACCAAGTGGGCCGAGCTCGGCCTGACGGCTCAGACGCTGCCGTACAAGGGCGTGGACTTCTGGAATTGCTTCGAACTGTCGTGGTTGTTGCCGTCGGGCAAGCCGGTGGTGGCGATCGGCGAATTCAGCATCCCGGCGGATTCGCCGAACATCATCGAATCCAAATCGTTCAAGCTCTACCTCAACTCCTTGAACCAGACGCCGTTTGCCGACACCGCGAGCCTTGAAGCGACACTGGCCAAAGATCTGTCGGCCGCGGCCGGCAAACCGGTGGGCGTGCGCATCCGCAGCCTGAAAGAGGTCGAAGCCGAAGGCGTAGTGGCATTGCCCGGCGTGTGCATTGACGATCTGGACATCAGCGTCAGCAACTACGAGCACCCGCGCCCGGAACTGCTGCGTTGCGATGAGTCACGCATTGTCGAAGAGAGCGTGCACAGCCATTTGCTCAAATCCAATTGCCCGGTGACCAGTCAGCCGGACTGGGGCAGCGTGGCGGTGGAGTACCGTGGCGCGGCGCTGGATCATGCGAGTTTGCTGGAATACATCGTCAGCTTCCGCCAGCACTCGGACTTCCATGAGCAGTGCGTGGAGCGGATTTTCCTTGACCTGCAGCGGTTGCTGAAGCCGGAGAAATTGACGGTGTATGCGCGGTATGTGCGGCGGGGCGGGTTGGATATCAATCCGTATCGCAGTACTGAAGAGGTGCAGTTGCCGAACCATCGCCTGGTCCGTCAGTAGGAGCGAGCCTGCTCGCGATGGTCGTAAACGATAACGCGGGGCGCCTGACGCCCCGCGGTGCTCTCTGGTTTTTCGCGAGCATGCTCGCTCCTACAGGGGGATTTCTGCGTTTGGGTCAGATCCCCATGCTGTGCAGGGCCGTGCCAATCCGGCGCAGGGCGTCGGCGAGGGTCGGGTGGTCGAGTTCGAAGCGTTCGACGGCCAGATTGACGTTATCGGCGAGGTTGACGTCCTGGGTCTTGGTTTCGAGCTCAATCTCAAGTTCGATCTGTTGCATCAGTGCGTGCAGGTCTTCGCGCTCGGCTTCGGTCAGCGGAGGATTCTGTTCCAATTGCTCGCGCAGGGCATTGAGCTGGGCTTGCAGTTCGCGGGCAGGCATGGCGTTCTTCCTTTTATCGATAGGCACTGGCATAGACCGCGACGGCGCGCCAAAGGTCTATGGCTTACCTTTAGATTAATCCACTCGCGCGTAACCTGCATGCCTTCATAGGTGTGAGGCGGCAGTCAGGGCTTTTCACCCTTGAGCCGACGCAAGCTGATGTCGGCCAGGCAGGTCTCGAGTTCACCGAGGTGATCGATCACCGAATGCACGCCAAGGCCGAACAGCTGCACCGTTGCCTTGCTGCGCTTGATGTCGCGTTCCTGTGGTGACAATGCCTGCCATTGCGCCGGCGCGAGCCCGCAGAGTGAGCCGCAGGAGGCCAGGCCGATGGTCCACAACCCCGCGTTCAGTCCCGATTGCAGCAGTCGCGGTTCGCCGCTGACCAGCACGCAACCATCCAGCCGTTCGATGTCCAGCGCCATCAAGGCTTGCCAACACGCATCGGGCGCCGGCCATGATTTGATTGTTGCGGAATGTTGCGAGGATTTGATCCACGCCGGGAGGCCGCTGGCCAATGCCTGGCTGATGGCGGGGGAGAGCTCATCGAGCCAGGCGCAGGGGATCTGCTGGCGCTGCAAGCTGTGCAAACTGTCCAGGGCGCCGGGGGTGGCCTCGGCGGGATCGGCGCCTTGGTTGCCTTGCAGACGCGTACAGGCGCCGAAATCCACCAGGCAACCACTTAGGCCGAACAGCACGGCAGTCAGGTTCGGCACTGTTTGCGGGGTGATTTCGGCGTGCGGCATGTCAACGTCCCTGAAATAGCCTCGAGGCTAAAGGTCGACGGTGACAGTTGAGTGACACCGCCGTGAATCGCTCGCATCACCGGCGATCATGCACAGGCATGCGGGGCTAATGCTGCCTAAAGTGGCCGATCCGTCTTATACTAGCGGTCTTTGCGTGGGGCCAGGCGCCCTGCGACGGTACAGTCCAAGGAGTTTTCTATGCGCTGGAGCAATCATCTCGCTCAGCTTTGTGTGTGCGCCAGTGCGCTGCTGGTTCCGTTTGCTGCCCAGGCAGCCTCGGAAGATGATCCTTGGGAAGGTATCAACCGTCCGATCTTCAAGTTCAACGATGTCGTCGACACCTATGCCCTCAAGCCTCTGGCCCAGGGCTACCAGTTCGTGACGCCACAGTTTCTTGAAGACGGCATCCACAACATGTTCCGCAACGTCGGTGATGTGACCAACCTCGCCAACAATATCCTGCAGGCCAAACCCGCCGCGGCGGGTGTCGACACCGCGCGCCTGATCTTCAACACCACCTTCGGCGTGCTGGGTTTCTTCGACGTGGGTACCCACATGGGCCTGCAGCGCAACGACGAAGACTTCGGCCAGACCCTCGGTTACTGGGGCGTTGGCAGCGGGCCTTACGTGATGCTGCCGCTCCTGGGGCCAAGCACCCTGCGTGACGCGCCGGCCAAGTACGTCGATGGCTACACCGGTCCTTATCCGTACATCCACGACGTACCGGTGCGGAATTCGATCTTCGGCCTGAACATCGTCGATACCCGGGCGAACCTGTTGTCCACCGAGAAGTTGATCACGGGCGACAAGTACACCTTCATCCGCAACGCCTATCTGCAGAACCGTGAATTCAAGGTCAAAGACGGCCAGGTCGAAGACGATTTCTGATCTCGACCGGTGAAAAGAAGGCGGCCATCGAGCCGCCTTCTGCATTTTTGAGGGCGGCCAAGACCTTTCATTGGGTTTCGGTTTTAGCAGTTCTTATAACTCCCGGTGATTTCAAAAGTGTCAGCGCCAAGCGACCATCGGTGTGAGCTTGAAACGCCTCGCGGATGGGAGTACCGTCTGCGCCTTAGAAGGGCACCTCTGGTGTACGTGTGGATCGGGTAAACGCTCGAAAACAGTGCAGCAGAGTGGCTAGAAAGCGAATCCAGTAGTCAGAGCCGGGCCAAAATCCGAGCCGCTACGCCAACCTAATTCTGGCGCCGTTTGCCCACATGCCAAAAACCAGTGCCACGCTGCTGATAATCGATGATGACGAGGTAGTGCGCGCGAGCCTCGCGGCCTATTTGGAAGACAGTGGTTTCAGCGTCTTGCAGGCCAGCAATGGCCAGCAGGGTCTTCAGGTATTCGAGCAAGACAAACCCGACTTGGTCATCTGCGATCTGCGCATGCCACAGATGGGCGGACTCGAACTCATCCGTCAGGTCACCGAGCTGTCGCCGCAAACGCCGGTGATCGTGGTGTCGGGTGCCGGCGTAATGAACGACGCGGTCGAGGCCTTGCGCCTGGGCGCGGCGGATTACCTGATCAAGCCTCTCGAAGATCTGGCTGTGCTCGAGCACTCGGTGCGTCGGGCCCTGGATCGCGCGCGCCTGCTGGTGGAAAACCAGCGCTACCGCGAGAAGCTGGAAAAGGCCAACCGCGAGCTCGCCGCCAGCCTGAACCTGCTCCAGGAAGACCAGAACGCCGGTCGCCAGGTGCAGATGAACATGCTGCCGGTCAGCCCCTGGGCCATCGACGACTTCAAGTTTGCCCACCAGATCATCCCGTCGCTGTACCTGTCGGGTGATTTTGTCGACTATTTCCGGGTCGACGAGCGCCGGGTGGCGTTCTACCTGGCGGATGTTTCCGGGCATGGCGCCTCTTCAGCCTTTGTCACCGTGCTGTTGAAATTCATGACCACGCGCCTGTTGTTCGAGTCCAAGCGCAGTGGCACCCTGCCGGAATTCAAGCCATCTGAAGTCCTTGGGCATATCAACCGGGGCCTGATCAGTTGTAAGCTGGGCAAACACGTCACAATGGTCGGTGGAGTCATCGACGAGGAGACAGGTTTGTTGACCTATAGCATCGGTGGCCATTTGCCGTTGCCTGTGTTGTACACACCCGACAGTGTCAGTTATCTGCAAGGGCGTGGTCTGCCGGTAGGCCTCTTCAATGAAGCCACCTACGAAGATCACGTGCTGGAGTTGCCGCCGACATTCAGCCTGACGCTGATGTCTGATGGCATTCTGGACCTTTTGCCAGAACCCACACTCAAAGAGAAAGAAGCTGCGTTGCCCGAACGGGTCAAAGCGGCGGGCGGCAGCCTGGATGGCTTGCGGCAGGTATTTGGATTGGCCACGCTAGGGGAGATGCCGGATGATATCGCCCTGTTGGTGTTGAGCAGGAATCTTTGATGAGTACCGGTAGAATCCAGTTCGCCGAGCAGGACGGCACCTTTGTCCTGAAATTTGTCGGTGAAGTTCGCCTGACCCTGTGTTCGGCGTTGGATGCGACTATTGAGCGGATCTTCACCGCGTTGAACTTCAACGCGATCGTGATCGACCTGACCGAAACCCGCAGCATCGACAGCACGACCCTGGGCTTGCTGGCCAAACTGTCGATCCTGTCGCGGCAAAAGGTCGGGCTGCTGCCAACCGTTGTCACCACCCACGAAGACATCACCCGTCTGTTGCAGTCGATGGGGTTCGAGCAGGTGTTCAACATCGTCGACCAGCCGGTGCCATGCCCGGAATGCCTGGACGACCTGCCCGATCAGGATCAGTCGGAAGAGGTGGTGCGGATCAAGGTGCTCGAAGCGCACAAGATCCTCATGGGCCTGAACGACTCCAATCGTGAAGCGTTTCATGATTTGGTGAATGCGCTGGAGCGGCATTGATCTCTTAAAGGGATGTTGGCCTGACTGGCCTCTTCGTCGGAACGCCGCCCGGAGCCGGCTCGCTCCCACAGGTTTTAGTGAATGCTACTGATCCAATGTGGGAGCGAGCCTGCTCGCGAAGGCGTCCGTAAGATCGCCACATTCAATCATGACTCATAAAAAAGGGCGAACCCACCAAGGTTCGCCCTTTTTGCATTAGCAGGTTCAGATCACAGCTTGGCCTGCAACAGCGCCTCCAGCTTCTCCTGGTCCCGGGCGAACTGGCGAATGCCTTCGGCCAGTTTCTCGGTCGCCATGGCGTCCTCGTTGGACAACCAGCGGAATTGCGCTTCATTGAGGTTCAGGCGCGCTTCACCGGCACTGCCCGGTGCCAGTTTGCGCTCCAGCTTGCCGGTGTCTGCCGCCAGCTTGTCGATCAGGTCCGGGCTGATGGTCAGGCGGTCGCAACCGGCCAGTTGCTCGATCTGGCCGAGGTTGCGGAAGCTTGCGCCCATGACCACGGTCTTGTAGTCATTGGCCTTGTAATAGTTGTAGATGCGCGTCACCGACTGCACGCCCGGATCGTCCGCGCCGACGTAGTCGTTACCGGTGGCTTTCTTGTGCCAGTCGTAGATGCGGCCCACGAACGGCGAAATCAGGAACACCCCGGCGTCGGCGCAGGCAGCCGCCTGGGCAAACGAGAACAGCAGGGTCAGGTTGGTCTGGATGCCTTCCTTTTCCAGGATCTCGGCAGCGCGGATGCCTTCCCAGGTGGAGGCGATCTTGATCAGCACCCGGTCGCGGCCGATGCCGGCCTTTTCGTACAGCTCGATCAGACGGTGCGCGCGCTTCAATACGGCGTCAGTGTCGAACGACAGGCGTGCATCCACTTCGGTGGAAATACGGCCAGGAATCACCTTGAGGATTTCCTGCCCGACAGCGACGCCAAATCGGTCGCTGGCCAGGCCCACATCGCCCTTGCAGTCGCTGACGCATGCGTTCAACAACTCGGCATAAGCGGGAATGGCTGCTGCCTTGAGCAGCAGCGAAGGGTTGGTCGTGGCGTCCACGGGTTTGACGCGAGCGATAGCTTCGAAGTCGCCGGTGTCGGCAACCACGGTGGTCATCTGTTTGAGTTGTTCCAGCTTGGAAGTCATGGGCGTGCTCTGTCCTATGGGTCTGATGACATTACCCGAGCGCTGACAGCCACTCAAGGGCATGTACGTGTATCGATGGCCCCAGTGGCAACAACCGCAAAACGGCTGTTTGAATGGCGGGGCGCGGTATCGGTAGATACGATGCCGAAACGCCGCGCAGGTTCCAGGCAACTGACCGGGAGTGCTGCAATCTTATATACGACAGATAAATCTGTGGGAGCGAGCCTGCTCGCGAAGGCGTCGTGTCAGTCAATATTGATGTCGACTGACACGACGCCTTCGCGAGCAGGCTCGCTCCCACATGGGATGGGTGAATTGTTTAAACGCGGAACTGATCCATCAGGCTCTGCTGTTGATTCGCCAGGCGATTGAGCGACTGGCTCACCCGAGCCGATTCGTTGGCTTGCCCCGACAGCGATTCGGTGACATCGCGGATGGTCGCCACGTTGTGGTTGATTTCCTCGGCCACGGCGCTTTGCTCTTCGGCGGCGCTGGCGATTTGCAAATTCATGTCGCTGATCACGGTGACCGCGTCGCCGATCTGCTGCAGCGCCGTCACGGCCTGGCCAACCTGCTCGACGCTGTCCTGGGCCTGGCGGTGGCTGTTGCCCATCGAACCGACCACGTCCTGGGTGCCGCTTTGCAGTTGTTCGATCACCAGGCGCGTTTCTTCGACCGACTCCTGGGTGCGGCGCGCCAGGTTGCGCACCTCATCGGCCACCACGGCAAAGCCGCGCCCGGCTTCACCGGCACGGGCGGCTTCGATGGCGGCATTGAGGGCCAGCAGGTTGGTCTGTTCGGCAATGGCGCGGATCACCTCCAGGACCGAACCGATTTTCTCGCTGTTGGCCGCCAGGCCTTCGACCTGGACCATCGCCGCGCTCATGTCGGCGGCGAGGTTGTCGATGCTCGTGGTGGTGCGGTCGATCACGGTCAGGCCTTCGCGGGTGGCCTGATCGGCATCCCGCGCGGCTTGGGCCGCTTGCGCGGCGCTGCGGGCGACGTCTTGGGCTGTGGCGCTCATTTCGTGGGAAGCGGTCGCCACCTGGTCCACCTGACGGTATTGCTGTTCCATGCCGGCGCTGGTCTGGGTGGCGATGGCGGACGACTGGTCCGCCGTGCTGCGGGCGTCCTGTACCGAGCGTTTGACCTCGGCGATGACCGGTTGCAGCTTGTCGAGGAAACGGTTGAACCAGCCCGCCAATTGGCCCAGCTCATCCTGTTTGTCGTAGGCCAGGCGGCGGGTCAGGTCACCTTCGCCGCTGGCAATGTCCTCAAGCATGTGCGCCACGCCGAGGATCGGTCGGGTCACGCTGCGCGCCATCAGCCACACCAGCAGCAAGCCAATCAGCGCCGCGAGGATGCCCAGGCCGAGTTCGGTCAGCGTGCCGGCGGTGTTGCTGTCATCCAGTTGTTTTTTCAGGGCCTCGGCCGGGCCGACGAGGACTTTTTCCGGCACGTCGAGCAACACGCCCCAGGCTTTGCCGCCGGGAATTGGCTGGAACGGCGACAGCACTTTCAATTGCTGATGGCTGTGCAGGCTGGACGTCTTGCTGCTGGCGGCGAGCATGCGCATCAGCTCGGCGCCGGTGGCGGTGTCCACAGCTTCCAGGCGCTGGCTGAGTTTGCTGGCGTCCAGGCTGTAACCGGCTAGCAGACCGGCCGGGCTGACGATGCTGACGCTGGTCTGGCCGTCATAGAGTTTCTTGCTTGCGCTCTGGCTGATCGCTTGCAGGCTGTTGAGGTTGATGTCCACCGATAGCGACGCGATGACCTTGCCGTTGACCATCAACGGAAAAACGATGCTGGTCATCAGCACGTTCTGGCCGTCGATCATATAGAAGTACGGTTCGATCACGCAGGGCGTGAGGCGAGTGCGCGGGCAGGTGAACCAGGCGTTGGCCGGTTCGCCGCTGGGGCCGGTGCGGGTGTCGGCCATGTCGCTTTCGGGCAGCGCCATGGAGGTCAATTTGCCCGGTGTCGGCTGCGACCAATAGAGGGCGAAACGGCCCTGGTCGTTGCTCCCCAGTTCGGCCTGGCCGCTGAACAGTTCGTCCTTGCCGTCCAGTGCGTTGGGTTCGAACACCAGGGACAGGCCGAGTAGCTCGGGGTTGGCTTGCAGGGCCGACTTGACCTGGCGGGTCAGGTCTTCGCGCAGGTCGAAGGCATCGAGGAAGCGTTTTTCCGCCTGGTCGCGCAGAAACAGCACCTGGCGCGAAAAACCATGGCCATATTGATAAGCGTCCATGAACTGCTGGCGGATCATCAGCGCCTGGTTTTCACCCTGCGACTCGATCCGGGCCTGGGCGGCTTCGGTCAGCATCTCCATGCTCGAGGCTTTCACCAGCGCGGAGCTGTGCTCCATGCGGTACAGCGAAAGACCCACCAGCAGGGTCACGATGCCCGCCAGGCACAACCCGGCCAACAGGGTGATTTTCCATTGAATGGAAAGTTGTCTGAGCGACATGGACGCGTCCTTATTCGATAAATATCTGCGACTTTGCTCTGTAACGGCCATCAAGCAGCTTTCTTGAGGCAAATCATGTCGCTTGAGGCTTGCAGCTTGAAGCGGCTTGCTTCACAGTGCGCGCCCTCTAATAAAACCCATTCCTTTATCCGTTGGCGGCTCTCACAGACTGCCGGCCGGACTCTTTTCGCTTGCCCAGAGGTAACGACAATGAATGCAGTAATTGCCGCGGTCGGCATCATGCTGATACTCAGCCTGTCCCGCGTGCATGTGGTGATCGCGCTGATCGTGGGGGCGCTGGTGGGTGGCCTGACCGGTGGCCTTGGCATCGACGCGACCCTCAAGGCGTTCAACAGCGGCTTGGGCGGTGGGGCGACGGTGGCGTTGTCCTATGCGTTGCTCGGCGCGTTTGCGGTGGCGATTGCCAAGTCTGGCCTGGCCCATGCCTTGGCGGACAAGGCCCTGGCGATGGTGGACAGGCAGCATGCCAGTGGCGGTGGCCAGGTCAAATGGCTGCTGATCGGCCTGTTGTGGATCGTGGCCATCGCGTCCCAGAACATCCTGCCGATTCATATCGCGTTCATTCCGTTACTGGTGCCGCCGCTGCTGTATGTGTTGACCCGGCTGCAACTGGATCGCCGGTTGATCGCCTGTGTCATGACCTTCGGCCTGATCACCCCGTACATGTTCTTGCCGGTGGGCTTTGGCAACATCTTCCTGAATGAAATCCTGCTGGCCAACGTCGCCCGCAGCGGCGTCGATATCAGCGGCATCAACGTGACTCATGCCATGGGCATCCCGGCACTGGGCATGGTGGTGGGCCTGCTGATCGCGTTTGTCAGTTACCGCAAGAAGCGCGTCTACGACCTGGAAAAGATCGAGCAGGTCGAGCAGGTCGCGGTGCAGTACAACCCACTGAGCCTGATGGTCGCCGGCGTGGCAATTGCCGCGGCGTTCATCATTCAGCTGCTGCTCGATTCGATGATCATCGGCGCGTTGGTGGGCTTCCTGATTTTTTCGGTGTCGGGCATCGTCAAGTGGCGTGACACCGATGACCTGTTCACCGAAGGCATGAAGATGATGGCGATGATCGGCTTCATCATGATCGCCGCGTCCGGCTTTGGCGAAGTGATCAAGGCTACAGGGCAGGTACAGACGCTGGTCGAAACCTCGGCCTCGTGGATTGGCCACAGCAAAGCCGTCGGCGCCTTGCTGATGTTGCTGGTCGGCCTGTTGGTGACCATGGGCATCGGTTCGTCGTTTTCCACCGTGCCGATCCTGGCAGTGATTTTCGTACCCTTGTGCGTGCAGCTGGGCTTCAGCCCGATTGCCATCGTGTGTATCGTCGGTACAGCAGGGGCATTGGGCGACGCCGGTTCGCCGGCTTCGGATTCGACCCTGGGGCCGACCTCCGGCCTGAACATCGACGGCCAGCATCACCACATCTGGGACACCGTGGTGCCGACCTTCCTGCACTACAACCTGCCGTTGCTGGTGTTTGGCTGGATGGCGGCGATGGTGCTCTGATTGAACGGTCAAATGGCGGCCTGTACCCCTCATCAACTCCTACACTGGTACAACGGGTTGCTCATCCAGCCCGCCGACGACCACTGCCAAAGGAGTCAGCTCCATGACCGATGAAAAAAGTATCTGTGACTGTCCGAAATGCAACTGCAAGCTCGGTGAACATCCGATCGTGCGTCACGGCAAGCATTACTGCTGTGAAGCCTGTGCCAAGCACCACGAGCAAGGCGAAGAATGCGCCCATCAAGGTTGCAAGTGTGCCCACTGACACTTGCCACGCACCGGAACGTGGGGCCTAGTCGGGCTCCACTTCCAGTTTCAGGCTGTCGTCGTCGAGCCGTTCGCTGTGGCGGACGGTGCCCGCCAGGCGTCGTCCATCGACCCTCAACACCACCGTTTTGGCCTGCTCCAGGTCTTCAGGCAGTGGCGCTGGAACGCGCACTGCGAAGCGCGTCGGATCATCTTCGACCTGTTCCAGGCCGACCCGGCATTCGGTGCTTTTGGTGATGCGGCCGAACAACGTATCCAGACCGTAGTCCAGATGTGCAGGGCTGCTGACGAGTGTTGAAGTCATTTCCTTCCCCCCCAATCCTGATCGCCGCCAGGCTAACCGGCCGGGCGCCACTTGACGTTTTCCACGCCGAATTTTTCCGCCATCGGTTTGCTGGTCTTCTGCACTTTTTCGCGGCCAAAGCGAGGAATGCGTCCGACCCCCGCGTCGCAGCTTGCCCAATGCCAGGCCTCCGCGTTGTCCATTTTGTCCAGACGGATGATGAACGACTTGGGGACGCCATGAAGAGTGTATTCAATGACGAACAGTTTTGCGTTGTTCATAGAGCCTTTGTTCCTCCCTGTGTACATAGAGGGATCGCTGGGCGTGCGGAAAATTCATTCGGATTGGCGGACGGTTAATGTCATGGCCCTTTCGCGAGCAGGCGCGCCCCCACAGAGTCAGTGGACGCTCTGCTAGAATCGGCCCATGACCCAATGAGGAGCCCCCGATGAGCGAGCCGATCCGCCTGACCCAATACAGCCATGGCGCTGGTTGTGGCTGCAAGATTTCCCCCCAGGTGCTGGAGGTGATTCTGGCCGGCAGCGGGGCGCAGAACCTTGATCCGAAACTGTGGGTTGGCAATGCCTCGCGCGATGACGCGGCGGTGTACGCCATCGATGACGAGCGTGGCGTGGTGTCGACCACCGACTTTTTCATGCCGATCGTCGACGATCCTTTCGATTTCGGCCGTATTGCCGCCACCAATGCCATCAGCGACATCTACGCCATGGGTGGCGATCCGTTGATGGCGATCGCGATCCTCGGCTGGCCGGTCAATGTGCTGGCGCCGGAGATTGCCCGGGAAGTGATTCGCGGCGGGCGCTCGGTGTGCGATGAGGCCGGGATTCCCTTGGCCGGTGGGCATTCCATCGACGCACCTGAGCCGATCTTTGGCCTGGCCGTCACCGGGCTGGTGCAAAAGCGCCACATGAAGCGCAACGACACGGCCACGGCCGGCTGCTTGTTGTACCTGACCAAACCCTTGGGCATCGGCATCCTCACCACGGCCGAAAAGCAGGGCAAGTTGCGCAGCGCCGATGTCGGCCTGGCCCGCGACTGGATGTGCACCCTGAATAAACCCGGCAGCCGTTTCGGCAAGCTCGAGGGCGTGACCGCGATGACCGATGTCACCGGTTTCGGCCTGCTCGGGCACCTGGTGGAACTGGCCGATGGCAGCGGTCTCACCGCACGCATCGACTATGAGCGGGTGCCGCGCTTGCCGGGCGTCGAGTATTACCTCGACCTGGGCTGTGTGCCGGGCGGCACCTTGCGCAATTTCGACAGCTACGCGAGCAAGCTTGGGCGTCTCCAGGAGTTGCACAAGCGTGTGCTGTGCGACCCGCAAACCAGCGGTGGCCTGCTGGTCGCCGTGACGCCCGAGGGCAACGCCGGGTTTCTCGCGGTCGCTGCCGAACTGGGGCTGAGCCTGGCACCCATCGGCGAACTGGTCGAGCGACAGAGCCACGCGGTCGAGGTGTCCTGATGCCTGTCGACTGCACCGATTACCGCGACATCTTTCTCAACGACCGGCCAATGATGGACGCCCGTGCGCCGGTCGAGTTTCTCAAGGGCTCGTTTCCCGGCGTGGTCAACCTGCCGCTGATGAATGATCACGAACGGCAACGGGTTGGCACCTGTTACAAGCAACAGGGGCAGCAGGCGGCGATTGAGCTGGGCCATCAATTGGTGTCCGGCGCGATCAAGACCGAGCGCATCCAGGCCTGGGCGGATTTTGCCCGGGCCCATCCTGATGGCCTTTTGTATTGCTTCCGTGGCGGCCTGCGCTCGCAGATCGTTCAGCAATGGCTCAAGGACGAGGCAGGCGTCGACTATCCGCGGGTAGGCGGTGGCTACAAGGCCATGCGGACCTTCTTGCTGGAAACCATGGACCAGGCCGTAGCCCAGTGCGATTTCGTTTTGTTGGGCGGCATGACCGGCACCGGTAAAACCGAGGTGCTTACGCAACTGAACAACGGGCTGGACCTTGAGGGACATGCCAACCATCGCGGTTCCAGTTTCGGCAAACGCGTCACGGGCCAGCCGTCCAACATCGACTTTGAAAACCGCCTGGCCGTGGACGTGCTGAAAAAGCGCGCCCGCGGTATCGAACAGTTCGTGCTGGAAGACGAGAGCCGCGCGGTCGGCAGTTGCGCCTTGCCGTTGCCGCTGTATCAGGGCATGCAGCAGTTTCCGATGGTCTGGCTTGAAGACAGCCTGGAAGGGCGGGTCGAGCGGATCCTGCGCGATTACGTGGTGGACCTGTGTGCCGAGTTTATCGCCGTGCATGGCGACGAAGGTTTTGTGTTGTTTTCCGAGCGTATGCTGGCGAGCCTGGACAATGTGCAAAAGCGTCTGGGCGGCGAGCGCCATCGACGGATGCTGATCCTGATGGAAGATGCGCTGGCCGAGCAGGGGCGTAGAGGTGCGGTGGATTTGCACCGGGCCTGGATCGAAGGGTTGCTGGTTGAGTATTACGACCCGATGTATGCCTTTCAGCGGGAGAAGAAAGGGCCTCGGATTGAGTTCTCCGGGGAGCGGGGGGCGGTGTTGGCGTATTTGCGGGAGCGGCGCGGTCTGTAGGAGCCAGGCTTGCCGGCGAACCAGGCACCGCGGTGTATCTGTCACACCGCGTTATCGTTCTTCGCCGGCAAGCCTGGCTCCTACAGGCGAACCCTGCGACGCGGTGTATCTGTCATACCGCGTTATCGTTCTTCGCCGGCAAGCCTGGCTCCTACGTCGGGCAAGTCTCCTGCCCATTATCCAGCCCCTGCTTGTAGCTGTGGCTCTGCAGGCTGGCCTTGCCGTTGTGCCAGGTCAGGGTCAGCACGTACAGCGAGTCATAGTCGCTGGATTCCCAGTCCTCGGTGATCTTCTGTTTCTTGCCGATGGCTTCACCGGCGACCTTGTTGATCAGTTCCGGCAGATAGCCGTGGGACCAGGCGGTGTAGATGACCGAGTTGTGATACTTGTCGTGGAGCAGTTCATCGGCCAGGTCGCTGGTGTCGTTGGCCGAAAAGTTGATGTTCACCGGCAAACCGAGCTTGATCGCGCTGGGGCTGATGGTCATCAAGGGGCGGATGTAGCTGTAGGAGTTGTCCAGTTCGCCTTCCTCGACGTTGCGCGTCGGGTTGGCGGCAAACACGTAGTCGGCCTTGCCGAATTTTTCCGGCAACAGGGTGGCCAGGTCGATGGCGCGGTTCAAGCCCTGGCAATTGAGCTGGCCCAGGCCGCCTTCGGGCTTTTCCGCATGGCGCAGGAACACCAGGGTCTGGGTGCCATCCACCTGCTGGGCGCGGCTTTCGCTGGACTCCAGTGCCAAAAACAACGCACTGGCCGCCAGCAGGGCGGGCAGGAGCAAATACGCACGATGTTTAAAGTGTCGGGTGAATTTCAAGGGATTGATCATTGAATAAAAGGTTCTTCAGCGCATTGGGTTAAGGCTGACAAACCTTTGCACCGCGACTTTCCTGCGTCGGGTGTTTTCCATGTCGTGGAGCCGTTCCGTATCAAAGGGACGCAACTCAGAGTCCTCTGAAGCCCATTTGGTTCGATTCCGGCCGAGCGCGCAGCACTTTACCGATAACCTTAAACGGGTTGGAGCAAAGGTTATCGACAGGATGTTGCGAAATTATGGACACCCTACACGAGCCGGCAGGCAAGCGCAGTGATCTTGCTTGATCTCGACCATCAGCGGTATTCATGGCGCCACATACCGCAGGTCGGGTCATCTCCATTATGATCGGCATTCTCAATTTTCTCGTGGATGCACCCATGACCGATTTGTCTGCGTTCCCCATCACCCGCAAATGGCCGGCCCGGTACCCGGAGTGGATTCAGCTGTACTCCTTGCCGACCCCCAACGGCGTCAAGGTTTCGATCATGCTTGAAGAGATCGGCCTGCCCTATGAGCCCCATCGCGTGGGCTTCGACACCAGCGATCAGATGTCGCCCGAGTTCCTGTCGCTGAGCCCTAACAACAAGATCCCGGCCATTCTCGACCCCCACGGTCCGGACGACCAGCCGTTGCCGCTGTTCGAGTCCGGGGCGATCCTGATCTACCTCGCCGACAAGAGCGGGCAATTGCTGTCCCAGGAATCGGCAGCGCGTTACGAGACCATTCAGTGGCTGATGTTTCAGATGGGTGGCATCGGCCCGATGTTTGGTCAGTTGGGTTTTTTCAATAAATTCGCCGGCAAGGACTACGAAGACAAGCGACCGCGTGACCGCTACGTCGAGGAAAGCCGACGCCTGCTCAGTGTCCTCGATACACGCCTGCAAGGGCGCGAGTGGATCATGGGCGAGCGCTATACCATCGCCGATATCGCGACCTTCCCGTGGGTGCGCAACCTGATCGGTTTCTATGAAGCCGGCGATCTGGTGGGTATCCACAATTTCCCGAACGTTACCCGGGTGCTGGAAAAATTCCTGGCGCGGCCGGCGGTGAAGCGCGGGCTGGAAATTCCCAAGCCAAACGATTCGATCTGATCAGGACCAGGGACGGCCATGCATTCATTCAATTTCAAGCAAGTCGATGTCTTCAGTCCCGTGCCGCTCAAAGGCAATCCGCTGGCGGTGGTGTTTGGCGCCGACAAGCTGAGTGATGAGCGAATGGCGGCGTTCGCGACCTGGACCAATCTCAGCGAAACCACGTTCATTCTCGAGCCGCAGGATCCCCGTGCCGACTATCGGGTGCGAATATTCACCACCCTCAAGGAGTTGCCGTTCGCCGGGCATCCGACGTTGGGCACTTGCCATGCCTGGCTTGAAGCCGGTGGTGTGCCCAAGGGGGAAGAGATCATTCAGGAGTGCGGTGTCGGCCTGGTGCGGATCCGTCGGCAGGGTGCGGAGCTGGCGTTTCTCGCTCCGCCACTGCTCAAGACCGGGCCGGTGGACGCCAGTCTGATGACGCGTGTGCAGTTGGGCCTGGGGCTGGAACCGGAAGCGATTGTCCGCGCGCAGTGGGTCGATAACGGTGCGGGCTGGTTGGCCGTGATGGTTGGGGATCGCCAGCAAGTGCTGGACTTGCAGCCGGATCATTCGCACATGCTCGGCCTCGCGGTCGGTGTCATTGCGCCGTGGCACCCCGAACGCGATGGCGATGACGCGCAGTTCGAAGTCCGGGCATTCATTTCCGGTGACGGTATGCCTGAAGATCCGGCCACGGGCAGCCTCAACGCCGGGATTGCCCAATGGCTGCTCAGCGAAGGGCTGGCGCCGGCCCGCTACGTGGTCAGCCAGGGTCTGACCATGGGCCGCGCCGGGCGCATCCAGGTGGAACAGGTGGGGAATGAAATCTGGATCGGCGGGGCGGTGGTGACCTGTATCAACGGCACGCTGACCCTTTGATTGACCCGACCTTTGTGGGATCGATTATTGCTGACGCGGCAAGGGTTATTTCTCCTGCGTGATTTGTGCCCTGCGCCTTGCAGGGCATAAGCTTTGCTCCCTCTACGATTTTCGTCTTGTTTTCCGTTATTGAGGCATCTCCATGTCCAGCCAGTTCCCCGAAGCACGCCCACGCCGTCTGCGCCGTAATGCAAGCCTGCGCAGTCTGTTCCAGGAAACCGAATTCAGCTTGAATGACCTGGTGCTGCCGATTTTTGTCGAGGAAGAAATCGACGATTTCGTGCCGATCAAGAGCATGCCCGGTGTGATGCGCATTCCTGAATCGAAACTGGCGGGCGAGATCGAGCGTTATGCCCGCGCCGGGATCAAGTCGGTGATGACCTTTGGCGTGTCCCATCACCTGGACAGCAACGGTAGCGACACCTGGAACGACAACGGCCTGGTGTCACGCATGTCGCGCATCGCCAAGGACGCAGTGCCGGAAATGATCGTGATGTCCGATACCTGTTTTTGTGAGTACACCGACCACGGGCATTGCGGCGTGATGCACAATCATGAGGTCGATAACGACCAGACCCTGCTCAACCTCGGCAAACAGGCAGTAGCCGCCGCCCGTGCCGGCGCTGACGTGATTGCCCCGTCGGCGGCCATGGACGGGCAGGTCCAGGCGATTCGCCGGGCGCTCGATGCAGCCGGGTTCACCCAGACGGCGATCATGGCCTATTCGACCAAGTTCGCCTCGGCACTCTATGGCCCGTTCCGCGAAGCCGGCGGCAGCGCGCTCAAGGGCGACCGCAAAAGCTATCAGATGAACCCGATGAATCGCCGTGAGGCGGTGCGTGAGTCGCTGCTGGACGAACAGGAAGGCGCCGACGCGCTGATGGTCAAGCCGGCCGGTGCCTACCTGGACATCATCCGCGACATCCGCGAAGCCTCGCGCCTGCCTTTGTCGGCGTATCAGGTGAGCGGTGAGTACGCGATGATCAAGTTCGCCGCCCAGGCCGGGGCCATCGATGAGGATCGCGTGGTGCGTGAAAGCCTCGGCGCCATCAAGCGGGCAGGGGCCGACCTGATTTTCACTTACTTTGCGATGGACCTGGCAACATCCGGGATCTGAAAATCCCTTGTAGGAGCCAGCGGTGCGGCGGTCCGACTTGCCGGCGAAGAACGATGACGCGGTCTCAGGGTACATATCCATTGCTGCGGTAACGGCCACTTATGGTTTCGCTCTTACAGCGAGTCACTTGGAAGAGCCCCAAGTAACCAAGGGCTCTTGCCCCTGGCGTTCGGTGCCTCGCTAGTGCTCGGCATGCCCTCGCTCCGGTCCTGCTCCGTGGGCCCGCCGCGATGGGCCATCCTTGGCCCAGCGCGGCTAACCCGGCATCCATGCCGGGTTGCCCACTGCGCAGAACCTCCACTCGGCCTCTCGATGTGGCAAGAAGATCAAAAGCCAAAGCCAACGCGAGGCGGCCTGACAGCCGACCTGATTGCAGGTCGGTCCGCGATCCAATTGTGGGAGCGAGCCGGCTCCGGGCGGCGTTCCGACGAAAAAGGTCCAGACAACGCGCTCATCCAGACAGGGCGCGTTATCGTTGACGACCATCGCGAGCAGGCTCGCTCCCACAGGGGATTGGGGATATTCGGAAAAGTCAGGTCGGCTGTCAGGCCGCCTCGCTTTTGCTTTAGATTTGGGCGCCCCGTTAAACCACGATGGCCGAACGCAGGCATTGCGCAGTGGGTAAACCGGCAGGACGCCGGTTTAGCCGCGCTGGGCCAGGGACGGCCCATCGCGGCGACCCACGGAGCAATGCCGGAGTGAGGGCATGCCGAGCTACAGCGAGGCACCGAGTGGTGGGGCAAGAGCCTTTTGGTTCCTTTTTGGCGTTTGAAAAAGGGACTCGCCGTAAGGGCGAAACCCTAAGTGGCCGTTACCGCAGCAACGGATATACACCCAATCCAAATACGCACCTACAGCCCCCAACCTAAAATCAGGGCGCACCAAAATACGGCCGGATCCCGTGGTCGCGAAAATACCGTTCGATGACCTTCGGGTCCGAACAGGTTTCGGCAATCGCCACATACGTATCCGGCCGCAGCAGGTAAAACCCGTTACGCCCAAGGCCGGCCGCTTCGAATGCCGGGCGCCAGCCGAACACATGCAGCGGCAGATGGTGCTCGTGGCACCAGGCGATCATCTCGTCGCTGGTGTCGCCATACACATGCACCTGCCAGGTCGGGCATTTGAGCGATTCAAAATTGTCCCCTTCACCGTCGTGCGCCCAGGGCAGGCGGTCGCCGCCATGCACGTGTCCGGCAATGCCTGTGCTCAAGGACATGGCGCGATAGTTCAAGGTGATTTGCGACACCGTGCGAAACAGGAACTCGCGGGTGGATTCGAACGAGGCCATTTTCGGAATCAGGAAGGGCGCCAGCCGCGTGCGCAACAGATCGGCCATCGGCCCTTCGGCGGTGACGAACGTGAAAACCCGGTCGGTGGTGGCCACCAGTTTGCGGGCGAAGGCGATGCGTTCGGTTTCGTAAGTGTCGAGCAGTTTCGCCTCGGCGCCGCCGCTCAGTACCGCCGCGAGTTTCCAGGCCAGGTTGATGGCATCGCCAATCCCGGTGTTCATGCCCTGACCCCCTGCTGGGCTGTGCACATGGGCGGCGTCGCCCAACAGGAAGGCGCGTGCATTGCGAAAGTGGTCCGCCACCCGATGATGCACGCGGTAGGTCGAGAACCAGTTCAGTTGTTCGACCTTGACCTGCATATGCTCGATGGCCCGACTGCTCACGTCTTCGAATCGCAGGGTTTGCGCCTGTTCGGCGCGTTCGTCGCGCACGGTGCCGATCAAGCGCGCTCGACCGCTGCCGGCCAGCGGGAATACCGCGAGGAAATCCGCCTCATCAAGATCCACATGCAGTTCGCCATTGAACGCCGGGCCGCTGGCTTGCACGTCGGCGACGTAGAAAATCTGCTGGTAGGTACCGCCTGGAAAACCGGTGTCCAGGGTCTTGCGCACGATCGAACGGGCGCCGTCGCAACCGGCCAGGTAGCAGGCCTGGCAGGTTTCCTGTTGGCCATCGGGCAGGCGTAGCGTTGCGGTGATGCCGTCATCGGTTTGCTCGAAACCTTCGAGTTCGGTGTTGCGCTCCACTGTGATGCCGAAGGTTTGCAGGCGGTCGATTAGCAGCCGTTCGTGTTCGTCCTGGGGGAAGATTTCGAGGAAGGCGTAGGGCGTCAGGCCCTCGCCGACGCGGCTCAACGGCAGGCGGGCCACGGGCTGGCCTTTTACCCAGAAATTGGCGGCCGCTACCCGATGACCCTTCTGCACGATGGCGTCGGCCAGGTCCAGTTGGCGATACAGCTCCAGCGTGCGCGCCTGCACCGCCAGTGCCCGTGAAGTGGTACCCGGTGCCGAGGCCTTGTCGACGATCCGCACGCGGACCCCCAGTTTGCTCAGCCATAGCGCCAGGACCAGCCCGGTCGGGCCGGCGCCGATGATCAACACATCGCTGCGGTGCATAAGCCAGTCCTCTTGCCGTGTGCAGCAAGTATGGTCCAGCCTTGTGCAGCGGCGAGGCTGACCGCTGAATGGAACAGCCGGGTTCGCGCCACGGTCATAGCCTGCGCCATACCATTGGTCGTATGGTTAACCCGGCTCAACGGACGTCCTGGAAAAACATGCAAGCCCATCGATTGATCATGAGCATCACCGCGTTACTGCTGCTGGCCGGTTGCAGCAGTCAGCGGACCGAGGAACCAGTGGCGCGCAAGCCCGCCGAGGTCAAGGCGCAAATCGTGCGCCTGCTGCCGGCGAAAACCGTCGACCGCCAGGGGTGGGCCACGGACATCTATGCCGCGTTTGCCGCACAGAACATTGCACCGACCACGCAAAACCTCTGCTCGGTGCTGGCGGTCACCGAGCAGGAATCGACCTTCCAGGTTGATCCCGGCGTGCCGGGGCTGGGCAAGATCGCCCGGGAGGAGATCGATCGCCGGGCGGCCAAGGTGCACATCCCCGAACTGTTGGTCAGCGGTGCACTGCGGGTGAGTTCGCCCAACGGTAAAACCTACAGCGATCGGCTGAATGCGGCGCGCAGCGAAAAGGAACTGAGCGCGATTTTCGATGAATTCATCGGCATGGTGCCCATGGGCAAGACCCTGTTCGCAGGCTTCAACCCGGTGCACACCGGCGGGCCGATGCAGGTCAGCATCGACTTTGCCGAACAGCAGGCTAAAGACTATCCGTATCCGGTGGACGGCTCGATACGCCGTGAAGTCTTTACCCGGCGCGGCGGCATGTACTTCGGCATCGCGCATCTGCTCGGTTATCCGGTGAGCTACAAGCAACCCTTGTATCGCTTCGCCGATTTCAACGCTGGTTGGTACGCCAGTCGCAATGCCGCGTTCCAGAATGCCGTGAGCCGGGCCTCGGGCATTCCGCTGGCGCTGGATGGCGACCTGGTCCGCTACGGTTCGATCATGCCCGGCAGCACCGAACTGGCGGTGCGCACCCTGGGCAAACAGCTGGGCATGCGCAATCCGACGATCAGGGATCAACTGGAGGAGGGCAACACCCTGGCGTTCGAGGACAGCGAGCTCTATCAGCGGGTCTTCGCCTTGGCCGAACAGGCCGAAGGTCGTGCCCTGCCGCGAGCGGTACTGCCGGGGATCGTGCTGCAAAGCCCGAAAATCACCCGCAAGCTCACCACCGCCTGGTTTGCCAAACGGGTCGACGAGCGTTACCAGCGCTGCATGGCGCGTTGAGTTGATCCGGAAAAATGCATGAAAAAGCCCGGCTGATCAGGCCGGGCTTTTTGTTGGCGCGGTGAAGCGATGGGTTCAGGCGACGGTGTTGCCTTGCAGGCGGTCGGAGCCATCGGCGGCAACGGTGTTGCCCTGCAGGCGGTCGGAGCCATCGGCGGCGACGGTGTTGCCTTGCAGGCGGTCGGAGCCATCGGCGGCGACGGTGTTGCCTTGCAGGCGGTCGGAGCCATCGGCGGCGACGGTGTTGCCTTGCAAACGATCCGAACCATCGGCAGCGACGCGATTCTCGATCAGTCGGTCAGAACCACCCTCAGCCACACGGCTTTCAATCAGACGATCCGAGCCACCTTCAGCGACAACAGGCTGAACAGAGGTAGCGGCAAAAGCGTTAACTGCAAAGACCGAGAAAGCGATGCTGAGAAGGGTTTGGCGTTTCATGATCGTGTACTCCGGGGCGTTGTTGGTTGGTATGGAGCTGATGTTACGCCGCGGATTTTTTAAGAGAACTTCATTGACGTGATGGTGAACATCGACAGTATTGATAGAGGCGCTGCGATACCGTTCGTGGGCGTGATGTTACAGTCGTCGGGCGGCCGAGGCGTGGTCGATGGCGCCTTCTACACTGGATAGTTGGTGCTGATCGCGGCCAACCAGGGGGTGTGTATGTATCAACTCTACGGACATCAGAATTCGGGCGCGGCGGCGATCGAGGCCGCACTGGAGCTGTGTGAGATTGCCTATCGCTTCATCGATGTCGAGACCTCCCCCGAAGCCGCCCAGGCACTGGAGAAGCTCAATCCGCTCAAGCAGATTCCGACGCTGCAACTGCCCGACGGCGGCATCCTCACCGAAAGCGCGGCGATCCTGATTCATCTCGGGCTGACGTTTCCCAAGTCGAACCTGTTGCCGGCTGACCCTGCCGACCGTGATCAGGCCATTCGGGGCCTGGCGTTCATCGTCAGCAATTGTTATGCGGCCATTGGCATCATCGATTATCCGGAGCGCTGGCTGGCCAGTGCGGATGAAGCGTCGCGGCAAAACCTCATGGCCGGTGCCCGGCAGCGTCTGCACTGGAGTTGGGAGGTGTTTGCCGACCAGTTTTCCGCTGAGTTGTATCTGGGTGACGAGACACCGGGGGCGCTGGATGTGCTGGCGGCGGTGATCACGCGGTGGGCGGGCAGCCGCGAGCATTTGCGCCGAACGAGGCCGGGGTTTTTCGCCTGGCTGGAGCGGATTGACCGGCATCCGATATTGGCGCCGGTGTTTGCCAGGCATTGGCCCTCGTAAACACATCAATCCCCTGTAGGAGCGAGCATGCTCGCGAAAAACCTGAGAGCGCCGTGGGGCATCTGCCATCCAGCGTTATCGTTGACGACCATCGCGAGCATGCTCGCTCCTACAACAGGTAACGGGTTCGCATCATTCGCCGCGGATGTACTGTTCCAGCTGGCGAATCAGCTCGGCCTGTTCGGCAATGGCTTCCTTGACCAGGTCGCCGATCGACAGCAGGCCGATCAACTTGCCGTTTTCCACCACCGGCAGGTGGCGCAAGCGTCTGTCGGACATGATGCCCAGGCAGGTGTCGACAGTTTGATGGGTGTCCACGGTGATGACGGGCGATACCATGATGTCGCGTACCGGCGTGCCCACGGAGGAGCGGCCATGCAGCACCAGTTTGCGCGCGTAGTCGCGTTCACTGATGATGCCCAGCACCTCGTCATTGTCCACCACCAGCAAGGCACCGACGTTTTTTTCGGCCATCTTCATCAGCGCTTCGAGCACCATGTGATCAGGTTTGATCTGGTGCACTTCCTGGTTCTTCTGATCTTTCATCTTGAGCAGTTGCGCGACGGTTTTCATGGCGGTTTCCCGGGTGTTGTCGTTGTCCTTGAAGAATCGTAGACCCGAGCGTTCAGGGCAAGGGCAAAAGCGGCAGATAGCACGCAAAAAACGTCATTGGGCGGTTTTTCTTCGGTAAACCTCATATTCCAGGTCGGCAAAAAAACCTGTGGGAGCGAGCCTGCTCGCGAAGGCGTCGTGTCAGTCGACATAAAGGGTGAATGTCAGTCCGCTAACGCGAGCAGGCTCGCTCCCACAGGGTTGATGTTCGCCAGAAACCTACGCGCTAACACCGAAGATGACGGGTAGAATCACCCTCTGAATCAGCGTCGAGGTTTGCAGTGGTGGATTTACCGCAGGGCTTCGTCCTGACCCGGCATTGGCGCGACACTCCGGCGGGCACCGAAGTCGAGTTCTGGCTGGCGACCGATAGCGGTCCCCGGCGCATCCGCCTGCCTCATCAGCCGTCGGTGGCGTTCATCCCGGCCGATCAGCGCGAGCAGGCCGAGGCGCTGTTGCGTGACGAAAAAAACGTCGAGCTCAAGCCCCTGGCCCTGCAGGACTTCGAACATCGTCCGGTGCTCGGCCTGTATTGCCGGCAGCACGGACAACTGATGCGCCTGGAAACCGCGTTGCGCAGGGCCGGCGTCGAGGTGTACGAGGCCGATGTGCGCCCGCCGGAGCGTTACATGATGGAACGGTTCATCACCGCGCCCGTACGCTTTGGCGGCACACCGGGGGCCGACGGTCTGCTGCTCGATGCGCAGATGAAACCCGACCCCGACTACCGACCCAGCCTGAAGCTGGTATCCCTGGACATCGAAACCACCGCTCGGGCCGAGTTGTATTCCATTGCCCTGGAAGGCTGCGGCGAGCGTCAGGTCTATATGCTCGGCCCGCCCAATGGCGACCACAGCGCGGTGGATTTCCAGCTCGAATACTGCGAGTCGCGAACCCTGCTGCTGAAAAAGCTCAATGAATGGTTCGCCCGCCACGACCCCGATGCGATCATTGGCTGGAACGTCGTGCAGTTCGACTTGCGGGTCCTGCATGAACACGCCCGGCGTCTGGCCGTGCCGCTGAAACTGGGGCGTGGCGGCGAGGAAATGCAATGGCGCGAACACGGCAGCGGCAACCATTACTTTGCATCCGCCGCCGGCCGGTTGATCATCGACGGCATCGAATCCTTGCGCTCGGCGACCTGGAGCTTCCCCTCGTTCAGCCTGGAAAACGTCGCGCAAACCCTGCTGGGCGAAGGCAAGTCGATTGATAACCCGTACCAGCGCATGGATGAAATCAACCGCATGTTCGCCGAGGACAAACCGGCGCTGGCCAAGTACAACCTCAAGGACTGCGAGCTGGTCACGCGGATCTTCGCCAAGACCGAGCTGCTCAAGTTCCTGCTGGAACGGGCCAGTGTCACCGGCTTGCCGGCCGATCGCATGGGCGGCTCGGTGGCGGCGTTCACCCACCTCTACATGCCACTGATGCACCGCCAAGGCTTCGTCGCGCCAAACCTTGGCAGCAAGCCGGCGCAAGCCAGCCCCGGCGGTTTTGTCATGGACTCGCGACCGGGGCTGTACGAATCGGTGCTGGTGTTCGACTACAAAAGCCTCTATCCGTCGATCATCCGCACCTTCCTTATTGACCCGGTGGGCTTGATCGAAGGGCTCAAGCACCCCAATGACCAGGATTCGCTGCCGGGTTTTCGCGGGGCGCGGTTTTCCCGTACCCGGCATTGCCTGCCCGCCATCGTCGCCCGGGTCGCCGAAGGCCGGGAAACCGCCAAGCGCGAGCACAATGCGCCGCTGTCCCAGGCGCTGAAGATCATCATGAACGCGTTCTACGGTGTGCTTGGTTCCAGTGGGTGCCGCTTCTTCGACACGCGCCTGGCCTCGTCCATCACACTGCGCGGTCACGAGATCATGCTGCGCACCCGAAAGTTGATCGAAGCCCAGGGTCATACGGTGATCTACGGCGACACCGACTCGACCTTCGTCTGGCTGCGGCGCGCCCACGGCCAGCAGGAAGCCGCGCAGATCGGCCGCGCGCTGGTCGATCACGTCAACCAGTGGTGGCGCGAGCATGTACGCCAGGAGTACGGCCTGGAGAGCGTGCTGGAGCTGCAATTCGAAACCCACTACAAACGCTTCCTGATGCCGACCATCCGCGGCGCGGAGGAGGGCAGCAAGAAGCGTTACGCGGGGCTGGTCACGCGCGCCGATGGCAGCGAAGAGATGGTCTACAAGGGCCTGGAAACCGTGCGCACCGATTGGTCGCTGCTGGCCCGGCAGTTCCAGCAGGAGCTGTATTCGCTGATCTTCCACCGCAAACCCTATCAGGACTACGTGCGCGAATACGTGCGCAAGACCCTGGCCGGTGAGTTCGACGATCGCCTGATTTACCGCAAGCGCCTGCGCCGCACGCTTGACGACTACCAGCGCAACGTCCCGCCCCATGTACGGGCGGCGCGCATTGCCGACGATTACAACGACCGCCAGGGCCGCCCGCGGCAGTACCAGAATGGCGGCTGGATCAGCTACGTGATCACCGTCGCCGGCCCCGAGCCGTTGGAAATCCGCAGTGCGCTCATCGACTACGACCACTACATCAGCCGGCAACTGCTACCGGTGGCGGACGCGATCCTGCCGTTTGTCGACGACGATTTTTCAACCCTGATTGGTGGGCAGCTGGGCTTGTTTTGAGTCCATCAGCGACAAGGTCCAGTCATCCACAATGCCGTGAAAGTACTGGTTCAAGGCTTGATGAAAGAGACTGTCAGGGGGCGCGATCTGGGCGAACAAGGTCATCGAGGAGCGAAATTTCAGGTCGTCGGGGTGGCCGAAAATCGCCGCCACCGAGCGCTTCTCGATGTCCAGCACTTGCTGTGTACAGCTCCTTAGCCGGGCACCCAGCAGCGGGTGTTCGAGGTAGGCTTGTGCTTCTTGCCGGGAGCGGATCGCGAAGCGGCGCGACATGTCGCTGTCACCCAGCCCGGCAAATTGCGGAAAAATGAACCACATCCAGTGACTGCGCTTGTGGCCGGCGTCCAGTTCGGCCTTAACCCGGTCGAATACCGGGCTTTGCGCCTGGACAAAGCGTTGCAGGTTAAAGACGTCCGGTTGATCGGTGCTTCTCATGTCGAAGCCCTCTGACACCGCGATGGCTTAGACCATGGCCAACCGCTGCTTGCGTGTGGGCGCCTGAAACGCTTGGTCCAGCGCCTCCAGATCCCCAGCCTCCAGCTTTATTTGCGCCGCTTGCGCATTGAGTTGCACGTGTTCGGGGCGGACGGCCTTGGGGATGGCGATCACGCCGTCCTGGCGCAGCAGCCATGCCAGCGAGACCTGGGCAGGCGTGGCTTTATGGCGGGCAGCTACTTGTTTGAGCGTAGCATTGGCCAACATGTTCCCTGCCTGGCCAATCGGGCAGTAGGCCATCACCGGCATCCTCTGTTCCTTGCACCAGGGCAAGAGGTCAAATTCTATGCCGCGTTCCTCCAGGTTGTAGAGCACTTGATTGGTGGCGCAGGCCGTTGCGTTCAGTTCCTGCAGGTCGTCGAGATCAAGATTGGACACGCCCCAACGGCCGATCTTGCCGGCTTCACGCAGGCGTTCGAAGGCCTCCACGGTTTCTTCCAGGGGATACTGGCCACGCCAATGCAACAGGTACAGATCGATGGTATCGGTCTTCAGCCGTCGCAGGCTGCGCTCGCATGCCTGGGGAATGCCCTGGCGGCTGGCGTTGTGCGGGTAGACCTTGCTGACGAGGAAGACCCGCTCGCGCTGGCCGGCGATGGCGTCGCCCACCACCAGCTCGGCACCGCCTTCGCCGTACATTTCTGCGGTGTCGATCAGGGTCATGCCCAGTTCGATGCCCAGGCGCAGCGCGGCAACTTCCTGTTGATGGCGGGTGGGGTCTTCGCCCATTTGCCAGGTGCCCTGGCCGATGACGGGTACCTGGGTGCCGGCCAGTTGCTGGGTGCGCATGCTTGGTTCCTTCTGGTCATTATTGCGGTTGGCATCAGGATAGTCCCTGGGGTTCCATCCTGGTGGCCTTATAGCCGACCAGTCGCTCATGGATGTACCCGATTCAACTGTGGGAGCGGCGGTGCGACGATTCGACTTGCTCGCGAAGGCGGCCTGAAAGGCGACCCTTACTTTCGGTGTACATATCCATTCCTGCGGTAACGGCCCCTTATGGTTTCGCTCTTACAGCGAGTCACTTGGAAAAGCCTGTAGGAGCGAGCCTGCTCGCGATGGAGGTCAACGATGACGCGGGCAGCCTGACACCCCGCGGTGCTCTCAGGTTTTTCGCGAGCATGCTCGCTCCTACAGGGCCCGCCGCGATGGGCCATCCTTGGCCCAGCGCGGCTAAACCGGCATCCATGCCGGTTTGCCCACTGCGCAGAACCTCCACTCGGCCTCTCGATGTGGCAAGAAAATCAAAAGCCAAATCAACAGCAAAAGCGAGGCGGCCGACCGGCCGGCCTGATTTCAGATGAGCGCGGTCCTCTGTAGGAGCCGGCTTGCTGGCGATGGGGCCGTTGGATGTTGCATCAGGCTTTCGGACGCCGTCGCCGGCAAGTCGGACCGCCGCCAAGCCGGCTCCTACAACTGCCGGTGATCGATTGGCAACCCTCGCCACCGCACTTTTCCCCAACTTCCGGCTCTATCCATTGCCAGCCGTCGGCGATCCCCACCGTCGGCCCATGCCCAAGTTCATCACCCATGGCTCGAGTTTCACCCCACATCAATCGCTCAATCCGTCGTCATTGCCTGCTGCTGGCCGGCCTGTCGTTGTTCCTGGTCAGCGGTTGCAGCCATCAACAAGGCAACGACCTGTTCACCCAGATACGCGAAGGAAAACCCCAGGAGTTCCTGCAAACCAGCGTCGACCGCATGGCGACGCTGGCCATGCGGGACAACCTCGACAGCCTTTACCTGCTGATGAGCAAGCTGTACCTGCGCAACCCCGACGAGTTGAAAAAATCCGGCTTCCTGGATGCCCGTACCGCTGGCAAACAAGTGCGCATGGCCATTGAGCAGCAGCAGCCGTTGCCTACGCTGGGGGGTAAGAAAGATCTGGCGGCGCTGCGGTTTGCCATGAGCCCGGAGTTTCTCGGTGATCGGGTCGGTGCGTTCATCTACGCCATCGGCAGTATGCTGGTGACCGCCCACGGCAATCGCCTGGAGTTCTACATGACGGACGCGATCAACCCGACGTTCGTCAGCAATGCCGCGCGCAACATCGAAATCGCCACCTGGATCCTGAGCCAGCGGCAGAACAAAGACGGCCAGCCCATGCTGTTCTCCAATGAAATCTCGGAGGAGGGCAGCAACCTGAGTTTCGCCGTGGAGTTCGGCAAGATCGTCGCGCGGCTGGACCTGCTGACCCAGATGCTCGACGAACGCTACCGGCGGATCGGTTTGAATTATGCCCAGAGCCTGCTGTTCCTGAATTTCCTGCCAGTGCAATAACCTGTCCTGGATGCGTTCAGGGTATAAAGATAGATCGCATCGATATAACTGGTTATAAGAAATGTCGCTATGCTGCGGGCCAGTTTTTCCCTGCAGTTTTTGTGGACGTCTCAATGGATCTAGTGAATATCGGGTTGGTCGTGGCCGGGCTGGTGGTCGGCTTCATCGTCGGCATGACGGGCGTCGGTGGCGGGTCGTTGATGACGCCCATCCTGCTGTGGTTCGGTATCAACCCGGCAACCGCGGTCGGCACCGATTTGCTGTACGCGGCCATCACCAAATCCAGCGGCGTCCTGGTCCACAGGAAGAACAACAATATCGACTGGTCGATTACCGGTTGGTTGACCCTCGGCAGCGTGCCGGCGGTGGCGTTGACATTGTGGTTCCTGAGCAGTCTGAACGAAGCACCCGACGCGATGAACGCGATCATCAAACAGGCATTGGGCTTTGTCCTTTTCGCCACGGCGTTGGCGATCCTGTTCAAGAAACGCCTGCTCGATTTCGCCCACAAGCGCGCGGGCGGCAACTACAACCCCAGCGGTGCGCGCCTCAATGTCCTGACCGTGATCACCGGCCTGGTGCTGGGCACCATGGTCGCGTTGACTTCCATCGGTGCTGGTGCCCTGGGCACCGTGGCGTTGTTCATCCTCTATCCGTTGCTGCCGACCCGCCGTCTGGTCGGCACGGAAATCGCCCACGCGGTGCCCCTGACCCTGGTCGCCGGCCTTGGCCATGCGAGCATGGGCAACATGGACTGGCAGGTGCTCGGCTATTTGCTGATCGGTTCGTTGCCGGGGATTTACCTGGGCAGCCACCTGACCGGGCGCATCTCCGATGAATGGTTGCGCCCTTGCCTGGCGACGATGCTGGTATTGATCGGCTACAAGCTGGCGTTCTGAACCCTGGACCTGGCTGATCGACCGGCACAGGTCGACCGGTGTCTGAAGTGACCTTTGCAACGGGAACTTCAGGGTCCTGGCCAGGTCAGTAGGGGCCCTGCATCGGAGATTCCGAGCAGCGCTGGTGGCCTGCTTTCATGGCAGTGCCGTCCGAGATCAGCCGAGTCTGCCCCTGATGCCAACCAAGCGTTTTCTGCCGAGCCTCTTCCTTGCGTGCTGCGCCGTCGCGTCGCTTTACTCGATGGCTGCCGAGCGACCCGCGCAAAGTAACAGCGCATCCACCACCCTGATAGAAACCGCCTCGCGCCAGTATGAAAATGGCCAGTTGGACCAGGCCGCTGCCACGCTGGAGCGTGCCCTGCATATCCAGCCGAACAATCCCGCGACCCTGCATTACCTCGGTGTGCTGCGCCTGCAGCAGGGGCAGTACCAGCAGGCTGAAACCCTGGCGGCGCGCTCGAACCTGCGGGTTGGAAGCAACGTCGAACTGCGCAACCGCAACTTCCAGTTGATCCAGGCGGCGCAACAGGCCAAGGCTTCGGGTACCCCACCCAAGGCTCAGGAGAATCTGATTGCAGTACAGAAGGCTCGCGAAGAGGAGGCCCGAAAGCGCCGCGAAGCAGAACTGGCTGCTGCTGAACAATCCGCTGCGGACGCTGGCAACTTCGCTCGCGTAGCGGATTCTGCGGCGACTGCCAGGCCACAGCCCGAAGGACAATTTCAGGTGGCTTCCGCCGAGCCAGAGCCCGCGAACGATGACATTGCGATTCCCCGCGGCCATTGGCCACCGCCGGGTCAATGTCGCATCTGGTTCCCTGATCGCCCGGCCGGGCACCAGCCCCCCCCAGGCAGCTGCAAGAAGCTGCGAAAACGGGTTCCGTCAGGCGCCTTCCTGATGCAGGGGTGAGTGGCTGATGGAGAAATGGCGTCATTCGCGGGTGAAGATCTCCAGCAGATGCCCGTCCGGGTCGTCGAAATACACCCGCCGTCCTCCGCCATGCTCATTGATTTCCCTTGGCCGCAGCTTGCCCGGATCGGCCCACCACGGCTGACCGTTTACCTGCAGGCGGGTGAAGGCCCGGTCGAAATCGTCGTCGCCGAGCAGGAACGCGTAATGCTGCGAAGCGATCGGCGGATCGTTGTCGTAGAAGTCCAGCGACACCTGGTTGTCGAGCCTGACAATCAGCATCGGCCCGAATGGCTCCGCAGGCGCCAGGCCGAGGAGTTCGACCAGAAATTGTGCCGACCTGTTTTTGTCGCGACACCAGACTATGGTGTGGTTCAACTGAGCACTCATGCAGGGGCCCTCACGACGAGTCAGATATGTTTTCAGATTAGCCCAGCCTGTTGCGCAATGACCGCCCTGACCTAAGCTTGGAGCAAGGCGAAACACATTTGCCAAGTGTCACCGGAACGAACGCCGCGATGCGCAATCATTAGAGCGTGGATATCAAAAGGAGATGCGCATGCCCATCAGGTCACTGACCCTGGCTACCTTGCTGGTGATTGCCGGCCCCTTGTTCGCCGCCGATGGCGATTCACCTCTGGATATCGACAAGGGCAGGGCCCGGCCACTGATCGTGATTGCCCCGAGCACCGTTGACCCCGTCTGGGTCAACCTGAAAAAGTCCCTGGAAGATCCCGCCAACAAGCAGGGTGTCGCCGAGCGCAACATCAGGGTGTACAGCGTGCTGAACATGTCTGGTCAACTGGACGGCAAGGATCTCGGCCAACAGGACACCATGGCCTTGATCCGCGCGTTGAAACTGGGTGCCGGCGCGCTACCCAAAGTGATCCTGGTGGGCAAGGACGGCGAGAAGAAACTCGAAAGCTCAGGGGAGGAATCCAGGTCGGTCGACCTGAAGAAAATCTTCGCCACCGTCGATGCCTTGCCGGCGACCGAGAAGGAAGCCGCAGCGCCAGCGCCACTGCCGGTTGCCGAAACCCCACCGCCCAAAGGGACCGCCAAAGCAGCAAAAAACGGCAAACCGGCAAAACCGGCCAAGCCACCGGAAATGCCGGATGATTGAGCGCCCAGCGATACCTCGATGCCGGGGCCGTACCCATTGATAATAATTGGTGTGAGAGCCAGATCCGGCAGCCACCTAAATTGGGTGAACTCACTAACCTAAGGACATAGAATGCTCATTGTCTTCAGCGGCCTTCCAGGTACCGGAAAAACGACTATCGCAAGTGACCTTGCCTCCAGAACAAGTGCCGTGTATCTGCGGCTCGATACGATTGAGCAGGCTATTCGAGACTCCGGTGCTCTTGCACAAGATGTAGGACGGAGCGGTTACATGGTCGCCAATGAGCTTGCTCTGAGCAATCTTCGTTTCGGTAGCATGGTCATAGTTGACTGTGTTAACCCAGTAATTGAAAGCCGAAAGGCGTGGAGCGATATCGCCACACGCTCTGGTGCTCCATTAGTGAACATCCAAGTGATTTGCTCCGATAAACATGAACACCAGCGCCGGGTAGAAACCAGAAAGATTGATATTCCTGGGCTGACTCCACCAACTTGGCAATCTGTACTAAATCATGAATATGAGGCGTGGAAAAGAGCTCCGTTTAATATAGACACAGCCCTGACGTCTCCGGCGCAGGCGGTGGCGATGATCACCGAACGATTTTTATCCAAGGAGTAGCGCCAGCTAAAAGCCCAAGGTCGCAAGGTGTGATTAGCAGACGCTTACCTTGTAGGTGCTGACGGTCTTGTTGCTAAGCAGCATGTCGTTGGCGATCTGCTTGTGCACCAGCACGTGAGCGGTGCTGCCGCCAATACGCAAACGGTCGATCACTGCCATGCTGTCGAGCTGCGGGATATCCAGGTCGAGCACGATCGCATCGAAGCTTGAGCTCGAATGCCTGGCTCAGAGCGTCCACGCCGTTGTCGCACTCGCAGACGATTTCGTACACAAAAGCGATTCTAAGGTTGTGTCAGAAAGTGATGGATTACATTGACGAGGACGGGTGAAAAAGGCAGAAGACATTGCGTTTCATTCGGCACTTTCAAGTCTTCCAGTAGCAGATTCAACAGCTCTTCGTCTTCAAACTGTAAATCGTCGGGAGGGACGCTCTGGCTATAAATGAGTGCCTCGACCATTGCTTTGCGCCTACTGACAAGTCCTCTATTGCTTGACTCGGTGTGGCCCAGATTCAACGTCTCGATAGAAATTCTCGCCCGTTCGGTTTTTCCCTCGACAAGACCCGACAGGTAGAACTTCAACTCGGTTTCACATTCGGCCATCAACGGTGTGAGTGGCAATTGCCGTGTTTTTCGACCATGACCGCATTGTTGAGGGTGCTGGCAGCTGGCGACGATGTTGGAAAACTCCAGCGTTCGATTCGGTGCACTGTCCTGGGCTTCAAGATGCTCGTTATGGGCGTTATCAACCGTGATTGACTGACAGCAATACGCGCATAAACCGAACTGCTCAGAGATACACGATGATCGAATAAACTGGCGCTCTTGCGGTGGTAAATCCCGATAAACCAACGTCTTGTTTGAACGTTTAAAGCTAGTCAGCGAAGCCGGCTCCATTCCTTTATCGATCTTACGCACGACGTAGCTCCAACTTACGGATCAACAGGGCCGCCTTCGCCAGCTCCAGATGCCCCTCTGGCAGCTCATTGGCAAGTGCCGCGAATAGCCCTTTGGCGCTTTCCAGATCACCATCCTGCAGATGCTTGAGTAGCTGATTCAGGCGCTTTTGCACTTCGATGTTGCGCACATCGGTGTCCATGACTTCCAGAAGCACCTGATTGGCATCCAGGCCATACAAGCCGTTGTGTTCCCGTAGCTCCCCGTCATCAAGCACGTAACACAACACATCCTTCGCGTCGCTGATGACCAGTGGCGAGTGGGTTGTCAGGACGAATTGGCAATGGGGAAAAGTCTCGCTCAATTGCCGGATCAAGCTGCGCTGCCATTTGGGGTGCAGGTGCAAATCGACTTCGTCGATCAGGACGATGCCGTCACCCTCTAAAGGATTGTCCAGAGACTGATTCATCATTGCCAATCGGCGGGCGATGTCCCCGACTAACGCCATCATCGACTTCTCACCCTGAGAGAGTTGGGATACGTTGAGGGTTACACCGTCTTTGTCGATCGCCATGTGCAGGCGGGGTTTGCGTTGCACTCGAAGGTTGCTGAAGCCGGGCATGAATGCGGCGATGGCGGAGCGAACCGCGGTTAATTGACGATCTCGAGACGAAGCCTTTAGTTGGGAAAGGGTTTTCCAGATGTCGCTGTTCTTGCCGAACTTTACGGAGATTTCGGCCAATGCGGTGTCGGATACGCCGGTTTCGTTTTCGCTGTCTTCGCGTTCGCGAAACCATTCGAAGAAGCGTCGGAAATCGACACCCCGGTTTAGCGCGTTGTCGTAGCCGTCGAGTTGATCGAAGGAGTGTTTGGTGCGGATTTTTAGCGGGATTTCCAGAACTGAACGTTCGACCGGGTAGTAGGCGATCAGTGGGAGAGAGGCTTTATCATCTGCTGTTAGCTGGTTGCGGTAGTGATCCGCCAGGCGAGTGGCATCCGTTAACTCGCTTTGGACAGAAGTCTTGCGGCCTTGCCTGGTGCGAGCTATTCCCCATTTAAACAGTGCATCTTCAGGATCAGCCTCGGGATTACTTGGGTTTGCCTGACACTCGTCTACTACGGCAATCAAAATGGAAGCAGCTGAGGTGCCGTTTCGAATGTCTTCTTCCACAAGATGATTGCCATTGCCTTTTTCGGTGCGAATTCTGGCAACCAACCAGCTCAACGAGGTGGCGAGTGATTTTAAAAGAGTGGTTTTCCCTGCGCCATTATTCCCCACGAAAACCGTCACGTTTGAGGGATGTCGCGGCGTGGGGGCCAACTGAATGTCCAATTCGGTAAACCGACCGACATCCATGACCTTAAATCTGCTGATATCCATTACAACGCCCTTTGGCGGTCAGTCGGTTTGGATTCATGAGCGCGCATTATGTCATTCCAGGACATGGATAGATCCGATGTCATTGCAGTTTTGGGATGCCCACTAGATACAACGCTTTCACCTGCATCACAACGGTTATGAGCATGTGTTTGTAACTAGGTGCTCAGAAAATGGAGCGTAGGCAAGGGACTTCAATTGCGTCGGAGATTTCCTGCAAGACGTGGCGCATCCCATGAACTGGTGCCCATTGGGCCGTATCGATAACCTTCTTCAGCCGCTGCGAAATCAGCGGTCGGATGTGGAAGTCCGTTGGTTACCGAGAGCGCATGTGCACCTGCAAACACATGTTGGCGTTTTTTATGCCAACATTGTTGCTTATGGCGGCTGCGCGCAGGAGCACTCTTGAGTGCACTGGGTTTCTCTCGGTATCCCGGACTTCCACACCTGCGAACAGCTGCCACCCTCCTGTGGAAGTGAGATCGGCAGTTTTATTTAATTACCGAGGTTCTTCGCACATGAAAAAATTGAGTCCCAACCCCCCAGACCCCGCATCCAATTCAGATCCCCTCGATCCCGCTCCACTCTCCGACATCACCGAACCCGCGGTCAGCGCTCGTCTGCGTAACCCCAGGCAATCCGATCCGGTAAGCCACATCTTCACCATCGTCCCCGGCGTCGATACCGCAACCTTGCTATGCCACGCCTGCGAAACCCTGGCATCCCTGAACGTCCTTGTCACCGATCTGGCCTGTGAGCTGGAAAGCTCCAAGCGCAATGTGGCGCTGTCGATTCAGCAATTGGCAGTGGTGGGGGAATTACTGGTGAATCGGGCGCTGGACAACATCGATCCACCGCAATAGCGCTAACCCTCTGTAGGAGCGAGCATGCTCGCGAAAAACCTGAGCTCGCTGTGGGGGGGCAGGTTTCCCGCGTCATCGTTCACGACCATCGCGAGCATGCTCGCTCCTACAGAGTTATCCGACACGTTAACCCCCGTATTCCAATACGGAAAAGCCCTACGCCCTCCTCAGAAACGTCCTATTTCCAGCTTCCTTCAAATTCGCCAAAGCTTTCACCCGTCAGGACTGGGGTGAACGCCAAACCCTTCCTGCACGTTCCCCCCACAGACCAGGAAGGCCTGACCATGAGCACCCAACCGCGCATCTTTTTCGATCACCACCGCCATAAATTCACGGTCCACCGGTTCGACGCCAAGTTCGACGTCCTGGCCTTCGAGGGCGAAGAACACCTCAGCCGACCCTTCAGCTACCGCATCGAATTCACCTGCACCGAGCAGGACCTCAGGCCGAGCGGATGCTCAACAAAGGCGCTCGGTTCAGCCTGACCCCCCCCGCTGCCCATCCTCCCGTACCCGATCAAGACCCCACTGCAATTGCCGGAGCCTCAGTCATGTCCGAAGTGAAACACGCTTCTATGTGGTACCCGCCAGCGTTTCCGGTCGAGGGCCGTTTGCCTCGCAGCGCTACACAGGTCTATCAAAATAATCAGCGCCAGTGTCAGCTGGAGTCGGAGTACCACGATGCCTTGTGCATGGCGGCCGGGCGCCGGCTTATGCCGCCGTGCTGCAAGACGTTGCACATCAGTCTGTTTTTCGATGGCACCGGCAATAACCTCAACAACGACCTCTACCTGTCGAATCCCCGACACCCGACCAACATCGCCCGGATGTTCCGCGCCAGCATTGGCGACGGTCATGCCGGCGGCACCGCCCACAGCACCGAGGCCAAGGGTTTGACCGATGCGGCGGGTACCGGCAACGGCCAGTATTTCAAGTACTACATGCCCGGTGTGGGCACGCCGTTCACCGAAGTCGGCGACCTGGACTACAGCCTTCTGGGGCTGGGGGGAGCCTGGTATGGCGAGGAGCGGATCAACTGGGCGCTGTTAATGATCCTCGATGCTCTGCGCCGCACGCTGGGACTGCCAAGGCTGGACAACACGGCCCAGCTCGCGGCAGTCAAGGCTATGGGAACCTGGCCGGGTCTGGAGTCGATGGACGGTTATGCCGCCCGAAGCCGCGAACTCAACAGGCAGCTTTGGGCCTTGGAGAAACCGCTGCGCATCGCCTTGACCCAACCGCAACCCGGCCAGGTCAAGCTCTTGGGAATCAAGCTGTACGTGTATGGTTTTTCCCGTGGCGCAGCGGCGGCGCGGGCCTTTGTCAGTTGGCTGAACCAGCTGTTGACCCGATCCGAGCCGGTGCTGGCGTTGCGACTGTCCGATTTGCGGCTGCCCATCAGCGTCGAGTACCTGGGGCTGCTGGACACCGTGGCCTCGGTCGGTCTCGCTGACATCGTGCCAGTAGCCAACGGCCATATGAGTTGGGCCGACGGCAATCAGGAACTGCCCGCCAACAGTCTGGTCAAGCGTTGTCTGCATATCGTTGCGAGTCACGAGCAACGGTTGAGTTTTCCGTTGGAGTCCATTCGCCGTGAGAAGGGTGGTTACCCGGTAAATAGTCTGGAGGTGATTTATCCCGGTGTGCACTCGGATCAGGGTGGGGGGTATCCGCCGGGGGAACAGGGTAAGGCTATCGGCGAGAATGACGGTTTACTGCTGTCGCAGATTGCCCTGAACGATCTGTACTCAGATGCTTATGCTCATGGCGCCCCCTTGAAAGTGCCGAAAGAAACATTGCCAGTCGAATTACGCCATGAAGTCTGGCGGGCAATGGAATATGCGGTAATGAAAGAGTTTGATGTTTCATCAACTTTGGTAAGCCGCTTCAACGCCTGGCGTCAGCTAACCCTGGACTTGCCCCCAACACAACAACCGCTGCCCGCTGAACAGGTTGACCATTACCAGCCACTTCCCGCCACCACTTACCTGGAACAGGTCCTGCACAATCAGATGAGCTGGATCACCGCCTGGCGCATCGACCGCTACGCGTTTGCCAGCCTCAAGCACACCCCGTTCTACCTTCATGCGAGCGACATCGAAGCAGACAAAGGTGACCGAGCGCGCGCCGAGGCCAAGCGCGACCAGAAACAGGCAGAGGTCGTAAAACGTCGCAAGCAGCAACGGGCTCGCGAGTCACTGAGCCGCCAGCCGAGCATGCCGCTGGAGCCCGGGGTCAAGGATTTCGATGCCGACATGGCGCAAACCCAGTTGCGCGAAGCGGCCGAGGAGTTTGGCGAGGCCTATCGCGGCCCCAATCGCTTTCCACAGGCCTTGAAGCTCGCGGAACCGATGGGCAGCGCATCGTCGATTCTTTATCAGAAATTGACCGCCGAGGTGCAGCGCGAGCGACAGCGAATGAAAGTGGATGGGCAGGCTAGGGTCGGTCGGTTATTCCCACCGCCGTTGCGCGAAATCAATCATCAAAATGAAACCCGGCGCGGCAATGTCGACGAAAGCCGCAACGCCACGCAGCCCGAAGGGCTATTGCGCGCACTGTTCGACGATCAGGTCCACGACTCCCGCGCCTGGTTTATGTACACACTGAGACGTGAGTGGTTCGGCAGTTACTTCGGCGAGCGCATGGTGTTTTTCGGCGAGGCCGGCCGGCGCGATCTGGCGCTTTATGTCGAGAACGGCGCAGTGCTGGCGCGCACCACCCCGAATGTCGAGCCTGCCGATGCCGCGCAACCTGTGGTGTTGGATGCCGAGCGCCTGGCCCAGGCCATGCAAGACATCGATGCGTTGTGGCAAGCGTTTTACGCCCAGGCTGACGAGGTGAAAAATGCATCGGTCTGAGCCTGTTGTTCGGGGCGCGGTACAGGGCTGTGAACTCGGGATCAAGCCTAGTCCATGGCGCGAACGAGTTGTTATCTGGGGCGTTCTAATTGGCGGCCTGCTCACACAACAGGCTCAGGCCAGCACTCTCGAAGCCATCAATCATACCCACTGGGCGATCAATCATTTCAGTGTCGACGGCCGTTCGGGCATCGACGTCATCGGACCTTATCAGGGTGGCGGAGGCGGTTGTTGCTATATCGCGCCGGCACGCTGGCAACCGGGGATGACGGTGCGTGTTGATTGGGAGACGGGCGTGGCTTATCCCGATGGTTTTCCGGGTTTTGCTGATCGGCCCAAGTACTTGGCTTGGGTTAAAAAGAATGACGCGCAAACTCGCCAACACAGCAAAGTCGTATCAATCCCTGACTACACCGGCCAAAAAGTCTGCGGCCTCACTGTGCACTTCCTGCCCTGCGAAGAACTGCAAGTCACCACCTCCTGCTACGCCTACGGCAGCCCCGAATACCCGATCAAGACCCCACTGCAATTGCCGGAGCCCCAGTCATGTCCGAAGTGAAACACGCTCCTCTTTGGTACCCGCGAGCGTTTCCGGTCGAGGGCCGTTTGCAGGCAGAGGCCGTGAAACGCCAACAGCGGGCTCACGAGTCTCTGAGCCGCGAACCGAACATGCCGCTGGAGCCTGGGGCCGAACGCGTACGTCTGAAGGCAGCGGGGCGAAGCAGGGTCAGCCAGCTTTTTCCGCCGCCGTTGCGCGAAATCAATCATCAAAATGAAACCCGGCGCGGCAATGTCGACGAAAGCCGCAACGCCACCCAACCCGAAGGGCTGTTGCGCGCACTGTTCGACGATCAGGTCCACGACTCCCGCGCCTGGTTTATGTACAGCCGGGGACGTGAGTGGTTCGGCAGTTACTTCGGCGAACGCATGGTGTTTTTCGGCGAGGCCGGCCGTCGCGACCTGGCACTGTATGGCGAGAACGGTGAAGTGCTGGCGCGCACCACCCCGCATGCCGAGCACTGCCAGTGCCGCACAACCTGTGATGCCGGAGGCCGAGCGCATGGCCCAGGCCATGCAAGACATCGATGCGCTATGGAAGGCATTTTATGCCCAGGCAGATGAGGTGAAGAATGCGTCGGTCTGAACCTGTTGTTCGGGGCGCGGCACAGGGCTGCGAAGCCGGGATCATGCGTAGCCCATGGCGCGAAGGGGCCATCGTCGTCGGCGCTCTGGTCGGCATCCTGCTGGCACAACAGGCTCAGGCCAGTACCCTCGACGCAATCAACCATACCCACTGGGCGATCAATCATTTCAGTGTCGATGGTCGTTCGGGCATCGACATCATCGGACCTTATCAGGGTGGCGGGGGGGGCTGTTGCTATATCGCCCCACAGCGCTGGCAACCGGGCTCCACGGTGCGTGTCGACTGGGAAACGGGTGTCGCTTATTCAGATGACTTTCCTGGCTTTGCCGATCGGCCCAAATATTTTGCTTGGAAAGAAAAGGTAAATGCTCAAAAACGCCAACACAGCAAAGTCGTATCAGTCCCTGACTACACCGGCCAAAAAGTCTGTGGCCTCACCGTGCACTTCCTGCCCTGCGATGAACTGCAAGTCACCACCTCCTGCTACGCCTACGGCAGCCCCGAATACCCGATCAAGACCCCGTTGCAATTGCCGGAGCCACAGGCATGTCCGCAGTGAAGTAAGCCGATGGGCGAAGAGCTGCGCTGCAGCCAGTCAGCTGACCTTGCAGAGCGAGGTGGGCCAGTAGCTGCTGATCGCCCTGATGTACACCCTGGACTCCACCTTCGGCCCGCTGCTGGCCCTGCTCGGTAAAACGCACCTGGGGCATGAACCGCCTGCTGGAACAAGCCCAGGTCACGCCGCTGGACGATGGCGAAAGCCGATTTCGCCTGGTGCTCAAGGCGCCCGACGGCATCGGCCTGACCTGGTACCTGCGCACCGAGCTGGGGGCGGGGCCGTTGGCGTTGCTCAAGCTGCGTGGCTTCAAGTTGCCGACGCAAATCGTTCTGGGCAAAGGTGAAAAAGCGCCGTTCTAATTCTGGAGGGGAGGCGCTGGTTTGTTGAGAACACGGGTGGGGTTGTGTTTCGGGCGGGGCGCTTTCGCTGGCAAGCCAGTTCCTATAGATGCATGGGTGTGCCTATCAATTCTTTGGGCGCTACTTCCTGATCCCGTGGGCTTGCTGCGCGCGGCGTTCCGACGATAGCGGTTGGTCAGGCGGCAACTGTGTCGACTGTACGTCCGCTATCGCCAGCAAGCCGGCTCCTACAGGGCCATAGCACTCAGTATCTGATGAGCAATCCTGACCCGCTCTGCATTCGGATAGTTCTTATTAGCCAGAATCACGACCCCCAAATCCTTCGACGGCACATACGCCACGTAAGCCCCGAAACCACCGGTTGATCCGGTTTTATTGAGCAGAACATTCCCTGGCTGTGGTTGCGGCGGATTCAGCCACTGGACTGGGTGCGCCTGCATAGCCATCTCCGTCGAGTTCCCCGCCAGCAGACGATCAAGAGTGACCGGATAGCGATACATCTCCCAACCAAGCCCCTGGGTCATGTCACCGACGCTGTAATAACCGGTATGGGTCAAGGCGATCGCCTGTTGCAGCGGAGTGTCCAGGCTTGCCGGCTTCATATTGGCCTGGACAAAACCAATCAAGTCCGCAGCACTGGTTTTCACGCCATAGGCTTCGGCATCCAGCGCCCCCGGCCCGACCCGCACGGGTTTGTCCGCTTTGTCGTAGCCCTGGGCATACAGCGCCATCTGCTCTTGCGGCACCTTGAGCCAGGTGTGTTTCAGGCCGAGTTTTGGCAGCAGGGTGTTTGCCATGGCGTCATCGAAGGGCTGGCCCATGCTTTGGGCGGCGAGGTAGCCGGCCAACCCTATGCTGGGATTCGAATACAGCCGGTGGCTGCCAACGGGATATACCGGTTTCCACTGTTGATAGTAACCGAGCATCTTCTCAGCCGAATCCGCCTCGGCCGGGAATTGCAGGGGCAAGCCGCCGGCGCTGTAGGTGGCCAGCTGCAACACACTGATATTGTCGAACGCGCTGCCGCGCAAGGCCGGCAGCACTTTGCTGGCCTTGTCGGTCAAGGCCAGTTTGCCTGTGGCCTGGGCGTAAGCGACGAGGGTGGCGGTGTAGGTTTTGCTGACCGAGCCAATCTCGAACAGGGTGTCTTGCGTCACCGGGCTGCCGGTCTCTTTTGACGCCACGCCATAGTTGAAGTATTGCTGTTTGCCGTTGTGGGTGACGGCCACGGCCATGCCGGCGATGCCCTGCTCTTGCATGACGGGGCGCACGGCGTCGCTGACGATCGATTCGAGGTGATCCTGCGCGAGGGTCTGGCCTGCCGCCAGCATCGCTGCGCAAACGGCTAAAATCTTCAATCTGCCGAGATTGATTGGGTCCGTCACAGGTATCACTCCATTCGATTGTCGCGCCGCGTGGGAAAGTAGGGCAGCAAGCGTTCGGTTTCTCTTTTGACCACGGCGTAGCATTCGCAACTCAGCTCCTCGAGACGAGTCCTGTCCAGGACCTTGATGTGTCCCCGAGTATATTCGATGACCCCCAGGCGCTGCAGCTTGCCGGCGGCGTCGGTCACGCCTTCGCGGCGTACACCCAGCATGTTGGCGATCAATTCCTGGGTCATGGTCAGTTCATTGCCTGGCAGGCGATCGAGCGACAACAGCAACCAGCGACACAGCTGCTGGTCGATGGAGTGGTGACGGTTGCACACCGCGGTCTGGGCCATTTGCGTGATCAGGGCCTGGGTGTAGCGCAGCATCAGCAGCAGCATCTCTTCGTGGCGGTTGAACTCGTCCTTGAGTTGCTGGCCAGGTAACCGGTAAGCATGCCCGGCACTTTGCACAACGGCACGACTGGGTGTGCTTTCACCGCCCATGAAGACGGCAACACCGATCAGGCCTTCGTTGCCGACCACCGAAATCTCGGCCGAGGCGCCGTTCTCCATCACGTACAACAGCGACACGATGGCGTCGGTGGGGAAGTAGACATGCCGCAGGGCGCCGCCGGACTCATAGAGCACTTTGCCCAGTGGCAGCTCGACCAGTTCGAGGTGGGGGAGCAGGCGCTCCAGCGCTGGCGCCGGAAGCGCTGCCAGGAGGTAGTTCTGTTGTGGCTTGGGTACAGCAAACATATCAGCCACCCTTCGAGGGAGAATTCCCTGAGGGGGACAGGTTACTCCAAAGCGCACTATGCGGGACAACGCACCGAACCCGCCGCTGCGATCTGCGATGCTCAAGGGAACGTCGCTGCATCTGCAGCGCCGAATGTTGGAGATTGTCATGAGCAAGCACATTGACCCGAATCTTCGCCAGGGCCCTGGCAAGCCCACTGCGAAACAGCCACAAAGCACGCCGATGCCCCTGCATGAAAAACCTGGGCAGGCGGCCAACGAACCTGTTCACACCAAGCTGGGTGAGGCCGTGAAGCCGCACCACCAAGGCCCAGGCATTGATGCCTGAACCCTGACCCACCAAGAGCGCTGTCTCTCAGCGCTCAAGATCGGCTTCGACGGTTCTATCGTACCCTGGGGTTTCTGGCTGATGCGCCTTGACCGGCCATGTCACCAATACCTGATGTTCCTTGCCGTCATCCGACAATTGCAGCGCGTCCTCGCCCAGCAGCTCGCCGTCCAGCATGATCGCAAGCGTCGTGGTCGTGCCTGGGCGCACATCGATATGGTAAGTCGTCGCCCCATAACGGTAGTGCAGCGTGTAACCAGGCCAGCCCTGCGCCAGCAGCGGTTCGATGTGCAAGGCAGTGCCGACTCGCTGCAAGCCGAGCAATGACTCGACGATGAAGCGGTATGTCCAGCCAGCCGACCCGGTGTACCAGGTCCAACCCCCACGGCCCGCATGGGGCGGCGTGCCATAGACGTCGGCAGCCATGACATAGGGCTCGACCTTGTAGGTTTCGATTCGCTTGGCGACTTCATGGCCCGCGGGGTTGATCATGTTGAGCAACCGCCACGCCCTGGCGTTGTCGCCAAGCTCGGCGAACGCCATGCCGGCCCAGACCGCGGCATGGGTATACTGGCCACCATTTTCCCGTACGCCCGGCACATAGCCCTTGATATAACCGGGCTCGAGCACGCCTGCGTCGAAGGGCGGATCGAGCAGCAAGACCGCGCCTGTGTCCGGGCGAACCAAGTGCTTCTCGACTGAGGCCATGGCCGTGTGGCGCCGGATTTGCGAGGCGGCACCCGACAATACCGACCAGCTTTGCGAGATCGAGTCGATGCGGCACTCGTCATTGTTGGCCGAGCCCAGGACCTGGCCGTCGTCAAACCAGGCGCGCCGGTACCATGCACCGTCCCAGGCATGCTCCTCCAGACTGGCCTGCAGCAAGGCGGCCTGCTGGGAACAGCGTTGTGCGAAAACAGGGTCGCCATGCAGTTGAGCAGTGATGGCAAACTGCTGCAGAACATCAAAGCCGAAGAAGCCCAGCCACACGCTTTCCCCACGGCCCAGATGGCCGACCCGGTTCATCCCGTCGTTCCAGTCGCCCGTGCCGATCAAGGGCAGGCCGTGGCTGCCGCGCTGCAGGCTGTGTTCGATGGCGCGTACACAATGCTGATAGAGGCTTTCTTCGAGGTGCGATTTGCCCGGCAGGTCGTAATAGGACTCTTCCCCGACATTGAGCGGGCGGCCTTCAAGGTAACCCACGGGTTCGGCCAGCACGCTGAGGTCTGCGGTGACGTTGACATAGTGGCTGGTCGCCAGCGCGAGCCACAGATAATCGTCCGAACAGCCACTGCGCACACCCCGATCGAGCGGCGGGTGCCACCAGTGTTGCACGTCGCCTTCGGCATATTGATGGGCTGCACACAGCAACAAATGGCTACGCACGCTGGCGGGATCGGCATGGATCATCGCCATGCTGTCTTGCAATTGATCACGAAAGCCGATGGCCCCGCCAGACTGATAGTAGCCACTGCGGGCCTGGAAGCGACAGGCGATCACCTGGTACATCAGCCAGCCATTGACCATGACATCGATGCTCGGGTCGGGGGTCTGGACCTGAATCACGTCCAGCTGCGAACGCCAATGCTCGCGTACCGCCTCCAGTTGCGCGGTTGCCGCCCCGAGGCCGCGGTACTGTTGAACCAGGCGCATGGCTGACGCCGTATCCCTGGCTGCACCGAGCCGGAAGACCACGTCCTGGTCTTCACCGTTGTCGAGGTCGAGGGCAACCTGTATCGCCGCACAAGGATCCAGGCCACCACCGGTACGGCCCGACAGGCGTGCCTGCTGTAGTCCGGCAGGCGTCTTGAGGCTGCCGTTGCGACCGATGAATTCAGTGCGATCGCCGCTGATGCTGGTGTCGGTCGAGTCGGTATCGAGGAACGCCACCCGCTCGCCAAACTCGATCGAATAGGCGTTCCTGGCGAACAATGCGCCGCTGCTGGGGTCGGCTTCCGTCACCACATGCATCGCTGATTTGTTGCGCAAGTCGCCCAGCACCCACTCGACATAGCAGGTCGTCGACAGGCGCCTTGCGCGGCCTGAGCGATTGAGAATCTGCAAATGCGAGAATTTGATCGAAGCATCCAGCGCCACATACACCCACAACTCGGTCTGGATGCCGTCTTCATCGTGCTCGAAGACGCTGTAGCCGAAGCCGTGCCGGGTCCGGTACGCGCCAGTTCCGGGACAAGGCTGTGGCGTCACCGACCAGAAATGCCCGGTTTCTTCATCACGCACATAGATCGCCTCGCCGCTGGCGTCGGTGATCGGGTCGTTATGCCAGGGGCTCAGGCGAAATTCGTGAGCGTTTTCCATCCAGGTGTAAGCGCCACCACTTTCGGAAATCACCGTGCCGAAGTGCGGGTTGGCCAGTACGTTGGCCCATGGCGCCGGCGTCGGCCTGCCAGGCTGCAAGGTCATGACGTACTCGCTGCCATCGGCACTGAAGCCGCCATAGGCGTTACCCAGCAGCAAACCTTCGATAGCGGGCAGGGTAGCGGCCGCCGTTGACGTTGCCTGGCGCTTGAGCGTGGGGACGAACGCCGGGTGTACCGGGATTGCGTGACGCCGATGAACCTGTTCGGCAATGCCGCCGTTGCTTTCATTCAGTACCAGGCGCGCCACCGACAGGATCAGCGTGCGATCCTCGTTCGACAACTGCTGGGCCGGACGCACGAAAATGCCCCCGGGATGGTCGATCAGCAAGGCTTCGCTGCCGGACGTCACCACACCCATGATCAAGTCCTGGAGTTGCTGGCGATAGCCGGCCTGGTCTTCGTTCCAGATGACCAGGTCCACCATCAGCCCCTTTTGCCGCCAATAGGCATGGGCCTTGACCATCTGGTGCACGAGCTCGATGTTGTCGACGGTGGCGATCTGCAGCAGGACGATGGGCAGGTCGCCGGAGATCGCCTGGCCCCAGAGGCTCGATTGATTACGTCGATTGGCCATCAATACGCTGTGTTCCGCGCGCAACGAGGCATTGGCGTAGAGGATCGAAGCGGCCATCTGTTCAAACAGGCGGGCATCTTCCTGCGATGCATTGAGTTGGCGCAGCAACACCTGGCTGTGGGTCCATGCCAGGTCGAAGACGCGATCGGCGAGGTGCCGGTCGCGGTATTTATTGATCAGGAACAGACAGCCCTCACGGCTGTCCGCGATGCCGGTCACCAGGTCGATGGTCGCCGTTTGCCCGGGTTCCAGGGCAATTCGGCAGCGGATGGCCACGATCGGGTCAAGCACCGAGCCCGCGGTGCCGGACAACTGCTCGACATGGCCATCGAGCGCCGCTGGTGCTGCAACGTTGCGTCCTCGGCCGATGAATCGCGCTCGATCCGTCTCGTAGGAAATGGCGTCGATGTCCGCGCCATGGACGGCCAGCAGGTGGCACATCCAGGGGACGGCTTCCTCACTGGAGCGACGCCTGCGGGTGCAGACGATGGCCTGCAGCGCCGGCACCAGTTCGGTCTGCACGAACAGGTTGCTGAAGGCCGGGTGCATGGCATCACTGATTGCCGGCGCCAGTACCACCTCGGCGTAGGTGGTGATCTCCACGCTACGGCGTACGCGGCCGCGGTTGGTGATGTGCAGCCTGCGCAGTTCGATATCGTCTTCGGGAGAGACGACGATCTCGGTGTGCGTATCGAAGTCGAGTTCGCGAACACGAAACTCGGCCCGGGCATCGCTGAAAATCGCTTCATGGCTTTCTGGACGGTGCAGGGTCGGCTGGTGGGCCGAGGACCAGAATACGCCGCTGCTGACATCGCGCAGGTAGCAGAACATGCCCCAGTTGTCGCGGGTCGCATCTTCATGCCAGCGGGTCACGGCGATGTCGTTGCAGCGGCTGTAACCGCCGCCGGCACTGCTGAGCATGACGTGGTAACGGCCGTTGGAGAGCAGCTGGACGGCGGGGCGCTTGCGCCCGGGATCGGCGAACACGCGCAGCCTGGTTTCCTGAGTCTGTCCGTCTTGTGCAGTGGCAAGCGCCTGGGCTGCATGCAGATAGGGCGCAGCGGTTTTCGGTACGCGTTCCTGCAGCAGCAAGACGGTCGCCTGGAATGCCGGGATCGACTCGAAACGTCGCTGCATGGGCCGGTCCAGCAGCAGGCTGGTCAAGGCCAGCAGGCTCATGCCCTGATGGTGCGCCATGAACGAGCGCACCACCGCATAGCGCTGTCCGCGTGGCAGGCGTGCCGCGGTGTAGTCGACCGCTTCGTACAGGCCATAGCGCCCGGCCGACCCTTGGGCCGCCAGGCGTTGCAGGTTGCGACAGGCCGCCTGCGGTTCGACCATCAGCGCCAGGGCGCTGGCGTACGGCGCAATCACGGTGTCCTCGGCCAGCCCGCGCATGAGGCCAAGGCCTGGAACACCGAATGCCCGATACTGATAATTGAAGTGAGCGTCCAGGGTGTTGTAACCCGACTCGGACACGCCCCAGGGGATGCCCAACTGGTTGCCATGCCCAATCTGCAACGCGACGGCCGCGCGACATGTCTGCTCCAGCAGCGTACCTTCATAGCTGGGCATTATCAGGTTTGGCATCAGGTACTCGAACATTGATCCGGACCAGGAAAGCAGTACCGGCACCCCTCGATTGTTGCTGAGCAAGCGTCCAAGGGTGAACCAGGACTGTTGCGGCAGTTGGCCCTGGGCGATGACCACGAAATTGGTCAGGCGCACCTCTGAAGCGAGCAGGTCGTAATAGCCGTTGTCCAGCCGGCGTTCGTCGGCGTTGTAGCCTATCGAGAACAGGTCACGCTGAGCATCGTAGAGGAAGGTGAAGTCCATGCTGGCCAGTGACGCGGACAATTCGGCCAGGCGCTCAAGGTGGCTGATCCGTGCGCGAGCCAGGCGTTGTACCGCCTGCACTTGCGCCTGATCGGCGGGCAGCCACAGGGTGCAATCGAGATCGGCCATTTGTCGCAGGCTGAATTTTGGTGTCGGTGCGGGTGCCTTGGCCTGGGCAGGTGCCAGCGGCAGCTCGAAGCGCAGTCGTTCTGCCCGCAGATCCGCACACTGCGCCTGTAATGCCTGCAGCCAGTAGTGTGCTTCTTCAGCAACGCTTGCCGGACTGTCGATCGCCAGGGCCTGCGCCATATCGAGTAATTGCAGGAAGCTGTCCGGGGTGTCCTGGACAAGCGCCGATTCCACCTGCGCGCGCAGTTCAAGCACGGCACGGTCATCGAGGTTTTCGCCCTGTAATGCCTGCTGCAGCACATCGAGGGTGTCGCCCAGACCATCAAGGGTGCGTCGGTTGAACAGGGGCGTGTCGGCCAATCCCAGCAGCCCCGGCTGCAGGGTGAGTAGCATGCCCGCCAGGTTGCCGCTGTCCACGGTGGATATATACCGAGGCGCCATCGCCTGCAGTGTCCCGGTGTCGTACCAGTTGTAGAAGTGCCCATGCTGACGCTCGAGTCCGGCCATGCACTCAAGCGTTGCAGTGATGCGTTCAAGCAAGCGCCCGGTACTCAAATAGCCGAAATCGTGGGCCGCCAGGTGCGAGAGCAAGGCCATGCCCATGTTGGTCGGTGAGGTCCGATGGGCAATGGTTGGCGTGGGTATCTCCTGGACGTTGTCCGGCGGCAACCAGTTGTCCTCAGGGCCCATATAGCGATCGAAGAACGCCCAGGTCTGGCGTGCCAGCATGCGCAGGAAGCGCAGGTCTTGCGCTGACGGACTGAACCCCGCGGGTGTTGTCGGCAGGCTGATCCACCAGGCAATCGCCGGGCTCACCAACCACACCAGCAGCAAGGGTGCCGCCAATGCGAGTACATGGAGAGAGGGGAGCAGGGCAACGAACAGAATCAGCGACAGCGCAGGGGCAATCCACATGCTTTTGTACATGCCGGACAGAGCGTTGCCACTGGAGCGCTCCACCTCACGGGAAGGTTGCCATTGCAGCAGGCGGCGTTTGCTGACCAGCATGCGCCACAGTGAGCGGCCGATCGCATCGAAGCTTAACAACGCATCGGAGGGCAACCAGACAATCGACAACAATGCGCGCATGAAATGCTGGCCCGAGGTCCGTAATGCCGCGCTCAGGTGTTGCCCCAGGGGAATATCGGCAGCCTTCTGCACCAGTGCCAGTACCGACTGCAGTAAGGGTTGGAGAAATACCAGGATGACCACCGCCAATGTCCAGGAGGCGGCCTCGTTCGTACCCAACCAGCCCCAGGCCAGCATGGCCAGGAAGGCGCCTGGCTCCAGGCTGCGGCGCAAATTGTCAAAAATCTTCCAGCGGGCAAGGTTGCTCAGAGGGTTGGGGGCGAATCCTCCCTCAGGTTTCGGTGCCCACGGCAAGGCCCAGTACAGCACTTGCCAGTCTCCGCGAATCCAGCGGTGTCGGCGCTTGGCGTCGGCGCTGTAGCGCGACGGGTATTCCTCATACAGTTGTACATCGCTGAGCAGCCCGCAGCGGGCGTAGCAGCCTTCGATCAAGTCATGGCTGAGGATGCGGTTGTCGGGCAGGCAGCCCTCGAGTGCCTGTTCGAAGGCGTCGACGGCATAGATGCCCTTGCCGATGAAGGAACCGTTGTGGAACAGGTCTTGATAAACATCGGAGACGGCGCGGGTATAGGGGTCGATGCCCGCATCGCTGCCAAACAGGCGGGCGTAGGTCGAGCGTGCCGTGCTGGGCAGGCTGATCCCCACGCGTGGCTGGAGGATGGCGTAGCCGCTGACGATCTTGCCGCTCTGTTGATCGAATACCGGATGGTTCAGCGGGTGCATCATGGTACCGATGCACTGACGCGCGACATCCCGTGGCAGCAAGGTATCGGTGTCCAGGGTGATGACGAAGCGCACCGCACTCAGCGGCGCGACATCACCGACGATCAATGCAAAGCGCTCCTGCCCCTTACCACGCAGCAACGCGTTGAGCTCGGCGAGTTTGCCGCGCTTGCGTTCATGCCCCATCCATACCCGCTCGGTCGAGCTCCAGTGCCTGGGCCGGTGCAGCAGGAAGAACCGGTCGACCTGGCCATCGGCATATTTGTGGTTGAGCGCCTCGATCAGTTGGCGCGCCAGGGTAAGCAGTTCGGCATCCTCGGGCATCACCTCGGCAGGGGCGTCCATGAAGTCGCTGAGCAGCGCAAAATGCAGGTTGGCATCGCGATTGGCCAGGAATCGCACTTCCAGGCCTTCCGCCAGGGCCTCGATGTCGCCGGCGTTGGCAAACAGCGTAGGCACCGCCACCAGCGTACGCGCCTCGGCCGGTATGCCCTTGCTGTAGTCCAGGCGCGGCAGTAGCGACGGGGCTACCGTGAGGGTCACCAGCCAGTTGACCAGCCCGATCGCCAGGCGGCTGGTCATCAAGAGCGCGGGCACGGCGAGCAGCATCAGGCCCCAGGTTGGCGTGCCGCTGCGATAAGCGCTGCCGAGAAATGGCCAGGCCAGCAGCAGTGTCAGCAGCAGTCCAGGGCACAGGTAGAACTTCAACGGTGCGCTCTGCAGCAGCCGCTTCCAGCGTTGGAGCAACGGCACACTGGCTTGCAGTGCCTGCTCCAGGTTGAGCAACCCGTCAGCCACAAGGTAATAGCCCACATGCCCGGTCACGCGGGCCGTGGGCTGTGCGGTCCCGGCCAGTTCGATGGCAGCTTGTGCCACCTGGGTTTCAGACTGCACGCAATGCCGGGCGAGGCGTTCGACCACATGGCGGTAACGATCGCGGGTGGCAAAGTCCATGTTCGTGTAGACGCCCGCCGGGTCCGTGCACAGGACCTGTTCGACATGGCTGAGCAACTCGACGAACTCGCGCCAGTCGGTCGCCGCCAGCAAGCGCAGGCTGGCGATGCTGTTGCTGATGGACACCTGGTCACCGGATTGCTGCTGGGCATCCATCTGCACCAGGCGTTCGACGGTAAGGCCGGACTCACCGAGCGTTTGTTCTATCCACGCTATGGGCAATATCAGCGCGGCGCTTTGCCCGTGCAGGCGGCGCGCCAGTTCTGCAACGAATGATGGTGTCATCGGCGGTGCCGATCGCGCCATGTCGGCAACGGTCAATACCACGCTCTTGGCGTCGCGCTCGGCCATTTCGATCAACCGATCGGCCCAGTCATCGGCAAGGTTACGGTCATCCCGGTTGGCCATGACCCGGGACGCCACGCGCCGCAAGTTCTCGATCAGCGCCAGGCGCAGCATGATCGGGATTGCCCATAGCTCGCCCAGGGTCAGCGGCGTGATGGTCTGATAAGAGGCGATGAAACAATCCAGGCTTGGCGCGTCGACCCGGCCATCGCCGTGAGCGATGGTTTCCAAGGCGATGTCGTAGACCCGCGGCAGGCCTGCCGAAGGACCTTCGGCCAGGCGTGGCAGCTCGCGACTATAGCCGTCGGGCAGGTGGGTCCTGGCGGTACGGATGTTTTCTTCGATGAGATAGAAGTTGTCCAGCAGCCATTCCGCCGCAGGGGTGGCGCGTCGGCTGGACAGTTGCACGGTCTTGAGCGCTGCGCAGCTACGTTCCAGCAGCAGTTGATTGTCAGTCAGGCGGCCCAGCAAGGCGTCCTTTCTGGAAAGACGCCCGAGCACATGTTGGCGGGCCAGTACGATACCGTGGTCTGCCATCTGCTGCGCATTGAACAGGTCGGAACGCAGGATGGGCTCGTACTCGAACTTGTGCCGCGCTGCACTCCACCTGAGCCAGATAGCCGGTGAGCGCCACAGGCTGGACAGTGTGCGAGTCAGGATATTTTCCATGAAATCCTTCGAACGACCTGCGCGGGGCTGGTCGCATGTGGAATGAAGGCGGTTCTACGCCAGGCTAGGTGTGCGGGCATTGCGCCGCCGGGCGCAGCATTCCACCGACGAGTGTGGGTGGTTTATGGAGGGAAAGTCTGTTCGGTAGCGAACATAGGCAATGGGGGCCGAATCATTAACCCCCTGATTCGAGGATACCCAGCATGTAGGCACGGTCCACCACGTGCTTGCGCGTGCCAGCCTGGAATTTCCCGAACAGATTTTTCAGATGCCATTTTACGGCTTGCTCACCGACATCCATTGTCAGGGCAATCTGCTTGTTTGACAGGTTACGTGCCAGCAACTGCAGCACCTCACGCTCTCTGGGGGTCAACAGCCGGCTGGGTGAAGCGCTTGCCGGCGATTGCGGCCGTGGCTTCGGGTCGGGAAGGGGGGTGGCCGGCATCAATGACCGGGCAGGTTCATGCCGGGCAGTCTGCGCCCACTTGACGAGATCGGGATGAGTGTCCTGAAGGATGCGCTGCAGACCGAATTCCTCAGCCAGGCTGATCGCCTCGAGCAGGCAAGGCAGACCATCGCCCCCCGACACCTTGAGCGCCAGGGCCTTGAGCAACTTGACCTGGACGATCTCGCGACCGCGCCGCAGGCGCTCGGCCGTCTCGTTGACGACAACCAATACGTCCAGAACAGTCTGCCAGTCGCGCTGTACGAGGGCGACGTAGGCGTTCGCCAGCCCGGCTACCAGGTTCAAATCGGGTCCCAGTAAGCCGTGTTGCTGGCCGGCGATATCCGGCAACAGCTGATCCAGTCGGCGCCAGAGTGCCTGGCAGGTCTCCCCCCGGCCATGCTGGGCGTTGAGGCGGATCTGTTCGCCCAGGGCCACCAGACAGAAACGCGCGATGCCGCGCTCTTCGCCGAGGGCGAACAGCGCCTCCAGCAGATCGTGGCTACGATGGGCCTGACCCTGTGCAGAAGCCAGGCGCGAAGCGGTGAGAAAACCCAGCACAATCGCATCCGGCGAGGACAGGTGCTCGACCACATCCAGACGATTGGCGAGTACCGTCGCGGCTTCCTGGATCTCATCACGTTCGTAAAGTGCCGTGGCCAGTCCACAGGCCATCCTCACCGCCACTGAACTGCGTCGGCCGATATCCTGTTCGGCACGTAACAGGCTCTCGCGCAGAGTGGCCTCGGCCGGCAACATGCGGCCCTCGTACAGATAGGTCAAACCCATTCCCCATCCACCGCTCCCGCTGATCGCATCGAGCCCCGAGCTCCATTCATAGTGTGGCGCGCGCTGCAAAATACGCCGGGACTTTTCCGGCTGGCCCTGAATCAGCGTCAAGCGAGCGATTTGAATGGCAAGAATCGCCTGTAGCTTGATCGACAGACGGGTTTGCGCTTCCGTCCAAGGGGTAATGATTGCCAGCGACTCGTCCGGCCGGTCGGCAAAAAAAGCCGCAGTAGCGGCGATCATCGCTGCTTCGCCACGCATCTCTTCATCGGCAGTCGGGTCTTGCTGAATACGGGCGATCAGCCTGGCTGCCTCAACGTGTCGTTCGCTCATCGCCAGCGACCAGGCCGCCGCCAGGCACATGCGCGGACGGCTCTCGACCTCTTCGTGGGGCAGCTCGGCGATCCATTCAAGCACCCGACTGTATTGTCCGCGCAGCATGACCTCGTACAGGCATTGTTCGATCATTTCGTAGGCTTTCGGGGCGCGCCCGGCCAACAGATATTGCCGCGCAGCCTCCTCGAAAAAGCTGTGCTCTTCGAGCCAGATCGCCGCCCGTTCATGGAAGGCTTGTCGTTGGACCAATGGCAGGCTGCTAAAAAGCCCCTTGAGAAACTCCCGGGCCAGGGGGTGAAGGCGAACCCAGTCGCTGTCGATCCCTTCGACGAAGATCGGTGTCGTAGCACACAGGCCCCGCAGCAATTCACCTGCCTGCTCATTGCCGGTGATGGCAACGCAGAGCGCGGGATGAACCGTGTCCAGCAAGGCGATGCAAATGAGGAAATCGAGCTGTTCGACAGGCAGGCGGGACACCAGGCTATCGACGAAGTAACGCTGGATATCGCCGGAACAGGCAGACAACCCATCAACGGCCGCGCTCAGGTTGGCGCTTTTCTCGATGGCAGTCATCGCCAGTTGCAGCCCCAGCGGCCACCCCTCGGTGATTTCATTGAGGCGCACACAAAGGTCCGTGTCGATGCGTGCCCCGAAACGGCTGCTGAGTATCGCCACGGTTTCTTCGACGCAAAAACGCAACTCATCGCTCGCCACTCTGGCGTATAGCCCGCGTGCCGACAGGTCGGCTACCTGCAGGTTCAAACGCTTGCGCGAGGCCATGACGATGCGCAGGTTGGTCGGTGCGTTGTGCAGCAGGTATGTCAGTGAATGACGCACAGTCGCCTCGGGCAATGCATCGGCTTCATCGAGAATCAACACAGTCTCACTGCCCAGGTCGGCAACCTCTGCCAGCCAGAAGGTCAACCCTTGCAGTTCGTCGCGGCCAGAGTCCGGCATCCGGTCAAGCATGTCGGCGAACGTCTGCCGGCCACTGCCAATGGCCATGGCCGCCGCCAGCCCCTGGGTAAAACGGATTGCATCGTCATGACCATCCAGCAGCAGCCAAGCAACCACCGCTCCGCGCGAGAGGAACTCACGACGCCATTGGGCGAGCAATGTGGTCTTGCCAAAACCAGCCGGGCCATGGACAGCAATCGCTACCTTATCCGCCAGCTCCGTTGAGTCGATGCAGAGTCGTTCCCGTAATCGGGCCGTTTTCTGGCTTCGCGGCGGGGTGGTCTTCAGGACCAGTTCCGGTTCTATGCGACACATTAGACGATGCCCCTCTCAGCGCGAGCCGTTTCCCATATCAGTGCGTGCCTCAAACAGAGATTTAGCCCGCTATTGAATACTCGGGACCCGTGGGTAAAGCCCTTCATCGAACTGACTCAATCTCGGGAACTCGAGGGGCCGATCCTGGCCGAGGTTTTCCAGCCTCTGTCGATAGGCCAGCAGAAACTCCTCTCGGGCCTGGGCACTGATGTACGGCACATGCCAGGCAACGAACGGCGGCAGGACCTCAAGCCCGACATAGGCCAGCGTTCCGCGCAGCAGCGGGCGCAACATATCCTCCAGCGGACCATGAATGGCGCCCTCGCCGAACATGTGTTCACGCCCGCCCAAGGTCACCGTGACCAATGCTTTCTTGCCGCGCAGACCGCCTTGATCGTAGAAACGCTTGCCGCCATAACAGGTCCCGGAGACCAGCACGCGGTCGATCCAGCCCTTGAGCATCGCTGGCGCGGAAAACCAGTAGACAGGAAAGTTGAGGATCAACAGGTCCGCCCACAACAGCTTGTCCAGTTCCTGCTGGATATCGGCCGCGAGGGTCTGGCCCTTGACGCCCAGGCGCTGCTCGAGTGCGTACACCAGGTACTCTGGATTCTCGCGGGTGCAGAAGTCCTGCGCACTGGCCACCGGGTTCCAGTCCATTGCGTACAGGTCGGACACCTGCACTTGATGCCCTTGCGCCTGCAGTGTCTCGACCGCTTGATCGCGTAGCGCAGCGGTGAAGGACCTGGGTTCGGGATGGGCGTGCACAATTAAAACGTTCATGGTGTTTCCTTGAAAGGGAAGGGCTGTCATTTGGTCCGAAACTCGCTACCGATGTGCGGCACATGCCAGGCAACGAGCGGTGGCAGCACTTCCAGCCCGACATAGTCCAGCGTGCGGCACAAGATCGGTCGCAATTTGTCTTCCAGAAGACGATGAATGGCGTCCGTGCCATACAGGTGTTCTCGCTCGCCCAAGGTCACCGTGACCAGCGCTTTCTTGGCGCACAGACCGCCTTGATCGCAAAAGCCCTTGCCGCCGTTGCCAGTGCCGCAGGCCCGCACACGGTCGATCCATGCCTTGAGCATAGCCGGCGCCGAAAACCAGCCATCGGCAAAGTTGAGGATCAGCAGGTCGGCCCACAGCAGCTGGTCCAGTTCTGGTTCGAAATCTGTCGTAAGAATCGGGTTCGCCCCCAGGGTGCAGTTCGTCGCATCGCAAATCTGCACCTGATGCCCTTGGGCTTGCAGGGCGTCCACCGCGTGGTCGTGCCAGGCAACGGTTAACAACTTCGGCTCAGGGTGTGCCTGTACGAGCAATACGTTCATGTGGGTTCCTTTAAATTGAAAAGGTGTCATTCGGTACCGACCGCACGTCCTAAGCCCCCGGTAATTTGTAGTCGCTCAATTGTTCGCGCAACCGCGCTTTGAGGATCTTGCCGGTGGCGCCGAGCGGGATCGCCTCGGCGAACACCACGTCGTCCGGAATCTGCCACTTGGCCGTCTTGCCCTCGTAAAAGGCCAACAGCTCTTCGCGCGAAATCTCACTACCGGGTTTGGTGACTACCACGACGATCGGGCGTTCGTCCCACTTCGGATGCGCCACGCCGATGCAGGCGGCCATCGCGATCGCCGGGTGCCCGACAGCGATGTTCTCGACCTCGATGGAGCTGATCCATTCGCCACCGGACTTGATCACGTCCTTGCTGCGATCGGTGATCTGCAGATAGCCGTCGGCATCGATGGTGGCGACGTCGCCGGTAGGGAACCAGCCGCGTTGTTGCGCATCGGGCACCAGCGGATCACCGCCCTCGCTCTTGAAATAGCCCTTGATCACCCACGGCCCCTTGACCAGCAGATCACCGGAAGTCTTGCCGTCCCACGGCAGCTTCCTGCCCTCGGCATCGACGATCTTCATGTCGACGCCGAAGATGCCACGGCCTTGTTTCATGCGGATCGCCAGCTGCTGCTCAGGCGATTGCCCAAGGTGCTTGTTTTTCAAGGTGCACAGCGTGCCCAGCGGCGACATCTCGGTCATGCCCCAGACATGCAACACCTCGACACCGTACTGCTGCTCAAAAGCCTTGATCATGGCCGGCGGGCAGGCCGAGCCGCCGATGACGGTGCGCTTGAGCGTCGAGAACTTCAGGCCGTTGGCCTCCATGTGCACCTGCATCATTTGCCACACGGTCGGCACGCCGGCGGCGAAGCTGACGTTCTCGGCGTCGATCAGCTCGAACACCGACTTGCCGTCGAGCGCCGGGCCGGGAAACACCAGTTTGGCGCCGACCATCGCGGCCGAGTAGGGGATGCCCCAGGCATTGACGTGGAACATCGGCACTACCGGCAGCACCGAATCACGCGCCGAGATCGCCATCACGTCCGGCAGGGCGGCAGCATAGGCATGCAGCATGGTGGAACGGTGACTGTAGAGCGCACCCTTCGGGTTGCCGGTGGTGCCGCTGGTGTAGCAAAGGCTCGACGCCGAATTCTCGTCGAAGCTGGGCCAGTCGTAGGTCGAGCCGTGCTGGCCGATCCACGCCTCGTAGCTCACCAGGTTGGGTATGCCACTGTTGACGGGCAACGTGTGCGCATCGCACAGGGCGATCCATTTTTTGACCGTGGGGCATTTGCCGTGCACCGCCTGCACGATCGGCAGAAAGCTGAGGTCGAAGCACAGGATCTGGTCTTCGGCATGATTTACGATCCAGGCAATCTGGTCGGGATGTAGCCGCGGGTTGATGGTGTGCAGAACGCGACCGCTACCGCTCACGCCGTAGTAGAGCTCCAGATGGCGATAACCGTTCCAGGCCAGGGTGGCGACGCGGTCGCTGAACTGCAGCTTTTCGTGGTCCAGCGCATTGGCCACCTGGCGTGAACGCGAGGCAACTTCACGCCAGGTGGTGCGATGCAGGTCACCTTCGACCCGCCGCGAAACGATCTCGGCGTCACCATGATGACTCTCCGCGAACTCGATCAACGACGAGATCAGCAACGGTTGGTCCTGCATCAAACCCAGCATCTGGAGTTCCTCTTATATATGTTATGGGAAACGGCGAGTAACAGATTGCTGACCCACGCAAACACCCGGCAAAGAGTGATCACGTGGGCGCTTTCAGTCGTTCACATGCGAGGCAGTATCTGCGCTCGGAGTACCGCTCGAATGACGGGTTGGGACATTCCGTTGACAGTTTGGGACATCAGCGTGCCATCCGCCGGACCGCGCAACGCCAGCGGCGTCCGCGTTTGTTTCTAAGCGTCGCCAGAGGAATGCGCAGTGGAAATGTTTTGCTCTTTGGCTGTTCGGCTCTGTGCCGCCAGCGCACTGCAGAAACCCCGCCGTTGCTGCAACATCTGCCAGTAGTTTCGAACCAATGGCGGGAACTGTTCCTCCAGGCCAATGAATCCAGCCAGCATCAGTGCGTACCCGACGGAAATGTCGGCGGCAGTGAACCGCTCCTGGCAAAGCCAGGTGCGACCCTCAAGGCCCGCTTCAAGCCCCTTCAGTCTGCCGAGGAACCAGCGTGTGTAGTCTTGCGCGACTTGAGGATTGCGCCGCGAAGGCTCTTCGAACCGGGCGTAGCGCAGGATAAGGGTCTGCGGAAAAGTGAGCGTCGCTTCGCCGAAGTGCAACCAATTGAGGTAGAGGCCGAAGTCGGGCTCATGCGATGCAACATCCAGATGCGACGTGCCAGAGCGCCGGGCAAGAAATTCGCAGATGGCGGATGACTCGGTCATCAGCAAATGGCCGTCGATCATCGCCGGTACGGTCCCCAGCGGATTGATCTCCAGGTAGTGCCGCGCATGGGCCCGTGGAGGGAAAGGCAACATTCTCAATTCATAGGTCATCCCTAACTCTTCAAGCATCCATAGAGGCCGAAATGAACGCGCACTCATGCAGTGGTAAAGAATGATCACTTTAAGCAGTCTCGCTGATGAAACAGTGGGTGGACCGCGAACCGCGGTCCTCGCTTTTCAAATACCCGGCAACCGGTAGTCGCTCAGCTGTTCGCGCAACAGCGCCTTGAGGATCTTGCCGGTGGCGCCAAGCGGGATCGCCTCGGCGAACACCACATCGTCCGGAATCTGCCACTTGGCCGTCTTGCCCTCGTAGAACGCCAACAGCTCCTCGCGCGAAACCTCGCCGCCGGGCTTCCTGGTCACCACGACAATCGGGCGTTCGTCCCACTTCGGATGTGCCACGCCAATGCAGGCGGCCATGGCAATGGCCGGGTGCGCAACCGCGATGTTCTCGACGTCGATGGAGCTGATCCATTCGCCACCGGACTTGATCACGTCCTTGCTGCGGTCGGTGATCTGCAGATAGCCGTCGGCATCGAGGGTGGCGACGTCGCCGGTGGGGAACCAGCCGCGTCCCTGTTCATCGGGCACCAACGGATCGCTGCCCTCATGCTTGAAGTAGCTCTTGACCACCCACGGCCCCGTGACCAGCAGGTCGCCGGAGGACTTGCCATCCCATGGCAGGTTCTTGCCTTCGGCATCGATGATCTTCATGTCGACGCCGAAGATGCCACGCCCCTGTTTCAGGCGGATGGCCATCTGCTGTTCCGGCGATTGCGTGAGGTGCTTGTTCTTCAACGTGCATAGCGTGCCCAGTGGTGACAGCTCGGTCATGCCCCAGGCATGTAACACCTCGACGCCGTACTGCTGCTGGAAGGCATTGATCATTGCTGGCGGACAGGCCGAGCCGCCGATCACGGTACGCTTGAGGGTCGAGAACGCGAGGCCGTTAACCTCCATGTGGCCCAGCATCATCTGCCACACAGTCGGCACGCCAGCGGCAAAGCTGACTTCCTCGGCCTCGATCAGCTCAAACACCGATTTGCCATCGAGCGCCGGGCCGGGAAACACCAGCTTGGCACCGACCAACGCGGCAGAGTAGGGGATACCCCAGGCGTTGACGTGGAACATCGGCACCACCGGCAGCACCGAATCGCGCGCCGAGATCGCCATCACGTCCGGCAGGGCGGCGGCATAGGCATGCAGCATGGTGGAACGGTGACTGTAGAGCGCGCCCTTGGGATTGCCGGTGGTGCCGCTGGTGTAGCAAAGGCTCGACGCCGAGTTCTCGTCAAAGCTGGGCCAGTCGTAGGTCGTGTCGTGCTTACCGATCCAGGCCTCGTAGCTCACCAGGTTGGGTATGCCACTGTCGACGGGCAACGTGTGCGCATCGCATAGGGCGATCCACTTTTTGACCGTGGGACATTGGCCGTGAACAGCCTGCACGATCGGCAGGAAGCTGAGATCAAAGCACAGGATCTGGTCTTCGGCATGGTTGGCGATCCAGGCAATCTGGTCGGGGTGCAGCCGAGGGTTGATGGTGTGCAGCACCCGACCCGTACCGCTTACGCCGTAGTACAGCTCCAGATGGCGATAACCGTTCCAGGCCAGGGTGGCGACGCGGTCGCTGAACTGCAGCTTTTCGTGGTCCAGCGCATTGGCCACCTGTCGCGAGCGCGCGGCGACCTCGCGCCAGGTGGTGTGGTGGATGTCGCCTTCGACCCGTCGCGAGACGATTTCGGCATCACCGTGGTGAAGCTCCGCGAACTCGATCAATGACGAAATCAGCAACGGTTGGTCTTGCATCAAACCCAGCATCGGGATGCTCCTGTTTCAATAGAACACTGTTGAAGTTCGCGGGCAGCGCAAACTCGCGACATGTCGTCAGACCGGGCGATCGCCCTTGATGCCAGCGCGCAGCAGGCGCCGCGGCTGCGGGTGGTAGTCGTAGCTCGCGTAATGCTGGGTCGAGCGGTTGTCCCAGGCGACGACGGTGTTCGGACGCCAGCGCAGGCGCATCTGGAGCTCGGGAATCGTCGCCCGCGAGGCCAGATAGGTCAGCATATGAGCGCGCTCGAACATGTCCTGGCCGTACTGCACCCGTTGGGCGGTGTGCCAGTTGGTGAAGCTGGTGACATAGCCCATGCACACATACAGGATCTTCTCGCCGGTCTCGGGGTGCGTGCGCACCACGGGATGCTCGGGGGGCGGATTCTTCGCCGCCGTCTCATGGCGCTTCTCGGTCGCCATGCCGCCGCAGAATGCGACCTCGATGCTGCTCCTGGCATACAGACCCTCGATCTGCTGTTTCACATGCTCCGGCAACGTCTCGTAGGCGAGTGCCATGTTGGCCCACAGCGTGTCGCCGCCGACCTCCGGGCAGGTCACGCAGCGCAACACCGCGCCCTTCAGCGGCTCAGGCTGGGACATGGTGTCCGAATGCCAGTTGTTCTCGAAACTTCTCATGTTCTGGGAACCCGAGATTGCCGGTCTTGCGGCTATATCGATAGCCAGGATCTTCGGCGCCTCCGGCATGCCGGGGTAGAGTGTGTGTTCATCGAGTTCGCCGAAGCACTCTGCAAAGGTCTGCTGTTGCAGCGGCGTGATGTCCTGGTCACGAAAGACCAGCACTTTGTGCTTGAGCCACAGTGCCCTGATCTCGGCGAACAGCTCGGCGTCCTGGCAAGCGTCGATCAGGCTGACGTTGCTGATCTCGGCCCCAAGGGCCGGCGACAGCAGCTCGATCTTCAGGGAGTTGTTGAGTGCCGAGGGGCGGACGATGGCCGGGGCACCTGCTATGGGACGGGTTACTTGAGATTCTGTCATCACTATCTCCTGGTACTGTCAGGTCATTGAGGGGTGGGTCGTCCTGGCCTTCCGGCAACGGAACTGGCGCCCACCCGCAAGAGGGGCCTAGCGCAGCGGAAAGCCCCGTTCGCCCGCACGGCGGTTCGGCGCCCAGCCGAGTTTGGCCAGCGTTTCATTGGCGTCGCGATAGTTCTCGCCGAGCTTGTAGATGCGCCGTGCTTCCTCGCCGTTGGCGACGTCGCGATTGAGTTCGCGGGCAATACGCACCATCGACTCGATCTGCTGCACCGAGGTCATGCGCTCGCCCGTCGGGCCGCGTAGCGTGTCCTCGATACCGACGCGCACATGCAGGCCGAGCGCGATCGCCATCGTGTTCATCGGGAATACGCTACGGCCGAGGCTCTCGATAGTGAGTACTGAGCCATCGGGCGTACGGCGTACGAACTCCAGCAGGTCGGCCGGATGCACGCCAGCTGCACCACCGCCAACCGCCGTATAGTTGAGGACCAGCGGACCGCAATACGCCCCGCGCCGCACCAGACGTTCGACCGAGTCCAGCGAGCTCAGGCCGGTCAGCATGAAATGCGGCTGGACGCCGTTGGCCACCAGACGGCGCAGGTGCTCCACATGCCACTCCGGATTGGACGGCACGACCATGTTGCGATAGGCCTCCTGCAGCGCCGGGTTCGCCAGTGAAGTGCCGGCAATGTCCTCCTCGGTGAACAGGTCCATCGCGTTAAACTGAGTGGTGTTGATCACCACCGTCACCTGATCGGCGCGTGGAGTGAGTTCGGCCAGCATGTGGCGCGTGTCGTCGCTCTGCCACTTCGCAGCCTCGCCCTCGTTCTCAGGGGCGAAGGAGATCGAGCCGCCGACCTGCAGGATCATCTGTGGCACGGCTTCACGCAGGCGTGCCAATAGCTCATTGAACTGCGACAGGCGCTTGCTGCCTTTGCCGTCTTCCTCACGCACGTGCACGTGCAGGACGGTGGCACCGGCGTTCCAGCAATCGACCGCTTTCTGGACTTGCTCATCCATGGTGACCGGGATGTCAGCGGAATCACCGGGTACCCATTCTGGCCCGTAGGGGGCGACCTGGATCACGAGTTTTTGCTGGTTTTCGGGCAACAGGGAGTCGTCGAGGAATTGCATGATGTGTGTCCTTCAGTTGTTGTTATTTCATCAGTGGCTTGTCGATGACGGCGGGGCCGGTCAATGAACGGCGTCGTCAATGATTGGGGGCGGTTTGTCTCGCTGGTGTTCAGCCGACAGATGCAGCCTGGCCTTGGGCATGTGCGGCCAGTTCTTCAAGCAGGATCGGTGCGCCCAGGCTCATCGTGTGAATGCCGAGCACGCTCACGCATTGCAGCACCGCGGTGATTTCTTCCTGGGAGGCACCCAGCTCGAGCGCCTTGCGGATGTGATTGCGCACACCCGGGCCATACATGTGGGTGCACGACGCGTCGACGGCGATCGCGATGAACTCGACGGTTTTCGCGTCGAGCACGCCCGACGCCAGTGGCGTCATGGCCATCGCCATGAATTTCTCGGTCCATGCCGGATCGAGCGCGGCAAACGGCTCCCAATTGGGGTTCCAGTAGCCACTTGCACGCAGCGAGTCACTGACGGGTGTAGCCGGCGCAGGTACTTGGGGCAGGTTCATCGCATGGGTTCCTTCAGTTCCGTTCGGATGGAGGAAGTATCCGCACTCGACGCGCCTTATGATTGACGGATGGGGACGCTCAATTACCATTTCGGGACGATTGGAGGACTGCATGTCCAATTTGCTGCGTAGCGCCAGCCTGACCGGTTTCTCCGAAGTCGCGCGCAACGCCGGCCTCAACCCCTACGCGATGCTCGCCGAGGCCGGCCTGCCCGCGGGCGCCTTGCGTGACCCTGATCTGAAGGTGCCTGCGGATGCCGTTCTGCACCTGCTCGAACTGTGCGCGGACCGCAGCGGTGACCTGGCCTTCGGGTTGCGCATGGCCGAATTGCGCCGTCTTTCCAATCTCGGGCCAGTGAGCCTGCTCGTGCGCGAGGAGCCGACGCTGCGACGCGCGCTCGATGTGCTCGTACGCTTTCGCAGCCTTTACAATGCGGCGATGTACCTGAAGGTCGAAGAAACGGGCGACATGGTCGTCATCCGCGAGGAGGTGATCGTCGGCAAGGCCGCGCCGGTGCGGCAATCCTCCGAGTTGGTGATCGCTGTCCTGTTCCTCATGTTGAAAGTATTTCTCGGCCCGAACTGGCGTGCAAAGCGCGTCTGTTTCGCCCACGCGGCACCGAAGGACCGCACGGTTCATTGGCGCGTATTCGGTCGCAACGTCGAGTTCGGGCACGACTTCAACGGCATCATCTGCAACGCGCGGGATCTCGACACGCCGAACCCCACTGCCGATCCCGTGATCGCCCGATATGCACGCCAGATGCTCGAAGCGAGCCTGCACGGCGGCAACGTCAAGAAGGTCACCAACGATGTGCGACAGCTGGTGTTCGTGCTCCTGCCCGCCGGTCATTGCACCGTCGAGTTAGTGGCACAGCATCTCGGGGTGGACCGGCGTTCGGTCCATCGGCAGCTCGCAAAAGAAGGCGAGACCTTCAGCGGCATTGTCGAGGCGGCGCGGCACGAGCTGGCTGCGCGTTACATCGACGAGGGTGAGCGGCCGCTTTCAGAGGTGTCCGGACTGCTGGGTTTCTCGGCGCCGAGCGCGTTCTCGCGCTGGTATCGGCAGCATTATGGCGTCAGCGCGGCGCAGCGGCGGGCGACGTCAAAAACAAAAAGCCCCGACTTCCACGAGGAAAATCAGGGGCCTGGTTTGTAACGAAGCGTCGACGCTTGGTCCCCGACGACCTTCAGTTGCGCGGACCGAAGTCCTCGCGACTCAAAGGCCCGGGAGTTTGTAGTCGCTCAGTTGTTCGCGCAACCGCGCCTTGAGGATCTTGCCGGTGGCGCCGAGCGGGATCGCCTCGGCGAACACCACGTCGTCCGGAATCTGCCACTTGGCCGTCTTGCCCTCGTAAAAGGCCAACAGCTCTTCGCGCGAAATCTCACTACCGGGTTTGGTGACTACCACGACGATCGGGCGTTCGTCCCACTTCGGATGCGCCACACCGATGCAGGCCGCCATCGCGATCGCCGGATGCGCAACCGCGATGTTTTCGACGTCGATGGAGCTGATCCACTCGCCGCCGGACTTGATCACGTCCTTGCTGCGGTCGGTGATCTGCAGATAGCCATCGGCATCGAGGGTGGCGACGTCGCCGGTGGGGAACCAGCCGCGCCCTTGCGCATCGGGCACCAGCGGGTCACCGCCCTCGCTCTTGAAGTAGCCCTTGACCACCCACGGTCCCTTGACCAGCAGATCGCCGGAAGTCTTGCCATCCCACGGCAGTTTCTTGCCCTCGGCATCGACGATCTTCATGTCGACGCCGAAAATGCCACGGCCCTGCTTCAGGCGGATCGCCATCTGCTGTTCCGGCGATTGCGCAAGGTGCTTGTTTTTCAAGGTGCACAGCGCGCCCAGCGGCGACAACTCGGTCATGCCCCAGCCGTGCAGCACTTCGACGCCATATTGGTGCTGAAAGGCATTGATCATGGCTGGCGGACAGGCCGAGCCGCCAATGAGGGTGCGCTTCAAGATCGAGAACTGCAGACCATGGGTTTGCATATGGCCCAGCATCATCTGCCACACCGTCGGCACGCCGGCGGCAAGACTGACTTTTTCGGACTCGATCAGCTCGAATACCGATTTGCCATCGAGCGCCGGGCCGGGAAATACCAGCTTGGCGCCGACCAACGCGGCCGAGTAGGGGATGCCCCAGGCATTGACGTGGAACATCGGCACCACCGGCAGCACCGAATCGCGCGCCGAGATCGCCATCACGTCCGGCAGGGCGGCGGCATAGGCATGCAACATGGTTGAGCGGTGACTGTAGAGCGCGCCCTTGGGATTGCCGGTGGTGCCGCTGGTGTAGCAAAGGCTCGACGCCGAGTTCTCGTCGAAGACGGGCCAGTCGTAGGTTGAGCCGTGCTGGCCGATCCAGGCTTCGTAGCTCACCAGGTTGGGCACACCACTGTCGACGGGCAGCGTGTGCGCATCGCACAGGGCAATCCATTTTTTGACCGTGGGGCATTTGCCGTGAACAGCCTGCACGATCGGCAGAAAGCTGAGATCGAAGCACAGGATCTGGTCTTCGGCATGATTTACGATCCAGGCAATCTGGTCGGGGTGCAGTCGCGGGTTGATGGTGTGCAGCACGCGGCCAGTGCCGCTTACGCCATAGTAGAGCTCCAGGTGGCGATAACCGTTCCAGGCCAGGGTGGCGACGCGGTCGCTGAACTGCAGCTTTTCGTGGTCCAGCGCATTGGCCACCTGTCGCGAGCGCGAGGCGACTTCGCGCCAGCTTGTGCGATGGATGTCGCCTTCGACCCGTCGCGAGACGATTTCGGCATCACCGTGGTGAAGCTCCGCGAACTCGATCAATGACGAAATCAGCAACGGTTGGTCTTGCATCAAACCCAGCATCTGGATGCTCCTGAATGCAACAAACTTGAAAATTCGCGGATGCCGAAAGGGGTGACGACACTCGACATCCTTGAATGGGATATGGGGTACTCAGCGCGTCGTGCTGAGCTGTGCAATGAACGCTTGCGCCTGGGGCCAATCGCCGTGTCCCGATGCTGGATTCAGGTGGCCGACCTGGCCCAGGTCAGCGAGCTCGCTTCCCCAATCGAATGCCAGTGCGGCGACGCGCTCGAAGCTTCCCAAGGGGTCATTGCGACTGGCGCCGACGATGCTGCGAAAGGGCAGCCTGGATCGTGGCACCGGCAGCCAGCCGCCCGCGAGCAGCGCTTGCATGGTGGGATTACCCTGCGGTGCGGGGGATTCCAGATCGGGTGGCGTGGCCAGTAACGCGCCTTGCACCGGGCGCCTGGTCTGCAGCGCCCAGTGCGCCACCATGATGCAGCCGGCGCTGTGTGCGACGATCACCAGTGGGCCATCGATGGCTTGTGCCTCGCGCTCGATGGCCGCGATACGGGCGGCGCAGTCCAGGTCCTCGCGCCCCATCGGCGCAACGCTGCGAACACGCGGCAGGCGTGCCGCCAACAACGTCTGCCAGTGCTGTGGCACCTCGTCGCGCAAGCCGGGGACGATGAGAATGGTTGGCTCGGTCATGGTTTGTCCTCTGGTCATGTCAGAACGGGACGTCGCCGATGATTTCGGCGCGATCCATCTTGCGGTGACAGGGCGGGTAATCCATCACGGCCAGGTGCTGGGTGCTGCGGTTGTCCCATAGGGCGACGCTGTTCGGCTGCCAACGGAAGCGCACCTGGTATTCCGGAATGCATGCTCGGCTGATCAGGTACTGCAGCAGCTGTGCGCTGCCGGGCGCGTAGTCCAGCCCGAAGCGCACGTTGTCGGGGGTATGGAAGTTGGTGAAGTGCGTGGCGTAGCCGCTGACGAAGAGGATCTTTTCGCCCGTCTCCGGGTGAATGCGTACAACGGGGTGTTCGGCATCGGGGTACTGGGCGTGCAGCGCCTGGCGTTTTTCGATGGGGTGCGCCGCACCGAAAGAGGACTGCAGGCTGTGACTGGCACGCAAGCCGGCAATTTGGGTCTTGATGTGTTCCGGCAGACCCTCATACGCCATCGCCATGTTGGCCCACATGGTGTCGCCGCCCACGGGCGGGCATTCGATGCAGCGCAGTACAGCACCGAATGGTGTCTTTTGGCGCCAGGTAGCATCGCTGTGCCAGCCGTTTTCGTAGCGTCCTGCACCGTCCGGCCTGTCGGGCGTTTTGTAGATGGTCTGCAGGCCCGGGTTCTCCGGATCGCCAGGAGCGTAGGGGTGAACGTCCAGCTCGCCGAAGTAGCGCGCGAAGGCCACATGCTCGGCGCGTGTGATGTCCTGGTCGCGGAAAAACAGCACTCGGTGTTGCAGCATTAACTTGTGGATTTCGGCCATCATCGCCGGGTCGCGCGAGGCGACGCCGAGGTTGATGTTGCTGATTTGCGCGCCGATGGAACAGGTGAGCTGCTCGACCTTGATCGAATCGGATAACGAGCTGGCGCTGACGATGGCAGGCGCACGAGGGGTCGTCATGGACGTGTCTCCGTGTTCGGGTCACCGGAGGGTGGCCCTTATTGTCGTTTTTGGTTTTCAGGCTGGGGGCTCAGCCGATGGATGCGGCCTGTGCTTTGGCGTGTGCGGCCAATTCTTCAATCAGGATCGGCGCACCCAGGCTCATCGAATGGATGCCGAGCACGCTCACGCATTGCAGCACCGCGGTGATTTCTTCCTGGGTGGCGCCCAGTTCAAGCGCCTTGCGGATGTGGTTGCGCACGCCCGGCCCATACATGTGGGTGCACGATGCGTCGACGGCGATCGCGATGAATTCGACGGTTTTCGCGTCGAGCACTCCCGACGCCAGTGGTGCCGTGGCCATCGCCATGAATTTCTCGGTCCATGCCGGATCGAGCACGGCGAAGGGCTCCCAGTTCGGGTTCCAGTAGCCGCTGGCGCGCAACGAGTCACAAATCGGTGTAGTCGGCGCAGCGGCTTGAGATGAGTTCATGGCATGGGCTCCTTCAATCGGATGGATGGAAGGCAGTATCCGCACTCATGTCACCTCATGATTGACAGGTTGGGACATTTGATTACCCCGTCGGGACATGCGGAAAATCTGGATTGGGGGGATATCCATTGCTGCGGTAACGGCCACCTATGGTTTCGCCCTTACGGCGAGTCCCTTTTTCAAACGCCAAAAAGGAACCAAAAGGCTTTGCCCCACCACTCGGTGCCTCGCCTGGGCTCGGCATGCCCTCACTCCGGCATTGCTCCGTGGGTCGCCGCGATGGGCCATCCCTGGCCCAGCGCGGCTAAACCGGCGTCCTGCCGGTTTCCCCACTGCGCAATGCCTGCGTTCGGCCATCGTGGTTTAACGGGGCGCCCAAAATCTAAAGCCAAAGCGAGGCGGCCTTAGAGCCGACCTGACTTTACGGCTGTACCTGATCCCCTGTGGGAGCGAGCCTGCTCGCGATGGTCGTCAACGATAACGCGCCCTGTCTGGATGAACGCGTTGTCTGGACGTTTTTCGCGAGCAGGCTCGCTCCCACAATGGGATCGCGGACAGACCTGCAGTCAGGTCGGCTATCAGGCCGCCTCGCTTTGGCTGTTGCTGTTGCTGTTGCTGTTGATTTTCTTGCCCCATCGCGGCGGGCCCTGTAGGAGCGAGCATGCTCGCTCCTACAGGCCGGGCGGCGTTCCGTGCTTCCAAGTGATTCGCTGTAAAAGCGAAACCATAGGTGGCCGTTACCGCAGGAATGGATATACACCCAATCCAAATACGCACCTGGAGCCATTCAACCCAAAGTGAACAGCATTACCGCCTCATGGGACTTGTGATCCCACGAGGCGAGCAGGGCGACACGTTACTGATCGGAGTCCCTGAATCGGGCTTCCCGGCGTTCGAGGAATGCCTGTATGCCTTCGGCATAATCCGGATGGACCGCAGCCCGGGCGTTGGTCATTTGCGACAGCTGGATCGCCATTTCGGTCGGTTGCCCGTAGCCGTACTTCATGGCCTGCTTCTGCGCCTCGATGGCGGTGGGCGAGTTGTGCACGATCTTCCTGGCGATTTCCAGCGCCAATGGCATGAGCTGCTCTTTTGTCACTACATGATTGACCATGCCCAGGCGATGCGCTTCCTGCGCGGTGATCAGTTCCCCCGTCATCATCATCTCCATGGCTTTGCCGGGTGACAGCACGCGGGGCAGAAAGACCGATCCTCCCGAGGCATTGGCGATCCCGACCATCGCATCCGGCAGATTGAACGTCGCATTGTCCGCCGCAATGATGAAATCCATGCCGATTGCCAGCTCCATTGCGCCCGAGCCCGAATAGCCGTGCACCGCCGCGAAGATCGGCTTCTTCAGGTTGCGTACGGCATAGCTGACCTGATCAAAGCCGAGCCGCTGCTGCCTGCGCTCATCGGCAGTAAAACTGCCGCGTTCGCTCAAATCGGTGACGCCACCGAAGTTGTTGCCGGTGCCCGTCACGATGACGCAGCGCACCTGGGACTGCAGCGATACGTGCCGGATGATTTCACCAAGACGGGTGGCCATCTTGTTGGTGATTGCGTGGAAGGCGTCGGGGCGGTTGAAGGAAATGATCGCTACCCGGCCACCTTCGGCGAACTCCAGCAGTACATTGTCGTCCGGATCCGGCATCGGTAGGGTCTGCAACAACAACTGGCTGAATTTGTGTTCCAGTTCTTGCGGGGTCAGTGGCGTCATTGGGGTAGCTTCGGTGTTCATGTTTTCAACCTTTCATGACTCAACGGCAGGGGCTTGATGCAAGATTGGTATCGCTTAGCCGAAGGCCGTGATGTCGGGCATCTCGATGTTCTCGCGCTTGCAAAAGGCTTCATAACGCTCGACGGAGGTCTTCCAGTTCTCGATCGCCAGCACCTGGTCGTTCTCACCCAGGAATACCAGGTCGCCAAGAATGATATTCAGCACGATCAGATCGCCACTGGTGTTGACCACTTCGGGCGTGTGGCGGGACGCGGCGGTCTCGTAGACGATGCTGCCAGGACCGGCAACCCAGTCGTGTTCCTTGTACTTCCAGCTGCCCTGGATGGTGTAGACAATCACCGTGCCGGAGTGGTGGTGCATGGGCAGTTCCGAACCGGGAGGGGCCTTGAGCATGTTGATGACCTCGCCGCGAATCGGATCGGCCTTGATGTACTTGATCAGGATCTCGTCACTGAACGGTGCGAATGGCATCCACGGCAGCGATTCAGCATCAATGACGGCGGTGTCGATCTGTTGATGAAACATGGTTGTTGCTCCGGTGCGATGGTGGGCAAACGAGACCTGATTCAGATCTCGAGCCTGGAAAATAAAAATCCGGCGGGATCAGAACGGGGCGTCGCCGACGATTTCGGCGCGTTCCATTTTTCGGTGGCAGGGTGGGTAATCCATCACGGCCAGGTGCTGCGTGCTGCGGTTGTCCCACAGGGCGACACTGTTGGGTTTCCAACGGAAGCGCACCTGGTACTCGGGGATGAACGCCCGGCTGATCAGGTACTGCAGCAGCTGCGCGCTGCCCGGCGCGAAATCCAGTCCGAAGCGCACGTTGGCGGGGGTGTGAAAGTTGGTGAAGTGCGTGGCGTAGCCGCTGACGAAAAGGACTTTCTCGCCCGTCTCAGGGTGGGTACGTACCACAGGGTGTTCGGAGTCGGGATATTTGGCGTGCAGAGCCCGGCGTTGCTCGATTGGTAGCTTCGCGCCGAAGGTGGATTGGAGGCTGTGACTGGCGCGCAAGTCGGCAATCTGGGTTTTGACATGCTCTGGCAACCCCTCATAAGCCAGCGCCATGTTGGCCCACATCGTGTCGCCGCCTACCGGCGGGCATTCGATGCAGCGCAACACGCAGCCCAAGGGTGGCTTCTGGCGAAAGGTGGCATCGGAATGAAAGGCACTTTCGTAGCGTCCGACACCGTCCGGGCTCTCGGGCGATTTGTAGATACGCTGCAAGCCAGGCTCTTCGGGGTCGAGGGGGGTGTAGGGATGCACGTCCAACTCGCCGAAATGACGAGCGAAGGCCGCATGCTCGGCGCGCGTGATGTCCTGGTCACGGAAGAACAGCACCCGATGTTGCAGCATCAGCTTGCGGATTTCGGCCATCATCGCCGTGTCGCGTGAGGCGACACCGAGGTTGATGTTGCTGATTTCCGCGCCGATGGAGCAGGTGAGTTGCTCGACCTTGATCGAGTCAGACAACGAGCCGGCGCGGACGATGGCAGGTGCACGAGGGATAGTCATGGACGTGTCTCCGTGTTCGGGCCACCCGATGGCGGCCTTTTGTTGTTGTTTTGGTTCTTCAGGGAAGAAGGAACGTTCGGAATGGACGCAGTATCCGCGCCCAGGGCAGCGTTCGAATGACGGCTGGGGACATTGGCTTGACAGTTTGGGACAGGCACGCCTGAGGTACACCGTAGCGGTGTTCCAGAGGGTTGAGGAGGCGGGTGAGGGTTCGCGTCCGGAAGACCGGAATTGCCCCCTCTTTGTGGAAGGGGGGCGCGAAACCCTGTGTAGCGACTATGGTGTCAGACCGGGCGATTCCCCTTGATACCGGCGCGCAGCATGAGTCGGGGCTGGGGGTGGTAATCGAACGCCGCGTAGTGCTGGGTCGAGCGGTTATCCCAGACGGCGACGGTGTTCGCCCGCCAACGCAGGCGCACCTGGAATTCGGGAATCGTGGCCCGTGAGGCCAGGTAACTCAGCAAATGGTTGCCCTCGTGCATGTCCTGGCCGTAGCGCACCCGTTTGCCGTCGTTCCAGTTGGTGAAATTAGTAACGTAGTTCATACATACATACAGGATCTTCTCCCCGGTCTCGGGGTGGGTGCGTACGACGGGATGCTCGGGTGGCGGATTTTTCCCCACCATTTCATGGCGCTTCTCGATCGGCATGCCACCGCAGAACGCGGTCTCGATACTGCTCCTGGCATACAGGCCTTCAAGTTGCTGTTTCACGTGTTCCGGTAGCGTTTCATACGCGAGCGCCATGTTGGCCCACAGGGTATCGCCGCCGAGTTCCGGGCAGTGGACGCAACGCAATACCGCGCCCATCAGCGGCTCGGACTGGTTCATGGTGTCCGAATGCCAGTTGTTCTCGAAGCTTCTCGGCTTGTCATAACCGGGGAGGTTGCTTCTACCCGCTTCATCGATGGCCAGAATCTTCGGCGCCTCCGGCATGCCGGCGTAGACCCTGTGCACATCGAGTTCGCCGAAGCGCTCGGCAAAGGTTTGCTGTTGCAGCGGCGAAATATCCTGATCGCGGAACACCAACAGTTTGTGCTTGAGCCAGAGCGCCTTGATCTCGGCGAACAGCTCGGCGTCCTGGCCGGCATCGATCAGACTGACGTTGCTGATCTCGACCCCGAGGGCCGGCGACAGCAGCTCGACCTTCAGGGAGTTCTTGAGTGCCGACGGTCGAACGATGGCTGCGGAACCTGTCACAGGACGGGTTACGTGAGATTCTGTCATCACTGTCTCCTGGTGCTGTCTATAGGTCATTGAACTGCGGTTCATGACGGGACGTCGGCAGCGCCGCCCAGTTCGTACAGCACGGGCATGGCGCAATGTTTGACGCCCCTCCAGAGCAGGCTCAGCGCATGGGAAAACCACGTTCGCCCGGACGACGGTTCGGCGCCCAGCCGAGTTTGGCCAGGGTTTCATTGGCGTCGCGGTAGTTCTCGCCGAGCTTGTAGATGCGCCGTGCTTCCTCGCCATTGGCAACGTCGCGATTGAGTTCGCGGGCGATGCGCACCATCGACTCGATCTGCTGCACCGAGGTCATGCGCTCGCCTGTCGGACCGCGTAGCGTGTCCTCGTTGCCGACTCGTACATGCAGGCCGAGCGCAATCGCCATGGCGTTCATCGGGAACACGCTGCGACCCAGGCACTCGATGGTGAGTACCGCGCCATCGGGCGTGCGGCGCACGAACTCCAGCAGGTCGGCCGGATGCGCAGCGGACGAACCACCGCCGACCGCCGCATAGTTGAGAACCAGCGGGCCGTTGTAGAGACCGCGCCGCACCAGGCGCTCAACCGAGTCCAGGGTCGCTACGCTGCCGAGCATGAAATGCGGCTGGATACCGCTGGCCGTCAAGCGACGCAGGTGCTCCACATGCCACGACGGATTGGACGGCACGACCATGTTGCGATAGGCCTCCTGCAATTCGGCGCCCGCCAGCGAGGTACCGGCGACGTCCTCTTCGGTGAACAGGTCCAGCGCATTGAACTGCGTGGTGTTGATCACCACCGTGACCTGATCCGGCCGCGGAGTGAGTTCGGCCAGCATGTGGCGTGTGTCGTCGCTCAACCACTTCGCAGCCTCACCTTCAGTCTCTGGAGCGAAGGAAATCGAGCCGCCTACCTGCAGGATCATTTCCGGTACGGCCTCACGCAGGCGCGCCAGCAATTCGTTGAATTTCGACAGGCGCTTGCTGCCTTTGCCATCTTCCTCACGCACGTGCACGTGCAGCACGGTAGCACCGGCGTTCCAGCAATCGACGGCTTTCTGGACCTGCTCGTCCATGGTGACGGGGATGTCGTCGGAGTCGCCGGGAACCCATTCCGGTCCGTAGGGAGCAACCTGGATCACGAGTTTTTGCTGGTTTTCGGGCAAGAGGGAGTCGTCGAAGAATTGCATGGTGTTTCCTTGTTATTAGAAAGGGCGGCGTGCCTGCGTATCAGGAGGACCAGGATGGTTGCCCGCGTGGAAACAAGATTAGGAGTCTGAATCGCGAATTGCCCCCTCCTCGTGGCAGGGGGCCGGGTACTGATCAGACAGGCGCGCCACTGCGCAACTGGCGAACCGCGCCGCCTTATTTCAGCGGGTGATCTGGAGTACGCCGAGGATGCTTGCTCGCTGCACAAGCTGCTTGCGTGTGCCGGCATCGAGCTTGGCGAATAGGTTCTTGATGTGCCACTTGACCGTTGTTTCCCCCACCTGCAGCGCCAGGCCGATCTCTTTGTTCGAGAGGTTGCCCGCCAGCAGTTCCAGCACCTCGCGCTCCTTCGGCGTGAGCGCCATGCTTGGGTTGGAGCGTGCGGTAGACAGCGTTATATTCACCCGCTCCACTGTCGCGGGCCCGGGCGACGCCACGCTTGTCGTCCCCGGCAACACCAAGCGCACCCAGTCGCCCAATGCCGGGTGCGCATCATCGAAAACACGCAGCAATCCATACGTGCTGGCCAGGTCCACCGCCTCGCGCATCAGAGGCAGCGATTCATCGCCGCAACGGTCCAGTGCCCAGGCACGCAGACCCATCAGCTCGATGTGTTGCTGGCCAAGTTTCTCCTGTTGAGCCAGAGCGTCGGCACGGGACAAAGCGTCGACGGCCTGGCGCCAGTCCTGGGCGGCGATGGCCGAATACGCCAGCGCGCTCTCACGCAATAGCGACACCTTGCGGCACCAGAGCCGTCCCAGTGGGGGGGCTTCGGCGAGCCGGGCATCGATCTGCGAACAGAGTTCGCGACACGTTTGCGAACGGTATTGGCGCGCGTGCAGGCGTACCTGCTCCGCCAGGCTGGCAACGCGCAGGCGTGGCACCCCGCGCATCACGCCGACGGCATCCAGGGTGCCCAGCACGTCCAGCGCCCGGTGCTCGGTCCCTTCGGCCAACGCAATCCGGGCCATCGTCCGGTAAGCGAGCAGCACCACTTCGGGTTGGCCACTACGTTCCAGTACATCCAGCCGATTGGCCAGCAGCATGCCGGCCTCGTCAGGCCGGTTGCGCTCCCACATCGCCGCCGCGAGGGCGGCGGCTACCATGCACGTAGCGGGACAGCGTCGACCGAGTTGGTCCTCTGCGCGCGCCAACGTCGGGCGCAACAGATTCTCGGCCATTTCGATCTGGCCTTCCCACAAGTAGGACAGTCCCAGAAGGAAGTCACCCGCTTGCAGTACGTAGCCCGACACCGGGCTGTGCTGATGGTGCGCAGCCTGTTGTTGGCGTAGACGGGCGAGCGCCGGTTCACCCTCAAGCAGCGCGCACAACGCCGACCGGTTGGCATGCACCTGCAGTAACCAGGAGTCGGTAAAGGGTGGATCCAGCGCCCATGGAGCATGCAGCGCGGCGCACCGGTCAGGGTCGTCTGCATAAGCCGCCGCCACGCTTTGAATCAGCGCGCACTCACAGCGCAGCTCGACGTCCGCGCTGGTCTGCGTGAGCAGGCGCTCTACCAGTTGGTTCGCCTCCCTGTGCCGTTCGCTCAGCGCGAGCGACCAGGCAGCGGCGAGCAACAGGCGGGGCCGGCGATCCACCTCGTCGGCGGGTAGCCGGGACAGCCATTCCAGCACCGTATCGGGGCCCATGCGTGGCAACGATTCGTACAGGCTCCGCTCGGCAAGATCGTAAGCAAGATCACGCTGGCCGGCCGCCAGTGCATGGCGGGCGGCTTCTTCCACCAGGCCGCGCGCGGCCAGACTCGCAGCGGCCCGAGCGTGCAGCGCTACTTGTTCTTCGGTCGGCAGCAGTGCGAAACGACGGCGCAATTCGTCCCGCGCAAGCATGTGCATGCGTAGCCACTCGCTGCCTTCGCTGGCAGCGAAGACGGGGGTATCCCGCGCCAGGCGCGCCAGCCGCTCATCAGCGTCCGGTGCCTGCGCGACGGCCCTGCACAGATCGGGGTGCAGCAGATCAAGGATCGCAATCTGCGTCAGAAACCTTGAGTCGGCCGGATCCAGATTGGCCAGTTGCAACGTGACGAACTGGTCGCGCATGGCACCACCGTGCGCCGCCATCACCGAGATCTCTGTCTGGGGGTTGCTGGCGCCTGCCATGACGCTGAGGGCGAGTTGCAGGCCCAGCGGCCAACCCTCAGCCAATTCGTGTAGTTGAGCAGCGCTGTCACGATTTACCCGGTTGCCGAAACGGTCACGGATCAAGGCAATGGTTTCATCAAGCCTGAAGCGCAATGGGTTCGGCCCGACAACAGTGCAATTGCCATAGGTGACCAGATCGCCGATATCGAGTCGGCAGTCTGTTCGGGCGGCCACGACAACGCGCAAATTGGCTGGCGTATTGCGAAGCAAATAGGCCAGTGCTTTGCGGGTGCCCTCGGGCAGACGGTCCGCCTCGTCAACGATCAGGACGATGTCCAGCGCCGACCGGGCGACATCGGCCAGCCAGACAGTCACGCCCTCAAGGCCAGCCGGTATGACGGCGTCCAGGAGTGTGTGGCCGAAGGTGGGGCGACCGGCTCCCGCCCGAACGGCGAGAGCAAGGCAATGTACGAAACGCGGCACGTCATCCTGCGGCTGCGCTGACAGCCATGCCACCACCCGACCCTGGGTCAGGTGTTCGCGACGCCACTGCGCAAGCAGCGATGTCTTGCCGAAACCGGCCGGCGCCTGTACCAGGATGATCGGGTAGTCGCGCAGCCGCTCATGGTCGTACTGCAGGCGGGGTCGCACGATCTGGTGGCGCGGCACGCTCTGCGGTGTGACCTTCAACATCAAGTCGTCGGGCGTGTTCGTCTGATTACGGGGAAGGGGGGTTGTCACGGGCGACCTCTGTGAATCGAGCACGCACGCGAGCTGCGACAGGATTTTTTTCGCGCGCCCCGAGCAGGTTTGACATGGCCCCGGCGTATGGACTGTTCACCTGTGCGCAGACGGGTTTGCATCGGAGTCGGTCGGTTGGGGTGGCAACGCGGCGGCCTTCTGGTGGCTGCGGCTGCGCGCCCGCCACGACGATGGAGATTCCTTGAATTCGCGCGCGAACCAGCGTGAGAAGGCGCTGGCAGCCGAGAATCCGAGCAGGTCGGCAATCTGGGCCAGCGAGCGTTGACTGGTCGCCAGGTACTCGCGGGCCAGGTCGGCGCGTACCGAGTTGATGACGGTCCCGGCCGTTTCGCCCACCGGCAACAAGTGCCGATGCAGGGTCCGTCGGTCCACGCCCAGTTGCCGGGCTACCCGCTCAACGGTGCACAGGCCTGTCGGCAACAGCATGCGGACGATCTTGCGTACCCGTTTATCAGGCGTATCCGCATCGGCGATCAACTCGAAATCGAGCCGCCTCTTGATATGCCGGCCGATCTCGGGGTCAGCCCTGGGGATGGGCATGTCGAGATCGCGTGTGCGCAAGACGATAGCGTTGCACTCCTGGGCAAACCGCACGCGAGGGCCAAGTACACGGTGGTGGGTCGCAAGGCTCGCCGGCGGCCCATGGGTGAAACACACACTGTCGGCATTGAGCGCGTCGTCGGTGAGAACCCGAAGCAAGCGCAACAATAGTCCGGCGAACATTTCAATTGGCTGCCGCGGCTCATAGCGGCCAGCCGTCGCATCAATATGCAGCAACACGAGATCACCATGTTCTTCCATTCGGAATTGGGTTTCTTCGTTTTGCAGGCACATGTAGCGGCTCAGCGAATGGAGCGCCTGACGAAGTGTGGGCTCTTCGCGCAAGACCAGCGCCAATGGGCCGAAAGACGAAAATTGGCGGCTTTCGGCCAGCCGCAGGCCGAAGTCGTCACAACCGGATATGCGGGCCGATTCCTGGAGGAGCCAATACAGGGCGTCGGCGTTGACCATGATGTCAGCGTCGGCGAGTGCGGCTGGATTGACGTGCGCGTCCCTGAGCATTTTCAAGGGATCCAGCCCGACCGAGCTGGCGATTTGTCCATAGTTGCTGAAGCTCGCACTACGTACCAGGCCGTGCATGTTCAAACTCCAGAAGGTGGGCCGGATTGAGGCAACAGATCGATGCCGACAACCTTACACCCAGGCATTCCTTTTGGAAAAGCATCAGGCGGGCGTCACGCTTGGTGCTCCGTGATCAGCCCGCCATTCGCGATTTCCAGCACGCTCGGTTATCGCCAGTCCGACTAGTGCTTGAGCAGGGCAGTGGCGCGAAAATAGTGGAAGGCGGCCCACGGATAGAACAGGCCGGCCAGCAACAGGGCGTTCCTCAAACCGCTCGTGGAATCGCCGTCAGCCAGCAGGTCGCTGGCGATGCCGACCAGTTGCGGGCCGATCACCAGTGCGCCGATATTGGCGACGAGCACGGCGATGCCGACGATGGTGGCGCGCATGGATGGCGGCGAAATATTCTGCATGACGACCCAGCCCAAGGCCACCGGGGCAAAGGAAAACAAGCCCGGTACCACCATCCACCACAGCGCGGTGGCATAGTTATCAGCGAGCAATGCCCCGACCAGGCACGGCCACACCAGCATCTGGATCAGTGCGCCGAGCAGCACGCGGCGCGAAGGCTTGCTGCGCGCTACGCGGTCGGATAACCATCCCATGACGATGGTTCCCACCATGCCGGCGACGCCGAGCACCAGCCCCAGCGCCGGGCCCAGTTGCGCCGCGCTCACCTCGAAATTGCGGATAAAGTAGGCCGGTATCCACAAGGCCAGTACGCTGGTGCTGGTGACCACGAGCGTGAGGGCCGCGAAGAGATGAACCAGGCCACGGTTGCCGAGCACGAAACGCAGCACTGCTGAAAACGGTGGTACGACTTCCTTGAGCGTCGCCTGTCCGGCCGGGTCTGTACGGCCACGCACCGGCTCGCGGGTGGTGAAAAACATAACGGCTGCCAGTGCGATTCCGGGTGCGCCGAGCAGAATGAAAGCCCAGCGCCAGCCCCATTCACCGGCGATCAACCCGCTCAAGGTGAAGGCCAGCACGATACCGAGGCTACTGCCGCTGCTGAAGATGCCGACCGCCTTGCCGCGTTCGCTCGGCGGAAACAGATCGGCGATCAACGATTGCGCCGGTGGCGTCGATCCTGCTTCGCCGACCCCGACGAAAATCCGTGCCAGTGCCAGTTGCACGGTGTTGGTGGCCATGCCGCAGAGCACGGTGCAGACGGACCAGATGAACAGCGAAGCTGCGACCACATTGCGCCGGTTGGAACGGTCGGCCAGCATCGCCACCGGAATCGCCAGCGTGGCATAGAACAGCCCGAACACCGTACCGGACAGAAAGCCCATCATGGTGTCCGAGACGCCCAGGTCACGCTTGATCGGCTCAACCAGAATGCCCATCACATAACGGTCCAGGACACTGAAGGTATAGGTCAGCCACAACAAACCCAGCATGTAGTAGCGACCGGGTATCGCCACTGTCGTACCACCGGTGAGGGTACTCGTTTCCATCTTCATTTTTATTGTTCTCCAGCGTTAATGGAATTTCTGCACCAGCAACACGAACCCGACCAGGAACAGTGCTTCAGTGCCAAGCAGAAGGGCGGCACGCGGGCCGACTTTGCGTATGTCCAGCAATGAGGTTTTCAGGCCCACCGCCGCAATCGCGATCACCAGGCAGGCGCGCGAGACTTCATTGATCGCGGTGCCCAGGGACGCTGGAATCCAGCCCAGGCTACCGATTGCGACCAGAGCGACGAAAGCGATCAGGAAAGGCGGCAGCAGCGGGTCCTTGCTCCGGTCCTCGACGCTCTGGTTGCGGCGTCGCACGGCAATGGTGATGACCATCACCACCGGCAACAGCATTGCCACGCGCAGCATCTTGGTCAGCACGGCATAGTCGCCGACCTCATGGGAAATGCTGTAGCCGGCACCGACCACCTGCGCCACGTCGTGGATGGTGCCGCCGAGAAAGATGCCCGCCGCGTCCGCAGGCAGGCCGAGTGCCTTGACGATCAGCGGGTAGATAATCATCGCCAGTGTCGACAGCACCGTGACGCCGGCAATGGTGAAGATGAGTTCGCGTTCCGATTTTTCGTCCCGTGGCAGCACCGCGGCAATGGCGATTGCCGCCGAGGCACCGCAGATTGCCGTGGCGCCGCCGGTCAGGATGCCCAGGCGCCGGTCCAGTCCGAATACACGACTCATCAGCACGCCAAAGCCGATGGTCAGCAATACCCCGGCGACGATCAGGCCACCGTTGAACCAACCCAGGCCGCCAAGCTGCTCCAGGGTAATCCGGGCACCGAGCAGGGCCACGCCCAGACGCAAAATGCGCCGCGCCGCGAAGTCGATGCCGGGTTTGGCGCTGCCCTGGATAGCCACCGAGTTCAACGCCATGCCCAACAGCAAGGCGTACAACAGCGCCGGACCGCCACGGGCATCCGCGATGAAGGTCGCGGCGATGGCGACGACGATGCTCAGCAGAATGCCGGGCCAGTTGCGACGCACGTCGGCTACCCAGGCTTCGCCGGCCGCGTACGGGGATGTAAATAGATTCATGCTAAGTACTCTTTGCAGGACATTGCGTGACGCGGTCCTGCCGTGACAAAACGCCCATGCGTGTCAGCGCACTGGCTTGAGCCCGGCCAGTCGGATCGTCAGGCGATCAAGCAAACGGTCGGGAATAAAGTTGCGCACGTACCACAGGCCCACCAGCGGATAACGCGGTTTGGGTTTCGACGCTTCCAGTGCGTGGCAGATTGCATCGGTCACTACGTGCATTGGCCTGGCGCTCTTGAGTTCGTTGGCGGTGAAAGCGGGCAGGGCAGCCATGGCGATGGCGTAGTCGGTGTCGGTGTAGCGGCCGTCGGCCTGTTGCGGCGCGATCTTGTCCCAGATCGGTGTCTTGATCGGTCCGGGCTCAAGTGCACTGACCGAGATGCCATAGATCGACAACTCGCGACGCATGCCATCGCAAAGGGCTTCGACGGCATGCTTGGTCATCGCATAGAGCGCAACCAGCGGCAGCGCCATGCCTCCACTGATCGAGCTCAGATTGACCACACGACCCGGTGCGTGCCGGGCTCCGGCACGCGCACCGAGCAGTGGCAGAAAGGCCTGGGTGACGGCGAGCATGCCAAAGACATTGATCTCGAAGGCCTGGCGGACTTCTGCCAACGAGGTATGCATCAGCGGGCCTATCGGGGCGACACCGGCATTGTTGATCAGCCCGGCCAAACCCTTCTCACCCACAGCCGCCTGCACCTGGGCCACCGCTGCCGGCAAGGCCGCGGTGTCGGTGACGTCAAACAGCAACGGCGTGAAGGCCTCGCCCAATTGATTGCGAACACGCACACCATCGGCCTCCTTGCGCACGCTGCCGAACACGCGATAACCGCGCGCAATCAGCGCTTGTGCAGTGGCAAAGCCGATGCCGGTGGAGACGCCAGTGATGACCACGGTCTTGCTCATTTTGTTACCTCTGGGAGGTTGGCGGCTCTGGCGGTGCCGAGCTTGTTATTTTTTTGGGTAAAGCGTGGTGCGTAGTGTCTTCATACTGATAGATGAGTCCTGCCTGCGGATGACCGTTTGGGACATTTGCTGTACCCGTCGGGACATGGTTTTCCCGTGGTAACGCTCGCCCGATCCCATCCCTGCCTGACGTTTGTAGTCTTCGACCAATCCTGCAAACGCTCCTTGCAGGTTCTTTGCGAATGGAGGGCTGGTCCTGCCGCTCCATTAAACAATCCCGTCCGAATAGCACCCTACCCATCGAGAGTAGGGTGGGTTTTTTCAAACCCGATAGGGTGAATTCCACGTTGCGACTGCAGTGCAGATCGAATGCTCGGCGGCACATGGCACTGCGTCATGGCACCTGATCGATAAGCGACGTGCTGTCGCCTGTCGGCTATCGAGGGAAATTCCATGAGTCAAAGAGTGCTGATTGCGGGAGTGGGAATGACTCCGTTTGTCCCGCTGGGCGCTGGCGAAAGCACCGCGGCGCTGGCGGGAAGGGCGATTCGCCAGGCGCTTGACGATGCGCGCATTGACTACGACCTGGTTGATCAGGTGTTCGCCGCTTGCGTCACCGGTGCGGTCGGTTGCAGCGAGCGAGCGCTGGCTGAGACCGGTCTTACCGGCATCCCCGTGTTCACGGTCCGCGACGGTTGCGCCGCGGCCTCCAGCGCTTTTCAGTTGGCGCGTCACAGCGTGTTGTGCGGCGAGGCTGAATGCGCTTTGGTACTGGGCTTCGAAAGCATGCCGGCAAACGTGTCCAATCGGGCGTTCTTTGGTCTGGACGATTTGGCCCCGCAAGCGTGGAACGGCCTCGAACAGGTCGACGCCTCCCTGGCCTTTCTGGCCCGCCGCCAGCACCCGGCCGCACTGTTTGCTGCCCAGACCAGTTGGTTGTTGACCCGCATGGGCGTGGCGCAGGCCAGCTTCGAAGACGTACTCAGTCGAGCCAGGGCGCACGCCAGCAGCAATCCCTTGGCCGTGCTGAATCATGGCGCTGCGCTCGATGGCTGGCTGGCGCCCTATCTATGCCCACCCGCTTGCGGGGCCGCGGCGGTGCTGCTTTGCAGTCCGGCATTCCTTGCCCGATATGGCGCCCGGGGTGGTGTGGCGGTGCTGTCCAGCGTGCGTGGCAGTGACACCGCCTGCGAACAGGAGTCCGGCAATGTGTTGGATGTGCTGGGGCGCGCCGCGACTCGCCGTGTTGCCCAACAAGCTTACGAGCACGCCGGGCTCGGTCCCGACGAGATCGAAGTGGTCGAGCTGCACGACCAGAGCGTTGGCGACTTCATGGTCTGCAGCGCCGCCCTGGGTTTTTGCGAGGAAGACCAGATCGACAGATTCGTGCGCGAACGCCGCAACGCCCGGGGCGCGCGTATTGCCGTCTGTGCCTCGGGTGGCCTGCTCGGCCGCGGTCATGCCCCCGGCGCAACGGGGCTGGCGCAAATCGCTGAACTGGTCTGGCAACTGCGCGGCACTGCCGCCAGTGGTCAGCACACGGGTGCGCGGACCGCACTTCAACACAGCGCGGCCCTGGGGCGCGCGGTATCGGTAACCATCCTGCAGCGAACTTAAGGACAGCAGCGCAGGCCGCCTCAACGTATTTCCACGAACCACAGAGAAGGTGAGATGAACAATAACAATAAGATCTGCCACGCAAATCTGCGTCGAGGGCTTCTGGCTTCAGCAGTACTGACCGGGCTGGGCATCTTGCCCGTTCAAGCCCTGGAAATCGCTACCGGGAACGAAGACCTGGCGGTGCGTTTCGACAACACCTTCAAGTTCAACTATGCCCAGCGGGTCGAAAGCCCCAACAGCAAGCTGGCGAACTCATGGAACAACAACGACGGCAACCGCAACTTTTCCTCGGGCAGTGCGGTGTCCCAGCGCCTGGACGTGCTCTCGGAACTGGATGTGGTCTACAAGCAAAAGGCGGGTTTTCGCGTCAGCGCCAACACCTGGTATGACCATGCCTACGACAATGTCGGCAGCGACAATGCGGCGACCAACCAGCTCAATCATGGGGTGCCGGATTCACGCCATATCAGCGGTTACGCCGATCGCTACTACAACGGCCCGTCGGCCGAGATCCTCGATGCTTTCGTTTTCGGCAGCCTGGAAATCGGCGAAGAATCGATGCTCAGCGCCAAGCTCGGCCAGCACACCCAGTACTGGGGCGAAAGCATCCTGGCCTTTGCCCACGGCAACAGCTACGGCCAGTCCGGCCTGGACATTTCCAAGGCGCTGGCGGTACCGGGCACCGAAGCCAAGGAACTGTTCATCCCGCGTAACCAGTTGTCCGCCAGCTTCACGGTCAACCCGGAACTGACCCTCGGCGCTCAGTACTTCCTCGACTGGGACGCCGCGCGTTTACCGGAGTCCGGAACCTACCTGGGCTTCAACGACGGCATTCAGAATGGCGGGCATAACCTGTCGCTGATTGGCGGGCAGAATCCGTTTTTTGGTGCGCCTGGTCCGATCGGTGCCAATCAGTTCCTGCGCCTGAGCAATGGCCATACGTTCACCCCGGACAAGCGCGGCGACTTCGGCCTGATGGCCAAGTGGAGCCCGGAATGGCTCGACGGTACCCTCGGTGTCTACTACCGCAATACGTCCGATATTTTGCCCAACCTGGTGCTGCAGCCGACCGCCGTCGGACCGGCACAGCTGATCTCCGGCAACATCGGCAGCTACAACCAGTTCTACGTCGACGACATCGATATCTACGGCATCAGCCTGTCGAAAAGCGTCGGCGGGGTCAGCGTCGGTTTCGACCTGAACTACCGCGAAAACATGCCGCTGGCCAGCGTGGCGGGCACCGTCAGTCCGGCTGCAGCCGCTGCGGGTTTGCCAGGCTTCATCGGCGGCTTCAATGGCGAAGACGGCGTGGCCCGTGGCAACACCGTGCACGCCGTGCTCAACGGCCTGACCACCTTTGGCGACACGCCACTCTGGGACGCTTCCTCGTTGCTGGTCGAACTCGGCTACAGCCGCTGGCTGGACGTGACCGACAACAAGCAGCTGTTCAAGGGCGAGGACTGGTACCGCGGCACTGACAAGGTCACCAAGGACAACTACATCATTGGGGTCAACTTCAACCCGACCTGGTACCAGGTCTTCCCGGGCATCGATATGTACCTGCCGATGACCTACAACGTCGGCCTCAATGGCAACTCCGCCGTGCAACTGGGCGGTAACGAGGACGCTGGCAGCTATTCGGTCGGCGTCGGCATGGACGTGCACAACCAGTATCGATTCGACCTGAAATACGTGGACAACTTCGGTCCATTCGATACCTGCAACTCGGCTGGCAGCGCTGGCAATCAAGGAGATGGCGCGGCACCGGGCGCCAACGGCCAATACAACTGCGTGCCCGGCCAAACCACCGCTTTCGGCGGTACCCCATCCCAGCTCAAGGATCGCGGCATGGTCACTTTAACCTTCAAAACGACTATCTGATCGAACCGTTGCTCAGCAACAGGAGATATCCATGAAATTCGTCAAATCAGTACTGGCCACCACCTTGGCGCTGGCCGTCGCCGGCGGCGCACATGCGGCCGTATCCCCAGACCAGGCTGCGAAGCTCGGTACCACCTTGACCGGCGTTGGCGCCGAGAAAGCTGGTAATGCCGATGGCAGTATCCCTGCCTACACCGGAGGGCTGACTACCGCGCCAGCCAGCTATCAGAAGGGCAGCTCGTTCCGTCCGGATCCGTTTGAAGGCGAAAAGCCAAAGACTGTCATCAACGGCCAGAATGCCGCTCAATTCTCCGGCAAGCTGACGGCAACGACCCAGGAATTGCTCAAGCGTTACCCGTCCTTTCGCGTCGATGTGTTCCCAACCCACCGTACCGTAGGGCTGCCCCAACGATTGCTGGACAACACTGCCAAGAATGCCGTGCAGACCAAGTCAGTCGAGGGTGGTGTAGCCCTGGAGAACGCCCTGCCAGGCATACCCTTTCCAATCCCCGCCGATGGCTATGAAGCCATGTGGAACCACCTGCTGCGCTATCAGGGGCATGCCCTCAATATCAAGTACGACAACTGGAACGTCGATTCTTCCGGTCGCGCAACCCTGGCCACCACCAGCAACGGCTATCTTGAGTACCCGCTGTATGAGCCGTCCCGCACCACGCCAGCGAATGAGAGCGACCTGTTCTTCAAGACCAAGCTCTATTACCAGGGCCCGGCCCGTCGCGCCGGCGAGGCGATTTTGCTCAACGACGCCGTCAACCCGCTCAAGCAACCGCGCCGTGGCTGGCAGTACTTGCCCGGGCAACGCCGCGTCAAGCTGGCACCGGATCTGGCCTACGACACGCCGAACCCGGGTACGGCCGGTAGCTCCACTTATGACGATGCATGGGTGTTCAACGGTGCACTGGACCGGTACGACTTCAAGCTGGTCGGCAAGAAGGAAATGGTCGTTCCGTACAACACCTACAAGCTCAACTACCACGACAAAGCGGCGGATATCACCACGCCGAACCATGTCAACCCCGACCTGGTGCGCTGGGAACTGCACCGTGTCTGGGTCGTCGAGGCAACGCTGAAACCGGGCAAACGCCACATTTACAGCAAACGCACTTTCTATCTCGACGAAGACAGCTGGATCGCCCTGGCGTCCGACGAATATGACTCCAATGGCAAGCTGTACCGCGGCTCCTTCGCGCATATGGCCTACAGCTACGACGTGCAGGCGCCGAACTCGGACAACTTCATGACCTACGACTTCGTTGCGGGTAGCTACGGCATATCCGGTGTCTACGGTCCTTACGGCGGCATCAAGTACATCGAAGCGCTATCCAAAGCCCAGTGGGCACCGGAGTCGCTGGCCGGCGCGGGTATCCGTTAACCGAACTCCGTAGCGTCACTTTCCACCGGGAAGCGGTAGAGCTTGCCGGTGGCTTTTTTATCCGGGAAACAGCTATGAATAACTTCAAGTGGATGGCGTTTGCCGCACTGGCCGCGGCGCTGGCGCTGCCGTTCACCCGACCCGTGGTGGCGGCGCAGTTCGCCGATACCCTGGACAGTTCGGCCGTTCAGAGTGAAAAGGCGATCCAGGGCGCGTTTACGGGGCTGGCCAGTGCTGGAAAACGACTGGTCGCAGTGGGCCAGCGCGGGCACATTTTTTATTCGGACGATGACGGCCAGCAGTGGCACCAGGCTCGGGTACCGGTCAGTTCCGACCTGGTTGCCGTGCACTTTCCGACTTCGCAACAAGGCTGGGCTGTGGGGCACGATGGCGTAGTCCTGCACAGCAGCGACGCGGGCCAAACCTGGAGCCGCCAGTTTGATGGGCGTCAGGTCGGTCCGGTCATGCTTGCGTTCTACCAGCGGCTAGGCGCCGCGCAACCCGAGGACAGCGAATTGCAAATGCGCGTGTTCGAGGCCCAACGCATGGTCGAGGAGGGCGCCGACAAACCGTTCCTCGATGTCTGGTTCGAGAACGAGCGCGTCGGCTACATCGTCGGCGCGTTCAATCTGATTTTCCGCACCGACGACGGTGGTCAAAGCTGGACCCCCTGGCTCGATCGCACAGAGAACCCTTCGGCGCTGAACCTGTATGCGCTGCGTCCGGTGGGCAATCAGCTGTTCATCGTCGGTGAACAAGGGCTGGTGCTCAGACTCGACCCGGCGGCTGAACGCTTCCACGCCGTCCCCACACCGTACAACGGCACCTTCTTCGGCATCACCGGAAAACCCGGTGCAGTGCTGGTCTTCGGCCTGCGCGGCAATGCGTATCGCAGTGTCGATGAGGGTGTCAGCTGGAGCAAGGTCGAACTCGGCCTGCCCTTGAGCATCACCGCCAGTACGGTGACCGCCGATGGGCGAATCATCCTGCTGAGCCAGGCCGGCCATGTGCTGGTCAGCGTCGACGACGGCGCCAGTTTCAAACTGCAGCCACAAAACGGCCTGGCGCCGGTGGCTGGAGCCCAGGTATCGAGTTCCGGTGCGCTGGTGCTCGCCGGTGTTCGTGGCCTGCGTCAGCTACCCCTCGAATAAGCCCACTGTCGTATAACAAAAGAGACAAGAACGTTATGGGTAATCACGAACTCGATACGATGCCGGTGATCCGCGAACTCAAGGGCTTCGATGCCCGCTCCGGTAACCTGCTCGAACGCCTGATCTTCAACAACCGCCTGCTGGTGGTGCTGACCTGCCTGGTCGTGACCGTCCTGCTCGGTTACTTCGCGGCCACTCGACTGACGCTCAATGCCAGCTTCGAGAAGATGCTGCCGCAGAGCCAGCCGTTCATCAAAAACTACCTGGACAACCGCCAGTCCTTGCGTGGCTTGGGCAACGCGGTGCGAGTGGTCGTCGAGAGCAGCGAAGGCGACATCTACGACCCGAAGTACCTTGAGGTGCTCAAGCAGATCAACGACACCTTGTTCATCACCCCTGGCGTCGACCGGGCCTGGATGAAGTCGTTGTGGACGCCCGCCGTGCGCTGGACCGAAGTGACCGAGGAGGGCTTCCGCGGTGGGCCGGTGATGCCCGACGCCTATGACGGCTCGGCCCAGGGCGCCGAGCAGCTGCGTCAAAATATCGCCCGCTCGGGCATCGTCGGCAGCCTGATCGGCAATAATTTCAAGTCGAGCATGATCTTCGTGCCGTTGCTGGAAAAGGACCCGGTCACCGGTAAAGCCATCGACTACCATGCCTTTTCGCGCATGCTCGAAGAACAGCTGCGCAATCAATACGAGTTCGCCGGCAATGACCAGGCGCACAGTGCCGGCGAGGAGGGCAAGGGGCCGATCAAGATCCGCGTGATCGGTTTTGCCAAACTGGTTGGCGACCTGCTTGATGGCTTGATGCAGGTGATGATGTTCTTCGGTGCGGCGGCATTGATCGCCACGGCCATCATCTTTTTCTTCACCCGTTGCGTGCGCAGCACGGCGCTGGTGATCATCTGTTCGGTGATCGCCGTGGCCTGGCAACTTGGCCTGGTTAGCCTGCTTGGCTATGCGCTCGATCCGTTCTCGATCCTGGTGCCGTTCCTGGTCTTTGCCATCGGCGTCTCCCATGGTGCGCAGAAGATGAACGGCATCATGCAGGACGTCGGGCGCGGCACGCATCTGCTGGTCGCGGCGCGCTACACCTTCCGCCGCCTGTTCCTCGCCGGTCTCACCGCGCTGCTGGCGGATGCTGTGGGCTTCGCGGTGCTGATGCTGATCGACATTCCGGTGATCCAGGACCTGGCCGTCACCGCCAGCATCGGCGTCGCGGTGTTGATCTTCACCAACCTGGTGCTGCTGCCGGTGCTGCTGTCTTATTGGGGTGTCAGTCGCAAGGCCGCCGCCCGTACCCTGCGCCAGGACGACAAGGCATCGCAGGGCAGGGGGCTGGGTAATCTGTGGAGCTTTCTTGACCGCTTTACCGAACGCCGCTGGGCCACCGGTGCAGTGGTGGTGGCGGGCCTGTTGGCGGTGGGTGGCTTCATGGTCAGCACGCAGTTGAAGATCGGCGATCTCGACCCCGGTGCGCCCGAGCTGCGTTCCGACTCGCGCTATAACCGCGACAACGCCTACATCACCGCTAATTATTCGTTGTCCAGCGATCAGTTCGCCGTGATGATCAAGACCGCCAGCGAGGGCTGTCTGAAATACGAAACCCTGGTTGAGGCCGACCGCCTGGGTTGGTTGCTGCAACAACAGCCGGGCGTGCAGACCACGGTATCGTTGGTTAACGCGGTGCGGCAGATCACGGCGGGCTCTTACGAGGGCAACCCGAAGATGTTGACCATCGCGCGTAATCAGGACGTGCTCAACTACGGCGCGCAACAAGCCTCTGTGAACAACCCGGAGCTGTTCAACAACGATTGTTCGATGATGCCGGTGGTGGCCTATCTGGCCGATCACAAGGCCGAAACCCTCGACAACGTGGTCAAGGTCGCCGATGCCTTCGCCCGCGAACACAGCAATGATGATCGTCAATTCATGCTGGCCGCTGGCAGCGCCGGGATTGAGGCGGCGACCAACATCGTGGTGCGCGAAGCCAACCGCACCATGTTGTTCTATGTGTATGGCGCAGTGATTGTGCTCTGCTTCATCACTTTCCGCAGTTGGCGTGCGGTGGTGGTGGCCGTGGTGCCGTTGATGCTGACCTCAATCCTGTGCGAGGCCTTGATGGTCTGGCTGGGCATGGGCGTGAAGGTCGCGACGCTGCCAGTGATCGCGCTCGGCGTGGGCATCGGCGTCGACTACGCGCTGTACCTGCTCAGTGTCCAGCTGACCCAGCAACGTGCGGGCCTGTCGTTGACCGAGGCCTACAAAAACTCCGTCGCGTTTACCGGCAAGGTCGTGGCGCTGGTGGGCATCACCCTGGCGGCGGGCGTCATCACCTGGGCCTGGTCGCCGATCAAGTTCCAGGCCGACATGGGCATCCTGCTGACCTTCATGTTCATCTGGAACATGATCGGTGCACTGGTATTGATACCGGCGCTGTCGCATTTCCTGCTTCGCAATCCCGGACATGCCGTGTCCAGGTTCAAGACCACAGCGGTGGCATCGAGTCACGCTAATTCGAGAGTTGCATCATGAGTGATTACAAAGCCCCCCTGCGCGATATGCGCTTCGTCCTCAATGAAGTGTTCGAGGTCGCCAAACTCTGGGCCGAGCTGCCAGCACTGGCCGATTCCATTGATGCTGAAACGGTCGAAGCCATTCTCGAAGAAGCCGGCAAGGTCACCAGCAAAAGCGTCGCGCCCCTGAGCCGTGCGGCTGACGAAGAAGGTTGCCGCTGGGCGGACGGTGCCGTCACCACCCCGGCAGGTTTCCCACAGGCTTATCAGACCTACGCTGAAGGCGGTTGGGTCGGTGTCGGTGGCGACCCGACCTACGGCGGCATGGGCATGCCCAAGGCCGTTTCGGCCCAGGTCGAGGAAATGGTCAACTCCGCCAGCCTGGCGTTCGGTCTGTACCCGATGCTGACCGCCGGCGCGTGCCTGTCGATCAACGCCCACGCCAGTGAAGAGCTGAAGGCCGCCTACCTGCCGAACATGTACGCCGGGGTCTGGGCCGGCTCCATGTGCCTGACCGAGCCGCACGCCGGTACTGACCTGGGGATCATTCGCACCAAGGCCGAGCCTCAGGCCGACGGTTCCTACAAGGTCAGCGGCACCAAGATCTTCATCACCGGCGGCGAACACGACCTGACCGAGAACATCATCCACCTGGTGCTGGCCAAACTGCCGGACGCACCGGCCGGTCCTAAAGGGATTTCGCTGTTCCTGGTGCCCAAGTTCATGGTCAAAGCCGACGGCAGCCTGGACGCGCGCAACCCGGCAAACTGCGGCTCGATCGAACACAAGATGGGCATCCAGGCCTCTGCGACCTGCGTGATGAACTTCGACGAAGCCGTGGGTTACCTGGTCGGCGAGCCGAACAAAGGCCTGGCGGCGATGTTCACCATGATGAACTACGAGCGTCTGGGCGTGGGCATCCAGGGCTTGGCCACCGGCGAGCGCTCCTACCAGAATGCCGTCGAGTACGCCCGCGATCGTCTGCAAAGCCGTTCGCCGACCGGCGCGCAGAACAAGGACAAAGTCGCTGACCCGATCATCGTCCACCCGGACGTGCGTCGCATGTTGCTGACCATGAAAGCCTCGAACGAAGGCGGCCGCGCCTTCTCGACCTACGTGGCCATGCAACTGGACACCGCCAAGTTCAGCGAAGACGCCACCACCCGCAAGCGCGCGGAAGACCTGGTGGCCTTGCTGACCCCAGTGGCCAAGGCATTCCTCACTGACCTCGGTCTGGAAACCACGATCCACGGCCAGCAGGTGTTCGGCGGCCACGGTTACATCCGTGAGTGGGGCCAGGAGCAACTGGTGCGCGACGTGCGCATCACGCAGATCTACGAAGGCACCAACGGCATCCAGGCGCTGGACCTGGTCGGGCGCAAGATCGTCGGCAGCGGCGGGGCGTTCTACAACCTGTTTGCCGACGAGATTCGTCACTTCACCGCAACGGCCAGCGCTGATCTGGCGGAGTTCACCAAGCCGCTCAACGATGCGGTGACCACCCTCGACGAGCTGACCGCGTGGCTGCTGGACCGGTCGAAAAACAACCCGAATGAAATCGGTGCGGCGTCGGTCGAGTACCTGCAAGCCTTTGGCTACATGGCCTATGCCTACATGTGGGCGTTGATGGCCAAAGCCGCCTTGGGCAAGGAAACGCAGGACGATTTCTACGCCAGCAAGCTGGGCACCGCACGCTTCTATTTCGCCCGCTTGCTGCCGCGTATTCACTCGTTGAGCGCGTCGGTGAAGGCCGGTAGCGAGTCGCTTTACCTGTTGGACGCGGAACAGTTCTGAGACTTGATGGTGTGCCCCGTCCGGGGCACACGCATCTTCAAAGGAATAACGACAATTCGCTCTGCAATCAGCAGGTCAACAAAAGCAAAAAGTACAGCGCATACTGAGCAGCCCCTGTTTAAATAGGCGAAAGTCTTACGTGTAGCCATCAATTTAAAACGGAATCAGCATGCGGTATCGACGTCTTGACTTGAACCTGCTGGTGGCCCTCGACGCCTTGTTGAGCGAATGCAGCGTCAGCAGAGCCGCTGAACGATTGTGCCTGGGCCAGTCAGCGACCAGTTCGGCACTTGGCCGCTTGCGCGAGCATTTCAATGACCCGTTGCTGGTTCAGGTCGGGCGGCGGCTGGAGCCCACTGCCTTGGGGCTGGAGCTGTTGCCCAAGGTGCATGAAGCCCTCGCCCTGACGCGGGAGATTATCGATGCGCCGGTGAATTTCGACCCGGCCACCTGTACTCGGCAATTTACCCTGGTGGCTTCCGACTACGTGGCCGGGGTGCTGTTGCCAGCGGTCAGTCTTGAGTTGGCGCGCGTCGCGCCGGGTGTGCGTTTGACCCTACGGGACTTGCCCGTGCCGCGCGATGGTGATGTGGTCAGCGAAGCGCTCGATTATCGTCGCAGTGATTGTGTGATTGTGCCGCAGCGCCGCTTGAACCCTGCTTACCCCCATGTACCGTTGTTGAGCGACCAGTTGTGTTGCATCGTCTGCGCGCAGCAGCCGCAGTTCGCCGAGGGTTTAAGCCTGACTGGCTACTGCGCCGCCGAGCATGTGGTACGTGAGTTTGCCGATGGAAGAAACCTGGCGATGGATGCCATGCATCTCCATGAGTTGGGCGTTCACCGGCGCGTGGCAGTGGCGCTTGAAAGCTTCGCGCTGATGCCGGAGTTCATCGTCGGTACCGCGCGAATCGCCACTGTGTTTCGCCGGCAAGCGCAGCGTTTTGCCCAACGTTACCCGCTGCGCATTCACCCCGCACCGCTGGCCTTTCCCGAGGCCATACAGGTGCTGCAATGGCACCCGTATCAGGAGCGGGATCCGGCGCTGATGTGGTTTCGCGGCCTGTTGTTGGAGCAGGCCGCGTCGCTTGATCACCCTGCTGGCTGATCACCGGTATCGGCCACCAGACCGACCTGGTCGATTGCCTGCACGGCGCAGCGTTCGTCATTGTCCGAGGTGTCGCCGCTGATGCCGATGGCACCCAGAATCAACCCCTCGGCATTGCGAATCAGCACCCCGCCAGCCACCGGAATGACTTCGCCACCGGTCAAGCTGTTGATCGCATCGAAGAACGCCGGCATGGCCTGAGCACGCCGAGCCAGTTCTCGTCCGCCAAAGCCCATTCCCAGGCAGCCGCGGGCTTTACCGGTGGCGATTTGCGGGCGAAGGAAACTGGCCTGTTCATCGCGCAGGACCGCCAGTGGATGACCCGCCGCATCCAGCACGACGGCGGCCAAGGGTTTGATCCCCGTTTCTTGAGCAATGCGGATCGCGCTGCTGGCGATGTGGGTGGCCGTGAGTAGATCGAGTGTGTGCATGATATCGATCCTCATACGGCCCACTTGCCCAGTTGGGCAACACGTTCGCGGGTGTATAGATCAGTCCACTTCAACGAGTTGAAATCAGACACTTGCTTGGGGTTATAGGGGCTGCGTTCCATGCGCACCGGCTGACCGGCCTTGTACACGGCCTTGAGGCGCGAGCGGTCTTGCAGGATGCGGATGTCGTGCAGCGGCGAGCCGTCGAGCAACAGGAAATCCGCTTGTTTGCCCACTTCCAGGGAGCCGATGGTCTCACCGCGTGGCATGCAGCGCGCACCAACGGCGGTGGCGGCATACAGCGCTTCGGCGGGTGTGAAGCCCAGGCGAGTGACCAGCAGCTCCAGCTCACGGGCGTGCCACTCGCCGTAAGGCGTCACGGCAAAACCGCTGTCGCTGCCACAGGCGAAAGGCACGCCGGCGGCCTTGGCGCGTTTGAGCACCGCCGAACCGACTTCCAGTGTGCGTGCGCAGTAACCGGCGTAGCCGGTGCTGATGGCCGGGTCGTGGGGCTGACAAAAATCCACGGTGTTCTGCGGGAAGGTCATGGTTGGGGCGAGGATACTGCCCGCTTCGAGCAAGGCCTCGATACAGTCGTCGTCCATGTAAAAGGCGTGGAACACCAGATCGACACCGGCGCGTGCGGCGTACATCACCGCCTCACGACCATAGGCATGGGTCGCCACTTTGCAGCCCAGGCGATGGGCTTCCTCAACCATCTCACAGGTTTCTTCAGCGGTGAACGCAGCGATTATTTCGCCGTTCGGGCGGCGGTGGGTGCCGTCCATGGCGATCTTGATCAGGTCTACGCCATCCTTCGCCTGCTTGCGGATTTCTGCCAATGCTTCGCTGCGGCTGGTGACCAGGCGCGCGGTGAAATATTCCGGGGCACCCACGCGGCTGGGAAACCAGTCGTTGAGGCTCTGTCGATTGGTGATGACCCGGCTGCTGGCGGCGATGCGCGGGCCCTCGAACAGCCCCGCGGCGATCGCATTGCGCACCGCGATGCTGAGCTGGCCGCTATCGCCCGGGCAAACCATGCTGGTCACGCCAGCGGCCAGCACATGTTGGGCGAAGAACATGCCGCGCAGCGCGCGAAATTCGTCGCTGGTCCAGATATCGATGTCTTCTTCGCTCTGCGCGTTGCCGAAGGCCAGATGGGTATGCACGTCCACCAGTCCCGGCATGACAAAGTTATCGCCGGCGTCCAGGACGCTGTCACCCGGTTGTGGCTGCGGCGCCAGGGCCGTCGGGCCGACATACGCCAGCAGGCCGTTTTCCACGACCAGCGTTTGCTGTTGACGGGTTTGCAGGCCAGTACCGTCGAACAGGGTCTGGCATTTGAGGTGCAGGGCATTCATGGCGTTTTCACTTTGCTGATTGTTATGCAAAGCGAGGCTAGAGGGTGGCCTTGGATGCCACCAGCAACTTGCATCAATGCCCACGTATAGATGGCGTCGATAGGTGCTCAATCCGCGGTGGCCTGACAGCCGACCTGGCTTTGGCAGATGTCCCCAATCCCCTGTGGGAGCGGGCTTGCTCCGGGCGGCGTTCCGACGATGGTGGTTAACGATAACGCGGGTTGTCTGAATGAACGCGTCGCCCAGTCGTTTTTCGCGAGCAGGCTCACTCCCACAATTGACCGCGTCCCCCTGTAGGAGCTGTCGAGTGCAACGAGGCTGCGATCTTTTGATTTTTGAAAAGCAAGATCAAAAGATCGCAGCCTGCGGCAGCTCCTACAGGTCGCCTCGTTTTGCGAACAGCATGATGGCAGGAACGAGACCAAGGGCCGGGTATCGCGAGTGACGATGGCTGGCATCGTGATCGGCGATTTTTTATGAGCTGGTTCACCCGTCTATGGTGCGCGCTCATCACCCACAGAGAGCAGTCCCCATGACCACCGCAGCTGCAAAAAACCAACTCCTGGCACTTGAGCAAGAACGCCGCCGGGCATTGGTTGAGGAAGACTACCCACGCGTCGCCGAGCTGTTCGCCGATGACCTGGTGTATGTGCACACCACAGGATTGGTGCAAGGCAAGGCGGCCTATCTGGAATATGCAAAAAGCGCGGTGCAGTACCTGGACATTGAGCGTGGCGAGTTGCAGATCCGCTTTTACGGGGAGCACCTGGCGGTCATGACCGGTACGCAATGCAACACGCTGCGCAAGCGCGGCGGCGACCAGTCGATTCGCGGTGACGGGTTTGCCACGCAGGTCTGGACGTTCGGTGCCGAGGGCTGGCAGATCAGCTCGTTCCATGGCACCCGTGCACCCAACTGAATTCGTTTATCGCTGAATGTAAAAACGCCGGAGAACCCTGAGGTTTCCGGCGATTTGCTGTGTGGCGCCCCACAAATCTGTAGGAGCCGGCTTGCTGGCGATTACGTCCGTACAGTCACATCCAGAACCAAACTGTGGCAGTGCTCCTCATTCTGGTGCACTAGCCTTGTGTTTCGGTTTTGAACACAGGAGGGCAATGGAATGCCTGATCTTCCCCACGCGAATCGCTTGCGCGCCGGGCGCTATTCCCAATCCGGGCAAATTTATCTGCTAACCGCGGTGACCCGCAATCGCGAGCCGCTATTTACCAATTGGCGGACAGGGCGGCTCCTGGTATGGCAATTTCAACAGGCACACACTGACGAACTGGCGGACTCCCTGGCTTGGGTCGTCATGCCGGACCATTTTCATTGGCTAGTCGAGCTGAAAAACAGCACCTTGCCCGCATTGATGCTGGCCATCAAATCCCGCAGCGCACGAGCAATCAATGCTCACCTGGGGCGAACAGGAAGTCTTTGGCAAAAAGGCTTTCACGACCGGGCCATTCGCTACGAGGAGGATTTACTGGCAGTAGCGCGTTACGTTATCGCCAACCCAATACGCGCCGGTCTTGTCAGGCGTGTGCATGATTACCCGTTGTGGGACGCCAAATGGCTTTAGAGGTGCTTGGTGATTGTTGGGTACGACGCAAAACTGTAGGAGCCGGCTTACTGGCGATAGCGGTGGTGAATGTGATGCCGTCATCGCTGGCAAGCCAGCTCCTACAAGTTTGCGATGCATGGTGATTGTTGCGTACGACCCACATCTGTAGGAGCCGGCTTGCTGGCGATGGCGGTGGCGAATGTGATGCCGTCATCGCTGGCAAGCCAGCTCCTACAAGTTTGCGGTGCATGGTGATTGTTGGGTATGACATAAATCTGTAGGAGCCGGCTTGCTGGCGATATCGGTGGTGAATGTGATGCCGTCATCGCTGGCAAGCCAGCTCCTACAAGTTTGCGGTGCATGGTGATTGTTGCGTACGACCCACATCTGTAGGAGCCGGCTTGCTGGCGATGGCGGTGGCGAATGTGATGCCGTCATCGCTGGCAAGCCAGCTCCTACAAGTTTGCGGTGCATGGTGATTGTTGCGTACGACCCACATCTGTAGGAGCCGGCTTGCTGGCGATGGCGGTGGCGAATGTGATGCCGTCATCGCTGGCAAGCCAGCTCCTACAAGTTTGCGATGCATGGTGATTGTTGGGTACGACCCACATCTGTAGGAGCCGGCTTGCTGGCGATGGCGGTGGTGAATGTGATGCCGTCATCGCTGGCGAGTCCATCCAATTACAAGTTTGCGGTGCATGGTGATTGTTGGGTATGACATAAATCTGTAGGAGCCGGCTTGCTGGCGATATCGGTGGTGAATGTGATACCGCCATCGCTGCGATGCGGCGACCCGACAAGCCAGCTCCTATAGGGGCCGGTCAAGCCGTATGACCACCCAGGGTTTCGGCGATCCAGTCGGCGATGTAGTGGCCTGCGTTGATGCTGTTATCGAAGCTGGAATGCTGCACGCCACCTTCGCGTTCGGTGAAGATCTTGAGTTCACGCTTGGGGCTGTTGACCAGTTGCTCGTAAGTACGATGTGCCCACTTCAGGGGAATCTGCGAGTCCTTTTCACCGTGGGTCACCAGGAACGGCACCTTGATGCGATCCAGCACACCATCCAAATGTACGTTCTCGGCGATGGCCATGAACTCATCCATGTCTTTTGCACCCCATACCCAGCACACATGTGCCCAATAGTGCGGTACAGGGAAACTGCCTTCTTTTTCCAGGCGACGCTTTTGTACATCGCGCCAGTCGTGGTTCGCACCCCACACCACACCGCAGGCAAACCGCGGCTCGAAGGCCACTGCGCGCGGGCAGTAATAACCGCCGAGAGAGACGCCCTCCAGGCCGATGCGTTTGGCATCCACGTCACTTCGGGTTTCCAGCCAGTCGACCACGCGACTGGCCCAGTGCTCACTGTCGTAGCGAGCAATCAGGTTATGCAGGCGCAACGCTTCACCCGTGCCGGGCTGGTCGATGATCAGCGATGAGATGCCGCGTTTTGCCAGCCAGGCCGGCAGGCCGACGCGGTATTTCATTTCCTTGGTCGAATCCAGTCCGTTGACCTGCACCAGGATCGGGGCCGGGTCACTCACGCCTTCGGCACGCACCAGCAAGCCGGAAATATGTTTGCCCTCGTAGGGGATTTCAACGCGCTCGCAGTTCTCCCGCGACAGTTCGATACCGCGTTTGAAAGTCTGCAAAAAGCGCTGGTACAGCTCGGTACGGCCCGGCGCGCCGTGGGCCTGCAAGCGTTCGCAGGTGAGGTAATAGGTGGCGGCGCGGTTGTACTTTTCGCCGGCGGACAGCAGCCGTCCATTGCCTTCGTCTTCCTCGGCCAGGCCACAGAGTTTGTCGGCCATCTTCGCCCAGGTTTCGCGAAACGCCTTGGTGCCAGCGGCGTCGGGCTGCTGGGCAGCTTCCTGCAGCGGCGCGCACATCTCTTCGATTTCGCCCATGCGGGCGCCCATCTCGATGGCCAGGTCGACAGAGAGATTCCACACGTAATTGGTCGGGAAATAACGGAACATGATGGTTGTTGTCCTTGTGGTTGCCTTGAGCGTTCACAAGGCACGTTAAGGACGCCCCGGCTAATTGACCAATCGTGACTCGGGATGAGAGGTATCGCGAGCGGCGATATGATCGCGTTCCAGATGCTGGATGAATTCGCTGATGCGCTCACGCAGCCAGCGGTGCATCGGGTCGCCGTCCACGCTGCGGTGCCAGAGCATGACCTCGCGCATCACAGGTATCTTCACCGGAGGATTGAGGATGCGCAGCGGCAGATGCTCGGCGTACAACCGCGCCAGGCGCTGGTGCATGGTGGCGATGCGTTGGGTGCCGACGACCAGTTGCGGCAGGGTGTTGAAGTCGTTGGTGATGACCTCGATACGGCGGTTGAAACCGTACTGGTTCATGAACCATTCCTCGATGCTCAAGTGCCGGCTGCGACCGAAACCGACGGAGACGTGGCCCATGTCCATGTACTGCTCAAGGGTCAGGCTGTCGCCGACCAGGGTGTTGCCGTCCCACACCACGCAGACGTGTTCTTCCTCGAACAGCAGCTTGTGGGGGTGGCCGTCGATGATGTAACGCTCAGGCACGATCATCAGGTCGACCTCGCCGCGAATCAGCAACTCACCGGAATTGTCGCCAGGGCCGAGCATCTCGAAGGTGATGTTCGGGGCTTCCTGATGGATCTTTTGAATCACCTGGGCAAACAGCACGCTGATCAGGTAATCCGAGGTCACCAGGCGAAAGTGACGCTTGCTGGTGGTGGGGTCGAACACCGGCTTGGCAGTGATCGAGGATTGAATCGTCAGCAGTACTTCGCGGATCGGTTTGGCAAGTTCCTGTGCATAGGGCGTGGGCTGCATCTTGCGCCCGACCTGCACCAGCAGTTCGTCTTCGAAATAACTGCGCAGACGCCCAAGCACGCCACTGGTTGCGGACTGCGTCATGTGCAGGCGTTCGGCGGCACGGGTGATGTTCTGCTCTTCGAGCAACACATCGAGTGCCACCAACAGATTGAGATCCAGGTGGTTGAAACGCATCAGGCAGGTCCGCTGTTGTATTTATTTTCACGATACATTCCGGTGAATTCATCGTCGCGTCAACCCCGTCTTTACGCCGACATCCGGCGCGATCAGGTATCGCGTTTGCCGATAGGTCGCATCCCCACTCGCGATTAGTCAGCTGCCAAACCACACGTCAATCTTCGCCGCAGTCGGACCTCTGGCCGACACCACCACCGGATTCAATGCAGCGCTGATCAGCCTTGTCGAGCGGTTGGCAGCAGTCTCCGGATCATAATTTCAATGGAGTGGTAGCCATGAACATCATTGGCCTTGATGCCCTGATCTTTGGCGTCGATGACATCCAAGCCTGTACCGATTGCCTGCGTGACTACGGCCTTGCGCCGGTTGACGTCGACAGCAATGGCGGGCGCTTCGAAGCACTGGACGGCACTGCCGTGATCATTCGCCGTGCGGACGATCCGAGCCTGCCGGTTGCCATCGGCCCGGCACCGTCGATTCGCGAAACCGTCTACGGCGTTGCCAGCGCGGCTGACCTGGACGCCATCGAAGACGAATTGGCGCGAGACCGTCAGGTCTCCCGGGAAAACGGCGTGCTGCACAGCGTCGACGACATGGGCTTCGCGATCGCTTTCCAGGTGACCGTTCGCAAGGCGTACAACGCCCCGGAAGACCTGACCAACGCCGCCGGTCATGCGCCGCAACGACCGCTGAACCAGCCTGGCATTACCCTCGACATGAGCGCCGTGCCGCGCACCTTGTCCCACGTGGTGTATTTCGTCCCCGACGCGGCCAAGGCCGAAGCGTTCTATGCCGAGCGCCTGGGTTTTCGGACCACGGACACCTTTATCGGTGCCGGGCCGTTCATGCGCCCGGCGGGTTCCGATGATCACCATTGCCTGTTCATGATCCAGACCCCGCCGCACATGAAGGGCTGCGAGCACTTCACCTTTCACATGGGCAGTGGCACCGAAGTGCTGTTGGCCGGCACGCGTTTCGAGCAAAAGGGCTGGACCAGTTTTTGGGGGCCAGGCCGTCACCTCTTTGGCTCCAACTGGTTCTGGTACTTCAACAGCCCGCTGGGTTGCCACATTGAATACGACGCCGACATGGACAAACACGATGACGAATGGGAGGCCCGTCGCGCGCCGTTGTCGGCGGATAACTCGCAGCTGTTCCTGTTCAACTCGAAAGCAAAGTGGGCACCCGGCGGCCCGCCACCCAAACCCCTGTAGGAGCGAGCCTGCTCCGGGCGGCGTTCCGACGATGGGGGTCAACGATGACGCGGGGAGCCTGACGCCCCGCGGTGCTCTCAGGTTTTTCGCGAGCATGCTCGCTCCTACAACATGCGTCTGGTGGCGTGCCACCCAATTACGGTTGAGTACAGGTTTCTGTCATGGACCAAAGCGATTTCCCCCTGTGCCGGATCGACGAACTGGTGGAAGGGCAGGCGCGCGGATTCGATCCATTGCAGCGCGGCAGGGACAGTGTCTTTGCCCTGGTGCACGAGGGACAGGTGCGGGTTTATCGCAACAGTTGCCCACATCTGGACGTACGCCTGGAGTACCGCAAAGACCGTTTTTTATCCGCCGACGGCCAGCTGATTGTCTGTTACGCCCACGGTGCGCAGTTTCTGCCGAGTACCGGTGAATGCGTCTACGGCCCTTGTCTGGGCCAGACGCTGGAGGCATTGGCGTGGCGTGTGGAGGAGGGCTGGTTGGTGCTGCAAATGCCCGATATTCAGATAGCGCCGCCCGCCGTCGAGGTATCGCGTTTGGAGATACATCGCATCCCTACTCGCGATTAGTCAAATTCCTGCTTTGTCGGGAAGCTGGACCCAACGACGCAGTGCCCGGCGCTGCATCGAATCACAAGAATAAAAGTGAGAAAGCCATGAGTGCAGTGAACAAAGTTCTGATCGTGGGCGGTGGCATTGGTGGCTTGTGTGCGGCCATCGCACTGCGACGCAAGGGCATTGAAGTCGATCTGATCGAGCTCAAGTCAGAGTGGACGGTGTACGGCGTCGGGATCATCCAGCAAAGCAACGTGGTCCGCGAGATGGCCAAGCTGGGCGTGCTCGACGGTTATCTCGATGCGGCGTATGCCTTTGAAGACGTCGCCATTTATGGCCCGGCCGGTCAGCAGCTGGCGCGCATCCCGGGTCAACGCCTGGCTGGGCCTGCGTACCCGGCCAACGTCGGCATCTCTCGTCTGGCGCTGCACAAGGTCCTCAGCGAAACGGCGCTGGAACTGGGCGCCCAGGTACGCCTGGGTCTTAGCGTGGAATCCCTGGACGACAATGGCGACAACGTTGATGTGCTGTTCACCGATGGCAGCAGCGCTGTGTACGACCTGGTGGTCGGCGCCGACGGATTGTTTTCCAAGGTTCGCGATTTGCTCTTCGGCGACACCTACACGCCACGGTTCACCGGCCAATCGGTGTGGCGCTATAACTTCCCGCGCGCGCCGCAGATCGATCACCTCGCCAACTACCAGAGTGCCGAAGGCAATGCCGGGCTGGTGCCGCTGGCCGGTGACCTGATGTACCTGTTCCTCACGTCCCACGAACCGTCCAACCCGTGGATGGACCCCGCGACCCTGGCCGAGCAGATGCGCCAGCGCTTGCAGGGTTTTACCGGCCTCATCGGTGAGCTGCGCGAACAAATCACCGACAGCAGCCAGGTAGTCTACAAGCCGATGGAAGTGGTCTTCGTCGATGAGCCCTGGTATCGCGGCCGCGTGCTGCTGATCGGCGACGCAGCCCACGCGACCACGCCGCACCTCGGCCAGGGGGCCGGCATGGCGATTGAAGATGCCATCGTACTCAGTGAAGAACTGACCCGCGACGGCAGCGTCGAGCAACAGCTCCAGCGCTTCATGGCACGCCGTTTCGAGCGCTGCAAATACATCAGCGAAAGCTCGGTGCTGGCCGGCGACAAGGAAATGCAGCACGACCGCGAGTTCGACCGCATTGGCCTGGTCAAGCAGATGCTCGCGCTGACGGCCGAGCCCATCTGATTCACCCACAGCAGTTACCACTATAAAAACAAGAGGTTAACGCGATGGTTAGTTCCACGACTGCGACGCTTGCGCGCCGCCCGGTCAGCACGTCTGCACCCTTTGCTTTCAGTCTGGCCGCGGCTTTGGTGCTGTGCAGCCAAGCGGCCCACGCCTTTTCGGTGGATACCGGCAATCCGGATTTCAACCTGCGTTGGGACAACACGGTGAAGTACAGCGCTGCATGGCGCACGCAAAATCCCAGCAGCAAACTGACCGAGGGCCAGGTGGCACTCAATCAGGACGACGGCGACCGGGCCTTCAAGAAGGGCCTGATCTCCAACCGCACGGACATCCTCTCAGAGCTGGACATGTCGTTTAAAAACGTCGGCGCACGCCTCAGTGGTGCCGCCTGGTACGACACCGCCTACCAGCACGACAACGATAACGACGACCCGGCACGGGCCAACGCCCGTTCGGTGGCCTACGACGAATTCACCGACGACACCCGCCACCTGCATGGCGGTGACGGGGAATTGCTCGACGCGTTTGTGTACTGGAACGGCGAACTGGCCGATCACGCCACGTCCGTGCGAGCAGGGCGCCACGGCTTGATCTGGGGCGAGAGCCTGTTCTTCGGGGCCAACGGCATTGCCGGTGGCATGGGACCGGTCGACGTGGTGAAGGCGCAGTCCGTCCCCAACACTCAGTTCAAGGAAATCACCCGTCCGGTCAATCAGCTTTCAGGCACTTTTCAACTGACCAACGACGTGTCGCTCGGCGCCTTCTACCAGCTGGAATGGGAAGAGACGCGCCTGCCGGGCGCCGGCAGTTACTTCTCCACCAGCGACACCATTGGTGAAGGCAACGAACGCTTGATCGTGGGCGCGCCATTTCCTGCGTTCCTCGGTGGCAATGCCAGCAGCCCGGCGGCGTTCTTCCATGGCAATGACAAGGAAGCGAAAAGTTCGGGGCAGGGCGGCCTGCAGTTGAAGTACAGCGCGGAAACGGTCGAGTACGGCCTGTACGCGATCCAGTACCACGACAAAACCCCCAAGCTGTATCTCAAACCCTCGACCGGTACGCCGAACTTCAGCACTGGCCAGATCGGCGAGTACTACTGGGTGTACCCGGAAGACATTCGTGCCTTTGGCGCCAGTTTTTCTACCACGGTCGATGAGTACAGCTTCGCCGGTGAAGCCTCGATGCGCTGGAACATGCCGCTGGTTTCCAACGGTCAGACCGTCCTGCCTGGCGTGGTCGCCGACAACGATGACGATGCCCTGTACGCGGTCGGCCGCACCGCCCACGTCAACCTCAACGTCCTGGCCTCGTTCGGGCCGAATTTTATTGCCAGGGAATCGGGACTGGTCGGTGAGATCGCCTGGAACCGACTGCTGAGCGTCACCAAAAACCGTGCCGCCCTTGACCCCAATGCCACCGATGACGGCCTGGGGTTCAAGGTGGTCTACACGCCAACCTACCGCCAGTTTTTCTCCGGCATCGATATCAGCATCCCGCTCGGCCTCAGCTACTTCCCGCTGGGCAAATCGGCCGTCGTCAGCTCCTTCGGCCCGAACAACGGCGGCGATATGAACATCGGCATCACCGCGACCTACCTGGATCGCGTTACCGCCGGCCTGACCTACACGCACTACTACGGCGCCGAGGACACCAACCTCAACGCGGCCAGCCAGTTCAATTACAAGCAATCGCTGAAAGACCGGGACTACCTGGCTTTCTCCGTCAAGACCACGTTTTAAGAGGACTTGCGCATGACCCACAACAAAAAGACCGGAGCCTTCAAGCTCAAAACCCTTTGCTTCGCACTGCTCGGTAGCCTGGCCATTTGCAGCCAACTCACGCTGGCTGCGACGGCAGAAGACGCGGCCAAACTGTCGAAAAACCTGACGCCTTTTGGTGCCGAGCGCGCCGGCAATGCCGACGGCTCCATTCCCGCCTGGGACGGTGGTTACACCAAGGTCGATCCTTCGTTCAAGGAAGGCGGCAAGCGTACCGATCCGTTCGCCGCGGACAAACCGCTGTTCAGCATCACTTCGAAAAACCTCGCGCAATACGCCGGCAAACTCAGCGACGGCACCAAGGAAATGTTCAAGCGTTTCCCGGACACCTATCGCATCGATGTGTACCCGACCCGCCGCACAGCCGCCGCGCCACAATGGGTTTATGACAACACGCTGAAAAACGCGACCCGCGCCAAACTGGTCGACAGCAGCGCCGGCCCGGTCCCCGAAGGCGCCTTTGGCGGCATCCCGTTCCCGATCCCGCAAAACGGCGCCGAAGCCATGTGGAACCACGTGCTGAATTGGCGCGGTACCTCGGTGTCGATGCATTTTCGTCACTACCTGATGACCGCCGATGGCAAGCAAGTCATGACCACAGACGGCCAGGCCATCCAGGAGATGCCGTATTACTACCAGGAAGGGACGCCGGAGTCGTTTGCCGGTGACTACTGGCTGTTCCGTCTGCTCAACGTCGGGCCACCGTTGCGAGCCGGCGAGCAGATCATGGGTCGCACCAACATCAACGGCGACCTGTCCCAGGCGCACGTTTACCTGACCGGGCAACGCCGGGTGCGCAAGCTGCCGAATGCCTGCTGCGATACGCCGACACCGGCGACTGCCGGGGTGATGTCGTTCGACGAGTTGAGCGTGTTCCAGGGCCGCATGGACCGCTTCAACTGGAAACTGGTGGGCAAGCAGGAGATGTACATCCCCTACAACACCAACAAGGTGCAAACCGCCGCCAAACCTGAAGACCTGTTCCTCGCCCACCACATGAACCCGGATTACGTGCGCTGGGAATTGCATAGGGTGTGGGTGGTCGAGGCCGATCTGGCACCGGGCAAGCGTCACCAGTTGCCGAAGGGCCGCTACTACCTCGATGAAGACACCTGGCAAGCCATGCTGGGCGATCGCTGGGACGCCAACGGCCAACTGGCCAAGACCCTGTGGTCGTTGCCGGCGGTACTGCCGGACCTGCCCGCGCAAGCGCAATTGTCCTCGGGCTTCTACGACCTGACCTCCGGCGCCTGGTTTATCCAGAACGTCTACACCGGCCAGCCAGAACAGTACGGCATGGTGGATCGCTACAGGGCCTCCGAATTTTCGCCGGCGGCGATGGCGGGTGCCGGGGTTCGTTGAGACAGACGTTGAGACAGGCGGTGAGTCAGACCGGATCGTGGCTTGCGCAGCGTGATCCGGTTTCAAACGGTTTTTCGAGGTCGGTATGAACAGATTCTGTCAGGTGGTTGGTCGGCTGATGTGGCTTGTGGCGCTGCCGTTTAGCCTGGCGCAGGCCGAGGCGGTGGGCGACGCACTGAATACCCCGGCGATGCAGGCGCCGCAGGCGAAATCCGCGGTGCTGTTGGACCTGGCCCGGGCGGGTGCGCGGCTGGTGGCGGTGGGGGAGCGGGGCATCGTGCTGCTCTCCGATGACAACGGCGCAAGCTGGCGTCAGGCAGAAGTGCCGGTTTCGGTCAGTCTGACCGCGGTGCAGTTTGTCGATGCCAACACCGGCTGGGCGGTCGGACATGCCGGTGTCGTGCTGGTTTCCCGCGACGGTGGTGAACACTGGATCGTGCAACTGGATGGCTTGCGTGCGGCACAGCTAGAGCTGGTAGGCGCCAGAGCGCAACTGCCTTCTGCGAGCGACCAGGATGCCGCCGCCGCACGCGTACAGACGGCTGAACGGCTAGCCAGTGAGGGTGCGGACAAGCCATTTCTCGCCCTGCAGTTCGTCGATGCCCAACACGGCCTGATCGTGGGCGCGTACGGCCTGGCCTTTCGCACCGACGATGGCGGCGCTACCTGGCAATCCAGCATGGGGCAAGTCGACAACCCGATGGGCGCGCACCTGTCCGCCATCGCTCAACAGGGAGCGCACTGGTTCCTGGCCGGCGAGCAGGGCTACCTCGCTCGCTCGGACGATGGCGGCAAGTCATTCACCCAGTTGGAAAGCCCCTACACCGGGAGTTTTTTTACCCTGCAAATGCGCGATGACGGTGTCCTGCTAGTGGCTGGTTTGAAGGGCAATGTGTTTGCCTCCAGCGACCTGGGCGAGAGCTTCCAGCCTGCGCCGGTGTCGATGCCGGTGTCTTTCAGCGATGCGATCCGCACCGATGACGGCCAGTTGCTGCTGGTCAATCAGAGCGGTGCCTTGTTTCGCACCAACAGTCAGCCCGGCGCATTGCTCCAACCCTACGGCAAACCGCTCGGCAAGCCCGTTGCCAGTGTTGTCCAGGCCGCTGATGGCAGCCTGACGCTGGCTGGTTTCACTGGGTTGACGCGCGTATCGCCGTCAATCGCCAACGCTTCGGAGTGAGGTTATGAAGTCTTTCGACAACGCCACGGCCAGCCTGGCGAATTTCGATCCACGCTCCGGTTCTGTGGTGGAACGCACACTGTTCAACCACCGCCTGTGGGTGCTGTTGGTGTGTGTGCTGACTACCCTGGTGCTCGGGTATCAAGCCACCCGAATCGAGCTCAATGCCAGCTTCGAAAAGATGATCCCCACACAGCAGCCCTACATTGCCAACTACCTTGAGCACCAGAAACAGCTCACCGGTTTAGGCAACGCCCTGCGCATTGTGGTGGCCAACCGGCACGGCGATATCTATGACGCCGAGTACCTCAAGACCCTGCAGGCCATGAGCGACAAACTCTACCTGCTACCGGGTGTCGACCGGGCTTACATGAAGTCGCTCTGGACACCGGCCACGCGCTGGGTCGCCGTGACCGAAGACGGCCTCGACGGCGGCCCGGTGATACCGGATGACTACAGCGGCAGCGCGGCCAACCTCGATGCACTGCGGCGCAACGTGCAGCGTTCCAATGAACTCGGGCAGTTGGTGGCGTTCGACCAGACCTCCAGCATCATCTACGTGCCGTTGCTGGCAACCACCACCGATGGCAAGCCGCTTGATTACGCGGTGTTGTCCGAGCAACTGGAGACGCTGCGCAGCACCTATCAAAGCGCCAACATCGACATCCACATCACCGGTTTCGCGAAAAAAGTCGGTGACCTGATTGCCGGTCTGAAGCAGATCCTGCTGTTCTTCGCCGTCGCGATCCTGATCACCACCGCCGTGCTGTTCTGGTACACCCGCTGCCTGCGCAGTACCGTGCTGGTGGTGCTGTGCTCGCTGGTGGCGGTGGTCTGGCAGCTGGGATTGCTGCCATTAGTGGACTACCAGCTGGACCCGTATTCGGTGCTGGTGCCGTTCCTGGTGTTTGCCATCGGCATGAGCCACGGCGCGCAGAAAATGAACGGCATCATGCAGGACATCGGTCGTGGCATGCACCGGGAAGTGGCCGCGCGTTTTACCTTTCGCCGTCTGTTTCTCGCCGGGCTGACGGCGCTGCTGTGTGATGCCGTGGGTTTCGCGGTACTGATGCTGATCAAGATCCAGGTCATTCAAGACCTCGCGGTGATCGCCAGCATTGGCGTGGCGGTGTTGATCTTCACCAACCTGATCCTGCTGCCGGTGTTGCTCTCGTATGTCGGCGTCACGCCGCGCGCGGCACGACTGAGCCTCAAGAGCGAACAGGCCGAGCAAACCGGCCAGACGCGCCATGCCTTCTGGCGTTTTCTCGACCTGTTCACCCAGCGTCGCTGGGCCAGCCTGTGCATCGCCATCAGCCTTGCGTTGGCCGCTGTGGGCTTTCTGGTCAGCCTGCAACTGAAAATCGGTGACCTCGATGCCGGTGCGCCGGAGTTGCGTGCGGACTCGCGCTACAACCAGGACGATGCCTTTCTGACCCGTCATTACGGCGCCAGCAGCGATCTGTTCGCGGTGATGGTGAAGACCCCGGCCAGCAGCTGTGCGCGCTACGACATCCTCGCCAAGGTCGACGCCCTGGACTGGCAACTGCGCGCCTTGCCGGGGGTGGACTCGACCAATTCGCTGGCGTTGCTGAACCGGCGCATGCTGGTCGGCCTCAGTGAAGGCAACCCGAAGTGGTACGAGCTGCAGAACAACCAGGCGATGCTCAACATGATCACCGCCAGCGCGCCGCGCGGGTTGTACGACGAAGACTGCAGCCTGTTGACCCTGTACGCCTACCTCACCGACCACAAGGCCGAGACGCTGACCCGCCTGGTCGAGCACGTGGAAAAATTTGCCGCGGCGAATAACACCGACGAGGTGCAATTCCTGCTGGCCGCTGGTAACGCCGGCATCGAAGCGGCGACCAATATCGTGGTCAAGCAAGCCAACCGCGAGATGCTCGTCTGGGTTTACGGCGCGGTGATTCTGCTGTGCCTGATCACCTTCCGCTCCTGGCGCGCGACGCTGTGCGCGGTGATTCCCTTGATGCTGACGTCGATCCTCTGCGAAGCCTTGATGGTCTGGCTGAACATCGGTGTGAAAGTCGCCACGCTACCGGTCATCGCCCTGGGCGTGGGCATCGGTGTCGATTATGCGTTGTACGTGATGAGCATCCTCCTGGGTCATCTGCGCCAGGGGGCGAGCCTGTCCGAAGCCTATTACCGCGCGCTGGTTTCCACCGGCAAGGTGGTGATGCTGACCGGTATCACCCTGGCCATCGGCGTTGCGACCTGGACGTTTTCACCCATCAAATTCCAGGCCGACATGGGCGTGCTGCTGGCCTTCATGTTCGTCTGGAACATGGTCGGTGCCTTGGTGTTGCTGCCGGCGCTGGCGTACTTCCTGTTACCCGCACGCAGCGAGGCGCAGGGCGCCGTCGTGCCGATGACAGTGACCAATGTAGTGGGTTCTGAGTCGGCGGTGATTGCCGACGTTCATCAGCTGCGCCTCAAGGAGCTCTGCCGTGGTCGCTAATTCCCCCGTAGAAAACGCCACCCGACAAGCCGGCTTGGCGCAATCGCTGTTGTTGCTGCTGGGCAGCTGTCTGCCGGTGCTGGGGGCGGTATTACTGGCCCCGGTATTGCCACGGATGCAGGCACATTTTGCCGACGTGGCCGGCAGCGCCGTGCTGGTACCTGTCGTGTTGACCTTGCCGGCATTGGTGATTGCCTTGCTGGCGCCGTTCGCCGGGCTGATCGCCGATCGCCTGGGGCGCAAGCCGTTGCTGCTGGCCAGTATGTTGCTGTACGTGCTCTGCGGCGTGCTGCCGCTCTGGCTCGATTCGCTGCAGGCGATCGTTCTCAGTCGTGCAGGCATCGGATTGGCCGAGGCGGGGATCATGACCTGCTGCACCACGCTGATGGGCGACTACTACAGCGGTGCCAAACGTGAGCGCCTGTTTGCCTTGCAGATGGTCGCGACCTCGTTGTCGGCGGCGGTGTTCATCGCGCTGGGTGGCTTCCTCGGGCAAAACGACTGGCGTACGCCGTTTGCGTTGTACGCAGTGGGCCTGGTTTTCCTGCCACTGATGGCCTGGAAACTGTGGGAGCCGCAGACCCGTGCGCAGCCAGAGCAAGCAACTCAGCCAGTGCCGGCAGGCAAATTTCCATGGCGCGCCCTTACCCCCATGTATGTGCTGGCGCTGTTGGCGGGTTTGAGCCTGTTTATCGTGCCGGTGCAGGCCGGTTATCTGCTCAACCTGCTGCACGTGGATGCTCCGCAACAAATCGGCATGACCATGGGCGCCAATCAACTGGGCGTGCTCATCGGTGCGCTGAGTTTTCGTTTGTTCAGCGGGATGCGTGGGCAACACATGCTGCTGATCGCCTACGCGCTGGCGGGCATCGGCGGGCTGTTGATGGCTGACGCCTCTACCCATGTGCAGGTCGTGGTCGCAGTGATGATCAATGGCCTGGGTATTGGCCTGATGCTGCCGACGCTGATCACCTGGATCATGGCGCAAGTCAATTTCCATCAACGCGGGCGGGCGGCGGGGTGTTTTACCGCGGCCATCTTCGCCGGCGAATTCATCAGCCCCCTGGTGGTTCTCGGCGTGACCGGAGGCGTCATCACTGCGCTACCCCATGCGTTGGCCATCGTCGGTGGGCTGCAACTGTTGGTGGCGGTGTTTTGCCTGGCCGTGCCCCGGCTCGGTGGCCTGTTTCCCCACGCGAATGTTGTTGTCGGTGGCACCACCATCGGCGACGGAAACTGAACGAGGATTTTCCATGCAAGCGCTTCCTGAATTCAAACGAGTGGTCACTGGTCACGATCAACAAGGCCAGGCGATCGTTGCCAGCAACGGGCCGACGCCGAACGTGTTCCCGCTGTCGTCGGTGCCAGGCACGGTGTTTCATGAACTGTGGAACAGCAGCACCAGCCCGGCGTTACTCGACAACGCCAGCGATCCCAGCAGCAAACCCTTGCAACTGAGCCCCGGGCCCCAGGGCAGCGTGATTAGGGTGGTGGATATTCCACCGGACAGCGTGCAGAACCAGGTCAGCGCTGAAGAGGCCGCGGCTGCATTCGCCGAAATTGGCGAGTCCCACGCCGGCACCGGCCAGGCCAACTCCAGGCACAAATTGATGCACCGCACCGAGACCCTCGACTACGGCATCGTCACCGAAGGTGAAGTGTGGCTGGTGCTGGATGAGGAGGAGGTGCACCTCAAGCGCGGCGACGTCGTGGTGCAACGCGGCACCAACCACGCCTGGAGCAACCGCACCGAAGCGATGGCGCGCATGGTCTTCATTCTTCTTGACGGGCGCTTCGCCGCTGAGTTGAGTGCTAAGCAAGGAGCATCGGCATGAAACTCGCCACCCTGAAAAACGGCAGTCGTGATGGTCAGCTCGTCGTGGTCTCGCGGGATCTCGCCTTCGCACTGGACGCCAGCTCCGTGGCGCCGACCTTGCAGCAGGCCATAGAGAACTGGAGCAGCATCGAACCGCGCTTGCAGGCGCTGTCGGTTCAGTTGAATGCGAGCGGGGCGACGGATGCCTTTGCCTTCGACCCAGGCCAGGCCATGGCGCCCTTGCCGCGTGCCTATCAGTGGTGCGACGGCTCGGCCTTCCTCAGCCACGGTGCGCTGATGCAGAAAGCGTTCAACCTTGAACCCATCGACGGCGCCGAGCACACGCCGCTGATGTACCAGGGTGCCGGTGACGACTTCATTGGCCCGCGCGATGACATTGAGCTGCCGAGCGAGAGCCAGGGCATCGACTTTGAAGGCGAGTTTGTGGTGCTGGTGGATGACGTGCCCATGGGTTGCGACGCACAACAGGCGCTGCAGCACATCAAGTTGATTCTGCAAATCAATGACGTCAGTTTGCGCGCCCTGGCCCCGCGGGAAATGCGCACAGGTTTTGGATTCTTGCAGGCCAAGCCCTCATCCAGCTTCGCCCCGCTAGCCATTACCCCGGACGAACTGGGCGATGCCTGGCGCGATGGACGGGTGCATCTGCCGTTGCAGGTGCACTGGAATGGCCAATGGTTCGGTCAACCGCACGGCGGGCAGATGAACTTCGATTTTGGCCAATTGATCGCCCACGCCGCGCTGACTCGCAGGCTGCGCGCTGGCACGCTGATCGGCTCCGGTACGGTTTCGAATGCCGAACGCGGTGCGGGTTCGGCCTGCATTGCCGAGCGTCGCGCCATCGAGATGATCGAACACGGTGCCGCACACACCGGCTTCATGCGCTTTGGTGACCGCGTGCACATGGATGTCCTTGGTAGCGACGGCCAGTCGTTGTTCGGCGCCATCGATCAATGTGTCGTTGAGGCCCGGGGCTGAGGAGCGGTATATGCGTGTGTTGATTACCGGTGCCAATGGTTTTGTCGGACGAGAGCTGGTGCGTTGCCTGCTGGCGCGGGGCAGCTTGCGCGGGCAGGCCATTGGCTCGTTGCTGGTACTGGACAGAGACTTGCAGGGCTTGCCGGATGACGCCCGCCTGCGCCGTCATTTCGGCAGCGTGACCGATCCGGCCTTGATGCGCCGGGTGTTGGCCGACGGCATCGACGTGGTGTTCCATCTGGTCAGCATTCCCGGTGGCGCGGCAGAAGAACAGTACGAACTCGGTTACCAGGTCAACCTGCTGGCCAGCCTGGAATTGCTCAACCAGCTACGCAACAAAAGCCAGCCCCCCGTTTTGGTGTATGCCAGCAGCGTCGCGGTGTATGGCGGTCATCTGCCGGAGCGAATGAACGAGACTGCCGAGCTGCGCCCCGAACTGTCCTATGGCACGCACAAGGCCATGGTGGAAAGCGCCGTGAGCGACCTTGCCCGGCGGGGCGACGTGGATGGTCGCGTGTTGCGCCTGCCGGGCATTGTCGCCCGGCCCCGCGAGCCCAATGGCTTGCGTTCGGCGTTCATGAGCGACCTGATGCGCGCTTATGCAGAGGGTGAACCCTATCGCTGCCCGGTCTCGCCAGAGGCGACGGCCTGGTGGATGTCGGCCCGCTGCTGTGTGAACAACCTGATCCACGCTGCAGAGCTGGATGGCGCCTCGTTGGGCACTCAACGGGTGTGGCAGTTGCCGGTTCTGCATTTGTCCATGGCCCAGGTGATCGACGCATTGGCCGAGCGCTACGGGCAGGAGCGTTGCAGGCTGATCAGCTTTGCACCCGACGCCCGACTCGAAGCGTTGTTCGGGCGCATGCCACCCCTGAAAACACCGCAAGCGCGGGCCGCCGGTTTCAGCCATGACCGCAATGCTGCCGCGCTGGTCCGCAACTCCCTCAATCCTACCGCCCCCCGACACTTGCCACTGACCGGAGAGACCTTTCATGTCAAAGCCAACCAAGCCTAAGCGTCGTCTCGTCGACCTCTCGGTCACCCTCGACAACAACCCCTATACCGATCCGCCGCCGTTGCTGCCGAAGATCGATTACATGGATCACCAGCAAGGCTGGCCGGAAATGGCAGCGATGTTCCCGGGGCTGCAACTCGAGCAGATGCCAGGCAACGAATCCTGGGCCGCCGAGCGACTGCACATCACCACCCACAGCGGAACGCACATGGATGCGCCGTGGCATTACGCCTCGACCACCGACGGTGGTCAGCCGGCGTTTGGCATCGATGAGTTACCGCTGGATTGGTGCCTGCAACCGGGGGTGAAGCTGGACTTTCGGCACATGGCGGATGGTCATGTGGTGACGGCTGACGAGATCGAAGCCGAGCTGGCGCGAATTGGCCATCCATTGCAGCCGTTGGATATCGTGCTGGTCAACACCCGTGCCGGGGCGTTATTCGGTCAACCGGGTTATCTGGATGCCGGTGTCGGAATCGGTCGTGAAGCCACGTTGTATCTGTTGGAGCGTGGGGTGCGGGTGGTCGGCACCGATGCCTGGAGCTGGGACGCACCGTTCAAGTACACCCGTGAGCGTTTTGCAGCCGACGGCGATGCCTCGATCATTTGGGAAGGGCACAAGGCCGGGCGCGATATCGGTTATGGGCAAATGGAAAAGCTCGCCAACCTGGAATCCCTGCCGGCCAGTGGTTTTGTGGTGTCATGCTTCCCCTACAAGATCAAGCACGCATCGGCGGGGTTTGTTCGCGCGGTGGCGATTTTCGAAGAGTAAGCCGCGAGCGGGAAAGCCAGGAACAGCACTCGATAAAACACAATAAGAGAGAACACATGCGTCTGCCTCAAACGTTTCTGACGGCCGTGCTGTCACTGGGTAGCAGCCTGGTCATGGCGGCCAGCGCCGGCTCAGCACAGCCCAATATCCTGCTGATCGTGGCCGATGACCTGGGGTATTCCGACCTGGGCAGCTACGGCGGCGAAATCAATACGCCAACCCTGGATCAGCTTGCCCGGGAGGGTGTGCAGTTCACCAACCTGTACGCCGCGCCGACCTGTTCGATTACGCGCTCGATGCTGATGTCCGGCACCGACAACCACCTTGCCGGACTCGGCACCATGGCTGAAGCCTTGCAACCGTTTCAACGGGGCAAGCCGGGTTACGAGGGGTATCTGAACCAGCGCTCCTACTCGATTGCCGAACTGCTGAAACAGGGCGGCTACAGCACCCTCATGGTCGGTAAATGGCACCTGGGCCTGGAGGCGGATCAAGGGCCGGATCAACGCGGCTTCGAGCAGTCTTTCACCTTGCTGGAGGGCGGTTCAACGCACTTCAAGCCCGTGAGTCTCGACCCGTCAAAAATCGAGCAAGTGCATTACCGCGAAAACGGCAAGGCCGTGGAGTTGCCGGAGAATTTCTATTCCTCGGACTTCTACACCGACAAGCTGATCAGCTACCTCAAAAACAGCCAACAAGACGGCAAACCGTTTTTCGCCTACGCCGCCTTCACGTCGCCGCACTGGCCGCTGCAAGCCCCCAAGGAATACCTGGACAAATACCACGGTCGTTTTGACCAGGGTTATGACAGCGTACGTCTGGCGCGGATCGAGCGCCTGAAAAGTCTCGGCCTCATGGCCAACGATGCCCAGCCTGCAAAGCCGCTGCCGGTGAACCCCAAGCTGCCGGGTTGGGAGCAATTGAGTCCTGAGCAGCAAGGTATCGAGGCGCGGAAGATGGAAATCTACGCCGCCATGGTCGATAACCTTGACCATAACATTGGCCGACTGGTCGATTACCTGCGCCAGAGCGGCCAGTACGACAACACCTTGATCGTATTCATGTCCGATAACGGCGCGGCGGGGGAGAACCACGCCCAGTTCTATCCACCGGGCGTGCGCACCGACAATAGCTATGCCAACCTCGGCCAGAAGGGTTCACAGATCGACTACGGCCTGCGCTGGGCCGAGGTCAGCGCGGCTCCTTTCCACCTGTTCAAAGGCACCACCGCAGAAGGCGGCATCAGCGTGCCGGCGATTGTCCAGCTGCCCAAGGCACTGCGTCGTCAGGGGGTGGAGCGCGGCGTTGCGCGGGTGGATGACCTGGCACCGACCTTTCTGGAACTGGCGGGTATCGCATTGCCCACCGATACCGGTAAACACCCGATTACCGGTAAATCAATGCTGCCAATGCTCGCCGGTAAAGGCAGCCCGCACAGCAACGATAGCCTCGCCGGAGAGCTGTTCGGCAATGCCTATTATCGCGAAGGCAATCTCAAGCTGTTGGGTATGCGACCTCAGGCAGGGTTTGGCGACAATGCGCAGCCGCTGCAATGGCAATTGTTCGATGTGGCGCAAGACCGTGGCGAAACCACGGACCTGGCTGCCGCCCGACCGGAGACGGTGCAACGGCTCAAGGCCGCATGGTTGAAGTATGCCGAGCAAGTTGGAGTGGTGTTTGCTGCGCATTGACCAGGTTGCCCTCATGCATGAGGTGGGATGCATGAGGGCAGAGCTTTTTTTAACCTGCTGTCGTCAGTTACCAGACCTTGAGTGTGTAGTCGATGTTGATCCGGGTTTCGTTGTCACTTCGGAATGTCGAGGCTGCACTCTGCTCATTGCGATACAACGCATGGCGAATGCGCAGTGCGAGGTTCTTTGCCGGGCCTGACTGTATGACATAGGCCAACTCCAGATCTTTCGACGACTCCGTCAGGTTGCTACCCCCCAGCTGCGGCAGGTCGATGTGGCTTCCTCTCAAGTAGCGGGCCATGCCGGTCAGCCCCGGCAGACCAACAGCGGCGAAGTTGTAGTCATAGCGCGCCACCCAGGTCCGCTCCTTCGGGTTGACGAAGTCTGCGCTCATGGTGCCGTCGCTGAGGACGGTTGGCTCCCCACCGGCAATGTAGGCCATTGCCGTGTCGCCCGTCTGGTGCATGTAACCCAAGCCCAAGGTGTGGGCTGCGATCTGGTAACTGAACATGGCGCCGGCATTCAGGTTGTCCACCTTGCCGGCTTCTGCGCGACCGTTCTCCCGACTGTTGTAGACCCGCACATCTGTCTTCAGTTTGCCAGGGCCGAGGGGGAGCAGGTGGACGCCCCCCGCAAAGTCCTGAGTGTATATGTCCTTCAGTTCGGCATGAAAATAGCGAAGCGTCAATGTGTCAGACCAGTGATAGTCGCCGCCGATGAAGTCAAAGCGTTCGGAGCTGGCGCCCGGTTTGAAGCGGCCATTGGGCGACGCCAGTGCTATTGGCTGATAGTCGGTGGAATCGCGCAGGTTCACTCGATCCATGCGTCCCGTGTGCAGCGTGAGGTCGTCGATGTCTTCGGAAACCGCATAGGCGCCGCGAAAGGATTGCGGCAGCAAACGCGCAGGACTCGCGGTGATCACCGGCAGAGCAGGGAACTGCGTCCCAATGGACAGGCGGGTCTTGGAAATCTTCGCCTTGAGCGCCACGCCCAGCTCCGAATATTCGTCTGCGGCCTCTCGGGTCGTCGGGTCGTAGGGCAGGAGTTGGGTGCCGGTCCGATCGGGCGATGAGTCCAGCTTGAGTCCCAGCATGCCCGTGAGGTCCAGGCCGAAGCCCACCGTCCCGTCTGTGAAGCCGGAATTGGCTCTGAGGATGAACCCCTGTGCCCACTCACGAGCGGCTGAATATGGACTGGTACCTTTGTAATCCCGATCCAGGTAGAAATTGCGTGCAGTCAGGGTAGCGCTGCTGCCGTCCACGAACCCTGCGCAGGCGGTGGAAGAGGCGCAGGCTATTGCCATGCCCAGGCCGTAGCGCCAAGGGCATTCAATGGTTTTTTGCATGTGATTTGTCCTGCTTTTATTGTTATGGACGCTTGATTCAGGCGTTGCCTACGGTGTTCAGCTGGAGCAGCCGCTGCGGTTTCAAAAGCCAGACGGCGAGGGCTGCGAGGACGAAGGACAGGGCAAACAACAGGTAAAGGTCAGCGGGCTGCCACTGCGCATCGATCAACCGGCCCGCCACCAATGGCGAAAGAATCGCACCGACGCGACCGATGCCAATGCCCCAACCCAGGCCGGTGACGCGCTGGGTGGCGGTGTAGATGCTCGGAGTAAGGGCATAGAGCCCGGCGACGCAGCCATTGACAAAGATTCCGATCAGCAGCACCAGGGCGAAGGCCAGGTTCAGGTTGGCAGTGAATTGTACGAAGACTGCCAGCAGTACCGCATTGACCAGCAGGTAGGCCATGAGCACCCGGGACAGACGAAAGCGCGCCGCCAGCAAACCGATCAGCGAGGTGCCGAGAATGCCCCCGACGTTGAGTAGCACGCCGCCAGTAATTCCCTGTGTATTCGACAGGCCGGCCGAAACCAGCAGCCTCGGCGTCCAGCTCATCACGAAGTAGAAACCGAACATCACCAGAAAGAAGGCGATCCATACCAGCAAGGTTGAACGGAGCAGGGCCGGCGAGAAGAGCTCGGCAAAGGTCGCTCGTAGCGGTTTCCTGGTGTCCTGCCACACCTCGGGCAACCGATCGAGCGACGTGATCGCCACTCGTTTCAGCAGAATATTGATACGTTCCAGCGCGCGCCGGGGTTGGCGAGACAGCAGGAATGCCAGGGACTCGGGCAACCAGAATGCAAGGATCGGCAAGGTCAGCAGCGTCGTTACGCCACCGTAAAAGAACACCGAACGCCAGCCCAGGGACGGGATGATCTGCGCCGCGATCAGGCCGCCGATCGTTGCGCCCAGTGCGTAGGCTGTGGATTGCAGGCTGATGGCCAGACTGCGCCACTTCTTGTTTGCGTACTCCCCGGCGATAACGTAGCTGCTGGCCAGAATGCCACCAATGCCAAGTCCGGTGATCAGGCGTAGTACGGCCAGCATTTCGGGGGATGTTGCCCTTGATGACGCCAGCATGCCGAGCCCCGCAATGCCGACACACAGCAAAATGAGCGGCCGTCGCCCAAAGCGGTCTGCCCAGGGAGCGATAAACAACGAGCCGATAGCCATTCCGACAAGCCCTGCGCTGAGCAGGTAGCCGAGGTGAGTGCCGCTCAGGCCTCAGTCGGCGGAAATGGAAGCAGCGGTAAATGCCATCACCAAAACATCGAAGCCATCCAGCATGTTGATCAGAAAGCAGAGCGCAATCACGCCCCACTGAAAGCTGACCATGGGTTTTTCGTCCAGCTGTTGCCCAATCGACTGGCTCATGGCGTCAGGCTCCGAGGCTGTGGGTAGAGAGTTGGAGTGAACGACGGGCAGCCGAAACCGCCCCGCCAGGCAGGGATTGCAGTGTGTCCATGTCGATACCTTCTTGTTTTTGTTGGTCAGTGGAGCATGCAAGGTGCCTCGCAGCCGCGACTCGACTCCGCGGCGGCACCGCGCTCAGGACGACGGAACGTCTGAGTCGGCCGGGAAAATGCGCACCCACACTCATTCAGTGCGCATGCGCTGTGTACTCAAGAAATGGATTGGCGAAGCTGCTCGATGATGCGGCGGGCGCGATTGGCACCGACATCGACATGTATGTCGATCATCGGGCGTACACCGAACCGGCACATGTTCTGGTATTGGGCTTCGATAACTTCCTTGTCTTCATCGAAGGTCAATACCGTTTGCTCAATCACCTTGGCCTTGATGGCTTCGGGATTGCTTTCGGGGTTGGTGGCCATGGTCCAGAAGTAGTGACTGGTGGTTTCGGTCTCTGGCGTTACGCCGTGGAACCCGCGCATATGGAAACCACCGCGATCGGGATCATCCAGGTCATCGGTGCCGGCATCTACCGCACCGGTCCAGATGCGCAGATGACTGACGTGAAATTCGATTTCCTGCCAACGGTCCACGGTGCCTTTGAACGGGTAGGCGGCCGTGTAGGTGGGTGGTGGAACAGAGTCCGGCATGTGGCGCACGACCCGTACCACGTTGTCTTCACTTTCCACACTCATCCGGGCATTCATGTGGATGCTGGCGTTGCCACCGATGGTGCGCAGGTGGACATAACCCAGATGACTCAAGTCCATAAGGTTGTCGTGAATCAGCTGATAAGGCGCGTTGTAGTGGTAAACGTTACCGTCGAACAAGTAGTTGCCGCTGCTGTGAACAGGGTAGGTCGGTGGCTCGCAGGTCGGTTCGGATTGAGCCTCGCTGCCAAACCAGATCCAGACGATCTGATCCTGCTCACGCACGTGATACGCGGGTACTTTGGCTTTGCTCGGGATCTTGTCCTGGCCCGGGATTTCGACGCATTTACCGCGTTCATCGAACAGCAGGCCGTGGTAGCCGCAACGAATGCCAGACTCTTCGAGCGTGCCGTTCGACAATGGCAGCGCTCGATGGCAGCAGCGGTCTTCGAGCGCAGCCACCTCGCCGTTGGCTTTGCGAAACAGCACGACAGGCTTGCTGAGCAGTGTCCGGCCCACGGGTTTGTCCTTCAACTCCCAACCCAGGGCAGCGACGTACCACTGGTTCAGGGGAAAGTCAGGCAAGGCAGGCGCTGGAATTTCTTCGGCAAGCGTTTGGAGAGTGGATGTATTCATGGTGTTCTCCATGTTGATGTTGTTGTTCGAATTCAGAGATCAAGAACCAGGCGTGATGATCTGGCGCGAGAGCAACAGGGCGTAAAGCGGTCGTTTGCAGCTTGTTCGACCACTGTCAGAAACTTGTCCCGGTGGTCTGGTATGCCCATGAGTACACGGGTTACGCAGGTGCCGCAGACACCTTGCTCGCAGGATGACTCGATCTCTATGCCGGCCTCGTCCAGCACTTCGAACACCGTGCGTTCGGCAGGGATCTGAAATACCTGGCCACTGCTTGCCAGCTCGACTTCGAAGGGCGCATTGGCGCTTTGATCGATAGGGTCTGCGGCGAAGAACTCTTTATGCACGCGGTCCTGCGACCACCCTGCGTTCTGCGCAGCATCAAGGATGTAGTTCATGAAACCGGCCGGCCCGCACACATAGAGATGGGTGCCAGCGTCAGGTGTCGCGAGCAAGGCTGATGCATCCAGCTTCTGGATTTGGGGGCCGCTGTCGTCATGAAACTTTATGCGCCCGGCGAAAGGCGTTTGCGCAAGCATCGCAACGAACGCCGCGCGTTCGCTTGATCGAAAGCAGTAGTGCAACTCGAAATCTGCGCCTTGGTGCGATAGCTCATAGGCCATGGCCAGCATGGGCGTGATACCGATACCACCGCCAAACAGCAGGTGTCGGTTGGCTGAGCGTTCAAGCGGAAAAAGGTTGCGCGGAGTGCTGATGGTGAGCGTTTGCCCAGACCGAACCTGCTCGTGCATGGCTTTGGAGCCGCCACGGGAATCCGGGTCCTTGAGCACACTGATCAGGTAGCGGTGGCGTTCCCTCGGATCGTTGCACAAGGAGTACTGCCGGGTGAGGCCGTCGGCAATGTGAATGTCGATGTGGGCACCGGCCTCGAACGCTGGCAGCGTACTGCCGTGCGCGGCACATAATTCGAAACTGCAGATGCCTTCGGCTTCGTCTGCTTTGCGGGTGACGTTGACTTGAAGCATGACTTGTCCCTCCACACTGAAGTGGCTGCTGAAAAAAGCATTGGTTAGAGCATGGGCTGGGGGGCGGGTCAGCCGGGCGCTGGCGCGTGGAGGGTGATCGTTTGCTTGAACAAGGCGAAGGAGGTGAGATTGAAGGGGTTCATGACCAGGACCTGATAATTATTTTTATGAGGCAGGGCGACGGCATATCATGCAGGTCATCACCCGTGACGTTCGGTAGAGAAATCCTCCGATTATTTAGTTGCGGTGTCAACTAATATTCAAAGACCCCGCCGATCCAAGGTGTTCGTTCAATGTCCGCAGAATCCCAACTGAACCTGACGCGTTACGTCCCTGCACTGTTGAATTTCTTGTCCAACAAGCTCTCTTCGGGGGCATCGCAGTGCTATCGCAAGCATTTCGGCATCGGTGTGGTCGAGTGGCGAATGCTCTCGATGCTCGCCGTGGAAAATGACATCACCGCCAATCGAATCTGTCAGACGATCGGACTCGACAAGAGTGCGGTCAGCCGTTCACTGCAGTCGTTGGAAGTTGCAGGGCACATTTGCAGCCGGGTCGATTCGAAGGATGCACGGCGCTACACCGTCAGCCTGACCGACAGCGGAAAAGCGCTGCATGACCGGGTGCTCAAGGTTGCACTGGAACGAGAGCGGCGGCTGCTCAGCGGGCTCTCTGCTTCGGAAGTGGACACCCTGATCGAGTTGTTGGGCCGCATGCATGCCCAGGTATCCAACGTGAACGACTACGATCCTGTAGACGCTTGATCCTGCGCTTCAATTCCTGACGCCCCATGGTTGTGTCGCTTCTGCGCCCTTGTCGACTCGCTCGCCTATCGTTCAAGTATTGCGCTTGCCGATAGGTCGCATCCCGACAAGCGATTAGTCATCCCCCCTCTGTCACGGCAACCTGTGCCCGTCGCTCGGCCTATCACGCCAAGTGACGCGCACCGGTTCGGGCTGCCTTGCCCGGCCGGAGGCAGCTGATAACCATGCCCAGCAAAAATAATAAAAGAGGGTTCATTCGATGGCTATTCGCTCCATCGCCGCATCGCCGCGTGCGTCTTCAAGGCTGACCCTTGCCAGTGCGTTGGTGTCAGGCCTTCCTTGCAAATGACGACCAACTTCCTCGGTGCTTTGCCGAGCCGCCTGAGTGTCGGCGGCAAGCTGTCCCTCGGCTTCGGCCTGGTGCTGATCTGCACGCTGGGCATGGCACTCACCGCTTGGTATTCGGTGCAGGCCACACAGTCCAGCGCTACACATTTACGCGAGCTGGATCACCGCAAAGCCAATCTCGCCCAAGCGCGGCTTGCGGAGAAGGATTTCGGTTTACTGCCGTCACCGCAGACGGGCGCGCAGGTCGAGGAGGCACTACGTCAGCTACAAGCCGGATCGCCACTTGCACGCTTGGGCGAGGACTTCGCTCTTACGCTTGCGGACTCATCCAACCGTTACCTGAAGGCGTTTCAAGCCTATGCCGAGGCGCGCCAGCAGGCGTTACAAGCACGGCTACGCATGCAAGTGCTGGCGCAAACGTCGGGACAGCGTTTCGGTGAGGTGTTCCTCGACCAACTGGACGATATCAACCTGGATATTGAGCAGCACAGGCTGCCCGATGCCCAGTCAATGCAGCAGTTGGAAGAGGCGGTTGTATTACGCGAACGCTTGGCCAACCTGCGCGACAGCGAACTGTATTTTTCCCTGGATCCGCAGAAACGCTACCGGGACGACTGGGTCAACCGGATCAGTGAGCTTGCTACGGCGTTGAGCAGCCTGAATGCGCAACTCGACGGCGATCGGCATCGTGCACTGGATGAGGCCAGCGCGGCGTTGACCGAATATCGCCAGGCATTTTTGGGTTATGCCGTCAGTGGTGAACAGGCCATGGCGCAACAGGCGAGCATGTCGATTTCGGCTGAGAAAGTGACGATGCTGTTGGAAGACGAGCGCGTCAGGGCCGCGCAGTCTTATGAATTACTCCGCCAACGTCTGGAGCTACAACTGGCGGCGATGGTGCTGCTGGCGGTGGTGCTCAGTGTCGGTGCGTGCCTGTTGATCCGTCGCTCGATTGTCACTCCGCTGAGGTCGATGCTTGAACTGGCACAACGTGTGGCGGCGGGGGATCTAAAAGAGCGTTCAGCGTTACCCGATCGGCACGACGAGTTGGGACAGCTCGGCTACGCGATCGACCTGATGATGCAGGCGCTGCGAAATCTTGTGGGACGGATCGGCAGCGAAGTGGAACAGCTTGACTCTGCCGCCGTCACCTTGGACTCAATGGTAGAGCGCACAGGGCAGGGAGTGCGTGCACAGCGCGAACAGACCGCGCAGGTGGTCGAGGCCATGCAGCATATGACCGTGGCTGCTGCGCAGGTTACCCGGCAAGTCGCAGACAACCAGATAACCCTGGGTGAGACCTGCGAGCTGATCCATCAGGGGGACGATCTGGTACGACAAGCCAGTCAAAGCCTGCAGCGGCTGGCGCGGGAAATGACCAGCAGTGCAAGCTCCATGCAAATGCTGGAAAAGCACAGCCAGGCTATCACCCGTGTGCTGGACGTGATCAGCGCCATAGCCGAGCAGACTAATCTACTGGCCTTGAACGCTGCTATCGAGGCTGCCCGTGCCGGGGAACATGGTCGTGGTTTTGCAGTAGTAGCGGACGAAGTACGGGCACTCGCCAGGCGCACGCGAGCGTCGACGGGGGAGATCGACAGCATGATTCAACGTCTCGGGCAGGTGACCGGTGATACCGCCGCCTGCCTGTGTGACAGCCAGCGCCTGACCGCTGAGGGCGTTGATCTGACTACGCGCGCGAACCAGGTTCTGGACGCGATTACCGAGGCTATCTCGCGTGTCGAACAAACCGGACAGAGCATCGCCCAAGCGGCAGCGACCCAACACGACATCGTCTGCCAGGTCGATGCAGCCCTTGGTCAGGTGGACTTGGTGGTGGAGCAAAATGCCGAGGAGTGTGGACGCCTGGAAATGGCCAATGGCAACCTGCAGCGCCTGAGTGCAAGCCTTGGTGAAGCAGTAGGAGCATTTCACGCAAGCACCTGAAAGCAGTGTGCCGGGCAAATCGGAGACTCTCGTCCAGCAACCGATGGCCGATGACCTTGTCATCTTTTCCGCGATCCTTCCAACGACGGTGCCCTGTTAATGACTGATGAGTATTGGCTGTGAACGAATAGTTCACTCGTGTCGAGATCAGGTACGGAGGCGGCGTGATCAGGTAACTGATTTTTCGGAAAAGCCGGGTAAGGTGGCGCATCTTTTGTCGCGGTGCCCACAATGATAAGCCCCAGTTCCAAGGATTCGAACGGCCAATTGGCGCAGGGCTTCAAGCCTCGTCACGTCACCATGCTGTCCATCGCCGGCATCATCGGCGCCGGATTGTTCGTCGGGTCGGGGCATGCCATCGCGGCGGCTGGCCCGGCCGTCATGCTGGCCTATCTGTTCTCCGGTTTGCTGGTCGTCCTGGTCATGCGCATGCTCGGGGAAATGGCGGTCGCCAACCCCGATACCGGGTCTTTCTCTACCTACGCCGACCAGGCCATCGGGCGCTGGGCCGGCTTTACCATCGGTTGGCTCTACTGGTGGTTCTGGGTCCTGGTGATTCCCATCGAGGCGCTGGCTGCCGGCCATGTGCTGCACCAATGGTTTCCCCAAGTCGATGCCTGGCTGTTCGCCCTGGGCTCGATCATTGCCCTGGTGGTGACCAACCTGTTCAGTGTGTCCAAGTACGGGGAGTTCGAATTCTGGTTCGCCATGGCCAAGGTGGTGGCGATCATCGGTTTCATCGGTGTGGGTTTTGCCGTTCTGATGGGCTGGGTTCCCGATCGCGAAGTTAGCGGATTGAGCGGCCTGATGGCCGAACACGGCGGGTTCGCTCCCAACGGCCTGTCCGCGGTGGTGGGCGCGTTCATCACCATCATGTTCAGCTTCATCGGGACCGAGGCGGTGACCATCGCTGCCGCCGAATCCGACAATCCCTCGCAGAACATTGCCAAGGCCACGCGTTCGGTCATTTGGCGCATCGGCGTGTTCTACCTGTTGTCGATTTTCGTGGTCATCTCCGTGGTGCCCTGGAACGATCCGCTGCTGGCTTCGGTGGGTTCCTACCAGCGCGCACTGGAACTCATGAACATTCCCCACGCCAAGTTCATGGTGGACGTGGTGGTGCTGATCGCCGTAGCCAGCTGCATGAACTCCTCGATCTACATTGCCTCGCGCATGCTCTACTCGCTGGGCCGTCGTGGCGATGCGCCGAAGGCGCTCAAGGCGACTTCCTCCGAAGGCGTACCGCGGGCAGCAGTCATCGCCAGCACGGTGCTGGGCGCGGCGATAACCGTGTGGAGCTACTTCATGCCCGCCGGCCTGTTCGAGTTCCTGCTCGCCAGTTCCGGCGCCATTGCCTTGCTGGTGTACCTGGCCATTGCCGTGTCGCAGTTGCGCATGCGGCGCATGCTGCGCCGGCAGAAGGTCGAACTGACCTTTCGCATGTGGTTGTTCCCGTGGCTCACCTGGCTGGTCATCCTGTTCATCTGTGCGGCGCTGGCGGTGATGATGATCACCCCCGAACACCGTACCGAAGTGAGCACGACCATCGGCCTGGCGCTGGCGATTTCCTTTATCGGCCTGGTGACATCGCGTGAACCTGCGCAGGCTGCAAGGGCGACTTCGGTGGGATAGGTGGACCCTTGCCAGGGGAGCGCTCGAAGACTAGTCGTCGGGCTCCTGAGTATGTGGCCGATGATTATGGTGGTTATACGGCCAAGTGAATGCCGCAGTATCTGCCGATGTACTGTGTGATGGGGCGGCCAGTTCCTCCAGGTGGGTAATGATGTCGTCCGGCTTGAGCACCAGTACGTCGCTGTCCAGGGTGTCCAGAATCATCTCGGCGGTGTTGCCGATCAATGCGCCGGACAGTCCGGTGCGGGCCACGCTACCGATCACCGTGAGCACGGCTTCGAGCTTGTGCGCGATGTGCGGGATCAGCACATCGGCAGGACCTTCCTCGATATGCAGGCGTTCGTCGCTGACGTCGAATTCGGCCTGGAATGTCTTGCACAGTTCGCGATACAGAGCCTGAATACTTTCTTTGAGTTGGAATACGGAGTCGGCCGCCGACAGCATGGGGTAGGGGTGGGCGCTCATCATGTGCAGAGTGCCGCCGGCCAGTGCGGCGATGTCATAGCCGTGGCTGACGATGCCGGCATGCAGGACGCGATGCTCCACATCACTGCTGGCAGCATCGATTGCCGCGAGAACGGTGCCACCGGCCCAGGGCCTTGCGGTTTTTACTATCAGCACCGGGCTGGGGCAGTATCGCAATAGCTTCCAGTCCTCGGGGGTGAGCAGGCCCTTCATCAGCGGGCTGTCGGGCAGGTGATGCTTGATCACCAGGCCGCAGCCCTCCGATTGTTGGGCGGCGATGATGGTCTTGTGTGAACTCCCATGCCAGGCCTGCTGGGTGCTGACGCTATAACCCTCTTGTACCAAGGCGCCGTGCATGTCGTTCAGGCTGGAGGAATGCTGGTTGCCCTTGTCGCAGGCCAGCAGGTGCAGGTGCGACTCGGTAGCGCTGGCAATCATTTTGGCTCTATTGAGGATCAGGTCGTTGGACTGCAGCGAATCCACCACCACCAAGGTGTTGCGAATGGTGTGCATGAGTGTCTTCCTGTGCGTGAGTACAGTTTTTTATGTGGGGCGGCGGCACGGGCGTTCTTGGCCTATGCCCTTGCGGGTGGGGTGTATGCGTTGGGCCAACCCTTGTCCGCCCGTCAACCGGAAGCTCACTTACCGACTTCATGCACGCGACAGCTAATATCGAACCTTGCCTGCCCAGTCCGATTGTTGACGCTCGAATCGAGCTGGCATTAATTATCGGAACGGGTGCTGATCGCTCATGCAACTGCGCAAGTTGACTCCATATCACTGGCGCTGTTCTTCCATGGCATCTATATTGAGTTGTAACGCGGTCGGTACACTGGGTGCCGAATGAGCTGCGTTACTTCCTTTTGGTTGCGTTGCTGGCAAAGAAGCGCGTGAACGTCTGCAGCGATCAATGCCATGTATTTCTGCGCCTATCCGCCCGCGCCAGTAGTACGCGCAGAGGGATACCTCCAACCTTGGTGGAATAAATCGAGTTGCTTTATTGCGGGCGCTTTTTGCTCGCTCAACTCGGTTGCTGATTATGGGGCTATTCTGCTTAAAGTTCAGTCAGCTGGTCGGTTGAGTTAGTTGATTTTCACCTAAGGGCCTTCTGAACAAACCCTATTCGATCTGATGAAAACGCGCCGTGGCCTGCCGGAGCAGATGTTCGCACTGGACTCGCTCATCCTGCAGCCCTGCCATACTGTTAAGCATGACCAGTGCAACCTTCCGCTTCTATGAGGAGCTCAATGATTTCCTGCCGGCCGAACGGCGGCGGCAGTCATTCACCTGCGAGTGCGCGCGAGGGGCGACGGTCAAGCACATGATCGAGGCGCTCGGGATACCGCACACGGAGGTCGAGCTGGTGTTGCTCAACGGCGAGTCGGTGGGCTTTGAGCGGGTGATCCTCGACAGTGACCGGCTGGCGGTGTATCCCAAGTTCGAAGCGCTGGACATCAGCCCGCTGCTGAAGGTTCGTGCGCAACCTCTACGGGTGCTGCGCTTCGTCGCTGATGCACACCTGGGCGGGCTGGCCAGCCTGCTGCGCATGAGCGGCTTCGACACGCTCTACGACAATGGCTTCGAGGATGGCGAGATCGCCGAGATCGCAGCAACGCAAGGACGCATCGTGCTGACCCGCGACCGCGACCTGCTCAAGCGGCGGATCATCAGCCACGGCTGTTACGTGCATGCCCTGAAACCGTCGCTGCAGCTGCGTGAACTGTACGAGCGCCTGGACCTGGCGCGTAGCGCGCGGCCATTCAGCCTGTGCCTTCATTGCAACCTGCCGCTGCACGAGATCAGCCCGGAATTGGCCCGGCCGCAGGTGCCGCCATGCGTTGGCGCCCTCTATTCGCACTTCCTGCACTGTGACGCCTGCAAACGGATTTACTGGGAGGGTTCGCACTGGCGCGGCATGTGTGCACTGCTGGCACCTTTGCTGGACCGATAGCCGGGCCGACTTGGTAAGTTTGAAGAAGGTAGGGGGACAGGTTTTTTACCCGATCCCCCCACTTGCCTAACCTCGCACGAAAGCGAGCAAGTCAGCGTTGATGGTATCGGCGTTGGTTGTAGGCATTCCGTGCGGGAAGCCCGAGTAGGTTTTCAGCGTGCTGTTTTGCAACAGTTTGGCTGACAAGGGCCCGGAGTTTTCATAAGGCACGATTTGATCGTCATCTCCATGCATCACCAGGACGGGGATCGTGATGCTCTTCAGATCTTCGGTAAAGTCGGTCTGGGAAAAGGCTACGATCCCGTCATGATGTGCCTTTGCACAGCCCATCATGCCTTGTCGCCACCAGTTGCGGATAATGCCCTCGGACGGTTTTGCACCAGGGCGGTTGTAACCGTAGAAAGGCCCGGCTGGGACGTCGTGGTAGAACTGAGCACGGTTGGCTTTGAGTTGTGCCTGCAAGTCATCGAAAACCGATTTCGGCAGCCCACCCGGATTGTTTTCAGTCTTCACCATCAGCGGTGGCACGGCGCTGATGATGGCGGCCTTCGACACTCGGTCTTCGCCGTGGCGAGCAATGTAATGGATGACCTCACCACCGCCGGTGGAGTGCCCCACATGGACAGCACCCTGCACGCCAAGATGGTCGACTACGGCCGCGACGTCATCGGCATAGTGATCCATGTCATGCCCGTCCCAGACCTGACTGGATCGCCCGTGGCCGCGCCGGTCGTGTGCAATGACCCGGTAGCCGTTGGCCAGGAAAAACAGCATCTGCGCATCCCAGTCGTCTGCACTGAGTGGCCATCCGTGATGAAAAAAGATCACTTGGGCATCGCGTGGACCCCAGTCTTTGTAAAAGATCTCGACACCGTCCTGCGTAGTGACATAACTCATGTTCGCATTCTCCTGTGTGTTAGAGAGGCCATGACCAAAAGCATTAAACCTGCGCCACTTGGTTGCCAAATCACTACAGTTTTAACGTCAACTTTAAGGTCAATGGTTTTTTGGGTGGACTATGAGAATAGGCGAACCGGCGAAAATCAGCGGATTGGCGCCTTCACGCAATGGACAGGAAAGCGGTCGATGTGATTTGGCCTGTGTTTCAAAGCCCTCCGCCGAAGCGATATTGCCAGACGATGCCAATGGCATCGTATTCGCTTCCCGTGCGGGTATGCCCACCCTTACTGGCGTTCAGCTTTAGCGAATGGTTGCGGTTCAACGGTAGCGTGAGGGTGCAACCGTAGCGTGTGTTTTCCTGAACATCGTCGTTACCGACCCCATCGACTGAGGTACGCCCGCCAGTGAACCAGGTCGTGTCCAGCGACGCCCAGACACCGTTGCTAAAGGCATAGATAAGATGCGCCTGTACCTGGTAAATCGGGTCTTGGGACAGTACGTGGTCGCCAAGCAACTCGTCATTGTCGGTGTAAAAGGTTCCCGCGCCGGATAGTTCCAGGGTCACTTGCCCCAGACGCTTGGAAATCCCAAGTTCAGGCTTGAATGACCAGCGGTTGTTGCCCAGATTGACCAGCCTGCCAGCGTCGTATTGGCCGAGCGGCGCCGTGATCGCCAGGCTGGCGCCGATAATCACATCCTGTTGATAGCTGGGGAACTCAGCCAGGGACATCGCCGGGGCGCCATACAAGTTGACCGAGAAGCGCATTCTTGGATCGATCAACCCGGAAACATTACGCTCCCTGGGTTCACCGGCGAGCAGAGCAGAGCCGGTCAATTTTGCCTCAGGCACGACGATATCGAACTTCCCGGAGCGGCCCCAGACGTCCAGGGACCTGGCAAAGGCAAACACGACAGTCTTTATGTTGAGCTTGGCATCCTCGAGCGGGATTGACGGGTTGACCGTCACGCTGCCGTCGAGATCGCTGTAGCCCACGAGCAGGAAATTGATACCGACCGGCGTATTGGCGTAGGACCTGGGTTCGAGATCCTCTGCGACTGCACCGGGGGCTACCATGATGAGCGAAGCGGATGCGAACCGAATAAACCTGACGACGCAGAGTTTGTGTTTCATTCACATTCGCTCGCTTCCTGTGAGGACCCCGGAGTTCTACGTATTGTAGTAGCGCATCTGCATTCGTTTGGCACTTGCAGCTGCTACCAGCACTGTGTGGCCGCGCGAAGGCTTCGGGCGCTGCTTCAACCGGGTGCTGGATCAGATTGATCCGCCCTGAAAGATCGTACCGAGGACCTGTAGGAGCGAGCCTGCTCGCGAAAAACGTCCAGGCAACGCGTTCATTCAAATGACCCGCGTCATCGTTGACGTCCATCGCGAGCAAGCATCGCTCCTACAAAGGTCCGTGTGGAACCTGTGGGAGCGAGCCTGCTCGCGAAGAATGTCCGAGCAACGCGTTCATTCAGACGGCTCTCGCTATCGTTGAAGTCCATCGCGAGCAAGCATCGCTCCTACAAAGGTCCGTGTGGAACCTGTGGGAGCGAGCCTGCTCGCGAAGAACGTCTGAGCAACGCGTTCATTCAGGCGACCCGCGTCATCGTTGACGTCCATCGCGAGCAGGCTCGCTCCCACAGGGGTAGTGCGTTCATTCAGACGGTCCGTGTTATCGCTCATTGATGGGCTACCGCAGCAACCTTCAAGCCTGATCTTCAGCCATCTGCCATCGATCATGCCGCGACTCAAGAGCCGCTTGCGCAAAGCGTTGACACCCACGGGTGGCGTGGGCTCAGCTCGAGGACGAGAGAGCAGCCTCAACGCTTCATGACAAATGAAAAAAGGGGACGAATTTATTTTCCTTTCGCCACTCCTCATGCGATGAGGCCAAAGGCCTGGCCACCTGCTCCAACACTTGACGCTCTGCATTTTCCGCGAACTCAAAACTGGTCTACTTTTGCTATGCGCGATGTGATCTCATAATGCCATCTAACTTCCCTTGGCTGCGCAGGCACATGTCATTAGCGCTTCACTCCATGGATGACCTTTATGAGCTCCACTGCAGATACCATCGCACCTAAACTGTCTTCACTGACTATCCCGAAGACAGTGAACCTGGCGTACGGGAAGGCTGGGCTGACGATAGCGGGATTGGCTTCGGACGACAGGTCGGGTGTCGAACACGTCCTGGTGTATTTCGATAAGAGTATTACCTACTCCTTTACCTTGGGCGATGGCTCAAACTACTCCTCCAACTTACTCGGTAATTTTGGACATTCTGATTCGTGGTCGGATGGTGCTTCATCCAACACGTGGGGCATCGCGGCGACGAACTCTTCCGGTACTTACAACGTCACCAGCGTTGCAGTGAAGGATGTACAAGGCAACACTCGATCCTACTCTGCGAGTGAACTGGTGGGCATGGGGGTGAATACCAGCGTTAATTTCATTAACTCCAAGGCAGACGTTACGCCCCCACGGCTGACTTCACTGACTATCCCGACCGTCGTTGACCTGGCCTCCGGGACAGCTGGACTGACAATAGCCGGATTGGCTTCGGACGAAAGGTCGGGTGTCGAGCATGTCCTGGTGTATTTCGATAAGAGTATTACCTACTCCTTTACCTTGGGTGACGGCTCAAGCTACTCCTCTAACTTACTCGGTAATTTTGGACATTCTGATTCGTGGTCGGATGGTGCTTCATCCAACACGTGGGGCATCGCGGCAACGAACTCTTCCGGTACTTATAACGTCACCAGCGTTGCAGTGAAGGATATACAGGGCAACACTCGATCCTACTCTGCGGGTGAACTGGCGGCCATGGGGGTGAATACCGGCGTCAATTTCATCAACTCCAAGGCAGACGTTACGCCCCCACAGCTCACTTCACTCACTATCCCGACCGTCGTTGACCTGTCCTCCGGGACGGCTGGACTGACAATAGCCGGATTGGCTTCGGACAACAAGTCGGGTGTCGAACACGTCCTGGTGTATTTCGATAAGAGTTTGACCTACTCCTTTACCTTGGGTGACGGCTCAAGCTACTCCTCCAACTTACTCGGTAATTTTGGACATTCTGATTCGTGGTCGGATGGTGCTTCATCCAACACATGGGGCATCGCGGCGACGAACTCTTCTGGTACTTATAACGTCACCAGCGTTGCAGTGAAGGATGTACAGGGCAACACTCGATCCTACTCTGCGAGTGAACTGGCAAGCATGGGGGTGAATACCAGCATCTGGATGGTCGCCAACAAGTTCGTGCTGACCCCTGCCGACGATTCCCGCGTTGGAACCGTATATGCCGACTGGATACTGGGCGCAGAGGGTAACGACAGGCTCAACGGCCTCGGCGGCGACGACTTGCTGGACGGCGGAGCAGGAAACGATGTTCTTGATGGCGGCACCGGCTCGGACAAATTAGTCGGAGGTTTGGGCAACGACACCTACTACGTCGATAGCACCAGCGATGTCGTCAGCGAAACGTCCACCAGCGGCGGCATCGACACGGTCATTTCCAGTGTCGGCCGCACCCTGGGCAAATATCAGGAGAACCTGACCTTGGCCGGCACCGCTGCGATCAATGGCATCGGCAACAGCCTGGCCAATACATTGAAGGGCAACAGTGCGGCCAACGTGCTCAACGGCGGGGCCGGCGCGGATACGATGATCGGCGGCTTGGGCGACGACCTTTACTACGTCGATAACGCCAGCGATGTCGTCAGCGAAACGTCCGCCAGCGGCGGCGGTATCGACACAGTCATTGCCAGCGTCAGCCGCACCCTGGGCAACTATCAGGAGAACCTCAGCCTGTCCGGCACCGCGGCGATCAACGGCACCGGCAACAGCCTGGCCAATACATTGAAGGGCAACAGTGCGGCCAACGTGCTCAATGGCGGAGTCGGGGCGGATACGATGATCGGCGGCTTGGGGAACGACCTTTACTACGTCGATAACGCCAGCGATGTCGTCAGCGAAACGTCCGCCAGCGGCGGCGGTATCGACACGGTCATTGCCAGCATCAGCCGCACCCTGGGCAACTATCAGGAAAACCTCACCTTGTCCGGCACCGCGGCGATCAACGGCACCGGCAACAGCCTGGCCAATACATTGAAGGGCAACAGTGCGGCCAACGTGCTTAATGGCGGAGTCGGGGCGGATACGATGATCGGCGGCTTGGGCGACGACCTCTACTACGTCGATAACGCCAGCGATGTCGTCAGCGAAACTTCCGCCAGCGGCGGCGGTATCGACAAGGTCATTTCCAGCGTCAGCCGCACCCTGGGCAACTATCAGGAGAACCTCACCTTGTCCGGCACCGCAGCGGTCAACGGTACCGGTAACAGTCTGGCCAATACGTTGAAGGGCAATAGTGCGGCCAACGTGCTCAAAGGTGGAGTCGGAGACGACATGCTGTCGGGCGGTGCAGGCAACGACCTCCTGGTCGGCGGAGCGGGCAAGGATGTCCTCACGGGTGGCGCTGGCAACGATATCTTCGATTTCAACGCGCTCAGCGAGACTGGACTGACCAGCATGATCTGGGATGTCATCAGCGACTTCCAGCGGGGGAGCGACAAGATTGACCTGGCGACGCTGGATGCCAACGCGGCCACGGCTGCCAATGAGGCCTTCAATTCGATCATCGACAGCACGACCACCTTTACTGCGGCTGGACAGTTGAAGGTGGCGAACGGTGTGCTCTACGGCAATACGGATTCGGACAGCACCGCCGAGTTCGCAATTGAACTCATCGGGGTTGCAAGTCTGGCGACTTCGGACTTTGTCCTCTGATAAGGAAGAGGGGGGTTATTACTCGCAAACGCCTTGCGGCAAAGATGCAGGTCTTCACGCGGATGCGAGACGTTGGCTACGCAACATCCGCCTTCGATCATGCCGCGACTCACTGGCCGCGCCGCTCGGCCGCCCCTCACCTGCGCAAAGCGCTGAAACCCACGGGTGTCGTGGGCTCAGCTCGAGGACGAGAGAGCAGCCTCAACGCTCCATGACATAGGTGCCAGGTGCGGGGCAGAGGGGCGGGTACTTGCGCGAACCGAGCTTTTTCGGTGCCGGCAGGCTGTCGCCCGAGCGCTGCCCGATCCATTCGCGCCAATGCGGCCACCAGCTGCCTTGCTGGCGCTCGCCGGCGTTTTGCAGCCAGGTATCCGGGGTCTCGGCGGCGGCAGGTGCCGCGTAGTAGAACGACTTGGGGTTGCCCGGCGGGTTCACCAGGCTCTGCAGGTGGCCGGCGTTGGACAACACGTAGGTTGTGTCTTCGCCAAACAGCCGGGCGGTGCCATAGCAGCCCTGCCACGGGGTGATGTGGTCGGTGGTGCCGCCAACCACATAGGCGCCCACTTTCACCTGGGTCATGTCGATCGACTCGCCGGCAATCTCCAGGGTGCCCGGGTTGCTGTAGGGGTTGTGCTGGACCAGGTCGAGGTAGTCCGCGTGCAGTTGGGCGGGTAGGCGCGTGGTGTCGTTGTTCCAGGCCAGGATGTCGAAGGCCGGCGGCTTGTTGCCCAGCAGGTAGTTGTTGACCCAGTAGTTCCAGATCAGGTCGTTGGGCCGCATCCAGGCGAACATGCGGGCCATGCCCTGGCCGCTCAGCACACCCTTGCGCCGGGAACTGGCCTTGGCCGCGCGCAGGGCGGACGGGGTGGTGAACAGCCCCAGGGTGGTGTCGTCCAGCGCCGAAGGCATGTCGAGCACGCACACGGCCCAACTGGTGTTGGCCACCTTGTGGCCTTCGCCACGAGCCGCCAGCCAGCCCAGGTAGGCCGCCAGAGTGATGCCGCCCGAGCAGGAGCCCCACATGTTCACATCCGGGCTACCGGTGATCCTGCGCGCCACGTCCACCGCCTGGTCGAGGCACAGCGCGTAATCGGCCAAGCCCCAGTCACGGTGCTCGCGGGTGGGATTGCGCCAGCTGATGACGAAGAGGTTTACGCCGCTGTCCTGGATCCACTTGATCAGGCTTTTCTCCGGCGACAGGTCGATGGCGTAGTACTTATTGATTTGCGGCGGCGACATCACCAAGGGCCGGGCATAGACCTTTTCGGTGGTGGGCGCGAACTGCAGCAGCTCGAACATCTCGTTGCGAAACACCACTTCGCCCTTGGCCGTGGCGATGTTTTCCCCCACCTTGAACGGCGTGCTGTCGACCTGTCTCGGCAGCCCACGGTTGTTCAGCATATCGTCGCCGAATTGGCGGATGCCCCTGGCCAGGCTCATGCCACCGGTGTCCACCAGCTTGCGCAGCGCCGCCGGATTGGTCAGCGGCGAGTTGCTCGGTGCGATTGCATCGGCCAGGAGCGCTGCTACGAACCGGGCCCGGCTCTTTTCCAGCGGGGCCAGGTCGGTGGATTCGATGAAGCGGGTCAGCTCACTTTGGCCGGCCAGGTAGCTTTGCAGCAACGCGCGCAGGAAGGCGTTGGATTGCCAGGCCGGATCGGCGAAGCGCTTGTCTTTCGGGTCCGGCGCGATGCTGGAGTTGCCGCCGACGATGCCGCGCAGCGCCTTCAGGTAGCCACCCATATGAGCGCCAGCCTTGAGCGGCGACTTGCCCACGGCCTTGAGCAGGTAACCGGCCGAGCTGGCCAGGTCCGCTGCGCGCACACTGACTAGCGGATTGGCTGCCAGGGTCTGGTTGGCAGCCGTGCCGATCAGCTCTTGTTGCCGGGTGTCGTCCGGGAGGTCGCCATCCTTGCGAGCGCGACGCTTTCGGCCGGTCGCTGGGGGGCGCTGAGTGGGGGTGGCGGTCTCGCTCGTTCGGGTGGATCTGCTCATGTCGGCTCTCGAGTTTCCGGGTGCTGAGCCCGGTTGTTGTTTTGCTCCGACTCTAGGGTGTAGTAGGGGGCGGCCACCTCGCATTGCACGACAGCGAATTTTCATTTCATGACAAGGGGAATCTTGTACCGACGAGTTGAACAGGTGGCTTGCGGGACAGTCAGCGGCCACTTGGAGGGGAGTGAAAGGTATATATCGAACCGCGCTGCACGATCCGGCTCATGTCAAACGCCCGGGGTATGCCCGGGCGTTTTATTTTCCAGACTTCACTTGAACGTGTCAGTTGACGACGAAGCCTGCCCCTACCGGATCATTGCGCTCGATCACCCAGCGCGAGGTGCCCAGGATACTGGCCGTGCCCTTGACCGTCGGGCGCACCGCGCGCGTGCCGTTGAGGTCGACTTCGCCCAGCAGGCAACCTTCGAAAGTGCCGCTGCCCAACAGCCCTTCGGACAATATGGGTTGGTTCAGGCCCAGTTTTCCCCTGGCCTCGAACATCGCCATCATCGCGCTGGTGCCCGTGCCGCCGGGGGAGCGGTCGAGTTGGCCGGCGCTGAAGACGTGGACGTTTTTGTAGAACGCACCTTCGATAGTTGCCGGGTGCCAGAACGTGATGAAGTTGAGGTCGTTGATATGGGCCTCGGTGGGGTGCTGGATCTTCAGCTGCTTGTTGATCTGGTCGCGAGCCAGCAGGCCAAGGCGCGACAGTTCGCTGCCGTTGTCGGGGCTGATGCGCAAGTCGCAGTGGGTCAGGTCGACGATGCCGAAGTAGTTGCCACCCCACACCAGATCGGCCTTGAGGTCGCCATAGCCGGGCAGATGGATCGGGATGTCCTGAGCGGCAACGTAGGCCGGAACGTTTTCGAATCGGGTCCAGAGCACGGTGTCACCTTCCGACGCCACTTCGGCCACGACCAGGCCGGCCGTGGTTTCAAAGCGGATTTTGGTGATGCCGTTTTCCCCGCGCGGCACCAGGCCCATGGCGACCATCGCCATGCTCACGGCAATGGTGCCGTGGCCGCACATGTGTGAGTACACGCTGCCGTCCATGTAGATCAGCCCGGCGTCGTACTCACTGCTCGAAGGCGGGGTGAGGAACACCCCGAACATGTCCTTGTGGCCGCGCGGTTCCTGCATCAATGCCTTGCGCAGCCAGTCATAGTTCTGCTCGAGAAACTTACGCTTGGCCAGGATGCTGGAGCCGGAGGGGTAGGGAATGCCGCTGTGAACGATGCACAGTGGTTCGCCTTCGGTATGGGTGTAGATGACATCGAACGTGTCTTGCATGCGCATGACGAAACTCCTGGCTTACGGGATGTATGAGAGAGGGTTATTTGCGTTCTGACAAAAGGTCGAGACCGATGCACAGGTCCAGAATGATCACGGCGACAACGACGACGATGATGGTGGCCCCGGAGGCGGCGGCAATGGTCGGGTCGACGGTGTACTGCACGTAGTTGAAGAGCTTGACCGGGATGGTGTTGAGGTCCGGCGTGGTGTTGAAGATCGACAGCTCCACGTTGATCCATGACGAGATGAAGGCAAAGATCGACCCGGTCACGAGACCCGGGCGGATCTGTGGCAACACCACCAGAAAGAATGTCGCCCAAGGTGTACCGCCCAGGTCGCTCGAGGCTTCTTCCAGGGCACGTTGCTCGGGCGTCAGCATCGATAGCACTGAGCGCAGGACGAAGGGCGAGATGATGATGGTGTGGCCAATCAGCAACGCCAGGAAGCTGCGGGTCAACCCGAAGTAGCCCCCGAACTGCAAGAGCGCCGCGCCGAGCACGATGTGCGGAAACACCAGCGGTGAAGTCAGGGCGGCGAGGATCGCGCCTTTGCCAGGGAAGTCGTAGCGGGCCATCGCCAGGGCCGCCGGAACGCTGAGCAGCACCGCGACAAAGGTGGCGACCAGGGCCAGCACGGTGCTGGTGGCAAAGGACGCCACATAGCTTGGATCGCTGAGCATCTTGGCGTACCAGTCCAGCGTCCAGCCCTGGGGCGGGAAGGCCAGGAATGATGTGGCGGTCACTGAGACGCCGAGAATGACAACCAATGGCAGCAGCAGGTAGCCCAGCACGGCCCAGGCCACCAGCCTGACCAGTATTTGAGTGATCATTGATTGCTCCCCCGGATATTCCCGACACGCCCGGCAAGCCCGACCATTACCAGGGTAAAGATCAGCAGCACGACGCTCAGCGCTCCGCCGTAGTTGAAGTCGAAGACCGAACTGTATTGCTGGAAGATCAGCATCGAGAGCACGGAGATCCGTCCCCCGGAGAGCAGCGCCGGCGTGACGTAGGCACTGGCCGCCAGGGTGAACACCATGATCGAGCCGGAGATGATGCCGGGCATGGTCAACGGCAGCACCACATGGAAAAACGTGGCGCGGGGGCTGGCACCCAAGTCCCCGGACGCCTGCTCAAAGGCCGGGTCGACTTGGGCCAGGGCATTGCCGGCAGCGAGCACAATGAATGGCAGCAGGATGTACACCATGCCGATCAGGATGCCGAGTTCGGTGCCCAGGAAGCGTACTGGCGTATCGATCAGCCCGCTCTCCAGCAGGCTCTGGTTGACCAGGCCCTTGCGCCCCAGCAGGACCATCCAGCCGAACGAGCGAACGATGTTGCTGGTGAACATCGGCACCACCAACAGGATGACGCAGGCTCGGCGCCAGGCACGCCATTTCACGATGCGCACCAGATACCAGGCCAGCGGATAACCGAGCAGCAACGAGATCAGGGTGGTCAGCGCGGCGATACGGAAGGTCACCAGAATCACATCCCAGTGATACTGATCGCCCAGCACCCGGATGTAGTGCTCCAGGGTGAACGTCTGATCCGCGCTCTGGGTCAGGCTGGCGAAGATCACCACCGCGAAAGGCGCGAGAAAGAACGCCGTGAAAAACGCCAGGGCGGCGAAGAGCATCAACCACGGAGCGAGCGCCGTGCGTTTCATACCGACTCTCCGATCAGGTGCAGATGTTCGGGATTGAAGCCCAGGCGCACGGCGTTCCCGGCAATCAGGTCAGCCCGAGGCAAGCCCATGGTGCGCGCCACGATGGGCTGCCCATCGATCACGGAGTGGACAAGGGTGTGGCTGCCGACGCTAACGACATCGGTCACAGTGCCGTGGATTTCATGGCAACCGGCCGTTTGCGGGGTCGATGCATCAAGCACCTGCACATGCTCGGGGCGCAGCACGGCCACACCTTGCGGCGGAAGATTTTTTTCAATCCGTGAGATCGGTTCATGCCGGATCGCCAGGCGAATCTCGCCGCTATCGCTGGCCTGATAGCCGATCAGGTTGGCCTCGCCGATGAAGTCCGCGACAAACCGCGACGCGGGTTTACTGTAAATCTCGCTGCTGGTACCGACCTGCTCGATGCGTCCGGCATTCATCACCACGATGCGATCGGCGATGGTCATCGCTTCTTCCTGGTCGTGGGTGACGAAGATGAACGCGATACCCAGCTTGGCTTGCAGATGCTTGAGCTCAAGCTGCATGCGCTTGCGCAGTTTCATGTCCAGCGCCGAGAGCGGCTCGTCGAGCAGCAGCAGTTTCGGTTGGTTGACGATGGCGCGGGCCAGGGCCACGCGCTGCTGCTGTCCACCGGACATGCCACGGGGGAAACGGTCTTCCAGGGCTTCCAGGCCGACCATCGCCAATGCTTCCCGGGCCTGGAGCCGCGCCTCGCTGCGATTGACACCCTGGCGTCGCGGTCCGTAGGCAACGTTTTCCAGTACGGTCATGTGCGGAAACAGCGCGTAGTTCTGGAATACGGTGTTGAGGGGACGACGGTAAGGCGGCAGACGAATGACATCCTGACCGTCGATGGCAATGGCGCCGGAATCGGGCTGCATGAAGCCGGCGATCGAACGCAGCAAGGTGGTTTTGCCACAACCGCTGGGGCCGAGCAGGACGATGAATTCGCCCTGCTCGATGTCCAGGTGGATGTTGTCCAGCGCCTGGAACGGCCCGAAGTTTTTACAGACGCTGTCGATGCTCAACAAAACTGACATTGCAGACCTCTTGAGCTAGTTGGCGGTGACTTTGCGGTTCCAGTCGTTGGTGACACTGGCGCGTTGCGCGTTGATCTGGCTCCAGTCAAACAGGCGCAGGCTATCGATCGAACCGCCCACGCCCCATGGCAGTTTGCGAGCCACATCTTCAGCGACTTCGACACCTTTCACCGCCGGGCCCAGGTACAACTTGCCGGCCAGGCAGGATGCGGCTTCCTTGGTCAGCGCGGTATTGATGAACTGCTCGCCGGCCTTGCTGTTCCTGGCCCCCTTGATCAGGTGCAAGCGCGCATCGGTGGCCCAGGCACCTTCCTTGGGAATGGTGAAGCCGATGGGCGCGCCCTTGTCGATCAGGTCCCAGGCACCCACGTTGAAGTGCGCGCCGATGATTGCTTCGCCACTCTGAAAGGCATTGGTGGCTGCACCCGAACTGTCGAAGAACAGCGCGGTGTCCAGCGCGCCCAGCTTGGTGTAGACCTGCTCCAGGTTTGTCCGGTCGATGCCCCAGACATCTGCCATGAAAAACACGAACGGCACTCCGGAAGAGTTGGCGGGCGAGGGCAGGGCAATGGCGCCGGCATACTCCGGTTTCCACAGGTCTTTCCAGCTGGCAGGCGCCTCCTTGATTTCCTTGGTGTTGTAGGTCAGGCCAAGGGAGTAGAAGCCGCTGCTGACGGCGAAGGTATGGCCATCCTTCGCGTAAACCGCTTTTTCCTGCACGTTCTTCAGGTTCGCGATGGCTGCGGGATCAAGATCGGCGACGACACCGGCGGCATAGGCCATTTCACTGATGCCGCCGTCCATCCAGGCCACATCAATGGTCGGGCTGGATTTCTGTTGCTGGAGTTTGGCCAAGGTGGTGGTCGAGGTGCCGACTTCCGCTGCGACGGCGATTCCAGTCGCTTGCGTGAAAGGTTCTGCAACACATTTGAGGAAGGCTTCACCCCAGTTGCCGCCATACAACGCAACGGTCAGCTTTTGCTGTTCAGCCAGGGCGGCCTGTGAGGATATGCAGCCGGTAACTAAAAGAGCGACGGTGATTTTCTTACCTGTCTTCAGTTTCATCGTGTGTCCTCTGGGGCGTTGTTGGACTTGTTCCCCTTGCCTGCATCTTGCTCGTATCGTTGATGCGAGCGCTTGCACTTCGGGGTCTTAAAGTTGAATAGTTAGGTCATGCCAAAAATGACTCAGATACACCAGGATTGCCATCTGCCTGACTCCCCCGGAGCCGGGGCGGGAAACCGTCCGCAGCTGTCAGTGGGGCTGGTCCTTCTGGATCAGTTCACGCTGGCTGCGTTTTCAGGTTTTATCGATGTGTTGCGCTTGTCCGCCGACCTGGGGGGCGGCAGCCGGCAGATCCATACGGCGTGGCGCGTGATGAGCGTCGACGGCTTGCCGCGAACCTCCAGCGCCGGGATCACTCTGGAAGTGTCAGGAGGCCTGGCGCAAGACCTGGACGCGTTCGACTACGTGGCCATCTGCGGTGGTAACGACTACCTCAATACCCATCTGCCAGCCCATTTTCGCGACTGGTTGCAGCGCGTGGCGAAGAGTCGCACGCGGTTGCTGGGTATCTGCACCGGCACGTTCGCCCTGGCACAGGCGGACGTGGTCGGCAATCGCTCGGTGTGCGTGCACTGGAATGTGCTGGATGCGTTTCGTGCACGTTTTCCCAAGACCCCGGCAGCGGTGGATCATCTGTTCATCGATGAGGGCGACCTGATCACCTGTGCCGGCTCGACGGCAGCCATCGACCTGGGTTTGTACCTGGTAGCCCGGCATTGCGGACGGGAAAAAGCCCAGCAGGCTGTGCGGCATATGATGCTGCAGGGGATTCGTCAGGGACGGCAGCCACAGGCGCACTTCTATGCCAACCTGGCAGACATCAAGGATGAGCGTGTGCGCCAGGCTGCGCACTATATCGAGCAACGCATGGACAGCCTGCCCACCCTGGATGCCATCGCGCGTTATGTAGGGCTTGGGCGGCGACAGCTGACACGGGCATTCCAGCAGTCGCTGGGGCTTTCACCCATGGAATTCCAACGCTCGCTGCGGGTCGAGTACGGCGGCTGGCTGCTGGTGAACAGCCAAAGCAGCATCACCCAGATTGCCATGGATTGTGGCTTCTCCGACGGTGCTCATTTCTCCCGCGAGTTTCGCGCCCGGTTTGGCGTATGTCCGCGGCAATATCAGCGTCAGGAAGGGTCGAGCTGATTGAGTGGGGCTTTGAGCGGCTGCTCCAACGCCTTCGCCATGGCGACGGTGCGCTCCGACCCGTGGAATTCGTCTCGGATTTTTTTAAAGCCGAGCGAAGCGTAAAAGCCTTCTGCGGTGATTGAAGAGGGAACGCGCAACAGGTTGGTACCTTGGTTTATGGCAGTTAATTCAATCCTCGCCATCAGGGCCTTGACAACCCGAAGCAGGCTGATCGACCCAGGCTCGAGTCGATCAGCAGGTAGCATCAGAAAGCCCAGTCCCGGGCTTGAACTAGCCGGCAGAAGGGCCCTGCCAGGGTCGCGTTGTGATGAGCGATAACGGCCTCAGCCTTGAGGGCCGGGGTATCGGAACAGGTATGACCGTCGGCGATCAGCACTGCTTCGAAACCCGAGTCGCGGGCGGCGCGGGTCGTGCTATCGACACAGTATTGGGTTTTCATGCCGGTGATGACTACACCGTCACAACCGCGCTCACGCAACTGCTCCGCCAGGCGGGTCTGAGCGAATGCATTGGGGCGGGTTTTCTCGAAGATCACTTCGTCACCTTTCAACTCCAGTTCCTGGACAAGTTCTGTGAGTGGGCTGCCGGGCTCGATAGGCGAGCCCGCGGGGCCGATGTGGCGGGCAAGAAAGATCGGGGCGCCCGCCTCGCGGGCGTCGCTCATCAGGCGATTCAACGTACCAACGAGCGCTTCGCTGCGCCACGGTTTGTCCGGACCGTGAACAAGCCCTACCTGCATGTCGAGAATCAGAAGTGCATACATGGAGCGTTTCCTTACGTTTGAGCCAGCGCCGTGGGGCCAAAAAAAAGACCCGGTCCATTGCTGGCGGGTCTTTGGGTTTCCGGTCTTTTCAGCTCACGAAAACGTTCACGACCCGCCCGTGGCGGTCGTGGTGTTCGTGGTCGATTTGATGCGCAGTGGAGTCATGACCCAGACCTTATCTTGCGTGCGTTGGTCATGCAAGTGAACGGTAGGGCCGTGCCGCGTCCTCAGAAATCGAAGAACACGGTTTCCGCTTCACCTTGAACATGAATATCGAAGCGGTACGCCGGCTTGCCATCCACCGTGCAGCGCCTGGCGATCAGGGATTCGCGCCGATGGGGCTGTTCGATCAGATTCAACACGGGATCCACGGCATTCGCCTCGGGTTCGTCGTCGAAGTACAGGCGGGTCTGCAAGTGAATGTTGATGCCCCGGGCAAACAGCGCCACGTTGATATGCGCAGCCATGGGAACGCCCGCGGCGTTTTTCACCACGCCAGGCTTCACGGTTTTGATCGTCCATTCACCGACATCGGTCGTCGCGGTGCGGCCAAAGCAATTGAAGGGCTTTTCCAGATCGAAAGCGCTGTCGTAGATGCCTTCGTGATTGGCCTGCCAGCACTCCAGGAACGCGTCACGAATCAAGTGACCATTACCGTCATATACGTGGCCCAACACTAAAATGTGCTCGCCTGGCGCGCCAGGCCTGGCCATCTCATTCCAGATTTCCTGCTCGCGCGGCGCGTTGCCGGCAGCCTCCAGCGCCAAGCCGATATGGACATAAGGGCCGGCTGTTTGCGACGGGGTTTCAGGCAGAAGTTGAACGGGCATACGCAGGCCTCCTCAGCAGTTTTCGAAGTGGGTCTTGCGCTGACCGCGCAGGACGATATCAAAACGATAAGCCAGGCAATCCATGGGATTGGCCATGCTCATATCCAGCCTGGCGATCAAGCTCTGCACCGCGTCCTGATTGGCGATCGACTTGACGATCGGGCACATGGGGATCAGCGGATCACCTTCGAAATACAGCTGGGTGATCAAGCGCGTGGCAATCGACGGGCCACTGATGGAGACATGGATATGCGCAGGGCGCCAATCGTTGGGGCCGTTGCGCCATGGGTAGGGGCCGGGTTTGACGGTGCGGAAGCTGTAGTTGCCATCGCGGTCGGTCAACGCACGGCCAACGCCGCCGAAATTCGGGTCGAGCGGGGCCAGGTAACTGTCTTTCTTGTGCCGGTAACGACCACCGGCATTGGCTTGCCACATCTCCACCAAGGTGTGGGGAATCGGCTTGCCGTACTGATCGCAAACCCGGCCCGCCACGATGATGCGTTCGCCGATGGGCAGGCCGCCGTGATCGAAATTCAACAGCAGATCGTTATCGTGCCGACCCATTTGCAGATGGGAAAAATCCGGGCCGCTGGTTTCGGATAAAGACTGGGGGATGCTCACCAGTGCCTGGCGGGGGGAGCGCAGGATCGAAGTCTTGTAGTCAGGCGTCAGGGCTTTGGGATGCCAATTACGGTCACGAATGATGAAGCGGCTGTCGTGCGCATCAGACATGTCGTTTTTCCTATTGTTATGGTGGGATTGTTATGGTGAGACTGGGGCAGGCACTGCGTTGGCAGCGACCTGTAATCCAGTGTCCTCTTGTACGACCCCACCAAAAATTGAAAAAACCGACCTTATACATATCCATATGGTTATGGATATTGGCCTTCGCGATACTCCTGGCCGACCTCACGCAGTGCCTCCACGCACCACTGCGCCGCCGTTGTCACCGGCAATGCAGGGTTCGTGCAGAGCCCCACGGAGCCACCCGGCTCACGCATTCCCAGGTCCAGTTCCACCAAGTCACCCTGCCGCAAGTCCTGCCTGACAGCGTCGAAAGGGGCGACCCAGATGGCCTGGCTGCATTGGACGTATCGCCGACTCAGGGCCACCGACAGGGTTTCCAGGCGTTGGCGTGAGGGCGTTATCCCGTGCTGCACAAACAGGCTGTCGGCGAATTTGCGGATCGTCGTCCCCGCCGACGGCAATACCAGCGGGTAGTCTTCGAGGTTTTTGTGCCCTTGCGGATCGGCGAGCACCGGATGACCGCTACGTACCACCAGGGTCATGGATTCGCTGTAGAGGTGTTCGAACGCCAGCCCGAGAATCAGTGGGCTATCGGTCATTCGGCCCACCACCAGGTCCAGCTCACCGACACGCAGTCGGGACAGCAAGTAAGCACTTGGGCCGGTGACGACGCTGACCACCAACGCCGGATGGCGGTCGTGTAGACGGCAGACAACTTCAGGTACCAACAGACTTTCGACGGTGGACAGCACGCCGAGCTGCACGGTAATGGGCTCATGGACACCCGAGCGCAAACTGTTGACCCCGTCGCGCAGCGATTGCACGCTCGGCCCTGCGTATCGCAGGAAGGCCACGCCGGCCTCGGTCAGCGTCGAGCCCTTTTTACCCCGTTCAAACAGCCTGGCATCGAGCAGGGTTTCCAGTTCCTTCAGGGTCTTGGAAAGCGCCGGCTGGCTGATTGCCAACTTGTCGCAAGCACGTGCCAGGCTGCCCTGGCGTGCCACCTCGAGAAAACACAGCAGATGACGGAATTTGATTCGGTTATCGATGTTCAATCGGGGGGCTCTGCCTTGGGGGGTGGCCTCTATTATTGTTGGATTTGCAGCGTTTGTGCGGCTGCTCCGGCCATTTTTTGGGGTACGTATCCATTTCTGCGGTAACGACCACTAATGGTTTCGCCCTTACGGCGACTCACTTTTCCAAACGCCGGAATGCCGGCCCAGCGAAAAGTAAGCAAAAGGCTTTGCCCCACCACTCGGTGCCTCGCTTAGGCTCGGCATGCCCTCTCTCCGGCATTGCTCCGTGGGTCGCCGCGATGGGCCGTCCCTGGCCCAGCGCGGCTAAACCGGCGTCCTGCCGGTTTACCCACTGCGCAATACCTGCGTTCGGCCATCGTGGTTAACGGGGCGCCCAGATCCAAAGCCAAAGCGAGGCGGCCTTAAAGCCGACCTGACTTTTACGGCTGTACCTGACCCCCTGTGGGAGCGAGCCTGCTCGCGATGGACGTCAACGATAACGCGCCCTGTCTGGAAGAACGCGTTGTCTGGACATTTTTCGTCGGAATGCCGACCGGGGCCGGCTCGCTCCTACAGGGGGTTACAGGCAGTCAAGTAGTGCTTCAGGCCACAGCCCGCACACCTGCACCTTTCCCCTGCGCCTGCACGTCATGCAGGGAAATCCTCGACGTCTCCGGCAATGCCAATCCACCCGCCAGCGCCAGCAATGCAATCGCGATCAGATAGAACGCCGGCGACAGGTTGCTGCCGGTGGTGCTGATCAGCCACGTCGCCACCAGCGGTGCAGTGCCGCCGAAAATTGTATATGCCATGTTGTAAGTGATCGCCGAGGCGGTGTATCGAGTGCGGGTCGGGAAGGTTTCCGAGAGCAAGGCCGCCGTGACCACGCCACACAACACCGCGCCCACAGCCAGGAGCATGACGCCAGCGACGGACGCTGCGAACGAGCCGGAGCTGGCCATCAGGAACGATGGATACACGGCCACAATCAACAAGGCGCACGCCGTCATCACCGTTATTCGACGCCCGACCCGATCCGAATACAGTCCGGCCAGCGGACAGATCGCCGCCGCGAACAGCAATGCAATCAGTGACACCAGCAACGCTGTTGCGCGACTCAAGCCACCAGCGACTTGCAGGTAGGTCGCGAAGTAGGTGGTGAACATATAGAACGACAGCGCCGTGAGCGACACGAAGGCGCCCAGGCAACAGATGGCCGCACCATGGTTGCGTAAAGTGTCCTTGAGCGGCGAATGGGCGACGGCATGTTCTTGGGTCACCGCCTGGAATGCCGGTGTCTCATCGAGCTTCCAGCGCAGGTAAAGACCCACCAGGCCCAGCGGCGCGGCAATCAGGAACGGCAGGCGCCAGCCCCAGCTACCCATGGCTTCGGCCGATAAGGACGCCTCGAGTGCGTAGGCCACCACGGCTGCTGCGGCGAAGGCGGAAAAGGTCGACACCGGAATGAAGCTGCCGTACCAGGCGCGTTTATCACTCGGTGCATGCTCCATCAGATAGGCACAGGCACCTGCGTATTCTCCCCCGGCGGAAAAACCCTGGGCACAACGGATCAGGGAAAGAAGAATCGGCGCCGTGACCCCGATCGCGGCATAAGTCGGTAGCAGGCCGATCAAGGTCGTCGCACCGGCCATCAGCAGAATCGTCATCGCCAAGGTGCGCTTGCGGCCGATCCTGTCGCCCAGCATGCCGAAGAAAATCCCGCCAAGGGGCCGAAACGCAAACGCCACGGCGAATACCGCAAAAGTCTTGAGCAGCGCGGCACTGGCATCGCCGCTGGGAAAAAATTGCTGGGCGATGGTCGTGGCCAGAAAGCCATAGACGGCGAAGTCGAACCACTCGACGAAATTGCCGATGCCGGCGGCCACAATCACTCTTCTCAGTGTTTTTGGGCTGACTTGTTCCGTAGTTGTGCTCGTCATGCTTGACCTCGACAGTTCGTCAGTAAGCTATCGATTATCGAGGCAGGCGCTGCAGCGGTTTACTTCAAAAGTGTCATCCACGTAGTCAGTACCGACGTCATGCAGAAATCAGCACGGCTCAGCCAGAGGGTTGGGATCGGCTTCACCTGCACAAGAATTCGACAGGTTGAAACTCACTGCTTTGGCATTAGTGGATCCATTAAGCTTTGATTTCCCGCAAGAAGCTTGACGAATATCAGGTTATTCCGATTCAATGGATCCATAAAAACAAGCCTGTCCCGGAGAATCTTATGTATCCGAAAAACACCTGGTATGTCGCCTGCACCCCCGACGAGATCGCTTCCAAGCCCCTGGGGCGGCAAATATGCGGTGAGAAAATCGTGTTCTATCGAGGCCATGAAGGGCGCGTAGCCGCCGTCGAGGATTTTTGTCCACACCGCGGCGCCCCCCTTTCGCTTGGCTATGTCGAGAATGGCAACCTGGTTTGTGGCTACCACGGCCTGGTGATGGGCTGTGATGGCAAGACCGTCGAAATGCCAGGCCAGCGCGTACGGGGTTTTCCGTGCAACAAGACTTACGCGGTTGAAGAGCGTTACGGTTTTATCTGGGTCTGGCCTGGTGAGCAGGACCAGGCTGACCCTGCACTGATTCATCATCTGGAGTGGGCTGTCAGCGATGAGTGGGCCTACGGCGGTGGGCTGTTCCACATCAATTGCGATTATCGACTGATGATCGATAACCTGATGGATCTCACCCACGAAACCTACGTGCACGCCTCGAGCATCGGCCAGAAAGAGATCGATGAAGCGGCGCCGGTCACCACCGTCCAGGGTGATGAAGTGGTCACTGCGCGGCACATGGAAAACATCATGGCGCCGCCGTTCTGGCGCATGGCCCTGCGTGGCAACAACCTGGCCGACGACGTGCCGGTAGACCGTTGGCAGATCTGCCGTTTCAGTCCGCCCAGCCACGTCCTGATCGAGGTGGGCGTGGCCCACGCCGGCAAGGGCGGTTACAACGCCGAGCCGCAATACAAGGCCGCGAGCATCGTGGTCGACTTCATTACCCCGCAAACCGACACGTCGATCTGGTACTTCTGGGGTATGGCGCGCAATTTCAATCCCCACGACGAAGCCCTGACCGCCACCATCCGCGAGGGCCAGGGCAAGATTTTCAGCGAAGACCTCGACATGCTCGAACAGCAGCAGAAAAACCTGCTGGCCAATCCCGAGCGCAACTTGCTCAAGCTCAATATCGATGCCGGTGGCGTGCAATCCAGGCGCGTGCTGGAACGCCTCATCGCCCGTGAGCGAGCACCCGCTGTCGAGCTGATTGCCACGGCCAAATAGCGAAGCGCCAGTCCACCCCCATTGATCCTGTTCGCGGCCACTGCGGTGGCCGGTCTTGAAGGTGCGCCATGATTGAAGTCGTCGTGACATCCCGCAACAACGAAGCGTTGGATATTTGCAGCTACGAGTTGACCTGTGCACAAGGCGGGGCATTGCCCGGCTTCAGTGCCGGGGCCCATATCGACGTGCACCTGCCCAGCGGACTGATCCGCCAGTACTCGCTGTGCAATCACCCGCAAGAGCGTCATCGCTACCTGATCGGCGTGCTCAAGGATGCCGCCTCGCGCGGTGGTTCCCAGAGCCTGCATGAGCAGGTCAACAGTGGCGATCGGCTGTTCATCAGTGAACCGCGCAACCTGTTCCCGCTGGTGGCAGAGGGGCGTCGCAGCCTGTTGTTCGCCGGCGGCATCGGCATCACCCCGATTCTCTGCATGGCCGAGCAACTGGCCCACAGCGGCGCCGATTTCGAGCTGCATTACTGTGCTAGATCCAGTGAGCGTGCGGCTTTTGTCGAGCGACTCAAAGGGGCATCGTTTGCCGATCGCGTGCACCTGCATTTCGATGAAGAAGCCGATTCGCGCCTGGACGCCGCCAGGGTGCTGGCCAATCCGGGGCCTGACTTGCACCTGTATGTCTGCGGCCCGTCAGGTTTCATGCAGCATGTGCTCGACAGCGCCAGGGCCCAGGGCTGGAGCGATGGGCAATTGCACCGTGAATACTTCGCCGCAGCGCCGGTGGATACCGCAGCCGATGGGGCGTTTCAGGTCAAGCTTGGCAGCAGCGGGCAGGTGTTCGACATTCCGGCCGACAAGACGGTGGTTCAGGTGCTGGAAAGTCACGGTGTCGAGATTGCGCTTTCCTGTGAACAGGGCATCTGTGGAACTTGCCTGACCCGTGTGCTGGAAGGGGTGCCCGATCACCGTGACCTGTTTCTTACCGAGGAAGAGCAGGCTGCAAATGATCAGTTCACGCCTTGCTGTTCGAGGTCCAGATCGGCGTTATTGGTGCTGGACCTCTGAACCAGTCGATCATTCGCCGCGCGCGATCACTTTCACCCGTTCGCTATTGCTGATCGCACCGAATACTTCGGCGTAACGCAGTGTTGCATTGGCGTGTTCACGCATGATGGCTTCAGCGCGTGCGCCCTGGCGGCTGACCAGCGCGTCGAAGACCGAGTGGTGCTGCATGTGAGCAAAGTTGAAGCGCCGGTATTCGCGCGTCATGTCTTCACGATCGATCGCCAGCGCCGACACTGAAGCGAAGGGGCGATGGTCGTTGCGCGCCAAGGCTTCGGCAATGGCCGGGTTGGCACTGCTTTCGACGATCACCTGATGAAAACGCATGTTGAGGTCATGGAACGCCTCAAGGTCTTCTTCTGTCACGTAGCCTTTGTCGAACAGTGCATCGCCTTGCACCAGGCATTCGCGCAGCGCCACCTGCGCCTCCTCACTCAATCCGCGTTCGGCGCTCTGCCGCGCCGCCAGACCCTCCAGCACCCCGCGCACCTCCACGGCTCCGGCGATATCGTCGGCACTCACCGAGCGTACCTGATAGCCCCGTCCGCCATGGCGCACCAGCAAGCCTTCCTGTTCCAGGGTAAGGAAGGCCATGCGCACCGGCATGCGCGAGACGCCGAAGCGTTCCGCCGTCGGAATCTCCATCAGCCGTTCACCGGCCGCCAGCTCGCCCGAGGCGATCATTTTGCGCAATGCGACTAGCACCATTTGACCCGGTTTGCTCATGCAGGCGACTTCCAGAGGGGGGTTCGCCATAGTAACGCAAGGAGGGGGGAAGGAGGGGGAGATACAGGGGCGACAAGCGCCCCTGGCGCAAGGATCAGAGTAACAGCGGGTAGCTCACGATCACGCGGGTCTGATCGAAGTCACTGTTGAAACTGCGACGGTTGGTGTAATGCTGTTCACTTTAGGTTGGGGGAATGCAGGTGCATATTTGGATTGGGTGTATATCCGGTGCTGCGGTAACGGCCACCTAGGGTTTCGCTTTTACAGCGAGTCACTTGGAAGAGCCCTGTAGGAGCGAGCATGCTCGCGATGAACCTGAGAACACCGTGGGGTGTCTGGTGCCCAGCGTCATCGTTGACGACCATCGCGAGCATGCTCGCTCCTACAGAGCCCGCCGCGATGGGCCATCCTTGGCCCAGCGCGGCTAAACCGGCATCCATGCCGGTTTACCCACTGCGCAGAACCGGAACGAAGCCTCTCGATGGGGCAAGAAAATCAAGAGCCAAAGCAGAGCGAGGCGGCCTTAAAGCCGACCTGATTGCGGGTCTGTCCGCGATCCAATTGTGGGAGCGAGCCTGCTCGCGAAAAACCTCCAGGCAACGCGTTCATCCAGACAGTGCGCGTTATCGTTGACGTCCATCGCCAGCAGGCTGGCTCCCACAGGGAATCAGGTACAGCCGTAAAAGTCAGGTCGGCTATCAGGCCGCCTCGCTTTGGCTTTAGATTTGGGCGCCCCGTTAACCACGATGGCCGAACGCAGGCATTGCGCAGTGGGTAAACCGGCAGGACGCCGGTTTAGCCGCGCTGGGCCAGGGATGGCCCATCGCGGCGACCCACGGAGCAATGCCGGAGTGAGGGCATGCCGAGCCACAGCGAGGCACCGAGTGGTGGGGCAAAGCCTTTTGCTTACTTTTCGCTGGGCCGGCATTCCGGCGTTTGGAAAAGTGAGTCGCCGTAAGGGCGAAACCCTAAGTGGCCGTTACCACAGCAATGGATATCCCCCCAATCCAGTACTTATATTCAACCCCATGCTTAAGTGAACAGCATTGCGACGGTTGGTGGTGTTTGCACCGCCGAGCAGGGCCCGGGGAGGGAGAAGTAAGTCATTATTGTTGTTTTCCTGGAGGATGAAGTCAGTAGCGAGGGGGGGCCTCGCTACCTCTTTGCGTTTGGATCAGGCCTTGCTGAGTTCGGCACCCGGTTGCACTGGGGCATTGGGCCGCAGTTGCAGCAACACGGCGGCGGCAATCACGAACACCACGGCAAACACCCCATACAGGTGCAGTGGCTGCCAACCGCTGTCCAGCAACAGGCCGGCGACGGTCGGCGAAAGGATCGCGCCGATGCGCCCGATACCGATGCCCCAACCGACCCCCGTGGTTCGCACTGAAGCGTCGTAAACAATCGGCGACAGTGCGTACAAGCCCGCCACGCAACCGTTGGCGAATAGCCCGATCAACAGACCCAGGCCGAGTGCCATTGATACCGATGAAGCGGCGCCGACGAACAGCACCAGCAGGCCCGCGGTAATCAGCATGAACAGCGACAGCACCCGGGTCAGCCGCCAGCGTGAGGCCAGGCCGCCAATCAGCGCGGCGCCGAAGATACCGCCGACGCTCAGCAGCACGCCGCCGCTGATGCCTTGCTGTGCCGATAGCCCTGCCGAGACCAGCAGCTTCGGCGTCCAGCTCATCACGAAGTAGAAGCCGAACATCACCAGGAAGAACAGCAGCCAGATCAGCAGGGTGGTGCGCCGTGAATCAGGCGAAAGCAACTGCGCCAGGCGCCCACGGCCGGAAATCGGCGCCGAGATGGCGGCGGGCAGTTCGCGCAGTGCTGGCTGGCCGAGGCGGGCGGCCAGTCGATTGATGCGGGCCAGGGCATTCTCGGGGCGGCGGGCGATCAGGAAGTCCAGGGATTCAGGCAAGTACAGCAGCACCAGAGGAATCACCGCCAGGGTCACGGCGCCTCCGAATATGAACACCGAACGCCAGCCAAAATGCGTCAGCAGCCACACCGACAACAGCCCGCCCAGGGTCGCACCCAAGGCATAACCGGTGGATTGCAGGCTCACCGCCAGCCCCCGCCAGCGTTTGTTGGCATATTCACTGGCAATCACATTGCTGCTGGCCAGGATCCCGCCGATACCCAAGCCGGTCAAACCACGCAGCAGCGCCAGTTGCACCGGCGTCTGGCTCAAGGCCGACAACAGCATGCCGGCCCCTGAGAGCAGCAGGCAAAGCAGAATCAATGGCCTGCGACCATAGCGATCCGCCCACGGCGCAATGAACAGAGAACCCGCCGCCATGCCAAACAATCCGGCACTCAACAGCAGCCCGATCTGCGCGCCGTTCAAGCCCCATTCGGCGGACACGGATGAGGCCGTGAAGGCCATCACCAGCACGTCGAAGCCATCGATCATGTTCAGGACAATACAGATGCCAACGGCCAACCACTGGAAGTGCGCCATGGGGCGCTCATCTACCACGCGCTTGAGATCGACACTCATGGCTGCCCCTCGAGAAGAGGCTGGGTAAAGGCAAAGCGAGAAAGACTCGCGTTGCTGGGTGCAAGCCGAAGCTCGAGCCCGATTGAGAAGTCATTCATCCCGAAACCCTTGTTATTTTTATGAGCGGGCAGGCGCTGTACCTGACACCGTACAGTGCCAGTCAATCAATATATGGATCCATTGAAAAGTGGGTTTAGATGGTTGTTTATCGATAGTTTTCAAATATCGTAACAAAATCGTTATAAATCAATAATTTAGTGTATTTAATAAAGTGTTCGATTATCGGGCGGCTTAGATATTATTTAATAAAGGATCCATTGAGGTGGGTGTGAGTTCGGTACAACGCACAATTCTGGCGCCGACGAAGATCCAGATCCCTATTTTGCTTTCGTTTTCATTTCCGTTCTTATTTGAGTCCCGGGCACGAAAAATTGATTGGGATCATCGGCCTTCTTCAGGTCGACCAAGGCTCGGCAAACGCAATGGGAGAATTGTTCCCGCAACGTTTCTGGGTCTTGCCAGGCCATGGGTGATGCTTGGGTTTTCTGTCCCTCGGCCGTTTTATAGCAGACACAATTGTCGAGTCGGGTGACGCCGTTATCACTCTGACAAGCAGTGGTAAGCAAAGAGATCGCGATGAGCATGACGATGCGTTTCATTGGCTCCTCTCCGAGGCTGTTGTGAAGGGCTGGGTTTGAATAGACCGCCCGACAGTAGAAGGAAGCTTAGCTGTCATTTCCCATCGCTCCATCCATTGCCAGCCTTTGGTTGCGGATTCAACCGGGCGATGCAACAGAGTGGCTTTCAACCCATTGAGCTCACTGATCTGGAGGAGGCCCTGGCTGGGCCACACTGGCTCTCAGCGCTTTGGCTACCTGGGTTTGAATCTCGTAGGCGGGCGCCTCGACGGCTGTGTAGTCACGGGTGTAGCGAGTGGCAAACTCGCTGACGCCCCATTGCTGGTACTGCTGCACGTGCTTCAACTCATGTGCCCATAGCGCGACGTTGTTCAGCGCATCGTCCTGACTGCGAAAGACGATGATGTCTACAAGCGTGACTGCATTGATATCGGGATTCTGCAGCATGGTGTTTGCGGCGTTCAACTCTTCATCATCGCCGACCTTGTAGCGGGCCGAATCGAGTACCTGGATGTCGTAGTAGGGTTCGAGCTGGGCGCGGATATTCAGCGGGATGGTCCGAACATCGCCGGTTGCCGCGGTGTTGCGCGATTGAACGATCCAGTTCTCTAACCCAGCGGCCGCTATCTGGTTCATGTTTTCGAAGATCTCCCCGGTGTCCTCTTTGGAGCCTGGAGCACAAAAACAGGCGACCACACAAACCTGGTACTGGCCTTCCGGGCAGGCGAAAACAGTAGACGAAGTGCCAACGCACAAGAGCGGAATCGCCAAGCGCAAAACTTGACGTAGGAAGACAGCTGACAATGGGGTCTCCCGCAGGTAATGGTGATTTGGCAGGAGCATCTCGCGTCGTTGTCCTGTCACGTTTTCGACCGCTGTAACGACGTTCGATTCCCTGGACCTTTGGTTTTTTCAGACCATTGACCCCGAAAGTATGAATGAGAATACCTATCAAAAGCTGGTGATACGGTATACCATGCGCCGCAATTTTATTGGCATGTATGCCGTCCCATTTGGCTATTCTCTCAAGGCTTCCTAGATGCGTCGTACTCTGCTGTCTATCTGTGTCCTTCAGGCGTTTTCCACTTCCTCCTGGGCGGAGCAAGCGACAACCGCTGCAACCGGTCTGGAGTTGCAAGCGACCGACATCGTTGGCACCGCTGACCTTGAAAGCGCCACGGGGCCAGTGGACGGCTATCGAGCGACCCGTTCTGCCAGCGCAACACGTACCGACACTTCGATTCACGAAACTCCCCAGTCCATCAGCGTGGTGACTAAGGATGTCGTCGAGGACATCAGTGCAACGAGGTTGCAGGACGCGCTCGATTACGCCGGCGGTGTGGGACGGGCCAATAATTTCGGTGGCCAGGGGCTGACCACCTTCACGGTGCGTGGCTTTACCACCGGTGAGTTCTATCGCAACGGGTTCCCGATCAACCGTGGTTATCCGAACATGCCGGATGCGAACAGCATTGAGCGGCTTGAAGTATTGCGCGGCCCTGCGACCACTCTTTACGGCCGAGGCGATCCTGGCGGCACGTTCAACGTGGTCTCCAAGCAGCCGCTGGCCGAGCGCACCGTCACGCTGGGCAGCCAACTCGATGATCAGGGAATGCAGCGTGGCACGCTGGATGCCTCTGGCCCGCTCGACGAAGAGGGCCGCCTGGCCTATCGCCTGAATGTGGTGGGAGAGGGCGGTGATACTTTCCGCGATCACGTGGAAACCGAACGTTATGGCGTGACGCCCGTTATTTCGTGGCAGGCCACCGACGACACCAAGGTGATCTTCGAAGGCGATTTCATGCGCAACAATCACCCGCTGGATCGCGGCCTGACACGCTATCCGAATCAGATTGGCACCGCGTCGCGCGACACGTTTTTCGGTGAAAAAGACGTTGGCAAGTTGCACAACGACAACAACATGGCCCAGCTGCGTTTCGAGCACTTCCTGAATGACAACTGGACATTGGGCGGTGGTTTTCAGTGGCTCGATGGCACCTTGCAGGGCAACGCCATTGAAGCGAACGGCGTCGCTGCCGACGGCCGCACGCTGGGGCGCAACTTCAACTACCGCAAGCTGGAGTGGACGGACAAGGACACCCAACTGAACCTCACCGGGCATTTCTCCTACGGTGGTTTCGATCACACCTTGCTGACCGGTGTCGAGTACGAGGATTACGACTACAAGTCCATCATCCAGCGCTCCAGCGGGGCGGTGAGTGCCTACCCGATCGATATCTTCAACCCGGTGTATGGCCAGCCGCGTCCAACCCTGACCCGCACGCCGACTGACGACAAGGAAAATCTCAAGACCTACGCCGCCTTCGTCCAGGATCAGGTGGCGTTGACTGAGCGTTTGAAAGTCTTGGCGGGTGCCCGTTTCGAGCGCTTCGAGCATGACTACGAAACCTTCGTGCCGGGTGGCAGGAGCTGGGAAGCGAGCGACAATGCGGTGACGCCACGTCTCGGCGTGCTGTATGACCTGACCGATACCGTGGCTGTTTATGCCAATACCGCACGCTCTTTCAAACCCAATAGCGGGGCCAGCCGAGAGGGTGGCGGCTTTGACCCGGAAAAGGGCAAGTCCTATGAGATGGGTATCAAATGGGAAGCGCTGGATCGTCAGCTGAGTGTGGACGCGGCGATCTACCAGATTGAAAAACGCAACGTCCTGACCACCGACCCCGTGGACTCGACCTTCAGCGTGGCGGCTGGCGAAGTACGCAGCCGTGGCTTTGACCTGAACGTGGCTGGCAATGTAACCCCGGAGTGGCGGGTGATTGGCGGCTATGCCTATGTCGATGCCGAGGTCACCAAGGACAACGTGATCGAGCCGGGCACCCGGCTGATGAACATTCCGAAGAACAGCTTCAGCCTGCTCAACGTTTACGAATTCCAGGATGGCAATCTAAAGGGGTTGGGTTTGGGTGTGGGTGGCAAGTACGTCGATGAACGTGCAGGCCAGACGGCGAACACGGCCTTTTCGATGGGCAGTTACACCGTCGTCGATCTGCTCAGCTTCTACAAAATCAACGACAAGGTCAGGCTGAATCTCGATGTGAAGAACGTGTTTGACCGAGATTATGAAGAAGGCGCCTTTGGCAATGTCTATGCCTACCCTGGTGCGCCGAGGACGGTTCAGGTCGGTATTTCCTACACGTTGTAACTCAACGGGATGTAGCACATTCACTCGCCCGCCGCGTCGCTGGGCGGGTGAGTGAGCGGGTCAAGACCCCTGGTCACGCCTGATGGCGCCAGGCGTTTCTGCCAATCGCCACCATGGGTGCGTTGGCACTCCTCCTCAGAGTCGAATCGGACAGTATGATCCGAAGGCTCCAGATCGATGTTTGCCTCGTTCAGCGCGATTGCCGTCAGCTCGAGAATCCGCACTTTCGCGTTAGCCTGGGCGAGCTTTTTGTCGGCCAGCGTTTCGAATACCCAGGTCACCTTCAGCGTTTGGGCAAGTGCGTTCAAATCAGCCGTATGGGTGAGCCAGGTAAAACCTTTGATTTCAGATTTTGCTGTTTCGCAGGCGTCGGTCAGTGTCGCTATCAAGCGGCGCTCGATCCGTGCAAGTTCACGTTTGCCCAAGGGCATGGCGGGCTCCTTTGGAGATAAAAAAATGGGAGGTGCTCTGCATGGGCAGACAGTAGCGAAGAGTGTCGGCACTGATCGAGCCTAGCGCTCTTGATCAACCGGCATCAGGGTTTTCCCGCTCTGCTTGAGCCACAAACCAAAGTCGCGCATGACGCTGACGACGGGCCGCAACCGGTTGCCTTCCTCGGTCAGCTCGTACTCCACCTTGACGGGAACTGTCGGGTAGACCGTGCGCTTTACCAGGCCGACTTCCTCAAGTGCCCGCAGGTCCAGGGTCAGCATCCGTTGCGAGATGCCCGGGACATCTCGGCGCAACTCATTAAACCGCTTCGGTCCGTCGAGCAGATAGGACACCAGCAGTAGACGCCATCGGCCACCTAGCAGGCGCATGGCTTCCTCCACGGAACAGCCCGTCACATTCTTCTTCATGGCGTTTTTCCAGGGTATGGCAGGTATATTTTATGTACCTAGATGATAAAAAAGTGCCTTCTTCCATTTATATACCTTATCCCTAAGATGGTCATTCATCACTTTCTGGTGATGTAACGGACCCATTAGGAGATCGCTCGTGAAGCTTTACTACATGCCCGGCAGTTGCTCCCTTTCCCCGCATATCGTGATCAATGAACTGGGGCTTGATGTCACGCTGCTCAAGGTTGATCACCGCAATCACAGGGTGGACGGTGACGTCGACTATTACGAGGTAAATGCCCTCGGCTATGTGCCGATCCTTGAGTTGAAAGATGGAACCAGGCTTCGGGAAGGTTCGGTGATCGTGCAGTATCTGGCCGACCAGAAGCCCGAATCGGGATTGGCTCCCGGCAATGGCACGCTGCTACGGTATCGGCTCCAGGAATGGCTGGGTTTTTTGTCGTCGGAGATTCACAAGGGCTTCATTCCTCTCCTGTATGCCGGGCTGGCGGGCAAGTATGTGGACACTGCCAGGCCCAGGCTGGAGGCGCGCTTTGGGTGGATAGATCAACAACTGGCTGACCGTCAGTTTCTGCTTGGCGACACGTTCACGGTCGCCGATGCCTACCTTTTCGCCCTGACGGGATGGGGGCAGGCGCACTGGCTGACTTCATACTACAAAGCCGGCATTCATTTCGACGACCTGAAGAATCTCCAGGCCTGGTACGGCCGGGTGCGTCAGCGCCCTGCTGTGCAAAAGGCACTGCAGGCAGAGGGACTGGCATGATGATGAGACGCCAAGAGGCGCTGCTGTGTTCAGGTCCCCTTTTCCGACAGTCAAACCTCCTCTTAGGCCCCATTGTGTGTCCGGGGCCTAGCGGCCAATTGCGAGCGGGGCGTCAAGATGGCCAAGGCAACCGCCACGATGAAGAGCGCCGGCACGTCACCTGCCAAGTGCCCCATTTGCCCCGGCTGGGAGACCGCCTGGACGGCCATGATTCCTCCGTGTACGGCGCTAGACCACACGGTGAACCAGATTAGGCTCAGATTGGCTAATGGATCACGAGCGGCCAGGATCAAGAACACTCCAAGTGTGGCGTAGATGCCAACGATCATCATCGGGTAGTCCGAGTGACCGACGTGCCAGGCCCAGCCGGACGGCCAGAACAACATAAGTGGGTAGAGAGCAAGGCACGCAAGGCCAGCCAAAACTAGAACGACGCGCAAATACCTGAGGCGATCGACTACGGTCATGGCGGACTCCTCTTTGGGCCTAACCGGTACGTGTCAAGGTACCTGTCGCCTTCACGGGCTTGGTGGATAACATTCCTTGTTCTGTCGTCTAACCCCTGACTAGGCCGGGCGATAGCTACCGGTGAGCGTGGAAGTTCGGTTGAGCCATTCCCCGCCCGGCGTATTCCGGATTTTGCGCCCTACGGTACTAGCGATGGTTGCGATAGCGTTCGGTCAAGGACTGCACGCGGGTGACGTAGGATTGCGTCTCGGCGTAGGGAGGCACCCCGTTGTACTCGACCACGGACGCTTCGCCGGCGTTGTAGCCTGCCAACGCCAGCACCTGGTTGCCGTTGAAGCGCTTGAGCAGCCAGGCCAGGTAGCGCACGCCGCCACGAATGTTCTGTCGTGCGTCGAACGGATTGTCCACGGCGAAACGCTCGGCGGTGGCGGGCATCAACTGCATCAGCCCCTGGGCACCGGCTACGGAAATGACGTTGGGGCGAAACGCCGATTCGGCATGTATCACTGCGCGGACCAGCGCCCTGTCGACACCATATTGACCCGAAGCGGCTTCGATCTCACGCCGATAGGATTGGGTGTCCAGGCGCAGTGAGGCGACCTTGAAATCCTTCGGCGCCATGCACAGATAGCAGCCCTTGATGTAATAGAGCTCAAGGACATCGACCCGTGCGGAGATCCCGACGGGGCGCCGGCTCACATATTGACGAACACCCCTGTGGACGAAGGTGTACACCCGAACCCGCACCGCGCCTGAGTCGTCGTTCCGCACAACCCGTGGCTGGGCAACAGTCTTGGCGCCGATACTGGCGCCCGCCATGTCATTGAGGCGAGTGCAGCGGGCGCTGGCGATGGCTTGGCTGGTGTAGCTGATGGTTCCGTCGCCGGCCTGGCACTTGAACATGGCGCTGGCGCACAGTGGAGTGACCAGCAAGGCCAGCTCGATGCAGCCAAGAAGGCTCTTGCGAGCCCATCGCCATGCACTGGAACTCATTACATCGCTCCGCGCCGCCGGCGCCGATCAGGCCTGGAGCGCCTGGCCCGGGCGCTGCCTTTGGAGGGCCTATTCCGGGTGACCCGCCTTTTGTTCTGACAGTTATACCCCTTGTAACCGGCCTTGGAACTTGCGTTGACGTACGGGCTGCCGGCGTTCCCGGGCGAAGCGCAGGCTTGATTGCTCGCACGACGCGACGTTCCGGCTTGCCCGGGCGTGAGTGCTGTGTCATTCAGGACGCCTTCGCGAGCAGGCTCGCTCCCACAGTGAGCGTGGGCGGTCCGACAAAATCCCTGTGGGAGCGAGCCTGCTCGCGAAGGCGGTGGGAAGGGCGGCATGGAAATCCCGTGCCGCCCCGGTTTTTTAGAAGAAGCCCAACGGATTGATGTCGTAGCTCACCAGCAGGTTTTTAGTCTGCTGATAGTGGTCGAGCATCATCTTGTGGGTTTCACGACCGACACCGGACTTCTTGTATCCGCCGAACGCGGCGTGCGCCGGGTACAGGTGGTAGCAGTTGGTCCAGACACGACCGGCCTTGATCGCGCGGCCCATGCGGTAGGCGCGGTTGATGTCGCGGGTCCAGAGGCCGGCGCCGAGGCCGAACTCGGTGTCGTTGGCGATGGCCAGGGCTTCGGCTTCGTCCTTGAAGGTGGTGATGCTCACCACCGGGCCAAAGATTTCTTCCTGGAACACGCGCATTTTGTTGGTGCCCTTGAGCAGGGTCGGCTGGATGTAATAACCAGTCGCCAGGCTGCCCTCGAGTTTTTCTATCTTGCCGCCGGTCAGCAGCTCGGCGCCTTCGCCCTTGGCGATTTCCAGGTACGAAAGGATTTTGTCGAATTGCTGCTCGGACGCCTGGGCGCCGACCATGGTGTCGGTGTCCAGCGGGTCGCCACGCTTGATTTGCAGGACCTTCTTCATCACCACTTGCATGAATTCGTCGTAGATCGACTCTTGCACAAGGGCGCGGGAAGGGCAGGTGCAGACTTCGCCCTGGTTGAAGAACGCCAGCACCAGGCCTTCAGCGGCTTTTTCGATGAAGGACGGTTCGGCCTGCATGATGTCTTCGAAGAAGATGTTCGGCGACTTGCCACCCAGCTCCACGGTGGACGGAATGATGTTCTCGGCCGCGCATTTCATGATGTGCGAACCGACCGGGGTCGAGCCGGTGAAGGCGATTTTGGCGATGCGCTTGCTGGTGGCCAGGGCTTCGCCGGCTTCTTTGCCGTAGCCTTGCACGATGTTCAGCACACCGGGTGGCAGCAGGTCGCCGATCAGTTCGACCAGCACGGTGATGCCCAGCGGGGTTTGCTCGGCAGGCTTGAGCACCACGCAGTTGCCGGCGGCCAGGGCCGGGGCGAGTTTCCACGCGGCCATCAGGATCGGGAAGTTCCACGGGATGATCTGCCCGACTACGCCCAACGGCTCATGAAAGTGATAGGCCGCAGTGTGTTCGTTTATTTCGGCCGAGCTGCCTTCCTGCGCGCGAATGCAACCGGCGTAGTAGCGGAAGTGGTCCACGGCCAGCGGGATGTCGGCGTTGAGGGTTTCGCGCACGGCTTTGCCGTTGTCCCAGGTTTCGGTGACGGCCAGCAGTTCCAGGTTCTGTTCGATGCGGTCGGCGATTTTCAGCAGCGCTAAAGAACGAGCCTGCACCGAAGTCTTGCCCCAGGCATCGGCGGCGGCGTGGGCAGCGTCCAGGGCCTTTTCAATGTCTTCAGCCGTGGAGCGCGGGAATTCGGCAATGGGTTCGCCATTCACGGGCGAGGTATTGGTGAAGTACTGACCTTTGACAGGCGCGACGAACTCGCCGCCGATGTAATTACCGTAACGTGCCTTGAAGGAAACGATGGCACCGGGAGTGCCAGGGTGGGCGTAGTTCATGGTGGCGTTCTCTTGTTATTTTTGGTTGTGACCGTCCTTGGGACGGCCACTGTCAATTGCGCAAGCCCAACAGGGTCAGGAGCCCTGAGGGGTTTCTCCACGTGCCAGACGAGCATTGATGTCTTCGATGACCGCCGGCAAATCAACGATGGTGTCGATCAAGTAGTGCGGGCGTGAGCCTTCGAACATCTTGATGATGCGCGCGCGTTCCTCGGCCAATTCCTCCAGGGACAAATCCTTGAATTCTTCATAGGTCAGGCCCAGTGCATTGCCGGAGCAGGTCAGCGCGACGGTCCACATCCCCGCGCTTCGACCTTCGAGAATGCCGGGCCAGGTGTCATCGACCTTCACGCAGGCGGCGACGTCGCTGATCCCCAGCGCAATCACGTTGGCCAAGGCTTGCGCCGGGTGCGGGCGCCCATTGGGCACTTCGTCGGTCGCCACCACGTGGTCGGTGACATAGCCATTCTTGCGCGCCAGCTCCACGACTTTTTCCATGACCACGGCCGGGTAACCGGAGCAGGAGCCGATTTTCAGGCCCTTGTCGCGCAAGCCATTGATGGTATCGAGCGCACCGGGAATCAGCGCCGAGTGCAGGGCGATCTTTTCGATCTGCAGCGGCATGAAGCGCTCGTAGAGGGCGGTGACATCATCATCGGTGGGCAACCGGCCGAAGACGGCATGGTAGCGGTCGGCAATCTGTGGCTCGTTGCACAGCGTGCGGATGTGGTCCCACTTGCCCATGCCCATCGGCCCGCGAGCTTCCTGCAGGGAAACCGCAACGCCGAACTCGGCAAAGGCTTCGACGAAAATCTGGGTCGGTGCAAAAGAACCGAAATCAACGACGGTGCCCGCCCAGTCCAGAACCACGGCTTGCAATTGGGAAGGTTGTTTGTAGTGCATGATGATTGCTCCAGTGATGGAATGAGTGATGAGTTCGGGTTCAGGAATTGGTGCCGACAATGACCGGTTGCAGCGCAGGCGAGGTCAGCTCGTTGTTTTCCAGCGTTTTCGGGCGACTGTTCCAGAATGGCACCAACATCAAACTGGCCAGAAGTGCAGAGCCGGTGAATACCAGGAACACGGTGATGGTGTCGAAGTAACCCGGCAGCAAGCCGCCGAGGACCGCACCTACCGAACCACAGCCATTGACGAAGCCTGCGGCGGAGGCCGCTCCATCTTTACTACCGAAGTCGATCGCCGCCGAGCCGCTGAGCATCGAGTCCGGGCCGTAGAGCGACAGGCCCATCATGAACAGCAGGCCGACCACGATGTAGAGGCTGCCGCTTTGCATGGCCGGAACGAACAGCGCAAGGCAGACGGTAAGGATCACCAGGCTAAGGACACAGACGGGGATACGACGGGCGCCGAAGTACTTGTCCGAGGCGATGCCGATGAGAATCGGACCGATCAGGCCAGCCAGTTCAAACGAGGTGGGGACGATGGCGGAGGCCACCTTGCCGATCTCGGGCATGCGTTCGTAGATGATCACCGGCCCCCACAGGAGGATGGCGTAGCGCGCTGGCTTGAGCATGAAGTAGGCGAGGCCCAGCACCAGCACGGTTCGATTTTTCATCACCGTGCGCAAGCCGGCCCACATGCTTTCGCGCGGCACCACGACATTGCTGACGGGTTCGATTTCGATCTCGACCGGGGGCAGGCCGACGTCTTCTGGTTTGTTGCGTTGCAGGAAAAAGAACAACACCGCCACCACCAGTACCACCACGGCGCTGCTGATGAACGCGAGGCGCCAGTCGTGGTAGTGGTTGTAGGCCCACCAACCGGCAAACGGTGTGGCGACCAGACCACCGAAGGCGTAGGAGGTGCTCCAGTAACCCAGAACGCGGCCACGTTCACTGGTGCTGAAGAAACTGCCGACGTTCTTGCACAGCCCCGACCAACCGGTGGACTGGGCAAGGCCCTGGACCAGCATGCAGGAGGCGAAAATCGGTAGGGTGGCGTAGGTACCCATCAGCAGCGCGGCCAGCGCCGAAATGACGAGCCCGCTCAGTACCACGACCCTTGGGCCGAAGCGGTCAGAGAAGTTGCCCCAAAGAAACTGTCCCACGGCATACGCCGTCAGATAGAGGGCGTCGAGATTGGCCATCATGGCTTTTTCGAGCATGAAGTCCGGGTCTTCGCCAATACCCAGTTTGGCGACAGAAAATGCCTTGCGGGTGAAGTAGAAGGCGGCATACGCCACCCAGGTGATGAGAAAAACTTGCACGCGCCAACGCTGGAGCGATTTCCAGCCAGTTGCGAGAGGACTTGTAGCGTTGTTGTTCATGGTGTTCTGATCCCGTATGTGGTGCCAGACAGCGCAAAGTAATGGATTTTGTTTTTGTTTTCGGTACAGAAAGTCTGTCCACGCACACGACATCGATGAGATGGCAGTGAGGTGGCATCCAGCTTTAAGCATTAAATTGACGCGGTCGCTGACGCTTGCCCGGCTCTACCTGGCGTTCAGTCAGCGAATCCATGTTGAAAAAAGATCCCTGTCCAAAGGTGCTACCCATTGCACCTGTGCTCGAATGACAAAGACCTTTAAAGGGGGCGGTCAGCCCGCCGGTAATTGCATGTCGACGTTCATCGCCACAAGACTGTCGGCGATGGCGCGCAGCAATTGATGGACGATGTATTCGTCGATCTGGCCGATACAGCCGATACGGAAACTGTCGGCTACTGTGAGCTTGCCGGGGTAGATGATGAACTGGCGGGCCTTGAGTTCATCGTAGAAACGCTTGAACTCAAAGTTCGGATGTTCCGGACTGAAGAACGTGGTGATGATCGGCGACAACCAACGGTCTTCGAGCAACGTTTTGAAGCCAAGCTTGCGCATGCCGGCGACCAGTACATCGCGATTGCGCGTGTAGCGTGCCAGTCGGCCATGCACGCCGCCTTCGGCCGTGTGTTGCTCCAGGGCTTTATGGAAGGCCACGACGCTGTGGGTCGGCGGGGTGAAACGCCATTGGCCGGTGCGCTCCATGTACACCCACTGCTCAAACAGGTCCAGGCTCAGTGAGTTGGCGCGGCCTTTGGCGGCCTCCAGCACGGAGCGGCGGATGATGACGAAACCGAACCCCGGAATACCCTCGATGCATTTGTTGGCAGAGGACACCACCACGTCGAACGTTATTTCATTGATCGTCAAAGGCACGGCTCCGAAGGAGCTCATGGCGTCGATGATCAGGCTCTTGCCATGCGCCTTCACCACATCGGCGATTTCGCGCAGCGGATTGAGAATGCCGGAGCTGGTTTCGCAATGGACGATGAAGACGTTGGTGACGTCCGGGTGCTCCTTGAGCAAGGCGTCGACTTCCTCGGGCTGCGGCGGCAGGTAATCGCCTTTGTCCAGGGTGATGAAGGCTCGACCGAGGTATTCCAAAGTCTTGGTGGCGCGTTGGCCGTAGGCCCCATTCATCAGCACCAGTGCTTTGCCGTCACGCGGGATGGCGGTGGCCAATGCGGCTTCCACCGAGTAGCTGCCGCTGCCTTGCAACGGCACGCAGGCGAAGCTGTCGTCCTCTACGCCCGCCATGCTCAGCAGGTTCTGGCGAACCTCGGCAGTGACTTGATTGAAGGCAACGTCCCATGATCCCCAGTCGCGCAGCATGGCTTCCTTGGTGGCCCTGGAAGTGGTCAATGGGCCTGGGGTCAGCAGGTAGGGTTCACCCAAGGCTGGTGTAGCCAGCGCTTGTGGGGTCGGGAATTCAGCTTTGGTCATGATCTTCTCCGGCGGTGTTGTTTTTGTTGGGGAGTGATGCATGGAGTGATCAAAACATCTGCGCAAAAATAACTGAAATCGATTTATCACATGTCACAAACAAGCTGAGCTTATGAGTGGAAACAGGGTCACGTTGCTCGATATCGCCAATCAACACTCATGCCATAACTGGACGGTTGAAACTCACAAACCCCGCTTGGCAGCCGCCAGGCGGGGTTTTCTATTTGTGTGCCAGGTAAGGCGCGTTGCGCGATAGCTCAATCAGTACAGCTGTGGTGGCCACGCTGATGATTTGGAGGTGAATGTCCTCTACAAACCCGGCAAGGGAGGTGGGTAGCCAACGGCTAGGGTGTCGCGAGTGACAGCAAATCTGAAGTAATCCCGAGGAGAAATCCTGGCCTGATGAAAAGCAATAAATCGACTTTGCAGCATAACCAGAACCGCCATATACGAGCCTGTACGTACGGTGGTGTGAGAGGACGGCGGCTGCGAAGCTGCTTCCTGCTCGACGGAATAATCTGATTCGTGGTTAGGAGGGTTTTACTACAAATGCGAGTTTGTTAAGAGTAATTAAATGACTGTAGGCACAATCTTACTCAATTTAAAGAAGTGTCTTACACCCATCAAAGAACGGGATTTCGACGTTTGTAAGTAGCTTCTGAAATTTCTATGAGGCATTGAAAAGTCATCCTTAACGGACTAGGTTTTAGGAGTCGTTATTATGAACTCGCCGCCATGCCAGAGCGCTACTAAACGTTAATTAGTGCTGGGTGTGGGTGGGGTGTGGTTGGGTGCTTCATTGGTTTGGCAGAAAGGTAATGAAGTTGTTGTCGATTTGGGCTTGTTCGAAAATAATTCGCAATTTGTACAGGGGTACGGCGCAATGACATTTCTGGTGAAAACTTCGCAATCAAAAATTTCTGATCAAGAGATCTCGGTTTTAGATGGAAGGGTTTCGATTCCAAAAAAATATTTACGAGATAAGGTGTTTTTGGAAAGTACGAGCATCTTGATTGTTTCAGGAACTTTGATTGAGGGTATTGGAACTATTCATTCTGATATTGATTGCATTGTTCTATGTGAAGAAAGGCCTCGAGCGAAGGATGTTGAATCACGTCAGCATGCATTGGTCACAGATATTAACTATCATTATCTCACTAAAAATGATGAAGTACACAACACTACCGATTTTTACGGCAGTACCAGCCTCCATATTGATACTGACTACATCACGTTTGCTGAGGTCGGTGAGATTGCTGCCAAGATAGAGAAGGCCTTTGATGAAATAATTTCTGACCAGCGGTTTTTATATAGTCCTGTGCTTTCGGAACGTGAAAATAACGTAGTTCATCGATCATTAACCGGGTGCGCATTAGAGAATGAATGTAAATTCGATAAACTAAAATCTACAATTCCTTTGCAAAAACACATTTATGTCGCTCACCGAGAAAAGCTTCCTGTGTTTTATGCATTCCAAGATGTTCAAGGCTGCTGGCAGTCGGGGAACCTCTGGATGGGATGCGAAGTCGCCCGGGAAATGATGCTAAAGACGACAATGAGCTTTACTTACTTAACAGGATTGACGAACAAGCATCACAAATGGGTTTACTCAAACATGTATAGAGTGAATGGGTTCGACGAAATCAGAAACAAATTTTTTATTTTGGCTAGAAAAGGCGCGGTTACGGAGAGCGAATGTCGGATATATATTGAAGAACTGCTTGAGTACATGGATTTAGTGTTTTTAGCAATCGAGGAGCTATTAAAGGAATGTAGTATATATCCATCTCTTCAAAAATCCCTCTCTGCCCTGAATGAGGAATTCACTAGTCGGAAACAGACGGACCACAAAATATCGACTTGTGAGTATTATTTCAGGAAAAAATTCTTTGCGGCGAAAGGAACTCCCTCTTTAGTTAATCTGCTAAAAGAGTGGGATTAAAGGAGGTCGTATGCGCGTAGAAATTAATTCCAGTCCTAGGATGACGGTGAATGTCGGCAGTTCGTCAATTAAGGTTTCAGTATTTAGTTGGATTGATAGGGTTGATATAAATATTAACTTTATTGGGTTGTTGACTCAGGTCGTAAAGGTGAGATATAGCAAGGGTTTAGGGCTGAAAGATGAGGCGTATAAGGTAAACATTGGAGATGATTTAATTAAAGCTGCTGATCTGGCTGTGCATAAGGTGAGTGATACTCTTGGATTATTGCAATGGTCCGACCCTAAACAAATTGGTCACAGAGTGAAGTTTGCGGGATACGGTCCCACAGTACAAGAAATCACTGCTCATCAGGAGCAAGTTTTAGAGTTCAATGATTACTTAAGCTCACGGCATAATTCACTTTGTCTTGCTGTGATCCAAGCGACCAAGAAAGTTTTTCCTGGTGCGGCACAACTAATGGTGAGGGATCATGCTGTGGGTGATTTTTCATTGCATATGGAGGGAAGAATTCCGTTCGAAAGTTCTTTCGTTAGAAGGTATGGATTATATTCAAGTGGCTATCATGGGCTTGCAATAAAAGCATGTCTGGAAGAGCTTGAGAGAAATTATAAAATATCTAAATATACAGGTGTGATCTGTCAGATTGGTTCTGGAGTAAGTGTTTCGACATTAGTTGATGGGGTGGTGAAGAGTAACTCCATGCAGTTCGCCGCGTGCGATGGTCCAGTTATGCATAATAGATCTGGAACGCAACCTATAGGTTTGGTTTTAAGAATGCTCAAATATGGATTGGATGCGCGCAGTCTATCGCGCATATATAACAGGGAAAGTGGAATATATGGGTTGGCCAATCTTCCTGCTGATAGCAATATTACTGTTGAAGATATACTTGGGGATGAGTGCTTGGAGGTGGAAAAAAATGCCTATTTATTGTCTAGCGCTACAGAGATATTCAAAGCCACCGCTATCTCGGGGGAAATGTCAAATTACGTATTTTCCGGTGGGTTGGCGATTAAACATAAATGGCTTGGTCCTGAGCTTTTGTATAGAGCAAAGGTAATAACGTTAGATTCGGCACGAACGTTAGTTCGGCGGTTTGAAAAGGATAAGATGTTTTTCGGGGAGGTACAAGGAGTTGGCGTTACGCTTGTTGATATTGATGAGCAAAGTCAGATTTGTAGGGAGATGGAAGGCTATAGTGTGCGCGATGCGAATATTAACTTATCAGCTTGGGCGTGTGAAGTTCCGGGGTCGTCAGTTGGTATTATTAAAAAGGGCGCGGAAGGTTGGCGGAAAGGAGCTATTTGTTTAAGTTTCAAAGATTCAATCTTTAGTTTCGATGCCAACAATTTACCAGAGGCTTTTATTTTTTTGGGGGAACATAGAGATGCCTTTTTTCTAAGGGCGGTATTTGCCAGAATGGTAAGAATCCCTGCGATTTTTATTGATATACATAATTTTGATGTAGGTTCATTTCTTAACAAGAAAGTCTTTATCGATACCCCAACCAATACGGTGGTTGAACTATGAAGCAGTTTGTTGATTTTATCTTTAATGAGTTGGGCGCCCGGCTAAGTATTGGGGATGCTACGTACGAGAGATGTGTTTCGGTTCTTGCAGAAAAGGGAGGTTTAGATGATGGGTGTAGTTATTTGTTCAGGCTAAACAAGTTTCTTCAGTGTGAAGATAACTTGGACGGCGATGAGGTTTGCGTTTTATGTATTTTAACGTTGTGTGAGTTAATGAGTGAAATAGTTGAATCTAAAGAGTTGTTTATAGCTGAAAGTGTTGAATGTAATTATCTTGAGTTAGGTCTTGAAGTCGCATTGAGTTTGCCAGGTGAGAATATTGAGTTTAACGATGTTCGCTGGCCTGCTTTTGGTTTTACTGGGGTGCATAGTGCTGGTGTTAGTTTCATTGATATGTGTGAGGTTCGCGAAAGAATTCAGAGGGGTTCGAGTGAATTTCGGAAAAGTAAAAAATCTCATCCGCTAGATGAGTTAAGCAGATGCTCGTCACTTTATGTTGATGTCCTGGCGCTGTTCTCTAGATTGGAGTGCCATTGTTAGAATTCTGAAAGAGGAGGGTTGCCATGAGAATTATTGAAGGTTTATTAGATATTCCTGTATCAAGACGATTAAACTACTTGAGCGCTGATAGGATCGCAGACTACTTCTATCAACAGGTGCTAAGTGCTCATGGATCATCAGGCAAAAACTCATTGGGCAGTTGTTTGATCTTTGTTTTTCTCATTTGTCGACCACGGTAAATCTTAGTATATGTAATAACTGGCTTAAGATGTTTGAAAATATTTACCTGGTTCCCAAGAAGTCCTCATTAAATTCGAATTTACTAATGCATATTAGCGATCCGACCCTGAGGGATCCCCACAAATCTACTCCAGCGCCTGTGCCTGTTGATGTACCTCGTTTCGCAACGCGCGCTCGAGCCTTTCCAAGGTTTTTCGAGATTTTGAGCCGCGTCCGCTGCGCCAGTACTCCAACCCCAGGCGCCACAGTGACAACACCCGCCGGCGTTTAAGGCTGTTGCTTTGAAAACGTTGTTCGTGACCTGCTTCACGGGCCTGTAAGCCGGTTAGACAGATGATGTAGTTGGCCAACGCCGAGATCAGTAACAGCACTTCAATACGGCGCGGGCAATGACTTCGATGACGAGTCACGCCAACGCCGAAGTGTTCGCTTTTTACATCCCGGAAGCCTTCTTCTATCTGCATCCGCTGCTTGTAGATGGCCACGATTCTCGATGGATTCCATTGACCCTCTGGCAGGTTGCTGGCCAATAACCAGGGTTCTCGTTCACGATTGGCCGATTGCCGGCTGAGTTTATTTTTGGCAATTGAGCCGGTAACACGCTGATGTTTTCGCCCCTTGGCCCGGTGCCTGACGCAGTACAAATGAATGAAGTGCGGCGCGCTTTGAGTCATCTCGATATGGCCCAGCGACTTCGGTGAGGACGACGCCAGAGCGTAGAGATTTTTAACCGGTAACCAGGTGCCCGAGGCGCTGCGGTAGAGGTCCCGATTACGCACTCGCCCCACGTAATACCAGCCTTGTGCTTCGACGGCTTTGATCCATGGCCGTCGAAACCCCGCATCAGCCACAAGGATCGGCACGCAGTCTTGGGGGAGCATTTCGGCCAACGTTTGCAGCAACCGTTTTTGATATTTCGGACAACCCTCGCGCTCATGGACGCTCTCATAAATGGGAAACGAACGTCCTGCCAAAGGGATGGCTGCGCGTAATAAAAAGAACTCTCCAGCCGCATCAATGGGTGACCAATCGACCAGGATCAACGGATGTCTCAGTGACCCCAGCAACGCTCGCAACATGACCCAGTAAAACAGCGAGCGCTCTGTTTGCAGATGGCGATTACCCAGCAGTCGATCTACTCGTTTGATGGCGTGTTTGGGATAGGCCTTGCCTGACATGAATCGGCCAAGCCCCGTCAAAGTGAGCCGACGTCCTCGAAGTAATGCGCTGACACAACACATTAATGTTTTCAGACGGCGAGAATGGACGGTGGGAAGTGCTTGGGCGAGCGCGCTGTGTAAGAATCGGATGGCCTGCATGGGATCGGGATCTTGTTTTTGTGTGGTGCAATACAAGCTGCCGACCCGTGCAGGTCTCTTCAATTCCTAACTTCTTGATTTGTTGTAAGAAAAATCGGGGATTTCTCAGGATCCGACCCGAATAATGAAAGCGCGCGACAGGAGCGCATTCGGTAAAACTGTTAAAGAAATCGAAAGTCTTATAAGTAAGTCAGATCTGCCAGTTATAATTTTTGATATAGGCGGTTATTTTGCTCCTTACATCGATGCTATATCAACTTCATTGGGTGAGCGGCTACTACTAGTGCTTGAAGATACTGCCAACGGCCATAAAAAGTATCAGTGCACTGAATATTTCAAGAAAGGGATGGGGTTCAAGTCGGTCGCATATGACTCCTACAAGATGGCAGAGAATGTAATGGTGGCAAATATTATTTTGTCGCATCTACCTTCGTTTGTTACAGATTGGTCGAAATATAAATCTGCATTGGTTGTTGGTTACGGCAGAATTGGGCGTTCACTTTGCTTCGGGCTTAGGGGAAGAGGTGTAACAAATGTCGTTGTTGTTGACTCAGATAAAGCTCGCCTGTTTATGGCGGCGACAGAGGGTTTTGAGGTTTTAACCCTTGCTGAGTTGGAGGGTTATGTTGGTTGTTTTGAATACTGCTTTTCTATGTCAGGGCAACAAGGTGTCACCAAGAAGGTAGTTAACGCCATAAGTGATAATGGCTATATTCTGGTTGTAACCTCTTATGACGATGAGTTTGATCAGGAGTTAATTGAGTGTTTTGAGAAGGGCGATGGTTCATCGATCGTGCTGGATGGAAAAAGGATAAATGTTGTTAATAAAGGCAGACCCATTAATTTATCAAGCTATGCTGCGTTTGATGCAAGGAATCTATCGCTTCACTTCATTTTCGGAAAGATTCTTTCCGCTTTTTTAATCTCATTAGGCCTGGATTTGTTCGCCGAGTGGGAGGGGGAGGTGTATTCAGAAATTCTTGGTGAGATACGGTAGCGCATAAACTGGGGAAGACAAATGAGTATCGCTCGAATATCTATTCCGTTGATAGTTTCCAGGGTAGGTGAGATGGTTGCATCTCTCCTTTATTTTTCCTTTATCGGGCATTTTATAGTTGACTCACTCAGTGATGCCTCACTAGCTTGGGCATTGGTTTCTTTTTTTACGGTTGTTGGAATCGGATTTTTTTCAGTGCTACTGATTAATGTGGCCGGCTCGACTGACTTGAATTCTAACGATGTCGATCTTAACTTAAATATTTCCTTCAGGTGTGCGATTGTTTTTGGAGGGGTTGTTGTTTTTGGGGTGTTCCTTTATGTTGTTAGTTTGTCAGGTGGTATGGCGTTTAACGATAGTTCTCTAGGGCTTGAGGTGCTGCTGATATTCTCGTTGTCCATTCCTGCTATTTATACGCAGATAGTTATCTTTAATTTTTTTAATGCTATGAAGAAAACTAGATATGAGCTTTTATATACGTGGGCATTTAATTTATTTGTTATCCTCCTGGGGGGCATTTTAGTCTTGATTGGGTTGGATTCGAATGTGATTCTCTTCGTGTCCGCTTATGTTGTCCTGAAGTGGCTTTTTGTTGCAGTAGCGTTCAGTTTTTTCGATAAAAATATTCAACACTACATTTCTACTTTTCGGTACTTGCAGAGCATTCCAAAAAAAGTGTATACGACTTATTTTTTTAGTGGGGTTCCCTTGGCACTTTGCTTTGGTGGTGAAAGTCTATTGTTTTTTATTCTCTCGTTTGTTTCCAAAGGCCTTGGTGAGGCAAGCCTTTCTGCATATCATGCCTCACTCCATTTTTTGAGTGTCATATATATGATTTCAATTGGGGTGGGGAATGCTACAGGTATAGTTGCAGCTCGCTACTACGAGAGAAAAAATTTTTCCCTGCTTAGACAAGCGTACAGTCAGGGGCTCAAGTTTGGAATATCTATATTGATACCGTTGTTGATTGCTTGTTTTTTCTTAAAGGAGAATATATCCATAATCTATACTTCTAATGAGGTGGTGAGAAAATCGATTGAGAGCAATATTACAATTTCATTGCCTTTTTTGATTTTTGAGTATGTTTATATTGTGACTCGAATGACATTGAGGAGCATGGGGGATTTTTGGATGCCAACAATATTTACCATCTTGTCTCTAAATATATTTGGGCTGACTATTTCTATCTGTTTGCTTTTGTTGTATGAATATAGTGTCAGTTCTATATTTATTGCTCTTGTTTGTTGCTCATTTATTTTGATGCTAATTTTACTTTGGCGATTGGGTGTGATCTTAAGAAGGCATGATAGTCGCCCGCTTGCTGCTGACTCATTTGGTTGATTAACCGTTGGTGAGATGACTGTTTATTTTCGCCACCTATCCGGTCGTACGATGTGCCTTGAATCGTGACAAGTCTGGCTTCGCGCTCGATTTTCCGAAGCTCTGTTTCTGGATGTCGAGATTATTGAACATTAGATAAAGGTTCGATCATGCCATTTACCAATAGATATTATCTTGAAAGACAGTCGCATTTTGAATCAAACGCAATAAGCTATCCGCGTAAATTTCCAATTGCGATTAAGTCGGCGGAAGGTGCGTGGATAACCGATGTCGAAGATAGACGCTACCTTGATTGCTTGTCTGGTGCAGGAACATTGGCCGTTGGCCATAACCACCCTTCAGTTATCGCTGCAATACGAGATGTGCTCGATCATCAGTTGCCGTTACACACACTCGATTTGACCACACCTGTCAAAGACGAATTCTGCGCAACCATACTTAAATTGCTGCCTGGTTCTCCGGACAATTGGCGTCTGCAATTTTGCGGCCCGACCGGTGCCGATGCCGTGGAGGCTGCGATTAAGCTGGCGAAAATTTCCACGGGCCGTTCCAGCATCATTAGTTTCAGTGGCGCTTATCACGGTATGACGTTTGGAGCCCTAAGCGTGACCGGCAATCTCGGACCGAAGACTTCTGTGGGTAGTCTGATGCCGGACGTACAGTTCTTGCCCTATCCATACTCGTATCGTTGTCCGCTCGGAATTGGCGGCGAGACAGCGAGCACTGCTTTGGGCGTGTTAGTCGAACGTTTCCTCGATGATGTCGAGAGCGGCGTTACCAAGCCGGCAGCAATCATCGTCGAGGCGATTCAAGGGGAAGGCGGCGTCATTCCTGCACCAGCTCCATGGCTACTGAAACTACGCGAGGTCACCCGCCGACACGAGATCATCCTGATACTAGACGAAGTGCAGGCGGGAGTTGGACGTACTGGGCAATGGTTCGCGTTTGAACACGCGAATATAGTTCCCGACATGATTGTACTGTCGAAGGCGATAGGAGGTGGTCTTCCGTTGTCGCTGGTGGCATACCGGAGTGTTTTCGACGTTTGGTCGCCGGGTGCTCACGCCGGCACATTTCGAGGTAACCAACTCGCCATGGCTGCCGGCAAAGCGACGCTTGAACTCATGGTGAAGACAGATGTGCTCGCGAATGTACGTACAGTCGGCGCTGAGCTGGAAAGAGATCTTATGCAACTGAAGCTACGTTTCCCCTGCATAGCTGAAATTCGTGGGCGCGGACTGATGCTTGGAATTGAAATTGTAGATACCGAACTCGCCCCTGATTCACGTGGCAGCCATCCCTCCCATCCACGTTTGTCGCAAGCACTTCAACGAGCCTGCTTCGATAATCAATTGATTGTCGAGCGCGGTGGTCGGCACGGCGCGGTTCTGAGACTTCTACCTCCGTTGACATTGACACATCAGGAAGGAGGCATCGTTATCGAGCGCCTGGAGGCGGCACTGGAAACGGCCACGCGTGTCATTCCACAGGCAACCGGTCATGTATGAATTACCGGGGAAAGGAATGACCGCCTCCGATCAGCAGGGAGCGACGGCTTATCGTCGCTTGATGACAAAAGCTGTCGAAACTGCGACCCGATGGCTCGAAATAGGAACTCTATTTGACGGAGCTCGACCTGACGCGCTGCGGAAACAGTTGTCAGAACTCGATATCTTTTCGGAGCATGGAGTTGGCGACGAACAGGCCCTAGCGGATGCCGCTACGTATTTTCTCGACCACGCGCTACAGGTCCATCATCCACTCTGCGTCGCGCATTTGCACTGCCCCACGACTCTCGCTTCTCAAGCCGCTGAGGTATTGATCAACGTAGCTAACCAGTCTATGGATTCCTGGGATCAGAGCCCGTCGGCCACAATTATCGAGCAACATCTTGTTTGCGCGCTCCGAGCACGAATTGGTTACCCGTCTAACGATGCTGGTGTGTTGACTAGCGGTGGCACGCAAAGCAATTTAATGGGCCTATTACTTGCTCGTGATCGTCATGCGTTGCTTCATTTGGGTATCAGCGTCAAGGAGGTGGGGCTTCCGGTCGACGCTCACCGCATGGTCGTGGTTTGTTCAAGCCAAGCACACTTTTCAGTACAGCAATCGATGTCCTTGCTCGGCCTAGGGAGCAGCGCTGCGATTTCCGTGCCCTGCGACCACGAAGGCAGATTAGCTGCAGTCGATGTCGAGCGTACGCTGTCCAGACTAACAAGCGAGTCGAAGGTACCATTCGCCATCATCGCAACCGCCGGTACGACGGATACGGGCGCAATTGACCCTATCAGTGAACTAGCCGACATCGCGCGGGACCGTGGGCTGTGGTTCCACGTGGATGCCGCTTGGGGCGGCGCGTTGCTTCTATCTCAGAAATACCGTGATCGCTTAGACGGGCTTGAGCGTGCTGACTCCGTCACCCTCGACTTCCACAAACACTTTTTCCAAACCATCAGTTGCGGTGCATTTCTGCTTCGCGATAGCGCACATTTCGACCTGATGCGTACACATGCGGATTATTTAAACCCGGTCGAGGATGATAGGGATGGCCTTCCGAACTTGGTTGCGAAGTCCCTGCAGACCACTCGTCGATTTGACGCCCTGAAACTATGGATGAGCCTCCGCAGTCTCGGAACGGCCCGATACGCAGAACTGATAGACCAAGCGATTGATCTAGCTAGTGCGGTCGCTAAACGTATTGACGAATTCTTGTCGTTCGAGCTGGTCAGTCGTTCGCAGTTATCGAGTGTCCTGTTTCGGATTAGCAGACCGCTTTGCGCTGATGTAGATTGGGATGCGGTGCACATTCATGTCGCGCAGGTATTGCTTGAACGTGGCATTGCCAATCTAGGCGTCACCCGCAGAGACGGTCGAATAACATTGAAAATGACACTCTTGAATTCAAAAACCGTACTGGCAGATATCGATATCTTGCTGGCGACTATTGACGTGATTGTCGACGCCTATCTAACGGAGCGCGCATAACACCTTCGGACTTCAAGCTCGGTCAAAGCAAGCGGCCACTGGAAGAGCTGGATGGTTGGGTGAGGCATAAACTTCGCTACGCCATCTGGCGCCAATGGAAGCTACCTTTTACGAGGATACGTAACTTGAGGCGTTTGGGGCTCAGTGAGGCGCGCGCCTGCAAATCAGCGTTCAACGGTCGAGGCCCATGGTGGAACTCGGGGGCGCCACATATGAATCAGACGCTACCGAAGTAGCTATGGGACCGACTCGGGCTGGTCCCGTTACTGGATACGATAAACCGACTTTTCCGCATAACCTGAACCGCCGTATACGGAACTGTACGCACGGTGGTGCGAGAGGACGGCGGCTGCGAAACCGCCTTTTACTCGGTATCACGAAACTAGTATCGAAGACTTATCGCTACGCTATGCCTTGTCCGACTTACCGGCCGCCGCGGCGAATTTCGCCAGGCGCACATCCAGTCGACGGGGGCGCAGGTTGTGGTCCTCGGCATGCTCCTTGCGCCGGATGGCGTTGCGCACCATCAGCGAGCCCAGGTAGCGGATTGGCTCTGGCGGGAAATGGCCGAGCGGACCTTGCACCAGCGGCGAGCGTGTCCAGGGGTTGTCCAGCCCCAACACCAGCGATGAGAGGATTTGCCCTCCCATATGACAGGGACCGACGCCGCTGCCTGAGTAGCCGAAGCCATAAAAGACATTGCCGCCTGCGCCCATCCGGCCGAAGAACGGTAGCCCGGTGACTGAACGATCGGACGGGCCGTTCCACGTGGCGGCAATGTCAACATCGGCAAACTCTGGAAAGAACTCGGTCAAGGTATTGCGCAATAACCCTTTGTAGGGCGAAGGCTGGTCAAATACCGGCAGGATACGCCCGCCGTAAGCGAAGGTATTGCCACCTTTGCCGAGCATGATCCGGCCGTCCGGGGTGTTGTGGTAGTAGTGCACGAATATGCGCGAGTCGAGTACGGTGACCCCGCTGGTCAGGCCGATTCGTTCGAGCAGGTCAGGTCGCGGCTCGGTAATGATCATGTCGCTGGAGACGATGGCCACTGAGCGCGAAAACTCTGGAAAAGCACGGGCCATCCAGGCGTTGATGGCCAGGACTACGCGCTTGGCAACGACGCGCCCGCCCGGCGTTTTGACGGTGGCCGGCAGCCCGTGTTCCAGGCCGGTCATCGGCGAACCCTCGTGGATTCGCACGCCCAGTTCGAGCGCAACCCGTCGCAGACCGCGCACCAGCTTGCCCGGTTGCACACTGGCCGCCGCAGGTGAGAACCAGCCTTCAACGTGCCGGGTTGAACCCGACATACGTTGCACCTCAGGTAGCGCGCGTTTGGAAAAGGAGTTGATGCCATTGCGCTCCAGCGCCGCGATTACCCCGTCCGTCGAGCCGACCTGGGCGCGGTTGGTCGCGGTGTAGAGCGTGCCATCAAGACGGTAATCGGCGTCGACTGCATATTTTTTGCAAAAGTCGCCGATGGCGTAAATGCTCTGTTCCGATTCCTTGACCAGGCGTACAGCCTCTTCGACGCCGAACAAGCGCTCCAGGGTGAAGAACTTGGCCGACCAGGACAGCGCACAGCCGCCATTGCGTCCACTGGCACCGGCACCGCAGATGTCCGCTTCAACGATGACAACGTCCAGCTCGGGGTTCTGTTCCTTGAGCATGATGGCGGACCACAAGCCGGTATAACCACCGCCGACGATGCAGACATCGGCGTGGGTGTCTTGGCGCAATGGCGGACAGGGCGTGTCGGATTGGCTTTTCAGGGCCTGGTCGAGCCAGTAGGGGCGCATGGGGTGTCTCCGTTCGATGGGTTCCGGGGCGGGGCTGGTGGGGCTGGGATTCAGGACGCAATCAGCCGCAGGCGGCGACCACGATCATTTCCACGCGCCAACCGGGGTCGATCAAATTGGCCAGGGTGCAAGCGCGTGCGGGGGCATGGCCTTCGGGGAAAAACTCGTCCCAGACCCTGTTGAGCCCTGCATAGTCCTCACGATGGGCCAGCAGGATGCGCACCGAAAGCACCCGGGTGCGGCTGCTACCGACACTGAGCAACAGCTGCTCGATAGAGGAAAGTACTTCGTGGGTCTGTGCCTCGATACCGCCACTGAGGTCCGTGGCAACCTGGCCCCCGATGTAGAGGTTGTTGTCATGCCGGACCATGTCCGAACGGCGTTTTATCGTGGCGAAACGTTCAATTTCCATTAGACATTCCTGATGGGTAGGAGCGACGACTCAGTGACTAAAGCATTTGCGAAAACCATCCTTGCAGTTCATTGTTCATAGATAAAATCGATTTATCGTATGCATGAATAAGTTGAACCTATAGAATGGCCATCCATGACGATCTCCCATACGCAGCTCAAGGCTTTCCACGCTGTGGCAATCAACGGCAGTTTCACTCGCGCGGCCGAGCAGCTCTGCCTGTCCCAACCGGCGGTGTCCGACCAGGTGCGCAAGCTTGAGGATTACTACGGTGTGATGGTGTTTTACCGAGACAAACGCCTGGTGCGCCTGACTGAAGTGGGCGAGCGGTTGTTCGGCCTGACCCAGCGCCTGTTTGATATCAGTGTCGATGCGCACGACATGTTGATGGACTACCGCACCCTGTCGACGGGGACCCTGAACCTGGCCGTAGACGCGCCCGTGCATGTACTGCCCTATGTCGCGCGCTTCTGCGCTCGATACCCCGGTGTCGATGTGAAAGTTGAAACGGCCAATACCGATGAGGTCCTGCAGCGGTTGTTCGGGCACCAGGCAGACATTGCCCTGCTGGGGCGCAATATCGAAGATGACCGACTGCTCAAGCTGCACCTTCGCAGCGACCCGATGCTCGCCTTCGTCGCCCATGACCATCCTTGGGCGCAACGAGAATCTATCTGCCTGGCCGATCTGGACAACACGCCCCTGGTGTTGCGCGAGCAGGGCTCGGTTACGCGGCTATCCCTGGAAGAGGAGATGGCTGCGGCGGGCTTGCGAATTCGCAAGGCCATTGAGGTGGAGGGGCGAGAAGCGGCGCGCGAGGCCGTAGCCATCGGCATGGGGGTCGGTGTTGTCTCGGCGGCCGAGCTCGGTTCGGATTCGCGGCTGCGCGGATTGCCGATCGTCGATTGCCAGCAACGCTTCACCGAGACACTGGTTTGCCTTCGGGCGCAGAGTTCCCGACGGATCCTGACGACCTTCTTTGACATTGTCAGAGAGGTGGCAGGCGGGTGATTTTCGTAAGTTCCTGAGCTCGTCAGTCGGGGCTTTTGTCACCACGACTACGGTTCAGCACAGTAAGGTACCCACCGCCCGCGCGCTTGAGTCATCGTAGCGCGGGGCAAAAGCCCCGGTCTTTAACCAGCTGACATTGGCCTATCGTGCCGTTAAGCAAGGTATGGGCTGTCTACGCTAAGTTAGCTCAAATCGCTCTAACGCATAATCCTTACCTGCCAAGGTTAGTTCAAAAGTGGTGGCGCCGAACGTACCCCTTGTCACTTTTTGCTTCACAAGACGCTTGGCTTGGAGCTGCTTTAGACCGGCTTCGACTTCTAGCGTGCTGAGTGAGACAAGCTTGCAAACCGAGTTTAAATTCGCAATTTTCCTGAAGTTCGCATGATAGGCTAAAGCTTCCATCAGTAACGTTTGGTTATCTGTCAGCTGTGGAAACTGTGGGTTGTTCTTTTTGTAAACTTTTCGCTCTATCTCATGTAACTCGCCGTAAGCTCCATCAGTGATGCGGGCGTAGTAAATCGCTACAGACAGCGTGCTGATTAAAATCGCGATAATCATCAGCAGCGACCAATTCGGCATTGGCGTTTCCAGCAAAAGCCAATCCACACAACGTAGCAGCCAGCCCGTGGTATCTGCCAACATTGTCAGGTCGAAGTAAGTGTCGAGCAGCTTCATGGCAGCCCCAGCGACAAGGAAAACTCCAGCCGAGTAGGCCAGAGCCTTGAACATGATCGGGGAATGTTTGCTTTGTGCTGCCATGCTACTCGTCTCTGGTATAGAAACAGTTGTTATCAGCATAGCAGTGGAAATGTGGCCCTATGGCTGCCGACCTGCAAACGATTGTCGTGCGCGCGAGCGAGCCGTCCGCCCTAGCCGAGTTGCTCGGCAAGCCCGACGATAATGCCCTCAGGCCCACGAATATAGGCGAGCCGGTACGATTTTTCGTACTGCATCTGGCCAATGAGTTCTGCGCCATGGGCCTGCATCCGCGCAACGACCGCATCGATGGCATCGACGGCAAACATGATGCGACGAAGTCCCAAAGCATTCACTGGCGTGTCCACGGGCCCAAACCGAACGGCGTCTGGCGTGTGGAATTTGTCCAGTTCAATTCCCTGCCCATCGGGAGTGCGCAGCATCGCGAGGGTCGCTCGCACGTTTCCCAGCCCTATGAGGCTCCCGATAGCAGGCCCTTCAACGGTGGTTTGGCCCTCAAGCTTGAGGCCCAACTCGATAAAGAACGCCTTCACCGCTTCAAGATCGTCGACAACAATCAAGACGTTGTCCATTCGCTTGACTGTCATGTCCTTCGCTCCCTGTTTCAACGGTGTCGTGTATTTGGGGAATTGGCGTGGCACTAGCGACGATAGTAGCGGCGATCGTCCTCGTAGCGATGGCGCATGGCCCGATCATGCTGGCGATCCCAATCACGATGGCGTTCAGCTTCTCGGCGGGCTTGCTCTCTACGCCACTGATCTTTTCGCCATTGGTCTCTACGCCAGTCGTCTCGTCGCCAATCGTCCCTGCGATCGTGCCAACGGCCGTCACGCCAGTATCGGTCGTCATGGGCAAGCAACGGCCCTGGCTGCTTGCCGGCCATACTGGCCAAGGTCGGCCAAGGGTTGCCGGCGGCCTGGACGGGCGTCTGAACGGCTGTGACTTCAGTTGCGAAAACAGGGGTTGAGGTCTTCATCTGTGTTGCTGATGCCGAGCCCATTGCCGCGAACGCGAACAGGCCGAGGAGCACCATCCGTGGGTCATGGAATTTCATGAGCGGATACAACCTCTGATTGACAATGGGACGTGTGGCCATCTGGCTGCGGGTTCGCGCTTGCCGGGGGATGTGCCTATCCAAATAGACCGATAAACAGGGAAAAGTTCTAGGGAGCCGCCGCTCAATTTTGAACTCCCGATCCAGAGGCCAACTCCTATCTCACAATGCACTGCAAGTGACCATGATGTGGCGATGACCCACCAACAGCTGCATAGCCGCGAGCTCGGCGAGATATTCGAAACAGATCTTCCAGCACGCCTGGACCGCTTGCCGTGGGGCCGTTTTCATACCCTGCTAGTGTTCGCGCTAGGCATCACCTGGTTGCTCGACGGCCTGGAAGTGACTCTGGCCGGCTCGGTGTCCGGCGCGCTGAAAAACAGCCCCGACCTGCGCATGAGCAACTTCGATATTGGCTTGGCCGGCGGCATCTACATCGCCGGCGCTGTAGTCGGTGCCTTGCTCTTCGGCTGGCTGACCGATCGCCTGGGGCGGCGCAAGCTGTTCTTCATCACTTTATGGCTGTATGTAGGCGCCACGGCAGCCACGGCGTTCTCCTTCAACCTGGAAAGCTTCCTGCTGTTGCGCTTCCTCACGGGCATGGGCATCGGTGGTGAATACACGGCGATCAATTCGACCATCCAGGAATTCACCCCGGTACGCTATCGCGGCTGGGTCGACCTGACCATCAACGGTACATTCTGGTTAGGCGCAGCGCTTGGCGCCGGCGGGGCCATCGTCCTGCTGGACCCGCACGTGGTCGGCGGCGACCTGGGCTGGCGCCTGTGCTTCGGCATCGGTGCGGCGCTGGGCCTGTTGATCCTGTTGATGCGCCTGTGGCTGCCGGAAAGCCCGCGCTGGCTGCTGGTCCATGGTCGGCACGATGAGGCGCGACACATCGTCGAAGGCATTGAAGCGCGTCTGCGCGAACAAGGCCATGAACTGCCGGCCGTGACCAGCAAACCATTGCGCCTGCACGCGCGGGACCATACGCCGCTGGCGGAGATCTTCCATACCCTGTTCATCAGGTTCCGCCGCAGGGCGCTGGTGGGGATGACCCTGTTGACCGCGCAGGCCTTCTTTTACAACGCGATCTTCTTCACCTATGCGCTGGTGCTCACCGATTTTTACCAGGTACCCGCTGAGCATGTCGGTTGGTACGTATTGCCCTTGGCACTGGGCAATTTCTGCGGGCCACTGCTGTTGGGGCGCCTGTTTGACGTAATCGGCCGACGCGTGATGATCAGCTTCACCTACGCGATGTCCGGGATATTGCTGGCGCTCAGTGGCTATGCCTTCCAGCAGAATTGGCTGGATGTCACCCAGCAAGCCGCGGCGTGGATGGTGATCTTCTTTTTCGCTTCGGCAGCGGCCAGCTCGGCCTACCTGACCGTCGCAGAAACCTTCCCACTGGAAATCCGTGCCTTGGCCATCGCCGTGTTTTACGCGTTTGGCACTGGCCTGGGCGGCATCATCGGGCCGATGCTGTTTGGCCAACTCATCCAGACCCAGCAGCGCAGCAGTCTGTTGATCGGTTATCTGATTGGCGCTGCGCTGATGTGTGTGGCAGCGGTGGTGCAAGCGGTTTGGGGGGTGGCTGCGGAGCGTCGAGGGTTGGAGCAGGTGGCCAGGCCTTTGTCGCAGGCTGGGGATTGAGGGGAGTACTATCAGTCAATGGGCCAAGGTGTTTGCCCGTTGGAGCTCCACAACGACTGGCAAAGGTTCAATCGTTACCGACTCAATATATTCCTTGTCGAGCATTCCCCTTGTTGCTTGCGATAATGCGCATGACGCAACCCGTGAGTAATTCCGTCAGGTGCTGTTGCGTAATACCCAACTCACTCCACTGCAACTGGCCATAGAGCATCCCCATCACTGCATGGGTGATCAGGCAGGTCTCGGCATCTGGCTTGCCCTTCACATCGTATTCATCGGCGATAATTTCGCTCAACAGCGCGCTGTGCGCACGCTTCAACTTATCCGCGTGGAGTTTGTGTTCCTCGTTGAGGTTAACAAACTCGCGGGTCACCAGTATCAATCGGTACTTTTCGTTGAGGGTAAAGCTGACGAAGGCCTGGACAAAGCGACGTACCCGTTCGGAAGGGGTCTTGGCGCCTTTCATGCGGCGCTTGGTCATGACCAGCAGGTCTGACAAAGCCGACTCGATGAGCTCGAACAACAAGCACTGTTTATTTTCGATGTGATGGTAAAGCGACCCGGCTCGCAACCCTATGTGGCCTGCTAGATCACGCAGGCCAATGGCCTGAAAGCCGCGTGTTGCGAATAGCTCGACGGCAGCGTGAACAAGCCGGTCGCGAGCGTTGAGTGGTGAAGTGGCGGATGCATCGACTTCAAGCATGGTGGTCCCATCAAGGAAAAAACTCGATCGATTGGTTTGATCAGTGTTACGTACGGGGCTGCCCTGGCGAGCAGCCCCGTTTTGAGGTGGATCAGACCGGGGTGGACTCTTGCGGAAGAATCAGTCGCGAAGGAATTCGTTGTTGCGATCCTCGCGCCACCCAGTAGTAAATGACGGCGGGAACGGTCAGGCCGATCAACCATGAAATATCGGTGCCGCCGAGGGTTTCGACCAAGGGGCCGGTGTAGAAACTGGTGGCAATGAACGGCATCTGAATCAGTACCCCGAGGATGTAGACCGCAATGCCGGGCAGGTTCCAGCGACCATAGCGGCCATCTGGATCGGACAGGGCGGGTATGTCGTAGCGCTCTTTGGTCACCAGATAGAAGTCCACCAGGTTGATAGCGCTCCAGGGGGTGAAAAACGCCAGCAGGAACAGGATGAAAGCGGAGAAGTCATGCAGAAACGAGTGCCGCCCCATCAGTGCCAGTGCCGTCGCCAGTCCGACCATGACCAGGATGTAGATCAAGCGCAACGTCCTGGAGATTTCCTGATTGCCGCGAAAGCCGCTGACGATCGTTGCCAGGGACATGAAGCTGCCGTAAGCGTTGAGGGTGGTGATGGTGACCTTGCCGAAGACAATGCTGAAAAACAGCAGCGACGCGACAAAACCACTCGCACCCAGGCCAACGATGTAGGACACCTCATGACCTGCAAACTGATCGCCCGCCAGCGCCGCGACGAACACGCCGAAGATCATCGAGATTTGTGTGCCAATCACCGATCCCAGGCCGACGGCGAGAAAGGTTTTCAAGGCTGATGTGGTTCTCGGCAGGTAGCGCGAATAGTCGGCGACGTAGGGGCCGAAGGCGATTTGCCAGGAGGCTGACAGCGAGATTGCCAACAGAAAACTGCTCAGTGAAAAATGCCGATTGGCCAGCAGTTCGCCGATGTCATGGGCCGACAGCAAGCGATAGAACAAGTAGAAGAACGACACCACGCCAATCAGGCTCGACAGCCGCCCGATCAAATGGATGGTCCGATAGCCGAGCACGGTCAGCACGACAATCATTGCCGCGAAAATGAGAATGCCGGTGCCATCACTGACGTTCATCAGTTGGCTGATGGCCTGGCCTGCGAGCACCGAACCACTGGCCGAAAACCCCACATACATCAAGCAGGCCAGCACGATGGGAATGACCGCGCCATAGACGCCGAACTGCACGCGACTGGAGATCATCTGCGGCAGGCCCAGCTGAGGGCCCTGGGCCGCATGCAAGGCCATGATCGCGCCGCCCAGCAGTTGCCCGATCAGCAGGCCGATCAACGACCAGAACACGTCACCGCCCAGCACCACGGCCAGGGCCCCGGTGACGATCGCGGTGACTTGCAGGTTGGCACCGAACCACAATGTGAACTGACTGAGCAGCCGGCCGTGGCGCTCCGATTCGGGGATGTAATCGATGGATCGCCGTTCTATATACGTCTTGCGCTGCGCACTTTCTTTGGAGGCGGACATGGCGGTTCCTCTCGGGTGTCGTGGGATACGACAGCCTTCTCGGGTTGGGATATCAAGGTTGAGGCCTGAGATCAGGCCCCGGTTTTCGTCGATTAACGCTGGGCGTCGAGCACGCTTCGCGAAATGATGATTTTCTGTACTTCCGAGGTGCCCTCGAAAATCCGCAGGATGCGTGCGTCGCGAACATAGCGCTCCAGCGGCAAGTCGCGAATGTAGCCATAGCCACCGTGCAGCTGCAGCGCGGCATCGGTGACGAAGCCGGCGCATTCGGCGGCGAACAGCTTGGCGGTGGCCGATTCCAGGCTGAAACGTTCACCACTGTCGCGGCGCGCGGCGGCTTTCCAGGTGAGCATGCGCGCGGCTTCCAGCTGAGCGTACATATCGGCCAGGCGCCATTGCGTGCCTTGATACGCCGCCAGCGGTTTGGGCCCGATCTGCCGTTCGCGGACCCAGTTCAGGCTTGCCTGCAACGCCGCATTGGCAACGCCCAGGGACATCGCAGCCACTTCGACACGGCCGCGATCAAGCACCGCCATGGCCGTGTTGAAACCGGCGCCTTCACTGCCCAGCAGTGCCGATGCCGGGAGCCAGCAGTCCAGGGCCAGTTCATAGATCGTACTGCCGCGCAGCCCCATGGTTTTTTCAGGGCTGGAAAAACTGATGCCCTCGGTGCCCTGAGGAATCATGAACGCACTGATACCTTTGTGCCCGGCATCGGCGTCGGTCTTGGCATAGAGCACGATGAATCCGGCTTCTCGGGCGTTTGTGATGTAGTGCTTGCTGCCGCGTATTCTCCAACCGCCGTTTTCAGGTACTGCGCGGCAGCGCATGTCGGCCGGGTTGGAGCCCGCTGCCGGCTCGGTCAGGGCGAAGGCACCGAGCAACTCGCCGCTGGCCGCGCGGGGCAGCCATTCCTGTTTCTGCGCTTCGGTGCCGCCGATCAGAATCGAGTCAGTCGCCAGGAAGTGCGCGGTCAAGGCCGACGCCGTGGAGGCGCAGGCACCGGCGACGGCCTCGACCACGCGGCTCATGGCCAGGCTGCCAATCCCCAGGCCGCCATATTCTTCGGGCAGGTTGATGCCCAAGCCGCCCAGCTCTGCCAAGGCTTGAAGACTCTCGGCGCAGAACGTCTCGGTTTCGTCGTAATGCTGGGCGCGCGGCTGGATCACTTCACGCGCCAGTTTTTCAGCTGATTCGATAACCGCCAGTTCGACCTGGTCCAATTCAAAGTTCATGGGAAAGCTCCTGTTTGTTCATTCCGAATGCCGCGTTGTCGGCGCCCAGGCGTGGGGCTTGGGTGAGGGCATGGGGTTTGTGGCCATTGAAGAAAACCGGTTGCGGGACCAGTGGCTGGGCTGCGCCTTCGGGGCGAATCAGTAGCTGTCGAACTTGCGCCTGTTCGCTGTCGGCGGCCTGGGCGAGGTTCCATACCGGGGAGGATGGCACGCCGGCATCGAGCAGAATGTCGCAAGCCCGGTCGACACTCATCTTGCGCGTCCAGTGTTCGATTTCGGCGCGTAAGGCGGGCTCGTTCAGCGTACGTTGCGGGTCATCGGCGAAACGTGGGTCGCTGGCCAGTTCAGGTTTGCCCATGCATTCGCACAACCGCAGGAACAGCTTGTTGCTGGCAACCGCAATGACCACCTGGCCATCCGCTGCGCGGTAAGTATCGAAGGGCGTCGACACCGGATGGCGGTTGCCGACCAGGCCGGGTGCGACGCCATTGGCAAACAGATTGGACAGGCCGGTCATTTGCAGGCTGAACAACACATCGAACATGGCGACGTCGATGTATTGCGGGCCCGGCGCGTGCCGCTCGCGGGCGAACAACGCCGAGCTGATTGCCCAGGCGGCATAAACCCCGGCACACAAGTCCCCGATTGCCTCGCCGCTGCGCGTCGGTCCTGTTTCGGCGAAACCGGTGACGCTCATCAGTCCGGACATCGCCTGCGCAACGATGTCATAGGCTGGATTGCGTGACAGGGGGCCATGCTGACCAAAACCGGAGATGCTCGCGTAGATCAACTTGGGGTTGTATTGCTTGAGGGTGTCGAAATCGATGCCCAGGCGATGGGTTACGCCGGGACGGAAGTTTTCCACGACGACGTCGGCGTCGCGCACCAATTCATACAGGCGAGCCAGGTCCTCGGTGGACTTGAAATCCATCTCGACGCTGCGCTTGCCGCGATTGATCAGGCCGAAGTAAACGCTTTCGCCATTCTTGAAGGGGCCCAGGTGGCGGCTGTCATCACCGTGCCCCGGCACTTCGAACTTGATGACGTCGGCGCCCAGGTCCGCGAGCATTGCGGTGCAGTGGGGGCCGGCCAGTACGCGGCTGAGGTCCAGCACGCGAACGCCCTGCAGTTGTTGGGTAAACGGGCTGCTGCTCATGGCAGATTCCTCGGGAAAGGGGCTGGATTGTTATTCTGGGTTGTGCACCCCCTGTAGGAGCCGGCTTGCTGGCGATTCAGACACCGCGAGGTGCCAGGCAAACCGCCATCGCCAGCAAGCCGGCTCCTACAGGGGTATTGCGTTATTTGCCGGTAATCATCGGCAGGTTCAGCCCTTGTTCCTTGGCGCAGTCGATCGCGATCTGGTAACCCGCATCGGCATGGCGCATGACGCCGGTCGCCGGGTCGTTGTGCAGGACGCGCGCGATACGCTCGGCCGCTTCATCGGTACCGTCGCAGACAATCACCATGCCCGAGTGCTGGGAGAAGCCCATGCCGACGCCGCCGCCGTGGTGCAGGGAAACCCAGGTCGCGCCGCTCGCGGTGTTGAGCAGGGCGTTGAGCAGTGGCCAGTCGGACACGGCATCGGAACCATCCTGCATCGATTCGGTTTCGCGGTTCGGGCTCGATACCGAACCGGAGTCCAGATGGTCACGACCGATCACGATTGGCGCGGACAGCTCACCGCTACGCACCATTTCGTTGAACGCCAGGCCCAGCTTGGCGCGCAGGCCCAGGCCAACCCAGCAGATACGGGCCGGCAGCCCCTGGAAGCTGATGCGCTCGCGGGCCATGTCCAGCCAGTTGTGCAGGTGGGCGTCGTCCGGGATCAGTTCCTTGACCTTGGCGTCGGTCTTGTAGATATCTTCAGCGTTGCCCGACAGCGCAGCCCAACGGAACGGGCCGATGCCACGGCAGAACAGTGGACGGATGTAGGCCGGTACGAAGCCTGGGAAGTCGAATGCGTTTTCCACGCCTTCTTCCTGGGCCATCTGACGGATGTTGTTGCCGTAGTCGAAGGTCGGCACGCCCATTTTCTGGAAGTCGAGCATCGCTTTGACATGAACGGCCATCGATTGCTTGGCGGCTTTGATCACAGCGGCCGGCTCGGTCTTGGCGCGAGCACGGTACTGATCCCAGGTCCAGCCGGCAGGCAGGTAGCCGTTGAGCGGGTCGTGGGCGCTGGTCTGGTCGGTGACCATGTCCGGGCGCACGCCGCGCTTGACCAGTTCCGGCAGGATTTCTGCCGCGTTGCCCAGCAGGGCGATGGAGATCGCTTTGCCTTCAGCGGTGTATTTGGCGATGCGGGCCAGTGCGTCGTCGAGGTCGCTGGCTTGCTCGTCGACATAGCGGCTTTTCAAACGGAAATCGATGCTGACCTGCTGGCATTCGATGTTCAGCGAGCACGCGCCGGCCAAGGTTGCAGCCAGAGGCTGGGCACCACCCATGCCGCCCAGGCCGGCGGTCAGCACCCACTTGCCTTTGAGGTCATCGTTGTAGTGCTGGCGACCCGCTTCGACGAAGGTTTCGTAGGTGCCTTGGACGATGCCCTGGCTGCCGATGTAGATCCAGCTGCCCGCGGTCATCTGGCCGTACATGGCCAGGCCTTTGGCGTCGAGTTCGTTGAAGTGTTCCCAGCTCGCCCAGTGTGGCACCAGGTTGGAGTTGGCGATCAGTACGCGCGGTGCGTTGGTGTGGGTCTTGAACACGCCGACCGGCTTGCCGGATTGCACCAGCAGGGTCTCGTCGTCGTTCAGGTTGGTCAGGCTTTCGACGATCTTGTCGTAGCATTCCCAGTTACGTGCCGCACGACCGATACCACCGTAAACCACCAGTTCTTTAGGGTTCTCGGCAACTTCCGGGTCGAGGTTGTTCATCAGCATGCGCAGCGGCGCTTCGGTCAGCCAGCTCTTGGCGGTCAGCTGGCTGCCGCGTGCAGCACGGATTTCGACGTCACGCAGGCGGGTGGTCTTGGCGGTCATGGTCATTTCCTCATTCAGCGGTCAGTGGCGTGGCATCGGCACACAAAGATGTACATGTATGCTTATACCAACCTGTATGTACAAGTGAATGCAAGTGAAAGGCCAAAATCGTTTTTGATGGCTTCAAAAAAAATCTTCAAGAAAGATAAGTCGATTAAATTCAAAGACTTATAAATAATGAGAAAAATTGAGCAATGCGAGGGAACAACAAAATTCTGTTGCAACTATGCGAGATTGTTCTGATGGGTTGAGCATTTCGTAACACTTTTGTGCAGGGGGAAACGCTGAGATGTCACCTTTTTGCCACTTTTTGCGCTGGCAGTAACAGCATCTGCAAAAGGTCTGCAACAACAGTCTTGTCGAGCGGCAAGCGGGGGCCGCTCGACTCGTGAATCAATTTCCGAACTTGCCTTCCAGTCGATAACGCGAACCGGGATAAACCAGCCGCGCACAACCGACCTGGCCTTTGGCTGCCCAGGTACGGCGGCGAATCAACAGGCATGGCTCATACCGTTTGATTTGCAACAGCTTGCACTCCGCGGATTTGGCATGGATCGACTCGACCACATGTTCGCCTTCGGTCAGCGGGGCCAACTGGATCAGGTAGGCGTAGGGCGTGACCTTGGTAAAGTCCTGCTGCAGATAAGCGGGTGCTACCTCGGCATTGACGAAGCGCTCTTCGATCTGCACCGGCACACCATTCTCGTGGTGCACCACAACCGAATGGAACAGGCGCTTGACCCCCTCCAGGGGGAAGGGCATGGATGCACGGGCGCGTTCGGGCATCTCCTCGAGCACGATCACTTCGCAGCGATGCTCATGACCTCGGGCCTCGATTTCTTCTGCGATGTTGTGGATCTCGAAAAGCGCGGCATGCCCCTTGGGCTCCGCCACGAAGGTGCCAACCCCTTGCATCCGCACCAGTGAGCCTTCAATAGTCAGCTCGCGCAATGCGCGGTTGATGGTCATGCGACTGACCCCCAGCAAATTCAGCAATTCGCTTTCAGACGGAACCTTGGAATTGGGCAACCAGGCACCGGAGCGAATCTTCTGCATGATGATTTGCTTGACCCGCGCATACAGGGGGGACGGGCTCTCGAGAGAAAAGGATTCGAGAGACGCATTGTCCTCAATAGATTTGGCCACGTTTATTCCTGAATTGAAAAAATTACCCCGACAAGCTTGCCCACCAGTTTACCGAGCTACGACAGATACGCCTATGCGTAGGCAAGCTGCCTGGAAAATCATGCGGTATTACCCCGGTAGACCCAGTGGCCAATTTCAACGGTTATTGCACCAGACGGAAAAGTTCAACGCGGCTGCTACACACAGCCAGGCAACGTAAGGAAAGAGGATCAGGCCAGTGATGACGTCAAGCCGCAATGCCATCACCATCATTGCCACGGCCACCAGCCAGAGCAGCGCCAGAATCATCATCGCGGCGAAGAGGCGGTGTGCGCCGAAGAACACGGGTGTCCACAGTGTGTTAAGTGCGATCTGCGCTGCCCATAAAGCCAGCACCGCCTGACTTCCAGGTATCAGGGTCAACCGGTACCCGGCCCAGGCGAGGAGCAGATAGATAATCGACCAAGCGACGGGAAACACCCACTTGGGTGGCGTGAAGCCGGGTTTGACGAGAGATTCGTACCACTGGCCCGGTTTGAACAGGATGCCGGTGCTTGCGGCAGCAGCGCAGGCGAGAAGAAAAATGAGAAATGTCATCACCAGTCCTTAGCTGAGGTCAGCTGTCCGGAGTTGCAAAGCCATGTCGGCCGTCTTAAAGAAAGGACGCTCAATCAAGCGAAAAGTTTGGATTGAGGGATGACTTTTTGCTGGTCATTGCACAAAGCCCTTTATTGAGAGGCTGTAGGCCGATAGCTGCCTTCCACGACCGCCGTTGCTTGAATAGCAACGGCCAGTCGACTAAGGGAAACCTTTAGCCGGGTTGGAGATTTCCCCCCTTCGGATGCTGTTCGTCTTGATACCGGCGCGGCGTCTACTCGCTTACCTTGCGTAGACAGGAGGCGTGTGGTCGTAGCGGATTGTTCCACTGAGCTCGCCTTGCGTTTACCTCATAACAATAAGAGTGGAGATGTCAGGTGAAGCAATCTTGCCGTGGGTTCGGTATTGCCAGTGCGATCGGGATGATCTGTTCGCCATTGGCAGCGCATGCCGATGTGATCGATGACAGTCACTTCAAAGTGGATACGCGTAACTTCTACCTGCACCGTAACTACACCAACACGAATGCACCGGTGTCTGAAGTGCACAGTTGGTCCCAGGGTTTCGATGCGCAGTTCACCTCTGGCTACACCGACACGGCGTTGGCCATCGGCCTCGATGTAGATGCGCAATACGCCGTACGCCTGGATTCGTCGGGCAACGACGCTTCGCTGCCATATAGCGTGAGCGATCAACAGACGGCCGATGACTACAGTCGCGCCGGTGCGACCTTCAAGATGCGCTATAGCAAGACCGAGTTGAAGGTCGGTGACCTGCGCCCGCAATTGCCGGTGGCGTTCGATGACCCCAGTCGACAACTGGATACCATCTATCAAGGGGTCGTGGTCGAGTCCAAGGAAATCGATGGATTGACGGTGACCGGCGGCCGATTCTGGTCTGCCGTGACACGGGAATCGTCCAATCACGAGAAACTCTACAAGTTTGGCTCCACCGATAATCTCGACAGCGACGGCCTGGATTTTGGCGGCGTGACTTACGACATCAGCAAGACGCTGCAAGCCAGTTATTTCTACGGCGTTTTGCACGATATTTATCAGCAGCACTATTTCGGCCTGATGCACATGGCTGATTTGGGCAATGGCTACAAACTTAAAACCGACTTGCGCTACTTCAATAACAATGAAGATGGCAGTGCGTTGAACGGTGAAATCGACAACCGTTCCTACGGTGCCTTGTTCACCTTGCTCAAAGGCGCCCACATGTTTGGCCTCAGTTACCAGCGCATGCTCGGTGACAGCGTGTTCCCGACCATGAGCGGTTATATCCCGCAACCTTACCTGGTGCACTGGTCGTCGCTGGGTTTTGTTCGTCCGGATGAAAAGTCCTGGGGGGCGCGCTACAGCTATGACTTTGCCGGGATGGGCATGCCAGGGCTGAAGTTCTACACCCGCTACATCAAGGGCACTCACTGGGACCGGGGCGGCAACTTGAGCGACAACCAGGAAAGTGAACGCTACCTGGGACTCAACTACGTGGTGCAGAGCGGGGCGCTGCAAGGCCTTGGGCTGGACCTGCGCAACATCGATGTGAAACAGAAATACGGCTACGACTACAACGAGTTCCGTGTCGCCACGACCTACACCTGGAAGTTCTGGTAAGCGCATTGACTCCATAACAATATCAAACGGAGCAAACACTAGTGAATATACAGGTCGATAACGCGGTCCTGCAGCGCAAGAAAACCTACGTTTACGAGTGGTACGTGGTCGCCCTGTGCATGATCGCCTACATCTTTTCATTTGTGGATCGGCAGATCCTGGCGCTGATGATCGAGCCGATCAAAGCCGACCTGCAGATCAGCGACACCCAGTTCAGCTTGCTGCACGGGCTGGCCTTTTCGTTGTTCTACGCCTTCATGGGCATGCCCATCGCCTATCTGGCCGACCGCTTCAGCAGGCCGAAAATCATCGCCGTCGGCGTGGTGTTCTGGAGCCTGGCGACGGCAGCCTGCGGCATGAGCAAGAACTTCCTGCACATGTTCCTCGCGCGCATTGGCGTCGGTGTCGGCGAAGCGGCCCTGTCGCCCTCGGCCTACTCGATGTTCAGCGATATGTTCCCCAAGGAGAAACTCGGCCGCGCCGTGGGCATCTACTCGATCGGCTCGTTCGTCGGTGGCGGTCTGGCCTTCCTGGTCGGCGGCTATGTGATCGCCATGCTCAAGGACATGAACACCATTGAGGTCGCCTTTCTCGGCGCGATGAAGGCCTGGCAACTGGCGTTCTTCATTGTCGGCCTGCCCGGCATAGTCGTCGGCCTGCTGATCTGGCTTACCGTGCGCAACCCTGCGCGCAAGGGCCTGCAGGTCGATGCGCAGGGCCGGGCGAAGAAGGTCGGTATGAGCGATGGCTTGCGTTTTCTCGGCCGCCACCGTGCCACCTTCACCTGCCATTACCTGGGCTTTTCGTTCTACGCCATGGTGCTTTTCTGCATGATGAGCTGGAGCCCGGCGCTGTATATCCGCAAGTTCGGCCTGACGCCGATGGAGGCGGGTTACATGCTCGGCACCGTGCTGTTATTGGCCAATACCGCCGGGGTACTGTTCGGTGGCTGGCTCACCGATTATCTGGCCAAAAAAGGTCATCAGGATGCCGCGATGCGCACCGGGGTGATTGGCGCACTCGGCATGGCGGTGCCGGCCGTGCTGTTCCCGCAAGCCGATCAACTGTGGCTGTCGGTGACCTTGTTGGTGCCGGCAATGTTCTTCGCCTCGTTCCCGATGCCGGCGTCCACGGCGGCGATGCAGATCCTCGCGCCGAATCAGGTGCGCGCACAGGTCTCGGCGGTGTTCCTGCTGATCAGCAATCTGCTGGGGTTGGGCCTGGGTACCACGCTGGTGGCGCTGTTGACCGACCGGTACTTCGGTTCGCCGGCAGCGGTGGGCTCGTCGATGTCGTTGGTGATCGCGGGTGCGTCGGTGTTGACGGTGGTTCTGCTGTGGCGTGGTTGCCGCCGTTTCCGCGAAAGCTATGCCCGGGAATATCCAGGTCAGGCCTGAGATAATGCTATTCACAGAAGCGAGGAGCCCCACATCTGTGGCGAGGGGATTTAGCGAACCGTCGCACCGCCCCGTTGGGCCGCGAAGCGGCCCTCAGCGTCGGTTCAAAAAGACCGAGTCGTTTGGATTTACGACTGCTCCGCAGCCGTACGGAGATAAATCCCCTCGCCACAAATTTTTTGCTCGCCTTGAACAGCAGGAGAGTTTCTGATGTTGAATGACGTACACCTGCTGGAACGGCATAGCCTGCTCAGCTCGGCCGATTACCGCGAGATCAAGGACAAGGTCAGCCATTACCTGTGTCCGCACAGCTTCAACGTCCTGCGTGACGAGCCGATCCATACCCGGCTCAACGGCGTATTCTTCGGCACTTCGGCGCTGCTTGACCTGCGCTATGGCGCGCCGGTGGAGATCAGCATCGGCGACATTGCCGATCAGTACCTGTTTCGCATTACCTTGCAGGGGCGTTGCGAAGTGGCCCACGGGCGGCGCAGTGCGGCGATGCAGTCGGGTTACCTGAGCGTTTCCTCGCCGTTCGCGCAAAGCCGCATCGTCACCGATGGCGAGTGCCGCAACCTGATCCTGCGCATCGACAGTGATGCCCTGCATTTGCAACTGCAACGCCTGCTCGGCCGCAGCCTGCGGCAGTCGGTGATCTTTGATGTCAGCGTCGACCCTCTGGGTGTCGGTGTCGTCAGCCTCTATCACACCCTGGACTACATCTGCCGGCTTTACGGCAGTGGCGTGGACGGTTCGCGGATCGCCAGCGGCCTGTCGGACTACCTGATGCAACTGCTGCTCACCCAGTTGCCACATAACCACTCGGCGGATCTGTTGATCGATTCGCGCGCGCCGCTGCCGCATCATGTGAAGAAGGCCCGTGACTACATCGAGGAACACCTCGACGAGCCGATCAGCCTGGCGACCCTGAGCGATCTCTGTGGCGTCTCGGCCCGCACCTTGCAGAACGGCTTCAGGCAGTTTCTCCAGCAAGCGCCGGTCGAGTACATCCGTGACCGTCGTTTGGCGGTGATCCACGAGTCGCTGCAGCAGGGCAATGCCTGCGAAACCGTCACCGATATCCTGTTGCGTCACGGCATCAACAGCTTCGGGCATTTTTCCAGTGCCTATCGGCAACGCTATGGCTGCCTGCCGTCGGACACCCTGCGCCGACGCAAGCATTGAGACTTCTGCGTAATCGGTCAGTTGGCTGCGCAATCGGGTAAGTCTGTGGCGGTGCAGCTCGATAGCATCGAGTCTCTTACAAGAGGAGCAACTCGATGAAGATTACTGTGCTGGGTGGTGGACACGGCTGTTACGCCGCTGCTGTCGAAATGGCTGAAAAGGGGCATCAGACCCGCCTGTGGCGTCGCGACGGCGCAGCGCTCAAGGAGCTGCTGGACATCGGCAGCCTGACCATCAAGGACTACCAAGGCACACGCAAATTGTCCGTCGGTAAACAGGGCGACAAACTGTCTTTGACTGACAACCTGGCCGAAGCCCTGGGCGACGCTCAACTGGTCATCATCCCACTGCCGTCGACCTCCCACGAAGACCTGGCCAGACACGTGGCGCCGCACCTGCACGACGGTCAGGTGGTGTTCCTGCCGCCGGGCACCTTCGGTAGTTACGTGTTCGCCAAGGCCATGGCCGATGCGGGCAACCAGAGCAAGGTCGCCTTCGCTGAAACCGGCACGCTGCCGTACCTGGTGCGCAAGCATGGCGCCAGCGACCTGGTGATCAGTTGCTACGCGACCCGCCTGCCGACCGGTGTGTTCCCCAGCAACCTGTCCGAGCACGCCTTCGCGGTGTTGCGCGAGGCCTACCCGAGCGTCGAACCGATTGAAGACGCCCTGAGCGGCGCGTTGATGAACGCAGGTCCCATCATCCACCCGCCGCTGATCATGATGAACGCAGGTCCCCTTGAGCATTTCGAGGCCTGGGACATTCACAACGAAGGCACCCAGCCGTCGATTCGCCGCGTGACCAACCAGCTGGATGCCGAGCGCATGGCCGTGCGCGAAGCACTGACCTACGGCGCACCGCACTTTCCCCTGGCCGATCACTACAACACCAGCGAAGGCGAGGAGTGGATGTACGGTCGCGGCGCGCATGGCAAGCTGACAGACAGCGGCGACTGGCGCGAAGACATCGACCTGCAGAAGCATCGCTACATGCTCGAAGACACCCGCCTGGGCCTGTCCTTCCTGGTGTCCGTCGGCCGTTGGGCCGGTGTGCCGACCCCGGTTGCGCAAGGCCTGTTGAGCATTGCCTCGGTCGTTGCCGAACGTGATCTCTACGCCGAGGGCCGCACCCTGGAAAACCTCGGTCTGGCTGCGCTCGACCGGGTGCAAATGACCGAGCTCCTGAGCAGGGGCCTCAACTGATGAACGCCGCGCTACCCCACGTCAGCGTCGTCGGCGCCGGCCGGATGGGCGAGGGCATTGCCCTGGCATTCATCCATGCCGGCCTGCCGGTCACCCTCATCGACATCAAGGATCGTGCCGGGGATGAGCGGCACGGCTACTTCGAACAGGTGCGCAACAACATCAGTCGCGAACTGCAGATGCTGGTGCGCCTTGGCGTGCTCCAGCTGGAGCAGGCAGACATCGCGCTATCCCGGTTGACCCTGCAATCCCGGGACCAGGCCGCAGGAGCATTGCGCCTGTGCGAGCTGGTGTTCGAAGCCGTACCGGAAGTCATCGAGGTCAAGCAGCAGACCTTCGCCTGGGTCAGCGAGCATGTCCCGGCGTCGACCATCATCGCGTCGACCACCTCGACCTTCCTGGTCACCGAGTTGAGCGAAATGGTCAGTGAACCGCAGCGCTTCGTCAACGCGCACTGGCTCAATCCGGCGCACCTGATGCCGCTGGTGGAGGTCAGCCGCAGCGCAGCGACCTGCTCACAGGTGGTCGAGCGGCTGTTGCAACTGCTCAAGCGGATCGGCAAGGTGCCGGTGGTGTGCAATCCGGTGGCTGGTTATATCGTGCCGCGCATCCAGGCACTGGCGATGAACGAAGCCGCACGGATGGTGGAGGAGGGCGTGGCCAGCGCAGAAGATATCGACACCGCGGTACGCGTGGGCTTTGGTTTGCGCTTCTCGGTGCTGGGCCTGCTCGAGTTCATCGACTGGGGTGGCGGCGACATTCTCTACTACGCCTCGCGTTACCTGAGTGGCGCGCTGGCACCGCGTTTCGAGTCGCCACAGGTGATTGCCGACAACATGCAAAACGGCCGCAACGGCTTGCGCGATGGCCAGGGTTTCTACGATTACCGTGACCTGGACGTGGACGCCTACAAGCAGCAGCGTATCGGCGCCTTCGTGCGCAAACTGGAGTCGTCGGGGTTGACGCCAGCGTTTGATGGGGCGTTGCGGCAGGGCTGAAAATGACGGTCGAATGCCAACCGCCACTGCCACTGTAGGAGCGAGCATGCTCGCGATGGTCGTCAACGATAACGCGTGTTTACTGGCTAAACGCAGCGCTCTTGATTCCATCGCGAGCATGCTCGCTCCTACCGAACAGCATTACGACACTCCGCCAGACCTTTGACCTGCCCCGACTCCGTATGGTTTTCGTCGCTCAACCAGCGTTCGAAACCCGCGCCAATCGCCGGCCACTTTGAATCGATGATCGAGTACCAGGCGGTATCGCTTCCTTTGGTTCCGACACTGCGAGTTTCGGTACACGATCGTCTTGCGGACGTTAATCCGCTTTCACGTCCAGGACGCATTCCATTGCACCGCTCTGCAACGTACGCTGTTCTCTGAGAACGACTTCAAGCGAACGGTCAACGGGCAGTACGGGAACGCCGGTGCCGATAAAGATTGGAATGGTGGTGATGAACAGCTGCTGCAATTCTCCGGCGTCGGCAAAACAGGCTGCCGTTTTCCCGCCACCGACCAGCCAGACATTCTTGCCCTTCGCCGCCTGTCTGGTCCTGGCCGCGACGGTCCCGGCGTCACCGCGTACGAAGGTGATATCCAAATTGGCGGGGGCTGACAGATTCCGGTTGCTCATGACAAAGGCGGGTACGTCCTGGTAGGGCCAGTCATCGGCAGCGTTCGACATGATCCATTCATAGGTCTGCGACCCCATGACCACCGCTCCGACCGTCTGATAAAAATCATCATAGGCCGTTGCGTCATCCCCCAGCGCAAAGTTCTCCAGCCAATCCAGTTTGTGTTGTTGAGTGGCAATATAACCATCCAGGGTGGCAGCTACGTAATAGACCAGCGTCGACATGTGTTTTCCTTGTAATCATGCAGGCGGGAAATGACCCGTAAATAAAGAGCCCCTCTGGAAAGTGGCAAGGGGCGATGGTGATCATTTATTTCGGGAAGGCGAAGATAATGCCTTCCTTGCTTTGGTTAATTGATGTTTCACGCAATCTTTTTTGCATCACGCTGTATCTATGCCGTCGGGGTTTCTACGATTACCGCGAGCTGGACGTGGACGCCCACAAGCAGCAGCGTATTGGCGCCTTTGTCCGCAAGCTGGAGTCGTCGGGGTTGACGCCAGCATTCGATGGGGCGTTGAGGCGGGCCTGAGCATCCGATTCCTTGGAGATTTCCATGCCTGACTCCGCCACCATCCTGGAACTGCCTGCGCCGTTGGTACTGGCCGATCACCCGGCACTGGAACTGCTGAACACCCGCATGATGGTCGAGGGCCAGCGACGAGACCTGCTCGGCACCGATGGCGATGCCGCGTTGTGGCTGCGGCAGATCGGTTTCGGTTCAACGACAGATGGGGAGGGGGGCGACGGGCATTTGCTCGCCCGATTGCGCAAGTTGCGCGACAGCATCGAGGACCTGCTCGCAACTCGCCGGGAAAATCGCGTGGCGGATCAGGCGGCACTGAATGCCTTTCTGTTGCGGGCGGTGCCGCAACTGGTTTGGGAGGGGGGCGCCGCGCCGGTACTGGATCGTTTCCGTCAGGGTGATACCGCCAGCCAATGCCTGAGCCGGCTGGCTTATGCCGCTGCCGAGTTATTGGCTGAAGGCGATTTCACTCTCGTGCGCAAATGCGAAAGCCCGGACTGTTCATTGATGTTTTATGACCGCACCAAGTCGCACAAACGGCGCTGGTGCAGCATGGCGCTGTGCGGAAACCGGCATAAGGTCGCCGAGTTCCGCAAGCGGCGTCAGGGTCCCGCTGGGTTAGCCGGGTAGTGGGGGTAACGTTCATCGGGTTTGGTACTGCGATTCACTTCTCGACCAGTATTTTCGGGTTGGCACTGCCCCAGACGGTGTAAAGGTCGGCCAGAAGCGCGCCGTTGATCTCTTCGATTTCAGCCTGGCTGACTTCGCTTGCGCCTTGCTTGCCAAACAGTATCACTTCGTCTCCCGACTTGACGTCGGATGCATCCGAGACATCGACCATCAGGGTGTTCATCGAAACCTTGCCCACTACCGGCACGCGATGACCATTGATCAATACCACGCCTTTGTTGGTGAACACGCGGCGATAGCCGTCGGAGTAACCGACCGTGATGTTGGCAAGTTTCGAATCACGTGTCAGGGTGAAGGTGCGGTCGTAACCCACTGTGTTTCCAGCGGGATAGCTATTGACCGAGGCCACACGCGACTTGAACTGCATCACGCGCCGATATTCAGTGCGCGAGATGACGGTATCGCCAAACAACGCGCCGCCCGTGCGCACCATGTCCAAGTGCGATTCGGGTACTTCCAGAGTGGCGAAGGAATTGGCCGCGTGCAGGGTAATTTTCTTGCGATCGAGCTGGGCCACATCCATCAGCCAGGCCGCTTGTTCGTTGAAGGTTGCCAGGCCCTTGCGCACGTCGTCCTTATCCTCCACTGCGAAGTGGGTCATGATCGCGACCACTTCCAGATTCGGTACCTTTGTGATTGCCACGGCGTCCTTCTTGCCCTGTTCGGTAGCCATTTCCACGCCGTTACGGCTCATGCCGCTAGAGTTGAGGCTGAGGTGCACCTGCAGTTTGCGACCGTGTTCATGTGCAAGGTCGGCCGCCTGGCGGGCGAAATCGAGGTTGCCAACCAGTTCCTCGACGTTGTACTGCAGAGCATTTTCCAGCTCACCCAGGGTGGCGTTGCGAACACGGATCAACTGGCCCTTGAAGCCGCTTTGGCGAACCACTCGAGCCTCTTCGTTACTGGCGATTGCCACACAGGGTACCCCCAGCGCGATCACCGAAGGCATCACCAGCCCAATACCATGACCATAAGCGTCGGCCTTCAGTACCGCGCAGAGTTTCGACTTGCCGGCCAGCTCCGCTTGCAAGGTACGAATATTGTGCACTAACGCGGTCTTGTTGATTTCAATCCAGGCATTGCTGATTTGCGCAGTCAGCTCGGAGTTGCCGTTGGTGAGCGACAGCGGCGGCGCCGCCTGGGCCTGACTTTGCGAAAAAATCAGGCCGAGGGACAACGCTAGAACAGTCCGTGTAAAGGGCATTTGAAACTCTCCGTGTAATCGGTCTTTTTGTTGTTCGAGTGCCGATTATAGGGAGGCAATGTAAGTTTTCTTTGTACGCGGGGTTCGAAGATGTAAGAGGAGGTAAGGAGTTTGTTCGCGCGCTTTATCCAAGGTGAACACCGAGGCCAAGGCACCTTGCGTGCCGAGAGCCTCGACGGCCACGTCAGTTTACCCCCGACACTCCGCCAAGCCTTTCACCTGCCCCGAATCCGTCTGGTTTTCGTCACTCAACCAGCGTTCGAACCCTGCGCCAATCGCCGGCCATTCCGAATCGATGATCGAATACCAGGCGGTGTCGCGGTTCTGCCCCTTGACCACCATATGCTGGCGGAAGACGCCTTCGAAGCTGAACCCCAGGCGCTCGGCGGCGTACTTGGAGCGGGCGTTGCCGTTGTTGCATTTCCATTCAAGGCGCCGATAGCCGAGGGCGAACGACTCTTTGGCCAGCAGATAGACGGCCTCGGTGCTCTTGGGTGAGCGTTGCATCGGCGCGCCGAAGGTCACGTGGCCAATTTCGATGCGGCCCTGGGCCGGGACGATCGACATCAGGCTGAGGATGCCTTGCACCTCGCCACTGGCGCGGTCGATCACGCTGAAGAAGTACGGATCGCTGCTGGCGGCGTGGTTGTTCAGCCAGTCGTTGAATGCGCTGCGTTGCGGGAAAGGACCGTAAGGCAGGTAGTCCCACAGTTTCGGATCTCTGCCTGGACCTTGCAGGGTGTTGAACAAGTCGTCGCCGTGGCGCGCCGGGTCGAGTTTTTCCAGGCGGATGAAACGCCCTTCGATCAATTGGACTGTCGGGGCCGGGACGCCTTTCCAGTCGGCGAGTGAAGTCGACATGCTGTTCTCCTTGAACCTTAAATGGCTTTGCGAAACTGGATGAAACCCGGACGCTCGGCGATGCGCTCGTAGAGCTGGATCGCGGTGGCGTTGGTTTCGTGGGTCAGCCAATGCACCTTGTTGCAACCGTCGGCCTTGGCCGTGGCGTAGACGAATTCGATCAGCTGGCGGCCAACGCCGGTGCCACGGGTTTCAGGTGCTACCAGCAAATCCTGCAGGTAGCAGGCGTTTTCAATGCTCCAGTTGGAACGATGGTAGATGAAATGCACCATGCCCACCGCTTTGCCGTCAACCCAGGCGAGGGCGGCATGGGTGGGTTCGTTCGGGTCGAGCATGCGCTGCCAGGTACTTTGGCTGACGGTCTCTGGCAGTTCGGTGTTGTAGAAGCGCAGGTAGGCCTGCCACAGCGGCAGCCACGCGGCGTGGTCGTCGGCGCTGACCTGGCGGATGTCGATCTGACTCATGTTCATTCCTTAGGGCATCAAGTGGGCGAGGGCTTGGTCGTGTGCGTCCGGGCTGGCAGCCAGCCCTTCGCGCACGCCGGCGATGTCGGCGGCGTTGCGGTTCTGGCTGAGCTTGCGTTTGCCTTCCAGACGCTGGATCGGCAGGGCGAAACCGACAATGGCCTTGAGCATGCCGTCGATGTAATCGGCGGGGGCATCGGCGACTTTCCACGGTTGCGCGCGACCGGCTTCATGGCGATCGGTCAAGGCGCTGACCAGTGCGCGCAGGCGATCGGCATCGGTGAACACTTCAGCACTGCCATAGGCATGCACGGCCACGTAGTTCCAGGTCGGCACGACTTTGCCGTCCGAGGCTTTGCTCGGGTAAAACCCGGGGCTCACATAGGCATCGGCGCCGGCAAAAATGACCAGGGCTTCGGCGCCGTCCTGCAGTTCCTTCCACTGCGGGTTGGCCTTGGAAAAATGGCCATACAGAGTACCGTTCGGACCTTCGTCGGTGTTCAGCAGCAAGGGCAGATGACTGGCTTGCAGGCCTTGTTCGCCATGGGTAACCAGCAGGGCGAGGCGGGTGCCGAGGATCTGTTGCTGCAGTTCATGCAAATCTTCGAGGGCAAAAGCGCGGGGCGTATACATGGAAATATTCCTTGGCAGATGCCTGCATCCTAGGCAGGCTATTGGTCTGTTGTAAGAGCCATTAACGACAAATTTCATAGGTCCATTGTCATGACGGATGCGCCGCTGTCCTTGTCCTTCAACCCGGCGGGTATCGAACTCGACCGCCGCCAGGGCTTGAGTCGCCAGCTCTATCAGGCCTTGCGGGTACGAGTGCTCGACGGGCGACTGGCCAGCGGTACGCGATTGCCGGCGAGTCGGGATCTGGCGGCGGCCCTGGCGATTTCCCGTAACAGCGTGGTGCGGGCCTACGATCAGCTCTACGCCGAAGGGTTTATTGAAGGACGGGTGGGTGACGGGACCTATGTCGCGCAATTACCGCAAGCACCGTTGCCGGGCAAGAAAACCGCGCCGAAACGTCCGCCGGACGCCTCTACCAAGGGCCTGGAGATACCTGTGGTGGCGGCCGAAAAAGTCATTCACAGCGGCGCATTGGCGCGGCTTGAAAATAACCATTTGCCGACGCCTCCGAGCGGTCCGCCGCGGGCCTTTCGGGTCGGCGTGCCGGCATTCGATCTGTTTCCGTTCGAGGTGTGGGCCAAGCTGAATGCGGCGTTCTGGCGCAAACCGGATCTGCAGCAGCTGTGTTATGGCGCGCCGCAAGGTGATGCGCGATTGCGCGGGATGATCGCGGCGTATTTGCGCAGTTCTCGCGGCATGCAGTGCACGGCGGAGCAAATCGTCGTGACCAGTGGCGCGCAACAGGGGATCAGCCTGTGTGCGCAGTTGCTGGTGGAACCGGGGGACGGGGTGGCGATTGAAAACCCGGGGTATCGGGCGGCCGGTCATGCGTTTGCGGTGGCCGGTGGGCAATTGCACGGTGTCGCGGTGGACAGCGAAGGCATTGACTGCAGCGAACTGGCGCGCCTGGGTGATTGTCGTCTGGCTTACGTAACGCCGTCGCATCAATACCCCACGGGCGTGGTGATGAGTCTGGCGCGACGCCTGGAATTGCTGGCCTGGGCCGAGCGTAGCCAAGGCTGGATCGTCGAGGACGATTATGACGGCGAGTACCGTTACAGCGGCGCACCGCTGGCGCCGTTGGCCGCGCTCGATCGTCACGGGCGGGTGCTGTATGTCGGTACGTTCGGCAAAGTGGCCTTTCCCGCCCTGCGCCTGGGCTATTTGGTGCTGCCGCCGGCATTGGTCGAGGCGTTTGCCCAACGGCGGGCGGTGGATGTCCGGCATTCCGAGGTGAGCACCCAGGCGGTGATGGCCGAGTTCATGGCCGCCGGGCATTTTCAGCGTCACGTGCGGCGTATGCGGCGTGCCGCGTTGAGCCGCCGCAACACGCTATTGGCCAATTGGCCCGCGGATATTTCGGGTGTCGGTCACCTGCCGAGCGTGGCAGCCGGATTGCACTTGACGGTGGCGGTCGACACTCAAGCCCGCGAACGAGAACTGATAGAGGCTGCGGCCAGCGTCGATGTCGAGATCAATGGCCTGAGCAGCTACTGGCTGCCGGATTCGAAAAACACGCCGGATCAACGCGCCGGGCTGGTATTGGGGTTTGCCGCGGTGCCGGAGGAGGCGATCGGCGCGGCACTCGAACGATTGAAAAAGATCTGGCGTGAATGAGGCCAGGACTCGCTGAACTTGCGAGTCCTGGCAGGCACGGTCGCCGCTCAGGAACCCGAAGCTGGTTGATTATTCCTCGACAAGAACAAATCATCCGCCAGTTTCGGGCTGATTTCGCTGCGATAAACAGCGATCAACTCGTGATTGGAGACAAGCGTGCGCTTATCCAATGCACCGCCGAGCTTGCGTTGGGATTCGGTTTTCAGGTGGGCGGCGGTGTAGGTTTTGGGCGCGGTGTCCGGGCCCGAATAGTGAAAGTGGGCGTACCAAAGGGCCTTTGCAGTGTCATGTTCACGTATCTCGTATTCTTCGAGATAGTCGTTTTTATGCCCCTTGAGTCGACGCCGACCGGGTGTCTTGACGATGGTTATCAGTTTCTTGCTCATCAGCCATTCAACGCGAGCCGCGGTGGGGGGCTGTTCCTTGGTCATGCGGATTCGGGCCAGGCGACCTTTATCAAAGAGCTCGGTCGCACGCTCGGTGAGCTGTTTGGCCAGTAGTGCGGCTGACGCCGGCCCTTCGTCAGTCGCATTTTTATCGGTGAGGGCGTCTTCGATCGTATCGGCCGCTTTTTGCAGGCGACCGGCTTGCTGGTGAAACATTTCCTCGATTTCCGTGGGATTGCGTCCCGCCACCTTCGAGTGACCCTCGGTTCGGCGGATGAACGACTGCAATTGATCCACCAGCATCTGTCCCTTCTGGACGCTGGTTTGCAGATCAGGTCGTACCTGAGCAGGTGCCTGCTCTGGCGCAGGCTCATGCTCGACCCAGACGCCGGGTGTTTTCTCATGGAATGTCGCGATGACCTTGTCGGTCAGTGGGGATGTCACGTCGACCCATTCGGTGTTGTCTCCCGCCGTGCGCACACGAGGTTTGCCGACCACCGTTCCTTTGTAACGGGTCTTGATGATGCGTTTCGAGACGGGGGCAGGGCGCGAAGGGCCCGGTGTCGGTTCGAGTGACTTGCGCTCATGCAGAAGGTCAGCGAGGTGTTTCACGCTGTGCTCCTTGAATGTTTCGATCCGCTGGCGCATGAGGTCCAGGGGTGTTTGCAGCAACTGCCGCGGATATTCGCCAGGCAGGTCGAGTATCCGCAGGTCGAGGATTGCGAACTGTTCCACCAACTCACTGAAGCCGTCGATCCGCTCAGGCAAGGGCAGTGCATCGTCCTGTTCGACGAGGTCCAGCGAAGACTGGATCGTCAGGCCCACATCTTCGACAAGTTGTCCCATGGCTTGTCGGGCTGGCGCCGTGTCCACCGCGGCGCTGTCACTCAGGCAGAGTTCCTGGGCAAGGCTGATCTGGAACAGTTTGAGATCCTTCAGCGCGAAATGGGGCAGTGCTGCCTGGCCCTCTCGGGCCATTTCGGCCGCTTCCTTGCCCAGCCGTTTCAGCTCTTCGATGCGTGCCTGGGCAAGCTCGATCTTGTCGATAAAGCCTTGGGTCAGATCACTGGTGAGCTGGTGGGTCTGGCGGGGCGTCTGTGTGCCGTCACCCGGCTCGTTGTCCAGCAGCGCGAGGGATCGACGCATGTGTTCGCCAAATACATGGTTTTGTTGAGTGAACCACTTCTGCGTCAGATATAGCTGATGACCCAGGTAGTCGACCAGGACCGCACGGTAGTTGGGGATCGATTCAATGCTGTTGTAAGTCTTGAGCCGTTCGGTGAAAGTGCCGAACTCGGCCAATTGCGCATCCAGTGTTTCGATCAGGCGTTGCCGATTTGGGTCGGCCACGTCGGTGGCGGGTGCCTTCACTGCCTTTTGCGCGGCATCGAGTTCCTCCGCCAGCTGGGCTTTGCGACTTTCAAACGTTGTCAGTTGTAGTTTGAGCGTGGCCTTGCGTTGCTGGTTTTCCAGTGCGAGCGCTTTTCGGCTGCGGCCTCCGCCGCGCAGTCGCAAGCGCGTATCGATGAACCATTGTCCCTGTGCGGAATGAGTCAGCAGCGGACCGCTGCGTGACGGTGTCATGCGCGAGTCGATGATTTGCACATCGCCATCGTCGTTGAGCCAGACCTCGAACCAGCGCTGGCCGACCTGGGCATACCACTTTTGCTGGTGCGGGCTTAGATAGCGGTAGGGGCCGGGTTCGTTCGACGGGTTTTCTAGCCCGGAGGGCTTGGCGATGGCCAGCCGGTCCAGCACGGACGCCAGGCTCGATTGCGACAAAATGCCCAAGGTATGCAAGGGTGTCGGGTGGTTGTCGGGCAGGTGGTGAGCGACGATATCGGGCGTTTGCGTCATGGTGATGGTCGCGACCGGTTTTTCGAGCGCTGGCGCGGCTTTCTCAAGGTGCGGGACGCGTGGTTTGTTGCGCGTGGCGGCGTGGTGCGCCAGGACCATGCCCAGGGTCAGAAACAGGTCGGTCAGCGCGGCCCATTCATGCTCGGAATCATTCGCTTGCGAAGCTTCACTCGCCTCGTCCAGATCGTCCATGATCTGCCAGATCCAGGCGGCAGTTGCAGCCGTACGCCCGAGAAAGGGCAACGTCACATTGAACAGCATCCAGGCCGCTTGCTTGAGGGTAGCCCAGCGGCTTTGCGCGTTGGACACCGACTGCCGGTCGGCCAGGGTGATCAAGGCGTTGGCGTTGACGGTAAACAGTACCGGCAAGGCGGGTTGCGGCACCGGCGCCGAACCCAGGGTCACTGCGCCCATCATCCCCAGCACCGAGGTTGGCTCGACTAGCCATTGGGACAACGTCCAAACGGAGGGCAACTCGCCGGGGAACACGTACTGCGAGTAGTTAAAGCGAACGTCATCCGCTAACCAGGCCAGGACCGACTGGCGCAACGACCTGTTGTGCTTGATGGCGTACAGCAGGTTCGCTTCGCCGGGGTATTGCAACATTGGATAATCGAGCAGTGGCCGATACAGCAGGCACGGCCCTTTTTCAGCTTGTCGCGGCCCGATCACGAACATGTTGGCGACTTCGTCAGCCTTGCCATCAGTCTGCCCGCCTGGAATAAAAGTCAGTGGACGGATGATGATTTCCAGACCTTCGACATAACGATCCGCCGCACTCTCCTGCAAGGCCGCGACGACATAGCGATAACCCAGGTCATCGATGCCGGCTTCGCCACGGATCTTCGATTGCAGCGTTTGCATCGGTAGCTGAATGCGCAGGTCATCGGCGTAGAGTTGCTGGCGCCGGGTCATTTCCTTCGGGTCGTCGAGCAATGTGCGCTTGATCAGCCTGGGGTAGGTTTCGCCGATGTTCACGGAGCTCACCAGGCTGTCCAGATAGGCCGGCGTCAACCATGGTGCAACTGCTGAGCCGTCGCTGTACTGCACGGTTTTTTCACCCCAGGGCAGGGCTGTCAGGTTCTGTAAAGCCAGATCGACGAGTGTCAGCGTGACGGTTTCGGTCTTGCCCGGCACCGCGAATGTCCCGAGGATCACAGGGCGAGTGCTGCTGATTTCAACGTCTTCCAGGCGCGGCATGGAGGCTTGCGGATGATCCTTTGTCATCTGGTCTCGCAAGGCCTCCAGGGTAAAATCGCGCAGCGGAGCAATGCCATCGAAAGACGTCTTCCCGGCATGCTGCTCGCGTAACAACGCCAGGTCCATCAAGTGTCGACTGTAGCGAGTGAGGTCTACCGTCGAGGCATCGAGCAGCCAGTCGTGTAAATGACGCTGTATCTGGCTGAAACGCGTGGGATGCTGTAGCACGAGCTTTTCGAAATCACCGGCCGCTGCTGCGATCCGTGGGGCCAGCATCGATACCGCCTGCTCATTGAGCGAGCCGATGGCCTGGATTTCCAGTGCGATCAACGCACAGGCCTGCTGGTGGAAAAAATCGCCCGTGGGTTGGTAAAGGCGCCACTGCAGCTGTTGAGCATTTGCCGATGAAGTGACGCGCCCGCGAAGGGCTTCGCCCAATGCCGCCAACGAGTCGTAGTGACCGAATCCCTCGGCGATCGAATGAGTAACGACCAGCGTGCGTTCCCCCAGCGTGCCGACAATGACGGCGGTATCCAGCAGCCGCCGGTGTTCGCTGCGCTGTTGATCGAGCTCGTCGAGGTCGATCAGGCAGGCGCGTGTCTGGTACTTGTCGTGGGCCTGGCGATCGGCCTGTTGCGGGTAGTCGTAGACGGTAAGGGCCAGGGCCCGTTGGTCTTCGTCCCAGTCATCGGGTTTGTCGTCGTTCCAGAGGCTGTGCAGGGCTTCGCTGATTTGATGCCAGCGAGGCTTGTCGGGGGCGATGGCTTCATTCCAGTAGTCCAGTTGTTGCTCCTGATAGGCCACGAAGAACGACCGGGCCAGGCGATTGAGCAGGCAGCCGATGGCATCGATCTTTACCGGTAACTTGATACTCGGCTCGACGCCCGGTTGCCGGGTCAGGAAGTGTTCCCCGTCGATGTAAGTGGCTGTCGCGCCGGACAAGGCGAGCCGTACCAGGGCGTCAGTCAGGGATTCGAACCGGCTGCTGCCGGGCAAGACCTGGTTGTCGGTGATGGTCCAGACGGGCGTAGCCACCATGGTCAGGTTCGGATCGATGTGCAGTTGCGGATACTCGATATCGAGGGCGGTGCGTATCGAGGTCGAAGCGACTTCCCTGATCGAAGGGCCGGTCACCAGTTGAGTCAGTATGTCGTCGGGATTGCTGGAGGGCGTGTCGGGCATGGCCGTTTCCTGTGTCCGGTGAAGCGCTGACGGGACAGCGCGGGGTTCGGGCAAGGTAGAGGGCCGGCGGGAGCGGGAGGTGGTAGATAGTTATCGCGGGTAAAAAAGAAGTGCCTGTGGGGGCTGGCTTTTCGGGTCGCCGCATCGCAGCGATGGCGGCCTTATAGCCTACCCGTCGTTCACGGATGTACCCGATCTACTGTAGGAGCCAGGCTTGCCGGCGAAGGCGGCCTCATAGCCAACCAGTTGCTCCCGGATGTACCTGATCTACTGTAGGAGCGAGCCTGCTCGCGATGGAGGTCAACGATGACGCGGGGAGCCTGACACCCCGTGGTGCTCTCAGGTTTTTCGCGAGCATGCTCGCTCCTACAGGGCCCGCCGCGATGGGCCATCGTTGGTAGAGGCGCCGATTGAGTCACAGGTTGACCGACAGGCTCAGGGCGTGATGGGCAAAGAAGATCAAAAGCAACAGCAACAGCCAAAGCGAGGCGGCCGACCGACCGACCGGCCTGGTCGGGAGCCGTGCGCATTTCACTCGCTGGCTCCCACAGGAATCTGCGTTTCGTTCAGTTCCCTACGTGTCGTTTCAAGTCCCCGACTTGATCTTGGTCCAGGCCCGGGTGCGTGCGCGTTCGGCATCGCGCGGCAGCGGTTGCAGGGTGTAGAGGGTGCCCATGGCCGTTTCGGTCGGATAGAGATTCGGGTTGTTGCGAATCGCCGGGTCGACCAATTCCGTGGCGTCCTTGTTCGGGTTCGGATAACCCACGAAGTCACTGACCGGTGCGATCACCTGGGGTTGCAGCAGGTAGTTGATGAAGGTGTAGGCGTCTTGCGGGTTCTTCGCGCCTTTGGGAATCGCGAGCATGTCGAACCAGATGGGCGCACCTTCCTTGGGCAGGCGCATGTCGACGACCACACCGTTCTTGGCTTCCTTGGCGCGGTTGGCGGCCTGGGAGAAACTGCCGGAGTATCCGACGGCGACGCAGATGTCACCGTTGGCGATGTCGGCCATGTACTTGGAGGAGTGAAAGTAGGTGATATGCGGACGGATCTTCATCAGCAGCGCTTCAGCCTTGTCGTAGTCCGCAGGCTTTTTGCTGTTGGGGTCCAGGCCAAGGTGTTGCAGGGCCAGGGGCAGGATCTCCGAAGGCGAGTCGAGCAGGGCGACGCCGCACTGCTTGAGCTTGCTGATGTTCTCTTCCTTGAAGATCAGGTCCCAACTGTCCACCGGCGCATTGTCACCGAGCACGGCCTTGACCTTGTCCGGGTTGAAGCCGATCAGGATGGTGCCGTACATGTACGGGACGGCGAACTGGTTACCCGGGTCGTTGGTCTCGATCAGCTTCATCAGCTTGGGATCGAGGTGGTTCCAGTTCGGCAGCTTGCTGCGATCCAGTGGCTGGAACACACCGGCTTCGATCTGCTTGGCCAGGAACACGTTGGACGGCACCACCACGTCGTAGCCGGAGTTGCCGGTCAACAGCTTGGCTTCCAGCGCTTCGTTGGTGTCGAAGATGTCATAGACCAGTTTGGTCTGGGTGTTCTGGACCTTGAAATCTTCCAGGGCCTTGGGGGTGATGTAGTCGAACCAGTTGTAGACGCGCAACGTTCGTTCTTCTGCGTGAGCGCCGCTACCGAGCACCGTGGCGCACAGGGCAGGAACGATAAACCGCTTGAGATTTTTCATTGTTTTGCGATTCCTTGTTAAGCGTTTTCAAAGCCTTCAAGAACGTTGACGGCGTTGATGCCGATCTCTTCTACCGCGTAACCGCCTTCCATCACGAACAGTGTCGGAACGCCGAGCCTGGCGATGCGTCTGCCCATGGCCAGGTAGTCGGGGCTGTCGAGCTTGAATTGGGAGATCGGGTCGTCCTTGAACGTATCCACGCCCAGGGAGACGACGACGATGTCGGCGCCATAGGTTTCAATCTCGTTGCAGGCCTGCTCCAGCGCAGCGCTCCAGGCATCCCAACCACTGCCGGCGGGCAAAGGATAGTTGAAGTTGAACCCTTCACCGGTGCCTTCGCCGCGCTCGTCCTCATAGCCGAGGAAGAACGGGAACTCGGCTTCCGGGTGGCCATGGATCGAGGTGAACAGCACGTCGCTGCGATCGTAGAAAATCGACTGGGTGCCGTTGCCGTGGTGGTAGTCGACATCGAGAATCGCGACCTTCTTTTGGCCCTGATCGAGAAAGGCCTGGGCGGCGATCGCAGCGTTGTTGAGGTAGCAATAGCCACCCATCAAATCGCTGGCGGCGTGGTGCCCCGGTGGCCGGCACAGGGCGAAGGCACTGCGGGCACCGCGCTGGATTTCTGCTTGAGCGGTGAGTGCGACTTGCGCCGCACTGTACGCTGCTTGCCAGGTACCGGCGGTGATCGGCGCGCCGCCGTCGAAGCTGTAGTAGCCCAGTTCGCCGTGCAAGCTGGTGGGCTTGACGCGACGCAAGGTGCGGGCCGGCCAGGTGTAGGGCAGCAAGTCACCGTCAGTGTTGAATTCGGTCCAGCGTGCCCAGGCACCTTTAAAGAAGTCGAGGTAGTCGCGGCTGTGGATGCGCTCGATCGGCCCCAGGCCAAAATCCTTCGGCGCTTCTACGGGGCCCAGATTCTGCTTTTGCACACGTGACAGCACATGATCGGCACGCGAAGGCATTTCAAAGCAGGGCTTGAGTTGCCCGTCGATGAGTTCGCAACGGCCGTGGTGCAGGTGGTGATCGTCCGAGTAGATCGTCAGCATTTTGTTGTTCTCCGCAGGCGGGTTCGGTTGCACACAGTCTTGCGGCGCGGACGATTTCGGAGAACGGCAGGCAAGGCCAAAAGGGGATTAATGTGGCCAAAATATTTGACCGAAATTCGTCCCCCTGGATGATGCGAATGTTGTTCGCTTTAGGTTGGGGGGCTGCAGGTGCATGTTTGGATTGGGTGTATATCCGTTGCTGCGGTCACGGCCACCTGGGGTTTCGCCCTTACGGCGAGTCACTTGGAAGAGCCCCAAGTAACCAAGGGCTCTTGCCCCTGGCGTTCGGTGCCTCGCTGTGGCTCGGCATGCCCTCGCTCCGGTCCTGCTCCGTGGGCCCGCCGCGATGGGCCATCCTTGGCCCAGCGCGGCTAACCCGGCATCCATGCCGGGTTGCCCACTGCGCAGAACCTCCACTCGGCCTCTCGATGTGGCAAGAAAATCAAAAGCCAAATCAAAAGCAACAGCCAAAGCGAGGCGGCCTGACAGCCGACCTGATGGCAGGTCTGTCCGCGATCCCATTGTGGGAGCGAGCTTGCTCGCGATGGACTTCCAGACAACGCGTTCATCCAGACAGGGCGCGTAATCGTTGACGTCCATCGCGAGCAGGCTCGCTCCCACAGGGGATTGGGGGATATCTGCAAAAATCAGGCCGGCTGTCAGGCCGCCTCGCTTTGGCTTTAGATTTGGGCGCCCCGTTAAACCACGATGGCCGAACGCAGGCATTGCGCAGTGGGTAAACCGGCAGGACGCCGGTTTAGCCGCGCTGGGCCAAGGATGGCCCATCGCGGCGACCCACGGAGCAATGCCGGAGTGAGGGCATGCCGAGCCTATGCGAGGCACCGAGTGGTGGGGCAAAGCCTTTTGCTTACTTTTCGGCGTTTGGAAAAGTGAGTCGCCGTAAGGGCGAAACCATAAGTGGCCGTTACCGCAGCAATGGATATCCCCCCAATCCAGTTCTTGGCCTTTTGCTCTTCAGGGCCGGAACTGGCTCGGCGCCACACCACTCCAGCGCACAAACGCATGGCGGAAACTCGCGGTCTCGCTGAAACCCAATGCTTCGGCGATACGGTAGATCGGCATCTGGTCTTCACAAAGCAACAGCTTGGCCTGCTCGAATCTGAGCTCATCGAGCAATTCCTGATAGCTGCAGCCCAGATCCTTGAGATGCCGACGCAACGTGCGTGCTGAACAATTCATCTGCTCGGCCAATCCTTCGAGCCCCGGTGCCGCATGCAATTGTGCACCGAGCAACTGACGGATCCGCCCCAGCCAGGCCTGGCGCCCGGTAAACTCGGTATTCTGCTTGCGGCAACGCTCGGTCATGGCCTGGTGGGTGATGACATCGGCGAGTGGCAAGGGTTGGTCGAGCCATCGCTTGTCGAACGCGAAGGCGTTGTCTTGCGCCCCGAAATGCAGGGGGCAGTTGAAGTGATCGTAATAGGACGCTTCATAGTCGGGCGCGGCATGCTCGAAGCGTGCAGCCAACAGCGGCAGTGGGTGACCGAGCAGGTCGTCGCAGGTGACCTTCAGCGACACCAGGCAGAACTCGGCGTTGAACGCCGCCAGCGCCGGATTCTCCCGGTAATCGGCGGCGACAAACCAGACGCGCTCGTCGTCCTCTTCCAGGCTCAGTTCGAAAAGTGTTCCCAACAGCGCCGGATAACGCATTGCCAAGCGCAATGCGTCACCGAAGGTGGCACTGGTGAGCAGGGCGTAGCCGAGCATGCCGTAGGACGAAACGTGCATGCGTCGACCCAGTTCCAGGCCGATATCGCGCTTGAGGGCGACGGCGTTGGCGCAGACCTGCATCTCTTGATTGGTGGTGATGCGCGTGTCCGCACGGCATAAATCCGCGGCGCTGATGCCACTGCCGGCGAGCAAGGTGTCGCTGGGCAGGCCTTCGGCCTTGAAGGTGTTGAGCACCAGGGAAACGGCGTTGAGGGTGGTGAGGTGGGAGTGGAGCATGCTCGATTCCGGTGTCGGGGTGCCAGAACCGAGCAACTTGTGTGCCGGTTTGCCTCAGGGGACCTTAATGACCACTGAGCAACGAAGCTGCGCCGGCACCGCCGAACAGTCCGGCACTGACCCGGTTGAACCAGCTCTGGCCCTTGCCACTGCGCAGATACCGCGCCGCGCCATGAGCGCCGAGGCCGTAGGCCAGCTTGCACAGCAGGTCCAGTACAGTCCAGGTGGCGATCATCACCAGCAGTTGCGGCAGGAACGGTTGCCCGGCGCTCAAAAATTGCGGCAGAAACGCGGCGAAGAACAGGATGTCCTTCGGATTGCTCGCGCCCAGCATGAAGGCGCGCCCGAATAGAGCGCGAAAGCGTGGCACCGCTGCGGCCTGAGGCACTTCGGCCCCGTGGGACGGTTGGCGCGACTGCTGCCAGCTCTGCCAGGCGAGGTAGAACAGGTACAGCGCGCCGACGATTTTCAGTGCGCTGAACAACTGTTCCGATGCCAGCAGCAGGGCGCCCAGGCCCAGCGCCGAAGCACTCAACAGGCAGATCGAGGCAATCACGCCACCGAGAAACGCCGGGTAAGAACGGACCAGGCCGTAATTCAAACTGTTGCTGATCATCAGCAAAGACAGTGGCCCCGGGATCAGGATCACCACCAGCGCAGCGCCGCTGAACAGCAGCCAGGTTTCCAGACTCATCACTTTCCTCCATTTGCACAAAAGCCTCACCCGACGGGGTGAGGCTGGTTTCAAGCGCGTACCGTCGAGCGTTACAGGAAGATGAACTTGGCAATGAAAATTGCGCAGAGCACCCACAGACTGACGGAAATTTCCTTGTACTTACCAGTGCCGGCCTTCAGCGCCACGTAGGTGATGAAGCCCAGCGCGATGCCGTCAGCGACCGAGAAGGTCAGGGGCATCATGATTGCCGTGACGATCGCCGGAATGCTGTCGGTCGCCTCGTCCCATTCGATGTGGGCCATGCCGCCCATCATCAGCATGGCCACATAGATCAGCGCACCGGCCGTTGCATAGGCGGGGATCATCCCGGCCAGCGGAGCGAAGAACATGGCCGCAATAAATAACACACCTACGGTCACTGCGGTAAGACCAGTCCGACCACCTGCTGCCACGCCCGCGGCACTTTCCACGTAGCTGGTGACGGGTGGAACGCCGACGACCGCACCAAAAACACTGGAAGCACTGTCGGCTTTCATGGCACGGGAGAGGTTTTCGATCCGACCGTCAGCGCCCACCAGGTTGGCGCGCTGGGCCACACCCATCAAGGTGCCGGCGGTGTCGAACATGTGCACGAAGAGGAAGGCCAGCACCACGCTGATCATGCTGACGTTGAACACGCCGGCAACGTTCATGGCCATCCAGGTCGGGGCCAGGCTCGGCGGGGCCGACATGATGCCCTCATAGTGCACCAGGCCCAGGCCCCAACCGGCCAGGGTCACGGTGATGATGCTGATGAGGATCGCGCCGAACACCTTATGGTAGCTGAGGATGGCGATCATCAGGAAGCACACGGCGGCGAGCAGCGGGCCAGGCTCGCGCAGGGAACCGAGCTTGATCAACGTGGCCGGGCTATCGACGACGATGCCCGCGGTTTTCAAGCCGATCAGCCCGAGGAACAGGCCTACGCCAGCGCCCATGGCGTAGCGCAAGCTGACGGGGATGCTGTTGAGCAGCCATTCGCGGATTCGCGAGAAGGTCAGGATCATGAACAACACGCCGGACACGAACACCGCACCCAGCGCGGTTTCCCAGTTGTAACCCATGGTGCCGACCACGGTGTAGGTGAAGAAAGCGTTCAGGCCCATGCCCGGTGCCAGGCCGACCGGCCAGTTGGCGTACAGGCCCATCAACAGGCAGCCCAGGGCGGCGGCAATGCAGGTAGCGACGAACGCCGCGCCATGGTCGATCCCGGCGTCCGCCATGATGTTGGGGTTGACGAAGATGATGTAGGCCATGGTGATGAAGGTTGTCAGACCGGCAATCAACTCGGTCTTCACCGTGGTGCCATGCAAGCTGAGTTTAAAGATGCGCTCCAGCCAGCCATTGCGTAAAGGCGGCGAGAGATCCAGCGTCGATGCTTCGGATTTGCGGCTTTCCACAGCGAGGTACTCCTCAAGAGTTTTATTGTTATTTCCAGGGCCGGACCCATGAGGGTGGCAGCGGCCCTTTGAGGCACTTGCGAATTTGTTGACCGTTAGGTCAGGAACTCGCACGAAGTGGATTATGCTTTTGTATACAAATAAAGCAAATAATGTTTTTGATTTTGTAGACGAAAAGTTTGGCAATAGGGATATATCGCCTGATAGGACGCCATCGCGAGCAAGCTCGCTCCCACAGGGGAATGCGATCAATTGTGGGAGCGAGCCTGCTCGCGAAGGCGATAGATCGATCAATGCAAATCTGAAAGAAGGCTCATTCAGCCGCAGGATGACTTTTCCCAAGCGCCTGATTCACCGCCAACCACCCATTCACCGCGGTCTCCCCGGCCTCGGCAAACACCCGCTCGAGCAATTTCACCTGCTCACGACGCAGCGACTGTTCAAAGCGCGCACCATCGTCGGTCAATTCCAGCAGCCGCTTACGCTTGTCGGTCTCGGACGCCACGCTGTTGACCAGATGCATTTCCAGCAACTGACGCAACGGCATGTTCAGTGCCTGTTTGCTCACCCCGAGTAACGCCAGCAACTCCTTGACGCTGAGGTTGGGGTAACGGGCGATGAAAAACACGATGCGCTGATGCACGCGACTCAAGCCGCGCCGCTCGAGCATTTCATCGGCCTTGGCGGTGAAGGCCTGGTAGCCGAAGAAAAACGCTTCCATGGCCTGCTGCTGGGAAATCGGGTTTTTAAGGTCAATCATGTTGACGTATCCGTTCGCGCTGTCGTAATTTCGGTCAACAAGTTTGACTCATTTTCCTCTGGCCTCGCTACCGGTGACCCCCATGGCTTTTTCCGAACGTGTCTCGCGCCTTAAAAGTTCTTTGATCCGTGAAATCCTCGCTGCCGCCCAGCGTCCGCAAGTGATGTCGTTCGCCGGAGGCTTGCCGGCCGAAGCCATGCTGCCGAAGGTCGAATGGGCCCAGATGCCGGTGTCCATGGGCCAATACGGCATGAGTGAAGGCGAACCGGCCTTGCGCGAAGCCCTGGCGGCACAGGCGCGAGCGCTGGGTGTGCCATGCGAGGCGAATCAGGTGTTGGTGGTCAGTGGTTCCCAGCAAACCCTCGATCTGGCAGCCAAGCTCTATATCGACAAAGGCACCGAGATTCTGCTTGAGGCTCCGACCTACCTGGCGGCGCTGCAGATCTTCCAGCTGTTCGGTGCCCATTGCCTGACCGTGCCGCTGCAAGCCGATGGCCCGGACCTTGCGCAACTGCGCGCGCGCCTGGAAGCACATCGCCCGGCGTTCATCTACCTGATCCCGACCTTCCAGAATCCGTCGGCGGTGCGTTACAGCGAAGCCAAGCGCGAGGCGGTCGCGGCACTGCTGGATGAGTTTGGCGTGACCCTGATTGAAGACGAGCCCTACCGTGAATTGACCTTTGATGGCGCCAGCGCCCAACCGATTGCCGGACGCCTGAAAAAAGCCAGCTGGATCTACACCGGCACGGTGTCGAAAACCTTGCTGCCGGGTCTGCGCGTGGGTTATCTGATCGCCAGTGCGGACCTGTTCCCGCACCTGCTCAAGCTCAAGCAGTCGGCGGACTTGCATACCAATCGGGTCGGCCAGTGGCAAGCGCTGCAATGGATCGGCAGCGAGCCCTACCAGCAGCACCTGAGTGAATTGCGTGGGTTTTACCGGGTGCGCCGTGACGCATTCCAGGCAGCGCTGCAAACGCATTTTGCCGATCTGGCGGATTGGAATGTGCCCCAGGGCGGGCTGTTTTTCTGGCTGACGCTCAAGCAACCGCTGGACACCCGTACGTTGCTCAATGCGGCATTGGCCAACGATGTGGCGTTCATGCCGGGTGAGCCGTTCTTCCCTGAGCCGGACAATCATCATGGGCATTTGCGGCTGAATTTCAGCCACATTGACCCGGTGCGACTGGAAGAAGGGCTCAAGCGGTTGGCGGCGGTGGTGCGGCAAGCCCAGGCGGCGCAAGCGGCGTGAGGGGAGGGCAGAAATGAATAAACCGGCCAATCGGCCGGTTTATTTTTGTTCGGGATTTGCGGTGGTTGTGCCGGCATCTTCGCGAGCAGGCTCGCTCCCACATTGGATCTGTGCAACTAGTTCCCTGTGGGAGCGAGCCTGCTCGCGAAAGCGTCAGTCAGAACACCGCAAAAAATCAGGCTGCCGCGAATCGCTTATCCAGATAATCAATGATCACCTTGGACTCATACATCCAGGTGGTCTGGCCATTCTCTACGATACGCAGGCAAGGCACCTTGATCTTGCCGCCGTGCTCGAGCAGGGCCTGGCGATCCTGTTCGTTGTTTTTCGCGTCGCGCAAGGCCACCGGTACGTTCAGGCGGCTCAGGGTGCGGCGGGTTTTCACACAGAACGGGCAGGCATGGAACTGATACAGGGTCAGGTCCCTGGCGGCAGCTTCGACCTGGGCCTGAGCGGCGGCAGGGCGCTGCTTCTTGCCTGGACGGGTGATGAAGTCGATGAAGATGATCAGTTGGCCAAGGCCGACACGAAGCGCTTTTACGAACACGTTGAAAGCCTCACGGTGCTAATGAGAAAGGCGCGCAGCTTACCTGATTTTTCCCGGACGAAAAAAAACCGGCGATGAATGCCGGTTCTCTTCGTGCGGCGAATTACTTGATCAAGCTGAGAAACTCGCTGCGAGTCGCGGCGTTTTCACGGAACTCGCCGAGCATCACCGAGGTGATCATCGACGAATTCTGCTTTTCCACACCGCGCATCATCATGCACATGTGCTTGGCCTCGATCACCACGGCAACGCCCAGGGCGCCGGTGACCTGCTGGACTGCATCGGCAATCTGGCGGCTGAGGTTTTCCTGGATCTGCAGGCGGCGGGCGTACATATCGACGATCCGCGCGACCTTCGACAAGCCCAGCACCTTGCCACTCGGGATGTAGGCCACGTGGGCCTTGCCGATGAACGGCAGCAGGTGGTGTTCGCACAACGAGTACAACTCGATGTCCTTGACCAGCACCATCTCGCTGTTGTCGGAGCTGAACAAGGCACCGTTGGTGACTTCTTCCAGCGTCTGTTCATAACCGCGGCAGAGGTACTGCATGGCTTTGGCGGCACGTTTTGGCGTGTCGAGCAGGCCCTCGCGGGAGGGATCCTCGCCCAGTTGGCCAAGGATCGCGGTGTAATTCTGTTCCAGGGACATGAAACTACCTGTGGGATTTTACGCAAAGGGCAAGGGTACGGTGACGGACACGACGCTGCAAGCGCGGCGCATCAGGTTTACTCGTCGCGGCCTTCCATCATGGTTCGCTTGAGCATCACATAAACGGCTCCGGCACCGCCATGTCTGGCTTGGCACGAGGTGAAGCCAAGTACCTGCGGATGCTGACGCAGCCAAGTGTTGACGTGGCTTTTGATCATCGGCCGCTTGCCATCCAGGCGCACGGCTTTGCCGTGGGTGACGCGTACGCAGCGGATTTCAAACTTGGTCGCTTCAGCCAGGAATGCCCAGAGGGTTTCCCGGGCTTTTTCCACGTTCATGCCGTGCAAGTCAAGGCTGCCTTCGAACGGAATCTGTCCGATCTTGAGCTTGCGCATCTGACTTTCCTGCACGCCGTCGCGCGCCCACATCAGTTCGTCTTCCGGGCCGACGTCGATGACGAACTGATCGGACAGCCCGTCAACAGTGGTGGCATCGGTGCGCACGGTGGCGGCCTGGCGCAACTTGGCGATGTGCGCGCGGTCTGCCTTGGGTTTGCCGGTTTCGGCGCGATCGTGCTTGATCGGCTTGACGCCTTGGATCGCACTTTTGAACAGGGAAAAATCGTCGTCTTGCATGTCAGCCTCCGCGAAGGGCGGCCAGTTTACCCAACTCGAAGCGAATCGGGCGCGAGAAAACGCGCGGCATTGGGCTGCGACTCGGGCTTAGTCGTGTTTTTTCATCAGGTGCGGGGAAATGTTCAGCGCGTTCGACTGGCGCGAGCGGCGGCGGCAGCGACGCCACAACCATATGCCGAGGTACAGCACGAACAGGCCTATGACCAGGATCACGGCCGCACCCGCCCGGTTGGTGTTCAACTCGCCCAGGGCGGGAGCGTGGCCGAACAGGCTGGCGGCACCGGCCATCGCCAGCAGCACGCCGCTGGTCGCCAGCAAGGCAGCGAATGCTGCGCCGATTCGAAAACGCCAGTTGCTTTGGCCTTTGGGCCGCAAGCGGCGAGCGTCAAAACCATCGGATAACTTCATTCCGACCTTCCTCAATGGGTATCGGCCCTTCGACCGGAAGTTGACCGGGATGTTCCTGAGGCTAAGACATTTACGGCATATGAGAGGCTTTTGCGGATGAGCGGCGGCATGCACCGCTCATGAACCGCCGATCAGACCAGGTCGTTGGTCAGGGCGAGGGCGGCAAAGTTGTCCGCCATGATCGCCATTTCGGTCTGCTGGACATGCTCGGCGCTCAGGACGCCGCCTTTGTATGGCAGATCACGGGTGGCGCAGGCGTCTTCGACTAGGGTGCAACGGAAACCCAGGTTCTTGGCCGCCCGCACGGTGGTACTGACACTGGAATGGCTCATGAAACCGCACACCACCAGATCCACCGAGCCCAGCTCTTCCAGACGTTTTTTCAGGTCCGTGCCATGGAACGCACTTGGCAGGATTTTTTCGATCTTGATTTCGCCGGCCAGCGGCTCCAGCCCTGGAATGAACTGGCCGCGTTCGCCGCGTGGGTCGAACAGCCCACCGACGGTGCCGAGATGGCTGACATGCACGATCGGCCGGCCCGCCGCACGGGCAGCAGTCACCAATTGCTTGATGTTCGCGACCGCCGCATCCATGCCGCTCAGGGACAGGGGACCGCTGAGGTACTCTTTCTGGGCATCGATAATGATCAGGGTCGCATGACTCAGTTTGGCCGCTGCATAACCGCGGCCGCTGAGTTGAAACATCGTTTGTGGAACGGACATTCTGGGGCTCCTTCGAGTGGGGCTTTTGCGACATTGTCCTCTGGCTGAGCGCTTCTGTGAATCGCTACTATCGTAGGCACCGTCGTTACTGGCGTGCAGCGTTGTCAAGTATGGAGTTTTGTTCAATAGCCAATGAAAAAACCAGAAGATTCCTACATTTGCCCCGGTATTTTTCCTGCGTCGTCGTGACGCCGTTTGACTGGTAGAATCGCCCGTCGATTTTTCTGGAGTTTACCGTCGTGATCACTTCCCGCCTTCGTACCCTGCGTGACCATATCCGTTGGGCCGTCAGCCGCTTCCATGGGGAGGATCTGTTTTTCGGCCATGGGACCGACAACGCCTGGGACGAAGCCCGTCAACTGGTGTTGGGTGCGCTGCACTTGCCGTGGGAAATCGCCGACAGTTACCTGGACTGCAATCTGGAAGAAGACGAACTGGCCCACCTGCAGCACCTGCTCAAGCGCCGGATCGAAGAACGCGTGCCGACCGCTTACCTGCTGGGTGAAGCCTGGTTCTGCGGCTTGTCGTTTATCGTCGATGAGCGCGTGCTGATCCCGCGCTCACCGATTGGCGAACTGATCGAAAACCGTTTCACACCCTGGCTGGGCACCGAGCCTGCGCGGATTCTCGACCTGTGCACGGGCTCCGGCTGCATCGGTATCGCCTGCGCCTATGAGTTCCAGAACGCTGAAGTGGTGCTGGCCGACCTGTCGTTCGAAGCGCTGGAGGTGGCGAACCAGAACATCGAGCGCCACGGCGTCGACGAGCGTGTCTATACCGTACAGGGCGATGGTTTCGATGGCTTGCCGGGGCAGCGTTTCGACCTGATCGTGTCGAACCCGCCCTACGTGGATGCCGAGGACTTCGCCGACATGCCGGATGAATACCAGCACGAGCCGGAACTGGGCCTGGCCTGCGGCGATGACGGCTTGAACCTGGTGCGGCGCATGCTTGCCGAGGCCGCGGATCACCTGACCGAGAAGGGCCTGCTGATTGTCGAGGTGGGTAACAGCCAGGTGCATGTCGAGGCCTTGTACCCGCAAGTCGATTTCGCCTGGCTGGACTTCGAGCGCGGCGGGCATGGCGTGTTCATGTTGACGGCCGAGCAGTGCCGGGATCATCAGGCATTGTTCGCGTCCCGCGTTTAAGCGTCAAAAGCTTCGCGAGCAGGCTCGCTCCCACAGGGGATTTGTGAACGACGCAGATCCAATGTGGGAGCGAGCCTGCTCGCGAATAGCCGCACCTGGGTTTCAAGCCTTCAACGGTGCGTTGCAATCCAGATCAACAACCCCGCCTGAAACACCGCAAACGCCACCAAACACGTAATGGTGAACCGCAAACCGGCATCCTCACGCTTGTATTTGCTGACCTTCTCTTCGTGTTTCTTGAGCTTGACCTCCTGCTCGGCCAGATTCTGCTCGGCTTGCTGGAGCATCTGCGCCGCCTCGAGAACCTCCACGACCTGTACTTTCTCGGGGTTCCAGTCACCCGCCAAGTCGCCGACCCTGACCTCTTGGACGCTGCCTTTCAAATGCTGGGCATCGGCATAGACCACGTCGAAACCGTGCACCCGCAAAAAGTGATCGCGGCGCAGGCGCGTGTCTTCGTTCAGCGCGTCCTTGTTGTTGAGGTCGGTGCCGTCGATGGTGTAGCCAGGCCATCTTTTCTTCGCCCAGTTGATGCCCTGGGCGGCCATGAAGCGGCCGATGCCGCGGTTCAGCGGTTCGATTTGCAGGCCGCTGTCAGGTGCGAAATGCACGCGTTTTTCGGCGTGATCGACCCACACGTCCAGATGATTCTGTTCCTTGCGCACCCGCTGGCCGGGCAGGGTGATGCGCATGCGCATCAGGCTGCGAACCTTGTCGTTGCGCTCGGCATAACCGAACTCGACAAAGCGCAGGGGCCGACCACCGGTACTGCGGTCGGTCTGCAGCGGCGCCAGACGGAGCATCTTGTTGTGCTCGACGTCGACATCCGCCCAGGGCATCTCGACCGCTGGCGGTGCGTCTATTTCAGCGGTGGTGTCGGGTGAAGTCTGGGTATCAGTCATAACGGCGAGATCCTGTCCAAGCTCTACTTGCCGCCAGCCAGTGCGCTGGCGACAAAGGCTTATCGGCCGTTTTCTACAAGACTGGAGCGCAAATTAACTGGAGCGAAGTTCGTCAATAAATCCGAGGATTCGCGTACCCAGTTCCGCCGCCAGGGGCAAATTGGGATCTTTGTAGGAGGCCAGCTGGCGTTTGACGTCGTTGGGCACGATGCGCATGACGTGGTTCATGCCTTCGATCAGCGCCAGTTCGGCGTCCGGTTTGGCCGCCTTGAGCAACCGGGCATCATTGACCCCCACCTGGATATCGTTGCTGCCCTGGATGATCAGCGCCGGCATTTTCAACTTTGCGAACGCCGCGGCAGGGTCCTGGCGAAACAGCGAGATCAGGTACGGCTGCACACTCGGACGGAAAATCACCTGCAACTGGGGCGGCACGTTGTCGTCGGTTTTCCCGGCCTTGAGGCTGTCGAGCAGTTCATTGCTGCGTAGCATCAACGGGGGAGGCAGGCGATTGCCTAGTTGCTGGCGCAGGACCTGATCGATCGGCCGGGCGCTGCCGGACATGGAAATCACCGCCGCCGCATCGACGCTCGGCGCCGCGAGGCTGGCGATCAAGGCACCTTCGCTGTGGCCCAGCAGGATCAGCTGGCTGAAGCGCGGATCGGTCTTGAGTTTTCGACCCCAGGCTTCGGTGTCGGCGACATAGGCTTCCACCGACAGATTACGTTCGTCAGGGGTGGCCGCCAGGCTCGCCGCCACGCCGCGCTTGTCGTAGCGCACGCTGGCGATGTTGTGTTTGGCCAGCACCCAGGCCAGGCGTTTGAGGCTGTCATTGCGCCCGCCTTCGGGATTGTTACCGTCACGATCGGTCGGGCCAGAGCCGGAAATGATCAGGACAACCGGCACTGGCGTGTCGGACTTAGGCAGCAGCAACGAGCCGAAAAGCTCGCCGGTGCCGGTGTCCAGGGTGATCGGCCGCTGCAGGACAGTGGCCTGGGCGAAGCCGGAAATCAGGGTAAGGCTCAAGGCTAGAACTCGCAGCATTGTCACGCCATCATCACAAAGGTGTCGGTTGGACTCACACGCACCCATAAGGTTCGAGGATGAACTACTTGGATAGCCTGCGTATACTGGCGCGCATTACGTATTCAGGTTCATTTCACGGAGCGTCCTGCATGTCCGGCAATACCTACGGCAAGCTGTTCACTGTCACCACCGCTGGCGAAAGCCATGGCCCGGCGTTGGTCGCCATTGTCGATGGCTGCCCGCCGGGCCTGGAGATTTCCCTGGAGGATCTGCAGCGCGACCTGGATCGCCGCAAGCCCGGCACCAGCCGCCACACCACCCAGCGCCAGGAAGCCGACGAAGTCGAAATCCTCTCGGGGGTGTTCGAAGGTCGCACCACCGGCTGCTCCATCGGCCTGCTGATCCGCAACACCGACCAGAAGTCCAAGGACTACTCGGCGATCAAGGACTTGTTCCGTCCGGCCCACGCCGACTACACCTACCACCACAAATACGGCGAGCGCGATTATCGCGGCGGCGGCCGCAGCTCGGCCCGGGAAACCGCGATGCGCGTGGCCGCCGGCGCGATTGCCAAGAAGTACCTGGCGACCCAGGGCATCGTCATTCGCGGCTACATGAGCCAGCTCGGCCCGATCGAAATTCCGTTCAAGACCTGGGACTCGGTGGAGCAGAACGCGTTCTTCAGCCCCGATCCGGACAAGGTGCCGGAGCTGGAAGCCTATATGGACCAGCTGCGTCGTGACCAGGATTCGGTCGGCGCGAAGATCACCGTGGTTGCCGAGGGTGTGATGCCGGGCTTGGGCGAGCCGATTTTCGACCGTCTCGACGCGGAACTGGCCCATGCCCTGATGAGCATCAACGCAGTCAAGGGCGTGGAAATCGGCGCCGGTTTCGCCAGCGTCGCCCAGCGTGGCACCGAGCACCGCGATGAAATGACCCCTGAAGGTTTCCTCAGCAATAACGCGGGCGGCATTCTCGGTGGCATCTCGTCCGGCCAGCCGATCGTGGCACACCTGGCGTTGAAGCCGACGTCCAGTATCACCACGCCGGGCCGTTCCATCGATATCCATGGCAACCCGGTGGAAGTCGTCACCAAAGGCCGTCACGACCCGTGTGTCGGCATCCGTGCCACGCCGATCGCCGAAGCGATGATGGCCATCGTGCTGATGGACCACTTGCTGCGTCACCGGGGCCAGAACGCCGATGTGCGTGTGAGCACGCCGGTGCTGGGCCAGATTTAAGATAACGGTGACGGCGCTCCCGTACTGGCGGCTCTCCAGCTTTTATCTGTTCTATTTCGCCTTGCTCGGTTCGACAGCGCCTTTTCTGGCGCTGTACTTCGATCACCTGGGATTCTCCGCGGCGCGCATCGGCGAGCTGGTGGCCATCCCCATGTTGATGCGTTGCGTGGCGCCGAACCTCTGGGGTTGGCTCGGCGACTACACCGGGCGGCGGCTGGCCATCGTGCGCTTCGGCGCGGTGTGCACGTTGCTGACGTTTTCGCTCATTTTCGTCAGCCAGACCTATGCCTGGCTGGCGATGGTCATGGCTTTGCACGCGTTCTTCTGGCACGCGGTGCTGCCGCAATTCGAAGTCATTACCCTGGCGCACCTGCAAGGCCAGACCTCCCGCTACAGCCAGATTCGCCTGTGGGGCTCCATCGGTTTCATCATCACGGTGGTCGCGCTCGGGCGCTTGTTCGAATCGCTCAGCCTCGACATTTACCCCGCGGCGCTGGTGCTGATCATGGCCGGGATCGTGCTCAGCAGTCTGTGGGTACCGAACGCGCAACCGGTCCAGGGCGAGCGATTGACCGGCGAAGGTTTTCTCGCGCAATTGCGCAGCCCCGGGGTGTTGGCGTTTTACGCGTGCGTGGCGCTGATGCAGATGAGCCACGGGCCCTATTACACCTTTCTCACCCTGCACCTTGAGCGACTGGGCTACAGCCGGGGCGTGATCGGCATGCTCTGGGCCGTCGGCGTGGTGGCCGAGGTCCTGATGTTCATGGCCATGAGCCGGATTCTCGCGCGTTTCTCGGTACGGCGCGTGCTACTGGCGAGTTTTCTACTGGCGGCGTTGCGTTGGCTGCTGCTTGGTTCGCTGGCCGAATTTCTCTGGGTGTTGTTGTTTGCCCAGGTGCTACACGCGGCGACGTTCGGCAGCTTTCACGCCGCGGCCATCCAGTTCGTGCAACGCAGCTTCGGCCCACGCCAGCAAGGGCAGGGCCAGGCGTTGTACGCCGCACTGGCCGGCACCGGTGGCGCATTGGGTGCGTTGTATTCCGGTTACAGCTGGAGTGCCCTTGGCGCACCCTTAACCTTTAGTATTGCCAGCCTCGCAGCGCTGGCGGCAGCCGTTATCATTGCCACACGAATGCAAGAGGACACGCGCTCCCTCTTGAACCCTTAAGGAGTTGTCCTGATGAGCAGCCTGTCCGTTTATCACGTTTCCAGTCCCGACGTACCCAACAAGGTGCTGACTCATTTCGAAGACATTGCCTCGACCCTTGCCGAGCAGGGCGTACGCTTCGACCGCTGGCAAGCCCCGGCGAAGATCCGCCCAGGTGCCAGTCACGAAGACGTCATCAGTGCCTGCCAGGAGCCGATGGATACACTGATGACCGAGCGTGGGTTGCGCGGGGTCGATGTGATCAGCCTCGATCGCGATCACCCGCAAAAAGAGCCGATACGCGCGAGCTTCTTCGCCGAGCACCGCCAAGACGAAGACGAAGTCATGCTGTTCGCCGCGGGCAGTGCATTGTTGTCTGTACACATCGACGATTACGTCTACGCCGTGTTGTGCGAGAAAAACGACTTGATTGCGCTGCCGGCCGGCACCCGGCAGTGGCTGGACATCGGCGAGCAGCCCTATGTGGTTGCGATTCGTCTGTCCAGGACCCAACCTTGGGTGGCCCATTTCACCGGCGACGACAGCGCTGGCCGATTCCCGCCAATGGATGACTGAAAGCTGTTGGTTTCCCACACACAATTCAGGCCGTGAAGCGAAGCTTGCACGGCCTGATGGTGTACCGCTGCGCGACTCTTACAACGAATGATAGGTCGGCAAGGCGAAGCGCTGCTGACTTTGTAGCATGGAGATTTGCGGCAATTCGCTGGCTTGTTCGGCCAGATCGCGGCGAATGGCGCTGATCACCCACGACAGTTGATCGCCATTGTGCAGCTGCTGGTAGGAAATCGAGCGTTTGAATTCCCTGCCTTCGCTGCGCAGGGTGAGCAGGATCCCGCCGTCGGGTCGATCCTGGGTGGTCACGTCGAAGTTGGAGAACAAGGAGGTAAATTTTTCTTGGATCAGGCTCATGTCTATCAGCTCCGTTAGCTCATGAATGGCAAGCATGGGGAGACTGTTGCAGTGATTGTGCCAGTATTTCTTCCTCTAAAATTATTATATAAATCAATGACATAGAATTTTTGAGGTTTTTCTGTGTCGTGCAATCTGCATGAATGGCTATCGTGCATCCTGCATTTTGCGTGGTCGTCGGCATCCCGATGGAACCATTTGGCGTGCACGTGCTCACGATTTCAAACGTCGTTGTCGCGGATACAAAACATTTCAAAAACCGCGTGTACAGCTGCAGAACCGTTGACGTATTTTCGGGGTCGATCAACGCCGCCCGACAATAAAAAATCGAACGGGAGCAGCCATGAGCCGCACGCAGCACGACACGATTACCTGGGGCATGATGCTCCGCAAGCTGCCTTCCATTGCCAAAGCCATTCCTCGTGTGGTCAAGGGCATGAAGGTCGCCAACGTCAAGGATCCGACCCAAGCGTGTGGCCTGGGCTGGAGTTTCGAGCAGGCCACCCTGCGTAACCCCGAGGGGCCGGCCTTGCTGTACGGCGAGGTGCAACTGAGTTACGCCCAGGTCAACCGTTGGGCCAATCGCATCGCCCATCACCTGATTGCCCAAGGCATTGGCAAGGGCGATGTGGTGGCGGTCTTCATCGAGAACCGCCCGGAACTGCTGGTGACCATTCTGGCGGTGGCCAAGGTCGGCGCCATCAGTGCGTTGCTCAACACCTCGCAAACCCGCGATACCCTGGCCCATAGCCTGAACCTGGTGACGCCCGCAGCCATTGTCGTCGGTGCGGAACTGGTCCCGGCCTACCTGGCGGTGCGCGAGCGGGTGTCGATCGAGAGGGCGCGTACCTGGTTCGTCGCCGATCAGGACACCTACAGCCACCCGGGCATCGCGCCCGACGGCTTCGTCAACCTGATGACGGCCAGCGTCGACGCCTGTAGCGACAACCCAGCCAACAGTCAGCAGATCTTTTTCGACGATCCTTGTTTCTACATCTATACCTCGGGCACCACCGGGTTGCCCAAGGCCGGGGTGTTCAAGCACGGACGCTGGATGCGCAGTTGCGCAAGCTTCGGCATGATCGCACTGGATATGCGCCCCGAAGACATCGTCTACTGCACGTTGCCGCTGTATCACGCCACCGGCTTGTGTGTGTGCTGGGGTTCGGCCATCAGCGGCGCCTCGGGGTTCGCCATCCGCCGCAAGTTCAGCGCCAGCCAGTTCTGGAGCGATGTGCGCAAGTACCGGGCGACCACCCTGGGCTACGTCGGGGAGTTGTGCCGCTACCTGGTCGACCAGCCTCCCAGTACCGACGACAGCCAGCACGCCGTGACCAAGATGATCGGCAACGGTTTGCGTCCCGGCGCATGGGGCGAATTCAAGACGCGCTTCGCGGTCGAGCATATCTGCGAGCTGTATGCTGCCAGCGACGGCAATATCGGCTTCAGCAACATCCTCAATTTCGACAATACCGTGGGCTTTTCCCTGATGTCCTGGGAACTGGCGGCGTATGACCACGACAGCGGTGCGCCGACCCGTGGCGCCAATGGTTTCATGCGCAAGGTCGGCAAGGGCGAGCAGGGGCTGCTGCTGGCCAGGATCGACGACAAGGCTCCGCTGGATGGTTACACCGATCCGCACAAGACCGAAAAAGTCGTGCTGCACGATGTGTTCGTCAAGGGCGACCGCTACTTCAACACCGGCGACCTGTTGCGCAACATCGGTTTCGGTCATGCACAGTTTGTCGATCGCCTGGGCGACACCTACCGCTGGAAGGGGGAAAACGTGTCGACCACCGAGGTCGAGAACATCCTGCTTCGCCATCCAAACATTTCCGAGGCCGTGGCCTATGGCGTGGAAGTGCGCAACACCAACGGCCGAGCCGGGATGGCCGCGATCACCCCCGCGGAATCCCTGGCCACCCTGGATTTCGGCGAGTTGCTGGCCTTCGCCCGGCAACACATGCCGGCCTACGCGGTGCCGCTGTTCCTGCGGGTGAAAGTGAAAATGGAAACCACCGGGACCTTCAAATACCAGAAGACCCGGCTCAAGGACGAAGCGTTCGACCCCGCCAGGACCGGCGATGACCCGATCTACGCCTGGTTGCCGGGCACCGAGACCTACGTGCGAGTCACCGGGCAGGTGCTGGCGGACATCCAGGGTGGCAAGCATCGTTATTGAATGTGGCTATTGACCAGGGCTATGGCCGCGCATCAGAAAAAACAAGTGACAGTGACGCCCACGCTCGGGAAACTGTCGGCTTTGCGAAAAACTGAAAGTGGAGCGTTCAATGTCAGACAACAGCCGCCAGATGACCCCCGAAGAAGCCGCCGAGTTTGCCGAACAGGTCTTCAACAAGGCGCGCGAGGGCGATGCGGCCATGATGGCTGCGCTGCTGAGCAAGGGCCTGCCGCCGAACCTGCGCAATCACAAGGGCGACACCTTGCTGATGCTGGCCGCTTACCACGGCCACGTGGACACGGTAAAAGTCTTGCTCGAACACAAGGCTGATCCGGAGATCCGCAACGACAACGGCCAGAGCCCGATTGCCGGCGCGGCATTCAAGGGAGACCTGGCCGTGATCAGGGCCCTGGTCGAAGGGGGCGCGCAGGTCGAGGGTTCGTCTTTCGACGGCCGTACGGCGCTGATGATGGCCGCGATGTTCAACCGCGTCGAAGTCGTCGACTACCTGATCAGCAAAGGTGCCGATCCGCGAGCCAAGGACGCCAACGGTATTACTGCGCTGGATGCCGCTAAAACCATGGGTGCCGTCGATACCCTTGCGCAACTGGAGAAATTGCTCGGCTGATACCGTTTCGGGCCAGGTCTGACCGACCTGGCCTGACAGGCTCAGTAAACCCAGACCTCGACCCGCCGATTTCTGATCCGCCCCTCATCCTCGCTGTTGGCCGCCACCGGCATCTCGGCGCCGAAACCGCGAACGTCACGCAGCACCACGCCACTTTTCACCAACTCGCGGCGCACCGCCATGGCCCGCAGTTTCGAGAGCAAGTCGGCGCGTGCCGGATCGAGCTTGGCATCGCCGAACCCGACCAGCGTGACCTGGCGATCGGTTTTGCCGTGCTGCTGCACATAGTCGAGGACCCGTGACAGGTCCTGTCGGGCCTTGTTGTCCAGGCTGGCGCTGCCTTCTTCGAAGCGAAAGTTCACCGTCAGGCGCATGGCGTGGCGGCTCAGTGCCTGGTAGCCCTCGGGCATCAACGCATTCGGCGTGACGCTCATGGCCTGGATCGTCTGGGCGATGAAGCCGTTGGCCGCGACGATCGCCTGGCCCTGCTGACTTTGCGCGAAGGCCACCAGCGCTTCGGCCCAAGGGTTGTTGCGCTTGGGCGGCAGGTAAAAGAACAAGCGCCGCGACAGTGGGTAATCTTCCGTGGCTATCAGGTTGTTGAGCGGCAGCATGGCCATGGACTGGCCGTCGGCAATCGCCACGGCCTTGGCCGAGCGCACGTAGGGCAGGGCGATAAAGCCGATGCCGTGCGGATCCTGGCTGACGGCGTCGGACAATTGTTCGCTGGATTCGAAACGTTTCGCGGTGGCGCTCAGGGTTTTGCCATGACCACTGAGGACCAGTTCCCTGAAGGTATCGTAGGTGCCGGACTGATCATCCCGTGCATAAAGATGAATGGCCCCGCCGTTGCCACCGAGCTCTTCCCAGGTTTTCACTTCGCCGCTGAAAATGCGCGCCAGTTGCACGGTGTCGAGTGTGTTCAACGGGTTTTGTGGATGCAGGATGATTGCCACACCGTCGATGGCGATGACCTGTTCGGCGGCGGCGCTTTTCAGGTCGCCCAATGGTTGGAGGCTGAACCGCTCGCTGTCCTTGATCGGCCTGGAAGAGGCGGCGAGATCGGCACTGGCGGTTTTCAGTGCGGTGAAGCCGGTACTGGAGCCGTGGGCCGCCAGCTCCACTTCGACCCGACGGCCTTGTTCGGTTTCACCGACGATACGTGATTCGTTGGGCTGCTCCGTCGCTTCGCGGTGCACCCTGAGCAGGCCCTGCTTTTTCATCAGGCCCTCGACCAGCGCCGGCCCCAATGCCGCGCCAATGGTGTTGGAGCCCTGGATACGCAGCACCGGACCTTGCCCGGGGATCGGCAAGGCGCTGGCCGCTACCGACAGTGGCAGCCAGGTGCTGAGCATCAACAGGAACAGCCCGCGCAGTGACATGCCGGCACCTTTCAAGACCAAGGGAAGTGCCGGGAGAATAAGTCAGAAGGATTTCCGAAAGATGACAGCCCTGTATGAGTACATATCCATTCCTGCGGTAACGGCCACCTATGGTTTCGCCCTTACGGCGAGTCACTTGGAAGAGCCCTGTAGGAGCGAGCATGCTCGCGATGAACCTGAGAACACCGTGGGGTATCTGGTGCCCAGCGTCATCGTTGACGACCATCGCGAGCATGCTCGCTCCTACAGAGCCCGCCGCGATGGGCCATCCTTGGCCCAGCGCGGCTAAACCGGCATCCATGCCGGTTTGCCCACTGCGCAGAACCTCCACTCGGCCTCTCGATGGGACAAGAAAATCAAAAGCCAAATCAAAAGCAAAAGAAAAAGCGAGGCGGCCGACCGGCCGGCCTGGTCGGGGGGAGGGTACGCGTCTGTGATCGTTCCCACGCTCTGCGTGGGAATGCAGCCAGGGACGCTCCGCGTTCCGCTGACGACGCATGACGTGAGCCGTGCGCAATGGTGACGCGGAGCGTCACAGGATGCATTCCTTTGCTGCGCGTGGGAACGATCAATGATCAACTAACTCAATTCCAACCAGATCGGCGCATGATCCGAAGGCTTTTCCATACCGCGCAACTCGTAGTCCACGCCCGCATCCTTGATCCGTGGCAGCAGCCCGTGGGACGCCAGGATCAGGTCGATCCGCAGCCCGCGCTTGGGCTCGTCTTCAAATCCGCGGCTGCGGTAGTCGAACCAGCTGAAGCGGTCGGCGACATCCGGATTGAGGTGGCGGAAACTGTCCACCAGACCCCAGTTCTTCAGCCGGCCCATCCACTCGCGCTCTTCCGGCAGGAAGCTGCACTTACCGGTCTTCAGCCAGCGTTTCATGTTGTCCGGGCCGATGCCGATGTCGCAGTCTTCCGGGGAAATGTTCACGTCGCCCATCACCACCAGCGGCTGCTCGTTCCTGAACTGGCTTTCCAGCAGCGCCTGCAGGTCGCTGTAGAAACGCTGTTTGGCCGGGAACTTGGTCGGATGGTCGCGGCTTTCACCTTGTGGGAAGTAACCGTTCATGATGGTCACGGGCACGCCGTTGGCGTCGGCAAAGGTGCCCCAGATAAAGCGTCGCTGAGCATCGTCCTCATCGGTGGCAAAGCCTTTGTGCAAGGCCAGCGGCTCCAGGCGCGAAAGCAGGGCGACACCGTAGTGACCCTTCTGCCCATGGAAATACACGTGATAGCCCAAGGCCCTTACTTCATCGAGTGGAAACTGATCGTCATGGACCTTGGTTTCCTGCAACCCGATCACATCGGGCTGATGCTTTTCGATCAGCGCCGCCAGCTGATGAGGACGAGCGCGCAGCCCGTTGATGTTGAAGGAGACGATCTTCATGCTCGGCAGTCCTGGCAAAAGGGCGATGCTAGCGGACATGCCTGCGTGGGGCTAGCTGTTGGTGCGCAAACGTACCACTGTATGTCTAAAGCTTGCCCACAGGTAATCATTGCAAGTCCAGATATCGAACATTCCAATCAGCGCGGCGTGTCCGCTTGTCGCGCGCGGCGAGCACTAACTTTCGAGGAGGCAAGAGTATAAGATCCAAAACCATGGATTTAAATCTATCCTTCTTCAAGCTCACTGAACTTGTTGTTGAGTTTAATTATTTTTCACTACCTTTTTTGACGTTTGTGAGGGCCTCTGTCTATATGCCAGAATCTTGGGAAGTCAAAATATGGATACGAAAGGCGGACCGTACTTAACTCGGCTATGATGTTCCTGATTTTTTGTGCTTCATCGATAGTTGTCCATAATTTGTTGTGAATAAAATTCATATTTGAATTTGGAGGAATGTCATATTCAAATTGTGTTTTTGGTAATTTTGCAATTTTGCCAATTGCGGTCTTAAATTGATCTTCCAGACTATTAGGTATGGATGGTAGTATTTTATTTAGTTTGACTTCCGCATTGACTAAAGGACTTCTTCTGCTTTCCAGCTCGTGTACTGCTTCTCTGACGATTTTTTTCTGGCCTCTCTTGGAATGCTTGGCTAAGTCGACGGTATATTGGGCGTCCTTGTTGAAAAGGATGGTAGCTTTGCCATTCTTAATCGTTACTTTGCCTGCGATGGCATCACGTGCAATGACGTTTGCTCTATAAGTTGAAGTATTAATCCTTCCTATTCCAATAATCCGCAAGCTACCATCGGGGTCTATCCAGTTTATCGGATCATTCCCACAATACACATAAGGATTAATCCCGCCATCCCCAAACGGACTCAACTTATCCGGACTATTAAACCTCATCAACACCGGATTGAACTGTCGATACCCATTCCCCAAATGATAATGCCCGGTGACCAAATCCGGTCGTTCACCGTTAAACCCGAGCAGGCTCAACAAACCGTTCCCGAGCGGCCGATGCCCATAAGGCGTGTAGGCAATACAATGAGCCTGGATCGAGTCCACCGCGTTCAATACTGAGCGTTGTTGGTCGGTTGCCAGCAGCGTGGTGTCCACCTTGTCCCCACAACGATTCTGTTGCGCCAACACCTGATCGTCATGCTGGAAGATGCTGCGCTGCGCGGCGTTCTGAATTTCCGTGGCTAGACGGTCTTTGCAGAAAAAGCGCTGGAGCCCGGCCTGCCGGTCTGGCGCCCAGGTGATGGAGCGATCCAGCGCATCGTAGCGGTAGTGACACAATACTGTTTGAAGAGGTGCTGTAGTCATAGCCTGATCTCCGGACAAGGCTCAAAAAGCGGTAATGCGAGCATCAGCTAATTTTCAGGTTCTGCCTACTATCAGAACTGCTAGTGCGTCGGGTGCCAGGTCCGCGCTTTCGCATCCCTGCGCACAGATCTAGAGCAGTTGGTCTATACCTTGTAGACCCAGCAAAACCGCTGTTTTGAAACCAACAAGGAACTGTGCCCGCACCCAGAGGCTCGTACCAACAAGAGCGCCACCTTTTTGAGCGGCGCGCCGGGGAGATTTTCCGTTATGCCCGAAACCTCGACCGCTATTGCCGATATCCACATGCTCGACAGCGGCTATTCCCGCGAAGCGCGTTCCCTGTTGTACCAGGCCTACCGCCACGAGCCGACGTTCAGCTACCTGTTCGAAGCCGAGCGTCCTGGCTATGAACAAAGGGTGCGCGCCACCGTGCGCGAGTTGGTCAAGCAACACTTTTTCCAGGAGTTGCCGGCCATCGGCTTGCTGGTCAACGACCGGCTGATCGGCATTGCCCTGATCGCGCCGCCGCAACGGCGCCTGGGGGTGACTGAAAGTTGGGCCTGGCGCCTGCGCATGGTGCTCAGTACCGGTTTTGGCTGCACCCGCCGCTACCTTGAATACCACGACGCCGTCGCTGCCTGCGTGCCGAACGACTCGGTGCACGTGCTGCCGTTGCTGGGGGTTCACCCACAATTCCAGGGCAAGCACTTTGGCGAGCAACTGCTGCAGGCGGTGCATAACTGGTGCGCGGTGGATGAAAACTCCCAGGGCGTGATTCTCGACACCGGCAACCCTCGTTATCTCGACTTCTATAAGCGCCAGGGTTATGAAGAAATCGGCGAGGTGGCCGTGGGGCCGATTCGCGAACACGTGTTTTTCCACGCCAATCCGCAGGTATTACATTCGGCAACGGCTTGAGGTCGAACTTTCTGTGCAAGCCAGGCTCTATCACGCTCCACGCTCGTGATAGCATCCGCGCCTATGAATTTTCCAGGAAGAATTACCAGTGGCGTGCTGATGCTGATTACCAGCTGCGCGGCGCTGGCGCAAAGCGAATTGGATGTGCGGATCAAACCGTCCAACGATGCATTGAAGGCCAATATTGAAGGCTATATCGGCAGTCTCGGCGATCGTGACGAAGAGGCCTTGCTGCGCTTCAGTCGTGGCGCCGAGGAACAGGCGCGCAAGGCCGCCCAGGCCTTGGGTTACTACCAGCCGCAAATCGACAGCGAGGTAAAGGCTGGCAAGACGCCCCGCCTGGTGCTGAATATCGAGCCCGGCGAGCCGGTGCATTTGCGCAACGTCACGATCCGCGTCGACGGCCCGGCTGCCAGCCTCAAAGCCTTTCGTGTCCCCAAGAGCAAGGCACTGCAAACCGGTGCGGTACTCAACCACGGTCAATACGAGGACGCCAAGCGCCTGATCCAGAACCAGGCATCGCGCTATGGCTTTTTCAGTGGCCACTTTACCCGTCAGAAGTTGTCGGTCGATCCGCGGGCCGGGGTGGCCGATATCGAGCTGATCTACGACAGTGGTCCGCGCTACTCGCTGGGCAAGGTCAGCTTCGAAGGCGACACACCGTTCGACGAAGACCTGCTGCAACGCATGGTGCCATTCAAGGCCGGTACGCCCTATGACTCCGAACTGATCGCCGAGCTCAACCAGGCGCTGCAATCGAGCGGCTATTTCGAAGGCGTGCGGGTTGACGCGGCACCGACGGCGTCCAAGGACGACGTGATCCCGGTGGACGTCAAGCTCGAAACCCGCAAGCCACGCACCATGGGCCTGGGCATTGGCTACTCCACCGACGTCGGCCCACGGGTCAAGGCCAACTGGACCCGGCACTGGGTCAACCCCCAGGGTCACAGTTATGGCTGGGAGACCGAAGTCTCGGCGCCACGGCAAAACGTCGGGTTGTTCTACGACATTCCCCTGGACCCGCCGCTGACCGACAAACTGCGCTTCGCCGGTGGTTACCAGAAAGAAGAAATCGCTGACAAGGACAGCCTCAGCAAGCTGCTGACCGTCGGCCCGGAGTGGCACAGCAAGTTGCCCAGCGGCTGGCAACGGGTGGTTTCGCTCAAGTGGCAGCGCGAGGAATACCGACTCGGCGACGACTCCGGTCTCAGTACGCTGCTGATGCCCGGTGTGAGCTATTCGTACCTGAAAAGCGACAACCGCATCGACCCGCACAACGGTTATCGCCTGCAGTTCGAAAGCAAGGTTGCCAAGGAAGGCCTGGGTTCCGATAACAACTTGCTGTACGGCACCGCGCTGGTCAAAGGCCTGACCACGGTGTTCGACAAGCACCGCTTGCTCGGTCGGGTGCAGGTCGGCGGCAGTGCCACCAACGGCTACAAATCGATACCGCCGTCGTTGCGCTTCTTCGCCGGTGGCGACCAGAGTGTGCGCGGTTACGAGTATCAGAGCCTGTCCCCGGAAAACAGCCAGGGTGATCGCATTGGTGGTCGCTACATGGTCGCCGCCAGCGCCGAATACCAGTATTCCGTTGCGGAAAAATGGCGCGTGGCGACCTTCGTCGACCAGGGCAACTCCTTTAATACACTTGAGCTGCCGAACCTCAAGACCGGTGTCGGTGTCGGCGTGCGCTGGATCTCTCCGGTGGGGCCGATCCGCCTCGACCTGGCCCATGCGCTGGACGACGATGGCGGCATTCGATTGCACTTTTCCATGGGGCCGGAGCTGTGAAGCCTGTGTATGTGAAGCGAGGCTTGAAAATAACGCTGCTGGCCATTCTTGCGCTGTTGATGCTGCTGGTCCTGACACTGACCACGGTGCTGGGCACGGCGACGGGCAGTCGCTGGGCGCTCGGTTTTGTGCCGGGTTTAAGCCTGGACAATTTTCAGGGTCGCCTGGGCGGACAGTGGAGCGCCGACCATGTGCTGTGGCAGCAAGACGCCAGCCGGGTCGAGCTTGATAAAGTCATCTTCGCCTGGTCGCCGCTGTGCCTGACGCGCATGACTTTGTGCATCGAGCAACTGAAGGCTGATCAGGTCAGCCTGCAAATGCCGCCCGGCGAGCAAGAACAGAGCAGTGGGCCGATCAGTCTTCCTGATTTGAAACTGCCCCTGGCGCTCGAACTGGGGGATATCCAGGTCGGCAAACTGCTGTTCAACGGCAGCGAACAACTCAAGGGCTTGCAACTGGCGGCGCACTGGACGGTCAACGGCTTGCAGATCGACTCGGTGCAATTGCAGCGCGATGAGTTGAGCCTGCACCTGTCTGGCCTGCTGCAACCGACCGGCAACTGGCCGCTCAAGGCTGAAGGCAAACTGACCCTGCCAGCACCCGGCACCGAACCTTGGGCGCTGGCCCTGAAGGTTGACGGCGACCTGCTGAAAACCCTGAACCTGAAAGCCGACAGCAGCGGCTATCTCAATGGGCAACTGACCGGCAAGCTGCAACCGTTGGTGGAAAACCTGCCGGCCACGGTGCGCATCACCGCCGACGGCTTCAAAGCCAGCGCCGATTTGCCGGACACCCTGCAACTCAATCAGCTTGAACTGACTGGCGCCGGTGACCTGAAAAACGGTTACCAGTTACTCGGCAAGGCCACGCTGCCAGCCGAACAAGGACCGGTCGAGCTGGCGCTGCAAGGCAAGGTCGACGCCAACGGCGCGCAGATCGCCGCGCTGGACCTGACCGCCAACGAGAAACAAAGCCTCAAACTCACGGGCCAACTGGACTGGAGCAAGGGCCTGAGCGCGGATGCCAAAGTCGCCTGGCTGGACTTCCCGTGGCACCGTCTCTATCCGCTGATCGACGAACCCCAAGTGGCCCTGCGCAGCTTCAACGGTGACGTCTCCTACACCGACGGCAAATACCTGGGTCACTTCGACGCCGCGCTGGATGGCCCGGCCGGGGCGTTCAGCCTGGCCAGCCCGTTCGCCGGCGACCTGACGAAAATCTACCTGCAACAGATCCAACTCGTCGCCGGCCAGGGCAAGGCCGAAGGGCACCTGAACCTGCAATTCGCCGACGGCATCGCCTGGGACACCGCGCTGGATCTTTCCGCGTTCGACCCGGCGTACTGGGTTGCGGAACTGCCGGGCACCCTGGCCGGACCGTTGCGCAGCAAAGGCGAGATGAAGAATGACAAACTCAGCCTGAGCGCCGACCTGGATCTGAAGGGCAAGCTGCGTGGCCAACCGGCCGTCCTGCAGGCCAAGGCCGATGGCGCTGGCGAGCAATGGAATCTGAACGCCCTGCAAATTCGCCTCGGCGACAACAGCATCAACGGCAAGGGCAGCCTGCAACAGAAACTCACCGGCCAGATCGACATCAAGCTGCTGCGCCTGGCCCAGCTCTGGCCGCAATTGCGCGGCCAGATCAATGGCCGGGTCGATGTCGCCGGCACGCTCAAGGCACCGCAAGGCAAGCTCGGGCTGCAAGGCACGCAATTGGCTTTCCAGGACAATCGCCTGCAAAGCCTGAACCTGGACGCGACACTCGATAGCGCACAGCGGGCGAAAATCGACCTCAAGGGCAGCGGTATCCAGGCGGGCGATACCTCGCTGGGCACACTGACCGCCAGCGGGCAGGGCGACATCAAGAACCAGAAACTGAGCCTCGACTTGCAAGGACCGAAGCTCAAACTCGCGCTCGGCCTCGACGGTGCACTGGACAAAGGCAACTGGCGCGGGCGCTTGGCCAGCGGCGATATCCAGGCCGGTGGCCAGGACTGGAAGCTGCAGGGGCCGGCGAAGCTGGAACGGCTGGCGGACGGAAAAATCAATTTCGGCGCCCATTGCTGGGCGTCTGGCCCGGCCAGTTTGTGCGGTGAAGACCAGCGCCTGATGCCCGAGCCGAAGCTGCGTTATCACCTCAAGCAATTCCCCATCGACAGCCTTGCACAGTGGCTGCCGAAGGATTTCGCCTGGCAAGGCCGGCTCAACGCCGATGTGCAACTGGACCTGCCGGCCAGCGGCCCGAACGGCGTGATCAGCATCGATGCCAGCGGCGGCACGTTGCGCGTGCGCGAGAAAGATCAGTGGCTGGACTTCCCGTACCAGACCCTGAAACTCACCAGCCAGCTGACGCCCAAACGCATCGATACCGAGCTGAATTTCGTCGGCGGAAAGCTCGGGGAATTGAGGGTGCAGGCACAGATCAACCCGTTGCCGGAGAACAAGCCGCTGACCGGTACATTCCGCTTGAGCGGTCTGGACCTGTCGGTGGCGCGGCCGTTTGTGCCCATGGTCGAGAAACTGTCCGGTCGCTTGAATGGCAGCGGCACGATTTCCGGTGGCCTGCTGGCTCCGCTGGTCAATGGCAATCTGTTGCTCAGCGACGGCGAGGTTTCCGGCGCCGAGTTGCCGATGGAGATTCAAGCGTTGCAGTTGCAGGCGCTGATCGCCGGCGAAACCGTGCAGCTCAACGGCGGCTGGAAAAGCGGCAAGAGCGGGCAGGGCAGCCTCAACGGCAACATCGCCTGGGGCCAGGCGCTGGTGGTCGACCTGGCACTCAAGGGCTCGCAGTTGCCGGTCAGCGTCGAACCTTACGCCAAGGTCGAAGTGGCCCCGGACCTGAAAATCTCGATGAAGGGTGATGAGCTGGCCATCGCCGGCAAAGTGCGGGTGCCCAAGGGTGACATCACCATTCGAGAGTTGCCGCCATCGACGGTCAAGCTGTCCGATGACACGGTGATCATCGGGCTGCAGACCGAAGAGGGCAAACCGCCCTTGGCGATGAAAATGGACATCGATGTAGTAGTCGGCGAAGAAAAGCTGAGCTTTGCCGGGTTTGGCCTGACCGCCAATGTGCAGGGGCATGTGCACATCGGCGACAACATGGACACCCGTGGCGAGCTATGGCTCAACGACGGCCGGTATCGCGCCTACGGCCAACGGCTTACGGTGCGCCGGGCGCGGTTGCTGTTTGCAGGTCCTCTCGACCAGCCGTACCTGGACATCGAGGCAATCCGCCAGACCGACGATGTGATCGCCGGCATCCGCCTGAGCGGCAGCGCTGAGCAACCGACCACGCAGATTTTCTCGGAACCGGCCCTGAGCCAGGAACAGGCGTTGTCCTATCTGGTATTGGGGCGTCCGCTGAGTACCAATGGTGAGGACAACAACATGCTCGCCCAGGCCGCGCTCGGTCTGGGCCTGATGGGCAGCTCCGGGGTGACCGGCGGCCTGGCGAAGAATCTGGGCATCGATGATTTCCAGCTCGACACCGAGGGCAGTGGCAACGCCACCAGCGTGGTCGCCAGCGGCAACCTTTCGGAGAAGCTCAGCCTGCGTTATGGCGTGGGTGTGTTCGAACCGGCCAATACCATTGCCTTGCGCTACAAGCTGAGCAAGAAGGTTTACCTTGAAGCGGCCGGTGGCGTGGCCAGTTCGTTGGATATTTTTTATAAGCGGGATTTTTGAGCCAGTCTAAATCCTGCGCGGCGGCCTTCGCAGGTGTCTGGGCAGGAATGAGAAAGAACGCGGTGCTAAACCTGTAGGAGCCGGCTTGCTGGCGATCGCGGTGTATCAGTCACATCAACGTCGACTGACACTCCGCGATCGCCAGCAAGCCGGCTCCTACAAGGGGGGTAGTCAGAATTGTACGGTTTGCCTCAGTATCTGTGCCGCCGGCGTATCCGCCGGGCTGACCATCGCATAGTTGTAGCCACCCCCCGACCAATACTCGGCCTGCAAGCCGCCATCACTACGGCTGCCCCTCGGCAGCAGGAAGTTCTTCGGACCCGGCGGACGCACGTAGAAGCTGATTTTCTGCCCGCCCTGATCCTCGTAGACCACCATCGCCGCCGGTCCTTGCTCGGTGCTGAGCAAGCGCCCGCTGGCCGGTTTGAATCCTGCGCCAGACAAGTCAGGCAGGCGATTGGCCTGGGTGAAATAACGGTCGAGCCAGCCCTGCATGTCACCGTCTTCCCCGGCCTTGTAGTCCGCCGGCAATAGCCCCTGCTCGGCAATCAGACGATAAGCCTGCATGGCATCGGCCATCGGCTGCGCTGCGCTGAGGAGGGTCATTTCCCGAGCCTGCCAGCCGCTGACCCCACCGATGCTGACGGCGATCAGCAATACCGCAGCGCTGGCCAGGTGGCGTCGGGACTGGCTCTTGAGGCGTCGGCGGATCTGCACCGGATCAAGGTCCGGATTGGCCGGTTGCTGCAAGGCGCCACTCAGGGCCGCGCGCAGTTGTTGGGCGTCCTGCTGCCAGGCGCGGACTTGTGCGGAAATTTCCGGGCTACTGGCCAGAAAGGTCTCCACCAGACGCCGGTCTTCCTCGCCGAGCTGATGGTCGACGTAAGCGTGCAGGTCGCGCTCGCTGGGGGGCATACTGATCATTTGAGTCTCCGCAGGGAAGGGCGGTTGATTTCGCCATCGCTGAGTTGGCGCAGGGCCTGGCGGGCCCGGGACAGGCGGGACATCACGATGCCGGTGGGCACGCCGAGAATCTCGGCGACCTCTTTGTAACTCAGGCCTTCTACCGACACCCACAGCAGCAGTGCACGCTGTTCCGTGGGGAGTTGATCAAAGGCGTTGAGGGTCGATTGGGCGATCACGGTACGCTCCACCGAAGGCTGCGCATCATCGCGTCCGGTAAAGAATTCGAGCATTCGCGCGTAGCGTCGGGAACGTCGGTGTGCATCGAGAAACTGTCTATACAGAATCGCAAACAGCCAGGCGCGCAAATCGCCCTCGACGCGCTTGTCGCCCCAACTCGACAGTGCGCGCTCCAGGCACGACTGCACCAGATCGTCGGCGCTGCTTGAGTTACGCGTGAGCGATACGGCGAAGCGGCGCAATCTGGGAATGATTTCTCTCAGTTGTTCGTCGATATCGTTCATGAATTTCTGGTTACTCACTACGCTTTGAACCAGGAAGACGCTTGGCGTGGGAGGTTATTCCACGCCCGGAAAAATAAATACCGGGCGATGGAATAAACCACCGCGAGGTTCGTCTGCCTGATTCTTCTCACTTGTGGCCGATGGCCCTGGAGTCTTTCATGGTAGATCGATCATCACCGCCACCCTTGAGTGCCGCGAGTCTGACGTTGCGTCTGGCCGGCATTGCTCTGGTCGTCGCCGCAGTGGCTGGGGCGTTTGCCTACGTCAACGGCACCTTTGACCCACAGCGCCTGACCCCGAAAAAGCTGATCAATGTGCTGGAAACCAATAACGGTGTGCATCCGGGATTTCGCCGCAATCACTCCAAAGGCGTGTGCGTGATCGGCCATTTCGAGAGCAGTGGTGAGGCGCGCAGCTATTCCACCGCGCAAGTGTTCAATGAGGCACGCACACCCGTGGTCGGTCGTTTTGCCTTGCCCGCGGGCAACCCTTATGCCCCGGACAGCGCCGTGCCGATCCGCAGCCTGTCGTTGCGTTTCACTCAGGCCAACGGCCAGCAATGGCGCACCGGGATGAACAGCATGCCGGTATTCCCGGTGGGTACGCCCGAAGCGTTTTATCAATTGCAGCAAGCTCAGTCGCCGATTCCGGCCACCGGTAAACCGGACCCCGCAGCCGTGCCCGCATTCTTCGGTTCGCATCCGGAAGCCGGACCGTTCCTGGCCTGGATCAAGACGGCCAAGCCATCGGCCAGTTACGTCACTGAAACCTACAACAGCGTCAATGCGTTTTACCTGGTCAACGAGGCCGGACAACGCCAGGCCGTAAGGTGGAGCATGGTCCCGGTAGCCCAGGACGCGCCGGGGGCCACGGCACCAGAAGGCACTGATTTCCTGGAGAAGGATCTGGTTCAGCGAATCGCCGCGGGTCCGCTGCGCTTTCAATTAAACATCACCCTGGCCAACCCCGGCGATCCGGTCAACGACGCCAGCAAGGCCTGGCCCGAGGGGCGCAAAGTATTGAACGCCGGCACCCTGATCCTTGAAAGCACCCAACCGCAACTCAGCGGCGAATGCCGTGACATCAACTACGACCCGCTGGTTTTACCCGCCGGGATAGAAGGTTCCGACGACCCGTTGCTCGCCGCTCGTTCAGCCGGTTACGCCACGTCCTACCTGCGTCGCACCAGCGAAGTCAGTCAGTTGCCCGCCACCACGAAGGAGGCCCAGCAATGAGCACTCAACCCAACCACTTCGCTCCCCTGGCGCGCCTGCTGCACTGGCTGATGGCGCTGATGATCATCGCCATGCTGTTTATCGGCGCGGGCATGGTCGCCTCGGTGTCCGAGCGTCATGAATGGCTGATTCACCTGCACAAGCCCTTGGGTGTTGCCATTTTGCTGTTGGTGATCGTGCGTATTGTTGTGCGTTTTTCGACTCGGCAGCCACCACTGCCGGCCGACCTTCCGGGTTGGCAGGTACTGGCGGCCTATGCGTCGCACTTCTTGCTATACGCCTTGATGCTGATTCTGCCGTTGCTGGGTTGGGCAATGATTTCAGCGTCGGGCGAACCGGTGATGCTTAGCAGCTCATTGCAGTTGCCGTCGATCGTACCGGCGAACGCGCAGGTGTTTGCGTTTCTGCGAAAAGCGCATGGGTATCTGGCGTATCTGCTGTTCCTGACCGTGCTGCTGCATCTGGCCGCAGCGTTGTTTCATGGTTGGGTGCGGCGCGATGACGTCCTGGATAGCATGTTACGAGGCAAAGACCGTTTGTAGGAGCCAGGCTTGCCGGCGAACCAGGCGCTGCGGTGTATCTGTAACACCGCATCATCGTTCTTCCCTGTAGGAGCCAGGCTTGCCGGCGAACCGGACGACGCGGTGTATCTGAAACACCGCGTCATCGTTCTTCCCTGTAGGAGCCAGGCTTGCCGGCGAACCGGACGACGCGGTGTATCTGAAACACCGCGTCATCGTTCTTCCCTGTAGGAGCCAGGCTTGCCGGCGAACCAGGCGCTGCGGTGTATCTGTAAAAACCGCGTCATCGTTCTTCGCGGGCAAGCCTCGCTCCTACAAGGGTTGTGTATGGGTTGAGCCCGACCCGCAGGAGACGGCGGTGCAGCGCAATCAGCGCAAGGTATCGACCATATCAGCCACCGTGGTCAACACATCCTTGCCCAGCTGCTTCGAACGCTTGCCCGACCAGCCGGTCAACGGGTTCGGATGATCGTCGTGATCCTTGAACGGCATTTCCAGGGTCAGCGACAGGCAGTCGTACTTCTGGCCAACACTGTTGCACGCCAGGGTCATGTTGGCTTTGCCCGGTTCATCACGGGTGTAGCCGTGCTTGGTCTGGAAGTCCTTGGTGGTGTGTTTCAGATGGCTGCGGAAGTGTTCTTCGAGTTTTTCGATGCGCGGCGTGTAGCCCGGATTGCCCTCGCAGCCGGCGGTGAACACGTGAGGGATTTCCTCGTCACCATGGACGTCGAGGAACAGGTCGACGCCGTACTTTTCCATCTGCTGCTGCACAAAAAAGACTTCCGGGCTGATCTCCTGGCTGGCGCTCTGCCAGGCGCGGTTCAGGTCCTGGCCCATGGCGTTGGTGCGCAGGTGGCCGTGGAAGGCACCGTCCGGATTCATGTTCGGCACCAGGTACAGGTCGGCGCTGGCCAGCAGTTTGTTCAGCACCGGGTCGTCGTGTTTTTCCAGGCGCTCGATCACACCCTCCATGAACCACTCAGCCATGTGTTCGCCAGGATGTTGCTGGGCAATGATCCACACCTTGCGCTGGCCTTCGGCCCCGGTACCTTTGCGCAGCAGCTGGATGTCGCGGCCTTCGACACTCTTGCCGGTGGCCAGCAGTTCGGTGCCGGCCTTGCTCAGCGCCTGCTCGATCAACCAGTCGTGGCGACCACGGCTGTAGGGTTCGAAGTAGGCGAACCAGGCGTGGGTCTGTTCAGCTTCCAGGCTGAAGCGCAGGCAGTCGCCCTCGAAAATGGTCGGCACACGGAACCAGTTGACGTGGTCGTAGGACGCCACCGCTTGATAACCGGTCCAGGCCTTGTTGTAGGAGGATTGGCTGGCATTGTTCAGGCGAAACCAATGGTCCTGGCCGACATGCAGGCCGCTGGCCTTGAAGTGGAACCACTGGAAATGGTTGCTTTTGGTATCGGGGCGGATGGCCAGGAGGGGCTTGAGCGGGTCGCTGACATCGATCACCTGGATGTTGCCGCTGTCGAAGTTGGCACTGATGTCGAGAGTTTTAGCCACGGTCAGGGTTCCTGATTAAGATTTTTATGGCGGCTACTTTACACGCAAGCGTAGAGGGCTGGCAGCGTAGATAAAACGTTTCACCGGTGATGCCAAGGATTGGGGGCGCGGTTCGGAAGTTCACCTGCACTGCATCCCCATTGGCCGTGTTACCACCCGCACCGTTTTGTGGCGGTTTGGTTACACCATGGTTCATTTCAACTCGTTCCCGTCCGGCGCCCATGGGCGCTACCGGCCTTTCTGATTTCAGTTATATCAATCCAATCAGACACCTGCACGCTTTGCGGCGAATCTGGCACGCAACGTGCTTTTTTGGCTTTATGGATAATTGGATACAAAAATACAAAAGGTGCATTTAATGAAATTCGCCCCTGTCTATGCCGAGCGCCAACCTGTTACCGCCGAGGAAGAGGCTTATAACTTTCTGCTGGAGGCCATCTGCAAAGGGCGCTACCGCACCGGGGAGCGGCTTATTGCCGAGGACATCGCCGGTGAAATCGGCATGAGCCGCATGCCGGTACGTGAAGCCTTCCGGCGTCTGGATGCCGATGGCCTCGTGACGCTACGGCCCAATCGCGGCGCCATCGTGCGCGGCCTGAATATCGAGGAAATGCGTGAGGTGTTCGAGATGCGCAGCGCCCTTGAAGGTCTCGCCATTCGGGTCGCCGTGACGAAACTCACCGAGCGCCATTTCAGTCACCTCGAGCGCCTGCTCGACGAGATGGACGACTACCGTGAGGACGGCGCCGAGTGGGTCAGCCGCCATCGCGCCTTCCATGAATACCTGTGCAGCCTGAGTGAACGGCCGCGCCTGATGCGGCAAATTTCGGCGCTGTATTCGGTGATCGAGCCGCACATGCGCCTGTGGCTGCAACACGCCGACAAACCTCGCAGCGCCCGGGACGAACACGCCTCGATCATTGAAGCATTGCGCTCCGGCGACCCGGACAAAGCCGCCGCCGTGGTGTGCGAACACATCGAGGGCACCATTCCGCGACTCATTCAGTTTCTCGAAGCCCACCCATAGAAGAAGCCCACATTCCCCTGTAGGAGCTGTCGAGTGCAACGAGGCTGCGATCTTTCGATTTTTAAAAACAAGATCAAAAGATCGCAGCCTCGTTGCACTCGGCAGCTCCTACAGGGGACTTACGTTGCAGCCACTTGGAGTTTTGCCATGCACAAGCCTTGCGCGTTAGTTGCCGTGTTTACCTTGAGTCTGTGTTCGCAATGGGCGTTCGCCGCCCCCGAGTTACCCGAGCGATTGAGCAAGAGCGAGAAGATCGTCTATTGCTCCGGCATGGATTCACCGCCGTTGGTGTCCTTTGACGTGAAGCAAAAACCGGTGGGGCTGCAGGTCGACATGGGCGAAGCGATTGCCCAGCGCCTGGGTGACAAGAAGGTCGAGTGGCGTATCTCGCCTTTCGCCGGGCTGATCCCGGCGCTGCTGGCGCAGCAGTGCGACATGATCGTCGATCAGTTGTTCGACAAGCCCGAACGTCGCGAGGTGATCGACATCGTCAACTTCATGTATTCCAGCCAATCCATCGTGGTGCCCAAGGGCAACCCGAAAGCGGTGACCACCCTGGAGGATCTGTCCGGGCTCAAGGTCGCGGTCAGCAACGGTTCGACCATCCGGGTGCTGCTGGGCAAGGAAAACGAAAAGCTCGAAGCGGCCGGCAAGGCGCCGATGAAACTGGTGGTGTACAACGTCGACGCCGATGCGTTCCAGGCCTTGCGCATCAATCAGGTGGACGCCTTCGGCACCACGGTCGAGTCCGCCGGCCATTATCAACAACTCGCCCCAGACCTGTTCCAGTCGGCGGTGCCGGCGTTCAACCGTATCCTCACCGGCTTTGGCGTGCGCAAAAGCGACCCGCAGCTGACCGTGGCGTTGACCGAGGTGTTGCAAGGCATGCGCGCCGACGGCAGTTACGCCGCGCTCCTCAGTAAATGGCATGTCGACAGCGACAAACTGGACTGAGGGCAAACCGGATGAATTTCAATTGGGATGTGTTCTGGCAGTACCTGCTGCAACCCAGCGATGTCTACCTGACGGGGTTGTGGCTGACCTGCCTGATCAGCGTGTCGGCGATGTTGCTCGGTTGCGTTCTGGGGCTGATCGCGGCGTTGATGAAGCTGTCGAGTAACCCGCTGTTGCAGTACCCGGTGCGCTTCTATGTCTGGCTGATGCGCGGCACGCCGTTGCTGGTGCAGATCGTCTTTCTGTACACGGCATTGGCGGCGGGGGGGATATTCCGCTTTGAAGACCTGGACCTCGGCTGGTTCATCGTGCCGGGCAACATCCAGGCGGCGATCATCGCCCTGGGCCTGAATGAAGGCGCGTACATGGCGGAGATCATCCGCGCCGGTATCGGTGCGGTGGACAAGGGCCAATACGAGGCCGGGCGCTCCCTGGGCATGACCTTTGCCAAGTTGATGCGGCGCATCGTCCTGCCCCAGGCGTTCCGGGTGATCGTGCCGCCGCTGGGCAACGAGTTCAACGTGATGTTGAAAAACACCACGCTGGTCAGCGTCATCGGGGTGCAGGAGTTGTTGCTCAGTACGCAAATGGTGACCTCGGCGACGTTCCGCGTGTTCGAGTTGTACCTGGTCGTGGCCATCTACTTCCTGGCATTGACCACGCTGTGGGGCTTTTTCCAGCGCTGGCTGGAAAAACGCTTCGGTCAGTCCGATCGTCCGGCACCGGCCGCCAGCCGGATGTTCGGCCGCAACACCATGAAACTGTTGAGGGGGCGTTGAGATGGCGCACATGAGTGAAGAACTGGTCATCGAAGCGCTGGATATCCACAAGTCTTTCGGTGACCTGGAAATTCTCAAGGGCATTTCCCTGCAAGTGAAGCGCGGTGAAGTGGTGGTGCTGATCGGCGCTTCCGGTTCCGGCAAAACCACCTTTATCCGCTGCATCAACCTGCTTGAAGACATCCAGTCCGGGCAGATCCGTGTCGGCGGTCGGCCAATGGGCTACCGCACCCGGGCCGATGGCAGCCTGGCCCGCGACTCGGAACGCAACATTGCCCGCCAGCGCCGGGACATCGGCATGGTGTTCCAGCGCTTCAACCTGTTCCCGCACATGACGGCCCTGGAAAACATCATCGAGGCGCCTATCCAGGTGCTCGGTGTGCCTCGCGCGGCGGCGGTGGAACAGGCGAGGGCGCTGCTCAAGCGCGTCGGGTTGGCGGAGAAGGCCGATCACTATCCGTCGATGTTGTCAGGTGGCCAGCAGCAGCGGGTTGCCATTGCCCGGGCGCTGGCCATGAAACCCCAGGCGATGCTGTTCGACGAGCCCACCAGCGCCCTGGATCCGGAGACGGTCGGCGAAGTATTGCAAGTGATGAAGGAACTGGCCGAGGAGGGCATGACCATGGTCGTGGTCACCCACGAGATGGGTTTTGCCCGCGAGGTGGCTGATCGGGTGGTGGTGCTCGATCAAGGTGAACTGATCGAGCAGGGGCCGCCCGAGCAAATCTTCAGCCAGCCGAAGCACGCCCGTACCCGAGCATTTCTCAGCCGCGTGCTTTGAGACCGTCAAACCCATTTGTGTGAGTCCTGCCATGTTCAAGTTTTCTGCCCATGAGTATCCCTACGCCTCACAACGCCAAAGTGTCTTCGCTAAACGCGGCATGGTCGCCGCCTCACAGCCATTGGCCGCCGAAGCCGGGATTGAAATGATCCGTCGCGGTGGCAATGCCATCGATGCGGCCATTGCCACGGCCGCGGCCCTGACGGTGGTCGAACCCACAGGTTGCGGGATTGGCGGCGACGCCTTTGCGTTGGTCTGGACGCAAGACAAGCTGCACGGCCTGAACGCCAACGGTGCCGCCCCGCAAGCCCTGAGCATCGAGGCGGTGAAGGCGGCCGGTCATGAAAAAATGCCCTTGCATGGCTGGACGCCCGTGACCGTGCCGGGTTGTCCATCCGCCTGGGCAGAGTTATCCACGCGTTTCGGTCGTCTGCCCTTTGCCGATTTGTTGCAGCCAGCGATTAGCCTGGCGCGGGATGGATTTCCGGTGTCGCCGGTGGTTGCGTTGCAGTGGCAAACCGCGCTGGAGGACTTCACCCCTGATCGTAGCGACGTACTCGAAAGCTGGTTCGAAACCTTTCTGATCGACGGCCGCGCACCGCGCGCGGGCGAACTGTTTCGCAACCCGGCCCAGGCACGCACCTTGAGCGAACTGGCGGCCACCGGTTGTGAAAGCTTTTATCGCGGGGCGCTGGCGCAACGACTGGACGCTCATTCACGCGCCACCGGCGGCTATCTGCGCGCCAGTGATTTGCAAGACTACCGCGCCCAGTGGGTCGAGCCGATCAAGGTCAATTATCGCGGTGTCGACGTCTGGGAGATTCCACCGAGCGGCCAGGGACTCGTGGCCTTGATGACGCTGAAGATTCTCGAAGGATTCGCTTTCGACCACCGTGACAGCCAACAGACCTGGCACCGTCAGCTTGAAGCCATGAAGCTCGCTTACAGCGATGGGCTGCACTACATCACAGATCCACAGCACATGCGGGTCGCCGTGGACGATTTACTGAGCGACGCCTATGCCAGCCAGCGCCGGGCACAGATCGGCGAACACGCGGCGGCACCGCAACCGGGCGACCCCCATGCCAGTGGCACCGTCTACCTGGCCACCGCCGACGCCGACGGCAACATGGTTTCATTCATCCAGAGCAATTATCACGGTTTCGGGTCCGGCGTGGTGTTGCCGGACAGCGGCATCGCCCTGCAAAACCGTGGCGAAGAGTTCAGTCTCGATCCCGGCCACGCGAATTGCCTGGCACCCGGGAAAAAGACGTTCCACACCATCATTCCCGGGTTTCTCAGCAAGGACGGTGAGGCGCTGGGGCCTTTCGGCGTGATGGGCGGCTACATGCAGCCGCAGGGGCATGTGCAGATGGTCATGAACCTGGTGGATTTCGGGCTCAACCCACAAGCGGCCCTGGACGCGCCGCGCTGGCAGTGGTTGGGCGAAATGAAGGTGGGTATCGAGCAGGACGCTTCGCGAGACATGGTGGCGGCACTGGCACGGCGCGGGCACGAAGTCGAGGTGGTGTGCGATCGCACGAGTTACGGGCGTGGCCAAATCATCCTGCGCGACCCTGTCACCGGTGTCTTATGTGGCGGGACCGAGCCGCGAGCGGACTCGCATATAGCCGTGTATTGATGACCTGAGGGGGGCGTCCTCCTTGACGCCGTCGCAGCTTAGAGATTGTGCGATTGATTCTCAAGTGCTATTTGCCATTAGTTTGCCCCAATGACATAAGGCCTCTCTTGCCAACTAACATTGTTTTGATATGATCCGCGCCATCGAATTTGCGACACATCAAGACTTCATTAGCCTGAAGCCATAAGCCAGAAAACTGGCAAAAAAAGACCCGGCAAAAAGCCGGGTCAAAAACCGTGATTAGCCTGATGAGGAGATAGTCCAGGAGACCGACCTAAGGTCCCCTGGTCCATCAACTGATCTCGCGACCAGCTGATGTAATAATAATCATTCTCGTTTGCAAGTCAAACGATTTTGTCTGCGCGTCAGGAAAATTCTTTCCTGTCCTTCTGTACAGCACCTTCCTCTTAGCCGTTCTTGCCGCCCTCCAGGGAGCGGTTCACCATTGCCTTTGCCATGTCGATCATATGCACGGTCGAGAGCGCCAGGTCTCGATGCGCACCGTGCAGGTGGCTGGCTGACTCGTAGGCGGTGGCGGCGGCGCAACGCAGCAGCCCTGAAGCATGCACCAGAGCTTCCTCGATGCTGACGTTACGGTTCACGTCAAAGAGATGCTCCTGAACTGCTTCCTCTGCAACAGCTGGTTTCAAGTAGTAATCCAGCGCTCGCTGTGCGGCGGCTGAGCCCTGGGGTGAGGTGAGGGACGTATCGATTTGCATGTCGGGCAAGTCGTTGCTGGGTGGATTCATGGTCAAGGCGAACTCCGTGATAAATTCAGATCCGTGAACTCATCCTAATACGTTACGTATTTGTGACAATAGTATTAATACTACATTTTGTGTTTTGCTGGGCGAGGGCCGCCACGTATCGTGCCGCACATGGATAAATGGATAGCATTGGTCAAGGCCAAGATGAGTGAGCTCAAGATCACTCAGGAAATACTCGCCGACCGCCTCGGGATGTCCCAGGGTGGTATAGGGCATTGGCTGACAAAACGCCGCCAGCCCGGCATCGACGACATGAATCGTGTGCTGCAGGCCCTGGGCCTGGACTTTCTCGAAGTGGCGCTGGTGATTCGCGAGCCTGGGCAGGAAGAGGACGACGAGGTTTGCCTGACGCAAAAGTACAACCCGTACTTTCGCTACCCGGTCAGTGACTGGCGGGACACCGCGCAGGTGCGCGATGGAGAGCGGGCGCCGTACCGTTTCGAACTGTCCGACTACCACGCCCGAGGCGCGGCGTTCTGGCTGACGGTGGTTGGCGATGCCATGACCGCACCCAGCGGCCCCAGCGTGGCCGAGGGCATGATGATCCTGGTGGATCCGGACGTGGACGCGGCGCCAGGCAAACTGGTGATCGCGCAATGGCCCGACAGCAGCGAGGCGATTTTCCGCAAGTTGAGCGAAGAGGGCGGGCAGCGTTACCTGGTCCCGCTCAATCCGACCTATCCGAAAAGCCTTTTCACCGACGAGTGCCGAATCATCGGCGTGGTGGTCCAGGCGACCGTGAAGTTCTAGTCAGGCCGGCCCGCGCCATGCGCAGGACCGGCCTGCCTGTCAGGCTTCTTCCAGTTCGACCAGCGCACTGCCTTCGCTGACCATCTCGCCTTCCTGGCAATACAGCGCCTTGATCACACCGGCGTGGGGTGCGCGGATGCTGTGCTCCATCTTCATGGCCTCCAGCACTACCAGTTGCGTCCCGGCCTCGACCGATTGCCCGGCCTCCACCAGCACGCGCACGATGCTGCCGTTCATGGGGGCGGTGAGTCCGCCGTGATGGGCGTGACTGGCTTCAACGGCGGTGATCGGGTCGTAGGTCTCGATGCGGCGCAGTTCGCCTTCCCATTGCAGGTAAACGTGGTCGCCACGGCGGATCGCCCGGTGCTGACGGCGCACGCCATCGTGCTCGGTCAGCAAGTGCTCGCCTGTGAGTCGAGCGCTGTGGGGCTGGGGGTTGCTTAGCGTCAACGCGCGGTCCTGGCCCTCGCAACTCAGGTGCAGGGTGATTTGCGCGGGCAAGCCGGCGCGCAGGCCGTTGCCGATAGCCCATGGCGAGCTCGGGTCATCGCTACGCGACGGGTTGAGCAGGCTCTGCGCAAATGCCTGGGCGGCGGCTTGCCAGAACTCGTCGCTGAGCGCCGCAGGCTGTGGCAACAGCTGCTCCTGGTAGCGCGGGATGAACCCGGTATCGAGTTCGGCCTGGGCAAACGCCGGGTGGCCGATGATTCGCCGCAGGAAATTGATGTTGGTCTTGAGCCCGCCAATGGCGAATTCATCGAGCATGCTCAGCAAGCGCAAGCGCGCCTGTTCACGGTCCTCGCCCCAGGCAATCAGCTTGCCGAGCATCGGGTCGTAGAACGGCGAAATCTCATCGCCTTCTTCAACGCCGCTGTCCACCCGGCGACCGGCACCCGGCGCGGATTCGCGATACAGCTCCAGGCGACCGGTAGCGGGCAAAAAGTCGTTGCCCGGATCTTCGGCATACAAGCGCACTTCAATCGCGTGACCGATCAGCGGCACCTGATCCTGGGTCATTGGCAAGGCTTCGCCGCGGGCCACACGGATCTGCCAGGTCACCAGGTCGAGGCCGGTGATGGCTTCAGTCACCGGGTGTTCGACCTGCAGGCGCGTGTTCATCTCCATGAAGAAGAACTCGCCGCACGCATCCAGCAAAAATTCCACGGTGCCGGCACCGACGTAACCGATGGCCTGCGCCGAACGCACGGCCGCTTCGCCCATGGCGCGGCGCAGTTCAGGGCTCAGGCCGGGCGCCGGCGCTTCTTCGACGACTTTCTGGTGCCGACGCTGAATCGAGCAGTCGCGTTCGTTGAGGTACAGGCAGTTGCCGTGCTGATCGGCGAACACCTGGATCTCCACGTGACGGGGTTTGAGCAGGTATTTCTCCACCAGCATCCGCGAGTCGCCGAACGACGATTGTGCTTCACGCTGCGCCGAGGCCAGGGCTTCGGCCAGCTGGCTGACGTCCTCGACCACTTTCATGCCCTTGCCGCCGCCACCCGCGGTGGCCTTGAGCAGCACGGGGTAGCCGATGCGTTCGCAGGCATCGCGGAAGGTCTCGAGGTCCTGGGCTTCACCGTGATAGCCCGGTACCAGCGGCACGCCGGCGGTTTCCATCAAGGCCTTGGCCGCGGATTTGCTGCCCATGGCATCGATGGCCGAGGCGGGCGGACCGAGGAAGATCAGGCCGGCGGCTTCGATGGCGCGGGCGAACCCGGCATTTTCGGACAGGAAACCGTAGCCGGGATGGATCGCCTGGGCACCGCTGGCCTTGGCGGCAGCGATCAGCTTGTCGATTTGCAGGTAACTGTCGGCGGCCTTGCTGCCGCCGAGGTCGACACGGATATCGGCTTCACGGCTGTGCCGGGCATCGCGGTCGGTGGCGCTGTGTACGGCCACGGTGGTCAGGCCCAAGGCCTTGGCGGTGCGCATCACCCGGCAGGCGATTTCGCCGCGGTTGGCCACCAGCAGGGTAGTGAGGACAGGTGCGCTCATCAACGCGGCTCCTTGGTGGTGGTTGCGGCTTGCCAGCTCGGCGGACGTTTTTGCAGAAAGGCGCGCAGGCCTTCCTGGCCTTCGGCGCTTACTCGGATGCGGGCGATGGCGTTCTCGGTGTAGCGTCGCAGGGACGGGGTCAGCGTGCCGTCGCCGACTTCACGCAACAGGTCCTTGCTGGCGCGCATGGCGGCTGGACTGTTGAGCAGCAGGTTGTCGATCCACTGTTCGATTTTCTGTTCCAGCTCGGCCGTCGGGTAACTCTCCGACAACAGGCCGATCTCCCGCGCCCGTTGCCCGCCGAAACGCTCGGCGGTCAAGGCATAGCGGCGCGTGGCGCGCTCGCCGATGGCTTGCACCACGAACGGGCTGATCACTGCCGGTGCCAGGCCGATACGCACTTCCGACAGGCAGAACTGCGCGTCATCGGCGCCGATGGCCATGTCACAGCAACTGATCAGGCCCAGGGCGCCACCAAACGCCGCGCCTTGCACCACGGCCAGGGTCGGGATTTTCAGCTTGGCGAGGTTGTACATCAGCTCCGCCAGCTCTCGGGCATCGTCGAGGTTGGTTGCGTAATCGAGCTCGGCCGATTGCTGCATCCAGGCCAGATCGGCACCCGCACTGAAGTGTTTGCCGCGGCCACGCACCAACAGGAAACGCAGGTTGGCATCGCTCGCTACCTTGTCCAGGGCGAGGATCAGTTCGCGGATCATCTGGGCGTTGAACGCGTTGTTCTTTTCTTCACGGCTGAGCCACAGCGTGGCAAAGCCACGAGGGTCGGTCAGCAGTTCGAGGGTGTTGAAGTCGCTCATGTTCATCCGTCTCCACGGTCCTTGTGGGAGCAGGCTTGCTCGCGAAGAACGATAACGCGGTGCATCAGATGAACCGCGGTGAATCCTTCGCGAGCAGGCTCGCTCCCACAGAAAATCACATCCGGAACACGCCGAAGCGGCTCGGTTCGATTGGCGCGTTCAACGACGCGGACAAGGCCAGTGCCAGTACGTCGCGGGTCTGGGCCGGGTCGATGACGCCGTCATCCCACAAGCGAGCGCTGGAGTAGTAGGGATGGCCCTGTTCTTCATACTGGTCGAGGATTGGTTGCTTGATCTCGGCTTCCTGCTCGGCGCTGAAAGCCTGGCCGGCACGTTCGGCCTGCTCGCGCTTGACCTGCACCAGTACCCCGGCCGCCTGTTCGGCACCCATCACGCCGATGCGCGCATTCGGCCACATCCACAAAAAGCGCGGATCGTAGGCCCGGCCGCACATGCCGTAGTTACCGGCACCGAAGCTGCCGCCGATGATCACGGTGAACTTCGGCACCTTGGCGCAGGCCACCGCGGTCACCAGTTTCGCGCCGTGCTTGGCGATGCCGCCGGCTTCGTATTTCTGGCCGACCATGAAGCCGGTGATGTTTTGCAGGAACAGCAGCGGGATGCCGCGCTGACAAGCCAGCTCGATGAAGTGCGCACCTTTCTGTGCAGCTTCCGCGAACAGGATGCCGTTGTTGGCGAGGATGGCGATCGGATAACCGTGCAGGTAGGCAAATCCGCAAACCAATGTGGTCCCGAACAAGGCCTTGAACTCGTCGAACACCGAACCGTCCACCAGCCGCGCGATGACTTCGCGCACATCGAACGGTTGCTTGGCATCGGCCGGCACGACACCGTACAACTCGTCGCTGCTATAGAGCGGGGCGATCGGGGTGCGTTGCTGCACTTCACCCAGCTTGCGCCAGTTGAGATTGGCAACGCTACGACGCGCCAGGGCCAGGGCGTGTTCATCGCTTTCGGCGTAATGGTCGGCCACACCGGAAATCTTGCAGTGCACATCGGCCCCGCCCAGATCTTCGGCGCTGACCACTTCACCCGTCGCGGCTTTCACCAGCGGTGGGCCGGCAAGAAAAATCGTCGCTTGCTCGCGCACCATGATGGCCTCGTCGGCCATGGCCGGTACGTAGGCGCCGCCCGCGGTGCAGGAGCCCATGACCACGGCAATCTGCGGGATGCCCTGTGCGCTCATGTTGGCTTGGTTGAAGAAGATCCGCCCGAAGTGTTCACGGTCCGGAAACACTTCATCCTGGCGCGGCAGGTTGGCGCCGCCGGAATCCACCAGATAAATGCACGGCAGACGATTCTGCTGGGCGATGGTCTGGGCGCGCAGGTGCTTCTTCACGGTCAGCGGGTAGTACGAGCCACCTTTTACCGTGGCATCGTTGGCGACGATCATGCACTCGACACCTTCCACCCGGCCGATCCCGGCAATCACGCCAGCGGCGGGAACGTCTTCGCCATACACCTCGTAGGCCGCCAGTTGGCTGATTTCCAGAAAAGGCGAGCCAGGGTCGAGCAGGCGGTTGATGCGCTCGCGGGGCAGCAGTTTGCCCCGGGAGGTGTGGCGTTCTTGCGCTTTCGGGCCGCCACCTTGTGCCACTTGGGCCAGCAGGGTGTGCAGGGCGTCGACCTGTTTGAGCATCGCCGCGCTGTTGGTCGCGAACTCCGCCGAACGGGGGTTGAGCTGGGTATGCAGGATAGCCATGGACAGCTCCGTTTAGCGGGTTTCGTTGAACAGTTCGCGGCCGATCAGCATGCGACGGATCTCACTGGTGCCCGCGCCGATCTCGTACAGCTTGGCGTCACGCAGCAGGCGACCGGCCGGGAATTCGTTGATGTAGCCGTTACCGCCGAGAATCTGGATCGCGTCGAGAGCCATTTGCGTGGCGCGCTCGGCGCTGTAGAGGATCACGCCGGCGGCGTCCTTGCGGGTGGTTTCACCGCGCTCGCAGGCCTGGGCCACCGCGTACAGGTAAGCGCGGCTGGCGTTGAGCTGGGTGTACATGTCGGCAACTTTGCCCTGGATCAGCTGGAACTCGCCGATGCTCTGGCCGAACTGCTTGCGGTCGTGGATGTACGGCACGATCAGGTCCATGCAGGCCTGCATGATCCCGGTCGGGCCGCCGGACAGGACGACACGTTCGTAGTCGAGGCCGCTCATCAGCACCTTCACGCCGCCGTTGAGCACGCCGAGGATGTTTTCTTCTGGCACTTCGACGTCATCGAAGAACAGCTCGCAGGTGTTCGAACCACGCATACCGAGCTTGTCGAATTTGTTGCTGCGGCTGAAGCCTTTCCAGTCGCGCTCGACGATGAAGGCGGTGATGCCGTGGGGACCTTTTTCCAGGTCGGTCTTGGCGTAGATCACGTAGGTGTTGGCGTCCGGACCGTTGGTGATCCAGGTCTTGCTGCCGTTGAGCACGTAGTGATCGCCGCGTTTATCGGCACGCAACTTCATCGAGACCACGTCGGAGCCGGCGTTCGGCTCACTCATGGCCAGGGCGCCGATGTGCTCGCCGCTGATCAGCTTCGGCAGGTATTTGGATTTCTGTTCGTGGTTGCCATTGCGGTTGATCTGGTTGACGCAGAGGTTGGAGTGCGCACCATAGGACAGGGCCACAGAGGCCGAGCCACGGCTGATTTCTTCCATCGCGACAACGTGCGCCAGGTAACCCAGGCCGGCACCGCCGTACTCTTCCGCCACGGTAACGCCCAGCAGGCCCATGTCGCCGAATTTGCGCCACAGGTCGGCGGGGAACAGGTTGTCGATGTCGATCTGAGCGGCGCGGGGGGCGATCTCTTTGGCGACGAAGGACTGAACCTGATCGCGCAGCATGTCGATGGTTTCACCGAGGGCAAAATTCAGGGATGGGTAGCTCATGGGTCACCTTTTGGCTTTTTTGTCGGTTGGTGAGTCAGTCAATCGGCTCTCACCTTTACGTTAACGTAAACCTGTGACGAAAGGCTGTCAATCGCCCTTTACGTTAACGTCAACTTGAGCGAGAGTAGAGGCAGTTCAAGATAGAACGCGCAACCATTTTGTGGGAGCGCGAGTAGCCCATTAATAAAGACAATAGGGGTCGTCATGGATCAACCCAGTGCAAGCCCGCAACGCAGTTACACCCGTGGTTCCCAGGACAAAGCCTTGTTGGCGATGACCATCGGCCAGGCGTTCGACAATACGGTCGCGCAGTACCCGGCCGGGGAGGCGCTGGTGGTGCGCCATCAACAGCTGCGCTACACCTGGCGGCAACTGGCGGATGCGGCAGACCTGCATGCCAGGGCGCTTCTGGCGCTGGGCCTGCAGGCCGGCGACCGTCTCGGCATCTGGGCCCCGAACTGTGCCCAGTGGTGCATTACCCAGATTGCCACGGCGAAAATCGGCGTGATCCTGGTCAACATCAACCCGGCCTATCGCAGTTCCGAACTCGAATACGTGCTGAAGCAGTCCGGCTGCCAATGGCTGGTCAGCGCCGGTGCTTTCAAGAGCTCCAACTATCACGCCATGCTGCAGGGCCTGGTGCCGGAGCTGGCGGAGCAAGCCATCGGCAAATTGCACAGCGAGCGCCTGCCGGAATTGCGCGGGGTCATCAGTCTCGACGCGCAGCCGCCGACGGGTTTCCTGCCCTGGTCGCAACTGACCGAGCTGGCGGGCAGCGTTTCGGTCGAGCAATTGCATGAGCGCCAAAACAGCCTGCACTTCGATCAGGCGGTGAACATCCAGTACACCTCTGGCACGACCGGCTTCCCCAAGGGCGCAACCCTCAGCCACTACAACATTCTCAATAATGGCTATATGGTCGGCGAAAGCCTGGGCCTGACCGCCATCGACCGGTTGGTGATCCCGGTGCCGTTGTACCACTGCTTCGGCATGGTCATGGGCAACCTCGGTTGCATCACCCACGGCAGCACCATGATTTACCCAAGCGACGCATTCGATCCGCTGCAGACCCTGAGCACCGTCGCCGAAGAAAAAGCCACCGCGCTCTACGGTGTGCCGACCATGTTCATCGCCATGCTCGATCAGCCGCAACGCGCCGAGTTCGACCTGTCGAGTCTGCGCACCGGAATCATGGCGGGAGCGACTTGCCCTATCGAGGTGATGCGCCGGGTCATCAATGAAATGCACATGAGCGAAGTGCAGATTGCCTACGGCATGACGGAAACCAGCCCGGTGTCGTTGCAGACAGGTCCCTCGGACGACCTGGAGTTGCGCGTGACCACCGTCGGCCGCACCCAGCCACAGCTGGAAAGCAAAATCATCGACGAAGCGGGCAATCCGGTGCCCCGTGGCACCATCGGTGAGCTGTGTACTCGCGGTTACAGTGTGATGCTCGGTTATTGGAATAATCCGCAAGGCACGGCGGAAGCCATCGACCAGGCCGGCTGGATGCACACCGGTGATCTGGCGAGCATGAATGACGAGGGTTACGTGTGCATTGCCGGGCGCAACAAGGACATGATCATCCGCGGCGGCGAGAACATTTATCCGCGCGAACTGGAAGAATTCTTCTTCACCCACCCGGCGGTGGCCGATGTGCAGGTGATCGGCATTCCTTGCTCGCGTTATGGCGAAGAGATCGTTGCCTGGATCAAGTTCCACCCCGGCCATAGTGCCACCGAACAGGAGCTGCAAGCCTGGTGCAAGGAGCGCATCGCGCACTTCAAGACACCGCGTTACTTCAAGTTCGTGGAAGAGTTTCCAATGACCGTTACCGGCAAGATCCAGAAATTCAGGATGCGCGAGATCAGCATCGAGGAGTTGCGCATCAACAAGGCGTGACACAAAACCTGTGGGAGCGAGCTTGCTCGCGATAGCAGTAGGTCAGTCGACATAGATGTTGAATGCCTTACCGCCATCGCGAGCAAGCTCGCTCCCACAGGGTTTTACATGATCTTCAGAATCGCAGACAGCACAAAGGGGAGCCGAAGCTCCCCTTTAATTTTCGTTGCGCGTGCTCTTTTTTTATTATTGAGGGGCGGTCTGTTTTTGTTTTTGGTGACCGTTGACCCTTTACCGCTGTTTTTTGTCGATCCCCATCCGGGATCAAGAGCAAACGTATTTTTTTGAGCGCTGATCTACTTTTTCGCTGAGCGATCCAACCAGTTCGGGAGCTACCTGAAGGTAGTTTTATTGTTCTCTGCCCGGTTGCGGGTAACTCCGAAAAGCACCCTGAAAAGCACATCCTCTCCAAAAAAATCTGTTAGCTGCGTCTCTGCCGTGTTGTTTTTGTTATGTCAGAGTCGTTACGTCTTGTTTTTATTGGGTTTGCCGCAATTTTTTTATTCTTGTTATGCGATAGATATAGCAGAAGCCGTGCCAACTTTTAAAAACCCTTTAAAAACAGGTGCTTAGGTTTTTATAAGGTTTTCGGCCTCAGGGAAAACCCTACATTCTGTTTCCGTGTTACTCGCTTGCGCCCACGTTTCCGCGGCTGCGGTAACACCCCCACACACCTGCACGTTCACTGAGCGCTACGCGCCTTCGCCACACGGGAACCGGTGGGGCGCCCCAGCACGGTACAAATTTGCTGGCCGGCCAGAATCAGCGCATCCAGGTCGATTCCGGTTTCGATCCCGAGGCCGTTGAGCAGGTAAACCACGTCCTCGGTGGCGACGTTACCGCTGGCGCCCTTGGCATAAGGGCAGCCACCGAGACCGGCGATGGAGCTGTCGAACACCGAGATGCCTTCCAGCAGGCTGGCGTAGATGTTGGTCATGGCCTGGCCATAGGTGTCGTGGAAGTGCCCGGCCAGTTTGTCCCGCGGCACATCGGCCGACACCACGTCGAACATCTTGCGCGTGGCGCCAGCGGTGCCCGTGCCGATGGTGTCGCCCAGCGACACCTCGTAGCAGCCCATGGCGTAAAGCTCCCGTGCGACCCGGGCGACTTGTTCGGGCGCGACGTTACCTTCATAGGGACAGCCCAGCACACAGGACACGTAACCGCGCACGCTGACGCCGTGCTGTCTGGCGGCATCCATGATGGGAACGAAGCGCTCCAGGCTTTCGCTGATCGAGCAATTGATGTTGCGCTGGGAAAACGCTTCCGACGCCGCGGCGAATACCGCGACTTCCTTGACCCCGCAGGCAAGGGCATCTTCAAAGCCGCGCAGGTTGGGGGCGAGGGCGCCATAGGTCACGCCCGGCTTGCGCTGGATCTGTGCGAACACCTCGGCAGACCCCGCCATCTGCGGCACCCACTTGGGCGAGACGAAACTGCCGACTTCTATATAGCCAAGGCCCGCGGCCGTCAGTGCATCGACCAATTGCACCTTGTCGGCAACGCTGATGGGTTGGGCTTCGTTTTGCAGACCGTCGCGGGGGCCGACTTCGACCAGGCGTACGTGGGTTGGAAGAGACATGGGATTCGACCTGTGCTGATTGTCTGAATGCTGAGAAAACCCTGTGGGAGCGAGCTTGCTCGCGATGGCGGTAGCACATGCGACATCGTTGTCGACTGACCCAATGCTATCGCGAGCAAGCTCGCTCCCACAGAGGATTGTGTAGGCCTATTGAAGCGATTCCTGACTCTTGAGGGTTTGTTCCAGCGCCTGCACGCAACGATCTTCAGCGGTATCGAGCTCCAGTTTCATCTGTTCGATGTCCAGTAGCTGCTGTTCCAGCTGTTCCCGGCGCTCGCTGATTTTTCCCAGCATGCTGTGCAGTTGCTTGGTGTTACCGCTGGAAGGATCGTAGAGCTCGATCAGCTCGCGGCATTCGGCCAGGGAAAAGCCGATGCGCTTGCCCCGCAGGATCAGCTTCAGACTAACCTTGTCGCGGGGTGAGTAGATGCGTTCCTGGCCACGCCGTTCGGGGCTGAGCAGGCCTTGTTCTTCATAGAAGCGAATGGCCCGGGTAGTGATGTCGAGCTCGCGGGCGAGGTCGGAAATGCTGTAGGTCTGGCTGCTCATGGGCGCGCTCGCAAAAGGTCATGGCGCTAAGCTAATGGCAGGTTGACGTTTACGTCAAGGGGCAGGGATTTTCGGTGTCTTTGCGGGCCTCTTCGCGGGCAAGCCTCGCTCCTACAAGATCCCCGCCGCCTGTAGGAGCGAGGCTTGCCCGCGAAGAACGATAATGCGGTGTAGAGCCCTACACCTTCTCCAGCTTCTTCTCCTGCGCCGTCACCTGCTGGCACAACTCGATCATCTGCTCGCGCATCCAGCGGTTCGCCGGGTCCTGGTCGGTGCTTTCGTGCCAGTAAAGGTGGGTTTCAACCGGCGGCACATCGTTGACTGGCAGATAAAAGGCGTGCAAATCGTTTCGACGCGCGAAGCGTTCTGGCACGGTCATGACCATGTCGGTCTGCTGCAACACTTGCGAGGCCATCAGGTAATGCTGGGAGCGCAGGGCGATCTTGCGCTGGATGCCCATTTTGCCCAGGGCCAGGTCGACATGGCCCAGGCCGCTGCGACGGCTGGAAATGTGGATGTGGGTCAGTCCCAGGTAATCATCGAGGGTGAATTTTTCCTTGCCCGCCAGCGGGTGCCCCTTGCGCATGGCGCACACGTAACGGTCCTCCATCAACTTGACGTGGCGCACCTGCGGGTCGGTGTTGAGCGGCGCGTCCACGGCGAAGTCGAGTCGGCCGGCGGCCAGCTCCTTGGTGGTCTCGCGGCGCTTGGACAAAAAACTTTCGATGATCACTGTTGGCGCAAGGCGGCGCAGGCGCTGGAACAGCGGCGGCAGGATCACAGCTTCAGTGAGGTCGGTCATGCTGATGCGGTAGGTCTTGACCGCCTGCAGTGGATTGAAGATGCGGCTTTCCTGCACCGAAACGCGCAGCAATGAAAGCGCGTTGCGCACCGGGCCGATAATGTTTTGCGCCATGGGTGTTGGCACCATGCCCTGGGCGGTGCGCACGAACAGCGGGTCGTTGAAAGTCTCGCGCAGTCGGGCCAGCGCGTTGGACACAGCAGGTTGGGTAATCCCGACAATCTGCCCGGCGCGGGTCAGGTTGGCCTCGGTGTAGATCGCGTCGAAGACGATGAAAAGGTTGAGGTCGACCTTGCTCAGATTCATTGCGCTGCACTCTTATTTTAGGTGGTCTCGATCAGTCGATCATATATCGGTGATGAATGTTTATACACGCCGAGAATAGGCTAGGTAAATTTTCATAGCTGTTCTAGCATCGATTGCATGACCTAAACAACCTCCTGCAAGAAGGTAGCTGCCCATGGATTTCGCTTATTCGCCCAAGGTGCAAGAACTGCGTGAGCGCGTGACCGCGTTCATGGACACCTACGTCTATCCCGCCGAAGCGGTATTCGAGCGCCAGGTCGCCGAGGGCGACCGCTGGCAGCCGACCGCGATCATGGAAGAACTCAAGCTCAAGGCCAAGGCCGAAGGCCTGTGGAATTTGTTTCTGCCTGAGTCCGAGCTCGGCGCCGGCCTGACCAACCTCGAATACGCGCCGCTGGCGGAAATCATGGGGCGTTCGCTACTGGGGCCTGAGCCGTTCAACTGCTCGGCACCGGACACGGGCAACATGGAAGTACTGGTGCGCTACGCCAACGAAGAACAGAAGCAACGCTGGCTCGAACCCTTGCTGCGCGGCGAGATTCGCTCGGCGTTCGCCATGACCGAACCGGACGTTGCGTCCTCCGACGCCACCAACATGGCCGCCCGTGCCGAGCGCGACGGTGACGAGTGGGTGATCAACGGCAAGAAATGGTGGACCTCCGGTGCGTGCGATCCGCGCTGCAAGATCCTGATCTTCATGGGCCTGAGCAATCCCGATGCACCGCGTCATGCGCAGCACTCGATGATTCTGGTTCCGGTGGATACCCCTGGTGTGAAAATCCTGCGTCCGCTGCCAGTGTTCGGCTATGACGACGCACCCCACGGTCACGCCGAAGTGCTGTTTGAAAATGTTCGGGTGCCGTACGAAAACGTTCTGTTGGGTGAAGGACGCGGCTTCGAAATTGCACAGGGCCGTCTGGGCCCGGGGCGGATTCACCACTGCATGCGTTCGATCGGCATGGCTGAACGAGCGCTGGAACTGATGTGCAAACGCTCGGTGAACCGCACCGCGTTCGGCAAACCCCTGGCGCGCCTGGGCGGCAACATCGACAAGATCGCCGATTCACGGATGGAGATCGACATGGCCCGCCTGCTGACGCTCAAGGCGGCGTACATGATGGACACCGTCGGCAATAAAGTGGCGAAGAGTGAAATCGCGCAGATAAAGGTGGTGGCGCCGAACGTGGCCTTGCGCGTGATCGACCGGGCGATCCAGATCCATGGCGGGGCAGGGGTGTCCAACGATTTCCCGCTGGCCTACATGTATGCCATGCAACGCACCCTGCGCCTGGCCGACGGTCCGGATGAAGTGCACCGCGCGGCAATCGGCAAGTTCGAGATCGGCAAGTACGTGCCTAAAGAAATGTTGCGCAGCAGTCACTAGGGTGACAGCTGTATCGCGGGCCCGATCCGGGCCCGCGTTCAATCCACGGTGGGCAGCCCGTAGAACGCCCGCGCGCAAGCCGTACTGTGGGCGGCCAGGTCTTCCTGGCTTTCCCCGCGGTGCAAGGCCACCTCACGTAACACTTCCGTCAGATACGCCGGCTCGTTGCGACCGTTTTTCGGTTTGGGGCGAAGGCTGCGCGGTAACAGATACGGCGCATCGCTCTCCAGCATCAACCGCCCGCGCTTGATCTCCTTGACCAAGGGGTGCAAATGCGTGCCCCGGCGCTCATCGCAGATCCAACCGGTAATGCCGATGTGCAAATCCAGGTCCAGGTAACTGAACAGCGCTTTCCTTTCGCCAGTGAAGCAGTGCACCACGGCCGCCGGCAATTGATCGCGGTAGTCACGGAGGATCTCCAGCAGGCGCTGGCTGGCATCACGCTCGTGCAGGAACACCGGCATTTGCAGTTCGACCGCCAGCGCCAGGTGTTCTTCGAGGACTTTCTCTTGTTGCGCACGCGGTGAAAAATCGCGGTTGAAATCCAGGCCGCATTCACCCACCGCGACGATATTCGCCTCCTTCAGCAGACTGCGCAGACGACGCGCGCTGTCGGCATTCCAGTCGCTGGCCGCGTGGGGATGAACACCGGCAGTGGCGAACAGCCGTTGCGCTGTTGCGTCCAGTTGCTGGCACAACTCCAGCGCCTGTTCGCTGCCCTCGACATTGGTGCCGGTGAGCACCAATTGGCAGACCCCGGCGGCATAGGCGCGGTCCAGTACAGCCTGGTGCTTGTCGGCAAAGCTGGGGTTGGTCAGGTTGACGCCGATATCGATGAGTTGCATGGTGCTACCTCGGGCCCAGGGCCGCAAAGCATATCAGAGCTCTGGATTTATAAGAAAAGCCAAGAACTACAACGGGTTATCGCTGTCTCTTAATGTCGCGAACAAGTCTGGGTGGTGGCGATGCCATCATTGTGCCAGTCTTTCGCGCGTTGCCAGCGCTTAGAGCGCTCTGTTTCTGTCGCTTGATTGCGTGATCCCATTCATGCGGTCGACCTGAATTCTTTGCGGAGAGTGGATGATTCGTCCCTCGGTTTTGCTACTGCTGTGTTGCTCGCTGCTGCTGCCAATGTCGGCGGTTGCGCGGCTGCCCGGGCCGCTGCAAGCCGTACCGGCGACCAAAGTCCGTGACCTGACGGACATCCGCAGCAGTCGCGTGCTGCGAGTGCTGGTCAACCAGAGCCGCAACAGTTCCGGCGAAGTCCAGGGTCAGGCCATAGGCGTCGAGTACCATCGCTTGCGCGCTTTCGAGCAATACCTCAACGGCCACGCCCGCGACGGCCAGGAAATCACCCTCAAGATCATTCCCAAAGCCAAGGATCAACTGCTCGGTGCGTTGCAGCGCGGGGAGGGCGACCTGGTGGCCCCTGGCGAGTTGCTGGACCTGCAGCCGGGCTTCGCCGTCAGCAGCAGTGAACCGGTTGCCAGTAACATCCCGTTGGTGCTGGTGGGGATCAAGGGTGAGCGTCGGTACACCCGTCTTGAACAGCTGTCAGGTAAAACCCTGGCGCTGCCCAACGGCAGCGCCGCCGGTGACGCCATCAGCCAGATCAATCAAAAGCTGGCGCTGCATAAACTGCCGCCCGTCAAGATCGAGTGGGTCGACCCGAGCCTGGCGGTCGAGGACGTGCTGGAGATGGTCCAGGGCGGGATCTTTCATCTGACCATCGTCGAACAACCGATTGCCGAACGTTGGGGCAAGATCCTGCCGAAATTGCGAGTCGATCGCCAAGTGATAATCAGCGAGCCAGGCGAAGAGTTCTGGTTCGTGCGCCGCGACGCGGCGATGCTGCGGGCCAGCATCGATCGTTTCCTGGCGGGCTATAAAAAACCATCGGACCAGGATGCCGCGTTCTTGCGCATCTATCGACGCCAGTACCAGGTCCACTATCCCCTGGCCAAGGCTGACCGCCAGCGCCTGGAAAAGCTGCGGCCGGTGCTGCAAAAACATGCGAGCGCCCAAGACATGGACTGGCTGAACCTGGCGGCGCTGGCGTTCAAAGAGTCCGGCCTGCGACCCGCGGCCCGCAGTGGCGGCGCGCCGACCGGCCTGATGCAGATCACGCCTTCAGCGGCACAACGTGTGGGTGTGAGCAACATTCAAGACCTGGATGCCAACGTGCAGGCCGGGGCCAAGTACCTGGCGATGATTCGCCGCAAGTTCTTCGCCAGCCCCAAGCTTAATGAACGCGAGCGCATGGCCTTTGTGCTGGCGGCCTACAACATCGGCCCGGAGCGGGTGCAAGGGATGCGCGCGGAAGCCAGGCGACGCGGGTTGAACCCCAACCAGTGGTTTTTCCAGGTTGAGCGCATCGCCATGGAGCAGGTGGGAATGGGACCTGTCAGCTATGTTAATAGCGTGAACAAGTATTACCTGGCGTTCGATCGGGAGCGGGAGTCGTTGGAGCCCCAAGGGCAAAAAGTTGCCCTTCGTAAATGATCGAATAAACTGATTGTTATTGCGGGTTTTTTGCGCTTTTAACATGAGATTTACTGATTAATATAGCGGCCAACCAACACACACTCTCAAGGGATGTCAAAGCATGAGCACACTGATCAACAAGGTATTGTTTACCCGCGCTGGCTACGGCCTGACTGTTTTGCGGATTTTCGTCGGCATCATCTTCGCTGCCCACGGTGCGCAAAAACTCTTCGGGGCATTCGGTGGCTATGGTCTGGCGGGAACCGCGCAGTACATGGAAAGCATCGGCCTGGCACCGGGCTACCTGATGGCGACGCTGGCGGGCGGTACCGAGTTCTTTGGCGGTCTGGCATTGATCATCGGCTTGCTGGCACGTCCGGCGGCGCTGGGCCTGACCTTCCTGTCACTGGTGGCGATTTTTACCGTTCACATCAGCAACGGCCTGTTCATGGCCAACAACGGTTATGAATTCGCCCTGGCGTTGCTCGGCGGCAGCATCGCGGTGCTGATCGAAGGGGCCGGCAAGCTGTCGGCGGACCGCGCCATCGCCGGGTAACGGTTTTCCAAGCAGATAAAAAAATGCCCATATCGTCAGATACGGGCATTTTTTGTTGGTGCATCAGAACCCGAATTTGTCGCGCAATCCGTAGTACCAGGCACCCAGCGCAGCGAAGGGGGTGCGCAGCAGTTGCCCACCCGGGAACGGGTAGTGGGGCAGGTCGGCAAAGGCGTCGAAACGTTCAGCCTGACCGCGCAATGCCTCGGCCAGGACCTTGCCCGCCAGGTGCGTGTAGGTGACGCCGTGGCCGCTGCAGCCCTGAGAGTAATAGATGTTGTCGCCCAGTCGCCCGACCTGAGGAAGACGCGACAGGGTCAACAGGAAATTGCCGGTCCAGGCGTAGTCGATTTTCACATCCTTGAGCTGCGGGAAAGCCTTGAGCAGCTTCGGACGAATGATCGCTTCGATGTTCGCCGGGTCCCGTGCGCCATACACCACGCCACCGCCGAAAATCAGACGCTTGTCGCCGCTCAGGCGGTAGTAGTCGAGCAGGTAGTTGCAGTCTTCGACGCAATAGTCCTGGGGCAGCAGGGTTTTCGCCAACTCATCGCCCAAGGGCTCGGTGGTGATCACCTGCGTGCCGCAAGGCATCGATTTGGCCGCCAGCTCCGGCACCAGATTGCCCAGGTAGGCGTTGCCCGCCACGATAATGAACTTGGCCCTGACCTTGCCCTGTGGCGTGTGGACGACCGGGCTGGCACCGCGCTCGATGCGCACCGCCGGCGACTGCTCATGAATGGTGCCGCCCAACGACTCCACAGCCGCCGCTTCGCCCAGTGCCAGGTTGAGCGGATGGATATGCCCGCCACTCATGTCGAGCATGCCACCAACGTATTGATCGCAAGCCACGACCTCGCGGATGCGGCGCTGATCCATCAACTCCAGCTGCGTATGGCCGAAACGCTCCCACAAACGCTTCTGGGACTCCAGGTGACCCATCTGTTTGGCGGTGACGGCAGCAAACATACCGCCGTCCTTCAAGTCGCATTGAATGTTGTACCTGGCCACCCGATCACGAATGATCTGCCCGCCCTCGAACGCCATCTGCCCCAGCAACTGAGCCTGACGAGGGCCGACACTGCGCTCGATCACATCGATATCGCGGCTGTAGCTGTTGACGATCTGTCCACCATTGCGCCCCGACGCACCGAAACCCACCCTGGCCGCTTCCAGCACCGTCACCCGAAAGCCGTGCTCCAGCAGGAACAGGGCCGAGGACAGCCCGGTATAACCGGCCCCGATCACGCAGACATCAGTCTCAACCTCACCCTGCAAAGACGGACGCGGCGGCACCGCATTGGCCGATGCGGCGTAATAGGACTCTGGGTAAGGGGTGTTCGCCATCCTGAAGCCTCTGTTTAATAAATTTAACGTGTGCGTTGATCCTACCCGAGTTGAAAAACCGCCGCCAGCCACCGGAAAATCTTCTTTGCAGCAGCAAAATTAAATATTTTGCATATTCATAGGGTTAGCGCGAAAAAAGGTGTTGACACCCTCCCGGAATTCCGTAGAATGCCGCCTCACAGCAGGCACGTAGCTCAGTTGGTTAGAGCACCACCTTGACATGGTGGGGGTCGTTGGTTCGAGTCCAATCGCGCCTACCAAACAAAATCCGCTCTGCTGGGCGGTCTGGAAGGGCTCACCGAAAGGTGGGCCCTTTTTTGTTATCTTGGATTTCATGCAGAACGTTCACAAAATATCGGGTTCGTTCACACTGGGCAATGTGAACGCCGTAAGCGTCCGTACTTGGGGTGAAATTCTTCCTCTACATCTCAGTCCTTTTCACCACCCGTCTTCTCGCTCTTGAGCGCCCTTCCTTGAATTTATACTGTTCGGATATACAGTATATGGTTCGTGCATGATGGAAGACGATTTGATCGATGACACAGGCTTTGAGCTGGGCATGCCTAAGCGCGTGGAGATGCTCCAGCACTACTGCTCGTTACTGGAAGCTGAGCTGGATACGACGCGGCAGGATCTACGCAGAGCCCACGAAACCATAGCTGGGATGATCGTCATGTACCGCGACGGGTCGAGGGAGCTTGCCGCACTGAAGATCGAACACGAGCGTCAGAAGTGGACGCTGAGCGACATCTACAGTCGGGAGAGGAAGCAGGATGCATCGCGGATGGGATATGCATATGGAGATCACACGAATAAAATCGCATAGAACTCAGACTAACCGTGTGAGGGGTAAGCTGCTTCCAAGGAAGCAGCCCAAACCATCAGCTCAGTCCATTATTCAGAAGCGATTTGCGATTCCTGCTTATCCGTGCCGATCAACGGAGGTTCACTCCCAGATGGCAAATCCTCAGCCCTCGACTGAGTAGCCCAGGTGATCTTGGTTATCTCGGAGATGCGGTCAACAATCGGCTTGAGATTCCCGCCAACCTTCTTGAGCATCACGCTCCCCTCGACGGTAAGGCCGTAGAAGTGATCAAGGTCAGACATCTTTTTATGCATCTCGGTCTGCAATTTCTCTAGACGCTTAAGAAGGCGACGTTTGTGCTGATCCTCCAATTCATCGTTATTGGAGATCAGCTGTCGCAGCTCGTTGATAAGCGTTTGGATGCGATTGACATCACCTTCGGTGAACTCATATGCGAATGCGTTTGATACGATTCCTGCGAACTTTCTTTGCAATGATTCCAGCTTGTGATTAGACAGTTGCTCCTCAAGCTCATTCATCACTTCAGTTAAGTAGGCCGCGATTGTTGTACAGGCATGATTGCGATCTCCCTCAATGTTGCCCGACGCTGCGAAGCACTTTATGAGTCCAGCGATTTCCATCGCCTCAATCAGTGCATAACCCTCCATGAGGATCTCATGTGTTTTCGGGCTCCACCCGGAACTACTCTCCACAGCCTCTAAAACGTATTCACAAGCTAAGAATGCCGCCTGTACGGGGTCACCTTGAATGTTTTCGATGATTTCGTCAGGGATGCTCATAGGCCCTCCATGATTGATTTGAAGGGAAGATAAGACAGGTCAAGATAGTTTGTCACCATGAGCAGTAAGGAGATTGCGGATCTGACGCGTAAGGAACACTACAACGTCATGCGCGACATCCGCAAAATGTTGGCGGAGATGGGTGAGGGAGGAGCCCTCAGTTTTGAGGCGTCCTACCTAAGCAAGCAGAACAAGCGGCTCCCGTGCTTCAATCTGCCTCGCCGGGAAGTGGACATCCTGCACACCGGCTAAAACATTCTCTAAGCGTCATAGAGCGCGCATGGACATAGCGATTCACAGAGCAAGGTGCTCAATAGGCGACCCCCGCGGTCAGATGGAGTGCTAAGGTGCCTACGACTGGCGTAGCCGCATGATGGCGTCTGTGATGCCTTGAGCATTCTTGTCCAGCGTTTTCATGGCGGTTGTTGCGTTGATGGCAACACTCGCTACCCCATTCTCAGCGAGCCATTTGGTGACCTCTTCAATGGCGGCATCTAAGACTTCTCTCTGAGTCGCTCCTATAAAGATACGAACTAGAGAGATGTCGGAGAGTGTGGCATTGTGCCATCCACCACACACGGAGGTAATGAGATGGCAGATAACGACGAGAAGAAATGTCCGTACTGTGCGGAGATGATTAAGGCGGAGGCGCTGAAGTGCAAGTTCTGCGGAGAGATGCTGGACAATCCCGGCGGTGGAAAGCATCAGCAAAAAGAGGTGACGAAGTCGGGCAGTAAGGCGGGTACGGTCTTTCTGTGGATCATCCTCACTCCCATAGTGGGCCTACTGGGGATGATGGTCCTAGGAGCCGCGATCAATGCCACGGACACCCCTGAAGACAAAGCTCGGAAAAGTTCGTCGCTGGCCATCGAGCTCTGCTGGAAAGAGGTAAAGGACGATTTGGAAGAGCGTTCAACCCGAAGGATTATGAGAACAGTCTGCGAGAAAATGGAGGACGACCACCGCCGGAAGTACAATCGTGCCCCGTAGATAGGAGCTTTTCTCAAATCCTGGCACTTACCAAACTTTTCAATTTTTTACAGTCGCCCTTGGCGATATCGGTCGTAAATCTGTGGCGGAAATATTAGTGGGGGAGTCTGGAGATTTGCTGAAACCCTGCACTATGTGGTGCAAAGGCGCACGGCCTGAGATACCGCGTGAGGAGTGACCGTGAAGATCAAGCCGTGTGGGTAGCGTTCCACAGTGGCCCACAGTTGGGCGAGTTCAAGAATCTCAATAGCACGGTGGGTGAGGGGGACTGATCGGGTGCCGCTCTTCCCGTCGATCACATCGGCAATGCGGTCATTGAGGTGCAGGCAGTCTTTCGTCAGTTTCAAAATTTCAGATCGCCTCATGGCAGTCTCGTAGGCGAGTTCAACGATGAGCTTCATGGTGGGAGAGAGCTTCGCTAGCAACCGCTCAAGCTCGCTTGCGCGGATCACCTTATCGGAGGACCGATCAGGCTTTGGCAGAGCAATATCACTGACAGGGTTGTGAATGTCGATCAGCAAACCGCGTTTGGCGAATCGATAGAACCGGGACATAAAGGCGAGCTGTGTCCTGCACGTAGAAGGCTTCACCTTCTTCAATCTCATGATCTTGAAGTCATTGATCATCTGCGGTGTGATTTCATGGATTGGCTGCGTGAAGTGCCTGCCTAGATGCTCGACGATCTTCAGTGCGTGGTCGTAGCTGCCTTTGCCCTTCAGCATCGTTTCGCAGTACGTCATGCCCAACGTATAAATGGTGTGGTGCTTGCGATCCATCGTCACGGCTTCGATCTGGTTCGCCCATGACTCTGCTTCTGCTTTGGTGCTGAAGGTTTTCGTCTGGGGAGAATTACCTTTTACCCGTACCTGTGCGTTCCAGTTGCCAGACGGAAGTAAGCGGAAATTGGCCATTTTTGACGCCTCATAATGTGAATGGGCGTTCTGTGAAAGGTAGGAGCACCACGGCTTGCAGCTTGCTCAAGCAGACATTGACATGGTGGGGGTCGTTGGTTCGAGTCCAATCGCGCCTACCAAACAAAATCCGCTCTGCTGGGCGGTCTGGAAGGGCTCACCGAAAGGTGGGCCCTTTTTTTTTGCCTGGGGTTTGGGCAACAGTAGGGAATATTTTGAGCGGCGCCCACCGAGGTACACCCTTCAGGTCAGCTTTGCCCTTCATTTAAAATAATGCGTCATCGCCTTGCCCCGCTTGAGAGCACTCGGTCGTCTTCACGTCCGTGTGATATATCAAGCCCCAAATCTATTCCTGCTCGAAACTCTGTTGCTCATACCGCCAGGCACCGAGTGCCATGATCTCCTGGAAAGTGGGGCTGTCGCCGGCAGGCATGTTTTCATAAGCCTTCGAATCGTCCCGTGCCTGGGCGAATGTCTTGGCCAGGTAGTCCGTCATCACTGCGGTCCAATGCAATTTGGCGTCGATCAGTCCCTCTCGCGCCTTCGTGAGTAGTCGGTCAGGTACAGGTAGTCGAGTCTGGCCGTACCCATTCCAGATGGGAGCCGGCACTGTGACCGTGCTGTTCGTGTGCGATGAGGGCGTACCCATCATCCCGTCGCCTGCCAAGGTTTCCGAGGTACAAGCCTGCATTGAGGAGTGCAGGCCGGCGGGCGCAGAAATCTTCGTCGTAGCGCCGATCTCAGATCCTCTCAGCACGAACAACCAGTTTTCGGCAAGCACCACTACGCACGGACCTGATAAGCCTGCGAAGGAATAGGATCGTGCCTAGTCCGCAAATTCAACGCGCAGGCTCTGTCTACCCTCAGGAAAGTGAAGTAGCATGTGCGCCATAATAATCTAGGCACGACGCCATGCTCTTCACTTCCTTCGAGTTTATTTTTGCATTCCTGCCAGTAGTGTTTGCTGGATTCTTCGTGATAGCTCGTTTTATCGGGCGCGAGGCGGCGGCCGTCTGGCTCGCAGCGGCGTCGGTGTTTTTCTATGGCTGGTGGAGTACTACCTATATTCCACTTCTGCTTGGCTCAATAGTATTTAACTACACGATCGGATACGTCGTGTCGAAATTCAGGGAGTCTAAGTCAAGGATCGCTTGGAGTGCCTTAGTAATTGGCGTAGTCGGCAACCTGTCTCTACTCTGTTATTACAAGTACTCCAATTTCTTCCTTGGTGAGATTGCAAAAGTTATTAGTGCAGATGCTCCTATGTTGCATCTCGTTCTACCGTTAGGTATCTCTTTTTTCACATTTACGCAAATCGCGTTCTTGGTTGACGCGTGGCGCGGTAAGGCGCACGAATACAGTTTCTGGCATTACCTTCTTTTTGTGACATGGTTTCCTCATTTGATCGCTGGGCCGATTCTGCATCATGGGCAAATGATGCCTCAGTTCCGGGACCCTGATGTATATCAGGTTCGCTACAGAAACATCGCGATTGGCATAGTATTGTTTACTGTCGGCCTGAGCAAAAAACTCTTGCTTGCCGACCCAATTAGTGCTTATGCAGATCCTGTGTTCCATGCCGCGTCCTTGGGTCACGATGTTGGGTTTTTCGCCGCATGGGTTGGAGCGCTGGCCTACACACTACAGATATACTTCGATTTCTCTGGGTATTCCGACATGGCTGTCGGATTGTCGATGATGTTCGGCATCAAACTGCCGATTAACTTTAACTCGCCTTACAAGGCGATCAATATCATTGAGTTCTGGAGGCGCTGGCATATGACGCTATCGCAGTTTCTTCGGGATTATCTGTACATTCCGCTTGGCGGCAATCGGCATGGCGAGTCGCGACGGTTGATCAATCTAATGCTGACAATGTTATTGGGTGGACTATGGCACGGCGCCAATTGGACGTTTGTTGTCTGGGGGGCTCTACATGGTGGTTATTTGTGCGTAAACCACGCGTTCAGAAAAATACCAGCACCCTGGCGACTGGAAGGGGTGCTGCCCAAATCTATTACAGGGCCAGCTAGCATTCTGCTGACTTTTAGTCTAGTTATCGTGGCCTGGGTGTTTTTCCGAGCAGATACGGTACATGCAGCGCAGTCAATCATTGAGGGGATGGCAGGACTCCAACAAGAGGCAGACTGGTCGACGATATTCAACGCTCACGAAGCTTTGGTCTTCTCCGCCTACCTCGCCATTTCTCTTGTTTTGGTATGGTTTTTTCCGAACGTGTACGAGTTCATTGAGCTGCTGGAACACAGGTTGTCGCTGCCCGGTGGAGAAAAGGATAAGGTCGTATCCTTTATCTGTGTTTCGTCCTCTATCGTCTGTGTGGCGCTGCTCAGCGCAAGTCTAATGTCTACTTTTGGCACTAGCTTTATTAGCCCATTCCTTTATTTTCAATTCTGATATGAACCTATTTCGAAAATTCGTCTGGTCGTCTGCTATTACTGCTGCCGTGATTGGTTCAGCGTTCTTCGCCGCGTTTAATTTCCAATTTGGTGCACCTATTGAAGCTTCTTACGATGTGGCTAATTGGCGCGTTCTGAAAGAGAACCTTGCAGCAAGCTCAGAAGGCCCGCGAGTGCTTCTGGTAGGTGATTCGAATATTCTTTTTGGGATGGACAGTGCCTATATGCAAAATAATATAGGGCTACCCGTAATAAATTTTGGTATGCACGGAGGCCTTCCGTTCGACTGGATTCTCGAAATGGCCTCGCGCAATACGCGTAGTGGCGATGTAGTCGTCTTGCCGCTGGTTTGGAATTATTACATTAATGATTATAAGGCACCAGAAGACTGGATGATTGATCAGGTGGTAGCCTGGAATCATGAATATTTTGAAGGGCTTAGTTTTTTTAGAAAGCTACAGTATGCAAAATCGATCTCAATCCCAAATCTACGTAGAAACATTGAAGCTAAAATTGGTCGCGAAACTGTTCTAAAAACGAACCCGCTTAGGGTAATAATGACGCCAGACGAAGCGATTGAAAAATACAATAAAACTTCAGCGACCAATCAGGACTTCTTGTATTCATATATCAATATGAACCTGCAAGGCGACATGAAAAATACATGCGGAACGCCAGCTCCGATTAGCGGCAGCAATTACTCGTTGAGTGCGGAGCTGAACGGAAATGCTCTTGAACTTTTGACCGATTTTGTTGCTGCTCAGCGCGAAAAAGGCGTCCGTGTATTTATCGCGGCACCGGTACAAGTTGACGACGGAGCGACCAGATCCGAGAAGTATCAGTTTATGTTGAACAGCCTCTGGAGGAGGCTTGGCGACCAAGGTTTCGACATGCTTGGCACGCCGACTGATTTTTTCTTTCCGGCAAACGCATTCTTTAACACGCCCTACCACCTGAACTGCGGCTCGGATAGAGAACGTTCAGTTCGGCTCAGCGCGCTTCTCAAACCAGCGCTGCAGGACGACAGGTCAGGCGTAAGCACTGCTGACACGAATCGGTAATAGTGTCAATCAGTCCAGTGCCCGCCTCGCGCGGGCTTTTTTTCGTCTGGAAACGATGACTAAAGTAGGGGGTGATCGGGACATTCTCGCGAGAACCCTGCGAAGAGAGGGTCGCAGTGAATTGCTGGCTGGCCATATCGCAGTCGGTTGGACGACTCGTAACAGGGTAAACAACGGCAAGGCCAAGTCCGTGTTGAGGTGAGGGCAATGAAGATGTTTACCAGATACCACACCCGTGCAGCTGCTGGAGCAGGAGTGCCCTGAATTTCGCCTGCGTGAGTGGCGCGAATCCGATCCCTTTCCGCGAGTTTGCCCGGGCGCAGATTGTCTGCTGACCAAGTAATGGCCAGAAAAGTGCCAGATCACACGGGTGGCAGTACGTACTACTACGCTACGACCATCCCAAAAGTTGCGGCCCGGGCTGTGCGAGCGCAACAAACGTTGGGCCTTGGGCGCCATGTACTCTTCAAGGAGGTGCCTTGAATGCCTCGTCGGGTATCCGACACGCGCTGCTCTTCATTGTAAAAACCTTTTCAATCGATCAACATGCGGATAGGAGACAGTGACCTCCAGATGAGGAGGTCGTGACCAAAAGGAAAATGCATGTTTTTTTATCTTCTCATTGGCTCTGTGTTCTGGGCTGCATCAGTTCCTGGATTTTTCGAAAAGAAAGCTTCTGAAAGTTTTATGTCTATTTTGCTTCTGGTTTCAGCATTTATTTTCTGGTTTGTTTGCTCATTTCGTTTTGAAACTGGATTCGATTGGTTGATCTATGAGCAGTATTTTAATGCCGTTCGCAGTTCGGCTTTTTTGGATCTGCCGGTAGATGTGCCCCCCATGGAGCCGCTTTTTTATCTGTTGAACTATATATTGTCTCTGTTTGGAAATTTTCAGCTGCTATTATTTGTTGTAGGGACATTTAATACTTTCTGCGCTGCAAGGTTTTTCTCAAAGTTTGGGATCAATGGGTCTTTCGGATTTGCATTTTGTTTTTGCTGGGTGTTTCTCCCGCTTCAGATGGGTACAATACGGCAGTCATTAGCCGTATCTTTGGTTCTACTATCCATGTGTTACGCAATTGGCCGTGAAAATAAGAAGTCCATTATTTTTTTTGCAGCAGCAGTTGGTTTTCAATATTCTGCATTGTTGTATGCGTTCGTTTTTTTTGATCGAGCCGTTAAATTTTTATTGGCGAAGGTTTGGTGGTTCGTTTTGATTTGTTTAGCGTTTTACCTTGTTGGTGTGGGTGTTGGTCAGCTTGCACTATCTATCGGTTCAACCATGCAGATTCCTTTTTTATCGGAAAAGCTAGCGCTTTATTCGAATTACGGTTTTTCAAAAAGAACTTTGCTTGGTGCCGGATTTCTTGTGCTTAACTGTGTCGTGTTGGTGGCGGCAAAGAAATATATACAAGTGATTGGGCGTCGAGAGTTGATAGCGATTGGGGCTTTGATTTGTCTTGTTGGAGTTCAGGCACTGTTTTTTGATTTTGCGCTCTTGTGGAATCGGATTCAATATCTTGCCTGTTTCTCTCAAGCAGTCATTTTATATTGGATTATGATGGAGTTAGAGGGGAGAAAACGGGTTGCGCTGACTATGGCTGTTATTCCGATAAGCACAGCCGCACTGTTTTTTTTCGTATCCTCTCCGGCAGCGACTACATTCATTCCATATCAGTCATATATAAAACACGCTATTACAGGTGAGGCTGGAGATGGCCGAGATCGGACATATCAGTATTACATGCGTTTCAATGAGCAAGCTCAGCGAACGATTGTAGTGTTGCCATCTTCGACGCCGGCGACCAAGGACTGATCGCCTTTGTGTGCCAAGTCTATATTTGGGATGCATCACGCTCATGGGGGAAATGGCTGGCGAACGGCTTCTCGCCGGAAATCATGCGAATTTTGATAGCTAGTTCATGATGTGCTTGTCCTGGGTCGCCGAGGCAGCTGCCTCGGTTGTCTACTCCTGAAGTAATGCAGTTTGTAAAGCCCGCACTCAAAACGCCAATTCGACGCTTTGCCCCAACCCCGCATCATTGGATATGTTTCAACCCCACCGCATTCCTCGCCAATTTGGCGCGCTCGCTCCAGGCGATAGTGTGGCTGGCCTTGTTCCATCGCACTTTCTTGATGTCGCGGCCAGTGGCTTTTTCAATGGCGTCAGCCATGAGCCGAATGTTGAGCGTGCTGCCCGCGCATTCTCCGTGATACAGGAGGGCCGCCTTCCAGGCTTCCAGGTCACACATGCTCGAGCGTTCGATGATGATGACTTCCTTGGATCCGCTGGCCACAAAATGGATCTCGTAACGTTCCCTCATTGACTTCGGCATCCCCGCCATTCATCTCCATATGAGAAATATTATCATTTGAAGGTGAGGTTTGGATAAGTCCGAATGAAAATCAGTTCGCCTCACGCTGAACTGCAAGCAGCCAATTGCATCAAAGCAGGACAGGCATCCGGGCGTTTCGTGGGTGCATTGAGACAGGAGGGTGGTGATGGGGAGGCGGACGATGATCAAGTTCTTTGCGGCTTACCTGGCCATCTGCCTTTTACTTCAATGGACGATGGTCGAGGCCTCTCCCTGGATTGCCACCCATGTGCTGCTGCGGTGGATGCTGTAGCCGCGTGGGTCAGAAACGGATCCGCCAGGGTGGGCCGGCGCCTTGATACGACGATTCAGGCGTAAGATAGGCAGTGTTATCTCATCTGAAGGAGTCGCATATGATCTCCGACCAAATGAATCGACAGGCATCCGATCACAAGGCTGTGTGGGATCAATATTTCTGCGCCGCGTTGATTGCCGAAAGCAATCTGACGGCACCCGTCGTCGGCGGGGCCACGCATGAAGACCGGCAGAATCTGTTGATTGAACGAGCCAAGGCGCTCGCGGACAAGATGATGGAAAACAGGAAATAACCAGAGCCCAGCCTTCGCGCTGGGCTCTTCACATCTGCGACGTGGCGACCTTGCCTGATCGATTCAGGCAATCAACTCGACTTTACCTGTCGCCAGGCGATAAATGCCCCCGACTATTTTCAACTGGCCCTTGCTGAGCGCGTCAGTGAGCAACGGAGTGGCTTGCTTGAGGCGCTCGATCGAGTTCTTGATATTTTGCACCGTCGCGTTTTCCACCAGGTCGCCGGGATGAGTGCTTACCTGCTCGATAGCGGATTTGAGTGCATCCGTAAGTGCAGGGATCTTTCCGGGGAATACCGTGTGATCCTTGACGGCTTTCACGCCAGCCTCGATGGCGCCGCAGCGCTCATGGCCCAATACCAGGATGAGCGGAGCACCGAGCACGGCCACGCCGTATTCCAGGCTTGCAAGACCTTCGTCCGTGACGAAGTTACCGGCGAGGCGTACGGCGAAAAGATCGCCCCGTGCGGTGTCGAAAGCGTATTCCGGTGCGATGCGCGAGTCGGAGCAACTCAGCACTGCCACGAAAGGGTTCTGACCGGAAACCAGTGCTTCTCGTTCATCCTTGAAATCGTGGGTTTGCGAGTTGCCGCTGACATACCGTTCGTTGCCCTCCATGAGTCTTTTCAGTGCCTCATCCGGGCTGATGACGTTTTTTGGTTTTGGCGGCGCGGAGGTTGTTTCGGCGGCGTGAATTATTCGGCTCGGCAGGGCGCCGGCCAATAGCAGGGCACCTGCTCCTAATCCGGCAAGACGAAGAAAGCGACGACGTTCATTGGCATTTGCTGGCGAGTTTGAATCACAGGATTCACACATGATGTTGTGTACTCAGGGCAATTTCGGTGGGAATGACTGCTATTGGGGTAGTGCTTCGAAGAGCTTCGGCACTGGAGTGTTGGAGTCTAGTAGGTCCGTAACATTATGTTTTACGCGGCCTGCAGAGATGGGCAACCGAACAGGCTTCGGCGAAAAGCCAATCGTCTGGCAGGTGCAAACCATGGGTTCATGGACTACTACTGACAGGCTGATCCGACTTCATCCCTACAGGAGTTTCCCGATGCTGACTCAGTGGTTGCTTGCAGCGATTCATCTTTTGGCGTTTGCGCTTGGATTCTGGGCCGTCCTGGTGCGTGGCACGGCTTTTCGGCGACTGGCTGTCGGTGCAGGAGAGGCTCGCGACGTATTGATGGCAGACAACATATGGGGCATTTCTGCAGTTGTCCTGCTGGTTACCGGCGGCATGCGGGCCTTTGGCGGTTTCGAAAAAGGCACGGATTACTACCTGCACCAACCGTTGTTCCATCTCAAGATGACGTTGTTCGTCCTCATCCTGCTACTGGAAATTGCGCCAATGGTGACGTTGATCAAATGGCGGGTTGCACGGTCGCGTGGCGCGGCTATCGATACCTGGCGTGCGACGCTGTTTGCACGAATCAGTCATATCGAGGCCGTGCTGGTGTTGCTGATGATGGTGGCGGCCAGCGGGATGGCGCGGGGGATCACATTCGGTTGATTGAGGGCGTTCGGGAAAGCGCAGGCAATATTACGCTTGAATCTTTAGCCAGCCGTCGTTGCGGGGCGAACGGGCTGGCTACTGACTGCAACAGGATTCAGGTTTGTGGCTTTTCCGGGGCGGTCAGGCCGGCCTGAATGCGCTGATAAATTTCTTCGCGATGCACTGCGACGTCTTTGGGCGCGTTGATGCCAATCCGGACTTGCTGGCCGCTTACGCCCAGGATGGTGATCGTAATGTCATCACCAATATTTATGCTTTCACCGACTTTGCGGGTGAGTATCAGCATGGTCTTCTCCTTGATTGCTTTGTGGGGCACCTGATTCGGACAGTGCAGAGGTCGGTGTTATGTATAGATTAGTGCGAAGTCTCACGGTTTGGGTGCCTCTTTCTGACGCGCAGATACAGCATTAATTCCCAAGGCGTAACTATACAGAGGCCGCCACTATCATTCTCGTTGTTTTGCGCCCATTTTGCGGCACTCGCGATGTATTCATGAATGCTAAAATCCCCCGCTTTAAGCATTCAGAGGGAAACGCTGTGCGCAAAATGGTCTTGGCAATCGCGGTATTGGTGCTGGCGGGATGCGGTGAGGGCAAGCGCGAGGAGGCACCAAAGCCGCAGCCTGCAGCGGCGGCAACGTCGGCGCAGGTAGCGGGGCCACAGTGGGATCTCGAAGTGCGGGGTGAAACACCTCAGGCCGTCAGCGATCTCAGCGGCTGGCTGATCGAGCACAGCTTCATGTCCAACGTGGTCAGGGAAAATGGCAAGACCCGCATCCTGATGGGGCCTTACAGCTCCAAAGAAGAAGCAGACGCCAAGCAGGCGCAGGTTAATGCCGCGCTGATCAAGGCAAAGAAGCAGAACATTGAAGTGCTGGTGCTGGAGCGCCCGACGGCTCAGTAAGGTACAAGCGGGTGGCTGAAATAACGAAGGCCTGGGGTTCTAACCTCAGGCCTTGTTTTTTTCAGCAAGCCTTTAACCGCAGGCTTTCATGTCGACCGGGCCGACGAACTCGTTGCCGCGCCCCATGACACACGCCACGCTCTGGTTGCGTTGGCGTTCCCAGGCTTGCACCGGGTAGGTCTTGTCCCAGGCCTGGTACAATTGCTGGTCCTGTTTCGACAGGCGCAAGCCATATTGCTTGCTCATGTAGAAATAGGTCCGGGCGATCATGCCGCGAATGGAAGGGCGGGGCATGACTTTTTTCGCCTTGAAGTCGACCTGGGTCAGGCACGAACCGTATTGCCCCGATTGCTCCGGCAGCCAGCCGAAACTGAAATTGCTGCGGTCACCATTGACCTCGCCGATGCTGGGCACCAGGTTGTGCAGGTCGGCTTCGGCCTTCTGGTAGGTCGGGTCGTATCGCGTACAGTTTTTACGCCCGCCCTCCTGCCAGCACTGACGCTGATGCCCGATTGCCCAGGCCGGAACAATGTGTTCCCACTCGATGCGGGCGGCGCGCTTGGCGTTTTTGCGCGGCACGTAACCGCACGCCGCGAGGTTCACCTTGTTACCGGTGTACTTGCAGCCGCAATAAAACTCGGTGGATTGCGGTGCATACAGCTTCCAGGCAACTTTCTTGGCTTCGTTGAAAGTGCGTGGCGCATCCGCCTGGGCGCCCATGGCAAACAACAGGAACAGCAAAGCAAAACAACGGACACTCATCGACTCAGTCTTCCTTCGGCACTACCCAGAAAATCTGCACACCACCGTCGTCGCGATAGGCGAGGGTGACGTTGTCGTTCTCGTCGATTTCTTCGAGCAGGCGTTCCCACTCGTCCACGGGCTCGTCTGGAAGGCGGAAGATCAAGGCGGCCCTGGCTTTTTGAGCGGTGGGGCCGTTGATGATTTTCTGAACGCGCAGGCCCATACGTACGTAGGTGTCTGGTGAGGCGGAGGTGCTGTCCACAGGATTGTCCTTATTAAGCTGTACGTGCATACAGTATTTAACTGTAGGCATTTTCGCAACTGCTTAAAATTCAAGAGAATCCTCTGACAGTGGTTTTTGCCGATTGGTGTAGGGGGAGGAGAGTTTTTTTTGTCAGGCGAGAGTTGGCGAGGGGTGCCCGACCGGAGTCGGTCGGGCGAGCGGCGAATCAATATTCCCAGAACATCCGTTGCAGCTCTTTGCTGTCATTGGTCTTGGTCAGCGCGACCATTGCCAGGATCCGGGCTTTCTGCGGGTTCAGGTCATGCGCCACCACCCAGTCGTATTTGTCGTCAGGCTGTTCGGCGTTACGCAGGACGAAACCACCGGCATTGACGTGGGAAGAGCGGATGATCTGCACCCCGTCCTTGCGCAGGGCTTGCAAGGCGGGCACGACCCGGGAAGAGACCGACCCGTTGCCGGTGCCGGCATGGATGATGGCCTTGGCGCCGGATTGAGCCAGTGCCTTGTAGGCGGTGTCGCCGACGTTGCCGTAGGAGTAGGCGATTTCGACGTCAGGCAGGCTCTCGATGGTCTTGATGTCGAATTCCGAGTCCATAGTGTGACGCTTGGCCGGCAGGCGGAACCAGTAGGATTTTCCTTCAACCACCATCCCGAGGGGGCCCCAGGCGCTTTTAAACGCCTCGGTCTTGATGTTGATCATTTTGCTGACATCGCGACCCGACTGGATTTCATCGTTCATGGTCACCAGCACGCCTTTGCCCCGCGCATCTTTGCTGCTGGCGACGGCGACGGCGTTGTACAGGTTCAACATGCCGTCGGCCGACATTGCCGTGCCCGGGCGCATTGAGCCCACGACAATGATGGGCTTGTCGGTTTTTTCCACCAGGTTGAGGAAGTAGGCGGTTTCTTCCAGGGTGTCGGTGCCGTGGGTGATCACGATGCCATCGACGTCCTTGCTGTCCGCCAGTTCGGCGACGCGACGGCCCAGCTGTAACAGGTTGTCGTTGGTGATGCTTTCGGAGGCAATCTGCATGACCTGTTCGCCGCGAACATTGGCCAATTGGCCGAGCTGCGGAACCGCGGCGATCAATTGTTCGATGCCGACTTTCGCCGCTTGATAGGTGGCGCTGTTGGCGGCGCTGGCGCCAGCACCGGCGATGGTGCCGCCGGTCGCCAGGACCACGACGTTCGCCAGTTTCTGTTGGGTTTCGACTTCTTTTGCCTGAAGGGCAGCGGGCAGGAGCAGCAGGAGGGCCAAGGTGCCCGGGAGAAGGTTTTTCAAAGCAGATGTCATTATTTTTCTCTCTTGTAGTGACGGTGCCGATGCAGGTTCATCTAGATGCGCCCCAAACGGATCTGAACCTTTGGGGTGCTAGAGAAGAGCACGACTCGTACCAGTTACAACTAGAATCAGAAAAAGTGTTTAAACTATTGATTTGTTTAACTATTTAAACGATGTGTTGAACATCGATCATCTTGTTTCGTCCGGCTTTCCGACTGTCCGAGGATTTTTCATTCGGCTTTCCGAAAGGATTACGACTCCCATTTAAATATCGACATTAAAGAAACCTGCTGGCAGGTCGATGCTTCAGTGAAGAATCATCTACAGGGAGTTCACATGTCGTTGACAGTCAGTTTGAACAATTCAGCGGTTATCAATATCGGTGGGAAACCCGCGGCAGCAGTGGACACCTCTAGCGAGGCGACATCTGCAACCTCGGCGCAACCGCTAGTGCAGGGTGAAAAGTCTGTCCGTATGGGACAGGGCCCGCAAGCAGGTGAAAAAGCCGAAAGCGCTGGCAGCCAGCAAAGCATTACGGTGCAAATGCTGCTCAAGCGCATGCAGGAACTGCAAGAGCAACTGCGCGAGCAGCAGCAACAATTAGCCGCCACCCAGGCCGCATCTTTTCAGTCTGAAGAGGCCAAGGCCACGGCTGTGATGTCTTTCCAGGCACAGATTGCCGATACCTCAGCGGCATTGATGCAGGTGGCCGCCAGCCTGGCGAAGGAGTTGACGGGTTCCGGCAGTATTGTCAGCACCACGGCGTGATCAGGCGCAACCTGCGAACGGGGTATGACGGTCGTTGACAAATTGCGGCAAGATTCGCATAGTCAAGGTTCGCAAACGTTTGCGAGGCCTCTTGTTGCCGCCGCGACGTTGCTCACAATAATCATAAGATCGGAGTGAATTCATGAAGCTGCCATTCGCTGGACGTCTTCTTGCTGTCGCAATACTGGCTGGCCCAACCGCCGCGCTGCCTGTTTCTTCGGCGTTCGCCCAGACGCCTGAAAAGCCTAAAGTCGCGCTGGTGATGAAATCCTTGGCCAACGAATTCTTCCTGACCATGGAAGATGGCGCCAAGGCCTACCAGAAAGACCACTCCGGCGAGTTCGAGCTTATCTCCAACGGCATCAAGGACGAAACCGACACCGCCAACCAGATCCGCATCGTCGAGCAAATGATTGTTTCCAAGGTCAATGCGCTGGTGATCGCGCCGGCTGATTCCAAGGCCATGGTGCCGGTGATCAAAAAAGCCGTCGACGCCGGCATCACCGTGATCAACATCGACAATCAGCTGGACCCGGCCGTGGTCAAGAGCAAGAACATCAGCGTGCCGTTCGTAGGCCCGGATAACCGCAAGGGCGCGCGCCTGGTGGGTGAGTACCTGGCCAAGCAGCTCAAGGCCGGTGATGAAGTCGGCATCATCGAAGGGGTCTCCACCACCACCAATGCCCAGGCGCGCACCGCAGGCTTCAAGGATGCGATGGAAGCCGCGCAGATCAAGGTCGTGTCCGTGCAATCGGGCGACTGGGAAATCAACAAGGGCAACCAGGTGGCCTCCTCGATGCTCAGCGAATACCCGAACATCAAGGCCCTGCTGGCCGGCAACGACAGCATGGCGGTTGGCGCGGTGTCTGCCGTACGTGCCGCGGGCAAGGCCGGTCAGGTCCAGGTGGTCGGTTACGACAACATCAATGCCATCAAGCCGATGCTCAAGGATGGTCGAGTATTGGCGACAGCCGATCAGTTCGCGGCCAAACAAGCGGTATTCGGCATCGAGACCGCGTTGAAAATCATCAAGGGCGAAAAAGTCGACAGCGGCACCAACGGCGTGATCGAAACTCCGGTAGAGCTGGTTACACAGTAATTTTCCGGCGACACAATGACGCTCGCCCGTCCCGGCGAGCGCATGGAGAGTTTTATGTCTGTTAGCGCCCCGCACGCTGTCCTCTCGGTCAGCGGCATTGGCAAGACCTACGCCCAGCCGGTCCTGGCCGGCATCAACCTCACGCTCATGCGCGGTGAGGTGCTGGCACTGACCGGCGAGAATGGCGCCGGCAAAAGTACGCTGTCGAAGATCATCGGCGGGCTGGTCACACCGACCACCGGCCAGATGCAGTTTCAGGGGCAGGATTACCGCCCGGGCAGCCGCACCCAGGCCGAAGACCTGGGGATCCGCATGGTCATGCAGGAGCTCAATCTGTTGCCGACCCTGTCGGTGGCGGAAAACCTGTTTCTGCACAAGCTGCCCAGCACCGCTGGCTGGATCAACCGCAAGCAACTGCGCAAGGCTGCGATCGAGGCCATGGCTCAGGTCGGGCTCGACGCGATCGACCCGGACACGCTGGTGGGCGAGCTGGGCATCGGCCATCAGCAGATGGTCGAGATCGCGCGCAACCTGATCGGTGATTGCCATGTGCTGATCCTCGACGAGCCGACCGCGATGCTAACCGCCCGTGAAGTCGAAATGCTCTTCGAGCAGATCACGCGCCTGCAGGCCCGTGGCGTGTCGATCATCTATATTTCCCATCGCCTCGAAGAACTGGCACGGGTGGCCCAGCGCATTGCGGTTCTGCGTGACGGCAACCTGGTGTGTGTCGAGCCGATGGCCAACTACAACAGTGAGCAACTGGTCACGCTGATGGTTGGGCGCGAACTGGGTGAGCACATCGACATGGGGCCGCGCGACATCGGCGCGGCGGCGTTGACGGTCAAGGGCCTGACCCGAGCCGACAAGGTGCGTGATGTGTCCTTCGAAGTGCGGGCTGGCGAGATCTTCGGCATTTCCGGATTGATCGGGGCAGGGCGCACCGAATTGCTGCGGTTGATCTTCGGCGCCGACACCGCGGACAGCGGCACGGTGGCGCTGGGATCACCGGCGCAGGTCGTGAGTATCCGTTCGCCGGTGGACGCGGTCGGGCATGGCATCGCCCTGATCACCGAAGACCGCAAGGGCGAAGGCCTGCTGCTGACGCAATCGATCAGCGCGAACATTGCGCTGGGTAACATGCCCGTTATTTCCAGCGGTGGCCTGGTCAACCCTGGCGATGAGGCGGGGCTGGCCCAGCGGCAGATCGATGCCATGCGCATCCGCAGTTCCGGTCCGGCGCAGCTGGTGTCCGAGTTGTCCGGTGGCAACCAGCAGAAAGTGGTCATCGGTCGCTGGCTGGAGCGTGATTGCTCGGTGCTGCTGTTCGACGAGCCGACCCGGGGTATCGATGTCGGCGCCAAGTTCGACATTTACGCGCTGCTCGGCGAGCTGACCCGCCAGGGCAAGGCGTTGGTGGTGGTGTCCAGCGACCTGCGCGAATTGATGTTGATCTGTGACCGCATCGGCGTGCTCTCGGCGGGGCGTCTGATCGACACCTTCGAGCGCGACAGCTGGACCCAGGATGATTTGCTTGCCGCCGCGTTCGCCGGCTACCAAAAACGTGATGCGCTGCTCAACGAAGCGGCGCCTAGGGATCTTCAATGAAAACCGCATCTTCGGCCGGCCAACGCAGCGGCAATTTCTACGGGCTGGGCACTTATCTGGGGCTGGCTGGTGCCTTGCTGGCCATGGTCGTGCTGTTCTCGGTGCTGAGCAGTCATTTCCTCTCCTACAACACCTTCAGCACCCTGGCCAACCAGATTCCGGACTTGATGGTGCTGGCGGTCGGGATGACTTTCGTGCTGATCATCGGCGGCATCGATCTGTCGGTGGGTTCGGTGCTGGCGCTGGCCGCGTCGACGGTCAGCGTGGCGATTCTCGGCTGGGGCTGGAGCGTGCTGCCCGCGGCATTGCTCGGCATGGCGGCTGCCGCGCTGGCGGGGACCGTCACCGGTTCGATCACCGTGGCCTGGCGGATTCCATCCTTCATCGTGTCCCTGGGCGTGCTGGAAATGGCCCGCGGCGTGGCGTACCAGATGACCGGTTCACGCACGGCCTACATCGGTGATGCTTTTGCCTGGTTGTCCAATCCGATCGCCTTCGGGATTTCGCCGTCGTTCATCATTGCCTTGCTGATCATTTTCATCGCCCAGGCCGTGTTGACCCGTACCGTGTTCGGCCGTTACCTGATCGGCATCGGCACCAACGAGGAAGCGGTGCGCCTGGCGGGGATCAATCCCAAACCCTACAAGATCCTGGTGTTCAGCCTGATGGGGTTGCTGGCCGGTGTGGCGGCGTTGTTCCAGATTTCTCGCCTGGAAGCGGCGGACCCCAATGCCGGCTCCGGCCTGGAGCTGCAAGTGATCGCTGCGGTGGTGATTGGCGGTACCAGTCTGATGGGAGGGCGCGGCTCGGTCATCAGCACCTTCTTCGGCGTGCTGATCATTTCCGTACTGGCGGCCGGTCTGGCGCAGATTGGCGCCACCGAACCGACCAAACGCATCATCACCGGCGCCGTGATCGTGGTGGCGGTGGTGCTTGATACTTATCGCAGTCAGCGCGCAAGCCGGCGGACCTGAGTCATGGCAACGATCAAGGATGTAGCAGCACTGGCGGGGATTTCCTACACCACGGTTTCCCACGTGGTCAACAAGACCCGGCCGGTCAGTGAAGAAGTGCGGGTCAAGGTCGAGGCGGCGATCAAGACCCTCGACTACGTGCCCAGTGCCGTGGCCCGGTCCCTCAAGGCCAAGACCACGGCAACCATCGGCCTGCTGGTGCCCAACAGCCTCAACCCGTACTTCGCCGAATTGGCGCGGGGCATCGAGGATTACTGTGAGCGCAATGGCTATTGCGTGATCCTGTGCAATTCGGACGACAACCCGGACAAGCAGCGCAGCTACCTGCGGGTGCTGCTGGAGAAGCGCATCGACGGGCTGATCGTCGCCTCGGCCGGTGGTGACAGCGGGCTGGCCCTGGGCCTGGCGGGCGTGCGCACGCCGATGGTGATCGTCGACCGCGGGCTCGAAGGCGTCGACGCGGACCTGGTGCGCATCGATCACGAGTACGGCGCCTACCTGGCGACCCGGCATCTGCTGGAGTTGGGGCATCGGGATATCGCCACCATCAGCGGGCCGGCGACCACCAGCGTGGCGCAGATGCGTTTGGCCGGGTTTTGCCGGGCCCTTGAAGAGGCGGGCATCAGTGTTGCGCGCGGGCGCATGCTGGAAAGCGATTTCACCAGCACCGGTGGTTACAGCGCCGCCGCCAAGCTGCTGGAAAAGAATCCGCCCAGCGCGATTTTTGCCGCCAACGACATGATCGGCATCGGCGTGCTGCGTGCCGCCGCCGAACGCAATATCCGCGTGCCGACGGATCTGTCGGTGATCGGCTTCGACGACATCCAGATGAGTCGCTATGTCTATCCGGCATTGACCACCGTGGGGCAGTCGATCCTGCAACTGGGCGAAATGGCGGCCGAGGTGCTGCTGCGCCGGATTGCCACGCCGGACCTGGCGACCGAACAACGGATCGTCACCCCCAGCATCGTCATGCGCGAATCGACCGCGCCGCTGGCTGGGGTGTTTGCCCAATTTCGTTAAACAAAAAGCATCGTTAAACAAAAAGCATCGCTAAACCAAAAGCACCGCTGAAACCGTCTTGATGAGTAGCAATGTAATGTCAGCAAAAGTAGTGGTAGTCGGCAGCTTGAACATGGACCTGGTGACCCGGGCGCCGCGCTTGCCCCGTGGTGGAGAAACCCTGATCGGCCAGTCGTTTGCGACAGTCTGTGGCGGCAAGGGCGCGAACCAGGCCGTGGCGGCCGCGCGCCTCGGTGCGCAGGTGTCGATGGTGGGCTGCGTGGGCAGCGATGCCTACGGGCAGGTGTTGCGCCAGGCGTTGCTGGACGAGGGCATCGATTGTCGGGCGGTCAGCGCCGTGGAGGGTACCAGTGGCGTGGCGTTGATCGTGGTCGACGACAACAGCCAGAACGCCATCGTGATTGTCGCCGGGGCCAACGGTGCACTGACCCCGGCGGTGCTCGGCTGTTTCGATGCGGTATTGCAGGAGGCGGATGTGATCATCTGTCAGCTGGAAATGCCGGACGCCACGGTCGGTCATGCACTCAAGCGCGGCCGTGAGCTGGGCAAGATCGTGATCCTCAACCCCGCGCCGGCCAGTCGACCGCTGCCGGCGGATTGGTACGCGTCCATCGACTACCTGATCCCCAACGAAAGTGAAGCAGCAAAGCTCAGCGGTTTGCCGGTGGACTCTCTGCAAACGGCACAGATCGCCGCCACTCGACTGATCGAGATGGGGGCGGGCAAGGTGATCATCACCCTCGGCGCCCAGGGATCGTTGTTTGCCGATGGCAAAGGTTTTGAACATTTCCCGGCGCCGAGCGTCAAGGCGCTCGACACCACGGCGGCCGGCGATACCTTCGTTGGCGGTTTCGCTGCAGCGCTGGGGGGTGGTGAAAGCGAAGCTCAAGCGATACGTTTCGGCCAGGTTGCCGCGGCGTTGTCGGTCACCCGGGCTGGCGCGCAACCCTCGATTCCCTCCTTGGCCGATGTGCAGGCGTTTAAAACACCATGAAAAAGACCCCTTTGCTCAATGTCGCGCTGTCGCGGCTGATTGCCTCCCTGGGACATGGCGACAAGGTGGTGATCGGCGATGCAGGGCTGCCGGTGCCGCCAGGTGTCGAACTGATCGACCTGGCCCTGACGCAGGGCATTCCGGATTTCATCAGTACCCTGAACGTCGTGCTCAGCGAAATGCAGGTCGAAAGCCATGTGCTGGCGCAGGAGATCCTCGAAAGGCAGCCACCGGCATTGGCGGCCCTGGACGCGCTCGATGCCGAGGGTGCCCTGGGGCGGCGCGAACTGCTCAGTCATGAGCAGTTCAAGGTTCTCAGTCGACAGGCGCGGGCGATCGTGCGGACCGGCGAATGTCAGCCTTACTGCAACATTGTGCTGGTGGCCGGGGTAACGTTCTGATGGGCGCCCAGTCGTCACAACCGATTGAATTGATCATCGATACCGATCCTGGTGCCGACGACGTGATTGCCTTGCTGTTTGCCCTGGCGTCGCCGCAAGAATTGAACGTGCGCGCATTGACCACCGTCGCCGGCAACGTGCGCCTGGACAAAACCTCGCGCAATGCACGGCTTGCCCTCGAGTGGGCCGGGCGCGAAGAGGTGCCGGTGTACGCCGGGGCGCCGAAGCCGCTGATGCGCACGCCCATCTATGCCGAGCACGTCCACGGCGAGGAAGGTTTGCCGGGTGTCGCGGTGCATGAGCCGAAGAAGGGGCTGGCCAGGGGCAGTGCGATCGACTTCCTGATCGACACGCTGCTGTCCGCCGGGCCCCATAGCATCACCATCGCCATGCTGGGGCCACAGACCAACCTTGCCCTGGCGCTGATGCGCGAGCCGCAAATCGTTCGGGGCATCAAGGAGGTGGTGATCATGGGCGGTGCGCACTTCAATTGCGGCAACATTACGCCGGTGGCGGAATTCAACCTGTTCGCCGATCCGCACGCTGCCGAGGTGGTGCTCAAGAGTGGCGCGAATCTGGTCTACCTGCCGCTGGACGTGACCCACAAGATCCTCACCAGTGACGCGCGCCTCGAGCAGATCGCGGCGTTGAACAACAATGCCGGCAAGCTGGTGGGCGATATCCTGCAAGAGTGCATCGGCGGTGATATGGCGCGCTACGGCATTCCCGGTGGCCCGGTGCATGACGCCACGGTCATCGCCTACCTGCTCAAGCCGACGCTGTTCAGTGGACGCTCGGTCAATGTGGTGGTCGACAGTCGCGAAGGTCCGACGTTTGGCCAGACCATCGTCGACTGGTATGACTGTCTCAAGGCGCCGAAGAACGCCTTCTGGGTTGAAAGCGGTGACGCCCAGGGGTTCTTCGATCTGTTGACCGAGCGCCTGGCGCGTCTGTAGGAGCAATGCTTGCTCGCGATGGTCGTGAACGATAACGCGCCCTGTCTGAATGATCGCGTCGTTCGTACCTCCATCGCGAGCAAGCATTGCTCCTACGGGAAACGAGTACATCCGCGAAATCAGGCTGCCTTCACGCCTAGAGGCTTCCCCTCGCCATAGAATCTCTCATTGCGAATGCCCGGCACGCGAGTGTTTTTCGAAGATCTGGTCGATGAAAGAGCGTGCCGCTTCGGTGCCCAGATCCTTGACCAGCAGGTCAATGCCGATGATTGCCAGCTCTTCCGGGCTGCCAGGGCTGTAAGAAATATGGCCATCTGGCCACTTGATCTTGATGTCGGCGTCGATGCTCACGGTGGTCATGTCAGGGCTCTGGGTTTTAGGGAAAATTGTGAGTGTCGAGTTAATCACTTTACGGCGCTTTTGGCACTGCGACTTAGGCATGAGCGCAGGGCTATGCGACACTTGGTCTTTGATGGCTATTCAAGGACCGCGCTGTGCAGATCGATTTGAACACTCCTGACGGCTTGACCCTTGAAGCGGTGCGTCAGTTGTTGGCTGCAGCCAGCGACGATGAACACACGCAATTACGGGTGACCAAGGGCGGCATCGCCTATATTTCATCGGGGGTCGTGGGTGGCACCGATATCGACGGCTTGCTGTTTCGCCTGGAAACCTGGGCGAAGGGTTCCGGTTATGTCGGGCGGGTGGCGGCCAGTGACGAAGTCTGGGTCATGCAGATCTACAATGCATTGAAGCAGAACTGGCCAAGACCGGCCTTTGACTACATCGACGTTTACTGAGTACCGTTCATATTCAGTCATGATTGTAGGATGAGGGCAGGGCGCTACTCAGGCAAACTTGCCGTTTGTCCGTTGTGAAGGGCGAGGTGCCAGGGTTCCCCTTGAAACCAAACGCCGGATTGACGGTCGCAAGAATTCAGCTAAATCATCGAAATAAGGAGGCGTCATGCCTTGGAAGCTCGCGTCATTGGGTACTGTGCTGGCTGCTGCCATGCTGGCCGGTTGCAGCACGGCCACCACCGAGCCGACTGACCCAGCCACTACCACTGAGTCAGGTCATAGCCGTTGCGAGGCCAAAGCGGCCGAATTCACCATCGGCAAGCAGGCGTCGCCCCAGCTGCTGGAGCAGGCTCGCACGCGAGCAGGCGCGCAAAACGCACGGTTCCTGCAGCCGAACGACATGGTGACGCTGGAGTACCGCTCGGATCGCCTGAACCTCAACACCGATGCCAATCGGGTCGTCACCCGCGTCAACTGCGGCTGATCGATCAGGCTTTTGTGTCACCCATAAAAAACCCCGTCACATGGACGGGGTTTTTTTAGTGCGCCTGGAAATTACTCTGGGCGAACTTGAGCAGCTTGCATACCCTTTTGGCCTTTCTCAGCCACGAAGGAAACAGTCTGGCCTTCTTTCAGGCTTTTGAAACCGTCGCTTTCGATAGCTTTGAAGTGTACGAACAGGTCGTCACCGCCACCTTGAGGAGTGATGAAGCCGAAGCCTTTTTCATCGTTGAACCATTTAACGGTGCCGGTTTGGCGATTAGACATGGTGTATCTCCAAGAAACATATATTTTCAGTAGTACTGTGCTGCTCAGGCCAACTGGGCACACCCGAGTATCATAGTCGAAATGTTCGCTTTGGGAGCCCCCCACAGCGGTTGTTTGCCCTACAGTCGCACATTCTTTGTCCTCTGTTTGGGCTGTAAGCCCCGTATTTAAAGGCTTTCAGCCCAAAGTAAAGGTGAGAAAAAAACCTGTAAAACCTGGGTAATTTGTAGGAAAAAGCGTTTTTCAGGGGTTTTTCACCCGCCGAAAACGCTTTTACAGCGCGTTCATGGGCTTATTTTTTCGGCGGAGGGGCGGCCTTGCACTTGGCGATCTGGCCCAGGGCCTGTTGTTTCAGGGCATCGCTGGCCTGGTTGTCCATCAAGGACTGAATGTCCTTGGCTGGATACGATTTGATTGCGTCGGCTCCGCAGGCGCAGTGGGATTTTGCCGCGTTGGCGCCGATCTGTGGCGTGGCGGCCTGGGTGCACTGCGCCATGTACTTCTCGCGTTCACCCTTCGGCCATTCGGCGTGGGCGGCCAGCGGAAGCAGCAGGACGATGGGTGCGACTACAGCGAATAACCGATTCAGACGCATGCCGGGATGCTCCTTATGGGGAATGTCTTGTTATCTGAGGGGTAAAACGCGGTTCAAGTTCAGCACTCTGGCACAAAAACGCCAGAATCGCCTCGCCAGAAAGCCTCTACACCGTCACGACCGTTCATCTGTGCTAGCATGCCTGGCTCGGGCGTTCGCGGGCGCCGGTCGACCTTCAGTCCCGGCTGCGGCAGATGCCCGAATAACCCTGATTTGAATCCCAGTCACTCTGGTTCGATTTTCCGGTTGGCCGCAAGGCTCCTGCCGCTGTAAGGCAGGCGTTCGTCATTGAATGGCCTGGATCGGATCTTGTACTGGCTCATCCCAACCCACGTGACCTTTGGTAGGGGTCACCACTAGGAGAGGAGGCGCCATGCCAACTATTACTCTTCCCGACGGCAGTCAACGTTCATTCGATCACCCGGTTTCCGTAGCCGAGGTCGCTGCATCCATTGGTGCCGGCCTGGCCAAGGCCACTGTAGCGGGCAAGGTCGATGGCAAGCTGGTCGACGCCAGCGACACCATCAGCAGCGACGCCACGCTGCAAATCATCACGCCAAAGGATGAAGAGGGGCTGGAGATCATTCGCCACTCTTGCGCCCACCTGGTCGGTCACGCGGTCAAGCAGCTGTACCCGACGGCCAAGATGGTCATCGGTCCGGTCATCGACGAAGGCTTCTATTACGACATCGCCTTCGAGCGTCCTTTCACCCCGGACGACCTGGCCGCCATCGAACAGCGCATGCAGCAGCTGATCGAAAAAGATTACGACGTGATCAAGAAAGTCACTCCGCGCGCCGAAGTGATCGAAGTGTTCAAGGCTCGCGGCGAAGACTACAAGTTGCGCCTGGTCGAGGACATGCCGAACGAGCAGGCCATGGGCCTGTACTATCACGAAGAATACGTCGACATGTGCCGCGGTCCGCACGTGCCGAACACGCGTTTCCTGAAATCCTTCAAGCTGACCAAGTTGTCCGGCGCCTACTGGCGTGGCGATGCCAAAAACGAGCAATTGCAGCGCGTCTACGGCACCGCATGGGCCGACAAGAAACAGCTGGCGGCCTACATCCAGCGCATCGAAGAAGCCGAAAAGCGCGATCACCGCAAGATCGGCAAGCGTCTGGGCCTGTTCCACACCCAGGAAGAGTCGCCGGGCATGGTGTTCTGGCACCCGAACGGCTGGACCCTGTACCAGGTGCTCGAGCAGTACATGCGCAAGGTTCAGCGCGACAACGGTTACCTGGAGATCAAGACGCCTCAGGTCGTTGACCGCAGCCTGTGGGAGAAATCCGGGCATTGGGCCAACTACGCCGACAACATGTTCACCACCCAGTCGGAAAACCGCGACTACGCGATCAAGCCAATGAACTGCCCTTGCCACGTGCAGGTGTTCAACCAGGGCCTGAAAAGCTACCGCGAGCTGCCGATGCGCCTGGCCGAGTTCGGTGCCTGCCACCGTAACGAGCCATCGGGTGCACTGCACGGCATCATGCGCGTGCGCGCGTTCACTCAGGACGACGCCCACATCTTCTGCACCGAAGAGCAGATGCAGGCCGAATCCGCCGCGTTCATCAAGCTGACCATGGGCGTCTACGCAGATTTCGGCTTTAAAGACGTCGAGATGAAGCTGTCCACTCGTCCGGAAAAACGCGTGGGTTCCGACGAGCTGTGGGATCGCGCCGAAGCCGCCTTGGCTGCAGCCCTTGATAGTGCTGGCCTGCCGTACGATCTGCAGCCGGGTGAAGGAGCGTTCTACGGTCCGAAGATCGAATTCTCGCTGAAAGATTGCCTTGGCCGTGTCTGGCAGTGTGGTACCCTGCAGCTCGATTTTAACCTGCCTGTCCGTCTGGGTGCCGAATTCGTCTCCGAAGACAACAGCCGCAAGCATCCGGTGATGTTGCACCGGGCGATCCTGGGCTCCTTCGAACGTTTCGTCGGAATCCTGATCGAGCACTACGAGGGTGCATTCCCTGCGTGGCTGGCTCCGACCCAGGCAGTGATCATGAATATCACTGACAAGCAGGCAGATTTTGCCGCCGAAGTGGAAAAAACTCTCAACGAAAGCGGGTTTCGTGCCAAGTCTGACTTGAGAAATGAAAAGATCGGCTTTAAAATCCGCGAGCATACGTTGCTCAAGGTTCCTTATCTCTTGGTTATCGGAGATCGGGAAGTCGAGATGCAGACTGTCGCTGTGCGTACTCGTGAAGGTGCTGACCTGGGCTCGATGCCCGTCGCCCAGTTCGCTGAGTTTCTCGCGCAAGCGGTTTCCCGGCGTGGTCGCCCAGATTCGGAGTAATTACTATTAAGCGTGAAATGAGACAAGATAAACGAGCTGCACCGAAAGCCCCGATCAACGAGAATATCTCGGCACGCGAGGTTCGGTTAATTGGAGCTGAAGGTGAACAGCTTGGGATTGTGTCAATTGAAGACGCGCTTCTTAAGGCTGAAGAGGCCAAGCTGGATCTGGTGGAGATTTCCGCCGATGCAGTACCCCCTGTTTGCAAACTGATGGACTACGGCAAATCGATCTTCGAGAAGAAGAAGCAGGTTGCCGCGGCCAAGAAAAACCAGAAGCAGATTCAGGTTAAAGAAATCAAGTTTCGTCCAGGGACGGAGGAAGGGGATTACCAGGTAAAACTGCGCAACCTGGTACGTTTCCTGAGTGATGGGGACAGGGCCAAGGTATCCTTGCGATTCCGCGGCCGTGAGATGGCCCACCAGGAGCTGGGGATGGAACTGCTCAAGCGAGTTGAAGGTGACTTGCTGGAGTACGGTTCGGTCGAACAGCATCCTAAGATGGAAGGACGCCAGCTGATCATGGTCATCGCCCCGAAAAAGAAGAAGTAATCAACAGGGCACGGCAGGCCTTCTGATTATGTTTATCAACTGAATGCGGAGTATCCGAACATGCCAAAAATGAAGACCAAAAGTGGTGCTGCTAAGCGGTTTCTGAAAACTGCTAACGGTATCAAGCACAAGCACGCTTTCAAGAGCCACATCCTGACTAAAATGTCGACCAAGCGTAAGCGTCAACTGCGCGGTAGCAGCTTGCTGCATCCGTCTGACGTGGCAAAAGTCGAGCGCATGCTGCGCCTTCGTTAATTTTAGTCAAGAATAGAGGAAGTAACTCATGGCTCGTGTAAAGCGTGGCGTCATTGCCCGTAAACGTCACAAAAAAATTCTGAAACTTGCTAAAGGCTACTACGGCGCTCGCTCGCGCGTATTCCGTGTTGCCAAGCAAGCGGTAATCAAGGCAGGCCAATACGCCTACCGTGACCGTCGTCAGAAAAAACGTCAGTTCCGCGCTCTGTGGATCGCTCGTATCAACGCTGGTGCTCGTATCAACGGTCTGTCCTACAGCCGTTTCATCGCCGGCCTGAAAAAAGCGTCCATCGAGATCGACCGTAAGGTTCTGGCTGATCTGGCAGTGAACGAAAAAGCGGCGTTTGCTGCGATTGTCGAGAAAGCTAAAGCCACCTTGGCTTAAGTACCCCCGACAGTCACCCGGCCTCACCTCTGTGGGGCCAGGTGTTAAACGTCATAAATAGGGGAAGAGCCTTCAAGCTCTTCCCCTATTTTGTATCTGGAGTCTGTACATGGAAAACCTGGATGCGCTCGTCTCTCAAGCACTAGAGGCTGTGCAAAGCGCTGAAGATATCAATGCCCTGGAGCAAATCCGGGTTCACTACCTTGGCAAGAAGGGCGAATTGACTCAGGTGATGAAGACCCTGGGGAATTTGCCGGCAGAAGAGCGTCCGCAAGTCGGCGCCCTGATCAACGTTGCCAAGGAGCGTGTCACAGAGGTTCTCAATGCCCGCAAGGCACTGTTTGAAGAGGCCGACCTGGCCGCCAAACTGTCTGCCGAGTCCATTGACGTGACCCTGCCTGGCCGTGGCCAGACCTCGGGTGGCCTGCATCCGGTTACTCGCACTCTGGAACGTATCGAACAGTTCTTCACCCATATCGGCTACGGCATTGCCGAGGGCCCTGAGGTCGAAGACGACTACCACAACTTCGAAGCGCTCAACATACCAGGCCATCACCCGGCCCGGTCGATGCATGACACCTTCTATTTCAATGCCAACATGTTGCTGCGCACCCATACCTCGCCGGTACAGGTCCGCACCATGGAATCGAAACAACCGCCGATCCGCATCGTCTGCCCAGGCCGTGTGTACCGTAGCGACTCGGATATCACCCACTCGCCGATGTTCCACCAGGTCGAAGGCCTGCTGGTCGATCGCGACATCAATTTCGCCGACCTCAAAGGCACCATCGAAGAATTCCTGCGGGTGTTCTTCGAAAAAGAACTGGCCGTGCGTTTCCGTCCTTCCTACTTCCCGTTCACCGAGCCATCGGCCGAAGTCGACATGGAATGCGTGATGTGCAGCGGTAAAGGCTGCCGCGTCTGCAAGCAGACTGGCTGGCTGGAAGTGATGGGCTGCGGCATGGTTCACCCCAACGTGCTGCGCATGTCCGGGATCGATCCGGAAGAGTTTTCGGGCTTCGCCTTCGGCATGGGCGTCGAGCGTCTGGCCATGCTGCGTTACGGCGTGAACGACTTGCGTCTGTTCTTCGACAACGACTTGCGGTTCCTCGCGCAATTTCGCTAGTCGTAACGAATTCTTAGGAGAGCAGGATGAAATTCAGTGAACAATGGCTGCGTGGCTGGGTAAGCCCGCAGGTAAGTCGCGACGAGCTGGTTGCCCGTCTGTCGATGGCCGGTCTTGAGGTCGATAGCGTTACGCCGGCCGCCGGCGAATTCACCGGCGTGATCGTCGGCGAGGTGCTGAGCACCGAGCAGCACCCGGACGCCGACAAGCTGCGCGTGTGCCAGGTCAGCAATGGCTCGGAGACTTTCCAGGTGGTCTGCGGCGCGCCAAACGTGCGCCCGGGCCTGAAGATCCCGTTCGCCACCCTCGGTGCCGAGCTGCCGGGCGACTTCAAGATCAAGAAAGCCAAGCTGCGTGGCGTCGAGTCCAACGGCATGCTGTGCTCGCAAGCCGAGCTGCAAGTGGGCGAAGGCAACGATGGCCTGATGGAATTGCCGGCTGATGCGCCGGTAGGCCTGGACATTCGTGAATACCTGAGCCTGGACGACGCCAGCATCGAAGTCGACCTGACGCCAAACCGTGGTGACTGCCTGTCCCTGGCGGGCCTGGCCCGTGAAGTCGGTGCGCTGTACGCCACCGAAGTCACCCGCCCGGTCGTTGCTAGCGTGCCAGCCGTGCACGATGAAGTACGCTCGGTGGAAGTGCTGGCGCCAGCCGCCTGCCCGCGTTACCTGGGTCGCGTGATCCGTAACGTCGACCTGTCCAAGGCAACGCCGCTGTGGATGGTCGAGCGTCTGCGTCGTGCCGACGTTCGCAGCATCGACGCCGCTGTCGACATCACCAACTACGTGATGCTGGAACTGGGTCAACCGCTGCACGCCTTCGATCTCGCCGAAATCAATGGCGGCATCCGCGTGCGCATGGCCGAAGAAGGCGAGAAGCTGGTACTGCTCGACGGTCAGGAAGTCAGCCTGCGTAGCGATACGCTGGTGATCGCCGACCACACCCGTGCCCTGGCAATCGCCGGCGTCATGGGCGGCGAGCACAGCGGCGTCAACACCGCGACCACTCGCGATATCTTCCTGGAAAGCGCGTTCTTCGATCAGATCGCTGTCGCTGGCAAGGCCCGTTCCTATGGCCTGCACACCGACGCGTCGCACCGCTACGAGCGTGGCGTGGACTGGCAACTGGCCCGTGAAGCCATGGAGCGCGCCACTGGCCTGCTGCTGGAAATCACCGGTGGCGAAGCCGGCCCGATCATCGAAACCGTCAGCGAACAGCACCTGCCGAAGATTGCCCCGGTCACCCTGCGTGCTCAGCGCATCACCCAGATGCTGGGCATGGAAATGGATTCGGCCGAAGTCGAGCGCCTGCTCAACGCTTTGGGCCTGACCGTTTCTGCCGATGGGGCAGGGCAGTGGCGCGTAGAAGTGCCAAGCCATCGCTTCGATATCAGCCTGGAAGTCGACCTGATCGAAGAGCTGGCTCGCCTGTATGGCTACAACCGCCTGCCGGTTCGTTACCCGCAAGCGCGTCTGGCGCCGCAAGCCAAGGCTGAAGCCCGCAGCGACCTGCCTGAACTGCGTCGTCTGCTGGTCGCCCGTGGTTACCAGGAAGCGATCACCTACAGTTTCATCGATCCGAAACAGTTCGAGCTGTTCAATCCAGGTGTCGAGCCGTTGTTGCTGGCCAACCCGATCTCGAACGACATGGCTGCCATGCGCTCGTCGTTGTGGCCAGGCCTGGTCAAGGCGCTTCAGCACAACCTGAACCGTCAGCAGGATCGCGTTCGTCTGTTCGAAAGCGGCCTGCGCTTCGTCGGCCAGCTGGAAGGCCTGAAGCAAGAGCCGATGCTGGCCGGTCTCGTGTGCGGCAGCCGCCTGCCGGAAGGCTGGGCGCAGGGTCGCGATACGGTCGACTTCTTTGACGTCAAGGCTGACGTGGAAGCGGTGTTGGGCTTTGCCGGTGCGCTGGATGCCTTCAGTTTCGTGCCGGGCAAACACCCCGCGTTGCACCCAGGTCAAACCGCGCGCATCGAGCGTGAAGGTCGTCTGGTCGGTTTTATCGGCGCTATCCACCCTGAGTTGTCGAAAACCCTGGGGCTGGATCGTCCAGTCTTCGTTTTCGAGCTGGTCCTGGCGGAAGTGGCCTCGGGTAAAATGCCTAAATTCCACGAGTTGTCGCGCTTTCCTGAAGTGCGTCGTGACCTTGCACTGATTGCGCACAAAGACGTGGCGGCCGCGGCCGTACTGGACGTAATCCGTGAAAATGCAGGCGAATGGCTGACAGACCTCAGGCTATTTGACGTGTATCAGGGTAAAGGCATTGATCCTGATAGAAAAAGCCTCGCAGTTGGCTTGACCTGGCAGCATCCATCGCGCACTCTTAATGACGATGAGGTGAATTCCACGACGCAAAATATCCTCACCTCGCTCGAACAAAGGTTGGACGCCACGTTAAGGAAGTGACGTATGGGGGCTTTGACGAAAGCTGAGATGGCGGAACGTCTGTATGAAGAGCTGGGCCTGAACAAGCGGGAGGCCAAGGAATTGGTCGAACTGTTTTTCGAGGAAATCAGGCACGCTCTTGAAGACAACGAGCAGGTCAAATTGTCCGGTTTCGGCAATTTCGACCTTCGGGACAAACGCCAGCGGCCTGGCCGCAACCCGAAAACGGGGGAAGAAATCCCGATCACGGCTCGCCGTGTGGTCACCTTTCGTCCAGGGCAGAAGTTGAAGGCCCGAGTTGAGGCTTATGCTGGAACCAAGTCATAACGACGAGCTCCCCGTCATCCCGGGCAAACGCTACTTCACCATTGGTGAAGTCAGTGAGCTGTGTGCGGTAAAACCACACGTGCTGCGTTACTGGGAGCAGGAGTTTCCTCAACTCAACCCCGTCAAACGCCGCGGAAACCGCCGGTATTATCAGCGCCAGGACGTGCTGATGATCCGGCAGATCCGCGCTCTGCTGTACGATCAGGGGTTCACCATCGGCGGCGCACGCTTGCGTCTGTCCGGCGATGAAGCCAAAGATGACACCACCCAGTACAAACAGATGATTCGGCAGATGATTGCCGAGCTCGAAGATGTGCTGGTTGTCCTCAAGAAATAAATTCTCGCTTTTAAATACTTCCAGTTTTCAAAAGCTTGCGCTATATTCTTGAGCGTTCCTCGAGGTGAGGGACGAGTAACACGCCTAGTCGGGGCGTAGCGCAGTCCGGTAGCGCACTAGCATGGGGTGCTAGGGGTCGAGTGTTCGAATCACTCCGTCCCGACCATATTTTTCAATGACTTAGCCCAATCTTTTCAGGTTGGGCTTTTTCATGTGCGTGACTTTTGCGTGACTTCTCGATTTTTCACGCCTGCTTCCTTTTCAAGATTGTCAGGACCGGTCCACGCGAATCGGTTGCTGATACCATGTTCGCAGCTTCAATCAGGTGCCCGAGCTCTGCGCCCGAGTAGTGACTGGTGATGCTGCCGTTCTTGTGGCCCAGAAGCGCCTTCCGGTCTTCCTCGGTGACGCATGCTGCGCGTAGCCGACGGCCAAACGTGTGTTTGAGGTCGTGGATCCTTATGGATGCATAACCTGGGTGAGCGGGGCGAAGGTTTTTCTCCTGCCAGAGTTTCGCCGCTCTCACCCGCGCCTTCTTCCAGGCCGAGTCGTTCATCCGGTGCATCGCGCTGCCGTTATAGGGGAAAACCCATTCCTTGCTCAGGCCGCGTTGTTGCTCGATGATCGACTTGGCCACGCTGTTGAGCACCACCAGCCGCTCATCACCGTTTTTCACCCCAGACCGTTCGTGTCTGCCGCCAAAATCAGCCGGGATCAGAAACACACTAGTCCCGAGCTCCGGTACCGCGATTTCCCAATCCCATCGCAGCTTGCAAACTTCCTGCTCCCGAGTGCCGGTGTTCACCTTGAACAGCGCCATCGTTTGCAGGTGAGCTGGCAATTCCGCAAATAGAATCGACTGCTCCTGCCATGACATCGGATACGGCTTGCGGCTCGACTTCTTCTCTTCCAATTTGGTGAGCATTGGCACGCTGTCCAGCCACGGCCTGCGCTCATCGTCTCGCCACTTCCTGGCACACAACGACAAAACCCGAACCACACGCTCGATCGAGATGTTTACCGTTCTGTTGCTCACACCCTTCTTTACCTTGCCATCCTCAAGTTTCTTGGTCGCCAACCTGTCCTTGATGAAAGGCACCAGGGCTTCGTCATCAATGTGGGTGAGCGGTATATCGCCAATGAACGGGTCCAGTTGAGAAAGGTGGTGTGCCGATAGCTTGATTGAAGGCTGGTCCTTGAACTCCAGCAGGAAGCGAGTTGCCGCCTCACGCCAGATCCTGACCTTCTTTACGCCATACACCTTCTGCTGGCGGATCTGCTCCAGCCTGAAGATCAGGTAGCGTTCCGCTTCTTCCCTGTCACCAGTTCCAGTGCTTTCGTAAAGTCGTTCTCCGTTGATTTTCTTGTCGATATGCCAGATGCCTTTCCTCTCGGAGAGGCCTGTGATGGATTTTCGCGCCATGATTTATCTCCTTTCAGGCGCTCGCTGCGGGGCAATTGTTGCTCCGGGGCGCGTTTTTTATCAATTGCTTTGGCCTCGACATACGCCGTTGCCCAGTCATCAAGCTCCTGCCGGTCGAAGCCGACACCGCGCTCACCGATGGGGAATTCATTGACATAAGGGCGCACGGTTTTGTCGAATTCGGCGCGGCACATGCCCAGGTAGATGGGAGCGGCGCCGGCCCTGATGAAGCGGGGAAGAATGTTTTCGCGCTTGGGCCCGGAGGGCGCCTGCGCTAGTTCTGCAGACATAGATGCTCCGTGCCACGCGTGGCGGCAGAAGGTGGGGAAGATTACCGGCGCCGGGAACCACTCGGTGTGGAAAAAGCTAGGTAGAGGTAGTAACAATCTGCCTCTCCGAAGAAAGGCAAATCGTTCACTTCAGGAAATTAGCCATTGTTACTAACGGGGGTGATTTGTACCCAAAGACCGCCGGAGTACTGAAGTACGACTCGTGAAAGGCTGCCACTCAGTACTTGATCCACCGAATTGCTCAGCCTTAGGTTGCCAACAGCGCGTCTCAGGGTGATAACGTGTGTTGATGATGTGGGTCGTAGTACCAACTCCATGCCCTCAATGCCTCCATTGATCGTGTCGAGCTCATCGGTGGTTCCAGACTCAGGGCTGACTGCATGATATGAGCCTGTGATTGTAATCGCGCCTGATGCGATTGCTAGAGCTGGACGTGGTTCTTTAATTGAAAGGCGCTCGCCTGCAGAAGGTATGCGAATGCCTGATGGCGTGAAAGACAATGCTGGGTTGCTGGCAGACGCGTGTTTAATATCCAGAGTGTCTCCAGAGTTAACGTTCATGCGTACAAGCCAGTCAGCGCTACCGTTGTTAGCGTCTTTGGTGAATTGCACTGAGCAGTTACCAGCGTTTCCGTCAGATCCGAGTACAGTTCCTGAGTATCCTGTTTGTGTTTTACCAAAGACGCCAAAGCGGCCGTTAAGTGGGTCGCCTGATACGATTACGGGAACAGGTATAAGACCTACGAAATTCGGATTAAAAATAGTAGTTACGAAGTTGTTGCGCATTCCATAAAAGCCAACTCCTCGTTTAACGCCTGCAGAGGCAAGGAATGTTGGGGTGTCTGAGTTGGTTATGCCATACGGTGATATCTCACAAACCCCTCCATAAAACTGGACGTTTGAGGCCTTGCCTAGTCTCAGCGGGTGATTAGCTCTCGTGCGCATGACACAGTCATAAAAATAGTGACCGTTGATTTCTGCTGACGATGCTTCAACGTCACCGTCAATATAAAGGCAGGACCATGTATCTGCAGTCGAATAGTAAGAGATTCGCTCAGCCTCGGACATAGAACCTCGACTGTGATGATCAAGGGTGTACATTTTGAAGTTATAACCTGCTGTACCACTTAGGCCATAGCTGGCCGAGGTACTACTCCCTAGAATAGCCAGTCCATGTTTTCCCATTGTTGAACCACCGACGAACTTGTTGTAGTCGGGATCGTCGTTGCCGGCGCTAGAAATAACCGCTGTACCGGCTTTTGAGAAGTAGCCAAATACGACCACACCAGACGACACCTCTTGAGCGCTGTCATCAAATAGGTGACCAACCTCATAATCGGATTTATTTTCAAATCCGGGCTTTGTGGCATTACCATTTGAGTCAAAGCAAACCATGTCTTGAATAATGGCGAGGTCACGTATAGACGCGCCCAGTGAGCCACTTCCGGTATTCACAGAGCGAATACAGTATCTCACTGTTGAAAATTCATCGGATCGTTGCGGAAAACTTGCAGTCAGCGTGCCTTTGTTTTTAAAGGTTAGAACGGTGCCAGGCATTAGATGACGATACCCCTCCCGTAGAAACTGCTTGGCATCCGCGGTGCCGAATCCGAGTTCGGGGGCAACCTCTCCCTTTATCAAGAAGCCCTGCGGCTTATCGAAACCGTTCGAGAATGAGTAAATACCCAGTCCGAATTTCACCCCTTTCGCTCCAGAGGATATTGCCTTTGCTAAAGGAAGAAGGTTGTCTGTTAAATAGTCTCCTTTTCCACCCCAGTTTTCGATTGTTGGTAGGTTTTCAGCCAAGAAGTCTTGAGTTGCCCGAGCGATCGATCCAGGTAGCGATAATTTAGCGCCAACAAGTGTTGCTCCAATGGGACTGGCAAGCTCTTCCTTGTGAGACTCTACTGTTGCATCTGAGTTGGCTTGTAGTGACTGATTCTCGATTTGTTTGTTGTTCATGGTTTTCCTTAAGTAGTGTGATGTCGGAAAAAGACCGGTACATATCTAATTTCGTTTCGAAGGTTCTGGCTGAATTCTACCTGCCATAATCGTTCGAACATTCTGAATGTTTTACCTTCCGTTGGGTTCGCGGTATGTCAGCTGAGTTGCTTTTTATCGTCGGGGTGATACCGCAACACCAGTCGGTAAAAATGTTTCGGGGAAAGTGGGGCGGCGACAGGTGCCATTTTTTTTGGACTAATGAACTGGTGGCAGAGAGGCCCAATAACTTGGAAGGTTTGGTGGGCCGCTCGATCCATCGGATAAGTCAGTGACTTAGTAGCCGGCCATCAGAGTGACCGTAAGTGTCAGGTTAATCCCCATACGGTTCTCCAATACGAGCTGGCCAGAGCCACCAATACCAACAGTGAACTTCCCGTCGGTACCAGAGGTGCCCGTCAGAGTAGTAGTGCTAGTCGCCATGTTGGCTGTGCCGGCGATCATCGTCACATGGTTACCAGAGCTTGCCGCGCGGAAACTGAAGATTCCGTTCACACCCGGGCTGGACGAACCAATGATCAGAACCCCAGAGAAAATAGCAGTTCGGTAGTCGCCGATGACACGAACAAGATCATCACCCAGCGAGAAGTTCTCCACGATAGGATCGCTGAAATGGGTGCCACGCATGGTAGGTGGAATACTCAACAAGGTGACGCTACCTACAGTCTCCAGGCGCGTAGGACGACCAGACACATCGACATCATCTGAAATGCTGATGTTACGGATGGCACCCGTGCCGTTGTTGAGTAGACGAACGCCGTAACCGGTGTTGCCCTGAGCCACAGCGGAGCCCAAAGCAATGTTGCTGATGATCGATGTACCTGACGACTCAGCGTGCAACAAGGATGCGGCAAAACCGTTAGTGACCAAGCCATGAAGAGTGATGTAGGTGCACTGGTACGCACCAGCAGCAACGATCTTAATCAAGGCGTCAAACTGCAGATTGCCGGTCGAGCTGGCCGGGTTGCCGATGATGTTGCCTACGTTGAGGCGTGTGATCGAGCAATTGCGGTTGTCCATGAACACTGCCGTAGACGGCATCGTTGTATGGATGTTGTCGATGTTACCCGCACTGATGTTAGTTTCGTGGCCTACACGAATAACGTGATGTGGGCAGTAGGTCGTACCAATTACGGTCACGTCTATGATGCTGAAACTGCTGGTGCGCGCCCAGATAACACAGGTATCCGCTACGTTCAGTGCTTGGGGGTCTAGACCGTAAGTAGCGCGCAGGTTGCGGATGGTGCACCACGTCTCATCGATGATGATGCCGACGGTAGATGGATACAGCCAAATGCTGTCAATCTCGCAGGTGCCGTGTTTGACGTGGATGTATGGGGCCGTACGTACACCAGTCTGACCAGTTGGAAACTCGAACTGGAAGTTGGTGAATTTGCATGCATTACCTGCAGTTTCAAAGATCGTGTAATCCAGACCCGAAATGTCGAAGATCGTCCGGCGCATACCACGACCGGCAATCTCTACACCACGCGGAACGTAGACTGTCTTGCTCAGGTGATAGGAGCCACATTCCAATTGCAAGATGCCTTCGCGCGTCTGGGCATTCATGGAGTTTAGGGCTCGCTGCATCCTGTCAGTGATGTCGGTGATCTGAGCGTTGGTTGGGAATACTCCAAACCAACCCGCGGTTATCCGCTTGGCGTCTTCCCCCATGGTGCTGACGATGTTGATGATCACGTTGCCGGAACCCTGGAAAATCCACTGGTTCGAACTATGGATTCGGTTGGTGATGGTCAACGTGGACGAGTCGTCCACAGTCAAGCAAGCGCCAGCGTTATAGAACTGCGGTACCGCAATGGTCAGGTTAGCCGTGATACGGAAGTTGCCCGAAGGGATGATGACGTAGCCGAGTGCATTCGCCATATTGGTGATAGCGGGACCGTCGTCTACAAAGCCATTACCAGTATCAGCGCTTCCGAAATCACGAATAGTACGGTGCTCTTCCATGAACGACTGCAGATCGCGTAGGACGGCGCCAGCTGCGTTGGATTGGTAGCCAATATTTGTTGCTAGAAGTTCGTAAGACATGTTCTCTCCAATATTCAAGTCACTGCCAGAAGAATTTCCGGCAGCACCGTTTTCTGCATGAATCGTTAACGGTTCACATCAGGTTGCTGGTGGCTGAATTAGCTTTCTGTGGGCATGAGGATTCCTCGCCCGCCGTTCACCGGCAGGCTGGTAGATGGATTGTGGAAATCAGATGAGGGGTGTTAGGCAGGCTGGGCGGGTGAACTAAGGTTTATTGGTTCACCTCACCAGTTGCGCACACGATTTCTCCCCTGAAGGTAGCTGGCGGGGTGAACCCCCATCACCGCGGCCCCTTGTAGCAGTACACGTAGGCGAACCAAGCGAGGGCGATCATTGCGTCACCGCCTGGCTCAGCGCCAATTCCAGCGCATCAGATACCTGCTCGCTCAAGCTTCCTTGTCCGTCGAACTCGACCTCATTACCGTCGTCGTCGAATGCCGAAACGACACCGCAGCCGCGCTCTACCATGATTTCAATACTCCATGCTCCAGGTAGCTGGCCGGCGGCTCGCTGGAGTTGGTTGTGAAGTTCGGCGTCTTCTCGCAGTTGATCCCGCTCCCTGATCAAGGCCTTGATGGCAGTTGAGATGTTCATGTGCCCTAGTTCGAGCGTGATGGCCTGGGCCTCATCGAAGAGCTTGGCCTTCTGATCTCGATCATCGGCTGCCCGTGCGGCCAGTTCTTTCTCGCGGATCTTGAGGCAGCGCTTGCACGTCACATACCGCCAGTCGTTGGTGAGCTGTTCGTCTTCCATGACGCCATCGGTGCCGCAGTACACGTGCTCGGGAGGATCTTGATCGGCCTCTGTGCCGCCGTTCCATGGGTATAGGTGAACCGCTCGCTTGCTCATGGCGTCACCTCGCGGCGTGCCCACCAGCAAACAGGGCCGTCGTCGGTGTCGTGAATCGCCAGGCAGAACCAATCCTCGCCTTCGGGGCGCTCAGGCTCCCAGTAGCTGTAATCCGGGTCGCCGGATTCGAAGTAGCGATCGGCAACGGCTTCGTCGGCATACTCAAGGCTCACCATCGCCACCTTCAGTCGCTGTTCGGCAATCCACGCTTTGCACTTGTCACTGTCGCCCTCGTCGAAGTCGGGCATATCTGGGTGCTGAAACGAACCCATTTCATCGCGCACGACCGGCGCTGGCTGGATCAATTTGATTTCTTCAGGCATGACTTCGTCCTTGCCGCTATAGCGGCTGACTTTGAAGGGGAGGTTTGATGGCGCGTTTGATAAAACTGGACTAATTGTTTAGCACCCGGCAATCAGAGCCGGACTCTGGAGGTGACTTATGAGTGGTGGAGATAATGGTGGCGGTTCACACCCTTGGCCTTGGGCTTTTCACATGAAAGGTGACGACTACACACCTTGGCCAATGTCTAAATCAGTTGCGCCAACAATCATTGAGGAGTTGATAGGCAGAAAGGTTCGAGTTGTCAGACGCGACGGAAAGGAACCGCAGGGGTACGAGCCCGGTCGGGTTTCATTTCTCGTGAACGATGAAGGAAGAATACTGAATGTTTTTTTTGAGCACGATCTGCCAACAAAGTAGTGATTTGGTCGCAGCTGTATGGTGATCCCTCATCCTTGAGCGGCTCAACGGTTTTGTTTTCTGTGGGCATGGGGATACCTCGCCGAGGTGGCGCGAATGGAGACAGTCAGCTATTGCTTATGATGCCGGTAACTATGCCGGCGCAAGGAGGTGACATATGGGTGGAAGCGGTGGCGGTGATGGAGGAGGAGATTTTCAATGGCCCTGGGGTGATCTCAGGCCTGTTCCCTTTCCTCTTACCAGCGTTCCAGTAATGATCAAGGAGCTGATTGGTAGAAAATGTAGGGTTTTATCGAAAGGCGATATGGTGACTCAGGAAATTGAGCCTGGAAGAGTCAATATTTTCCTGGGTGATAATGGCAGGATTGTGGAGATATACCTTGAGCCAGATTTGGCAGAAAGGTAGCGGTGCCTGAAATTCATCACCCAGCTAAGTTGGGTATTTGAACGTTAGCTGGTTGATGACAGGTTATCCAAAGCAGCTCTTATTCTGGAGCCTATCCACCTTACCACTGGCACTGCTTTACTGTTCCCGATCGCCTTGTAGCGCGGGCCGTCAGCGTCGCGGACGTACCAGGCTTTGCTTTTCTTCGCCTGACGAACATCCATCCCGTCGGCAATGCATTGTTCCGGAGTCTCGTCGGCGTCCAGTTTCCGCCAGCCGTCCCAAGGGATCAGGGTGTAGTCATCGGGCATTCCCTGGAGGCGCTCGCACTCACGGGGAGTGAGGTGCCGAACACCAGCGCTGCTCTGGGTTATCGGTTGGCCGCGTCCAGTGCGGTCCTCGCTGCCGTCGAAGCCGTCGGCCTTCAGCGTGTGGGTAATGTCGCCAGTGATGCACACAGCAACCTGGCCGCCACCGTTAGTGTGGCTACCGGAATGGTTCATTGCACGTAGGGTCGGCGATATTGCTCCAGCATCGGCACCGTGGTCTTTGCAGGTGAAGGCGAGCACGGCGTTTTCCTGTCCGCTGTTTCGTCCCAGCGCAAAAGCTGTGGAACTGCTGACTCCTGGATCCTGCGTGCCGTGCACCACCAGGAGGCCAGATTCCGCATCTTGTTGAGTTGCGCTGCCGGGCGCCTTACCGTTGGCGTTGAGCGTGCCGGCCACGATGAATGCTTCGGAGTCGGCGCGATGGCTGCTCTGTGCCTGAGCTCGAAGGGCCGGGGCCGTGATGGGGATGTCGTCAAGCGAATACCCTCCGGACTTGCGCCCGCCGCCGGCGAGTGTCGGGACGGCGAAGAACGTCTCGCTTTCCATGTCCATGCGGGTGTCTTTCGCCGTGAGGGTGGCAGATCTCTCAACCGACCCACCCAAGCTGTGCCCGCCAAACGCCGGTATCCCGCCGAACATCGAAACCGCCGGGCCTTCATCACCCTCGCAGCTCACGCAGCCGTACGGTCCGAGCTCTTCTCCGAAGATGTGCCCGCATCCGCACTGGAGCGCAGGGCCGAAAGGAGCTGTTCCGGTAGCGTCTTGCCCCTCGCCTCGGCGCGGCGCAGTATCCCTGCGCACGCCTTCTCGCTCAAAAAGTACCTCGGTGGGATCGAATCTGTCTCGAGCACTTGCGACAACGAACACACGGCGGCGTCGTTGGGCCAGGCCGAAATATTGGGCGTCCAGGACCCGCCACGCGATTGTTCTTTTGGGTCCATACACACAACCAGCGTCCGGCCATTTTTTCCCTGAAGGCTGCAGTTCGCAGTCTTCCCCAGCAAGCGCGCCAAGAAAGCATCCGAAGGCGTTCCCTTTGTCGCTGAGGACGCCGGGGACGTTTTCCCAAACGATGACGCAGGGGGGCTTTCGTTGGCTGGCGCGAACATAGTCAGTTGCATCTGCGAGCTCCACGTATTTGATGGTGAGTGCGCCGCGCGGATCGGAGAGACCTTCGCGCATGCCGGCGACACTGAAGGCCTGGCACGGGGTTCCGCCGACCAGTACGTCCGGCGCTGGAATTTTCCCAGCCAGCACCTGGGCCCCGAGTTTGGTCATGTCGCCGAGGTTCGGTGTGTTCGGGTAGTGATGGGCAAGCACCGCGCTGGGGAACGCTTCGATTTCGGCGAACCATGCGGCTTGCATTCCTAGCGGGCGCCAGGCCATAGTCGCCGCCTCGATGCCGCTGCAAACGCTTCCGTATGAGATCACTCGGACCCCCTTAAATATGGAGATGAACATGAGTTTGGTAAGCCTGATGAATGCTTCGGCTTTGAGCTGTTTATTCGCATTTCTTTCAGCTCTCGCTTGGACCCGCTCGGCAACCGTCCGCGTGCCCTACAGCCTGCGGGACCATAAGGGCGAACCAGTTCAGTCCCCGAGCATGGGGCTCGATGAAAGGGGGAGGTTCAATGCGCAAGAAACAATGCGAAAACAAGCAAGTTGGAACCGATATGCTGCTGGATTCGGGGCAGCTGCGGCGATGTGCCAAATGATCGTTACATTTCCGCTATAATCAATCGCCACAGAAGCAGGCGATTGCCTCGTCATGGTCGGCGAACATGTCGAATTGGGTGTCCGAGTAGTCGAGCATCTGCTGTTAGCTGGGGCGGTCGAATCTGAAAAGAGCACCGTTGCCGGTTATGCCGCTGCTCGAAACGGCGGTACGTTCCATGCGAGCCCACCAGTCAGCCTTGCGGACTGGTTCGCCGCGGTCACTGGCGATAATTGAATAAACCTGATTCGCGCCCTTGAGAAAGCACAGGTCACAGTTGCCTTCGAGTGTCCGACCGTTGATGGTCGGCAGCAGCAGATCGAAATGCTGGGCGTCCCAGAAGTCCGTCACGTTTTGCACGCCGACTCCCGCATCAGCCAGCGGCATAGCCATCGTGGCCCATTTGCTTTCGCTGGTGCTCTTCCTGTTCCGGATCTTCACCACCCGGCGTGGCTCGTCGGCGCGGATGCCGGTCATCATGTCCACCGGCGTCTCTTCGGTCGAAAGGCCCAGGCTGCGCAGGTATTTGTGGATGATCCGGATTTTCAGGTCGATGGTGCAGAACCGCGTTACCGGGTTTGGCAGGTACTTGCGTTTGCGAATCAGCGCTTCGAACGGTTCGCCCTGGCGGCTGGCGCTGGCGAAGTCCACAACCTCGAACCCAATCTCGGTATTGCGGTACTCAAGCCAGACGATCGGCACCGACCACCGCTCGGCGCACTCCCGAACGAACTCCAGCGTGGCTGGGTGTTCCTTGCCGGTGTTGGCGACGGTGACGACCAGATCGCTCAAATCATCGTTGTTATCCAGTACCTGACGCAGCATATAAGCGCTGGTGCGACCGCCGGAAAAGCTGACGACCGTCGTCCCGGACAATTTGTAGGGAGACATAGAGGATCCTCGCCGGCTGGCGTGACTCGTTGAAGTGGGGTTGGGTTTATGATTCGATGCCGGTCTTCGCGAATTCTTCAAGCTGTCGCGACTGCTTTTCAGTCATGGCGAAATCAGGTCGCGACATGCTGACGAAACGTGCGGACTCTTCGGCGGGCGCGCCGGCCAGGTTGATCAGGAAGGTCGACACGATCTCTTGCCATTCCTCGAAATCGTGACGCTCGCCCAGCACCTGAAGTGCATCAGCCAGCGCCTTCGACACAATTAGCGTGCGCTTCTCGGCGCCGATCCGGTCGAGCAATGCCTTCTCCTTGGCGCGCTTGTCCCGCTGAATATCCGCGTTGCTCTTGGCCATGGCCTACCTCTTCAATTCCGCTTGCCGGCAAGTCAAGCCAGGTCTGTCGTCGGCGCTGGTGCGCCCGGTTGATTATTCGTTTCATTCGGGCGAGGCGAACTTGAAGCCGTTCTCTCTGGCGATCAGCTCGATTCGCTTCTGCCGGATACGAGTTTGCGTTGCTGCTGCGCTGGACGTGATGCCTGTCGCCGCCAGAGCCTTGAGCATGGGGGCGAGCTTGTCGCGTTCGGCACGCAGGCGTTCGCTGTGGCCGCTGGCGCCGGAGAGGCTGGTCTCGCCACTGACGCCTGATGCGATTAGCTGCACCGTCTTACCAGCGCCGAAAAACTGATCCAGCTGGTGGTTCAGGTTGGTGATGATCGAGTCCCGCGGATCGGGCATTGGTACGCCGATCATTTCCGATTACCTGACAGAGAGAGCTTGATGCCGTCGGCGCGCGCTTCCAGTTGCTGGGCGAAGTTCACGGCTTCTTTCCAAGTCCAGCGGAAGCCCTTCACCTTGCGGGTGGCCAGCTCGATGATGTGATACGCCTTGCCCTTGGTGACGACCTGGTAGCGAATCTTTTGCACGGGCAGCTCCCGGCCGATCATTGAATAGAATTCGGACGTCGCGATAACTGAGCGAAGGCGCAGGGCCTGAAGACCGGCGAAGCGCTGCTGCATGAGTGATTGCATGGCTGGTTCCTCGGTGTGGGTTGCGTGTATTCGTCAGCACTCGGGCCGCCTGCTGGTTGCCGTTGGGCGCAGGGGAGAGTGCTGACGGATAAAGGCAGGGGTAAAAAAGCCCGAGATCACCCGGGCTTTTGTTGGCGTCACGAAGACCTCCCTACGTGAGCGCCTCCCAGGCCCGCTACTGGCGACGGCCTGGGTTTGAATCATCAGCGGTGACCTTGAACTTTGAGGTAGGCCTACTGATTGCTCGGCCGGTGCGCGGTAACACCGTCGGCCCAGATGTCCGCTGCCTGCCAGGTTGAAGGGCGCAGCCTTCAGGCTTACTGCGCCACGCAGGTGAAGCGGTTAATGCTGCATTGGTGCAAACCCTCCGTGCTTGAGATGGAAAAACTATTCCGGTTAGGTGCAATTTGTTTCCGGTCCCGCTGGATGCAGGGGGCCGCTTTGCGCGGTGCAGAATCATCCGCATCCCGCTGCCCACTCAATGAATGGGCAGAAGTGATGCTGCCTATGCCGCTTTGTCGACCACATCGAATTCACTGCCGAGGATTTCTGTCAGGACATTCGATGGTTTGGCGCTGGTGCTGATGTAGATAACGCCATCGACGATGATCTGTTTGTAAGTGCCGAAGAACAGCGCGCCGCTGGAAAGGCCCATGGATTCGAGGAAGCTGTCCATCTCTGCCTTGCCTTTAGGGGACTTCGCCCGGAAATCTTCGCGGAGTGCTTTAAGTTCGGCTGCGAGTTTTTTACGCTCTTCGCCCTTGAAGCCCGCTGGTAAGCTCGCCCTGGGAAATTGGGACGACCCTGTCTTCGGATCTGGTTTGGTCCAAAGAGGCTGCGGCATTGGAGGGCTGAATTTCAAACCGTAGAAGCGGCGCCCGCTGTGAAAGCACGTAGTGAACAGGGCCGTTGCACCTTCGTAGCGCTTGGCGAACTCTTCACCTGCCGCCTGTATCGCATCAGCGTTGTCTCTGTACGCCTGCCAGGCTGCAAGCACGGCAGGACTGCTCGTTTTGTAGTAAGCCATCTTCCTTCCCTCGGTTGTCATCCCGCTGCACCCTGTCGCTAAGGTGCAGAAGTGATGCTTATGCGTGGTGGTCATAGGCTTCAGCGCGCTTTACCGTCCGGACCTGGGCGATACGGCGCTCAGGGACGCGGCGATCACGGCGCATTGAGTCGCCATCGAGCATTGCGTGCATGGCGATCAGCGCTGCCAGAACAAAGCACATCGGCGAAATGATCTGGCGTCGCATCGCCTCGGCCACCAGAGCGGCGCGGCGGGTAACGCCGAGCTTGAACATTGCGTTGGTGAGGCGCTTCGCTACGGTGGCCGGCGAAATGCCTACCTCCCGTGCGATTTCCTTTGCGGTGAGCCCGAGGGCAACCCATAGAAGGAACTGAAGCTCTCGCGGTGCCAGGCCACGACCGAGGTGACCCTTCCATGTGCCATTTACGATTTCTGTTTCCATCGTTTTGACTCCCGGTTGTTTTCCCAATGCACCCGGCCAACCAGGTGCATCAGTGAAACTTTCCGTCCTATTGCCGCCGGAAGGGCGGGGCGCATTGCTTGCCGGGTCATTCACTCGGTCAGGGCTTGTAAGGGCGTTTCACCTCGAGCAACCGTCCAGGTTATTCCTGTCGTGGGCAGGCTTTCGGGCCTGTCTGCTCGCCGGTCGCCGGTAGAGGCAATGCGGTCTGTTGTTCGTTGCGCTGGTTGTTAAAGAGCGGCAGGCCTCTCGGCCCTTCGCAGCTGGCACCTAATTGGGTTCCCGGTTGCGATGGGTAAAATATGAACTACAGGTTCACATTAGGTCAAGTACCAAAAGTACATATTTTTGCGAAAGTACAGATTTATAGGATTCCGCACGAATGCCTGTAGGGGGATTTACCGCGAACTAATGGTTCGCTATCCTCCGCAACGACTGGATGGATATACAGCATAAGGGGAGGTTGTGAGCGTGGCGCATAGCAAAACGAAATCAGCAGCGCGAGTTGAGATGTCCGGAGTAGAGCGCCTAGGCCTACGAGTGTCGTCAATGATCAATCACCCGGTCGCGCAGATTCAGCGCTGGGTGACGATCCACCGCCTGGACACGGATGGGGATCGAGAGTGGGAGGAGGTGATGGGCTTGCTATCCGAGACGGACGGCATAGACATGACATTCAATGACGACGAATCGGTGACGCTGAGGTGGGAGGCGAGCACCGATGAATATCGGCCCGTAGATGCGTTTGAACCTGTTGAGGAGCCGGCTCCTTTCTGAAATGCAACAAAAAGCCCTCTCGATGGCGGGCATCTTTCTCGTTAGCAAGGTCACCATGCAGAGCCGCCGTACGTCGCCAGCGCTGAACCCGGCTGTTGGCTGCTGCCTCTACCGGGATATGCGCGGAAGGCAGCACATAGGCGCAGAAAAAAAGCCCGGTGCGCTGGCGTCAGGGGATATTTAGGAGGGGGTCATGAGGCCAAAAAAGCCTGTGGTAGAGAAGCGCGACCTTGGCGATATTGCTGACAACTTGGAGCACGTCTCGGGCGAGCTGAGCAAGCTGGCAGAACGCATTGATGACGTGGATGTCACTGCCGTTCTTAATCTGATGTTCATGCTGCACAGCGACGCAGACAGCCTCAGGGTCTACGCTGATGAGGTAAAGGTGTATAGGATTTTGGCCGGCGACAGATCAAGTCGGGGAGGGCAGACGCTGGGGCGACTTAAAGGTTTTCATGATAATAGTTAACGCGGGATGCCTCGGGGCAGAAACGAAAAGCCCGGCGCTGGGCCGGGCATTTTACTTGGAGATGGTAGCTCGTGGAGCAGTCAAAGCCTTCTGCTGTGCTTGAATTTGCTCGAGCAACTGCCGGGTTTCTAATGATTGCTGCTTAGCCTCTTGAACAAGCACTGAGGTTTCGCGTCCTGAGTCAATTCCCGTCTTGACGTCCCAGTATAAGAAGTCAGCCGACTCCTAACAGCATTACCTTTACCTCGACGCAGCTATTCTCAATACTGCTACGGCCTCAAGAAGCTTATGCGCCTGAGTCAAGACGATCGACGCCAGATCGTCACTCCCTGCTGCTTTAAGAGCATCCACTACGTCGAGCAACCTCACTATCTCGACCTCAATGGCGCGGACGGATTCGCCTATATGGTATTGAAGTGAGTGCGCCATCTCGATAAATCCTCGACCAAATCACATACATCTCACCGCCGCGCCAGATCAATCAGTTTTCGCCCTGGCGATGATGCCGGTCATCACTTGATCCGTAGAGCACGCCACCCACCAGCAGATTAGTACCCTCAATGGAGAATCCTGCGGCTCTCTCCAATCCTGATCCGGTCCAGCGCCCGGTTTAATGCGTCCAAGGCATCGAGGAGAGCTTTCGCCTCAGCTTCTCGACCATCCCCCCATAGGCGTTCAGCCATTTTGTTCAGGGCCTGGATAGAACGCTCAATTTCAGCGGCGGTCGCTGCTGCTGTGCTGTCCGTCTGTTTCGTCTTCATTGAATAGATGGGTGGCCGTTATACCAAGTGCGCGTTCCACACCAGCAGTACCCGTGCCTGGATATATGTCTCATCGGACCTGATCGTTTGAGGTGGGTGCCTTGTATTATCAGAAATCATGTTGATCTGATCTTCGCCAATCCATTGCAGGCGCTTGATGTAGAGATGGCCTTCCCAAGAAAACATATAGATCCCATCCCCTACGAACTCGCGAATGCTTATGTCGACGAGAAGCGGGTCGCGGTGCTTGATCGTGGGCGCCATCGACTGACCCCAGCCAGTCACCATCTTTAGATGGAAGTGCTCCTTAAACTCAACACCCATCTCGCGCAGATGCTGAGGGCTTACTCTCACATCCTGGAGCATCTCTGGATAGTCGTGTGGGATCTGCCCGCCACCCATAGCAGCGCGGACGTCGTAATGCGCAATCCACACCTCATCACCGGCCACGCCCGGTCGATAGTAGTCGACCTCGATGGCGCCACCGCCATCATCGGCTTCAGCAGCTGCAAGTAACCGTCTACGAGCATCATCCGACAGTCCTTTCCCTTGCATGGAAAGCATGTTCCGGACGATATCTGCTGCCGACTGGGAGTGACTTTCGCTATCGCCACTTTCTACTTCAGCGAGCTTAGAAAACTTGGGCTCGTCACCAGCGCCATGCTGGAGCCATTCGATTTTTACACCTAGCGCACCCGCAATGGCGCTCATCTTGGCAGGCCCCGGCAAGGCCTCACCATTTAGCCACTTGCTCGATGCCTTGGGCGTGACCTTTGCGATTTCTGCCAGTCGAGCGCCTGCGCCCCACTGGTCAATGCCGTGGGCGGATAACGCTTTTTTGAGGCGAGCAACGAACGCTGCGCGAATTTCTTCTATCTGAACCATTGGTTCAGCATCGCATGCCCTTGCATGTACTTTCAGTTCCGACATAATATGTACTGTAAGTTCATAATTGACTCGGAGGCCTTATGCGGCCGCTCAAGAAATCGATCGATGACGCTGGCGGCGTGCCGGTGGTTGCGCTGGCCTGCGGAAAGTCTCCTCGAGCCGTTTACAAGTGGCTTTCCGCTGACTGCCTGCCGCGCACCGAATACACCGGTGAGACGCGCTATGCCGAGCGAATTGCTGCTCTAGCTGCCGCCAATGGAAAGCCGTTCGAGCCGTCTTGGTTGCTCGCGGAAGCCCACCCAAAGAAAGCCGCCGCCTAATCCCGTCACACCGACCCCGGAAGTGAACCAATGGCCTACAAAAACAAGACGCATCGCAACACCCACCAGCTGAAGTCGCGCCTCAATGACGCCGCTTACGCCGCTCTCCAAGTGGAGGCGTTAGCGCGTGAGATTCAGCCGGGCGCCTTGGTTCGCGACCTCACGTTGGCGGCTCTGCGGTTCAAGGAGGATTACGGGTACTTCCCGTTGGTCGATGACGGCGAGTCGGACGAGCTGGATGGCTTTCCAGCGCTGGGCGAACTGGCCCGCGAGCTGAAAATTCAGCCTGGTGCGCTAGTTCGCGACCTCATACGTGCGGCCCTGAAAGCCAGGCGGGAGCAGGACGCGATTTCCCAGGTTAACGACAAGAAACTTAGCGCCTGACTAGGCCATGGAGGAGGCACCAATGCCTGCAATACACGAAGTAGGGCAGTACACGCAGGACGAGAAGGACGAGCTTGAGCGCTGGGCTGACGAGGTCGGTATCGGCATGGATCAACTGGCCGATCGAATCCTGCAGATGACAGAGCGAGCGGTCGAGCGGCGCAGTGCTGCTCGCCTCGCAGCAGATAAAGCCACCTTGCGAAACCGTCTCTCGGCTCACTGCGCACAAGTGGCGCAGGCAGAAAACGTGATTTCGATTTTCCCCGTGAGGTAACGGTCCGGCCCCTTATTAGGGGCCGGCGCAGCGATTGGGCCAAGCGGGGCTGGCACCTAATAAGGGGCCAAGAAGAAAAGAAGGTCATGGGGTTCATCCCTGATCGAGCTGTTGAAGCAAGTATCGCGGGAATAGGGCTGTAGTGGCAGAACGTCGGATTAGCTGTGAATTTAACCAGTATTTCAGAGGTGAACGATGGATCGGGTTACACAAAGCCAGATGGTGATGGTGCTGATGGCAGGACGGTGCTCAACAAGCTCTTCGGAAATTGTGTTGATCGTTCAGGACCGATCCGAGCCGTTTTTCTGGATCGAGCTGGCCACTCAGTTTGGCGGGGAAGGTCGCACTTTGGGTTACGCAAAATTTGACCTTGCCAGCGTAAGTGAGGAGGGCGGGCTTATCGAAGGAAGCTACCAACTATCTCAATTGCTCTCGGCAGATGAGCCAGCCCCTCGTCAATTAGTTTCATTGTCAGGTGTTTTGTGGCCTCGCCGGAGAGCTCTTTCACACCTTCAACAAGTCGGCCCTTCTCTTCGTCAGGAAGATCACTTTCAAGAACTTTCGCAACGATCAACTTCTGAAGGGTGTCCTCATGAAGCTTAAACGTGACGGTACCCAGGATCGCACCAACACCGCCGTCATCTTCGAGGAAGTCGATGCCTTTGGCCGCGATGGTGGCTCCATGAATTTCGATGGTGCCGTCAAGAAATGTTCCTTTGTCCAGTCGGATCAACCCCAGTTCCGCCAAGTAAAAAAGGTTCTTAACGCACATATCCCACTCACCCAAGCCGCGAAGTTCATAGGAAGTATGGGGATAAACGTCGCGCAGGTGCTCGAGAAGAAGCCGTTGAAGATTCCTATCTATTGCCATGTCCGGCCTCCGAGGCCTTTTCGTGTGGAAGCAAAAATTACCACGGATGCGCCGGACACCTACAACGCCTGAATCGCAGGCACAAAAAAGCCGGGCTGCAACCCGGCTCCTTCAACAACTTGTAAAACAATGCGGGGCCATTATGAACACGATCGCTACTCCCGGCAATACCCACCATGTCGCGACACTTTTCGATCATTCGCAAAACGTGTCGCAACACCGCACTACCCATCAATCTGCTGCCATGCACGCTGCGCTACTGGTTCGCTTCCAGTACTCCGGCGAGTCGAAATCCCGATTTCGTCGAGAGTGCCTTGATCACCTGAAGGCGTCCCTTTCCTCGGAACAGAAGACTTCAGCATGAGCAATGTCATTCAACTTCACTCAAGTAACCCGGGGGGCTTTACCCGGATGGAAAACGACCTTTATGGCGCACTGATCCGCGCTGACCTGTCAGGTAGGGAGCTTCGTGTCGCCCTGGCCATCCACCGCCAGACCGCAGGCTACAACGTCGCCAGCGCCCGTATAGCGGCCTCCTACATCGCCGAGATGGCCAACATTCACCGAGAGGACGTTTCACGCATTATCGGTGAGTTGCTGCGCCAGCGTGTGATTTACCGCGAAGGTGGAAGCAAGGCTCCCATAGGAATTTCGCCAGTGAATGCATGGCGGATTGACGCCAAAAACCACCGCAAATCCACCACCCAAAAAGAGCCACAGTGTGGCGTTTCCACCACGTCCTTAGTGGCGTTTCCACCACACAATAAAGACACAAATACAAATACTACCTCTGACGAGGTAGTCGTCGACGCCGAGCGTCAACCGGAAACGGCGGCGGGAAAAATCTCGAGGGCGAAAGCCGACTCATGCCCCCACCGGGCCATTGTCGACCTGTACCACGAAATCCTTTCCGAGTTGCCAGCCGTAACCCTGATCAATAAAACCCGCCAGCAGAACCTGCAGGGCCGGTGGCGCGAGCACGAAGCCCATCGCGACCTGGCGTTCTGGCGCGAGTACTTCGAGTCGGTGAAAGCGTCAAACTTCCTGATGGGCAAGGTTGAGGGCCGTTTCGGTACCAAGCCGTTCCGCGCTTCGTTCGATTGGCTGATCGCCCCTCGAAACTTCGTAAAGGTCGTCGAGGGTAATTACCATGCGTGACCCTCACAGCATCGAGGCTGAACACAGCCTGCTTGGCGCCATGATGCAGCGTCCGGAGTTGATCGATACCCTCTGCGAAGACTTGTCCGCCGAAGCGTTTTACTTCCCGGCCAACGCCGATGTGTACCGCGGCATCATGGCTGTTCGCTCGTCAGGCCAGGCGGTGGATTTCCTAACTGTCGGTAATCACCTCGGTTCGATGGACGACGGCAGTCCGGCATTCGCCTATTGCGCCGAAATCGTCAAAAACACACCGAGTATCGCTAACGCTCGAACCTACGCCCAGATCGTTCGTGAGCGGGCCATTGACCGGGCGCTCTACGACCTTGGCAGCCATGCGATGGAAATTTCCCAAGGCAACGAGGATACGCAGGCGAAGATCGCGGCGGTCCAGGCGGCGGCCATGGCGATTGATTGCGGTTCGGGTGATGACGACATCGTCAAAGTCGGCGACGTGCTCGTCGATCAGCTTGAAGTGTGGCAGGACCGCCATGATCGGCATTCCCGAGGCGAAACCCTCATCGGTCTGTCGACTGGCTTGAAAGATCTGGATGAGAAGCTCGGTGGGTTGCAGCCCGATCACCTGTACATCGTCGCCGGGCGTCCGGCCATGGGCAAGACCACGCTTGCCATGGGCTTTGTCATCGACGCGGCTGTACGCCAGAGCAAGTCGGCACTCGTCATCAGTTTAGAAATGAACAAAGGTCAGTTGCTGGACCGCGCCGTGGCTTCGGAGGGGCGTATTCCACTCAACCTGGTGAAGACTGGCACGGCTTGCCAGAGCCACGGCGCCGAACTGGCGGCGGCGGCTGGGTTGTTGCGCAGCGCCCCGCTGTACATTGCCGACCGCGCCGGCTCGACGATTGGGCGCATTCGCTCCCTGGCCAGACGACACAAGCTTCGGTATGGCCTGGACCTGCTGATGATCGACTACCTACAGCTTGTGGAAGGGGACGGCGGCAACCGTACCGAAGAGGTGAGCAGCATCAGCCGCGGCTGCAAGCTGCTTGCCAAAGAGTTGGGCATCCCTGTTGTGCTGTTGAGTCAACTGTCTCGCAAATGCGAAGAGCGTCCCAACAAGCGCCCGGTGCCCTCCGACTTGCGTGAATCGGGTGCCATCGAACAGGACGCCGACGTGATCATGTTCGTCTACCGAGACGAGGTCTACCACGAAAACACCGAGGCCAAAGGCATTGCCGAAATCATCATCGGCAAGGGTCGCGACATCGAGATGGGCACCGTTCGCACGGCCTTCCTTGGCCAATACAACCGATTCGAAAACCTTGCTGCCGGGTGGAAGCCAGAGCCTGTCGAGCAGCCGGAAAAGGTAGCAAGCCTGGCCAATCGATATGCCAAAAAGGAAAGGTTCTGATGAGCGCATCCGAAAAGCAGATCTCCAGAGCCAATCCCCACCTGGCTCCTACTAACGCCGCCGAGTACCGCTTCGCCGTGCATTGCTGCGCCTACAAGTGGGATCTCACCGATAAACCAGATCGCGCTGTAGCGCTATTCGAACATCGCTCGGCCGCCGAGAAATTCGGCAGCCTGATGTGGCCGAGCACTTTCGAAGTAATCGACATCACCACAGGAGAGAAGGCATGAACGACATGCTGCTTCATCTGTACATCGCTTTCATGACGGTCGTCGCCGTCGGCCTTTGGTGGGGCATCCGCCGACTCGAGCGCCGTGCCCGAATCGCGCGAGGCAATCGCGAATGAAGCCGTTCGCCATAAAGCTGTTCAAACAGAAGCCAGTGCGCGCCAAGTCTATTGACCGCGAAGGGCAGGAACAGGCCGCGCTGATGGCCGAGCTAAGCATCCGTATGCCCGAGGTCGCTGACCTGATCTTTCACGTCCCGAACGGAGGACATCGGGTGAAGGCCGTCGCTGCGAAGTTGAAGGCCCAGGGCGTGAAGGCCGGCATACCTGACCTAGTTCTGCCAATGGCCCGCGGCGGGTTCTTCGGCCTGTACATCGAATTCAAGGCCACGCCACCGAACGACGCCGCGATTTCGTCCAGCCAGCATGAACGGATTCGCAAGCTTAATGCCCAGGGGTATCTGGCGGTGGTGTGCCGCGGGCACTTCGATACGGTGGAGCAGATCCGGGCCTACTTGCGGCTCGCTCCTACAGAGGTAGCCGCATGACAATGACCGTGGCCTTCTCCGATGCCGAGCTCCGCCGCCGCGCTGAAGATCCGGCTGCCGTGTTGATGCGTGACCCGCGACACCCGGGGCTGTACTTCCGCTTCACCGAGGCGCGTCCGCGTGGAACCTGGAGCCTGGTGGTGCGCAAGAAGTGGAACAAGATCGGCGCGTATCCCGACTTGTCGGCCAAGGCGGTGCTGGCCGCGCTGCCAGATCTGCGCATGCGACTCAGCGTTGATCCGGAAGCGGGTGCCGCCGTGTCGCCGTGGAAAACGCTGGGCGAGCTGCTGACGTGGTACGCCGACCGCATGAGCCGCGACCGCAACCTCTCCGACAAGCGCAAGGCCACGGGTAAATCAGCCATCGCTTGCCACCTAATCCCGCGCGTGGGCGATCTGGCGCTGGCCGATGTCCGTCACGGAACCCTCGACACCCAACTGATGTGGCCACTGCAGGAGACCCTGTCGCTGGAGTTTGTCCGGTTGATCTTCGGCCTGCTGGTGGTCGCCTGTCGTCAGGCACACACGCTGGGCCTGATTCCGACCAACCCGATGACGGGTATCAAGTTCAGCGACTTCTCCAAGACCAAGATCAAGGCCAAGCCAGCGCGTCTTCGCGGCGTACAGGTTGAGGGTTTGCTCGCGCAGCTGCATGAGCTGTTCGAGATTGACCCACAGCCTGCCATGCTCGCGTTAATGATGCTCTGCCACGGCACGCGGATCGGCGAGACCCGCAAGGCTCAGTGGTCGCACATCAGTATCGCCGAGCGCACCTGGTATCTGCCGGTGGGCAACACGAAGACCCGCGTCGAACACTCGCTCCCACTGACCGAACAGGTCTGCACCCTTCTAATCCGCTACCGGGCGGCGCAAAAGGCGAGCAATTACGACGGTGATTGCCTGTTCCGCTCCCACAGTGGGAAGGGCATGAGCGAAGGCCAGGCCAGCGCCGTGTTCACCGGGCTGGGGAGAGGTGAGTGGAGCAGTCACGACCTGCGCAAGTTGGCCCGGACTGGATGGGCAGACCTGGGGATCGACTTCCTGATTGGAGAGATGCTGATCAACCACGCCATGGGCCACAACGTGCAGGCCTACATCCATACGACCGTCGAAGAGCGCAAGCGCGCCGCCCTCGAACTGTGGCACGGCCATTTAGACGGCAAGGGTTTTTCCGGTATTCACGGGTTGAAGGACGGTAGAAACGAAAATTCGGGTAATGCGCCGGAAGCCACACAGGACAAGGGCTACAAGGCCAATCAAGAATCAACCATAGGCGAGGTTTAAAAATGATGAAAAAGCAGCATGGCCCCGCCTTCAGCGCTTCGCCGAAGCCGTTGAAATGGTGCGCAGCATGCAAGGGTAAAGCGGTCATCAAAGGCATATTTCATGAGCTGCCTTGCACTGAATGCCACGCCTCCGGTTGGGTTTCGGCGGAGACAGGGGAGGCGCTACCGGTCGAAGTTCTCGTTACCCAGCTCGGGCTCATGCTGAACATCTATCAGCAGCGCATCATTGCCTTTGGTAACCGGGTAAATCAGCCGTCAGACGCTCAGCAGCAATACGAACAGAACAACCGCCGCGGTGCCGGCGGATCGAACTTCACAGGGGATTGAACAATGATTTATCCAGGCATTTTGAATGCAGTTGTTTCGGCCCTCGCAGCTGAAGCCATCGACAACACCAGCAAGCAGGCATGGCAGAAGCTCTACAACTCTGCTGACGAGGAAGAGGGCGGTGATCTGGCAACGTTGGTTCGATCCCGCGGTGCCAGCAACATAGATCGTACTCAGGTCGATTGCTGGGTGTCGGCCCGGTTGCACCATGGGCTTGAGCCGAAGCATTGGGATGCTCTGGTAGCAAAGTACAGCACGCACAAAGGTCGTAAGGTGCAAGCGATCGCAGCGCTGCAGACCGTCATCAACACGCCAGCGCCGAAGTTGTTCCTATATAAGGCGGTCACTGCTTGGGCGATCCCGCAATTGAAGGGCGCTCGCCCAAAGGTTGTGAGTTCGGTATCTGTCGAGATTCCGCTCGATGCTCCAGCATGGCGTCGCGAAGCGATGGTGAAAGCAGCCGTTGCAGCTGGTCAGGCCAAGGCCAAGAAAGACAACTCCCGGTCCGCTGACATGATCGTACTGAAGGACAGCTTCTACGACATGAACACCTGGGAGAGCGATGGCACGCCGGAATCAACCCGCAGACGCTGGCGGCAATCGATTCACCAAGTGGCTGACGATCTGGTTAATGAGGCGCTGGCTCATGCAGGGGATATCCTGGAGCAGGAAGGTTTGCTCATCGAACAGGCGGCGTGATTGCTTGTTGACATCAGTGAGCGGATGAGCGAAATTAATCCCATCCTGTCATTCCTGCGCGTTTAGGAGTGAATCGAAAAGCCTCGCCAGAGAAATCTGCCGGGGCTTCGTCGTCTTCGGCTTAGGAGAATGGCATGTCTAGAGCTCAACGACGACACGACACGCGCCGCATAAAGGCTCGCTTTTACGCGAAGCAGCGCACTCAGGAATGCTGGTCCACTAGCGAGAAAGATGCCGGTCTTTTTGCAAACCACGGAAAGGTCTGCTCCTGCTGGATGTGTGGCAATCCGAGAAAATTGGGTTTGCTCACACTGCAGGAACTGCGAGCTGGCATTTCAACTCAAGAGTGACTGCGGAGCCCGGCTTTTGAGTCGGGCTTTTTGGTTGCCGTGACAGTCACGGACAAGCCTAAACCTATTTCAAGCCTCGGCATTTGCCGGGGCTTTTTCGTTTTCGGCTCCACCACACCCATTGCTCCGAGCTGGGAGTGCTGTTGGGGCCGAACCTATCTCGCTCCCCGCAAGGGAGGACGCTGGATGTCACATATGCCAGAGAAGAACCCAGAAACATGGCTCATCGTCATGGCCTGGCTGAGCCAGCATGCCCCGATGTTCTATGCCGCGGCGCTGTCGTGCTGGATCGCCTTCCTCCGCGTCATCTACGGCGGTGGCGGACGACGACAGGCCCTGCTGGAATCCTGCCTGTGTGGCGCGATCACGGCCGGCGCATTCCCGCTGCTCGAATACTTCAACCTGCCTTCAAGCCTGGCAGCTGCACTCGGCGCCTTCATCGGCACCTTGGGCATGAAGAAGGTTGCCGCGCTGGCCGACCGATTTACCGACATCAAATTGCCCAAGCGGCAGGGGTGACCCATGCAACTGATCGACAACTGGAAACAAGCGCTGAGCATGACCAGTGTTCAGGCGGGCGGCGCTATCGCAGTGCTGGGCGTGGCTGAGCAGCTGATGCCGCAACTTCAGGCTGTGCTGCCACCGGTGGCCTACGGCGTACTGGGTCTGCTGGTGGTGATCGCCCGCGTGGTCCTACAGCCGAAGCTGGTGAAGTGACAGTTGAGCCCAATTACCAATCAGGCCTTAGGATGACCGCAGGAGAGTCGGCTGTGATGGGGTGAGAAAGCACTTCATTCAGTTGACGGCAATGGTTGTCTGCCTGTTCAGCCTGTAAGAAATTTCGATTCACTGCCTCCCCTGTACGGATGTCGACGATTCGGTAGTAGAAACCGTTCGAAACTCCGTGGGCGGGTCGTTTTTGCACGATGAATATTTCCCCCATCATCTGGCCCCCTGTTGGTCATCCATACACCTTAATCCCTGATGTGCATTTATCAAGGAAGGTGGATGAATGGGAATTTCGTACAGCTGGAAGATCGATCAAAGCATTCGTCGCGGCATGTTGCGCGAATCAAAAAATTGTCGCCAAAGGTCAGTCATACATGCCTCGACTCAAAACAATCCCGCCTCGCATGAAACAACTCGAAGGCAGGTCCTTCGCCCTGCCAGTTGGATCGGAAGGTGAAGGCTGGGGGGCAGGGCGAGGAGGTCGTCCTTGGCGCCGTAAGCGCGCCGCAGTTCTTTTGCGTGATGAGTACACATGTCGGGCTTGTGGCTTGGTAACTATTCAGCTGGAGGTGGATCACATCGTGAACCGCGCTCGTGGTGGGTCGGACGATGAAGAGAATCTCCAAGCGCTCTGCATCCCGTGCCACAAGCTGAAAACTGCCGCCGAGGCTGCCGCTGGCGCAGGGCGAACGTGAAGTTGCGATGCCTCCCCTGCAATTGAGAATCGTTGTCGATTTCGCTTGCGGCACGCCAGTGCCCCACCCCCGAGGGTGGGGGCGGGTCAAAACCGTGAGAGGTTTAGCCTCGGCCACCACTCGCCCCCGCACGGACAGATTTTTTCCCCCACACAGGTTTTTTGTTAATGGCGTTAACAACCAAGCAGCGTGCTTTTGTCGACGCTGTGAGGAGAGGTGCGTCCAACAAAGACGCAGCGATAGCCGCAGGATATGCGGCCTCCAGCGCTTCGGTGGCCGGTTCACGATTGGCCAAACACCCGAACGTTCTCGCCGCATTGGCCTCTTCACCCATTAACAAAAATGTTAAAGCCGGCCCCAAGCCGGTCAATGAAAAACCGCCGGCCGAGGACCTAGCCCGGGGTGATGCCGAATCGTCCTTCGACTTTTCCAAGGCGATGACATTCACCGATCCAAAAGCATTCTTGATCGCGACCATGAACGACTACGACGCGGACGCGAAGCTTCGGGTCGACGCAGCGAAAGCGCTCATGCCGTTCATTCATCCGCGTAAAGGTGAAGGCGGCAAAAAAGAAGAAAAGGAAGATGCCGCGAAGAAGGCTGCCAAAGGCAAGTTCGGCGCTGCACCTCCACCCCCAACTCATTTGCGATCGGTGAAATAAGTGAACGAACCCACCTGGGACACAGCGTGCCCAGACTGGGAATCGCGAATCATCCATCGACAATCGCTGGTTCCGTTTCCGCCTCTGTTTCCAGATGAGGCGGCTGCGTGCATGCAGGTCCTGAATGACCTGCGGATTGTCGACGCACCCGGTAGCCCGCTGATTGGCGAATCCTGTGCGCCGTGGATCAGTGACCTGGCCGGCGCTATTTTCGGTGCCTACAACTCCAATACCGGCGAGCGGCTGATTCAGGAGTTCTTTCTCCTTATCAGCAAGAAGAACGCAAAGAGCACCATCGCTGCTGCGATCATGCTCACGGTGCTGATCCGGAACTGGCGCCAGTCAGCCGAGTTCATCATCTTGGCGCCGACGATCGAGGTGGCGAACAACGCCTACGCGCCGGCCCGCGACATGGTCAAACATGACGAAGAGCTGTCGGCACTGCTGCATGTGCAGGATCACGTTCGGACGATCACGCACCGCGAGTCCGGCGCCACGCTGAAGGTAGTAGCCGCTGATCAAAACACTGTCGGTGGGAAGAAGGCCGCTGTCGTCCTGGTCGACGAGCTTCACTTGTTCGGCAAGAACCCGCACGCGGCCAACATGCTGCGTGAAGCCACCGGTGGGCTCGCGTCTAGGCCCGAAGGGTTCGTGATCTATCTCACGACACAGTCTGACCAGCCCCCGGCGGGCGTGTTTCGCGAAAAGCTCCAGTACGCCCGGGGCGTGCGTGACGGCACGATTGTCGATCCGAACTTCCTGCCGGTGATCTACGAGTTTCCGAAAAAGATCCTTGAGGCTGATGATCACCGCAAGTCCGAGAATTTCTACATCACCAACCCGAACATGGGGTACTCGGTTAGCGAGAAATTCCTGATCCGTGAAATGAAAAAGGCGGAGGAGGCCGGTGAGGCTGAAATACTGGGCTTTATGTCCAAGCATCTCAACGTCGAGATCGGACTCGCGTTGCGCTCCGATCGGTGGGCAGGCGCTGATTACTGGGTCGGCGCAGCGGAAAAGAAGCTCACCCTCGATGATGTAATTGCCCGATGCGACGTCATCGACATCGGGATCGATGGTGGTGGCCTGGACGACTTGCTGGGCTTTGCCGCGGTGGGCCGGGACAAACGAACCCGTGACTGGTTGGTTTGGACTCACGCCTGGGCGCATCCCTCGGTGCTCGAGCGAAGAAAGGCAGAAGCCCCTCGTTTTCACGATTTTGAGAAAGACGGCGACCTGACCCTGTCAAAGCGAATCGGCGATGACGTGCTTGAGGTGGCGGACCTGGTTGAACAGGTGGAAGAGTCGGGCTTGCTGGACAAGGTCGGGGTCGACCCTGTGGGTATTGGTGCGATCTATGACGCGATGATTGAGCGCGAAATTCCCCCGGAAAAAATTGTTGCCATCAGCCAGGGCTGGAAGCTCGGCGGGGCGATCAAGACGGCGGAACGCAAGCTCGCCGAAGGCGGGATGAAGCACGGTGGCCAACCCATGATGGCCTGGTGTGTCAGCAATGCGAAAGTCGAGCCGCGCGCGAACTCAATCCTGATCACCAAGCAAGCCAGTGGCTCGGCCAAGATCGATCCCTTGATGGCTCTATTCAACGCGGTGACCTTGATTTCTCTGAACCCCGAAGGCCGGGGTAACGATGACTTCATGGCCGCCATTAGGAACCCGATCATCATATGAACCCATTGCACGTATTCATTCTGCTCGCGCTGTGCGGGTTCGGTTCGGCCGTTGCAGGCGTTTACGTTCTGCAAGGCTTGGGCTGGGCGCTAATCGCCGGAGGCGTTGCGTTACTTCTGATCGCTGGATTTGTGCGCAAGGGGCTGATCAGTGACTAAATCATTATCGGCCGTGCTGGGCCGCGCGGCCCGCAAGCCGAGCGCGTCGCTGGGGCACACCCTGAACGAATGGATCGGTCGGCAGATCGGCTTGGGCGACGGCGGCTTTTGGGGGCAGTTCCTCGGTGGCGAATCCAGCTCGGGCAAGAACGTTACGGTCGACAACGCTATGCAGCTCTCGGCGGTTTGGTCCTGCGTCAGGATCATCTCGACGTCGGTGGCCGGCCTACCGATGGGTGTGTATCGACGCGAAGCTGACGGTGGACGCAAGGATGCCCGGGACTTTGGCCTCTACGACATCGTACATACAAGCCCCAACGAGGACATGACGGCGTTTCAATTCTGGCAGGCGATGGTTGCCGCCATGCTTCTGCGCGGAAATGCATTTGCGGAAATCTTGCGTATTGGTAACCGAGTTGTCGCCTTAGATTTCCTGCTACCGAGCCGTGTCGATTTGGAATTGGATGCGGATGGCAGGATCACCTACTGGTACCGCCCGAAAAAAGGTGCCAGGCGCCAGATCCAGCGTTCAGACATGTTGCATATCCCGGCGTTTAGCCTGGACGGGCGTGTTGGTCTTTCAGCCATCCGCTACGGCGCTGATGTTTTTGGCGCTGCAATGTCCGCGGATGATGCCGCGAATGGAACGTTCAAGAACGGGTTGCTTCCCGCGGTGGCATTTAAGGTTGATCGCGTGCTCAAGCCAGAGCAGCGAGAAGAGTTTCGCGACTATGTAAAGCAGGTGTCGGGGGCTTTGAATGCTGGGCGATCGCCAGTGCTTGAGCAGGGAATCACGCCAGAATCCATTGGGATTAACCCCGTGGATGCTCAGCTGCTCGAGTCCAGGGGGTACAGCGTTGAAGAGGTGTGCCGCTGGTTCGGCGTTCCGCCATGGATGGTTGGAAAAACGGATGCGGGCAGTAACTGGGGTACCGGGCTCGAGCAGCAGATGATTGCCTTCCTGACCTTTAGCATCAGTTCGATTACCAATCAGATTCAGCAGTGCGTTAACAAGCGATTGTTGACTCCGGCAGATCGCGTTTCGTACTACGCCGAATTTTCGCTTGAGGCATTCCTGAAAGCCGACACTGCCGGGCGCTCAGCCTGGTATAGCCAGATGACCCAGAACGGCATCATGACTCGTGACGAGTGCAGGGTAAAAGAGAACCTCCCCCGGCACGGCGGCAATGCAGGCGTGCTAACGGTTCAAACAAACTTGACCCCCATCGACAAGCTGGGCGAATCCACCGATGGCCAGGCCGCGCAGACAGCCTTGAAAAGCTGGCTCGGCCATAAGGAGTAACCATGGCACTGAATATCAATGCTCGCAGTTTCAACTGCGAGCTGAGCCCGCGCGCGCTCGATCTATGGAACCCGGATCTGCGCGCGGCCCTGGAGGCCGGTACAGACACCATTACCATGTACGGCATTATTGGTGAGGACTGGTACGGCGAGGGCGTCACTCTCAAACGCGTCGACGCAGCGCTGCGGGCCATTGGTGATAAGCCGGTCACCGTTTACATCAACTCGCCAGGTGGCGACATGTTCGAAGGCATCGCGATTTACAACCGCCTGATCGAGCATTCGCAAGAGGTCACCATCAAGGTGCTTGGCCTGGCCGCTTCGGCGGCATCCGTTATCGCCATGGCAGGCGCCAAACGTGAAGTTGCCAAGACCGCGTTCCTGATGATCCACAACTGCTGGACGTACTTCGCTGGCAACCGGCACGCCATCCGAGAGCTGGCCGATACCATGGAGGAGTTCGATCGCGCCATGATCAGCTTGTACGCAGACACCAGCGGGCAAAAGGAAGCTGCGGTAGAGAAAATGCTCGACGCCGAGACCTACATGAACGGATCTAATGCCGTCGAGAAGGGGTTCGCTACGGGTCTTATTTCCGCAACCGAGGTTGAGCAAGCGCCAAGCGAAACGGGGGCGCAGGCCCACTCAGCGCGTAAGCTCGACGCCGCACTGGCGAAGTCCGGCATGCCTCGCAGCGAACGGCGAAAACTCATTTCCGAAATCAAGACCAGCACGTCTAGCACTGCTGGCGGCGACACGCTTCGCGCTGTCGTGCCGGGCATGCCCAGCGCTGCCCTTGATGTATCCGCGTTTGAAGAAACCGCAAACCAGGCGTCAGCGCTTCGAAGTTTGTTCCCGAGCCGCTGAGCGGCTGTAACCGCACTCGATTACCTACCGCCCCTGTGGCGGTTTTTTCATTTCTGAAAGGACCAAAAAATGCCAGCTCCGGATTACGCTCAAATCGAAGCCTCCCAGAAGCAAACCCAGGCCGACCTAAAAGCGGTTGGCGATCAAATCAAAACCTATGCCGAGCGCACCGAGAAGGAAATCAAAGCTTCCGGTGAGATGCAGGCGGAAACCCGTGGCAAGGTTGATGAGCTGCTGCTCAAGCAAGGCGAGCTGCAAGCCCGTGTGCAGGAGGCGGAGCAGAAGCTGGTCAATGCTGGCAAGCTGCATGAGCCAGCAGTGCAGCAGTCTGCTGGTCACCTGGTGGCCGCCAAGATGACCGAAGAGGGCGTGACCAGTTCGTTTCGCGGCTCGCGTCGAGTCGAGGTTCCGCGCGCCGCCATCACCACCGCCACCGGCGGCGCCCTGGTCGCCCCTGACCGCGTCGGCGTGATTATTGCCCCTCAGCGCCGCCTGACTATTCGCGACTTGGTCGCGCCGGGTACCACTGGCAGCAACGCTGTTGAATACGTCCGAGAGACCGGCTTTACCAACAACGCCGCGATCGTCGGCGAAGGCTTGGCCAAGCCATACAGCGATCTGACTTTCGCGCTGGATAACGCCAACGTTCGCACCATTGCTCACCTGTTCAAAGGTAGCCGCCAGATTCTGGATGATGCCGCCGCACTGCAAAGCTACATTGACGCACGTGCGCGTTACGGGCTGCTGCTGGCCGAAGAAGCCCAGCTGCTGTATGGCAACGGTACCGGCAACAACCTCAAAGGCATCATTCCTCAAGCTCAAACGTACGCTGCACCGGCCGGAATCACCGTGGCCGCCGAGCAGCGCATCGACCGCATTCGCCTGGCACTACTGCAGGCGACCTTGGCTGAGTTCCCATCGACCGGCGTGGTCCTTAACCCTATCGACTGGGCAGCGATCGAGCTCCTGAAGGACGGCGAAGGTCGTTACATCATCGGCAAGCCTCAGGACGGTACCGCGCCTCGCCTATGGAACCTGCCGGTGGTTGAAACCCAGGCCATTGTCCAAGACCAGTTCCTGGTCGGCGCCTTCAGCCTTGCCTCGCAGATCTTCGACCGTATGGGCATCGAGGTGCTCATCTCGACCGAGAACGACAAGGACTTCGAAAACAACATGGTCACCATCCGTGCAGAAGAACGCTTGGCGTTCACCGTGTACCGACCTGAAGCGTTCGTTACCGGCGACCTGACTGCCGCTTAATCCCCGATAAAAAGGCCACCGCTTGGTGGCCTTGCTCGTTTAGGAGATATCGATATGGCGCGTAATACTCCAAGCTCGCCTGTGGAAAATGACAATGCCACTGATACGTCTGTGGACACGTCTCCCGCGGGCGGAGCGGTTACTGACAACTCGATCATGATTTACCCGCTGCGAAGCTACCTGGACGGCAAAGAAATCCGCCGCCGGGGTGGTGCCGGTTATCTTTCGCCGAAGCATGACGCGACCTCGCTGATCGCTGCTGGCCTCGCGACTGATACAGATCCAAAGGCCTGATATGAACGCCATATCGACCGACGAAGCAATTCAGCATTTGCGGGCGGAGGAAGATGATCGAGCGCATGTGGAGTTGCTTCTGGCGGCGGCCGAAGACAGCGCGGCGCAGTTTCTCAATCGCCGATTCTATGCAAATGCGGCTGCATTGGACGCCGCTGTCCTCAACGGATCTGCCGGTTTGAAACCGATCTTGATCAATCCTTCCATTCGAGCAGCGTGCTTGCTGATTTTGGGAGACCTTTACAGTAATCGCGAAGACGAGTCGGTGGGGGACGAGTTCAGCAGCATGCCTGCCGGTTCGCGGTCACTGCTGACGCCGTATCGGATAGGGTGGGGGATCTAATGGCTCGTGGCGCAAACCAGCTTCGTGAACCGCATACCGGCGAGCTCAACAGGCGTATCACCCTTCGACTCAGATCCGATGTCCCAGCTTCGGATATGGGCCTGGAACCGGTGTTTTCTGAGCCTAGAAAACGCTGGGCGAAGATAGAGCCTGTCGGAACCGCGATATACGCCCATGGAGTTCAGACAGACAACAAGCTCACTCATCGCATCACGCTGCGCTACCACCCTGGTATCACCGATGCTCATGAAATCGTTCACGGTGAGACATTGTACCGAGTGAAACGCATCGCCGACTTGAATGGGGCGCACAGATTTACAGTCCTTGAAGTTGAGGAGTTAGGCCAACTCAAGAGCGGAGGCGACATCTATGTCTAACTCCGCTTCGATTGACGGTTATCTACACGTTGAGGGTTTCGACAGCTTTGAACGAGACGCCTTCGACAAGCGAATGATTCGCGCCGGGATGCGCAAAGTTGGTCTGCTGATCACCCAGCGAGCACAGATGAATCTTGCGCTGGGCAAAGGCCAGGACGGCTATCCGGTAAATCGAACGGGCGCCACGGTTGAATCGGTAAGTTTTAAGGTTTCCCGATCGGGTTTCCTTGTCCGTATCTCCCCGACCAAGACCTCGGCGATGGAAGAGTTTTACCCGGCTTACCTTCACTATGGGGTGAAGAAGGGTCGAAAACTCGGAAAGCTCGCACCTGGTAAGGGCAAGGGCAAATCGAACCGCCGCGCCATTGGCGCAAGGGCTGCCGCGCTTGCTGAGCGTGCCGCCGGCGCATGGCGAATCAAGCCTCGCGACAACTACATGGCCGATGCTTTGCAGGATTCATCATCGCAAGTTCAATCGATACTTTCTGCTGCGTTTGCCGCTGCCCTGCGTTGATCGCTGCCCCCTCCGGACACTTCTATGAAACTGAACCCGATCGTTGCTCACTTGCGAGTGACGTGCCCGTCTTTTGCCGGCCGAGTTTCCGGCGGCATCGACTGGGATGCAGTCGTTGAAAGTGCCCACCTGGCTCTCCCTGCTGCTTACGTCATTGCAACTGCTGACGCTGCGAGCTCGAGCAAAGCGCAGAACATGGTGATCCAGGACATCACTGATCAATTCAATGTGGTGATTGTTCTGGAAGCCTCTGACGAGCGGGGGCAGGCGGACAACGACATTTTGCACGATCTCCGCGCCGAGCTCTGGCGGGCTCTGGTTGGCTGGATACCTTCCGCTGAGTACGACCCCATTGAATATGGTAAGGGCGCGCTTCTGCATATCAGTCGTGCCCGAGTGGTTTACCAGTTCACGTTCTTTTCCGGGTTCCAGCTTGGTCGCAATCGTGACGATGAGCCTGCCGAAACCTGGCAAGAATTCGAGCTCGATGGTCTGCCCGGTTTTACAGGTGTCGATGTCAACGTGGACTTTATCGACCCGGCTGACCCCAACCTGCAGCGCCCTGGCCCCGATGGTCGAGTCGAGGCGACATTCTCCGTTGAACTACCGCAACTTACTGAGGACTCTCCATGAGCCGCATGACTGTGTACCCGGCCGCGGGCCGAGTGGTGCCCGACCCTGAAGCCGGCGGCAACTTGCCCGCGGAGGGACGAGATGTCCCGCGTGACGCGTATTGGCTGCGCCGCCTCCAGGATCAAGACGTCACCCACGACGCGCCGAAAAAGGCCAAGGCCACCCCAAACCTTCCGGCTCCGGCCGCCACTGGGAGCGCTGAAGAATGACCATCAGCTTTAATTCTATCCCCAGCGATCTACGCGTGCCGCTGTTCTACGCCGAGGTCGACAATTCGCAAGCCAACAGCGGCGGTTCGAGCATGCCGCGGCTGATCGTGGCGCAGGTCAATGACGACTCTACCGCCGCGGAAATTGGCCAACTGACTCTGGTATCGAGCCTGGGCCTGGCCAAGAGCATCGGCGGCAATGGTTCGATGCTTGCGCAGATGTATTACACCTGGCGCCGCAGCGATCCGGCCGGCGAGGTCTGGTGCCTGCCGATCAAGGCCACCGGTACCAAGGCGGCCGGCAGCGTGACCATTACCGGTACGGCCACCGCCGGTGGAGAGCTGAATCTGTACATCGGAGGCACCCGGGTACGCGCGACCGTGACCAAGGGTGCCACCCCGACTGCGGCAGCCTCGGTGTTGGCGGCGGCGGTGAATGCCGCCGGACTGGCGGTGACGGCGGTGGCGGCAGCCGGTGTGGTGACGCTAACCTGCAAATGGTCGGGTCTGAGCGGTAACGATCTGGCGTTGCAGCTTAATCGCCTGGGCCGTAACAACGGCGAAGCCACGCCGGCCGGCCTGACCGCAGTCGTCGCGCCGATGATTGGCGGGGTGGGCACGCCTGACGTCGCGGTGGCCTTGGCCAGCCTCGGCGATGAGCCGTTTGAGTTCATCTGTGCGCCGTGGGCCGATGCTACCTCGTTGGATGCCTGGAAGGCGTTCATGGATGACTCCAGTGGGCGCTGGAGCTGGGCTAAGCAGCTTTATGGGCATGTCTACACAGCGCAGCGCGGCACCCTCGGCGAATTGGTCGCCTTGAGCGCGACGCGCAATGATCAGCACGCAACGATTCACGGCTTTGAGGCGGCCTGCCCTGATCCTGTGTGGAACGTGGCTGCGGCCTATGCGGCGCGCACCGCAGTGTTCATCTCGGCGGACCCGGCGCGGCCAACGCAAACCGGCGAACTGGCGGGCATCACCCCGGCCCCGGCCGGTGCGCGTTTCACCCTGACGGAGCGCCAGTCGTTGTTGAATCGTGGCATTGCCACTGCCTACTTCGCCGGCGGCGCGCAGCGCATCGAGCGGGCAATCACCAGCTACCAGTTCAACGCCTTCGGCCAGGCCGATGATTCGTACCTGGACAGCGAGACGCTGCACCAGTCGGCGTTTGTCATCGGTTACCTGAAGTCGCGGGTCACCAGCAAATACGGCCGGCACAAGCTGGCCAATGACGGCACGCGCTTCGGCGCCGGCCAGTCCATAGTCACGCCGAACGTGATTCGCGCGGAAATGATCGCTGGCTACTACGCGCTGGAGCAGTTGGGCATTGTCGAGAACGCCGAGGCCTTCGCAGCCAATTTGATCGTGGAGCGCTCGGCCACCAACCCGAACCGGCTCAACGTGTTGTATCCGCCAGACCTGGTCAATCAGCTGCGGATCTTCGCGCTGCAGTACCAGTTCCGTCTGCAGTACGCGGTGTGATCCATCCAAGGTCTATAGCCCGCCACGTGCGGGCTTTTTTGTAGGAGAGAGGCCATGGGCCAGAAAGTTGCGGGCACCGTTTACATCAAGGCAAACGGCGTTCAGTTCACCGTCACCGGCGGCGTGGAAGTGCTGCTGGGTGACAAAAAACGTGAGTCGGTGGCGCCGGGCTTTTTCAAGGAAGAAGACCTGGTGCCGTTTGTGAAGGCCACCATTGTCGATGCGCCGGATCTGCCGATCAAAGAAATCATGGCCGACACCGATGCGACGATCACCGTCGAGTTCAAGAACGGCCGCGTCTACGTGTTGTCGGGCGCGTATGTGGTGGATGAGCCGACCGCCAAGGGCGATGACGGCACCATCGACATTCAATGGGACGGCAACAAAGGAGGTTTTCAATGAGCGAATTGGAAGAAGGCCAAGTGAAGGAAGCGAAGCCTTATCAACTGGCAGCGCCGATTCAAGCGCATGACCAGGAAGTGCTGGAAGTCACTTTGCGCCGGCCGACGGTGGCCGAGGTGCGTGCGATCAAGGCGCTGCCGTACAAGATCGACAAAAACGAGGAGGTCACCCTCGACATGGAGGTGGCGGCCAAATACATCGCGGTCTGTGCAGGAATTCCGTCGCCGTCGGTGAACCAGCTGGACCTCTACGACTTGAACAACCTGGGCTGGGCTGTGACGGGTTTTTTCATGACTGCGGCATCGAAGACGTCGAAGGCCTGATTGCCGTGGTGTACGACCTGGCTTTCTTCTGGAAGGTCGGGCCCGAGCAGATGATGGCGCTGCCGCTGGATACGTTTGCCGAGTCGTTGGCGAACGCCCAGCGCATTAATCAAATTCCGCAGGGGTAGGGTATGGCCGACAAGTTTCAACTCAAGGCACTGATCACCGGTGTCGACAAGCTGTCGCCGACCCTGGCCGGTATCCGCAAAAACGTCGCCGGCTTTCGCAAGGGGCTGGAGCGTACGGGGCTGGGCAAGATTGGCTTTAGCGACATCGTGACCGGGGGGGCTTTGGCCGCCCCGTTTATTGCCGGCGCGGCGGCGGCGATTCAGTTTGAGACGGCCATGGCGGACGTGAAGAAGGTGGTCAACTTCGACACCCCGGTGCAGTTCAAACAGATGGGTGACGACATTGGCAAGCTGTCCGAGCGTCTGCCCATGGCCGCCAATGATATCGCCAAGATCGTCGCCGCTGGTGGTCAGTCGGGCATTGCCCGTGAGGAACTGCTGGGCTTTGCTGAAGCGGCGGTGAAGATGGGCATTGCCTTCGACCAGACCGCCGATGAGTCGGGTGACATGATGGCGAAGTGGCGCACCTCGTTCAAACTGACCCAGGGCGATGTAGAAACGCTGGCGGACAAGATCAACTACCTGGGCAACACCGGCCCGGCCAACACCAAGCAGATTTCCGACATCGTCACCCGCATCGGCCCGCTGGGCGAAATTGCCGGTCTGGCCTCCGGGCAGATCGCTGCGCTCGGCGCGACCATGGCGGGCGTCGGGGTGGAGCAGGACGTAGCGGCCACCGGCATCAAGAACTTCATGCTGGCCATGACCAAGGGCTCGGCGGCGACCAAGGACCAAGCACTGGCCTTCAAGGCCTTGCGCCTGGATTCCAAGACGTTGGCCAAGGCCATGCAAACCGATGCGCAGGGCGCGGTGCTGGACATCCTCGACCGCATCAAACGCGTCGACAAGGACAAGCAGGCGGGGTTGCTCTCGGAACTGTTTGGCACCGAGTCGATCACCGCGATTGCGCCGCTGTTGACCAACCTGGATCTGCTCAAAGGCAACTTGCAAAAGGTCGCGGATGCGCAGAAATACAGCGGCTCAATGGAAAACGAGTACGCCTCTCGCGCGGCGACCACCGCCAACAACTTGCAGCTGTTGCGCAATGCCGTGGCCAGTGTGGCGCGGGCCGTCGGCAGTTCCTTGTTGCCGGGAATTAATGCGGTGGTCGACGGCCTGCGGCCGATGATGTCCGGAATCGCGGACTTGATTCAGCACAACCCGCAGTTGGTCAAAGGCATCGCCATGGCGGCCGGTGCCTTCACCGCACTGCGCATTGCCGTGTTCGCGGCCACCGTGGCCACCCGGGTTCTGGGTGTGGCATTTGCCACCACCCCGGTGGGCATCATCGCCGTGGCCATTGCCGCCGCGGCCGGCCTGATCGTAGCCAATTGGGAAACGGTTGGGCCGTTCTTCACCGCCTTGTGGGAATTGATCAAGGCGCTGGCCACGCCGTTTATGGACTTCATGAAAACAGTCTTTGACTGGTCGCCGCTGGGCCTGATCGTCAAGCACTGGTCGCCGATCACTACCTTCTTCAAAGGCCTGTGGGAGGGAGTCAAACCGTACCTGCAGCCGATTCTCAGCATGTTTGGGATGGAGGATGGCGGGGGCGGCCTGACCGCCAAAGTCGCCGGTTATGCCGAGGAACAACGTCAGCGCAATGCCGGCGCCGGTGGCGGCACCGGGGCGTTCCTGCAGGCCAATGCGGTGAGCGTGGCGAGGAATCTGCAGAGCGAACGCAGCCTGACCCAGCCCGGCCTCGCGCCGGGGCAGCTGTTGCGTCCGCCAGGGCTGCCGGCGCCGGGCGCCTTGCTGCAGTCGGGGCACGCGAATAACCGCACGCAGTTGGAAGGCGGTCTGGTGATGCGCTTTGAGAACGCTCCGGCCGGCTTTCGGGTCGATCCGGGCACGACCAATCAACCTGGGCTGTCGATCACGCCGAAAGTGGGCTACCGCTCGCTGTCAGGGAGTAAGCCGGAATGAGTGAATGGCGCGACCGTAAACAAGGCGCCTCCTTTCGGGGGGTGCCGTTCCAGGTGGACACCGACAGCGTGCCTGTCGGTCGGCGGACTCAGTTGCATGAGTTCCCGCAGCGCGATCAACCCTTTGTCGAAGACCTGGGGCGGTGCACCCGGCACTACAAGTTCACCGGGTTTGTCGCCGGGGACGATTGCCTGGCGCAGCGCGATCGCCTGCTAACGGCGCTGGACAAGGCCGGCTCGGGAGAGTTGGTGCACCCGTGGTTTGGCCGCCTCACCGTCACCGCTGGCGAGTGTGAGGTGTCGCATGCGCGTAACGAGCAGGGCGTGGTGCGCTTCAGCCTGGAGTTTATCGACGGCATGCTGGCCTTCCCGGTGCAGTCGCCGAACACCCGCCGGCAACTGGCGGGGCAGGCCCCGAGCTTCCTAGCCTCGATCAAGGGCCGCTTCAACGCGGCGATGGCGCCGGTGGACTTGGCGCGGCAGCGGGCCAGCGCGCTGCGCTCGGCGCTGGCGGGGGCGATGGGCTATGCCTTGAAGTTCCTACAGCCGGCGTCCAGCTTGGGTACCGACCTCAACGGCCTGGTGGCCTCGCTGATGAATGGGCCGGGGGCGTTTGCCGACAATCTGCTGGCCGGGATTAGCGGCCTGTCGCGTGCGTTCGGCGGCTACGGCTCCAGCAGTGCGTTCCAGGGCAGTAGCGCCAAGGCGACGCAGGTGGCGGCGTTATCGGCCTCGGCGCCGGCCACCGAAGACATCGAGGTGGCGACGATTCAGGCTGCGGTGATTGCCCTGGTGCAGGACGCGGCGCTGCTGGATCTGCTCCTGGACATGGCCGAGGTGCCGGTGGCGATCCGTCCGGGGGTGAGCGCGCCGGCGGCGCTCGACGTGCAACTCGCGCAACAGGGGCCGACGGTGGCCGCCGGTACCGCGGTAGAAACGGCGGTGCCAGTCGCCGAGGATGTCCTGGTCGTGCGTGACGCGATCAGCGAGGCGTTGTGGTCGGTGGCTGGTGAGAGCCCGCCGGATCATTTCGGCACGCTGAGCGAGGCCCGCCTGGCCGTGGATCGGCACTTGACGGAAGTGGCGCGCAGCGGCGTGGGCCTGCGCCGCTATGCCCCGGCCGAAACCATGTCAGCCCTGGTGCTGGCCCATGCGCTGTATGGCGATGCCTTGCGCAGCGGGGAAATTGTCGAGCGTAACCGTGTGCGTCATCCGGGCTTTGTGCCGGCCACCGATCTGCAAGTAGCGAAGGCCTGACCATGGATCAGCTGAATGACGTCACCTTGAGCGTGGGTGGGCACGACTACGGCGGCTGGAAAAGCGTCAGCATCGGCGCCGGCCTGGAACGCCAGGCGCGCAACTTTTCCCTGGGTATCACCTGGCGCTGGCCGGGCAGCGGTGAGGTGCCGGTGCGGATTCGCCAGGGCGAAGCGGTGGAGGTGCGCATTGGCCAGGAGCTGCTGTTGACCGGTTATGTGGACAGCACGCCGATTCACTACGACAGCGAGTCAGTCAACCTGAGCATCACTGGGCGCTCGCGCACCGCGGACTTGGTGGACTGCGCGGCGGTCAATCAGCCGGGGCAGTGGCGCGGGCAAAACGTGCAACAGATCATCGCGGCGATTGCCGGCGAATACGATATCAAGGTGGTCAATGACGCGGCGCTGACCCTGGGCGTGGACGACCACAGCATCGAGCCGGGCGAAACGGCGTTTGAAAGCATCGACCGGTTGTTGACCCTGTCGCGCCTGTTCAGTACCGACGATGGCCAGGGCCGCCTGGTGATTGCCAAGCCGGGCAGCGCCGGGCGTGCGGTCGACACCCTGGTGCTGGGCAAAAACCTGCTGTCGGGGGACGCCGCTCTGGACTTTTCCGGGGTCTTTTCCGAATACATCAGCAAGGGGCAGCGCAGCGGTACCGACGTCAGTTTTGGCGCGGAGGCCAGCGAGGTCGAGGCGCGGATCGCCGACGCGCGGATCTCCCGCCGGCGGGTCAAGATCATTCAGCAGTCCGGGCAACTGACCGCCAAGCTGGCCCGTGAGCGGGTCGAGTGGGAGCGGGCCAACGCGGTCGCCAAGGCCTTGACCGTCAACTACGTGATTCAAGGCTGGCGGCAAAGCAACGGCGCGCTGTGGCGGCACAACATGCTGGTGCGGGTGGTTGACCACTTGATCGGCCTGGACCGCGACATGCTGATCAGTGAAATCAGCTATGAGCTGAGCGAGCAGGGGACCACGGCAAAAATCAGCGTGGCCCCGCCCGAGGCATTTCTGCCGGAGCCGAACGATGCTTACGAGAAGCGCAAGGTCCAGAAGGGCAAGAAGACCGACAACTTCGAATACCTCATTCCAGCGGACTACAAACCATGAAAAACGGCATTGCGAACATGCTGGCGCGCGGGGCGGTGGCCCTGGGCAACTCGGCCAGCAAGCTGCAAAGCCTGCAGCTGCGGTTGTTGGCCGGCGAGGTCAAAGACAACATGGAGCACCTGGAGCCCTATGGCTTTACCGCCTGCCCGCAGGAGGGCGCCGAGGCGCTGGCGGCGTTCATTGGTGGCGACCGTAGCCACGGCGTGGTGATCGTGGTGGCGGACCGGCGCTTTCGCCTGCAGGGGCTGAAGCCGGGCGAGGTGGCCCTGTACACCGACGAGGGCGATTTCATTCATTTCAAGCGTGACCGGGTGATCGAGGTGGAGACCATGACGTTCAAGGTCAAGGCGCACACCGCGGTGGAATTCGACACGCCGCTGATCACCACCACCGGGCGCATCGAGTCGCAGGGCGATCAGGTCGCCGCCGGCGTCAGCCAGATCGAGCACGCGCACGGCGGTGTGCAACAAGGCACCGATCAAAGCGGGCCGCCGCTCGGGGGTGACGCATGAGCCGCGAGGATTTATTGCGCCGTGCCGTGACCATCAGCCTGTTCACCTGGCGCCGCGCCGGACCGGATGACGCGGTGGACGACAGCGACCGCCGGGGCTGGTGGGGTGACTGCCTGCCCTCGGTGGCCGGTGACCAGATCGGCTCGCGCCTGTGGCTGTTGGCGCGGCGCACGCTGGTCGCGCAGACGCTGCTGGATGCCCAGGCCTACGCCGAAGAAGCACTGGCCTGGCTGCTCGAGGACGGCATTGTCACCGCGGTGGGCGTCACGACCGAGCGCCGTGGCAACGACCGGATGAACTTACGGGTGACGTTGACCGAACAGAGCGGCGCCACCGTGGAACTGGACTTTGAGAACACCTGGGGGCTGATCAATGCCGTATGAGATTCCAACGCTGCCGGCGCTGACCCAGCGTACCGAGGCCGATTTCGAACGCAATGCCCCGGATGCCTTGCGCCGCACCGATGCCAAGGTGGCGGCCCGCGCGCTGAGCGGTACCGCCTTCGAGCTGTACGGCTATCAAGCCTATATTGCCCGGCAGTCCAACCCGGCGACCTGTGACGAAGCCATGCTGTTGCGCTGGGCCGATTGGCGCCTGGAGGACGGGCGCACGCCGGCCGTGGCGGCCAAGGGGCTGGCGGCGGTGACGGGCTCCAGCGGTGCCCTGGTCGACGCCGGCCAGCTCTACCAGCTGCCGGATGGCCGGCGCTACAAGGTCACGGCGGCGGTCACCCTGGTGGGTGGCGCGGCCAACCTGGCGCTGCAAGCCGAGGACGTCGGCGCCCTGGGCAATGTCGCGGCCGGCACCTTGACCGCGGTGACGCCAGTGCTGGGGGTCAACGCCAGTGCGGTGATCGGCGCCGATGGCCTGGTCGGCGGCGCCGAACTGGAGGACCTGGAAGCCTTGCGCGGGCGGGTGCAGGCCGCGTTCAAAAACCCCAGCAAGGTCGGCAACGGCGACGACTTTGTCGAGTGGGCCTTGGAGGTGCCGGGCGTCACCCGGGCCTGGGCCTTGCCGCGCTGGATGGGACCGGGCACGTTTGGCCTGGCCTTTGTCCGCGATGGCGATCTTGACATCATCCCGACGCCGGCGCAGGTCGCCGAGGTCCAGGCGCACCTGGAGCTACGCCGTCCGGTAACGGCCGAGGTCTATGCCCTGGCGCCGGTGGCGCGGGCGATTCACTTCAGCCTGCGTCTGGTGCCGGATGGCCTCGCCCTGCGTGAGGCGGTCACGCAGGCGCTGAGCGGGCTGATCGTCGACGAGGGCGGGCCGGGTCAGACCCTGAAAATCTCCCGGCTGCGGGCGGCGATCAGCAACACCCCTGGGGAAACCGACCACACGTTGAGTGTGCCGGCGGCCGATGTGTCGATGGCGGCCAATGAGGTGGCGGTACCGGGGGTGATGACATGGCTATGACCGAGGCGGACTACGTCGACAAGCTGCGACAAATGCTGCCGCCGGGGCCGGCCTTCGATCTGGAGCTGGAGCCGGATTGGGCGCAGCTGGTGGCGGCGCTGGCGCCGGAACTGGCGCGGATCGATGCCGACGGCGAGGCCTTGTTGCTGGAGTTGAATCCGGCCACGGCCACCGTCCTGTTGCCGGACTGGGAGGCCTACCTCGGCCTGCCCGATATCTGCACCGTGCCGGGCTCGCAAACCCTGGAGGCGCGTCGCCAGGCGGTCCTCGACAAGCTGACCGCGACCGGGGCCCCGCAGCTGAGTTACTACCGCAAGTTGGCCAATCAGGTCGGGCTGTCGACCAACATCGAGGAGTTCCGCCCGGCGCGGGTGGGCCCGACCAATGCCGGCGATTTCCTGTATGGCGATGGCTGGCCCTGGGGCTGGATCGCCTCGGTGCCGCTGGAGGCCTATGGCACGCCCGAGGCGGCGGCGCTGGATTGCCGCCTGCAGCGTGATGCGCCGGAGTACACCGACGTGGTGATGGGCTACGGGCGGTCGCAGCTCGACGGCATTGCGCTCAAGGTGGACGAACTGTTTACCGCCATTCATTACACCCTGCCGACCGCCGTCTCGGGGATCGAGGATCTTTAAACATGCAGAAAATTTCAGCCTGGTCTGATCTGGTCACGCCGGGCGGACAGTTCCGTTATGGCTCGCTGGCCCTCGGGGTGCCCCCGACGCCGCTGTCGGCCGAATGGTTGAACATGCTGCAGGAGGAACTGGCGCATGTCGTGCTGACCTACCTGCCGGCCCTGGACAAAAACGACAACACGCAGCTGCGCAAGGCCATTCAGGCGTTCGGTTCGGCCTATGCGGTGAAGGCGACCACCCTGGCCGGCTACGGCATTCTTGATGCCTACACCAAAAACCAAACCGATTTCCTGCTGTCAGGGAAAGCCAACTGGGGCATCACGTTAGCGGCCTATGGCATCGGCGATGCCTACACCAAAGTGGCCACCGACGGGCTGCTGTCGGCCAAGGCCAACGCCGCCACCACCCTGGGCGGCTATGGCATCACCGATGCCTATACCCGGACGGTGATCGATGCGGCGCTGGGGACCAAGGCCAACGTCGCCACCACCCTGGGCGGCTATGGCATCACCGACCCGGTGTGGACCGACGTCAATGCCACCCCGAAAGCCATCGTGGCGCAGGCCTCGGCCGAGGCCGGTGGGGTGGGCACCTATGCGCTGTTGATGGTCGGCGGCAGCGGATCGTCCAGTTACGAGCCGTTGTACCAAGGCACCCTGGTGGCGGGCAGCACGTGCCTGTTCACCAACTGCGGCGGGGCCAGCAGCAGCGGCACCCCGGCGGGCACCTGGAAGTTGATGGGCACGTTGTACAACCACGATGCGATCAACCCGGACTCGGCCACCTTATGTTTGAGGGTTTCCTGATGTTGACCGTTCTGAATGCGCGCGACCCGGTGTGGAACGATGCGGCGCAGACGTCGCTGAACCTGTGGGTGACGTTTGAGGAAACCGCCGAGACCCTCGGCGAGATGCCGTTTACCGCCTCGCCGGCGGATAACGAAGACTATGGCCGCGCCCTGTTCGAGCGCGCCGTGGCGCTGGAGTTCGGGCCGATTGCGGCGCCTTCTGCGCCGGCGCTGGCACAGGCCGCGGGGCTGAACCGGGCGCGCCTGAGCGCTCTGGCCACGGCGACGATTACCGCGCTGCAGACCGCGTTGGATACCTTGCAGGATGCTGTGCGGCTCACTCTGTCCACGCCTGAAGAGACGGCTTCGCTGCCGCTCAAGCAGGCCGAGCTGGACGCCTGGCGCACCTACCGGGTGTACCTGTCGCGGATCGAAACGCAAGCCGGCTATCCGACCAGCATTGAATGGCCGCCGGCCCCGGCGGAGCCGTTCAGCCTGGACGCTGAGCCCGCCCCGGCCTGACCCGTTTCGCCTCCCTGGATGAATTTCCTCTGACCCGCTTCGGCGGGTTTTTTATTGCTCAAGGAAAAGTAAATGACTGAAGTCGCAGCGCTTGAAGGCTATGCGGGGATGTTGTCCGAGGCCGCCCAAACATCAACGGCGGCGGCGGCAAAACAGCATGAGTTCATCCATGGCGATGCCCTGACGGATGTGGCCACCGAATCAGGGCCGTTGCCGTCTTTGGCCAAGCAGGCGCGGCTGTTTGCCCAATCGCTGCCGGATGCGGTCGCTGTGCTCAGTGCCCAGGCATCCAGCGGCAAGATTTTTTCGACGTTTCTCGAAGGCCGTACCGCGACGGCCTTGAACCAATACTTTTGGATGGCCCCGGCCGGCTCGGGCCTGACCCGTGTGGCGCTGTTTCAGAAGACTAGCGACACCACGCAGACGCTGGTGTTTACCTGGGCCACGGGCAACGAGGTCGATAGCCTGGTGCAACCCACTACGTCGACGGCGGCCGAGGTCGAGTATCTGTCGTTGGCCGATCCCGAGGGTGGCCAGCTGGTGCGCTTGACAAGCGCAGTACTTGAGACCCTGCTGTTTCGGATTGCGACGGGGCAGGCCACCGTCATCGGTGACGGGGAAGGCGGTGCGTTGCTGTACGCCGATGATGAGCAGGTGCGTTTGGCCGGCCTGGAGATGCGTCCGGCCTCGATGCCGGGGATCTATGTCACCGACCCCGAAGGCGGGGTGCATCAGGATCTGACTGGCGCGAGCGCGGAAGAAGTGCCGGTGTTATCGCCGTTTGATAACGGCTTGCTGTTTGCACCGGTGTTGGCCACCGGACCGTTGCGTGACGCCACGCTGTATGTGGACGGGTTGTTGCCGAATCGTGCCCTGGTCGAGCAGACGCAAATGTCACTGTCCAGTTCCTCCGGCCTGGCCTGTGCCGCGGGGCGTTCGCTGTCGTTCAGCGCGGCGCGCTTTGGCAGTGACGCCGTGCTGGCGTTGCGTGATCGAGCGCAGCCCAGCGATCACCGTTTCATGAAGCTGACGCTGAAAGCGGTGCCGGTGCAGAACCCGGTGGTACCGGTGAAGATCCTGTTCATCGGCGACAGCATTGGCAACCGCCAAGGTGGGGTGTTCTTGCGTCAGTACCTGGAGGAATTGGGTATTGCCCCGACCTTCCTGGGCACGCTGCCCGGCTCGGCCGCCGCGGCCAATGCCAACGACATCAGCGGCGAGCTGGGCGAGTGCCGCGAAGGCTGGGAGACCGGCGACTTTACTTACGCAATCACGGATCGGGTGGGCAAGGTGCTGCCGGGCGAGGAGGCGGCCTACATGGCCTTGCCCAAGCCGGAGCGCTGGCCGATCAATCCGTTTCTGCGGGTGGCCACCGAGGCCGACTCGGTGGATGTCGTGCGCAATGGTTATGTGTTTGACCCGGCCTTCTATCAGCAGCGTTTCGGCCTGGCGACCCCCGATGTGGTGATCATCACCCTGGGCACCAACGATGTGCGCGACCGCACGGCGGCGACCATCTATGACCATGTGCTGGCCAACGACACCTTGATGCTGCAGCAGATCAAGGCGGCCTGGCCGAATGCAAAAATCATCCGCTCGGTGCCGGGCACGGCGCTCAACGTGACGCGTAACGGCCTGTGGCAAACCCATTACACCCCGGTCATTCGGGCCATGCAGCAGGCGGCCAGCAACCTGGCGTACAGCAAGCTGACCATTGCCCCGCTGTGGGCCATGACGGACCCGGACAGCGGCTATGCCGTGCCGGCGACCGCGCCCGGCAGTGACGGCTTTATCAGTGGCGACTGGGCCGACGCGGTCCACCCGGTGGGATCTTCCCGCTCAGGCCTGTACGCCGCGTTGGCGCCGTTCGTGGCGGCCGCTGCCATCAACCTCATTTAAGTCTTCAACAAGGAACGCATCCCATGGGTATCAAACTGATTTCGAACAACACGCTGGCCCCTTGGAACAGCAAGGTGGTGCCGCCGGTCAGTCGTGGCCTGGAAGGCTGGTTTAACTTCGACACGGACGCCGGGCGCTTTGGTTTTAACCGTGCCCTGGGCAAGCCCGATGCCAACATCATCGGCGCCCCGGTGGCCTTTGCCACGCACGGCCGCTTCAAAGGCTTGAGCAACTACCTGCAGACCAAGATCGCCGAAACCGACGAAGTGACCCTGATCGTCGTCGGCAAGGCCGCGGCCGCCATTCCGGCCGGTGCGTCAACGACCGGCGATGCCAACACGCCGTTCTACGTGGGCAACTATCGCGGCAACTCGGTCACGCCGGGCGTGACGGGCTCGGCCTACGGCGCTTCGCTCTACCATGTGGCCACCGCTACGCTGACGGGCGGCGCGACTCGGGAAAACGGCGCGGGTGGCGCCACCTCGTCGGTCAACAGTGTGTCGGGTGAGGTGCCCACCGATTGGGGCATTCGCGTTCTGCGGGCCAGCTCGGCGGTGCTGACCAAAACGCAGAACCTGACGAAAAACCTGATGAGCCAAGGCAGCGATGTGCGTGCTCGGGCGCTGTCTGATTCGTTGTTCCGTATCGGCAGTGGCACCGCCGCGTTTGGTGCCGAAGTGGATATCTCGGCGGTGATCATTCATTCGGTGGTGCTGACCGATGACGAGCTGGCCAAGCAGGTCGAGATTGTGCGCAAGCGCATGGCCCGCCTGGGCATCGTCGTCTAAACCCAGCGCCACGTCCTGAGCCGCCTTGAGCGGTTTTTTTGTGCCTGAGTTTTGAGCCCGCCCTGGTGCGGGCTTTTTTTCGCCTGGAGAAACGTTATGACAACAACCGAGAAAGATCGCGACATCCTCGCTCGCACACTCTGGGGTGAAGCCCGTGGCGAAAGCCTCGTTGGCCAGATCGCCGTGGCCTGGACAATTCGCAATCGCGTGAACGATGGCAAGGTCAAGTCATGGTGGGGGGAGGGCTATGCCGGCGTGTGTCAGAAGCCGTACCAGTTCAGCTGCTGGAACCGGAACGACCCGAACTTCGCCTACCTGAGTGGTGCGAAGCAGATTCCTTTCCGTGAGTTCGCACAGGCGCGGATTGCCGCTGACCAGGTGATTCATGGAAAGGTGCCTGATCCCACTGGCGGTGCCACGCACTATTACGCGATCGCCATGAAGACGCCTCCGGCCTGGGCGGCGAAGGCAAAGCAGACCCTCAAGCTGGGCGGCCACGTGTTCTTCAAGGATGTGCCATGAGCCCGGCCTCGCTCAAGCTTGCGTTGGCTGGAGTGCTGGCGCTGGTGCTGTTCACCGCCGGTGGCGTGTGGAAGGTTCAGGACTGGCGCTACGGCAAGCTACTGGCCGAGCAGGCCGGGATGCATCAGGACGATCTCACCGCTATCAACAACGCGGCCGCTGCGCAGGTTCGCGCCGATCAGGACAAGCGCCTGGCGCTCGAGCAGCGACTGCCGGCCAGCGACCAAACACATCATGAGGCTATGACCAATGCACAAAAAGACCAGGCTCGCTTGCGCGATTGCCTTGCCACTTCTGATCTGCGGCTGTCAGTCCTCCTCGATGCGAGTTCAGCCGGTGGTTGTGCAGTGCCTGCCACCTCCGGCGCCGGCGGCGTGGGTCATGGAGGAACGCGCGCCGGACTTGACCCAGCGCATGCTCAACGAATTGTCGCTATCACCGACGCCGGCGACCAAGGACTGATCGCGCTGGCGGCGTGCCAGGCTTGTGTTCGGGAACTAACGCATTGATGTGCGGGCATTTGTAATTGTTTTGACGACCTTCTTACCCGTCGAAAGCCGGCCACTGTGCGCGTCAGTTCGAAGGTAAGTAAAAATAGGCAGCGGCAAATGCGAGGTGATGACAATCGTCTGCCAGCGCCCCAAACGAAGAAGGCCCTGCTTTAGATTTCTCTGAGCGGGGCCTTTATATTTTGCAGGGTAGCCAAGTCAAGCAAGTTTAACGCCTGTTATTGCAGGCTAGTGATCGCTCACAACGCGTCTTGCTCACCCCCCTGTTCATCCTCCGAGGCGCCATTTTCAGCAAACCATTCCAGCGAATCCGCTCGCTCCAAGGTCATGTTCAGTTCGCACCCTGCCCCCTCTAGGAGATCCATCGTGCCACCCGTGAGGGAATAGTACATGCCGCAATCAGCATCTCGAAATTTGATCCATAAAGCTTGGCCTTCTTGTAGCTTTCTCATCTTGCTAACGGGTAACACAGTAATCGCTGAGTTATATGCCTTATTCATCCTGGTATTTTGCTTGACTAACTCTTCCTGACTGCAGTCGCTTAGCGAAGCTGTATTGCCTCCAGAGTTCTCAGTGCAAACACGATATTCAGGAGAATATTCGCTTTTTGCAAAAGCGCAGGTAGTCGAGAAAACTGCAAGAAAAACTGGTGCGATAATGTATTTGCGCATGAGCAACGGCTCCATCTTTGAATTTGTGGGGGCTTTGAAAACGGACTCGGCTCAATATGTTATAGAACTTTGAATTCCAATTTATAGCTCAGATCAAAAACCCTTGGGTCTGAGATTATTGACTTTGAATTACTGTCACCCAGTTGCTGCCCTTTAGCCATGAAGTAAGTGCCCTCCATTTTCACTCTTTTCCCATTCAAAGCTTTCAAGATTTCCAGTTCTTTTCCGTCAACGCCAGAGATTTGTACTAGTCCAATTCCGTATTGTTCACCCCTTCGATCTTCCGACTCAAAATACAACCAGTCCTTCCAAGGGCCTACACCTGGCTTGATATAACCTATAAACCGTCCGTTCTCCCGCTTGTATCGCTCTAGACCCTGCATCACATATCCAGGGTTTGCGTCAATCACATAGTCACTATTTGTGATTGGGATTTCGATCGCAACATCCTTCGCATACGATAGTGTTTTTTCAGAAACAGCATCTGCCTTAATAAATGCATTAGCAGTACCGGCATTCTTGAGGGAAATGGCATATTGTGTAAGATTCAATTTTTGCATAAATAAGACATTCGGAGCACCAGCAGTGCCACCAGCTATTCCGCCGGTTTTGAAAAACATATAAAGGGTTTTGTCTAGGCTGTAACCTGCCTTCGCGAATGCTTCATTCATGTATTTTGCATAAACATACGATTGCTCAGGCGTGGGGAATGCAGATGTTGGTACCCTAGCCATTTCACTCTTGAAGTCATCTTCATAGTAATCCTTGAAGGCGTTCACGATCTTTTGCGATGCGGCCATATTCAAAGGAGCGGCGGGTTGATCTGCTTGAGCGAAAGCACACAGTGACAGCAGGCAGGACGATAAAAGCAATCGAAACATGAGGGATCCTTGAGAGAGTGCGACTGGCAATTCTCCATGCGGCCAGTCAATGATTTCAGAACGCTTCCAAACAACCAAATGGTGCTTGAATGCGCTAGGAGTCACCAAGAGGATCGGCTGGACGTCATAGATCTTGAGGCCTCAACTGCGCGTCAGCTGCTGCGGGCGAGATGCATTATTTTGTAGTGAGCAGCATTTCTGTTGTTCGGACCCTGAAAGGCGTTATTGACTTCACCTGGTCTAAATCTGCAACTAGGCGATAGCTTTTCATAGGTCCGGCGTCATCAGCACCGCGAGCGCCAGTTTGATGAACTCTTCATTCTTGTCGATGGTGTCCAGGGCTCCACGCACGTTGTCGGCGATCTCGGCCGCGCCTCGCTGCTCGACCCAATTCGAGAGCTCAAGGATTGCAGCCTCCAGGGCGAGCTGGTTTTCATTGATCTTGAACAGCAGGGAAGGGAGCAGGTCTGAGTTTGGCATCGTGAATCCTCCGTGGAGATTTCAGCGTAGCACTGGAGGGTAGGGGGATGCCGGGGGAGGGTTCAGAAAAAGCAAAGCCCCGAAGGTTCGCGGCTCCGGGGCTTCTATTTTCGCCCGCATCCCTTAATGCCTGGTGAACGTGGCGGCGAGAATACCAGCGTTGAAGCGGTGGCTCACTACTGCGATAGGGGGATTGTGTTCGTTTGGCAGGACGCCGAGAAGGGTGCAGAAAAGGCGAGCGTGACTTTTGCGTGACTCTCTCACGTGATTGTAAGCACTTCTGGGCAGTCGATTGCAGCGAGCGCCAGTAAAAACGACCATTACAAAGGGGCTTGCATGGGTCCTGCGTGCATGGGTGCTAGGAGGACTTCGTTCTGGTCCATGCTTGCCTCAGTGCGAACGTGTGGGCGAGGTGGGCGGCTAAAGAAGACCATAACATCACCGAGCGTTATGGAGCCGTAGTGCTGTTCTAGTCGAGCAAAACAATAACCCCGGAAACCACCGCAATCCATAGCGCACTCAACGCAAACAGGAGGCCAATGAAGCCTTTCTCAGTCATAGAAACCTCCAGGGACTCAGGGTGATGTCTTATTGATGGGGGTACCCGGCTGCAGCAGGGTGGCCACCGAAATTACCAGGTCATCCAGGGACCAAGGCTTGTGCAGATAGATCGTATGGACCGGTAAGTCGCTTGGATCGATCAGATACCCGGACGTGAGAATGGAGCCAATCCAAGGTCGGCGACTCTGGATCATCTCAATAAACTCTATTCCTTGGATCTGCCCTGGTAGGGCCTGATCCACGATCACAAGCGGGCATTGGAAAGTGTTTTGCAAAAAGTACGTCAGCGCGTCGTCTGCAGTCTCAAAAGCCAGAGACTGGGCGCCAATCTCGGACAGGATGTCCGTCATCAGTGATCGAAGGGTCGGATCATCCTCAATAACGATTACCGTACCTTCGATCGGCAGCATTCCTTCCCAGTTCACGTTCACACGCCTTGTCCTTCAAGGTCAGGTTTTTTGCCTCATCGAAAATACAGCATAGGCCGATTTCAGCTTGTGGCTGGGGGAAAAGGTAATTTTAGGATATTACTTACACAGGGGGCTTTAGGACTTGGGGGAACAAGGCTTTAAGTGCCGTTTACGGCCTTAGAATCGGGTAATACCCCCGATTTCTGCCTGAGTGGAAGGATTGCAGACGACCCGAAACAGTCATTCAAGAATTCTATTGCTTAGGTCTTGCCGATGGGATGACTAGGTTGAACCAGCGTTGTTACCGCCATCACCAAATCATCCTTTGACCATTCCTTTTGTAAATGTATTGTTGAGTCGGGCAATGTTGAGGGGGAGATTTCGTAGCCAGATGTAAGAACGGCGGCAGTCGAAGGCCATTTCTTTTTCACTAACTTAATGAAGTCCGCACCGTTGAGCTGACCAGGCTGGCCTTTATCAACGATCACCAACGGACAACCGTCGAACTTTCCCATTAAGTAGATCAAAGCATCACCGGCAGACTGGAAATCCAAGGGGCGGAGGCCGATCTCATCCAGAATGTTTACCATCAACATCCTCAGCGTGGGGTCGTTCTCAACAACGATCACCCATCCAGTCAGCTGTAAGAGTTTTTCCCGCTTTGCCTTCATGCTTGATCCTTATTCAGATATCACCAAAAGGCAGTGATAGCATTCCTCCCAGTTTAGGCGTTCTTTTTCCAGAGCTATCCCTGTTTGCCGCCTTGAATAGAAACAGAAATAGCCCGATGTCGGCACCATATCTGGGAACTCAGCATCGTATGTAAGGAAAGTCCCCCCGCTTTTGGGGAATTCTAGCAGGCAAGAAGCCTGGGCTTGACTGTGCCGGCTGGCTGGCTTGGTTATTGCTCAGATGCTTGCACTCTACAATTCGTTGATCGACTGGAGATGAGAGCCTTGTGGAAACATCCTCTGCTTCTAGGCATCGCATGTGGATTTACGATCCTTGCACTTGGTTTTATCGCGGGCTTTATCCTGCTCGAGTGGCAGCTGAGATAACCAATTGAACCAAGGCGTGCAGTCGTCGGCGTGAGCCGGAATTGAAGACCTGCTCGAGCGTCCGCTTCTGGCCGTTTACTGTCTGATGCCAAAGGCAAAAAGCCCGCTCGATGGCGGGCTTCGTGATCGGCTTTTCCTATGACGCGTGGCCAAAACTCTTACGGAGCTCGCGGTCGTTGGGTCGTTCGGTTCCTGAACACTTAGTCAGGCTGTGTTACGCCTGACTGGTTTTTTCTGGAGAGTCTCAAAAACCTCCCGCTCACGGCGAATGGGCCACTCAAATACCCAGCATTTCAATGATATATGCTCCATTGCGCTGTGTTGGGTAGTGTTACTCACATAACGTGGCTGCCTGGATTCTTTCATCGCTTGGCGTAGTTCGCGTGTGAACTTGATCGAAATATTGTGTTTTTTGAACAGTTGTGCGAGGTGGGGCAACTGCAAGTAGAGAAAACCCTTCGATGGGGTACAGTGGTTGTAGCGCACACCCTTGCGGTCCAGGGTCTCTAGTGCACTCCAGAACTCGATCAATATGTCGGCGGGTGTCCGTGTCCTAGTCCCGATGCTGGTTAGGTCGGGGACTGACAATCCTAACTGGTGGGAAGCGAGCGCAAGTTGCTCATGGATCGCAGAGCGGATGGCGTTGTCGCAGGTTCGACTCAATTCTTTGAGCAGTGCAACCCGATGGCGTGAGAGGGCTATAAAGTGAGCAACATTTGCCGATTCAGAACGAGAAGTGCTGCCCTTGGTCCAGTAGTCCCACAACACGTCGTCGCATTCTTCTTGATAACGAACGATCTTGGCGCGAAATTCGGGCTTTTCGATAATCGGGCTGATTGCGTAGAGCCAGGCCGGAAGCTTACGAAGGGGGAGACAGGTCATGCTGTATTGCTTGCCATCACCTCCAGTTGTGGTCATTTCAACCATAGATGAGCTAAATCTTTCCCCCAATTTTCGGAACTGCGTTTTCCAGTCCAGTCCTATATTTGTGACGATCTGCTCCATAGCTACAAACGGATCAGTACCTTGACCAACCAGAACGACCGTGTCCTCGTAGAACGGGACAGGCATCAGATGCTCCTGCATGGCGGTGCTCCTTTTTTGTGGCTCCATGCCCGAATATCCGTAAGCGTCCCGCTAATACACGTTGATTTTAGATATGGCACGCGAAGCAATGCCCGCTTCTTGATAGATGCTTAGCTGAAGGGATTAGTAATTATCGTGCCGGCAAAGCCGGCTCGGCGGGACGTGTCGCATTCCGCACTACTGATCTCTCCATCTCTTTGTTTTCCAGCATGATCCCGAATCGGCCAGACAGCTCCTTTCGTCCCTTGGATGTCAATGCGAGTGCCCGACTATCAAGGTCTTGGATAACCCACTTGCGGCTTATGACCGTCTGTAGAAAAGCCGCTCCGAGTGCTCCGGCAAGATGAGGGCGCCGCATGCTCCAGTCCAGGCAGGAGCACGCGAAACGACGCCGTTGTGCCCTTACTTTTTCTATCTCGATACCGAGATCGGTCATGGCTTTTTCGCCGCTCATCGTGAGCTGATACATACGCTCCCCAGAAACCGGCACGGTTAACCAGCCTGACTCCATGAAATGGTCATGCAGTTGTACAGCCAGTGTTCCTGCCATGTGGTCATAACAGGTACGCGCGAACTGCAATCGGGTTGGGGTCGTGGACACATATCGTGTATCTGCGTTTTGGCTGATCACCATGAGGGCCTCAATAGCCTGGGCCACTTGCGCGTCAGCCAGACTGTAGTAGCGATGCCTGCCCTGCGTGTGCAACCTTACCAATCCGTCCTCTTTTAGTCTTGTCAAATGCGCGCTCGCCGTGGATGCACTCACGTCGGCGATGACGGCCATTTCGGTACTGGTACGGGCGTGGCCGTCCATCAGCGAACAAAGCATTTTCGTCCTCGCTGGTTCGGCAATAGCGCCGGCTACCCGAGAAATCGCGGTGTCATTGCTTCGAGCATCCATATTTCGTTCCTGAGCGAATCGTCACCATGGAGGATGTTCGATAGTAGCCGTTCTTTGTGAACAGGACTTCCGGAATGACGCCTTTTGAAGCAGCTACCCATACTGATCCCTACGTTTATTACTCAGGTCTCAGGCGACAAAACGGCCTGCTATTCGATGCAGACCTTCGTTTATGGATTGCAAGTAGTGCCAAAGTTGTCGAAGCCATTCTGGGGCATCCCGACTGTCGGGTGCGTCCGCTAAACGAGCCGATTCCTCCCGCGATTGCGCAAGGCGTGGCAGGAATGATTTTCGGTCGTTTGATGCGCATGAACGAGGGCCCGCAGCACCTGTGCCCCAGGATGGCTATCGAACCTGCCTTGGCCTCTGTCGAGACAGATAGCATCGCAGACATCGTGTCACGTGTGGTCGAGACCCTCGATAACCCGGTCGAAAACCTAGATGAGTTGATGTTCACGTTACCGGTTTCCGTTATTGCCGCCTTGATAGGCCTTCCATCCAGCCGGCTACAGGAAGTAGCGAGGCTGACACGGGATTTTGTCGCCTGCCTGTCGCCGTTAAGCGACGAAATTCAACTCGGTGAAGCTAATTCCGGGGCCACTCGACTTAGTCAATTATTCAGCGCGCTGCTGAGTAACGACGATGAAAGTAGCCGCTTCTTGAGCCATATCTGGAGCGGATGCGAAGCCACCGCCTGGAGAGATCATGATGCATTGATCGCTAACCTGATCGGCCTGTTGTCACAGACCTGCGAAGCCACCGCAGGCCTGATCGGCAATACCCTTGTAGCGCTCCATCGTAACCCTGATCTGATTAAAGACATGCAACCTACGCAGATGCTCGTTGCAGACTTGGTGGAAGAGGTAGCGCGCTACGACTCGCCCGTGCAAAACACCCGGCGATTCGTTGCGAAGCGATGCACTATCGGGGGCAGCGTCTTGGAGGCGGGTGATACCGTTCTAGTGTTGCTCGCTTCAGCCAATAGGGATCCCTACGCGAACCCAGACCCCGATAGACTCTTGGTCAAACGAACGCAACGACGAACCTTCAGCTTCGGCTCAGGAAGACATCAATGTCCAGGCCAGCAACTTGCATTGACTATCGCCTCTGAGGCGATTTTGGCATGGCTGCATCGACAACCAGCCTCATCTGCTCGTCCTTATCGGTGGAGTTATTTGCCCTCCCTTAATGGTCGCATCCCTCATTTTTATCGTGATCGGGAAACTCAGCAATGATCGCAGTTATCTTTGAAGCATGGCCTCATGAGGAGCAATACCAGCGGTATCTTGACCTTGCCGCTGAACTGAAACCATTGCTAGCAGAGCTGGATGGTTTCATCTCAGTTGAGCGTTTCCAAAGCCTAAGTGAACCAGGAAAGGTTCTCTCACTGTCATTTTGGCGTGACGAGGAAGCTATTAAGCGGTGGCGCGGCCTTGAGCTACATCGTTCGGCCCAATTAGCAGGCCGTAGGCAGGTTTTCGATGACTATCACCTGCGCATCGCCCAAGTAGTTCGAGATTATAGTCTTGAGGATCGTGATCAAGCGCCGAGCGATAGCAAACAAGCTCATGAATGAAAGAACTGCTTTGTGATCTTTTCCATTTCAACGGCTCCGTGGCGGAAGCCAGTTATGTGGCAGTAAATCTGCAATCTCACTTGCGCGCTGAGTTGGCAGACGCGTGAGTACATCCTTCAAATAGGCATACGGATCATGCCTGTTGAGCCGTGCAGACTGGATTAAACTCATGATCGCTGCCGCCCGTTTGCCGCTGCGTAGCGATCCTGCAAATAGCCAGTTCTTGCGTCCAAGAGCCCACGGTCGGATTTGGTTCTCGGCCCAATTGTTGTCAATGGGTACGGCCCCGTCATCAAGGTAGCGCGATAGCGCTGCCCATCGTTTCAAGCTGTAATCCAGGGCTCTGCTGATGGCCGAACCTTCAGGCACGAGATCGCGCTGGCCGATCATCCAGGCATGCAGCCTTTCCATCACCGGTACGGCTTTTTCTTGCCGTATTCGTTGCCGTGAATCTGGCTCCAGGTCGCGGACTTCACTCTCTATTTCGTAAAGCAATTGGATATAGCGAAGAGCTTGTTCGGCGAGCGTGCTTTTGTTCGTGGCATGCAGTTCGAAGAACTTGCGCCGCGCATGGGCCATGCAGCCGATCTCCGTCACCCCGAGTTCGAAGCTGGCCTTGTAGCCACCAAAATCATCGCAGACCAAATTGCCCTTCCAGCCTCGCAGGAAGTTGCGAGCATGCTCACCGGCACGGCTGGGGCTGAAGTCGTAAACCACTGCCGCTGTTTCGCAGAACTGGCTGGTGGCGTAGGCCCAAACATAAGAGCGGTGGGTTTTCTTCGAGCCTGGAGCGAGCATCTGTACCGGTGTTTCGTCGGCGTGGATGACCTGCTGCCCGAGCACTACGTCGCGCAGTGCATCGACCAGCGGCTGTAACTGCACGCCAGTCGTGCCAACCCATTGAGCCAATGTTGAACGTGGGATGGCCAAGCCAGCTCGACCAAAAATCGATTCCTGACGGTAAAGCGGAAGATGATCAGCGAACTTCGCGATCATGACGTGGGCAAGTAACCCGGCAGTCGGGATGCCCTTGTCGATGACCTGCGCCGGTACGGGTGCCTGGATCAACGTTTCGCAGTCATCGCAAACCCACTTGCCACGAACATGGCGCTCGACGGTAAACACGCCCGGCGTGTAGTCCAGCTTTTCGCTGATATCTTCACCTATGCGCTTAAGTGCGCAGCCGCATAGGCAGTGGGTGTTGTCCGGTTCGTGATGGATCAACGTGCGTGGGAATTCTGCCGGCAATGCCGTGCGCTTGGGCTTCTGCTTCTTTTGCTCGGTCGCCGCAGGTTCTATTTGCAAGGCTTGAAGCTCGGCCTCAATCGCCGCGATATCGGTATCGATCAGGTCATCAAGCAGGCTGGCCTGCTCAGGATTCATCTGCTCGCTGCGCTTGGCAAACTTCAAACGCTTGAGTTGTGCGATCTCGTGGGTCAGCTTATCGATCACCGTTTGATCGCGGTTGATCTTCTTGCCCATGGTCTCGACTTGCGACAGCAACTGCGCAGCGAATGCACGCAATTGGTCGGGATTCATTTGATCGAGATTGGGCGAGGAAGTCATGCCTTGGATTTTACCAAAGCAGGCCCCTTGCGACAGCAAGCCAAGACGTTCAAAGCAGCGTGATTGCACCGCCAGCTCCAACACGTTGCCAAGGTAGACCAAGCACCAAGGCCTGAAGTTGCTCGGTATCCAACTGCACTTCACTACCTTGACGAACGCCTGGCCAATGAAATTTACCTTGGTTCAAGCGCCGTGCAGCCAGCCAGACGCCAATCCCATCGTGCACCAGCACTTTCATCCGAGTCGCGCGGCGATTGGCAAACAGATAGGCGCAGTGCGGCTTCGCCGCACCGAACACCGCGATCACCCTGGCCAACGCCGTTTCAGTGCCGGCGCGCATATCCATGGGCTCAGTGGCTAGCCAGATGGCGTCGATGCGGATCATCGCACCAGGTCTCGAAGGAAAGCGGCGCAGGCAGCAGCACTATCGGTTGGCCAATTTACTTTGACGGTGCCGCGTGGGTGCAGAATCTCAACGCTGATATTCGATGAAGATAGGTGCGCTGTTGTTTGCATAGGCAATGGGATGAATGCAGGTGTCTGCGCCGTGCTTTTCTGCGCCTGCAACCGAATCCATTTGTGGACGAGGTTTGCGTTAAGGCGGTTGCTGAGCGCGATGCTGGCAATCGAAGCGCCGGGCTGGGCGCACTCTTGAATGACCTGGGCCTTGAAGGATTTGGAATAGGAACGGCGTGTTGGCTGCATGAAATACCCGCTTAAAAGGCTAGAACTGGTGCCCACTTGAATTTAAGTGCACACCATGTCTGGGCTTTGCAGGGTTGGGTAGATGACTTGGCCGGACGCATACGAATATCCGCGAGCTAAAGCCGATAAAAACCGAATTAAAATGCCACCATCTTGGCTTCAAATAGTAGCTGAAGATTTATATAGGTCTGCCACTGGTCGAACGCAGTCACTCAGGAGTCATAAGCACTGCTAGCGTCAGCTTGATGAACTTTTCATTTTTTTCGATGGTGGCCAAGGCGCCGCGGACGTTATCGGCGACGTCGGCCGCACCGCGTTGCTCAACCCAGTTCGAAAGCTCCAGGATGGCGGCTTCCAGGGCGAGTTGGTTTTCGTTCAGCTTGAATAGCAGGGAAGGAAGTAGGTCTGAGTTTGGCATCGCGAATCCTCGGTTTTGAGGTCAAGCGTAGCACTGCGTTGCAAAGATCTTTGACGGTCGGCATGACGCCAAGGAAGGGGTACCACTGTAGGAATATACAATGCTAAGTTATTGATCTTATAGGTTGAAGTAGCTGTTTTGTACTTTCTGAAAATCACCTATTTTCCCTTATATATCAATTACTTGCGTCGGTTTATGGGTCACCTTGACATGGTGGTGCCCCAGAAACGCCCGCGAGATTCTTAAGGCTTCATATCGAACAGATAGCTGGCGATATCCTCGCCACGTTGCGCGAACTCTTCGATATCGCTTTCGAATGCCCCTACGTCCCCTGGGCGGTACTCTTTCAAGCAGGACGCGATTGCTTTCCGAAAATCCTCCGAGCTTATTTGTACGCCAAGCTCATCAAATGCTGCTTTCAACGCACGGTGGAAACGCTGGTCGTCCATCGGATGACCGGTATGCCAAGTGTCCGCACGTAGCCAAGGTTTCAGCAGGAGCGAGAGCTTTTCAATATCCATATTTGCCTCAACGTTAAATCAACCGAGGACGGTCTGAAGTCCGTACCAATTTTGTACCGCTGACCGTGCAAAACAGGTTAAAACCGGAGTAAGGAAGTGCCCGGTTTCATTGGCCCTGAGTACTTTGCCTTACCCCTTTAGAATCGCGGAGCTCCTGCTGAAAGTCACTCAGGAGTCATCATAAGGGCGAGCGTCAGCTTGATAAACTTTTCATTCTTGTCGATGGTGTCCAGGGCGCCGCGGACGTGATCAGCGACGTCGGCCGCGCCGCTCTGCTCGACCCAGTTCGAGAGTTCCATGATGGCCGCTTCGAGGGCGAGCTGGTTTTCATTAATCTTATAGAGCAGGGAAGGGTGCAGGTCAGAATTGGGCATGGCGGATCCTCCGTGAAGAGGTAAGCGTAGCAGTGGCAGTTCTGGTTCGCGTGATTGCCATGTGGTGGGTTACAGCGTCTGGTGATCCTGTGATACACCTAGGGGCTATGTGTCTGCACTTTTCAGTTACCATTGCGTATCTAGAAATAGTTTGCGACAACTCGCACGCGTTGCGCATGGAAGGAAATCAATAACATGGATAGTGTGCGTTCTGTACAAGTTATCGCCGTGACCGGCGGAAAGGGCGGCGTCGGCAAGACGACTGTGGCTGTGAATCTTTCATTGGCGCTGGCGAAACTTGGAAGGCGAGTCGTATTGCTTGATGGTGATCTTGGCTTGGCGAATATCGATGTCCTGTTGGGGCTTTCCCCGCGGTACACGCTTGTCGATGTAATCGAAGGTCGCTGTGAGCTTTCCGATGTACTTTTGCGCGGTCCGGGCGGGATACGAATCGTCCCAGCGGCTTCAGGCATCCAGAGCATGGTGCTTTTGTCTACGGCTCAGCACGCAGGCCTGGTCCAGGCCTTCAGTGAAATCGGTGACAGTCTCGACGTGCTGGTGATTGATACAGCTGCGGGCATCGGCGCGTCGGTGGTCAGTCTCGTCCGGGCGGCCCACGAGGTCTTGATGGTGGTCTGCGACGAACCGACCTCGATCACCGATGCCTACGCATTGATCAAACTGCTTAATCGTGATTATGGAATGGTCCGGTTTCGGGTGCTGGTCAATATGGTGCAGAGTCCGAATGAAGGTCGCGCGCTGTTCGCTAAATTGGCCAAGGTCACTGATCAATTTCTCGACGTATCCCTGCTGTATGTGGGAGCGGTTCCGTACGATGAATGTGCGCGTAGGGCGGTGCAGAAACAGCGAGCAATCTACGAACACTTTCCGCGCTCCAAGTGCGCCCTGGCATTTCAGGAAATCGCTTTAAAGGTCGACGCTTGGCCTTTGCTGGCTTCCCCCAGAGGACATATGGAGTTCTTCGTTGATCGACTCGTCCATCATTCGAGGGGGTGACTGGTGTTGTCGGCAGGACGCCGGGGAGGGGAATAAGGACGTGCGTGACTTTTGCGTGACTCTCTCACGCGCTTGTAAGCACTTCTGGGCATTCGGTTGCAGCGAGCGCCAATGATTACGGCCAAAACAAAGGGTCTTGCGTGGGTCCTGCGTGCATGGGGTGCTAGGGGTCGAGTGTTCGAATCACTCCGTCCCGACCATATTTACTGAGTAAAATCAGACACTTAAGCCGATCAGCTAGATCGGCTTTTTTGTGCCTGAACTAGTCTGCAACTACTCACACGCGTGGCACATGGAAGGGAATCAATAACATGGATAGTGTGCGTTCTGTGCAAGTTATCGCCGTGACCGGCGGAAAGGGCGGCGTCGGCAAGACCACTGTGGCTGTGAATCTTTCATTGGCGCTGGCGAAACTTGGAAGGCGAGTCGTATTGCTTGATGGCGATCTTGGCTTGGCGAATATCGATGTCCTGTTGGGGCTTACCCAGCAGTACACGCTTGTCGATGTTATCGAAGGTCGCTGTGAGCTTTCCGATGTACTTTTGCGCGGTCCGGGCGGGATACGAATCGTCCCCGCGGCTTCAGGCATCCAGAGCATGGTGAATTTGTCTGCGGCTCAGCACGCAGGCCTGATCCAGGCCTTCAGTGAAATCGGTGACAGTCTCGACGTGCTGGTGATTGACACAGCCGCGGGCATTGGCTCGTCGGTGATCAGTCTCGTCCGGGCGGCCCACGAAGTATTGCTGGTGGTCTGCGACGAACCGACCTCCATCACCGATGCCTACGCACTGATCAAACTGCTTAATCGTGATTACGCAATGGACCGTTTCCGGGTGCTGGTCAATATGGAGCAGAGCCCGAAGGAAGGTCGCGCGCTGTTCGCTAAATTGGCGAAAGTCACCGATCGCTTCCTTAACGTAAGCCTACGGTATGTGGGAGCAATTCCGTACGATGAATGTGTGCGAAGGGCAGTGCAGAAGCAGCGAGCAATCTACGAACACTTTCCGCGCTCCAAGTGCGCCCTGGCATTTCAGGAAATCGCTTTAAAGGTCGACGCTTGGCCTCTGCTGGCTTCCCCCAGAGGGCATTTGGAGTTCTTCGTTGATCGACTTGTCCATAATTCGAGAAGGTGACATTTCTCTCGTATGGGTGGGGAGTTGGGCTGGATTGCGCAAAACCTCCTCTGGAGGATGCTCACGCCAGCTCACCTATTCGTCGGGTGGACCTCAGTCTTCAGGATCAATCTCTTCTTCCGGCTCACACCTGGCAATCAGCTCTGCGATGGTTTCGGCTATGAAGTTCGCATTTCCGGTAATCACGGCCAGATGGTCTTCAATACGCTTGGACACTTGGGCAGAGCCGCGCTGATCAATCCAGATGCTGATCTCTTCAACGGCACACCCCAAAGCCATGATGTTCTGGTTGAGGCGGTAGAGCAGGGCGGGGGTAGGATCGTCAGGCATGGCCGTTCCTCCAGCTGGTAGGGAAAGCACCGCGAGCAGGGAAGGCCCCAACAGAGCTATCAATCATTCAACAACTCGGCAACCCCGCGGGTGATGAACTCCAGATTCTCGTCGAGTTTCGTTAGTGATTTTCGGATTCTGGCTCCGTCTTCGGCGGGGCCATGTAGCTGTTCTATCCAAATGGACAGATCCTCCACGGCCGCCGCAATGGCGAGCTGGTTTTCATTGAGTTTGTAAATCAGGGAAGGGATGAGGTCAGGGGTCGACATGGCTGGGCCTCCTTTGTGTGAGGAAAGCTTAGCAGGCAAAATGTCTGGCATGGCCTAGGCGAGGGATGCAAGGCGCAAACAGCGCTGCGCAGTGCATGGGCGGCGCTGACGGCAAAAGAAAAAGCCCGACACTGGGTCGTAATGCTGTTCACTTAAGCATGGGGTTGTATTTAAGAACTGGATTGGGGGGGATATCCATTGCTGCGGTAACGGCCACTTATGGTTTCGCCCTTACGGCGACTCACTTTTCCAAACGCCGAAAAGTAAGCAAAAGGCTTTGCCCCACCACTCGGTGCCTCGCTGTGGCTCGGCATGCCCTCTCTCCGGCATTGCTCCGTGGGTCGCCGCGATGGGCCATCCCTGGCCCAGCGCGGCTAAACCGGCGTCCTGCCGGTTTACCCACTGCGCAATGCCTGCGTTCGGCCATCGTGGTTTAACGGGGCGCCCAAATCTAAAGCCAAAGCGAGGCGGCCTTAAAGCCGACCTGACTTTGCAGATACCCCCCAATCCCCTGTGGGAGCGAGCTTGCTCGCGATGGTCGTCAACGATAACGCGCCCTGTCTGGATGAACGCGTTGTTTGGAAGTCCATCGCGAGCAAGCTCGCTCCCACAGTTGGATCGCGGACAGACCTGCAATCAGGTCGGCTGTCAGGCCGCCTCGCGCGGGCTTTTGATTTGGCCTTTGATTTTCTTGCCCATACATGGCCGGCGGCGGGCCCTGTAGGAGCGAGCATGCTCGCGAAAAACCTGAGAGCACCGCGGGGTGTCAGGCTCCACGCGTCATCTTTGACCTCCATCGTCGGAACGCCGCCCGGAGCATGCTCGCTCCTACAGGCCGGGCGGCGTTCCGTGCTTCCAAGTGACTCGCTAAGAGCGAAACCGCCAGTGGCCGTTACCGCAGCAATGGATATTCACCCAAGCCAAATATGCACCTGCAGCCCCCAACCTAAAGTGAACAGCATTACGACACTGGGCCGGGCATTCCAATCACGTAGCCAAATCCCTTTGGCTGACTGCATTGTGCCTGGCAAGAGTGACGAAGGCGTGACGGGAGTGTGCACATCACGTGCAGACCAGATTCCTCTCAATGGAGAGTCTTGCGACTCTCTCCAATCCTGATTCGATCCAGCGCCCGGTTTAATGCGTCCAAGGCATCGAGGAGGGCCTTCGCCTCGGCTTCCTGCCATCCCCCCATAGTCGTTCCGCCATTTTGTTCAGAGCCTGGATAGCCTTTTCAATGTCCGTAGCGGTTGCTGTAGGGGTGTCTGTCTGTCGCTTCTTTGACATGGCGAAATTTCTGAAGTGATGGAACGAAGACGCCGACGAACCGGCATTTTTTCGGATTCAATAAGCGACATGATAAAAAGTTATTCTTACTTAGGTGATAGTACTTTGCACAAAGCGCTTATCATGTTGGGCCGGTCAGTCTGAACATGGCTGATCAGCACAATCTCTCTGTCATACTGATCAAGGCCTATCCAGTCGACATAACATTTATGGCCCCAGTGTTCAAAACCAGACCAATACGGCACAAGGCTCACACCAAGACCTTCGGTTACGAGCATGGCAATTGTTTCCAGTGCATCCAGATCCACCAATGGCGTTGGCATCAAACCATTGTCCGCCAAGTAATGCTCAGCGTGGCGTCCGCCCCATGAGTCTGGATCGTAGCGAATGTACGGTTGGGTTTTCAGTTGAGCCAGGACACTGTCCGAGGACTTTTCCTTCGATAGAAAAACCAGAGGCTCCTTGCGCAGTGACACCACCTGCAAGGCTTTTGGCAATTCAAACGGTGGAACTACCAATATGGCAGCGTCCACTTCTCCTGAGAGAAGTGCTTGATACAACGAGCGCGATGTCCCTGGCACGATGACCGGCTTGAGACCCGGTGCTAACTCGGTGAGGGCTCGCAATGCTCCGGGCAGAAGACCGGTCAGAACGGTCGAAATAGCGCCTATTCTCAATTGTCCTGTAAGCCCCCCCTCATCGGCGTCTCCCGCCAGTAACGCAATCTCGCGAACGATGTGCCTGGCTCTGGGCAATAAGCCCAGACAGGCTTGACTCGGCTTGGCCGCATGCCCGACGCGAGACAGCAGTTCAAAGCCCAGTTGTCGTTCGAGCGCGAGAATTCGCTGACTGACCGCTGCTGCCGTCAACCCCTCCTCACGCGCAGCATGTGCTATGGAACCGCACTCCACGACTGTGATGAGGCTTTTCAAATAACGCGTATCCATAAGAAATTCTTTTTATGGCGGAAAAAACTAAATGCTATCTCTTTTTATGGAGACCGAACAAGATTCATCCCATCCAGTCGTTTCCCTTTCCGGTGATTTTCAGGAGCCACCTATGCAGTCGATTTTTCATCTTGCGATTCACGTCCGCGATTTGGAGCTTTCCCGCCAGTTTTACGGTGATTTGCTGGGTTGTGAGGAAGGTCGAAGCACCGATACTTGGGTCGATTTCAATTTTTTCGGGCATCAGTTGTCGTTGCACTTGGGCGAACCCTTTGCGGTAAGTAACACAGGAAAAGTAGGCGAGCACTTGGTTCCGATGCCCCATCTTGGAGTGATACTGAAGATGTCGGACTGGATTGTTTTAAAAGACCGTTTGATCAAAGACAAGGTGAAATTTGTTCTCCCGCCTGACATACGTTTTCCAGGAGAGCCCGGTGAACAAGCAACCATGTTTTTTCTGGATCCTGCCGGCAATCCTATCGAGATAAAAGGTTTCGCTGATTTGCAATCAGTTTATATGGCTTGATAAGCATGAATTAAATTTTTCTAACGCTTACCAGTGTTCGGTGTCACTCAATAGCCCAAAAGGAGCGATATGCACAATATTACTAAATCTGATGCCACCGCCATTTCGGAAATGGTTTGTTCGGAAGTTGTCAGCGCGGAGACGGTAGCCGAACACTTTCTTGAATGCATTGCGTCGCAAGAGCCGAATATAAAAGCTTTCGTTTCATTCGATGCGGACTGGGTGCGTTCTCAAGCTTGCCAATTAATAAAGCGTAAAGGGAAGGGGCTCCTCGCAGGCGTTCCAGTGGGGATCAAAGACAACTATGACACCGTGGATCATCCCACCCGTTTTTATTCTCCGATCTATGATGACAACTGCCCTTCGCGTGATGCCCATGTCGTCTCGCTTCTGCGCCAGGCCGGAGCAGTCATTATGGGCAAGACCCATACCACCGAATTCGCTTACATGCATACCGGCCCAACCCGCAATCCACATGATCTTGACCGAACCCCTGGAAGCTCCAGTGCCGGGTCTGCAGCAGGGATGGCGGCTGGTTTTTTTCCGATCGCCTTGGGGACACAGACAGCCGGCTCATTGATTAAACCGGCATCCTATTGCGGACTTTATGCTTTCAAACCTTCGTATGGATTGGTTTCTCTAGAGGGGGTCAAACCATTAGCGCCGAGCTTCGACACGGTGGGTTGGTATGGCCGCTCCGTTCGTGATCTGGAGCTGATGGCTCAAGTCTTGATTCCCGGTTTTCCGAAGCCCACGCATGAACGCAATCTACGGTCGTTCGGCTTCTGTCGAACAGCCCGTTGGGACCAGGTAGACGAGGACGTGGCCAAATCACTGGAGGCTGCTGTGGAAGGTCTGCGATTGGCGGGACATCAAGTGACGGAGGTGCTGTTGCCCGAGGAATTTGCGGATGTCTTTGATGACCATCTGCTGATAAACGATTGCGAGGGAGCCCGATCGTTCTCCAAAGAACTGCACATGCGTGCTGAGCTACTCAGTGAAGAGTTGTTAGCCATGATCGAACGCGCCAGTCTGACGACCTGGGAGCAAGAGTCAGCGGCACAGAAGCGTTTGGCTAAGTTAGCCACTGTTTTGGAAGAGATATTCAAACCGTTTGACGCCGTCTTGGGTGCGAGCTGTGGCATCGTCGCCCCGTTGGGCCTTGAAGCTACCGGACCTTCCGACTTCAGCAAGTTCTGGATGGCATTTGGATTGCCTCAAATTAATATTCCTCTCGTTCGTAATCCGGGTGCGCTTCCGGTAGGGTTGCAAATGATTGGAGGATTCAGAAACGACAGCAATCTGTTACAAGCTGCTGAGCAGGTTGATGCGGTGCTGAGAGGCGCCAGCGTAGGCGCCCGGTAAACAGTGAGTGGTAATCGTCTGGGCATTGACTGAGGAGCAGGGCTCGCATATACAGGCGCCCTATGCGCAGTTCAGTCAATGCAGGAAATGTAAATGAGCGATGAGATCGATATTCCAGAGCCCGAGCACGACCATCTGCTCGATCATGAATTCCACGATGAAGGACCCTGGGTTGAAGCAGACGCTCAAGGCATTTTCGACGATGAAGACGAAGAACATGATGACCTTGACTACCTTGATTCGATTGATCAAGAGGACTAGGACGACAATATCTATCGGCTTGATGAAATGTTCGAAGCGCCGATGAAGATCGAGAGCCCTTGGCAGAGCCCTCGCTTCAAATCTCGATCTCGTTGCAGTGAAGGCACCACCAGCCGCTTTTGTGCGGGGATCAACCGCTTAGTTGGCGGTCTTCAATTGCGCTTCGGCGCTCGATCCGGACCGGGCGATCACGGTCAGGATCGACAGGGCGGCGATCACCAGTCCTGGTGAGGTCGCCAGCAGCACGCCGGTGGTGCCCGCACCGGCGGCGAGGATCTGCCCGGCGGCCAAGGGACCTGCCACTGAGCCCAGGCGACCGATTGCCACGGCGGCGCCGACACCGGTGGCGCGCACGGCGGTCGGATAGGACGGCGGCGCCAGGGCGTAGAGCACCAACTGCGCAGCCATGACGAACAACCCGGCGGCAAACCCGGCGATGGCCATCGCTAAAATCCCCACTGAAAGGCCGACCCCAGCCAGCGCCGTCAGCAATCCGGCATATACGAACAGCACGACCTTGAGGCCGTTGCAACGATCCAGTAGCAGACCGCCGAGCAGCGAGCCGAGGGCGCCGCCGATGTTGAACAACATCTGCACCATGCCCGCCTGGGGTTTGCTGAAGCCCTGTTCCAGCAGTAGCGAAGGTAGCCAGTTGAGCAGCATGTACATCACGGTCAAGGTGAAGAAATAGCTCATCCACAAGGCCAGGGTGTTGCGCGTGCGGCCTTCGCCGAACAGCGCCTGTGCGGTGGAAGGCCGTAGGCTGCCGCTTGCTGAACGTTGCTGGCGGAAGGCAGTGGATTCGGGCAGCAGCAGGGCCATCAGCGGTACTACCAACAAGGGCACCAGGCCGCCGATGATAAAGGTGGTTTGCCAGTGTTCACTGGAAAACATCGCCACTACTGCCGCGAGCGCACCGCCCAAGGGCACGCCGCAGTACATGACGCTGATGGCGGTACCGCGATTGCGTTCGCTCACAGCCTCGGCGCACAAGGCGATCAGGTTGGGCAGGGCGGCGCCCAGGCCCAAACCGGTCATGAAGCGCACCAGCAACAGGCTGGAGTAGCTCTCGACATAGGCTGTGCAAAGGGAAAACAGGCCGAACAGCAGCACGGCACCGACGAGGATTTTCTTGCGGCCGATGCGATCGGCGACCCAGCCGCCAAAAAACGCCCCGGGCAGCAGGCCGATGATCCCGGCGCTGAACACCCACCCCATCATCTTCGGGTCCAGGGCAAAACTCTGGCGCAGTCCGGCGGCAGCGGTGCCGGCGGCCTGCAGATCGAAACCCTCGATCAGCGCAACGATAAAGCACAAAGCGATTGTCAGCGTCGAACGACGCGATGAGCTGTCCATGGGTGAACCTCATTGTTGTTTTTGTTGTGGAGTCGAGCCGTCCCATCGCACGGGGAGCGCTGAAGGTGGCTGCTGATTATTAAGATAACAAATATAACTAAAAAATGAACTGATCCATGAAAAATGCAAACAACGCTAAATAAATCTTATAAATCAACGAGTAAGTGAATGAATGAACGTTTTGATTTAAAATAGATAATAATATTAATGTTCGATTATCGGCCATTTACGATTGACAAGTGCCCTTGGCGGTTCCCATTCTCTGTTCGCGAAGCCGGCTGCACTGCGCTCGCCCGGCAGCACCCACAACAATAAAAATGGATATCGAAGATGCCAAAACTCCCTCTGGACGCCGTTGCGACGGCGTCAGCCTCCTGTGTGCCCGGTATCAACCGAGGGTTGGTCCTGGCGCTGCTCGGCTTGAGCGTTCTGCCCACTCAGCTTCGCGCCGCGGGCTTTATCGAAGACAGCCATGGCACCTTGACCCTGCGTAATTACTACCTGGACCGCCAATACAAAGACGATGGAACCAAGACCGCCGCGCAGGAGTGGGCCCAGGGTTTCATCATGAACATGGAGTCGGGGTTCACCGAAGGGCCATTAGGTTTTGGGCTGGACGTTCGGGGGCTGCTGGGGGTCAAGCTCGACTCCGCGCCGGATCGAAGCGGCACCGAGCTGTTGCCGGTATCGGCCAGCGACAGTCGTGCGGCGGATGAGTACTCGCGCCTGGCCCCGACCGCCAAGCTGCGTTTTGCCCAGACCACGGTGAAGTCCGGGGATGTGTCGATCTTCCTGCCGTTTGCTTTTGCCAGCCCCTCGCGACTGCTGCCACAAACCTTTCGCGGTACCACCCTCAGCTCCAGGGATATCGATGGCCTGACGCTGAACACCGGGTATATCGATCGCATCGACAAGCGCAATTCCACGAACTATGAGGCGATGACCATCGCTGCGCCCAACCGGCGATTCAACGCTACTGCCACGACCTCGCACATGGCCTATCTGGGCGGCGATTATCAAGTCAGCAAGGCGCTGAGCCTGCGTGCCTACCATGCCGAGGTGAGCGACTTGTACCAGCAGGACACGTTTGCGTTGTTGCATGACCTGCCGCTCGGCGGGGGAGTATTGACCAGCGACCTGCGCAGTTTTTTCAGTCGCGAGGATGGCAGCGCCAAGGCAGGTGAAGTGGACAATCGCAACGTCTCCGGACTGTTCAGCTACCGGTACGGCGGGCACCGTTTTGGCATCGGCTACATGCATTCCAGTGGCGACTCGGCGACCCCCTACATTTCCGGGACAGAGTTGATGGGGATGAGTGAGTTGACCATGGCTTCGGACTTTCTCAATGCCAAGGAGCGCACGTGGCAGGCCATTTATGACTATGACTTCGTAGCGTCCGGAGTGCCCGGGCTGAGGGGGCGGTTGCGTTATTTGCGCGGTGACAATATTGAGCTGCAGGCCTTCAACGCCGAGGACCGCAAAGAGCGCGAGTTCCAGATGGAGTTGGGCTATGTGGTGCAGAGCGGTGCGCTGAAAAACGTCGCACTGGTGGCGCGCAAGGCGATCTACCGCAATGATTTCCCGACCGGCGCAGCATTCCGCGATGAAAACCAGACCCGGTTCCTGGTGACCTACACCTTGCCGATCTGGTAACCCCGGGGTTCTGCAGACGTCTCACCGGCACGTCCCTTTGGGACGTGCGTCACTCCTGATAAATCTTCTTCAGCAGCCGCAGCAGCTCTTCACGTTCCTGGCTATCCAGTGCCGCGGTGGCGTCCAGGTCGCTTTGCGCGGCGATCTGATTCAGTTCCTTGAGCAGGGTCTCGCCGGTCTTGCTGAGGAAGATCCCATAGGAGCGCTTGTCCGGTTTGCAACGCACGCGCACGGCCAGCGCACGGCTTTCCAGTTTGTTGAGCAGCGGCACCACTTGGGGCGGCTCGATGGTCAGTGCCCGGGCCAGATCGGCCTGCATCAGGCCGGGATTCTGATTGATGATCGCCAGGGCCGAGAATTGAGCGGGTCGCAGATCGTGGGCCGAAAGGCGGCCAATCAGGTTCTGGAACAGTTTGAGTTGTGCGCGCCGCATGGCGTAGCCGATCAGGTCGTTCAACGCCGAATCGAGTGGTGCCTGCATCTCTGCGTTGGTCGACGATGCCTCGATCGACTCGGCGAGGGGGGAGGGCTTGGCCATTGCAGGTGAGTCCTGAGCATTGGAGGTTAACAAGGCTATCTATTTTGCCGGCGTTGCCCGCTGATTGCTATGGCCAATATTGCCTGGCGTCAGGACAGTCGGGGTTTTCGTGGTGAAAAAAACCGGTTAATTTTATTAATAGTTAATTGACATAACTAATTCGCCGGTTTAATTTCCTGTCATCTTCAAGCCAACAACAAGAGAACATCGTCATGAGCAATTACGAAGGTCGCTGGACAACGGTCAAAGTGGAAATCGAGGAAGGCATCGCGTGGGTCATCCTCAATCGTCCTGAAAAACGCAACGCCATGAGCCCGACCCTTAACCGCGAGATGATCGATGTTCTGGAAACCCTGGAGCAGGACCCGGACGCCGGTGTACTGGTGCTGACCGGTGCGGGCGAAGCCTGGACGGCGGGGATGGACCTCAAGGAGTACTTCCGCGAAGTGGACGCTGGTCCGGAGATTCTTCAGGAAAAAATCCGCCGCGAAGCCTCACAATGGCAATGGAAACTGTTGCGCATGTACGCAAAGCCGACCATTGCCATGGTCAATGGCTGGTGCTTCGGTGGCGGCTTCAGCCCCTTGGTGGCCTGCGACCTGGCGATCTGCGCCGACGAAGCGACCTTCGGCCTTTCGGAAATCAACTGGGGTATCCCGCCGGGCAACCTGGTCAGCAAGGCCATGGCCGACACCGTGGGCCATCGCCAGTCGCTCTACTACATCATGACGGGTAAGACCTTTGGTGGGCAGAAAGCCGCCGAGATGGGCCTGGTCAATGAAAGCGTACCCCTGGCGCAACTGCGTGAAGTCACGGTGGAGCTGGCGCGTAACCTGCTGGAGAAAAACCCGGTGGTGCTGCGTGCGGCCAAGCATGGTTTCAAACGTTGCCGCGAACTGACGTGGGAGCAGAACGAGGATTACCTCTACGCCAAGCTCGATCAGTCACGCCTGCTCGACACCGAAGGCGGCCGTGAGCAGGGCATGAAACAATTCCTCGACGACAAGAGCATCAAGCCCGGCCTGCAAGCGTACAAACGCTGAGGCACTGCGCAAGCAGTCGGGCGCATCCCGCTACTGGAGGTTGCGCCCTGGTGCTGCGGTTACATCGTTCTTATGCATTCCCGATAAAGACTATAAAGAGGAATCACCATGCTGGACGTGCCCCTGCTGATTGGCGGCCAGTCGTGCCCTGCCCGCGACGGTCGAACTTTCGAACGCCGTAACCCGGTGACTGGCGAGTTGGTGTCGCGGGTCGCCGCCGCCACCCTGGACGATGCCGACGCCGCGGTGTCCGCTGCGCAGAAGGCGTTTCCCGTCTGGGCCGCCCTGGCGCCCAATGAGCGTCGAACCCGTTTACTCAAGGCGGCCGAGCAATTGCAAGCGCGCAGTGCCGAGTTCATCGAGGCGGCTGGCGAGACCGGCGCCATGGCCAACTGGTACGCGTTCAATGTGCGGCTGGCGGCCAATATGCTGCGTGAAGCGGCGTCCATGACGACTCAGATCAATGGCGAAGTCATCCCCTCGGATGTGCCCGGCAGTTTCGCCATGGCCCTGCGCCAACCATGCGGCGTGGTGTTGGGCATCGCGCCATGGAACGCCCCGGTGATTCTCGCCACCCGCGCTATCGCCATGCCATTGGCCTGCGGCAACACCGTGGTACTCAAGGCCTCCGAGCTTAGTCCGGCGGTGCACCGTCTGATTGGCCAGGTATTGCAAGACGCAGGCTTGGGCGATGGCGTCGTCAATGTCATCAGCAACGCACCCAAGGATGCCGCAGCGATTGTCGAGCGGTTGATCGCCAACCCGGCGGTGCGACGGGTCAACTTCACGGGCTCGACACATGTCGGACGCATTGTCGGCGAACTCTCGGCGCGCCACCTCAAACCGGCCTTGCTGGAACTGGGCGGCAAGGCGCCGTTACTGGTGCTCGATGATGCCGATCTGGATGCAGCGGTGGAGGCGGCCGCCTTTGGCGCCTATTTCAATCAGGGGCAGATCTGCATGTCCACCGAGCGTCTGATCGTCGATGCCAAGGTTGCCGACGCCTTTGTCGCCAGGTTGGCGGCCAAGGTTGCAACCCTGCGCGCGGGTGACCCCGCTTCTGCGCAATCGGTGCTCGGTTCGCTGGTGGACGCCAGCGCCGGCACCCGCATCAAGGGGTTGATCGACGATGCCTTGGCCAAGGGCGCGCGGCTGGTGGTCGGCGGGCAACTGGACGGCAGCATTTTGCAGCCGACTCTGCTCGACGGCGTCAACGAGAGCATGCGCCTGTACCGCGAGGAGTCCTTCGGGCCGGTGGCCGTGTTGCTGCGGGGTGAGGGGGATGAAGCGCTGCTGCAACTGGCCAACGACTCCGAGTTCGGTTTGTCGGCGGCGATTTTCAGTCGCGATACCGGGCGCGCCCTGGCGTTGGCCCAGCGGGTCGAATCGGGCATCTGTCATATCAACGGCCCGACCGTGCACGACGAGGCGCAAATGCCCTTTGGCGGGGTCAAGTCCAGCGGCTACGGAAGTTTCGGTGGCAAGGCATCCATTGAGCATTTCACTCAGCTGCGTTGGGTGACCTTGCAGAATGGACCGCGGCACTACCCGATCTGAACAGGCGTCGCCACGTCGGGCATCGACTTCCCTGGAAGCGAATCGCCCGCGTGCAAGGCTGAAATAACAATAACAAGGCTGCAGCCAACGGCTGCCACGCTAGTTGTGAGTCACCTATGTGTGGCTGGGTGTTAGCGTGCCTCGACGGAGTACAAGCACTTGAGTTCCGAATTCAGTTTGCAATCCAATGCCCAAGCCAGCGCACCGCGCTATCGCCACGTGTCCATCGGTTGCGCGGCGGTCGAGGTGACAGAGCGGCAGGGCGTGCTGCACATGCGCTCCGTGGAGCCGTTGGCCGAGATGCCCAAGCGGTTGCTCGACCGTCTGGTGCATTGGGCCCAAGTGCGTCCCGAGCAGACGTTTATTGCCGCCCGCCAGGACGACGGTGAATGGCGTCGGGTGAGTTACGCGCAAATGCTCGACAGTGTCCGGGCTATCGCTCAATCCCTGCTGAGCTATGGCCTGTCTGCCGACAAGCCGCTGGTGCTGCTCTCGGGCAATGACATCGAGCATTTGCAAGTCGCCTTCGGCGCCATGTATGCGGGCATTCCCTACTGCCCGGTGTCGCCGGCCTATTCGCTGTTGTCCCAGGATTTCTCCAAGCTGCGCCACGTTTGCGACCTGCTGCAACCCGGCCTGGTTTTTGTCAGTGACGCTTCTGCGTACCAGCGCGCCATCGACGCCGTATTACCGAGCGATACGCCACTGATTACCGTGCGCGGCCAGGTCCCGGGTCGCAGCCAGGCGAGCTTTGCCAGCCTGCTTGAGCAACCGGGTGGCGCCGAGGCTGAAGCGGCTTTTACCGCCACCGGTCCGGACAGCATCGCCAAGTTTCTTTTCACTTCCGGCTCGACCAGGTTGCCCAAGGCCGTGATCACCACCCAACGCATGCTCTGCGCCAATCAGCAGATGTTGTTGCAGACTTTTCCGGTGTTTGGCCAAGAGCCTCCGGTGCTGGTGGACTGGCTGCCGTGGAACCACACTTTCGGCGGCAGCCACAACCTGGGCATCGTGCTCTACAACGGCGGCAGTTTTTACCTGGACGACGGCAAACCTACAGCGCAGGGATTTGCCCAAACCCTGCGTAATCTCAAAGAGGTGTCGCCCACCGCCTACCTGACCGTGCCCAAGGGCTGGGAAGAACTGGTTTCGGCGCTGGAACAGGATGCGGAGCTACGGGCGTGTTTTTTCAAGCGCGTCAGCCTGTTCTTCTTCGCCGCCGCCGGGCTGTCGCAAAGTGTCTGGGATCGCCTTGACCGGGTCGCCGAACAACACTGTGGCGAACGTATCCGGATGATGGCCGGGCTCGGCATGACCGAGGCCGCGCCATCCTGCACTTTCACTACCGGGCCATTGTCCATGGCCGGTTACATCGGCTTGCCGGCGCCGGGTTGCGAGGTTCGGTTGGTGCCCAAGGACGGCAAGCTGGAAGGGCGCTTTCGTGGGCCGCACATCATGCCTGGTTACTGGCGGTCACCGCAGCAGACCGCTGAGGTGTTCGACGAGCAAGGCTTTTACTGTTCCGGTGATGCGCTCAAGCTTGCCAACCCGCATGACCCGCAACTGGGGTTGATGTTCGACGGGCGCATCGCCGAAGACTTCAAGCTGTCTTCCGGAGTGTTCGTCAGTGTCGGCCCGCTGCGTAATCGTGCGGTACTGGAGGGCTCGCCCTATGTCCAGGACCTGGTAGTGACCGCGCCGGATCGTGAATGCCTGGGCGGGCTGGTGTTCCCGCGATTGTACGAATGCCGCCGCCTGGCGGGACTTGCGGCCAGTGCCAGCGATGCCCAAGTGCTTGCCAGCGCACCGGTGCGCGAGTGGTTCGCCGATTGGTTGCAGCGGCTCAATCGCGAAGCCAGCGGCAATGCCAGTCGTCTGGAGTGGATCGCGTTGCTTGATGAGGCCGCGTCCATTGATCGCGGTGAAATCACCGACAAAGGCTCGATCAACCAGCGCGCGGTCTTGCAATGGCGTGCGGCCGAAGTCGAGGCGATGTATCGCGGTGAAGACCACTCGATCCTGCGCGCCGGGCCACGGTCTTGAGTGGCGCGGGGCAATATTCGTCATTCAGGGATGTGGCGATTCTTGAAGCCGTGCGAACGCCTTGGGTCGACGTCGGCGGCGCGCTGGCCCAGGTATCTCCCATCGATCTGGGCATCAAGGTCGGTCGTGAAGTATTGGCCCGTGCCGGGCTTGATCCGCGGGCTGTCGACACGGTGCTGGCCGGCTCCATGGCCCAGGCCAGCTTCGACGCCTACATGCTGCCACGCCATATCGGTCTCTACAGCGGTGTGCCGCAACAGGTGCCGGCATTGGCGGTGCAGCGCATTTGCGCGACCGGTTTCGAGCTGTTGCGCCAGGCTGGCGAGCAGCTTCGCGGTGGCGCTGAACTGGCTCTGTGTGTGGGCGCCGAATCCATGTCGCGCAACCCGATTGCTGCTTACACCCATCGGGGCGGGTTTCGCCTCGGGGCGTCGGTGGATTTCAAGGATTTTCTTTGGGAAGCGCTGTACGACCCGGCCCCGGGACTGGACATGATCGCCACCGCGGAAAATCTCGCCAGGCGTCACGGCCTGAGTCGCGAGGCGGTGGATAGCTATGCCCTCGACAGTCACCAGCTAGCGCTGCAGGCGCAGACCCGCGGCTGGTTCAGTGATGAAATCGTCTCGGTGCGCAATGAGGTGTTTGAACTGCAAGGCTATCAGCCCCGAGGAATTGCCCTGCCACGTCGATGTGAGGCGGTCACCCAGGACAGCCATCCTCGGCCCACCGATCTGCTCGCGCTGGCCAGGCTGCAGGCGATTCACGCCAAGGGTGTGCAAACCGCCGGCAACAGCTGTGCGGTGGTGGACGGCGCAGCGGCCGCACTGGTCGGCCGAGCTTCAATGAGTACACGTCCGGTTCTCGCGCACCTGTTGGCGACCGCGGTGGTCGGTGTAGCGCCGGAGTTCATGGGGATCGGCCCGGTTCCGGCAATCCGGTTGTTACTGCAACGCAGTGGGCTGGCCCAGGACGATATCGCGCTGTTTGAAGTCAACGAGGCCCAAGGCGCGCAAGTGCTGGCGGTGGCTCAGATGCTGGAGATCGATACCCAACGGCTTAACCGCCGTGGTGGTTCGATCGCGCTGGGGCATCCATTGGCAGCCACCGGCCTGCGTTTGGTGATGACCTTGGCGCGGCAATTGCGCGAGCAACATCTGCGTTACGGGATCGCCGCTGCCTGTGTCGGTGGCGGGCAGGGCATGGCCGTGCTGATCGAAAACCCGGATTTTCGCGACTGAACCGTTGCGGTGTTTTTCCCTTTTGACGACACGAGGTTTGCCATGTGGCACTACCAGGCGCCGTTGCGCGATATGCATTTCATCCTTGAACATTGGCTGCAGGCGCCCGGGGCATGGAGCCAGATGCATGCCTTTGCGGCCCTGGACTTGCCGCTGGCACTCCAGGTGCTGGGCGAGGCCGGGCGTTTCAGCTCGCAGGTACTGGCGCCGCTCAACAGCAGTGGCGATCGCCAGGGTTGCCGCTTCGACAATGGCCGGGTCAGTACTCCTGACGGTTTTGTACTGGCTTACCAGGCATTCGTCGAAGGCGGCTGGCCGGCATTGGCCTGTGATGAAGCTTTCGGTGGGCAGGGACTGCCGCAACTGCTCGATGCCGCCTTGCAGGAAATGCTCTACGCCAGCAACCACGCCTGGGCCATGTACACGGGTATCGCCCATGGCGCTTACCTGTGCCTCAAAAGCCACGCACCGCAATGGATCAAGGACCGTTATCTGCCGCAGATCGTCAGTGGCGAGGCGCTGCCGACCATGTGCCTGACCGAGCCCCAGGCTGGTAGCGACGTCGGCCTGCTGCGCTGCCGTGCCGAACCGCTGAGCGACGGCAGTTATCGGCTCAGTGGCAGCAAACTCTTCATTTCCGGAGGCGAACATGACCTGACCGGGAATATCCTGCATCTGGTGCTGGCTCGCTTGCCCGGGGCGCCCACCGGTAGTCGTGGTATTTCGCTGTTTCTGGTGCCCAAACGCATGGATGACGGTCAAGTGAATGCGGTGCGCTGCGAGGGTATCGAACACAAGATGGGCATCAAGGGCAGTGCCACTTGCTCGCTGGTGTTCGATGGCGCTCAGGGTTGGCTGATCGGCGAGGCGAATCGTGGTTTGGCAGCGATGTTCGTGATGATGAATTCGGCGCGATTGCATGTCGGCCTCCAGGGGCTGGGACATGCCGAGGCTGCATGGCAGAACGCCTTTGCGTATGGGCGGGAGCGTAAGCAAATGCGTGCGCCCAATCGACCTGTCGGTGTTGCGGCCGAAGCGGTCGACCCCATTCACTATCATCCGGCCATGCGCCGGGTTTTGCTGGAGTTGCAGGCCTACGCCGAAGGCATGCGCGCCGTCGGTTATTGGGCTGCGCATTTGCTCGATCAGGCCGAGCATGCTCCGGACCTGGCCACTCGGCAGTGTGCCTTGCAACTGGCGGAGCTATTGACGCCGGTGATCAAGGCTTTTTTCACCGAACAGGGTTTTCGTCAGGCCAGCAATGCCTTGCAGGTATTCGGTGGCTACGGCTACGTCGCCGAGTTCGCCATTGAGCAGACTCTGCGCGACAGCCGAATCGCAATGATTTATGAAGGCAGCAACGAAATTCAGGCCAATGATCTGCTGCTGCGCAAAGTGTTGGGCGATGAAGGCCGCGCCTTCGGTCAATTGTTGGCGGTTATGCGAGAAGAAGCCGGGCAGGCCGGCGAAACAGCATGCTGCGCCAGCTTTGGCGCTGAGCTGGCGTTGCTTTGCAATAAACTCGAGGGTTTGCAAATGGAGGTACGTGACCAGGCGGTCGAGGAGGGCGAATACCCCTATCGGGCCGCAGGCGATTTTTTGCGCCTGTGTGGCGTGGCCCTCCTGGCCTTTTCCTGGGCTCGAGCGGCGCGTGTCTCTCAGTTGTTAGCCGACAGCGATCCTCTGCGCGCCAGTAAGCTGGAAACCGCCGGCTTTTTCTTTGCCTACTTGCTACCGGAAGCGGATTACCGGATCGCTGCCATTCGCGCGGCCAAGGCACCCTTGCCGTTTCTGCGGTGAATCATCGTTGAGTTTTAACGCCGCCTTCACCTCATCCGCATAACCCGTCAACGGCTGATATATACCTTCAATGGAGAGTCCTGCGACTCTCTCCAATCCTGATCCGGTCAAGCGCCCGGTTTAAAGAATCCAAGGCATCGAGGAGGGCTTTCGCCTCGGCTTCCCGGCCATCTCCCCATAGTCGTTCAGCCATTTTGTTCAGGGCCTGGATTGATCTTTCAATGTCTGCAGCGGTTGCTGCAGGTGTGTCTGTTTGCCGCTTCTTTGACATTGCCAAAATTGCTCAAATGCTCGAGCGACAACGCCGACGATCCGGCATTTTTCGGCGCTCATCTCAGTAGGATAAGTAGTTTAAAGCGAATCTCAGTCGACGGGTTCAACCGTACTACCGATTTTCACGCGTTTGCCACAGGCGCAGCAGGTTGATAGTGGAACGCGGAAGGAGTAACCGTTCGTCAGACGTCGCGCACGATCAAAAAGTTAGCAAGTCGATGTAGTAGCCCAAAAAAAAAGACAGGTTTCTATGCAGCCACTAATTCTCGACTTACCGAATGGACGGGAGCTTGCAAATGAGCTTGATCTCGCGACCGGGCAGATGATGTCCATTCCGGTCGGACTTATCGGTGGTGCTCTGTGGCTGGCAGCTTCCGACAGGCAGCAGCAAGCTTTCCAAAAATGGCGAGAGTATCTGCAGCTCATGGCGGATGGGCGGGTATGTATCGAGATGCTGAAGGTCGCTTGAATCCATGGTCTTGAGTAGAGTGAATTCGACACGTAAAAAAGCCCGCGCAGAGCGGGCACTGGAATGATCCGAACTGATTCAGGCACCTGATTCAGGGTCGCTCGCAGGTAAACCGCGAGCCTCCTTGTCATCTGCGTCCTGATCATTCATTTGTGGGTCGGCATCAGGATCATCGACGCGAGCGCTTTTTCCAGCTCCCGGATGCTCACTCGACACCGAGTTATTGGCATCCACACCTGTCATCTCTTCTTCAACAGGCGCTTCATCGTCCGGCGGCAGCGGTACCTCGGGCTCATCCCTCTTGGGGTCATGGCCCGTTTCGTTGTCCGTTGTTCGCGTTACGTCCTGCTGCGACCTGTTACCCAGTGCATTCTCGTCAATGTCCATGCGGGTTCTCCGTTCTGACGCGCGGGATGTCCGTGCTTGTACATGAGAAATCGCCGCGCATTGCGAGTGCCGAGCTTTGGACGAGCGGTGTGTCTGGTCTGAACAGGGGGCCTTTCAACACGCACATTGAAGCGCAAACTCGACAGCATTCAGCAAAGCTCAGTCCCAATCGAAACCCAGTTCGGGATTGATCGGCGGGATGCACTGCAGGGTAGCGAGATCCAGCAATGTGAAATGACCGTGCATCCAGCCGCCTGTGTCGATGTGGTACACGTTGCCGAGCACTGCAGGCTGCCTGAGAGGTGTATGGCCGACCACCAGGGCGCGAAGTCCTTCGACGCCGCCAGTATCACAGTCCTGAATCCGGGTTCGTGACCACATGCAACTGTGCAGCACGAGTCGCAGCCGCTGGTTGCTCTCAGGCGATTCCAGTTCGGTGCGCAGTAGATCCCATGACGGCACTGGGCAATCGGCGTGAATGATCCCCACCAATCCGCCGGGCGTCTCGACCTCGATGGCGATCGGCAGCTCGGTGAACTGCAGCGCGAACTCCTGCTGCTCGAACAGCGACAGCTCGGTGAACCATGACCCGCCGTTGCAGATCCAGCTGTCGACGTCGCAGGTGTCGAAGTGGACCACGTAGTCGTCATGGTTACCGCGCACCGGGTGAAACCAGGGCCTGGCAAGCCAGTCGAGAGCGTCTCGGCACTCAGGTCCACGATCAATCAAGTCACCGACGCTGAACAGGCGGTCAACGGCAGGATCGAAACCGACCGTATCCAGCGCAGCCTGCAATCGGGTGAAGTGCCCGTGAATGTCACCTGCCGCGAAATCACGGCCAGCGGTGTTTGCAGCGAAGCGTTGGATGCGCGGCACCTCGATGGTTGCGGTCATGGGGTACTCCGGTACGGCAGAAGGCGGTGCTTTTGTTACTTGTCGATCACCGCTTAAGCATGCGCCAGGGTTGTGGCCCATGTCACAGGTGTTTGTTGGGATTTTGGCTTGGCTTCGCCTTGAATCGTCTACATTCCAGGGAGTATTCCCTTTCTGAGAGAACGGATATGTTCAGATATCACTCGTTGATTGCCGCTATTGCTTGTGTTGCATTGGTTGCTGGCTCCGCGCCAGCATTGGCCGATCCAGGTAATGGCAAGGGGCAAGGAAACGCAAAGGGTAATTCGCAAAACAGCGAGGAGCATGGCAACCAGGGCAACAAAGGGAAGCATTCAGGGGGTGGTGATTGGGAAAATGGCCCAAGCATCAATCGAGGAAGCATTCTTGGCATTGTGGATGGGTATCGCGACTACTGGAGCCCCGGACCTGCGTTGCCACCCGGCATTCAAAAGAACCTCGCCCGCGGTAAACCGCTTCCACCCGGGATCGCCAAAAAGCTGGATGGTCGGCTGATCGGCAGGCTGCCTCATTATGACGGGTACGAATGGCAGCAGGCGGGCACCGACTTGATACTGGTTGCGATCGCTACCGGTCTTATTTATGAAGTTCTCAACGGCGCTTTCGATTGACGATTACTGGCGCATTCCGTCCGTCGTGGGACTTGAACTGTCAGGGGTTTAACGCGTCCTAAAGTACGCGATATCAACCCTCACGGAAGCAATCATGCTTTTAAAAAACAAGAGTCTCGTTGCTGTAATGTCATTCGCCATGATGCTTGCAGCCGCCCCGTTACTCCCTGCTGATCTGTCCATCATGAACGCCGCCTATGCGAAAGAAGGTGGTGGTGGTGGTGGTGGTGGTGGTGGTGGTGGTGGAAATGGCGGCGGCCATGGCGGCGGTAATGGTGGCGGTCACAGCGGTTCGGGTCACTCTGGCAGTAATGGCCGTGGGGAGGGTTTGAGCAGTGATCATGCTGGCAAGGCGGTTCGCGACCATGGCATAAGTGGCAATCATTACGGCAGTGATCGTAATAGTGACAACGGTCACGGCACCACGACTTCAGGCATTGCGCATTCCAAAGACACGCGCGGCGTAGCAAAAGCGAAGGCAATTTCGGCATCGACGCCGGGAGACCACAACTCGAAGGGACTGAGTAACGCCGGGGCGCAGAAAAAATCCCATTGAGCAGAAACTGACAGGCAAGCGACTTTTTAGCGGCCAGGCTTTTACAAAAAATCCCGGAGACATTCTGTTTCCGGGATTTTTTTGTAACTCAGGGCGGTAAGCGTTTTACCCGGCGCTCTCGAAGATATGCAATAAGCAGCTAGTCTTCACCTTGGTGTTGCAGGCTCTTCCCGTGTGGATAGAGGACTGCTTTCCAACGCAGGAGCCCAGCGTATGTCCAGAATCCTCTTTTTGATGTTCGCCGGCATGGTCATGTGCGCCAGCCAGGCTATGGCGGACCCCCTCAAGATCGGCGTCATCGGTGCCGGTAATGTCGGCGGCACGCTGGGTACGCTCTGGGTAAAGGCCGGGCACTCGGTCATGTTTTCGTCACGCCACCCCGAGGAGCTGACGGATCTGGTCAAGAGCGCCGGGCCCAACGCTCAGGCGGGCTCGGTGAGCGATGCCGCGGCATGGGGCGATGTGATTGTGTTGAGTGTTCCCTATGGCGCGATGCCAGAGCTGTCCGAACAGCTCCAGGGCAAGCTGGACGGCAAGGTGGTGTTCAGCACCAGCAATCCGTTCAGCGGCCGTGACGCAGAGGTCGGGCGCAAGGCGCTGGAGATGGGAGTCGCCTCGGCGGACCAGCAATATCTGCCCGGAATACGCCTGGTGCGGGCGTTCAACGCCATAGGCTATGCATCGATGAAAGACCAGTCTGGCAAAGACAAGGCGATTGCCGTTTTCGCCGACGACGCCCAGGCCCGGGACATGGGAACCCGGTTGGTGCGCGACGCCGGTTTTTTACCCGTCATTTTCCCGCTGGCGCGAGCCAATGAAGGTTTGCCGGGTGGCCCGCTCAGCGGTCTTTGGAACGAAGCCGAACTCAAGCGCAAGGTCGGCCTTTAGGAGAAAACCACCATGGCTTCCGCAAATCCATTGGCCCTTGCCTGGGGTATGTTGTTTTGCACGGCAGCGTTCGGTCAAGGGGCGGCAGACACCGATCGCCCACCGGCAATACTGCCCTTGGAATCCGAGACGGCGCCAGAACTCATTGCCTATCCGCCGCTTGCCGAACCGCTCGCCCGCGGCGTCGTCATTATCCAGTATCGAACAGAGCACGCCAGGATCATGCCGGTATTTGGAAAAACGGCTGCTGATGTATCACCACGTCTCGGTCACCTTCACGTGACCGTCGACGACTGGAAAGGTACATGGGCGCACACCAGTGAAGACCCGATTATCCTGGTCGGACTGACGCCCGGCACTCACAAGGTTCTGCTTGAAGTGGCCGACCCGACGCACAAGATCCTCACCCGTACGACAGTGAGTTTTGTTGTTCCGCAGAAGAAACCAGCTGACGCCCCTCACGTTGACGATGGTCACGCAGTAAAACCATAACTTTGAGTGGTTACTTGCGCACGTTCTGATACAGCATCAATCGTGAGGTTTCATGCATGGCGCGGGTCAACCGTGACAGTCGCTTGAACTCTTCGGGGTTTTGCTCGGCGACGTTGTCCAGCGGCGTCGCTGAGGCCAGGTCATGCAGGCTTGGCGAGCTGCCGTCGTGCTCCATCTGTACCATGTAGTGTTGCGTCACGCCGGCGATCAGCGGGAACGTGCCTTCACGCAACACCAATGGCACCACGCGTTCGCCTTCGGGCGCGGGCTGCTGGATATCGCGGCCCATGCCGGCGTTGCGAAATTCAAGGCCGGCCATGCCCGCCACGGTGGGCAGCAGGTCCACCAGGCCGACTGCTTCCTCGACCTTGCGCGTCCCGATCATGCCTGGCGCGTGGATGATCATCGGCACCGCGTTGCTTTCCAGACCCAGTTGCTCGTAGGCCGGTGGCAGGAAAGGGATCTGGGCGATACGGGTGTTGTGGTCGCCAAACATCACGAAAATGGTGTTTTCGTACCAGCCGCCGGCCTTGGCGATTTCCATCAGGCGTCCGAGGTTGAAGTCCAGCAGGCGCACGGCGTTGTATTGCTCGACACTGCGCGAGCCTGCGGCCTGGACTTGCTCCAGGGTAGGGTGCTTGATCTCGAATCCGTCATTGTTCTCTGGAATCGTAAAGGGGCGATGATTACCGGCCGTTTGCACATAGGCGAAAAACGGTTTGTCCTTGGGCAGCGCTTGCAGGATCTGGTCGGTTTCCTTGAACAGGTCCAGGTCCGAGATGCCCCAGACATCCACCACCGGGGATTTCCAGTCGCGCTCGTCGAACAGGCGAACGCCGTCGATGCTTTGCCTGATCAAGGCATTCATGTTGGCCCAGCCGGAGTTGCCACCAATGGTGTAGAGCTTTTCGTAGCCGGTGAAGGCATTGATCAGCGTGTTTTGCCGGGTGATCAATGGATTGCGCGTCGCGGTTTCCTGGCGAGTGACGTCAGGCACCCCGGTAATGCTGGCCCAGACGGTTTTGGCTGTCCCCGTCACCGGTACATAGAAGTGCTCGAAGAACCAGCTCTGCTTGGCCAGGCGATCGATGTTGGGCGTTGGATCAATCGGGTTGCCATAGGCTCCGACGGCGCTGGTGCCCAGCGACTCGAGCATGATGAACATCACGTTCGGTGGCCGCGAACCCTGGATTTTGTAGGGTTGTGGCGCCTGGTGGCGGACGAAGTCGAGGGTCTGCGGATCGGGTTGGTCGACGCTCAGATAGTGAGCCATGACCGCGTAATGTTCGCGCACCTGCGCTTCGTCATAGCGCGACTGGCCGACCTTGACGGTGTCGTAGAGGAAAATCACCGGGTTCAGGCCCAATGCGGCGATCTGGTTATTGCCCGAGAAAAACGCATCGCTCCAGCGTAGCGGCACAGGGTTTTCAAAGTTCAAGTGTTCGACACGACCCAGGATGCCCAGCAGCACCAGCACCACCATCACCGCACCCCCCCATGTCGCGGAGAACGGGTGAATCACTTTGCGCGGGCGGTCCAGGGTGACGCGTTCCAGGCGCACCAGGGCCAGTGTCACGAACGCGACGGTGGCCAGCCAGCCCAGTGAGATCCAGATGACCGGGTAGGTCTGCCAGACCATGTCACGGGATATTTGCGCATCCTCGATGAAGCGCAACACCGTGGCGTTGATCCTCACGCCGAGGTAGGCGTAGTGGCCAAAATCGATGATGTAGATCAGCAGCACAGCGCTGATGATGGCGACCAGGTATAGGCGGGCGATAACGCGAAGGAGGCGGCTGCCGACAAGGTTCCAGCGAGGAATCCAGGCTAGCAACGCCAGCGGCAGCATGACCAGGATGGCCAGGCGCAAATCGAACCGAAAGCCGATGCCCAGGGTTTTCACGACGTTCTCGTCGCCCAGGGCTTTGACATCGAAACCGGAAAAGCCGAAAAAGAACACCACCCGCAGCAGTGCGAACAGCACAAATGCGATCGCTGTTGCGCCCAGCCAGTAATGTAGACGTCTCGATTTCAGCCAGCCCATGCCTGTTTCCTTATTAAGATTTCGTTGGATTTCAAACGCCGCGCGGCGTTGTGAGCCGGCGATACGTCCAGCGTGCAGCCAGCCCCAGCAGTGCCAGGCAGCAATACAGACCCAGCAGCGGATCAACCAGGTAATCCCAATAGTTGTGGGAAGGTTTGATCCCGACGATGAAGGCCAGGGTCGCGCTGGCCAACATCACCACGGCCAGGTAATGGCGCAGGTAAAACAGGCTCAGGGTAATCAGCGCGATGAACAATAACAGGGGGCGCGGGCTGTAACCTCGTCGGTAAGGGTCCAGATCACTCAAGCCCAGGGTCGCCGGGTACAGCACCAGGGCCAGTACGGCGAAGAGGATCAATACGCTGGTTTGCCCTTGTTGCGCAGGCGGCAACACACCCAGTCGACGCAAACACCCCCATGCCATGAACACCAATGAGGTGATCGCAAGGTCATCGATATGGCTGCGCAAGTAAGCGGCCAGCGACAGCCCGCCCAGCGGTATGAAACTGGCGGCCAGCAAGGCAAGCAGCAGCGCGATGCGCCAGACTCTGTCCAGGCCAAAAGACGGCAGTACCAGGAAGATGACCATCGCGAAGCTGGCATGGGCTTGCCATAGATTAATCATTGGAGACGCTCGGACAGCCAGGCATCGTTGAAGGTGACGTGTTTGATGAAGGTATTGTTCCAGGAATAAACCAGGTGATACATCCCGTCGGGACTGCGAATGAAGTAGGGGTATTCATATTCAAACTCACACTCCTGGCCCTTACACACACGTTTGTCGAGGTTTTCGAGGAATTGCGCCTCCAGCGCCTGGCGCAGCTTGCCGCTGGAGCCGCGGAACTCTTTGCCGATGATTTTCTTGTAGGCCAGGGGTGTATACGGATCGCCCTCTGGATCCGGTGACTTGTCCAGATCGTGCAACAGGCGCCAATCTTCCATTTTCGCGTCGGTGACATACAGGCTCAGCTTGAAGCGCCCCTCTTGCAGGTCATTGAGCGCTACCAGCAACCCGTGTTCGGGCGTGGCAACGGCCGCCAACGAGGAATTGGGGTTCGAAGGAACCAGCGGATAGGGTTCGCTCCAGCTTTGCCCGGAATCTTCCGTGCGGCTCGCCAGGACTCGGTGGAGGGTGGTGCCGGCATAACGCAACAAGGCAATACCGCGCTGGCCATCCAGCGGAACGATCGCCGGTTGCAATGAGTTATTGCCGTGGCTGATGCGGAATTTATCGATCACATCACCGTCTGCGCTCAAGTACAGGTACTCGGCAAACTTGCCGAGAAATTCGTGGTAGACCGGCAAGCCGATGGAGCCGTCGACATGAAACACCGGTGCCGAGCGGACCAGGGTGCTGATGTTCAGGAAAGGTGAAGTGATCAATTGGCGCGGCGCTGACCAATGCCCGCCAAAGTCGTCTGAAACCATCACATTGACCGCGCTACCGGCCCAACCGCCCATGGAGACGGAGACGTAGAACAGCCACAGGCGATTGTCCGGCGCGAGGGCAATGACCGGGTTGCCCAGTTTGCGGATGTATTTTCGCGTGCTTTGCTGGGTCGAACCCCGGGTCGCCATGACCTGTTCCTCCCCCCACTCGCCGGTGCTCAGGTTGAAACGGGCGGAGCGCACCTGCACATCGGCTGCGCCTTCGCGAGTGCCGGCGAACCAGACCGCCATCAGGCTACCGTCAGGCAAGGCAGTGACCGCCGCGGAATGCACGAAGTCCACCAGCCCGGAGGAGGCGAACCGGCTGGTATAGACGGGTTTGGCTTCTTTGTCCGCCACAGCCATGACCGGATTGATCAGGGCAAAGGGCGAATGCTCGGGGGCCGGATGGGTGATCCATGCGGCCGCGAACAGGCAAACCAGGGCAAGGTAGATACCGAGTGCAGGAATGCCGGAAAATTTGATGCGCATGATTAAGCCTTTGGCATTTCAAGGCCCATTAGAACACTCAACCTAAGACTTTAGTACATGATTGGATTGTAAAAATTTTTGTTACACAGGCTGTTGTTTGCAAGTTGAGTGAGCGCTCCAAAGGCGACTTTTTCAGGGGGTGGATCGGGCTGGTTCCAGACCGTTTCCAGCCGGCCCGGTTTCTGCTCGTCGGCACATCGAAAACAGGCTCAAGATCGGTTCGTCCGAGCCGATGAAGTAGGGGTGCTGACTGGCTTCAAGCAGTTCATTAGCTTGGGGCAAAGTGCTAGCATCGGCCGCCGCGGGATGCACCCCGGTCATCAACACCACCGCCGTTTTTTCCTAATGCTTTTTTTCATCCTTCGGACTTTATGCGATTTTTCCTAGATCCCCAGCGAGATATCGATGCAGCGCTGCTACGGTATCGTCGGCTTTTCGGCGTGTTGGCACTGTTCAGCGGGGTGATCAACCTGCTGATGCTGGTCCCTTCCATCTACATGATGCAGGTCTTCGACCGCGTCCTGACCAGCCGCAATGAAACCACCCTGTTGATGCTGAGCCTGATCCTGCTCGGATTTTTTGCGCTTGGCTGTGCGCTGGAATGGGTCCGCGGCCAGGTCATGATCAAGATGAGCGCCGGCCTGGACACCCAATTGGGCGAGCGGGTATTCGATGCCGCGTTCGAGCGTAGTCTCAAGGAACACAGCGCCAACCCGGCGCAGGTGCTGAGCGATCTGAACAGCATCCGCCAGTTCGTGACCGGTCCGGCTCTGATTGCCATCTTCGATGCGCCGTGGCTGCCGATCTACGTCATCGCCACGTTCCTGTTCCACCCCTGGCTCGGGGTGTTCACCGTCATCGGCTCGCTGATCCTGGTCGGGCTGGCCGTCTGGAACGAACTGACCACGCGCAAAAGCATGAGCGAAGCCAACCGGTTGTCCGTCGCGTCTTCCAGCTACGTGAACAGTACCTTGCAGAACGCCGAAGTGATTCAGGCGATGGGCATGCTCACGCCCCTGCGCCGGCGCTGGTACAACGTGCAGCAACGGGTCATTACCGAGCAGGGCGAAGCCAGCGACCGCAGTTCGCGGATTGCCGCGTTGTCACGCTTTGTGCGCATGACCTGGCAATCCTTGGCCCTTGGCCTGGGCGCCATCCTGGTGATCGAGAACCAGATTTCCGCCGGGGTTATGATCGCCGTGTCCGTCCTGCTGGGGCGCGCGATGGCGCCGGCCGAGGCGTTGATCGGTTCGTGGAAGCAAATGGGTAACGCCAAGAGCAGCTACGAACGCTTGAACCGGCTCCTCAGCGAATTTCCCAAGGCCGCGCTGCGCATGCCTCTGCCACCCCCGACCGGGGCCCTGAGCATCGACCGCCTGGTGATCGTCCCGCCGGGCATGCACAAGCCCGCGGTCAACGGCGTGACCATCAGTCTGGCCAAGGGCGAAGTACTGGCGATCATCGGCCCGAGTGCTTCGGGCAAGTCTTCCCTGGCGCGCGCCATGGTCGGCATCTGGACCGCCAAACAGGGCTCGGTACGCCTGGACAGCGCCGAAGTCAGCCAGTGGTCGCGTGAAGCCCTTGGCCCTCACCTGGGTTACCTGCCCCAGGACATCGAGCTGTTCGATGGCACCATCGCTGAAAACATCGCGCGCTTCGGTGAGGTGGATTCCAGCAAGGTGATCGAAGCGGCGCAATTGGCCGGTATCAACGAGATGATCCTGCACTTCCCCAAAGGCTATGACACCTTGCTCGGGACCGGCGGACTGGGGTTGTCCGGCGGCCAGAAGCAGCGCATCGGCCTGGCCCGCGCGCTGTATGGCCAGCCGGCGCTGGTGGTGCTCGATGAGCCCAACTCCAATCTGGATGATGCCGGTGAAGCGGCGCTGGTGCAGGCCGTGCGCAAGCTCAAGGCCGAAGGCTGCACCGTGGTGCTGGTCACCCACAGGCCGAGCATTCTCGGCGCAGTCGACAAACTGTTGTTCCTCAAAGACGGCGTACAAACCCTGTTCGGCCCGCGTGACCAGGTGCTCAAGACCCTGCTGCCACCGGCACCGCCTAAAGCCGTCGAACCCCGTAATCAAGAAGCCTGAGGCGTCAATGCAAGCCAGTTTGAGCGACATTTCGACCCCCGAGAACAAGCCTGATGCGGATGCCGCGGGCATTGCCCGGATCGGTGTCTGGTTTTTGCTCCTGGGCCTCGGCGGCTTTCTGCTGTGGGCCTGCCTGGCGCCGCTCGATCGCGGTGTGGTCGGTAGCGGCACCGTGGTGGTTTCCGGTGAGCGCAAGACTGTGCAGTCGCGCACCGGCGGCATGATAGACAACATCCTGGTACGCGAAGGCGACCGGGTGCAGCAAGGTCAGGTCGTGGTGCAGCTCAATACCGTGCAGGCCAAGTCGCAACTGGATGTCGCCCTGGGCCAATGGCTCGGCGCCCGTGCCGTCGAGGATCGGCTGATGGCCGAGCGCCTGGACCGCGCCAGCGTGCAGTGGTCCGCGGCGTTGCTGGCCCGCGCCAGCGACCCACGGGCCGTCGCGGCAATGGAGTTGCAAGGTTATCTGTTCGCCACTCGCCGTGCCGAGCTGGCCAGCCGCATGCAGATCAGCCAGCACGAAATAGCCTCGCTCAACGAACAGCTCAAAGGCTTCGAAGAGATCAAGCGCAACCACGCCGCACAGTTGCAATTCCAGCAGCAAGAGCTCAACGGCCTGCGCGAGCTGGCCCGTGAAGGTTACTTGCCACGCAACCGGCTGTTCGAAGCGGAAAGCAGTGCGGCGCAGTTGGGCGCCCAGTTGGCTTCGAGCATTTCCGATATCGGCCGCACGCGCCAGGGGATCAATGAAAGCAAGCTCAAGGCCTTGCAACAGGCGCAGATCTTTCGCAGCGAGGCCGAGTCGCAGCTGACCCAGGTGGTGGCGCAGACCTCAAGCCTGACCGACCAGATCAAGTCACTGGAATTCGAAGTCAACAGTGCCGCCATCGTTGCGCCCGTCGCCGGTCAAGTGATGGGCATGACCGTGCATACCGTCGGCGGTATCGCGCCGGCGGGCCAGCGCCTGATGGACATTGTCCCGCAAGGCTCCAGCTGGGTGGTCAAGGCGCAATTTCCGCCGATGATGGCCGACCGGCTCAAGCCGGAGCTGCCGGTCGACCTGCGTTTCGGTTCACTGCAACGGGTCCACACCCCGGTGATCGTCGGCAAGGTGGCCACGGTATCGGCCGACCAGTTGATCGACGAACACACCGGTTCGCCTTACTTTTCGGTGGAGGTTTCGGTCAGCCCCGAGGCCATCATCCATCTGCGCGAGCTGGGCCTGGATATCAAGCCGGGAATGCAGGCTGAGGTACTGGTCAAAACCGGCGAGCGGACCCTCGCCAACTACTTGATGCAACCGGTGACCGAGCGTATGGCCGGTGCTTTCAAGGAAGAATGATCGTGTCCATGCGCATAGCCTTGCTCCTCTCCGTGTTCTGCTCGTGCCGGCTGCTGGCGGCTGAATCGCCGTTGTCGCTGGTCGACCTCTACGACGCCTCGCGACTCAACGATGCGACCTACAAGGTCGCCACTCATGACTACGAAGCCTCGCGCCAGGAAGAGGCGATCGGCCGCAGCGGCTTGCTGCCGCAAGTCGCGATCAACTCTCGCTACGGCCATGGCGGCCAGTTCGAAGACCAGTCCCCGGCCAATAGCCAGGATGATCAGTACGCTTCCGACAGCGTTGCCCTGTCGGTCATCCAGCCGCTGTTCGACAAGGGCCGCTGGGCGTCCTACGAACAGGCCAAGGCCCGTGGGCAACTGGGCGAAGTGCAGCACGAGGGGGCCGACCAGGAGCTGTTCGACCGCGTGGTGCAGGCGTATTTCGATCTCGCCCAAGTGGAAAACGAACTTAAGCTAACGACTCAGCAGAAAGCTTCGATCGAAGGACTGGCCAAGCAATCCAAGCGCCTGTTCGAAGCCGGTGAGGGCACTATCACCGACCTTGAAGAGGCGCAAGCCCGGCTCGATTCGATCCGCGCCCTGGAAATCCAGTTGCAGGCCCAGCATCGCTCGGCCCTGCGCAAGCTGGCGGGCCGCGCCGGGATCGCCGTCAGCGAGATCCCGCAGATGCAGGAGCAGGCGCCAGCCGCCGCCTTGCTCGCCCCCGAACAGGACCTGGATTACTGGCTGATCAAGGCCGACCAGGCCGCGTCGGCACTGGGTATCAGCCGTGCTTCGATCAAGCTGGCGGAAGCCAACCTCAAGCAGCAGAAGGCCGGGCACTACCCGACCGTGGCACTGAGTGGCCGGCTGGCGCGGGTCGGTCAGAGCGACATCAACGATAATACCCAGCGCCAGTCGACCTATTACGTGGGGGTCGTGATCGATATCCCGCTGTACCAGGGCGGCGGGGTCAGTGCTTCGTCCGAAAAAGCCCGCGCCACCCTGGAGAGCGCCCGGTCCAGCTACGATGCCCAGGTCCAGCAAATGAACGAAGACCTCGAGCTCAACTACCTCGGTGTGGTGGCGGGCTTCGAGAAGAGCAAGGCCCTGGTGACCGCCGTGCGTTCCAGCCAGACGGCCCTGAAATCCGCCGAAAAAGGCTATGAGGCCGGCGTGCGCTCGACGGTCGACATCCTCGACGCCCAGCAACGCCTGTTCGCCGCCAAGCGAGACCTGCTCGATACCAAGCTGGCGATGCTGCAAAGCTACGTCAACCTGCACACCCGCACCGGCCAGATGACCCGCAGGGAGCTGGAGAAGGTTCAGGGGTTGTTCTGACTTTTGAACATTGCGTTGGTCTTTCGGGGGCCATCGTCGGAACGCTGCCCGCAGCAAGCCGGCTCCTACAGGGGAACGCGTTCACCCGAGATCAGGCCGGCCGGTCGGCCGCCTCGCTTTGGCTGTGGCTTTGGCTTTTGACTTTCTTGCCCCATCACGCCCTGAGCCTGTCCGCCAACCTGTGACTACCTCCATCGGCGCCTCTACCAACGTTGATCCATGCCGCGTCAAAGCCTGTGGGAGATTGTTGTCTGAGTACATATCCATTGCTGCGGTAACGACCACTTAGGGTTTCGCCCTTACGGCGACTCACTTTTCCAAACGCCGAAAAGTAAGCAAAAGGCTTTTGCCCCACCACTCGGTGCCTCGCTAGGGCTCGGCATGCCCTCACTCCGGCATTGCTCCGTGGGTCGCCGCGATGGGCCATCCCTGGCCCAGCGCGGCTAAACCGGCGTCCTGCCGGTTTACCCACTGCGCAATGCCTGCGTTCGGCCATCGTGGTTTAACGGGGCGCCCAAATCCAAAGCCGAGGCGGCCTTATAGCCGACCTGGTTTTGGCAAATCCCCCCAATCCCCTGTGGGAGCGAGCCTGCTCGCGATGGACGTCAACGATAACGCGCCCTGTCTGAATGAACACGTTGTCTGGACGTTTTTCGCGAGCAGGCTCGCTCCCACAGGGGATCGCGGACAAGCCTGCAATCAGGTCGGCTGTCAGGCCGCCTCGCCTGCTTTGGCTTTTGATTTTCTTGCCCCCTCGAGAGGCCGAGTGGAGGTTCTGCGCAGTGGGCAACCCGGCATGGATGCCGGGTTAGGCGCCGCCGGCCATGGATGGCCGATGGCGCCGGGCCCACGGAGCAGGACCGGAGCGAGGGCATGCCGAGCCTAAGCGAGGCACCGAACGTCAGGGGCAAGAGCCCTTGGTTACTTGGGGCTCTTCCAAGTGACTCGCTGTAAGAGCGAAACCATAAGTCGCCGTTACCGCAGCAATGGATATGTACTCCGTCAACAATATCCAGGTCGGCTGTCAGACCGCCTTCGCGAGCAAGCCCGCTCCCACATTAGATCGGGTACATCCGGGAGCGACAGGTCGGCTGTCAGGCTGCCTTCGCGAGCAGGCTCGCTCCCACATTAGATCGGGTACATCCGGGAGCGACAGGTCGGCTGTCAGACCGCCTTCGCGAGCAAGCCCGCTCCCACATTAGATCGGGTACATCCGGGAGCGACTGGTCGGCTATAAGGCCGCCTTCGCTGCTGCAAGTGGGCGGCATTACGGTCAAGCCCTGCCTGGCGCCACACTGCTGATCGCGTCCTCGAAATCCCTGACAAAGCGTGGCGTGTCGAACAGCACAGAGTGCTCGCGGCCCTGCTGCAGGCGCTCACGCAAGCCGGGCAACAGATCCGCCTGCGTCGCCAGTTCAACGGCGCGCTCTTCGTATTCGGCCAGGGTGGTGGTGATCAGCTCCGGCAGGTCCAGCGACGTCAGCAAGCTGCCCGCCATGCGCGAGGCAAAGGTGCGACCCGAGCGGGTCAGCACCGGCAGGCCCATCCACAAGGCATCGTTGGCCGTGGTGCCGGCGTTGAACGGATACGCGTCCAGGAACAGATCCGCGGCGCTGTAGCGGGCCAGGTATTGCGCTGGTGCGACACGCGGGGCAAACAGCAGGCGTGCCGGGTCCACGCCGTGGGCCTGGGCCCTGGCGCAGAGGTTTTCCTGGGCCCAGGGGTTGTCGGCCAGCAGCCACAACACACTGTCGGGGGCGCGCTGCAGAATTCGCATCCAGCAGTCGAACACTTCTTCGTTGAACTTGTAGTTGTTGTTGAACGAGCAGAATACGAAGCGGTCTTGCGGCAAGCCGCACTCGGCGCGGGTCGGCAACGCCGCAACGGGTCGCTGGCGGTCACTGCACTGGTAGATCTGCGCCAGGTACAGCGGTGTTTCGCTGTAGTACGCCTTTTCGCTGTCGGGGATCAGGTAGCGGTCGGCGATCACATAGTCGATGCCAGGCAGGCCGGTCGAGCCGGGGAAGCCCAGGTAAGTCATTTGCACCGTCGCCGGGCGATAAGCCGGAATGTCCGGACGTGCCCCGGAGGTCAGGCCATGAAGGTCGATGAGGATGTCGATCTCATGGTTGCGAATGCAGTGTGCGGCGGTTGCATCATCCATGACGTCGATGCGCACGAAGTGATCCATGGCCTGCTTGACCCGCTCGCGCAGGGCCGACCCGTCTTCGCGGCTCCAGCAAAAACCATACACCTCGAAGCGCTCCCGATCGATCAGCTCGAACAGCTCCACGGTCAGCAACGACACCGCATGCAGGCAGAAGTCCGATGACAGGAAGCCGATGCGCAACTTTTGGTGGCCATAGCCCTGGGCCGAAGCCAGGGCAGGGACCCGGACATTGACCCGCTCTTTGACGAAATGCACCGCGGCGGCCAGTTGCAGGCCAGGGTCATCGCTGCCAGCGAGCAGTGCCAGGGGCGAGGACGCCTTGAGCAGGTCGCCGCGGGTCAGGCCTGCCGGTGGTTCATAGACCGGCCAGACGCATTGTTTCTGGCGCAGATGCACCCAGTGCTGGATCACCTTGGGTTGCACGGGGTCGGTTTCCAGGCTGGTGCGCAGGATGGCTTCGGATTGCTGCAGCTGGCGGGTTTCCTCCAGCAGGCGACCCAGGTTATTGCAGGTCATCAGGTACAACTCGCGGCTTTGCGCGGCGTCGACCAGGCGCTTGTCGAGCATCGACTGCCAGGTGGCCAAGGCCTCCTGCGGCTTGTGCTGACGCTCCAGCACTGTCCCCAGGTTGAACCAGGCCTGGGCGAATTCCGGGTTCTGGGCAATGGCGGCGCGATAGGCACTCTCAGCGGCCGGTATCTGCCCCAGTTGAGTCAGGGTGGCCCCCAGGTTGAACTGGATAATGTAATTGACCGACGAGTGGCAGTGCTGCAGCCAGCGCTGGTAGAGCGCTACGACATCGGTGACGCGCTGCGCGCCATTGAGCCGGTCTGCGGTTTCGAGCAACTTCATCGGTTCCAGCGCGATACCTTCGGCCAGCTGCAGGGCTGCGGCCAGCACGACATCGAGGTTCGGGCTCTCAAGATTCTCTCTAAGCATTTGCGCGAAGGTCTCTTCCAATAAAAAAATACCGAGCTCTTTCGAGCCCGGTATCGGATCAGTCAAGGTTTACCACTGAAGATCAGTGAATCCAAGTCTGCACATCGGTTGCTACCAACAACTGCACATCGCCATCGTTGAACACGTTGTAGCTGGCACCGTCGACCGTGGTGGTCCCCGCTGCTTGCCACTCGCCACTGTCACCCGTGATGTTCACGGTATCGTTGTGGTCACCGTCGATGATCATCTGCACCGGTGCCGCGGCACCGCTGGCCACATCCACCTGGCCGGCCTGGCCAAGCTTGCTGACTGCCTCGGCATCGACGGTCAGTACGCTGGCCTTGCCGCCATCGGCCGCCAGATCGATGGCACCCAGGGAGTGGGCATCGACCGCTTGCGAATCCAGCTTGGTCAGGTCGAAGGACTGATTGCCATTGGCGTCGGTGCGGAACCAGACGTCGGCGATCGTATGGCTCTGGCCATCGCTGGTTTCGTAGCTGCTGTTGAGGCCGATCAGGTTACCGTGGTTGAGCTCGGTGGTCTTGGCCACATCCAGGTTGAACTGGGTGATGCCCAGCTCCTTGAGGCTGTGCATCTCGCCTTTGTCGCTGACGCCATCGTTGTTGGCATCGACCCACACTTGCAGCGACGAGAACAGCTGGTCAGCGCCGTTTACCGCGCCATCATGGTTGCTGTCCAGGCTGACGAGTGCCTCGAAGCCATCTTTGGCCAGCGAGCCGTCCGGCAGGCGGAACGAGGAACCGAACAGCTCGGAGCCATCGTTGACCTGGCCATCGCCATTGAGGTCGAGCGTCAGCAGGCCATCACCGCCAGTGGCCCAACCGGTCGCTTCCTTGTGGCCATCGGCATTGAGGTCGAACTTGACGCCGGTGCTCAGGTGCGTGGTCTGTACGCCATCACCGTTGAGGTCCAGGACCAGCGGCGTGGACAGGGCCAGCGCGTCGATCTGGGTGGCGCTCATCGCTTGCAGTTGCGCCGTGGTGAACGAATCGACCTGGGTCATCGACAGGTGCGACAGTTGCGCCGTGGTCAGCACCGCAGCTTGCGCCGTGGTCAGGGCCGCTACCTGAGCCGTGGTCAATGCCGCCATGTCCGCGGTTTCGATCGCCACGATCTGGGCAGTGGTCAAGGCTGCTACATCAGCGGTTTCCAGAGCGCTGATCTGGGTTGGCTTGAGAGCCGCGATCTGCGCCGTGGTCAGTGCCGCGACCTGGGCAGTGGTGAACGCTGCCAGTTGAGCAGAGGTCAGGGCACCGATATCGGCCGTTTCGATGGCCGCCACTTGCGTGGTGGTCAGGGCGGCGATCTGGGTCTCCTTCAGCGCCGCCACTTGTGCGGTGCTCAGGGCAACCACCTGGGCGGTGGTCAGGGCAGCCGTCTGTGCGGTGGTCAGGCTTGCAACGTTGCCCACCGACAGAGCGGCGATGTCCGCGGTTTCAATGGCCGCCACTTGGGTGGTGGTCAATGCCGCAGCCTGTGCCGTGGTCAATGCCGCTACCTGAGCGGTGGTCAGGGCGACCACTTGCGCGGTGGTCAGCGCTGCCACATCGGCGGTTTCCAGTGCGCTGATCTGGGTCGGCTTGAGCGCCACCACTTGTGCGGTGGTCAGGGCTGCAACCTGGGCGGTGGTCAAGGCCACCAGTTGAGTATTGGTCAGTGCACCCAGGTCAGCGGTTTCCAGGGCCGCCACTTGCGTGGTGGTCAGGGCCGCGATCTGGGCCGGCTTCAGCGCCGCGACCTGCGCAGTGGTCAGGGCCACCACTTGAGCCGTGGTCAAGGCGGCCACGTCGGCGGTTTCCATGGCACTGATCTGGGTCGGCTTCAGGGCCGCCACCTGGGCAGTGGTCAAGGCTGCTACCTGGGCCGTGGTCAGGGCGACGACGCCGGCAGTGGTCAGTGCGGCGACATCGGCAGTTTCCATGGCCGCCACTTGCGTGGTGGTCAACGCAGCCACTTGGGCCGGCTTCAATCCTGCTACCTGGGCGGTGGTCAGCGCCACGACCTGGGCGGTGGTCAGGGCTGCAGTCTGCGCCGTGGTCAGGGCCGCGACGCTGGCCACTGGCAAGGCGGCGATGTCAGCGGTTTCGATGGCCGCCACTTGCGTGGTGGTCAACGCAGCCACTTGCGCGGTGGTCAGTGCCGCTACCTGGGCGGTGGTCAACGCCACCACCTGAGCAGTGGTCAAGGCCGCCACATCGGCGGTTTCCATGGCACTGATCTGGGTCGGTTTCAGGGCTGCCACTTGGGCCGTGGTCAGTGCCGCGACCTGGGCGGTGGTCAAGGCGACCACGCCAGCGGTGGTCAACGCACCGATGTCAGCGGTCTCGATGGCCGCCACTTGGGTGGTGGTCAGCGCGGCCACTTGGGCGGTGGTCAGTGCCGCGACCTGGGCGGTGGTCAACGCCACTACCTGAGCGGTAGTGAGTGCTGCTACGTCAGCGGTTTCCAGCGCAGCGATCTGAACCGGTGTCAGCGCAGCGACTTGGGCCGTGGTCAGTGCCGCGACTTGAGCGGTGGTCAAGGCGACGACGCTGGCGGTGGTCAGTGCGGCGACGTCGGCAGCCTGCATGGCCGCCACTTGCGTGGTAGTCAGCGCAGCCACTTGCGCCGGTTTCAGCGCGGCCACCTGGGCAGTGGTCAATGCCACGACCTGAGCGGTGGTCAAGGCAGCGGCCTGCGCGGTGGTCAGGGCGGCGACGCTGGTCACTGGCAAGGCGGCGATGTCAGCGGTTTCGATGGCCGCCACTTGCGTGGTGGTCAACGCAGCCACTTGCGCGGTGGTCAGTGCTGCTACCTGGGCGGTGGTCAGCGCCACCACCTGAGCAGTGGTCAAGGCCGCCACGTCGGCGGTTTCCATGGCGCTGATCTGGATCGGTTTCAGGGCTGCCACTTGTGCCGTGGTCAGTGCCGCGACCTGAGCGGTGGTCAACGCCACCAGTTGGGCAGTGGTCAGCGCGCCGATATCAGCGGTTTCGATGGCCGCCACTTGCGTGGTGGTCAGGGCTGCCACTTGCGTGGTTTTCAACCCGGCCACCTGTGCGGTGGTCAGGGCGACAACCTGGGCGGTGGTCAGGGCAGCGGTCTGCGCGGTGGTCAGGGCCGCGACGCTGGTCACTGGCAAGGCGGCGATGTCAGCGGTTTCGATGGCCGCCACTTGCGTGGTGGTCAAGGCAGCGAGCTGGGTGGTTTTCAGCGCGGCGACCTGGGCGGTGGTCAACGCCACCACCTGAGCGGTAGTGAGTGCCGCCACGTCGGCGGTTTCCAGCGCAGCGATCTGCGCCGGGGTCAGTGCTGCGACTTGGGCCGTGGTCAGTGCCGCGACCTGGGCGGTGGTCAGGGCCACGACGTTGGCGGTGGTCAGTGCGGCGACATCGGCAGCCTGCATGGCCGCCACTTGCGTGGTGGTCAGCGCAGCCACTTGGGCCGGCTTCAGTCCGGCCACCTGGGCGGTGGTCAAGGCCACGACCTGTGCGGTGGTCAGGGCAGCGGTCTGCGCGGTGGTCAGCGCCGCGACGCTGGTCACTGGCAAGGCCGCGATGTCAGCCGTTTCGATGGCCGCTACTTGGGTGGTGGTCAGGGCTGCTACTTGAGCGGTGGTCAATGCCGCCACCTGGGCAGTGGTCAATGCCTCGACCTGGGCGGTGGTCAGCGCTGCGACATCGACAGTTTGCAGGGCGCTGATCTGGGTCGGTTTCAGGGCCGCTACTTGTGCCGTGGTCAGTGCCGCCACTTGGGCGGTGGTCAAGGCGACGACGCCAGCGGTGGTCAATGCGCCGATATCAGCAGTTTCGATGGCCGCCACTTGCGTGGTGGTCAGCGCAGCCACTTGAGCGGTGGTCAGTGCCGCGACCTGGGCGGTAGTCAGCGCCACTACCTGAGCGGTAGTGAGTGCTGCTACGTCGGCGGTTTCCAGCGCAGCGATCTGAGCCGGAGTCAGCGCGGCCACTTGGGCCGTGGTCAGCGCAGCCACTTGAGCGGTGGTCAGGGCGACGACACTGGCGGTGGTCAGTGCAGCGACATCGGCGACTTGCAGGGCCGCCACTTGCGTGGTGGTCAGTGCAGCCACTTGAGCCGGCTTCAGCCCGACCACCTGAGCGGTGGTCAGCGCCACGATCTGGGCGGTGGTCAGGGCCGCAGTCTGTGCGGTGGTCAAGGCCGCAACGCTGGTCACTGGCAAGGCGGCGATGTCAGCCGTTTCGATGGCCGCCACTTGCGTGGTGGTCAACGCAGCCACTTGCGCGGTGGTCAGTGCCGCTACCTGGGCCGTGGTCAACGCCACCACCTGAGCAGTGGTCAAGGCCGCCACGTCGGCGGTTTCCATGGCGCTGATCTGGGTCGGTTTCAGGGCTGCCACTTGGGCCGTGGTCAGCGCCGCGACCTGGGCGGTGGTCAAGGCGACCACGCCAGCGGTGGTCAACGCACCGATGTCAGCGGTCTCGATGGCCGCCACTTGGGTGGTGGTCAGCGCGGCCACTTGGGCGGTGGTCAGTGCCGCAACCTGGGCGGTGGTCAACGCCACTACCTGAGCGGTAGTGAGTGCCGCCACGTCAGCGGTTTCCATGGCCGCGATCTGGGCCGAGGTCAGCGCGGCGACTTGTGCCGTGGTCAGTGCTGCGACTTGAGCGGTGGTCAAGGCGACGACGCTGGCGGTGGTCAGTGCGGCGACGTCGGCAGCCTGCATGGCCGCCACTTGCGTGGTAGTCAGCGCAGCCACTTGGGCCGGTTTCAGCGCGGCCACCTGTGCGGTGGTCAAGGCCACGACCTGAGCGGTGGTCAGGGCAGCGGCCTGCGCGGTGGTCAGGGCGGCGACGCTGGTCACTGGCAAGGCGGCGATGTCAGCGGTTTCGATGGCCGCCACTTGCGTGGTGGTCAACGCAGCCACTTGAGCGGTGGTCAGTGCCGCCACCTGGGCGGTGGTCAATGCCACCACCTGAGCAGTGGTCAAGGCCGCCACGTCGGCGGTTTCCATGGCACTGATCTGGGTCGGCTTCAATGCCGCGACTTGGGCGGTGGTCAGCGCGGCCACTTGGGCGGTGGTCAGGGCCGCCACGTTGGCGGAGGTGAGCACGGCGACATCGGCGGTCTGCAGGGCCGCCACTTGCGTGGTGGTCAGTGCAGCCACTTGGGCCGGCTTCAGTCCGGCCACCTGGGCGGTGGTCAGCGCCACGACCTGGGCGGTGGTCAGTGCTGCGGTCTGCGCGGTGGTCAGTGCGGCCACACTGGCCACTGGCAAGGCCGCGATGTCCGCGGTTTCGATGGCCGCCACTTGCGTGGTGGTCAGCGCAGCCACTTGAGCAGTGGTCAGTGCCGCTACCTGGGCCGTGGTCAATGCCACGACCTGGGCAGTAGTCAGTGCTGCGACATCGACAGTCTGCAGGGCGCTGATCTGGGTCGGTTTCAGGGCCGCTACTTGTGCGGTGGTCAGTGCCGCCACCTGGGCGGTGGTCAAGGCGACGACGCCAGCGGTGGTCAACGCACCGATATCAGCAGTTTCGATGGCCGCCACTTGCGTGGTGGTCAGCGCAGCCACTTGAGCGGTGGTCAGTGCCGCGACCTGGGCCGTGCTCAATGCCACCACTTGGGCAGTAGTGAGTGCCGCCACGTCAGCGGTTTCCATGGCCGCGATCTGGGCCGGGGTCAGCGCGGCGACTTGAGCCGTGGTCAATGCTGCGACTTGGGCGGTAGTCAAGGCGACGACGCTGGCGGTGGTCAGTGCGGCAACATCGGCGACCTGCAGGGCCGCCACTTGCGTGGTGGTCAGTGCAGCCACTTGAGCCGGTTTCAGTCCGGCCACCTGAGCGGTGGTCAGGGCGACAACCTGTGCGGTGGTCAGGGCAGCGGCCTGTGCGGTGGTCAGCGCGGCGACGCTGGTCACTGGCAAGGCTGCGATGTCAGCCGTTTCGATGGCCGCCACTTGGGCGGTGGTCAGTGCGGCTACTTGAGCGGTGGTCAGAGCAGCCACCTGGGCAGTGGTCAACGCCACGACCTGGGCGGTAGTCAGCGCTGCGACATCGACAGTCTGCAGGGCGCTGATCTGGGTCGGTTTCAGGGCGGCCACTTGAGCGGTGGTCAGTGCCGCCACTTGTGCGGTAGTCAAGGCGACGACGCCAGCGGTGGTCAACGCGCCGATGTCAGCCGTTTCGATGGCCGCCACTTGCGTGGTGGTCAGCGCAGCTACTTGAGCGGTGGTCAGTGCCGCTACCTGGGCGGTGGTCAACGCCACCACCTGAGCGGTAGTGAGTGCCGCCACATCAGCGGTTTCCATGGCAGCGATCTGAGCCGGGGTCAGTGCTGCGACTTGGGCCGTGGTCAGCGCCGCCACTTGGGCGGTGGTCAGGGCCACGACGCTGGCGGTGGTCAGTGCGGCGATATCGGCAGCCTGCATGGCCGCCACTTGGGTGGTGGTCAGCGCTGCGACTTGGGCCGGTTTCAGCGCGGCCACCTGGGCGGTGGTCAAGGCCACGACCTGGGCGGTGGTCAGGGCAGCAGCTTGCGCGGTAGTCAGGGCTGCGACGCTGGTCACTGGCAAGGCAGCGATGTCGGCGGTTTCAATGGCCGCCACCTGCGTGGTGGTCAAGGCCGCCACTTGAGCGGTGGTCAGTGCTGCCACTTGGGCCGTGGTCAACGCCACCACCTGAGCAGTGGTCAAGGCCGCCACGTCGGCGGTTTCCATGGCGCTGATCTGAGTCGGTTTCAATGCCGCTACTTGTGCCGTGGTCAGTGCCGCGACCTGGGCGGTGGTCAGGGCTACGAGGCCGGCGGTGGTGAGTGCGGCGACATCGGCAGCCTGCATGGCCGCCACTTGCGTGGTGGTCAGCGCGGCCACTTGGGCCGGTTTCAGCGCGGCCACCTGGGCGGTGGTCAATGCCACGACCTGGGCGGTGGTCAGGGCAGCGGTCTGCGCGGTGGTCAGCGCCGCGATACTGGCCGCAGGCAAGGCGGCGATGTCAGCGGTTTCGATGGCCGCCACTTGCGTGGTGGTCAAGGCCGCGAGCTGGGTGGTTTTCAGGGCGGCGACCTGGGCCGTGGTCAATGCCACCACCTGAGCAGTGGTCAGGGCGGCCACATCGGCCGTTTCCAAGGCACTGATCTGAGTCGGCTTCAGCGCTGCCACTTGTGCCGTGGTCAGTGCCGCGACCTGGGCGGTGGTCAACGCTACCAGTTGGGCAGAGGTCAGGGCACCGACATCGGCAGTTTCCATGGCCGCCACTTGGGTGGTGGTCAGCGCAGCGACTTGCGTGGTTTTCAACCCGGCAACCTGTGCGGTGGTCAGGGCGACAACCTGTGCGGTGGTCAGTGCGGCGGTCTGGGCCGTGGTCAGGCTGGCGACCGATCCTGCGGGCAGCGCAGCGATATCCGCCGTTTCGATGGCAGCGACCTGCGTAGTGGTCAGTGCGGCGATCTGCGCGGTTTTCAGTGCGGTGACCTGAGCGGTGGTCAGGGCCACGACTTGCGCGGTCGTCAGCGCCGGTACTTGCGCGGTCGAGAGCACGCCAATGTTTGGCAGGGTGATGACCGCGATCTGCGCGGCGGTCATCTGGGCGATCTGAGCGGTACTCAAGGCGGCAACATCCTGGGTCGCAAGCCCAGCGATGGTGGTTGTACTCAAGGCAGCGACTTGCGCTGGGGTCAACGAAGAAATAAAGCTCATGAACGCATCCTGTATAGGGGTCATTTACTGCGCTGCCAGCGTTGTCGCCGTAGCCTTGGGCGAAAATTTGGTAGCCCACGTGTCGTTAGCGACACAATCGGTAAAAACATTAAGAATCTTTTTTGATGGCTTTTTGCCTTTTTCCGATTTTTGGTTATAAAAAAACTTGGCCTTATAGGCTCAGATAGTAACCAGTAGCATCATATAGCTATCATTGGTTTATTGACGCCATTTTTTTTAGCCGAGAAAACGGCACGCCGATGTAGCGCCATGACCTTGACCCTTGCCCGGCACTTCCCCTAGTGTGCGCGGGACATTTCGTCCGTCGGCAGGCAGTGGCCAGCGGAGCACGCCCCCATTCCCCTTTGCCATCCGGCAAGGGCCTTGATCGAGTATCCGATTGTGAAAACCTTCCTCCATGTAGGTTGTGGTCCAAAGAGCAAGAACAGCACGACCAAGGGCTTCGCCTCGGAGCAGTGGCAAGAGTTGCGCTTCGACATCGATGAGAGTGTCAACCCGGATATCGTCGGCACCATGACCGACATGTCCCAGGTCAAGGACGCTTCGGTGGATGCGCTGTTCTCCAGCCACAACATCGAGCATCTCTATCCCCATGAGGTGCCGGTAGCCCTGGCGGAGTTCAAGCGCGTGCTCAAGCCTGGCGGCTTCGTGATCATCACCTGCCCGGACCTGCAATCGGTGTGTGCCCTTGTGGCCGAAGACAAGCTGACCGATGAGGCCTACCTTTCGCCGGCCGGCCCGATCGCACCCATCGACATCCTCTACGGTCATCGCCCGGCCATGGCCAACGGCAACGTGTTCATGGCGCACCGTTGCGGTTTCACCAAGAAGGTACTGACCGGTTCTCTGCAAGCGGCCGGCTTCGACATGGTGCTGCCGATCCAGCGCGCCCACCCGTTTTATGACCTGTGGGCGGTAGCGGCACTCGCTCCGATCACCGATCAGGAAGTGGTGGCGATCGCCAACCAGCATTTCCCAGGCTAAACGGCGCTGAACCGGGGCCCGCGCCACGCGCGTGCCTGCCAACTGTATTTCCCAACGGAATCATTGAGTTACTGAATGGTCATAGACAGGGTTTCAACGCCGTGCGGGATTCTCCACTGGCCAAAACCCTCTCACCCCCCGACCTTCAGGATGCTCAAATGAATCGCGCAGTTATGATGACCCTGGCCATTTCCAGCCTGCTCTTGCTGGGCGGCTGCGGACCTCACTGGGAAGACGGAGAAAGGTACGGCCGATATCACGATCATGATCATCGCCGTGGATATGACCGGGATGGCGATGATCGATCGTATGACCATCGATACGATCGTCGTGACGATGATCGCGACAACCGTCGTTATCGCGATCGTGACGACCGAGACGACTGATACACCCAGCGTCTTTTGAAAGAGGGGGTAGGGGTTGATCAGCTTCCCGACTCGCTACCTCTCTGATTGTCCCCGTCATCTTCCGACTCCGCGTCTTTTTTAATGGAATGCGCGTCGGCACCGGCGTTTGAGCCCGCCGCTTCCTCGCCCTTTTTATTGGCCTTTTCCTCGTTGGATTCAGCGTTGAGCCCGGGAAGGGCGGAAGGTGGAATGGTTGCATCCTCGGTGGTTTTCTCGGCGGCCAGTACGTAAAGCGGCGAGGCCGACAGCAGGCCCGTCAGCATGAGAGCGGCAATGGTGGTGTTCATCGTTTGAGTCTTCCGTGCGAGGGGATGTACAGCATTGGAAGAGTGGTTCAAAAGAAGGTGCGCGGTGGCGGACGAGCGGCAGGTTTGAAGAAAAACGGTATGGGCCACGTTACATCCGAATCAGGCCGGCCGGTAGGACGCCTCGCTTTGCTTGCGGATCTGCGTTACGGGAGACGCCCCGGAACCATCACTTTTTCGGCGATTTGTTGCTGGAAGGGATATGCAGATAGGACATCACGCTTTCGGTCAGTTCGGTCGCCAGCTTGACGGCTTCCTTGTTGCGTGCCATCACGCCCGCCACCAATCCTTCGATCAAGGCGAGCACGGCGATGTTGGAACTGGTCAACACCGGATGGTCGGCCGGGGCGAACAGCACGTGCTCGGCAATGGCGGTGAGCGGCGAGGCGGGTGAGTCGGTGATGGCCAATACCGAGGCGCCGCGTGCATTGGCAAAGCGTGCGAGTTGCAGGGTATCGAGGGAATAGCGCGGCAGGGAAATCGCCAGCAGTACGTCCTGATCGGTGATGGCGGCCAGACGGTAAGCGGCGTTTTCGTTGCCGCCCTCCATGCTGATGGCGGTAGCGTCCGCACAGAAGGGCATCAGGGTCGAGGCGGCGAGACCGGCGAAGTAGACACTGTTGCCAAACCCAAGGATGTAGATTTTCCGTGCTTCGGTCAGGCGGGTGACGAACGCCTCAAAGGTCTCGGCATGGTTGTTGGTCGCTGCCGTGGCGAGGTTGCTGCTGGCGCTGTGGATTTGCTCATGCAGGCCAAATGCGCCCGCCGGTCGATGCGCCAGTTCGTTGCGCAGTTTGTCGACCGGCGACACCATCTGCTGCAAGGTCGCGACCAGTTCGGCCTTCATGCCGGTGTAACCACCCAGGTTCAACGCCTTGGCCAGACGATTGACCGCGGCTGGCGAGGTGGACGTTTCATGAGCCATTTCTTCGATGGTCAGCGTCGCCGCCCTGAGCGGGTGACGCAGGACAAAATCCGCCACTTTGCGCAATGACGGCGGTAGATCGGAAACGATTTCCGCCAGTTTGCGCATCACTGGTGCGGCATAGACCGTGGTGTCTTTCGAAGGGGTCGGCATATCCGGCTCAACAGTTCCTGAGGGTTGGAGATGGGCTGGGGGCGCAAAACCCCTGTAGGAGCGAGGCTTGCCCGCGAACAAACGATGACGCGCATTGCCTGAAACACCGCGGCGTTCGCTTCGCGGGCAAGCCTCGCTCCTACATGGGGCTGCCCGCGAGTGTATCCGAAGCCGACCCTTGGTGTGCAGCGCCTGCCCAAGGGCCGGTGTGAAAGGATCGCTTATTCAAAGCTTTCCTGAAGCTATGCAAAAAAGTTAGTGAAAAATCCTACAAATTTAAAAGAAAGATCTCTCAAGTCACCCACACACAAAAACTAATCGAAGCCAGGCACAGTGACCTGGTTTGTCGAATCCGCAATCAGTTCCCGCGCAAAAACGAACTTATTAAGTTTGACGAAATTTTCGGTCTGCCTGAACGAGCTCTAAACCAAGAAAAAACTAACATCCGCTGTGGAAGACAAATGACAGAATACTTACTCGTTTTGTTTATCGGGGTCATTTCAGGCGTCGTCAGCGGTGTAATCGGGACCGGGGCCTCCATCATGCTTCTGCCTGCACTTGTCCTTTGTTTTGGTCCCAAGCAGGCAGTGCCTATCATGGCGGTGGCAGCAATCGTAGGCAATATTTCAAGAGTTCTACTTTGGCGAAAGGACATTCACTGGAAGGCGTTTTTAGCCTATTCGGTGACGGGAGTACCAGCAGCGGCTTTTGGTGCGCAAACACTCTGGAGCTTGAAAGCGACCTGGATTGATATAGCCCTCGGGACTTTTTTCCTGCTGATGATTCCCTATCGTCACTGGGCAAAATCAAGAAATTTCACCCTTTCGCTTTGGCAACTCTCAGTCACAGGGGCTATTGTCGGCTACCTCACAGGTATTGTTCTTTCCACCGGGCCGCTGACCATTCCGATTTTTTCCGCGTATGGGTTATTGAAAGGACCATTGCTCTCAACCGAAGCTGCCGCCTCGTTCGTTATTTACTTGAGTAAGACAATCACTTTCAAAGCGATTGGAGGCCTTCCCCTGAGCGTCGTATTGAAAGGCTTACTGATTGGACTCTCGCTCGCTGCAGGTATGTCGATAGGGAAATTCATCACGCTAAAAATTTCCATGACGACATTTCAAAGACTTCTGGATGTTTTAATGGCGCTTTCGGGAATTTCTTTGATCGCAGGAGGATTGACCTGATTGAAGAAGGTTGTCAGGAGGTATCCGACGCCGACCCTCGATGTGCAGCGCCTGCCCAAGGGTCAGTGTACGAGGATGGCTTATTTCAAGCTGCCGGCGAGAAATTGCTGGAGACGTTCGGACCGCGGTTTGACCAGCACCTCACGCGGGTCGCCACGCTCTTCGACTTGGCCCTTGTGCAGAAACACCAACTGGTTCGACACCTCACGGGCAAAGCCCATTTCGTGGGTCACCACCACCATGGTCCGGCCTTCCAGCGCGAGATCCTGCATCACCTTCAGCACTTCGCCGACCAGTTCGGGGTCGAGCGCCGAAGTGGGCTCGTCGAACAGCATCACTTCCGGTTCCATGGCCAGAGCGCGGGCAATCGCCACACGCTGTTGTTCACCCCCGGACATATGGGCCGGCCAGGCGTCCATGCGGTGCGCCACGCCGACCTTGTTCAGGTAGTGCTCGGCCTTTTCCCGTGCTTCTTTCCTGTTGATGCCCAGCACCTGCACGGGCGCTTCCATGACGTTTTCAAGGGCACTCATGTGCGACCAGAGATTGAAGTGCTGAAACACCATCGATAATCGCGAACGCATGCGTTGCAGTTGCTTCGGTTCGGCAGCCTTGAGCCCGCCGAGTTTGTTGCTCACCAGCTTGAGCTGTTCGCCATCGAGCACGATATTGCCGGCGTTGGGCTGCTCCAGCAGGTTGATGCAACGCAGGAAGGTGCTTTTACCCGAACCGCTGGAGCCGATGATGCTGATGACGTCACCGGCCTTCGCCTCCAGGGACACGCCCTTGAGCACTTCGTGGCTGCCGTAGCTTTTGTGCAGATTCTTTATTTCTAGCTTGTACATGGTTTCAACTCTCTGGAATCAGTCGCTGAGCAAGCGGCCTTGGCGAATGGGAGTACTGCCGGCGATTTTGGCCAGCCACAAACCGGGCTGGGCAAAGCGCAGGCGTTCGCGGGCATAAAGAATGCCGTCGGTGCTGGCGCGCACCACGCTGTGCTGGTCGGTGAGCGGATCAAGCACTTCGAACAGCGGATCGCCGACCTTGACCTGGGCGCCCAACGGTTGCAGATAACTCACCACCCCCGGGTGTGGCGCATACGCGTACTGCGCACCGGCGAACGGCGTCGCTACACAACTGTCCGCTGGCGCCGCAGGCCAGTCACCACTGATCAGGCCTTGCTCGGCGAGATAGCCGAGAATAGCTTGCGCGCTGTCGACGCATGTCTCGCGTTCGGTGTCAGCCATACCGCGCAATTCAATAGTGGTGGCCACACACGCCAGGGGAATATTGGCTTGAGGAAAGCGCTCGGCCAGCTGCAGCCAGGGAATTGCGCAGGCTTCATCGAAGGCGTTGCCGCCCGCAGCCTCGGCCAGCAGGGCAACGCCGGCACCCAGGCGGGCGGCCAATGAGCGCAAGCGTGGCCAGTTTTGCGGCATGGCATACAACAGCATGATCGACTCGAAATCGCAGTGCAGGTCCAGCACCACATCGGCATCGCACGCATGCCGCATCAACAGGCGACGCAGGCCATCGAGCTCCGAGGTCGCTGCCGGCATGTTGGCGAGGGCATCGCCCATGGCGCGGCGGATCAGGGCGACGTTGGCGTCGGCATCCTCGCCCAATAGACCTTCCAGTCGCTGCGCCACGTCCTCGGCCAGTTCCGGAAAATCGCGATTGAAATTCTTTCCGCTGGAGAACTCGAAGCGACCTTGATGGGTGGCCTGGAACATCTGGGCGATACCGATCGGATTGGCCATTGGCACCAACTCGATCACCCCGCTCAGGCGGCCTTGCTCTTCCAGCGCTTGCAGGCAGCGCTTGAGTTCGACGGCGACGCGCATCCCCGGCAACTCGTCGGCATGCAGGGAGGCCTGGATGTAGGCCTTGCGCGGCCCGCTGCCAAAACGGAACAGCGACAGCTTTCGTTCTGTGCCCGAGGCACTCCACGGCAAGAGGTATTGAATGTGCTGCATAAAACTCCTTAGTGCTTGCGCGGTGCCAGATAGGCCAGCCAGCGGCGCTCGGCCAGCTTGAACAGACGAACCAGGATGAAGGTCAGGGCCAGATAGATCAGGCCAGCGGTAATGAACGCCTCGAACGGCAGATAGAACCGCGAACTGACCGTTCGCGCGGCTCCGGTAATATCGACCAGGGTGACGATCGACGCCAGGCTGGTGGTTTGCAGCATCATCAGCACTTCGTTGCTGTACTGCGGCAGCGCCCGGCGCAGGGCCGACGGCAGGAGAATCCGCCGGTACAGGGTCAAGCGCGACATGCCCATGGCTTTGGCAGCTTCGATCTCGCCGTGGGCCGTGGCCTTCAAGCTGCCGGCCAGCAGTTCGGCGCTGTAGGCACTGGTATTGATCGCAAAGGCCAGGCAGGCGCAAAAAGTTGCACTGGACAGGTACGGCCAGAGCGCGCTTTGGCGTACCGCTTCGAACTGCGCCAACCCGTAGTAGATCAGGAACAATTGCACCAGCATCGGCGTGCCGCGAATCACGTAGGTGTAGAGCCAGGCCGGGAAGTTGATCAGCGGTGAACGGGATACGCGCATCAACGCAATGGGAATCGCCAGCACCAGGCCGATGGCCAGGGAAATCAGCAGGACTTTGAGGGTCACCAGGGCGCCATTGAAATACAGCGGCAGGTTTTCCCAGATCAGGTTGTAGTCGAGAATCATGGCTGTGCTCCCCGTTACAGTTCAGCGGCTTTGATGCCGACCGAGTAGTGTTTTTCCAGATAGCGCAGCACCAGCAATGACACGCTGGTCAGCATCAGGTAGAGCGCGGCAACCGCGAGGAAAAACGTGAACGGCTCATGGGTGGCGTCCGCTGCGTTCTTGGCCTTGAACATCATGTCCTGCAAACCGATCACCGAGATCAGCGCGGTGGATTTGGTCAGCACCAACCAGTTGTTGGTGAAGCCGGGAATGGCGAAACGAATCATCTGCGGCACCAGGATTCGCCAGAACACCTGGACGCCACTCATGCCATAGGCAGCGCCGGCCTCGCCCTGGCCTTTAGGGATTGCCATGAAGGCGCCACGAAAGGTTTCCGAGAGATAGGCACCAAAAATGAAACCCATGGTGCAGACGCCAGCGATGAAGGGATTGATGTCGATGTAGCGGTTGTAGCCCAGTGCGAGAGCAAGGCGGTTCACCAGATCCTGGCCGCCATAGAAGATCAGCAGGATCAGCACCAGGTCGGGAATCCCGCGGATCAGGGTGGTATAGCCTTCGCCCAATACCGCCAGCCATTTGAACGGCGACAAACGAAAGGCGGCGCCGATCAAGCCCAGGGCAATCGCCATGGTCATGGAGGTCAGGGCCAGGTTGATGGTCAGCCAGGCGCCATCGAGAATGCTCGATCCGTAGCCGTGGAGCATGATGAAGTTCCTCAAGCGAGCGCCACAAGGCGCGCGAGACAAGCCAGAAGTGGCGCCTGCACGGGCCGGCGCCAGGGTTTCGGGTAAAGGCTTATTCGCCGTAGATATCGAAGGCGAAGTACTTGGCCATCACTTGCTGGTACTTGCCATTGCTGCGGATGGCGTCAATCGCTGCACTCAGGCGTGCAACGTTGGCGCTGTCACCTTTACGCACCGCAATCCCGGCGCCTCTGCCGAAGTATTTCGGGTCGTTGATGTCGGGCCCGACCAGGGCAAAACCATTACCCAGGGGCGTCTTGATAAAGCTCTCATCGGTGTTGACGATGTCGGCGAGCGTGGCATCCAGGCGACCCGCCGCCAGGTCGAGAAAGGCTTCATTTTGCGAGGAGTAGCGAACAATTGAGACCCCGGCTTTCTCAAGCTGCTCGGTGGCGAAACGGTCATAGGTCGAGGAGCGTTGCACGCCGACTTTCTTGCCCTTGAGATCGACCAGCGGGTCGTTGATCACGTTGCCGCTCTTCATCGCGAACTTGCCCGGCGTGTGGTAGTACTTTTTGCTGAAGTCGACCGACTTCATGCGGTCCTCGGTGATCGACATCGACGACAGCACGGCATCGATCTTGCGCACTTTCAGCGACGGGATCATGCCGTCGAATTCCTGGATGACCCATTCGCACTTGACCTTCATTTCTTCGCACAGCGCGTTGCCGATGTCGTAATCGAAACCACTGACGTTGCCCTCTGGTGTCTTGAAGGAGAAGGGCGGGTAGGCGGCTTCGATACCGATACGCAGGCTGTCTTCGTCGGCATGTGCCAGCAAGCTTGCGGCGCACAGTGCCAGAGCACCTAGAAGTTCTGTCTTGTTCATATTGTTGACTCCTTGGATGGGTGTTGGAGGTGTTATGGGGAACTGATCGATGCTGAAATTTCGAGGATATGATTGGCACATAAAATTTCATAAATCAAACAAATGAAAAAAAACGTGTCAGGCGGAGGCGAAAAAAAGCGCAACCTCGCAGGCTGCTATGATCGTTTTTTACGGAAAGCGAGAGGAAAAGAGCCCGATGAATGCTTCTCGACCGGGCATTATCAGCAGTTACGCATGGCGGATATTGCGCCACGCGTTGTCATTCTCGACGAAAAATCCAGCGACTCATTTGTACTTGATCACGATCCCCTTGAGTTTGCGCCCATTGATGGTCTCAACGTCGCGAGCCCATAGCGGCCCGTTGACATAAGCTCCGACCGGCTGGATATGGTCATACACCACCACCACGGCATCGCCACCGAGCTTGGCGGCTTCTTCCCGCAGTTTCTGTTCGACCTCGGTAATGGGCGGAGCCGGGTCGACACTGGCGTCGATCAGTATTTCGCCCAGTCGAACGTGCGGGCGAAGGGGCTCGCTGCGCAGCACCACGACTTCACTGGGCAGTGTCGGTGCGGGATGTTCCACGCCAACGTAGGCGGTGGTCTGGGCATCGACTGTCGCGCAACCGCTGAGTGCCAGCAGGGCGGCGGCGAGCCCTCCCGCCAGCAGCGACAGTTTGAAACGGGTGGACCATGACGCGTCATGGGTTTGCATGGTGGTTTCCTCCGAAGGGCCGCTGCCACACGGGTGGCTTGTTGACGGTAGCAGACGGCCGGGGAGTTTCCAGAATGCATGTCCGTTCCAGGTGGAACCTGCTTGGGCTTGCACGACCCTGTTACTGGTCCTTCTCGCAGTTGATCATCCACGACACGCCAAAGCGGTCGACCAACATGCCAAAACGCGCTGCCCAGAAGGTGGCCTCGAGCGGCATTTGTACCTTGCCGCCTTCGGACAGGGCGGAAAACACCTGTTCAGCCTCCTTGATGCTGTCGACATTCAGCGAAATCGAACAACCGCTCATCTCGTCGGTGGGGCGATCAGGGGTGGTGTCCGAGCCCATGATCGCCTGGTCGCCCACGGCCAGCCGGGTGTGGATGATCAGGTTGTGCAGGTCCTTGGGTACGTGCTCGGCGGCAGGCGTTTCGCCGAAGGTCAGCATGGCTTCGATCTGGCCTTTGAGGCTTTCGGCATAGAAGGTGAACGCGGCTTTGCAGTCGCCATTGAAGATCAGGTAGGGATTGATTTTCATGATTGCGCTCCCGGTCATTGAAGGTGCCCATCGGATTGGACGCCGCGTGCAGGCGTGAATTCCGATGGCATTGACTGGGCAAGCAAAGCGCTAAAACGCGGAGGGGGCCTGGGTATTTTTAGATGATTTCTCGATAGGGCGCGCCAGGCTTATAGCCTCGCTCGGGCGCCGTGGCGCCAGCAAGCGTTCGATGCCGCCGCTGACCAGGTTCTCCAGCAGTTCATCGTGCTCGCCCTCGTCCAGCGAGTGGGACGTCAGCCAGCTGGGAGCATTGTTGAGCAAGGCGGCGATGGCATGACCGGCCGCCAGAAGGCCGGATTCACTGAACCTCGAACGGGCGCCGAGGATCACCAGCAATTGGCGTTCGTACTGCTCGCGCAGTTGTCGAACCCGTGCCTGTTGCTCTTCGTTCAGGCAACCGCTGTCGCGTTCCACCAGGCGAAAATGCCAGGGCATGTCGCGATGCAGATTCAGGTGCGCGCGGATCAGGCTGTTGAGTCGGTCGCGTTTGGCCGGCGCCTGTTGCTTGATGCGCCCCAGCGTGGCCAGCAGCTCTTCGTAGAACTCCTCGATCAAGTCCAGCAGCAGGTGCTGTTTGCTCGGATAATGGTGATACAACGAGCCCGGGGAAAGCCCCAGGCACGTCGCGAGCTCGCGCATGCCGACCTGACCGAAACCCTTGCTGGCGAACAGCTCCAGCACCTTGTCCCGGTATTCGGCGAAACGCGAGCAACGCTCAGGCATAGGCATGGAAGCCGCGCCCCGTCTTGCGTCCCAGATAACCGGCGGCGACCATTTCCTTGAGCAATGGCGCCGGGCGGTATTTGCTGTCGTTGAAGCCGTCGTAGAACGCCTCCATGATCGCCAGCAGCGTGTCCAGGCCGATCAGGTCCGCCAGGGCCAGCGGGCCGATAGGCTGGTTGCAGCCCAGGCGCATGCCGGCGTCGATGTCCTCGGCACTTGCCAGGCCTTCCTGCAATACCAGGATCGCTTCGTTGATCATCGGCACCAGGATCCGGTTGACCACGAACCCCGGGCGGTTGCCGGCGGTGATCGCGGTTTTGCCCAGGCGGGTCGCCATGTCCAGCGCCAGGGCATGCGTCGCGTCGCTGGTTTGCAGGCCGCGAATGACTTCGATCAGGCCCATCACCGGCACCGGGTTGAAGAAGTGCAGGCCGATGAAGCGTTCAGGCTGGCTGACACTGGCCGCGAGCTGGGTGATCGACAGCGACGAGGTGTTTGAGGCGATCACGCACTCGGTGCCGACCTGCGCGGCAATCTGTTGCAGCACCCGCAGTTTCAGGTCGAGGTTCTCGGTGGCGGCTTCGATCACCAGTTGCGCGTCGCGTAGGCTGCTGTAATCGGTGCTGGTGCGGATCTTGTCGAGGGCGGCGTTCTTTTGCTCGGCGGTCAGGGTTTCCTTGGAGACCTGCCGGTCAAGGTTCTTGCCGACGGTGGCGAGGGCTTTTTGCAAGGCACCCTCGCTGATGTCCAGCAGGGTCACGTTGAAACCGGCCAGGGCGCAGACTTGCGCGATGCCGTTGCCCATGGTGCCGGCGCCGATCACGCCAATGTGTTGCAGATTCATGTTGCCGTCCTTTCGATAAACCCTGCGATACCTTGGCCGCCTTGATGGCCGAAAGCGTACTATTGCCGCGAGTCTAGAGCCGGCACGGTGGTTGGCCTATGCCGAAACTGTTCAACGGCACTGATGTTTTTTGCCATTTCGGGTGATGGGGAGCGAAGCGTTCGCATGCGGGAAAAGGACTCGGTAGCTGCCTACTTCGTGCAGGCAATGATCCACGGGCTGGGGGACGATCCACAGCGTGTACGGGCTGTGCTGGAACAGGCCGGTATCGACCCGGCGCTGATGCAGCAGCCTACGGCGCGGGTGTCGGCCAATGCTTTTGCAGCGCTGTGGCTGATCCAGATCCGCGAGCTCAACGACGAATTCTTCGGCCTCGACTCCCACGGCATGCCGCCGGGTAGCTTCGCCCTGATTTGCCGGGCGTTGATCCAGGAGCCCGATCTGCACAAGGCCATGCGCCAGTGCCTGGTCAACTTCGCCCTGTTCCTGCGCGATTTTCGCGGCACCCTGACCGTACGCGGCAAACGGGCGGTCATCAGCCTGCAGAGCCAGGGTGCCAACGAAGACGTCAGCCGTTTCGGCGAAGAGACGTTCCTGGTGTTGATGATCAGCCTGCTGTGCTGGTTGGGTGGTAGGCGCATCCCGATCGACCGCGCGGACTTTCGCCATGAGCGCCTGTCACTCAGTGACGACCCCTTACTCTGGGGGCCGAACCTGACCTTTGGCGCTGAGCGCACGGAAATCGAGTTCGCCAGTCATTACCTGCGGCTGCCGGTGGTCCAGGACCTGGCGTCGCTCAAAGTCTTCTTGCGCACCGCGCCACAATGGCTGGTGATCCGCTTTCGCAACCAGCACGGCCTGGCGTCACAGGTCCACCAGCGCTTGCGCAACAGCCATTACAGCGAATGGCCGACCCTGCAGGCCTTTGCCCTCGAACAACACCTGAGCCCCAGCACCTTCCGCCGAAAACTGGAGCGCGAAGGCTGTTCCTATCAGGAGATCAAGGACGAAGTACGACGCGGGGTGGCGTTCGAACAGTTACGTGAGAGCCAGGCCAGTATCGGCGATATCGCCGAACAACTGGGTTTCCAGGAGCCGAGTGCGTTTCACCGGGCCTTCAAGAAGTGGACGGGGGAGAGTCCGGGGCGGTATCGGGCGCGGTTTCAGGGGGAACGGCTCGACACGGCGGAGCCTTTGGAGTGAGCCCGGTTTTTGTCCGCTTGACCTCGCTGCTCGACCAGTCGCGGCGTGCCTTGCTGCTGGTGTGGGGTACCTCGCGCGGTTTGTTCCTTGGCCTTGTATTGGCAACGCTGGTCGCCGGTGTGTTGCCGGCGCTGGCGGCGTGGCTGGGTCAGCGCATTGTCGACGCGGTGGTCTTCGCCATGCAATTGCATGCGCAGCAGGGCAGTGCGCCATTGTGGCCGGTGGTGCGTTATGTGCTGTTCGAGGCGGGCGTGCTGGCCTTGCTGTCCGCCGCCCAGCGGGCGCTGTCGGTACAGCAGTCGTTGTTGCGGGTGCAGCTGGGGCAGAAGGTCAACACGATGATTCTGGAAAAAGCCCAGACGTTATCGCTGGTGCAGTTCGAGAATTCCGAGTTCTACGACAAGCTGGTGCGGGTTCGGCGTGAAGCCTCGACCCGGCCGTTGGCGTTGGTGATGAAGTCGCTGGGGCTGATCCAGAACCTGATCGTGCTGATCAGCTTCGGTGTGTTGCTGGTGCATTTTTCGCCCTGGGCGCTGGTGTTGCTGGTGGTCGGCGCGTTGCCGGTATTTTTTGCCGAGGCGCACTTTTCTGGCGATGCCTTTCGCTTGTTTACCCGCCGTGCACCGGAGAGCCGGCAGCAGACCTACATCGAGACGTTGCTTTCCCATGAGGGCTACATCAAGGAGGTCAAGCTGTTCGGCTTCGCACCGCTGCTGTTGCAGCGATATCGCGACACCTTTGCCAGGCTCTACGCGGAGGACCGGCGGCTGACCCTGCGTCGCGATGGCTGGGGATTTGTCCTTGGCCTGCTGGGCACCGCGGCGTTCTACCTGGCCTATGCTTGGGTGGTGGTCGACGCCGTCCACGGTAATATCAGCCTCGGCCAGATGACCATGTACCTGGTGTTGTTCAAGCAGGGACAGGCGGCGGTGAGCAGCAGCCTGAGCGCCATCAGCGGTCTGTACGAGGATGGCCTCTACCTGTCGAGCCTCTATGAATACCTGGCCGAACCCGTGGTTGCCGACACGGGTCATCTCACTGTGGGCGCGGTGCCTGGCGATGGCTTGCGGTTCGAGAACGTCGGTTTCCGTTACCCGGGTGCCAGTCGCGCCGCGCTGACAGGCATCGACCTGCACCTGGTGGCGGGGCACAGTGTGGCGCTGGTGGGGGAGAACGGTTCGGGCAAGACCACGCTGATCAAACTGTTGACCCGGCTATACCGTCCCGATCAAGGGCGCATTCTGTTGGACGGCAGCGATCTGCAGGACTGGGAGGAAGATGCGCTGCGCCGGCGCATGGGGGTGATCTTCCAGGATTACATTCGCTACCAGTTTTCCGTCGGCGAGAACATCGGCGTGGGCGACACGCTGGCGTTCAAGGATGAGCAGCGCTGGCAGCAAGCCGCCGCCGAAGGCATGGCCGCGCCGTTCATCGAGCGACTCGATCGCGGCTACGCCACGCAGCTGGGGCGCTGGTTTGCCGGTGGGCTGGAGCTGTCCGGCGGGCAGTGGCAGAAAATCGCGCTGTCGCGCGCCTATATGCGCCGCGATGCCGATATCCTGATCCTCGACGAACCGACCTCGGCACTCGACCCGGCGGCGGAAGCGGCGGTGTTCGAGCATTTCAGCCAGCACACCCAAGGCCGCATGACCCTGCTGATTTCCCACCGTTTTTCCAGCGTGCGCAACGCTGATCACATCATCGTGCTGGATCGGGGCACGATCCTTGAGCGTGGCGATCATGCCGCGCTGGTCACGGCCGGCGGGCGTTATGCGCAGCTGTTTGATCTGCAGGCTCGGGGTTATCGATAACCCCTCAGGAATCCCCGACACCCCGTGCAGCCATCGGCCCGGCGATCTGCGGTCTTGCTCTTATCAGGCCTTCCAGCGCCTGGCGATATTGGCTGCCGCCCAGGCTCATGCTGTTGTTGTGCGTGCCGCCGGGTATCAGCAACAGGCGCTTGGGTTCGTTGGCCGCATTGAACAACTGCTGACTGAACCTCGACGGCATGAACTGATCGGCCAGGCCATGGACCACCAGCAACGGCATGTCGATGTCGACGATCTTGTCGATGGAGTCGAACTTCTGTGACAGCAACCAGCGCACCGGCAGCCAGTTCACCGGCAGGTTGTTGCCCGCCACTTCGGTGACGGCATCGCCCAGGGAGGTGAAGGTAGACTCGATCACCAGGCCGCGCACCGGGACCGGGTGTTTCTCCTTTTTCGCCTGTGCGGCCAGGTCCGCCGCCAGGTCGATGGCCACCGCGCCACCCAGGGAGTGGCCGTAGATCAGGCGCTTGCTGGCGTCCGGCTGCATCGCGGTGAAGCGTTCCCAAGCGGCCCGGGCATCTTCGTAAACGCTGGCCTCCGACGGCAAGTCACCTTTGCTCTGGCCAAAGCCGCGGTAGTCGATCGCCAGCACTGAATAGCCCATGACGCGCAATTGCTCGATGCGAAAGGCCTGGCCGGTCAGGTTCCAGCGTACGCCATGCAGGTACAGGATCGATGGCGCGTCACGGCGCGCGGCCGGCCACCACCAGGCATGCAGGTTTTGCCCGGCTTTGAAATCGGCAGGCTTGATGTCGAACTCCTGAACGTCCCGGGGCAAGCCGCGATACCAGCCGGCCGTGCCCGGTTCGATGCGGAACAGCAATTCGCGCTCTTTATACTTGAGTGCGCCGCAACTCACGGGCAGGCCTACGATCAGCGCGGCCATGCACAGCAGCGGCAGCCAGCGTAGGCGTAGACGAGTGAGAAGGGCAGCGGCCATCGGGTTGTTCACCGGTACGGACATGAAGTCCGCGTTTTAACAGATGCGTGGCGGGGGCAGGAATAATTTCGACAGCCGTTCAATTCGTACCTGCGAGCCTGCTCGCGATGGCGGTGGGTCAGTCAACATCCATGCTGAATGTGCCGGCTTTTTCGCGAGCAGGCTCGCTCCCACAAGTGGATCTGTGGCGGCCACCTATTTCGCGTTCACTGAAGATAAAACTGTGGGAGCGAGCTTGCTCGCGATGGCGGTGGGTCAGTCAACATCCATGCTGAATGTGCCGCCCTCATCGCGAGCAAGCTCGCTCCCACAGGGGATCAGCGCCGCTATCAGTCCGCCGTGGCAAATGCCTTGATGCCGAACTCACGGCACAGCATCAACGCGGTGGTGCCGATGCCACTGGTTCCCCCGTGGATCAGCGCTTGCTGGCCTTTGCTGGCGCCGCCCATGTCGAACAGATTGGCCCACACCGTGAAGAAGGTTTCCGGGACCGCCGCCGCTTGCACCCAGTCGATGCCTTCGGGTATCGGCAGGGTCTGGCTGGCCGGGACCACGCAATACTGCGCATAGCCGCCGCCATTGGTCAGCGCACAGAAGGGGACCTGGCGCGGCTGCAGGACTTCAGGAACGCCGGGTTGGGTTATTTCAATCAGGGTCATGTTTTGGGGCAGAGTCATGTTGGATTCCTGTCATGAGTACGAATAATTTAGTCCTGTGCACCGACACACTGTGGGAGCGAGCCTGCTCGCGATGACGGTGTGTCAGGCGGCAACAATGCTTAATGTGCCGACGTCTTCGCGAGCAGGCTCGCTCCCACAGTGGATGGAGTGAGCAAGCGCACGCTTAATTCCAGCAACAACGCCATAACAATCGCCCCGGCCGCGATTACGAACATCAGCGCATGATGGCCGCCGCTGGCATTGAACAGGGCGGAATAAGCGAACCCGGAAATGGCCTGGAAGGTGGCAAACGACACAGTGGCGCGACTCCACACGACCTGTTGCTGATGATGCTCGGGGACCAGTTCGTGAACCCGTGCCAGTGCCAGCGGCACGATGCCCGGGGGGAACGAACCGAGGATCAACGCCAGCAGGGCCAACGCAGTGAAGGAACTGGAGATCGACAGCAGCGCCACCGCAATCGCCTGCACCACCAGCACCAGACGGATACTCGGCTTCGCCCCCAGTTGATCCGCGAGAAAACCATAGCTCACCGGCCCGACAATCGCGCCGAGGCCGTACATCACCCAGATCAGCGCGCCGACGTGTTGCCCGGCGCCGAGGCCGCGGGCGACGTAATCCACCAGGAACATCATGGCCGGCACCAGTCCCGCCGCCATGAGCGCGTACTGGGCAAACAGCAAGTACACACTCGGGTGGGTGCTGGTCGACGCTGCATTGGCCGTCGCTGTCATCGTTGCGTGGGGAGCAGCCGACGGCCAGCCAAACCAGCTGATGACGGTCAGGATCAGTGCCAGCAAGCCAAGGCCCAACCAGGTTTGTTGCAGGCCCAGGCTCAGTAGCGGCGGGACTATCGTCCCCGACCCGGCAATGCCCAGCCCGATGCCGAGAAAGATCGCGCCACTGGCCAGGCCTTTGCGTGAGGCCGGCACATGCGGCAACACCGTCGCCGCCACCAGCACCATGATCGCGCCACCGGCAACGCCCGAGAGCAGGCGCCAGCCGAAAAACCAGCTCACCGACAGTGGAAAGGCACAGGCGAAAAACGACAGTGTGACCGCCAGCATCATCAGTCGCAGCGCGGTTTTGTTGGACGTGCGACGTGCCAACGGGTGGCCGATCAATGCGCCGATCAGGTAGCCCACCAGGTTGGCGGCGCCGAGGTACACCACGTCGCTTGCGGAAAACCAATGAGCCTGGATCAGCGAGGGAATCAACGGCGTATAGGCAAAACGCGCCAGGCCAATGCTGACCAGGCTGGCGCACAGGCCAGCAAATATCGACAGCCAGAATGCATTGCGTGGGGGGTTCGAGGGGCTGAGCATGGGCGCTCTCCTGCAAGTTGTTCACTGGTGATCAGCTTAACCAGCTTTTGTGATGCACTAACGCAGCGATTTCGCGTTATGGTGATGCGTAAATGCATCGGATGGAGAACCCCATGAATTGGGATGACGCACGGGTATTTCTCGCGGTCTGCCGCGAATCAACACTGCGCGGCGCCGCGCGGGTGTTGGGTGTCGATCAGGCCACAGTGGGTCGCCGCATCACCGCGCTGGAAAAATCATTGAGCGCCACGCTGTTTCTGCGTACCTCCGATGGCTATGCGCTGACAGCCGTGGGCGAAGCGGCGATGCGCGCGGTTGAGAAAATGGAGCATTCGGCGCTGGAACTGCAGCGGCGCATCCAGGGCCTCGATGACCGGCTGACGGGCACCGTGCGGGTGACCACCACCGACTCGCTGGCCATCGACTTTTTGATCCCGGCCGTCGCTCGTTTGCATCAACGTCACCCCGACGTGCGGGTGCAACTGGACGCCTCGACACAAATCCTCAGCCTGGCCAAGCGCGAAGCCGACATCGCCGTACGCAATACCCGGCCGGACAACCCGGACCTCATCGCCCGACGAATCGCCCGTTGGCCGGTGGGCCTGTTCGCCTCGCAAGGCTACGTGGATGCCCACGGTGTGCCCGAGCCGGGATTGGCATTCGAGGGGCATGATCTGGTGGTGTATCAGCCGTATTTGCAGGCTGGCAAGGACATGACGCTGGTCAACGAGCCGCTGGGGCGCGGACGAATTGTCGCAAGCTTGAGTTCCAGCCTGCTGGTGCGGCGTTCCATTGCCGAGGGGATCGGGATAGGGGAAATCCCGGTGTACGTGGGGGAAAAGGATGAACTGGTCCGACTGTGGCCGGAGCGCACACGCCCGTTGCCGTATGACGTGTGGCTGGTGACCCACGCGGACCTTCGGCATACCGCGAGGGTCCGTGTGGTGATTGAGGAGATTGTCGAAGGGTTTTGTGGGAGCGAGCTTGCTCGCGATGGACGTAAACGATAACGCGTGCTGTCTGTAAACCCGCGTTGCCCACACGTCCATCGCGAGCAAGCTCGCTCCCACAGGGATCGGTGTATGCCTCTTACGGCATTTCCGGCAGCTCTTGCGGACGCAGATCGAACACCAATACTTCGGCATCCACCCCATTGCTCAAGGTCAGCAACTGTTCTTCACGAACCCGCACGCCGTCGCCTTCCTGAAGTGGCACACCGTTGAGTTCGACGCGACCGCGAGCCACATGCACATAGGCATAGCGATTGGCGGCCAGTTCCAGAGTGGCACTTTCCTTGCCATCGATCAGGCCGGCATACACCCGCGCGTCCTGGCGCACCTTCAGCGAGCCCTGGGCGCCGTCGGGGGAGATGATCAATTGCAGGCGACCGCGTTTTTTCTGCGTGCTGAAATGTTCTTGCTGATAGCGGGGTTTGGCACCGCTGACGTCCGGAACGATCCAGATTTGCAGAAAGTGCACGGGCCGCGAGTCCGAGTGGTTGTACTCGCTGTGCGCCACGCCGCTGCCGGCGCTCATCAACTGCACATCGCCGGGACGGATCACCGAGCCTGTCCCCAAGGTGTCCTTGTGTTCCAGCGCGCCTTCGAGCACATAGGAGAAAATCTCCATGTCGCGGTGCGGGTGCTGGCCGAAGCCTTTACCGGCCGCCACGCGGTCATCGTTGATCACCAGCAGATCGGAAAAACCTTGTTCTTTGGGGTTGCGATAACTGGCGAAGGAAAAGGTATGGAACGACTTCAGCCAGCCGTGATTTGCCAGGCCACGATCCGATGCTTTGCGAAGGGTCAGCATGATGAAATCTCCTTTGGGGACGTCAAGTCGTCCGAGTGAGGAGAAGATTAATGTTTAGCGCTGGATGCAATAAGTAGATAGAAACTGAAATACTGTCTCGCTGAGGTTGACAGTAACGCGTCGGCGACGCTGGCTTAAGACTTCGCCATAATGCATCGCATTAAACCTGTGGGAGCGAGCCTGCTCGCGAAAGCGGTCTAACAGCCACATTCAGTGTTGAATGTGACATCGCTTCGCGAGCAGGCTCGCTCCCACAGGGGGGCGGTGTAAGCATCCCTTTTTGATTCCAGTGATTTTGAACCCATGAAAACCATAGCAATGGTGCTGTTCCCCGACTTTCTCCTGCTCGACATGGCCGGGCCCATGGAGGTGTTTTCCATTGCCAATCGATATCTCAAATCCGACGACCACTATGTGCTCACGACCATTGGCACCGAGCCCCGCGCACTTCGGGCGTCCAATGGAGTGAAGGTGCAGGCTGACATGCCTGTCGATCAGGCCTGTGACGGCTTTGATTTGTTGTTGGTGCCCGGTGGTCCCGGTGCCTACAACGAAAAACATCCGCCCTTGCTCGAGTGGCTCAAGCGTAACGTCAGTCGATCGAAGACCTATGGCTCAATCTGCACCGGGGCGTTTGTGCTGGGGCACGCCGGTTTACTCGACGGCTTTCGCGTGACCACCCACTGGCATTACACCGAACGGTTGATCAAGGCATTCCCCAAAGCGACGGTCGAGACCGACCGGATTTACGTCCAGGACCGCAACCTCATCACTTCCGGCGGCGTCACCGCCGGCATTGACCTGGCGCTGGCAGTGGTCGCCGAAGACCATGGCAAAAAAGTCGCCCAGGACGTGGCCAAAGTGTTGTTGGTGGTCATGAAGCGCCAGGGTGGCCAGGCACAGTTCAGCCCATTGATGGCGGCGGTGGCCCCGCATGAAACGGCGATCACCCGGGTGCAGAACCATGTGCTTGAACACCTGGACGAAGCCTTCAGCATCGAACGCATGGCCGGCCTGGCCACCATGAGCCCGCGCCATTTCGCCAGGGTCTTCGCCCGGGAAGTGAACATGACCCCCATGGAGTTTCTGCAAAGCGCACGCATCGACTGCGCCAGGAATCTGCTGGAGACCACTGAATTGCCACTCAAGACCGTAGCGTTCAAAAGTGGCTTCGGCAGCGTGCGGCACATGCGTTTCCTGTTCAGTGAAAAGCTCGGCCTGACTCCGACCCAGTACCGCGAACAATTCAGCTAGCGCCCTTGTCCGTTGCGCGCACCGTAATGGCCGTGACGCTCCTCCCGTGACTGTTGTACCGTCACCGGGGCCTGCCAAGATACCGGTGAACTCATTGCAAGGAAGGTACGGAGCCTGGATGGCCTCACGCGCCAAGCAGGTTTCCAGCGGGTGAAAGTGGATGAACAGTCTTGGAAATGTAAACAGCGACACGGTGCTGCACTTCGGCCCCTATGCGTTCCACCTCAAACAACGACTGGTCCTGGAAGGTGATCAGCCGTTGCGCCTGGGCGGGCGCGCGTTGGATATCTTGCAGGTGCTGGTCGAACATGCAGGCTCGGTGGTCAGCAAGGGCGAGCTGATTGCTCAGGTCTGGCCGAAGTCGGTGGTCGAGGAAATCAACCTGCGCGTGCACATTGCCGCCCTGCGTCGGGCCTTTCGTGACGGACAGAACGGACACTGCTACATCGTCAATATTCCCGAGCGTGGCTACAGCTTTGTCGCGCCGGTGCAGCAGGCGAGGGAGGTCACGTCTTTCGCCGTCGACACCTTTTCCAAATCCTCACACAACCTGCCGGCACGACTCACTCCTGTCACCGGTCGCGATGCAGTCGTTGGCAGTCTGGTGCGGCAGTTGCCGGTGCGCCGTTTCATGACCGTGGTCGGGCCCTGTGGCATCGGCAAGACCACCGTTGCGCTGCGTGTCGCCGAATTGCTGTTGCAACACTATCGCGATGGGGTGTGGCGAGTGGATCTGGCGATGATCGATGACCCGACGCAGGTGGTCGATCATCTGACGCGCACGTTGCAGCTGGACGTCGGCACGACCCTGGACGCGCTGGGGCAATGGCATGCATTGCTGGTCCTCGACAACTGCGAACACCTGCTTGAAGGCTGCCGGACACTGGTCGAGGGGCTGCTGATCTCGGCGCCTCGTCTGTCGATTCTCGTCACTAGCCGTGAACCGCTTCTGGCCACCCGCGAAACACTCCTGCCATTACCGCCGCTGTTGGTGCCCCCCACGTCGGCATTGCACAGTCTCGATGAGGTCATGGGCTATTCGGCGGTGCAGTTGTTCGTCAGCCGTGCCCGAGCCCGCCAGCAAGGATTTGCCCTGCGCGAGCAGGATCTCAAGGCCGTGCGCGAAATCTGTCGCCGACTCGATGGTTTGCCCTTGGCCATTGAGCTGGCGGCGGCGCAGATTGATGCGCTGGCGCTGGTGGGGCTGCAAGCGCAACTGGATAACTGTTTTCAGATGCTGACCCAGGGCCGGCGCACGGCAGTGCCGCGGCACCAGACCATGAAGGCGGCCCTGGACTGGAGCTATGAGCGGCTGACACCGATGGAGCAAACCGTGTTGCAGCGTTTGGCGGTGTTCAAGTCGGCGTTTACTTTCGACGCGGCGATGGGCGTGATCAGTTGCGCGATGCTGCCGCCGTCCAGTCTGGTCAGCGTAATGGACAGCCTGGCGCTCAAATCGCTGCTGTCGCTGGAGCAAGTGCGCGGCGTAACCCGCTATCGCTTTCTCAATACGACCCGCTGCTATGCCCTGGAAAAACTCGAACAGAGCGGGGCCTTGCGCACCTTCGAAATGCGCTATGCCGGCTACGTTAGTCACACCCGCCGACCTTCAGGCAGGCACGTGGCCCTGCAGCTCGCCGAGTAACCGTTGCACAGCGACCAGGTCTGGCGTGGCATGGCCTTCGGTAAACCGCTGGTAGATCGGCGACAGCAGCTCCCAGGCTTGCCGGTAGCGGCCCTGGCGCTGCCAAAGCCGCGCCAACGAGGTGGCGCTGCGCAGCTCCCAGGCCAGGGCACCCTGGGCTTTTGCCACGTTGAGCGCCTTGATCAGCACGGTCTCGGCGACACAGTTTTTCACCGGGCAATCAGCCGCCAGCAACGCATCGGCCCTAACCCGCAGAATCTCCGCGGTGCTCCAGCCCGCCGCGCCGGTCTCGGCGCGTTGCAGCAAATCGTCATCGACCAGGCCGCTGTCGAGGGTGACCATGATTTCCTTGATCAAGCCCACACCCGGACGAGGTAACGCATGGGCGTCGGCACTGTCGATGACCTGTGCATAGTGTCGAGCCCAGGTGTAGAAAAGCAGCACCGAGTGTTTCTGCGCTTGTTCCAGCAGCAAGCGCAAGAGTTCGCGAGCGGTTCGGCTGTCGCCGTTGTAATGGGCGATCAGGCAGCCCGACAGGGCCAGGGTGTAGCAGATGGATGTGCCATGGTTGATCTGCAGCGCAACGTCCAGCGCCTGCCGGGCCGTACGCCAGGCTTGTTCGGGTTGGCCCTGTATCCAGAGGATGCGGGCAAGGATGGTCAGGGCGGCGACGCTCTGGTCGTATTGCACGCCAAAACCATGGGTGAAGCGGTTGAGATGGCCGCTGTGGGCCATGCGCTGGATCACCTCTTCGGCGTTCATCCGCGCCCGTTGCTGATCGCCGGCAAAGTGCAGGGCCAACACTCGCAAGCGATGGGTGCTCAAGGACAGCGTCGCGTCACCGTTCAGCCCCAGTCGGTCGAATTGCTCGCTCTGTTCCAGGGCCAATTGATAGTTGCCGCAACTGAGGTTGACCGCCAGGTGCCCGGAAACGGCGCGTAACTGTCCGGCCACGTCGTTGCATTGATTGGCCAGGGTCCGGGCGTTGACGAAGGCGTCGACGGTTTCAGCAGTGCCGCCCTGGGCGTGGTAACAGGTGCTGCCCAAGGCCAGTTTGAGCATCATTTTCAGCCGCGGGCAATCCTCGGGCGCCGCGTCGAGTAGTGCCAGGGCCTTGCGCACATAAGCGCCGTACTCGTTGAGCAGCGACAGTTCCTGCCACAGCGGCGTGGACGTCGCGGTCAGGCGGATTGCCAGCATCTGCGACCCTGGCGCAGACAGCCCCCAGTCGAGCGCCGCACGAATGTCTTCAAGGCTGCGGGCATAGCGCTCGATCCACTGACCGGTGGGGATCTGTTCCCAGTCGTTCTGCGCCTGCTGCATCAGGGCCAGGCATCTCTCGGCGTGGCGGTCGCGGGTGGCGGGCAGTTCGGCGCTCTGTTCGAGTTTTTCCAGGGCATAACCGCGGGTGGTGTCGAGCAGGCGGTAGAACACCTCTTCGTCGCCGACGTCGACGTTCAGCAGCGACTTGGCCACCAATTGCGTGATCGAGCCGAACACCTCGCGCGGTTCGATGTGTTCGCCAACGATCACCGCCGCTGCCGATTCCAGGGTAAAGCCACCGCGGAAAATTCCCAGTCGCCGCAGGCAGGTTTGTTCGCAGGCACTGAGCAGCTTGAAACTCCAGTCCAGCGTCGTGCGCAGGGTCTGATGCCGGCCCAGGGTCGTCTGGCTGCTGTGGGTGAGCCGGCGAAAACTTTCCTGCAATTGCGTCAGCAAACCGCCGAGGCCAAGGTTCGCGACTTGCGCGGCCGCAAGTTCCAGGGCCAGCGGAATGCCGTCCAGGCGCCTGCAGATATCGATCACCAGTGGCAGTTCTGCATCGCTCAGTTCAAAGCTTTCGTGATTGGTCATGGCCCGTTCGACGAACAGCTGCAGTGCGGAAAAACCCAAGGCCTGGGCGCGGTCCAGCACGGCAATGGGCGGGGGGCAGTCCAGGGGTTCCAGACGCTGTACGAATTCGCCCTCGGCTCGCAGGCTCTCGCGGCTGGTGGCCAGGATATGCACCTGCGGCGCGCCACGCAGCAGGCTTTCACAGAGCACTGCCACGCTGTCGATCAGGTGTTCGCAGTTATCGATGACCAGCAACAGATGCCGTTCGCGCAGGAACGTAGCGAGGCTGTTCATCGGTTCGCTGTCGTGCAGGGACAGCCCCAGCACTGTCGCCAGGTGAGCGCTGATCATCGACGGTTCGTTGATCGGCGTCAGGTCGAGCAGGTGGATTCCGTCGCGGTAGCGGCCAATCAGTTGCTCGGCGACGCGCAGGGCGACGCTGGTCTTGCCGATGCCGCCGGGGCCGACGAGGGTGATGAAGCGCTGGCGTGGCAGTTGCGCCACCAGGCTGTCGACCAGCACTTGGCGGCCGATCAGTCGGGCGCGGCGCAACGGCAGGTTATGGCCGCTCGATAAAACGACGTGATTTTGCGGACTGTGTTCAATGTGCTCCAGCGAGCACGGCGCGACAAAGCTGTAGCCACGCTGGGCCACGGTGACGATGTAGCGCTGGCCGGCCTGACCGTCGCCGAGGGCTTTGCGCAGGGCTGCCATGTGCACCCGCAGGTTGATCTCTTCGACCACGCTGTTGGGCCAGACTTCAGCGATCAGGTGCTGCTTGCTGACCACCTTCCCGGCGTGCTCCAGCAGGATCAACAGGATGTCCATGGCTCGCCGGCCCAGGCGCAGGGGCCGGTCGGACTCCATCACCAGACGTTGTCCGGGGTAGATCCTGTAGGGGCCGAAATGCACAGCCTGTTCGGGGGCAAGGGTCAACGGGTTACTCCTGTATGCATGCGTCTGGAACGCGGTCTTCGAGCATATTCCTCAGGTTTTTGCCGCCATGCAATGCGCTGCGCGGGTGACTGTTGGTTGCGCGCATTGTATGACGTGTATCAGGTAATGGCTGGCGGTCCCGTGAACATTGGACGAGGACGCGCAACGCGGGTTGTCGGGACTTTTGCCGTGCCAGGGAAAATTAACAACGTTTAACTCGTCCTGCGGCCGGTCTACGCCCAAGACTCTGCCTCTTTAACACTCCCGCAAAGGATGCCGGAATGAGCAAAGTGGTAGTGGTCTATCACAGCGGTTACGGACACACCCGGGTCTTGGCCGAAGCCGTGGCCCAGGGCGTGCAACGGCATTCGGGCAGCACCTGCCGGCTCATTGCGGTCGAAGACGTGGACGAGCACTGGGCGAGCTTGCACCACGCCGACGCGATCATTTTCGGTGCCCCGACCTACATGGGCAGCGCTTCGGCGGCCTTCAAGTACTTCATGGAGGCTACGGCGGCGTTCTACCTGGCGCAACCGTGGCGCGACAAACTGGCTGCTGGCTTCACCAATTCCGGCTGCCTGTGCGGCGACAAACTCAACACGTTGCTGCAGATGGCGGTGTTCGCCGCCCAGCATTCGATGATCTGGGTCGGCCTCGACCTGCTGCCCGCACGCTCGGCCACGGGCGCGTTCGACGGGCAACTGAACCGGCTGGGCAGTTCGTTGGGCGCCATGGCCCAGTCCAATGTCGAACAGTCCCCCGACCTGGCACCACCCGCCGAGGATCGCTGCACCGCAGCGCACCTGGGCGAGCGCGTGGCGCGGCTGGCCGAGCGTATGGTCCGCGCATCCGATTGATTCACCTCAACCCCACGTAAGGAGCATGCCCCATGAGTACGTTCACCACCCGCGACGGCACCGAGATTTACTTCAAGGACTGGGGCACCGGTCAGCCGATTGTCTTCAGTCACGGCTGGCCGCTGAATGCCGACAGTTGGGAGTCGCAGATGTTGTTCCTGGCCGCCCAGGGTTACCGCGTCATCGCCCACGACCGTCGTGGACATGGCCGTTCCAGCCAGCCGTGGTTCGGCAACGACATGGACACCTACGCCGATGACCTGGCGCAACTGATCGAGCACCTGGACTTGCAGAATGTCGTGCTGTTCGGCTTCTCCACCGGTGGCGGCGAAGTGGCGCGTTACATCGGTCGTCACGGCACCGGCCGGGTGGCCAAAGCCGGGCTGATTTCCTCGGTGCCGCCGCTGATGCTCAAGACCGAAGCCAATCCCGGCGGTCTGCCGATCGAAGTGTTCGACGGCATTCGCCAGGCTTCGCTGGTGGATCGCTCGCAGCTGTACAAGGACCTCGCCAGCGGTCCGTTCTTCGGCTTCAACAAACCTGACGCCACACCGTCCCAGGGCATGATCGACTGGTTCTGGATGCAGGGCATGACCGCCGGCCACAAGAACGCCTACGACTGCATCAAGGCCTTTTCCGAAACCGACTTCACTGAAGACTTGAAGAAATTCGACGTGCCGACGCTGGTGGTGCACGGCGACGCCGACCAAGTGGTGCCGATCGAAGCGGCGGGCATCGCTGCGGCAGGATTGGTCAAAGGTTCGCAGCTGTTGATCTACCCCGGCGCGCCCCATGGCTTGACTGACACCCACAAGGATCAGCTCAACGCCGATCTGCTGGCGTTTCTCAAGGGTTGATGTACGCCGGCGATGGCGTCCGTGAAATCGCCATCGCCGGCAAGCCGGGCTCCTACAGGGTTGTTTGTACGGGTGACGCGGGGAGAGCACGTACTGCCCGGCAACGCCAGGCAAACGGATTGATGCCCTCACTGCGGGTGAACATGTGGCAGAAGTGCGCCTGGTCGCAGAAGCCGCATTCGAGGCTGATTTGCGTCAGGCTCAGGTCAGTGTGCTGGATCAGCAGCTTGGCCCGGGCGATGCGTTGTTGGCGAATCCATTCCTGGGGCGAACAGCCGGTGCTGCACTTGAACGCACGGGAGAAATGACTGCGTGAGAGGGCGCAGGCGCGGGCCAGTTCGGTCACTTCTAGGCTGTCGCCTAGGCCTTCGAGGATCAATTGTTTGACAAGCCGTTCGCGCTGCGGGCTGAGGCCGCTGGCGCTTTTTGCCTGTGTCTCTGTGACTGTCGCGCGGGCGACGCTTTGCTGGAAGTGAGCCATGGCGAATGTCCGTGTCGGTAGGCTTCATTCTTGAACCCCGGGGCTCTGGCTTGCGAGTTAAACGTTGTTAATTTCTCGTCCATGGCGGGCAGTCTTGCGTAAATTCAGACACAATCGCCACCTCGCGCCTGGCTCAACACACAAGGGAACCGTGCCTATGAACCGTAACGATCTGCGCCGCGTCGACATGAACCTGTTGGTGATTTTCGAAGCGTTGATGTTCGAAAAGAATCTGACCCGCGTTGCGGAAAAACTGTTCATGGGCCAACCGGCTGTGAGCGCGGCTCTCGGGCGGCTGCGCGATCTGTTCGACGACCCTTTGCTGTTGCGCAACGGTAGAAGCATGGAGCCGACGGGGCGGGCGCTGGCGATTCTCAAGGAGCTGCAACCGGCGATGGACACCATTTCCGGCGCGGTCAGTCGCGCCAAGGAATTTGATCCGGCGACCAGTTGCGATGTGTTTCGCATTGGCCTGTCGGACGATGCCGAGTTCGGTTTGTTTCCGCCACTGCTGAGCAAGCTGCAGGAAGAAGCACCGGGCATTGTCGTGGTCGTGCGGCGGGCCAATTACCTGCTGATGCCGGCGTTGCTGGCGTCGGGGGAAATCTCCGTGGGCGTCAGCTACACCACTGATCTACCGGCCAATGCCAAGCGCAAGAAACTGCGGGATATTCCCTGTAAGGTTTTGCGTGGTGACAAGCGGCCGGGAACGCTGACCCTGGATGAGTATTGTGCGCGGCCCCATGCGATGGTGTCGTTTTCCGGGGACCTGAGCGGCAATATCGACCTGGATCTGGCGAAGGTTGGCCGCACCCGGCGGGTGGTGTTGGGGGTTCCGCAGTTCAGTGGCTTGCGTGCGTTGCTCGCCGGGACTGAGATGATTGCGACGGTGCCGGATTATGCGGCTTGTGCGTTGGTGGAGGGGTGTGGCTTGCGGGCTGAGGATCCGCCGTTCGAGATTGAGGCGGCGCAGTTGTCGATGGCGTGGAGTGGGGTGCATGACAATGATCCGGCGGAGCGCTGGTTGCGGTCGCGGATCAGTCAGTTCATGTCTGTGCCGGTGGCGGTGGTGGCTTGACCGTGGCGGCCTGGTAGCCGACCAGGTTCTTGGTTGTTTGGGTACATATCCGTTGCTGCGGTAACGGCCACTTATGGTTTCGCCCTTACGGCGAGTCCCTTTTGTCAAACGCCACAAAAGGAACCAAAAAGTCTTGCCCCAGCGTCCGGCCCCTCGCTAAGGCTCGGCGTTCCTTCGCTCCGGTATCCATCCGGGGACACTGCCCTCCGGTTGGCTTCGCTGGCACCTACATGCAGCGTGTTCGACTGCGTCGAACGGCGCTGCGCGCCACTCCCCGGATGAACACCTCCACTCAGCCTCCCGAAGGGGCGGGTGGATCAAGATCAAGAGCTGGAGGCGAGCTAACGCTCGGCCTGATGAGTGGTGAGGAGCGGGTGGGTGTAGGTCGCTTTGCATTTGCTTTTGCTTTTCTGTGGGAGCGAGCTTGCTCCGGGCGGCGTTCCGACGATGGCGGCCTGACAGCCGACCAGCATCTTGCAGATGTACCCAACCCCTTGTAGGAGCTGGCTTGCCAGCGATGACGTCCTCCAGGCCGACCTGACTCCTGCAGAGGTACACAAACCCACTGTGGGAGCGAGCTTGCTCGCGATGGCGGCCTGACAGCCGACCAACATCTGGTAGATGTACCCAACCTCTTGTAATTGGATGGACTCGCCCCAGCCGAGGCGTCAATGCGCCACGATGGCAGTCTAAACAGCCAACGACAGCGAGGGCGAGTCCATGAAAAATCATAGTTCGATTGATCAATCCCTGTCTTCTTCCGATTTGTCGGCCTGCACAACTTTGGCGGTCGATCTGGCCAAGCAGGTCTTTCAGGTCGCCGGTGAAGATGTCCTTGGCCAAGTGCGCTACGAGCAGCGGATCAAGTCGCGTGAGGCGTTTTATGAGTTTCTCCAACAGTTGCCGCCTCATTTCGTGGTTTTGATGGAGACCGGTCCGGGGGCTCAAGCCTGGGCCCGGCAACTGCAAGACAAAGGCAATCTGGCGCGGATTCTTCCAGCCGGTTTGGTGGCCACACACCGCAGCGGGCCTAAAAATGATCGCAACGATGCGCTGGCGATTCTGCGGGCGGGTCGCGATGAAAAAATCTGCGCGGTACCGGTCAAAAGCGTTGCGGCGCTGGCAATGCAAGCGCTGCATCGCGCCCGTCAGGGCTATGTGCGTCGACGCACAGCGGTAAGCAATCAGATGCGCGGCCTGCTGCTCGAGCACGGCGTGGCCTTGGCGCAGGGCGATGTTGCGATCAGTCAGAAAATTCCGCGGGTACTGGAAGATGCCACCCAGCCGGTGCCGGGCCTGCTGCGTGAACTGATCCACGAACTGTTGGCCGAGTGGCGCCATTTGGGCGAGCGCATCAGCGTGCTGACGGGACGCCTGGAAGTGGCCGCCAACGCCGACATGACGGCGAAGCGACTGATGACTGTGCGCGGCATCGGCCCAGTCACTGCCACGGCACTGGTGGCCAAGGAAAGCAAGCCTGAGCGATTTCCCAATGCCCGCAAGTTTGCCGCGTACTTTGGCATGGTACCTGACCAGCACAGTAGCGGGCAGACGGTCCGGCTGGGGGACATGACCAAGCGAGGTGATGTTTATTTACGCAGCCTGATGATCCAGGGAGCCCATGCGGTGCTGCAACAACTACGACCTGATTCCCAGCAACCCGATGACCGCCGCTTGTTGCGGTGGATGAGCCGACTGGGCCGTAAGGAGGCTGCGATCAGGCTAGCCAACCGCAACCTGCGAATCGTCTGGGTGCTTCTACAGAATGACCAGTCTTATCGTCGCCATGCTGGTGATGGTCAGCAAGCGACGATGAGCCACTGAGCGACAGAGTTCTGCCACCGAGGTACTGACTGTCTGACCCTTTGCTGAAAAAAATTGACCCCAGGTAAGACCGGCGTGGATTGATGCCTAAGCTCCTACTGGCCTTCGAGGCCTGACTGTAATCGGCATACCACGAGCTCTTCCAATTTTGGCCAGAGGCCGAAGACGGCTTCCACGAATAGGCCTAATACATAGATGCAACGGGGCGACAGTTTTTCAAAAGCGGGTAGACAGTGGGGGCGAGTCCATACATAGGAGCTGGCTTGCCAGCGATGACGGCCTCCAGGCCGACCTGACTCCTGCAGAGGTACACAAACCCACTGTGGGAGCGAGCTTGCTCGCGATGGCGGCCTGCCAGCCGACCAACATCTGGTAGATGTACCCAACCTCTTGTAGGAGCTGGCTTGCCAGCGATGACGCCCTCCAGGCCCACCTGACTCCTGCAGATGTACATGGAACAACTGTGGGAGCGAGCTTGCTCGCGATGGCGGCCTGCCAGCCGACCAACATCTGGCAGATGTACCAATCCCCTGTGGGAGATTCTATGGTTGAGGGGAAGCCCTCCAGGCCGACCTGACTCCTGCAGATGTACACGGACCCACTGTGGGAGCGGGCTTGCTCGCGAATGCGGTTCGTCATTCAACAGCTATATCGGCTGACACTCCGCCATCGCGAGCAAGCTCGCTCCCACAAGGATCTATGCTGTTCCGTGGATACGGGGCCCCTCGCAAAGAGAGCACGTACATTCAATTTTTTCCTTCTCCACCCCGGCACTATTCATCTCAATACCGGCGATCAATGCCAGTGGTTTTTTGTTCGCCTTCAATATTGTCTCGCCGGAGCCCTTCGTTATGCCTGATTCCAATGTGCTCGACTCGCCTTTCGAGGAAGTCGTGACCCTGGTCATCAAACACCGGGTCAAGGCCGGTTTTGAAGTGCCCTACGAGACCTGGCTGCGCAACATTGTCAGTGTTGCTGGACAGCAGGAGGGGCACTTGGGTGTGGATGTGATGCGCGGCAAGAACGCTGGCCTCGATATGTACACCTGCGTCTTGCGTTTTTGCTCCACCGACGCAATGCAGCGCTGGCTCGATTCGCCGCAACGCCAGGCGCTGGTCAACGAAGCCACGCCGATGCTGGCCGACGGCGACCAGACCGAGGTCAATCCGGTCAACGAATTCTGGTTTGCCCCGCAGGGCGAGTCGGGCTCGCCAGCGCCGCGCTGGAAGCAGGCGGTGGTCACGCTGTTGGTGATTCTGCCGCACACCTTGCTGGTGCCGCTGCTCTGGGGGCCGTTGTTGCAGCTCAACGCCGTGCTCTCCAATTACGTGGTCGCGACATTCCTGATCACCCTGACCATCGTGTTGTCGGTGGTGTACCTGTTCATGCCGATGGCGACGCGCTTGTTCGCGCCCTGGCTGTCTTCTTCCACTGCGCCCAAGGAAACGCGATGAACGCCAATCTGATTCTGTTCAATGGCCAATTTCATACCGTCGACCGTGAGAACCCACGCGCCAGTGCGGTAGCCATCAGTGATGGCCGCTTCGTCGCGGTCGGCAGCGATGCCGAGGCCATGGCGTTGCGCGGTTCCGGTACGCAAGTGATCGACCTCAAGGGCCGTTGCGTGATTCCCGGCCTCAACGACTCGCACTTGCACCTGATCCGTGGCGGCTTGAACTACAACCTCGAACTGCGCTGGGAAGGCGTGCCGTCGCTGGCCGATGCACTGCGCATGCTCAAGGAACAGGCTGACCGTACGCCGACGCCGCAATGGGTGCGGGTAGTGGGGGGCTGGAACGAATTCCAGTTTGCCGAAAAGCGCATGCCGACCCTCGAAGAACTCAACCAGGCCGCGCCGGACACCCCGGTGTTTGTCCTGCACCTGTACGACCGCGCCTTGCTCAACCGCGCTGCCTTGCGCGTGGCCGGCTACACGCGCGACACACCGAACCCACCGGGTGGCGAGATCGTGCGCGACGCCAATGGCAACCCAACCGGCATGCTGGTGGCGCGGCCCAACGCGATGATTCTGTACTCGACGCTGGCCAAGGGGCCGAAGCTGCCGCTGGAGTATCAGGTCAACTCGACGCGCCAGTTCATGCGAGAACTCAATCGCCTCGGCCTGACCAGTGCCATCGACGCCGGTGGCGGTTTCCAGAATTACCCGGACGACTACCAGGTGATCGAGCAGTTGGCCAAGGACCAGCACCTGACCGTGCGCATCGCCTACAACCTGTTCACCCAGAAGCCCAAGGAAGAGCTGACCGATTTCAAGAACTGGACCAGCAGCGTGACCCTGCATCAGGGCGACGATTACCTGCGGCACAACGGCGCCGGGGAAATGCTGGTGTTCTCCGCGGCGGATTTCGAGGACTTCCTCGAACCGCGTCCGGACCTGCCACAAACCATGGAAGACGAACTGGAACCGGTGGTGCGCCATCTGGTCGAGCAGCGCTGGCCATTCCGTTTGCACGCCACCTACAACGAATCTATCAGCCGCATGCTCGACGTGTTCGAGAAGGTCAATCGCGACATTCCGTTCAATGGCCTGCCGTGGTTTTTCGACCACGCCGAAACCATCACCTCGCAGAACATCGAGCGGGTGAGGGCGTTGGGTGGCGGCATCGCCATTCAGGATCGCATGGCGTTCCAGGGCGAATACTTCGTCGAGCGCTACGGCGCCAAGGCGGCCGAAGCGACGCCACCGATCAAGCGCATGCTGGCCGAAGGCGTGCCGGTCGGCGCGGGCACTGACGCCACGCGAGTGTCGAGCTACAACCCCTGGACCTCGCTGTACTGGATGGTCAGCGGTCGCACCGTCGGTGGCCTGGAATTGCATGCCGAGGGCCTGTCGCGGCAGACCGCGCTGGAACTGTTCACCCACGGCAGCGCCTGGTTCTCCTCCGAGCAGGGCAAGAAAGGCCAGATCAAGGTCGGGCAACTGGCGGACGTGGCGGCATTGAGCGCGGACTTTTTCAGCGTCGAGGAAGAAGCGATCAAATGGATCGAGTCGGTGCTGACCGTGGTCGGCGGCAAGGTGGTGTATGCCGCCGGTGACTTCGAAAAACTTGGGCCCCCCAGCGTACCGGTGCTGCCCGACTGGTCGCCGGTGGTGAAAGTACCGGGGCATTGGCGGCCGAATTCGCCGTTGCAGGCGCAGGTTCACCAGTGCAGCGGGCCCTGCGCGGTGCACTCCCACAGCCATGAACGGGCGCGTCTGTCGAATGCGCCGGTCAGTGATTTTGCCGGTTTCTGGGGTGCCTTCGGCTGCTCGTGCTTTGCCTTTTGACGAATACCAATAAGCGCCGGCCTCCTGGTCAGGCGCAGCAAGTGACAACCATCCACCAAGGAGTTTTTACATGAGCAACGTTCCGTACTCTCGCTTGAACAAAGACGACGCTGTTGTGCTGCTGGTCGATCACCAGACCGGCCTGATCTCGCTGGTGCAGGATTTCTCGCCCAACGAATTCAAGAACAACGTGCTGGCCCTTGGCGATATCGCAAAGTTCTTCAATCTACCGACCATCCTCACCACCAGTTTCGACAAGGGCCCGAACGGTCCGATCGTGCCGGAACTCAAGGCGCAGTTCCCGGATGCACCGTTCATTGCCCGTCCGGGCCAGATCAACGCCTGGGACAACGAAGATTTCGTCAAGGCCGTTAAAGCCACTGGTCGCAAGCAACTGATCATCGCCGGTGTGGTAACCGACGTGTGCGTGGCGTTCCCGACCCTGTCGGCCATCGCTGAAGGTTTTGAAGTGTTCGTGGTGACTGACGCTTCCGGCACCTTCAACACCACCGTGCAGCAGGCTGCCTGGGCCCGCATGTCGGCCGCCGGTGCTCATCTGTTGAACTGGTTCTCCGTGGCCTGCGAGCTGCAAGGCGACTGGCGCAACGACATGGAAGGCCTGGCCAACCTGTTGTCAGAACGCCTGCCGAACTACCGTAACCTGATCAACAGCTACACCACGTTCACCGCCAAGTAAGACCGTCGGCTAAAACGCCAAACCTTGTGGGAGCGAGCCTGCTCGCGAAAGCGGTTTGACAGTCACTGCAAAAGTGTCTGTCCTGCCGTCTTCGTCGGAACGCCGCCCGGAGCCGGCTCGCTCCCACATTGTTTTGCAATAGGGTGATAAAAGGGGATAAAACCACTATAGAGTGCCTGACTGTCAACCGAAGGCATGACAATGAACCCGTTCGAAGATATGCGTATTTTTTGCCAGGTGATGGACTCCGGCAGCTTCACGGCCGCCGCTGATCAACTGGGCCTGTCCAAGCAATTTGTCAGCCGACGCTTGATGCAACTCGAAGAGCGCCTGGGCGTGCGACTGCTCAATCGCTCGACCCGGCGCCTGGACGTCACGCCGCTTGGGCAGAGTTACTACGAATCGGCCTTGCGTTTGCTGGGTGAAGTCGAGCAGGTGGAGCAGGGCATCGCCGGGCAGACCACCGAGCCGCGCGGCACCCTGCGCGTGAGCGCGCCGCTGTCGTTTGCGCTGGCGCATCTGGGGTGCCTGCTGCCGCAGTTCTTGCAGCGCTATCGGGACGTCACGGTGGAGGTGGACTTGAGCGATCGTCCGGTGGATTTGCTCGGCGAAGGCTATGACCTGGCACTGCGCATCGGCACTCTGGAAGACTCGACGTTGATCGCCCGTCGCATTGCGACTATCGATCGTGTGTATTGCGCCAGTCCGGCTTACCTGGCGGAGCGCGGCACGCCGGTCAAACCCGAAGATTTGCACAATCATGACTGCCTGCCTTACGGCCACGGGCGTCAGGTGCAATGGCGCTTCGAAGGGCAGGGCAAGCCGCTGGTGGTCAACGTCACCGGGCGGATGCGGGTCAACAATGGCGAGCTGCTCAAGGACGCGGCGATTGCCGGAATGGGGATTACCTATTTGCCGACGTTTATCGTCGGTTCGGCGTTGAAGGATGGGCGGCTGGAGGCGGTGCTGGATGAGTTTCGACCGCAGCCGCTGACGTTATCGGCGGTGTATCCGCAGCATCGTCAGTCCTCGCGGCCGGTGCGGGCGTTGATCGAGTTTTTGCGCGAGCGCCTGGACGATTCGCACAACCCCTTGTAGTGAGCGAGCATGCTCGCGAAAAACGTCCAGACAACGCGGGCATTCAGACAGCCCGCGTCATCGTTGACGACCATCGCGAGCAGGCTCGCTCCCACAGGGTTAAAGCCGGTCAGTTAACGCGTTTGTCGTCACCCGGTTCGCCACCGACGTGGACGCCACGATCGTCGCCCGGTTCGCCAGCGGCATGCAGGCCGCGATCGTCACCCACTTCGCCGGAGCGGTGAACGCCGTGGTCGTCGCCTACTTCGCCGGAGCGGTGAACCCCATTGTCGTCATGCCCGGCCTGATGAACGCCATGATCGTCACCCGGTTCGGCATGGGTGCCACTGCGTCCGGAGGACGAGGTTGTGCTGCCGGAATGCCCCGAGGCATGGTCGCTGCCACTGTGGCCGCTGTTGCCACCGTGACCACTGCCGCTTCCGCCGCCATTGCCGCCACCGCCATTTCCGCCGTGACCACCTCCGCTGCCGCCACCACCACTGCCGCCGCCATGACCGCCACCGCCACTACCTCCACCATGGCCGCCACCGCCGCCGCCTCCACTACCGCCACCACCACCGTGGCCACCGCCTCCACCACCACTACCGCCTTCTTTAGCCTGAACGCTCGAAACCCCCGACAGGTTGTCCGGAATCAGTACGGTAGACGCTGACAGAACTGCGCCAATAGCAACAGCCAACAAAAGCTTGTTCATGTGCATATCGATCTCCGTCTTCTTATTTCAGTTGCAACGTTGATAAACAACGCTGCGTGCTGCTGTATCGAGTTGGAAATTCAGTTGGGACGTCGGTAAACACCTCAACCTGCGGTTTTATTCAGTTGGAATGTCGATAAACCCTGCAACCTGCAGCCAGGCCCCGTCCCAGAGGGGTCAGTGAATGCTTGAAGCTAGCTCGAAAATCGGGATGTACATCAGGATCACGATCACCCCGATCAGCAGGCCGATGAAGGTCATGAGCAAGGGTTCGAACAGGCGCACGAACCATTCGATCCAGCGGCTGATTTCTTCGTCGTAGAAGTCGGCACTGCGCTCCATCATCTGCCCGAGGTTGCCGGACTGTTCGCCGGCGCGCAGCAGGCGCAGGGACACCGGGGTCACCAGGTGATTGAGTTCCAGCGCCGTCGACAACGATTGCCCCTCGCGCACCCGTTCGCAGGCTTGGTCCAGGCGCAGTCGAGAGGCAGGGGTAAGCAGGTTGCGGACCATGCCCATGGCGGTGACGAGCGGAATGCCGCCTTGCAGCAGAATCCCCAGGGAGCGGTAAAAGCGTGCCAGTTCGTACATGAAAATGCGCTGGTGCACCGCCGGGAGTTTTTCGATCAGGCGGTCCAGGCCCCGACGAAAGGCCGGTTGGCGCTGGAGGAAGGCGAGGGCTATGACGATCGTCGCCAGTGCACCAAAGAATTCGCCCTGGTGGGCGTGCAGGAACATCCCGCTGCTCATCAGGATCTGCGACAGCCACGGCAGGTTCGACCCCAGCCCTTCGAACACCAGGCTGAAGCGCGGCACTACATAGCCCATCAAGAACAGCACCACGCCACCGCCCACCACCAGCAACAGCATGGGGTAGATCGACGCGCTGACGATCTTCTGGCGAACCTCGTCCATGCGCTGGCGATAGCTGACATAGCGACCCAGGGCTTCGCCCACGGCACCGGTCTTCTCGCTGGACTGGACCAATGCCACGTACAGCGGAGGGAAAACCGCCGACAGTTGGCCCAACGCCTGGGAAAACGATTTGCCTTCATAAAGCAGGCGCACCAGTTCACTCAAGGTCTTGCGGGCTTGCGGCGCATTCTCTTTTTCCGCCAGGCTTTCCAACGCATCGATCAACGGCAGGCCGGCGTTGATCAGGGTGGTTAGTTCCTGGCTGAACAACACCAGGTTGAAGGTCTCGCGCTGCTTGAGGCGCAGTGCCCGCCAGTGTCGTTCGGCGTGCAGGCTGACCACCCGCAACCCCTGGTCTTCGGCGATGCGCCGGGCTTCGCTGTCACCCGTTGCCTCGACGGTCATTGAAACCACACCGGCCTTGCCTACCGCTTTGAGGTGAAAACGCATGGTCGCCATTCCCGTCATTGCCAACTGGTGACTTCGGCGTTTTCGCCTTCGCCGCCGGGTTGGCCGTCCTTGCCCATGGACAGCAGGTCGTACTCGCCGTTTTCCCCAGGGTAGCGGTAGTTGTAGTTACGGCCCCACGGGTCCTGCGGCAGTTTTTTCTGCAAGTACGGGCCGGTCCAGCGGGTTTCGTCGCTGGGGGCCGTGACCAGTGCCTGCAAACCCTGCTCGGTCGACGGGTAATGGCCGACCTCAAGGCGATACAGGTCCAGGGCCTTGCCCAGGCCTTCTATTTGCGCCTTGGCCACTTTCACTTCGGAGCGGCCCAGTTGCGCGAAATACTTCGGCGCGACGATGCCGGCCAACAGCCCCAGCACCACCAGCACCACCAACAGTTCAAGCAATGTGAACCCGCGCTCGGCTCGAGGGGAAGAATCACGCGGGGCGAAACGCAGACGCTGTTTCATGATGACCTCACACAGTCGGCAGAAGGGTCGTGACAAGCGCTCATGCAATTGCCATGCAAAGGCCCGGTCAAGCTCCGCACATCCCTGTGCAACCCCCGTATTACGGCCGCTCGCGCTTTCGGCACAGTGCTTGCGTATGGCTGGTACACGACCGTCCATTGGGGCATTACCCCCATTTTTCGGGGCCGGTCAGGGGAGACAGAACAATGAAAACTCTCACCACAGGACTGCTCGGCGTGATGCTGCTGGCCGGCGTTGTTCAAGCCGATGTGTTCGTTTCCAAGGACGCCAAGGGCGACTTCGTCTTGTCCAATGTCCATCGCCCCGGCCGCCACTACGAACGGGTGGTTCGTGAGGCCGAAGTGGCTGTGGTCAGCCTCGATCAGCAGCCGCAAATGATCGCCGCCAGGCCCTATGCCGAACTGGTATCAAAGGCAGCCACGGACAACCAGTTGCCGGCGGCACTGTTGCACGCGGTGATCCAGACCGAATCCAGCTACAACGCCAGCGCCGTATCGCCCAAGGGCGCCGGTGGGTTGATGCAGTTGATGCCCGACACCGCCCGCGAGCTGGGGGTCAAGAACGTCTACGACCCCAAGGCCAACATCCAGGGCGGTGCCCGTTACCTCAAGCGCTTGATGACGATGTTCGACAACGACATCGCCCTCGCCGTAGCCGCCTACAACGCAGGTCCCCAAGCGGTGCTCAGCCGTGGCGGAGTGATCCCGCCGTTCGCCGAAACCCAGCGTTATGTGCCCAGCGTGCTGCGCCAATACCGGCGTTTGCAGGGGCTGGCGGCGGATGCCCCGCTGTGACCGACACCCTGGGGCAGGTTTCCCCAACATTGGGGCATGGTGGCCCCGGCAAAAAAGTGGGGAATTAGTGGGGAATATCCCCCGATGAATTAAGTGGCGACTGTAACTGTTTGAAAAACCGCCAAATTTTTTATGGCATACAGATTGCTCAAAGGGTTTTGTCGAGAATTATTCCCTGTGAGCACCCACAGCGAGGCCCGTGATCATGACCGGCATATTCCACGCTCCACCCCTGCTCAGTTTCATGTTGTTGGCCGCTTCGTTGTTTGGCGTCGAGGTGGTTGAGGCCGCCGCGCGTTGTGAGCGCAATCTGGTGGCCAACGTCGTGGCGCTGGACCAGCCGCTGATGTTCAACCGCCTCGGTGCGCAGAACGTCAACGGCATGATGTTCGCCCTGCGCCGCGATGTGGTCGATGACCATGACATCTCACTCGCCCAGGGTGGTGCGGCGGTGCCGGGCAAGGTTTCGCTGCGTCCCGACAAGCGTCCGCGTCCGCTGGTGCTGCGGGTGGCCGCTGGTGACTGCCTGACCATCAATCTGCAGAACCTGCTGGCCTATCAGGCCAACCCCGGTTCCCACGACGATGGCGAGGAAGAGGAGGGCGAGGAAGAAGAAGGCATCGAAATCGGCAACAACGACAACTTCAAGGTCGACGAGCAAGTCGCCGACCGCCATGTCGGTTTCCAGGTCAACGGCATGCAAGCGGTCAACAGCATCGATGACATCGCGTCGTACACCGGACGCAATGCCAATTCCTTGATCGCACCGGGTGCCAGTCGTTCCTACACCCTGTACGCCGAGCGCGAAGGGGTATTCGCCGCCAGCAGCCGTGGCGCAACCTTCGGTGGCGAAGGTGCGGCCGGCAACGTGGCCAACGGTCTGTTCGGCCAGGTCGTGGTGGTGCCCAAGGGCGGGCGCACTTATCGCAACACCGTGACCGAAGAAGAAATGCGCCTGGCCACCACCGGCCGCACCCCGGCCGGTCAGCCGATCGTCGATTACCAGGCGCGTTACCCGCAACGCGAACCGTGGATCCGTGAAGGCAAGGCCGGCACGCCGATCATCAACATGGTCGACGGCAGTGAAATCATTTCCAGCGAGAGCGACGCGATCGTCATGGGCAGCAACGCCGATGGCAGCTTCCCGCCCTCGACTTATCCGCTGGAGGCCGTGGGCAAGCGCAACCCGGCGCTTCCCAATCGGCTGGAGCCGTTCCGCGATTTCGCCTCGCAGTTCCAGGACGAAACTGCCGCGACCCAGGCCTTCCCGGCCTACTGGGCCGACCCGGTGATGGCCCACGTGCTGGAGCCGACCCGCGATTCGTTCATGATCAACTATGGCTCTGGGGGCATGGGGGCCGAAGTGGTCGCCAACCGTCTCGGCGTAGGCCCGATGCACGATTGCCTGTCCTGCGCCTACGAAGAATTCTTCCTCAGTTCCCACACCGTCGGCGACGTGGCGATGCTGGTGGACGTACCGGCCAATGCCGGCCTGGAAGGCATCACCCCCGGTCAGACACCGAGCGCCGATCAGGTGGGCGTCAAGGCGACCATGGCGCTGTATCCGTCCGAGCCGTCCAACGTCAACCACAGCTACATCGGTGACTTCGTCAAATTCCGCAACACTCACAACGGCCATGAGCAGCACATCTTCCACCTGCACGGGCATCAGTGGCTGTTCAATCCCAACGATGACAACTCCGACTATGTGGACGCTCAGGGCATCGGCGCGGGTGCAGGCTACACCTATGAAATCGCCAACGGCGGTTCGGGCAACCGCAACCGTGTAGCGGGCGATGCGATCTATCACTGCCACTTCTATCCGCACTTTGCCCAAGGCATGTGGGCCATGTGGCGGGTGCACGACGTGTTTGAAGAGGGCACCAGGCTGGAAGTGTCGCAACAAGGATCCGACGGTTTCCACAGCGAGCCTTATGCCCTGCGCAGCGGTAAACCCGCTGCTGGCGCACGGGCCCTGCCCGATGGCGAAATCGTTGCCGGCACGCCGATCCCGGCGGTGGTGCCGCTGCCCGGCAAAGCCATGGCACCGATGCCGGGCAAAGTCGCGGTTGTACCGAAAATCGGCGAAACCCTGGTGGCCGCCAACGACGATGACGATGACGAAGACGACGATGATGGCGAGCACCATGGCGGCAGCGGTGGTGCCCAGGCCATTGGCTCCCTGGCCTTGGTGGATCGCAGCGAAGCCAACCGCAACGCCGATGGCACGCTGAAAAACCCTGGCTATCCGTTCTGGATCGGCGGCATGGAAAGCTCGGTCGGCCAACGCCCACCGACCCCACCGCTGGACATGCTCGACGCTGCCACGGCGCAGGCCTTGAAAGCTACGGGCAAAGCCTTGTGGGCCAACCTTGACCCGGCGCAGTCCGGTGGCTGGGACGGTGGCTTGGGGCGCCATGCGCTGGACGGCGTTTCTGCCGGTGGCGAGGCCGAGACCATCACCACGTCGCTGGATTTCTCCAAAACAGTGACGCGAGCCAAGCCGATTTACCTGCCGGAGGAGGGCACCGAAGTCGAGCAAGCGGCCATGGCGTTCCACGCCAAAAAGGACCACCCAAGCTTCGCCGTGCTACCGGGCAATCAAATCGTTGCACGGGCCTTCCGCACCAACGGTGCCTTGCCGATGGCCGGTGCGCCGTACTACGAGCCGTGCATGGACGACCGGCAGAAACGCCTGAGCAGCAGCGCCGGTACCGGTGAATTCAATAGTGGCGAGAAGATCGACGGCATGTCTTTCATCGGCTCCTCGAGCTTCACCGCCGACCGTCCGCGGATCTACAAAGCGGCGAACATCCAGTTCGACGCGGTGTACAACAAGGTCGGGTACCACTTCCCGCAAGCGCGCATCCTGGCGCTCTGGGAAGACGCCTGGCCAGTGATCACCAAGCAGCGTCCACCAGAACCTTTGGTGATGCGCATGAATACCTTCGACTGCGTGCAGTACCAGCAAACCAACCTGGTGCCGGCCACCTATGAGATGGACGACTATCAGGTACGCACGCCGACCGACGTGATCGGCCAGCACATTCACCTGCCGAAGTGGGACCTGGTGTCTGCCGATGGTTCGTCCAACGGCTGGAACTACGAAGACGGCGTACTCTCCCCAGGTGCGGTGCAAGAACGCATCCACGCCATCCGCGAGTTCAACCAATGCCAAGGCAGCGACCCGCGTGACGGCACGCCGGCCTGCCCGAAAGCCAAGAACCACCCATACTTCGGTCAATATGGCCGGGCCGATTGGGTCGGTGCGCGTACGGCGATGCAGCGCTGGTTCGTCGACCCTGTGGTCAACGTCAAAGGCGTCGACCGTGGCCTGGGCACCATCTTTACCCACGACCACCTCGGCCCATCGACTCACCAACAGATCGGCCTGTACGCCACCGTACTGGCAGAACCTGCAGGTTCCACCTGGTTCCACGCCGAAACCGGCGAGCCGTTGTACAGCGGCGCGCGGCAGGACGGCGGGCCGACTTCGTGGCAAGCGGTGATTTCTACCGGTGACATCGACGGCGACGGCAAGAACGACAGCTTCCGTGAGTTCTTCCTCGAATACAGCGACTTCCAGCATGCCTATGAAGCCGGTGTGTACGTAGGCGCCGGGCCTGACGGTAAACCGAATGCGCAAAGCTTCCCAGCCACCGCCGACAGCTTCCGCTACGCGATCAACCCGCCAGTACGCAACAACGCCAGTACCCTGCTGGACGGCATTATCGAAGTGCAGGGCGGCATGCTTCCCGGTTGCCCAAGCCGGCCATGTCCACAAGCCATCTCGGTCGATGACCCTGGCATGTTCGTGGTCAATTACCGCAACGAACCGCTGGCCCTGCGGGTGTATGACCCGAACAAGGTCGGCCCGGACGGCAAGCGCGGCATGCAGGCCGACGGCCTGGGCGGCGACCTGGCCTACGCCATGCAAAGCCGTACCGACCGGGCGATCCCGGCGATGAACCTGGCGCCGAACCTGATCACCGCGGCCACCGGCCCAACCGGCGGCACCACGCTGTTCCCGCCGCACATCAACAAGGGCGGCGCCGAACCTGGCGATCCGTTCACCCCGATGCTGCGTACCTACACCGGCGACAACGTGCGGCTGCGGGTGCATGCCGGCGGTCACGAAGAGGAGCACAACGTCACCCTGCACGGCGTCAAGTGGCTGCAAAGCGGTTCCGGTTTCGGCACCAGTTCCAACTCCGGCTGGCGCGCTTCGCAGATGATTGGCATCTCCGAGCAGATGGGCTTCATTGCGCCGGTCTCGATGCTCTCCAGTTCGGCGGCCACCACCGGTGACTACCTGTACTCGATGGATGCTTCAATCGAGGGCTATTGGAGCGGGATCTGGGGCGTGATGCGCAACTACACGGCGCAACGCAGCGATCTGTTCGCGCTGCCGAACAACGCCAAGCCGACCGGCATGCGCAACACCGTGGCCTTCGACGGCATTTGCCCAAGGATCGGCGCCAACCCCAATGGCATCGGCACCCGGCCGACGCCGCAACGCAACTATGAAGTGGTCGCGGCATTGGCCAACGACATCCTCGGCAATCCGTTGGGCCTGACCCTCGGGGACCCGGCGGGCCTCGGCCAGCATGTGGGCGGGCCGTTGAATCCGGCGGGCGGTACCCTGGTATTCAACTCACGAACCGTGAGCATTCCACAGGTCACCGTGATTGATCCTGAAGACGGTGAAACCATCACCATCGGCGGGCAAAGCGGGCCGCTGCATGACCCGACCGCGATCCTGTATGTACGCAAGGCCGACCTCGATCCGGCCACCGGCAAGCTCAAACCCGGCGTGCCTGTCGAACCCTTGGTGCTGCGCGCAGCGGCCGGTGATTGCATCAGCATCACCCTGGAAAACCGTCTGCCAAGCGTCATGCCGGACCTGACCCAGACGGCGGTGATGCAAGGCATGGTCAAACGGGATCGCAACAACGGCACCGGTTCGACCACCTTCAGCAACAACCTGATGCGGCCGTCGAGCCACGTGGGTCTGCACGCGCAATTGCTGGCGTATGACATCACCAAATCCGACGGCACCAACGTCGGCGCCAACCCGACCCAGACCGTGCCACCACGTGTCGGCAGCAGCGGAGCCTACCCGACCCGTACCTATCAGTACTACGCCGGGCACCTGGAGCGTGAAGGCAAACCGATCACTCAGTTGGGCCGAAATGTCGACAACATCAACGCCACGGCGATCGAGTTTGGCGGTTTGAATTTCACTCCGGCGGACGTGATCAAGCAGTCGCAAAAAGGCCTGGCCGCTGCGATGAGCATCCTGCCGGCGGGCGCCACCTGGGTTGAAGACGCGCGCAAGGTCAATGCAACCGTCACCGCACCAGGGCAAACCAGCTACCGCGACTTTGCGATGGTCTGGCAGAAAGCGTTGAACATTCGCTGGGCCAATGGTCGGCCGGTGGAAGGGATTGCGGCGGAAGGGTTCGGCGTGCCGAACGATCCGCAGGACAACTCCAGCATGGCCATCAACTACAAGACCGAACCGATGTGGTACCGCTTCGGCCTGGCCCCGGATGCACCGTTCGGCCATGCCGATGGCGCGGGCTACGGCGACATGGTGAATGCGCACATGGCCTACAGCAACGCGCTGGTGGGCGGCGATCCGCAAACACCGGTGCTGTACGCCAAGCCGGGGCAACCGTTCCGCACGCACATCCTGATGCCGACCGGCGGCAGTCGCGGCACGACCTTCCAGCTTGACGGTCACGTCTGGTCGACCAACCCGTTCCTGTCGGAGAAGAGCGATACCGGAGGCTATCCAATGGGCACTCCTGGCGTGGGTTCGGTGAAGTTCGGCTACAACCCGATGTCGATGTACATCGGTGCCCGCGAGAGCGTGCTGCCGGCGGCGCACTTCAGTTTCATGCTGCCGAGCGCCGGGGGTGTCAACGCGATAGCGGGTGACTACCTGTTCCGCGACTACGCAGCCTATGGCAACACCTCCGGGTTGTGGGGATTGCTGCGGGTGACCAACGAACCGGAACCGGCCCCGGCGCCGTAGGGCAGGAAACAACGCAACACCTGTGGGAGCGAGCCGGCTCCGGGCGGCGTTCCGACGAAGGCGGAGTGTCAGACACATCAATGTTGGATGTGCTGGCCTCTTCGCGAGCAGGCTCGCTCCCACAGGGGGGCGCGGTGAAGCAGGCATAGATCTGAAGGGGAGAGTGACATGAACAGGACCATCAAAATCGCCAGCGTTGCGCTGATCGTCGGGGTAGCACTGATCTGGGTCGGGGTATGGCGCACGTCGCCCCCGACCCTGCTCAGCGACATCGCGCTACCCAACACCTGGACCGAGCAGACGCTTGAACGCGACGGCGTGTCGGTGGCACTCGAAGTGCGGCCGCTGGCCGAAGGCGGCGTGTTGCGCGAGGGTGAATTTGCCGACGTGCGTTTCAACGTCACCGACAAGGCCTCGGGCCAACCGCTGGCGGGTGTCGCCCCCGGCGCCTGGATCGACCCGCAAACCCCCGTCGCCGACCAGGCCCAGGGCCGCGAACAGAGCTGCAAGGCCCGGGTCGGGGTGTTTCTCAAATCGAGTATCGGCGCACGGCCGCTGCTCGATCTCAACAGCTACTTCCTGATGGTGATGAACCGCGATGCCAGCGTCTCGGTGGTTGATCCATCGGTCTCGGTGGGTGGCATCACCAGCACCCTAACCCGCATTAATATCAAGCAACCGCCAATGGATTGGGTCACCCCCAGGGACAACAAGCGGGTCTTTGTGTCGATGCCGACGGCGGGGGAAGTTGCGGTGATCGACAGTGAACAATTCAAGCTGGTTGATTCGGTAGCCGCTGGCAGCAACCCGGTGCGCGTGGCCTTGCAACCGGACGAGCGCCTGCTGTGGGTCGGCAACAATGCCCCGTCGGCGGAGCTTTCCGGGGTCACGGTGATCGACACTGGTAGCTTGAAAACCCTCAAGCACCTGGCAACCGGCAGCGGTCATCACGAAATCGCCTTCAGCAAGGACAGCCGCTTCGCCTTTGTCACCAACCGCGACGACGGCACCGTCAGCATCATCGATGTCGCCACCTTGACCATCGCCAAGCAGCTCAAGACCGGTTCGCACCCGCTGTCGGTGGTGTACTCGCCACTGTCCGGCGCGGCCTATGTGGCCGATGGCAAGGACGGCACGGTCACCGTGGTCGACGCCGCGAACCAGTCGGTGCGGCGGGTGATCAAGATCAAGCAGGGCCTCGGCCCGATGGGCTTCAGCGCCGACGGCCGTTTCGGCATCGTGCTCAATACCCTGGAGAACCAGGCGGCGGTGATCGACGCGGCCACCGATTCGCTGATCCATGAACTGGACGTGTCCGCCGAACCCTATCAAGTGGTGTTCACCAAGGCCTATGCCTATGTGCGCGGACTGGCCTCGGCCAAGGTGACGATGATCAACCTGGCGTCCCTGGGTGAAGGCCGCAAGCCGATCAGCCAGGGGTTCGAAGCCGGGCCGCAGCCGCCGCGGCTGGCCGGTGACTTGCCGCTGGCGTCGAGCCTGGCGGTGTCGCGCGACGACAACGCGGTGTTTGTGGTCAACCCGGTGGACAACACCACTTACTTCTACGCCGAAGGCATGAACGCGCCGATGTCCGGCTACCCCAATCGCGGGCAAGTGGCGCGGGCGGCGCTGGTCATCGACCGCAGCCTGCGCGAAGTCGAGCCAGGGCTGTACAGCGCGCGGATCAAGCTGCCGACGGCGGGGCGCTTTGACGTGGCGTTCCTGCTCAATCAGCCGAACATCATCCATTGCTTCAGCGCGGTGGTTGAGGCGAACGACAAACTCCCACCCGTGGCCGGTGTGCCGAAGGTGGAGTTCATGCTCGACAAATCCACGGCCGCCCTGGGTAGCCCTTATGTCGTGCGCTTTCGCATCGTCCAGGGCAAACAGAAGGTCCAGCGCAGCGGGGTCAAGGACGTACAGGTGCGCTACTTCCTGGCGCCGAGTTCACGGCCTCAGCACGTCGCAGCAGTGGACGTCGGCAATGGAATTTATGAAGCCCCGGTCACCCTCGACCGGAAAGGCGCCTGGTACCTGCACGTGCGTGCGGCGTCCCTGGGTGCGAATTTTGACGACCAGACTTTTGCCAGCGTTCGGGTGACACCCGGCGAAGCTCATTGAAGAGGACATCGACATGAAGCGATTTGCACACCGTGGACTGCTGACACTCTGCCTGTTGGCCGCCAGTATCGGCCAGGCCCTGGCCCACTCGGCCGATGAACATGCCGGCCACAAAATGGCGGCCAAAAGCACCAGTTCCGAGACCGCCCAGATCAAGTTTGCCGACGTCGCGCTGGTGGACCAGAACGGTAAGACCGTGCGCCTGGAAAAAGACCTGGTGGCCGACAAGATCGTGGTCATGAGCTTCATCTACACCAGTTGCACCACGGTCTGCCCGGTGGTGTCCTCGATCATGGGCAAGGTGCAGAAACAGCTGGGCGCACGGGTCGGTACCGAGGTGCAGCTGGTGTCGATCAGCATCGATCCGCAGCGCGATGACGCCAAGCGCCTGAACGACTACGCCCGCGCCTTCCAGAACGGTCCGGGCTGGAGCTGGTTGACCGGCTCCACGCAGTCGGTCAACGAAACCCTCAAGGGCCTGGGCAGCTTCAGTGGCGACTTCAAGAATCATGCACCGCTGATCCTCGTGGGGGACGGCAACAGCCGCCACTGGACCCGCTACTACGGCTTCACCGACCCGAGCATATTGACCCGGCAAGTGGAGAAGCTCAGTGGTGAACGCAACGCCCATGCCAAACACACCGCCATCGCCATGGAGCATCAGCCATGAGACTTCTCGACTGGATCGCCCTGAGTATCTGTTCGTGCCTCGCAAGCTCCCTGGCCCTGGCCCACGAAGGGCATGAGCAAGCGGCGCCTGCCTCCGCCACGGTGGCGGCCGCCGCACAGCCGGCCGGTGGCACCCGCGATGCCAAGACCTGGTTCACCGACACGCCGTTGCAGGACCAGAACGGCAATATCCTGCGTTTCTACAGCGACGCGCTGCACAACCGCGTGGTGCTGCTCAATGTGATTTTCACCAGTTGCACCGATGCCTGCCCCTTGATCACCCAGAAGCTCAAGCAAGTGCGCGAAGTGCTGGGCGACAAGGCGGACGGCATCATCTTTATCTCCCTTACCAGTGATCCGCTGCGGGACACCCCGGCGGTACTCAAGGCTTACACCTTGAAGCAGGGCGTCGATGAGCCCCACTGGCTTTTTCTTACCGGCGACAAAGCGCAGATGGACCTGGTCCTGGGGCGCATCGGCCAGGTCATACCGTCCCCCGAGCAGCACTCCACCCAGTTGGTCGTCGGTGACGTGGCGAACAAGCGCTGGAGCAAGATCCGTCCCGATGCCCCGGCCGCCGCCATTGCCCAGCGCTTGCAGTTGCTGGCAATGCCCGTGGCCGGCCGTTGAGTCCGGGCCATGAAAAACGCCCTGATCCTCGGCCTGCTTATCCTCGGTGGCATCAGCCTGAGCGCCCAGGCGTTACCGCTGACGCCCGGCGAAAGCGCCGGCAAACGCCTGTACCGCGAGGGCGTTTCAGCCAGCGGTGAGCCGATCATGGCCCGGATCGGGGCGGCGGGCATGCTGCTGCCGGCCACCAGCCTGCCGTGCGCCAACTGCCACGGCAGCGATGGCCTGGGGCGTCCGGAAGGCGGGGTGCGCCCGCCGGACCTGAGCTGGTCGCGGCTGTCCAGCACTTACGGTCAACAGCAAATCAACGGGCGTGCCTACCCGGCCTATACCGAGGGCACTTTGGCCCGTGCGATCCAGGAGGGGCGGGACCCGGGCAACAACCGCCTCGATTCGGCCATGCCGCGGTTCGTCCTGTCGATGAGCGATCAACGCAACCTTACGGCGTACCTCAAGCGCCTGGCCGATGACCGCGATCCAGGCCTGAGCCCCGACAGCCTGCACCTGGGCACCTTGCTGCCGAGCACCGGCGTGTTGGGCGCGGAGGGCGCTACCGTGGCCGCGGTGCTCAGGGGCAGCGTGGCGCGGATCAACGAAGCGGGCGGGATTCATGGCCGGCAGTTGCGCCTGACCATCCTTGACCCAGGTCCCGACCGTGTCAGCGCCGAGCAGGCGCTGGACCAGTTGATCGAACAGGACCGGATTTTCGCGCTGGTCGCACCACTGGTGCCGGCGCTGAATGCTGAGCTGGCCCCGCGTCTGGAACAGGCCGGCGTGCCCCTGATCGGGCCGCTGTCATGGCAAGGCACGGCCCAGGCCAGCCGGCAGATTTTCGAACCGCTGCCGGGGCTGCGCGAACAGATGATTGCGCTGGCCAACTACGCCGCCACCAGCCTGCGTGTGCTGCAAGGACCCACGTTGATCGCCTACCCGAACGAGCCGGGCCAGCGCCTGGCAGCCGAGAAGCTTGCCCAGTATCTGCAGGACAACGCCTGGCAGAAAGTGCACCTGCAAGCCTACGAGTCGGCACAGGACGAATTGCCACTGGGCTCGCGCTCGGTGTTCTACATGGGCAGCAGTGGCGGTTTCAGTCGCCTGGCCGAGCGCTTGCAGACCGCGGGCCAGGTGCCCTACCTGTTCGCCGCCTCGAATCAGGTGGCGGGCGATCTGTTGCAGGTACCCAGTGGTTTTTCCCGGCGGGTGTTCCTGGCGTATCCGTTCGTGCCCAGCGACTGGACGAAGAGCGGGCGCACAGCCCTGACCCAATTGCGCGAGCGCCAGAAGCTCGGTGGCGAACACGCGGTCCTGCAGGTCGGGGCGTACAGTTCGATGCTGCTGCTCAGCGAGGGCATGAAACAGGCGGGGCGCGATGCCAGCCGGGAAAAACTGATCAGTGCCCTGGAAGGCCTGCATGACTTCGATACCGGCCTGACCCCGCTGATCAGTTTCGGGCCGGGCCGACGCCTGGGCCTGAGCGGCGCCCACGTGGTCACCGTGGACCTGCCAGACCAGCGCTTCTATCTGGTCGCCCCCTACAAACCCATTGCCGCCATACCCTGAGCCGGAGGCCGAAGATGAAACTCACGACTGTATTGGTGCTGTTGACCCTGTGGGTGCCCGCCGCGTTTTGCAGCAGTGGCCCGGCCGTGGCAAGGGTCAATGGCGAGGAAATTTCCCAGCTGCGCCTGGAGCGCTATTTCGCCGAATACCTGGAGGATCAGGGCCGGGCGGTCGCCAGCATCCGCAGTCCGAGCGCCTACAAACAGCTGCGCAAGGCGGCGCTGGACGCCCTGATCGACAAGGAGCTGCTCTGGCAGGAAGCGGTCAAGCGCGGGGTGGTGATCAGCGATGCCACGGTGCAAGACCAGGTCGACCAGACCCGCCAAGCCATGGGGGGCGCGCAGGTGTTCGCCCGGCGCCTGGAAGACGCCGGTTTCGATGAGGCCGCTTACATCGAGTACACCCGCCGCGATCTGGCGGCGCAGCAGATGTTTGCCGAACTCACCAGGGTCAACGAGCCGGACGAAAACCAGGTGCGGGCGTTTTATCAGGAACACCGCGCCGAGATGAACCGGCCCGAGGAAATCCAGGTCAGGCATATCCTGATCAAAGTGCCTCAGGGTGCGGATGCTTCCACAGTCGAAGCCGCGAGACTACGCTTGGAGGCAATGCGCACGACGATTGGTGAAGGCGCTGACTTTGCCAGCGTCGCCCGCAGCGGTTCCGAAGACGCTTCGGCCAGCGCAGGTGGCGACCTGGGTTACTTTGCCCGGGGGCGCATGATGCCGGAGTTCGAAGCCGCGGCCTTTGCCCTGAAACCTGGGGCCGTCAGCGAGCCGGTGCGCACGGCGGTGGGATGGCATTTGATCTTGTTACAGAACCGATTGGAGGCTGCCGATGTCTCAGAAGAACAAGGACTTGACATGGTTCGGGCTTACCTTGCCCGACAGAAACAGGTCCAGGCGCGTCTGCAGACGCTGGCGCAGCTGCGTTCCAGCAACAGGATCGAACGGATTGACGACGAATGAGCTTTCCCCAACAGTGGGGGAAAGCGTTGATGCACATCCGTTCGCTTTCCCCCGTTTTTGGGGGGTGGGGCATGTGGACGCAAGGGCATTGCTTTTAAATTCAAGGACATGAATACATAAAATTACCGGCACTCAGCCTGGCATGAAGTGTGCGTTAGACCTATCAAGGCGCGCACTCCACCAGGTTCGGAACTCGGACCTGCAGTTTCAAGGAGTCCACCTTGTTAAACAAAGTACTGGTTGTTGATGACGAACAGCTGCTGGCGGAAAACCTCCAGGGTTACCTGCAGGCGCAAGCGCTGGAAGTCCGGATTGCTCACGACGGTGCGCAAGCAATCGCCGAAGCCGGCGATTTCGCACCCGATGTGATGGTGTTCGATTACCGCTTGCCCGATATGGAAGGCTTTGAGGTGCTCGATGCCGTCCGCCAGAACAGGAAGTGTCATTTTGTGCTGATCACGGGGCACCCCACCGCAGAGGTTTGCGAGAAGGCCCGGCAACTGGGAGTCAGCCACATCCTGTTCAAACCCTTTCCGATGGCGGAACTGGCGCGTGCAGTGCTTGATCTTCTGGGGCGGCAGCGCGAACCCAAAACGGGTGTGAGCAGTGCCGAAGGCTTTGTCGAACGACGCCAGAGCAGGACCGAAAGTTTCCCGCTGCAGTTGTACGACGGTAGTTGGGTGCTTGCAGATCGCCGACGAAGTAACTCGGCCTCCACAGCGCCAGACGACAAACAATTGCTCACCGGGGAGTAATGGCGCGACAAGAGGTTCCGGCATTTGCCGCAATTGCTCGCCGCGCCGACAGGGCTCTAAGCCCCGGGTGTTGGAGAGCAAGCCATGGACCGTCTATCCCTTGTCGTCGATGCGCCACCGCTGGATTGTGTACCCACTCGATTTTCCAGTGAGCAATTGGCCGAGGCCCGTTCCCGGGCCGGCAGTTCCGGCGAGCGGATGCTCGAAGCTCTCGGGGAGCTCTGCGAACTGGCCCCCATGCCCTTTATCCAGTGCCTCGGTGCGACCCTGCACTATCCGGTGCTCGACACCGACAGCCTGTTTCAATCCACTCCGGTGTTCGACCGGGTCACCCTGGCCCAATGCCTCAAGCGCGAATTCACCCTGCTGCGTCACGACGACGCGGTCATTGGCGTGTTTGCCGACCCCTTCGACAGCGCTCGCCTGGCCTGGATCGACGACTGCCTGCACGGCGCGCCGCTGTACCTGGTGCATGCCGACGACCTGAAAGCCTACCTGGCGCGCCACGAAGAGAGCTTCCACGCGGTGGAATCGCTCAACGCCCAGGCCGACGGCAAAACCGAGATCGACACCCTGCAAAGCCTGTCGCTGACCAGCATCAGCGAAGACTCGAGCGTGGTGGTCAAGCTGGTCAACTCGACCCTCTACGATGCGCTGAAGATGCACGCCAGCGACATCCACCTGGGCACCACCGGCAGCGGCCTGGTGATCAAGTACCGCATCGATGGCGTGCTCAACAACATCAGCAAGATCCAGGGCAACGAGTTCGCCGAGCAGGTGATTTCCCGGGTCAAGGTCATGGCCGAACTGGACATCGGCGAAAAACGCGTGCCCCAGGACGGTCGCTTCAAGATCGGCATCAGCGGCCGGCAGATCGACTTCCGGGTGTCGATCATGCCGAGCATTTTCGGCGAGGACGCGGTGCTGCGGGTGCTCGACAAACAGGACCTGGCCGACAAGGTCTGCGGCGTGCAGTTGCAGGCACTGGGCTTTGAAGAGGAAACCTTGCGCCAGCTGCGCCGCCTCGCCGCCGAACCCTACGGCATGGTGCTGGTCACCGGCCCCACCGGTAGCGGCAAGACCACCACGCTGTACGCGATGATCACCGAGATCAACCACGGCGTGGACAAGATCATTACCATTGAAGACCCGGTGGAATACCAACTGCCGGGCGTGCTGCAAATCCCGGTCAACGAAAAGAAAGGCCTGACCTTCGCCCGCGGCCTGCGCTCGATCCTGCGCCACGACCCGGACAAGATCATGGTCGGTGAGATCCGCGACCCTGACACTGCCCAGATCGCCGTGCAATCGGCACTCACCGGGCACTTGGTGTTCACCACCATCCACGCCAACAACGTGTTCGACGTGATCGGCCGTTTCACCCAGATGGAAATCGACCCCTACAGCCTGGTCTCCGCGCTCAATGCGGTACTGGCCCAGCGCCTGATCCGCCTGGTCTGCAGTGCTTGCAGCGCGCCGTATACGCCGACCGAAGAAGAGCTGCAAAGCTCGGGCCTTGACCCGCAACAGGTCGACCACTACCGGTTTGTCCACGGCAAGGGTTGCGGACATTGCCGTGGTACCGGCTACCGCGGACGCAGCGCGATTGCCGAGTTGCTGCACCTGGACGACGAACTGCGGCAAATGATCGTCGAGCGCCAACCCATTTCGAAAATCAAGGCCCACGCCTGCAAACGTGGCTTGCGCCTGTTGCGCGAATCGGCGCTGGAACTGGTGCAACAAGGCCGAACTACTCTCGAGGAGATCAATCGTGTCACTTTTATCTCGTGAGCGTTATGTCGCCGTGCTCGGCGCCAGTGGTGTCGGCCTCGGTCAGCGTCAAGGTGGCGACACCCTGTGGCTGGGCAGCGTCGGCTTCATCGATGAAGGATTCATGGCCTGGACGGTCGCCCTGGAAACCCTCGACCGCCTGCTGGGTGAACATGCCCGCGCCGGTGCCGAGTTGACCGTGGTGGTCTCCGGCCACTTCAGCCGGTTTTGCCTGGTGCCCTGGAGCGAGCAGATCAGCAGCCCCGACGAACTGCGGGGGTTTGCCCAGCTGTGCTTCGAAGACCTCTACGGGGTACCGAATCAACCCTGGAGCCTGGTGCTCTCGGCCGAACCTGCCGGCTACGACCGCATTGCGACGGCGTTGCCGCAAGACCTGCTGGACCGTCTGCGCACCCTGGCCAGCGGTCGTGGCCTGCGCCTGCGTTCGGTGCAGCCGTACCTGATGGCGGCGTTCAATCACTTCGACAAAAGCTTCGACGCCGGCGACTTCCTGTTCGTGGTCGCTGAACCGGTGCGCAGCGTGTTGCTGCTGGCCCGCGAAGGTCGCTGGACGGCGGTGCGTTCGGTGGGCAGCAGCGACAGTGATGCGGCACTGACCGCGCTGATCGGTCGCGAAAGCCAGCTGCAGGCTTCCACCAGCGAACGGCCGCTGAACGTTTACCTGCATGCGCCAGCGCGCATCGACTCGCACCCTGAAGTGCCAGGCGTACACCTGCGCACCCTTGAAGAGGGCCGGACAGCCGTACACGATTGCCTGTACGTCATGTCCCGGGCGGTGGCCTGACATGCGCCCCCTGATGCTCGACTTTCAGCCGCGCCGCCGCTCAAGCCCCCTGGGCTGGAGCCTGCTGGCCGGTGGTGTGGTGCTGGCGCTGACCTGCATCCTGTTTCAGCAACACCTCAGCGGGGAGGCCGATCAACAGCAAGGTCATCTGCAAACCACGCAACGCGTGCTCACCGGCGACAACGGCAGCAAGGTCAGCCTGACCCCGGCCGAAACCCGCGAGCAGGCACAGAACCTGGCCGAGATGCGCAAAGTGTCGCAGCAATTGCGCCGCCCCTGGGAGCGTCTGTTCGCCACCCTGGAGGCCATGCCCCGGGACAACATTGCCTTGCTGACCCTGACCCCGGATGCCCGCAAGGGCCAGGTGCGGATCAGCGCCGAGGCGCGCGACCTGGACGCCATGCTCGACTTCCACCGCCGCCTCGAAGCCAGCGACGAGCTGTCCGATGTGTCGCTGCTCAGTCACGAAATCGTCGCCAACGTGCCGGAACACCCGGTGCAATTCAACTTGTCGGCTACCTGGGAGATTGGCGATGCAAATCCCTAGATTGATCGTCCACGAATACCTGCAAAGCCTGGGCGTGCCCGGCCTGGCGGGGCTGGCCATGCTGGTGTTGGCGCTGACCTATGGCCTGTTCGGTTTGTTGCCGGACTGGCAGGCGCTGCAGCACCTGAGCCAACAGACCCAGGACGCCCGTGAATACCTGGCCAAGGTCGAGGAGGGCTCGATCGCAGCGCCAGTCGTGCCGCAACGCCAGCTCGATGATTTCCGCAGCAAATTGCCGACCCAGCCCCAGGCCACCGTCGCCATCGACAAGATCTACGCGCTGGCCGCCCAGGAACGCATCACCCTGTCCCGGGGCGAATACTCGCTGGGTATCGATCCCAAGACCCACCTGGCGCGCTATCAGATCCTGTTGCCGGTGCGGGGCAGCTATCCGCAACTGCGGCGCTTCATGCACGCCTTGCTCGGCCAGTTGCCGGCGGTGGTGGTGGAGGACCTGGAGCTTTCGCGCAAGAAGATCGCCGACACCGACCTGAACGGGCGGATCCGCATGACCCTTTACCTGTCGAGGTCATGATGAACAGCAAACGTGTAGTGGGCTGGGTGGCGTTCTTCGGCGTGGCTGCGGCGCTGACCTGGTTGCCCGAATACTTCAAGCAGGCCGACGACAGTGACGTTGAAATGGCCGCTGTGGCCTCGCCGGCCAAAGGCAAGAGCCGTGGCGCGTTGCCAGCTGCGAAAGCCTCCGGTGCGCCAGTGGCGATCAAGGACCTGAGCCCGGCGGGCGACCTGTTCGCCGCGCGCAGCTGGAAGGCCGCACCGGTCCTGGCCAGCGTCACCGAACAAGCTGTCAACGTTGCACCGGTGGTGCAGGTCCCCACTGCACCGCCCATGCCTTTCCAGTTTATCGGCCGGATGAATGACCGCACCGACCTGCAAGTGTTTTTGCAGAACGGCGAAAAGATCTACGTCGTGCGCAAAGGGGATGTGATCGACGAAACATGGAAGATCGAGGGGATTTCCGATCTGGAACTGAGCCTGGTCTATTTGCCTCTGCATTTGTCCCAGACTTTGTCTGTGGGGAGCGCGCAATGAACAAATCCCGTTTGCTGATGAGCCTCTGTCTCTGCGCAGGGCTGGCCGCCTGCAGCTCGGCGCAGGTTGCCAAGGAAGAAGCCTCTGAGCTGATCGAACAGGGGCAATACGAAGCCGGACTGGCCCGGATCGAGGAGGGCCTGCGGGAAAACCCTCGCGACACCGAACTGCACATTGCGCTCAACAGCTCCCGTGCCCGTTCGGTCACGGCGCTGCTGACCCAGGCCGACATGGACCGCACCCAGCGTGATTTCGCGTCGGCGCGCATGGGGTACGGCCGGGTGTTGACCATCGAGCCGAACAACCGCCGCGCCCAGGACGCCTTGCGCCAGCTCGAACACATGCGCAGCCTCGATGAAAAACTCGAACTGGCCCGTGGCGACCTGCGCCGCGGCGACATCTACGGCGCCGAGCGTCAGGTCAAGCAGATTCTCGACCTGGACCCGAACAACGAAGGCGCCCTGGAACTGCAGGGCAATATCCGCCTGGTGCAGAGCCGCAACGTGGTGGCCTATCCGCAACTGCGCACCCGCCTGGACCGGCCGGTGACCCTGGAATTTCGCGACGCCAACCTCAAGACCATCTTCGAAGTGCTGTCCCAGGTCGCCGGCCTGAACTTCATCTTCGACAAGGACCTGCGCCCGGACATGAAAGCCACCATCTTCGTGCGCGACGTGCGCATCGAAGACGCCGTGGAACTGCTGCTGCAACAGAACCAGCTGCACCAGAAAGTGGTGAACGAAAACACCCTGCTGATCTACCCGGACTCGCCGCAGAAGCTCAAGGATTACCAAGAGCTGGTGATGCGCACCTTCTACCTGACCAGCATCGATGCCAACACCGCGCTGAACATGGTCAAGACCATGCTCAAGACCCGCGACGTGTTCGTCGACGAACGCCTCAACACCCTGACCATGCGCGACACCGGCGACGCCGTGCGCATGGCGGAAAAACTCCTGCAATCGCAGGATCAGTCCAACCCCGAAGTGGTGCTGGAAGTGGAAGTGATGGAAGTCGCCACCCAGCGGATTCTCGACCTGGGCCTGCAATGGCCGAACACCTTTGGCGTGATCAACAGCGACGGTACGGCGGTCAGCGTTCTTGATCAGCTCAAAGGCATCAACTCCAGCCGGATCACTATCCAGCCGTCGCCACAGGCCAAGATCAACGCCCAGGACAAAGACATCAACACCCTGGCCAGCCCGGTCATTCGCGTCAGCAACCGCGAACAGGCGCGCATCCACATCGGTCAGCGCGTGCCGATCATCAGCGCCACGTCGGTGCCGTCGACCCAGGGACCGGTGATCACCGAAAGCGTGACTTACCTGGACGTCGGTCTGAAACTGGAAGTGCAGCCCACCGTGCACCTGAACAACGAAGTGGCGATCAAGGTGGCGCTGGAAGTCAGCAACGCCACGCCACTGGAACCGACCCGCCAGGGCACGATTCCGGTCCAGGTCGACACCCGCAACGCGCAGACCACCCTGCGCCTGCATGACGGCGAAACGCAGATTCTTGCCGGCCTGATGCGCAACGACCATGGTAGCACCGGCAACAAGATTCCTGGTCTTGGCGACATTCCCGGGCTGGGTCGCCTGTTCGGCAGCAACAAGGACGACGTCAGCAAATCCGAGCTGGTGCTGTCGATCACGCCGCGGATCGTGCGCAACCTGCCGTACCAGAGCCCGTCGGACATGGAATTCGCCACCGGCACCGAAACCAGCATGCACATCCAGGCGCCGGACCGCTCGAAGGTCGAAGTCGAAGAGGTGAAAGTCCGTGGCATGAACGCACCGATCGCTACCACCGTCACCGTCGGGAAGCCTTGATCATGAACGCCTCGCAACGCGGTTTTACCTTGATCGAAGTCGTGGTGACGCTGTCCCTGATCGGCCTGCTGGCCGGCATGGCCGCGCCGCTGACCGAGACCGTGGTGCGCCGGGGCAAAGAGCAGGAACTGCGCACCGCGCTGTACCAGATCCGCGATGCCCTCGACGCCTACAAGCGCGCTTTCGACGCCGGTTATATCGAGAAGTCGCTGAACAGCAGCGGCTACCCGCCGAACCTGCAGGTGCTGGTGGAAGGGGTGCGTGATGTGCGCAGCGCCAAGGGTGCCAAGTTCTATTTCCTGCGGCGCGTGCCCCATGACCCGCTGGCACCGGTCAAGCGCGACGACGAAGGTGGCTGGGGCCTGCGCTCCTACGACAGTACGGCTCAAAACCCGCGGGACGGCGAGGACGTCTTTGACGTTTACTCCAAGGCCCGGGGCAAGGGGCTCAACGGCATCGCCTACCGGGAGTGGTGAGCATATGCGTCGGGAAAAGGGTTTTACCCTGCTGGAACTGATGGTGGTCATGGCAATCATCGCAACCTTGATGACCATCGCCTTGCCACGCTATTTCAACAGCCTGGAGGCCTCCAAGGAGACCACCCTGCGCCAGAGCCTGTCGGCGATGCGCGAAGCCCTGGATCACTACTACGGTGACACCGGACGCTATCCCGACTCCATCGAGCAGCTGGTTGAACAGCGCTACCTGCGCAATCCGCCGATGGACCCGATATCCGAACGCAAGGACGCCTGGGTCATGGTTGCACCGCCTGACGGCGTGGCCGGCGGTGTCGCCGATATCAAGAGTGGTGCCACAGGGAGGGCGCGTGATGGCAGCCTTTATTCCGAGTGGTAAGCCTGCGGCAGAAGACGGCTTCACCTACCTGGGTGTGCTGTTTCTGATCATGGTAATGGGCATGGGCCTGGCCAGTGCCGGCGAGTTGTGGTCCACCGCCTCACGGCGCGACCGCGAACGCCAATTGCTGTGGGTCGGCACCCAGTACGCCCAGGCACTGCGCAGCTATTACCGCAGTTCGCCAGGCCTGGCCCAGTACCCCAAGGAACTCGCCGACCTGGTGCAGGACCAGCGCTTTCCAAATGCCAAACATCATATCCGCCAGCTGTACCCGGACCCGATCGGTGGCGGTGAATGGTTCCTGATGCGCGGCTTCGACGGACGCATCACCGGCATCAGCAGCCCGTCCACGGACCTGCCGCTCAAACAGGCGGATTTCCCCAGTCAATGGTCGGACTTCAACGGCATGGCCAGCTACAAGGACTGGCAGTTCGTGGCCGAAAAAGCTTTCCTCGATGGCGCCTCCGGCCCGGCCAATGGCCCGGCCCAATCGCCCCAGGCGGTGCAGCCATGAAGCGCTTCTGCCTGGCCATGATCCTGCTGGTGAGCACCGCCGTAACCTGGGCCGGTGAAGAGGACGAAATGCTCGGCTTCATCGTCGACGACACGATCTCGCACATCGGCCACGAATTTTACTACTCGTTCAGTGAACGCCTGCGCGCCACCAGCCCGATGGATTTCAACCTGGTGGTACGCGAACGACCTTCGGCTCGCTGGGGCAGCCTGGTGACCGTGGAATTTCAACAACGACTGGTTTACCGGCGCTTCCTGCCGCCGAACACCGTGGAGCTCAAGGACGAGGCCTATGCTGCCGCCGACTGGGTACGCGGGCAGATTGTCCAGCGCAAGCTGGAAGCCTTGTTGCAGGACACCACGGACCTTGAGAGGGACGAACTATGAAAGCGAAAACGTTTTTGCAGCGCGCCGGTGGATGCTTGCTCGGCCTGGGCGCTTGCGCCCTGGCCCAGGGCACGGAGCTGGTCTACACACCGATCAACCCATCGTTCGGCGGTAACCCGTTGAACGGCACCTGGCTGCTCAACAACGCCCAGGCGCAGAACGACTACGACGATCCCGACTTGAAGGATCGTACCTCGGTGGCCGGGACCTCGGCCCTGGAACGCTTCAGCGCCCAGTTGCAATCGCGCTTGCTGGGGCAACTGCTGGACAACATCTCCACCGGCAACACGGGGAGCCTGTCCACAGACGCTTTTATCGTCAACGTCGTCGACGACTCGGGGGCACTGAGCATTGTCGTGACCGATCGGGCGACCGGCGAAGTTTCGGAAATCCAGGTGAATGGCCTGGCCCCTTGATGGGGCGGCGGACATGGGGAGTTAAGGACATGAAAAAAATAATTGCGCTGGGGCTGATGTTGGCGGCATTACAAGGGTGCAGTCTGCGTGAGCCGATGTCGGCCGAGCAGGACTCCAAAACCCCGACCCTGACCCCAAGGGCCTCGACTTACTACGACTTGATCAACATGCCACGACCCAAGGGCCGGTTGATGGCGGTGGTCTACGGCTTCCGCGACCAGACCGGGCAATACAAGCCGACCCCGGCCAGCTCGTTTTCCACCAGTGTCACCCAGGGCGCGGCGAGCATGCTGATGGACGCCTTGCAGGCCAGCGGCTGGTTCGTGGTGCTGGAGCGCGAAGGGCTGCAGAACCTGTTGACCGAGCGCAAGATCATCCGCGCCTCGCAGAAGAAACCGAACACCCCGGTGAACATCCAGGCTGAACTGCCACCGCTGCAAGCGGCGAACATGATGCTCGAGGGCGGGATCATCGCCTACGACACCAACGTGCGCAGCGGCGGCGAAGGCGCGCGCTACCTGGGCATCGACATTTCCCGGGAGTATCGGGTCGATCAGGTCACGGTGAACCTGCGGGCGGTGGACGTGCGCAGCGGGCAGGTGCTGTCCAACGTCATGACCAGCAAGACCATCTACTCCGTGGCCCGCAGTGCCGGGGTGTTCAAGTTCATCGAGTTCAAGAAGTTGCTTGAAGCCGAGGTGGGCTACACCACCAACGAACCGGCGCAGTTGTGTGTGTTGTCGGCGATCGAGGCGGCGGTGGGGCATATGCTGGCGCAGGGGATCGAGCGGCATTTGTGGCAGGTGGCGGGGGATAATTCCGTGCCTGCGCAAAATGAGACGCTGGATCGGTACCTGACGCAGAACAGGGTGGTGCCGGAGGGTGAGGGGGAGGATGAGTGAGCCGAGGCGGCATTGCGACCCAGTTCCTGCAGATGTACCCCGTCCAATCTGCTGGCTTGTCGGGTCGCCGCATCGCAGCGAAGGCGGCCTTATAGCCGACCAGTCGCTCGCGGCTGTACTTGGACAACTGTAGGAGCTGGCTTGCCAGCGATGGCGGCCTCATTTCCGACCTGACTTTGACGGATGTACTCGAATCAACTGTGGGAGCGAGCCTGCTCGCGAAGGCGGCCTGACAGCCGACCTATTGTTTGTTGACGGAGTACATATCCATTCCTGCGGTAACGGCCACCTATGGTTTCGCTTTTACAGCGAGTCACTTGGAAGAGCCCCAAGTAACCAAGGGCTCTTGCCCCTGGCGTTCGGTGCCTCGCTAATGCTCGGCATGCCCTCGCTCCGGTCCTGCTCCGTGGGCCCGCCGCGATGGGCCATCCTTGGCCCAGCGCGGCTAAACCGGCATCCATGCCGGTTTACCCACTGCGCAGAACCTCCACTCGGCCTCTCGATGTGGCAAGAAAATCAAAAGCCAAAGCCAAAGCCAAAGCCAAAGCCAAAGCAAAAGCGAGGCGGCCTACGAGCCGACCTGATTTTGCAGGTGTGCCCGATCCACTGTGGGCCTGCCAGCGATGGCGGCCTTATAGCCGACCAGTCGCTCGCGGATGTACCCGGTCTACTGTAGGAGCGAGCCTGCTCGCGATGGAGGTCAACGATGACGCGGGGAGCCTGACACCCCGAGGTGCTCTCAGGTTTTTCGCGAGCATGCTCGCTCCTACAGGGCCCGCCGCGATCGGCCATCCATGGCCCAGGGCGTGATGGGGCAAGAAGATCAAAAGCCACAGCAAAAGCCAAAGCGAGGCGGCCGACCGGCCGACCTGATTTCGGGTTTACGTGATTTCCTGTAGGAGCCAGGCTTGCCGGCGAAGGCGGCCTGACAGCCGACCAATCTCTCACGGCTGTCCACGATCAAGGCAATATCCGTAGGAACATTCCGAGGCTACATCGTCTTGCGCCGTTGCCTACAACTACGCCAGAATCCGCCGGCTTGTGCGCCTTGCTCCCCTGGCTCTATTGTCACCCGATCGCTGCCAATTCAGCGATCGGGTTTCGCAGCCCGGATTAATCAAGGCGCTCAGCGCCACCGTTTCCTTTCAGTTGGCGCTTTTGTTCGTCTCCTGAATTGCGTTATGGCGGCTGTGCGCGGGAGGCTTTCGAGTCTGCCGGGTTCCTTGATTCCCGGTCTGCGAACCTGCGTACAGCTGCCACCTTCATCGTTTCGCAGCGAATCGTGGCAGCTCCGTCAATCAAGGAGCTTTTCCATGATCAAGCCATCACCCAATCCCCCCGAATCAGAAACTGCAGACACTGCCGCCAGTCCCCACCTCAAGCCCGCCATCTTGAAATCCTCCGCTCCCCACAATCCCAGCTCAATGTTCCTCATCGCCCCAGACATCAGCACTCAAGACCTGCTGGCCCACGCCTGCGAATCCCTGGCATCCGCCAGCATCATGGCCACCGATTTCGCAACGTTCGTAGACGGACCGCAACGGAGCATGGTGCTGGGCATCTAACAGGTGATCATGCTCGCCGACCTGGCGGTGAACCGAGCGCTGGATAACCTCGATCCGCAGGGCTGACCGCGTTTCGTTCTTCGCGAGCAGGCTCACTCCTACAGGGGGTTTGCGTACAGCCATGAAAAAAACCGCGACCCTCCCTCAAGGGCCGCGGATTTTTTTCACCCCGCGCGATTTTTTCTGCAACACAGTTGCACTGTTGCCCGTGCCGCCCTGGGTGACGTAGGCGACGGTCATGATGTCCGCCTGCTTGATGGTGATCATGTAGTCGGCGCCGAACAGCTGCGTGGTGAACGCCGGTTTGTCGTTGCTGCCTTAGTAAACAGTGCAACTATCAGTTCTGCTAGGTCACAACCTTGGCGTGGTCACAGATACTCAAGCGCTCGGACCTTAAAAGCTCGGAGTCCCCAATGCCTTTCCCTCAGCAAACCCTGCTCTGCCTCTACCGCTACGATCCTCTGAATCGTCTGATCAGCCACACCCAATCCCAAGCGTCCCCGCTCCAACGCTTTTACTGCAAAAGTCGCCTGGCCACCGAAATTCAAGGGGCGCTGCTGCACTCCATTGTCCAGCACGACGACCTGCTGTTGGCACAACAACAGCGCCAGGACGATGTGCTCGACACCACGTTACTCGCCACCGATCTACAACGCTCGATACTCCAGACCATCAAGGCCAATCAGCCACGACATTCCATCGCCTATTCACCCTATGGTCATCGCCGCCCTGAAAATGGACTGCTCAGCTTGTTGGGCTTCAACGGCGAACGACCAGACCCAGTGACTGGGCATTATTTATTGGGTAATGGCTATCGGGCGTTCAATCCGGTATTGATGCGGTTTAACAGTCCGGACAGTTGGAGCCCGTTTGAGGCTGGGGGCTTGAATGCGTATGCGTATTGCTTGGGCGATCCAGTTGGCTGGGGCGACAGAAGTGGGCACAGCATATTGTTGGAACTTGCGTTTCAAGCACAAAAACGCCGCTCAGTAACCAATGGTGCAATAAAAAATTCAACGATGCTTAAATCCATAGCTACACCGTCTCCTCCCAATAGATTTCCTAATATGAAAAACGACTATGAGTTTTCCAGGAAGCTCAAGAAATTCATGTCGAGATATTCTCTGGGAAAACCAATCGACTGGCACAACGAGCCGCTGGAGAACGCACTAAAAAAATTTCCTGATCAGTTCTCCGGGAAAGTTGTGCCTTCTCTGTTTGAACAAAGTGGGAGGCAGTTCACGGGGAATCAATTGAATAGCCTTGTTGAAGTCAAAAAATTACCGGATGCTTTAGTGAGGCAGTATGATGAGTTATTTGGTGAGGCAATTTATATGAAAAGTCGTTATAAAAAAGATATGGCGGACGGCATGGATTTCCTCAGGCTTTCCAGGGGTGATGAACCGGGCATACTTCCCCAAAGGGCCGGAAAGCAAATTCGTGAATCGTCGGATTACAAGCGTTACATCGATAAATTTGGTGAGGGTAATAGAAGGATTCCAGATCCTACAGCGTATTATAGTAAATCCTAGGCCTGGCAGTTGACCTATCTCTCGTGGCTGTCCACGATCCAGGCAACATCCGTAGGAAGAATCCGAGGCTACATCGCCTTGCGCCATTGCCTACAACTACGCCAGAATCCGCCGGCTTGTGCGCCTTGGTCTCTGTCTCTATTGTCGCCGCATCGCTGCACATTCAGCGGTCGGGTTTAGCAGCTCGGTCAATTTCAAGGCGCGCCAGTGTCACCCCGTTATGGTGGCTGTGCGTGGGGCACTTCGGTGCGCCGGGTTCCTTGATCCCTGGTCTGCTAACCCGCGTACAGTCGCCACCCATACCGTTTAGCAGCGACGTGTGGCGGCTCCACTGATCAAGGAGCTTCACCATGCCCAAGCCCAGTCCCCCCGAATCAGCATCCGAAAAACCTGCTTCCCACCTTCATCTAAAACCCGCCGTCCTGAAATCCTCCCCTCCGCACAACCCCAGCTCAATGTTCCTCATCGCCCCAGACATCAGCACCGAAGACCTGCTGGCCCACGCCTGCGAATCCCTGGCATCCGCCAGCATCATGGCCACCGATTTCGCAACGTTCGTAGACGGACCCCAGCGCAGCATGTTGCTGGGCATCCAACAGGTGATCATGCTCGCCGACCTGGCGGTGAACCGAACGCTGGATAACCTCGATCCGCAGGGCTGACCGCGCTTTCGTTCATCGCGGGCAGGCTCACTCCCGCATAGATCTTCTGTAGGAGCTGCCGAAGGCTCGGGCCGCGTTCGGACGATCTTTTGATCTTCTTTGCGCGCGACGAGAAAAGATCAAAAGAACGCAGCCTTCGGCAGCTCCTACGTCAAAAGTGCAACTATCTGTTCTGCTAGGTCACAACCTTGGCGGCATCACAGATACTCAAGCGCTCGGACCTTAAAAGCTCGGAGCACCCAATGACCTTCCCTCAGCAAAACCTGCTCTGCCTCTATCGCTACGATCCTCTGGATCGCCTGATCAGCCACACCCAATCGCAAGCGTCCCCGCTTCAACGCTTTTACTGCAAAAGTCGCCTGGCCACCGAAATTCAAGGGGCACTGCAGCACTCCATTGTCCAGCACGACGACCTGCTGTTGGCACAACAACAGCGCCAGGACGATGTGCTCGATACCACGTTACTCGTCACCGATCTACAACGCTCGATACTCCAGACGCTCAAGGCCAATCAGCCCCGACATGCCATCGCCTATTCACCCTATGGTCATCGCCGCCCTGAAAATGGGCTGCTCAGTTTGCTGGGCTTCAACGGCGAACGACCAGACCCTGTGACCGGACATTATTTGTTGGGTAATGGCTATCGGGCGTTTAACCCGGTATTGATGCGCTTCAACAGTCCGGACAGTTGGAGCCCATTTGGGAAGGGAGGGGGGAATCCTTATGCGTATTGTGTGGGGGATCCGATCAATCGGTATGATCCGAATGGACATGCTGATGTTTTAACTATCGCAAAACTGTGGCGAGCGCGTGCGACCACTAAATTGCAGCAAGGGCAGATGCTGTAAAGGAGGTTGTAAGAACCAATGTTATTAAAGTTGATAACAGAATGTACTTTTTAAAGCCTGGGGTGACTCCAGTGAAGGCTGTCAAAGCACGTGACGATTATGATTATTTGCGGAGGTTGGCCCAAGATGCGCCTACTAAAAACGCCAAGTATTATCATGATTTAGAAAGAGCTAGGTTTCAAAGTGCGCACATGGAAAAGCTAACTGGAATCCCTGCAGGTGATAATGAGCATCTTAAGTTTCTTAATTATATAAAAGGGTATGAGCCGGATACGGGGTCAGCTTTTTCGTATAGGAAATTAAGCGGGGCTATGAGGGGGAAGTATGATCCAAGGGTGCCAATTAGTGAGCGTCCAACCCCCGATTCAGCTAATCAGTTTTTTAGGGAAATAATATTGATCAAAAACCCTGATAGCGCCATGCTCAAGGCTGAAGCTAATCGAATCAGAGACTTACACTTTACCGCTGTTTAAATTTGCAGGTGAACATTATTAGTGTAGTAGTTGAGTAGTCAAACCCAACGCACGGTTCTAGATAAAACCGCGACCCTCCCCCAAGAGCCGCGGTTTTTCACGCCATGCAATTACTTCTGCATCACAGTCGCACTGTTAGCCGTACCAAACTGCTGCACATTCGCCGTCTGCGTCATACCACTCTGGTTCACGCTGGCAATGTTGCCAGTCCCCCCCTGGGTCACATAAGCGACGTTCATGGTGTCGGCCTGCTTGATGGTGATCATGTTGTCTTCGCCATACAGCTGCGTGGTGAACGCCTGGTTGCCGGTGCCTTCCTGGTTGAAGTCGGTGGTGTTGTTCGTGCCGTTGCTGCTGCCCTGGGCCAGGTTGTTGGTGCCGCGCTGGTCGGCGATGAGGATGTTGTCGGTGCCGTTCTGGTCGAAGTACAGCTCGTTGTAGGACTCGGCCTGGCTGACCGTGGTTTTGTTGCCAGTGCCGTACTGGTTAGTGGTCATGATGTGGCCGGTGTTTTTCTGGGTGAAGTTGGCGATGTTGCCGTTACCGTTCTGGTTGACGGTGGCGCGCTGGTTGCTGCCGAACTGGCCGCCCATTTGCGTCAGCGGGCCTTTCCAGTTGCTGGCGTAGACCTTGTTGTCGTTGCCCACGGAAGTGGCGTTGAGCACCTGGTCGGTGCCGGTCTGGTAGGTGAAGTGAATGTTGCTGATGCCCTGTTGATTGAGCGTCACGGTCGAGCTCAGGGACTCGAACTGGTCGGCATAGATCGCGTTGAGGTCGCCGACCTGAATCACCTGGGCGACGTTGTTGTCGCCGAAGCTCTGGTCGACGATGGTCTCGTTGGTCTGGCCGTTCTGGTCGATGGTGGTTTTGCTGGCGACCTGGGTGTCCTGCCAGACTTCGCTGCCGTTGCCATCGCCGTACTGGTTGATGGTCAGGTTGCCGCCTTCGCCGTAGCGCTGGTCGCCGTAGGCATAGTTGGTGCCACCGGACTGGTTGATGTCGATCTGGCCGTTCATGTGGTTGATCTGTTCAGCAGTGGCGTAGTTGGCGGTGCCGTACTGGATGATTATCGCGTTGTTGGCCGTGCCCAGCTGGATCTGTTCGATGTTGGCTTCGTTGCCGTCGCCGTACTGGTAGGTTTTGCCGGAGGTGTTTTCCTGGCTGTCCTGGTAGATGAACGAGAAGTTGCCGTTGCCTTCCTGTTGTTGCAGGACCTCGCCACCGCCGACCCCGATCGACTGGCTGGCATGGCTGACGTTGGTGTCACCGCTCTGGTTCTGGATGATGGTGCTGTTGTTTTCGAACAGTTGCTCGGCGTAGCCGGCGTTGTAGTTGCCGGACTGGTTCTGCTCGATGGTGCTGGTGGCGGTGTCCTGCAGGGCGGCCGCGTCGTTGCCCGCGCCGTACTGGTTCTGGGTGGTGGTACTGAGAGGTGCCGAAATCTGCTTCACATCGGCGATGTTGGTCTCGCCGAACTGGTTTTGGATCGACACGCTGTCGTCGGCCAATGCTTGAGCACTGACTATGACCAGGATGGCGGCGGTGAGGGGCGTCAGTTTGAACATGATGAAACCTCCAAGTGGTGCAGTGCTTTAGCGATACTGGGTGACCGATACGCTCATGCCATTACCTGCCTGGGTCACAGCGCTTTGCTGACCCGTGCCGGCCTGGACAATGCTGGCGTCGTTGTTGTTGCCGTTCTGGGATATCTGCGCTCGGTTGTGGCTGCCGCTCTGGGTGATGGACGCGGCGTTGCCGGAACCTTGCTGGTTGATCAATGCCATCAGGTCGCTGCCTTGCTGCAGGATGTACGCTTCCTGATTGCTGCCCGACTGCACGATCTGGCCGAGCAGCGACTGGCCGTTCTGTTGCAACAGCGCGACGTTGGCCTGGCCGTTCTGGTCGATCAGGGCTTGCTGGCCCACCGGAGGTGGCAGTTCGCCGAGGTCGACACCTGGGGCGATGTCGTCGTTCTCCATCAAATCGTCGGCACGCACGCCTGCGCTGCAGCAGAGCAGAAGCAGGCAGAGCAGGGCGGCGGTCGGCGTTTTCATGGCGTAGTCCTTTGGTGAGAGGCTTGCCCCATCAGCCGAGCTGGCCGATGGGGCGAGGGCTCAGTTCGCGATGACCTGCACTGTGCGCACGGTGCCTTGGGACGAGGTGATGGTGGCTGTCGGGTTCGCCGACGGAATCACCGTGGTCGAGTTGCTGACGGTCAGCCTCCAGCGTCCGGTCAGCGGCACCGTGGTGCTACCCAGGGTTACCAGGCCGGTCGGCGTGGTCACCTGGACGGTGATGGTGTTGCCGGTGGTCACCGATGAGGTACCCGTGAAGTCCCAGTTGAAGCGGTTGTTGGAACGGGCCGTCACTGTGGCCGCTGTCACTGCGAAGGTTTCCGCAGCAGGCCGTGGCGAGACTTGCACCGTGACCGTGGCCGGCGCCGTCGACACAGCTCCGAAGCTGTCCCTGACGAAGTAGTTGAAGGTCGTGGTGAACGCCGTGGTGACCGTGGCCGGTGGGTTGTAGGTCAGGACGGTGCCGTTGCTGGTCACCGTGCCGCGACCGGCCGGTGGTGGAGTGAAGCTGGCGACGGCGAGCGGCACGTTGTTTTCCGGATCGGTGTCGTTGGCCAGCACGTTGATCGGCATCGACACACCCAGGGTTGCAATGCTGTCGTTGACGGCTACCGGAGGCTGGTTAGGCGCCACGGTAATGGTCACGGTCGTCGCGGCGGTCGCGGCCAGGCCTTTGGCGTCCTGCGCCTTGTAGGTGAAGGTGGTGGTCAGTGGAGCATTGACCACCGCTGGCGGGGTGTAGACGACGGCCGTGCTGCCGTTCAACGCCACGATGCCCTGGCCGGTGGCCGGTTGGGTCAGTGCGGTGATGGTCAGTGGGGTGTCGCCGTCCGGGTCTTCGTCGTTGGTCAGCAGGTTGAGGGTGATCGGTACGCCGAAAGTGGTGCTGCCGCTGTCGGCGACGCCAACCGGTGCCTGGTTCTCACCGGTATCCGGTGCCGTACCGACTACCACCACGGCCTCGGTATCGCTGCCGCCGGCGGCGGATTTGATGGTGACGGTGGCGGGTGGCTGCATCAGATCGGAGACGGTCAGGCGTTGCAGCGTGCCGGTTTTGGTCAGGCGACCGTAACCCTGGGCGACCATGTCCGGCACCACCACTTCGTCAGACGAGGTGGCTTCGATCAGCAGGCTGTGGTTGCTCCAGCTGTATCGAGCGGTCTGGACTTTCACCACGTCGGTGACTTTGCTCGACGCCGCCGTTGGCCGGGTGGTGCCACTCGGGTTGGTCGCGGTGACCACCACCACGGGTGGAACGGTGGTGCCCGTCAGGCGATGGCCGAAGAACTGGCCGTTGTTGTCGCCGAGCATGTTGATCAGGCATGGCGTCGGTGGTGGTCCAGGAACCAGGGCCACGGTTTCGCGGAAGCACAGGCTCGAACCATTGGCCGATTTGCCAAAGACTTCCACCCGGGTGCTGCTGGTGCCCGGACCTGAAGAGGTGCGACGGTAAGTGGCGCGGCCGATTTCCACCGGGGTCTGCGCACGGTTGTCGAGAACCTTGCCGGATACGGTGAAGAGGTTGGTCTGGATGGTCCCGGCCGGACCCTGGATACGCAGGAAGTTAGTGTTGTTGGGGCTACCGGTGACAGCCTCGGTAAGGTTCGGATCGCCGACAAAAGTCTCGATGGCGCCAGTGTCCGGGTTCACTTCGGTGTACGGGCCGTTGACGCTGCGCAGAAATGGCCCGACCTCGCCGTTGAGGGCACCGGAGAAGTTGCCCGGTGCGCCGATGCCGATGTCACGGGTGATGTTGATTGCCCGACGGCCCGGTGCGGTGACGTTGACCGTTTCCACGCCGTAAGGGTGGGTGATGGTGTAGACCCCGGCCACGGGCACGTTCACCCGCAGCCGAATCCGCGCGAAGCTTGCCTGGTCGCCGTCGACCGGGTTCTCGGACGCGAAAGCCGCTTCGATCCCGGCCACGTAGGCATCCACGCCATAGCCGCCGACATCATTGATGGTGGTCTCGGCGAGGTACCAGAAGGTTTCCGGTGGCCAGTTATCCGGGAACACCATCGGCAGGGTGTCGTCGAAAACTCCGGGTTCCGGATTGAGGATGCACATGTAGGCAGGCGCGCCGGGAGCACCAGGTGACCGCGAACTCGTCGCCCGCGACTGGCACAGTTCCAGCGACAGCAGATTGTTGTCCTGATACCACATGGGGAATTTCCCCGTGGCAAAGGTGTAGGGGCCGGGGTCGACGGCAGCGAGTTGCGCGAATGCACTGCCGGACAACGATAGAGTCAGTCCCAGGGCGTTGAGCGCCAGGCGTGGCAATTTGTTCATGATGCCTCCTGATGAGGATCTGGGCATATGTGCGTTCATTGCACGACGACCACTTCTTCGGTGTCGCTGCCGCCATTGGATGACGTCACTCGAACCTTGGCCGGTGGAATCGGCGTGATGCCGGTCGACAGGGATTTCACCGCACCATCGCCACTGAGAGAGCCGATGGCGACCCCGGTGCCGGAGGTGGCGGTAAGGACCGGTGGCGATGTTTCATCGCTGGTCGAGGCCACGATAGTGATCTGGCCGCTGCTCAGGCTGTACTGGGCCTGTGAAATCACCACCAGGTCGGTCAGCGGCATGGACAGCGTGGTCGGCGTGCTGGTGGGAATGGCCAGGTGGTTGTCGGCGGTTACCACAAGGGTGTTCGGCAACGTCGGGTTGGTCGCGGACTGGGCGTACCAGTGGCCGGTGGTGTCGGCCTCGGTCAGGTTCAGCACCGGGCTGTTGCTGTCCAGGGTGACGGTGGCCGGTGGCGGTGGCGCCATCACGAACACATCCTGTTGCGCCACCGGTGCGCTTTCACCGGCTTTGCGCGAGTACGTGCTGCGCTCGGCAATGATCGGAGTGGGGCGGACCACCGCCGACAACTTGCCGGAAATGGTCATCACCGTCGTGCGCACATCCAGTCCATTAGGGCCTTCAATGCGGATGTAGTTGGTATTGAAAGGGCTGCCGGTGAACGCCTCTGCCAGGTTCGGATCGCCGATGAATTGATCGGCTTGACCCGTGACCGGGTTGATCTCGGTGTAGGGGCCGTTGAGGCTGCGCAGGAACGGACCAATGTCACTTCTGAGCGCGCCGTCGTAGGTTTTCGGCGAGCCGATGCCGATGTCGCGAGTCATGTTGATCGCGCGGTCTCCAGCGGCGGGAACGTCAAATATGTCTACGCCGTAGGGGTGGGTGATGGTGTAGACACCGGCAGTGGGCACGTCCACCCGAATACGGATTCGGCCAAAACTGACCTGGTCGCCTTCGATCGGTTCTTCAGCGGCGAAGGCGGCTTCGATGGCACTGACAAACGTCAGGTCGATGCCTCGGGCTGCATCGACGATTGAGCCCTCGCCGGTGAACCAGAATGTTTCACCGGGAAAGTTGCTTGGGAAAACGATGGGCTGCGTATCGTCGAAAACGCCGGGCTCTGGGTTCAAAACGCACATGTAGGTTGGCGCGCCGGGTGCACTTGGAACCCTGGAACTGACAGCTTTTGACAAGCACAAGTCGAGCGTTCGACCGTGGCTGTCCTGATACCAGGCAGCGAAGCCGCCGGTGGCTGGCAAATAGGGTCCGGGATCTACAGCAAATAGCGCCGCCTGGGCAACGCCTTGGGCCAGAGCGGTCACAGCCAGTGCGATCGCGGTTTTGGACAGTAAAGGGTGCATGAGTATTCCCTCTATCAGAGTACCTGCCCCTTGGATGTGGGTCAGTTGACAGGTCTTCGGCAACTCCCATGCCAACTGCCGAAAATGTCGGTGCGGGCCCCGGTAAACAGGCGTTTGCGACGTGCTCGAAGGTCGAACGGCAAATCCCCGGCCGGGCCTCTTTCCCCAGCATTGGGGGTAGATGGGGGCAGCAGGGGCATGGGGGAGAGAGTGAGAAGGGAATGGGCCCAAGGTCGGGCAAACTGCGAGTAGTGCGCTATAAACCTATAGGGGTTTCGCGGGAACAACGTCCATGACCACGCTTGCAAAGACACTGGCGTCCGACCAGGTCGACATTCGCTTGAGTGCGCACAAACAGGAGTTCAATCTGCTGCGCTGGTTTTCGCTCATCAGCATGGCGGTGATCGGCACCGTGGCGGTGGCGTTAGGCTCGGTGTCGACCAAGTTCGTGATTACTGAAAGCGTGGAGCGCGATGCCCTGCTGACGTCGCAATTCATCCAGGCGATAGCCTCGGCCGAGGTTCGCCATGTGTCGATTCCCAATGTGCGGACCATGGGCGAGTTGCTCGACCCGCGCAAGGACCGGGACTTTCCCGACGTCGACCCGCTGGCCCGCGCCAATGCCCGGGGCGAGTTCCTCGACCACGTTGAACATTTGCCGGATGTGATCCTGGCCAACATCTATGCCCCCGACCGCATGATCATCTGGTCGACCAACCCGGCCCTGATGGGGACCACGATTCACGCCGACGAAGATCTGGACCAGGCCTTCGCCTCGAAGATGCCTGTATCCGCCAGTTATCACGATGTCGATCACGCCCGCATGGAACAGAAGTTCATCACGCCGCCGGAATACATTTTCATCGAAAACTACATTCCGCTGTTCGATGCCGAAGGCAAGAACGTGACGGCGATGGTCGAGATCTACAAGGAACCCAAGGACCTGATCAGCCGGATGGAACGCGGCCTGGTGCTGATATGGATGGCCACGGCCCTGGGCGGCGGCCTGATTTACCTGGGGCTGTACTGGATCGTGCGGCGGGCGGCGACCCTGCTGGCGACGCAACAGAAGCAACTGATCACCAACGAAACCTTTGTGGCCCTGGGCGAGATGTCGTCGGCCGTTGCCCACAGCCTGCGCAACCCCTTGGCGACCATTCGCTCAAGCGCCGAACTGGCACTGGAGTTCGACAGTGGCCCGGCGCACAAGAACATCAACGACATCATCGGCCAGGTCGATCGCATGTCGAAGTGGGTACGGGAGCTGCTGCAATCCCTGCGCCCGCTCAATGACGACGGCGAACCGGTCAACCTGGTGGCGGCGCTGCACGACAGCCTCATGGCTTTCGAGCAGCAGATCGTCAAGGGCCGGGTCAATGTGCTGTTCGAACCCATAGGGACGCCGATGGTGCTGAGCCAGCAGGTGCAGCTGACGCAGATCCTCAACAGTCTGCTGGCCAATGCGCTGGAGGCTATGGACGAAGGCGGTACCTTGGCCATCACCATGGCGCCCATCGATGCGCAACGTGTTCGCGTTGTGGTCAGCGATACCGGCAAAGGCATGACCGAGGAGCAGCGTCTCATGGCCTTCCGGCCGTTTTTCACCACCAAGCGGGGCGGGCTCGGGGTCGGGCTGGTGCTGGTCAAGCGCATCATGGAGCGCTTTGGCGGGGCGGTGGCCCTTGAAAGCCGCGAGGGCGAGGGGACCCGCGTCAGCCTGTCGTTCAAACGGGTCCCCTGAAAATGGGTGTGAACTTTCCCCGGTAGCGGGTGCCATTCCCCAGTCGCTTTCCCCAATTATGGCACATTGATGTTGATAAGCCATTGTTTTGTAGCGTGTAAATGTTTTGTATAAAACAGTTACAAGTTTGGCCTGCTCCTTGCAAAACCCCCATCACCCCCTTCACACATACGAGGCGGCTGGTGATGGATACCGTACGCTCGCAAGCCCTGGGCATGCACTTGGTGCTGATATTGGTGGCTGGCTTGCTGGCCAGCCAGCTGCTGGTCGCCAATCCGTCCCCGTCGACACCCGCTCCTGTCTCCGACTCCCCTTGGGGTGGCGACTATTTCCCCAACACGCTGCTGACCGACCAGGACGGTCGGCAGGTGCATTTTTTCGATGACCTGATCAAGGGCAAGGTGGTGGTGATCAATTTCATCTTCACTTCGTGCAGCGACTCCTGCCCGCTGGAAACCGCCCGCCTGCGTCAGGTGCAGAAACTGCTCGGCGATCGGGTTGGCAAGGACATCTTCTTCTACTCCATCAGCATCGACCCCCTGAGCGATACGCCCGAAGTGCTCAAGGCCTATGCGCAACGCTTCCAGGTCGGGCCGGGCTGGAAGTTCCTCACCGGGGAGTTCGCCGACGTCACCGAGTTGCGGCAAAAACTCGGGTTGTTCATCGAAGGTGTCGACAACGGCCGCAGCAAGGACCACAACCTGAGCCTGATCGTCGGTAACCAGCAAACCGGTCGCTGGATGAAAGCCTCACCCTTCGAGAACCCGTGGATCCTGGCCGATCAACTGGCCAATACCTTGCATAACTGGAAACAACCGAGCATTGGCGAAAGCTACGCCAATGCTCCAGAAATCCGCCCGCCGAGCAACGGCGAAGAATTGTTCCGCACCCGTTGTGCGTCGTGCCACAGCCTCGGTCCGATGGACGGGCAGGGTATCGGCATGCGCAGCATCGGTCCGGACCTGGTCGGCGTAACCCGCCAGCGCGATCCGGCCTGGCTGAGCCGCTGGATCCGCGAGCCCGATCGCATGCTGGCCGAGAAAGACCCGATTGCCATCGCGTTGTTCGAGCGCTACGACAAGATCCCGATGCCCAACCTGCGCCTGGATGAGCGCTCGGCGCAGTCGATCATCGCGTTCCTGCAGGAAGAAACCGACCGCCAGCAGCCATTGCCCGCGCCCCTGACCCTCGGCGCTGAAGAACCGCAACAACATCACACGATCGCGGCGCCAGACAAGGCGCAGGTGCAATAGTGGCGAAATAGATTTATTGGGCAGTCAGTGACGGTCAATGCCACCTACACTGATCGGGAATGCGCTGAAAAACGCTGTATCAGCAACCAGGACGTCCCATGCAGATACTGGAAACACCACAAGGACCTGCGCCGGATACGCCGGCCGCAGAGGCCAAGGATTGGCGGACGCCGTTCAATCTGGTGCGCTGGTTTTCCGTGGCGAGCTTTTTCATCATTGCCGCCGTGGCATTGGGGCTGGGCTACATTTCCACGCGTTTCGTGGTCGAGGAGAGCATCGAGCGCGACTCCATGTTGACCGCGCAATTCGTGCAAGCCATGGGCGCGGCCGAGATTCGCCACGCCGCGATTTCGCCGAACCGAACCATGGGCGAAATGCTTGACCCACGCGCTGACGCTGCCTATCCCGACGTAGACCCGGGCGCCCGTGCCGCTTCCCGTATCGAGTTTCTCGATCATGTCGAACACTTGCCAGACATTCTGCTGGCCACGGTGTACGCCCTGGACCGCACCGTGGTCTGGTCGACCAACCCCGAGCTGATCGGTGTGCGCATCGACAATGACGAGGAACTGGACGAGTCCTTCGAAATGAAGGAATCGGTGTCCACCAGCTACCACGAGATCGACGAGGAGCGCCCCGAGCAACGCTTGCTGCATGAACCCCAATACCTGTTCGTCGAAAACTACATTCCGATGTTCAACGCCGATAAAAGCAAAGTGATTGCCATGGTCGAGATCTACAAGGAACCGGCGGATTTGATAGCGCGCATCCAGCGCGGGTTCAAGGCGATCTGGCTGGCCACCCTGCTCGGCGGTGCGGTCATCTATCTGGGATTGTTCTGGATCGTGCGGCGTGCGGCCTTGCTGTTGCAAAGCCAGCAGAAACAACTGGTCGCCAACGAAACCTTCGTCGCCCTGGGGGAAATGTCCTCGGCCGTCGCTCACAGCCTGCGCAATCCGCTGGCGAATATTCGTTCCAGCGCCGAAACGGCGCAGGACATCGCCAGCCAGACCGCGCAGAAGAACATCGGCGACATCATCAGTCAGGTCGATCGCATGTCGCGTTGGGTCCGTGAGTTGCTGGTGTCCTTGCGGCCGGTCAACGACGACTTTGAACCCGTCGACCTGGTGCTGGCCATCGACGACACCTTGAGCGCCTTCGCCCCACAGATTCAGCGTTCGAACGTCGAGGTGCGCTTCACGCCCAGGACAATTCCACCGGTCGTCAGCCAACAAGTGTTGCTCACGCAGATACTCAATAGTCTGTTCGCCAATGCCCTGGAAGCCATGCCCAAGGGCGGCGTACTGACTATCGACATTGAAACACCGGCACCCGGCCAGGTGTGCATGATTCTCAACGACACCGGCAAGGGCATGACCAAGCAGCAACAGCAAATGGTCTTCAAGCCGTTCTTCACCACCAAACAGGGGGGGTTGGGCGTGGGCCTGGCCCTGGTCAAAAGAATAATGGAGCGATTCGAAGGCTCGGTCGAACTGACCAGCCAAGAGCAGGAAGGAACCCGCGTGTGTCTCAATTTCAAAGTGGCAACGGGAGGGGAATATGGAGCACAGCATATTGCTGGTCGAGGATGATGAGCTGCTCGCCGAAAATATCCAGACCTACCTGGAGCGCAAGGACTTCGAAGTGACCGTCTGCCACTCGGCCGAAGACGCACTGTCGCAGTTGAGTACCTTCGTTCCGGATGTCGTGCTGACCGACAACTCGTTGCCGGGCATGAGTGGTCACGACCTGATCCAGAAGCTGCGCATCAGCGCGCCGGATCTGAAAGTGATCATGATGACCGGCTACGGCAACGTCGAAGACGCCGTGGTGGCGATGAAAGAGGGCGCGTTCCACTACGTGACCAAACCGGTGGCCTTGCCGGAGCTCAAGCTGTTGCTGGACAAGGCCCTGGCCACCGACCGGTTGGAGCGCACACTGTCGTTCTATCAGGAGCGCGAAGCGCAGAAATCCGGGGTGCAGGCATTGATCGGCGAATCGGCACCGATGGTCTACCTCAAGGGCACCATCGCGCAGTTGCTCGACGCTGAGCGGCGCATGGCCAACACCGACTTGCCGCCGGTGCTGGTGGAAGGCGAGACCGGCACCGGCAAGGAACTGGTGGCGCGGGCGCTGCATTTCGACGGTCCGCGCAGCAAAGGGCCGTTCATCGAGTTCAACTGCGCCTCGATTCCTTCCAACCTGGTGGAATCGGAGCTGTTCGGGCACGAGAAGGGCGCCTTCACCGATGCCAAGGACCGTCGCCTGGGGCTGGTGGAAGCGGCCGACGGCGGCACACTGTTTCTCGATGAAATCGGCGAAATGGACCTGCTGCTGCAGGCCAAGCTGCTGAAACTGCTGGAGGACCGGACCATTCGCCGGGTCGGTTCGGTGAAAGAGCGCAAGGTCGACCTGCGGGTGATCAGCGCCACCAATTGCAATCTCGAGCAAATGGTCCAGCAGGGCAAGTTCCGCCGCGACCTGTTTTTCCGCCTGCGCATCATTTCGATCAAGGTGCCGCGCCTGTATGCCCGGGGCGAGGACATCCTGCTGCTGGCCCGGCACTTCCTGGCGACCCATGGCAAACGCTACGGCAAGCCGCACCTGCGGTTCAGCGAGCAGGCCGACGACCTGCTGCTCAACTACACCTGGCCGGGCAATGTGCGCGAACTGCGCAACATGCTCGAGCAGACAGTCTTGCTGGCGCAACACGACACCATTGCCGCGCACCAGTTGAACGTCTGCCTGAGCCTGGTGGACGAGCCGGCGATGTTTACCCACGAGCTGCCGCCGAGCGAACCGCGTGCGTCCTATAACGGCAGCGAGTCGATGAACCTGCCGGAAGTGGAGCGCGACATGGTGCGCAAGATGCTCGACAAGACCGACTGGAACGTCACCAAGTCCGCACGGCTGCTGGGCCTGAGCCGCGACATGCTGCGCTACCGGATAGAGAAACTTGGCCTGGCACGCCCGGACAAGCGCCAGTGGTAGAGGAGCAGTTGCAGGGCAGGCACGAGCTTAATGCTGTTCACTTAAGACAGCAGGCAAGCAAGAAATTTGTGGCGAGGGGATTTAGCGAAACGTCGCACCGCCCCGTTGGGTCGCGAAGCGGCCCTCAGCGTCCATTCAAACAGACCGAGTTGTTCGGAATTACGACTGCTTCGCAGCCGAACGGGGCGGTGCGACGTTTCGCTAAATCCCCTCGCCACAATGTGGGGCCACACGCTTAAGTGAACAGCATTGAGGCACGAGCGGCCTTGTTACAAGGCCGGGTTCTGACCGCTGAGGCAGGCGAGCATGCACGTCGGGTCGAGGACCTCCTGGTTCACATAGACGCCGTGTTCGGCGTCGTAGGTGCGAATGAACACGTGAACGGTGGTATCGGCCACCGTTGGCAATCGGGAATCGGAGAACACGTGCTGGCTCGAAACCGGGGTAAATGTCTGGGGCGATGTCGGGATGTACGATCCCGGTGGCACCGTGCTCATGGTCGGAGGAACCGGATGGGCAAAGGGCTGATCCGCTCCGTAGTAGTTGAATTCACTGCTTGATTCTTCGGTTTGCATCGCACTGTCGTCCGCCTGTGCGCTGCTGGCAGCCAGGCAGAGGGCAAGCAAAAGCGTGGGTACGGTTGTGTTCATGGCAGCACCTGCGGCATCGGTTTTCGCGCATTTCCCCAAGGTCATTAACTATAGCGTTCCCGTGGGCGAGCGTTGGCGAGGCGCGGATTACAGAATTACAACAATGCTCCAATGGGGTGGTTACCAGCCATGGACTAGACTCGGGCCGGTCAAACCAATACCCGATTCTGGAGCGTGCAATGGAAATGCCGTCAAAACAACAAGCCATCACCAGCAACCGCGATGCCTGGAATGATTCCGCCCGTCACCACAAGGACAGCTCTGAATGGCAGGCGCTCTGGCGCGCTGTGGAACGCGCGGATTTTTCCTGCCTGGATGAAACCCTGACCGGGGTACTGAACCAGGTCGGTATCGACGGCAAGGACGTGCTGCAACTGGGCTGCAACAACGGCCGCGAAAGCCTGTCGCTGTTCGCCCTGGGGGCCCGTCATGTCGTGGGGGTCGACCAGTCCGCCGCGTTTCTCGAACAGGCGCGGGAGCTGGCGTCACGCTCGCCCCATGGGCCTGAGTTCATCGAGGCCGACATTCACCACCTGCCACAATCACTGCATGGGCGTTTCGACGTGGCCCTGGTGACCATCGGCGTGTTGAACTGGATGCCGGACATCGGCGAGTTCTTTCGCCATACGGCGCAAACCCTCAAGCCCGGTGGCGCGCTGGTGATATACGAAACCCACCCGTTCCTGGAAATGTTCGACCCCGAGGCAGCCGATCCCTACAGCCTGGCCAGCTCGTACTTTCGCAGCGAACCTTTTGTGCAGAACCAGCCGATCGTCTACGAAGGCAAGGTCGAGCAACAGGCCGCCCCGTCCTACTGGTTTGTCCACACCCTGGGTGCGATCTTCAGCGGCGCCATCGAAGCGGGGCTGCAGATCAGCCATTTTAGGGAGTACCCGCATTCCAACCGCGAGGAACTCTATGATCGCTACGAGGCGCAGGAGGCGCAGTTGCCGATGTGTTTTACCTGGGTGGCAGTGAAGCGTTGAACCGGGGGTTGGCGCGGTGCATCTGCGGCACCGCGTCATCGTTCTTCGCTATTGTGAAAGGGCCAATCGACGACGGATTCAGCCGTCGAGAAGCTTCGCCCCATGTCACTTTTTGCTTCGCAAGACGTTTGGCTTGGAGTTGCTTTAGACCGGCTTCGGCTTCTTAAAATAGCCGGGTGATTTCATTCAAGATCCGATCCTGGGTTTGAGTACTTGGCCTTTTGCGATAAGCCACTGCAAAAAAAGCAACGCCTTCATAGTCGCAGCGAATCGAAAAAGTCATACCTTCGCGCAACCCATAGACTGATCTTTCTCCTGCTTCAACAAAATATCTCGCTTTTGCAAGAGCCGCCCTGGCGTGCTCCAGACAGCCAGTTTGGCTAAATGAGTGTTGTAGCCAACTAGTCGTGACTCGCACAGACGAAGTCTCGCTGTCATCGATAGGTGGTCGAGTTATTTCTTTAGTCGGTGCCATATAGTTTTCGTCGCTGCTGCAAGCGGTCAGCCCCATTGAGATAACACCCAGTAAAAAACCATAACGAACGCTCGAATGCTGCAGTGGATTTCGCATCGTGGGGCGTACCTGTGACGATCTGCAGTGAATGAAGTGGCAGTTACTAACCTAATAGCGGGTTTCTGATCTTTTGCTAGCTATGTTCAGTAATTGCGACACAACCCAGCCGCCCGCGATAAACCCCAGGCGCACACCCCAGCCACCTCAAGCACGCCCGGTTGAAGCTCTGCACGTCGCTGTAGCCCAACCGGTCGGATATCTCGACCAGTTCCAGGTCCGCCTCCCGTAAAAGATCTTCGGCGCGGCAGCGGCGGTACTCGTCCAGCAACTCTGAAAAACTCCAGCCCAGGGTCTTCAAGCGCCGTGCCGCGGTGCGTTCAAGCATGTGGTGGCTGCTGCAGAACTGCTGCCAATGGGCGCCGACGAGGTCGGCGATCACGTAGTCGCTGACCTGCTCGAGCAGGGTCGGCTCACTGTTGCGCCGGGTTTGCTCCAGCAACTCCACGAGGGTCTGTTCCAGCTCATGATTGCCGGGCGTGAGCGCGGTGACGAACAGCTGTGGATCGAGGTGGATCGAATATTGCGCCATCCCCCAGTGTACCGGTACCCGCAACGCTTGCTCGTGGTCCTGAGGATTGGCTGAACAGGCGCCGACCAGGCTGACCGCGAGGATCGGATCACGCTCCAGGCCACTGGCCAGGAATTTTCGCCGCAGCATGCTGCACAGGCTGATGAGGATGTAGTCGGCAGTCGACGCACAGGCCTTGACGCTGCCGCTATCGAGCAGGCGCAGTTCGACACCGCCGTTGTCGCGCACGACCTGTGCCTGGAAATGCCCGTTGAAAAACGGAAAGAAACGCACGAAGTATTGGCAGGCGCTGTCCAGGGACGCCGCCACGTCGAACAGGTAAGTCAGGCCGTTGGTGGCGGTGGACACGAAACGTCGGCCGGCCGCCAGGCCGATCAACGGGTCGCCGGTCTGCTCCAGTGCAAACGCCCAGAAGCGCCGCGACAGGAACAGCGGGACCCGCATGAACGGCGTGCGCAACTCGAACAGGCTGCGACGAAACAGGCCTTCGATACGCTCCCGGGCAACGCCGCGCGCCAGCAGTTCTTCAATGGCTGGCAGTAGGGTCGGGGCGTAGAAGGCATTAAGCAATGCCTGAGGCAGCAATGGCTGATCGCTTTTTGTCATGTAGGGCTCACAGCTTGTGTCTGGACACTGGTTAGGCTGCTCGACGTTAAGCGATTTGCCGGAGCAAGACCATGCTTGATTTACGCCAGCTCGACCTGAACCTGCTGCTCGCCTTCGATGCGATCTACCAGCAGCGCAGTGTCACCCGTGCCGCCGAGGTGATGTGCCTGTCGCAACCGGCCATGAGCAATGCACTGCGCCGCCTGCGTGAGTTGTGTGGCGATCCGCTGTTCATCAAGAGTCGCCTGGGCGTGACACCGACGCTGGTCGCGCACCGCCTGGCCGACTTCGTGCGCGCCGCCCTGGAGTCCTTGCGCGAGGGCTTGCGCATGATCCCCGCCGCACGGCAAAACAATCCGCTGCTGCGCATCAGCTGCCTCGATTGCCTGCAACCGGTGCTGCTCGATGCACTGCTCGAATCGCCCCATGCCGATTGGCAAGTGCGTTACTTCCAGCCGCGACGGCGCGATGCCCTGCAGGAACTGGCGAGCGGCAAACTCGACATCCTGATCGACCTCGACCAACCGCTGGCCGGGCTGGCTGGCCTGCACAAGCAAGTGTTGCCTGCCGATCATTATGTGTTCGCCTTTGGCGCTGCCCTCAAGGACCCGCCGCGCACGCTCGAGGCCTATCTGCAGCAACCGCAGATCCAGATTTCCAGTCGCCGCGACGGCCTCAGCCCGGTGGACCTGCAGCTGGGCTTGAAAGGCCTGCGCCGGACCCTGTCGATGAGTACGCAAAGTACCCTGGCAGCGCGCTTGATTGCCGATCGCCAGCCGTTCGGCATGAGTCTGCCGAGTCGGGTTGCCAGTGCATTGGGCTTGCAGCAAGTGCCGTTGCCGTTGGAGGAACCGGTGGAGCTGAAACTGGCGTTGTACATCGAGTCGCGCTATCGCTTCGAACGCAGCCGCGAGGAGGCGGTGCATTGCCTGCTGCGGGCCCTGGGTGAGCCGCGGGCGTTGCAATCGGTGGCACGCCGCGCGTCGTAGGAGCTGCCGGAGGCTGCGATCTTTTGATCTTGATTTTAAGAGCGAAGATCAAAAGATCGTCCGAACGCGGCCCGAGCCTTCGGCAGCTCCTACATTGACCGCGCCAGCAAACGCTCGTCGACCTGCATAATCGCATCGACCATCGCCAGCGCCGCCGGCGTCAGGGAATAGCCGACGCGACTCACAATGCCGTAATGCAGGAGCAAACCGGGGTCGTCGCTGGGCACATCGACAAAGTCCAGCAGCCGTATCAGCCCCTGGTCGACCTGTTCGGCCAGGGCTTCCATGGTGGCGATGCCCACGGCGTCGGAGCGTCTGACCACGCGGCAGATGGCGTCGAATTGTGCGCATTCGACGCTGGGATTGAAGTCGGGTTCGCCCTGCACATCGGCGAGGATCTTGCGGATCATCGGTGGGATGCGCGTACCGACCACGGCATAGTCGAGCAGGGCACGCAGGGACAGATTCTGGCGGTTGGCCAAGGGGTGATCGACGCGACAAAAGAACCGACCGCGCCGTGGTCGCAGCAGCTGTACCTGGTATTGCGGATCACCGGTGAAGTACCGCGAATCGGCGACCAGGAACTCGATCTGCTGCTCGCGCAGCCACAGTGCCAATTGCTCCCAGTCACCGAGGTGGAAACGGGTGCGGATCGCCGGGTGCGCCTGGATGAATTGTGCCAGGGCTTCGGGCACCAGAAGCTGCGCCGGGTAAGGCCCACTGCCAAATAGCAGTTCGCCGCCGGTCAGGCCGTTGTATTGGGTCAGTTCGTTGTGCAACGCCTGGCTACCGGCGAGCAGACGCCGAGCGTGTTGCAGCACCAGTTCGCCCTGGCCAGTCAGGCGAAATTCGCGACTGCTGCGTTCCACCAGCACGCAATCGAGGTCCCGTTCCAGGGTCTGGATGCTGCGGCTGAAAGCCGGCTGGCTGAGATTGATCGCTTCAGCGGCGCGACCAAAATTGCGGTAATCGGCCAGTGCGACGAGGTGGCGAAGCTGTCGAAGATCCATCATGCGTCTCCTGCATTCAGCGGATACTTTTAATGCATTGGATCGATATCACAGAGGCTGGCATAAGTACACGCCTGTCTCCTTGTTGCAGTGCGCCATGACCAGTCAAACCTTCGCCTCCAGTGCATTCACCCGCACGATTCTCAGCCATGCCCGACGTTCCGGCCTGTGCCAGGAACAGCTGCTGCAACGGACCGGGATTTGTCTATCGCTGCTGGAGGGGCAAGGCTTGCGAGTCCCCGCGCACCTGGTCGAACAGCTGTGGCAAGAATGCGAGCGCCTGGGCGCCGGGGCCACCTTTGGCTGCGAGCTGGTCAATGGCATGGCAACCACCAGCCTGCAAGGCTTGAACATTCTGCTGGATTCCGCCGCGACCCTGCGCGCCAGCCTCGCGTGTTTCACCGAGTTCCTGCCCCGTGTGACCAACTACGTGCAGGCGCAACTGGAGGAGGTCGACGGGCAGGCCCGCTTGCACTTGCGCGGCGCTCACCAGTTGCCGCATTTTTTCGGGTTGGACGCGGCCACCTTGACCCTGGTGCGCAACATCGCCCGGCGACTTGGACGGGCACCAGGAGCGGTGTTTGTTGGCGTGACCTTGACGCCGGAACAGGCGGCTGGCGAATGGTTGCGCAGTGTCGGCATCGAAGTATCACAGGGACCGCATCCGAGCCTTGGCATGCCACTGGCCAGTCTCGATGAACCCCTGCTGGGCGCCAATCCGTTTCTGCATCAGAGCATGTTGCGGCATTGGCAGACTGAAGCGGCGCAACATGTTCGCAGCGACAGCCTGGAACTGGCGCGGCATTGGCTGACGGCGGGGGATCAACCCATAGAGCGGATTGCCGAACGCCTTGGCTATCGGCAGCCGAGTAATTTCATTCGGGCGTTTCGCAAGCAATTCGGGATTACGCCCAAGCAGTTTCGGTTGGGGTTGTAGGGGCTGGACCACATGCCTGCGAAAAGTCAGGCCATGCGGTAGGCCGCCTCGCTCTGGCTCTGGCTCTGGCTCTGGCTTTTGATCTTGCTCTGGCTTTTGATTTTCTTGCCCCCTCACACCGTGAGCCTGTCCGTCAACCTGTGACGACCTTCATCGGAGCCTCTACCAACGTTGATCCATGCCGCGTCGAAGCTTGTGGGAGATTGTTTTCTGAGTACATATCCATTGCTGCGGTAACGGCCACTTATGGTTTCGCCCTTACGGCGAGTCCCTTTTTCAAACGCCAAAAAGGAACCAAAAGGCTTTGCCCCACCACTCGGTGCCTCGCTGTGGCTCGGCATGCCCTCACTCCGGCATTGCTCCGTGGGTCGCCGCGATGGGCCGTCCCTGGCCCAGCGCGGCTAAACCGGCGTCCTGCCGGTTTCCCCACTGCGCAATGCCTGCGTTCGGCCAGCGTGGTTAACGGGGCACCCAAATCCAAAGCCAAAGCGAGGCGGCCTTAAAGCCGACCTGATCTTTGCAGTTACCCCCAATCCCCTGTGGGAGCCAGCCTGCTGGCGATGGACGTCAACGATAACGCGCCCTGTCTGGATGAACGCGTTGCCTGGGAGTCCATGCGAGCAGGCTCGCTCCTACAGGGGAATGAGTACAACCGCGAAATCAGGTCGGCTTTAAGGCCGCCTCGCTTTGGCTGTTGATTTGGCTTTTGATTTTCTTGCCACATCGAGAGGCCGAGTGGAGGTTCTGCGCAGTGGGTAAACCGGCATGGATGCCGGTTTAGCCGCGCTGGGCCAAGGATGGCCCATCGCGGCGGGCCCACGGAGCAGGACCGGAGCGAGGGCATGCCGAGCCACAGCGAGGCACCGAACGTCAGGGGCAAGAGCCCTTGGTTACTTGGGGCTCTTCCAAGTGACTCGCTGTAAGAGCGAAACCCTAAGTGGCCGTTACCGCAGGAACGGATATGTACTCCGTCAACAAAGTCTAGGTCGGCTGTCAGGCCGCCATCGCGAGCAAGCTCGCTCCCACAGTAGATCGGGTACAGCCGCAAGAGATGTGTGGGCTGTCAGGCCGTCTTCGCTGGCAAGCCAGCTCACACAGTAGATCGGGTACCCGATGATTGCTTTTTGTCAGTCATCGCTTGCGTGTAGACGATAAGGCTCAGGCACCGTGATCAGGCTGAGTAATCCTGACCGGAGCCTAATAATGATAAGAAAACGCTCGGCCACAGCCACAGTCCGCCAACGACTGAACCGGCTTGGCCACCCCCGCCCGCAACCCCTTGCGCTGGCGATCCTCGCGGCACTGGCGGGGCCTGTATCCGCTACCACGTTCGACATTAACGAAGACTGGAGCCTGTCGACCAAGACCGCCTTGAGCCTGGGCAGCAGCTGGTCGACGCAAAACCCCGACAAAAGCCTCATGACCCGCGCCAACGCCTTGCAGGCGCAGGGTGTGCAGGCCAACGGCAGCAGCGTCAGCGCCGACGATAACCGGCTGAACTTCGAGAGGGGCGACCCCATCTCGCAGGTCTTCAAGGGCCTCACCGATTTCAGTCTCGATGGCCAGGGCCAGGGCGCATTCCTGCGCTTCAAATACTGGTACGACCACGCCTACGAAACCCGTCAGGCACGGTTCAAGGATTTTGACGATTCGGGTTGGGACGACCTGTCGAAGTTCAAGGGCTTCGAGACGCTCGATGCCTATGTCTGGAAAGACTTCCAGGTGGCCGAGCATCCGTTGAGCGTGAAGGTCGGCAACCAGGTGTTGTCCTGGGGTGAGTCGCTGCTGATCCAGAACGGCATCAACGTGATCAACCCGCTGGACATCTCGGCCTTCAACCGCCCCGGGGTGGAAATCAAGGAAGGCCAGTTGCCGGTGGAAATGGTCTCCTTCAGTTTCGGCCTGACCGATACCACCAACCTCGAAGGCTTCTACCAATACAACTGGCGCCCCAGCGTGCTCGACGGTTGCGGCACGTTTTTCGCCAGCAGCGATGCTATCCAGAAGGGCTGCGGGCCGTTGTACCTGAGCCAGACACTGACCGATCAGCAGATGCAGGCCACCGGTTTGTACGCCACGTCCCGGGGCAACGAATCACCGTCCGACAACGGCCAGTTCGGTTTTGCCCTGCGTCAGATGATCCCGGCGCTGAACGATGCGGAAGCAGCGATCTACTTCATCAACTACCACTCACGGCTGCCGTATTTCACCCTCGATGCGAAGAACACCAGCCTGCGCGGCACGTTCCCCGGCGGCATTCAGGCGCCGAGTTATGCGGCGGCGTTTCCGGAAGATATTCGCCTGTACGGCATCAGCCTCAACGGCGTTGAACCCATCAGCGGGATTTCCCTGGCAGGCGAGTTGAGCTACCGGCCGAACATGCCGTTGGCGATCAACGCGCCGGACGTCAACGTCGCGGTGATTTCCGGTGCGGCGGGCAGTTCCTGGGTGGAGTTGCCAGTCGGGTTCAACATCAACCGTGGCGATCGTTTTGACGCATGGGAGCGCAAGGGGGTCTGGCAGATGACCGCTTCGGCAACTCAAGCCATCGACAACGTGCTGGGTGCCACGCGCCTGAGCCTGTTCGGCGAGGCCGGTGTCGTGCACATCGAAGATATCGGCGATGAGCGTCTGGGCCGCAACGCCGCGTTCGGCCGCAGCTCGACGCGCAACGGCACGCCGTGCAACACCGTTGCCTCGGGTGTGACCAACCAGTACTGCACCGACAAGGGTTTTGCCACCGACTGGTCGTGGGGTTATCGCCTGCGCGCGAGCCTGGAATACAGCGACGTGCTGCCGGGCATCAACCTGATTCCGGCGCTCAACTGGCGGCATGACGTCGAGGGTTATTCCTACGATCCGCAAGGGCCGTTCCAGGAAGGCCAGCAGGCCCTGGGCCTGAGCCTGACCGGCGTCTACATGAACGATTACAGCGTGGAACTGGCCTACAACGCCTTCTTCGGTTCCAACGACTACAGCACCCTCGACGACCGCGACTTCGCATCCGTCAGCTTCAAGGCAGACTTCTAAGGAGAACCGTTATGCGTATGCAATTGTGCGTGCTGGCCCTGGCCTGCACCGTCGGCCTGGCCCAGGCCAAAGGCACCGATTCGGCCGCCCTGGGCAAAACCCTGACACCCATGGGCTCGGAAATGGTGGCCAATGCCGACGGCAGCATTCCGGCCTGGAGCGGCGGCCTGGCGAGCAACGCCGGGACGGTCGACAGCAAGGGCGGCTATAGCGATCCGTACGCCGCCGAAAAGCCGTTGTTCACGGTCACTGCGAAGAACCTGGCGCAGTACGAGAAATTCCTCAGCCCCGGGCAAATCGCCTTGTTCAAGCGCTTTCCCGACAGCTACAAAATGAACATCTACCCGACGCACCGCAGCGCCAACCTGCCCAAGGATGTGCTGGCGGCGAGCCGTGATAACGTCGCCAAGACCAGCATGGCCGATGGTGGCAACGGGTTGCACGACTATGCGCGGGGCATCCCGTTCCCGCTGCCCACCGAAGGGCTGGAGGTGATGTGGAACCACATGACCCGCTATCGTGGCGGCAGCTACGAACGGATCAGCAGCGCCGCACTGGTGCGTGAAAACGGTGCCACCAGCTACGTGCGCAACCAGTCGCTGATCAACTTCGCCGACACCGTGGGCGGTCTGGAGGCGGGCTCGAATGTGTTGTTCATGTTCAAGAGCCGGGTGCTGGAACCGGCGCGTTTATCCGGTGAAGCGGTGCTGGTGCATGAGCCGATCGACCAGGTAGCAGAGCCGCGTTCGGCGTGGCAGTACCTGCCGGGTCAACGCCGCGTGCGCCGCGCGCCGATGATTGCCTACGACAACAGCGCCCGCTACAGCAACGGCCTGATCACCGCCGACAACATCGACGGCTACAACGGCGCACCGGACCGCTTCGACTGGAAACTGGTGGGCAAGCAAGAGCTGTTCATCCCCTACAACAGCTACAAGATCGGCAGCCGTGACATCAAGTACGATGATGTGATCAAGCCCAACCATGTCAACCAGGACCTGGCGCGCTACGAGAAGCATCGGGTGTGGGTGGTCGAGGCCACGCTCAAGCCGGGCGCCCGGCACATCTACGCCAAGCGTCGGTTCTACGTGGACGAGGACAGTTGGCAGATCGCCCAGTCGGACCAGTACGACAGCCGCGGGGAACTGTGGCGCAGCGGTGAGCTGCACGCGATCCAGCAGTACGACCACGGCTTCACCTACAACGTGCTGGAAACCTCCTATGACCTGATTTCCGGGCGCTATTACGCCGGTGGCCTGGCCAACGAAGAGACCGAACCGATGCGCGTCGGCTTCGCCGCCAAGACCGACGACTACACGCCGTCGGATTTGCGGCGCTGGGCCAAGTAACCGCAAGTCACCGCAAATCGATCGTTCCCACGCTCCGCGTGGGAATGCAGCCCGGGACGCTCCGCGTCCCAAAGCGTGACGCAGAGCGTCACAAGAGGCATTCCCACGCAGAGCGTGGGAACGATCATTCACGGGCTGATGTTTATCTGCAAGGAGACCTACCGTGCGCCACTGGATATCCGCACTGGCCCTGGGCGCAAGCCTGGGCTCTGTTCATGCTGCAACCCTCGATCAATCGCAGGCAAAGGCGCTAGCCCAGGAGGCCTATGTGTTTGCCTTCGCCACCGTCGAGCACGACAAGGTGCTCAACGCCATCGCCGCCAAACTGCCATTCAACCGTCTCTACAGCGAGCCGCGGTTGCTCGGCCCGCAGGACAACAAAGTGGTATCGCCCAACAACGACACCTTCTATTCCCGCGCCTTGCTCGATCTGCGCGGCGAACCGCAGGTGCTGCAAGTGCCGGCGGTGCAGGGGCGCTACTACAGCTTTCAACTGGTGGACATGCGCACCGACAACCTCGACTACATCGGCACCCGTGCCACCGGTGATCAGGCCGGGCGTTACCTGATCACCGGGCCGGACTGGGAGGGCGATCTGCCGGCGGGTTTCAGCGGCTTGATTCGCTCGCCGAGTCGCCTGGTGTTTTTGCTCGGGCGCACGGAAGTCAAAGGTGAGGCCGACCAGAAAGAGGCGGCAAAAGTGCTGACGGGTTATGCCTTGCAGCCGCTGTCCAAAGTGATTCTAGGGACATCTCCCGAGGTTCTGCCAGCGCTGCAACTGCCGGCCTATCAGGACACCCGACAAGGTCCGGCCGAGGCACTGTTCGACACCTTCAATGCCCTGGCGCCGTTGCATCAATGGAACCCCAGCGAACAAGAAAAACTCGCCCGATTTGCCGCCATCGGCATTGCGCCCGGTGGAACGTTCGAGCCGCCAACAGGGCTCAGGGAAGCGATTGCCCAAGGCGCAGAAGCCGGCCGTGAGCAGGTGCGCGCCGCCTCCAGCCAAGTCTCGGTGGAGCAGCAAGGCTGGTTTCGCTCACCGACCAATGTCGGAAAATTCGGCGACGACGACCTGACCCGAGCAGCAGTAGCCTGGCGCTATATCTACGCCAACGATCCGCTGGAAGCGGTTTACCCGATGGCCTTGCACGATGTTCAGGGGCAGGTGCTCGATGGCCGCAACAGCTACCGTCTGCATTTCCCTGCCGGGCAATTGCCACCGGTGAATGCCTTCTGGTCGTTGACCTTGTATGACGGCAAGACCCAATTGCTCGTGGCCAACCCGATCCAGCGTTACTCGCTGGGTGATCGCAGCCCCGATCTGCGCTACGACGCTGACGGCGGATTGACCCTGCTCTTGCAAACCCACGCACCGGAGGCAGCGCAGCAGGGCAACTGGCTGCCGACGCCGGAAGGTCCGTTCAACTTGCTGCTGCGTTTGTACCTGCCCAAGGCTGGAGCGCTGGATGACAGTTATCGCTTGCCAACTATCGCGAGGGTCGAGCCATGAACGGGATCTTCACCCGTCGCCGTTTGTTGGGCTGCATGGGCGTGCTGGGAGGCAGTCTGATGTTGCCACGCGGATTGCTCGCCGCCGATTCCGCTGACCTTCGGGCAATTGCCCGGGAGGCCTGGATCTATGCCTACCCGATGCTCATGCATTACCAGACCATGGAAAAACAGGTGCTCAACCCCGCCGCGCCGGAATACGTTGGCGGCTTCAATCGCTTTCGTCACTACAGCGAGCTGTACACGCCGAACAACCGCGAAATCGTCACGCCGAACAACGATACCCCATACTCCTGGGCCTGGCTCGATCTGCGCAGCGAACCGCAGGTGTTGAGCGTGCCGGCGGTCGCTGACGACCGCTACTACGTGCATCAATTGGTCGACCAATACACCCATAATTTTGCCTATGTCGGCGTACTCAGCACCGGTCGCGAGGCGGGCAATTACCTGATCGCCGGGCCGGATTGGCAAGGGCCGACACCGGCCGGGATCAAGGCGGTGCTGCGTAGCGAAACCGAGATCGTCATGCTGCTCGGGCGCACCGGTCTGAAATACGCTGACGACCTGCCGGCCGTGCGCGCGTTGCAGCAGCAGTATCGATTGCGCGCCTTGCATGAATACACCGGCAGTCCCGCGCCCAGTGCCGCGCCTGCGATTGCATGGCCAGCGTGGGACAGTAAAGCCGGGTTGGGACCGGACTTTATCGCGGTGTTGAATCACATCCTCACGCTGTGCCCGACGCAACCATCCGAGCAGGCCTTGCGCGCACGTTTTGCACGGATCGGCATCGTGCCCGGTGAAGATTTTGATGTCAGCGCTTTACCGCAGGAAACCCGCCAGGCATTGACCGCCGGCATCCACGACGCCCAGGCGCAACTGCAAGCGGCAGTGGGGCGGGTACGTACCACCTTCGGCCTGTTTGGCAGCCGCGAGGCGATGCAAGGCAATTATCTCAACCGAGCGGTCGCCGCCCATGTCGGCATCTATGGCAACAGCCTCGAAGAGGCGTTCTACACCGGCACGCGGCAGGACAATCAAGGGCAGCCGTTGCAGGGCGGCCGAAGTTATCGACTGCGCTTTGCACCGGGGCAACTGCCACCGGCCAGCGAGTTCTGGTCGTTGACCCTGTATGACTTGCCGGACCGGCAGTTGGTGGCCAATCCGATCGATCGTTACTGTTTGAGCAGTCGGGATCGTTTGCAGGTGGATGCGGACGGTGGGTTGACCCTGGTGATGCAGGCCTCGGCCCCGCAAGCACAGAGCAACTGGTTGCCGACGCCTGCGAGTGGGGCATTTACCCTGGTTTTGCGTTTGTATGGGCCGGAGCGGCAGGTGATCGAGCAGCAGTGGCAAATGCCGGTGGTTGAGAAGGTTTAAGAGCAAAAGATCGCAGCCTGCGGCAGCTCCTACTTTGGAACGCGATTTCCTGTAGGAGCTGCCGCAGGCTGCGATCTTTTGATGTTTACGGCGTAACGATATTGAACTGCGGCCCAAAGGTGTCGAGGCTGCCCATCAACTCCCCAAGCTTCTTGCCATTCCCCTGTAACTTGATCAAACCCTTCTGCATCGCCGTCGGGAAATCCAGCTGCTTCAGACTGATCTGTTCCAACGTCGCCTTACTCAGAGTGACACTGGCATCCGCCGCCGGATTGAGCCCGGATCGGTGCGTCAGCACGCCGTTGCGCAGGGTCAGGTTGAAGTCCTGGTTTTGATCCTCGAAGGTCCAGTTCAGCGTCAGGTCGTGGCCAGCGGCTTTTTCACTGTCTAGCCGGATCGCCAGGAAATCGAAGAACATATCCGGGGTCATTGCCCGCACCATGTCCACCGACACCGTGCTGCCGGCATGTTGCGGCACGCCATCGCGCAGTTCCATCGCTCCGGTCAGGTACATGTTGCGCCAGGTAGCGTTTTCGCTTTGATAACCCAGTTGCTCCAGCGTCTCGGCCTGCGCCTTGCGGGCGTCGCCGTTGTCCGGATCGCTGAACAGCAACTGATTGCCCAGTTGCGCGGCCCAGCGGTAATCACCCTTGGCCATCGCGGCGCGCATCTTCTCCAGCACCGCGGCATTGCCACCCATCGCCTCGACACTGCGCCTGGCGGTTTCCACTGGCGGCAACGGGTTGAGGTTGGCCGGGTTGCCGTCGTAGAAACCCAGGTAGCGCTGATACACCGCCCGCACGTTGAAACTCAGGGAGCCGTAGTAACCACGGGTGTACCACTTCTGGTCCAGCGCCCCCGGCAGTTTCTTGATGGCGTCGGCGACTTCCAGCGGGGTCAGGCCCTGGTTCAGCAGGTGCAGGGTGCGGTCGTTGAGGAAGGCGTACATGTCGCGCTGGTCGGCAAGGAACGTGCGAATCCGCTCGCCGCCCCAGGTCGGCCAGTTGTGCTGGGCGAACAGCACGTCGCTCTTGTCGCCGTAACGCGCCAGGCTGCTGTCCAGGTATTGCGCCCAGGCCTTGGCATCTCGCACTTGCGCACCGCGCGGGGTGAGGATGTTGTGCATCATTTGCGTGGCGTTTTCCGCCATGCACAGGGCACGCAATTGTGGCAGGTAGAGGTTCATTTCCGCCGGGGCTTCGGTGCCCGGGGTCAACTGGAACTCCACCTCCAGACCGGCAATGGTGCGGGTCTGCAGTTCCTTGTCGATCAGGTCGGTGGGTGGGATCAGGGTGATGGTGCCGCCGCTTGGCGTGCTCTTGCCCAGGCCGGCATCCACCTGGCCCTGTTCACCACGGGGCAGCAGGCTGCCGAACTGGTATTGCGCACGGCGGCTCATGGCGTTGCCGGCGAACACGTTCTCGCTCATCACGTGTTCCATGAACCCGGACGGCGCGAACACCTTGACCTTGCCGGCCTTGACGTCGGCCTCGTCGATCACCCCGCGCACGCCACCGAAGTGGTCGACGTGGGTGTGGCTGTAAATCACGGCCTCCACCGGTTTGCGCGGGCGATTCTGGTAATACAGATCGAGCGCCGCTTTGGCGGTTTCGGCCATGGTCAGCGGGTCGATGATGATCAGCCCGTCTTCACCTTCAATGATCGTCATGTTGGCCACATCGAGGCCACGCACTTGATAGATTTTCGGGCTGACTTCGAACAACCCGGCATGGGCATTGAGCTGGGCCAGGCGCCAGAGGCTCGGGTTGACCGAGTCGGGGGCCTGATCCTTGAGCAGGAAGTCATAGGCCTGGACGTCCCAGATGACCTTGCCGGACGCGTCCTTGACCTGGCCCTTGAACGGCGCGATCAAGCCCCGGCTGACCGACTCGAAATCGGTGCGATCGCTGAAGGGCAGTTGTTGCAACACGGCGCTGTTGCTGGCCGCGGTCTGCGCGCTGGCTGCGACAGGTGCATCGGCGGCGCTCACCGATTGCGCGAGGCACGCGGTGATCAGGCAGGCCAACAGGCCGCGGGGGCTCAAAGTGAAACGAGGCATGGCGTCTCCGTTTTTTATCGTTATGGTTAGACCAGCCTCGAGGGTAGGGCGGTGGCCAGGCAGGGTCGCAATCGGCAACGGACAAAAACCATTCCGGACCGCTATCCTTGGCCCAGGCTTATCGAACGGGTTCTCCCATGCTTGAAGTCCAGGGTGTCTTCAAAAGCTACGCCACCCCGCAAGGCCCATTGCCGGTGCTGCAGGGTGTCGACCTGACCCTCAAACCCGGCAGCAGCCTGGCGTTGATGGGCGAGTCGGGCAGTGGCAAGAGCACTTTGTTGCACTTGATCGCCGGGCTGGACAAGGTCGATCGCGGCAGCATCCGCAGCGGTGAACATCGGCTGGAGCAGATGAACGAAGGGCAACTGGCGAGCTGGCGCCGCAGCGAGATAGGCCTGGTGTTCCAGCAGTTCAACCTGATCGGCAGCTTGCGGGTGGAGGACAACCTGGCGTTTCAGGCGCGTCTGGCCGGCCGCCATGATCCGCGCTGGCAGGCGCATCTGGTGCAGCGCTTGGGCTTGGGCGATTTGCTGCGACGCTATCCCGAACAGCTCTCCGGTGGCCAGCAACAACGGGTTGCCCTCGGCCGGGCTCTGGCGTCGCAACCTAAGCTGCTGTTAGCCGACGAACCCACTGGCAGTCTCGATGAAGCCACCAGCGCCGAAGTGCTGAAGTTGCTCCTGGAACTGCTCGACGATACTTCGACAACCCTGCTGATGGTCACGCACAGCCCCAGCGTTGCGGCACGAATGGCCGAAAAGGTGGTGCTGCACGGCGGTCGACTGGCGGCTGTGGACGAACGCTGAGATGCGCATTTTTCGCGAAACCCTACGCGCGCTGCTCAGTCATTGGCGACAGCACCCGGTACAGTTTTTCAGCGTGCTGACCGGGCTGTGGCTGGCCACCAGTCTGTTGACCGGGGTGCAAGCGCTGAACAGTCAGGCGCGGGACAGCTATGCCCGGGCCAGTCAGCTGATCGGCGGAGAACCTCAGGCCAGCCTGAGTGCGCCCGGCGGGGGGACTTTCTCCCAGCAGTTGTTTGTCGACCTGCGTCGCGCCGGTTGGCCGGTGTCGCCGGTGTTGCAGGGACGGCTGACGCTCAAGGGCCATGAGGATCAGCGTCTGCAACTGATGGGCATTGAGCCCGTGTCGCTGCCGACCGGGTCCGAGGTGGCGGGGCAGGCATTGGCCATCGAGCAGGTCGTCGAGTTTTTCACCCCGCCGGGCAGCACCTGGATTGCGCCGCAGACCCTGCAGGCCTTGGGGTTGGCGCAGGGCGAGAGGCCGCTGGCGTTGAACGGTCAGGCATTGCCACCCTTGCACGCCCAGGCTGACATGGCGCCGGGCGTGTTGCTGGTGGACATCGGTTTTACCCAGCAGATTCTCGGTTTGCCCGATCAGTTATCACGTCTGCTGCTGCCCAGGGATTTCACCGCGACACTGCCCGATCCGTTCAAGGGACAACTTCAGCTCAAGACCAGCGGCGAAGAAAACAATCTGGCGCGCCTGACCGAGAGCTTTCACCTGAACCTGGACGCCTTGGGGTTTCTGTCGTTCGTAGTCGGCCTGTTTATCGTGCATGCCGCGATCGGGCTAGCGCTGGAACAGCGTCGGGGTTTGCTGCGGACCCTGCGCGCCTGCGGCGTCAGCGCGCGGATGCTGATCGTCAGCCTTGCCGTCGAACTGGGCGGCCTGGCCTTGATCGGCGGCGTGGCCGGAGTGGTCAGCGGTTACCTGCTGGCCAGCGTGTTGCTGCCGGATGTCGCCGCCAGCCTGCGCGGCTTGTACGGTGCCGAAGTGGCGGGGCGGTTGAGCTTGAGCCCGCTGTGGTGGCTCAGCGGCGTCGGCTTGAGCCTGCTCGGCGCCGCGCTCGCGGGTGCCAACAGTTTGTGGCGTGCAGCGCGTTTGCCGTTGCTGGCCCTGGCCGATCCGCAGGCCTGGCATCAGGCCCATGCGCGCTGGTTGCGCCGCCAGGGCTGGGTGGCGGCGCTTGCCTTGGGTATTGCGTTGCTGGCATTGCTGCTCGGTGACAGCCTGGCCAGCGGATTCCTGCTGATGGCCGCGCTGTTGCTGGGCGCCGCGTTGGCGTTGCCGGTGGTACTCAATACCGTGCTCAATGGGCTGACGAACCGTACTTCTTCGGTGCTCGGTCAGTGGTTTGTCGCCGATTGCCGCCAGCAACTGCCGGCCTTGAGCCTGGCGCTGATGGCGTTGTTGCTGGCCCTGGCGGCCAACATCGGTGCTGGCAGCATGACCGCCGGTTTTCGCCAGACCTTCAGCAACTGGCTGGAACAACGGCTGACCGCCGAGCTCTACCTCAACCCGCAAAACCCGGCCCAGGCTCGGGAGCTGTACGACTGGCTCAAGCAACAACCGCAGCTTACGGCGGTGTTGCCCAACTGGCAGGTCTCGATTCAGTTGCAAGGCTGGCCGGCGGATGTCTTTGGCGTGATCGATCACCCGACCTATCGTCAGCACTGGCCGTTGCTGGAAGCCCTGGACGACAAGCCCTGGGACAGCCTGGCTGCAGACGACGCGATGATGCTCAGCGAGCAACTGGCGCGGCGCTTGAAGGTCAAGCTCGGCGAGCACTTGACGATTGCCACGCCCAACGGTCCCTGGTCGCCACGCATTGTCGGGATCTACGCCGACTACGGCAATCCCAAGGGTCACCTGCTGGTCAACGTCAATCACTTGCTGCGCGGCTGGCCACAACTGACGCCGAACCGCTTCAACCTGCGCATCGAGCCGGCATTGATCACACCGTTCGTGACCGCGCTGCAAGCACGTTTTGCGCTGGAGGACAGTCGCATCGTCGATCAGGCCCGGCTCAAGGGTTGGTCGACGCAAGTGTTCGAGCGCACCTTCGCCGCCACTGCCGCGCTCAATAGCCTGACCCTTTGCGTGGCGGGCGTGGCGTTGTTCATCAGCCTGTTGACCCAAAGCCAGAGCCGACTTGGGCAACTGGCGCCGCTGTGGGCGCTGGGCGTGACGCGCCGGCAACTGATGCTGCTCAACCTCGGGCAAACCTGGCTGCTGGCGGTGCTGACGCTGGTGTTGGCGTTGCCGCTGGGCATTGCGTTGGCCTGGTGCCTGGACACCGTGATCAACGTCCAGGCTTTTGGCTGGCGCCTGCCGCTGCGGGTGTTTCCCCTGCAATTGCTGCAGTTGATGGGGCTGGCGTTATTGGCGACTTTGCTGGCGTCGGCGTGGCCGTTGTACTCGCTGTATCGCACGCAACCGGCGGACCTGCTGAGGACGTTTGCCCATGAGGATTAAGTTCGGGGTATGGCTGGTCGCAGCGTTGCTCGCCGGTTGTGATCAGTCGGCGCCGGATGAAAAGGGTTTCGCCGGCCTCGGTCATCAAGCGTCCGCTTTTACCCCGGTGGTGCCCGGCCGGGTGTTCAGCTTCCCGGCGGATCACGGCCCTCATGATGGCTTTCGCATCGAATGGTGGTACGTCACCGCCAACCTCAAGGATGAGCAGGGCCGCGAGTTCGGCGCACAGTGGACGCTGTTTCGCAGTGCCTTGAAAGCGACGCCCGAGGCGGCTGGCTGGGGCAACCAGACGATATGGCTGGGCCACGCGGCGGTGACCTCGGCCTCGGTGCATCACGCCGCCGAGCGTTATGCTCGTGGCGGTGTGGGACAGGCCGGCGTGAGCCTGACACCGTTCAATGCGTGGATCGACGACTGGCATTTCAACAGCCAGGCAACGGGCTCTGATCCTCTGGCCGACCTGCAACTCAGCGCCCGCGACAAGGCGTTTAGCTATCAACTGCGGCTGACCTCGAATCGACCGCTGGTGCTGCAAGGGGACAAGGGTTTCAGTCAGAAATCCGAACAGGGCCAGGCGTCGTATTACTACAGCCAGCCGTTTTTCCAGGCCAGTGGCACGCTGGAAATCGACGGCAAGCGATTTCAGGTCAGTGGGCCCGCATGGCTCGACCGTGAGTGGAGCAGCCAACCCCTGACCGCCAACCAGAGCGGTTGGGACTGGTTTTCCCTGCACCTGGACAGCGGCGAGCAGGTGATGCTCTATCGCATGCGGCAAAAGGACGGCGCACCTTACCTGACGGGAACCTGGATCGACGCCCAGGGCCAGACGCAAATGCTCAGCGCCGACGACATCCACCTCACCCCGCAGGACACCGCCAAGGTGGCGGGGCGTTCGATGCCGGTGCGCTGGTCGATCCAGATCCCCGGCAAACACCTCGATATCGTCATCAGCGCCCTGAATCCCGATAGCTGGATGGATCTGCGCATTCCCTATTGGGAGGGGCCGGTGCGCTTGAGTGGCAGTCATGGCGGGCAGGGGTATCTGGAAATGACCGGTTATTAGAATCAAAAGATCGCAGCCTTCGGCAGCTCCTACAATGGAATGCGATTTCCTGTAGGAGCTGCAGGCTGCGATCTTTTGATCTTCATCTTCCTCCAATCAACCGGAACTCCGCCCAACGTCCACCTCTCTACCGTACGAATGCCTCTGTTGGAGCCCCGCCATGCGCGAAGACCTCACACCGCCCGACCTTGACGCGTGGCAGCGCCTGTTTGAAGACGAGACCTACTGGCAGCAGTCTCCCGACTCCTATTACATGGATTTACAACGCCTGGCAGACGATCTGCTGGGACAGGGCGCCATTGATCTCGAACAATGGCAGGAGCTCAAAGCCAGGGCGGAGCAATCTCACAAGGACTCACCGGCGATCAACGTCGCCCGGGAACTCGATGATCCCCAAGCTTGAGGAAAATGCCCATGAAACCCGCACCCGATACAAAGCACCCTGACGAGCCTCGGCCACCCGGAGAAACCGAGCGCGACAACGACGCTTTGCGTCCCACCGATCCGACCCGGCGCAAGGAAAGCGGCAAAGGCACCGCCAGTGGCGAATCGACCGCGCAAGAAACTGCGAAGACTCGCTGATCAGCGTCTATGCTCATCCCACACACGGCGTCGGACCTTGTTGCGGCGCCGTTTGTCGTCATTCATCACAGGGAATGTTCTGCCTATGAAACTTCACGCACTGACCAAAGCCGTCACCCTCGCCACCTTGCTGTCTGCCGCCAGCTTTAGCGCCGTTGCTGCAGATATCCCGTTGTCCGCCGTCGTGGAAGCTGATGAAGTCAGCACCAAAGTCGTTTCGGTCGATGCCGCCAAACATCAAGTAGTGCTTGAGGGGCCGGAAGGTCGTCAGGTCCATGTGCAACTGACCGAGAAGGCGAAAAACCTCGGCCAGCTGAAAGCCGGTGATCAGGTCGACATCAAGGTCACCCGCTCCGTCGCGGCCTACCTTGACACCGATGTCGACAAGGGTTTGCCGGGCAGCTCGGAGCGTGCCGGTGAAGCCCGCAACGCACCCGGTAACGCCCCTGGCGGCGAAGCTTATCGTCAGGTTCAAGTCCAGCTGCAAATCACCGACATCGACCAGAAGAAAAACCAGGTGTCCTTTAAAAACCCGGCGGGGCAGACCAAAACCATCACTGTCGAAGATCCGAAAGTTCAAGCCAAGCTGAAGGACCTTAAAGTCGGGCAAAGCGTCTACGTGACATACACCGACGTACTGCAGGTGACCAGCAAATCCGGAAGTTGAGTGATCTACCCATTGATTGTTCCTGTACAACTTTTGTATAGGAACAATCAAAAATTTTGGTCGAACTAGTGGGTTTAAGTTGTTGGTTTGAATTATATTTTGGCCGGCATCTTATAAACCATGTATCGGCAAATTTCATGTTTAAAGCGCGGACATATTCATAAACATCTATTAAAATACGCCCCGTTCGCCCAGTGTCAGGGTTCTTTACCAGTGCATGGATTGCCGAGGCCATAGCACTGGGCGAACACTTTTTCTCCAAGTACGACTGCACTTTCAATCGAATGAATGGCGCAGTTTGTAGTCTGCTCTGCAATATCCCCCGGGCTTAAACTTGTAACTGACTGTTATGTGTTTTGCCTGCCTCCCCGAGATGGAGTGACGACGACATGAAAATCCTGATGGTTCTAACGTCCCACGATCAATTGGGTAACACCGGCAAGAAAACCGGCTTTTGGCTGGAAGAATTCGCTGCACCCTATTACGCCTTCAAGGACGCTGGCGCTCAACTCACCCTGGCCTCGCCGAAGGGCGGCCAGCCACCGCTGGATCCCAAAAGCGACGAGCCGGATGCACAAACCGATGCCACCGAACGCTTTCGCCAGGACCCTGCGGCTCAATCCGCTTTGGCCTCAACCGTCGTGTTGGGCACGGTGAAGGCCGGGGACTATGACGCAATCTTCTACCCAGGCGGCCATGGTCCCCTCTGGGACCTGGCCGAAGACCGTGATTCGATCGCGCTCATCGAAACGTTCTACAACGCCGGCAAACCGGTCGCGGCCGTCTGCCATGCGCCGGGTGTATTGCGCCATGCCAAAGACGCCGACGGCCAGCCACTGGTCAAGGGCAAGCGGGTGACGGGGTTCACCAACAGCGAAGAAGAAGCGGTACAACTGACCAAGGTTGTGCCGTTTCTGGTGGAGGACGAGCTCAAGGCCAAGGGCGGGATTTATTCCAAAGGGGCTGATTGGGCCAGCTACGTGCTGACCGACGGCCTGCTGCTGACGGGACAGAATCCGGCGTCCTCACAGGCCACGGCTGAAGCCCTGTTGGCAAAACTGAAATGAACACCACACCATTGTAGGAGCCAGGCTTGCCGGCGAACCGGACGCTGCGGTGTTTCTGTTGAACCGCGTTATCGTTCTTCGCGGGCAAGCCTCGCTCCTACAAGGGAGGTATTCAGTAGCCCAAGGCGGCAAGACACTGCTCGATCGAGCGCTGTTGCGTTTGTGCATATAACTGCAATTCATCGATCGTCGAGCGCCCCAGGGCTTTTTCGAACGCCTGCTGGTTAGAGTGCACGCCGTAGTGGGTTTGCGCGGCATCCCCCAGGTTTGACTGGAAAATCCCCGCCGCACTGACCGGCAGGAAATCCTCGTAGACCAGCGGTTCAACTTGCAGATACCCGCCGCTGACCAGATCTTCGAGCGTCAAGGTTTTCAGTTCAGCCGCAGCCAGGCCTTTTTCCGTCACAAAGTAGCGAAAGAACGCCAGCTCCTGTTGGCGCATGCCCTCATAGGTGTCAGGAAATTCGCTGAAATGTTGCGCCATCAACCCGTTGTAGCGGGCGGCGTTGGCTTCATTGGGGAAGTCCTTGAGTTCGTCCCGCGCGGCATTGAGCAAGCGGTCGTACAGCGCCCGGCCTTTGGGCGTCAGTGCGGCGCCGCGTTGTTCGATTTCACCAAACCGGGCGCTGTGGCTGCCGCGCGTGTCGGATTGATCGATGAAGGCGACCGGTTCATCGAGCGCCTTGAAGCTGGTCTGGCGCAGCAGGATAGGGCACTGCCGACGGGGCGGACCTTCGATCACCGCTTTGGGGGTGATACCGTGCGCCGGCATCTGCGCCTGCACGATGTCGATGTCCAGGGTGCGCGGCGTCAGGTGATTGATGTGCGGTCCCTTGAACGCCACCACATCGGCAATCAGGCGATGCTGGGCGCTGAGTTTCTGATATTGCTCGGCGGTCACCGTGGCGCTGTGGTGCCAGCGGAAAGTTTCCAGTGCCTGCTCGACGAATGTCCCGGCTTCCTCCTCAGTCAGGCCGCCTTGGCTCTCGGCGCGATCGATGAGGGCCAGGGCAGTGGGGGTGAAGATCGAACGCCTGTCCAGCACCGACTGGGCAAAGGCTCGCAGTTCCAGGTCTTCGATCAGTTCCAGGCGCAGCAGCGAGGTGAACACCCGGAACGGGCTGACCTGCAAAGACGCTTCATGCACCGCACGGAAAGCGGTCGAATGCACTGGCACTCCGGCCGGGGTCAGGTCGTAATAACCCACCGGCTGCATGCCCATGACCGCGAACAGGCGGGCGAGGGTGGCCAGTTCAGCGGCGGTGCCGACCCGGATTGCACCATGGCGCTCAAGGTCGAGGCGCTCGATTTCTCCGGTGCTGTTCAACCGTTGGGCCACCTGCGGGTCGTTGTCCAGCACGTGGCGGTTGGTCTGTTCCACCAGTTCCATCAGCGCGCCGTACAGCGGCACTTCTTCGCGGTACATGTCGGACATCGCTTTGGAGAAGCGTTGGCGGATCAGGTCGGGGCAGACGAAGCTCGGGTGGCTCATGAATGGAATTCCTGGCGCGTTGACGTGAAGGATGGAGAAAAGATCGCAGCCTTCATCGACGCCGGCAAACGAAGTTTCTGACGAACTTCATTCTGCAAAGGACTGCCAGTTCAGTGCAGTCGTTGATCCTGGGGGCTTTCCGAGCGCAGCGATGCCAAAAACTCCCGATACAGGTGCGCCGAACCGGCAGGCGCTTCGACCATCGGCATGTGCCCGATGCCTTCCCATATTTCCACGCGCAAATCCGCCAGGCCTTTGCTCCAGATGGCCACGCTGCTGACATCGATCAAGCGATCCTTGCGGCCCCACAGCAACAGCGCTGGCGCCTTGATCGCCGGCAGTTTCGGTTCCATGGGCGGGCTTGCGCGAAAGTCGCGGAAAATTTCTTCCAGTTCGTCGCGCGCCTGTTGATAGCGATGGGCGATGGCGTCCAGCACCACGCGCGGCACCCACGGTGGTTCGGCCATGGTCATGCCGTAGAAATACTTGAATTCTTCCCGTGAGTGGATCAGGAACGGGTTGTGGCCCTTGGCCAAATGCCGCTCCAGGTCACTGGGTTCTGGCTCGGCCACCCCGGCAGGGTCGAACAGGGCGAGCGAGGCAATGCGCTCCGGATAGTTGGCCGCCAGCCATGCCGCGATGTAACCGCCCATCGAGTTGCCGATGACATGGACCTTGTCGACCCCGCAGACATCGAGCAGCTGGATCATCCGCTTGGCCTGCAGCGCAATGTCGTAGCCGCCCCCCGCCTTGAAGCCGGTTTCGCCATGCCCGGCGATGTCGGGGATGATCACCCGGTAGTTGCCGACAAAGTGCCGGGCAAAACGCATCCACAGGTTCTTGTCGGCACTGAAGCCGTGGAGCATCAACACATTGCTGGACGCTTCATACGGCCCGCCTTGCCAGGTCGAGACGGTCATTTCGGGGATGGGCACGACGATCTTGTGCAGTTTGTATAACCTGGCCTCGACGGCCACGCTCAAGTCATACACCCAGTATCCAATGGCCGGGTAGCTCAACCAGCTCCAGGCGGCGAAAACCGCGATAGCGACAACCAGTAAAAGCATCAGCGTCTTCCTTCTATCTGATCAGGACACTATGTGATCGGCCGGTTTCAGGGTTCGGGTCAAGCGGTGAAAGCTGAAACTGAACCCGGGAAACATGGCAATCACATGACCGCTCTTGCTTTGATACCAACTGTGGCAGCCTCCTGACTTCCACACTGTGCGTTCCATTTCTCTATGGATCATTTCAGTGTAGGTACGTTCTGCCTCGGAGCGTACTTCGATGCTGCGCAAACCGCGTGCTTTTAACGTGCGAATGCAATCGAGGATGTAGTTCATCTGCGATTCGATGATGAACAGTGCCGATGTGTGGCCGATCCCGGTGTTCGGCCCGGTGACGATAAACAGGTTGGGGAAGGCCGGCAGGCTGGTGCCGAGGTAGGCCCTCGGGTACTGCGCCCAGACGTCTGAGAGGCGGGTGCCGTTCTTTCCCGTTACGGGGTAGGAAATCACCCCGTCGGTGGCGTCGTAACCGGTGGACCAGACGATCAGATCCAGGTCGATGTGCTGGCCGTCCTGCATGACGATACCGGTTTCATCGATGGCTTTGACGCCCTGCTCGCGGCTGTGCAAGGTCACGTTGGGGCGGCCCAGCGCGGGGTAAAGCGTGCTCGACAGAATCACCCGTTTGCAGCCGAGCGTGTAGTCGGGGGTCAATTTTCGCCGCAGTTCGGCATCCGGCACCTGGCGTTTGAGCAAACGTAGCGCTTGCTGCTGGACCAAACGCACTGCAGGCCTTGAGTATTTGAAGGCAATCACCCGGGTTTCAAATTGCCAGTAGATCATCCAGCGCAGCAGTTTGTAGGCCGGTTTGAGCCCGAGCAACCAGCGCTGGAAACGGCCGAAGGTGCGGTCCGCCCGTGGCAGTACCCAATGCGGCGTGCGCTGGAATACATGCAGGTGCTCGACGTCCGCGGCTATCGCCGGAATCACTTGGGCCGCACTGGCGCCACTGCCGACGATGGCCACGCGCTTTTGCCGGTAATCGTAGGAATGATCCCAATTGTTGGTGTGAAAGGCTTTGCCCCCAAAGCGTTCCTGGCCTTCGAAGTGCGGGACCACCGGTTGGCTCAGGGGACCGGTGGCATTAATCAGGAACTGCGCATGAAACGTGCCCTTGGCGGTGTGCACCGCCCAGCGCTTTTGTGCTTCGTCCCATTCGACGCGCTCGACATTGGCCTGCAGTTCCACCCTGTCGAGCAGGCCGAAGTGCTCCACCACGTAACGGGTGTAGCGGTGCAGTTCAGCCTGTTCGGCGAACATCTGCGTCCAGCGGTAGGGGGCGAAAGACAGCGAATAGAGCGGCGAGGGCACGTCGACCGCGGCGCCCGGGTAGGTATTCTGGCACCAGGTGCCGCCGAAGAAATCCCGTCGTTCCAGCAGGCGAAAGTCGGTGATGCCGGCCTTGAGCAAATTGACAGCCGCGCACTGGCCGCCAAAACCGCTGCCGATGATCAGCACTTGAAAGGTCTGCATGGGCCTCCTTTTCAACGTTGTGAATCAATCCTTATCTTCATGTATAGCCGTTTCTGCGGGAGCTCGTCCCGCCAGCCGGTGATGGCTATTTGACGTTGCCCTGTTAGACTTCGGGCACACCCTGCAATCGCGGTGTGAACAGGTTTCGTTCTGTGGTGCAGAGGTCCCAATGGGAAAGATGGGAGGAAAAGGACTTTCACTGGCCAGGAGGCTCTACACATCGCGCATCCTCGGCCTGGTGTTGGGTTTGATCTGCGTGAGTGTGGCGATGTACCCGCTGGACCCGGCTCCCTGGGTGTGGGGGTTGATGCTGTTCAACGGCCTGCTTTGGCCGCACCTGGCCTATCAATGGGCGCGTCGGGGCAAGACGCCCTATCATGCCGAACACCGCAACCTGTTGGTCGACGCGTTTATGGGCGGCTTCTGGGTCGCCGCGATGCAGTTCAATCCGCTGCCCAGTGCAACGACTATTTCCATGATGGCGATGAACAACGTGGCCATCGGCGGACTGCGTTTTCTGCTGGTGGGCACTGTCGCGCAGGTGCTCGGGATCGGCGTCGGCTGGTTGATCTTCACGCCGCTGTTAATCCCTGAAACAACCCGGCTTCAGCTCTACGCCTGCTTGCCCCTGATGTGTTTTTACCCGCTGGCGTTGGGCTTGATCTGCTTCCGCCAGGCGCATACCCTCGGCCAGCAAAAGCGCGAGCTGCTCGCCCTGAGCCGCACAGACAGCCTGACCGGCCTGCTCAATCATGGCGCCTGGAAGGATCAGCTGGAGATCGAATTCCAGCGCTGCCAACGCCAGCATCAGGGCGGGGCCATCGCCCTGATCGACATTGACCACTTCAAAAGCATCAATGACACCTACGGCCACGTTGCCGGTGACATCGTGCTGCGCCAACTGAGCAAGATGCTCAAGCAGAACCTGCGGGCCACCGATGTGGCCGGGCGTTATGGCGGCGACGAATTCTGCGTGATTCTTCCCGACCTTCCCCTGAGCAGCGCCGCTGCGGCCATGGACGCCTTGCGTGATCGTTTCGCGACCCTGGGCTACGAGCAAAACCCGGCACTGAAAGTCAGCTTGAGCATCGGCCTGGCGGCCTTCAACGCACACCACACCGACGCGACCCTGTGGCTCAACGACGCTGACCAGGCGCTGTACGAGGCCAAGACCACGGGACGCAATCGCGTTATCTGCTGCAGCAATGACCGACCTCGTCACGAACTGCTCGACTCGGTCTGACCTGCTTGCAGGCGCCGGCTTGCCGGCGAAGGCGGCCTGACGGTATGACTCACCCACATAGGTACTGAAAATGAACAAAAAAAAGGGCCACCGCAACCCGACGTTGCGGCGACCCGAGGGTGATACATAACTAGCGGTCCACTGGCATGGACCTGAAAAATCAATGCGCCCCGGCAGCCTTGTTCAAATCGCTCTCGGCCCATTCGGTATAGACGCAGGCATCCGCCGTCGCCCAGCGCACACGTACAGGATCACCTGCCTTCATTGGCATGCCGGCGGCTGAGAGTGCTTTGACCGTCATCGACGTACCGCCCGAAGTCACCACGCTGCAAGTCTGGCTTTCACCCAGGAACAACACTTCCACAACCTTGGCCGTCACTTCATTCCAGCCCGCGGCCAAAGATTCCTGAGCGGCTTGCTCGATGCTCAATGCCAGCGCCTTTTCCGGGCGCACCATCAGCAACACATCCTGATTGGTTTGCAAGCCGGCCGTCAGGCGGATCGACAGCGACTGTCCTTCAAACGAAGCCACCGCATTGCCCTGAGCCTTGAGCTTGAGGAAGTTCGAGTTACCGAGGAACGAGGCGACAAAGGCATTCGGCGGATTCTGGTACAGGTCAAAGCCGCTGCCCAGGCCGACGATCTTGCCGTGGCTGAAGATCGCAATGCGCTGGGACAGGCGCATGGCTTCTTCCTGGTCGTGGGTCACGTAGACGATGGTGATGCCCAGGCGCCGATGCAGCTGGCGCAGTTCGTCCTGCAAATCTTCACGCAGTTTTTTGTCCAGTGCGCCCAGTGGTTCATCCATCAGCAGGATGCGTGGTTCGTAGACCAGCGCCCGGGCGATGGCGACGCGTTGCTGCTGGCCGCCGGAGAGTTGCGAAGGTCGGCGATGGGCGAATTGTTCAAGCTGCACCAGCTTGAGCATCGCATCGACCCGGCGTTCACGCTCGGCCGTGGCCAGTTTGCGAATCGCCAACGGGAAGGCGATGTTGTCGCGCACAGAAAGATGCGGGAACAGCGAGTAGCGCTGGAACACCATGCCGATGTCGCGTTTGTGCGGCGGCACGTTCACCAGCGACTGGCCGTTGACCAGGATCTCGCCGCTGCTGGGTGTTTCGAAACCGGCGAGCATCGACAACGTGGTGCTTTTACCGGAGCCGCTGGAGCCGAGGAAGGTCAGGAATTCACCGTCCTTGATGTCCAGCGAGATGTCGTCCACGGCGGCAAAGTCGCCGTAGTATTTGTTCAGGTTGCGCAGGCTCACCAGAGGCTTGTCATTTTGCTGCGCGGAATCTTTGATCACTGCACTCATGTCGTACTCCTGCGCTTAGGCGCTGATTTCATTGCGCCGGCGCAGTGCGGCGGCGATCACCATGACCAATACCGAGAGGCCGATCAGCAGCGTCGAGGCGACGGCAATCACGGGCGTCAGGTCCTGGCGCAGGGTGGTCCACATTTTCACGGGAAGGGTTTGCAGGGTCGGGCTGGCCATCATCACGCTCAATACCACTTCATCCCACGAGACGAGGAAGGCGAAGAGGGCGCCGGCCACCATCCCCGGACGGATCGCCGGGAAGGTCACCTTGAACACCGCTTGCAGGCGCGAGGCACCACAGATCACCGCGGCATCTTCGATCGACTGGTCGAACAGCTTCAGCGAATTGATGATCGAGATGATGGTGAACGGCAAGGCGACGATGACGTGGCTGACCACGAACGCGAACATGGTCCCGGTGTAGCCCAGTTTCAGGAACAGCGCGTACACCGCCACGGCGATGATCACCAGTGGCACGATCATCGGCAGGGTGAACAGACCGTAGAGCATTTCCCGGCCAGGGAAGCGCCCGCGTACCAGGGCGAAAGCAGTGGGCAGGCCAAGGGCCACGGCAAAGAACGTGGTCAGTACCGCGACTTTCAGACTGGCCATGGCCGCGTTCATCCAGTCGGCGTTGGAGAAGAACTGGCCGTACCATTTCAACGTCCAGCCCGGCGGCGGAAACACCAGCCACTGGGACGAGCCGAACGACAGCAGGACGATGAACACGATCGGCAACAACAGGAACAGACCGATCAGCCCGGTGGTGGCATACAGGCCGAAGCGCATCCGGCGGCTCATGGCATTGGGGGTCAGGAGCATGACGGCTTACCTCGCGTTGCTGGCGCCAACCGGGGATTCCGGCTGAAGCTTCAGGTAGAAGTAGAACAGCACCAGCGTGATGACGATCAGCAACGCGGCGCCGGCGCTTGCCAGGCCCCAGTTGAGGAACGACTGCACCTGCTGAATGATGAACTCGGGCAGCATCATGTTCTGCGCACCGCCCAGCAGCGCCGGGGTGACGTAGTAACCGAGGGACATCACAAACACCATCAAGCCGCCGGAGAACAGCCCCGGCCGGCACAGCGGCAGGAACACCCGGAAGAAGTTGGTCCAGGGGCTGGCCCCGCAGATCGAACCGGCCTGCAGGATCATCGGGTCGATGGCCTGCATGGTCGCCTGCAGCGGCAGCACGATGAACGGGATCATGATGTAGCTCATGCCGATCACCACGCCGGTGAGGTTATGCACCATCTCCAGCGGTTGATCGATGATGCCCATGGCCATCAGCGCCTTGTTGATCACCCCGGAGGCTTGCAGCAGCACCAGCCAGGAATAGGTGCGGGCGAGCAGGCTGGTCCACATCGACAACAGCACGATGTTGAGAATCCAGCGACCCCAGCCACGTGGCACCAGAGTGATCGCCCAGGCCAAAGGGAACCCCAGCAGCAGGCTGAACAGCGTCACCAGGCCGGCCACCGAGAAGGTGTTGAGCAAGACCCGGGCATACGCCGAGTTGGCGAACAGCTGCTCGTAGTTGCCCAACCCCGGAGTCGGTTCCAGCACACCGCGCAGCAGAAGGCCGATCAATGGTGCCAGGAAGAACAGGCCGAGGAACAGCAGGGCGGGGATCAGGTTGCTCGATCCGCGCCAGCGTTGCGCAAGGGTAGGGGTTTGCGTCATCGCAGCCGCCTTGCCGGCAGCGCCGGAGGCGCTCCCGACGGGCGTGGATGGACGGGACGCGGTTGCCGTCATTTTCATTTGACCAGCCATTCGTTCCACCGTGTGGCGATAGCAGGACCGTTCTTGGCCCAGTACGCGAAATCAAGAGTGATTTGATCCTTGGCGTAGGCAGTCGGCAGGTTAGGGGCCAGCGCCGAGTCCAGGCGCGCCACGCTGTCGACGTTGACCGGCGCATAGGCGGTCAGGTTGGAGAAGTCGGCCTGGCCTTTGGCACTGCTGGCATTGGCCAGGAACTTCATCGCCGCGTCCTTGTTCTTCGAACCCTTTGGAATGACCAGGATGTCGGCCATGACCAGATTCTGTTTCCAGCTCACACCAACCGGAGCGCCGTCTTCTTGCAGGGCATGGATCCGGCCGTTCCAGAACTGGCCCATGCTCGCTTCACCAGAGGCCAGCAGCTGTTGCGACTGAGCGCCACCGCCCCACCAGACGATGTCTTTCTTGATGGTGTCGAGTTTCTTGAAGGCGCGATCCAGGTCCAGCGGATAGAGCTTGTCGGCGGCGACGCCATCGGCCAGCAGCGCCAGTTCCAGCACACCAGGACTTGGCCATTTATAGAGGGCGCGTTTGCCGGGGAAGGTCTTGGTGTCGAACAGCGAGGACCAGTCCTGGGGTTTGTTGGCACCGAGCTTGCCTTCGTTGTAGCCGAGTACGAAGGAGAAGAAGAACGAGCCGACGCCGTGATCGGAGACGAACCGCGGGTCGATCTTGTCGCGATCGATGACTTTGAAATCGAGGGGTTCGAGCAGGCCTTCGGCGGCAGCGCGCAAGGCGAAGTCGGCTTCGACGTCGACCACATCCCACTGCACGTTGCCGCTTTCGACCATGGCCTTGAGCTTGCCGTAGTCGGTGGGGCCATCCTGGACCACGGTGATGCCGCTGGCCTTGCTGAACGGATCGGCCCAGGCCTGCTTCTGTGCATCCTGGGTGCTACCGCCCCAGCTGACGAAGTTGACGCTTTCAGCCGCCAGGGCCACATGACTGACCGTGGCCAACAAGCCGGCGAACAGTACTGCGGATGCACGTTTGTTCAACACCATTTTCACGCCCTCATTTGTTGTGTTTTTGAGCGGGCTTGGTAATGCCCGCCTATCGGGAGCAGTAGGTCCATCTGGCCTTGAAAGGCGACCGTGCCAAGGGCTGTTGTGGGTGCTTTCCCTTGCGGGCGCCCTTGGTCGAATCGTTCGGTCTATGGAATATCATATTATGGTATTCCAAACTTTGTGCAAGCACTTTGCCTTACCGGCTATCAGCCAAAAATGCTTTTTTAGAGCTGCGGGGCGTACCCGGTACCGCGCAAACGACGCAATCCCTGTGGGAGCGAGCCTGCTCGCGAAGAGGGCGTGTCAGTCGACATACATGTTGCCGGGTACATCGCCTTCGCGAGCAGGCTCGCTCCCACAGGGAATTACGCAAATCCGAGGGTCACTGGGTGAACGGAATACTCTCCACCACTTCCAGGTCGTACCCGGTCAAACCTGCGTATTTCAATGGCGGCCCGAGATGCCGCAGCTTGCCGACGCCAAGGTTCTGCAGGATCTGCGCACCGGTGCCGACTTCCGAATAGATCCGTGACTGCGAACGGCTGAATTGCCGCGGCGCCTGGGTCAATTGCGGCACCCGCTCCAGCAACGCTTGCGACGATTCGTGATTGGCCAGCACCACCACCACGCCGCGACCTTCTTCCGCCACTCGCTGCAACGCGGCCCATAACGTCCAGTTGGAAGGGCCGCTGTATTCGGCACCGACCAGATCGCGCAACGGGTCGATGACATGCACGCGCACCAGCGTCGCTTCATCGCGGCGCAGATCACCCATGACCATTGCCATGTGGACACCGCCTTCGATGCGATCCTCAAAGGTGATCAGACGAAAGGTGCCATGCACGGTCGGCAGCTCGCGCTCGCCGATGCGCACCACCGTGTGCTCGGTACTCAGACGATAGTGGATCAGGTCGGCGATGGTGCCGATCTTGATCCCGTGCTTGCGCGCGAACACTTCCAGGTCGGGGCGGCGAGCCATGGTGCCGTCATCGTTCATCACTTCGACGATCACCGAGGCGGGGGTGAAGCCGGCCAGGCGCGCCAGGTCGCAGCCGGCTTCGGTGTGACCGGCACGGGTCAATACACCGCCCTCCCGGGCGCGCAACGGGAAGATGTGGCCGGGCTGCACGATATCGGCGGCACTCGCGCCTTGGGCGACGGCGGCGGCCACGGTGCGCGCGCGGTCGGCGGCGGAGATGCCGGTGGTCACGCCAACAGCCGCTTCGATCGACACCGTAAACGCGGTGCTGAACACGCTGCCATTGCTCGGCACCATCTGCTCCAGGCCGAGGCGCTGGCAATGCTCGTCGGTCAAGGTCAGGCAGATCAGGCCGCGTGCTTCACGGGCCATGAAGCTGATAGCGTCGGCGCTGCAGCGGTCGGCGGCCAGCAACAGGTCGCCTTCGTTTTCCCGGTCCTCGTCGTCAACCAGGAGCACCATCTTGCCTTGGCGGTAGTCTTCGATGATTTCTTCGATGCTGTTGAAGGCCATGTAGGGATTCTCGGTGTTTGATGGATAGATACTGTGGTATACCATAATACAAAACAAGCAGAGAGGTCACTATGAAGGCGTACTGGATTGCTCACGTGGATATCACCGACCCCGATCAATACAGCCAATACACGCAGCGGGCACCGAAGGCGTTTGCCCAATACGGTGGTCGGATGTTGGCTCGAGGTGGGCGCAGCGAAGCGATGGAAGGTCGGCCGACGCCGCAACGCAGCGTGGTGATCGAGTTCGACTCTTACGAACAGGCGTTGGCCTGTTATCGGTCCGATCTGTATCAGGAGGCGAAAGGGCACCGCGAGGGTGTGGCGCAGGTAGAAATCATCATCGTCGAGGGTGTGGCGCCGCTCTAACAAACGCTACTTTACCCTGTGGGAGCGAGCTTGCTCGCGATGAGGGAGTGTCAGTCGGCATTTATGTTGGTTGATGCGACGCCATCGCGAGCAAGCTCGCTCCCACAGGGGGAGATGCCGCACCCGGAAATTACGCCCAGTGATGATCAATGTAGAGGTGGGGAGTCTTCAGCGGATGAAGTGGATTTTGCCGCTGTCGTCGTTACCGATGTAGATACCGTAGACCCCGGCCTGCCGCTCCTCGATGTAGCGTTCGAGAATCTGCCGGATCGCCGGGTAGTAGATGCTGTCCCAGGGAATGTCCTCGGGCGCGAAGAATTTGTAGTCGAGGGTTTCCGGTCCGTACTGCCCGGTGATCTCCAGGGCGATGGCGCGGAAGATGATGTACACCTCGCTGATCTTCGGCACGCTGAAGATCGAGTAGGGCGAGAGGATTTCCGCGCGCACGCCGCTCTCTTCCCAGACTTCACGCAACGCCGCCTGCTCGGTGGTTTCGCCACCTTCCATGAAGCCCGCCGGCAAGGTCCAGGTGCCGGGGCGCGGCGGGATGGCGCGTTGGCACAGCAGGTACTTGCCGTCCTGCTCGATGATGCAGCCGGCGATGATTTTCGGATTGACGTAGTGGATGTAGCCGCAGCCGCGGCACATCAGGCGCTCGTGCGTATCGCCCGGTGGCAGCTGTGACTTGAGGTCATTGCTGCCGCACTTTGGACAATAGCTCGGGCTGAACATGATCAACGTCCTATACGGGGTTCTTTGAGCGCGATGGGCTGGGTGATCTCGGGGATTGCCCCGGTCTCTTCCTGCTTGCGCTTGAGGTAATCGAGGGCGACGGTAGCGGCGGCGCGGACGTGGTCGACGCAAGCCTGGTGAGCGGCCAGCGGATCACCACTCTTGATCGCTTCGACCATGCGTTCCATTTCCTGGTTGCTGGCGCCACGACGGTTTTCCTGGGACACCGACGTCGCCCGCAGGTAGCTGATGCGCGCCTGCAACTGACGCAACTGGGTAGCGGCGACGTGGTTGCCGGAGCCTTCGAGCAGTACATCGTAGAAACCCTGCACGGAATCGATGACCTGTTGCAGTTCACCTTCCTTCAAGGCCTGGCGGTTTTCTTCCAGGGCCTTTTCCAGGGCCTTGATGTCCTTGGCCTTGGCACGCAGGGTGAACAGTTGAACGATCAGGCCTTCAAGTACGCAACGCAGCTCGTAGATATCGACGGCATCGGCCAGGGTGATGATCGCTACCCGTGGGCCCTTGGCGTCGGCGAACTCCACCAGGCCTTCGGACTCCAGGTGACGCAAGGCTTCGCGCACCGAGGTGCGGCTCACACCCAGGCGATCGCACAGATCGCGTTCGACCAGTCGATCTCCCGGCAGAAGCTGGAAGTTCATGATGGCGCTTCGCAGTTTATCCAGCACGATTTCGCGCAGGGTAACGGGGTTGCGATTGACCTTGAAGCTGTCGTCGAGTGGCAGGCGTTTCATGGGGTCCGCTCTGAATGTGGCTGTCCATGCAAAAAGAGCACTTCGATCGCAATAATCTTAGTGCTCATTCAATCAGACAGCCAAGGGTTAACTGGAGGCCTCGGCATCGGCTTCGGCGAACGCTTCACGGGCGAGCCGGAAACTGTCTACGGCCGCGGGGACACCGCAATAAATACCGACCTGAAGCAGAATTTCGCGTATTTGTTCACGACTCAGCCCGTTACGCAAGGCACCACGCACGTGCAGCTTGAGTTCGTGAGGCCGATTGAGGGCCGAAATCATCGCCAAGTTTATCATGCTGCGCTCTTTAAGCGACAAACCCTCACGGCCCCAGACGTGGCCCCAGCAGTACTCGGTGACCATCTCCTGCAGGGGGCGGGTGAAGTCGTCGGCGTTCTCGATGGAGCGGTTCACATAGGCTTCGCCCAGCACCTGGGTGCGGATCTTCAGGCCTTTTTCGTATTTTTCATTGCTCACTTCAATGATCTCCTGGAAGACTCTGTCCTGTAGGAGCCGGCTTGCTGGCGATGGCGTCCTCAAGTACGCCATCGCCAGCAAGCCGGCTCCTACAGGTATTCATTCACAGCCCGCCCATTAGTGTGTATTTGAGTTCCAGATAGTCCTCGATGCCGTACTTGGAGCCTTCACGGCCCAGGCCTGAAGATTTGATCCCGCCAAAAGGTGCGACTTCGGTGGAAATCAACCCTTCGTTGATCCCGACCATGCCGTACTCCAACGCCTCGCTCATGCGCCAGGCGCGGCCCAGATCGCGGGTGTAGCAGTAGGCAGCCAGACCGAACTCGGTGTCGTTGGCCATCTGCACGGCCTCGGCTTCGCTGTCGAATCGGAACACCGCTGCGAGAGGGCCAAAAGTTTCTTCCTGGGCGACTTTCATTTGCGTGGTGATGCCGGCCAATACCGTTGGCTGGAAGAAACCGTGACCCAGCGCGTGACGCTCGCCGCCACAAAGCAACTGGGCACCTTGCGCCAGTGCGTCCTGCACATGGTCTTCAACCTTGGCCACGGCGCGCTCGTTGATCAGCGGACCCTGGGTGACGCCGTCAGCGAAACCGCTGCCAACCTTGAGTTGCGACACCCGTTCGGCCAGGCGCGCGACAAAGGCGTCGTGAATGCCGTCCTGTACCAGGAAGCGATTGACGCAGACACAGGTCTGGCCGGCATTGCGAAATTTGGCAATCAGCGCGCCGTCCACCGCACGCTCCAGATCGGCATCGTCGAAGACAATGAACGGCGCATTGCCGCCCAGTTCCAGCGAAACCTTTTTCAGCGTCGGCGCGCACTGCGCCATCAGCAACTTGCCAATGGCCGTGGAGCCGGTGAACGACAGTTTGCGCACCAATGGGCTTGAAGTCAGCTCGCCACCGATGGCAATAGCGTCGCCGGTAATCACGTTGAAGATGCCCGCCGGGATGCCGGCTTGCTCGGCCAGCGCAGCCATGGCCAGTGCCGAGAACGGAGTCTCCGGTGCCGGCTTGACGATGCACGGGCACCCGGCGGCCAGTGCCGGGCCGGCCTTGCGGGTGATCATCGCCGCCGGGAAGTTCCATGGGGTGATCGCCGCGACGACACCGATCGGCTCTTTGCTGACGACAATGCGTGCATCGCCCTTGTGGCTGGGAATGGTGTCGCCGTAGATGCGTTTGGCTTCTTCGGCGAACCACTCGATGAAGCTGGCGGCATAGAGAATTTCTCCCTTGGCTTCGGCCAACGGTTTGCCTTGTTCGAGGGTCAGGATTTCGGCGAGGGCATCGGCGTTTTCCAGCATCAGCGCGTGCCAACGCTTGAGTGTGTTGCTGCGTTCCTTGGCGGTCAGGGCACGCCAGGCCGGCCAGGCGTTGTTGGCGGCGACGATGGCCTGCCGGGCTTCGACGGCGCCCAGGTTCGGCACCTGGCCGATCAGTTCGCCGGTGGCCGGGTTGAAGATGTCCTGTTGCGCACCGTCGGGCGCATCCAGCCATTGGCCATTGATGTACGCCTGCTGGCGGAACAGTTGCGAGGCTGCTGGGCTCATGCCGGCTCCTGATGAAAAGAGAAAGTGGCTGCGCTGCTTTACCTGTGGGAGCGAGCCTGCTCGCGATAGCGGTTTGTCAGTCGACATTAATGTTGAATGTCAGTCCGTATTCGCGAGCAGGCTCGCTCCCACAAGGTTTATCCCACAGGGTTTTGTGTGAAGCCGATCAGGCCAGGGCGGGCAGGGGGCCGAGCTTGCCTTTGTGGTAGATCATCGGCGTCACCGGTTGCTCGGGCAGGATCAGGTTCTTCACCGCGCCGACGATGATGGCGTGGTCGCCGCCATCGTATTCACGCCACAGTTCGCACTCGATGATCGCCGTGGCTTTGCGCAGCAACGGGTTGCCCAGTTCGCTCAAGTGCCACTCGATGCCGTTGGCCTTGTCCTTGCCTTTGCCGGCAAACGCATAGGCTTCGGCGGTCTGGTCGGCGGACAGCAGGTGAATCGCGAACCGCTTGCTGTCGCGCAGGATCGGGTAAGTGTCAGAGGCGTAGTTGGGGCAGAACAGCACCAGTGCCGGATCAATCGACAGCGCACTGAAGGCGCTGGCGGTAATGCCGACGATCGCGCCATCCGGGTCGAGGGTGGTGACCACCGTGACCCCGGAAGGAAACGAGCTCATGACGTCTTTGTAAATGCCGGGTTCGATCATTTCTCAGGACTCCTAGCGCATCACAAACGGATCAGGCATCGGTGCCTGGGAAAGATTGATCCACACCGTTTTCAGCTCGGTGTAGGCCAGCACGGAATCGATGCCGCTTTCGCGTCCATAGCCACTGTTCTTGAAGCCGCCGATCGGCGCCATGGCCGACACGGCACGGTAGGTGTTGACCCAGATGATCCCCGAGCGCACGTCCCGGGCCAGGCGATGGGCGCGGCCCAGGTCGCGGGTCCAGATGCCGGCGGCGAGGCCGAACTGCGAGTCGTTGGCGATCGCCAGGGCTTCGGCTTCGTCCTTGAAACGGATGACCGAGGCCACCGGGCCGAACACTTCTTCCTGCATGATCTTCATCGAGTTGCGGTCGCACTCGAACAAGGTCGGCTCATAGAACCAGCCTTCGCCCAGATTCTCTGGACGCTTGCCCCCCAAGCGCAAACGCGCACCTTCGGCAATGGCATCCGCCACCAGACCTTCAACCACGGCCAGTTGCTGCGCAGTGGCCATCGGGCCCATTTCGCTGCTGTCTTCCTGTGGGTTGCCGATGCGGATGCGCTGGGCGCGTTCCACCAGGCGAGCGACGAATTCGTCGTAGATTTCGTCCTGCACCAGCAGACGCGAACCCGACACACAGCTTTGCCCGGACGCGGCATAGATCCCGGCGATAGCACCGTTGATCGCGCTGTCGAGGTCGGCGTCGGCAAAAATGATGTTCGGCGATTTTCCGCCCAGTTCCAGCGACAGCTTGGCGAAGTTTTCGGCGCTGCTGCGCACCACATGCCGCGCCGTGGCCGCGCCGCCGGTGAAGGCGATCTTGCGCACCAGCGGATGGCGGGTGAGGGCGGCGCCGGTGCTCGGGCCGTAACCGGTGACGACGTTGACCACCCCCGGTGGAATCCCGGCTTCCAGTGCCAGTCGCGCCAGTTCGAGAATGGTCGCCGAGGCGTGCTCGGATGGCTTGATCACGATGGTATTGCCAGCCGCCAGGGCCGGCGCCAGCTTGATCGCGGTCAGGTACAGCGGACTGTTCCACGGAATGATCGCGGCGACCACACCCATGGCTTCGTGCACGGTGTAGGCAAACAGGTCCGGTTTATCGAGGGGCAGGGTGCCGCCTTCGAGCTTGTCCGCCAGGCCTGCGGTGTAATGGAAAAACTCTGGCAGGTAGCCGACCTGACCGCGGGTCTCGCGGATCAGCTTGCCGTTGTCGCGGCTTTCCAGCTGCGCCAGTTGTTCCTTGTTTTCGGCGATCAGGTCGCCCAGGCGCCGCAGCAACTTGCCGCGGGCGGTGGCGGTCAGGCCGCGCCAGGCCGGGCTGTCGAAGGCGCTCTGCGCAGCCTGTACGGCGCGCTCGACGTCGGCTTCGTCGGCATCGGGCAGTTCGGCCCAAGGTTCGGCCAGGGCCGGATTGAGGCTTTCAAAAGTCTTGCCGGACAGGGCATCGACCCATTCACCGCCGATGCACATCTGGAAGCGTGCGAGAGTCATGCAACGATCCCCTTAATCTGGTTTTGTCGGGAGTGCGCCGTGTCGAGAAACTCCAGCAACAGCTGGTTGACCAGGCGCGGCGATTCTACGGGCATCATATGCCGCTGCTCGGCGAGTACGGCAACGGTTGCGCCGGGAATGCGCTGGGCCAGTTGCTCGGCCATTTTCGGGGTCGACCCCGGGTCGAGTTCGCCGGTAGCGACCAGCGTCGGCACCTGGATGCTGGCCAGATCCTCGGCGCGGTACATGTCCTGGGTGGCGAACAGTTCATAAGTGGTCAGGTAACCCTGCGGATCATTCTGCGCGAGCGTCTGACGCAAAGCGGCGATCTGCGCCGGATTGGCCGCCTGGTATTCACGGCTGAACCAGCGTGACAGTGCCGCCTCGGCGTTGGCGTCCGGCCCGTGTTCGGCGGCCTGGCTGGTGCGTGCGATCACGCCGGCACGTTGTTCAGCGGTGCGATTGAAGACGCTGTTGAGCACCACCAGGCTTTGCAGGCGTTGCGGGTAATGCAGGGCGAAGGCCCGCGCCACCAGCCCGCCCATGGAGAAACCGATCACTGCCGCCTTGGGCAATTGCAGATGATCGAGCAGCTCCAGCAGCTGGTCGGCATAGCCGAGCAACGGCGTGCCGCTTTCCGGGCGCGGGCTGGCGCCATGACCGAGCATGTCGTAGGCGATGACGCGGTATTTCGTGGCCAGGCCAACGATCTGGCCGCCCCACATTTCTTTATTCAGGCCCACGCCGTGGATCAAGACCACGGGCTGGCCTTGGCCGGTCGCCAGGTAACTGGTGCCAGCCGGGGTACGTTCAGCGGTGAGCCGAATCATGGAGCGCTCCTGCATACCTTTTTGTTGTAGTGACCGACCGGCTTACTGGGCTTTTTCGGCGGCCAGTTCTTCCAGGTCGATATAGCGATTGCCGATGCGTGGGTGCAGGCGGCCGCCATCGGCGCAACCCAGGACCACGACGATTTCGTCGGCACGCGGCGCGTCTTCGATCTGCATTTCCAGGGTGATGTAGTGCGAACGCAGGCCTTCATCGTCCTTGTGCATCATCGGGATCTGGATCGAAGTGCCCGGGCCGCCGCGCTTGTTGGTGAAGCTCAGGTAACTCTTGGCTTTCACCGCTTCGCGGTAGTGGTTGCCGAAGCGCAGGGTGTGGATCACCGCGGACGCGTGTTCGATTTCACCGTCGGCGCCGACCACGGCGGCCTTGCCGTACGCTTCGATCTTCTCGGCACCGCCGATGATGCCCACCAGGCGCTCGACCATCAGTGCGCCGAGGTCGGAGCAGTTGGCGCGGATTTGCGGCTTGAGGTCTTCAACGAAGCCGTTGCCCAGCCAAGGGTTCTTCATCACCACGGCGAGCCCGACCATGGTCACGGGCTTGTCGGTGGCCTTGCCGCCTTCAATGAAGGTTTCTTCGACATAGCTGACGATCTTGCGGATTTCGAAACTCATGAGCTGCTCCGTATCAGGGTGAAAGGTGTTTGTGCGTATGATGGTATACCATAATACCGGATGCGCAATAGCCTGATGGGAGTTTCTGGTCGGACGGTGATAAAAAGAGGGGAGGGCTGTGGTGCTGGCCGTGGCGGCTATTGTTTCTTGACTGTGTACATATCCATTTCTGCGGTAACGGCCACTTATGGTTTCGCCCTTACGGCGAGTCCCTTTTTCAAACGCCGGAGTGCCGGCCCAGCAAAAAGGAACCAAAAGGCTTTGCCCCACCACTCGGTGCCTCGCCTAGGCTCGGCATGCCGTAACGAAGGCATTGCTCCGTGGGTCGCCGCAATGGGCCATCCCTGGCCCAGCGCGGCTAAACCGGCGTCCTGCCGGTTTACCCACTGCGCAATGCCTGCGTTCGGCCATCGTGGTTAACGGGGCGCCCAATCTAAAGCCAAAGCGAGGCGGCCTGACAGCCGACCTGACTTTTACGGCTGTACCTGATCCCCTGTGGGAGCGAGCCTGCTCGCGATGGACGTCAACGATAACGCACCCTGTCTGGATGATCGCGTTGTCTGGACGTTCATCGCGAGCAGGCTCGCTCCCACAATAGGATCGCGGACAAGCCTGCAATCAGGTCGGCTGCCGGGCCGCCTCGCTCTTGCTTTGGCTTTTGATTTTCTTGTCCCATCGAGAGGCTTCGTTTCGGTTCTGCGCAGTGGGCAACCCAGCATGGATGCCGGGTTAGCCGCGCTGGGCCAAGGATGGCCCATCGCGGCGGGCCCTGTAGGAGCATGCTCGCTCCTACAGGCTCTTCAAAGTGACCCGCTGTAAGAGCGGAACCATAGGTGGCCGTTACCGCAGGAATGGATATGTACTCCGACAACAAACAATAGGTCGGCTGTCAGGCCCCTATGGCTGGGCCTCAAAGATGATCCGCATCGATCACCGCCTTGGCGAACGCCTGCGGATCTTCCTGCGGCAAGTTGTGGCCGATGCCGCCGCTGATCAGGCGGAATTCGTACTTGCCGGTAAAGCGCTTGGCGTAATCCTCGGGGGCCGGGTGCGGCGCGCCGTTGGCATCGCCTTCCAGGGTGATGGTCGGCACGCTGATGGAAGGCGCGGTGGCCAGTTTCTGCTCCAGCGCTTCGTATCGGCTCTCGCCCTGCACCAGGCCCAGGCGCCAGCGGTAGTTGAACACGGTGATGTCGACATGGTCGGGGTTGTCCAGCGCCTTGACGCTGCGGTTGAAGGTGGCGTCGTCGAAGGCCCATTTTGGCGAGGCCAGTTGCCAGATCAGCTTGGCGAAGTCATGGGTGTTTTTCTCGTAACCGGCGCGACCGCGGTCGGTGGCGAAGTAGAACTGGTACCACCACTGAAGCTCAGCCTTGGGCGGCAGCGGGTTCTTGCCGGCGGCCTGGTTGCCGATCAGATAGCCACTGACCGAGACCAGTGCCTTGACCCGTTCCGGCCACAGCGCCGACACGATGTCGGCTGAACGCGCGCCCCAATCATAGCCACCGAGCACGGCTTGCTTGATCTTCAGGGCGTCCATGAAGTCGATGACGTCGCTGGCCAGCGCGGCCGGTTGGCCATTGCGCAGGGTCTTGTCGGACAGGAAATGCGTATCGCCGTAGCCTCGCGCATAGGGCATCAACACGCGATAACCCCTGGCTGCCAACAAGGGCGCGACCTCGTCATAGCTGTGGATGTCGTACGGCCAACCGTGCAGCAGAATCACCACCGGTCCATCGGCCGGGCCCGTTTCGGCGTACGCCACGTTCAGCAGGCCGGCGTTGACATGCTTGAGCGGACCGAACGCCGACGTCGCCGCTTGCGTGACGCCAGCCGGGGTCGCGGCAGGCTGCGCGGTAGCGGACGTTTGCCCGTGCGCCGCACCCAGAACGCCAAACAGACTCAGCGCGAGGATCGAAGTGCCGACCAGACTGCGGCGGGGTTTACCGGTTTTGTCGTTCTGCTGTGCCATCTTCATGGTGAGTCTCCTTTGCAAGCCGCTGGCCAGGGGATCCGGCCGATCCCCTTCAAACCCTGCCTGCATTTGAGCGCGGTGACGTATCTGGCCTGTGTCGAAGGGCGGGACGGGTGCAAGCCCCTGTATCCCGCCGTTGTCCAGATACACAGTGATACACAGCGTCGATCAAGCCTGCGCTGCACTCACCTCGCCACTGACCGTGGACTTCCTGCGCACCGATTGATACAGCAGGCTGGACACCATGAAGCCAACGATCGCCAACCCGCTCATCAGGCTGAACACATAGTTATAGCCTTGCTGGCCGGGGAAGTGGTCGAGGATGGCGCCGTAGACCACGTAGGCGAACATGCCCGGTGCATAGCCGATCAGGCAGCCGATGCCGAAGGCCGAGCCGGTGATGTGCTTGGGGATGCCGACTTCACCCATGGGCGCCCAGAACACGCCACGCATGGAAAACACGATCAGCGCGAAGGACAGGGTGGCGGCCATGCCGGCATAGATGAAGCTCGGGCTTTTGGGAATCAGCAGGATGACGCCCATCAGCGGCAGCAGCGCCAGGAACGCCCACTTGAGGTAGCGGCTGGTGCTCTTGAACTGCTTGTCGGCGATGAAGCCGCCGGCAGGGCCGCCGAGGATCTTGAGGAAGTACTGGTTGATGATGCCGTAGGCGCCCACCAGTGCCACGGGCAGGCCGTACATTTCCTTGAGGTAGGGAATGAAATAGGTCAGGCCGCAGTAGACGATGTAGACCATGAACACATTGAGGCTGACCAGCCAGATGCCCGGCACCTTGATGGCTTCGTACAGGTTCGCCAGGCCGTTCCCAGGCTTGGCGGTCGGCTGTGTGCCGCCGCTTTTGAGCAGGAACCAGGTCAGGGTCCCGGCCAGGATGTCGATCACCGAGTAGAACAGGATCGCCGACTTCAAGCCGGCTTCGCCCGAGCCCATGGCGACGAACACGCCCAGGGCGCAGAAGGCCACCAGGGTATCGACGACACCACGCCCGCCTTCCAGCAGGCCGAACAACCGACCCTGTTCCTGATCGTCACCCAGGTTGCGGATGGCCTTGAGCAACGACGGCCAGAAGATGCAGTCGGCACACACCGCCAGCAGGCTGAACACGATCAGCAGGTTGCTGAAGGGCGGAAAGGTCGCCAGGTACAACCCCAGGCCACCGGTGCCGATCAGGCCGATGGGGATCAGCTTGCGGGTGTCATAGCGATCGGCGAGCAGGCCGCCGACCACGAACAGCGCGGTGGCGATGATCGCGTTTGCACTCAGCAACAGGCCGATTTCAGTGTGGCTCAAGCCCATGAATTCCTGCATGGGCACATAGAAGGCGTCCTTGAGGTTGGCCAGCTTGTAGATGGTGCCGCCACCAAGGATGAGTATCAGGAATCTGAGCCATTTGGCCTTGTTTTGAGTTGTCATTATTGTTCTCCGGGCGTAATCGGTTCGTAGCGTCGGGTTCAGGCTTGGGGGTTCTTTGCCAGGATTAGCTAGGCCAGGGTTAGCTCGGCCAGGGTGCGTAACTCGGCCAGCAGGCCGCGGACGTAGGCAACCTGGTTGTTCGCCCAGCGGTGTTCGTCGGCCAGCATTCGCTCCAGCGAGTAGCCGTCGGGCAGTGGCGTTTCACTCATTTCCCGGTAGGCAATGAAAGGGTCGGCCGCCTCGAGGGTCTGCCGGAACGCCGGGGCCACGTAGTGGTTTTCCTGCTCGAGGATGAAGGCGATCACCTGCGGGCTCGTTTCGCCAAGCATCAACAGTTCGAACAGCAGGCGGGCGCTGGGCAGGTCGTCTTCGGCGCTGCCCTGCAGTACGCCGTAATGCCCGAAGCCGTTTTGCTCGGGGACCACGCGCACGCCCTTGAGGTGCGCCTGGCGGATGTGCGGCGCCAGGTTGCGCAGCGCCTGCAGGGGTTGTTCGCAGGCATTGATCATGTTGCCGAAATCAAACAGGGCATGCAGGCGCGGGTGGTTAAGCCGGTTCAGCAGTTGTGCGATCTCGCCGCTCTTGAGCTCTTCATGCTGCTCGAAGTCGAAGTACAGGTCGTGCTCGTCTGCCTGCCGCGCGAGGTAGCGCAGATCGGTTTCGATCACGTCCAAGACCCGCGACAGCGTTCCCTCGTAGCGTGAGTAAACGCGGATGTTGCGCACACCCAGAGCGAGGGCGATGGCGATCACCTGGTCGACATCTTTTTTCAGCGTGCTGCTGATTTCCAGATGCACATCCAGTCCCAAGGCACGGGCCTTGTCGGCAAACACCTGCAGTTGCGCAGGTGTCATCTGGCTCAGGCTGTTGGCCTCGCCGTCGAGCAAGTGCAGGCTCAGGCCTTGCAGCTCGTGGCGATAGGCGAAGTCGAGCAGGTCGGCAGGGGTGACACGGCCGTGGGTGAGGTTGGTCAGTAGCGGGTAGGCGTGGGCAAACAGGCGCAGTTGCGCCAGTCGTTCGAGCAACTGCCGGGCCAGTGCGTCAGTCAGCACGGGCGCGGTGCCGTCCTCGACCACGTTGTGGCCCAGCAGGGCGTTGAATCGTTCCTGGATCTTATTGTTCATTCGAGTCGTTCCTGGTTCAGACACTGGGTCTTGCGACGCAGCCTTTATCGCGCCAGTCAGGAACTCTCGATAGATCCATTATCAGTTAATTGATAAGACCACTTGCCGTGCTTCAAGTGGCCTGCGTCAGGCACCCCATCGCGTCCAGGGCCCGGGCCAGCGCCGCGACGCGTTCCCGGGCCTGGTGTTCGGGGGTGCCGGCAAAACCGATCAGCAGGGCAGGCGGCAGGACGTGATCGATGCAGTAGTCGCTCAGGGCGTAGGTATGGATGTTGTGGTGCGCCAGTTGCTTGGCAATGGCGTCGTCATCGAGCGCCGGGGGTAGCCATGCGATCAGGTGCATGCCGGCGTCCACCGGGGTGACCCGCAAGAAGCCGCCGAGCTGTTGTTGCAGCTGCTCGACCAGGGCCTGCTGGCGAGCTTGGTACAACGCGCGCAGGCGGCGGATGTGCCCCAGGAAATGGCCTTCGACCATGAAGTCCGCCGTTGTCGCCTGCAGTAGGGTGGGCGGGCTGCGATCCATGACCGCGCGCAAGGTGCAGAAGGGTTCGACCAGGGCCTGGGGCAATATCACGTAGCCCAGTCGCAGCGAGGGGAAGAGCACTTTGCTGAACGTTCCGACGTAGATCACCCGGGCCATCTGGTCCATGGCATAGAGCGCGGGAAGGAGGCGGCCGCTGTAGCGCAGTTCACTGTCGCAATCGTCCTCGATGATCCAGCTCTGCTGGCGTGCAGCCCAATCGATCAGTGCCTGGCGTCGCGCATAACTGAGGGTCACGCCCAAGGGATGCTGGCGAGAGGGCGTGGTGAACACCAGCCGCGCATCAGGGCATTGGGCTAGGCCTTGCTGAACATCGATCCCCTGTTCATCGATGCGCAGCGGCACCACTTGCGCGCCCTGGGCCTGCAAGGCGATGCGCGCCGCGATGTGCCCCGGGTCCTCCATCCACACGCTGTCCTGCGGATTGAGCAGCAGCATGCCCAGCAGATTGAAGGCTTGCTGAGCGCCGGAAACGATCACCACTTGCCCGGCGTCACAGTCGATGCCGCGTGCGTCGATGCCGCGTGCGTCGAAGACGTACTCGGCAATGGCCGTGCGCAACGCCTGCAACCCTTGCAGTTCGCCATAACCGAGCATGGCCTTGGTCGGCTTGAGCAGGTGACGATTCATCAGACGCCGCCAGATCGCGTGCGGGAACGCGTCGTAGGTGCTGTGGCTGGGCAGGAACGAGGTCGGTGTCGCCGGGTCCCAGTCGGCATAGGACACCCCGCGAAAATGATCGCTGCGCAGCGATAGCATCGACTGGCTCAGGTCGGACAGGCGAGGGGGCTGGCGCGCTTGCCCGTCGTCGACAGTCGTGCGGCGCTCCCACTCGGTACCGACGTAGGTGCCGGCGCCGGTGCGCGAGGCCAGGAAACCTTCGGCGATCAACTGATCGAAGGCATTGAGGATGGTGATCCGCGACAACGCCAGTTCCTTGCTCAAGGTGCGGGTCGACGGCAGACGCACGCCCCCCTGGATCCGGCCACCGAGGATCTGCTTGCGAATCTGCAGATACAGCTGGCGGTACAAGGGGATGGCGCTGGCACGGTCCAGCTCGATGGCCGACAGCAACAAACCTGCGGGGGATTTCATGAAGCGCTCGTCTGGACGGAGTGTCGTGCTGTGCAGGGTAGCGAGCGGCACTGGATAAGTCATCCACCGCCGAGAGCGCCACGGCGAGCACTGTCATGAAATGAAAAGCCATTGTCGTCTGATGAGAAGCGGCTGTTTGGGCGGCATCCTACAGTCCAATCAGCGCAAATCGACGCAGCAGCCAATATTGCAGACTGGAGAATAAGAAAAATGGCCAAGGCCGTACGCTTCTACGAAACCGGTGGTCCCGAAGTCCTTCGCTATGAGGATGTCGAAGTCGGCGATCCAGGTCCCGGTCAGGTTCGTCTGCGTCATGTGGCGGTCGGCCTGAACTATGCCGACACCTACTTTCGCAACGGCACCTACCCGATCCCGATGCCCAACGGCATGGGGGTCGAGGCGTCCGGTGTGGTCCAGGCCATCGGCGAAGGCGTGAGCAACGTTCAGGTGGGGGACCGCGTTACCTATACCGGTTTCCTCAACACCCTTGGCGCCTACAGCACCGAACGGCTGATCGCGGCCGCGCCGCTGATCAAACTGCCGGAAACCATCAGCTTCGAAACCGCGGCGGCGATGACCATGCGTGGTCTGACGTCGTCGTACCTGATGCGTCGCATCTACGACTTCAAGGAAGGCGACAGCATCCTGTTGCACGCCGCCGCCGGTGGTGTCGGCCTGATCGTCTCGCAGTGGGCCAAGTTGCTCGGCCTGAACGTGATCGGCACCGTATCGACCGAGCAAAAGGCTGAAATCGCTCGGGCTCACGGTTGCGACCATACTATCAATTACAGCCATGAAGACGTCGCCGCGCGGGTTCGCGAATTGACCGACGGCGTCGGCGTCAACGTGGTGTTCGACAGCGTTGGCAAGAACACCTTCATGGGTTCGCTGGATTCGTTGAAACCCCGTGGCCTGATGGTCTGCGTGGGTACCGCATCCGGGCCGATCCCGGCGTTCGACCCGGTGATGCTGGCGATGAAAGGTTCGCTGTACCTGACCCGTCCAGCCCTGGCCAACTACATCAGCGACCCTGCGGAAAAAGCCGCCCTGGCCGGTGAGTTGTTCGACCACGTCGGCAGCGGCCGGATCAAGATCGAGATCAACCAGCACTACGCCTTGCAGGATGCGGTGCAGGCTCATCGCGATCTTGAGTCGCGCAAGACTACCGGCTCGTCGATTTTCGTCATTTAAGGAGCTGCCAGCCATGAAAGTCGAACAATTGACCTGCAGCATCGGCGCCGAACTGATCGGCGTGAACCTCGCCGACGCGGTGCATGACGACGGTCTGTTTGCCGAGATTCGTGCCCAGTTGCTCAAGCACCGCGTGGTGTTCCTGCGTGACCAGGACATCACCCGCGCCGAGCACGTGGCATTCGCCCGTCGCTTCGGCGAGCTGGAAGATCATCCGGTGGCCGGCAGCGATCCGGAGCATCCGGGGCTGGTGCGCATCTACAAGAATCCTGACCAGCCGATGGACCGCTACGAGAATGCCTGGCACACCGACGCCACCTGGCGCGAAGCACCGCCGATGGGTTGCGTGCTGCGCTGCGTGGAATGCCCGCCAGTGGGCGGCGACACCATGTGGACCAACATGGTCCAGGCCTATGCGAACTTGCCGGAAGACGTAAAGCTCAAGATCGCCGACCTGCGCGCCCGCCACAGCATCGAAGCGAGCTTCGGCGCGGCCATGCCGATCGAGAAGCGCCTGGCGCTCAAGGCGATGTACCCGGACGCCGAGCACCCGGTGGTGCGCACCCATCCGGAAACCGGTGAGAAGGTGCTGTTCGTCAACGCTTTCACCACTCACTTCAGCAACTACCACACCCCTGAGCGGGTGCGCTTCGGCCAGGACGCCAACCCTGGCGCCGGCGAGTTGCTGCGCTACCTGATCAGCCAGGCGTACATCCCTGAATATCAGGTGCGCTGGCGCTGGAAGCCCAACAGCATCGCCATCTGGGACAACCGCAGTACCCAGCACTACGCCGTCATGGACTACCCGCCGTGCCATCGCAAGATGGAGCGCGCCGGGATCATCGGCGACAAGACCTACTGATCGACCCTTTCTGCATACGCACTCGTAAACACGTCTGCCCGGCACGATCCCGGGTGGACGGGACAATCATAAGAACTGGAGTAACCCATGCAATTCTTCGACGATTCCCTGCACCCCGAAAACATGGAAAAAGTGGTCATCACCGTGGCCCCGTATGGCCCGGAATGGATGCCGGAAGACTTCCCGGAAGACATCCCGCTGACCATGGACGAGCAAGTCCAGAAAGCGGTCGATTGCTATGAAGCCGGCGCCACGGTCCTGCACCTGCATGTGCGTGAACTGGACGGCAAGGGCTCCAAGCGCCTGTCCAAGTTCAACGAGCTGATTGCCGGCGTGCGCGAAGCCGTGCCGGACATGATCATCCAGGTCGGCGGCTCGATTTCCTTCGCCCCGGAAAGCGATGGTGAAGCGGCCAAGTGGCTGTCCGACGACACTCGCCACATGCTGGCCGAGCTGACGCCGAAACCGGACCAGGTCACGGTGGCGATCAACACCACCCAGATGAACATCATGGAGCTGCTGTATCCGGAATACCTGGAAGGCACTTCCCTGGCTAACCCGATGGTCCAGGCTGCCTACAGCGAAATGACCGTGCCAGCGGGCCCTGCCTGGGTCGCCGAGCACCTCAAGCGCCTGATGGACAACGGTATCCAGCCGCATTTCCAGCTGACCGGCATGCACGCAATGGAAACCCTTGAGCGTCTGGTTCGCAGGGGTATCTACAAGGGCCCGTTGAACCTGACCTGGATCGGCATCGGCGGCGGTTTCGATGGCCCGAACCCGTTCAACTTCTTCAACTTCATCCACCGCGCGCCGGATGGCTGCACCCTGACCTCCGAATCGCTGCTCAAGAACGTCATGCCGTTCAACACCATGTCGATGGCCATGGGCATGCACCCACGCGTGGGCAATGAAGACACTATCATTGATCACAAGGGCGATCGTTTCGGCTCGGTGGCGCAGATCCAGCAAACCGTGCGTATCGCCCATGAACTGGGTCGCGAAATCGCCAGCGGCAAAGAAGCCCGCGAGATTTATCGCATCGGTGTGAAGTACGACAGCATCGAAGAAACCCTGTTGGCCAACGGAATGTCCCCCAACCGCAAGGCTGGGCAGAAGGGTGTGCCGCAACGCGGCTGACCCGTGGTCCGGACGAGAGGCCGTGACCTTTCGTCCGCACTGCAAAACGCTTGATAACAAAAATAAATAAAAGCTTTGAGGAGGCTGCATGGCCTTTCACCCAATCGCCGACGATGACGACTCCGGTTGCGTCAACGTTGCGCGTAAATATGCCTGGATTGTCTTCGCCCTGACGTTCGGCCTGTTGATTTCCGATTACATGTCACGCCAGGTGCTGAACGCGGTGTTCCCGCTGCTCAAGAGCGAATGGGCCCTGAGCGACGGTCAGCTTGGCCTGCTCAGTGGCATTGTCGCCCTGATGGTCGGCCTGCTGACATTTCCGCTGTCGCTGATGGCCGACCGCTTCGGCCGGGTCAAGAGCCTGGCGCTGATGGCGATGCTCTGGAGCGTGGCCACCCTGGGCTGTGCGTTGGCGCAGGATTACCAGCAAATGTTCATCGCGCGATTCATGGTTGGCGTTGGTGAAGCGGCCTACGGCAGCGTCGGCATCGCGGTGGTGATTTCGGTGTTTCCGAAACACATGCGGGCTACCCTGGCCAGCGCCTTCATGGCAGGCGGAATGTTCGGCTCGGTGTTGGGTATGGCGTTGGGCGGTGCTATCGCCGCCAAGCTCGGCTGGCGCTGGTCGTTCGCCGGCATGGCGCTGTTTGGCCTGCTGCTGGCGATGCTTTATCCGATCATCGTCAAGGAAGCGCGCATCGCTCCACAACGGGCTGCCAAGGCTGTCGCGGGGGCCAAGCGCCCGCTGCGTACGCTGTGGTCCAGCCGTTCGGTGGTGGCGACCTACGTCGGTAGCGGCTTGCAGCTGTTCGTCGGCGGCACGGTGATGGTGTGGATTCCCAGTTACCTCAATCGCTATTACGACATGCCCACGGACAAGGCTGGCGGCATGGCCGCGATCATCGTGTTGTGCAGCGGCACCGGGATGATCCTGTGCGGCATGCTCAGCGATCGGCTGTGCCGTAATTCGCCGGAGCGCAAGGTCAGCCTGGCCATCGCGTTTTGCCTGGGCAGTTGCCTGCTGCTGTCGGCGGCGTTCGCGCTATCGGCAGGGCCTTTGCAGCTGGCGCTGATCTGCCTGGGCATGCTGATTGCCACCGGTACCACCGGCCCCGCTGGCGCGATGGTTGCCAACCTGACCCATTACTCGGTCCATGGCACGGCCTTCGCCACGCTGACATTGGCCAACAACATGCTGGGACTGGCGCCGGGGCCGTTTATCACGGGGCGCGTGTCGGACCTGATCGGCCTGCATGCCGCTTTCCAACTGGTGCCACTGGTCAGCCTCGCGGCAGCGGCCGTGTTCTTTTACGCCAAGTGTCATTACCACAAAGATATTGCCCGCCTTCAGGGTCAGAGCGTGCCTGACCCCGTCAGTCAAGCCGGGTTAGAGGTGAAGTTGTGAGTCGTCGTCTACAAATTGATGTGTTTTTCGATTTTATCTGCCCCTGGTGCCTGATCGGCAAACGCCAATTGGAGCATGCGCAGGTACAGTTTCGCAGTCGCCATCCGGATGTGCAGATCAGCACCGTGTGGCATGGCGTGCAGTTGCTGCCTCAGTTGCCGGTAGAAGGGGAGCCCTTCGCCGATTTCTACCGCAAGCGCCTGGGCAATGCCGACGCCATGACCATGCGTCAGGCCCAGGTTCAGCAGGCAGCCGCGGCGGTTGGGCTGACCATCGACCTCAGCCAGATCGAGACGATGCCCAACACCGCAGACGCCCATCGCCTGTTCGAGCGGGCCAGCGCACTGGGCAATGCTGCTCAGCGTGAAATGCTGCTCGAGCGACTGTTCGCCGCTTATTTCCGCAAGCGCGAAAACCTCGGCTGCGGCGAGACCTTGCTCGCCATCGCCCGTTCCTGTGGCATCGATGCGGATGCGTTGCGCGATTGCCTTAAGGGCGACGCCACGCCCTTCAAGGGATCTCCCGGTGCGACCAGTGGCGTGCCGAGCTTTCAGTTCAACGGCCGCATGACGGTGATCGGTGCACAACCTGCCCAGGCGCTGCTCGGGGCCATGCACGAAGCACTCAAGGAACGTGAGCGCGAGCGGCAACCGGCATGACCCGGCGCATTCCCGTACCCGTCGGCAAACACCCGCAGGCCGGTGGCCGGGCGCTGTTCGAGTTCGAAGACAAGAGCCTGGCGTTGTTCAACGTCGACGGGCAGCTGTTTGCCATCGACGACAGCTGCCCGCACCAGGGCGCCTCGCTGTGTGGCGGGCGTCTTGATGGGCGGGTGATTCAATGTTGCGCCCATGGTTTGCGCTTCGATTTGCACAGCGGCTACCTGCTCAATTCCAGGCTGGTCAAAGTCAACAACTACCCGGTCGAGATCATCGACGGCCAGGCGTTCATCGTCATTGTTCCCGAGGAGGCCGCGCCATGAGCGCCATCGCTCTTACCCGCATCCATAGCCGCACGCGCGAATTGGCCCCGGGGTTTATCGTCAGTCTGATCGTCGCGGCCGCCGCGTCGTTTTTGTCCGAGCATTACGGTGCGCCCGTCATGCTGCTTGCCCTGCTGTTGGGCATGGCCCTGAATTTCCTCGCCGGTGACGGCGCCTGCAAGGCCGGCATCGAGTTCACCGCGCGCACCGTGTTGCGTATCGGCGTGGCGCTGCTGGGCATGCGCATCACCCTCGAACAGATGGCGGCGCTGGGCTGGAAACCGGTGGCTCTGGTGGTGATCCTGGTGGTGGTGACCATCGGCGTGTCGGTGATCGCGGCCAAAGCGCTGGGCTTCCAACGGTTGTTCGGCATGCTCACCGGTGGGGCCACGGCGATCTGTGGTGCATCGGCCGCGTTGGCGCTGGCGGCTGCGCTGCCTAACCATCCGCAGAAAGAACGCGCGACGTTGTTTACGGTGATCGGTGTCTCGGCGCTGTCGACGATGGCGATGATTGTCTACCCGATGATCGCCAACTGGCTGGAATTGTCGCCGCAGGTGGCCGGAGTGTTTCTCGGGGCGACCATCCACGACGTGGCCCAGGTGGTCGGCGCCGGCTACAGCATGTCCACCGAAACCGGTGACACGGCCACTGTGGTCAAGCTGATGCGCGTCGCCATGCTGCTGCCGGTGATCGTCACCGCCGCGATGATCACTCGTATGCAGGGCGCCGATCCCACCGGCAAACGACCACCGTTGCTGCCGTGGTTCGCCGTCGGTTTTCTGATACTGGCGTGCATCAACAGCACCGGATGGATAGCCCCGGTGGTGCAGGGTTCGGTCAATGAACTGTCGCGCTGGTGCCTGGTGGTATCCATCAGTGCCCTGGGCATGAAGACCCAGCTCAAGGAGCTGGCGGCGGTGGGTATCAAACCGATCCTGCTGATGGTGGGGGAGACGATGTTCCTCGTCGTGCTGGTGCTGTTGTTGCTGCACTGGGGCCTTTGACACCCGACGCAAAACGCTTTCTGGCAGAGGGCTGCACCGCGGTTGGCTCCTAGCTGCGGTGGTGTTCTCGACCGGTGTGAACAACACCGGTTTTTCACGGCGACTGTACCAGCAGTCGCCGTTTTTTTTGCCAGGGGTGAGCTCGTGCGCGAAGAACTAGAGGTCAGGCTTCCCACGTTATCGTTGATCTCCATCGGCGCCTCTACCAACGGTGATCCATGCCGCGTCAAAGCCTGTGGGAGATTGTTGTCTGAGTACATATCCATTGCTGCGGTAACGGCCACTTAGGGTTTCGCCCTTACGGCGAGTCCCTTTTTCAAACGCCAAAAAGGAACCAAAAGGCTTTGCCCCACCACTCGGTGCCTCGCTAGGGCTCGGCATGCCCTCACTCCGGCATTGCTCCGTGGGTCGCCGCGATGGGCCATCCTTGGCCCAGCGCGGCTAAACCGGCGTCCTGCCGGTTTACCCACTGCGCAATGCCTGCGTTCGGCCATCGTGGTTTAACGGGGCGCCCAAATCTAAAGCCAAAGCGAGGCGGCCTGACAGCCGACCTGATTTTACGGGTGTACCTGATCCCCTGTGGGAGCGCGGACAGACCTGCAATCAGGTCGGCTGTCAGGCCGCCTCGCTTTGGCTGTTGCTTTGGCTTTTGATTTTCTTGCCCCCTCGAGAGGCCGAGTGGAGGTTCTGCGCAGTGGGCAACCCGGCATGGATGCCGGGTTAGCCGCGCTGGGCCAAGGATGGCCCATCGCGGCGGGCTCTGTAGGAGCGAGCATGCTCGCGAAAAACCTGAGAGCACCGCGGGGTGTCAGGCTCCCCGCGTCATCGTTGACCTCCATCGCGAGCATGCTCGCTCCTACAGGCTCTTCCAAGTGACTCGCCGTAAGGGCGAAACCCTAAGTGGCCGTTACCGCAGGAATGGATATGTACACCTGAAAGATAATCATCGGATGCCAGGACGCCTTCGCCGGCAAGCCTGGCTCCTACAGGCTTTTCCAAGTGACTCGCCGTAAGGGCGAAACCCTAAGTGGCCGTTACCGCAGGAATGGATATGTACACCTGAAAGATAATCATCGGATGCCAGGACGCCTTCGCCGGCAAGCCTGGCTCCTACAGGCTTTTCCAAGTGACTCGCTGTAAGAGCGAAACCTTAGGTGGCCGTTACCGCAGGAATGGATATGTACACCTGAAAGAAATTGGTCGGCTGCCAGACCGCCATCGCGAGCAAGCTCGCTCCCACAGTAGATCGGGTACAGCCGCGAGAGATTGGTCGGCTGTAAGATCGCCATCGCGAGCAAGCTCGCTCCCACAGTAGATCGGGTACAGCCGCGAGAGATTGGTCGGCTATAAGATCGCCATCGCGAGCAAGCTCGCTCCCACAGTAGATCGGGTACAGCCGCGAGAGATTGGTCGGCTATAAGATCGCCATCGCGAGCAGGCTCACTCCCACAATAGAAGCGATATCAGTAGGACTTGGGTGGGGCAGCGTCCGTCGGGGCTTTTGCCGAACCCTGCTTTTGCGCGCGCCACGTCGCCGGCGGCATGCCGAACTGGCTGATGAACCACCGCGTAAACGAACTCGCCATTGAGTAGCCAAGCATGTCGGCAATGCGACTGAGCGAGTAATTCGGGTTGTCCAGATAACGCAGCACCAGGTCGCGGCGCACATCGTTGATCACATCGTTGAACGCACAGCCATCATCCTTGAGGCGACGCTGCAAGGTGCGCACGTTCATGCCCTGGCTCTGCGCGACTTGCTCGATGGTGGCGCGGCCCATGGGCAGCAGCAGGTAGATGGCCTTGCGCACTTCGAACAGCATCGAAGTGCCTTGATGGCTTTGCAACGAGTCGAGGTAGCTCTGGGCGTAGCGGGCCATGGCCGGGTCGGCATTGGGGTTGGTCATGTCCAGGCTGGCACCTGCGCAGACGATGCCGTTGAACTCACTGCCGAACTCCAGGGTGCAGCCGAACAGCCGACGGTGCAGCTGCAGGTTGTCGGGGGCCTGGTGGGTGAAATTGACGCTGTAGGGATGCCAGTGTGAGCCGAGGAGGGCGGCGCACAGGCGGAACATCACGCCGATGGCAAGCTCGGTGGCCTGTCGGCTGGGCGTCGGCGATTCGGTGACCACCTCTTCGCGAATGATCACCATCTTGCCGGCTTCTTCGATGAAGATCGCCAGCGAATCATTCATCAAGTGCCGGTAATGCACCACCACCTGCAAGGCATCACGCAGCGTGCGCTGATGGCTGAGCAGCAGGCTGACCACACCGAAGTCCGAGAGCTGGCGTGACTCGGCCATGCTCAGACCGAAGGTCTGGCAGCCACTGGCAGCGGCCGAATCCTCCAGCAGGCGCACGGCTGAATCAATGGGGATGCGGTGCTCAGGAGCCTGCAGCAGGGTCTTGGTCAAGCCGACGCCGGCCAACACATCGCGTGGGTTGAACCCCAGGTATTGAGTGACCTCCAGGTAGTTGGTCAAGACAGCGGCGCGAACAAGCTTGGTCATGCGAAGGTCTTTCCTGGGCCGATTGCGATTCAAAAAAGCGTGGCGACTATATCCAGCACATCAGCAATTGAACAGCTGTGAAGTGATCGAGATCACTCGCCCATTGCTGTCCGATTTACCACTGTTGCACAAGCCTCGTCGAGGCTCACCCATTGATTACAGTGACCCGCACAGAACCTGCATGGATTTTCGACCGGTGGTCGCACCGCGCCACCACCGGAACATTTGTCATGAAAAGAAAAGTGCCTGACGTCCAATGAAAAGCAGCTCGGGTGGGCGCTCTTTAATGTCAGTCCTACAAAAAGCCCCTGGCGACAGAGCCAGTCGAGTCATCGAGAAAGCGTAGGTGTTGAAGTGAACAAACTGCAAACTGCCGCAACCGTTCTGATCGTACCGGGCCTGCGCGAGCACGTTGCCGAACATTGGCAAACGCTGCTTGAAGCCAGGCTGAGCAAGGTACGCAGTGTGCCGCCGCTGGAAGCCGACAAGCTCGACTGCAACAAGCGCGTGCAAGCGATCCAGCACGCGCTGGAGCAGATCGACGGGCCGGTGATCCTGGTTGCCCATAGCGCCGGCGTACTGATGGTCGCGCACTGGGCTGCGCAGCACAGCCGGCCGATCAAGGGCGCGCTGCTGGCCGCTCCACCTGACCTCGATGCCCCTTGGCCGTCCAGCTACCCATCGCCAGAAACCCTGCGCACTCAGGGTTGGGACCCGCTACCCAAAGGCCCGCTGCCGTTTCGCAGCCTGGTGGCCGCCAGCACCAACGACCACCTCGCCAGCCTCGACGCCGTTACGCACATGGCCGACGGCTGGGGCAGCGAGCTGCTCAATCTGGGTGACGTGGGTCATCTCAATCCTGCTGCCGGGTATGGGCACTGGCCGCAAGCCGAAGCCCTCATCCTCGAGCTGGATCGCTAGTTCAGGCGCCGGTTGGCCCGCGCCATCCGGCATTCACCCTCACTCCTGAAAAACGTAAACCCCTGGAACAAGGGGTTACGCGGGGGCTGCTGCGCTTAAAACAAATACAAAAAGGCGGAGACAACGCAATGCACAACAACAAGAGTCACGGGTTCACCGCTTCACGCTACACCTTACTGGCCTCGGCCATTCTCGCGGCAACGGTGCCGATGGCCCATGCGGGCGAGATCGAGACGGGTAACCCGGACTGGAACGTTCGCCTGGATAACACCGTCAAGTACAACTACGGCGTACGCACCGAAAGCGCCGACAAGCGCATGTTGGCCACGCCCAACAACAACGACGGTGACTACAACTTCCGCAAGTCCGGCACCAACATCACCAACCGTGTCGACCTGCTGACCGAGATGGACGTGGTCTACCAGAACCACATGGGCTTTCGCGTCAGCGCCGCCAGCTGGTACGACAAGGCCTACGCGAACACCGGCTCCAATTCCAACCCGTTCGTTAACGGCAACGGTTCGACCTCGGACCTGATCGCCAACGACCCGCGCCTGGCCGGGGTCACCAGTGACAACGTCGGCAACGGCAGCCCGCACCTGAGCAACTATGCCCAGCGTTACTACAGCGGCCCGTCCGGCGAAATTCTCGATGCCTTCGTGTTCTACAGCACCGAAGTGGGCGAGGAGTCGCTGCTGAGCTTCAAGGCTGGCCAGCACAACGTGTTCTGGGGCGAGACCATTCTCAACCCGGTGCATTCGATCAGCTACGGCCAGTCCGGCCTGGACCTGGCCAAACTCGCCGCGTCGCCAGGCACTGAAGCCAAGGAACTATTTGTTCCACGCAACCAGCTGTCGATGACGTTCACCGTCAACCCGGAATTGACCGTGGGTGCCCAGTATTTCCTCGATTGGGATGCCGCGCGCTTGCCAGAAGCGGGCACCTACTACGGTGGTTCCGATCTGATCGGTTTCGGTGCGCAGTCGTTCCTGCTCGGCAACACCAACGGCGTGGTCCCGGGCAGCCCGCTGGGCTGTGGCCTGGCGCCGTGCAACGGCTTGACCAACGTGCGTCGCGGGCATGACCTGACCCCGGACAAGCGCGGCGACTGGGGCATCATGGCCAAGTGGTCGCCAGCCTGGCTGGACGGCACCCTCGGCGTCTACTACCGCGAAACCTCGGAAATCCTCCCGCAAGCCTGGCTGGATGCCCGAGGCCTGAGCTCGGCCAACCCCAACGGCACCCGTCCGGCCGGGCAGGTGCCCGCGGTAATCAATACGCTCAACTCGCTGAGCACCGCCACCTATCAAATGGCCTATGCCGACAACGTCAAGATCGTCGGTCTGAGCCTGTCCAAGGACGTCGGCGGGGTGAGCGTGGGTTCGGACCTGAACGTGCGGCACAACATGCCGCTGGCCAGTATTCCGGCGATCGTCAGCACCAACAGTCCGCTGGGCCTTGGCCAGGGTCTTGGCCTGTTGCCGGCGCGCACGCCCGGCACCGGTGTGATCTATGACACCCCGGAAAAGGGCGACAGCATGGCCGCCACCGGCGACACCCTGCACTGGACGGTCAACGGTCTGATGACCATGCCGAAAACCCCCGTGTTCGATTCGGCGACCCTGCTCGCCGAGTTGTACTACAGCAACTTGCTCAAGCTCGATAGCAAGAACGAGGCGCTCTACAAAGGCAAGGGCACCTACCACGGCATCGATCAGCCGACCCGGGACAACTGGGGCATCGCGGTCAACTTCACACCGACCTGGTACCAGGTGTTTCCCGGTGTCGACCTCAACGCACCGATGTCCATCAACCTCGGTCTCGATGGCGTGTCACCGGTCTCCGGTGGCGGTGCCAAGGACACCGGTAACTACGCAGTCGGCCTCGGGGCCGTTGTGTACAACAAATACTTCGTCGACCTCAAGTACGTGGACTCTTTCGGCAAGGCCGACAAGTGCAACGTCAGTGGTGTGAGCACCGGCCCGACTGGCGGTGACGGCGCTACGCCGAACGCTTTCAGCGGCAACGAAAACTACGCCTGTTACGCCGGTGGCTACTCGTCCTTTTCCGGAGGTGGTGCCACGACTGAGGACCGTGGTGCCGTGTACCTGACGATGAAAACAACCTTTTGATTCACCACTGATTTGCTCGATGCAAGCAGGAGAATAACAAGATGAAATTCGTGAAAACCGTGTTGGCCGCTTCGCTGGCCATGGTCCTTGCCGCCCAGCTACAGGCCGCTGTTTCAACCCAGGACGCTGCCAAATTGGGCAGCAGCCTGACCCTGGTGGGCGCCGAAAAGGCCGGGAACGCTGATGGTTCCATTCCCGCCTACAACGGTGGCCTGACCACCCCGCCGGCCAGTTTCAAATCCGGTGACAGCATGCGCCCGGATCCGTTTGCCAGTGAAAAACCCTTGCTGGTGATCGACGGCAAGAACGTCGATCAGTACAAGGGCTTGCTCAGCGCCACCACGGTGGAATTGGCCAAGCGTTTCCCGACGTTCCGTGTCGACGTGTACCCGACCCACCGCACCGTTTCGCTGCCCAAGGCCATCCTCGATAACGGCGTGAAGAACGCCAGTGGTGCCAAGTCCCTCGAAGGCGGGTTGGCCATCGATAACGTGCTGCCGGGTGTACCGTTCCCGATCCCGCAGTCGGGCAACGAAGCGATGTGGAACTTCCTGCTGCGTTATCAGGGTGTGAGCATCAACTCCAAGTACGACTCGTGGAACGTTGACTCCGCCGGCGTGCCAAGCCTGGCCACCACCGGGCAGGCGTTCATTTCCTACCCGATCTACGAAAACCTCACGCAGCCGATCAGCAGCGCCGACGTGTACTACCAGATGAAGCTGTCGTACACCGGCCCGGCGCGTCGCGCTGGCGAAGCGGTGATGCTCAAGGACGCCGCCAACCCGCTGCAGCAACCGCGCCGCGCCTGGCAATACCTGCCGGGTCAGCGTCGGGTCAAACTGGCGCCGAACCTGGCGTACGACACGCCGAACCCAGGGACCGCAGGCGCAGGCACCTACGACGACGTGTTCGTGTTCAACGGTGCGCTGGATCGCTACGACTGGAAGCTGGTGGGCAAGCAGGAAATGATCGTGCCCTACAACACCTACAAGCTGACCTACGCCCAGGATCCGAAGTCGCTGACCACCGCCAATCACCTGTCTCCGGACTTCGTGCGCTGGGAAAAACACCGCGTCTGGGTCGTGGAAGGCAACCTCAAGGCGGGCGCTCGGCACATCTATGCCAAACGCCGCTTCTACCTCGACGAAGACAGCTGGAGCGCTCTGGCCTCGGATCAATATGACGCCCGTGGTCAGCTCTATCGCGGTTCCTTCGCCTTCCTCAGCCAGAGCTATGACAAGCAGGTTCCGGACTCCACGCCGTTCATGATCTACGACCTGGTGGGCGGCTCCTACAACATCAACGGTGTAGTCGGCCCTTACGGCGGCATCAAGTACATCGAACCGCTCTCCAAGGCCCAGTGGTCCTCGGAATCCCTGGCCGGCAGCGGCATTCGCTAAGCCAACCGCAAGCAGATGCTCGCACGATCCACTGTGGGAGCGAGCCTGCTCGCGATGGACCAGAGGGCGACGCGGGCATCCAGACAGCACGCGTCATCGTTGACGTCCATCGCGAGCAGGCTCGCTCCCACATGACCTGCATGGCGCAAGGTTTGAACGTCAGGCACACCGATGTGTGTCCCGGCGCGGTTTTCCGAAGAGGACGCGGTATGTGTTCATACAAGAATTTCAAGCACGTGGCGTTTGCCCTGGCGCTCGGCCTGTTGCAGGGCGTCACCCACGCGGCCGATTACGTCGATGTGCTGGACCTGCCTGCCAGGGTCAGTGCCTTGGCCATCAACAGCCCGTTGTCCGGCATGGCCCGCACCGGTGATCGCGTGATCGCCGTTGGCCAGCGAGGCCATATCCTGTTTTCCGATGATTCCGGCAAGCACTGGCAACAGGCCGCCGTGCCGGTCAGTGCCGACCTCACCGCCGTGAGTTTTCCTGGCGCCGCCGAAGGCTGGGCGGTGGGCAATGACGGCGTGGTGCTGCACAGCAGCGACGCTGGTGCGACCTGGAATAAGCAACTCGACGGCCGCCAGATCGGCGCTTTGCTGATCAAGCATTACACGGCGTTGGCCAGTGCCGAACCGGGCAACGAACAATGGCCGCTGCTGGTCGCCGAAGGTCAGCGCCTTGTCGAACAGGGCGCCGACAAACCGCTGCTCGGCGTCTGGTTCGCCAATGACAAAGTCGGCTATGTGGTCGGTGTGTTCAACCTGATCCTGCGCACCGAGGATGGCGGCCAGAGCTGGACGCCATTCCAGGATCGCACCGACAACCCGCAAGGCTTGCACCTCAACGCCATCGCTTCCACCGGCGACAGTCTGTACATCGCCGGCGAGCAAGGCCTGTTGCTCAAATGGGATGACCACGCCCAACGCTTCGCCGCCGTGTCGACGCCTTATCAGGGCAGCTTCTTCGGCGTGCTCGGCAAGCCTGGCGAAGTGCTGGTCTACGGCTTGCGCGGCAACGTGCTGCGCAGTAGCGACGGCGGCCAGAACTGGACCGCGCTGGAGACCGGCCTGCACGTCAGTATTACTGCCGGCCTCGTTGATGCCCGTGGCAATTACCGCCTGTTCACACAGGGCGGGCAGATGCTGGTCAGCCAGGGCACTGGCGCGCAATTGCATCTGGTGCAGCAACCGGCACGCACCCCGGTCGCCGGTGCCACCCAGTCCGCCGCTGGCGTGTTGGTAGTTGCGGGCAGCCGTGGCGCCCAGACGCTAGCCGCCGATCCAGCCCTCGAATTCTAAGAGCGAGAACCCAGACATGGGCAATATCAAACAAGACGCCATGCCGGTGATCCGCGAGCTGCGCGACTTCGACCGCCGCTCCGGCAACCTGCTGGAACGGCTGGTGTTCAACTATCGGCCGCTGTTCATGCTGCTGATGGCCCTGGCCACCGTGGTCCTGGGCTACATGGCCGCGACGCGCCTGGAGCTGCGGCCGAGCTTCGAAAAAATGATCCCGCAGAGCCAGCCGTACATCCAGAATTTCCTGGAGAACCGCCAGTCTTTGCGTGGCCTGGGCAACTCGGTACGGGTGGTGGTCGAGAACACCAAGGGCGATATTTTCGACCCTGAGTACCTGGACGTACTCAAGCAGGTCAACGACCAGCTGTTCCTCACCGAAGGTGTCGACCGTGCCTGGATGAAGTCGTTGTGGAGTCCGGCGGTGCGCTGGACCGAAGTCACCGAGCAGGGCTTCCAGGGTGGCCCGGTGATGCCTGATACCTATGAGGGCAAACCCGAGCAAATCGAACAGCTGCGCCAGAACATTTCCCGCGCCGGTATCGTCGGCAGCCTGGTGGCCAGCGACTACAAGTCGAGCATGCTGATCGTACCGCTGCTGGACAAGTCCGCCGCCGGCGGCCAACGCATCAACTACCACGCCTTTTCGCAGATGCTCGAAGAGCAGTTGCGCGACAAGATCGAATTCGCCGGTGACAGCGCGGCGCGAAAATCCGGGGAAGAGGGCAAGGGCCAATACAAGGTGCGGGTGATCGGTTTCGCCAAACTGATGGGCGACCTGATCGACGGCCTGATCCAGGTGATGATGTTTTTCGGCCTGGCTGTGGTCACCTCCCTGATCATCATCTACGCCTATACCCGTTGTGTGCGCAGCACGCTGTTGGTGGTCGGTTGCTCGCTGATCGCGGTGGTCTGGCAACTGGGCATCGTTGCCTGGCTGGGTTACGCCATCGATCCGTACTCGGTGCTGGTGCCGTTCCTGATCTTCGCCATCGGCGTGTCCCACGCGGCGCAGAAGATGAACGGGATCATGCAGGACATCGCCCGTGGCACCCATAAGCTGATCGCGGCTCGCTATACCTTCCGCCGTCTGTTCATTGCCGGGGTCACCGCGTTGCTGGCTGACGCGGTGGGCTTTGCCGTGCTGATGCTGATCGATATCCCGGTGATCCAGGACCTGGCGATCACCGCCAGCATTGGCGTTGCGGTGCTGATCTTCACCTCGCTGTTGCTGATGCCGGTGGCGCTGTCCTACATCGGTGTCGGGCGCAAGGCGGCCGAGCGCGCGCTGAAAATCGACACCCGTGCCGAACACCACAAAGGCTTCGGCAAACTCTGGGACCTGCTCGATCGCTTCACCACACGCAAGTGGGCCACGGGGGCCGTGCTGGTCGCGGTGTTGATGGGCATCGGCGGCTTCATGGTCAGCCTGCAACTGAAAATCGGCGACCTTGAAAGCGGGGCGCCGGAGTTGCGCGCCGACTCGCGCTACAACCGCGACAACGCCTACATCACCAGCCACTACGCGCTGTCCAGCGACCTGTTCGCGGTGATGATCAAGACCGCGCCGGAAGGCTGCCTGAACTACAAGACCTTGATACTCGCCGACCGCCTTGCCTGGGAACTGCAACAGTATCCGGGCGTGCAGGCGACCGCTTCGCTGGTCAACGCGGTACGCCAGATCACCGCCGGCACCTATGAGGGCAACCCCAAGCTCAACAGCATCCAGCGCAACCAGGACGTCTTGAACTACGCCGCGCAACAGGCCTCGGTCAACTCGCCGGAGCTGTTCAACACCGACTGCTCGTTGATGCCGGTGATTGCCTTCCTCAAGGACCATAAAGCCGAGACCCTGGATGCAGTCGTGGCCATCGCCGACCAGTTCGCCCGGGAAAACAGTACCGAGGATCGCCAGTTCCTGCTGGCGGCCGGCAGTGCCGGGATCGAAGCCGCGACCAACATCGTGGTGCGCGAGGCCAACCGCACCATGCTGCTGTACGTCTACCTGGCGGTGACGCTGTTCTGCCTGATCACCTTCCGCAGCTGGCGCGCCACCCTGGTGGCGTTGCTGCCGCTGGTGCTGACTTCGATCCTCTGCGAAGCGCTGATGGTGGCCATGGGCATTGGCGTAAAGGTCGCGACCTTGCCGGTGATCGCCCTGGGTGTCGGGATCGGCGTTGACTACGCCTTGTACCTGCTCAGCGTGCAATTGCACTTCCAGCGCCAGGGCCTGCCGCTGTCCCAGGCCTACCGCAACGCCGTGTCGTTCACCGGCCGGGTGGTCGGGCTGGTGGGCATCACCCTGGCGGCCGGCGTGGTGTGCTGGGTCTGGTCACCGATCAAGTTCCAGGCCGACATGGGCATCCTGCTGACCTTCATGTTCCTGTGGAACATGCTCGGTGCGCTGATCCTGATCCCGGCCCTGTCCTACTTCCTGTTGCGCGAACGGGCACCGCAGCCCGGTTCTGTTGCGGCAGCCGAAATCACTGAATCCACTGAACGTCCCGGCATGCCGCATGCCGTGACCACTTCCGAGTAAGCCAAGATGTCTGATTACAAAGCTCCCCTGCGCGACATGCGCTTCGTACTCAACGAGGTTTTCCAGGTGTCCCGGCTCTGGGCCAGATTGCCTGGCCTGTGCGACGCGATCGATGAAGAAACCGCCGCCGCGATCCTCGAAGAAGCCGGCAAGATCAGTGGCGAAGTCATCGCACCCTTGAACCGCGCCACCGACGAGCAGGGCTGTACCTGGAGCAATGGTTCGGTCACCGCGCCAGACGGTTTTGCCGAGGCCTATCAAGCTTTCGCCGAAGGCGGTTGGGTCGGTGTCGGCGGTGATCCGCAGTACGGCGGCATGGGCATGCCCAAGGCGATTTCGGCGCAGGTCGAAGAGATGGTCAACGCGGCCAGCCTGTCGTTTGGCCTGTACCCGATGCTGACCGCCGGCGCCTGTCTGTCGATCAAGGCTCACGCCAGTGAAGAACTCAAGCAGCGTTACCTGCCCAACATGTACGCCGGCACCTGGACCGGTTCGATGTGCCTGACCGAGGCCCATGCGGGCACCGACCTGGGGCTGATCCGCACCAAGGCCGAGCCCCAGGCCGACGGCAGCTACAAGATCAGCGGCAGCAAGATCTTCATCACCGGCGGCGAGCACGACCTGACCGAAAACATCATCCACCTGGTACTGGCGCGGCTGCCGGATGCACCGGCGGGGCCGAAAGGCATTTCGCTGTTCCTGGTGCCCAAGGTGCTGGTCAATGCCGACGGCTCCCTGGGCGAGCGTAACTCGCTGTCCTGCGGTTCCATCGAACACAAGATGGGCATCAAGGCCTCCGCCACCTGTGTGATGAACTTCGACGGCGCCACCGGCTGGATCTTCGACGCACCGAACAAAGGCCTGGCGGCGATGTTCACCATGATGAACTACGAGCGTCTAGGCGTGGGCATCCAGGGTCTGGCCCAGGGCGAACGTTCCTACCAGAACGCACTGGCGTACGCCCGTGATCGCCTGCAGAGCCGTGCGCCAACCGGTGCGCAGTGCAAGGACAAGGCCGCCGACCCGATCATCGTCCACCCCGACGTGCGGCGCATGCTGTTGACCATGAAGGCCTTGAACGAGGGCGGCCGGGCGTTCTCCAGCTACGTCGCCCTGCAACTGGACATCGCCAAATTCAGTGAAGACCCGACGGAGCGTACCCGCGCCCAGGAACTGGTGGCCTTGTTGACCCCGGTGGCCAAGGCGTTCCTCACCGACATGGGCCTGGAAACTACCCTGCACGGGCAGATGATTTTCGGCGGCCATGGTTACATTCGCGAGTGGGGCCAGGAGCAACTGGTGCGTGATGTGCGCATCACGCAGATCTACGAAGGCACCAACGGCATCCAGTCCCTGGACTTGGCCGGGCGCAAAATCGTCGGCAGCGGCGGGGCGCTCTACCGTTTGTTTGCTTCGGAAATTCGCAACTTCACTGCCAGCGCCAGCGCTGACCTCGGCGAGTTCACCCAGCCGTTGAACGCCGCCGTGGACACCCTCGACGAACTCACGGCCTGGCTGCTGGACCGGGCTCAGGGCAACCCGAATGAAATCGGCGCGGCCTCGGTCGAGTACCTGCAGGTGTTCGGCTACACCGCGTACGCCTACATGTGGGCGCGCATGGCCAAGGCCGTCGTGAGCGGCGATGCCGAGGACGATTTCTACACCAGCAAACTGGCCACCGCGCGTTTCTATTTCGCCCGGTTGCTGCCGCGTATCCACTCGTTGAGCGCATCGGCCAAAGCCGGTAGCGACTGCCTCTACGAGCTGCAAGCCGACCAGTTCTGATCGAAAGGACAAGGAACCTCAATCATGATGGCGACAAAAATAATTCCACCCGCCGACGGCGCCTATGCCTATCCCTTGCTGATCAAGCAATTGCTGCTGTCCGGGGTGCGCTACGAACCGGGCCGGGAAATCGTCTACGCCGACAAACTGCGCTACAGCTACCAGACCCTCAACCAGCGTATCCGCCGCCTGGCCAATGCGCTGACCGCGGCCGGGGTCAAGGCCGGGGACACCGTGGCCCTGCTCGACTGGGACAGCCATCGCTACCTGGAATGCTTCTTTGCCGTGCCGATGATCGGCGCGGTGCTGCACACGGTGAACATTCGCCTGTCGCCGGAGCAGGTGCTGTTCACCATGAACCACGCCGAGGACGACCTGGTGCTGGTGCATGACGATTTCCTGCCGCTGGTGGAGCAGATCCAGGGACGACTGACCACGGTCAAAGGCTTTGTGCAGCTCACCGATGACCAGGCATCCGACACTTCATTGCCGGTACAGGGCGAGTACGAGCAGTTGCTGTCCCAGTGCTCGGACCAGTACGACTTTCCCGATTTCGACGAGAACTCGGTGGCGACGCTGTTCTACACCACCGGCACCACCGGCGACCCCAAGGGCGTGTATTTCACCCATCGCCAATTGGTCCTGCACACCTTGAATGCGGTGGGGACATTGGGCGTTTACCAGGGGACACCCCTGCTGCGTTCCGACGACGTGTACATGCCGATCACGCCGATGTTCCACGTGCATGCATGGGGTGTGCCTTACGTCGCTACCCTGATGGGCATCAAGCAGGTCTATCCCGGCCGCTATGAACCCAACAGCCTGGTCCGGCTTTATCAGGAGGAGAAGGTGACCTTTTCCCACTGTGTGCCGACCATCCTGCAAATGATCCTCAACTGTGAGCAAGGCAAGTCCGCCCGTTTCGACGGCTGGAAAATGCTCCTGGGTGGCAGCGCGCTGCCCTTGGGCATTGCCAGCGAAGCCAGTGCCAAAGGCATGGTGGTGCACGCCGGCTACGGCATGTCGGAAACCTGCCCGCTGCTGTGCCTGACTTACCTGCGCGATGAAGACCGCAAGCTATCCACCCAGGCCCAACTGCCGACGCGCATCAAGACCGGCACCCCGGTGCCGATGGTCGACCTGAAAATCATCGATGCCAGTGGCAACGATGTTGCCCACGACGGCGAATCCCTGGGCGAGATCGTGGTGCGCGCGCCCTGGCTGACCCAAGGCTATTTGAAGGAGCCGCAAAAAGGCGCCGAGCTGTGGCAAGACGGCTGGTTGCACACCGGCGACATGGCTTCGATCGACCCGTTGGGCGGTGTGGAAATCAAGGATCGCATCAAGGACGTGATCAAGACGGGCGGGGAGTGGATCAGCTCTCTGGAGCTGGAAAGCCTGATCAGCGAACACGAGGCGGTGCTGTCGGTCGCGGTGGTGGGCATTGCCGATGAGCAATGGGGCGAACGGCCCATGGCCCTGGTGGTGTGCGAACCGGGGCAATACCTCGACCGCAAGATCCTCGAGGCGCACCTGCAAGGGTTTGTCGAGCTCGGCCGGATCAATAAATGGGCGATCCCCAAGCAGTTCAAGTTCGTCGCCGAGATTCCCAAGACCAGCGTCGGCAAAATCAACAAGAAGCTGATCCGGGAACAGGAGCTTGTCTAAAGTTTTGCGATCGGCTTGAACTGTAGGAGCCAGCGGTGCGGCGATCCGACTTGCCGGCGAAGAGGCCCGAGAGGTCAGCGCAATATTCGAGGGCGCCTTCGCCGGCAAGCCTGGCTCCTACAGGACCACCGCGGATGATCCGCAGGCGTCATGGCACGCCCGATTTCGATGAAAATCCCCCCGATCGTTTTGCAAAAACCATGAGGTTGCGTACCTCATTGCGACAACTCTTATCCCTCTACGGAAATTACTTTCACCTCGTTTGAAAGTCGCGCCTCGAAATGTTCTAAGAGTTTCACAAATATTTCGACGTGACCCTCCCGAGGAGTACCGCATGTTCAAACGAGCAATCCCCACCGCCATCCTGCTGTTCAGCGGTTCGATGGGCGCACAGGCAGCCGAGCCTGGCGCACGCGGCTTTCTGGAAGACAGCAAGGCCAGCCTTTCCATGCGCACCCTGTACTTCAACAGCGATAACCGCGACGGCAGCGCCGACCCTTCCAGGACCGAAGAGGCCGCCCAGGGTTTCGTGCTGCGTTATGAATCGGGGTTCACCCAAGGCACCCTGGGGTTCGGGCTCGATGCTCAGGCGTTGCAAGGGATTACCCTGGACAGCGGCGCCGGTCGCCACGTCGGCAGCGGCATGATTCCCTCGAAGGGCGACGGTGCTGCCGATGCCTGGAGCAGCTTCGGTCCCACGGCGAAGATGCGCATCGCCAGGACGGAATTGCGTTACGGCACGCTGTTGCCGAAGCTGCCGATACTGCTGTCCAACGATGCCCGAGTGCTGCCGCAGTCCTTCACCGGTGGCCAGGTCACGTCCAAAGACATCGATGGCCTGACTCTGACTGGTGGGTTGCTGGAGCACGCGGTCGGTCGTGCCTCGACCGATCGAACCGGCTTGTCGGTTGCTGGCGGAACCCAGGACAGCAACAAGTTCTACTTCGCCGGGGGCGACTACGAGGTGACCAAGGCGCTGAAAGCGCAGTACTACTTCGCGCAACTGGAAGATTTCTACAACCAGAACTTTATCGGCCTGACACACAGCCTGGCCATCGACAGTGCAAGCGCTATCACCACTGACCTGCGTTATTTCCGCACCACCTCGAGCGGTGCCAACAGCTCCGCCGCTGGCCGGGCGCAAGGCTATCGCGTGTCGGGTTATACCGATGACAACAACGGTGAAATCGACAATGACACCTGGGCCGCCATGATCACCTATGCCAACGGTGGACATGCCGTGGCGCTCGGATACCAGCAAGTGGGTGATGGCAGCAACTTTGTCCAGCCCAACCAGGGCAGCCTGGTGGACAAAGGCGCAGGCGGCGGCAGCGTCTACCTGCCCACCGACCGCATGATCCAGAGCTTTGCCCGCGCCGGCGAGCAAACCCGCTTCGGACAGTACACCTATGACTTCGCGCCCTTGGGAATCCCGGGCCTGAAAGCGTCAGTGGCGTATCTCAAGGGCACGGACATCAAGGTGCAAAACGCTGCGGACCAGTCCGAGTGGGAGCGTGATATGACCCTGGACTACGTGATTCAATCGGGTGCGCTCAGGGGGCTTGCCTTTAGTGTGCGCAACGGCAAGTCGAACACCGACGCCGGTCGCAACGTTGACCAGAATCGCTTCATCATCAACTACACCCTGTCGCTGCTGTAACGGCCGTTCCCAGCGAAGACGGCCGTATATCCAACGAGTCGCTTGCGGCTGTACCTGATCTACTGTGGGAGCGAGCCTGCTCGCGAAGGCGGCCTGACAGCCGACCTATGTTTGTTGTCGGAGTACATATCCATGACTGCGGTAACGGCCACCTATGGTTTCGCTTTTACAGCGAGTCACTTGGAAAAGCCCCAAGTAACCAAGGGCTCTTGCCCCTGGCGTTCGGTGCCTCGCTGTGGCTCGGCATGCCCTCGCTCCGGTCCTGCTCCGTGGGCCCGCCGCGATGGGCCATCCTTGGCCCAGCGCGGCTAAACCGGCATCCATGCCGGATTGCCCACTGCGCAGAACCTCCACTCGGCCTCTCGATGTGGCAAGAAAATCAAAAGCCAAAGCAACAGCCAAAGCAACAGCCAAAGCGAGGCGGCCTACCGGCCGGCCTGATTTTGCGGGTGTATCCGATCCCCTGTGGGAGCGAGCTTGCTCGCGATGGACGTCAACGATTACGCGTCCTGTCTGAAGGATCGTTTTTTCCAGACGTTTTTCGTCGGAACGCCACCCGGAGCAATCTCGCTCCTACAATGTGTATGGCGTCCACGCTTAATGAGATGGCCAAACTGACCGTATCAGCGTGACGGCCACTCAGTACACATCCCGCAAGTAACGCTTGTGCTCACTCATCTGGCGCCAGTAGTCCGCAGCGCCTTGCGGGTCCAGTCCACCGTGGTGCTGCGCGACCTGGCGCAGGGCCTGGTCGACGTCCTTGGCCATGCAGCTGGCATCGCCACAGATGTACAACCGGGCGCCGTCCTGCAGCCAGCGCCAGAGTTCGGCGCCTTGTTCGCGGATGCGGTCCTGCACGTAGATTTTCTCGGCCTGGTCACGGGAAAATGCCAGGCTCAGTTGCGTCAGCAGGCCATCGTGTTGCATGCCTTGCAGTTCATCGCGGTAGTAGAAATCGCTGGCGGCGTGCTGTTCACCGAAGAACAGCCAGTTCTTGCCCTGGTCGCCCCGCGCCCGGCGCTCCTGCAGGAATGCGCGGAAGGGCGCTACCCCAGTGCCGGGGCCGATCATGATCATCGGCACATCACCATCGGTTGGCACTCGAAAGTGTTTCGACGGCTGGACGAAAACCGGTACCTCGGCGTCCTGCGCGCGGTCGGCGAGGAAGGTCGAGGACACGCCCTTGCGTTTGCCGTAGCGCACCGCGGCCACGGTGAGATGGACTTCCCGTGGATGCGCCTTGGCGCTCGAAGCGATTGAATACAAGCGCGGTTGCAGGCGTTTGAAGGTGCCCAGGAGCTCGCTCGCCGAGCAGTCCAGCGGATACTCCTGCAGCACGTCCGCCAATTGCCGTCCCCACAACCATTCTTTCAACTGAGCCTTGTGCTCATTGCCCAGCAGCTGTTTCAAGCCGGGGTTGGCGCTGCGCTCGGCGATGAAGGCCAGGGTGTCGCTGTTGGGCCGGGCGATTTCAAAGTGTTCGGTCAGAGCCCGACGCAACGACACCTCGCCGCCTTTATCGACGCTCACCGTCGTCTCGGCATTCAACCGGGTCAGGTCGAGCAACTCGTCGACCAGTTCCGGGCAGTTGCGCGGATAAACGCCCAGCGCGTCACCTGCTTCATAGCCCAGTCCCGAATCCGCCAGGTCCAGGGAAAACATGCGGGTTTCCTTGTGCGGACTCTGGCGGTTCAGGTGCAGATTGGCCAGCAGCCGCGAAGCATGAGGTTTGGTCTTGCCGGGTGTCTTGGCGGCACTGTTGTCATGCACCGGGGCGGCCACCGCAGGCTCGGGCTTGAGGGTCTTCTGTAACTGTGCCAGCCAGGTATCGGCGCGCTCCTCGAATTCGGTGTCGCAGTCGACCCGTTCCAGCAGGCGGGTGGCGCCCAGTTCCTGCAGGCGCTGATCGAGTTGCTTGCCGTGCTTGCAGAACTGGTCGTAGGCCGGGTCACCCAGGGCCAGCACGGCAAAGCGCAGCGATTCCAGGCGCGTCTGGGCGGTGCTGAGGGTGTGCCAGAAACCTTCGCCATTGTCCGGCGGATCGCCATCGCCGAAGGTGCTGCTGATCAGGGCCAGATTCTGCGTGCTGGCCAACTTGCTGGCGGGAAAGTCGGCCATCGCGCTCAGCTCCACGGCGAAACCGCCATCGCGCAGGCGCGCGGCAAGACGCTCGGCCAGGGTTTCGGCATTGCCGGTTTGCGACGCCCAGAGCAAGGTCACGGCGGGGGCGTTTTCTGCGGTGACGGGCAACAAGGTTCCTGCCTGGTCAGCTACACCCGCATCGACCCGACTGAACAAACCACCCAGGAGCCCATCCAGCCACAGCCGAGTCTCGGTAGCCAGCGGCGCGCTGGGTGGCAGCACCGGCACGCCAGCGGCCTGGCGACCGGCCGGGGATTGCAGGCCGCTGAGAAAACCGGCGAGGTAGGTGCGTTCACTGTCGTTCAATTGCGGGGAGGGCAGGCGACGGATGCCCGCGAGATCAGCGAAGGTCTCGATGCTCGACATGGCGAGTTCCTCTGGTAAGGGGGATGAGTCGACGGTGGCAGGCGCTGGCGTTTGCAGGAACTGATGGTCGATCAGTTCGACACGTTGCAGGGCGACCGCACAGAATTTGAATTCAGGCTGCTGCGATATCGGGTCGACGGCATCGTTGGTCACGGCATTGATCGCCAGGTTCTCGCCAAACACATCGTTCCAGTGAAAAGGCGCAAAACAGTTGCCCTGGCGCACGCGGTCGCTCACCACCGCCGGCAACACGGCGCGACCTCGCACTGAGCGTACCTCGACCGGGTCCTTGTCCTTGATGCCCAAGTGGCTTGCATCCTCGGGATGGATCTCGACGAAGGGGCCGGGATTGAGCTTGTTCAGGGTCGCCACCTTGCCGGTCTTGGTCAGGGTGTGCCACTGGTGCTGCAAGCGTCCGGTGTTGAGCACGAAGGGAAAGGCTTCATCCGGCATCTCCGCCGGCGCCATGTGCGGCCGGGCGAGGAAGATGCCCTTGCCGTGCTCGGTGGCAAAGACGATCGCCGGCTGGCTGCCATCGGCTTCGATCTTGAGTGTCTGGCTCACGCCATTGTTGAGGTAGCGAATCGGATTGCGCTCCAGCGCGGCATCGGAGGCGCAGGGCCATTGCAAGGGTTTGTCGCGCAGGCGTGGGTAGCTGGCGCCGCGAATGTCATAACCGGTCTTGGGGTTCCAGGCGCGCTTGATCTCTTCAAATACCTCGTCGGCACTGTTGTAGGTGAACGCCGCGGCGAAGCCCATCTCGCAGGCCACCCGCGCGATGATCTGCCAGTCGGGCAGCGTCTCGCCTGGAGGCTCCACGGCTTTTTGCATCAGCGTCAGGTTACGCTCGGAGTTGATCATCACGCCCTCGGCCTCGGCCCAGAGCGCGCCGGGCAGCAGGATGTCGGCGTAACGGTTGGTTTCGGTGTCGAGGTAGGCATCCTGGGTGATGACCAGTTCGGCCGCCTGCAGGCCGTCGATCACTTTCTGGCGGTTGGGCCCCGACGCCACCGGGTTGGTGCAGATGATCCAGCAGGCCTTGATCCTTCCTGCGCTCATGTCTTCGAACATGGCCACGGTGCCGCCACCGACGTTGCGCGGCAGGCTGTCGCGCGGGATGCTCCACAAGTCCTCGATGAACGTGCGGTCCGCCTCCACCAGCACCGAACGCTGGCCGGGCAGGCCTGGGCCCATGTAGCCCATCTCGCGACCGCCCATGGCGTTCGGTTGCCCGGTCAGGGAAAACGGCCCGCTGCCTGGTCGGCAGATCGCGCCGGTGGCCAGGTGCAGGTTGCACAGGGCATTGGTGTTCCAGGTGCCGTGGGTGCTTTGGTTCAGCCCCATGGTCCAGCAGCTCATCCACTGCGCGGCCTCGCCGATCCATTGCGCGGCCTGGCGAATGTCCGCCTCGGGCAGGCCGGTGATGTGCGCGACAGTGGCTGGCGGATAGTCCTCGAGGAATTCGGGCATGGCGTCCCAGCCTTCGGTGAACGCCGCGATGAAGGCCGGGTCGGTGTGGCCGTTTTTCACCAGCAGGTGCAGCAAGCCATTGAGCAACGCCAGGTCGGTCCCAGGCAGGATCGGCAGGAACAGGTCGGCTTTGTCCGCGGTGGCGCTGCGCCGTGGGTCGACCACGATCAGCTTCGCCCCGGCTTTGACCCGGTCCATCATGCGCAGGAACAGGATCGGGTGACAGTCGGCCATGTTGGCGCCGATGACGAAAAACAGGTCCGCATGATCGAAGTCCTGATACGAACCCGGGGGGCCGTCAGAACCGAGGGAGAGCTTGTAGCCGCTGCCGGCGCTGGCCATGCACAGGCGGGAATTGGACTCTATGTTGTGGGTCCCGACAAAACCCTTGGCCAGTTTGTTGATCAGGTATTGGGCTTCCAGGGACATTTGCCCGGACACGTAGAACGACAACGCATCGGGGCCGTGGCGATCGAGGGTGTCGCGTAGCCGGTTGGCCGTCTCGCTGATGGCCGTGTCCATGGCGATACGCACCGGATCGCGGCGGCGTTCCTGGCGCAGGTAGGCATGCTCCATCCGGCCCGACTCGGCGATGGCCTGGCCGCAGGTCGTGCCTTTGGTGCAGAGTCTGCCGGCGTTGGTCGGGTGCGCCTTGTCGCCGCTGACCTTGACGACCCGGTTGTTTTCGACCTGCATGACGATGCCGCAGCCCACACCACAATAGGGACACACGCTGCGTACGGTTTTGCTTGCCATTCTCGCCCCTCGAATCTCTTGCCGGCCGTTGCCGATGCCGGAAACAAAAAAGGCGCCATGTGACCCACCGTCAGAAAAAACGGGGGACACACGGCGCCTTTGTCGTATGCATGCAATCAGCGTTGACTGCAGGGTTGAGGTGTTCCTAGCAAGTCACGCGCCAGAAATGCCCTACAGGTCGTGATCGTTGCCGATACCAGGGCGGGCGGGGCTGTGCGGGCGGCTTTGCCGGGTGAAAACCGCGGTCTTGTGCGGCTCTTGGGCGAGGGGAATGCAGGTGGGAGATCGTCGACAGGCGGTTTAAATGAAAAGTGCCTGCACTTTTATAAAGCGCCATGTGCACCCGGGTGCACCAGTCGGTGGCGGTGCCGGGACTGGCGCCTGTAGTGCTCCAGTCCCGCCCGCGCTATCACTTGCCCAGCGCTGGGGTACGCGGTGGGATCAAGCGCTTCGAACCTGTGGCCTCGAACGCCGACGCCAGGCGCAGCAGGGTCGAGTCGTCATAGGCGCGACCGGCAAAGGTCAGCCCCACGGGCATGCCGATGTCCGGCATGACACCCATCGGCACGGTGACCGTTGGCACACCCAGATGGCGTATCGCGAGGTTGCCGTTGGCTACCCAGACACCGTTGCTCCAGGCGATGTCCGCCGCTGCCGGATCGACGTCGGCATTGGCCGGGCCGACATCGGCGACCGTCGGGAAGATCACCGCATCGAGCCCCAGCCGATCCATCCACTGCTCAAGATCGAGCTGGCGGGTCTGTTCAAGGCCGCGCAGGCCGTCAGGCACTGTCGGGATCTGGTCCCACGGCGTGATCCCGCGCTCGGCCATGCGCACGTACTCGTCCATGCCAGCGGCAAGGTCGCCCTCGCGGTTGGGCAGGGTGCCCGGGTCATGGGGAAAAATCAGTGGTCCGTCGACATCGACCAGGCGGTTCAATTGCGGATCGCCGTTGGCCTGCAGGAAATCGTCGAACGCCCAGGCCGTCAGGTCCCACAACTCGTGATGCAGGAACTCCTTGGACACGATCCCGCGGTTGAACACGGTCGGCGCACCGGGACGATCGCCCTCGCAGTTGGAGACAAGCGGGAAATCCACCTCGATGACTTCGGCGCCGGCGGCTTGCAAGGCCTGGCGTGCCTGTTCCCAGAGCCCGATCACCGAAGCCCGGGTGTGGATGCGCTGCCCGGTCGGGCCGCCGATGCCAGGGGCTTCGCTGGTGCCGGCTTCGGGATCGGCGTTGATGTACATGCGCGGAACGCCCAGGCGCTTGCCGGCCAATGCCGCGGCATTGGCCGGCAGGTCCTGGTAAGAAGCGGGGCGCACCGAGGCGACAGCCGGAATCGGCACCCAGGGTTGCATGCGCCACAGATCGCCGCGGGTGTCGGGGTCCTCGGCCACCACCACGTCGAGCACCTCGAGCAGGTCCGCCATGGTTCTGGCAAACGGCACGACGACGTCCATGGTCGGCGTCAACGGCCAGTTGCCGCGCACCGAGATCACCCCGCGCGAAGGCGTGTAGGCACACAAGCCATTGTTGGACGCAGGGCCGCGACCGCTCGACCAGGTTTCTTCAGCCAGGCCGAAGGCGGCAAAACTGGCGGCGGTGGCCGTCCCTGCACCGTTCGAAGAGCCCGAGGCGAAGGGGGCGGTGAGATAGTCGGCGTTGTACGGGCTTTCTGCGCGGCCGTATACGCCACGCTGCATGCCGCCGTTGGCCATCGGCGGCATATTGGTCTTGCCCAGGCAGATGGCACCGCCAGCGCGCAAGCGTTCGACGGTGAATGCATCGCGATAGGCAACCAGGTCCTTGAAGGCAGGACTGCCGGAGGCGGCGGTGAGCCCCTTGACCAGATAACTGTCCTTGGCCGTATAGGGAATGCCATCGAGCGGGCCCAGTGCCTGGCCCTTGGCTCGACGGGCATCGCTGGCCTGTGCCTCTTTCAACGCATCGGGGTTGCGCACCACCACCGCGTTGAGCGCGGTAGGCGTCTGGGGCGTGTCGTAGGCATCGATCCTGGCCAGATAGGCCTGGACCAGCTCAACGGCAGTGGTCTGGCCGGATTCGAGCGCAGCGCGCAGTTGGGCAATGGAAACTTCGGTGACTTCGATCATGCGGTGACTGCCGGCTGTTGATGGGGGATGCACAGGGTGAGGCATCCGGGTACGCCCGTCATGTTAGCACCGCGATCGCCGAAGTCAGCTGTCGACTTGAGCAAGCAGGCGCTGGCTCACCGGACTGAAACATGTGCGCAAACGGTCGATGACCTGGTCGATCGAAGGCCCTTCAACGACCGGTGGTTGTGGGCTCTCGCCAAATTCACGCCAGATGAACAGGGTCATTTCCGCGCCATCGGTCAGTGTGTGCGCCATGGCACTGGAGCCGAAGTTTTCCAGCAACCTATAGCGCTCATCCTGCCAGAACAGGTCCTCGACCCACGGATACACCGGTATGTAATGGAAATGGATGGGGAAGCGCGGATCATGGCCGAATCGGCTGATGTAGAGCCACTTGGGCTTCAACTCCGACTGCAGGGTTTTCTGGATCCTGGCGAGCAGCACGCCCATCTCGGCCAGGGCCTGCTCGGGGAGGTCGGACAGCGAATTGGCGTTGTGCCGGGTTCCCAGGACCAGATAGCCGGGGAGCGCCGAAGACATATGGTGGTTGAGGATCCAGTGGGCGGTTTCATGAATGATGAAACGGGGTGCGATGTCCATGGGTCAATGTCCGTTGGCGGAGCTGCCGAAAGGGGCGAGTGGGTTGGCCACGACAGATTCTAAATCCAGCAAAGCTTCGTGCGATACGCTTTTTGCGCTGAAGCCGTGAGCAAGGTCCAAAGGGCTTATGGCACGGTTCCCTTTTGGCGCGGGCAATGTAGGGGCAAACCCTGCCGCCGGCCACTAGACAAGGGTGTGGCAGGTTAACGCTTTGGTATGAGGCCGGGGAACAGGGTAGGCCCGCCGATCATTGCCAAGGCTTTCAGAGGTTCAGGTCAATCACATGGGCGGCGTTGAATTGAGCATTTTCATTGACGCCATCCTTGGCATAGCCCCGGGCGTTGCAAATGACCCGGGTCTTGCCGATCCGGTAATCGAAGCTGCCATGGGTATGGCCATGCAGCCAAAGCGCGGGCTGCCACTGCTTGATCCGCTCTTCAAGGTCTGAAACGAAACTCGAATTGATCGGCGAATCGGCGAACGTCGGACTGATGCTCAGCCGTGTCGGTGCGAAATGGGAAATCACCACCGTGGGGATGCTGCGGTCGGCGGCAAAACATTCTTCCAGCCAGGCGACTGTCTGCATGAAAATAAGCTGGGAAATGGCCGGCGTGAACAGGTCTGGAAAATCAGGCGAAACCCTGATGCGGCTGAAGTCGCGGATGAGCCGGGTGGCCAGTTCGATACCCTGCGCCCGATCTTCTGCTCGATCACAGAGACGGTAATCGGACCACAGGGTACAGCCGAGGAACCGTACGCCGTCGTGAACGTGCACCGTGCGTTCCAGTACGCGGATCGATGTGCCTTGCGTCAACCTGTGCAACTGCTCGTAGGTAGAGATCAGGTCACTGCCATAAAATTCGTGATTGCCGGCCACGTACAGCACCGGTGTCGGGCATGCCCTGGCCCACTCGATGGCGGCGGCCGGCCGGGAAATGTCGCCGGCCAGGACCAGGATATCGGCCTCTACCGCCGGGAAAGGCAGGGCATCGACGGACAAGTGGATATCGGAAAGCAAGGCGATGCGCATGGAACGGTTCCTGGAAGTCATGAATGTTGGTGGCTACTTACTTGAGGGGATGACGCACCAGGATCGATTCGTTGATCTGATCGATCGAGGTGACCCCCGTAAGGGTCATGGCCACGCGCATTTCCTTGGCGAAAATATCCAGCATGTTTTCGACCCCGCGTTGACCATCGGCCGCCAGTGCATAGGCCATGGAGCGTCCCAAGAGTACCCCCTTTGCTCCCAGTGCCAACATGCGCACCACATCCAGCCCCGAGCGGATCCCCGAGTCGACCAGTACCTTGAGGTCATTGCCGACCGCTTGCATGATGGGCGGTAAGGCTTGGGCGGTGGAGAGCACACCGTCCAGCTGCCGGCCGCCGTGGTTGGAGACGATAATGCCGTCCGCGCCAAAACTGATCGCATCTTTGGCGTCCTCGGGGTCGAGAATGCCCTTGATGATCATCGGGCCCTTCCAGAAATCGCGAATCCACTCCAGATCACTCCAGCTGATCGACGGGTCGAAGTTGTTGGCCAGCCAGCCGATGTAATCTTCGAGCGTAACGGCCTTGCCCAGATACTTCGATACATTGCCCAGATCATGGGGGCGGCCCAGGAGGCCGACGTTGAAGGCCCAATCGGGTTTGGTCATGGCCTGCAGCATTCGCCGCGACGATGCGTAGGGGCCGGACATGCCCGAATGGGCATCGCGATAGCGGGCGCCGGGCGTGGGCATATCGACCGTGAACACCAGGTTCTGCACACCGGCGGCCTTGGCGCGTTCCAGGGCATTTCTCATGAAGCCCCGGTCCTTGAGCACGTACAGCTGAAACCAGATGGGTTGTTGAGTGTTGGCGCGGACTTCTTCGATCGAGCACACCGATACGGTGGACAGGCACAGCGGAATGCCTTTGTTTTCGGCGGCTTTGACCGCCTGCACCTCACCCCGGCGGGCGAACATGCCAGTCAGGCCTACCGGCGCCAATACGATGGGCATCGACAGTTTTTGATCGAACAGTGTGGTTTCAAGACTCAACGCTTCGACGTTCTTGAGGATGCGCTGGCGCAGGCTGACGTCCGCCAGATCGGCGCTGTTGGCCCTCAGCGTATGCTCGGCATAGGCTCCGCCATCGATATAGTCGAACAAAAAACGCGGAAGCTTGCGACGTGCTGCCTCGCGATAGTCGGATGCGGACGAAATGATCATATTGCCGATGCCTTGATCTGATGAGGGACGGTGACGCTGTCGAGCCTGAAGGCAGATTAGCCCATGCCATCGCAACCCTGTTGAAAAGCCGTTCAAACCTTTTGTGGCTGCAACATGGACGAAACATAACGCGCCTATGATCCGCCTCAACCAAAACTCAAGGAGCGACCAATGAATCGGCCAACAAGAAGCATGCGCAAACTGCTCGACTCCGTCGCCGCCAACAATGAGGGCGCGGCGCTGGATGTGATGCGCGCAGCTGAACAGCTCAAGGACGAAGTGCTGCGCCAACGCTTGCTCAACCTGATTCATCGTCTCAACCAGGACGCCATCGACTTGCGGATCGCCCGTGACGAGATCCAGGGTGGCAGCATCAAGCTCGCGTGACTGGCGCCCGTCAAACTGCTGAAAGGGCGCCAGGGGGCAGGGGTCTGGGTAAAAGTCGATCCAGGCCCTGTCACTGGGTTTTCGCGCTGGCCAGGTGGTAGGCAACCAGAGCGTTGGCGTGGCCATGACCCAAGCCGTGCTCGGTCTTGAGCCAGGCGACCATTTCCATGTGCTTCTTGCTGCTGACTGTCTTGAGCAGATCAAGCCAGTGGGTGACCGGGTGCCCGTACTTTTTTTCGATTGAAGGGAAGTACGAGGCGGGCCCTTTCGTTTGTGTCTCTTCAGTCACGTTCAAAACTCCTTTTTTGCCGGGTTAGCAGGGGATGTGCCGAGCGCACTGGAAAGTCGGGTAATGCTCCCAACGCAGCACTACGTTACTTTTTAGCCTGCGCTGAATCCGCCGTCCACTCCTGGCGCAAGGAGGGTCCTGCCTTGATAGTCGATGATTGTCTTTCAAGCGTACATATCCATTCCTGCGGTAACGGCCACCTAGGGTTTCGCTCTTACATCTATGGTTACCCCCTTTTCTGCAATACTGTTTTTGATGCGTGTTTGGCTTGCTTTCATCTATTCGGCGTCTGAGTGGGGGTGTCGCCCCGCGCCTCGATGAGAATCGATGCCCAACGATCCTTATTAGCGAGACGGCCTTTCAGCCGTGTAAGAGCCCAGGGTTGTCGTCAGGCCGGTTGGCCGTTCACGTCATCAGTTATCCAGCATCGCAAAACCAGGTGGGTGGTGCTCGGGTGACAGCAGGGTCAGGCGTTCATCGCGCTTGGCCCTGCATCGAATTCAGTATGGTGTGCCGCAATCGCCCAGGCGATCCTCGCCAGCTTGTTGGCCAGCGCGCAAACCACGTGGTTGGAATGATGGCGGGCCAGTAGCTGCCGGACCCAGTCCGCCAGCCAGCCTTTCTGGTGGTCCAGATGCATCAGGTACACCCGGGCGCACTGGACCAGCAAGCGTCGCTGGTTGCGATCTCCGCGCTTGCTGATGCCCAACAACACGCTCTTGCCACCCGTGGAATGCTGCTTGGGCACCAGGCCGATTGAGGCCGAGTAGCCTCGGCCGCATTTGAACTGTTTGCCATCGCCCAACTCGGCGGCCAGGACGGTGGAGGTGATCGGGCCGACGCACGGCATGGTCATCAAGCGAGATGCCAGATCATCTTCAGCGGCCTGGCATTGCAACTCCTTGTCCAGCGACTTGATCTCCTCTTCCAGATTCTTGAAATGTCGATACAGCCTCGTCAGATTTTTTTTGAAGGGCTCAGACATTGAACTCGCCTCAAGCAGCGCCGGCAGAGTGTTGATCGATTTGAAGCCGGGGGCCAGGCTGACGCCAACCTCCAGAAGGGCTGCATGAATCCGATTGGCGGTTGCGGTGCGATCCTTGATGAACGCATCGCGTATCGAGTTGGACATGGCCAGCACCTGCTGGGTCTGGGTTTTGGGCGGCACAAAGCGCATCGTCGGGCGAGTCGCTGCCTCGCAGATCGCTTCGGCATCGGCGAAGTCGTTTTTGTTGCTTTTCACGTAGGGACGTACAAGATGAGGGGCAATGAGCTTGGGTAAATGTCCAAGCTTTGCGACCTCCTGTGCCATGAAATGGGCTCCGCCACAGGCTTCCATCACCACGGTGCAAGGCTCGACATTTGCCAGATGCTGGATGAGCGCGGTACGCGTAAATTTTTTGCGGTAGAGCTCATGCCCGCGATCATCTTGAGCATGCAAATGAAAGGTGTGTTTTCCCAGGTCGATGGCGGCAATAGCTACTTTGTTCATGGCAATGGTCTCCGGTGAGCCCCCGGTGAAAGCTTAGTGGGCGATCACCGGGGGCGGCGGGGGTAGCCATTTCATTAGCGAGTCACTTGGAAAAGCCCCAAGTAACCAAGGGCTCTTGCCCCTGACGTTCGGTGCCTCGCTGTGGCTCGGCATGCCCTCGCTCCGGTCCTGCTCCGTGGGCCCGCCGCGATGGGCCGTCCCTGGCCCAGCGCGGCTAAACCGGCATCCATGCCGGGTTGCCCACTGCGCAGAACCTCCACTCGGCCTCTCGATGGGGCAAGAAAATCAAAGCCAAAGCAAAAGCGAGGCGGCCTTATAGCCGACCTGATTGAAGGTCTGTCCGAGATCCAACTGTGGGAGCGAGCTTGCTCGCGATGGACTTCCAGACAACGCGTTCATCCAGACAGGACGCGTTATCGTTGGCGACCATCGCGAGCAAGCTCGCTCCCACAGGGGATCAGGTACAGCCGTAAAGTCAGGTCGGCTTTAAGGCCGCCTCGCTTTGGCTTTAGATTTGGGCGCCCCGTTAACCACGATGGCCGAACGCAGGCATTGTGCAGTGGGTAAACCGGCAGGACGCCGGTTTAGCCGCGCTGGGCCAGGGATGGCCCATCGCGGCGACCCACGGAGCAATGCCGGAGTGAGGGCATGCCGAGCCCTAGCGAGGCACCGAGTGGTGGGGCAAAGCCTTTTGGTTCCTTTTTGGCGTTTGAAAAAGGGACTCGCCGTAAGGGCGAAACCCTAAGTGGCCGTTACCGCAGCAATGGATATGTACTCAGACAACAAATCTCCCACAGGTTTTGACGCGGCGTGGATCAACGTTGGTAGAGGCGCCGGTGGAGGTAGTCACGGGTTGACGGACTGAGCCCTGTGGAATACAGAACACGATCCGCTGGCTAGCGACAAAGACCGTCCAACATTTGGGGGTCAGTTCAAACGCGTGTCAAAGGCCGTATGATGCTGGCTTCATTGTCGATAAGGACGTCGCCATGTCACCGAACAAGGCTTGCCCCGTCATCCTCTCCAGTACTGCTGGGCCACGCATCCTTCTGTTTCGCCATCCCCTGGCAGGCGTGCAACTGGTCAAAGGCACCATCGAGTCAGGTGAAACACCCGCCGAGGCCGCTCTTCGTGAATTGAGCGAGGAGTCTGGAATTGACGATGCCGCGGTTGTCAGTGATCTGGGTTGCTGGAACGCCGAACATCTCGAGCAAGTATGGTCATTTCAACTGTGCCACGCACAGGCACCGCTGCCGGAGCAATGGACCCACCAGACGCTCGATGACCATGACCATGCCTTCAGCTTTTTCTGGGCCCCGCTCGATGAATTGCCGATGGTCGATTGTCATCCGGTCTTCCGCCGGGCATTACGGTACCTGACGGCCACGCTGTCGGCCTGAAGCACAGGAGCGTTGATGAATGAAACTACCAAGAATTCGCGAGCTGAAAAGTACGGATGCTCAAGCGTTGCTCGCCTTCGAAATCCGCAACCGTGAATGGTTCGAATCTCATATCGATGCGCGCGACCCTGCTTTTTATTCATTTCAGGGTGTCGCCGACCACATTGAAGGCTACTTATCCGATTTCGCCATCGGCGTTTGGCATCCGTTTGTCATTGAAGACTGCAGCGGAACAATAGTGGGACGAGCAAATCTTAAAAGCATCAACCCATCGACGGGTTCCGCGGAGGTTGGCTATCGGGTTGGTCGCGACGCTTGCGGCCAGGGGCTGGCGACACAGGCGCTCAGACATCTGATCCAGGAGGCTCAGGAGCGTTGGCAACTGACGCAACTGGTGGCTTATGTATTCAAGGAAAATGTGGGCTCAAGAAAAGTACTGGACCGGTGCGGATTCGTGCTTGAACAACCCTCCAGCAACGAAGAATCGGGGGCCGAATGCCGATTCGTCCTTTCGGTTTTTCCAGCCACTAATGCACGGTGATCGCCCAGGTGATAAACCCTGCAATTGCCGTTGTACAGGTCAAGGCGGTCAGGAAAAGACCGTCGACCAGTTTTTCCAAAAAATGATTACGGTTCAAGTTGCTGGTGCGCAGCGCCCAGTAGGATAGAAGTGTGGTAATCAAATACAGGATGGCGTTTATCGCAAGAAAGTCGTCACCCAGGGAATCTTCACTTCTGAGCGTGGTAACCACTTGGAAAATACCGATGACCGTAATGCATACGCCCACCATGGCCGCTGAAGCGGTAAAAATATGAACGCAGATATCTTCATTCAAACTGATCGGCGACTTTTTATCGTTCATGTCATGTCCCGTCAGCCAGCGCAGTGACCACCTGTTGCTCTATTTCCTTCTCATCCATCCCTCGCCCGAAGTGCTTGAGGTAGCGACCCTGACTGTCGAGTAAAAACAGGATGGTCGAGTGGTCCATCATGTACTGGTCCGATTTATCGCCGAACGGCACTTTCTTGTAATACACGTGGTAGGCATCCGTGATGTGGGCGATTTCTTGCGCCGAGCCGGTCAAGCCGACGAAATCGCTGGCGAAGTATTTCACGTACGCCTTGAGTTTACCGGGGGTGTCACGCTCCGGGTCGATGGTGACGAAGACCGGCCGCACCTTGATGCCTTGCTGTTGTTGCAATTGGCGGCTGATGCGAGCCATTTTCGCCAGGTCAGTGGGGCAGATGGCCGGGCAGGTCATGAAGCCGAAGTAGAGCAACACCGGCTCGCCGAAACTGCGCTCGTTGACCCGCTGGCCATTCTGATTGGTCAGCTGGAACGGCCCGCCAATGTCGCTGCGAGTGGCGGCGCCGGTACTCATCACCAGCCCCATCAACAGCAGCGCGCCTGCCGCGCATAGCCACTTCATCGATCAATATCCTCCGGAATAAGTCAGCGCCAGGCCGACGAGTTCGGACATCTGGCCATCCTCTTTCTGAGTGCCGGCTGACAGCCCGAGCTTGATCTGCCCGGTGATGTTGTAGGTCAGGCTCAACTCGTTGAGGTAGTCCTGGCGATCCGCGCCCCCCGTCGATTCGCGATGCTTGTCGGTGCGGGTCGCGCCCAGGGCCCAATCGCCGAAATCGAAGGTCAGCGAGGTGGTCAGGTAGCGGGTGTCATTGCCTTGAATCCCGTCTTCGTTGTCGACATCGGCGAACTCGATGAAGGGCACGATATCGAAATAACGCCCGGCCAGTGTCGGCTCCAGATCGGTACTCGGCTCATAGGCCCAGATGTAGCGGGCAGAGGCGATCTTGATGGTTTCATCGTCTTCGCCAGGTGGATTGGCCTGTGTCTCATCTTCGGCCTTTTTGTTGAACATGTAGCCGGCCTGCATTTCCAGATAAGGCACCGCTGGAATGGCTAGCCAGTTCACCGTCACTGCGTAGGAATCGAGCTTGCCGGTATTCGATGGGCCGCCGTCGCTGCGCTGCAGTTTCTCGCCATGGCGCAGATACGGTCGGCCGAGGAATGAATTGTCCGCGGTATAGAGACTCACGTTCGGCTCGATCATGCCCAGGCGCTGGTCGAAAAACCGATACGCCACGGTGCCGCCAAGCATGCCGTCGAGGTCGTAGGTACTGACGAAATCTTCGGTGTATAGGCCGGGCGCCTGGTCCTGGGCGCGGCCGAACGGCACGTGGTATTTGCCGACCGAAAAAGCTGAGTTGGCGTTGTTCTGGTAATAGTTGAGGTCGTTGATCACCAGGCCCACGTCTTCAAAAAAACGCTTCTGCCCGGGTTCAGGCCCGTCGACAGGATTGATCTCGGTGGATAGCTGGATCTGCTGATCATGGGTGAAGCGAAAGTAGAACGTGCTGTTGATGTCCGGGTAGGCGTCCGTGCTGTTGCGATTGCCGCCCTGGGGCAGGTCGCCATGCAAGTGGTCGTATTGAAAGGTCGCGTCGTAATCCATGCCGACATTGGGGTACTGCCCGTCATCGGCCAGCGTCGCCTCGACACCGCACACCGATCCCAGCATCAACACAGCCAAGCGATAGTTGCTCATGGCGCCCCCCCCTTTATTTGATCAACGGGCTGGACGCTTTCGGGTCCTGTCCGGTGTTGCGCAGGTAGGAGCACAACTGGTTGTTTTCACCGTACAGGCCACCCAGGGGTTCGAGCTTGACCGCCTGCTCGTAGTCCTCGGGCTTGACCACCTGGATCGTCTGCATCATGCCGCCGTCCTCGTGTTCGAGGATGTGGCAGTGGTAGACGAACTTGCCGAGGATCACCGGATCGCGAAAAGGGATGCGCACGGTGATCGAACCCGTGGCGGGGATGAACACGTTGTCCCGATAGCCGCTGAATTGCACCGGTTTGCCATTGATCTCGGTGACCTGGAAATCCACCTGGTGAATATGAAACTGGTGCAATTCCTGGGACGGATTGAACAGCCGCCATTCTTCGACGTCACCGAGCTTGACCGTGGTGTTGACCCGGTCCAGCTCGAAGCGTGTGCCGTTGATCAAGAACGCATTGGGGTCGGTGTCCGAGTCCTGAAAGGCGAACTGCCGCGTCTTGTTCACCGCGATCTTGCCGAAATCCTCGGCGGGCGGATAGGCGCTGGTGATTTGCCGGGTCGCGACCCGCTCGCCGCTGGAGCGCAGCACGGCAAGCCTGGCCGCCGGGTAATCATCACCCGCCGGGCCGGTGTTGCCGGAACCCGTTTCGACTTCGTAGGACCCGGCCGGTGGCCCGACCACTAACACACTGAAACGCGCCGACGGCCCGATCAGCACTTGGTCAGCGTCGACCCGGCGCGTAACGGTATTGCCGTCGCGCGACAACACCTGCATCGACTGGCCGTTGATGCGAATCCGGAAGTACTGGTTGGCGGCAATGTTGATGAAGTGCCAGAGCTGGGTCTCGCCGGGCCTGATGTCAATGACGGGCACCTCCTGGCCATTGATCGTGCGAATCGACGGGGCGCTGGTGATGATCTCGCTGGCCACTTTGCCGGTCAGGGTTTTCTGGAAATTGCGCAGGACCAGCACTTGCTCCTTGATGCCCTTGAGTTCGGGAAACGGATCGAGCATGCCATCGACCAGGATCGGTCCGGCAATCCCGGCTGACACCTGGCGCTGCGAACCACCATGAAAATGGCTGTGATACCAATAGGCGCCAGGGCTGTGCTCGAGCGGCAGCTTGACGTTGTACTCACCGACCTGATGAGGCTGGGTCACGCGGAAAATGTTGTCCCCTTGGTCCAGGGGCGACACCTGCATGCCATGGAAATGCAGGTTGGTAATTTCGTCCATGCGGTTATCCAGACGGATCGCCATGGTGCCGCCGGGTCGCGTTCGAATCAGTGGCGAATCGTAATCGCCGTTGAACACCAGGGAGACATAACGTTCGTTGCCCACATTTACCTGCTGCTCGGCCGCCGTCAGCGTGGCGTGGGTCACGCCGCTGGCATCGTAGGTGAATTCGGGATTCTGTCGCAGAGGCTGGGACGCAGGTTCAGCGGAGTGCTGGTTGGCACAACCGCTCAATGCAAGAGCGACTGCGCTTGCGCAGAGTGCAAAGGAACGGACGCTGAAAGCTCTGGGCATGATCGCGACCTTCGGTAGCTTGGCGAGGAACGACCTGTGTGGTCCGCCTGTGCGTTGCCGAAGATGATCAGAAGATACACTGGGCAATGCGCAAGGCCACGTCAGGTGTGGCCCTCAGTGTAATTGCGAACTGTTCGCAGTGTAGAACAGGCCGGGTGGCTCGCAAGTTTTTTGGATCCAGCGTTACGCCAAAGCGATGAAATGCGCTTTTATACCCAGGAAATACCGTCATTCGGCGATTTTCGACCGTCAGAGATGCTTTTTCTCTTCTTTATCCAGATGACGATCTTCCTTGTGACGTTCCTTATCCAGTTCCTTGGCTTCCTTATCAATATCCTTGCCGTCGCGGTCGACATCCTTGTCCACGTCACGAACGCCATCCCTGACGTCTTTAGCAGCATCACCTTCGGCCTGCGCGGTGCCCGTGTAAGCAATCAGCCCTGCGCCCAGCACTACAGTCACGAGAATTGCCTTGAGGATTGGCATGGGTTGGTTCCTGTTTCGTCAACGAGGAGCTGAAAAAATAGGTGCAAAGACCCGGTATTTCCATCCCGCTGGTCGTTTGTCCGGGCCGACTCGGGTCTCACCCTTTGGCCCGGTGACGCAAGCGCGAGTAGGAAATCAGCATGCTGGTCAGTTCCTGTGTCACTTGGGTGAAAGGTGACACTCGGCGGCTGATCAGGCACACCTCACTCGACTCCAAAGGCTCGCGAATCGCAATGCTGACAAGCGACGAGGAAAACAGCTTCATGTCGGCAAGCATGCCGGGCTCAATGGTCAGGTAATCCGTCTCGGAGATGATGTGCAGGATTTCCAGGAGCGATTCGGTCGTGATCGCGATCTTTGGTGGTGGCAAGCCTTGGGCGCTGAACAACTCGAGCAGATGCTTCTCTGCGCTACCTGCAACCCCGGCCGGGCGGACGCTGACCCATTGGCAATCGACCAGGTCGAGTAGCGAGCGGGCATTCGCCAGGGGATGCCCCTTGCGTGCAATGACGCTGGTTTTGGAGCGGTAAAGCCGCTCGATGTGCAGGTCGATATCGCAGACGTTGGGCGTCAGGGGGCACATCACGAAGTCGAGTCGGCCAGCGCGAATCATCTCGATCAGCATCCGCGTCTTGCCACTGGCGACGTGTAGCCGCACCTGGGGAAATCGGCGGGTAAAGCTGCTGAAGACCGGCATCAGGCAAGCCGCCAAGGGTTCCGCCGTGACACCCAATGCGATCTGGCCTTCAGGCATGCCATTGCACTGGCGGACGTCTTGTACCGCGCGATCGCAGTCCAGGATGATCGAGCGGGCCCGGATCAGGAACACCTTGCCGGCGGTGGTCAGGCTGATGCCCTGATTGGAGCGTACCAACAAGGTTGCCCCCAGTTCTTTTTCCAGGCTTTGGATCGACTCAGTCAACGTGCTTTGGGCCGCGTCCAGTTCTCGTGCCGCCGAACGAAAGCTGCCCATGTCGACCACTGAGCAGAAGGCTCGAAGCTGAACCAGCTTCATGCGGCACAGCCTCTGGGACGGTTATAGGGTGCAGTGATCCAGTTGTTGCCGTTGTGGGCAAGGGAAGCGTCGGTAGGGATAAACATTTTGAGTCTGGTGTTCATGGCTGAATTCCCAAAGGGTAAGCGTTGCGATCTGTTTCTACCGCTATCGATAAGATCGCATGCGATGGAGTTATATTCATCCAAAGACTTCATGATGTCAAAGCTAATGTGGCGCGTTGACGACGAGCGGTGGAGCAGCGGTGGTGGGCGGAAAAGGCGAAGGAGATCGGTTTTTCCGTTCTATTCGCGCTGCAGTCGTGACTATAAAATCAATCCAGTCAGTTAGTTAGCTGACGTTGTTAAATTTAAATCTCATTAAAACCTACAACAGTGGCCAATCAAAAGTTGGCGCCTGCGTATCACTTCGCGCCCAGGAATCTTGACGCTATGACCAATACAGACAATACCGCTGCAATACGTCCCTTTCATTTTTACGCCCAGGAAGCCGAACTTGCAGAGTTGCGCAGACGTATTGCAGCAACCCGCTGGCCGGACAAGGAAATAGTCAATGACTCCTCGCAAGGCGTACAAATGGCGACGATCCAGAAACTGGCCAAACACTGGGCAACCCAGTATGACTGGCGCGGCATTGAATCGAAAATAAACGCAGTTCCAAACTTCATCACCCATATTGATGGCCTTGATATCCATTTCATTCATGTCCGCTCGAAACATGAGAACGCGTTGCCACTATTGATGGCGCACGGATGGCCTGGGTCGGTGATCGAGTTGATGAAAGTCATCGGGCCACTCACCGATCCGACGGCGCACGGTGGCACTGCCGCCGATGCGTTCAGCCTGGTGATTCCATCGATGCCTGGTTATGGTTTCTCGCAAAAGCCGACCGAGGCCGGTTGGAATCCTGAGCGAATCGCCGATGCCTACATCGAGCTGATGAAGCGTCTGGGCTACACCCGCTATGGGGCACAAGGCGGTGACTGGGGATCGATTGTCGTTGATCTGATGGCTGTAAAGGCGCCAGCTGGCTTGATCGGCATTCACTCGAACATGCCTGGGGTCATCCCGCCTGAAATCGATGCGGCGTTGTTTCGCGGCGAACCGGTACCCAGTGGTCTTTCCGAGGAGGAGAAGCGCGCGGCCGATCAGCTCGCCTTCACCTACAAGCACATCGGCTACGCAATCATGATGGGGGACAGGCCTCAGTCGCTGACAGGCCTCACGGATTCCCCTGTCGGCTTGGCGGCCTTCATGCTCGATCACGATCCTAAAAGCTACGAGCTGATCGCGCGTTCGATTGACGGACAAGCGGAAGGCCTGACACCCGATGACGTCCTCGACAACATCACGCTGTTCTGGCTGACCAACACGGCCATTTCCTCCGCTCGGTTGTATTGGGAGAACAAGTCGACCTTCTTCGCGGTCAAGGGCGTCAAGATCCCGGTTGCGGTGAGCGTGTTTCCTGATGAACTCTATGCGGCGCCGAAAAGTTGGTCGCAGCAGGCCTATCCCAACCTCGTGCATTACAACGAAGTGCCCAAAGGCGGGCACTTTGCTGCATGGGAGCAGCCGGCGCTTTTCTCACAGGAAGTCCGGGCCGGATTCAAGTCGCTGAGGTAAGCCTGTAGGCGCAAGCTTGCTCGCGATGGACGCCAACGATAACGCGGGAAACCTGACGCCCCGCGGTGCTCTCAGGTTCTTCGCGAGCAGGCTCGCTCCTACAGTAATCGCGGCAAACGCATTCATCGCGATCTTGCCCGGAACCCTGTAGATACTCTGTTCACGGTCAAGCTTTCGCGAGATGTTTTTTGCTAAAAAGCTTGGCCGTATTAAATTCTTCTCCGGAGCGCATGCATGCCCATAACCCGGTTAGGTATTTGCGCATGACCGCGCCGATGGCTTGCATTTTCTTCTTGCCGCGCGCTACCAGTGCCTCGTAGAAGGCCTTCACATTCTCATCACAACGGATTGCCGTCATCGCCGGCATGAACATCGCTGCACGCAAGTAAGCATTACCGCACTTGGACATTCGTCCTGGCCGGTTCACGCTGGTGCCTGACTGGGTCAGTCTGACATCCAGGCCTGCATAGCGGCTTACCTGTGCCGATTTAAGCGTCACTGGAAGGGTCGTCAGCTCAGCCAGTGCGGCGATGGCCGAGGCCTCTCCAACGCCGGGCGCCGCCATCATGCAGCGAAACTGCAAACTCAGATCCGGGCATTTGGCGATGGCCTCACGTGCGGCTTTCTTCAAGCGATCAATCCGGGAGTCCAGTCCTGCAATCGCCTCCTTCTCATCCTCGATCAGCAGCTCCACACTCGTTTCTGTTGCTTGTAGGGCGTGTAATTCGTTTTTGGCTCGTGTTCGATGGCCAATCAGTCGGTTGATGTGGCGACCAATCGCACGCAGCATCATCTGTTCCGCAGTGGGCGGGACCCACAGCCTAGGCCCCATACGCTCGCCGTATTCGGCCAGCAGTTGGGCATCGATCTGGTCAGTCTTGCTGTTTTGCAACATCAGCTTGGCAAAGTTGTGGAAGCTTTTGGGATTGATCACCGAGACCGGCAAGCCGGCGGCGTGCAACTCCATCGCAAGATCCAGGTAGTAAATACCGGTGGCCTCCATGACAACGCTTAGCGGCTTGAGACGTAGCAGCTTTTCCACAGCGGCCTTGCGACCTTTGGGTGTGTGCTGAATGTCTCCATTGCCTGCTGCTTTGCCGTTCTGCCGCCATCCCATGGCTGAACTGCGAGCACTGATATCTATGCCGACATGCGCATTCATTGCTTTTCACTTCCTTGGCTTTAGGTAAGATTGCACCTGGTTCCCCCGACCTCGAACTTCATGCCACTGCAACCTTGTAATGCGAAGTCCGACTTGTCGGCTTCTCGATACTCTTCGTGGTGGGCAATGAGGCGGGGGGGCCTCTCTACAGACAAGGTCAGGAGCAAATCCTGCCTTCAGGAGCGATCGGCCTCCCCCAGAAACGCACTTACTTGTGTGTACGCTGCCGAGCTTAACCTCTCTCGCTGGGTACAGGGACAACATACAAGGAGCAAGCTTGCTCGCGATGGACGCCAACGATAACGCGGGAAATCTGACGCTCCGCGGTGCTCTCAGGTTCTTCGCGAGCAGGCTCGCTCCTACAGTAATCGCGGCAAACGCATTCATCGCGATCTTGCCCGGAACCCTGTAGGAGCAAGCTTGCTCGCGATGGTCGTTAACGATGACGCGCTCAGCCTGACACCCCGTGGTGTGCTCAGGTTTTTCGCGAGCAGGCTCGCTCCTACAGTAATCGCGGCCAACGCATTCATCGCGATCTTGCCCGGAACCCTGTAGGAGCAAGCTTGCTCGCGATGGTCGTTAACGATGACGCGCTCAGCCTGGCACCCCGCGGCGTGCTCAGGTTTTTCGCGAGCATGCTCGCTCCTATAGTGATCGCGGCAAACGCATTCATCGCGATCTTGCCCGGAACCCTGTAGGAGCAAGCTTGCTCGCGATGGTCGTTAACGATAACGCGCTCAGCCTGACACCCCGTGGCGTGCTCAGGTTTTTCGCGAGCAGGCTCGCTCCTACAGTAATCGCGGCAAACGCATTCATCGCGATCTTGCCCAGAACCCTGTAGGAGCAAGCTTGCTCGCGATGGTCGTTAACGATGACGCGCTCAGCCTGACACCCCGTGGCGTGCTCAGGTTTTTCGCGAGCAGGCTCGCTCCTACAGGATTTCAATACAACCCGCGCCAGCGGGTTTGTCAGTAGTCCCAGACCGCCGCTACCCAGCGAAAGGCGTCACCGTTGACGGCCACCCGGCCAACGGAGGGGAAGGGCAGGTGCGTGGCGACCAGCAGTTCACCGCTTGCCGCTGCCTCTTGCATGAGTCGGACTCGAACGCGAACCGACTCCTCAGGGTCATGTTCAAAACCGTTGTGCCAGTCGGGGTGCTCGAAGGCGACGGGGAACAGGGCGTCGCCGGCGAACGTCAACCGCTCACCGCCGGAAGTGACGTAGACCACGCTGTGCCCCGGGGTGTGACCGCCGGTGCGCTTGACGAGCACGCCCGGTGCCACCTCATGCTCCTCATCGAAGGTGCGCAGCTTGCTGTGATATTCCTGCATGAACTGCTCGGCGGTTGCCCGCAGGACATCAGGTACCGGCGACGGCATGGAGGTGAGGGAAAAATCGGGCGAGGCCCAGAACTCGACCTCGGTCGCCGCCACGTGGATCCGCAGGTCCGGGCGCAGCCGGTTCTTCACCTCGTCGACCAGCAGTCCGCCGATGTGGTCCATGTGCATGTGGGTAATCACCACGTCGGTCACGGACGAAAGATCGATACCGGCGGCCTCCAGTCGCTTGGGGAACTGCCCGGCCCGTGGAAAACCAGGGAACTGGCCACCCAGTCCTGCGTCGACGAGAATGGTCTGGTCGCCACTGCGTACCACCAGCACGTTCAACGCCCAATCGAACGCGTCCGGCCCCAGGAACATTTCCTTGAACCAGGCCACGCGGGCGGCTGGGTCGGCATTGGTGGACATGGTAGCGGTCGGCAGCGGCAGGACTCCATCGCTGATCACCAGCACGTCGATCTCGCCGACCCGCAGCGCATAGCGCGAAGGCACCAACTCCTGCGACCCCGATCCAGCGGAGTATGAAGTGTCTGGCAAACTCATGCCTGACGCTGGTTGACCGCTACTTTCCTGATGTGTACCGGCCTTTGGGGTGGGGTAATCCAGATGCGTTGCCATGGTCGTTCACCTGTCGCTAACGGATCGTTCGGGGAATCAGTGTGCAACGCCACACACCGCGCCCGATACCATACCCGCGTATAGTGGGCTTGCACTTTAGCGTGATCCTTTCCAACCAAAAGATACGCGCCTTCTCTGAGGCCAGGCATCACTGAGCGACCTGGCAGCAAGGAACACACCGCCATGATTCAGTGCAAAAGTGCTTATGCTGACGCGACTCAAGGAGACGGAAACCGTGTGCTGGTTGACCGCCTGTGGCCGCGCAATTGTCCAAAGGACAGTCTGCAATTGGCGGCATGGCTCTCCGATGTCGCCCCCTCCACGGAATTACGCCAAGCCTTCACCAGCAAAAAAATGAGTTTTGCGCAGTTCACCCTTGCCTATCGGCGGGAGCTGGCGGCCAATCCACAGAGCTGGTGGCAACTGTTGCTGCTCGCCGAAAGAGGCACGCTTACCTTGATTTTTGCGGCCAAGGATCTGCAGGCAAACAATGCCATTGTCCTGGCTCAATGGCTTGAAGATGAGTTGGATCGGCACGCGGAACCTAACTCGCCAGTGTGTTATCTGGGCGATTTTCCTGATTATTAGACCCGAGTGCTGCCGACGCTTGCCGGAAAGCGATCCCTGCAATGAAATCCTCGGAATTCATAGAGGTTCATCGCTGGCAAAAGTCTGATCGACCAGGCGAATACTGTCTCGCCCGCCACGCTTGGATTGATAGAGCGCCGCATCGCCTTGCTCGATCAGTGCCGCCAGGCTGGCCGGCGGATGGTCGAACAGGTTGGCGCCGATGCTCAGGGTCACCGCTTCGGGTGTAGCGAACGTCTGTGCGGCAGCGTGGTGAAACTGCTCACGCAACGCGCTGCCCAGCCCGACGATTTGCTCATTTGATGCATTGCTCAGCAGGATCACGAACTCGTCACCGCCCAGCCTCGCCGCCAGTGCGCCTTCGGGCAGGACCGAACGAATCATCCCGCTCAGCGTGACGAGCAGGCGGTCGCCAGCGGTATGGCCATACAGATCGTTGACCTGTTTGAAGTTGTCGATATCGATCAACAGTAACGCGCCGGGTCGAGCCGTGGAGACGTCCTCGAGCAGGCGCGTTGCTCGTACTTCGAGGGCACGGCGGTTGTACAGGGCGGTCAACGGGTCACGCGCGGCCAGCCGGGCTATGCGTTTCTCGCGCCTGTAGCGTTCGGTACCGGTCATGGACAAGGCGATCAGCATGATCGCCATCACGCCCTCGACCAGTGAAATCTGAATGATCTCGCCACGAAACGCGGCAAGATCGATCAGCGTGCCGGGAACGACGGCCGTTATCGACTTGGCAAGATAGAACAGTCCATGGACCAGCAACACATAGCGCAGTTGCACCGCCCCCACGCTCAAGGACTTGCCATGGGGACGCAGGAGGAAACTGGCCCTGAGTGTCACCAGGGCCACCAGCAGCGAATTGGCCAATAGAATGACCTTCGACCAGGATGGCTCGTCCGGCAACAACAGCAAGGCCATCCAGGCGATGAAGATCAGGTACCAGGCACGCGACAGACGCGTCTGCGTGAAGCGCGCGACACCCAGCAGGAAACACCAATGGGCCACCACCAGCAGGCCATTGGCAAACCAGATGCCGACCAGCAAGAGGCCGTACCCGCGCAGCAAGGCGAGTGTCGACCCCAGGGTGATCGTTGCGAAACCCGCGCTCCAGAACAACAGCGAGGGCTCGCGAATGCTCCGCCATTCGATCGCCAGGTACAGCGCGGCGGCCGCTGCGAGGGCGATCGAAAGTGTCAACATCGTGGGAGGGTCGAGCGCCATAACCTGTAGAACCTTTCTGATCTGCGGTGAAAGGCGGGATTGTAAAGGCTTGAGCCGGTTTTTTCGCAGATCTCACCGCATTGGAAAAAGGTGCTGCCAGGATCGCGCGCTGCCCATTAATGATTCAGCGGGCCTGCCAATCACGCAACCATTGCAAACCCTCGCTGGTGTTGCCGCGCGGCCGGTACTCGCATCCCACCCAACCGCTGTAGCCCAGCTTATCAATCAGATTGAACAGGTAGGGATAATTCAACTCGTTGCGCATGTCCGGTTCGTGGCGATCCGGCACTCCCGCGATCTGGATATGCCCGATGCCGGCGAAATCCCGACGCAGCTTCGTCGCCACGTCGCCCTCTACGATCTGACAATGGTAGATGTCGAACTGCACCTTGAGATTGGCCTTGCCGACCGCTTTGCAGATGGCCTGTGCCTGATGCTGGTGGTTGAGGAAAAAGCCCGGCATGTCACGGGTGTTGATCGGCTCCAGCAACACGGTGACGCCGACCTTGGCCGCTTGCGTCGCCGCGTGGCTTAGGTTTTCCAGGTAGGTTTCGTGGTGTCGGGCACGGTCTGCTTCGCTCGCCAGCAGCCCGGCCATGACGTGGATGCGGTCATTGCCCAGGATCGCGGCATACTCCAGGGCCTGGTCGAAACCTTCGCGAAACTCCGATTCGCGGCCAGGCAGGGACACGGTGCCTTTTTCGCCCGCCGCAATATTGCCGGGCGGCGCGTTGAACAGGGCCTGGACCAGGCCATTGTCGTCCAACTGCTGTTTAAGCTGTTGCGCGCTGTAGTCGTAGGGGAACATGTATTCCACCGCCTGGAAACCATCGGCGGCGGCCGCGGCGAAGCGGTCAAGAAAATCGTGTTCCGGGTAGAGCATGCTGAGGTTGGCAGCGAAACGAGGCATGGTTACTCCTGAAATCAAAAATACTGTGGGAGCGAGCCTGCTCGCGAAAAACGTCCGGACAACGCGATCATTCAGACAGTGCGCGCCATCGTTATCGTCCATCGCGAGCATGCTCGCTCCTACAAGGACTGCGCGGTACCTGTGGGAGCGAGCCTGCTCGCGAAAAACCTGAGAGCGCTGCGGGGTGTCAGGCTGCCAGCGTTATCGTTGTCGTCCATCGCGAGCAGGCTCGCTCCTACAAGGGTAAGGCCCGGGGGGTTACCACTGCACGCCAAAAACTTCGCGCAGTTCTTCCAGCGCGGCCTGGTCGAGCGGGGCCGGCTTGGGGTTGCTCATCAGCCAGAGGCGCGCCGTTTCTTCCAGCTCTTCCAGGGCATAGCTCGCCCTCGACACCGAGCTTTCCCATACCACCGGACCCAGCCGCTCGAGCATGACCCCGCGCACGCTGTTGGCCAGTTGCGCAACCCGCTCGGCCACCTTCGGCGAGCCGGGACGTTCATAAGCGATCAACGGGATGTGCCCGACCTTCATCACCTGATAGGGGGTCAGCGGCGGCAAGATGTCATCCTCCTGCCAGACCCCGGCCAACGTCAACGCCACCAGATGCGTCGAGTGGGTGTGGACCACGCCGCCGACATCCGGGTTGCGATCATAGACCTGACGATGCAAGGCCAGAGTCTTTGACGGTTTGTCTCCGCTGACCCATTCCCCTGCCAGGTTGACCTTGGACAAGGCGGCCGGATCCAGACGGCCCAGGCAAGCGTCCGTGGGCGTGATCAACCAACCATCGTCGAGCCGGGCGCTGATGTTGCCGGCACTGCCTACCGTGTAGCCACGGCTGTACAACAGGCCGCCGACGTCACAGATTTCTTCGCGCAGGGCGTTTTCGTTGTTCATGCCTGAACTCCCGCCAGATGCTTGAGCGCCTTGGCGAAGAAGTCAGGGCCACCGAAGTTGCCGGACTTGAGCGCCAGGGCCAGTGGTTCCCCGGGCGTGCTGACGCAGGCGGGCACGCCCGGGTCGATTTGCGCACCGATCTGCAAAAGCTGGATATCCAGGGCTTGAACCACGGCCCCGGAGGTTTCCCCGCCGGCGACCACAAAGCGCCGCACACCGGCCTGGTGCAGCCCGCTGGCTATCCGGCCCATGGCCTGCTCGACCATATTCCCCGCGCGCTCGGTACCCAGCTCACGTTGTACGGTCTTGACCTCATCCGGGGAGCTGGTGGCGTAGATCAATACCGTTTCTGCAGTGTCAGCGGCGAAGGCCAGTGCCTGCTCGAGGACCGGCTCTCCCGCAGCCAACGCCAGCGGGTCGATCCGAAAGGCCGGACGACCTGCCTGCAGCCAGCTCGCCACTTGCCCGTTGGTGGCTTGAGAAGCGCTGCCCGCGAGCACCACTTCGCCGCCTTCGACCGCAGGTATCTGAGCGGCGTCCAGGTCACGCAGTTTGCCGGCCCGACGGAAGTTGTCCGGCAAGCCCAACGCCAGCCCCGAACCACCGGTAAGCAGCGCAAAATCGGCGCAGGCTTCGCCCAACAGATGCAGGTCCGCATCGGACACGGCATCGGCGACCGCCATGCGCACACCCTCGGCCCGAAGCTGCGTCATGCGGGTGCGAATGCTCTCGACGCCCTTGGACACAGTGTCATGGCGCAGCAGGCCGACTTTGCCTTGGCTCTGCGCTTGCAGCACCCGAACCAGATTCGCGTCAGTCATCGGTGTCAGCGGGTGATGCTGCATGCCCGACTCGCTGAGCAACTCGTCCTGGACTAACAAATGCCCGCGAAACACCGTGCGCCCGTTTTCCGGGAAGGCGGGGCACGCGAGGGTGAAATCACTGTCCAGCGCGTCCAGCAGGGCTTCGCTGACCGGGCCGATGTTGCCGGCAGCGGTAGAGTCGAACGTCGAGCAGTACTTGAAGAAAATCTGTTCGCAACCACGCTCACGCAGCCAGTGCAGCGCTTCGAGCGACGCTTTCACGGCATCGGCCGCCGGCACCGTCCGGGATTTCAGGGCGATGACGATCGCGTCGGCGTCGAGTCGTTCGGCGACCTCGGCGCCGGGTATGCCGATGCTCTGCACGGTGCGCATACCGCCGCGCACCAGCATGTTGGCAAGGTCTGTCGCACCGGTGAAATCGTCAGCGATGCAACCCAGCAGAGGGCGGGCAGGGGCATTCAACATGTTGAGCTCCTCAATCGGGTTCATCCGGGCAGATATTCAGTCATGAACTGCTTGATCACGGCGCTGAAATCCTCATCCGCGGTGAACCCCAGATCCCGGGAATAGGTGGCGAAAAAGGCCCCTGGCCACGAACCGACGATGCGCTCGATCGCCGGATTGCGCTCCATGCGAATCCGTTCGACCACTTGCGCGCCGGCGATCTGCCGCAGGGCATCGATCATCCGTTCGACGGTAATCGACAGGCCCGGCATGTTGATCACCCGACCCTCGGTCAATTGCTCGCCTGATAGCTCATGACCATGGATCAGGTTTTCAATCGCAAGCCTTGGCGACATCAGCCACAGCCGCGTATCGAGGGCCACTGGACACACGCTGGGCTGACCATTGAGCGGTTCGCGGATGATGCCGCTGGCAAAGCTCGAAGCGGCCAGGTTGGGTTTGCCCGGGCGCACCACGATGGTCGGCATGCGCAGGCTGCGGCCATCGACGAAGCCGCGTCGGCTGTAGTCCGCCAGCAGCAGATCGTTCATGGCTTTCTGCGTGCCGTAGGAGCTCTGCGGCGCCCAGACTTGATCATCCCGGACGCGTTCCGGCAGTTGCCCGCCGAACACCGCAACGGAGCTGGTCATCACCCATTTCGGGCAGGTGCCGAGCAGGCGAATGCGTTCGAGCATATTCTGGGTTGCCGTGAAGTTGATGCGCATGCCCAGTTCGAAGTCGGCCTCCGCCTGGCTGGAAACCACCGCCGCCAAATGGAAGATGCTGTCAGTGGTTTCGTCGATCAAACTGCCCAGCACTTCAGGGTTGGCGATATCGCCACACACCACCGTTAACCGCGGATCATCGATGCCCTCGAGCGCGACCATGTCGAAGGCGACGATTTGCCCGATGGGTCGGGACTGGCCTGCGCGGTCGGTGAGCGAGCCACGCAGCAGCAGGGCTTCGATCAGACGGCGGCCAAGGAAGCCGGCTGCACCGGTCACGAGAATTTTCATGAGTTACTCCAAACGTCAACGGTTGACGAGTTTTCCGGGAATTCTGAAGACCAGCAGGGCGCCGAGGAACAGCGCGCTTGCCATCACATACATGCCGATCGTGGTGCTGTGGGTCGTGTCTTTGAGGAAACCCATCAGGTACGGCGAGACGAAGCCCGCCAGGTTGCCCCAGGAGTTGATCAGGGCAATGCCGGCGGCCGCGGCGGTGCCGCCGAGGAAGGCAGTTGGCAGGCTCCAGAACAGCGGCAGGGTGCTCATCGCTCCCATGGAGCCAAGGGTCAGGCCGATCATCGACACCGTGAAGTTGTCGCTCCAGGTGGCGGAAATGAACAGGCCGATACCGCCCAGCACCGCGGTCAGCGCCAGATGCCAGCGACGTTCGCGCAGCCGGTCCGCGCTACGCGACACCAGGATCATGGTCATTGCGGCGGCGGCATAAGGGATGGCGGTGAGCATGCCGACCTGCAATACATCGCTGACGCCGGCCTGGCGGATCAGCGTCGGCAACCAGAAGCCCACGGTGTAGAAGCCGGCGATCATGCAGAAATAGATGGCCGTCAGCAGCCAGATGCGCGGCTGCAGGAACACCTCTTTCAGGCTGTGTTTCTGGTGGCCGGCGGATTCCGCGTCGATGCGCGTCTGCAGCAGGTTTTTCTCTTCCCGGGTGAGCCAGCCGGCACTGGAGATACGGTCGCTGAGGCAGAAGATCACCAGGATGCCGACGGCGATCGAGGGCAGCCCTTCGAGAAAGAACAGCCACTGCCAGCCGGCAAACCCATGGTCACCGTTGAAGGCGCTCATGATCCAGCCGGACAGGGGCGCACCGATCAGTCCGGACAGCGGCACTGCCGTGGCGAACAGGGCATACATCTTGCCGCGGCGATGGGTCGGGAACCAGTAGGACAGATAGAGGATGACACCCGGGTAGAACCCGGCCTCGGCGATCCCCAGCAGAAAGCGCATGATGTAGAAGGACATTGGCGTACTGACCAGTGCCATGGCCGAGGAGATGATGCCCCAGGTGATCATGATGCGCGCGATCCACAACCGCGCGCCGACGCGATGCAGGATCAGGTTGCTGGGAATTTCCACGAGGAAGTAGGCAATGAAGAAAATCCCTGCGCCAAGACCGTAGACAGCTTCGGAAAATTGCAGATCGTCGGACATCTGCAATTTGGCGAAACCCACGTTCACCCGATCCAGATAGGCGACGAGGTAGCACAGCAATAACAGCGGCAGTATACGCCACGCGACCTTGCGATACGCCAGGTCCTCGAAGCGATCAGCGGGCGCGATGGCACCGGTTTGAATCACTGATTCAGTCATGTGTTTCCCCCATCCTTATTTTTGTAGTGGGTGACGTTATTTTTATCGGACTTACATGAAGATCGGTTTTTTATCATAATACGTCATACGAATTCAAGGAGCATAAACCAAAGAGGACGACGGGTACTAAAATGCAGTACCGTTCACCGATTTGAGCCCAGAGATGCCTATGCCCACTCCTGATAAATCCCCCTGTTCCGCCGAGGCGCTGGCCGTTCTGAAGGATGCAGCCAAGGGCACGCTGTCCGATCAGGTGACGGCGGCCCTGAAGGCCTACATCGCCAATGGCGAAGTGCTGCCGGGCGCGCGCCTGCCCACCGAGCCCGTGCTCTCGGAGCGTTTCGGAGTCAGCAGGACAGTCATCCGCGAGGCGATCTCGCGCCTGAAATCAGCCGGCCTGGTCGAGGTCCGCCAAGGCAGCGGTACCGTCGTCAGCGAAGGCGCGCACATCAAGGCATTCACCATCGACCTGGATGTCAGCGGGTCGATCGAGGCGGTATTGCGCGTTACCGAACTGCGCCGCGGTATCGAAGGGGAGGCGGCGGCACTCGCGGCACAGCGCCATTCGCCAGCGCAGCTGGAGGCCATCCACCAGGCGCTCAAGGCCATCGATGCCGCCGAGCAGGCGGGGCGCGATGGCGTCGAGGAAGACCTGGCGTTCCATCACTCCATTTCCAGGGCAACGGGTAATCCGCTGTACCCGTCACTGCACGAATTTATCGCTCAGTACATCAAGGAGGCGATCCGCATCACCCGCTCCAACGAGGAGCGCCGCCGCGACCTCGCCAAGACGGTGCATGTCGAACACTCTGCCGTGTACGCGGCCATCGCCGCACGAGACCCTGAAGGCGCGCGCCATGCCGCGCTCAACCACATCAACAATGCGGTCGAGCGGCTCAAGAGTGCCGATCCCGCGTTCTGGCAGAATCCGGGGGCGAGAACCTTGTAGCTCCGCGCGCGGTTGCCTGTGCGGATCAGGCATCACCTCGGTCCTGTAGGAGCCCGGCTTGCGGGCGAAGGCGTCCTGGAATATTGCGTTGTCCTTTCGGGCCTTTTCGCCGGCAAGCCTGGCTCCTACGACGTTTTGCGCAGGGCGTGGATGCGTGGTCGCCGCGGACCTGTAGGAGCCCGGCTTGCCGGCGAAGGCGTCCTCGAATAGTGCTTTGATCTTTCGGGTCTCTTCGCCGGCAAGCCTGGCTCCTACGATATTTGCGCAGGGCGTGGATGCATGTTCGCCTCCAGCCTGTAGGAGCCCGGCTTGCCAGCGAAGGCGTCCTGGAATATTGCGTTGTCCTTTCGGGCCTCTTCGCCGGCAAGCCGGGCTCCTACGATATTTGCGCAGGGCGTGGATGTGTGGTCGCCGCGGACCTGTAGGAGCCCGGCTTGCCGGCGAAGGCGGCCTCGAATATTGCGTTGACTTTTCGGGCCTCTTCGCCGGCAAGCCTGGCTCCTACGATATTTGCGCAGGGCGTGGATGCGTGTTCGCCTCGAGCCTGTGGGAGCCCGGCTTGCCGGCGAAGGCGTCCTCGAATAGTGCATTGATCTTTCGGGCCTTTTCCCCGGCAAGTCTGGCTCCTACGACGTTTTGCGCAGGGCGTGGATGCGTGGTCGCCGCGGACCTGTAGGAGCCCGGCTTGCCGGCGAAGGCGGCCTCGAATATTGCGTTGACCTTTCGGGCCTCTTCGCCAGCAGCCTGGCTCCTACGATGTTTTGCGCAGGGCGTGGAGCCTCGGCTGCAAGCCAGAGCCTCACAGCAGGCTCCACGACACCCCGACATACACCCCCAGACCTTCACCCGGCGTCGACCGCGCCGCATCCAGCCCTTTGTCGTCATAGCCCGGAGTGACGGTGGCGGCGTAGTGCTTGTCGGTCAGGTTGCGCATGTCCAGCCACGTCTGCCAGTCACCCTTGGGCGCGTTGTAGCCCAGGGTCGCGCCGAACAGCGCGTAGGGATCGGCGTAGTAGCTGTTGGCGTAATCGACCGCCACCTTGGACACCCATTGCGTGTTGAGCGCGGCGAAGAAGCCTTGGGGCCAGTCGTAGCGCAGTTCGCCCTGGTAGTAGTGCATCGGCAGGCCCGGCAGGCGGTTGTCGCCGAAGCGCTCGTCGTCGCGGTAATGGAAGTCGCTGAAGGTATAGCTCTGGCGAAGGCTCAGTTGACCGCCATCGTCGCCAGACCAAAGGTTGCTCAGCAGGCTGGCTTCTACGCCCTGGTGTACGGTAGGGCTGGCGTTGAGCTCGTAGGGCGTGGTGGCGTTGGCATCCGGCAACACCGAGAGCAATTCGTGGCGCACCTGGGCGTAGTACCAGGCCAGGCTCCATTGGCCCATCGCGCTGTCGCCGCGACCGCCCAGCTCAAGGGTGGTGGCGGTTTGGTTCTGCAGCTCGACCGGATCGCGCTGGGTGCCGGTGGCGGGGCCGCTGCCTGCCGGGAATCGTACGTTGGAGCTGTAGATCAGCGACCAGGGGTGCGGCGCCTCGACCGAACGGCTGAGATTGCCGAATAGTTGCAGGTCGGGTGTCAGTTGGTAGCGCAGGCCCAGGCGCGGGGCGTAGTCCCAGTCGCCCTGACTGGTCTTGCCACCCCCTTGCGGGTAAGTCACCGCGCTTTCCCGGCGGGTGTAGATGGCTGCCAGGCCGGTGGTCAGCCACAGGTCGTCGGCGATCTCCAGGTCATTGCCCATGTGCAGGACGCTGTCCGAACCCTGGTAGGTGAAGTTACGCATATGTGTGCCCGGCGCATAGCCTGCGGTGTTGCCAGTTGGGATGCGCACCAGCTCACTGGCGCCGGCATTGGGCAGGTGCTTGGTCACGCGCAGGCCCAGCGTGCTCTGGCTCTGCAGGCCCCAGATAGTGTCGCGACGCTTGTAGTCGAACGTGCCACTGACATCCGTGTACGCCACCTTGAGGCGGTTGGGGCCTTCGCGTAAGTCCATGGGATAGTCATGGTAGGCAAGGCCGGCCTCGATGCTCGAATCGTCATCGATGTAGTAGGTGGTCTTGTTGCCGATAAAGGTGCTGCCCGGTTGTTCACGGCGATCGTCGCGCGCCACGTAAGCGGGGTTGGCCGCCCGCGGGTCATGCTCGATGGAGTGCTTGGTGACCCGGCCGGCGAGGTCGTTGTCGGTCTGGCGATAGCGCAGGTAGAAGCGCGTTTCCAGGTTCGGGTTGAAGCGGTAACCGAAGTTGGCGATGACGCCCTGGCTCTCGCTGGCGGTGTGATCCTGATAGCCGTCCGCGCGCGCGTCGGTCAGGGCCAGGTAGTAGTCGAAGTCGCCCAGCACCTGCCCGGAGCTGACCTGGCGTTGCTGATAACCGTGGCTGCCCGTGGCGTAGCGCACCTGCAACCGCGGTGCGTTGTAGCCGGTATGGCTGACGTAATCGATGGCCCCGCCCAAGGCCAGGGCGCCCCGGTCGAAACCGTTGGCGCCGCGCAGCACCTCCACATGGTCAAGCCAAAGCGGCTCGAGCAGCTCATAGGGCGTGCCGCCGGGACCGGTCAGCGGCAGGCCGTCGAGCATGGCGTACAGGCCCGAGGCATGGGCGCCCGGCGCACGGTTGATCCCCGACCCGCGAATCGAGATCTTCACCCCTTCGTTGCCCGCCGACTGGGCATAGATGCCTGGCTGATAAGCCAGCACATCCTGATTGCTCGCCACCCGGCCCTGCAGTGGGCGGCGCATGTCGACCACGTTGGTGCCGCCAGGTACCTGGTCGAGCCGCGCCTTGGCGTCCTCGATCGCCTGGTCCTCGTCACTCTGGTCCTCGGCCCCGATCAGCACTTGTCCCAGCTCCAGGCCCTGGGCGTTGGCCATCGCCGGACAGACAAGGGCCAGGCCGAGCAACGCGGCGGACAGGGATTGGGGCGAGGGCATTGAGAAAACTCCAGACAAAGGGAAGCGGGCAGTGAAGTCTGCGACGTATGAAAGAACGAAGTGAGCACATGGCGATTTGGCTATTTTGCCAGGAATAGGCTCATCGGCAGGGGCCAGCCTGCGGTGAAATTGCGACCGCCGATGTCGTCGCGCAAAGAACGGGGAGAGTGCGGAAGGGGCGCCTACTGGCGATCAGGCTCAAGGTTCACTGTAGGAGCGAGGCTTGCCCGCGAAGAACGATAACGCGGTGCATCTGTTGCACCGCGTTATCGTTCTTCGCTGGCAAGCCAGCTCCTACAGGGTTCTGGCGCGCATCCGGCTGGACTTCAGCGCTTGTCCAACGCCGCCTCAGCCGCCGCGATTTCAGCCTGGCGCTTGACGATCATGTCGCCCATCGGCGGTCCCTGGAAGCGTCGCGCTTCAAAACCGAACCAGACGATGGCCGTCAACACCAGGAAGCCGATGGTGATGTACAGCGCCCAGTCGTTCGGTGGCTGGATGCCGATGACGAAAATGATCACCATCGACAGGACCGAGAGCAGGGCGAACACGGTGTACCAGAAGCGCCCCATGTTCCACGGCCCCATGGTCGGCCACTTCGAGGTCCCGTAGGCAAACAGGCCCAGCACGATGGGAATGACGAAGGAGAAGAACAGGAAGATCACCGTGCAGGAGACCACGATGGTGTAGACCGGTGTCTCGCCAATCGATATCACCGACGATCCCCAGACGAACAGCACCGCGAGTGTGGCACCGGTCCAGATGGCTGCCACCGGACTGCGAAAGGTCGGCGAAACCGAGGCCAGCGCTTTCGAGCAAGGCAGGCCGCCGTCGCGGGAAAACGCGAAGATCATGCGTGAAACCGAGGTCACGGTAGCCAGGCCACAGAGCACCTGCGAGATGAAAATCGCCACGTACAACCCGTCCTTGAGCAGCGGGTTCACCTGGGTATTCATGGCCCAGAAGAACACGCTCCAGCCTTGCTTGGCCGCTTCGTCCATACTCGGTAGCATCAGCACGAATGCACTGAGCATCACCCAGCCGAACAGCAGCGACCAGACCACCGACATGACCATGCCCCGTGGCACCGACACGGCGGCATTGCGCGTTTCCTCGGAGGTGTGCGCGGAGGCGTCGTAGCCGGTGATGGTGTAGATCGGCAACAGTAGGCCGAGCATGAAGATCCAGCCGTTGGACACCTGTGGCCAGACGCTGCCGCCAGCCTCGCCGGAATAGTTGCCGAAGGTCACCAGCCGAGAGAACTCGAAACTGGGGGCCGAGATCAGGCAGACAATGGTCAGCGCCAGCGCGGTGGCGAAGATCAGATAGCCGGAGAAATCGGTGAGCCTGGCGGTCAGGCCGATGCCCAGGTGATTGCACAAGGCCTGGAGCCCAGTGAGGATGGCCAGGAAAATCACCCGGGTCGTGGTGGTGTCCTCCATGCCCAGTGCCGGGCCGAAAGCGCCGAAGAAAAAGTAGTAGGTGCCGACGTTGATCGCACCGAGCACCGTGACCAGCCCCAGCAGGTTGAACCAGGCCGTGAGCCATCCGGTGAAACGATTGCCGAGAATCGAGCCCCAGTGATACAGGCCGCCAGCGGTGGGGTAGGCCGAGGAAATCTGCGCCATGGCCAGTGCGAATACCCCGGAAATCAGGCAACCGATCGGCCAGCCGATGCCGATCGCCGCACCGCCGGCGCCCGAGGTGCCTTGGGCGAGTGAGTTGATACCTCCGGAGAGGATGCAGATGATCGAAAAGGAAATCGCGAAGTTGGAGAAAACCCCCATTCGTCGCGAAAGCTGCTGGGCATAGCCCATGCTGTGCAGCACCTTGACGTCATCGTCGTGCGGCGCGTCGGCGCCGGGCTGGCTTGCTGGGTTCATCATTTGTGCCCCTTCAGGTTTTGATACGCAGCCATCCGGGTCTCCGGATGGGTTGGCTTTCAACCCCTTGTCGTACTGCTCCTGTTTCCCACTTGCCTGCTTTTCTGTAGGAGCGAGCCTGCTCGCGATGGACGTTAACGATAACGCGGGGTGTCAGGTTCCCAGCGTTATCGTTGGCGTCCATCGCGAGCAGGCTCGCTCCCACAGATGACGCGGGGTGTCAGGTTTCCCGCGTTATCGTTGGCGTCCATCGCGAGCATGCTCGCTCCTACAGAAGGCGGCCGTGCCAGGCCGCCTGGAAAATTTCTGCCACGCTGGCCCGGGTCAAGGGCACCGGGTTGCCACCGGCCGACGGGTCGACAATCGCCATGTCGGCGATCAGGTCGGCTTGTTTGTCATCCACCCCCAGCTCGAACAGCGTATGCGGCACGGCGATGTCCTTGCGCAATTTGAGGACGAAGGCCAGGAAACTGTCGAAACCCGGGGAGGGCAGGTGCAGGTACGCGGCCAGGCGCGTGATGCGTTCCTCAATGGCCGGGCGATTGAACTTCAGCACGTAGGGCATCAGGGTTGCGTTGGTCATGCCGTGGTGGGTGTCGTACAGCGCGCCGATCGGATGCGCGAGGGCGTGCATCCCGCCCAGGCCTTTCTGGAAGGCGGTGGCGCCCATCGCCGCGGCCGCCAGCATTTGTCCTCGTGCATCGAGGTCCGAAGGGGTGCGTACGGCACGCACCAGGGCATTGCTCACCAGGCGCATGCCTTCGACTGCGATGCCATCGGCCATGGGGTGGAAGCCGGGGGCGCAGTACGACTCCAGGCAGTGCGCCAAGGCGTCCATGCCCGTGCCGGCGGTGACTTTGGCCGGCATACCGACGGTCAGGGCCGGGTCGCTGATGACCACGCGCGGCATCATTTTCGGGTGGAAGATGATGCGCTTGGTGTGGGTGCGATCGTCGATGATCACCGCCGCGCGGCCCACTTCGGAGCCCGTGCCCGCGGTGGTCGGCACCGCGATGACCGGGGCGATGCGGCTTTCATCGGCGCGGGTCCAGTAGTCGCCGATGTCTTCGAAATCCCAGACCGGGCGGGTCTGGCCACTCATGAAGGCGATGAGCTTGCCCATGTCCAGGCCGCTGCCACCGCCGAAGGCCACCACGCCATCGTGGTTTCCCGCACGCCAGGCGTCGAGCCCGCCTGCCAGGTTGGCTTCGACCGGGTTGGGCTTGAGGTCGCAGAACAGCGCGGCACCCAGCCCTGCATCGCGTAAAGCGTCCAGCGCAGCGGTGGTGATCGACGCTCGCCCCAGGCCGCTGTCGGTAACCAGCAGAGGGCGCTGGATACCCTGGCTGCGACAGGTCTCAGCCAGTTCCGCGATGCGACCGACACCGAAGCGGATGCTCGTGGGGTAGTTCCAGTTTCCAGTCAGGCTCATGGCTCAGATCTCGTGGCGCAGATGGAAGGATTTGGCGCGGGTCAGCTGTTCATAACCCAGGGCCGACAACGTGACGCCGCGCCCACTGTTCTTCACCCCGGTCCAGGCCAGTGCCGGGTCCAGGTAATCGCAGCGATTCATGAACAGGGTGCCGGTGTCGATCTCGTCGCCCAGGCGTTCGGCGGCGGCCAGGTCCCGGGTCCAGATGGACGCACTGAGGCCGAACTCGCTGTCGTTCATCAAGGCCACGGCTTCGTCGTCGCTGGCCACCGGCATGATGCCGACCACCGGACCGAAGCTTTCATCGCGCATGACCGACATTTGATGGTTGACGTTGACCAACACTTGCGGGGCGAGGTAGGCGCTGCCCGGCACGTCGGCGGCAAATGCCCGTGGGTCGATCAGCGTTTTCGCGCCCAAGGCCTGCGCATCGGCAATCTGCCCGCGGACGAAATCCGCCGCGCCCGGATTCACCAGTGGCCCGAGGGTGGTGGCTTCGTCCAGGGGGTTACCCAGCACGTACTGACGAGTCAATTCGGCGAAGCGTTCGACAAACGCCGGGTAGATTTTTTGATCGACGTAGATACGTTCCACGGCGCAGCAACTCTGCCCGGAATTGAAGAAACTGCCGTCCACCAGGTTCTCCACCGCATGTTCAAGGTTGGCGTCTGCCCGGACGTAGGCCGGGTCTTTGCCGCCGAGCTCCAGGCCGACGCGCAGGAAACCGTCGACTGCAGAGCGTTGCATTTCCAGGCCGGCCGCCACCGAGCCGGTGAAGTTCACCTGCTGCACCTGTCCGGAGCCGATGACCACTCCGGTATGGATGTGACTGAGCAGCAGGTTCTGGAACAGCCCTTCAGGCAGATTGGCGCGGCGCATGGCCTCGGCAAAACGCTCGCCCACCAGCAGCGTTTGCGAAGCGTGTTTGAGGATCACGCTGTTGCCGGCCATCAGCGCCGGAATAATCGTGTTGACCGCTGTCAGGTAGGGGTAATTCCACGGCGCGACAACCAGCACGGTACCCATTGGCTCACGTTTGACATGCCGGCGAAAACCCGCGACCGGATCGGATTCGAGCGCCGCCAGGGCTTGCGGCGCAATGGCGATCATATGCCGGGCACGCTCTTCGAAGCCGCGCAACTCGCCGGCGCCATAGCGCACCGGGCGGCCCATTTGCCAGGCCAGTTCCGGGACGATTTCATCCTTCATGGCCAGCAGCGCGTCCACCGCGGCGCTGCAAAAAGCCGCGCGTTCGCTCAGTGGTCGGCGCTTCCATTGCGCCTGGGCGGCGGTGGCCGCCGCCAGTGCGTGCTCTATCTGCACGATATCGGCGTACTGACGTTCGGCGTAGAGACGGCCATCGACCGGCGAGATGAGTTGAACAGTGTTTGTCATGGTGCTCTCAGTAGCGCTCGAAGCCGCGCTGCAGTTCCCAGTCGGTGATTCGCCGGTCGTACTCTTTCTGTTCCCATTCGGCGGTGTGCACGTAGTGGTCGATCACTTCATCGCCGAATGCCTCGCGCAACATGCTCGATTTCTGCAATGCGGCAGTGGCTTCACGCAAGGTCTTGGAGACCTCAGGCAAATGCTCGTCTACGTAGGCATCGCCCTCGAAGGGCGCGGCGAGCTCGAGCTTTTCATCGACGCCCGCCAGCCCCGCAGCGATCAGGGCGGCGAAAGCCAGGTAAGGGTTGAGATCGGCACCGCCGATGCGGCATTCGATACGGATCGATTTGCTGCCCTCGGCGCACAAGCGAAAGCCTGCGGTGCGATTGTCCCGGCTCCACACCGAACGGGTCGGGGCGAAGGTGCCAGACTGGAAGCGTTTGTAGGAGTTGATGTAGGGGGCGAGAAAACAAGTAATGTCGTTGGCGTACTTGAGCTGTCCGGCCACCCAGGCGCGCATCAGTTTGGACATGCCGAACTCGGCCTTGGCATCGAAGAACAACGGCTTCTTGGCGTTCTTGTCCCACAGCGAATTGTGGATGTGGCTGCTGGAACCGGCGGCGTCATAGCGCCACTTGGCCATGAAGGTGATCGCCTTGCCCTGGAGTTGGGCGATCTCCTTGCACGCGTGCTTGATGATGACGTGATGATCGGCCATGGTCATGGCGTCGGCGTAGCGGATATTGATTTCTTCCTGGCCCGGGCCCCATTCACCCTTGGAGTTTTCCACTGGAATGCCGCTGGCCTGCAGATGCTTGCGAATCGCCCGCAGCACCGGCTCTTCGCGGGTGGTCTGCAGGATGTTGTAATCCTCGATATAGTGCCCGGCGGTTTTCGGCTTGTGGTAGTTGCGCCTGTGGATGGCCTCGTAGCTCTCGTCGAACAGGTAGAACTCCAGTTCCGAGGCGAACATGCCGGTGTAGCCGCGTTCACGCAGGCGCTCGACCTGTTTTTTCAGGATCGCCCGCGGGCTGTGGGGCAGATCCTCTCGATGGTGATGGTCCAGTACATCGCACAGCACCAGCGCCGTGCATTCAAGCCAGGGCACCTTGCGCAAGGTGCGCATGTCGGGCTTGAGCACGAAGTCGCCGTAGCCTTTGCTCCAACTGGCGGCGGCATAGCCCGGCACCGGCTCCATGTCGATGTCGTCGGCCAGCAGGTAATTGCAGCAGTGGGTTTCTTCATGGCCGCTGTCGATGAAAAACTCGACCTGGAATCGCTTGCCAACCAAGCGTCCCTGCATGTCGACCATGCACACCAGTACGGTATCGATCTCGCCTGAGGCGGCAGCACGCTTGAGTTGGTCAAAACTGAGTAACGGCTCGGTCATCACGGCAATCCTGCGCAAATTGTTTGGGTCTGTCTGAGATAGCTGTTGCAGACGCTCTCCAGATAAAACCAAACACTGCCGCCGCGAGCATCGTGGGCAATAAGCTGAACGTAAGCTTAGCCTACTGTCGCTTTTCGCAAGTTTTTGCTGTGATGGGTGTGTGAGCCTCTACAGTCGTTGAACGGCTACTTTCAAATTCTTGAAGAGGAGGTGAGGCATGCACCGATTTACTGGCGGTTGCCTGTGCGGCAATGTCCGGATTGTGGCGTCGGGGCTGCCTTACCGGGTCGGTCTCTGTCACTGCCTGGACTGCCGCAAGCACCACGGGGCACTCTTTCACGCCTCGGCGATATTCCCTGAGGACGCGGTGACGATCGAGGGCGAAACGCGGGATTACGCCGGGCGCTATTTCTGTCCTCGCTGTGGCTCGTCAGTGTTTGCCCGCAGCGACGACGAGATCGAAGTGAACCTGGGCTCACTCGATGCCCCTGACCAGTTGATGCCAACCTACGAAAGCTGGACTGTGCGGCGCGAGTCCTGGTTGCCGGCGTTCCCGCTTACACGGCGATATGAGCGTGATCGTGAAGGCAGCGGTAGATTTGAGGGATAGTTCGCGCTCCTTGTAGGAGCGAGCCTGCTCGCGAAAAACCTGAGCACGCCACGGGGTGTCAGGCTTACAGCGTTATCGTTAACGACCATCGCGAGCATGCTCGCTCCTACAATGGATCAGGTGGTCGTCGTCCTGTCCGTTAGGCGATATCTCCTGGCTTTTTAGCGTTAGTCGGCAATCAGCGAGCGCGCTAGAGTGGTCGCAACGTTCCCAGCAGCCTGGATGACCCTGATGACTCGCCCCCGTTTCTTGCCCGACAACTTCACCCTGACCCTGATCGGCGTGGTCCTTCTCGCCAGCCTGCTGCCCGCCAGTGGCCAGGTGGCCGTGGGCTTCGGCTGGTTGACCAACAGCGCCATTGCGCTGCTGTTTTTCCTGCACGGCGCAAAACTGTCCCGCGAGTCGATCATTGCCGGTGCCGTTCACTGGCGCCTGCACTTGCTGGTGTTCGGCCTGACCTTCGTCCTGTTCCCGCTGCTCGGCCTGGCGCTCAAGCCTTTGCTGTCACCGATGATCGGCGCTGACCTGTACATGGGCATGCTCTACCTCTGCGCGCTGCCGGCCACGGTGCAGTCGGCGATTGCCTTTACCTCGTTGGCGCGAGGAAACATTCCGGCGGCGATTTGCAGCGCGGCAGCGTCCAGCCTGTTCGGGATCTTTCTCACGCCGTTGCTGGTGACCTTGCTGCTGGACGTGCATGGCGATGGCGGCTCGACCCTCGACGCGATCGTGAAGATCAGCGTGCAGCTGTTGCTGCCATTCATTGCCGGGCAGATCGCTCGCCGCTGGATCGGCGCCTGGGTGGCGCGCAACAAGAGCTGGCTGAAATTCGTCGATCAGGGCTCGATCCTGCTGGTGGTGTACGGAGCTTTCAGCGAGGCGGTGATCGAAGGCATCTGGCAGCAGATTCCGTTGCGCGACCTGGCCGGGCTGGTGGTCGCCTGCTGCGTGGTGCTGGGGCTGGTGTTGCTGGCGTCCACCGTGCTGGGCAAGGCCTTGGGTTTCAACCAGCAAGACCGCATCACGATCCTCTTCTGTGGCTCGAAGAAAAGCCTGGCCACGGGCGTGCCGATGGCCCAGGTGCTGTTCGCCGGCAGCACCATCGGCGTGTTGATTCTGCCGCTGATGCTGTTCCACCAGATTCAGCTGATGGTCTGCGCAGTGCTCGCCCAGCGGTTCGCCAATCGCCCGGAATCGGTGCCCGAACTGATGGGGCAGGTCGACCCTTGATGGTAAGTCGCTGTTTTAAAATAAAATAATGATGCGTGGGGGTTCCCAGGCGGCGCGAAAGTTGATAAATTGCCGGCCATTCCTGCAGAGGGCCTTCCCTGGCGCTCCAGGCAGCAGCTACAGGGGCGTCGCCAAGCGGTAAGGCAGCAGGTTTTGATCCTGCCATGCGTTGGTTCGAATCCAGCCGCCCCTGCCATATTTCTGATCAGCAGCACTCGCGCATTGCGCGAGTGCTGCTGATTGCATTCTGAATATCCCCCCGCAACAAAACATCTTCCCACGGCACCGTGTCTCCTTCGCAGGCTCGCGACAGCTCGTTCGCGCGACCCGTGTGCGCGTGATGGCGAGTGGATATCTGCAAGAAGCCGATTATGCTTGAGGAAACCTTGCAGCGATGCGAGGCCGTCAGCCTGTGTGCATGCTTTGCGCAATCCGTAATCCGATGACATCAGCCCCAGGGCCTGGGTGCGGCAAGAGGAAAGTGGGGTACTCCGGCCTATAACAAGAGAAAGACGGAGAAGACTCATGGCCGCAATCGACAACACCACCACGGGCAGCGCGCCCAATCACGGGGTCACCAAGGAGGAGCGCAAGGTCATTTTCGCCTCGTCCCTGGGCACCGTGTTCGAATGGTACGACTTCTACCTTTACGGCTCCCTCGCCGCGATTATCGCCAAGCACTTCTTCGCCGGCGTCAATGAGACAACGTCCTTCATCTTTGCATTGCTCGCGTTCGCCGCCGGCTTCGCCGTTCGCCCCTTCGGCGCCATCGTGTTCGGTCGACTGGGTGACATGATCGGACGCAAGCACACCTTCCTGATCACCATTGTGATCATGGGTATCTCTACGGCCATCGTGGGTTTCCTGCCCGGTTACGCGACCATTGGTGTGGCAGCGCCGATCATCCTGATATCCCTGCGCCTGTTGCAAGGCCTGGCCCTGGGTGGCGAGTATGGCGGTGCGGCGACGTACGTGGCCGAACATGCACCGAAAGGCAGGCGCGGCTACTTCACCTCGTGGATCCAGACCACCGCCACCCTCGGCCTGTTCCTTTCGCTGCTGGTGATCCTCGCCTGCCGCACCATCCTCGGCACTGAAGCGTTCGAAGCCTGGGGCTGGCGGATTCCCTTTCTGCTGTCGATCCTGCTGTTGATCATCTCTGTCTACATCCGCCTGCAGCTCAGCGAGTCGCCAGTGTTCTTGAAGATGAAGGCCGAAGGCAAGTCCTCCAAGGCACCGCTGACCGAATCCTTCGCCCGCTGGGACAACCTCAAGATCGTGATCATGGCGCTGCTCGGCGGTACCGCCGGCCAGGCCGTTGTCTGGTACACCGGGCAGTTCTACGCGTTGTTCTTCCTGCTGCAGACGCTCAAGATCGACGCGCAGACGGCCAACCTGCTGATTGCCGGTTCGCTGCTGATCGGCACGCCGTTCTTCGTCATATTCGGTAGCCTGTCCGACCGTATCGGCCGCAAGGGCATCATCATGGCCGGCTGTATCCTCGCGGCGCTGACCTACTTCCCGATCTTCCATGCGTTGACCCAATACGGTAATCCCGACGTGTTCATCGCGCAGGAGAAGAACCCGGTTACGGTGGTCGCCGATCCCGACCAGTGTTCGTTCCAGTTCGACCCGGTGGGCAAGGCCAGATTCACCAGCTCCTGCGACCTGGCCAAGACCGTGTTGGCGAAAAGGGCCATCCCCTACAAGAATGAGAAGGCAGAACCGGGCACCGTCGCTCAGGTTCGTATCGGCGACAAAGTGATCCCGAGCTTCGAAGGCACCGGCATGCCGGCCGCCGACTTCAAGACCCGCAACGACGCCTTCGTCGCGACCCTCGGCACCGCCCTCAAGGACGCCGGCTACCCCGAGAAGGCCGACCCGGCCAAGACCAACTACCCGATGGTGCTACTGCTGCTGACCATCCTGGTGATCTACGTGACCATGGTCTACGGCCCGATCGCCGCCTGGCTGGTGGAACTCTTCCCGGCGCGCATTCGCTACACCTCGATGTCGCTGCCTTACCACATCGGCAACGGCTGGTTCGGCGGGTTCCTGCCGACGGTGGCCTTTGCCATGGTCGCGGCCACTGGCGATATCTACTATGGGTTGTGGTATCCGATCGTGATCGCGGTGATGACGGCCATCCTGGGTACCTTCTTCCTGCCCGAAACCAAGGACCGGGAGATTCATCACACCTGAATCGCTCCACTCGCCCTTTCCTGCAGGGGAAAGGGCGATGCCCGATGAACCTTCCTGCCCCAATATTGTTCACTTAAGCTTGGGGTTTTATATCCGATCTGGATTGGGGGGATATCCATTGCTGCGGTAACGGCAACTTATGGTTTCGCCCTTACGGCGACTCACTTTTCCAAACGCCGGAATGCCGGCCCAGCGAAAAGTAAGCAAAAGGCTTTGCCCCACCACTCGGTGCCTCGCTTAGGCTCGGCATGCCCTCACTCCGGCATTGCTCCGTGGGTCGCCGCGATGGGCCATCCTTGGCCCAGCGCGGCTAAACCGGCGTCCTGCCGGTTTACCCACTGCGCAATGTCTGCGTTCGGCCATCGTGGTTTAACGGGGCGCCCAAATCCAAAGCCAAAGCGAGGCGGCCTGACAGCCGACCTGACTTTTGTAGATACCCCCAATCCCCTGTGGGAGCGAGCCTGCTCGCGATGGACGTCAACGATAACGCGCCCTGTCTGGATGATCGCGTTGTCTAAACGTTCATCGCGAGCAGGCTCGCTCCCACAGTTGGATCGCGGACAAGCCTGCAATCAGGTCGGCTGTCAGGCCGCCTCGCTTTGGCTGTTGCTTTTGATTTTCTTGCCACATCGAGAGGCCGAGTGGAGGTTCTGCGCAGTGGGTAAACCGGCATGGATGCCGGTTTAGCCGCGCTGGGCCAAGGATGGCCCATCGCGGCGGGCTCTGTAGGAGCGAGCATGCTCGCGAAAAACCTGAGAGCACCGCGGGGTGTCAGGCTCCCCGCGTCATCGTTGACCTCCATCGCGAGCATGCTCGCTCCTACAGGCTCTTCAAAGTGACCCGCTAATGAAATGGCTACCCCCGCCGCCCCCGGTGATCGCCCACTAAGCTTTCACCGGGGGCTCACCGGAGACCATTGCCATGAACAAAGTAGCTATTGCCGCCATCGACCTGGGAAAACACACCTTTCATTTGCATGCTCAAGATGATCGCGGGCATGAGCTCTACCGCAAAAAATTTACGCGTACCGCGCTCATCCAGCATCTGGCAAATGTCGAGCCTTGCACCGTGGTGATGGAAGCCTGTGGCGGAGCCCATTTCATGGCACAGGAGGTCGCAAAGCTTGGACATTTACCCAAGCTCATTGCCCCTCATCTTGTACGTCCCTACGTGAAAAGCAACAAAAACGACTTCGCCGATGCCGAAGCGATCTGCGAGGCAGCGACTCGCCCGACGATGCGCTTTGTGCCGCCCAAAACCCAGACCCAGCAGGTGCTGGCCATGTCCAACTCGATACGCGATGCGTTCATCAAGGATCGCACCGCAACCGCCAATCGGATTCATGCAGCCCTTCTGGAGGTTGGCGTCAGCCTGGCCCCCGGCTTCAAATCGATCAACACTCTGCCGGCGCTGCTTGAGGCGAGTTCAATGTCTGAGCCCTTCAAAAAAAATCTGACGAGGCTGTATCGACATTTCAAGAATCTGGAAGAGGAGATCAAGTCGCTGGACAAGGAGTTGCAATGCCAGGCCGCTGAAGATGATCTGGCATCTCGCTTGATGACCATGCCGTGCGTCGGCCCGATCACCTCCACCGTCCTGGCCGCCGAGTTGGGCGATGGCAAACAGTTCAAATGCGGCCGAGGCTACTCGGCCTCAATCGGCCTGGTGCCCAAGCAGCATTCCACGGGTGGCAAGAGCGTGTTGTTGGGCATCAGCAAGCGCGGAGATCGCAACCAGCGACGCTTGCTGGTCCAGTGCGCCCGGGTGTACCTGATGCATCTGGACCACCAGAAAGGCTGGCTGGCGGACTGGGTCCGGCAGCTACTGGCCCGCCATCATTCCAACCACGTGGTTTGCGCGCTGGCCAACAAGCTGGCGAGGATCGCCTGGGCGATTGCGGCACACCATACTGAATTCGATGCAGGGCCAAGCGCGATGAACGCCTGACCCTGCTGTCACCCGAGCACCACCCACCTGGTTTTGCGATGCTGGATAACTGATGACGTGAACGGCCAACCGGCCTGACGACAACCCTGGGCTCTTACACGGCTGAAAGGCCGTCTCGCTAATAAGGATCGTTGGGCATCGATTCTCATCGAGGCGCGGGGCGACACCCCCACTCAGACGCCGAATAGATGAAAGCAAGCCAAACACGCATCAAAAACAGTATTGCAGAAAAGGGGGTAACCATAGATGTAAGAGCGGAACCATAAGTCGCCGTTACCGCAGCAACGGATATACACCCAATCCAAACACCTGCGCATGCCACTCGTCTATTCGAACGCACGCTATCCCCCGGGCACCTTCAAACCTGTACGAATCCGGAAAACCCGGACCTGGTTTGTGAGGTGAGATATGTCCAGCGATTCGATTTTCCAGGACAACAGTCAAGACCCGGACAAGTCGCAAGGCTCTGTCAAACCCGCGCCGGACGATCCGGGCAAATACGATCCCCTGACCCAGCCCGACCTCGAAGATGACGAGAGCGCGCAGGATTGGAATGAGCCCGACAGGAAGCTTCCCGAGGCAGATGAGCAGTCACCTTTGTCCGACGACAGACGATAGAAAGAGGCGCCCGCTGATAGCCCGATACACTGCCCAGGAGAACAGCCAATGACACTCTTCACGCCCTTGTCGGGTTCGCCTTCGACGCTTTCGGTCGCTGACGCGGATGGCCAGTACCGCGAACTTTACGGTTTGCTGTACAGCAACGGCCCGCAAGCAGGCGCTCGGGGCGAAAAGTTCCTGCGCGAACAACAGGCCCTTGCCGCCGAACTCCCCTGTGATCTGCCTGAAGCACCCGGCCAGTTGTCGGCATGGACGGAGAAACATTGCGCCGACGTGGCGCGCGACTATGCCCTCTACCTCGAGGCGCGCAAGCAGGGCGGGGCACGTCGATATTTTTCGAACAAGGCCCATGCGCTGTATTTCCTGCAACGGGTGGCGCCGACCAAGGAGGTCGACGGCGCATGGCTGGCCGGGGTGCTCGAGCACTGGCAGGACTTACGTTATGACGGGTTGCTGAGCACCTATCTGGAAGAGTTGGGCAGCGGCGATCCCCGGCAGAATCACGTGGTGATCTACCGCAAGCTGCTGGCCGCTCACGATTGTGGCGATAGACAGGGACTGCTCGACGAACATTTTCGCCAAGGCGCGATTCAACTGGCATTGGGGCAGTGCAGCGCGATGTTCATGCCAGAGGTGATTGGCTACAACCTCGGCTACGAGCAACTGCCGCTGCACCTGCTGATCAGCGCCTATGAACTGCGTGAGCTGGGGATCGATCCGTACTATTTCACCCTGCACGTGACCATCGACAACGTCAGCAGCGGTCACGGGCGCAAGGCGATTGAATCATTGCTCGAACTGATGCCCATGGAGCAGGGGCGGGACGAGTTCTATCGGCGTGTCGCCGTCGGCTATCGACTCAATGATCTGGGGCCGGGCTCGACGGCGGTGATCGCAGGCTTCGATCTGCAGCAGGAAGTGGTCGCCATGCTCGAGCGCAAACGCTGCTTTGGCCAGCACATGCATTCCGATTACTGCCAGGTCGAAGGCCAGACCGTCAATCAGTGGCTGGCGACGCCTGGCCAGATCGAAGAGTTTCTCGGCGCGCTGCAACGCAAGGGCTGGATCAAACGGCATGGCCCGCCCCGGGAAAGCCGTTTCTGGCAATTGATCGAGGGCAATAGCGCGGCCATGTTCGGTGTGTTCAGTGGCTACGAAAAACAACTGCTGCACGACTGGATCGCCGGTGACTGGCAAGAACCGCAACGTCGGGCAGCGATACGCCGGGCGCCAGCCGACGATGCCTGCGCCGATGAAATCGGCGCGAATGACACCGAGCTCAAGGCGTTGCAAGACTCCCTGCACAACCAGTCACCGCGACAACAGCTGCAATTGCTGATCCCGTGGCTCTCGGCACAGCGCCATTGTCGCCCCGCCGGACTCTACGCCACCCGGCGCTTTATCGAATGCGTGGCCCGTTTGCGCTGATATCAGGAGTGTCATGCATGTCAGTACAAGAGATCGCTGATCGGACTTTGCTGGAACTGGGCAGGCGCCTGGCTGCCGAGGGCTACCGTTTCATCACCCCGACGCCCTTGACCCATGAACGGGTGTGCCAGCGCTTTGCGCCGCCCTTGGCGAAGGACCTGCGTGATGTGTTCGGTTGGTCGATGCCGTTCGAACACACGCTGTTTTCACAGGAAGAACTGGCTGACCTGGAACAGGCGGCCATCGTCGAAAAAGAGGGCGCGCTGTGGCGTAGCACGGTGCGCTGGTCAAGCCTTGGGCACTTGCTGATTGCACATTCGGCGTACCCGACCTCGCAGACCGACGCGGTGTTTTTCGGCCCCGACAGCTACCGCTTTGCGCAATTGATCGAAGCTTATCTGCAGCAGTGCTCACAGCCTATGCGGCGAGTGGTGGACATTGGTTGTGGGGCGGGCATCGGCGCATTGGTCGTCGCCCGTGCCCGGCCGAACGCCGACGTGCTGGCAGTGGATATCAACCCGCGGGCGCTAAGGTTGTCGGCGGTGAATGCCGAGTTGGCTGAGGCCAGCAATGTCAGCGCTTACCACAGCGATGTACTGGGCAGTGTCGAAGGGCTGTTCGACCTGATCATCGCCAACCCGCCTTATATGAACGACAGCCAGCAACGCGCCTATCGTCATGGCGGTGGCGCTCTGGGGGAAGGCTTGTCACAGCGCATCGTCCGCGAATCGCTGCCGCGCCTGCAAAAGGACGGCAGCCTGCTGCTGTACACCGGGGTGGCAATGGTGGCCGGGGCTGACCCTTTTCTCGAATCCATCCAGCCACTGCTTGGGGACGACAGGTTCAGCTGGACCTATCGAGAACTGGACCCTGACGTGTTCGGCGAGGAGCTGCTCAAGCCCGGGTATGAACGGGTAGAGCGTATCGCCGTCGTGGCGTTGACGGTGACGCGGCGGCATTGATGCGACGCCGGTTCAATTGCCGTCCGCCACTTTGCGTTCTATCTCGGCAACTTTCCGTCTGAGATCCTCGGCTTCCTCCTCAGTGGTTTCGGGGGGAGAAGTCGTCTCATCATCCTCAGTGGGTGGGGTGTCGGCAGGGGTGATGCGGTCATCGTTGTTCATGGCGCTTGCCTCCGGTGTGTACACATTGGATCGAGGCCTGGGCTTCGAGTTCGAGATTTTTATCGGCAACTACCCAGTGCAGGCCTGGCTTTTCGACCAATACTCGCTCACCGCGCCGTGGGCACCTTGCACCGGGTCCTGCTCGGGGAACGGCAGCGTATCGATGTCCTGCAGTTGCGCGGCGCTCGGCGCTTCACGGCAAATGTCGGCATGCTGGCCCGGCGGATAGGCGCCGACCACCAGAAAATCGTCGCTGGAATCCAGGTTGCAGTGACCGGTGCCGGCCGGCAACAACAGCACATCCCCGGCACTGACTTCCAGCACCAGGCCATCGGGGCCGCCGAGCATCAGGCGTGCCTGCCCGCTGGCCACCCCAAGCACTTCATGGCCTTCGGTGTGGTAGTGGTGAAAGTCGTAAACGCCATAGCGCCACTGCGGCGGCCAGCCGTTGGCACTGAAGGTTTGCTCGAACAGGGCCGCGGGATCGTCGCCCTGGACAGCGATGGCCTTGGGATAAACAAGCACCGGCAGGCGAGGATTGTTCGGCACCCAGCCATTGCGTTCAAACATCAATTTTTGCGCGGGAGCACCCGCTTGCGACCTGGTCATCTGAGCTCTCCGCCTTTGCCCATCGCTGTCAAGGCAAGCTTTTGCAGGGACTATTGATGAGAGACATTGCCGGGGTAGGGGTGGTTCTAAAAACTCGCATCTGCAGGTGCAATGAACTCCTGCAGGCCGCCTGCCTCTCAACTTCAAGCGCTGTACATCAAGAGCACTCGTTCGCGACAAGGGAGAATGGGCCATGAGCAACGCGGCAACCCTCGAAAGTCTGCTGCAGCCGTTTGCCTGCCGCCCCGCGATAGGCACCGCGGACGCTGCGCTGCAACCGTTGATGCAGCAACTCATCAGGGCTGGATTTGCCGACCTGCCAATGCCCGGGCAAGGCCGAACCCTGGATCGCTGGCGCACCCTGGCCGCCGTCTCCGCCAGCGATCTGGCGCTGGCCAAGCTGTTCGAAGGTCATACCGATGCGCTGGCAATCATGGCCGAGCTCGAGCCAGACGAGCCACCGGCCGCGGGCAGCTGGGGAACCTGGGCGGCCGAGCCGGCCTTTGCCCGGCTCGACATTGTCGATCGCCAGGCAGGAAACGTTTACTTGCAGGGTCGCAAGGCCTGGTGTTCCGGCGCAGCCGTGCTTGATCGCGCACTCGTGACGGCATGGGATGAACAGCGGCGACCGCAGTTGGTGGCGGTCACGTTGCAGCAACCCACGATCAGGATACTCGACGAGGGCTGGGAGGCGGTTGGCATGGGCAGTACGGCCAGCGTCGATGTGCTGTTCGAAGGTACGCTTGGCCGTTGTGTCGGGACCCCGGGGCAGTATGTCGACAGACCCGGCTTCTGGCACGGTGGCGCGGGGATTGCCGCGTGCTGGTACGGCGCCGCTTGCGCGCTCGCCGGTTACCTTCGCCAACACTGTACGCAGCCGTACCGCGACGTCCATGCCGAGGCGCATCTGGGGGCCGTCGATGCGTCGCTGTGCACAGCCCGGGCTGCGCTTCGGGAAACGGCCATGTGGATCGATGACAACCCCCGACGCTCAGCGCAACTTCCGGGCCGGCGCTTGCGTGCCCAGGTCGAAGTCGCGGTCGACAGCGTGCTTGCACATGTCGGACGCGGGTTGGGTGCCACACCGTTCTGTCGTGACAGTCACTTCGCCAGGCTCGCCGCCGACCTGCCGGTATTCGTGCGCCAGAGCCATGCTGAAAAGGACTTGGCGCAGCTTGGGCAGCAGATTGCCGCGCAGCCGCTCGAGGGGTGGCGGCTGTGATCGCCGAGCCGGTTTCCCAAGGGCAAAATCTCATCCAGAGCCCGGGGACAACGCTGGCCGAATGGCAGGCCAGTGACTGGCTGGCGCACGTGCCAGCCATCACCCACCACCACCTGGTCCCTGCGGGACAGCGCCTGGTGGTGGTCGCCCCGCATCCCGACGATGAAGTCCTCGGTTGCGCCGGCATCCTCGCAGGGATGAAGGGCAACGAGGCCAACGTCATGATGATTGCGGTCACCGATGGCGAAGCCAGCCATCCGCGGTCGCAGCACTGGACACCGACACGCCTGCGACGGCAGCGCCCGGTGGAAAGCACGCGCGCGCTCGCCCGGATGGGGCTCGATGTCGATGCACTGGACTGGCAACGCCTGGGTTTGCCCGACAGCGCTGTAGCGGAGCAGGAGGCGATGTTGATCGAGCGGCTGGTGGCATTGATTCGCCCGGGAGATCGCGTGATCACCACCTGGCGCCTGGACGGACACTGCGATCACGAGGCGACTGGCCGGGCGACCGCCTGCGCGGTTGCGCAGCAGCAGGCCTGCCTGATGGAAGTGCCGGTCTGGGCTTGGCATTGGGCGCGACCGCACGATGCCCGAGTCCCCTGGGCACGGGCGCACAAATACCTGCTGGACCCGCAGGTGTTGGCGCGCAAGCGCCAGGCCATCGCCGCCCATGCCTCGCAGATCAGCCCTGAGGGCCAGACCCCCGCGGTGTTGAGCCGAGAAACCCTCGAACGACTACTGCAGCCTTTTGAACTGGTGTTTTTATGAGCCTGTCCCCCGACTACTTCGAGCAAATGTTCGAGGCCAGCGATGACCCTTGGTCCTTTCGTACCCGTTGGTATGAAAAGCGCAAGCGCGAGCTGACGCTGGCAAGCCTGCCGTGCCAGCGTTACCAACGTGTTTTCGAGCCAGCCTGCGCCAACGGCGAACTCAGTGCGCGGTTGGCCGAGCGCAGCGACGCGTTGCTGTGCCAGGACATGAACGCGAAGGCGGTGGGGCTCGCGCGCCAGCGCTTGAGTGCCCTGCACCATGTCCGCGTCGAGCAGGCCCGTATTCCGCAAGACTGGCCGGACGGTGACTTTGACCTCATCGTGCTCAGCGAAGTGGGCTACTTCCTCGATGCAGGCGAATGGCACCAGGTCATCGAGCAGACCTTGCGCAGCCTGGGCCCGGCGGGCGGCGTACTGGCCTGTCACTGGTTGCATCCGATCGAAGGCTGTTCGCAGGACGGTCGCGACGTCCACGCGGCGCTTGCCGAGCGCCTGCACCTGCATCGTCTGGTGCGCCATGAAGAAGCGGATTTCCTGCTTGAATACTGGAGCCGTACAGCGACCTCGATCGATCTTGCCGAGACCTGCCGGTGAACACTCAGGCGATTTTCACAGGGTGTGCCGGATGGAGCCTGGGCAGGGAATATTCGGCCGCCTTTACGTCTGAGGGGACCCACTTGCAGCGCTATGCGGCGCGACTGAACTGCGTTGAGATCAACAGCTCGTTTCATCGCCCGCATCGTCAGCAAACCTACCAGCGATGGGCCGCCTGCGTGCCGGCCGGCTTTCGTTTCAGCGTCAAGGTGCCCAAGCTGATCACGCACGAGCAGCGCCTGCAAGGCTGTGACCAGGCGCTCGATGAGTTTGTGCAGCAATGTTCCGGGTTGGACGAGCGCCTGGGCTGCCTGCTGGTGCAGCTGCCGCCGTCGCTGGCGTTTGTCGAGCCGGTGGCCGAGGCGTTTTTCATCAGCCTCAGGCGGCGTTTCCCCGGGCATGTGGTGCTCGAGCCCCGGCACGAGTCCTGGACAGGTGCCGAGGCAATGCTGGTGCACCATCACATCGCTCAGGCCGCGGTGGATCCTTCGCGTATCAGCACCGACTCAACGCCACGGGGCTGGCCGGGGCTCAAATACTGGCGGCTGCATGGGTCGCCACGCATTTACTACAGCCCCTATGACCTGCTTCGCCTGGAGCGGCTGGCGGTCGAGCTGCAGGCAGCCAAGGCCGACGGGCTCGCAGCCTGGTGCATTTTCGACAACACCGCCGGCGGCGCGGCACTGGGTAATGCCTTGACGCTGGCGCATTGCCTGGCCCAGCACTAAACCCCTTTGGTAGACGGCAACAGGATCGTCAGGATGCCCAGCAACGGCAGGAACGAGCACAGCGTGTACACGTATTCGATGCCGTGGATATCCGCCAAGTGCCCGAGCAGCGCGGCGCCGATGCCGCCGAAGCCGAACATTAGGCCGAAGAACACCCCGGCGATCATGCCGACGTTGCCGGGCACCAGTTCCTGGGCGAAGACCACGATGGCAGAGAAGGCCGAGGCAAGGATGAAGCCGATGATCATGCTCAACACGCCCGTCCAGAACAGGTCGACATAGGGCAGGGCGAGGGTGAAGGGCGCGGCACCGAGGATCGAGAACCAGATCACCTGCTTGCGCCCGATCCGGTCACCGATCGGCCCGCCGAAGAAGGTGCCGGCGGCCACGGCGCCGAGAAACAGGAACAGGTACAGCTGCGAGCTGGCCACCGACAGGTCGAACTTCTCGATCAGGTAGAAGGTGAAGTAGCTGGTGAAGCTGGCCATGTAGAAGTACTTGGAGAACACCAGCAATGCGAGGACCACCAGGGCGAAACTCACCCGCCTCCTCGACAGCCCATGGGTGGCCTTGGTGCCTTGCTTGAGTTTGAACAGGTTCAGATGGTTGCGGTACCAGCGGCTCAGGCCGTATTGCACGAGGATGGCGAATACCGCGAACAGGCCGAACCAGGCGACGTTACCCTGGCCGTAGGGGATGACGATGGCCGCTGCCAGCAGTGGACCGAAGGCGCTGCCAGCATTACCCCCGACCTGAAAGGTCGACTGGGCCAGGCCGTAACGCCCGCCCGAGGCCAGGCGCGCGACGCGGGAAGTCTCCGGGTGGAAGGTCGACGAGCCAATGCCCACCAATGCCGAGGCCACGAGAATCGCCCCGAAACTGCCGACCATTGCCAACATCAGGATGCCGATCAGGGTGCAGACCATACCGGCCGGCAACAGCCACGGCTTGGGGTGGCGGTCGGTGTAGTAACCGACCCAGGGTTGCAGCAGCGATGCGGTCAGCTGGAAGGTCAGGGTGATCAGGCCGACCTGGGTGAACGTCAGGCCATACGTGGCCTTGAGCATCGGGTAGATCGACGGCAGCACGGCCTGGATCAGGTCGTTGATCAGGTGCGCCAGGGCACAGGCACCGATGACGCGCATCACCAACGGGCTGGCTTGGCTGGCCACCGAGGCGGTGGCCTGGGTGGTGGTATTGGGGGAGGCGGCGGTACTGATGGACATGGGATCCTTCCAGAGAAAAAAACGCACAGCGGGCGCTGGCTGCCAGGCTCGAAAGCGCTAGCCATTTCAGGGTTCAGCGGTATCCTAAATGCCGTCCGATTGCCTGTCTCGCGCAATTCGGGAATCGACTATCGCAAAAAGGGCATCATGATCAAGTCGCTGGATGAATTCCTCAGAGAGATCGACGAGCGTGCCTGCGACGTGAGCAGCAGCGCCACCGACTACCCGGAAAACTGGGTGATCGAAGCGCATTCCCATGAAGCCCACCAACTGATCTACGCCATCGAAGGCGTGATGGTGGTGCACTCGGGATTGAGCCAGTGGACGGTACCGCCCAGCCGCGGGATATGGATGCCGAGCAGGCACATTCACTCGATTCGCTGCGTCGGTCCGTTGAAAATGCGCAGCCTGTTCGTGCGTCCTGACCCCTTTCCGGATATGCCGCGCGAACCCAGGGCGGTCAGTATTTCGGCATTGCTCAGTGAGTTGATCAAGGTCGCGGTGGATATCAGCGCACCCTACGACGCGGACTCGCGTGAAGGCCGGGTCATGCGCCTGATCCTCGATGAACTGAGGATCTTGCCCACCCTGCCGCTGCACCTGCCTCAGCCCTCGGATCCACGGATCAAGGTGGTGTGTTCAGCGCTGCAACGCGATCCCGGCGATGGCTCGACCCTGGCGCACTGGAGCGCTCGCCTGGACCTCGACGAGAAAACCATCCAGCGCCTGTTCCGCAAGGAAACCGGGATGACCTTCGGCCAATGGCGCCAGCAGGCGCGTTTGCTACTGGCCCTGGAGCGCATCGCCGTCGGTGAGAAGATCATCGACATTGCCGGGGAGCTGGGCTACGACAGCCCCAGTGCGTTCACCAGCATGTTCAAGAAACAGTTCGGCAAGACGCCCAGTCATTTCTTCAGGTAGGAGCGAGCATGCTCGCGATGGAGGCCAACGATAACGCGGGCTACCTGATACCCGCGCAGTTGTAGGAGCGAGCATGCTCGCGATGGAGGCCAACGATGACGCGGGCTTCCTGATACCCCGCGCAGTTGTAGGAGCGAGCATGCTCGCGATGGAGGCCAACGATGACGCGGGCTTCCTGATACCCGCGCAGTTGTAGGAGCGAGCATGCTCGCGATGGAGGCCAACGATGACGCGGGCTTCCTGATACCCCGCGCAGTTGTAGGAGCGAGCATGCTCGCGATGGAGGCCAACGATAACGCGGGCTACCTGACACCCCGTGGCGCTCTCAGATTTTTCGCGAGCATGCTCGCTCCTACAGGGCATCCAGCAACGCCTCGTGAAAGTAAGCCTTCGATGCCCGGTCGCAGAGGATGAACAACCTCGGCTGCTGCTCGGACGTGGCGTTGATCACGATCACGTTGATGCGCGCCGCCGAGGTTTGTGCCACGGCACCGGGGCCGAACGCCTGGGTGCTCATGTCGACGCCGCAGAGTTTGGCCATGACCTCGGGCAGGTGCTGACCACTGAGCTGGAACCAGGCATGGCTGTCCTGGCGCGGCAGCAGGTAATTGGCCTGATGGTCCAACGCCCAGCGGGCTTCTTCCTCGGCAATGCGTTCGCCTTGATCCTGCCCACTGCCCAGCAGCAGGTATTCGGTCTGGGACAGACGCACTGCGCAGCTGCCGTCAATCTGGGTAACGGCGCGATTGGGCGCGTCCGGCAGCACAAAGTGCCGACTCTGCAAGTATTGCGCGCTGTCGGCACCGCGAAACCCGACCCGGGGCAGATCGGTCAAGTCGGTCAGCGCACAGGTGGGCAGGAGGGCAAAGGCCGGCTGCCCGGCGCTGTGTTGTTGTCTCAGGCTGGTCATGGCTCAAAGCTCCTGGCGCAGGTTGGTGGGGTCGAAAAAGGGTAACGGCACCACATCGGCGTGAACCACGCGGCCACCTTCGACGCGGATCGCAATCCGTTGCCCGGGTGTGCTCTGGTCGATGCCGGCGTACGCCAGGCCGATGATCTTGCCCAGGCTCGCCGAGTACTCACAGGACGTGACGTTGCCGCTGATGTCCGGGCCGTTGAGCACCAGATGACCTTCCAGCGGTTGCGGGCTGGCCTTGGGCAAGGTGAAACCCACCAGTTTGCGTGTTTGCGGCTGGGCTTCGAGGATGTCCACCGAGCGCCGCCCGACGAAGAACGGCTTGTTGCGACTGACCGCCCAGCCCATGTCGATTTCCGAAGGATGGGTCATGCCATCGGTGTCCTGGCTGATGATCACATGGCCTTTTTCCAGGCGCAGCAAACGCTGGGTTTCCACGCCGAAAGGGCGGATGTCATGGGCCTTGCCGGCCTCCATCAGCGCGTCCCACAGCTTGAGACCATGGCGCGCCGGTACGTGGATTTCATAACCCAGCTCGCCGACAAAACCGACTCGCAACAGCCGGGCCTTGATCCCGGCCACGGTGCCTTGACGCACGCCCAGGTAGGGGAACGCTTCAGCGCTGAGGTTGAGGTCGGTGCAGACCTTTTCCAGCACTTTGCGCGAGTCGGGACCGGCGACATTGACCGCGCAGATCGCCGCCGTGACGTTGGCGACGTCCACGTCCAGGCGCCATTGCGCGTTCCACTTGAGCATCTGCTGGTAGATGCGATCCACGCCGCTGGTGGTGGCGGTGACGTAGAAATGATTGTCGGCGAAACGTGCGCAGACGCCGTCGTCGATCACCACTCCGTGTTCATTGGTCATCAGCGCATACCGGGAGCGACCGATCGGCTGCTTGAGGAAGGCAAAGGTGTACATCCGGTTGAGCAGTTCGGCGGCGTCCGGGCCGCGCACATCCAGGCCGCCCAACGTCGAGACGTCGATGATCCCGACCTTGTTGCGCACATGCAGGGCTTCGGCTTGCATGCACGCCTCACGGTTGCTGGCATCGCCGTAGTAGGCCGGACGCTGCCAGATGCCCGCCGGCATCATCTTCGCGCCGGCTTGCAGGTGCCGGGCATGCATGGGTGTTTGTCGATACGGATCGAACGCTCTACCTGCGACGTGGGCCAGTTTCTCCGCGACAAAGGGCGGGCGCGCGGTGGTCACGCCGGTTTCGCTGATGTTGCGCTGGGTGGCCCAGGCGACCAGGCGCGCGGTCGGCAGTGCCGAGTGACGCCCTTGCGAGGGCCCCATGCCCACTGTGGAATAGCGCTTGACCAGTTGCACGTCGCGATAGCCGATGCGCGTGGCATTGACGATGTCCGCCACTTGCAGGTCCTCGTCGAAATCGACGAAGTCCTTGCCCTTGGGGTGAGGGAAGATCGGCCAGTTGAAGTTGACACGCAGCTCGCTGTCCAGGGGCGCCCGGTGCACACCGACCGCCAGCCCCAGCGCAGACGCGGCGTCGGCACCGGCATTGACGCCGTCGGCGATCACATTGTCGAGGCGGTGACGGCCATTGACGTCGCCTGCGACCGCGAGGTTTTGAGGCAGTCCGCTGAGGGTGAATTCGGCGCGCTGATCGTCGTAGGACAGCTTGCCGCCTGCCTGACAGAGCAGTTGATAGACCGGCATGTAACCGGCGGACATGCACAACAAGTCGCAGTCCAGGCGCTGCCCGCTCTCGGCGACCTGGCCCTGGGCGGTGATCTTGCGCACGTCGACGCCGTTGACATGGCGCAGGCCTTTTTCGTGCAGGGCTTCATACACGGTGCTATTGCGCTGGCAGGGGATCTTGCGTTGCGCCAGCGCTCCCAGCAGGGCCTCATCACCCGGACCATGGCGCAGGTCCACCACCGCGGCGACTTCCACGCCCTGATCAAACAAGTCCAGGGCGGCGAGGTAACCGTCATCGTTGCCCGTCAGCACCACCGCGCGCTTGCCCGGCTTGACCGCGTACAGCTTCATCAGGCGCTGCGCGGCGCTGGTCAACATCACGCCGGGCAAGTCGTTGTTGCGAAACACCACCGGCTGGTCGAACGCACCGCTGCACACCAGGCACTGTCGGGCGCGCACCTTATACATCCGTTTACCCTGGATCACTGGCAGGTAATTGTCGGTGAACCAGGCGTTGCAGGTCGCCTCGGTGAGGATGCGAATATTGGCGTGCTGCTGCACCGCCGCGAGCAGTTCGCGGCGCAAGGCGTCGGCGCGAATGCCTGCGATATCGAAGCGGGCATAGGTCAGCGAACCGCCGAGGACCGGCTGTTGCTCGATGAGCAACACCTTGGCCCCGGCATTGGCCGCGGTCAGGGCCGCGTGCAGCCCGGCGGGACCGGCGCCGATCACGGCCAGGTCGGTGAACAGGTAGGCCTTGTCGTAGTATTCGGGCTTAAACGTCAGGTCCAGTACACCCAGGCCGGCCTTCTTGCGAATGATCGGTTCCCAGACTTTCCACATGCCCTTGGGCTTGTAGAATGAGCGGTAGTAGAAGCCCACCGGCATGAACCTGGAGAACTTGCCCAGATAAGCGTCGCGGTCGTTGTCCAGCGAGCCGCTGACGTTCTGCGCCGTCACCTGCAAACCGGCCGCCAGCGCGTGCGCATCGGCCAGAACGTTGGGCTCCTGGGGCAATTGCACCAGGCTGTTGGCGTCCTGCCCGGCCATGGTCAACGGACCACGCGGGCGATGGTATTTGAACGAACGGGAAATCAGGAAACGTCCGTTGGCGAGCAGGGCGCTGGCGATGCTGTCACCTTGCAAGCCCTGGTAGGGTCGGCCATCGAAACTGAAATCGAGCGGCTGGTCACGGTCGATCAACAGGCCCATCGGGGCGGGTAGGCGGTTCATCCGGCGATCTCCTTGGCGGCGTTGAAGTCGACGCGGGCGGTGAAAAGTTCTTTGGGGTCGAAGGTGCGCAGGATTTCGTCGGTCACGGTGTGCCGTTCCGCGAGAAACCAGTAGCTCGAGGGCGTGTGCATCCACCATTCGCGGACCACACCGGCGAGGTTGTCGGTGTTGAACACGTAGTCGGCCCACTCGGCATCGGTACACGTCACCGGATCGGGCATGGGTTTGAATTCACCGCCGTAGGTGAACTCGCTGATATTGCGTGGCCCGTTGAGCGGGCAATTGATGATTTTCATGGTCCGCTCTCCCTCAGTGACTGGCCGCCGTAGCGCCCATTTCGTTGACTTGCCGGAAGGTCGAGAAACGCTCCAGCCCGAAGGGCTTGATCAGCTCCGGCACCTTGCCGCCGCTGGCCACCAGTTCGGCCATGGTCTTGCCGCAGATAGGCGTGGCCTTGAAGCCCCAGGTGCCCCAACCGGCGTCCAGGTAGTAATTCTTTACCGGCGACAGGCCCATGATCGGGCTGTAGTCCGGGGTCATGTCGGTGATCCCGGCCCACTGACGCATCAGCTTGGCGTTGGCCAGGAACGGGAACATCTCGATGGCGTGGGCCAACAGGCTTTCCTTCAGATCGAGGGTGGAGCGGGTGTTGAACAGCGGGTACGGATCGGAGCCGCCGCCGAACACCACTTCGCCGCGGCTGGTCTGTTGCACATAGCAATGCAGCGCCGAGGAGCTCACCAGCGGATCGAGAAAGGGCTTGAATGGCTGGGTGACCATGGCTTGCAGCGGGAAGGTCTGGATCGGCGAACGAATCCCGGCCTTGGCCATCAGCAGCGAACTGTGCCCGGCAATCGCCTGCACCGCGCAGCCGCACTTGATGGTGCCGCGATTGGTCTTCACGGCGGTGATTGCGCCGTTCTCGATGATCAGGTCCTGCACTTCGGTGAGCTGATGAATTTCCACGCCACGCTTGGCCGCCTGCTTGGCGTAGCCCCAGGCCACCGCGTCGTGGCGCGCGGTGGCGCCGTCGATGTGCCAGAGGCCGGCGATCACCGGCAGGTGGCCGGGGTCGAGGTTGAGGCTGGGCACCAGTTCGCGGATCTGCTGGCGGTCGATCATTTCGGTGCGACCGCCGAAGTGCTTGTTGACCTCGGCCCGCTGGCGGAACGAGCGCACGGTGGCATCGGTGTGGGCCAGGGTCAGTTGGCCGCGCTCGGAGTACATGATGTTGAAATCGAATTCATTGGACAGGCCCTGGAACATCCGCACCGATTCGGCATAGAAACGTACGCCTTCGCTGGTGAGGTAGTTGGAGCGGATCACCGCGGTGTTGCGCGCGGTATTGCCACCGCCCAGATAGGACTTTTCCAGCACGGCGATGTTGGTAATGCCGTGATACTTGGCGAGGTAGTAAGCGGTGGCCAGGCCATGACCACCGGCACCTATGATCACCACGTCATAGCTTGATTTCAAATCGCACGGTGGCGGCAGATCCACTTCGACCGGGTACTCGGAACTCAGCCCGTACTTCAAGAGATTGAACGGCATACGGCCTCCGATTGGCTGTGGTGTTGCATAAGGGCCGCGGTCACGGTGTTTTTCATCAGGAAGGCTATGGTCATCGGCCCGACACCACCGGGTACCGGGGTGATCGCCGCGACCTGGGGCAGGGCACTGTCGAAGTCGACATCGCCGACCAGGCGGCTGCGACCGGCGTCGTCGATGCGATTGATGCCGACGTCGATCACCACCGCGCCGGCCTTGAGCCAACTGGCGTCGATCAAGCGGGGACGGCCGACGGCGGCGATCACGATGTCTGCCTGACGGCACAGAGCCTGTGGATTCGGGCTGCGCGAATGCAACACCGTCACCGAGCAGTCGGCCTTGAGCAGCAGCGCCGCCATGGGCTTGCCGACGATGTTCGAGCGGCCGATCACCACCGCGTGCTTGCCGCGCAGATCGCCGCAGGTTTGTTCCAGCAAGTACAGGCAACCGCTGGGCGTGCAGGGCGCGAGTACAGTGCGGCCCTGACTGAGGCCACCGACGTTTTCACTGTGGAAACCGTCGACGTCCTTGCCTGGATCGATGGCTTGCAGCGCCCGCAGTTCATCGACGTGAGCGGGTAGCGGCAACTGCAAGAGAATGCCGTGGATCGAGTGATCTGCATTCAGGCAGGCGATCAGATCGAGCAGCTGTTCGGTGCTGGTGTCCGTGCTCAGCCGATGTTCCAGGGAGCGGATGCCGACCTCTTCTGCGCGCAGAATCTTGTTGTGCACATAAACCTGGCTGGCCGGGTCGCTGCCGACCAGGATCACCGCCAGGGCCGGCTGGATGTCACGCGCGCGCAGGCTGTCGACGTCCTTGCGGACCTCGATCAACACCCGGGCGGCGGCGGCTTTGCCGTCAATCAGTCGGGGTGTGTTCACCGGAAGATCACCGTTCTGTCCTGGTTGAGGAAAACCCGGTGTTCCAGGTGGTACTTGACCGCCTTGGACAGGGCCACGGTCTCGGTGTCACGGCCGGTGGCCACGAGGTCGTCCGGCATATAGACGTGATCGACCCGCTGCACCTCCTGCTCGATGATCGGACCCTCATCGAGATCGCTGGTGACGTAGTGGGCGGTGGCGCCGATCAACTTCACGCCGCGCTGGTAGGCCTGGTGATACGGCTTGGCGCCCTTGAAACCGGGCAGGAACGAATGGTGGATGTTGATCGCCCGACCGGCGAGTTGTCGGCACAGGTCGTCGGAGAGGATTTGCATGTAGCGCGCCAGCACCACCAGTTCGGTGCCGGTGTCGTCGACCACCTTCATCAGCTCGGCTTCCTGGCGGGCCTTGGTGTCCTTGGTGACCGGCAAGTAGATGAAGCGAATACCCTCGCGCTCGGCCATGGGCCGCAGGTCGAGGTGGTTGGAGACAATGGCGGTGATGGTCATGTCCATCTCGCCTTTGTGGTAGCGGTAGAGCAGGTCGGTCAGGCAGTGGTCGAACTTGCTCACCATCAGCAGCACGCGCATGGGCTCACGGGTGTCATGCAGTTCCCAGTGCATGTCGAAAGCCTGGGCGACGTCGCTGAAACCGTCCTTGATTTGCTGGATATCCCCCGCGTGGCCATCGTTGAAACGGAACACCGCGCGCATGAAAAAGCGCCCGCTGAAGTCGTCGTCGAACTGCGCCATCTCCCCGATGTAGCAACCGTTTTCCGCCAGATAGGTGGTGACGGCAGCGACAATGCCGGACACCGCGGGACAGGTGATCTTGATGATGAAATGGTTCTTTTGGTGTTGCATGACACGTCCTCGGGATGATGGCGGCAGCTCATCGCATAGCGAAAAAATGTCAGCGGACAGCGAGGCTCATTCCTTGAGCGCGTTTTCTTGTTAGGAATAAAATATTCCTGTTGGTGGTTTTATATGGGGAATGGTGCAGCGCGTCCAGAGGTTTTGTGAAATTTTTTTAACTGGTGGGAATTTTATTGGGCGTTCACGTCCTGTAGGAGCCAGGCTTGCCGGCGAAGGCGCCCGATAGCCTGACGCAACATCCAACGGCCCATCGTCGCCGCCCGCAGCAAGTCGGCTCCTACAGGGGAAATGCATACGGCTTCCGATCAGGCCGGCCGGTAGGCCGCCTCGCTTTGGCTTTTGCTCTGGCTTTGGCTTTGGCTTTGGCTTTTGATTTTCTTGCCCCCTCACGCCCTGAGCCTGTCCGTCAACGTCAACGCCTGTGGGAGATTGTTGTCTGAATACATATCCATTGCTGCGGTAACGACCACTTAGGGTTTCGCCCTTACGGCGACTCACTTTTGAAAGAGCCCAAAAGTAAGCAAAAGGCTCTTGCCCCACCACTCGGTGCCTCGCTTAGGCTCGGCATGCCGTAACGAAGGCATTGCTCCGTGGGTCGCCGCGATGGGCCATCCCTGGCCCAGCGCGGCTAAACCGGCGTCCTGCCGGTTTCCCCACTGCGCAATGCCTGCGTTCGGCCATCGTGGTTTAACGGGGCGCCCAGATCTAAAGCCAAAGCGAGGCGGCCTGACAGCCGACCTGATTCAAGTGAGCACGCCCTCCTGTAGGAGCGATGCTTGCTCGCGATGGACATCAACGATAACGCGCCCTGTCTGGATGAACGCGTTGTCTGGACGTTCATCGCGAGCAAGCTCGCTCCCACAGGGGAATGCGGACAGACCTGCAATCAGGTCGGCTTTAAGGCCGCCTCGCTCTGCTTTGGCTTTTGATTTTCTTGCCCCATCGAGAGGCCGAGTGGAGGTTCTGCGCAGTGGGCAAACCGGCATGGATGCCGGTTTAGCCGCGCTGGGCCAAGGATGGCCCATCGCGGCGGGCCCACGGAGCAGGACCGGAGCGAGGGCATGCCGAGCCCCAGCGAGGCACCGAACGCCAGGGGCAAGAGCCCTTGGTTACTTGGGGCTTTTCCAAGTGACTCGCCGTAAGGGCGAAACCCTAAGTGGCCGTTACCGCAGGAATGGATATGTACTCCGACAAAAAATAATAGCCCGCCATCGCAACAAGGCCGACAACCTTGCACTCATGAAATTAAACATGTATTTTTTCATGAAATTAAAACTATAAAATTTCATGGAGCCGGTATGTTTCAGCAATCCACCCAGCATGTCTCCAGCTATTACGCCCAAACGTGCGCCGGTCGCCTGGTCAATCGAGCGGTATTGGAAGGCGAGCAGGACACCGAGGTGCTGATCATCGGTGCCGGCTTCAGCGGATTACACACGGCGCTGCGCCTGGCGCTGGCCGGCAAGCGAGTGACCTTGCTGGAGGCCAGCCGGGTTGCCTGGGCCGCGTCGGGACGTAATGGCGGCCAGGCCATTCTCGGTTGGTCCTGTGACATGCCGCCGCTGGAAGCCGCGCTGGGTCATGAGCGCGCGCGCCGGTTGTGGGACGGCATGCGCTGGGCAGCACAAGAGTTGCGCGAATTGCCCATACGCCATGGTTTCGATTGCGACTACCGGCCCGGCCATCTCTGGACTTCGGTGATGCCACGGCGGGTCAGCCTGTTGACCCAATGGCAGCACGAGGCCAGCCACAAATGGGGGCATGACGGTTTGCGCTTCATCGAGCGCGCCCAGTTGCCCGAGTGGGTGGCCAGCGAGCGTTATCAGGCCGGCTTGTTCGACCCCGAAGGCGGGCATTTGAACCCGCTGAAACTGGCGCTGGGACTGGCCGCCGCGATTGAGCAGGCCGGTGGCGTGATTCATGAACAAAGCAAAGCGTTGAATTATCGCGAGGACGCAAACGGCTACGTGGTGACGACTGAACGCGGTCGCATCCGCGCCGATGTCCTGGTATTGGCCTGCAATGCCTATCTTGACCGGCTCGACCCGCAGCTATCGAGTTGCGTATTGCCCGTTGGCACGTATCAGGTGGCCACGGCGCCGATGTCCGAGGCACAGGCAAGCGCGCTGCTACCCAGCAATGCCTGCGTCACCGACAACCAGTTCGTGCTCGATTATTTCCGCCGCACGCCGGACAACCGGCTGCTGTTCGGCGGCGGCTGCACCTATCTGGGTGGCATGCCCAAAGACATCGCCGGCGCCACCCGGCCGTGCCTGGAAAGGGTGTTTCCCCAATTGAAGGGCATTGAATTGGAGTTCGCCTGGGGCGGTCACATCGACCTGACGCTCAAACGCACGCCCGACATCGGTCGACGCGGCGACCTGTACTGGTTACAAGGCTATTCCGGGCACGGCGTGCTGCCGACCCTGGCCGGGGCGCGGGCGGTGTCCGACGCCATTCTCGGCCTGCCGGATGAGCTGGCGTTGTATCAGGGTTTGACCAACGCCAGCTTTCCCGGCGGCAAATACATGGCAGCGCCGCTGGAAGCCATCGGCAAAGCCTGGTACCGGCTGCGCGACAGCATTTGAATCGGCACTTTCTGGAAGCCTTTAGATGGACATGCAAGAAGAGATTTCGGCGCTGGCGATCCTAATCCAGGACCTGCGCAAGCACAAGAAGTACACCTTGAAGGATCTGGCCGATAAGATCGGCCGTTCCGTGGGTTTTCTTTCCCAGGTCGAGCGCGGCTTGTCCCGCCCCACGGTGGCGGACTTGACCGCCATCAGCGAGACCCTCGGCGTGCCGACTACCTATTTCTACAGCCTGCCCAAACCCATGGCTTTGCCCTGGGTGACCCGGCCAGATGAGCGCCGCACGTTGTATTACGCCGATGGCATCACCGACATCATGGTCTCGCCAAAAATGCGCGCGTCCTTTTCCATGCTCGAAAGCCAGCTGGAGCCCGGTGCCAGCAGCGGCGACCGGCACATGAAGGACAGCTCGGAGCAGGGCGGCTATGTCCTGGAAGGGGAGCTGACCCTGTGGCTGGATCAAGACGAACCGGTGACCCTGCGCGCCGGCGACAGCTTTCAACTGGCCAGCCATGCCCACTGCCGCTACGGCAACCGTTCGGACCAACTGACCCGCGTGCTCTGGGTCTACACCTGATAAAAACACCAAGGAACAAAACGATGGATGCTGTGTGCTCTGATTTGTTGGCCGAAGTGCGTGGGTTTCGTCAGCGCTACCCCGATGTGCGCTACGTCGACCTGATTTCCCTGGACATTCCGGGGCATTTCTACGGCAAGCGCTACCCGATCGAAATGCTCGAAAAAGTCGCCGCTGGCAGCGCCCTCAAGCTGCCGCAAAACTGCGTGTTGCTCGGCACCCAGGGCGGGCTGTTCAAGATCGGCGACTACTGCTTCAACGATGGCGATCCGGATGCGCTGCGGCGCCTGGTGCCGGGCACGCTCAAGTTGGTGAGTTGGGAGAAGCAACCGCTGGGGCAGATGCTGATTACCTCCGATGGCACGGAAAAACCGATCGTCTTCGAACCGCGTGAAGTGTTGGCGCAGGTACTACAGCGGCTCGCTCGCAAAGATATTTTTCCCGTGGTGGCGTTCGAGCTGGAGTTCTATCTGTTCGATAGCCAGTTGCGCGATGGATTACCGCAGTTTGCCCGCGACCCGCTGACCGGCGATGCGGACGATCAGCCGAACATGCACATCGAACGACTCTCGCGATTTGCCCCGGTACTCGACGAAATGGTCGAGACCGCGCGTGCGCAAGGCATCGATGCCACGGTGATCACCGCCGAATTGGGCCCCGGTCAGTTCGAGATCAATTTCGGTCATCTGGACGATGGCCTGCGCGCCGCCGACTGGGCCGCCTTGTTCTGCCGCAGCACGCGAGGCGTGGCACTCAAGCACGACTACCGCGCCAGTTTCATGGCCAAGCCTTACTTGCAGCACCCCGGCAGCGGCATGCATGTGCATGTGAGCCTTTACGACGAGGCGGGCAATAACCTGCTGGCGGCGAACGGGCAACGAGCGTTGCGCCATGCGGTGGCCGGTTGCCTGGATGTGTTGCCGCACTGCATGCCGATCTTCGCGCCGAACCACAACGCGATGCGTCGTTTGAGCGCCACGGTCAACGTCGCCTCGCGCGCCAGTTGGGGCTTTGAGGATCGAGATGCCTGCCTGCGGGTGCCGGAGTCGGACGCCAGAAACCTGCGGGTCGAACATCGCCTCGCTGGCGCCGATGCCAACCCGTATCTGGTGCTCGCCGCGATCCTGGTGGGGCTGGAGCAAGGCCTTGAACAAGGTCACGAACCGATCGCACCGCTCAACGAAGACCGCAACAGCGGCATCGACTTTCCGCTGGAAATGCTCGAGGCCGTGCGTGCCATGCAAGGCAATCAAAAACTCCGTGAAGGTTTGGGCGCGGAATTCGTCGATGTGTACTGCGAGAACAAGCGCCAGGACCACTTGGCGTTCCTGCATGACATCAGTGCGCGGGAATATCGCTGGTTCCTGTAGTTAAGGTGGTTTCGAGGTTAACCGTAAAAAACATCTGGATATTTAGCAGGTTAGCGTTTTTAGTAACTGAACAGTTAATTAAAATATCTTGTTACAGGGCGAAACATTGCGTAATATTCGCCCCGCGTTCACCACCACGGTTTATGCATTTTTAAGTCCCGGGCGTCCATCAGCTGCCCGGGATTTTTTTTGCCTGAAATTCAGAAGCATGATTGTCCCGGCTGACGAGCTTAATATGCCTAAAAGATATAAATAGATAATTATATATTCCTTTTAATATCTATGAAGGCAGTGCACTTTGAAGGCCTGCCCTTCATTCGCAAGGGCTCGACATCAGACAGGAAGCCTCATCATGACCATCAAAGCGATCAACGTCCGCAACCAGTTCAAGGGCGTCATTAAGGAAATACTGGAAGGCGAAGTGGTCTCCGAAATCGACGTGCAAACGGCATCGGGCATCGTCACCTCGGTGATTACCACCCGTTCGGTGCGTGATCTTGAATTGAAGGTCGGGAGCGAAGTGATCGCCTTCGTGAAATCCACCGAAGTCTCGATTGCCAAGCTATGAGTCCAGGCGCAGGCATAAAAAAGCCCGGCTGATCAGGCCGGGCTTTTTTATGGTGCGGTGAAGCGATGGGGTCAGGCGACGGTGTTGCCTTGTAGGCGGTCGGAGCCATCGGCGGCAACGGTGTTGCCATGCAGGCGGTCGGAGCCATCGGCGGCGACGGTGTTGCCTTGCAGGCGGTCGGAGCCATCAGCCGCGACAGTGTTGCCTTGCAGGCGGTCAGAACCATCGGCAGCAACGGTGTTGCCTTGCAAACGATCCGAACCATCAGCAGCAACGCGATTTTCGATCAGGCGATCCGAACCGCCTTCAGCCACACGATTCTCGATCAAACGATCCGAACCACCTTCAGCCACCCGGCTTTCAATCAGACGATCCGAGCCACCTTCAGCCACCACAGGCTGAACGGAGGTAGCGGCAAAAGCGTTAGCTGCAAAAACCGAGAAAGCGATGCTGAGGAGGGTTTGGCGTTTCATGATCGTGTGCTCCGGGGTGTTGTTGGTTGGTATGGAGCCAATGTTACGCCGTGGAGTTTTTAAGAGAACTTCATTGAGTTAATGGTGACTATTGACGTAGTCAATGGTTGGAAATTCCTGTGGGAGCGAGCTTGCTCGCGATGAGGTCGGCACATTCGAAATTCATGTCAGCTGATACGACGCCATCGCGAGCAAGCTCGCTCCCACAGGTTTCGAGGCGTTAGCGGGAAATGAGCCCATGATCGATCGCGTATTTGACCAGCGCCGCCGGCTTGTCGATGTTGAGCTTGCGCCGAATGCTCAAGCGGTGTGTCTCCACCGTACGCACGCTGATATCCAGTTCCCGCGCCATTTCCTTGTTGTTTAACCCTTGCGCCATCTTCGACAGCACCTGGCTTTCCCGGGGGGTCAGCTCGTTGTCAGTGTTTTTGTCGGCGATCAGCCGCTGGGCGATTTCGGCGCTGTAGAAAGTTCCGCCGCTAGAGATGGCTTCGATCGCGGCGATAATTTCCCGTGACGGGGCATTCTTCAGCACATAACCGCTGGCGCCCGAGCGCAGCGATTCACTCACGTACTCATAGTTATCGTACATGCTCAACACCAACACCTTGAGCGACGGGTACTGGCTGCGCAACACGCGGGTCAGTTCCAGGCCGTTCATGTCCCGCAGGCTGATGTCGACCAGCAGCAGGTCCGGCTGGCAGCGCCCGACCATCTCGATCGCCTCGGCGCCACTTTCGGCTTCGCCCACCACTTCCAGGGGCGCCATGACGGACAGCAGCGCCTTTATTCCGTCGCGGACCAGGGAGTGATCGTCGACCAGGGCGACACGGATTGGGGAGGGCAGGTTCATTCAAGTCTTCACTCTTGTTTTTTGAGCATCAGCGTTTGCTGGCGGGCAGTTTCATCGGCAGCAGAACATCGAGCTCACTGCGTCCGGGGGTCGAGATCAGTTCGAAGCGGCCGCCAAAATGTTCGACGCGTTCACGAATATTACGCAAGCCAATGCCGACGTGACGACGTTCGACCTGGGCGACGTTGAAACCGACACCGTCGTCGACCACCGTCAGCCGCACCGATTGTTCGCAGCCGCGCAGGGTAATGGATACGTGCCTGGCCCGGGCGTGGCGTTCGATATTGGTCAGGCCTTCCTGGACGATGCGAAACAACGAGACAGCTGCCCCATCGACCAGTTGGCAGTCGAATTCATTGTCGTCATAGGTCACGGTGAGGCCGCTGCGCTGTTCGAACTCAGCGGCCAGTTGACCGATTGCCGCCGATAGGCCGAGGGTGTCGAGCAACGATGAGCGCAAGTCGTGGGAGAGGCTGCGGACTTCGCCAATGGCATCCCCCAGGCGCGCGGTGGCATCTCTCAACGTGCCCAGGCCCTTGTCGTGGTTTTGTCCGCTTTCCAGCAAGTGGCTGGCCAGTTCGAACTGAAACTTGATCGATACCAGCACCTGGCTGATGCCGTCATGCAGCTCACGGGACACCCGCGAGCGCTCTTCCTCCTGCAGGCTGACGATACGCTGGGTCAGGCGCTGCAGTTTCTTGTCCGCCAGGCGATGTTCGCTGACATTGAGGGTCATGCCGGTGGCGAAGACAAACAGCACCGCCACCAGCGCCACCACGGCAATCGCCATCATGGTCTTGCGGATGCCCTGGGCCACTTCGGCACGGGCTTGCTGGGTGGCGCGCTCGACATCCTCAAGGTAGATGCCGGTACCGAGCATCCAGCCCCAGCGATCGAGCATCACCACGTAGGCCAGTTTGTCGGTCACCTGGCCGGAGGAGGGTTTGTTCCAGGCGTAGCGTTGAAAACCTTCGCCCGATTGCGCACTTTTGAGCAGCGCCTGGATTACCGGCAGGCCGTGCGGGTCTTTCATGTCCCACAGGTATTTGCCCACCAACTCCGACTGGCGCGCGTGCATCAGGCTGCGGCCTTCATGGTCGTAGACGAAGAAATAGCCGTTGATGCCAAAGCTGAGCTTGCGCAGTTCTTCCAGCACTTGTTGCTGGGCGCGTGCGTCACCCTGACCGTTGTCGTACAGCGGCTCGATCAGGCTTTTCGCCATTTCGACGTAGTTTTTCAGTTCCGCGCGCTTGCTCATCAGGATGCTGTCTTCGATCAGCTGCGCCTGTTGATCACCCAGTTGGCGGTTGAGGGAAATCACCAGTGCGCAAATGACGGCAATGGCCAACACCAGCGGCAAAATGCCGAGCGCGACGATCTTGTGTTTGAGCTGCATGTTTACTCCTGCCCGCGCGAGGGCCCGGCATCATATGCCAATGTGGCGAGGGGATTCATCCCCGTTGGGCTGCGAAGCGGCCCCAGCATTTCATGGTTGAATCGCATCTGCAGATTTTACGACTGCTACGCAGCCGAGCGGGGATGAATCCCCTCGCCACAAAGGCACATCCCACAGAGAAATCAGGGGCGTCTACGTAGAACTACGTAGACGCTGCGTACGTAGTAACGCGGATTTATTTGTGGACGACATGCGCGGATATTGGGCCAGCTCCGCACAGCGGACACAATTATAAAAATTACCGCCGCAGTCCACTGGCTGTCGGCAGGAGAACCCATTATGCCCCGTCTGGCTAAACACCTCGCCTGGTTTGCCGTGGCTGTCCTTGGAGCGATTGCGCTGAGTGTCGTGGCCCTGCGCCGCGGCGAAGCGATCAACGCCCTGTGGATCGTCGTCGCAGCTGTCGCCATCTACCTCGTCGCCTACCGTTACTACAGCCTGTTCATCGCCAACAAAGTGATGCAGCTGGACCCCAATCGAGCCACTCCCGCCGTGCTCAACAATGATGGTCTGGACTTCGTGCCGACCAACAAGCACGTACTTTTCGGTCACCACTTCGCGGCCATCGCCGGCGCGGGGCCGTTGGTCGGTCCGGTACTGGCGGCGCAGATGGGCTATCTGCCCGGCACACTGTGGTTGATCGCCGGCGTGGTGCTGGCCGGTGCCGTCCAGGACTTCATGGTCCTGTTCATGTCCACCCGCCGCAACGGCCGCTCCCTGGGCGACATGGTCCGTGAAGAAATGGGCCGCATCCCTGGCACCATCGCGCTGTTCGGCTGCTTCCTGATCATGATCATCATCCTCGCGGTGCTGGCGCTGATCGTGGTCAAGGCCTTGGCCGAGAGCCCGTGGGGCATGTTCACGGTCATGGCGACGATCCCGATCGCGATGTTCATGGGCATCTACATGCGCTACATCCGTCCGGGCCGCATCGGTGAAATCTCGATCATCGGCGTGTTTCTGCTGCTGGGCTCGATCTGGCTGGGCGGGCAGATTGCCGCTGACCCGGTGTGGGCCAAGGCCTTTACCTTTACCGGTATCCAGATCACCTGGATGCTGATCGGATACGGTTTCGTGGCTGCCGTTCTGCCGGTTTGGCTGATCCTGGCACCGCGTGATTACCTCTCCACCTTCCTGAAAATCGGCACCATCGTCGCCTTGGCGATCGGCATCCTGGTGACCATGCCCGAGCTGAGAATGCCGGCACTGACCCAGTTCGTCGACGGCACGGGCCCGGTGTGGAAGGGCGGTATGTTCCCGTTCCTGTTCATCACCATTGCCTGTGGCGCGGTATCGGGTTTCCACTCGCTGATCGCTTCCGGCACCACGCCTAAGTTGCTGGCCAGCGAAGGTCATGCCCGTTACATCGGTTACGGCGGCATGCTGATGGAGTCGTTTGTGGCGATCATGGCCATGGTTGCTGCATCGGTGATCGATCCGGGCGTGTACTTCGCCATGAACAGCCCTGCGGCGATTGTGGGTTCCGATGCTGTTTCGGTTGCTCAGACTGTCAGCAGCTGGGGCTTTGCGATTACCCCGGAGGCGCTGCAAGCCGTGGCCAAGGACATCGGTGAAACCACCATCCTGGCCCGTGCCGGCGGTGCGCCGACCCTGGCTGTCGGCATCGCGCAGATCCTGCACCAGCTGCTGCCGGGTGAAAACACCATGGCGTTCTGGTACCACTTTGCGATCCTGTTCGAAGCGCTGTTCATCCTGACCGCGGTGGACGCCGGTACCCGTGCCGGGCGCTTCATGCTGCAGGACCTGCTCGGCTCTTTCGTGCCATCGCTCAAGCGCACTGAATCCTGGACCGCCAACCTGATCGCCACCGCCGGTTGCGTGGCCATGTGGGGTTACCTGTTGTACCAGGGCGTGATCGATCCGCTGGGTGGCATCAATACCCTGTGGCCATTGTTCGGCATCTCCAACCAGATGCTGGCCGGTATCGCGCTGATGCTCGGCACCGTGGTGCTGATCAAGATGAAACGCCAGCGCTACGTTTGGGTCACCTTGCTGCCCGCCGTGTGGTTGCTGATCTGCACCACCACTGCCGGCTTCATCAAGCTGTTCGACGCCAACCCGGCGATCGGCTTCCTGGCCCTGGCGAAAAAATACAGCGATGCCCTGGCCAACGGTCAGGTGCTGGCGCCGGCCAAGAGTATCGACCAGATGCAGCACGTGATCTTCAACGCCTACACCAACGCCACGCTAACCGCGCTGTTCCTGTTCGTAGTATTCAGCATCCTGTTCTTTGCGCTCAAGGTCGGTATCGCCGCCTGGGGCACCAAGGAACGTACGGATAAAGAAGCGCCGTTCCACGCGCTGCCGATGCCTGATCATGTTCAATGACCTGAGTCGTCTGGGCAAATACCTCGGTCAGGCCGCGCGCCTGATGGTGGGGATGCCCGATTACGACAACTACGTCGAGCACATGCAAAGCAAGCACCCGGACAAGCCGGTGATGGACTACGAGGCGTTCTTTCGCGAGCGCCAGGAGGCCCGTTACGGCAGCAAGGCCGGACCGAAGTGTTGTTGAATAAATAAAGAAACCCGGCCGAACAAGCCGGGTTTTTTGTTTGGGAAGTTGCGTGTGGGATTGGGCGCACCCAGTTCAAATGTGTGCGAGCCGGCTCGCTAAGGCGGCCTGACAGCCGACCTATTATTTTTTGACTGAGTACATATCCATTCCTGCGGTAACGGCCACCTATGGTTTCGCTTTTACAGCGAGTCACTTGGAAGCACGGAACGCCGCCCGGAGCATGCTCGCTCCTACTGGGCCCGCCGCGATGGGCCATCCTTGGCCCAGCGCGGCTAAACCGGCATCCATGCCGGTTTACCCACTCCGCAGAACCGGAACGAAGCCTCTCGATGTGGCAAGAAGATCAAAAGCCAAAGCAACAGCCAAAGCGAGGCGGCCTGACAGCCGACCTGATTACAGGCTTGTCCGCGATCCTATTGTGGGAGCGAGCCTGCTCGCGAAAAACGTCCAGACACCGCGATCCTTCAGACAGCACGCGTTATCGTTGACGTCCATCGCGAGCAGGCTCGCTCCCACAGGGAATTGGGGGGTATCTGCAAAGTCAGGTCGGCTGTCAGGCCGCCTCGCTTTGGCTTTAGATTTGGGCGCCCCGTTAAACCACGATGGCCGAACGCAGGCATTGCGCAGTGGGTAAACCGGCAGGACGCCGGTTTAGCCGCGCTGGGCCAGGGATGGCCCATCGCGGCGACCCACGGAGCAATGCCGGAGAGAGGGCATGCCGAGCTTAAGCGAGGCACCAAGTGGTGGGGCAAAAGCCTTTTGCTTACTTTTCGCTGGGCCGGCATTCCGGCGTTTGGAAAAGTGAGTCGCCGTAAGGGCGAAACCATAGGTGGCCGTTACCGCAGGAATGGATATGTACTCGGTCAACACAACACAACACAACACAACACAACACAACACAACACAACACAACACAACACAACACAACACAACACAACACAACACAACACAACACAACTCAGGTCGGCTGTCAGGCCGCCAAGCCTCGGCTACAGGCTGAACCGCTGCAACATGACTCCCAGGCCGTCGGACATCGCCTTGAGCTCCTGGGTGGCATCGACGATGTTCACAGCATACAGGTCGGCGATTTTCTTCAGGTCCCGCAAGGGCACGACTCGATCGAGGTAGACGGTTTCCAGGCTGTGCACGGCCGATTGCATGCCCAGCAGTCCAAGGCCACCGACGCACAACAATCCCAGTAATAAAGCGGTGGTCAGCAGCAGAAGGTGAGTCCTGATTTTCCAGCTTTCCATAGTCCGGTATTCCTAAGTCGACTTGTCCAGTCAGCAATTGAAGTGGGGGGTTGTTCGCTCCATCCTGTGCACAAGGCACATTGCTATCATGTACTGGGCCAGCAAAAAAAGGCACGGCTTTACCGGCGAGAATTTACGAATTAGCGCCGTCTGACAGAGCGCGCTGAAGGTGGCTTTCAGACAGGCTGCTTGCCGATCACAGAGATCAGCCTCGAGAAGAGCATCGTTGGGCGCTGTTTCTGATCGCCACTGATCAAAACCGGCGTTGAAGGTAAAGCGGGATAGCCGTTTGCCAGGCGTATCGGTATGCTCTGCGCACAGCCCGAATGCCAATGATTAACAACCACAGTGACGTCATGAGCTCATCAGAAACGCGTGCGAATATCCTAGCGCTGTATCCGGAAGACTCTCGCGAGGCGGCGGCCCTGCTCAAGCAAGCCGTGCCCCTGATGGTTCGCCATAACATCCCGCCCAATCCCGTGCACTATGCACTCTGGTACACCTACAGCAAGGGCCAGGACCCGGAACTCATTCGCCACCTGGACCGCGTGGTCAGAGACTTCGACGGTTGCCCGCCAGAGGCTGCGACCCGGCTGTTTCGCCAGTACATCATTCGTGATGAGCTGGAGGAGGCCCGCGCCGAACAGCATCAGGTCATCAGCCTGGTCGATGGCATGGAGCGCGACGTCTCGCTCAGTGTGAAGGGCAGTGTCAATTTCCAGAACCGTCTGGGGCAGTGCCTGGAAATGCTCGACGAACCGGCCAGTGATCGCCTGCCGGGCATCTTGAGCGAGCTGCAGCAGAGCACCCGGTTGATGCAGAGCCAGCAGGAGCACTTCCTCGCGCAGCTGCACTCGGCGCAGGACGAAATCAAGACCCTGCGCGACAAACTGCAGCGCGCCCAATTGGCCGCGACCCTCGATGGCTTGACCGAACTGCTCAACCGCACGGCGTTCACCCGCCTGCTGGAACAGGCGTTGGGCAAGGCTTCCAGCGGGGTGGCCCTGTTGATCCTGGATATCGACCACTTCAAGCAATTCAATGACCAATACGGTCATCCGCTGGGCGACCGGGTCCTGCAGCATGTCGCCCAGGTGCTGCGCGGCGCATTGCCAGCCAATGCTTTCGCGGCGCGTTACGGCGGCGAAGAGTTCTGTGTGGTCCTGCCCGATTGCGCCGACCTGGGCAGTGCCTGTGCCTTTGCCGAGCATCTGCGCCTGAAGGTCCAGTCCTTGCGAATCAAGGCGCGCGGCACCGACACCGTGCTGGACACCGTGACCGCCTCTTTCGGTGTCGCCCTCGCGCAGCCCGCTGACAACCTGGAAAGCCTGCTGACCCGCGCCGATGACGGGCTGTACCAGGCCAAGCGCAACGGGCGTAACCAGGTGTTTGCCTTGCAAATAGGGGCGGCGACCACCTTATCCTGACCGGACCCTGAGAACCTGTTGGAGTGGGCTTGAACTGGTAGAAACCGGGGACATGCTTCTCTACCATCGGCGCGCGTCCTAGTCCATTTCCTACAAATTTGTGGGATCTCGCCGACTTGAGATAGTTGCCTTCCGTCTGTAATTTGCTAACTCACTGAATCGGTCAATTCTTCACGGCTGGCTTGGATATTGGCTAGTAGTAACTTTTGAATAAAAGCTTTGTATTGGAACCCCATTCGTTACCGAATAGGTAATGTGGGCAGACGAGCATAACCCACGGGCAAACACAGGCAGTGCCAAAGGAGTTGTCATGCTCGACATTTTGCGTGGTACACCACTGTGGGTTTACGCAGTGTTTTTTATCGTGACGTATTACGGCGTCATTGCCTGCTTCGAGAATCATGAAACGAAAAAATCGCTACTACTGACACCGGTGATATTCGTCGCCATCTCCATAGCCTCGCTGAAAATCTCCCAAGGATTCGCGGTTCCGCTTTCGGTTTATGCGCTGGGGTTGCTGGTCGGGTGGTTGCTGGCCTTGCGCTTTTACTCGTATGACAACGTGAAACATGAGGGTGAGAGGCTGGTGCTGGATGGCACGATCAGAGTGCTGATTGTGTATTGGTGCTTCTTCGCCTGGCGTTACTACAGCGGTTACCAGGAGGCGGTGCATCCGGAACTGGCCAATGAAGTCCCGTTAGTAGTCTGGTCATCACTGGGGTCTGGGCTAATCAATGGTTTGATCGTTGGACGGAGTTTCAGGTTATTGCGTTTTTTCAAGTCCGATAATGTTTCGCGCCTGGCATAAATCCAATATGAGAGCGGGCTTGCTCCGGGCGGCGTTCCGACGAAGAGGGAATGTCAGTCGACATCAATTAACCTGACACTCCCTCTAATCGCTTATTGACCCTCCAGGCTACGCGGCACGCCGAGCGGGTTGCTGTCGCGCAGTGCCTCGGGCAGCAACGCATCGGGAAAGCCCTGGTAGCACACCGGCCGCAGAAAGCGCTCGATGGAGGTCATGCCCACCGAGGTGAAACGGCTGTCCGACGAGGCCGGAAACGGTCCGCCGTGCACGCTGGCGAAAGACACCTCTTGTGGATGGGCGAAGGCGTTGACGACAATCCGCCCGGTGCGTCGCTCCAGGATTGGCAGCAAACGACGGGCCAGTCCCAGGTCCTCTTCTTCAAGGTGCATGGCGGCGCTGAGCTGACCGCGAAGTGCTCGGGCGACCGCGAGCATTTGCGCCTCGTCTTCGACCTTCACCAGCAGGGCCGCCGGGCCGAAGACTTCCTGGGCCAGGGCTGTTTCGTCGAGAAAGCGCTGGCCATCCACCTCAAGCAGGGCGGCCTGGCCGTCCAGCGCTGCCGTGGCGGCCAAGCCTTCGGCGACGGGCCTGGCGCCGGCGCCGTGCAGTTTGTCGAGACCGCTCAAGTAAGACCCATGGATGCCCGGGGTCAGCATCGGACGGGCCGGTGCCGTCGTCACGCGGCTGATCATGGCGGCGCGCAAGGGTTCGAAGCCGCTCCCGGCGATGGCGATCAGGATCGCCGGTTTCAGACAGGCTTGCCCGACATTGACCAGCATGCGCTCGATAAAACCGTCGCCGATCTGTGCGCCACGCTCAGCCAGGGCCTGGGGCAGGATGAACGTGGGGTTGACGCTGGCCATCTCGGTGAACACCGGGATCGGCTCAGGGCGTTGCTGCGCCCGGCGATACAGCGCCATGCCACCCTGTTCGGAGCCGGTGAAGGTCACCGCCTTGATCAACGGATGATCGACCAGGGCTTCGCCGATCGCGTTGCCGGCGCCGCGCACCATCGAGAACACGCCTGCGGGCAAGCCGCTGTCCTGCACCGCCTTGCGGATGGCCCGTGCCTGGATTTCCGAGGCCCCCGGGTGCGCGTTGTGGGCCTTGACGATCACCGTCGCGCCCGCCGCCAGCGCCGCGGCGGTGTCGCCCCCGGCCACCGAATAGCTGATGGGGAAATTGCTCGCGCCAAACACCGCCACCGGGCCGAGGGCGATGTGCTGCAGGCGGTGATCCATGCGCGGGCGTGGCTGGCGTTCAGGCTGGGCCGGGTCGATGGCCGCTTGGAGGAAGCGTCCCCGGCGCACGACCTCGGCGAATTGCCGGAACTGGGTGGCGGCCCTGGCCGCTTCGCCCTGCAGTTGTGCTTCGGGCAGACCCGTTTCCAGTGCGGCCCGTGCGGCAAGCGGCTGGGCGACGGCATCGAGATTGTCGGCGATGCGCTCCAGCAATGCCGAACGCTCGGCGAGCGAGGTATGGCTGTAGTGGTCAAACGCGGCGTCGGCGAGCTTGGCCGCCATGTCCACTTCGACGGCGCCACCGAAGGCGAAGTCCGGCTCGATCAGCTCATGGGTAGCGGGGTTGAGCGCTTTCATCGTCCCTTCGCTGGCGGGGACTTCGTTGGCGCCGAGTAACAGGTGTCCAGTCAGTTTCATTGGGTCGTGCTCACTGCTTGAGGGTGGCGATGAGATGCTCGGTCGTCACAATCGAATGGGCGAAGGTCGGGCCGTTCAGTTCATGGGCGGCGCGCATCATTTCCGGCTTGAAAGCGGCGGTGGCGTCGCGCACCAGGGTGACGTGGTAGCCCAGTTCCTGGGCGTAACGGGCGGTGGCCTCGATGCAGGTGTTGGCCAGCAGGCCGACGATGATCACGTGGGTGATGCCTTTCTGCTTCAGGCGAAAGTCCAGGTCGGTGTTGGCAAAGCCGCTCGACCCCCAATGCTCCTGGACAACGATATCGCCTGGCTGGGGCGCGAAATCGGGATGCCATTCGCCACCCCATTCGCCGCGAGCGAAGTGGTGCATGTGCTGGATCTTGCATTGGGTGGGACTTGGGTGATCCCAGTTCTCGTAGTCGCCTTGTTCCCAGCGACGGTGCGGTACGATGAACACCGGCATGTCCAGGGCGCGGACCGTACGGTCGAGGGTGCGCAGGTTGTCGAGCAGGCCGACTTGCCGGGCGATTGGCTCGAGCAGCGGGAAGATCTTGCCACCTTCGGACAGAAAGTCGTTGTAGGGATCGACCAGCAGGTAGGCGGTTCGAGCCAGAGGGTAGGGGGTGTTGGACATGACGAATGCTCCAGTGAAATGGGCTGAGCGCTGCCATGGGCTTGCCTTGGCAGTGTGTAGATATGATAATCATAGTTACTTGGAAAGAGGCAAGCCCCTATGGCGTTAAAAAAGACTAGCCCTGAAACCTTGTGTCCGATTGCCCGGGCCGAGGACGTCGTCGGCGATCGCTGGACCGTGCTGGTGTTGCGCGAGTTGTTCATGCGCAATCATCGCTACGATGAGATCCAGGCGCAGACGGGCGGCACCCCACAGATGGTCGCTGCCCGCCTGAAAAGCCTGGAGGCCGACGGGATGGTCGAGCGCCGCGCCTACAGCGAGCGGCCGCCACGTTACGAGTACCACCTCACGGCCAAGGGGCAGGCGTTTTATTCCGTGGTCCTGGCATTGCGTGCCTGGGGTGAAACCTGGTGCAAGTCGCCGCAAGAGGGCTTGGCCGTGCGCTACACCCACCAGCGTTGCGGGCAGCCCGCCGGGCTGGGGCCGCTGTGCGAGCATTGCGGCGAAGTGTTGCGCCGTGATGAGCTGACCAGTGAACCGAGTGCGACCTATGCCCTGGAGCGCCAGGAACGACGCGAGGCCTTCAAGCGCGGGCCGGTGGTCAAATCCGGGCAGTGAGGGTTTCGTCTTTTACTATTCGTTGCACTGATAGTGATCATCATCCATCACAAGTTCTGTTGCTGCCGGCAAACAAGGAACATGGCGTGCATTGAAAACGCCTTTGCGGAACCCTGTGATGAAGATGTTGACTCGACTGGTGCTGGTCGCCCCCTTGCTGTTGTCGGGGTGTGCCTCTGCACCCAATGACCCGACGCTGACACTGCAAACGAAAAAGGCACCGGCGGACTACGCCCAGTGTGTCTTGCCGAAATTGCAGGAAGACGCGCTGAGCGCAACGATCTCGCAAACCCAGCGCAGCTATCGAATCGTCGTTTCGAGCAAAGTCGCCGCCGACGATGTGCTCGAGGCGTACAAGGCCTCGAACGGCGGCAAGGTGTTCCTCTACGAACGCACGTTGCTGGCCTCGACGTTCGGGCCATCGCGCCTCGAACGTGCGGCCCAGGATTGCCTTTGAACAAGCCACCCGGCCTGTTTCCCCCCCGCATCGGTGCGTTTCAATAGTGCGCCGAGGCTGTCTGGCATCGCGTTTTCCCCGCGCTTTTTTTCCAACTGATCGATCGTTCAATTGTGTTGCATCGGGCATGTTCGCCTCGATATAGTGGCTAAATAATATCAACTATAAATAACCCGCCAGCAGAGCTGTGGCACGTTGTGCTGGCTGACGTATCGCTCATTCGAGAATGCTCATGCCTAATCGCTCCCTGCACTTCAAGCTGTTCTGGACCGCGTTGATCGGCACCGTCGTCGTCATGGCACTGCTCCTGGGTTCCATCGCCTATATCGCTTATGGCTCCTCCGTCAAGGAAACCGCAGCCCTGGTCGAGACCATCGTCAAGGCCAATGCCAAGGAAGTGGAAGTCGAACTCGGTGCCGGGTTTACCGTGGCCGAGTCGCTGGCCAGTGTCGCCACGGCGATGCAGCAGCAACAGGTCGACCGCAAGACCGCCGATGCCCTGACCCGGCAACTGTTCGAAGCCAATCCCAGGCTCGCCGGGCTTGGCCAGTATTGGGAAGCCAACGCCTACGACGGCAAGGACAGTGAGTTTGCCAACCAGCCGCACCACGACGCCACGGGCCGTTACCTGACCTACTGGAACCGTGTCGGTGGCTCGGTTAAAGCCGAGGCATTGAGCGGTTACACCCCGGAAAACGCCGACAACCAGTATTACTACCGGCCGCTGCACACGCGTCAGCCCTGGGCCTCCGAACCCTTTGCCTACAGCAGCGGCAGCGGTCAATCGGTGATGATGGTGTCGATCATGGTGCCGCTGTTGCAGGGGGGGAAAGCGCTGGGTGTGGCCGGGGTGGATATCTCGCTGGAAAGCATCAACCGCCAGCTCTCGACCATCGATGCCTTCAAGGGCTATGGCGCCCTGGTTTCCAGCGATGACCTGTATGCCAGTCATCCCGACGCCAAACGCTTGAGCCGGCCGGCCGACGACTTGCCGAGTGCCGCCAAGGAGGCAATCAAGGAGGGCCGCTCCTACAGTTTTCAGCGCGATGGCTGGGGCTATGTGCTGCAACCGGTGCGTATTGGCAAGGCGCCGAACAACTGGGCGTTGATGGTTGCCTATCCGCTGGCCGAAGCCATGGCCGGCATCAATCACTTCCTCTACACCGCGGTGGTCATTGGCCTGGTGGCGTTGCTGGTGCTGGCCATTGTGCTGTGGCATTTGCTGGCGTGGCAGATTCGTCCGCTGTCGGGCCTGACGGTCGGCATCCAGGCCTGGGGCGGCGAGCTGGGCTTGCGTTTCGAACAGCGCAGCGGCGATGAAACCGGCAAGCTGGCGGGGGCGTTCAACCAGTTCATCCAGCGCCTGGGGGATCTGGTGGGATCGATCCGTCACAGCAGTACAACGTTGATGCAGATTTCTAATCACCTGGGCGATACCACCCAGGCCGTTGCCGAACGGGCGACCTCGCAACACACCGCCACCGAAGAGATGGCCAGCGGCGTCACGGCGTTGGCGCACTCGGTGACCGAGATGTCCCAGCAAGCCGAAGACGTGGAGCAACTGGCGCGCAACACCGAAGTACTGACCACCAACATTTCCGGGGAGATGAGCCAGACCCTGGCCGGGATTACCCACATCGACCAGACCATGGACGTGGTGGCCGGCGCGGTGGGCGACCTGGAAAAACGCTCGCAACAGATTGCCGGGATCATCGCGGTGATTCGCAGCATCGCCGACCAGACCAACCTGCTAGCCCTGAACGCGGCGATTGAAGCGGCGCGGGCAGGGGAGCAGGGTCGTGGGTTCGCCGTGGTGGCCGACGAAGTCCGGCAGCTGGCGGAGCGTACCAGCCGCTCGACCGGTGAAATCGGCGAGATGATCGGCGCCATCGGTTCGGACGTGCGCAACACCGTAGCCAATGTGCAGCAGGTCGGCGAAGCGGTTCGCCAGGGCGTGGTGCAACTGACCACCTCGGCCCAGGGCGTCGACCAGATCCGCCAGCATGCCCAGGACATTCTCACGCGCATCAGCGAAGTGGCGCGCCAGACCCAAAGCCAGGCGGCGACGGGCGAGCAACTGTCCGTGGCGATCCAGGGCGTCAGCCGAATCTCCGAGCAGAACGACCACGCGATCCGCAGCCTGCTCGAACAGTCGGTGCAACTGCGCGATCAAGCCGGGTCGCTTAGCCAGCAACTGACGCAGTTCAGGGATTGAAACACAGCGCCGGAGCCGGAGCCGATAATGTCTCAGGTTACTCCTCTTCAGTGAATACAAAAACCAGCCACGGAGCAGACCCACTGTGGGAGCGAGCCTGCTCGCGATGAGGCCGGCACATTCAGCATGGATGTTGCCTGACCCACCGCCATCGCGAGCAAGCTCGCTCCCACAGTTTTATCTTCAAGTGAGCACGAAATAGGTGGCCGCCACAGATCCACTGTGGGGCGAGCTTGCTCGCGATGAGGCCGGCACATTCAGCATGGATGTTGCCTGACCCACCGCCATCGCGAGCAAGCTCGCTCCCACAATTTGATCTTCAATGAGCACGAAATAGATGGCCGCCACAGATCCACTGTGGGGCGAGCTTGCTCGCGATGAGGCCGGCACATTCAGCATGGATGTTGCCTGACCCACCGCCATCGCGAGCAAGCTCGCTCCCACAGTTTGATCTTCAGTGAACACGAAATAAGTGGCCGCCACAGATCCCCTTGTGGGAGCGAGCTTGCTCGCGATGAGGCCGGCACATTCAGCACGGATGTTGACTGACCCACCGCCATCGCGAGCAAGCTCGCTCCCACAGTTTTATCTTCAAGTGAGCACGAAATAGGTGGCCGCCATAGATCCCCTTGTGGGAGCGAGCTTGCTCGCGAAGAGGCCGGCACATTCAGCAAGGATGTTGACTGACCCACCGCCATCGCGAGCAAGCTCGCTCCCACAGTTTGATCTTCAGTGAACACGAAATAGGTGGCCGCCACAGATCCACTGTGGGAGCGAGCTTGCTCGCGAAGAGGCCGGCACATTCAGCACGGATGTTGACTGACCCACCGTCATCGCGAGCAAGCTCGCTCCCACAGTTTGATCTTCAGTGAACACGAAATAGGTGGCCGCCACAGATCCACTGTGGGGCGAGCTTGCTCGCGAAGAGGCCGGCACATTCAGCACGGATGTTGACTGACCCACCGCCATCGCGAGCAAGCTCGCTCCCACAGTTTTATCTTCAAGTGAGCACGAAATAGGTGGCCGCCACAGATCCCCTTGTGGGAGCGAGCTTGCTCGCGAAGAGGCCGGCACATTCAGCACGGATGTTGACTGACCCACCGCCATCGCGAGCAAGCTCGCTCCCACAGTTTGATCTTCAATGAGCACGAAATAGATGGCCGCCACAGATCCACTGTGGGAGCGAGCCTGCTCGCGAAGAGGGCGGCACATTCAGCATGGATGTTGACTGACCCACCGCCATCGCGAGCAAGCTCGCTCCCACAGTTTGATCTTCAGTGAACACGAAATAGGTGGCCGCCACAGATCCCCTTGTGGGAGCGAGCTTGCTCGCGAAGAGGCCGGCACATTCAGCACGGATGTTGACTGACCCACCGCCATCGCGAGCAAGCTCGCTCCCACAGTTTTATCTTCAAGTGAACACGAAATAGGTGGCCGCCACAGATCCCCTTGTGGGAGCGAGCTTGCTCGCGAAGAGGCCGGCACATTCAGCATGGATGTCGACTGACCCACCGCCATCGCGAGCAAGCTCGCTCCCACAGTTTTATCTTCAAGTGAGCACGAAATAGGTGGCCGCCACAGATCCCCTTGTGGGAGCGAGCTTGCTCGCGATGAGGCCGGCACATTCAGCACGGATGTTGACTGACCCACCGCCATCGCGAGCAAGCTCGCTCCCACAGTTTGATCTTCAGTGAACACGAAATAAGTGGCCGCCACAGATCCCCTTGTGGGAGCGAGCTTGCTCGCGATGAGGCCGGCACATTCAGCACGGATGTTGACTGACCCACCGCCATCGCGAGCAAGCTCGCTCCCACAGTTTGATCTTCAGTGAACACGAAATAGGTGGCCGCCACAGATCCCCTTGTGGGAGCGAGCTTGCTCGCGAAGAGGCCGGCACATTCAGCATGGATGTCGACTGACCCACCGCCATCGCGAGCAAGCTCGCTCCCACAGTTTGATCTTCAGTGAACACGAAATAAGTGGCCGCCACAGATCCCCTTGTGGGAGCGAGCTTGCTCGCGATGAGGCCGGCACATTCAGCACGGATGTTGACTGACCCACCGCCATCGCGAGCAAGCTCGCTCCCACAGTTTGATCTTCAGTGAACACGAAATAGGTGGCCGCCACAGATCCCCTTGTGGGAGCGAGCTTGCTCGCGAAGAGGCCGGCACATTCAGCATGGATGTCGACTGACCCACCGCCATCGCGAGAAAGCTCGCTCCCACAGTTTTATCTTCAAGTGAGCACGAAATAGGTGGCCGCCACAGATCCCCTTGTGGGAGCGAGCTTGCTCGCGAAGAGGCCGGCACATTCAGCAAGGATGTTGACTGACCCACCGCCATCGCGAGCAAGCTCGCTCCCACAGTTTGATCTTCAGTGAACACGAAATAGGTGGCCGCCACAGATCCACTGTGGGAGCGAGCTTGCTCGCGAAGAGGCCGGCACATTCAGCAAGGATGTTGACTGACCCACCGCCATCGCGAGCAAGCTCGCTCCCACAGTTTGATCTTCAGTGAACACGAAATAGGTGGCCGCCACAGATCCACTGTGGGAGCGAGCTTGCTCGCGAAGAGGCCGGCACATTCAGCACGGATGTTGACTGACCCACCGTCATCGCGAGCAAGCTCGCTCCCACAGTTTGATCTTCAGTGAACACGAAATAAGTGGCCGCCACAGATCCCCTTGTGGGAGCGAGCTTGCTCGCGATGAGGCCGGCACATTCAGCACGGATGTTGACTGACCCACAGCCATCGCGAGCAAGCTCGCTCCCACAGTTTGATCTTCAGTGAACACGAAATAGGTGGCCGCCACAGATCCCCTTGTGGGAGCGAGCTTGCTCGCGAAGAGGCCGGCACATTCAGCATGGATGTCGACTGACCCACCGCCATCGCGAGCAAGCTCGCTCCCACAGTTTGATCTTCAATGAGCACGAAATAGATGGCCGCCACAGATCCACTGTGGGAGCGAGCCTGCTCGCGAAGAGGGCGGCACATTCAGCATGGATGTTGACTGACCCACCGCCATCGCGAGCAAGCTCGCTCCCACAGTTTTATCTTCAAGTGAGCACGAAATAGGTGGCCGCCACAGATCCCCTTGTGGGAGCGAGCTTGCTCGCGAAGAGGCCGGCACATTCAGCATGGATGTCGACTGACCCACCGCCATCGCGAGCAAGCTCGCTCCCACAGTTTGATCTTCAATGAGCACGAAATAGATGGCCGCCACAGATCCACTGTGGGAGCGAGCCTGCTCGCGAAGAGGGCGGCACATTCAGCACGGATGTTGACTGACCCACCGCCATCGCGAGCAAGCTCGCTCCCACAGTTTGATCTTCAGTGAACACGAAATAGGTGGCCGCCACAGATCCACTGTTGAAGCGGGCATGCTCGCGAAGAGGGCGGCACATTCGGCATTACTGTCGGACTGCCGTGCTGCTGCGCAGCGTCAGCTCGAATGGCAACACCACATGCCGCTGAGGCAGCGGTTTCTTTTCGATCAGCGCAATCAGCATCTCGACGGCTTTCTGGCCGAAGACTTCGGCGGGTTGCGCGATGGTCGTCAGCGGTGGGTCGCAGTATTTTGCAAAGGGAATGTCGTCAAAACCTACCAGCGAAATGTCCTCGGGCACCCGTAAACCTTGCTGCTTGATGCGTTTCAACGCGCCGATGGCCATTTCATCGTTTTCACAAAACAGTGCAGTGGGCCGCTCGGGAAGTTGCAGCATCGCGGCTGCGCCGTCATCACCGGCCTTCAGACTGAAATCACCGTGACAGATCAGCGCCGGGTCGCTATCGATCCCTGCCTCAAGCAAGGCATCCTGGTAACCGGCCACGCGATCGCGGGTCAGCGGGCTGCTTTTCGGGCCCTTGATCAGGCCGATCCGGCGGTGGCCCAGTTCGATCAAGTGTTCGGTCATGGCCTTGGCGGCCGCGCGATTGTCCAGGCTGATCGTCGGATGACGGCCGCCTTGAATCACCTCGCACGCGTTGACGATGGGCGGCAACTCGGCGTTGGGGAAGGGTGCCTCGAACGGGTCGTAGGCGCGCAATTGAATCACGCCGTCGGCCTGATGGTTGTACACCAGCTCGGCGAACTCCCGTTCGATCTCCTCGCGGCCCTGGGTGTCGCACAGCAGCAGCCGATAGTTGGCCGCCTGGGCTGCCTGTTGCGCGCCACTGATGACCCGGGCGAAAAAAGTGTTGGCGATGGCCGGCACCAGAATCACCAGGTTGCCGGTACGGCGCGAGCGAAACTGCACCGCCATCAGGTTCGGCCTGTAGCCGGCCTGTTCCACGGCCGCATTGACCTTGTCCCGCGTCTCGGGCAGCACACGCTCAGGCGATTTCAGGGTTCTGGACACCGTGGCCACCGAGACGCCGGCCAGCCTGGCTACTTCACGGATATTGGACAAAATCACCTCGTTATCGAACCGCGCGGCCGGCGAGCTTAACGCAGTTAGCCATGAGCTGAAATGTTCATGGATTCTAATTCCTGGTTTGACAGGCGCCAAAACTGAGCCTAAATTTCTGCAGCGATGTAACCGGTTACATCATAGCCGGGATTTAAGTCAGAAAAGCCCGCTTCAAGCAGAGAAAATTACGATGAACGCTGCAGTGCCAAAAATAAGAATGGGATTTGTCGGGGGCGGCGAGGGCGCATTCATCGCTCAAGCCCACCGTCAGGCCGCCGGGCTCGATGGCCGTTTTGAGCTGGTGTGCGGCGCTTTCAGCCGCGACCCGCAGAACAACCGGAACACCGGCGTGGCACTGGGCTTGCCGGTCTCGCGCTGCTACAGCGACTGGCAGCAGATGATCAAGGCCGAGCGTGCGTTGCCCGCCGAGCAGCGCATGGAGCTGTTGGTGATCGTCACTCCCAACCACTTGCACGCTCCGGTTGCCAGCCAGGCGCTGAGCGCGGGCTTTCACGTGTTCAGCGAAAAACCCGCAGCGCTGAACCTGGCCGAATTGCTCGCACTCAAGGACGTGGTCGAGCGCAGCGGGTGCCTCTACGGCCTGGCCCATACGTACCTGGGTTACCCCATGGTCTGGCAAGCACGGGAAATGGTGCGCAGCGGCGTGATCGGTGCAGTGCGCAAGGTCATTGTCGAGTACCCCCAAGGCTGGCTCAGCCAGGATGTGGCCGGGCAGGGCAACAAGCAGGCGCAATGGCGTGACCGACCTGAGCAGTCCGGCTTGGGCGGCTGCATCGGTGACATCGGCACCCATGCCTTTTCCCTGGCCGAGTTTGTCGCGGATCAACCGATCCAGCACCTGTGCGCGATGTTGGGCGTGCACATCGCGGACCGTCAGCTGGACGATGACGCCTCGATGCTGTTCAAGATGGCAGACGGCGCCAGCGGCGTGTTGATCGCCAGCCAGGTCTGCGCTGGCGAGGAAAACCCGCTGAAAATCCGCGTCTATGGCGACAAGGGCGCACTGGAATGGCGTCAGGAGGAACCCGCGAGTCTGATCCACCGTGCCCTCGATCAACCCATGCGCATCTTGCGCTCCGGTGTCGGCCAGTCATGGCTGTGCGCAGCCGCCACCCAGCGCATGCGGTTGCCGGCCGGGCATCCCGAAGGCTATCTCGAAGCCATGGCCAATCTCTACGGCGATTTTGCCTACGCCATCCGTGGCGAGATCGCGGGCCCCAATGCTCCTGGCGTACCCGGGATCGACATCGGCCTGCGCGGCATGGCGTTCATCGAAACCGTGATCGCCAACCATCGTGGCGACGCCAAGTGGACCGAACTGGTCTGCACCCCATGACTCTGGAGACTTCCGTGACTGACACTACCCCAACCGGCATGCGTGGCCCGGGGATTTTCCTCGCGCAGTTCATGTCCGCCGAAGCGCCCTTCGATACTCTGGCGAACATCGCCCGGTGGGCGGCATCCCAAGGTTACAAAGCCATTCAATTGCCGACGCTGGGCACACAGTTCATCGACCTTGCGCGCGCCGCCGAAGACCAGGACTACTGCGACGAATTGACAGCGGTCTGCGCCCAGGCAGGGGTCGAAATCAGTGAACTCTCGACGCATCTGCAAGGCCAACTGGTGGCGGTGCATCCGGCGTTCGACACGCTGTTCGATGACTTCGCGCCGGTACATTTGCGCGGCCAACCCCTGGCACGCACCGACTGGGCCATCGAGCAATTGAAGCTGGCGGCACGCGCCAGTCAGCGTCTGGGCCTGAAAGCCCACGCGACCTTTTCCGGCGCGCTGCTCTGGCCCTACATCTACCCTTGGCCGCAGCGACCGAGTGGTCTGGTCGAGCAAGGTTTTGCCGAACTGGCCAAGCGCTGGTTGCCGATTCTCGATTGTTTCGAAGAGGCCGGCGTCGACCTTTGCTATGAGATTCACCCCGGCGAAGACCTGCACGACGGTGCCTCGTTCGAACGCTTCCTGGAGGCAGTCGATCACCATCCCCGTGCGGCGATTCTGTATGACCCGAGCCATCTGCTGCTGCAGCAAATTGATTACCTGGGCTTCATCGATCGCTACCACGAGCGCATCCGCATGTTCCACGTCAAGGACGCCGAGTTCCGACCCGACGCCCGTTCCGGTGTCTACGGCGGTTATCAGGGTTGGGTCGAGCGGCCGGGGCGTTTCCGCTCATTGGGTGATGGCCAGATCGACTTCAAATCGATCTTCAGCAAACTGACCCAATACGACTACGCCGGGTGGGCAATTCTGGAGTGGGAATGCTGCCTGAAGGATTCCGCGCAGGGCGCCGCAGAAGGGGCGGCGTTCATCGAACGACACATGATCAGCAAGACCCGAAAGGCCTTCGATGATTTCGCCAGCGTGTCCTCCGACGAGGCTTTCAATCGACGACTGTTGGGGCTGCCTGACGCCTGAACCCATTTCTCTCGCACAAAAACAACAATAAGACGGTGACTGTCATGACCACGATGACCGCGCGGCTAAGCGCAATGATGTTCCTGCAGTTCTTTATCTGGGGTGGCTGGTTCGTCACCCTCGGTACCTTTCTCGCCAGCAATCTGGGCGCCACTGGCGGGCAGATCGGCATGGCGTTTTCGACCCAGTCATGGGGTGCGATCATCGCGCCGTTCGTGATCGGTTTGATCGCCGACCGCTTCTTCAATGCCGAACGCATTCTGGCAGTGTTGCACCTGGTGGGCGCGGTGTTGCTGTATCAACTGTATCGAGCGCCGGACTTCAGCACGTTCTATCCGTTCGTGCTGGCCTACATGATGATCTACATGCCGACCCTGGCCCTGGTCAATTCCGTCGCGTTCCGCCAGATGAGCGACCCGGCGCTGGAGTTTTCGCGCATACGCGTGTGGGGCACCATCGGCTGGATCGTGGCCGGCGTGGTGATCAGTTTTGTGTTTGCCTGGGACTCGCAAGCGGCGATTTCGTCAGGCGGGTTGCGCAACACCTTCCTGATGTCGGCGATTGCGTCACTGTTGCTGGGGCTCTACAGCTTCACCTTGCCGCGCACCGCACCGGTCAAAGACGAATCCACCGGCGGCCTCAAGCAGATGCTCGGGCTGGATGCCTTGGGTTTGCTCAAGGATCGCAGCTACCTGGTGTTCTTCATCGCCTCCATCCTGATCTGCATTCCGCTGGCGTTTTACTACCAGAATGCCAACCCGTTCCTGGCGGAGATCGGCGTGACCAACCCCACGGCGAAAATGGCCATCGGTCAGGTCTCCGAAGTCCTGTTCATGCTGCTTCTGCCGCTGTTCATCCATCGTTTCGGAATCAAGATTGCGCTGTTGGTGGGGATGCTGGCGTGGGCCTTGCGCTACCTGTTGTTCGCCTATGGCAACAACGGCGACCTGGCTTTCATGCTGTTCACCGGCATCGCCTTGCACGGCATCTGCTATGACTTCTTCTTCGTTTCCGGACAGATCTACACCGACGCCAAGGCTTCGGAACGCTTCAGGAGTTCCGCCCAGGGTTTGATTACCCTGGCGACCTACGGCCTGGGCATGCTGATCGGTTTCTGGGTAGCGGGGCAGGTAACCGACCACTACGCCGCGACGGCGGGTGGCCATGACTGGAAAAACATCTGGCTGTTCCCGGCCGGTTTTGCCCTGGCGATCTTTTTCTGTTTTGCCCTGGCGTTCAAGGGACGACAGGCGGGGGCGGTGCAAACCACGGTCTGACCCTTGTAGGAGCGAGCTTGCTCCTACGACAAACAAACGCCGAGCCGTCTTTAGCGGTTACTCCGGCAACCCGGCCAGCCGCAGGCCATCGGCGAACCGGGCGAAATCCTCGGGCCGCTGGATCGGCAGCCAGTCCTTGAGGTTGGAGACGCGCAAAGAGGGGTCCAGTTCGTGCAGGCGTTGCATCGCCAGTTTCGCCTTGTCCATGCGTCCGCTCAGTGCATGACTGGCCGCCACCAGGGCTGCCGGGGGTAGCAGGCTGGGCAGGTTGCCCAAGGCTTTTTCCGCCCATTCCGCTGCGGCATCGAAGTGCCCGGCAAAGAAGTGCGCCAGGGACATTCCGATCTGCATCCGGAACATTTCCGGGTCCAGCGGACTCAAGCGAACGGCATGGGTCAGGTCCTTGATGGCGGCGTCCGTTTCACCGTGCAGCGCGCGCAGGATGCCGCCCAGGTACCAGGCGGGGGCGAGGTTGGGATTGAGCAGGCGTGCCCTGTCGAGCAGCGCAATGCCGTTGTCGACTTCGCCCGCCAGGTGGCTCAGTGCATGTCCGCCCCGAGTCAACGCGACCGCATCATCGCGCCCGAGCGATATCGCCAGACGCGCCAGCCGTATGCCCTCGGCGATCTCGGCAGGGCGATCGCCCATCCAGCCGTTGAGCTTGCGCCAGAAGTGGCACCAGGCAGCCATGCCGTAGGCCGAGGCAAATTCCGGATCGAGTTCGATGGCCGTGTAGAACATCGGTAGCGCCTCCTCGATGGCTTCCCGGCTGCCACTGTGCAGCTTTGCCATGGCGCGCAGATAGTAGTCGTAGGCGTCCAGGCTTTCCGTCGGCTTGCGTTTGGCGCGTTCGATTTCTGCCCGTTCCAGTTGCGGAGCGATGGCACCGACGACGCTTTCGGCGATCTGGTCCTGCAGCTCGAAGATATCGTCGAGCAGGCCTTCGAAACGCTCCGCCCAGATATGCGTGCCGCTCGTGGCATCGATGAGCTGCCCGGTGATGCGCACCTTGTTCGCGGATTTGCGCACGCTGCCTTCGAGCACGTAGCGCACGCCTAGTGCCTGGCCGACGCCCTGGGCATCCACATCCCGGCCCTTGTAGGTGAAGCTCGAATTGCGCGCGATGACGAATAACCAGCGGATGCGCGACAGTGCGGCGATGATGTCCTCCACCACGCCATCGGCGAAGTATTCCTGCTCGGGATCGCCACTCAGATTCTGGAAGGGCAGGACAGTGATCGAGGGTTTGTCCGGGAGCACAAGGGCGGGTGCTGACTTCAGGGCGGCGGGCGAGGGTAGGTCAATGTCAGGCGTTCGCGCTTGTTCGCCATTGTCGACCCTGACCTGCCCGACGAAACGGTAACCCTTGCGGGCGACGGTGCGCACCAGGCGCTGTTCCTCGCCGCTATCACCGATGGCCTTGCGCACCGCATTGATGTGGCTGGTAATCGTCGATTCCGAGACGATCCGGCCGCTCCACACCGCCTCGAGCAAGTCATCCTTGCTGACCACGTGCTCGGGATTGCTGACGAACAGCAGCAATAGATCGAAGACCTGCGGCCCGACGGCCACGACCTGCCCGCGCCTGGTCAGCTCCCGGCGCTCCTGATCGAGCACGTAGTCTTCAAACGCGAATGGCAAGATGAAATCCCCTGGCGAAGCGCCCCCGACTCCGTGTCCCAGGCGACTGGCGATGAGTACGTGATGCCGATCATACGGCAGCTCGAAACCCTCTGCACCGTGTACGACAAGTGAGGCTGGACGAACGACGGCAGCTTTGGACGTAAATTCAGGCTTGCGCCAAGCCAAACCCAAGCCCGGCGCAAGGACTTGCCTCACGCGGGCAGGCAATCTCCCTCTACACCGACGCAATGGTTGCAGTCGACAAGTGGAGAAAGCCCATGAAGATCGTCGTCATCGGAGGCTCCGGCCTCATCGGATCGAAACTTGTAAATACCCTTGGCGAGCGCGGTCATGAGGTGCTCGCCGCCAGCCCGAGCACCGGGGTGAACAGCATCACCCGCGAAGGCCTGGCCGCAGCGATGGATGGCGCCGATGTGGTGGTCGACGTGGCGAACGCGCCGTCGTGGAAGGACCAGGCCGTGCTCGAATTCTTCGAAACCTCGAGCCGCAACCTGCTGGCCGCCGAAGCCGCAGCCGGGGTTCGCCATCACGTGGCCCTGTCGATCGTGGGCAGTGAACGCCTGCCGGAGAACGGCTACTTCCACGCCAAGGTCGCCCAGGAAAACCTCATCAAGGCCTCCGGCATTCCCTACACCCTGTTGCGTGCCACGCAGTTCTTCGAATTTGTCGGCGGCATCGTCCAGTCGTTCGCCGTCGGCGAGGAGGTCCGCGTTTCGCCGGCGCTGATTCAACCGCTCGCGTCCGCCGACGTGGTGGCGGCCCTGGCCGATGTCGTGCTGGCAGCGCCTGTGAATGGAACGGTCGAAGTCGCAGGGCCCGAAGCCATGCCGATCGATGACCTGGCCAGGCGCTTCATGCAGGCAACCCAGGACAACCGAAAGGTCGTGCCGGACGTCAACGCGCGCTATTTCGGTTCGGTGCTTGACGATCGATCGCTGACCGCTGGCAAGGACGCGCGCCTGGGCACGATCCGCTTCGACGACTGGCTCGCTCAGTCGACGACCCGGTAACGGCTCGCGCCACCCCATCCCCAATCACGAAGGAGCATTGCCATGGTTACCCGATTAGTATTGGCCGCGGTTTTCGCGGCGCTGACGGTCAGCGCCGTGTCGGCCGCCGAGCCGCTCGCCGGCAAGGTGACAGTGGTGTTCGACCGGCCTATCCCCAACATACCTGGCAAGAGCATGAAGGGCGTGGTCGTCGAGTATGGGCCGGGCGCCGCCTCACCGGCCCACACCCATCCGCAAACGGCCTTCATCTATGCAACGGTGCTGGAGGGTTCGTTCCGCATCAAAATCAAAGGCGAGCCGGAAAAGGTCTACAAGGTCGGCGAAAACTTCGTAGAGGAGCCTGGCTCCGTGCACGAAGTCAGCGCCAACGCCAGTGACACCGAACCTGCACGCCTGTTGGCCGTGTTCGTCCTCGATACCGATAAAACGCCCCTGGTTACACCCATCAAGCATTGAGCCGCTCACGCGTTCACGTACGCTCGAGAGCAGGGCGGCAGGCCACTGCCGCCCCGTGGCTGCTGCAGTTCCAGGCATTGCACAGGAAATGAATAAATGAACTCGCTCCAGGACAAGTCCGCCATTGCCGCCGGCGCAAGTACCGGGGCCCCAGTCGTCGTGGTGTGGCACAGCAAGCGCAAGACCCTCGGTGTTTTGCTGTGTGTGGGGGCCGTGGTGGTCGTGGCGGCCTGGGGCGCCATGGCATTTTCCAGCGGCGTGACCTCGACCGACAACGCCTATGTCCGCGGTGACGTCACCTCGCTCGCCGCCAAGGTCGCCGGCTATGTCACGGCGTTGGAGGTCGGGGACAACCAGACCGTGCGCGCCGGTGATGTGCTGTTCCGCATCGATGACCGCGACTATCGCGCCAGGCTAGCGCAAGCGGTGGCCAATGTCAGTGCCGCCCAGGCGCGTCTGAGCCATGTCGATGCGCAGATCCAGCTGCAACGGGCGTTGATCCGCCAGGCCGAAGCCCAGCGACGCTCGGCCAGCGCCGACATGAACCTGGCAACCAAGACCCACGAGCGCAGTCGCAAGCTGATCGTCAGCAACGCGGTCAGCCAGGCCCTGGTGGATGAAACCGGTACCGCGCAATCCAGGGCCGCGGCATCGGTATCGGCCGCTGCGGCAACGGTCGAGGCGCAACAGCAACACATCGCCGTGTTCGTGGCGCAAAGAGAGGCGGCCGTGGCCGCCGTGACCCAGGCGGAGGCGGCACGCGAGCTCGCCCGGATCGATCTCAACCACACCGTGGTGCGCGCGCCTGTGGATGGCGTGGTCGGTAACCGGCAGATTCGTCTCGGCCGCTTCGTGACGCCGGGGGTCGCCCTGCTCGATATCGTGCCGGTCAACGATGTGTGGGTCGTGGCCAACTTTAAGGAAACCCAGCTCGAACATATCCGCCCCGGCCAGCACGTGCGCATCACGGTCGATGGCTACCCCAACGCGGCATTGGACGGTGTGGTCGACAGCTTTGCACCGGGCAGTGGCGCGGCGTTCAGCCTGCTGCCGCCGGACAACGCCACCGGCAACTTTGTGCGCGTCGTGCAACGGGTTCCAGTGAAGATCCGCCTGGCCGATAATCCACTGCCGGGGCGCATCGTGCCGGGCCTGTCGGCGCGGGTGGAGGTGACGCAAGGGGAAGGCTCGTGAACAAACCTGCCGGCGCCAGGGCCACCACCGGTGTCCTCCTCATGCTGGGCATCGTGCTGGCCACGCTGACGGAGGCGATCGCCAGCACGGTGCTGGCGCTCGGGCGCAGCGACATTATTGGCGACACCTATGCCACGCCTGACGAGTTCGCCTGGCTGGATGTCGGCTACATTGCGCTCAAGCTGATCGGGTTCATGACCGCTCCCTGGCTGATGCAGCGTTTTTCTGCGCGACATGTGCTCATCGGTGCAACCCTGGTCATGGGCCTGGCATGCTGCATTGCCGCGGTCACCGCTCGGCTGGAGCTGCTGATCGCGCTGCGCCTCATTCAAGGCTTCGCCGGTGGCGCCCTGTTGGTGGCGGGGCAGGCAATCATTTTCCGCGCTTATCCGCGTTCGCTGCAGCCGATCCTGCAAGCGCTGTTTGCCATGGGCTCGGTGGTCGCGCCCGGAACCCTCGCACCCGCCCTGCAAGGGTGGTTGATCGACAGCCAGTCCTGGACCTGGATTTTCTTCAGCGTGGTGCCGCTGGCCCTGGCGGCGAGCGGTCTTTTGCTCATCGCCGACCACCCCGCGCCTGCCAGGGTGCGGCAACGTACCTTCGACTGGCTCGGCTTCTCCCTGATCTGTGCGACCCTGTTCTGTTTCACCTACGTGCTCAGCCAGGGCAGCCGCTGGGACTGGTTCGAGGAACCGCGCATCCAGTGGCTGACGGTAATCGGCAGCGCCGGGCTGCTGGCCTTTCTCGGCCAGCAAGTGTTGGCCAAAAAAGGCGACGGTCTGTTCGATTTCACGGTGTTCAAATCAAGCGATTTCACCTTTGCCTTTATCGTCAGTTTCGTCGCCGGTGCCGCGTTGTTCGGCAGCGCATACCTGATTCCGGCGTTCGCCCTTTCGGTGCTCGCGTTCACACCGACCGATGCCGGCCTGCTCCTGTTGCCCAGTGGCGGTTTGTTTGTCGGCTCGCTGCTGATCACGGCCATGCTCATCAAAGTCGGTCGCGTTCCACCGGTCGCGACCGTGCCTTTTGGCATCCTGCTGATCATGGCGGCGATGTGGATGCTGTCCGGTTCCACCAGCGAAAGCGGCAGCGACGACATGATGGCGGCCATCCTGCTGCGCGGCCTGGGCCTGGGCTTGCTGTTCCTGTCGATCACCCTGATCGCGTTCAGCGACCTCAACAGCCGCAACCTGGCCGCTGGCATCGGCCTGTTCAATACGGGACGGCAATTGGGTGGCTTGATGGGCGTCGCCGGGCTGCAGACCCTGATCGAGCACCACGTCGTCAGCAATGCCGCGGTACTCGGCGCCAACGTCACCCCCGGGGGAAGCGCGCTCATCGAACGGCTGATCTCCAGTACGGCAATGCTGGCGGCCAAGGGCATGGATCAGCTGGCCGCTGCCCGGGCGGCGACCAGCCTGCTGGGCAAGGCGGTGACGGGTCAGGCCACGGTGATTGCCTTCGATACGGCGTTTTTCAGCGTGGCCCTGCTGTTTGTCGTGGCCGCGCCCATGCTGGTCGCTATCAAGATTGGTCTGGGTCGCTACGCGAAAGCACACGGCCATTGAAAGTTCATGTCCACGGGGAAATGCCGGATTGAGAAGGGATTGTTGAATTCGAATCGGCGTCAGCTCAGGAGAAAGGTATGCGGGTTTTCAGTGCAGCAGGTACACCGCGGCGTCTGGTTCGCCTGTAGGAGCGAGCGGGCGGCGATCCGACTTGCCCGCGAAGAACGATAACGCGGTGCAGCAGATACACCGCTGCGTCCGGTTCGCTTGTAGGAGCGAGGCTTGCCCGCGAAGAACGATAACGCGGTGTAACAGATACACCGCAGCGCCTGGTTCGCCGGCAAGCCTGGCTCCTACAAAGCGAAGAACGATAACGCGGTGCAGCAGATACACCGCAGCGTCCGGTTCGCTTGTAGGAGCGAGGCTTGCCCGCGAAGAACGATAACGCGGTGTAACAGATACACCGCAGCGCCTGGTTCGCCGGCAAGCCTGGCTCCTACAAAGCGAAGAACGATAACGCGGTGCAGCAGATACACCGCAGCGTCCGGTTCGCTTGTAGGAGCGAGGCTTGCCCGCGAAGAACGATAACGCGGTGTAACAGATACACCGCAGCGCCTGGTTCGCCGGCAAGCCTGGCTCCTACAAAGCGAAGAACGATAACGCGGTGTAACAGATACACCGCTGCGTCCGGTTCGCTTGTAGGAGCGAGGCTTGCCCGCGAAGAACGATAACGCGGTGTAACAGGTACACCGCAGCGCCTGGTTCGCCGGCAAGCCTGGCTCCTACAAAGCGAAGAACGATAACGCGGTGCAACAGGTTCACCGCAGCGTCCGGTTCGCCGGCAAGCCTGGCTCCTACAGAGGTTTACCGTCCCAAGGGATGCAGCCGATCATCGAACTGACTCAAACGTGGGTATTCAATGGGATCATCCGCTTCGATGTTCTCCAACCGCTGGCGATAGCCGAGCAAAAATGCCTGTCGCGCCTCAGCACTGATGTACGGCACATGCCAACCGACAAAAGGCTGCAGCACCTCTAACCCGACATAGGCCAACGTCCCGCGCAGGAGCGGGCGCAACATGTCTTCCAGGGGACCGTGGATCGCCTCCTCGCCGAACATGTGTTCACGTCCACCCAACGTCACCGTCACCAGGGCTTTCTTGCCGCTCAGGCCACCTTGGTCGTAGAAACGCTTGCCGCCGTAGCAGATGCCGGAGACCAGTACGCGATCAATCCAGCCCTTGAGAATGGCTGGCGTCGAGAACCAGTAGATCGGAAAGTTGAGGATCAGCAGGTCTGCCCACAACAGCTTGTCCAGCTCTTGCTGGATATCGGCGGCGAGCGTCTGCTCCTTGCTGTTGCGTCGTTGTTCGAGCGCGTAGATCAGGTACTCGGGATTTTCCCTGACGCAGAAGTCCTCGGCCCTGGCCACCGGGTTCCAGTTCATGGCGTACAGGTCGGATACCCGCACCTCGTGCCCTTGGGCTTGCAGGGTTTCAACCGCTTGATCGCGTAGCGCAGCGGTAAAGGACTTCGGTTCGGGGTGGGCATGCACGATTAAAACGTTCATGGTAAATCCTTGGAAATCAGCGGCAGAGTGATCAGAAATAGGTCGGCCACGTACGCATTTCATGGCGTCCGATACCGTTATTGAAGCCGCGCCGTTGCGCCGCCAGTGCCTCGACCAGAAAGCGCCGGGTTTCTCCCGGTGCAATCACCTCGTGCGTGCCCATGGCACCGGCCAGGGCAAAGGCCGAGGTATCTTTTGCGAATTCAGTGTGCAGGCGGTCGTAGCGTTCGGGGTCGCTCTCGCGTGTCACGCCATGCACGACGCTGACCGCAACGCCGGGGTCGACGAAGCTGACGTCGGCCATGCACCAGGCGGCCGACTGGTCGCTGTTGCGGCCACCGCCGAAATTCAGATAGGCCTGACCGAAACTCTTGCGCACGATCACCGACAGCTTCGGCACCGAGCAGAGTTGCACCGCGTGAATCATGTTCATGATGTGTGCGGGCGCACTGCGTTTTTCGCCTTCGATGCCCACCAGGAAGCCGGGCGTATCGACGAGAAAAACCAGCGGGATGTTGAACGAGTCGCACAGGGCGATGAAGCCAGTGGCCTTGCGGCAGGCATCGGCGTCCAGCGCCCCGCCTTTGAATTGCGGGTTGGAAGCGACAATGCCGATGCTGGCACCCTCGAGACGAGCCAGGGCAGTGACCACCGAGCGCCCGAAGCGGTCCTTGAGTGGAAACAGGCTGTCGCGATCGACCAGCGTAGCTAGAAGCTTGCGCATGTCGTAGGTCTTGCTGCGCTCGACCGGGACGATGCGTTCAGGCTCCGATGCATCGGGTCGGTCTTCGGGTCCACAAGGCAACACGGTTGGTGTTTCATTCGAATGAGAGGGCAGGTAGCTGAGGAAACGCCGGATCGCAGTCAACGCTTCCTGGTCATTGTTGACCACCATGTCGGCCAGCCCGGTGATTTCGGCGTGCATGCGCCAGCCACCGAGTTCTTCGGTATCGGATGTCTCGCCGATCGCCACCGAGGTGACCTTCGGGCTGGATACGGCGAGCAGTGCGCCCTTGCGCATCACCGTGAAGTCGGACAGGCACGAGTACCAACTCGCTGAGCCAAAACAGGCGCCGAGTACCGCACTGACCCACGGGGTCTCGCGGCGCCGGCAGTATTGCTGGGCATCCTGACCGCCACCGGCCATGCTGCCCGCGCCCATCGCGTCCTGCATGCGCTGGCCCGACGATTCGCCGAGGAAAATCAGCGGCATGCCATTGCGGGTGGCGCATTCCTTCATGTAGGCGATCTTGCGCGCATTGATCCATGAGGACGACGCGCCTTTGACCGTCATGTCGTTGGACACCACGGCGACCCGGCGCGAGTCGATGCGGCCAAAGCCGGTGATCTTGCCGTCGGCGGGCGTGCTGTCCCGATCTTCGGGGCGGGCAGAGTGGGCCAGCATGCCGATTTCGCTGAACGACTGCGGGTCCAGCAGACCCTCCAGCCGTTCACGTGCGTTGAGCACGCCGGCTTCGCGACGCGCCTGGAGCCTGACTTCACCGCCCATTTTCAAGGTGGTTGCGCGGCGCGAGTGCAGCGCTTGTTCGGGTGTAGTGTGTTCGCGGGTCATCAGTCAGTCTCATTGGGAACGATGATGGCACGTCCGACGATTTCGCCGCGACGCATTTGGCGCAGGACCTCTGGCACTTCGTCCAGCCGGTGGCGCTTGAGATGGATCGGTAGGCGGCCGGTGGACGCCAGCGCAATGAGTTCGATCAGCTCGGATTTGCTGCCGCCGAAGGTGGTGCTGATCATCGCGCCATACGGTAGCGAGCCATTGCGTAGCTCGAACGCACCGCGTCCGCGTCCGACTACCACGATGTGACCCAGGGGACGAATCACGCCGGCTGCCAGGCGCAGGGTGTCGCCGCTGCCGACAAAATCCAGGACCGCATCCACCCGACCGATACGTTTGAGGAAAAGCTCGGGAGTTAAATCGGTGGCATCCAGCACACGATCGACCCCTTGGCTGACAGCAAGCCCCAGGGCTTCGACGCGTGTATCGATGGCGGTGACGTGGGCCGCCGTGATTGCGCGAAGCGTGGCAATCGCGATATGCCCCAGGCCGCCGACACCGATCACCAGTACGCTGCTGCCGGGTTGCAGCAGCGGCGCGACGCGCTTGACCGCGTGGTAGGAACTCAGCCCGGCGTCGGTCAGCGGTGCGGCTTTCCAGGGTTCGAGATTGCCGATGTCCACCAGGCAGTCCTCACGGACCACGACGTATTCGGCGAGCCCGCCGTCATAGCCGCCGCCATAGACGCGTCGCGAGGCGGAGCAATAGTTGTTCCAGCCGTCGATGCAGGCCCGGCAATGACCACAACCGGGGATGCTCACGGCGCACGCCTGACCGACCGCCCAGCCGCTGACACCCGGCCCGGGCAGGTCGACCCAGCCGGCGATCTCATGGCCGAGGGTCATCGGCAGTTGCACATCCAGGTGCGGGGGTGAGCAGCACAGGTCGTCCAGCGCATGCAGGTCCGACTGACAAAGGCCATTGCCGCCGACCCGCAGGCGTACTTCACCGGGGCCGGGAACCGGTACAGGCGTTTCGCACAGGCGGCCGCCGTCGTGCCAGTCGAACATGCGAAAGGCGCGCATGGTGCGTATCGGGGTTGGCGTATTCATATCAATCACCGGGCCCGTTCGCCAACACCATGTACATGAAGGCCGACATGACGAGTCCGCCGGACTGGACCAGGCAGCTGCTGGCATTGGCGACCTGGCGTTCGCCGCATTCGCCACGCAGCTGTCGCACGGACTCGATCATCAGTTGCATGCCGAACTGACCGGAGTGGTTGAAGGCCAATCCACCGCCTGAAGTATTCACCGGCAAAGCACCGCCGGGCGCGGCAATGCCGCTGCGCAGGAACGCGCCAGCCTGGCCGGGTTCGCACAAACCCATGGACTCGAGCGCGACCAGTACATTGATGGTGAAGGCGTCATAGATCTGCACCATGCTCAACTCGTTGCGCGCGATACCTGACATGCCCAGTGCACGCTCGACGCAGGCGCCGGTAACGCCATCGTCGAGCCAGTCGAAGGTATTGATCGGGGTCACGTGGCCCCGATAGGTATCGGCGAAACCGCGGATGAAGACGGGCGGCTTGGCCAGGGTGCGGGCGTGTCCGGCTTTGGTCAGGATCAACGCACCGGCACCGTCGCTGACCAGGCAGATGTCGGCCTTGCGCAAGGGGTCGCAGATCAGCGGCGAAGCCAGGTACTCCTCCATCGTCAGTGGTTTACGCAGCGTGGCCTGGGGATTCAATTGCGCCCAGCGCCGCGCGTTGATCGCCACCTCGCCAAGATCTTCTGCTCTCGCCTGATAGCGATGCAAATACTGCTGCGCGTGCATCGCGTACCAACTGATCGGACTGAGCACGCCGTAGGGCGCCACGAACTGGCCGGACGGCGAGCGCGGGTCGGTGACCACGCCGCCACGCTGGCGACTGTGATCCAGGCGTTGGGTACTGCCGTAGGTGACCAGCGCCACCGAGCACAGGCCGGCATCGATCGCGGCCATGGCGTGGATCAAGTGAGTGAGGGGCGAGCCGCCACCCACCACAGTGCTGTCTACATAGCGTGGTGTGATCCCCAGGTATTCGCTCACCAGCAGCGCGTTGGCGCGGTCGTCCCAATGGGCGAAAACCCCATCGACATCGGCCAGCGTGAGCCCGGCATCCAGCAGGGCGTCTCGGGCCGATCGGCATTGCAGCGACAGCGCGGTATCACCAGGCTGAGCCTTGCCAAGACCGGCTTCGCCCACGCCTACAATGGCGTAACGGCCGGCCAGGCGGGAAGCATCAATGGTCATGGTTGAGGCTCCTGCGCGACGAGCAGCAGACGCACATCTTTTTTCAGCACCTTGCCGACCGGGCTGCGCGGCAGGCTCTCCCAGAACAACACGTGTTTAGGCGTCTTCAGGCTGCCGAGTTTTTCGCGGCAGGTCGCCATGAACTCTTCGGCGGTGGCGCTGGCACCTGCCTTGAGTTCGATGACCGCGATGACTTTCTCGCCCCAGTCGGGATCGGGAATACCCACCACGGCGCAATCCATGACAGCCGGATGCGCCCATATCACCTGTTCGATTTCGCTCGGATAGAGGTTGAAGCCACCGGAGATGATCATGTCCTTGGTGCGATCGACGATGTACAGGTAACCGCCTTCATCGAACACGCCAATGTCACCGGTGTGGTGCCAGCCGAACCGGCGTGCCTCTTCGTTGGCTTGCGGGTTGTCGTAGTAACCCGGGGCGACCAGTTCGCCCCGGGCGACGATCTCGCCGCGTTCGCCGGGCTCGACGATCCGTCCCTCTTCATCCATCAGGGCTACTTCGCAAGCACCGGTGGGACGGCCGGCGGAACCCAGGTGCTTACCGTCACGCATGTGGTCTTCGCGGGTCAGTACGGTGATCACCCCGGGCACTTCGGATTGACCATAACACTGCACGAACACCGGTCCCCACAGGGCGATGCCTTCACGCAGCTTGTCCACGGACATCGGTGCGGCGCCGTAGATCACGTACTCGAGTGACGAGCAGTCGCGGGTTTTGACGTCCGGATGCGACAGCAGTCGATAAATCAGGGTCGGCGGCAGGAACAGGTGGGTGATGCGTTCCCGTTCGATGGTTTCCAGAACGGCGCCCGGATCGGCGGACGCTGCAATCACGTTGCGCGTGCCGAAACTCGACAGCGCCATGGCAGTCGCGCCTGCCGCATGGGTCAGCGGTGCCACGACCAGGTGCGCGGGGCTTTTTGCCGGCGGCATGAACTGGTTGCCGATGCGGTAGCAGGCGAGTAGCGCGCGATGGCTTTGCATGATTGCCTTCGGCCTACCCGTGGTGCCGCCTGATGATTTGATCAGGGCGGTGTCGTCGAGGGTTCGGCGCACTGTGCAACGCTGGCCCACGTGTTCGCGGCACCAATTGGCGATGCTCAGGCCGGCCATGGGTTCGTCCAGGCCGATCAGGGTTTTCAAGGTGGGCACGCCCGTACGAATGCGTTCGGCATGCTCGAAGTACTGCGAGTGCAGCACTAGCACGGACACCCGGGTGAAACTCATGAACCAGATCAGGCTGTCGATCGAATCACGTGCGTTCAGGGGAATGAAGGTAGCCCCGGCGCGCAAGGCGCCCAGCATGGCGACGAAGCTCAGCGGGTGATTGGGCGCCAGTACGCCGACATGAGCACAGCTCAGGTCCAGCAGCGTCAAGGCATGGCCGATGGCATGGGAGTCGGCCTGGACTTCGGCGTAAGTGAGACTGAAACCTGGGCCTTGCAGGCAGACGTTATCCGGGTGGCGATCGGCGCCAGCATCGAAGTGGTCGGTAATCATTTCCATGGTGACGGCTAATCCAAAAGAGTGAACTGGGGCAGCGTGCAGGATTCGCTGACGGACTCGAAACAGACGTTGACACGGGCGCCGATGGCGACGCGCTCAAGGTCGGCATCGAGGATGTTGGCGACCAGGCGAACACCTTCATCGAGGTCGATCAGCGCAACGACATAGGGCAGCCGGGATTCGAAGGCCGGCGAGGGCGCGATCCGGCAGACCGAGTAGGTGTAGATGCGCCCATGGCCGCAGGCGTTGATCCACTCGAGGCTGTCGGACAGGCAGCTGATGCAGAATGCCCGTGGGTAAAACTGGCAGGTCCCGCAGCCACTGCAACGCTGGATCAGCAGTCGGTGTTCCTGCGCGGCCGCCCAATAGGCGGCCGTTTCGGCGGTGGGTTGCGGCAGTGGCCGTGCAGAGAGGGGAGTCGACATGGCAACCTCAACGAGTACGCAATTCGAAACCGGCCATGGCGATGTGCACATGACGTTGTTCCGGGAGCCTGGCCAGGCCGGCGATCAGTTCGTGCAGCGGACGGCGCACGCTGAAGGTGTCGTCGACCACGGTAGGGACCAGCCCGGTGATTTTTTCGTCGCCGTACATCGCGCGCAGCAGCAGTTCATCATCCGACAGGCCGGGGTAGCGACGACGCAGCTCTGGAACTTTTGGCGCCAGCACTGGTGGCGTGGTCGCAATCTCACGGGAGCCGTTGGCGAGCACGCGATCCTTGATGTCGGGATCGACCGGCAGCGGCAGGGCGCCGAAGTAGCCGCACACGTACTTTTTCACTTCGTCCGGTACCACTTTGTAGCGCTCGCCGCTCAGTACGTTCATCACCGCCTGGGCAGCGATCATGGCGGGGAAGGGTGTTGCCATCACCGGCGAGCCCAGTTCCACACGGACGCGGCCGATCTCCTCGAGCACCACCGGCAACTTGTCGGCGATGCCCGCCAGCTGAAGCTGCGATTGCAGGTTGGACATGGCACCGCCCGCGTACTGGGTGACGAAGTGAGCCGGGTCGTACTCCGCCGGAACGCCCACAGGGAAGCCGTGCTCTTCGGCGACGCCGGCGAGGTAGTCACCGATCTCGTCTGCCGCGCGGTCATCGAAACTGACCTCGAAGCCGATCTCGCGCAGGTTGCGAGCCAGCATCTGTGCCGAGGGTCCGGCATTGCCGTTGGCCAGCGGATCGATCGAGCACAGCAAGCGATCGGCACCGTGCACGGCTGCTTCCAGCGCCACCAGCGAACCGGTGGCATTCAGGCAGTGAGTGAGTACTTCGAGCGGTCGATCACCGATCACCGCCTTGATCGCCGGCACAATGATGCGTACCTGCTCCACGGTCAGGCTGCCGCCGGCGTCGCCAAAGGTAAAGGCGTCGATTTCGAAGCGTTCGATGGCCTCGCGCGCCTTGGCGGCGTAGAACGGCGCGTCGTAGCCTGGGGCGAGGTTGTAGATCATGGCGAGGTTGGTGGTGACGCCGAGGCGCTTGGCCGTGGTGAGCGCCGGTACCAGGTTATCCCAGCAGTGCAGTGAATCGAGAAAGCCGATGTCGCGGGCACCGTTGGCAACCAAGCGCTCGACGTACAGTTCGCTCAGGTCGTCCGGTTCGGGATAGAAGCTGCGCAGCATATTGCTGCGCACGATGCCGCGCAGCGGTGTGTGGCGGATGCGCTCGGACAACAGGCGTAGCCGTTCCAGTGGACTCTGATTGAGGAACAACACGCTGGCGTCGAACTGCACCAGCGCAATGGCTTCTATCGCATCGAAACCCAGGGCATCCAGGCGCTCGGCCATCGGCAGCATGTGTTCGGTGCGCATGCGCGTCGCCCACAGGCACTGGTGCGCGTCGCGCAGGGTGGCATCGACCAGCTGGATGCGGCGACGTTTGCCGGTACGGGCAAATTCCGCATTGACTTTTTCGCGTAGTTGATTCAGCACATGTCACCCCTTGCTGTGTTCGAGATGGATGGACAGGCCGGGGCCTGTGACACTCAATACGGTGTAGTCGGGCCAGCGTTGCAGCAGGCCTTGTGTCAGGGCTTGCTCGGGCGTGAGAACTTCATAGTGAAGTGTGTGCAGCGGCGGCAGCGCAGGGCAGCCGCAGATCAGTGCCGCCAGCGCCTCATCGGAGGCGGGCACGTCGATCGCACGGCACGGGTGCGCAACCGCGCCGATGCGATGTTGCAGGCGGGTCAGCGACGTATCGATCGGGCCGTAGCAGCCTTGCAGCCAGCGGCGCAAGACTGGCTGCAATGTGGCGAAACGTGGGCCGGCATCGAGATGCTCGAGTGCCTGTCGCGCAATAGCCTGTGCAAAGGGTTGCAACATCGGCGGATTACCCAGCTCCTGGCGAATGCGCGTGCACTCGCGGGAAAACTCGAACAGATCGGCCAGGCGTCCGCGTTTGCGTAACGCTTGCATGGCCTCGGTGGCGATTTCGCCCGGCAACTGGTGTTCGTAGGGAGCCAGATCGAAGGCCCACGGCAGGCTCTCGGGGAATCCTTCCTGGTCCGCCACGGCACTCAGCTGAGCCTCGGCGTCTTTTATACGATCCTGATCCGGGGTTTGCAGAGGCAGTTGGAGCAGCGCCGCAGAACGGCTCAACAGTGCCAGCGAAGGCGTCGATGCACCGTTGGCAACGCAGGGCAGCGCGGCATCGAGGCGGTCGATGCCCAAGCGAATCGCCTCCAGCGCCACTTGCGGGCCGAGGCCGGTGTGGCAGCGTGTGTGCAGGTCCAGCGGTGTTCCATCGACGCCGCTGCGCAGCGCCGCGAGCAAACCGGGCAGGCGATCGATATGCAGCAGGCCGGCTTCGTCGCGCAGCATGATGCGCTGCGCACCTGCCTGGACAAGCCGAGCAGCACAGGCCGAATAATGGGCGTTGCCATGCGCATGATCGTCTACATAGGGCAGGGCAGCGATGGCGGTCAGGCCGTTCGCCAATGCCAACTGCACGGCGTCACCCAGGCGCTGGAAGTCCAACTGCGGATCGATCAACACGACCTCGCTGATGCCGGACCGGGCGAGCACTCGAAGCCAGCCGTCCAGCGCTTCGCCTGTGAGCACATCGATAAGGCCATGGGCAGGCAGCAGGTTCACCGTTGCGCGCAGGGGCGTGCCATTGGCGCGCTCGCGCAGCGCAGCGACGCGTTGCAGTGGGTTTTCACCACGGTTGAGGCACTGCGCGATCACGGCGGGACTCAACACCTCGATTGCCGCCAGCCGAGCGTGCCCCAGTGAATTCATGGTCCCGAGCAGCATCGCCGTGCCGGGGGCGCCGCCCCAGGCTGCGGTCTGGCCGTCGCTCAGGCTGACATCGACCAATGTTGTCATGTTCATGCGCGCTCCTTGGCTTGTTTCAAAGCCTGTTTGCGGGCCGGCACAAAGACGTCTTCAACCCAGCGTGTGGTGACCCTGCCTGCGACGAAGTCCGGGTGGTCGAGCACGGCATGGTGGAAGCTGGCGGTGGTCGACAGGCCCACGACTTTCATGTCCTCCAGCGCCTTGCGCATCAGCACGATCGCCTCGCTGCGGGTCGGTGCGTGCACGATCAGCTTGGCCAGCAGGGAGTCATAAAACGGTGGCACGGTGGCGCCGCTGTAGCAGTGGGTATCGACCCGTACGCCTTTGCCTTTGGGTGGCAGCCATTCGCTCACCAGGCCAGGGCTTGGCAGGAAGTTGCGGTCCGGATCTTCGGCGTTGATCCGGCACTCGATGGCATGGCCGACCAGTTTGACGTCTGCCTGGCTGAACGACAGCGGCAGGCCGGCGGCGATGCGAATCTGCTCGGCCACCAGGTCGAAGCCGGTGATCATCTCCGTCACCGGGTGTTCGACCTGGATGCGGGTGTTCATTTCCAGGAAATAGAATTTGCCATCGCGGTCATCGACCACGAATTCGATCGTACCCGCGCCGAAATAGCCGACATTCTTCGCCAGACGTACGGCGCACTCGCCCATTTGAGCGCGGGTTTGCGGCGCGAGGCTGGGGGAGGGTGCTTCCTCGATCAGTTTCTGGTGCCGGCGCTGGGTCGAGCACTCGCGCTCACCCAGATGCACCACGTTGCCATGCCGGTCGCCCATGATCTGGATTTCGATGTGGCGCGCCAGTTCGATGAACTTCTCGACATACAAGGTCGGATCGCCAAAGGCGGCTTGCGCTTCCGAAGAAGCCGAGCGGAAGGCCGCCTCGGCCTCTTCATCGCTGCGCACGATGCGCATGCCGCGCCCGCCGCCCCCGGCGGTGGCCTTGAATAGCACCGGATAGCCGATGTCGCTGGCGATGGCGCGTGCGGTCTCTGCATCGGCCACGGCGTCCGAACCCGGTACTCGCGGCACTTCGGCTTTTTCCGCCAGACCAACGGCGGTGATTTTGTCACCCATCGAGTCAATGATTTCAGCCGATGGACCGATGAACGCAATGCCGGCGTCTTCGCAGGCCTGGGCAAAATGCGAGCGTTCGGAAAGGAAGCCGTAGCCCGGGTGGATGGCGTCACAGCGCTGTTCCAGTGCCGTACGCACCAGCAGGTCGGCGCACAGATAGCTTTGCGCTGCCGGCGCCGGGCCGATGACGACGTACTGGTCGGCCAGACGCGCGGCCAGGCTGTCCTGATCCGCTTCGGAGACGGCGGCAACCGATTCGATGCCCAGGGTTTTGCAGGCACGCACGATGCGTACCGCGATTTCGCCACGATTGGCGATCAATACCCGGCGAATGTCGCGGGTTGCCACGGGAATGCTGCTCATCAACGTGCCTCCGGTTCGATAATCATCAATAGCTGGTCTCGCTGCACCATCTGCAGGTCCTGGGCGACGATGCGCACAACCCGGCCTTTCACTGGCGACGGTAGGGTGTTGAACAGTTTCATGGCTTCGACCAGGCACAGCGGCGTGCCTGTCTCCACCAGCGCGTTCTCTTCCACAAAAGACGGTTGGTCAGGGCTGGGTTTGCGATAGAAGGTACCCATCATGGTGGCGCGGACGGCGACCTGGCCCGCGGCGACTTCAGGTTCGCTCGTGGCCGCCACGGACGCGGCTGGCTGTGCCGGTTTTGCCGGCGTGGCGCCTGGTGCAGGCGCCTGTGACCGCTCGATCGTGCCTGACTTGCTGGCAGTCAGGGTGGTGTCACCGATGCGGACTTCAAGGAAGTCCAGATGGGTCGTGTGATCCAGTATTTCCAGGATTCTTCGTGCTTCTTTATGAGTGAGCGACATGCCTTCTGGCCTCTTGTTGTTCGAATTGCCTTGACCGATAAAAACATCGAAACGTAGGATTGTCAACAATCAGACAATGATGTACTTTACTGATCATCACCCAAGGCGCTTGCGCAGCGATTGATAGAAAAAGCGTAGCGTGCGCCGATCAAGGGCCCGGCAATTTCAGAAAAACAGTTGTGTTTTGGAGGGGGCGAGAATGAGTACAATCGCGGTTAAATCAGATGTCGCCGGTACGGTCTGGCAGATCCATGTCCGCGAGGGCGACATCGTCGAAGAAGATCAGATACTCATCGTCATGGAATCCATGAAAATGGAAATTCCGTTGATGGCTGTCGAACCGGGGCGCATTGTCAGCATCCTCGTTGCCGAGGGCGACGTGGTGAAAGACGGTCAGGATGTTTTGCTTATGGAGTGCGATTGAAGGCTATGTCAATGAATGCAGGTTCGGCGTCGACCGCCAAGGGCGGTAGTGCAATAGGTATCATGCGGGCTGGTCGCCAGCGCGTACTGACGATGCCGGAGCAGATTGCCGAAAGCATTACGCTTGCGATTCTGCGGGGTGAATACGGGCCGGGAGATTCGGTGCGTGAGCAGGAGCTGGCCGACCACTTCCAGGTCAGCCGCGGTCCGATTCGCGAAGCCCTGCGCATTCTCGAGAAAGTGGGCGTGGTGACCATCGTGCCGCAGCGCGGCGCGCATGTGACCTCATTGAGCAGGCAGGAGATCGACAATCTGTTCGAGATCCGCGCGGTACTGGCCGGTTTGTTGGCCAAATACCTGGTCGATCTGGATGCGTCGGTCGTCAATCAGATGGACGCCATCGTCACCCGGCTTGAGCTGATTGCTTTGCAAGCGGATGCCCTGGACGAGTATGCACAAGGCAGTTATCGCTTGAGCACGCTGTTGTTCCAGTCCTGCGGCAACAAGCAGCTGGCAGAACTCATGGGTGCATTGGGCATTCAGACCGCACGCTACACGCGGTTGGGATTGCGTTCACCGGAGCGTCGTCAGGCTTCCGTCACACATTGGCGGCAGTTGGTCGAAGCCCTTAGACAAAACAGCAGCTCGGTCGCTGCCAACATGATGGTCGAGCTGATCAACGCTTCCCATCAAGCCGCATTGATCCAGCTGGAATAAATAACAGGACACGGGGGCACAACACTCCCGAGTGCTGTGTCAAATTGTCGACAATAAGACAAAATATCATGACAAAAAAACGCACCGCAGGACTCATGCTTAGTTGGGCAGCCCGGCAACACCGAGGCCGCACCGCCCTGATCTTCGGCGACAACGGCCTGACGTATGACGAGGTCGAGGCGGCCAGTAACCGTCTTGCCCACGCCTTGATTGCCCTTGGATTACAGGTTGGGGAGCGCGTCGCTGTGCTGCTCAACAACTCGCCCGAGGCGATCGAGAGTGTTTTCGCGGTCGAGAAGGCCGGTCTGGTTTACGTGGCACTCAATGCCCGGCACACGTTGGCCGAACAGATCGCGATCCTCGACGACGCCGGTGCCAGCCTGTTGGTGGTGGGCCCGGAATTTCGCGAGATCGGCGAAGGCGTTGGTGATCGCGTGAGCGGTTTGCGCCATGTGATAGCGCTCGATTGGCAGTCATCGCAGGTACTGGATTACCGCCAGTTGCTCGCCTCGATGCCAGTCCACGCCCCCAATATTCAGGTGTCGCCCGACGCATTGCTGCGCATTGCCTATACCTCGGGCACGACCGGCAAGCCCAAGGGCGTCACCTACACGGTCAAGCGCTGGTATGAACGCCTGACCAACCATTTCTACGCCATGGAATACCGCCTGGGCGTGGAGGATGCGATGTTGCACGTCGGTCCCTTGACCCATGCCGCCGGCGTGCATCTGTTGCCCTGCTACTTGCGGGGGGCGCGCAACGTGATTCTCGAGAAGTTCGAGCCACTGGACACGCTGCAACAGATCGAGCGCCACCGGATCACGCAAATGATGTGTGTGCCGACCATGCTCACGCGTTTGCTCGACACCCTCGACAGCGGGGCCTGCGCCGATCACTCGTCGCTCAAGTGCATCCATTACGGCACCGCTCCGACCTCTGTTGATTTGATTCACAGAGCCATTGCGCGATTTGGCCCGGTGATGCGCCAGCAGTACGGAATGACCGAAGCGGTGCAGCCGTTGGCAGTGCTGTATCCGCACGAACACGCCGAAGACGCTGTGCTGCGTTCCTGCGGCAAACCGACGGCCAATGTGCAGATCACCGTGCGTGATGCACAGGGCGAGGAGCTGGCGGTGGGCGAGATTGGCGAGATCGCGATCGCCACCGACGGTATCGGCGAAGTGGCGTTCTGGCGTCGCCCGGATCTGGAGGCCGAAGCCATTCGTGATGGCTGGTACTACTCGGGCGATCTCGGCTACCTCGATGCGCAGGGCTTTCTTTATATCGTCGGGCGCAACAAGGACATGATCATTTCCGGCGGCTTCAACGTCTACGCGCGAGAAGTCGAGGATGCCCTGGAAAGCCATCCGCATGTCGTCGAGGTCGCGGTCCTGGGCTTGCCCGACCCGGAGTGGGGCGAGCGTATCGCAGCGTTTGTCGTGCGGCGCGAAGGCGCCAAGGTCGACAGCGAGACCCTGGGCAGTCATTGCGCGGCACTGATCGCCGGCTACAAGAAGCCGCGCCTGATCGAATTCGTTGAGGCCCTGCCGCGTAACAACGCCGGCAAGGTGGTGAAGAACATTCTGCGCGATGACTATCTCGCGCGCCTGGAGAGGACATCATCATGAGCACGCCTGTTGCCCCTGAATGGTCGCTGGAGCTGGCCGACCTCCGCGCTCGTCGTGAAATCGCCCACGCGTTGGGCGGTCCGGAAGCGGTGGAAAAGCATCATGCCCAAGGCAAGCTCACCGCGCGCGAGCGCATCGGGCACCTGCTCGATGGCGAGAGCTTCGAGGAGTTCGGCATCCTGGCCGGCGCGGTGAAGTACACGGCGGAAGGCAAGATTGCCTCCGCCACACCGAGCACGGCAGTGGTGGGCGTCGGTCAGATCGAGCAACGGCGCACGGTGGTGGCGGCCGATGATTTCACCATTCGCGGTGGTTCGTCGGAGGCGGCGGTCGCCGAAAAGTGGATCTATGCCGATCGCTACGCCTGGGAATACAAGTTACCGATCATCCGCATGATCGACAGTGCCGGCGGCAGTGTGAAGCTGCTCGACAAGCTCGGTCACACCAAGATTCCGGGTTATGCCTTGTTGCCGATCACCAACCTGTTGGGCGCCGTGCCGGTCGTCGGCATTGCCCACGGTGCCTGCGCAGGTCTGGGTGCGCTGCGGGTTGCCGCTTCACACCTATCGATCATGGTGCGTGGCCAAAGCCAGGTGTTCGCGGCTGGCCCGCCGGTGGTCAAGCAGGCGTTCGGTATCGATATCGACAAGAACGATCTCGGTGGTTACGACCAGGTGCATCGTCACAGCGGCATGATCAATCTGGCTGCCAACAGCGATGCCGACGCCCTGGATCTGGCCAAGCGCTTCTTGTCCTATCTGCCGGGCAATGTCTGGGAGCAACCACCGCGGGTGGCTTCGCAGGATTCTCCCGGTCGCCGTGACGCCTGGCTCAACGATGCCATTCCCCATGACCGGCGCAAGATCTTCAACCCGCACAAGATCCTCAAGTCGCTGGTCGACAAGGACAGTCTGTTCGAGATGTCCCCGGATTTCGGCGCGTCGACCATCACCGCGTTCGCCCGTATGAATGGCTATTCGGTCGGGATCATCTGCAACAACCCGCGCGTCGGCGGCGGTGCGCTGACCCGTGCGGCGGCGCTCAAGCAGACTCGCTTCATCGACCTGTGCGACACCTTTCATCTGCCGCTGATCTATCTGGTGGACCAGCCGGGTGTCATGACCGGGCAAGAGGCGGAAATGCAGGGCACGCTGATTGCGGCCATGCAGGCTGTGCATGCGATCGAGCAAGCCAGCGTACCGGTCATCACCATTGTGCTGCGCCGCTGCGTCGGACTTGCCGGTGCCATGGTCAGCCCGTGGCATGGCCCGACGGGCACGGCATTGCCGCACCGGTTCGCCTGGCCTTCGGCGCAGTGGGGTTCGATCCCGATCGAGGGTGGTGTCGCGGCCGCCTACAAGCAGGAAATTGCTGCAGCGGATGATCCGTTGGTGCGGCGCAAGGAACTGGAGGCCCATTACCAGGCCCTGGCTTCACCGCTGCGCACGGCCGAGCGCTTTGGCGTGATCGACATTATCGAGCCGGACAGTACGCGTCCGTTGCTGTGCAACTGGGTGGGTGACGCGTATCGCATCACCGCGCTTTCCCTTGGGCCGAAGCGGCGGACCATGCGCTAGTCCTCATGGGACGGGTGGCATCGAGCCTTACCTTCATAAAAACAATTCAAAGGTACTGACGAATGTTCTGGAAAAAGAGTCCCTGTGCCGTTCTTGCGACGCTGATGGTGATCCACCTGTTGGCCCAGGTGGACCGAAATATCCTGCTGGGTTTCGCCCCGCAAATCACTGGTGAGCTGGCGATCAACAATGCGCAGTACGGTTTTCTGGTCGGCGCGGTGTGGGTGCTGAGCTACGGCGTGATGGCGGTATTTCTTGGTGCGTTGGCCGATCGTCACAGTCGGCCACGGGTGATCGGTGCAGGCATGCTCGTCTGGAGCGTTTGTACGGTGGCCTCCGGTTTGGTCCAGAACTTCGAACAAATGGTCGCGGCGCGTTTTCTCGTAGCCACCGGCGAAGCAGCGCTGGTGCCAGCCGCCACGGCGCTGTTGATGGAGCTGTTCTCGCAGAAGCGCCGGGGCACGGCGGTGGGACTGTTTTACCTCGGTATTCCGTTGGGCATTGGCTGCAGCTTTTTGCTGGCGGGCACACTCGGCGCCGCCCATGGCTGGCGCACCACGTTTTATGTCCTGGGGGTGACCGGCGTTGTCATTGGCCTGCCGTTAATGCTGCTGGGCGACAAGCGCAGCCACGACGCCCAACAAGAACCTGGTGCACCGCTCAAGTCCCAGCTGGCGGCGGTGCTCGAGGAACTGCGTAGCAACCGCGTCGTGCGCTACACCGTGACCGGATTTGTGCTGGCGCATCTGGTCTACCCGGGCATTTCATTCGCGCAGCTCTGGATGACGCGGGAGAGGGGTATGGACCCGGCCACGATTGCCATGACCCTGGGCGCCATGCAGATCGTCTTCGGCTCGTTGGGTGCGTTGGCCGGCGGCATCTTGAGCGACCGCCTGGCCCCTCGTTTCAAGGGTGGCCACGCCAGTGTGCTGGCGTTGCTCATGCTGCTGTGCGCGCCATGCATGATCGCTTATCGCCTGGTACCGACGGATTCACCGTTGTTTTATGTTGGGATGGCGGTTGGCATCTTTATGCTGATGTCGCTTTACGGATCTGCAACCACGGCGATTCAAGGCGCGGTCCCGGTGCGTATGCGGTCGACGGTCATGGGCTTCTCGATGCTGCTGCTGAACCTGATTTCGGTAGCGCTGGGCACCTTTATTGTCGGCTGGATCAGCGACGCCTTGACGGTTGCCGGAGTGGACTCGCCGCTGACCCATGTGTTGCTGGTCAGCGACATTCTCGCGCTGGTGCTGGGTGGCTTTTTCTTTGTGCTGGCGGCTCGGGTCAAGCGTGAGAGCGCCTGTGCACTGCCAGCGATGGGTATGAAGGTTTAACGATGTCCAGGTCCGCCGTCATTCAACTTCAGTCGGTTGCCAGCCAGTACCTTCCGGGTGTGCTGGCGAGCATCGTGGTCGCCATTGCCGCGCGCTTTCTGGCGGACCAGTACCACGCACCAGTGATGCTGTTGGCACTCTTGCTCGGCATGGCCATGAACTTTCTGGCGGCGGGGCCGAGCAAGGCCGGTATCGATTTCAGTGCCCGGGAAATCCTGCGTGTGGGCGTGGCCTTGTTGGGGCTGCGCATCTCGCTGGAGCAGATCGTGGCGCTGGGCTGGCATCCGGTGTTGATCGTCGTGGTGTCGGTGGTGGTGACCATTGTGGTGTCGATGCTGGCGGCGCGTGCCCTGGGCTTCAATGCGCTGTTCGGTCTGTTGTCCGGCGGGGCCACCGCGATCTGCGGCGCGTCGGCGGCACTGGCTTTGGCGGCGGCGTTGCCGGCCCATCAGGCCAAGGAGCGGGCGACGCTGTTCACGGTCATTGGCGTGTCCAGCCTGTCGACCCTGGCCATGATCGTCTATCCGGTGATTGCCCGGGCGCTGGGCCTGGACCCGTTGCAAGCCGGGGTGTTTCTCGGCGCCACTATCCATGACGTCGCCCAGGTGGTCGGTGCCGGATACAGCATGTCCCATGACATCGGCGATACCGCCACGGTGGTGAAACTGATGCGTATCGCCATGCTGCTGCCGGTCATCGTCTGCGCGGTGTTGATCACCCGCGCTCAGGGCGGGCAGGGGACGGGTGAGCGTCCACCGTTGTTGCCCTGGTTTGCCGTGGCTTTCGTGGTACTGGCGACAGTGACCAGCCTGGGTTGGCTGCCATCCGTGGTGCAGGGTCTGGGCAATCAGTTGTCCAGCTGGTGCCTGGTCGTGGCCATCAGTGCGCTGGGTATGAAAATCCAGTTGAAGGAACTGGCCACGGTGGGCTTCAAACCCATTCTGTTGATGGTCGGTGAAACCGTGTTCTTGCTAGGGCTGGTGTTGATGATGATACGACTCGGTAGTTGAGTCTGGTCGTTCAATAACGCGGGATGTGCTGACGCCGGCGCTATTGACTGGATCACGTTGCATGAATTGAACGCTCCCCTGACGGGGTTATGAGTGGTGGGCACTGTCATGCCCGATTTTGAATAGCCAGGTGCATTTCCATGAACGCAAAACAACAACAAAAACAGCGGAGACAACATATGCGGGTAAACAAGACTCATGGTTCTGGCGTGTTCGAGCCAACGCTGCTGGCCTCGGCGCTGTTCATCGCCATGTTGCCGGCGGCACAGGCCTTCGAATTGAACACCGGCAGTGAAGACTGGGCCGTGCGCTTCGATAACACGTTGAAGTTGAACTATGCCCAGCGTGTCGAGAGCCCCAACAGCAAGTTGGCCAACTCATGGAACAATAATGACGGCAACCGCAACTTCTCTTCCGGCAGTGCGGTGTCGCAACGCCTGGATGTGCTGTCTGAACTGGATGTAACGTACAAGCAAAAGGCCGGTTTTCGCGTCAGCGCCAACAGCTGGTACGACCATGCCTACGACAATGTCGGCAGTGATAACGCGGCGACCAACCAACTCAACAATGGCCGGCCGGATTCACGCCATATCAGCGGTTACGCCGATCGCTACTACAACGGCCCGTCGGCCGAAATACTCGATGCTTTCGTCTTCGGTAGCGCAGAAGTCGGCGAAGAGTCGATCCTCAGCGCCAAGCTTGGCAAGCACACCCAGTACTGGGGCGAAAGCATCCTGGCCTTTGCCCACGGCAACAGCTACGGCCAGTCCGGCCTGGACATTTCCAAGGCGCTGGCGGTACCTGGCACTGAAGCCAAGGAACTGTTCATCCCGCGTAACCAGTTGTCCGCCAGCTTCACGGTCAACCCGGAACTGACGCTCGGCGCGCAGTACTTCCTCGACTGGGACGCTTCGCGCCTGCCGGAGTCCGGTACCTACCTGGGGTTCAACGACGGCATCCAGAACGGCGGGCACAACCTGTCGCTGATCGGCGGGCAGAATCCGTTTTTTGGTGCTCCTGGTCCGATCGGTGCCAATCAGTTCCTGCGCCTGAGCAATGGCCATACCTTCAAACCGGACAAGCGCGGTGACTTCGGCCTGATGGCCAAGTGGAGCCCGGAATGGCTCGACGGTACCCTCGGTGTCTACTACCGCAACACGTCCGACATCCTGCCCAACCTGGTGCTGCAGCCGACCGCCGTCGGCCCGGCGCAGCTGATCTCCGGCAACATCGGCAGCTACAACCAGTTCTACGTCGATGACATCGATATCTATGGCATCAGCCTGTCGAAGAGCGTCGGCGGAGTCAGCGTCGGTTTCGACCTGAACTACCGCGAAAACATGCCGCTGGCCAGCGTGGCGGGCACTGTCAGCCCGGCTGCAGCCGCTGCCGGCTTGCCAGGCTTCATCGGCGGCTTCAATGGCGAAGACGGCGTGGCCCGAGGCAACACCGTGCATGCAGTGCTCAACGGCCTGACCACTTTTGGCGACACACCTCTCTGGGACAGCTCATCGTTACTGGTCGAACTCGGCTACAGCCGCTGGCTGAAGGTGACCGACAACAAGCAGCTGTTCAAGGGCGAGGACTGGTACCGCGGCACCGACAAGGTCACCAAGGACAACTACATCATTGGGGTCAACTTCAACCCGACCTGGTACCAGGTCTTCCCGGGCATCGATATGTACCTGCCGATGACCTACAACGTCGGCCTCAATGGCAACTCCGCCGTCCAGTTGGGCGGCAACGAAGACTCCGGCAGCTACTCGGTCGGCGTCGGCTTCGATGTGCACAACCAGTACCGCTTCGACCTGAAATACGTGGACAACTTCGGTCCATTCGACACGTGCAGTTCGCCAGGCAGCGCTGGCAGCCAGGGAGACGGCGCTGCGCCGGGTGCCAACGGGCAGTACAACTGCGTGCCCGGGCAAACCACCGCCTTTGGCGGTACCCCGGCCCAGCTCAAGGATCGCGGCATGGTAACGGCCACCTTCAAGACAACTTTCTGATTCGCGATTGCTTAAAAACAATCAGGAGAACGACACCATGAAATGCATGCAAAATCTGTTGACCGCCTCCGTTGCGCTGGCCTTCGCCGGTCTCGTCCAGGCCGCCGTGCCCGCCGCCGACGCCAATAAGCTGGGCAGCAACCTCACCGCCGTCGGCGCCGAAAAAGCCGGTAACGCCGATGGCTCCATCCCGGCCTATACCGGCGGACTGACGACCGCGCCAGCGGGTTATAAAACGGGCGACAGCTTGCGTCCCGACCCTTACGCCAGCGAGAAGCCAGTGCTGGTGATCGATGGCAAGAATGTCGCGCAGTACAAAAATCAGCTGACGGCCGTCACTGTCGAACTGGCTACGCGTTTTCCGAGCTTCCGCGTCGAGGTCTATCCGACCCATCGCAGCGTGGCCCTGCCGCAGAGCGTGCTGGACAACACCTTGAAGAACGCCACCGGCGCCAAGTCGCTGGAAGGTGGCAACGCCATCGAGAACGTCCTGCCGGGTGTGCCTTTCCCGATTCCGCAGTCAGGTGCCGAAGCCATGTGGAACCACCTGCTGCGTTATCAAGGGGTGGCATATTCGACCAAGTATGATTCCTGGAACGTCGATTCCTCAGGCGCGCAAATCCTCGCCACCAGCGGCGAGATCGTCAACTCGTTTCCGATTTTCGAAGACCCGAGCAAGGTCATCGATGGCAAGGACACCTACTTCCAGACCCGTTTGTTCTACACCGGCCCTGCGCGCCGGGCGGGGGAGGCGATCATGCTCAAGGATGCCGCCAACCCACTCGCGCAGGCACGTCGCGCCTGGCAGTACCTGCCGGGGCAACGCCGGGTGAAGCTGGCGCCGACACTGGCCTATGACACGCCAAACCCGGGCACCGCAGGTTCGGGCACCTATGACGACGTGTATGTCTTCAACGGTGCGCTGGATCGCTATGACTGGAAACTGGTCGGCAAGCAGGAAATGATCGTGCCGTACAACACCTACGCGCTGAGCTACATCAAGGACCCGAAAGCCTTGACCACACCGAACCACCTGGCGCCGCAATACGTGCGTTGGGAGAAGCACCGTGTGTGGGTAGTGGAAGGCACGCTCAAGGCCGGTGCCCGTCACGTCTATGCCAAGCGTCGCTTCTATCTGGATGAGGACAGCTGGGTGGCTCTGGCATCCGATCAGTACGATGCCCGCGGCCAACTGTACCGTGGCTCTTTCAGCTTCCTCTCGCAAAGCTACGATGTGACCACCCCCAACACCACGCCGCACGTGATCTATGACCTGGTGGGCGGGACCTACAACATCAACGGCTTGTCGGGCGCCTACGGCGGCATCAAGTACATCGCCCCCCTCACCAAGGCGCAGTGGTCACCGGACGCACTGGCCGGTAACGGTATTCGCTAAGCGCGGTACATCAGGAGGCCGGCTGCACCCTGGGTGCGGCGCGGCCCGGTTTTGCCAAGAGGACGCACTATGTGTTCATTGAACAAGCGCAGGTTGCAGGCGCTGGTGATGCTGTTGGCGCTGTGGCAGACAGGTGCCCAGGCGAACGGCTACGTTGATGTGCTGGATCTGCCCGCCAAGATCAGTGCCCTGGCGGTGCGCAGTCCCATGCTCGACGTCGCGAATGCTGGGCAGCGTCTGATCGCCGTTGGGCAGCGCGGCCATATTCTGTATTCCGATGACGCCGGCAAGCAATGGCAGCAGGCCAGCGTACCGGTCAGCAGCGACCTGAATGCCGTTTACTTTTCTTCCCCGGAACAAGGCTGGGCCGTGGGCAACGATGGCGTCATTCTGCACAGCAGCGACGCCGGCGTGACCTGGAAAAAGCAACTGGACGGTCGAGAGATCGGTGCGTTGCTGGTCAAGCATTACTCGGCGTTGGCCAATGCCACGCCTGCCAACGAACAGTGGCCGCTGCTGGTCGCTGAAGGTCAGCGGCTGGTGGAAGAGGGCGCTGACAAACCCTTGCTCGACGTCTGGTTCGCCAATGACAAAGTCGGCTATGTGGTCGGTGTGTTCAACCTGATCCTGCGTACCGAGGATGGCGGCCAAAGCTGGACCCCATTCCAGGATCGCACCGACAACCCGCAGAACTTCCATTTGAACGCGATCAACTCCACCGGCGATGCCTTGTACATCGCTGGAGAGCAGGGGTTGTTGCTCAAATGGGATACCTCGCAGCAGCGTTTCACGGCGCTGAGCACACCGTATCAAGGCAGCTATTTCGGCGTCGTCGGCAAGCCTGGCGAAGTCGTGGTCTACGGCCTGCGCGGCAACGTCTTGCGCAGCACCGACGGCGGCCTGAGCTGGACCCCGTTCGAAAGCGGATTGCAAGTGAGCATCACCGCCGCTGCTGTCGATGCTCAAGGTCACTATCGGTTTTTCACCCAGGCAGGGCACATGCTGGTGGCAAAGGACGACAGCGTCCAATTGCAGTGGGTAGCGCAGCAAACCCCGTCACCGGTGGCGGGCGCGACATTGATTGGCGATGGTTCGCTGGTCGTTGTCGGCAGCCGTGGTGCCCGCACGCTTCTCGAAGAATAAGAGCCAGAACAATAAAGCGAGTACTCAGACATGGCCCATACCAAGCAAGACAACATGCCGGTAATTCGCGATCTGCGCGACTTTGATCGGCGCTCCGGCAACCTGCTGGAGCGGCTGGTGTTCAACCATCGGCCGCTGTTCATGCTGCTGATGGCCCTGGCCACCGTGGTCCTGGGTTTCATGGCCGCGACCCGCCTGGAGTTGCGCCCCAGCTTCGAAAAAATGATCCCGCAGAGTCAGCCGTACATCCAGAATTTCCTCGAGAACCGCCAGTCGTTGCGTGGCCTGGGCAACTCGGTGCGAGTGGTGGTGGAAAATACCCAGGGCGACATCTTCGATCCGCACTACCTGACGGTCCTCAAGCAGGTCAACGACGAGCTGTTTCTCACCGAAGGTGTTGATCGCGCCTGGATGAAGTCACTGTGGACGCCTGCGGTGCGCTGGACGGAAGTCACCGAGGAAGGTTTCCAGGGTGGCCCGGTGATGCCTGATACGTATGAGGGCAAACCCGAGCAAATCGAACAGCTGCGCCAGAACATTTCCCGTGCCGGCATCGTCGGCAGCCTGGTGGCCAGCGACTACAAGTCGAGCATGCTGGTCGTGCCGCTGCTGGACAAAGCTTCGTCCACGGGCCAGAGCATCAATTACCATCAGTTTTCGCGGATGCTCGAAGAGCAGCTGCGCGACAAGATCGAGTTCGCCGGTGACAGCGCTGCGCGTAAATCCGGGGAAGAGGGCAAGGGCCCGTACAAGGTGCGGGTGATCGGTTTTGCCAAGTTGATGGGCGACCTGATCGACGGCCTGATCCAGGTGATGATGTTTTTCGGCCTGGCCGTCATCACCTCGCTGATCATCATCTACGCCTATACCCGTTGCGTGCGCAGCACCCTGTTGGTGGTCGGCTGCTCGCTGGTCGCAGTTGTCTGGCAACTGGGCATCGTCGCCTGGCTCGGTTACGCCATCGATCCGTACTCGGTGCTGGTGCCGTTCCTGATTTTCGCCATCGGCGTGTCGCACGCGGCGCAGAAGATGAACGGCATCATGCAGGACATTGCCCGTGGCACCCATAAACTGATCGCTGCACGCTACACCTTCCGCCGTCTGTTCATTGCCGGCGTCACCGCTTTGCTGGCTGATGCCGTGGGCTTCGCCGTGCTGATGCTGATCGACATTCCGGTGATCCAGGACCTGGCAATTACTGCCAGCATCGGCGTCGCGGTACTGATCTTCACCTCGTTGCTGCTGATGCCGGTGGCGCTGTCCTACATCGGCGTCGGGCGCAAGGCGGCCGAGCGTGCGCTGAAGATCGACACCCGTGCCGCCGAGCATCGTGGCTTTGGCAAGCTGTGGGATTTGCTCGACCGCTTCACCACGCGCCGGTGGGCCATCGGTACCGTGTTGGTCGCCGTATTGTTGGGGGTGGGCGGTTTCGTGGTCAGCCTGCAACTGAAAATCGGCGACCTCGACAGCGGTGCTCCAGAGTTGCGCGCCGACTCGCGCTACAACCGCGACAATGCCTACATCACCCAGCATTACGCGCTGTCGAGCGACCTGTTTGCGGTGATGATCAAGACCCCGGCGGAAGGCTGCCTGAATTACCAGACGTTGGTGCTGGCCGACCGCCTGGCCTGGGAGTTGCAGCAGTCTCCGGGCGTGCAGGCGACTGCATCGCTGGTCAACGCGGTGCGGCAGATCACCGCGGGTACCTACGAAGGCAACCCTAAACTCAACAGCATCCAGCGCAACCAGAACGTGCTGAACTACGCCGCGCAACAGGCCTCGGTCAATGCCCCGGAGCTGTTCAACACCGATTGCTCGCTGATGCCGGTGATCGCTTTTCTCAAGGACCATAAAGCCGAGACCCTGGATGCAGTCGTGGCGATTGCCGACAAGTTCGCCCGGGAAAACAGCAGCGACGATCGCCAGTTCCTGCTGGCCGCCGGTACCGCCGGGATCGAGGCGGCGACCAACATCGTGGTGCGCGAGACCAACCGCACCATGCTGCTATACGTCTACCTGGCGGTGACGCTGTTCTGCCTGATCACCTTCCGCAGTTGGCGGGCGACACTGGTGGCGCTGCTGCCGCTGGTACTGACCTCGATCCTCTGCGAGGCCTTGATGGTGGTCATGGGCATCGGCGTGAAGGTGGCGACCCTGCCGGTGATCGCCCTGGGCGTGGGGATTGGTGTGGACTACGCCTTGTATCTGCTCAGCGTGCAATTGCAGTACCAGCGCCAGGGCCTGCCGCTGTCCCAGGCCTACCGCAATGCCGTGGCCTTCACCGGCCGGGTGGTGGGGTTGGTAGGAATAACCCTGGCAGCCGGCGTGGTGTGCTGGGTCTGGTCGCCGATCAAGTTCCAGGCCGACATGGGCATCCTGCTGACCTTCATGTTCCTGTGGAACATGCTCGGGGCGCTGATCCTGATTCCGGCGCTGTCGTACCTGCTTCTGAACGGTGAACGGCGCAAGCACGCAGCCGTCACGCTGCCTGTGAGCCCCGTTGTCCTGCAGGGTCAAGGCTAAGTCTCCTGACATTAAGGTTGAGCGGCCAGCATGGCCGCTCAATTGAAGTGGGTGTTAGAAGAGAATAAAAGCAGATGCGGTTGTTTGATTCAGGTTGATGTTGCCGACTTCCAGTACTTCATATTCAGCACGGACGCCGATGTTGCGAAATACATCCAGTTCAACGCCAGCACCGTAGGTCAAGTTGACGCCCGTATCGTCGTCGGCAGCATTGCCGTCCGCATCCCAGGCATGAGCACCGACACTACCGAAAATTCGCACCCGATCTCCCAGCGGAAAACCGACATGGGCACTGGCCTGAACAGATTTACCATCGAAATCCAGATTCTTGTCCTTGAACTGGCCGAGATCCACGAGTGCGCCCTCGAAGGCCAGATAGCCGTTGAGACGGTAGCCTGCAAAAGCCTTATAACTGGAGTCTTCATCGCTCAATTGGGTTTTGTCGGTTTCAATGTTGCTTACGCCTGCTCCAAGATAAAAACCTTTGTCATCAGCGAGCGCCTGAAAAGACAGCAACGAGAGCAGCGAAACGAAGCCAAGGTTTCGAAATAACATGTGAGGTGAGGTCCTTGTACGGGTTGTTGGTTGTGAGGTGTAAGGCGTTAATAAGCGTCAATAATCCAGGCTAAGGCGACGCCACATAAATAGGCGGCAATGCAAAAGATGATTTTCTGTTTGAGTGGCAGCGTGTTTAATCGATAGCGCATGCTTATCCCCTTGGGTAGAAATAAACAATCCTGGCGATTCAGGTTGTTGGCTGAAAATCATTGATTGTTATTTTTTTGGCCGTTGCCGGTTTTGTGCTGTTGCGCCTGGCCGTTTCCGAGGGTGTCTCACCATAAGCATCCTGATACGCCTTGGAAAACCTGCTTAGATGGTGGAAATTCCAATACATTGCGGTTTCGGTGACCGTAGGCCAAGTGTTGCGGATCAAGTCTCGGCGGACACGGGCGAGTCTCAGATTTCTAATGTAAGCGATCGGCGAAGTCCCGAAGGTTTCAATGAAACCATGATGCAAACTGCGGGTTGTGGTTTTCAGTTGTTTTACCAGTAACTTCATGTTAATCGGCTTGTTTGTATTTTGATGAATGTACTCTATTGCCTCTGTCGCGATCTTTCTTCTTGTCGGGGGCTTGTGCGCGGAGCGGCCAACAGGTGTCATGGCCCGTAGCAGAGAAGTCAGCAATGCACTTTCAGCGGCTGATTTTTCACCGCAGTTGCGCTGTTTCAAAGGACGCTCATTGACGTCGATAACGAAAGCGTTGATGGCCTGAGTGGCAGATTGTACCAGTTTGAAATTTGCGACCTGAAAGCGCTGCTCCTTTCGTTTTGCAAGTACATCGATCAATGCATGACTTTCGACGCATTGTGCGTAGTGTTCTAAAGTCGTGGCCAGGGTGAAAAGAGTTTCATTCGGCTCGCAGGTGTAATGCACGGGCTCACCGCTATACAACACGATGATTTCGTTAGGCCGCAACTCACGGTTATTGACAGTGGGTCGACCAACGCAAGACTGTGATACGGCCAGGGTTACACAGCCAGGAGGAACAGTTGCGACCAGAGTGACGGATGAATCAAATTCCAGTCGACTGCATTGGAGCCTGGAACCATGAACGAGTTTATGCTGGCTAATGCTTGCTTCGCGCTCTGATGGGGACAGACTCATCTCCCACCGGCCAATTGTTCTATTGGATTTGTCCGCAGGAGCAGAGGTTACATGAAAGATTTCATCAGGGATCATGATACTCATGGAATGCAACGCTCTTCAGCTAAATGGATAGTGTCAGGATTTGTTTTCAGGCATCGACGTCGATGACTGCGGCATGATCTCCAATGCCGCTGCAAAGACGTATGCGTCGCTCGAGGATAACTCCACCAGGCTTTGAAGTTTGCACGGCGCTATGTGCGAGCCAAAGATTGCCGACTTCTCGCTTGCCGGGCCGAGGGCAGCAGCATCAAAAGCAAAAAAATCATCAACGCGATAGTCTGTAAAAATCTTATAACTGGATTTTTCGTCGTTCTGCTTCTTTTTGTTGCTTTCAATGCGCGTCAGGTCGGCGCTATAGAGTTCCTTGTCATCGGCCAAGGCCTTGAGAGAAAGCAATACACCAAGGGATACGCTTGCGAGGTTTTTAAGCAGCATTGAGGTGCTTTCCTTGTTGAGGATTTTTCAGGCAGTGCAGTGTGTCAGCCATATCACTGTCACGGCTTGGCCTTTGGATAGTCCTGCTCCTTTGATGCTTGTTAAAGTCAAAAATTAGTATTTTTAAACTGGGGTCAGCGAAACGTCTTGGCTCTCATTTTCATTGTTGTGTGGTGGGGGAGGCAAGGTGTTATCAAGCGCCCCTTCACCTTCATTGCGTTCATTCTCAGAGTAGATTTTCAGGTGTTTCAATTTGATATTTTCGTTCGGGCTCAGTTCAATTTCGTAGAATTCGATTTCCGTGCTACCGATGGAGTATTCATTGTGGGCCACTGAATGAAAAGGTAGTGCTGCTAGAGATAGAACGGCCAGGATCTTGGTTATCATCGATTTGACGGCTCGCGAACAGTGTGTTTCAACAGGCGCGTGGAGCCGGCATTTTTGCTGAATGTCAGCAGGCACGGCTCCGAGCACTATAAAGGCGGGATCTTGATGGGGGAGAGGGTTTGATTCAAATTAGTAATTATTATTTTTATTGTGATGTGAATCGCGGCAAATGCCTCAGTGGTTCATGCAGCGCAAACGGCCAATATCATGCACATAAAAACACACGCTGTTTTTATCGGAGGTGGGGAGGAGTTCGTAGTTTAGAACGGCGCCTTCTTGTAGAACGAATTGACGTCTGAAAAACAGATCCGGAGTCTTTTCAATGGCGAATAATTCGTTATCCTGGCTAAGTTTAACGTTGCTGACTTTGATCTGAACATGATGATTGCTTTCCCGGATAACCTCCGCCGAAATGGTAGCGTTACGGATTTTTCCGTTCAGGCTTTCCAGAGTGGTTTGTGTCAGTCGACCGTGCCCGATGGTCAGATACTCTTCAGTGTTGAGTTGATTCGAGTCCTCCAGCCATTGTCGGGTAATTGTTTGATAACTGATATTTTCCATGTAATAAGATGGCGAATACAGTAAGGAAAAGATACAGGCGGCGTTGATGATGGCAAGTACAATCCATTGAGCAGTCGAAGATGTCATTGGCTTCATAAGGTGGCTTCCAAACATTGCCGGATCATCAGCGCGAGGTCTTTTTGCTCGCTGTTCATTTGCAGGTTTGCAGTGCTTAGATCCGGACGAACGCAAGAAACAGAGTAGTTTGATTTAAACAGGTTCAGCCAGACCTCGCCTTTTAAATTTGGCGAAAGTTGTTGAGTCTGTGTCGCCGAAAGATCCCTCAACTCCTGAGCCTCAGCGACGCTGTGGCCCACTCCATGGATGACCAGCTCGTTCTGTTTTATGCTGGAAACTTCTATTTTCTGTCTGTCGAATCCAGAGTGGAAGCCAGTAAGGGCGCAGACTCCCAAAGTCAGGACCCAGCCGATTAACTGGGCTTTGGTAATGTAGGATGACTTTCTGGTTTTTTCTGAAGACACCGGCAGATCATCATTGCCGTTTGGCGCCAGCTCTTCAATGGCGGGCACAGGCGCGGCTTCATCGGAAGGCGTCGGCAAATCTGCCGGTGTATCGACTACATAGAGACGGTTGAAGCAATAGCCTCTTCGCGGAACCGTCATCAAGATCTCGTGATCTCGACTGTCGTTGAGTATGTTTCTAAGGGAGAAAACCGCCTGGTTCAAACTACCGGAGGCGACGACGCGGTCATTCCAGGTGTAGTCGATGATCTCCTCACGGCTTTTAGTCTGACCGGGTTCCATGAGCAGCAGGTCCAGTAGACGCGATTCGGCTCTACCGATCGTAGTGCTTTGAACTTCTCCATGGGTTGTCGTGATGGTAAGCAAGGCGGTATCGGGATCGAAAAGGGTCATGGCACCATTTTTCAATTTGAAGGCGTAGCGCATGGGTATCCTCCGTTCAGGTGGTTCTGGCTGAGTATAGAGACGGTTTTGACAGGCCGGATTTGACGCAGTTTTCGGGGAGTGAACGGCTATGAGCGGGCAAGCGCGGGCGGTGCAGAGAGAAGCACTAGACAATGCTGGAGTAGCCCATCAAAAATCTCACTGGAATCAAGCAAGGGTAATCCACGGGGTTTCAATCGGGGGCGATGATGATGCTCGGATCGAGTGATCCGCGCTATCCGAAAACTGCAAGGCAGGGGTGGGAAGGTCGGTACAAGGAAAGGGAGAATGAAGTTACTTCAGAGGCAGGGCGAGCTTACAGGCGTAACGCTCAACCGCTCTCACAATCTGCATCAAGAGTGCCTAGCTCTGGCAGTGAGCGGCTGGATCAAGGCGACACGTTGTAGCCACGCTGTTGCAGACAACTGCTGTATACGGAGTTGTTGGCGGTGATGTTTCGCTCGGTGGCTTCAAGGTTCTGTCTGCGTTCCTGACGTTGTCTTGATGCCCCGACCACCGCGCCAGCCGCCGCGGCGCTACGCGCACGGTTCTGGCGATAGTCTTGCTTGATATCGTCGTCGATCTGGTCATAGACATTGTCATGTTGCCGGCCCCGAATTTCCGCCGCGGTGGCGCCGGCGACCGCGGCGGTCATGGCGCCTTTAACCCGGCCACCGGATGGCACCGTGTTTTGTGTCGGGAATTGAGCATTGGCCTGTGATTGGCAGGCGCTGGTGTCTTGCTGGATCGTCTGGGAGGTCTGGCCTTTCAGTGGAACCACCGTCACCGCCAAAGCAGCAGAGCTGGCGAGCAATACAAAGGCCGATAAGGCAAAGGTCAGTATTTTCATCAAGTCGGACTCTCGTTAAACGACATTACGTTCTCAAACCCCACGCGCGTCTGCATCGCGATGCAATCCGTGACAATGGATGGCAGGCAATTCAACGTTGGCAATGGGGTTGCGCGCGGTTAAAAGAAGTTACTGCCCGGACAGCAGTGCTTGCATGTCGTTCGTCATGTCTTTGAATGCGGCCTTGAAGTCATTGGCGACAATTGGCTGGCTGGCATTCTTCACTGTCTCGCCGAACACCTTGCGTACCACCTTGGCGACCGGCAAACCGGTTTTGGCATCGACCAGGTCGGCCTCCAGATACAGTTCGGCGGTCTGATCGCGATGGCCGGTGGCTGCTTGTGTCGCCCCGACAATGGCGGCGATCGGTACGGCCTCATACCAATGCATGCCTTCGTTGTTGGCGCTGACGTGGGTGATCGCCGCTTGCAGGATCAACGTCCGTGAATCGGCGGGTGCCCGCGGCACCTTGGCGGCGATGGTGTAGTAGGGGGCCAAGGCAGTCCTGACACTGTTGCTGGCCATGGCCTGTACGTCTTGCAGGGTTTGCAGATTGACGCGCTCGGTCGGTACAGGCGCGGGATACAGCTCTACCTGCTTGAACACCACAGTGGAGTAGGCGTGTGGATCAAACCCTGGCGCCATCCAGCGCAGTACCTTCTGTTCACTCGGCGTAGTCTGCTCTTGCAGCCCCTGGTAATTGGCGAGGAAGCCCGAATATTGATCTTGCTGCGCCACCTTCGAGACACAACCGACCTGAAATACGCAGCTCAAGGCAATACCCGCAATCCATCGATTCGACATGCTCATGTGTTCTGTTCTCAAGTGATGAAAGTTATTGATCAGGTTGCCCGCCGTGGCCGGTTAATCCGAATCAATAACTCTCAACAACTATTAAACTTGACCGCCAATGGGTATCAGCTTGCATGTCATGGGACTGCGCGGATCAGCTCTGGCAGAAGCGGATCCGGTTGCCGAACGGATCATAGACTTCCAGGACTTGCCCCCAGCCCTGCTGGACAATATCCGGACGTCCGTAGCCGTAGCGCTTGGCAAGTAACTCATCGCGAAGCAGTTCGATATTGTTCATCGGGACAAAAACCGTCGAACCCGGACTGGCGTCGCCATGATGTTCCGAAAGGTGCAGTTGCAGGCCGTTGCGGCTGATGCCCAGGTACAGCGGCAGGTCGGCTTCGAACCGGTGCTCGAATTCGACGCTGAAGCCCAGGAAATCGAGATAGAACTCACGCGCCTTGGCTTCGTCGAACATCCGCAAGATGGGAATGGGTTTGTCGAATGTAACGGTGGATACGGGCTGGGGGGCTGTCGGGGGAAGCATCGCCGAGGCGGTGTTCCAGTCCTTGTAACCCAGTTGCTGCGCGACCAGTTCCAGCGCGGTGGAGTGAGACAGGCTCTGATTGCGTTCCTCCAGTGAGGCGCGCAACGTTTTGGCCATCTGTTTGGCTTGCTCGATTGAAAACATCGTTGCTCCTGTAGCCGAGATCCTTTGGTGCTCGCGTTGCCAAACCTCGACCGTCAAGAGATACGACAGGGTTCGTATGAGGAAGCGATGCTTTCACCTTTCCCATCGGGAGCGAGCGGCGGGCAGCATCGGCCCGACGCCGATATTACAGAGCCGCTACTGTGTCGGGAAGACCTGCGGGGCATATGTATCGCTGTGTATCCAGACCTGTCGTACGCAGACTGGCTTACAAATGCCCCTGCAACCGGATACATCCGGGATACACGGTTGCAGTCAAATAGCCCTGCCTTAGCGAGAAAGCAACCGCGCCTCGCACCACGGCTTATAGCCCTTGTGGCATGACCCACGCGGCTTGGCCGCACACAGTATCCGGAGAATCACCATGTCCCGTATGTCGAACAAATCCCGTATTGGCCTGATCGCTGTTGCACTGGCCGGCAGCCTCAACCTCGCTTCGACCGCCTTTGCCGCAGACGCACTGCCTCAGGGCTACCAACTGGCCTCGGCGGAAAAAACCAGTGAAGGCAAGTGTGGCGAAGGCAAGTGTGGCGAAGGAAAGTGTGGCGCTGACGAAGCCGGCGCTAAGGTGACCAAGGCCGGCGAAGGCAAGTGCGGTGAAGGCAAGTGCGGCGATGCTTCGTTCGCCCGTACCGACACCGACCACGACGGCCGCGTTTCGCTCAAGGAACTGCTGACCGTAGCCCCGCAGGGCGGTGAAGAGTTCAAGGCCATGGACACCAACAACGACGGTTTCCTCTCCGAAGGCGAAGTCTACAAATTCCGCACCAACCAGTTCACCTCCAATGGCAAGAAAGTGCCTACCGAGTTGTTTACCCAGATGAGTAAGGCGAAGAGCTGATTAGGTGATGCGGCGGTAAGTAACCTCCCTGGGTTTTTCTTGGGGAGGTTTTTTTGGTGTACATATCCATTGTTGCGGTAACGGCGGCTTATGGTTTCGCCCTTACGGCGACTCACTTTTCCAAACGCCGAAAAGTAAGCAAAAGGCTTTTGCCCCACCACTCGGTGCCTCGCTAGGGCTCGGCATGCCCTCTCTCCGGCATTGCTCCGTGGGTCGCCGCGATGGGCCATCCCTGGCCCAGCGCGGCTAAACCGGCGTCCTGCCGGTTTACCCACTGCGCAATGCCTGCGTTCGGCCATCGTGGTTTAACGGGGCGCCCAAATCTAAAGCCAAAGCGAGGCGGCCTGACAGCCGACCTGATTGCAGGCTTGTCCGTGATCCTCTGTGGGAGCGAGCCTGCTCGCGATGAACGTCCAGACAACGCGATCATCCAAATAGGGCGCGTTATCGTTGACGACCATCGCGAGCAGGCTCGCTCCCACAGGGGAATGAGTACATCCGCGAAATCAGGTCGGCTGTCAGGCCGCCTCGCTTTGGCTGTTGATCTTGATCTGGCTTTTGATTTTCTTGCCCCATCGAGAGGCCGAGTGGAGGTTCTGCGCAGTGGGTAAACCGGCATGGATGCCGGTTTAGCCGCGCTGGGCCAAGGATGGCCCATCGCGGCGGGCCCACGGAGCAGGACCGGAGCGAGGGCATGCCGAGCCACAGCGAGGCACCGAACGCCAGGGGCAAGAGCCCTTGGTTACTTGGGGCTCTTCCAAGTGACTCGCTGTAAGAGCGAAACCATAGGCGGCCGTTACCGCAGCAATGGATATGTACTCCTGCAAGAAAATGGTCGGCTGTCAGGCCGCCTTCGCAGGCAAGCCGGGCTCCTACAGGGTTTTCACCTGCCGTCAGGGCGAAACCATAAGTAGCCGTTACCGCAGCGTATGGTTATGGGTTGATCATCACTCGAAGGCGCTACGGTAGGCGAACAGCCCAGGCATGCCGCCGGTCATCACAAACAGCAGATTGCTGCCCGCCGGGTAGTCGCCTCGGCGTACGGCGGCGAGCAGACCGGCGAAGGCCTTGCCGCCGTAGACGGGATCGGTGAGCAAGCCTTCCTGGGACGCGAACATGCGCACCGCTTCGAGCATCGCTTGGGTTGGTGCGCCATAGGCATCGCCGCGTTGGCTGCCATCGACGCGAATTGAGTGGTCGACCAGGGTTGTGGAGCGGTCCAGCAGTTGTAGAACCTGTCGGGTTTTTTCCAGGGTGGTGGTCGTAGCCTGTTCCTCGGTCGCCAGCACCGAGTAGCCGAGGATTTGCGTCGATGCGCCAGCCAAGGTGACACCGGCCAATAGCCCTGAGTGCGTGCCGGCGCTGCCATTGGGCACGATGATTTGCTCGAAATGCACACCCAGTGCATCTGCCTGGCGCAGGACTTCGGCCGCGCAAGCGGCATAACCCAGGCTGCCCCGGGGGCTGGACCCGCCGAGGGGCATCACGAAGGGCTTTTTACCTTGCCCCCTGAGCGTGTCGACCAACTCCGCCGCGTAGGTATCGGGCACGACTCCCCGGGGTAGCCGATGGACCGTCGCGCCAAACAGTGCATCCAGAATCACATTGCCGTTGTGGCAAAAGTCGTCATCGGTGCGTACGGCCGAGGGTGTCAGGATCAGCTCGCAGGCGAGGCCGTGACGGGCCGCCACGGCCGCGGTCAGCCGCGCATGATTGGACTGAAAACCGCCCCAGGTGACCAGTGTATCGGCGCCTTCGGCCAGTGCTTCGCCAAGCAGGAATTCCAGTTTGCGCAGTTTGTTGCCACCGCCGCCGAGACCGGTCAGGTCATCGCGTTTGACGTAGAGGTGACAGCCATTGAGTTCGGGCAAGCGGCTCAATCGGGACAGTTTCTGGATCGGGGTCGGGCCTTCGAGCAGGGCCACCCGAGGGTAGGCGGCCAGCGCGGCATCAAGATTTTTCAAGTCGTGGGGCATGAAGGTTCGCTCATGGAGTGATAGAAGCTCGGTGGGCTCGAACGCCATCTGGCACTGTAGAAAGCCACGCCTTGAAGATATACCGCTGGTTAGGAATTACAGTTGATACACCGTGTAATGAATTACGATATCTCTTATGCAGATAACTGTGATCTTGATAATTCGTTTCTTGAGATACCTGCGCGCGAGATAAGGTCTGCCCGACTGAAGAAGGGCAGGGCAGACGATGAACAGTGTAGAGCCAACGACAACTGGCATAGCGCCACACCCCGTCAGCCCCTGGCGGGCCACTGTGGCCGGTTTTTCGGCGAGCCTGGTGGGGATCGGCCTGGCGCGCTTTGCCTACACGCCGCTGCTACCGGCGATTGTCGGCGCCCACTGGTTTGACCCATCCAGGGCAGCCTATCTTGGCGCGGCAAACCTGGCGGGGTATCTGGCCGGAGCGATTTTCGGCCGCACACTGGCGGCGAAAACTTCAACCCGATCGACCCTCAGGGCCATGATGTTACTGGCCAGCATCGCCTTTTTCGCCTGCGCCTGGCCCCTGTCCTTTGCCTGGTTCTTCGCCTGGCGATTCCTCTCGGGTGTGGCTGGCGGGGCGCTGATGGTCCTGGCCGCGCCAACGGTGCTGGCGCACGTGCCGCTCTCGCGCCGGGGCCTGGCTGGTGGGGTGATCTTCATGGGCGTGGGCGTCGGGATCGCGGCGTCCGGCACCTTGGTGCCGCTGCTGCTGCAACAGAGCCTCGCGCAAACCTGGCTGGGCCTGGGTGTGATTGCGCTGTTGCTCACCGCCATTGCCTGGCGCGGCTGGCCGACTGAAAACTCTCCGGTGGCCAGCGCTGTCCATCACCGTCGCCCAGCATCCAACGGCACCCTCAAGGCGCTGTATGTCGAGTACGCGCTGAACGCCGCCGGGTGGGTACCGCACATGATTTTCCTGGTGGATTTCGTTGCTCGGGGCCTGGGCCAGGGCCTGCAAACGGGCGCGCAGTATTGGGTACTGTTCGGCCTTGGGGCCACGGTCGGCCCGCTGCTGGCTGGGGTGCTGGCAGACCGGGTCGGCTTCGGTCGCGCGTTGCGGGTGTCGTTCATCATCGAAGCCATCGGCGTCGCTGTACCGGCTTTCCAACCGGGCAGCCTCTGGCTGATGGGGTCCAGCGTGACCGTCGGAGCCTTTGTCACCGGGACAGTGCCGCTGGTGTTGGGACGGATCCAGGAAATTCTCGCCCGGCATCCTGCCCAGCAAAGCGCGGCCTGGCAAACCGCCACGGTGGGTTTCGCCCTGTTCCAGGCGGTCGCCGCCTATGGCCTGTCGTTCCTGTTTGCCTACAGCGGTGGCAACTACAGCCTGCTGTTCCTGATCGGCACCGCGGCCATGTTGATCGCCTTTGTCATTGATCTGCTCGCGGTTCTGCGCAGCGCGCCAACCCCGGAACAATCCGTTCTTTGACCTTCGCCTGTGGAGCACGTGTCCAGATGAATTATGCCGAGCGCAATCTTGCCTATTGGCGTCGCAACCTGGCTGTTTGTGTGTTCGGCTCGTTCACCACCCTGGTGAGCCTGAGCATGCTGTTGCCGTTCCTGCCGCTGTATGTGCAACAACTGGGTGTCACGGCTCAGGCCGACGTGGTGCAGTGGTCCGCCGTGGCGTTCGGTGCCACGTTTTTTGGTACCGCGATTACCGCGCCGCTCTGGGGTCGGTTGGCCGATCGATATGGGCGCAAGCCAATGCTGGTCCGCGCGGCCATCGGCATGGCGGTGGTGATGTCGCTGATCGGGCTGGCGCGGGATGTTACCGACCTTGTGGTGCTGCGCCTGGTCGCCGGGCTCATCGGTGGTTATGCCTCGGCTTCGATTGTGATGATCGGTTCCCAGGTGCCACGGGAAAAGGCCGGTTGGGCACTGGGCGTGCTGTCGACGGGGGCCTTGTCCGGCAACCTGATCGGGCCGCTGGTGGGTGGTTTCCTGCCGCAATGGGTCGGCATCCGTGGCACTTTTTTCGTCGGTGGCGCGATGATTGCGGTGGCCGCGATCACCACCCTCGTGCTGATTCGCGAGGACTTCAGTCGGCAGTTGGACGGAGCGCGACGAGTAAACACATCTGAACAGCAGGATGACGGTTCTCGCTGGCCGATCATCGCGGCGTTACTGATGACGGCAATGATGGTGCTGCTGGCCAATATGTCGATCGAGCCGATCATCACCGTCTACATCGGTCATCTGGGCGTGGCGTTGGATGATCAGGCGCGGATTGCCGGAGTGGTGATGGCCTGTTCGGCGCTGGGCAGCATCTTGACCGCCGCCCGGCTGGGAGCGTTGGCCGACCGTGTCGGCAGCTGGAATGTGATCATCGCTTGCCTGGTGCTGACCGGCATTGTCATGCTGCCCCAGGCATTCGTCACGCAGTGGTGGCAACTGGCAGTGTTGCGCGGCTTGATGGGCATGACCCTAGCCGGGCTGTTGCCGGCGATTGCCAAGCTGATCCGGCAATCGGTAGAGGAGCACAACAGCGGAAAAATCCTCGGCTACCTGCAATCGGCGCAGTTTTCCGGGCAGGTGATCGGGCCGCTGATCGGCGGCCAGATCGGTGCGCATTTCGGATTGCACCACGTGTTCCTGGTGACCGGCGCGCTGTTGGTGTTGAGCGCCGGGATCAACGGCTGGGTGAAAAGTCGCTTCTATGCGCTGTCAGCCGCTACAGCGCCATCCAGATGAACGCTGTGCAGAAAGGTGGCCAGCGCGCTGGAGTAATAACCATCGATGCGCCGGACAAACACGGTCTCGACTTGCGCTAATTCTGCGGGTAGTTCGTGCACGGCCACCAATCCCTCGCGCGCTGCGTTCGCGATCACGCCTCTGGGTAACAACGTAATCCCGACCCCGGCCGACACGCAGGCAATAATCGCCTCGATCGAGCCAAACTCCAGCGGCTCGGGCGCCAATACGCCGAGGCTGGTCAACAGCGTATCCAGACGCTGGCGATAGGAACAGCCGAGGCGAAACACAACGGTCTTCAGGTTTTCGATGCCGGCGACATCTTCCAGGCGGTTCAGGGCCGGTGAGGTGACCAGCACCAGTTCTTCGCGGAAGGCGACTTCAGCGTGCAACTCCGGGTGATTGACCGGTCCGACCACGAACGCACCTTCGAGCTTACAGTCGATGACGCCCTGGATCAGGCTGCACGTAGTGCCGGTGCGCACCACCGGGCGAACCTCGGGATAAGCCTTGGCAAACCGGGCGATCAGGTGTGGCAGACGCAGAGCGAGGGTGGTCTCCAGCGTACCGATTTCCAGCACGCCTTTGGGATGGCCGTCATCGCGGGCGGCGCTGGAAGCATCGAGCAGCAATTTCGCAAGCCGGGCGGCGAAGGGCAGGATGCGACGTCCTGCGGGTGTCACCTGCACACCCTTGGCGCTGCGTTGAAATAGCGCCACACCGAGTTCGTCCTCTAGCGAGCGAATACGCGCCGACACGTTCGACTGCACGGTGTTCAGTTCGCTGGCGGCCTTGTTCATGCTGCCGTGGCGCGCCACCGCATCTACCACCTTGAGATCCGTTACATCCATCGCGCTCACCTATCTCAAAAAGTAATAACTAATGCAGAAACTAAAGCTGCAAAGAGATTAGTGCCGGCAGGAACTCAAAGGCAAGTCGGGGCATGTTTCGATTCACCAAAAACGATCAACGGAATCACAAATGATCATTTTACATGATCATGTGCCGGGCATAGGTTGATGGGGCACAGATACCGCAGCCAGTGGCGGATCGAGTCTGAATCTGAGGCTGTGGAACAACAATAACGCAACCACTGCTACACGGAGTCAACGTGAATCATGCAACCGAGTCAGCCAGAATCCGCAACCATCCCCGGTACAAGGATCTGGTCTCGCGGCAGCGAACGTTCGTCGCGAGTCTTACTGCTGCAACCCTTGTCCCGTACTTCACGTTCATCCTCGTCGCCGCCTTCGCACCCCAGCTGCTGGCAACAAAACTGTCGGCGACCAGCATCATCAGCATCGGTTGGCCTTTAGGTGCCGTGTTCATTGTCGGGGCCTGGTTGTTTACCGGGCTTTACATCCATCGCGCCAATGGTGAATTCGATGACCTGACCGCAGAAATCCGCGCGGGGGCCATCGTATGAAACGCGTCCTCCTGAACCTCATCCTTCCCGTTCTGCTGTGCGTATTCGCTGCGCGCGCCATGGCCGGCGACGTTATCCAGAACGTCGAAAAACAACCGATCAACATCACCGCGATCAGCATGTTCCTGGTCTTCGTCGTGACGACCCTGGGCATCACGTACTGGGCCGCCTCAAAAACCAAATCCATGGACGATTTCTACACCGCTGGCGGTGGCATCAGTGGCTTCCAGAACGGCCTGGCATTGGCCGGTGACTACATGTCGGCGGCGGCGTTGCTGGGGGTCACCAGCATGATTTTCTTCAATGGCTTCGATGGCGTCCTGTACTCGATCAGCTTCTTTGTCGCCTGGCCTTTGCTGTTGTTCCTGTTCGCCGAGCGCATCCGCAATCTGGGGCGCATCACCATCTCCGATATCGCCTCTTTCCGCCTCGATCAAAATCGCATCCGTACGATGACGGCCTTCGGTTCGTTGACCGTGGTGTGCTTTTATCTGGTGGTACAGATGGTGGGGGCAGGGCAGTTGATTCAGCTGCTGTTCGGTCTGCCTTACAACTATGCAGTGATTGCCGTGGGTCTGTTGATGGCGGTCTACGTCACCTTCGGCGGCATGGTCGCCACCACGTGGGTGCAGATCATCAAGGCCGGGTTGCTGCTGGTGGGCGGGACGCTGCTGGCGTTTCTGGCGCTGAGCAAGTTCGGCTTTTCCTTCGACCTGTTGTTCGAAAAAGCCGTGGCCGCGCACCGCGATGGCGAGCGGATTTTGCTGCCGAGCAAACTGGTGGCCGACCCGCTGTCGCTGATCTCGTTGTCGCTGGGGCTGGTGTTCGGCACGGCGGGACTGCCGCACATTCTCATGCGCTTCTTTACCGTGCCGGACGCCAAACAGGCGCGTAAATCGGTGTTCGTCGCCACGGGCTTCATCGGCTTTTTCTACCTGATCGTGGCTGTGCTGGGCCTGGCGGCCATCGTGATCGTCGGGCAAGACCCGGCCTTCTACGAATCAGGCAATCTGGCGGGCAAGTTGATCGGCGGCGGCAACATGCCGGTGATGCACCTGGCCAAAGCCGTGGGTGGCGACCTGCTGCTGGGCTTCATTTCCGCCGTGGCGTTCGCGACGATTCTGGCGGTGGTGTCGGGGCTGACCATGGCTGGCACGTCGGCGATCTCTCACGACTTGTATGTGATGGTGGTCAAAAAGGGTAAGGCCGATGCCAAGGACGAACGCCGTGTATCGCGCATTGCTTCGGTGGGCATCGGCATCGTCGCGGTGGTGCTGGGGATTCTGTTCAAGGATCAGAACATTGCCTTTCTGGTCGCGCTGACGTTCGGTGTGGCGGCCTCGGTCAACTTCCCGATCCTGGTGCTCTCGATGTACTGGAAAGGGCTCACCACTCGCGGCGCGTTGATTGGCGGTGTCGCCGGGTTGGTGAGTGCGGTCGGGCTGGTCATTCTCTCTCCGGCAGTGTGGGTCAAGGTGCTGGGCAATGCCGAGGCGATCTTCCCGTATGACTACCCGGCGATAATCTCGATGAACGTGGCGTTCCTGTTCACCTGGCTGGGCTCGGTCACTGACCGCAGCCATGGGGCGGTGCTCGAGCGCGAGCGTTTCGATGATCAGTTGATCCGCGCCCAGACCGGGCTCGGCGCCGCGCAGGCGGTCAACCACTAAGACCTTCGCGGTCATCCTTTCCTGATTTGCGCACTCTGCAAAAGGAGTCAGCCATGCAACTACGAGACAATGGCCTGAGATTTTCACCCATCACCGTCGCCCTGCACTGGGTCGTGGCTTTTTCGCTGCTGGCGATTTTCGGCCTGCAACTGTTGATCGGCCACGCCTCCAGCGAGGCGCAGCAACTGGAGCTTGGCCGGGTGCAAAACCTGCTGGGCCTGATTCTGTTCCTGGTATCGATTTATCGGTTCTGGGCCCGGATCACCTCCTACCATCCGTTGCCGGTGGGCACGCCGAACCCCATTGAAGTGATCATCAGCCGCTCGGTGGCGGTCTCGCTGGCCCTGGCGATGGTGCTGCTGCCGATTGCGGTGTGGGCTTCACGCGCCGCCGCCGGCGAGGTGCTGCAACTGCCTGGCGGCTTGTGGATTCCGTCGCTCCTGCCGGCCAACCCGACCTTGAAGCATGTGGTCGATGTGCTGTTCGACATTGGCGCCTCGGCGTTTCTTGCCGGTCTCGGACTGCATGTCTTCGGCGCGGTGAAAAATCACTTTCTCCTGAAGAACAACACGCTCAAGCGGATGCTTGGGAAACATGTGGAGCTGTGAGTCATGAACCAGGAAAAAATCGATTTTGCGGGTAACGTCGTCACCCGGCTCTGCGGCGTGAACTACCCGATATTCCTCGGCGGCATGGCCGCCATTTCCGGCCCTCAGCTGGTCGGGGCAGTGGCCAACGCCGGGGGCATGGGCGTCCTCGGCGGCTTGCGCCTGCCGCCACTGGCCTTGCGCCGCTGGATCGAGGAAACACGGGCGCTGACCGACCGGCCCTTTGGCGTGAACCTGGTGCCGCAGTTTGGCGGCCCGGAGGTCTTCGAAGCGCAGTTCCAGGTGATCCTCAAGGAAAAGCCCAGGCTGCTGTCGCTGTTTTATGCCGAGAAGTATGCCGCCGACATGATTCCCCGGGCGAAAGATGCCGGGATGCTGGTCATGGTGCAAGCGGGGTCGGTGGAGCTGGCCCGCATCGCCATCGCCCAGGGCGCGGACATCATCATTGCCCAGGGCAGTGAAAGCGGCGGGCACCTCAATCGCGGCACGATCGGCATCATGCCGTTGTTGACGTCGATCCTGGCCGTCGCCGAGGGGAAGCCGGTGCTGGCGGCCGGTGGCATCACCCACGGCGACGATGTGCGCGCACTGATGTCGCTCGGTGCATCAGGGGTGGTGGTGGGCACGGCGTTCATTGCCACCGATGAGTCGAACGCCCATCCGTTGTACAAGCAGAAGATCGTCGAGGCGACCACCGATGACACCGAGTACCGCACCGGGTATTCGTTCGGCTGGACCTACGGCACGCCGCACCGGGTGATCCCCAATCGGGACAAGTGGAACCTGCTGCGCTTGATCGGCGGCGGCGCGCGGGCGATCGACAAGCCGCGAATGGCAGAGAAGCTGTCGCTGTATGCGGGGCAGGGGGTGGGCAAGATCCACAGTGTCGTGCCGGCTGCCGAGCGGGTGGCGGAACTGGCTAGTGGTCTGTCGCCGATCACCCGCCTGGCGTTCGGCGAAATCAGTCGTGCCAGCGGCCCCCTGTAGGAGCCAGGCTTGCCGGCGAAGAACGATAATGCGGTGCGGCAGATACACCGCAGCGCCCGGTTCGCCGGCAAGCCTGGCTCCTACAGGGGAATGCGTGCGGTCGCTGGTCGGGCGATCTGCTGCTGCGCCAGGCCGATGAATGCGCTCATCGCCGAGGTGATCATCGTATCGTTGCGGCGGATGAACACCGTGGAGACCTTGGCGAACTCCGGCGGCAGGGTGTGGCAGCGGATGGCATGGCGCACGCTGCAATTTTCCGCGATGGCCTTGGGCAACAGGGTCACGCCCATGCCCGCCGCCACGCACGACAGGATGCCGTCGAGTGTGCCCAGTTCCATGATCTGGTTGGGCACCAGTCCTACCTGGTAGAACCAGTTTTCCAAGGTCGAGCGATAGAAGCAGCCGGTGCGGAACACCAGCACGGTCTGCTGGGGCATTTTCTCGATCAGCGCGGGCAGCGTTTCGAACTGGTTGCTGCTGACCAGCACCAGCTCTTCGCAAAACACCTCTTCCTGCGCCAGCGCCGAGTTCTGGTGGAAGCCGCCGACGAAGGCACCGTCGAGGCGATGGGCTTCAATCGCCTTGATCAACTCGACCGTCGTTCCGGTCAGCAACGACAACTGCACTTCGGGATACTGCTCGCGGTACTTGGTCAGCACTTGCGGCAAGCGAATGGCGGCGGTGGTTTCCATCGAGCCCAGGCGCAGCAGGCCCGTCGGGCTGCCGGTGTCCATCAGGGCGCTGCGGCTCTCGTCGGTGAGTTGCAGGATGCGCCGCGCGTAGCCGAGGAACGTCTCGCCCGCCGAGGTGAGGACAACCCCGGACTTCTTGCGGATGAACAGCTCGCGATTGAGTTCGGCTTCCAGTTCCTTGACGCGCATGGTGACGTTGGACTGCACGGTATTCACCTGCAACGCGGCGGCGGTGAAGCTGCCCAGTTCGGCCACGGCGCAGAAAATCTTCAGTTGGCGCATTTCCATGATCGTCACCATCCATCAGAAAAAGTGATTCTTGACATGCTTAACGATCACTTTACGACCTTTCTCGGTGATTAGTAAAGTGGCCCAAACCAAGTAAATGAGTGCAGTCCGACCCATGACACTGACTTCGAAAATCGACCATGTCTTTGCCGGAGGCCTGGGGGTGTTGCAGCCCGAAGGGCAGCGCACGGGCATCTTCAAGCTACGCCAGGCAGGCCCGGTGCGCGTGGAGCGGCAGGGGATCGTCGGCGACCAGCACGGCGACACCCGGGTGCACGGTGGCCCGGAAAAAGCCGTGCATCAGTATGCGGCGCAAAACTACCAGCGTCTGGCGCAGGCCTTTGATCCCAGTGCCGCGCAGCTGGTCGCGGGGAGCCTGGGGGAGAACATTTCGGCGTTCGGGCTTTCGGAACTCAACGTGCACATCGGCGACGTGTTCCGCATCGGCAGCAGCGTGTTGCAGGTGTCCCAGCCGCGCAGCCCTTGCTGGAAGATCAACCACCGGTTTGACGCCGAGCACATGTCGATGTTCGTCGCCCGGGAGCGGATCACCGGCTGGTATTACCGGGTGCTCGAGCCGGGCTTGCTGGAAGCGGGGGACCGCATTGAACTGCTGGAACGGCGTGACGAACGCTTTTCCATTGACCAGTTTTGGCAGGTGCAATTGTCGCACCGGCCGCTGATCGACGATTTGCTGGCATTGGCGGGCAGTCATGGCCTGGCCGAGGACTGGAAGCGTCGCTTGTCCGAGCGGGCGAAGTATCTGCATAAAAACGCTTGCTGATTCAGCCAGCAATCCCGCGCCCAGACGGTGTTCGCGAAACAAAACACCCCCCTGTGGCGAGGGGATTTATCCCCGCTGGACTGCGCAGCAGTCCCTTCTCCAAGAGAGAAGCGGGGGCCGCTGCGCAGCCCAACGGGGATAAATCCCCTCGCCACAGAAAACATATTCACAATTTATGATCCATAAGATCATTAATCATCATTTTACATGATTTATCGGCGGGCCTACCTTGGCCATGTCGGGAGCGCTCAACAGCCCCGGCCTGACAACAAAAAGAGATGGCTCTTATCCACCACCAGGGACACCCGCCATGAGCACCCAGCCTGCAGACATCGCACACTATATTCACGGTGGCCTGACAACAGGGACTTCCAGTCGCTCGCAGCACGTCAGCAACCCCGCCACCGGTTCGGTGATCGGCAAGGTGGCCCTGGCCAGCGCATCTGACGTCGACGCCGCGGTGCAGTCGGCCGCCGCCGCATTCCCAGCCTGGTCGGCGACGCCGCCGCTGCGCCGCGCGCGCATTCTGTTTAAGTTCCTCGCGCTGCTCAACGAGCACCGCGACACCCTGGCCCGGATGATCACCACCGAACATGGCAAGGTCTTCACCGATGCCCAGGGCGAAGTGACGCGCGGCATCGAGGTCGTCGAGTTCGCCTGCGGCATTCCGCAGCTGCTCAAGGGCGACTACACCGAGCAGGTCTCGACCAATATCGACAACTGGACCCTGCGCCAGTCCCTGGGCGTGGTGGCCGGTATCACACCGTTCAACTTCCCGGTGATGGTGCCGATGTGGATGTTCCCGGTGGCCATCGCCTGTGGTAACACCTTCGTGCTCAAGCCGAGCCCGATCGATCCATCACCGGCGTTGCTGATCGCCGAACTGTTCAAGGAAGCCGGGTTGCCGGACGGCGTGTTCAATGTGGTGCAAGGCGATAAGGAAGCCGTGGATGCGCTGCTCGACCACCCTGAAGTCAAGGCCGTGAGCTTTGTCGGCTCGACACCGATCGCCAACTACATCTACGAGACCGGTGCGCGCCACGGCAAGCGTGTCCAGGCGTTGGGCGGGGCGAAGAACCACATGGTGGTGATGCCCGATGCCGACGTCGACCAGGTGGTCGACGCGCTGATCGGTGCGGCCTTCGGTTCGGCCGGCGAGCGCTGCATGGCGATCTCGGTGGCGGTGTTTGTCGGCGATGTGGCGGACAAGGTCATGCCGAAACTGGTGGAGCGCACCCGGACGCTGAAGATCCTCGAGGGCATGAACCTGGCCGCCGAAATGGGCCCGATCGTGTCGCAAGTGGCGCTCCAGCGCATCACCGGCTACATCGAACAAGGCATCGCTGAAGGCGCCGAGATGCTGGTCGACGGCCGTGATTTTGATGGCTCGCAGGCCGGTGCCGATTGTGCCGGGGGGTTCTGGCTCGGTGGCACGGTGTTCGACCATGTCACCCCCGAGATGAAGATCTACAAAGAGGAAATCTTCGGTCCGGTGCTGGCGTGCATGCGGGTCAAGGATTTTGCCGAGGCGGTCGATCTGGTCAATGCCCATGAATTCGGCAACGGCACCGCGTGCTACACCCGGGACGGGCACATCGCCCGTGAATTCGCGACCCGCATCCAGGTGGGCATGGTCGGCATCAACGTGCCGATTCCGGTGCCGATGGCGTGGCACGGTTTCGGTGGCTGGAAGCGCTCGCTGTTCGGCGACATGCACGCCTATGGCGAAGAGGGCGTGCGCTTCTACACCAAACAGAAGTCGGTCATGCAGCGCTGGCCGAACAGCATTGCCAAGGGCGCCGAGTTTGCCATGCCGACCTCCAAGTAGACATTCACCCGCTTTCGGGTTGGAGGGCGTGCAGGCGCGGGCTTGCACGCTGTCCGTTGTCCCAGGGGGACGGCTGTGCCTTTTCTCAAAGGCGGCTCGCTCCCAATTTCTTGCCAAGGTAAACCGCGATGCCATTGCTCAAGTTCGACATCATTCAGGGCCGTAACGACGAACAGCTGCGCTCGTTGCTGGAGGTGGCGCATCAGGCCATGGTCCAGGCGTTCGAGGTGCCCGCCAGCGATCGCTACCAGAGCGTGACGCAACATCGGCCGGGGGAGTTGGTGCTGCACGACACGGGGTTGGGTTACTCGCGATCGGACAACGTGGTTTTGCTGACGGTGATTTCGCGTCCGCGCCCACAGCAGCAGAAAGTCGCGTTCTACCGCTTGCTGGCCGAGCAGCTGCAGGCCGAGTGTGGTCTGTCGCCCGATGACCTGATCGTTTCATTGGTGGAAAACACCGATGCGGACTGGTCGTTCGGTCGTGGCCGCGCACAATTTCTGACTGCAGAGCTCTAGCGTTCACTTTCATTCATCAGGTCCAGGTGCTGCCATGTCCAATCCTCTGTTGTCCCTTTTGAACATCGAATTGCCGATCATTCAATCGCCGATGGTGGGCGTCTCCACCCCCGGGCTCGCGGCGGCGGTGTCCAATGCTGGCGGGTTGGGTTCCATCGGCATTGGCGCGAGCAATGTCGAGCAGGCGCGGGCCATGCTGCGCGAGACGGCGGCACAGACCGGCAAACCCTTCAATGTGAATGTGTTCTGCCACCAGCCGGCTGTTCGGGACGCCGTGCGGGAATCCAGGTGGTTGGAATTCCTGGCAGGGTTTTTCACCGAATTTGGCGCCGAGCCACCGGTGTCGCTGCGGGAAATCTACACCTCGTTCGTTGAAGATGCCGAGGTGCTGCAGATGCTGCTGGAAGAAAAGCCGGCGGTGGTCAGCTTCCATTTTGGCCTGCCTGCGCAACCGGTCATCGATGCACTCAAGGCCGCCGGTATCCTGCTGCTGTGTTCCGTGACCAGCCTGGCCGAAGCGCTGGCGGCGCAGCACGCAGGAGTGCATGCACTGGTGGCCCAGGGTTACGAGGCCGGCGGGCATCGCGGGGTCTTCGATCCGCGGCGGGATCTGCAGATGGGCACCTTGGCGCTGGTGCGTGTGCTGGCCGATGCCTGCCGGCTGCCAGTGATCGCAGCAGGCGGCATCATGGACGGCGCAGGCATTAAAGCCGTCATGCAGTTGGGCGCCAGTGCCGCGCAGCTGGGCACGGCGTTTATTCTCTGCCCGGAGTCGTCGGCGAACGGCGCCTATCGGGAAGCGCTCAAAGGGCCGCGCGCACACCAGACCCGCGTCACCAGCGTCATCTCCGGCCGCCCGGCCCGGGGCATGGTCAATCGCAACTTCACCAGCCTCGATGCAGCAGGTATCGCCTTACCGGACTACCCGCTCACCTATGACGCCAACAAGGCGCTCAATGCCGCGGCAGCGGCCCGGGCCAATACCGATTTTGCCGTGCAATGGGCAGGGCAGGGGGCTCCCCTGGCTCGGGAACTGCCAGCCGCGGCGTTGGTGAAGTTGCTCGTGGCAGAGATGAAATCCTGAGTGCGGTCTTGTTATGGTTTTGTTGTAACTTAGGCGCCAGGACTGAATCGGCTTCCAAGGGATGAACCATGACATTGACGGCCGAAAGGTTGGTTGGCATCGCAATGACCAACCCCATCAACGCTGAGTTGACCTCACGCTTGCCTGCGCTCGGCCTGGATCAATGCATGCTCACGGCAGGCTGCCTGTTCCAGGCGGTATGGAATCAAAAGGCGCAACGGGATCCTGGCTGGGGCATCAAGGATTACGACGTTTTTTACTTTGACAGCGACCTGTCCTGGGAGGCCGAGAACGAGGTCATTCATCGGGCTCAACGTCTATTCCAGGATCTAGGGGTTAACGTCGAGCTCAAGAATCAGGCGCGCGTGCACCTTTGGTATAGTCAGCGCTTTGGCGGGACTTACCCCAGGCTTGAATCGGCCAGGGACGGGATTGATCGCTACCTGGTGGCGGGCACCTGTATCGGCCTGGATGTCGCCACCCGCGAAGTCTATGCCCCCTACGGCCTGGCGGACGTAGAACAGGGCGTGCTGCGCATCAATCCGGAAAACCCCAGGCCTGACTTGTTTGAGCAGAAAGCGAAGAGTTATCAGGTTCGCTGGCCTTGGCTGAAAATTGTGTAAGGCGGGGGCCAGGGTTCCGGCGGGTGAATGCCCCTGTAGGAGCCCGGCTTGCCGGCGAAGGCGTCCTGACAGCCGACCACTCGCTCGCGGATGCACCCGATTTACTGTGGGAGCGGCGGTGCGACGATTCGACTTGCTCGCGAAGGCGGCCTGACAGCCGACCTATTGTTTGTTGACGGCGTACATATCCATTCCTGCGGTAACGGCCACCTAGGGTTTCGCTTTTACAGCGAGTCACTTGGAAGAGCCTGTAGGAGCGAGCATGCTCGCGATGGAGGTCAACGATGACGCGGGGAGCCTGACACCCCGCGGTGCTCTCAGGTTTTTCGCGAGCATGCTCGCTCCTACAGAGCCCGCCGCGATGGGCCATCCTTGGCCCAGCGCGGCTAACCCGGCATCCATGCCGGGTGGCCCACTGCGCAGAACCTCCACTCGGCCTCTCGAGGGGGCAAGAAAATCAATAGCCAAAGCAACGGCAACAGCAACAGCAACAGCAAGAGCGAGGCGGCCTTATAGCCGACCTGGCTGTGGATGCGTGCGCTTGACCTGATCGTTCCCACGCTCTGCGTGGGAATGCATCCTGTGACGCTCCGCGTCACCATTGCGCATGGCTCACGTCATGCGTCGTCAGCGGAACGCGGAGCGTCCCTGGCGGCATTCCCACGCAGAGCGTGGGAACGATCACATCGGGTACAGCCGCAAAAGTCAGGTCGGCTGTCAGGCCGCCTCGCTTTGGCTTTAGATTTGGGCGCCCCGTTAAACCACGATGGCCTAACGCAGGCATTGCGCAGTGGGTAAACCGGCAGGACGCCGGTTTAGCCGCGCTGGGCCAGGGATGGCCCATCGCGGCGACCCACGGAGCAATGCCGGAGAGAGGGCATGCCGAGCCTAAGCGAGGCACCGAGTGGTGGGGCAAGAGCCTTTTGCTTACTTTTGGCTGGGCCGGCATTCCGGCTCTTTCAAAAGTGAGTCGCCGTAAGGGCGAAACCATAAGCGGCCGTTACCGCAGCAATGGATATGTACGCCAAAAGAATCCAGCAAAAAAGGCCATCGAGCGCCCTCAGGCTACAAAGGCCGTTACCTGGGCGAGGTTGTTGTCCTGGGCTGCGGCAACCAGATGCAGAGGGACATGCGGTTGCTCGGCGGGTGTAAGAATTTCAAAGCTTCCTACAATATGAAGCTGTCGCTCGCTCAGTCCGGTCGACTCTTGTTCCTTTGCTTTAGCCATTCTCGCGTGGTTCGCTGCGATTTCGTTGAGAGTTGACACGTTACATCTCCGGTGACTGACCAAGCGTATTGCTGGAGTCCTTTAGCGTTGATTGGATGGCCGTCGCGTCAGATTTATGTCGTTCGCGACAGCTAACGCGGGCCGGTGCAATCCCCACGCCAGAGAAGACCGGGATTTAGCCGAGGCGATTCCATTTGCGACGAAAGGTTATGGGCAAGGCCTGGGTCGGTTTAAAACACGATGCCAAGCTTTACGCCGTACTCGTCTCGGGTCTGTTTGTCGAAGTCGGTAAACTGAAACTGACCGTCCAACTCATACTCGTAACGGTTGAAATAAAGGCTGGCTATCACAGGAACCGACCCTTGCTGGTTGAACAGCCAGCTCAGCTCGACGTAAGGATTGGTGGTGTCCTTAAGGTCCAGCTCCTGGCTGCCCAAATCGTGGATTTCCAACTGCGAGTCGCCGTCAATAACCTGGCGAACCCCTGCTTCCAGGCGCAAGGTTGAACTGCTGAATGCGTGGTTGTAGCCGGCTGCCACTTTTGCGAAGGGAGTGCGGTTGGTGAGATTGATGTCGTACCGGTTGTAATCCGGGTCATAACGGTTCCACTTGTAGCCTGCTCCGATCAAAACGTCTAAAAAATTGTCGGCATCCAGGGCCATTCTCCAGCCAAGGTCGAGGTCGGCCTGGCCATCGGTGACGCGCTGATGCTTTTGTTCGGAGTACTGCCCGGTGATTTCTGCCTGATACACAAGGCCGGCCCGGGCAGTCATCTTGTTGCCGAAGTTCAGGAACAATCCCGCTTCGGGGATATGCTCTGTGCTGGTGGTGCTACGGCCCGTGAACTCCAGTTCGCTATAACTTCCCAGTACGCCGACAGCAAAAACAGGATCTTCAGAAGGTGCTGCGCAAGTGAGTGGAGGGGCAACGCCCGCGAGGAGGGAGGTGACAACAGCAGCAAGACTGGTCCTATTCATGAGAACTCCAGCAGCGCACTGACGGTCCGTAATGGACCTGTCACTAACAACAATAGTCTGTTTTGGTGCGCCGTTAGACCGGTCGTCGGCAAGAATGCAAAAAAGATGGCATTTGGCCTTGACGTCATCTTTTTGTCGCCTGCCAGTGCAATTCTGCAGGGTCTCTATAGGGATACCTGTCCCACGAACTGCGCTTCTGCTCTTTCGATATGTGGCCAGTGCGGGCACAATGCGCATCCTTTTTTTGGCTGGCCTTGCCGGAGGCCTCGAAATGATCAAAACGCCGTACTACCTCATCGATAAGCAAAAGCTGCTGGGCAACATGGAAAAGATTGCCTACGTGCGTGAGCAGTCCGGGGCCAAGGCCCTGCTGGCACTCAAGTGCTTCGCCACCTGGTCGGTGTTCGACCTGATGCAGCAGTACATGGATGGCACCACGTCGTCGTCGCTCTATGAGCTCAAGCTCGGTCGGCAGAAGTTCGCTGGCGAGACTCACGCCTACAGCGTTGCCTGGGCCGATGACGAAATCGAGGAGATGCTCGACAACTGCGACAAGATCATCTTCAACTCCATTGGCCAATTGCAGCGCTACACTGAAGCTTCTGCAGGCAAGGTCCGTGGTCTGCGGGTCAACCCCCAGGTGAGCAGCTCCGATTACCTGCTGGCCGACCCGGCACGGCCGTTCAGCCGCCTGGGCGAGTGGGACCCGGTGAAGATCGAGCAGGTCATCGAACAGATCACAGGCTTCATGTTCCACAACAACTGCGAGAACGGCGACTTCGGCCTGTTCGACCAAATGCTGTGCACCATCGAAGAGCGTTTCGGCCATCTGCTGCACAAGGTCGAGTGGGTCAGTCTCGGTGGCGGCATTCACTTCACCGGTGAAGGCTACGCACTGGACGAGTTCTGCGCGCGCCTCAAGGCCTTCTCGCAGAAGTACGGCGTGCAGGTTTACCTGGAGCCGGGCGAAGCGGCCATCACCCAGAGTGCGTCGCTGGAAGTCACCGTGCTTGATACCCTTTACAACGGCAAGCACCTGGCGGTCGTGGACAGCTCGATCGAAGCGCACATGCTCGACCTGCTGATCTACCGCCTGAACGCCAAGCTGGCCCCGAGCGAGGGTGAGCACACCTACATGGTGTGCGGCAAATCCTGCCTGGCCGGAGACATTTTCGGTGAGTACCAGTTCGATCGTCCGCTGGCCATCGGCGACCGCCTGTCGTTCGTCGACGCAGCGGGCTACACCATGGTCAAGAAGAACTGGTTCAACGGCCTGAAAATGCCGTCCATCGTAGTGAAACAACTCGACGGTAGTGTCGAGGTGGTTCGTGAGTTCGGTTACAACGACTATATGTCCAGCCTCTCGTAAGCTGGCTGAGAAGGAGAGAGAGAAAAATTGAAGAAGAACGTACTTATCATTGGTGCAGGAGGTGTCGCCAAGGTGGTGGCCCACAAGTGCGCGCAGCACAACGACGAACTTGGTCGTATTGCTATCGCGTCGCGCAACATCTCCAAATGCCAGGCCATCATCGACAGCGTCAAGGCCAAGGGCAGCCTCAAACAGCCCGCTGAAATCAAGGCATTCAGCCTCAATGCCCTGGACGTCGAGGCGACCAAGACGCTGATTCGCGAAACCGAATCGCAGATCGTCATCAACGTCGGTTCCGCCTTCCTCAACATGTCGGTGCTGCGTGCCTGCATCGATACTGGCGCGGCCTACCTGGACACCGCCATTCACGAAGAGCCGGGCAAGGTCTGCGAAACGCCGCCCTGGTATGGCAACTACGAGTGGAAGCACCTCGAGGAATGCCAGCAGAAAAATGTCACCGCCATCCTCGGTGTGGGCTTCGACCCGGGTGTGGTCAATGCCTATGCGGCACTGGCCAAACAACAGTATTTCGACAGCATTGATTCGATCGACATTCTCGACGTCAATGCCGGTTCCCATGGCAAATATTTCGCCACCAACTTCGATCCGGAAATCAATTTCCGCGAGTTCACCGGGCAGGTGTGGAGCTGGCAGGACAGCCAGTGGACCAGCAACACCATGTTCGAAGTCAAGCGTACGGACGACCTGCCGGTAGTCGGTTCGCAGAACCTGTACCTGACCGGTCACGATGAAGTGCACTCCCTGTCGAAGAACCTCGGCGTGCCCAACGTACGTTTCTGGATGAGCTTCGGCGAGCACTACATAAATGTGTTCACCGTTCTCAAGAACCTCGGTCTGCTCTCCGAGCAACCGGTCAAGACCGCCGAAGGCCTGGAAGTCGTACCGCTCAAAGTGGTCAAGGCCGTGCTGCCTGATCCGAGCTCGCTGGCCCCTGGCTACACCGGCAAGACCTGCATCGGTGACCTGGTCAAGGGCACCAAGGATGGCAAGCCGCGCGAGGTGTTCATCTACAACGTTGCAGACCACGAGGAAGCCTTTGCCGAAACCGACAGCCAGGGCATTTCCTACACCGCCGGTGTTCCACCGGTGGCTGCAGCCTTGCTGGTAGCCCGCGGTGAGTGGGACGTGCAGCGCATGGTCAACGTCGAGGAGCTGCCAGCCGAGGCGTTCCTCAAGGCGCTGGACGTGATGGGCCTGCCGACCCGCATCAAGGACGAGCACGGCGACCGTGCCTGGGACTGCAACGCCTGAGGCGTCTCGGTGCAAAAAACGCCGCTCATTGAGCGGCGTTTTTGTATCTGAATCAAAAACAAGATCAAAAGATCGCAGCCTGCGGCAGCTCCTACGTGCGCCCAATCCCTGTAATTGGATGGACTCGCCCCAGCCGAGGCGTCAATGCGCCACGATGGCAGTCTAAACAGCCAACGACAGCGAGGGCGAGTCCATGAAAAATCATAGTTCGATTGATCAATCCCTGTCTTCTTCCGATTTGTCGGCCTGCACAACTTTGGCGGTCGATCTGGCCAAGCAGGTCTTTCAGGTCGCCGGTGAAGATGTCCTTGGCCAAGTGCGCTACGAGCAGCGGATCAAGTCGCGTGAGGCGTTTTATGAGTTTCTCCAACAGTTGCCGCCTCATTTCGTGGTTTTGATGGAGACCGGTCCGGGGGCTCAAGCCTGGGCCCGGCAACTGCAAGACAAAGGCAATCTGGCGCGGATTCTTCCAGCCGGTTTGGTGGCCACACACCGCAGCGGGCCTAAAAATGATCGCAACGATGCGCTGGCGATTCTGCGGGCGGGTCGCGATGAAAAAATCTGCGCGGTACCGGTCAAAAGCGTTGCGGCGCTGGCAATGCAAGCGCTGCATCGCGCCCGTCAGGGCTATGTGCGTCGACGCACAGCGGTAAGCAATCAGATGCGCGGCCTGCTGCTCGAGCACGGCGTGGCCTTGGCGCAGGGCGATGTTGCGATCAGTCAGAAAATTCCGCGGGTACTGGAAGATGCCACCCAGCCGGTGCCGGGCCTGCTGCGTGAACTGATCCACGAACTGTTGGCCGAGTGGCGCCATTTGGGCGAGCGCATCAGCGTGCTGACGGGACGCCTGGAAGTGGCCGCCAACGCCGACATGACGGCGAAGCGACTGATGACTGTGCGCGGCATCGGCCCAGTCACTGCCACGGCACTGGTGGCCAAGGAAAGCAAGCCTGAGCGATTTCCCAATGCCCGCAAGTTTGCCGCGTACTTTGGCATGGTACCTGACCAGCACAGTAGCGGGCAGACGGTCCGGCTGGGGGACATGACCAAGCGAGGTGATGTTTATTTACGCAGCCTGATGATCCAGGGAGCCCATGCGGTGCTGCAACAACTACGACCTGATTCCCAGCAACCCGATGACCGCCGCTTGTTGCGGTGGATGAGCCGACTGGGCCGTAAGGAGGCTGCGATCAGGCTAGCCAACCGCAACCTGCGAATCGTCTGGGTGCTTCTACAGAATGACCAGTCTTATCGTCGCCATGCTGGTGATGGTCAGCAAGCGACGATGAGCCACTGAGCGACAGAGTTCTGCCACCGAGGTACTGACTGTCTGACCCTTTGCTGAAAAAAATTGACCCCAGGTAAGACCGGCGTGGATTGATGCCTAAGCTCCTACTGGCCTTCGAGGCCTGACTGTAATCGGCATACCACGAGCTCTTCCAATTTTGGCCAGAGGCCGAAGACGGCTTCCACGAATAGGCCTAATACATAGATGCAACGGGGCGACAGTTTTTCAAAAGCGGGTAGACAGTGGGGGCGAGTCCATACATAGGAGCTGCCGCAGGCTGCGATCTTTTGGCGGACAGCGCTGCATCCAATGGTTGCAGCCGGCGCCAATTTGATCAGTGGCGATCCAGCCACACCGTCTGTGCATTGCAGAATTCGCGCACGCCGAAATGCGACAGCTCGCGGCCGAATCCGCTTTTCTTCACACCGCCGAACGTCACGCGCGGGTCGCTTGCGCAGTAGCCATTGATGAAGACCCCACCGGTTTCCAGTTCACTGGCCATCTGTTGGGCCTGCTCGACATTGCCGGTGTAGACAGTGGCAGCCAGACCAAATTCACTGTCGTTCGCCAGTTCCAGCGCATGCTCTGCGTCGCGAGCGGTAATGATCGAAGCGACCGGGCCAAACAGCTCCTGTTTGAATGAAGTCATCTGGTCAGTGACACCGGCCAGGACCGTAGGCTCATAGAAGTTGCCCGGGCCTTGGGCTTTCTTGCCGCCCATCAACAAGGTCGCACCTTCCTCCAGGGTGTCGCGCACCTGTTGATCCAGCTCATCACGCAGATCAAAACGGGCCATCGGGCCGATGTACGTCTCGGCGGACAATGGATCGCCGACCACCAGTTTGCGCGTGGCGTCGACAAACCGCCGAGTGAATTCCTCGACGATGCCTTGCTCGACGATCAACCGCTTGGCCGCCGCACAGACTTGTCCGGTGTTCTGATAACGACCGATCACCGCCGCTTTGACGGCGTCGTCGAGGTTGGCATCATTGAGCACAATGAACGGATCGGAACCGCCCAGTTCCAGCACGCTCTTTTTCAGCGCCGCGCCGGCCTGGGCGCCGATGGCCATGCCGGCTCGCACACTGCCGGTCAGGGTGACAGCGGCGATGCAGGGGTCGGCAATCGCGGTAGAAACACCGTCTGGCGTGACGTTGATGACCTCGAAGACGCCTTCGGCAAAACCCGCCTGCTTGAAGGCATCCAGCAGCAAGTAGGCGCTACCCATTACATTTGGCGCGTGCTTGAGCACGTAGGTGTTACCGGCAAGCAGCGTCGGGACCGCACCGCGCAGCACTTGCCAGATCGGGAAGTTCCACGGCATGACCGCGAGAATCGGGCCCAGCGGGCGGTATTCGATGCGCGCCTTGCCGCCTTCGACCAGGGTCGGTTCAGCGCTCAACATGGCCGGACCGTGTTCGGCATACCAGCCGCACAGCTGCGCACATTTTTCAATTTCACCGCGGGCCTGAGCGATCGGCTTGCCCATTTCAAGGGTGATCATGGTGGCCATGGCTTCTGCGTTGGCGCGCAACGCCTGGCCAAGGGCAATCAAGCGCTGCGCGCGTTGTGCAACCGGTTCGCGGCGCCAGGCACGGAACCCGCTAGCTGAACGCGACAGGGCAGCCTGCAATGCCGCAGCGGATTCGAAAGGGTAGTGGCCGATCTGTTCACCGGTCGCCGGGTTGATCGAAATGGCATGGGTAAGGCTGGAAACGTTGGTCATGGCACCGTCCTGCGGGGTAGGAATGCGCTCAGGTTACGGTGCTGTATGTTTTCTTGAAACTGAATAATAATGAGCGTCTTGTTCACGTTTGGAGAATGAATTGGACCTGGTACAGCTCGAGATTTTCAAGGCTGTCGCCGAGCACGGCAGCATCAGCGTGGCCGCCCAGCACATCCATCGGGTGCCGTCGAACCTGACCACGCGGATCAAGCAACTGGAGCAGGATCTGGGCGTGGACCTGTTCATCCGCGAAAAAAGCCGTCTGCGCCTGTCGCCGGCCGGCTGGAGTTTCCTCGACTACGCCCGCCGGATTCTCGACCTGGTCCAGGAGGCCCGCGCCACGGTGGCGGGCGAAGAACCCCAGGGCACATTTCCCCTGGGATCGCTGGAGAGCACTGCGGCGGTGCGGATTCCCCAGCTGTTGGCGGCCTATAACCAACAGTACGCCAAGGTCGAACTGGACCTGTCCACCGGACCTTCCGGGACCATGATCGACGGGGTGCTAGCAGGTCGCCTGACCGCCGCTTTTGTCGATGGGCCAGTGCTGCACCCGGCGCTGGAGGGTGTACCGGCATTCGAAGAAGAAATGGTGCTGATCGCACCGCTCAACCACAGCCCGATCCATCGCGCGCAGGACGTCAACGGCGAAAACATCTATGCCTTCCGCTCCAACTGCTCCTACCGCCACCACTTCGAAAGCTGGTTCGCCAAGGACGCGGCAGTGCCGGGCAAGATCTTCGAAATGGAGTCCTATCACGGCATGCTCGCCTGCGTCAGCGCCGGCGCCGGCCTGGCACTGATGCCGCGCAGCATGCTGCAAAGCATGCCCGGATGCAGCACGGTCAGCGTCTGGCCGTTGTCGGAGTCCTTCCGCTATTTGCGCACCTGGCTGGTATGGCGCAGGGGCACGGTGTCGCAGAGTCTGACCATGTTTGTGCGGTTGCTGGAGGAGCGGGGTGAAGCGATGAGTTAGCTCGAAGCGCCAGTTCAGATGCTAGCTCTCCTCAATGTTATCGATGTGCTCGAAGCGTTCGATCAGAAAGTCGATCAGGCAGCGCACTCTCGCTGATAAATGCAGCTGTTGCGGATAGACCGCGTATACGTCTGCGTGGGTGGGTGTCTGGTCTTCCAGCACCAGGCGCAGCCAAGGCTTCGATCAATACGCCAATGTGCGGCCGGCGCGAGTGCTGCCTGGAGTGAAAAGCCCTCTGCACAACGGCGACCAGATCGACTGGGTGGTGGTGCGAGAAAACTCCGAGGGCGAATACTCCGGTAACGGCGGTCGCGTGCACCGGGGGCTGCCTGAAGAAGTCGCGACTGAAGTGTCGGTGTTTACCCGTGCCGGGGTAGAGCGCATTCACCGCTTCGCTTTCGAACTGGCGCAAAGCCGGCCACGCAAGCACTTGACCATGGTCACCAAGTCCAACGCCCAACGTCACGGCATGGTGCTGTGGGACGAGATCTTCTTTGAGGTCGCCAAGGATTTTCCGGACGTCAGGATCGACAAGGAACTGGTCGACGCCGTGACCACGCGCATGGTGCTCAAACCATCGACACTGGACGTGATCGTCGCCACCAACCTGCACGCCGATATTCTCTCCGACCTGGCCGCTGCTTTATCCGGCAGCCTGGGCATCGCGCCGACTGCCAACCTCAACCCATCGCGCAGATTCCCTTCGATGTTCGAACCGATCCACGGCTCGGCCTTCGACATCACCGGCAAAGGTGTCGCCAACCCGATCGCAACATTCTGGACTGCGGCGATGATGCTCGAGCACCTTGGCGAGCCAGGCGCGGCCAAGCAACTGATGTCGGCCATCGAAGCCGTGACTGAAAGCGGTCTGCATACCCCGGATCTGGGCGGTAACGCCACCACCCGGCAGATCACCGAGGCCATCATCGCCTTGATCAACCGCTGATATTTTCCAACGATTCAAACTAGTACTGCGGCACAACGCCGAGGGGCGGATCACTGGGTCCGGCTCCTTGGCATTTCCTGACAACAATAAAAAATCAGGGCCCTGTCATGAAAAGACTATTCGGCAAACTCTACGTACAAGTGCTCCTCGCTGTCATCCTCGGCGCCATCGTCGGGGTCTTCATTCCCGAGACCGGAACTGCGCTCAAGCCCTTGGGCGACGCATTCATCAAACTGATCAAAATGCTCCTGGCCCCGGTGATCTTCCTGACCGTGGTCACGGGCATCGCCAAGATGGAGAACATGAAAGAGCTTGGGCGCGTCGGGTTTCGCGCATTGATTTATTTCGAGGTGGTTTCCACCTTGGCCCTGGTTGTCGGCCTGGTGGTGGTCGATGTCTTCAAACCTGGCGCCGGAATGAACATTGACGTCGCCACCCTCGATACTTCAAGCCTCGCTACCTATACCACTGCGGTCAAGCACGCGTCGTTCATGGACTTCATCATGAACATCATCCCTGACACCATTGTCGACGCCTTTGCCAAGGGCAATGTCCTGCAGATCCTGCTGTTTTCGATACTGCTCGGTATAGCACTGGCGTATGTAGGGCCACGGGGAACAGTGTTCGTCGACACGCTCGATAGCCTGATGCAGGGCATGTTCCGCATCGTCAACATGGTCATGCGCCTGGCACCCATCGGTGCATTCGGCGCCATCGCGTTCACCATCGGCAAGTACGGCTTTGGCTCGCTATTCTCGCTTGGCAAACTGATGGCCTGCGTCTACCTGACCTGCGCCGTGTTCGTGATTTTTGTCCTGGGGCCGATCTGCCGCTACAGCGGTTTCAGCCTGTGGAAGTTTCTAAAGTTCATCAAGGAAGAACTGTTCACGGTGCTCGGCACCAGCTCTTCGGAATCGGTGTTGCCGCAGATGATTGCCAAGATGGAAAAGGCCGGTGTTTCCAAACCTGTGGCCGGGATGATCATTCCCTCGGGCTTGACCTTCAACCCGGACGGCCAGGCGATTTACTACACCATCGCCGCGATCTTCATCGCCCAGGCCACCAACACGCCACTGACCCTGACTGATCAGTTGATTGTGCTGGCGGTGTTGATGTTCACCTCCAAAGGTTCGGCGGGGGTCACTGGCTCAGGCTTCATCATTTTGGCGGCGACGCTATCGTCTCTCGGCACCATTCCGGTGGCGGGCATGGTGTTGCTGTTGGGTGTCGACCGGTTCATGTCGGAAGCGCGGGCGATCACCAATACCATCGGCAATGGCGTGGGCACCATGGCCATCGCCAAATGGGTCGGAGCGCTGGACACGGTAAAAATGCACAAGGCCCTCAATGGGGACGCTGAAGACAGAACGCTGGAGGCCGCGCAGGCAGAGAGTGCTGCTGTGGGGTCATCGTTAGCCATCAATCCCTTGCGGTCAAATATGGAGAAAGCCACGAGGGCGTAATAAGGATTGGATTGGGGGGATATCCATTGCTGCGGTAACGGCCACTTATGGTTTCGCCCTTACGGCGACTCACTTTTCCAAACGCCGGAATGCCGGCCCAGCGAAAAGTAAGCAAAAGGCTCTTGCCCCACCACTCGGTGCCTCGCTAGGGCTCGGCATGCCGTAACGAAGGCATTGCTCCGTGGGTCGCCGCGATGGGCCGTCCCTGGCCCAGCGCGGCTAAACCGGCGTCCTGCCGGTTTACCCACTACGCAATGCCTGCGTTCGGCCATCGTGGTTTAACGGGGCGCCCAGATCAAAAACAAAAGCGAGGCGGCCTGACAGCCGACCTGATTTCAAGTGAGCACGTTGATCGTTCCCACGCTCCGCGTGGGAATGCATCCTGTGACGCTCCGCGTCACCATTGCGCATGGCTCACGTCATGCGTCGTCAGCGGAACGCGGAGCGTCCCTGGCGGCATTCCTTTGCTGCGCGTGGGAACGATCACATCGCGGACAGACCTGCAATCAGGTCGGCTGTCAGGCCGCCTCGCTTTTGCTCTGGCTTTTGATTTTCTTGCCCCCTCGAGAGGCCGAGTGGAGGTTCTGCGCAGTGGGTAACCCGGCATGGATGCCGGGTTAGCCGCGCTGGGCCAAGGATGGCCCATCGCGGCGGGCCCACGGAGCAGGACCGGAGCGAGGGCATGCCGAGCCTTAGCGAGGCACCGAACGCCAGGGGCAAGAGCCCTTGGTTACTTGGGGCTCTTCCAAGTGACCCGCTGTAAGAGCGGAACCATAAGTGGCCGTTACCGCAGCAACGGATATTCACCCAATCCAAACTCCCCGGGTCATTATTGCTAACGTACAGTGTCGAGCAACGACGCAGTCGACCAGGAATGACCAATGTCTCAACGCCGCTCAACATGGATTGCTCTATTGGTAGCGGTCACGTTCTTCATGGAGAACCTCGACGCCACAGTGATCGCTACCGCGTTGCCTGACATGGCCAGGACGTTTGGCGTCGCGGCGGTGGACGTGAACATTGGCATGAGCGCCTACATGCTTGCCGTGGCTGTGTTCATTCCCATCAGCGGCTGGTTGGCAGATCGCTTCGGTTCGCGCCTTGTCTTCAGTTCGGCGATCGTCCTGTTCACCCTGTCTTCGTTGATGTGCGGGTTGAGTGCAAGCCTGGAAACCTTTGTCGCCGCGCGGGTGCTGCAGGGTATCAGCGGCGCGATGATGGTACCGGTGGGGCGCTTGGCGGTGCTTCGTACCACCGAGAAGAAAGACCTGGTGCGTGCGATATCATTTATTACCTGGCCCGGTCTGGTCGCTCCGGTACTCGGGCCTCCCGTGGGCGGTTTCATTGTTACCCACGCTTCCTGGCCGTGGATTTTCTTCCTCAATTTGCCTTTGGGCGTGCTAGCCCTGATTGCCGCCTTGACCTTGCTTCCCAAACGGGACGACGTCAGTTCCAGAACTTTCGATTTCAGTGGCTTTCTGCTGGTCGGTATATCCAGCGCTGCATTGTTGTATGGCGTGGAGATGCTCGGGCAAAGTCGTGACGATGTTTTGCAAGACCTGGCACTGAGTGGTGCCGGTTTGGTTATCGGCGTGTTTGCCTGGCGACATATGCGTCGGCATGCGCACCCGCTATTGGCGCTGGGTGTGACAGCTATTCGTACCTTCAACGTCTGCCTGTGCGGAGGCTCGATTTTCCGGATTGCCATCAGCACCTTGCCGTTTCTCCTGCCGCTGATGTTTCAACTGGCTTTCGGACTTTCTGCGTTCGATGCGGGGCTGCTGGTATTGGCGGTATTTGCCGGCAATCTGGCGATGAAACCCTTCACTACAGCGGTGATGCAGCGTTGGGGATTTCGTCCGGTGCTGATGGTCAACGGCGTCCTTGGCGTACTGGCGATAGCGGCGTGTGCGTTGCTGGATGAGCGCATGAGTCCAGCGCTGATTCTGTTCATCCTGTTCGTCGGTGGCTTGTCGCGCTCCATGCAGTTCACCGTGTTCAACACACTGGCGTTTGCCGAAATACCTAAAGAACAGATGAGCGACGCTTCAACCTTGTTCAGCATGTTCTTCCAGTTGAGCATGGCGATGGGGGTGGCCATCGGTGCGTTGCTGCTACCCCTTGCCATGAACATCCATGGCACGGCAGGGCACGCCGAGACTGTCGACTTCCAGCTGACATTCGTGTGTGTGGCGGTGATTGCGGCCATCGCTTTGCTGGACAACCTGCGACTGCCGCCACAGGCGGGGGAGTCGGTGTTGCAACGTGCACGAGCCAAGGATTAGCGCGGTGCATTGGCTCTCCTGTCCTGAACCCTGAATCTCAAGTGCATGGAGGTTCCCTGTTTTTCATGAATTGTCAGACTCGCTTCGCCGCCGAAGCTTTCCATGATCTGCTTCACCATGATCAATCCAATCCCCAGCCTGCCTTGCCTGGTGGTGTAGAAAGATTTGCAGGCCATTATTTCCTGTTGCCGTGAAGATCCACCGCCGGTGTCGCCAATGGTGAGATTCAGCCATTGATGGGCTTCATCCACACTAGCCTGAATGTTCAGTTTTCCTGCTGCCGGCATCGCCTCTATGGCATTGGCAATGACGCTTCTTAAAATCTGCGAGAGTAAAAGCGGATTGCTGATTATCCGGGGCATGGGCTCATTTTTGAACTCGACCTGGATTTTTGATTGACTCAATTGCGCGCTGAAGCTGTTGAGGGTGGCCTGTACCATCTGCATCGGATCTACCAGTTCTGCCTCTCCGCGGATCGGGCCAAGACACAGGAGCAATTCCTGCACCCACCGCGACATCCGATCCACCTGGCTGACAATATCGTCGATCTGCTTCTTTGCAGGCTGGCCCTCCATCTCATTTGCCAATTCTGCGCTTGAACGGATGCAGGCCAGGGGGTTGCGAAGGCTATGGGCGACGGCCGTGGACATTTCGCCCAAGCCAACATAGGTCTTGTTGGCAACGACTTGAGCTTCTTGTGACGCCAACTGAATCGATATTCGTCGAGCAATCCAGTAAATCCCAAAGTAAAAAAGCAGACCACCCATGGTGGACAGCCAGATTATCCAGTGCCCGTGGTTGAGGCGTTCAATCAGGTCGACTGGCTCCCTGTAGATTTCAACCACCGCCAGAATGTTTCCCTTATCATCGACAAGAGGGATGTAACTTTCGATGAAGAACTTTTTCGGTGGGTGCAAGAATTTCTGTTCGCTGCGGTCTGCGTCGACATTGCTGTATTTAGTGGATATCCGTTCTTTGGAACTGAATGCCTGTTCAAGCTCGTCATTCGAAACGGCGCGCCCCACCAGCTTCTGGTTGGTTGACCAGACGACTGTTCTAAGTGGGGAATAGATGTTGATCAGGAGCGAGTTTGGGAGATGCGCAAGATAGTCCAGGAATTCGAAGCTAATTTCCTGTTCGCTCTGCTTCTTGTCTTCTGGCATCGTCTCATCTTGAGCGAATGCCAGAACCTCCCCGATCTGCATTCCTGCAAGTCCGTGATGACGTATCTCACCTTTCGCTATGGTCTGGATGAACTGTGCTGACATCAGTGCATCGCGTTCAAGGCTTTCGGCGACCAGGAATCTTGTCGACCAAGAGCCCACCCCGAAAGCTATCACACTGATGAGAAGGAAACTGACGATCGAAAACCATCGCAGCAGATTGAATTGTTTAGTGGGTGCAATCGAGTCAACTGTTCCAGGGTGGAAGCGTTTATACAATACGTCGATTGCAGGCATAGGGAGTACTCCTTGGGTATGCTGCGTTCCAGCAGCTTCAACCTCTCAACTAAGCCTTGGGTGAACAGCAGTATCCATGCCAATGCAACGCCGCGCTTGGTCGGTGCACCTTGCAACCATTTCGCCAGGAAAACGCTAAGCACGAAACGAGTGTTGCACCCCATATTTGGGGATAATTTCCCCTGAGTGTGGGATAGCGGTTGCGCGCCCCCCGAGGTCAAACAGGTTGCATCACAGCGTGAAGCGGCCCGTCGCTTCAGGCGCAGATGGACCAGCCAGGAAGTACAGCATTTGAACCACGTCGGAGCGCAAACCGTCGGTGCTATGATCTGAGCGTCTATGTCCCGCCAAGAGATCGCCCATGGATCGCTTGTCTACCTTGTTGTCGCAGTTCGGCGTGCGCGCAAACCTTTTTTACAACGGCAGACTGTGCGGCCTGGCGTCCTACGATGGCGCTGAACAGCGTGGTTATATCCACCTGCTGCAGGCGGGAAGCGTCACCTTGCTGGGCCCCGATCGCAAGGACGTGCTGCTGACCCGGCCCAGCCTGATTTTCATGCCACGCCCCAGTCGGCATCAACTGTTTGCCGGTGAGTCCGAGGGCGCTCAATTGTTGTGTGCGTCAATGGAGTTTGAGGGCGGGGTCGATAACCCGTTGGCGGCTTCGTTACCTGATTGCCTGGTGCTGTCCCTGGATGAGCTGCCCATGCTGGCCGATATGCTGAAATGGATGTTCGGCGAGGCGGCTGGCGCGCATTGTGGCAGGGAGGCAGCGCTGGAGCGCTTGTTCGAACTGTTGATCATCCTGTTGTTTCGGCATCTGCTTGATCACCAACAGTTGCGTACCGGAATGATGGCTGGACTGGCGGATTCGCGGTTGGCACGCTCTCTGGTACAGATTCACAACTCACCGGAGCGTGCCTGGTCAATTGCGCAACTGGCGAGCGAGTCGAACATGTCTCGCGCAGCCTACGCCGTGCATTTCCGGGCCGTTATCGGGCAGACGCCTGCCGAGTATCTGTTGAGTTGGCGTATCAGCCTGGCGCAGAAGCGTCTGCGTGAAGGGCGGTCGATCACGCTGATCGCCGCCGAGGTCGGCTATGAAAGTCCTTCGGCACTGGCGCGCGCGTTTCGACGCAAGACGGGCTACAGCCCGCGGGACTGGATGAAAGATCTGGCAGGTGAAGATGATGGGGCAATGGCCTGAAAACATCGAACTGCTTCAGGCCATTGCGCAAGGTCGATCATCGGTTCAACGGCTTTGCAACTCAGTCAGGGAGTGGCCGGCCACAAATATCGATGCGGCAAGCAACCCGATGTCTTTGAGAAGAAACTGGCCCGGCGCGACCGTAATGCCTGGAAAACCGAGGCCGGGTTCAATCACGCCGGGGGTCGAGAACATGAAGCTCAAGGTGGTGAAGAACAGTCCGGCAGACAGCGCACCGCCGATCAATGAAAGCTTGGGTGTGACAGCAATCGACCCGCAATCAGGACACCGATCGAGACCTCCAGGATGCCGAGCAGACTGGAGAAGGTATCGACACTGAAATAGTCATAAACCCAACCCAGGAAAGGGCTGTTACTGACCAGCGGAACCAGCCCGACGGCTTCGTAGTGCGTGAACTTCATCCCGCCGAACCAGAAGTAAATAACCGCGAGCGCAAAGTAGGCACCGTAGGTGCCAAGCGCCATGATTTTGATCCCGAGCGTTGAAGGGGTTTGTACGTTGTTGGTTCTGCCGTTCTCGATGCTTAAGGTTTTCATGATCAAGGCTTCCAGGAGTGTGGTGAGGAACGCTAATCAGCAACCCGGCGCGGTGTGCGTTGGGAGTGCAGACAGTGTTGCCTTTGATTCCACGCTCGTGGCGTCTGAACGTATTGCGTTCAGTGCAGATCGTCTTGACTCATTGCATGTGAGTTCCACGCCAAGGCCGACGGTTTGTGTATGTCCAGGCGGATGGCTTGAAGTGAGGCCCAAGCGTCGCGACACCCCAGATTCTTTAAACCTTCTTTTGCAGCGCAGTGTCGATAGCTGGAGTCCTCACACTTTGCCAGAACGAGAGAATGCCAATGATCGGTGTTGTGATTCCTGCCCATAACGAAGAAAAACACATCACCAACTGCCTGGCATCTGTTGGGCTGGCCGCCAGGCATCCAGGCCTTCGTGGGCAGTTGGTCACGGTACTTGTCGTCCTGGATGAATGTTCGGACAACACAGGTCGATTGGTTTCGGCGCAAAGCGTAGCGAAACTCGACGTCTCTTTTCAGAATGTGGGGAAGGCCAGGGCGACTGGCGCGCAGAAATTACTAAGCGCCGGAGCACAATGGCTTGCGTTCACAGATGCCGATACAGTCGTTCCGCACGATTGGCTTGCTCGCCAGATCGAGTTCAAGGCTGATGCGGTATGTGGAACGGTCGAAGTCGACAGTTGGAACGAGCATGGCACCTTGGTGCGCTCCAGGTATCTCGAGTCGTACCAGTTCATCGAGAACCATCGCCATATCCACGGAGCCAATCTCGGACTCAGCGCCGAAGCCTATCGGAATGCCGGAGGATTTCAGCATCTTGTCGCCCATGAAGACGTGCACCTGATAGCTGATCTTGAAAGGATCGGCGCTCGCATCGTTTGGACGGCGACGAACCCGGTGGTGACTAGCGCCCGAAGGGACTACAAATGTCGTGGCGGCTTTGGCGAATATCTCGCCTCTCTTGGCGCTTCACTTGGACTGCCCGTACTCAATCCGCAAGTGAATGCTGGCGTTGCTCCTTGAATCGAGAGACAGCAGAAAAACCGCTGTGATTGCGTTGTCCGAAGTGTGTGGAGAGGCGCCCAATGTCCAAACTCATCAGCGCGAAGGATTTGCAAATCAGTCTCGACGACGCGAACGAACAGGGGTTGTTCAGGTGGTTGATCGCCAGCTTTCTGATGGGCAAGCGAATCCAGGGAGCAATTGCCGCAAAGGCCTACCAGGTGATCGTGGATCAACACCAGCGTGATACGCCGCGAAAGCTCGCCCACTGCACTCACCGCGAACTGGTTGCGATGCTCGGTGAAGCTCATTACGTGCGCTATGACGAAACCACGGCGTCCCGGCTGTTGGCGTTAGCTCAAAAACTCAACCACGAATACGCTGGAAAGGTGAGCAACATCGTGGCGACCAGTGCTGATCGTCAGGCGTTTGAGAAACGCCTTGCTGCTTTCGAAGGGATTGGCCCCAAGACCATAGAGATCTTTATGCGGGAGGTGGGTAAGGTGATTTTTTGAAACTGCCAGTGGGTTTCGATCATCCTTGATTGGCCGTTGACAGATGAGATATGAAAACCCAGACAAACAGGGCACTTGCGCTGATCAAGGCGCCCAGCAGGCTGACGGCCGTCCAGCCCCATAGCGCATAAACCTGGGTCGCGGCGGCGGCGCCCAGCGCGCTGCCGACCGAGTAGAAGCACATGTAGGCGCCGACCATGCGACTTTGCGCGTCGGGGCGTGCAGCGAAGATGATGCTCTGGTTGCTGACGTGTACTGCCTGCACCGCAAAGTCGAGCAGGACGACGCCGCAGACCAGCGCGATCAGGGACGTCTCGGCAAACGTGATGGGCAACCAGGACAGCGTCAGGAGCCCCAGCGAAATGCCGGTCACCCGTTGCCCCAGGCCTTGATCGGCCCAGCGACCGGCTCTCCTGGCCGCCAGGGCACCGGCGACGCCGGCCAGGCCAAACAGGCCGATGGCCGTGTGTGAAAGCGACAGCGGCGGGGCGCTCAAGGGCAGCACCATGGCTGTCCATAACACGGAAAAAGCGGCAAAGATCAGTAGGGCCAGCAGGCCCCTGGCGCGCAAAGTGCGCTCGGTGATGAACAGTTTGAACAGCGAACCGACGAGCGCGAGGTAGGATTCTTGATGCCTTGGAGACATGGTGACAGGCACCACTTTCCACAGCACCGCAGCGATGGTCAGCATCAGTCCTGAGGACACAAAGTACACAGCGCGCCAGCCGGCAATGTCGGCAATCAGGCCAGAGGTAAACCGCGCCAGGAGAATGCCCAGGACGATTCCACTGGTTACCGTCCCCACTGCATGTCCGCGTTGCGTTGGCGTTGCCAACATGGCGGCGTATGCCACAAGCACCTGAACCACCACTGCCAGCAAGCCCATTACGATCATTGCAGCCAACAGGGCCAGCCATTGCTGTGCAGCACCGACCGCCGCGAGCGCCACCGCAGACAGCAGTACTTGCGTCAGAATCAGCCGCTTGCGGTTTACCAGATCCCCCAACGGGACGATGAACAGCAACCCCAGCGCGTAACCCACCTGAGTGGCCGTTACCACAACCCCGATCATTGATGAGGCCACGCCCAGGCTCTGGGCCATGGAATCGAGTAACGGCTGCGCGAAGTAAACGTTGGCTACTGCAAGCGCGCAGGTGATGGAAAACAATAGCCTGAGCGACGGCGAAAGCCCTGGTGCGCGGTCGATCCTGCTGCTCTCTCCACTTCCCGCAGGCGATATTTGCGAAGGCTGCCTGACCAGACATTGGGTGGCTGAATCGGTATCTGCTGTCATGCGCGCCTCCATGGCGTTAAGCTGGTTGCAATTGAAAACTGGATTCCATTGTTGCCGCATCAGGTTTCAAATTGCAACCACATTCCGCAAGGGTAAAAAAATGGGCGACGACGTTTCACCGCAAGGCAGCGAATGCCCGGTAGCAAGAACACTGGAGGTCATCGGCGATCGCTGGTCGCTCATGATCATCCGCGACGCTTTCGACGACATTCGCCGATTCAGCGAATTTCAAAAGAGTCTGGGCGTGGCCAAGAATATTCTGGCATCGCGACTGAAGACGCTGGTCGAGGTCGGGATATTCGATGTTCGACCGGCGTCGGATGGCAGCGCCTACAAGGAGTACGTGCTGACGGAAAAAGGACGGGAGATCTTTCCGGTTGTGGTCAGCATGAGGCAGTGGGGCGAACGTTTTCTGTTCGAACCGCAGGAGAACCGTTCCGTGCTGTTGGACAACGCGTCCGGCCAGCCACTGATGCCGATTGAGGTGCGCTCAGCAAGCGGGCAGAAAGTGGGACCCGCTGATTGCCACAGGGTGAGGCTGGTTGATGGCCAGTTGTGAATCTGCAGATGTGATCTGGCCAAGCAAACTTTCTATCATCGCCCGGGCTGCCATTTTGAGTATCCTGGCAGACCTTCCCCATTCAGCCACGCTACGTCCTGCTCCGTCCAGATGTGATATTCGGGCCTGGAGCCAGGATCCTCGTCCAACGTCGCCACGCGCACGATCATCGCGTTTGAGCCGTTACGCTCAGCCACAAGGTGCGATCCGCAGAGGGAGCAGAACTGTCGGAGCTTCCCGGGAGATGACTCGAAAGCCCTCAATGCGTCCAGGCCTCGTGTCCACCTGAAATGCTCTCTCAACACTCCAGCCGTGGAGACGTAAGCAGCGGCATGGGTCTTGCGGCAGGTACTACAGTGACAATGGCTGATTGGCATATCAATGCTATCGATCTCATAGCCTACAGCCCCACAAGCGCAGCTTCCTTTCAATTCATCCTCCGGTTTTGTAACAGTGCGAAGATCATCGCTTGCATGGCTTTTCGCAGTCTGACGGCGCCGCCGCCAGTTGTTTGCTACGCAGTAAGCTCGACGTAGCTCGACTCCCCACCTCCAGTCGCACCGGACAGCCAACCCCATACAAAGGACAGCGTGGTACGTCCCGCCTGATCAACGCCTACCGTGCCACGAGACCAGCCGGACAGAATCTCACCCTCCGTAGTCAGGCAATGAAAAAGAAGCTCGATGGTATCGGGGCCTGTCACGCGGCCGACTTGATTGCCCATGCGGATCTTGCCGCCTTGGTAGGTACCCGAAACGGCATCTCCCTCGACATGGTAATGAAAAACCGTGCCTGCACCGGATAGCCCGTGGGCGTTGCCCGCTACCGTAAATCGTCGATTGTGCAAACGCTCGTTGATTTGAGAAAAGGGGATTTCCATAAATGTCGCGTCCTTTAGTCGAGAGGGTCCATTCCAGCGTTCGATTATCCTAACCCGATACTCGTCTACCTTTCTCCCTCAAACGTCACATCAATTCACGTTCTCTGCATCAGCCTCGCAAACTCCTGTCGGCAAGAGGGCTGATTTTTTCCGGGAAGCGATGCGATCATTTGATCAAAGGCCGTTACCGAATATCGTCCATCAAGGTTTTCTACGGTGGGCATTTTTGCAGGAAACCCGAATCGCACTCTGCCGGGAAGCACTTCATCCATGGCTGAGTACCAGGTCAGCAGAGCCTGTTGGAGGCGCACGTGTAACTCGAATCTATTCCGTCGGCGGGTGGTGTCTGCTTTGGCTCGTTCTCGCGCGAGTTGAGGATCTATGCGGCCAACAATGTAACAGTCAGCAAAGCCAATACGTCCTTGTGCAATGGTTTCTCTTGTGGCGTCCAACTCTACTCGCCAGTCGTGTTCGCTCGCCTCGCCGATCTGCCAAAGGCACCAAATGTAGTGGAGCTTGAGAGGGTCACTGTCACACAAAGCCCACGAAGAAAAGTCTTCCATGGCCAACGCTTTTTGCCAGCGATCCACGTTTCGCTCTGCCCAAAAAATGGCTGCTCCGACTGGATCCTTTATCCGATCCGGCTCGTTTTCAAAGCGGCCGTTTTCAGGAATGACATGCTGCCCTCCATGCTTGGCGCACCAAGTGGTTTTCCCGCTGGCGCTGATACCTTCAACAACCAAAATCATCGTTATGACTGCTCCATTAATTGCGCCATCCTGGTAAGTCCCAAAGCATCGGGGGTTTACGTGGTTTCTGTCCAGGGAGTTGGCCGCCAACAGGCTCAGAACCTTCCTGTCAGTGGGTACTCCACAGCCAGGCGTATCTGGTCCGTGTCCAGTTCTGCCTGGGCCGTATTGCCCCGATGTACATTGTGTTGCAACGACAGGGTGGTGCCTTTCGCCACGCCACCTTGCACCACATAGCGCACCTGCAGGTCACGTTCCCAATGTTTGCCGCCTTCGCCATAACCCAGATAGGCATAGCCGCCTTGCGGGTCGACATGGCTGCCATCGATTTGGCTGCCGCGTACATAAGCGGCGCTCATGGACAGGCCCGGTAACCCCCAGGGGGTGACATCCAGATCGTAGCGAGCTTGCCAGGACTGTTCATTGGGTGCGTTGAAGTCCGACAACTGCACGGCGTTGCTGATAAAGATCGCACCGCGGGTGACGTAGTCAAACGGCGTGTGTGCATCCACCTTCTGATAACCGAGGCTAAAGCCATGCGGGCCTTGGGTGTAAGTGGACATCAGGCTCCAGGTGGTGTTGTCGATCCTGCCGGATAACGACTGGCCCTCATCAGTGGTTCGGTACAGGTTCAGGTTGAGTGTCAACGAGCGCCTTTCATCCAGCGGCTGGATGAAGGTGCCGCCCAGGTAATGCTGGTTCCAGGTGTCCGCATAGCGAGAGGTATAGACGCTGACGTTCAGTTTCTTTCCCGGTGTGAAGACCATGCCCGCGAGATCGAAGGCATTGCCTTTCACGGCGTTGGAATAGTTGACCACGAAGCCCTGGTCATGACTGCTGGCATTTCGATCGGTACTTTCGGTGAAATGTCCTGCGACCAGCTTCAGTGCCTCGAACTCGTTGCTGGAGAGGAACACGCCGGTGGCGGTCTCCGCAAGCAGGCGGCTATCGGACGAACTGAATACCGGGGTTTTCACGCGCTGCTCGCCATAGCTCAGGACTGTCGACGACAGGCGAAGTTTGACCGCCGCACCGCCGCGGCTGAACGCGTCCTTCGGATGGCCCTGGTTGTCGAGAGCGAGCAAGCGCGCTTTCCCTGCGCGGCCACCGCCGCTGTCCAGTTGTGTGCCGAGATAGGCATGCGCATCCATACCCACCCCGATCAGGCCATGAGTGAAGCCCGATTGCACCGTACCCATCAGCCCGTAGGCCCATTCTTCGGCGTAGCCATTTCGCTCGTCACGCGGTTTGTAGGCATTGCGCGCAGCGTTGTTGCGGGCGCCATTTCGGTACTCGCGATGGTCGTAAACCGTGCGATTGAGCACGCTCCAGGTGCTGTCCTGGATAAATCCATTGGATTGCGATTGAGCCGAATCAGCGAGTGCGAGTGGACTTGCCAGGGCGAGGAGAAAGGCTGATCGGGTATGCATATTGGGTGTCCACAAACGAATCAGGAAGAGCGCAAGCGCAGGATGTACGCTCCGTCAAACGGGTCAATGAGGTAGTGCGCGTGGACACCGAACGTGTCCAGAAGGCGTTGTGGGGTCAACACTTCGAGCGGTTTGCCAAGGGCCACCAGGCGTCCCTTTTCCAGCACAGCCAAACGATCACAGGTGAGTGCCTGGTTGAGGTCGTGCAGGGCAATCACGGTGGTCACGGGCAGCGCGTGAACCGCGTGCAAAATCGCCAGCTGGTGCTGGATATCCAGGTGATTGGTCGGTTCGTCCAGCAACAGGATCTGCGGGCGCTGCGCCAGGGAGCGAGCGATATGTACGCGCTGACGCTCGCCGCCAGAAAGGCTACGCCAGGTGCGCCTGCTCAGATGCGTCGCATCAACGTCACGCAAGGCTTGATGGACGATGTCATCGTCCGCCTTCGACCATGGACTCAAGGCCGACAGCCACGGCGTTCGGCCCAGGGCCACGGCATCGAACACACTGATCGCATCCAGTGTGTCGGCTTGCTGTTCAACCACCGCCAGGGTTTGTGCGATGGTTCGCCGTGACAGTGTCTTGAGGCTTTCGCCGTTGAGATGGATGGCTCCCCGGCTGGGGAGGCGCACGCCGGCCAGCAGTTTGAGCAGCGTGGATTTTCCTGAACCGTTGGGCCCGACAAGGCCCAGGGTCTCGCCCCGACGAATGTCCAGGTGGATCTCGTGCAGTAATTCAACATCGCGGATATGGAATCCGAGGCTGGAACAACTCAGCACGGCTTCGTCGATAACAGGGGCAATAGCATTCATCGGGCATTCCTCCGACCGACCAGGATCAGCGCGAACACCGGCGCGCCGACCAATGCCGTAATCACGCCGACCGGAATCACCTGGCCCTTGATCAGCGTCCGGGACAGAACATCCGCGCCAATCAGGAACACTGCACCCCCCAGCGCACTGGCCGGCAGCAGCCGCGTATGCCGAGTGCCCAGCAACAGCCTGGCGGCGTGGGGTATGACCAGCCCAACGAAACCGATGGAGCCGACAATCGACACCATCACCGCCGTCACCAGGGCGGCACAACTGATCAACAGAAATTGCACAGGCCGTACCGCAATGCCGAGCGAGGCCGCGGAGTCGGCGCCAAAGGTGAAGGCATCCAGCGCACGCCGGTGCCACAGGCAAACCGCCAGACCGGCTAGCGCAACCGGTACGGCCAGCCACACCGATGGCCAGCGCACGCCACTGAGATTGCCCAGCAACCAGAACATGATGCCGCGAGCCTGTTCGGAACTGGCCGACTTGGTGATCAGGAACGCCGTGAGCGCATTGAACAGTTGCGAACCGGCAATCCCCGCCAGGATGATCTGCCCGGTACTGCCAGGCGAACCGCTGGCGCGGCCCAGCAACACAACGACGGCGAAGGCAGCAACGGCGCCGGCAAACGCCCCGACCGACATCGAAATCGCTCCGGCACCCAAGCCCAGCAACGCCACCAGCACCGCGCCCGTCGAGGCCCCCGCAGAAATGCCGAGCAGGTAGGGATCGGCCAACGGGTTACGCAGCAGCGATTGCAGGATCACTCCGCAGGTCGCCAGGCCCGCCCCGCAAGCCGCCGCCACCAGCGCGCGAGTCAGGCGGTAGTTCCAGACGATGCCCTCGTCGATGGGATCGAGAGCATACCCGGCCGCCCACAGTTTGTTGGCCAGCACCTGGAACACCACACCGGGTTCGATGCGGGTTTCACCGATGGCCACGCCGGCAATCACGGCCAGAAGCAGCGCCACCAGTGCAAGCAGAGTACGAATCAGCGTCACGGTCATTTCGGCAGGTCGTAGCTGTTGATGGCCGTCGCCAGCGATTCGAGACCGTCGAACATTCTCACGCTGGCCTGCATGGCCATGGCGTCGAGGATAATGATGCGGTTGCTTTTCACGGCATCCATGTTGCGGGTCACAGGATCGCTACGCAGGAATTCCAGCTTCTTTTGATAGTCATCAGCCGGGAAACGACGGCGATCCATGCGGGCGATGACCAGGAACGTCGGGTTGGCCTTGGCGATGGTTTCCCAGCCAACGGTTGGCCACTCTTCGTCGGACTGCACCACATTGCGCACGCCCAAGGTGCCCAGCATGAAGTCGGGAATGCCCTTGTGCCCGGCGACATAGGGATCGATATCCAGGCTGGCACTGGAAAACCAGACCAGCGCGCTGGTGTGCTTGAGGTCTTTGTCTTGCACCGAGGCGATGGACTTGGCCAGGCTGGCCTGCAGCTGCGCGTTCAGCTGCTGCGCACGCGCCTGGACATCAAAAATCTCAGCCAGCTGGGTGATGCTCTTGTAGATGCTTTCAATACGAAATGGCTGCAGGCGGGTGCCGTCGGCGCCGACCAGGTTGTCCTTGGACTCGCAGTCCGAGGGCATGAGATAGGTTGGAATCTGCAGTTCGTGAAACTGCTCGCGGGTAGCGACTGCGCCTTGCGGGCCGACCATCCATTCCAGCTCGACGGCGACCAGTTCCGGGCGCTTGCCGATCACCGACTCGAAACTCGGCTCGTTATCGGCCAGGCGTTCGATCTTGTCGTTTTGCACCTTGTACTGACCCAGCACATCATTGAACCACAGCGAAGTACCGACCAGTTTGTCGCCAAGTCCGAGGGCAAAAAGCATTTCGGTGCCGGCCTGGCCGATCGTCACAGCCCGGGCAGGGGCCTGCGCGAACGTCAGTGGGCTGCCGCAGTTTTCAATCGTCAGCGGGTAATGAGTCGGGGAGGCATAGGCGAGGGAACAAACACCCAGGCCTGTGACGAGGGCGAAAAAGCGCGGCAACAGCATGATGCAATCTCCATTTGAACCGTACACGCAGCAAGGGTGCAAGGTCTGGAAAACACATCATCGAGCGCTGCCGAAAAAGCAGTGCAAGGCCGATCACCTGAGTGGCGCGCGCAAGGATGTCCTTCCCGGACACCCCGCCGGTTAGTGATTGTTGCTTGGCCGGCAGGTCTCCTGACTGATGCGTCATGGCGTGCTCCAGCCTTCCCGGGAATCGATCCCAGTGGCAGTTCAGGAGCAGGCTCGGCACCTACAGTTGCGGGGGCAGTTCCGTTTGATGCGTTGGCAGCATCACGGATTCCCTATTAATCCCGTTTGGGAACCGGCGGCGGCATGGTAGTCGATCATGCCGCCCGAGGCGAACCCATCTACTGATCAGAAGTATTTGAGCCAGCCGATATCGCGACGACGCGCCTTCAATGCAGCGAACCAGCGCACCGGTAGATACAGCGATGCAGCCAGGAGCACGGCCGTCAGCCACACAGCCCACATGCCGTCGAAGCCGAAGTAGTCGCCCTGGTTCAAGCCGAACGACGCCACGCTGAGCAGATACAGCATTTTCAGCACATAAAGATGGAGCAGGTAGAAGAACATCGGCGCCGCACCAAATACCGCCAGGGTGCTGATCCACTTGTGTTGCCGGGCCCGCTCAAAGCCAAGCAGCAGCAACAGCCCTACGCCTAGCGTCAGACACAGGAACAGCAGGGAAGGTGGGTATTTGGTGATGTTGAAGAAACTCATGAGGCTGTGCGTAATGCTTTCATGGACCACCCAATGCGCCTCGCCATAACCGTTGACCAGGCGCAGGGCGATGAAGCCGATCAATGCGCCGGCCCCGGCCAGCAACAGATAGCGCTGACGCACGGCGGCCGAGGTTGAGCGTGCGAACCAGGGGCCGATGCAGTAACCCAGGGCGATGACCCCGATCCACGGCAGCACGGGATAGGAGCTGCGCAGGCGCAAGTTGTCGGAGAATTCGATCCAGCCGCGATCATGCAAAATGGCCCAAGGCAGATGCAGCGCCGATCCGACCGGGAAGTGCAGGGGATCGAGCAGGTTGTGCCCGCCGACGATGACCAGGCCCACCACACACAGGATTGGCCGAGGAAGCCAGACCAGTGCGGCGAGGGCAATCATGCTGACACCAATCGCCCAGATCACCTGCAGGTAGATCACGGTGGGCGGGAGCTGGAAGGTCCAGGCGAAATTCACCAGGGTGAACTCCAGCACAACCAGGAACAGGCCACGCTTGAACAGGAACATCGATACATCGTTCTTGCCCTGGTGCTTTTCGCCGTACAGGTAAGCGGACAGTCCAGTGAGAAGCACGAACACCGGCGCACATAAATGGGCGAGTGTCCGGCTGAAAAACAACGTCGGTTCAGTGCTGTCGATGAGCATCGGGTCAGCGACCTGGCGGTGCAGAAAGAACGTCTCGCGCACGTGATCCAGCAGCATGAACAGGATCACCAAGCCCCTGAGGGCATCGATGGACATCAGGCGTTGGTTTAGGCTGGTGGCGGGCGGGGGTTGAACAATGTTTGTCATTGAAAGTCGCAGGCAGGGAGTGGATCACTCTGTCGGTAAACAACCGACGGTTAATGTATTGATATAACGTAACATATAATCTTGGCTTGTGGGCTTGTTTTCTACGAGTGTCGTGGTGCTGCAAAACAAAAAGCACAACACTGCCGTAATGCTGTTCACTTTGGGTTGGGGGCTGCTGGTGCATATTTGGATTGGGTGTATATCCGTTGCTGCGGTAACGGCCACTTATGGTTTCGCTTTTACAGCGAGTCACTTGGAAGAGCCTGTAGGAGCGAGCATGCTCCGGGCGGCGTTCCGACGATGGTGGTCAACAATGACGCGGGGAGCCTGACACCCCGCGGTGCTCTCAGGTTTTTCGTCGGAACGCCGCCCGGAGCATGCTCGCTCCTACAGAGCCCGCCGCGCTGGGCCGGAACGAAGCCTCTCGATGGGGCAAGAAAATCAAAAGCCAAAGCAAAAGCGAAGCGGCCTGATAGCCGACCTGATTGCAGGTCTGTCCGCGATCCAACTGTGGGAGCGAGCCTGCTCGCGATGGACTTCCAGACAACGCGTTCATGCAGACAGGGCGCGTTATCGTTGACGTCCATCGCGAGCAGGCTCGCTCCCACAGGGGATTGGGGGTATCCGCAAAAGTCAGGTCGGCTGTCAGGCCGCCTCGCTTTGGCTTTAGATTTGGGCGCCCCGTTAAACCACGATGGCCGAACGCAGGCATTGCGCAGTGGGTAAACCGGCAGGACGCCGGTTTAGCCGCGCTGGGCCAGGGACGGCCCATCGCGGCGACCCCTGTAGGAGCGAGCATGCTCGCGATGGAGGTCAACGATGACGCGGGGAGCCTGACACCCCCCGGTGCTCTCAGGTTTTTCGCGAGCATGCTCGCTCCTACAGTAAGGGCGAAACCAAAAGTGGCCGTTACCGCAGCAATGGATATCCCCCCAATCCAGTTCTTAAATAAAACCCCATTCTTAAGTGAACAGCATTGCAACACTGCCGGTGTTGTGCTGTCTTCGTCGCGTTCATCTCGGGTAGCAATATCACCCGGTCCGCTGCCTTAGAAGCGATACTTCGCGGAAGCGGTAATGCTACGCGGTGCGCCATACGTCAAGGCACCGTAGGCATCGAAGATGTCGAAGTACTTCTGGTCGGTGACGTTGTCGGCATTCACCTGGGCCGAGAGGTTTTCGGTGATTTCGTAGCGAGCCATCAGGTTGACCAGGGCATAGGCATCCTGCTGGATCTTCTCGGAATTGCCTGCCGGGTTGGTGGCGTAGGTGTAGATCGAGTCCTGCCAGTTGACCCCGCCGCCAATGGTCAGCCTGTTGAAAGCACCTGGCAGACGGTAGGTGGTAAAGGTGCGCAGCAACTTGGTCGGGTACAGCGTGTTGACGTCGTCGCCGTGGGCGTCTTCAGCCTTGAACTGGGTGTAACCCAGCGAGGCATTCCAGTCCGTCGCGAGTTCGCCGGAAACTTCCAGCTCGAAACCCTTGCTGGTCGCGCCTTCACTGGCCTCGTAGGCGAAGCCGCCGACAGGGTTCGAAGGATCGATCAGCTCGCCGGTGTTCTGCCCCAGATTGTCCTGCTTGATCTGGAAAATCGCCGCGGAGGCGTTCAGGCGGCCACCGAAGTACTCACCCTTGAGACCGAGCTCTGTGCTCTCGCCAACGATCGGCTCCAATACCTGGCCGCTGCTGTCGCGTACCGATTGCGGCAGGAAGATTTCCGTGTAGCTGGCATAAGCAGAGAGGTTGTCGGTGAGGTCATAGACGACGCCGGCATAGGGCGTCAGCTCATGATCGACATCGACCTTGCTCACTTCCGAGAAAATGTCATCGCTGGTCTTCTCGTACCAACTTTCACGCGCCCCAAGAATCACTTTCAAATCGTCGGTCACGTTCAGCCGGGTTGCTGCGTACAGTCCCTTCTGGCGGGTCTCGCTGTAGCCGTAGTCGGTCCTCGGGCCCCAGATCGGCTCGGGGAAATGGCCGTTGTAGGCATCGAAATTGGCGACACCGTCAAAGCCTGTTTGCGCGTCGAGTGAATCGGCGTCGAACTTCTGCTTGCTGTCCACATAACCGAAGGCCAATTCGTGCTCACGACCCAGGAACGAGAGCGGGCCATTGAAGCGGATGCCGTAGTCGTCCTGGGTAGTCTCGGTCTTGTAGGTCGCCGGGAACGAAAACATGCCCGAGCTACCGTTGCGGCCTGGATTGCCGGACAGGTACAGCAGGGACGAGTCGCCGGTGCGCTCGCCACGGTTGTAGCTGAGGTTGACTTGCCAGTCGTTGGCAAAGCGGTGATCAAGATTGACGAAGTAGGTTTCAAAGGTGGTGTCCCACTTGCTCCAGTCGGCGGAGGTGGTCTTGGAGCGACTCCAGTTGGTGCGGTCGCCGTCTGCGTACCAGACGGGCAGGCCACCCCACATCGGCGAGTCAGCGTTGCTTTCTTGCCGGCTCAAACCAAACCACAGCGTGGTGTCGGGCGTAAGGTCGATGTCCATTGTGCCGTAGAGGGTCTGGCGCTTGGTCGAGTTCATGTCGATCCAGGTGTCGCCTTCGTTGGTCTCCGCAACGAGGCGCCCACGCACAGTGCCTTCGGAGTTAAGTGCGCTGGAGACATCGGCCTCCACGCCATAGGTGTCCCAAGTGCCGGCGCTCAATTCCAGCGAGCCCTTCAAATCCGTGCTGCTGGCGCGCTTGCGCACCATGTTGATGGTCGCCGAAGGGTCGCCCGCACCGGTCATTAGACCGTTGGCACCACGCACTATTTCAACGCGGTCATACATGGCCAGGCTGCTGAAAACCTCCCCCGAACTCCATGGCTGCTCGAAGATGGTGGGTACGCCATCGATCATCAGCGAGTTGAGCTCAAAGCCCCGGGCGTTGAACTGCGCCCGGCTGGTCTCGTAGCGGTTGACCGACACACCGGTGGCATTATTGACCACGTCGAGGATGGTTTTCAGATCCTGGTCTTGTATGCGCTGCTGGGTGACGACGCTGACCGACTGCGGCGTCTCGCGCAGTGACATGCTCAACGGCGTGGCCGTGCGTGCGGCGTCTGTCGTGTAGGAGTGGGTATCTTCCGTGATGGCGCTGCGTTCGCCTGTAGCAGTCTCGGTGATAGCGATAGGCGCCAAGGTAACAGAGCTTCCCGTCTCTGCCTGTTCAGTCTGTTCCGTCGCTTGCAGGCAGGGCGCAACGAAGGCGATACCGGCTGCAAGCATGTGCACTGCGAGAGCCAGGGGGCGCAGTGCCAGAGGCGCGCGCGGCATAACGGAGTCGGGTGAACACGGGAGGATTGGGGCGGACATGCGGAACTCACATTTGGCGGTGTTATTTGAGAATCAATATCATACGCAAATGTGATTGATAACTAAACACTTGTTGCCCAATGATTTTTTTTATCATGTAAAGGAGCGCAAAATGAGCGACCTGCATTCGAGTGACGGGTCACGGTCGGCTGGCCTGTAGTCATCTCGGGCACCCTGGGTAAGGACTTTCGCGGGTACGATGAGCGCGCTTGCTGTCGACTGCGGGAGCCGGAGGACGCGTTTTGAAACCATTCCCGCTCAGACCTGGCGCCTCACCTCTGGACACGTTCCTGCAAGCGTGCCTGCCACGCCGTGACGCTGTTCCGCCAAACTTGACGGAAAAAGCGGTCATCCCAGGCATTCCCAATGCTCGCTACAGGTTGGACTACGACTTGAATCCGTTCATTCAGGATGCGGTTCAAGCCAACAAACGTGAGAGCGAGGAGCTCGCCAAGGCCGGGAAGCCGAACGATATCCTGCCGCTGGCAAGCATGCTGGCCGTTTCGGGCGGCGGCGATGCAGGCGCATTCGCAGCGGGACTGATTGCGGGATGGACCACCCATGGATCCAGACCCATGTTCAAGGTCGTCACGGGCATTAGCGCGGGAGCCCTGGTCGCCCCGTTCGCTTACCTGGGGCCGGAGTACGACGGCGTGATTCGGTATGTCTCCAACGCGATCGGTCCAAAAGACATTTTCCATTCGCGAAACGTGCTGACCCGTCTCGCCAGCGACGGCATAGCGGACAGCAAGCCACTGTCACGGCTAATCACAAAATACATCACTGTGCAGATTCTTGCGGCGATTGCGGCGGAATACGCCAAGGGAAGAATTCTGCTGATCGGCACAACTGACCTTGATTCAGGGCGACCCGTCACCTGGAACATGGGCGCTATTGCCGCAAGTGGGGCGCCAGGAGCGCTAGACCTCTTTCGCAACATCATGATCGCGTCGATGAGTATTCCCGGTGCAGTCTCACCCGTCATGATCGATGTCGACGTCGACGGCAAACAGTTTCATGAAATGCACGTGGACGGGGGCGTCATCACCCAAGTGTTTCTTTACCCACCGGGCACCCTGGTGGGGCTGAACAGAGCCACTGGCGTACCTTTGCGACACGAACGTCATTTCTATGTCATTCGTAATGGGACACTGGAGCCGCAGTGGTCCGGGACGAAGCGCCGTACATTGAGCATCGGCGGTCGAGCCATCAGTGCATTGATTCAAACTCAGGGGATCAGCGACCTGGAGCGAATCTACCGTATGGCGCAGCAGGATGGAGCGGACTTCAATCTTGCGTACATCGGCTCCGACTTTGACTTTGCGCACAATCGCAAATTCGATGGTGAGTACATGAAGCGTTTATTCGATTACGCCTTTCAACTCAGCGCGAAGGGCTATCCGTGGCATAAGTCGTCGCCGAACGAGAGTACGCGATAGAGACTTGATCCTCCTATATCTCTGTTGCAAGCGGGTTGATCGAAACACACGAATATTGAAAGTCAGTGGTAGCGCCAGTTCAATGTGGGCCAGATCTCTGGAGTGGGCCTAGCACGTCCAGGACTGAGTTGAGCATTGCATCAGCCGTCCAGGGTTTGGCGAGAAAGCTGATATTGGGGCCAAGCTCAAGCACCTTGGGCACCTTTCCTGACGTCAATATCATGGGAAGTGAAGGCCATCGGAGCGCCACGATTTTGCTCAACTCATACCCGTCCAAAAGGCCTGGCATGTTTATATCACTGACGATCAGGCAAAGTTGATGGGCGCTTTCCAGAAAAATCATTCCCTCATCGGCCGACGCGTAAGCGATGACAACTTCCCCGATGTCTTCGATGATTTCTGTGAGCAATACCCTGAGAAGGTTATCGTCTTCGAGAACAAGTACCGAGGGAGCGTTCATTGTTATGTACTCCTCTAATTAGTATTGGAAAGCTGTTAAGGACGTGCCAGCGGTAACGTCACAATAAATACACTGCCCTTGCTTTCACCTTCGCTCCTGGCAATTACCTTCCCACCGTGCGCTTCAACCAACTCACGGACCACGGTAAGGCCAATCCCCAAGCCGGAACCGTTGAAGCCTATGGCCTTTACGTCCTGCACATACGGATCAAATATGAACGGAAGTGTTTGTGCGTTAATGCCGATGCCATTGTCGGAAACAGTGATTGTCAGTTCGTCGGGTACTAACGTCACGGATAACTCAACGATGCCCTCGTTTGGCGTGTACTTGGTGGCATTGGTCAGAAGGTTGTGCAGGATTTGAGTAAGGCGCACGGAATCGACATTAATGACTAATGTTTCATGTGGAAACCGTCTACTGAACTGCAGATTTTTAGCCCGCATCATCGGGCGGCATGCCTCTATGGCATTAGAGATGAGCTGGATGATGTCAACATCGCTGCGATTGAGGCGCAGCTTGCCACTACTGACGCGAGACACGTCCAACAAGTCCTCGACCATGCGTGACATAAGTTGAATCTGGCTTTCAATCAGCGTCCGCATTCGAGGCAGCTCGACGCTGGGCATACTGACCATGCGCTCTGCAATCATGCTGATAGGCGTCAACGGATTGCGCAGCTCATGGGCCACTTTGGCGAGAACCCCTTTTTGCTGGGCCAAGGCCTGCTCGGCCTTGGCCTGCATGTCTTGAGCGCTTAGGGCGGCAATAACCAGCTGCTCGTTTGCCTCAAGGGTTTCCCGGTATAAATCGGGTAATTCTGCATCCGCAGGCGCTGGCGCCTCTGATAACGCCCCGAGCACCGACAATACTAATTGTTGATTAGCCTCAAGCAGCCGCTCCGTTTGCAGGCTGTCTCTCAATTCACTGTTGACTTCAACCAGCTCTTTTTCCAGGGATACCAGAAGAGTCCGGGCCTTGACGATTTTTTTACCCAACGATAAAAGTTCGTGGGCGGCATTTGCCAACTCACGTTCGTTCTTGCTGTCGGTTTCGCTCATACCGGGAACTCAATCATTGTCATCTCCTGGACGTCCTGTAAGGACTGTTTTTTTGGGCCGTCCACCCAACAAACCTTCCTGGCCGTGAAGCATTTCTCCAACCTGCAAACCGTTATCGTCGATATGGTACAAACGCAGTTCATCCGAATGAGCGCTGGCCCGAACCTTGACCACGCCCATGATGCGCAGTAAGCGGCTGTCAACTTCGATATAACGCTGAACGACGATGGCATCGGTCAGGAACGCTGTACCATACGGGCTGAATCGCAGATCGGTATAGCGGTCTTCGAGCTCGGAGGTCATCAGCACCGTGACACCGACACCGGTCAATGCCGTGATCAGGCGCGACAAGGATTCGCGGAAGTCGTCGCGGAATGTCGGTGCCACCGCCAGTTCGAAGCCAGAGAGTGAATCAATGACCACCCGGCTGGCTCCCAGGCGGCGGATCTCGGTGAGCAACAGTTGGACAATTTCATCGATGGACAGATCTGCCGCGTGGCTCTCCACCAGTCCGACCTGTCCATTTTGAATCAATGCGGTGAGTTCAGCATTACGCAGGTGATTAGGACGTTGCTCGAATACCGCGACGACCCCGGTTTCACCATTGCGAGCACCTTCGGCGAGGAATGTCGACGCCAGTAAGCTTTTCCCTGACCCGGAAGGACCGGCAACCAATAGCGAGTACCCTTTGGGCAGGCCACCTCCGAGCATTTCATCAAGACCCGGCACGCCTACTTTCAATCGAGCGGGTTGCTCGTTAGTGAGTGGATTCGAAGCTTTGGCGGCACTCGCGCCGGCCGGCGGGAAGACCTTAATCCCCGAACCGGCAATGCGGAAGGTGTGCAGCCCCGGCAGGGTAGGCTGGCCGCGCATCTTCATGATTTCCATCTTGCGCACCATGGAATTGCGCTGCACGTTCTGGCGCAGCCAGATCAAGCCATCGGCCACCGTGAAAATGGGATTGGTATCAGTCTCGGTGAAGTATTCGCCAATCAAAAATGTGGTCGCTTGCCAGGTGGTCATCAACATACCCAGTTGCTGAACGAACTGCGGCAGATTGTTGTTTGGGTTGACCTCGGTCTGGCTGGCGAGCACGACAGAGCGGAACGAGTCGACGAACACCAGGGCGGGTGTGTGGTTTTCCACCTCGACGACGATGCGGCGCAATACTTCGTCCAGATTACCCGCCAGGGTATCGTCCGCCAGGTTGATGTAACGAACCGATGTGTTGATCGCTTCGCTGTCGAAAAAGTCGAATTGCTGTTGGTAACGCAGCATCTTCAGGGGGGGTTCACCCAGCACGGTAAAAAACAGTGCCGGACGTTCCGGTGTCGCCAGAGCGAACATCATTTGATGCGCCAGGGTGGTTTTACCGCAGCCAGGCGGGCCGGCAATGAGGTTGAAGGAGAACTCCGGCAAACCTCCGCCCAGCACCTCGTCCAGCCCAGGTACGCCCGTAGCCAAACGGTTGATTGTCACTTTGGTACTCATGGCGAAGTTTCCTGCGCAGGTGGGGCGCTCAAGTTGTTGTCCCACACATCCAGTAGCAGGCGTGTAGAAAGCGATGGGCCGATCAGCGTGGCCAGCAACTGGTAAAGCGCTTTCAAGCATTCCTCGCCAAAGAATATGGCGTCGGTTCGATTTTGCTGGATGAGCAGGGATTTGAGGTCTGTCAGGTCCAGAGGGTCTGCCAGATCCATGTAAATGGTGGCCAGACGTGGATGCCCAGTGGTGCAGATGTGAAGACTACGGCGATAGAGTGCAGCGACGCCTTTCGGGCCGATGATCGGAACGAGAGCAGCGTTTGTATCTTGAAACATCGCAAAGATCGCCTCGGCGACCTGGCAATCGTCAACGATGTGATCAACCCGGAGCGCCAGGGACGCAACGATCCGGCGGCCCTCTTCGCTTTCCGTAGGCATGGCTCAATGATTCCCATGTGTGTCTCTGGAGTTTACACGGACCGAAGGGGGGCAGCGCTTTTTCGGGAGTGCATGTCTCCTGATCACTTTGACTATGGGTTTAGCCTATAAGTTTGAACCGGCATAAGCTGCGAGTCCGTCCTAAAAACTCAAGGAGGGGAGGTGGCCAAGGAAACTGCCCCTTGGCGCTACCTCTACCCACCGGACGCTGGTGACTGGAGAGAAAAGCGGAAAAGTGGAGCTGCTGGTGCGCCCGGTCATCAACAGCAACTTGCCATCATGCGACCAACGTTCAGTCAGTGACAGACCCCTGCGGTATTCTCCCGGCGAAGCTGTCCACCAGGCTCGCCACTACCATCTCTCCCATCCGCGTGCGGGTCTGCAGCGACGCACTGGCGCGATGGGGCTGCAGTACCACTTTCTCGTTCGTAAACAGTGTCTCGGGGACGTTCGGTTCATCGACAAACACATCCAGCGCCGCACCCGCGATTTCACCAGCGGCAAGGGCCGCCACCAGATCGACCTCGTTGACCAACTTACCGCGCGCCATGTTGATCAGATACCCGTCCTTGCCCAGCGCCTGAAGCACCTCGGCATTGATGATGGCTTCAGCCTTGTCGGCCGCGGCCGCGAGAACCAGCGCATCACTGTTGCTGGCAAGCTGCTTCAGGTCGGCGATGAAGGTGTGGTTCACATCGCTCATCGGCTGTAGATCGGTGTAACTGATCGGGCAACCGAACGCTGCGGCGCGGGTCGCCACGGCACGGCCGACCCGGCCCATGCCGACGATGCCGATGCGCATGCCGGACACTTGGCGCGCCAACGGCAACGGGGCCAACGGTGTCGGACTATGGGGCCATTGGCCCGAACGCACATAGCGATCACTGGTGCACAGACCCCGGCACACGGCAATCAACAAGCCGATGGCCAGGTCCGCGACATCTTCGGTCAGCGCGCCGACGGTCGCGGTCACGCGAATCCCGCGATCCCGAGCGTACGCCAGATCCACCGCATCGGTGCCGACGCCATTGATCGCCACCACTTCCAGTTTGGGTAATTGCGCCATCAACGCCTGGCTGATACCCGTGTGACCGCCGGTGATCACGCCACGAATGTTCGCCCCGTGTTCCTGCAAATAAGCTTGCTTGTCGGCCTGCTGGAAGTAACGTCTGACGGTAAACAGCTCATCAAGCCGCGTGTTGATTTCAGGGATCAGGATCGGGCTGAGCTGCAAGACTTCTGGCTTCATGTAAACCTCGCGTAACGGAATAAAAAGGCCGGTTCAACCGCGACCGGCAAACGGCATGGCGCTGGCCATGACGGTCATGTTCAGGACGTTCGCCTCCAGCGGCAGTCCGGCGATGTAGCGCACGGCATCGGCTACATGCTTGACGTCCACCATTGGCTCCACCGCGATGGTGCCGTTGGCCTGGCGCACGCCTTTGGTCATGCGCACCGACATTTCGGTCAAGGCGTTGCCGATGTCGATCTGGCTGCAGGCGATGTTGAATTCACGTCCGTCCAGGGCCAGGGACTTGGTGAGTCCCAGCACCGCGTGTTTGCTGGCGGTGTAGGCGCTGCTGAGCGGGCGTGGGGTATGGGCCGAGATCGAGCCATTATTGATGATGCGTCCGCCCTGCGGCTGTTGCCGGCGCATCAGTCCAAAGGCACCATGGGCACAGAGGAAAACGCCGTTGAGGTTGGTGTCGATCACGTTTCGCCACTGCTCGTACGTCAGCTCATCCAACGGCACCGCAGGGGCGTTGACCCCGGCGTTGTTGAACACTACATCCAGGCGTCCGTATACCTCGGTGATGGTGGCAAACAGTGCATCGACACTGGTTGGGTCGCGCACATCAGTGGGCACCGCCAACGCTTTGTGTCCTTCGCTGAGCGCCAACTCGGCCAATGCCTGCAAAGGCTCTGGCCGACGTCCGGCCAATACCAGGGCAAATCCGTCGGCCATCAGGGCCAGGGCAACGGCACGGCCTATGCCACTGCCGGCGCCGGTGACCAGGGCCACTTTCAAAGGACTGTTCATGGGGTTATCTCCTTTTACAATTCACGAGGGTGTGTACCCGGTTCAAGGGCGCTGACTGACGCGCATTTCCAGTTGGCCGATGCCATCGATCCCAGCGTTGATGATGTCGCCTGGTTGCAGCACATCCACGCCTGCCGGGCTGCCGGTCATGATCAAGTCACCGGCCCGGAGCGCTACCGACTGCGAAATGCGGCTGATGATTTCACTGACCGACCAGATCTGGCTGTCGAGGCTGTCGCGCTGGCGCTCTTCGCCGTTGACGTTCAGCCACAAATCGCCGTCCGGGTGTCCTGAGCGAGTGACCGGCACAATGGCGGTCATTGGGGCGGCGCCGTCGAACACCTTGGCACCTTCCCAAGGCAAACCACTGCTCTTGGCCAAGCGCTGGACATCGCGACGAGTCAGGTCAAGTCCGACGGCGTAGCCCCAGACATACGCCAGGGCCTGGCTCTGCGGAATGTTCGCACCACCTTCACCAATGGCCACGACCAGTTCTATTTCGTGGACGAACTCTTCGGTCAACGGCGGGAACGCCACTTCACCCAAGGCATCAATCACGTTGCTCGCCGGTTTCATGAAAAACACTGGCGGCTGGCGCGACTGGCCTTGAGTGTCTGGCCAGGGGTAGTTGCGGCCGACGCAAAATACCCGGCCAACGGGAAAGCGCTGCTGGCTGCCGGCAACCGGCAAGGTCACTGGCAAATCCGGAGTGAAAACATATTCGGTCATAGTCATTTTTGTAGTTGTCCTGTTGGAAGCATCAGCCTACGGCGGCTTCGTTTTGCGAAGTTGGACGAAAGCCGCTTCGTGTTGGAGAAAAACGCTTATCTGAGCTCAGCGCGCCTTGAGTTCGATGCGATACAGGCGACCGAGCAGTAACGAATAGGACAAGGTGCCAATCAGCGCCACGCCGCCAATGAACCAGAAGGCGTAGGCAAACGAGCCGGTCGCGTGGACGATGCCGCCAATCACGATCGGGGTGACGATCCCGCCGATATTGGCGGCCAGGCTGGTGACCCCGCCGGTCAGGCCGATCAGTTCCTTGGGCGCCACTTCCGACACCGCGGCCCACGACGATGAGGCGATGCCCTGGGCGAAGAAGGCGATGGTCAGCACCGCAATGCAGATCACGTTCGAGTCGGTGAAATTCACCAGTACAATCGACATTCCCAGCATGGAGCCGACCACCAATGGCAGCTTGCGAGCGAAAGACATTGAATAGCCGCGACGGATCAGCAGGTCGGAAATAATCCCGGCCAGCAGAATGCCAACTGTTGCGCCCACGAACGGCAGTACCGCGAAGATCCCCGACACCGCGGCCCACGACGATGAGGCGATGCCCTGGGCGAAGAAGGCGATGGTCAGCACCGCAATGCAGATCACGTTCGAGTCGGTGAAATTCACCAGTACAATCGACATTCCCAGCATGGAGCCGACCACCAATGGCAGCTTGCGAGCGAAAGACATTGAATAGCCGCGACGGATCAGCAGGTCGGAAATAATCCCGGCCAGCAGAATGCCAACTGTTGCGCCCACGAACGGCAGTACCGCGAAGATCCCGGCCTTGATCATGGTCAGCTTGCGTTCTTCGATCAGGTACGTCGGGAACCAGGTGAGGAAGAAGTACAGCGCCGAGGTGCTGGCGAACTTGCCGATGCAAATCGCCCAGATCTGCCGATAGCTGAACAGCTCGGCGATCTGCCGCCAGTTGAATTTGGTACGTTCCTGACTGCTCTTTACCAGGCCACCGCCGGATTCGATGTACTTCAGTTCTTCCTTGCTGACTTTTTTGCAGTTCAGCGGATCGCGGTACAGGTACAGCCAGGCCACACCAAAGACGATGCCGAGTGCCCCGGTGCTGTAAAACACATGGCGCCAATCATAGGTTGTCGCCAGCCATAACAGCACGCCGGTAAACAGCGCCGTGCCCAGATACTGGCCGCACACGTAAATGCTGCTGGCCATACCCCGTTCCCGGGCCGGAAACCACACCGTCACCGCGCGGCTGTTAGCCGGAAAGGCCGGCGCCTCCATGGCGCCGACTGCCAGGCGCAGCCCGAACAGCGACGCAAAGCCCGTGGCAAAACCCTGGCACACGGTAACTGTCGACCAACTGATCAGCGATACGCCGTAGGTAAATCGGGAGCCGAAGCGATCGGCCACAAACCCGGCGGGCACCAGGGCGAGGGCGTAAGTCCACGCAAACGCGGAAAAAATCAGGCCCATTTCGATCTTGTCCAGGCCCAGATCCTTGGCAAGGAACGGTGCCGCAATCGAAATGTTCACGCGGTCGATGTAGTTGATGATCGTTGCAATCAGCAGTAGCGACAGCATGAACCAGCGTCGACGCGTTGGCAGTCGCTGAGGCAGCACGGCGTCCCGGGCGTCGACACCCACCGACGGCGCGGTGGATGGGGAGGTTTGCGAGTTCGACATGAGTAGACCTTTTTATTGTTAGAGGAATCGAGATGTTCGCGCGCAGCCGAAGCCGATGCCTCCGGTGCCGGGGCAGAGCAATCGCTACTTGAATGAGAGGCGCGGACAGCCGCTATCAGGCGCTCAGAGACGCCTTCGGCCCAGGGCATGCGGGGGAGGGGGCGTGAGGGAAAAAAGCGGGTTCATGGGGGCGCACCTGTTGATTGTTTTTGGAAGGGTCGGGCTGCATTGGCTATCACAGTGGTCGTACAACAATTGAAAATCAACGGAGGCGTTAGATCGTTTTTTCTCTTCAAAACAGCAGTTAACGTAGATGTCCAAAAAATAAAAAATCATAAATTTTCTATTTTTCTTTTAGCTAGTTTCGTTAACTATTTGTTCTACATTAGTTTTTCTAATTTTAAGTATTTTTTAGCGAGCATCATTTGTTGGACAGTCGACGTAGCTCACACCAATACAATTATTTTTCGGATTGTCGGTGTCATCCTATGACCCGTTGATATCAACCGTGTCCGCCTACACAATCATTCACGTCGCCGCTTGCATCTCGGCGCGACGACAACCTGTCCATGTACCTCGAGGAATTCCTGGCGATGTCGTCAACCGATCGAGTGCCCACCTACGTCATGCAGCAACGCAGTGAATTGACGGACTTCTACATCCGCGACAAAAAGGGACGGCGCGCCGAAACCAGCCCGCATCGCCACGAGTATTTCCAGATCCAGGTCAACCTCGGTGGCGATACCGTTCAGCATATCGGCAACGTTGAACGTCCGTTTCCGCGCAACACGCTGGCCTTCATCCTGCCGCATCGCGTGCACGTGATTCCGCATCCAGCCGACAGCAATTTCATGGTGATCAATTTTTCCCAGACCTTTCTGCTGCCGCACTTGCAGTGCGACCCGATGGATCTGGAGGAAGTCTCGATTCTCTTGGCGCCTGAGTTGTCGCCGTTCCGCTTTCAGGAACATCTGGATTTCATTCTGGGCGATGAGGATTTCACCAGCGTCTGTGCCTTGATCGAACAGATGCGAGTGCTGGATGAAAACCGTCAGTTCGGCACCCGCGAGATGCTCAAGGGGTTGCTGCTGCAACTGGTGGGCAGCGTCTGTGCCTTGTACGCCGAGCCGCTCAAACGGTTGGCCGAAGAGAATGCCGCTGAAGTCAGCCGACGAGACGCACTGAGCAGGATGTCCGAATATTTGCGCAAGAATATCGCTGACCCCGATCTCAACCTGATCAAGGTTGCTGCCGCGACCTACCTGTCACCGACGTACCTGACGCACTGGTTGCGCAAGGAAATCGGCAAGACCTTCACCGAGCTGGTGCTCGAGCGCAGGATGCACGCGGCGCGCAATTTTTTGCTCAATGGAACACGACCAGTGGGGGAGGTGGCGAGATTATGCGGTTTCGCTGATGAAGCTTATTTCTCCCGACGCTTTCGCCAGATACATGGCCAGCCCCCGGGACAATTCAGACGCCAGCAACTCAATCCCGACACGCCGCAATCACCGTCCAATACGTGAAAGACTGTCTCTGTCATCCATTAAAAAAAGCACCCCTTAGCCCCAGATAACATGATTTTTCACACGCTCAACCCTTCCATATAGTCATCGCAAGCCCAATCGGAACATGTGTGTTCCCTCGATGCGAGATAGATTTATGGATGACGAATTAAAACCCGGTTTGAGCCAGGGTGCTGGTTTGGGGACTCGAGTGGTTTGGGGAGGGGAGCAAGTTCAGCATCCCTACAACGCTACCCAGACTCCCATCGTCGTCAGTGCCGCCTACGGTTACCATGACATCGATGAATGGTATGACGTAGCGCTGGGTAAAGAGCCTGGCTTCATCTACAGCCGCATGAGCAACCCTACTGTCTCTGTCCTGGAAGATAAACTCTGCGAACTGGAATGCGCAGAGTCGGCTGTCGCTTTCAGTACCGGGATGGCTGCAATCAGTGGTGTGCTGCATACCTTCCTGTCCTGTGGTCAGCGCGTGGTTTCTACCCGTGACAGCTACGGGGGTACAAACAAGATCTTTGAAGAGTTTCTCCCTCGCATGGGAGTTGAAGTCACGCTTTGCGATACTCTCGATACAGAAGCTATCGAGCATGAAATCTCTAAAGGCTGCAATGTCCTCTACCTTGAAACTCCGACGAACCCGACACTGAAGGTTCTGGATATTCGACGTCTTGTGGCGGCGGCGAAGCATGTTGGGGCTTTGGTCATAGCAGACAATACGTTCGCGACGCCTTTGAATCAGAATCCCCTTGCTCTCGGGGTAGATGTGGTAGTGCACAGCGCTACCAAGTTCCTGTCCGGTCATGGCGATGTACTTGGCGGTGTGGTCTGCGGCAACGAGCATCTTATGTCTCAGGTTCGCCATTACCGCGAAATCAATGGGGCCTCGCTGGATCCGTTCTCGGCTTATCTCATTATCCGGGGTATCAAGACTCTGGCTTTGCGACTTCGCCAGCAACAGGTGAGCGCGCAAGCACTGGCCGAGTTCCTATGCACCGAGCCGCTCGTTGAGTCCGTAAACTATCCGGGACTGCCTCAACATAGAGGTCACGCCATTGCTCGCTCGCAGATGCGCGGATTTGGCGCGATTGTCAGCTTTGTGCTGGTAGGGGGCATGGACACAGTGACTCGTTTGTTACCGCTGCTCAAGTACGCACATCGGGCGGGTAACCTGGGTGCGGTTGAAACTATCTATGGGCCGGCACGGACAACCAGTCACGTGGAAAACACCCTGGAGGAACGGGAGGCACTTGGGATTTCCGAGGGCTTGGTCAGGGTCTCCGTGGGTATTGAAGATACGGCCGATTTGTTGGCTGATCTTAAACAAGCATTTGCCTTGGTTCGCAGTAAACATGGGCATGCAAGCCACCACGCAGGAAACACCGAGTGTTTTACTGAGGTGGGAACCTGAACTCGGTTAAGACTTCCGAATTTATTATCGGATAGTCCTTCATGAATAGTGAAAAACAATAACAACTAGCGACAATTAATTGTGCTGCCTAATAGTCGGTTACAAGAATTTTTTTGTCCGAACATTTCATGAGAACATAAATATGACCATCCAAACAAAAAATGATCAGTCAGATCCAGGGTTAAATTTTAAGAAAGAAATGCAAACCCGCCACATTGTCATGTTGGCGTTGGGCGGTGTAATCGGTACGGGATTATTCCTCACCTCCGGCTACACGGTTAATCAGGCAGGGCCGCTCGGCGCCGTGATTGCCTACATCATCGGTGCGGTGATGGTGTATCTGGTAATGGTCTGTCTCGGTGAATTAGCGGTACAGATGCCAGAAACCGGATCTTTCAGTAGCTACGCAACTCGATACCTGGGCCCAGGTACGGGCTATACGGTGGCCTGGCTGTATTGGCTCACTTGGGCAGTCGCTATCGGCTCTGAATTTACGGCGGCGGGCATCCTGATGGTTCGGTGGTTCCCCGATACACCGGTGTGGATCTGGAGCGCGATTTTTGCCATTGCAGTCTTTTTAAGCAATGTTGTCTCTGTTCGTTTGTTTGCAGAAACCGAATTCTGGCTTTCGCTCATCAAAGTGCTGACCGTCATTACGTTCATCGTCATTGGTGGTGGGGCTATTTGCGGTCTCTTCCAGGTGCAGCATTTGCAGGGTGCCGGGCTCTCGAACTTTACCCGTGAAGGGCTTTTCCCGACGGGGTTCCTACCCATTGCGATGACACTTCTAGCGGTCTCTTTCGCATTTTCGGGGACTGAGCTAATCGGGATTGCGGCAGGTGAAGCGCAGGATCCACAGACCAGCGTACCCAAGGCGATCCGTACTACGGTGGTACGTCTTGCGTTGTTCTTCGTGGGTACGATTTTCGTCCTTGCTACCTTGTTGCCCCGCGAGCAGGCGGGAGTGGTAGAAAGTCCATTCGTGATGGTGTTCGACCTGATTGGCATCCCCTATTCAGCGGACATCATGAACTTCGTCATTCTCACGGCCTTGATTTCCGCCGCCAACTCGGGACTGTATGCGGCTTCGCGCATGCTTTGGACGTTGAGTGATCAAGGGCACATGCCTAAGCGTTACGCCAGGCTTTCGCGCCAGGGCACGCCGGTTAACGCGATCGTTTTGAGTATGGCGGGGGCATTGGCGTCGCTGCTCAGCAGTGTGCTTGCCCCTGATACGGTTTACTTGGCGCTAGTGTCGATTTCGGGTCTCGCGGTCGTGATCGTGTGGATGAGCATCGCCGCGAGCCAAATCGCCTTCCGACGCCAATACGTCGCTAATGGCGGGCGAGTTGAGGACCTGCATTTCCGTGTGCGCGGCTACCCTTGGGTTCCTATCGGTGCTCTGTTGTGTTGCTTGCTGGCCTGCGTCGGCATTGCTTTTGATCCTGAGCAGCGAGTGGCGCTTTACTTCGGTCTTCCGTTTATCGCGTGGTGCTACTTCGTTTATTGGATCACTCGCAAGAAGCGGGAAGAGCGGTTGGCATTAGCAGCGGCTGCGCATCATTCTGCTGGTGTAGCGTGAATCGCTCAGGCGATGATTGAGCACAGATAAGTCCCGATGAGGTTGCGCCGATGAGTCAAAAATCACTACCGCCCTTGAATTGGCTGAGGGCATTCGAAGTGTCGGCGCGGTATTTGAATTTCACCCATGCAGCGCAGGAACTGCACCTGACTCAAGGTGCAGTCAGTCAGCAGATCCGTCAGTTGGAGGGTCACCTCGGTGTCGCGCTATTCAAGCGTCTGCCCCGAGGGCTTGGCTTGACTGAAGAAGGGCAGTCATACCTGCCGGTAGTACAAGACGCGATCAGTCGGCTTGCAGTGGGTACGAACGAGATTTTCGGCCAGCACAATCGAAGGCATGTGAAGGTGCGTGGCAGCCTTTCCTTCCTTCACTATTGGTTGGCCCCTCGGCTCGTGGATTTTTGTCGAGAGTATCCCCAGATAGACATCCGCTATATCAGCAACCTCTGGGTGAAGGAACCGGATGGAGAAGATGACCTGGAGATTCGCTGGGGATGCGGTGAGTGGTCGGGATTGCACTCTCAGCGATTGACCTGGGACATCCTCCAGCCCGTTTGCTCGCCCGAGCTCATGGCCCGCTCACCGATACGTGAGCCTCGCGATTTGATCAACCATTCTTTGCTCCATGTGTTGGGGTACGAGGAAGGGTGGGGTTACTGGTTGAAGCGGGTTGGAGCAGACGATGTCGATTATTCACGTGGTCTTCAGTTCGACACGCTCATTTCCACAATTCGCATGGCAGAACTGGGCCAGGGTGTTGCCTTGGCGCGGTCTTCCGTAGTGGAAGATTTGCTCAAGAATGGACACCTGATTGCTCCATTCAGTCACCGAATCGAGGCCAGCGAGTCTTTTTATCTAGTGCGCGAGCAGGCCGAGGTTCTTTCGCCTGATGCCGCGATTTTTTCTACTTGGCTGGTGGCTCAAGCCCACCGCCTTTTGTAATTCTGATCTGGAGTCATCATGCATTACGTAAGCACACGCGGCGGTGACGTGGGGGCGGACTTTCGCAGTGTGGTGCTGTCGGGGCTTGCCGAAGATGGCGGACTCTATGTCCCGGCGAGTTTGCCTGCCTTCACCGAGAAGCAGATTGCCAGCTGGTCGTGGCTACCATTCGATGAGCTGGTCTGGCGCGTGGTCTCGCCCTTTGTTGGCTCTACCATTGACGAAAGTACGCTGCGTGCTTTGCTGAGCGACAGCTATCGAAACTTTAACCACCGCGCCATTACGCCGCTTGAACAGATTGGCCATAACGAGTGGATACTCCAGCTGTTTCATGGCCCGACCCATTCTTCCAAGGATTTCGCTGCGCAACTGCAATCGCGCCTGGTGGAGCATTTCCTGGGCGAAGTCGGTGCACAAGCGCTGATCGTCGGTGCGACCAATGGTGATACCGGGCTGGCTGCGCTTGAGGCGTTTGCTGACTGCCGGGGCACTCACATGGCGATATTGTATCCACGCAACGGGGTATCGGCTGAGCAACTCTGTGCCCTGCAGGCGGCAGACCCTGAGCGGGTCCAGCTTATTCCAGTGGACGGTAATTTCGACGACTGCCAGACGTTGGTGTCTCGGCTCTTGCGCGACTGGCCGTTAGACGGGGTAATACCGATCTGTTTCAACTCCACTAACTGGGTCGGTGTCCTCGCACAGATCGTTTTTTATTTCCACGCTGCCTTGCAGCTGGGCGGCGGGACACGTCCAGTAGGCTTCAGCGTGCCAGCAGCCAGCTCTGCTGAAATCTACGCCGGCTACATTGCTCAAAAAATGGGATTACCCATCAACCAGGTGATCATTTCCACGAATAGTAATGATGCACTTCACCAGTTCATTCATCGCAATCGCTATTCGACCCGAGTGTGCAACCGAACGTTATCTCCTGCGATGGATTTCTCCCTGTTCTCAAACCTGGAGCGGTTCATTTGGGAGCTGTATGGGCACGATGGGAGCTCCGCGAAGGCGCTGATGGAGCACTTTGAGGACTGCGGCGAGTTAAGCATTGGCAACCAGCAATGGCTGCGAGCCCGAGTGCTGTTCGATTCCTATGCAGTGGACGAAGCACAGGTTCGCGACGAAGTCGTCAAATTGTTCCGTGAGACCGGGTCTGTAATCGATCCCCATACCGCTGTAGGTGTGCTGGCTGGCCGAATTCATCGACGCAGCCTGGGGGCTCCCATGGTGACCTTTGGACAAATTGCTCCGGCCAGGTCTGCGGCGTTATTGGCCGGGTTGGGAGTCTGGCAGGGAGAGGTGCCACCGACTTGCGACGTTCATGCTCAGCCACCGAGTCTGGCTAAAGGCGATCTGGACGGGCTTTGCCGGGCCCTCTTGCTTGCGCAGCAGAGGCACGTATGAAGCGCATTCTGGATCCGCTGGATGAGCGCATACTTGCCGAACTCACAGCGAATGCTCGAATCGCCCATGCTGAGCTGGGTGCCAAGGTCAACTTGTCGCGCAACGCTGTGCGCCAGCGCATTGAGCGTCTTGAGCGAGACGGCGCCATCCAGGGGTATACGGTACGTCTCGGTGATTCCCGAAGGCCTTCATCGCTGATCAGTGCGGTGATCTTTGTCTACCGATACGATCGCATGCGTGGAGAAGAGGTTCTTGCTGTGCTGCGCTCTATCCCCGAGGTGGTTCAGTGTGAAGTACTGAGTGGTGAGTTCGATTTGATGCTTCGAGTCAATGCTGCCTCTCCCGAACGTGTTCACCACGTCTGGAAAGAAATCTCTGCGATGCCAGGGGTGGAGAACACCGTCACTTCATTCGTCCTTTCTGCAGTGTTCTGAACACAAAAAAAGGGGCTTTCTGCCCCTGTACACCTCGTCTTTCTGTATGGGCAAAACGGCCAACTAATACAGCACTCTGCCATATTCAACTGCCAGAGCCCGACTCTTACGATGTTCCTATCGAACAACGACAAAGAGGACTGCTTTCATGACTGAATACAAAATTGCCCTGGTGGGTTTTGGTGGCGTCAACCGTGGCCTGGCTCAACTGGTTGCAGATCGTAATGCCGAGTGGAAAGCATCTCTGGGTTTTGGCATCAAAATCGTCGGTGTGACTGATCTTTTTCTCGGCTCCATCGTTGCTGAAGAGGGTCTGGATGCAAAGCAGTTGGTCGCTCTGCCTAACGAGAAGGGAGTATTCGCTCAACTGCCAGGAGGAACCGCCGAGGCGCTCAACGAAACCATCATCAAGCATTCTGGTGCTGACATGATCGCTGAAGCCACCTTCACCAACCCTATCGATGGTGAGCCCGCGACTACGTTCTGCCGCTGGGCACTGCAAAGCGGTATTCATGTTGTGACTACCAACAAGGGGCCAATTGCGCTGCACGGCGCTGAGCTCAAGGAGTTGGCCCGTCGCAATGGTGTTGCCTTCGAGTACGAAGGTTCGGTTATGAGCGGTACGCCGGTGATTCGTTTGGCAAGACAGGCTCTGGCAGGTGTAGAGGTTCAAGGCTTTGAAGGCATCCTGAACGGGACTTCCAATTACGTGCTGACCCGCATGAAGGACGGCCTGACCTTTAACGACGCAGTCGCCGAGGCTCAACAGCTCGGTTATGCCGAGGCAGACCCAACGGCCGATGTGGAGGGGTTTGACGTGCGCCTCAAGGTGGTGATCCTCGCCAACGAACTGCTCAATGCTCGATTGAATGTCAGCGATGTGGCTTGCTCAGGTATTAGTAGCATCAGTCCAGAAGACATCGCTCAGGCAACTGCCAACGGTGCAAGTTGGAAGCTGATCGGGTCTGCAAACCGCGAAGTTGATGGCTCGGTTCGAGCGAGTGTGGAGGCTCGACTGTTGCCCAATTCGCATCCTCTTGCAGGTATTTCCGGTGCCACGAACGCGGTGTCGTTCAATACTGGACTGCTGGGTGCCGTCACTGTCTCCGGTCCTGGAGCCGGTCGTATCGAGACGGCCTATGCGTTGCTGTCAGACATCATCGCCATCCATGCCACCCACGGTAAGTAACAGGAGAATCATCATGAGTGTATCCAGCATGGCCTGCGTCCAGCTTGTTGATGCCAAACAGATTGATGTGTTCAGTCCATTCGATGGTCGCCTGGTGGGAAGCGTCCCTTACCTCGATGCAACCGCTGTTCCTGGCTTGCTGGAGCGCGCGCGAATTGGCGTGCGTGAGAGTGCGGCAATGCCTCGTCACCTGCGTGCAGGCATCCTTGAGGAAGCGGCCCGGCGTGTAGAGCTTGCCTCTGAAGCGTTTGCCAGACTCATCGTTGCAGAGGCGGGAAAGACACTTCGACAAGCAGAGAAGGAAGTGAAGCGTTGTGTGAACACGCTGAAGCTATCGGCGCAAGAAGCTCGTCGTAACGCCGGGGAGGTGATTCCATTTGAGGCATATGAAGGCTCCGAATCTCGCCAAGGCTGGTTCACTCGTGAACCGCTGGGGCTCATCGTCGCGATCACCCCGTACAACGATCCGCTGAACCTGGTCGCCCATAAACTGGGCCCAGCCATTGCCGGTGGCAATGCCGTGATCCTGAAACCCTCAGAGCTCGCACCGTTGTCTGCTCTCAAGTTGGTTGAATGCCTGGTGGAAGCGGGTCTGCCTTCGTCTGTGGTAACCCCGGCCACCGGAGGCGTCGATCTGGGTAAGGCATTGGTGGAGCTGCGCGAAGTGCGGATGATTTCCTTCACGGGTGGTTTTGCCACGGGAGAGTCCATTGCTCGTAGTGCAGGCTTGAAGAAGCTGGCCATGGATCTGGGGGGAAATGCGCCGGTTCTCGTGCTTGAAGACTGTGATCTCGAACCGACCGTAGAATCTTGTGTATCTGGCGCCTTCTGGGCAGCAGGACAGAACTGTATCGGCACGCAGCGCATCCTCGTACACAGTTCAATCTACGAAGATTTCCGTGAGCGTTTCGTCAGTCAAACGCGTGCATTGGTAGTGGGTGATCCTGATCAGCGAGCAACGGATGTTGGCCCGATGATTACGGAGCAGGCGGCTCGTCGCACCGAACAATGGGTGAACGAAGCGCTGGTCGAGGGGGCTCTTCTTCTGTGCGGACACCATCGCCAAGCGGGAAGCTATGCGCCGACCGTGCTGGAGCGTGTAAGCCATGACAGTCGGATTTGGCAGCAGGAAGTTTTCGCGCCGGTGGTCATCCTGGAGCCGTTTGACCACCTGGATGATGCTGTTGCCCTGGCCAACGCTCCAGAATACAGCCTGCATGCGGGGCTCTTCACACGTGATCTTTCCAAGGCCTTGAAATTGGCGCGCCAAATTGAAGCCGGTGGCGTGATGATCAATGATTCTTCCGATTATCGTTTTGATGCCATGCCTTTTGGTGGCTTCAAGTACGGAAGCCTGGGGCGAGAAGGTGTTCGGTTTGCCTATGAGGACATGACGCAACCCAAAGTGGTCTGCATCAACGAAATGGGTTGAGCCATCAAAGTAGCTGATACCGTCGACGTTTACATCGGGTTAAGTCGCGCGTCCCGTGGCACCCGATGTTTTTTTCAACTCTGGCCGACCACGCTTCTCCGTGGCAGTGCGCAGCGTAGCAGGATGAACGCTGCTGATTCCTTGCCGCTCCCATCGTGACTTCAAGACGTTAGGGAGTGAGCGCATTCGAGCCTTTTCCCTAACGTTAGCGTTTGGAACGGTCAAATCGCCCTTGCATGATCAGATATCGACGACGACTTTACCTTTTGCAGTTCCGCCAGACACGATTGCATAGGCTTCGTTGACAGTGTCGAGGGTGAATTTGCGGTCATCAAGCAGAACACGCAACTGCCCTGATTCAGCCAAACGAGTGGCCTCGGCCAGGATCTCACCGTGGTGCTTACGCCCTTTGCCAGTCAAGAGCGGCAGCAGTGTGAATACGCCAGAGTAGGTAGCGCCACGGAATGACAGGGGAGCGAGTCCGATAAGTAGGTAAATCCCTATAGTTATGATTCCAAAAAGCGAATAAATCGGAATCAAATGGACACGCTCGAATCGATGGCGATTTTCGTCCGGGTAGTGGAGCGAGGCAGTTTTTCTGCGGTTGCCCGGGAAATAGGTGTAAGCCAACCGACCATCAGTAAACAGATCAGCGCCTTGGAAACCCGGCTAGGTGGTCGTCTGTTCGCTCGCAGCACTCGTCAATTGTCCATGACAGATGAGGGACAGCGGTACTACCGACAATGCAGAGCCATTTTAGCTTCCGTAGAGCATGCGGAGCACACTTTTCATACCGGTCAGGAGCGTATTGCAGGGTCTTTGCGTGTCGGTTCATCGGGTAGTTTTGGACGAGTACAAATCGCCTCCAGGCTGCGCGGTTTTCTAGAGCTTTACCCAGACGTGTCTGTCGATTTGCAATTGAATGATGAAAATGTTGATTTGGTGAGCGCGGGCATCGATGTCGCGGTGCGTATAGGCGAACTCAAGGACAGTAGCTTGATTGCCAGACAAATTGGACTGACACGGCGTCGTGTGTTCGCAGCTCCCAGCTACTTGGAACGACATGGGGTACCTTCATCGCCGAAGGATTTGACCGACCACAACTGTCTTGTTTTCAACCAGCTGGAGCATTTTGCCAACTGGCGATTCGAGCACAATGGCAGATGGAATAGCGTGCAAGTCAGTGGCAATGTTCGCAGCAATAACAGTGAGGCGATCAGGCAGATGGTATTGGACGGGTTAGGTGTTTCGCTTTCTCCATTGTGGCTATTTCGACAAGACCTCAGGGAAGGGCGCGTAGTCACATTACTGGAGAGTTACTCGCCGGCTTCTCTACCCATTCACGCTGTGACTCCCCCGGATCGGAGACAATCTGCGCGGGTTAGAGCATTCACAGACTATTTGCGCGATGCATTTGCAGGGGACAGCGATATTTGCCCGGCGTGACGTGGCACAAAGGTTGTGCAGACAGTTTTGTTGGGTTTACTTCACGGACGACGTTAACGAAGGCGCGCAGGCTTGGGCATATGTCGATTGGCTGGATAGAAGAGGCTCACCCCGCAAACAAGGGCGTCCAATCAGGTGTCCGGCGGGCATGTAGTGCCCGCCGCTCACGTCCTGGCAGTCGTGATCTGAGTCCGCCCGAGAGTGTCACGCAGCCATGTGCCTGCTTTTCCAGAACGTAAAAGTGACGACCATACCAAATCGACACCCACGGTCCAGTCCGTAAATGGATAAGCATCCAGTTCCAGCTCAACCAGCTGCCCATCGGGACTAAGGTCCTGCATTAGTTGCTTGGGTACGGTGGCCCAACCCATTCCTTCGCGCAGCATGTTCATCAGTGTGAGATAGCTTTCGACACGCCAATGGTTGGGTGAGTTGAGGTACTCGCTGGTGGGCAGCCTGTCCTGAAAAGGCAGATAGACCAATTGCCGGAAATTGCTCAGCTGGTTGAAGCTGACAGGGTGCATCTGGGTCAACGGGTGATCCCGACATACGACGTTGCTGAATGTGATGCTGCCAAGCCGTTTGAACTGCAGGTTCTTTGGGTAATGCGAGCGAGTACACATTACGCCCAACAGCACTTTTTTCTCTTCGATCATGCCAAGGGCATCCTGCCTGGATGGATGCAGCACGGTCAGGTCGACATGGGTGAAGTGGTTGGAAAAATCCTGCATCACGGGTGCGAGTGCCTGATAGGGGATGGCATCGTCGATGCTGATCACCAATTCGGTTTCCAGCTCTTCGGCCAAGCTACTTGCGCGGTTCTCCATGTTGAAACACTGACCAAGAATGGCCTCGGCGTCGCGCAACAGCGCACGACCCTCCGTCGTCAACTGGGGATAGCGGTGGCTACGGTCGAACAGCGTGACGCCCAAGTCGATCTCAAGGTTCGCGACGGAAATGCTCACGGCTGACTGCGATTTGCCCAGTTTTCGCGCTGCGGCCGAGAAAGAGCGCTCACTGGCGACTGCAGAAAATGCGGCCAGTTGCTCCAGAGACAACCTCATAGATGCACCATAAAAAAAATCAATAGGTCCCATTTTTACAACGGGAGCGGTGGGGCGCATTTTGGCCCTGCCTTACCAGACAACCACAACAATAACCTATCCCATCACTGCCTCGACAATAACAACCAGGAGAGGACAATGACCAATGCTGTGCACCCTGTGGATCAGCGGCTACCGCTGGCTCAAACCGTGATACTTGGCTTTCAACATGTGCTGGTGATGTATTCGGCATGCATCATCGTGCCGCTGATTCTCGGCGCCGCACTGCAACTCCCCAAAGACCAGTTGACCCTTATCATCAACGCAGACTTGTTTGCCGCGGGCCTGGCGACACTCGTGCAATGCGCAGGAAACAGGTTTTTCGGCATTCAGTTGCCGATCATGATGGGCGTGACCTTCGCATCGGTAACCCCGATGATCGCCATTGCCCTGAACCCGTCCCTGGGGCTGCCAGGCGTCTATGGTGCGATCATCGCATCCGGTCTGTTCGGCATTCTCTTTGCCCCGGTCATGGGCCGATTGCTGCGCTTTTTTCCGCCGGTGGTAACCGGCACTGTGCTCCTGGTTATCGGCATCAGCTTGATGCGTGTCGGAATCGACTGGTCAGCCGGAGGCCATCCGTTACTGGCCGATGGCAGCTCCAATCCGGACTACGGCAATCCGGTTTACCTGGCCATTTCTCTTTTACAGCTGATCCTGATCCTGGGTATCAACCGCTTCGCCAAAGGATTCATTGCCAATATCGCGGTGCTCCTGGGGGTACTGGTCGGCTTTTTCATAGCGTTCTTTCGCGGCGATATCGTGCTTGACGGCATACATCAGACTCCATGGTTCTCGACGATTACACCCTTCGCGTTTGGCGCGCCGAAATTCGATGTTGTCGCCATTGTTTCAATGTGTTTGGTCATGCTGGTCACCATGGTCGAGTCGACCGGGATGTTCCTGGCGTTGGGGAAGATGGTCGACCGCCCGACCACTCGCCAAAGGTTAGTGCGAGGCCTTCGTTCGGATGGCCTGGGTGCCATTCTCGGCGGGGTATTCAACGCATTCCCCTATACCTCGTTCTCGCAAAACATTGGGCTAGTGACCATGACTGGGGTCAAGAGCCGCTATGTGTGTATAGCCGGCGCGATGATTCTGATCGGGCTGGGACTTTTTCCCAAGCTGGCCTACATCGTTGCCTCCACGCCTCAGTACGTACTCGGTGCCGCCGGCATGGTCATGTTCGGCATGGTCACGCTGATGGGGGTGCGCATCCTTTCCACCGTCGACTTTGAACGATCGCGCTACAACCTTCTGGTCGTGGCCACGAGTGTGGGCATAGGCATGATCCCGATGGTCTCGCCTCACTACTTCCAGCATTTGCCCGACTGGAGCCGGGTGTTCACCGAAAGCGGGATCGTTCTGAGCGTTTGCAGCGCACTCATCCTCAACATTCTGTTCAACGGGCTCGGCAAGGCCGACGAAGCCGAAGCAGCAGCGGCCCACACCGCCGCCCTCAGCGACAGTTGAACCACCTACAACCACAATAAACAGCACAAAGGTTAAGTACGATGACTAATGAACTCATCAGGGCCGACCTCGTCCTCACCATGGACGCCCACAACACCGTGATCGAAGATGGCGCAGTATTGGTCAAGGACGGCCTGATCGCCGATGTTGGTCCTGCGCAAGAGCTGCTCGCACGCCACCCCGTGGCCCCGGTACGCCGCCTGACCGATCGCCTGTTGATGCCTGGGCTGGTCAATACCCATTGCCATTCCGGCATGCTCCGAGGCACTGCTGAGGGTCTCCCGGTGTGGGATTGGTTGCAGCAGTACATCGATCCCATGCACCGGGTGCTGCTGCCCAGTGAGGCACGTTTGTCTTCCATGCTTTGCTACAGCGAAGCATTGCTGTCCGGCACCACCACGGTGGTCGATATGTGGCGATACATGCATGGCAGTGCAGAGGCCGCCAATGAGTTGGGCATTCGCGCGGTGCTGGTGCCCTATGTTGCCGAGCACCCGGACCATGATTACTTCGAGACCCTCGACGGCAACGAAGCCTTGATCGAACGTTGGCACGGCGGGGCGAATGGCCGCATCAATGTGTGGGTAGGCCTGGAGCATATGTTCTACGCCGTTCCCCAGGCATGGAAGCGCATCGCGGATATCTGCAAGGCCACCCAAGTGGGTTTCCACACCCACAGTAACGAAAGCCGCTTCGACGTGGAAGAAACCATCCGGCGCTACGGAATGCGCCCCGTACAGGCTCTGGAGAAATTCGGTCTGCTCGATGCCAGTAAGGTTCTGCTTGCTCATTGCGTGTGGGTCGACGACCAAGAGATCGCGCTGATGGCGCGACGCAACATCGGTGTGGCACACAATCCCGTCAGCAACATGAAGCTGGCATCCGGTGCCGCGCCGATCGATAAGCTGTTGGCTGCAGGCGTTGCGGTTGGCCTGGGCACCGATGGCGAAAAAGAGAACAACAACCTGGACATGTTCGAGGAGATGAAAGTGTCCTCGCTGCTGGCCAAATTCGCCAACCTCAATGCAGCGGCACTGGATGCATGGTCGGTATGCCGCATGGCCACGATCGACGGTGCACGCGCGTTGGGCATGGACAAGCAGATCGGCTCGCTGGAAGTCGGTAAAGCCGCCGACATCATCGCTGTACGCGTTGACACGCCGAGGATGACGCCGCTGATCACCCGTGGCCCGCTGGCCAACCTTCACCACAACCTGGTGCATGCCGTACAAGGCGGTGACGTTGACATGACAATGGTCGCCGGTCGCGTGCTGGTCGAAAACGGGCAACTCAAAAACGCTGACCTGGACGTGCTGATCACTGAAGTCAATGAAACGGTCCCTGACCTGTTTGCCCGACGAAAAGCCTGGCTGGACCAGGCCGGGGTCTCCATCAACGAGCTTGATCGCGTTTGACCTCGAGGAGACCTTCATGCAAAACACCCGATATGACACCTCCCCCAGGCAGGGGATTATCCAATACGTGCTCAACGGTGAAGTGCAATCGCTTGAGCATGTCGACACCACCCGCAGCCTGCTCAATCACTTGCGCGAAGATCGCTGCCTCACGGGCACCAAGGAAGGTTGTGCCGAAGGAGACTGTGGCGCCTGCACGGTCGTGGTTGGCGAATTGCTGGACGGTGAACTGCGAATGCACACCGTAAACGCATGTATCCAGTTCATGCCGTCGCTGGACGGTAAGGCAGTGTTTACCGTTGAGCACCTGCGCCAGGAAGCAGGGTCATTACACCCAGTGCAGCAAGCGATGGTCGATTGCCATGGATCGCAGTGCGGCTTTTGCACACCCGGATTCGTCATGTCCTTGTGGAGTCTCTACCTCGAACATCAGCAAGGTGAAGAACGTCCGGGGCGAGAGGATATACGTTCCACGTTGACCGGGAACCTGTGCCGTTGCACCGGTTACCGACCGATCCTGGATGCAGGTGAGCAAATGTTCGAGCGGGCGCCCGTAAGGTTCGAACGCGAGGCCTTGCAAGTGAAGCTGGAGGCACTGAAGCGCAACGAGATGCTCGTTTACGAACATGAGGGGCGACGCTTTTTTGCTCCGTGCAATTTGCAAGAACTGCTCCGGCTGCGTGCCGACTATCCCGGCGCGCTCCTGTTGGCGGGATGTACCGATATTGGCTTGTGGACGACCAAGCAGTTTCGCGATATCGGCGACATCATTTTCATCGGCAAGGTGCCGGAACTTAAGCGAATCGAGCGCGACCAGCAGTTTTTACGCGTTGGTTCCGGTGTATCGCTGACCGACAGCTTCGCCGCTATCGTCGCGCTCTATCCGCAACTAAAGGAGCTCTGGGAACGCTTCGCCTCCAAGCCTATCCGCAACGCTGGCACCTTGGGTGGCAACGTCGCCAATGGCTCGCCCATCGGCGATTCGATGCCGGCGCTGGTTGCGTTGGGCGCCAGGGTGGTTATGCATGGCCCTGGTGGAAGTCGGACTCTTGCTCTCGAGGATTTGTACACCGGCTACATGCGCAAAGACATGCACGCCGATGAACTTGTTGAAGCACTCCTGATTCCGCTGCCCGAAGCGGGCTGGCAGATGCGTACCTACAAATTGTCCAAGCGTTTTGACTCGGACATCTCGGCTGTCTGTGCGGCATTTTCCATTCGCCTCGACGCAGGGCGTGTCGTTGATTGCCGTGTGGCATACGGCGGTATGGCAGCAACGGTCAAAAGAGCCGGCCATTGCGAGAAACAGCTGATCGGCAAGCCCTGGACCGAGGATACGCTGGAACAAGCCCAGGCCACGCTTGATGAGGATTACCAGCCACTTTCTGATATGCGTGCCAGCGCCCAATACAGACAGCAGTGCGCGAAAAACCTGCTCTATCGCTTCTATCTTGAAACCCGCCTGCATCAGCCATTGCCCAAGGAACGTATTCGGGTCTTTGATGTGGCCCAGGAGCAACCATGAACAAGCCTGTCAGCCTACCCAACGAACAATTGAGACAAGGCGCCGCCGGGCGCGCCTTCACTCATGAGTCAGCGCATCTGCATGTCAGCGGCGAAGCGACTTACATCGATGACATCCCCGAACTGCAGGGCACGCTTTACGCGGCACTGGGCTTGAGCCAACAGGCCCACGCGCGAATCCTGTCGATGGACTTGGGTGATGTGCTTGCAGCGCCGGGTGTGGTCGCAGTCCTGACTGCAGCGGATATACCGGGAGCCAACGACTGCGGCCCCATCGTCCACGACGATCCGATACTTGCCGATGGTGTGGTGCAGTACATCGGCCAGCCGATCTTTACCGTCATCGCCGATACCTATCACGCCGCGCGCCGTGCGGCTCGACTGGGCAAGATAGAGTACGAGGCGTTGCCCGCAATACTCACCCCTGAGCAAGCGAAGCAACAGGGCGCCTTTCTGTTCCCGCCGTTGCACCTGCGCCGTGGCGAAGCCGAGCAAGCAATAGGAGGTGCAAGGCACAGACTCAAGGGCGAATTCTCCATCGGCGGCCAGGAGCAGTTTTATCTGGAGGGGCAAATATCCTATGCCATGCCAAAAGAAGACAACGGCATGCATGTGCTGTGCTCCACTCAGCACCCGACAGAGATGCAAAACCTGATTTCCCACTGCCTGAATCTGCCAAACCACCAGGTTAAAGTGGAGATTCGTCGGATGGGCGGGGCATTCGGCGGCAAGGAGTCGCAATCCGGTCTTTTTGCCTGCGTAGCAGCCTTGGCCGCCGCGCGGCTGAAGCGCCCGGTCAAGGTACGCCTGGACCGTGACGACGATATGATGATCACTGGCAAGCGTCACTGTTTCAACTACGAATACGAGGCAGGTTTCGAGCCCGACGGCTTGATTCGAGGCGTTACAGTAGAAATGTGCTCGCGGGGAGGTTTTTCGACTGACTTGTCCGGCCCGGTGGCGACCCGCGCCTTGTGTCACTTCGACAATGCCTACTTCCTAAGTGACGTGGACATTCGATCCATGGCAGGCAAAACCAACACCCAGTCCAACACCGCCTTTCGCGGGTTTGGCGGACCACAGGGTGCGATCGCCATCGAGTACATCATCGATGACATCGCTCGCGAATTGGGTCTGGACCCGCTGGACGTTCGCAAGCGCAACTTCTATGGCAAGCTCGAGCGCAACGTTACCCCCTACGGCATGACGGTGGAAGACAACGTCATCCATGAGCTGGTGGCTGAGTTGGAGCAGACAAGCGACTACCGGGCTCGACGCCAGGCTGTCCTGGCCTTCAATCGAGACAATGAAGTGCTCAAGAAAGGCCTTGCACTGACGCCGCTGAAATTCGGCATCTCTTTCAACGTCGTCCACTTCAATCAGGCCGGAGCCCTGGTTCACATCTACACGGACGGTTCGGTGCTTGTGAACCATGGCGGCACGGAGATGGGGCAAGGCCTCAATACCAAGATCGCCCAGATAGTCGCCAATGAGCTGGGTATCGATATGAGTTGGGTGCGCTCCACCGCAACGGACACCAGCAAGGTACCCAACACCTCAGCCACTGCAGCCTCAAGCGGGACTGACCTGAATGGCAAGGCCGCCCAGGATGCGGCGCGCCAAATCAAAGTCCGCTTGTCACAAATGTTGGTGGATCGATACGGCGGAACGCTCGATGACGTGGGCTATGCCAACAATCAGGTGAGCTTGCATGAGCATCGGCTCAGTTGGCCTGACCTGGTGAGGGCGGCGTATGAGAGTCGCGTGCAGCTCTGGTCAGATGGTTTCTACGCCACTCCTAAATTGAACTGGGACCGAGAGACACTAAAAGGCAGGCCGTTCTTCTACTTCAGCTATGGCGCTGCCGTATCCGAGGTTCAGATCGACAGCCTGACCGGTGAGTGGAAGTTACTGCGCGTGGACTTGCTGCATGACGCTGGCAAATCCATCAATCCGGCGCTCGATATTGGCCAGGTGGAAGGTGCCTTCATCCAGGCCATGGGCTGGCTCACGATGGAGGAACTGTGGTGGAACAAAGCCGGAAAACTCATGACCCACGCTCCTTCGACCTACAAGATCCCGGCGGTCAATGATTGCCCTGATGACTTTCGCGTCAACCTGTTCAACAACCGCAACACCGAGGACACCATCTTCCGTTCGAAGGCGGTAGGCGAGCCGCCTATGTTACTGGCTTTCTCGGTGTTCTTTGCGCTTCGCGACGCAATTGCCAGTGTGGCGCAGTACAAACTGAACCCGCCATTGAACGGCCCTGCGACCAGCGAGCGGATCCTGCAGGCGATCACCGCAATTCGAGGCACGTAGCGCGTCATCCCACCCTTTTGCTTCTGATCCCAAATGCCCAAGGACTTTGAATGACTGACTTGACCAACACGACCCCACCCGGCATTTCTGCCCTTGACGTGGAATTGCTGCGCCAAACCATCCAGCTCTCTTCAGCGGCGAAGGAGCGTGGCCGCCACCCGTTTGCCGCTTTAGTGGCGGACCAAAACGGCAAGTTGATATCGCAGGCTGGCAACAATTCCATGCCCCCCGAAGGCGATCCCACACAACATGCAGAATTGGTCGCAGCCGCCAAAGCTGCCACGTTGCTGAGCCCGGAGGCATTGGCCAAATGCACCCTGTACACCAGTGCCGAGCCTTGCTGTATGTGCGCCGGGGCAATTTACTGGACCGGCATCGGCCGGGTGGTCTATGCGCTATCCGAGCATGCACTGCTGAGCTTGACCGGCGACCATCCAGAAAACCCGACGTTCTCGCTGCCGTGCCGTGAAGTGTTCGCCCGTGGGCAACGACAGATCCCGGTGTTCGGGCCGATGTTGGAAATCGAAGCGGCTGAGCCCCACGTTGGTTTCTGGAAGTGAACGGCGGCGTTTTCGTTCATGTCTCGAAGTCGCCGCGCTCTATCGCGAGCAAGCTGCCGCGCTGCCAGAGGTGCCGTTCCTCGATGTACTGATTTACCGCTTCGGCCTGGACGACGTCTGCCAGCACTACCACGGACGTTCGAGTCAGAGCCTCGCTCGGCTCAGACTACGCAATTGGATCTACTGAGACAGGCGAAAAAAGGCGCCATATTGGCGCCTTAAAGGTATCAAGCGATTTTGATTACAACCTTTCCAAATGCTCCCTTCGCAAGATGCTCGTAAGCTTCTCGTGCTTTCTCGAACGGATACACCTGATCGATCACCGGACGAATCTTGTGTTCGTTGAGGAATGCATTCATCCGGTCGAACGATGAGCGCGGCGCCACGGCAATACCGCGTAGGGTCGTCTGGCGAAAAATGAGTGGCATCAGATTGAGTTCAACGGTCTGCCCGGTCAAAAAGCCGATCTGCGCAATACGCCCGGATGCCTTGGTCGCTGCGACCGATTGATTGATGCCGCTGCCACCGGCCACATCGAGCAGCAGATCCACGCCTTTGCCTTCGGTCAGCCTCAGCACTTCGGCTGCCCAGTTCGGAGTAGTTCTGTAGTTGACGCCCGCTACGGCTCCCAGCCCCTTCACGGCTTGCAGGTTTTCGTCGCTGCTCGACGTTGCGATCACTTTCGCGCCAAGCGCAGTAGCGATCTGCACGGCAAATATGGACACACCACCAGTGCCTTGAACCAACACGGTTTGCCCGGGCTGAATTTGTCCAAAGTCTACCAGCGAGTACCACGCCGTGAGCGCGGCAATCGGCAGCGTCGCCGCCTCTTCATCGCTCATGTTGTCTGGCGCACCCACGGCGCTGTCTTCGTGGATGATCATGTATTCGGCCAAACCGCCAGGCAACGGCGAACCGAAACAGTAATCCGGTTCATTCGGCCCAGGCTCGCCATCCAGCCAACGGGAGTACAGATGCGAGTTGACCCGATCACCGATTTTGAAGCGCGTGACGCCGTCACCAACCGCGATCACTGTGCCGGCTGCATCACTAACCGGGATGAGGGGTTTGGGCACCCTATGCGGCTCATAGATGCCGTCAACGATCGCCTTGTCGCGAAAGTTGAGCGAGACAGCGCCGACCTTTACGAGCAACTCGCCGGCCTTGGGTTGCGGGGTCGCTGTCTCTCCCAGTTGCAGGTTGTCGAGTCCGAAATCTTTCAATAACCAGGCTTTCATTGCGAATCTCCAAAACGAGTCAATGGCTGCAAACCGCAACGGGTTCGCCTTGGGCACATCTTTCGCTTTCGAGGGCGCGCAATAAATACGTAAAAGAGGACATGATTGTTCTATCCTCAGGCAACAATTGTATCCGGCCAGGTAAGACATCATGGAATTGCTGCAATCAATGCGCCTGTTCGCCAGACTTGCTGAACTCGGCAGCTTCACTAAAGCCGCCGAGTCGCTGGAGATTGGGCGGCCTCAGGTCACCCGTTACATCCAGGAGCTGGAGACGTCATTGGGCGTGCGCCTATTCCAACGCACAACGAGAAAGGTGGCGCTCACCGCCGAGGGCGAACGTTTCTATGAGCGAGTGCAGGACATTCTCGCGGATATTTCTGCCGCGACCTCGATGTTTGACCGCACCGGAGCAACGCTGGTGGGCCGACTTCGCGTCGATATCCCGACCGCTTTTGCGCAAATGGAATTCATCAAAAGCCTGAAAGAATTCACTAGCACCTTCCCCGGAATCAACATGGTACTGGGCGTGACCGATCGAGCCGTTGACCTGATAGGTGAAGGCATCGACTGTGCGTTGCGTATAGGCGATTTACCGGACTCGACATTGATCGCTCGCCCCATCGCAATGGCAACCATGGTGACGTGTGCAGCGCCCGAGTATCTGAACGAGCACGGCGAACCCGAGGCACTCGACGATCTAGTCGCCCATCGAGGCGTCAACTTCTTGTCCGGTCAGAGCAACAGAACATTGCCTTGGCACTTCTGTGTAAAAGGTCAGGATCGAGCGTTTGTGAGTAACGCCGGCATCACAGTCACCGAGTCGAATGCGTACGTTCAGTGCGGCGTGTCGGGCTTCGGAATAATCCAGGCGCCAGGCATCACCGTGGCCGAGTATCTGGACAGCGGCGTTTTGGTGGAGATTCTAAGGCCCTATCGGCCAGCCCCTCGTCCTGTGTCGCTGCTGTACCCAAGTCGGACGCACCTGGCACCGCAGGTGCAAGTTTTCGTCGAATGGCTGCAAGAGCGCTTTGCGCAGATTCATTCTGACTGGCTGGACAATAGCGATCACTGAATCGGTGCCGTCAACGGCCGCAATGGGTCGAATCAGGGGGCGATGTTGAATATTTTTCCTCGTCTAAGTGGCCTGGGATCATATGCACGCCAGACGCTGTCTTAACAGCGGGTAGGCGAGGGGGAAATCATGACAACGCACAAATTAACCATTAAAGACTTGCAGTTGAACGTTTCAATCCGCGGCCAAGGCTCACCGCTGCTCTTGCTCAACGGCCTGGGTGGTTTGATCCGTACCTTCGATCCCCTGCGCGATGAACTGGCGGACTACAGAACCATTACGTTGGACGTGCCCGGGGTCGGCAAATCGCAAATGCCCCGCTGGCCGATGCGTCTGCCGCGCCATGCCGACCTGATCGCCGAGATGCTCAAGCAATTGGGAATCGACCAGGTCGATGTGTTCGGCGTGAGTTGGGGCGGTGCATTGGCGCAAGAATTCGCCTTGCGTTACCCGAGCATGGTACGCCGGCTGATCCTCGCGGCGACCTCGGCCGGCCCGGCGATGCTGGTGAAGCCCGCCGACATCCTGGATTTTTTTGCCAGGCGCAAAAGCACCAAACTGCGCAAGCAAGAAGGCTCGCGCAATTCGATACAGACGCTGCTGCGCTTCGGTGTGGTGAACGGCATGCTCACGGTCAACCCGCGAACCTATTACCACCAGCTCACCGCCTTGGTCGGCTGGACCAGCCTGCTGCGGCTGTTTCGTCTGCGCCAGCGCACACTGATCCTCACCGGCGAATGCGACACCCTGGTGCGGCTGTACAACGCGCACATCCTGCACCGCACCATTCGCCGTGCCGAACTGCACGTCCTGCAGGGCGAGGGGCATTTTTTCGTGGTGACCAGCGCCAGGCGAACCGCCGAAGCGATACGCGAATTCCTCTCCCAGCAGCACGGCGATGAAGAGCCCGCGCCGATGATCGCCAACGGCCGATAAGTACACAGGTTACTGACCGGGACTTACTTCGCCAAATCAGATCCAAATATCGGAAATTTCTGATGGTAGGTTTTTTTTGCCTGTTTCTATACTGGACCCCCATTCAAAGGTTTAAGCCCCGCAACTGGTCACGCACGTATATATGCAGTTGAAGTGACTGCGGGCGGGTGAAAAATATTCTTGGCTGGAGGATTTTCCTGGAGGGCGATAAAAACCATAAAGCTGTAAGTCAATCCTGAATAGGCTATTGGTGTTTGTTCGGGTTAGAAGTATCTGCATTTTGCTTAGTTGAATAATAAGAGCGGCGTTCAAATCACTACGGTTTGGCGCTACAACATCTTCTATAGCTATTAATCAGAGCCTGAAAAATGAACTTCTATGACATCATCGGTTATGACCGTGACGGAACTGTTCGTGAACTTGATACGGCGCTAAACAAGGGGACTCTCACCACAAGGGATGTGACGTTTTCAGCACTTGGTTTTAATGCACCCGGCTGGATTGCAGCCTCTTCGATGTCAATTCTTTACTCAATATCGGGCCACCATGCGCCGCTGGCCATTTTGATTGCGTACTTCTTCCCAATGTTGGTCATGGCTTTCTGCATGATCTCCCTCACTCGCCAGGCACCGTCGGCAGGCGGAGTGTTTACCTTCACCTCGCGATTTCTCCATACCAGCGTCGGGACCATTCTCGGCTGGGCGTACTCTGTTGCCTGCACGGCAGTGATGGCCATGTGCGCAATCATCGGAACCGAATATATCCAGGCGCTGTTCCCGGCCCTGGCGGGTGCGCTTAACGCCAAACTGATCGGGACGGGTATGGTGCTGATCTTCCTGGCCGTTTCCTGCAAAGGTGTTAATGCCACAGCGAAAATCGCCAGTATCTTCCTGATTTTCGAGATCTCTGTCGTTGCCGGGCTCGGGTTGATGGGCATCATCGACCCTCAGGTTCCGGACCTGTCGGTTCTTTCCATGTATACGCCACAGGGGATGGATGGTTGGTCAGCAATCGGGCCAGGGGTGCTGTTCGGTGTCTGGATGCTTGCCAACTTCGATTCGGCGATCAACTACATCGAGGAGTCGCGTATTCCGGTTCGAACCGTGCAACGCTCCATGTTGCTCGTTCTGACTAGCGCCTTTGTCATTTACACCCTCGCGGCTATCGGCTGGCAGTACGCCGTGCCTGTGGAGAAACTGGCGGCAATTATCGAGGACGGCAACGGTGGGCCAATCGCCGCTGTCGCCAACGTCTACTTGCCACCGGCCATGGCCTGGATAGCCTTGTTCGTGGTGATCACGTCGGCATGTGCCGGTTTGCAAATCTCTTCGAGTGCGGCTGCGCGGACGCTCTATCGAATGAGTGAAGAAGGGCATCTGCCGTTGGCGCTTAGCAGCGTTAACAAAACAAAGTCGCCATGGCTTGCCAGCGTCATTGTCTCGGCCGTCGCCATTGCATTGCTCTGGTGGAAACCGCTGGACAAGATTGTCTGGTACTACGACGTCGTGACTATCACGCTGGTGATGTCCTACATGGCCGCTATTGCAGCCTTTATTGTCATGACTTTCCGACGTCAGCGTTTCGGCATCGCGTTGGCACTGTCCATCCCTGCGGCTCTGGCCATTCTGGTTCTGGGATACATCGGTTATACCGCCGGAGCAAATCCGGTTTCACCAGAAGATAAATACACGGCCTGGTACCTCGGCGCACTGACGATACTGTCTGGCGCACTGATTCTGGTATGGCAATCGCGTGTTTCCAGAAAACCCGTACTTTCCAAAGTTCAAGAGTCCTGACTTTCACACTCGGTGTTCATTTAAAAAATCATCGGAGAACTTATGAAACGTGTTGTCGTTATCACTGGCGCTGGAAAGGGCATAGGGCTGGCAATCGCCAAGCGTTTTGCGGCAAGTGGCGATCATCTGGTACTCAATTACTTCGATAACAAGGATCAACTGGACGCAGTTTTACGAATTGCCGAAGACAACGGTGGCGACGGGTTCACCGTTCAAGCGGATATCAGCAATCCCGAAGCTGCAGCCGGAATCATCCACGAGGCGCAGAGCCGCTACGGAAGGGTTGATGTTCTCGTCAACAATGCCGGGAGACTGGTGTCGGCGACAGTAGAGCAAACGACTTGGGCGCAGTGGGAGCAGATGATCAGCACCAATCTTGGCGGCACCTGGGCCTGCATGCAGGCCGTGTTGCCGGGCATGCTGGCACGCGGGCAGGGGCGGATCATCAACATCAGCTCGGAACTGGGGCTGATTGGATTTCCGACCTACGCCGCGTACTGCGCTTCCAAGGGCGGGGTGATCGCACTGACAAAAGCGGTTGCCAAGGAAGTTGCTCCCAAAGGTGTATTGGTCAATTCGGTGGCGCCGGGGCCGATTGAAACAGACATGCTGATCTACGACACCATCGAGTACAACGACGAGACTCGCGCGACCCTCCCTTTAAGGCGCTTCGGCAAACCGGACGAAATCGCGGCGATGGTCGAAGCCCTGGCCGGTCCCGCAGGTGATTATATGGTTGGACAGATCATCAGCCCCAATGGCGGCGCTGCGATCTAGTTGGGTGTCTCGTCTCGATGTTTTAACTTCAGCGAGTCATGAATTTACCCGTCAAATATGTGGCTCTTATTCTGCTAATAACAAGAAGGATCCAAAATGAGCGCTGTAATGATTACCGGTGGTTTGGGCTATGTGGGCAGATACCTGACGAAAAAGCTCAGCGAACAAGGCGTCAAGGTAGTGAGTTACAATCGTGACTACTCCGAAGCCAAGTCTGAATTCATGACCCCTGTGCAGGGGGAACTATTCGACATACCGAGGATTGTCAGAACTATCCAGGAATATGGCGTTGATCGTGTCATTCACACGGCGGCCATGTCCCATCCCGACTTGTCCATAGACCTGCCCATTACGACAGTAACGGCGAATATCGATGGCACCATCCATTTGCTTGAAGCAATGCGATTGGCGGGCATCAAAAAATTGGTAAACTTTTCTTCCGAAACGGTGTATGGGCATTTCGAAGGTACGATTAATGAGCAAACACCCACGTATCCAACGACACCCTATGGTGTAACCAAGATTGCCACCGAGCACTTTGGCCGAGTCTACAATGATCTTTATGGCATGGAGGTGATTTCACTGCGAATTGCGGAAGTGTATGGCCCGGAAAATAAAATGCCGCAAGTGCTCCGGGACATTCTTAAAAGCGTTCATCGTGGTGAAGCATTTACCTTGCCTTCCGGCGGAGATCATCGGTTCCACTATATTCATGTGGAAGACGTGGTGCATGCGGTACTGCTGGCGGCTGAAACCAGAGATCTGAAAGGCGGTGTCTTTAACATTGCCGGTGATCGCTCCTGGACGCTGCATCAGGCCGTTGAAATCATCAAAAAAATTATTCCTGATGCGCGCATCGAAGTTGGCGACGGTTATTGGCATCTCGATCGTCATGGGGAATGGGATCTAAGTGCGGCCGAGCGGGAGCTGGGGTATCGAGCGCAATGGTCACTTGAAAAAGGACTCACTCATTATTCCAACTGGTTGATTGATCACGAGTATTGATAGAGGGCTGGGTCGCTGTTGTTGGTGATTCGATAACGTTCAGTATCCACTGGTGATCAAGCATGATTGAAAATCCGATTGTCTGGCCAAACGGTGCACGCTGCGCCGTAGCCTTTACCTTTGACATGGATGCAGACAGCATCCTGCATGTGGCGCACCCCAAGGATTCCGCGACACGGGTTGCCAGTATTTCGATGCTGCACTATGGACCCAAGGTGGCGATTCCAAGGATTCTGGAAACCTATAGACGCTTCGAGATCAAACAGACGTTTTTCATTCCGGCCTGGTGCATCGAACAATATCCGCAGGCCATTGAGGCGATCGTCGAAGGTGGACACGAAATTGCCCATCACGGCTTTATACATGAGCATCCAAACGAGCTGAGCCGGGAAGAAGAAGCTTATTGGCTCGATCGCGGTTGCGACATCATCAAGCGATTCACCGGCCAGGCACCGCGGGGCTGGCGGGCTCCCCTCTACAACATGTCAGAGCACTCGGCTGACTTGTTGATCGAGCGAGGCTTCAGTTATGACGCCTCTTTGATGGGGGATGATGTGCCTTATCTGTTGCGCACGGGGGCAGGAGAACTGGTGGAGCTTCCATCCAGCTGGGCGCTGGATGACTGGCCTCAGTACATGCACAGCATCGACCTTGATTTCCAGATGCCTATTCAGTCGCCACAACGCGCCGTCGAGGTTTTCAAGGCCGAGTTCGATGCTGCCTGGGAGTATGGCGCGCTCTTCGTACCCGTCTGGCATCCGTTCCTTTCCGGTCGTTTGTCGCGATGGCATGAAGTGTCGAAGTTGATCGAATACATGATGGCCAAAGGTGATGTCTGGTTTGCACGGATGGACGAGATCGCAGCGCATGTCCAGCGCAGTGTAGCCACGGAGACCTATAAGCCACGGATAGACAGGCTGCCGTATTATCAGGGACCGGTTAAAGCGCATAAGTAGCCGTTATGATGCTGCTTATCGGGTTTTGTTGTAATTGATGTCGGGGAGGCGACCATTGCTGGATGGTCGCTACTCTATTAATCGAATCCAGGCGTATATTGACAGTTGAGGCGATAGTAAATCGTCGCAGGTGTGACACGCGAGAGCGCTGGGGGGAGCTAGATATCCCGGAACGTCTGGAGGTGTTACATGAGCCAATATCAACGACTCTTTCTGATAGCCGGTCCAGCCATGCGTCATACCCCGGCATTGGAGCGAGCTGTCGCCATTGCCGAAGCCACTGACGCAGCGCTGCACATCACGGTGTTTATCGAAGACTCCAATCTCTTGGGTTTGAAGAGCGCTGGTGCGCGTTTTCGTGAAGCCTGTCAGCAAGAGAACGAAAAATGGTTGAAGGATGAGGCCGATCTATTCCGCGGGCGCGGGGTCAAGGTGAGCACCGAAGTGCTGGTTACGCGAACCGCGTTGCAAGAGATACTTCTGCACGTGGCAGATATGCAGCCGGATCTGGTTATCAAGGATGTGCAACACGAGTCAGCGCTCAAACGCGTTTTCATTACGCCTCTGGATTGGCACCTGTTGCGCGAATGTCCGGTGGCTGTGCATCTGGTCAGCGAAGTCAGGTGTCCACTTCCGCGGGTGGTAGTGGCGGCGGTCGATCCGTCACAACCTGAGACTCAGATCACTGGTATCAACGACCGCATCATCCAGGCGGCGAACGGATTGGCAATTCAATGCAGCGCGGAACTGCATCTGCTGCATGCCTACGATCTATCGTTGACACATATATCCGACGCTGGCGCTGGCGCAGTGACGATGCCAGGTTTCAGCAGCGAAGTGCGCAAGTCACTGCAAAAGACGTTTATCGCGTTGGCCGACCACTATGGTGTGCCCACTGAGCGACAACACTTCGTTGAGGGGCCACCCGGTAAAGCGCTGGCCGACTTTGCGGCGCATCACCGGGCCGATGTGATCGTCATGGGAAATACGCATCGCAAGGGACTGGGCAAATGGGTGGGCAGTACGACGGAGCATGTCCTGTATCGAGTGCCCTGCAACATTCTCGCCGTTACGGGGGCTGCGGATCAGTGAATGGATTGGCTATCAAAGGACTTCACAGCTTGTAGCCAATCTGCCGCAACAGGTTCTTGCGCCACAGGATGTCGTCGTCGCCTTCAATGTCAGTGGCGCACAAGCCATCCACTACGCCCAGGATTGCTCGCCCTTGTTCCGTCTCGGCGAGAACTACTTCTGTCGGATTGGCTGTAGCACAAAAAATCCGGCATACCTCTGGCACCATCTTGATGGTGTTCAACACGTTCAGCGGATAGAAACCGTCGCCCAGGAAAATGATGAAGCTATGGCCTGCGGCGATGGCTTTGGCATTTTTCTGTGCAAGTTCGATCATTGCACTATCGGTGCCAGACCATCGCACCAGGCAAAAGCCTGAGGCTTCACAAAAGGCCACACCAAACTGGATGCCTGGCACGGCATTGACCAACGCTTCGTGGATGTCCTCGACGGACTTGATGAAGTGCGTCTGACCCAAAATGAAGTTCGTATCATCCGGCTTTTCGATTTTCAACGTAATGAGTTGCATCTCAAACGCCTCCTTTCACGATGTTGCCAGTAGAGACTGGCAACAGAGAAAGCATAGCTACTCATTTGTCATTGCTTCGTCCACTGACTGCTTTTGGCCGATTGCTACCCATTCAGGGCGCCCGGATTTTCAGCTGGCCTGAACTCAAGCACGAGCAACCTTCACCAGCATCACGCAGCGACTATGATGTTGATACCCCAGGCACATCCATGTTTATTTTTCGCCAGGCTGCTTCGGCAAAGCTGTATGCCGAAAAGGCAATCAACCCCAAAGCCATCACCATCAGAACCAAACCTCCAACTGGCAGATTCTGCAGAGCGTCAAGGGCCTCCTTCATGCCGGGTGGATCCGTGGCTTGATAGCGGGAGCCGCTGATCGCCAGCAGCAGCGCTATTTCGATAAACACCACTCCTCGGGCTATGAGTCCGAAACGAGCCACCGGACGTATGTATCGCATCACGTCCTCATCTGCCTCAAAATACTTCTCGAACGACGCCTTCCATCCCTTGATGATATGAGCAATACCTACGCCTAATGGTACGAGCGCCACGAGGTAGACCACCACGTTTGAGTGATCCCAGGACAAAAGATGTGCCAGTAAATCCTTTGTTTCTCCACCTGCGGAATTGCCTGAGCTTCTGACGCCGCTAATGAGTAGTCCCAATGCAAAAAACGCAAGCGCACCGTTGATCAAACCACCCACCAACAAACCTGCACGAATCACCAACCCCTTGAGTTTCGTACCGTGATGATCGACGTCGCGAATCGCTTGCACCAGACGCCACCCTGCGAAGGCGAATAGACCCGCCACGACTAGCCCAACCAGGACATATCCGAATGGCTGGCTTAACAGCGCCTCTAGGCTTTTGTGACTGTCCTTCGGTTTTGTCGAGTCTTGAGCCGCCAGCAGAGCGAAGATACCTATGATCAGGTACAGAACACCTCGAGCGGCATATCCGCCCCGAGCGAGTACGACAAGGGTGTGTTGAGCGGACATAGGATTTATTTCCGAGAAGTTATACAGAAGCAGACCTATCGCCAGGGGAGGGGTTCGATAAAGGTCGAAGTCTTCAGTAACTCAGAATGTTTATTAAACGAGATTGAACGCGATGGAGGCCAACGATGACGCGGGGAAACTGACGCCCCGCGGTGCTCTCAGGTTTTTCGCGAGCAGGCTCGCTCCTACAGTAATCGTCGCAAACGTATTCATCGCGATATTGCCCGAAACCCTGTAGGAGCAAGCTTGCTCGCGATGGTCGTTAACGATAACGCGGGAAACCTGACACCCCGCGGTGCTCTCAGGTTTTTCGCGAGCAGGCTCGCTCCTACAGCAATCGCGGCAAACGCATTCATGACGATCTTGCCCGAAACCCTGTAGGAGCAAGCTTGCTCGCGATGGAGGTCAACGATGACGCGGGAAACCTGATGCCCCGCGGTGCTCTCAGGTTTTTCGCGAGCAGGCTCGCTCCTACAGTAGTCGCGGCAAACGCATTCATCGCGATTTTGCCCGGAACCCTGTAGGAGCAAGCTTGCTCGCGATGGAGGTCAACGATGACGCGGGAAACCTGATGCCCCGCGGTGCTCTCAGGTTTTTCGCGAGCAGGCTCGCTCCTACAGTAGTCGCGGCAAACGCATTCATCGCGATTTTGCCCGGAACCCTGTAGGAGCAAGCTTGCTCGCGATGGAGGTCAACGATGACGCGGGAAACCTGATGCCCCGCGGTGCTCTCGGGTTTTTCGCGAGCAGGCTCGCTCCTACAGTAGTCGTGGCAAACGCATTCATCGCGATCTTGCCCAGAACCGCCAACCCATTAAAAGCAAAGGGTGGCATTCGCTTCTGTGATCGATGAGCTGGAATCAAAGAGGGTTAGCGGTGCTGCTTTTGAAGGCGCGACGCTAAAGGTGATCACGGTGCCCAAAAAAGAAAACCCCTGATGCCGTTAGGCGTCAGGGGTTTAGAAGTAATGGTGCCCAGAGACGGAATCGAACCGCCGACACGGGGATTTTCAATCCCCTGCTCTACCGACTGAGCTATCTGGGCCGCGGCGCAATTAAACGTTTTTTACGGCTGAGGCGTCAAGCACGAAATCAAAAAAAATCAATAAATACCTATGCTTACGATTGTACGTCATCTGGTGAAGTGAGCATGCGGGTGCTGAGCGTGCCGTTGATTGATCGGGAAGGGCAGTTGCAGGCTACCTTGACGCTGACGACTCATGCGTCGCGAATGACCGTCGAGCAAATGCGCGAACGGTATCTGTCCGCATTGTATGAGGGTCAGGCATTGCTACGGCCAATCATGACGCTGTAGGCACAGGTCTCAGTTAATGTCGTTGCCCACTACTTCGACAATTCGCTGAGCAATATGCTCGACGTGGGTCTCCAGCGCGAAGTGGCCGGTATCCAGCAACTCGACCACCGCATTCCGGTTGTCACGCTTATAGGCCTCGGCGCCTGGCGGAATGAAGAATGGATCGCCTTTGCCCCAGATCGCCAGTGTTGGCACTTGGCTATCGCGAAAAAACTGTTGGAACGCCGGATACAGCTTCAGGTTGTTCTGATAATCAAGGAACAGATCAAGCTGGATGTCCTTGTTACCTGGCCGCTCCAGCAGAAGCGCGTCCAGATGGTAAGCCTCAGGTGCGATGACCTCGGGATTGCTCACGCCTTCCACGTACTGCCAGCGCGTGCCTTCCAGATGCAGGATGGCATCGTTGATCACCTGGCGATTGGCGAGCGACGGGTCGGCCCAATACTGGCGGATCGGCGCCCACGCATTCCCAAGACCTTCGAGATACGCATTGCCGTTCTGCGAAACAATCGCGCTCACCCGATCCGGGTAGGCCAGCGCCAGGCGCAAGCCTGTGGGCGCGCCGTAGTCGAAGAAATACATCGCGTAACGCTTGAGTTCGAGCACATCGACAAATTGCTTAATTGTCTCGCCGATGGCATCGAAGGTGTAGACGTAGTTACGTTCGGTGGGAACTTCGGTGAAACCGAATCCGGGCAGATCCGGCGCGATGAGGCGGTATTTGTCCGCCAGCAGCGGGATCAGGTCACGGAACTGGTGCGACGAGCTGGGGAAACCGTGCAGCAGCAACAGTACCGGCGCGTCGGCAGCGCCGGCTTCGCGGTAGAAAACCTTGACGCCGTCGGTTTCGACGAATTTGCAGGCAACGTGGGTGTGCCGGGATGGGGTCATGGTTCATTTCTCCTGTAACTGTATAAACACATTTTTACGGGTTACTGGAATCCATTGTGCACAGATTATGTAACTGGTCAAATTATCTTTATGGGTTACAATCTGCCTATCGATTCCCTGGAGATTCCCATGACTGTCGCCGTCACCACCCTTGAACGGCCTGCGCCGTTGGTACTGGCCGATCACCCGGCACTGGATCTGCTCAACACCCGCATGATGGTCGAAGGCCAGCGACGAGACCTGCTCGGCACCGAGGCCGACGCGGCGTTGTGGCTGCGGCAGATCGGTTTCGGTTCGGCGACGGAGGTGGAGGGGGGCGACGGGCATCTGCTCGCCCGATTGCGCAAGCTGCGCGACAGCATCGAAGGCCTGCTCGCAGCTCGCCGGGAAAATCGCGTGGCGGATCCGGTCGCGCTTAACGCCTTTCTATTGCGGGCGGTGCCGCAACTGGTTTGGGAGGAGGGCGCCGCGCCGGTACTGGATCGCTTCCGTCAAGGTGATGCCGCCAGCCAATGCCTGGGCCGGCTGGCTTATGCGGCTGCCGAGTTGTTGGCTGAAGGCGACTTCAATCTTGTGCGCAAATGCGAAAGCCCGGAATGTTCATTGATGTTTTATGACCGCACCAAGTCGCACAAACGGCGCTGGTGCAGCATGGCGCTGTGCGGAAACCGGCATAAGGTCGCCGAGTTCCGCAAGCGGCGTCAGGGTACTGCGGACTGACATCGGCTCCCGTGCTAATCCGGTTTTGGTGGTCATTACTTCATTGATGATTCGAACTTTAGTGCCCACGGGTATTATCGAAAACAACTCCGCTATATCCTGATTGTACATTCGAAAACAACCATGACTGGTACGCGTGCCAATCCCGAATTTTTTATTTGAACCATGAATAAGATACGCCGGCAGTCCCAAACGTATTTTATAGGGACCGAGTGGATTGTCCGGCCCAGGTGGCACGCGATTTGGCAACGGATCACCATCCGCTGCATGTTCGGCACGAATAGAGGGTGTAGGAAACCATGATGGGTTGGCGACTTTTTCTGTGATGCGGGTCACTGCCACAGGCGACGCCCACCCTTCACGGCCAATACCCAGCGGATAGGTATAAACGAGCCGGGTTCCGGCAGGAAAGTAGTAAAGACGAAGTTCAGCCAGATTGATCACTACCCCTTCTCTAGGACCATCAGGTAAGGAAAATTGACTGGGGATCTGAATCTGCGTACCGACCTTTGGCAACCAGGCATCCACGCCGGGATTTGCGTCGAGCATTTCTTGATATCCGAGACCGTAGCGCTCAGCCAAATCGGCAAAGGTGTCTTCATAACGCGCGATGACGGTTTGTCTGACACCCACCAGTGAACTTCCATCGGAAGGTAATTCGAAGCGCGCAGCCATGCTCGGCTGAAATACAAAACTGGCTACAACTACGAACGCCAGTCGAAATTTATTATTTTTAGTAAAGCCGGTTTTATTGAGTGGAAGAAGTCGTACCGCTTTAATCATGAGTTCTCTACTAATCCATATTCATCATGAGTAAACTCTTGCAGATCTGCTTGAGCTGGAGGCACGATGCTCGGAGTTTACTAATTAGAATGCAAACGCATAATTTTAATAGAATCTAGTTGAAAAACGAATTCATCTCGAAGGCTGGAGATGGAGTTGAAATCAACCAAAAAACCAGTTGAAGCCTCTACGGTCACGTCCAGCCCGAGTGGCAGCCTTGCCTGTTGGGAGCTCAACCCACATTGGCACAGGCTGCCATCATTCGCTCGACGATCAATTGAACTGCCGGTATTAGCGTTTGATCAACGAAATCTTCGTGCCTTCGATGCTGATCCCGGCCATCAATCCTTGCTGGTCGAAGATGAACGCGTATGCGTCGTCTTTCAGCGTCGAGCTGGACAGGTTCTTGGCAACCCCTTCATCCACCACGACAACGGTTGGCCCTACGCCGATTTCCCAACCTTTGGTTTCAGTGATGTATTTCACCGCTTTGTCGGTCATCAGAAAAACCACATAGCCATAGGACTGCGCGCCTGCCTGTAATCCCCAGGAGCCGCTGACGGAGTTGTAATAGTCTTCGACTTTCGTGCCCTTCATCAAAACGCCTTCGCCGTAGCTGCCGCCGAATACCAGGCCCGCCTTGATGATTTTCGGGAAGACCAGCACGGCCTTGGCTTTTTTCGAGATGGTTTCGGAGAATGGATTGGTCTTGTACAGCGTTTGCAACGCTTGCCGGGAGTCGGTATTCAGATCCTCGGCGGTGGCCGCTCCGGCAGTGTTCAGGAGACTGGCCGATGCCATTGCTGCAACCGCGAGCAAGACCGTCAGGAAGAACCGTATTGATTGAGTCATTTGCGTACTCCGATAAGGGAGCATTGGATGGCAGCAGCAGTCAGCGCCTGTGTCAGACAGGACCTGAACCCACTGAACGTTATCCGGCGCACCCTGAAATGTGTGAATCGCAAGCTTCGCTGCTGAAGGAAGCAGGCCCGAGGCCAGTGTTCAGTTGCGATGCCATCACTTGTTGTGACCACTGAGTGATCGACAGAGTTCGCTTGTGCCCGATTGCTGATTATCGCGGTGCCGAATATGACGCTCATTGCGATTCGGCACGGCGACGCGAGCATCAGCTTTTGATGAACGACAGAAGATCCGCGTTGATGACGTCGGCATGGGTGGTGCACATGCCATGGGGCAGGCCAGGGTAGGTTTTCAGCGTGCCATGTTTGAGCAGCTTGATTGACAGGTGTGCCGAATCGGCGATCGGCACGATCTGGTCGTCTTCGCCGTGGAGCACCAGTGTCGGCACGTCGATGTTCTTCAAGTCATCGGTAAAGTCGGTTTCCGAGAAGGCTTGAATGCAGTCGTACTGCGCCTTGACCCCACCGTTCATGCCCTGGCGCCACCAGTTGTCGATGATCGCTTCGGAGACTTTCGCGCCCGGGCGATTGAAGCCATAGAACGGACCTGTCGGAAAATCACGATAAAACTGTACGCGATTGTCGGCCAGGGCTTTGCGCAAACCATCGAAGACTTCCAGGGGAAGGCCGCCCGGGTTTTTCGCGGTACGCAGCATGATCGGTGGCACGGCACCGATCAGCACCGCTTTGGCAACGCGACCGCGGCCATGACGCGCCACATAGCGTGCTACTTCACCACCACCGGTGGAATGACCGATATGCACGGCGTTTCTGATGTCGAGATGCGCCATCAGTTCAGCAACGTCGGCGGCATAGGTTTCCATCTCGTTGCCGACAGCGGTCTGAGACGAACGACCATGGCCGCGGCGATCGTGAGCAATGACGCGATAGCCCTTGCTGAGGAAAAACAGCATCTGTGCATCCCAGTCGTCACTGGACAGGGGCCAGCCATGATGGAACACGAGCGGCTGCCCGGTGCCCCAATCCTTGTAGAAAATCTGCGTGCCGTCCTTGACTGTGATCATCCCCGAGCCACTGGCATTGCCGTCGCCTTTGCTGCCCGCCGGCACACGTGCCTGGGTTGGCTGCGCCGCAAGCGCAGGAATCGTCACGGCCAGGGCTGCGGCCATGACACCGGTTGTCATCAATGCTCTACGGCTGGTTCCGCTTGTCTCATCAGTCATGATCGACACTCATGTGTGTGTTAAAGGTAGCGCCTGCGGGACCAGGGACAGGCCATCCGGCGACGCCTCGGCAGCTGGGAATTTATGGGCAAACCAAAGCACTGAACACTGGACATGGGTGTGTGGAATTAATGCTTTGGTATGGGCATCAGGAAAGCGTGCAAGGGATGCTCAACTCCTGTAGGAGCGAACGGTGCGGCGATCCGACTTGCCCGCGAAGAACGGTAACGCGGTGCATCAGGTACAACGTGGCGCTTGGTTCGCCTGTAGGAGCGAGGCTTGCCCGCGAAGAACGATTACGCGGTGCATCAGGTACACCATGGCCCTGGTTCGCCGGCAAGCCTGGCTTCCTACACGCGAAGAGCGATAACGCGGTGTAGCAGGTACACCGCGGGGTCTGGTTCGCCGGCAAGCCTGGCTCCTACAGCCACACGGCATCCCACAACGGATAGTCGCCAATTTTCTCGACCAGTCCTGCCCGCAACGGATTGGCCACGATATAGCGCGCCACCGTCTGCAGGTCTTCGTCCCTGCGAATCGCTCGGTCATGAAAGCCATGTTGCCAGAGTGATCCATCGCGCTTGATCGAACGAATCAACGCGAGCGCAATGCGTGATTTTGTCCTCGCCATTACGTAAGTAAGCGTGCGGTCTTTGAGCTCGAACAGCCAATGGAGATGGTCCGGCATGACAACCCAGGCCAGAGAAAGCACCAGCTCCTCTTCCTGAGCCTTCCTCAACGCATCGACCACGAGCCGGCCCTGCATGAAGTCTTTGAAAACGGGGTCCCGGTTCTGAACGGCAGTTGTGACCAGATAGATCTGCCCCGGCGCTGAATAGCGCCCGGTGCGCAATCGACGCGCATGGCGAATGGTTGGCATGGTTCATCTTCCTTGATCATGGCGTTGTCAGTTCAGGCTAGAACGCCGGAGGAAGAGCGAGGGTGAACAGTTATTCCTGATGTGTCTGTGGGAGCGAGCGGGCGGCGATCCGACTTGCCCGCGAAGAACGATAACGCGGTGCAGCAGATGTACGTCAGCGCCTGGTTCGCCGGCAAGCCTGGCTCCTACAAAGCGAAGAACGGTAACGCGGTGTGGCAGATGTACCGCAGCGCCTGCTTCGCCGGCAAGCCTGGCTCCTACAAGGGTGGGGGTGCCAATTGCGACGCAGCGACCCCGCCAGAACGACGAGGTCGCCAGGTGGATCAGAGCTTCGGCAATTGCCCGATGCGGCCCATCATCTCGGTCACGATCTGCAGGTCGAGCAGGAACTGCTCGGTGGTCTTGAACTCATTGTCGTTGTGACCGGTGTATTTGACGTCCGGCATGGCCAAGCCGAATTGCACGCCGTTGGGCAGTTCGTGCACCGAAGTGGCGCCGGCGGAGGTGCCGAACTTGTGCTCCATGCCGAGGTTTTCGCTGGCCACGGCGAGCAGGGCCTTGACCCATTCACCCTCGGGGTTGCGGTACATCGGTTCGGCGATGGAGTAGTCGAAGGTCGTTGCGATTTTGCTGTTCTTGCTCCAGGCATCCAGTTTTGTGGCGATTTGGGTCTTGAGCGTTTCCGGGGACTTGCCCTTCGGCACGCGCAGGTTGACCGCGAGCTTGAAGGCTTTTTCATCCATCCCGACATAGGTCAGCGACGTGGTCAGCGGGCCCATGAACTCATCGGAGAACCCCACCTTCAATTTGCCACCCAGGTAGTCCAATCCCCAGTTGTCGGCGGCGTAGCGGGCGGCGTCGGTGATGTGGTTGTGCTTGAGCGCGACCTTGCCGTCGAGGCTGTTGATGAAGTCCAGCATCCTGGCCACCGGGTTGACGCCGGATTCAGGCTCGGAGGAGTGGGCGGACACGCCGGTGACGGTCAGTTTGACGTCCTTGCCGACCACCTTGGTGGCGACGTCGAAGTTGCCGCCATTGCGCATGGCATATTCGATGCCGGCCTTTTGCAGGCTGGCGGCCAGTTCCTCGGGCTTGTCTGTCACCAGGGTGGCGACCGAGGTCGACGGAATCTGGTTGGTGGCCAGGCCGCCGGTCATCGAGGTGATTTCAGCGCCCTTGCCTTGACCCTTGCGTTTGGCGAAGCTGGCCATGACGGTGCCGTAGCCTTTCTCGGCGATCACCACCGGGTAGCCGCCATCCAGTGCCAGGTTGTAGTTGGGCGTCGGGTTACGTTCGAAATAGTAGGGGATGGCGTCGCCCGTGGTTTCCTCGGTGGTGTCTACCAGCAGCTTGAAGTTCCTGGCCAGCGGCAGCTTTTCTTCCTTGATGACCTTCATGGCGTAGAGCGCGACCACGATGCCGTTCTTGTCATCCTCGGTGCCCCGGCCATACATGCGATCGCCCACCAGGGTGACCTTGAACGGATCGAGCCGGGTGCCATCCTGCAGCACCCAGTTCTCTGGCGTCACCGGCACCACGTCGGCATGGGCGTGAATGCCCACGACTTCGTCGCCAGTGCCTTCCAGGGAGATTTCATAGACGCGGTTGTCGATGTTACGGAAGTTCAGTTTGAACCCCTGGGCCAGGCTCTTGATCTTCTCGGCGATCTTGATGAACTCGGGATTGTCGTGCTGGGCAACGCCGTCCACGCGCATGGTGGGTATGGCCACCAGTTCACGCAGGGTTTCGGTGGCCGCGCTGCCGTACTTCACCCGTGTGTAGAGGCCAAGCAGGCGATGGATTTCGTTTTGCTGCTCAGGAGTAAGCGTCTTGTTATCGAGGAAGGCACTGATGGCCGGGCCGAGGTCGTCGGTCTTGGCAACGTCGCTCTTGGCCAGGCTTGCCAGGAACTGCCTGAAGTCCGTGACCGAGGCATCACTGAACGTCTTGAGGATGATCGCGCTCTGTTGCGGGGTGATGTTGGCATGTGCCGCGCTGGTGAACGACGACAGGCTGGCGAGCATCAGGGTGGCTGCGGCCAGGTGCTTGAGTGAAAAGTCCATTGCTGGGGGCATTCCTTTGCAGGCGGTTTGTAGGAAATATCTGATCGTTTAATCAGAAACGTCTGCAAACTAACACCGCAAGGGTGGGGTGGGGAGCCCCTGAAGTGGGATCTGTCGCACAGAAATGCGAAAGCGGCGCAGAAATGAAAACCTAGAACTATCAATGTTTGACTTCAATCAACAACGTACGGGCGCACGGGTTGCCAGCGATGACGGCCGCAAGATCGCCATCGCCAGCAAGCCGGCTCCTACAGTCCTCGATCGTCGGAACGCCGCCCGCAGCAAGCCGGCTCCTACAGGTCTAGCTCGCCGGTTTGGCCGTTTTCGTCCCTCGTTTGCTGGTGCCCGCCGGCTTGCGCTGGGCCGGCTTGCGTTTGTTTTTCCACGGCGTTGCACCGCGCCCGGCAGGGCTGGCCGGACCGCTGATGGTCAGGCTCAGGCCGGCGCAACGGCTGACTTGCTTGCTCATCCAGGCAGCCTGCTTGGTGACGAACTCGTCCAGGCTCATTTCCCCGCTCTGCACCATGTCCAGGGCCTGCTCCCAGATGGCCGTGGTGCCCGGATCGGCAATGGCGCGCGGTACCGCATCGATCAGGCTGAAAGCGGCCGGGGTTGCAGCTAGCGCCTTGCCGTTCTTGATCAGGTAGCCACGGTCGAGCAGCCCCTGGATGATCGAGGCACGGGTCGCTTCGGTGCCGATGCCGGTGGTGTCCTTGAGCTTTTGCTTGAGCAATGGATCCTCCACCAGTTTGGCGACGTTCTTCATGGCCTTGATCAGGTCGCCCTCGGTGAAGGGTTTGGGCGGTTGCGTCCAGAGGTCCTTGAGTTGCACGTCGGCAACCGCGCAATCAATTCCTTCCCTGAGGTTGGGCAGGGTTTGCGGGGCGGGTGCTTCGCGGCCCTTGGCGGGTGCGAGGGCTTCGGGCAGGGCGCGTTTCCAGCCGGGCTCGACGATTTGCTTGCCAACGGCACGCAAGGCCTCGCCGGCGCAATCGAAGTCGGCCTGGGTGCGGTCGAACTCGTGATTGGGCAGGAACTGCGCCAGGTACCGGGCGCGGATCAAGGTGTAGACCGCGCGCTGCTTGCCCACCAGTCGATCGAGATTTTTCGCTGCGGCGGTGGGGATGATGCCGTGGTGCGCGCTGACCTTGGCATCGTTCCAGGCCCGTGAGCGACGCTGGGGCTCCAGGTAGTCATGCAGGGCGTTGAGTGCCGGGTCGGCCTGGCGTAGCGCCGCCAGAATGCCCGGTGCTTCGCTGTGCTGGCTGACGGGCAGGTAGCCGCAGTCGCTGCGCGGGTAGGTGATGACCTTGTGGGTTTCGTAGAGCGCCTGGGCGATGTCGAGGGTTTCCTGGGCGCCGAGCCCGAGCTTTTTCGAGCAGACCTCCTGCAAGGTGCCGAGGTCGAAGGGCAGCGGCGCCACTTCGCGCATCCGTTCGGTGCGCAGCTTGATGACCCTGGCGCTTGCGGCGGTGCGCATGGCCGCAGCTGCTCGTTGGGCCAGCGCCTGATTCAGGCAGCGGTCCTGGTCGTCGCACACCTCCGATGCAGCCCGCCATTGTGCCGTGAAGGCGGTGCCGTCGTGCAGTAACTGCACCTCGACAGCCCAGTAGGGCACGGGCACGAAGTCGGCGATGCTGCGGTCGCGATCCACGACCAGGCGCAAGGTAGGGGTCTGCACCCGGCCGACCGGCAACACGCCCTGATAACCGGATTGGCGGCCCAGCAGCGTGAACAGCCGGCTCATGTTCATGCCGATCAGCCAGTCGGCCCGGGAGCGCCCCAGTGCCGAATGATAGAGGCTGAAGGTCTGCGCGCCGGGCCTGAGTGCGGCGAGGGCCTTGCGGATCGAGGCATCGTCCAGCGCCGACAGCCACAACCGCTGGATCGGACCGCGATAGCGGCAATGTTCCACCAGTTCCCTCGCGATCATTTCGCCCTCACGGTCAGCGTCCGTGGCAATGACCAGCTCGGACGCTTCGCCGAGCAGGCGCTTGACCACCTTGTATTGGCTGGCCGTGCGCGGCTTGACGGTCATTTTCCATTTGTCGGGAATGATCGGCAGGTCCGCCAGTACCCAGCGCTTGTAGCGCGCGTCATAGGCATCCGGGGGAGCGGTTTCCAGCAGGTGGCCGATGCACCAGGTCACCGTGACGTCCGTTCCCAGCCAGCAGCCATCACTGCGCCGCCGCGCGCCGAGCACGGCCGCAATGTCTTTGGCCTGGGAGGGTTTTTCACAGAGGTACAACCGCATAACCACCATCGTCGATCAATGTCCGCAAGTTGCACAGGATGGCGTGAGTCAGGCGTGAGAGCAATCATTATCTGTATGGATGTACAGTCAAAGCGTTGCACGTGTTTGCGCAACCCGGTGAATCCGTTCGGCTGCGAACCCGTCGCAGGCCTGCAACTTGGGTTATACCTGATAAACCAAGATTTCCGGGGCGTTGTGCAGCCCTTGCCGGCAATCCCTGCTGTTACAGGTCCATCACCGTCATGAGGTGGCAATTCCATGAAAAGCTCCGGTCCCAGTCCTGTCATCACCATCGCCGAGCAGCCCGGCTGCCTGCTGGTGAAGTTTCACGGATTTCAGGTGGCAGCGTCCGCTCGTGCGCTGGTTCTGCTGGAGGCCAATTACCCTCCGGTGTACTACGTGCCGCGCGAAGACATCGACGAAAAGTATTACGCCCGCACCGACCACACCAGCTATTGCCCGTACAAGGGCGATGCCAGTTATTTCAGTTTGCAGGCTCCGGGACATGAGGGTGCCAATGCAGTCTGGAGCTACGAAAATCCCAAAGTGTCTGTCGAGCAGATTAGGGGCTACGTGGCGTTCTATCCTGATCAGGTGACGTTCGAGTTGATCGATATTGATGAGTGATGGACAGGGTTGTGCGGGGATACCATTCGCTCTTGGATGTACCCGATCTACTGTGGGAGCGAGCTTGCTCCGGGCGGCGTTCCGACGATGGCGGCCTGACAGCCGACGCTATTCCTTCAGGTGTACATATCCATTCCTGCGGTAACGGCCTCCTATGGTTTCGCTTTTACAGCGAGTCACTTGGAAGAGACCTGTAGATACTCTGTTCACGGTCAAGCTTTCGCGAGATGTTTTTTGCTAAAAAGCTTGGCCGTATTAAATTCTTCTCCGGAGCGCATGCATGCCCATAACCCGGTTAGGTATTTGCGCATGACCGCGCCGATGGCTTGCATTTTCTTCTTGCCGCGCGCTACCAGTGCCTCGTAGAAGGCCTTCACATTCTCATCACAACGGATTGCCGTCATCGCCGGCATGAACATCGCTGCACGCAAGTAAGCATTACCGCACTTGGACATTCGTCCTGGCCGGTTCACGCTGGTGCCTGACTGGGTCAGTCTGACATCCAGGCCTGCATAGCGGCTTACCTGTGCCGATTTAAGCGTCACTGGAAGGGTCGTCAGCTCAGCCAGTGCGGCGATGGCCGAGGCCTCTCCAACGCCGGGCGCCGCCATCATGCAGCGAAACTGCAAACTCAGATCCGGGCATTTGGCGATGGCCTCACGTGCGGCTTTCTTCAAGCGATCAATCCGGGAGTCCAGTCCTGCAATCGCCTCCTTCTCATCCTCGATCAGCAGCTCCACACTCGTTTCTGTTGCTTGTAGGGCGTGTAATTCGTTTTTGGCTCGTGTTCGATGGCCAATCAGTCGGTTGATGTGGCGACCAATCGCACGCAGCATCATCTGTTCCGCAGTGGGCGGGACCCACAGCCTAGGCCCCATACGCTCGCCGTATTCGGCCAGCAGTTGGGCATCGATCTGGTCAGTCTTGCTGTTTTGCAACATCAGCTTGGCAAAGTTGTGGAAGCTTTTGGGATTGATCACCGAGACCGGCAAGCCGGCGGCGTGCAACTCCATCGCAAGATCCAGGTAGTAAATACCGGTGGCCTCCATGACAACGCTTAGCGGCTTGAGACGTAGCAGCTTTTCCACAGCGGCCTTGCGACCTTTGGGTGTGTGCTGAATGTCTCCATTGCCTGCTGCTTTGCCGTTCTGCCGCCATCCCATGGCTGAACTGCGAGCACTGATATCTATGCCGACATGCGCATTCATTGCTTTTCACTTCCTTGGCTTTAGGTAAGATTGCACCTGGTTCCCCCGACCTCGAACTTCATGCCACTGCAACCTTGTAATGCGAAGTCCGACTTGTCGGCTTCTCGATACTCTTCGTGGTGGGCAATGAGGCGGGGGGGCCTCTCTACAGACAAGGTCAGGAGCAAATCCTGCCTTCAGGAGCGATCGGCCTCCCCCAGAAACGCACTTACTTGTGTGTACGCTGCCGAGCTTAACCTCTCTCGCTGGGTACAGGGACAACATACAAGGAGCGAGCATGCTCGCGATGGAGATCAACGATGACGCGGGGAGCCTGACACCCCGCGGTGCTCTCAGGTTTTTCGCGAGCATGCTCGCTCCTACAGGGCCCGCCGCGATGGGCCATCCTTGGCCCAGCGCGGCTAAACCGGCATCCATGCCGGTTTACCCACTGCGCAGAACCTCCACTCGGCCTCTCGATGGGGCAAGAAAATCAAAAGCCAAAGCAAGGCGAGGCGGCCTTAAAGCCGACCTGATTGCAGGTCTGTCCGCGATCCAACTGTGGGAGCGAGCTTGCTCCGGGCGGCGTTCCGACGATGGTCTTCCAAACAACGCGCCCATCCAGACAGGACGCGTTATCGTTGACGTCCATCGCGAGCAAGCTCGCTCCCACAGGGGATCAGGTACATCCGTAAAAGTCAGGTCGGCTTTAAGGCCGCCTCGTTTTGGCTTTAGATTTGGGCGCCCCGTTAAACCACGATGGCCGAACGCAGGCATTGCGCAGTGGGTAAACCGGCAGGACGCCGGTTTAGCCGCGCTGGGCCATGGATGGCCCATCGCGGCGACCCACGGAGCAATGCCGGAGTGAGGGCATGCCGAGCTCTAGCGAGGCACCGAGTGGTGGGGCAAAGCCTTTTGCTTACTTTTCGGCGTTTGGAAAAGTGAGTCGCTGTAAGAGCGAAACCATAAGTAGCCGTTACCGCAGCAATGGATATGTACCCGGCGAACCACGACCATGCCCCGCACTGCAGGGCATGGTCATTAGGTTCGCGTCAGTTTTTATCCAGGTCGACGTTACGTGTCTCACGCAGACACAGCATCCCCACCACCAGGCTCACCCCGGTGATCAAGACCGGGTACCACAGCCCGTAGAAGATGTCGCCGGTGTAGACCACCAAAGCAAATGACACCGTCGGCAGGAACCCGCCGAACCAGCCATTGCCGATGTGGTAGGGCAGGGACATCGAGGTGTAGCGGATGCGGGTAGGGAACAGTTCGACCATCAGCGCCGCCAGCGGGCCGTAGCACATGGCGGAGATGATGATCAGCGCGACGATCAGGGCCACGATCATCGGCTTGTTGATCTGCTGCATGTCGGCTTGTTGCGGGTAACCTGCCAGGGTCACCGCGCCACGCAGGGCCGCTTCGTCGAAACCGTCGATCTTCACGTCACCGATGCTGACCTGAACACCGCTGCCGGCCGGGGCCGCTGCGCTCTGGTAGGGCAGGCCCTGCTTGACCAGGAAGGTCTTGACCTTGTCGCATGGGCTGTCGAATTTCGCCTTGCCCACCGGGTCGAACTGGAAGGTGCAGGTGGCCGGGTCCGCGAGCACGGTAATCGGGGCCTGGCGGCTGGCCAGGTCAATGGCTGGGTTGGCGTAGTGGGCCAAGGTCTTGAAGATCGGGAAGTACAACGCAGTGGCAAGCAGCAGGCCAAGCATCAGCACGGGTTTGCGCCCGACCTTGTCCGACAGCCAGCCGAAGAAAATGAAGAAGGGGGCACCGATGGTCACACTGACGATCAGCAAGCCGTTGGCCACCGCGGGATCCATTTTCAGGAACTGGGTGAGGAAGAACAACACATAGAACTGCGCAGCGTAGAAGGTCACCGCTTGCCCGGCGTTGATGCTGAACAGGGCGATCAGTACCACCTTGAGGTTTTCCCACTTGCCGAAGGAATCGCGGATCGGCGACTTGCTGAGTTTGCCTTCCTCTTTCATCTTCACGAACGCAGGCGACTCGTGCAGGCTCAGGCGAATCCAGGTCGAGATGCCCAGCAGAATGATCGAAAACAGGAACGGAATGCGCCAGCCCCAGACTTCGAACTGATCACCCGTGAAGTAGCGGCAACCGAGGACCACCAGCAGCGACAGCAACAGGCCAAGGGTGGCGGTGGACTGGATCCAGCTGGTGTGGAAACCGCGCTTGCCGATCGGCGCGTGCTCTGCCACGTAGGTCGCGGCGCCGCCGTATTCCCCACCCAGCGCCAGGCCCTGGAGCATGCGCAGCACTACGAGGATGATCGGCGCGGCAATGCCGATGCTCGCGTAATTCGGAAGCAACCCGACGCAGAAGGTTGCCACGCCCATGAGCACGATGGTGGCGAGGAAGGTGTATTTGCGCCCGATCATGTCTCCCAACCGGCCGAACACCAGAGCGCCGAACGGCCTGACAATGAAGCCGGCGGCAAACGCCATCAAGGCAAAGATGAACGCCGTGGTGTCGTTGACCCCGGCGAAAAATTGTTTGCTGATCACCGCCGCGAGGGCGCCGTAGAGGAAAAAGTCATACCACTCGAAGACCGTCCCGAGCGACGAGGCGAAGATGACTTTCTGGGTTTCCTGGCTGGTGCCCGCGCTGCGCACGGCTTCCAGGGGCTGAACGTGTTCTGACATATCGGTATCCCTCACAGTGATTGTTTTTGTTGTTCCACTGTCGGCACAGGCCTTGTGGGCTGGTGCCGCGTTTATCCATAAAACGGGTGTACCCGTTACCTTGTAGGAGCGAGCATGCTCGCGATGGTCGTCAACGATAACGCTGGAAACCTGACACCACGCGGCGCTCTCAGGTCCATCGCGAGCAGGCTCGCTCCTACAGTGTCCGTGTAGGGTTCACGGATGCGTGGCCAGTTCCTTTGTCAGGGTGATGCTCCTTGTGTCAGGGTCAAGAATGAGTTCCGCAGCTTTCTCCGCGATCATCAGCGTAGGCGAGCAAGTATTACCCGAGGTGATGCGCGGCATGATCGAGGCATCAGCAATGCGCAGGCCGGGGATGCCGTGCACACGCAGTTCGGCATCGACCACCGCGTCCGCGTCGTTGCCCATCCGGCAGGTGCCGACGGGATGAAAGATGGTGGTGCCGATCCGCGCGGCGGCTTCGTGCAGTTGTTCTTCGCTTTGCAGGCTGTCGCCGGGCAGGTATTCGACCGGCTTGAACGCTTGCAGGGCCGGCGCGGCAACGATGCGCCGGGTCAGGCGAATGGCATCGGCGGCGACTCGCAAATCTTCCGGGTGGCTCAGGTAATTGGGTTGAATCAGCGGCGCTTGCTGTGGATCGGCCGAGCGGATCTCCACCTTGCCCCGGCTTTGCGGACGCAGATCGCAAACCGATGCGGTGAAGGCAGGGAAGGCATGCAACGGCTCACCAAAGCGCTCCAGCGACAGCGGTTGCACGTGGTACTCCAGATTCGCCGACGTCTGCTCCGGCCCGGAGCGGGCAAAGGCCCCCAGTTGACTCGGCGCCATCGACAACGGACCACTGCGGTCATACAGATAACGCAGGCCCATGCCCATCTTGCCCCACAGGCTGCCGGCGATCTGGTTCAGTGTGCGGGCATTTTCCAGTTTGTAGATCAGCCGTAGTTGCAGGTGGTCCTGCAGATTGCCGCCGACGCCGGCCAGTTCATGGACGACGCCAATGCCCAGGCGTTGCAGTAGCGGGCGAGGGCCGATGCCGGAACGCTGGAGGATGCTCGGTGAGCCGACGGAACCGGCGCACAGGATGATTTCCTTGCGCGCCTTGAAGGTCTTGGCCTGGCCTTGCCAGCGGGCGCTGACCGCCGACGCGCGCGCGTTTTCCAGCAGCACGCGGTCGACCTCGACACCAGTCAGCACCGTCAGGTTGGGGCGCTGGCGGATCGGCTTGAGGAACGCCTTGGCCGCATTCCAGCGGATACCAGCCTTCTGGTTGACCTGGAAATAGCCACAGCCTTCGTTGTCGCCCTGGTTGAAGTCATCGATGCTGGCGATGCCGCTCTGCTCGGCTGCGCTGCGGAAGGCATCGAGAATCGGCCAGGACAAGCGCTGGCGTTCAACCCGCCAGTCGCCGCTGGCGCCGTGAAAGGTTGATTCGCCGGCAAAATGGTTTTCGCTCTTCTTGAACAACGGCAGCACGTCCTGCCAGCGCCAGCCGGGGTTGCCGTCGGCCGCCCAGCCATCGTAATCGCCGGCCTGGCCGCGCATGTAGATCATGCCGTTGATCGACGAGCAGCCGCCCAGGACTTTGCCGCGCGGGTAACTCAGGGTACGACCCTGCAGGCCCGGTTGCGCCTCGGTCTTGAAGCACCAGTCGGTACGCGGGTTGCCGATGCAGAACAGGTAGCCCACCGGGATGTGAATCCAGGCGTAGTTGTCGCGACCGCCGGCTTCGAGCAGCAGCACGCGGTGTTGTGGGTTGGCCGACAGTCGATTGGCCAGCAAACAACCGGCCGGACCGGCACCGACCACGATGTAGTCGTATTCATCAAGGGAAGCGTGCATCCCTGACCTCGCTTGTTGTTCTTGTTGGGGATCATCCTAGTTGTTAGCTTTCGTTAAAAGAATGTTAGTTTTTACCCAGCTGCTGTTCGTTTTTAAACAACGCTGACCTAAGGATGGACGATGTTCGACTGGAATGACCTGCGGTTCTTTCTCGAGCTACAGCGTAGCGGGCGTTTGCTCACCGCCGCGCGCCGTTTGAACACCACCCATGCGACCGTGGCGCGGCATATCGAGGCCGTTGAAAAGAGCCTGGGCACCGCACTGTTCGTGCAGCATGCCCAGGGTTACGAGCTGACCCCGGCCGGCGAAGCATTGCTCAAGCACGCCGAGGCTATGGAGAACGTCGCGCTGCTGGCGCAGGAAGAAATCACTCAATCCACCGCACCGCTGGGCAAGATCCGCGTGGGGGTGACGGAAGGGCTGGGCATCATGTTCCTCGCCAGCCGCATGAACGGCCTGTTCGAGCGTTACCCAGGGCTGGAGGTGGAGCTGGTGGCGGTGCCGCGCTTCGTCAGCATCCTCAACCGCGAGGCGGAAATCAGCATCCACCTGGAGCGCCCGGCTGCCGACATGCTGGTCACGCGCAAGCTGACGGACTATCGCCTGGCGCTCTACGCCAGCCAGGACTATCTCGACCGTTCGCCGGCGCTGCGCAATCGTGAAGATCTGGGGCGGCATGCCTGGATCGGCTACGTTGACGACTTGCTGTTCAGCCAGGAACTGATGTTCCTCAACAGCTTCTGCCGCAACCCGCAGGTGGTGTTCCACAGCACCAGCGTCATCGCCCAGCAACAGGCCGCGCGGGCTGGACTGGGTATCGCCGTGCTGCCGTGCTACATGGCCAGTGCCGATCCCGCGCTGGTGCCGCTGTTCCCGCAAGAGAGCATCCTGCGCAGCTACTGGATCAGCACCCGGCGCGAGCTGCACAAATCGGTGCGGCTGCGGGTGATGTGGGATTACGTGGTGGAGTTGTGTGAGCGTGAGCAGGACCTGCTGCTGGGCCCCAATCCCCCTCAGATCCTGTAGGAGCCAGGCTTGCCGGCGAAGAACGATAACGCGGTGTTACAGATACATCGCGGCGCCTGGTTCGCCGGCAAGCCTGGCTCCTACAAAGCGTATTTCAGGGGAGGATTTCGAACGCCGTGCTGGCCAGTAGCTCCCCATTCACCAGCACATGCACTGCATGCTTGCCCGCGTAATGCCGGCGGGTAGTCAGTTCCTTGATGTGCTGGCCGCGGGCGATGGAGTGCGTGGCGTTGCCTGGCAGCGTCAGGGCCTTGAGCTTGAAGACCTTGGCCGAGGTGTTGCCGTTGGCCTTGACGTAATCGATGGCGTAATCGATCACCAGGCGCTGGCTGTCATGTACCGTGGATTTGACCACAAAGGACAGGGTGATTTTTTCGCCGAGCCCGATCACCGGCGGATTGACCTGTACATCTATGATCTGGACCTCAGGCTTGTCGCCCGCGCCAATGATCGCCAGGGCACGCATGTTGCCCTGTTTGATCAGGCTGCGCAGGGCGTGCCTGGCGATCCATGCGGTGTGTGGGTTGTCCAGCGACCAGCCCTCGATGAGGTCCAGCACCCACTCGGGATGGTCCTTGGTGATGTCGTTGAGGTGGTTGGCCACGGACTTGCGCACGTAAAGGCTGGTGTCGGCCTTGAGGTTGTCGAGAATCCCGGCGGCCAGTCGCGGGTCGGCCTGGACCTGCTCCAGGCGAAACGACCACGGCAGGCGCGGCCGGCAACCTTCGCTGGCGAGGCGCCGGACATGCTCGTTGGCGTCCAGCGACCAGGCATGCATCAGCTGCAGCGAGCGTTGCATATCGCCACGCAGGAAATGGCGGACGGCGAATTCCGAGGAGCCGAACGCGGTGAAGTACTTGAGCGCGTCCATCGACAGTTCGAACCGGTCAGCACCATAAGTCGCCACGTAATGCGGCAGGCACATACTGACAAAGCCGCTGTTGAGGCGAGGGGCGAGGGCGCGCAATACCTCCAGCGACGCTTCATAACCCAGCGGCAGTACCGCGTGCAGGCATTCGCTGACGCGGGCCAGGCGCTGCATCACCGACAACTCGGCCAAGCCGTTGTTGGCCAGTTTCAGGAAACCCTTCGCATCGAAGCCGGGATACACCGCCGTCATCTCGGTGGCGATGTGCCGCAGGCGTTCGGCGTTGAAAATTTCCTTGAGAGCAGGGAAAGATGTGTCGCCAGCCATGGAGGGCTCCAGTGCGCGTTATCGTTCTTCGCGGGCAAGTCGGATCGCCGCATCGCACGCTCCTACAAGCGAAGAGGCCGGCAAATTCACCTCAACCGTTCTTCGCTTGCTCTTCCAACTGGTCCGACTCGAACAACCGTGCCAGTTCCGCCCGCGCTTCCTGCGCCGTCTGCTTGACCTTCACCGCGTCGTCGTAAATCGCATGCTGGGCTTCAAGCACCTGCTCGTCGTGATGTTTGAAACGCTTGATCCGTGCATCGGCCTGGGCCGGGGTCAGTCCCAGGCCGATCAAGGTCTGCCGGCTCATTTCCAGGCTGGAGTAAAAGGTTTCGCGCACCGCATGGGCACCCAGGTCCACCAGTCGATGCACATGCTGGCGGTTGCGCGCCCGGGCAATGATCTTGATGTGCGGATAGAGCTTGTGCACCAGTTCGGCGGTCTTGATGTTGGTGTCCGGGTCGTCGGTGGCGATGACGAAGAATTCGGCGTCTCCAACCTTGGCCGCACTGAGGATTTCCGGACGCATCGGGTCGCCGTAGTACACCGGCACGCCGCCGAAGCTGCGCGACAGTTCGATGGTTTCCACCGAGGTGTCTAGGGCCACGAACTTGATGTTCTGTGCCCGCAGGATGCGCGCGACGATCTGCCCCATACGGCCCATGCCGGCGATCACCACACGGGGTTCATCGGCGTCGATTTCGCGGAATTGCTCCGGCACCGTCACCGGTTGCACCTTCGGGCTGACCAGACGGGCGCACAACAGCAGCAACAGGGGCGTCAACGCCATCGACAGGGTGATCGCCAGCACCAGCAAGTCGTACAGGCGCGGATCGAACAAGTCATGATCACGGCCGATCTTGAACACCACAAAGGCAAACTCACCACCGGCCGCCAGCACGATGCCCAGGCGAATGGCACTGATCTTGTTCAAACCGCCGGCCAGTCGGCCCACGACAAACAGCAACGGCAGCTTGACGGCGATCAGCAGCACGGTCAGCCCCAGCACCACGATGGGCTCGCTCAGCAGCAGACTCAGGTTGGCGCCCATGCCGACGCTCATGAAAAACAGCCCCAGCAGCAGGCCCTTGAAGGGTTCGATCTGCGCTTCCAGTTCATGCCGATATTCGGAGTCCGCCAGCAGCAGGCCGGCAAGAAATGCGCCGAGGGCCATTGAAATACCGGCCAGGTCCATCAGCCAGGCGGTGCCCATCACCACCAGCAACGCGGTCGCGGTGGACACTTCCGGCAAGCCGCTCTTGGCGACCACGCGGAACACCGGGCGCAGCAGGTAGCGCCCGCCGACCACCACAATGGCGATGCTGATCAGCACGCGCAGACCCTGGTTCACATCGTCGGCCGCGCTGAGGTTTTCACTGCTGCCAGCCAGCAGCGGCACCATGGCGATCAGCGGAATCGCGGCGATGTCCTGGAACAGCAGGATCGCGAACGCCAGGCGCCCGTGGGGGCTGGTCAGCTCCTTGCGTTCGGCCAGGCTTTGCAGACCGAACGCGGTGGACGACAGGGCCAGTCCCAGGCCCAGCACGATCGAGGTGTTCAGGGGTTGCCCGAAGACATACAGCGCCAACACGCCCAGCAGCGCCCCGGTCAGCAGCACCTGCGCCAGGCCCACGCCAAACACCGCTTTGCGCATCACCCACAACCGTCGTGGCGACAACTCCAGACCGATGATGAACAGCAGCAGCACCACGCCGAGTTCCGAGATGTGCGCGACACTTTCCGTATTGCCGATCAGGCCCAGCCCCGAGGGGCCGATGATCACTCCGGCAAACAGATAACCCAGCACCGCACCCAGTTGCAGGCGCTTGGCCAGGGGAACGGTGAGTACGGCCGCGAGCAGAAACACGACTGCGGCTTGCAACAGACTGCCTTCATGGGGCATGAAAAAAACTCCATCAACTCGGTACGGCGGGTCGACAAGGATAAAGGCAGGTCTTGGTTCAAGGCTATCGCGGGAAACAGTAACGAGCGGTCAATGCCGCGACGCTACAACAATTCACCTATGTCCCAGAGCCGTACAAGCTCATCGGGGGCCTGGTTTTCCGGCACTTTCAATACCATCTGGTCGTCCTGCTCGCCTTCGCGGTAGCGCAGCTCGATCTGGTAAAAACGCTGATCGCCACCGCCTGTGGCCGAGTTGGCCAGCGGCAGGCAACCTTCAAGCAGTACACAAATGCGCGAGCGCTGCTCGATATTGCATTGAGCGAATTCGATCTCCCGGGGGCGCGTCAAGGCCTGGATCGCTGCGAAGCCGCCCTGGCGTGAGAGGCGCACAACCGCCCGGTCGTCCAGGGTTGGCAGGGTTTTCATGGTGCCTCCCGCGTCGAATCGACGCCCACTTCCGACCAGCCACGCTGCACCGCCCGGGCTTCATTGGCGGTGAAGCGCCGGCGCGCATGCTCGACGGTCAGTTTTGCAAAGGCACTGAATGACGTTTCGCGGCTCAAGCGCTTGTCGCACAGTGCGTCGTACCAGATCAGCCCGGCTTTTTCCCAGGCAAATCCGCCCAAGGCCTTGGCGGCCAGATAAAACGCCCGGTTGGGAATGCCTGAGTTGATGTGCACGCCGCCATTGTCCTCCTGGGTGATCACGAATTTGCGCATGTGATCCGGTTGCGGGTCCTTGCCCAGCAGCGGGTCGTCATAGGCGGTGCCCGGGTGGGCCATCGAGCGCAAACCGATGCCCTTGATGCGCGGTGTCAGCAAATCCGCGCCGATCAGCCAGTCCGCCTGGTCGGCGGTGTGCCCCAGTAGATATTGCTTGGTCAGGACGCCAAATACATCCGACAGCGATTCATTCAACGCCCCGGACTGGTCGGCATACACCAGGCCCGCTTCGCTCTCGACCACACCGTGGGTCAGTTCGTGCCCGACCACGTCCAGCGAGCGGGTGAAGCGCTGGAAGATTTCGCCATCGCCGTCCCCGAAGACCATCTGCGAGCCGTTCCAGAAGGCGTTTTCGTAGTCCTGGCCATAATGCACGCTGCCGATCAGGGCGAAACCTTTATTGTCGATGGAGTCGCGGGCCAACACCTTCCAGAAGAAATCGTAGCTGGCCCCCAGTGCGTCGTAGGCTTCATCGACCGCCGGGTCACCGCTCGGTGCCTGCCCTTCAAGGCGCACCGGCATGCCGGGCAAGAGCATTTTGCCCTGGGCATCATGCACGCTGCGCTGAGCCTGGCCAGGTTTGCCGGGGGGGGGCAGGATCGCGGCGGCAGCAGAGCGTACCGGTGGGCCAGGCGGGTGCCACAGGGTACGCACATGGACCAGCGTGCTCATCGCGCTGGAACGCTGGCGTTCAGAACCATGCGCGACGATACGATGCAGAATGTACGGCGGAATGAAACTGCGCAGGTCGGTCATCAGAGCATCCTTTCTTATCGCGAAGACGATACTTTTGTGAGCGGCGCAGGGGCATTCGGTTCCGCGGGTTGCCATCGGCAGCGGATTCTGCGAAAACCTCCGTCCGCGCCCGCAAGTCCAGGGCACTGTAGATGAGTTAAGAACATGAACGACGAACTGCAAATCATTGATCTTGAGCCGGGTGACGGCAAGGCCGCCGTCAAAGGCGCGCTGATCACCACCCAATACCGCGGCTGGCTGGAAGACGGTAGCGAATTCGACTCTTCCTACAGTCGAGGCAAACCCTTCCAGTGCGTGATCGGCTCAGGGCGGGTGATCAAGGGTTGGGACCAGGGCCTGATGGGCATGCGGGTCGGTGGCAAGCGCAAATTGCTGGTCCCGGCGCACCTCGCCTATGGCGAGCGCACGATGGGCAAGATCACGCCGAATTCGAACCTGATATTCGAGATCGAGTTGCTGGAAGTGCTGACGCGGGATGATTGAAGTGGCAAAAAAAGTTCTTCACGCAATCCTGAGAAACATAGAAACAAGAACGCCGATCCGTTGAGACCGTTTGTATCCCTGTAGGAGCGAGCATGCTCGCGATGGACGTCAACGATGACGCGGGGATACTGGATACACGCGGTGCATTTGAGATCATCGCGAGCGTGCTCGCTCCTACAGGGGAAAAGCCCAAAAAAAATCGCCGCCTTCGAATTCGAGGGCGGCGATTTTTATTGCAGGGGGGCGTCAGGTCAAACCTTGACGATCCAGCCCGCTGGCGCTTCGACGTCGCCGGTTTGCACGCCGGTCAGCTCTTTGTAGAGCTTCTGGGTGATCGGGCCGACTTCGGTTTCGCTGTGGAACACGTGCAGGTGGTCGTTGTAGTCGATGCCGCCGATTGGCGTGATCACGGCTGCAGTACCACAAGCGCCGGCTTCCTTGAAGTCCGCCAGCTTGTCGATGAACACGTCACCTTCGATCACTTCCAGGCCCAGACGCGATTTCGCCAGCTCGATCAGCGACAGGCGGGTGATGCCCGGCAACACCGACGGCGAGTTCGGGGTGACGAACTTGTTGTCGTGGGTGATCCCGAAGAAGTTGGCCGAACCGACTTCCTCGATCTTGGTGTGGGTCATCGGATCCAGGTAGATGGCGTCGGCGAAGTGGGCTTTCTTGGCCTTGGAACCCGGCATCAGGCTGGCCGCATAGTTGCCGCCGACCTTGGCTGCGCCGGTGCCTTGCGGGGCCGCGCGGTCGTAGCTGGAGATCTGGAAATTGTGCGGGGTGAGGCCGCCCTTGAAGTAGGCGCCGACCGGGATGCAGAAGATCGAGAAGATGAACTCGGGTGCGGTACGCACGCCGATGTTGTCACCCACGCCGATCACGAACGGACGCAGGTACAGCGCGCCGCCGGTGCCGTAAGGCGGGATGAAACGCTCGTTGGCGCGGACCACTTCCTTGCACGCTTCGATGAACTGCTCGGTGGACACCTGTGGCATCAGCAGGCGCGCGCAGCTGCGTTGCATGCGTGCGGCGTTCTGGTCCGGGCGAAACAGGTTGATCGAACCGTCCTTGCAACGGTAGGCCTTCAGGCCCTCGAAGCATTGCTGGCCATAGTGAAGGGCCGTGGAGCCTTCGCTGATGTGCAGCACATTGTCTTCGGTCAGGGTGCCTGTGTCCCACTCGCCATTACGCCAGTGCGACAGATAGCGCTTGTCGGTCTTGATGTAGTCAAAACCCAGCTTGTCCCAATTGATGCTTTCGTTACCCATGACACCCTCTATCACTTAACAACCGCCGAAACGGTTCAATGTTTCTGACGTTTTCTGGATGGGGACAACAATACTTCATTCCGGGCCGAAATCGCAGCCTGGATTGCGTTCCTTTGATCGTTCCCACGCTCTGCGTGGGAATGCAGCCCGGGACGCTCCGCGTCCCAAGAGCGGACGCGGAGCGTCCGTTGAGGCATTCCCACGCAGAGCGTGGGAACGATCAGGGTGAGTTAGTTACAGATGCAACGCGTGGCCGAGAGCACGCAACGCCGCTTCCTGCACCGCCTCACCCAAGGTCGGATGCGCATGGATGGTGCCGCCGATGTCTTCCAGCCGCGCGCCCATTTCCAGGCTTTGCGCGAACGCCGTGGACAATTCGGATACTCCGACCCCCACCGCCTGCCAGCCAACGATCACATGATTATCCCGACGGGCGACCACCCGTACGAAGCCGCTTTTGGACTCCAGCGTCATCGCCCGGCCATTGGCGGCGAACGGAAAGTTCGACACGATGCAGTCAAGGCCTGCTGCCTTGGCTTCGTCCGGGGTCTTGCCGACCACCACCAGTTCCGGGTCGGTAAAGCATACGGCGGCGATCGCGGTGGGGTTGAACTCGCGGCTCTTGCCGCTGATCAGCTCGGCCACCATCTCCCCCTGGGCCATGGCCCGGTGGGCGAGCATCGGTTCGCCACTGAGGTCGCCGATGGCATACACGTTGCGCATGCTGGTCTGGCAGCGGTTGTCGATCTTGATCGACGCGCCGTTCATCGCAAGGTTCAGCGCTTCGAGGTTCCAGCCCTGGGTGTTCGGCTTACGGCCCACGGCGACCAACACCTGGTCGGTCTCCAGATTCAATGTGTGACCATCTGGCGTACTGACTTGAAGCGTATTTGCATTTGAATCAAAGCCTTGAACGCGGTGGTTCAAGTAAAGCCTTACACCAAGCTTCTTCAGTTCTTCATGCACCGGCTGGGTCAATTCCGCGTCGTAGGCGGGCAGGATGCGTTCCTGAGCCTCGACGACGCTGACGTCGGTACCGAGCTTGCGATAGGCAATCCCCAGCTCCAGACCGATGTAGCCGCCACCGACCACGATCAACCGCTTCGGCACGGACGTCGGCGTCAGGGCTTCGGTGGAGGAAATGATCGGCCCGCCAATCGGCAGTATCGGCAGGTCCACGCTTTTGGACCCAGTGGCCAGCACCAGGTGTTCACAAATAATGCGCGTTTCGCCGACGTCGACGGTTTTACCGTCAACCACTTTGGCCCAGCCTTGAATGACCTGGACCTTGTTCTTTTTCAGTAGCGCCGCGACGCCGGTGGTCAGGCGATCGACAATGCCGTCCTTCCACTCGACGCTTTTGCCGATGTCCAGCGTGGGTGCCGACACGGTGATGCCCAACGCCGACTGCTGGCTATGCTGCCGGGTCTGATGGAACTGCTCGGCGACGTGAATCAGCGCCTTGGACGGGATGCAGCCGATGTTCAGGCAGGTGCCGCCCAACGATTCGCCTTCCACCAGAATGGTTGGAATGCCCAGCTGGCCGGCACGGATCGCGGTCACATAACCGCCAGGGCCGCCGCCGATGATCAGCAGCGTAGTGTGCAAAGTTTGCATGACTTACTCCACAAACAAGGTGGCGGGTTGTTCGAGCAGGCCGCGCACGGCCTGGATGAAGAGCGCCGCGTCCATGCCGTCGACCACGCGGTGATCGAAGGAGCTGGAGAGGTTCATCATCTTGCGGATTACGATCTGGCCTTTGACGACCATCGGGCGTTCGACGATTTTGTTCACGCCGACGATCGCCACTTCCGGCAGGTTCAGCACCGGGGTGCTGACGATGCCGCCCAACGCGCCGAGGCTGGTCAGGGTGATGGACGAGCCGGACAGTTCATCGCGGCTGGCCTTGCCGTTACGGGCGGCAGTGGCCAGACGGGAGATTTCCTGAGCGCTGTCCCACAAGCTGCGGGCTTCAGCGTGGCGTACCACTGGCACCATCAAACCGATATCCGCCTGGGTGGCGATGCCGACATGCACCGCGCCTAAGCGGGTGATGACCTGGGCTTCGTCGTCGTAGCGGGCGTTGATCTGCGGGAAATCACGCAGGGCGACGACCAGGGCACGGACCAGGAACGGCAGCAAGGTCAGCTTGCCGCGGGTGGCACCGTGTTTTTCGTTGAGGTGCGCACGCAGTTCTTCCACGGCAGTGACGTCGATTTCTTCGACATAGCTGAAGTGCGCGGCACGCTGGGTGGCGTCTTGCATGCGCTGGGCGATCTTGCGGCGCATGCCGATCACCGGGATCTGTTCTTCGTCGTTGCGCTGGGCGTAAGCGCTGCTGACGATCGAGGCATTCGACTGACCCTGGGCCAGATAGGCGTCGAGGTCTTCGTGCAGCACCCGACCGGCAGGGCCGCTGCCGCGCACCAGGCGCAACTGGATACCGAGGTCCAGCGCATGCTTGCGCACGGCCGGGGAGGCCAGGGGACGCTCATCGGCTTCGCGGGCGACCATCGGGCCCTGGCATACGGCAGCTTTCGGCGCTGCGGCAGCGACCGTTTTGGTTTCCATTACGGTTTCGGCTTTCGGCGCTGCGACTGGCGCCGCTTTAACAGGTGCCGGTTGCGCCGACTCCTTAACGTTGCCCGCGCCTTCGACTTCAATACTGATCAGCACACTGCCGACCGCCATCACTTCACCTGGCTGGCCGCCAAGGGCAATGACCTTGCCATGCACGGGCGATGGAATATCCACCATTGCCTTATCGGTCATGACATCGGCCAGCACCTGATCCTCGACGACCATGTCGCCGACCTTGACGTGCCACTGTGACAATTCTACTTCTGCAATGCCTTCGCCAATGTCCGGCATTTTAATGACGTGCGTGCCCATTCAGACCTCCATGACCCGTTTCAGCGCCGCGCCCACACGGGACGGCCCAGGGAAATACGCCCACTCTTGCGCGTGCGGGTAGGGGGTGTCCCAGCCGGTGACGCGTTCGATTGGCGCTTCCAGGTGGTGGAAGCAGTGTTCTTGCACCAGCGACACCAGTTCGGCACCGAAACCGCAGGTGCGGGTAGCTTCGTGAACCACGACGCAACGGCCGGTTTTCTTCACCGACTTGACGATGGTCTCCAGGTCCAGAGGCCACAGGCTGCGCAGGTCGATCACCTCGGCGTCGATGCCGGTTTCTTCAGCGGCGACTTGCGACACATACACGGTGGTGCCGTAGGTCAGGATGGTCACGTCCTTGCCCGGACGGGTGATGGCGGCGACGTCCAGCGGCACGGTGTAGTAGCCGTCCGGCACTTGCGCGGCCGGGTGTTTCGACCACGGGGTCACCGGGCGGTCGTGGTGGCCGTCGAACGGGCCGTTGTACAGGCGCTTGGGCTCGAGGAAGATCACCGGGTCATCGTTTTCGATGGAGGCGATCAGCAGGCCCTTGGCGTCGTAGGGGTTGGACGGCATGACGGTGCGCAGGCCGCATACCTGGGTGAACATCGCCTCGATGCTCTGGCTGTGGGTCTGGCCACCGTAGATGCCACCGCCGCACGGCATGCGCAGGGTCATCGGTGCGGTAAATTCTCCGGCCGAGCGATAACGCAGGCGCGCAGCTTCGGAAATGATCTGGTCGGACGCCGGGTATACATAGTCGGCGAACTGGATCTCGGCCACCGGACGCAGGCCGTAGGCGCCCATGCCCACGGCCACGCCGACGATGCCGCTTTCGGAGATCGGTGCGTCGAATACGCGGGACGTGCCGTACTTGGTCTGCAGGCCTTCGGTGCAGCGGAACACGCCGCCGAAGTAGCCGACGTCCTGGCCGAATACCACGACGTTGTCGTCACGCTCAAGCATCACATCCATGGCCGAGCGCAGGGCCTGGATCATGGTCATGGTGGTCGTGGTCATGGCGGTTTCCAACTCGATTTTGTTGTTGTGATCGTTCATGTCAGATCCCCAACTCTTGACGCTGGCGCTTCAAGTGCTCCGGCATCTCTTTGTAGACGTCTTCGAACATGGTCGCGGCGCTTGGAATCTGGCCACCGGCGAGAGTGCCGTACTGTTCGGCTTCTTTCTGCGCGGCGATCACTTGGGCTTCCAGTTCGGCGCTGACGGCGGTGTGTTCCTCTTCGGACCACTGGCCGATCTTGATCAGGTGCTGCTTGAGGCGCGCGATCGGATCGCCCAACGGGAAGTGGCTCCAGTCGTCGGCAGGACGGTATTTCGATGGATCGTCCGAGGTGGAGTGCGGGCCGGCGCGGTAGGTGACCCACTCGATCATGGTCGGGCCGAGGTTGCGGCGCGCGCGTTCAGCGGCCCAGGCGGAAGCGGCGTAGACCGCGAAGAAATCGTTGCCGTCGACCCGCAGGGAGGCAATGCCGCAACCGACGCCACGCCCGGCGAAGGTGGTGGCTTCACCACCGGCAATCGCCTGGAAGGTGGAGATGGCCCACTGGTTGTTGACCACGTTGAGGATCACCGGCGCGCGGTACACGTGGGCGAACGTCAGGGCGGTGTGGAAGTCCGATTCAGCGGTAGCGCCGTCGCCAATCCAGGCCGAGGCGATTTTGGTGTCGCCCTTGATCGCCGAGGCCATGGCCCAGCCCACAGCCTGGACGAATTGAGTGGCGAGGTTGCCGGAAATGGTAAAGAAACCGGCCTCTTTCACCGAGTACATGATCGGCAACTGACGTCCCTTGAGCGGATCGCGCTCGTTGGACAGCAGTTGGCAGATCAGGTCAACGAGCGGCACTTCGCGGGCCATCAGGATGCTTTGCTGGCGGTAGGTCGGGAAGCACATGTCGTCAATGTTCAAGGCCAAGGCCTGGGCGCTGCCGATGGCTTCTTCGCCAAGGCTCTGCATGTAGAACGACATTTTTTTCTGACGCTGGGCGACCACCATGCGGTTGTCGTAGATCCGCGTCTTGAGCATGGCGCGCATGCCTTTACGCAGGATCTCCACCGGCACGCCTTCGGCCCACGGGCCCAGAGCATTGCCCTGGTCGTCGAGCACACGAATCAGGCCACGGGCCAGGTCGGCCGTGTCAGCCGGTTCAACGTCGATAGGAGGTTTGCGCACCGTGCCGGCGTCGGTCAGATGCAGGTAGGAGAAGTCGGTTTTGCAGCCGGGGCGGCCCGAGGGTTCGGGAACGTGCAGGCGAAGCGGTTCATACGCTTGGGTCATGGCTTCTACGCTCGATCTTGTGAATTTCTTGTAGTGAGCTGACAGATTTCGTTCTGTGGAAGAAATCTTGTCCTACAACAATCATAGGCCCGGCCAAGAAGAATATTTCTCTCTGTTTCGTTGCGCTCAAGATCATTTGCAGATAAAAAAACTGCATAAACATAAAAAACAGGTGTTTTTGTCTCATGCGCAAACTGGACCGTACCGATATCGGCATTCTCAACAGTCTTCAGGAGAATGCACGCATCACCAACGCCGACCTGGCACGCTCGGTCAACCTGTCGCCCACGCCGTGCTTTAACCGGGTTAAGGCGATGGAGGAACTGGGCTTGATTCGTGAGCAGGTGACCCTGCTGGATGCCGATTTGCTGGGGCTGCACGTCAATGTGTTCATTCATGTCAGCCTGGAGAAACAGGTGGAGGAGGCGTTGCAGCATTTCGAAGAGGCCATCTCCGATCGCCCGGAGGTGATGGAGTGTTATCTGATGGCGGGCGATCCGGATTACCTGATTCGGGTGCTGGTGCCGACCATTCAGTCGCTGGAACGTTTCATGATGGACTTTCTGACCAAAGTGCCGGGGGTGGCGAATATTCGGTCGAGTTTTGCGCTCAAGCAGGTGAGGTACAAGACGGCGCTGCCATTACCGGCGAACGGCCTGACGCTAGGCACCTGACTGATCGTTCCCACGCTCTGCGTGGGAATGCATCCCGTGACGCTCTGCGTCACACCCGAAGCGGAACGCGGAGCGTCCCTGGCGGCATTCCCACGCAGAGCGTGGGAACGATCAGCAGGAAGGCCGTGTTTAGAATTTATTCAGGGGGATCTTCAGGTAGGTCACGCCATTGTCCTCTGCCGGCGGCAAATTCCCCGCCCGCACATTGACCTGTATCGCCGGCAGCAGCAGCGTCGGCATGCCCAACCCGGCATCGCGTCGGGTGCGCATGTCGACGAACGCGGCTTCGTCGATGCCGTCGCGCACGTGGATGTTGCTTTTGCGTTGTTCGCCGACGCTGGTCATGCAGTGCGGTTCGCGGCCCTCGGGCGGGTAGTCGTGGCAGACGTAGAGGCGCACGCCGGCGGGGAAAGCCAGCAGCTTGTGGATCGAGGCGAACATCTGATGCGCGTCGCCGCCGGGAAAGTCGCAGCGGGCGGTGCCGACGTCCGGCATGAACAGGGTATCGCCGACCAGGATCACGTCACTGTCGATCAGGTAAGCCATGTCCGCCGGGGTATGACCCGGCACATGCAGGGCGGTGGCCTTGAGGTTGCCGATGCGGAATGACTCATTCGGGGCGAACAAGTGATCGAACTGCGAACCGTCGATGCAGAATTCCGGCTCAAGGTTGAACAGGGTCTTGAACACGCCCTGGACCTTGCAGATCGACTGGCCGATGGCGATCTTGCCGCCCAGTTCCCGCCGCAGGTAGGGGGCGGCGGACAAGTGATCGGCGTGGGCGTGGGTTTCCAGAAGCCATTGCACCTGCAAGCGGTGCTCGTGCACGAAAGCGATGATCCGGTCGGCCTGCAGGGTGCCGGTGCGTCCGGCAGCCGGCGTGTAGTCCAGTACCGGATCGACGATGGCGCACTGTCCGCCATCGGTTTCGTAGATGACGTAACTGTAGGTTGAAGAGGCATCGTCAAAAAAAGCTTCGATCAGGGCAGGCATGTGGGCTGTTTCTTCATGGGCAAGTCATGAGGTTAGTTTCATTTTCCCTGCGCTGACCAGCCCGTGACACATTCAGTTGATGAAAAAAACGCTGCGGGCTCTATCCTGTCACTCTATCGATACCGGGCGTTCCCGGCCTTTGTCATGGATTACGAGCGTTATATGTTGCTGGCGAGTTTTTTTGGTGTGGTCATGGGGTTGGTGCTCGGTTTGACCGGGGCCGGGGGCGGCATTCTTGCGGTGCCGGCGCTGGTGTTGGGGCTGGGCTGGAGCATGACCACGGCGGCGCCCGTCGCACTGTTCGCGGTGGGCAGCGCGGCGGCGGTGGGTGCCATCGATGGATTGCGCCATGGCCTGGTGCGCTATCGCGCGGCGCTGTTGATCGCCTTGCTGGGCGCGATTTTTTCCCCGCTGGGTATCTACTTCGCCCATCGGCTGCCGGAAAAAGTCCTGATGATTCTGTTCAGCCTACTGATGGTCATGGTAGCTGCGCGGATGTTGCGTCGTGAGCGCAAGGACGAGGGGCCCAGCGATCATGGTCACGCCAACTGGGGCCAGAAGAACTGCATGCTCGATCAGCAGACCGGGCGCTTTTCCTGGACCGCCAAATGCACCGCGACCCTCGCGGCCCTCGGTGCGGTGACCGGTGTGGTCTCGGGGTTGCTGGGGGTGGGTGGCGGCTTTCTGATCGTGCCGGCCTTCAAGCAGCTAACCGATGTGCAGATGCGCGGCATCATCGCCACGTCCCTGATGGTCATCAGCCTGATCTCGGCCATCGGCGTGATCGGCGCATTGCATGCCGGGGTGCGCATCGACGGCTTGGGTGTTGCTTTCATCGTCGCCAGCATCGTCGGCATGATCATTGGTCGAAAGCTTTGCGCGCGAGTACCGGCGCGGGCATTGCAAGTCGGATTTGCGAGCATCTGCCTGGTAGTCTCCGCCTACATGCTATTGCGGGCCGGCATCTGAATCTGTAATACCGCGTCATCGTTCTTCGCCTGTAGGAGCCAGGCTTGCCGGCGAACCGAGCGCCGCGGTGTATCTGATATACCGCGTCATCGTTCTTCGCCTGTAGGAGCCAGGCTTGCCGGCGAACCAAGCGCCGCGGTGTATCTGATATACCGCGTCATCGTTCTTCGCCTGTAGGAGCCAGGCTTGCCGGCGAACCAAGCGCCGCGGTGTATCTGATATACCGCGTCATCGTTCTTCGCCGGCAAGCCTGGCTCCTACAGAGGGCGAAATTGCAGGCTGAACGTCAATTCTGCCGATTGACCTTGCTCCAGCAAACGCAACCCTGGCCGACCGGGCAAGTGGTGCGCATTGACCGGGTGGCTGACCGGTTCTATGCAGAAAAACGCCAGGCCTACCGGGCAGTAGAGCAGGTAGTAATCGCTGCCGGTGGCCTGGCACTCCAGCTCGTAACCGAGGTCGGGTTGCTGGATCAGGCAGTGGCCATCCCAGTTGCAGAAGCCGTTATCGACCAGCGTTTCGGGCAGCGCCGTTGTCTGCCGGAAATCCCATTCGGCAGGTAATGCACTCAGCTGCGTCGGCAGTTTTTTCTCATCGCAGAACCATACCTGTCGGGCCGCGGCCTGCAATCGTGTGTTGGCGCTGCGCGGCAAATACGGGTGCAGCCCCAGCCCATGCCAGGCCGCCTGTTCGGCCAGATGGGTGACGCTCAATTCGATGCTCAGCTTGCCTTCGCTCAGATGGAAACGTTGCCGGGCGCAATAGGCAAAGGGCTCGCTGCTATCGAGTTGCAGCACTACTTCGTCAGCCGTTGTGGAAACCACCTGCCAAGGTTGCTGCCAAGCGCTGCCGTGAATCGGTAACGGATCGCTGAGGCTGTTGGGCGCCAAGGCTAGCCACCCGTCCGGGCAGTCGAAACCCCCTTCGGCAATGCGGTTGGACCACGGGATCAAAGGAAAGCAGCCAAGTTTGCCGGGAAGTCCCGTGTTCAAGGCGTGCACATCGGCGTGTCGCAACAAGGGCTGGCCAGTGTTGCGCACGGTCCAGTTGACGATGCTGCCGCCGAGTTCGGGGGCTAGGGTGAGGCAGGTGAATTGGTCTTCAAGTTCGAGCAGTGTCGGTTTCATGTTCACCAGCGATAAGAGGGAATACGCGGATTACCTCTGTAGGAGCCGGCTTGCTGGCGATGGCGATCTCAAATACGCCATCGTCGGAACGCCGCCCGCAGCAAGCCGGCTCCTACAGGGAAGGGTTACAACACCAAATGCGGCAACCATAGCGACAGCGCAGGAATGTAGGTCACGGCCATCAGCACCAGGAACAGCACGCCGTAGAACGGCAGCAGGGCCTTGACGGTTGATTCGATGCTGACTTTACCCACGGCCGACCCCACAAAAAGTACCGCGCCCACCGGCGGTGTGATCAAACCGATCCCCAGGTTCACCAGCATGATCATGCCGAACTGCACCGGATCCACGCCAATGCCGAGAATCACCGGCATCAGGATCGGCGTGAGGATCAGGATCAGCGGCGCCATGTCCATCACGGTGCCGAGCAACAGCAGCATGACGTTGATGCACATCAGGATCACGTAACGGTTGTCCGACAGGGTCAGGAACATCGTGGTGATTTTCGCCGGGATCTGCATCAGGGTCATGATGTAGCCGAAGCTGGCAGCGAAGCCGATCAGGATCATCACGATCGAAATCGTGCGCACCGTGCGGTGCATCAGTTTCGGCAGCTCGCTCCACTTGTAGTCGCGGTAGATGAACATGGTCACGAAGAACGACCACAGCACCGCAATGGCTGCCGACTCGGTCGCCGTGAAGATCCCGCTCAGGATCCCGCCAAGGATGATGACCATCGCCATCAAGCCCCACAACGCTTCGCCGCAGATCTTCAGCGCTTCGCGCATCGGAATGACTTCACCCTTGGGGTAGTCACGCTTTTTCGCGAAGATCAGGCACAACACCATCAGGCACGCGCTCATCAACAGGCCCGGTACCACGCCGGCCATGAACAGCGAGGCAATCGACACCGTACCGCCTGCCGCCAGCGAGTAGAGCACCGAGTTGTGGCTCGGCGGGGTCAACAAGGCTTGCACCGACCCGCTGACGGTCACGGCAGTGGCGAACTCACGGGGATAGCCGCGACGTTCCATTTCCGGGATCAGCACCGAACCGACCGAGGCGGTGTCCGCTACCGAGGAGCCGGAGATCGCGCCAAAGAAGGTCGAAGCCATGATGTTGACCAGCGACAAGCCACCGCGCACGAACCCGACCAGCACCCCGGCGAACGCCACCAGGCGCCGGGACATCCCGCCTTCGGCCATGATCGCACCGGCGAGGACGAAGAACGGAATCGCCAGCAGGGAAAATTTGTTCACGCCGCCGGCGACCTGAATCATCAGCGCCTGGAACGGAATGTCGATCCAGAACGCGCCGATCAGCGCGGATAGCCCCAGCGCGTAGGCGACGGGCATACCGATCAGGATCAACGCGATAAAACTGCCCAACAGAATAAAAGCGTCCATTCAGGCAGCCCCTTCGTTTTCTTCAACGTGGTCGAAACGCACGACCCGACGGTTGCTCTGGTCACCGAGCAAGAGTTTTTCCAGGACAAAGATCAACGTCAGCAGACCGCCCACGGGAATCGGCATGTAGGTGATGCCCACGCGCAGGGTCGGCAGGGCGCTCATGAACTGGTTCCAGGTCGACAGGCACAGCTTGCTGCCCCAGACGGTCATGAACAGGCAAATGGTCGCCATCAGCAATTGTGAAAACACACTCATGGCCTGGCGCAGTTGCGGCGACATGCGGTCGGTGAGCATCGCCACCGCCATGTGCGAACCGGAACGATAGCTGGCGGCGGCGCCGATGAAGGTGAAGACCATCATCAGCAGAATCGCCGTGGGCTCAGGCCAGCTTGAGCCGGTGCCGAGGACATAACGGGCAAACACGCCCCAGGGAATGATCAACGCAATGGCCAGAACGGACAGCCCCGCGACCCAGATACAGGTCATGTAGAGCTTGTCATTGAAACGTAGCAGTAGATTCTTCATCGGGTTCCACCGTAACCGGGCGCGCACTGACCTACACCCAGGTCAGTGGCGCCGGGCCTTTCTTGAATGCAGGGAGGGTTACTGAACGGCTTCGATGCGCTTGATCAGGTCAGCGTAGGGCGCACCGTATTTCTCGCGGATCGAGGCGGTCGCTTCATAGAAAGGTTTCTTGTCGACGGTGATGAACTCGACGCCGGCAGCCTTGAGTTTTTCTTCGCTGCTGGCCGATTTGGCATCCCACAGGGTGCGCTCCTGCGCTTGCGCAGCCTTGGCGGTCTTCCTCACCAGAACCTGCTGCTCGGGGGTGAGTTTGTTCCAGGTGATCTTCGACATCACGATCGGCTCGGGCAGGATCAGGTGTCCGGTCAAGCTATAGAACTTGGCGTTCTGGTAGTGATTGTGTTCGAGCAGGGTCGGCGGGTTGTTCTCCGCACCGTCGATCACACCGGTCTGCAGGGCACTGAAGATTTCGCCGGTGTCCATGGCGATGCCGTTGCCGCCCATGGCGTTGATGGTTTCGATGAACATCGGGTTGCCTTGCACGCGGATCTTCATGCCCTTGAGATCTTCGAGGCTGCGCACCGGTTTCTTGGTGTAGATGTTGCGCGTGCCGCCATCCATCCAGGCCAGGGCGACCAGGTTGAATTCGGAATTGGTGATCTTGTCGAGGATCTCGTCGCCAACTTCGCCATCGATGACCTTGCGCATGTGCGCCTGATCGCGGAACACGAACGGCATGTTGAACACGTTCACGTCCGGTACCACCGGCCCGACGATGCCGAGGCTGACCCGGGCCATCTGGATGGCGCCGACCTGGGCCTGCTCGACCACTTCTTTTTCAGAGCCGAGCACACCGCCGGCGAACATCTTGAAGGTCAGCTTGCCATCGCTGTCGGCGACCAGGGTTTTGCCCAGCTGTTCTTCAGCGACCACGGTCGGGTAGCCCGCAGGGTGTATGTCGGCAAACTTGATTTCCAGCGCGTGGGCGGCGCTGCTGAGGGTGAAAGCCAGAGGGAGTGCTGCGGCGAGCAAGGTGCGTTTGAAGTCCATTGGGGGTGTCTCCAGTTTTGTTGTTGTTTTTATTCAAGGCACAGCGGTGTAGTACCAACAGTTGCATTCATTGCTTGAAGTGCGGCTCCGGCAGACCCTTGACGCCGGGGTCCAGGGCGAACACGCCACCGGCCAGCGAATGTTCATCCTGGTCGTCTCCTGGGCGAATCGAGGTCACGAACAAGGTGTCCAGGCGACTGCCACCGAAGGCGCACATGCTCGGTTTTTTCACCGGTACGCAGAGCGTGCGGTCCAGTCGACCGTCGGGGGTAAAGCGGTGAATCAGCCCGGCATCGTTGCCGCAGATCCAGTAACAGCCCTCGGCATCGACCGCCGCGCCATCAGGACGACCGCCGTGCTGATGCATGTCGATGAACACGCGGCGGTTGGAAGGGGTGCCACTGTCGATGTCGTAATCGAAGGCCCAGACCTGCTGCACCAGCGGATGGGAGTCGGATAGGTACATCGTTCGACCGTCGGGGCTGAAGGCCAGGCCGTTGGGAACGATCAGGCCGTTCAACTGCGCCTGGAGTGGCCCGTGTTGTCCGGCGCCGTAGCGATAGAGCGTGCCCACGGCGGCATTGGCGCCCATGTCCAGCACCATGCTGCCGGCCCAGAAGCGGCCCTGACGGTCACAGCGACCGTCGTTGAGGCGCATGCCCGGACGGGCGTGATCGACGTGGGCCAGGGGTTCGCTGTCGAGGCTGCCATCGGCATGCGCATGCAGATGGAAGAATCCGGTCTCCATGCCGGCGACCCAGCCGCCGTCGGGGTGACGGGCGATGCAGGCGAGCATCTGCGGGGTTTTCCAGGCGTCCACATGACCGGTTTGCGCGCTCCAGCGTTGCAGGCCCCCGGCGGGAATATCGACCCAGTACAGGGCGTTTTCCTCGGGGACCCAGACCGGGCTTTCACCTACGGTGTTGCGGGCATCGACAATCAATTCGGCTTGCATGGCAACTCATTCCCTGGGTTGTTTGTGGTTGTAATCAAGGCCGAGGCGCTCAGTCGCCGAACGGGCCGGCAACGCAAAAGGCACCGCCCTGGTAGATCCGCGCCGGGTCATCAGCGGCCGGCAATGGCTGGGCTTCGACTTTTTCACGGAATACTTCGGAAGTGTCCTGCGGGACGAAACCCAGCGAGGTGGCGTAACGGTTGTCCCACCAGACGTTCTTGTTGTCGGAGGCGCCGTAGACCACGGTGTGGCCGACATTCGGGGTGTAGAGCGCTCGTTCCAGCAGCTGGGTGAGGTCGCCGAAGCTCAGCCAGGTGCTCATCATCCGGCGGTTTTGCGGCTCGGGGAACGAAGAGCCGATGCGCACGCTGACAGTCTCGATTCCGTAGCGATCGAAGTAGAACGTGGCCATGTCTTCGCCGTAGGACTTGGACAAACCGTAGTAGCTGTCGGGGCGGCGAGGGGAGTGGGCGTCGATCACTTCATCCTGCTTGTAGAAGCCGATTACATGGTTGGAACTGGCGAAGATCACGCGCTTGACGCCGTGCCGGCGTGCCGCTTCGTAGATATGGAATACACCGCAGATATTGGCGCCGAGGATTTCTTCGAACGAGCGCTCAACCGACACGCCGCCAAAATGCAGGATCGCGTCTACGCCTTCGACCAATTGGTGCACGGCTTGTTTGTCGGCCAAGTCGCACGGCACGACTTCTTCGCGATCATCGATGGCGGGGGCGATGTCGGCGATGTCCGACAGGCGAATGACATTGGCGTACGGGCGCAGGCTCTCGCGCAGGACTTTGCCCAGGCCACCAGCGGCACCGGTCAGCAGCAGGCGATTGAAGGGCGTTTGGGCGGTTGCGGTGGTCGTCATGGGAATCCCTGGACAAACAGTTGTTGTTATTGGGTCGTTGTAGGTTGTCGTACGACTTTGCTGAAGTATCGGTAGGCTTTCCGGGTTTTGTCAACGCGACATTGGTGGAAATTGACGGAGGGTCACCTCCTTCCTGTCGGCATTGAATCTATGGGCTGGCCTGGTACCTGTAGGAGCGAGCCTGCTCGCGATAGCGTCCTTCCAGGCAACGATTGTGCTGGCTGATCCACCGCTATCGCGAGCAGGCTCGCTCCCACAAGGTTTTGTGTTTACAGCAGGCTGATCGGATAGCTGATGAAAATCCGGTTTTCATCAAACTCGTTGGTGCTGAAATTCTTGCGGATGCTCGCGTTGCGCCATTTGACGTTGAGGTTTTTCAGCGCGCCGCTCTGCACGGTGTAAGCGAGTTCCGATTCACGGCCCCATTCCTTGCCGTCGGTGATGGTGCCGGTGTGCACGTTGTCGCCGCTGATGTAGCGGTTCATCAGCGTCAGGCCGGGAATGCCCAATGCCACGAAGTTGTAGTCGTGACGCACCTGCCAGGACTTCTCCCTGGCGTTGTCGTAGCTGGAGTTGTAGCTGTCGTTGGCCAGGGTCCCGCCGCTGGTGCCGTTGACCCGCATCCACACGTCGTCGCCGCTGAGTTTTTGCAGGCCGACGTAGAAGGTGTTGCCGCCGTACTTGGCCGAGAGCAGGGCAAACGCGGTCTTATTGTCGAGGTCGCCGGCCAGGGCGCTGCCATCTTCCTTGCCGATGAAATAGCCGAGGTTGGCGCCGAGGGTCCAATCGCCGATGGGCTGGCTGTGGCTGAGGTTGAAGTATTGCTGTTGGTAGATGTCGCTGAGCTCCGCGTACCAGACGCCGACCTGGGTGCGCTTTTCGTTAAAGGCGTATTCGCCGCCGCCGAAGTTGAAACGGTCCGATGCAAAGGCAGCAGATTTTCCGTTCATGAACATGTCTTCCATGCTCGCATCGTTGCGCGGACTGTTCTGGCGGAACTGCCCGCCGTATAGCGTCAGGCCGCTGATCTCGGTGGAGGTGACCTGTCCGCCGCGGAAGGTTTGCGGCAGCGAGCGACCGTCGTCGGAACGCAGGATCGGCAGTACCGGCATCCATTCGCCGACCTTCAGTTCGGTTTTCGAGATCTTGCCTTTCAGCGCCACGCCCAGGCGCCCGAAGTTGTCGGCCGGGCGGCCGTCACCGTGGATCGGCAGCAGCTGCGTCCCCCCGGTGCCTTTGCCGCCGTCGAGCTTCTGCGAGTACAAGCCCAGCACATCCACACCGAAGCCGACCGGGCCCTGGGTGTAGCCCGACTTCGCATCGAGGATGAAGTTCTGTGTCCACTCCTCAGCCTTGCCCTGGGGGTAGGCCGGGTTGGTGTAGTTGCGATTGATGTAGGCGTTGCGCAGGTTCAGCGTGGCTTTGGCGTCATCGGTGAAGCCTTCGGCGTGGCTTGTCATCGGCAGGACGAGGGCCAGACTGCCGCAGCCGAGCAGGCTTAATGTCTGCAAACGGGTGAAGGCTGGGTGTGGGGTACGGGCGGACGAATTGCGGACGAGCTTGCTCACTATGACGCTCCCTTTCTGCTTTTTATTTTTATTTTTGTCATACGTCGTCGTACAACATTGGCGCAGATATTTGCGGGATTTTCAGGGGTTGTCAATCGGAAGTTATACGATGACCTGTGGCAGGAAGCTGGCTGTCTCAGGGCGAGTGTTGCGTCGCCGAATTCGCGTTCGCCTTCTATTACTGGCCAACCTCAAACGCGTAAGCGCCTTCGCTCTTGTGACTATCGACCGACACGACATGCCACTCGACTTTGTAGTCGCCTTCGGTCAAGGGGACAGCCGGGGTGACAATCAGAGTCCTTTTATCAGGACCTTGAGTGACCAGGCTTTTTACCAGAATGTCGTCACCATCGTGGCTGATCGTGACTGTGCACAAGTCGGCTTCGACACCTTCGGAAAAAGTCAGGCTCAATTCCGCGGGGGCGCTGACGGTGCTATCGGCGGCGGGCATCTGGCTTTTTAGATGGGCGTGAGCAAACACGGATGAGGCGCAGAAAAGCGAGGCGAGCAGGGCGGCGGTCAGGGTGTTTTTCAAGCGCATGTTGAGTCCCTCAGCGGCAGGTTCGAAGTGAGGTCAGTCTAGCCGCGCAAGGCCGGTTGCACGAAGTTTGCCAGTCCCCTGTCGCCGCGAGGTAGAGCGGATGCTAGTCTTGTTTAATGTTGTTGTCAGGGAGCCCTCATGGGCAATCACAAGATCGAGATTCGTCGCAGTAACGTCGAGAAAATTCTGCTGGGGGCCGAGAAGGTCTTCGCCGAGAAGGGCTTTGGCAGCACCGCCATGGCCGACATTGCTGCCGAAGTGCAACTGCCGCGCTCCAACCTGCATTACTACTTCAGCACCAAGACCGAACTGTACAGCGCCGTGCTGTTCGACCTGCTGGAAGTGTGGAAGCAGGACGCCCTGTGCTTCGAGATGTTCGACGACCCCCGCGTGGTGCTCAGCAGCTACATCCGCGCCAAGATGAACCACTCGCGCAGCCGGCCCTACGGCTCGAAAGTCTGGGCCAACGAAATCATCCACGGCGCGCCGACATTGGGTGCGACACTGGATGCGAGCCTGTACGACTGGGCCAAGATGAAAGAGGCGAAGATCCGCCAGTGGGTGGAGGACGGGCGCATCCTGCCGGTGGAGCCTTCAAGCCTGCTGTATATGATCTGGGCGTCGACCCAGCACTATGCCGACTTCGATCATCAGGTGAATATCCTCAATGATCACCAGCCGCTGTCGGACATGCAGTTCGAGCGGGCGGTGCAGACGGTGACGAGTGTGATATTGCGGGGGATTGGGTTGGAGCCGTAGTCAGTTCAGAAACACGAATCGCCGGAAGAGGTGGCGGCCTCGTCGCACTCGACAACTTCTACAAGACAGAGCACGGGAGCAACGGATAAGCCGCATGGGAGCTGTCGAGTGAAACTAGCTGCGATCTCATGTTGGCTATTGATCAAAAAGCCACATAATTATGCAGATCGTGATTACGGCCCCAAAAACGACATGTCACTGTCCACTCATAGTCGATCACTACATACTAATTCCTATTATCCGCTTGCCTGAGACTCGAACGTACGTCGGTGTCACTCTTGAAAAAACACAGCCTCGTTGCACCCGACAACCAGGTGCTCCAATCGGTCGCGTATGTAAATTTTCTTGAAGATCTGCAGGGTGAGTCATGTCCTTGGTTTTGTACTTTTTCTCATGTTGGCTTCCCAACTATCATAGCTCTTTTCTTTGATCTTCAGGTGCGTAATGGCAAGAGCTTCTAGTGTGATTTGTTGGGGGGACGCAGCTGGAGCTTCACGGATATGCGCGCGGAGTTCTTGAATCACCTGAGATTGTTTTGATGTTACTAGTCGGGTAATGCGCCCCTGTGGAACAAGGTTGTCATATATCTGTGCTTTGTACACACTATTACTCATGTCTGCTTTTTTTAGTTTTTCTTCAGGTAAATATCGTATAAGGGTTGTGGTCGACGGGACATCTTGCTCGACGATATCCGGAATTGATGGTCGTGTAGGTCGTGATGTGCCGGGTGCCGATTCCAAAGTATTAAAGTTTGACTGTTGTGAGCGATCCAACGATCTAGGGCCGCTCGCTGAAGGGCGCCTTCGGCTAATGTTGATGGATGAGGCAACTAAAGGAACCTTTATTTGAGGAGGATTTTTTGGTGTGGTGAAGACGGGTGCGTTGCCAGTTGGATCATAACGATTTATCGGGTCGCCCTTACAGTAGGCATAAGGGTTGATCCCGCCTTCCCCAAAGGGACTTAGGTTGTCCGGACTATTGAACCGCATCAATACCGGATTGAATGCGCGCTTCCCCCGTCCCAGCAGATAGTGCCCGGTTACCGCATCAGGAGATTCGCCATTAAACCCGAGCAAACTGCTAAAACCGCTTTCAGCCGGGTAATGGCCGTAAGCTGTATGAGCGAAGTACTCGGATTCGTATTGGGTCAAGCTGTGCAGCAACGAATGGGCTTGGTCGGCTGCCAGCAGTGTGTTTTCGTTTAAGCTAGCTGCGGCTTTACGCTGTGCAAGTGGCTCAGCCTCATGGCGAAAAATCGCCCGTTGCGAATGCTCTCCCAGTTCCGTCGCCAGGTAATTGCCCTGATAGAACCGTTGGATGCTTCCGTGAGCCGAAATGCCCGTGGCTGACAGACGATCCACGGCGTCGTAGTGATACCGCTGGAGCATTTTCAAGGAGGAGGGCATGAGGGCGGTCCCTGGAGATAACGTGCTCTCAGAATGTGATTTCCCTCGGTCCTTGTCTACTAGCAGAACTGATAGTCCGTACGTCGGTGTTGCGCTTGAAGATCGCAGCCTCGTTGCACTCGACAGCTCCTACAGGGGGCTTTGGCGCCTCGGAACCCGGTTAGAGCTGTCGAGTGCAACGAGGCCGCGATCTTTTGCTTGCTAGCGATCAAACAGCCACATGGTGCGGATTGCGCGGATCGTGGCTCCAGTCCAGGAACGGCTTGCCGCCTTCCATCGGTCCCATCTCCAGTGCGGTTTAAAGGGCTTAATTCGGCGACATAGCTGAAGTCGATTGAATTTTAGGTGACAGGACCGCTCCTGATAATTTCGTTAGAAGTCTGCTGGTAGTTTTCGATACTTGTTTGCATGATTTTCATCCTGGGCTTTTGAAGTTTTTGTATAAGTTCCTCTCGTTTACTGGTTGGCCCAACAAAGCCTCCGAGCTTACCTGTAAGTCTCAAAAAATCTTTCCTATCTGCTTCATGGGCATAGGCAGAAAAATTGGGATTATTTTTAATGTGATTTTTAAAATTTAACTCAACATCAGATAGCTTGAGCAGTGCTCCAGGTGTTGCATTGTTTGATGAAAGGTGGTGGGTGGCGGTATGCGAAAGATCGTATTCAAATGGCCGTGGGTGATTTTTAGAAGTGTCAGACGGCGATGATCGCGTCTTTTTAAATGTTCGAATCTTGATGTGCTTTATAGTCCTGTCGACGGTTGAACCTCTAAGGCTTAATGGGTCTCGCGGTTGAGTGACAAATTTTAATGTGTGCGCATTTGTCTGCATTGTAGGAGTGATTTTAGGCGCTGCCGGGGGCCTCATACGGACATTCCCGGTGGGGTCATAATAATTTATAGAATCGCCCTTACAATAGGCATAAGGATTGATCCCGCCTTCGTCAAAAGGGCTCAGGTTGTCCGGACTATTGAATCGCATCAATACCGGATTGAAAGCGCGCTTTCCCCGTCCCAGTAGATAGTGCCCGGTCAACGCATCAGGAGGTTCGCCATTGAATCCGAGCAAGCTGCTCAATCCGCTTTCAGCCGGGTGATGACCGTAGGCCGTGTAAGCGAAATGCTCGGCTTCGAATTGCGTCAAACTGTGCAACAACGAATAGGCTTGGTCAGTCGCCACTAGTGTATTTTCGTTTAAGCCATGCGTGGATTTATGCTGTGCCAGGGGCTGTGACTCGTGGCGAATGATCGTCCGCTGCGAATGCTCTTGCAGTTCCGTCGCCAGGTGGTTGCCTTGGTAGAAACGCTGGGTGCTTCCGTGAGGTGAAAGGCCCGTGGCTGACAGACGATCTACGGCGTCGTAGTGATACCACTGGAATATTTTCAAGGAGGAGGGCATGAGGGAGGTCCCTGGAGGTAACGTGCTCTCAGAATCTGATTTCCCTCGGTCCTTGTCTACTAGCAGAACTGATAGTCCGTATATCGGTGTCGCGCTTGGAAGATCGCAGCCTCGTTGCACTCGACAGCTCCTACAGGGGGCTGTGTTGACCCTGAGATCCGGGTAGCGGCTGTCGAGTGCAACGAGGCTGCGATTTCTTGGGTGCTAAAAATCAAACAGCCACATGGTACGGATTTCGCGGATCGTGGTTCCAGTCCAGAAACGGCTTGCCGTTCTCCATCGGCACCATCTCGATACAATCCTGCACCGGGCACGTGATCTGGCACAGGTTGCAGCCCACGCACTCATCCTCGATCACTTGGTACTTATGCGTGCCGTCCGCCTGCTTGACGCTGGCCACCGCCTGGTGCGAGGTGTCTTCGCAGGCAATATGGCAGCGACCGCAACCAATACACGCCTCCTGATCAATCTTCGCAATCACCTGATAGTTGATATCCAGGTACTTCCAGTCGGTGGTATTGCCCACCGCGCGCCCGGAAAACTCGGCGATGCTGGCGTAACCCTGACTGTCCATCCAGCGTGACAGGCCGTCCTTCATCTCCTCGACAATCCGGAAGCCATGCAGCATCGCCGCCGTGCACACCTGCACCGAACCGCTGCCGAGCGCAATGAATTCGGCGGCATCGCGCCAGTTGCCGATGCCGCCAATGCCGCTGATCGGCAGGCCTTGGGTCTGCGGGTCGCGGGCGATTTCGGCGACCATGTTCAAGGCGATCGGCTTGACCGCCGAGCCGCAATAGCCGCCATGGGTGCTTTGGCTGCCGACCATGGGATTGGCGACCATGCGCTCGAGGTTGACGCTGGTGATCGAGTTGATTGTATTGATCAATGACACTGCATCCGCACCGCCACGGTGCGCCGCGCGGGCAGCCACGCGGATGTCGGTGATGTTTGGCGTCAGCTTGACGATCACTGGCAATGAGCAATAGGTCTTGCACCAGCGGGTGACCTGCTCGACGTATTCCGGCACCTGGCCGACCGCCGCGCCCATGCCGCGCTCGGGCATGCCGTGGGGACAACCGAAGTTCAGCTCGATGCCGTCGGCCCCCGTGGCCTCCACCAGCGGCAGGATGTGTTTCCATGATTCTTCGACGCAGGGCACCATCAGCGACACGATCAGCGCGCGGTCCGGCCAGTCCTTTTTGACCTGGGTGATTTCCCGCAGGTTGATCTCCAGCGAGCGATCGGTGATCAGTTCGATGTTGTTAAAACCGAGTACTTCCCTGTTGGCACCGAAGTGCGCCGAATAGCGCGACGAAACGTTGACCGCCGCCGGGTCTTCCCCCAGAGTTTTCCAAACTACGCCACCCCAGCCGGCCTCGAAGGCGCGGACCACGTTGTAGGCCTTGTCGGTCGGCGGTGCGGAGGCCAGCCAGAACGGGTTGGGGGACTTGATGCCAGCGAAGACAATCGACAGATCGGCCATTTACGCAGCCTCCACGTTGAGCATCAGTTGAGCGTTGATCGCCTCGGCGGCGCGTTTGCCGTGTTGTACTGCCTGCACGGTGAGGTCCTGGTCGAGGCTGGTGCAGTCACCGCCGGCATACACGCCGGGGATGCTGGTGCGCAGTTGTTCGTCCACCAGGATGCGATCGCCCTGACGCTTGAGTTCTCGGGCTAAAGGGTCGGCGAGGGCGCTGGAATCGAAGCTTTGGCCGATGGCTTTGAAGATCGCATCAGCGGCCAATTCAAAGGATTCACCGGTGGTTTGCAGGCGACCTTCAACCAGATGTGTGCGAGCGAAGCGCATGCCGCGAACGTTGCCCTGGTCGTCGAGCAGCACTTCCTCGGGCTGTGCCCAGGTCAACAGGCGCACCTGATTGGCTTTGGCGATGTCTTGTTCGTGATGGGTGGCACCCATGTCTTCCACGCCACGGCGGTACACGAGGTTGACGTCGTGTGCCCCAAGACGCGCCATCTGCACGGCCATGTCGATAGCCGTGTTACCGGCGCCGAGCACGATGCAATGGTCGGCCAGCGGTAACAGGCTCAGGTCATCGGCCTGGCGCAGTTCGCGGATGTAGTCGGTGGCGGCCACCAGACCGGGCGCGTCTTCATGAAGTAGACCAAGCTGTTTGCTGGCCGCCAGGCCGATGCCGAGGAATACGGCGTCGAATTGTTGATGCAGGTCGCTGAGGGTCAGGTTCTCTCCCAGTTTCTGCCCGTGGCGGATTTCGATCCCACCTATTTCCAGGAGGAAGTCCAGCTCCTTCTGTGCGTAATCGTCCACCAGTTTGTATTTGGCGATCCCGTATTCATTCAGGCCGCCGGCCTTTTCCCGGGCTTCGAAAATCACCACGTCATGGCCGTGCATCGCGCTGCGGTGGGCGCAGGACAACCCGGCGGGACCGGCACCGACCACGGCGATGCGCTTGCCGGTGGCAGCACTGCGCGCGAACGGGTGCTCGTGGAAGTGCGCGTTGTCCACGGCATAACGTTGCAACAGGCCGATCAACACCGGCGCGCATTCATGGGCGTTGTTGCGCACACAGGCTTGCTGGCAAAGAATTTCCGTCGGGCAGACCCGGGCGCAACTGCCACCGAGGATGTTGGCAGAGAGGATTTTCTGCGCCGCACCCTGCACGTTGTCCTGGTGGATGTTGCGGATGAACGACGGGATATCGATTTCGCTCGGGCAGGCATTCACGCAGGGTGCGTCGTAGCAGTACAGGCAGCGCGAGGCTTCCAGATGGGCCTGGCGATCGTTGAGTGGTGGCGCCAGGTCGGTGAAATGGCCGGCGAGGGCGGCCGCACTTTCATAGGGGTGCGGTAGGTGGGTCAAGGTCTTGATCACGGTATTTGGCCTCACGGTTATTTGAGGTGCTGCCTCTGCTGGGCATTGTTTTTGTGTTGTCTGTGCGGGCCTCATCGCGAGCAAGCTCGCTCCCACAGGGATCTCGGGTGTTCACAAAACCTGTGGGAGCGAGCTTGCTCGCGATAGGCCGCAGGCCGCTTTCAGCGTTTAACAGCAGTAGGCTGATTCAACTCAGCCCGCTTGCTCAGCAAATCGAATACCGCCGGATAAGCCGGCCGTTCGATGTACCGCCCGGCACCGCGCTCAGCCCGCAAATCGCCATCGGCCCAGACCACGCGGCCTTGGCTGATGGTATGGCTCGGTACACCGCGCACGATCTTGCCTTCGAAAATATTGAAGTCGACCTGCTGGTGATGGGTCTTGGCGGAAATCGTCCGCGTACCTTGCGGGTCCCACAGCACCAGGTCGGCATCGGCACCGACGCGGATCGCGCCTTTACGCGGATAGAGGTTGAAGATCTTCGCGGTGTTGGTGGAGGTCAGCGCGACGAATTGCTGCATCGAAAAGCGCCCGGTGTTCACGCCTTCATCCCACAACACGGCCATGCGGTCTTCGATGCCGGCGGTGCCGTTGGGGATCTTGCTGAAGTCGTCCTTGCCGGCGGCTTTCTGCTCGGCGCAGAAGCAGCAGTGATCGGTGGCGGTGGTGTGCAGGTTACCCGCCTGCAAACCGTGCCAGAGGGCCTCTTGATGACCGCGAGGACGGAACGGTGGGCTCATCACGTAGCCGGCGGCAGTCTGCCAGTCCGGGTGTCGGTAGACGCTGTCGTCCAGCAGCAGATGCCCGGCCAGCACTTCGCCGTAGACCGGTTGGCCCTTGGCGCGGGCGTAGGTGATTTCGTCGAGGGCTTCCTTGGTCGAGACGTGGACCAGATATAGCGGCGTGCCCAGGGTTTCGGCAATGCGGATGGCGCGGCTCGCGGCCTCGCCTTCCACCTGCGAGGGGCGCGACAGTGGATGCGCTTCGGGCCCGGTCATGCCCTGGGCCATGAGTTTGCGTTGCAGGTGATACACCAGCTCACCGTTTTCCGCATGCACAGTCGGCACCGCGCCCAGTTCCAGGCAGCGCTCGAAACTCGCCACCAGGGTGTCATCCGCCGCCATGATTGCGTTCTTGTAGGCCATGAAATGCTTGAAGCTGTTGACCCCGTGATGAATCACCAACTCGGCCATTTCTTCGCGAACCTGTTCGCTCCACCAGGTAATCGCGACGTGGAAGCCGTAATCGGACGCCGACTTCTCGGCCCAGCCGCGCCACTGATGGAAAGCCTCCATCAAGGATTGCTGCGGATTGGGGATCACGAAGTCGATGATCGACGTGGTGCCACCGGCAAGACCCGCCGCCGTGCCACTGAAAAAGTCTTCGCTGGCCACGGTGCCCATGAAGGGCAGTTGCATGTGGGTGTGGGGGTCGATGCCGCCAGGCATCAGGTATTGACCGCTGCCGTCGAGTATCTCGGCACCTGCGGGAACGTCGAGGTCTTCGCCGATGGCTTTGATTACGCCGTCTGCGCAATACACATCGGCGCGATAACTTTCATCATGGGTGATAACGGTAGCGCCACGGATCAACAGAGACATTCCGAGTTCCTCGCAGGCATGACCGACTGATGCCGGTTCTAGATGTTTTATATGACGTCAGCGTCAACCGTTGTATTCCTGTCATCGCTGTCAGGATTAAAAGCTAGTCTGAGTTATGGGAATGAGCAAGAATATTTTTTATAAGCTTATGACTGGTTTAACTAATTGATAAATAAAGAAATAAAACTTAAATCACCAAAATGGTGAGGCCTCTCACCATTTTGACGCACTTGACAGGATCCAAATATGGTCAAGATTTCTTATGTGAAATCAGCCGTTTGAGGATGGTCTATGGTTGATGCGCGACTTTGAAAAAAACATCAATGCACCAGATTGAGTCCTGACTGTTCGGACAACTTGGCTGGCATTCGGCCTGAGTGACATGACAAGTAACCGTGGACGACCGAGTAAAACTGATAAACATCAGTTGGTTACAGAGTGTTTATGGATCTGCCCGATGCGCAAGCGGGGCAACCGGCACGTTTATTGAAGCCGCCAGCCCCTGATGAGCAAAAAATAATTCAAAGAACAGTGGAGCGGCCATGCAACAGATCAGATCGCAAGTGAACGAGCGCGACGGCTTGTTCGAGCTGGAAGCCGGCAGCGATGTCCTCGACAGTCCCCGTTACAACCACGACATAGCACCGACCAAGGTGCGCGAACGAACCTGGAACAAATGGCACATCACAGCGTTATGGGTGGGCATGGCGATTTGCGTGCCGACCTATACCCTGGGCGGGGTGCTGACGGCGTACTTCGGCCTGAGTGTCGGTGAAGCGCTGCTGGCGATTCTGTGTGCCAACATCATCGTATTGATCCCGCTGACGCTCAACGCCTTTCCCGGCACCAAGTACGGCATCCCGTTTCCGGTGTTGCTGCGCTCGTCCTTCGGCATCTTCGGTTCCAACATCCCGTGCCTGATCCGCGCCCTGGTGGCCTGTGGCTGGTTCGGCATCCAGACGATGTTCGGTGGCCTGGCGATTCACCTGTTCCTGGGTTCGGTGTTCGAGGGCTGGAAATCCCTGGGCGGCACCGGCGAGGTCATAGGCTTCATGGTGTTCTGGGCGCTGAACCTGTGGGTGGTGATTCGCGGCGCCGAGTCGATCAAATGGCTGGAAACCCTCTCGGCACCGCTGTTGGTGCTGGTGGGGGTCGGGTTGCTGGTGTGGGCCATGCCGAACGTGTCGATGACCGAGCTGCTGGCGATCCCGCCCAAGCGTCCCGAAGGCGCGGGCGTGGCCAGTTACTTCGCGGCCGGGCTGACCGCGATGGTCGGGTTCTGGGCCACGCTGTCGCTGAACATCCCCGACTTCAGCCGCTACGCGAAAAGCCAGAAAGACCAGATTGTCGGGCAGATCATCGGCCTGCCACTGACCATGTTCCTGTTTGCCTCCCTGGGCGTGGTGATGACAGCCGCCTCGGTGAAGCTGGTGGGCGTGACGGTGTCCGACCCGGTGACCCTGATCGGCCATATCCAGAGTCCGGTCTGGGTGGCGCTGGCCATGGCGCTGATCATCATTGCCACGCTGTCGACCAACACCGCGGCCAACATCGTTTCGCCAACCAACGACTTCCAGAATATCGCCCCCAAGGTGATCAACCGGACCAAGGCGGTGATGCTCACCGGGCTGGTCGGGCTGGCGTTGATGGCCCATGAACTGCTGAAAAAGCTCGGGCTGATTGTTTCGGATGTGAGCCTGGAAACGGTCTATTCCAACTGGTTGCTCGGCTATTCCAGCCTTTTGGGGCCGATTGCCGGGATCATGGTGGTGGATTACTTCCTGATCAAGAAACAGCGGCTGGATCTGGCGGGCCTTTATCGCGATGACGTGTATCCGGCGTGGAACTGGAACGGTTTTATCGCCTTCGGGGTGCCGGTGGTGTTGACGCTGCTGTCCCTGGGCAGCGACGTGTTCAGCTGGTTCTACAGCTATGGCTGGTTTACCGGCTCGGCCCTTGGCGGGTTGATTTACTACGGGCTGTGCGCGATGCGGTCCAGCCCATCAGTCGCGAAATCTGCGGTGTGATGACTGGCCCCTTCGCGAGCAGGCTCGCTCCCACATTTTGGAATGCAATCCTATGTGGGAGCGAGCCTGCTCGCGAAGAGGGCCTCGAACACAGCAAAAAAAATGCCTGAAGAAACCTATAAGAACAGCCAGAGGAGATCCCCATGAACGCGGCCATAGACGTTCTGCAGTCCACCCATCAGCACATCAACCGCGACCGTCTGTGGCAGTCGCTCATGGAACTGGCCAAACTCGGCGCCACGGTCAAGGGCGGTGTTTGTCGCCTGGCCCTGACCGACCTCGACCGCCAGGCCCGGGACACCTTCGTCAAATGGTGTATCGATGCCGGCTGCACCGTCAGCATCGACGCCGTCGGCAATATCTTCGCCCGCCGTCCCGGACGCAATCCGGACCTGCCACCGGTGATGACCGGCAGCCACATCGATACCCAGCCCACTGGCGGCAAGTTCGATGGCTGCTTCGGTGTGCTGGCCGGCGTCGAAGTGCTGCGCACCCTCAATGACCTGGGCATCGAGACCGAAGCGCCGCTGGAGGTGGTGGTGTGGACCAACGAAGAGGGCTCGCGTTTCGCTCCGTGCATGATGGGCTCCGGCGTATTCGCGGAAAAATTCACCCTCGAAGAAACCCTGGCCAAAGTCGATGCGGAAGGCGTGACCGTCGGCGAAGCCCTGAACGCCATCGGTTACGCCGGCCCGCGCAAAGTCAGCGGCCACGCCGTGGGTGCCTATTTCGAAGCCCACATCGAGCAAGGGCCGATTCTCGAAGACGAACGCAAAACCATCGGCGTGGTAATGGGCGCCCTTGGGCAGAAGTGGTTCGACCTGAAACTGCGCGGCGTCGAAGCCCACGCAGGCCCCACGCCGATGCACCTGCGCAAGGACGCCCTGGTCGGTGCCGCGGTGATCGTCGGCGCCGTCAACCGCGCAGCCCTCGGCCACCAACCGCACGCCTGTGGCACCGTCGGTTGCCTGCAAGCCTATCCCGGTTCGCGCAACGTCATCCCCGGCGAAGTGCGCATGACCCTGGACTTCCGTCACCTGGAACCGGCGCGACTGGACTCGATGATCGCCGAAGTCCGCGAAGTCATCGAAACCACCTGTGACGAACACGGCCTGACCTATGAACTGACACCCACCGCCGACTTCCCGCCGCTGTACTTCGACAAGGGCTGCGTCGAAGCGGTACGCGGCGCCGCGCAAGGGCTTGGCCTGTCGCACATGGACATCGTCAGCGGCGCCGGGCACGACGCAATCTTCCTTGCCGAGCTGGGCCCAGCCGGGATGATCTTCGTGCCGTGCGAAGGTGGCATCAGCCACAACGAAATCGAGAATGCCGCCCCGGATGACCTGGCGGCCGGATGTGCGGTGCTGTTGCGGGCGATGCTGGCGGCTTCGGCGGCGGTGGCCAAGGGGGCGCTGGCTGCTTGAACCCTGTGACGTGCGCTGAATGATTCAGCGTACGTCACTAGTCATGGGACGACCGTCTCCCGAAGATTTTCACTGACCACAAGATCCACTTGATGAATCGGTTTGCGCCGATGCCTGAGCATCCCGCCCTGGCGCTGATTCATCACCGCCGTCATCTCGGCGAGTATCGCCAGCGCCACGCTCTGCGGCGTATCGCCACCCAGGTCGAGGCCCATCGGGTAGTGCAGCGCGGAGTTGCCCGGGCCGATTTGCGCCAGCAAGCGTTCGGTGCGTTCTTTGGGGCCGAGTTGGCCGATGTAGGCGGGCGCGGCTTGCAGCGCCAGCCCGAGCCAATGGCGGTCCTGGCGGTAGCTGTGGGTCATCACCGCCACAAAGGCGCCGTCGATCAGCGGGGCCAGGTCGAACGGGTTGTCGAGGCTGGCGAGGACAACGGCATCGGCTTGTGGGAAACGTTCGGCCCGGGCGAAGTGACTGCGGCTGTCGACAACGCTGACGTGCCAGTCCAGCAGTTTGGCCATGCGCACCAGCGGCTGTGCGTCGTGGCCGGCGCCGATAATCACCAGGCGGGGCGGCGGGGCGATGTACTCGAAAAATACTTCGACCTCACCACGTGCGTTGCTGTAGAGCCGTGTCGAGGACTTTTTCTGCGCCAGTGTCTTGTGCAGGTCACGGCTGATCGCAATATTCAGTTGCTGGTTGCGCAGGCTGCCCTCGGTGTCTGACAGCAGGCGGTCACCGACCCGGGCAGAGGCATCGCGGGAACTGGCAATCACCGTGGCCATGGCGGCCGGTTGTTGACGGTCGCGCACGCGTCGCAGCAGTTCGATTGCCGGTGAAGGCGATTTTGCCCGAAGGCGTTCGAGCATGACGAATACCGTGCCGTTGCAACCCAGGCCAAAGGTCAGGGCACTTTGCTCATCGTCTTCGTCCTCGGTGGCGCCCGTGCTGTAGCGGCGCACCACCGGTTCGCCGGAATCGGTGAGCCACCAGGCTTTTTTCGCCAGGTCCTGTTCCAGGCAACCACCGCTGACGGTGCCGACGGTGCGGCCGTGGATGGGGATGAGCATCCGCGCACCGGGCCGGCGGTAGGCCGAGCCTTCCACCTTGACCACGGTGGCGAGGATGGTTTCTTCGCCGTGGTGGGCGGCAGTGTCGATGGCTTGTAAGAGATCGTTGAGGCCGGACATGGAATCAGTTCCAAAAGATGATGGAGATCCCTGTAGGAGCGAGCATGCTCGCGATGGACGTCAACGATAACGCGGGGCATCAGATAGCCCTTGTCGCCCAAGCGATCATCGCGAGCATGCTCGCTCCTACAGGGTGGGGGTGTTGATCAGTCGTCGATGTTCATCAACTGCCGCACCCCATCCCACGCCTCGGCCCGCATCCGATGCACATCCAGCCCCGGGATCACGCCGTTATCGACCACCACCCGGCCACCGACCAGGCTGTACTTCACCGTAATCGGTTCACCCGCCACCACCGGCGCTACGGCAATGTCGTGGAAACCGAAGAAGCGCGGATGCTCGAGACCGTAGATCACCAGGTCCGCCGCCTGGCCGATTTCCAGGGTGCCGACCGCCCCCAGCCCCAGCACCTGGGCACCGCCGGCCGTGCCCCAGTGGATGACATCTTCGGCGGTGGTGGCCGATGCGCCTTGCTGCGCCCGGTGAATCAGCCACGCGGTGTTCGCTTCGCCGACCATGCTCCCGGACTCGTTGGACGCCACGCCATCCACGCCAAGGGAAATCGGCACCCCGGCCTCGAACATCTGCGGCACCGGCGCGACGCCGCTACCGAGGCGCGCATTGCTCACCGGGCAGTGGGAAATGCCGGTGCCGGTTTGCGCGAGCATGCGGATTTCACCGGGTTGCAGGTGCACAGCGTGGGCGAACCACACATCCGGGCCGAGCCATTCGTGTTCGGCGACGAATTCTACCGGCAGGCAGTTGTATTTCTCGCGGCAGAAATTCACGTAGTTCTGCGTTTCAGACAAGTGTGTGTGCAGGCGCAAGCCGAGGCCGCGGGCGGTGTGGGCAAGTTCACGCAGCAGCGTCGGCGGCAGCGAGAAAGTTGGAGTGGTCGGCGCGACCACCACCCGGCGCAAGGCGTCCGGGGTGTCCTGGTGATAGCGCGACTTGAGCCGTTCGATGTCACCCACCATCTGGTCGAGGGTTTCCGGTTGCAACGCGGTTTTCGAGAAACCTGGATGGGCGCTGGCCGACTCCAGCGCGCCGCCGCGGCACAACACGAAACGCAAGCCGAACTCATCGGCCATATCGAACAGCAGGTCGCCGGTCTCGGTGGTGCCGTTGGTGTGGTAGAGGTAATGGTGATCGGCGCAGGTCGTCACGCCCGACAGCAGCAGTTCGGCCATGCCCAGTTGTGCGGCGATCCGCGCCAGTTGCGGGGTGAAGCGGTTGAGGCGCGGGTAGGGCACGCTGGCCAGCCAGCCTTGCAGGTCCTGGTTCAATCCTTCGGGGACGGCTTTGAGCAAGTTCTGGAACAGGTGATGGTGGGTGTTGATCCAGCCCGGATACACCACCGCGTGGCGCGCATCGATCAGCCGTTCGCCGGGTTGCGCTTCAAGACCTGCGGCCATTTCGGTGATGCGGCCGTCGACAATGCGGATGTCCACGGCGCCGGCCCTGGCCCGCGGGCCACGCAGGCCGGTCATCACCGCCACTGGGTTCTTGATCAGGATGTTTTGCAGTTGAGTCATGGTCGGCTCCAGTCAGAGGCTGTGGGTGGCGGATTTGCTGGTGGCGGCATCAGGCACGCTGACGCCGTTGAGGGTGGCGTTGAGCAGCACCGACACCAGGCAGGCGATCACCACACTGCTGTGTAGGAACGGCTGCGACCACTCGGGCAATTGTTTGAACAGGGCCGGGGCCAGTACCGGCACCAGGGCGGCGGCGATGGTGAAACCGACGATCAGCACGTTGTAGCGATTGCGCTCGTAGTCGACCTTGGCCAGGGTCTGGATCCCTGCTGCCGCGACCACGCCGAACATGGCGATCCCGGCACCGCCGAGGGCCGCGGTCGGCATCGAGGCGATGATCGCCCCGGCCTTGGGCACCAGCGCCACCGAGCACATCAGCAAGCCGCTGATGGCGACCACCCAGCGACTGCGCACACCGGTCAGGATCACCAGCCCGACGTTTTCCATGAAGGCAATGAACGGAAAAGCCGCGAACATCCCGGCAATGGTGCTCGCCAGGCCATTGGCGCGCAGGCCGTTGATCACCTGTTTTTCTTCCACCGGTTTATCGACGATGTCGCCGATGGCCACGAACAACCCCATGGATTCGACCATCTGCACGATCATCACCACCACCATGGTGGCGATGGGAATCAGGCTGAAGGTCGGCAGGCCGAAGTAGAACGGGTAGGGCACGGTGAGCCACGGCGACTCCTGCACGCTGTGAAAACTGCCCATGCCCAGCCCGTAAGCCAGCGCCGCGCCCACCAGCATGCCCACCAGCACCGCCATGTTGCGCAGCATCGGGCTGCCGTAGCGGGTGACCAGCAGGATGCTCAGCAGCACCACCGCCGCGACGGCCAGATACGCCGGCGCTCCGAAGTCGCTGGCATGCCGCCCGCCGCCAACCCATTCATAGGCAATCGGAAACAGCTGCAAGCCGATCACGGTGACAATGCAACCGGTGACCACCGGTGGAAAGAAGCGGCGTAATCGACCCACAAACGGTGCTATCAGCATGGTAAAAATCCCCGCGCCGATCACCGCTCCGCAGACCCCGGCGAAACCGATTTCCGGATTGCTGCCGATGGCGATCACCGGCCCCACGCTGCTGAACGCCACGCCTTGGAGGATCGGCAGGCGCACGCCGAATTTCCAGAAACCGACGGTTTGCAGCAGGGTGGCGATGCCCGAGCAGAACAGCGTGGTGCTGATCAGCACCACCGTGTCGGCCTGGGACATTTTCAGGGCACTGGCGACAATCAACGGCACGGCGATGGCGCCGATGTACGAGACGGCCATGTGTTGCAGGCCGAGGGTGAGCATTTGCCGGACCGGCAGAATCCGGTCGACGGGGTGGATGGAGGATGTTGCAGGGGTATTGGCTGACGACATGGAGAATCACCTCTAGCTGTTGTAATTCGGTAAAGAGGGGTATTCGTTCTGATGCCGATCGCAGGAACACCATTGATCCCTGTGGGACCGAGCTTGCTCGGGATGACGGAGTGTCAGCCAACAGGGATGTTGGATGTGACGGCCCTATCGTCGGAACGCCGCCCGGAGCAAGCTCGCTCCCACAGGTTTTTTGCTGTCCTGACTGGCTGGCATCAGTCATTCGTGTGCCCGGAACCGCCATCCACCGGCTCCGATGCCTTTTTTCAGCCTGCCAGGCAGGCGGCAAAGCCCTGGTTCAGGGCCGCGCGGTCCAGGTCGCGGCCGATGAACACAATCTTGCTGGAGCGGGGTTCGGCGCCCCATGGGGTGGAGGCACGAAACTCGACGAGGCTGTGCACCCCTTGCAGTACGTAGCGCTGGTCCTGATCCACCACTGCCAGCACGCCCTTCATGCGGTACAGGTTGTCGGCTTGCTCGGTGCGCAGTCGGGTGATCCAGCGGTGGAAGTCACCCAGGTTCACCGCGCCATCCACGGCGATGCCTACCGATGTCACGCTCGGGTCGTGCTCATGGTCGGGTTCGTCATGCGCATGGTGATGCTCATCGGCGTGGTGATCGTGGTCGGCACCGATTTCCATGAGTTTTTGCGTGGACTCGAAGGCGCCGATGCCAAGGATTTTCGACAGATCAATTTCGGCATAACTGGAGGTCACCAGTTCCGCCGTGGCATTGAGCCCGCGGATTTTCTCGCTCAAGGCCGCCACTTCATCATCACTGACCAGATCGACCTTGTTGATGACAATGCGGTCGGCGCAGACGATCTGGTCCACGGCCTGGTTGTCCACGCCATCGAGTTGCAGGTCTTCCAGGTGCTGGGCGATGTGCTTGGCATCGACCATGGTGACGATGGCGTCGAGTTCCACTTCATCGGCAATCGGGTCGTTGATGAAGAAGCTCTGGGCCACCGGGTACGGGTCGGCCAGGCCACTGGTCTCGATCAGGATGTGATCGAGGCGCACCGGGCGCGCCACCAGTTCACGGACGATGCGCACCAGGTCTTCGCGAACCTCGGCGGTGCAGCACACGCAGCCGTTGACCATCTCGTAGATTTCTTCGGTTTCGGAACTGAGCACCAGGTCGCCGTCGATGCCGACTTCACCGAACTCGTTCTCGATCACGGCGATCTTGCGCCCGTGGTTTTCCTTGAGGATGTAGTTGAGCAGGGTGGTTTTGCCGGCACCGAGGAAGCCGGTGAGGATGGTCACCGGGATTTTGGTGTTGGGGGTCGGGGCGGTGAATGGGGTGTTCATGTGATGCTCCTAAATAACTAAATGGTCGGAGTGCGATCAACTGTGGGAGCGAGCTTGCTCGCGATGGCGGTGTGTCTGGCAACGGGATTGTTGGATGTGATGGCCTCATCGCGAGCAAGCTCGCTCCCACAAGGTTTTGTGTGTTCTCCCCAGCGCAGCGCGGTGCCGGCGTCGAGGCCGAACAGGTCGAGGACGCGGCCGAGGCTGTGGTCGACCATTTGCGCCAGGTCTTGCGGGCGGGCGTAGAAGGCTGGAACGGGCGGCGCGATGATGCCGCCCATCTCGGTGACAGCCGTCATGTTGCGCAAATGGGCGAGGGTCAGCGGGGTTTCCCGAGCCATCAGCACCAACCTTCGACGTTCCTTGAGGGTGACGTCGGCGGCCCGGCCGATCAGGCCTGAAGAGGTGCCGGTGGCGATTTCCGCCAGGGTGCGCATGGAGCATGGCGCGACCACCATGCCCAGGCAGCGGAACGAACCGCTGGCGATCCCGGCGGCCACGTCATCGGCGCGGTGATAATGGCTGGCCAGCGCCGTGACGTCGGCCAATTTGTAATCGGTTTCGTGGGCCATGGTCAGCAGCGCGGCGCGGCTGATGATCAGGTGGCTTTCTATGTCGAGCTCTGCGAGCAATTGCAGCAGGCGCACGCCGTAGATGAAACCCGACGCACCGCTGATGCCGACCACCATGCGCCGGCGGTTCATGATTGCAGTCCTGCGAGCAGTTGGCGGGCACGGTCAAGCACGTCCTGGTCCAGTAGCGCCTTGACCCCGTCGAATCCCGAACCGCGCGTAGCGTCCAGGCCCATGCGCGAGGTGGTGCCGTCGACGGACGATGACGGGTCCAGCGGGCTGCCAGGCAAGCCATCGATGACGAAAATGTCCTGGTGCGGCTGGAAGTGTGTGGCCAGCGCCCACAGCACCTGACTGTCGTCGCTGATGTCGATGTCGCTGTCCACCGCGATCACGGTTTTCAGGTACGGGTCCCAGCCGAGCAGGGCCAGCATGATCTGCCGCGCTTCGCCGTCGCGGCTTTGCTCCAGGGCGACGTAGCAATGAAAATGGGTGCCCGAATTGGGGTAGTGCACGGCGGTGACGGCGGGGAAGCGCGCCTTGAGTTTCTCGCTCATCTCCGCTTCCCGGGGCAGTCGCGCCAAGGTCAGGTGTTCGGCGTAGCGGCCACCGACCACGTCCACCAACCAGGCGTCCTTGCGCCGCATCAGGGTATCGACCCGCAGCACATTGTTGGTCGAGCGATCCGAGGAGTAGCCGCTGAATTCACCGAACGGACCTTCATCGGCATAGGCCGCCGGATCGATCGCACCTTCGAGGACAAACTCCGCATACGCCGGGACGCCGATGCCGTAGCGCGGGGTTTTCACCAGCTCCAGCGGTGCGCCGAACAAACCGCCCGCCACCGCGCGTTCATCACTGCCGAAGGGCAAGCGTGCCGCCGCCGCGAGCATGAACAACGGATGCGCGCCGACCACCATGGCCACGCGCAATTCCTCGCCGCGCTCGCGGGCGGTTTGCAGCATGCGCCACAGGTGACCGCGTGAGTGCAGGCTGGTGGCGAGGGTCTGCCGGGCGTGGCGCATCGAGCGGTGGTAGCTCATGTTGGCGATGCCGGTGACAGGGTCCTCGGCGATGATGATCGCGTTGGTGATGTAGGGGCCGCGATCACTGGCGAAATGCTTGAGCATCGGCAACAGCGCCAGGTCCACGGCTTCGCCTTCGAAAATCTCATCCAGCACGGGGCCGGTTTCGACATAGCGCGGGGCGATGGGATGGTTGGCGCGCTTTTGGAAAGTCTCGTGCAGTTGCGCAGGGGCAACACCGAAGATCCGCGCAATACGGGTGCGGGAGGCGAAGAGGTTGGTGGCTACCGGCACTCCGAGGTTACCCACCCGTTCGCAGATCAGCAGCGGATCGCGGCCTTGGGCGGCGAGGGCGTCGACCAGGGCGGTGACGTCCTGGTCGGCGCTCAGGGAGTCGTGAATGGTCAGCACATCGTCCGGGTATTGCCGGCGATAGGCATCGATGAAATCGTGAAAATCCTGGGTATCGCCGAGCGTCGAGAGGGTCATGGTTTCACCTCGTGAAAAACAATGCTGTGCGTTCAAATCATCTTCGGGACAGCGAGGTACCTGTGGGAGCGAGCCTGCTCGCGAAGAGGCCGTGTCAGGCGACATCCGCGCTGCCTGACACTCCGCTTTCGCGAGCAGGCTCGCTCCCACAAGGGTTGCGCGTGAGGCTAGAGGTACGTGGTGGTCAGGCGAATGTCCGCCTCGGCCAGGTCCTTGGGTGGCGGTGTCGGTTCGATGCCGCACAACCGGGCAATGTTGTTGCCCAGGTAATCCTCAAGGTGGTCCTCGTCTATGCCCAGGCCTTGTGGTGCGGGCGAGCACAGCACCTCAAGCTCGCGCAACCACATGCCCGGTTCATTCGGCGGCGAGTCGGTGCCGAACACGATCTTGTTGCGTGGCAAGTCCTTGGCAAACTCGACGATCCGCGACTGGAAGCACCAGCCGGATTCGCAGTAAACGTTCGGTGTGTCCATGGCCATCCAGAACGCTTCGAACGAGTAGTTGCCGCCGGTCTGGATGCCGAAGTGACCGATGATGAAATTGACCATCGGGAACTCGCGGATGATCGGGTAGAACATGGTCGGAATGGTGTACGGGCCGTCGCCGGTGTGGATCAGCACCACGATGTTGTACTTGGCACACACTTTCATCGCCGGACGCAGCCAGTCCAGCGCCCGGTCCGGGCGATATCCGTGCATGTTGGCGTGCAGCTTGAGCATCTTGAAGCCGTATTCCTTGATGTGGAATTCCAGCTCCGCCGCACCGTTTTCCGGCCCCCAGCGCGGGTTGAAGTTGAAGTTGCCGATGAAACGGTCGGGGTACTTCACGCACAGTTCGGCGACGTAGGACATGTAGTCACGCACACCTTCGCGGCCACGGCGGTTGCCGTCGCGGTAGCCGGTGTTGCCGGGCGGTGGCTGGATGAAACCCATGTCGATCCGGCGCGGCTTGCCGTTGATCATGTACGGGCCGTCCATCAGCTTGAGCATGCGCTCGCCGGTGAAGGGTTCGCCGGTGTGGCGCCAGGCCTCGTCGACCAGGTTGGTGGGGTGCAGATGGGTATCGATAATCATCGGTTCAACTCCTGGCCAGTTGCGTGATGACGGGGCGCTTGAGTTGCGCCTCTGCTTCGGAAACGGAACGCGGCGGCGGTGTCGGCTCCAGGCCGATCATCCGTGCGGTGTTGTTGCCCAGGTATTCTTCGAGGGTGTCCTCGTCGAGGTTCAGGCCTTGCGGCGGTTCGTGGCACAGCACTTCGAGCAGGCGCAGCCACATGCCCGGTTCGTTCGGCGGCGTATCGGTACCGAAGAGAATTTTGTGGGTCGGCAAGACCTTGGCGAACTCGACGATCCGCGATTGCAGGCACCAGCCCGATTCGCAGTAGACGTTGGGCAACTCCATCGCCCATTGCATCGGTTCGAACACGTAGACGCCACCGGTCTGCACGCCGAAGTGGGCCATGATGAAATCGACGTTGGGAAACTCCTTGATCATCGGCACCCATTCCGACGGGATGCTGTACGGCCCGTCGCCGGTGTGCAGCTTGACCGGGATGCCCAGCTCGGCGCATTTCTCGAAGGCCGGGCGCACCCAGTCGAGGGCGCGGTCAGGACGGTAGGCGTGCATGTTGGCCTGCATCTGGACCATCTTGAAGCCGTGTTCGGTGACGTAGCGTTCGATCGCCTCGACGCCGTTTTCCACGCCGCAGCGCGGGTTATAGACGAAGCAACCGATGAAGCGATCCGGGTAGGTCTGGACCATTTTCAGCGTGTAGGCCATGTAGGCGTCGATGGATTCGCGTCCGCTGAGTTCACCGTCGGTCCAGGTGTAGATGGTGTTGCCCTGTGGGGGCTGGATGAAGGCTTTGTCGATGCGGCGAGGTTTGCCGTTGACCATGTACGGGCCATCCATCATCTGCAGCAGACGCTCGCCGGTGAACGGGTCACCGTCATGCCTCCAGGCGAGGTCCACCAGATCGGTGGGATAGCAACTGATATCGATGATCATTGAAGTCGATCTCCTGATAGCGGGAAGGGAACCTTGCGGTTCGCTAGCAGCCACGTTCGGGCAATCGGCCATTTCTATGCGCAAAGACTCGCGCATTCCCTCGCCTGGTCGCATCCGGCTCGGGACGCTGGCTGCTTGGGGAGGAGTATTGGAAGGGGGTGAGAGGTTCGTACAATATTAATTGGGCGGAGGTTTGATATGCGTTCGATATGGGGCGGGGATATGGGGTGGCTGTGCGGGCCTCTTCGCGAGCAGGCTCGCTCCCACAGGGGTGTGATTTCAACTGTGGGAGCGAGCCGGCTCCGGGCGGCGTTCCGACGAAGGCGTCAGTCCAGAGTGTGCCGGGCCAACTGACGAATCACCTCGACCACCGGCGCCACTCGCTCGGCCTGCCCAGGTGGCCATACTGCATACAGGTTGTAATGCGCCGCAATCTGCGCGTCGTTCAACGCCACCAACCGCCCGCTGCGCAACGCATCCGCCGCCAGCAATCCGCGCACCAGTCCCGCACCTACACCCGCTTCGGCGGCGGCAATCAGGTTGGCCGCATTGTCGAACACCACCCGCGCCGGTGGCTCGGTCGGCGGCATGCCCGCCGCATCCAGCCACGGAATCCACGACCGTCGCGTATAACCCAATAGCGGCAACTCCAGGATTTGCGCCGGACTTAACGGCCTCTGCAATGCATGCCGCTCAAGCAAGTCGGGCGAAGCCACCGCCATCACCCGATCCCCGCAAATCTGCGTCATCTCGCAGTCTTCCCAATCGCCATAACCGTAGCGCAAGGCCAGGTCCACGCGCTCGAATGCACTGCGGTCCGAGCGCGGCATCGACAGCAACACCACCTCATGGTCAGGCAACAGATCCAGCAACTGCGGCAGGCGCGGATTGAGCCAGCTCTGGGCCAGCTCACTGTCGACATCCAAGGTCAGCCTCTGCGCCACGCTGCGGTTTTTCACTGAGGACAGCGCCCGGTCGATTTGCGCCAGACCATCGGACAGCACACTGGCGAACAACTGCCCGGCGTCGGTCAGGTTGCTGCCACCGCCTTCACGCACGAACAGCGGCTGGCCGATGAAGTCTTCCAGGGAGCGGATCTGCTGGCTGATGGCGCTGTGGGTCAGGTCGAGTTTGCGCGCGGCGCTGGAAAAACTGCCGCTGCGCGCGGCCTGGATGAAAGCACTCATGGACTGCACCGACGGGTATCGCTTGTACATGCTGTTAGTCCTACTTACACAGGGTGGCAGAAATCGTCGCTGGCCCGATTGGCCCCGGTTTCCCACTATTCGATCACCAGGCCTGCACAAAGACGGGCCGCTCTTTTGGAGCCTGACAATGATCGAATTCACGGTAAACGGCGAACGACGCGAGCTGGTGGAGACATCGCCCTCCATGCCCTTGTTATGGGTGTTGCGTGACCACTTGAAACTCACCGGCACCAAGTTCGGCTGCGGCATGGGCCTGTGCGGCGCCTGCACGGTGCACCTGGACGGGGTCGCGGTGCGTTCCTGCCAGTTGCCGGTCGCCGCCGTGGCGGGGCACAACATCACCACCATCGAAGGCTTGTCGCCGTCCGGGCAGCATCCGCTGCAACTGGCCTGGGTTGCCGAAGATGTGCCGCAATGCGGTTACTGTCAATCCGGCCAGATCATGTCCGCTGCCGCGTTGCTCAATACCGGTGCCGCGGTGACTGACGATTCGATCCGCAATGCCATGACCGGCAACCTGTGCCGCTGCGGCACATACGGGCGCATCAACAAGGCCATCAAGCGCGCGGCCAACGCGCCGAAGGAGGCGTGATGACGAGCACTCGGATCGAGCTGCCGCGCCGGCAGTTTCTCAAGCATTCCGCGACCATTGCCGCCGGTCTGGCCGTTGCGTTCTACCTGCCTGCAGGCGTAAGCGCCAGCGACCCGAAAGCGCCGGCGCAGGCGTTGGCCTTCGAACCCAATGCCTGGGTGCGCGTGTTGTCCGATGGCACGGTAAAACTGGTGGTGCACAAGCACGATTCCGGCACCGGTACTCACACCGCGCTGGCAGCGTGCGTGGCCGAGGAGTTGGACGTCAACCCGATGACCGTGCAGGTGATCACCCCGGAAAATCCGTTCTTCGAGACTTACATTCACCCGGTGTGGAAAGTCTTTTCCACCGGCGGCAGCACCAGTGTGTCGCTGGAATATGATCGCCTGCGCATTGCCGGGGCCACGGCCCGCGCCCTGTTGATTGCGGCGGCAGCCCGGCAATGGAAGGTCAGCCCCGACAGCTGCACCACCGAGGCGGGGCGTGTGCTTCACCGTAACAGCGGGCGCAGCCTGGGTTACGGGGAACTGGTCAGCGTCGCTGCGCACCTGCAGGCGCCGACCGACGTCAAATTGAAAGATCCGGCGCAGTTCAAGTACATCGGTAAATTGCGCCATAAACGCGATGCAGCGGCGAAGGTGTGTGGGCGCTTCAAGTACAGCATCGATGTGGAATTACCCGAGCTGCTGGTGGCCGTGATCCTGCGCACGCCGGTAGTCGGGGCGAAAGTCTTGCAGGTCGATGCTGCAGCGGCGTTGCAGGTGCCGGGTGTGCGCAAGGTGATCGCGATCCCCGGTCGCCCGGACGTGCTCGGTGGCAATCAGGAGGGCGTCGCGGTGCTGGCCGACACGTACTGGGCAGCACAGCAGGGCCGGGCGCTGCTGGTGGTGCAGTGGAGTGATTCACCGCTTTCCGGGTTCGACAGAGAGCAATTGCCCGCAGCGCAGGCGGCGGCCATCGCCGATAAAACCGCGCAGCGGGTGACCGCGATGCAGGCCGGCGATGTCAACGCTCAGTGGGCCGGCGCGGCGCAGTTGCTGGAAGCCGATTACCACATGCCCTACAAAGTGCAGAACCCGTTGGAACCGGTGTGCATCACTGCCCAGGTCAAGGACAACGCGATCACCTACTGGGGCGGTGTGCAGGTGCCGTCATCGGCCTTGGAGGCGGCACAAACCGTGTGCCGCATCGCCAAGGAAAAAGTCACCATCAACGAGATGGTCTCCGGGGGCAGCTTTGGTGCGCGGGAGGCCAAGTACTGGTTGTTCGAAGTCGCCTACCTGGCGCAGCAGGCCAAGGTCCCGGTGAAGCTGATGAACAGCCGTGAAGATGAAATGCGCTCGCTGTTCATGCACCCGGCCACGCTGCATCGGGCAAAAGGCGCACTGGACGCCCAGGGTCGTTTGACTGCCCTGAGACTCGAAGCGGTGTCGCCGGCCTCGCCGGAGCAGTGGGAACCGGGCTACTTCGAACGCCCCGATCACATGGACTACAGCACCACCGAAGCGATCACTGCGTGGGATTTTGCCTATCGCCCGGCGCACCTGGACCTGGTCTGGGTCAAGCATGAAAGCCAGGTGCCGAGCGGCTGGTATCGGTCGGTGAGTTTCATCCCCAACGTGTTTGCCGTGGAAAGCTTCATGGATGAGCTTGCACAAGGTGCCGGGCAGGATCCGTTGGCGTTCAGGCTGGCCCATATGCACGAGCGTCCGCGCCACGTCGAGGTGCTGAAAAGAGCGGCCGAGCGCGCGGGATGGGGTCAGCCGCTGCCAGAAGGCACGGCGCTGGGGATCGCCACCAATCAGGGCTACACCAGCTTCATCGCAGTGGTAGCGCAGGTGGCCAAAAAGGATGGCGTGGCTCACGTGGAGAAGTTGACGTGCGTGGTCGATTGCGGCCTGGCGGTATCACCCGGCGGCGTCGAAGAACAAATCTACGGCGGCCTGATGTGGGGCCTCGGCCATGCGTTGTTCGACCGCATGGACATCAAGCAGGGCAGGGTGGTGCAGAACAACTTCCATGATTACCGGGTGCCGCGCATGTCCGACATGCCGGCCGTGGACATCCTGGTGCTGGACGGTGAACCGGGCAAACCTGGCGGCGTCGGTGAGTTGGGCAGCCCATCGGTGGCCCCGGCCATCGCCAATGCCCTGTTCAGCCTGACCGGCGTGCGCCAGCGCTCGACGCCGTTGAACCTGGGATAGGCGTCATGGACTTGCGTCTGTTGCGCTACTTCATGGCGCTGGCCGAAGAGCTGCATTTCGGCCGGGCCGCCACCCGCTTGCACATCTGCCAGCCACCGCTGAGCCAGCAGATTCGTTTGCTGGAGGAGGAGCTCGGCACGCCGCTGTTCGAGCGCAGTCATCACCGGGTCGAGCTGACCGCCGCCGGGCAAATGCTCAAGGAACAGGCGCCGCTGGTGTTCGAGCAGCTCAACCGTGCCCTGGACCTGACGCGGCAAACCGGCCGCGGCCAGTTGGGCAAGCTGGAAATCGGCATGATCAGTTCGGTGATGGTCGGTGTGCTGCCACGGGCCTTGCACCTGTTTCGCGAGCGTTATCCGCAGGTGTCCTGGCGCCTGCATGAGATGACGCCAGCGGCGCAGGTCAAGGCGCTCAAGGAAAAACGCATCGACGCCTGCGTGTTCCGGGTCGGCTATGACGATCCGCAGTTGCGCAATGAACTGCTGATCTACGAGCCGATCCGGGTGGTCATGCCGGTCGATCACCCGTTGGCCGCAAAACAGCTTCTGGCGCCTGCGGATCTGGCGCCCGAGCCGTTCGTGGCGCTGGAGCTCAAGCAATCGCGGTTTGCCGATTTTCTCTATCAGTGCTGCCTCCAGGCCGGATTCACGCCGCAGATCCGCCAGCAGGTAATCGAGGTACAAACCTTGCTCAGCCTGGTCCGGGCCGGTTTCGGCGTGGCCTTGTTGCCGGCATCCATCGAACAGATGGCCCCGGCAGGCCTGGTGTTCCGGCGTCTGACCCCGGCGTTGCCGGAGGTGCCGTTGTACGCCACCTACCGTGCGGACGATGATTCGCCGGTGCTCAAGCTGTTTCTCGATACGCTGCGGGAACTGGTCCTGCAAGACCGCAACAACCCTCCCCTGTAGGAGCTGCCGCAGGCTGCGATCTTTTGATCTTCGGCGCCAGCATCATTGCCAAAGATCAAAAGATCGCAGCCTGCGGCAGCTCCTACATTGGTCGCGTGCGCAGGCTGCACGATCATGAGCGCGTGTGGTCGTAGACTTCACAGGGTCACCATACTTGTGGAGTCGCAATGAGCCAGGACGTCCTGACCACGGAAACCAATCGCCGCCAGTTGCAGCAAATCATCGCCGGTCTGTCCGACGGCGTGATTCTGCTGGATCCCGACCAGAGCATCCTGTGGGCCAATGACGCGGCGCTGGCCATGCACGGCGTCGAGCAGATCAGCGATCTGGGCAGCAATGCCAAGGAATACGCCAGACAATTCGCCCTGCGCTATCGCAATAATCACGTCGTACCGGCCGACAGCTATCCAATCAACCGGTTGGCGCGCGGCGAGACCTTCAGTGATGTGCTGGTAGAGGTGACGTGCGAAGAGCGTACCTGGGTTCATCGCGTGCGCAGCCTGGTGCTGGCCGACAGCCGTGGCGAACCGGAATCGCTGGTGCTGATCATGGACGATGTCACCGACTGGGCCAGCGCCGAGCAACGCTTCGAGAAAACCTTCGCCGCCAACCCGGCACCGGCAGTCATCTGCCGCCTCAGTGATTTGCGCTACATCAAGGTCAACCCCGGATTTCTTGAAATGACCGGCTATGCCCGCGACCAGGTGATCGGCACTTCGACCTACGAGCTGGATGTGCTGGAGCAGGCCGAGAACAAGGATCTGGCCAAGCAGCGTTTACGCGAAGGTAGCACCATCCCGCAGATGCAGGCCCAGTTGCGCCTGGCCGATGGTAGCAGCAAGCAAGTGATCGTCGCGGGCCAGTCCCTTGAACTCCATGACGAAGCCTGCATGCTGTTTTCCTTCGTCGACATGGAACCCCGGCACAAGGTCGAAGTTGCCCTGCGCCAGAGTGAGGAGCGGTTTGCCAAGGCCTTTCGCCTGACTCCGGTGCCGACCATGGTGTGCAGCGCCAGCGATCAGGTAGTGATGGACGTGAATGACGCGTTCCTCGATACCTTCGCGTATTCCAGCGAAGAGGTGTTCGGCAAAACCATCGCCGAGATCGACTTCTTCCATGACAAAGGGGCGCGGACACGGCTCTTCACCGCCCTGGAGAAAACTGCAAGTTTGGACCGTGTTGACGTACGTCTGCGCAGGAAAGACAGCGAACTGATCGATTGCGCCGTTTCCGCCGACACCGTGAACATTCAGGACAGTCCTTGCTATCTGCTGGTAATGATGGACATCACCGAGCGCAAACGCACCGAGCTTGAGTTGGTGGCGGCCATTGAAGAGGTGATGAAGGATGCCTCATGGTTCAGTCGCACGCTGATCGAAAAACTCGCCAACGTGAAGAACGTCAACTCGCCGCAGTTACCCAGCGTGTCCTTTACCGACCTGACCGCCAGGGAGCGCGACGTGCTGGAACTGATCTGTGAGGGCCTGGCGGACAAGGAAATCGCCGCGCGCCTGAAACTGGCGACAAACACCGTGCGCAACCATGTCGCGACGGTCTATTCCAAACTCGATGTGCATAGCCGCAGCGAGGCGATTGTCTGGGCGCGCGAGCGTGGATTGTTTTCCAGTGCATGGCGCCCCAAGGGGCAACGGTAAGGTGCAAATGCACTACGCGATGGGGTGCAAACTCACGTTTTGGCAGGCAGGTGGCAGGCCTTAGGCTAAAAGCGGGTGAATGACATTTTCGGATCACTCCCCGCCCTTGGTCGCTAAAGGAACAGCCATGCACGACGAACGCACTACCAACGCAGTTGCTTGCCGCAGTGGGCTATCGCAATGATTCACGTGTCCCAGCTGCGCACGCAGCTAGAACGGACCTTTTCACCGCTGGCCTGTGAGTGCAATTTCACCGGCGATCATTCGTTGACCATCAAGCTCTACCACCCAGTGTCAGGCCAAGTCGATCTGGTGGTCAGCGGGTTGAACGTGGCCATGCTGCAAACCCCCGAATCGGTGGCCGCTCTCATCGACGAACTGCGATATGAGCTGCAGAGCAACAGCCTGCAACGCCCGGACCCGGTAGTGTAGGAATTGCCAGGTTTGCTATGTCTGGACGACTGAATACGCGATAAAAAGGTACAAAAGTGATTTTTCTGCAGCCCCGCCGTGAACTTTCCGGCGGTGTTCTGTTGTCACACAAATGTGTACATCCTTTTTCGCGGGTCATCCTATGAAAAGTCTTGGGAAACGCGTTTTCGCTCCTGTTGCACTCTGTGCCGTGATTCTCGGTGGCTGTTCCAGTCCGCCGCCACCTCCACCTGCTGCGCCACCCCCTCCGCCTGAAACCACCTGTCAGACCTCGGATAACACCCAGGTGATGGGCGAAGTGCGGGCGGAAGGGCAGGTGACGCGCGAAACCACCGTGACGCGGTGCGTCACACAGTAAAGATCCGGCAAAACGCAAATCCTGTGGGAGCGAGCCTGCTCGCGATGGTCGCCAACGATAACGATGGGAACCTGACTCCCCGTGGTTATCTCAGGTCCATCGCGAGCATGCTCGCTCCTACAGGGGGGGACATCACATCAGGACAGAAAACCGCCATCCACGTTCAGGGAAACGCCGGTGGTGTAGCTTGATGCGTCGCTCGCCAGGTACAGCACGGCGCCGGCCATCTCGCTTGGATCTGCCACACGCTTGAGCGGAATCTGCTGCAGCGCAGTGTTCAAGATCGCCTCATTCTTCACCAGCGCCGAAGCGAACTTGGTGTCGGTCAGGCCCGGCAGCAGGGCATTGCAGCGGATACCGAACTGCGCGCATTCCTTGGCGAACACCTTGGTCATGTTGATCACCGCCGCCTTGGTCACCGAGTAAATTCCCTGGAATATGCCGGGCGAGACGCCGTTGATCGACGCGACGTTGATGATGCTGCCGCCGCCGTTTTCGCGCATCAGCTTGCCGGCTTCCACCGACATGAAGAAGTAGCCGCGGATATTGACGTCGACGGTTTTCTGGAAGGCGCTGAGGTCGGTGTCCAGGACGTTGCAGAATTGCGGGTTGGTCGCGGCATTGTTGACCAGGATGTCCAGGCGCCCGAACTGTTCCTTGATGCCGGCGAAGACCTGGCTGATCTGCTCCATCTCGCCGATGTGGCAGGCGATGGCGGTGGCTTTGCCTCCGGCGGCGGCGATCGCGTCGGCCACGTGCTGGCAGCCCTCGAGTTTACGGCTCGACACGATTACGTGGGCGCCTTGCTGGGCCAGCAGTTTGGCGATGGCTTCACCGATGCCGCGGCTGGCGCCGGAGACGAAAGCGATCTTGCCGTCGAGGTCGAACAACTGAGTCTTGGACATGAGAGTTCCTTGTTATTGAGCCTGAATCGCTGTTCGTAGGAGCCAGGCTTGCCGGCGAAGGCGGCCTCAAGTACGCCTTCGCCGGCAAGCCTGGCTCCTACAAGAGGTGTGTTGTATCAGAGGCTGGATTTCTGGATGACCTGCAAGCTCATCTGCTCCAGCAGTTTGTTCATGTGAATGAACTGCGCGAAGCGTTTGTCCTGGGTCTGGCCATGGTAGAAGCGGTAGTAGATCTGCTGCACGATACCGGCCAGGCGGAACAGGCCATAGGTGTAGTAGAAGTCGAAATTGTCGATTTCAATGCCTGAACGCTGGGCGTAATAGTCAACGAATTCGCGACGGGTCAGCATGCCCGGGGCGTGGCTGGGCTGACGGCGCATCAGCTGTACCGGCGCCGGATCACTGGCTTCGATCCAGTAGGCGAGGGTGTTGCCCAGGTCCATCAGCGGGTCGCCCAGGGTGGTCAGTTCCCAGTCGAGCACGCCGATGATCTGCATCGGGTTGTTCGGGTCGAGGATGACGTTGTCGAAGCGGTAGTCGTTGTGCACGATGCTGGAGGTCGGGTGATCGGCCGGCATCTTGTCGTTGAGCCAGGCTTTCACCACTTCCCACTGCGGCGCGTCGGGGGTCAGGGCTTTCTCGTAGCGATCGCTCCAGCCTTTGATCTGCCGCGCCACGTAGCCTTCGGGTTTGCCGAGGTCGCCCAGGCCATAGGCGTTGTAGTCGACACGGTGCAGTTCGACGAACTTGTCGATGAAGCTCTTGCACAGGGCTTCGGTTTGCGCTGCGTCCAGCCCCAGTTCCGACGGCAGTTCGGAACGCAGGATGATGCCGTTGACCCGCTCCATCACATAGAACTCGGCGCCGATCACCGATTCATCGGTGCAGTGCACGTAGGCCTTCGGGCAATACGGAAAACCGTCGCGCAGTTGATTGAGGATGCGAAACTCGCGGCCCATGTCATGGGCGGACTTGGCCTTGTGACCGAACGGCGGCCGACGCAGGACGAACTCCTGTTCGGGGTATTCCAGCAAATAGGTGAGGTTTGACGCACCGCCCGGGAACTGGCTGATCCGTGGCAGGCCGCTCAAGCCCGGAATGTGGGCCTTGAGGTAGGGATCGATCAGGCTGGCATAGAGTTCTTCGCCAGTGCGGGTGCGGGTGGATTGGTCAGTAAGCGTCATGCTTATCCCTTCTGCTTATTCTGGAGGCCTGAAACTATTGGCTAATCTAATGCGCGTACCCGTCACCCACAACCTCGGACGGCCCTTATAGGTGAGCGTGTTGCCGGGCAATCATTGCTTTTGATACACCTGTTTGAATTGCCTTACTGGACGGCCTGCGTGACGGCTAGCGGTAGCTCGATGGGGGTCAGCACAGGCTGGCCGGAAAAAAACGCCACCAGGTTGCGGCCTACCAGTTCTACGGTGCTTTGGGTGGCCTCGGGGGAGAGTCCGGCCACATGCGGGCTCAGGATGACGTTCGCCAGGACCTTGAGAGCATCCGGCACCTTGGGCTCGGCATCGAAGACATCCAGCGCGGCACCGGCGATTCGCCGTTGCTCGAGCGCGGTGATCAGGTCGGCGGTGACCACCACGCTGGCACGGGCGATGTTGACGAAAAAACCGTTGGGTCCCAGGGCCTCGAGCACTTGTCGGTTGATCAGGTGCTTGGTGCCCAGGCCTCCCGGGGTGGCGACGATCAGGAAGTCCGAGGCTCGGGCCAGTTCGGTGGGCGTCGAGCAGAACTTGTAGGGCACATCGCTGCGGTGCTGGCGGTTGTGGTAACTCACGCTCATGTCGAAGCCCAGGGAGGCACGTTTGGCGATGGCCATGCCGACCGCGCCGAGGCCGAGAATGCCCAGGCGCTTACCGGCCAGGGAGGGGCGCATGATCTTTGGCCATTCACCCCGGCGTACGGCAGCATCGCAGCGGGGGATGTCGCGCACCAGCGACAGCAGCAACGACATGGCATGGTCCGCCACCGAGGAGGCGTTGACCCCGGCGCCATTGGTGACGGTGATGCCCCGGTCGGCAGCGGCTTGCAGGTCGACCTGTTCGAAGCCTGCGCCAATCACGCAGATGATCTTGAGGTTGGGCAGGGCGGCGATTTCATCGGCGTAGAGGCCAAGCGGGCCTCGGGTCAGGACGGCGTCGATCTGGCCGCTGTGCCGGGTGATGGCCTCGGCGCGCTCGGCGGGCGTGGGCGCCAGGATCAGGTGAAAGCCCTGATGTTCGAGAATGGGCAAGTAATCATTGATGGTTTCAACCAGTACCAGAACGGTTGCAGGCATGCTTTGCTCCTGTGGGCAGCGTAAAGTCGGGCTCGAACGTCGGTTGAGAGTGCTGGCTGCGGGAGCTTTTGGCAATCTTCCAAGCACCCGTCTTCGTAGCCATGCACCTCAGTGTAGGAGCTGGCGAAGCCTGCGATCTTTTTTGATGCGCCGAATGTTCAGGACCTCGCCGGAGGCTCTGTCAGAAAGGTCTGGGCCGCCTCGAGGATTTCCTCCGACAGGGCGTCGCCCCGGGTGGCCCGCGCCAGTGTCAGCGCGCCAACCATCAGCGAGTATTGCACCAGCGCCTGCTGCCGATTTTCACCGGCATCGTCCGAGTCCATCAGTTCGCCCAGGGCATCGAGCAGCCGGTTCAGGCCGGCCATGAACGGCTCGCGCAGGCCGCTGTCGGCGCGCTCGTGACACATGTCGCCGGCAAAGGCCACCACCGGGCAGCTTTCACCGGGGTTGTCGCGGCTGTAGACCGACAGGTAAGGCTCGATCAATGCCCGCCGCGCCGCCGCTTTGTCGTCGCCAGCGGTGATTCGTTCGCGCCATCGCGCGCCCACCTCTTTGAATGCCCGTTCGCTGGCCTCCCTGGCCAGCGCTTCCTTGGATTCGAAGTGACCATAGAAACCGCCATGGGTCAGGCCCGCCGCCGCCATCACGTCGACAACGCTGATCCCGTGCAGGCCGCGTTCGCGAAACAACCGTGTGGCGGCCTCGACGATGATTTCGCGGTTGAGGTCGGCTTGTTTGCGGGAAACGCGGGGCATGGGCGGCTCACAGGTCAATAAGTTGGCTATCAGAGTGCGTATTGGGCAATGCCATTGCCGAACGACCAGTTCTCTTTCTTCACTTCCACCAGATTAATGAAAACATCCTCCAGGCGCACGGCCAGTTGCGTGTTGAGGTTTTCGACGATGGTTTGATAGAGCAGCTTTTTCTGCTCCAGGGTTCGGCCTTCGCTCAGGGTGATCTGGATGACCACCAGGTTGTCGGTGCGCTGGATGCCCAGGTATTGCGGATCGAAGATGAAATGCTGTTCGTCGTGTTCGGCGAGGATCTGGAAGTTATCGTTTTCCGGCACGCCAATCGCGCTGCGCAGGGCGGTGTAGATCAGTTGCCCGACGCGTTTGGCGTAGGTGGGGTCCTGCTGTTTCTTGAGGTCGACGCGAACCAGTGGCATGGGATGACTCCGGAAGGTGGACAGGTTCATTAAAAATACATGATGACTGACCTTTATCAAGGGCGGCTCGGCGTTTGCCGATGAAACGATGCAAATCCCTGTGTGCGAGCCTGTGTGGCGAGGGGATTTAGCGAAACGTCGCACCGCCCCGTTCGGCTGCGAAGCAGTCGCAAAGTCAGACAACTCGGTGTGCCTGAAAGAATGCTGGGGCCGCTTCGCAGCCCAACGGGGATAAATCCCCTCGCCACAGGCTTGCTCCCACAGGGTTATGCATTGCTGGAAATTTCCCAATTGGAACCACCGTTCCTCACCTAAGTCTTTGCTTCTGTTCACTAATCCTCCAGAATCGCGCCCCTGTTTCGGCCAGGGCGCTGCCTGTCGGGTATTCCGACGCGTTCTGGCCGGGTGGCAAGTGACCGGAATGTGGAGATCCCACCGGATGAATGATCAGGCCAATAGCGTTAACGAACGCTTTGTAGCAGCGACACCCGCAACCCTTTCGAGCTGGAATCGCCAGGACACCACCTGGATGCTGGGCCTGTTTGGCACGGCGATTGGTGCGGGAACCCTGTTTTTACCGATCAACGCGGGCTTGGGTGGCTTCTGGCCGCTGCTGGTCCTGGCGGTACTGGCGTTCCCGATGACGTTCTACGCTCACCGCGGCCTGACCCGCTTTGTGCTGTCCGGCCGTGAAGGTGCGGACATTACCGAAGTGGTGGAACAACATTTCGGCATCAAGGCCGGTGCCGTGATCACGTTGCTGTATTTCTTCGCGATCTTCCCGATCCTGCTGATCTATAGTGTGGCCCTGACCAACACTGTGGGCAGCTTCCTTGAACATCAGCTGCACATCATGCCGCCACCGCGCGCGGTACTGTCGCTGGTGCTGATCCTTGGCTTGCTGGCGGTAGTGCGTTGCGGCGAGCAGATGATCGTCAAGGCCATGAGCCTGATGGTCTACCCGTTCATCGTCGCGCTGCTGTTCCTGGCGGTGTTCCTGATTCCACACTGGAACGGCGGCATCCTGACCACGGCCACCACGCTGCCTGAGCCATCGGCGTTGCTGCACACCCTGTGGCTGGCGATTCCGGTGATGGTGTTCTCGTTCAACCATTCGCCGATCATCTCGGCGTTCGCCGTGGACCAGAAGCGCCGATACGGCGAGCATGCCGAAGAACGTAGCTCGCAGATCCTGTCCCGGGCCCATGCGTTGATGGTGGTGATGGTGCTGTTCTTCGTGTTCAGCTGCGTGCTGACCCTGTCGCCGGCACAACTGGCCGAGGCGAAAGCACAGAACCTGTCGATCCTGTCGTACTTGGCCAACCACTTCAGCAACCCGACCATCGCCTTCGCGGCACCGTTGATTGCCTTCGTGGCCATCTCCAAGTCGTTCCTGGGGCACTACATTGGCGCCAGCGAGGGTCTCAAGGGCTTGATCGTCAAGACCGGCAAACGTCCAGCGCCCAAGACCCTGGACCGTATTGTTGCGGCGTTCATGCTGGTGGTGTGCTGGATCGTCGCCACGCTGAACCCGAGCATCCTCGGCATGATTGAAACCCTGGGTGGCCCGGTGATTGCGGCGATCCTGTTCCTGATGCCGATGTACGCCATCCGCAAGGTACCGGCGATGGCGCGTTATCGTGGCCAGGCGTCCAATGTGTTTGTGGTGGCCGTGGGCCTGGTGGCGATTTCGGCGTTGATCTATTCGCTGAAATCAATCCTTTGGGGGCTGTGAATCCGCTTTGATCGTTCCCACGCGCAGCAAAGGAATGCCTCAACGGACGCTCCGCGTTCAGCTTTGAAGGGACGCAGAGCGGCCCGGGATGCATTCCCACGCAGAGCGTGGGAACGATCGGCGACGCAGAACAGGCATAAAAAAACGCCGCCCATCTTACGATGGGCGGCGTTTTTTATTGCTGTGCAGCGTTAGGCTTGAACGACCGGGATGTTGGCGTTCGCAGCAACTTCACGGAACTCGGCAATCTGGTCGAAGGACAGGTAGCGGTACACATCGGCCGCCATGCTGTCGATCTTGCCAGCGTATTCCATATACTCCTCGACGGTCGGCAGGCGACCCAGGATGGAGGCCACGGACGCCAGCTCGGCCGAAGCCAGGTAGACGTTCGCGCCGTCACCCAGACGGTTCGGGAAGTTACGGGTCGAAGTCGACACAACAGTCGAGTTCGGCTCTACACGTGCCTGGTTACCCATGCACAGCGAGCAGCCTGGCATTTCCATGCGCGCGCCAGCCTTGCCGTAGATGCCGTAGTAGCCTTCTTCGGTCAGTTGGTGAGCGTCCATCTTGGTCGGCGGCGACAGCCACAGACGGGTTGGCAGCTGACCCTTGACCTGCTCCAGCAATTTACCGGCAGCACGGAAGTGACCGATGTTGGTCATGCACGAACCGATGAACACTTCGTCGATCTTCTCGCCAGCAACGCTGGAGAGCAGACGGGCGTCGTCCGGATCGTTCGGCGCGCAGAGCACAGGCTCCTTGACGTCGGCCAGGTCGATTTCGATGACTTCGGCGTATTCGGCGTCGGCATCGGCTTCCATCAGCTCAGGATTGGCGATCCAGGCTTCCATCGCTTGAGCACGACGTTCCAGGGTACGTACATCGCCGTAGCCTTCGCCGATCATCCAGCGCAGCAGGGTGATGTTGGACTGCAGGTACTCGGTGATCGAGTCTTTCGACAGCTTGATGGTGCAACCGGCAGCCGAACGCTCGGCCGAGGCGTCGGACAGTTCGAAAGCCTGTTCGATGCTCAGGTTGTCCAGGCCTTCGATTTCCAGGATGCGGCCGGAGAAGGCGTTTTTCTTGCCTTTCTTCTCGACGGTCAACAGACCTTTCTGGATGGCGAAGTAAGGAATCGCGTGAACCAGGTCACGCAGAGTGACGCCCGGTTGCATCTTGCCTTTGAAGCGCACCAGGATCGATTCCGGCATGTCCAGCGGCATGACGCCGGTGGCTGCGGCGAACGCGACCAGACCGGAACCGGCCGGGAACGAAATGCCCATCGGGAAACGGGTGTGCGAGTCACCACCGGTACCCACGGTGTCTGGCAGCAGCATACGGTTCAGCCACGAGTGGATGATGCCGTCGCCCGGACGCAGGGAAACGCCGCCACGGGTCATGATGAAGTCAGGCAGGGTGTGGTGGGTGGTCACGTCGATCGGCTTTGGATAAGCCGCGGTGTGGCAGAACGACTGCATGACCAGATCGGCCGAGAAGCCCAGGCACGCCAGGTCTTTCAGTTCGTCACGGGTCATTGGACCGGTGGTGTCCTGAGAACCCACGGTGGTCATTTTCGGTTCGCAGTAGGTGCCAGGACGCACACCGACTACGCCGCAAGCCTTGCCGACCATTTTCTGCGCCAGGGTGAAACCCTTGGTGCTTTCAGCTGGAGCTTCAGGCTTCTTGAACAGGTCGAACGGTGGCAGACCCAGTTCGGCGCGAGCCTTCTCGGTCAGGCCGCGGCCGATGATCAGCGGAATACGGCCGCCGGCGCGAACTTCGTCCAACAGGACCGGAGTCTTCATTTCGAAGGTGGTCAGGACTTCGTCGGTGCCGTGCTTGCAGACTTTGCCAGCATGCGGGTACAGGTCGATCACGTCGCCCATGTGCATGTTGGATACGTCGAATTCGATTGGCAGGGCGCCGGCATCTTCCATGGTGTTGTAGAAGATTGGAGCGATCTTGCTGCCGAAGCAGAAACCGCCGGCACGCTTGTTCGGAACATAAGGAACGTCGTCGCCGAAGAACCACAGAACCGAGTTGGTCGCCGATTTACGCGAAGAACCGGTACCAACCACGTCACCGACGTAGGCGATCGGGAAGCCGGCGTTGCGCATTTCTTCGATCTGCTTCATCGGGCCGGTGACGCCTTGTGCGTCAGGCACGATGCCGTCGCGAGCCATTTTCAGCATGGCCAGGGCGTGCAGCGGGATGTCCGGGCGGGACCAGGCATCAGGAGCAGGGGACAGGTCGTCGGTGTTGGTCTCGCCCGTAACCTTGAACACGCGCAGGCTGATCTTGTCGGCCAGGGTCGGGCGGTTCTTGAACCACTCGCCGTCAGCCCAGGACTGCAGCACGCCTTGAGCGTGAACGTTGCCGTTCTTGGCTTTTTCCGCGACGTCGTGGAAAGCGTCGAACATCAGCAGGGTGTGCTTGAGTTCTTCGGCGGCTACTGGCGCCAGCTCGGCGTCGTCCAGCAGGTTGACCAGGGTCACGATGTTGTAGCCGCCCTGCATGGTGCCGAGCAGTTCAACAGCGCGCTTCTTGTCGATCAGGGGGGATTTGGCTTCGCCCTTGGCGATGGCAGACAGGAAGCCGGCCTTGACATAGGCTGCTTCGTCCACGCCTGGCGGAATGCGATTGGTGATCAGGTCAACGAGGAATGCTTCTTCGCCAGCCGGGGGATTCTTCAGCAGCTCGACCAGGCCTGCAGTTTGTTCGGCGTTTAGCGGCTGGGGAACGATACCCAGTGCTGCGCGCTCTTCGATATGTTTGCGGTAGGCTTCAAGCACAGTTATTACCCTCATCAGTGGTCCCAAATGGGTGTCCGGGACGCTCATCCCGAAATTGCCGTACTCATGCGCTGCATGGCGTTGTGGGCCACTTAGCCAGAATTACCGACAATTCCTTACAGAAGCTGCTTTCAAAGTTTTACGCCTGCAGAACGGGAGCTGATGAGGGTTGGCGTCAGGCTTTTCCCCGCTGGAAAAACCCTTCGCCAACACCGCTCTGAAGGAACGACTGTGCTCGTGACGCTTTGAAAACAGCTTCTAACGGACATTGGCGCCTAAAAAGGCAGGCTGATTCTACGGCAAAAAAAAATTAAAGGTAAGTTGGCACCTGAAACTTTGAGGGGTGATCAATGTTAGACAAAGGGCTAACATGCCGTCCTGTTTTGCTTTTTCGCGTTTTGCCTACCTATGCCCAATCAGACCATCAAGACCCCCTGCGTCGGCCTTTGCTCCACTGTTTACGGTGATTTGGTGTGCCGTGGCTGCAAGCGCTTCCACCACGAAGTGATTCACTGGAACGGCTACAACGAGGAAGAGAAACGCGCGGTGTGGCTGCGTCTAGAGCAGTTGTTGTCCCAGGTGATGGCCGCCAAGGTGGAAATTTTCGACCCGGCGCTGCTGAGAATTCAGCTGGAGCAGCGCAAGATCCGCTTCGTGCCGCATCAGTCCGAGTATTGCTGGGCCTACCAGTTGATCGCTCGGGGCGCGCGGGTCATCAACGTTCTGGAAGCCTACGGGATGGTGCTGTTGCCGGAGTTTCGCGACTGGAACCTGCCGGAACTGCGCGATGCCATTGATCGGGAATTTTTCCTGCTCTCCGAGGCGCATTACCAGCGATATATCGCGCCGGGGTTCCTGAAAGACGCCTTTGGCGACTAATTTTAAAAGCTTCGCGAGCAGGCTCGCTCCCACATTTGGAATGCATTCCCCTGTGGGAGCGAGCCTGCTCGCGAAGACGGCCTGACAGGCGCGACGAATCTCAATGCTTTACCGCCAGCTCCTCAAGGTGATCCTCAACCTCCTGGGGTTTGAGTACCAACACATCGCTCTCCACCGCGTCGAGCACCACTTCCGCGGTATTGCCGATCAACGTCCCCGATAATCCGCTACGCGCCACGGTGCCGATCACCGTCACGGCCGCCTGCAGTTTGTGCACCATGAACGGAATCAGCACATCCGCCGGGCCCTCGGCGATGTGCAGGTGTTCGTTGTCGATGTCGAACTCGGCCTGGAACGCCGTGCATTGTTCGCGATAGCGCGCCTCGATGGTTTCGCTGAGCTGCAACGTTGGGTCGGCCGCCGACAGCATGGGCGACGGATGAGCACTGATCACATGCAGATGTGCCTTGGCCAGGCTGGCGATGTCATAGCCGTAATCGATGATGGTGTTGTGCAAATGGCGGTGTTCACTTTCCATATTGCCAACGTCGACGGCCGCCAGGATCACTTTGTCCTTCCAGGAACCGGCGGTTTTGACCAGCAGCACCGGGGTAGGGCAGTGGCGTAGCAGTTTCCAGTCCACCGGCGTCAGCAGGGCCTTTTTCAGTGAGCTGTCGGGGAAATGCTGCTTGACCACCAGCCCGCAGCCTTCGGCCTGCTGCACGTCGACGATGGTTTCGTGCAAGCTCTGGTTCCAGGCCTGCTCGGTGGTGACGCTGTAACCGTCCTCCAGCAACGCTGACTTGAGCACGCTGAGCATGGCGCTGTGATCATGCTTGGGATCACAGACCAGCAGGTGCAGGTGCGCCTGGGTCACGCCGGCGATCAGTTTGGCTCGTTTGAGCGCCAGGCTTTCCGAATGCTCGGGGTCGATGACCACCAGAATGCTGCGAATGGCTTGCATGATCGGGATCTCCTGAAAATGAAAAAGCACGGCGTTGCACAACTATAGTTCCTGCGCGGCATTCGGCGACTTGATGCATATCAACGGTGTGACTGGTGGTCTTGGGGCAGGCCGGTATAATCGGCGCCCTTCGTTTTATACCTATCTATATCTTTTTTCCGTGAGCCCCATGATCCTTCCCGAAATTCACGAGTTCCTCGGCTGCCGCACCCCGGATGGCTGGGTTCAGGCCGCTTTGGCCGATCAGGACACCCTGCTGATCGACCACAAGAATTGCGAGTTCAAGGCGGCCAGCACGGCGCTTAGCCTGATTGCCAAATATCACTCCCACGTCGATTTGATCAACATGATGTCGCGTCTGGCCCGGGAAGAGCTGGTGCACCACGAGCAGGTCATGCGCCTGATGAAAAAACGCAAGATCGAGTTGCGTCAGTTGTCCGCCGGGCGTTACGCCTCGGGGCTGCGCAAAGTGGTACGCAGTCACGAACCGGTCAAACTGGTGGATACATTGGTGGTCGGTGCGTTCATCGAAGCCCGCAGTTGCGAGCGTTTTGAGGCTTTGGTACCGCATCTGGACGAAGAACTGGGCAAGTTCTACTTCGGCTTGCTCAAAAGCGAGGCCCGGCACTTCCAGGGTTACCTGAAGCTGGCTTACCAGTACGGTGACGCCAAGGACATCGCTCAGGTAATCGACAAGGTGCGGGCCGCCGAGCAGGAACTGATCGAATCGCCGGATGTGGAGTTTCGCTTTCACAGCGGTGTGCCTGTAGCGGCTTAAGGAACTTTGCTCTAACGGCTCAAACCCAGGCGTTCATGCCACTCTGCGATCGATTCTTCGGGGTAAACGTCGAACTGTTTATCGCCAGGCTTCACTTCGGCCTCGACCCAGGGGGCCTTGGAGTCCAGCAGCAAATGCGTGTGCTGCGGTGGCACCGGTAGCGGTGTGTCGATGGCCGAGGCGAAGGGGTGGATCAGTTCCGGCCATTCGGGGCTGAACAGCCATAAACCCGAGCCGCACAGCGAACAGAAATGCCGCTCGGCGCTGCTACGGTGGGCGCGCTTCTCGCCTTCGTCCTTGAGCAGGGCATGGTAGATCGCGATGTTCTTGCGCCCGCGCACTTTGAGGCTATTGGCGTCCCCGGCAATATTGATCGCATAACCGCCACCACCCTGGGTTTTGCGGCAGATCGAGCAATAGCAGCGTTGATAGGGGTAGGGGTGGGCGCTGGTCAGGCTGAACGACACCGCGCCGCAATGGCAAGAGCCTTCGAGTTGCATGGTGGTCTCCGCTGGCTGAAGTGATTCGGTTCAGCCTAGAAGATATGTGGCGCGATTGCCGACGCCTTCGCGAGCAGGCTCGCTCCCACATGTGAAATGAATTCCCTGTGGGAGCGAGCCTGCTCGCGAAGAACGAAAACGCTGTCCCACTGGACGCCCACGGTCCATCGGATCAGCATGGGCGCCTCGAATCCCGGACCTGACCCGATGCGACGTCTCCCTTCCCTGGCAGCCCTCAGAACCTTCGAATGCGCCGCCCGTCACGCTCATTTTGGCCGGGCGGCGGCGGAGTTGTGCGTCACCGACAGCGCCGTCAGCCATCAGATCCGCCAGTTGGAAGAACAGCTTGGCGTCTCGCTGTTTGTGCGCGAAGGCCGGCAGATTCGCCCGACCATGGCCGCCGGTCGCCTGATGCAAAGCCTGCAACAAGCCTTCGAACTGATCGGCGATGCCTGCGATGAACTACGCGACCCATCGTCCCTGGCGGTGTTGCGCCTGGCGGTCACCGCCGAGCTCGCGCAAAAGTGGTTGATGAGTCGTCTCTCGGATTTCTATGCGCGCTATCCGCACATCACCTTGCACCTCTACGAACAACCGATCGACGCCACGGCACCGGGAGAGGACATAGACCTGGCGATCACCTACGGCACAGGCCCAGTGGACAGCAGTGCGTATTTCGTCCGGCCATTGCCGGCGCTGCAGTTCTTCCCCGTGTGCAGTCCCGGTCTGTTCAACCAAGGCACGCTGAAAACACCGAAGGACCTGACACGCCATTGCCTGCTGCATGACGATCAGGACGGCAAGACCTGGACCGCCTGGCTCACCAGCCATGCCGGCGATCAGCGCCCGGAACGGCAACTGTATTTCGCCCACGCCGGGTTGGCCCTGGAAGCCGCGGCCCAAGGGCAGGGCGTGGCCATGGGCGATAACCTGACGGCCCAGGAAGATTTACTCAGTGGTCGCCTGGTCCGGCCATTCACTTCAAGCATGACGGCATTGGGGCAATACGCGCTGGTGTGCGAGCGGGTTCGCCTGGAGCGGCCCGCCGTGGCGCAGATGCTCGAATGGTTCAACGATCAGCTGGTCGATTGATGAGTTGAATTCAAGTGTTCCGAAATAATCATCGTTGGCGAGGAGGACGCCAGCGAACTTAGCCTGTGGTCATTCCAATCCCCGCTGATGAGGTTTGCCCATGGCACGTTTGCTCGATTCCACTCCCAAACTCGACGGTTTCCGTTTGCCCGGCGAATTCGAAACCAAGTCCGGCTGCTGGCTCGGCTGGCCTGAGCGTACCGACGTCTGGCGCAATGGCGCCAAGCCTGCGCAAAAAGTCTGGGTGCAGATCGTCACCGCCATCTCCCAAAGCGAACCGGTCACCGTCTGCGCCTCGGCCGCGCAATTCGCCACCGCTCGCCGGCAGTTGCCGCCACAAGTGCGGGTGGTGGAAATGACCTGCAACGACACCTGGTTCCGCGACAGCGGGCCGTGCTTTGTGGTCAATGATCAGAGCGGCGAAGTGCGCGGCGTCGACTTCGAGTTCAACGCCTACGGCGGCCTTGACGGCGGCTTGTACTATCCGTGGGACAAGGACGACCAGATCGCCAGCAAAATCCTCGAAATCGAACGCTTCGACCGCTATCGCGCGCCGTTGATTGCCGAACTCGGCGGCATCCAGAGCGACGGTCAGGGCAGCATACTCACCACCGAGCAATGCCTGCTCAACCGAAACCGCAACCAGCATCTGGGCAAGGACGAAGTCACCCGGCGGCTGACCGATTATCTGGGCGCCGAGCAAGTCATCTGGTTGCCACGGGGCTGCAAGTTCGACGAAACCGACGGCCACGTCGACGATCTGGCGTGCTTCGTGCGCCCCGGTGAAGTGGTGTTGCAGTGGACCGACAATCGCGACGACCCGCAGTGGGAAATCTACCAGGAGGCCTACGATATCCTGCGCAGCACCCGCGACAGCCGTGGTCGCGAGTTGATTGTGCACAAGCTGCCACAACCGGATGTGCTGGAATGGACCGCTGAAGAGGCCGAGGGGCTGGATCAACAGGACAGCACGCATACTCGTCAGGCTGGAACAAAAATCTGCGCGTCCTATATCAATTACTACGCCGGTAACACTTCGATCGTGGTGCCGCTGTTTGGCGATCGCAATGATCAGGTGGCACTGGCGACCCTCGCCGAGCTGTTCCCGCAGCACAAGATCGTCGGCATCGAGAACTCCCGGGAAATTCTCCTCGGTGGCGGCAACGTCGCGTGCATCACCATGCCGCAGTACGCTGGCACTGCCTGCAACAAAAAGGGAGTGTAACCGTGGGCCTGCACAAACTGACTCAAGCAATATTGCTGGTGCTTGCACCCCTGTGTGTGCAGGCTGCCGACACCGCCAAACCGGTGGTGAATCTGTATATCTGGGGCGAGTACCTGGCCCCGGACACCTTGACCAATTTCGAGAAGAAAACCGGTATCCATGTCGTCGCCGATCACTTCGATTCCCTGGAAACCGTCGAGACCAAACTGCTGACCGGTCGCAGCGGTTATGACCTGGTGCTGACGGCGGGGCAGCATCTGTCCCGAGCGATCCAGAGCGGCGCCATTCAGACCGTCGACAAGCAGCAAATACCGCATTTTGCCGGTGTCGGCGAGGAGTTCCGCCAGCACATGGCGGTGTTCGATCCGGGCAACCGATATGCCGGGATCTACGCCTGGGGCACCACCGGCGTGGGTTTTCAGGAAGAGGCGGTCAAGCAGCGCCTGCCCGATGCGCCAACGGACAGCTGGGCAATGCTGTTCGATCCGGCGGTGGTGTCGAAATTCGCCGATTGCGGGGTCAGCCTGCTCAACGACCCTAACGAAGTATTCGCGGCGGTGATGAAATACATGGGGCTGGACATCAACCGCCAGAACCTCGATGACCTGAAACTGGCCGAACAGCAACTGGCGAAGATTCGCCCGTACATTCGCTACTTCGACAACGACCTGAACATCAGCGACCTGGCCAATGGCAATACCTGTGTGGCGATGTCGTGGAACGGTAACGTGGCCATCGCGGCCGGTCAGGCACAAGCGGCTGAAAAGCCGTTTTCGTTGCAGTACCGGATACCGAAAGAGGGCACGCTGATCTGGTTCGATGCCATGGTCATTCCCAAGGATGCCCCGCATCCCGAGGCGGGGCTGGCATTGATGGATTACCTGATGACGCCTGAAGTGATCGCGCCGATCACCGACACTATCCACTATGCCAATGCGATTACGGCGGCGGATACCTTGATCGACCCGGCGATTCGCAATGATCCGGGGACTTATCCGACGCAGGCGGTGCGGGCTTCGTTGTACAGCAAGAATGACAATGGCAAGGCGTTCAACCGGGCTTTGATTCGGGCGTTTACGCGGTTGAAGTCGGGGTTGTAATGACTGACGCCTTCGCGAGCAGGCTCGCTCCCACATTTGAAATGCGTTCCCCTGTGGGAGCGAGCCTGCTCGCGAAGAACGATAACGCGGTCTACCTGCCAGGCACCCGCCACAAATACCACGACGCCACAGTCCGATACGGGCTCCACGCCAACCCGATCTCAATCATCTGCTTGCGCGACGGCTGCACCTCCAACCCCTTGAGCCGGCGATAACCCTCGCGCACGCCAAAGTCATCCGCCGGCAAAATGTCAGGCCGCTCCAGGCTGTAGATCAATAGCATCTCGACGGTCCAGCGCCCCACACCGCGCAGGGTGATCAGGCGTTCGATCAATGCTTCATCGTCCATGGCCAGCGCCGTGGCGTAATCCGGCACCACGCCGTCCAGTGCAGCCTGGGCGATGCCTTGAATGGTCGCAATCTTGCTGGCGGAAAAGCCGCAACTGCGCAGTCGATCAAAATCTGTCGCCACAATCTGCTCAGGCCGCGGAAACGCCACCGATGGGTACAGCGCCAGCAACCGGCCGACAATTGCATCCCCGGCCTTGGCGTGAAGTTGCTGGTAGGCAATCGCCCGCACCAGCGACTCATAGGGATCTCGGGCCGCGTGAGGTTGATGCAGGCACGGGCCGATGGCGTCGATGTGGCGACGCCAATCCTCATCAAGGGACGCTAGAAACTCGGTGGCGGGTAAATAATCGTCCGGCATGGGCTCAGGCTTTCCCCGGCGGTTTGAGCAACGCGTTGACTTCGCCATAGGTGAAAGCCTTGAGGTCATGGCTGTCGAGCTTGCCGGTCTGCAGAAAGTTTTTTGCCAGTGTGGCCATGGCGCCATAAAGGAACTCGGCGATGCCGGAGCCGGCGCTCAAGCGGCGCACGCCCAGTGTTTGCAACTCTTCCAGTGACGGCAGGCCAGGGAAACCGAGCACATTGAGTGGCAGCGTGGTGCCCCGGCACAGCGCCGCGATCTCGTACTCCGATGTAACGCCAGCCGCGAACAAACCGTTGGCACCCGCCGCCTGGTACAACGCGGCGCGCCTCAGGGTTTCCGCCACGCGATCTTCGGCGGGAACCAGGCTCCTGAGGTACACATCGGTGCGTGCGTTGATAAACAGGTTCACGTTGCGGCGATCGGCAACCTGGCGCGCGATTTCAATCTTGTGCACGAGCAGTTCAGGCGGCGCTGCACCGTCCTCGATATTGATCCCGACCGCACCGGCGGCGATGACCGCATCCACCACTTCGGCAACCCGTGCCAGATCGTCGGAGTAGCCAGCCTCGATGTCCACGGTCAACGGCACCGAAATTACCCGGGCGATGGATTCGACCGTCGACACCAGTCGCTCAAGGGGCAGGGTGTTGCCGTCCGGATAACCATGGGCCCAGGCCACTGCCGCGCTGCTGGTCGCCACGGCCTTGTTGCCCAGTTGCTCCACCAGCCGCGCCCCGGCAGCGTCGGCGACGTTGGTGAGGATCAGCAGACCGTCGTGATGCAGTGCATGAAGTTGATCATCAAGCCTGTCCATCGGGATTCCTTCCTTTTGAAATGGGTGGGATCAGAACGCGAGTTGTTGGGTGATCTGCATTGCCGCGTTTTCCAGTCTGAGCAGAAACGCTTTGCGCGGTTGGCCTCCAGCGTAGCCCGTAAGCGAACCATCAGCACCGATCACACGGTGGCAGGGCAGCACAATCGAGAGGCGGTTGCGACCGTTGGCCAGACCCACCGCCCGACTGGCGCCGGGTTTGCCGAGGCGGGCAGCGATCGCGCCGTAGGTGGTGGTCTGGCCATAGGGGATGTTTGCCAGTTCGGCCCATACCTGGCGGGAAAATTCGCTACCGGGCATGTGCAAGGCAACGCTGAATTCAGTACGTTCGCCGGCGAAATACCCGGTCAGTTGGTCTTCGATTTGCTGCAAATGCCCGTTATGCCCCGGCGCCACGGCATAACCGAAGCGGTTTTGCAGCGCTTGCACTTCCCGGGTCAGGTTGGGTTGGTCGAGGAACTCCAGTAACACCAGTCCGCGACGTTCGGCCATGGCGATCATCGGCCCCAGCGGGGTGGTTAGACGCGTGAACAGCAGCGGCTCACTGTTGGCGGCGCGGCCCGGTGTAATGTGGAAAGACTTCTGGAATGCATCGCGAAAGCCGCTGAGGGATTCGTAACCGGAGTTGTACGCAGCGTTGTCGATGGAATCCCCCTGCTTGATCCCGCCCAAGGCCATGCCGAGGCGTCGGGTGCGCAGCCAGGCATGAAAGGTCATGCCGAAATGCTGCTTGAACCAGCGGCGCAGTTTCAGCGGTTCGATGCCTTCGGCCATTAACTGGGCGTCGGTCCAGCGTTGCTCGGGATCGGCGTCCACTGCCTTAAGCAGCTGCTGCACCCAGTGCGGTGCAATCGCGGCGGCGTCCATGGGTTTGCAACGCAGGCAAGCACGGTACCCCGCCGCCAGGCACTCATCGGCGTGGGCGAAGAACTCGACATTCGCAGGTTTCGGGCTGCGAGCGGTACAACCAGGACGGCAGAAAATACCGGTTGTCTTGACTGCAGTGAAAAACACCCCCTCGTAGGTGGTGTCTCGTTCCAGCATGGCGCGAACCATCTCGGCGTGGGGCGGCAGTAGCGTGTCTTGTAGGTTCATGGGTGCAGCATAGAACGGGGCAGGGACAGGCTCCACCGGAAATTCGACAGAGAATTCCGTTTCGTTGAGATGACCTGTAGGAGGTTGCCGAAGGCTGCGATCTGTTGATCTTTCTCAGTTCTTTAGGCCAGACGCGCCATCAGCAACACTGAAGCCGCCGCCGACAATAACCCCGCGCAGCAGCGATTGAAAATACGCTTGCCCGACGGTTTGGCAAACCAGCGGCGCATGTGCAGGCCCATGTAAGCGTAGGCGCCGATGGCGATCCATTCCAGGATCAGGAACAGGGCGCCCAACACCGCGAATTGCGGTGCGATGGCGTGGGTCGAGTCGACGAATTGCGGCAGGAACGCGGTGAAAATCAGGATTGCCTTGGGGTTGCCGGCCGCCACCAGAAACTCTTGCCGGGCCAACGCCAGCATCCCCACCGGCGGGGCGCTTACCGCGGCTTCCAAGCCGGGGTTGGCGCGCCACAACTGCCAGGCGAGATAAAACAGGTACGCCGCTCCGAGAATCTTGATCCCGTAGAACAACAATTCCGAGGTTTGCAGCACCACCGCCAGACCGGCCGAGGCGAGGGCGATCATGGCGGCGAAGGCGAGCAAACGACCAATACCGGCCAGGCACGCGATGCGGTAGCCATAGCGGGTCGAGTTGCTGACCGATAGCAGGTTGTTCGGACCTGGCGCCATGTTCAGGGCGAAGCAGGCCGGAAGGAAGAGGGTGAGGGTGGTGAGGTCCATGATCGGCTCCAACAGCAGGAGCCGTATTTTTATCACAGCTGCCCAGCGGCTTGACCCATACAGTCATGGACGCAGGCAGCGTACCAGTGGCTAGCGCGCGAACTTTTTCGCCCCGGCCACACACAGGATCACCGCCACGGTGACGCCCAGCATGCCCAGGCTAACGTGTTCATGCAGCAAGGTCGCGGCCAGAGCCAGGCCGAAAAATGGTTGCAACAGTTGCAGTTGCCCAACGGCGGCAATGCCCCCTTGCGCCAGTCCGCGATACCAGAACACAAAACCGATCAGCATGCTGAACAGCGACACGTAGCCCAGGCTGAACCAGGCCGGTGTACTGATGCTGGCGAACGAGGCGGGCAGCCGCCACCAGGTCAATGCAGCCATGACCGGCAGTGCCAGCACCAGCGCCCAGGAAATCACCTGCCAGCCGCCGAGTGTGCGGGACAACTTCGCCCCTTCGGCATACCCCAGTCCGCAGGCCAGGATCGCCAACAGCATCAGGATGTCGCCTTGGGGTGAAGCCGTCAGGCCCTGGGCAACGGCGAACCCGACCACCAGCAGACTGCCCAGCACCGAGAAGATCCAGAACACTGGCCGGGGGCGTTCGCCACCGCGCAAGACGCCGAACACTGCGGTAGCGAGCGGCAGCAGGCCGACGAACACGATGGAATGCGCAGACGTGACGTATTGCAGCGCCAGCGCAGTTAACAGCGGAAACCCCACCACCACGCCCAGCGCCACGATAAACAAGGGCACAAGCTGATCACGCGCGGGGCGTTTTTCCTTGAACAGTAACAACAGGCACAGCGCCAGAATCGCGGCGATGGTAGCGCGGGCCACCGTCAGGAACACCGGATCAAATTCCAGCACTGCCACTCGCGTCGCGGGCAGTGAGCCGCTGAAAATCACCACGCCGATCAGGCCGTTGATCCAGCCGCTGGCGTTGCTATCCAGTGTCGGGTTTTGCAAGTTCGAAGTCCGTTCCATCAGGCTCACGCTCATTGATTGATTGCACGAAACCCATCCTATGGCTGACTATCGATACAATCAAAAAATTGTCATGGATACATCTCGACATGCCCCGATCCCGCTACAAAACGCTGGTTGACGCCTTTGCCGCTGACATCCGCTCGGGGCGTTTGCCCCCCGGTACACGCCTGCCGACTCACCGGCAACTGGCCACTGAGCAGGGATTGGCATTGGTCACCGCCAGCCGGGTGTATGCCGAGCTCGAGAGCATGGGCCTGGTCAGTGGCGAAACCGGACGCGGGACTTTTGTCCGGGAGACCTCGTTGCCTCCGGGCCAGGGCATTTCGCAGTCGGTGGTGGCGGCGGGGATGATCGACCTCAACTTCAACTACCCGTCATTGCCAGGTCAAGCTGATCTATTGCGCAACGCCCTGCGCCAGCTCGCGTTGTCCGGTGATCTGGAGTCCCTCCTGCGTTACCAGCCCCACGCCGGGCGCCTGCACGAGCGGGCTTCGTTCGCGCGTCATCTGGGCGAACGTGGCCTGAACGTGCCGGCCGAACAGGTGCTGATCGTCAGTGGCGCCCAGCACGGCCTGGCGGTGGTGATGATGACCCTGCTCAAGCCCGGCGATGTGATTGCCGCGGACGCCTTGACCTATCCGGGCTTCAAAACGCTGGCCGAAACGCTGCATCTTGAAGTCCTGCCCATTCCCGTCACGGACAAAGGGCCTGATCTGCCTGCCCTGGACAAACTGTGCCGGATTCGATCAGTGCGAGCCGTGTACTCGATGCCGACCTTGCACAATCCGCTGGGTTGGGTGATGGACGCCGATCAGCGCAAGCAGCTGGTGGCCATTGCACGCCGGTATGACCTGACGATCATCGAGGACGCGGCCTACGCTTTCCTGGCTGAAGACGCACCGCCACCCCTGGCTGAAATGGCGCCGGAAAGAACGGTGTACGTCAGTGGTTTATCCAAGAATGTCGCCACCGGGTTGCGCGTCGGTTTTGTCGCCGCGCCGGCGCAATGGATTGGCGGATTTGAACGCACCATCATGGCGACCACCTGGAACACCCCCGGGGTGATGACGGCCATTGCCACGGCCTGGCTCGACGACGGCACTGTCAGCAAACTCGAGGCGCAAAAGCGCGCGGACGCACAGGCCCGGCAAGCCTTGGCCCGTGAGGTGCTGGCGGGGCTGAAGACCATCAGCCATCCGTCGTCGTATTTCATCTGGTTGCCCTTGGCCGAGGACGCCCGGGCCGACCAGATCGCCATGGCGTTGATGCGCGAGCAGGTGTCGGTGTCGCCCGCCGAACCCTTTGCGATTACCCATCATGTTCCGCACGCGATACGCCTGGCGCTAGGCTCGGTGGACATGGTCGCGCTACGCCAGGCGTTGGTGAAGGTGAAGAGGGTGGTCGGCTATTACTCATAGCGGGCACCTCCGAGGGCAGTTTTCTTCAATACGCGCACCACAGGGCTCCTTACATTGACGTCTGGTTCAATTGACTGAGCAGGTGTGCGATGAGTTTGATCATGTCCATGGCGGCGTTTGCGTTGGCCGCTTCAATCACGCCGGGGCCGGTGAATATCGTGGCGCTGGGTTCGGGGGCGCGCTTCGGCTTTCGCGCCAGTCAGCGGCATGTGGCCGGGGCGACGCTGGGGTTCGTGTTGCTGCTGGTACTGATGGGGTTGGGCTTGCATGAGCTGCTGCAGTTGTGGCCGGCAATGACGCAAGTGGTGCAGTGGGCCGGGGTGGCGTTCCTGTTGTACATGGCGTTCAAACTGGCCGCCGACAACGGGCAGCTGGAGGCCAAGGACTCGGGCCGCGCGCCGTCGATGCTCTACGGCGCGGTCATGCAATGGCTCAACCCGAAAGCCTGGCTGGCCTGCGTGGCCGGCATGGGCGCGTTCGTCGCCGATGGCGAGGCTCGCCTGGTGTGGCAGTTCGCGGCGGTATACCTGGTGATCTGCTACCTGTCGGTCGGCTGCTGGGCCTACGCCGGGACGTTCTTGCGCGGCTACTTGAACAACCCGGCGGGGATGCGCTTGTTCAATCGGGGCATGGCGTTGTTGCTGGCGGTGAGTGCCATTTATCTGGTGTTGCCATAGACACTGGTTCAACCAATTTTGAAGCGAGGAAAAACCTGTGGCGAGGGGATTTTTGTGGCAAGAGGATTTTTGTGGTGAGGGGATTCAGCGAAACGTCGCACCGCCCCGTTGGGCTGCGAAGCGGCCCTATGCATTCTTTCTGGTAAACCGTGCTTGCTGGTACTGCGACGGCTTCGCCGCCGAACGGGGCGGTGCGACGTTTCGCTGAATCCCCTCGCCACAGAAGCTCTGCGCACACAGTGAGCGAGTTCAACCGCGATACTGCCCCGGCGTTGCCGCCAGATGCTGCTTGAACGCCCGCTGGAAATGCGCCTGATCGGCAAACCCTGCTTCCAGTGCTACGTCAGCAATCAGCTTGCCATTGCGCAGTTGATCCCGGGCGAACTGGATGCGTCGGTTGACCAGGAAGGCGTGGGGCGTCATGCCGTAATGCTGCTTGAACGCGCGGATCAGGTAGGACGGCGACAACTGCGCCGCTTCGCAGATATCTTCGAGCTTGAGCATTTGCGTGCAGTGCACGCGGATGAAGTCGGCGGCGCGCTCGAGCTTGAAGTTCGGCTCGCGCAGCGGTTGTTCGGCCGGGTTCAGGCGTAGCTGCACCTCGGTGAAAAACTCCACGGCCGCGCTGTGTTTACGTAACACGTCTTGCTGCTCATCGATCAACACCTGATACAACGCCTGCAAACCAATTAACAATGCACGGTCCGCGGTATGGGTGACCGCGAACCGGCGAAACGCCAGATCGTTGCTGAACCCGAGCTGATGCTGCAAATCCGTGAGCCACGGGGTGTCGACATACAGCATCAGGTACGACCAGGGCTGATCATCGATCGGATTGCAGGCATGGACATCATCGGGGTTCATCAGCACGACGGTGCCGGCACTGACCTCAAAGTTCGATTGCTCATGGACATAGGTGCTACGCCCGGCGGTGATCGCACCGATGGAAAAGTGCTCGTGGGCATGCCGCGTGTAACAGACCTCGCGCCCGTCGGCGATGGAGCGGGCTTCGATGAAGGGCAGGGCATCGTCGCGCCAGAAGCGCGGGGCCTTGTCGGCGTCCCTGGTCTTTGCGAGCTTCATGGTCAATCCTTGGCAGATCAGCGCCTGAGTGTATTAGCTCTCGCCGTCAAAGGCTCGTTTCAGCTCGGCGATATCGAGTTTTTTCATGTGCATCATCGCCAGCATCGCGCGCTGGGATTTTGCCGTGTCGGGGTCTTTGATCATCTCCATCATCGCCATCGGGACGATTTGCCAGGACACGCCGAATTTGTCCTTGAGCCAGCCGCATTGCTGTGCCTCGACCGGTCCGCCAGCGGACAGGCGTCCCCAGAAGTGGTCGACTTCTTCCTGGGTCTGGCAGTTGACCTGGAACGAGATCGCTTCGTTGAAGGTGAAGTTCGGGCCACCGTTGAGGCCGGTAAAAGTCTGCCCGTCGAGTTCGAAGCTGACCGTCATGACCGAACCGACTTCCCGGCCATGGAACTCCTGTCCGGCCTCGCCGTAGTGAGTGATGGCGGTGATTTTCGAATGATCGAAGATCGCACAATAGAACTTTGCGGCCTCTTCGGCCTGACCATCGAACCACAGGCAGGGCGTGAGTTTTTGCACGTGAAGCATGGCGCGTCTCCTTGGCAGGTTTTTGCATGCTGGACTATCAGCGTAGCTAGCCTCCGCGGGTCTGGCCGTGCCGTAGATCGCCGAGTGTGTAAGGATTTCCTACAGGGTGCGGTCGATATGACTACGGCCTGAGTCATACCGACTATTTTTGCGGCGAGTCGTTATGACACGTGGTTCCTCACGTGCCTGATTTGTAAGGGCTAAATATCTGGCACGAGACTTGATACATCCCACGTACAACTGAACTGCTACAGGAGTACGGAAAATGTTCCATTTCTTCAGCAATCCTCAGAATGTCCTGCACCTTTCCAGCCGTGTGCTCGGCGTCGGCCTGGCGATGCTGCTGGCAGGTATCTACGGCGCTTACCTCTATGCTGGTCATCTGTCGATCGTGGCGCTGGTGTCGCTGCACGCCATGACCATCGTCGGGCCGACCCTGCTGAAAATCGGTTATGTCATGCGCCTGCTGGCCCAGCACCGTTTGAGCAACACTCAGATCGTGGCGCTGGCCTGATGCGCAAACTGGCCGCCGCTCCCGTCTTCAGTCTCGGTTTTCGCCCGTTCTTTCTCGCGGGTGCCGCATTTGCCGCATTGGCGGTGGCGATCTGGGCCCTGTGGTTGTACGGCCGATTGCCCGGTGCGCAACCGGTGGGCGGTATGCTCGCCTGGCATCGGCACGAAATGCCGTTCGGGTTCGCCGTGGCGATCATCGCCGGGTTTCTGCTGACGGCGGTGCCGAACTGGACCGGTCGACCGGGGCTCAGGGGCTGGCCGTTGATCGGGCTGGTGCTGGTCTGGGTGGTCGCACGAATGGCCTGGTTGCTGCCGATTGCTCCTGGTGCGCTACTGCTGTTGCAACTGCCTTTCCTGCCGCTGCTGGCTGGGGTGCTGGGCCGCGACCTGATAGCCGCTGGCAAGCGCGACAACTATCCGATTCTATTGATGGTCATGCTGCTGGCCGGGTGTCAGGCCATGACGCTTTGGGGTCTCTCGACCGACGATGTGGGCCTGCAACGCCGTGGCGTGCTGGCTGCCCTGTGGCTTGTGGCGGCGCTGATGAGCGTGATCGGCGGGCGAGTGATCCCCTTCTTCATCCAGCGCGGCTTGAATCGCCCGGCTTCACCGGCGGCCAACCCATGGCCGACGCGGGTTCTGGTAGTGAGTGGTTTGTTTGCTGCGCTGACATTTGCCCTCGGTTTGCACGACGTGCCCCGGGGCTGGTTAGCGGCGTTGTTTGTCTTGATCGGCGTTTTGCACGTGCTGCGGTTGTGGCGGTGGCATGACCTTGGTATGTGGAGTGTGCCGCTGTTGTGGTCGCTGTATCTGTCTTACGCCTGGCTGGTGGTGGCGGTGTTTGCCATGGCGCTGTGGCACCTCGGCTTGATGCCGCAACAGAGCCTGGCCACTCATTCACTGGCGTTGGGGGGCATTGGCGGGTTGATTCTGGCGATGATCGCCCGGGTCAGCCTGGGGCATACCGGGCGGGCGCTGCAGCCGTCGAAAGTCATCGTTGCGGGATTTGTCCTGGTGTTGATCGCAGGCGTGGCGCGGGTGTTGCTGGTGCCGTTTTCCGGGTTGGGATTGGGGTTGTCGGCGTTGCTTTGGTGTACTGCGTTTGGGTTGTTTTTGCTTGGTTATACGGGGGGGTTGCTCAAGCCCAAGCTGTAGTGAAGGCGTTCTGACAGCCGACCTTGATTTTGTTGACTGTGTACATATCCATTCCTGCGGTAACGGCCACTTATGGTTTCGCTTTTACAGCGAGTCACTTGGAAAAGCCCCAAGTAACCAAGGGCTCTTGCCCCTGGCGTTCGGTGCCTCGCTAATGCTCGGCATGCCCTCGCTCCGGTCCTGCTCCGTGGGCCCGCCGCGATGGGCCATCCTTGGCCCAGCGCGGCTAAACCGGCATCCATGCCGGATTGCCCACTGCGCAGAACCTCCACTCGGCCTCTCGATGTGGCAAGAAAATCAAAAGCAACAGCCAAAGCGAGGCGGCCTGACAGCCGACCTGATTGCAGGTCTGTCCGCGATCCAACTGTGGGAGCGAGCTTGCTCGCGATGGACTTCCAGACAACGCGTTCATCCAGACAGGGCTCGTTATCGTTGACGACCATCGCGAGCAGGCTCGCTCCCACAGGGGAGCAGGTACAGCCGTAAAAGTCAGGTCGGCTGTCAGGCCGCCTCGCTTTGGCTTTAGATTTGGGCACCCCGTTAACCACGATGGCCGAACGCAGGCATTGCGCAGTGGGTAAACCGGCAGGACGCCGGTTTAGCCGCGCTGGGCCAGGGATGGCCCATCGCGGCGACCGACGGAGCAATGCCGGAGTGAGGGCATGCCGAGCCCTAGCGAGGCACCGAGTGGTGGGGCAGAGCCTTTTGCTTACTTTTCGGCGTTTGGAAAAGTGAGTCGCCGTAAGGGCGAAACCATAAGCGGCCGTTACCGCAGAAATGGATATGTACTCAAACAACAATCCCCACAGGCTTTGACGCGGCATGGATCAACATTGGTAGAGGCGCCAATGGAGGTAGTCACAGATTGACGGACGGGCTCAGGGCGTGAGGGGGCAAGAAAAATCAAGAGCCAAAGCAGAGCGAGGCGGCCTTAAAGCCGACCTGATTGCAGGTCTGTCCGCGATCCAACTGTGGGAGCGAGCCTGCTCGCGATGAACGTTTAGACAACGCGATCATCCAGACAGGGCTCGTTATCGTTGACGACCATCGCGAGCAGGCTCGCTCCCACAGGGGATCAGGTACAGCCGTAAAAGTCAGGTCGGCTGTCAGGCCGCCTCGCTTTGGCTTTAGATTTGGACGCCCCGTTAAACCACGATGGCCGAACGCAGGCATTGCGCAGTGGGTAAACCGGCAGGACGCCGGTTTAGCCGCGCTGGGCCAGGGATGGCCCATCGCGGCGACCCACGGAGCAATGCCGGAGTGAGGGCATGCCGAGCCTAAGCGAGGCGCCGAGTGGTGGGGCAAAGCCTTTTGCTTACTTTTCGCTGGGCCGGCATTCCGGCGTTTGGAAAAGTGAGTCGCCGTAAGGGCGAAACCCTAAGTGGTCGTTACCGCAGCAATGGATATGTACTCCGTCAACGCTACCAGGCCGCTTTTGTGACCGGTGGTCGATACACCTCGGCCTGCCGGGCAATTTGCGCTTAGCTGTAGGGATAACCCAAAGGCGCGCGTAGGTTCTCGATCGCCACAGCGGCGCCAACTTCAGAACACCGTGAGTCTGAGGACCTTGGCAATGCTGACCCTGAATATCAATGGCAAGGACCAGGAGCTGGATGTCCCCGCGGACATGCCGCTGCTCTGGGTCCTGCGCGATGTCGCGCACCTGACCGGCACCAAGTTCGGCTGCGGCATGGCCCAGTGCGGCGCCTGTACCGTGCACGTCGACGGCACGCCTTTGCGCTCGTGCATCACACCTGCCACGGCCGTGGCCCATGGGCAGAAAATCCTCACCATCGAAGGCCTGTCCATCGATGGCTCGCACCCGGTGCAACAAGCCTGGGCCGAACTCGATGTGGTGCAGTGCGGCTACTGCCAGTCCGGGCAGATCATGTCGGCGGCGGCCTTGTTGGCAAAGATCCCGCAACCGACCGACAGCGATATCGACCAGGCGCTATCGGGCAATATCTGTCGTTGCGGCACCTATCCAAGAATCCGCGCCGCGGTCAAGCGCGCCGCACAATTGGGTTGATGGGCATGAACAGTATCGATCCGCTGTCGCGTCGGGGGTTTCTCAAGGGCAGTGCCGTGCTGGGCGGCGGGCTGGTGGTGGCGTTTGTCATCCCCGGGGCCCATCGCTTTGCCCTGGGCGCGGAAAACCAGGGCAACGTGTTCGCACCCAATGCCTTCCTGCGCATCGGCAATGACAACAGCGTCACCGTGTTGCTCGGTCATTCGGAAATGGGCCAGGGCATCTGGACCGGGTTGACCATGCTGATCGCCGAAGAACTGGACGCCGACTGGTCGAAAATCCGCGTTGAGCACTCACCGGCTTCGGCCGCCGATTACGGTCTGGCCGGGTTCGGCGGCATGCAGATCACCGGCGGTTCGACCTCGACCTGGATGGAGTTCAACCGCTACCGTCAGGCCGGTGCGGCGGCGCGATTGCTGCTGGTCGAGGCCGCAGCCAAGCGCTTCAACGTCGCGCCCACCGGGATTCGCACGGAGTCGGGCGTGGTGATTGCCGGCGACCAGCATGCCACCTACGGCGAACTGGCGGATGACGCCGGCAAGCTACCAGTGCCGGACCCTGCGTCGATCAAGCTCAAGGAGGCCAAGGACTGGAAAATCATCGGCAAACCTACCAAGCGCCTGGATACGCCGGAGAAAATAACCGGACGCGCCAAATTCGGCATGGACGTGCAGTTCGACGGCCTGATGACCGCGATGGTCGCGCGTTCGCCAGTGTTCGGTGGCAGCGTCAAATCCTTTGAAGGCGCCGAGGCCCTGGCGATACCTGGTGTACACAAAGTGGTGCAGGTTCCGACCGGCGTGGCGGTGATCGCCGATCACTACTGGGCGGCGAAACTGGGGCGTGATGCGCTGCATGTCGAGTGGGACCTGGGGCCGAACACAGGGCTCGACAGTGAGCAATTGCTCGAGGATTTTCGCAAGCTCGCTGCCACGCCCGGGCTGCCTGCCAGCCAGGCCGGCGATACCCAGGCTGCACTGGCCAAAGCGATCAAGACCCTCGACGTCCAATACAGCGTGCCCTACCTGGCCCATGCGCCCATGGAGCCGCTCAACTGCACCGTGAAGATCACCCAGGACAAATGCGAGATCTGGACCGGTACGCAGTTTCAGACTTTGGATCAGATGATCGCCGGCAAAATCACCGGGCTCAAACCCGAGCAGGTCGAGATCCACACCGAATTCCTCGGCGGCGGTTTCGGCCGGCGAGCCAATCCGACATCGGACTTTGTCGCCGAAGCGGTCCAGGTCGCCAAAGCCGCGGGCGGGCCGGTGAAGACCGTGTGGGCGCGGGAGGATGACATCCGTGGCGGCTATTATCGCTCGGCGTTCCTGCATCAGGCGCGAGTCGGCCTGGGCGCCGATGGCCTGCCGCTGGCGTGGAAGCATGTGCTGGTCGGACAGTCGATCATGGCCGGCACCTCGCTCGAAGCCATCAGGGTCAAGGATGGCATCGACAAGACGTCCGTGGAGGGCGTGGCGGACAGTCCCTATCTGGTGAAGCTGGCCAATCATCAGGTGGACCTGCACTCGCCGAAGACCGGCATCAGCGTGTTGTGGCTGCGCTCGGTGGGGCATTCCCACACCGCCTTCGTCATGGAGTCGCTGATCGACGAGCTGGCCGCGGCGTGCAGCCAGGACCCGGTGGAGTATCGACGGACCTTGCTCAAGGCGCATCCACGGCATCTTGGCGTATTGAACCTGGCGGTGGAGAAGGCCAACTGGAAGGCGCCGCTGCCGGACGGCCATGCCTTGGGCGTGGCGGTGCATGAGTCATTTGGCAGCTACGTGGCGCAGGTCGCCGAAGTGTCCCAGGACAACCTGGCGATTCGTGTGCATCGGGTGGTGTGTGCGGTGGACTGCGGGATTGCGGTCAATCCGCAGAGCATCGCGGCGCAAATGGAGTCGTGCATCGCCTTCGGCCTGGGCTTCACCTTGCACAGCAAACTGACGATCAAGGACGGCAGGGTAGTGCAGTCCAACTACCACGATTACCAGGTGCTGCGGCTCAACGAGATGCCGGTGGTCGAAGTGCATATCCTGCCCAGCAGCGAGAAACCCGGTGGAATCGGCGAGGCCGGTGTGCCACCCACGGCGCCAGCAGTGGCCAACGCGGTGTACGCCCTGACCGGGCAACGCCTGCGTGAGCTGCCGCTGCAACTGTCGGGGGTGTGAGATGAAACGACACCATTGGTTGCTCGGCGCGGTGCTACTGATTTGCCTTTTTGTCTATGCAACAGAGCTGTTCGCCGATGACAAAGAGGCCGTGAAGGCCTTCGACACGGTTCGCCAGGTGTTCCAGAGCCCTCGCTGCCAGAACTGCCACATTCCCGGTGATGCGCCCTTGCAGTTCGACGAGGCAATTCCCCACGCGATGAACGTCATGCGCGGCATGGACGGCAAGGGAGCAGCGGGTTTGCCGTGCGCCAGTTGCCATGCCGAGGCCAATCCTCCGGCCAGTTACGGCGCCAATGCACCGCCGGGTGCGCCGCATTGGAGCCTGCCACCGGCGGCGCAGAAAATGGCCTGGATCGGTCTGCCGCCGGACATGTTGTGCAGCATGATCAAGGATCGTGCGAGCAATGGCGACCGCGATTTCGCGGCGCTGATCAAGCATGTCAGCGAAGACAAGTTGGTGCTTTGGGGCTGGAATCCAGGTGGTAATCGCGCACCGGTGCCGGTCCCGCACGACATTTTTGTCAGCCAGTTCAAGCGCTGGGCTGAGGCAGGAGGGCCTTGCACGGTGCTGGGGACTTGACCATCGGTCAATGAACAGGGAGTCAAACCGGTATAGAGGGCTCTAAAGAACATACCCTCCGTTGGAGTATGTGATGCTGATTCCAGGCAAACCGCACAAGACAGGCGTATGCGCAGGAACGCCACAACAGGAGCGCGAGCTTTTGCGCGATCTTGCCCGTAAAGCCGAGCAAGAGCTGATCGGGGTGCAGATGGCGAGCATGGATGAGTTGACGCTGCTGCCCAACCGGCACGGCTTTATAGCTCTCGCTCAATTGGGGCTGGAGGCCTGCATGCAACTGGACAGGCCCGCGACGCTGCTGTTTTTCAATCTGGATGACTTCAAGCGCGTCAACTATCTGTTTGGGCGCGCTGAAGGTGACAACGCGCTGAAAACCTTTGCCGATATGTTGCGCATCGGTTTTCGGGAAAGTGATGTAATCGGCCGGCTGGAAGGTGCGACCTTCGTTGCTTTGCTGACGGGCTCGTGTGGCGTGGACATCACGGCGATCAAGGCGCGACTCGACGAAATGCTCGATGAGCGTAATGCCACGGCGAATCGCGGGTATGAGATTCGTTTCAGTATCGATCAGATCGAGTTCGACCCTGCACTTCATGGCTCGGCTGAAGAGTTGCTGGTTGAGGCTGAAACGGCGTTGGGCCGTTAGTCTAGTGTTGTTTTTGCGGGCCTCTTCGCGAGCAGGCTCGCTCCCACATTTGACCGAGTTGAAATGCGATCAATTGTGGGAGCGAGCTTGCTCGCGATGACGGACTGACATTCAAAATTGATGTTGTCTGACACACCGTTATCGCGAGCAGGCTCGCTCTCACATTGATTTGCGTAATCCATGAAATCGCAGCCATAAAAAACCCGCCTATCGAGGCGGGTTTTTATGGCTAACCGAAGATCACTCTTCGATGTTGCCCATGGCTGTGGTGTTGAAACCACCGTCCACGTACATGATTTCGCCGCTGATGCCCGACGCCAGGTCCGAGCACAGGAAGGCGCCGGCGTTGCCGACTTCGTCGATGGTGACATTGCGACGCAGCGGGGTTTGCGCTTCGTTGGCGGCCAGCATCTTGCGGAAGTTCTTGATGCCGGAAGCGGCGAGGGTGCGGATCGGGCCTGCCGATACGCAGTTCACGCGAGTACCGTCCGGGCCCAGGGAGCCGGCCAGGTAACGTACGCCGGCTTCCAGGGAAGCCTTGGCCATGCCCATCACGTTGTAGTTGGGCATGGTGCGTTCGGCGCCCAGGTACGACAGGGTCAGCAGGCTGCCGTTGCGGCCTTTCATCATTTCGCGGCCGGCCTTGGCCAGGGCCACGAAGCTGTAGGCGCTGATGTCGTGAGCGATGCGGAAACCTTCACGGGTGGTGGCTTCGGTGAAGTCGCCGTCCAGTTGGTCGCCCGGGGCGAAGCCCACGGAGTGCACGATGCAGTCCAGGCCGTCCCACTTCTTGCTCAGCTCTTCGAAGACCTTGGCGATTTCCGCATCGCTGGCCACGTCGCACGGGAAGCACAGCTCAGGGCTCGAGCCCCAACCTTGTGCGAACTCTTCGACACGACCCTTGAGTTTGTCGTTCTGATAAGTGAAGGCAAGCTCAGCGCCCTCGCGATGCATGGCGGCAGCGATGCCGGATGCGATGGACAGCTTGCTGGCGACACCGACGATCAGTACGCGCTTACCGGCGAGAAAACCCATGTGTTGCTCCTCTTTTCAGGTTATTGCGCAGTGGCTGGAGCCAGGAAAGCGGCTTCCAGCAACTGCTGTGTATAGGGATGTTGGGGGGCGGCAAAAATGCTTTGCGCGTCTCCCTGTTCGACCACTTGTCCATGCTTGACCACCATCAGCTGGTGGCTCAGCGCTTTGACGACAGCCAGGTCATGGCTGATAAACAGATACGTCAGGTTGTACTTGCTTTGCAGTGATCGTAAAAGCTCGACCACTTGGCGTTGCACGGTGCGGTCGAGGGCCGAAGTCGGCTCGTCCAGCAGAATCAACGCCGGTTTTAGCACTAATGCCCGGGCAATGGCGATTCTCTGCCGTTGCCCGCCGGAAAATTCGTGGGGGTAGCGGTGCCGGGTTTCCGGATCCAGACCTACCTCCCTGAGTGCCGCAATGATCGCTTGTTCCTGTTCCGCCTCGGTGCCCATCTTGTGGATCCGCAGCCCTTCGCCGACGATCTGGCTGACGCTCATCCGTGGGCTCAGGCTGCCGAAGGGGTCCTGGAACACCACCTGCATTTCCCGCCGAAGCGGCCGGACCTGTTGCTGCGTCAGGCAGTCTAGCTGCTTGCCTTCAAAACGGATGCCACCTTTGCTACCGATCAAGCGCAAGATCGCCAGACCCAGCGTCGACTTGCCGGAACCGCTTTCTCCCACAATCCCCAGGGTCTGGCCCTGGAGCAGGCTGAAATTGATGCCGTCTACCGCCTTGACGTGATCCACGGTCTTTTTCAGCAAGCCTTTCTTGATCGGGAACCAGACTTTCAGATCCTCGACCGTCAGCAATGGTGGGCCAATCACGTTGGTCGCCGGGTTGCCGCTGGGCTCCGCTGCCAGCAGTTCCCGAGTGTACGGATGCTGCGGCGCGCGGAACAATTCTTCGCACGATGCCTGTTCGACGATGCAACCGCGCTGCATGACACATACGCGATGCGCAATTCTTTTGACCAGGTTCAAATCGTGACTGATCAGCAGCAAAGCCATTCCCAGGCGGGCCTGCAATTCCTTGAGCAACTCGAGGATTTTCAGCTGAACGGTCACGTCCAGCGCGGTGGTCGGTTCGTCGGCAATCAGCAGTTCCGGCTCGTTGGCCAGGGCCATGGCGATCATCACTCGCTGGCGCTGTCCGCCGGATAATTCGTGGGGCAGGGCCTTGAGACGCTTTTCCGGCTCAGGTATGCCGACCATCTCCAGCAGCTGCAGGGTGCGCTTGGTCGCCACTTTGCCGACCAGGCCCTTGTGGATGCCCAGCACCTCGTTGATCTGCTTCTCGATCGAGTGCAGCGGATTGAGCGAGGTCATCGGCTCCTGGAAGATCATCGCGATCCGGTTGCCGCGGATGTGGCGGATGGTTTTCTCTTTCAGGCTCAGCAGGTTCTGTCCGGAATACTCGATGGTCCCCGACGGGTGGCGGGCGAGCGGGTAGGGCAGCAGGCGCAGGATCGAATGCGCCGTCACCGACTTACCGGAACCACTTTCGCCCACGAGCGCCAGGGTTTCGCCACGCTTGATATCGAAGCTCACGCCTTCGACCACCCGTTGAACACGATCGCCAACGACAAATTCGACGGCCAGGTCGCGCACTTCGATCAGATTGTCCTGATTCATTTCACTTCCTCGGGTCGAAGGCATCGCGAGCGGACTCGCCGATGAACACCAGCAAACTCAACATCAACGCCAGCACCGCAAACGCGCTCATGCCCAGCCAGGGCGCTTGCAGGTTGGATTTACCCTGGGCCACCAACTCACCCAGTGACGGACTGCCGGCCGGCAAGCCGAAGCCGAGGAAGTCCAGGGCGGTCAGGGTGCCGATGGCGCCGGTCAGGATGAACGGCATGAAGGTCATGGTCGAGACCATGGCGTTGGGCAGGATGTGACGGAACATGATTGCGCCATTCTGCATGCCCAATGCCCGGGCCGCACGCACGTATTCAAGGTTACGCCCGCGCAGGAACTCGGCGCGCACCACGTCCACCAGGCTCATCCAGGAAAACAGCAGCATGATCCCCAGCAGCCACCAGAAGTTCGGTTGGACGAAGCTGGCGAGAATGATCAGCAGGTACAACACCGGCAACCCGGACCAGATCTCCAGAAAACGCTGCCCGGCCAGATCCACCCAGCCGCCGTAGAAACCCTGTAGCGCGCCCGCGATCACACCGATAAGCGAGCTGAACAAGGTCAGCGTCAGGGCAAACAACACGGAAATGCGGAAGCCGTAGATCACCCGGGCCAGCACATCGCGGCCCTGGTCATCGGTGCCTAGCAGGTTGTCAGTCGACGGTGGCGCAGGAGCCGGGACTTTCAGGTCGTAGTTGATGCTCTGGTAGCTGTAGGGAATCGGCGCCCACAGCACCCAAGCGTCCTTGGCCTTGAGCAGTTCGCGGATGTACGGGCTCTTGTAGTTGGCTTCCAGCGGGAATTCGCCGCCGAAGGTGGTTTCCGGGTAGCGCTTGAGGGCCGGGAAGTACCAGCCGTCGTCGTAGTGCACCACCAGCGGTTTGTCGTTGGCGATCAACTCGGCGCCGAGGCTGGCGCCGAACAGGATCAGGAACAGCCACAACGACCACCAGCCGCGTTTGTTGGCCTTGAACAGTTCGAAGCGCCGGCGATTGAGAGGGGACAGGTTCATCTCAATGCTCCCGGCTTTCGAAGTCGATGCGCGGATCGACAAAGGTGTAGGTGAGGTCGCCGATCAGCTTCACCACCAGGCCCAGCAGGGTGAAGATGAACAGGGTGCCGAAGACCACCGGGTAATCGCGGTTGATCGCCGCTTCGAAACTCATCAGACCGAGGCCATCGAGGGAGAAGATCACCTCCACCAGCAACGAGCCGGTGAAGAAAATGCCGATGAACGCCGAGGGAAAACCGGCGATTACCAGCAGCATGGCGTTGCGAAACACATGGCCATACAGCACGCGGTGATTGGTCAGGCCCTTGGCCTTGGCGGTGACCACGTATTGCTTGTTGATTTCATCGAGGAAGCTGTTTTTGGTCAGCAGGGTCATGGTCGCGAAGTTGCCGATCACCAGGGCGGTCACGGGAAGTGCCAGGTGCCAGAAGTAGTCGAGGATCTTGCCGCCCATGCTCAACTCGTCGAAGTTGTTCGAGGTCAGCCCGCGCAACGGGAACCAGTCCAGATAACTGCCGCCGGCAAACACCACGATCAACAGGATGGCGAACAGGAACGCCGGAATCGCGTAGCCGACGATGATCGCCGAACTGGTCCAGACGTCGAAGTGGCTGCCGTGCCGCGTGGCCTTGGCGATCCCCAGCGGGATCGACACCAGGTACATGATCAGGGTGCTCCACAGCCCGAGAGAGATCGACACCGGCATCTTTTCCTTGATCAGGTCGATGACCTTGGCGTCGCGGAAGAAGCTGTCGCCGAAATCCAGGGACGCATAGTTCTTGACCATGATCCACAAGCGTTCCGGCGCCGACTTGTCGAAGCCGTACATGTGCTCGATTTCCTTGATCAGCGCCGGGTCCAGGCCTTGTGCGCCACGATAGGCGGAGCCTGCCACCGACACCTCGGCGCCGCCGCCAGCGATGCGGCTGGTGGCGCCTTCGAAGCCTTCGAGCTTGGCGATCATCTGTTCCACCGGCCCGCCGGGGGCGGCCTGGATGATCAGGAAGTTGATCAGCAAGATGCCGAACAGTGTCGGGATGATCAGCAGCAGTCGCCGAAAAATATACGCCAGCATCTGATTACTCCGTGCCCGCAGGGTCGGCTTGCAATTTGGTTTCGATCTCTATGGCCGGTTTCGCATCGGGCTTGATCCACCAGGTGTTGATGCCGATGTCATATTTAGGCGAGACCTTCGGATGGCCGATGTGGTTCCAGTAAGCCACACGCCAGGTCTTGATGTGCCAGTTGGGGATCACGTAATAGCCCCATTGCAGCACCCGGTCCAGTGCCCGGGCGTGGGCCACCAGGCTGCGGCGTGAGTCGGCATTGATCAATTGTTCGACCAACTGGTCCACCACCGGGTCTTTCAGGCCCATGGAATTGCGGCTGCCGGGTTTGTCGGCGGCCGCGGTCATCCAGAACTCGCGCTGTTCGTTGCCCGGCGAGTTGGACTGCGGGAAGCTGCCGACGATCATGTCGAAGTCCCGCGAGCGCACGCGGTTGACGTACTGCGAAACGTCGACCCGGCGGATCACCAGTTCGATACCGAGGTCGCTCAGGTTACGCTTGAACGGCAGCAGTACGCGCTCGAATTCGGTCTGGGCCAACAGGAACTCGATGCTTACCGGTTTGCCCGTGGCGTCGACCATTTTGTCATCGACGATGCGCCAGCCGGCCTCTTGCAGCAGTTGGTAAGCCTTGCGTTGCTGGGTGCGGATCATGCCGCTGGCGTCGGTCATGGGATTCTCGAATGCTTCGCTGAACACCTGCTCGGGAATCTTGCCGCGAAACGGATCGAGGATTGCCAGCTGATCGGCATCCGGCAAGCCGGTGGCGGCCATTTCCGAGTTTTCGAAATAGCTGCGGGTGCGTGCGTAAGCACCGTTGAACAACTGCTTGTTGGTCCATTCGAAGTCCAGCAGCAGGGTCAGGGCCTGGCGCACGCGCACGTCCTGGAATACCGGGCGGCGTAGATTGAACACGAAGCCTTGCATGCCGGTGGGGTTGCCGTTGGGGATTTGCTCCTTGATCAGCCGGCCTTCGGTTACCGCGGGGATGTTGTAGGCGTTGGCCCAGTTCTTCGCAGTCATCTCCAGCCAATAATCGAACTGACCGGCCTTCAGGGCTTCCAGCGCCACGGTATTGTCGCGGTAGTAGTCGGTGGTCATCACGTCGAAGTTGTAGAAGCCGCGGTTGATCGGCAAGTCCTTGCCCCAGTAATCCTTGACTCGCTCATAGCGTATCGAGCGCCCGGCCTTCACTTCGGTGACCTTGTACGGACCGCTGCCCAGCGGGACTTCCAGGTTGCCCTTGTTGAAGTCGCGGCTCGCCCACCAATGCTTGGGCAGCACCGGTAACTGGCCGAGGATCAACGGCAATTCGCGGTTGTTGCTGTGCTTGAACTTGAACAGCACTGTAAGCGGATCTTCGGCGACCACGTCTTCGACGTCGCTGTAGTAGCCGCGGTACATCGGTGCGCCATCCTTGACCAACGTCTGGAAGCTGAACACCACGTCTTCAGCGCGCACCGGCTGGCCATCATGGAAACGCGCTTCGGGCCGCAGATAGAAACGCACCCAGTCGTTGTTCGGGGCTTTTTCGATCTTGCCGGCGATCAGGCCATATTCGGTGAAGGGTTCATCCAGGCTCTGTCGGGCCAGGGTGTCGTAGATCAGGTCGATGTCGTTGGCCGACACCCCCTTGCTGATGAACGGGTTGAGGCTGTCGAAGCCACCAAATCCGGCCTGGCGGAATTTTCCGCCCTTGGGGGCGTCCGGGTCGACGTAATCGAAGTGTTTGAAGTCGGCCGGATATTTCGGCGGCTCGTTGTACAGGGTCAGGGCATGTTGCGGGGCGGCGAAGGCCCACCCTGCGAACAACAGGGCGCCGGCCTGCAGGAGCAGGACGCTTGCGGATTTCATCGATCTTTCTCCGAAGATTTCAGCCACCACGCGCTCAGGCCCAGGGTGTAGGGCGGCGTCGTGACGAAGGCGAACCGGTTGCGGTAGGCCAGGCGGTGATAATTGAGGTACCAGTTGGGAATGATGTAGTGCTGCCACAGCAGCGCGCGGTCCAGCGCCTTGCCGGCGGCCACTTGTTCATCGCGGGTCTTGGCGGCGAGTAATTGTTCGAGCAGGTGGTCGACCACCGGATTGGCAATGCCTGCGTAGTTTTTGCTGCCCTTGACCCCGGCCTGGCTGGAATGAAAGTACTGCCATTGTTCAAGACCCGGGCTGAGGGTCTGGTTGAGGGTCATCAGGATCATGTCGAAATCGAACTGATCGAGGCGCTGCTTGTACTGCGCGCGGTCGACCGTGCGTAGCTTGGCGTCGATGCCGATGCTGGCGAGGTTCTCGACATAGGGTTGGAGGATGCGTTCCAGGTTCGGGTTGACCAGCAGGATCTCCAGGCGCAGCGGTTGCCCGGCCGCGTTCTGCAGGCGCTGGCCATTGAGCTTCCAGCCGGCCTCGGCAAGCAGAGCCAAGGCCTTGCGCATGGTTTCCCGGGGAATGCCGCGGCCCTGGGTCTGCGGCAGGCTGAAAGGCTCGGTGAACAGCCTGGCGGGCAATTGCTCGCGATACGGCTTGAGTAACAGCCATTCATGGCCGACCGGCAGCCCGCTGGCGGAGAACTCGCTGTTGGGGTAGTAGCTCATGGCGCGTTTATAGGCGCCGCTGAACAACGTGCGGTTGGTCCACTCGAAGTCGAACATCAGGCCCAGTGCTTCACGAACCTTAGACTCGGCGAACGTCGGGCGGCGGCTGTTCATGAACAGGCCTTGGGTCTGGGTCGGGATCTGGTGCGGGATTTGTGCCTTGATCACGTCGCCGCGACGGATCGCCGGGAAGTTGTAACCGGTGACCCAGTTCTTCGCCTGGTGTTCGATATAGATGTCGAACTCACCGGCCTTGAACGCTTCGAACGCCACGTCACTGTCTCGGTAGAACTCGACTTCCATGCGATCGACGTTGTACTTGCCGCGATTGACCGGCAGGTCCTTGCCCCAGTAGTCCTTGACCCGTTCGAACACGATCTGCCGCCCTGGCGTGACCGAGGTGATGCGATACGGCCCGCTGCCGAGCGGCGGCTCGAAAGTGGTCGCCTTGAAGTCGCGACCTTTCCAGTAATGCTGCGGCAACACCGGCAACTCCCCCAGGCGCAGGATCAGCAAGGGATTGCCGGCACGCTTGAAGACGAAACGAATGCGCTGCGGGTTGAGGATGTCGACCCGCAACACTTCCTGCAGGTTGGTGCGGTATTGCGGATGACCCTCCTTGAGCAGCAGGCGGAAGGAGAATGCCACGTCGTAGGCGGTGATCGGCGTGCCGTCGTGGAACCGTGCTTCGGGGCGCAGGTTGAAGACTATCCAGCTGCGGTCCTCGCTGTATTCCACCGATTGGGCGATCAGGCCATAACTGGAGGTCGGCTCGTCGCCGGACGGGGCGTATTGGCCGGTGCCGACCATCAGCGGTTCGTTCAGCTCGTTGATGCCGTATTGCAGGAAATTGGCTGTGGTAACGGGGCTAGTGCCCTTGAAGGTGTAGGGGTTGAGCGTATCGAAGGTGCCAAATGCCATGACCCGCAACGTTCCGCCCTTGGGCGCTTGCGGGTTGACCCAGTCGAAGTGGGTAAATCTGGCCGGGTACTTGAGCGTGCCGAACTGCGCATAACCGTGGCTTTCGCTGATCGTCGCGCTTGCGGTGGAGCTCAAGGCCAGGCTGATCAGGAGCAGGAGGAGGGGACGCTTCAAGTCAGAGATCCGATCCAGGCGGCTTGGGCTTTGTGGATCGTACAGTAACAGCTTGTATGGACAGGAAAAAGACGGGGGCTTGATGCTGATGCCGGTTCGTACATATCCATTCCTGCGGTAACGGCCACCTATGGTTCCGCTCTTAGCGGGTCACTTGGACGAGCCCTGTAGGAGCGAGCCTGCTCGCGATGGAGGTCAACGATTACGTGGGGAGCCTGACACCCCGCGGTGCTCTCTGGTTTTTCGCGAGCATGCTCGCTCCTACAGGGCCCGCCGCGATCGGCCATCCATGGCCGTGCGCGGCTAACCCGGCATCCATGCCGGTTTGCCCACTGCGCAGAACCTGCGCTCGGCCTCTCGATGTGGCAAGAAAATCAAAAGCCAAAGCAAAAGCGAGGCGGCCGACCGGCCGGCCTGATCGGGAGCCGTACGCATTACCCCCTGTAGGAGCAAGCTTGCTCGCGATGGTCGTTAACGATTACGCGTATCTACAGGTTAGCCACGTCGCTCTTGGGTTTTTCGCTAGCAAGCCGGTTCCTACACCGGTCAGTTGAAACATGCGGACAAAAAAAAGCCCCTGAAATCAGGGGCTCATTTTTAGTGCGGATTGGAAACCGTCAAGACCTGCCCAGGCTTGAGCGCCTGGCCGACACGCGGATTCCAGCGCTTGAGGTGTTGCATTTCAACGTTGAAGCGCTTGGCTACCATGTACAGCGAATCGCCCTGTTGCACCTTGTACCGGGATTGCGACTTCCCGGCTTTGGTCTTGGACTTGGCCGCGACCACGGTGTTGATGCGCCCCGAGTTACGCTTGCTAGTGTCTTGCATGACCAGCGTCTGGCCTGGCTTGAGATTCTTGCCGCTCAACTTGTTCCAGCGTTGCAGGTCCTTGACGTCGACATTGTTGGCTTTGGCAATGGAGCCCAGGTTGTCGCCGCGCTTGACCCGATAGTTACGCTTGACGCCTGCCAGTTGGGTATCGTCCGCGCCTTCGAAAACCGGTTTGAGCTGTTTCTTGCTGATCAACTCTTCAGGGCGCATGGTCTGCAGGCTGGTGGTCAGCAGCTGTGCCTTGGAAGTGGGTACCAGCAAGTGCTGCGGGCCGTCGATGGTGGTGCGTTGCTTGAAGGCGGGGTTGAGCTGGAACAGCTCGTCTTCGTCGATGTTGGCCACCGCGGCAACCTTGGACAGGTCCATGCGCTGGTTGATTTCGACGACCTGGAAATACGGTTCGTTGGCGATCGGGTTGAGGTTCACGCCGTAGGCATCCGGCGCCATTACCACTTGCGAGAGTGCCAGCAACTTCGGCACATAGGCCTGGGTCTCGGCGGGCAGCGGCAGGTTCCAGTAGTCGGTTGGCAGGCCGAGTCTCTCGTTGCGTTCGATGGCGCGGCTGACGGTGCCTTCACCGGCGTTGTAGGCGGCCAGGGCCAGCAGCCAGTCGCCGTTGAACATGTCGTGCAGGCGGGTCAGGTAGTCCATGGCCGCCGTGGTCGAGGCGGTGATGTCGCGACGGCCATCATAAAAACGGGTCTGGCGCAGGTTGAAGTAACGCCCGGTGGAGGGAATGAATTGCCACAAGCCCACCGCATTGGCGCGGGAATAGGCCATCGGGTTGTAGGCGCTTTCAATCACTGGCAGCAGCGCCAGCTCCAGCGGCATGTTGCGTTCTTCAAGGCGCTCGACGATGTAGTGGATGTACAGGCTGCCGCGGTCGCCGGCGTTTTCGAGGAAGGACGGATTGCTGGCGAACCACAGTCGCTGTTGCTCGATGCGCGGGTTGACGCCCAGGCCGTCCTGCAGCTGGAAGCCCTGGCGCATGCGCTCCCAGACATCCTGCGGGATCTGCGGGGTGGGCTTTTCGGTGAGGAAGACGGGTTTCTGCTTGGCGCGCGCGGCAATATTCGGTGCGTGTGCCGCATCGGTCTGCGGCACATGACTGGAACAGCCCGCCAATGTCGCGGACACAGCCACCGCTATGGCTTGCGCCAGGCGGGTCAGTGCGTCCGAATTGATGGCTTTGCATATAGATGACGACATTGGCTGGAAGTAAGTTCCGGGCAAAAATGTCGGGCGATTCTAGAAAGCACGCCCTCTGCGGTCAACCTTTCAGAGATTTTGGACTATCGTCCAAACTGTTCAGAACGTATCTTTCCAGGCCCTTAGCGCAGCAAATACCATATCGGGCGCGGAGTTATCGGTGCCGGTCCGTTCATCCGCTTTTTCTTTAACGGATGTTTCGCCGGTACGCAAAAACGGATTAGTACGTTTTTCCAGGGCCACCGTGGACGGCAGCGTCATGATCCCGGCTTCCCGTTGACGGGTCACGCTGGCCAGGCGCTCGAGGGTGTCGGCGTTGCCGGGTTCGACAGCGGCAGCGAAGCGCAGATTGCTCAGGGTGTATTCATGGGTGCAGTAGACCTGCGTTTGCTCGGGCAGGGCGGCGAGGCGCGACAACGAGTTGTACATTTGCTTGGGCGTGCCTTCGAACAGGCGCCCGCATCCGGCGGCGAAGAGGGTGTCGCCACAAAACAGCAGGCCCGGGTGATAATAGGCGATGTGCCCCAGGGTATGGCCGGGGACAGCGATGATATCGAAGTCATGGCCCAGCACGCTGATGCAATCGTTGTCCTTGAGGGCCACGTCCCGTGCCGGAATGTTTTCGCTGGCCGGACCGTAGACGGTCGCGTCCGTCGCTTTCTTCAGCTGTTCGACGCCGCCGACATGGTCATGGTGGTGGTGAGTGATCAGAATATCGCTCAAGATCCATTGCGGATTGTCCTTGAGCCAGGCCTGTACTGGCGCGGCATCGCCCGGATCGACCACTGCACAGCGCCGGGTGCGGGGATCTTGTAACAACCAGATGTAGTTGTCGGTGAAGGCGGGCAGGGCAGTGATCTGTATCATGGTCGGATTCGCCAAGCGGAAAACAATGGCGCATCTTAGAACTTCCTGGCGCGTTGGAGAATGCAATGACCGATAAAGCGTTCGCTCAGGCTGATCCTGACTGGCTGGTGTTGATCAGCGCAGCACGTGACTGGCTGTCCGGCCCCCTCGGGCAATTCCTGCTGGATGAAGAACGGCGCATGCTCGAAGACGAGTTGGGGCGTTTCTTCGGTGGCTACCTGGTGCATTACGGGCCGTCGGCCCAGACACCGCCGTCGGCGCCGCAGGTGCAGCGCAACGTGCGCCTGGGGGCGCCGTTGCCCGGGGTCGAGATCGTCTGCGAGGAACAGGCCTGGCCGTTGAGTGAACATGCCGCCGATGTGGTGGTGCTGCAGCATGGGCTGGATTTCTGCCTGTCTCCCCATGGTTTGCTGCGGGAGGCGGCGAGCAGCGTGCGGCCCGGCGGGCATTTGCTGATCGTCGGCATCAACCCCTGGAGCACTTGGGGGCTGCGTCATGTATTTGCCCATGACGGGTTGCGCAAAGCCCGCTGCATTTCCCCGTCGCGGGTGGCTGACTGGCTGAACCTGCTGGGCTTCGCGCTGGAGAAACGCCGCTTCGGGTGCTATCGTCCGCCGCTGGCTTCACCCACCTGGCAGACCCGTCTGGCCGGTTGGGAGCGCAAGGCCGGTGACTGGCAATTGTCTGGGGGCGGCTTCTATTTATTGGTGGCGCGCAAGATCGTGGTCGGCCTGCGACCGGTCCGTCAGGAGCGCCGCGAGCCGATGGGCAAGCTGATCCCGTTGCCGATGGCCAAGGTCAATCGTCGCAACATCGAACCGTGATACCTCCTTTTTTCCGGCCGGGGTTACCCCGGTCCTGGGCGTCGTCGATCTTCGATTGGCGGGCCACTGCATTTTCTGGATAGATTGGCATGAGCGATAGCGTAGAACTCTTCACCGATGGCGCCTGCAAGGGCAACCCTGGCCCTGGCGGCTGGGGCGCATTGCTGGTGTGCAAGGGCGTCGAGAAAGAACTCTGGGGCGGCGAAGCCAACACCACCAACAACCGCATGGAGCTGATGGGCGCGATTCGCGGCCTCGAAGAACTCAAGCGCTCGTGCGATGTGTTGCTGGTGACTGACTCCCAGTACGTGATGAAAGGCATCAACGAGTGGATGGCCAACTGGAAAAAACGCGGCTGGAAAACCGCAGCGAAAGAGCCGGTCAAAAACGCCGACCTGTGGAAGCTGCTCGACGAGCAGGTCAATCGCCATAACGTCACCTGGAAATGGGTGCGCGGACACATTGGCCATCACGGCAACGAACGGGCCGACCAACTGGCCAATCGTGGCGTGGATGAAGTGCGTGGCTTCAAACAGGCCTGAATCGAATTCAACCGATGTACCGAGTCGCGGCCTTCGCGAGCAGGCTCGCTCCCACACTGGATCGCAGGTGAACGCAAGATTTGCGCTCAAGGAGATCAACTGTGGGAGCGAGCCTGCTCGCGAAGGCCGCGACTCGGTGTATCTGAAGATCCCGGCAAGCGTGTTAACATCGCCGCTTTTGCACGATTGACCGATTGAGAGCTGAGCACTAGATGGCCACCAGATCCGTTGTACTCGATACCGAAACCACCGGCATGCCGGTGACCGACGGCCACCGGATTATCGAAATCGGTTGTGTCGAGTTGATCGGTCGGCGCCTGACCGGTCGGCATTTTCACGTTTACCTGCAACCGGATCGCGAAAGTGACGAAGGCGCCATCGGCGTCCACGGCATCACCAACGAATTCCTGGTGGGCAAGCCGCGTTTCGCCGAGGTGGCCGAAGAGTTCTTCGAGTTCATCAAGGGCGCGCAGCTGATCATCCATAACGCGGCGTTCGACGTTGGCTTCATTAACAACGAATTTGCCCTGATGGGCCAGCACGATCGTGCGGACATAACCCAACACTGCTCGATCCTCGACACCTTGATGATGGCCCGGGAACGCCACCCGGGGCAGCGCAACAGCCTTGATGCCTTGTGCAAGCGCTATGGCGTCGACAACTCCGGCCGTGAGTTGCACGGCGCCTTGCTCGACTCCGAGATCCTTGCCGACGTCTACCTGACCATGACCGGCGGCCAGACCAGCCTGTCCCTGGCGGGCAACGCGTCGGACGGCAATGGCTCCGGTGAGGGCGCGGACAACTCCGCTACGGAAATCCGCCGCTTGCCGGCCGACCGCCAGCCGACGCGCATCATTCGCGCCAGCGAAGAAGATCTGGCCCAGCACATGGCACGCCTGGAAATCATCAGCAAATCTGCGGGTGGGCCGGCGCTTTGGTTGCAATTGGCTGAGGCCAAGGCGGAGGCTTCGGCGTAGGTCCTTTAAAAGATCGCAGCCTCGTTTCATTCTGTAGGAGCTGTCTGTAGGAGCTGTCGAGTGAAACGAGGCTGCGATCTTTTGATCTTCATAACGATCCGATGACCCATTTCAGTGCATCGCACTCGCCACATCCGCTCCAACCCTCTACCCTGAGGTGATTGGCAGTCTCAGCCTGCCGCCTCAGGACACTGAGCCCCATGTATAAAGATCTGAAATTCCCGGTCCTGATCGTCCACCGCGACATCAAGGCCGACACCGTCGCTGGCGATCGCGTGCGGGGTATCGCCCGGGAACTGGAGCAGGAAGGTTTCAGTATCGTTTCGGCGGTGGATTACACCGAAGGCCGGCTGGTCGCTTCGACTCATCACGGCCTCTCGTGCATGCTGATTGCGGCGGAAGACGCCAGTGCCCATTCGCATTTGTTACAGAATATGGCCGAGTTGATCGGGCTGGCGCGAGTGCGCGCGCCGGATCTGCCCATCTTCGCCCTGGGCGAGCAAGTGACCCTGGAAAACGCACCCGCCGATGCCATGGCCGAGCTCAATCAGTTGCGCGGCATTCTCTACCTGTTCGAGGACACCGTGCCATTTCTCGCACGCCAGGTGGCGCGCGCCGCGCGCAAATACCTGGACGGCTTGCTGCCGCCGTTCTTCAAGGCGCTGGTGCAGCACACCGCCGACTCCAACTATTCCTGGCACACCCCCGGTCACGGCGGTGGGGTGGCGTATCACAAGAGCCCTGTGGGACAGGCGTTCCACCAGTTTTTCGGGGAAAACACCCTGCGTTCGGATTTGTCGGTCTCGGTGCCGGAACTGGGCTCGCTACTGGATCACACCGGGCCCCTGGCAGAGGCGGAGGCGCGGGCGGCCCGTAACTTTGGCGCCGATCACACCTTCTTCGTGATCAACGGCACCTCGACGGCGAACAAGATTGTCTGGCACTCCATGGTCGCTCGCGACGATCTGGTGCTGGTGGACCGCAATTGCCACAAGTCGGTGCTGCACTCGATCATCATGACCGGTGCCATCCCATTGTACCTGTGCCCCGAGCGCAATGAACTGGGGATCATCGGGCCGATTCCGCTGAGCGAGTTCAGCCGCGAATCGATCCAGGCCAAGATCGACGCCAGTCCGTTGACCAGGGGCCGGGCACCGAAGGTCAAGCTGGCGGTGGTGACCAATTCGACTTACGACGGCCTGTGCTACAACGCCGAGCTGATCAAGCAGCAGTTGGGCAACAGTGTCGAGGTCCTGCACTTTGACGAGGCCTGGTACGCCTACGCGGCGTTCCATGAGTTTTTCACCGGGCGCTACGGCATGGGCACCTCCCGCAGTGAAGACAGTCCGCTGGTGTTCACCACCCATTCCACGCACAAACTGCTGGCGGCGTTCAGCCAGGCGTCGATGATTCATGTGCAGGATGGTGGCGCCCGGCAGCTGGACCGTGATCGTTTTAACGAAGCCTTCATGATGCACATCTCCACCTCGCCGCAGTACGGCATCATCGCTTCGCTGGATGTGGCGTCGGCGATGATGGAGGGCGGGGCCGGGCGTTCGCTGTTGCAGGAAATGTTCGACGAGGCCCTGAGCTTTCGGCGGGCGCTGGCCAATCTGCGTCAGCACATCGCCGCCGACGATTGGTGGTTTTCCATCTGGCAGCCGCCGTCGGTGGAAGGTATCGACCGGGTGGTGACGGAGGACTGGCTACTGCAACCGGGGGATGACTGGCACGGCTTTGGCGAGGTGAGCGACGATTATGTCTTGCTCGATCCGATCAAGGTCAGCCTGGTGATGCCGGGCCTGACCGCAGGCGGCGCGCTCAGCGATCGCGGAATCCCGGCGGCGGTGGTCAGCAAGTTTCTCTGGGAGCGCGGGCTGGTGGTCGAAAAGACCGGGCTGTATTCGTTCCTGGTGTTGTTCTCGATGGGCATCACCAAGGGCAAGTGGAGCACGCTGTTGACCGAGTTGCTGGAGTTCAAGCGCAGCTATGACGCCAACGTCAATCTGGCCAGCTGCCTGCCTTGCGTGGCTCAGCAGCACGGCGCGCGCTATCAGGGCATGGGTTTGCGTGACCTGTGCGATCAGTTGCACGCCTGTTATCGCAGTAATGCCACGGCCAAACATCTCAAGCGGATGTACACGGTACTGCCACAAATCGCCATGAAGCCGGCGGACGCCTATGATCATCTGGTGCGTGGCGAAGTCGAAGCAGTGTCGATCGATGCGCTGGACGGGCGTATCGCTGCCGTCATGCTGGTGCCGTACCCGCCGGGCATTCCGTTGATCATGCCCGGCGAGCGCTTTACCGAAGCGACCCGCTCGATCATCGACTACCTGGCGTTTGCTCGCACGTTCGACAGCAGCTTCCCGGGTTTCGTCGCTGATGTGCACGGATTGCAACACGAAGACGAGGGCAATGGACGGCACTACACCGTCGATTGCATCAAGGAATGAGGACCTTTCCCAGTATGCAACCGGTCATGAATCCAAATTACCCAGGGCTGTCGGTGCGCGTGGCCGACGAGGGCTTTGCCGCTTATATTTGGGGCAGTGATTTCAGTTTTGAAGTCGCCGCCTACGGTGCTCCCGAAATCGGCCAGCCGGTGGAGCAGTGGCGGGTCACGCCAATCACCCCTTATCGCAAGTGTTATGGCATCGATCCGGAAGAGTTCAGCAGCTTTCGCGATGCCGCCGACAGTGCGATCTTCATGGCGTACCTGGATGACGAACCCGTTGGCCACCTGGTGATCAGCACCAACTGGAACGGTTTTGCCCATATCGATGAGTTGGCGGTGCATGCACCGGCCAGGCGACACGGTGTGGCCAAGGCGTTGCTGGATGTGGCGCAGTTCTGGAGTCGCAAGAAGAAACTGCCCGGCGTCATGCTGGAAACCCAGAACAACAACCTTGGGGCCTGTCGGCTTTACGAGCGTTGCGGCTACGTGATCGGCGGCATCGACCATCTGCGTTATCGGGGTATTGACCCCAATACCGCCGAAGTGGCGCTGTTCTGGTACCGATTGTTCGACAACCCGCTGGAACACCCGATCAGTGCGCCAACATCGCCGCGGCTTGTTCCGTGATGATCGCCAGCAACGCCTGAAGGGCAGGCGAGGGCTCGCCGTTCTTCAGGGTCAGGGCGTAGAGCGTGACCGGCACGGCCGGTGCCAGCGGGCAGACATCGAGCCCGGCCCCTTTGGCACCGAGAGCGGTGAAGGGGTCGACAATGGCCAGGCCTTCACCGGCCTCGACCATGCTGCGCATCATCTGGTGAGTTTGCACCCGGGTCTGGATGACCGGCGCCGGCCGCAGCGCATGCAGTTTGTTTCCCAGCGCCGGGCTGAGCGGGTCATGGCCTTCCAGGCCCACCATCGCCTGACCGGCCAGGTCCTGCAGCGAGATGTACTTCTGCTTGGGTTGCAGCCAGCCGTGGGGGGCGAGCAGTTGCAGCTTGCCTTGGGCGATCGGTTGGCAATGGATATCGGCGTGATCGGGATCATGCAGGCTCAGGCCCAGATCGCTTTCACGCAGCAGCAGGCTTCGGACAATCTCGCGGGTGGGTTGGCTCAGGAGCGTACAAGGCGCATCGGGCAGGCGTCGGCGCAGCGCTGCAATACTTTGCGGCAACAATTGCTGGGCCAGGGGCGGGGTGCAGATGATGCGTAACGGCGCAGCCAGGTATTGCCTGAGGCTGCTGGCCAGGCGCTGCACCGGTTCGAGCGCATCGTAGACGCGGGTGATTTCGACCTGCAACTCCCGCGCCTCACGCGTGGCCTGCAAGCGTCCGCGAACGCTTGCGAACAGCATGAAACCCAACTGATCCTCGGCGTCGCGCAAAATGCGTTCGACTTCGGCCACCGGCAACTGCAGCCATTCGGCGGCCGTGCCCAGGTGACCGGTCTGCAGGAGCGCCTGGATCACTTCGATATGGCGTAAGCGCATGCGTGAAGTCCATGTTCAGCAGGTGAAGGAGTCAGTGATTGAATCCTAACCCAAGTCTGCGCATATGCCTTCTGCTCATAACAGCGAGTTATGAAACGACGTTTACCGGTTCGCGGGTGATGGTCACCCCCGATTGCACCAGCATGAATTCGTTTTCATCGAGCTTGTTCACGCGGTCGCCAATGGCCAGCTTGTACGTGGTAACGGGCGTCGAGCCTGCGTAGCCGTCTGCCGGCGGGGTGGATTCCTGGAACTCATGTACGGAATAAATGCGGCCTTCCGCGTCTCTTGCATGGAACTGACCGACGAGTACTGCTGCCATCTGCTTAAAACCTCTGGAGATAAATCACTCAATGTGCGGTTGGATAGACCGCCACCGAGCACGGTAAGTTTTCCTACGTAAAAAATATAATCAGGACGCAGATATACCTGTATTCACTGGTTGGACCGTCGCCTGATCATCTATAACTACAGGCTCCTCCCACGGACAATCGAGCGTCTTCCATGAGCAATGTCTATACCGTCGCCGTAGTGGTCGGCAGCCTGCGTAAAGCATCGATCAACCGCAAGGTAGCCCTCGCGCTGGCGGATCTGGCGCCGGCCAACCTTAAGCTCCACATCGTCGAAATCGGTGATCTGCCACTCTACAACGAAGACATCGATGGTGCCTCACCGCCGGCAGCCTACAGTACTTTCCGACAACAAGTCAGTTCATCCGACGCAGTGCTGTTCGTCACCCCGGAATACAACCGTTCGGTGCCAGCCCCGATGAAAAACGCCATCGACGTCGGTTCGCGCCCCTATGGCAAGAGTGCCTGGAGTGGTAAACCGGGTGCGGTGATCAGTGTTTCGCCGGGTGCGGTGGGTGGGTTCGGTGCGAACCACCACTTGCGCCAGTCCATGGTGTTTCTCGATGTACCGTTGATGCAGCAACCGGAAGCCTACCTCAGTGGCGCCGGTTCCGCGTTCGACGAGGCGGGCAACCTGTCCGAATCAGTCAGGCCGTTCTTGCAGAAGTTCATCGATGCCTACGGGAAGTGGGTCGAACAGCACAAAAAGCTTTGATACTTCGGATTACGAACCGTTGGCCAGTCGGCTACAGATCGTCGTTTCCATTTCCGACAACCATGCGGCGGTTTGCGCCGCCGCAGGTTGCGCGGTGACGCAATAACGCCGTCCGCCCCAAGCCATGATCACCCACCCATCGATGGTTGCCTGTGAGGGGCGCACAGGCAAGTCGCTGCAGGCCGCAAACGCTTCACCCCATTTCTGTGACAGTTCGTCGAACACCCGCCGATGATGTTTAGGCTCGGCAATCTGGTGTTCGATGAGCAGCACGGCATGGTTGAACAGTGGCTGGCGATCATCGTCGGGTTCGCAGGTCAGGCGTATGAGGCGTTTGATCCGGGTTGGCCAGTCCAGGTCATTGGCTTGAACAACCCCTTCATCCATATGCTGTAACAAAACATCCAGTCGATGTCGGATGTAACCGGACAGCAGGGCTTCCTTGCTCGGGAAATAGTCGTACAGCGTACCAATCGCAACGCCTGCTTCCAGCGCCACTTCCCGGGTGGTCAAGCCGGACCAGCCGTCCCTTTGCCAAATCCGAACAAAAGCCTGGTAAATCGCTTCGACGGTGAAGATCGCCCGGGCCTGACTCGGCCGTTTCAGCGGTTTTGCCCGGGGATTGAGGGTGGGCGCGCTGCCCTTGGTGTTTCCGAACCCGCTCTTCATCGGCTGCCATTACTCTGGTGCTACCCGCCACTTGCGCAGCAGGAGAGTGAAGGATGCAAAGTCCAAGCACGGTAACACGGCTGATAACCCGTAAAAACGCCCTTGACCAAAGCCGGATCGAGCAGGCGCACCGAAGCCTTGTTCCAGCGGCCGGCGAGGTGATCTTAAAGATTGATCGTTGCGCACTGACGACCAACAACATTACCTACGCCGCCTATGGCAACTCGATGAACTACTGGGGTTTCTTTCCTACAGGTTTGGCGCAATGGGGCCACGTACCTGCCTGGGGCTTTGCCGATGTCGTGGCCTCTGACGTGGCTGGTATCAAGGTCGGGGAGCGCTTCTACGGGTATTTTCCGCTTGCCAGCCATCTGTGGTTGCGCCCGGAACGGGTCACCGAGCGGGGTTTCTACGATGGCGCCGAGCATCGACTCGGGTTGACCTCGGCTTACAACCAATACACCCGTTGCAGTTGGGATTCGTACTACCGCGCGGAAACCGAAAACCTGCAGATTTTGCTTAAACCGCTGTTCTTGACCTCTTCAATGCTCGCGGACTTTTTGCAGGACAAGCGGTTCTTCGGTGCAACTCGACTGGTGTTCTCCAGCGCCTCGAGCAAAACCGCCTACGGCACCGCAGTCTGTCTGGGCAATCATCCTGGTCTGGAGCGGGTGGCGCTGACCTCAGCTGACAACAAAACCTTTGTTGAGACCCTTGATTGCTACGAGCGCACGGCGTCTTACGCGGAACTGGCGAAGCTGGCCAATGACCGGCCAACGCTGTATGTGGATTTTTCCGGCGACCTCGATTTGCGTGACCGGGTGCACCAGCATTTTGCCGGGCAATTGGTCTACAGCTGTTTTGCCGGCTCGGCGCAAAGCACCGATGAGGCACGGTTGACGGCCATCGAGGGCCCGCAGCCGGTGTTCTTTTTTGCGCCGATCCAGATCCGCAAGCGCAATGCCGATTGGGGGCCGGAAGGGGTCAGTCAGCATATTGGCGAGGGCTTGCAGGAGTTTTTCCAGAAAGTGACGGATAGTGAACCGCCGTTGCTGAAGGTGATGGAAAGTCAGGGTTATGAAGCGGCGCAGGCGGTTATTTCCCGTCTGGTTCATGGGCAGGTCGCGCCGGTTGAGGGGCATGTGATTCGGTTGTGACCGGACTGGCCCCTTCGCGAGCAGGCTCGCTCCCACAAGGGAACGCATTTTCAATGTGGGAGCGAGCCTGCTCGCGAAAGGGCTCAGTCAGCGAAAAACTCAACCTTGCCCCGGCACATTCGGCCAAAGATCCGCCACCAGAAACAACCGTTCCGCTTCTTCCCAGTCGCCGTGGGCATTTTCCGTCAGTCGCACCAGCAATTGCGCCGGCGCCAGAGGCTCCAGGTCGCTCAGCCAGGCATTCAACTGTTCAGCACCCCAGGTCTGCTCCGCGGGGTAGTGCGCCGGTGCCAGCCAGGCATGGCGGGGCAGGGGTTGCCAGCGGCCGGGCGGACTCTGTGCGAAAAACTCCGACCAGTCCTTTTGATGCAGCCAGCGCCCGCGCAAGTGCTGTGGGTGTGCACCACTGGGCGATGCGGCCTGCCCCGGCCATGGATAGAGCAAATAACCACCCAGCCACAAATGCGCGCTGAACTGGCGGATATCCAGCGCCGCCAGCACTTCGCGACTCTCCGGACGCGCGGAGATCGGCAATTGATGCTGGCTCAGGTGTGCCAGTTTGCGGTCCAGTCGATCGTGGCAACCCGGGCCGAGCCACTGCGCGGAGTCGTGGCCGTCGCCGCTCTGCGGGCCGAGGTAAAGCTTGATCGCCAGTTCAAGGTGATGCACGCCGTCGCGATCGCGCAGCAGCATGTCCAGTTCGCCCAGGGTATGGCCTTCGCGACGGATCGGCATGTTGGCGGCAATCAACTCGATGCCGGGCGCATGCTGCACGGCAAACTGCCACAGGCGCTCGTAGTACAGACCCAGGCGTCTGGTACGGGCCTGGGCCAGCCAGTGCAGCAAACCGTAACTGTCCCGGTCGAGTTTTCGCAGCCAGTTTTCCAGGTGTTCCGGGGCCTGCACCCAGTCGCTGCCGGCCAGCGGATGACGCTGCGGCCACGGCGTGGCGCTGAGCATCGGCGGGGCGAGGATGACCCACGCCAGGTCGCGCACTTCGGGGTGGCGCAACTGGTGGGGTAACTGCAGCAAATCTGGAAATAGGATCATCTTGCGAGCATAGACCGAATCGTGAGTACACCTTGAGGCTGAAAGGATTTTGTCTATGCCGCGCTTTCGCCCATAATCCTGCTTTTCACCGTCGCTGCCCTTCGTTAGGAGCCCCATGGAGCAATTTCGCAATATCGGCATCATCGGTCGCCTGGGCAGTTCCCAGGTGCTGGATACCGTCCGCCGACTGAAACGTTTTCTGCTCGATCGTCACCTGCACGTGATCCTCGAAGACACCATTGCCGAAGTCCTGCCGGGCCACGGTTTGCAAACCTCGTCGCGCAAGATGCTCGGTGAGGTCTGCGACATGGTCATTGTGGTGGGCGGTGATGGCAGTCTGCTCGGCGCGGCCCGTGCGCTGGCCAAACACAATATTCCGGTGCTCGGCATCAACCGGGGCAGCCTGGGGTTTCTCACCGACATCCGCCCCGATGAACTGGAAATCAAGGTCGCCGAAGTGCTTGACGGCCACTATCTGGTGGAAAACCGCTTCCTGTTACAAGCTGAAGTTCGTCGCCACGCCGAAGCCATTGGCCAGGGCGATGCACTGAACGATGTGGTGCTGCACCCCGGCAAATCGACACGCATGATCGAGTTCGAGCTGTACATCGACGGCCAGTTCGTCTGCAGCCAGAAGGCCGATGGCCTGATCGTCGCCACACCCACTGGCTCCACGGCCTATGCGCTCTCTGCCGGTGGCCCGATCATGCATCCCAAGCTCGACGCTATTGTGATTGTGCCAATGTACCCCCATACCTTGTCAGGCAGGCCGATTGTGGTCGATGGCAACAGTGAGCTGAAAATCGTCGTGTCCAAGGATATGCAGATTTACCCGCAAGTCTCGTGTGACGGGCAGAACCACTTCACCTGTGCGCCCGGCGACACCATCACCATCAGCAAGAAAGCCCAGAAGTTGCGGCTGATCCACCCGCTCGACCACAACTACTATGAAGTGTGCCGGACCAAGCTCGGCTGGGGCAGCAGGTTGGGTGGTGGAGGCGACTGATGCTCGATCCCGCGCGTAGCTACGACCTGATCGGTGACGTGCACGGTTGCGCTCTGACCCTTGAGCACTTGCTCGACCGGCTCGGTTATCACAAGCAAGCTGGCGTCTGGCGCCATGCCTCGCGCATGGCGGTGTTCGTCGGAGACATCATTGACCGCGGACCACGAATTCGCGAGGCGCTGCACATCGTCCACGATATGGTCGAGGCCGGCCAGGCGCTGTGCATCATGGGTAACCACGAGTTCAACGCCCTGGGCTGGGTCACCCCGGCACTGCCTGGTAGCGGCAAGCAGTTCGTGCGCGAACACACCCCGCGCCATGCGCGCCTGCTGCACGAGACCCTGACCCAGTTCGAAAACCATCCGGCGGACTGGCATGACTTCCAGCAGTGGTTCTATCAACTGCCGCTGTTCGTCGATGCCGGCCGTTTCCGGGTGGTGCATGCCTGTTGGGACGCCGGGTTGATCGAACCGCTGCGGGCATTGTTCCCCAACGGCTGTGTCGACGAACACTTCCTCCAGGCTTCGGCCATGCCCGGCAGTTTCGCCTGCACGGTGTTCGATCGCCTGTTGCGCGGCACCGACATGCGCTTGCCCCATGGCCTGACCATGACCAGCGGCGATGGTCTGACACGCTCGTTCTTCCGTACCAAATTCTGGGAAGACGATCCGCAAACCTACGGAGACATCGTGTTCCAGCCTGACGCCTTGCCCGACCCGGTGGCCCAAACGCCACTGTCGTCAACCGAGAAAAACACCTTGTTGCGCTACGGCATTGACGAGCCGTTGCTGTTCGTCGGCCATTACTGGCGCAGCGGCAAACCGGCGCCGATTCGTCCGAACCTGGCGTGCCTGGACTACAGTGCGGTGCTCTATGGAAAACTGGTGGCCTATCGGCTGGACCAGGAAACCCGGCTCGATCCGCACAAGTTTGTCTGGGTCGATGTCGAGCGACCGGAGGTGTTGCAATGAGCAGGGTCGCAGTCTTGCGCCTGCCGCTGGCGGTGGATTTGAGCGGGTTCGTCAAGTTGCTGCAACGCATGCAGGTGCCGCATCGGGTCAGCGAGGAAGCGGGCGAGCAGGTGCTGTGGGTGCCGGCGAACATCAGCGACGACGTGCGCGTGTTGTACGAACGCTTTCCCGAGGGCGATCCGGATCAGAAACTCGACATTCCGGTGGCGCAGCCAATTCGCCGGCCGAACTTCGCCGAGCAGCTTCGCCATGGCAAAGCCACAGCAATGGTGCTGCTGCTGAGCCTGGTCGTCGGCGCGCTGACGCTGCTGGGCGATAACCTGAGCACCCTGCGCTGGCTGACGTTTCTCGATTTTCGCGTGGTCGGCGAGTACATCCATTTCGTGCCATTGGCCGACAGCCTGGCGGCGGGGCAGTGGTGGCGCCTGGTGACACCGATGCTGATTCACTTCGGCTTCCTGCACCTGGCCATGAACGGCATGTGGTATTGGGAGCTGGGGCGGCGTATCGAGTCGCGCCAGGGCAGTGTCAACCTCATCGGCCTGACCTTGCTGTTCAGCCTCGTGTCCAACTATGCCCAGTTTGTCTTCAGCGGCCCGACCCTGTTTGGCGGGTTGTCCGGGGTGCTGTACGGCCTGCTCGGGCACTGCTGGATTTTTCAGATTCTGTCGCCGAACAGCGCCTATCGCCTGCCCCGTGGGGTGTTGGCGATGATGCTGATATGGCTGCTGCTGTGCCTGTCCGGGCTGGTCTCGATGATCGGCTTCGGGGAAATTGCCAACGCGGCCCACGTCGGCGGGTTGCTCGTCGGATGCTTGACCGGTTTGTTGGGTGGTTTGTACAACCGCCGTAAACTGGCCGCCTAAAACTGTTATGTGATTCAAAGAGCGCGGAGACCCAATGTCCTCTTTTAACGAAATGATCAAGAACATCACCCCGGATATCTACCAGAGCCTGAAACTGGCGGTGGAGATCGGTAAATGGTCCGACGGTGGCAAGCTCACCGCCGAACAACGCGAACTCTCGTTGCAAGCGATGATCGCCTGGGAAATCAAGAACCTGCCCGAAGACGAGCGTACTGGCTACATGGGTCCGCAGGAATGCAGCTCCAAGTCGATTCAAGTGCCCAATATCCTGTTCAAGTCGGATGCCATCCATTGATCGAGATTGGCCGTGGTGCAATCAGTAAAATGTCGGCGCGCCTGGACGGGCCGAACGTGCAATACGCCTTTCGCCTGGGCGACGTCGAGGTTCCGGTCAATCCGTTGATCGGCACCACGGTGCGCCTGGAATACCTGGGGGCGATCCACTGCACCCATTGCGGACGCAAGACCAAAACCAGTTTCAGCCAGGGTTATTGCTACCCGTGCATGACCAAGCTGGCCCAGTGTGACGTGTGCATCATGAGCCCGGAACGCTGCCATTTCGACGCCGGCACCTGCCGGGAGCCGGAGTGGGGCCAGACGTTCTGCATGACTGATCACATTGTGTACCTGTCGAATTCCTCCGGGGTAAAAGTCGGGATTACCCGCGCCACCCAGTTGCCGACCCGCTGGATCGACCAGGGCGCCAGCCAGGCGTTGCCGATCATGCGTGTCGCGACCCGCCAGCAATCGGGCTTCGTCGAAGACCTGTTTCGTAGCCAGGTGGCGGACAAGACCAACTGGCGTGCCTTGCTCAAGGGTGACGCGGTGTCGGTGGATCTGCCGCAGATCCGTGATCAGCTGTTCGACAGTTGCGCCGAGGGCCTGCAAGGTTTGCAGGAACGATTCGGCCTGCAGGCGATCCAGACGATTGCCGACGTCGAACCGCTCGAAATCCGCTTCCCGGTCGAGCAGTATCCGGCGAAAATCGTCAGCTTCAACCTGGACAAGAATCCGATTGCCGAAGGCACGCTGATGGGGATCAAGGGCCAATACCTGATCTTCGATACCGGCGTGATCAACATTCGTAAATACACGGCTTATCAGCTCGCCGTGCATAGTTAAGGACTCCAGCATGCGCACCGAACAACCGAAGATGATCTACCTCAAGGACTATCAGGCGCCCGATTACCTGATCGACGAAACGCACCTGACCTTCGAGTTGTTCGAGGACCATAGCCTGGTCCATGCGCAACTGGTGATGCGCCGCAACCCCGAGCGCGGCCCGGGCCTGCCGCCGCTGGTGCTGGATGGTCAGCAGCTGGAATTGCTGTCGGTTACCCTGGCTGACCGCGAGCTGGGCATTGCTGATTACCAATTAACCGAGAATCACCTGACCCTGCAGCCGACCAGCACCAGCTTCACGGTCGACACCAGCGTGCGCATCCACCCGGAAACCAACACCGCCCTCGAAGGCCTGTACAAGTCCGGCACGATGTTCTGCACCCAGTGCGAGGCCGAAGGCTTCCGCAAGATCACCTATTACCTCGACCGCCCGGACGTGATGAGCACGTTCACCACCACGGTGGTCGCCGAACAGCACAGCTATCCGGTGCTGCTGTCCAACGGCAACCCGATTGCCTCAGGCCCTGGCGAAGACGGCCGGCACTGGGCGACCTGGGAAGATCCGTTCAAGAAGCCGGCGTATCTGTTTGCGTTGGTGGCCGGTGATTTGTGGTGCGTCGAAGACACCTTCACCACCATGACCGAGCGCACGGTGGCGCTGCGCATTTATGTCGAGCCGGAAAACATCGACAAATGCCAGCACGCCATGAACAGCCTGAAGAAGTCCATGCGCTGGGATGAAGAGGTCTACGGTCGCGAGTACGATCTGGACATCTTCATGATCGTCGCCGTGAACGACTTCAACATGGGCGCCATGGAGAACAAGGGGCTCAACATCTTCAACTCCAGCGCCGTGCTGGCCAAGGCCGAAACCGCTACCGACGCCGCGCACCAGCGGGTCGAGGCCATCGTTGCCCACGAATACTTCCACAACTGGTCGGGCAACCGCGTGACCTGCCGCGACTGGTTCCAGCTGTCGCTCAAGGAAGGCTTTACCGTGTTCCGCGATTCCGGCTTCTCCGCCGACATGAACTCGGCGACGGTCAAGCGCATCCAGGACGTGGCCTACCTGCGTACGCACCAGTTTGCCGAGGACGCCGGTCCCATGGCTCACGCGGTACGTCCGGACAGCTTCATCGAGATCTCCAACTTCTACACCCTGACCGTTTACGAAAAGGGGTCGGAAGTGGTCGGCATGATCCACACCCTGCTCGGCGCCGAAGGCTTCCGTAAAGGCAGCGACCTGTATTTCGAGCGCCATGACGGCCAGGCCGTGACCTGCGATGACTTCATCAAGGCCATGGAAGATGCCAATGGCGTCGACCTGACCCAGTTCAAGCGCTGGTACAGCCAGGCGGGTACGCCACGTTTGGCGGTGAGCGAGTCCTTTGATGCGGCGGCAAAAACCTACAGCCTGACCTTCCGCCAGAGCTGTCCGCCCACCCCGGACAAGGTTGAAAAACTGCCGTTCGTGATTCCGGTCGAACTCGGTCTGCTCGATAGCAAGGGCGGTGAAATTGCCCTGCGTCTTGCCGGCGAAGCGTCGGCGCAAGGCACTTCCCGAGTGATCTCGGTGACCGAAGCCGAGCAGACTTTCACCTTCGTCGACATCGCTGAACAGCCGCTGCCTTCGCTGCTGCGTGGTTTCTCGGCCCCGGTGAAACTGAGCTTCCCGTACAACCGCGACCAACTGATGTTCCTGATGCAGCACGACAGCGACGGCTTCAATCGTTGGGATGCCGGTCAGCAACTGTCGGTGCAGGTGCTGCAGGAACTGATCGTCCAGCAGCAGAAGGGCGAAGCGCTGGTGCTGGATCAGCGTCTGGTTTCGGCCTTGCGTACCGTGCTGTCCGACGAGACGCTGGATCAGGCGATGGTTGCCGAAATGCTGTCGCTGCCAAGCGAAGCGTACCTGACTGAAATCAGCGAAGTGGCCGATGTCGAGGCGATTCACACCGCCCGCGAGTTCGCCCGCAAGCAACTGGCCGATGCGTTGTTCGAAGGTTTGTGGCTGCGTTACCAGGCCAACCGCGACCTGTCGAAGCAGACCCCGTACGTGGCCGAAGCCGAGCATTTCGCCCGTCGCGCATTGCAGAACATTGCGCTGTCGTACCTGATGCTCAGCGGCAAGCCTGAAGTGCTGGCGGCGACGCTGGAACAGTTCGATGCCTGCGACAACATGACCGAACGCCTGACCGCGCTCGCCGTGTTGATCAACTCGCCGTTCGAACAGCAGAAAGCCAAGGCCCTGGCCAGCTTCGCCGAGCATTTCAAGGACAACCCGTTGGTCATGGATCAATGGTTCAGCGTCCAGGCCGGCAGTGTGCTGCCGGGTGGTCTGGATCGGGTCAAGGAATTGATGCAGCACCTGGCGTTCAACATCAAGAACCCGAACAAGGTGCGGGCGCTGATCGGCGCGTTCGCCGGGCAGAACCTGATCAACTTCCATGCGGCGGATGGATCCGGGTATCGCTTCCTGGCGGATCTGGTGATCGAGTTGAACGGCTTCAATCCGCAGATTGCTTCCCGGCAGTTGGCGCCTTTGACGCGCTGGCGCAAGTACGATGATGCTCGTCAGGCCTTGATGAAAGGGGAGCTGGAGCGGATTCGGGCTTCGGGGCAACTGTCGAGTGATGTGTTTGAGGTGGTCAGCAAGAGCTTGGCTTGATCCTCGGTTTGGTCTTGGACTTGGCGGCCTTTGGGCCGACCAGGTTCTTGGTTGATTGAGTACATATCCGTTGCTGCGGTAACGGCTACTTATGGTTTCGCCCTTACGGCGAGTCCCTTTTGTCAAACGCCACAAAAGGAACCAAAAAGTCTTGCCCCAGCGTCCGGCCCCTCGCTGGGGCTCGGGGTTCCTTCGCTCCGGTGTCCATCCGGGGGCATCGCCTCCGGTCGGCTTCGCTTCGACCTCCTCTCGATGTGTGCGGCTTCGCCGCACGGCGCTGCGCGCCTACCCCCCGGATGAACACCTCCACTCAGCCTCCCGAAGGGGCGGGTGGATCAAGATCAAAAGCTGGAGGCGAGCTAACGCTCGGCCTGATGAGTGGTGAGGAGCGGGTGTGCGCAAAACTGTTTTTGTTGGAGCAAGGGTTGCCTGCGATGGCGGCCTGACAGCCGACCTGATTTCAAGTGAACACGTTTCCCTGTAGGAGCGATGCTTGCTCGCGATGGACGTCAACGATAACGCGCCCTGTCTGGATGAACGTGTTGTCTGGTCATTTTTCGCGAGCAAGCTCGCTCCCACAGGTGATCGCGGATCAGCTAGTAATCAGGTCGGCTGTCAGGCCGCCTCGCTTTGGCTTTTGCTTTGGCTTTTGATTTTCTTGCCCCCTCGAGAGGCCGAGTGGAGGTTCTGCGCAGTGGGTAACCCGGCATGGATGCCGGGTTAGCCGCGCTGGGCCAGGGATGGCCCATCGCGGCGGGCCCACGGAGCAGGACCGGAGCGAGGGCATGCCGAGCCCCAGCGAGGCACCGAACGCCAGGGGCAAGAGCCCTTGGTTACTTGGGGCTTTTCCAAGTGACTCGCCGTAAGGGCGAAACCATAAGTCGCCGTTACCGAAGAAACGGATATGTACACCAACCGCCAACCGCCATCCACCAACCCCGCAATCACCCCACCAAATACCCAATCATTCAGAAACCCCCCATCCCCCTCTGGTTAACAAAACATAACGTGCCACCGATTGTCAGCCCTTCAAAAACCTCTATAGGATAAGCCAGCTTCCGAAGGGGCTCTGGATTGCGGGTTTCAGGACTATGCTTAAAAACAGGTCATCCCGCGAACACCCCTTACGGCGCCCTGAAAGGTTGAATGACCTAACAATAATAATGGGGGAAGGTCTATGAGTGAGCCTGTCATGGGTGTGGGTATCTGCCGCCCGCCGGCATTGCGCAAGTTCGCGTTGCTGGCTACAGCGCTCTCGCTGTTGGGCTCTGCCATGCTGTCGGCACCTGTGCTGGCCGCGGTTGCGCCCGCATCCGACGTCGTTTATTCCGTTGAATCGGCCAAGGCCAGCAAAAGCCTGGTTCTCGATGTCGCGCACGCCGGCAAGCGCCTGGTGGCGGTCGGGGATCGCGGGCACATTCTGTATTCCGATGACCAGGGTTCGACCTGGACCCAGGCCAAGGTGCCAACCCGGCAGCTGCTGACCTCGGTGTTCTTTGTCGATGACAAACACGGCTGGGCCGTTGGTCATGACGCGCAGATCCTTGCCAGCGAGGATGGCGGCGTCACCTGGACCAAGCAATTCGAAGATCTGAAACGCGAATCGCCGCTGCTCGACGTCTGGTTCCAGGACGCCAACAGCGGCATTGCCGTGGGCGCCTACGGTGCGTTGATGGCAACCACCGACGGTGGGAAAAACTGGGAAGACGTCAGCGATCGCCTGGACAACGAAGACCAGTTCCACCTCAACGCCATCACGGCGGTCAAGGATGCCGGCCTGTTCATCGTTGGCGAGCAGGGCAGCATGTTCCGCTCCGCCGATTGGGGCCAGACCTGGGAAAAGCTCGAAGGTCCATACGAGGGTTCGCTGTTCGGTGTGATCGGCACCGCGCAAGCCAATACGCTGTTGGCGTATGGCCTGCGCGGCAATCTATACCGCTCCACGGATTTCGGCAGCACCTGGGAACAGGTCGAGCTCAAGGCTGAACGCGGTGACCTGGAATTCGGTCTGTCCGGCGGTACAGTGCTCGATGATGGTTCCATCGTGATCGTCGGCAACGGCGGTTCGGTGATCAGCAGCAGCGACAACGGTGAAACCTTCAGCGTCTTCAACCGTCGGGATCGTATCTCGCTCTCATCGGTAGTCGCCGCGGGGAACGGCAATCTGATTCTGGCTGGACAGGGCGGCGTTCGCGCCACTTCGCCAAATGGCGCTGAGCTGGGCAAATGAGCCGGGTTAATAATAAGAAGGCGTAGCTATGACATCCTTAAGCACCCATCATCAGGACAAGGCGACGTTTCTTGAACGCCTGATCTTCAACAACCGCCCGGCAGTGATCTTCATCTGCCTGCTGGTCAGTGTTTTCCTGTTCTGGCAGGCGACGCTGATCCGCCCGTCCACCAGCTTCGAAAAAATGATCCCGCTCGAGCATCCGTTCATTCAAAAGATGATGGAGCACCGCAACGATCTGGCGAACCTGGGCAACACCGTACGAATTTCCGTGGAAGCCACGGACGGCGACATCTTCTCCAAGGAGTACATGGAGACGTTGCGGCAGATCAACGACGAGGTGTTCTACATCTCCGGCGTTGACCGATCCGGCCTCAAGTCGCTGTGGAGCCCGAGCGTACGCTGGACCGAAGTGACGGAGGAGGGCTTTGCTGGCGGTGAAGTGATCCCGCAGAGCTATAACGGCTCCCAGCAAAGCCTCGACCTGTTGCGTAACAACGTGCTCAAGTCCGGGCAGGTCGGCCGCCTGGTGGCCAACGACTTCAAGTCGAGCATCGTCGACATCCCGCTGCTGGAGTCCTACCCGGACCCACAGGACCAAGGCAAGTTGCTGGCGCTGGACTATCGCAAGTTCTCCCACGAGCTGGAAGAGAAGATCCGCGACAAGTTTGAGAAACAGAACCCCAACGTGAAGATCCACATCGTCGGTTTCGCCAAGAAAGTCGGCGACCTGATCGACGGCCTGGTGATGGTGGTGATGTTTTTCGGAATTGCCTTCGTCATCACCCTGATTCTCTTGCTGTGGTTCACCAACTGCCTGCGCAGCACCGTCGCCGTGTTGAGCACGACGCTGGTGGCGGTGGTCTGGCAGCTGGGGTTGATGCACTTTTTCGGCTTCGGGCTCGATCCGTACTCGATGCTGGTACCGTTCCTGATCTTCGCCATCGGTATTTCCCACGGTGTGCAGAAGATCAACGGCATTGCCCTGCAATCCAGCGAGGCGGAAAACGCCCTGACCGCGGCGCGGCGCACGTTCCGCCAACTGTTCCTGCCGGGGATGATCGCGATCCTCGCCGATGCGGTGGGCTTCATCACGCTGCTGATCATCGATATCGGTGTGATCCGTGAGCTGGCCATCGGCGCTTCCATTGGTGTGGCCGTGATCGTGTTCACCAACCTGATCCTGTTGCCGGTGGCAATTTCCTACGTCGGCATCAGCAAGCGCGCCGTGGCCCGCAGCAAGAAGGATGCGACCCGCGAGCACCCGTTCTGGCGCCTGCTGTCTAACTTTGCCAGCGCGAAAGTCGCCCCGGTTTCCATTCTCCTGGCGCTGGTCGCCTTTGGCGGCGGTCTCTGGTACAGCCAGAACCTGAAAATCGGTGACCTGGACCAGGGCGCTCCGGAACTGCGTCCAGACTCGCGCTACAACAAGGACAACAACTTCATCATCAGCAACTACTCCACCAGTTCCGACGTATTGGTGGTGATGGTCAAGACCAAGTCCGAAGGCTGCTCGCGCTACGAAGCCATGGCTCCGATCGACGAGCTGATGTGGAAGATGCAGAACACCGAGGGCGTGCAGTCGGCGATCTCCCTGGTTACCGTGTCCAAGCAGATGATCAAGGGCATGAACGAGGGCAACCTGAAGTGGGAAACGCTGTCGCGTAACCCGGACGTGTTGAACAACTCCATCGCCCGCGCCGATGGCCTGTACAACAACAGCTGTTCATTGGCACCGGTACTGGTGTTCCTCAACGATCACAAGGCCGAAACCCTGGATCGTGCAGTGCTTGCGGTGCAGGAGTTCGCCAAGGAACACAACACCGAGAACCTGGAGTTCATCCTGGCTGCCGGTAACGCGGGGATCGAGGCGGCCACCAACGAAGTGATCAAGAAGTCCGAGTTGACCATCCTGATCCTGGTGTACATCTGCGTCGCGGTCATGTGCATGATCACATTCCGTTCCTGGGCGGCGACCTTGTGCATCGTGTTGCCGCTGGTGCTGACGTCGGTGCTGGGCAACGCCCTGATGGCCTTCATGGGCATCGGCGTGAAAGTCGCGACCCTGCCGGTCGTAGCGCTGGGTGTGGGCATTGGCGTGGACTACGGCATCTACATCTACAGCCGCCTGGAAAGCTTCCTGCGTGCTGGCCTGCCGTTGCAAGAGGCGTACTACCAGACGCTGAAATCCACCGGCAAGGCCGTGCTGTTCACCGGCCTGTGCCTGGCGATCGGCGTGTGCACCTGGATCTTCTCGGCCATCAAGTTCCAGGCCGACATGGGCCTGATGCTGACCTTCATGCTGCTGTGGAACATGTTCGGTGCGCTGTGGCTGTTGCCGGCACTGGCGCGGTTCCTGATCAAGCCGGAGAAGCTGGCGGGGCAGAAGGGCAATTCGTTGTTCGCTCACTAAACCGCAGGTAGAACAGGAAAGCCGCAACCTGGGTTGCGGCTTTTTTTATGGGCGATTGAAAAACTCAGCGTGGTTGCAACGGTAGAAAAACGCTGCTCGCCAGCTCCTTGCTGATGATTCCATGATGAATGTCGATTTTCTGTTTCGGGTCTTTGGCCTTGGCCATCGCCGACTCATAAGTCTCGAAGCGTTGTTCCCTGGTTTTCAGATGGGCCTGGGTGTAGTCGGCCTTGGCAATCTCACCGGTGGCGTAGTGAAAATGCGCGTACCACCAAGGTTGATTGTCCTCATTCAACAAGACGTACTCTTGCATGAAGTCACGCCGTCCGGTTTTCAGCTGAACCCGATTGCCGATGATGCGGGCAAAAATTACATTGCGTCGCAGCAGATACGCCACGCCCTCGCTACTGGGTGGTCGGGCGAGGGTCATGCGGGTGCGCAGTTCGGTGGCCTTGGTGTCGAGCACGCGCGCCTTGTCCCGAAGCCCGTCAATCAGCGAAACGTCGGGATCACGGTTGGCGGGAGGGCTGTCGTGCTGATCCAGGCTATCGGCGTACCCGGTCAGCTTTTGTGCCTCACGTTGCAATTGCTCTTCGATTTCCTTGGGAGAACTGGCGCGTTGCGCGTAACCGTCGATCTTCTGCACGTTTTTATCGACATCGGCCAACGCCTTGCGAGCATCGCCCTTGACCTGCTGATAGGAGCGTGGGGCCTTGGGCGCTACGGGCCTGATATCGACAACTTCTACCCAGACATTGGGCTCGTGTTCGTGGAACGAAGCCAGTGGCTTTGCTTCGAAAGGACTGTTGATGTCGACGATGTCCCCTTCCTGGTTGGCAACTCGTTGGCGAAGATCGCCGATCAACGTGCCCTTGGCGGTCTTGATCACCCGCTTGCGACTGTGCCATGGGTGAGGGTGTTGCACCGGCGGCCTGGGGCCGGATGCAGAAGCTGGCGGCTCCTCGGGTTGTGGCTCGAGTTGAAGCGCTTGCGCGAGACGCTGCTCGGCATCGACACGCAACTGATCAATTAGCTCGCGCAGACGATTGAATGGATGTGTCTGCACTTCATCTGTGCTGAATATGCCTATCGCCTCCAGGCCGTCCTGTGCCTTGTTGTAATGATCGACCAGGTTTTCCAGAACGGCGATCCGGTCGGAGTTGATGTAGGTGTGCTCCGTCTGCAGTTCGGAATGTGATCGAGACAGCAACAGCAGGGGACTGAGGGCGCTTTCGAGCACAGCCATGGTGCTGCTACCCAGGGCCTTGAGACTGAGCAGGCGCAAGACATTCAACTGGTAGCTCTTGACTCGCAGCGCCGTCATTTCATCTTCGGGCCTATTGGCGGTCAGTCGCTTCCAGTACTCCATCCCCACGCGAGGGACCTGCTTGAGCTCCTGCAGCCGACTCTCGACTTGCTCAAAAAGCTTGATCATGGTTTCGTTGATTTCGGCGGTTTTGCGCATGAGTTCAAAGTAGCGATCCAGTACCACGTCACCTTCGCTGATTATTGCTTCCTGTAAGTGCTGGATGCCATTTCTCAAGTCTTCATACGTGTGGTCGACAGCTTCGCGCTCCCAGTCAGCGATGACGACCTGTTTGCGAGTATTGTTGATCAGATTTTCCAGCAGGCTGCACAGCCGCACAGGTTCCGGATCAGATTTGGTCAAATCGCCCAATTCCCTGATCTCGGCCAGCAGTGTGGCGTAGCTTTGAGACTGCTTGTCCAACTCAACAGCGAAGCGTTGCCTGTACGTGGCGCGATCGACGTCGGTACTGGCGGGATCATTGTTTTTCAGCTGCATCAGGTTCTCGGCGATGTCGACACGTTTCTGCACCCTGGCCTGTTGGTCCACGAACTCCTGCTGATTCAGTTCCAGCAGTCTGATGCGCTGTTGGGTCATTTCGCGCTGGGCGTCGATTCGCGTGTTGCGCCCGCCGCCCTGCAGTTTCAGCCCCTGATCCAGACTCCAACGGCCATCTCCGTTGGTCTTGAGCTTGATTCCCGGATGATCCGGATGCTCGGGGTGGATCAGATACGCCTCACCGAACCCGGGCACGATACTGACGCGAAACAGCAGGCCGGCGACGGTGGCATGCCATTGGTTGCCGATCAGGTACAAACCCTTGAAGGCGCCGGTGGCAACCGGCTCTGGCAGAGGTGTCGGCCACGGCACCTGAACCTCCCGTAGCGTGTTGAATAGCCGGGCCGCTGCCGAGTCGCGCGCGCTCGACAGGTTGAAGTCGAGCAGGGTATTGCCACTGCCCGGCGGCTCGGAGGGCAGGCCCGGAGTTTCCTGGATGATGGTCGGTTCGGTGGGCCATGAAAATGTCTGTGAAGGACGGCGCAGGGAGGCGAGGGCATCCGGAACTGCCGGCGCAGCGCGGTCGGAAAGTGCCGGGGCCCCGGTTTCTCGGGCGACATGCAGCACCAGCAGGCCAATGTTCAACAGCACATCGATCCATGCCTGGTTCCGCGCGTTCGGGTCATCACTGTCCAGCGCTGGAAGATCGTTGATCAGGCTGTGGGCGATTTGCAGCATCCAGCCCACAACCATGGCGGGGCCGCGTAACAGCGGCAGAATCACGTTGTTGAACACCAGCCAGCCACCCTCAAGGATGATTGCCCAACGGCTCTCGATATTCGACACGGATTCCCGGTCCGCCAGATCGACCAGTGTGCGTGCGTTGCTGACGAACAGACTGGCCAGCAATCGACCCTCGTCCAGTGCGGTGAGCCATTCGCCGGCTGCTTCGTCGCCGACCAGAATAGCCGGCTGCGGCTTTTCCAATGGTGAGGGTGGTGTGAATTGGTCGCCGGCATTGAAGTGGACGATGTGGGGTTCGTTGAACCCGTTGTTGTCGTAGATCGGTCGTGCGCGATCCGGCAGCCAGGTCAGTACACTGGTTTGCAACGGACCGGCTTGGGCAATGGCATTGTGCAAGTCCTGACGGCTGGAGTATTGGTGTAGGGGTTCTGGGTACAGCGGTCGGTAAAGAATATGCGGGCCGCCCGCCTTCAGGTCTTTCGGCTCGATGATGAACATGTTGCTGACCACATCACTCGTGGCGCCGGATTTGCGTTGAAACGCCAAGGGCCTGATGACGACTGATTGCTCTTCAACAGCTCGCTCGGCAGCCAACGGCTGGAACAGCGCATCGACATATCGATAGCCCAGGAGGGTGAAGCCGTACTCACCCTTGATCGAGTGTTCAAGTGCACGCAGCGGCAAATGCATGCTCAGTTCCAGACCAAAGAGTCGCAGACGTTCCCTGGCCTCGGGACTATTACTCAGCAGCTGCGTTTCGATGTATTCGGGGTAATGTTTTCCGACATCGACCCGGCTCACCAGAGCCAGCAAATAGGCCTCGGTGGTCCAGTCTTGTACCAGTTGGTTCTGGGTGTGGCGGATAGTCATCCGGCCCTTGGGTTTGCCCGCGAGATTGTTGATCGCAAGATCGGTCAGTGACATTTTGACGGGTTCGAGGTAACCGCTGCCCAAGTCGCCGACAGGCACATGAAAGGTCAATTCCAGTTCATCGGACTTGTAGCCGGGGGCCAGGGGCTGGTCTTTGAGCATTTGTTCATGCAGCGCATTTTGGGCGAAGGTGCGAAGGTCAACGACGTCGTCGCGTAACGAGCGCTCCTGCGTCTGCTGTTTGACACTGGCCATCGACAACGTGTGTTTGCGCCACGCCATACGATCAGTGCTGCCGGCGCCTTGCAACCACTGGGGAATCGTTGCCTGCACGGGTTGCAGGTGGATAGGGTTGTTGTCGCTGCCGATAAACCGCGCGGCCACATCGGTGATCGAATCAAAACGTTTTTCAAGGACATCGAGACGTTGCAATGCAGGCAGTTTGATCGACGCCAGATCTTCCAGTTGCTGGTTCAGCAACAGGGCGGCCTGGGTATCGAAAATATTGCCGTCCGGTTCAAAGCGTTTGCATGTAATGGAATCAGCCATGAAATGTTGCTCAAGCCTCAATCGCCACGCCTGGTCAAAGGCTAGCGACGAAGGGAAAGACTCAATGTTGCCGGTCACGCTGCACAGCAAGTGGTTATCACCGCAAATCACCAGGATATCGGGCATCTGCAGCGTGAAAGACACTTCGCCTTTGGTCAGTGTGGTTTGAAGCGTGCAGGCTTCAATAGTGCCTTTTGACCACGGTCGCTGAAGGCGTTCCCGGTTGTCGGGTTGGCGGGCTAACTCCATGAGGATCTCGGCCTGTAGTGCATTGCTCGCTGCCAGGCGCGTCGCGGACGTTTTCAGCACGCCAGCGAGCAGATCCCCCAACCATTGCCAGCGGCTGAAGCCGGTTTCGTCTTTCTCGTTCCAGCAAGCCGTCAATGATTCCTGAAAGCCGATGTAGAGAATGGTGGGCAACTCAGCGATGACTTGCGCGATCACTTGCATGTCGGGCAGCCGCGATGTCGTGTTGTTGATAGTGAGTTTCGCGGGGGCGCGGTTTGTCAAAAAACAGCTGCGACCCAATTGCTCGTCGAGATCGGGGAATGCACCACTCGCCAGATATTCGAGCACCACGTCCAACAGCGGCGTCAGGCTCCAAGCCCCTCCTGGGATCGGTTGGGCAACTTTGGTCTGCTCGGGGTCGAATGCCAGTTGCGGGTATTTTTCCAGAATGCCGTCCTTGAGCATGCGGGCTGTTTGCGAGCGTAATGTCGGGCGGATATTGAATCGGGTGTTGACCGCGCGCGCGGTGATGTCGGTGTTGTCTGCAGGGGCTGGCGGTGAGGCAGATGTCGGCATGATGCAATCCTTTGCGTGAGTGAATTTCACAGCATAAGGAGCGGCCGGTTTGAATGTGCGGTAGCCGGATGCCGCACATTGATCGGTTCGATGGATTAAGGGATGCCGTCAGGTCACAAACGAAAAAGCCGCAACCCGGGGCGCGGCTTTTTTTCTCGAGTTGCGCGCCGGGTTATGACGGATCGCTACCCAGCACCACATTCAGCGCACTGCGCGCATCGTCCAGTTGCACCAGCGTCGCATGCCGCGCACCCAGTGCATCGCGGTTTTCAATCGCCGTGAGAATCGCCTTGTGCCGAGGCAACGCCAGTTCATGCAGGTTCGGGCGCTGGTTGGAGTGCTTCAACGCTTCGGCTATCGCCACCGACAGCATGTTGCACAGGTTGGCCAACAGGTCGTTGTGAGTGGCGTCGGCAATACGGCTGTGGAAATCCAGGTCCGGTTGCAGCAAGGCTTCCGGCGTCGGCGCGGCTTCCATGCGTTGGTAGGCTTCACCGATGGAGGCGATATCGGCGTCGGTGGCGAACTGCGCGGCGAGGGCGGCGGCGGCCGGTTCGATGATGCTGCGCACACTGGTCAGCAGGTCAAAGAACTGGTTCTGCGGGCTGCTTTGCATCAGCCAATGCAGCACGTCGGGGTCGAGCATGTGCCATTCCTTGCGCGGCTTGACCACGGTGCCGACTCGCGGACGGGAATACACCAGGCCCTTGGCGACCAGTACACGGGTGGCTTCGCGCAACACCGGCCGGCTGACGGCATATTCCTCACAGAGCAGGGCTTCGGCGGGCAGTTTGTCGTCCGGCAGGAAACGTCCCGAGACGATCTGCATGCCCAATTCCTGGACGATGCGCGAGTGCATGCTTTTGCGGTCGGAGGGTTTGCGGTAATCCATGGGGAACGGCGCGGTCCTGTGCGATGGAGATGCCGCGCATGATAGCAGGCGCGGCACGACCTTGAGGCGGGCATAGATCAAATGTGGGAGCGAGCTTGCTCGCGATGGCGGAGTGTCAGTCACCATAAATGTTGAATGATAAACCGCTAATCGCGAGCAAGCTCGCTCCCACAGTAGGGGGTGGGGTTAGTGAGAGTGGCGCGGTACTTCGGCTCCTCGGCAACCGACCAGGAAGTCGAAGTCACAGCCCTGATCCGCCTGCAGGACGTGGTCGATGTACAGCTGACGGTAACCGCCCACCAGCAGTTGCTGTGGTGGTTGCAGGTCAGCCATGCGCGCTGCCAGTTCGGCATCCGGGATGTCCAGGTGCAATCGACCACTGGCGCAGTCGAGTTCGATCCAGTCGCCTTCCTTCACCGCCGCCAAGGGACCGCCGGCAGCGGCTTCCGGTGCTACGTGCAGCACCACGGTGCCATACGCGGTACCGCTCATGCGCGCATCGGAAATGCGCACCATGTCGGTCACGCCCTGGGCCAGCAGCTTGGCCGGCAAGCCCATGTTGCCGACTTCGGCCATGCCCGGATAACCCTTCGGCCCGCAGTTTTTCATGACCAGGATCGAGTTGGCATCCACGTCCAGTTCCGGATCGTTGATCCGCGCCTTGTACATGTCGAAGTTCTCGAACACCACCGCACGTCCCCGGTGCTGCATCAGCTCTGCGCTGGCGGCAGAGGGCTTGAGCACCGCGCCCAGTGGCGCCAGGTTGCCGCGCAATACGCAGATCCCGCCGTCGGCGCGGATCGGGTTGTCGAGGGTACGGATCACTTGGTCTTCGCCATAGATCGGCGCGTCCCTGGTGTTCTCGCCGATGGATTTGCCGTTGACGGTCAAGGCATTGGGGTTCGGGATCAGATTGGCTTCGCCGAGGCGGCGCAATACTGCTGGCAAGCCACCGGCGTAGTAGAACTCTTCCATCAGGAAGCGCCCGGACGGTTGCAGGTCGACGATGGTCGGCATGCCGCGACCGATGCGGGTCCAGTCGTCCAGGTCCAGCTCCACGCCGATGCGGCCGGCAATGGCCTTTAGGTGAATCACGGCGTTGGTCGAACCGCCGATGGCCGCGTTGACCCGGATGGCGTTTTCGAAGGCTTCCTTGGTGAGGATCTTCGACAGCTTCAAATCCTCGCGCACCATCTCCACGGCACGCATGCCGGACATGTGTGCCAACACATAACGACGCGCATCGACAGCGGGAATCGCCGCGTTGTGGGGCAGGGACGTGCCCAGTGCTTCGGCCATGCAGGCCATGGTCGAGGCGGTGCCCATGGTGTTGCAGGTACCGGCCGAGCGGGACATGCCACCCTCGGCTGCAAGGAAGTCATCGATGCTGATGGTGCCGGCCTTGACCTGTTCGCTGAGTTGCCAGACCACGGTGCCCGAGCCGATGTCCTTGCCTTTGTGCTTGCCGTTGAGCATCGGCCCACCGGTGACGACGATCGCTGGCACGTCGCAACTGGCCGCGCCCATCAGCAATGCCGGGGTGGTCTTGTCACATCCGGTCAGCAGCACCACGCCGTCGATCGGGTTGCCGCGAATCGCTTCTTCCACGTCCATGCTCGCCAGGTTGCGGGTCAGCATGGCGGTCGGGCGCAGGTTGGATTCACCGTTGGAGAACACCGGAAATTCCACCGGGAAGCCCCCGGCCTCGATCACTCCGCGCTTGACGTGTTCCGCGATCTGGCGGAAATGCGCGTTGCACGGGGTCAGTTCCGACCAGGTGTTGCAGATGCCGATGATCGGCTTGCCATGGAACTGGTGGTCGGCGATGCCCTGATTCTTCATCCAGCTGCGGTACATGAAGCCGTTCTTGTCGGCGGTGCCAAACCATTGGGCGGAGCGCAGGGTGGGTTTCTTATCAGACATGATCGATTCTCTTATTGTATGACTATATTGTTCGAGCTGAGGCGTAACATAAGCGCAAATTCGCTTGTTTGGAAGTGTTGTTGGGTAAATAGTATTACTATATAGTCACTTTCAGCGGAGGGATGGCCCTGACGGTTGACCGTGAGAGGCGTCCCCCGAGGTTCTATAAAAACAACAATCGGAGACCGATCACATGAGCCAGGAACTGCGGCTGATACGTCGCATCACGCTGAAACTGATTCCCTTCCTGATCCTGCTGTACCTGATCGCCTATGTGGATCGCTCCGCAGTAGGGTTCGCCAAATTACACATGGGCGCTGACATCGGCCTCGGCGATGCGGCGTACGGGCTGGGCGCAGGGCTGTTCTTCATTGGCTATTTCCTCCTGGAAATCCCCAGCAACCTGATGCTTGACCGTTTTGGCGCGCGGCGCTGGTTCGCACGGATCATGGTCACCTGGGGCGCCATCACCATCGGGATGGCGTTCGTCCAGGGGCCGAACAGCTTCTACCTGATGCGCTTTCTGCTCGGTGCGGCGGAAGCCGGGTTCTTTCCGGGCGTTCTCTACTACATCACCCAGTGGTTCCCGGTGCGCCATCGCGGCAAGATCCTGGGCCTGTTCATCCTTTCCCAACCCATCGCGATGATGATCACCGGACCCGTGTCCGGCGGCCTGCTGGGCATGGACGGCGTCCTCGGCCTGCATGGCTGGCAGTGGCTGTTCATCGTCATCGGCACGCCGGCGATCCTGCTGACCTGGCCGGTGCTGCGCTGGTTGCCGGATGGTCCGCAACAAGTGAAATGGATGGATCAGGCGGAAAAGGACTGGCTCAGTGGCGAGCTAAAGAAAGACCTGGAGCAGTACGGCCAGACCCGTCACGGCAACCCGCTGCACGCGCTCAAGGACAAACGCGTCCTGTTGCTGGCGCTGTTCTACCTGCCGGTGACCCTGAGCATCTATGGCCTGGGCCTGTGGCTGCCGACCCTGATCAAGCAGTTTGGCGGCAGCGATCTGGTGACCGGGTTCGTGTCATCGGTGCCCTATGTATTCGGGATCATCGGTCTGCTGATCATCCCGCGCAGCTCCGATCGATTGAATGATCGTTATGGCCACTTGGCGGTGCTTTACGTGCTGGGCGCCATCGGCTTGTTCTTCAGCGCCTGGTTCTCGGTGCCGGTGCTGCAACTGGCGGCGCTGTGCCTGGTGGCGTTCGCACTGTTTTCCTGCACGGCGATTTTCTGGACCTTGCCCGGTCGCTTCTTCGCCGGCGCGAGTGCGGCGGCGGGGATTGCCCTGATCAACTCGGTGGGCAACCTCGGCGGCTACATCGGCCCGTTCGTGATCGGCGCGCTCAAGGAATACACCGGCAACCTGGCGTCGGGGCTGTATTTCCTGTCCTGCGTGATGCTGTTCGGCCTGGTGTTGACCGGCGTGGTGTATCGACTGTTGGAGCGCAAGCATGTGTTGCCGGCGGATGAGTTTGCCGCGAGTGCGCGTGGCGCCACCCGCACCTGACCCAACCACGGACCCACTGTGGGAGCGAGCCTGCTCGCGATGGGGCCGTCACATTCAATATTTATGGTGACTGATACACCGCTATCGCGAGCAGGCTCGCTCCCACAGGGAACCGCGGTGTTTGAAAAAACAGGAGAAATTTCATGCGTTTGGTTCAGTTCGAATTGAGTAACGGCGAACGCCGCGTAGGCGTGGTCGAGGAAGGATTGGTGCGTGAAGTGCAAGATGCCCGCACGGTTCGCGACCTGGCCCTGGCGGCCATTGAGGCCGGGGCCAATCTTGAGCAACAGGTGCAGAGCCTGGGCCTGGGCATCAGTCATGACTACGCAGAGCTGCTGGCGAAGCTGCGCATCCTGCCACCGCTGGATCACCCGGACCCGGCGCACATGCTGGTCAGTGGCACCGGCCTGACTCACCTGGGCAGCGCGTCGGCCCGGGACAAGATGCACCAGCAGGCGGGCGACGAAGCAGCGATGACCGACACCATGCGCATCTTCAAGTGGGGCGTGGAGGGCGGCAAACCCCCGGCAGGTCAGGCGGGCGTACAGCCGGAATGGTTCTATAAGGGCGACGGCAGCATCGTTGTTCGCCCCGGCCAGCCATTCCCGTTGCCACCGTTTGCCGAAGACGCCGGGGAAGAGCCTGAACTCAGCGGTCTCTATGTCATCGGTCACGACGGCAAGCCGTATCGCCTTGGTTTTGCAGTCGGCAACGAGTTTTCCGATCACGTCATGGAACGCAAGAATTACCTGTACCTGGCCCACTCGAAGCTGCGCAGTTGCAGTTATGGCCCCGAGCTGCGGGTCGGCGGCCTGCCGCAACACCTGGCCGGTACCAGCCGCATCCTGCGTGGCGGTGAGGTGCTGTGGCAGAACGAGTTCCTCAGCGGCGAGGCCAATATGTGCCACAGCCTGGCGAACCTTGAGTTCCACCATTTCAAGTACAGCCAGTTCCTGCGTCCTGGGGACGTGCACATTCACTTCTTCGGCACCGCGACCCTGTCCTTCGCTGATGGCATTCGCACGCAACCGGGCGATGTGTTCGAGATCAGCCAGGGCGAATTCGGCGCGCCGTTGATCAATGGCATCGCTGCGGTCGATGCGGCTTTCGAACCCGGCACTGTCGGCACACTTTAAGGAGTCATTGATGACCCGAATTCTTGGTCACAACTACATCGGCGGCCAGCGCAGTGCGTTGGGCAGCGTGACATTGCACAGCGTCGACGCCGAAACCGGTGAGGCATTGCCCCATGCTTTCATTCAGGCCACGCCGCAAGAAGTCGATGCCGCCGCCAAGGCTGCCGCCGCAGCGTACCCGGCTTATCGCAGCTTGAGTGCCGAGCGTCGCGCACAATTTCTCGATGCCATCGCCGCTGAACTGGACGCGCTGGGTGATGAATTCGTCACCCTGGTATGCCGGGAAACCGCGCTGCCTGCCGCACGGATTATCGGTGAGCGTGGCCGCACCAGTGGGCAGATGCGTCTGTTTGCCAACGTGTTGCGTCGCGGCGACTTTTACGGTGCGCGCATCGACCAGGCATTGCCCGTGCGTCAACCCTTGCCGCGTCCCGATCTGCGCCAATACCGCATCGGGCTCGGTCCGGTGGCGGTGTTCGGTGCCAGCAACTTCCCTTTGGCGTTCTCCACGGCTGGCGGCGATACCGCGTCGGCATTGGCGGCCGGATGCCCGGTGGTGTTCAAGGCCCACAGTGGTCACATGGCCACGGCGGAGCAGGTGGCCGATGCAATCATTCGCGCGGCAGAAAAAACCGCGATGCCGGCCGGCGTGTTCAACATGATCTACGGCGGCGGAGTCGGCGAAGCGCTGGTCAAGCATCCGGCCATTCAGGCGGTGGGCTTTACTGGTTCGCTCACAGGTGGTCGCGCGCTGTGCGACATGGCGGCGGCGCGCCCACAACCGATCCCGGTGTTCGCCGAGATGTCGAGCATCAACCCTGTGATCGTGCTGCCCCAGGCGTTGCAGGAGCGCACGGAAACTATCGCCCGTGGCCTGTCCGCTTCGGTGGTTCAAGGCTGCGGTCAGTTCTGCACCAACCCTGGCCTGGTGATCGGCATCCGTTCGCCGCAGTTCACTGCATTCCTGCAGTTACTGGCCGACATGATGGCCGATCAACCGGCGCAGACCATGCTCAACGCCGGGACCCTGCGCAGCTATGCAAAGGGCTTGAAACAGCTCCTCGATCATCCTCGCATCGAACACTTGGCGGGTCAGGCGCAACAAGGGCATCAGGCGCAACCGCAACTGTTCAAGGCCGATGTCAGCCTGCTGATCGAGGGTGATGAAGTGCTGCAAGCGGAAGTGTTCGGCCCGACCACAGTGGTGGTCGAAGTGGCGGATCAGGCACAACTGAGCGCCGCGCTGAACGGTCTGCATGGTCAATTGACCGCGACGATCATCGGCGAGCAGGCGGATTTCGAGCAGTTCAGCGAGTTGACGGGGTTACTGGAGCAGAAGGTCGGGCGAATCCTGCTCAATGGCTATCCAACCGGCGTGGAGGTCTGTGATTCGATGGTGCATGGCGGACCGTATCCAGCGACATCGGATGCGCGCGGCACGTCGGTGGGCACCCTGGCCATCGACCGCTTCCTGCGCCCGGTGTGCTTCCAGAGCTACCCGGACAGCCTGCTGCCGGATGCGTTGAAGAATGCGAATCCGCTGGGTATTCAGCGCCTGGTGGATGGCAAGCCGTCGCAGAAGGCCCTTTAACGGTCACGCACACAATCCCTGTGGGAGCGAGCCTGCTCGCGAAGACGGCGGAACAGTCAAGGAATATGTCGACTGACACTCCGCATTCGCGAGCAGGCTCGCTCCCACATTGGACTGTGGCGCAATGAGCTATCATTGCGTCTTTCCCATTCAAAGATTGACTGCCATGACTGCCGTTACAGACACCTTGCTCAACGCCCTCGAACACTGCGGGATGGTGGAAATCGACGGGCTGCATGCCTTCGAATTCGCCCTCGATGAAGACGACAATCTGCATATCGAATGCATGGATGGTCGAAATGCCAAGCACTGGGAATTCACCCCCGCACAGATCCAGGCCGCAATCTTCGACACCACACTGCAAAGCTGGCTGATCAACGATAACGACGGGGAACACCGTCTGGTGTGCCTCGGCGATGTCATCAGCGGTGACAACGAAGACGATGATCAACAGGATGCGTAATTTCTGGCCGCTGCTGATCGCTGGCAGCATCGGCGCAATGGGCGTTCAGGTGGCATCCGCCGACGACTATCAATTGCTCGTGGGTTCGTACACTGGCGGCCCAAGCCAGGGCATTTATCGCCTGAACTTCGACAGCGCGACCGGGCAAATTGACGCCAGGCCGCTGCAAGTAATCGACAGCGAAAACCCGTCCTGGCTGACCCTGTCCAAGGATCTGCAGCGTTTGTTCGTGGTCAACGAAAATGGTCCGGGGCAGGCCGATCCGGTAGGGCGAGTCAGCAGTTATGCGATCAACCCCAAGACCCACGAGCTAACGCTGATCAATCAGGTGCAAAGTCTGGGTAACGAGCCAACGCATTCGAGCCTGAGCCTTGAAGCGAGCCATTTGTTCGTCAGCAATTACTCGGTGAATGAAGATCCGGGTGGCACCCTGGCGGTGTTGCCGGTGGCGGCCGATGGCACGCTCAAACCGGTTGTGCAGATGAGCAGTCATCCGGCCAGCCGGGTCGATCCCGAGCGGCAGATGTCGGCGCATGTGCATTCGACGATCTCGTCGCCTGATGGCAAATACATGTTTTCCAACGACCTGGGGGCGGACAAGGTCTTTGTCTACCGTTTCGACCCCAAGGCCCATCCTGACTTGCCGTTGACCCCGTCCACACCGTCGTTCGTTCAACTGCCGCCCGGTAGCGGGCCGCGTCATTTGCTGTTCAGTGCCGATGGCAAACACGCCTGGCTGACCATGGAAATGAGCGCGCAAGTGGCGGTGTTCAATTACCGTGAAGGCAAGCTTGAGCAAACCCAAATGGTCGAATTGGCTGCCGGTCAGCCCGTTTCGGACAAGGCCGCCGCTGCATTGCATGCGTCAAGCGACGGCAAATTCCTTTATGTCAGCAACCGTGGCACAGCCAATCAATTGCTGGTGTTCGCCATCGACCCGGCGACGGGCCATCTCAAGGAACTGCAACGTCGCACGGTAGACGGCGATCATCCGCGGGAATTCAGCCTCGATCCGAGCGGCAAGTTCCTGCTGATCGCCAATCAGAAAAGCAACCAGATTGTCGTCGTCGAGCGCGATGCCAAGACCGGCTTGCTGGGTAAAACAGTGCAAAAACTGCCGATGGATGCGCCAAGCGACCTGAAATTCCTGGTGCGTCAATAGACCGCAGGCCCCGGGTGATGGGGCCTGCATCCTTCTATCAATGAGGGTGATATCTGGAAGTGCTACAAAACATTTCAAGCTGATAACCCCGAGGGTTAAGTTGGCTTCACGGCCCCACCGGGCAAGCAAGCCAACTGACTTCGAGGAACATCCGCATGAACTTCAATCTCTTCTCTGTAATCGCTGCTTCCGCCATTTCCGCCACCGTTGCCCTGCCAGCCAGCGCCAACGTTGAAATCAGCGACAAGAAATCCCACACCCAGAGCTACACCCAGAAATACCTGCAACAGAGTGCCAACTTCTACGCCGCGCTGGATCACAAAGCCCAGCACTGAAATTTCAGCCCTGCAGCCTTTATGCAGGAGCGAAGTCACTTGCCCAACGAAGCCCTGGCAGCGGAAGGCGTTGAAGTGATGTCGCTCCTGCATAACGCATTTACGACACTATCATTCAGCCATCCATGTAATGCTTGATATCAGGTGGCCATGCCTCTAAATTTGACGCTGATTTTTTGACTCCTCCTTCTCCAGAAAAGGATTGCCAAAATGACCATGCGTCTCGCCGTAGTGCTGTTGTTCCTCTATTCGACCCCGATCCTGTCTGCTGCCGTGCCCATTCCCGGCGAACCTGACGCTGCCCGCGAGCGCATGATGAGTTTTATTGAAGACTGAGATTGTCTGGCTCAATGATCAACGAAGTTGATATTTGCTATGAATCAGACTCGTTGGTTACCGGTGCTTTTTTGATTGATTCTGTGGACTCTGAAACATGTCCACGGAGTTCATCATGGCCAGCACGATCATCACCTCTGCCAAACACGGCGCCTATGTGGCTATCGGTCTTTACCTGGTCATGGTGCTGGTAGTCAGTCTTTCGCCGCAGTCGCAGCAAACCGCTGAACCACCGATTCACGTCGCACACCCTGGCATCCAGTTTGAACACCGTGCGCAACAGACGATGGTCGATTCGGTTGCGCTCGCGGGAGTGGGCGGAGCATGAACCGTTGCAAACTTTTGGTTATCGCCTTCCTGGCATTCATTACCAATGGATTTTCCCTGTTGGGGATCGGGCAGGGGTCAATAGGCGGGGTGGCACGGGCCATGGAGGCCAACCACAACATCGCGCACAACATCGAGATAGCGAAGGCCATGGGGATGCTGGCCGGTAACCCGCCGATCAAGCCCGATGAAGGTTTTTTCGGACCATTTCATGTTGATTGCTCAGTGCTTGGCATGTGTGAGGTATTGGTCTGACCCACCACGTTCCCCTGTAGGAGCCAGCGGTGCGGCGATCCGACTTGCCGGCGAAGGCGATCTCGACGACGCCTTCGCCGGCAAGTCGGATCGCCGCACCGCTGGCTCCTACAGGGGTCGTGTTTTATTTGGCCATCACTGATGTAAACAACGCTGACTCCAGAAATCGCTGCAACCAGTCCTGCAGCCGTCGATTGGGCGTCTGCGCAAACCACTCGCGATCGACATGGGCGAATTGCCGTATGAACGGCATCAACGCTACGTCGGCCAGAGTTAGGTGGTTGGCCAGCAAATAATCGCGACCGTCCAGTAACTCATCCAGTTTGCGCAAGAACCCCTCGCCCTCGGCGCGGTAAAACGCCATCGGCTGCTCGGGATAGCGTTCGGCGTACTTATAGCGGTTCAAATGCACTTTGAAGCGTTGATCGTTCTCCTCGATCAACGCCTCGATGGCGAGCTGTCCTTGCGGATCATCCTTGAGCAGCCAGTCCTGTGGGTCATTGCACGCCAAGGCCCAGCGCATGATTTCCAGGCTTTCATCAATGACCTGACCGTCTGCATTCAGCACCGGCACCGTGCCTTTGCTCGACAGCGCGAGCATCTCGGCGGGTTTTGCCTTCAGGCTGACCTCGACGATGTCCACGGCCACCTCGCTGTAGCGCAGCGCCATGCGTGCCCGCATGGCGTACGGGCAGCGACGGAACGAGTAGAGCGTGATCATTTCACCTCCAGGGTGCTCAAGCCGTTGCCCTGCCGGCGGACCTGGATCTGCACCGGAATCCGCTCATGCATTTCCTGCACATGGGAAATCACCGCGACCTTGCGCCCCTGGGCCTGCAGGCCGTCGAGGGCGTCCATCGCCAGTTGCAGGGATTCCGGATCGAGGCTGCCAAAACCTTCGTCGATGAACAGCGATTCGATTTTCAGCGTGCTCGAGGCCATCGATGCCAGGCCCAATGCCAGGGCCAGCGACACCAGGAAGGTCTCGCCACCGGACAACGAATGCACCGAACGCAGTTCGTCACCCATCTCGGTGTCCATTACCAGCAAGCCCAGCATGCTGCCGCCGCGCTTGAGGCGGTAGCGTCGCACCAGTTGGCGCAATTGCACGTTGGCGTGGTGCACCAGCAGATCGAGGTTGTAGGCCTGGGCGATCTTGCGGAAGGTGTCGCCGGTGGCCGAACCGATCAACGCGTTCAAGCGAGCCCAGCGCTGGTACTCGGTGTACGCGTCGGCGATCTGTTGCGCGAGGGCCTGATTGGCGTTCTGCCGGCGCTGATCCTCAGCCTGTTCGGCACGCAGTTCGGCGCAGAGCTGCTCGCTGACGGTGAACTGGTTTTGCAACGCGGTGAGCGCGCTAGCGAGTTGCTCGGCATCCAGGTTGCCGTTGTGCTGTGCCTTGTGATCGAGCAAGCGCTTGTCGCGCTCCTGTACCAGGACATTGGCCTGTTCGATGGCTTTTTCGCTGTGCTGCAAGCGTTGGCGCAGTTCGCTCACATGGGCGTCGTCGACCTGCAGCAGGTCTTCAAGGCCACCGTCATCCAGTTCCGGATGACGGGCGCGCCAGTCGGCGATTTTGCCGCAGAGTTCGCGGTTTTCGCCTTCCAGCGCTTGCAAACGTTCTTGCTGTGCCTTGAGTTCAGCAGCGATTCGTACCAGTTGCGTGTGTACGTTTTGCAGTTCCGTGGCCGTGGTGGTTTCGGCGTTGCGCGCCTGTTCCACTTCCCGCTCAAGCTGCTGCTGCCACTGCTCGGCGCTGCTGTGCGAGCCGAGCAATTGTCCGAGCGCATGCTGGCTCGCCTGTTGCTGTTCGGCCAGCGCATTGAACTGCTGCTCGGCGGTTTGCAATTGCTGCACCCGGGTTTGCTGGCGATCCTGTTCCTTCTCCAGGTTTTGCTGGCGCTGTTGCTGTTCGGCCAGCTCTTCCTTCTGCTGATCGAGTTGCCCCAGGCGTTCGGCGATCTGCCGGTCAAGCTGCATGAAGGTCGCGGCGGGCTCGATTCGAAGCGCTTCCAGGGTTTCGCCTGGTAGCAGGCTGGCGAACGCGCTGAGTTCTTCGTCCAGGCGCTGACGGTCGTTGCTCAGTTCACGCTGTTGATTGTCCAGGTGCTGGGCCGCGCTCTGATGCGCGGTTTCGGCGTGGCGCAATTGCTGGGTCAGACGCGCAGCGTCCTGTTGCAGGGTGAGCAGGGCGGTTTGCCGTTGTTCGTCCTGGGTGATGCTCTGGTTCAACTGACTGTTTTGCTGGCTGAGCCAGGCGCCGCGTTTGTCGGCGTCCTGATTCAGCAGTGTGGTGGCCGACGGATGCGCTTGAAGGCTTGGCGCGAGGGCTTGCTGCGCAGTCGCCAGTTGTTCCTGCTGTTGCAGCAGTTCTTTTTGCTGGGCGATCAGTCCGCCCACTTCCGCACGCAGTTCGGTAAGCTTTTCCTTGAGCTGATCGACCGCTTTTTGTGCAGTTGCCTGTTCGCTTTCATCAAAGCGAACCAGGCTTTGCAACAGGGCTTCGGGCTGATGATAAGGATGCTCTTGGCTGCCGCAAACCGGGCAGGGCTGGTCATCGTGCAACTGCGCGCGCAGTTCCTCGACGCTGGCGCTACGAGCCAGGCGCTGGCGTTCCAGCAGCTCGCGGGTGACGGTCAGGGTCTGCTCGGCGACGGCGAGTTCAGCCTTGGCCTTCACCCCGTCCTGGGTCAGGCGCTCGCGTTCCTGTTGCGCGGCGACCTGGCGTTGTTGCAACTCGGCGCCGCGCTTGTCCAGGTCCTGTTGGCTGTCCCACAGCCGCGTAAGGTCTTCGATGGCACGCAGTTGCTTGCGGTTGTCCTGCAACAGACTGCCGAGGATGCCGATCTGCTCGGCGACGGCATCCGGTTCGGCGCCGGCCTCTTTGAACAGCACCTCCAGTTGCTGTTTCTGCGCAGTGAAGGCTTCTGCTGTGCGCACGGCGTTTTGTTCGAGGTTCGCAAGTTCAGCCTGGCCCTTGTTCAGTCGATTGCCGATCAACATCAGCTGTTGCAGGCGATCACGGTAGGCATTCCAGGCATCGCTCAACGGCGCCAAATGTGCGCTTTGTGCAAGCTGCGCAGCCATGCGCTGCAAGTGTTCGGCAACCCGGGCCTGTTGCTCGTGCAAGGTTTGAATCGCGCTCTGGCCTTGGGTGCAGGCCTGCTCGGCGCTCTGCTTGGCTTCGGCGCTGAGGGCTGCGTCCTTGGCCAGGCGGGCGAGGGTGCTTTGTTCCTCGAACGCCTGGCGCAACAGCGGAGCACATTCGGTTTGCCGTTGTTGCGCTTCGCCCAACGCGATCCGGGTGGCACTCAGTTGCTGTTCCAGTTGCGCCTGACGCTCGCTGAGTTCGCCATGTTGCCGGGTATGCTGGGCAATTTGCTCCGCCAAGGGCGTGAGTTGCGAATCGACCTCGGACTTACGGGCGAACTGATGCCGTTGCGGCGCGAGCTGTTCGAGGCGCGTCAGCTTCAAGCGCTCGCCAGCCAGGCTTTCCCAGGTGTGTTGGGCGCTGTGCAGTTGTTCGGCAGCGGCCAGTTGCGCGTCATGCAAACGGCGTAGTTCTAGAAGCCAAGCGTGCTGAAGCTCAAGCTGCTTGAGCTGCGCCTGCTGCAATTTCAGCTGCTTTTGCGCGGCGTGGAAGCGTTCGTCGAGCTCGACGCGGGCCTCAGGCGCCAGCGGTGTCACGCCGCTGGCCTGATCCTGCAGCAGTTTGTGCGCTTCGCGGGCTTCCTTGGTCTTGTCGAAAGCCCGGCGGCCCAATCGGGTGTAGAGCGCCGTGTCGGTGAGTTTTTCCAGCAGTTCGCTGCGGTCATTGTCATCGGCCTTGAGGAAGGCACTGAACTCGCTCTGCGCGAGCAGCACGGCGCGGGTGAACTGTTCAAAATTCAGGCCCAGTGCGGCCTCGAGCTGGGTCTTGTATTCGCCTTTCTGGCTGGCCAGCAGTTGATCCTGATCGAGATCGCGCAGGCTCTGGCGACTGGCTTGCAGCTTGCCACCGGCCTTTTCCCGCGCGCGATTGGCTTCCCAGCGTGCGCGATAACGCCGGCCGTCGACGCCGACAAAATCCACTTCGGCAAAGCCTTCGCCGGTGCCGCGACGCAGCAGGGTGCGTGGGTCGCCGGTGCCGATTTCGCCATCGGCGTCCGGCACCTTGGCGTCGCGGCCGGTGTTGTTCAGGCGCGGCACGGCGCCGAACAGGGCCAGGCACAAAGCGTCGAGCAGGGTGCTCTTGCCCGCGCCGGTGGGGCCGGTGATGGCGAACAGTCCGGCACTGGCCAGGGGTTCGGCGGTGAAATCGATTTCAAACGGACCGGCCAGGGAGGCGAGGTTTTTCAGGCGGATGGCGAGGATCTTCATGGCTGTTCGTCCTCCATCTGCACGTCTTGCAGCAGCTCGGCAAAGTCCTTGAGGGTTTGCTCATCGACCTCGCTGCCGTAGTTGTCCTGCCAGGCGCGGCTGAACAGTTCATGGGGCGTGATCTGGTCCAGCTCGATCAACCCGGCGCCGTCATCGGCGCCTTCGCGGCTGCCGTTGCCAGCGTATTCGGCGGCGATGCGCACCAGGCGCACGGCTTTGCCCAGCAGGGCGCTTTCCACTTGATGGCGCAAGTCCGGTTGCGGCTCGTCCAGGCGCACCCGCACTTCCAGCCAGGGCTGGCGCTGGTAGTCGGCCAACAGGTCGATGATGGGCAGGTCGGCCAGTAGCAGGAGGATGTCCGCCAATGGCGCAGGGCCCATACGTTGCAGGTTCACGGCGCGGGGGATCAGTTTCGGTTCGACGCTGACCAGGGTCTCGCCGTCGAGTGTGATGTCGAGAATCTGATGCTGGTAGCCGATCTCCGAGAACGACAAGGGTATCGGCGAGCCGCTGTAGCGAATGCGCTCCTCGCCGTTGACCTTCTGTGGCTTGTGCAAATGCCCCAGGGCGACGTAGCTGATGGTCGGCCCGAAGAGGCTGGCGGGCAGGGCTTCGGCATTGCCGATGATCAGGCTGCGTTCGGAGTCTTCCGACACCGAACCGCCGGCCATGTGCGCATGACTGATGGCGATCAGTGCTTGACCTGGCTGGCGCTTGGCGTTGGCCGCTTCGATCAGCCATTCGTGAACCTGGCCGATGCCGCGCAGGTAGTTGTCGCCCAAATGCGCGCCGGTGACTTCGGCCGGGCGCAGGAACGGCAGCGCCAGGCACCAGGCGGCAATGTCGCCATGGGCATCGGGCAGTGGCAGCAACAGGCGTTCGGCGTCCAGTTGCCCGTCATCCAGCCACAGCACCCGGCCCAGAGCATGGGTGCGCAAGCGGCGCATCAAGGGTGCGGGCAGTTCGATCCGTGAACCGGAATCGTGGTTGCCGGCAATCATCACGATGGTCAGCAACGGTTGCTGCTCATGGGCGCTGACGATGAAGTCGTAGAGGCGTTCCTGGGCTTTGACTGGCGGGTTGACCGTGTCGAAGATGTCGCCGGCGATCAGCAGCACATCTGGCTGATCCAGTTTGAGCTGGCGCAGCAGCCAGTCGAGAAAGCAACCGTGCTCGAAATCGCGATCCTGGCCGTGCAGATTCTGCCCGAGGTGCCAGTCGGAGGTGTGGAACAGACGCAAGGCGAACTCCGCTACATGAAAGTGATGGCCGCGAAGACAAATGACAGCGGCGAAAGGGCAGAGAGTTTACTGGCAAACGCGCTGGGTGTGGTCAGACACTGCGCGTAGACCTGTAGGAGCCGGCTTGCTGCGGGCGGCGTTCCGACGATAGCGGTGTGTCAGGCACCATCGAAGTCGATTGATCCACCGCCATCGTCGGAACGCCGCCCGCAGCAAGCCGGCTCCTACAGGGGTCAGATAATGTCACTGCCACCAGGGTTTTTACTTGGGATACAACGGCGGCAATCCACTGTCCCCGACCGGGTCCTGAACCCGTTCAGCCATCGGGATCGTACGAATCGCACGCCACAAATCTTCCCCTTGCCAATGCTGGCCGGTTTCGCTGTACAGCGCGCCGTTCAGGCCGTCGAGGGCGTCGGACAGTGGTACAAAGCGGGCGGCCATGTCGGCCAGGGTTTCCGGTTGCTGGCGGGCCCAGGCGTCGAGCGCCTGGCGCGTAGCGTGGGAGTCGTTGGCCTGGCAGGCACGCTTGAGGTCGTCGAGCACGGTGCGTGGGCTCGGGCCGGTTTGTGCCGCACGCAGGATCGCCGGTTGCCAGCGCGCCCGCCACCAGAGGCCGAACCCCAGCAGGGTGGTGCAGGCCAGGATCAGGCTGCTGAGTTTCCAGCGCCAGAGGGTTTCGCTGCTGGCACTGCTTTCGAGCGCCGAGGTGCCGGCCGGGGTGTCGACCAGCAGGCTGGGATTGGCGGCCACCTGCAGGGTCCGGGCGGGCAGGCTGCTGTGCTCCAGATGGTCTTCGAAGGTATTCCACCAGACCACCTCGACCGACGGTAACTCGATGGCGCCGCTGCGCGAAGGCACCAGCGCTTCGCGATCTTCGCGACTGCCGACCAGGCCTCGCTCGCTGTTCTGGTTACCCAGCACCGGTTGATCGGGATAGCGCCGCAGGCCACTGACCTCGGTACCGGGCAGGGGGGGCAGTTGCGAACTGGCCAGGCCTTCGGCCTTGACCGTCAGGCTGCGGGTGAGCGAATCACCGACCTGAACGCGATCCGGTTCCGGGTTCCAGCTTTCGCTAATCGTCAGGCTGCGGGCCGGTAGCCAGGGCAGATCGGCGGGATAGGTGATGGGTTTGGCCTTCACCGTCAGCAGGATTTCGCCGGAACTGATGCGCATCAGTTTGCCGGATTTCGGCGCCTGTGAAGTGGCGTTCTGGACGGGCTGGGCGTCCACCAGCGCGGCATTGAATATCTGCGCCGGAATGATCAGCTCACCGCTGTGTTGCGGGTAGATCGCGTAACGCATCTCGATGACGCCGTGGCGTAATCCGTTGATGTCTTTCTCGTAGGTGCGTGACTCGCCCAGTTGTTCAATGCGGGCGTCGGGAATCTGCAAGGGCGGCAGGCTGCTGTCGTCGTACAGCGACACCGAATGGTAGATGCGCAAGGTCAGGATCGCCTGGGCCTGCACGTACACGCTGGTTTGATCGAGGCTGGCGTCGATAAACACCGGCGCCTGTTTGTCCGGGTTCGCCTGGGTGTCGCTCTCGATCACTTGCACCGTGATCGGCTGGCTCTGGACGTCGCCCAGCTTTAGCGCCGGGATCACTACAGTGCCGTTGTGCAATGGCAGCAGGGTGACGATCCAGCGGGTGGTGGCCTGGTTGTCGCCGTTGAGCGTGTTCAACTGGTTGACCTGGCGGGTGCCACGCACTTCGAACAGCGGCTCCAGTGGCGTCAGGTCGGGCTTGCCGAACTGGGTCACGTCGTTGGATTCCAGGATCAGTTCGATCGTCTCGCCGGAGTTCAGGCGAGCCCGGTCGACGCTGGCGACCAGCTCGGCTGCCTGGGCCTGGATGGTGCAGAGCAGCAAGGCGGGCAGCGAGGCAAGCATGAAGGCGGTGAAGCGGGTCATCGAGTTTTTCCCTGATCCTGATGTTGTTGCTGTTCGTACCAGAATTTGCGTCTGAGCAATTCACCCGGGTCATCCGGGATCTGTCTGAGCCATTGCTCCAGTGCTTGCTGCTGTTCGCCATCGATGCTGTCGCTGGCCGGGCGCATGGGCGGCGTGGTGTGCTGTTCATCCCCCAGCTCGCTGCCCGGCACTTCGTTGGCACCGGGCCGCGGGGGGCTGGTGGACGGTTGCTCGGTGGCGGCTTGCGTTTGTTCGCCAGTGGTTTCAGGTTCGCCCGTTTTCGACGGCTGCGCAGCGGTACTCGGTGGTGTTTCCTGCTCGGAATCGCTGGTCGCCTCGTTGGCGGTTTTGTCAGGGGGTGGCGCTGCGGCCTTTTGCTTGAGCAGGCTTTCCACCAAGGCCTTGTTGGTCAGTGCCGGGCGCAGATCCGGTTGGCGTTCGAGGGCCTGTTCATAAGCATCCAGTGCCGCCTCCAGCTCGCCACTCCTGGCCAGGGCGTTGCCACGATTGTAGTGGGCATGGGCGTCGTTGCCTTCGGCGAACCGCTGGGCGGCGCCACTGTAGTCGCCGGCTTCGTAGAGGGCAACGCCTTGCCACTGGTGATCTTCGAAGTGCTGCGCAGCCTCGGCAGGGCGTTTCTGCTTGAGCAAGTGCAAGCCCTGCTGGTCGGGGCGCAGCCACAGGTCCTGGAAGTCGAAGGCATATCCCGGTTGCGGCAGCATCAGCAACAGCGGCAGGCAGAACAACCAGCCGCGACGACCGGCGCACGCGGCCAGCAACAGCAGCGGCAACAGCAGCCAGTAACCCTGGTCGGCCCAGGTGTCGAGGCGCAGGGTCTGGCCGTCGTTGCGCAGGTTGCGCGGACCTTCGAGCAGGCCGAGGGCGCGCAGGTCGGCATCGCTCATGCGTGCGTGGCGATAGTGTCCGTCCAGATCATTGACGAAGGATTTCAAACCGGGCTCATCCAGGCGCGACACGAGAATCGCCCCCTGTTCATCCTTGAGGAAACTGCCATCTTCCTGGGTAATGGGCGCGCCTTCGGCGGTGCCGATGCCGAGCATCAAAAATTGCGTCGATTTACCGCTCAAGGCGCGGCTGATTCCCAGGCGCTCCGGCTCGCTCAGGGAGGTGCCGATCAACAGGATCCGGCCGTCGCCCAGTGCGGCCTGTTCCAGCAATGCCAGGGCCTTGAGCACCGCCAGGTCGGCACGATGGCCGGCTTCGGGCATCAATGACGGCTTGAGCGCATCGAGCAGGTTGCGGCTGGTGGACAGGTCGTCCGACAGCGGCACCAGGGTGTGGGCGCTGCCGGCGAAGACGACGATTGCAGTCTGTGCGTCGCTGCGGCTTTGCAACAGGTCGAAGAGTTTGCGCCGGGCCTGTTCCAGGCGATTTGGCTGAACGTCGGTGGCGAGCATTTGCGGCGTCAGCTCAAGGATCACCACCAGCGGATCGGCGGGTTTCTGGCTGGTCTGTTCGACGCGGGAAAAGCTCGGTCCCAGCAATGCGACGACGGTGATCAACCACGCAATGCCCAGGGCGACCCACGGCAGTTTGCTTTCGCGCCCGCTGCCGCCACTGAGCAACGCCGCATGAAAAGCCGGTGGCAGGATCATCTGCCAGCGCCCGGCGCGTTTCTGCCGATGCCAAAGTTGCCAGAGCAACCAGCCAAGCAGTGGCAGCAACAACAGCCACCACGGGCGGAACCAGTACGGCCAGAGTGCGCTCATCGGCGCCTCCGCAGGCGCAGGCGTTTGAGGCGCTGGCGCCAGTCAGGCAATTGCGTTTGCAAAAACAGGTCCTTGGTAAACAGTCGTTGCAGCGGGTTATCCGGCCACAGCTCGAGCACCACCAGCAGCATGCTCAGCCACAACGCCAGCCCCAGCGGCCAGTGGTACAACGCTTGGGCCGGACGGGCCTGGGTCGGTTGCTGGGTCACGGGCTCCAGTTGGTCGAGGGTGGCCTTGATCGATTGCAGTTCCTTGGCGTCTCGAGCACGAAAGTAGCGGCCACCGGTCGCTTCAGCGATAGCTTTGAGGGATGCTTCATCAAGATCCAGGCTCGGATTGATCCCCAGGAAACTCGGCGTGCCGCTTTGTTCCGGGTCGGCGCCGATGCCGATCGGGTAGATTTTCACCCCTTCCCTGGCTGCCAGGCGCGCGGCGGTGAGCGGATCGATTTCGCCACCGTTGTTGGCGCCATCGGTGACCAGGATCAGCACGCGACTTTGCGCCGGGCGTTGCCGCAGGCGCTTGAGGGCCAGGCCGATGGCGTCGCCGATGGCGGTATTCTTGCCGGCGATGCCGATGCGCGCTTCGTCGAGCCAGACGCGCACGGTATGCCGGTCAAACGTCAGGGGTGCCTGCACGTATGCCCGGCTGCCGAACAGGATCAGGCCGACCCGGTCGCCGTCGCGGCTTTCGAGGAAGTCGCCAAGCAAATGCTGGACCAGCGTGAGGCGGCTGACGTCATCCTCCTGCCACTGCATATCGGGAAAGTCCATCGAGCCGGACACATCCACTGCCACCAGCAGATCGCGACCACTGGCGGCAATCGGCAGCGGTTCGCCGAGCCATTGCGGGCGCGCGGCGGCGCTCAGCAGCAGCAACCAGAGCAGCAGGAACGGAGCCTGCTGGCGCCAGGCGGGCAGGTTGGCGCGAGCGCGACGCCGGGCCAAGCCTTCGAGGTCACTGAGGAAACTGACCTTGAGCGCCGGTTCGCCACTGTCGGCCACCGGCAACAGCACACGCATCAACCAGGGCAGCGGCAGCAGGGCGAAGATCCACGGCCAGGCGAATTCAAACATGTTTGCGAATCCAGGTATCGACCGCCTGGGTCAAGCCGGCGATGGCCTTGTCGTCGAGCTTGCATTCGGGCTTGTAGGCGCCTTCGACCAGCACCATCCAGCGGGTCAGGCCGGCAGCGGGGCAGCGGTTGTCGAGAAAAGCCAGCCATTTGCGGCCATTGAGGGTATGGCTCTGGCTGTAGGGGTAATGGTTACGGCACAGACGCTTGAGCAGGCCATTGAGCTGCTGCAGCCAGGCACCGGCGGGCGCACCATCGTAAGGTTTGGGCATGCGCGCCAGTTCGGCCAGTGCGGCCACGCGCACCGGGTCCAGGGGTTGTTCGACGGGCGCGACCGGCGGTTTGCCAGGCAACAGGCGCCGCAGTTGCCACAGGCCAAAGCCGATGGCTGGCAGCAACAACAGCAGTAACCACCACCCCGGTGCCAGCGGCCAGAAATCCACCGGGGGCGGGGAAATCAGTGGCTGCAGTTGATCGAGACTGCTCATCGACCTTTCCCCGGTTTCTGTGGGTTGAGGTACTCACGCAGTTGCTCGACCATTTCACTTTGCGTGCTCAGCGGCATCAGCAACACCCGGAGCTTTTGCGCCAGCAACTCCCAGCGGGCGATGCGGGCTTCGGCCTGGGCGCGGTAGGTCTGGCGCAGGTCGAAATTGAGCGTGTCGAGTTCCAGTTGTGCGCCACGTTGCGCGAAGCGCAAAAGGCCGGCGGCGGGCAGGGCGTGGTCCAGCGGATCGGACACCGGCAGCAGCAACAGGTCGCAATGGCGCGACAGCAGGCTCAGCTGTTGTTCTGCACTGTCGGACAAGGCGCGCTCATCGCAAATCACGATCGCCAGGCTGCCGGGTCGCAGCACTTCGCGCGCGCGGCGCAAGGCAATGCCGAACGCATCGCGATCGGGCTCGCTTTCGGTGTGCAGCGACTGGTTGACCCGTACCAGGCGGTTGAGCAACTGCAGCAGGCTCTGTTTGCTGCGCCTTGGCTTGATTTCGTAATGCTCGTTGTCGCCGAACACCAGGCCGCCGACCCGGTCGTTATGCCCCAGCGCAGCCCAGCCAATCAAGCTCGCGGCCTGGGCGGCCAACACCGACTTGAACATCAGCCCCGAGCCGAAAAACAAGCGACGACTTTGCTCGACCATGATGAAGATCGGCCGCTCACGCTCTTCGTGAAACAGCTTGGTGTGGGGCTCCTGGGTCCGGGCGGTGACGCGCCAGTCGATGCTGCGCACGTCGTCGCCAGCCTGATAGACCCGCACCTGATCGAAATCCACGCCACGGCCCCGCAGCTTGGAGTGGTGCAGGCCAATCAGCGGGCTGCGCTGGCTCGGCGTGGAAAACAGCTGCACTTCCCGCACGCGATGGCGCATCTCGATCAACTCGGCGAGGCTGACACGGATGCCCGGTTCGGGCGGCAGGATGGCGTTCATCGGGGTCAAGCGACGGCTACGACGTCGAGAATCCGCTGGACCACTCGGTCCTGATCGATACCGGCGGCTTCGGCTTCAAAGGAAAGAATGATGCGGTGGCGCAACACATCGAACAGTACCGCCTGGATGTCTTCGGGGCTGACGAAGTCGCGACCGGCCAGCCAGGCGTGGGCCCGGGCACAACGATCCAGGGCAATCGAACCGCGGGGGCTGGCGCCGTAGGCGATCCATTCAGCCATTTCCGGATCGAACTTGGCCGGGGTGCGCGTGGCCATGACCAGTTGCACCAGGTATTCCTCCACGGCGTCGGCCATGTACAGGCCGAGAATCTCCTTGCGTGCGGCGAAAATCGCCTGCTGGCTGACCCGACGTTCGGGCTTGGTTTCGCCGTTCAAGGCTTCGCCACGGGCCTGTTGCAGGATGCGGCGTTCGACAGCAGCGTCCGGAAAGCCGATTTTCACGTGCATCAGGAAACGGTCCAGCTGCGCTTCGGGCAGCGGGTAGGTGCCTTCCTGCTCGATCGGGTTTTGCGTGGCCATCACCAAAAACAACGGCGACAGCTCATAGGTGCTGCGTCCGACACTGACCTGGCGCTCACCCATGGCTTCGAGCAGCGCCGACTGAACCTTGGCCGGGGCACGGTTGATTTCGTCCGCCAGCACCAGGTTGTGGAAGATCGGGCCTTGCTGGAACACGAAACTGCCGGTTTCCGGACGATAGATCTCGGTACCGGTGATGTCGGCAGGTAACAGGTCGGGGGTGAACTGGATGCGATGGAACTGCGCTTCGATGCCTTCGGCCAATTCCTTGATGGCCTTGGTCTTGGCCAGGCCCGGGGCACCTTCGACCAGCATGTGGCCGTCGGCGAGCAGGGCGATGAGCAAGCGCTCGATGAGTTTTTCCTGGCCGAGAATCTGCGTTGAAAGAAAGGTTCGCAGCGCGAGCAGCGCTTCACGATGTTCCATCGATGACTGTTCCTGGAAAGGGTGACCGAAGACGTTCGTATAACGCCAGGGCTGGGGGCGTTACTTTAATCTATCGCGGGGTGCGGCGACTAACGGCATTTTGTGCAAAGTGCGGGAAAAGGCTGGCGAAAATGTTGGGGCTTTGTACAGATGGGAGATGGATGTCGTTCGTTATGGCCTCTTCGCGAGCAGGCTCGCTCCCACAGGTAATCGGGTTCCTTCAGAAAGAACGCGATCAATTGTGGGAGCGAGCCTGCTCGCGAAGAGGCCGGTACAACCACTTAATACTAGAGCTGGCTGATGTAAGTCCCAGTCCCCATGAGAATGTTTTGCAACGTCTCTTCCACCTCCGCCAGATCACTCGCATCAGTGTCATGGGTGATCTCCAGCACATCATCCCCATTAAGCGCGTCGGCATCCGCGGCAGCGATTTCGATCTTCAGCAGGGTAGGGCTGAGGGTGACTTTTACGCCTTCCAGGGTCGAAGGTTCTCCGTCGAGGGTAATTTCCAGCTCGTCCTCATCCGGGTAACGGCTCATCAGGAACATTTCGCCCTTGTCGCTGTGACAGCAGAGCATGGCCATGTTGTCTTCCTCGTCGTCGCATGGGTTGACAATCAAAAGGGCGGTGGTCATTTGCATGTGAGTAGTCCTGACGCTGGGCGGGTTGGTGACAAACAATGTGCAATTTTGCCATTTCAAACGATTTATTGCTGGGTTGTGTTAGGGAATTGCCGATCAGGTTGAATAACTAGCATTTCTGCTAGTACCGGGCGCTTGGGAATACTTCGATAATCCAGCCTCCCTGGTCTTGCTCATTGGAGTATCTCCCCATGCGCAATCTGCAGAAAACACTGCTTGCTCGTTATCAATACGACGCACTGGATCGACTGACCGTCCACGGCCACGCGGACAGGCAAGAGTCTCAGCGCTTTTACTGTGAAAGCCGATTGGCCACCGAGATACAAGGCGGGGAGCGGCATTCAATCTTCCAGCACGGTGATCAACTGTTGGCGCAACAGACGCAAGACAGCGGTGGGCGTGCTAGCACGTTGTTGGTCACGGACCTGCAACGTTCTGTATTGAGTGCGCTCAATGCCGGAAATCCACATGCCACCGTTTACTCTCCCTATGGTCACATTCCTTTCTCTGGTGGGTTGATCAGCTTGTTGGGTTTCAATGGTCAACGACCGGACCCGGTGACCGGACATTATTTGTTAGGCAATGGCTATCGAGCGTTCAACCCGGTATTGATGCGATTTAACCGTTCCGATTATTTGAGCCCGTTCGGAGAGGGCGGATTGAATTCTTATGCATATTGCCTAGGAGATCCGGTGAATCGGACTGATCCTAAGGGGGATATTTCAATAAGCAATTTCATGTCGAAAATTTCGACGCACATCCTAGCTGCCACTGGGCGAAATGTGAAAGTCGTAAAAAATATTACAAGGCTCGATCACGATATTTACACATTTCAAGATAAATATAAAAAGGGTTACAGGCTTAATTTTGTTGCGCATGGCTCGAGAAGGAGCGGGTTGATGGCGGCAGGTAATGGACGGAAGCTAAATGCACGCGAGCTGTTCGAGCTCGCAAAAAGCAAAGGCGTAATGGTTGAAAAATACGAATCTTATCGAATGGTTATGTGTCATTCAGCACCGTTTGCCCAGGAATTTTCGAGGTATGTGAGCGGTCCAGTGAAAGCTTATCCTGAGCAGGTTGGCCATTTTGATTCTTTTATAAACAACAGGATAAAGGTGGGCAAAACCTACAAAGGCTACAGTCGATTCAAAGTATACAAAAAACCTGAAAGTCTTAAGGCTATGAACGCTAAAAATCCATATGAATCCGTAACGTTTCGCAATGCTAACGAAGTACGTAAACGCTAGATAGTTTGACGGGGAATGTCGTGCATCCAGGATGAGTGAACGTGGAAGGACGACGCCCAGAACGAAACGTTCCTCACCAGTCATTTTTGGTACGGATGTACCGTATAACCGGACTGAAAACCGCCATTTTCCCGCACAACTGCTAGTGTTGTTCGATGCGCACGCCAAGAGCAGCGTACCGTTGACCGAATATGTCGCAGCACCGCAAGCACGGGCCTCGCCGCACTGGTTAAGCTGCGCAACGGATGAGCACCCGTAAAGGCATTGCGTTGCACGCAGCCCAGTCGCTTTTGCAGATGCCCATTCACGGAAGGTGAATGTGACCCGAGTGTCTCGTCCAGCTTCACCCACCTGTCACCCTGTTTCCTCTGCCCGAGAATCAGGAACAGGGTGACGGGTAGCCTTGAAACATAGCCCCGAACAGGGGTGTTTCGCGCGACGCTTCCATCAATAACAAGCCCAAGCGGAGTACCACAGATGGCGTTCTTCACCGCAGCCAGCAAAGCCGACTTCCAGCACCAACTGCAAGCGGCACTGGCGCAGCACATCAGTGAACAGGCACTGCCACAAGTGGCGCTGTTCGCTGAACAATTCTTCGGCATCATTTCCCTGGATGAACTGACCCAACGTCGGTTGTCTGACCTCGCTGGCTGTACCCTTTCTGCGTGGCGCCTGCTTGAGCGCTTCGATCATGCGCAACCGCAAGTGCGCGTCTACAACCCCGATTACGAACGTCACGGCTGGCAGTCGACGCACACCGCGGTCGAAGTGCTGCACCACGACCTGCCGTTCCTGGTGGACTCGGTGCGTACCGAGCTGAACCGCCGCGGCTACAGCATCCACACCCTGCAAACCACGGTGCTGAGCGTGCGTCGTGGCAGCAAGGGCGAGTTGCTGGAAATCCTGCCCAAAGGCACCCAGGGCGACGACGTGCTGCAAGAGTCGTTGATGTACCTGGAAATCGACCGTTGCGCCAACACCGCCGAACTGAACGTGCTGACCAAAGAGCTGGAGCAAGTGCTCGCTGAGGTGCGCGTTGCGGTTGGCGATTTCGAACCGATGAAAGCCAAGGTCCAGGAAATCCTCACCAAGCTGGACAACAGCCAGTTCGCCGTCGATGCCGACGAAAAGAGCGAAATCAAGGGTTTCCTGGAATGGCTGGTGGGCAACCACTTCACCTTCCTCGGCTACGAAGAGTTTGTGGTCAGCGATGAAGCCGATGGCGGCCACATCGTCTATGACAAGGACTCCTTCCTTGGCCTGACCAAACTGCTGCGCTCCGGCCTGAGCTACGATGACCTGCGCATCGAAGACTACGCCGTGAACTACCTGCGCGAACCGACCCTGCTGTCGTTCGCCAAGGCGGCGCACCCAAGCCGTGTACACCGTCCGGCTTACCCGGACTACGTGTCGATCCGTGAAATCGACGCCAACGGCAAGGTCATCAAGGAATGCCGTTTCATGGGCCTGTACACCTCCTCGGTGTATGGCGAGAGCGTTCGGGTCATTCCGTACATCCGCCGCAAGGTCGCGGAAATCGAACACCGTTCGGGCTTCCAGGCCAAGGCTCACCTGGGCAAGGAACTGGCGCAGGTGCTCGAAGTGCTGCCGCGCGACGATCTGTTCCAGACCCCGGTGGACGAGCTGTTCAGCACCGTGATGTCGATTGTGCAGATCCAGGAGCGCAACAAGATCCGCGTATTCCTGCGCAAGGACCCGTATGGTCGTTTCTGCTACTGCCTGGCCTACGTGCCGCGTGATATCTACTCCACCGAAGTACGGCAGAAGATCCAGCAAGTGCTGATGGATCGCCTGAAAGCCTCGGATTGCGAGTTCTGGACCTTCTTCTCCGAGTCCGTACTGGCCCGCGTGCAACTGATTTTGCGCGTCGACCCGAAAAACCGCCTCGACATCGATCCGCAGCAACTGGAAAACGAAGTGATCCAGGCGTGCCGCAGCTGGCAGGACGATTACTCGGCCCTGACCGTCGAAACCTTCGGCGAAGCCCACGGCACCAACGTGCTGGCCGACTTCCCGAAAGGCTTCCCGGCCGGTTACCGCGAGCGTTTCGCGGCCCATTCGGCTGTGGTCGACATGCAGCACCTGCTGAACCTCAACGAAAAAAATCCGCTGGTGATGAGCTTCTATCAGCCACTGGGCCAGGTAGGGCAGCGTGAGCTGCATTGCAAGCTGTATCACGCCGATACGCCACTGGCGCTGTCCGACGTGTTGCCGATCCTGGAAAACCTCGGCCTGCGCGTGCTGGGTGAGTTCCCGTACCGCCTGCGTCACAACAATGGCCGCGAGTTCTGGATCCACGACTTCGCCTTTACCGCGGCCGAAGGCCTGGACCTGGACATCCAGCAACTCAACGACACCCTGCAGGACGCGTTCGTGCACATCGTGCGCGGCGATGCCGAGAACGATGCGTTCAACCGCCTGGTATTGACCGCCGGCCTGCCATGGCGCGACGTGGCGCTGCTGCGTGCCTACGCCCGCTACCTGAAGCAGATCCGCCTGGGCTTCGACCTGGGTTACATTGCCAGCACCCTGAACAACCACACCGACATCGCTCGCGAATTGACCCGGTTGTTCAAAACGCGCTTCTATCTGGCGCGCAAGTTGAGCAGCGACGATCTCGAGCAGCGTCTGGAACACGCGATCCTGACTGCGTTGGACGACGTACAGGTGTTGAACGAAGACCGCATCCTGCGTCGCTACCTGGACCTGATCAAGGCCACCCTGCGCACCAACTTCTACCAGACCGACGCCAACGGCCATAACAAGTCGTACTTCAGCTTCAAGTTCAACCCGCACTTGATCCCTGAGCTGCCGAAGCCTGTACCGAAGTTCGAAATCTTCGTCTACTCGCCACGGGTCGAAGGCGTGCACCTGCGCTTCGGCAACGTTGCTCGTGGCGGCCTGCGCTGGTCCGACCGTGAAGAAGACTTCCGTACCGAAGTCCTGGGCCTGGTAAAAGCCCAGCAAGTGAAGAACTCGGTCATCGTGCCGGTGGGTGCGAAGGGCGGCTTCCTGCCGCGTCGCCTGCCACTGGGCGGTAGCCGTGACGAGATCGCGGCCGAGGGCATCGCCTGCTACCGCATCTTCATTTCCGGCCTGTTGGACATCACCGACAACCTCAAGGATGGCGCGCTGGTTCCGCCGGCCAACGTCGTGCGTCATGACGACGATGACCCGTACCTGGTGGTTGCCGCGGACAAGGGCACCGCGACCTTCTCCGATATCGCCAACGGCATCGCCATCGACTACGGCTTCTGGCTGGGTGACGCATTTGCGTCCGGTGGCTCGGCCGGTTACGACCACAAGAAAATGGGCATCACCGCCAAGGGCGCGTGGGTCGGCGTACAACGCCACTTCCGCGAGCGCGGCATCAATGTCCAGGAAGACAGCATCACCGTGGTGGGCGTCGGCGACATGGCCGGTGACGTGTTCGGTAACGGCTTGTTGATGTCCGACAAGCTGCAACTGGTGGCAGCCTTCAACCACCTGCACATCTTCATCGACCCGAACCCTGAGCCTGCCAGCAGCTTTGCCGAGCGTCAGCGTCTGTTCGACCTGCCACGTTCGGCCTGGTCGGACTACGACACCAGCATCATGTCCGAAGGCGGCGGCATCTTCTCCCGTAGCGCGAAGAGCATCGCGATTTCCCCGCAGATGCAGGAACGCTTCGACATCCAGGCCGACAAGCTGACCCCGACCGAACTGCTGAACGCCTTGCTCAAGGCACCGGTGGATCTGTTGTGGAACGGCGGTATCGGTACTTACGTCAAGGCCAGCAGCGAAAGCCACGCCGATGTCGGCGACAAGGCCAACGATGCACTGCGCGTGAACGGCAACGAACTGCGCTGCAAAGTGGTGGGTGAGGGCGGTAACCTCGGCATGACCCAGCTGGGTCGCGTGGAGTTCGGCCTCAATGGCGGCGGTTCCAACACCGACTTCATCGACAACGCCGGTGGCGTGGACTGCTCCGACCACGAAGTGAACATCAAGATCCTGCTGAACGAAGTGGTTCAAGCCGGCGACATGACCGACAAGCAGCGTAACCAGCTGCTGGCGAGCATGACCGACGAAGTCGGTGGCCTGGTGCTGGGCAACAACTACAAGCAGACCCAGGCGCTGTCCCTGGCGGCCCGTCGTGCCTTGCCGCGGATTGCCGAATACAAGCGTCTGATGAACGATCTGGAAGGTCGCGGCAAGCTGGATCGCGCCATCGAGTTCCTGCCGGCTGAAGACCAGATCAACGAGCGCATCGCGGCTGGCCATGGCCTGACCCGTGCCGAGCTGTCGGTGCTGATCTCCTACAGCAAGATCGACCTCAAGGAGCAGCTGCTGGGCTCCCTGGTGCCGGACGACGACTACCTGACCCGCGACATGGAAACCGCTTTCCCGCCGACCCTGGTGAGCAAGTTCTCCGAAGCCATGCGCCGTCACCGCCTGAAGCGCGAAATCGTCAGCACCCAGATCGCCAACGATCTGGTGAACCACATGGGCATCACCTTCGTGCAACGACTCAAAGAGTCGACCGGCATGAGCCCGGCGAACGTGGCCGGTGCCTACGTGATCGTGCGTGACATTTTCCACCTCCCGCACTGGTTCCGTCAGATTGAAGCCCTGGACTACCAGGTTTCCGCTGACGTGCAACTGGAGCTGATGGACGAGCTGATGCGCCTGGGCCGTCGCGCCACACGCTGGTTCCTGCGTGCCCGTCGCAACGAGCAGAACGCTGCCCGTGACGTCGCGCACTTCGGTCCGCACCTCAAGGAGTTGGGTCTCAAGCTCGACGAACTGCTCAGTGGCGAGATCCGCGAGAACTGGCAGTCCCGCTATCAGGCGTACGTCGCAGCCGGTGTACCGGAGTTGCTGGCGCGCATGGTGGCGGGTACCTCGCACCTGTACACCCTGCTGCCGATCATCGAGGCCTCCGACGTGACCGGCCAGAACCCTGCGGACGTGGCCAAGGCCTATTTCGCCGTGGGCAGCGCGCTGGACATCACCTGGTACCTGCAACAGATCAGTGCCTTGCCGGTGGAAAACAACTGGCAGGCCCTGGCCCGTGAAGCGTTCCGCGATGACGTCGACTGGCAGCAACGTGCGATCACCATCTCCGTCCTGCAACAGGGCGATGGCACCCAGGACGTGGAAACACGGCTGTCCCTGTGGATGGCGCAGCACGTCAGCATGATCGAACGCTGGCGCGCCATGCTGGTGGAAATCCGTGCCGCCAGCGGTACGGACTACGCCATGTACGCGGTGGCCAACCGTGAGTTGCTGGACCTGGCGTTGAGCGGGCAAGCGGTGGTGCCTGTCACCGCCCCTGTCAGCGCCGAGCTGGAACCGGCGGCCTGATCAGGCGTTGAATGAAAAAGCCCCGCATTGAGAGATGCGGGGTTTTTTTATGCAAATTTTGTGGTGTTTGGTCGGTCCCTTTCGCGAGCAGGCTCGCTCCCACATTGGTTTTGCGGCGTACACAAAGCTTATGTGGGAGCGAGCCTGCTCGCGAAGGGGGCAATGAGATCAATTCAACTTCTGCCCCTTGTTATTATCAAGCATCGACACTTTATCTGTCGGCTTGGTCAATAAATTACTGAGCGACTGGTCAAACTTCTGCAGTGCCCTTACTTGCACATTCTGTTGCTCGTTAATGTCGGCAACAATCTCTTCACTGCGTTTAAAATCCGCCCACACAGGACTTAGCGCCTTCGCGTCATGCCCTTTGGCAGTTCCGATGTAACTCAGGTTCTTATCGTAGAAGTCCACGCTGACATTTGCCTCAACGTCCGAACTGCGCGAGGTGATCAATTGGCTGCGGCTATCGACGATGGCGACCACATCCGGTTTTGCCGCCTGCAGGCTTTGCATGTCCGGGTACACCGTGACCGATCCAAATTGCCGTTGTAGAGAGGCCTCGACCCAGTCTACCGCCAGATCGGGTTTTGACGTGGCCACATAGGCGTCATGAATCGACTGCACCAGCAGGCTCTGGCCGAAACCGGTGCCGGCATTGGCCTGGTAGTCCTGCAGGTAGGCGCGGTTGGCCTGGGTATTGCGGCTATACACGATGCCCAGCGAAACATTCCGGCCGTTGGGAATGCTCGTGGCACCACTGCGGCCAACCGGTTGTGTAAAAATTCCGTCCAGCGAAGACACCGCTGAAGGTGCGGTGGGAACCGAGCACCCGGTTATTAACACGGTCATGGTCAATGTACTGATAAGCGCAAGTTTCATGGTGTTTCTCCAGTGAAACAACTTCAGGCGGGTAGTTTCAGTTGCCGCAAGTGATCGGCAGTAACTCCAGACTAAACCGTGAGTCGTTGAATGAAATAGCCAATCTTCGTACTTATCAGGTGGCCAATAGTTTTGTTTGGTTTAAGGAAGTGCGGTTAATTACATGAAGAAATAAAAACGCTCAAATCAAGGGTTTGGGGCGTTTTTATTTATGGCTAAAGGTTCAACGATCAGTTTTCCAATGGAACCAACACTTTCTCGTCCGGGGACAACACCATGAATACCAACAGCTTCGCAGGTTTGGTCGTGCTGGCATTTTTCGAGACCAGGTGTTCCGAACCCGCAGGTTCATACCAATACTCACCAGCCTTGTAAGTGACGGCTTTTTCGCCCTTCACCTGAGAAGTGATCGATCCCGAAAGCACATAGGCCATGGCAGTGCCGTCATGCTTGTGGGCGATCGACGCTTGGCCTGGCTTATAGTCGACCTCGATCATCAAAGCCTTTTTGCCTGGGGCGTTTTTCAGCATCTGGTCCTGCAATACCGTGACCTTTTCTGAAGGATCACCGGCTTCATGGGCAAACGCCGAGGCGCAAACGGTCAAGGCAAGGGCAGCGAGAGAGAAGCGCAAAACGTTCATGGTTCATCACCTGCAGTGGTTAGTTGTCAGGGACCAATCTATTGCGCCAGGGGAGACAAACAAACAGCCAATTCTCGGGAAGGCCAGGGGACCAATGTGCGGCGCTGAAACGAAAAAGATCGCAGTCCCCGGCAACGTTTACAGAGGTACCCATACTCTGCAAGCGCGACCAAGGACTGCGATCTTTAACCGTGTCTTATCTGATCGGAAAGCTGTTGAAGTCGACGGCGTTGGCCAGCTGGCAATCGATCAGGTCGATGAAGCCTTGCACCTGGGGGCTGTTGAAATGCGATTGCATCGCCGTTTCCGATTGCCAGTGGGCACTGACAGTCCAGCGATTACTGTCCTCAGGGCAGCGGTCGACCATATAGGATTCACAGCCCGGTAGTTCGCGCAGGGTATCGACAATCTTTTGCAGTTGCTTACCCAGTTCGTCCGAGCGGCCGGCGACGGCCTGCACCTGTACGGTATTGATCACTTTGTAGGACATTGGCTCACACTCCTCATTGAGGGATAACGCCTATGCAGGATAGGCCTGCACCCCCGGACCACCAATAGCCAATCGCTGGATAAAATCGCAGACCAATCCATCAGGCAACCTGCTGCAAAATGTCTCTGAGACGGTCCAGGGCGATGTCGATGTCCAGGGTCTCAATAGCGCCAAAACCCAGGAAAAACCCGACCTTGGGCGCTTGCTGGTAGAAAAAGCTGTCAATGGCATAGAGTCCCACTTCTACTTTTTTCGCCAGCTCGATCACCAGTGGCACGTCGATCGCTACCTTGCACAGCACCACCATGTGAAAACCCGCTGTGGTCGGCACCGCTTCAAGCCAGGGCGCGAGATCACCGGCCATGCGCGCCAGGATCCGCTCACGCCTGCCCGCATAAATCGTATGGCAGCGACGAATGTGCTTGAGCAGGCAGCCTTCGGCGATGAATTTGGCCAGCGCCCACTGGGGCAGGGTGGAGGTGTGCAGGTCGGTGAGTTGTTTGGCGCGTACCACCGCCTCGAGAATCGCTGGCGGCAGGATCGCGTAACCCAGGCGCAGCTCTGGCAGCAGGGTTTTCGAGAAGGTCCCGACATAGGCGACGATCCCGCGCTCATCCATGCTTTGTAGCGAGTCCGTGGGGCGGCCTTCGTAGCGGAACTCGCTGTCGTAGTCGTCCTCGATGATGATCGCCCCCAGTTCATGGGCGCGTGCCAGCAGCGCGACACGGCGATCCTGGCTCATGGGCATGCCCAGCGGGAACTGGTGCGATGGGGTGACGTAGATCAGCCGCGTTCCGTGGGGGATTTTCTCCACCACAATGCCTTCGGCGTCCACCGGGACGCCAATCACCGTGGCGCCATGGGTGCCGAACAACAGGCGCGCCGGCGGATATCCGGGATCCTCCATGGCCACAATGCTGCCGGGGCGCGTAAGCACCCGGGAAATCAGGTCCAGGGCTTGTTGCGCACCATTGCACACCACCACGTCCTCATCCTGGCAATTGACCCCGCGAGAAAAGGCGATGTGCTGCGCGATGGCATTGCGCAGCGCCGGCAGGCCTTCGGGCAGGCTGTAGAAGCCCTTGGACCCGGCGATCTGGCGCAAGGCGTGGGACGTACAGCGTCGCCAGTCGTCCTGGGGGAACTGACCCTTGCTGGTGGCGCCGCCAATGAAGTCATAACGCAGCGAGCCTTCCAGCGTCGGATGACGCAGAAACACCGGCAGGTTGCGCCAGGACTCGATCACCTCGAAGCCGGCAAGCTCGCTATGGCTTTGTTTGCGCTCGATTTTAGAGGTACGGGCGTTGACGTAGGTGCCTTTGCCGATCACCCCGGTGAGGAAGTTTTCATAGGTCAGCTGGGCATAGGTATCGGAAATGGTCTTGCGTGAAATGCCCAGCTGCTCGGCCAACAGGCGGCTGGGTGGCAGTTGCGTCCCGGCGGCCAGGCGGCCCGATTCGATAGCGCTGCGCAGTTGTGTGTACAACTGCCCCGCCAGGTCCTTGCGTCCGTTAATGACAACGTGTAGTTCCATACCGGCAAGGCTCCATGACAATTGAGGCGCGTGTGCATCACGCCAGATTAACCTCAACCGGTGTTTGTGCAGTAGTTGTGTGGTGGAAAAACCGCCAATTGGTCTGGGGCCCGGTGGTCCACGGATAATTCGCGCAATTGGATCTGTAATGCACTGTTAACAACTACTACCTTGGGGGGCACATCATCGCTACCTGAGGTCGCTCCATGAACCCCCGCCTGGATTACTACAGTGCCTCGCCCAAGGCGATGAAAGCGATGATCGCCATGGAAGCCCTGACCAGCAGCCTGAGCATCGAGCCGGCGCTGCTGCACCTGATCAAGATCCGCGCTTCGCAGCTCAACGGCTGTGCGTTCTGCACCGACATGCACTCGGTGGACGCCCGGCGCCTGGGCGAGACCGACCGCCGCCTGTACTCCATCGTGGTCTGGCGCGACAGTAACTTCTTCAACCCGCGCGAGCGCGCCGCCCTGGCCTGGGCCGAGGCTGTGACACTGCTTTCGGAAAACCATGTGCCGGACGCTGTCTACGAGCAAGCCCGGGCGCAATTCAGCGAGGGTGAACTGGTGGACCTGACCATTGCTGTCACCACCATCAACAGCTGGAATCGACTGGCCGTGAGTTTTCGCCAGACGCCCAGCGCCTGAGCGTCTGTCACACGTCGTTCATGAACGATGCGCAGGATGGACTTCCGGTGATAGATCGACAGGGAGTCTTCGATGTCATTCATGGAAACCAGGAGCGATCAGCCTGTAGCGCAATATCCCGCATCCTTCGATAAAACTACGTCCTGGCGCACTCGCGCGGCGCAGATCGATCCGTTGCTGGCGCAGTGCTTCAGCGTCATCGCCCGTTGCGGCTGCTACATGCAGGCGGCCCGCCGCCTGAACATCAAGGCAACCCGGTTGCGCAAGCAATTGGCGCAGCTGGAAAAGCAATTGCAGTGTTCGCTGTTCGGCCCTTCGGAGAACGGCCTTGTGCTCAGTCGTGACGGCCTGCAACTACACAAGCAGCTGACCGCCCTGGCGCATGAACGCGACCTGCCGGTGATCGAGCAACCCTTGGTGCGGCTGGCCGTTGCCGAGACGATCCTGCACGACATCCTCGGTCGCGACCTTGTGGCGTTGCTGCGACGCAATGCCAGTGCGCGCCTGGACATCATTACCCTCGACAGCGAATTGTCCCTGCAGGCCGTCAGTGCCGATGTCGTGGTGTGGCAGGCGGGTACCGACTCGCCGCTGCCAGGACCGAGTTTCGCCGTCAGCGAGCCCCGATGCCTGGCGCGACTCAACTACGTTCCCCACATTGCCAAGCGCTATTCACGGGTCGCCTCGCGGCCGGACAGCCTCGATGACCTGGCCGACTTCATGCTGGTGCAATGGCAGCATGATCGGCAGATCGACAGTTTTCGGCCATGGAACGATCTGGTCGACCAGCGTCTGGCCGGGGTCGTGCAATTGCATTCCTATGAACTGATGCTGGAGATGATCCGGTGCAGCGCCTGCATCGGCCTGTTGCCCGGCTACATGAGTCACTTTGACCGTGGCTTGATCGGCTTGCCGGGGCTGTTCCACCCGCCGATGCAGCGACAGGTGTGGCTGGCGGTGAATGCCCAATCCCAGTGCGATGCGCAGGTGCAGATGATTGTCGAGTTGATCCTCAGCACCTTCGAAGAGCGCAGGGAATGGTTTAAAAGTTGAGCGATGTCCAAAAATGTGGGAGCGAGCTTGCTCGCGATAGCGGTGGATCAGTCAATGAAGGTGCTGAATGTGCGGCCGCCATCGCGAGCAAGCTCGCTCCCACATTGAATCTCGCCGTGCTGGAGGGATGCGTTGTAGAGTAAGCGGCCATGTCTGCATCAAGGATGAATCACCCATGTCGCTCAATGACACCGCCATCACCCTCGAACGCTTCAACGAATCCCACCTCGACGGCGTTACCGCGCTCTACAACGACCCTGCGGTCACCCGTCAAGTGCTGCAAATGCCGTTTCAGTCCGTCGAAGTCTGGCGCAAACGCCTGGAAGCGGACAACGAACGCTCGGTCAAACTGGTCGCGCTGCATCAGGGCGTCGTGGTCGGCGAGCTTGGCCTTGAACAGTTTTCACGTATCCGACGCAGTCACGCCGGCAGTTTCGGCATGGGCGTGGCGCCAGCCTGGCAGGGCAAGGGCGTGGGCTCGAAACTGCTGGCAGCGGCGCTGGATATCGCCGACAACTGGATGAACCTGCGGCGGGTCGAACTGAGCGTGTATGCCGACAACGAAGCCGCTATCGGCCTGTACCGCAAATTCGGCTTCGAAACAGAAGGGCTGTTTCGCGACTACGCGGCGCGTGATGGCGTATACGTCGATACCTTGAGCATGGCGCGTCTGCGCCGCATGCCCAAGGCCGATTGATCACTTGCCCAAGGCAAACGCCACCGCCGCCCTGGCATGCAGTTCGGTGGTGTCGAGCAGAGGCAGGGCGCTGTGTTCGGGTTTGATCAGCAGGCTGATTTCGGTGCAGCCGAGGATGATCGCCTGGGCGCCGCGTCTGGTCAGTGATTCGATGACCTGTTGATACACCTTGCGCGACGCCTCGCTGATCACCCCGACACACAACTCGTCATAGATGATCCGGTGGACGGCCTGACGTTCATCGGCGTCCGGCACCAGCACGGTCAACCCCTGCGCGCTCAGGCGATCCTTCAGAAAGTCCTGTTCCATGGTGAACGCGGTACCGAGCAAGCCGACCTTTAACGCACCCGCATCGACGGCAGCCTGACCCGTCGGATCGGCGATATGCAGGAACGGAATATCGACCGCTGCCTGAATCTGCCCGGCGACCTTGTGCATGGTGTTCGTGCACAACACCACGCAATCGGCGCCACCCGCTTTGAGCCGACGTGCGGCGTCCACCAGAATCGCCGCCGCATCGTCCCAGCGCCCGGCATGTTGTGCCTGCTCGACCGGTCCGAAGTCGACGCTGTACATCAGCAGTTTCGCCGAACGCAACGGCCCGAGGCGGTCGCGTACTTGTTGGTTGATGAGGCGGTAATACTCGGCGCTGGACTCCCAGCTCATGCCGCCGATAAGGCCGATAGTGCGCATGTTGTGATCCTGTTGAAGGCTGACGGGCGTTCCTACAGTGCCCGCGAATCTTGCATGGCGCAAACCCCTCTCGTACCTCCTGGCGTTTAGTCGTACGCCGGCGGCGCGCATCTGCCATGCTCAACGTCCGCAGCACCGTTTCAATCAAAGGAACACCGCAATGGACGACGTACAACAACTGGGCGAGATGCTTCGTCACTACGCAGAAAGCGAAGCGCACAAAAAGCAGATGTTTGAGACGCAATCAACTGTGTGGGCAACGCGCATTGGTGAGTTGTTCGATCAGATCCAGCAGTGGCTGGAGCCGGTTCTGGCGCCGAATCTGCTGGAGGTGAGCCGCGAAGCGTATGTCGCGGCGGGGCCGAGTGCTCCGGTGGAGACCTCCACGTTCAAGACTGAAAAGCTGAGCATCCTCATCGCCGGCAAACCCGTGGAATTCGTACCCGATGTGATGGGTGTCGGCGGTCAGATTTCATTGGCAGTGATGGGGTTTACCGCTGCGCGCTATGGCAGTGTTTCGCTGGTGTGCCTGCCGCCGTCCAATGCTTGGCAGTGGCGCAAGACCAATGGTCTTAAGGACCCGGATACTTTTGCCTTCGATGCGGATTTTCTGGCGCAGCAGTTGCAGAGTTTGATTCCCCGCGAGCGAAGCTAGGTTTCCGAGCGTTGACACATACCCCTGTGGGAGCGAGCTTGCTCGCGAAAGCGGCGTACCAGTCAACATTGATGTTGACTGACACTCCGTCTTCGCGAGCAAGCTCGCTCCCACAGTGATTGATGTTGCATTAGATTTCGATGTTTCCCCACCCAGGCTTTTCTGCTTGCGGCGCTTTCACCACCTTGCCGGTAGCCGCTTCCACGCGCCGCGCGACCTCAGGGTCATCGGCAAACGGTATCAGGCTGGCATCGTCCAGGCTCTCGGCGGTCTGATGACGAAGGCAGTATTCGATGGCGAACCACACGAACACCACCCCCAGGATATTCACCACGACTTCAGTCATCAGGCTATCTGCGCCTCACATTCAGCCATCGCCACGTCGGACACCCGCACCGTGCGCCACACGTTGTAGGCCATCACCAGCATGCCAGTGAGGAACAACACACCACCGGCAAAGCGCACCACGAACCCCGGATGGCTGGCCTGCAAGGCTTCGACGAAAGAGTAGGTCAGCGTGCCGTCATCATTGATCGCGCGCCACATCAGGCCCTGGGTGATGCCGTTGACCCACATCGAGGCGATGTACAGCACGGTGCCGATGGTCGCCAGCCAGAAGTGCAGGTTGATCAGCGGTGTGCTGAACATCTGCTCGCGACCGAAGATTTTCGGCACCATGTGGTAAGTCGCGCCGAAGGTGATCATTGCCACCCAGCCGAGGGCGCCGGCGTGCACGTGGCCGATGGTCCAGTCGGTGTAGTGGGAGAGGGCGTTGACCGTCTTGATCGCCATCATCGGCCCTTCGAAGGTCGACATGCCGTAGAAGGCCAGGGACAGCACCAGAAAACGCAGGATCGGGTCGGTGCGCAATTTATGCCAGGCGCCCGAGAGGGTCATCATGCCGTTGATCATCCCGCCCCAGCTCGGCGCCAGCAGGATTAGCGACATCGCCATGCCCAGCGACTGCGCCCAGTCCGGCAGCGCGGTGTAGTGCAAATGGTGGGGACCTGCCCAGATGTACAGGGTGATCAGCGCCCAGAAATGCACGATCGACAAACGATACGAATACACCGGCCGACCCGCTTGTTTGGGCACGAAGTAATACATCATCCCGAGGAAACCGGTGGTCAGGAAAAAGCCCACGGCGTTGTGCCCGTACCACCACTGAACCATGGCGTCGGTAGCCCCCGAATACACCGGATAGGACTTGAACCAGTCCACCGGAATCGACAGGTGATTGACCACGTGCAGCATCGCAATCACCACGATGAACGCGCCGAAAAACCAGTTGCCGACATAGATGTGCCGGGTCTTGCGCTGCACCACGGTGGTGAAGAACACGATGGCGTAGGCGATCCAGACCACGATCATCCACACCGCGCCGGAGAATTCGATCTCGGCGTATTCCTTGGTGGTGGTGTAGCCCAGCGGTAGGGTGATAAGCATCACCACAATGACCGATTGCCAGCCCCAGAACGTGAAGGCGGCGAGTTTGTCCGAGAACAGCCGCACCTGACAGGTTCGCTGCACCGCGTAGTAGCTGGCGGCGAACTGTGCGCTGCCGGCGAATCCGAAAATCACCAGGCTGGTGTGCAGCGGGCGCAAGCGGCCGAAGGTGGTCCACGGCAGGTCCAGATTCAACTCCGGCCACACCAGCTGCGAGGCGATCCATACGCCCATCGCCATCCCCACGACGCCCCAGATCACGGTTGCCACGATGAATTGGCGGACGACCTTGTAGTTGTAGGCCTGCCCCATAGTTACTGTGCTCATGATCAATGCTTCCACGGTTGCAAAGTCGGGCAACTGTAAAAACATCTGCAAATTCAAAACAGACTCAGGGAAAAGTCATTTATGCGGATCAGATCTACAGCGAGTCGAGCTATGCAGCTCTACTCCTGATACGGTTTTTTCATGAATAGCTGAATCTGTAATGAAAACCAGCACGGGTCCATAGTCACTACCTCGAAACGAGCCGCAGTTGATGCCGTCCAGCCCGTGGGAGCGAGCCTGCTCGCGAAGAGTCCAGCACATTCAACATCGATGTCGCCGGATACTCCGCCTTCGCGAGCAGGCTCGCTCCCACAAGTATCGCGCCAGGCATCAGTACCAGAGCCCGATCAATCCTGATGAGGTAGCCAGATGTATCAGTACGACGACTATGACCGGGCACTGGTGTTCGAGCGGGTTGCGCAGTTTCGCGATCAGGTCGAACGCTTCATGGCCGGCGAACTGAGCGAGGAAGAGTTCCTGCCGTTGCGCCTGCAAAACGGCCTGTACATGCAAAAACACGCGTACATGCTGCGCGTCGCCATTCCCTACGGCACGCTGAGCGCCCGGCAGATGCGCACGCTGGCGAGCATCGCCCGGGATTACGATCGCGGCTACGGTCACTTCACGACGCGGCAGAACATGCAGTTCAACTGGATCGAACTGGCCCAGGTGCCGGACATCCTCGAACGCCTGGCCCAGGTGCACATGCACGCCATCCAGACCTCTGGCAACTGCGTGCGCAACATCACCACCGAAGCCTTTGCCGGGGTTGCGGCCGACGAAATGATCGACCCGCGCCCGCTGGCGGAAATCCTGCGGCAGTGGTCGACCATCAACCCGGAATTCCTCTACCTGCCGCGCAAGTTCAAGATCGCCATCTGCTCGGCCGAGCAGGACCGCGCGGCAATCATGATGCATGACATCGGCCTCTATCTTTACCCAGGCGACGACGGGCAAATGCTGCTGCGGGTGATCGTCGGCGGCGGCCTTGGGCGCACGCCGATCCTTGGCTTGCAGATTCGCCAAGGCTTGCCGTGGCAGCACCTGCTTTCCTATGTCGAGGCGGTGTTGCGCGTATATAACCGCCATGGCCGGCGGGACAACAAGTACAAGGCGCGGATCAAGATTCTGGTCAAGGCCTTGGGTATCGACGCGTTCGCCGCGGAAGTCGAGGAAGAATGGCAGTACCTCAGGGACGGCCCGGCCCAACTGACCGCCGATGAATTCGAGCGTGTGGCCAGTGCCTTCGTCGCGCCGCAGTACCGCGAACTGGCGGATACCAGCCTTGATTTCGGCACGCATCTGGCCCAGACCCCGGCGTTCGCCCGCTGGGTGCAACGCAATGTACAGGCGCACAAGGTATCGGGTTACGTCAGCGTCGTGCTGTCGACCAAACCGGGCGGTTCCGCGCCGCCGGGCGATGTCACCACCGCGCAAATGGAGGCGGTGGCCGAATGGTCAGAGCGCTTCGGATTTGGAGAGATCCGCATTGCCCATGAACAGAACATCGTCCTGCCGGACGTGCCCAAGGCCGATCTGTTCGCGCTTTGGCGCCTGGCCTGCGAGCACAACCTGGGCAGCGCCAACGTCGGTTTGCTCACCGACATCATCGCCTGCCCCGGTGGCGATTTCTGTGCGCTGGCCAACGCCAAGTCGATCCCCATCGCCCGAGCCATTCAAGCGCGCTTCGAAGACCTCGATTACCTGCATGACCTGGGCGACATCAGCCTCAACATCTCCGGCTGCATGAACGCCTGCGGTCACCACCATATCGGCAACATCGGCATCCTGGGGGTCGATAAGAACGGCAGCGAGTGGTACCAGATCACCCTGGGTGGCGCCCAGGGCAAGAACAGCGCGCTGGGCAAGGTCATCGGCCCGTCCTTCAGCGCCGCGCAAGTGCCAGATGTGATCGAGCAGATCGTCGACACGTTCGTGCGTTACCGCGAAAGCGAGGAACTGTTTGTAGACACCTTGCAGCGCATCGGCCTGGAGCCGTTCAAAGAGGCGGTTTATCCGACAGTGCTGGAGGTGTCGGCATGAATAATCTGTTGCTTCTGGAGGAGGGCGGGGCGCGGATTGTCGAGGATGATCCATGGATGCTTGTCCGGGATCTGCAGGCACCATTGCCTAGGAGCAAGGTGATCTTGCCGCTGGCACGCTGGCTGGAAAATCCACGAGAAAATGCTGTCTGGCTGGGGCCGGATGATGAGGTTGAAGGCCTTGAGCGGTGGTTTGGCGAATTGCCATTGATCGCCCTGGATTTTCCGAGTTTTCGCGATGGTCGAGCCTATAGCCAGGCCTATTTGCTGCGCACTCGATTGGGCTGGAACGGGGAGTTGCGTGCCGTTGGTGATGTGTTGCGCGATCAGCTCAGTCATATGCGCCAATGTGGATTCGACAGCTTTGCGGTACGTGAAGACAAATCTGCCGAGGATGCGCTCAAGGGGCTGGCGGGGATGAGCGTGTTGTATGGGCGGTCGGTGATTGAGCCGCGGCCGTTGTTTCGGCGGCGGTAACAGCGTCAAGATCAAAAGATCGCAGCCTGCGGCAGCTCCTACAGGTCGACCCATGTAGGAGCTGCCGCAGGCTGCGATCTTTTGATCATTTCAACGCCGGATCCCCCATGTTCATTTTCTTCCAGCCCTGCAACAGCACCTGAGCCTTCGGTTCCTGGCCGTTATCCAGGTAGTACTGGATCAGCGCCAACCGCGCATTGCGGTTGGCTGGCTGCACTTTCAACAGCCTTTCCAGCTCCTCGCACGCGGCATCGACCTTGCCGCTGTCATGCAGGGCCACGGCCAGTACATAGCCGTATTGCGCGCTCTGCTGTTCCAGTTGTGCGGCTTTGCGCAGGAAGGGCATGGCCTGTGCGGATTTGCCGGCTCGTACCAGCGACAAGCCTTGGGTGTGTTGCAGCAGTGCGGCGTCGGGGTGTTCCTTCAGGCTTTGCGCCAGCAGCGCTTGAGCTTCCTGACCGCGACCGTTGGCTTCCAGCCATTGCACCAGTGTCACCAGCGCCGGGTAGAAGTCCGGGTCGCGCTTGAGTGATGTGCGCAACAAACCTTCGACTTCGCCGCTGCGGCCGCTGGCCTGATACAGCATGGCCAGGTTGAGGTTGGCTTCGGCGCGTTCGGCCAGGCTCTTTTGCACGGTCTCGTACTCGGCGATGGCCGCGTTCCAGTTGTCCTGAGCCGTGCCCAAACCATTACGTGCCACGCCGAGCAAATCCCGGGCCGCGGCAATGCGCACAGCCTTGACCGGGTCGCTCAGCAACGGTGTCAGCAGGGGTGCACGCTCCGGTGGCGGCAGGAACGCGCTGATCGCCCGCACGGCGCTTTCACGCACTTGCGGTGCCGGGTTGCTCAAGTCCCTGGTGGCCAGTTCCAGCGCCTGTTCGCTTGGATACAGCGGCAGCTCGGCGAGCAGGGTCGCCCGTTGAATCGCCCGCAGGTTGCTGCGTTGCAGTTGCTCGTACAGAGCTTGCGCGGCGCCGGGTAAACCGTTGCGAATCAGCCACAGGCTTTCGTCGTAACGCGGGGCCTGCGCGGCGGTGGACGTGTTCCAGAGCTTGAACTGCTCGGTAACCTTGTCACCGGCCTTGCCCTGGTGGCAGGTCAGGCAGGCGTCCGGCGTGCCGAGTTTTTTCGCCCGCTCGGGATTGGGGATGCTGAAACTGTGGTCATGCCGAAAGTCATTGATCATGTAGAACTTGCCGGGCATGTGGCAATCCACGCATTGCGAGCCCGGTTGGCCCAGGGTGTGCCGGGTGTGTTCGATGGAGTCGTAATTCTTCGCCTGTAGGCCTTTGCCGTCGACGCCTTCGACGGAGGTCTTGCCAGCCGTGTTGTGGCATTGCAGGCACACGCCATTGCCCGGCGCCTTGAGTTCGGTGCTGTGGGGGTTATGGCAGTTGCTGCACCGCACGCCCTTGTCGAACATTTTGCTCTGGGCGAACGAACCGTGTTCGAACACTTCATCCTTGATCTTGCCATCCAGCGCATACAGTTCGCGGGTCAGGGTGCTTGGCAGGTAATCATCCATCAGGCGCTTGCCCACGGTAAAACCATCACCCAAGGGGGCGCGGCGCGAGTGGCACCGGGCACAGGTTTCGATTTCGACGGTCGCGTTTTTGTCCTTGAGGTCGACGGCAAAACCCGAGTGGATCAGATCGCCTTTTTTCGCCGTCCATTGCAGATGATTGGAGGCCGGGCCATGGCAGGCCTGGCAGCCAACGCCGAGGCTGTTCCACTGGCTGTCGAAGGTGTTTTTCGCGGTATCGAAATTGCGCTTGTACCCGGTGGTATGGCACTCGACGCACATGAAATTGGCGTTCTGGCTCGGCTTGCTCCAGTGCAGCGGGTCCTTGAAGGTCACACCCTGGCCTGGATAGAGATGAAACCAGCGGTGCTTCTCGGTATCCCAGGCGATGCCGAGGGCTTGCAAGCGACCCTCGCCGACCTCGATCAGGTATTGCTGCAACGGTGCGATGCCAAAGGTGTAGGCGACCTTGAAGTCGGCGTTCTTGCCGTCGATGCCAGGGGTGTTGACCCAGAATCCGTCGTCCTTGCGTGAGAACCGGGTGGTTTCGTTTTCGGCCTTGAAAGTGACGTTGTTGAAGTCGCCGAGCATGGTCTCGGCGTTGGCTTCCTGCATCGCCAATTGGTGATGGGAACCTTGCCAGTCCTTGACCTGGGCGCTGTGGCAGCCCTGGCATTGCTGTTCGTCGACCATTGTGGCCGGCGCCACGGCGACGGGTTGCGGTTGCGGCCTGACGGGTTGAGCGACAGGTGTGCTGGCCGGCGCATAGGTCACGGGAGTGGGTTGGCTGCTGAACAGAAACCAGCCGATGCCTGCGACCGCCAGCAGCAAGACGCCAATGGTGACGGGGAACAGGTATCGATGAATCAGGGTTGGTTGCGAATCAGGCTTTGGGTCTGTTGCTTTATTTTTATCTTTCGGCATTACGACTTCCGTGGTCCAGGTGCGTTTGCCGTCAGGCGCGCGTTCAAGCTCGTTGCAGCTTTGCCGGATGGCCGGCGTCTGTCAAATGGTTGCGGCGAAGCTGATGGCCCCATCGCGAGCAAGCTCGCTCCCACAGTGGATTGTGTTTGCATACAAATCTTGTGGACGACACAGATCAACTGTGGGAGCGAGCTTGCTCGCGATAGCGGTCTGATAGACAACCTATCATTCCCCGACAAACCAGCGGAAATACGGATTCCCCCCATCCCCGCGCATCACCTCGCGCACATCCCTGGCCCAGGCATCCCGGTCACCGTCATAGGCGTGCAGGCTTGCCCGGTAGAACTGCATCAGGCGTTGCCGATGGGTGTTCATTCGCTCGTTAAACCCTTGATCGGCGTTCACCAGCACCGGCGGTTGGTGCAAGTCCAGCAGGGCCGGCAGCACGCGGCTGATTTCCTTGGCCCGAACCCACGGCGCGTATTCGATTCGCGGCTGATCATCCGTCACCGCGGGTGCGTCAGCGGCGAAGCGTTCCAGGCCGGCGCGATCGGTCACCCAGGTCGCGAGCAGTGCGGCGGCCGAGCCGATACCGACGTCTTGCAAGGTGCTGCGCACACTGTCCTGCTGGAAGCGCTGGCTGATTTTTGCGGCATCAAGTTCGATCGGCTCCAGCGAGCCCACCAGCAGCATTTCGTGAAACTCGCTGGTCCACAGCGTGGCGTAGGGGAAGACATCGAGGAAGCTGCGCACCAGCGAGCGCGAGTCGTCGATGTTTTGCGTGGGCAGCGGCAGCCATTGGGCGACCAGGCCCTGTTTCTCTAGACGGCTGGCGGCTAACTGATAGAAGTCTCGGGAATACAGATTGACCACGCCAGCCGCGGAGGGTGGTGGCGGTTCGAGGGTTATCAGGTCGTAGCGTTGCGGGTTGCGCAGCAGTTCCTGGCGCCCGTCGCGCAGGCGCACGTCGACACCCGGATCGGATGCTGCATTGAAGTTGCCCTTGAACAACGGTGCCGCCTTGACCACCGAAGGCAGCAGTTCAGCGACAACCCGATGTTCAAGGCCCGGATAGCGCGTCAAGGCGCCCGCCGTGATTCCTGTGCCAAAACCGATCACCAGCGCCGAGCGTGGTTCGCCGTTGTGGATCAACAGCGGCAACAGCGCCTGAATCCGCATGTAACGCAGCGAAGGCATGGCGTCGCCGGTGTTGGATACACCCTGGATATACAAGCGCTGGAACGCCCTCTGGCCTTTGCCCTGGGTGACCACGGCGACGGTGCCGCCGCGTCCTTCTTCGTAAAACGCCAACGTGCCGTTGCGCGCGCCGGGCAGCAGGCTGGCCAGTTTGTCCACCGGGGTCAGCAGCGCCAGCGCCGCCGAGATCAGGCCGACCGCAATGACACCCTGACGCCGTCCCTTTTTCACGCCATGGCCCTTGCGCACGGCAAAGTAGCCAATTCCTGCAGCGATGATCGCCAGCAGGCCAAGGGTTCGAACCAGGCCCAACAGCGGGATCAGTACAAAGCCGCAGAGCATCACCCCGACTATCCCGCCGAGGGTGTTGAAAGCCACCACTTCACCGACATTACGCCCTATATGGTCGCGCCCGACGCTCAAGCGCAGTGCCACGGGAAACGCCGCGCCGAGCAGCACGGTCGGCACGAACACGATGCTCAGTGCTGCCACCGCGAAGCGTGCGCTCATGCCCAGCAATTCACTGGCCCCCATCGACAACACCCACGCTTCGACCACGCTTTGAGCGAGCACCAGCCAGCGTCCGAGCAGGGCAATCTCCAGCAATGCGATCAAACCGGCACCGGCGATCAGCAAGCCAAACACACCCCAGGGATCGCGTAGGCGATCGACCCGACGGGCGAGCAGGGCGCTACCGACAAACAGCCCGGTGAGGTACGTCGCCAACACCACGGCGAAGGCATAGGTGCGGGTGCTCATGAACTGCACGATGGATTGTGACCAGACCACTTCGTAACCGAGGGCCACGCCACCGGCAATCGAATACAGCCACAGGGCCAGGCGATCCGGTGCTTTGTTTGTGTGGTGTTTGACCGGGGTTTCAGCGGGTAGCGAACGATGGCGCTGGAACCACAAGGCACCCGCAGCGGCCAGCAGGTTGAGCATTGCGGCGGCCAGGGCACTGCCGCGCACGCCGAGGGTGGCGATCAGCACGAACGCGGCGAGCAGGGTGCCCGCGATGGCGCCGGCGGTGTTTGCCGCGTAAAGGTGTCCACCGGCCTTGCCCAGTTGCTGCGGATCGGCAGCCAGCGAGCGAACCAGCACCGGCAGCGTGCCGCCCATCAGCAGCGCGGGAATGCCCACCAACGCAAACGGCAACACCCAGGCCAGCAGGCCCACGTGCTGCTCCAGCCAGGCAAACGGACTGGCCGCGAGGCTCATGGCGAAGGTCGCGCCGACGCCGAGCACGGCCACCAGAACTTCCAGCCCGGCATACAACAAAACCGGTTGCTGGATGCGATCCGCCCAGCGGCCGAACAGCAAGCCGCCCAGGGCCAGACCGGCAAAAAACGCGCTGATCCCGGTGGTGATGGCGTACACCTCGACGCCCACCACCAGCGACAGCTGCTTGATCCACAGCACCTGATACACCAGCGCGGCGGCGCCGGAGACGAACAGCAACAGGGCGGGGATCAACAGCGCCGGGGAGGCGACATGCGGGGCAGGTATGGCCGACGACTTGCTGGCGACACGTGAGGACATAGCGGATTGCCTTGTTCCGGTTCAAAAACACCTGTGGCCGTGCCGGCCTCATCGCGAGCAAGCTCGCTCCCACAGTAGATTTTCGGTGCGGCAAAAATCCCTGTGGGAGCGAGCTTGCTCGCGATGGGGACGACGCGGTCCCAAGTCGAAAATAGGGCCGCCCACCGATGAAGGCGAGCGGCGGTCAAGCGGTCTTACTGTGCAGGTTGTTTCTTCATTTCTTCAGCGATTTTTGCGTCTACCGCCGCACGGATCTGGTCAACACTGAAGCTGGCCGGTTTCTGGCTAGGTGGATACTCGATGAATGTTTGCAGGAACGCCGCCGACTTCATTACTGCAATTTCAGTCAGGTAAACGTTCTTGGTGGTCCAATCGTAGTATTGGTCGGAAACCACGTCGGCCCTTTCATACGGGTCCATCCGCAGGTTGAAGATTTTCGGTACGCGCAGGCATACGAACGGTTCGCTCCAGACTTTAAAGCCGCCAGGTGCGCGCTGCTCGCAGAACACCGCTTTCCAGTTGTCGTAACGCATGGAAACCAGCACACCGTCATCATTGAAATAGTAGAACTCCTTGCGTTCGCTTTTTGGCTGTTGGCCAGTCAGGTAAGGCAGTTGGTTGTAGCCGTCCAGGTGCACCTTGAAGTTGTTGCCGCCGGAAGTTGGTGCCCAGCCTTTGAGCAGCTTGTTTTTAACGTCGGGTTCACCCACGGCAGCCAGTAAGGTCGGGAACCAGTCCAGGCCCGAGAACATTTCGTTGGACACTTCGCCCGCTTTGATCTTGCCCGGCCAGCGAATCATGGCTGGGACCCGGTAAGCGCCTTCCCAGTTGGAGTTCTTCTCGTTGCGAAATGGCGTGGTTGCCGCGTCCGGCCAGGAGAACTGGTTCGGGCCGTTGTCGGTGGTGTAGACGACGATGGTGTTGTCGGTGATTTTCAGGTCATCGAGGGTTTTCAGCAGTTTGCCGACGTCGCCGTCGTGCTCGAGCATGCCATCGGCATAGTCGTTGCCGGGCATGCCGCTCTGGCCCTTCATCGAGTCGCGCACGTGGGTGAACAAGTGCATGCGGGTGGTGTTCATCCAGACGAAGAACGGCTTGTCCGCCTTCGCCTGTTTCTCGATGAACGCTTGCGCCGCCGCCGTGGTTTCGTCGTCGATGGTTTCCATGCGCTTGACGGTCAGTGCGCCGGTGTCTTCGATCTTGCCGTCGGCGTAGCTGTGGATCACGCCACGAGGTGACATGGCCTTGACGAACTCGGGGTCGTCCTTGGGCCAGTACGGACGCTCGGGTTCTTCTTCGGCGTTGAGGTGGTACAGGTTGCCGAAGAACTCGTCGAAACCGTGGTTGGTCGGCAGATATTCATCCTTGTCGCCCAAGTGGTTCTTGCCGAACTGACCGGTCGCGTAGCCCTGGGATTTCAGCGCTTGGGCAATGGTGATGTCACGCTTTTGCAGGCCGACCGGTGCGCCCGGTACGCAGTGGCGTCTGACCGGTAATGAACGACGAGCGTCCGGCGGTGCAGCTGTTCTCCGCGTAATAGTCGGTGAACATCATGCCTTCCTTGGCAATCCGGTCGATGTTCGGAGTCTTGTACCCGACCACGCCCATGGAATAGGCACTGATATTGGTCTGGCCGATGTCATCGCCAAAAATCACGAGAATATTAGGTTTTTCGGCGGCCACGGCCGTTGCCGAAATCGCCATTACCGAGGTCGCCACCAAGGCGAGTTTCGGTAACCAATTGCGTATGCGAGTCATCTGACTTGCTCCTTTTTCTTACGTCGCTCGGTGCGACAAACGTTTATTGCGGTCCTGCGTCACGCTTTTTTATTGCACTTGCTCGGGTGTGGCGGCATCGAACGGATAGATCCGGCGCCATTCGGCAGCTATGTCGACGACGGTCCAGCCACGGGTTTTTGCTTCGTCCAGGGCCTTGTCCAGACGACCGATATCCGACTGGCGGTCGTAGGCCCATTCACGTTTGGCGTCGGTGTGATGCACCAGCCCCATGAAACGTTTGCCCGGCCCTGCGGCGGTCCACTGCAGCATTTGCAGGTCGCCGTCGGAGTTGCCAAAGGCGAGAATCGGTCGGCGTCCGATCACGGCGTCGATGCTCACCGGCTTGCCCGGCCCGTCATCGTTGTGGGCCAGTTTCGGTGTGCGCACGATCGACGCCTTGCCATCCTTGTACTCAAACGAGGTGACGAATGTGGTGCCGATCACCTGCTCGGGGGGGACGCCGTAGACCTTTTCGGCGAAGGCGCGCATGAAGCCGGTGTCGCCACCGGAAACGATGTAGGTCTTGAAGTCCTGGCGGCGCAGGTAGTCAAGCATTTCCAGCATCGGCTGGAAGATCATCTCGGTGTACGGCTTGCCGGTTTTCGGGTGGCGGGCCTGGGTCAGCCAGGTCTTGGCGTAGTCGTCGAAAGCTTCGGTGGTCATGCCGGTGTGGGTCGCACCAAAGATTTTCATCATGCCGTCCAGACCACTGGCGGCCAGCGCCTTGTGATCGTTTTCCAGCACGGCCTGGAATGGCTGGGTGGTTTTCCATTCCGGGTGCTGCGCCGCCGTGCGCTTGACCTCTTCCAGGGCGAACAGCAATTCGAAGTACATCGGCTGCTCGCTCCACAAGGTGCCGTCGTTATCGAACACGGCGATACGGTCCTCGGGTTTGACGAAGTCCTTGCTGCTTTGATCGGTTACCGCCTGGACGAACTCGATGATGTTCTTTTTCGACGGACCGTCATTCCATGACGGCAGTGGTTCAGCGGCCTGAACCAGCAATGGCAGGCTCAGGGCCAGTGCCAGCAGCAGCTTTAACCCGTGGAATTGGCGGTGCGCTATCGGGTTCGTCATGGGAAATCCTTCTCGTGAACGGGGTTGAGTGGTCGCAGTGCGGTAGCGACTGATTCTTGGTTGTGTTCGACCTGACTATGCAGCGTAGTCAAGGATTGCTTGAGTTGGTGCAGTGCCTGATCTTTGGTCGGCTGCCGGCCGTAGCACGCGCGCAGGAACGCTTGCAGGCGCGGGCCGAAAGCGGTCAGTTTGAGGCCCTTGCGACTGCGCCGGGTCCACAGGTACAGGGCGCTCAATTGCGCAGGTTGGCCATCAAGTTGCGCTGGGATCTGGCGCCAGGCGTAGTCGGAAGATTGCAGCCACGCCGTATGACGGGCACGGCGGCGCGCCTGCCAGGCGAGGTGTGCGCGATGGGCATACGGACGGGCAAACCAGGCTAGCAATACCACGCTCAGCAGCAGCGCCAGCAGGCCAAAGGTAGACCCTGAGAGGTGCAGGCGTTGGGTCTGACCGAGCCTTTTCAGGTCTTCGGTGATCGAGAACACTGGTTTGTAAGCACTATTGGCGCCGGCGTCGAAGCTCACCGCTGGCACTTGGGCAGTGCGGGTCTGCTGGCTGCTGGTGTCCCACCATTTCAGTTCGATGGCCGGCAGGGTGTGCTGGCCTTGGGTGTCGATGCGGTAGGTCACGCTGTCGATGCGCTGGCCACCGGTGAAGTTGCCGCGGCCATCATCCAGGGTGCTGACCTGCGGGTTTTTCGGGTACCGGCTGAGACCAGGGACATCGCCCAAAGACGGCGTCGGCAGTGCCATCGCCAGGGCGCCGTCAGCCTCCAGCTTAAGCTGCCGGGTGAGGCTGTCGCCGACTTTCAGCGGCGTGGACGACTGGATGATCTGCTGGGTGAAACGCAGCCCCTGGGCGACCAGTAATGGCTCGCCGGGTTTGAACCCCGGCGGTTGCGTCGCCGTGAAGTGCACCGGTTGGCTTTGCGCACTGAGCTCAGTCGTGGCCTGGCCCGGGGTGACCCGTACTGTCAGTGGTGGAATATCGAAAGCCTGGGCCACGTTGGGCGTAATCAAGTAGCTGTAGCGCATGCCGTTGAAGGATTTGCCGTCGAGCGTCTGGTTCAGGTGTTCGGCGTGGCCATCCGAGGGCAGCACTAGTGCACCGGGCAATTTGAGGTCGGGCAGGGTGGGAGCGCTGGTGAACCAGGTGTCGGTGAGCACATCCAGGCGCAATTCGACGAGGCTGCCGACCATGGCGGTGTCGGCGGGTTGCAGGCTGGCCTGGACCCTTAATTCAGGTTCGGCGGCGAGGGTAGTTGTGCTGATCAGGCTAAGTAACAAGACGACGAGGTTTGTGGTGATTGTGCGGCCGCCTTCGCGAGCAGGCTCGCTCCCACAGGGGTTCTTTGTACACCACAAATTCCCTGTGGGAGCGAGCCTGCTCGCGAAGGGCGCGCCTCGGTCAATGATCATGGCTTGCCCTCTGCCTGATCCTGCAAACTGAACTTCTGCTTAAGAAACTTCGCCGGCGATGTCGTCAGGTTCTGCAACCACTGCTCATCCGAAGCCGCCTGTTCGGTCTCCACTGCTTTGCTCTGACCCTTGCCCGGTGCCTTGTCCATCTTGATTTCGTCCGGTTTGACCTCGGGGGCATTTTGTTCGGCGCTTTCAGTGTCTTTCTGCAAGGCGATGGCCAAGGCCAGGTTGGCCGTAGCTTCAGGAAACTGCGGCTGCAACTTCAACGCCTGGGTGTAGGCCGCGATGGCCTCGTCGAATTTGAAACGGCGCACGTAAATGTTGCCCAGGTAGAAATACGCCTGCGGCGTTTCCAACTGCGCAAAACTCGCCAGGGCCAGGTCGAAATCAGCTGCGTTATAAGCCGCGATGCCTTTCCAGTACGGGTCGACAAAATGCGCGGCGGCCTGTGGGAAATGTTCATGTTCGAAGGCCCAGCGACCTTGCTGGTCCGGGGTGAGAAACGCGTCGATCAGCGCGTTCGCCTGGGCCGGTGCAGGTTGCAGCCCAACGCCGATGACCAGTAGAAAACCGGCCATCCAGTTCAGGCTCCAGCCCTTGCGCACACTGAAAAACGCGATTAACAACAGCGGCCAGCACAGCCAGTAACCGGCGTCCTTCCAGTGCAACTCGCGCTGTTCGTCACTGGCACTCTGGAAATGCTGCTGGGCGTGCAGTTCGACCCAATCCAGGTCGTCGTCATTGAGCGTCAGGCTGCCCAGCGGCGCTTCCATGGCTGACGCGAGTTGCTTGAGCGCTGCCTGATCAAAGCTGCCCAGTGCCGGACGACTATTGCTGTCGGTGCGTGGCTGGCCGTTGGCATCGTGGATGATCCCGCCATCCACGCTACCGACCGCCAGGATCAGCACCTGCAGCGCGCTGTCGGCCAGTTGTTGGTCCAGCCCTGTCAGGGCCGAGGTGTCGGCGCCGTCGGTGATCAGCAACAAGGTGCCTGGGGTATTTTCCGCCGCCAGCAGGCGCTTGGCCTGATCGATCACCGCCCCGACATTTTTCCCCGGTTTGCCGATCAGGTCGGTGCCCAGGGCCTGAATGAAGGTGTCGAGCAAGGCCGGATCGTCAGTCGGCGGCAACACCAGATGCGCGCTGCCCGCGTAGGCGATCAGCGCATTGCGCGCGCCAGCCCGACGCTGGATCAGGTCATGCAGCTTGTGCTTGGCCGCTTCCAGCCGACTCGGTTGTACGTCGTTGGCGTCCATCGACGACGACAGGTCAACGGCGATGATCAGCGGCGCACGGTTTTCCAGAAAATCCGGGCGATCCTGTTCCCAGGTGGGGCCAGCGGCGGCAATCGCACCCAGCATCAACAGCGCGCAGACAAGATGCACCGGGCGTAGCCATTGCTGGTCCCGGGGGGTAATCAGCAAGTGCGGCAGCAAGTGCCCGGCGATGTTGCTGCGCAAGCGCCGCTGCAAATCCCGGCTGCGGCGCCACAGCAGTGGCAACAGCGCGGCAAAAGGCAACAGCAACAGCCAAAGTGGACGCAGGAAGTGGAAATCGCTGAGGTTGATGTCCATCTCAAGCCTCCTGCCGCTGACGAGCGATGGACAAGCGTGGCCGCAGCATTGCGCACAAGTGGTAGAGCGCAAGCAGGGCGACCGCGGCCCCGAGCGGCCACCAGAACAGGTCTCGTTTGGGCTGATGACTGAGGGTTTTCACTTGATGCGGGGTGAGTTTGTCGAGGGTGCTGTAGACCTGATCCAGCGCGTTGCGGTCTTCGGCACGGAAGAACTTTCCGCCTGTCGCCGTGGCGATCTGCTGCAAGCCCTGCAAGTTGACCTTGGCCTCTCCGGAAGCATCAGGATCGCCAATGCCGATGGTGTGAATCACCACGCCTTTGGCCGCGGCCATTTGCGCCGCGTGGTCCGGGGTGATCGCACTGCTGGTGTCGTTGCCGTCGGTGAGCAGGATCACGACTTTTTCTTGCTCATGGGCCTGGTCGAGCAGTTTCAGGCTCAAGCCGATGGCATCGCCAATCGCCGTGTTCGGGCCGGCCATGCCGATGCCGGTGTCGTCCAGCAACAGCGAAAGGCTGGCGTGATCGAGGGTCAATGGCGCCTGCGGGAACGCGCCACTGCCGAACACGATCAGGCCGAGGCGATCCTCTTTGCGCTTGTCGATAAAGCCATGCACGACTTCCTTGACCGCTGCCAGTCGATTGATCTTCTGGCCATTGGCGTCGGTGAAATCGGTGGTTTCCATGGACTGGGAAATGTCGATGGCCAGCATCAGGTCGCGCACCGGTTGCTGGCGCTCGATGGGTTTTTCCACGTACACCGGTCGGGACGCCGCCAGAAGCAACAGTGCCCACACCAACAGGTTGAGCAGCAATTGCCAGTGGTTGGTGCGCGTGCCGGCCTGACTCGGCGCCTGGCCGACCGCGCGGCTCATGGCACTGAAAAATGGCACACGCACGGCGCTGCGCGCCTCACGGTAATCGGGCAGGTAGCGATAACCGAACCACGGCAAGGGCAGCAGTAGCAACAGCCAGGGGTAGTCAAGCTGCCACATGATGACGCTCCACCCAGAGTTTGCAGGTGTTGAACAGTTGCTGACGTTGCTCATTTGGCATGGCGCGCAACACCGCATCAGGTGCATAGGCGAGTTGCGACAGTTGTTGGCTGAAGTTGGCGGGCAGGGCTTGGTTACTGTGCTGCTGCAAAAAGGCCTGCCAATCCTGATTCCCAAGCGCACCGGGGTTCTGTAGGAGCTGCCTTGCCAGCGATGGCGTCCGCAAGGACAACGCACAACTCGGGGGCCCCATCGCTGGCAAGCCAGCTCCTACAGGGATTGCGTTCGGCATCGAGATGGCCACGCGCTTGAGCAGCTCTGGAAGCTCACGCAACGCATTCAGATCATCACTGCGCTTTTGCAACTGCGCCAACCGCACCAACGCCTCACGCCGATAACGGTCCCGCCGCCATTGCCGGTAACGCCGCGCACTCAGCAGCAGAACCGCCATGACAAACACCGCCAGCAACACCCACCAACCCCAGGTCTGCGGCGCGTAACTGACCGGCGCTGGCAGTGCGATCTCCTTGAGTTGCTCAATGCTCGGGACATTCGGGTTCATCGCCGCGCTCCCGCTTGCTTGCCCAACTCGGCGCGCAGTTGTTCGTGTGCTTGGGTGGCAGTGCTGAACATCATCAACGGCACCTGACTGCGCCGCAGCAACGTGGCCACGTCCTTGAGCCGACCGCCGAGAAAGTCGCCCAACGGCTGGTGCACCTGACGCCGTTCCACCGCCAGTTCAACCTGCAACTGGCCTTGGGTAATCAGCAGGCGGCCGTTTTTGGGCAGATTCAGCGCCAACGGGTCGTAGACCTGCATGGCGATCACATCGTTGTGCGCCGCCAACTGCCGCATCAGCTGCAAGGTGCGCTCGCCGGCGCCGGCAAAGTCGCTGACGATGCAGATCAAATGATCGTGGCCGGCCACGGCCAGGCACTGCTGCAAGACCTTGTCGAGCTGGTGTTCGCCTTCGGCGTCCGGGTTGGCCGCATTCAGTTCCTGGTTCTGTTGGGCGATGCGGCTGCACAGCGCTTCGATTCGCTTGCGGCTGCGTAGGGGGGCAATTGCGTCGATACGCTGATCGTTGAACACCAGGCCGCCGACCCGGTCACCGGCGTTGAACACCATCCACGCCGCCAGGGCGCCGAGCTCAGCGGCGACGGCGGATTTGAAGCTGCGTTGCGAGCCGAAAAACATCGACATGCGCTGGTCCACGACGATCAACGCCGGACGGTCCCGCTCTTCGGTGAAGGTGCGCACCACGGGTTTGCCGGTGCGCAGCGACGCCCGCCAGTCGAGGTGACGCAGATCGTCCCCCGGCTGATAGCGGCGCAGTTCATCGAAGTTCAAGCCACGGCCACGCAAGCGCGAAGCATGGTTGCCGGCGAGGATGCTGCCTTGCGGCTGACGGGCAGCAAAACTCAGGTCGCGCGCCTTGAACTCCAGGGCAATCAACTGCGCCAGAGAGACGTAGACCAAGCCGTCGACATTCATGCGGGAATCGCGACTTTGTCGAGCAGACGGTCGAGCACCTGATCAGCCGTTACACCGTCCGCCACCGCGTCATAGCTCAGTTGCAGGCGATGGCGCAGCACCGGGTGCACCACGGCGCGCACGTTATCCGGCGAGACGAAGTCCTGGGCCTGCAACCACGCATCGGCGCGGGCACAACGGTCCAGGCCGATGCCGCCGCGCGGGCTGGCACCGATGGCGATCCAGCGACCGAGGTCGGCGTCGTAGTCGGCCGGGTGGCGCGTGGCGTTGATCAGGTCGATCAGGTAGCGGTCGATGGCCGGGGACACGTGCACTGCACTGACTTCCCTGCGTGCGGCGAAGATCACGTCCTGGGCCAGGGCGAAGCCTTGCACCGCGGCGGTCTTGGCGCCGAGGGCCTGTTCTTCCTCGCGCAACAGGCGCAGCACCTGGCTTTCGTTTTCCGCGCTCGGATAATCCAGCAGCACCTTCATCAGGAACCGGTCCATCTGCGCTTCGGGCAGCGGGTAGGTGCCTTCCTGCTCGATCGGGTTCTGCGTCGCGACGACGATGAACAGCTCCGGCAGCGCGTGGCTGTTGCCAGCCACGGTGATCTGCCGTTCTTCCATGGCCTCCAGCAGTGCGGCCTGGACCTTGGCCGGGGCGCGGTTGATTTCGTCGGCCAGGATCAGGTTGCCGAACAGTGGCCCCGGCTGAAAACGGATCTCGTTTTTGCCCTCGACCTGGTGCAGCACCTCGGCGCCGGTGATGTCCGAGGGCAACAGGTCGGGGGTGAACTGGATGCGGCTCATTTTCGCGTCCAGGTGTTTGGCCAGGGCTTTCACCGTGCGGGTCTTGGCCAGCCCCGGCAGGCTTTCCAGCAACAAGTGACCGTTGGCCAGCAGGCCCAGGAGGATCTGTCGAATCACCTGGTCCTGGCCCAGCACCGCTTCGGCAATGCTGGCTTGAAGGGCGTTGAGGTCGTTGAGTGCGCTCATGCTTGCTCCTAGAAAAACGCCAACGTCAGGTTGATCGAGAAACCGTTGCCTTCGGGCCGGTTCTTGGTGTCGAACTCCGGGATCCAGCGAGCATTGAAATTGGCCTGGGCATCGGCGAATTTGCCCTGCCAGCCAAACGTCGGACCGGCACCCACCGAACGCCCGCGAAAGCCACTGCTGGCGCCAGATCCGCTGTCGTCGGTGAGCTGCTGGATGTAGCCCGCCGCCACGCCGGCGTTCCAGCCGTTGCCGAAGCCGTGGGTCCAGAGGGCGTCGAGGGTGAAGATGTCGCCGTTCTTGTAATCCGTGGCGTCGTTTTCGGTGTAGAACTCAAGTCCCCCGGACACGGTGAACTCACCACCCTAGCCGTCGAGGTGGGTAAAGGCCACGGTGGGCATGAAGGTGTAATTGTTCTGGCCGGCGTTGGCCAGGCGATCATCGTTGTAGGCGCCGGTCGGCACGTAGATCGGCAGCGAGAGCGAGAGGTGGTTGGCCTCGTCGAAGTGGTAGCCGGCGGCGATGGGCGTCACCAACATGTCGGCGAACTGGGTTGCGGTGTCTTCGGTGCCCAGGGTTCTGCCGCGCGGGCCGGTGATGCTCGCGGTAATGTCGGTGTACTGCACCGGCACGCCGATGGCCGACGCGTAGTTCCAGCTTCCCTTGCCGGTATCCCAGACATGGGTGAAGTTGGCCATGGTGTAGGACACTTTCAGGTCCAGGCCGGTACTCAGGGCGCCAACGATTGGCACCTGTGTTTTGCCCTTGAGCTCGCCGTCGTACCAGAAGCTGCTCAACGACATCACCCAACCGGGTTCCGGAGGCACGATCCCGGCATTGGAAAATACCTGCAGGCCGGTCATCGGCCGGCCACCACCGCCTTCTGCCGCCAGTAACGACGGACTCCCGCCGAGCATGCACAAGGCCAACAAAGGACGTACAACAAAAGCCCTGACCATGAACGACTCCACTTACTTGTTTTGTTGGTTTACGGGCGTCAGCAACGGCATTTTCCATTGGCCGCTGGCAACTTCCGGTTTAGGCAGGTACAGGCGCAACACCCCATAGAACGGCCCGTTGGGTGCCGGCAACCAGTTGCTTTGCAGGTCTTTGGCCGGTGCCTTGTTCTGCACGTAAAGGGTCAGCCCGCCGTCGTTGTCGAGCTTGAGGTCTGGCAGCATTCGCGAGTTGATCAGGTAGCGATTGAGCGGGTTGGCCACCAATAGTTTGTTCTTGCCGTCGTACATGGTCAGCGACCAGAACGCGTCAGCCGGGGGCAGGGCGCCCTTGTCGAAATGCAGGGTGTAGTCGTGTTTCGAGGCATCGACCGGCTGGCCGTCCTTGTCGACGAAGTAGCCGATGTAATTCGCTTCTTCGGCGGAGTTGCCGAAGATTCCCATGTTGGCGCCGGCGTAGCGGTACAGGTAATTGCCCTTGAGGTGATCGCGAGTACCGAAAAGGTCACCGCTGCTGACTTCGTGGGTATCGACCCTGGTCTTCTTGAACTCGGCGAATTCAGCCTTGGCATCGCTGATGCCGTCCTCCAGGGCCTTGCGTTGTTCGGCCGTGAGTTGGCTGACGTTGAACGGCTTGCCGGCTTCGATGCCGATTTTCGCGAAACGCCCAAGCAGGTCCTTTTCCACGTCCTGGGACGGGGCGAACGACAGCATGAAACTCAGGTAGCGAAACAGGTCCGGAGTGTCGCTCATGGTCGGCGTGGGTTTCGGCCAATCGACCTTGGGCGCGGCAGGCGGGGCCTTTTGTTTGTCGTAGTGGCTGAGGGTTTCGACCTTGTAGCCCTTCTGGATCTGCTTGACCTTGGCCAAGTCCTTGTCGTCGAACAACTGCGTGCGGTACAGCGCGTATGCAATGTTGCTTTCGCTGCGCAGCAGGCGGTCGATGTTCAGCGGTTGCTGACCTTGCCAGTTGGGGCCGGCGATCATGAAGTGGCCGCCGTTGTTGCCGGTACTACGGGTGCCCAGGTACGCAAAATTCTGTGTGTAGGCGTCGATCAATTGCACCGAGTAGTAACGGTGCTCTTCGATGGGCGGCAGGGTCAGCATCACAGGTTCGGCGCGCAGGTCCATCCAGACGAAGGAGTAGGGTGTGTCCGCATTCGGCGTGACGAACGCGGTGTCCTTGGCGGTGAATGCCTTGGCAGTGTTGCCGATCTGGTTGAACGGAGCCTTGAAGTTCGGGCTCTGCTTGTCCACGGCCTGGGTGTAGAGGGTCTTGTACATCTCCACCACCGGGAAACCGTACAGGTAGGCTTCCTTGGCGATACCCCGGGCTTCTTCCGGGGTAGCGGTGAAATCGGCCCAGGCATTGCTGCTCAAGGTGAGCACAAGGCCGGATAACAGAATGCGGTTATTCATAACACTTCCTTAGTGAACACTCGGCGTCATTCCACGGCCGTGATGTCGTCGAGTTTCCAGCTCTTGTCGAAATAGGCCAGGGTCGGGGCATACAGGCGGAAATAGCTGAACCAGTGTTTGCCCGGCAGGGTTTGCACCCAGTTAGCTTCGAAACCTTTTGGCGCGGTGGGACCGAAGTACAGGTCCACCGAACCATCAGCGTTCTTTTGCAGATCCTGGCGCGACGACAGGTCGGCCTTGCGCTGGGGGTTGTCGATCAGGCAGCGGCTGTCGATGTCGTATACGGTCATCGACCAGAACTGCTTGGCCGGCGGGTTGGCGCCGACGTGCAGGCGATAGTTTTTACCGCCGTCCAGCCAGTTGCCTTTAGCATCGGTATAGGCACCGAGGTAGGTCTGGCCCAGCCCCGGGGTTCTCGAAACCATGCCTTTGGTATTGGTCACCGCCTCGTAGAACCAGGCACTGCGTTCCCACAACTGGTCGTAGTAGGCCACGCGCTGGGAAGGATCGGTGATGTTCAACACCGTGTCCCACTGCCGGTCCGGCCAGTATTGGGCGCCGGGAAAGCGCTTGGCGAAAGTGTTGGCCTTGGCGATCAGCTCGCCGATTTGTGCACCTTGTTCCAGGGCCTTGCGCTGGGTATCGGTTGGGTTGAACGGTTTGTCCTTCTCGATACCCAGACTGGCTAGCATAGCCATGTAGAAACGATCACGTTCGTTGACCGGTTCTTTCTGAATGATCTGGTGCAAGCGCTCCCAGTACGCCATTGCCCGTGGCTGGGTGCCGGACCAGGCTTTGCCGCCGGGGGAGAGCAGCTTGGTCTGGCCAGGTTCGGCACGCTTGGCGTAGGGGTACATCTTGAATTGCTCGACCAACGCCTTGCCCTTGGCCGGGTCGGGATCGAGCACGCGAAATCCTACCAGCACGTTCATGGTCTGCGACTTGGCCAGGTAATACTTGCCAGCATCGGCCGGTGGCTCGGCACCCGGTGGCAACACCAGGTATTTGCCGCCCTTGCCTTTGTCCGGGCCGGTCTGGCCCATGTCGATGATCGCGCGTTGCCAGAAATCGCCAATACCGCCTGCGGTCGGGCCGGGAGGCAGCTCAATCACCAGCGGACCGGTTTCATTGAGATCGACGAAACCAAGGATGTAGGGCGTGGTGGCGTTGGCGGTGATGACGCCGAGCTTGTCTTCGTAACTGTCGAGCACCATCAGGTCGCCACTCTGGGCACCCAGCTTGTCGCGGAACTCCTCCTGCCATTGCGCGTAGGACACCAGCGGCAAAGCCCACAAGTAACTCTGGGTGGCTTGCTGGAAATCCAGCTCGGCATAGAGTTTGGCGATGGATTCATGGGCCGGCAGTTCACCTTCCATGGCGATCTGGCCGATCCGGGTGTCCAGTTCCTGGGCACCGACCCCGCAACTGACGAACATCGTCATCAGGCTGAAACCGGCTGCGCGAATGACACCGTGCATAGGGGGGTTCCTTATTGACCGAAAGTGGCGTTGAGGCCGACGAACAGCGTGAATTGCGGCATGCCATCGCCTTTTTTCTCGACGGTCCATTGCGGTTCGATGAAGACGTTGACGATATTGGGCCCGTCTTTCCACACTTTGCCGCCACCCAAACCGAGTGGGATGTAGTGGGTGTCGTTCTTCAGGTCGAAAGTCCAGATGCCGGTGGAGCGCAGGTACCAGCCCTTTTCCAGGTTATGAATGATGAAGGGCTGCATCGTTGCGCTTTCGACGTTGGGCCGGTCGTGGTCTCCGGCGAACGAACTCTGGTATTGAACCAGCGCGCCCAACAGGCCGCGTGGTGAAGAGTCGATAACGACCGCGGCCAAACCGCCTTGCCATTTGCCAGTGCCGAGTTCGTCTTGATCGGCAGTGGGGGCGGTAAGCAACGGGCCGATGCCCAACTGCACGCCTTCGGTCTTCACCAGAAAAATATCGAACAGATTCAGGTCACCTTCGCCGGTGCTGTAGCCGCTGTTCGGGTCCGGGTGGGTACTGATCGGCGCCGTGGCGCGTATCAATTGCGGCACGCCAATATAATCGTTGGGCGCAATCGGCAGCGTGCCGCGTATCAGCAGGTCATTGGTATGGATATTGGAGTCGTAGTACCGGGGGGTGTAGTAGTCCTGAGCGCTCATGCCTGGCGCGAAGTTCAGCGGGTTGTTGCTTTTGTTGGCGGTCTCGGCGTTGTCCGCGTGGGCGCAAAAAAAAGGCGCAAGCGAAGCCACCAAAAGACAGGCGTGCATCCCCATTTTGTTTGTCATGATTCCCCGATTCCTTGGTGGCTCATTGGACAACTCGGCACTTGGCGGCCGTTACGACGTAGTCTCTTTGCTATCAAGCCTGTAGGACACGTCTCTTGAACCTAGCAGCTAAATGGGGGTTAGCCAGTCCAAGGGATTAATTCTTTGGTTTTTTGTACAAGTTTTTCGGGGTTTTTGTGTACTAAAAAGTTAATACGAATCAAGGGATTGGAAAACACAAAGCCCGCCATCGGTATAAGCTCGATGGTGGGCTTGTGGTTTATTGTAGCGAGGCGGTAGTGATGGCTAAGGCGGATCAAGATTATCCAGCACTCGATTCACCGCCATCTCACCCAGCATGATCGACTGTTGAATCCCCAGCAGGGTGTGGCTCTGCGGCCCTTTCAGCGTCGCTGCGAAATCACTGGTCATGACATTCGCCGAGGCCAGGGACACGCAGGCGTACTCCAGCAAGGTGAGATTGTCGATTTCGGGGGCGATGAGGAAGAAGTGGCTGGGTTGACGGGGGGATTCGGGGATGGCGTCCGGCTCGGTGTCCGGGGGATTTTGTGTCGATTGGACCATGGCAACGTACCTCTACAAGTAGGGCCGCAACCATTTCGCGACTAAACGAATGGGTGGCGGCTGTGCGCAGGTTAGTCGACCGGTACGTTGCCAAACCCGGCGCGCCCGAAGGCGCCATGCGCACAGCCACCATCAAGTGCAGGGGAAATTCCTGACTGGATGACACTCATGCAACCGTTAGCAACAAACAGGGCGACTAAACCCGATCACTGAGGCTCAGTGACGCGAATCAAGTTACCGACGGCCCTCCAGGCGCACAAGCCGGCGGATTCTGGCGTAGTTGTAGGCAATGGCGCAAGGCGCTGTAGCCTCGCGGAAGCTGCCATTTTGAAACAACTCATCACTTCCGTTAAGGCCGTTTATATCCCTGTAGGAGCGAGCATGCTCGCGAAAAACCTGAGTGCGCCGCGGGATGTCAGGCTTCCAGCGTTATCGTTAACGACCATCGCGAGCATGCTCGCTCCTACAGGGGAAAAAGCCCAAAATTCAGCACTTCTTCCCCTGCCCAAACGCTCGCTCTTCCTGCTCACGCAACTCCGGCGTTAACTCCGCGCCGAAATCCTCCAGCTCGAACACCTGGCGTATCTCGATCTCGGCTTCGGTGCCCGGCATCGGGTTGGGGCAGCGCTTGACCCACTCGATGGCCACTTCCTTCGACTTCACCTGCCATAGCCAGTAGCCGGCGATCAGCTCCTTGGTTTCGGCGAAGGGGCCGTCGATCACCGTGCGCTTGTCGCCCGCGAAGCGCACACGGGCGCCTTTACTGCTCGGCTGCAGGCCTTCGCCGGCGAGGAGGATGCCGGCCTTGGCCAGTTCCTCGTTGTAGTTGCTCATGGCGGTCAGCAGTTCGGTGCTGGGCATGATGCCGGCTTCTGAGTCCTGGCTGGCTTTGATGATGATCATGAAACGCATGGTTTAGTCTCCGCTGGATTTGGATTGTTCGATTTATAGTCGAATGATCACCGCCTGAATCGACAACGGTGTTGCAAATTTCTGGACACCCTAGGATTCTTGTAGATACCGTCTTGAGCCTGATCGCGCAACTGCGGCTATTTTCTTGCAGGTGTACATATCCATTCCTGCGGTAACGGCCACCTATGGTTTCGCTTTTACAGCGAGTCACTTGGAAAAGCCCCAAGTAACCAAGGGCTCTTGCCCCTGGCGTTCGGTGCCTCGCTGTGGCTCGGCATGCCCTCGCTCCGGTCCTGCTCCGTGGGCCCGCCGCGCTGGGCCATCCTTGGCCCAGCGCGGCTAAACCGGCATCCATGCCGGTTTACCCACTGCGCAGAACCTCCACTCGGCCTCTCGAGGGGGCAAGAAAATCAAAAGCCAAAGCAAACGCGAGGCGGCCTGACAGCCGACCTGATTGCAGGTCTGTCCGCATTCCCCTGTGGGAGCGAGCTTGCTCGCGATGAACGTCCAGACAACGCGATCATCCAGACAGGGCGCGTTATCGTTGACGTCCATCGCGAGCAAGCTCGCTCCCACAGGGGATCAGGTACAGCCGTAAAACTCGGGTCGGCTGTCAGGCCGCCTCGCTTTTGTTTTTGATCTGGGCGCCCCGTTAATCCACGATGGCCGAACGCAGGCATTGCGTAGTGGGTAAACCGGCAGGACGCCGGTTTAGCCGCGCTGGGCCAGGGATGGCCCAGCGCGGCGCGGATCAACGTTGATAGAGGCGCCGATGGAGGTAGTCACAAGTTGACGGACAGGCTCAGGGCGTGAGGGGGTAAGAAGATCAAAGGCCAAAGCAAAAGCGAGGCGGCCGACCGGCCGGCCTGATCGGGAGCCGTTCGCATTTCCCCCTGAGCTGCCGCAGTAGGATGTTCGGAGCTTTAGCTTGAGGTAGTCTGCAGGTTTCCTGGTCAATGGAATGCCGTCGTCTATGCCCGTTCTGGAACTCGTCACGCTAATTCCCGATCGCACGCCCAAAGAAGTTCTCGACTTCTGTCTTGAAGGCGGCAACTTCCCGAAGATCTTTCCCGAGCGCATCACGCCGCTGGGCGATCTCGACCTGAACGACCTGCGCATCGAGCCCGGGCGGCAGTTCCGGTTTCGACACTGGATGTTCAATGTGATTCCAGCGAACTGGACGGTGGTGATTCGTGAAGTCAGCAGCTCACATTTCATCGACGAAATGCTCAAAGGCCCGATGGCTACCTTTCGTCATGAACACCGGGTGGCGGTGGGAGAGGGCGGTACGCTGTACACCGACAGGGTGACTTATGCAGCCATCGGCGGCGCGGCGTTGGAATGGTTGATAGTCAACGCCTATATGCGCCGAATTTTCGAGGCGCGGCATCGCAATATGCTGAAGTTGCTCGAGTAATACCGCCATCTCACAGGGTGTTTGTCGCTTGCAAGAGTTGTATCCACGTTCTGCTGACCTATCACAATTTGTATCCACCCATAGGTCACCGGACCATTTCGTGGTTAACTTCTGCCTCTTCAAAATTCTTCACACCAACGTTCAGAAGGACTCCGTTCATGGCTCAAGTCACTCTTAAAGGCAACCCGGTTCAAGTCAACGGCCAACTGCCTCAAGCCGGTTCCAAGGCGCCAGCCTTTTCCCTGGTTGCCGGCAATCTGTCCGACGTCACCCTGAAAGACTTCGCCGGCAAGCGCAAAGTGCTGAACATCTTCCCAAGCGTCGACACCCCTACCTGCGCCACTTCCGTGCGCAAGTTCAATGCCCAGGCCAACGATGTCGCCAACACTGTTGTGTTGTGCATCTCCGCTGACCTGCCGTTCGCCCAAGCCCGCTTCTGTGGCGCCGAAGGCCTGGAAAACGTACAAAACCTGTCGACCCTGCGCGGTGCCGAGTTCATCGAGAACTACGGCGTTGCCATTGCTGACGGCCCGCTGAAAGGCCTGACCGCCCGTGCCGTGGTGGTTCTGGACGAGAACGACAACGTGCTGCACAGCGAACTGGTCAAGGAAATCGCTGAAGAGCCGAACTACGAAGCAGCGCTCGCCGCTCTGAAGTAAGTAAACCATTACAATTGTTAACGGCCTGGCCCTGTCCAGGCCGTTTTCATTTGTGTTTCAGTGTCTTGGATATATCTCCTGTTACGTAAGCCGAAGGTAAATTGCCGGTAAAGGCGCTTTGCTTAAGACCCGCCAGTGCTTATCGTTCAGCCTCATGTAAAACAAGCCCACGCGCCCAATGGTTGATCACTCAATGCAATCCTCTGCTTCCCGTAGTCCTCGTCGCTGGCTGTTTGGCCTGCTTGTCCTGTTGGTCATCGCCGCCCTGTGCTGGAAATTCTGGCCCGGCAGCGCTGCGCCGAAAGAGGGCGCGGGGCAAAAAGCCGTGGCCGGGCATTCCGGCAGGCCAGGCGGGATGCGGCCGGGGTTCGGCGGCGCGTCTGGTCCGGTTCCGGTACGTGTCGCGCCGGCGGTCAAGGGTGACTTCCCGCTGTACTACAAGGCGCTGGGCACGGTGACCGCGTTGAACACCATTAATGTTCGCAGCCGCGTCGGCGGTGAACTGATGAAGATCCATTTCGAGGAAGGGCAGATGGTCAAGGCGGGCGATTTGCTGGCTGAAATTGACCCACGCCCTTACCAGAACGCCTTGCTCCAGGCTGAGGGCACCTTGCTGCAGAATCAGGCGCAGTTGAAGAATGCCCAGGTGGATGTCGAGCGTTATACCGGCCTGTACCGTGAGGACAGCATCGCCAAGCAAACCCTGGACACCGCCGTAGCGCTGGTCGGTCAGTTCCAGGGCACGGTCAAGACCAATCAGGCGGCGGTCAACGACGCCAAGCTCAATCTCGAATTCACCAAGATCCGCGCACCCATCGCCGGACGCGTCGGTCTGCGCCAGCTGGACGTCGGCAACCTGGTGGCAGCCAACGACACCACGGCGCTGGCAATCATCACCCAGACTCAACCGATCAGCGTGGCTTTCACCTTGCCGGAGAACAGCCTCGACGTAGTACTGGCGCGTTATCGCAGTGGGGCGAAGCTGCCGGCCGAGGCCTGGGACCGTGGCGATACCAAGCTGCAAGCCACCGGCGTGCTGCAGAGCCTGGACAACCAGATCGACGTCACTACCGGCACCCTGAAATTCAAGGCGCGTTACGAAAACCGCGACCAGTCGCTGTTCCCCAATCAGTTCGTCAATGTGCGCCTGCTGGCGGACACCCTCAAAGGCGTGGTGCTTGCGCCATCGGCGGCGATCCAGTTCGGCACCAACGGCACGTTCGTCTATGCCCTGGACGGCGACAAGAAGGTCAAGATTCGTCAGTTGAAAATCGGCGCCAGTGATGGCGAAAACACTGTAGTCACCGAAGGCCTCAGCGCCGGTGATCGCGTGGTACTGGAGGGCACCGACCGCTTGAAGGACGGCAGCGACGTGGAGGTGGTGAACGACCCGCAGCAAGTGCCGACCAGTCCCGCTGGCCATCTGCAAGGCGGATCGGCGACCAACACCGCTGAACCGGCCTCTGCCGACAAGGCGAAAAAGGGCGGCGCATGAATCTCTCGCGGCTGTTCATCCTTCGCCCGGTAGCGACCACCCTGAGCATGCTGGCCATTATCCTGGCCGGCGTGATCGCCTATCGCTTGCTGCCGGTGTCGGCCTTGCCTCAGGTCGATTACCCGACCATTCGCGTCATGACCCTCTATCCTGGCGCCAGCCCGGATGTCATGACCAGCGCCGTCACCGCGCCGCTCGAGCGACAGTTCGGGCAGATGCCCGGCCTGACCCAGATGGCGTCCACCAGCTCCGGCGGCGCCTCGGTGCTGACCCTGCGTTTCAGCCTCGACATCAACATGGACGTCGCCGAACAGCAGGTGCAGGCCGCGATCAATGCCGCGACCAACCTGTTGCCCAAGGATTTGCCGGCACCGCCGGTGTACAACAAGGTCAATCCGGCCGACACGCCGGTGCTGACCCTTGCCATCACCTCCAAGACCATGCTGCTGCCCAAGCTCAATGACCTGGTCGACACCCGCATGGCGCAGAAAATCGCCCAGATCAGCGGCGTCGGCATGGTCAGCATTGCCGGTGGCCAGCGTCAGGCCGTGCGGATCAAGGTCAACCCCGAAGCCCTGGCAGCCAACGGCCTGAACCTGGCGGACGTACGTACCTTGATCGGCGCGTCCAACGTCAACCAGCCGAAGGGCAACTTCGACGGCCCGACCCGGGTCTCGATGCTCGATGCAAACGATCAACTGACCTCGCCCAAGGACTACGCCAACCTGATCCTGGCCTACGCCAACGGTGCGCCGTTGCGGCTCAAGGACGTGGCGGAAATCGTTGACGGTGCAGAGAACGAGCGTCTGGCGGCCTGGGCCAACGAAAACCAGGCGGTACTGCTGAACATCCAGCGTCAGCCCGGGGCCAACGTCATCGAAGTGGTTGACCGGATCAAGGCCTTGCTGCCGAGCATCACCGACAACCTGCCGGCCGGCCTTGACGTCACGGTGCTGACCGACCGCACCCAGACCATCCGCGCCTCGGTCACGGACGTACAGCACGAATTGCTGATCGCCATCGCCCTGGTGGTGATGGTCACCTTCCTGTTCCTGCGCCGGGCCAGTGCCACGATCATTCCGTCGGTGGCCGTGCCGCTGTCGCTGATCGGCACCTTCGGTGTGATGTACTTGGCCGGCTTTTCGGTCAACAACCTGACCCTGATGGCCCTGACCATCGCCACCGGCTTCGTGGTGGACGATGCGATCGTGATGCTGGAGAACATTTCCCGGTTTATCGAAGAGGGCGACAGTCCATTGAACGCGGCGCTCAAGGGCGCCAAGCAGATCGGCTTCACCCTGATCTCCCTGACCCTGTCGCTGATCGCCGTACTGATCCCGCTGCTGTTCATGGCCGACGTGGTGGGGCGGCTGTTCCGCGAATTCGCCATCACCCTGGCGGTGGCAATCCTGATTTCCCTGGTGGTGTCCCTGACCCTGACGCCGATGATGTGCGCGCGGCTGCTTAAACGTGAGCCGAAGGAAGATGAGCAGGGCCGTTTCTATCGCGCCAGTGGCGCGGCAATTGATTGGATGATCGCGGCTTACGGGCGCAAGTTAAAGTGGGTTCTCAAGCATCAACCCCTGACGCTGCTGGTGGCTATCGGCACCCTGGCGTTGACGGTGTTCCTGTACATGGTCGTGCCCAAGGGCTTTTTCCCGGTGCAGGACACCGGGGTGATCCAGGGCATTTCCGAGGCACCGCAGTCAATTTCGTTCGCGGCGATGAGCGAACGTCAGCAGGAGCTGGCCAAGGTGATCCTGGCTGATCCGGCAGTCGAGAGCCTGTCGTCCTACATCGGCGTCGATGGCGACAACTCCACGCTCAACAGCGGCCGACTGCTGATCAACCTCAAATCCCACAGCGACCGAGACCTGAGCGCGACGCAAGTGATCGCTCGCTTGCAGCCGGAGCTGGACAAACTGGTCGGCATTCGCCTGTTCATGCAACCGGTGCAGGACCTGACCATCGAAGATCGGGTCAGCCGTACGCAGTACCAGTTCAGCATGTCGTCGCCGGATTCCGAGCTGCTCAGCCTGTGGAGCGGGCGCCTGGTCGAAGCGCTGGCCCAGCGGCCGGAACTGACCGATGTCGCCAGCGACTTGCAGGATAAAGGCTTGCAGGTCTATCTGGTGATCGATCGCGACGCCGCGTCGCGGGTCGGGGTGTCGGTGTCGAACATCACCGACGCGCTATACGACGCCTTCGGTCAGCGGCAAATTTCCACCATCTACACCCAGGCCAGCCAATACCGCGTGGTGTTGCAATCGCAATCCGGCGAGAAGATCGGCCCGCAGGCGCTGGACCAGATCCACGTCAAGACCACCGATGGCGGGCAGGTGCGCCTGTCCAGCCTGGCGCACATCGAAGAGCGCCAGGCGCAACTGGCGATCACCCACATCGGCCAGTTCCCGGCGGTGATGATGTCGTTCAACCTGGCGCCCGGCGTGGCGCTGGGGCATGCGGTAGAGATCATCGAGCAGGTGCAGCAGGACATCGGCATGCCGATTGGCGTGCAGACCCAGTTCCAGGGCGCGGCCGAAGCGTTCCAGGCGTCGCTGTCGAGCACCTTGCTGCTGATTCTGGCGGCGGTGGTGACCATGTACATCGTGCTGGGCGTGCTCTACGAGAGCTACATCCACCCGATCACCATTCTATCGACCTTGCCCTCGGCGGCGGTCGGCGCCTTGCTGGCGTTGATCCTCAGTGGCAATGACCTGGGGATGATCGCGATCATCGGCATCATTCTGCTGATCGGCATCGTGAAGAAGAACGCGATCATGATGATCGACTTCGCCCTCGACGCCGAACGCAATCAGGGCATGGACCCTGAAACGGCGATCTATCAGGCGGCCCTCCTGCGTTTCCGGCCGATCCTGATGACCACCCTGGCGGCCTTGTTCGGTGCGGTACCGTTGATGCTGGCCACTGGTTCCGGCGCGGAATTGCGTCAACCGCTGGGTCTGGTGATGGTCGGCGGCTTGCTGTTGAGTCAGGTGCTGACGCTGTTTACCACACCGGTAATCTACTTGTATTTCGACCGTCTCGGTCGGCGCTTTGGAAAATCCGACGCTCAGGAGGCGGCGGTATGACGGCATGCACAACCTGTGGGAGCGAGCTTGCTCGCGATGAGGCCCGTACATTCAACATCATCGCTGGCCGACCCACCGCTATCGCGAGCAAGCTCGCTCCCACAGAGGAGCAACAGTGCTCGCAGGTTGTTACCGGGAGCCGTGATAGATGAACCTCTCCGGACCTTTCATCAAGCGCCCGGTCGCGACGATGCTGCTGAGCCTGGCGATCATGTTGCTGGGCGGGGTCAGCTTCGGCTTGTTGCCGGTGTCCCCGCTGCCGCAAATGGACTTCCCGGTGATTGTGGTGCAGGCCAGCCTGCCCGGTGCCAGCCCCGAGGTCATGGCATCGACGGTGGCTACGCCGCTGGAACGCTCCTTCGGCGCCATCGCCGGGGTCAACACCATGAGCAGCCGCTCCAGCCAGGGCTCGACCCGGGTCATTCTGCAATTTGACCTGGACCGCGACATCAACGGCGCGGCGCGGGAAGTGCAGGCGGCGATCAACGCCTCGCGCAACCTGCTGCCCAGCGGCATGCGCAGCATGCCGACCTACAAGAAGGTCAACCCGTCCCAGGCACCGATCATGGTGCTGTCGCTGACGTCGGACGTGCTCGAAAAAGGCCAGCTCTATGACTTGGCGTCGACCATCCTGTCCCAGAGCCTGTCGCAAGTGCAGGGCGTCGGCGAAGTGCAGATCGGCGGCAGCTCCCTGCCAGCGGTGCGCATCGAACTCGAACCCCAGGCGCTCAACCAGTACGGCGTGGCCCTGGACGATGTGCGCAACACCATTGCCAATGCCAACGTGCGCCGGCCCAAGGGCTCGGTCGAAGACGGCCAGCGCTTGTGGCAGGTGCAGGCTAACGATCAATTGGAAAAAGCCAAGGACTACGAGTCGCTGATCATCCACTACGCGGACGGCGCAGCCCTGCGGTTGAAGGATGTGGCCAAGGTCAGCGACGGTGTCGAGGACCGCTATAACAGCGGTTTCTTCAACGACGATTCGGCGGTGCTGCTGGTGATCAACCGCCAGGCCGGCGCCAACATCATTGAGACAGTCAACGAGATCAAGGCTCAGTTGCCGGCGTTGCAGGCCGTGCTGCCGGCCAGCGTCAAACTGAACCTGGCCATGGACCGCTCGCCAGTGATCAAGGCCACGCTGCACGAAGCGGAAATGACCCTGCTGATCGCCGTGGCGCTGGTGATACTGGTGGTGTTCCTGTTCCTCGGTAACTTCCGTGCCTCGCTGATCCCGACCCTGGCGGTGCCGGTGTCGCTGGTCGGCACCTTTGCCGTGATGTACCTCTACGGTTTCTCGCTGAACAACCTGTCGCTGATGGCATTGATCCTGGCCACCGGGCTGGTGGTGGACGATGCCATCGTGGTGCTGGAGAACATCTCCCGGCACATCGATGCGGGTGTGCGACCGATGAAGGCGGCGTACCTCGGCGCCCAGGAAGTCGGCTTCACCTTGCTGTCGATGAACGTGTCGCTGGTGGCGGTGTTCCTGTCGATCCTGTTCATGGGCGGGATCATCGAGAGCCTGTTCCGCGAATTCTCCATCACCCTGGCGGCGGCCATCGTGGTGTCGCTGGTGGTCTCGCTGACGTTGACGCCGATGCTCTGTGCCCGCTGGCTCAAGCCGCACACGCCAGGCCAGGAAAACCGCCTGCAACGCTGGAGTCAGCGGGCCAACGAATGGATGGTCGGCAAATACGCCACCAGCCTCGATTGGGTGCTGCGCCACCGGCGCCTGACACTGCTCAGCTTGTTCGTGACAATTGGCGTTAACGTTGCGCTGTATGTCGTTGTTCCTAAAACATTTCTTCCGCAGCAAGACACCGGCCAGCTGATCGGTTTCGTGCGTGGCGACGACGGTCTTTCGTTCAGCGTGATGCAGCCAAAAATGGAGATCTTTCGCCGCGCCGTGCTCAAGGACGAAGCGGTGGAAAGCGTCGCCGGTTTCATTGGTGGCAGCAACGGTACCAACAACGCGTTCATGCTGGTGCGCCTGAAACCGATCAAGGAGCGCAGTATTTCCGCGCAAAAGGTCATCGAACGCCTGCGCAAGGAAATGCCCAAGGTCGCCGGCGCACAACTGATGCTGATGGCCGACCAGGACCTGCAGTTCGGCGGTGGTCGCGAACAGACCTCGTCGCAGTATTCCTACATCCTGCAAAGCGGTGACCTGGGAGCGCTGCGCGAGTGGTATCCGAAAGTGGTGACCGCACTCAAGGCGCTGCCGGAACTGACCGCGATCGATGCCCGGGAAGGCCGGGGCGCCCAGCAGGTGACGCTGATCGTCGATCGCGACCAGGCCAAACGCCTGGGCGTGGACATGGACATGGTCACGGCGGTGCTCAACAACGCCTACGCCCAGCGGCAGATTTCGACCATCTACGACAGCCTCAACCAGTATCAGGTGGTGATGGAGGTCAATCCGAAGTATGCCCAGGACCCGATCACGCTCAAGCAGGTGCAGGTGATCACCGCGGACGGCGCGCGGATTCCGCTGTCGACCATCGCCCATTACGAGAACAGCCTGGCAGACGATCGGGTCAGCCATGAAGGCCAGTTCGCCTCGGAAAGCATTGCCTTCGACATGGCCGAAGGCGTGACCGTGGAGCAGGGCAGTGCCGCCATCGAGCGGGCGATAGCCTCCGTGGGTCTGCCGGAAGACGTCATCGCGAAAATGGCCGGTACCACCGACGCCTTTGCCGCGACCCAGAAGAGCCAGCCGTGGATGATCCTTGGCGCGTTGGTGGCGGTGTACCTGGTGCTGGGCGTGCTGTATGAAAGCTACATTCATCCGCTGACCATTCTCTCGACCTTGCCTTCGGCGGGTGTCGGCGCGCTGCTGTCGATTTATGCCCTGGGCGGTGAGTTCAGCCTGATCTCATTGCTGGGCCTGTTCCTGCTGATCGGCGTGGTGAAAAAGAACGCCATCCTCATGATCGACCTGGCGTTGCAGCTCGAGCGCCATCAGGGCATGGCTCCGCTGGAGTCGATCCGCAACGCCTGCCTGCAACGTTTGCGGCCGATCCTGATGACCACCCTGGCCGCGATCCTCGGCGCCTTGCCACTGTTGCTGAGCCGCGCCGAAGGGGCGGAAATGCGCCAGCCGCTGGGCCTGACCATCATCGGCGGGCTGATCTTCAGCCAGGTGCTGACCCTTTACACCACCCCGGTGGTCTACCTCTATCTCGACAAACTGCGCCATCGATTCAACCACTGGCGTGGAGTGCGTACCGATGCTGCTCTGGAAACTCCGCTATGACTGACCGTTCGCTGTTCAACCTGGCTAAACCACTGATCAGCGCCCGCGGCTCGCGGTTGCTGAGCCTGTCGCTGTGCGTGGCGCTGCTCAGTGCCTGCGCCATCGGCCCGGATTACCAGCGCCCGCAAACCGCTGAGCCTGCGCAGTACAAGGAGGCGGCTGGCTGGCGTCAGGCCAATCCGAGCGATTCCCTGGCCCGCGGTGCGTGGTGGGAGCTGTACGGCGATCAGCAACTCAATGGCTTGATCGAGAAACTCAACAGCGCCAACCAGACCGTTGCCCAGTCCGAAGCCCAGTATCGCCAGGCCCAGGCCTTGGTACGCAGCGCCCGGGGCGCGTTTTTTCCGACGGTGGACCTGACACTGGGAAAAAACCGCTCCAGCCAGGGCACCGGCAGCAGCAGTTCCAGCCTGACCAGTTCGTCCAGCGGTATCCGCGACACCTACACCGCCCAGGCCGGGGTCAGTTGGGAAGCCGATGTCTGGGGCAAATTGCGCCGCGGTCTTGAAGCCGACACCGCCAATGCCCAAGCGAGTTTTGCCGACCTGGCGGCGATGCGCCTGAGCCAGCAGTCGGAACTGGTGCAGAACTACCTGCAATTGCGGGTGATCGACGAGCAGAAACGCTTGCTTGAAGCGACCGTCGAAGCCTACCAGCGTTCGCTGAAAATGACCGAAAACCAGTACCGTGCCGGGGTTTCCGGCAAGGACGCGGTGGCCCAGGCACAGACGCAACTCAAGGGCACCGAGGCGGACATGGTCGATCTGATCTGGCAACGTGCCCAGTTGGAAAACGCCATCGCCGTGCTGATCGGCTTGCCACCGTCCGAGTTCAGCCTGGCGGAAACCCAGACCATCCCGGCCTTGCCAGAGGTGCCACTGAGCCTGCCTTCGCAACTGCTGGAACGCCGCCCTGACATTGCCTCGGCGGAACGCTCGGTCATTGCCGCCAACGCCAACATCGGCGTGGCCAAGGCCGCTTATTACCCGGACCTGACCTTGAGCCTGAACGGGGGCTACAGCAGCAGTACGTCCAAAGATTTGTTCAGCCTGCCGAACCGATTCTGGTCGGTCGGCCCGCAACTGGCCATGACCCTGTTCGACGGCGGGCAGCGTTCGGCGGAAGTGGACCGCAGCGAAGCGGCCTACGACGAAACCGTGGCCAAATACCGCCAGACCGTACTCGACGGCTTCCGCGAGGTGGAGAACTATCTGGTCCAGCTCAAGGTGCTGCAGGACGAAGCCGTGGTGCGACAACAGGCGCTGGACGCGGCCCGTGAATCGTTACGCCTGACCCAGAACCAGTACAAGGCGGGGGTGATCGCTTACCTGGATGTGGTGGTGGTCCAGGCAGCGGCATTAAGCAATGAACGCAGCACCCTGGACCTGTTGCAGAGCCGCTTGATAGCCAGTGTGCAATTGATTGCCGCGCTGGGCGGCGGCTGGGATGGGCAGGTACCCCTGTAGGAGCGAGCATGCTCGCGATGGACTTCAACGATAACGCGGGTTGTCTGGATGCCCGCGTCATCGTTAACGACCATCGCGAGCATGCTCGCTCCTACAGGTGCCGGTTCGGTTCGATGGAGTTAATGTAAAACCTTAAAACAAGCGTTTCATCGAGTTGCTGGCCTTTTGCTCAGGATGGGCAAGTACCCCTGTAGGAGCGAGCATGCTCGCGAAAAACCTGAGAGCGCCGCGGGGCGTCAGGCTCCCCGCGTCATCGTTGACCTCCATCGCGAGCATGCTCGCTCCTACAGATGAAGGTTCGATGGAGTTAATGTAAAACCTTAAAACAAGCGTTTCATCGAGTTGCTGGCCTTTTGCTCATTTTGTGAGTGCGTTCTCATTTGGAATCAGTACAATCGCCGGATTTCCACCTCCGAGAACGGAAGCAGTACGGGGGTGATTGCGAGACACCTTCATGCTCATCGGTAGTTATTCCCCAACGCTGGTCATCATTTCGCTCTGTGTGGCAATTCTCGCGTCATACACCGCACTGGACCTGACCGGGCGCATTGCCACGGCCAAAGGCAGGGCTGTGCATTGCTGGACGGCGGGCGGTGCGTTTGCCATGGGCATCGGTGTATGGTCGATGCATTTCATCGGCATGCTCGCATTCAAGCTGCCCATCGACCTGGGTTACGACCTCTCCATCACCTTGCTGTCGCTGTTGATCGGCATCCTGTCGTGCGGCTTCGCCCTTTGGCTGGTCAGTCACGCGCAGTTACCGGCCTGGCAGCTGGCGTTCGGTGCGCTGGTCATGGGCGCCGGGATCAGTGCCATGCATTACACCGGCATGGCGGCCATGCGCATGCAGCCGGGCATCGATTACGACCCGACGCTGTTCAGCGCTTCGTTGTTCATAGCGGTTGGCGCTTCCGGCGCTGCACTCTGGATTGCCTTCCGCCTGCGCCAGCACACACCGTATGTGCGCCTGATCCGCGGTGGCGCGGCGGTGATCATGGGCATTGCCATCGTCGGCATGCACTACACCGGCATGGCCGCCGCGCAATTCCCCCCAGGCAGTTTTTGCGGCGCATCCGTGAATGGCCTGAGCGGCAACGGCCTCGACAACCTGGTACTGATCACCACGCTGGCGGTATTGAGCATCGCCTTGCTGACCTCGATCCTCGATGCGCGCCTTGAAGCCCGAACCGCCAACCTCGCCCAGTCGCTGACCGAAGCCAACCGCGAATTGACCCAACTGGCCTTGCACGACACGCTGACCGGCCTGCCGAATCGGGTGTTGCTGGCCGACCGCATCGATCAGGGGATGTCCAGGGTCGACACCGAGGGTGGTTGCGTGGCGTTGATGTTCATCGATCTCGATGGCTTCAAACCGGTCAATGACGCCTTCGGTCACCATATGGGCGACCAGTTGCTGCGCGAAGTCAGCCTGCGCCTGCGTGAGGATTTACGTGGCCAGGACACCCTGGCGCGCATCGGCGGCGATGAGTTCGTGCTGCTGGTGCAATTGAGCGAGCCGGACGACGCGATGAACCTCGCAGCCCGCCAAGTCAGCTTGATCGCCCGTTCATTCCGGGTGGCCGAGCATGATTTGCAGATCTCCGCCAGCGTCGGCATCGCCCTGTATCCGGGCAATGGCCAGACCGCTCACGAATTGCTGATGAACGCCGATGCGGCGATGTATCACGCCAAGGGTACGGGCAAGAACGGCTACAGCTTCTTCGATGCCTCGATGAACAGCAACGCGCGCAAGCAGCTGCAATTGCTGCAGGACCTGCGCAATGCCGTGGACCAAAACGAGTTCAGCCTGCACTACCAGCCCAAATTCGATGCCAATAACGGCCGTCCGGTAGGCGCCGAAGCATTGTTGCGCTGGGAGCATCCGACCCAGGGCATGCTGCTGCCGGACAAATTCATCGAGCTGGCGGAGAAGACCGGGCTGATCATTCCCATCGGCGAATGGGTCCTCAACGAAGCCTGCCGCCAGATGCGCGAATGGTATGTGCTCGGCTATACCAACTGGCGCATCGCGGTTAACCTCTCGGCCTTGCAGTTCTGCCACGTGGGCCTGGTGCAGAGCGTCGCCAAGGCGCTGGCCACCCACCATTTGCCGGCCAACAGCCTGACCCTGGAAATCACTGAAACCACGGCCATGAGCGATGCCGATGCCAGCATGACGGTGCTGCAGGAGCTGTCGGATATGGGCGTTGACCTGTCCATCGACGACTTTGGTACCGGCTACTCGAGCTTGATGTACCTCAAGCGCCTGCCGGCCAACGAGCTGAAAATCGACCGTGGTTTCGTGCGTGACCTGGAACGTGACAGCGATGACGCCGCCATCGTTTCGGCCATTGTCGCCCTCGGCCAGGCATTGGGCTTGCGGATCGTCGCCGAGGGCGTGGAAACGGACTCGCAGCAGGACTTCCTGACCCAGCTCGGTTGCGATTCGTTGCAGGGCTATCTGCTGGGGCACCCGTTGCCGGCCGAACGCTTCATGAAGGAAATTCACCGCTCCGAGCAATTGGCACTGGCTTGATCCAGCGGGACCGATGACGGTGCCATGCAAAATCCGCCAATGGCGGTTATTCTTCCCCCCGACTGCATAGGTTTGAAAGAGGGAAATTTTGCATGGACAAAGTCATCGTCATCACTGGCGGAAGTCGCGGTATCGGTGCCGCTACAGCGCTGTTGGCCGCTAAACAAGGCTATCGGATCTGCATCAACTTCCTGGCCGATGAACAGGCGGCGCAAACGGTGCTGGACCAGGTCCGCGCTTTGGGTGCCCAAGCCATCGCTGTGCGCGCCGACGTCAGCATCGAAGACGAAGTCGTCGCCTTGTTCAACCGGGTGGACAGCGAGCTGGGTCGAGTCACGGCACTGGTGAACAACGCCGGGACCGTGGGGCAAAAGTCCCGGGTCGACGAAATGTCGGAATTCCGCATCCTCAAAATCCTCAAGACCAATGTGTTGGCGCCCGTACTCTGCGCCAAGCACGCCATCTTGCGCATGTCGCCCAAACACGGCGGGCAGGGCGGCAGCATTGTCAACGTATCCTCGGTCGCCGCGCGTTTGGGCGCCCCAAACGAGTACGTCGACTACGCAGCCTCCAAGGGGGCGCTCGATACCTTCACCATTGGCCTGTCCAAGGAAGTGGCGGGTGAGGGGATTCGGGTGAACGCCGTGCGTCCGGGCTACATCTACACCGATTTCCATGCGCTGAGCGGCGATCCGGATCGGGTCAGCAAGCTGGAATCGGCGATTCCGATGGCCCGTGGCGGGCGGCCGGATGAAGTCGCGGAGGCTATTGTCTGGTTGTTGTCGGACAAGGCGTCTTATGCGACGGGGACTTTTGTCGATTTGGGTGGCGGGCGTTAGCGCTTCAGATTTTCATCGTTGAATCTGCCCCCTTCGCGAGCAGGCTCGCTCCCACAGGTGACCGCGTAACCCTGTGGGAGCGAGCCTGCTCGCGAAAGCGGTCTATCAAGCAACAAAAAACACTTCAGAACGACCGCACAATCCGCCCCAACGTCTCCATCGCCTTCTCTGATGCCTCATCCCACGGGCTGCCGTAATTCAACCGAATACAATTCCTGAAGCGTTGCGTGGGCGAAAAAATCGGCCCCGGCGCGATGCTGATGCCCTGTGCCAACGCCATCTGGAACAACTTCAACGAATCCATCTGCTCGGGTAATTCCAGCCAGAGGAAGTAGCCGCCAGCCGGTTGGCTGACGCGGGTCTGCGCCGGGAAATAGCGGGCAATGGCCGACAGCATGGCGCTTTGCTGTTCCTCCAGGGCATAACGCAGTCTGCGCAAATGGCGGTCATAACCGCCGTGCTGCAGGTAATCGGCAATGGCAGCCTGAGCGGGCATCGAAGCGCAAAGGGATGTCATGAGTTTCAGCCGCTCAATCTTCTGCGCATAACGCCCGGCAGCCACCCAACCAATGCGGTAACCGGGAGCCAGGCTCTTGGCGAAAGAGCCGCAATGCATCACCAATCCTTCGGTATCGAACGCTTTAGCCGGTTTAGGCGCCTGCTGCCCGTAATAAAGTTCGGCGTAGACATCGTCCTCGATCAACGGCACCTGATGGACGCGCAACAATTCCACCAGTTCGCGTTTTTTCGCTTCGGGCATGGTCGCGCCCATGGGGTTCTGGAAGCTGGTCATGCACCAGCAGGCCTTGATCGGGTGGCGTTCCAGGGTTTGCGCGAGCACGCCGAGGTCGATGCCGTCGCGCGGGTGCACGGGGATTTCCACGGCCTTGAGTTTCAAGCGTTCCAGCACTTGCAGGCAGGCGTAGAACGCCGGGGCTTCGATGGCCACCAGGTCGCCGGGTTGCGTCACGGCTTGCAGACACAGGTTCAGTGCTTCCAGCGCGCCGTTGGTGATCAGCAACTCTTCCATGGGCAGCATCAGGCCGCCGACCATGTAGCGCAGGGCAATTTGCCGGCGCAGTTGCGGATTGCCCGGCGACATGTCGGTGACCACCATGCGCGGGTCCATCTCGCGGCTGGCACTGGCCAGCGAGCGCGACAGGCGTTGCAGCGGAAACAGGGTCGGGCTGGGGAACGCCGAGCCGAAGGCTACGGTGTTCGGGTCCTTGATTGATTCGAGGACCGAGAACACCAGTTCGCTGACGTCGACTTCGGTGGATTCATTGACCTGGCTGCTGATCACCGGCTCGGAAAACGGCCGTGGTGCATGGGCGTTGACGAAGTAGCCGGAGCGCGGTCGGGCGCGAATCAGGCCGCGACGCTCAAGCAGGTAATACGCCTGGAACACCGTGGACGGACTGACCCCATAGGTCTGGCTGGCGTAGCGCACCGACGGCACGCGCTGGCCGGGCCCGAGGACGCCGGTGCGGATCAGTTCAGCGATGTCGTCGGCGAATTTTTCGTAGCGTTTCATCTTGGGTCCGGATTGATTGCATTCTGGTAGACCGGGTCACCTTCATTCGCGAGCAGGCTCGCTCCCACAGGAATTGAGTTGTTCTTGTGGGAGCGAGCCTGGTCGCGAATAGCAGCACCGCAGTCTAAGGGATCAACGGTTCATTGGCGCAACAAACCGGCTCTTCGCGACGCTGAAAACGCCCGGCTCATCGCTGTCGACAATCTTGAAGCTGATGCTCTGCGAGCTGCTGCTCGGCTGTTCCGTGGTCATCGCCACCGACACCGGCACATCGACAATCTCGCCGGGCGCCAGGCTCAATTCGGTCTTGCCCTGCAGCTGGAAGCCATCGCCATCGACCAGGGTCAAGCGGTAGTCCTGGCGTTGCTGGGTCTTGTTGATGACCTTGAGGCTGTAGATGTTTTCAATCTGCCCCTGACTGTTCTCGCGGAACAGGCCGCGGTCCTTGCTCACGTCCAGCGACACCATCGGCCGTTCCGTCAGCGCGACGACCAGCGCAACGAGCATCACCAGCAGCACGGCGGTGTAACCGATCAATCGTGGCCGCAGCAGGTGAGTCTTGCCGCCTTGCAACTGGCGCTCCGAGGTATAGCTGATCAGCCCGCGCTCGTAGCCCATTTTGTCCATGATCGAATCACAGGCGTCGATGCACGCCGCGCAGCCGATGCATTCCATCTGCAAGCCGTCGCGAATGTCGATGCCGGTCGGGCAGACCTGCACGCAGAGCTGGCAATCGATGCAGTCACCCAGGCCGACCTCGGCCGGCTTGATCTCACGCTTGCGTGGGCCGCGGTTCTCGCCACGGGCAACGTCGTAGGAAATGGTCAGGGTATCTTTGTCGAACATCACGCTCTGGAATCGCGCATACGGGCACATGTGCATGCACACCGCTTCACGCAGCCAGCCGGCGTTGATGTAGGTGGCACCGGTGAAGAACAGCACCCAGAACAGGCTGGCGCCGCTCATGTGCAGGGTCAGCAGTTCTTCGGCGAGCGGGCGGATCGGCGTGAAATAGCCGACAAAGGTCAGACCGGTCAGCAGGCTGATGGCCAGCCACAAAGTGTGTTTGGCCGAGCGGCGCATCAATTTGTTCAGCCCCCAAGGCGCCGCTTGCAGTTTGATGCGCTGGTTGCGTTCGCCTTCGGTGATCTTTTCGCACCACATGAAGATCCAGGTCCAGGAACTTTGCGGGCAGGTGTAGCCGCACCAGACCCGGCCGGCGAACACGGTGATCGCAAACAGGCCGAACGCGGCAATGATCAGCAGCGCCGAGAGCAGGATGAAGTCCTGCGGCCAGAACGTTGCACCAAAGATATGAAATTTGCTCTCGGAAAGGTCCCACAGCACCGCCTGGCGGCCACCCCAGTTCAACCACACCGTGCCGAAGAACAACAGAAACAGCAAACCCGCGCCGCTGATGCGCAGGGAACGGAACAGGCCGGTGAAGCTACGGGTGTGGATCAGGTTATCGCTGGACTTGGCCTTCATCTTTGGACGCGAAGGCTCGAAAGTCTTGACTAGGGGGGCGCTATCTACGATTCGGACGGGGATTCTATCGCTCATGGTCTTTCGCTCATCAGCCTCCATCAGGCAGGAGCACTATGAGCGGCGATCTGTTTGCATAACAGACTCAGGTATTGCTTTAAAAACCGGATCAGATGCGGGCGCAAGCCCTACCTGCGACAAGTTGAAGCACCTGTCGCGGCGGGACCTGGGCGCCTATATCAGGCGCTTGCGGACCTTGTTGATCCGGGTAAGTCAAATCACCGAATCACTGTCGGTGGCCTTCAAATGCCGGCGACCGTCCACCGCACCTGCTACGGTCAAAGCGTCGGCTTCTGCTTCGGTGATGTAGATGCGTTGGCCATCGAGGTCGACTGCCGACATGGCTTTGTCCCCGTCAGTGATAATGGTCACATCGGGACACAGGCGAATTTCCTCGCCGTTTTCGGTGATAAAGAAGCAGGCCTCGTTCTCGATGCGGACGGTCATGACGTGATCCTTGTTTTTCAGGACTGATGAAGCATTAGGGTATCGGCACCGGCCATCGTTCTGTGCAACTGATTAATGGTCGGCGAGGCCCATGCTCCATGATCCTTTTACTAGGCTCTTCACAAGGCTCTTTACAAAGGAATTCGCAATGAACGCCTGGTGGCATGAAGTCTGGGTGACCCTGCAATCCGAATTCGCCGACATCGGCGACGCCTCGCAATTGACCCGAATCACCGTGCGCCTGCTGATGGCCGCAGTGCTGGGCGGCATTCTCGGTTTTGAGCGCGAGCATAAGGGCAAGGCCGCAGGCGTGCGCACCCATATGCTGGTGGCGCTGGGTGCGGCGCTGTTCGTGCTGGTGCCACAAATGTCCGGCTCCCAGGCCGACGCCATGAGTCGGGTCGTTCAGGGTGTGATCGCCGGGATCGGCTTCCTCGGTGCCGGCACCATCCTGAAAAACCAGGAAGGCGATGAAGGCGACGTAAAAGGCCTGACCACCGCCGCCGGCTTGTGGATGACCGCCGCCATCGGCGTGTCCGCCGGGTTGGGAAGGGAGGCGACGGCGGTGTTGAGTACGTTGTTGGCGTTGGTGATTCTTGGCGTGATGCCCAGAATCGTGAAGATGCTGGATAAAGATAAAGACCCTCTGTAGGAGCGAGCATGCTCGCGAAAAACCAGAGAACGCCTCGGGGTATCAGGCTACCAACGTTATCGTTCGCGTCCATCGCGAGCATGCTCGCTCCTACAGTCGGGGAGCTCATGCTGGCTATAGTCGAAGTCACGATCTAGTAGCTGACTATCCAGCTCCTTGAGTATTGAACTTCTAGTGTCCTCTCGAGGACTCCGTTCGGTATGGAAGCAGAGAAATTCGTAGTTGAAGATTTTCAAAGCGAGGCCAGCCGTCGACGATGGGTTCACGGATAAGCGCTTTTTCCGGTGCGCTTGCTGTTTCTGTGAATCTGCTGACGTTAAAAAACGTGTTCATGGCTGGCTGTACTCAAGGTGGGTGACGTAGTCGCTATGTAAAGCCTTGGGAAAACTCTAGTAAATCGCCGCAGCGGCAAAAAAAATCACTTCAGGACCGGTCCTACGCGCTCGCAGGAAAGGTCATTCGGTTTCTTCCTTCGATCGTTCCCCCAGCGAGGCAGGGGGGAACGATCTACTGTCTTCATTCAGGAACCACAATCACCGGTGGCATCGTCGTCGGTGGCTCTTCCCTGGGTGGCGGGTTGCTGCCCGGCGGTTCCTGCTCTGGCACAGGCTGGGGTTCGCTGGGTGGTAGCACCGGGTTGTCGATGTTCGGATCGGGCGTTTCAGCCGGGAAAGGATTGTTCATTGTTGCAACCTCCAGTGGCACATGGCGTGAGTCGTGCTTAAGTTGGTTGACCACTGCGCAAAGGATTTGATTCCAGCCAATTGCCGATGAACTTTTCCCGACGCCTGTCGCTCGGAACCTAAGTGAGTTCATTCGGTGAGGGACTGACCGATGTGGATGACAATCGGACACAAGAGCGTCCTTGGGGCGTAAGGAGAGATGCTCGATGACGGCTGAAAAACCTGGTGAATTGAGCTACAACCCGCACATTCCGCTGTCGCAGGCGTTGTTGTTGCCGCGAATCGTGATCGAAAACACCATGCCGACCCTCGATGGCGGGCAGTTCGCCGTCAAAGCCGTGGCAGGCCAGGATGTGGTGGTGACCAGCAAGGTATTTGCCGACGGTCACGACAAACTGGCGGTGCGGATACGCTGGCAGGCTGATGGCGATGAGGTCTGGCACAGCGAGGTCATGGCCGAGCTGGGCAACAATGGCTTCCAGGGTCAGTTTCGCGTGCAGTCGCAGGGGCGCCATGTCTTCTGTATCGAGGCGTGGATCAATCAGTTCGCCAGTTTTTGCTATGAACTGGAGAAAAAACATACCGCCGGTGTTCCTGTCAGCCTGGAACTGCAAGAAGGTCGCCTTCACGTGCAGCAAGCCGCCGAACGCGCGGAAGGACAACTGAGCGAGCAATTGGCGGCGTTGCACCACGAATTGTCGGGGCTGCTGGAAACCGAACAGGTTGCTCTCTTTCTGCACCAACGCAGTGCCGAACTCATGGCCCAGGCCGATCATCGCGCTTACCTGAGCCTCAGTCCCGAGTACCCGGTCGATGTCGAGCGTGAGCTGGCGCAGTTCGCCAGTTGGTATGAACTGTTCCCGCGTTCGATCACCGACGATCCGGCGCGACACGGTACTTTCAACGATGTGCATGCACGTCTGCCGATGATCCAGGACATGGGCTTCGATGTGTTGTACTTCCCACCGATCCACCCGATCGGCCGCAGCTACCGCAAAGGTCCGAACAACTCCCTGAGCGCAGGCCCCGACGATCCGGGCAGCCCCTATGCCATCGGCAGCGAAGAGGGCGGCCATGAGGCGATTCACTCGCAACTGGGCACGCGCGAAGACTTCCGCCGCCTGGTGGCAGCAGCGGCGGAATACGGACTGGAAATTGCCCTCGACTTCGCCATCCAGTGTTCCCAGGACCATCCTTGGCTGCAGCAGCATCCGGGCTGGTTCAACTGGCGGCCCGACGGCACGATCAAGTACGCGGAAAACCCGCCGAAAAAATACCAGGACATCGTCAATGTCGACTTTTATGCCGTCGAGGCGATTCCCAGCCTGTGGGTCGAGTTGCGCGATATCGTCGTGGGATGGGTGCTGGAGGGCGTGAAGCTGTTTCGCGTCGACAATCCGCACACCAAACCGTTGCCGTTCTGGCAATGGCTCATCGCTGATGTGCGGGCGTTGTACCCCGACGTGATTTTCCTTGCCGAGGCGTTTACCACCCCGGCGATGATGGCGCGGCTGGGCAAGGTCGGTTACTCCCAGAGCTACACCTACTTCACCTGGCGCAACACCAAGCAGGAACTGGCCACCTACTTGACCGAACTCAATGAATCGCCGTGGCGCGAATGCTACCGGCCGAATTTCTTCGTCAATACACCGGACATCAACCCGGCGTTCCTGCATGAATCCGGTCGCCCCGGTTTTCTGATTCGCGCAGCGTTAGCGACCATGGGCTCGGGTTTGTGGGGCATGTATTCCGGCTTTGAACTGTGCGAGTCCGCGGCGATTCCAGGCAAGGAGGAATATCTCGACTCCGAAAAGTACGAGATTCGACCCAGGGACTTCAACGCGCCCGGAAACATCATTGCCGAGATCGCCCAACTCAACCGCATCCGCCGGCAAAACCCGGCGCTGCACACGCATCTGGGCCTTACGGTCTATAACGCCTGGAACGACAACATTCTGTACTTCGGTAAGCGCAGCGCCGACGGCAGCAATTTCATTCTGGTGGCGGTCAGCCTTGATCCGCATAACGTCCAGGAGGCGAATTTTGAATTGCCGCTGTGGGAAATGGGCTTGCCGGACGATGCCGTCACCCAGGGCGAGGACTTGATGAACGGCCATCGCTGGACCTGGCACGGCAAGTACCAGTTCATGCGCATCGATCCGGCGCTACAGCCGTTCGGCATCTGGCGGATCACCCCCTAGACGCAATACCTGTGGGAGCGAGCTTGCTCGCGATAGCAATTTGGCGGGCAGCACATCTGTTGAATGTTCAATCGCCATCGCGAGCAAGCTCGCTCCCACAGGGGAATCAGCATCGAATTCAACAGGAGTTTCAAATGGCGAAGAAACCCAAGGCAGCCACCTTCATCAAGGACCCGCTCTGGTACAAGGACGCGGTAATCTATCAAGTTCACGTCAAATCTTATTTCGATTCCAATAACGACGGAATCGGCGATTTTCCTGGCCTGATCGCCAAACTCGACTACATCGCCGACCTCGGCGTCAACACCATCTGGCTGTTGCCGTTCTACCCCTCGCCACGCCGCGACGATGGCTATGACATCGCCGAATACCGAGGCGTGCACAGCGACTACGGCACCATGGCCGACGCGAAACGCTTTATTGCCGAGGCCCACAAGCGCGGTTTGCGGGTGATCACCGAACTGGTCATCAACCACACCTCAGACCAGCACGCGTGGTTCCAGCGCGCACGCAAGGCCAAGAAAGGATCGGCCGCGCGAGATTTCTATGTGTGGTCCGATGACGATCAAAAATACGACGGCACCCGCATCATCTTTCTCGACACCGAAAAATCCAACTGGACCTGGGACCCGGTGGCCGGCCAATACTTCTGGCACCGCTTTTACTCGCACCAGCCCGATCTGAATTTCGACAACCCGCAAGTCATGAAAGCGGTGCTGTCAGTCATGCACTATTGGCTCGACATGGGCATCGACGGATTGCGCCTCGACGCGATCCCGTACCTGATCGAGCGCGACGGCACCAATAACGAGAACTTGCCCGAGACCCACGACGTCCTCAAGCAGATCCGCGCCGAAATCGACGCCCACTACCCGGACCGCATGCTGCTGGCCGAGGCCAATCAATGGCCGGAAGACACGCAGCTGTATTTCGGCGACACCGATAAAAAAGGCCTGAACGGCGACGAATGCCACATGGCGTTTCACTTCCCGTTGATGCCGCGCATGTACATGGCGCTGGCCCAGGAAGATCGTTTTCCGATCACCGACATCTTGCGCCAGACACCGGAGATCCCGGCCAATTGCCAATGGGCGATTTTCCTGCGCAACCACGATGAACTGACACTTGAGATGGTCACCGACAAGGAGCGTGACTACCTGTGGAATTACTACGCGGCCGACCGTCGGGCGCGGATCAACCTGGGGATTCGCCGGCGGCTGGCGCCGCTGATGGAGCGTGATCGTCGGCGCGTGGAGCTGCTCAACAGCCTGTTGCTGTCGATGCCCGGCACGCCGACCTTGTACTACGGTGACGAGATCGGCATGGGCGACAACATCTACCTCGGCGATCGCGACGGTGTGCGCACGCCGATGCAGTGGTCGATCGACCGCAACGGCGGGTTTTCCCGCGCCGACCCGGCCAGCCTGGTGCTGCCGCCGATCATGGACCCGCAATACGGCTACCTGTCGGTCAATGTCGAAACCCAGGCCGGCGATCCGCATTCGCTGTTGAACTGGACCCGGCGCATGTTGACGGTGCGCAAGCAGTCCAAGGCGTTCGGGCGCGGCACCTTGAAAATGCTCTCGCCGAGCAATCGTCGGGTACTGGCTTATACCCGCGAATACACCGGGCCTGACGGCAAGCACGAAATCATTCTGTGCGTGGCCAATGTTTCGCGCAGCGCCCAAGCCGTGGAGCTGGACCTGTCGGCGTACGTCGGCATGGTGCCTGTGGAGATGCTCGGCGGTAATGCGTTTCCACCCATTGGCCAATTGAGTTTCCTCCTGACCCTGGCGCCCTACGGTTTCTACTGGTTCGGCCTCGCCGCGGAGAACCAGATGCCGAGCTGGCACGTGGAACCGGCGCAAAGCCTGCCGGACTTCACCACGCTGGTGCTGAAAAAACGCATGGAAGAGTTGCTCGAAGCGCCATCGCGCACCACGCTGGAGCAGGGCATCCTGCCGAACTGGCTGCAGAACCGCCGCTGGTTCGCCGGCAAGGACGCGGCCATCGAACAGGTCAATCTGGCCTACGGTGTGCGTTTTGGCGATGCGCAGCATCCGGTGTTGTTGAGTGAAATCGAAGTCACCGGCGGCGGCCAGACCAGCCGCTATCAACTGCCGTTCGGCTTCATTGCAGAAGATCAGGTCGGCGCGGCACTGCCCCAGCAATTGGCCCTGTCGCGTGTGCGCCGTGGCCCGCAGGTCGGCTTGATCACCGATGCCTTCAGCCTGGAAAACTTTATCCGCGCGGTGTTGCAAGGCATGCACAACCACACGGTGTTGCCTTCGGACGGCGGCGAGATCCGTTTCGAACCCACGGCCGAGCTCGCCAAACTGGGTTTGACGGCGGAGTCGGATGTGCGTTACCTGTCCGCAGAGCAATCCAACAGTTCGGTGGTGGTCGGCAACAGCCTGGTGTTGAAACTGATCCGCAAGGTCGCCTCGGGCGTGCACCCGGAACTGGAAATGAGCGCGTATCTGACCGCCGCCGGCTTCGGCAATATTTCGCCGCTGTTGGGCGCGGTGGTGCGCCGGGATGCGGCGGGCGAAGACAACCTGCTGATGATCGCCCAGGGCTACTTGAGCAATCAGGGCGATGCCTGGGAGTGGACCCAGAACAACCTGGAGCGGGCGCTGCGCGACGAACTCGCAGACGCCATATCCGAGCAGGAACAGCACTACAACGCGCTTGGCGAGTTGAAGGATTTCGCTTCCATGCTCGGCCAGCGCCTGGGTGAAATGCATCAAGTGCTGGCGGCTTCGAGCGAAAACCCTGACTTTGATCCGCACATCACCACGCAAAAGGATGCGTCGGCGACGGCCAAGGATGTTGTGGCACAAATCGAGCATGCGCTGGAGTTGCTCAAGCAGCATCAAAATGAACTGAACCCGGCGGACAAAACCCTGGTCAGCCGTTTACTGGAGAATAAAAAGGCCATACTCAGCCATGTCCAGGAACTGGCCAAAAAGACCGCGGGTGGCCTGCGGATTCGCGTGCATGGTGACTTGCACCTCGGCCAGGTACTGGTGATCAAGGGCGATGCGTACCTGATCGACTTCGAAGGGGAACCGGCGCGACCACTGCCGGAACGACGGGGCAAGCACAGCCCGTACAAGGATGTCAGTGGAGTGCTGCGCTCCTTCGACTATGCGGCGGCCATGACCATCAACGTGCATAACGTTGATAACACCGCCCATGCCCAGGACGCTCGCCAGCGGGTCGGCGATCGCTATTTGTTTGAGGCAAAACAAGCATTTATCCACGCTTATCGGCTGGCGGCAGCTACGCTTGGCCATGCGTGGCAAGATCCGGATGGCGAAGATGCCGCATTGGCATTGTTCGGTCTGGAGAAGGCGGCGTATGAAGTGGCCTACGAGGCGGAAAATCGCCCCGCCTGGCTGCCCGTGCCGTTGCACGGTTTATATGGATTATTGAGTGGGCTTAAACCCTTTTCCGATCTTGGTGGAGAGTAGTCATGAGTTTCTCGAACAAGGAACAGGGTCGTCATCACAGTGAAGTATTGCTACCCAAGGCGCGCGATATCGATGCGCTGGTGCGTGCCGAGCATCGCGATCCTTTTGCCATTCTCGGCCCCCACGGCGATGGCGCCGGCGGCCAATTCATCCGGGCTTATCTACCGGGCGCCTTGAGCGTGCAGGTGGTGGGCAAAGAGTCCGGGGACGAACTGGGCAACCTTGAAGCGACCCAGACCCCCGGGCTGTTCGTCGGGCATTTCGACCGGGCACAGCCGTATCTGTTGCGAACCCGCTGGGCCGGTGGCGAGCAAACTGCCGAAGATCCCTATAGTTTTGGCCCGTTGCTCGGCGAGATGGATTTGTACCTGTTCGCCGAGGGCAATCACCGTGATTTGAGCAGCGCCCTAGGCGCACAGTTGATGACCGTGGACGGTGTCGATGGCGTGCGGTTCGCCGTGTGGGCACCGAACGCCCGACGGGTGTCGGTAGTGGGTGATTTCAACGGCTGGGACGGTCGTCGTCACCCGATGCGCCTGCGCCACCCCACCGGTGTCTGGGAACTGTTCATTCCACGCCTGCAAGCGGGGGAGGCCTACAAATACGAGATCCTCGGCAAGGAGGGGATACTGCCACTCAAGGCCGACCCCATGGCGCTGGCCACCAGCCTGCCACCGGACACCGCCTCGAAAGTCGCCCCGCCGTTGAAGATCGACTGGCAGGATCAGGACTGGATGCAGTCCCGCGGCGAGCGCCAGCGAACGACAGCGCCGTTGTCGATCTACGAACTGCACGCCGGTTCCTGGCAATGCGAGCTGGACGACCTCGGCGAAGTGGCCCGTCAGTACACCTGGCCGGAGCTGGGTGAGCGGCTGATTCCATATGTGAAGGATCTGGGGTTCACCCACATCGAGCTGATGCCGATCATGGAACACCCGTTCGGTGGCTCCTGGGGGTATCAACTGCTTTCGCAATTCGCCACCAGCGCCCGCTACGGGACGGGCGACGAGTTTGCCGCCTTCGTCAATGACTGCCACCTGGCGGGAATCGGCGTGATCCTCGACTGGGTGCCGGCGCATTTCCCCACCGACACCCATGGCCTGGCCCAGTTCGACGGCACCGCGCTGTACGAGTACGGCAACCCTCAGGAAGGCTTCCACCAGGACTGGGACACCCTGATCTATAACCTCGGCCGCACCGAAGTGCACGGCTACATGCTGGCGTCGGCGCTGCACTGGCTCAAGCATTTCCACGTGGATGGCCTGCGGGTCGATGCGGTGGCGTCGATGTTGTACCGCGACTACTCGCGCAAGGCCGGCGAGTGGGTGCCCAATCGCCATGGCGGCCGGGAGAACCTCGAGGCCATCGACTTCCTGCGCCACCTCAATGACGTCGTGGCGCTGGAAGCCCCCGGGGCGCTGGTGATCGCCGAAGAGTCCACCGCCTGGCCCGGCGTCAGCCAGAGCACGCAACAGGGCGGCCTGGGCTTCGCCTATAAATGGAACATGGGCTGGATGCACGATTCGCTGCACTACATTCAGCAAGACCCGGTGTACCGAGCCCATCACCACAACGAATTGAGTTTCGGCCTGGTGTACGCCTGGTCGGAACGTTTCATCCTGCCGATTTCCCACGATGAAGTGGTGCACGGCAAGCACTCGCTGATCGACAAGATGCCCGGCGACCGCTGGCAGAAATTTGCCAACCTGCGGGCCTACCTGAGTTTCATGTGGACCCATCCGGGCAAGAAACTGTTGTTCATGGGCTGCGAGTTCGGCCAATGGCGCGAGTGGAACCACGACCAGCAACTCGACTGGTACTTGCTGCAGTACTCCGAGCACAAAGGTGTACAGAAGCTGGTGAGCGACCTCAATCGCCTGTATCGCGAGGTGCCGGCGCTGCACGAACAGGACGACGTGCCGCAAGGCTTCCAGTGGCTGATTGGCGACGATGCGATCAACAGTGTTTATGCCTGGATGCGCTGGAGCAAAGACGGCGAGCCAATACTGGTGGTGGCCAACTTCACGCCGGTGCCGCGTGAGGCTTATCGCGTCGGCGTGCCGTTTGCCGGGCAGTGGAGCGAGGTGTTCAACAGCGATTCGTCGATCTATGCCGGGTCTAACTATGGCAACAGCGGCGGGGCAACGGCCGAGGAAACGCCGAGCCATGGGCAGGCGTTGTCTCTGGTGCTGAATCTGCCGCCGTTGGCGGTGTTGATGTTGCGACCAGTGGGCTGATTCAAAGCCGCCTTCGCCGGCAAGTCTGATCATCAGACTTGCCCGCGAAGATCGGGGCCTGGAACCAGGTGCCCGCAATTATTTCACCAGCGCATCCGCACGCCCAGGCTGCCGATCAACCCATTCAAATCATTGTCATCCACATCACTGCTGTAGTCGGCGCTGACGTACAGGCTCACGGTCGGCGTCACCCTGGCCACCAATCCCAAGCCCAGTTCGACCGTCGAGGAGTTTCGGCTGCTGCTGATCTTGTCGACCTGGTCGAGGGTTACGGTATTGCCGGTGTACACCGTGTGCCACAAGTTGGTTCGCACATAGGGTTCGATGGGCAGGCCGTTGATGTCGTAGCTACCTTTCAACTTGGCACCGACCCGGCCGCTCCAGGAGGTGAGGTCGCTGGAGGAGGCATTGCCCGAACCCGCATAGGGCGTTTCCAGGGTGATCCGCTGATTGATCAATTGCGCCTGGGGTTCGACCACCCAGTTTTCACTGATGCCGATCGGGAACCCGCCTTCGACCGAGAGGGTCACCGCGCTGCCTTCGGTGATTTGTCGGGCGCCTTGTTCATTGCGACTGAAACCGTTGACGCGACCACCACTGGCTGACAGATCGACGTGCCAGCCTTGTGGGCCGGTCAGGCTCCAGTAGGCGCCGAGGCTCTGCCCTTGCAGGTTGAGGGTGTCGTTGTGCGGGTCCGATTGGGCGCGATTGGTCAGCAAACCGTTGCCGGTGCCGTGGAACTCGGCGGTGCCGCCGATCAGACCGACCCGTTGGGTGTGGCCGTTATTGCTTTGCAAGGTCAGGATCGCCGGGCTTTTCAGTTCGCCGGAGCCAGGAATGGAAAAACCCTGGGCCAGGGCGTCGGTTTGCGCCTGGCGTGAGGCCTGGCCATACAGTTGATCCCAGGCCCCGGGCGCGGCGTCTTCGACGGTCAGGCTTGAACTTCGCGTATCGGCAATCGGGTTGAAGTGGCCGGGATAGGTGGTGGCAGGTGCAGACAAGGTGAGCGCCGGGATGTCCTGGCGGTACCAGGGGGTTGTTTCTTCCTCGGCGGAGGAAGCCTGCACTTCCATGGATGAACATAACAACAGTGTGCTGGAAACAGTGCAAATACTAATCCGGATCTCTTGTGGGGTGAGTGAAGTTCTCATGGAGGTCTACCTTGCAATCGCATGCGGTATCTCGCTTTGGCGCCTCTCCTACCCCGAGTGAGGGGCGACCGAATGAATTAGGGCAAGCCGACTCCTGCCCGTTTTCACGGGTGGTTAACGGTTGGTCCTGATGGTGATTCCGGGGTAGTACCGTGAAGTCAAGAGGACCCCTGCCATTGCGTCAAGAAAATGGCCGATAAATGGTAGGGGTATTTCAGATCATATAAGTGACTGATTTACGACGCATACATAAGTACTTGTTTATTGGTAAAAACGTCAAAAAACTCGCGAGCTAGAGCCTTTGCTCAGACTTACCAGCTCAGCCTGATTCCCAGGTTGCCGGTCATTCCACGCAATGGGTTGCTGTCGATATTGCTGCTGTAATCCGCATTGGCGTACACGCTGACATCATGCGCAAGTGTCAGGATGGCGCCGATGCCGAGATCCGCCGATGAGGAGCGTTGTTCGGTTTTGATTTCGGTGCTGTCGTCAAATGTCACTGTGTCGGTTCCCGACGATGTGTGCCACAGGTTGACGCGCAAGTAAGGTTCCAGCGGCAGGCCGGCGACGTCGTAGCGCCCCTTGACCCTGGCGCCGAGGCGGCCGGTCCAGGCAGCGTCCGAATCGAACGACACCTTTGAAATACCGTCATCCTGACTCTTCAGGTCAACCTGTTGATGGATGACTTGTACCTGGGGTTCGAACACCCAATTGTGTGCCACTGCAACAGGGTAGCCAGCCTCGACCGAGAGGGTTGTGGCGTGGCCGTCGTTGTCGATTTTCAGGCCGCGGTCGGAGTGGCTGTCGCCGTTCAACCAGGTGTACATCGCCACGGTATCGACATACCAGCCCAGGGGATCGGTCAGGGTCCAGTAGAGCCCGAGGCTGTCGCCTTGCAACTCGATCTTGCCGGCGCGTTTGTCCTGGAAACCCTGGTTGAAGCCGTCGACATCACCCTTCAAGCGGCTATGGCCGACGAAGAAGCCGGTGCGCTGGGTTTGCCCATCGGCAGTCTGCGAGGCGAACAGATCGTTGCCCACCTGAAACCCGTTGAGCGAACCGTCGAGCCGTGGTGTGACGGTGCCGGCCCAGGTCTGGTCGAAGTTTTTCCCGTAGACCCGGCCCCAGCCTGCGCCAAAGGCTCCGGTTTCGTTCAGCAGGCGTTGATCACCCTGTCGATCATGGAAGGTGCCGAGCGCCGACAGGGCCAGCTGCGCGGCCGCGGGTGGCAACACCGACCAGACCGGGACTTCCTGACGGTACAGGGGAATCGGTGCGGCACCGGGTTCGGCGACTGGCAGTGGTGGCGAGCCGACGGCCGCTACCGGCGCCGCGAACGGCGCTGCGTCCGGGGGCACCGGAATTGGTGGCAAGGCTGGATTCGGGTTAGGCACTGAGACCGGTGCAACCAGAATCGGTGGCAAGGCTGGATCGGGGTTGGGCACCGCGACCGGTGCCACGAGAATCGGTGGTAAGGCTGGATCCGGGTTGGGCACCACGAGCGGTGGTACCAGAATGGGTGGCAAGGCAGGATCCGGGTTGGGCACCGCAACCAGTGGCGCGGCCACTACGGACGAGCGCAGGAACCAACTGTTGGTGCTGTCAGCGGTGACGCCGCCCTTGAACAAGTTGTAATTGAAGGCCCCAATCGACAGCGGTGTGCTAAGGGTAAAAGCACCGTTGTCGCTGGTTGCCGTGCCTTGGGCCTGTACCACCTGGATACCGTTCTGCTGGGTCAGGGCGCCAAGGCCACCAAGGTTAGTAACGGCAATCGAGGTGCTGCCGGTGATGGTTCCGTCGTTGATCACCAGTTTGTCACTGGGGGAGCTGTCATCGCCCAGGACGCTTTGCAACCATAGCTGGCCGCCGTTGCCCGCATAGTTGCCCTGTACCGTCAGGGTGTCGTTGGTGCGGGTATTGCCGCTGCCCAGGTCAATGATCCCGGCGTTGTTCAGCGTCGCGCGCTGGCCCGGGGTGAAAGGGGCGAGGCTGCCCTGGATCGAGGTCACGACACTGCTGCCGTCGATGTTGAACACGCCGCTGCCGCTGACGCTGTCACCCAGGACAAATTTGTCGTCGAAGTGAAATCGCGAGCCATTGCTCAGGTTGACGGTTTCCCAGTTTACGTAACGAGCGGTTCCGCTGGAGGTGGTGTGATCGAACCTCAGCAGATCGTTGCCGTTGTTACCATTGAGGATCGGGGTCTGGGCCAGGATGCTGTCATTGAGGTTGAGCAGGATTGCCAGGTCATCGCCATCTCCCATCAGGATCGCCGAACGGATGGTTCCGGCGCCCTCCCAGGTAAAAGTGTCATTGCCTGCACTGGCACGGATCTCGCCGACGACTTCGCCTCCGGTCACCGTAATGCTGTCGTTGCCGCCGCTGACACTGATGTTGCCACCAATCCTGCCACCGGAAATGTTGATGGTGTCAGTACCAAACCCGGTGACCAGATTGCCGAGGATCTGCCCGAAAACCAGATGGAACAGATTGTTATCGAGCTTCATGTCGACCCGGCCGATGCTGCCGCCGGTCATCTTGGCGGTGTCACCGTCCTCGAAGGCGCCAATGATCGTGCCTGCGTTCATCTCGAAAAAGTCGCGACTGTCGCCTTGGGCGAGCGACTGGATTGTCCCGCCATTCATGAGAAATCTATCGACGCCATTGCCCTGGTTCACCGCCCCGGTGACCTGACCGGCACTGATGCTGAAAGTGTCGTCACCGTCTCCCAGATTGACGATCCCGGTAATCAAGCCGGAATTCATGTCCAGGGTGTCATTGCCAACGCCGAACGTCACATTACCTGTAATCGTGCCGGTGCCATTGGCGGGAAAGGTCAGGGTGTTGTTTCCCGCCAGATCAGTCAGCGGCCCGCCGTTGCCACTGTTACACAGCTGGTTGTCGTTGCCGGCGGTGGGGGTAGGCGTACAAGCCGCCTGTGTCGGTAGGGACCAGCCCAGGCACAGCCAGATTGAAATGGCACAGGCGCTGCAACGGTAGTTGGGCAGTTTTTTGCAAAGGTTCATGCTCGTCTCCGCGTGGAATCGACACCCGATGTCTTGCAAGAAAGGCAAGGCATCAAGTGAATCGGCAGCGCGAGTTGCGAGACATCATCAGGAAGGCAATAACCCTTCAGGCAACGACGGCTACGGGGCCTGTCCGCACGAGTCAGTCGAACGGACGGGAGCACCGTAGCAGGTGTTTTTGGGTGTATCTACTGTCATAAGTGACAGGTGGATAGCAGATTTGACGCGTTACAGGTGCACTTCAACCGCCAAGGGCAAATGATCTGACAGGTGCGTCCAGGGCTTGTGGCCGAGGATTTTCGGATCGTGGCTACTGGCATTGCGCAGGTAGATCCGATCCAGGCGCAGCAGCGGGAAGCGCGCCGGGTAGGTTTTTGCCGGACGGCCATGGTGGCGTTCGAAGGCTTCGTGCAAATAGTCGCGGCGGGAGAGGGCGGCGTTGCCCTGCAACTGCCAATCGTTGAAGTCGCCGGCAATGATGACCGGCGCGTCATCAGGCAGGGATTCGAGCAACTGGCAAAGCAACTGCAACTGCAACTGGCGATGACTCTCCAGCAGACTCAGGTGCACGCAGATCGCATGGACCTCGGCGTGGCCCGGTACGTCCAGCACGCAATGCAAAAGCCCACGGCGCTCGGGGCCGGTAATGGAGACGTCGAGGTTGCGGTATTCGCGGATCGGGTATTTGGACAGCAGTGCGTTGCCGTGGTGACCGTCGGGGTAGACCGCATTTCGCCCGTAGGCGAAGTCGCTCCACATACTGTCGGCGAGGAACTCGTATTGCGAGGTTTGTGGCCAATCGTTGTAACGCGAAGAATGGCGCTCGTGTTCACCGACGACTTCCTGCAGGAACACCAGGTCCGCTGAGGTGCTGCGTACTGCATCGCGCAATTCCGGGAGGATGAAGCGCCGGTTGAGCGCGGTAAACCCTTTGTGGGTGTTGACTGTCAGCACGCGTAACCGGTGGATGGCCGGGGGGCTGTCCAACGGCACTGCTCCTGCTGCCTGCCGATTAGAGTCACTGCTCACTTTCACTCCTCTGAATTCGGGTTGCTTATGTATGCGACTGATTGGGGGGCGTGCAGTTCAGCGCGTTATGTCGTGATGCCAAAAAAACGTTCGAACGCGGCATTATCTGTAGCGATGGCGGCCTTGTAGCCGACCAGTCGCTCGCGGTTGTACCACGATCTACTGTAGGAGCTGGCTTGCCAGCGAAGGCGGCCTGACAGTCGACCAATCACTCGCGGCTGTACCCGATCTACTGTGGGAGCGAGCTTGCTCGCGAAGGCGGCCTGACAGCCGACCTATTATATTTTGACTGAGTACATATCAATTCCTGCGGTAACGGCCACCTATGGTTTCGCTTTTACAGCGAGTCACTTGGAAAAGCCCCAAGTAACCAAGGGCTCTTGCCCCTGGCGTTCGGTGCCTCGCTGTGGCTCGGCATGCCCTCGCTCCGGTCCTGCTCCGTGGGCCCGCCGCCATCGGCCATCCATGGCCGGCGGCGGCTAAACCGGCATCCATGCCGGTTTACCCACTGCGCAGAACCTCCACTCGGCCTCTCGATGTGGCAAGAAAATCAAAAGCCAGATCAAAAGCAAAAGCGAGGCGGCCTGATAGCCGACCTGATTGCAGGCTTGTCCGCGATCCCCTGTGGGAGCGAGCCTGCTCGCGAAAAACGTCCAGACAACGCGATCATCCAGACAGGGCGCGTTATCGTTGGCGACCATCGCGAGCAGGCTCGCTCCCACAGGGGATTGGGGGTATCTGCAAAAGTCAGGTCGGCTGTCAGGCCGCCTCGCTTTGGCTTTAGATTTGGGCGCCCCGTTAAACCACGATGGCCGAACGCAGGCATTGCGCAGTGGGTAAACCGGCAGGACGCCGGTTTAGCCGCGCTGGGCCAGGGATGGCCCATCGCGGCGACCCACGGAGCAATGCCGGAGAGAGGGCATGCCGAGCCTAAGCGAGGCACCGAGTGGTGGGGCAAAGCCTTTTGCTTACTTTTCGCTGGGCCGGCATTCCGGCGTTTGGAAAAGTGAGGCGCCGTAAGGGCGAAACCATAAGCGGCCGTTACCGCAGAAATGGATATGTACTCCGACAACCGCCTTGGTCTTTTCAGACAAACACAATCTCATAAGGCAAACGCATCCGCTCCAACAACACCCGCGGCAAACGTGGCGCTATCCCGATGGCCGGTTCACCGTCGAGTTGACTGGCATAGGCATGGGTAGCGTGGCTCTTGCGCGCCACTGTCCAGGTATCCAGGCGTACCTTGCGCGCCCGATGCCAGGGGATCAGAGCGCTATCGCGCGTTGGCCAGTGCCAGGCCCAGACCGGTATTTCAGTAAAGACGGCACCGGCGATGGTGGCGGCATTGGCGCTGGCGCGGCCGACAGCGTCATGGTCGCTGTTGCCATCTGCGCACCAGGTGCTGAACACCACATCGCCCGGCCGAAGATAACGAGCGATGAATTGCGTGAGCGCCTGTTCATGGTCCGCCAGGGTGTGGTCGGTGAAGCCGCCGCGTATCCATTTCAGGCTGTGCATCGGCAACCCGAGCCGGCGCAAGGCCTCGACACTTTCCTGGGAGCGATACACGCTCAGGCGTTTCTCCGACCACTGTTGGGACCCCGCATGGCTGGCGCTGCCGTCGGTCACCGAGATCAATTGCAAGGGGTGCCCCGTGGCGCTGAGCAACTGCAGCAGACCGCCGCAGGTCACCACTTCGTCGCCGGGATGTGGGGCGATCACCACGGCGCGGGCGCCTGGGGGGAGAAGGGACTGGGTTCCAATGACTGGGATATTGGCCAATTGCGGGGCGCTGTTCCAGATTTGTTCTGCAAAGCTGCTGTCACTGACGGACACAGATTTCATGGCGTTACGTCCTTGTTCCTTTCGCCTTCAGTCGTGCGCAACGCAAGCGCTGCAGCAGCCGTGAGGGCGGGGTTGTTAGCGAAGCGCGGCGCTCCGGACCCTGGACAGCCGCGCATCGAGTATTGCTCATGTATCGGTATTCGTCGCGCCGGATGTGCACCCTTGACACAAATTTTACATCGCGCCGGCCTCGCTGTTTTTACTCCTCTTCCTCACGTTGCAGTTCGAACAACAGCAACGAACGCCCGGTGACCGAGTACTCGCGACCGAAATCGAAGCGTTCCTGGCCGCGTATGGACGGTTGATTGGTGTCGACCAGGCACGTCCAGAAACCGCCGTCGGGTACCTCCGGCAGGTGGAAGTTGACGATATCGTGATGGGCGTTGACCACCAGCAACAGCGTGGCGTCCGCCCCTTTGCGGCGGATCCCGGTTTCCTGGGCGCGGCCGTCGAGCAACATACCCAGGCAGCGATTGTGTGCATCGTGCCAGTGCTTGGTGGTCATTTCGCGGCCATCCGGCGCCAGCCAGGTGACATCCTTGACGCCGATGTCCTCGTTGTAGTTGCCCACCAGGAAGCGCCCACGGCGCAGGATAGGATAGGTCAGGCGCAACTTGATCAGGCGCTTGACGAACTTGAGCAGGGCCTTGCCATCCTCGCTCAGGTCCCAGTTGACCCAGCCGATTTCGCTGTCCTGGCAATAGGCATTGTTGTTGCCCTCCTGTGTCCGGGCGAATTCATCGCCGGCCACCAGCATCGGCGTACCCTGGGCCAGCAGCAAGGTGGCAAAAAAATTGCGCATCTGTCGCTGGCGCAGTTCGTTGATTTGCGGGTCGTCGGTGGGGCCTTCGACACCATGGTTCCATGACAGGTTGTTGTTGCTGCCGTCCTGGTTGTTTTCGTCGTTGGCTTCGTTGTGCTTGTCGTTGTACGACACCAGGTCATTGAGGGTGAAGCCGTCGTGGGCGGTGATGAAGTTCAGCGATGAATAAGGCCGCCGACCACGCTGGTTGAACATCTCGCCGGAAGCGGTCATGCGACTGGCGAAGTCCGCCAGTTGGCCATCGTCGCCTTTCCAGAACGCGCGCACGGTGTCGCGAAACTTGTCGTTCCATTCCACCCAGCCCGGTGGAAAGCGCCCGACCTGATAACCGCCGGGCCCGCAATCCCAAGACTCGGAAATCAGCTTGGCCTGACGCAGTACCGGGTCCTGGCGGCAGGCCACGAGGAAACTGTGACGCTCGTCGAAACCGTCGTGATAACGCCCCAGAATGGTCGCCAGGTCGAAGCGGAAGCCGTCCACATGCATTTCCGAAGCCCAGTAGCGCAGGGAGTCGGTGACCATCTGCAACACGCACGGGTGGCTCAGGTCCAGGGTGTTGCCGGTGCCGGAGTCGTTGATGTAGAAGCGTTTGTCTTCAGGCATCAAGCGGTAGTAAGACGCGTTGTCGATGCCGCGCATGGACAGGGTCGGGCCTTGTTCGTTGCCCTCGGCGGTGTGGTTGTAGACCACGTCGAGGATCACTTCCAGGTTGGCTTCGTGCAGGTGCGCGACCATTTCCTTGAACTCGGCGATCTTGCCGCTGGCCAGGTAGCGCGGGTCGGGGGCGAAGAACGCAATGCTGTTGTAGCCCCAGTAATTGGTCATGCCTTTGTGCAGCAGGTGCTGGTCGTTGACAAAGGCGTGGATCGGCAACAGCTCGACGGTCGACACGCCCAGCTTGCGGATGTGCTCCAGCACTTCGTCGACCATCAGCCCGGCAAAGGTCCCTCGCACGTTTTCGGGAACCGCGGGGTGACGCATGCTGAAGCCGCGCACGTGGGTTTCATAGATGATCGTTTTGTCCCATGGCACGCTGACCCGATGATCGTGGCCCCAGGTGTGCGCCGGATCGATCACCTTGCATTTGGGCACGAAGGGTGCGCTGTCGCGTTTGTCGAAACTGAGGTCGGCGTCGGGGTGGCCGATGGTGTAGCCGAACAGGGCCTCCGACCATTTCAACCGACCGACCAATTGTTTGGCGTAGGGGTCGATCAACAGCTTGTTGGGGTTGAAGCGATGGCCGTTGGCCGGGTCGTACGGGCCGTACACGCGATAGCCGTAGATCAGCCCCGGATGGGCGTCGGGCAGGTAGCCGTGGTAAATCTCGTCGGTGTATTCCGGCAGTTCGATGCGTTCGAGTTCCACTTCGCCGGCATCATCGAAAATGCACAGTTCGACCCGGGTGGCGTTGGCCGAGAACAAGGCGAAATTGACCCCCAGACCATCCCAGGTCGCACCCAGAGGAAAGGGCAGGCCTTCACGGATGCGCGAGGGTTCGGCATGGGGAGGCGGCGTGTCTTTCTTGGGTCGGGTCATAATTGCTCCTGCAACAAGGGATACAAATACGCCGCAACCTGTGGGAGCGAGCTTGCTCGCGATGGCGGCGTGTCAGGCATTACATGTATTGAATGGTGATCCGTCATCGCGAGCAAGCTCGCTCCCACAGGTGATTTTACGGATGAACGCCTCCCCATTGGCGAGATGACTCGCCACGAAGTGATTCAGGACCACGGTAGAAAAGCTTAGACCGCAGGCGGTTTTCGCGCTGCGCGAGGTTTTTTCTCGGCGGTTTTTTCCCCGGGCGGTATCACCGCAGAGGCGGCAGCCGGCTTGGCTTTGGCCTTGGGTTTTGGAGCCGCGGCCTTGCCATTGAGCTTGCTTTCGCCGCCTTTACTCACGGCTGGTTTACTCGCCGGCGCTTTTGCCGGCTTTTTCGGCGCCAGGGCTTCGGCTTCAGCCAGTTTGCGTGCCATCTCCCAGTGCCGTGCTTCCTGGCCCTCTGGCTTGCCTTCAGATTCCCAGATCTGATAGGCAAACTCGCGGATGCGTTTATCGTCGTTGCTCATCGCATTGCTCCTGAACTGAACTCAAGTGTGGGTAGTTTGGATAAAGAGATTGACCGGGAAATCCCCCAGCGCGGCGCTGATCATCAGCTCCCTGTTTTTTGTGACTGTGACGCTGGAAAAAAGTCCCTTCAGAGTTTCGCCGGCGATTGTGAACGGCAAACTGATCCGGGTATCGCCCCACTGCGGCGCGTCCACCTGAGGCACGGCACTGTTTTCCAGCAGTGTCGAACAGCGGATCGGCACGATGATGATGGCGCGTTTCCCCTCCCATTCGCGAACAAATCCCAGCACCCGATTGGCCTGACTGCCAATGACTTCCAGGGGCTGGTAAGTCCCGCGTCGAAACAACTCGGCGTGCTCGGCACGCCTGTTTAAAGTCTGCGCAATCAAGGCTTGCTTGATGCGCCCGTTGTGCCAGTGCTGCAACAGATCGGGCAAATCCAACGTTTGTTGCAAGGCCTGTTGGCGGCTGGCGTAATCCACCGGCCGGCGGTTGTCCGGATCGACCAGCGTGAAGTCCCAGAACTCGTTGCCCTGATAGAGGTCCGGCACTCCCGGTACGGTCATGCGCAGCAAGGTTTGCGCCAATCCGTTGAGGGCGCCAGGCAAGGCAATCGTCCGAGCTACCTTGCCCAGGGCGGTGCGCAGCAGATCGCCTTCCGGGCTCAGCAGCAGGCGCCTGGTAAAACTTTCGCTGGCTTGTTCGTACACTTCGTTTGGCGTGCTCCAGCTGCTCTGCAGCTTGGCTTCGCGCAGGGCTTTGCGTTGCCATTGGCAAATGCGTTGCGCGTAGTCCTCCAGGGCCGGTTGATCGTCGGCGCGCAGGTCCAGCGGCCAGCTGCCCAGGAGTGCCTGATAGAGAATCAACTCATCGCCGGCCGACGGCATCTGATCGTCGTCGCGCAGGGGGCGGGCGAGGGCGCGCCAAAGGCCGATCTGTTCGACGTACCATTTACTGTGTTCACTCAAGACTGCCAGGCGCGCGCGCGTATCCTCGCCACGTTTGTGATCGTGGGTCGCGGTGGCGAGCAGGTTGTCAGGAAACAGTTCCAGGCGCTTGAGGCAAGCCGCATGAAAATCGGCCACCGGGGCACTGAATTGCTCGGTGCTGAAGCCGACGTCATTGCGCGACAGCAACACCGCCGAGCGATAGAACGCAGTGTCTTCCACGGCCTTCGCTGCGGCAGGTGAAGTCAGCTGTTGAAAGCGCACGCAGGCATGCTTGAGCCGTTTGCGCAGGCGGCCAGCCGGGCGTTTTCGCCAGGCCTCGCCACCCAGCCAACCGGCCAGGCAATCGAGCACTGGCCAGTCGGCTTCGCCAAGGGTTTGTCGGGCGCCTTCCATGGCTTGCTGGAAAAACACCTCGTCCTGGGTCGAACGACCAAGGGCGCCGATGTAGGTGCGATACACCGAGAAATGCACAATCAGTTCCTGCAACGCTCTACGGATCGCACCCAGCGTCAAGTCGCGGGTCATCAGGTCATCCCGGGCCACTTGCAACAAAGCCTGGGCCACACTTTCGAAATCCCCGGCGAGCGAACCATTGAGAATCTGCTGGCGCGCCAGTTGTGCTTCCTGACGGAAGTCAGCCGGGCGATCGCTGTACCGGTGCCAGAGTTCGCCCAAGGTCTGTTGACCGTCGGGATCGTGTTGCAGCAACGACAACTGGTTCATGAATTCGTAGCCAGTGGTGCCATCCACCGACCAGTCGCAGTGCAAGGTTTCGCCTTCGCCAAGGATTTTTTCCACATAGATCGGCAGGTGCCGGCCCGGTGCCAGGCTGTCGACGCGCCGCCGCAGTTTGCGGCAGTAGCCCCGTGGGTCGGCGAGGCCGTCGATGTGATCGATGCGCAACCCGTCGACCAGCCCTTGCGCCACCAACTGGAAAATCTTCGCGTGGGTCGCCTCGAACACCGCTGGACGCTCCACGCGCAAACCACCCAGCTCGTTGATATCGAAAAAACGCCGCCAGTTGATGTCGTCCGCGGCGGTGCGCCAACTGGCGAGGCGGTAACTCTGGCGTTCCAGTAAGTTGTGCAAGCGTTGAAAACCTTCGCTGCTCAGCGAGTCGTAGGCTTGCAGATTTTGTTCAATGTCTTGCAGCATCGCGGGATCGCTGGCCAGTTCGCGCAACTCCTCTTTTAACGCAATGGCCAGGTTGTGGGCATCGGTCTGATAGCTCAAGGTGCTGAACCGGTCTGCCAGTAATTTCAGCGGCTCGGCATCTGCCTTCAGCAGCTCGCCGTAATGGCTGGGGCATATCGGAAAGTGATGATCGTAATGCTCGACATGGAACGCGCCGCGCTGGGCATTGAAACGCAGGGCCAGGGTGCCGTCCTGCAAGGCGATGCCGTAGTCGCTGCCCAGGAACGGCAACAGCAACTGGCCTTCCATCAACGGGTCGGGCGAGTGCCACTGAATATCGAAGAACTCGCCGTATGGACTCAGGCGTCCCCACTCCAGCAGGTCCAGCCACCAGGGATTGTCGTTACCGCCGACCGCCATGTGGTTGGAGACGATGTCGAGGATCAACCCCATGTTCTGATCGCGCAGCGCGCTGACCAAGCGGCGCAACGCCGATTCACCGCCCAGTTCCGGGTTTACGGTGGTCGGGTCCACCACGTCATAGCCGTGAATGGATCCGGCGCGGGCGCTCAGCAGCGGCGAGGCGTAGACATGGCTGATGCCGAGACGGGCGAAGTAGGGCACCAGCGGCACGGCATTGTCGAGGGTGAAGCCTTTATGAAATTGCAGTCGTAGTGTGGCCCGTAGCGGTTGAACAGTGACTTGCTTCATTGGTCACGCTCGGCCGCCTGCAGTCGCGCGCAGGCGAGCAGTTCCAGGCGCCGGGCGGCGTCCGGGCCATCGAGCAAGGCTTCGCTGTTACCGGGCAAACGACGGGACCAGTTGGGGTGGGTATCGATGGTGCCGGGCAGGTTGGCCTGCTGTTCGATACCCAGCGCATCTTCCAGCGGCAGCAGCACCAGCGGCGCGCGGGTGTGGCCGAGGAAGCGCACACTGGCGTCGAGCACCTGATCGGTTTCATGGGACTCTTCGCGAAAGTTCTGCGGGTCCTGGCTCAAGGTCCGGCGCAGGCCTTCGCGCTCGCGCTCGCGATGCTGGCGCCACTCGATTTCAGCACTGGCATCGATCAGGCCGAGGCGGGCGTTCCAGTCGATATCGCGGCCATGCCACCAGCCATTGAGGGTGGGCAGGTCGTGGGTACTGGTGGTGGCCAGGGCATTGTCCGGCCAGTCGAGGATCGGTTTGAAGTGAGTGTTGTCCTGTTCGAACAGCAACACTCGCATACCGAGGATCGAGCGGGCGCTGAGTTTTTCCCGCAGACCGTCCGGCACCGTGCCCAGGTCTTCGCCGAGGACGATGGCCTGGTGGCGATGGGACTCAAGGCTCAGCAGGCGCAGCAAGTCGTCAAGCGGGTAATACAAATAAGCGCCATCGGCAGGCGGTGCGCCATTGGGGATCACCCACAAGCGTTGCAGGCCCATGACATGGTCGATCCGCAGGCCACCGGCGTGGGCGAAGTTGGCGCGGAGCATTTCGATGAAAGCGCGGAAGCCATTTCGTACCAGGCCCTCGGGGGAAAATGCGGAAATCCCCCAACCCTGACCGGTGCGGTTGAGAATGTCCGGTGGCGCGCCGACGGTGAGGGAAGCGAGCAATTCATCCTGGCGACTCCAGGCCTGGCTGCCACCGCCATCGGCACCGACCGCCAGGTCGGCAATCAGGCCAATGCCCATGCCGCTGCTGCGGGCGGCAGTTTGCGCGCGCTCCAGGCAACGGGTAATCAGCCACTGGCAGAAGGCGAAGAAGCCGATGCGTCCGGCGTTCTCTTCGGCGAATTCGGCCAGGGCGGCGCTGCGCGGGTTGCGCCACTGCTCCGGCCATTCACGCCAATCGAGGCTTTCGCCTTGGGCGGCGCGGGTTTCTTGAATGGCTTCGAAGCGGCAATGATTTTCCAGCGCTTCGCCCCCGGCATGGCGAAAGCTGCTGAAGTCGGCGTGCAGCGGATGTTCGCCCTGCACGAAGCCTTCGTACAGCGCCTGTAACAGCCGATGCTTGGCTTCAGCGGCGGCCGGCCAGTCGATCAATGGCAGCTCTTCCAGGCGTTTGAGTTCGGCGGCCAGGCCAGTGGCATCGACAGCAGTGCGCATCGCGCGCTCACCGAGAATCGCCCCCGGCGCGCAATACAGGCTGTTGAGAAACAAACGGCTGGAGGGTGAATACGGGCTGTAGCGACGGGTGTCATTGGCGAACATTGCATGCAGCGGACTGATCGCCAGTGCTTCGGCGCCGCGTTCTCCCGCCACTCGGGCCAGGTCTTCCAGCGCCTGGGTGTCGCCAAAACCGCCATCGCCGGCACGGCGCAAGGCGTACAGTTGCACGCTCAGGCCCCAGGTGCGCGGGATCGGGCTGTCCACCGCATCGCCCACGCTGTAGCAGCGGGCGGGGGCCACGGCCAGGGTAAAGCTTTGTCCATCGATGTCGACGTGTTGGTAACCGACCGGAATCAGACCCGGCAGAACGGCCTCGGCATCCAGTTTGAGACTGAGTTGCGAGCCATCTTCGAGATGGATCTCGCAGGGTGTCAGCGGCTCGAAAAAGTGCGCCAGGTTGAGACCGACGCCGAAATCGGCGGTGATCAGCGGCGGCAGGTGGCGGGTTTGCTGTACCTGTTGCAATTCGAGCAGGCTGGCGTCGATTTCCTGGGCGCTGCCGGCGGGGTGGCCGAGTCCGGTGAGGACGTTGCGCAGCACCGAAGGCGCGACTTTTTGCGGGCGACCATTGGCATCGATCCAGTCGACCGCCAGGCCGGCGCGGCTGGCGAGGATTTCCAGTTGCGCATCACTCATTGGCGCTCTCCATCAAGGGGTAGCAAAGGGGCCGCGGCCGTGAGGCTGACAAGCGCGCAATACGGGGGCAAGGTGCCTTGATCCAGCTGTTGGCCAGACCCGGACGGGTGTTCGAACAGTAAAGACGCATTGACCGGCGGCGTGTGGCCTACCGGCGTACCGCTGAGGTTGAGGTCGATGCGCAATTGGCTGCCATCGCCAAGGCGCCATGTCGCGCTGACCGCGCCGTCGCCCAGCACCTCGGCATTCAACGCCTGGGTGCCGGGCAAGTGCGGGATGATGTGCCGGTGACGGATCTGCAACAGTTGGCGATAGAGGTCATGGACCGCCGAAGCCCCGGTGGCTGTGAGGGTAGGGCGGGACGCTTCGAAGGTCTGAGGTGCGTTGGGATCGGGAATCTGTTCGCGTTTATCCGGGTCGGCAAACGCGCTGAACGCGGCAAATTCATTGCGCCGTCCTTCGCGCACCAACCGTGCCAGTTCGCCGTGGTGGCTGGTGAAGAACAGGAACGGTTGCTCGGCGGCGAACTCGTCGCCCATGAACATCAGGGGGATCATCGGCGACAGCAGCAACAGCGCCGTCGCCGCTTTCAATGCGTCGGGGTTGGCCAGTTGATGCAGACGCTCGCCAAAGGCGCGGTTGCCAATCTGGTCGTGATTCTGCAAAAACAGCACGAACGCGCTGGGTGGTAAATGCCCGCTAGGCTCGCCGCGCGATTCGCCATGGCGGTTGAGGTGGCCCTGGAACACAAAGCCCTGGCTCAGGCAGCGGGCCAATTGTTCGGTGGGATTTTTTGCATAGTCGGCGTAATAGGCATCGGTCTCGCCGGTCAGCAGCACGTGCAAGGCGTTATGGCCGTCATCGTTCCACTGCGCGTCAAAGCCCTGTTCGAGCAGGCTGGCCTGGTTATGTTCGTTTTCCACCATCAGCCACACATGACGTAATGGATCGGTCTGCTCGCGCACCCGCTGGGCCAGTTCCTGGAGAAAATCCGGGTCTTCGATGGCATGCACCGCGTCCAGGCGCAAGCCGTCAAAACGGTACTCCAGCAACCACATCAAGGCGTTGTCGATGAAGAAGTCGCGCACTTCGCGTCGACGGAAATCGATGGCCGCTCCCCAAGGCGTATGCCGGTCTTCGCGGAAGAATCCCTTGGCGTAGCGATGCAGGTAATTGCCATCCGGCCCGAAGTGGTTGTAGACCACGTCGAGAATCACCGCCAGGCCAAGGCCATGGGCGGTGTCGATCAGGTGCTTGAGTTGTTCGGGAGAACCATAGGAGGCCTGGGGTGCATAGAGCAGCACCCCGTCGTAGCCCCAATTGCGCTCGCCGGGGAACTGCGCGATCGGCATCAACTCGATCGCGGTAACCCCAAGCTCCACCAGATGCGCCAGGTGTTTTTCGACCGCAAGGAAGCCGCCGAGGGCACCGACGTGCAGCTCGTAGATCACCGCTTCGTTCCACGGGCGTCCCAGCCAGGTGCTGTGTCGCCATTGGTAGGCCAACGGGTCGACCACCACGCTGTGCTGGTCAATGTCCCCGGCCTGGGCGCGGGAGGCCGGGTCGGGCACCTCCAGTTCGCCATCGATGTTGTAGCGGTATCGCGTACCCGCCGGGCAGCGGGTGTTGATCACGAACCAGCCGTCGGCCTGAGGCAGCAACGGCAAGGACTGTCCATTTTCCAGTTCGACACTGACGTAGAACGCATCGGGTGCCCACAACGCGAATCGCGTGTTTTGCGGGTCCAGTTTGATTGCGCCGTGGGGCCAGGTCTCAAGGGTCCGTAACGGCATTTCAAAAGCCTCTCACTGTTTGTGCGATTTCCCCAAAGCTTTGGCCACAAGCTGCTCGTAGAGTTCGGCGTAGGGTTCGACCGCCTTGCACCAGTTGAACGGTGCCGCCATGGCGCGGCAGCGCATGGCGTGCAGCAGGTCGGGGAAGGCGAAGACCTTGAACGCGCGGCTCAGGGCTTGCTGATAGCTTTCCACCGTGGATTCATCGAACAGGAAGCCGGTCACGCCGTCTTCAATGGTGTCCGCCAGACCACCGGTATTGCGCGCCACTGGCAACGAGCCAAAGCGCTGGGCGTACATCTGACTCAAGCCGCAAGGTTCATAGCGCGACGGCATCAACAGGAAATCGCTGCCGGCAAACATCCGCCGGGCATCGGTTTCGTTGAAGCCGATGCGCACACCGATCTGCCCAGGGAAACGCAGGGCCAGTTCGCGCATGGCCTGCTCTTCTTCCGGCTCGCCACGGCCGATGATTGCGATCTGGCCGCCGGATTTGACGATGTATTCGGAGACCGCTTCGGTCAGGTCCAGGCCTTTTTGATAAACCAGGCGCGAGACCACGGCGAATAGCGGACCTTCGCTGTCATGCAGGCCAAACAACTGGCGTACATGCGCGGCGTTGACCGCCTTGCCGTCCCAGTCGCCGATTTTGAAGGGGCAGAACAGGTGCGGGTCGGTGGCCGCATCCCAGCTTTCGTCGATGCCATTGGGAATGCCGCTGAGCAGGCCTTGCTGGGTCTTGGCGGCGAGAAAGCCGTCGAGACCGCAGCCGAAGTCCGGGGTGGTGATTTCCTGGGCGTAGGTCGCGCTGACCGTGGTGATGTGGCTCGAATAGGCCATGCCGGCCTTGAGGAACGACATCTTGCCGTAGAACTCCATGCCTTCCTGTTGCAGGGCGTGCTGGGGAATGCCCAGCTCGGGGCAGGACCCCAGGCTCGTCACGCCCTGGTACGCAAGGTTATGGATGGTGAACAGGGTCGGCGTGCGCTGCCCGCGCCAGTGCATATAGGCAGGGGCCAGGCCAGCCGGCCAGTCATGGGCGTGCACCAGGTCCGGGCACCAGTGGATTTGTGCGAGGTTGGCGGCGATATCGGCGGCCGCCAGACCCAGGCGGGCGAAACGAATATGGTTGTCCGGCCAGTCGCGGCCGTTGTTGGCGCCATAGGGCGAACCTTCGCGCTCGTAGAGCTCAGGGCAGATCAACACATAAATGACCAGACCGTCAGGCATGTCCATGCGCCCGATCTTGCACGGCGGGAGCGCCGCGTGACCCCCGAGTTCACCGACGATGTGAATCGGATTTTCACTGTGCATCACCTGCGGATAACCAGGGATCAGAACCCGCACATCGTGCAGATGCGCCATGGCCCGTGGTAGCGCGGCGGAAACGTCGCCCAGGCCACCGGTTTTCACAAGGTCAGCAATCTCGGAGGTGACGAACAACACTTTCTTCTTGTTGGGATTCTGACTAGCCACCGGTACCAGCGTCCGGGTACCGGTAACGCTGATCGGTTGAGCACTGGGAGCAGTCACGGCGCTCGATTCGCCGACCTGTTGATGAGCCAGCTCTCCCTGAACATCCAAAGCCGCACTAATCATATGAATCTCCCGTGTTGTTGATCTAATTCTTAGGTCTGGCAAACGGTGTTTCTTGGCCAATGGCTGTGGCCGGCGCAAAAGCGCTATGCATCGGCGAGCAAGCGCTCCCCAAATGCACTGAAGCAGAATGGGTGAATTAACCATTGCAAGGATTGCACCAGTCGCAACGCCCCTACCTTTAACTCGACCGGCCCCGTGGAGCAAAAGTTTCGACTTTTTTTCCACTTTGTGACCGACCGGTCTCCCCCGCGAAAATCAGTCTAGGCCAGAACTTAGAGCGGTAAAGCCCTGATGGCAAAATTGTTCGACAATCGGTTCATTTAGGTACGAACGTGCCGGATATCGGTGCGAATGCACCGACGAAGTGCAGGTTTTTATGCGTTTTGGCCCCGTTACGTCACTTGGCAGTCATATGAATGTGCGTAGCGTTGCTGAACTTTTGCACTGTTGTGGTGCGTTCGTACAGGTCCCGCTTTTGGCCGAACCACTGCCTTACCGCCTGCCTGGCTGCCTTGTTATAGTTCGGGCTTCTTTTTTTGCCCGGTAAAGGATCACTAGCATGTCTCAGTACACAGCGTTCAGCGTCGAACTGGTGGATAAGATCGCCCATGTGCAGATCAATCGCCCAGAGAAAATCAACTCGATGAACGCTGCCTTCTGGACTGAGATCATCGAGATCTTCCAGTGGATCGACGACACCGACGAAGTTCGGGTGGTGGTGCTCAGTGGCGCAGGAAAGCATTTCTCCTCCGGCATCGACCTGATGATGCTGGCCGGCGTGGCCAATGAACTGGGCAAGGACGTAGGGCGCAATGCGCGCTTGCTGCGCCGCAAGATCCTCAATCTGCAGGCTTCCTTCAATGCGGTCGACAAATGCCGCAAGCCGGTGCTCGCGGCCATCCAGGGTTATTGCCTGGGCGGCGCCATCGACCTGATCGCCGCTTGTGACATGCGCTACGCCGCCGAAGACGCACAATTCTCGATCAAGGAAATCGATATTGGCATGGCCGCCGACGTCGGTACGCTGCAACGCTTGCCGCGGATCATCGGGGACGGCATGCTGCGTGAACTGGCTTACACTGGTCGCACTTTCGGCGCCGAAGAAGCACGGGGCATGGGTCTGGTCAATCGTGTCTACAGCGATACCGCCAGCCTGCTCGACGGCGTCATGAGCATTGCCCGCGAGATTGCGAGCAAGTCGCCGATTGCCATTACTGGCACCAAGGAGATGATCAGCTACATGCGCGATCATCGCATCGACGACGGCCTGGAATACGTCGCCACCTGGAACGCCGCCATGCTGCAATCCACCGATCTGCGCGTGGCCATGGCAGCCCATATGAGCAAACAGAAACCCGAATTTCTGGATTGATTGAAAAATGACTTCACGCTGGACCACGGCAGTACTGGACACCGACCAGCCCGGCGGCTGGGCGGTAGCGCGCAGCCCCGAAGGCTTTTTGTTCGACGACAACGGCGCACTGTTCCCGCGCGAATGGCTCAAGCGCCAGGACTTGTCGATACTTGCCGAGCATGGCATCGGCCACCTCGATGGCGAGCCGGTGTACCTGCTGGAGTTGCGCAGTCACAGCGAAGTACCGGGCTGCAACTGGAAAGGCTTGCGCGCGTTCATGCTCGAAGGTGATCACACGGTGTTCAAGGTCCTGGGCTACGCCGCGCAGATCGGCACCTGGGCCCGTGAGCACCGTTTTTGCGGCAACTGCGGCCAGGCCATGACCCAGGTGCCGCGCGAGCGGGCGATGTATTGCCAGCCGTGTGATTTGCGCAGCTATCCGCGGATTTCGCCGAGCATGATCGTGCTGGTGACCCGTGGCGATGAAGTGCTGCTGGCGCGCTCGCCACGCTTTGTCGCCGGGGTCTACAGCACGTTGGCGGGGTTTGCCGAACCTGGCGAATCGGCGGAGGATTGCCTGATTCGCGAGGTGCGCGAAGAAGTGCAGATCGAAGTGAAGAACATCCAGTACCTGGGCAGCCAGTGCTGGCCGTTCCCGCACTCGATGATGCTCGGCTTCCATGCCGAATACGCCGGTGGCGAAATCGTCTGCCAGGAAGACGAGATCGAAGACGCCCAGTGGTTCAACGTCCATGCTCTGCCACCGTTGCCGGCCTCACGTTCGATCGCCCGTTACCTGATCGACGTCTACGTGGCGCGGCGCTTAGGCCACGCTGAACCAGTGTTGCCAGGCTAACCGGACGGTCAGGCCCAGTACCCCGGTGATGAATACCGGCCGAATGAACTTCGCGCCGCCGCTGATGGCGGTGCGAGCGCCGAAGAACGCCCCGACCATCACCGACAGGCCCATGCTCAGGCCGATGATCCAGTCCACTTGCCCGGAAAACACGAACACCGACAGCGCCGCAATGTTGCTGACGAAGTTCATGCTGCGCGCCACGCCGCTGGCCTTCACCAAATCGATCGGGTACATCAGCAGGCTGCTGACGGTCCAGAACGCACCGGTGCCGGGACCGGCCACGCCATCGTAGAAACCGAGGCTGAAGCCCTGGGTCGATTGCCACTTTTTCCTGATCGGTGCGTCGCTGTCCAGCGGCGCTTTCGGCGTGCCACCGAACAACAGATAGAGGCCACAGGCAAACACGATCACCGGCAGCATCTTGTTCAACCATTCGGCTGGCAGGTAGTGAGCGACCACCGCACCGGTCAGCGCGCCGACCAGGGTGCCGACGATGGCGTGTGTCCACTGTCTGGGGTGGAACAACTTGCGGCGGTAAAAGGTGAAGCTGGCAGTGGCCGAGCCGAAGGTCGAACTGAGTTTGTTGGTGCCTAGCACCAGGTGCGGCGGCAGGCCGGCGGTCAGCAAGGCCGGGGTGGTCAACAGACCGCCGCCGCCGGCGATGGCGTCGATGAAACCGGCAATGAAAGCGACAATGGCCAGGATGGCCAGGGTAGTGAGGTCAACGCTGAGTTCGAAAGGCATGGAATCGGCTTAATCGGCGGGGGGCAGCAAGGGCTGCGGGGAAGGGCCGGTATCTTACCTTTATCCAACTTCTGCGGCGACTGGTCTGGTTCCCTTGTAGGAGCCAGGCTTGCCGGCGAACCAGGCGCCTCGGTGTATCTGTTGCACCGCGTTATCGTTCTTCGCCGGCAAGCCTGGCTCCTACAAGTTCACGCGCTACATCATTTGCGCTCGGGCCCGTTACCGATCTGCCACACAAACGGCGGCTCAGTCCGGTTGATTTCCCAATCCCCGACAATCCGCGCCTTGTAGATCACCGGATTATGCGAAGACACGGTACGCGCATTGCGCCAATGCCGATCCAGAGCCTTGCCCTGACGAATATCCGAAGCCCCCAGCGCATTGAACAACTGCGTAGTCGCCCGCTGGATCAGCTCCGTGACCACCACCTGCGCTTTCGCCGATTCAATTTCCGCCGCGACATTTGCCGCGTGCTCCCTTTGTTCATCGCCGGCGAAACGCGCCAGATAAGCCTGTTGTGCCGGGTGCGCAGCTCGCAGCGTGCTGGCCTCGGCGGCATACACCCACGCGGCAATATCGCCGACCACTTGCTGGACCTGCGCGTCCTCGCTGACTCGCTGAGCATTGCCATGGCTGTAGATGCGTTGGCGTTCGCGCACATGCCGAGACACATCGCGCAACGCCGCACGGCCGATTCCCGCCAGGGTTGCCAGCAAGACCAGCTGATAAAACGCGGTCTGGTATTTAAAGCGAGTGGCGAAGTCGATGACGTTTTGCGCGTCCACCTCGGCGTCGACAAAGCGTGACGTGCCGCTGCCCGTGGTGCGCTGGCCGAACCCGTCCCAGTCGTCGCTCTGCACGATCCCGGGCTGGCGCGTGCGCACCGCGGCAATCACGTCGCCACCGGTGTCGCTGCGCTGGGCGTAGACATCGATCCAGTCGGAAAACAGGCTACCAGTGCTGTAGAACTTCTCGCCGTTAAGCCGCCATTGCTCGCCGTGGGGCGACACTTTGGTGACGACGTCGCCAATCGCCACGTTGCCGATTTCGGTCCAGGCGCAACCGACGATGTCACCTTCGACGAAGCGTTTGAACCAGATGTCCCGGGCCGGGCCGGGTGGGGAACTGAGGCGATCCTCGGCAAAGGCGAAGTGACCGCGCAACGCCTGGGGTATGTTCGAGTCGGCCTCGGCCAGTTCGATCAGCAGTTCAAACAGCTGCGGCAGCGAGGCGCCGTCACCGCCGTATTCAACGGGCACCCGCACAGCGCCAAATCCGGCGCCCTTGAGCCATTGGATCGGCTCATACGGTAGGGTGCGCGACAGCTCGCGTTCGAGGGCACCTTCGGCGATTCGCTGGAAAATCGGGCGGTACCTGGCGGCCAGCGTTTCGTAGTCAGTGCCAATTGACAGCGGGTTGAATACCTGGTGTTCGGTCATGGAACAGCTCCTTGGCTGGGTAGATGAAAACGTTGTTAGTGCAAGGGGCGATTGCACAGTCCATGCCGTAGGGAAGCAGCCAGGATTTGCGGGAGCGTTTGGATATCGATTAGGCTTGAACTGTTGCTGTAGCAACAGTTCAGCAGCAAATTGCCCCTGAAACACCCGAATCCTTGTAGGAGCGAGCCTGCTCGCGATGGTCGTTAACGAAAACGCGTGTTTACTGGCTTAACGCGCCGTTCTTTAGTCCATCGCGAGCAGGCTCGCTCCTACAGGCATCGACTACAACCGCAAACTGGCGCAACTGGCCGAAGCGGCGGGGTTTGAATATGCGCTGACGCAGATTCGCTTCACTGCCGGTTACGGCGCGGAATACCAGCATGAGTCCGTCGCCTTCAGCCATGCATTGCTGGCCGCCACAAGCAAACTGAAAGTCATCGCCGCGATCCTGCCGGGCCCATGGCAACCGGCGCTGGCGGCCAAGCAATTGGCGACCATCGATCAGCTGACCAACGGTCGGGTGGCGGTCAACATCGTCAGCGGATGGTTCAAGGGCGAATTCCAGGCCATTGGCGAACACTGGCTGGAGCACGACGAACGCTATCGCCGTTCCGAAGAATTCATTCGCTCACTCAAAGGCGTCTGGTCCGAGGACAACTTCACCTTTCGCGGCGATTTCTACCGTTTCGACAACTACAGCCTCAAACCTAAGCCACTGGGCCGGCCGGAAATCTTCCAGGGCGGTAGTTCCCGTGCAGCGCGAGACATGGCGGCGCGGGTGTCGGACTGGTACTTCACCAACGGCAATACCCCGGAGGGCATCAAAGCCCAGGTCGACGACATTCGCGCCAAGGCCGCGGCGAATAATCATTCTGTGAAGGTTGGCGTAAACGCCTTTGTCATCGCCCGTGACACCGAGGAGGAAGCACGGGCGGTGCTGGCGCAGATCATCGATGAGGCCGATCCGGACGCGGTGAATGCCTTTGGCGATGCGGCGAAGCAGGCGGGCAGGGCGTCCCCCGAAGGCGAAGGCAACTGGGCTAAATCGACGTACGAAGACCTGGTGCAGTACAACGACGGCTTCAAGACCAACCTGATTGGTACGCCGCAACAGATCGCCGAACGGATTGTGGCGCTGAAAGCGGTGGGGGTGGATCTGGTGCTGGCGGGGTTCCTGCACTTTCAGGAAGAAGTGGCGTATTTCGGCAAGCGGGTGTTGCCGTTGGTGCGGGAGCTAGAAGCTAAAGCGCAGGTGAAACCGCAAACCGCGGTCGCCTGAACACGACTGATCGTTCCCACGCTCTGCGTGGGAATGCCTCACCGGACGCTCCGCGTCCGCTTCAGGGACGCGGAGCGTCCCGGGCTGCATTCCCACGCAGAGCGTGGGAACGATCAGTCAGGGGGCGGCGGTTACAGGCCCAAATCCGACAGGCTCGGGTGATCGTCAGGACGACGGCCAAGCGTCCAGTGGAACTTGCGCTCGCTTTCCTTGATCGGCATGTCGTTGATGCTGGCAAAGCGCCGGGCCATTAGGCCGTCTTCGTTGAACTCCCAGTTTTCATTACCGTAGGAGCGGAACCAGTTGCCCGAATCGTCGTGCCATTCATAGGCATAACGCACGGCGATGCGGTTATCGGTAAACGCCCAGAGTTCCTTGATCAGGCGATAGTCCAGTTCCTTGGCCCATTTGCGCGTCAGGAAGCCCTTGGCTTCTTCACGGTTGTTGGCAAACTCGGCGCGGTTTCGCCATTTCGTGTCCAGGGTGTAGGCCAGCGAAACACGTTGCGGATCGCGGGAGTTCCAGCCATCTTCGGCCAGGCGAACTTTCTCGATGGCCGATTCACGGGTAAATGGCGGCAAAGGCGGACGAACTTCGGCGTTAGACATTTCATGTCTCCCTATTAATTAAAGTTCAAGCAAGTTGTCGGTCTTGATCAAGTCGTTACAGGTCCAATAACTTCCGCGCCATGCATTGCGCATTATCGGCTGCACTGTGGTCACCCATGACAAGTGCGACGGTGATGGCCCCGTCGATCAGGATCAGCAGCTGCTTGGCCAGCGTCTCCGGATCTTCAGCGCCATATTCGGTACACAGCTCGCACACGTAGTCGAGCAGCTTCTGTTTGTGGTGCCTGGCGACCAGGCGAACCGGGTCCAGCGGATCGCCGGTTTCACCGCTGGTGTTGATGAACGCGCAGCCGCGAAAGCCATCGGAGGCGAACCACGACTTGAGCACAGTAAACAGGTTGAGCAGGCGCTCGGCCGGGGTTTGTGCCTGTCCGACTTCGCTTCTGTACCAGTGCATCCAGCGTTGGTCCCGGCGCTGCAGGGCGGCGACGGTCAGCTCCTCCTTGTTGGCGAAGTAGCGATAGATACTTTTTCTGGAGACGCCGGCGGTTTTCACCAGGAGGTCCATGCCGGTGGCAGCAATGCCACTTTTGTAGATCAACTTTTCGGTGACGTCCAGAATGATGTCGCGTGTCTCGTTGCTGGTTATTTTGTTCATGGAATAAACAGTAGAACGATCGTTCTCCTTGGTCAAGTGATTGTTTTTGGTGTCCGTGAAAATGCTATCGCGAGCAAGCTCGCTCCCACAGGGGAATGCGTTTTAAATGTGGGAGCGACGGTGCGACGATTCGACTTGCTCGCGATGGCGCCGGTACAGACAGCTACAAGACCCAAACCCATCCATGGTGTAAGCTCTCGGGTTCTTCGGATTCGACCCTTGCGAGCCCTATGCCGTCGCTTTTCAAACGCTCCCTGCTGCCCAGACTGCGCAGTTTTCCGCTGACCGCCGATGCCGTCACCATCCTCTCTGGCGCCGCCGAGTTCCGTCGCTGCCTGCTGGAAAAAATCGCCAGCGCCACCCAGCGTATCTATATCGTCGCGCTGTACCTGCAACAGGACGAGGCCGGCCAGGAAATTCTCGATGCCTTGCACGCTGCCAAGCTGGCGCGTCCGGAACTGGACGTAGCGGTGGTCGTTGACTGGCTGCGCGCCCAGCGCGGGCTGATCGGTGCCGGCAAGCAGCCGGGCAACTCGGCCTGGTATCAGGAAATGACCCGTACCCACGAAAGCGTCGTGCCGGTGTATGGCGTGCCCGTGCAGACCCGCGAGTTGTTTGGCGTGCTGCACTTGAAGGGGTTTGTCATCGATGACTGCGTGATCTACAGCGGTGCGAGCCTGAACAACGTCTACCTGCACCAGTTCGACAAGTACCGGTACGACCGTTACCACTTGCTGCACAACCGCGCCCTGGCCGACTCGATGCATCACCTGGTGCAGCACGGTCTGGTGGCTTCCAAGGCGGTGCATCGCCTGGACCTGCCGAACCTGCCGACCACCCGCAGCCTGCGCAACGACATCGGCGACCTGCGCAGCCGTCTCAAGCATGCGGCCTACGACACCACCGAGGGCACTACGGACAAAGGCGGCCTGTCGGTCAGCCCGTTACTGGGCGTAGGCAAGAACAACCCGTTGAGCCGGGTGATCGGCGAGCTGATCGGCAGCGCCCGGCAGCAGCTGACCATCTGCACGCCTTACTTCAACTTGCCCTTGGCCGTGACCCGGGAAATCAACCGGGCACTGGCCAGGGGTGTGAAGATCGACATCGTGGTCGGTGACAAGACCGCCAACGATTTCTACATTCCGCCGAACGAACCGTTCAAGGTGATCTCGGCGCTGCCGTATCTCTATGAGATCAGCCTGCGCCGCTTTGCCAAGCGCCATCAGCGCAACATCGACAGCGGCCAGTTGAACCTGCACCTGTGGAAGGACGGCGACAACACCTATCACCTCAAGGGCATGTGGGTCGATCAGCGCTACACCTTGCTGACCGGCAATAACCTCAACCCGCGGGCGTTTCGTCTCGACCTGGAAAACGCCTTGCTGATCGATGATCCGCACAACGAACTGCTGGAACCGCGCCGCACCGAACTTGCGCAGATTTTCCAGCACACCCGGCGCATCGAGCGCTACCAGGACCTGCAAACCCTGCCGGATTACCCGGCGGGGGTGGCGAAGTTTCTCAAGCGGGTGAGTCGCGTGCGTATCGAGCGGTTGCTGTACCGCATTCTGTAAAAGCTGTAGCGCGGCCGCTGACGCATCGCGAGCAAGCTCGCTCCCACAGGGTTTAAGGTCGATCACGTAATTGTGCTTCGACTCAGAAACCTGTGGGGCCTCAAGGACGATTACTTATGATCTCCAATGCCGATCGCTTTTCACCTTATTCCGATGCGCTGAACGTTTCTTCTTTTCGCAAGTTGCTCATCGGGCAAAGCCTCTCGATGGCCGGTGACGCTATTTGTCTGGCCGCGTTGCCAATAGCGCTTATTCGGACCGGATACGGAGCAGAAGTATTTGGTTTTGTTATGGCGGCAGTCGGGGTAGGGACCGTAATCGGGGCCTTGGCCGGAGGGCTGCTGGCGGATCGAAAGTCGGCGAAACAGGTGCTGATTTACACCGATACGGCGCGGGGTACTGCGCAACTCGCCGCAGTGGCGCTGATCATCTGCGGTGCGCCCTGGTGGTGCCTGATCTTTGCCTATCTGATATTTGGCATCGGCATCGGGGTATCCCGCCCGTGTGCCCAGGTGCTGCTCGTCAATCTGCTGCCCAAGCAAGCACTTGTTGCCGGCAATGGTGCGATGAACTTTGTCGATAACCTGGTCGCTGTGCTGTTTCCCGCGACGCTGGGCGTATTCATCATTTTTTGGGACCCGGTCTGGGGCATCTTGATCGATGGTCTGACATTCTTTTGCGCCGCCATTTATACGGCGATGTTGCCCGATGTGAAGCCCCGTGAGTTCGAGGAGGGGGTCTCGATCCGAGAAGCGGTCAGTGGCATTACCGCTATTACCGGCAACACCATGCTTTCGTTGGGTTTCGCAGCCACCCTCGTGGTGAACGTACTATGCTTCCCGATATTTCTGGTCGTCGCACCCTATGCCATCAGCGATCGCTTCAGCCAGGAAATGTGGGGACTGTGTCTGGCCGCATCGGGATTCGGCGCGTGCATTGGATCTATCATCACGGTTCTCGCTTGCGGCCATGAGCGACTGATCAGTCTTGCCGTGGCCTGCGGCTTACTTCTGGCTGGCGGGATGGCTCTCCTCGGTATGGGAAATGCGTCCTGGATGGCGATACTGGGTGCGACCTTCGTGGGCGTCGTCGAAGCGGCCTGGTTGACGGGATGGGCCACCGCAATGCAGACACTGTCTCCTGAGAAGGACCTTGGCAAAGTGGTGGCAGTCGATACGTTCTTCACCAGTGGCCTGCACCCCTTCATTTATCTTGGAAGCGGAATCGTCGGCGGGCTGGTTGGTTACTCCCAGACCCTTTCGCTCACGGCAATCCTCAGTGCCCTGGGCACACTGATGATTGTTCTGGCGGCTTTAACGGCCATGCCAAGGCGTGCTGAAAATGATCAGGGGTAATCGATCGTTTGTAGGAGCCAGGCTTGCCGGCGAACCGGGCGCCGCGTTGTGTCTGTAGCACCGCGTTATCGTTCTTCGCCGGCAAGCCTGGCTCCTACAGGCGAACAGGACATCGCGGTGTGTCTGTAGCACCGCGTTATCGTTTTTCGCGGGCAAGCCGGGATCAGCCGTTACGGTGACGCAAACTGCGCTCCATGCGCGTTATCCCTTCCTCCAGCAACGACCGGGGGCAGCCGAAGTTCAGGCGCACGAACTGTTGGCAGTCATAGCCGAAATCCAGGCCGGGGCTCAAGCCCACCTTGGCTTGTTCGAGGAAGAACTGTTGCGGATTCTCCAGCCCCAGCGCTGTGCAATCGAGCCAGGCCAGGTAGGTGCTTTGCGGCACATTCATCGTGATGCCCGGCAAGCGGCTGCGCACGGCGTCGACCAGGTAATCGCGGTTGTCTTGCAGGTAGTCCTTCAGCCCGGCCAGCCAGGGGGCGGCTTCGCTGTAGGCGACGCGGGTGGCTTCCATGCCCAGCGGATTGACGCTGTCGACCATGCCGCAACGGGCATGATTGACCTTCTCGCGCAGGTGGCGGTCTTGAATGATCATGAACGAGGTTTTCAGGCCGGCGATGTTGTAGGCCTTGCTGGCCGACATCAGCGTGATGGTGCGCTGGGCGATTTGCGGGCTCAAGGACGCCATCGGCAGGTGCTGGCGGCCGTCAAAGCACAGTTCGGCGTGGATCTCGTCGGAAATGATCCAGGCCTCGTTTGCCAGGCAGATGTCGGCAATGGCTTGCAGCTCTTCCCGGGGGAAGGCCTTGCCCAACGGGTTATGCGGGTTGCTCAGCAGCAGCGCGCCGCCCCCTTGCAGGGACTCGTTCAAGGTCGCCAGTGGCGTGGCGTAAGTGCCGTCAGGCTGCGGGTCGAAGTTCAGCTCGACCTTGTTCAGGCCCCAATGACCCGGCGCGTGACGCAGCGGCGGATAGTTGGGGACTTGCACGACCACATTCTGTGCCGGCTGCACCAGCGCCTTGAGCGCCATGTTGAAGCCCGACTCGACGCCCGGCAGGAAGATCAGCTCTTGCGGCTCGACGCGCCAGGCGTACTTGTTCCACAAATCGGCAACGATGGCTGCGCGCAAATCGTCCTTGGCCACGCTGTAGCCGAGCAACGGGTGTTCCAGGCGCTTTTGCAGGGCCTGGATGATCATCGGCGGCGCGGCGAAATCCATGTCGGCGACCCACATTGGCAGCACGTCGGCCGGGTAACGGCTCCACTTGGTGCTGCCAGTGCCGTGGCGGTCGAACACCTGATCAAAATCGAAAGTCATGCGCAAATCTCGTAAAGGCCGGTTAATCATGGTGGCCATGATAAGCGCCAATCATTGTAGGAGCCAGGCTTGCCGGCGAAGGCGATCTCGACGACGTCTTCGCCGGCAAGCCTGGCTCCTACAAGATGTATGGATGCCTGCCCGACGGTCGGTTTTCACACAAGGCGCCCACCCGTTGTCTACAGTTTCAGGTGTCGGTAGCCAGCCTGCCGCAACCGTGATTGTCCAGAAAAGTCCGGCAACGTACCGGATTTCCACCTGATAAGGAGTGCACGATGGACCTCAGCCGTCGTCAGTTCTTCAAGGTCGCCGGTATCGGCCTTGCAGGCTCGAGCCTGGGCGCGTTGGGCATGGCCCCGACGGCCGCTTTCGCCGAGCAGGTGCGCCATTTCAAGCTCGCCCACACCCATGAAACCCGTAACACCTGCCCGTATTGCTCGGTCGGTTGTGGGTTGATCATGTACAGCCAGGGCGATGCGGCCAAGAATGTCGCGCAAAATATCATCCACATCGAAGGTGACGCCGACCATCCGGTCAACCGCGGCACCCTGTGCCCCAAAGGCGCAGGCCTGCTGGACTTCATTCACAGCCCCGGCCGCCTGCAATACCCGCAGATGCGCAAGCCCGGCAGCAGCGAGTGGACGCGAATCTCCTGGGATGAAGCGCTCGATCGCGTCGCCGACCTGATGAAGGCCGACCGCGACGCCAACTTCATCGAGAAGAACGACCAGGGCCAGACGGTCAACCGCTGGCTGACCACCGGTTTCCTCGCGGCATCGGCGGCGTCCAACGAGGCGGGCTACATCACCCACAAGGTGGTGCGCAGTCTCGGCATGCTGGGGTTCGATAACCAGGCGCGTGTCTGACACGGCCCGACGGTGGCAAGTCTTGCCCCGACGTACGGCCGTGGTGCCATGACCAATCACTGGACCGATATCGCCAATGCGAATCTGGTTCTGGTGATGGGCGGCAACGCAGCGGAAGCGCATCCCTGTGGCTTCAAGTGGGTGACCGAAGCCAAGGCGCACAACAAGGCACGGTTGATCGTGGTCGATCCGCGATTCACCCGGACTGCCTCGGTGGCCGATTATTACGCGCCGATCCGCACCGGTACCGACATCGCCTTCATGGGCGGGCTGATCAATTACCTGCTGACCGAGGACAAGATCCAGCACGAATACGTGCGCAACTACACCGACGTGTCGTTCCTGGTCAAAGCCGGGTATGGCTTCGAGGACGGGATTTTCAGCGGCTACGACGTCGACAAGCGTGCGTATACCGACAAGTCTGGCTGGGGCTATGACCTGGGTGAAGACGGCTTCGTCAAGACCGACCCGAGCCTGCATGACCCACGCTGCGTCTATCAACTGATGAAGCAGCATTACAGCCGCTACAACATCGAACTGGCGAGCCAGATCTGCGGCATGCCGGTGGATGCCATGCAGAAAATCTGGGAGGAAATCGCCACTTGCTCGCAACCGGGCAAGACCATGACCATCCTCTATGCATTGGGGTGGACCCAGCACTCGATTGGCGCGCAGATCATCCGCAGCGCGGCGATGGTGCAACTGTTGCTGGGCAACGTCGGCATGCCGGGCGGGGGCGTGAATGCTTTGCGCGGGCACTCCAATATCCAGGGGCTGACCGACCTGGGCCTGCTGTCCAACTCACTGCCGGGCTACCTGACGCTGCCCGGCGACGGCGAGCAGGACTACAACGCCTACATCGTCAAGCGCACGCAAACACCGCTGCGGCCGGGGCAACTGTCCTACTGGCAGAACTACAGCAAATTCCACGTCAGCCTGATGAAAGCCTGGTACGGGGCCAATGCAACGCTGGAAAACAACTGGGCCTTCGACTATCTGCCGAAACTGGACATTCCCAACTACGACATCCTCAAGGTGTTCGACCTGATGGGCCAGGGCAAGGTCAACGGCTATTTTTGCCAGGGCTTCAACCCCATTGCGGCGTTGCCGGACAAAAACCGCGTGATGGCCGCGCTGGCCAAGCTCAAATGGCTGGTGGTGATGGACCCACTGGCCACCGAAACCTCGGAGTTCTGGCAAAAGGTCGGGCCGTATAACGACGTCGACAGCTCCGCAATCCAGACCGAAGTGATTCGCCTGCCCACCACCTGTTTCGCCGAGGAAGACGGCTCGCTGGTCAACAGCAGTCGCTGGTTGCAATGGCACTGGAAGGGGGCCGACGGCCCTGGGGAGGCGTATACCGACATACGGATCATGAGCGAACTGTTCCTGCGCCTGCGTGAGCGCTATCAGGCCGAGGGCGGCGCCTATCCCGACCCGCTGCTCAAACTGTCGTGGCCGTACAAAGTCCAGGGCGAACCGTCACCGGAAGAACTGGCCAAGGAGGTCAACGGCTACGCCATCACCGACTTCACCGATGCCACGGGGGCGGTCATCAAGGGCAATGCGCAACTGGCCGGTTTTGGCCAGCTCAAGGACGACGGCAGCACGGCGTCCGGGTGCTGGATTTTCTGTGGCAGCTGGACCGAAACGGGCAACCAGATGGCCCGGCGCGACAACAACGACCCGTATGGCATGCACCAGCACCAGGGCTGGGCCTGGGCCTGGCCGGCGAACCGGCGGATTCTCTACAACCGCGCCTCGGCCGACCCGCAAGGCAAACCCTGGGACGAGAAAAAGCGCCTGGTGTGGTGGAACGGCAAAGCCTGGGCCGGCACCGATGTGCCGGACTACAAGGCTGACGTGGCGCCGGAAGCGGGGATGAATCCGTTCATCATGAACCCCGAAGGCGTGGCGCGGTTCTTCGCCGTCGACAAGATGAACGAGGGGCCATTTCCCGAGCACTACGAGCCGTTCGAGACGCCGATCGGCATCAACCCGCTGCACCCGCAGAACAAGAAGGCCACCAGCAATCCGGCGGCGCGGATCTTCGATTCGGTATGGGACTCCCTGGGCGTAGCCAAGGACTACCCGTACGCCGCCACCAGCTACCGGCTGACCGAGCATTTCCACTTCTGGAGCAAGCACTGCAAGCTCAACGCAATTACCCAGCCCGAGCAGTTCGTCGAGATCGGCGAAGTGCTGGCCAAGGAATTAGGCATCGTCGCCGGCGACCGGGTGCGGGTCAGCAGCAAGCGTGGCTTCATCGAGGCGGTGGCTGTGGTGACCAAGCGGATTCGTCCGTTGCAGGTCAACAACCAGATTGTGCACCAGATCGGTATCCCGTTGCACTGGGGGTTCACCGGGCTCACGCGCCACGGCTACCTGACCAATACCCTGGTGCCGTTCCTCGGCGATGGCAACACCCAGACCCCGGAATCCAAGTCATTCCTGGTCAACGTGGAGAAAGTCTAAATGGCCAGCCAAGACATCATTGCCCGCTCGGCCACCACCACCGTGCCGTCATCGGTACGCAACCAGGAGGAAGTCGCCAAGCTGATCGACACCACCAAGTGCATTGGCTGCAAGGCCTGCCAGGTCGCCTGCTCGGAATGGAACGAGCTGCGTGACGACGTCGGCCACAACCTCGGCACCTACAACAACCCGCAAGACCTGACCGCAGAAACCTGGACCCTGATGCGCTTCACCGAGCATGAAACCGATGCCGGCAACCTTGAGTGGCTGATCCGCAAGGACGGCTGCATGCACTGCGCCGAACCCGGTTGCCTGGCGGCGTGCCCCAGTCCCGGGGCGATCATCAAGCACGCCAACGGCATCGTCGATTTCAATCAGGATCACTGTATCGGCTGCGGTTACTGCATCACCGGTTGCCCGTTCAACATTCCGCGCATCTCGCAAAAGGACCACAAGGCCTACAAATGCACCTTGTGCTCGGATCGGGTGGCGGTGGGGCTGGAACCGGCCTGCGTGAAAACCTGTCCGACCGGCGCCATCGTGTTCGGCTCCAAGCAGGACATGAAGGAACATGCCGCCGAACGTATCGTCGACCTCAAGAGTCGTGGCTTCGACAACGCCGGCCTGTACGACCCTGCCGGTGTCGGTGGCACTCACGTGATGTACGTGTTGCACCACGCCGACACGCCGAGGCTGTACGCCGGCCTGCCAAGCGATCCGGTCATCAGCCCGTTGGTGAGCCTGTGGAAGGGTGTCAGCAAACCCTTGGCACTGCTGGCCATGAGCGCGGCGGTACTGGCCGGGTTCTTCCATTATGTGCGCGTCGGGCCACAAGTGGTCGAAGAGGATGAGCATCCGGACCCGCCGGACACCTCGGTACACCAGGTCGATCCTGCGGTGCATACCTACGACCCACGCGGGGAGGGCAGGCCATGAGCAACAAGACGATCCTGCGCTACACCAGCAATCAGCGCACCAACCACTGGCTGGTGGCGATTCTGTTCCTGATGGCGGGGTTATCGGGGCTGGCGTTGTTCCACCCGGCGCTGTTCTGGCTGAGTAACCTGTTCGGTGGCGGGCCTTGGACACGTATCCTGCACCCGTACATGGGCGTGCTGATGTTCGTGTTTTTCTTCGGCCTGGTGCTGAGTTTCTGGCGCGCCAATATCTTTATCAGCAATGATCGACTGTGGTTGCGGCGCATCGACCGGGTGATGAAAAACGAAGAGGAGGGCGTGCCGGCCATCGGCAAATACAATCCCGGGCAGAAGTTGCTGTTCTGGACTTTACTGCTGTGCATGCTGGTGCTGCTGTTCAGCGGGCTGGTGATCTGGCGCGCTTGGTTCAGCGCGTATTTCGGCATCACCAGCATTCGCTGGGCGATGCTGCTGCACGCGTTGGCCGGTTTCGTGCTGATCCTGAGCATCATCGTGCACATCTACGCCGGCATCTGGATCAAGGGCTCGGTCAGCGCCATGCTGCACGGCTGGGTCAGTCGTGCATGGGCGAAGAAACACCACGGGCTCTGGTACCGCGAAGTGACCCGCGACGAGCGTCCCGACCCTCCGCTGAACAAAAAAGGATAACGATTTGGCCACCCTCCTGGAGCCGGGACAGATCGAAGCGGCGGCATCATCGCCGCCGTTTCTGCACCTTCCACCGCATAACCTGTTTGCCTTGCGTGCGCTGCGCCTGGAGCGCCTTGCCGATGGGCATCCGTTGGCTGATTACCTGCGTCTGGTCGCGGGGTTGTGCAACGTGCAACAACGGCTAATGGACGATCCACCCGAGGCGGCAGCGCCGGATCCGCAACGCATCCAGCTGTGCCTGGATCACGGTCTGCCGCCGTTCGCCGCCGACAGTCTGGTACGCGAGGATGCGTGGCTGGCGTATCTGCAAGCACTGTTGCAGCACTATCAGCCACCGGCACAACCCGCGGTGGAGAGAGCCGTGGCAACCTTGCGCGATGCCGACGTCGGGCAGCTCAAGGCGTGGGCGATTGCCTTGGTCAGCGGGCAGTTCACCTTGCTGCCGGCGGCGCTGGTGCCATTTCTGGGTGCGGCCTTGCAAGTCGCGTGGAATCATTGGTTGCTGAGTACAAAAGGACTCGCCTTGAAACCCGGCAACAGCCTCAACCAGTGCCCGGCGTGCGGTTCACCGGCCATGGCTGGCGTGATCCGCCATCGCGGCAAATACAACGGCTTGCGCTATCTGGTGTGTTCGCTATGTGCCTGCGAATGGCATGTGGTGCGGGTCAAGTGCGTGTATTGCGAGCAGAGCAAAGGCTTGCAATATGTCAGCCTCGACAGCGACCGCTTTGCTGCGGACAAGGCGCCGTTGCGCGCGGAAACCTGCCCGGGCTGTCACAGCTATTTGAAGCAGCTGTATCTCGAATGCGACGCCGAGGGCGAAGCGTTGTCCGCCGACCTGAGCAGCCTGATGCTCGACATGCGCCTGGAACAGGAAGGCTTTGCGCGTCCTGCACCCAATCTGCTGCTGGCACCCGGGGGCGACTGAAGCGAAGGTCTACACTCAGGCGGTCAACGTTTGCGGGAGCGCCTGATGTCTGCCAGATCCACCAGCCAAGCCTTGCGACTGCCTTCGATCGACAGCCTGCTACGCCATCCAGCCTGCCAGCCGCTGGTCGAACGCTATGGTCGCGACGCCTTGCTCGCCAGTCTGCGCCAGTTGCTCGATGACTTGCGCGAACCCGTCCTGGCAGGGCAACTCAACGAGGTCGAACTCACCGCGCAAGTGCTGGCAGGCAGGGCGGGCGAGCGTCTGGCCAGCCAGCATCGCAGTCACGTGCGCCGTGTGTTCAACCTCACCGGCACGGTACTGCACACCAATCTGGGCCGCGCCTTGTTGCCGGAGGAAGCCATCGACGCCGTGCAAATGGCCGCGCGCTATCCGTTGAACCTGGAGTTCGACCTGCACAGCGGCAAGCGCGGCGACCGCGACGACCTGATCGAGGGCCTGATCCGCGAGCTGACCGGCGCCGAAGCGGTGACCGTGGTCAACAACAACGCCGCCGCGGTGCTGCTGACCCTCAACAGCCTGGGCGCACGCAAGGAAGGCATCATCTCCCGAGGCGAATTGATCGAAATCGGCGGCGCCTTTCGCATTCCCGACATCATGGCGCGCGCCGGGGTCAAACTCGTCGAGGTCGGCACCACCAACCGCACCCATGCCCGCGACTACGAAGCCGCCATCGGCCCGCGCAGCGGCCTGGTCATGCGGGTGCATGCGAGCAACTACAGCATCGAGGGGTTCACCACCCGGGTGCCGACCGCAAAGCTCGCGCAACTGGCGCACCAACATGGCTTGCCGCTGCTGGAAGACCTCGGCAGCGGCAGCCTGCTGGACCTGACCCGTTGGGGCTTGCCGGCCGAACCGACGGTGCGCCAGGCTCTGCTCGATGGCGCGGACATCGTTACTTTCAGCGGCGACAAATTGCTCGGTGGTCCCCAGGCCGGGTTGATTGTCGGCCGCAAGGACTTGATCACGCGGATCAAGAAAAACCCGCTGAAACGTGCGCTGCGGGTCGACAAGCTTACCCTGGCGGCGCTCGAAGCGGTGCTGGGGCTGTACCGCAACCCAGACCGACTGGCCGAACGCCTGCCCAGCCTGCGCCTGCTGACCCGATCGCAAACCGACATCCTTGCTCAAGCCGAGCGCCTGCAACCGTCCCTGGCCAATCGGCTGGGCGCGGGCTGGAGCGTCAGCGCAGTACCGGCGCTGGGGATGATCGGCAGTGGCAGTCAGCCGGTGGCGCGCTTGCCGAGTGCCGCGTTATGCCTGCGACCGCTAACCTCTAAACGTCTGCGCGGGCGAAGCCTGCATGGGCTAGAACAGGCCCTTCGAGCCTTGCCGATCCCGGTGCTCGGGCGCATCGACGACGACGCCTTGTGGTTGGACCTGCGGCAACTGGACGACGAACCGGCATGGCTGGCGCAACTCGATCAATTGCAGGTGCCGTAAGGTGATCGTCGGCACCGCTGGGCACATCGACCACGGCAAGACCGCATTGCTTGAGGCCTTGACCGGGCAGGCCGGTGATCGGCGCCGGGAAGAACGCGAACGCGGCATGACCATCGACCTCGGTTACCTCTACACCGCGCTGGAACCGGGCGCGGCCCTCACCGGTTTCATCGACGTGCCCGGTCATGAGCGCTTCACCCACAACATGCTCGCCGGCGCACAGGGCATCGACCTGGTGTTGCTGGTGGTGGCCGCCGACGACGGCGTGATGCCGCAGACCCGGGAACACCTGGCCATCGTCGAGTTGCTGGGCATTCCCCGCGCACTCGTGGCGATCAGCAAATGCGACCGGGTCGAATCATCCCGGGTGCCAGTGGTGCGCGAGCAAATCGAATCCTTGTTGGCGCACGGGCCCTATGCCTATGCACCGTTGATTGCGCTGTCGAGCGTGACCGGGCAGGGCATCGACACCCTGCGCCAGGCCTTGCTGGATGCGCAGCGTGAAGTGCTGCAACGCAGCCTCAGGGGTGGCTTTCGTCTGGCGATCGATCGGGCATTCAGCGTCGCTGGCGCGGGGATCGTGGTCACCGGCACGGCGCTGTCCGGCCAGGTGGCGGTGGGCGATACGCTGCTGCTCGGTCCCCTCGGCAAACCCGTGCGGGTGCGTGGCCTGCATGCGCAGAATCAGGCCGCCGAACGCGCGACAGCAGGGCAGCGCGTTGCGTTGAACCTGAGCGCGGAACGCCTGGCGTTGGAGCAGATCCATCGCGGACAGTGGCTGTCGGCGCAGTGGCTGTACGCACCGACCCAGCGTCTGGATATCGACCTGCAGTTGTTGCCCGGCGAGCCTCGCGCCTTCGAGCATTTTCAACCGGTGCATGTGCATATCGGCACGCAAGACGTGACCGGGCGCGTGGCCTTGTTGGAGGGTTCCAGTCTGGCGCCGGGTGAGCGTATGTTTGCACAGATCCTGCTCAATGCACCGGTGCAGGCAGTGAAGGGCGATCCGTTGATTCTGCGTGACCAGAGCGCGCAACGGACCCTCGGCGGCGGTCGAGTGCTTGATCCGTTCGCACCGACCCGACACCGTCGCAGTCCTGAGCGATTGGCGCAGTTACAGGCGCTGCTGACGACCACAAGCCTTGAAGACGTCATGCCGATGCTGCTGGCCAACAGTGACACCGGACTTGATCCGCAACGCCTGGAACGCCAGTTCAATCATCCGCGCGCAAACTGGCTGTTGCCGGATGACGTGCGGTTGATCGAAACGCGGCAGGGTCCGCTGTTGTTCAGCGCTGCTCGCTGGCAGGCATTGAAAGCGGAGTTGTTGGAGCATCTGGCGCGTTTTCACCAACTGGAGCCGGACCAGATGGGCCCGGACCGCGATCGCCTGCGTCGATTCACCGGGACAGCACTCGATCGCCCGTCCTTCATCAGCCTGCTCGACGAATTGCTGACCGATGGTGTCATCACCACGAGCGGGCCGTGGCTGCATTTGCCCACTCATCAAGTGCGCTTGAGTGAAGGCGACGAAGCCCTGTGGCAACAGTTGCAGCCGCGGTTCGACGCGGCCGGGTTTGATCCTCCGTGGGTGCGCGAACTGGGTCATGATGAGGCCAGGGTGCGCTTGCTGCTGCGCAAAATGGCCCGGTTGGGGCTGCTGCATCAAGTGGTCCGCGACCTGTTTTACACCGACGCGATGATCCGGCGTCTGGCGGCTATGCTGATGCAGCTGGCCGAGGATAACCCGGTGATTCAGGTGTCGGCGTTTCGCGATGCGGTGGGCCTGGGGCGCAAGCGCAGTATCCAGATTCTCGAATACTTCGACCGGCTCGGCCTGACCCGGCGCTTTGGGGACAAGCGCCACATCCGCCAGGACAATGCACTGGCCCGGCCAACCCATCATTGATTTCAAGGAAGGTAATCGCGCCCGGTGGCGCGGCCGGGCTTCAAACCCGGTTGGGGACGGCATCCGTTCCCGGGCAGGTTCGACTCCGGCTACCTTCCGCCACTTTGTTATTGCTGCCCAGATGATCGTTCCCATGCTCCGCGTGGGAATGCCGCCCGGGACGCTCCGCGTTCCACTGGCAACGCAAGACTTGAGCCCTGCGCACGAGTGACGCGGAGCGTCACGGGATGCATTCCCACGCGGAGCATGGGAACGATCAGTCGCTGGCACCGCAGCTCCGCAAGTTGCCCTGGCTGCTCATTGCATCACATAACGCCCCGGTGCCGGCTCCAACGCAGGATATTGGGCGTTCCCCGCGTGCAGCACCGATGCCTCGCGCTCTCCGGCATGCTCGGCCAGCCAGTTGAACCAGTCATTCCACCAGCTACCTGGATGCTGTTGGGCGTCGTTGAACCAGGTGTCCGGATCTTGCGCCAAGTGGTCGTTGATCCAGTAGTGGCGTTTTTCCCTGGCGGGGGGATTGATCACCCCGGCGATATGCCCCGAGGCGCCGAGTACAAAACGTTTGCTGCCGCTGAGCAAGCCGGTACTGGCGTAAGCGCTTCTCCAGGGCACGATGTGGTCGTCATGGGTGGCGAGGATGTAGGCCGGCGCATCGATGGCGCGCAGGTCGAGTTTCACCCCGCAGCAGTCCAGCTCAGCGGATTTCAGGTCGTTCTGCAAATAGGTGTGGCGCAGGTACCAGCAGTACATCGGCCCCGGCAGGTTGGTGCTGTCGTTGTTCCAGAACAGCAGGTCCAGCGCGTTCGGTTTCTGGCCCTTGAGGTACTTGTCGACGTTGTAGTTCCACCACAGATCGTTCGGCCGCAGCAGCGAGAAGGTATTGCCCATGTCCTCGCCCTTGAACAGGCCGATGGGGCCGTCGATACCACCGATGGTGCGTTCGCGGTAGGCCACGAGTTGTTCGTCGACGAAGATATCGATGGGGCCGGTGTCGAGGTAATCGAGAAAAGTGGTCAACAGGCTTACGCTGGCGATTGCTTTGTCGCCGCGTGCCGCCAGGACCGCCAGCGCGGAGCTGAGCAACGTGCCACCGATGCAGAATCCCACACAGTTGGGGCGCTGTTCGCCACTGATTTCGCGGGTCACTTGCAGGCCTTTGATGATGCCGGTCTCGATCAGATCATCCCAGGTGGTACCGGCGTGGGCCTGATCGAAGTTGCGCCACGACATCAGGAACACCGGATGACCTTGCTGCAACAGATGGCGAACCATCGAGTTGTCCGGGCGTAGGTCGAGGATGTAGTACTTGTTGATGGACGGCGGCACGATGAATACCGGGCGTTGGTACTGGGTTTCGGTTTGCGGGTGGTACTGAATCAGCTGGAACAGTTCATTTTCGAATACGACTTCGCCGGGCGTGCTGGCCAGGTCTTCACCGACCTTGAAGGCGCCGCTGTCGCACTGGCGCATCTTGCCTTCCTGCAGGTCGCTCGCCAGGTGCAACAGGCCCGTGAGCAGGCTGCCACCCCGGGTATCGACGACACGCTGCAGGGCATCCGGATTGCTCGCCAAAAAGTTGCTCGGTGCACCGGCGGCAATGGCTTGCTCCACCAGATACAGCAGGCGCTGGCGCGGCTTCCTGTCCTTGATCGGCAACTTGTCGAGCAGTTTCAGCAGGAACCCGGCGTTGAGCAGGTAAAACGCGGCGAGGGAGCCAAACAGTGGATTGCTCCAGTTGCCGCTGGCGAAACGTCGATCATCGAAGGTGAATGCCTGTCCGGTCAGCAGGCGCTGGCCGAGTTCGCCCCATTGCGTCTGATAGTCGGATTGAAGGCCATCCAGCGTTTCGCGGGGCAAGTCGAACCAGTCGTTGTAGGGCTGCCCGGTAAACCAGGGATTGCTGCTGACCCAGAGTCGTAATTGTTGCACTGCAAAGGAGGCCGCGAACGGGACCTGGCCAGACCAGAACGTGTTGAAGGTATGCGCGTTGTTGTCCATGGAGCTCCTTGCCCGCATAGGAAGCCCGGGCAGAAAAAAACCACGGCGCCGGAGGTCGGCGCCGAGTCAGCAGCGAGAGGCAATAGACCGATTCATCGGAGGCAGTCAGGTTTTGCATTGCAAGAAGGGCAGTGTTGGGCATTGGCGGGCGTTGCGGAAGTGTTGGGCGGTGACTGTCCGGTGTCCAACGGTGCCACGCCCGGTCACCGGTCGGATGCAGGGAAAAACACTGATTACCTAAACTTGTATCAATACTTTGAATTGAGCGGACACTCAGTATTTGCTTACCGCAAATCAGTCGTGGCTCCGGACAGGATGTCCGGTTCCAATCGTCATCGAGGACGCCATGTTTAGAATGAGTTCAGGCTATGCCAACGTGCTGGTCAATACGCTCTCGGCGCAAGGACTGGATGTCGCCAGTCTGTGCCGGGAAGCCGGGTTGGACCTGGGGCTCGCCAACACGCCCGGAGCGCTGTGCGAGCGCAGGGTGATCTATCGCTTGTGGCAACTGGCCGCGCAGGCCGGAGGAGATCCGGACATCGGCCTCAAGGCCTATGGGCATTTCCATCCGGGCACGTTTCAGATCGTCGGCTACACGATGATGTCGAGCCTCAATCTGAAACTGGCACTGGAACGCCTGGTGCGCTTCAGTCCGTTGATCGGCACCGGGTTCAGCCTGTTTTTTGTCCCCGAGCAGCAGCATTTCCGCTTGGCCTCGCTGGATCACCAACAATCGGGCTCCATCAAGCCACGCCAGTATGTCGATGCGGGGTTGGCGTCTCTGCTGGGTTTTTGCCGATGGCTCGGCGACGGCAAGCTGCCGCAACCCCTGAGTGTGGAATTCAGCTATCCGGAACCTGCGGACACGTCGGAGCATCGACGCTTGTTCGGGTGCGACCTGCAATTCGGCTCGGCCTACGACAGCATCCTGTTTGACGGCCAGGAGATCCTCCGGCCGCTGAGTATGGCCAACGAGGCGCTGGCGGTGCTGCATGACAGCTTTGCCGAGGCGCGACTGGATCTGCTGTTCGGGTTTTCCATCGTCGGCAGAATTCGCGCACTGATCACAGAGCGCTTGAGCCACGGCCAGGGACAATGCGACATGGAGTCGATCGCCGGCGCCATGAACATTAGCAAGCGAACACTGCAGCGGGCACTGGAAAAGGACGGCACGCAATTCAAGGACGTGCAGAACGCTGTCCGTCGACAACTGGCCGACTTCTACCTGCGCCATTCTCACTTCAACATGAAGAATGTGGCGTATCTCCTTGGTTTCCATGACCACAGCAGTTTCAACAAGGCGTGCAGTCGCTGGTTCGGCATGACCCCCGGCCAGTACCGCGCCGATGAGTCATGTGAAACTGCGCTTGCACTCCGCTCTGAGGGGCTGCTCGTCAACGCATGAGCATCAGGCTGCCGAGCGTGCCATAGACACCGTAGAAACACAGTTCCTGAGCCGCATCGCGCAGATCGCGGTAGCCGTTAAAGGCATCAAAGATCTGGTTGGATAACAGCGTCTGCCAGGCCAGCAACGGGTTGTCCGGGCTGGCGGGCTGACGCTCCTTGCGAACCTGCGCGGCGCTGTCGGCCAGCCACCACAGCGCCGGGTTCGCGCTGCTCCACAGCACTTGCTGTTGCTGGAAGGGATGGGCCTTGCGCAGCAGTTCGGCGCTTGGCTCGTTGATCAGCTGACGTAGCCACGGCCGTACGAAGCCGTCATACAGACTGTTGTTGATCCCGGACGCGCGATCGACCAGGGCGAATTCGCGATCGTCATCGCGCGGTGGCGCAACGTCGCCATGGATGTCGGCAATGCGTCGGGTTTCGAATCGCACGGAGTAGGGGGTATCCGGGTTGTCCGGCAAGTCATCGATCAGCATTTCATACAGCCCGGCCGGCAGCGATTTGATCGTCTCGACCGCGCCCAGCAACTGCCGGTGCTCGCGCCGCGCCACTTCGCCGGAAACGAAGATGCCCAGGTGACCGATGCTGGCATGGCGTAGATAAACGATCGTGCGCCCGGCGCTTTGCAAAGCCAGATCGCTGGGGTAAACGTCGGCGATCCAGTCGAGGGCCTGTTGCGGCGAGGTGATGTTGTCACCGTACGAACAAAACACCACCACCGGGACTTCTATCCGCTTGAGATCGAGCCCGTTGCTCTTGCGTCCGGGGCCGCCGGACAACCGATTGCCTATGAACAAATCGTCGACGATCATCTCGATTTCCTCGCCATTGAGCAGGGTCGGGCTGCCCCACCAACGCTCGAAATCGAGAAACCGGGGCGCTTCGCTGTCGACTTCACTGAACAGGTGGTAGTACTTGCCCCACCAGGCATTGGCCGGGTCGAGATTCTCGAAATTGCTTACCAGCCAGGTGCCGTCGAAACGGTCATTGCCCAAATCGCTGGCCAGGCGCGCCATCCAGCCTCCGCCCAGCAGGCCGCCGGTGTAGCGCATCGGATTGCGCCCGTTGACGCCAGCCCAGTACGACAACGGCGCGCCGTTGACGATGATCAGGCCCGGCAATTCCGGCCGGTTTGCCGCCAGCCCCATCAGCGCCCAGCCCGCCTGGCAATTGCCGATCACCACGGGTTTGGCGCTGTCGGGATGCCGCTCACTGACCACTTCAATAAAACGCGCCTGGGCGGTGACGATGTCCGCCAGCGTCTGCCCCGGCGCTGGCGCATGGCTGAAGGCGATGAAGTAGGTGGGGTGACCGGCGCGCAGGCTCTCGCCAATGACCGAATCCTGTTTGAATCCCCCAATGCCGGCGCCATGGCCGCCACGTGGGTCGATGATGATCACTGGCCGATTCCTGCTGTCGACCGGTTGCCCGGGCCCCGGGAGAATCTGCAGCAGCGAGTAATTGACAGGACGCGGCAGGTCCGCGCCGTCGACCAGGGTTTGATGATCGAACTTCAACAGCAACGGATACCCGGCGCGTTCGTGGGCCAGCGAGTTGTCGCCGCGCTGACGCAAGGTGTCCCAGAACAGCACGCTGCGCTGCCCGAGATCCGTGAGGTATTCCTTCCAGTCAGCGGCGCTGGGTTGCCTGAGTTGCCCAAGTCTTGCGGGTGCATAGGTCGTTGCCTGGCGTTTCTGCACCGCGTCGAGGATGTTGCGGGCATTAAGACGATGCAGATGATTGAGGTGGTCGAATGAACCGGAGCCGGTGCGCAACGGTTTATCCTGCGGCGCAATATCTTCTTCCAGACCCATCATGATCTCCTGATGCCGTACACGGGGAACGGTTCAAACCAGGCCCGTTGGTTAAGCAGGCAATGGTCGGCCGTCTAAGTTCAGGAGTCTATCGCTAACAGGCTGGGACAGGTAAGGTTTATTTTGCACTGCACAAAATAAGCGTTGCTAAAGACATTTGTGCGCTGCAAAATGAGGTCTAGCGCGATGACTGTCGGATCGCTGTCGTGTCCTCAGGCCCCTTCGGGCCTTTCTGTACCAGGAGTTCAAGCATGTTCTTTTTCAACCCGGAAAAACTGCAAAATGTTCAGAAAGCCAACCTCGATCTTTTGCAGCACATCAGCGGCAAAGTCTTCGCCAGCGTTGAGCAACTGAGCCAGCTGCAGTTCAAGGCACTGCGTGAATCTACCGAAGAGCAATTCGAAGGTGTACGCAAACTGCTGGCCGTCCGCGATCCCCAGGGCTTCGCCGATTTGCAGGCTTCTTTCAGCCAGCCAAGCGCACAGACTGAACGCCTGGCCGAGTACAACCGTCAGGTGCAAGCATTGATCGTGGGCACCCAGTCGGACATCGCCCAACTGACGTCGAGTCAGGTCGAGGCGGGCACTCGGCAGGTCCAGGATTTTGTAGAAGAGATCAGCAAGAACGCACCGGCCGGTTCCGAGCCAGTGGTGGCGGCCTTCAAATCGGGCCTGGCGAATGCCGGTACCGTGTTTGAAAACGCGCAAAAAACCGCCAAACAGGCGACAGAGGCCGCTCAGGGTAGCTTTAATGCCACAACCGCCGCCGCAGCGGACGCTGTCGCAAAAGCTGCCCCGCAAGCAAGCGCCAAGGCAACCAACGGTAACAAGTAAGTCAAATCAGTAAAGTTGCACCGATGGCGATGGGTTTATTCCCCATCGCCATTTTTTTTGCCATCGGTATTCGGCTTGACGCCAAACAGGCCGAACAGGTTCTGCGTATTCAGGTAAAGCGCCTTGGACTGGTCGACGTATTGGCGCATCAGGTCCTGCATCACCGGCGCCTGCTGGTGCATGAAGGTGCTCCAGGCTTCGGACGATTGCGCGCCGGTCTGCGACTGGATGTCGATCACGGTCTGAATGCTTTTGTCGAGGTAGCTGCCGAGTACGCCCTGGAAAGGACCGTAGAACTGGATAATCCCCATCAGCATTTCGCTGCTGAAGATCGGCTCACCGCCGCTTTCGGCTTCCAGAATGACTTGCAGCAGGATGCTGCGGGTCAGGTCTTCGCCACTCTTGGCGTCCACCACCTGAAACTCGACTTTATCGACGACCAGCTGGCGTATGTCCGCGAGGGTCAGGTGACTGCTGGTGTGCGTGTCATAGAGTCGGCGATTGGGGTACTTCTTGATCAGGCGGGGGGTGGTATCAGTCATGCGGGGCGTCTCGCGGCGGCCTGGTTTGCAGGCATCTTAACTTACTATGGCGACCGCCAAGGCAGAATCAAAAGATCGCAGCCTGCGGCAGCTCCTACAGGATGAGCGTGTATCTTCAAATGCTCACGTTACCCTGTAGGAGGCGAAGGCGTCCTGACATCCGACCTATTATTTGTTGACGGAGTACATATCCATTGCTGCGGTAACGGCTGCTTATGGTTCCGCTCTTACAGCGGGTCACTTGGAAGAGCCCCAAGTAACCAAGGGCTCTTGCCCCTGGCGTTCGGTGCCTCGCTGTGGCTCGGCATGCCCTCGCTCCGGTCCTGCTCCGTGGGCCCGCCGCCATCGGCCATCCATGGCCGGCGGCGGCTAACCCGGCATCCATGCCGGGTTGCCCACTGCGCAGAACCTCCACTCGGCCTCTCGATGTGGCAAGAAAATCAAAAGCCACAGCAAAAGCGAGGCGGCCTGACAGCCGACCTGATTGCAGGTCTGTCCGCGATCCAATTGTCGGAGCGAGCCTGCTCGCGATGAACGTCCAGACAACGCGATCCTTCAGACAGGACGCGTTATCGTTGCCGTCCATCGCGAGCAAGCTCGCTCCCACAGGGGGTCAGGTACAGCCGTAAAAGTCAGGTCGGCTGTCAGGCCGCCTCGCTTTGGCTTTAGATTTGGGCGCCCCGTTAAACCACGATGGCCGAACGCAGGTATTGCGCAGTGGGTAAACCGGCAGGACGCCGGTTTAGCCGCGCTGGGCCAGGGATGGCCCATCGCGGCGACCCACGGAGCAATGCCTTCGTTACGGCATGCCGAGCCCAGGCGAGGCACCGAGTGGTGGGGCAAAGCCTTTTGGTTCCTTTTTGCTGGGCCGGCACTCCGGCGTTTGAAAAAGGGACTCGCCGTAAGGGCGAAACCATAGGTGGCCGTTACTGCAGCAATGGATATCCCCCCAATCCAGTTCTTAACAGCCCCATGCTTAAGTGAGCAGCATTACCCTCTGGCGGGGGGATTTACCAGAGCGCCAAGGTATAGCTGAGGATCAGGCGGTTTTCATCCAGGTCGCTGCCGAAGTGGGTCGAGCGAACCGTCGCGTTACGCCATTTCACGCCGACGTTTTTCAACGCACCGCTTTGGACGACATAGCCAATGTCGGTATCGTGCTCCCATTCCTTGCCCTCGGGACGGTTGCTGCCCAGGTCAATGTTGTCGCCGCGGATGTAGCGGGTCATGAAGGTCAGGCCTGGCACGCCGATGGCCGCGAAGTTGTAGTCGTAGCGTGCCTGCCAGGATTTTTCGTCCTTGCTGGCGAAGTCGCCGATCTGCACGAAGTTCACCAGGAACGCATCGCTGCCGTTGACGTAGGCAAAACCGGTGTCGCCGCTCATGCCTTGGTAACCCAGGCCGAATGCATGCCCGCCGAGGTTGTAAGTGAACATCGCGCCGATCGCGTTGTTGTCGACATTGCTGCCGCCATCGTCCGTGGAGCGAGCGAAGCGCAGATCCGACTTCAACGACTGCCCCGTGGTCACCGGCAACACGTAGGTCAGGTTGACCAGGTGTTGGCTATAGAAGTTGTCGAGATGGCCGTAGCTGTAGCCTGTGGCGAGATTGCCGGTCCATTTGTAGTTCAGGCTGGCGAAATCGAAGCTGTCGCTGGCGACATGGCGGGACGTGATGCCCTTGGCGCCGGTTCGGGTGATACCCATGTCCTCGTAGTCCGAGGAGTCACGCTGGTTGACCTGCGTCAGTCGCCCGGCATCCACGGTCAAGCCGTCGATTTCCAGCGACGTCAACTGGCCGCCCTTGAATGTTTGCGGCAACAACCGTGAATCGTTGGCCAGCAACGTCGGTACTTTCGGCAATAGCGTGCCGAGTTTCAGCGTGCTTTTCGACGCGCGCAGCTTGGCGGTCAAGCCCAGTTCGCCGTACTCATCCTGTGCGCCTTTACGGGTGTCGCTGTGGCGTTTGAGCAGGCCGGAACCGGCGCGATCGGGGCTGGAATCGAGTTTGACGCCGAGCAGGCCGATGGCGTCAAAACCGACGCCAATCGAACCTTCGGTAAAGCCGGATTCATAGCGCAGCAGGAAACCCTGAGCCCATTCCTCCTGTTTCGATTGCGCGGCGTTGGCCTGGCGAAAGTCACGGTTGAAGTAGAAGTTGCGCAGTTCCAGGCTGGCCTTGCTGTCCTTGATAAAGTCAGCAGAAGCGGGCGCAGAGAGGCTGATGACGCCGCCGGCCAATAGTAGACGGGAAGCGAGAATGCGAGTGCTGCGGTCCATGGTTAAGCCCCTTTGATTATTATTTTTGAAATAACGGGCACAGCAGCGCCTGCCGAGGTGGCAAGGCTCAGGAAATAAAAACCGCGAACGCCAAAAGTGAGAAGCTGACGCCGCGGTGGTTCAATCGTTAGAACTGTTCGTCGGACATGCCATACAGCGAGGCGCTGCCAGCACGAATGGATTGCTCCAGGCTCAAGATGCGTGGCAACAGGCGGTGGATGTAGAAGTCGGCGGTGGCGATTTTCGCGCCGTAGAAACTTTCGTCTTCGCTACGTTTTTGCAAGGCAACCTGCGCCATGCGCGCCCAGAGCCAGGCGTAGGCGACGTAACCGAACAGGTGCAAATACTCCACCGAGGCGGCGCCGACTTCGTTGCGGTTGGTGGCGGCCCGATCCTGCAGCCAGTCGCTCAGTTCCTCCAGGCGCTCCACGGCATCGAGCAGCTGCGTGGCGTAAGGGGCGGCGGGCTGCGCGGCGAAGCGGCGGATCTCGCCGGTAAACTGCCGAAGGGCGACACCTTTGTCGGCGAGCACTTTGCGGCCGAGCAGGTCCAGCGCCTGGATGCCGTTAGTGCCTTCGTAGATCTGCGCGATGCGCACATCGCGGACCAATTGTTCTTGGCCCCATTCGCGAATGTAGCCATGACCGCCGAACACTTGCTGGCCGTGAATGCAGCTTTCCAGGCCGGTGTCGGTGAAAAACGCCTTGGCCACGGGGGTCAGCAGCGCGACCAGGTCCTGTGCGCTTTCCCGTTCCCAGGTATCGTCGGAAAATTTCGCCAGGTCCAGTTGTTGCCCGACATAACTGGCGAACGCCCGACCACCTTCGGTCATGGCCTTCATGCTCAGCAGCATGCGCCGCACGTCGGGGTGAACGATGATCGGGTCGGCCACTTTGCCTGGAGCCATGGCGCCTGTCGGCGAGCGGCTCTGAAGGCGTTCGCGGGCGTAAGCCACGGCGCTCTGATAGGACGCTTCGGCGCAGCCGATACCCTGGATGCCGATGGACAGGCGTTCGTAATTCATCATGGTGAACATCGCCGCCAGGCCCTTGTTTTGCTCCCCGACCAGCCAGCCGCTGGCACCGTCGAAGTTCATCACGCACGTAGCCGAGGCCTTGATCCCCATTTTGTGTTCGATCGAGCCGCAACTCACGGCGTTGGCGGTGCCCAGGGAGCCGTCGACATTGACCAGCACTTTCGGCACGACAAACAGCGAAATGCCTTTCGGGCCGGCAGGCGCATCCGGCAGTTTCGCCAGCACCAGATGCACGATGTTCTCGGTCAGGTCCTGATCGCCGCCAGTGATGAAAATCTTGCTGCCGGTGATGCTGTAGCTGCCGTCGGCCTGGGGTTCGGCGCGGGTGCGGATAAGCCCCAGGTCGGTGCCGGCATGGGCTTCGGTCAGGCACATGGAACCGGCCCAGCGGCCTTCATACATCGGCGGCAGATAGAGGTTTTTCAGGGGCTCGCTGGCATGGGCATCCAGCGCCAGGCAGGCGCCGGAACTCAACGCCGAATACAGCGCAAAGCTTGAGTTGGCGCCGTAGAGCATCTCTTCGAACTGCACGGCCAGCATCTTCGGCATGCCCATGCCGCCGAACTCGGCGTTGCCGGACAGCCCGACCCAACCGCCTTCGATGTAGGTGGTGTAGGCCTGTTTGAAACCGCTGGGCGTGGTGACACGACCTTCATGCCACTGCGCGCCTTCTTCGTCACCGCTGCGATTCAATGGCGCAATCAGATGCGAGGTGACTTTCGCCGCCTCCTCAAGAATGGCGTCCGCGGTATCGGCGTCGACGCTGTCGGCCAGGGCCGGCAGGCGCGCCCACAGGGCCGGGGCGTCAAATACTTCATGCAGCACAAAGCGCATGTCGCGCAGCGGGGCTTTGAATTCGGGCATAACGTGAACCTCAAAGGGACGGTTGTGCGGTGGGCACGGCATCGCACAGGCGAGTCGTGCCCTTTCAGTCAATGGCTGGAAGCGCTGGCGGCACCGAGGCCCGTCTGGGCGCGAACGAACTGGTCGGCGTAAGCGTCACGTTCCTTCTCGGCGCGCACGCTGCGGTCGAGTCTGGACACCACGACAATCACCAGGAACGCCAGCGGCATGGAGAACAGCGCCGGGTGGTCGTACGGGAAGATTGCGTGAGTATTGCCAAGCACGGTGACCCAGACTGCCGGCGACAGGATCACCAGCACCAGTGCGCAGACAAGGCCGGCGAAGCCGCCGATAATCGCGCCCTTGGTAGTCAGGCCTTTCCAGTACATGGCCATGATCAGCACCGGGAAGTTGGTCGATGCGGCAATGCCGAATGTCAGGCCCACCAGGAACGCGACGTTCATCTTCTCGAACAGAATGCCCAGCAGAATCGCAATGATGCCCAGCCCCACGGTAGCCATGCGCGTGACGCGCATTTCCTGTTTCTCGCTGGCCTTGCCTTTCTTGAACACGGTGGCGTAGAGATCGTGGGAAATCGCCGATGCACCGGCCAGCGCCAATCCGGACACCACCGCCAGGATGGTGGCGAACGCGACAGCAGCGAGGAAACCGAAAAACAGGTTGCCGCCGACCGCCTTGGCCAGGTGCATGGCAACCATGTTGCCGCCGCCGATCAAGGCACCGCCGACTTCACCGTTGACGTAATACTGCGGATCGGTACCGATGATCACCATCGCGGCAAAGCCGAGCGTGCAGACCACGAGGAAGAAGAAGCCGATGAAGCCGGTGGCATAGAACACCGACTTGCGTGCTTCCTTGGCATTCGGCACGGTGAAAAAACGCATCAGAATGTGCGGCAGACCGGCGATGCCGAACACCAGGCCCAGTGACATCGACGCGGTGTTGATCGGGTCGGCGAGCATCGAGCCCGGGCCCATGATGTTCCAGCCACTGGCGTGGGCCTGGACGGCCTTGTCGGCCAGGGTCTCGTAGCTGAAACCGAACTGCGACATCGCCATTACCGCCAGGGTGGTGCCGCCGGCCAGCAACAGCACGGCCTTGATGATCTGCACCCAGGTGGTCGCGATCATGCCGCCGAAGATCACGTACACCAGCATCAACGCACCGACGATCACCACCGCTACCGGGTAGTCGAGGCCGAACAGCAGCTTGATCAACTGACCCGCGCCAACCATTTGCACGATCAAGTAGCAGCACACCACGGTCAACGAGCCGAAGGCAGCGAAGATCCGCACTTTGTTCTGATCCAGTCGATAGGAAACGATGTCAGCGAAGGTATAGCGTCCCAGGTTGCGCAGACGTTCGGCCATCAGGAAGGTGATGATCGGCCATCCGACAAAGAAACCGATGGTATAGATGAAGCCATCGTATCCCTTGGCAAACACCAGGCTGGAAAGCCCCAGCAGGGTAGCCGCGGACATGTAGTCTCCGGCAATCGCCAGGCCGTTCTGAAACCCGGTAATACCACCGCCTGCCGTGTAGAAGTCCGAGGTGGATTTGGTTTGGCGCGCAGCCCACCAGGTGATGGCCAGCGTGCCAAGCACGAATACGAAGAACATGCCGATCGCATTCAGGTTGAGCGGTTGTTTTTCCACCGTGCCCAGCGCTGGCGCGGCAATGACGACGCAAGCAGGCAACAGGCCGGCAGCGGCGAGGGTAAGCGTTCGGAACAGGTTCATCACTTGCTCTCCTCAAGAATGGCGGCGCCCAGTGCGTCGAAGCGCGTGTTGGCGCTGTACACATACCAGCCGGTCAATAACCAGGAAAACAGGATGATCGCCGCGCCAACCGGCATCCCCAGCGTCAACATCCGATGTTCCCCAAGCGGCGCATGCAGCCACTGCGGGGCAAATGCCACAATCAGCATGAACAGGTAATAAATGCCCAGCACGGCGGCGCTCAACGACCAGGCCAGGCGCGACCGGCTGCTCACCAGTTGCAGGAATTTCGGATTGCTGCGAATGCGTTCGCAGCGCTTGGTATCAGTTGAATGGATGTCGGTTGAATGGATATCGGTCATCGCTAGCTCCACTTTGTTTTTGTTATCAGTCTGTGGGGGCCGGCAGCCGAATTCGGCGTGCACGAGCCCGAAGCGGCAGGTCAATCACCTGCCGCCTGAGGGGTACAACGTTGTTTCGGGTTAGAGCGCTTTGGCCCGGTCGCGCAGCAAGTACTTCTGGACCTTGCCGGTGGAAGTCTTCGGCAACAGGGTGAAGATCACGGTGCGCGGTACTTTGAATCCGGCCAGGTGTTCACGACAGAAACTGATGATGTCGGCTTCGCGAACATCCTGGTGATCGGCCTTCAAGGTCACGAAGGCGCAGGGCGTTTCGCCCCATTTCTCATCGGGTCGGGCGACCACGGCCGCTTCCATGACGCCCGGGTGGCGGTAGAGCACGCCTTCGAGTTCTATGGTGGAGATGTTCTCGCCGCCGGAGATGATGATGTCCTTGAGCCGGTCCTTGATCTCGACGTAACCATCGGGATGACAGACCGCCAGATCGCCGGTGTGGAACCAGCCGCCTTCGAACGCTTCGGCGGTGGCGGTCGGGTTCTTCAGGTAGCCCTTCATCACGGTATTGCCGCGCATGAAGATCTCACCGATGGTCTGGCCGTCACGCGGGGTTGGCTCCAGTGTCGTGGAGTCACCGACCATCACGCCTTCGAGCGTCGGGTAGCGCACGCCCTGACGGGACTTGATTTGTGCCCGTTCGTCCAGAGGCAATTCGTCCCATTCGGCATGCCAGGCGCACAGCGTCACCGGGCCATAGGTTTCGGTCAGGCCATAAACGTGAGTGACCTGGATGCCCATCTCTTCCACGGCACCGATCACTTTGGCCGGCGGCGCAGCGCCTGCAACCATGGCGTTGACCGGGTGGTCGATGGCCGCTTTCGCCGATTCCGGCATGTTCACCAAGGCATTGAGCACAATTGGCGCGCCGCACAGGTGAGTGACCTGATGCTCGCGGATCAGCGTGAGGATTTTCTGTGGGTCGACCCGGCGCAAGAACACGTGCACACCGGCCAATGCGGTGACGGTCCAGGGGTAACACCAGCCGTTGCAATGGAACATCGGCAGGGTCCAGAGATACACCGGATGATTACCCATGGCCCAGGTCATCTGGTTGCCCAATGCGTTCAGGTACGCGCCGCGGTGGTGGTAAACCACGCCTTTAGGGTTGCCGGTGGTGCCGGAGGTGTAGTTGAGCGAAATGGCTTGCCATTCATTGACCGGCCATTTCCAGTCGAATGCAGGATCACCTTCGGCCAGCAACGCTTCGTAGTCCAGATCGCTGACGGCCTGGCCTTCGCCGTATTCCGGGTCATTGACGTCGATTACCAGTGGCGGGTGATCCAGCATGCCAATGGCCGCATGAATCACGCCGTGGAATTCCCGGTCGGTAATCAACACCTTGGCTTCGCCATGCGCAAGCATGAAGGCGATGGCCTCGGCATCCAGGCGCACGTTGAGCGGATTGAGCACGGCGCCGATCATCGGCACGCCGAAGTGCACTTCAAGCATTTCGGGAATGTTGGGCAGCATCACCGCCACTGTGTCGTCCTTGCCGATACCGCGACCGGCCAAAGCCGAGGCCAGGCGACGGCAACGAGTGTAGGTCTGCGCCCAGGTGCGACGAATCGAGCCGTGGATGACGGCGGGATAGTCCGGGTAAACGTTGGCGGTGCGCTCGATGAAGCTCAGTGGAGACAAGGCAATGTGGTTGACAGCCGAAGGGCCTAGCCCTTGTTCATAGATCGACATATACGGTTCTCGGTGGCTGATTGTTAGCTCTATCGGAGACCTTTGAGCGTAGTCGCTGAGGTCGCCTTTTATGTCCGGTCTACCTTATATAACATTCATCCATTGATATGGAAGTACAACCTACGCAGTATAGTAAATGTACTATATTCAGTTCTTCTTGTACCAAATCAAATGCCCCCGGATTTCCATAGCCGGTATATGCTTGGTTTTATTGACGAAGTGGACCCGCAATGACCCTGACTCCCGTTCGATTACACAGCTGGTTGCGCCTGCAACGCGAAGGTGTGTCTCTGGCCGCCCGGGCCGATGCGCTGTGTCATGCGTTGCAGGATTGCCCGGAAGTACAGCGGGCGGTTTATCTGAGTTGGCAGCCCAATGCGCGGATCTACAGCCATGAGGGTGCGGCCCAGCATTTCCCGCCGGGCCTGGGCGATCCGGCGCTGGCCAGCGATCAGTTATTGTTTGAGCAGCTGATCGAGGCCGGGCGCCTGGATCTGGCGCAAGTCCGTCAGTTGGACTGCTGGCTGGCCGGCCGCCTGCGCCGAGCCGCCATCAGTCATGGTCAGGTGTTCGATCTGGCCTTGACGCCTGGGCAGGCGGGATTGCTGCTGGTGGAAGTGTGCGAGGGTGTCAGTCTTGACTGGCTTGGCTGGGTGCGGGATTTGTTGACGACGCTGTTGAGCAGCGTCAACGGCATGCTGCGCGGCTCGCCGCTGCTGGGCCACGATCCACAACCGAGCCTGTTGCTCGATGCACAGGGCCGACCGCTGGAGTTCAATGCGGCGCTGTTGGCACTGCTGGCCGAGAAGCCATTGACGGATGTGTCGGGTTTTTTGCCGGTCAATCATCGGGTGTTGGTTCGCGCCTGTCTGGATCAGCAACGCGCCATTGAAGACGTCGAGGCTCAGTTCGAAGCGCAGATCCTGATCTGGACATTCATTCCCGACCCGCAGGACAACCGCGTGCTCGCCCGTTGCCGCGATGCCACGACCCAAGTCCTGGCAGAGCGTGAAGCGACCACCGCACGTCGTCTATACCGGCTGATCATCGAAAACACCACCGACCTGATTTCCCGCCACACACCGGACGGGCGCTTCCTCGATGCGTCGCCTGCGTCCTGGACATTGCTCGGCTACTGGCCCGAAGAGTTGCGCGGACAAATGGCTCAGGGCCTGTTTCATGGCCAGGGCCTCGCCGGCCTGGTGCAGCGTGCCCGGGATGCACTGGAGCAGGATGGATATCACACGATGACCTATCGCATCCGCCATCGCGACGGGCATTACCTGTGGTTCGAAACTGCCAGCCGGGCCATTCGCGAAACCTACACGGGAGCGGTGGTCGAAGTGGTCAGCGTATCCCGGGACATCACGGCCCGGGTGCACGCCGAGGAGAACAAACGACGCCTGGCCGAAGTGGTCGAAGCCAACACCGACCCGGTGCTGTTCATCGACCCTGAGGGACAAGTCACTTACCTCAACCCCGCGGCGCGACGCATCCTCGGGATTGATGAGCAACAGCCGATGCCGGCCCTGGCCGATGTGTTCGCCAGCGGCGATCTTGCGCGGCTGCAACGGGATGGATGGAGCAGCGCAGAGCGTGACGGTGTCTGGAGCACCGATGCACGCTTGCAGCCACCGGGAGGCGGTACATCCGTGCCGGTGTCGCTGGTGTTGCTGGCCCACCGTTCTGCTGGCGGCGAGCGCTATTACTCGCTGGTCGCCCGGGACATGACCGAACGAGAACTGCGCGAAGCGCAACAGCGGCGCCATCAGGACGAACTGGCACACACCGCGCGGTTGGTAACCCTGGGTGAACTGGCCTCGGGTATCGCCCACGAAATCAACCAGCCGCTGGCTGCCGTAGTGAATTATGCCAACGCGAGCCAACGCTATTTACAGACACTGGGTTCCAATCCGCAGGCCGCCGTGAGGGTGGCGCAAGGCCTGGAACGCATCACCCATCACGCCACCCATGCCTCGCAAGTGATCCGGCGGTTGCGCGCTTTCCTGCGCAAGGGACAGCGCCGCATGCAGGCGCTGAACCTGACCGACATTGCCCGCGAAGCCGTGCGTTTATGTGCGTGGGAGGCCAGTAATTGCCAAGTGACAATCGAGGATCGACTGCCGGATAATCTGCCGCCCGTTTATGCCGACCGTATATTGCTGGAACAAGTGCTGCTCAATCTGTTGCGCAATGCCATCGACGCCAACCGTGACCGGCATCCTGACCAGCCTTCGCTGATCGTGATGGCGGTGGAGCAGGGCAGTGGCGCCACCGTGGAAATCAGTGTGCAAGACCAGGGGCCGGGCGTCAGCGAGCCCGAGCTGGAGCAGATATTTACCCCGTTCTATACCAGCAAGCCCGATGGCCTGGGGCTCGGGTTGTCCATGAGCCGCAGCATCATCGAAGGTTTCGGTGGCGAACTGAATGCCCGACGCCAGCCTGTCGGGCTGCTGATGTGTTGCCGATTGCCGCTTGCCGGCCCAACAAAACAACAACAGGAATAACGTAATGGCAGGTGTGGCGGAGCACGTGGTTTATGTGGTCGACGATGACCAGGGAATGCTCGATTCAACGGTCTGGTTATTGGAGTCGGTCGGCCTTACGGCCCTGCCGTTTACCAGTGGCGTGGAGTTTCTCGATGCCTGCGATGCCAGTCTTGATGCCTGCGTGCTGCTCGACGTTCGCATGCCTGGCATGGGCGGGTTAAACGTGCAGGAAGAAATGCGCGTACGCCAGCTGAATCTGCCGATCATCTTTGTCAGCGGGCACGCCGATGTGCCAATCGTTGTCCGCGCGTTCAAGGCCGGTGCTCATGATTTCATCGAGAAGCCATATAACGAGCAGTTGCTGCTGGACAGCGTGCAACAAGCGCTTGGCAATTGCGCAGCTCATCGCTCTGGCAATCAGGGCCAAGAGGCGTTGCAGGCCCGTTTGCTCACACTGACGCCCAGAGAGCGCGACGTCATGTTGCCATTGGTCCAGGGGTACACCACCCGCGAAATCGCCGAGCAACTGGGCGTCAGTGCCAAAACCGTCGATCTGTACCGCTCTCGCGTCATGAAACGCATGCAGGCCAGTACTTTGCCGGACCTGGTGGGCATGGCTATCGCGGCGAACATGGTTGATCCACTGAAGCTGCGTTGATCCTTCATGTTGTGAATTGAGCGTCTATGCTGGGCTAACTAGATTCCCTACCTTCGCAGTGAACTGCCAGGAGACATCATGGTGCCCACATCGCTCTCAATGAAAGCGTTGTCCCGCGGACTGCTTGATGTGCTGATTCGCGCTGGACTGATTGTCGTTCTGGTGCTGTTCTGCTTCGAGATCTTCCGCCCGTTTCGCGACTTGATGCTGTGGTCGATCATCCTGGCGATCACCCTTTACCCCTTGCAAGAACGGCTCCGGGGCCCGCTCGGGCAAAAAGAAGGGCGCATCGCCACGCTGATCGTGCTGGTGGCCATCGCCATCCTCATGGTCCCGATCTACCTGATGGGCACCTCGATTGCCGACTCGGTCGAAAACGCCATGACCGTGGTCAAGGACGAAGGCATCCGCATTCCGCCACCGGCCGATTCCGTCGCCGCATGGCCCCTGGTGGGTAAGCAGGTGTCGGCGCTGTGGCTGCAGGCGGCCACCGACCTTCCCGGCCTGACGGCGAAGTACATACCGCAGATCAAGGACGTCAGCCTGTCGTTGCTGGGCAAGCTGGCCGGCGTCGGCATGGGTTTTCTGATGTTCATTGTCGCGCTGATCATTGCCGGGATCTTCATGGCCTATGGCGAAGCGGGTAGCCGCGCCTCGGTGCAGATCGCCTCGCGGATCAACGGACCGGTCAAAGGCCCCCAGGTGGCCACCTTGTGTACCGCAACCATCCGCGCCGTGGCGCTCGGGGTGGTCGGCATCGCGTTCATCCAGATGCTGCTGGTGGGGCTCGGGTTCGTGTTCAAGGGCGTTCCCGGTGCCGGTCTGCTGGCATTAGCGGTGCTGTTGCTGGGCATCATGCAGTTGCCGGCAACCTTGGTGACGGTACCGGTCATTGCCTATGTCATCGCTACTGAAGGGGCCAGCACCGCGACCATCGTCTTCTCCATCTACGTCTTCGTCGCGGGCCTGGTGGACAATGTTCTCAAGCCATTGTTGCTGGGGCGCGGCGTCGACGTGCCGATGCCGGTGATATTGATCGGAGCCCTGGGCGGGATGGTCACCAGCGGCATCCTGGGCTTGTTCATCGGCCCGGTGGTGCTGGCGGTCGGTTATCAGTTGTTCTGGCAGTGGGTGCAGGATCCGCCGCCGGTGGTGGAGGAAAGGCAGTAGCGCCTCATCCAGGGATCGGCCTGCAGTTGGCGGGTTCCTGGTTCAGAACCCGAGGTAGCCGCAGTAGACCAGGGCCAACGCTGCGGCGATCCCGAAGGCTCCCAGCGCCTTGATGGTCGAGGGGTGCGCTGACAGGGGGCTGGTCATGCGCTGTAGTCGGGGGTCCGGATACGCAACCGGTTGATAGTGTTCGCGCATGATTGCCAGATAGGTGTAGCGAAAACCGATCAACAGGAACAGGCTCGCCAGGCTGAGGATCAGGGCTGCAAAGGTTGTCAGTTCAGCCACCGGTGCCGGGTGCTCTATATCGCAGGCAGCGCTATCGACTTGCACGACAGTGATTTGCCCATGATCCGTCGAAGTCCGTGTTCCTTCATTGAGCAGCCTGGCCTGTTGCACCAGGTCCAGGGTCTGGTATTGCCAGAGTGTCGAAGAGCCTTCCCGGCAGTAGGTGAACGTTCCAGGGCTTGGGGCGGCGACGATGCACGCGTCGTCGATGCCGCGCTTTTTAAGGGTTTCAATGGCTGTTCTGGTGAAATCCAGATCGAGGACAGGAGCAATCCCTGTGGCTGCAAACGCGCCCGAGACCAGCAGACTCCCCACAACGCCGATAGTTGAAGTTTTCAAGGCTGGATTTCCTGGTTTTTATTGGCTTTATGTCAGGGACGCGGAGCTTGAATGAACCTGCCAGTAGTGGAGTCTAGAACGCGTTAGTCACTTTGATAAGCATGCGCATTTAAAAAAATAAATTGGCCTGACTATTCACAGTCATCGGCAACGGCCTTCTCGGCACGTTGGATTTCCTGTTTTATATCGGTGGTGATTTTCTGTTCCTTGCGTTCCTGACCGAGGAACTTTTGTTCGCCCCGAGACTTGACCTCCGCATCTTCAGCATGGATCTGCGCTTCGATGGCAGCAGAGTGCTGATCGATCACGGCATCGACCTCGGCTTCGTTCTTTGCAGTATCCAGCGCCGAAACCAGTTTGCCGGCCTCGGCCTTTTCGGCTTCGGCATAGGCCTCGACCGACAACCCGGCGGCCAGGGCCCGCGCCTGTACTTCCAGATCCTTGAGGTGCTGGCGCGCTAACGTACATACCGCTTCCTGGCGCTGAGTCTGGAGGTCTTTCCAGGTGTTCAATCCATAGACAGCGGTACCGATGATGACGATCGTTGCAGCGACCCCCAGGAATTGGCCTTTCACATTCCATCCCCTCAAGTGGCCAGCGAAACAGCCTTTGGCAATGATTGCCCGAATCCATTCGGGGAATGAAAAGCGTAGCAGACTGGGTGGCACTCAAGGTCCGTCCAGTTCGATAGAAAGGATTTGCAGGAGAAAGCTCGCGCTTACAGTGGATGACTTTCACTTGTCTCGTTGGCGCAGCACCAGCGATTTCGTCCTTGTTGTTTCGCTGCATAGAGCAGGGCGTCAGCGGCTTTGATCAAGGTGGCCGGCGTCACGTCCTCGAAGCTCGGGCGGCTTGTGGTGATGCCCGCACTGGCCGTGACCCTGCCCAAGGGATGTGTGCAATGTTCGATGTCCAGTGATCGAATGGCTTGCAGTATCTCTTCGGCGACCTGTGCTGCGCCCGGGCCATCAGTGTTGGGAAGCAGCACTGTAAACTCCTCTCCACCGTACCTGACGGCCAGATCCCCTGGTCGTTTGACCGCCCGCTGGATCGCTGCCCCTACCGCGCCCAGGCAATCATCGCCGGCAGCGTGCCCATAGCTGTCGTTGTAACGTTTGAAGTAATCGACATCGAGCATGATCAGTGACAGCGTGGATCCCTGACGCGCAGCCAGGCGAATTTCCTCCAGCAGCGCAGTATCCAGGCGTCGACGATTGCCCAGGCCGGTCAGGCTGTCGGTCAACGCCATGTCGCGCATGGCCTGGTGTGCGTGACGCAACTTTCTTTCCGTCACCATTCTCTGGCGCAACTGACTCAAGACGATGAGGCCGAACACCGCGAGCACCCCGATCAGAACCACCAGCACCCACCCTGTTTTCAGTAGATCACGGCGCCAGGGTGCGGTGATGGATTCACGGGAAAGTCCGGCTTCCACCACCAGAGGGTAGGTGGTCAAAGCCCGGTAGCCGTACAGGCGTTCGGTGTCGTCCACGATGGCTTTGACTTCGGCGACGCCTTGGCTGGCGTTGGGTAGATAGCGCTTGAAAATCTCGCTGTCCGCCAGGCTTTTACCCACCACGGATGCAATGAAGGGACGCCGTACCAGTATGGTTCCGTTGCGCATGGCCAGCACCAGGGCGCCCTTGTCATCGATCTTGAAGTCGCCGTAGTAGTCGACGAAGTAGCTGACCTTGATCGTCCCAAGGAGAACGCCTGCGAAGGTTCCATCCAGATTGTTCAAGCGGCGGGAGATGGGGATGATCAGATCGTTGGTGGATCTGCTCTTGACCACCGCGCCGATGCGCACGTTTTTATCGTCGTGCGTGCGGTGATACTGGAAGTAATCGCGGTCGGCGTTGTTGGCGGGCTCCGGCGTGACCTCCTTGTCGGTCACGATCCATTGCCCGTCGGGGCCGTAGATGAACAGGCCATGCAGCTGCGGCATGATTTTCGATTGCTGAACCAACAGTTTGTGAATGCGCGGGACGTTGATGTTCTGCAATCCGTCGCCTTCCACCCGTTCACCGAGCGCGGCGGTCAGTACATCCACTTGCCGAATGGCATCATCGGCGTGCTGCGCCGTGGCTCGCGCCAGGTTCGTCACGGAGTCGCGGGCAGAGGCGAAGGCTGACCGATAATCACGCCACGTCCGCCAACCCTCAACCGCGAGAAACGCCAGGATCACCACCAGCATGAAGCTCACCGTGAGTCGGAAGATAGCTCCAGCTCGCACGGTTTTTGCAGAGAAAGGTTCAACGTCGCCATCAACCATGGGCGGTGGCTGCTTGCGTCCGGGCATCAACATCTCCTTTTGCGAGCGATGTGCACATGCCGCTCGCCATCTTCAGCTGCCCAGGCTCGCCGAAGGGCAGCCTGGACTAGACAAGACCGACAAATGACAGAATCACCAGGACGATCACTACGGCACCAACGATGTAGATAATATTGTTCATGAAGTCCACCTCTGTATCTCAAGGGGTTGCGACACCGGGGTGTCTAGTACAAATGACACCTTGGCTCGCACTTGCGTTCCGCAATCCGCTCGCAAATATGGTCGACGGAGTACATATCCATTGCTGCGGTAACGGCCACTTAGGGTTTCGCCCTTTCCCTGTAGGAGCGAGCATGCTCCGGGCGGCGTTCCGACGATGGAGGTCAACGATGATGCGGGAAGCCTGACACCCCGCGGTGCTCTCAGGTTTTTCGCGAGCATGCTCGCTCCTACAGGGGGGCTTTGCGATTACAGACCGGGCAGCACATCAGGAGGCACGATCGCGCCGCCTTTCATCACCACGGGGAGGGTCTCAAGAATCGAAATATCAGCAAGCGGATCCCCGTCGACCGCGATCATGTCGGCGAAGCGACCCGCACTGACGGCACCTACATCCTGCTGCCAGTTGAGCAAGTCTGCGGCGACCACAGTGGCGGACTGGATCGCCTGCATCGGCGTCATTCCGAACTTCACCATGTAGGCGAATTGCTTGGCATTCGTGCCGATCGGATAGACCCCCGCGTCGGTGCCATAGGCAATCTTCACCCCAGCCTTGACCGCTTTGCGAAATGCCTGGCGCTGTACGTCAGTGGTTTCGGTGTTCTTGCGCAAGTAACTTTCCGGCCAGTTTTCCTTGCGGCCGACTTCATCGATGTAGTCACCGTTATAGATATCCATCACCAGGTAAGTGCCGTTGTCTTTCGCCAACTTGATGCCTTCGTCATCCAGCAGCGAAGCATGTTCGACAGACCTGACGCCTGCGCGGATAGCGGCCTTGATCCCTTCTGCACCGTGGGCATGCACGGTGGCATAACTTTTGTGGACCTTGGCTTCCTGTACCACTGCGTGCATTTCTTCTTCGGTCATTTCCATTTGGCCCGGTTCAGTCCCCTCGGCCAGCACGGAGCCAGTGCCCATCATCTTGATGGTGTCTACGCCATGCTGGAACAGGTAACGGGTCTTCAATTTCGCATCGTTGGCATCCCGATAAACCCCAGCTCGCATATCCGCCGGGATCTCCACGCCGGGCGCAAATCCCGTCACTTCACCACCACCGCCAGCAACGGTGATGTACGCGCCCACCACGTTCATTCTTGGCCCAAGTACCCGATTGGCATTGATCGCATCGCGCAGTGCAACATCGGTGAAAGCGCGGTAGGTGCCAAGGTCATGCACGGTTGTGAAACCTGCGCGCAATGTCTGATAGGCGTGTTTGGCGCCCATCAGCGCGACATCCTGAGGTGAATGCAGGAGCGGCTCTGCCACGTTGTTGGTCATGTCCCAATCGGCAATGTGCGTGTGCATGTCAATCAGGCCGGGGAGGACGGTCTTGGCTGACCAATCGATAACCTTGCTATCGACCGGTGGAGCACTCCACGGCTCCACGGCCACGATGCGTTCATCTTCGATCTTGATGCGTTGATCGGTCAGCACCTTACCTTTTTCGACATCCACTAAACGACCGGCATGCACATACAGCGTTTCTGCGTGGGCGGACAACGCCATCGAGGCGAGTGTCACAGCCAGGGCGATACATTTGACCGGAATGTTTTTCATGTGAATCTTCCTGTTTATATGGGCTCGGACATGCACATCAAAAAAGATCGAACGGGTATTCGGTGATCACTCGGAGTTGCTTCACGCTGTCGCCGGTAAATGAATGCTCGGCATAGCGCACGCGTACTGACAGGTCTTTCAAGGCGCCACTTTCTACAACGGTCTTCAGGTCAAGATCTCGCTCGATTTGCTTGTCCGAATGGGCGAAGTAGGCGTACAGGCCATCCGGATCGACTTGCTCATTATCGATATCGAACCCGTAGACATAACGAAGACTGAGGGTTGTCCGCAGATAGCCGTTGCTACCAAAGTCATACCCATAACCGAGGCCTATCGACTTTTCACCGGGGCCGTTGAAGTCCCCGTACTGCGAAGAGTTGGCCAAATAGATGGAGTCCATGTAAGTACCATCGGACGCCATCAAATAGTCGAACGGTTCGCTGCCATGTATTTTCTGAAGGGACAACGTAAATGTGTGTGAGCCGACGCCGTAAGCGGTCGCCAACGACCAGGCAGTTACGTTTATGGCGCCGGCTCGGGCCTGTCCTTCATCAAGTGAGCGATAGAGATTGAAGTCGAAACTCAATGTTTGTTCTGTTGCCAAGGGCAGGGTGTAATTGGCATTGACGTAGAACTGGCGCCATAGCTCCTCGGCGCGAGACACATAAAAGCCAACGCCACCTTGTTCGACTGGCTGATAGGTAAAGCCGGCGTAATCCACGTCGCCGGCGTCCACCCCGGCGTACCCGGCCATGAACCCACCGTCGTGGTTTGTGCTCGTATAACCACGGGAGGAATAAAAATGGCCGATATCGATACTGACCTTGTCGATGTCATCACTTAAAAGTTGAAGACCCCGAGTGGTCATCGGCATCAATCTTAAGTCGGGCGTTGCGAATACCGGGTTGTAAGGGCGTAGATCGCCATACTTGATAACCGTATTCGACCATTTCATCTTGATCGAGGAGTTGAGTGTCGATGACTCTGTTCTTTCGCTGTCACCCTCAGCGGGGAACATTCCCGTGCCGGCCGTGCCGCGCCCACCATCCAGCTTGTAGGCCGTGTAGGCACTTGCATCGACACCGAATCCGATATCACCTTGGGTGAAACCGGATTGATAGTCCATCAGGAAGCCCTGACCCCACCCGCGTGCATCAGGGTAGTTGGACAATGAATTGCGATTGAAATACATATTGCGTGCGAGCAATTTGGCGGATCCGCCATCGATAAAACCTTCTGCAGTTTCGTCAGCGTGCGCTTGCAGAGAACTAGCGGACATCGAAAATACAAACAGACCCAGCAGTGGGCGCTTCTTCATCGGAGGCCTCTGGACTTTGATTATTATTGTTTTATGGGAACGCCTGTGCAGCTCGTTGGTAATGGACTCCAGCCATCAAACGGTGCCGAAATATATTGAGTGGGTGTTGTTTATAAATTGAGTAAGAGAGCGGCGATGGATTGGAAAAATGGACGGATGAGGCCGGCCCGAGCAAGGCTGGCCTCGGAACGACTCAAACCGGGTTGAAGCAATAGGCAGCCAGTTTGTTGCCGTCGAGATCACGGGCATACGCGGCGTAGGCATTCGGTGCCCAGCCACGTGGGCCAGGGAGACCTTCACAGGTACCGCCAGCGGCCAATGCAGCGGCATGAAAGGCGTCGATTGCGGCGCGCGTCGGGGCCTGGAAACTGACGGTTACACCATTGCCGACGCTGGCGGGTGCGCCGTCAGCCGGTTTTAGAACGAAGAAGGAGGGTGCATCCTCGCCCCAGATAGAACCATTGTCTGCGAGATCGGCGATACGTTTATGGCCAAGTTTGCCCAGTACGTTGTCGTAGAAACCGCGGGCTTTGTCCAGGTCATTGGTGCCGACTGTAACGTGAGTAAAGACACTCATTTTTTAGCTCTCTTGGGTAGACAGGAGGTAAGTTTGCGTTGCAGTTACGCCTTTGCGACGGCTAAGAATGTGCGCCGATCGGCGGGAATTACAGTGATGTATCTGCATTAATTCCATGCGGGGAGCGCATAGAAAACATCGGCCGCCAAATGCCTCCATTGATCTGGCGTGACTCGCGAGTTCGTCAACCTGTCCTACCTGAAACGGCAATCGACAATGCCCTGAAAAACCTCGCGTCTGCAGCTCAAACCGACGCGGACCGGTTTTTCGGGTGGGGCATCAATCGCAAGCGCCAAAAACAACTCCAACATGGCCCCCACAACATGCATCCGTTACGACAAAGCCTGCACAACGAACTGCACGCGCGCCCGTCACTGTATTTCGATGAGCCGGCCCATGTGTTTCACCTGGCCTTCCTCGGCAGCGAACAGGTGTGCAATACATTTCTTCGAGACTGCTGCCTTGCCTCCCTCGATCTGAATGCCGCCCAGGGCATTACCCAGCTCGATGGCCACGCGCTGAAATGGGAGCGCCATGCCGAGTTTTTCACCCTGACCCTGGTGGTCACTTCCTCCTGCGATGAGTTGTCCTGGACGGCGCTGCCCGAAGTACTGGCGCGCAAAATCCAGGCGCATTTGCCGACGCTGATCAATTCGGTGCAGATCGTAGTGCGTGGTGAAGCGCAACTGGATCTCTCCCGCTACGGTTTCAAGGACCCGTGCGGTTCCTGCGTGGGGGGTGGCGATGCAGTGGTCTGGAGCGATTTTCGTATCAGCGAAGATGGCAACAACCACATCTTGTTCGTCAACCGGCGCCTGAATGCGTACCGCCAGGGTCGGATGATACGCCGCCTTCTGGAAATCGAGACCTACCGGATGATGGCCTCGTTATCCTTGACCATGGCCAAAGAGTTAAGCGCGCAGCTCGATGTTTTTGACAAGACCCTGGTCACCCTCTCCGAACGCAACGCCGACCCCGCCGGCAGTCATGCAAAAGCCCTGCTGGCGGATATCTCCAACCTGTCTGCCCAGGTGGTCAGCAGTACCGCGAAAACCCGCCACCGCTTCAGTGCCACCCAGGCCTATGCGCAATTGGTGTACGAGCGCCTGGGTGAATTGCGAGAAAGTCACGTAGGTGATTGCCAGCGCCTTGGCGTGTTTATCGAACGCCGCTTCAAACCCACCGTCAGGTACTGCACTGCAACCGAGCAGCGACTGGAGCATCTGGCCGAAAGCGTGGCCAACCTGGGCGACCTGTTGCAGGCACGGGTCCAGGTAGAAATGGAAGAGCAGAACTCGGAAATTCTCAAGAGCCTGAACGCCCGCGCCGATGCTCAGATCAAGATCCAGCGCGCAGTGGAAGGCCTGTCGATCATTGCCATTAGCTACTACCTGCTCAGTCTGCTCAAGCTGGGTTACTCGGGGCTGCACCTGCTCGGCGTGGCGCTGACCCCGCGCGAGGCCATGTTGGCCATGGCGCCCCTCGCGGTCGGCATTCTTGCGTTGATCGTGCTTCGTATCAAGAAAGTCAAAGAGCATTGAGACGACGAAATCATTGCTCACTCCCTGGGATTCGTCCTCACGCTCAGCTCTGACGCAAGAAAGCACACCCTTGGCGGCAGAGAGTCAGAGAGACTTAGCCGACAACGGTATTCGCTGCTAATGTTAACTTGCCGATTGTTGTGCTCGGGCATGCCTGGTGCGATGGAGTGCATACCCATCTGGACGCCGTTCGCCGCCTCGCCGTTATTTCCATCATTACTGCACTGCGGTTTTTTGAAGGGAGCTGACAATGACGGTTCCACGTATTCGCACCCCACCATTACACGGCGCCAGGCTTTCATCGGTACTCGGTGTGATGGGCGTGGCGAGCCTGCTGGGCGTCACTGGCCAAGCCTGGGCTGGCGGAATTTTTCTGTATGAGGCAGGCCACGAGGGCAGCAGCTTGGCCAATGCGGGGGCGGCGGTCCTGGCTACCGACCCCAGCGTGTTGATGAGCAACCCGGCCGGGATCAGCCAACTCAAAGGCACACAGATCAATGCCAACGCCCAGTTCATAGTGGGTGGCATCAGCTTTTCCCGCGATGGCGACAACACTTTTGACGGCGGTAATGGCGGCAACCCCTTGCCCTATTTGCCGGGCAGCAGCTTTTTCATCAGTCATGAAGTCAATGACAAGGCCAGTATCGGCTTTGGCATGTATGGCAATTTTGGCCTGGCAGTGGATTACGACGATGATTGGGCCGGGCGTTATTTCACCCAGGAATCAGCCATTATTGGCGTGTCGTTCCAGCCGACCTATGCCTACAAGATCAGCGATGACCTTTCCATCGGCTTCGGCCCACGCTTGATGTACACCTACTTTCGCACCGAGGTGGGCATCAACAACAATGTCCTGGGTCAATTCAATACTGCCGATGGGCAATTGCGCTACAAGGACACCGACTGGGGCGCCGGCTTCAATATCGGACTGCTCTATAACTTCAATGAGCGGACCAGGCTGGGCCTGGCCTATACGAGCAAGATCAAACTCGAATTCGAAGACCGGGCCGAGCTCAAGAATGTTTCCAATCCAGTGCTGAATCTGGGATTGAACCGGCTCGATGCGCAAGGCTTGAGCCTGGATATGACTGTGCCGCAAACGGTGCTTGCCAGCATGTCCTACCAGCTCGATCCGCAATGGACATTACTGAGCAGCATAGGCTGGCAGGACTGGAGCGAGTTCGGCAAGATCGGGGTGGAGGTAGACACCGATGCACTGGGCACCGTCTCCACGACCGCCGACAGGCAGTACAAGGATACCTGGCACCTGTCGCTTGGGGCGCAGAACCAGATCAACAAGCAATGGCGCTGGAGCGTCGGGGTCGGCTACGACTCCTCTGCCGTCGATGATGAAGACCGCACCGTTGATAACCCGATGGGCGAGAACTGGCGCCTGGCAACCGGCGTTAACTATGCCCTGGACGCCGACACCGACCTGCACTTTGCCTATACGTTGGTCTGGCTGGGCGATATGCCGGACCAACAGACCAAGAACACCGGGGGCTCGGTCTCTGGAGAATATTCGAACGCAGCCTTGCATATGCTGGGAGGGGGTGTGGTCTGGCGCTTCTGAGTCGACGGCTGATTGAACACGAACCCGCTCAATAGTCGTTTTTGACACGCAACTGCGGGTTCTCGAATCACGGAGACCACGACTATGGCACGCGATCAGACCGCAAACGTCCTCACTCGGCGCGACGTGCTGCGCATCACAGGTATAGGGGCAGTGGCGGTGGGCCTTGGCGTGAGTCCTGCTGGAAGCAGCGAGGCTTCCACCTTGAGCGCTCCCACCCAAGCTGTCAGCGACAAGGCGCGAGCGCCTGGTCCTTATAACATCCTGTTCATCCTGACTGATCAAGAGCGATTTTTTCGTCCGGGTGAATTACCCGCTGGCTACAGCTTGCCCGCGCATGAACGGTTGATGAAACAGGGCACCACCTTCGTCAACCACCGCATCGGTTCCTGTGTATGCACGCCATCGCGTTCGGTGCTCTACACCGGCCAACACATCCAGCATACGAGGATGTTCGATAACACCAACTTCCCATGGATCGAAAGCATGTCGACCGAGATCCCGACCCTCGGGGACATGTTGCGTGGGGCGGGTTACTACACCGCGTACAAAGGCAAATGGCATCTGACCAAGGAGTTCGAGACAGCCAACCAGATCGACACGCCGACCAGGATTTTCACCAAGGAAATGGAGGCCTACGGCTTCTCCGACTACTTCGGCATCGGCGACATCATCGCCCACACCCAGGGCGGATACCTCCACGACGGCATCATCACCGCCATGGGCAGTAGCTGGCTGCGCGGCAAGGGACGCGAATTGGCAGCACAAGGCAAACCCTGGTTCCTCGCGGTCAACCTGGTGAACCCCCATGATGTGATGTACTACGATACCGATGGCCCGGGCACGGTGACCCAGGCCAAGCGCGGCATCATGCACGTGGCGCGCGATCCGGTCGATCCACTGTATGACCAGCAGTGGGACTTCAAGCTTCCACCCAATCATGTACAGCCACTTGACGCACCCGGTCGTCCACCCGCGCACCGCGATTTTCTGCGCTCCCATGACGCCCTTGTAGGTTCCATTCCGAGCGAAGAGGCGCGCTGGCGTCGGCGGCACAACTACTACTTGAATTGCCTGCGCGACGTCGACCGCAATATCGCTGCGCTACTTGCTGAACTTGACGCTTCGGGGCTGAGCGAGCGGACGATCATTGTCCTCACCGCTGACCACGGCGATATGGATGGCGCCCATCAGCTCCACGCCAAAGGCGCGGTGGCGTACCGAGAACAAAATAACGTTCCACTGCTCATCGTCCACCCAGCCTATGCGGGCGGCGGGGAGTGTCGGGCCGTGTCTTCGCACGTTGATATCGCACCGACACTTGTCGGACTGACCGGCACGGCGCCTGACAAGCGGGCGAGCATCGTCAAGGGACTCCCTGGCAAGGATCTATCCGGTTTGCTGGCTGCCCCGCACAAGGCCGAGTTCAATGCCGTCAGGGAGGGCGCGCTGTTCAACTACAACATGTTTGCCTACATGGATGGAGACTTTCTCAACAAGGCCATGGACTACGTCCGACAGGGAGGCAAACAGGACCAGCTCAAGAGTGCAGGCATTGTCCCGGATATGAAGAAGCGGGGGGCAGTGCGCTCGGTCTACGATGGGCGCTACGTGTTCGCCCGTTATTTCTCGCCCAAGGAGCACAACCAGCCGAAAACCCTGGAAGATATTTACCGGTCCAACGACGTAGAGGTGTACGACCTTCAAGTCGATCCATTGGAGATGAACAACCTTGGGATGGGTGACAAGCAGAATCGCGAACTTGTCATGGCCATGAATGAGAAACTCAATCGACTGATCGAAACCGAGGTCGGCGAGGACCGTGGACAGATGCTCCCTGGCGGCATCGATGCGGGTTGGGAGGTGACAGCGCAGACGATGGCGCCTTGAGGTTTTCGATCCTCTGTAGATATCGCAGCGAAGGCGGCCTGTAAGCCGACCTATTGTTTGTTGACTGAGTACATATCCATTGCTGCGGTAACGGCCACCTAGGGTTTCGCTCTTACAGCGAGTCACTTGGAAGAGCCCCAAGTAACCAAGGGCTCTTGCCCCTGGCGTTCGGTGCCTCGCTAATGCTCGGCATGCCCTCGCTCCGGTCCTGCTCCGTGGGCCCGCCGCGATGGGCCATCCTTGGCCAAGCGCGGGTAAACCGGCATCCATGCCGGTTTACCCACTGCGCAGAACCTCCACTCGGCCTCTCGATGTGGCAAGAAAATCAAAAGCAACAGCCAAAGCGAGGCGGCCTGACAGCCGACCTGATTGCAGCTCCGTACGCGATCCAACTGTGGGAGCGAGCTTGCTCGCGATGGACTTCCAGACAACGCGTTCATCCAGACAGGGCTCGTTATCGTTGACGACCATCGCGAGCAGGCTCGCTCCCACAGGGGAGCAGGTACAGCCGTAAAAGTCAGGTCGGCTGTCAGGCCGCCTCGCTTTGGCTTTAGATTTGGGCACCCCGTTAACCACGATGGCCGAACGCAGGCATTGCGCAGTGGGTAAACCGGCAGGACGCCGGTTTAGCCGCGCTGGGCCAGGGATGGCCCATCGCGGCGACCCACGGAGCAATGCCGGAGTGAGGGCATGCCGAGCCCTAGCGAGGCACCGAGTGGTGGGGCAGAGCCTTTTGCTTACTTTTCGGCGTTTGGAAAAGTGAGTCGCCGTAAGGGCGAAACCATAAGCGGCCGTTACCGCAGAAATGGATATGTACTCAAACAACAATCCCCACAGGCTTTGACGCGGCATGGATCAACATTGGTAGAGGCGCCAATGGAGGTAGTCACAGATTGACGGACGGGCTCAGGGCGTGAGGGGGCAAGAAAAATCAAGAGCCAAAGCAGAGCGAGGCGGCCTTAAAGCCGACCTGATTGCAGGTCTGTCCGCGATCCAACTGTGGGAGCGAGCCTGCTCGCGATGAACGTTTAGACAACGCGATCATCCAGACAGGGCTCGTTATCGTTGACGACCATCGCGAGCAGGCTCGCTCCCACAGGGGAGCAGGTGCAGCCGTAAAAGTCAGGTCGGCTGTCAGGCCGCCTCGCTTTGGCTTTAGATTTGGGCGCCCCGTTAACCACGATGGCCGAACGCAGGCATTGCGCAGTGGGTAAACCGGCAGGACGCCGGTTTAGCCGCGCTGGGCCATGGATGGCCCATCGCGGCGACCCACGGAGCAATGCCTTCGTTACGGCATGCCGAGCCTAAGCGAGGCACCGAGTGGTGGGGCAAAGCCTTTTGCTTACTTTTCGCTGGGCCGGCATTCCGGCGTTTGGAAAAGTGAGTCGCCGTAAGGGCGAAACCATAGGTGGCCGTTACCGCAGCAATGGATATCCCCCCGATCAAGTTCGTATATACAACCACATGCTTAAGGTTAGCTCCTACAGGGGAGCGTGTTCTGTGTGCGTTAGCGCCGGCCACTGAACCCAGTCAAGATAGGCCAAGCGCGTTATCTCCTTGCACATTGGGTTTTCAGATAGCTAGGCGCTGGCATCGGCTTCATGCTCATCGGCGAAGGCCATGAGCACGTCCAGGTCGAGCACATCCAGTTTGATCCGCGAGATAAAAGCAGAGAAGGCCAGGTTGGCGGCGAGCAGACGCAGATCCGAGGCCCAGGCCGGCAGATGGACCGGTCCCTGGAGCCAGCCGGACTCGAAGAGCGGGGCCAGGCGTACGGTGTCCCCAAGGCTCAGACGCCCGGCGAACAAGTAGCCGACCAGCTCCGGTCGGTTATCCCGGATCGCGATGCGCAGCAGGGTGTGAACGCCGAGCAAACCGGTCAGGTAGGCCGCATCCTTGGTGAACGCCGAACCGCCGCGCAGATCGGCGCCGCGGAACACCCGTTGGGTCGAACGGAAGGATTCCTCCTGGGTCTGGCCGGCAGCGAGAAAGCCTTCGAACACCTGGATGAAATCGGCCCCATCCAGCGCCTGTTGCACCGCGAGCACGCGCAAGGCGAGGCGACGCAGGCGATTGATGTCCATGCTGCCGGTGAACAGCTCGGCCAGGGTGGCGATACCTTCCTGAGTCTGGGTGGTACGCGGCGCGCCCAGGCCAAGGCTCTTGAGGTTCGATTGCAGCGCGCCGTTCTGCGCCGTGGCGACATGCACGAAAGCCTCGTGCTGCAGCAGTTGGTTTTTGTCCAGTTCGGAAAACAGCGCGCTGGCCCGCAGGCGGATGCGGCTTGCCCCGGCGATGGCCTTGGCGGCCAGGGTCGAATCGAGCACCACGGTGATCCGGCCCGGGCCGAAGAAGCGATCCAGTTCCGGTTGCATCCAGGCGGCGAAGGCCTCGGCCGGGATCTCGGCAGGGCTCGGTGGGATTCGCGCACCGCCCAGAAGGGCGTCGGTGGTGTTGAGGAAGAAGTTGGCCGCGTCCAGCATGCTCAGGTGCAGGTTCGGGTAATAGAAGTCCGGACGCCGGTACAGCGCTGACGAATACTGGGTAAAGGCGGGTGTGCCAATGGCACCGAGCATGCGCCCGGCCGTGGCATAGCTGCGCGCGGTCATGGCCAGGTGGCGCCCGGCCGGATGCCCCTCATCGCAGCGGCCGATAAAGGCTTCGAGTGCGCCAATGTCGGCGCTGTGATCACGCGGGCGCAACTCGACCCTGGGCAATTCGGCTTGTCCGGCGCGCCAACGCGCCAGGAATGCTTCCTCCACCCCTTCCGGCCAGGCCAGGGCATCCAGCACGCGGATCTTGCGCACCAGGTCGGGCAGAGCGGCATCGAGTTCGGACAGGGGAGCGCTGCTCACGGAGACCTCCTTGGGAGATGAGGTTCAATCGTTAAAGCTTAGTCGCTGTCGAGGCGTCGCGGTGCGACGGGTCAAGTTTGAATCGGCAGCGAAAAAAGCTTTTCAAACTACACTGAAATTTTGGTGAAACCGCCCTGTGAAAAAGACCGGTGCCTTGGCCTGTCTCAAAGGGCCTCACGCTGATGCGGTCGTGGCGAGGATGACAGCATGCAAGGCACAGCAGAGCAAAAACGGGCACGCGTACTTGATCCGGTCGATCGTGTGACGGAAGTGATCTTTGGCCTACTCATGGCAATGACCTTCACCGGAACCATCAGCGTGGCAACGTCCGGCCAGGAGGATGAACGCACGATGATGTTCGCCGCGCTGGGGTGCAACCTGGCCTGGGGACTTGCCGACGCGGTGATGTATTTACTGCGCACCCTGATCGAGCGCACGCGCAAACGTACGCTGTTCGCAGCCCTGAGCGGCGAAGCGGATGCGGCGACCGGACAAGCGCTGATTGCCGATGCACTGCCACCGCGCCTCGTCGCGGCGGCCGGCCCCGAAGAGCTGGAGTCATTGCGTCTGCGCTTGATCAAATATGCCAGTACGTCGGTACAGCCGCGTCTCACCTGGGACGACATCAGGGGCGCGATCGGGGTTTTCCTGTTGGTGGTGTCTTCGACATTTCCCCTCGTGGTGCCGTTTCTGTTGCTCGACCAGACAGCGCTTGCAGTACGCCTGTCCAACCTGGTCGGGCTGGTGGTGCTGTTCATTGCCGGTTGGATACTGGCGCGCTATGCCGGCGCAAAACCATGGGTGGGTGGCGTTGGGATGGCGGTCACTGGCGCTGTACTGATCGTCGCGATCATCGCGCTCGGTGGCTGAACAGCCCGCAACGACATTGTTTACCTGTCGACAACTGTATTGCTGAGGTCTTGGTCATGGCAAAGGACAAAAAGAAAGCCGCTAAGGGTTATCCCGCGCAAAGCCTGAAACTGAAGAACAGCGATTACCTTGAGCAACTGCGCCTGCTGCACGTCGAGCTGGTCAAATTGCAGGAATGGGTAAAAGCCAAGGGCATCAAGATCTGCATTGTCTTCGAGGGGCGCGACGGCGCCGGCAAGGGCGGGACGATCAAGGCGCTTACCGAACGCGTGAGCCCGCGGGTGTTTCGCGTGGTGGCGCTACCGGCACCGACCGATCGGGAAAAAAGCCAGATGTATGTCCAGCGCTACCTGCCGCACCTGCCGGCAGCTGGCGAAGTGGTGATCTTTGACCGCAGTTGGTACAACCGCGCAGGCGTGGAGCGGGTGATGGGGTTCTGCAGTAAAGAGCAAGTTGCCGGGTTTCTGAAAACGGTGCCTAACGTGGAGCGGGCGATTGTCGATTCGGGCATTATCCTGCTCAAGTATTGGCTGGAAGTCAGCCCCGAGGAACAGACTCGTCGGCTGGAAGAGCGTATCAAGGATGGACGCAAAATCTGGAAACTGACCCCCATGGACCTCAAGTCATACAGCCGCTGGTACGACTATTCACGGGCGCGTGACGACATGTTCCAGGCGTCCGACACTGAGCACGCCCCGTGGCTGGTGGCCAACTCCAACGACAAGCGGCGAGCACGCCTGAACATCATCTCTGATTTGCTCAGTCGCGTGCCCTATGAGGATGTCGCGCGTGAGAAGGTGGTTTTGCCCAAGCGGCAGAAGCCCGGCGGTTATCGCGAACCGGATTATCCGCTGCGGCGAATTCCCGAAAAATTCTGACGGGCACCTTAAGCAGATCTGCACCGGACACCAAAGGGCCACAGTCCCATGAGCCATTCGGATGCTTCGCCGCCCACCCCGGAACCGGGTCGTATTGCACGTCGCGATACCGGCGGCGATAGCGGCTGGAGCCGTTGGCTGCCCGGGCTTCGAACGCTGCGCGAGTACCGGATGGCCTGGTTGCGCCACGACATCATGGCCGGTCTGGTGCTAACCACGATGCTGGTGCCGGTCGGCATCGCCTACGCCGTGGCATCCGGTGTGCCCGGCATCTATGGCCTGTACGCGACCATCGTTCCGCTACTCGCTTATGCACTGTTCGGACCCAGCCGGATTCTGGTGCTGGGGCCGGATTCCTCGCTGGCCGCGGTAATCCTCGCCGTCGTCCTGCCACTGTCGGGTGGCGACCCCCAACGCGCCGTCGCCCTGGCGGGCATGATGGCGATTGTGTCGGGAACCGTGTGCATCCTGGCCGGGATCGCACGCCTGGGCTTCATCACCGAGCTGCTGTCCAAACCGATCCGCTACGGCTACATGAACGGGATCGCCGTGACGGTATTGATCAGCCAATTGCCGAAAATCTTCGGCTTTTCGATCGAGTCCGACGGTCCGATCAGAAACCTGTGGGCCATTGCCACCGGGGTGATGGAAGGCAGGGCCAACTGGACCACCTTCATGGTAGGCGTAGCCACGCTGGCGGTGATCCTCCTACTCAAAGGCAACAAGCGTATCCCCGGCATCCTGATTGCTGTGGCAGGCGCGACCATCGCCGTGGGTGTGCTGGACCTAGCCACGGGCGCGGGTGTGTCGGTTCTTGGTGCGCTTCCACAAGGTTTGCCGGCGTTCGCAATCCCCTGGATCACCCGCGCCGACATTGTCCCGGTCATCATCGGCGGTTGCGCCGTCGCCCTTGTCTCGTTCGCCGACACCAGCGTGCTCTCGCGGGTCTACGCGGCGCGAACCCGTACCTATGTCAACCCGAACCAGGAGATGGCGGGGCTCGGCTTTGCCAATCTGGCGGCGGGTTTTTTCCAGGGTTTTCCCATCAGCAGCAGTTCTTCACGCACGCCCGTGGCCGAAGCCGCCGGGGCCAAGACCCAATTGACCGGCGTGGTCGGCGCACTGGCGGTGGCCGTGTTGCTGATGGTAGCGCCCAACCTGCTGCAAAATTTGCCCAACAGCGCACTGGCAGCCGTGGTGATTGCATCGGCCATCGGCTTGATTGAAGTCGCCGACCTGCGCCGCATTTATCGTATCCAGCGCTGGGAGTTCTGGCTGTCGATCGCCTGCACCATTGGCGTCGCCGTGTTCGGTGCGATCGAGGGTATCGGCCTGGCCATCGTGATCGCCGTCATCGAATTTCTGTGGGATGGCTGGCGGCCGTATTCCGCAGTGCTGGGGCAAGCCGAGGGGGTCAAGGGCTACCACGATATCCAGCGTTATCCGCACGCGCGCCTGATCCCCGGCCTGGTCCTGTTTCGCTGGGATGCGCCGTTGTTTTTTGCCAACGCCGAATTGTTCAACGAACGCGTGCTGAACGCCGTGGTGGCATCGCCCACGCCGGTGCGCTGGTTGGTCGTGGCTGCAGAACCGGTCACCAGTGTGGACGTGACCTCTGCCGACATGTTGGCAGAGCTGGACGACACCCTGCACGCGGCGGGTATCAAGTTGTGCGTGGCGGAGATGAAGGACCCGGTCAAGGACAAACTCAAGCGCTTCGGGCTTTTCGAGAGGCTTGGCGAATCAGCGTTTTTTCCCACGATAGACGATGCAGTCGGCAGCTATCTGGCGGTTCATTCCGTGGAATAGGTGGCGAATTGGAAGGAGGATTGCGCTTGCTATTTGCTCTTCCAGTATTTCTGCATTTCGAGAAATAGAAACGATGCGGTCCAGCTAATGAGTACCAGACCGGTCAACGCTTGCAGGCCGGTCAGGTACTTGAGGTTGCCCACGGGTGAAATATCGCCGAAACCGATTGTGGTGTAGGTAGTGAAGGAAAAATAGACACAGTCCAGCAGCGAACCATCGAAGTTGCCTGTCAGGCCGCCCCATTCGCCGGTGCGCACCATCAGGTAATAGACCAGCGCGAAGCACCAGACTTCCAACGCGTGGGCCAGCAGGGCGCCGAACACCCCGACGACAATCCGGAAACGGCTCCAGAGTTTGAGCCGCGGCAGCCAATCATTCAGACGTAACAGGCATTCGTAGTGGATCACCACGACGATGATGACCACCAGTGTATTGATCAACGTGACTGCCAGCATGGCGAACCTCAGTGGGGTTTCTTTTTTAATCTTCAAAGCAGGATGCGAGGAAACTCATCACCGCCTGGACGGACGGGGTGTGCCGGATGTCGCTGTGGACGACCAGCCACACTTCGCGCGCGAGACCAGCGCCAACGGGCTCCACCGCTTGCAGGCCGTAGTGGTCGCCAAGGAAGTAGGGCAGTGCGGCGACACCGGCGCCTGCTTGAGCAATGGTGGCCTGGATATTCAGATCATTGCTGCGCAGCAGGATAGGGCGATCACCCGCTTGCTCCTTGAGCCAGGCCTGTTGTGGGGATTGTTCCATGGTCTCGTCGTAAGCGATGAAGGTCAGGTCTGGCGGGGCTGTAGTGGCTAAATATTCTGCCGAGCCATACAGGTAGAACGGCACCGTCGCGACCTTGCGTGCCACCAGGTCCGGTTCCTTGGGGCGGCTCAGGCGCACAGCGATATCGGCTTCGCGTCGCGACAACGAAGCGCTGCCCAGGCTGCCAATCAACTGCAAAGACAGTTGCGGATGTTTCGCCCGCAACGAATGGATTCGCGGCGCTATCAACGCACAGGCCAGCGCTGGCGGGGCACTGACGGTGACTTCGCCGGCGTAGCTTTCCTGTCCGGCCAGCGCTGTGCGCTGCACCGCGAAGGACTCGTTTTCCATGCGTCGCCCTGACTGGGCGACACGTTCTCCGTCGTCGGTGATGACATACGAGCGAGGGCGCCTGTCCACCAACTTAAGATTCAGCGAGCTCTCCAGGGCGCTGATGCGTCGCGCCACGGTGGCATGGTCGACCTTGAGCTTGCGTGCCGCCGCCGATAATGACTGCTCGTGGGCAAAGACGATGAAGTAGCGCAGATCCTCCCAGTCAAACATGGGCGTTTTCTCACATTAAAGGTGAATAAATGGGGAATTCTGCCCCGACGGCAAGCCTGCAAGAATCTTTCAACAACTGCTGAACAGGCTTTAAGCGTTCAACAGCTTGCTGAGTTTTCATCGCAGGACTTGACGAGGAAAAAGCCATGTCAAAATCAATGCCTCTCGCGTATGCCGGCATCGTCGGTGCCACGTTTTTCTGGGGCACAAACTTCAACGCGGGTGCCTATATCATCAAGAGCATGGCACCCATCAGCGCTTCTATCGAGCGCTTTGCCATCTCTACCCTGTTACTCGTACTGATTTTCGGTCTGACCGGCAAGTTGCGTCTGAGCACGCTGAAGAACAACCTGCTGGCCTTTATCGGCCTGGGCCTGCTCGGATTCACTGCGTTCAATCTTGCGACGTTCTTTGGACTGCAAACCACCACGCCGATTAACGGCGCGCTGATCCTGGCGACCACGCCGCTGTGGACCATGATCTTTGCGGTGCTGCTTGAAGGAGAGCGCATCGATCGCGGTCGTGCCATCGGCCTGGTATTGGGCTTGTTGGGTGTTGGCTTGGTGATCACTCGCGGGGATATCCAGGTACTGCTCGGCTTGAAAGTGGCCACCGGCGACGCGATCATTCTGGCCGGCAGTATCGCCTGGGCTGCGAACATGGTCGGCACCCGGCGCTTCGTCAAGGACTCAACGCCGCTGGAAACCACCACCTTCTCCATGTTGTTCGGTGTCATTGGCTTGATCGTGCTGGGCTTCATCTACGAGGATCCGCTGACCCATATCAGTACCGCTTCGCTGTCTGTTCATGGAGCAGTCATCTACCTGGCGGTCTGCGGTTCATTGGTTGCCTACTTGCTGTGGTTCAAGGGTATCCATGCCATTGGTGCAGCGCGGACGTCGATCTTTTTCAACCTGGCCCCGGTATTCACCATGCTGGTTTCCTCGATACTGGGTGTGCTGCCCAATGTCTGGCAATTGCTGGGCGCTGGCGGCGTCATCCTTGGGGTGGTGTTTGCTTCGGGCTTGCTGTTCAGCCCGGCTCAGCCTGTTGTTACCAAGGTTCGCTCAGTTGCTTCTTGAGGTGGCAAGAAAATCAAAAGCCAAAGCAAGAGCGAGGCGGCCTGACAGCCGACCTGATTTTTGCAGCTGTACTCGTACCCCTGTAGGAGCGAGCCTGCTCGCGAAAAACGTCCAGACAACGCGATCATCCAGACAGGGTGCGTTATCGTTGACGTCCATCGCGAGCAAGCATCGCTCCTACAGGGAAGCGTGTTCACTTAAAATCAGGTCGGCTGTCAGGCCGCCTCGCTTTGGCTTTAGATTTGGGCGCCCCGTTAACCACGATGGCCGAACGCAGGCATTGCGCAGTGGCTAAACCGGCAGGACGCCGGTTTAGCCGCGCTGGGCCAGGGATGGCCCATCGCGGCGACCCACGGAGCAATGCCGGAGTGAGGGCATGCCGAGCCTAAGCGAGGCACCGAGTGGTTGGGCAAAGCCTTTTGCTTACTTTTCGGCGTTTGGAAAAGTGAGTCGCCGTAAGGGCGAAACCATTAGTAGCCGTTACCGCAGCAATGGATATGTACTCAGACAACAATCTCCCAGAGGCTTCGACGCGACATGGATCAACTTTGGTAGAGGCGCCGATGGCGGTCGTCACTGGTTGACGGACAGGCTCAGGGCGTGAGGTGGATGCTCCCTGCGAATTCGTCCGACGTTAATACCGTCGGATGAATCCCGTTCTTCAGCCCAAATCAGCAGCCTGATGCCGTTCAGGCACCTGGCTTGCCTCATCCCCCCACGTCCGGTTGACGCGCTGGCCCCGGATGACCGCAGGCCGTTTGGCGATTTCTTCCGCCCAGCGCTGCACATGGGTGTATTGATGTGCCGATAGAAACTCGGCAGCCGAGTACACGTTGTCGCGCACCAACTGGCCGTACCAGGGCCAGACCGCGATATCGGCGATGGTATAGCGGTCACCGGCCAGGTAGGTGCTTTGCGCAAGTCGGCGGTCAAGGACGTCCAATTGACGCTTGGCCTCCATCGCAAAGCGGTTGATCGGGTATTCGAGCTTCTCCGGCGCGTAGGCGTAGAAATGCCCGAAGCCGCCACCCAGGTAGGGTGCTGATCCCATTTGCCAGAACAGCCAGTTCAGGGTTTCCGTGCGGCCGGCGGGATCGGTGGGGAGGAAGGCGCCGAATTTTTCCGCCAGGTAGAGCAGGATCGAACCGGATTCGAAGACGCGGATCGGCGGCTCCACGCTGCGATCCAGCAGCGCCGGGATCTTCGAGTTCGGGTTGATCTCGACAAAGCCGCTGGAGAACTGTTCACCCTCGCTGATGCGGATCAGCCAGGCGTCGTACTCGGCGCCGGTATGTCCAAGCGACAACAGCTCCTCAAGCAGGATGGTCACCTTCACGCCATTGGGCGTGGCCAGCGAATACAGCTGCAACGGATGTTCGCCTGTCGGCAGCGTCTTGTCATGGGTCGGGCCGGCAACAGGGCGGTTGATGCTGGCGAACTGGCCGCCAGACGGCGCATCGTTTTGCCAGACCTTGGGCGGAACATAAGACGCTTTGCTCACGAGATGGACCCCATCGTTTGTTTGTAGTGATGACGTTGACCGCTTGCGATCGAGTTGGGTTAAAACAGTATGTCGCGCGAGCGTTACGAGCAACTGCTGTCGATTTCGCAGAGTCCCGTTCGACTATTGGTCAGGGAGTGCAGTTGGTTTGCAGGTCCCTGAACTGTCACGAGGAACAATCAGGAGAAGCGTATGCGCAAGCTCATCGTTGCCGCTTTCATTAGCCTGGATGGCGTTATTCAAGCGCCCGGCGGGCCTGATGAAGACACCAGCGGCGAATTCCGCTTCGGTGGCTGGATAGTGCCCTACGCCGACGAACGCACCGGCCAGGCCACACGGGATCTGTTCTCGCAGCCGTTCGAGTTGCTGCTGGGACGTCGCACCTACGACATATTCGCGGCGTACTGGCCGCGGATAAACGCCGGGGCGCACAACTACATCGCCGATCTGTTCAACAGGGTGCCCAAGCATGTGGCCACCCATCGACCCGATACGCTTGATTGGCACAACAGTCATTCACTGCAGGGAAACCCCGTCGACGCGATACGCGCGCTCAAGCAACAGGGCGGCGCCCACCTGTTGACGCAAGGCAGCGCCGATCTGGTGCGCCAACTGCTGGCAGCCGGGTTGGTGGACGAGCTTCGGCTGATGACTTTTCCCATCGTCCTGGGCCACGGCAAGCGCTTGTTCGACGAGAACGCACGAGCCTCGGCCTTCTCGCTGGAGCACTCCACCAGCACCGCTGGCGGTGTGTTGATCAGCCGTTACGTGCGCAGCGGCGATGTGCGCACGGGATCGTTTGATGAAGTTGAACAGCAGTAAAAACACAGAAAAACGGCTCGTCAGTTAAAACGAGCCGTCGGTGTGGCCGACATCAGCTGTACTGACTTGCCGAACCAGCAGCAGGTTTAGGCTTTCTGATATTTGTCAGCTGATAGGCAATGGCCAACCAGATAAACCACCCCGGCATGACCATCAAGGCAATACGGGTGTCAGGTCTTAATGCCAGCAAGCAGAGAACGAAGCCCAGGAACGCCAAAGAGAACCAGGCCATCGGCACGCCACCAGGCATCTTGTAGACCGATAGCGCATGCAGGTCGGGCCGGCTTCTGCGATAGGCAATGTACGACGCGAGGATGGTCGACCAAGTGAAAATCACCAGGATCGCCGACACGGTCGAGACGATGGTGAACGCTGTCATGACTTGCGGAACGATGAACAACAACAGTACACCCACCAGCATCAACAGCGTGGTGAATGCCAGGCTTGACAGCGGTACGCTATTGCCCGACAAACGCCGAAAAATCCCCGGCGCATTGTCGTTACTGGCCAGTCCAAACAGCATGCGGCTGGATGAAAATACGCCACTGTTGGCCGATGAGGCGGCAGACGTCAGCACCACAAAGTTGACGATACCTGCTGCTGCGGGAAACCCTGCAACCAGAAACAGTTCGACGAAAGGGCTCTTGTTGGGCGAAACCTGTTGCCAGGACGTCACTGCAATGATGCAGGCCAGTGCCAGCACATAAAACAGGATGATTCTCAGCGGAATCGAGTTGATGGCTTTAGGCAGGGTTTTCTCGGGGGAACGGGTTTCCGCGGCTGCAGTGCCGATCAGCTCGGTGCCGGCAAAGGAGAAGATTGCCATCTGGAAACCGGCAAAGAAACCGAACAGCCCGTTGGGGAAGGCTGCCTGTTTATCCAACAGGTGGTTCAGGGATGCAGTGACGCCGTTGGGTGAGACGAAGGAACTGGCGATCAGCACCATGCTGACGCCAATCAAGGTCACGACGGCAATGATCTTGATGATCGCGAACCAGAACTCCACTTCCCCGAAAAGCCTGACGGTCAGTACGTTCAAGGCGAACAGCGTCATCAGCATTCCGATGGCCGGGATCCAGGCGGGTACATCGGGGAACCAGTACTAGAAGAATCCGCCAACCACCACGGCATCGCCCACCACCGCGACGCTCCAACTCAGCCAGTACGACCAACCGAGGAAGAATGCCGCTCTTGGGCCGAGGTAGGCACCGGCAAAATCTGCGAAGCTTTTGAAGTTCAAGTTGGAGAGCAACAGTTCGCCCATGGCGCGCATGACGAAGTAGACGAACAGACCGATGATCATATAGATGAGGATGATCGACGTGCCGGAGAGGGCAATGATCTTCCCGGAACCCATGAACAGGCCTGTCCCGATGGCACCTCCCATGGCCATTAACTGAATGTGACGATTGCTGAGCGTGCGCTGCAGCGCGGGCTGTTCAGCCAGCCCGGACGGTGTCGATTTCATTACAAAACCTCTTGATTTTATGTTTTTGAGTTTTGGCAGAAAGGTGGATGTCTGGCGTTCTTGTTAGAGATGCAACGGCTATTGACGGTGGTGGTTTGGGTGGCAGGGTTTGTCGTCCATTCAAATGGTGAGTAGCCCCTTGGCACTTTGCTCAGGGGCCACACCCAGGGTGATCAGCTGACTGTGCGCAGGCGCGAAGGGACAATTGCTGGCTGCTGATCAAGCAGTTGGTAGAGATTTTTTATGTTGGAAGGCGTCGGCACCAGATGGATGCGCTCGCCGATGGCATGCTCGCGCGCCAGGTCGTGCACGTAGCGCAGTGACGAAAAGTCTTCGAGGGCAAAACCCACCGAATCGAACACGGTGACCTGTGCGTCGTTCTCGCGCCCCGGGACTTCGCCCAGAACAATCCGGAAGAACTCGACGACGGGAAAGTCGGGCTCCAGTTGTTGAATATCGCCTTCAATCCGGGTTTGAGGTTCAAACTCAACGATGACCCGGGCATTGCGCAGGATCTCGGCGTGCAATTCGGTTTTCCCCGGGCAGTCACCGCCGACGGCGTTGATATGCATGCCGGGCTCGATCATCTCGGGCGTCAGAATCGTTGCATAGGCTTTGTCTGCGGTGACTGTGGTGACGATGTGCGCGCCCTTGACCGCGTCCTGTACCGAGCGGGCCAGAATCACCTCAATATCGGGGAATGCGGCCAGGTTGTGCTTCAACTTGAGTGAAGCATCGCGATCGATATCGAAAATGCGGATTTCCTTGATGGAGAGCATTTCGTGGAAGGCGAGGGCCTGAAACTCGCTCTGGGCGCCATTGCCGATGATTGCCATACTGCTTGCACCTGGGCGCGCCAGGGACTGCGCGACCAGAGCTGAGGTCGCGGCAGTACGCAGGGCAGTGGTCAGCGTCAATTCACTGAGCAAAGTTGGATAGCCACTGTGAACGTCGGCCAGGACGCCGAAGGCCATGACCGTCAACAAGTCCCGTTGACCATTGTCCGGGTGACCGTTCACGTATTTGAACGAATACTGTTGACCATCGTCGGTCGGCATCAACTCGATCACACCGTCGGCCGAATGATTGGCGGTGCGGGGCGACTTATCAAACTGCGCCCATCGCGAGTAGTCAGCTTCGATGTAAGTCGCCATTTCGCGGATTGCCCGGAGGATTCCCACCTTGGCGAACAGGCGTGCGGCATGATCGACATCGATAAAAAGAGTCATGTTTTTATTCTCCGATTCAATAGTTGAAATACTGCGATTGAGGGGATGACTCAGGCGCGTTTGCTCTCGAAACCATGCAGCACGTTGACCGCATTGATCCCGATTTCATCGACCATGTAGCCGCCTTCCATGACGAACAGGGTGGGGCAGCCCACGCCCGCGATCAGCTCGCCGATGCCGATGAAGTCTTCGCTTTCGAGCAGGAAGTGGCTGATGGGGTCGTCCTTGAACGTGTCGACGCCCAGTGAAATCACCAGCACTTCAGGGGCAAATTGCTGGAGCTTCCTGCAGGCATGGAGCAAGGCGTTGCGGTAACTTTCCCAGGTGGTGTGCTTCGGCATCGGATAGTTCAGGTTGTAACCTTCGCCTTGGCCTGCGCCGACTTCGTGGCGGTAGCCCGAGTAATACGGATAGGACACTTCTGGTTCGCCGTGCAGCGAGACAAACATGACGTCACTGCGCCCGTAGAAAATGTTCTGGGTGCCGTTGCCATGATGAAAGTCGACGTCCAGCACCGCGACACGCTTGGCGCCTTGGGTAATGGCCTGCTGTGCGGCAATGGCGGCGTTATTCAGATAGCAGTAGCCGCCCATGTATTCACGCGCCGCGTGATGGCCGGGCGGGCGGCACAGGGCGAAGGCACTGTCGTGGCCTTCATCGATAAGTGCCAGGCCGGTCAGCGCGATATCGGCGCTGGTTTTAACCGCTTGCCATGTGGTGGCGGTAATGGGGGAGCCGGCGTCCATGGCGTAGAAACCCAACTTGCCGTCGATGTAATTCGGCACTTGCTCGTTGGCCAGATCGCGCACTGGCCATACCAGCGGCAAGGCATCGTGGGTGCGTCCGGTTGCGCACCATTCAGACCAGGCGGATTCGAGAAAGGAGACGTAGCGCTCGCTGTGCGCGTTGACATAGCACGAGCGGTCGAATGCTCGCGGTTCGATGATCTGGCCAAGCCCTACCTGCTTGACCCGATGATGGACGGTATCGGCCCGACTGGGCTGTTCAAAGGACGGCTTGAGCACGCCGTCTTTCAATTCTGTGCCGTGATGCAAACGGTGGGAATCACTGAAAACTGTAAACATTGTGCGCATCCATTAATGTGAGCCAGTGCAAATATTTTGTTCTGGTACGGATGCGATTTCTTTGCTTTTTGTTCAGGTTTCGAGAGATATTGCGGGTGTATTTACTCGGGAGAGGCAAAATGCAGAAAAAAATATCCAAACGCATCAGTCTCGACGACACCGACCTGGCGATTCTCGCGCTGTTGCAGGAGGACGCGAGTATTTCCAACGCGCAGCTCAGTGAGCGCCTGGCGTTAAGCCTGACCCCTTGCTGGCGGCGGCGTAAGAGAATGGAAGAGGCGGGCGTGATCAAGGGCTATCAGGCGAACCTTGATCGACGAATGCTGGGGCTGGACATCATGGCGTTCGTGCACATCCGTTTTTCCACCCACGCCGATCACGCTCCCGACGACTTCGAGGCGGTGATTGCGCAGCTGCCCCAAGTGTTGTCCTGTCACAAGATCACCGGGGATGCCGATTACGTGCTGCAAGTGTTGGCAGAGGATCTTGATAGCTACAGTGACTTTATCGAGCAGGTGCTTAGGCGTCAGGTGGGTATTGCCTCCATCCAGTCCAGCCTGGCATTACGCGAGGTCAAGACCAGTAGCCGTATTGCGATACCCAAATCGAGCAGGGACTGAGCGGACAGGGGCTTGAATCACCGCGGACCTAGCGAATCCCGGTCCCCGCCATGGACTCCGGCACCCACTGCGCCGTCGAAAGCGGCTCGATGTAGCGGATGCCGCCATGGGGGCCCACCACGCCATTGATGTTGTAGGTGCCACGCGACAGGTCGTAAGTCATGAAAGGGGTGGCATCCGGGACTTGCTTGTCATAGCTCTGGCTGAAGAATGCGAAGGAACCACGATACAGCTGGCCACTGGTGTCGTACTGATCGGAGGCCACTGCGGCCCAGGTGTCTTCATCCAGGTAAAAACGGCGCTTCTGGTAGATGTGCTTGGCACCGGGCTTGAGATTGCCCTCCACGACGTAGACCCGGTGTTTTTCCCAGCGCACGTAATCCGGGGCAATGAAATTGGGGGTGGTCAGCGATTTTGCTTCACGGGCGTAGGTGAGTTTGTAGGTGTTGTAGGGCACGATCATTTCCCGCTTGCCGACCAGCGTCCAGTCGTACAGCTCGAGTGCACGGGCGGTGCCGGGGTTGGGTGTGTCGTAGGCCAGGATCGAAATCTGTTTGACCCGGCGCTGGGCCGGCATGTACTGCCAGGCACGACCAGGAAACTCTGTGGGATTGGTGGCGTTCTTGAGCATGATCGACTCGCCGGCGCGGCGCGCAGGCCCGGTATAGGACAGTTTCAACTGATAATAAATGTCCGAGCTGTTGAACGGCTTCGACATGTTCTCGTATATCGGGAACGAGACGAATGCCTCGCCGGTCACAGCCAGGCTCGGTACGCCCGCCGTGTCGACGCTCCAGGCGTCGTACTTGGAATGGATGTTGACCCCTTGGTAGCGCAGCAGGAAGTTCCACATCGCTTCGGCGCCTGATTGCGGAATCGGGAACGGCACCCCGGGCATCACATTGTCGATGGCGGTCCCGCCGTTGAGGGCCCTGGCGTTGGTGGCATTCTTGCGGCTATTGTCCAGTACCGCCTGTGGCAGTGAAGCCGTGCGGTGGGTCGGATACACGTCGACGCGAAAGCCGGGGTAGCGCCGGGCCAACTCTACGGTGGTGGCGGTGAGCATCCCTTTATACGAGTCGACATTCTTGCCGTTGATTACCAGCAGCGGTTTTTCGTGAGCAAAGGGATCCGGGCGCATGCTGTCGCCGGTCTTGAAACTGGAGGGGGCAGTGGTCAGGCCGCCGCTGTAGGGCGGAATGGAGCCATCGGCATTGCCGGCCTTTTCAGCACCCACCGACGTCAGGCTGGTGCCCAGCCGGGCGGCTTCCTGATTCGATACATTGGCGTGAGCATCGATGGCCAGCGCCATGAGGGGTATGGCAGCCAGAAGACTTTTCACGAATTGCATATTGTTATTCTCCTGCCGGGCGTACCAGGCAACTCGTGACTCAGAGGCCGCGGCCGGATCCGTCGGCTCAATTGCCAGAGACTTTTTTAGTACCTCCATTAAAGAGCCCGCGATTCGGCGGCGCTTCGCATTTGACGACAGTTGCTTGGCTATTCATGACAGGAAGAGGGCGGATCATGGCAGGGGAATCAGTCGAACAGTGCCACCAGTCGTGGTGGGTTCGACTGGTCTGATCGCGCGCCCCCTGCGATGGACCTCATTTGTCTACGGCGCTGGCGTGCTGTTCGCTGTTCCAGGCTGCAGTGAGCTCGTCTATTCGATCCGTGACATGAGGCTTTTTCGATAGGACCAGGCAGCGAGTGTTGCCGATAAATTCTTCTATCAGATACACAGAGTCGCCTACATCCAGCTCCAATTCCTGCAGCGCTTCGTCCGGAATTCGAATTGCACCGTCCCCATCCCATTCTTCGATGATGATTTTCATAGGTGGCTTTCTCACGTTGGTCTCCTTTGCTTCTGAGTCGGCAATGGTAACGTGATTTTGCGCTCAGACTCATTGCGCAACGAGCAACAGTCTGGATGGCTATTGGGGTAGCGGTATGACCAAGGAAATCCAGGTGTTCCAAAGGTCTTTACCAATGTTGAAGAAGTGCCCGGCCGAGAAACGAAAAACCAGCCACGTCCCATGACCCACCCCACGCGGGTGGGGGGTGAGGACGTGAAGGAGGATTAACCTGCATCCCTCATAAAACCCGCACGTTCTGCAAAGATGGGGCGAATTCAAAGAGGTATCTGTCGTGAACCGTTGTTTATCCACTCTGGCCGGTAGTAGTCGCAAGCTTGATGGTGGAGTGATGTTCGGCAATACGCCGCGGCAGTTGTGGGCTGACTGGATCAAGCCTGACCAGGACAACCTGGTGGACCTTGCCTCGCGAGGCCTGTTGGTGCAGCAAGGGGGCAAGAATATCCTGGTTCTGGCGGGTGCCAGCGCCTTGCTTGCGCCGCTGCGACGGACCTGTAGCTGCCAGAAACATCCATCGGGATTGCTGGACAGCCTGGCGCAACATGGCCTCGCTGAAGGCGACATTAGCGCAGTGGTGCTGACTCACCTGCATGCGCAACTGTCTCCCGAACTGAGTGCAGCGATCGATGACGGCAATACACCGCGCTTGCTGTTTCCTGCTGCGCATTACATTACCGGCGAGCGCCACTGGTCCCGTGCTCTTCACAACCATCCCCATGATCGCGCTTTATTCGTTCGGCAGATCGTGCGCAGGCTGGAAGGCAGCGGTCGCCTGGTGCTGGTCGATGGCGCTCGATGCAATAAGCTTGGCGACGGCTGGCAGTTCCACTTCAGCGATGGTTACACCCCCGGGCAATTGATCCCGGAAATCAGCATGCCGGGCGGACCGGTAGTGTTTGCCGGCGACCTGATTCCCGGTACCCACTGGTTACGCCTGGATGTGACGACGGCTAATGACCGCAATCCGGAAGGTCTGGTTGGCGAGAAAGAACGGCTACTGGACCACCTGGTGGCCAGCGGTGGTCGTCTGGTGTTCTCCAGTGATCCCGAAATTGCGATGATCAAGATCACGCGTGATCGGCATTCGCGTTACCAGCCGTATGATCAGCACGCAGCGTTGAGCCGTTTCGAGTTTTGATCTCCCCCCTGTAGGAGCGAGCCTGCTCGCGATGGTGGTCAACGATGACGCGGGCAACCTGAATGACCTCGGTGTCCTGAAGTTTTTCGCGAGCAGGCTCGCTCCTACAGTTTTGATTTTCGGCGAACGCCAGATCCGCGGCCGATAGAGATCCCTTGTGGGAGCGAGCCTGCTCGCGATGGTGGTCATCGATGATGCGGGCCGCCTGAATGACCTCGGTGTCCTGAAGTTTTTCGCGAGCAGGCTCGCTCCTACAGTTTTGATCTTTAGCGAACGCCAGATCTGCGGCCGATAGAGATCCCTTGTGGGAGCGAGCTTGCTCGCGATGGTGGTCAACGATGACGCGGGCAGCCTGAATGACCTTGGTGTCCTGAAGTTTTTCGCGAGCAGGCTCGCTCCTACAGTTTGATCTTCAGCGAACGCCAGATCTGCGGCCGATGGAGATCCCTTGTGGGAGCGAGCCTGCTCGCGATGGTGGTCAACGATGACGCGGGCAGCCTGAATCACCTCGGTGTCCTGAAGTTTTTCGCGAGCAGGCTCGCTCCTACAGTTTGATCTTCAGCGAACGCCAGATCCGCGGCCGATAGAGATCCCTTGTGGGAGCGAGCCTGCTCGCGATGGTGGTCAACGATGACGCGGGCAACCTGAATGACCTCGGTGTCCTGAAGTTTTTCGCGAGCAGGCTCGCTCCTACAGTTTTGATCTTCGGCGAACGCCAGATCTGCGGCCGCCAGAGATCCCTTGTGGGAGCGAGCTTGCTCGCGATGGTGGTCAACGATGACGCGGGCCGCCTGAATGACCTCGGTGTCCTGAAGTTTTTCGCGAGCAGGCTCGCTCCTACAGTTTGATCTTCAGCGAACGCCAGATCTGCGGCCGATGGAGATCCCTTGTGGGAGCGAGCCTGCTCGCGATGGTGGTCAACGATGACGCGGGCAGCCTGAATCACCTCGGTGTCCTGAAGTTTTTCGCGAGCAAGCTCGCTCCTACAGGCTGCCGACCAGATGGCCGCCGTCCACCGCCAGTACCGCGCCTGTCATGAAGGCACCGGCCTCGCTTGCCAGGAGCAGGAAGGGGCCTTCCAGTTCCTGCAGGCTGCCCAATCGCCGCATCGGCACGGTGTCGCGTATATACGCCTGGCCTTTGTCGCTGTCGAAATAGGCGTCGTTCATTTCGGTCTTGAAGTAACCCGGCGCAATCGCGTTGACGCGGATCTGATAGCGCGCCAGCTCCAGGGCGAGCGATTTGCTCAATTGCACCACGCCGGCCTTCGCCGCGCAGTAGTGGCTGTAGCCGGTGCCCACGCGCAGGCCGAGCATCGAGGCGATGTTGACGATGCTGCCGGGCCGCTGCGCCTTCGCAAGCCGTTGCGCCGCACACTGGGCCACGCGCCAGACGCCATCGAGGTTGGTTGACAGCATCGCGCGCCAATCGGACTCGCTGACCTCCAGGACCCGCTGACCATTGCCGATGCCGGCATTGTTGAGCACCACGTCCACCACACCGAAAGCGGCTTCGGCTGCGTCAAACGCTGCTTCAACGCTGTCCCGATCCGTAACGTCCAAAGCCACGACAAGCGCTTCGCCACCGGTCTGGCGAATATCGTTAGCGAGCTGCTGCAAGCGCTCGACACGCCGCGCGCCCAGCACCACGCGCGCACCCGCAGCGCTGGCCACGCGCGCCAGATGCGCACCGATACCGCTGGAGGCGCCGGTAACCAACACCGTCTTGCCCACCAAAGAAAAACTATTGAAAACGTCCATCACAACACCTCGAACAAGCCGGCTGCACCCATGCCACCGCCGACGCACATGGTCACTACCACGTACTTCACCCCACGGCGTTTACCCTCCAGCAAGGCATGACCGACCATGCGCGAACCGCTCATGCCATACGGGTGGCCGATGGAAATCGCGCCGCCGTTGACGTTGAGCCTAGCGTTGTCGATGCCCAGTTTGTCGCGGCAGTAAAGCACCTGGCAGGCAAAGGCTTCGTTGAGCTCCCAGAGCCCGATGTCATCGACTTTCAGCCCATGCTGCTTCAGCAGTTTCGGCACCGCCAGCACCGGGCCAATGCCCATTTCTTCCGGCGCCAGACCCGCCACCGCGATGCCCCGATACAAACCCAGCGGTTGCAGATTGCGCTGTTCCGCCAGTCGCGCGTCCATCAACACGCAGGCACTGGCGCCATCGGACAGCTGACTGGCGTTGCCGGCGGTGATGCAACCACCTTCGATCACCGGTTTGAGTTTGCTCAGGTCTTGAAGGATCGTCTGTGGGCGGTTGCCTTCATCCAGACTCAGGCTGACCTGTTCGTGGCTGACCGCACCGCTGGCCTTGTCCACCACCTGTTTGGTGACCGTGACCGGCACGATTTCATGGCTGAACAAACCTGCTCGTTGCACAGCGGCCGTGCGCTGTTGCGATTGCAGGCTGTAGAGGTCCTGCGCTTCGCGGCTGATACCGTAACGCTTGGCAACCAGTTCGGCGGTTTGCAGCATCGGCATGTAGGCGAGGGGCACGTTGCGCAGGACGCTTTCGTCGTGCTGGCTACCGACCCATTCCATATGACGGTTCTGCACCAGGCTGATGTGTTCCTGGCCCGCACCGACGGTCACCTGCATGCCGTCGACCATGATCTGTTTGGCAGCAGTGGCGATGGCCATCAGGCCCGAAGCGCACTGGCGGTCCAGGGTCTGGCCGCTGACGCTCAGCGGCAGGCCCGCGGCCAATGCGCTCATGCGCCCCAGGTTCCAGCCAGCCGTGCCGGCGGGCATGCCGGTGCCCATCACCAGGTCCTCGATTTCACCAGCCTCGATACCGGCGCGTTCGACGGCGGCGCGAATCGCGAAGCTGGCCATGGTCGGGGAAGTGGTGACGTTGAAGGCACCACGAAACGCCTTGCCGATCGGCGTGCGGGCAGTGGAAAGGATAACGGCTTCTTTCATCGTGTTGTTCCTGTGAAATGGAGATTCGGCCCCCATAGCGGGGGCCGTATCAAAATCAGATTCGTTCGATGCGGGTCTTGCCGGCAGCGACCAGTCGCTCCAGCAACGGGGCAGGGTGGAACCACATCTCGCCGTATTCGCCGAGGGCCTTGCGGTAATGGCCAATACCGGCCAGCACATTGTCCAGGCCGATCTGCTCGGCATAGTGCATCGGACCGCCGAGCCAGGCCGGGAAGCCGTAGCCGTTGATCCACACCAGGTCGATATCACCCGCGCGTTCGGCGATGCCTTCATCGAGCAACTGGATGCCTTCATTGATCAGCATGAACAGGCAGCGATCATGAATTTCCTCGGTGGTGATCGGCCGGCGCGGGATGTCCAGTTCACCGGCGATGCGTTCAGCCAGCGTGATGACTTCGAAGTCTTCCTTGCGCTCGCGGCCCTCGTAGAGGTACGCGCCACGCTTGGTCTTCTGGCCGAAGCGACCGAGGGCGTTGAGCTCATCGGCGATCCGGCAGTAGCTCGGATCATGGGCAATCGCTTCACGACGGGATTCGCGCACCAGGAAGCTGACGTCTATTCCGGCCAGGTCGTGCATCGCCATCACCCCCATGGCCAGGCCCAGGTCAGTCAGCACCTGGTCAATCTGCGCTGGAGCAGCGCCCTCCAACACCAGGCGATGGGCTTCGCGGGAGTAGGGTTCGAGCATGCGATTGCCGATGAAGCCGAAGCACACGCCGGACACCACCGGAATCTTGCCAATCGTCTTGCCCAGTTTCAGTACGGTCGCCAGCACCTCGGGCGCGGTGAGCTTGCCGCGCACTACTTCCAGCAGACGCATGACATTGGCCGGACTGAAAAAGTGCAGGCCGATGACATCCTGCGGGCGACGCGTGACTGCCGCGATCTGATCGACATCGAGCGAGGAGGTGTTACTGGCCAGAATCGCACCGGGCTTGCACACCTCATCCAGCGTGCGGAATACCTGCTGTTTGATCGACAGGCTTTCAAACACCGCCTCGATCACCAGGTCGCACTCGGCAATGTCGGCATAGTCGAGGGTGCCGGTGAGCAAGGCCATGCGCTGGTCGAGTTCGCCCTGGGTCAGCTTGCCGCGTTGCAGGCTGATCTCGTAGCTGTTGCGGATTTGCCCCAGCCCACGCTCAAGCGCCTCGGGCTTGAGTTCCAGCAGCGTGACGGCAATGCCGACGTTGGCGAAGTTCATGGCGATGCCACCGCCCATGGTCCCGGCGCCGATCACGGCGACTCGGGCCACCGGACGCAAGGCTGTGGAGGCGCTGACACCGGCCACTTTGCCCGCCTCACGCTCGGCGAAAAACACATGGCGCAGGGCCTGGGATTGCTTTGATGCTTCGGCTTCCTTGAACAGGGCGACTTCGCGCTGCAAGCCAGCGTACAGCGGCAGCACGCAGGCCGATTCGACGGCCGCCAGCACCAGTCGCGGTGCCAGGCGATTTTTCCAGCGCGGTTCGTGGCTGGCGCGATAGCGCGTGAAATAGTCATCGGGCAGGGCGGCGGCCGGATTGGCGTGACGTTCTGCGGGACGCGCCGCTGCGCCTTCGCGGATCAACTCTCGGGCGAAGCTGCGTGCGCCATCGAGCAAGTCATCGCCTTCGCCGAGCAGGCGGTCGACCAAGCCGAGGTCGAGGGCGCGGCCGGCGCTGACAGGCTGGCCGGACATCATCATGTCGAGTGCCGGTTCGGCCCCGATCAGTCGCGGCAAACGCTGGGTCCCGCCCGCACCGGGCAACAGGCCCAGGTTGATTTCCGGCAGGCCGAGGCGGCTGTTGGCAGCGCTGATGCGGTAACCGCAAGCCAGCGCCAGTTCCAGCCCGCCACCGAGGGCGAAGCGGTCGATGCTCGCAATCAATGGCTTGTCGATCTCGGTCAGGCGCATTAGCAGGTCGGGCAGAGAAGGGGCGGCGAAAGACCCAGGGAGACCGAATTCGCTGATATCGGCACCGGCGCAGAACAAGCCGTTTGCACCGTGCAGAATAATCGCCGATACCGCCGGATCGCTGGCGGCGCGGACGCAGGCTTCGAGAATGGCGGCGCGCAGGGGTTGTCCGAGTGCGTTGACGGGCTTTGATGCCAGGCCGATCAGTGCGAGATTGTCTTCGACGTGATAGGTGACCAGTGTGCTCATGATGCTTTCCTGAAGTTGTTGAAAGGGCAAACGCAAACCCTGTAGGAGCCGGCTTGCTGGCGATGGACGACGGAACGCCGCGTTGACCCTGAATACACGCGTTATCGTTGACGACCATCGCGAGCAGGCTCGCTCCCACATTTGGGCGAGCGTTAGAACCAGCTGTCCTGCATGTAGTAGGCGACATGGTTGGCATCGGTGAGCAGACGCCCCTGGGATTCCAGCGACGCCAGTTCCCAGGTCATGAAGTAGTGCGCAGCCTGCAACTTGCCTTGATAAAAATCGGCATCGCTTCCGCTGGCGTCCGAACCCAGGGCCCGGCTGGCCAGCAGCGCCTTGCGCAGCCAGATCCAGCCGACCACCACGCGACCAAACAGATCCAGATAAGGCGAGGCATTGGCCATGCCAAGATTGGCATCGGCCGCCACTTGCGCTTGCAGGCTGGCGGTGACTTGCTCGAGTACGCTCAAGGCATCGGCCAGCCGTGCCGCGAGCGGCGCGCAGTGCGTGTCGCTGTTGGCGTCAAGCAGAGTGGCCAGCACTTCGGCGGTGAACAGTCGATAACCGTCACCACCGCGTGGTCCCAGTTTGCGACCTAACAGGTCAATCGCCTGGATGCCTTCGGTGCCTTCATGGATCGGGTTCAGGCGGTTGTCGCGGTAGTACTGTTCCAGCGGGTACTCGCGGGTATAACCGGCGCCGCCAAGGACCTGGACGCCAATCTCGGAGGCGAGCAGGCCGTAGCGCGAAGGGTAGGACTTGACCACTGGCGTCAGCACGTCGAGCAGTTCGGCGGCGTTGTTGCGCGCAAGCGAAGTGGCTGCGGTGTGAGCATCTTCCACCAGGCTGCTGGCGTACAGGCACAGCGCCAGACTGCCCTCGGCATAGACTTTCTGTTGCAACAGCATCCGGCGCACATCGGCATGTTCGACGATGCGCACCTGGGGCACTGCCGGATTCTTGTTCCCGGGAAGGCGACCCTGCGGACGCTCACGGGCGTAGTCCAGGGCGTGAATGTAGCTTTGATAGGCGAGGCTGGCAGCCCCGAGACCGACGCCGATACGGGCCTCGTTCATCATCTGGAACATGTAGCTCAGGCCCTGATGCGCCTCGCCGACCAGGTAACCCACGGCGCCATCGTGCTCGCCGAAACTCAGCACGGTGGAGGTGGTGTTGCGATAACCCATCTTGTGCAGCAGGCCGGCGAGGGCCACGTCGTTGCGCGCCCCGACGCTGCCGTCGGCATTGACCAGGAACTTGGGCACCAGAAACAGCGAAATACCCTTGGTACCGGCCGGCGCGCCTTCGATACGGGCCAGCACCATGTGCACGATGTTATCGGTCAGCTCGTGGTCACCACCGGAGATGAACATCTTCTGACCGAAGATCCGGTAAGTGCCGTTCTCGGCTGGGCGCGCTGCGGTGCGCAGGTCACCCAGCGCCGAACCCTGGCCAGGCTCGGTGAGGGCCATGGTGCCGCTGAACCGGCCGTCGAGCATGGGCGCCAGGAAACGCTCGCGCAGCGCCGGACTGGCAAAGGCCTTTAGCAGATTGGTCGCGCCGATGCTCAGGAAGGAATAGGCAACGGTGGAGATGTTGGCCGCATTGAAATAGGCCATGCAGGCGCGCAAGACCACTTCCGGCAATTGCAGGCCGCCATCGGCAAAGTCGTGGTGAGCGGCCAGGAAGCCGGCCTGGGCAAAGGCATCCCACGCGACCTTGGTCTCGGCAATCATGTGAACCCGCTCGCCATCGAAGGTCGGCTCGTTGGCATCGCCCTTGTGGTTGTGCGGAGCGAACAGCTCGGCGGCGATCTGGCGGGCGGTGGTGAGAGAGGCGTCGAATACGCCGCGATCATGTTCCGCATAGCGCGGGCGTTGCAGCAAAGCCTCGGTATTGAGCAGCTCGTAAAGCTGGAAGCGCAATTCGCGTTCGTTGAGCAGCAGGTCAGTCATGGCATCTCTCGTCAGACAGTGTCGAGTGGGGGCCATGGGAGGATTCGTGGCCCGTTACAAGCGACCACGATAGAGAGGTGTTCCGGGCAATTACCCCCTCCTTTGGGGGAGGCCGGAGCATGTCAAATTCCTGAGGACCTTAGCGCAGGCCGTCCGAACGCAGGGCGGCTGGGGTGAAGTCGTAGTATTTCGCCGCCAGGTCATACGTTGTGGTGCCTGGTTCTTCGTTGCGCATGCCCAGGGCCAGGTAGCGTCCGGATATCAGGTCGTACAGCGTTTCGACCGCCAGATAAGACGTCTGCTGGCTGTAATTGAACAGCGCGTGGCCTTCGGCGACACGCCACAGCTGGCCTCGGCCGTCATAGTGGTCGACCTCGGCGATTTGCCAGGTGTCTTCGTCCACAAACATATGCCGCTTGGAGTACACATGGCGGCTGTCGGCCTTGAGCGTCGCGACCACTTCCCATACCCGGTGCAGCTCATATCGGGTGTGGTCGGGGTTGATGTGCCCGGCTTTGACGATGTCGTCGTACTTGAGCGTCGGCGACTCGAGGGCGTAACTGTTGTAAGGGATATACAGTTCCTTTTTACCAATCAGCTTCCAGTCGTAACGGTCCGGCGCGCCATTGAACATGTCGAGGTTGTCGGCGGTGCGCAAGCCTTCGGCGGCGGTGCCCGGACCGTCATAGGCGATTTGCGGTGCCCGTCGTACCCGGCGCTGGCCAGCGTTGTATACCCATGCCAGGCGCGGCTCGGTGGTCTGATTGAGCGTCTCATGCGCGAGCACGGCAGTACCGGCCAGACGAGCCGGCGCGGTTACCCGCTGCTTGACCATGTACAGAATGCTGCCTTTCTGCTCTGGCGGAAAATCAGCAACTTGCTCCGGATACACCTGCTCCTCCTCGAAGCGTACCGGTGTATAGGCGCCATTCTCTTGCGGTGTGACCTGGATGTAGCTGCGCCAGTAATTGCCCCCTACATATCGGGTGACATGGTTCCAGAGAACCTCGACACCGTTCTTGGGAATCGGGAACGCGTAGTAACCGCTTTTCTCAAAATTGCTCAGGCCATCGCCACCGTTGACCGGTTGCACATACAAAGCACTTTTTTTCGCTGCTTCCATGATGGCCGCAGGAACCGTGGCAGTGCGATGGGTGGGGTAGACAGGCATGCGGTAGGTGCTCGGGTAACGCTTGAACATCGCCATCTGACCATCGGTCAGCTTGTCTCGATACTGTTCGGCATTGGTCGCGGTTATGACGAACAGGGACTTTTCACCGGCAAACGGGTTGGCCAGGAAACCGTTGGGTGCGACTTTTCCGGCGTCTTTAGGCAGCCCCCCGGTCCAGGCGGGAATGCTGCCATTGGCATTGGCTTCTTTTTGCGCGCCGAGCGGTGTCAGGGTGGTGCCGAGGCGGGCGGCTTCGTCAGCCGAGACTGCCGCCATGACATGGCTGGCCAGCAAGCTCAATGCAAGGATGCAGCCTTTCTTGAGGATTGTTTTCATGATCGTGTTCCTGAGGGGTGCTTAGAAGTTCACGCCGAAGCTGAGCGAGACGAAGTCACGGTCGATATCCGTGTTGAAATCACCGCCGAAGTTGTTGGTGTAACTGAGGCTGGCGGTATAGGTGTTGCGGTAGTCGGCATCGAGACCCAGGCCGACGGATTTGGAGCCTTCGTTGAATACCGGTCCGTAACCGTCGACGTCGTGTGACCAGAACAGGTTGGGAACCAGGTTGATCCCGGCGAATACATCGCTGTACTTGAGGTTGGCGAAGGCGCGGTAGCCCCAGGAATTCGCCGTGTAGTAGCCGTGACGACCGCCCTGGGTGATGTCGCCGTATACCGAGTCGCGGCCATAGCGCTGCTTGTCCAGCGACTCAAGGCCACCGATGTGGGTCAGTCCGAATTCAGCCGCAATGCTCAGCGAAGTGGCCCCCAACACCGGATCGAACAGATGCAGGAAGGAGGTTTGGGCCTGGGTGACTTCCTTGCGCTTCCAGCCCTGCAGGACCTGACCTTCCTCGGCCGGCACGGTCGGCTCGATATCCGAGCCGGTGAGGGCACCGAAGGTCGGGTTCAGCGCACCGCCGAACAGGTCGGCGGTGTTGATGCTGACTGGCGCGTTGGGCCGGTAGCTGATCTCGCCGCTCCATGCCGTCCCGGTGGGCAGTTCGGTGGCGAAGCTGGCGCCATACAGGTGGATGTCTTCCGGGTAGTCGAGAAAGTAGTGGGTGTTGCCGGCACCGGTCGCCAGACCGAGTGCGAATTGCTGGTCGGGGTCAAGGGCCGCGAAACCCGGATCGTTGTTGATGAAGTTGGTCACGCCACTGGCGGTGCGCAGACTGAATTTCGGCGCGCGCGAGTGGTAGTTCATGTAGTAAGCGCCGTACTCCACGCCATCGCCCAGCCAATGCAAGGCCATGCCGTACTGGCCGCTGTCGCGTGGATCGTTGTTCTGTTCGCGGCGGATGATCACGCCTTCCGGGTTACTGATACCGAAGCCCAGTCCCGCCGCGGCGGCGATCGGTTCGAGCGGCGCGACGCCTGCCAGACCGCCGTTGAGGTTGTTATCGCAACCCTTGGCGACCGGATCGGTGCCAAAGAAGGTGCCGCAGTTGTCCAGCGCGTAGGGTTTCCACTGCAGCTGGTAAAAGGCCTCGAGACTCAGGTTTTCGCTGATGCCCTGGGAGATGTAGAACATGTTGACCGGGATCAGCCCCTCCTTGAGCTCGGAGCCGGGCCGGCGCAGGGCGGCGACGTCGAGCGGGTTGATCGAGTTGATCGAGTTGCCGATGAACAGGCTTTCACCCCAGCTCACCACCTGCTTGCCCAGGCGGACATCACCAGGGTGCTCAGCCAGCTCATACCGCTGCGAGACGAAGGCATCGAGGATTTGCGTGCCTGATGAACGTGCCGACATCTCACGGCCATCATCACTGATCGGCTTGAACGGCCGGTTCTCGTCCTTGGTTTCGAAGTCGTACCAATATTTGCCACGAATGAAGGCCCGCGTGTCGCCGTAGCTCAGCTCCAGGTCGTGTACGCCCTTGAAGATCTTCGAGAAGGTTTCACTCTTCTTGAAGTTCAAGCGGCCATCGTCTCCCGATGAGGAAAAACCGCTGCCGCCGTTGGTGGCGTCGATCAGCTTATTGCTGGGGCTCTGGGTGGCCCAGCTGGAGCCGATCGACAACGCCGAATCGAATTGACCCTGAAGCTCACCCATCGTGAAGTTGGAAGCGAGTGCTTCGGCCAACGGGGTGGCTGAAATAGCTGTTGCCAGCAAACAGCGTTGCAAACAAATGTTGCTCAATTGGCGTGTCCTTATTGTTATTTTCACCCGGGCAAGCTCGCTTGCCGTTTCAAAGTGCCGGGGGGCGCGGCCGGTCTAGCTGTGTTGCAGGAAACAGAGCACCGCCTGCCGTTCTTCAACCTTGCGCAGGCCGCCGAAAGCCATGATCGTTTCGGGGAACAGTTGGGCAGGCGCCGTCAGCCAGCGGTCGATCATTTCCGGGGTCCAGTCGCGCTTGGCTCCCGCCAGGTCGCTTGAGTAGGTGAACCCCGGCACCGAGCCGATCGGTCGTCCCACCACGCCTGCGAGGTGCGGCCCGACGCGGTCTGCGTCGAGGGCATGGCAGGCACTGCACTTGGTCTGAAAAACTCGCTGGCCGGCCTGGGTGTCGCACTCGGCGGCCAGGCAGGTGAAGCTCAAAGTCAGAGCGGTGGCTCCGGCCAATGGGCGTAGAAGAGGGTGCATGAACGTTCCTTGGGGCTGCGCTTGAAGGTGGTTCTAAAGTGGCAGCGGGAACGTCTTTTGAATCGCCGTGACACGCCAGTGACTTGTCATGGCGTGCCAATCGTTGGCGAAGGGGTGATTACTTTGGTGGGGTGTATGGGTCAGGCGTACCTGGCTCGATGGGCGGGTACTGTTTGAGGCTGGCTTTGAAGTCGCTCACGATGCGCATCATCGGATGCAGCGCCCAGGAGTTCTGGATGATCACGTTCTGCTCCTCGCGCAGGTCGGTCAGGAGGTTGAACAAGCGGGGAGCCGAGAGTGGCAGCGCAGGGTCGAACATGCTGTCCTGCAGAAAGAAGTGCAGTTTCCAGTTGCGCCATTTGACTGCCGACAGTCGGTCAGTGACATAGGCCGGGAAGCCTTCGCGATTTGAGTTTTGCTGTTTTCCGGTGAGAAAGGCCGATTGATCCACGCCATCTACCGCACGATCCGTAGGTATTTGCGCTCCGCCGACGTGGGCGAGCGTGGTGTACAGGTCGACGATATGGACGATCTCGTTGCTGACTTTGCCGGCCGGCGTCTGCCCCGGCCAACGCAGGATGAATGGCGCACGCAGCGACGCTTCCATGGCGGTGAAGTAGGTGCCGCGCCAAGGTCCATTGGCGCCGGCCCACGGCAGGACAGCCTCGCCGCCGTTGTCACTGGCGAAAATCACCAGGGTGTTATCGGCGACGCCAGCCTGCTTCAGGGTATCGAGCAGCTGTCCGGTGCGAAAGTCCATCTCTGCCAGCGCGTCGGCCCAGGACCCGTTCCCGGTTTTGCCGGCGAAGGCCGGGTTCGGTTGGGTGGGCATGTGCATCAGGGAAAACGAGACGAAGGCGAAGAACGGCTTATCAGCTTCAGCATTGTGCTTGATGAATGTCATTGCCCGATCGGCAATTTCCTCGTCCAGGGTGCGACGGCTGGCGAGGTCGAGTTTCTTGACCTTGCGCGGCGCTTCATTCCGGCGGGCTTCGTAGATGGATTGTGCGGGAACCAGGTTCTCGTCCCAACCTTGCTTGCTGCCCATTGCCGGCGACAGGCTGTTGGTGTCGTCGGCATGACTCCACATGGCTTCATCGTAAGTGCGCGGCACGCCATAGAACTCGTCGAAGCCCTGTTGCGTGGGCAGGCGTGCGTCACTGCTACCCAAGTGCCACTTGCCCCAGATGCCGGTGGCATAGCCGCGCCCGGAGAGCAGTTCGGCCAAGGTGACCTCCCACAGAGTCAGGCCATCCGCTGCGCCGCCACTAGGTACCCGAGCAGTCCCCGAGCGAATCGGAAAGCGACCGGTCATTAGTGCTGAACGTGACGGCGTGCACTGGGGCTCAACGTTGAAGTTGGTCAGGCGCACACCCTCGGCAGCCAGTTGATCGATGCGTGGCGTCTCGGCACCGCGCAAAATCCCGCCACCATAGGATCCCAGTTCGCCATAGCCGAGGTTGTCGACCAGGATCACGACGATATTGGGATTCGCGGACTGGGCCAGACAGGGGAGACTCAGCGACAAGCTCAACAGCAGGCAGGACAATTTGGTTTTCATCGGAGCTCCAAAGCGAGGGCAGAAATACACATCACAGTCACCCAACCATCATTTTCGTACTTGCCAGCCTGTGCCTGTGTTTTGCCATTTGGTGCCATTTGCGGCACAGCCCGGACGCGGGCTGCAAGTCCAGTGCAATCTGTGTCGTACCGTGGCATTGTCGCTAACGACCCGCATCCGGCCACGAAATAATAGTGAGCAGCCCGAGGAGAGTAGTGAAGATGCCCCGCTTGAACTACACCGTTTACGCCGAAGCCTTGCTGCTGCATCACGCTGACGTGTTCCGGCCGTTCCTCGATTTGGTGGGGCTGCCTTCGGAAGTGCTCGAGCGTCCTGACGCGATGATTCCGCTGAGTCAGTACATCGCCTTGCTTGAGATCACTGCGGCGCAATCGGACACCAATCTCGGCTTGCGCCTGGGTCTTGGCCTGTTCGAAGGGACACCTGAAAGTAGCCTGCTGGGGGGATTCGGGCATGCGGCACGCAGTTCACCGACCGTGCGCGCCATGCTGGATTTCGGCAGTCGTTTTATGGTGGTCCACGCCCAGGCCAATGAGCTGACGTGGCGGCTGCATGGCAACCTTCTGGAGATATGCTATCGCCTTACCGACCCCAGCATTACCGAACGCCGACAGGATGCGGAATACGCACTGGCCGTGCTGTGTACACGGTTGAAAGAGTTCACGGCGGGCCGGTTTTCGCCGGTGCGGGTCGACTTTGTACATCCGCAACCGGCAGACATCACTTTGCACCGGCAGGCCTTCCAGTGTCCGGTCCGCTTTGACCAGCCTGTCAACGCGCTGGTCTGGCCGGCAGCGATGCTGGACGAGCCATTGGTGACGTCCGACCCCAGGTTATTTCAGGCACTGCTGCCGGGACTGGAGGAGGAGCGCAAGCGACGACTTGCCGACAGCGATCTGGCCATGCGTATCAGCCTGGCGATCGAAGCCGATCTCAAAGGAGGCAAGGTCGGGCTCGATGAGGTGGCCTCGCAGCTGTGCATGAGCAAACGTACTCTTCAGCGGCGCCTCAGCGAACTGAACGTGGAGTTCAACGAACTGGTAGAGGAAATCCGTCAGGCGCGGGCGATTGATCTTGTCCGCCACTCTTCGTTGAGCCTGACCGACATTGCGATGCGTCTGGGTTACAACGAGGCCAGTTCTTTTACCCGGGCTTTTCGACGTTGGACCGGCCTGACGCCGCGTGAGTATCGACAGCTGAACCAGCAGTAGCCGATGGCCGTTTGCGCGGCCACCGGCAGTGAACGTCAGCCGAGCAACTTCTGGGTGCGTTTGGCGGCCTGGCTGCCTGCACCGATGGCCCCATCGATGAACCCGCGCCAGCCTTCGCCATGGTCGCCCTGGCCAAATACCACTCTGCCACGGTCCTTCTGAAAGTGATCGTAATACTTGCCCAGCCAGTTCGGCTTGTAGCTGCAGTAGGTGCCTTTGGAGTAGGGGTCCAGCGTCCATTCATACCCGTAGCATTGTTCCACTTCCATGCCCGGGAAGAACTCACTCACCACTTTCTGCACAGCGTCTCGATCCTGGATGTCGAGTTTGGCGGGGTCGCTACCGAAACCGACGAAGATAGTGTGGTCCTCTGCCTTGGCGTAGGTCACCAGCAGATTGAGCGGCTGTTTCGAATCGGCGATGCCGAGCATCTTGCCCTCGGTTGGCAGCTTGCCCTTGGTCCGCACGAATACTTTGATGCCGCTTCCGGTATGACCTTCTTTCGCCGCCTCCACGAGCGCCGGGTCGAGCGCCGGGCTGAAAGCGATGCGCGGCAGCACGTTCATCGGTACGGCAATGATCACGGCGCCGGCAGAGATGATGTCGCCCTGTTGGGTGGTCACCAGTACGCGATTGCCCTGATCGTCGACCTTGGTCACCGGTGACGAAAGGCGCACCTCGGGCTTGCCGTCATCGATCATGGCGTTGATCAGGCTGACGGTGCCGTCCTTGAACGTGTAATGGCCGAGTGAGTCGACGAACAGTGACAAATCCGAGCCCGGCAGTGCCCACCAGCGCAGTACATCGGCGTAGGAGGCGCGATCGCTGGTCGTATGCGCGGCGCCTGCGACGTAGGCATCGACAATGGTGCGTTGCAGCGGCGTCAGATTCAGCTGCGCGTAACGGTCGGCTGCCGTCATTCCGTCTACCGCGAGCAGTTCTTTCCAGGTGTGCTTGGCGTCGTAAGGACGCTCCCACAGTTTTCGTCCCTCCGCGAAATAGGCGTTAACGGCCTCGGCGACGGTGATCAGGTCCTTACCCTTGAGTTCGACACGCTCGCCGTCGTGAAGCACGTAGATGGTCTGCTTGTCTTCAACGAAGGGCTCGGGGGTTTCCTTGAGCTTGAGGGCGTAGCGTTGCACCTCGCTCCATACGAAGGGTTGGCTCCAGTGGATCCAGGTGCCGCCCAGCTCGATCTTGTGGCCGGCGAATTCACTGCTGAAGGTGCGCCCACCGAGGCGGCTGCGCGCTTCCAGCACCAGGGTCTTGTAGCCGTTTTTCATCGAGTCGCGTGCTGCCGTTACGCCGGCAAATCCGCCACCGATAACGATGACGTCGTAGTCGCAGTCCGGTCGCTTGCTGGCTCGCTGTGGTTCGCCAGCCAGCGCCATGCCATTGGGCGCGGCCGCGACCGCTGCTACCGCACCCGCGGCGCCTGCTACGCCTGCATTGCGCAGGAACTTGCGACGGCTGACGCCAGTACTGTGATTCTTGTCCATTTCCACACCTTTGATTCTGACTGCTGAGGTTTGCCTCAGCCTGCCTGAACGAGGTGGGGTGCGATTGTCGGCTGACGCCAACGCTTTGCCATCGGGTGCCATCGGTTGCCCGATCGTTCCCACGCTCTGCGTGGGAATGCATCCCGTGACGCTCTGCGTCACCATTGCGCAGGGCTCAAGTCCAGCGTCGTCAGCGGAACGCGGAGCGTCCCTGGCGGCATTCCCACGCAGAGCGTGGGAACGATCAAGACCACCGGGCTCTATTTCCTTATCATTCCCACGCTCTGCGTGGGAATGCATCCCGTGACGCTCCGCGTCACCATTGCGCAGGGGCTCAAGTCCTGCGTCAACTGCGGAACGCGGAGCGTCCCTGGCGGCATTCCCACGCAGAGCGTGGGAACGATCAAGACCACCGGGCTCTAGTTACCTTATCGTTCCCACGCTCTGCGTGGGAATGCATCCCGTGACGCTCCGCGTCACCATTGCGCAGGGCTCAAGTCCTGCGTCGTCAGCGGAACGCGGAGCGTCCCTGGCGGCATTCCCACGAAGAGCGTGGGAACGATCATTCGTCAGGGTGTCTTCTGCTGGCTCTTGAGGAAATCCTGCACCAGGTTCGACCGGTCGAACGACTTGGCCGTCTGCACCGGCGGGTACTCGGCCAGGGATTTGAGGTGCGCGCCGATCAGCTCGCCCATCGGCGCCGAGATCCACGACGACTTCTGGATCATGTGGCCGTAGGAGTCATTGCTGTCGTAGCTTTCGAACGGGTCGCTGCGCAGGTTGAACATCAGCGGCGCAAACAACGCTTTGATCGGGGCGTAGTAATCCTCCTTGGTCGAGAAGTGCAACTTCCACGGGCCCATGCGCACGGCGGTCAACTTGCTCTCGATATAGTAAAACAGGCTGGTGCGCGCGCTTTCTGGCGCCTTGCCCGTCCAGTAGTCAAGGTTGTTGATGCCGTCGATGTACTGCTTTTTCTGTACTTTCATGCGCTCCACCACATCCGGCACGCCCGCTGCCGCTGCCAGGGTGGTGAACATGTCCTGGTGCGCCTGGATGCCATTCTTGATCTGCCCCGGCTTGATTACTCCGGGCCAGCGCAGCATCGAGGGCACACGCACGCCGCCTTCGTAAGTGGTCATCTTCTCGCCGCGGAAGGGGGTCGTCGCACCGTGTGGCCAGGAGGAGTGTTCCGGGCCATTGTCGGTGGAGTACCAGACGATGGTGTTTTCATCCAGGCCGTTCTGCTTGAGGAATTCGAGCACCTGACCGATGTCGTGGTCGTGCTGCATCATGCCGCTGCCTTGCATGTCGTCTTCGTGGGTGTACTTGTCGGCAGCGTGTTGCCATTTGTCGTTGAGGTGGGTGTACAGGTGCATGCGGCTGGTGTTGAGCCAAACGAAGAACGGCTTGTCGTCGCTCTTCGCTTTGCGCATGAAGTCCATCGCGTGAGGGATCACTTCCGCGCCGTCAAAATCTTCCATGCGCTTGGTGGTCAGCGGTCCGGTGTCCTCGATGGTCTGTTTGCCGACCACGCTAAAGCGCGGGTCTACCGTCGCGTCGTCCTTGTCGGTGGCGAAGCTGTGCAGCACGCCTCGGGTGGCGAACTTCTTGGCATAGGCCTGCGGTCCGCCGGGATACTGCTTGGCGAAATTCTGGTAGTCCGCGTACTCACCCTGTTCCTCGGTATTGAGGTGGTACAGGTTGCCGAAAAACTCATCGAAGCCATGCACTGTTGGCAGGTTGGGGTTGTTGTCGCCCAGGTGGTTCTTGCCGAACTGCCCGGTGCGGTAACCGGCCTCTTTCATGACCTCGGCCAGGCTCGGCGAGGCGGCTTGCAAGCCGAGCTTGTCGCCCGGTTGGCCCACGGTGGTCATCCCGGAACGAATCGGATACTGCCCGGTGATGAATGCCGCTCGGCCTGCCGTGCAGGATGGCTGTCCGTAGTGGTCGGTGAAGCGGATGCCCTCCATGCCGATCTGGTCGATGTTCGGCGTGGTGTAGCCCATGGTGCCCATGCCATAGGCACTCACGTTCTGCCAGCCGATGTCGTCGCCCCAAATCACCAGGATGTTGGGTTTGGCTGACTGGGCCTGTGCCAGCGGGGCGGCGAGCATGGCGAATGCCATGCCTATCATGGCCAGACGCTTGATGCATTCGATCATGGACTGTCTCCTCATTTTAAAAATTGAATGCCGGGTCGGGGTGAGTCAGGCGCGCAACGTTTCTACCAACTGAGCCCGCAGTTCCGGTTTGCCCGCATAGGGGTCGGGTGGATTGCGCTGATCGAGGATCGCGTCGAAACGCTCGCGCACGGAACTCATGGCGTGGGGATGCGAGTAAATATAGAAGCTGCGCTGGCTGATCGCCTCGAATGTCAGCTGAGCGATCTGCTCGGGACTTACCTTGGCCGCGCCGGTGGCCTTCTGGTTCTGCGCCTGAGCCACCGCCTGCGAACGTGTCGGAGCGTCGGCATTGGCCAGCTCGTTCGGACGATGCCGGGCGGACTGACTGATACCGGTGGGCACGAAGTAAGGGCACAGCACCGAGCAATGCACCTGCCCGGAGACCAGGGCGAGGTCGTGGTACAGCGTTTCGCTGAGCGACACCACCGCTTGTTTGGTGAGGTTGTAGGCGCCCAGGGTCGGCGCATTGAGCAACCCGGCCATCGAGGCGGTATTGATGATATGCCCTTCGTAGTCCGGGTCTTGGGCAGCGGCCGCCAGCATCGGCGGGGTGAAGATACGCACTCCATGGATCACGCTGCGCACGTTGACACCCAGTACCCAGTCCCAGTCCTTCTCGCTGTTCTCCCACACCAGACCGCCGGCGAGTACACCGGCATTGTTGAACAACAGGTGCACTGCACCGAACTCTGCCAGTGCCGCATCGGCCAGCGACTGGACCTGCGCGGCGTGCGAGACGTCGGTGCGCAGGCCGATCACCGAGGCGCCGCGGGCGCGCAGTTCGGCGACAGTGGCCTCGAGCGCATCAGCCTGGATATCGGCCAGCACCAATTTCATGCCAAGCGCGGCAGCCCTCTCGGCAAAGGCCTTGCCAAAACCCGAGGCCGCGCCGGTGATCACCGCCACGCGGCCCTTGAAGTCTTTCATGATGCTACCTCGATGCTCTCCAGCGCACGGCGCAGCTGCGCCGGCAATGGCACCGGCCGGCGCGTCACGCGGTCGACGTAGACGTGGACGAAGTGACCCTGCGCCGAAGTTACGGTGTTGTCGTTGGCGAACAGCCCGACTTCATAACGAACACTTGAGGTACCCAGGCTTGCCACGCGCAGGCCGGCGCGCACCAGGTCGGGGAAACTGATGGATGAAAAGTAGCTGCAATGGGTATCGACCACCAGGCCGACCGCCGGGCTCTGCTCGAAGTCGAGCACGTTCTGCTCCAGTAGCCAGCCGTTGACCACGGTGTCGAACCAGCTGTAATAGATCACGTTGTTGACGTGACCGTAGACGTCGTTATCCATCCAGCGTGTGGTGATGTCGCGCAGGTAACGATAGTCGCCGCGCGCGTGCGGTACCGGTTTGCTCATGACTTCAAGCCTCCTGCTTCATGCGGCGTACGCGGATATCCGCCTGCTCTTTGTGGCCGGACATGTGTTCGTAGCCGCACAGCCGCGAGCAGTACTCGCCAATCATCACGCTTGCCTCATCGGTCAGCACGCGCTGGTAGGTATGGGTCTTGATGAACTTGCCGACCCACAGCCCGCCGGTGTAGCGACCCGCGCCCATGGTAGGCAGCGTGTGGTTGGTGCCGATGACCTTGTCGCCATAGCTGACATTGGTGCGGTGGCCGAGGAACAGGGCGCCGTAGTTCGTCATGCGATCGTGGTACCAGGCCGGGTCCTTGGTCATCACCTGCACGTGTTCGGAGCACAGGCGTTCGGCGACTTCCAGGGCTTCTTCGTCGGTGTCGCACAAATAGATTTCACCGAAGTCGTTCCAGGCCACGCTCGCGACCGGCGCGGTGTCCAGGCGCGAAAGCACAAGCTCGATGGCGGCCGGCAGTTCTTCGGCGATTTTTTTGCTGGTGGTCACGCAATAGGCGGGGGAGGTCGGGCCGTGTTCGGCCTGGCCCAGCAAGTCAACGGCGACCAGTTCGGCATCCACGGTGTCGTCGCAGATCACCATGGTTTCGGTCGGGCCGGCAAACAGGTCGATACCGACGCGGCCAAACAACTGACGCTTGGCTTCGGCGACATAGGCGTTGCCCGGGCCGACGATCATGTCGACGCCGACGATGCTTTCGGTGCCGATGGCCATGGCGGCCACCGCTTGCACGCCACCCAGGCAGTAGATCTCATCAGCGCCGGCCAGGTGCATCGCCGCGACGATTTCGGGGCACGGTTTGCCTTCGAACGGCGGGGCGCTGGCGATGACGCGCTTGACGCCGGCCACTTTGGCGGTGAGTACGCTCATGTGTGCGCTGGCGATCAGCGGGTATTTGCCGCCGGGGATATAGCAACCCACCGAGTTGACCGGAATGTTGCGATGACCGAGGACGACGCCGGGCAAGGTTTCGACCTCGACATCGTGCATCGAATCCTTCTGGATCTGGGCGAAGCGGCGAATCTGTGTCTGGGCGAACTTGATGTCGTCGAGCGTCCGAGGGGACAGGCTGGCAATGCACGCGTCGATCTGCTCCTGGGTCAAACGCATGTTTTGTGGCGCCCAGTTGTCGAACTTCTCGGAGTATTCGCGTACTGCTGCATCACCGCGTTGCTCGATGTCGGCGAGGATCCCTTCCACGGTAGCGCGGACCTGGGCTTGATTGCTCGCTTTGGCTTGGGCCGATTGACCTTTTTTCAGTTGTTGAATCACGGAATATTTTCCTTTGGGTTGTTTTTGTAGGTGTGAAAGGGATTGCCGCTTCAGGCGGACTGGAGAACCGGTGCTGGCCGGCGGGCAGCCAGCACAATGATGAAAATGGCCAGCAGGTAGAGACTCATCACCAGGTACATGCTGTAGGTCGTACCGCCGGTGGCGGTGTTGATGGCGCTGGTCAGTGAAGGAATGATCGCGCCGCCGAGGTTGCCGATGCTGCTGACCAGGGCGATGCCCACCGCAACCGAAGCGCGGGGCAGGTATTCGGAAACCAGGGCGAAAAACACCGGCGTCACTGAGGCGATACCCGTCACGGCCAGGCATAGACCGGTCAGTGAAATGGCGAGCTGCCCCTGGCCCAGGGCAATGACCGCCAGGCCGAACGCGGCCAGCAGCGCGCCGGCGGTGAAATGCCAGCGGCGCTCACGCAAACGGTCCGAACTGCGGCCAAGCAGGATCACCCCGACTACCGCGCCCAATTGCGGCAAGGTGGCGTACAGGCCGATGTCCATGAGATCGGAGACGCCCCAGCTCCTGATCAGAGTCGGAATCCAGAAGGCCATGGCATAGGTGCCGGCGACCATCACCACGTAAACCAGCGCCAACGCCCAGAACCTGGCATCGCCCAGCAGATCGCGCAGGGAGCCATGGCTGGCCTTGGTCGACGATTGGCTCTCGGCGTCCAGTTGCTGGCGCAGCCGGGATTTTTCTGCGGCGCTCAGCCACGAGGCTTGCTCGGGACGGTCGACCAGCACGCGCCAGGCCAGCAGCCCCAGCAGCGGTGCGGGCAGGCCCTGCACCAGGAACAGCCACTGCCAGCCGTGCCAGCCGTAGAGGCCATCGAGAAACTTCATGATGGCGCCGGACAGCGGGCCGGCGATCAGACTGGCGAAAATGGCCCCGAGCAGGAATATCCCGATCATGCCCGCACGCCGGGCCGGCGGGTACCAGAAGGTCAGGTAAAGCAGCGCGCCAGGGGTGAAGCCGGCTTCGAAGGCACCGAGCAAAAAACGCAGCACATAGAACTGCGTCGGCGTCTGCACGAACATCATGGCCATGGCGACGATGCCCCAGCAGACCATGATGCGCAGCAGCGTTTTACGTACGCCGATCTTCTCCAGCATCAGGTTGCTCGGCACCTCGAACAGCAGATAGCCGATGAAGAAAACACCAGCACCCAAGGCATAGACCGCGTCGCTGAAGGCGAGGGTTTCCTTCATTTGCAATTGGGCGTAGCCGATGTTGATTCGATCGAGAAACGCAACGACATAGGCCGTCATCAACAATGGCATGATGCGCCAGGCTATTTTTCGATACATCGCACGATCATTCGAGGATTCTGTACAGCTCATGCCTGTCTCCTTGTTTTTGTCGTTGTGAAGGGTTTGCAGGTTTTGTGAGTCACGCCGAGGAACGAATGACCAGTCGCCCCGGCAGCTCGTGCAGCGCCTGGATGACGCTGGCGTCAGGGCGACCTTCGCCGAGCAAGTGGATGGCGCAATCGATCATCTGGCTCACGGGCTGGTGCACGGTGGTCAGGTCATTTTCCGGCCAGGCCGCCGCGCGGATGTCGTCGAAGCCGATCACGGCGACGTCCTCAGGCACGCGCAAGTTTGTGTTCATGCGCAGATGGCTGAGCACGCCGAGGGCCATCACGTCGTTGGCGCAGAACACCGCATCGATGGCAGGTTGCCCGGCGCCGAACAGTCGGGCCGCTGCTTCTCGTCCGCCTTCATAGGTGTATCCACCCTCAATGCAGGCAACCAGGCTTCGACCATGCACAGCCAGGCCCCGCTCGAAGCCGCGCAGGCGATCCGCCGTGGTGGAGATGCTTGGATCGCCGGACACAAAGGCGCAGGCCTGCCGTTGCTGTCGCACCAGATAGTCGGCCACCTCAGCGGCCATGCGCTCGTTGTCACAGCACACGGACCAGACTGTCGCGTCCTCGACGCGGCGGTTCATGAACACCACGGCGACGCCCTGGCGTGCGCACAGATCCGCCATGTGGGAAGACAACCTCGCCGCGGTCACCACGATGGCATCGACCTGGTACTGCAACAGTTGCGGCATCAGCTCATCTGCATCGCCCCCCGCAGGCACCACGAAGAGCAGCAATTGTCGGCCTGTCTGGCGCAGTTGCAGGGAGAATTCTTCCAGCAGCGCGGGATAAAAGGGATTGGCCATATTGCCAACCACCAGCGCAACGATGCCGGTCCTGCGCTGGTTCAACGAGCGGGCGATGGCATTGGGCCGATAGCCCAACTCATCGGCCATGGCGAGGATGCGCACGCGCAGCTTGGACGATATGCGCGACTGCGCATCGAAGGCGCGAGTGACAGTGGAAGTGGCGACCCCGATACGTTGGGCGAGGTCCTTGGCAGTGACACGCACGACTGTCGCGTAGCTTCCCTGAGCGGATAAATCCTCGGCAGTGCTGTCGTGCTTCATGTCGTTTGCTCCGGCCACTTTCAGTCTTGTGCAAACGTGTGCACTCATGGGCCGGATGCTATCGACGCGGCACTTGGGCAGGCTCCCCCCGAAGAGAGGGGGGGAGGCGGACAGATGCGCACATAGCCTGTTCGAAATGGCCCGCAAGGCTTGCCCGGATAAAAACAGTGGACGAGATCCACGCTGAAGGAGTCGAAATGCGCAATTCCCTGACGGCACTTGTCACGGCCATCACCTTGGCCAGCGGCCCGGCGTGGGCGCTGGACGACGAAGGCAACGCTGCCAAGGCTGCGAGTCCGACCACCGCTGCCCTCAATCACGCGGTGCTCGATCAATTGCCTTTCCAGGATCGCGCCGACTTTGAAGCCTCCCGCCGCGGGTTGGTGGCAGCCTTCGAAGGCGAGATCAGGAATGCCGATGGCAAGCCGGTGTGGAACACCCACCAGTACGATTTCCTGAACCAGCAACAAGCCCCGGACTCGGTCAATCCCAGTCTGTGGCGCATGGCGCAGCTAAACGCCAATGCCGGTCTGTTCCAGGTCGCCGACAGGATCTATCAGGTTCGCGGCATTGACCTGGCGAACATGACCATCATCGAAGGTGACGACGGGCTGATCATCATCGACCCGCTGTACGTGACCGAGACAGCCAGGACAGGCCTTGACCTGTACTACAGAAACCGCCCGCACAAGCCGGTGGTGGCGGTGATCTACAGCCATAGCCATGCCGATCATTTCGGTGGGGTACGCGGTGTGGTCGACGAGGCCGACGTCAAGGCCGGGAAGGTGCACATCTACGCTCCTGACGGCTTCATGGAACACGCAATTTCGGAAAACGTCCTGGCCGGCACGGCCATGTTCCGCCGCGGCATGTATCAGAGTGGCGGGACAGTGCCCAGAAACGAGCGCGGACAAGTGGATACCGGAATCGGCAAGGGCGCCCCGGTGGGCGGCACCATCAGCCTGATTGCGCCGACCGATCTGATTGTTCAACCGCTGGAAAAGAAGGTCATCGCGGGTGTGCAGTTCGAGTTCCAGCTCACGCCAGGCACCGAGGCACCTTCTGAAATGAATCTGTACCTGCCGCAGATGCAGGCGTTGTGCATGTCGGAAAACGCGGTGATGTCGATGCACAACGTGCTCACGCCGCGTGGCGCGCAAGTGCGCGATGCCAAGGCCTGGTGGCAGTTCCTGGACGACAGTCTGGTGCGTTACGGCGACAGGGCCCAGGTGATGTTCGCCCAGCACAACTGGCCGACCTGGGGCACTCAAGGCATCCGCACCCTGCTGGCCGACCAGCGCGACATGTATGCCTTCATCAATAACCGCACCTTGCACCTGCTGAATCAGGGCATGACCCCGCTGGAGATTGCCGACGCGATCAAGAAGCTGCCCGGTGAGCTCGATCAGAAATGGTACGCCAGGGGCTATTACGGGACCCTGAGTTTCAACACCCGAGCGGTGTATCAACGTTATCTGGGGTTCTATGACGCTAACCCGGCCAACCTTGACCCATTGCCTGCGGTCGAGTCCGGCAAGCACTACGTGCAAGCCATGGGCGGGGCTGAAAAAGTCCTGGAGTTGATGCGCGCGGCCATGCAGCAAGGGGATTACCGCTGGGCGGCGCAACTGGGTAATCACCTGGTCTTCGCCGAGCCCGAAAACAAAGCGGCACGCGAAGCCCAGGCCGATGCACTGGAGCAGCTGGGTTACCGCAGCGAATCAGCGATCTGGCGCAACATGTATCTGACGGGTGCGCAGGAATTGCGTCAAGCCAAACCAGTTGGGGCTGCCCAGGCCACCTCCGACCTGATAAGGGCGGCGACACCGGCAATGTTCATGGATGTGCTGGCCGTGCGCATGGACTCGGACAAGGCCCAGGGCCACGACATGACCTTGAACTGGAACTTCAGTGACCTCGACCAGCATTTTGCCCTGACACTGCGCAACGGCGTTCTGACTTATCGCGAGCACGCCAGCCATGCCCCGGCCGATGCTACGGTGACGATGAGCAAAGCAGTGCTGGACCGGATCAGCTTGCGTCAACTGGATTTCCCTACGGCGCTCAAGCAGGGAGATATCAAGGTTGAAGGGGATGCGGAACGCTTCAAGGCGATGCTCGGCATGCTTGCCAGTTTCCAGCCGACGTTCAACGTCGTGACTCCGTGACCCGTCGCGGCGATGTGGGTCGAGGCTACGCAGGGACTGTCCCGGAGGGGACGGGCGGTGCTGCCCGTGGCGTGAGCAGCCATGACAACGTGCTGGTGGAACTGCCGGCCAGACCTCGAAAGCAACCGAAACAGGCACGTTCGGTGGCTTTGGTCGACGCCTTGAAAACAGCCGGGCGCGATGTCCTCGAACGGGAAGGGCGCGAGGCGCTGACGATCTATCGCCTTTCCGATTATTCGGGCGTGGCGAGCAGTTCCATCTACGAATATTTCCCCACCATCGAATCGCTGATCGGCGCAATTTTCGAGGATTACCGCGCCGACACTCGCCTGCAAGTGATCGCCAGCATCCACGCGCTACCCGCGTCGGCAACGCTCTACGACGGCATCGAAATGATCCTGCGCACCGGCCTTGCAGCCATGCACCGCTGGTTGCAGATCGACTCGGAACTGAGCATCAAGGCCGTCTACTACGGCGAACTGGTGCGCCTGGAAATCGTCAAGCCGGAGCGCTTCTGGATCTCGATGGTCATTCCGGCGCTGGTGCAACGCTTTTCCGATCAAGTCCTGGTGCGTGATCGCGACAAGGCAGGCTTTCTTGCTTACCAGGCCGTGACTGCGCTGCCCCGTGCGCTGCTGATCGAAAAACCGGACTACCTGCTCCAGGACGACACCGTTCGGATGCTGGCGCGCATGCTCCATGCACTGCTGACCACGGCGGATGCGGAATAACACTGCTACATAACCATTGACTGAATAAAAACCGTTCAGAAACAGCATGTTGCAGTGTTTATGAGGGTGGCGGAATCCGGAAATGATTTCGACCTCCCGCCCCCTAAACTGGCTCAGCCATGAAGGCCGTTGCACATCGACGGCCAGGTGAATCCCAGGAGACTGACCCTTGAAAACAACAACAGAAGAACAGGTCGAACTGCTGCTGACCGATCCGGCGGCCCTGGTCGAGCACAGCTTGCAGAACTGGAAGCAAATGTCTGCCGAACAGATCGACACGCTGCAACTGGCCGGACTGAAACGGCGTTTCGGCGAAATGCGCGAGCGTATCGCGATGCTGAAGAAACTGGCAGACGGCGAGGGCATCGACCACATTGAGCAACTGGACGACGTAGTGCCGTTGCTGTTCGAGCACACGATGTTCAAGTCGTACCCGCCATCACTGCTGGAAAAGAACAACTTCGCGGCCATTAACAAATGGCTGGGCAAGCTGGTGATTCCGCAACTGGCCGAGAAGATCGTCGCCGTCGATGTCAGCGCCTGCAAGGGCCTGGACGACTGGTTCGAAACCATGGACCGCGAAATCCCCGAGCTGTGCCTGAGCCACACTTCGGGCACCTCCGGGACGTTGTCGTTCCTGCCGTGCAGCACCCGCGAGTTCGAAAAGGCGTCCGAAATTCGCAAGCTCTACGCGTGGAACATGACCGGCGCGGACACGCCGGACCCCGATTTGCACACCGCTTATCCGTATTACCGCAAGGGCTATCTCAGCCATTTGCGCGGCATGAGCGCGCTGGCCAAAGTGCTGCTGCCCGATCTATCGCATTTCCACCCAGCCTATCCGTCGACCCTGTCCAGCGACGTGCTGCGCCTGGGCGCCAGGCTACGTGCGGCCCACGCCAATGGCACGCTGGATCGCCTGGTGGTGGCGCCTGAACTGCTGGCTAAGAAAAAAGCTTTCGACCAGCAACAGGCCGAGATGCCGCAGCACCTGGCGGCATTTTTCGATGACATTGCCACTCGCCTCAAAGGCAAGCGCGTGTACATCGGCGGCACCTGGAACCTGCTGCACAACATGGCCAAGGCTGGCCTGGAGCGCGGTCTGGAAGGCGTATTCCATGCCGATTCCTACATCGCCACCACTGGGGGAGCCAAAGGTGTGGTGCCGCCCGAAGGTTGGCGTGAAGACGTCATGCGCTTCATGGGCGTGAAGGTTTTGCACGAGTCCTATGCCATGTCGGAAGTGGTCAGCGGCTCGCACATGCGTTGCGAGCAGGGCAACTACCACCTTTCACCTACGGCGATTGCGTTCCTGCTCGATCCCGAAACCAGCAAGCCGCTGCCACGCCAGGGGCGCCAGACAGGGCGCGCAGCGTTCTTCGACCTGGGGGCCGACATCCATTGGGGCGGTTTCATCACCGGCGATGAAGTCACCATTGAATGGGACGAGCCCTGCAGCTGCGGACGCCACAGTCGCTACGCGGTCGGTGCCATCCAGCGCTACAGCGAAAAGAACGGTGGTGACGACAAGATCACCTGCGCCGCATCCGAACAATCCCATCGCGAAGCGATGGACTTCCTCAACACCCTGGAGGGCTGAGCCATGACCCATCCTGTTGCGCCGATGATCATTCGTGGTCAAGTGATCACCGACAACCTGATTGAAGTCGGGGGCCGCGGTGGCGACCTGAGCTTCCTCACGCCCGACGCGAACAAGTACATCGATCAGCTGCCACTGGGCAGTCCGGCCCGGCTCGCCGATCTCTATACCTTGAGTTTCGACGACATTCTCGATTATGCCGTCGAGCTGGGTGAACGCCTGGCGTTGCACAAAAACCAGTACCTGCAGGAAGCCTGCGAACTGTCGTACCTGACAGCGCCGACCACCCCGACCATCGTCAAGGCCTCCTACATGGGCCTGCAGAATATGCTTTCGCGTGAGTTCATTAGCGAGATGGCGCAAAGTACGGTGGGTATCAAGTATCTGGAAGGCTGGGTGCCGCAGAGGCTGCTCGACGGTACCGAATTGGAAGTGCGTTGCTTCGGTGCGCGGACCTTGCACATCGTCGCCGGCAACGCGGTGTCGCTGTCGTTGTGGACCATCATCCGCAACATGGTCCTGCGCAGCGATGCGATCATCAAGGCGCCGTCCAACGACCCGTTCACCGCGCTGGCCATCGCTCGCACCATGGTCGACATGGCACCGGACCATCCGCTGACGAGGCACCTGAGCGTCGCCTACTGGAAGGGTGGCGACCAGGCGTTCGAGCAGCGCCTGTACCAACCGCAAAACCTGGAAAAAATCGTCGCCTGGGGCGGCTTCGCGTCGATGAAGCATGTCACCCAGTACGTACAGCCCGGTCTGGAACTGATCTCCCTGGACCCCAAGCGCAGCGCCAGCATCATCGGCCAGGAGGCCTTCTACAGCGAAGCGAACATGCGCGAAGCGGCTGTGCGTCTGGCAGCCGATATTGGCGCGATCAATCAGAAGGGCTGTGTTTGCGCGCGGGTGGCTTATGTGCAGAGTGGCACCGATGAGCCGGGCCTGGAGCGACTCAACACCTTCGGCCGATACGTCTATGAGGCCATGCTCGGTTTGCCCAATACCCTCAGCACCGCGCCCAAGCGTTATGACCAGGGACTGAAGGCGCATGTCGACGCGTTGCGCCTGGATGACGAGTGGTACCGGGTTATCGGCGGCAAGGAGGGCGAGGGCGCAATCATCTGTTCGCAGTTACCCGAGCCTGTGTCCTTTGCTGCCAGCCTGGATGACCGGACTGCCAATCTGGTGCCGGTCGATGACTTGAGCGAAATGCTGGCGGCGGTTGACGCCTATACCCAGACCGTCGGCGTCTATCCGGAAAGCATCAAGGATCAGCTCAAGGATGTGCTGCCGCTGTATGGCGCCCAGCGCATCGTTTCACTGGGTTATGCCGCCGCCATGAAGTTCGCGGCGCCCCAGGACTCCATCGAGCCGATGCGCCGCATGGGCAAGTGGATTTCCAACCAGATCGCAGCGCCAGAAACCAGCGCCGCGCCCTGGCTGCGCCCGTCGATCTGACAAAAAACTCATAGACAACACCAACCCCCTGTAGGAGCGAGCATGCTCGCGAAAAACGTCCAGACAACGCAGGCATCCAGACAGCCCGCGTCATCGTTGACGTCCATCGCGAGCATGCTCGCTCCTACATCTGGAGAAGTAAACATGACCACCTGTATCGGCTACGGCGTCCATGAAGCCAACGCACCCCTCGAACCCCTGCAATTCGAACGCCGTGCGCTGCGCGCCGACGACGTCGCCATCGACATCGACTACTGCGGCGTCTGCCATTCCGACCTGCATTACGTGCACAACGACTGGAAAAGCACGCGCTTTCCCTGTGTACCGGGCCATGAAATCGTCGGTCGGGTCAGCGCCGTGGGCTCGGCCGTTGTCCGTTACCGGGCTGGCGATCGGGTCGCCGTCGGGTGCATGGTCGACAGCTGCCAGCAGTGCGAGGCCTGCGAGCATCATCAAGAGCCACACTGCAGCCAAGGCATGACACCGACCTATAACGGCCTGGACCGCATCAGCGGCGAAGTGACCCGCGGCGGCTACGCCCAACACATCGTCGTGCGCGAGCGTTTCGTGCTGCGGGTGCCGCCGGCACTGGACCCGCGCTTCACCGGTCCGTTGCTGTGCGCGGGCATCACCGTATGGGCGCCGATGCGCGAGCACGACGTCAAGGCCGGCACGCGCCTGGCGGTCATCGGGCTGGGCGGGCTGGGCCACATGGCGGTCAAGCTCGGCGTCGCGCTGGGGGCTGAAGTCACCGTGATCACCACGTCGCCCGGCAAGGTCGATGATGCCCTGGCGCTCGGCGCGCATCACGTACTGCTGTCCACTGATCCTGCGGCAATGAAAACGTCCGCCAGCAGCTTCGACCTGGTGCTCGATACCATCCCGCGTACCCACAACGTCAACCCTTACCTGATGCTGCTGGCCCGTAACGGCACACTCGTGCTGGTCGGCGCTCTGGAACCGTTGGAGCCGATCCACGGCGCGTTGTTGGCGATCAACAACCGCGCAATTGCAGGCTCGTTGATCGGTGGTCTGGAACAAACCCAGGAGTTGCTGGACTTCTGCGCCGAGCATCAGGTGCTGCCAAGTTGCGAAATGATCGACATCCAGGACATCAACCAGGCGTTCACGCGCATGCAGAACAATGATGTGAAGTACCGTTTCGTGATCGATATGGCCTCGCTCAAGGATGTCGAACTTTCCTGACCCCAACCACACACGCCTGGTTCGGCCTACCCGCTTCGAGGGGGCAGGGCGAGCCTCGGGCGTCTTAAGGTGGCGTAAAGGCGCCCGCCGTCCGAACACATCCAACCAGAGGTCATTCAATGATTCCGCGCACTCTCTTCCATCATGAACATGAAGCGTTTCGCAATACCGTAAAGCGGTTTCTCGCGGAGGAATGCACGCCGCACCACGAACAGTGGGAGGAGGACCACCTGGTACCCCGGCAGATCTGGCAGCGCGCCGGTGAACTGGGCATGCTCAACGCCACGACCCCGGAGGCCTATGGCGGCCTGGGCCTGGACCGGCGCTTTTCGATGATCGCCGTCGAGGAAGTGGCCCGTGCCGGGCTTTCTGGCTTGAACGGCTTCAACGTGCACGACATCTGTGCCGGCTACCTGATCAACTTCGGCACCGAAGAACAGAAACAGCAGTGGCTGCCGAAAATGGCCAGCGGCGAAGTCATCTCTGCCGTAGCCATGACTGAGCCCGATACCGGGTCCGACCTGCAAGCGGTCAAGACCCGCGCCGTGCTCGACGGCGACGACTACGTGATCAACGGTGCCAAGACGTTCATTTCCAATGGCACCAACAGTGACATCATCGTGGTGATCGCCAAGACCGGTAATACGGGCAAAGGCTCGCGGGACATCTCGCTGATCCTGGTGGAGGCCGACCGGGTCGGCGTCACCAAGTCCAAACCGCTGCGCAAGGTCGGCCTGCATGCCCAGGACACCACCATGCTGTTCTTCCAGGACGTGCGGGTGCCAAAGGCCAACATTCTGGGTGGCGAACCGGGCCAGGGGTTCTACCAATTGATGAAGGAACTGGCCTGGGAGCGCCTGAGCATTGGCATTCTCGCCATTGCCGCAAGCCAGGCGGTGCTGGAGCAGACCATTGCCTACACCCGCGATCGCAAGGCGTTCGGCACACCGATCATCGAATTCCAGAATTCGCGCTTCAAGCTGGCGGATCTCAAGACCGAAATCGTCATTGGCCAGACCTACACCGATCGCTGCATGGAACTCATCCTGCAACACGAACTGAGCCCGGAGGCAGCGGCGGCAGCCAAGCTCTGGTGCACCGAGCTGTATTCGAAGGTAGTCGATCAATGCGTGCAGCTGCATGGCGGCAATGGCTACATGCTGGAGTACCCGGTTGCCCGTCATTATCTGGACAGCCGCGTCAACCGCATCTACGGTGGAGCCAACGACATCATGCGCGAACTGGTGGCACGAACCCTCTGAATCGTCGACAAGTCAACCTGACATCGACGGATCTTTGTAGGAGCAAGCATGCTCGCGATGGACGTCAACGATAACGCGGGCTGTCTGGATGCCCGCGTTGTCTGGACGTTTTTCGCGAGCATGCTCGCTCCTACAGGGTAGCCCCCCCTCGATTGTGGGGGGTGGGCTGTCTGTTTTCCCCGCCACCATCTGTGCCAAAGCGGATCCCGAGGTTGCCAGAAACCTGCTCGCAACCATGACACGCGCTGTCTTTTAGCGGTGTTCGGGTCAATAATCCGGCAATCGCCAGAATGTGGCCATACCTCGCCGATCCGTATCGTGCAGCCCCACGCTGTTTCGCCGGATTTTGCGGGATCGGAGACCAGGCAGGACATGCATACCGACAAGCTGCTCGTATCGACGAAATTCGCTCCACCGCGCATTGGTACCCAGACCATCCTGCGCGAACGCCTGCTCGAGGATCTGCGCGGCATGACGCAATGCCGCGTGGGCCTGGTGACCGGCAGCCCCGGTTTCGGCAAGACCACGCTGTTGGCCCAGTGGCGGCAGGTCATGATGCGCACCGGGGCGGAGGTCGCCTGGCTGGCGCTGAGCGCCGATGACAAGCACGTGCCGATTTTCTTCGCCTATTTACGTGGCGCGTTACAGCGTCTTGGCATCGTCCTGGACAGTGGCGTGCCGTTGGAAGGGGCGCGACCGGAGTTCATCGACGAGGTGGTGGCGACCATTGTCGAAGGTGCCGCCAGTATCAACAAAGAGTTGTTCCTGGTTATCGATGACTACCAACACGTCACCGACCCGCGTTCCCACCAGCTCATGCAAAAGCTGCTGGATCACAGCCCCGAGAACCTGCACTTCGTCATCTCGTCCCGCGTCGGCCCGCCGCTGAGTTTCAGTCGGCTGCGCCTGAGCGGACAGTTGCTGGAACTCGATTGCGCCACCTTGCCATTCGATCTGGCCGAATCTCGCGCCTTTCTCGAACAGAGCCTGGCCGCATTGAAGCTCAGCCCGGAAGAGTTCCATCAGATCCATGAGCTCACCAGTGGTTGGCCAGCCACTTTGCAACTGGTGATCATCCTGCTGCGCAGTGATCCAGACTCGCGCGGCGCCTTGCGCGAAATGGGTTGGCGTTCCGACGACCTGCAGAGCTACCTGGCCGAAGACGTCATGGCCCATCTGCCGCCCGAGCTGGCATCGTTCATGGAGAGTATGAGCATTTGCCGGCGGTTCAACGCTTCCCTGGCGCAAGCGATCACCGGCGACAGTTCGGCACAAGCGATGCTCAAGCGGCTGGATGAAGACAACCTGCTGATTTTTCGCGTCGAAGCCGATGATCGCCAGCCGTGGTATCGCTTCCATGCGCTGTTCGGCGATTTCCTGGCCACACGGCTCGCTCGTCGTGACAGCGCCGCGCAAACCGAATTGCATAATCGGGCCGCACGTTGGTTCGCCGAGCGCAAACTGCTAGCCGAGGCGGTCCGCCACGCCACCCTGGCGGGCGACCTCAGCTATGCCGCCGAGTTGATCGAGCGGGCAGCCCCGGCAACCTGGAGCCTGAGTCAACTGAGCCCGCTGCTACGCCTGCTCGACCGTTTGCCGCAGGAAATCCTGTTCTCGCGTCCGCGTTTGTTCTTTCTCGGATGCCTGGCCTACGCACTCACGGCCCGTCCGGCCAAGGCAGAAGCCTGGCTGGAGCAATTCCATCGCAGCGGTGCGGCCCAACACGCCGACGTCGCCTATCGATTGCCGCTGGTGCAGGCGGCCATCGAGGTCCAGCGTGATCGTACCGAGCCCATCATCGGCTTGCTCAAGGACTTCCAGGCGTTACCGGATGACTACTCGGTGACCCGTTTCGGCGCGCCGGCACTGCTGACCATCGCTTATCTGGCGGCGGGACGGATCGAGGAAGCGCTGCAGTGCCTTGATGACAATCCCATCCCTGAGGTCGAGCGCAATGGCGAGATGGCGTTGGTCGCCGAAGGGGCCCGGACCCTTTGTTACCTGCAGGCCGGCCAGATGCGCGAAGCAGAGCGGATCGGTACGGCACAACTGGCACGCGCCGTGTCAGTGCATGGACACCGCGCCGCCAGTGCCTATCTGGGCGCAGCCACGCTGGCCGAAGTTTACCGCGAGGTGGACCGTACCGATGAAGCGCGGGAAATCCTCGCCAATCGCAATGGCCTGCTGCAATGGGCCATGCCCGACACCATGCTGCGCGCCACGATTTGTCGCGCGCGCCTGGACCTGCTCCAGGACAGCGCCGCCGTGGCCATGGCCTTTCTGCAACGACAGGAACGGCACTTTCGCACCATCAACCAGGATCGTGCCCTGGCGCATTGCCTGGCCGAGCAGGCTCACATTGCCTTGCTCGAGAACGACAAGGCACAGGCCACCGACAGGGTCGGCAAATTGCAAACGCTTGCAGAAAAGCACCGCGAGTCCCTGGGCTTTCAGGCAGATATTCCGGCAATTGCGGCATTGGCCCGAGCACGTTTGCTACTGGCCACCAACTACCCGGACAAAGCCCTTGAAGACCTGGCAATCCTCAGCACCTACGCAAAGAAATTCAGTCGCGGACAGTTGCTGGTCACCGGTCAGTTGCTCATGGCTTGCGCGAGGGCCGACCTGCTGCAGCCGGAGCAGGCGCAAGCGCACTTGCTTGAAGCCTTGACCCAGGGCCGTCGACTGGGACTGGTGCGCACCTTCCTCGATGAAGGCGAAGTGCTGCGCAAGATGCTCGCCGTGCTGGCAAGTAAACGGCTGGCCAGCGAGGACGAGGCTTACCTGGCGCAGCTGCTGGAGCGCTTCGGCCCTGGAAGCGTCGGACGCGCCAACGAATCGTCGGCCAACAGCGCGTCTTCAATGCTCACGCCACGGGAGCTGGCCATCCTGCAATTGATCAGCCAGGCGATGGCCAACAAACGCGTGGCCCTGACACTGAACATCTCGCTGGAAACGGTGAAGTGGAACTTGAAAAACATCTACGCCAAGCTCGGGGTTTCGAGTCGCTATGACGCGGTGTCGTGGGCGCGCAAGAATGGGTTGATTGAGTGATCCCCACAGGCTTGTTTCATGGACAGAACACTAGCAGTTCTGCTAGTAGGCAGGGCTGGCCAATTGCGCGAGAGTAGTCGCCTGAATCGACGGACCTTTCAGCGAGCCCGCCCCCATGCGAACCAACCGCGAAACCCCGCTCTGCCGCTACCACTACGACGCACTGGATCGCCTGGCCGTGTGTACGCCAGCGGAGCAGGCAAGCACCGGGCGCTTCTATCAGAAAAGCCGCTTGGCCACCGAGATCCAGGGCTTGGTGCAGCATTCAATCTTTCAATACGACGATCAACTGTTGGCGCAGCACCAGCGAAGGGGCGGCACAGTAGCAACAACCTTGCTCATCACCGATCAACAACGCTCGGTGTTGAACGCACTCGACGCAACGCCGCCTCGTTCCCTCGCCTACACACCTTACGGCCACCGCCCTGTGGGAAACGGCTTGCTCAGCCTGCTCGGTTTCAACGGCGAACGGCCGGATCCGGTGACAGGGCATTATCATTTGGGTAATGGCTATCGCCAATTCAACCCCGTGTTGATGCGGTTTAACAGCCCGGATAGTTGGAGCCCATTTAGAGAGGGGGGAATCAATGCTTATGCCTATTGTGCAGGAGATCCGATCAACTGGACGGATCCAACAGGGCATGTATTAAAAAAACTCCTGCTCAAGCTGGATCTTAGTGATCTTTATAAAACCGATTTTTATAAAACGGTACCTGTAGTGAGAGATCAATTGGGAGGCAGTGCAGCAGTAAAGGCGCAGGCAAAAGCGGTGAAGATGCCTTCTGAAGAGTATCTACTCCGTAGAACCATCGATTACATGAAGTATGAGTCGAAATCTATGATAAATTCCAACAAAAACTATATTAGTGCGTCTGCCAATATTGAAGACGCTATTAATGAGCTTTCACGTGCCGCAATAGAAATAAGCAGTCATCGCACACTTAGTATCGAAGTAATGCGCCACCTTCGACCGATGGGTTGGGAGGCTGCTGCTGATAAAGCAAGTAGGTGGGGTGCAGAAGTCGAGCGTGGGTTTGCAGAAGTTAAACTAATAGCTAGCAATAAAGTCAGGGCTTTAGCGAGAGCTCAGTTTGAAACCCCACCTCCTATTACAAGATACGCTCCCCCGGTGCCTCCAAAACCAGGTAACACCATTCGAAAGCAATGACTACCCCCAACTTCACTATCGACTGTGCGCTGGACAAACCGCGCAACATTCAGCGCTTTTACGGGAGCGGCCAACAATCGCGTGGCCTGGACGCTGAATACTTCGCTGGAAACGGTGAAGTGGAACCTGAAAAGCATCTACGCCAAGCTGGAGGGCGGGGGCGAGTCGCTATGACGCGGTGTCGTGGGCGCGCAAAAATGGGTTGATTGAGTAGGGGAAAACAGTAGTTTAAACACGCTCAAGATTGTTTGTTTAAACGCCCTACAGATTACTTCCTGAAAGCTACAAGACCTTGCGTCGTTGCCTACGGGTACGCCAGAATCCGCCGGCTTGTGCGCCTTGGGGCTGCTCGGTAACTTTATTCGGGTCACTGATTGTCAGTGATCGGGTTTAGTAGCTCGGTGGTTTTAATCCAAGACGTACAACGCTTCTACCAGTCAGGCTTTGCGCCTGCATTCTGATGGTGGCTGTACGTAGGGCGCCCTTGGGCGCGCCGGTTTCTTGGATTCCCCGGTCTACTAACCTGCGTACAGCTGCCACCCCTTCTTTAGTAGGGATGGGTGATGGCCCCATTCAGGAATCCACAACATGTTCAAGGTAACACCAACCCCGCCGGACACCGATCCAGCATCCCCATACGAACCCGATTCAAACAAACTCAACGAGGCCGCCGAACGCGCCCTCGATTTCCACTTCCCCTCGACGGCCGACATCAAGGCCACGCCGCGAACACACAGCACGCTGTTTACCGTCGACCCGCAAGCCACGCGCGAAACCCTGATGGTTTATCTGGTCGAGACACTGGCCTCGGTCGATGTGATGGTGCACCAGTTGGTCGATCATCTGGACGGCGGCTCACGCAACGCGCTGCTGGGCATTTCAAACAGCGTGATGCTGGCGGAAATCACCGCGAACCGGGTGTTGGATCAGATTGATCCGCCTGACTAGCTCACACAGGAACCTGCAGCATGCCCCCACAACTGACGCCGAGCACAGGCTGACGTATGGCGGAACCGGGAAAGGTGCATATCTTGTAGGAGCCGGCTTGCTGGCGATGGACGTTAACGATAACGCGTGCGATCTGGATAAATGCGGGGCACTTGAGACCATCGCCAGCAAGCCGGCTCCTACAGGGGGCCGTGACCGATTCGAAAATCTTCAAACCGCGGGGATAAATCCACTCACCACAAAATGCTCAGTGCTGCTGGATCCTAAGCGCAAAACACCAGCGCAGCGAAGGAGGGGAGCGTTGCGTGGACGCGCCGATTACTTCCCCCCCCTGGCGTTTCGCGGGGGCAGTCTATACTTGGGATCGATTTTGGTAGCCAACCCTGTTGGAGGGGGTAACTGCTTTTCCGAGTATCAAACCAAGGGAGTCGCCGCATCTCTTATGGCCAATAAACTCACTACAAAGACTGCCATCGTTACCGGGGCCGCCCAAGGGATTGGCGCAGCGATCGTGCGGCTCTTCGCGCAGGAGGATTGCTTCGTCTACGTCACTGATATCAACGACGAACTCGGCACAACCGTTGCAGAGTCACTCGGTGATCGCGCCCGCTATCTGCACCTTGATGTGCGGCGCGAAGATGATTGGGTACGAGTGACGACGCAGATCCTGAAGGAGCGAGGCAGGCTGGACGTCCTGGTGAACAATGCGGGTATCACCGGATTTGAGCACGGCGCCGTGCAACATGACCCGGAGCAGGCGCGTCTGGAGGACTGGCACGCCGTGCATCAGACCAATCTCGATGGTGTTTTCCTGGGTTGCAAGTACGCCATTCGCGCCATGCGGCATCACGGAACAGGCTCCATCATCAACATCTCCTCTCGATCAGGCCTGGTTGGCATCCCGGGCGCCGCGGCCTATGCCTCGTCCAAAGGCGCAGTGCGTAACCACACAAAAACGGTGGCGCTTTACTGCGCCGAGCAAGGACTGAAAGTTCGGTGCAACTCGATTCATCCAGCGGCCATTCTCACACCCATGTGGGAGCCCATGTTGGGCACCGACGCGGGTCGTGAAGAGCGAATGGCCGCACTGGTTCGAGATACTCCACTCAGAAGGTTCGGAATGCCCGAAGAGGTGGCGGCCGTGGCACTGCTACTCGCCTCGGATGACGCGACGTACATGACCGGCAGTGAGCTCAACATCGACGGCGGCCTCTTGGCAGGCACGGCCGCGACGCCCTCCGTAGGAGCTGTCGAGTGAAGCGAGGCTGCGATCTTTTGACTTTGCTCTTGAAAAAACAAGATCAAAAGATCGCAGCCTCGTTTCACTCGACAGCTCCTACAGGGGAGGGGGCGCGTACGTTTATCCGGTCGCGCCATCAATCAGGCATTGGGGAGCAGGCCTTTCTTTTTGGCGACATGAGTCGCCAGTGCGTCCATCAAGTCCGGGGACAGGCAGTCGTAGGGCTCCAGGCCGATTGAGCGTAGACGCTCACGAATAGCCTGCATTTGCGCGGGCGGTGTGCCGGTTTCGATGATGGACGACACGAACGCCGCGAAGCCCGGCGCAGCCCATCCGCTTTGGGGAGAGAGCTCGGTGTGGACGAAATCCAGGCCATAGAACGCATGGTCCTTGTTCTCGATGCGCCCGAAGAGATGGGCGTGACACTGCTTGCAGGCGTGGCGCTGGATAGTGGCGGTTTCGTCGACAATCGCCAGTTTTTCGCCGTGGGCAGTGACGCTGACCTTATCCCGGGGTACCACGGCGATGACCGCGAATGTCGCGTCTTGCGGTTTCCAGCATTTGCTGCAGCCGCACGCGTGGTTATGCAGGGTTTGTGCGCCGATCCTGACCTCGACCTTGTCGGTCGCACACAGGCATTGCAGGGTGCCACCTGTGAAATTCGCGGCGGCGGGTTGGAAACCGTTGTCCAGTACAGGGTGAAGTTTCAAGGTGGCCATGCTGGCTCCTCCTGTTCAGGCTGCCCCCAGATAAATGCCCCCAGATAAAGAATAGCGCGCCGTTGTGTTTTTCGAATGCACAAATCCCCCCCTCCCCGAGGGGGCGGATCTGCGAAACCTCCTCCTATGATCGATCCAGAGCCCCTTCAAAGGTGGCCGACCGACGACCGAAGGAGAGAACCACCCATGATCCCCCGTAGCCTGTTTGACCATGAGCACGAGGAGTTTCGCAGCAGCGTGCGGCGCTTCCTGGCTCAGGAATGTGCTCCCTGCCTCGAACAGTGGGAAGCCGACCATCGGGTCCCGCGGTCTATCTGGGAGAGGGCCGGCGCGTTGGGCATGCTCAATGCCACCACCCCCGAAGCCTACGGCGGGCTGGGGCTGGATCGACGTTTCTCGATGATCGCCACCGAGGAAATCTACCGGGCGGGCCAGGCATCGGGGCTGATCGGTTTCGGCGTGCATGACATTGTCGCCGGCTACCTGGTGAATTTCGGCAGCGAACAGCAAAAGCAGACCTGGCTGCCAAAGATGGCGGCAGGCGAGGCCATCGGCGCAGTAGCGATGACCGAGCCTGATACCGGCTCCGACCTGCAGGCGGTCAAGACCCGCGCCGTGCTTGAAGGCGATGAATACGTCATCAACGGCTCCAAGACGTTCATCTCCAACGGTACCAATTGCGACCTGGTGGTCGTGGTGGCCAAGACCGGTAATACCGGCAAGGGCGCCCAGGACATCTCGCTGATCCTGGTCGAAGCCGACCGCGCAGGTTTCAGCCGGTCGCAGCCATTGCGCAAAGTCGGGCTGCACGCCCAGGACACCACCATGTTGTTCTTCGACAACGTTCGGGTGCCGAAGGAAAACCTGCTGGGGGGCGTGGCCGGACAGGGCTTCATCCAGTTGATGAAGGAATTGGCCTGGGAGCGGCTATCCATCGCCATCAGCAGCGTCGCCGGCGCCGAGGCTGTGCTCGAAAGCACGCTCGAGTACACCAAGGGCCGCAACGTCTTCGGCAAACCGATCTTCGCCTTCCAGAACACCCGCTTCAAATTGGCCGACCTGAAGATGCAATTAGCGGTGTCGCAGAACTATGTCGACCGCTGCATGGAGCAATCCCTGGCCCGCACGCTCAGCCCCGAAGCGGCAGCCTCGGCCAAATTGTGGTGCTCGGACCTCTACACCAAAGTCGTGGACGAATGCGTCCAGCTGCATGGCGGCAACGGCTACATGCTCGAGTACCCGGTTGCGCGCCACTACCTCGATCACCGCGTCCTGCGTATTGCCGGCGGCGCCAACGACATCATGAAAGATCTGGTCGGGCGCACGCTCTGATCCCGGTTGCAGACTCAGGATAAAGAGAAATGCCCATGGAATACCTGATACCCCGTTCCTTGTTCAGCACTGAACACGATGAGTTTCGACGCGCCTGCCGCCGCTTCATGGAGGAGGAAGTCAACCCGTTCCACGCCCAGTGGGAGAAAGACAAATGCGTACCGCGTGACGTCTGGCGCAAGGCCGGCGAGATGGGAATGCTGCTGCCTTCGATGCCAGAGGAATATGGCGGGCCCGGTGCCGATCGCCTTTTCGACGTGGTTTTTTCCGAGGAATTCATGCATGCCGGCGCCTCGGGCCTGATCGGCTTCGGCGTACACGGCCTGGTGGCTAATTACATCCTCAATTACGGCACCGAGGCGCAGAAGCAGGCCTGGTTGCCGAAAATGATCGCAGGTGAGGCCGTGGGCGCCATCGCCATGACCGAACCCAATACCGGTTCGGACCTGCAAGCGGTGCGCACTCGCGCCAGGGCCGAAGGTGACGAGTTGATCATCAACGGTTCCAAGACGTTCATTTCCAATGGTGCGTCCTGCGATCTGGCGCTGGTGGTGTGCAAGACCGGCGACAGCGGCAAGGGCGCCCATGACATCTCGCTGATCATCGTCGAAAAAGAACGCGAAGGCTTCAGCCGTTCGCAGCCGCTGGAAAAAATCGGCCTGCATGCCCAGGACACCAGCATGTTGTTCTTCGACGACTGCCGCGTACCGGCCGAGAACGTGCTCGGTGGCGTGCAAGGGCAGGGCTTCTATCAGCTCATGCATGACCTGGCGTGGGAACGGATCATCGGCGCCGTCGGGTTTCAGTGCCAGGCCGAGGCGGCGCTGGATCACACCATTGAATACACCCGCACGCGCATCGTCTTCGGCAAGCCGGTGCTGGACTTCCAGAACTCGCGATTCACCCTGGCGCAACTCAAGACCGAAATTCAGATCGGCCGTTCATGGGTCGACAGCTGCTTGGCCTTGCTGCTGCGCGGCGAACTGACGGCCGAAGCGGCCGCCGTGGCCAAGTACTGGACCGCGGAGCTCAGCAGCCGCGTGGTCGATGCGTGCCTGCAATTGCATGGCGGCAATGGCTACATGACCGAATACCCGATCGCCAGGTTGTACCTCGATACCCGTGGCAACCGGATCTGGGGCGGTACCAACGAAATCATGAAGGAAATCATCGCTCGCACGTTGTGAGCGCGATCATAGGAGAGCAAACGTGTCTCAAGAAATTCGCTTTGACGGCAAAGTTGCCATCGTCACCGGCGCCGGCAACGGCCTGGGACGCGCCCACGCCTTGTTGCTGGGTTCCCGGGGTGCCAAGGTCGTGGTCAATGACCTGGGCGTGAGTACCGAAGGCCTGGGCACTTCAAGTTCCGCAGCCGATGCCGTGGTCGCGGAAATTCGCGCCATGGGTGGTGAAGCTGTTGCCGACTACAACTCGGTGACCGAGGGCGAGAAAATCGTCGCCACCGCGCTTGAGGTGTTCGGCACGGTCGACATCCTCATCAACAACGCCGGGGTCTTGCGCGACAGTTCGTTCCACAAGATGACCGAAGAACAGTGGGACCTGATCCAGGAAGTTCACGTCAAGGGCGCCTTCCGCCTGACCCACGCCGTGTGGCCGATCATGCGCGACAAGGGCTACGGCCGCATCGTCATGACCGCATCCGGCGCTGGCATCTTCGGCAACTTCGGCCAGTGCAACTATTCCACTGCCAAGTCCGGCCTGATCGGTTTCGCCAACTCGCTGGCCATTGAAGGCGCGAGCAAGAACATCCGGGTCAACACCATTGCCCCGGTCGCCGCTTCACGCATGGTGATCGCCAGCGGTCTGTTCCCCCAGGAGCTGCACGACAAAATCAAAGTCGAGGACTGCGCGCCGCTGGTGGGTTGGCTGTGCAGCGAGGAATGCGCAGACACTGGCGGCCTGTTCGAAGTCGGTGGTGGCTTCCACGCGAAATACCGTTGGGAGCGTTCCCACGGCCGGTTCCTGCACACCAATACCCTGAGCCCGGAACTGGTTCGCGATAACTGGTCGCGCATCACTCAATTCGATGAGCACAGCGTTCATCACACCGATGGCGCCGACGGCCTCAAAGAGCTGTTTGCACGCATGGAGTCGCCCGCCAAGGGTGGCAACGCCTTCATTGATATGGAAGTGGCAGCCAACGCCGTCTCCCATCTGGAAACCGAATACGACCAGAACGACGCCGCGCTCTATGCACTGGCCGTTGGCGCTGCCAAGGACCCGCTGGACCGCGATGAATTGAAGTACGTGAACGAGTTCCTCGGCGACGAGTTCCGTGTTCTGCCGACCATGGCCGTGTTGCCGGCGACCGAAGTGTTCCTGCGTGCCGCCAAGTCCGGCGAGCCACAGCTGGAAGGCCTCAATGTGCCGTTTGCCAAAGGCCTGCATGGCGAACAGTACACCGTGATGTATCGCCCATTGCCGCCTAAAGCCAAGCTCAAGCACACCATGCGCTTGAAGTCGGCAATCGACAAAGGCAAGAGCACCGTGACCATCCTGGCCATCGAGACCACCGACGAACACGGCACGCCGCTGTTCTACAACGAAGTGACGGGCTTCTACCCTGGCGTGTCGGGTGCAGGCCTGCAACGTGTGGCCAGCGAAGAGATCAACGTCGCGCCGGAACGTGAGCCCGATGCGGTGCTGGCTGACAAGACTGAAGTCAACCAGGCGCTGCTGTATCGCCTGTGCGGTGACTGGAACCCGATGCACGTCGATCCGGACTACGCCGCCAAGGCCGGCTACGAGAAACCGTTCCTGCATGGTCTGTGCACCTTCGGCTACCTCGGTCGCCATGTGATCAAGGCGTTCTGCGGCAACGATTCGCGTCTGTTCAAGAGCGTGCGCGCGCGCTTCGCGTCCATCGTGATGCCCGGCGATACCCTGGAAACCCGTATGTGGCGTGAATCGCCGACGCGCATCATCGTCGAGATGCGTGCGGTCGAGCGAGACATCGTTGTGTTGAAAAATGGCGCGGTCGAATTGTTCGAGTCCGTACCGGCCTGATTGCCTGGCCACCTGCCGCTTCCATGAACGGGAAGCGGCAGTTTTTCTATTTCAGGAGAGCACGATGCAACGTTGCGTCAATGTGATTGGCGTAGGTATGTCGCCCTTCAGTCCAGCCGCGCTGGGTCCCGATCCCCCATTGTTGATCGGCACTACGATACGACAGGCGCTCACCGACGCCGGCTTGTCCGCGGGCAACATTGCGGCGGTCTATGCCGTTACGGGCACGATGGATGGCGCGACCTTGCAGCGTGCTCTGCAACCCGTGGGGCTTGCGCATGTACCGCTCTGTCACTTTCCGGAGAGCAGCGCTGATGGCAGTGCCTTGTTAGCACGCGCTTGCCAGGCCATCACCCTGGGGCAGTCGGAAAGTATTCTGGTGCTGGGCATTCAGGGTGCGCCTGTCATGCCAGCGTCAACCCTCGGGTTCGAGCCTCTCGGCGCCACGGCGCGGGAGTACATGACGCGCTACCTGGCTCGACGGGAGACCTTCGCCATGATCGCCGTCAAGGCGCGCCAGCATGCCGCGCTCAATCCGCTGGTAGCGTTCAAAAACGTGCTGACGATGGATCAGGTGTTGCAGGCCGAGATGATCGCCGATCCGCTCAGCCATCCGCAGTTTGCCTGGGCCAGCTCGGGTGTAGCAGCGGTTTTGCTGTGCTCCAGTGAATTTGCCCGGCGCCACTGCAACGGCGCGGTCGTTCAAGTTGCTGCCCAGGCCTGTGTATCCCCGCAGCAAGTGAACGGTCTCGAACAGGGGGCAACCTTCGCTGGCGTCAACTATGACGTCAACGTCGCCGCCGCCCGGGAACTGTATGAACAAGCGGGCAGGGGACCACAGGAAATTGCCGTCTGCGAACTGCACGACGTCAGCACCGTCAGCGAGTTATTACTTTATGAGGCGCTGGGTTTCTGTCAGGAGGGCAACGGTGAGAAACTGGTCGAAGACGGCGACAATACCTACGGCGGCAACCTGGTCATCAATCCTTCCGGTGGCCTGCTGACATTGGGTCAAGCCTCGGCGGCGAGCGCTCTGGCGCAATGTATAGAGCTTGTGCACCAGCTGCGTGGGAGTGCCGGCCGACGCCAGGTCGCCGATGCGCAACTGGCCCTGCAGCATCAGACAGGTAACGACGGCACGGTGACGACGACCCTTTTTCAGCGCGATTGAGTTCTGCAGCGAACGTCGCGACGGGCCCCGAACAGAATAATTTCAATGGGTGGAACACCTCCCTCAAATGCAGGATCTGCAATGAACAACAACAATAAGCACCCGACACTGTTGCATCGCTTCCTTCACTGGGAGCACAGCACGCCAGATTCAATTTACCTGACTCAGCCCTTGCCCGATGGCAGCGTGCAAGACTTCAGCTGGCGTGAAGTGGGCGACCAGGCGCGGCGCATGGCCGCTCACCTGCAGAGCCTGGCCTTGCCCGCGAAATCCTCCATTGGCATCTACGGCAAGAACACTGCCCACTGGATCATCGCCGACCTGGCGATCTGGATGGCCGGCCACGTCAGCGTCCCGCTGTACACGACTGCCAATAGCGACACGGTGCGCTACGTGCTGGAGCATGCGGAAATACGCCTGCTTTTCGTCGGTCGTCTTGAAGGCGACGCGGTGGGCTGGAACGCTGTTTGTGCCTCGATTCCGCCCGACATGCCGTTGATCGATTTGCCTATGTCCGGCTGCGGCAAGGGTGAGTCCTGGGATCAGATCATCGCTCGTACCGCGCCACTGCAAGCGGTGGTCGAACCGGCGCCAGAAGAACTCGCCACTATCATCTACACCTCGGGCAGCACCGGCGATCCCAAGGGCGTGATGCACAGCTTCGGTGCCATGTTCAGGGCGCCGGCGGTGACCGGCTGCATGTACGCCAACGGCCAGGGCACCAGCAGCAGTGACCGCTTGCTTTCCTACCTGCCTCTGGCCCATACCGCCGAGCGAGCGGTGGTGGAAGCGGTGTCGCTGTATAGCGGCTGCCGGGTGTTCTTCAACCTGGGGCTGGAAACCTTCAGCGACGACCTGCGCCGCGCGCGTCCAACGATCTTCCTGTCCATGCCGCGGTTGTGGGGCAAGTTCTATCAGGGCATCAACGAACGGATCGATCCTGCCAAACAGGCCGCCGTGTTCGCCGATCCGGTGGAAGGCAAGCTGATGAAGGCGCAGATCCTCTCGGCCCTGGGGCTTGACCAGGTGCATACCGGCCTGTCCGGTTCCGCGCCTTTGCCGGTGAAGGTGATGGAGTGGTACCGCGAGCTGGGTCTTGAACTGCTGGAAGGCTATGGCATGTCGGAGAACTTCGGCACCTCGCACTTCAGCCTGCCGGGCCAGGTGCGTGTCGGCTACGTTGGCGCGGCGATTCCGGGTGTCGAATGCCGTATCGGCGACAACAACGAAATTCTGGTGAAAAGCCCGGCGCAGATGCTGGGTTATTACAAGCGACCCGATCTGACCGCCGAGAGCTACACCGCCGATGGCCTGTTCTGCACCGGTGACCGTGGCGAGCTGGACGAGCAGGGGCGCTTGCGTATCACCGGGCGGGTCAAGGAGTTGTTCAAGACCGCCAAGGGCAAGTACGTCGCGCCTGTGCCGATCGAAGCCAGGTTGGGCAATCATCCGCGTGTCGAGGCGTCCTGCGTCACCGGCGTTGGCCTGGCGCAACCGCTGGCCTTGCTCAACGTTTCACCCGATACCCGCGCCGCACTCGCCACCGCCGAGGGCCGCGACAAGGTTGCCACTGAGCTTGAGGTTTTCCTGGCCGAGGTCAATGCCCAGTTCGAGTCGCATGAGCAACTGGGGTGCCTGGTGGTTGTCGCTGAACCCTGGACCGTCACCAATGCGCTGCTGACACCGACCCTGAAGATCCGCCGCAGTCTGATCGAGGACCGCTATCAGGGCCAGATCGAAGCGTGGGGCGCGAGTCGCTGCAAGGTTGTTTTCGAGTAGGGCTTTACACCGCTGTAACTGAGCCGACCTTTGGGGTCGGCTTTTTTTTAGTTGGCGAGTCTGGGGGGCAGTGAATCTGCAGCAGACACAAAATCTGCGTACTGCCACAAATCCCATGTAGGAGCTGGCTTGCCAGCGATGGCGGAGTGTCAGTCACAAGTGATGTTGGATGTGCCGGCCTCATCGCAAGCAAGCTTGCTCCCACAGTGAATCTGCAGCGGACACAAAATCTGCGTACGGCCACAAATCCCCTGTAGGAGCTGGCTTGCCAGCGATGGCGGAGTGTCAGTCACCAGTGATGTTGGATGTGCCGGCCTCATCGCGAGCAAGCTTGCTCCCACAGTGAATCTGCAGCAGACACAAAATCTGTGTAAGGCCACAAATCCCTTGTGGGAGCGAGCTTGCCAGCGATGGCGGAGTGTCAGTCACCAGTGATGTTGGATGTGCCGGCCTAATCGCGAGCAAGCTCGCTCCCACAGTGACTCTGCAGCGGACACAAAATCTGCGTACGGCCACAAATCACCCTGTAGGAGCTGGCTTGCCAGCGATGGCGGAGTGTCAATCGCCAGTGATGTTGGATGTGCCGGCCCCATCGCGAGCAAGCTCGCTCCCACAGTGAATCTGCAGCAGGCACAAAATCTGTGTAAGGCCACAAATCACCCTGTAATTGGATGGACTCGCCCCAGCCGAGGCGTCAATGCGCCACGATGGCAGTCTAAACAGCCAACGACAGCGAGGGCGAGTCCATGAAAAATCATAGTTCGATTGATCAATCCCTGTCTTCTTCCGATTTGTCGGCCTGCACAACTTTGGCGGTCGATCTGGCCAAGCAGGTCTTTCAGGTCGCCGGTGAAGATGTCCTTGGCCAAGTGCGCTACGAGCAGCGGATCAAGTCGCGTGAGGCGTTTTATGAGTTTCTCCAGCAGTTGCCGCCTCATGTCGTGATTTTGATGGAGACCGGTCCGGGTGCTCAAGCCTGGGCCCGGCAGCTGCAAGACAAAGGCAATCTGGCGCGGATTCTTCCAGCCGGTTTGGTGGCCACACACCGCAGCGGGCCTAAAAATGATCGCAACGATGCGCTGGCGATTCTGCGGGCGGGTCGCGATGAAAAAATCTGCGCGGTACCGGTCAAAAGCGTTGCGGCGCTGGCAATGCAAGCGCTGCATCGCGCCCGTCAGGGCTATGTGCGTCGACGCACAGCGGTAAGCAATCAGATGCGCGGCCTGCTGCTCGAGCACGGCGTGGCCTTGGCGCAGGGCGATGTTGCGATCAGTCAGAAAATTCCGCGGGTACTGGAAGATGCCACCCAGCCGGTGCCGGGCCTGCTGCGTGAACTGATCCACGAACTGTTGGCCGAGTGGCGCCATTTGGGCGAGCGCATCAGCGTGCTGACGGGACGCCTGGAAGTGGCCGCCAACGCCGACATGACGGCGAAGCGACTGATGACTGTGCGGGGCATCGGCCCAGTCACTGCCACGGCACTGGTGGCCAAGGAAAGCAAGCCTGAGCGATTTCCCAATGCCCGCAAGTTTGCCGCGTACTTTGGCATGGTACCTGACCAGCACAGTAGCGGGCAGACGGTCCGGCTGGGGGACATGACCAAGCGAGGTGATGTTTATTTACGCAGCCTGATGATCCAGGGAGCCCATGCGGTGCTGCAACAACTACGACCTGATTCCCAGCAACCCGATGACCGCCGCTTGTTGCGGTGGATGAGCCGACTGGGCCGTAAGGAGGCTGCGATCAGGCTAGCCAACCGCAACCTGCGAATCGTCTGGGTGCTTCTACAGAATGACCAGTCTTATCGTCGCCATGCTGGTGATGGTCAGCAAGCGACGATGAGCCACTGAGCGACAGAGTTCTGCCACCGAGGTACTGACTGTCTGACCCTTTGCTGAAAAAAATTGACCCCAGGTAAGACCGGCGTGGATTGATGCCTAAGCTCCTACTGGCCTTCGAGGCCTGACTGTAATCGGCATACCACGAGCTCTTCCAATTTTGGCCAGAGGCCGAAGACGGCTTCCACGAATAGGCCTAATACATAGATGCAACGGGGCGACAGTTTTTCAAAAGCGGGTAGACAGTGGGGGCGAGTCCATACATAGGAGCTGGCTTGCCAGCGATGGCGGAGTGTCAATCGCCAGTGATGTTGGATGTGCCGGCCCCATCGCGAGCAAGCTCGCTCCCACAGTGAATCTGCAGCAGGCACAAAATCTGTGTAAGGCCACAAATCACCCTGTAATTGGATGGACTCGCCCCAGCCGAGGCGTCAATGCGCCACGATGGCAGTCTAAACAGCCAACGACAGCGAGGGCGAGTCCATGAAAAATCATAGTTCGATTGATCAATCCCTGTCTTCTTCCGATTTGTCGGCCTGCACAACTTTGGCGGTCGATCTGGCCAAGCAGGTCTTTCAGGTCGCCGGTGAAGATGTCCTTGACCAAGTGCGCTACGAGCAGCGGATCAAGTCGCGTGAGGCGTTTTATGAGTTTCTCCAGCAGTTGCCGCCTCATGTCGTGATTTTGATGGAGACCGGTCCGGGTGCTCAAGCCTGGGCCCGGCAGCTGCAAGACAAAGGCAATCTGGCGCGGATTCTTCCAGCCGGTTTGGTGGCCACACACCGCAGCGGGCCTAAAAATGATCGCAACGATGCGCTGGCGATTCTGCGGGCGGGTCGCGATGAAAAAATCTGCGCGGTACCGGTCAAAAGCGTTGCGGCGCTGGCAATGCAAGCCCTGCATCGCGCCCGTCAGGGCTATGTGCGTCGACGCACAGCGGTAAGCAATCAGATGCGCGGCCTGCTGCTCGAGCACGGCGTGGCCTTGGCGCAGGGCGATGTTGCGATCAGTCAGAAAATTCCGCGGGTACTGGAAGATGCCACCCAGCCGGTGCCGGGCCTGCTGCGTGAACTGATCCACGAACTGTTGGCCGAGTGGCGCCATTTGGGCGAGCGCATCAGCGTGCTGACGGGACGCCTGGAAGTGGCCGCCAACGCCGACATGACGGCGAAGCGACTGATGACTGTGCGCGGCATCGGCCCAGTCACTGCCACGGCACTGGTGGCCAAGGAAAGCAAGCCTGAGCGATTTCCCAATGCCCGCAAGTTTGCCGCGTACTTTGGCATGGTACCTGACCAGCACAGTAGCGGGCAGACGGTCCGGCTGGGGGACATGACCAAGCGAGGTGATGTTTATTTACGCAGCCTGATGATCCAGGGAGCCCATGCGGTGCTGCAACAACTACGACCTGATTCCCAGCAACCCGATGACCGCCGCTTGTTGCGGTGGATGAGCCGACTGGGCCGTAAGGAGGCTGCGATCAGGCTAGCCAACCGCAACCTGCGAATCGTCTGGGTGCTTCTACAGAATGACCAGTCTTATCGTCGCCATGCTGGTGATGGTCAGCAAGCGACGATGAGCCACTGAGCGACAGAGTTCTGCCACCGAGGTACTGACTGTCTGACCCTTTGCTGAAAAAAATTGACCCCAGGTAAGACCGGCGTGGATTGATGCCTAAGCTCCTACTGGCCTTCGAGGCCTGACTGTAATCGGCATACCACGAGCTCTTCCAATTTTGGCCAGAGGCCGAAGACGGCTTCCACGAATAGGCCTAATACATAGATGCAACGGGGCGACAGTTTTTCAAAAGCGGGTAGACAGTGGGGGCGAGTCCATACATAGGAGCTGGCTTGCCAGCGATGGCGGAGTGTCAATCGCCTGTGATGTTGGATGTGCCGGCCCCATCGCGAGCAAGCTCGCTCCCACAGTGAATCTGCAGCGGACACAAAATCTGTGTACGGCCACAAATCCCTTGTGGGAGCGAGCTTGCTCGCGATGGCGGAGTGTCAATCGCCAGTGATGTTGGATGTGCCGGCCCCATCGCGAGCAAGCTCGCTCCCACAGGTCTACATGCCTTCCAGCGTGCCAAACGCAAAACGCCCCGCAGGCGGGGCGTCTCTTTAACCACTGTTTCCTTAGGTCAGCGAATACCCGCGTTACGCAACGCGGCAGGCGTGAAGTCTGCCAGTTTGGTGCGGGCACCGTATTGCGGTGCCGATTTGGCCTCGTTGCTCATCCCCGCGACGATGTAGCGTCCGGCGAGGAGGTCGTAGAACCCTTGCGCGGCGGGTGCATTCAGGCCTTTCTCGTAGTTGCTGTAGGTGTAGTTTTCACCCACACGCCAGAGCTGGCCGCGACCGTCGTAATGGTCCACCTCGGCCAGGGTCCAGGTGTCTTCATCAAAGTACATGTCACGCTTGGCGTAGATGTGCCGTTGACCGGCTTTCAATGTCGCCTGCACGTGCCATACCCGATGCAACTCGTAGCGGGTCAGGTCCTGGTTGATATGACCAGGCTTGATGATGTCCGCGTACTTCACGCTTGGCGACTGCAGCTTGTAGTTGTTGTAGGGAATGTACACCTCCTTCTTGCCGACCAGCTTCCAGTCATAGCGATCCGGGGAGCCGTTCATCATGTCGGCGTTGTCGGAAGTACGCATGCCGTCCGACGCCAGGCCAGGAGCATCGTAGGCCAGCTGTGGCGCGCGGCGAACACGGCGTTGACCGGCGTTGTAGGCCCAGGCCTTGCGCGGCTCGGTGACCTGGTCGATGGTTTCATGGGCCATCGATACGGTGCCAGCCAGGCGCGCGGGCGCGTCAACGGCGAAGATGTAGTAGTAGAGGATGTTCTTCTCGGCCTGCAGGTCGACGCCATCCATGTACTGCGGGAAGCTGTTCTGGTCGTGGGTCTCGACGATGGTGTAGTCGCCATTGACCTGCGGCACAGCCTGGACCGCCCAGCGCTCGACGTTCTCACCGCGGAAACGGGTCACGTAGTTCCAGTAAACCTCGACGCCATTCTTGGGGATCGGGAAGGCGTAGTAACGCGAGTCGGAAAAATTGCTCAGCCCAGTGCCTTCGTTGACCGTCTGCACATTGACCGCGCTTTTCTTCGCGGCAGCGTAGATGCCCACGGGTGCCGCAGCGGTACGGTGACTTGGATAGACCGGGATCTTGTAAGTCTCGGGATAGCGCTGGAACATGGCGAGCTGGCCGGGTGTCAGCTTGTCCTTGTACTGCTGGGCATTGGCCGCCGTGATGGTGAACAGCGGCTTTTCGTTCTTGAACGGGTCACCGAGGAAACCCTTGGCGTCCACCGGTGCCGCGCCGGCCTTGAGGCCGCCGTCCCAAGCGGGAATGCTTTTGTCGGCGTTGCCTTCTTTCTGCGCGCCAAGTGGCGTCAGGGTCGTGCCGAGTTGGGCCGCTTCCTGTTCGCTGACGGCGGCCATGACGCCGGTGGCCAGCAGGGAGAGCGCCAGGCCTGCGCAGGTGATGATCTTGCTTGCTTTCATGGATGTACCCTCTGTCTGTTGCGGCTCAGAAGTTGACGCCGAAGCTGAGCGAGACGAAGTCCCGGTCGGTGGTGGTATTGAATTGGCCGCCAAAGAAGTCCGTGTAACTCAGGCTTGCGGTGTAGGTGGAGAGGTAGTCGGCATCCACGCCGACGCTGACGGCTTTGGCACCTTCCTCAAAGTTCGGGCCCCATCCGTCCACGTCATGGGACCAGGCCAGGTTTGGCGAGAGGTTGATGCCGACGATGACGTTGGTGTAGTCCAGCTTGGCGCGCATCCGATAACCCCAGGAATCGGTGGTGTAGAAGCCGTGGCTGTTGCACTCCTTTTGCGGGTTGGTCGCGGTGGCGCAGACGCTCGCATTCTGGGTACCGGGGAATTCACCGGCGCCAAACACCGGGCTACGGCCGAAACGCACATCGGTGCCATCCGCCGAGCCCAGGCCATTGATGCGGTTGTAGCCGACTTCGCCTACCAGGGTCAGGCGGCTGGCACCCAGCACCTGATCGAAGAACTGCGTGGCCGTCACCTGCGCCTGCATCACCGGCATCCGTTTGTAGCCAGGCAGGTCACCGCCCAGGGCTTGCGCGGTTTCGCCGGAGGTAAAGACCGGTGAGGTCTGGGTACTGAAGTTGGTATCGGTGGATTGAATCGCTGCCAGGTTCAGGTCGGCGGTGTTGATTTGCAGCGGCATGTTGGGGCGGTAGCTCAGCTCGCCACCCACAGAGGTCTCGCCCAGCGTGGTCTGGAAGCTCAGCCCGTAAAGGCGGATGTCCTCCGGATAATCGACGAAGTACCGCGCGGCACGTACCCGGTCGAACTGGTTCTGGGCCACGCCAATTGCCCGTGCAGCGGGGGGCAGGGCGCCCACCTGGGCAGCCGTGATCGGCGCGACGGTGGTTTGCTTGAAGCTCAGGTAAGGGTTGCGGCTGTGGTAGTTCATGGCATAGAAGCCGAACTCGGTGTCGTGCAGGGCGGGGGCGAACCAGCGCAAGGCGATGCCGTATTGGCCGCTGTCGCGCGGATCGTTGTCCTTGACGCGCGGCATGTAGACGTCGTCTACCACGCGCCCGCCAAGAATCTGCGCGGCGGTCGCGGTGTTTCTGGCTTCGCCTGGGGCGAGGTCGGGACCGGCGAATACCAGGCGATCGTTGCAGCCTTGGGGCAGGGGGTCGGAACCGAAGAAGGTGCCGCAGTTATCGACCACTGAATTGGCCCATTCGAGCTGATAGAAGCCCTCGACGGTGAGGTTCTCCGCCAGCCCCTGGGACACGTAGAGCATGTTGACCGGGATCAGGCCTTCCTTCACTTCGGCGCCGGGGCGACGCAGGGCGGCGACGTCGACGGGGTTGATGCTGTTGATCGAGTTGCCGATGAAGGTGCTCTCGCCCCAGCTCACCACCTGTTTACCCAGGCGCACGTTGCCCGGCAGATCACCCAGGTTGTAGTTGTGATAGATGAAGGCGTCGAGGAATTCGGCGCCGGAAGACTTGGCCAGATCCTCACGACCACTGTCGTCGATGTCGTAGAACAGGCGATGTTCGTCCTTCAGTTCGAAGTCATACCAATACTTGCCGCGCACGAAGACGCCGCTGTCGCCGTACTTCAGTTCAAGGTCATGCACGCCCTTGAAGATCTTCGAGAAGGTTTCGCCCTTCTTGAAGTTCTGCCGGTTGTCATCCGCCGTACGAGTGGCCGATTCACCGCGCAGGCCAAGGGTGTTGGCGGCGTTGATGAATTTGGGGTCCGGCCCGCGTACGGCCCAGCTGGAACCGACGGAAAGGGACGAATCGAACTGACCTTCGATTTCGCCGATCTGGAAGTCGATGGCGTTGGCACTGGCGCATGTCCCAAGGCCCACGGCGAGGGCCAGCAGGTGAGGGCGCAATACGATTTGTGTACGGGTAGAGGACCGCAGGCGTTGGGAGCTCATATGTCTTTCGAAAGTCACGTGTTGGTTACCCCTCTGATCTTGTTGTTCTGGTGTACCGCCACGTAACGCTAACGCCGGCGCCCTTCGCCCTTCCCCCTCCAGTGGGGGGGGATCCCCCTCCATTTGTCGCGCCCCCCGATTGCCTTGTGCATGGCCGTGAAGCCCCCTCCACCGGAGGGGGTATGAGGGCGTGCGGTGTACGTAACCATCGTTCGACGGTTTGCTGCGCTCGCCAGAGGCTTAAGCGTGCAGCACAGGCCTTGATAACTGACCTTGGAGAAAGTGATGTCCCAGAAAGTAATTGTTGCCGGCGTCGGCATGATCCCGTTTGCCAAGCCCGGCCAGAGCGGTACTTATATCGAAATGGGTGCGCAAGCCATTCGCCAGGCGCTGCAGGATGCCGGCCTGGACTACCGCAAGGTGCAGCAGGCGTACGCCGGTTATGTGTACGGCGACTCCACCAGCGGCCAGTCGGCGCTTTATGAAGTGGGCCTGACCGGTATTCCGGTGATCAACGTCAACAACAACTGCGGCAGTGGTTCTTCCGCGCTCTACCTGGCACGCCAGGCTGTGGAAAGCGGCGCCGTGGATTGCGCCCTGGCTTTCGGCTTCGAGCAGATGCAACCCGGTGCCCTGAAGGCCCACTGGCTTGATCGCCCGATCACCTACGGCAAGGGCCATGAAGTGGCCGACGCGATCTTCCCTGAAGGCCGTGAAATGCCGGACGCCCTGAAATTCTTCGGCGGCGCGGGTAAAGAGCACATGGAGAAATACGGCACGAAGATGGAAACCTTCGCCGCCATTCGCGCCAAGGCCAGCCGCCATGGCGCCAACAACCCGTTGTCGGTGTTCAAGAAGGTGCTGACGACCGAAGACGTCATGGCCGACCAGGTGATTTTCCCGGGCGTCATGACCCGCCTGATGGCGTGCCCGCCGACCTGCGGCGGTGCTGCAACCATCCTGGTTTCCGAACGCTTCGCCAAGCAACACGGCCTGCGTACCGATGTCTGCATCCTGGCCCAGTCCCTGGTGACCGACCAGCCGGACGCCTTCGAGCCGCGGTCGCTGATCAGCATCGTCGGCGTTGGCATGACCCGTCAGGCCTCCAATGAAGTCTACGAAAAAGCCGGCGTCGGACCTGAAGACATCCGCATCTGCGAGCTGCACGACTGCTTCGCCCACAACGAACTGCTGACCTACGAAGGCCTGGGTTTCTGTCCGGAAGGCGGCGCCGAAAAATTCGTGATGGACGGCGACAACACCTACGGCGGTCAAGTGGTGATCAACCCGTCGGGTGGCCTGCTGTCCAAAGGTCACCCGCTGGGCGCTACCGGTCTGGCCCAATGCTACGAGCTGACCCATCAACTGCGCGGCACCGCCGACAAGCGCCAGGTAGAGAACATCCAGCACGCCTTGCAGCACAACCTGGGCCTGGGCGGCGCCGGGATCGTGACCCTCTTCGGTCGTAACTGATGCCACGGCGCGCCCGTAGCGGGCGCGCCCTTTCTTTGACTGACAAGACTGACTGACAGGACTGCCTGACATGCCAGACAAGAGTCTGATCGGCCGCTCATTGGGCGTGACCACTTGCGAAGTTGAAAAGGGCCGCCTGCGCTTTTTCGCCAAGGCCATCGGCGAAACCGACCCGGTGTACACCGATGAAAATGCCGCCAGGCAAGCGGGGCACCGGTCATTGCCGGTACCGCCCAGTTTCCTGATGTGCCTGGAAGCCGAAGGGCGTGACAGCGACCATATCGTCCAGGACATTTTCGGCTTCGACCTGGGGCGCATCCTGCATGCCGAGCAGGGTTTCGACTATCACGGCCTGGCCTATGCCGGCGACGTGCTCACCTTCGATACCCGGGTGGTGGATGTCTACGAGAAGAAAGGCGGGGCGCTGACCTTCGTAGTGCAACAGACCCGTGTCACCAACCAGGAAGGTCAGCACATCGCTGATATCCGCTCATCACTCGTACAGCGCTGAGGAGCCCGTCATGAATGCATCCCCCATGAACTCCTCTCAGCTGCGTAACGTGCAGATCGGCTTCGAGCTGCCACCGCTGATTCTACGGGCCATCAATCGCACGACGCTGGCGTTGTATGCGGGGGCCTCGGGTGATCACAACCAGGTGCACATCGACCTGGACTTCGCCCGCAAATCCCGCCAACCCGATGTTTTCGCGCACGGCATGCTCTCGGTGGCCTACCTCGGCCGCTTGCTCACCGCCTGGGTACCGCAGCAGCAGATCCGCAGCCTGGCGGTGCGATTCACCGGCATCACCCAACTCGGTCACATCCCCACCTGCCACGGCAAGGTCGTCGAACTGTTCGAGGTCGATGGCGAACGGCGCGTGCGCCTGGCGATCCGCTGCGTCAATCAATACGGCGACGAGAAACTGGTCGGCGAAGCCACCGTGGCCCTCACCTGATTCCAACAAGAACAAGGAATATCCCCATGAAAAAACTCGAAGGCAAAGTCGCTCTGGTCACAGGTTCCGGTCGTGGCATCGGGCGCAGTGTCGCCCTGAAACTGGCCGGCGACGGCGCGCGCGTCGTGGTCAATGACCTGGACGCTGGCCCTGCCGAAGAAGTGGTTGCTGAAATCCGTGCCCTTGGCGGTGAAGCCGTCGCCTGTGTCGGCAGCGTCACGGCCGCCGATTTCGCCGATCGCTTCGTCAAGACAGCGGTCGACAACTATGGCGCTATCGACATCATCGTCAACAACGCCGGCTACACCTGGGACAACGTGATCCAGAAGATGAGCGATGAGCAGTGGTACGCGATCATCGACTGCCACATCACCGCACCGTTCCGCATCCTGCGCGCTGCCCAGCCGATCATCAGCGCCATGGCCAAGAAGGAGGCCGCCGAAGGTCGCGTGGTCAATCGCAAGGTGGTCAACATCGCGTCGACGTCGGCTGGCGGCAACCCCGGTCAGGTCAACTACTCCACGGCCAAGGCTGGCGTGCTGGGCATGACCAAATGCCTGGCCAAGGAATGGGGCCGCATGAAAGTCAACGTCAACGCCGTTGCCTTCGGCCATATCGAGACCCGTCAGACCCAGCCGGTGGAGGGCGATCCGCGCTTCATCAACATCGAAGGTCGCGAGATCAAGGTGGGCATCAGTCCAGCCATTGTCGAGCAGTCCAAGAGCATGATTCCGCTGGGTCGTCCGGGTAATACCGAAGAGGCTGCCGGCGCCGTGTATCTGTTCTGCATCCCTGAGTCGGATTACGTCAGCGGCCAGGTACTGGTTTGCGGCGGTGGCCTGGGCAACGTCTGAAAACCGGGCGGGGCGTTCAGGCGCTCCGCCATCCTGGAGTGCATGGCCATGACAGTGCCAATTTCCGGTAACCCCAAACGACGCCTGCTGCACACCCGCAAGGTGGTCTGCACCGGTTATGAGCGCGATGACGGCCTGTTCGATATCGAAGGATGCCTGCTCGATACCAAGGGCGTCGACACTGAGTTCGCTTATGGAACGATTCCCGCCGATGGTGTGCTGCATTACATGCGCATCACCATGACCATCGACCAGAATATGGAAATCCGCCAGCTCAAAGCCGTTTCCGAGCAGGCGCCTACGCCCGTGTGCAGCCATGTCAACCGAGCCTACGCGGCATTGGTGGGGCTGCGCATCAGCGCCGGTTTCAAGCAGCGGGTCGCCGAGCGCGTCGGCGGATTGAAGGGCTGTACCCATCTCACCGAAATGCTTGGCCCGATGGCAACCACTGCCATCCAGACCATGGCCCCCGTGATGCAAAAACGCCTGCGCCAGCGCGCCGCTGCCGATCCGGATTTCAAGATGCCTGACCACTGGGTGATCGGCACCTGCCATGCCTACCACCCCGATGGCGATGCCGCGCGCCGCGTCAATGAGTGGAGGCCTGGCGATGCCGCTTCGGCTCATAACAAGAATGAGGCCTCCGATGAAGATGAACTTCGCACGTACGTTCGCCCAGCTCGCCATTCGTTACGGCGATCATGAGGCACTGGTCAACATCGAGCGCCAACGTCGCTACAGCTTCACCGGGCTGCACCAGCTGACCAACCGGATCGTCAACATGATGCACGAGCGGCTACAGCTGAGGCGTGGTGACGTGTACCTGTGCATCCTGGAGAACGACAACCTGTCGCTGCTGCACACCTGGACCGCGCTCAAGGGCGAGGCGGCCGTGGCTTACACCAACTTCCGTGACTCGCAGGTTGAGCACATGGCCCAGATTGAGCTGCTGCGACCCAAGGTTGTGTTCCTGGAGAACCTGCTGCTTGACCGTTACTTCGACTGGCTGCACGCCGCTGGCATCACTGTGGTCTGCATGGATCCGCCGGCCGTCACTCGCGAAGGGCTGTACGGTTTCGATGAATTGCTGGAGGGCATCGGTGACCACGATCCCGGCACGCAGAGTGATCCGCGCGAGGACATCCTGGTCTACCGCTTCACCGGCGGCACCACCGGCAAGAGCAAGTGCGCGCAGTACACCATGGACAACTGGCTGGCCTGCCGTGACGCCTTTTATGCCGAGAGCGAGCAGGCATTCGATGCAGGAACCCGCTTGCTGCACATGGCGCCGATCAGCCACGGTTCGGGATTGAGCCTGTTGGCAACGCTGTTCCGTGGCGGTTGCACGCTCACCCAGAATGCCCCGGATCTCGCCCAGTGGTGCCGCAACATTGAGGCCGAACGGGTCACGGTTGGTTCGTTGGTGCCGACCCTGTTGTATCGCCTGCTTGATCTGCCGGCAGCCAGCGATCATGACTTGTCCAGTCTGCAAACTGTTTACTACGGCGCGGCACCGATGAGCCCGAGCAGGCTCTCGCAGCTGCAACAACGCTTTGGCAATATCTTCCTGCAGATCTACGGTGCCACCGAGTGCCTGCAGCCGGTGGCCACGCTGGGCAAGGTCGACCACCTGCTGGCCAGCGAGGATGGCCGGCTCGCTTCGGCGGGCCGGGTGGCGCCAGGTGTCGAGCTGATGATCGTCGACGAGCGCGGTGAAGAGGTCGCCGCCGGTGGCACTGGCGAGGTGTGGCTGCGCAGTCGGGCCACCATCGGCGGCTACCACGGCAATCCTGAGGCAACCGCCGCCGAGTTCGTCGATGGCTTCTGGAAGTCGGGTGACCTGGGTTACATCGACGAGCTGGGGTATTTGTTCATCGTCGATCGCAAGAAAGACATGATTATCACCGGTGGCTTCAATGTCTATGCGGTCGAGGTGGAGGCGGCGCTCAATGCCCATCCGGACGTGGCGCTGTCGGCTGTGGTCGGTATCCCCCACGCGCAATGGGGCGAGGCGGTGCATGCCGAGGTGGTGGCGAGGGTTGGCACGCAACCATCGCTGGAGGCGTTGATCGAGCACGTCAAGCAACGGCTGGGACGTTTCAAGGCGCCCAAGTCGCTGGTGCTGGTCAGCGAGCTGCCGATCAGCCCGGTCGGCAAAGTGCTGCGCCGCCAGGTGCGTGACAAGTACTGGAAGGATCAGGCCAGGCGTATTTCCTGACCACGCCAGGCACACGAACCTGTTGGAGCCGGCTTGCTGGCGATTGCGTCAGTCCAGTCGATACATATGTTGACTGGTCCACCGCTATCGCCAGCAAGCCGGCTCCTACAGGGGGAATGTGTACGAGCCCCCGACCAGAGTGGCCGGGAGCATGGTGCATGCGGCTAGAGCGCCTGCTTGTCGTCGACCTTTTGCGCGGTGGATTTTCGGGCGACGCGTCTTTCTTTGGCAGCCTTGGGCATCTCGGCCTGTGCCGCCACCGCCTGCATTTCCTCATAGGAATCCCTGAGGCACTGCGCGAGGAAGTCCGGGTCGGGAACGACGTTCGGTGAACTGGTCAGCGAGATGAACATTTTTCCGCAGTAGCTGGTGGGGTTCCAGATCAACGACAGGCCATCGACCAGCGGGCCAACACCGCACCAGTACACCAGCTTGGCACCCAGCATGTAGAGCGGCACATTGGGGCCGGGGACGTTGGTCACCATGCAATTGTGCAGCACTACCGGGCCCTTGCCGCCCATGCCCATCAGCGTCGCGAGGCGGCCGGCGAGGCCCAGGGTGGCCGGGGGCGCGAATTTCTGCAGATTGGTCAGGTCGTTCGCGCCGACCGCGTTCTGGATGGCCTTGGATTGCGAAGTGGCGGCTTGCAACGCTTCCAGACGGGCCACTGGGTCCTCGATGTCCGTACGCAGGGGGAAGGTGAGCATCGACACGGTGTTGCCGGCGGCGATGGATTCATTGCCCTGGCGGGTGTTGACCGGTGCCAGGGTTACCAACGACTTCTCCGGTAGTTCATCCTTCGCAATCAGGTAGCGACGCATCGCCCCGCCGACCATGGCCAGGACCGCGTCGTTGACCGTCGCCCCGGGCACCAGGTTCTTGATCTGTTTCACTACACTCAGATCCAGGGTGACCGAATCCCAGACCCTATTGGACGTCACGTTGCTGTTGAAGCGGGTGCGCGGTGCGCCACCTTCGGAACCCAGTACCGAACGCGCCATTTTGCGCAGGCTGGCCACGGTGAGCTTGGGCAGCACGCGGGCCAGCGGCATGGCCATGCGGGCGGAGGCCGTAATGTTGTCGGTCAGCATGCGGCTGACCGTGTCCAGCGGGCCGCATCGCCGCGGCGAACTCGCCGCCGCGGGCTTTTTATCAACCACGGCAACGGGCTTGCCCTGGACACCGGCCAGATCGTGCAAGGCCCAGGTCAGTTCTGCGGCGGCGGCACCGTCCATCGCGGCATGGTGGGTCTTGGTGAGGATGGCAAAGCTGCCCTTGGGGATGCCCTCGATATTGTCCAGGCCCTCGATTACATACATCTCCCAGGGGGCGCGGGAAAGATCCACCGAGCGGGCATGGATGCGCGACACCATGATGCAGAACTGGCGCCAGTCGCCCGGTTTGGGCAGCGCGAAATGGCGAACGTGGAAGTCGATGTCGAACAGGTCGTCTTCCACCCAATAGGGATAGCCAAGACCGAAGGGCACCTGGACGATCTTGCGCTTGAACACCGGTGAGACGTCGAGGCGCTCTGAGATATGGTGAACGATATCCCGAAAACCGAGGCGTTGGCCCTCTACTGTGGACTGATCATAGATGTAGATCATGGTGCAGTGCGACGCGGCATGCGGACGATCGACTTTCAGGAACAGGGCATCTTGCCCGCTCAGTTTGCTCATCGTTGAGGCTCTCGCTAGGTGGTGGATGTGGACTGGCTGAATCCCGTGAGCTGACCGAGGAGCTCGTCCGGGCCCCGTCAATGCGACGAAGGTCGATGTATGGCAGATTCGTCGATCTGCCGTTGACCCGTCCCCCTGCAAATGGGGGGGCGTGCATGGCCGGCGCGGTCTTTATTCTGGAGGCTATCGGAGGGGACTGTGCACGCCGCCGGGGTGCGCACAGGACTCTCGGCCACAGAGGGGGTTTTCGTGTTGAGTGAAGAGCAGTCCGCGAGTGACGCAGGACGCAGTCCCTGGTGGGAACGTTTGTCCGAAGACTTCTGGCGCCAGCCCGATGGCACCGAACTTGATGCCCGACACCGCCTGAAGATCCATGGCACTGCCGCGATCGAGCGGGTGATGCGCACCTCTTTGTCGGCTACGGTAGCGGCAAGCGCTCTGGCGACGCTATCCAAGCCTGGCTGTCTGCAGCGCGAGTTCGAGGCACTGCGCTTCTACGAACCGCTGGCGCGCGCCGCAGACGCCTCGCGAGTATTCCTGCCACCGCCGCGCGATATCGTTATTTCAGAGCGCGAGTTGCCCGGCAAGGACATCCGCCGTCTGCAGTTGCGATTCGCAAGTCCGTTCAAACCGCTCAATCCATTCGCCCGTGCGCAGTTCGAGGCCATGCAGCGCAACGCGTGCGCCCATGCCCAGCACTGGTGCCATGGCGACCGGCCGCGACCGACACTGATCGTCATCCACGGTTTCGCCGCCGACCCGCACTGGCTGAATGCCCACGCCCTGTCGCTGGCCAGTTTCTATCGGCGCGGCTACGACATCCTGCTATTCACTTATCCGCACCACGGCCTGCGCGCCGAACCCGGCAACTGGTTCAGCGGTCAGGGACTGTTCGGCAATGGGCTGGTGGCCTTCAACGAGGCGCCGCTGCATGCGATCCACGACCTGCGGGTATTCATCAATTACCTACAGGGGGGCGGTGCCCGGCAGATCGGGGTGACGGGCATTTCCCTCGGCGGATACACCGCGGCGTTGCTGGCGGCCGTTGACGAGCGCCTGGCCTGGTGCGTCCCGATCGTGCCTGCGGTCAGCCCGGTCGATGTGTTCCTTGAGTGGCAGCCCACGGGGTTGCTGCTTTCCCGGCTGATGCGTAGCCAGGGCATTGGCGTGGCCGAAATGCGCGGATTGTTAGCCGTGCACAACCCGCTGACCTATGCCCCTTGCCTGGACGGCGAGCGCATGCTGATCATCGGCGGCGCGGGAGACCGGGTCACCATGCCACGACACCTGCGCATGCTGCACCAGCACTGGCCGGGCAGCGAGCTGCACTGGTTTCCGGGCAACCACATCCTGCACCTGGGCCGTGGTGATTATCTGGCACGCATGGGCCAATTGATGGATCGATACTCCGGACACTAACGCTGGATCGATGCTGGTACTACTGGCCCCATCGCGAGCAAGCTCGCTCCCACAGTTTGATCGGTGTACGCCGGACCATTGTGGGAGCGAGCTTGCTCGCGATGGGGCCGGTTCAGACGCTGAACGAGGGAAGGGGGGTTATGCCCCCGAATCTCGTCGATCCTTCAAGCAGTGAGCCGGAATCCCGACCAGCAAAACCACCGCCCCGACCACCATCACCACTGCCATCACATCGAACGCCAGGTACAGACTGCCGGTGGCGGACTTGATCGCCCCGACCGCGGCCTGACTCAGCACGCCGGCAAAGTTGCCCAGGCTGCTGATGATCGCAATGCCACCTGCCGCTCCCGCCTTGTTCAGCAGGGCTGGCGGGATCGTCCAGAACAGCGGGATGGCCGACAGCGCAGCCGCGGAGCCCAGGCTCATGAGAAAGATCGACAGTACCACATTGCCGTGCACCAGGCCGAGCAGGGCAAAGCTGCTCGCACCCACCAGCATGGTCAGCCCCAGATGCCAGCGGCGTTCCATATGCCGGTCGGAACTGCGCCCCAGCAGGTACATTGCGCACAGGGCGACGATAAAGGGCAGGGCGGCCAGCATGCCGATCAGTTTGAGGTCCTCCAGGCCGAAGCCACGGATCAGCGTCGGAATCCAGTAGGTCACGGTGTTTGAACCGCTGTAGATGCAGAAGTACACCAGTCCCGCGATGTACATTCGAGGGTCGCGCAACACGCCGCCGAAGTGACTGCTTGCAGCGCCCGGCTCACTGGAAATGTCCTGGGTGATTTGACGCTTTTCTTCATCGGTCAGCCAGTTGGACTGCTCGGGACGGTCAGTCAGCCAAAACCAGCCGAAGATACCTAGAAGAATAGTGGGTGCGCCGGTCAGAATGAACAGCACTTGCCAGTCCTTGAAGCCCAGCCAGCCACCCAGGTGAGCCATGATCACGCCGGACAGCGGTCCGCAGATGATCCCGGCCACCATGCCCGACATCAACAACCCGGCAGTGACCCGCCCGCGCAAGGACGCCGGCAACCAGTAAGTCATGTACAGGATTATCCCGGGAAAGAACCCGGCCTCCGCCACGCCCAGCAGGAAGCGTGCGGCGATCAGTTGGTTGGCCGTGGTGACGAAGGCCGTCGCCACGGTGACCATGCCCCACAGCAGCATGATGCGGGTCAGTGTGCGGCGAGCGCCGACTCGTTGCATGTACAGGTTGCTGGGGATCTCGAAGAGGATATAGCCGAGGTAGAAAATCCCTGCGCCGATACCGTAGGCGGCGTCGCTTAGTAAAATGTCCTCGGCCATGCGCAGCTTGGCGAAAGACAGGTTTATCCGGTCGATGGCATTGACGACGAAGGCCAGCATCAGGAAGGGCATCAACCGCCACAGCACCTTGGCGTAAACGCGTCGAGTGAGAGGGTGCGCGATGGCGCTGTCCGGATATTGTGAAAGGGTGTCATTCATGTATCGCTCCGACGCGGTGGTGCGTTTGTTGTTATTGGGAGAGTGACTGCTGGCCTTCACACGACGAGCTCGATCAGGAACGGCCCCGGTCGGAGGTTGGCCATGGCGAACAGTTCGTTGAAACGCTCCATGTTGTCGGCCCTTGCTGCTTCTACACCCATACCCGTAGCGATCTGCACCCAGTCGAGATCCGGATTGCCGAGATCGAGCATGCTCATGGCGGTGGCACCGGCCGTGGCGCCGACGCTGGCCAGTTCGAGCTGGAGGATGGCGTACTTGCGATTGGCGAGGATGACCACGGTGACGTCGAGTCGCTCGCGGGCCATTGTCCACAGTGCCTGCGGCGTATACATGCCGGAACCGTCGGCCTGCAGGGAAATCACCCGTCGCCCGGGAGCGGCGACCGCGGCGCCGAGGGCCATCGGCAGGCCGTGACCGATGGCGCCGCCGGTGTTCTGCAGCCAGTCATGCGGTGCTGCATGCCGGGTGCCCGGATAGAACGCATGACCGAAGGTGGCGGCCTCGTCGACCACGATGGCATGTTCCGGCAGCAGGACACTAAGCGACTGGGCGACGGCTGCGGAATTCAGCGGGCCGCTTCCGAGCTGGGTTTCAGGCGCTGCCTCGGGGAGTGCGAGCGGCGCCGCTTGCAGTTCCTCGGCCAGGCGCCGCAGGACGTCAGCCAGGTCCTCTTCCGGGCGCGCCAGCACGTGGACGGCGGTATCGTCCGTGTAGGGCCGGGATGGCTTGCCCGGATAGGCGAAGAAGTTCGCGGGGGCCGGGGCACCGACCAGGATGATGTTGGCAATGCCGGCAAGTCGGGCGCGGGCGGCGTCACCGAAGTAGGGCATCCGCTCGATCTCGAAGCGACCGCGCCCTCGGGGGATACGCGCGTTCTGCACGGTACACAGCAACTGCGCACCCGTCGCCGCTGCGATCCGGTGGGCATCAGCCAGTGCATCCTCTGCCAGGGCGCGACCGGCCAGCAACAACAGGCAAGGCCGGCCGCCACGCAAGGTGCGGGCGACATTCAGCAGCACATCAGGGGATACGCGTGGCGCGGGTATCGCCGGCAATGCCGCGACGACCTGGCCTCCTGCGTCCCAGCTCACATCAGAGGGCAGGATCAGGCTGGCGACGCCGCCCGGGGCGGTACAGGCTGCCTGGATTGCCGCCGCTGCGGCGGCACCGACTGCGCCGGCCTCGGTGGCGGTGCGCGTCCAGACCGACACGGGACGTGCCCAACCTTCGACGTCGGTGGTCAGTGGCGTGTCGTACTGGCGGTGGTGGGTGGCGTGGTCGCCGATGATGTTGATGACCGGCGAGTTCGCGCGTCGCGCATTGTGTAGATTGGCCAGGCCGTTCGCCAGGCCGGGGCCGCAATGCAGCAGCGTGGCCGCAGGCTTGCCGGCGATGCGCGCATAGCCATCCGCCGCTCCGGTTACGACGCCTTCGAACAGGCCCAGCACGCAGCGCATGCCGGGAACGCGGTCGAGCGCGGCAACAAAGTGCATTTCGCTGGTCCCGGGATTGGCGAAGCAAGTGTCCACTCCACCTTCCAGTAGCGTGCGTACCAGGCTTTCAGCACCATTGATTGGCGCGGAACCGATGCTCATCGTGTTATTCCTCTTGGACTTGTTGTTGTAGGTGAGGTAGTTCGTACGGCGAGTATAGGGAGCGGACGGGCGGGATCCTTTCCGGATTCCAGTGGGCCATGCATTGACCCTAACCAGCTGAAAATAAAGGATTATTTTATTTTAATTGGAGGTGGATGGGCGACGCCTCCGGATAGCGTGGCACCCACTCCGAAGGAGGGGGTGGGGCGTGAAACCGAGCCTCTACGGTAGTGGCCGCAGCCTCACGCCAGACAAGCGGAGGTCGTCAAAACCACCCCTTGGAGATCCCTTCCGATGCTATCGATGGCATTCAATACCACCCGCTCGATCATCATCGAGCGCGGTGCCGCCAGCCGTCTTGCCACGCAGGTGCTCAACCTGGGCGCTAGCTCCGTGTTGCTGGTGACCGACGCGGGCGTCATGGCAGCCGGGCTGCTCGATCCGGTGCTGGCCGGTTTTAGCGCAGCGTGCGTCCCGGTCCGGGTATTTGCCGAGGTATTGGCCGACCCGCCGGAATCGGTGATCCTGGCTGCGGTTGAAGCGGGCAGGGCCTGTGGTGCGGATTGCGTGGTCGGTCTTGGCGGCGGTAGTTCGCTGGATGCCGCCAAGCTGGCTGCGCTACTGTTGCGCAGCGGCGAAGAACTGGCGCAGATCTATGGCATCAACCAGAGCAAGGGCGCACGCCTGCCGCTGATCCTGGTGCCGACCACCGCCGGCACCGGCTCCGAGGTCACCGCAGTCTCGGTGGTCACCACCGGTGCCGGTGAGAAGAACGTCGTGATCTCGTCAACCCTGCTGCCAGATCTGGCGGTGCTGGATGCCGAGCTGACGCTGGGATTGCCAGCGCATATCACTGCCGCGACCGGTATTGATGCCATGGTCCATGCGGTTGAGGCCTACACCAGCCGCCACCTGAAAAATCCAATCTCTGACTGCCTCGCGAAAGATGCATTGCGCCTGCTCTCCGGCAGCCTTTATCAAGCCTGCCGCGATGGTGCCGACCTGACGGCCCGGGAGAACATGTTGCTGGGTGCGTGCCTGGCCGGGATGGCTTTTGCCAATTCACCGGTGGCTGCGGTGCACGCACTGGCCTACCCGATCGGCGCGCGTTTCCATGTGCCGCACGGAGTGTCCAACGCCCTGGTGCTGGGGCCGGTGATGCGCTTCAACCTGGAGGTGGCGGCGCCGCTCTACGCACAGTTGGCCGGGCTCGTGCTGCCGAACGTCACCGGAAGCGAATACCATCGAGCACGCGCCCTGGCCGATCATCTGGGTGCCCTGGCCGGTGAGTTGAAATTGCCGACCCGTTTGCGCGACGTGGGTATCGGCGAGGCCGATATCCAGGCCTTGGCAGAGGATGCGATGAAGCAATCGCGCCTGCTCGGCAACAACCCGCGCACGGTACGTCTGGCTGACGTTCGGGCTATCTACCGGGAGGTGCTATGAGCAGCAAGGCCTACCGTCCCCGACGCGAGGATTTTCGTTACTGCTTGCCGACTGATCCCGTATCAACGCGTGACCGGTCGGTCCCCCCCTCGACATGAGGGGGCATTCCTTTTGCCGCGCTGGGTGACCATCGGTGCACTGCGGCAGGGAGAAAATTCGCTGCTAAAGGCTCGTCAGCTCGTTACAAGGACTTCCTCGTGGACAAGAACACTATAAAACGCGTTGTCATGGTTGCATTGCTGGCAATGCTCTGCCAAGCGCAACTGTCCGTTGCAGCTGCACTGACACCGACCGAGGCTCGTGTCATCGCCAGGCAAGCCTACATTTATGGCTTTCCCCTGGTGGATCATTACCGCGTCCAATACACCTACTTTCAGGACCAGCAGCATCCGGAATACAAGGCGCCGTGGAATACCCTGCACAACACGGCGCGCATCTACACGCCTGACGACAAGGCCTATCCGACACCCAACGCCGACACGCCGTACTCGCAGCTGGGCGCAGACCTGCGCAGTGAGCCGCTGGTGTTGACCTTACCGGCAGTGGAGAAGGGACGTTATTACTCGGCGCAGTTCGTCGATGCGTACACCTACAATTTCGGTTACGTCGGCAGCCGCACGACAGGCAATGGAGGTGGCACTTTCCTGCTCGCCGGCCCCGACTGGAAAGGCACGGTGCCACCGGGCATCGACCGTGTGTTTCGCTCCGAAACCCGCTTCGCCTTTGTCTTTTATCGCACCCAGTTGCAGGGTGCTGACGACCTTGAAAACGTCAAGAGGATACAGGCCGGCTACAAGGTTCAGCCTCTTTCTGCGTTTCTTGGGGAACCGGCGCCAGAAGCTTCGCCCCCGGTCGATTTCCTGGTCCCGCTCAGCGCTGAAGCAGAACGAAACAGTCTGGCGTTCTTCAACCAGCTGAACTTCGTCCTCGGTTTCTGCCCGATACATCCATCGGAAATCGAACTGATGAAGGAGTTTGCCAAACTGGGCATCGGCCCGGGACAGACCTTTGATGAACATGCTTTGCCAGATGACATCCGCGAGGCCATCAAGGCCGGCATCGCTGACGCCTGGAAAGATTTCGAGGCTCTCGGTCAGAAGGTCGCCCTAGGGGAGATTTCTACCTCGCGTTTCCTCGGTAGCCGCGAGTTTCTCGGCAACAATTACCTGTATCGCATGCGGGCAACCGTCACTGGCCTCTACGGCAATGACCGGGAAGAAACCCTCTACCCACCGTTCTATCTCGACGCCAGCGGACAGAAACTGGATGCTTCGCTGCATCGTTACTCCTTGCGTTTTGCACCGGGCCAGCTGCCACCGGTCAACGCTTTCTGGTCGCTGACTCTTTACAACGCTCAGCGTTTGCTGGTCGCCAATCCGTTGAACCGATACCTGATCAATTCGCCGATGCTGGCAAACCTCAAGCGCGACCCCGATGGCGGCGTCACGCTGTATATTCAGCATCAACCACCAGGCAAGGAACAACAAGCCAACTGGCTGCCTGCGCCCAACGGCCCGTTCTACATCGCTGGCCGGCTCTACTGGCCGCAGCCCGAAGCCCTTGACGGCCGGTGGCAGGCGCCGAAAGTTCAGCGCATTGATTGATTTTCCCGAGATTCCCACGCAAGGACCCAGATCATGCACATGTTAAAAGCGCCCATGCTTGCGCTCATCCTGATCGCGCCGCTGTGCTTCGGGACGGTGGCTGCGACAAATACTACGCGGGTGACGGCGGATAATTTTGTCCGCGCAGAATCCGACAAATTTTTCAGTCGAGTCGTTGCGCGGGGAGGCTTCGGCAAGTTCGTGCACAACCGAGAGCTGACCCCCGTCGAGACTCAGGTGGTCATCCGTCCGAACCGTGACACGCTGTATTCATCAGCGGTGTTCGACCTGGAAGCTGGGCCGGTGACCGTCACGCTGCCCGATGCCGGCCAGCGCTACTTCTCGCTGATCGCTATCAACGAGGATCAATATACTCAGCCATTGATGTACAAACCCGGCCGTTACCACTTCACCCGCGAGTCGATCGGAACCCGCTACGTCCTGCTGGGTGTGCGCACGCTGGTAGACCCGGCTTCGGCCGACGACATGCAGCGCGCTAAAGCACTTCAGGACCAGATCAAAGTGGATCAGCAAAATGGGCCGGGGGATTTCGAAGTCCCGCATTGGGATCAGGCAAGCCTAGACGCGATACGAACCTCACTGCTGGCACTGGCTGCCACAGTCCCGGACTCGCGGGGGATGTTCGGCAAACCCGCAGAGGTCGATCCCGTGCGCCATTTCATCGGCAGTGCGTCCGCCTGGGGTGGAAACCCCGCGCAGGACGCTTATTACTTCAATGTGACGCCGACACGAAATGATGGCTCCACCCGTTACCGCCTGACCGTCAAAGACGTACCGGTGGACGCTTTCTGGTCCATCAGTGTTTATAACGCGGCGGGTTATTTCGAACGCAACACTCAGAACCTCTACACCCTGAACAACTTGACCGCGAAACGAGAAAGCGATGGCAGCATTGCCGTGCAATTCGGCGGTTGCGAAGACGGAGTCGCCAACTGCCTGCCTGTCACTGCGGGGTGGAACTACATGGTGCGGCTGTACAAGCCGCATGCGGATGTACTGGATGGCAGCTGGCATTTTCCTGAGGCCACGCCTGCCGGCTTGTGATCAGTGGTGTCCGCAAGATGGCTGCGCACACTCAATGCTCATGGGCATGTGAATGGATCGTCAGGGCACCCGGTACCTTGGTGCGCTCAAGCCCCCCACGGTCCAGCCACCTGAGGGTCTGCTCATAAGCGCGCTGCAACAGAGACTCGGTCTGGGCAAAGTTGAACACCGAGACATCCACGGGACACAAAGGCGGGACGATGTGCAGGCTGGTGAGGGTGCGGAAGTGTTCGATATCGCTCACCAACTGTCGCATGCTCATCAGGTTGACGGTATGCAGGGCTAAGGCGATCAAGCCTCGGGGCGGTTGCGACAGGGCGCAACTCACTCCAGTGGGGACTACCACGACGTTGGTGGCTCCCAGGGCGACGGCAGTTGAAATAGGTGTATTGCTTGCCACGCCACCGTCGATCAGGAACTGATCGGCAATTTGTACGCAGGGGAACACCAACGGTATGGCTGCGCTGGCCAGTAACGCTTGCCCGAGATCACCACTGGACAGGACGGTCTCGGCACCGCTGAGCAAGTCGGTGGTGACGATGTACAGGGGCAGCGTCGCATCCTCAATGCGGTGAATGGGCAGTGCTTGACCCAGCAGTCGGTTCAAGGCTGCCGGCTGCAACAGAAAACCCCGCCGTTTGATCAGTCCTCTACAGGTATCGAGCCAGGACAGGGGAAAGATGTCTGTTTTACGCAGGCCACGCCAGAAACCGGCGAGCGCCTCGACGCCTTCGGCATCGGGTCTTGCGGCAAAGTAGGCACCGTTGATGGCGCCCACCGAAGCACCCACCACTAAGTCGAATCGAACATTGGCCTCGACCAAGGCCCGCAACATGCCAACCTGGACAGCACCCAAGCTGCCACCGCCAGCGAATACGATTGCAGTTTTGGTCGCCATGCCCGAAATCTCTGTGCAGCCGTGCGTCGAATCAGTGTAGCTGACGGGAAAGCGCCATTTTCGGACGGCAGATCGGTGAGGCGCTGCAGGTCCGAAGTTCGTATCAGCGGTTATTTCGCCAAATGAAAAAATTCAACGCGCCGGCTACACAAAGCCACGCCAGGTAAGGAAAGAGGAGCAAGCCAGTGATCACGTCAAGCTGCAAAGTCATCACCACCATTGCAGCGACCACAAGCCAGAGCAGCGTCAGGATCACCATGCCGGCGAAAAAAAGGTGCGCGCCGAAAAACACCGGAGTCCACAGCGTATTAAGCGCAATCTGCGCCGCCCATAAAGCCAGCGCCACCTGACTTCCAGGTATCTGGGTCAAGCGGAATCCGACCCAGGCGAGCAACAGATAAATAATCGACCACGCGAGTGGAAACAGCCAGTTGGGTGGCGTGAAGCCGGGTTTATCGAGAGATTCGTACCACTGGCCCGGTTTGAAAAAGAAGCCTGTGCTTGCGGCGGCACCGCAGGCCAGAAGGAAAACGTAAAAGGTCATCACCGTTCCTTAGCTGAGGTCAATTGTCTTGAGTTGCGAAACAAGTCCGAACCGCTAAAGAGAGGACGTCCAATGAAGTGAAAAGTTTGGGTTGATGAGCGATATTTGTCTGTCCACTCTCGCCAAAGTTGGTACATCAGGTGCAGGCAGCAATATGCTGCGCCAGTCCAAAATGCCAACAACACTAATGTGCAGATTGCACAGTAGTGTTGATTTTTCCGGGACACCAGGGGCTGTTCAAAAGCCGTCAGTGCGAATGACGGGGCTCGCCGCCACTTCGGGCAATGACCCGCAAATGCAGGGTGGCCGGCTCCAGGCAGCCGCCCGTGGACAGCTGTCCGACCAGTTGCCGGTATAGCTCTTGCCAAGGGGTTTGCGAGGCTGGGATGTTTGGCGTCCACTCGGCGCGGCGGCGGGTCATTTCGGCTTCGTCGACCAGCAGGTTCACCGATCTCGCGTTGAGGTCCACGCGCAGGCGGTCGTTGGTTTTCAGTAACGCCAGGCCACCTCCCACGGCTGCCTCCGGAGACATATTGAGGATCGAAGGGCTGGCTGAAGTGCCGCTCTGGCGACCGTCGCCAAGGCAGGGCAGGGAGTCGATGCCTTGCTTGATCAGCGCTGCCGGGGGAGCCATGTTCACGACTTCAGCACTGCCCGGGTAGCCAACCGTGCCTGCGCCACGAATGACCAGGATGCAGCGCTCATCGATTTCCAGCGCCGGGTCATCGATCCGGGCGTGATAATCCTCCGGTCCTTCGAACACGATTGCCCTCGCTTCGAAGCTGTTTTCCGCGCCAGGTTCGGACAGGTAGGTCTTGCGAAAGGCTTCACCCACCACCGACATCTTCATGATCGCACTGTCGAAGAAGTTACCGCTGAGCACAATGAAACCTGCGCGGTGTTTGAGCGGAGTTTCAAAGGGGTAGATCACGTCGGCGTTGCTGGTCAGCGTGCTGCTGACGATTTCGCCGATGCTCTTGCCGCTGACCGTGGCGCAGTCTTCGTGCAGACGTCCAGCTTTTTGCAGTTCGTGCATCACCGCCGGTACGCCGCCCGCGCGATGGAAACCTTCGCCCAGGTACTTGCCTGCCGGCATGCAGTTGACCAGCAACGGTACGTCTTCGCCAATGCGTTGCCAGTCATCGAGGCTTAGCTCGACGCCCATATGGCGGGCGATGGCGATCAGGTGAGGAGGGCAGTTGCTCGATGCACCCAGTGCCGAGGCCACGGCGATGGCATTCTCGAAGGCCTCGCGGGTCATGATTTGCGATGGACGCACATCCTGCATCACCAGTTCGCAGATGCGCTTGCCGGTGGCGTAAGCCATCTGTCCGCGCTCACGATAGGGAGCCGGAATACTCGCGCAACCGGGCAACGACATACCCAATGCTTCGGCCAGGGCGTTCATCGACAGAGCAGTACCCATGGTGTTGCAGTGACCCACCGAAGGCGATGCTGCGGTGGTCATTTCCATGAAGCCTTCGTAATCGATTTTCCCGGCTGCCATCAGGTTGCGCGCATGCCAGAGTACGGTGCCGGAGCCGATCAATTCACCTTTGTGGTGGCCATCGAGCATCGGCCCGCCAGACAGGACAATGGCGGGCAGATCGGTAGTCGCGGCGGCCATCAGGCAGGCCGGGGTGGTCTTGTCGCAACCGGTGGTGAGTACGACGCCATCCAGTGGATAGCCGTGGAGAATCTCCACCAGCCCCAGATAGGCCAGGTTACGGTCCAGTGCGGCAGTAGGCCTGCGTGACTGTTCGGCGATCGGATGGACGGGGAATTCCATGGGGATCCCGCCGGCATCCCGAATGCCGGCCTTGACCCGCTGCGCGAGTTCCAGATGATGACGGTTGCAAGGGGTCAGGTCGCTGCCAGTCTGGGCGATACCAATGATCGGGCGGCCCGATTGCAGCTCTTCACGGGTCATGCCGTAGTTCATGTAGCGCTCGACATACAGGGCAGTCATGTCGGCGTGGGCAGGGTCGTTGAACCATTGCTCGCTGCGCAGGCGACGCTTAGGCGTATCACTCATGATTCATTTCTCTCTTGTAATTGGATGAAGCGACAATCTGTTGTGGCATCAGCGTGCAAGCAGTCCACGGGAGGCCAGGTTACGCAGCAAGGCACTCACACCAAAGGTCCATGCCGTTGCCTCGCAGCTTAGGGTCACCTGATTGTGCAAACTGCCAAGCAATGGGCTGCTGATACTGACCCGGTCACCCAGTTTGTGGGTGAAACCGCTGCCGACATGATCGCGATCTTCGGTAGGGGCGAACAGGGTACCGAGAAACAGCAGGAAACCATCGGGATATTGGTGATTGGCGTTGAGGGTCTGGCCGGCCAGGTCCTGTGGGTCACGGCTGATCTGACTCATGGAGCTCGATCCGTGCATCCGGTAGCCGTCCTCGCCTTGCACCTCAAGGTCGACCACGCAGGCGCGGACATCGTCCAGGCTGAAGGTCTCGTCGAACAGGCGGATGAAAGGCCCGATCGAGCAAGACGCATTATTGTCCTTGGCCTTGCTTAGCAACAGCGCGCTACGGCCTTCGAAGTCCCGCAGGTTGACGTCGTTGCCCAGGGTGGCGCCGTGAATCTGCCCGCGGCTGTTCACCGCCAGCACCACTTCCGGTTCCGGGTTGTTCCACTGTGAACCCGGGTGAATGCCAATCCGGCTGCCGCTGCCGACAGAGGCCAGAACCGGCGCCTTGGTGAAGATTTCTGCGTCCGGACCGATACCCACTTCCAGGTACTGTGACCACATGCCCTGTTCGATTAGAAAGGCTTTCAAGCGCATGGCCTGCTCTGAGCCAGGAACGATCGAGCGCAGGTTGTCGCCGATCACGCTGTGCACGGTGGCCCGCACGGCTTCGGCTTTGGCGGCGTCACCACCCGCCTGCTCCTCGATCACACGCTCGATCATGCTGGCGGCGAAGGTCACGCCGGCGGCCTTGATGACTTGCAAATCCAGGGGTGGCAGCAAATAAGGTCTGGATGGATCGGCGTCGGGGCCAGTGTTGGCCAGCAGGGCTTCGACACTGGCAATGAAAATACCGGGCGTCTTGCGTACTGCCGCGAGCGGAGCATCGGATTCCAGCAAGTCACTCAAAGTCGCGAAGCGCTCCGACAGATCGAATACGCCGTCGGCGCGCAGGACGATCGGCGAAGGGCCGGCGATTTGTCCTGGGACCCAGGCACGTCCGATCAAGATACCGGCCACGCCATCGACCGGCAGGGTGTTTTCGGGAGTAAGCATCAGCGACATGGCAATCTTCCTGGTTCGTAAAGACTTCACGCTAGGGCGGACAGCCGATAAACTCCAATGAGATAATTTCAGTATTCGATAACGTAAAGTTATTGCTTCGCGAGGTGTGCCCGTGACGGAACTTTCTTTCTCCAGCTTTTGCGGATGGCTTAAATTCAGGCATCTGCAGTTGATCGACACCCTCGGGCGCACGCGCAACATGCACCTGGCGGCGCAACAGATGAATCTCAGTCAGCCGGCCATCAGCAAGATGCTCAAGGAGATCGAAAGCCTGCTCGGCTTTGCCTTGTTCGAACGCCTGCCGCGCAGCATGCCACCCACGGCACTGGGTGAGCATGTGCTGCGCTATGCACAGATTGCCTTGAACGACGCGCGCTCCTTCGTCGAACAGATAAGCAGTCTGCGCGAGGGAGGGCACGGTCACCTCAGGATTGGCGGTATCTTTGCCGCTGCCGCCGTGGCATTGCCCGAGGCCATTTTGCAGATCAAGGAACGCTGGCCATTGCTGTCGATCGAGGTTGTGGAGCAAACCAGTAACCACCTGATGAAAATGCTGGAGGAAAAGAACCTCGACCTGGCCGTCGCCCGTTTCACCGACCAAGGCCAGCAGCAACGTTACGACTTCCAGCCGCTGGCGCCCGAACCGTTCTGCATCGTGGTCAACCACCGTAACCCGCTGGCCGGTGCCGGCCCCATCTCACTGCAGCAACTGGTGGACTTGCCGTGGATTCTCTACCCGGTCGGTACCCCCATTCGCGGCCGCATGGAACTGGCGTTCGCCGAGGCCGGCGTGGGAATGCCCCGAAACACCGTCGATACCATTTCCATGCAGACTTTCCTGCAGGTGCTGCAACGCGGGCCCATGATCGGCATGCTGCCCCATGCCATGGTCGATCCGCTGCTCGAAAGCGGCCAGCTGAAAATCCTGGATACGCCGTTGCACCTGGTGCCCCAGGACTACGGCATCCTCACGCGCAAGGGTGAGCAACTGGTGGGGGCAGCCTTGGAGTTTGCCGAGATATTGAAGGAGAACGCCCGGCTGGCCAGGGATTCGGCGGGTTGAACACGATGGGGTTGACTGCTGTTCACTTAAGCATGGGGTTGTGTATAAGAACTGGATTGGGGGGATATCCATTGCTGCGGTAACGGCTACTTATGGTTCCGCTTTTACAGCGGGTCACTTTGAAAAGCGCAAAGTAACCAAACGCTCTTGCCCCACCACTCGGTGCCTCGCTTAGGCTCGGCATGCCCTCACTCCGGCATTGCTCCGTGGGTCGCCGCGATGGGCCATCCCTGGCCCAGCGCGGCTAAACCGGCGTCCTGCCGGTTTACCCACTGCGCAATGCCTGCGTTCGGCCATCGTGGTTAACGGGGCGCCCAAATCTAAAGCCAAAGCGAGGCGGCCTGACAGCCGACCTGATTTCAAGTGAACACGTTTGATCGTTCCCACGCTCTGCGTGGGAATGCATCCTGTGACGCTCCGCGTCACCGTTACGCATGGCTCAAGTCATGCGTCGTCAGCGGAACGCGGAGCGTCCCTGGCGGCATTCCCACGCAGAGCGTGGGAATGATCACAGCGCGGACAGACCTAAAATCAGGTCGGCTATAAGGCCGCCTCGCTTTGGCTGTTGCTTCGGCTTTTGATTTTCTTGCCCCCTCGAGAGGCCGAGTGGAGGTTCTGCGCAGTGGGTAAACCGGCATGGATGCCGTTTAGCCGCGATGGGCCAAGGATGGCCCATCGCGGCGGGCCCTGTAGGAGCGAGCATGCTCGCGAAAAACGCCAGAACAACACGGGCATTCAGATAGCCCTCGTCATCGTTGACGACCATCGCGAGCATGCTCGCTCCTACAGGCTTTTCCAAGTGACTCGCTGTAAAAGCGAAACCATAAGTGGCCGTTACCGCAGGAATGGATATGTACACCTGAAAGAGAATTGGTCGGCTGTGAGGGCGCCTTCGCCGGCAAGCCTGGCTCCTACAGTATTTGCGAAACCATAGGTGGCCGTTACCGCAGCAACAGATATACACCCAATCCAAATATGCACCTGCACCCCCCCAACCTAAATGACCAGCAGGTTGGCGGGCTTTTTCGATAACAGATCGTTATCGGTTAATCCGAAAATGCCATTGGGAAAGAATCGATTCGCGACAGTAAAGTAGCGACTGGCTTCCAATCAGGGTTAGGAGACTGTCATGCCCGAACTGTCCGGACACAATTTCATCGCCGGTGGCCGCAGCGCCGCCGGATCGGTAGTGCTGCACAGCGTTGACGCGACTACCGGGCAAGCACTGCCCACAGCCTTCATCCAGGCCACGGTCGAGGAAGTGGACGCCGCTGCCATGGCCGCCGCTCACGCAGGCCCGATTTACCGCAACTTGCCAGCCGCGCGCCGGGCCGAATTCCTTGAGGCGATTGCCACCGAACTGGATGCACTGGGTGATGAATTTGTAGCCCTGGTCTGCCAGGAGACTGCTCTACCGCCAGCACGCATCCAGGGCGAACGCGCCCGCACCAGCGGTCAGATGCGTCTGTTCGCCCAGACCCTGCGTCGCGGTGATTTCTACGGTGCGCGCATCGATCTGCCGTTACCTGCACGCCAGCCCTTGCCGCGCGTCGATATACGCCAGTGTCGCCTGGGAGTTGGCCCTGTGGCTGTGTTCGGCGCCAGTAACTTTCCGTTGGCGTTCTCTACTGCTGGCGGTGACACCGCCGCCGCGCTCGCCGCGGGCTGCCCGGTGGTGTTCAAGGCCCACAGCGGCCACATGGCGACCGCCGAACGGGTGGCTGAAGCCATCATCCGGGCCGCCGAGCAAACCGGCATGCCCAAGGGCGTGTTCAACATGATCTTCGGTGCCGGCGTCGGGGAGGCGCTGGTCAAGCATCCGCTGATACAGGCAGTCGGTTTCACCGGTTCGCTCAAAGGCGGCAGGGCGCTGTGCGACATGGCGGCTGCACGTGCGCAGCCGATCCCGGTATTCGCCGAGATGAGCAGCATCAACCCGGTGCTTGTGCTGCCGCAAGCGTTGCAGGTTCGCGGCGAACGTATCGCTACCGAACTGGCAGCGTCGGTGGTCATGGGCGCAGGGCAGTTCTGCACCAATCCCGGCCTGGTCATTGGCATCCGCTCTGCGGCGTTCAGCACGTTCGTGCAGTCCCTCACTGCCTTGTTGGCCGATCAACCGGCGCAAACCATGCTCAATGCCGGTGGCCTGCGCAGTTATGTGCAGGGTTGCGCAGCCTTGGCGGCGCATCCGCAAATCACCCATCTGGCAGGGCAGGCGCAGCAGGGCAACAAGGCCCACGCTCAGTTGTTCCAAGCCGATGTCAGCCTGCTGCTGACGGGCAATGAACTGTTGCAGGAAGAAATTTTCGGCCCCGCCACCGTGGTGGTTGAAGTCGCTGATCGGGCTGAGCTGTTGGCGGCCCTGCAAGGGTTGCGCGGTCAGTTGACTGCGACTTTGCTGGGTGAGCTCGAAGAGCTTGAAGCGTCTGCCGACCTGGTCGCTGCGCTTGAGCAGAAAGTCGGCCGTTTACTGATCAATGGCTATCCGACGGGTGTGGAAGTCTGCGAGGCCATGGTCCACGGCGGCCCTTGGCCGGCGACGTCTGATGCCCGTGGTACGTCGGTAGGCACTTTGGCCATCGATCGCTTCCTGCGTCCGGTGTGCTACCAGAACTTCCCTGACGCCTTGCTCCCTGATGCCCTCAAGAACCGCAATCCATTGGGGCTGACGCGCCTGGTCAACGGAGAGAAAACCACCGCAGCACTCTAGTCATTGCTCCATCGCCGAGTGAACGGTTCATTCGGCCTGACCCATTCGATAAAAACAATCAGGCATGTCCACATGCCCAGGGGTTACCTCATGCAAACGATATCCGAGCAAATACCTGCGCAGGCTGCTGCCAGCGAGCTCGACTTTGAAGACCGCACCTACCGCAAGGTCATCTGGCGCATCCTGCCCGTCCTGCTTCTGTGCTACATGGCGGCGTACCTGGACCGGGTCAATATCGGCTTTGCCAAGCTCGACATGCTTAACGAGCTGCAATTCAGCAATACCGTCTATGCCTTGGGCGCCAGCATGTTCTTCTGGGGCTACTTCCTCTTTGAAGTGCCGAGCAACCTGTTGCTGCATCGCTACGGTGCGCGCTTCTGGATCGCGCGGATCATGTTGACCTGGGCCGTGATCTCCATGGCCGTGGCATTCACCGTGCCGCTGGCGGGTTTATTCCACATCGAATCGAGCACCATGTTCTATGTGCTGCGTTTCCTGTTGGGCATCTGTGAAGCCGGCTTTTTCCCCGGTGTGATTCTCTACCTCAACTACTGGTTTCCGACCCATCGGCAAAGCCGGGTGATGTCCGGGTTCCTGATGGCCATGCCGATCAGCCTGACCCTGGGCGGAATCCTTTCCGGTTGGTTGATGAACAGCATGCAAGGCGTGCACGGCATGTCCGGCTGGCAATGGATGCTGATCATCGAGGGCATTCCGTCGGTGATCATGGCGTTCGTCGTCATCGCCTGCCTGGCCAACAACATCGACTCCGCCAAATGGCTGTCCGCTGCGGAAAAAGCCTTGCTCAAGGCCAATCTGCAAACGGATAACCAGGGCAAGGCCTCGCGCCTGAGCGAAGTGTTCTTCAATCCGCGGGTGTGGCTGCTGGTCCTGATCCTGCTGACCTTCAACACCGGTTTTTACGGACTGGCGTTCTGGATGCCCTCGATCATCAAGAGCACCGGTATCACCAACAGCTTGCACATTGGCTTCCTGACCGCCATTCCCTATGCAGTGGCTGTCGTGGCAATGCTGCTCAACGCACGCCACTCCAACCGCACCGGTGAGCGACGCATGCACGCCGCGATTCCTGCGTTTATCGGTGGCGTCGGCCTGATTCTCAGCGCCTACTTTGCTGACAACCTGGTGCTGTCGGTATTCTTCCTGAGTATCGCTGCTTCCGGAATTCTCAGCCTGATGCCGATTTTCTGGACCCTGCCGGGGACCGTGCTGTCGGGTGTCGCTGCGGCTGCCGGCATTGGCATGATCAACGCCATCGGCAATCTGTCTGGCTTCACTGGCTCCATGATCACGGCCGTGGCGGAGAACCTCACCGGCAATATCAACAACGGTACCTATGTCTTGGCGCTGTGCCTGTTCGTCAGCGGCGGGCTGATCCTGGCCATTCCCGCATCGATGCTCGGCAGAACCCCGAAAACTGCAATCACCACCGCGAAGCTGGAGACGGCATGAACCTGCGCAACAAACGAGTGCTGATCACGGCAGCGGGACTGGACGTGTTGTCGCCCAGTTGGCCTTGTATCTGGGCAGCGATGCGTCCGCCTACACCACAGCCGGTCTTCCTGCGAGCGGGGCAGACGATTCACCTGGGTATTGCGGGGTTGGGCGAGCAGCAGCAAGTGACTGTGCAGGCGGATTGAGCTGTCGGTGTTCCAGCTGTTGATTGCTCCCTATCCTCTTCTGGGAGGAAGAAGGAGGTTTTCCACGAGGCAAATTGAAGCCCGCTCACCGAGCGGGCCATGCCATTTCGGGTCATACACCAAGCTCCGTGCGACCTTTTCGGCGCAGGTAAAGACCGTAAAACAGGCCGGTAGCGAGCCAGACGGCACCCATCTCGAGCACGGGCCGGTGCATGCCGGACAGTACGGTGAGTACCACCACGATGCCGATGATGGGCACGAGCCAGTGGGCGAAGATCCGCCGACTCCGGCCCTTGATCCCCATTTTAACGAGCAGTGAAAGGTGCAGCAGGACGAAGGCGGACAACGCACCAAAGTTCACGAACGAGGCCAGGGTGTTGATGTCATCGCGCATGGCCATGGCCATGGCGATCGTGAGCGAGAACAGAGTCGACAGCACCAGGGCGACGTGGGGCGTGCCATGCACCCTGTGCAGTCGCGCGAACAGACTGGGGAGCCGGCGGTCGCGCCCCATGGCAAATAGCACCCGGGAGACGCCTACCTGCATCGGCAACACGTTGGTAAAACCGACGACCATAGCGGTCAGCCAGGCGACCGCCATGGCGCTGAGCGGGCTGATTTGAGCGGACAGCAGTTCGTAGATCGCACTGGTGGGATCCTTGATGGAAAGCGAAGATGGAGGCGGTCGAGCCGACGGTCACGCCAGCCCCGACGTTGCGCAGGTTGCGGCACAGTGTCGAGGTCTCCAGCGCGTCGATGCCTTGGGTTTCAAGGGCCAGTTCGGCGGCGATTTCGGCAAAGGTGTACATGTACGACAGCGACGGTGAAACCAGCAGGCCGGCTTGGGCGTACAGTTCACCAAATTGCTCGCGGACCTGGCGCATATAGCCCTGTTCACCCGTGGTGTCGAGGTGATGGCAACCGGCTTTCAGCGCGGCTTCAACAGCAGTCAGGCCGAATTTCACGAAAGGTCCTACGGTATTGCAGACGACTTTCGCCCCTTTGAATGCGTGAGTGAGCGCTTCAACAGTGTGTTCTGCTTCGATAATTTCATAGGTGGCGGACTCCAGGCGCACCACGCGTTGCGCCATCATTTCCCGCACTCGCCCGGCATTGCGCGCCACGGCGGTGAACGGGATGTCCTGATCGATCAACCAGTCCATTGTCAGCATGCCGGTGTAAGCGCTGGCGCCATAAACAACTACAGGGTATTTAGCCATTTTCGTGCGTTCTCTTGTTTTTGATGTATTGCTGGATGGGTTGTCGAGGTCAGTGCTGCGCCCAGCCTTCGGCATAGAGTTGCTGGCATAACAGGCCAACACGCATCGTGATGATGCAGTTCTCGCCGTCTTCGATCAGTGCGTTAAGGGCCTACAGATGCATCTGTCTTCTGGGGGAGGAAAATGACGTGGTTTGATTGTTCAAACCCCCCCATTGGTTGGGGGGAGGAGGGCGCATCGGAACTACGAACGTCGGCGTCTGTGGAGGATTTGTAGCGAGTAGTGGAGCGCTTTGCGCGGCATCGATGCCTTCCAGCCTTGCGATAATCCAGGTGGCCAAGTATTGGGATGCTGATCCCATGAACGGCGCAAAAACCGGCGGCGCGCTATGTTGCAGGCTTCAATGATGAGCGCTCGGCGTGGTTAGTGAATACGACCTGTTTATCCTGAAAGCGTCAACGTCCCGAACTTTCGTTCGATGATTCTGGTCGACAAATCTCAAGCTTCATCAGCGCGCCCAGTGATTATTGTGCGCGGTATCTCAACCGGCTTGATAAAGGCGGTTAAAAAACAAGAATGGGTGATAGCGATGAATTGTCTCATCTGTGTCGGCTTGGCGGAGCGTATCCAGTGTCATGGCCCGTGGGAGGAGAGGGATTGTCCAAACTGTGGACGCTATCGTGTTTCCGATGAGCTCCTTTTGACCTTGATGGACCAGGGACAGGTCTTCGATGTCCGTAAGACCAGAGACTGGCTGCACAGCCGACGCAAAGCAGGCGTCACACCGTCAATAGAAATGCATGAGGCGTTACTGTTGCTCTAGCGTTCGGCCTGACTGCAATCAATCCAGGCCGATTTGAATCTGGCAGGGAACCGATCTACAGCACACGGCTAACTGCATCAATGACACTCTGCGTTTTTTCTCTGTGCGGAACGTGTTGGCAATCGCTGATTACAAGTATCTCGATCTTCCCGCGGGCCAGGTTGGCGTAACGGTGGGGATGCAACGTTGAGCCGAACTCATCGTCTGCGCCATGGATAACCAGCAAAGGGCATTGGATCGCTGGAAGATCCTTCTCGATGGTCCAGTCCGCATAGGTGGGGGAAAGCCAGGTTTGAGTCCAGGCATTCAATACCCATTGAGCCTTTTCACCGTGGTACCTGTGCAAACGCTCGATTTGTCCTGGTTGTTCAAACTGTTGTTTGGCACTGCGGATACCGCACACTGTCCGCTCTTCAACAAAGGCTCGAATACGTCGAATAAACCGCCAAGTGAATGCGCCGCGGGGCCGGTTGTGCACCTTGCGGTCATTTCACCGTTTCATCGGGCCAACAGGCCGCCTGTTAGCCTAGAACAACTTGACCGGCACGTTGACGATCAATCTGAACTCATCAACATTGCCTTCCAGTTGATATTCACTGGCACGGTGCGAGGAATAACTGGTGATCAGGCTGATGTTCCTGAAGGTGCCCGATTGCACTGTGTAGCTGGCATTGCCGCCCACTTCATAGTGGCTTTCACCCCGCTGCTTGAGTACCGAGTTGTAAATGCCGTTCGGCCCACCGTCGTAATGACTGCCGTCGATGCCCATGCCCTTGATGTACCAGAGCGTAGTCTTCAGACCAGGTAGACCATAAGCGACCCAATCGTTGTTATAGATCACCCCGATCGAGCGCTCATTGGGGCCGTTGTAAAAGGACATCATGGTATTGGGCAGGCTGATGGCGTTGGATTCAAAGGGATAATCGAAATATTCGTCACCCTTGATTTGCTGCAGGCCGATCTTCAGCGAGTGGTTGCGCCATTGGGGCGTGATACTCAGGCCGTAGGCCTGCTGGTCGATTTTGCCGCCGATTTCGCGACCACTTGACTGGGTGGTATAGGCATCCAGTTGCACATCGACGTTAACCGGTCCCCAGTTGGTTTTCTTGCCCAGGCCCAGATACTCGCGATCCCAGATATCGTCGAAGCGAGAGACATAGGCGCTGCTGCGCCAGCCAGCGCTCGATACATAGTCGGCCCCGGCGTAAGCGTTAAAGTCACTGGTGACCAGGGGCGAACCGTAAGTGGGACTCAAATCCTGGCTTCCGGCCCCGGTACGCGGTGAGCCCTTGTCGAAGTAGCCAGACTTGATCGTTAAACCTTCGACGTCATGACTTTCCAGAGACACACCATTGAACGTTGAAGGCAATGTACGGGTGTCGGTGTAGGACATCATCGGTGTCCTGACTTGCTGCCTACCAACCTTGAACAGTGTGTTGGCAACCTTGAACTTCAGCGCCGCGATACCGAGTTTGCTCCAGTCATCGACCACATCGCCGTCCTTGTCCACCAACATTCGATTACTGCCGCCTGCCGCCGCTTTGCGGCTGCGCTCCAGCGCCACGGCCGAGAAGGTCGACAGATCCAGGCCAAACTTCACCGGCCCTTGGGTAAAACCGGAAACGAAGTCGAGCCTGATGCCTTCCAGCCAGGCGGTACGGTCACGCAGCTTGCGGACTCCGTCGGGTGTTTGCAGTTTGAAATAAGTGGCCTTGTGGCCGACCTCGTGTGAGTACCACTGACGGGTATTGAGCGTCAGTGAGCTGTCTTGCAGCAAACCTTGTTCCTGGGCATGGACCTGGGAAGTACAAACTGCGGCCGCCAGCGAGCCGACGGTGAATAACGCCAAATTACCTGTGCGATACATAGACTTTGCCTGTTGTTTTTAGGGCAGATAAGAAGTAAGTCGCCGAGTCATCGTTATGGAGTTCTTGCGCGGGCAGGGCGTGGCCGGACTTGACCATCAGGCCGCAGCGGCCTGATGGTGGTCGTTCAGATATTGGAATGCCGGTTCAGCGGCTCGAGCACTTTGAAGTCATCAAAAATCGATGATGATGTGAACCCAAGCCTGCGCCCTCAGTTGAGATAATCCTTCACAAGTTTCAGCCAGCAGTCGGAGCCGATGCGAATCAGCTCGTCATTGAAGTCGTAGTGGGGGTTATGCACTGAGCAGCCATGAAACTCGCCTTCGCCGTTACCCAGGAAGAAGTAGCAGCCGGGCACTTCGGTTAGCATCCAGGCGAAATCTTCTGTCGCCATGATCTTCGCCGCTTGCGGCAACAAGTGGCCGGGCTTGAACAGCGGCGCCAGGCTCTGGCGAAGCATCTCTGTTTCTGTCGCCGTATTGACCAGCGCTGGCGCCAGTTGCGTGGTTTCAAGTTCGATTTTGACGCCGAACGTGTATTCATGGCCCTGGGCGATTTCCGCCAGGCGCTGATTGATTTTGCCTTCAGTCTGCGCGGTGTCGGTACGCACGCTGATCAACATCGATGCCGTGTCGGGAATGATGTTGTAGACACTGCCTGCTTCGACCATGCCGATGCTGATCACGGCGTGTTCATCAACGCAGAGATTGCGCGACTTCACTGTCTGGATCGCGTTGATCATGCTGGCCAGCACCGGTATCGGATCGACAGCGCGTTCGGGCATTGCGCCATGACCGCCGCGACCTTTGATCAACACACGCACGCATTCCGAAGAGGCCATGGTCGGACCGGCCTGGACCACAGCGGTGCCCAGCGGTATTCCCGGCAAGTTGTGCAAGGCAAAGATCGCGTCACAAGGAAAACGTTTGAAAAGACCGTCGTCCATCATGGCCTTGGCTCCACCCAGACCTTCCTCGTCAGGTTGGAAAATCAGGTTAAGCGTGCCATTGAAGTCGGACGACTGAGCGATTCGCCACGCGGCTGCCAGCAGGATGGCAGTGTGGCCGTCGTGGCCGCAGGCGTGCATGCGGCCCTCGATCCGGCTGGCATGGGCGAAGCAGTTTTTCTCCTGCATCGGCAGAGCATCCATGTCGGCACGCAGGCCCAATCGGCGAGTGCCGCTGCCTCGACGCAGTACGCCGACCACCCCATGTCCACCGATGCCGCGATGAACTTCGTAGCCCCAGCTTTGGAGCCTGCTGGCCACCAACTCGGCGGTCAGCGGGGTATGCGCGCCCAATTCAGGGTTCTGGTGGATGTCCCGGCGCAGCTGGATAAAAGCATCCAGGTCCTGTTCGCCCACGGTTTGAGTCAATGCATTCATCAGGTCACTCCCGACCAGGGTTTTCGGGGAATACAGCCAGGCAAGCCAAACTGATGGCGCCGCCGGCGAGTAGGTACAGAGCTGGCGCCTGGGGGGTATCCAGGGCAGCCGTGAGCCACGTGGCGATCAATGGGGAGAAACCGCCGAACAAGGTGACGCCGAAGCTGTAGCTCACGGCGGTGCCCAGTGCGCGACGATTTTTCGGAAAGGCTTCCATGATCAAGGCGAAGAAGGCCCCCGAACCGATGCAGCCAGGCAGCACCAGAATCGCGATTACGAACATCGCCACAAACAAATTGGTGCTCAAGCTGAGCAAGTAGAAGGCTGGCCACGCCAGTAGCACGGGCAGGGTTATCGTCCAGACCAGCAGCTTCTTGCGCAAGTCATGGCGATCGGCAAAGCGCCCGGCCAGTGGCGTGATGACAGCCAGGCAGGCACTTGCTACACAGGCGATAACCAAGGCACTACGTTGCGGGTAGCCCAGGGTGACCGTCAGGTAGGCGGGCATGTAGAAAATGAACAGGTATATGCCAATGGTAGCGCTGGCCATCAGGCCGATCGCCAGCAGGGTGTGGCGCAGGTCGATGTGATCGCGCAGCCGACCGTCGCGTTTGGTCGGTTGGGCCTCGTGGGTTTCAGGCAGGAAGCGACGGATGTACCAACCTAGCGGACCGATGAGCAGCCCCAGTAAAAAGGGAATGCGCCAGCCCCAGTTTTCAAGGTCCTCGGCACTCAACGTGTTGTTTAGCAGTAAACCAAGGCCGGCACCGACCATGGCCGCGTAGCCTTGGCTGGCTGCCTGCCAACTGACGTTACGACAGCGGTTTGCCGTAGCACTGGACTCCATCAGATACACCGACGCGGTCCCGACTTCACCTCCCGCAGAAAAGCCCTGCATGAGGCGGCCAGCCACCAGCATCAACGTGCCGAACAAGCCAATGTCCTGATACGACGGCGCGAAGGCAATCATCGCAGTGCCGACTGTCATCAGGCTGATTGTGAGGCTCAACGCCGATTTGCGGCCACGGCGATCGGCGAAGCGCCCAATCACCACAGCACCCACCGGGCGCATGAGGAAACCCACGCCGAAGGTGGCTAAAGACATCAGTAGCGATGCCGTTGCCGACTGTGCAGGAAAGAAATTCTTTGCGATCACGACCGCGAAGAAACTGTAAATCGTGAAGTCATACATCTCCAGGGCATTGCCTAGAGCGCAAGCAACGGTGGCTTTCCTGGAACCGTTCACGGGTGGAGCAGCGGTGCAGGGGAGAGGGGGCGCTTGCAGAGTAGTCATCGATTTTTCCTGTGACAGTTTTGTTGTTGCCCGAATATCCGGCAAACACTGCCACTGCGCACTTGCGCTTTTCTTCGATGATTAACCGTTAGTTATGATGCTTGGCCGCCCAAGCTCAACGGGGTGTCAATTCGGTGCGATATTGGCCGATTATCGATCACACGACCTGTTTGATGACAGTGACTCGGTCGTCGCCGCAGGCTGCGGAGCGGGCAGCTGCATGGTTTCAGACCAATAATCGCGAGGCTACGGTCGCTGGCCCCTGGAAACGAGCCAGACTTAACCATTGGGCATATCGTTGTGTTTTTCTTAAGTTTGTCGTCCGCGTTAGCGCGAGAAGTCCGTAGACTGATTCACTGAAATCACGCCCTTGATCGCGTAGTAAAGGTCGCGAGCCGTGGTTGTCAAAGCGTTGCGATCAATACACACCAGGTAGATGGGGTACTCAGGGATGATTTCTTCGATCTTGACCTGTATCAGGTCTTCATTGAGCGCCTTGGGTAGCGTATTTTCCATTCCGGCTTCGCTGAGTGTCATGAATGCATCGGCGTGGTGCAGTAGATCAAGCGCCAGCAATACCGATGAACACTCGGTGATCCGCTGCGGTGGAGGGATCTCGTTGTCTTCGAACATTTGATAGAACTGAGACGAGTGATCGTCGACGGCATCGAGGCTGATCCAGTTCGCAAACTGCAACTGACGCAGTGAGCGGGAGTGGCGCAGAGGGTTGTTTTTTCGACAGACCACCACTCCCTTCATGCGGCTCAAAGCTTCCCAATCCAGGTTAAGTCTCTGCGTATGCTGCTGCGAGGTGACAGCGAAATCCAGCGTACCGTCCCGCAGGCGCTGGAGCATCTGGTTGGGACGAAGGTCAACCAGGCGGATGCGAACGCGCGGATTCTTCGTTTGGTATCCAGCGATGCATTCTCCCAGCCCCTTGAGCACAGATGTCAGGGAGGTGACACCGACGGTGACCTCACCGACCTGCAAATCCCTGATGTTTTCCGCCTCCAGTTGCAGGCGTCGCATGCTCTCGACTGTCAACTGTGCATGGCGAATGATGCGGCGGCCTTCATCGGTGAGCGACATTCCCCTGTGAGAGCGCTGCAGCAGAGCCAGGCCCAGCTCGCTCTCCAGGTCCTTGATTGATCGGCTGATGGCTGGCTGAGTGACATGCAGTACTTGGGAGGCTTCACTGATGCTTCCGGTTTGGTGGATAGCTACCAGTGCCTTGATTTGATGGAGTTTCACTTAACGACAGGTCCTTGCAGTGCGACGAAGGTGCTGCACGTTACTGCAAGGCCGAGGAGCAAAAAAGCCTGGAAACGTTTTTCTCGCGATACTGCTTGGGTGTCATGGACAGTTTTTCCTGGAACAGTCGGGTCATGTGGCTCTGGTCCGAGAACCCGCAGTCCATGGCGACCGCTTTCAACGGAACATCACGCACCGTAGACAGGATCCGCTCAGCTTTTTTCAAGCGGCGCGACTGAACGTACTGATGGGGCGAGACCCCGTACACAGCCCCGAACACCCGTACAAAATACGACGGGCTCAGGTCGACAATGGCAGCCATGTCTTTGACGGTAATCGAACAGGACAGGTGTGAGTCGATGTATTGCTGAAGCTGGTCGCGTTTGAGGTTTGTCAGGCGAGACGCTTGATCGCTGTCTCTGAGATCACACCGCACATACTGGCGCAGCAGATGAATGCACATCTGTATTTCCAGCGTCTGGGCAAAGATGCTGCTGCCCGGTTCGCCACTCAAGCATTCGATTTCATAGGCTGCCATGAGCCTGGAGAGCGTCGCGTCGTTAACGAGGGGGCAATGGTCGACAAAAACACGGTCAACATCCTGTTGAAAGACTTCATTGGCGACTTTGGCCATCATTGCTTGCGAAATGTAGATATGACTGACCTCGATATCATTCATCCAGTACCACCGGGATGATTCGCCTCGGGTCAAAATGGTCACGTCGTTATCACCAACCGACCATTTTTGCCATTGCTTGCCATCATGGAAACCCAGATTGGATGTCCCTGATTTCCATCTCACCAACTCGTAGTCGCGCATACACGGGATGCGGACTTCGGTTTTGTCAAAGCGGTAGCCCCGAATCGACATGCCGTTATCGGGTGCAGTCTCGACGGTACCCTTGATCGTGACTTCACCAGGGATTACGTCCAGCATTTTTTCTGGCGTTAAAAGGATGGCACTCATCTCAACTCCCTTTTTATTGGTATTGGCAGTGGAGTTTTTTATCAGCACTTGGCAGTTTTTGTGACATTCAAAAACTATCACATCCTTCAGGTTTGTACGCAAAACAGGCCTGCCATCGATCAGGGGATTTGCACCCGATCGTCTGGCAAGCCTTTTCCTACTTCACCTGGGTTTCGTGACCGCTCGGCTCGGTCAGCCCCGGTCTCCAGCGGCGCAGGTGAGTGTGACGCTCGTAGGCCTGCGCCGAGGGGTAAGTCACCAGCTCGATCGTACTTCCCCAAGGCGTGCGGGTGTAGACGTAGCGATTACCTTTTCCCGCGTCACCGCCCGGGAGGTCGCCAGGGCGGCTGAGCAGGACGCCACCGGCCTTCTCCAGGCGATCGGCGGCGGCGTCGATATCGTCAACGTAGATGCAGATGTGCTGAATTCCCAAGTCGCTTGGAACCACAGGCTGCGACTGCTGCACCCCGGTATAGGAAAACAGCTCCAGGTTGGGACCGTTGCCGAGGCGAAGCATGCGGATTGCGGTAATCACAGCGCCGGGTGCGATGCCGAGTCCCACCTCCACTTCAGCCCCCCCCAAGGGCGCGTCAAGCATGTCGTAAAGTTTCTCGGCACCAAAGGCGTCGACGAAGAATCGGGTCGCCGCTTCCATATCCGGAACGGTAATGCCTACGTGTTCGATCGCGCGAACGTTCATGCCAACTCTCCTATTTTCGCTGCCGCCCAGAAACCGGATTGGGTCGCCTCATACATCCGTCCACCACGGGACCTCGTACCGATGCCATGGACGCGAATGTCATCAACCGACGCATCCAGGACAGTTGAAGCATTTCGGGCAGTCGCCATCACCACGTAGCCTTCATCGGGCTTCGCGCCTGCTGTGCGGATCGATACGTCAAGGCCCTTGAGAAGACCGGTGAGATGCTCGCGCTGCATATCATTGGTATCGACGCCCACGCCATCAGCGGGTGAAACAAGGCTGACCTTTTTGCCTTGCTCGGCCAGCCACAGGGCCGCGAACATGGCGGTCTCGGTTTCACCAAAGACGGTAACTTCATCAGTCACGGGAAGATCCCCGTTTGCCAGCATGTCGGCAACATCCAGACCCTGATCTTGCGCAACGGTACCGGTCGCCAGCAGTACCGTGTCCCACGGGGTCAAGTCAAAATCGGCTGCATCGGTATTGAGATGCACATCGACGCCCACGCGTTCGAGTTCGCTCTCGTAAAAGTCAATCATGTTCTTGACCTCCATGCGAAACGGGCTTGCAGCTGCCCAGGCATGGAGTTGGCCACCGATGCGATCCGCTTTCTCGACCAACTGCACCTGGTGTCCGCGCTCAGCAGCCAGGATCGCGGCCTCACAGCCGGACGGCCCGCCGCCGACGATCAGCACTCGCTGCTGTTTGGAAGCAGGGCGACGAGCGTCACTCGCTCTGCGCTCCTGGCCGAGGGTAGGGTTTATCACGCACTGGGTACCCTTGCCGTTGAACATCCATCGTGAGATGCATTCATTGACCGCCAGGCAGCGGCGAACACTTTGCGGTTGCCCGCGCCGTGTCTTGTTAACCGTCTCAGGGTCGGCAAGACCCGATCTACCCAAGGCCACAAAGTCGAGTTCGCCGTCAGACACTGCTTGCGCCATCTCGTCGAACAGCCAAGTGAGGCGACCGACGCCGATGACCGGGATCGAGACATGCTGTTTGACGAGTTTGGCGTAATTGACCAGCGATCCTGGCGGGACCATGGGCAGCAACGTCATCGCCGTGTCGTAGTTCCCGGCGCTGACATCCAGTGCGTCGACGTAAGGCTCGAGCATTTCGCAAAAGGCCAGGCCATCTTCCAGGGAGAGGCCGCCCTCGTAGGGCTCCATCACGCTCAGGCGATACAGGATCGGAAAGTCTGCACCGACCTGTTCGCGAATCCCGCGCACGACTTCGAGGGCGAAACGGGCACGATTTTCCAAGGATCCGCCCCAACGGTCGGTGCGCTTGTTGGTGAAAGGGGAGAGAAACTGGCCAAGCAAATACCCATGCGCGCCGTGCAGCTCAACGGCATCAAAACCGGCTGCAACAGCGCGCCGGGCACCCTGAACGTACTTGTCGATCAGCCCAGGAATTTCATGTTCTTCGATTGCTCGCGGTGGTGTGCCGAACGCGCTGGTGATGCCCGCTGTCGGCGCGAGTGGTGGTTCGTTGCGTTCGGTATTGCCTTGGGAATTCTGACGTCCGGTATGGTGCAGTTGCACCGCAATTTTCGCGCCTTCGCCGTGGACCGCGTCGACCAGATTGCTGAGCGCGCCAATGAACCTGTCGTGGTCGATTCGCATCGGGTGGCCGGCCGTGCGCCCGACTTCCCAATCGATCGAAGTGTTCTCGGTGATGATCAGAGCAACCCCACCACGGGCTCGGGCCCGATGGTATTCGATGAGCTTGTCGTCAACCTCACCGAAAGTGCTGGCGAACTGAGTGAAGATCGGCGCTTGCACGAAGCGGTTGCGCAAGTGCAGGGTGCCGATCCGCCCGGGCTGGTAGAGCGCCGCAGCCGGGCTGTCTGAAGCCACAAGATTTCGGATGTCTGGGTGTGCCATTGCCATCTCCTCATTATTTTTTTTGTTGTGAGGTTGCAGCATGGAACGGGAGACGGCATGAGTATTGAACATTCATGTCGAGGCGTTGAAGAATCCTGCTGTGGCGTGGCAGTGGTACGCGCTCAGGTCACTTAGTCAGAAAACAACTCGAACATCAGCTGGCGAAGCCAGCGATTGGCGGGATCCTTGTTGTAGCGTGCATGCCAGAACAGGTTGATTTCGATGTTGGGCAGTTCCACCGGTGTCGGTAGCACCGCGAGCCCAAAGGGTTGTTCGCAACTGCTGGCGAATCGTTCAGGCACTGTTGCCATCAAGTCGGTGCGTTGAAGGATGTGCCCCACTGCGACGAAATGAGGTACTTCCAGGCGTATGTTTCGCTCGATGCCGGCCCGCGCCAGAAAGGTATCAACTTCGCCGTGCCCCGTATTCGCCGCCACGACGCGAACATGTTCATAGCTGCAAAAGCGTTCCAGCGTTAACGGTTCCCTGGTGGCGGGGTGGTCCTTGCGGCACATGCAGACATAGCGATGGTGAAACAGGCGCTGCTGGAAAAAACCTGCCTGCAAGTGCGGCAGTAATCCAACGGCGAGGTCGATCGCACCGTTCTGCAACCCTTCGGCCAAGGTATCGGAGGTGTTGCGCAGAGTGCTGATAGAGCAACCCGGAGCACGTTCAGCCAGCGCGTCCATCAGCCGCGGCATGAAGTAGATTTCACCAATATCGGTCATCGCCATCGTAAATCGACGATTGCAGTTGAGCGGATCGAACGTGTCCTGCCGGCTCAGAGCATCGCGCAAGGTCTGAATGGCCAGTGCAACCGGTTCAGCCAACTGCTGGGCGTAGGGCGTAGGCTCCATTCCTTGATAGGTGCGAACGAACAGTTCGTCGTTCAACGTGACACGCAGTCGCTTTAACGCGTTGCTGACAGCGGGTTGGGTCAGATCAAGATTATCCGCCGCCGTCGATACCCGGCGATCGATCAGCAGTTGGTTGAATACCAGTAGAAGATTGAGGTCAAGTTCACGTAATTCCATAAAGCCTCGTGCAGATTGCGCACTCATGAGGGCGAAAGATCTTTGCCCGTTGTTGGGTCTGCACCGCTCTGAAATCGCCGCTGCAAGGGTCCCAAGCCTAACAAGCGCCAGAGCGCTGAGTCCATCGCAAGAGCGAGGGGGCTTTTGCTCGTCCTCGATCTTTATTCACGTTCGAAATAATGCCTATTCATCTGGCTGCATTTATCACGGTTGATGGTTTGCCCATGATCGACTCCTTGCCCAGTTATGCACACTCTGCGTAACACCAATGGGCACCGCGCAATAACCGGAGGCGTCAGTTCCTCCGGCTCTATAACAATGACAAGAAGAGCGATGCCATGCGTACGATAGATGTAGCAGCCCTGATTGACGGGGCACGTTTCAATACCTTCCATGCGCGCGTGCTGTTCTGGTGCGCGCTGATCATCATTTTCGACGGTTATGATCTGGTCATCTATGGGGTCGTGCTGCCCTCACTGATGGCCGAGTGGGGCCTCAGTTCGTTGCAGGCTGGTGCGCTTGGCAGTTGCGCGCTGGTGGGCATGATGCTGGGTGCGTTGTTTTTCGGTTCATTGTCGGATCGTATAGGCCGACGTAAAACCATCATGATGTGCGTCGCGATCTTCAGCGGGGTCACGGCGATCAACGGCCTGGCCCAAAGCCCCGAGGCGTTTGCGTTATGCCGGTTCATCGCTGGTCTTGGGATTGGCGGGGTGATGCCCAACGTTGTGGCGTTGATGAACGAGTACGCGCCAAAGAAATCCCGCAGCACCTTGGTCGCGATCATGTTCAGTGGTTACTCATTAGGGGGCATGCTATCGGCGAGCCTGGGCATGGTGCTGATCCCGCAGTGGGGATGGCAAGCGGTGTTTTATGTAGCGCTAATTCCGCTGTTGGCTTTGCCGTTTCTGATACGACAATTGCCAGAGTCGATGGATTTCCTGCTGCGCACCGGGCAGTCCGTGAAGGCTCAAAATCTATTGGCACAAGCCGAGCCGTCTTACGTACCCACTGCAAATGACCAGTTGAACCAGATGGTCGCCAAAGGCACGACAGTGTCGATTGCACAGCTGTTCCAGGACGGGCGCAAGGTGCACACCTTTATGCTGTGGTTGGCGTTTTTCTGTTGTTTGCTGATGGTTTACGCACTGAGCTCCTGGCTGCCCAAACTCATGACTGCCGCAGGCTATGGATTGAACTCCAGCCTGGCGTTTCTGCTGGCGCTAAACCTCGGCGCGATTATTGGCGCAGTAGCCGGTGGCTGGCTGGGGGACCGTATTGGCATCGCCAAGGTCTTGTTCGCGTTTTTCAGTTGTGGAGCATTAGCCCTGAGCCTGTTGGCGCTCAAAGCGCCGTTACCGGTTCTTTACCTGCTCATCGCTATCGCAGGGGCGTGCACCATTGGCACGCAGATCCTGGCCAATGCCTGCACGGTGCAGTATTACCCCGCGCACATTCGGTCCACAGGGCTTGGTTGGGCGATGGGCATCGGCCGCACCGGAGCCATCATCGGCCCTTTGCTGGGCGGCGCACTGCACGCTTCATCGCTGCCGCTGCAGGCGAGCTTTCTCATCTTCGCAGTACCAGGACTGATAGGGGCCATCGCTATTCTGGTCTTTCTCATTCAGAACGCTTCAAGCCGTCAGGCTGCTTCATCCAGCCAAACCGTGTCGCAGTAACGAGGGCCGAAACAGGCGAGCCCACGGAGGGGCTCGTCTGGCCAATGGTTGGTTGTGCGCAAGAGTAATATTCACACCAGTGATGGCGTGTATTGGAGTTGCGGTATTTATCAATAGCGCTCGGTTGGCGATGATTTGGTAACACCAATAACAATCAGCCTCACGGGTAACTTGCTATGCGTACTTCTCAATCCAAACTGCAAATCGGCATTGTTGGCGGCGGTATTGCCGGCGTGGCCCTGGCCCTGGACCTGTGCCGTCATTCCCACCTGAACGTGCAGTTGTTCGAAGCGGCTCCTGCCTTTGGCGAGGTCGGAGCGGGTGTCTCGTTCGGCGCCAACGCTGTCCGTGCCATCGCGGGCCTGGGTATTGCCGAACCCTACCGCAAGATTGCCGACCAGACCCAGGATCCCTGGCAGGACATCTGGTTCGAATGGCGCCGGGGTGAAGATGCCGGTTATCTGGGTGCCAGCCTGGCCGAAGGGGTAGGGCAGTCTTCTGTTCACCGTGCCGACTTCCTCGACGCCCTGGCCAGCCAGTTGCCCGAAGGGATCGCCCAGTTTGGCAAGCGCGCCCTCAGCGTGGAGCAGGATGCCGAACAGGCTCGTGTACTGTTCACCGATGGCACTGAGCATCGCTGCGACCTGTTGATCGCCGCGGACGGTATCAAGTCTTCAATTCGTGATCATGTTCTCAACGGTCTTGGCCAACCCCTGGTGGCGCCACGTTTCAGTGGTACCTGCGCCTACCGCGGGATGATCGACAGCGAACAGTTGCGTGCGGCGTACCGGGCTCGGGGTGTCGATGAGCACTTGATCGATGTCCCGCAGATGTACCTGGGGCTTGATGCACATATCCTTACATTCCCGGTCAAACAAGGCCGCCTCATCAACGTAGTGGCCTTTATTTCCGATCGCAGTCGCCCTGATCCAACCTGGCCAAGCGATGCTCCGTGGGTGCGCAATGCCACCCAGGAAGAAATGCTCTCTGCCTTCAATCATTGGGGAGACGCTGCTCGGGTGCTGCTCGAATGCATTCCGGCACCCACTCTTTGGGCGCTGCATGAGCTCGATGAGTTGCCAGGCTACGTGCACGGCCGCGTGGGGCTGATCGGCGATGCCGCGCACGCCATGTTGCCGCACCAGGGCGCTGGCGCAGGCCAGGGGTTGGAAGACGCCTGGCTCCTGGCGCGACTGCTGGCCGATCCGCAGGTTCTGGCCAGCCAGCCACAAGCGGTGCTTGCGGCTTACGACGCCATCCGTCGTCCACGTGCCTGCCGTGTGCAGCGTACTTCCTGGGAAGCCGGGGAGCTGTATGAAATGCGTGATCCAGCTGTAGCCGGTGACGAAAAACTGCTGGGCAAGACCCTCGCAGAGCGTTTCGACTGGCTGTGGAACCACGATATGCAGTCCGACCTGCAAGAGGCGCGTGCCCAGTTGGGTTGGCGCGCAGTCGCCTGACGACCTGAACCGACATGCACGGAGGGAGCACCCAGCGGCTCTCTTCGTTGGTCAACACCAATAAGATCTGGTGAATCAAGATGACAGTGAAAATCTCTCAACTGCCGGCATTGCAGCAATTTTTCCGCGAAGCCTCCGGACTGGACAACAGCGAAGGCGATCCACGCCGCAAGCAGATCGTTTTACGTTTGCTGCAGGAAGTGGCCCGGGTGATCGAAGATTTGCAGATCAGCGACGATGAATTCTGGGGGGCGGTGGACTACGTCAACCGCTTGGGTGCCAAAAACGAAGCAGGATTGTTGGTCGCTGGACTCGGCATCGAACATTTCCTCGATCTACTGGCGGATGCCAAGGACGTCGAAGCGGGTCGCACTGGAGGCACGCCGCGGACAATTGAAGGTCCTTTGTATGTGGCGGGTGCTCCACTGAGTGAATACCAAACCCGAATGGATGACGGGAGCGAGGACGGTACCGCAACGGTAATGTTCCTGGAGGGGCGCGTCACGGACTTGAACGGTCAGCCAATCGCCGGAGCCACCGTGGACTTGTGGCAAGCCAATACCCAAGGCAACTACTCATACTTCGACAAGAGCCAGTCGGAATACAACTTGCGTCGCCGGATTCTCACGGACGCCAATGGTTGCTATCGAGCTCGCAGCATCGTGCCTTCAGGGTACGGTTGCGATCCAACCGGCCCTACTCAGGAATGCCTCGATCAGTTGGGCCGTCACGGGCAGCGACCTGCGCATATCCACTTCTTCATTTCTGCCCCGGGGCATGAACATCTGACCACGCAGATCAACCTGTCGAATGACAAGTACCTGTGGGACGACTTCGCCTACGCGACACGCGATGGACTGATTGGCGAAGTCAGTTTCGTCGATGACGAGGCACGGGCCGCATCCATGGGCGTGGCAGGGCGCTTTGCCGAGATGACGTTCAATTTCAGCCTGCGTCCGGCCGCGAGCGAAGAAGCAGCCCATCGCAGCCAACGCCCGCGAGCGTTGCAGTCTGCCTGACAAACCGACGTTTTCCCGGCTTTGACGAACCACTTCAAGGAGACAACGATGTCCCGGACCGATGCACAATCGATGAACATCCGCGCCGCAGTGCTGCGCACCTCCGGAGCCCCATTGCAGATCGAGGATGTGCTGCTCGAGGCTCCTCGACCTACCGAAGTGCGCGTACGTGTGGTTGCCACAGGTGTCTGCCACACGGACATGGTGGTGCGAGACCAGCTGTTTCCTACACCACTGCCGATCATCCTCGGCCATGAAGGTGCGGGTGTCGTGGATGCAGTCGGTTCTGCAGTCACCACGGTACAACCGGGCGATCACGTGGTGATGACGTACATGTCATGCGGCCTTTGCCTGCCATGCGAAACGGGCCACCCGGCCCACTGTACGCACATGCACCCGCTGAACTTCGGTGGCGGCCGACTTGATGGCAGTAGCTCCGCATGCGCATGTGACAGCGATCACGCTATTCACGACCATTTCTTCGGCCAATCCTCGTTTTCCACTTATACGATCGCCAATGAGCGCAACGTGGTGAAGGTGGCTAAACAGGCGCCACTGGAGCTGTTGGGCCCGCTGGGTTGCGGCATCCAGACGGGCGCAGGATCGGTGTTCAATGCACTCAAGGTTGAGGCCGGATCAAGCTTCGCCGCCTTTGGCGCGGGCGCGGTCGGCCTGGCGGCGGTAATGGCTGCGAAGGTCGCAGGCGCTACGACCATCATTGCTGTGGACGTCACACCGAGTCGGCTGGAACTGGCGCGCGAACTGGGGGCCACCCATGTCATCAACAGCCGCGAAGAAGATCCGGTTCAACGTATTCAGGCCATCACCCAGGGCGGTGTCAATTACAGCCTCGAATGCTCCGGTCGCCCCGAAGTTCTGCGCCAGGCGATCGACGCACTCACCACGCTTGGCACCTGTGGCATCGTCGGCGCAACCAAAGTCGGCACCGAGGTAGCCTTCAATATCAATGACGTGATGATTCCCGGCAAACGGATCATCGGCATCGTCCAGGGCGATGTTGTTGCCAATGCCTTTATTCCAAAGCTGGTAGATCTCTATCTGCAGGGCCGATTCCCCTTCGACAAGCTTTGCAAGTTTTACGCGTTCGATGAGGTGAACCAGGCGATGGCCGATAGCGAGCGCGGTGTCACGATCAAACCGATCCTTCGCATGCCAGTCCCTGCTTCGGTCTGACTTTTTCCATTTTTAAAGGAACCCGCAATGACCGTTCAACTCGTGATAGACAATCAAAAACTCGACGCCTCCAATGGCAAGACTTTCCAACGTGTCGATCCGCTCAGTGCCGCGACCGTGAGCGTGGGGGCAGCTTGCAGCGTCGAGGATGCCATCCGTGCCGCCGAATCTTCCCAGCGCGCTTTTCGGACGTGGTCCGGAACAGGCCCAACCGAACGCCGGCGCATTCTGCTGGCGGCTGCCGATGCCCTGGAATCGAAAATGGCGCAGTTCTGCTCGGTCATGGCCGAAGAAATCGGCGCTTCGCAACTGTGGGCACAATTCAACGTGGGCGCATCGGTCAACCTGCTGCGTGAAGCCGCGGCGCTGACCACACAAATCAAAGGCGAAACCATTCCTACCGACAAGCCAGGCGCACTGTCGATGACGTTGCGCCAGCCGGTGGGTGCGGTACTGAGCATCGTGCCCTGGAATGGTCCGGTCATCCTTGGCGCACGCGCTATTGCCTACCCACTGGCGTGTGGCAACACGGTGATTTTCAAGGGTTCGGAAAGCAGCCCACGTACGCATGCATTGCTGGCGGAAGCGTTCTACGATGCTGGTCTGCCTGCGGGCGTGTTGAACTTTCTGATCAGCGCGCCAGAGGACGCGTCTGCCGTGACTGAAGCGCTGGTAGCGCATGACATTGTGCGTCGAGTGAATTTCACCGGCTCGACCAAGGTCGGCCGTATGATTGCCCAGACCTGTGCCAGTCATCTCAAGCGCTGCCTCCTGGAACTGGGTGGCAAAGCCCCTTTCATCGTTCTGGATGACGCGGATATCGACGGGGCAGTCAACGCCGCCGTTTTCGGAGCATTCCTTTACCAGGGACAAATCTGCATGTCGACCGAGCGTTTCGTGGTCGATGAAGCGGTTGCCGACCAATTCGTTTCCCGTTTCGCAGAGCGCGTGCGGTCTCTGGAAACGGGCGTTCCATCAACGACTCCAAGCTGCGTGATTGGCCCGATGATCGGCCAGGGCTCGGTGCAACGGATCAACCATTTACTCGACGACGCCATTGGCAAGGGTGCTGACATCGTTGCTGGCGGTCTGGCGGAAAATGCCCTGATGGGTCCGACATTGGTCGATCGGGTAACCCGTGAGATGTCGATCTACGACGAAGAGACCTTTGGCCCGGTGACAACGATCGTCCGGGTGAAAGGCGCCGAGCAGGCGCTGCAGGTGGCCAACGACACCGCCTACGGTCTTTCGTCCTCAATATTCAGTCGCGATGTCACACGGGCATTGGAGTTGGCGGGCCGACTTGATGCCGGTTGCGTACACATCAATGGCGCCACTGTGCAAAACGAACCGCAGGCCCCTTACGGCGGAATGAAGAAGAGCGGTTACGGCCGCTTCGATGGCAGTGCAGTCATCGAGGAGTTTACCGAGGTCAAGTGGGTCACGGTCGAACCCTCCAACCAGCCTTATCCATTCTAGGATTGAAACCGGCGCGTAATGCGCCGGTTTTTTCTGTGGGTCACACACGCAACAGATGACTAGGGTCCTCAGTCAAGCAGGTCGGCAATGGATTCGGCGGCCAGTTGATAGGAGCGGCAGCGTGCGTCGGGGTCATGAATTCTCGCATCGATTATGACCTCGTCCGCCTCGGTGGTCGCGATAAATTGGCGCAACCAACTGCCAACATCGTCTTTGTCGCCTACTGCAGTGCAAGACATGGCTTGAGCCAGATTGTGGCGATCCACGTCGGCAAGCTTTTCCATGAAACCCTCTTGCGGGCGCGGCAGCGCACCTGCTTTGCCCGCGTACAAATTGGCTACCCAATGGCGGTGCGAACTCGCCAGGTAATCGGCTTCGGCGCGCGACGGGGCCGCGAAGACATTGGCGCCAGCGATGACATAGGGGCGGTCCAGTAAGGCCGACGGCCGGAACGAAGTGCGGTAGTGCGTGATGGCTTGCATCAGGAATCGAGGCGCGAAATGTGAAGCGAATGCGTAAGGAAGCCCCATTGTTGCCGCGAGATCAGCGCTATTGAGGCTCGAACCCAGCAGCCATAGCGGCACGTCATGCGTCTCGGGAATTGCACGAACCAGCTGGTTTCCGTTGTCCGCCAGGTAGTCCGTCAATTGCTCGATGTCTTGCGCGAAGTCGCGCTCGGAGGCGTCACCGCGCATGGCGCGAATAGCCAGTCCTGCTGATCCGGGTGCCCGGCCAATGCCTAAATCGATACGGCCTGGAAACAAGGTATCCAGTGTCCCGAATTGCTCTGCCACGATCAGAGGGGAGTGGTTGGGCAGCATGATTCCACCAGAACCGACTCGCAGGGTGCGGGTGGCCGCAGCGAGATGCTGGATGAGCACGGTGGTCGCCGAAGAGGCAATCCCCGGCAGGTCGTGGTGCTCGGCGATCCAGTAGCGTTTGTAGCCATGAGCCTCCACGTGTCGCGCCAGGGAGACGGCGTCATCCAGCGTGTTGGCGAAGGTTTTGCCTTCGCCGATCATCATGAGGTCAAGCACAGAAAGGGCTGTCATTGCATGTTCCGTTTTTGAGTTGAGTTCTGTGACGCGGCCATCCGCTACTTCAGCGGGAAATCCGACCAGGACGGATGACGTTCCAGGCGTTGATCGATTTCCCGTAGCGTTGCCAGGCAGCGCTGGAGCTTGAGGTAAATGTCCCCCCCGTAATCCCAGCCGAGCACGCCAAGGCTGCCGGTATAACCGACGCGATTCAGCGCGGCGATCAAGGCGAAGTTGTCCATCTCTCCGCGGTCGACCGGCTCCATGGTCGCCACGCCGCCCCAGCCCAGCTGCGAAAGTGCACTGCCAGAGGTCACCACTTGCATCAGCCAGGGTTTCATCGCGCCAAGACGCTTTTCCAGTTCGCCTTCCTGGCTGGCGTACCAGTGATAGCCATTGAACGAGGCCCCCAGGCGTGGGTGAGCGAAGAGCTCGCAAATCTGCACGACTTGCTCGGTGGTCTGAGTGACATGATGAAGATGCGGGTACAAGGCGATCCGTAGTCCGCGCCGTTCGGCAATGGGCAGCAGCGACTCGATGAACCGCAGAATGGCTTGGGCGCCATTGACGGAGGTCTGTATCGCCAGCTCGATCAGCTCTACACCCTCGACGGTTTCGACGATGCGCCGTATCAGCGCGTCATTGCGCCCCTCGTGTAGCACCAGGTAAAGGCCTTCGATGTGCAGGCCATGGTTTTCCCGGACGCTGGGCAGCAGGCTGAGGTCAGTCAGTGGTGTGCCACCCCAGGCAGCCACAGTAATGCCGTCGTAACCGATCTCGGCCAACATTTCGCACTGCGTCTGGAAGGCATATACGCCCATCGACGAGTAGAAGAAGGAATCGAGTGCATGAATGCGATGAGCCATGATTTTTCTCCTGGCTCAGTGCGGCGAATCGGTCAGGACAGCCCACTCAGGGTGGGCGGCCAGCCGTTGTTCCATGGACCGGAAGGCGGTGGCCGAGCGGCGCAGGTTGCCGTAGACATCGCCGCCCATGCTTTCCCAACCGAGCACGCCAAACCGTCCGTCAAAGCCACGCCGTTCGAGCGCGCCCAACAACACGAAGTTGTCCATTTCCCCCTCATCGAGCGGTTCGATGGTCGCCAGGCCGCCCCAGCCGAGCGGGGAGCGCCGAGTGCCGGCAATGTTCACCTGTTTCAGCCAAGGCCACATCGCATCAAGGCGCTGCTCAAGGGCCTGCTCTTCAGTCGCGTACCAGTGATAGCCGTTGAACACGATGTTGAGGCGCGGATGGTTGAACTCCCTGCAAAGGGCCACTGCCTCGGTGGTCGTCTGCATACCGTAGCGGGCGTGTGGGTACAGGCTGATCTCCAGCCCTCGACGCTCGCAGATTGGCAGCAGGCGCTCGAGCATCTGGCGGTCAAAATTCGTGACTTCGTCGCCGGAATGCAGGGCCAGTTCGATGGTGGTGCAGCCCTCGATGGTCTCGAACAGGTTGATCACAAACGATTCCAGGCCCCTGCGATAGATCAGGTAGACCGCACCGACGTCCAGGCCCCAGGTGGGTTTGACCTGGGGGATCGACTTCAGGTCCTTACTCCAGGCAGATATCGTCAGCCCCTGGTAGCCGAGTTCGGCGAGCATCTCGCACTGCGCGGCCAAGGGATAGGTCCCCAAGGCCGTCTGGAAAATGAAATCCATATGATGCAAAGGACGATTCATGAGTGGGTCTGCGCTGTTAATGGGTTGGCGGGTAAGGACGCACTGGGAAAGTGCGGCAAGAGGTATTCGCCCAGCTCGTCGATGACTTCCGAGGCGTGGCGGCGCTGAGGTTTGAAGTGCAGGGCAATGTGACCGACGCCCTGATCCTGTTGACGTTTCCAGTGTTCGATCAGAACGTTTCGCCCGGCACGCAGCACGCGCCCAGGCTGGAGAGGATGGTTTGGATCTCGGTCGAGGTCGAACAGAGTGCCGTAGCCATAGGGCTTGTAGACGGTGTTGCCACAGGCTGCACGCCACCGATCGATAATCTGGGGAATCAGGACAGGATTGGAAATGTAGGAAAGGATGCCGTCACTGTTCTCACCAACCCACTCCAGCGACTGACCCGCCTGGCCAACGATAATGGTTGGCATACGTGAGCCCACTGGTTTGGGGACGAGGTCAATCTTTCCATTCAACTGGCCATAAAATCGTGAAGGGTGCACGGCCCAGTGTGTTTCCGAGGCGGCGCGAATGATTGCCAACCCGTCACGGAAACGCTCGGCGCGGTTACTGAAGTCGAGTCCGAAGGCGGGGTATTCCACGGGCCGATCGCCTGTGGCCAGGCCCAGAATGAATCGTCCCCCAAGCAACTGATCGATGCTCGCGGCCTGCTTGGCCACGATCAACGGATCGCGCAGGGGCAGGACAATGCCAGCAGTACCGATGGCTATCTGCTTGGTTACGGCGGCGAGGAAGCCGGCATAGACCAGCGGATCAAGGATCTGACCCACGTCACCGAAGTTCGGATCGTAAAAAGGCACGTCCCGTAGCCAGATGGCGGAAAACCCCGCTTCGTCAACCTTTTGAGCTAATTGCGCGTGATCCTGCAGGGTCGGGCCCGGACTATCGGGATAGCTTTCCAGTGGCGCAATAAAACCGAAGGTCAAATGGCCGGGTTGGAAAACGCGCGCGAAGCCGGGGTGTTGCTTGAGCTCCGGCGCAAGTTCACAGGGGCAATGCATCGAAGTCATTCGAAGTCTCTCGTCTAGTCAGATGAAGGTAACTACGCCGTGCGATAGAGCAGCGAGAAGTCACGATGGCGGTGACTATAAGTTGTATGATGAGAAAGAAAAACAGGATGAAATTCCGATCATTTGCGAATAAAAGGCTCAAATAGACTGAGGTGGCCATGGATCATTTTGGAGCGCTCAATGCGTTTGTTCATGCAGCGCAAACGCGCAGTTTTACCGAAGCCGGACGCCGGACCGGGGTGTCTTCTTCGGCCGTTGGCAAGGCGGTTGCCCGGCTGGAGGAAGAGCTGGGTGTAAGGCTGTTTCACCGCTCCACGCGCGCCATCACCCTGACGTCCGAGGGCAGCCTGTTTTTGGAACGTTGCCATCGAATTTTTGCCGAGTACGAGGTTGCCAAGCGCGAGCTCACCCAGGCGGCCGGTAAACCCCAGGGGAAGTTGCGCCTCGGGTTGCCACAGCTGGGGATGAGGTTGATGCCGCACTTGATTGCGTTTCAGCAGGCCTATCCCGAAGTGGAGTTGGAGCTGGAGTTCAGTGATCGGTTGGTCAACGTCATCGAGGAGGGTTTTGATGCCGTGATGCGTATCGGTGAGGTTGAAGACTCGCGGCTAATGATGCGCAAGCTCAACGGCTACAGTCATCGCCTGGTGGCGTCGCCAGACTATCTGGCACTACGGGGCGTGCCTTCACGGCCATCGGAACTCTCCAGCCATTCATGCCTGCGTTACCGATACCCCACCAGCGGTAAACTCGACGCCTGGCCTCTGGTGGCAAAAAAGGGGCAGGCCAGTGTTGAACCGGGACAGTCGGCGACTGCCAACGCGATTGAACCGTTGCTGGCGATGGCTGAGGCGGGTCAGGGGATCGCTTGCCTGCCTGATTTTTTTGTCGAGGACGCCATCGCTGACGGACGATTGGTGCCGGTGCTGGATCGCTACGTTCGCGACCACCGCACCTTTGCCATTCTCTGGCCAGCCAGTCGCCAGCCATTGCCCAAGATAAAGGCCTTCGTGAGTTTTATGACATCGCGCCTGACGTGATTCGTTACGGTTGCCCCAAACGCAAACCGCCGACGCGCTGGGGGCAGGGCGTCGGCAGATGTTGAGCCAGCAGTCACTTACGCTTTGCTGGAGGCTTTTGTCGCCATGGCGCCGTCACCCAGTAACGCGACGACCAGTGCTGTCGCCGCCAGGTAGACAGGATATTCCCAGCCGCCATTGGCGTTGGTGAAGCTCCAGCCATTGCCGAAGTGGACGCTCGCGGCCACGAACAGTTGAACCACCGCCAGAGCGGCCACCCAGCGTGTGTAGACACCCAGTACCAGCATCAGGCCGCCGATGACTTCAAAGGCCATGACCGGGTAGGCCAGGAAGCCCGGGAAACCGATGGATTCAAAAAAGCCTGCGGTGCCTGCCGGGGTGAACACCAGCGCTTTGGTCAGGCCGTGAGCAATGAACATGAGGCCGAGGGCCAGGCGCATAACGAGTGCGGCGTACGGCGCGGTGCGTGAGTCGATCATGGTGCAGTTCCTTTGTTTACTTGGAGAGTGACAGCGTGTGGGTCAGCCATAACGAGAAATCCGCCAGTTCTTCAGCGACGATCTCGTGGGCCATGTCGTAGAGGTGCGTTTCGTGGACGACGCCGATTCGATCCAGCCAGGCGTCCGCTTCTTTCGCCCAGGCCACTGGCAGGACGTTGTCCTGATGACCATGGGCGATGAACGCGCTGACGGACTTGAGCCGATCGGCGCAGGCGACTCGGGGATCGAGTTCACGCAGCATTCGGCCGCTCAAAATGGCGAAACCGGCAACCAGTTCGGGTTCGGTGACCCCAAGACTTGCACTCATGATGCCGCCCTGGCTGAAGCCGGCGATCACAGTCGGCAGCTTGGGCAGTGCTTCGATGAAACGCTGCAGCAGGTGCCGGCTGGACTCCGCTTGCTCCTGATTGAACGAAGGGCCGTTGCTGGTGAAGTTCACCTGGTACCAGGCGTAGCCTTGTGGACCGACCTGCAGCGGACCGCGCAGCAGAATTACTTCCAGTTCTGCGGGCAGCGATGCGGCCAATGAGGCAAGATTCGCTTCGTTTGAACCGACACCATGCAGCAGAAGCAGGCGGCCTTTGGGCGCCGAAGTGCTGCACCCTTTGCGGAAAAACAAGCCCGTTTGCGGCTCGCGGGCCGCTTCGGAAAATGTCATGTCACCCATGGTTTTCAATGCCTTGACTGAGTTGAATGGATTCAGATCCATCCTGGTGGTTCGAGGAAAACAGGTAGCTGTCCATTGCCAGCACCCCGTAACTCACGCCGCCTTCCAAGACACGTGTTTCATAGTGTTCGCCGGCCGCGCCAAGGGCGATGAGCAGCGGTAAAAAATGCTCGTCAGTCGGATGGGCACGTTCGGCAGAAGGGGCGTACTGCATATAGTTCAGCAGTAGGTCGGTGTTGCCTGCCTGCAGGGTTTGGGCTGTCCAGGCAGCAAACTCTTTCACGTAGTCAGCCCCCTGGCTGGCCGCCCCCCGAAACTCATACAAGTTATGGGTCAGGCTGCCGGAAGCCACGATCAGCACGTTCATATCGCGCAGTGGCTTGAGGGCTTTGCCCAATTTCCAGGCCTGGTGTGTGTCGAGGCCGGCAGGCATCGAGACCTGAACGACAGATATGTCGGCTTCGGGGGCCAGATACAGCAGCGGCACCCAGGCGCCGTGGTCCAGACCCCGACGGGCATCAAGCCGGGACTTCCATCCCGCCTTCTGCAGCAGACCGACGATATGCGCGGCGAGCGCTGGAGCGCCCGGTGCCGGGTAGCGCAACTGGTACAAGGCATCTGGAAAACCACCGAAATCGTGAATGGTTTCGGGAGCAGTGCTCGCCGTCACGCTGACTTCGCCGCGGGTCATCCAGTGCGGGGAGAGGACGACGATGGTATCAGGCCGCGGCAGTTCGCGACCGACTTCAGCCAGACGTTGACCCGCCAGACCCGGCTCGATGGCAAACATCGGAGCACCATGGGACACAAACAACAGGGGGAACGATGTGTTCATGAGTGAATGCGCCTCACTGAATGAATGTGCGTTTCGATGGGGACAGTTTATAGATTGAGTTGCTGAGATAAATAAGGCCAAATACGACTTACTGTTCCACTTACCGAGACAATGATGGACAGAGCGTTGGAGATGCAGGTCTTCTGCACCGTGGTCGATAAAGGCAGCTTTGTCGGGGCCGCCGAACCCCTGGGCATGTCGAAGGCGGCCATCTCACGCTACGTGAGCGGCCTGGAAGAACGTCTCGGCGCGCGGCTTCTGCAGCGCACGACACGACGGCTCTCATTGACGGAGGAGGGGCGCCAGTTTTACCACCAGGCGCGGGAAGTTCTGGCGCTGATGGATCAGGCCGAGGAGGCGGTATCGTCCAACGCACCGGAACCCAGTGGCGTTTTAAGGGTGAATGCACCGGTCAGTTTCGGCGTGCTGCACCTGGCACCGCTCTGGGGCGAATTCATGAAGGCCTACCCCAATGTCGAGCTGGATATCAGCTTGAACGATCGACTGGTGGATCTTGTAGAGGAGGGTTTCGATGCCGCTGTGCGTATTGCGCGCATGGAAAACTCTTCACTGATTGGGCGTCGTCTGGCGGGCACGCGGATGTGCCTGTGCGCTTCACCTGATTATCTAGCGAGCCACCCCCCAGTGCGCACCTTGGCTGACCTGGCAGAGCACGGGGTCCTTGCGTATACCAACTTTGCCAGCGGCAATGACTGGCAGTTCACGGGCCCTGACGGCAGCGAAACTGTGCGCACCCGCTCGATTGTTCGCTGCAACAATGGCGATACCTGTCGCAGTATTACCTTGGCGGGGGGCGGCATTGCCTTGCAGCCCAGCTTCATGGTGGCCGAGGATTTGCGGACGGGGGACCTGGTTGAGATCCTGCCCGAGTACCAGTCCGTCGAACTGGGGATCTACGTGGTCTATCCCACCCGCAAGCACTTGGCGACCAAAGTCCGGGTGCTGATCAATTTTCTCGCTGAGCGATTTGCTCATCCTCAATGGGAGCAGTAGAGGAAATTTCCCCGGACAGCATCTCACGGCTTGTTCAGAAAGCCTCGCAGATCGGTCGCGAACTTTTCTGGATTCTTCAAAGCAAGGAAGTGATCGCCCTGTTCGGCCTTGGAGTAAACATGCAGTGCAGATCCCGCAACGACCGAATTCATCCAGCGCTGGCTGTCCAGCCAGTCGCTGTATTCACCGGTGAAAATGGCGGTTGGCACATCGATCTTCGTCTGGATGACATCGCGCCAGTCGTTGGTGACGTGATCGAACAGCACGCGCTCCATAAACGCCATGTCGTCCGTCACAACGGCCTGAGCCAGGCTGATTGCGTTGTGAAACCAGGGCGAGTCCAGGGCCATGGCCCGTTCCATCACCCGAGTCGCGCTGATCAGTTGGTTAGTAGGCGCTCCCTTGGCGTAGGACGCAATCATGCGCTCTGGCGAGGTGGTGAACGCCCCGGCTTGCAGACGCTGCTGTTCGGTCCAGTCTTCATGACAATAAACCGAGGGTGCCTGGTCAATGATGCTCAGTGTGCGCATGTCTTGTGTACCGAACAGGTCGATATAGGCCCACAGGATCGACGCGCCCATCGACCAACCGCAGTAATCGGCCTGCGACACACCCAGGTGTTCTGCAAACTGCTTCACGTCCATGGCATATCGGGAAATCCGGTTGCCAGAGGCCACCTTTTCCGAGAGCCCCTGGTTTCTGACATCCAGCACGTACACGTGATAATGCTGGCTGAGGATGTGCATGAGATGGAAATACAACGCGCCGTTGGCTGACCAGCCCGGGATGAAAATTAACGGCGTGCCCGTACCTGCTTCCCAATAGGCGAGGTTGACCCCGTCGCTGGTGACAAAGCTGTTGAGCTTCAGGCCTTCAAATTCAGAAACCCGAACCGGTTGACCAGGAATTTCATGGGGCAAGTGAAAGTCTTCGCCGAGCAACGAGAGCAGCGATTGATTGTTCAGTGGGTATTTCACAGTGCAGTCCCATCCAGTTGAAGAAATGGCTCGGTGGGTTCAGGGCGCATGGGCGCGACTCTCATCCATACCGGCATTCACGTACAGGTTTACGGCGATGCAGATGGCCAGGACCAACGCTGAAAACAGCATCGCGCTGGATAACCCGGTAGAAAAATCGGCTTTATCACCATGGGCAATCATCGTGCCGAAGACCGCGACGCCAATCACACCGCCCAGTTGCCTGGCAGAGGCCATAAGACCGGAGGCGATGCCCGCGTCATGCTGTGTGACCGAGGACAGCATCGAGTTGGTAATGAACGGTACTGACATGGCGCTGCCAATTCCCACCAACATCAACGCACCATTGAGCAACCAGAGCGAACTATTGGAAGTGGTTTGCGAGAGCGCGATGAAGCCGAGGATCTGAACCGTGAAACCCGTCGTGATAATACGAGTGGCACTGAACCGCCTGGCGAACCTGGACGAGAGCATCGTGGACAGTGTCAGCACCGCCGTCAGCGGGATAAACGAGAGCCCCGTCTTGAAGGCGTCATAGTGCAGGAATGCTTGGAAGTAAATGCTGAAAACGAAGACCGTTCCATAAAACGTCAGGTTGATCGCCGCGCCTGCGAGCGCCATGCTCCCCAGCACTTGGTTTGTCGCCATGTGAGCGGGCAGCATCGGATGTTTTACCCGACGCTCGATCAGAACAAATGCCACCGCACTGATCGCGGCAATTGCCATCGCGGTGAGTGTTTCGCTGGCCCAACCCTTGGCACTGGACTCGGTCAAGCCATAGGTCAGTGACGCCAGGCAAATCGCAATACTGATCTGCCCTGGAATATCGACGTGTTTATCGACCCGAGGGGAGGCGGGGGCATAGCGCAGGATCAGCCCAACAGCCAGCAGGCCGATGGGAATATTCAGCAGGAAGACGCTTCGCCAGCCGAAGTATTCGATCATCAGTCCGCCGATCACGGGTCCTGCGGCCAAGGCGATCCCCCCACAGGCGCCCCAGAGCGCAACAGCAGCGCGACGCGCATCGGGGTCATGAAATGACACTCGAATCAGGGTCAGTGATGTCGGTATCAGAAAGGCCGCGCCGATCCCCTGCACGATACGCATGGTGATTAGCGTGCTCATGCTGGCGGCGAGACCACAGCCAATGGAGGCGAGCGTAAAGAGAGCGAAGCCCGCTACAAACACGGATTTTGCCCCCCATTTGTCGCCCCATGCCCCACCCAGGATAAGCAAGGCAGAAAAGGGCAGCGCGTAGCTGTTGATGACCCACTGCAGGCCTGTGAGGTCGGTGCCGAACGCGCTCTTGAGGGCGCCCAGGCCGACGTTAACGACGCTGACGTCAAGTTGAACGACAAGAAACCCCAAGCAGGCGGCGGTCAAAATCGCGCGTAACGAAGCGGGTGAGATGGATTCAGCGGTCACTGGTTTACGGTCCAGGCAAGTTGTGGTCGCGAGTCGATCAGCAACGGCCAGCGAAGCCAGGTAGTGCCTGACTATCGCTGGCAGCACTGCTTACACGAACTGCAAAACGTCGTTGACAGCTTTACGAGGCTTCTGCGGCCAGTTGGCCGATCCAGGGTAGCCAACGGTGATCAACATCACCGGGATCTCCGTCGCGGAAAGACCGAACGCTTGTGCCACTGCCGATTGGTCGAACCCGATCATGGGAGTCGAAACAAGGCCTTGTCCTTTGGCTGCGAGCATCAGGGTCATGGCGGCCAGCGAGCCCGAGCGGATCGCCTCGTCGCGTTGCAGCTGCGGATTTTGCTGGTACATGCCTTGAGCGGCGCCCAGCCACATGTCGTAGATCGCCTGGTCAATGATGCCGGCATCCAGTGTCGGCTTCAGGGCAGAAGGCAGGGATTCATGGGGATTGAGGGTGCCACAGACAATAAAGGTCACGGCGGCATCCATGACTTTCTGTTGGCCGTAGGCCAGTGGCAGTAATCGCGCCTTTGCTTCGCTGCTGCGAACGGCCAGAAATTTCCAGTTTTGCAGGTTGAAGGCGGAGGGGGCGTGCGTGGCCAGATCGACCAGGTTGGTGACCTGTTGATCCGTCAACTCGCGTTCAGTGTCATAACTGTTGGCGGAAATGCGCGACTTAATAACTTCAGCAATACCAGACATAGTGATCTCTGTGCGGGAAAGGGGAACGCGCAGACCCCGTGTTTTGGTTGGCCTGCGCAGTCGATGAACTTAGCGACTGAAGCCGTCGAAGGGGGTCATGTAGACCGCGCCGAAAGGATCCAGGCGTTTGCGGACTTCTGCATCCGGAGTGCCGTAGACCACCAGGCTGGTGACGGTGCACAACTCGAGGAAACGCTGGCCGAACGGTGCGAAGGTGGTGTCTACGTGACTGACGACGGCAACGGCGTCATAGCGTTCAAGGATGTGAACGGTGCTGTTGTCTTCGTTGACGCTGTATTCGTAAACCAGCGTGCCGGGCTCGGTGCGCGTGGCTGCCACGATGTTCGAGATCAGCGCCTTGAACTCTCCAAACGCCTCGGGTTTTACAGCGAGGGAGAACAAGCAGGAGATATATGGGTGCATGAGTAGCCCTCACGTCAGAGGCTTCCTGAAAAGCCGGTAGAGGATGCATCGCTGGCCAAGCCGATGCATTCGATACTGATGGGGTCAGGACTTCTCGGGTGCATCCCGGAACAGCTTGCCGGCGCCAGCCCAATCCGAAGCCGCCACGTCCTCGAAAATGACGTAGATGTAATTGGCATCCGTACCGGTGTGTTTAACGATGCTTTCGGTGATGTCGGCGGCAACAGCGGCTTTTTGCGCATGTTCTTTACCTTCGAACCAGCTCACACGTACGACGGGCATGATGATGTCCTTTTTGGGCATTGATGATCGGGAGGAGGTGCGCGACGTGCGATCACAATCTGCACCGTTGCATTGCGGGAGCCCATCTTACTGTTGAGTCTTCTGGCGATAAACGACCTAAAACTATAATCTGGGTAGATCAAAACTCTACAATTGGCGAATCGGCATGGTACCTATCGAATCGTTTCAAGGCGTCATCACCTTCGTCGTGGCGGCGCGTTCGATCAGCTTCACCCAGGCTGCCGAGCGCCTCGGGGTGTCAAAATCCGCCGTCGGCAAAGCCATTGCGCGCCTGGAAGAACGCTTGGGCACACAGTTGTTTCATCGCACGACGCGGCGCATTTCCCTGACCGCGGATGGTGAGGCGTATTTCGTGGCGTGTTCTACCGCCCTTGAAGAAATTGGGGCCGCAGAGAGCGGGTTGGGTCCCGGTGGTGGTGAGCCCTCCGGACGCTTGCGAGTCGACATTCCAGTGGCATTCGGGCGTCGGGTCGTGGCCCCATTGCTGTTCGAGATCGCCAACAAGTACCCGGCTTTGCAACTGAACCTGACGTTCTCCGACCACTTGGTTGATCCCTTCGAGGAGGGCATCGATTTGCTGGTTCGCTTTGGAGAACTGCAAGACACTAGCGGTCTGGTGGCGCGGCGGCTGACCCGACAACGCTGGGCGATTTGTGCCGCCCCTGACTATCTGACGCGCTTTGGCGTCCCACAGACCCTGGAAGACCTGAGCCGGCACCGTTGCATTGTCGGGCATCGACGCGGCCAGCCGCTGTCGTGGCGGGTCATGCAGGCGGGGCAGACCGTACGTTACGCACCACCCTCTACCCATCAGATTGGTGACGGGGAAGCCATGATTCTCGCGGCGGTCGCCGGCGCCGGTCTGTGCCAGATGCCACGCAGCCTGTTCCAGGACGATATCCAGGCGGGCAGGCTGGTGGAGGTTCTGCAAGTGTATGAACCCGAAGCTGTCGATGTGCATGCCGTGTGGCCAAAGGTGTCTCATCTGCGGCCGAAAGTCAGGTATGTGGTCGATGAGTTGGTCAAGCTATGTGCGCATTGGCATTGATCAAGACTGACAAGTTGAGGTGCAGAGCGCCGGGCGTTCGCATTGTAGGCCTCACTCAGGCTGCTCGATCACCTTCGCGCCGGTGATTTGGTGACAGTGACGCGGGTAGACAGGCTCGCGCGCAACACCCGCGGGCTGACATGCCACACGCGGATGATCAACAGGGGCGGAGTCGCAAGGATTGCAGTGAGTGTGTAAGGATTCCATATACATGATTTAACTTATGGGCGATGACCGATGTTCATAAGCGGCTGTTACCCTGGATTCTGAGACCCGTTAACCAGAAATCAGGTTAGAGTGTTCATCAATGTCTGCTCATAAGGTCCCTCCATTCGATTCGCGTAGTCGCGCCAAGCGATTCCAGCGAACGAGCCGGGCAAAAAAACCGTATATCAATCGTTATGTGAAGAATGAATCGTCCGCTGTTTATTTCTCTAGATGGGCCCAAGGGAACCGGCAAAACCACACTGTTGGAGGCCGTTACGAAAGTACTGAGGGCAGACAACAAAAAGGTGATCCGACTTTGCGAGAGTAAAAGCGATCCCTATAGGGGTGAAACAATGGCCCTCGTTAACAAACTCGTCAGAAATCCCACCCGGGATTTGGAGTTGAGGGTTTGTGAGCGCCTTGCTGATAGCCGAACCTGGATTTCCCGGCACGTGCTGACTAAGCAGCCACCAGGCAGCATCATCTTGATCGATCGCTGGTACCCGTCTGATGCCGCGTTTCGCCGGATAGTCCCGTTTGCAGAGATTCTACAGTTGAACATTGATCGAAACGTGCGAGTGCCAGACCTGCATGTAGGGGTTGTCACCGCCCCTGATATTTCATGGGCGAGGGCAGCGGCACGACGGCGTGGGTTGAGCAGTACTGTGATCCATAAGCTGGAAGAACACGTCGCTTGTACCAAGGCGTTCGAGCGCGCGATTGCAGATCACGGCTGGGTTTTATGCCGTAATGAAGGAACAATCGAAGACGCAACGATGCAGGTAGTTTCTGAGATCTATAGCGTCCTTCGGTGCGCCGACGACCCAGTCGGAATGGCGGGTTAAGAAACAAATCAATGAATTGCTCCGAATCGGATTGGCGCAGATTGAGGGTGTAGGGCGCCGGCTTTGATCTTTGTCAAATGGAAGAGGGAAGGATGATGTTGCCCGACATGCGGTTGTCCGTGCGTCGGCCAGTAACGAAATTGTTGACCATGATCAATCTTTCGTTCGTCTTACCGGCGCAGTCTGTGGGCTCGTGCTGCACGTTGGCTTACTTACGGTAAATGAGGGAGCACCATGGCAACCATGCGAGCGGCTGTTTTCGTTGAAAAGAATCGGATCGTGTTGGAAGACAAGCCCGTGCCGGAAGTCGGACCGCTGGATGCATTGATCCGTATTACCACCACGACCATCTGCGGTACCGACGTGCACATCCTGCGCGGTGAGTATCCGGTGGCCAGGGGGCTGACCGTGGGCCATGAGCCAGTGGGCGTCATTGAGCGACTGGGGTCGCAGGTGCGTGGTTTTGTCGAGGGGCAGCGGGTGATTGCCGGTGCCATCACGCCCAGCGGGCAAAGTTACGCCTGTTTATGTGGCTGTGGTTCCCAGGATGGACCAGACACCCGCCATGGCTTTCGCGCTACCGGCGGCTGGAAGTTCGGCAACACCATTGACGGCTGCCAGGCCGAGTACGTGCTGGTACCGGACGCCCTTGCCAACCTCTGCCCGATTCCTGACGGGCTCAGTGACGAGCAGGTATTGATGTGCCCGGACATCATGTCCACCGGGTTTTCCGGGGCAGAGCGCGGCGAGGTGAATATCGGCGATACCGTTGCCGTGTTTGCCCTGGGTCCGATCGGCCTCTGCGCAGTGGCGGGTGCACGGCTCAAAGGTGCGACAACGATCATTGGCGTGGATGCCGTTGCCGAGCGGATGAGCGTTGCTCGACGGTTGGGCGCGACCCATGTCGTCAACTTCAAGGACGGCAACGTGGTCGAGCAGATCATGGCGCTGACCGATGGCCGTGGTGTCGATGTGTCCATCGAGGCACTGGGCACCCAAGGCACTTTCGAATCCGCCCTGCGCGTACTGCGTCCGGGTGGTCGACTATCGAGCCTCGGCGTCTACTCCAGCGATCTGCGCATTCCCCTCGATGCCTTTGCTGCAGGGTTGGGGGACTACAGCATCGTCACCACCCTGTGCCCGGGCGGCAAGGAGCGCATGAGGCGCTTGATGGCGGTGGTGCAGAGCGGAGGCGTGGACCTGTCGCCGCTGGTAACCCACCGTTTCAAACTCGATGATATTGAAGCGGCCTATGAATTGTTTGCTCACCAACGAGACGGTGTGATGAAGGTCGCTATTACGCCGTGAGGCGGTGCGCGCTGATTCTCGGTCGACTGCGAGGTGGTGTGGGTACAGCATCTGTACGAGGAGATCCGGTTCCTCTGGCGGAGGCGTTCATGAGCATTTTTCTGAGCGCCGAGCATCGGCAGGGGCATGACTTCCAGGCTGAGCCGGCAATGGACATTGCTAGCTAATTGCTGATGTCTGCACAGAATATCCAACCTACTGGAGACTTATCATGAGTCAGTATCAAAGTCTGTTACTGATCATCAATCCGGCCTTGCGCCATTCCCCGGCCATGAATCATGCGGCAGCGCTCGCCAAGGCCAGCGGCGCGAGTTTGCACATAGCGGCGCTGATCCCTTCGTTCAAATGGTTATCGCTGCTTGAAGAAGGCGATCGAGATCTGGCTCGGGAGCGCTACTTGCAGGACCATCGCGACGGGCTTGAGGCTCACGCCGAGAATTTGCGTGGTAGAGGGATTGAGGTAACCACCGAGGTGGCTTGGGCTGAGGACATGAAGCTAGACATCATTGATCACGTGACAGACATGCAGCCCGACTTGTTGATCAAGGAGGTTCAGCATGAGTCCGTGCTCAAACGGGCCTTCTTCACCCCGCTGGACTGGCACTTGCTACGTCACTGTCCGGTACCGGTTTACCTGGTGGGCGGGAGCGGATTCGTTTTACCCCGCAAGGTTGTAGCAGCGGTCGAAGTGTCGGATATCGAGTCCGCCAGTAACGAGCTGAATGAGCGAATCATCAAGCAGGCTTGCAGTCTCGCCATGCAGTGTAATGCCGAGCTGCATTTGCTGTACGCCTGCGATATCTCGGCCGCTTTTCTTGCAGACATGGGTGGCCTGACGCTCGCTGACCTGACCAAAGCGCTTCGCAGGGACCTGGAAACGTCTTTCCTTGGGTTGGCAGATCGATTCGGGGTGCCCTCAGATTCTCGCCATTTCATTGAGGGAGATCCGGTCACGGCGTTGAGTGAATTTGCCAACGAGCACAACGTGGATGTGATCGTGATGGGCAGAGTACAGTCCCATGGGGTGGACAAGCTTCTGGGCAGCACGACCGAGCACATTCTTTATCAGGTGCCATGCTGCGTTCTGGCGGTATAGATCGAATGTAACCAAAGACTTTCGCCGAACCTGGGGTAAAAAAGTTATACACGTTTTGGACTGAAGGCTTAAAATCTATACATTGGACTGGTATTGTATAGTATTTAACAAAAGGCCGAGACGTTGATGAACGTGGCTGATGCCGGACGCTTTCTCAAACATCGTCTGTGGAGATGTTGGCTGTTCGCGCTGGTACTTGCCGTACCTGCCTGGGCGGACTGGCATCCCGCGCTGCCCGATGGGCGTCTGGTGGGCAGCGGTGACTTTACCTGGTTCGGCGTGAATCTATACACCGCGCGGTTGTGGAGCTCGGGGTTACCTTGGACCTGGGATCAGCCCTTTGCACTCGAACTGACTTATCACCGTGTCTTTTCCAGGGACACGCTGGTGGAGGCCAGCCTCAAAGAAATGCGGCGCATGGCAGAGGCTCGTCTAGGGGAGGCCACCCTCCAGCGCTGGTCAAATGAAATGCGTGAAGCCTTCGTCGATGTCCGGCCCGGCATGCGCATTACTGGGCTCTACCATCCCGGCAAAGGCTGCACTTTCTTCGTCGACGGCCAGTTGCGCCGACGGGTCGAGGACCCTGCATTCGCCCGTGCCTTCTTTGACATCTGGCTTGATCCGCGCACTCGGGACAAGCAATTACGTCAACGACTGCTGGGGTTGTCCGGGCCGGCTGAGTGAGGAGGTTGAGATGCGTCAAATACTGGTGCTGCTCGTTAGCCTTTTGCTGGTCAGCTGTAATAACGTTGGCGTGGAGCACTACGCAAAGGAGCGGCCGGCCCTGGATCTGGTGGCGTTCTTCTCCCGGCCGGTACAGGCTTGGGGCCTGTTCCAGAATCGCTCGGGCGAAGTGGTCAAGCGTTTCCATGTCCAGATCGAAAGCCGCATCGAGGGCCAGCAGTTGATTCTCGACGAGCGTTTTCTCTACAGCGATGGCACGCGTCAGCGGCGCGTCTGGACCCTGGAGCCAGCCGGCGCCGGGCGTTGGCGTGGCCGTGCGGACGACGTAGTCGGAGAGGCTAGCGGCGAGGTCGCTGGCAATGCGCTGCGCTGGCGCTATCGCCTTGACCTACCGGTTGACGGCAGGCATTGGGAAGTGGATCTGGACGACTGGATGTACCTGATGGACGAAGACACGATGATCAATCGCTCGAGTATGAGCAAGTTTGGCGTCGAGTTGGGACAGGTGATTCTGTTCTTCCGCCGCCAGCCGGAGTCGCTTGAGTGAACATCAGCGGGGCGCAGCCAGTCGCAGGATGAGCGGCATCCATACAGCCCACAGGGGCGCTAGCAGCAGGGCTGTGCCAAGGGTGCCCCAAGGCAGGCCTACACCGGCCAGCGTTGCGCCGGCGATGTAAGCCAGAGGTCCACCGCACAAGCCCAGTAGCGCCCCGTACCAGATGGGGCGTCGAGCCCAGGCCAGGCTGTGGCGAAGCCCACTGGCCAGCACCAGCCACAGCAGGGCCAGCCACAGGGGTAGGGGTTGCCGGGTAAAATCGAAGACTCCCAGCGCACCCAGGCCGGCGTCCAGTAAACAGCCTGCCATTCCCACAAAGACCAGAGTGGTTGCTTCGTCGCCGGGCCGTGGGCAAGCAGCCACGTGCACCAACAGGCCTGCCACCACCGGCAATAGCAGCCATGGATGCCGCTCGCTCAGCACGCAAGCCCACCAGGCGGCCTGCATCCATAGCGCGTTGCCGATCAACCAGGCCCGGCTCAAATCAGGCGGCCGGCAGTGATGCGCGGCGTGCGGCCGGGGCTGCCCAGAGCAGTTGGGCGACGCCGATAGCGCGCTCCTCGAATCCGCCTTGGCAGTAACACAAGTAGAACTCCCAGAGGCGCTGAAAGGTGTCGTCATAGCCCAGCTCGACCAACGCGCTGCGCGACTGGCGCAAGTTGTCGCGCCAGTGCTGCAGGGTCCGCGCATAGTCCAGGCCGAAGTCCTCCATGTGCACCAGGTTCAACGTGGTATGGCGACTGGCGGTCTGCAGCATGACGCTCAAGGAGGGCAGGGCACCGCCGGGAAAGATATGGCGCTGAATGAAATCCACCGACCGTTGGGCCTGTTCATAGCGCTGGTCGCGGATGGTGATGGCCTGCAACAGCATCAAGCCGTCATCCTTGAGCAGCGTCGCGCAGCGGCGGAAGTAAACCGGCAGATAGCGGTGCCCGACCGCCTCGATCATCTCGATCGAGACCAGTTTGTCGAAGCGTCCGTCAAGGTCTCGATAGTCCTCGCGCAGGACGGTAATGCGTTCTTGCAGGCCAAGATCGCGGACGCGCTGCAGGGTATGGGCGTACTGCGCCTCGGACAATGTGGTGGTGGTCACCCGGCACCCGTGGTGGGTGGCGGCATGGATCGCCAGGCTACCCCATCCGGTACCGATCTCGAGCAGATGATCGTCGGGGCGCAGCGCGAGTTTGTCGCAGATACGCTCAAGCTTGTTCAGTTGGCCCTGCTCCAGACTCTGCTCAAGACTGTCGAACATTGCAGCCGAGTACATCATGGTCGGGTCCAGCAGCCGCTCGAACAAGGCGTTGCCCAGATCGTAATGGGCGAGAATGTTGCGTCGCGCGCCGCGCCGGCTGTTGCGGTTGAGCCAATGCAGCAGGCGCAGGATCGGACGGCCCAGGCGCGCCAACCCGCCTTCAAGCGCGTCGAGCACCTCCAGGTTGGCGACGAAGAGGCGGGTGACCGCGGCCAGGTCCGGACTGCGCCAGTAGCCGTGGACGTAAGCTTCGCCGGCACCGATCGAGCCGTTGGCAGCCACCATGCCCCAAGCTGCCTCGTCGAAGATTTCGACCTCAGCGTGAAGCGCGCTGCCGCCATCGCCGAACAGCCACTGCCGGTCCTGGCAGATCAGGCGCAGACGGCCTTGGCGCAGGTTGCGAAGTTGAGTGAGCACGGCGCTTCTGGCCAGGCCGCCGAATAACGGCGCCAGGCCAAGGGATTTGCTAGCGCTCAGAGTTGGATCGGACATGCTCGGACTCCTCGTGGACATGATGGCCAAGGTCTTGGCTGCTCTGACGGGTTGTGTGGGCGTAGAGCGGTGTGCGCTTGAGCAACAGACGCATGGCTTGCCAATAAATGGCGCCGAGGGTGCGCAGACTCATCCAGGGGAAGGCCAATATGTGGCGTCGTAGTGCTGCGCCATTCAGTGGCTGCCGCGTCAGAGCCAGGTCGGCCTCAAAGACTTTTTGCCCTTCGCGGCGGTTTTCCATGTGGATGCGCATGTGCGCGCCATCGATGTGGAAGCGCATGTGGTACTGCATGTCCATCGGCAGGAACGGCGAGACATGGAATGCCTTGGCGACCGAGAAATGCCGGGGCTGGCCGGGCAGCACCGACAACACGTAGTGAAAGCGCTCACGCCAGGGTGTGTTACGCACCTCCAGCACAATCGCCGCCAGGAGGCCATCGCTGTCGTGGCAAAAGTAGAAACTGACCGGATTGAATGAAATCCCCCAACTGCGCGGCTGGGTCAGCAAATGAATGGTGCCGCACGGCGCCTGGCCCAGGGCCTTGGTCACCACTTCGCGCACAGCTTCCTTCAAGGGCATACCGCGACAGGTCCAGGCTGGCAGGTAATCGGTTTCTCGCCAGCACAACGGCGCCCAACGAGAAGCACCGAGTAACGGAGACAGGCCCAGCAGCAGTTCCTGTTCGTCCAGATCCAGGTAAAGCATGCCGCTGCGATAGCGGAATCCATGGAACCGCGGCACCAGACGCCGGTGGCTGACCCAACCGTAACAAAGGCTGCTGTTCACAGGCGCTCCCCGAACCTTTGGGCGACGTTCAGTGCGCTGACCACGCCATCCTCATGGAAGCCGTTTGCCCAGTAAGCGCCGCAGAAGTAGCTGTGCCGGTTGCCCTGTAGTTCACCCTGGCGAGCCTGGGCCGCCATGGCGGCAAGGCTGTATTGAGGATGTGCATAATTGAAGCGTGCCAGCACCTGCGACGGGTCCACGCAATCGCCCTGATTGAGGCTTATGCAGAAGGTTACCGGGGCGTCGAGGCCTTGCAGAATGTTCATGTTATAGGTCAAGGCCGCCGGGGCGTGCGCGGGGCCGCCGAGGCGATAGTTCCAGCTGGCCCAGGCCTTGCGCCGGCTGGGCAGCAGGCGGGTGTCGGTGTGAAGCAATACGTCGTTGGCGGCGTAGTCGAGGGCACCCAGCACCTCGTGCTCGGTGGTCGTCGGGTCCTCCAGCAGCGCCAAAGCCTGATCGCTATGGCAGGCGAACACGACCTTGTCGAAACGCTCATAGCCTGCGGCGCTAGTGATTACCACGCCGGTGTCGTCCCGGCGGACGCTTATCACCGGGCAATTGAGCCGAATGCGCTCGCTGAAGGTCTTGCACAACGGCTCCACATAGCTGCGCGAGCCACCCTCGATCACTCGCCACTGTGGCCGCTGGCTGATCGAGAGCAGGCCATGGTTGCGAAAGAAACGGATGAAGAAGTGCAGCGGGAAGCGCAGCATATCGGCCCTTGATACCGACCAGATGGCCGAGCCCATGGGGACGATATAGTGATGGACGAAACGCTGCCCGTAGCCTCCCTTGCACAGGTAATCGCCAAGGCTCATGCCTGGTTCAATGCGGTCGCCGTCAAGGTCTGCTACTGCCTGGCGGTTGAAGCGCACGATATCGCGCAACATGCCCCAGAAGCCCGGCGACAGCAGATTGCCGCGCTGGGCGAAGAGGGTGTCCAGGTTATTGCCGTTGTATTCCAGGCCGCTGTGCGGATCGTTCACGGAAAAGCTCATCTCGGTGGGGCGCGAGACAACCCCGAGGCGATCCAGCAAGCGAATGAAGTTGGGATAGGTCCAGTCGTTGAAGACGATGAAACCGGTGTCCACGGCATAGCGCTGGCCGTGCCATTCGATGTCGACAGTATGGGTATGACCGCCGATCCAGTCAGCCGCTTCGAACACGGTCACCTCATTGCGACGTGACAGCAGATAGGCACAGGTCAGCCCAGAGATCCCGCTACCGATGATGGCGATACGCATGTGACGCTATTCCTGTTCGGTTCGCGCCAGTCGACGGCCCAGGGCCAGGCGCCAACGCGCTGGCAGGGCGCCAAGCAAGCGCAGGACGAGAATGAAGAGGCGGGGAAAGTTGATTTCCAACGGTCGGCGCGTCAGGCGCGCGACGACATGCCGGGCGGCGCGGTCGGCCGTCCAGAGTTGTGGCATGGCAAAGGCGTTGCGCTGAGTCAGGGGGGTGTCGATGAACCCCGGGCTGACCAACGTTACATCAATGCCTTCGGCGCATAGATCCAGGCGCAGGGATTCGACAAGATAACGCAGGGCCGCCTTGGAAGCGCCATAGGCTCCAGCCCGCGGCAGCGCCAGCCAGGTCACCGAGCTGCCGATCACTACCAGGTGTGGTCGTTGCCCGCGGCGCAGCAGTGGAAGGGCCGCCTGCAGGCAGTAACTGACCCCCAGCAGGTTCGTGCGCATCACGCGCTCGACTGTCTGGGCCTCGAACATGCCCGGCACAAGGTATTCGCAGGTGCCGGCGTTCAGGATCACCAGGTCCAGTGCGCCCCATGCATGCTCGATGTTCTCGCAGATAGCCGAGACCTGCAGTGGGTCAGTCACATCGCCGGTAGCGAGCAGGGCCTCAGGGTACCTCAGCACCAGCGGCATCAGTGCCTCCGCCCGCCGGCCACCCAAGGCCACCGTATGACCTTGCTCCAGCAGCTGTTCAGCCAGAGCGGCGCCGAGGCCGCTGCTGGCCCCTGTCAGCCAGCAGCGGCTCATGCGAGCCTTCCCTTGATCCAGCCGATCACCCCGCCAAGAACCGGGACGTGCTCGTAGAGCAGGGCGCCGGCATCGAAGTAGTCGTGGTGCAGGTAGACCTGTTTCGCCCAGCGCAGGTGGCTGCAGCCTTGCAGACTGATCGGCTGGCCACGGGACAGGCGTGGATGACGAAAATGCAGGTTCCAGCGCAGGTAACCGTGTCCAGACGCGGTCTCATCCACATCAAGGAGGTCATAGCGGATATCCTGGACGTTGTTGTACAGCTTTTCGAAGTAACTGCGCAGTGCCGGCAAGCCATCAAGCTGATGCAAGGGATCACGAAACTGCACGTCGTTGCTGTATAGCTCGCCCAGTCGGTCCAGGCAATCAGCGTTCAGCGTTGCGAACGTGTCAGCGAAATGGTGGAGATATGCAGACATGGCAGGCTCCAGGCAAAATTGTACAAGTCGAAAAAACTGTACAGGTTTACCTGAATCCTACGGCGAAAATTGTACAAGTCAATATTCTTGTACACTTTTTATGCCGGTCGTGGCGCAAAGGGTGTCAGCCACCAGCCGTGGCCAATTGACGGCGAAGCTCGGCCACTTCGATCTCAAGGGACTGAATCCTTTCCAGAGCGGCAATCTTGTCGCTGACGTCGTGCTGTATGCCAATGTAGTAGGTCAATTGGTCGGCATCATTGTGCACGGGAGTGATAGACAGTTCGTTCCAGAACGGGCTGCCATCCTTACGATAGTTGCGCAGCACCTGACGGCAAGGCTGACCGAGGCGGATGGCATCGCGGATTGCCTCCAGGCTGGGCTGAGCATGATCGTCGGCCTGCAGGAACCGGCAATCCTGATAGAGAATTTCGTCGGCACTGTAGCCCGTCAGGCGCTCGAAGGCAGGGTTGGCATAGATAAGGATGCTGTCATTGCCTTCCTGCTCGGCCACGACGATGCCGTCATTGGAGGCTTCGACCATAAGTTGCAGGAGTTTGGCGTCAATCATGGGCTGGGCTCGCTGTGGATCGTTGGTTTGCCCCAAAGCGTAGTCTTCAGTGACAGCCATGCCTAGAGGGCAGGGCGCAGGGACGCCGGACATCGATTGGTGCTGGTTAAAAAGTGCCATGCCTGGTTTAGAATGCCGACACACTCAGGATGCAACGACTTTCAATGACCGAGCCCATCGAATCCGCCTCCGACGACGTCTTGCTCCCCATGCGGGAAGTCGCCAGCCTGACCGGCGTCAACCCGATCACCCTGCGGGCATGGGAGCGCCGCCACGGGCTGATCCGACCCGTACGCACTGTGGGTGGGCATCGCCTGTATTCGCAACAAGACATCGAACATATCCGTAACATCATGCTCTGGACCAGCCGGGGCCTGCCCATCAGCAAGATAGGCGCTTTGCTCGTACGGCAGCAGGACACGTCCGGTATTACTGTATCAGGCTCGGTCGAAGCCCCCCTGGTTCAATGGCAAGAGGCAGTTCATCGTGCCACACAGGCTTTTGATGGCGCTGAGCTGGAGCGCCTTCACGGGCAAATATTCACGATCTACCCGAAGGCTACTGTACTGGAGGATATTTTGCTGCCGGTCTGGCGCAGCCTCGCATCAGGCAGTGCTTTCGGCCGACGCAGTCAGTGGCTGTTCCTGGACGCCTTCTTGCGCGCGCGGATGTTATTGCGACTGCAGATGAACCAGAGCAACGGTGCGTGCGTGCTGCTGGCAGACGGCTCGGGCCATGCGCATGAACTGGAGCTGTTGTGTGCCGGTTTGTTGATGAGTAATGACCAGCTGCACATCGAGGTGCTGGGAACGGGCCAGCCCCTGGAAGAACTGCCGTTGCTGTGTAAAGCGATTCAGCCCGCCGCGCTGGTGCTATGGGTCCAGGCGCCACTGCAGGCAGATGCGCACAAGCGCCTGCGGGCCCTTCAAATGGGCGTTACGTGCCCAGTGGCTTTGGCCGGCGACGCAGCTGTCGCTTCTTCGTCAGAGTTGCGTGGTTCTTCGATTGCCATTTTGGGCGATGACGAAGCGAGCATTTTGCCCAGGCTGGAAGCCTTGGTAAGGGGGAGGCTGCAAATTTGAATTCAGTTGCGTGTTCAGTTCGAACGCTTCATTGCCATGCGTCGCGAGCTGGTCGACTGCCTGAAATCAGCATGATTGCTGGGCGGCTGGTACGGGTACCTGGCGAAGAATTGCCCCGCATGCAGGTGCTATCACCTAACCAATTCTTATAGCGATGCCCTGACCACCAATGGACAATCAACTGGCTGGGCTCCCGATTCCTCGAGGGTCTCGATCAGGTGCCGGGCAGCCTTGCGACCGATCTCGTAGTACGGCAGTTGCACCGTGGTCAGCGGCGGGATGAACAGCTCAGCAATACCGATCATGTTGTCGTAGCCGAGCACGGCGACATCGTCGGGAATATTCAGGCCACGGCCCAACAACAGCTGATAGGCACAAAAGGCAATACGGTCGTTGCCACAGATCAGAATGTCGAATTGGGGACGACCCTCAAAGATGTGCCGGTCGAGGATGGCTGCGGTTTCACCATAGGCGTCATGATCGGAAAGGTCGTATTGCAGGAGCGCATCAGGCGCCAGTCCGAATGCCTGACAGGCACGCTCCATGCCTTTTTGTCGCAGACCCCAGGCTAGACTCTCTTTTGGCAGATTGATACACAGAGGGCGCCGATAGCCCTGGCTCAACGCATGATGTACCGCTCGATACTGCCCCGTTTCGTCGTCTGGCACATAACTCACCAGGTGACTGTCATCTGCCAGGCAATTGGCGAGTACCAGGGGTTTGCTCTTCAAGCGCTCGGGAATGCTCACGTGGCGAAACCCCATAGCACTGAAGATCAACCCGTCGGGACGGTGCGACAACATCAGGTCGATGTTCTGGTCGGTGGGCGGATTGCTTAGCAGGTTGAGGATAAATACATTCCAGCCGGCTTGCTGCGCGGTCTGTTCGATGGACAGCAGCAGCTCGACCGCGAACGGTGTGGTCGCGGTGTCCAGCGCGAACACACCGATGGTGCGCGACTGGAGGTTGTCGCCGCGCATCTTGCGCGCCGACAGGCTCGGTACGAATTGCAGTTCATCAATGGCGCGACGTACCCGCTGAAGGGTTTCGGGGCTCAGTTTTTCTGGATTGTTGAGCGCTCGAGAAACCGTCATCAGAGACACGCCGGCCAGTTGTGCAACGTCTTTCACTGAAGTCATGCGAGGCGAAACCGGTCAGGTTGACGCAGGATCATGACACATGGCCTGCGCTTCTCGCGACTCGAATGACACTGATCATAGCCATCCCGAGGCGAGAGGCCATGCCCTGGGAATCGAGACACGCCCGCCAGTCCCGCTTGCAAGAAGCTTCACACCCAGACTATCGGGCTGTGGGTAGATGCGACTGCTGAGGCTGAAGCGCCCGTTTTCGTCGAACACCTCAATGGACGAGCGATCGAGGAACACACGCAATGCCAATAACTCTTCTGTCGGGTCTATCGACACGCTGCGCTGATCCGTGACTTGCGCACCCGAGCGGCTGCGGTCAAGCACCAGACGCTGCAACGCCGCATCGTAGTAGAGCAAAGTTTGTTCATGGCCATCCTCGCTGCAGCGCAAGGCGATGCCCAGGTGTCCGTCGGTGCAGCCGAGTAAATCCAGGTGCACATGGATTTCGAGCATATCGCCGTTCACTTCTGGCACCCACCGGGTTCCCGACGCCTCCCACCACGGCGTACTCGGCAATAGCGTCTTGCGCAGGGCGGTGAGTTCCCGTGCCGGAAACACGCAAAGGCGATCTGCGCACAGTTCAAGTTCGCGTGGCAATCCGAGCATGCCGCACCAGTGATGGGCCTGGCTCGGCATCGGGCTTTCCCACATGTCGAGCCATGCCCACACAAGGCGCCGACCATCGGCGGCCAGCAGCGTCTGCGCGGCATAGAAATCGTGGCCGTTATCCAGCTCGATAAAAGGCCCGCCGGTGAAGTGCCATTCGCTGTCGAGTCGGCCCACTCGATAACCGGTCTGGTACTTGTTGAGCCGTCCGTAATCCAGGGGTTGCATGCCCTGAGGGGAGTACAGCAGCACATCGCGTCCGTTCAGTCGGAACAGATCCGGGCACTCCCACATATAGCCATCGCCCTCGCTGCCACCGGACACATAGTCAAGGAACTCCCAGACGTGCAGATCCGTGGAACGGTACAGCGGGAGCAGCGGCCTATCGCCCCGACGTGCGCCGGCAATGAGGTACCAATAGTCATCCTCCTTCCATACCTTGGGGTCACGAAAGTGCATGATGGTGTCTTGCGGCGCGGTCTCGATGACTGCGCCATGCTTGACGAACCGGACACCGTCGATGCTGGTGGCCAGGCACTGGACTTGACGGATGAAGCGTTCGTCACCCACTTCCCCCAGCCAAGTGTGTCCGGTGTAGATCAGTGCCAAGGTTTCTCCGCACACCACCGCGCTACCGGAAAAACAACCATCGCGGTCGAAGTCATCGCCGGGTGCCAGCGCAATGGGCAGATGTTGCCAATGGACTAGATCGGCACTCTTGGCATGCCCCCAATACATCGGGCCCCATTTCGCTTCGAAGGGGTAGTGTTGATAGAAAACGTGATATTCGCCACGAAAGTACACCACCCCGTTAGGGTCGTTCATCCAGCCCGCCGGGGGGGCGATATGATAACCGGGTCGATAATCCTGGATGACGCGAGACAGGCCGTCACTCAGTGCGCGCTGCGCAAGGTCAAGGGAAGAAGACTTGGGATCGCTCATAGTATTCAAAGGCAAGGTCATAGGGCGTGTACTCGGACTGAGCGCAGAGAGGCTTCATTCGGCAGGTTTTCCATGGTTTTTGGACGGCGCTCCAAGGCCGTGCCGTCGTCGTCGAACAGGTGCAGGTTGTCGATGTCCAGCTGCGGTTCGACCCGATCGCCCACCTGCCATCCGGCGCTGACCTCACAACGACAGATCAGTGGCTCATCCTGACCTGTTTCGAGGTGCACATACGTTTCGCTGCCCAGGTATTCGACCCCGGTCACCACGATCCCGCCGGTTCCCTCAGCCGCTTTGAGCGAAATGTGCTCCGGGCGAATCCCCAGGCTCAGCATTGTGCCCGCCGCCAGGTTCGAGCTGTCGAAGGGCAGGGCGGTCATACCCAAAACGGGAGTGTCGAGCAGGCTGGTTGCGCCCGGGGCATGCAGGCGCGCCGCCAGGAAGTTCATTTTGGGCGAACCGAGAAAACCGGCGACAAAGCGGCTCGCTGGGCGCTCATAGAGTTCGCGCGGTGAGCCGACCTGCTCTACGCGACCGCCATTGAGCACAACAATTTTGTCGGCCAGGGTCATCGCCTCCACTTGATCGTGGGTGACGTAGATCATGGTCGAGCCCAGTCGATCATGCAGCCGGGCGATTTCGTTGCGCATCTGCACCCGCAAGGATGCATCCAGATTGGAGAGCGGCTCATCGAACAACAAAATGTCCGGCTCCCGTGCCATGGCTCTGCCCATGGCTACACGCTGACGCTGTCCTCCAGACAGTTCCTTTGGTTTGCGTTGCAGCAATTTGTCCAATTGAAGTATCTGCGCTGTTTTCAGCACGCGTTCGCGCAGACTGGTCTTTTCGGTCTTGGCCAGTTTGAGGCCAAAGCTGATGTTGTCGTAGACGCTCATGTGCGGGTACAGCGCATAAGACTGAAACACCATGCCGACGCCACGCTCGCGCGGTTCCAGGTCGTTGACCCGTCGCCCGTCGATCAGCAGGTCGCCGCCGCAGATCGAATCCAGTCCGGCGATCAGTCGCAGCAGGGTCGACTTTCCGCAGCCCGAAGGGCCAACGAACACTACGAATTCACCCGCAGCGATCTCCAGGCTAACGTCGCGAAGAATCCGCACGCCGCCCAATTGTTTGTTCACGTTGTCCAGTTTCAATTTGATCACAATGCTGTTCCTTGTAGTTGTTGGGCATCAACCCTTTAACGCGCCGGCAGTGAGACCGGAAACGATTCGGCGCTGGAAGATCAGCACCAGAATCACCAGTGGGACGGTGACCAGCACCGATGCGGCCATTAACAGCCCCCACGGCAGCTCATGGGGGCTGCCGCCGGAAATCAAGGCGATGGCGACCGGCACGGTGCGTTGCGTGTCGGTGAGGGTGAAGGTCAAGGCAAACAGGAACTCGTTCCACGCGGCGATAAAGGCCAACAGGCCAGTGGTAACCAGTGCGGGCCATAGCAGTGGCAACAGCACCCGGGTAAGCGTGACCCAGGGTGAAGCGCCATCCATGATTGCCGCTTCTTCCAGTTCATGTGGCAGTTGGCCCATGAACGTGGTCAGCACCCAGACGGTGAAAGGCAGGGTGAAAATCGTGTAGCTCAGGATCAATGCCCAAGACGTGTTGTATAGGCCCAGGGCGCGTATCACTTCAAACAGCCCCGACAGCACAGCGACCTGGGGAAACATCGACACGCCCAGAACCATCATCAATACCGTGCCACGTCCACGGAATTTCACCCTTCCCAAGGCATAGGCGGCGGTGACACTGAGGAACAACGCCAGCGTCACAACGCTAAGCGCAACCACCAGCGAGTTACCGATAGCCCGCAGGAATGAGGCTTGGTGGAGTACCGCCGCGTAATTGGAGAAGTCGGGGCTTTCGATCCAGTAGCTCACCTCGAACAAGGCACTGGACGGCTTAAGCGAAGTCACGATGGCGTAATAGAAAGGGAAGACCGCATACAGCAACAAAACCCCGATCAGGCACCAGAATCCGAGGCGCAACAGCGCTTTTTTCAATAGGCGCGGGCTCATGACCGAACCTCCATTTGACGGCGTCCGAGGTAGAGATAAAGCATGGCAATTACCGCAACGACCAGAAACAACAGAGTCGAGGCCGCGCTGCCATAGCCAACATCCTGGAACTCCACCAGGTGTTGGCGGGCATAGACCGACATGCTCATGGTGCTCGAAGAATTCGAGGTCAGCACATAGATGACGTCGAATACCCGCAGGGAATCCAGGATGCGGAAGATCGCCGCCACCAACAATGCAGGCATCAACAGTGGAAGCGTGACACGCCAGAACACTTTCAGCGGATGAATGCCGTCGACCCTGGCGGCTTCGTAACAATCGCTCGGCAACATCTGCAAGGCAGCCAGCATCAGAAGCGTGACAAAAGGTACGGTCTTCCAGACGTCGACGATGATGACCGCCCACATCGACAGGTCCGCATCTGCCGTCCAGGCCAGGGGAGCATCAATCAGGCCGACGCTCAGCATCATGTGATTGATGATGCCGAACTGGTCGTTGAGCATCCATGACCAGATCTTCGCCGAGACAATCGTAGGAATCGCCCAAGGAATCAGAATCAGCGCACGCACCAAGGAACGGCCGGTGAACTTGATGTTCAACAGCAACGCCACCAGTAGCCCCAGGACGACTTCCAGTCCCACCGACACCACGGTGAAATGCAACGTGTTGCGCACAGCGTTCCACCATTGAGGATCGACCAGGACACCCGACCAGTTGGAACCGTTGTGGAACAGATAATTGCTCAAGCCTACGAAGGATCCACCACGTGTGTCCGCCAGGGTGGCATCAGTCAGGCTGAACCAGAATGTACGCAGTAGCGGCCAGGCGGCCACGAGGGCCAGACATAGCAACATCGGTGTCAGAAACAGCCAGGCGGCGCGTACTCGGCGACGCTGTACAGGCGTTTCCCTGGTGAGCAGGAGCTCGTCACAGGGAGCATGGGTAGTAGAGACAGACATGGTGATTTCCTTCCTTGTGGCTTACCAGTTCCGGCGTTTGATGCGCGTGAGTTCGCTTTCCAGTTCGGCCAGCGCCTGATCGACAGGCAACTCGCCCGCCAGCACGCCATGTACTCGATCGAAGAACGCATTGGAGACCCGGGGATAGCGATCGGCGGTTATTGATGCGGGGCGCATGACCCCTTCGTTGAGAATGCTGAGAAGTTGACTGTAATAAGGCATTGCCGCGAGCAGCTCGGGATCTTGATAAAGCGACTCGATAACCGGGTTATAGCCGCCTACCAAAGCTCGATGTTTTTGCTGCTGGACACTGGTCAGGTAGGTCACCAGTTCTGCGGCAAGTTTTGGATTGGCGCTGTAACGCGATACCGCCAGACCCCAGCCACCGAGGGTGGATGCATGGGTGCCGGTCTCGCCGCCGCGGGGCAGGGGGGCGACCCCGACCTTGTCTTTTACGGCACTGTCCTGGCTTTGCACCAAGGCCCAAACATACGGCCAGTTACGCATGAACAGCGCATTTCCCGACTGGAACACGCCACGGCCTTCCTCCTCGGTGTAATTGAGTACGCCACGCGGGGAGATGTCTCCTACCCAGCTTTTCGCCAGGGTCAAAGCCGTTCTTGAGGCCTGACTGTTGACCACGATGTCGCCTCGTGGGTTGACCAGCCCGCCTTGCGGTTGGCTGCTGATCCACTCCAGCGCATTACACGTCAGGCCCTCGTAGGCACGCCCCTGAAAGATGTAACCCCACGCATTGGGGTTCCCGGCAGTGCGCTCGGCCTGTTGAATATTCCTGGCGGTAGCGGTCATTTCCTCCCACGTCTGGGGAACCTGCTGGTTGTACTTCTCGAGCAAGTCCTTGCGGTAATACAGCAAGCCCGAGTCCGTGAACCATGGCATCGTCACCAGCCGTCCGTTCACCGTGGCGTTATCCACCTGTGCCTGGAAATAGCCTTGAGTCGCGTTGGCGGGCAGCACCTCGCGCAGATCCATCAGATGTTTGGCCAGCATTCCCGGCCACACCATATCGATTTGAATGATGTCGATGTCGGCGGACTGCGCACTGAGGATCTGCTGGTAGAACGACAACCGCTCGGTCGCCGAGTTAGGCGTGGAAACCACCTCGACGTTGTTGCCGGTCTGTTTCGACCACGCCTCGACAGCCTCCTTGCAGAGTTGTAACTCCGCACCCACCGCACCGCACGAGATCGTCAAATTGGCTGCGCTCGAGAGAGATGGAAGCCCGGCACAAAGGGTGAGCAGTGCTGCTGGAAGGAGAGATCTGAGCTGTTTCATAAAGCGCCCTTTATTTTTGTTTTTAGAAAAGTTAACGTTAACATCGCCAAATGTAGCAGCGTATTTGCGATGAGGCATCCTTTTTTTCGTCGATTGCGACAATTCACAACTCACGAAAAATGGCCGCTCGCGGGAACAAAACAATAAAAACAAAACAGGGAAATCCACATGCAGAAAGCACCAGGCTGGCTACTCGCAGGCGTGCTCGGCACATCAGCGGCAACCTCTCAGGCCGCGACTCTGGAAGAACGCATGGCCGCATTTGAAGCCCGTACCAGCGCAGCGGAAAAGCGTGCAGCCGCAGCCGAACAGCAAACCCAGGCACTCGCCAGGGAATTGCAGCAAATCAAACTCGCAGCTCCCGCTTTGCAGCCCGCTGCGTCTACTGCCGCAGCCATTTCGGCGCCTGCTTTGGACACCCGACTGGCAAAACTCGAAGCCCGTCAGCAAAGCATGGAAAAGCAGGGCAGCAGCGGCCACCTCACGGACGGCTTCAGCTTCAAGGGTTATGCCCGTTCCGGATTGCTGATCAACGACAGGCTAGGTGGTGGTCGTGGCGGCCCTTATGCAACCCCAGCCGGTTCAGTCGGTGGTGCAGTCGGGCGACTCGGCAACGAAGACGACACCTACATGCGCATAGACCTGTCGAAAGAAACCTATGCGCAGAACGGCACCCGTTCCAAATTCACGGTGTCCATCGCCGATGGTGTGGAAAGCTCCAATGACTGGACGGCCGACGAGAGTAATCTGAACGTGCGTCAGGTCTTTACCGAACTCGATCATCTCGCCGCCTTCAAGGGCAACTCAGTGTTCGAAAACGCCACGCTGTGGGCAGGCAAGCGATTCGATAGAGACAATTTCGATATCCATTGGCTGGACTCAGACGTGGTCTATTTGGCCGGCACCGGAGGTGGCATCTACGATGTGCAGATGAACAAGAATTGGCGCTCGAATTACTCCCTGATCGGGCGTAATTACGGGGATTTCAGTGAAGGCGGTATCAACGCCGATGTGGAAAGCTACATCCTGACCTCCAACCAGTTCTTCGACAGTGGTCATTGGCAGTGGATGTTCAACGCCGTTGGCTCAAAGAAAAACGACATTGGCACTCGCAGCAATGAAGCAGGTCTGACGCCTGCGGATTCCGGCTTGCACAGCATGCTGGCCAATCATCAGAAAAACTTTTTCGGCAGGGAAGGCTTCTTCAAAACGGCGCTGCTCTATGGGCAAGGTCTGGGAGCAGAGGTCAAGAACGTCGGCTCGGATGGTGAACTGATTGAAGATGCCCGCGCTCTGCGTCTGGCACTTTACGGCGAGACACCCATTGCGCCTGGTTGGCGCATCGGCCCCAGCTTGCTGGCCGAACAAAGCAAGGATAGATACGTCAAGGGTGACAATTACCGCTGGATGACGCTGAACATGCGTTTGGCCAATGCAATCACCAGCAATTTCGAGATGGCCTACGAAATGAGCTGGCAAACCATGAACCTCGACCCCAAGGACTATCTACAACGTAATGCGGTCGACGGTAACTACTGGAAATTCACGATCGCCCCGACATTCAAACCTGACCTTGGAGACCTGCTCACTCGTCCCGAACTGCGTGTGTTCGCAAGCTTCATGAATTGGTCTTCGGACCTGGACAGATACAGTACCTCAGACGCCTTCGGCAAGACGGACTTCAACGCCGGAGGTGTATGGCAATACGGTATACAAATGGAAACCTGGTTTTAATGTTTGAACGCGTCGGCCAACACGCCTTCAGCTCATCGATCCCTGCTTTTCACCAAGCGTATTGAGTAATTGATTACCGGTCAAAACTGATCAGCCAGCAGTTATCCCAACGACAAAAAAATGAGGAAATGACGATGGTATTGCCTCGCGCAGTAGTATTTGGCGAAGCCCTGACCGACCTTGTCCAAGGCACTCCTGGACAGTGGAAGGGCTACCCGGGCGGTGCTCCTTGGAATGTTGCACGAGCGCTAAGTCGCTTGGGTGTTAGCTGCGCTTTTGCTGGGGCGGTGAGCATAGATTCAATGGGTGACGAGATAGCCTCGCAGTCAAAAGCCGCCGGGCTGGATATGAACTTTATCCAACGGGTAGATCGAGACCCTTTGGTCGCCATCGTTCCATCGAGCCGTCCTCCAAGATACTTTTTTGCTGGAGATGCCGATCTTTTTTTTGATCCAGATCAGATGCCCGAAGGATGGGTCACCCAAGCAGAGCTGTGTCATTTCAGCTGCATCAGTTTGGCTCGACAACCACTCGCAGACAGGCTGGTTAAAATTGCTCAGGAGGCCAAAGGAGCCGGTAAACGGATTAGCTATGATCCGAATTGGCGCAATTTAATGGATAGCCATTATCGGGAGCAGACCTTCCCTACGATGACCACCCTTGCTGACATGATTAAGCTTTCCGATGAAGACCTTCGGCATATTTATCCAGGGTTGACCGAACACCAGGCAATGGATGAGCTTCGCGCACTTAATTCTCAGGCGCAGATCCTTTTTACCCGAGGGGAACACGGGATGATGCTCCACACCCCGGACAACCAACTCGATCAGCCGGCTATTGCCGTGAAAGTGGTAGACACGGTTGGTGCAGGAGACGCTTGTATGGCTGGTTGGCTGGCGGCGGAGTTGCTGGGGATTGCAGACTTGAGAGAACGCCTGCGATTTTCAGCAGCTTGCGCATCCATATCGTGCCGCTATGCCGGAGCCCATGCTCCTGCGCTAGCTGATGTAGAAGGTTTACTGAAGCTGCAAATACATACCTGACCGTGGTTGCCGGCGCTGCAAGCTGGAAGCCAGGTTCAAGATACACAAATTGCGCCGACTGCTCGACGAAGCGGCACCAGACCACGACCGGAGGTACATCGATACACCTCCGGCAATGAGTTTCTTTGTGTTCAGTGCACTGATAACGAGTACTCGACGAAGGGACTTACAACGAAGAACAGTCGATATACGGACACGCCGGTGAGTCAATGAAGTGGGGGGGACTTGGTATCCACATAATAACTTCGTTTGGTCACGGATAAGTAGTAGCTAAATTTTGAAGTTGTGCGGTGAGCTCCAATTAATGCCATTGACGCTTTATTTCCTGCCACTGCTCGTCTGACAGCCACTTATCTGCCACCGGAAAGAAAATATTCTCCTCAGAGTCCATATGATCGAAATATTTTTTGATGAAGTCATCGATAGTGTCAGCAATTACTCTCGTTTCCTGAGTTGTGTCCTCCAACATCTTCAATTGTCCAGCAATGCGCCCAAATGCTTGATGATCTCGCTCGATATCCTTGACCCGTTGGTGGATCGGTGCCTCAGTCGCTAGCAATGCCAGCCGAATAAGCTCTTCATTTTCATGGTGGTGTCGTTCTGCATCACCATGCATGGCTTCCAGCATCTTGAACAACAGCTTGCAGTTTTCAGCACCATCGGATTCATGCCTCATCTTCCTCAGCAACTCTTTGATCTGAGTGATTTTTATAGCCACCTCATGATGATAGGCCTGAAGCTCTTTCAACAAGACGTTCATATCAAAACCTCGTCACGACACCAACCCATCACAGGGAAATATTGGTTAATCAACAATCTCCAAGGCAACCCATACCTTTAAATTTTCAAGTTTATCAATGCCTTGCCAAGCGAGCTTACCAGCATGATTTACATTTTCAGTATAGGCGAGCACAGAGCTCACCCCCGAAAATTTGCCGTCCTTTGAAGAAAAATATCAAGTGAATTTTCATATTCACCATTCGTGAATTCGCTCAGGGGTTGTGGAAAAGGGGACAGATTTATTATCCCCTCCCAAAAGACCGTTTTTGGCCGTTTTCAGCCTGTCGCCACCAGCAGCAATAGGTATCTGTCCAGCGAGACAAATCGCCAACCTACACTCCTGGCCCCGGCCTTTGTGCGGGGCTGAGCGGGTAGAAAACGCGGTTTTCGCGTCCCAAAGAATGGATCTCTACAAATGAACGACCACACTGAACTTTCTCTTCGTTTAATCCCCGCGCAAGATGGCACCTTTTAAACACCGCTATATTGATACACCGTCGCACTCCAATACTGGCTGCCGTTACGTTTTTGGCGAACCCATCCATCTGCTACCAGTTGTTTGGCGATCATTCGATTCATAAAGCCATGACCGAGCAGCAGAACCGGTCCTTCGCTGGCAAGGGACTGAAGTCGTCGAGCTGCCGTGCTGGCGCGCATCCTCGCAGTGCCGGCGGATTCGACGCTGCGTGAGTAACCGCACAACCATAAGGCTCGAAGGATAAAAGCCCAGGTAAACGGCGATAGCCGTGGCAGCTTCCAGTGACCATAAGGCAGTTGCGCTTCACAGAAAAGCGCGTCGACGAGGGCGGGCTTCAGGCCAAGAGCCTGGACGGAGGTGAGCGCACGAGGCGCGCTGCTTGAGACGATCACCGTGGCGGTTGCGGCGAGCTGCATGCTGACATCCGGGACGGGTTGGTTGGTTATTTCGGACCGGTTGTAGTGCTCGATCCAGTCTTTCATTTCGAGCGCTGACATTTTGTCGGTTGTGACCAGCTTTGGCTGGCCGTGACGCATCAGGATTATTTCCCTACTCACAGTATGTTTACGTCCTTGTTCAGGTGTGCGGTCAATGTGGAAGGAGTGCGGTTCCGGCAACTTAAGGTTTGACTCTCAAACCAATCGTGATCGCGGTACCACGCCACGGTGTCGGCGATTGTCAGCTCTAGCGACCGGAAACTCAGGCCAAGCTCTTGTTCACTCTTGCTGTGGTTGAAACAGGTGCGGTCCTTCTCTCGTACCAACAGGCGCAACGTGGCCATGCTCAGCAGAATGGGCTTGCCGGAAATACGCGCATAGATCTCCTGCACAGCCGCCAAGGTGTATAGAAAAGGGAGCGGTAGTTGTCGAACGGGGGTCCTGACGCCCGCTATACGTCCAAGAATAGGCACCAGCTCACGCATTGTCATATGCCGGCCCGCCGCGAGATAGCGCTCACCTCGCCGCCCATGTTTGGCTGCGGCAATCTGCGCCAATGCCACATCGCGGGCATCGACAACGGAGAAGCTACCGGGGATCAGTCCGGGCAGTTTGCCGTGCACGACATCGTTAACCAACTGTCCCGAGGAGGTCGGGCCAATGTCGGCAGGGCCCCACATCCAGCCAGGCAGAACCATGCAGGCATGCATCTCGGGATGGACCTCCAGGAACGACAAGACGACACAGTCGGCGAGAATCTTGCTACGGTAGTAGTCATCCGCATCGGCGTCGGCCCGCAGACATGTCTCATCGATGGACGTGCCAGGTGCGCCGTCGAGCACGGCAATGGAAGACGTATGGATGAACCGTCGTATACCGGCGCGGTAGGCCTTGTTTAGCAGGCGCCGCGTACCAGACACATTTATCTTTTCGAGTTCCTTCCAGTGGCTGCCGCCCTTGTAGTTGTCGCGAAAGAACGCCGCGGTATGAAACACCGTATCGCAGCCTTGCAGCGACGCTGCAAATGCGTCGACATCGGCCATGTCCCCAACGACCAGTTCCACACCCGGCACATTGTTGAACTGCTGTTCACCTTTGGCTCTTGAACGGACCAGGGCTTTGACCACGCAGCCACGAGCGACCAGTTCACGCACCAGGTTGTTGCCCAACAAACCGGTCGCGCCAGTAACGAATACACTGTGCATGGCTCAACCCTCAGCCGGATAGGCTAACGGCATCAACACCGCACTGTCGAAGAAGGCCTCTTCACGGATGGCCAGCCCGTCTCTGAAGGTGAAGTGTGCAGCGTAGTACGCGGTAATATGGCGTCCATGAGGTGGAATCACCCGGCCGGGCAGCACCAAGGGTGCGGCGAATGTGCCGGTCAGGAAGGCAGTCAGCGCCAAACGATCGTTACCGATGGCGAATGGGCTGAAGATCACTTGGGCATCGGGGAGCGCTTCGAACAATGCGGTCTCTCGTTTGCGCATGGCTTCGCGACCGGTTTGTATCCCCGTGCCATCGAGGTAGATGAAGTCTTCGCAAACCAGCGCAAGCATCGCCTCCACATCACGGCGATTGAAGGCACTGGCGGCGCGTTCCGCATAGTCGTTGGGGCCAGTAGTCATACAGTCCATTCCATTCTTTTCGAGGGCCTGTAGATATACCTTTGAGGCCTCTCCCGAAAAACAGCGACTCCTGCATAATGGCTTTGCACATATGCAGATCAGGGAGGATATGACGCATGGCGTTGCAGGCAAATTGGGACGATCTTCGTCTGCTGTTGGCAGTCTCGCGGCGTGGCAGCTTTCTGCAAGCTGGCCAATTGCTGGGTATCGCGGCGTCTACCGTGTCCCGCCGGCTGACCCAACTTGAGGTTGCCTTGGGCGAGCCACTCGTCGAGCGGGGCGTTGAAGGATGCTGGTTGACCTCGCGGGGCCAATCCCTCGTGGAAGTTGCCCTGGCGGCGGAAGCAGGCTTGAGGCGTCAAACCGTTGCCGGCATGTCCGGGCTACACACAGAGCTATTTGGCAGTGTCCTGGTCAGTGCAGGAGAGGGATTCTCGTCTTGCGTGCTGGAGGCTGCGAGTCGCTTCACCTCTCTTCACCCGCGTTGCTCGGTGGAGTTACTGGTAACAGCCGACTTTCACAAGATCGTCCGCGGCGTGGCAGACATTGCTGTACGCACAGCTCATCTGGGCGAGCCGTCGCTGATTTATCGACCAATAGGCAGGCTCGCTTACGGTGTCTTCGCCGATGCAGGTTATCTGAAGCGGTATCCAGGGGTGACTCCAGCCACTGCGGTCAATATTGCCTTGCTTCCTCCGCTGGACATGTTGCCGCAAATGCGTGCGGCAAGGGCCGCGGGTGTGGAACGCGCGCAGATCAGCGTGAACTCGTTCGCGGTTCAGCTCGAATCGGTGAGGCGAGGAATGGGTGTGGCAGTACTGCCCCGTATTCTGGCAAAGGACCTGATCGAGTTGTTCCCGGATCTCCAACTTCCAGATATGGAAGTCTATCTGGTGACCCGGCCTCAGGCATTGAAACAGGCTCACATTAAATGTTTTTTTGCCCTCCTGGAGCAGGTGCTGCTCGAAGCCCTTTCGATAGAAAATGTGGAAGGTTACCTCTTGGGGGGCGAGCTGAAATGGGTGCATGGGGGCGCTAGCCAAAATAATTGAGATTGGTTCAGTCATGGCATCAGCTCACGAAGTTAGCAATGAAACCATGACCGGCAGAGATCGACCCAAAACAGGGCATCCACGAAATTGCTGACCTGGCCATCACACGATCCTGGCGCCGGTGCCTGGTTCAGTATCAGCTCGATCCTGCCAGTCGCCGCGCACCTTAGGGATCAGCCGCAATACGCTCTATCGAAAACTGCGTCATCACGGTATTTCACGACCCGGTTGAATGCAGAATGACATAGTCGTGTTTCCTTCCGCGGTGGACTTGGACTGAGGCAATAGATGTCGAGCAGGAGAGGGCGCTAGAAACCATGTGTTTGAGCACGACACGATGCCAGCTCCGTATGATACATATGGCCAGCGGCGCAGGGCCGACTTACGAAAATGTCCGCTTTATTTTGACTTCCTGCTTTCTCGTTTTTTGTCCAGGTTATTGCAAACTGGCTGGAGCCTGAAGAAACGGGCTTATATCTGCGTGTGAAGTAGCCAGGGTTTCGGATTTTGTCTTGAATTTTGTCGCTTTATAGGAAAAGTCTTCCTTTGGCACCATCCAGGGCCAGCATGAACGCTGTAAGCAGGGTGGTTCAAGGGTTGCGGGGATGTAGGGGGCGGTAGTGTCCGAAAATCGCGACGATGACAACAATGCTGGAGGCCCCGAAAGCAGGAGCTATCAGAACTAATAAGTAAAATTTTAGCTAGGAAGAAAAGCAATATAATTCAATGACATCCTACAGCCTGATTGTCGATTTTTCGAATAATTAGTTCGTGACATTGCGCATCTCCAAGGGGGGCGCTTTTGTCTATAACTAAAGTTTCAGAAATGTTCAATTGAAGAAGGAATACTTTGACACTTTCTAATTATAAATTATCCTAAACTACTTTATATATTCCTCTCTCAATGATGGAGGTCAGGGTCGAAAGGTCTGCGGAGCAGATCGTGGACAAGGGCTTACACGGTGGAACGTCCATTGCGATTCGCATCGATAATGGGGCGAAGCCCGAGTCTTGCTTCATAAGTGAAGTAAATTCGATCTAGCAGGCCTAGATTTGTCATCACTCTAAGTATGGAACTCACGCTTTCCAATGACTCGCTTAGTCGGTAAATTGCTTGCTCTAATGTATTTTTAGATAAACTCGAACTCACTAGGCGCGTAGATTTATGCAGCCCCGCGCAAATATATATAGAGTCGGATGCATCGCCTTCAGAATACACGCTGGTAAGTGACGAGTCATGATCGATGGGTGGCGGAAATCTATTAAAAGGACTATATGTTTGTGCAATTACACGAGTTGGCTCATATGGATTTATCCCGCCATCCTCAATAAGATGAAAGTCTTTATGCTTCCATGAGATCTGCCCTTTTTCCGGTCTTGATTTAGGCTTTCGGAATGTATTTGCAAGGAAACTGAGAATCTCAGATTTTCCGGACCCATTTGGGCCTGTTAGTAGGTCAACACGATTGCTTCTTTGATCTGAACTCTCGTCCAGTTCCAGCCAAACTCGCTCCGTCCTAACGCCAAGAATTTCCAACGATGATGCTCCCTGCGCATGGCTGTATTCGCCATATTGAATTTGTAGCAGAGCCCGAAAAGGGCCAAATCTCGTGTCTTCTCTGCGAGCTGGAGTCTGATCCGGATGGCCCAGATATCTCTGACTCGGAGCGGGGCTTTCTGCCCGACAAGCTTTCCCTTGTTCCAAGGCTGATGGCGGGATCTGGTAGTGGTATTCATGGCGTGTCCTCCATGTTGATGGAGGACAAGGGTGGATCAGTCAGAACGAGTGGTGGTCGCTGTTCGACCCACAGCTGACGGTGACGACAGACAGAAATCGGCTAAAAGAGGTCGCTGCAAATGAGCGAATCGCCCTGGCGTTTTTCCAGGACTGCCTCATGCAGCCAATTCAGTCAGGTATCGGGAAGGCCGAGACAGGCTCGAAAACAAGGTGGACCGTGCGCATCTTCAAAGAAGCTGACTTGTGAATCGATGTTTTTAGACGTTCAAATCGGCACCGCTAAAACCGTTGCGCTGATAAAAGCGCTCCAGCTCACGGGCTTCCGGCTCCCTGCCGGTGAAAATCTTCAGGTACTCGGGGATGTAGCGCATGCGCTGGGCCAGGGGCTCCCGGGTTTTCATGCTGATGTAGCCGATTTGCGTGAGGTAGATCGAACGGGCGCGGGTAGTCGCAGCATCGTGTTCAAAGCCGAAACGGTCGAACATCTGCCGCAATGCCTCGACGCGCTGCGCGTCAGCCTGGCCGATTTCCTGCGCCACTTCCGGTGATTGCAGCGCCCAACTGCGCATGGCGAACTCGAACTGCGAGTCGAACAATTCGCTGTTCAGCCAGCAGTCGAAGACGTTGAGAATCGCCTCAGTGATGGACTCGGCATAGGCCTGGGATTTGGTCACCAGGTTGAAGGTGTTCTTGTTTTTCCATTGCTCGATCAAGGCTACGAGCAAGGCATCACGGTCTTCGAAAAACCAGTAGAAGCTGGTGCGCGACAAATTCAGTTTTTTCGCCAGCGGCATCACTCGCACGGCATCGACGCCTGACTCAGTCAGACTTTCGTAGGCCGCATTAAGCCAGCCTTCCAGTGAGCCTCGGCCTGCCGGTTCCGCCGTTGAGCTGGTTGCTTTCATGGGCATTTCTTCCCTGTTTAAATTTGCTTTTCGTGGCCAACTGTACACCAGTGTCAAGAGTATTGACACCTGTGTACACAGGGGCATATTGTCGGCGTGCCTGATGACCTGTTTGCGAGACCGATATGAAAAACGATCCGCTACTTCAGCCTTATCGCCTCAAGCATTTGACCCTGCGCAACCGCATCATAACCACCTCCCACGAACCGGCTTACCCGGAAGACGGGATGCCGAAAAAGCTCTACCGGGCCTACCACGTTGAACGTGCCAAAGCCGGTGTAGCCATGACCATGACCGCAGGCTCCGCCGCGATCTCCCGTGACAGTCCGCCCGTGTTCAACAACATTCTGGCCTACAAGGACGAAGTGGTCGGCTGGATGAAAGACCTGACCGACGAGTGCCACGAACATGGTGCGGCGGTGATGATCCAGCTCACTCACCTGGGCCGGCGTACCCGCTGGGACAAAGGCGACTGGCTACCGGTGGTGTCGCCCTCCCACAATCAAGAACCCGCACACCGCGCCTTCCCCAAGCAGCTCGAACAATGGGACATCGACCGCATCATTCGCGACTACGCCGATGCCGCCGAACGCATGAAAGCCGCCGGCCTGGACGGCATCGAGCTGCAAGCCTACGGCCACTTGATGGACCAGTTCTGGTCGCCACTGACCAACGAACTGGAAGGGCCGTACGGCGGCTCGCTGCAAAACCGCCTGCGCTTTACCTTCGATGTGCTCACGGCCATTCGCAAACGCGTGGGCCCGGAATTTATCGTCGGCATTCGCTACACCGGGGACGAAGTCCTCGCCGGCGGCCTGCAAAAAGAGGAGGGCTTGCAGATCTCCCAACTGTTGAAAGACAGTGGCATGATCGACTTCCTCAATGTGATTCGCGGCAACATCGCCACCGACGCCGGGCTGACCGACATCATCCCGATCCAGGGCATGCGCAATGCGCCGCACCTGGACTTTGCCGGCGAAATCAAGGCGCTGACCGGCTTCCCGACCTTCCATGCAGCGAAAATTCCCGACGTGGCCACGGCGCGCCATGCCATTGCCTCGGGGTTGGTGGACATGGTCGGCATGACCCGCGCGCACATGACCGACCCGCACATCGTGCGCAAGATCATCGAAGGCCGTGAAGACGATATCCGCCCTTGCGTGGGCGCCAACTATTGCCTGGACCGCATTTACAACGCTGGCGCTGCCTACTGCATCCACAACGCCGCGACCGGGCGTGAAACCACCATGCCTCATGAAATACCCAAGGCTGCGCAGAAGCGCAAAGTGCTGATTGTCGGCGCCGGCCCTGGTGGCCTTGAAGCGGCACGGGTGGCAGGAGAGCGCGGCCACGAGGTGGTGGTGTATGAGCTGGCGGACAAACCCGGCGGACAGATTCGCCTGACCGCGCAGTCCGAGCGGCGCAAAGAAATGATCAGCATCATCGATTGGCGCATGGCGCAATGCGAGCGCCTTGGCGTGACGTTTCACTTCAACACCTGGGCAGACACCGCGATTGTTCTCGATGAAAATGCCGACGTGGTGATCGTGGCGACCGGGGGCATGCCGCACACCGAAGTGCTGGAACACGGCAATCAATTCCTGGTTTCAAGCTGGGACATTATTTCCGGCGACGTGAAGCCTGGGCGCAATGTGCTGGTGTACGACGATGCGGGCGACCACGCCGGCCTGCAAGCCGCCGAATTCATCGCCCGCAGTGGCGCCAAGACTGAAATCATGACCCCCGACCGCTCGTTCGCGCCCGAAGTCATGGGCATGAACCTGGTTCCCTACATGCGCACGTTGCAGCAACTGGACACCACCTTTACCGTCACCTACCGGCTCAAGGTTGTGGAGAAACAAGGCGACCAATTGCTGGCTACGATCGGCACCGATTACAGTGACCTGACTAAAACACGCCGGGTGGATCAGGTGGTGGTTAACCACGGCACCCGGCCGCTGGACGAGCTGTATTTCGCACTCAAACCCTTGGCCAGCAACGAAGGCGCCTTGGAGTACATGGACCTGATTGTCGGCAAGCCGCAAACCGTTACAAGCAACCCCGAAGGGCGCTTCCAGTTGTTCCGCATTGGTGATGCCGTGGCGTCGCGCAATACCCATGCGGCCATCTACGATGCCCTGCGGCTGGTCAAGGACCTCTAGCTGCCGTGTGTCGCCCACAACAATAAAGACAGCCGTCACCTGATTTAGAAGCCTTAAGTTACTGCCCCGACAGTTGGTCTGATTGAATTTGATGAACATCAAGCTCTTCCCAGCGGAGGTTGTTGCATGCATACGGGTTCTGATTCCATTGAGCTGCTCACTGCGTTAACCGAACGCGACCTGCGCTTTCGCAGCGATGCCAAGGTCACTGAACATGCCCTGGCGCCGGTCGACACGGCGTTACTCGATGCGTATACCGCCATCGACCGCAAAGCCCTGCGTCATTACCGCCTGGAGCGCATTCGCGAGCAACTGCGCGCCCAGGATTACGCCGGCATTCTGTTGGCCGATCCGATCAATATTCGCTATGCCACCGACACCAATAACCTCGGTTTGTGGGTGATGCACTCGCCCAGCCGCTATGTGTTTGTGGCCACCGACGGCCCGGTGGTGCTGTTCGAGTTCAACAGCAGCCGGCACAACAGCGAGCACGTGGAAACCATCGATGAAATTCGCCCGGCGATTCCCTGGCTGTATTTTCTTGCCGGCCCCCGCGTGCAGGAAAAAGCCGAGCGCTGGGCCCAGGAAGTGGCGGACCTGATGGCCCGCCACGGTGGCGGCAATCGCCGCTTGGCGGTGGACCGTTGTGACCCTTGGGGCGCGCAGCGCCTGATGCATAAGGGCATTGAGCTGTTCGATGCGCAGCCGTTGATGGAGCAGGCACGCTTGATCAAATCGGCTGAAGAGGTCGCCAGCCACCGGGTGTCCATGGGCGTGTGCGACCTGGCGATTGCCCGGATGCGCACAAGCCTGGTGCCGGGGGTCACTGAAAACCAGCTGTGGAGCATCATGCACGGGACTAATGTCGCGCACGGCGGGGAATGGGCCGAAAGCCGCTTGCTGAGTTCCGGGCCGCGAACCAACCCGTGGTTCCAGGACGCCACCGACAAGGTCATCAAGGCAGGTGAGATGGTCTGTTTTGACACCGACATGGTCGGGCCCGGTGGTTACCTTTCGGACATCTCTCGCAGCTTCGTCTGCCCCGGCAAGGCGCCGACAACGGCCCAGCGCGACTTGCTGGAAATCGCCTCGCAGCAGATCAACCACAACGTAGAACTGCTGCGCCCGGGCCTGTCCTTTCGCGAGTTTGCCGAACACTGTTGGCCTGTGCCTAAGCGCTTTGAGCACAATCGCTACATGATGATGCTGCACGGCGTCGGCCTGGTGGACGAGTACCCCAGCGTCGCCAACACCGTGGATTTCGCCGAGTGGGGTTACGACGGCCTGTTCGAGGAAAACATGGTGGTGTCGGTGGAAAGTTACATCGGTGAACAAGGCGGTGGGGAAGGGGTGAAGCTCGAAGAACAGGTGCTGATCAGCGCCAACGGGCCGATAAAACTTTCGCGCACGCCCTTAGTCGACGGCGATCGATAGCTGGAGCAAAACCATGAGCAGTATGACCGTGATCGAAACCGCGCCCTCCTTGGCGCCGCGCCCAGTGGCCAGCGCCGAACCGTTCTTGCGCCTGGAGGGAGTTCATAAACAGTTTGGCCCCTATCCCGTCCTGCACGACGTGTGTTTTGAAATGAGCAAGGGCGAGGTGGTGGCCATTATTGGGCCTAGTGGTTCGGGCAAGAGTACCTTGCTGCGCTGTATCAATCAGTTGGAGCCGCCGACCCAGGGCCGGGTCAGTATGGATGGCGTGCACATCGAAGCAGGCAAGACGTTACCCCGTACAGAGCTGCTCAAGCTGCGCCGGCGCATTGGCATGGTGTTCCAGTCGTTTAATCTTTTTCCGCACCTGACGGTACTGCGCAATGTCAGCCTGGCGCAAATCCGTACCTTGGGCCGCAGCGCCAAAGAGGCCGACGCCCGCTCCATGCAACTGCTCGAACGCGTGGGGTTGGCCGACAAGGCCCAGCATTATCCGGCGCGCTGCTCCGGTGGCCAGCAACAACGGATCGCCATCGCCCGCGCCCTGGCATTGGACCCTGAATTGATGCTGTTCGATGAGCCGACCTCGGCGCTGGACCCCGAGCTGGGCCTGGAGGTGCTGGCGGTGATGAAAGAGCTCGCCTGCGAAGGAATGTCGATGATCGTCGTGACCCACGAAATGCACTTCGCCGAAACCGTGTCCGACCGCGTGGTGGTGATGGCCGAGGGGCGAATCATCGAGCAGGGGCCGAGCCAGCAAGTGATGCGCCAGCCCGAGCATGAACGGGTGATCCAGTTCCTCCAGGCCGTGAGGAATCGCTGATGCAAGACATCCTGATGATGCTGTTGAACGGTGTGCCGTGGACCATTGCTGTCACCGTGCTCGCCTTCTGCGTCGGCGTGGTGCTGGGGTTTCCGATCTGTGCCCTGCGCCTGTCCAGGGTCAAGCCCCTGCGTTTTCTGGCGGCCATGCTGGTGCTGACCCTGCGCTCCATTCCGCCGATTGTCTGGCTGTTTTTCATCTTCTTTGGCATCGGTGGCGGCTATATCAGCCTGTCGCCGTTTACCGCGGCAGTGGTCGGCCTGGGGCTGATTACGGCGGCGCACATGTCCGAGGTGTACCGCGGTGCTTTCGCGGCGATTCCCACCGGGCAATTCGAAGCCGCCTATGTGCTTAACCTGTCGGCATCGCAACGGTTTTTCGATGTGGTGTTACCGCAGTTGGTGCGCATCGCCATTCCCACCTCGGCCACCTACGCCATTGGCCTGCTCAAGGATTCGGCCGTGGCCTCGACCATTGGCGTCGGCGATATCAGCTTCCAGGCCTATCAAGTTTCACAACAAACCTTTCAGGGCCTGAGCGTCTACAGCGCGGCGGCGGTGGTTTACCTGGTGCTCAGCGTGCCGGTGGCCTTGTTCTCCCGTTGGCTCTCGGCCACGTTGAAACAGAGGATTGCCCGATGAGCGAACTGCTGACGATGTGGGCCCAATGGCTGCCGGAGTTGTGGAAGGGCTTTGTGTTGTCGATGCAGGTCACGGCGGTGAGCCTGGGCCTGGGTATTGTACTGGGGCTGGTGCTGGCACTCGGTGTCTCGGCCCCGCGCCGCTGGTTGCGTTACCCGTCTTTGGTCATCGTGGAGCTTGGGCGCGGTGCGCCGGCGTTGATCCTGCTGCAGTATTTTTACTTTGGCCTGCCCAGCGTCAACCTGACCTTGACCTCGTTCTGGGCTGCCGCGCTGGCCATGGCGTACTGCACGGCGGCCTACACCAGTGAAATCATACGCGGTGGCATCGAGGCGGTGGCCCCAGGGCAAACCGAGGCCGCTGAGGTGATCGGCCTCAACCGGTTCGACGCCCTGCGCTTTGTGATCCTGCCTCAGGCCTTGCGGGTAGCGCTGCCGTCGCTGCTGGGGTTCTCGATCATGATGTTCCAGGCCTCGTCGCTGTGTTTCACCATCGCCCTGCCAGAAATTGTCAGCCGGGCGTCCTCCATAGGTTCCTCCACTTTTGAGTACATGCCGGTGCTGATCCTGGCCGGTTTGATGTATGCCGCTGTCTGTGCTCCGGCGACCCTGGGCGTGGCAGCGCTGGAAAAAAGACTGGCACCCAGCCAGCCATAACAACAAATGCCACTCACGCCGTTTTCGGCTGCTGCTCTTTTATTGCAAAGGTGACGTCATGACTCGCTCATTTAAACATTTTACCCGTTGGATGTTCTTGTGTTCGACCCTGGCCGGCGCGCCGTACGCCCTGGCCGAATGCACCCCGGCGAACCAGTTTGAAACCATTACGCCAGGTGTGCTGACCGTGGCGGCGTATGTCTTCCCGCCTTACTCGATACCGGGGCCGAACAACCAGTTGAGCGGCGTGGATGGCGAGATCATCAAGCGCATCGCCGAGCGCGAATGCCTGAAGGTTAAGACCATGGTGGTGGACACCGCAGCTGTGGTGCAGGCGGTGGTGGCAAAGCGCGCCGATGTCGGCATCGGTGACTGGTACCGCACGGCAGAGCGCAGCAAGGCGTTGGGGTTGTCGGCACCGTTGTACCTGGACGTGATGGGCATTATTTCGGATGAGGGTTACACGAAGATTTCCGAACTGGACGGCAAGCGCATCGGCACCGTGCAGGGCTACCTGTGGGTGGACGATTTGAAGAAGGCCTTTGGCGATAATCTGGTGCTCTACCCGAACCCGGTGGCCATGGCCCAGGACCTGGCGTCCAAGCGCATCCAGGTCGGCGCGGACAGCTTCGCGGTGGGGGTTTCTTCGCAGCAGAAGGGCGCGTACCCCGGCAAGAGCATCAAGGTGTCCGAGCCCGATCAACGGGTCAAGGCCACGCTTGAGCCTGGGCAGAGCGCCTTCCCGTACACCAAGTCCAACGCAGCCTTGGGCGAGGCGCTGGGCAAGAACATCCAGGCCTTGCATGCCTCGGGCGAAATCGCTGAAATCCTCGCCTCGTTTGGCCTGGACCGCGAGGCTGCGCAGGTGGGTGAGCCGAGGATGATTCAGTAAAGATAATCAACTGAGCGACACAAATCTTGCAGGAGCGGCTAGCGCCGCTCCTGCAGGTTCTCAAGCTGCGGCACACCTACAATCCGAGAACACTGAAGCCACCATGGACGACGACAAACCCGACAAGCGCCTGTCTCTGACCGATGCCACCACCTTCGCACAACAGCTCTGCCTGGCCCACGGCACCAGCTACGCCGTGGCCTCTGCGCTTGCCAACGCCACGGTATCAGCCCAGGCCCATGGCCAACACGAAGTCGGTTTCGGCCATTTGCCTGACTACCTCAGCGGCTTTGCCACCGGCCGAATCGCCATGGCTGCCGAGCCCATCGTGACCCAGGTCGCGCCGGCCATGATCCGCTGCGACGCGGCCCAAGGCATCGCGCAACTGGGGTTCGATCGCGCTTTCCCAGTGCTGTGCAGCAATGCGCATCAACTGGGTATCGCCCTGTTTGCGCAGTTCAACGCTTTCACCTGTGGCGAGTTGGGCTATTACACCCGTCGCCTGGCGCGCGAGGGGCTGGTCGCGTTGGCGTTCACCAATGGCTCACCGCTGCTCACCGTGGCGGGCCAGAGCCGGCCGCTGTACTCCACCAACCCCATCGCATTTGCCGCCGCCAGTGCTGCGGGTCGTTTACTGGCGATTGACCAAGCCAGCAGCGCCACGGCCTACGTCAACCTGCTTCGGGCCGCTGAAGCGGGGGAGGCGATACCGCCAGGTTGGGCGGTCGATGCACAGGGCAATGAAACGCGTAGCGCGCGGGAGGCATTGCACGGGACGTTGATGGCATTCGGGGGCGGCCGCGGCGCCAACATTGCGTTGATGGTCGAGGTGCTCGCGGCGGGTTTGACGGGGGCCAATTGGTCGTTGGATGCAGCAGATTTCCGTTCCGGCAGCGAATCCCCAGGGGCTGGCATGCTGGTGATTGGCATTGCTCCCAGGTTGCTGGACGAGTGCTTTGCCTCACGGCTGGGCGAGCAGATGACGCGGCTTGAAGCCTTGGGCGTTTACCTGCCGGGCAAGGCCAAAGAGAAAGCCTATGCCCGTGCGGTCTGCGAGGGCATCAGCCTGCCGTTATCGGCGTACGACGCGTTTAAGGCGCAGGTGGAATAGTCAAACCCTTCGCCATCGCTGGCCGCGCCAGAAAACGCGGGCGGTGGTTACCTGTCGCGAAAGGCAACTATTGGCCGATTTCTGCCTGTCGCGACCGGCAGAAAGCGACCCATAGCCGCCGCAGTGAACTGGCCTAATGTTTTTGGACACTTCAATCGGGCGCTATGATGGCGCCCAAATCTGAGGTGTTTGGATATGCGTAAATCTTATTCGAGAGAGTTCAAGCTCAAGGCTGCGAGCATGGTACTGGACGAAGGACAGGCGATTCCCGAAGTCTGTGCCAGTTTGGATATCGGTCCTACGGCCCTGCGCCGCTGGGTCGACCAGGTTCGTAAAGAGCGCTTGGGCTCGACCCCGGTGGGTGCCAAAGCGATTACCGCTGATCAACGTGAGATCCAGCAGCTCAAAGCGTTGCTCAGGCAAAAAGACCTGGATATCGAAATCCTAAAAAAGGCCAGTGCTCTCCTGCTTTTGGACTCCAAAGATCATTCTCGTTGATCAATGAGCTGGACGAGCAGTACGGCGTTAACAATTGCTGTCGGGCGTTTGGAGTCAACCGCAGCAGCTTTTACGCCTGGCGTCAGCGCCAAGGCAAGGTGAAGCCTGAGCGGGAGAAACTTAAAGCCGTGCTGGTCGAGCATTACAAGGAATCCAGAGCCTCTGCCGGCTCGCGCACCTTGGCCAAGGAGCTGCAAGCAAAGGGGCATCGTGTCGGACGGCATATGGCTCGCAGCTTGATGCGCGAAGCCGGCGTCACCAGTCGTCAACGCCGGCGGCACAAGTACAAATCTTCCGGCGTGGAAGCGCTGGTGGCGCCGCACGTGCTCAAGCGCAAGTTTGATGTTACGGCGATCAACCAAGTGTGGTGTGGCGATGTGACGTACATCAAGGTCGGCAAGCGCTGGATGTATTTCGCGGCGGTGCTGGATCTATTTGCTCGCCGGATCGTGGGCTGGTCGTTTTCAATGATTTTCGATGCCACGCTGACCTGCGAAGCGTTGCGAATGGCGGGTGCAATTGCGAGGTCGTCCAAAAGAAGTGCTGTTTCATTCCGATCAAGGCTGCCAATACACCAGCCACAAATTCAGGAATGAAATGCGCAAGCATGGACTCCTGCAAAGCATGAGTCGCAAAGGTGAGTGCTGGGACAACGCCCCGATGGAGCGTTTCTTTGGGAGCCTGAAATCAGAGTGGGTGCCAGAAGATGGCTACAGCTCGGAGCATGAAGCTCGCGTGGATGTGCAGCGTTATGTGATGCGTTACAACAACGTCAGGCTCCATAGCTACAACGGCTACCGGTCGCCGGTAGCTATGGAAAAACTGGCTGCGTGAAAACCTTAACTGGTGTCCAGAATTACTTGACCAGTTCACAGAGCATCCTAGAGAGTGTTCCTAATGTTCCTGAAAATCAGTCATGCAGTCACCGCTGAAGGAGATATTCGAGTGTCTCTGTTCCGGGGATAACGTAGCCTTCGGCTAGGCGAATTTTATGTGCTGACCGTCCCCCTTCGACTAGTTGATCATCGGATGATCTCAGCGAGCGCTTGGCGCATCGGCTGACCGGAGACTTGGACGAGGCCAGAAAAGGGCGAGTCCAACTCCAGAATCATTGTAATACCTCCCGAAACCGCAACCGAACATAGGCAGAAAACGGCGATCGTCGTGGCATTGCGAGGTGCAAACAAGCCGAAGCTGGCGAAAACCAAGCTAAGCCAAAAGATTAACAGGATCAGGAACGGCATCGGAATGTTGCTGGCACGCTGTTCCGCTAGCAGCCAGCGCGCCTGTAAAACATCGTCTGAAAGTGTAAGCGCCTGCGAGCGCAGCCAGCCCTGTCTCGGATCAGTCGGAACAAGCAATAGAATCGATTCTTGTGTCGCCTCCATCATCCCAACAGTCGCATCGGTTGACTGTAACGGTTCACCCGCGGCCGGGAACAACTCCTGCATTTTCGCCCTCGCGTAGTTGCGAAGCTTTACGCGGGCATCCTCAGCCTCTGGTCCGTAACGTTGCATCACTCGGTTCATGCGGACGATGTCGACGGCAATTCTGGATACTTCACTCGACCGTGTCGAGAACGAACTGTTTGCCGTCGAGATCATCAGGCTGATCACCAAGGCCGAAAGCGTGCCGACAATCGCCGCTGAAACGGAGATCGCATTGCGCGACTCAGTGCTGAGGTGATGCTCGGGCAAAGCCCTTGCAGCAAAGATGCCAACAAGAGCGCTGCCGAAGATAGCGACGAAGGCGATGAGTCCGATAGCTATATGGCTCATGATAGAAAAATGCGCATCGAATCACCCTTGGAATTCCTGCGTCTGATATCGGATGGCAATGCCTTTGAGTTTTCGCCCCTGAATCGTTTCTATGTCTCGACTACACAGTGGACTCGAAACGTACTCGGCCACCGGTTGAATATGGTCGTAAACGACCGCTCACCAGTGTTGGCGATGAAGCACGGTTCATTTACGGATGAAAGCCCACAGATCGGCATTCAATTTGTCTATCGCGGCCTTGAAGTCTTGGGCGGTGATTTGCTGGCTAGCGTTTGAAAGTTCGCTGCCGAGCACCTTACGCACCACTTTGCCCACAGTCTGTTGGGTTTTTGCGTCGATGAGTTCGGCTTCGATGAACAAATCCGTGTCCTGATCCCGGTGGCCGGTAGCGGCTTCTGTTGCCCCGACCAGGGCCGCGACCGGGACTATCTCATACCACTTCATACCTTCGTTGGAAGCGCTCACCCCGGTAATGGCTGCACGGAGGATCAAGGGTTTGGACCCATCAGGTGCTGCGGATGTGTTCGATACCAAGCGGTATTTCTGACCTAGTACGCCGCTCACGCTGGTAGTCATATAGTTCTGGATGTCATTGAGTGTTTGTTGGTTGACCCGCTCATTAGGCTTGGGTGCCGGGTACAACTCAAGGCCGTTGAACATTACGGTGTCATAAGCATTCGGGTTCCATGATGGACTAACCCAGCGCAGTGCTTTCTCACCCGTGGTGGTGGTCACTTCTTCCAGGTTGTTGTAGTTGGACAGGAAACCGGAGTACTGCTCGCGCTCAGTGACTTGGGAGGTGCAACCGCCAAGCAAGACACCGGTCAGAGCAGCGCTGACCAAGAATTTTCGGGACAGGTTCATGGTGCTGAACTCCTTGGATTTAAGTCGGTTTTTGTTCGTTGACTATCAGAAGTGCTAGCTAATTTTTCCGGTCACAGCTTGAATCCAGGCACTACCGAATTGACCGGAAATTCGATAGCCCGCTGTGGATTTTGTCTGACCCACCGGCATGTCGCCGAACCAGAGGGTGCCCAACTGAAGTTCACGTCAGTGTCTTAGTGCAGCGCGTAGCTGAGTCCGGTTCTTTTCCCATTGGTCATTACTCATCGCCAAGCGAAAGCCGAGATGCGACATGGAGTTCATGGGGTCCGCACCTTGCCTGGCACTCGTTCGAAAGCTCGTGCAGTAGCTGTCGCTACACAGAAAAGAACCCCCTCGAATCACACGTTGTGGTGCGTTGGCTGTCACCCCGAGTTCGGGGTCATAGCTCTCGGCTGGCCCCACGGGGTTAACCGCTACTTCCCCAGCCGGCTGAAGTTTGAGTCGAACTTTAAATGCATCTGCACGATACCAATCGGCGACCCACTGCCAAACGTTCCCGGACATGTCATACAGGCCATACGCGTTAGGTCTGTAACTGCCTACCGGTTTGGTGCCTATCTTGAATTTATTGCTGGACCCGGTCACGGGAAAGGGTTGTATCTCATCCCAGGTGTTGGCCATCTTTTCTCCACCGGGCGTGAAATTATTGCCCCACGCGTAGTCCGCTTGTTCCAGGCCTCCTCTTGCGGCGTACTCCCATTCAGCCTCGGTCAACAAGCGCTTATGTGCCCACCTTGCGTACGCCTCTGCATCCTCACGGGAAACTTGAACGACTGGATGAGTTTCCTTGCCTTCAATCGTACTGTCCGGACCCAACGGGTGACGCCAGTTAGCCCCCGGGACAAACGCCCACCACTGACTGAAATCATCCAGCGGGATGGGCCTGTTTGTGCCCACGAAAACCAGTGCGCCTGGCACCATGACGCTGTCATCCGGCGCAGGAGTGCCTGGCGGTAGTTGTACTTTCAGATCTTCCCATTCGGGTTTGCGTTCGGCGGTGGTGACGTAGTGCGTTTCAGAGATAAAACGGGCGAAATCTGCATTGGTGACGTCATAGCGGTCGATCCAGTATCCATCGAGTCTGACCTTGTGAGCCGGCCCCTCATTGGCTCGCGCCTTCTTGTGATCGCTGCCCATCAAAAATTCGCCAGCGGGAAGCCAGACCATATCCCGGGGGCCATTATTTCCATCACCCAGGGTCAGGGCCACTGGATCGCGAACATGCTGATGCACAGCAAAAGCCACGCAGGCAGACACTATCCCTACTGCGACTAAAGCGATGCCCAAGCGCCGTTTACTGACAAGCATTTGCGCTCCCCTTGGTGCCTGTTGGCGGTGACCACTGCAAAACCATTGGCCATCGCCCGGTGTCACGACTGAAAAGTTCTCCAGCGCCGCGTGCCCCTTGAGGGCTGTGATCCGGATCACCATCGGCACCCGTTACTCGCTGGCCTTGTTATCCCGTTGCGCCTGCAACAGCTTCTGTTCGTCTTCAGGCGTCAGCTTGGGCCGATTGATTGTCAGCGTGATCTTGTCAATCTTGCCAGTGAAGGCGAATGGTGGCTGGTAGTCCTGGTCGGCCACACCGGTAAGCGTGTCTGAACCAATGTCGAGGCTCTCGTCCCATTGCAGGATCAGCGGGATGGTGTGCTCCATCTTCTGCTCCGCGACGGACTTGCCGTCTACGTTCAGCACTCCGGTGCCACCGCGCCCGATGCCGGACATATTGTTGAACGCCAGCGTCCCCATACCAAGGCCGTCGTACTTGAAGTCGAACTCCAGGATGTGTTTGCCGGGCGTGAGCTCGGGTCCCTCCCAGCGCTGACGCTTGAGGTCCACCAGATTCCATAGGAACACCGGTTTGTTCTTGAGCAGGTAGAAACCGTACCCACCAAAACGACCACCCTGGGTGATCAACATCCCTTCGGCACCGCCGGTTGGCACATCGACCTCGGCCTTGAAAGTGTAAGAGGCATTGAGAACAGAGGGTGCATCACCGTTCGGAACACCCGTCAGCGGCAACGTCCATGTGAACACGTTACGTCCGGCAGTCAGGCTCGGCCGCGGCGTCACCAATCGCGTCGCAACCGTCGAGTCGAGTGGCAGCACCTGATATTTCTCCGCTTCTGCCCAAAAGATATTCTGCATTTCCTTAAGCTTCTCTGGATATTTGGCGGCGACGTCTTCCGATTGCGTCCAATCCTTGTGCAGGTCGTAGAGCTCCCACGGAAAAGCGGCCGGGTCCTGGCTCACGTTACCGACGATGATCCATGGTGGTCGCATTACTTTCGAGCTGGCGATCCAACCGTCGTTATAGATCGCGTGGTCGCCCATCATTTCGAAGTACTGGGTTTTGTGGGTCGAGGGCGCGTCGGCATTTGCCTTGTTGAACGTATACATCATGCTGGCCCCCTCGATGGGACTCTGCGTGATGCCATCGACCACTTTGGGCTGATTAACTTGCGTTGCTTCGAGGATTGTCGGTACGACATCGATGACATGTTGGAACTGGTTACGGATACCACCTTTGTCTGTGATCACCTTCGGCCACATGATCGCCATGCCTTGCCGGACACCGCCGAAATGTGAGGCAATCTGCTTGGTCCATGAGAAGGGGGTGTCAAATGCCCAAGACCACGCCACCGACATGTGGTTGTAGGTTTTGTCGGAGCCCCAATCGTCGTAGAAGTTCTTGAGCTGGTCGGCGACCGGCACATCCACTCCATTGAAACTTGCGACTTCATTGGGCGTGCCGAGCAACGTGCCCTCAGCGCTACCGCCATTGTCGCCGCTGATGTAAATAACCAGGGTGTTGTCTAGCTTGCCCATGTCTTCGATTGCCTGGATGACACGGCCGATTTCGTGATCGGTATAAGCGACGTATGCGGCGAATACGTCGACCTGGCGGATGAACATTTTTTGCTCGTCCGGCGATAGCGTGTCCCAATCTTTGAGCAAGTCCTTAGGCCAAGGCGTGAGCTTGGCGTCGGCTGGAATCACACCGAGCTTTTTCTGGTTTTCGAAAATCTGATCCCGCAGCTTGTTCCAACCTTGGTCGAACAACTTCATCTTGCTGATTTTTTCGATCCACTCGGGTGTCGGGTGGTGTGGCGCGTGGACACCGCCGGGGGCGTACTTGACGAAGAACGGCTGGTCGGGTGCAACGGCATTTATGCGGTTTACATAGGCAATTGCGTCGTCGGCCATCGCCGTGGTCAAGTTCCAGTCTGGTTTGCCTATAAACGGATAGATCTGAGTAGTGTTGCGAAATAGGTTGGGCGCCCATTGATTAGCATCGCCGCCTATGAATCCGTAGAAGTACTCGAAGCCCATCCCGATCGGCCACTGGTCGAAAGGTCCGTCTTGGCTCGCTTGAAAGGTTGGGACATTGTGATCTTTGCCGAACCACGCAGTGCGATAGCCGTTGTCTTTAAGCATCCGTCCGATTGTCGCTTTATCGCGTGCGATGATGCTGTTATAGCCGGGGTAGCCAGAAGACTGCTCGGAGATGACGCCGAAGCCAGCTGAATGGTGGTTACGACCAGTAAGTAGCGCCGCGCGAGTGGGCGAGCACAATGCTGTCGAGTGAAAATTTGTATAGCGCAGTCCATCCCGAGCGACCCGATCAAGAGTCGGAGTGGGTATTACCCCACCGAAAGTGCTGGGTGTGCCAAAACCTGTGTCGTCAGTGATGATGAGCAATACGTTTGGCGCTCCCTTGTGTGGCTCGATACGAGGCGGCCAGTAGGGTTTGGATTGCGCAGCGTTACGCTCGATCTTGCCTTCGAATTTTGAGGGAGGTGCAGGGATCTGTTCACCGCTGATAGTCACCGTAGCGCTGGGCGAGCCCGGTACACCGTTAATCTCGTCGGTGTCCGCACTGGCCTGCTGCATGACAAATCCTGAAATAGCGAACACCAAGATGCTGAGCAGCCCGCCTGTTGGTGAGCCGATGTCCAGTTTGACGTTGCGCATAGAACCTCCTAGATGTTTGATCCATCACCCAGGCGGCGTGCGACGCCGAACCAGGCATCACACTTAAGTCGCTATAGCTTTAATTCTGTTTTGGAATTGATGGGCCTGAAGAAGGTGCGTTACGCATACCGCGCGTTTATGTGACGCTGAGGACACGATCAACGCAAACATCGAGTATCACACCTGCTTGTAAGCGATGCTGATGATTGAGCATAGATCAGCAATCTCACTCGTCCAGCCAAGTGGCCCGCGCTCGTTTCGATTGCTTTTCGTCATAGCCAGACAAATGACCGCTTTTGGCCGATTTCTGCCGGTCACGACGAGCCGAAAACGACCCGCAGCAAGCGCTTGGCGCTACCTGCAAACCATGAATCTGGCCTATGGAGGCGGCTTGATCCAGTAACGGTGTACGCGCATCTTCGTGATGCAAGTATTGGCGCCTCACCCGGGAACCGGCGGGAACTCACCATAACTTCCATGTGTAATCGACATTCACCCGCAGCTCATTGTCATCCCGATGGCTGGCCTGGGCGCTGAAGTCGTTGCGGTACCAGGCGTTGCGCACCCGCAGGGCCAGGCCTTTGAGAGGCGTGCCCTGAAGCACATAGTTCAGTTCGATGTCCTTTTCGCTTTCTTTCAGGTTGCTGCCGCCCAACTTGGGCAACTCGATATTATCGCCGCTAACGTAGCGCAGCACGCCATTGAGTCCGGGCAGACCCAGGGCGACAAAGTTGTAGTCATAGCGCACCTGCCAGCTGCGCTCCTTGGGATTCAGAAAGTCGGAGCTCAGGGAGCCCTCGGTGATCACCAACGGCTCGGTGCCGAACAGGTACGGCATGCCTGTCTTGCCGCTCAGTTGCATGTAGCCGGCGCCGAATTTGTGGGCTCCCAGGCTGTACGTCAGCATCAGGGCGGCGTTGCGGTTGTCGACTGTGCCTGCTTTGGCCGCGCCGTCCTCACCCGTGACAAACAGGCGGAAGTCGCTTTTCAGGCTGCCGGGGCCCATCGGCCGATTGTCGACAAAGCCATAGAAGTCCTTGCGGTACAGGTCCGCGAGTTCTGCGTGGTAGTACTTCAGCGTCAGTTGCGGTGACCAGGCGTAGTCGCCTCCGAGGAATGAAAAGCGGTCGGACTCAGCCGCACCCTTGAAGCGCCCGTTGGGCGAGGCCACCGACATTTTCTGGTAGTCGGTGGAGTCACGTAGGTTGATGCGGTCGAGCCAGCCGACGTGCAGGGTCAGCTTGTCGATTTCCTGGGACTTGAGGTACGCGCCGCGAAACGTCTGTGGCAGCAGGCGAGTAGGGCTGGCGAAAGCGATCGGAAGGAACGTGCTGATGGTGCCCAATTGCAGCTCGCTTTTCGACGCCCTGACTTTGGCCGTCAGGCCCAGCTCCGAATATTCATCGGCCGGCTCACGGGTGGTGCCGCTAAACGGTAGCAGGCCGGTACCGGTGCGAGCGCGTGAGGAATCCAGGCGCACACCCAGCAAACCTTGAGCATCAAGGCCGAACCCCACCGGCCCTTCCGTAAAACCGGAACGCACATTGAGAATGAAGCCCTGCGCCCATTCGCGGGCGGCGGCCTGAGGCGTGGCATTCACGTAATTGCGGTCAAAGTAATAGTTGCGCATCACCAGATCGGCGTGGCTGTCGTCGACAAAACCGCTGGCGCAAGCCTGACCAAGGGATAAAACGCAGGCGCAGGCGCTGAGCGCCCCAAGAGAATTCCTGAGCATGGCAGTGTTCACTTTTATTGTTGTTGGAATAAGCCCGCGCCCATCGCGACGCGGGGTGTAACGGGTAGAAAGTCAGTCGGCTTGCGAGCCGTTGCGCCGCACTGACAGGTAAAACATCGCCAGCGCCGCTATGACAATCCCCGGTGCCGAGGCCAGCATCACCCCGGTGGTGCCGGTGCCCAAGGCGAGCATCTTGCCGGCCACCAACGGGCCGCTCATGGCGCCCAATCGGCCGATGGCGACCGCGCAGCCGACACCTGTCGCACGCACGGACGGACGATAGAAATGCGGTGCCAGGGCATACAGCACGCATTGCCCGCCCGTGGCGAAAAAGCCGGCAACGAACCCGGCCACCAGCATGCTCTGCAGCTGACTGGCCAGACCCAGGGCGGTCAGCGAAGCGAGAATGCCGAGATAGATCAGCGCCGACAGCGCCCAGGCCGGCAAGCGGTCCATGACCCAGCCCAGCAGCAAGGTGCCGGACGCTGCGCCAATTTGCAGCGCCAGCATCACCCAGCTGGCCTGGGTACCGCTGAAGCCCTGGCCGATCAACAGGCTGGGCAGCCAATTGATCAGGATGTAGACCACCATGAGCGTGAAGAAGTAGCTGACCCAGATCATCGCGGTCGGCACTGCCGCGCCCTCACGAAACAGGCCCCGGACCACGCCGACCGGAGCGACGTTCTGGCCGCGCTGGAGAAACTGTGCCGACTCGGGCAGATAAAGTGCCAACAGCGGCACAATCAACAGCGGCACCACTCCGCCGACATAGAACACCACTTGCCAGCCACCGGCCAGATCGGCGATGCCAATAGTAGCTGCGAGCGCAGCACCCAACGGCACGCCGCAATACATCAGGCTAACGGCTGTGCCACGCAGGCGCGGGCTCGCCACTTCACTGCTCAGGGCGATCAGGTTAGGCAACGTGGCGCCCAGGCCCACGCCCGTGAGGCAGCGGGCAACCAACAGGCTGTTGAAGTCCCAAGCCATGGCGGTGACCAGCGAGAACAGCCCGAACAGGGCTACCGACGCCATCAATACACGTTTACGGCCGATACGATCAGCCAGCAAGCCGCCTAGGAAGGCACCGGGCAGCAAGCCGAAAATGCCGGCGCTGAAGACCCAGCCCATGTGTAATTTATCCAGTTGGAAAGCCGCCGCCATACCTTGGGCGGCGATCCCCGAGGCTTGCAGGTCCAGGCCTTCCATTAGGGCGACGAGGAAACACAGACCGATGGTCCGCGCCATGTGTAACGGTGTTATCACGTTTAGCGATGTCATATGGAATACCCGTTTTATTGTTGTAGTGGGCAAAGCAAACCCGTCCGGCCGCTGCGTGGGCGACCAGCCGGGGGTGATGCACGGTTCAGCGTTTGAGCAGATCCAGCGCCACGTCGACGATCATGTCTTCCTGACCACCGACCATCCGGCGCTTGCCCAGCTCGACGAGGATGTCGAGGGTCTTGAGGCCGTACTTGGTAGCGGCGATTTCGGCGTGGCGCAGGAAGCTTGAGTAAACCCCGGCATAACCCAGCGCCAGGGTTTCGCGGTCGACCCGCACCGGCCGGTCCTGCAACGGGCGCACGATGTCGTCAGCGGCGTCCATCAGCGTGTACAGGTCGGTGCCGTGGTTCCAGCCCAGGCGTTCGGCGGCGGCGATGAACACTTCCAGCGGGGCATTGCCGGCCCCGGCGCCCATGCCGGCAAGGCTGGCGTCGATGCGGTCGCAGCCTTCCTCGACCGCGGTGATCGAGTTGGCCACGCCCAGGCTCAGGTTGTGGTGCGCGTGCATGCCGGTTTCGGTTTCCGGCTTGAGCACGGCTTTGAACGCGCGGAAACGGTCGCGGATGTCCTGCATGTTCATCGCGCCACCGGAGTCGGCCATGTACACGCAGGTGGCCCCATAGCTTTCCATCAACTTCGCCTGAGCGGCCAACTGCTCGGCCGGGATCATGTGGCTCATCATCAGGAAACCGACGGTATCCATACCCAGCTCGCGGGCGTATTCGATGTGCTGTTTCGAGACGTCGGCTTCGGTGCAATGGGTGGCGATGCGCACCACCCGAGCCCCGGCGTTGTAGGCCGCTTTCAGGTCATGCACCGTGCCGATACCGGGCAGCAGCAACGTGGTGATTTTGGCGTGGCTGATGACATCGGCCGCCGCTTCGATCCATTCCAGATCGGTGTGCGCCGCGAAGCCGTAGTTGAAGCTCGAGCCTTGCAGGCCGTCACCATGGGCGACCTCAATCGAGTCGACCTTGGCCTTGTCCAGGGCGCGGGCGATGTCCTGCACATTCTGGATCGAATACTGGTGGCGAATTGCGTGGCTGCCATCGCGCAGGGTCACGTCGGAGATATAGAGTTTTTTGCCAGGATTAAAAGTCATGTCAGTCTCCTCAGGCGTTCAGCATCGACTGCGCCATGCGATCGGCGGTGGCCAAGGCAGCGGAGGTCATGATGTCGAGATTGCCGGCGTAAGCCGGCAGGTAATGGGCGGCGCCTTCGACTTCGAGGAACACCGAGGTCTTGAGCCCGGAGAACGTGCCCAGGCCCGGAATGTGCAGCGGCGCCTCTTCGGGAATGACGTCGAACTGCACCCATTGCTTGAGACGATAGCCGGGCACGTAGGCCTGCACAGCGGTCGCCATCTCCAGGATGGACGCTTCGATTTGGGCCTGATCGGCCGCCTCGGACAGCACAAACACCGTATCGCGCATCATCAGTGGTGGCTCGGCCGGGTTCATCACAATTATCGCCTTACCCTTGGCTGCGCCGCCGATCACTTCGATGGCTTTGGAGGTGGTTTCGGTGAACTCGTCGATGTTGGCCCGAGTGCCAGGGCCAGCGGATTTGCTGGCAATCGAGGCGACGATTTCGGCGTAGTGCACCTTGGCCACGCGCGACACGGCCGCGACCATCGGGATGGTTGCCTGGCCGCCACAAGTGACCATGTTGACGTTGAGCTGGTTGAGGTTCTGCTCCAGGTTGACCACCGGCACGCAATATGGACCGATGGCTGCCGGGGTCAGGTCGATCAAGCGGATGCCGGGTTTGATCGAGCGCAGGAAGGCGTCGTTCTTGACGTGGGCACCGGCCGAGGTGGCATCGAAGACGAAGTCGATGTCCTTGAACACGTCCATGCGGGTCAGGCCTTCAACGCCTTCATGGGTGATGGCTATGCCCATGCGCTGGGCGCGGGCCAGGCCGTCGGAGGCCGGGTCGATACCGACCATGACCGCCATTTCCAGGTGCTTCGCATTGCGCAGGATCTTGATCATCAAGTCGGTGCCGATGTTGCCGGAACCGATGATGGCGACTTTGAGTTTATTCATTGTTATTGCCTCATGTGCACGCAAGTCGCCGATCACTCGGCGCTACTGTCTACCGTGAAGTCCACACCGACTCGGCCGATGCCTTCAATTTCAGCTTCGAAACGATCACCACCGGCCACCGCCACCATCGGCCCGAGTGCGCCGGTCAAAATGATGTCGCCCGCCCGCAGCGGATCGCCCAGGCGTGCCATGGTCCGGGCCAGCCAGACGGCCGCGTTGAGCGGATGCCCGAGGCATTCGGCGCCACTGCCGCTGGACACTTCTTCGCCGTTGCGGGTCATGCGCATGCTGGCTTGGCGCAGGTCAAGTCCGTCGATGCGCCGGGCCGGACCGCCCAGCACAAAGCAGCCGCTGGAGGCGTTGTCCGCCACGGTATCGACGAAGCGGATGTTCCAGTTCTGTACTCGGCTGCCAACGATCTCCAGCGCCGGGACCACCCAGCCGGTGGCCGCCATTACTTCAGCAAAGCTGGTGTCGGCGCGGGGCAGATCACGTTCGAGGATCAAGGCGATTTCAGCCTCGATCTTGGACTGCAATACGCGACCTACGGGCACGGTTTCGTTGTCGCCGTAGCACATGTCGGCGAACAGGGTGCCGAAGTCTGGCTGGTCCACGCCCAACTGGGCTTGGACCTTGGGGTTGGTCAGGCCGATCTTGCGCCCAATCACGCGGCGCCCGTTGGCCACGCCGTGGTCGACGTTGAGGCGCTGGATGGTGTACGCGGCTGCTGCGTTGTCTTCACCGATCTGCTCGCGCAGCGGCCCGATGGCTTCGCCATGGGCTTCGGCCTGGCGCAGGTCGGCGGCGAGCTGTTGCAGTGTGTCTTGAGTCAGATTCATGTCAGCCTCGGTGATCAGTGGGTCAGGAAGTCCAGGACCATGCGGTTGAACTTCTCGGCGTGTTCCCACTGCGCCCAGTGGCCGCAACGGTTGAACACGTGCAGTTGCGCTTTGGGCAGGCCGGCCAGCAAGCGCAAGCCGGTGTCCATCGGCACGAAGCGGTCCTCACGGCCCCAGACGATCAGGGTGTCGGCGGTGATTTCGTGCAGGCGGTGGCTGAAATCCGGAAATTGCTTGGGGTTGAGAGTGCTGCTCTTGACGAAGTTTTCCAGGTGATCGCGGCGCGCCAGAATATTGTCCAGGCGGGTCTGGAACAGTTCGTCGGTCAGGCCACTGGCATCGAAAACGAAGACGTTCATCATCTTCTTCAGGTTCTCGATGGTCGGCTCGCGGTACAGCGCGCCGATCAGCTTGATGCCTTCAGTGGGCTGGGGAACAAACGCGCTTGGGCCGCCGGTACCGCCACCCATCAGGATCAGTTTGCCGATCCGCTCAGGATATTCTAGGGCGAAGGCGACGGTGCTGTGGGCACCCATCGAGTTGCCGATGATGTGTACGCGGTCCAGGTCCAGCACATCGATCAGGCCCTTGAGCGCTTGCGCATTGAGGTTCGAGCGCGAGCCTTCGCTGACGATCGTGTCGCTTTTGCTCCAGCCTGGGCAATCCATCAGGATCACGCGGTAACCGGCATTCAGCAGCGGCTCGATATTGCGATGGAAGTTGGCCCAGCCGCTGGCGCCCGGGCCGGAGCCGTGCAGCATGACCACGGTTTCGGCACCTTCTCCAACGTCGTTGTAGTGCAGTTGCAGGTCCAGATCGCCTTCCTTGATACGGGCAAAGCGGCTGGTGGAAGCTTCGGTGAATGCAGTGGCTGTCATGGCAGTGTTCCTTGAATTCAATGGTGGTTGTTCAGCGGCTGTGCGCCGAGGGCGGCGAAGCCTGCAATCCACTCGGGAATTGGACGGTAATAGCGACCTTCGGTTTGATACGGGCCGAAGGCACTAAGGGCGGCGAAGGCGGCGACCCAGGTTTTCACTTCATGTGTGGACTTGCCGGCCAATGCCGACAGCTCGTCATTGCCCAGCGCATCGAGGTCGCTCAGGCGGCCCTGTTCAAGGGTGTCGAGAAACTGCTGGTCCCAAACCGGATTTAGCGGGTGCAGACTGCGTTGGTCTTCAACGAAATCCCGGGCAGCCTGGATGACTCTTTCCTGGCGCGCCTGTCGCTCATTAGCTGGCAATTGGCGACCGCTTCCCATCAGCCGATCGGCCATGCGCGCATCGACTTTGGCCAGTTCCGGCACCGGAGGTTGATGGGACAACCCTCCGGAAGCCAGGAACAGCACGCGCTTGTTCAGCGACTGCGCCCACTGGCCAATCGATTCACCGAGCAGACGGGCACGCTTGAAGCCGGGCAGGGGCACGGCGACCGAGTTGATGAACACCGGGATCACCGGGCAACCTTGTAAGCCACCCAGCAATAGTTCCAGCGGTTGGGCGAACGCATGGTCGACCTGCATGCGATAAGACACAGCGGCGTCGACACCGGCATCCAGGACAGCCTGGGCGCAGGATTCAGCCAGCGCTTTGGGCACGTCCAGGGGACCGGCGGCGGTGTCGAAATCGCCGATGGCGTCGGCCGCCATGCCGATGCAGAAGGCCGGCATCATGTCGTAGAAAAAACCGTTGTAGTGGTCGGGGCCAAACAACACCACCAACTCCGGGTCGAAGCGGGCGATGCGTTCACGGGCATCGCTGATCATGCCATCGACCTCGGCCAGTACTTGTGGCTCTGGGTCTACGTAGCCCACCAGTGGTGTGTGAGACAAGCAATGCAGATAGGCGCTCATGTCAAGCCACCTTGCTGACAACAGCTTTCGCAGCCGGTTGCGGCAGGACGTTGAGCGCCCGGGCCAATTCATCGCAGGCATGGTCAACGGTTTGGGGGATGGCCAGGCCGGCGAGGAAGCGGTCTGGACGTACCAGGGCGATGGACGAAGTGCCGCGAGCGAACCATTCCTTGAGACGACCGGTGCTGTCTCCGACGCGGATCACGTCGGGGCCGGCATCACTCGATGCTCTGAGCTGGACATCCGGCAACACTTGAATAAAGCGTGTGCCCAGGGCTTTCCATTGCGTAATTTGCGCCGGCGTCAGGCCCCAGGTCGGATCGCAGCCCCAGGCGATAATCGCAAAGTTTTCGCCGATCACTTCATCCAGCAACACAGTGGTGCCGGCGTCAGTCAACACCTTCGGCTGAATGAACATCTTGCCTACCGGAGAGCCCCTTTCACTCGGCACGATCAAGGCGCCCCGGGTGTATTGCGGCATCGGTTTGAAGCGCATTTCCACGAAGTAGCGTTTGACCGGCGGCAGGTAGTTGAGCAGCCACGACACGCCATCGCGCAGGGTGCCTTGCCAGCGTTTCGGCGGTGCCAACACGTGGCCGGCGAGCACGGAAAGATTGATCATCGCCTTGGCGTGGTCGCGGCGCTCCTGTTCGTAGCTGTCGAGCAGGCTGTCGGCCGCCAGCCCCTTGATCACCAGCGACAGCTTCCACGCCAGGTTCGAGGCATCGCGCATGCCGCTGTTGTACCCCTGGCCTTGCCACACCGGCATGATATGCGCGGCATCGCCCGCCAGCAGCACCCGGCCCTGACGGAACCGACCGGCCAGACGAGCGTTATGGGTATAGACGCGGCTGCGGATCAACTCGATGTGGTCCGGGTTCGGCAACACCTTGGCCAGTAGCTTGCGCATGTTTTCGGGCTTGCTCAGCTCAGCCTCTGTTTCGCCGGGCATCACCATGAACTCGAATCGACGCACGCCATGGGGCAGGGCGGCGGACACGTAAGGACGCACGGGGTCACAGCATAGATAAACATGGGGCGTGGCCAGCGGGTCGTTGGCAATGTCGACCACGATCCACTGATTGGGTGCGGTCTTGCCTTCGAAACTGATGTCCAGGCTGCGCCGCACCAGGCTGTTGCCGCCGTCGCAGCCAATCAGGTACTTGGCCTGCAAGCGTTCGCCGCGACCCTCTGAATTTTTGAGGGTGAGCGCCACACCACTGTCGCTTTGCTCGAAGCCTTCGAGTTCGCGACTGAATAACACCTTGACGTTGGCAAAGCGCGCCAGACCTTCGAACAAAACACGGTCGGCCAAGGGTTGAATGAACGCGTTGCGACGTGACCAGCCGAACTCGTCGGTTTTGGGCTGAATATCGGCAAAGCAGCGACCCTTGGGAGTCAGGAAGCGCATGGCGTGCCATGGCGTGGTGTGCGGCAGCACGTTGTCGGCCAAGCCGACTGCTTGAAAAGTACGCAGGCTTTCGTCGTCCAGACCGATGGCGCGGGGATAGTCGATCAGGCTCTCGAGCTTTTCCACCAAGGTGACGTTCACGCCACATTGACCCAGATAGTTGGCGATCATCAGGCCAACCGGGCCGGCGCCGACAATCGCGACATCGGTGGTCAGGTCCAATGAGGAAGGAGTGGGTGCAGAACTCATGGTCATCTCCGTACAGCGCTTTTGGATTTCTTATTGGGCGTAGTATGGAAATCACAAGGCTGGTCGACAACGACAACTCTTGTTGGTGTGCGCTGAGTGCACATGATTGATTTACAACGATAAAGGATCCAGCCATGAGCGAGACCGAATACAAAGCCGTACGTGGCCTGATGCGAGGTTTGGCACTGATTAATGGCTTGAACCGCTTCGACGGCGGCGCCAGCACCGCGCAACTGGCTGAGCAGAGCGGGCTGCATCGCACCACCGTGCGCAGGCTGTTGGAGACCTTGCAGGCTGAAGGTTATGTGCGGCGTAGCGAGTCGGATGACAGTTATCGTCTGACGTTGAAAGTGCGCGAACTCAGTGAAGGTTTTCGCGATGAGCAATGGATTTCCTCCATCGCCGCGCCCTTGCTCGGAGAGTTGTTGCAGGAAGTCATCTGGCCCACCGACCTGTGCACGCTGGACGGCGATGCCATGGTCATTCGCGAGACCACTCATCGCTTCAGCCGCCTGTCGTTTCACCGCTCCATGGTTGGCCGGCGCCTGCCCTTGCTAATGACCGCGACCGGGCGTGCGTACTTTGCGTTCTGCCCACCCGCCGAGCGGGAAGAGCTGATCGAATTGATGATCAGCCGCGAAGATGAACAATCGGTGCTGGCCGCGGATCGTCGTTTTGTCGATCGGCTGGTGGAGCACACCCTGGCCAAGGGGTATGGCGAAAACAACTCGCACTGGGGCCTGGAACGCAAGATCGCCGCCATTGCCATCCCGGTCATGCACGAGGAACAGGTGATGGGCTGCCTGAATCTGGTGTACATCGCTAAAGCGATGCCCATTGAGGAAGCCGCTCGTCGCTACTTGCCGGCGATGCAGGGCGTAGTGAAACAGATCCAGGCTCAATTGGGCTGATGTTGCCTGCGTCTGAAAGCCAACTCACTGGGTAAGGCTTACTGGTGTTGGGGTAGTAAACGTCAGTTGCCTGCACGCTATGCCGACTAGGAGTACTTTTTCATCCAGGACCTGCGCCCGGTCATGATCATGAATCCGGTCAACACAAAGTTGGAGGGGCAGAATGTCGGCGGCTTGAAGGACAGCCACGACTTCGCGTTTAGCTCAGAGATGATGCGCATCGTCCGAGAGTAGGGCTTGGGAATGCTTGCCTACACCTGGCCAAAACCGGGTCACGACGCAGCAGTGGACAAGGTTTCCTAGGTCGCCCTGTTCAAACCCTGGGATGGGGTGCTTGGCACGGGTATGTACATCGATGATATCAACGCGCAGTTTCGCAAAGACCTGAGGCAGATGGCGCTGTTGGGGTTAGTCATCGCTCTGGTGCTGGCTACCTTTATCAGCCTGATCGTACGCAGCATTTCGCGCCCCCTCAGGCAAACAGTCGAAGCCTTGGCCAATATCGCCAGTGGCGAAGGCGACCTGACTCTTCAATTGCAGGTCAGCGGTCGTGACGAGCTAAGTGCGTTGGCTAGGCACTTCAACGTGTTCACTGACAAACTGAGCCGCGTCGTTGCAGAGCTGCTGGGCGTGGCGCAGCTACTCGAGCAGGCCGCCCATTCCCTCAGCAACAGCGCCAATACGGCGCAGCAGCAAAGCGGCGAGCAATCCCGGCAAATGGAAATGGTGGCCACGGCAATCAATGAGGTGGCCTACAGCGTGCAGGATGTTGCCAGGAATGCTGAGCACGCCTCCAATGAAGTGCGCAGTGCCGAGCAGCAGGCTGAGCGCGGTTTGGTCAGTATCGATCGCAGTTTGAATCAGATTGATCAGTTATCCACGACCATTGCGCAGGCCGTCGATGCGATTCAGGCGCTGGTGCTGGACAGTAACCGCTACAGAACATCGACTAAATCACCCCTGATTAAGTAGGCACTCGGGACCGTCTGCTTTTGGCCGATTCTGTTGAAAAAGTCGGTTTCGGTTTCTATCGCAGAAAAGTACGCGTCTGAGATTGAAATCCTTACCTTCAGCAGAGGCTGCCCTGAGTCGATTTCACGTAGCAGCGTGCAAAAAAGGGGATTTCACCCATCAATATTCGAGCAGTTTGGGCAAACCGACTTTTTCAACAGAATCGGCCGATTGCTGCCTGTCGCGACGGGCCGCAAACGACCCAATGCCAAACTTTGAAAGTACGCGAACTCAGTAAAGGTTTTCGCAACGAGCAATGGATCTCCTCCATCGCCGCGCCCTTACTCAGTGAGATGCTGCAGGAAGTCGTCTGGCCCACCGACCTGTGCACGCTGGGCGGTAACGCCACGGCTATTAGCGAGACCATTCACCGCTTCAGCCGCCTGTCGTTTCACCGCTCTATGGGCGGCGGGCGTCTTCTGTGCGTGTCACGCAGGTAGTGCTTCAGGTATCAGAATGTTCGCCATGCGAGCGCTGCGATCCTTGCGATCCTGCGCAGTGTCTTCGCTGTGCAGCAATGACAAGCTGATTTGATAGGCATAGATCAGATAAGCGCGATCGCAGGCTTCGCTCTGCGTCACGTCAGCTTGTATCAACAGACCCTCGATATAGTTCAGGCGATAGCGGTCGACTTCGTCGATGGCTTGTCTGGCTTTATCGTCCCTGCGTGCCCAGGCGCGTATCCCCAATTCAATGGCGGCGGCTTCGCGAGCGGTCTGGCCATGGGAGGGCAGCTCCAGCAGGCGTTGCAGTTGCTGGAGCGGTGAAGTGTGTGCGGTACGCAGTTGAAGGATGACATCCTCGGTCGCACGGGACCGCCAGTTGCCGAGAATGCCTTCGAGTAATTCACCACGGCTTTTGAAGTGGTAGTAGAAGCTGCCACGGGTGATCTTCAACTCTTTGGCTAAAGTGTCGACCCGAACGGCGTCTACGCCGCTGGTAACCAGGACATGCTGTGCGGCATGAATCCAATCTTCTCGAGTGAGACTGGTGCGTGTTGACATTGTGCTAGGGCCTTGTCCAACCAACTGAATGAGTGCCGGGGGCGAGTAGGGCGCCTCGGGTAGGGAAAAACATTCTAACGCCTGGCGGCATTCCAGGCAGCCGCAATTCACACGTGTATTGAACAGCTCTTTGTTGTAGCAGGCTGACCGTTCGTCATAAAGATACAGATATGTATCCTTTTAGGAAATTGATTTCCCCGCTCTAGCGCCTTATTTCGCGCAAGATACTGAGATACATGTCTGTATTTTGAGTGTTGACGCGCCTTGGTTTCCTCTCTAGCATACAGATACACATCTGTATCTTCATAAATAAAAACAACCGGAGGCCTTATGGACGGTATTGGAAAAACCCTGCTGGCAGCAGGACACAAGACCAACTATCACGAAGCAGGTCAGGGCGATGCCCTGTTTCTGCTCCATGGCTCCGGTCCTGGCGTTTCGGGCTGGACAAACTGGTCGCGAAGCATGTCGGCCTTCTCTGATAAGTGGCGGGTCATCGTTCCGGACATTGCCGGTTTCGGTTTCACCGAGTTCCAGGAAGAGGCCAAATACGATATCAAGCTGTGGGTCAGCCACCTGGTCGGCATCATGGATGCGCTGGATATTGCCAAGGCCTCTTTCGTCGGCAATTCCTTTGGTGGCGCGGTCGCCATTGGCCTGGCGGTGTTCGCCCCGGAGCGGGTCGACAAACTGGTGCTGCTGGGCACGCCTGCTGGTGAATTCGTGCAGACACCGGGGCTACGCGGTGCCTGGGAGTACGAGCCATCGCTGGAAAACATGCAGCAGCTGATGGAGTTGTTCCCTTACGACAAGACCTTGATCACGCCCGAGCTGGTCAAGGCGCGTTACGAAGCCAGCGCCCGCACCGGTTCCCAGGAAGCCTTGCGCAAGCTCATTCCCAAGCCTGCCGCCGAGGGTGAAACGCTGGTCAAGGGTTTCCCTGCTGCGGCCCTGGCCAAGATCGTCGCGCCGACCCTAGTCGTGCATGGTCGTGAAGACCGCGTGGTGCCGCCAAGCTGCGGCATGCTGATCGCCAACAGCATACCGAATGCCGATTTGCATTTGTTCGGCCGTTGCGGCCACTGGGTGCAAAGCGAGCAGCCGCGACGCTTCGTGGCGTTGGTTCGCGACTTCCTGAGCGAGTGATCCGACATGAGCCGAAATCTACTGGAGCGAGCGCTGTGGCAACTTTCAGTTGATCGCGCCTCCAAAGAGCGTTTTCGCGAAGACCCCAGAGGCTTCCTTGGGCGTTTCGCATTGAGTGAAGAGGAAGTCGAAATGGTCGTGGGCTTCGATGTTGCCGCCCTGCAAGCGGTCGGAGTCAATCCGATGCTGACCATGGGTTTCTGGCAGGAGTTGGCACCTCAGCGAAGCATGTCGCTGTACAAGCAGCGCCTGGGTGCAACCGACGAACAACGCGCGGCGTTCTCCGCCGCACTCAAGGGGTGATCCGATGGGCAAGATAGTAGGCGGTTTCTGGATGCCCCATGATCCGGTCATGTTCGTCGCCCCCAACGCACCGCCGCAGGCCCAGGGTGATGCGGTCTGGGGTGCATACGAGCAATGTGCTCAGCGCCTGGCGCAGTTGGTGCCGACCTCGGTGATCATCGTGGGCTGCGATCATTACATCCTGTTCGGCACTCAGTGCCTGCCGCGTTATGTCATCGGTACCGGTGATGTCGATGGTCCACTGGATCGCTTGCCGGGGCTGGAGCGAGGTGTGGTGCGCAACCAGGAAAAACTGGCCGGTCATATCGTCTCGCATGGCGAGGGGCAGGGCATCGACTGGACTGTGGCACGCAGCTTCACCGTGGACCATTCGTTCTCGATTCCACATCAGCTGACGGTCAAGCCGGCTGAGCACATTCTCGGTCGAGAGCTGCCGACCATTCCTGTGTATCTGGCCTGTGGCGTGGATCCTTTCATTTCGCTTAAGCGAGCTGCCGACCTGGGTCGCCAGATCCGTGCTGCGGTGGAGTCGTTCGATGCTGACGAGCGCGTCGTCATTATCGGTAGCGGCGGCATCAGCCACTGGGTAGGAACGGCGGAAATGGGCCGGGTTGCCGAGGACTTCGACCGGGAGATTCTCGCCCACGGCGTCAACGGCGATCTGCAAGCGCTGTGCGCCTATTCCGATGAAGAGATTTTGCGTCGCGCCGGCAATGGCGCCATGGAAATCCGCAATTTCGCCTGTGCCATGGCTGCCGTCGCCAATCCGGCCGGTGAAGTCATCGCCTATGAAGCCGTGCCTGCCTGGGTCACCGGGTTGGGTTTCTTGCAATTGTTTTCCGCGGAGGAAAGGTCATGAGCCGTGTATTGCTGTGCCAGCGCGATGAACTGTCGCCGGGCGAATTGAAAAAAGTCAGCCATGGCGCTGCCGAAGCTATCTGCGTGTACAACCTGGGCGGCACGTTCTACGCCACATCGGACATGTGCACGCATGCCACGGCCTCTCTGGCGGAAGGTGACCTGGAAGACGATCTGATCACCTGCCCGGTGCATTGGGGGCAATTTCATATTCCGACCGGCAAGGCGATGACTTTTCCTTGCGAAAAGCACCTTCGAACGTATCGGATCATCGTTACCGACAAAGAGGTCTTTGCCGACCTCGAGCACGCCAGTGATGCCGCTCTTGCCGAAGCCTGACGCTCGACACGAAGGCCTGTCGTACCACCCGTATTCCTTGTGAGTCTAGAGCATGGATAACTGCAAACACATACCACTCAGAACCATTGAAGCCACACCCAGCCTGCCGAACCTTGATCGGGTGTGCGACATGGATGAAGGACGCTTGTCCGGCAAGGTGTTCTGGGACCAGGCCATCTACGAGCAAGAACTCGAGAAGATTTTCGCGCGTTGCTGGCTGTTCGTAGCCCATGAATCCCAATTGCCCAAGTCTGGTGACTATCTCGCCACCAGCATGGGCGAGGACGAGGTTCTGGTGGTACGTCAGAAGGACGCATCGCTGAAGGTGTTCCTCAATGCCTGCCCACACCGTGGCAACAAGATATGTTTCGCCGAGGCGGGCAATGCACGGGGCTTTATCTGCAACTACCACGGCTGGTCATTCGGCACCGATGGCGGCCGGTTGCTGGGTATGCATGAATCCAAGTGCTATGAGGAAAGTAATTTCGACAAGTCCAAACATGGACTGCGCGAAGCGCGTGTTGCGACTTACAAGGGTTTGGTGTTTGCCACCTTTGCCGACGATGCACCGACACTTGAAGAGTACCTGGGGCCGATGACCTGGTACCTGGATGTCATGCTCGACATGGACGAGGGCGGCAGTGAGTTTCTCGGTGGCTGTATCCGTTCCACCATCGAATGCAACTGGAAAGTCGCGGCTGAAAACTTCGTCGGCGACATCCTCCACGGTGGCTGGACTCACGACTCCGCGGCCAAGGCCATGCTGGGCGGACCGGTGGCCAACGTCGGCGACCTTCCTGAGTCCTACTCGGTGAACTGGAATGGCCACGGCTACGAGTTCGCCACCGATGTGGTCGGCAATGCCGCAACCCTGGGCGAGAAAGACATCAACAAATACCTGCACGTATTGCGCCCGAAAGTGGCGGAGCGACTGGGTGAGTTCCGCTCCAAGCTGATCGGTTCGATTTCGTCGTTCACCGTGTTCCCCAACTTCTCCTTTTTGCCAGGGCAGAACACGGTTCGTATCTGGCAACCGCGCGGGCCACACAAGATCGAGCTGTTTACCTGGGTCATCGTCAACAAAAATGCACCGCAGGACATCAAGGACAAATGGCGCCGTGGCGCGATGATGACTTTCTCCCCGACTGGCGTGTTCGAAATGGACGATGGTGAGAACTGGGAATACTGCACCAAGACCAGCCGCGGCATGGTCACGCGCTATCAAGATCTGTACGTCGGCCTTGGCATGAACACACGCATCGAAAACAGCGAACTGCCTGGCAATGTGTTCAAGGGACAACTCAACGAATGCAACTCCCGTGCGTTCTACCAGCGCTGGAAAGACCTGTTGCAATCGCCCACCTGGGCGGACGTACCAGATCGTAACGGCACGATGCGTTGAGGGGACCGAAGATGAATGCTTTGCCTATGGAACAACCCGTTGCAGTCGAAGACACGCGCGCCGTCGAGGCCTTCTTGTTGCGTGAGGCTCGCCTGCTCGACAACGAGTGCTGGGATGAGTGGCTGCAGTCGCTCAGCGAGACCATCCACTATTGGATGCCCGGTATCGAGAACCGCCGACGCGAAGACAAGTCGGGCCCCTACAGACTGGAACACATGGCCTTCTTCGACGACGGCATGCGCGATCTGCAGCGCCGGGTGGCGCGGTTCAAGCAGCCGTCGGCCTGGGCTGAAAACCCACCGACGCGCAACGTTCACCTGATCAGCAATATCGAGGTGTTTGCCGGGGAACAGGAAGGCGAGCTCATTGCGTTCTCGTGCTTCATGAACATCCGCAGCCGTGGTCTGGACGAGTCCCATCAACTGGTCGGACGCCGTGAAGATGTGCTGCGCCGCGAAGCCGACGGGCTGAAGTTGTTCAAGCGCAAAATCCTGATTCCAAACGCGATGTTGTTGTGCAAGAACATCAACACTTTCCTCTGAGGACACGCACATGGGTTGGCTCGAAGGACAAGCAGCATTGGTCACTGGCGGTACCGGCGGCATCGGTAGCGCCATCGTTCGGCGCTATGTGAACGAAGGTGCACGGGTGTGCGTCATGGCGCGTGACGACGAACAGCTGAGCGCACTGCGCAGCGAATTGGGCGACGCCATTATCACGGTGCAGGGCGATGTCTCGAAATATGAAGACAATCAACGCGCGGTGGCGGCCACGCTGAATGCGTTCGGCAAGCTCGATACGTTTGTCGGCAACGCGGCGGTATTTGACTACTTCACACGTCTGGACCGCATTGCCCCTGAAGATTTTGAGAGCGCGTTTCAGCGCTTGTTCGCCATCAATGTTCAAGGCTACATGCTGGGCGCACGATGCAGTACTGATGCCTTGCGCGCCAGTCGCGGCAGCATGATCTTCACCCTGTCCAACAGTGCTTTCTATGCCGGCGGTGGGGGCATTCTCTATGTCACCGCCAAACATGCGCTGGTCGGCATGATCCGTCAGCTGGCCTACGAACTGGCACCGGATATCCGCGTGAATGGCGTAGCGCCCGGGGCGACCAATACGCCTATGAAGAGTCTTGATGGGCTCAATGCGCGAAGTGTTCCGCTCAACCAGATCCCGGGTTTCGAGCAAGGCGCTGCGCAGGCGGTGCCGCTTCAGCGCATCGCAGAACCCGAGGATCACACGGGCCACTATGTGCTGTTGGCCTCCAGTGAAAACTCCGGGTTGACCACCGCCAACATCATCCACAGCGACGGTGGCTGGGAAGTCCGCAGCCCGGGCGCAGCCAGTCACAGAAAGGTCTGAAGCCAGACCTGCACGTGTACCCATAACAAGAGAAATGACCGATGAGCGTCTACAGCCGTTCCTTGAGTGCACCCCAACAGAAGTTGCTGGAACTGTTCACTGGTTTACCGATGCCGATCCTGGCCGCTCCGATGTTCCTGGTTTCCGGGCCGCAGCTGCTCAATGCCTGCTGTGAGGCGGGCATTGTCGGCAGCATGCCGGCGCCCAATGCGCGCACCGTCGAGCAACTGCAGCAGTGGCTGGCACAGATCGTTGCCGAGCGTGAAGCCGCGCAAATCCGGGGCCAAGTCTGGGCTCCCTGGATGCTGAACATGATCGTGCACAGTACTTATGATCGGTTCGAGGCCGAGTTGGAACTGGTCAAGCGCTACCAGCCGCAAATCGTTTCCACGGCCTTGGGCAGCCCCAAGCGTGTGATGGAAACTGTCCATGGTTATGGCGGTGTAGTGATCGCTGACGTCATCACCCCGAAATTGGCACGCAAGGCGGTCGAAGCCGGTGTCGATGGCCTGGTGTTGGTCTGTAACGGTGCCGGCGGCCACACCGGCAGCTACAACCCTTTTGCCTTCGTCGCTGAAGTCCGCGAGTTCTGGGACGGGCCGCTAGGTCTGGCCGGTGCTGTTTCGAATGGGCGCGACATCCATGCGGCGCAAGTCCTGGGGTGCGACTTCGCCCTGGTGGGCACCCGTTTGGTTGCGGCCCACGAGAGCCTGGTCGAAGACGCCTACCGGGACATGCTGGTGGACTGCTCCATGGATGATGTGACGACCACCAAGGCCGTCAGTGGCGTACTCGCCACTTGGATGAAACCTTCCCTGGAAAAGGCTGGCATTGATCCTGGCGCCGAGAACAACACGCGTATCGATTTTTCCGGTGACATTGCCTCTGCCAACAAGGCCTGGAAACACGTGTGGTCGGCTGGTCAGGGAGTAGGGCAGATCAAGCGCAGCTACAGCGTCGCCGAGTTGGTCGATGAGCTGCATCAGGGTTACCTGACCAGTCAGCAACGCTCGCATTGAGCGGTGACTACCAATTGTTGAGGAGCTACTCCATGAACCACGATTCCATTCAGGCTGCCGCCTCGGTTCTGGCGCAAGCGCGCATGACACGAACCCCGTGCGGTCGTATCTCCGAGCGCTTCCAGATTTCCACTCTGGCTGACGCTTATGCCGTACAGGAACTCAATACCCAGGCCGCGCTGGCCGCCGGGCGCCGTCTCAGCGGGCGTAAAATCGGTTTGACCTCGCTGGCCGTGCAAGAGCAGTTGGGCGTCGATCAGCCAGACTTCGGCATGTTGTTTGCCGATATGGAATACGGCGATGGTGAGGCCATTGACAGCTCCCGCCTGATTCAGCCCAAGGCCGAGGGTGAAATCGCTTTCGTGTTGGGGCGTGACTTGCCCAATCCGGACACAACACTGGGCGAGCTGATGAGCGCGGTGGAGTACCTGGTGCCGGCGCTGGAAATTGTCGATTCGGCGATTGAGAACTGGAAAATCACCCTGGTCGATACGGTGGCCGACAATGCTTCCTCGGGCCTCTACGTCCTGGGCAAGAGTCCCGTGCGCCTGGCCAATCTGGACCTTGCGCTGGAAGGCATGCTGCTGGAAAAAAATGGTGCTCAGGCGTCGATCGGTGTGGGCGCAGCCTGCCTCGGCAACCCGCTGGACGCCTGCCTGTGGCTGGCGCGGACCATGGCCGAATTTGGGCGGCCATTGCGCGCAGGCGACGTGCTGTTATCCGGAGCCTTGGGCCCCATGGTGCCCGTGACCACCGGTGACAGCCTGCGCTTGAAACTGACCCGGCTGGGTGAAGTGAGCTGCCGATTCGTATGAAGTGAAGGTCGCTGATCGTTTGGCGTCATGCGAAAGGGTGCCGGGTTGATAAACCGGCACCGTAACAACAAAAATAATGATGATGAGACAGCAGACCTGTCTGTTGATCTCGTGAGGGCGTGCCGTGTACGACTTTTTCGACGATCCTGCCAAGTTGGCACCTGCTCACGTGACTGTCGAGCCAGGTGAGGCGGGTAGTTTCATACTGCGATCCGCTGAACAACTGCAACCCTATGCCCGTTGTATCGGCGAGTGGCTGGAGCAATGGGCGCGCGAGGCTCCACTGCGCCCTTATTTGGCCGAGCGTCGCAATGGCGTCTGGTTCACCTTGAACTACAGCGAGGTTCGCCAACGCGTCGGCGCGCTGGCCCAGGGTTTACTGGAGCTCGATACGGTGCCCGGTCGACCGGTGCTGGTGTTGTCGGAGAACGACATCGACCAGGCTTTGATTACGCTTGCAGCCATGCATGTCGGGATTGCGGTGGCCACCGTTTCGGTCGCTTATTCGCGCAATACACAGAGCGGTTGCAGCAAGCTCAAGTCTATCGTGGCGCAGCTGCAACCCGCGTTGATCTTCATCAATGATGGAGACACCTATCGCCGCACCATCGAATTGATCCAACCGGACTGTCCCGTCGTGGTTGCGCGCAACGCCCAGGCCGTTCCTGGCGCGCTACCGCTGCCCATGCTTTACCGGGTCGAAAGTGCGCAGGTCATGGAGACTTTTCTGCGTCTCGATGGCGATGTCCCCGCCCGCTATATGCTGACCTCCGGCTCCACTGGCACGCCTAAGGTGGTGATCAATACCCATCGCATGCTGTGCGCCAACCAACAATCGATCGCCCAATGCTGGCGCTTCCTCGAAGGCAGTGAAATGGTCGTGGTGGATTGGCTGCCGTGGAGTCATACCTTCGCCGCGAACCATAACTTCAATATGGTGCTGCGCAATGGCGGCACGCTCTATATCGATGATGGTTTGCCGGTGACCGGGCGAATCGAGCGGACGGTGGAAAATATCAAGTCCGTCCAGCCAACGGTGTTTTTCAACGTCCCTCGTGGCTATGAAGCGCTACTGCCTTACCTGGAGCGCGACGAGGAGTTGGCGCAAGCACTTTTCGGTCGCCTGGACATGCTGTTCTATGCCGCTGCGGCTTTGCCACAGAACACGTGGGACCGGTTGATGGCCTGTGCGGAAAAGGTGCGGGACAAGCCCCTGTTCTTTACCAGCGAATGGGGCGCGACCGAGACCTCTCCAGTGCTCACCAATGTTCATTACCGTTTGGACAAGCCAGGCAACATCGGCCTGCCAGTACCGGGCGTAGAGATCAAGTTCGTGCCCAGCGGCGACAAGCTGGAAATGCGTGTGCGCGGACCCTCAGTGTTTCAGCAGTACCTCAATGACCCGAAAGGCAGCCTTGAGGCGTTCGATGAACAGGGCTTCTATCAGATTGGCGATGCCGGTCGACTGCTCGATCCCGAGCGCCCGGAGAAGGGCATCGTGTTTGACGGGCGGGTCACCGAAGACTTCAAGTTGACCACGGGCACGTGGGTTTCCGTCGGCACGTTGCGCCCACGCCTGGTGAGTGCCTTGGCACCTTACGCTTCTGACTGTGTGATTTGCGGTCACGATCGAGACGTGATCGGCGCATTGATCTATCCGACGCCGACGTTGCGCGCCTTGGCCGGAGCCCCCGGCAAGCGCATGACCGCTGAGCAACTGGCTCTGGAACCTGCCGTTCGCAGGGCCCTGAGTGCGGGCTTGCAAACACTGGCCCAGCAGTTTCCTGCGTCCTCGCAGCATGCCGTGCGCATGGTCATCCTCGACTCACCGCCGAGCCTCGATGATGGGGAGATTACTGACAAAGGTTACATCAACCAACGCGCTGCACTTGGCCTGCGTGCTGATGCGGTCAAGCGTCTGTATGCCGAGACGTTGGACCCGGCCGTGATCCTTCTCGACGAAGCTTATGGAGAAAGAAAATGAGTTCCAGAAAAATGAAAGTCGCCATCATCGGTTCCGGCAACATCGGCACCGACCTGATGATCAAGGTTCTGCGTAATGCCAAACACCTGGAAATGGCGGTCATGGTCGGCATCGACCCGGCTTCCGACGGTCTGGCCCGTGCCCAGCGCATGGGCGTGGCGGTGACCCACGAAGGCGTTGAAGGCCTGACCCGCCTGGACGTGTTCAAGGACATCGACTTCGTCTTCGATGCCACTTCGGCCGGTGCCCATGTGAAGAACGACGCGTTCCTGCGCTCGATCAAACCCGGCATCCGCCTGATTGACCTGACGCCTGCCGCCATCGGCCCGTACTGCGTGCCGGTGGTCAATCTGGAGCAGAACCTCGCTCAGCTCAACGTCAACATGGTCACTTGCGGTGGTCAGGCGACGATCCCGATGGTTGCGGCCGTGTCGCGCGTGGCCAAGGTGCACTACGCGGAAATCGTCGCCTCGATTGCCAGCAAATCTGCCGGCCCCGGCACTCGCGCCAACATCGACGAGTTCACCGAAACCACCTCCAAGGCCATCGAAGTGATTGGCGGTGCGGCCAAGGGCAAAGCAATCATCGTGATGAACCCGGCCGAACCGCCGTTGATGATGCGCGACACGGTGTTTGTGTTGTCCGAGGCAGCTGATCAGGCTGAGGTCGAGGCGTCCATTCTCGAGATGGCCGTAGCCGTACAGGCTTATGTGCCAGGTTATCGCCTGAAACAACACGTGCAGTTCGACGTTATCCCTGGAGACGCTCCGCTGCACATTCCGGGCCTGGGCACGTTCTCCGGGCTGAAGACTTCGGTGTTCCTCGAGGTTGAAGGCGCCGCCCATTACCTGCCGGCCTACGCCGGCAATCTCGACATCATGACCTCCGCTGCCTTGGCCACCGCCGAGCGCATGGCGCAGTCGATGCTGAACGCCTGAGGAAACCGACATGACTTTTAATCCCGGCAAAAAACTCTATATCTCCGACGTGACCCTGCGCGACGGCAGCCACGCGGTGCGTCACCAGTATTCGCTGCAGAACGTGCAGGACATTGCCCGCGCCCTGGACAAGGCCAAGGTCGACTCGATCGAAGTCGCCCACGGGGACGGTCTGCAAGGCTCGAGCTTCAACTATGGCTTCGCCGCGCACACCGACCTGGAGTGGATCGAAGCGGCCGCCGACGTCATCAGCCACGCCAAGATCACCACCCTGTTGTTGCCTGGCATCGGCACAGTGCATGACCTGAAAGCCGCGTACAACGCCGGAGCCCGGGTAGTGCGCATCGCCACTCACTGCACCGAAGCGGACGTCTCGAAACAGCACATCGAGTACGCCCGTGAGCTGGGCATGGACACCGTCGGCTTCCTGATGATGAGCCACATGATCCCGGCCGAGCAGTTGGCCGCGCAGGCCAAGCTGATGGAAAGCTACGGCGCCACCTGCGTGTACATGGCCGACTCCGGTGGCGCGATGAACATGCAGGACATCCGCGACCGTTTCCGTGCCTTCAAAGCCGTGCTCAAACCGGAAACGGAAACCGGCATGCACGCTCACCACAACCTGTCGCTCGGCGTGGCGAACTCGATCACTGCCGTCGAGGAAGGTTGCGACCGCATTGACGCCAGCCTCGCCGGCATGGGTGCCGGTGCCGGTAATGCGCCGCTGGAAGTGTTCATTGCCGCCGCCGAGCGTCTGGGCTGGAACCACGGCACCGACCTTTACGCGCTGATGGACGCCGCCGACGACATCGTGCGCCCGCTGCAGGACCGGCCGGTGCGGGTGGATCGTGAAACCTTGGCGCTGGGTTATGCCGGCGTCTATTCGAGCTTCCTGCGCCACGCTGAAATCGCCGCCGCGAAGTACGGCCTGAAGACCCTCGACATCCTCGTCGAACTGGGCAAACGCCGGATGGTCGGCGGCCAGGAAGACATGATCGTCGACGTCGCGCTCGACCTGCTGACGGCCCAGCGCCGTTAATTTTTCATCACACAGCGAATGAGCAACTGCCATGACCTATCACGTAGATATTCAACCAGCTGGGCAACAATTCGATCTGGATGCGAGCAATACCATCCTGGATGGTGCGTTGGCGGAAGGGCTGATGCTAAAGCACAGCTGCCGTGAAGGGACGTGTGGCAGTTGCAAGGGCAGGGTGGTAAGCGGCAGTGTCGATCATGCTAATAGTCCGCTGGAGGTTCTGAGCGAAGAGGAACGTGCTGCCGGACTCGCTTTGTTCTGCTGTGCCAAAGCGACCTCGGACCTGGTCATCGATGCTCCGGAAGTAACCGAACTTCGCGGTATTTCGATTCAGCAGACGGCCGCCCGCGTGGCCAGCATCGAAAAGGTCGCCGACGATGTCATCGTCGTTCGACTGATGTTGCCGCCTACGGTCACGTTCAACTATTACCCCGGCCAATATGCGCAAGTATTGCTCAAGGACGGCAGTCGTCGCAGTTATTCAATGGCTACACATTCGACAGTGGACAATCAACTTGAGTGGCATATCCGTCATATGCCAGGGGGCAGTTTTAGCGGGCATGTATTCAATGCGTTGAAGCCGCGCGAACTGCTTCGTCTGGAAGGTCCTTACGGTTCTTTCTATCTGCGTGAGAACGATCAACCGATGATCTTTCTCGCCAGTGGTACCGGTTTTGCGCCGATCAAGGCGTTGCTGGAGCAACTGCGTGAACAGGGAAATAACACACGTCCGGTTTATCTCTATTGGGGAGGACGGCAGCGCAAGGATCTCTACCATCACGAGCAGTTGCTCGAGTGGCAGGCCGAATTACCCTGGTTGAATTACATCCCGGTGCTCTCGGAACCGAACGATGCCTGTCAGTGGCAAGGCGCTTGCGGATTTGTACACCAGCAGGTCCTGTCCGACTTTGCTTCGTTGAAGCGCTTTGAAGTGTATGCCTGTGGGGCACCGATCGTTGTGGATTCCGCCCGTCGAGACTTTATCGGGCAGCGAGAGTTGCTGGAAACCAATTTCTACGCTGATGCATTCGTATAACCGCAACAACGTTAACTAACGGATTAGAACGAGCAACACCCGAACTTTATTGGGCACGCCTGCGTGGTCGCTCAACAGGTTCGGGGGCAGGGACACGCCAGCAGTAAGGACCCGTTCAATACTAATAAAAATAGAGAAAACCATGAAAGCTCAAGTTCGCGTTCCCTCGAGTATCGCTGTTTGTTTTGTTCTCTCCGTTCTTGCTGGGCAAGTAAGGGCAGCCGGTTTTGTCGAAGACAGTAAAGCCAGTCTGACGATGCGCAATTACTACTTCGATCGCGACTACAAAGGCACGTCCGCGCAATCGGCAGCCCGCGAGTGGGCCCAGGGCTTTATTCTCAAATACAGTTCGGGGTTCACCCCAGGACCTGTGGGTTTCGGTATGGATGCCGTGGGGCTGTTGGGCGTCAAGCTCGATTCATCGCCGGATCGTACTGGCACAGGATTGCTGCCGTACGACGTCCCCAGCCGAGAGCCGCGCGACGATTATTCGGAGCTTGGCCTGACTGGCAAAATGAAAATCTCGAAGACGGAACTGCAAGCCGGCACCATCAGTACGTTCCTGCCAATCGCCTTCGCCAGCCCCACGCGTTTGTTGCCGCAGACCTTTCGTGGTGCCTATTTGCGCTCGCAGGATCTGGACAACCTGACGTTGAATGCAGGCTGGTTGGACCGCATTAATCTGCGCGATTCCACCAGTTACCAAAAAATGACCGTCGCATCGCCCAACGGTCGTTTCAACCCCACCGCAGAATCGGACCGGTTCGTCTTTCTGGGCGGTGATTACAAATGGTCCGATAGCCTGACCCTGAAGTACTACCACGCTGTGCTGGACGAAATGTATCGCAAGGACTACTTCGGCTTCGAGCAGATACAGCCTATCGGTCCCGGGAAGCTGAAGACGGATGTGCGCTATTTCATCACAGGGGAAGACGGCGCGGCCAAGGCTGGGCACGTCGACAACCGCAATCTGGGGATGATGTTCACTTATTCGGTGGGCGCCCACAGCCTGGGGGCCGGTTATATGCAGCTCAACGGCGCTACCGCCATGCCTTATCTGACCGGGACCGAACCCCTGGTAGTGTCCGAAGGGGCGCTCAGTTCCGAGTTCCTCAACCCCAAGGAGCGCAGTTGGCAAGTGCGCTACGACTACGATTTTGCGGGCGTCGCAGTGCCGGGCCTCAAAGGCATGGTGCGCTACCTGGAAGGCAGCAATATCCAACTGCCGACGGCTTTGGGTGGCGATGGCCTCAGTGAAAGCGAAAAAGATGTCGAACTGTCCTATGTCGTGCAGTCGGGCACTTTCAAAGGGGTCAGCGTACGTCTGCGTCATGCCTGGTATCGCAACGATTTCGCCCCGGCGGCTTCCTTCCGAGATGACAACGAGACACGGGTGAACATCGACTACACCTTGGCGCTCTGGTAGTCCAGGCAGCGACTGGCCGAACGGGCGCCATCAAGCGCCTGGCCGCTCCCAACCACCACAACAAGAACAACAACATTGGATTACTGATCATGCAGCAGCGTGTATACGACGTTCCGACACATCGAAATCGAATGGCCGCGGCGCCTCTCCCTAGCCGTCCTTCCGGTTATTGCACCTACAGCGCTCCGCACTCCGAAGCCACATCCGTCCTGCTCGCATTCCACTGAGGATCACTCATGGACTTTTCAATACTGGCATTTCTTACCCAGGACGGGCTGACCACAGGCGCCATTTATGCATTGGTGGCTCTGGCACTGGTTCTGGTGTTTTCGGTTACTCGCACGATCCTGGTGTTCCAGGGCGAGTTCGTGACCTTCAGCGCCCTGACACTAGCCACGCTCCAGTCCGGCCTTTTGCCTGGCACGTTGTGGTTGTTGATCGGTTGCTCAATCGCGGCATGCCTGCTAGACAGTGCAATCGCATTGAAACACCGACAGCCATGGCAATTGCCACGAATCGCGCTCAGCTACCTGGCACTGCCACTTGCATTGCTTGTAATACTCAGCACTTTTGACCTGCAAAGCCTTCCAGGACTGATAAAAATCATTGTTGCACTGGCGATCGTTACACCGTTGGGACCACTGCTATACCGGCTGGTCTATCAGCGCGTTGCCCAAAGTTCGGTATTAGTGCTGCTGATCATTTCGGTCGCTGTGCACATCGTGCTGATCGGGGCCGCCCTGTGGATGTTCGGTGCTGAAGGTGTACGAACTGAGGCCTACAGTGATGCCGGTCTGATGCTCGGTGAACTCTCGATCAGCCTGCAAAGTCTGCTGGTGGTTGGTTGTGCGTTGCTGTTGATCGGCCTGCTTTACGTTTTCTTTGGCCACAGTTTGTATGGCAAAGCCCTGCGAGCCACTGCATTCAATCGCACTGGCGCGCAACTGGTGGGCATTCCCACTCAACTCGCCGGCAAAAGCGCTTTTGCGCTGGCAGCCTTCATTGGGGCAATTTCCGGAATCCTCATCGGCCCACTGACAACCTTGTATTACGACTCCGGTTTCCTCATCAGCCTCAAGGGCTTCGTTGCCGCAATCATTGGCGGTCTGATCAGCTATCCATTGGCCGCCGCAGGTGCCTTCCTGGTAGGCCTGCTAGAAAGTTTCGCGACCTTCGGGGCATCGGCTTACAAGGAGGTCATCGTTTTTACACTGGTCATACCCGTGTTGCTCTGGCTCTCGCTGAATCACCCCAACATTGAGGAGCAACACTAATGGCCCGTCGTCTCATACCGCTGTTTCTTCTGCTCTTGGCGGCCTGTATCGCCCCTCAGATATTGCCGTCCTTTTACGTCAGCCTGTTTAACTACATCGGCTTGTACAGCCTGGTTGCGTTGGGCCTGGTGTTATTGACGGGGGTCTGCGGCCTGACGTCGTTCGGCCAGGCAGCCTTCGTCGGCATCGGGGCTTATGCCACCGCAGTACTCAGTACCACACTGGGGTTATCACCTTGGCTAGGGCTTCTGGCCGGCTTGAGTATGACCCTTGTTGTTGCCTTGGTACTCGGCCTGCTGACCTTGCGCCTGGCGGGTCACTACTTGCCCATTGGCACCCTGGCTTGGGGGTTGGCGATCTATTACCTGTTTGGCAATTTGCCGGGGCTGGGAGGTTTTGGCGGCATTCAAGACCTGCCAACCATCGCTTTGTTTGGCTGGCGGATCGACAGCGCAGCGGATTTCAGCCTTCTGATCGGAGTCTTGCTGATCGCCTGCATCTGGCTGCTCGACAATCTTCTGCACAGTCGTCAGGGGCGCGCCATCCGCAGTCTCAAGGAAGCTGGCGGCATGGCCGAGGCGATGGGGGTGGACACGGCACGCAGCAAATTGATCGCATTCGTGCTGGCAGCCCTGCTTGCTTCGCTATCCGGCTGGCTCTATGCGCACATGCAACGAGTGGTCAATCCCACACCTTTTTCGGTGAACATGGGTATCGAATACCTGTTCATGATCGTCCTGGGTGGCACTGCGAGCCTATGGGGAGCGCTGGTTGGCGCGGCGCTTGTGACTTTGATCAAGCAGGTGCTGCAAGACGTGTTGCCGATGTTGTTCGGGCATGCCGACAACTTCGAAATGATTTTCTTTGGTCTGCTGGTGATTCTTGTACTGCAGTATGCCCGAGGAGGTTTGATGCCACTTTTGCGCAATCGCCTGCCGACACTTCGCGCTTCCATCCTGCCCCTCGCCGATGCAACTGCATTGCCGCGGCGCCAGCCACCCACGAATGGCTCCCCGCTGCTGATAGCCGAAGGCCTGGTGAAGCGTTTCGGCGGGCTTGTCGCAAATAATGATATGAGCCTATCGGTCAAATCAGGCGAAATCACAGCGCTGATCGGCCCGAACGGCGCGGGCAAGTCCACATTGTTCAACCTATTGTCCGGGGTATTACCTCCCACTGCCGGACAGATCCTGTTTCTGGGCCAGCGCATCGACGGCCTCCCACCACGCAAAATCGCCAGGCTGGGCGTGAGCCGCACCTTCCAGCACGTGCGGCTGCTACCGGAAATGAGTGTTCTGGAGAATGTCGCTCTTGGCGCCCATAGCCGGGCAAATGCAGGACTCCTGCGTTCACTGCTGCACGCAGAGCGCGAGGAAGAAAAACGCATTCTGGCCGAAGCAACGCGACAAATCGAACGCGTGGGACTCGGTCAATTCATCCACACCCCTGCTGGCAGCCTCGCTCTGGGACAGCAGCGCATTGTCGAGATCGCTCGTGCCCTGTGCAGCGATCCCTTGCTGTTGCTCCTCGACGAACCCGCAGCGGGTCTGCGATATGGCGAAAAACAAGCGTTGGCCGGTCTGCTCGAACAATTGCGAAGCGAAGGCCTGGGCGTGCTGTTGGTGGAGCACGACATGGACTTCGTCATGCGTCTGGCTGACCACGTCGTAGTGATGGAGTTCGGCCAGCGCCTTGCTGCCGGGACCCCCGATGAAATACAGGACAACCCGGCGGTGCTGGCCGCTTATCTCGGAGGGGTGGAATGAGCCATCTACTGCAAGTTCGTAATCTCTCGGTCAGTCATGGCAAGGTCGAAGCCGTGCGCAAGCTCGACCTGCATGTCGAGGAAGGCCAGATCGTCAGCCTGATCGGCCCGAATGGAGCGGGTAAAACCACCTTGATGGCAGCCCTTATGGGTTTGCTGCCCGCTACCGGCGAAGTGCGCTACTTGGGCCAACCGCTGTTGGCCCACAAGGGCGTTGCGCAACGTGTTGGCATGGGCATGGCGCTGGTGCCGGAAAGCCGCGAACTGTTCGGCCCGATGAGCGTGGAGGACAACCTGCGGCTGGGCGCATTCAATCGCCACCGTCGCGGTCTGCGGGATCACGACCAGGGACTGGATGAGGTGTTCGGTTTGTTTGCGCGACTGTATGAACGTCGCCAGCAGGCAGCCTGCACCCTCTCCGGCGGCGAGCGGCAGATGCTTGCCATTGGACGCGCATTGATGGGCAAACCCCGATTGCTGATGCTCGACGAACCCAGCCTGGGTCTTGCTCCGAGGGTGATCAACGAGACGTTCTCGATTATCGAGAACCTGCGGCGCAGCGGCGTTTCGATTCTCTTGGTGGAGCAAAACGCAAGAGCTGCGCTCAAGATTTCGGACTACGGGTATGTCATGGAACTAGGCGAATTGGTTCTGGAAGGTCGAGCTGAAGACCTGGCGCAGAATCCAAAAGTCATTGAGACCTACCTCGGCCGTAAACCCACTACATTCGGCCCCCCAAAAACTGAGGCAGTAGATGCCTGAGTAAGCAAAACCTGCTGATCAGAGTTCCCTCGCACATAGAACAACAAAACCACCTGGAGCTTCCATGAAACGCCACATCGCCTTGTTTTTTACTGCATTGATGACAACAGCAGCTCATGCCGACATCTCTATCGGCATCATCCTTTCGACAACCGGGCCTGGAGCCTCTCTGGGCATTCCAGAACGCAATACCGTGCAACTACTGCCCAAACAGATCGCTGGGCAAACCGTTAATTACATTGTCCTAGACGATGCTAGCGACAGTACCGCGGCCACCAAGAACGCTCGCAAACTGGTGAGTGAATATGCTGTTGACCTGCTGATCGGCTCCACCACGGTGCCAACCTCCTCGGCGGTCGCCCAAGTCGCCAAGGAAAGCACTACGGCGCAGATCGCCCTTGCTCCTTACGTCCCGCAAAACAACGAAAATCATTGGATCTTCACTATTGCTCAAACCAATACCCTCATGGCCAAGGCGCTCATTGAGCACATGCAGAACAACGGCGTAAAAACACTGGGCTACATCGGTTTCAACGACGTCTGGGGCGAGGACTGGTTCAAGGCCCTCGGCGAACTGGCTCCCGCAGCCGGCATCACACTGGTGCGAGACGAGCGTTTCAACCGTACTGACTCCTCTGTCAGTGGCCAGACATTGAAAGTTATCGGCACACGACCTGACGCAGTGCTGATCGGCGCTGCCGGAGCTCCCGCGGCGCTCCCCCATACCGAACTGCGCAGGCTCGGCTACAAGGGCGCGATTTACCACACTCATGGCGCTGCCAATAGCGCCTTTCTGCGGATCGGCGGCAAAGCCCTCGACGGGGCCATCCTGCCCGTCGGTCCGGTAGTGGTCTGGGACAAGCTACCCGACAACCATCCCTCCAAGGCAATCGCGAGCCAATACGCCCAAAGCTATGAAGCGCAGTTCGGCCCCCACAGTCTCTCGCCTTTTGGCGCTTATCTATATGACGCCATGCGCCTGGTGGAGGCCGCAGTACCTGGCGCACTGCAAGTCGCCCAGCCCGGAAGCCCCGAGTTCCGCCAAAGCTTGCGTGATCGGCTGGAAAAAACCGACAACGTTGTCGGTACCCATGGGGTTTACAACTTAAGCCCAACTGACCACTTCGGGCACGACCAACGCGCCCGTGCGCTTGTCAGCGTGCAAAACCAGCAATGGGTTCTGCTTAACGTTCCTCAATAAAGATAATTGTCTAGTCCTGAAATAGGTATGCACCTGTTTCACCACAATGCCCGATGCACTGCATCGGGCATTTTTTTCTGGGCGCCAGGCATGGTGGTGGCCACATTGGTAATGCGCTACCAGACCACGGACGACCGGCAAGGCGGTGATCGTGTCGAAGACAATAAGGGTAGGGCATAGCGATCGCCCCCTATGTGAAATTTGCGCTCGCAGGATCTGGACAACTTGATGTTGAGTGTCGGCTGGTTGGACCGCATCAGCGCGGTTCCACCAACTATCAAAAAGCCCGTTGCATCGCCCAATGGCCGTTGCAACCCCAAGGCCGAATCAGACCAGTCTGTCTTTCTGGGTGGTGATTACAAATGGTCCGATAGCTTGACACTGAAGTACTACCACGCGTAGCTCGACGAAATGGTTCCGAGTTCATTAACTGGCCGTATGAACGCCGTAGCGCTCATGTTAGATTTCTCTGAAATGGCCCGTTTTGAATGTCCGCTGGTGGCCGATTTTGTTGAAAAAGTCGGATTTTCAGCTCGCCTGAACTCAGGCACGACCACCACCGGAGAACCTGCTCACCACATTGAGTGGTTTCTCGGCCCTTCGTTGACCTTTGCTGCTCTGTTATTGGGTTAGTTTGAGGTTTTTTGCTTCGTGCAGGCGCACCTATCCCGTAGCAGGTGGCCCTTGAGATGCAAGTTTGGCCAGACGCCGGAGGTTCTGTACCGCGGCCGCCAGCGTGAACTCATCGGTCGCGCCACTCATGCCACGTAGTCGCAAGCGATCCAATTTCAGGATGCGCTTGAGGTGGGCAAACAACATTTCGACCTTCTTACGTTCGTGGCGAGAGCGCACGTACGCAGGTGTCGCTGCGATGCGCCGAGCCACATCACGAGCAGCTTCATGGACGCTGCGGGCGATCTTGCGAAACGCAGTGTTCGGGCAGCACTTGGCTTTCATCGGACACATCGCGCAGTCGGTCTGCCTGGATCGGAAGATGATGGTGTTGGCTTTGGTGACGTGCGAACGCTCGTTCTTGAAGGCTCGCCATTCGCTACGTAATGCATTGCCGGCCGGACAGCGGTATTCCTCAGCCTCTTCATTCCAGTGGAAATCGTTGCTCGAAAAACTGTCGTTCTTGCGCTCGGTTTTGTCCCACACCGGCACATGCGGCTCGATGTCCTTTTCCTCTACCATCCAGGCCAGCATCGGCGCGGTTCCGTAAGCGGTGTCGCCAATAAGGCGTTCCGGCTTGATGTCGAACTGCGCCTCGACCCGGTCGATCATGATCTTGGTGCTCTCGACCTCGGCCGTGCGATGAGCCGGTGTGGGTTCCACATCCACGATGACACCGTGCTCGGTATCGATCAGATAATTCGTGGAGTAAGCGTAGAACGCTGGGCCACCTGGAGCTGCGGCCAACGGGCTTGAGGATCAGTCAGCGATAGGCGCTTCGGTAGCGTTTCGGCCAGAGCCTCGTCATCGAGTGCCTCAAGATACTCACGCACGGCGCGGGTGCTCAGGGCCGGATCGCTCCAGTTGACCGGCTCATCACCCGGTACACCGCGCTGCCGGCTGGCATCCGCCTTGATGATGCTGGCGTCCACGGCAAAGCCTTCACCTTTGACCAAGCCTGCGTCCATGCAACGACGCAGCACTTCATTGAACAGCCAGCGAAAGAGATCACTGTCCCGAAAACGGCCGTGTCGATTTTTGGAAAAGGTTGAGTGATTGGGGACTTCATCTTCAAGGCTCAACCGGCAGAACCAGCGATACGCCAGGTTCAAATGGGTCTCTTCGCACAACCGCCGCTCGGAGCGAATACCGTAGCAATAGCCCACGATCAGCATGCGGATCATCAGCTCAGGGTCAATCGAAGGACGCCCAATTGGGCTGTAGAAATCGGCGAGGTAATGGCGCAGGTCGCTCAGATCGAGGCACCGATCAATGCTGCGTAGAAGGTGATTGGCTGGGATGTGCTCTTCAAGGTTGAACGAGTAAAACAGTCGTTCCTGCCCACTCGATAACTGTCCCATCATGCTGCGTGCTTCCCTGCTGGCCAATGTAGAGATTTTGCCGCAGGCCAGACAGGGGAGCTACTTTTTCAACAGAATCGACCCCTAGCAGACCTTCCAAAAAGGAGCTGTCGTCCAATGGCCGGCCATAAAAAATGCCGTGTGAGCCTGAATCTCAGAAAGTCCACAACAATGCAGACGCCGCTCTCTGCGCGGTGTTTTTTGGGCGCGCGGCCTAAGAGCGTTGTCTGCAACGCAGCCAGCTTGGCCACGATTGTGGTGGAGTGGAATGTTTTGTAAACCAAAGTCTTCAATTTGCAGGCATTGAGCGTACTAGTCTTCGCATGAAAACGAGACTGCCGCTTTGCGTGTTGATTGACTAATTTGAACGATACGACCGTTACTGGAATTTTACTGGCGCAGGCTGGTCAGTGGGTTTGGCAATAATTGTCTTGAGTTCTGCACTCATGGGGAATTTGAGATTCAAGCCGTTAGGGGGGATAGGCTGAGTAAACCATTTATCGTAAATGGTGTTTATTTCGCCCGAGACGAAAAGAGATTTGATCGAATCATCAACGACTTTTTTGAGACCCGGATCGCCTCGACGCATCGTACAGCCGTAGATTTCATTGGATTGCGGCGTTCCTGTGACCACCCAATCCTCTGGTTTTTTTGCTTTGGCCATCTCGCCTGCCAGCAAAGCGTCATCTTGCATAAAAGCGACGGCACGACCGGATTCGAGCATTTGGTAAGACTCGCCAATGTCCTTGGCAGAGATGACGTTCATACTCATCTTTTTCTCTGCGTTCATTACCTTGAGCATCCGCTCGGCAGTGCTGCCAGCAGTTGTCACGACGTTCTTACCGGCAAGATGTTCAAAGTCCTTGTAAACAGAATCTTTCCTGACCAGCAGTCGGGTGCTGGCTTCGAAGATGCCGACCGAAAACTCGACCTGCTGTGCCCTCTCCGCGGTATTGGTAGTAGAACCGCATTCCAGGTCTACAGTGCCGTTTTGCACAAGCGGGATTCGCGTTTGTGACGTCACCAGGTTGTACCGTACGTTCAGTTCGGGCATCTCAAGTTCTCGCTTGATAGCGTCGACAATTTTCAATTGAATGTCATGAGAGTAGCCAACCGGCTTACCGGAAGGGTCGGCGATGTAGGAGAACGGAATTGACGAGTCTCGATGGCCCAGGGTGATGGTCCCCGAGTTTTTTATTTTTTTAAGCGTACCGGTAAGTTCGGCAGCCATCAGCGGAGTGAGGGTCAACGCAGCAGTTAGAGTAACGCCCAGGATAGCAGGATAGTTAGGCATCAAAAACTCCTCATATAGTTAAAGCGAGAATTTCGGTTCGCCCTTCTTTGGGTTAGCGGAAGGCCTCGCAGGACATTGCTACTCGTTTTCTGTTAGTGACGGTCCAGCCAGACGGTCTGCGCATTGCAGAATTCGCGCACACCAAAATTTGAAAGCTCACGACCGAATCCGCTTTTTTTCACACCGCCGAAGGTGACGCGAGGGTCGGTTGCACAGTAGCCATTGATGAACACGCCACCGGTTTCCAGCTTGCCGGCCATATGCTGGGCGAGTTCAACATTCCCTGTGTAAATAGTTGAAGCGAGACCAAATTCACTGTCATTTGCCAGTTCGAGTGCATGGTCCGCATCGCGCGCGGTGATGATCGAAGCTACAGGGCCAAACAGCTCCTGTTTGAACGAGGTCATTTGGTCGGTGACATTTGCGAAGATCGTGGGCTCGTAAAAATTGCCGAAGCCTTCAGCCTTCTTCCCTCCCATCAACAACGTCGCGCCTTCTTCCAGCGTGTTGCGAACCTGTAGATCCAGTTCGTCACGCAGATCAAAGCGCGCCATCGGGCCAATGTACGTCTCGGGGGACAGCGGATCGCCGACAATCAGTTGGCGTGTAGCTTCGACGAACTTATGCGTGAATTCCTCTACAACCCCTTGCTCGACAATTAGGCGTTTGGCCGCAGCGCAGACCTGTCCGGTATTTTGATATCGGCCGATCACAGCGGCTTTCACTGCGTCGTCGAGGTTTGCATCATTGAGCACAATGAACGGATCTGAGCCGCCCAACTCCAGCACGCATTTCTTCAGTGCTGCACCAGCTTGTGCGCCGATTGCTATTCCAGCTCTAACGCTGCCGGTGAGGGTGACCGCGGCGATGCGTGAATCCGCGATTGCCTTGGAAACGCCGTCCGGCGTGACATTGATGACCTCAAATGCACCTTCGGGAAAGCCGGCTTGCTTGAAAGCTTCCAGAAGTAAATAAGCGCAGCCCATAACATTCGGTGCGTGTTTGAGTACGTAAGTATTACCGGCGATCAGCGCTGGAATGGCACCACGCAGCACTTGCCAAATCGGGAAATTCCACGGCATCACCGCGAGAATTGGACCTAGTGGACGATACTCTATGCGTGCCTTGCCACCTTCAACTAAGGTCGGCTCGGCAGTCAGCATGGCCGGGCCGTGTTCGGCGTACCACTCACAGAGCAGCGCGCATTTCTCGATTTCACCGCGCGCCTGAGTGATTGGCTTGCCCATCTCCATAGTGATCTTGTTCGCGATTACTGCTGCGTTACCGCGCAAGGTCTGGGCCAGGGTGATCAACAGTTGCGAACGTTGTGCAGCGGGCACGTTGCGCCAGATTTGGAACCCGGCCGCGGCACGCGACAGTACGGCTTGCAGTGCCGAATCGGATTCAAAAGGGTAGTAGGCTATCTGCTCACCGTTGGCAGGGTTAATCGATATGGCGTGTGTGAGGCTGGATACGTTTGTCATGACACCGTCCTGCATAGTGGGAGGGATGCATAGCATCGAAGCAAAAGCGTCGGCGTTGAGTCAGGTCGCGCGAGCCATGATGGATTGCGCGCGACCAATGACCGGAGCATCGACCATTTGCCCATCCAGCACGAAAACGCCATCACCTGAACGGGCAGCTTCGATAATGCGTTGCGCCCAGTGCAATTCTTCTAGGCTGGGTTTTAACGCCTGATGAATGATCGCGACTTGGATTGGATGGATACACAGCGCTCCACCAAAGCCCATGTCGCGAGCAAATTGCACCGCCCCTAGCAGCCCTGCGGTGTCTTGGATCGATGGAAACACCCCGTCCAGCGCTGGTGCGAGTCCGGCAATTCGAGTCGCGAGTAATACGGCATAGCGAGCATGGCTAAGAATTTCCTCAGCGGCAGGACTGCCTGTAGTCAGGTTCAGGTCCAGGCTCAGATCGAGACTACCGAATGACAAACGCTCAACGGCTTGAGCATTAGCAATCTCGTTAATTGCAGCCAAGCCTTTGGCGCTCTCGATGATTGGCCAGATCGGTTTTTCGGTACCAGCAGCAGTGGTTACCTGTGCCGCACTTTCTGCTTTGGGCAACAGAATCCCGATCACGCCGGCGTGGCGCCGGCAAAGATCCAGATCCGCCAAATGCGCCCAGTGGTCCGGGGCATTCACACGGACCAGAATCCGTGCATCCGATGTTTCGCTCAGGAAAGACTCAAGATTGTCCCTAGCCTGCTCCTTGAGGTTTTCTTGTACTGCATCTTCCAAGTCAACGATGACCCGGTCCGCGCCGGTGGCTATAGCTTTTAGGATGCGCTCTGGTCGAGTGGCCGGCACAAAAAGGGCGGAGCGAACAATTGATTTGCTCATGGCGTTGCTCCATTACTGAACTCAATCTCTCCGACCTGTGCTGTGCCGTCTTGATTGCCAGCCCAGACCTGCGCCTTGCCGTTTTCGATCACACGTCCGCCCACCTCGAAAGGTTGAGGCGAAATCAGCGGTCTCACTCCGCGGAAGGTGAAACGCTCCAGGCGCGCAGTTGGATGCGCTTTGGTAAAGGCATGCAAGTTCAACGTGGCGATCAATGGACCATGTACCACCAGCCCCGGATAACCTTCGGTCTCTGTCACATACGGCCAGTCATAGTGAATACGATGACCATTGAAAGTTACTGCGGAATAGCGGAACAGCAGGGTTGGGGTAGGCTCGATACGTTCCTGCCATTGGCCTTCAGGTAGCGTTTCGGTACCGTTCAGTTTGGGTGGGGTAGGTTCACGGTAAACAATGTCCTGTTCATCTTGCAGGGCGCGTTTGCCGTCCTGGAAAAACTCATGGCGTACCGTGACGAACAGTAAAGAACCCGTGCGACCGTGCTTCTCCTCGACGTTGAGGATGGTCGATACACAGGTTACTTCTGCCTCCACCTTTAACGGCTGGTAAAACTCAATTCGGCTGCCAGCCCACATACGATTGCGGTTATGGGCCGGCGGCAAAAAGCCCCCAAGCGCTGGATGGCCATCTGGTCCCAGTTCGCTGGCGCCCACCGGCTCCTGAAAAAATGCCCAGTGCCACAGGGGGGGCAGCGGCTCACCAGATTTTGGTGCCGGCTCGCCCAATGTCGCGGCAATGCGTCTGACCAGAGTGAAACTGATCCGGTCCTGGCTTTCCTGACGTCGTCCAATCCAGGCGGAAAAATCGGAACTGCTCATGTTAGTTGCTCCAATTGGTCAGTGATCAGGCCAGGGCGGCCATTTCTGGAATTGCTTCAAAAAGATCCGCCACCAGGCCGTAATCGGCCACCTGGAAAATCGGCGCTTCTTCGTCCTTGTTGATCGCGACGATCACCCTGGAGTCTTTCATGCCGGCCAGGTGCTGAATCGCGCCGGAGATACCGACGGCGATGTACAGCTGTGGAGCAACGATCTTGCCGGTCTGACCGACCTGCATGTCGTTGGGTACGAAACCTGCGTCGACTGCGGCGCGGGAAGCACCAACAGCAGCGCCCAGCTTGTCGGCCAGGGCGTACAGGTGTTTGAAGTTGTCGCCGTTCTGCATGCCGCGACCGCCGGAAACGACGATTTTGGCAGCGGTCAGTTCCGGACGATCGGACTTGGCCAGTTCTTCGCCAACGAAGCTGGAGGTACCAGCGTCGTGAGCAGCAGCAACCGCTTCAACGGCAGCCGAACCGCCTTCAGCAGCAACCGGGTCGAAACCGGTGGCACGCACGGTGATCACCTTGACCGCAGCGTTCGATTGAACGGTAGCGATGGCGTTACCGGCATAGATCGGGCGCTTGAAGGTGTCAGCGCTTTCAACCGAGATGATCTCGGAGATCTGGTCAACGTCCAGCTGAGCGGCAAGGCGCGGCAGGATGTTTTTTCCATTGGAGGTGGCGGAGGCAAGGACATGGCTGTAAATCGTTCGCTGCTCGATCACCAGGCTGGCGACTAAGGGGGTGACATTTTCGGGAAGCAAATTGGTGTATGCAGCGTTGTCGGCCAATAACACTTTCGCCACGCCAGCGATTTTTGCCGCGGCTTCAGCCACGGGCCCCACGAATGCGCCAGCCACCAGCACGTGGATGTCACCACCGATTTTTGCGGCGGCAGCTACGGTGTTCAGCGTGGCCGGGGCCAGCACTTTGTTGTCGTGCTGGTCATTTGAATAGTCAGCAATAACCAAGATCGCCATTTAGATTACCTTCGCTTCGTTTTTCAGTTTCTCGACCAGTTCAGCCACCGACTTGACCTTGATACCCGCGCTGCGTGCAGCTGGCGCTTCGACTTTCACGGTCTTGTTGGTGGAGGCGGTGGAAACGCCCAAAGCGTCCGGAGTCAGCACTTCGAGAGGCTTCTTCTTGGCTTTCATGATGTTTGGCAGAGACGCGTAGCGCGGCTCGTTCAAACGCAGGTCGGTGGTGACGATGGCCGGCAGTTTCAGGGAAACCGTCTGCGCGCCGCCGTCGACTTCGCGGGTCACAGCAACGCTGTCGCCGCTGATTTCGACTTTGGACGCGAACGTGCCCTGACCGTAGCCGCTCAGTGCAGCCAACATCTGGCCGGTCTGGTTGTTGTCGCTGTCGATGGCTTGTTTGCCAAGGATCACCAGCTGAGGCTGTTCCTTGTCGACAACGGCTTTCAACAGTTTGGCAACGGCCAGGGAGGTCAGGTCTTCGGCAGACTCGACGAGGATGGCGCGATCGGCACCCAGAGCCAGCGCGGTGCGCAGTTGCTCTTGAGCGGTGGACGGGCCGACGGAGACGACGACGATTTCAGTCGCAACACCTTTCTCTTTCAGGCGTACGGCTTCTTCCACGGCGATCTCGCAGAACGGGTTCATCGACATCTTGACGTTGGCAAGATCGACGCCGGAATTGTCCGCCTTGACGCGAACCTTGACGTTGTAATCGACCACGCGTTTCACAGCTACCAGGATTTTCATTGGGCAGTGTTCTCTCGAAAACTTTGATCGTTGCAGGCAGGCTTTTTGTTTTCAGATCAAGGCTAAATCGCCCCGGCTGCGCGCATTTGTTCAATACGGTCTACACCCAGCCCCAGTTCCCTGAGCACATGTTCGGTATGCTGGCCGAGGCCCGGTACGGCATCCATACGCGGCTCGAACGCGCTGTTACTGCCGGGAGGTATCAAGCTCGGGACGGTGCCGGCAGAGGTTTCGACTTCCCGCCAGCGATCTCGTGCCTGAAGTTGCGGATGGTCCCAAACACCTTGCATGTCGTTGACCCGAGCATTGGCAATTTGTGCGTGCTCTAACCGATCAAACACGGCATCGAAATTGAGTGTGGAGAACGATTCAACGATGAGTGCTCGCAGCACTTGACGGTTCTCGACGCGCTTAAAGTTGGCAGAGAAACGTTCGTCTTTCGCCAGTTCAGGAGTAAGCAATACCTTGTCGCAAAACAGCTGCCACTCTCGTTCGTTCTGCAACCCCAGCATTACTGTGGTGCCGTCACCGATGGGGAAGGGACCATAGGGGTAGATCGTGGCGTGCGCGGCGCCGGCGCGAGGGGGAGGTGTAGCGCCATCGTAGGCGTAGTACATCGGGTAGTTCATCCACTCGACCAGGCTTTCCAGCATCGACACATCGAGGTGACTACCTTCGCCAGTGCGTCCACGCAACAGCAAGGCAGATAGAATTCCTGTGTAGGCGTACATGCCGGCCGCGATGTCAGCAATCGAACAACCAGCCTTGGCCATTTCTTCCTCACCCGGTCCGCCGGTGACCGATAGGAATCCGCCTTCGCTCTGGATCAACAGGTCATAGGCTTTTTTCTTTTCATAAGGGCCGCCTGCGCCATAGCCTGAAATGTCACAAACGATCAGGCGCGGAAACCGCTGACGCAAAGCCTCAAATGAAAGTCCCATTCGTGCTGCTGCACCCGGCGCCAGGTTCTGCACCAGGACATCGGCAGTGGCCAGCAAACTGTCCAGCACCTCTGTGGCCGAATCTTGTTTCAGATCGAGGGTCAGGCTTTCTTTCGAGCGATTGGTCCAGACGAAGTGCGAGGCGAGGCCGTTGACGCGTTGGTCGTAACCTCTGGCGAAGTCCCCCGTACCTGGGCGTTCGACCTTGATCACACGTGCGCCGAGGTCGGCCAGTTGTCGGGTGCAGAAGGGCGCTGCAATGGCATGTTCAAGGCTGACGACGGTAATGCCATCGAGCGGACGGAGGCCTTTGGGTTGGCTCATGATTATTATCTCTCTTGTCATGGCTCCCCAGCCGCGCCCGCTTAAGCCGACGCACTGGGTTTTACGCTGATCCTTTAAAAGGAGCGCGGCAGTTCGAGCAGGTGTTCGGCAACGTACGACAGGATCAGGTTGGTGGAGATGGGAGCAACCTGATACAGACGGGTTTCACGGAATTTGCGCTCAACGTCGTACTCGCAGGCAAAACCAAAACCGCCGTGTGTCTGCAAGCATGCATTGGCGGCTTCCCAGGAGGCTTTCGCCGCCAAGTACTTAGCCATATTGGCACTGGCCCCAGCGTTGATACCGCTGTCGTATTCTTCGCATGCACGCCAGCGCATCAGGTCAGCCGCTTCGATTTCTATGTGTGCTTCAGCGATAGGGAACTGAACGCCCTGGTTCTGCCCGATAGGGCGACCAAACACGACGCGATCACGAGCATAGGCGCTAGCTTTTTCGATAAACCAGCGACCGTCGCCAATGCATTCGGCTGCGATCAGTGTGCGCTCGGCGTTCAGTCCGTCCAGGATGTACCTGAAGCCTTTGCCTTCCTCGCCGATAAGGCTCTCAACAGGGATTTCCAGATTATCGAAGAACAACTCGTTGGTTTCGTGGTTGACCATGTTGGCGATAGGTTGCACGGTCAGGCCGTTACCGATGGCTTCACGTAGGTCCACGAGGAAGATCGACATGCCTTCCGACTTCTTCTTCACCTCGGCCAGCGGTGTGGTACGCGCCAGCAGGATCATCAGGTCGGAATGCTGGATTCGCGAGATCCACACCTTTTGCCCGTTGATCACGTACTTGTCGCCGCGTTTGATCGCGGTGGTCTTGATCTTGGTGGTGTCCGTGCCGGTGGTGGGCTCGGTCACGCCCATCGATTGCAGGCGCAATTCGCCATTGGCCAGTTTCGGCAGGTAGTAGCTTTTCTGTGCCTCGCTGCCGTGACGCAGCAGGGTGAACATGTTGTACATTTGGCCGTGAACGGTGCCGGAGTTGCCGCCGCAGCAGTTCACTTCTTCAAGGATTACCGAGGCTTCGGCCAGCCCGAGGCCGGAGCCGCCATATTCGACAGGGATCATTGCCGCCAGCCACCCTGCGTCGGTCAGGGCCTTGACGAAGGTTTCCGGAAAGCCTTTTTCTTCGTCGACTTTGCGCCAGTAGGCTGCGTCGAATTCAGCGCACAGGGCGCGTACGCCTTCGCGGATGGCATTGAGTTCTTCAGAGTTGCGGTCGGTCATTATTATTCTCCTCAACGCGTCACGCATGGCCTCAGCCCTGCGTGACCCGGTCCGGGTAGGGTGCAATCAGATCGGGTTGAAACCCAGCGCAGCACGAAAGCGATTCTTGACGTAGTGACCATCGCGCGGTGGCAGCACGCGTGGCGGGTTTTCTGCTTTGATCTTGATCGTTGCGAGCTTGACGCCGTCGCGGGTGGCGAAGCGTTCGCGCAGGTTGTGTACCCCTTCCATGTCGCGAATTTCGTCGGTCCAGCTGAAGCCGCAGGTCTTGGCCACCTGGTCCAGGGAAATACCGAAACCGGCGTGGCTGACTTGCATGCCGGTTTCGCCAAAGTGGCCATTGTCCAGTACGGCAATGGTCAGGTTGGCAGGCTTTTGCAGTGCTACCGTGGCCAGCGCGCCGAAGCCCATGAGCAACTCGCCGTCACCGGTGACCACCACCACCGACTTGTTTGGCTGCGCATTCGCCAGGCCCAGGCCCACAGTGATTGCGCTGCCCATGGCGGCCCAGAGGTAATAATTCAGATCGTTGTCACCGGCGGCCATGACGTCATAGGACGCTGAACCCAGGCCGGTCACGACCAGCACGTCTTTGCGGTCGGCCAGCAAGGTCTTGACCACTTCGCGGCGGCACAGGGTGTGGTTTGCGCTTACTTGACCCATTTCTTTTCTCCAATCAGGCGCTGACCGAGCAGCAGGGCAGTGGCGGAATCACCGTTGAAGGCCATGGTCGCGGCACCGTGCAGCAGCGGAGCGACGTCTTCCGGGACGTCCGCGCGCCAAGTCATGACCTTCATCAGGTTCAGGGAGGCTTCGGTGGCCTGGCCCATTGGGTTTTGCCATGCGTTGAACTCGGCCCAGTCACCGCGCATGGTGACCACCATCAACAGGGGAAAGCCGGCACAGATCTGGAGCGCGAGGGTGTTGATGCAGTTACCAACGCCGCTGGACTGCATCAAGAGCGCGCCGCGCTCTCCGCCAAGCCATGCGCCGGCGAGGTAGCCGATGCCTTCTTCTTCGGTGGTGAGGACAACGGACTTGATGTCCGGATCGGCATACGACATACGGATGGCCGCGGAATGGCCTGCATCCGGTACAAAGACCACGTGTTTGACGTTGTGGGCCTTGAGCACGCGGAAGACGTCCTCCTGCCAATCCTGTCCCACGGTTTGTTCAGCTTCTGTTGACATACCAATCTCCCAAGCAGTGCTGCTTTTGTGTTTTCACACATTCTGGGAGTGTTGGAACCGAACTACGACTACCGTTTTTGTCTTTGAGATATACCCATTTTGTATAGCTTGACGATGTATGCCTGACGGAACAGTCAGCACTGATAACGACCAATCAGGATGCAAAAGTAAAAAAACCCTCACGTCGCACTGTCGTGGGCAGGCGGTGAGGGCAAAGGGAAGGGTGGTAAGGCGACGATCAGAACTTGCGTTGTAGGGTGTGATAGCCCAGCACTGTCCTGGCTTCCTTGAGGGATTTGCCTTCAGCGATCAAGGTGCGAATGTGTGATTCCACCTCTTCGATCGAGCGGGCACAGGCGGCCACTTCATGGGCGCGTTCCCGTGGCACGATCACCACGCCGTTGGCATCGGCGACCACGATGTCTCTGGCACACACGCGGGCCTGGCCGATGGACACCGGCTGATTGACCGATTCGACTTCGACACGATCCTTCCCGGTACGCATGAAACGGCCTTTGCTGAACAATGGATAGCCGTCACCGAGTGCCTTACTGACGTCCCGGCAAACACCATCGATAACGGTTGCCGCAATCCGTTTGCTCCCGGCATATTGGGTCATGATGTCACCCCATACGGTGCAATCGGTGCGCCCGTCGTTGTCGATCACCACCACGTCGCCTTCTGCCACATCATCAATGAAATCGCCGACTGTGCCCGGTGGGCAACTGGCGGTGACATAGCGAACGGTGAAGGCGGGCCCGACCACCACTTGCCGATAGTTGTCCAAGGGCATGACGCCCAGGCACTGGCCAGGCAGGCCCAGTTTATCCAAGGCGTCGGACACACCTGGCGTATCCAGGCCTTCAAACAGGGCAACCAATTCTTTGTCTTGGGGGGACATGTGTAACACCTCACAGCGATGACAGAATCGTTGAGACAGAAGTCGCTCACATGAGCGGCTCCGCTTCTTTCGCAATGCACTTCAAGCCGGGATGTTTAATCTCGGACGAGGCTCGGAAATGGTCAGCAAGATGATGAAGCTGATAAATGAGCCAACCGCCAGCCAGGCGAACACATAGTTCCAGCCATAGTTGTCCAGCAGCAGCCCTGTGATGAAAGGCGTCGCCGCCGCGCCCAACTGACCGATCATGTTCACGATGGCGTTAGAGATGGGGAACGTTTTTTTGGTGGTCAGACCCATCGGGTAAACCATGTAAGAAGAGAAGCCCAGGCTCAGCACCACGCCGGTCAACATCAGCAATAAGCCGTAGGGCAAGGGTTCGGCGGGCGAATTGATCAGCAAGTACATCATCAGCGATGTGCCGAGCGCGGACAGCAGCATGCCGGGTTTACGCCGTCCACCCATCAGTCGATCCGAGCAGAAACCACCCAGCAGATTGCCGAGCACGGCGCCCACCCAAGGCGCAGCCGACACCAATCCCATGTTCATGATCGAAAATTGTTTAACTGTCATCAGGTAGGTAGGAATCCAGGCCAGCAGCACACTCGACACGCCCAACTGGAAGCAATAGCTGGTTGCGCAGCCCCAGATATTCCAGGACTTGAACACCTGCCGATTGGTCTCCAAAGGCGCTTCATGGCGAGCACGTATGACTCGATCGAGTTTACCCACCCAGGCTGGAGTTTTCCGGGGGCGGTGTTGCTCAGTGGCTTCAGTGCTACCGGTTTCTTCGACGATATAGCTCAGCTCAGCCGCGTTGACGAAACGGCTTTTTGAGGGGTGGTCCGTGACTAGGAAATACCAGACCACGGCCAGTACGATGCCGGGCACGGCAAAGAAGTAGAAGATCTCTCGCCAGCCCCAGACAGAAATGATCACTGCACACAGCGGGGGCACAATTACCGGCCCGAACTTCACGGCGGACAGAAAGATCCCAGAGGCCGTGCCTTTTTCCCGCGCTGGAAACCAGTTGTTGATGGTAGTGGTCATGCTGATCGGCAGTGGGCCTTCGGCGACGCCCAAGCCTAGGCGATAGAGTTTAAGTGCTAGCAATGAACTGGCTGTACCCACCAGGCCTGTTAGAAGAGAGGTCAACACCATCGCGCCGGGCAGAATCCGGCTGACCCCAAAACGGCCGAAGGCGAAGCCTGACGGGATCTGTGCCAAGGCATAGGCCAGCAGAAACAGACTCATCAGGCCGCCAGCCTCGGCATTACTCATTTCGAATTCTTTCCGAATAAACGGAAGCGCTACACCCAGGTTGGCCCGGTCGGCGGCGGCGATGGTGTAAATCAGAAAAATCAGGGCGGCGACTACCCAGCGGTAATTGCTGCGCACAGCAGGTTTTATGACTTCAGGCATGGACATTGGGCGGACCTTATTTTTCTGGTGGTGTTATCCGGCCAAAGTAATGATTGTGAATCTGCAAAAAAAGCGACAAATACTCCTGACAACAGATCACTTTTATTGATGGAATGGCTTTTATCTAAAAAGTGCAGTCATAGAAGTGTCAGCTAAAAAAAACCGGGCTGTGGGCCCGGTTGTATGGCGTTGCGCGCTTGCGGAGCACTCTTCAGTTCGCGAGGCCGGCCTTTTCCAGCACCTTGTCTAGCCATGACTGATCAATAGCACCGGTGGCGATTTCGGCTTTTACTTGCTGTTCGTGGACATCATGCTCTCGCGCCTTGAACAACACCTGTTCGGCGTGTTCGGGGGAGAAAGCGACCAGCCCGTCTTCGTCTCCGACAATGATATCGCCCGGGTTGATGATCATCCCCCCGATGCACACCGGGACATTGATCTCGCCGGGGCCGCTTTTGTAAGGGCCGCAATGCACCACGCTGCGGGCATAGCAAGGCGTTTCGTCAAAACTGGCGACATCACGGATGGCGCCGTCGACGACAAAACCGACACAGCCACGTTGTTGCGCATACAGCTTGATCAGCTCGCCGATTACCGCATTGGTCTCGTCACCCTGGGCGTCGATCACCAATACGTGCCCCGGTTCGATCAGCGTGAGGGCCTTGTAGATGTAAAGGTTGTCGCCGGGGCGAGTCTTCACCGTCAGGGCTGTGCCCACCAGTTTGCCGGTGTTGTTATAGCGAGTCAGCCCTCGGGCACCGATGTGCCTCCCCAGGTTGTCGCTGATATGCGGGGTGACGACGCTCTGGAAAGCATCCAGGAGCGGACGTGAGACCTGAGGCGGAGAAGGGTAAATACGTGAACCGGGCAATAACATAGCGACCTCTATCAACGACTGAACCCTTGTGGGCTATGCGTTCATAGTAAGAAAGGTCGCTTCGTACTATTAGCGATATTTATCTATGAAAAAACATCGCTTTTATTCTGGTTTCTCGCACCAGCGTTACCACACCATGCGGCTGAAATCACAGCAGCGCGCGGCCAGACGTGCAACCTCGACACTGAGTCCCTGAAGACGATCGGCTCGGTGTACGGCGATGTAATGGATCGGAGGCAGCGCAGGGTCGGTTTCGATGACCTGTAGCCGACCCTGATCCACCAGCGGCGAAAGACACTGACGAGGCAGGTAGCTGACGCCGACACCGGACAGGGTCAGCCCCAACTGGGCAATCAAGTAATTGCTTTTGATCGTACGGTTGACCCGAACATCATTTTGGGCAAACCAGCGTTCGTAAATCAAACCGGTGCCGGAGCCGCCGCCTTGAGTAAGAACGGTGTATGAAGAAATGGCCTGCATGTTCATGATCTCGTTACCCTGATGCAGAGAAGGAGCGCACATCCAAGCGTTCTCCACCGAACTCAGCGGCGTGCTGACGAAACGTGCGTCGGCAAAGACGTCGGGAACGATAATTAGATCGAGCTGGTCGTTCTCAAGTTTAGCCACCAGTTCGGTGCTGAGTTCGACCGAGGGCTCCAGTACTACCTTGGGATAAGCAGCACGTATTCCCTCCACCAGAGCCGGCAGCCAAGTCATGGCGGTCAACTCGGTGACGCCGATGCGAAAGCGTCTGACCAGCACTTCCTTGGAGCTGATGCGTTCAAGCAGGTAATCACGCTGACGCAGAATTTCCGTAGCCTGCTCGAACAATTCCGTGCCTTTTTCCGTCAGGCGCGCACTGCGTTTTGAACGATCAAAAATCGGCATATCGAAGGCGTCTTCCAACTCCTGAATACGCTTGGAGATAGCCGACTGGGACATGTTTAGTTTCATGGCTGCGGATTCGAAGCTACCCAGTTCCACAATCCAGTAAATAGCTTCCAGTTGCTTGAACGTGATCATTGCTCAGGCTCGCTTGAAAAAAAGTGGTCCATTATTTACCAAAACCATCGAGTTAACGCAGCTGATAAACAGCAAAACCCGGCCATGGCCGGGTTGGTTTTGCAGCGATGGATTAACGCAGGCTGGTACAGAACGCGCGGATGGCCTCGCAGGCTTGGCGCAATGAAGCGTCATCCAGGGCATAGGCAATGCGAATGTAGGGGCCAAGTCCAAAAGCGCTGCCATGCACCACGGCCACATTTGCTTCGTCGAGTAGTGCGTGGGCAACATCTTCATCTGTTTGCAGCACTTGACCTCCAGGCGAGGTACGACCGATCAGCGCGGCACAGGAGGCGAACGCGTAAAACGCGCCCGCTGGACTGACGCATTCAAGACCCGGTGTGGTGTTCAACAGTTCCACCATCAAATCGCGACGCCCCTGGAACGCGGCACGGCTTTCGCGGATGAAGTCCTTGGGTCCGTCCAGCGCGGCGAGTGCGGCCTGTTGTGAGATCGAGCTTGCACCAGAAGTCTGCTGACCTTGCAGTTTTTCCATGGCCTCCAGCAGCCAGCGCGGCCCTGTGGCAAAACCGATGCGCCAGCCGGTCATGGCATAGGCCTTGGACACACCGTTCATGGTCAGGGTTCGCGGTGCCAGCCGTGGTTCAACCTCGGCCAGGGTATGGAACGTTTGATCGTCGAAGATCAGATGCTCGTAGATGTCATCAGCCAAAATCAGCACATGAGGATGAGCCAACAATACCTCAGCCAGCGCGTGCAGTTCTTCTCGGCTGTACACCGCGCCGGTTGGGTTGGACGGCGAGTTGAGGATCAACCAGCGGGTCTGCGGCGTGATCGCCGCGGCTAGCGCCGCGGGCGTCAGTTTGAAACCGGTATCGGCATCGCAGGTGACGATTCTGGTTTCACCGCCGCACAGTTGAACCATCTCCGGATAACTGACCCAGTACGGCGCCGGCACGATGACTTCGTCACCCTCATTGAGCGTCGCGGCCAAGGCGTTGTAGATCACCTGCTTGCCACCATTGCAGACGAGGGTGTCTTGCCAGGTAACGTCCAGGCCATTCTCACGGCGGAACTTGGCGGCCACCGCTTCTCGCAGTGAACGTACACCGGCGACCTGGGTGTAGCGGGTGTGACCGTGTTCAATAGCGTGAATGGCAGCTTCACGTACATGTTTAGGCGTATCGAAATCTGGCTCGCCAGCGCACAGCGAAATGATCTGCGCACCTTGCGCCCGACGTTCTGCCACGCGGTCCATGATGCGATAGGTCGCCGATGGCTGCGCGCTGGCCAAGCGCTGGTTCAGCCGTTGGATGTCGGTACTCATGCCCGGGTTCTCCACTCCGTGAGGTTCATCAATTCCAGCGTCGTGCGGCCGTCAGTGAGCGCTTTCATCATCAGCGCCTCCTTGCTCGCGCGCGCTTCACCTTCGGCCAGGGTGCGTGCTGCATCCGCCTTGGGAATGATGATCACACCGTCCTCGTCGGCCACCACCCAGTCGCCCTGTGCCACGAAAGCTCCGTTGAAATTGAACGGTTGCCCCACCGAAGGCGCACTGGCCTTGACCGTGCCTTTTACCGAGATGCCGCGGGCGAACACCGGGAACTGGCGTTTCTTCAGGGCCGCAATATCGCGTACGCCACCATCGATCACCAGTCCGACCACGCCAGCCGCTTCGGCCGCCACGGTCAGCACTTCGCCCCAATAACCGGCGATGAAGCTACCCGTACCCACGACCAGCACGCTGCCACGGGGCACTCGTTCCATCGCCAGGTGCAGGGCGAGGTTGTCACCCGGCGAACATTCCAGAGGGTAGGCGGGGGCGGAGATGAAGGCGCCGTCCCAGATTGGGCGGATCGCACTGTCGACACCGCAAGGCAGATGAGACGCTTCATACAGCGTCGAACTGCCCAGCACTTTTGCCCGCGCATGGAAATCCAGAGGGAGGGGGAGCGTGGTCATCAGACTTTCCTCTGCAAGCTGTGGTAACCCATTGCGGCCCGGGCTTCTTTAAGGGTTTTGCCTTGGGCGATCAGGGCGCGGATATCGCCTTCGACTGATTCGATTTGGCGGGCAACGGTCGCGACTTCACGAGCGCGGGTTCGTGGGACGATCACCACGCCGTTGGCGTCGGCGACCACGATGTCGCGGGCACAGACCCGGGCCGTACCAATGGACACCGGCTGGTTGACCGACTGAACTTGCACGCGGTCTTTGCCGGTGCGCATGAAGCGGCCTCTGCTGAAGATTGGATAGCCATCACCCAGTGCTTTGTTCACGTCACGGCAAACGCCGTCGATGACCGTGGCAGCGATCTGCCGAGTACCGGCGTACTGGGTCATGATGTCGCCCCAGACGGTGCAGTCGGTGCGGCCGCCGTTGTCGATGACAACCACATCGCCAGGCGCCACGTCTTCGATGAAATCGCCCACGGTGCCCGGAGGTACGCTGGCCGAGACGTACTGCACGGTGAACGCTGGACCGACGATGACCTTGCTGTAATTGTCCAGCGGCGCTACACCGAGGCATTGACCGGGCAGGCCAAGTTTATCCAGCGCATCGGAAACGCCCGGAGTGTCCAGGCCTTCAAACAAGGCAACCAGTTCTTTGTCTTCAAGATTCATCAGATGTGCTCCACGCGGATCGCTTCGAACTGGGTGTCATGCATTACCTCGGCCACCGACCGACCGCTGCGAACAGCCTCGACCATGCCGTCCTGACGGCGGGCGATCCGCTCGCCAAGGTTGAGTACCTTCTCGATTTCAGCCTGGGGTATAAACACCGTCCCGCAGGTATCGGCGATCAGATAGTCATCCTCACTGACGTCGACACCGGCTACGGTGATCGTGACGCCCGCATCAATCTGCACTACCCGATTGCGCGCGCTGATCATGGTCACGCCGCGGCCGTAAACCGGGTAGCCAATCCCTTCGCTGCCGTCGATGTCGCGACTGAAACCGTCGATCACTGTGCCCCGTACGTGCTTGCCGGCCGCGGCGTTGGCGAGGATGTCGCCCCAGCAGGAAATACCCTCGATACCGCCGGCAATCACCAACACGCGATCGTCGCTGGCAATCTGTTCAATCACTGGCGTAATCAGGTGCACCGTGGGGACATTGTCGGACTTGGGGGCCAGCAGCACGGTACTCGCGCGACCGACAATTCTTGGGCAGTTCCACAAGGGGCGCAGCCCCACGGTAGCACCGGGCAGACCGAGGAAGTCGAGCGCATCGGAGACCGTGTTGGTATCCAGCGCCGCCAAGCGATTGAGCAAACTCTCATGGATCATGGGGAAGCCTCTGTGGTGACGGAGGCGCCCAGTGTCGGTGAGGTAATTTGATAGGTATATTACGAATCACAGAAGCATTAGATACGTTAAACCTATGGAATGATCATGATCAATTTCCGCCTGATTCGTCACCTCTGGTTGTTCCTGGCTGTCGCCGAAGAACAGAATTTTGGCCGCGCCGCCAAGCGTTTGGGCATGTCCCAGCCCCCTCTGAGCGAACAGATCCAGGTGCTGGAGCAGGCGCTCAAGGTCAAACTATTCGACCGTTCGCGACGCGGGGCGAAACTGACCCCTGTCGGCGCGGCGATCCTGCCCGCGGTGCGCAAGTTCGCCGAGCAACTGGAGCGCCTGGAACTCGCAGTGGAAGAGGCGGTGGCGGGGCAGTCAGGGATGTTGACCATTGGCGCGATTTCCACGGCCATGTTCGATGTGTTGCCGGGGCTGATCGAGCAATTGAAGAGCGATTACCCGCATCTCACTGTGTCTGTGCGCGAGATCGACAGCGTCGAAGCGGTTCCTGCGCTGGAGGCCGGCGATATCGACCTGGCTTTCGCCCGCCTGGACGGTGACCTCGGGGCCTCGATCAAATCGTTGCCGCTGACCGAGGATCGGCTGGTCGTGGCCTTGCCCACTGATCATCCGCTGGCTTCGCGCAAGCGGATCAGCCTGTCCAGTCTATCCAACGAGCCTTTGGTGATGTTTTCCAGAAAGGTCAGCCCGGTGTATTTCGACAATCTCATCGCCACCTGCCGAGCCAGTGGTTTTTCCCCTCGCGTATTGCATGAAGTGCGCTCTGTCGCCTCTCAAATCGCCTTTGTCAGCTACGGTCAGGGCATCGCACTGGTGCCAGCGTCGCTGAAAAAACTGGCCCCGGACAACGTAGTGTTTCGACCGCTTAGCCAGAAGCTTAATGTCGTAACCACTGCCGTGGCCTGGAATGCGGATCGGCCTAATCCGCTGGTGGAGGAGGTTGTGCTCCGGTTCCGTGATAAGTCGTAAGTCGGCCAAGCGCATTGCCGTAATGGTCTATCGTGAATGGGTATATTGCTTGTCCTTAGGGGGCCATCCAGAACCTGGACACGGTATTCGCCTTCGCCGACATCACCATGTCACTGCTGGCCTTCGTGAATCTGATCGCTCGGGCGTTGTTGTTCAATGCTGGGATGCGCTTGCTGCGTGACTATGGTCAGCAACGCAAGGCTGGCATCAAGGCGCCTGTCTTCAATTCAACTCAGTTCAAGGATCTTGATCTAGATTTGCAGGCATGGCCGAACCGGGAAAGGTAATTAGGGGTCAGCAAGAGCATTCATCACAAGTAGCATCTGTATTCGCTACCCAATAAGTTAAATGGGCCCATGGATTATCATGGGCCCTTTTAAAAAATCGCAGTAATCGTCAGTACCTTAGATCCTAGCAGCCTGAGACTTGATGCAACCTCTCAGCCCGGTGCGTTTTTCGATCTCACCTGAACCGCTGATGTATCCATAGCGGGACAGGTTAGGCATCAGCATTGCTGCGATGAAAGTAATGGTTATCACACCCGCGACGTAGAAGAAGAAATACTCCTCAATACCCTGCGCCCGAAGCGACAAGGCGACGTATTCGGCGGTGCCACCGAACGCCGCGTTGCCAACGGCATAAGGAAAGCCCACACCCAATGCACGAACTGCTGGCGGGAACAGTTCAGCTTTCACGATCCCGGCAATCGGTGTGTACAGCGACGCGATAGCTAGGCCGCCAAACACTAGCAGGAACGCTGTAAATGGACTGCTGACTGATTGCAGTGAATAGAGCAGCGGGACCACCAACAACATGGCCAACCCGGAAAACAACAGCATGTGGACCTTGATCCCGATTCGGTCGGCGAGCAGACCAAAGAGTGGCTGGCAGAACATGAAGCCTACCAAGGCGGCGGTCATGATGAAGCTCACCGTTTCCGGACTGAACCCCGCAGAGATCACCAGAAATTTCTGCATGTAGGTCGTGAAAGTGTAGAAGTAAAGCGAACCGCCAATAGTAAACGCTACCACCAGTGCCACTGCACGTTTATGTTTGAACATGCCGCGCAGCGAGCCGGCATCTTTACGGTTCATGTCTTTCTTGGTGGCGGTTTCATGCATCGCGCGGCGCAAATACACGACTACGATAGAACTCAAGGCACCGATGAGAAACGGAATTCTCCAGCCCCATTCGCGCAATTCCTCACCGGTAAGAGTTTGTTGAAGAATGACCACAGTCATCAGGGCCAGGAGTTGACCTGCGATGATGGTGAAGTACTGGAACGATCCATAGAAACAGCGACGACCAGGTGTCGCGATTTCACTGATGTAGGTGGCACCTGTGCCGTACTCTGCGCCTACGGACAGGCCCTGAATTAGTCTGGCAACTACGAGCAAAACCGGTGCAGCCACACCGATGGTTTCATAGGTTGGCATGACGGCAATCAGCAGGGAGCCGGCGCACATCATGAACACCGAGATAATCATCGACACTTTTCTGCCGCGAGTATCAGCAATCCAGCCGAAAATCCAACCGCCCAGAGGGCGCATGAAAAAACCGACGGCGAAGACGCCGGCGGTTGCGAGTAGCTGGCTGGTTGTATCGCCTTTTGGAAAGAACGAAGCCGCAAAATAAATGGCGGTATAGGCATAAATGAAAAAGTCGTACCACTCCACCAGATTACCCGAGCAGGCACCCATGATGGCTCTGACGCGATTCGGACTTTTTATCTGATCGGACTTTTCAGTGTGGAGTGTTGAGTCGCTGGTTGATGCAGACATTTTGTTCACCCTTGCTTCAAGGCGAGACGATACGAGGCCCACGCTGATGCGTGTCCGACGTTGCTAGCTCGATGGGTTGATGTGCTTAACGCAGTTGCAGTGATCCTACGACGACCAAGGCACATGAAGAGGGGGGATGCATATGAGAGGTCAGCTGTTCGCTGACTGTGTAAGGCGGGTCGGTCAGGTAACGAGAAATGGAGTAAATCATGGCGTAAGCCCTCGAATCTTATTCTTGTAGTCAGTCGAACGCTCTTGGCGTCGACGTTGATTGCACGCTACCGCAGAGTGACGAGGGTAATAAGCCGTCAGCCAGGCCTAACTGATATACCGAAATTCTATAGCTTGTCTTGCAGCCCCGGCGGGCTGGGGTATACAGCGGCGCTATGCCTGCAAGGGCCCCGTGCAATGGGGGTTCTGCGGCATTCCAAGCGGCGCTAATGCGTTTACACTGACGCTACATTCGACGCATTTCGCGCCGAGCCCGATTCGACTGGCCTGCTAATGGATGTCGTTCAACTCAAAACACTGATCCATGTTGCCGAGCTTGGCAGTCTCAGTAAGGCCTCCGACCGCCTGCACATTGCGCAACCGGCATTGAGTAGACAAATTCGTTTGTTGGAAAAAGAACTCGGAACCTACCTTTTTGATCGGCATGGTCGAGGCATGGAGATCACCGATGCCGGCCGTGAAGTGTTGGCGCATGCCACCCGAATCATGGAAGAGATGGAATCCATTCGAAGCTCGGTCGTGGGCGGGAAGTCATCTTTTCGGGGCACCGTGGTGATTGGCACGACACCGACAGTTGCGGAAATCATCACCGTTCCGCTAGTACGCAAAATCAAAGAAGAGCATCCGAGTCTCGCCATCAGGTTTTCTTCGGCCTTCAGCGGCTACTTGCTGGATTGGGTTCAGCGTGGCGAATTGGAGCTGGCGATTTCTTACGATCCCCTACCCTTGCATACATTGCGTATCGTGCCGGTGATGATGGAAAACCTGCTCCTGGTCGGTCCCGCGAGCGCCAACCTGCGTCTTGATACGCCAGTGTTATTCGAGGCTTTAGGAGGGCAGCAATTGGTGTTGCCTAGCGCTCGCCACAGTCTTCGCGTGATTCTGGATAACTGTGCGCGTGAAGTCGGAATCAAGCTTAAGACAAGCGTTGAAGCTGACTCGTTTGGCGCGATGATCGACCTGGTCCGCAACGGCTTCGGTTTGACCGCTTTGCCTCTAGCATCCATTTACACGCAGATTGAATCTGGAGTGCTCAGTGCTGCACCTTTAGTCGACCCCATTCCGATGCGTAAGTTGGTCCAAGTCTTTCCTGCGGACAGGCGAGTCAGCCCTGCCGCAAAATTTGTTGGAGATGCGTTCATCGAAATTGCCGCCGATCTTGTAATTCGCGATATCTGGGCAGGGCACATGCTCTGAGCAACCTACAGGTGGAGTTCGTCGGTAAGTCTCCAAGAAACAACCAACATTCGTTGACCACGAACTTTTGAAGGAAACCCCCGTTGTCTTCCAACAGTACGCCGCTCGTGCTCATCCCCGGATTGCTTTGTGATGGCCGTCTCTGGGCACATCAAAAGTCTGTCTTGGAAAATTCAACGCCTATCTACATCCCCGATGTCTCCCTTGACTCAAGCATTGCACAGATGGCGCAACGAACTCTGGATGAGGCACCGCCCTTTTTTGCGCTCGCTGCGTTGTCGATGGGTGGATATGTGGCCATGGAAATTATGCGCAAGGCACCTGAGCGGGTATTAAGGTTGGCACTGATCGACACGATGGTGCGACCTGATGATGACGCCCGTGCCAAGGCACGGCGTGGATTGCTAGACCTTGCACAACTTGGCAGGTTCAAGGGTGTGACCCCGCACCTGCTACCCAAGCTTGTGCATCCCCGCTGCATTGGAACTGCAATTGCCAATACGGTGCAAGAAATGGCCGAAGCAGTCGGAAAGGAAAGGTTTGTTCGGCAGCAATTGGCGATTATAGAGCGTCCAGATTACCGACCTTTATTGAAGAGCATCGTGGTCCCAACCTTGATCGTTGTGGGCGAAAACGACGAAATCACCCCGCCATTCGAATCGGAAGAAATCCATCGCGGCATACCGCATTCTCGATTGGTCGTGCTGCCTCAATGTGGACATCTGCCGCCGCTTGAGCATCCTCAACTCACAACACAGCTGCTAAGTCGGTGGCTTGCAGACAGTTAACGCGCGAATCGAGTTTCTTATGCGTCCGTTGCTTTCCTTGTCTTTTTATCTTTGATGACATCGTTTTGAAAACTCCAAATCCACTACCTGGCAAACTCGGCATCGTTCTATTGGGAATGCTGCAAGTTTTGGTCTGGGGAGGTTCATTCTTCCTGATGGCCGTAATGGCCGATCCGATCATTGAAGAGACAGGCTGGGCTAGCCAGTGGGTCTATGGCGCGTTGTCTCTCAGCATTCTTGTTTCTGCGATGTTGGCTCCGTTGATCAGTCGACTAATCGCCCGCTATGGTGGTCGCCCAGTTCTTGCCAGTAGTGGTCTAGGAGTCGCAATTGGATTGTTTCTGATGGCCAACGCCACTTCATTGCCGTTTTTTCTATTGGCTTGGTCAGTCATCGGAATTGGCATGGCGCTTGGATTGTATGAAGCACTATTCGCCTGTTTAGGTTCACTTTACGGGGAGCGAGCAGGCGGTGCGATTACAGGAATTACGTTGATTTCAGGGTTTGCGACAACGCTGTCCTGGCCGGCGGTTGCGCTGGTCATCGAGTACGTAGGTTGGCGCTTTACGTGTTTGGCATATGCAGCGTTGTTAGTACTCACGGTGGCACCGCTTTATATGTGGGTGCTGCCCAGAGGTTCAGTTTCACTCACGAAAATTGACGCGTTGTACGATGGAAACCTTTCGATTGATCGACGGGTTTACTGGCTCCTGACAACGATTTTTGCGTTGGGCGCAGTGATCATGACGGCAATCTCTGTTCAGCTGATTTCTTTGCTTCAAGGTCAGGGGTATTCACTTGCAGCTGCCATCGGATTCAGCGCTTTATTGGGTCCGAGTCAGGTAGGCTCCCGGGTTCTGCAAGTATTTTCACGAAAGCGACACCCTGTTTGGACGACGTTGATCTCTGTCGTACTTGTGGCAGTCGGTCTGTCGGTTGTGACCATTGCGCCAGCGATGACGGCTCTCGGTCTCGTACTTTATGGCGCTGGTAATGGTTTGCGAGCGATTGTTCGGGGGCTGCTACCACTGACCCTGATGTCCCCGACGCATTATGTATTGCTGATGGGGCGCATGGCTCGACCTTCGCTTATCGGACAAGCACTGACACCTCTTGCTGGTGGTTACCTTTTGCAAACGTGGGGGGCGGGAGGCGTGCTTGTTGGACTAAGTACGTTGGCTGTGTTGAATGTAATACTGGTGCTTTCACTCCTACAGCTAGTTCGAAAAAAATGACCGCTCCTGGCCGTTCTCTGCCGATCCGGGTTACAAAGCGTGGCTGGTCAAATCCGATGCAATCGGTGCTCAGAACGAATGCAAACGACTGGTCAGGTCGAATGCAAGCGGGTGGTGAAGTGGAGTGCAATTTCGATGCTTCGCTGCACTGGCCTCAACCGCTACTCAGTACCGACGTGGAGGCTACTTGTTTGAACGTCGACCATCGGTAAAACGATAAATCGAACGCTCGAAAATAGAACCCTCTCTAAGCTACATGCTCCCAATATCGAGAGCATTGAGAGGTGTGTATGAACAACGATCCCAAGCAACAAGGCGGGATGGGGCAAGACGATCCAATGCCGACATCGCCCGATCCATTGAGCCCCGGGCGCACTGACGTTGACCCCATGAAGGAAGAAGGGATTGATGAGCTTTCTGACAACGAAGGTGAGCGTCCTCTCGACGATGACGATACCGGACTGGATCCTGACCGGGTACGCGAAGAAACAGACAACGCGATAATGGATAGACCGCAACATCCCCGCTAAAAACTCGAGTTGTAGTGGCCCTGTACCCGGCAGGGCTCTCCACAGAATTGCTAATTCAGCAATACGGCTTCGCTTCGGATTACCCTCAATCAAATTCAGCGACAGCAACAACAGTGGCCATCATCAGGCAGCGAGTCGAACGCCCCCAAGGCATTCTTCTGGCTTGACCTGATTTTGTTGGGCGACACGGCAGACATTAGACATCAAGCTGTAATTCCAGATCGCCATTTGCCAATTTACGAGTAAGAACAACGGTGCCGGTAAGCGGCTGCTTTGAGGGCTGGGTAGCGGTTAACGTGTGCGCCTTGTGAAGATCGTCCGGGAATGGTGGTTGCACCTGCACTTGAAAGGCACCAGGCGTAATAGGGATGATCATTGCCTCGCATTCCACACTTTTTGCGATTGGGCCAAGAAATGTGTCCAAAAGATAATCTAAGCGTATGCGGCAGCTCATGAAACATCTCCTTTCAACACAGTGGCTCGGTGGGCCAGAGGCTTCATAATCATCTGTTCGCTAGACGGTAAACGTAGTGCTGAAGTTCAACGCGGAGGCATCAGCGGCGTGCTGCGGAATTGAAACGCGCTTCTCCAAGCAAATTCTGCCTAAAGCTTTCGTAGGCCAGAAGAGCAAACGGGCGGATCAGCTTCGGACTATTTGCTGCAGGCGAGGCAGGTCTGAAACCTGTCGCCGGATTTGTATTTTGTGTTGCTGTCATTGTCGAACTGGCAAAGGGGGGACGTGATCAGAAATGCCCCGTTCGAGGAGGAATCCATGCTCAGCTATCTGTTCATAGGTGCCAACGATGTAGAGGCATCTGCACGTTTCTACGATGCTGTTCTATCGCCACTTGGCTATGAGAAAGATCGATCCGAGGGGCAATACTGTTTCTCGCTCCCCGAGACTGCGGACAAGTCCAATGGGCCAGGTAGCATTCATATCGCCCAGCCCTTCAATGGCCAAGCCGCTACGGCAGGGAATGGCATGATGCCGGCGCTGCGGGCCAATTCCAGGGCAAAGGTAAATGAGGTGCATGCTGCAGGCGTTGCTAGCGGCGGGTCGGATGAAGGTGAGCCAGGTATCCGAGAGGCCTACACCGATGACTTCTATGTCGCTTATATGCGAGACCCAGTCGGAAACAAGATCGCCGTCTTCTTCAATGGTTGATTGGTTCTAGCATTAAGTCACTCATACTGTACGGGTGCCATATGTCGCAATCGCGGCACGCAGAAAACCAGATAAAACTTTAGCGGAATGGTGGGAGTCATCATAGGAAGCCATTGCTCAACAGAGCAAGAGCCAATCCAAGCCTTGGAGAATTCACATGAGCTTATTGAGCACGATTTTGGAAAAACTCGGGTTAGGTAAACACGCTGCGCCATCAGCTGCTCCTGCTGCCCCAACCGCTGGTGCTTCTCCCGTTGCACCACAGGCATCGGCTTCCACCCCGACGGCTGCGATCAGCGAAGTCGACGTTGCCTCTAAACTGGAAGCCTTGGCGAGCCAGCAGGGAGAGCAGCTCAATTGGCGTACATCGATTGTAGATTTGCTCAAGCTGTTGAACATCGACAGTAGCTTGGCTGCCCGTAAGGAGCTTGCTGCGGAGTTGCACTACACAGGATCTACTGACGATTCGGCGGCAATGAACATCTGGCTGCATTCAGCTGTCATGAAAAAGCTGGCGGAAAATGGCGGGAAGGTTCCTGCGGATCTGCTGAATTAGGTTTGCCTTGTTTAGCTACAAATCTTGCACTGGGTGCGTATCGTATTTCTGCGGGCCGAAAAAAACCTAAGAACGACGCCACGCGCCTAACAACACTGTGTGGAAAGGTACCAATCAGCATAAGGTGTATTAGTGACCTGACATCTATTGAAGTCAGGGCTCCCGTCATACCACCAGACTGGCCCGCGCTCACCGAGCTCTACCTTGGCCTTCCGCACCTTTGCCCTTGCTGCCGACAATTGTCCAAGATCGGAAGCAGCTTTCGCTGCTTTTACCTCTCGACGTGCTGCCATCAATTCCTTGACCAATAGCTGCCGCACATCCTCATCCAACGTTGGATTGGCGCAACGCCACAGCTGCCCTTTGACAACGAAGTAGCGACCGTCAGGTGTCGTTGGATACGTGTCGGAAAATGCCTATATGTGCATTAGCTTAGCTCGTACTGAACTGCTATCGACTTCTCCACAGCGGGTTTCAGCTGGCAGGCTATACAAGGCCGACAAACGACAGGATAACCAGGACGATCACCACTGCCCCAACGATGTAGACGATACTGTTCATGGAAACCTTCTCTTGATCTGAACGTGATTTCGACACCAAGGTGTCTAATACGAACGACACCTCCACTGGCAATTCCGTTCCGCAAACCAAATTCAGATGCGGCGTCATCACACCAATGTTCCTTCGCGATATTAAGAACCTTCTCTGGTCACCAGATGTCTATTAATGGACGTTTGCTCAAATGTGAACCCTGCAGCGGGATACGACCTAAATGAGCAAAATAAAAGCACTGACTTCATGCAAATCGGCGTTTGTGGTGTAACGTTAGGATAACAGTCACGGAGAGATTTCCATGTCCAAACTCGCAGAATTTCGTCAGCTCGAAAAACACTTGGCCGAACAGCTCCAAGCGCTCGAAGCTCTCAAGGGTGATGCTGGTCTGAAGCAAGAAATCGAGTTCGAAACAAAGCTCCGCGCCTTACTTGCAAAGTACGGCTACAGCTTGAAAGACGTCGTTAATCTGCTTGATCCACAGACCGGTCGTCGTGCTCCCGCAGCCCAATCACAATCGAGCACGCGCAAGCCTCGCCAGGTGAAGGTCTACAAAAACCCTGAATCTGGTGAAGTTGTCGAAACGAAAGGCGGCAACCACAAGACGTTGAAAGAATGGAAAGCCAAATATGGCTCGGACAAAGTCGAGTCCTGGCTGACCAAGTGATTTTGGTTTGAGTACAAAAGGGCCCTGCGAGGGCCTTTTTTGTTAAACACGATGTACTATCGTAATGGCTTTTTGCCGTGATCGGTATGTTCTGGGGCATGCTGGCAGCGTAAAGCATCTTTCTGAAATTTAATCGGTTGATTCAGTCATTACCGGTGATTGGATCTCCGTTCCTCAACATGAATCTCACGGTGCTCATGACGCCAGAGTGACCCGACCTAATGCAATTTTTCACACGGAGAATTCCAGAATGGCAGCGCATCATAAAGAGAAGCACTCAATAGACAACATTGGTTGGCTGCGCGCTGCCGTATTGGGGGCCAATGACGGAATCGTTTCAACTTCAAGTCTGATTCTGGGCGTAGCCGCCTCTCACGCAACTCACAACAGCATCCTTGTAGCGGGTGTCTCTGCTCTCGTCGCCGGTGCTATGTCGATGGCTACCGGAGAGTACGTTTCCGTGCAGTCCCAAGCCGACACGGAAGCGGCTGCCCTAGAGACGGAGCGAATTGAGATTCAGGAAAATCCGAAGGGCGAGAATCGTGAACTGACAGGAATTTATGTTGAGAGAGGACTTGAGGCGCCGCTTGCAAAAGAAGTCGCGACTAAACTAATGGATCACGACGCCTTGGGGGCGCATGCCCGAGATGAGTTGGGAATCACCGATGCGATGAGTGCAAAGCCATTACAGGCTGCTCTTGCATCTGCGCTAAGCTTTGCCGTAGGTGCGACACTACCATTACTCGTGGTCGTAGTAGTTCCACAAGAACATCTCATCCCAGTCATCGTCGTCGCGTCGTTGGTCTTCCTTGCTATCCTTGGCGGCTTGGCGGCCAAGGTCGGCGGGGCGAATATTAAAAATGGGGTTTTACGTGTGACTTTTTGGAGTGCGCTTTCGATGGCGGTGGCAGCAGGAGTCGGTGCCCTGTTGGGAACCACAGTATAAAACCCGGAGCGGATTCCAGAATTAAATTCTTGATGGTGAGAGTGGGCCTTTATACAAGGATGGAACAGGGTTTATATATTTGAAGGCAAGAGAAAAGCAGCGCTGCCCCCACACACCTTTATCCGATAGGATGCCGCCGGTTTTTTCTTCTGTTTTCTTTAGCTTTTTAATCCCACAGGATTGAAAGCTGGAACAGAAGCTGAAACTGAAACGCAGGCCTTGGGGGCCCAAGGGGAATCGCATTACTTACAGCCGTGGGCTGCTGCTTATGCTTTGAATACAAAATACCGTCAATTTTTTCAAAAAAAAATCCACATATTGCTATTCATCGGTTTTATTTCGTTTTTTACCATAATATGTTGTGTTTCGGCGGGGTGGGGTGATGTGAGAATCAAGTGGAGCTAGAGTCAGAGCTGGAAGCGACGGTCTGGGCAGTAGCATTGCGTGCCTACGGTGCATCGCTTCATCAGGTACTTGGGCAAGCGTTGGCGCAATACAAAAGACAACCTGGGTTGGACGAGCTGACGCGCTTGCACCCGAGCACAGGGGGGCAAGCTGGCGTCCGCGCACTTGGTTGTGCTCTCTCCAAAGAGATGCCGAACTGGGGCGATCGGCACCGTGATGACTACATCGAGATCCGGCGCCGGCTTCGTTGGCATATTGCCCGTCACCTTCACCTACCTGAACTACACGCCAAGAGCGATAAGGGCAATAGCGTCCACTTATTTTAAAGCGGACGTCATCGCCCTCACCGAAGCCACAAAATGGCTATCACATGTTCAACGACATTGGCTTTTCTCCTCCGTCCGGGAGGCCGAAACGACCACTGACGAAGTTCAGGAAAGCTCCATATGGTCGTCCCAGAGTTAGCATAATTACCGTCACACCAAGCGATCCATACAGCAGTTCTTCGCCGTTAGCACCGCAGATTGCCAATATGGCTGCATAGATTGGTACCTGGAAGCTTACGAGAGCGAGCGAGTCCCACAAGATATGGGAACTTCGACTCGTGCTGGAAAATCTCATGAACCAGTCTCGCCAAAGCCCATATGGGCGGCCAGTCAGAACCATAAGCCCGGCACCTAGAAGTCGGGTATGAAGCACCTGCTCCCAAGCCATCCCCGCAATGAGCCGCTCGTTAAGGATGCCTGTAACGGTAAAAAATAGGATCAACGCGAGAGTATCCGCAGCGAAAGATCGCCACCTATCGCTTCGATCTTCAGTTGAATAAGACAAATCGCTTACCTCCTGCCTCGTTTAGAGCGCTATGTCCGAAGAACTGGGCTTCACGCCCCGATCCCAATTCGCTGTGACAAGTCGCCAGGTATTTTTGAATAATAGTGGTGACCTACACTCATGTGCGGAACAGATGCCCCCTCATTTCGCTCAGCGTTCCAAGATATTTTCTCGCATTGCTGCGCACCACAAGTTGCCGGTCGATGACGTTGGTCATCGGCATGCGCCAGATTCGGCCAACCCCCTGGAAGTCGGCATTTTCTGTTTTTGGTGTACCGTTAGAGCGTTACTCAGAAGAGGTTTCCCGTGTCCAAACTCCAGAATTTCGCCAACTCGAAAAACACCTCGCAGAGCAGCTCCAAGCTCTCGAGGCTCTGAAAGGTGATGTCGGCCTGAAGAAAGAAATTGAATTCGAGACCAAGCTACGTGCTCTACTCGCCGAGTACGGCTACAGCCTTGCTTGATCCACAATCTGGCCGCCGTCGTGCTCCAGCTGTCGAGTCCAAAACTGGCAGCCGTAAGCCACGCCAAGTGAAGGTCTACAAAAATCCACACACTGGCGAGCTCATCGAAACCAAAGGTGGGAATCACAAAGACCTGAAAGAATGGAAAGCGGAACACGGCTCGGCGACCGTTGAGTCCTGGCTGACCAAGTAATTTTGGTTTGAGTACGAAAGGGCTCTTCGAGGGCCTCCTTGTATCTCATCCGAGAGAGGCGGTTGTTCTTCTCGGCGCAGAGATCAAGCATCTCCTGGGTCTCTTGAGTAACGCCTAGCTGGCGCTACCATCCGCGCGCTTCTGGCCAAAAGAGGGCCACAGGAGTATCAATGCTGGCCAGCGCTTCCAGATTCAGACCTACCTTGGCCGCCCCTGCGCAGTATCAATATCGTCACCTCATAAACGAGGACGGTTTCCCCCCCCCCGTCGTAGCGATGTCAACTTTAAACACAACCCACCCTCGTTCATGGTTTCCTGCGTGGATGAGTGATCGAACGACTTGAGCCGAGAGCTTGAGAATGTCTCCAGGCACTACTGGAGCAACCATCCTTAAGCCATCGATCTTCCCACCCGCAACGACGTTTGTTTGAAGCAGTAAGGCATCACACATCAAACGTTGCGAGAAACTGAACGTCTGTACCCCGCTGGCACAGTGCACCCCAAGCGGACTCGAGCGGGCAAGGTCAGGATCAATATAGAAACTAGAAGGAGCCCGCACGGGCTCCGAAAAACTGAACCGTTACGCGTTTAAGCCGAAAGGTACTCGTCCACAGATTTAACGGTGGCGTAGCCGAACTCAAATGCTGCCATCATCGCCGCATGCGCTTGAGCGGCAGGCACGTTCACGCCGCGAAATGTGAGATCCAGGGTGGCGCAGGCATCATGCAGCACAGTAACCGGATAACCCATGTCCGCCGCAGCACGCACTACAGCGTCGATGCACATGTGGCTCATCGCACCCACCACCACGACATCTTGGACATCGAAAGCATCCAACTGCTTCTTGAGATCAGTGTCTCTGAAGGCGTTGATGTGCTTTTTAACGATCACGGGTTCTTGACCAACAGGAGCTACAGCGGTCTGAATTTCCGCTCCGCTAGATCCCTTGATAAATATCGTGGCACCCTCATTATCGGATTCATGCCGTATATGAAAAACTGGAATGCCTGTATCTCGCGCGCGACTAATCACTCGGCTAGCATTCGCCACAGCTGCTTCGACCCCAGACAAAGGCAACTTGCCAGTCGGCAGGTATTCGTTTTGCAGATCAACTACTACAAGGCCTCGTTTCATAACGATCTCCAATTAAGTCACTAATTTGTTTTTTTCGTGAAGGCTGATCTGCCTCTCACAGACTGCGTAAAAGCGGGCCGTTGAATAAACCACTTCTCTTCGTGAGAACCCAGTCGCTAATAGGTGATCACGAGCCGCCTTCAACAGCGGCTCCCGGTGCTTTAAATCAAAACTCCAACGAAGCGCCATCTTCCGGAGTATCTACGCGACTCTCGATACCCTGCTTCTTGACATAGGTGCGCAATTCTTCGCGGGTCAGGGACATGTGATTGATTGCGTCCATGTGCACGGCGACGATTTTCGCGTTCTTCGCGGCCTTTGACGCGCGCAGAACGTCCTCCTCGCCCATGATGATCGCACCCTCGTAGCCGGTCATTTTTGCTTTCCCAGCATTGAGCACGATGACCTCGGGGTGATATTTCTCGATGGTCTGGTCGACCTCTTTACGCCAGATAGTGTCACCGGCGAGGTAGAGGGTCTTGTAGCCTGGCGCCTGAAAAACGACGCCCATGGCTTCGCCCAGAGGTTTAGCCAAAGCTGGTACGGCATACATTTCGTCAGTGCCATGCTGACCACCGGTCTTGGTGATTTTGACGCTCCCGAATTCAGCTTCATAAGTCAGTACGCGCACATTCTTGAAGCCTTGGGAGCGAATCAGCTGCGCGTCTTCTTCATGCTGCGTGAACAATGGGATGTCTTTAGGCAGCGCTTTTTGTGCGGCATCGTCCCAGTGGTCAAGATGCGTATGCGTGACGATGACTGCGTCGACACCAGAGATAACTTCAGCGGGCGACTCGGTCAGATCAACCAGAGGATTGCGCAGGTTGCTCCGGTAGGTATTTTCAAACCCTGGGTAGGCTCCCTTTTTGGCCAGCATAGGGTCGATCAGGAAGGTCGTGCCGCCGTAGGTGATTTTCACCGTTGCGTTACGAACTTGCTGCAAGTCCACTTTATGGGATGCGTCCGGCGCGTTGGTGACGTTTGAGCCCGCAAATGCCGGAGTGGCGGCAGCAGCGCAAACAATGCTGAGGGCAAGCGGAAGCGTTCTGAAGTTCATGTGATTAATCCTGTAGATACATCGAGAACACCATTCTTGCCGAATGCTTTTAAGCCTGACAGTGGCCTGAATGACATATTTCGATATAATCGGGCCAAGCGATACGCGGGGTCTGGATTTATGCGATGAGGGGGGCGACGTTCTCTTCCCTCCTTGAAATACATCACTGTGAACGATCGCTCACAATTCCTGTATGCGTTCGATAGCAATTACACGGCAAATCCGAGGCGGCCTGATGCAATCCATACGTGTTGCTGTTCTAGCTTTCAACGGCGTGAGCCTGTTCCATCTCTCTGTGCCGGGAGTGGTGCTGGGGACGGCTCAATCCGCACCTGGTGAACCTCGATACGAGGTTAGTTACTGTGCAGAGACGCCGGGTATGGTGAGTAGCGACCAAGGCATCGGCTTGGAGGTCACTCATGGCCTGGAACTGATGGAGTCCTCTCACGTAATTGTCATTCCAGCGTGGGGCGATCAATCGGTCGCTGCATCCGCACAGCTCGTGAAAGCCTTACAGCTCGCTAATGTCCAAGGAAAGCTCATAGTCGGGTTATGTTTGGGAGCATTCGTGCTCGGAGATGCCGGGCTGCTTGATGGCAAAGAAGCAACCACTCACTGGGCAGTCAGAGACGAGTTTGCGCGACGCTTCCCTGAAGTTCGTTTCAGGCCCGAGGTGCTCTATGTCAGTGATGGCAACATCATGACCTCTGCGGGAACCGTGGCGGCAATCGATTGTTGCCTGCATCTGATACGCCAGCGGCTCGGTGCTGATGTGGCGAATCGCACCGCGAAGATGCTGGTGACGCCGCCGCATAGGCAAGGAGGCCAAGCTCAATACGTAGAACATCCTGTGCCGCAGCTATCCAGCGAGACTCATTTGTCTGATGTACTGGCGTGGGCCCGAATGAACCTAGCCAGTGATCTATCGCTCGACGTCCTGGCAGACATGGCGAAAATGAGTAGGCGCACGTTTACTCGTCGCTTTAGGGAGGCCACTGGCAGTACCGTCTCTAAATGGTTGAATGCTGAGCGAGTCGCCAGAGCACAACAGCTGCTCGAAACGACCGACCTACCTATCGAGTGTGTCGCCGGTGAGGCGGGTTTCGGAACGCCTTTGTCGTTGAGACAACAGTTCGGCGTTCACCTCGGCACATCGCCTTCTGAGTATCGGCGAATGTTTTTCCGTGAAATGAGGCCAGGCCCGAAGGCGGGCGGCAGTGAGCACATTGCCGAGCCATCCACCCCTTCCCAGCTAAAGTTTTAATTATGCCTCTTAGCTCAGGCAGCAAGAATCCTAACGACAGCGAGCAGCGCCTGAAGTGGATGTAACCAGCGCGCGACTTCAGGTTGCCTGAACCATATCAGCCAGGCAGCCAGCCATAAGAATCGAACAGCGGCAGTATGACGAAGGCAACACGCCATTCGTAACTGTTGACGACAATGCTCGGGCCCAACGCAGCAATCCCCGGGCCCTATCAGGCTACCGGCATGGAACAGTGAGGTCGCCATTCCGCGCTCGCCGGCAGGCACCCATTCGCGCAGAGCGCGTCCCCCGGCGGGGTACGAAGTCGACCCTCCGACACCCATCAGCAAACGAGTGATCAGCATGGAGAAGAAACCCCCTGATGCTGCAGAGAGGAGGGGGGCGACAGACCAGACGCCGATGCCCCAGGCGTTGACCAGCCGAGTATCGTATCGATCCTCCAGCATTCCCATGGGTATGAGTGCGAAGAGGTAAAGCCATAAAAAGGAGGACAGCAGAAGGCCCAGCACGAAGGGGCTAATGTCGAATTCTTGAGTGTGGTGAGAGGCGATCGCCAAGGCTAACCGACAGACCCGGCTCAGGCTCGTAGCCGTAGTTAGCGCCCAAGATGAGGACAAAGACGTCGCACTGATCAACCTCTGTCAGGCAGGCATGCACGGAAGAATAGGTGCGGGCTCCAAAATGCTCGCTCATGATCGGCTTCATATCCAGAGCTTCTACGGCGTCCTTGGCAGCCGCTCTGAATTGCTCAAATCCCCTTACCACCGAGCTTATGAATACCTTCATCTGTTCCCCTCAAAATGCTGGCGCCTGTGGATTTGACTGATGCCTGGTGGGATTGTTTCCAGCAACCATCACCTACAGCGTTGGGTGCTCAGCGCCTTTGACCAGATGTCATGATCGCACCGCGAGCAGCGTGCTTCGTGTTCTTCAAGAATAGATTGTGCAAAGCCACAACTCACGCAGCAATAAAGTCCCGAAGCGGGTACTTTTATAAACTCCGCACGATGTTCTAAAGGTAGGACTGACAAGCCAGGGCGCAGGTCTTCTTGATCGTAAAAATAAAGACTGATGTCGCCATCTGTTTCCATAAGCGCCAATCTTACTTGGCCTAAGTGCTCAACGCCCCGTTGTCGAAGCTCCATCAATATTTCGCTCGATGAAATATTCAGCTTCTCTAAGGATTTAAGTTCATATAAGCCATTGCGAATGACGGTTACAGGTAGACCATCAATCCATGCTTCAAATTTCTTGCTTTTGGTCATGACCCAAACCGTCATGCGATAGAGCAGCAACAGCGTGAGGAAAACGACTGCAACGGGCAACAGTGGTACATCATGGTAGAAGGACACGTCTCCGGCAGCGGAGCCCAACGTCAAAATCACGACCAACTCAAAAAGTGAGAGCTGTCTTATCCCGCGTCGGCCACTTGATTTTAAGAACAAGAAAACGGCAAGAAAGGCAAAAGCTGCCCGAAACCCTACCTCTAGCAAAAATGTTAGTGGAAACTCATCTATCAACATCCGTTGAATATCAAAGGGAGACATCATCACCTCTTTTTTGGTTTTTTAGATAATCATTGAATTGTGTGAGTCCTGCCCATCTAAAGCGTTACATCCTCTGAGTAGCTCCACGGGGGCGATGAAAACGGGCTAGTCGTGGAATTTGAATCTCCAATACATGAACCTTAGCCTCGATTCGCCAAAGAATGGTGATCCAGTTTGCACCATCCGTTACTCACCGGAAGGCTTACTCGCGCAAGCGCGAAATCTGCCCTGTTGGTGCTTGTCGGTTCCCTGGCACGGATTTTACAATCCGGTAGGTGGGTAAGGGCGTGACCTGCGGGCAACGGGATCATTGCCACCACCCCACTGATTGCAGCGGTTTGTGTGCGTGCCTGACATGGCTTATACAAACGTGAGACCATACATCGTTCTGCTGCCATCCAGGCCATCAATCGAGTGCGACCTTGGTGCAACGGTTTGAAAGCGGGCATTCCATCGGATAACCCACTTAAAGCAGTGACCTTGAGCCGTTCGGGAGTAAAAATGACTGCGAACACCACGCCTCATTCCGTTAGCTCCAGTGAAACAGCTCCAGATGAATCCCTTCGGATGAACGTCGTTCGTAGGTACGCCATTCTTGATTCCCCTCCGGACGGCGCATTTGATCGTGTGACCGCAATAGCAGCGCGCCTTCTCGGTACTCCGATAGCAATCGTGAGCATCGTCGATACAGATCGAATCTGGTTCAAATCCCATCATGGGCTCGACGCAAATCAAATTTCCCGCAATCCAGGACTCTGTGCCTCCGCGATCTTACAGAATGGGCCTTGGTTAGTAACAGACGCTAGGCATGATCCTCGAACGCTTTCTAATCACCTTGTCGCAGGCGAAATTGGTCTTCAATTTTATTTGGGTGTGCCGCTGCATACTCACGACGGCTTCAATCTCGGTACGTTATGTGTGCTGGACACGCAGCCGCGCACGGTTACCCAAAATCAGATAGACACGTTGGCGGATCTTGCTAGCGTTGTAATGGATCAGCTTGAACTGCGCCTTTCCGCCATGCGATCCATAGCTGAGAAGGAAGCAGCGCTGAATCATTCCCACTTGATGGCCGAGGAAATTGACCATCGAGTCATGAATAGCCTCCATTTGATTGTGTCAATGCTGAGCATTCAGAGTGCTCAGCTGGGCAACTCTGAAGCGGCTAAGGAGATTTCAAGAGCGGCTGCCAAAATATTTGCAGTAGCAAATGTGCATCAGCATATTAACGTCGGTAAGGCTGCCACGATGCTCGATAGTGCTGACTATCTGGTTCAACTGTGTGCTGGCTTATCAGCAATGTTAGGTTGTAGGGATCAGGTAGCTATCTCGGTCGAAGCCGTCCCACTCGCCTTGGCGAGCGAACAACTCAGTCGGCTCGGCCTTATCGTTAATGAATTGGTGACAAATGCTTTAAAATATGGGGCCACCAAGGTCGATGTACAATTGGCACCATATGAACATCAGTATTGCCTGACCGTAAGTGACAATGGCAAGGGACTTCCAGCCGACTTTGGTGTGGATAAAATGTCGGGGTTGGGAATGAAAGTAATTACTTCGCTTGTTAAAAATCTGGGTGGCTCGCTAAGTCACCAGCCCAACGCAAACATCGGCGGCACCGCGTTTCAGATAATTTTTTCTCCGATGTTGAGTTTGCGTCCTTGAATTTGAAACGAAGCTTCTCGCTTTACTTACCAAGTACGGCAACAGCTTGAAGGACATCTTCAACCTGCTTGATCTACAGGCTGGTCGTCGCGCTCCGGCTGCCCTGCCGCAATCGGGCACCCGCAAGCCTCGCGAGGTAGGTTTACAAGAATCCGGAATCGGGTGAGGTCGTGGAACCAAGGGCGACTATCACAAAATTTGAAATAGCGGAAAGCGAAATACGGCTCAGACAAGATCGAGTCCTGGCTGACTAAGTGATTTTGGTTTGAGTACAAAATGGCCCTTCGAGGGCCTTTTTTGTTAAACACGATGTACTATCGTAATGGCTTTTTGCCGTGATCGGTATGTTCTGGGACATGCTGGCAGCGTAAAGTATCTTTCTGAAATTTAATCGGTTGATTCAGTCATTACCGGTGATTGGATCTCCGTTCATCAACATGAATCTCACGGTGCTCATGACGCCAGAGACCTGACCTAATGCAATTTTTCACACGGAGAATTCCAGAATGGCAGCGCATCATAAAGAGAAACACCCAATAGACAACATTGGTTGGCTGCGCGCTGCCGTATTGGGGGCCAATGACGGAATCGTTTCAACTTCAAGTCTGATTCTGGGCGTAGCCGCCTCTCACGCAACTCACAACAGCATCCTTATAGCGGGTGTCTCTGCTCTCGTCGCCGGTGCTATGTCGATGGCTACCGGAGAGTACGTTTCCGTGCAGTCCCAAGCCGACACGGAAGCGGCTGCCCTAGAGGCGGAGCGAATTGAGATTCAGGAAAATCCGAAGGGCGAGAATCGTGAACTGACAGGAATTTATGTTGAGCGAGGACTTGAGGTGCCGCTTGCAAAAGAAGTCGCGACTAAACTAATGGATCACGACGCCTTGGGGGCGCATGCCCGAGATGAGTTGGGAATCACCGATGCGATGAGTGCAAAGCCATTACAGGCTGCTCTTGCATCTGCGCTAAGCTTTGCCGTAGGTGCGGCACTACCATTACTCGTGGTCGTAGTAGTTCCACAAGAACATCTCATCCCAGTCATCGTCGTCGCGTCGTTGGTCTTCCTTGCTATCCTTGGCGGCTTGGCGGCCAAGGTCGGTGGGGCGAATATTAAAAATGGGGTTTTACGTGTGACTTTTTGGAGTGCGCTTTCGATGGCGGTGGCAGCAGGAGTCGGTACCCTGTTGGGAACCACAGTATAAAACCCGGAGCGGGTTCCAGAATTAAATTCTTGATGGTGAGAGTGGGCCTTTATACAAGGATGGAACAGGGTTTATATATTTGAAGGCAAGAGAAAAGCAGCGCTGCCCCCAAACACCTTTATCCGATAGGATGCCGCCGGTTTTTCTTCTGTTTTCTTTAGCTTTTTAATCCCACAGGATTGAAAGCTGGAACAGAAGCTGAAACTGAAACGCAGGCCTTGGGGGCCCAAGGGGAATCGCATTACTTACAGCCGTGGGCTGCTGTGGTTATCTAATGCACCTGTTCGAGATTTTTTTGCCGCTCAACACGAACGATGGAACGCCTCAGCCCGTCGAGCTTTTTCGCCGTGTGCGGGAGCAGTTGGCCGAACAGTTCGGAGGAGTGACGGCTTTCACTCGCAATCCGGCGAAAGGTATTTCACTGCAGAAAGATAACGAGAGAGCAGAGGACGACATCATCGTCTATGAGGTCATGGTTGAAGCTATTGATCGGCTTTGGTGGCAAAGCTTTAAGCGCGATCTTGCAGGGCGTTTTCAACAGGAAGAAATTCTGATCCGAGCCACCGCCATTAGTCTTATTCGCTAGCCAAAATCGTTAGAGTCACGTGATGAGCCTAGATGTCGCATCAAAAAAAGCCCGCGTGACGCGCGAGCTTTTGGACTTCAAACGAATAGCTTTCGGGTACGATGCGGCTGGGCTAGCCTTGGATTCGACGGCGGTCAGCAGAATCCACCCTAAACCCTTGTTGTTAGCGCTTTTTCACCGCAATGCGCGCCTTAGGGTTTGGCCACCAACGACCAATCTTAACATGTCGTTGTTTGCTCGGCGCGCATCACTCTTCATTTTGGTTATGGACAGTTAGCTTTTGTCGATACTTTGTATCTAGACAGTATCGTAATCGAACGGTTTAGTTCCATAGAAAGAATGGATTTCAGTTGCCCAAGATTCGTCGGCCATATTAGGCCAATTGTCCTTGCCAAAACCTGGTGCATTTTCCAAGCGTTCTTTCTCTACGTTTAGTACGAAGCGCTTATTTACTGTATCGAGTGTGAGTGCATTCCAGGGTACCGCAAACAGTTTTTCTCCCATGCTAAGAAAGCCACCAAAAGAGAGAACAGCATAACTCACTCTACCGCTGCGAACGTCCAGCATGATTTCCTTGATATCTCCCAAGTCTTCTTCATTATGGTTATAAACATCATTTCCAATGAGTGTATCTGCCCCCATCAGGTCGGGGCCAGGCCCCTGTTCCTCAGAGCTGGTATCTCGTAGGAGGTTGGTTTTGTACATGCCATAGGTATCGCGATCTTCGTAGTTCATTACTATCTCCTATCAGCAATCGCCAATCAATCAGAAAATGCACCCACCACCTTGATGGCTGTATTAGTGAGAGTCACCCGCTTTCGAAAAAGTTAAATTTTTTTTCTGCATGACGACGAATGGCAAATTGGAAGTAAAAAAGTTAATCAGCTTTTAATTAGTGTGCTATCCATGTGTGATGCTTTGTTTTTATTATGGGTATTAACTAGAGCGATATCGTAGACACCTAGATTAAACGATTTCCCATTATGGCAACTACGTCTCCGGCTTGAATATAACTTCATAAATATAAAGATTAAGTTTTGGTCGCTGCTGTGACCAAACTTATTTGAATGAGCAGGCGACGGCTGTGGGCGCTGCCGGGGACGCCACTGAATGCTCACGGAAAGCTGATCTCGCCGAGAGACGTTTGAAGCCATTACGCGCGTTGGTGCTTGATCCCAAATTCTTCGGCCACGACGACGATACATAGCCTCGGCAGCTTGTCTCATTACTCACGCGATCCTTGGCGCAGTATTGACTGAACGACGCCACTGATAGCGTTTAGGCCAGGTCACTCAGGTGACATAAGCACCGCAAGACTCATATTGATGAATTCCTCGTTTTTGCTAATCGTGTCTAAAGCACCGCGAACGTTGCCGGCGACTTCAGCAGAACCACGTTGCTCGACCCAGAGCGTCAGCTCCATGATGGCGGCCTCAAGAGCTAATTGGTTTTGATTGATTTTGAAGAGCAGGGAAGGGAGCAAATCTGAATTTGGCATCAAGGTTCCTCCATGAAAACGCCAAGCCTAGCAGTATAAAAAATGAATAGTCAGCCGCGTCAGCTCAAGGCCAGTGGACGGGAAACAATTGGTCGTGAATTTACTCCGGCGCGTTCCTTGACTACTGGGTTTCATAGACAAGACTGAGAAGGAATTTTTCCTTCGGACGTACCCCATGATTTCTTCTCTTGAGCTCCGACATATCATTGAAAGCGGTTTATTACCTCGCTCCTGCACCTGCTCCGTGAATCCCAAAGGTTCGGTATTGATCAAGATGATTGAGCCTTCCTCTGGCCGTATGGAACTGTTCGTCCCCGGCGTATTGGCTTCGGATCTCACGTCCAGTCGGGCGATTTCAAATTTGATCCGCAAACTCAAAATTGATATGGCAGCGTGCAAAGCGATCTGTGCGTAGGCGCTACGGCAAATGGTGGACTCGAAGTATCAGGTCTACCACGCCAACGCCGACTCAAGTCTTATGGATGGGATAATCAGACTGCAGTAGAGCCGCCACCGCGATTACCAAGTCGTCCAATGACCAAGGCTTGTGCAGGTAGAGGGTTGATGGCGGTACCGTTGCCGGGTCTATCAGATACCCAGACGTCAGAATTGCAGCGATGTACGGCCATTTACCCCTGACCAATTCAATGAATTCGATACCTTGAATCTGTCCCGGAACACCGTGGTCTGCAATCACCAATCGGCAGGGTGGGTCAGTTTTCAATCAGCGCCAACAGCGCCACCAATGGGCGTTGCCCTGGCAGCATGATGTTCATGCGAAAATAATGCTTACCGGCAGCAGCAACCGCCGCCGTTCCCGCCACAGCCCGAGGTTTTCTTACTCGCTACGCTTTCCACTGTCGCCAGCTGTGCTGGATAGCCCGCGTCCTGCAGGGCTGCAAGCAGCGCATGGTTGTCCGAATCGCCGCTGACCTTCACCCGTCCGGCTTGTAGATCCACTGTTACGTCACTGACTCCTTCAAGTGGGCGCAGCGCTTCAGTGACATGTTTGACACATGAGCCACAGCTCATGCCCTGGACTTGCAGTTCAACAGTTTTCATTGGTGACTCCTCACAACAAAATTGATCATGGAAAGACTGACGCATGAGGCTTTTCTGCGGCGTTGGCTTATCCTCAACCTTGCTGCCATGGCAAGGTCAAGCGGTCGTTTTCACTCAATCAATGGAAGCCTGGCGCAGACGCAAGGCGTTGAATACCACCGACGCCGAGCTCACGCTCATGGCCAGTGCGGCAATTAGTGGTGACAGAAGGTGACCGGTAAGAGGGAAGAACAAGCCGGCGGCAAGTGGGATGCCCATGGCGTTGTAAAGGAAGGCGAAGGTCAGGTTCTGGTGCATATTTCTCACCGTTGCTACTGACAGGCTGCGAGCACGCAGGATACCGAGCAGATCGCCCTTGACCAGGGTGACCTGAGCGCTGTTCATCGCCACGTCAGTGCCAGTGCCCATGGCGATACCTACATCAGCGTTGACCTCGCCATGCACCTCATCGATGCCCAACTGGCGAGCTACCGAGCGAGCAGTCGTAAGACCGTCGCCAGTGGCCATGATGACCTTGACGCCATCCGCCTGCAGACGCTCGACGGCCAGCTTCGTGGTGGGTTTGATGGGGTCGGCAACAGCCAGCAAACCCGCCAGGGCGCCATCGACTGCCAGGTACATGATGCTCGTACCGTCGCCGCGTAGCTTCTCGGCATGTACTTGCAAGCTCTCGGTGGAAACTCCCGCCTCCTGCATCAACGCGGTATTGCCTAGCATCAGGCGGCGACCCTCCACCTGACCGCTTACACCGATACCTGAGGCTGACTCGAAGGTTTCAGGTGTCACCAGTTTTAGCCCTGCGGTACGAGCCTGCTCGACGATGGCGTGGGCCAATGGATGCTCACTGCCCTGATCGAGACTTGCGGCCAGGCGCAACACTTCATCCTGAGTAAATCCGGGTACTGCCTCGACGCTATGGAACGCTGGTCGACCTTCAGTGAGGGTGCCAGTTTTGTCGACTATCAAGATGTCTATCTTGCGCAGGTTTTCGATGGCGGCGGCATCGCGAAACAATACGCCGCTGCCAGCAGCCTTGCCGGTGGCAACCATGACTGACATCGGTGTCGCTAGGCCAAGGGCACAGGGACAGGCGATGATCATGACCGCGACAGCGTTGATCAGTCCGAACACTCAACTTGGCTCGGGCCCCCACAGCCCCCAGCCGAGTAGAGTCAGCGCGGCGATAGCAATCACCACAATCACGAAGTAACTGGCAATCACATCTGCCAGCCGTTGCATCGGCGCTTTTGAGCGTTGTGCCTGCACAACCATCTGCACAATCTGTGCGAGCAGGGTCGCCGACCCTATCTTCTGCGCCTGCATCACCAGACTGCCGTGAATGTTGAGGGTGGCGCCAATCAGCGCGTCGCCGGCCCTCTTCATGATCGGTATCGGTTCGCCGGTGAGCATCGACTCATCTACAGCGCTTTCGCCTTGCAACACCTGACCGTCGACAGGCACTTTTTCGCCCGGTCGCACACGTAACGTGTCGCCGCTGTGTACGTGTGTCAGAGGGATGTCTTCTTCCGTGCCATCGGCATTGATCCGTCGGGCAGTTTTGGGTGCCAGTCCAAGCAGCGACTTGATGGCAGCCGAGGTTTGCGAGCGAGCCTTGAGTTCAAGCATCTGGCCGAGAAGGGTCAGTGAGATGATCACAGCCGCCGCTTCGAAGTACACACCGATGCGGCCCTCCATCATGAAGTTGCTGGGGAATACATCGGGGGTCAGGGTGGCCACGACGCTGTAAAGGAAGGCCGCCGCCGTGCCGAGGCCGATTAGCGTCCACATGTTCGGACTTCGCTGAATCACCGAACGCACACCACGCACATAAAACGGCCAGCCAGCCCATAGCACGACGGGTGTAGCCAATCCCAGCTCGACCCAATTTTTCGTGGTGCCATGGAACAGCTCCAGGGCATGGCCACCCATAGCCAGCACGGTTACGATCACTGTCAGTGGCAATGTCCACCAGAAGCGCCGGGTGAAGTCCTTGAGTTCTAAGTTCTCTTCTTCCTCCAATTCGGGAATCACCGGCTCTAAGGTCATGCCGCACTTAGGGCAGACGCCGGGGCCGATCTGGCGAATTTCCGGATGCATGGGACATGTGTATTCAGCGGCACCCGTTAACGGTTCTGCTGTTGTCTGAGGGATTTGTTCGATTTTCAGTTGAGATATTCGATAACGCTCGGGCGCTGCCCTGAAGGTCGTTTGGCATTTCTGGCTGCAGAACCGGTAGTTTTTCCCCTCATATTCCGTGCTGAACTGGCTGTCGTTACTGACGGTCATGCCACATACCGGGTCATGGGAGCCGGTGGGTTGGGGTTCAGAGTTCTGTATTGGGCCGTGCTCTTGACGAACCTCAGGGGTGTGCATGAGCTAACTCCTGTTCGCATCCTTGGTCGAGACTGAGGTTTCGCCGTGATGACTGTGACCACCGTGGTGGTGCCCGAAAAAATGCATCAGCGGGCACAACAGCAAAATCATATAAGGCAGTAAACCCAGCATATGGCCGTAGTGTTCTCTTGCCAGATAGAACAGCACGATCACCAGCAGCATACCCAGCGCTATGCCGGGTTTGCTCCTCCAAAATGTTGGAGAGGTGTTAGCGGAATGTGGCGAATTCATCATGGTTCTGTACTCCTAAGGGAGTGCTGTTTAGTGATACGTCGTAAAGGTGCAACGGGCGGCAGTTTTACCCTTGGCATATTGGCCAAAGTAAAACCGTCGCTGCATTGCCTACAGGCTTGTGCGCGTCACTTGCTCATCGGCATGTTCATCATGCTCGTTTGCTGATCCATCATTTTCATCATCATGTTCATCATTCCCATCTCCATGCCGTCTTTGTTGCCGTCCATGCCCATGCCCTTGCCATGACAGTTCTTATGCATCATGGCCATGCTGTCCTTCATCGTCTTCATCGTCTTCATGCTCTCCTGCATGGCGGCGTGTCGCTCGGCAGGGGTCTTGGCTGCGGCTGCCTTGTCGTGTGCAGCCTGCATTTTTTGCATTTGCTCGGTCATGACATTGTTTTGCATCGGCGTAGCTGCTTCGCTTGTCTGGGCGGGCGCGGTCTGCCCCTCCGGGTGATGCTCATCGACTGCCGAGGCGATGAGTGGGCTGCTCACGAGCAGGGTGGCGAGGATAAATTTCAATGTGGCATGCATGGCAATCTCCAAAGGGTCAGGACAACTCAGGTAATACCAAGCCGCGCCAGGTTGGCGCAGTCAGACAGTGCGCCGAAGATCGGCGCGCAGAAGGTCGGATTAATCGTTGAAACGGACGAAAATCAGGCGGGCAGGAGGTCTGGCCGGTACAGGGCGCCGTAATGCAAGAAAGGCAAAAGCGGAGGGATTGGCGGGATACAAAATCAGCAACGCTGGGATAAGGAGCAGAAACGTCCAACTGAACAGGTCAAATATATGAAGATGGAGCGAAGGACTTACAGCTATTGCCGCATCGGCGCAGTGCTGAATGCAACCGAGGGCATGGTCGTCGTGGCTATCGTGATCTTGCGCGGTGTTCAGCGAGACATGAGTTGTAGCCGGATTGTGGCTGGGCTGTACCAGACATCCCTGGGTCGCTGCCAGACCAAACGCTAACACCCACAGCACGATGGCGAGGCGTATGAACGTTGGTTGACGATGGCGAAACCAGAACATGGAGAATCTCCGGTACTGATTAGCGGATTTTGATTTTTCAACATACAGCACATTGAAGTGCCACGGTTGATCTACATCAATTTATGCAGCCGGCTGTCGGTTCTGTGGTGCGGTCAAATTTTATGACGCCCGTCGATCTTTCAGATGTTGAGTTTCTCCGTGTGCTGTCAAAAGTGTAATCACCGGCTAAGCGTGCTGACAGGTGCGTCCCCTCATCATCCTCATCGAGCTGACGCTCAAACTCTCTGGTTTCATCGAGAGTCAATTCCTTGAAGGAGATGCACTATGAAAGCAACCAACGTTGTGATTCTTACACTCAGTTTGGCTATATCGTCCCTGGCCTTTGCCGAAGGTGGCGGCGACCGTGCGGTTGAGCACATGGAACGAGCTCGCGAGACGGCAATGGCCACCACCAAACCCGTCCCACAAGCGCAAGTGCAAGAGGATATTGCAGAGGAAAAGCCCACGGCTGAAGAGCAGAAGCATCAATGCTGAGCCGCCCAGCTTACGGAAATGTAATCACCCCGTTTGCTGGCTTATGGCATCTTCCAATGTATCAAGCGCACTAGCTATCCAAAGCGTGAACCCTCGGGAACACGCCAACGTGCGTGCACCTGACATCCGACTGACGGGACATGAATCGGTATGCATTCCAAAACTTCTCGGCGCACCTTTGTGAAAGGTCTCACCGCAGGCGGGATTCTCGGTGGCTTAGGCCTCTGGCATACCCCTATTTGGGCGGCACGTAGCTTGGGCGAGACTAATGTCCTGTCAGGTACAGAGTTCGACCTCTTTATTGGAGAGACACCGGTAAATATCACTGGGAATGCCCGGACTGCCATGACAATCAATGGTGGGATTCCGGGGCCTCAGCTGCGCTGGCGTGAGGGCGATACCGTGACCTTGCGGGTCAAGAACCGCCTCAAGGATATGACATCAATCCACTGGCACGGGATTATCCTCCCCGCGAATATGGACGGTGTGCCGGGCCTTAGCTTCCATGGGATCGAGCCTAACGGCACGTATGTCTATCAATTCAAGGTCAAGCAAAACGGAACGTACTGGTATCACAGTCACTCCGGCTTCCAAGAACAAGTAGGTGTGTACGGCCCACTGGTAATCGACGCGAAAGAGCCCGAGCCGTTTGAGTATGACCGTGAATACGTGGTGATGCTTACCGACTGGACGGATGAAGATCCGGCTTCGCTGATGAAAACACTGAAGAAGCAGTCTGATTACTACAACACCCACAAGCGCACAGTCAGTGATTTCATCCATGACGTAGCTGACAAAGGTTGGTCAGCCACCGTCGCTGACCGCAAGATGTGGGCCGAAATGAAGATGAATCCTACTGACATTGCAGACGTCAGTGGCGCGACATACACCTACTTGATGAACGGCCAAGTGCCGAATTCCAACTGGACGGGCACCTTCAAACCTGGCGAAAAGCTTAGGTTGAGGTTCATCAATGGTTCGGCCATGAGCTACTTTGATGTCCGTATTCCGGGTTTGAAGATGACTGTCGTGGCTGCCGATGGCCAGTATGTTAAGCCCGTAAGCGTGGACGAGTTCAGGATCGCCACTGCCGAGACTTTCGATGTGATCGTCGAACCAACTCAGGACGCCTACACACTGTTTGCGCAGTCGATGGATCGGTCGGGGTATGCAAGAGGCACCTTGGCCGTCCGGTCTGGCCTGGCCGCTCCAGTACCTGAACTAGATCCTCGTCCTCTCGTCACCATGGCCGACATGGGTATGGCCGGTATGGATCACGGCGCGATGGCTGGTATGGGTGATATGCCAGGAATGGATCACAGCAAGATGGCTGGTTCGGGAGACAGCTCAATGGAGGGCATGTCGGGAATGGACGGCGGTGCCATGAAAGGTATGAACCATGGCGCTACGCAGGACATGTCCGGCATGGACAGCATGGCTGGAATGGATCACAGCAAAATGTCTATGGGCGGCATGAGTGGTATGGGAGAAATGCAGTCGCACCCAGCCACGGAGTCCAACAATCCTCTCGTCGACATGCAGGCAATGTCGACGTCGCCAAAGCTTGATGATCCTGGCATGGGGCTTCGTGAGAATGGTCGAAAGGTACTGACGTACTCTGACTTAAAAAGCACGTTTGAAGATCCAGATGGCCGTGAGCCAAGTAGAACTATCGAACTGCACTTGACCGGTCATATGGAAAAATTTTCCTGGTCTTTCAACGGCGTGAAGTTTTCGGACGCCGAGCCTTTAAAACTGAAATACGGCGAGCGAGTCCGGATCGTTCTCGTCAACGACACCATGATGACTCATCCCATCCACTTGCATGGCATGTGGAGCGACCTTGAAGATGAAAACGGGCAATTCCTTGTCCGCAAACACACCATTGATATGCCGCCAGGATCGAAGCGCAGCTACCGAGTGACAGCCGATGCGCTGGGGCGCTGGGCCTACCACTGCCATCTCCTGTATCACATGGAAATGGGGATGTTCCGCGAAGTGCGTGTAGAGGAATAAGGAGTCGACTATGAGCAATTATTTTTGCGGGACTCGCATGCACTCAGCTGTATTTACCGTCGCTCTAGCCGCTGGTTTTGTCTTGTCGGCAGCCGCTGAAACAAGCCAGGGTACCGAAGACGGGCAGATGCAGACCATGGATCACAGCCAAATGCCGGGCATGGATCACGGCAAGATGGAAGGTATGGATCACAGCCAGATGCAGGGTATGGATCACGGCAAAATGCAAGGCATGGATCATAGCCAGATGCAGGGTATGGATCACAGCAAAATGGAGGGTATGCAGCCCGCCAAGCAACCACAAACCCAAAGCCGGACTCCGATACCACCGCTAACCGATGCTGACAGAGCTGGAGTCTATAAGTCCCCTGGTGGTCACCAAGTTCATGACACAGCCCTCAACTCATTTTTTATATTTGAGAAATTGGAATGGCAGGATGCTGACGATGGAAGCGCACTGAACTGGGAAGCCCAAGGTTGGATAGGGGGAGATGTTGATCGTCTATGGTTGCGCTCCGAAGGCGAGCGCACCAATGGGAAGACTGAAGAAGCTGAGGTTCAAGCTTTATGGGGACACTCCTTCAGCCCTTGGTGGGATCTAGTCGGCGGCGTTCGTCAAGACTTCAAACCAGGCGACCCTCAAACGTGGGCGGCTTTAGGTATCCAGGGCTTGGCGCTCTACAATTTCGAGGCCCAGGCTACAGCTTACTTAGGTGAAGGCGGCCAGACCGCCGCGCGGCTGGAAGGTGACTACGACATTCTCCTAACCAATAAGCTGATTTTGCAACCGACGGCAGAATTCAATTTCTATGGCAAAAACGATCCCAAACGTGGAGTGGGTTCGGGGCTGTCTGAGAGTGAGGTGGGTTTGCGCCTTCGGTACGAAATCCGTCCAGAGTTCGCACCTTATGTAGGCGTGACTTGGAATCGGGCTTATGGAAAGACCGCTGACTATGCCAGCGAGGAAGGCGAAGACAATAGCGAAGCACGTCTGGTGCTCGGCGTCCGGGTGTGGTTCTAAACCACAGTTAGCGGCACCAAATAATTATATAACCTCATTACAACAGCTACGCGCTGTGAGGAGCCTTGCATGTCTGTATTTAAATCCTGTGTTGTGGCCGTCGCTCTTTCATCCAGCCTTCTGCTCAGTGCAGTTGCCCAAGCTCACCCGAAGCTAGTCTCTTCAACCCCAGCTGAAGGCGCGAACGGCCCAGCCCCAGCAAAGATTGAGCTGCACTTTTCTGAAAACCTGGTTACCCAGTTTTCCGGAGCCAAGTTGATCATGACCGAAATGCCTGGCATGTCGTCGCACTCTCCTATGGGTGTGAAAGCCAGCGTGGCCGGCAGTAACGACCCTAAAACCATGGTCTTGACCCCGGCCTCTCCTCTCACAGCTGGCACCTACAAAGTGGAATGGCGAGCGGTTTCCTCCGATACCCATCCGATTACCGGCAGCGTCACTTTCAAAGTGAAGTAACCATGAGCGACCCTTTGAATGTGGTACTGCGCCTCGCCCTTTACCTGGATCTGATGCTCCTGTTCGGTCTCGCTGTCTTTGGGCTGTACAGCCTTCGGGGAAAAGAGCGGGTATCGGGAACTGTGCTACATTTTGGGTCGCTACTGCCTGGCACCGCCGCTATAGGTATGCTTTTGTCCCTAGCAGCTTTCGCAGTTATGACAAAAAATATGAGCGGCGCATCCGACTGGGCGGAACTGCGAACTCACCTGGAAATGATGCTGTACGAGACAGAGATCGGCTACAGCTGGGTGACGCGCATGATCTCGCTAGCAGTGGTGATTTTTGTTGGAAGCCAGAGCAAGCGATGGCCAACGGGCAGTCTCTGGGTTGCTACCTTGGCTGGGAGCATTGCATTAGCGACACTCCCATGGACAGGTCACGGGGCGATGGATGAAGGCGCCCTGCGATTCTGGCACTTTGCCGCTGATATTCTGCACCTACTTGCCGCTGGCGGCTGGATCGGAGCTCTCGCGGCGTTTGGTCTGATGTTGAGTATTAGGGGGGCTAATTCGGAGCAACTGGTACGAGTGCTATCGCGAGCGCTCAAGGGATTCGAAACAGCGGGCGCATTCATTGTTGGTACGATCATAGTTACTGGCGTCGCTAATTATCTCTTCATTGTCGGGCCGACAGTAATCGAAGTCGTAACCAGCACCTATGGCGCTCTCCTACTCGTGAAGATCATACTTTTCGTGGGCATGATCGGGCTAGCTACCCTCAATCGTTTCTACCTGAGCCCTTCACTAGAGCGGTCTGTGGTGGCCGGTGATTTTTCTCTAGCAGCAACTGCTTTGAGAAAAAGTGTGGTGATCGAATCGACCTGTGCTGTCGTCATCGTTTGCTTGGTGGCTTGGCTAGGAACATTGAGCCCCTCAATCGAGATGGCTCAAGGGTGATTCAGGAGCTAGATCCGAGCGGCCCCAAGGGCGCTCAGATCTGAGCAACGACTATCGGCTGATGGGGTAGTCAGCGACCACTTCTTGCGCACCTGCCTTGGTGAGCCCCAGGACTTGGTAAGGTTGATGATTCTGGCCGTAGTCCATGCCAGGAGAACCTGCGGGCATGCCTGGCACTGCAATTCCTGCGAGGTCTGAACGACCATTCAGCTTCTTGATTTCATCGGCTGGGACATGACCCTCCACGAATTTGCCGTCGATTACAGCCGTATGGCATGAAGCGAGTCCCTGTGGCACGCCCAGGTTCTGCTTGATAGCGCTCATATTACTTTCCACATGGTCTACTACCTTGAATCCATTCGATTCGAGGTGCTTGACCCATTCCTTGCAGCACCCGCAGTTCGCGTCCCGATGTACATCGATTGTGAGTTGCTCAGCTGCCTGCACAACCCCACAAATCATCAATCCCACAGCAAGCGATAGCTTTCGTTTGAACATTCGATGCACCTCGTCACGTTTTAGTGTGCGGTTGCTCTGCATGCCCTTGGCCGTGCGCCGCGAGTAGCGCTTCCGCACCGTCAGAAAAATAGGTTAAGCGCAAAAAGTCAGGTTGCCGATTACATTTTTGTAAGCCGCATCTTCGCTGCCGCCACTCAATTGCCCCCGAGCCTGTCGTGACTGCGTGCTTTCTGTTTGCTGTTGGGGCAATTACATTTGCGTAAGCTTCCGCACAGTCGTCAGATTGGTAGCACACTAGAACACCGCAAAACCGGAGCCCAAGCATGAAACTCTTGGTTGCAGAAGACGAACCCAAAATCGGAATGTACCTACAGCAAGGCCTCTTGGAAGCTGGCTTCAGTGTCGACCGGGTTGTGACAGGAACAGAGGCGTTGCACCAGGCGCTGAGCGAGACCTACGATCTCTTAATTCTGGACGTAATGATGCCGGGCATTGATGGCTGGGAAGTCATCCGAAATGTCCGCGCAGGCGGAAGTTTAGTCCCTGTGCTGTTTCTGACGGCCAGGGACGGAGTTGATGACCGGGTCAAAGGCTTGGAGTTAGGTGCGGACGATTATCTAGTCAAACCCTTCGCATTTTCCGAGTTGCTTGCTCGCGTCAGAAGCTTGCTTCGCCGTGGTGCCGCCGTACCCAACCAGACATCAATCAAGATCGGCGATCTAGAGGTCGATCTTCTGAAGCGACGGGCTTCGCGGTCAGGTCGACGTATTGACCTTACTGCCAAGGAATTTTCGCTGCTAGAGCTGCTGATGCGCCGTCGGGGAGAAGTCTTGCCGAAATCACTGATCGCATCGCAGGTTTGGGACATGAATTTCGACAGTGATACCAACGTGATCGAAGTTGCGATTCGTCGGCTCCGGGCCAAAATCGATGACGATTTCGACACCAAGATGATTCAGACCGCGAGGGGAATGGGCTACATGCTAGATGCTCCGGATACAGAATGAAGCGTGCATCTCTTACCCTCCGTTTAAGCATGATGTTTGTCTGTGCCGTGGTCGCCGTGCTGGTAGTTGCAGGCTTTACTTTTGACGGATTCAGCCAACATCACTTCAAGGCCCTCGACCGTCAATCGATGACGGAAAAGCTCGAATCCATTCGGCAAATAATGGATGGCGAAGCTGGCTCCGCAGACCCTTCAGAAGTTGTGTTGCAGCTACAAGCACTCCTTGGTGCTCACCAGGAACTCTCGGCTTCAATTATCACGAATGGAGGGAAAACGATCTTTGCGACTCCAAATGCAGTTGGACTTCCTCCTTTCTCCTCTGATGTGCTTGGGAAAGATATGTGGGAGTGGACAGCTGGAGGCCATATGTACCGAGGCATGAAAGCCCAAGTTCATTTGGTGAATGAAGCTGAGCCGCTGACCGCGTGGCTGAGTCTAGACGTCACAAGCCATATGCATTTCGTTGAAACTCTGCGCTGGTGGTTGGTGATCGGGCTGGCGATTAGCGCCTTGATCAGCGCAGGTTTAGGGTGGCTGGTGGCGCGCAGCGGGCTGAAGCCGGTCGCACAAGTGACGCAAGTCGCGGCCTCAATGTCAGCCGGATCGCTGAAAGAGCGGATTCCCATGGACTCTGTGCCTCGCGAGCTAGAGCTCCTCGTCACTTCGTTCAACGCTATGCTGGCTCGCCTTGAAGAATCATTTGCTCGGTTGTCTAACTTTTCAGCCGATATCGCGCACGAGCTACGTACTCCTATCAGCAATCTGCGCACACATACCGAAGTCATCCTCACAAAAAAACGTGCACCAGAGGATTATGAAGAGAATCTTTATTCCAACCTGGAAGATCTGAACCGACTCTCCAGCATTATTGACGGCATGCTTTTCTTAGCAAAGTCAGACAACGGTCTGATTCTACCTGCCAAAGAGAAAATCGAATTGAGTTCGGTCGTCGAGAAATTGTTCGAGTATTACCAGCTCCTAGCAGACGACACAGGGGTAAAGCTACAGGTGGTCGGGCACGGCGCGGTGAATGGTGATGGGACGATGCTGGATAGGATGATCTCGAATTTGCTGTCCAATGCGCTCAGGTATACCCCGCCTGACTGTACGATCTCCGTGAAAATCGAGCCCCTTGGCGACATGATCAGCTTGTCAGTGGAAAACCCCGGCGAGGAGATAGCGGTAGAGCATCTGCCCCGGCTGTTTGACCGTTTTTACCGAGTCGATCCCGCACGGAGAGATGGCGCTACAAACCATGCGGGGTTAGGGCTGGCAATCGTCAAATCGCTGGTTGACGCCCATGACGGCACCGTAGGATGTGTCTCCAGAGAAGGTTATACGACCTTTATGATCTGCCTACCCGCGTGGCCTGCTGACCACGAGTGAAAGCAAAGAGATCGCCCGGCCCAGTCCACAAACATGGCGAGAACAAGCGCGAGTACCACCGTCATTGTGAGTGTTCTGCTGAACATGGCGTTCGGGTTTCAAATCGTCTTATAGGGTGTTGATACGTTTGACCCATCCCCCTAGGGGGGATAGGATGCCGGCGTAATTCATTGAGGCCAGAGGCTCAAGCCATGAGTGAGCAAAAACACGAACATAGCCATCCCCACACCCACCAAAGTCACGACGCGATCATCAAGCGTCTCAAGCGGGCGGATGGCCATTTACGCGGCATCATCACCATGATCGAAGAGGGTCGTGAATGCGTGGACATTGCTCAGCAGTTGCACGCTGTCGAAAAAGCGGTCTGCCAGGCGAAGCGCACGCTCATTCAGGATCACATCGATCACTGCCTTGAGGACACCGTTTCGGCGTTAGGTAATGGCGAGCGCGCACCGCTGGAAGCGTTCAAACAAATCACCAAGTACCTCTAGGTCTGAAATGCCCAATTTCGCTGAACTGCTGCAACAAGGCGGGGCTCACGCCTGGCTGTATTTCCCGAGCGCTATTTTGCTCGGTGCCTTGCATGGCCTAGAACCGGGCCATTCAAAAACCATGATGGCGGCCTTTATCGTGGCCATCCGTGGCTCGGTCAAACAAGCTGTTTTGTTGGGACTGGCCGCGACGCTGTCGCACACCGCTGTGGTCTGGTTAGTCGCCGTCGGTGGCATGTACCTGGGCAAAGGCCTGGACGCGCAAACCACTGAGCCGTACTTCCAGCTCGCGTCATCCGCACTGATCATCGTGATTGCGCTCTGGATGCTGTGGCGTACTTGGCGTGGTAAGCAGATGTTCAAGTTCGAGCAAGGTGATGATCACCCCCACGGTGAGCATGACCATGGCTATCATGATGAAGCCCACCGAATCGATACCGGCCATGGCCGTGTTGAACTGTCGATCTTCGAAAAAGTCATGCCACCGCATTGGCGCCTGAAGACATTGACCGGACACGCTTGGGCTGCCGCAGATGTTCGCCTAAGGACTACCCGTCCAGACGGCAGCACTCAATCGTTCTCTTTCGTCGAGCGCGAAGGCTTCTTGGAATCGGCAGTTGATATCCCTGAGCCGCACGAGTTCAGTGCTCGCTTGAGTCTTGGTCATGCGGGGCACTCCCATGATTACGATCTGGCGTTCCAGGAGCATGATCACGGGCATGCGCATTCCGAACTGGAAGGTCTTGAGTTGTCGATTGACGGCTATCAGGATGCACACGAACGTGCGCATGCCAACGATATCCGTAAACGCTTCACCAACCGCGAGGTCACCACGGGCCAGATCGTCATGTTCGGTATGACGGGCGGTCTGATTCCTTGCCCTGCCGCCATCACTGTCCTGCTGCTCTGCCTTCAGGTTAAAGAAGTCGCGCTGGGAGGCATGCTCGTCCTGTGTTTCAGCATTGGACTGGCGATCACCTTGGTGAGTGTGGGTGCTGCTGCGGCCATTGGCGCTAAGCAGGCATCTAACCGCTGGCCATGGCTTGGCACCGTTGCTCGTCGTGCGCCATACCTGTCCAGCGTGCTGATCATCGGTGTTGGTCTCTACGTGGGCTTCCATGGCTGGATGGGACTGACCGCATAACGAGGCGCAGAGTGCTAGATAGAGGTTGCCAGCGCCACCACTAAACGAATTACTACCACTGCACCAAACGGCAAAGCCCAGTTCTAGGCTGGGCTTCAGTGAAAGCAGGCTTCCTTACATTTGTGGAGGCCAGTTATGCGATTCACCTTGGCATTCTTTGCACCAAGCATAGAGTGCGTCGTACATGATCAGGCCATGAGTAAGCATTTCATGGTCGTCTGCAAAGCGCTGCGACAGTCCCAGTGAGATGGCGTACAACCCAGCCGATTGCGGAGTCAGATCAATGCGAGAGGTATCAGCCCCACGGACTATCTTGGCCAGGTGCTGCAAAGCTGGCTCATTGAGTTGGTACTTCTTTAGAAACGCGTCAAAGCTGCACAACTCACCCTCGAGAGTCAGTTCAATACTGGGAATGTCGTAAGGTGCTGCGTCTTTCTCTGCTGCAATCCTCAGCACATCGGCGCTGGGCACGTATAAAAACTCGGGCTGGGGATCGATAAAGCGAGTGATCAGCCACGGGCAAGCGATGCGGTCGATCTTCGGTCGTTCACGGGTAATCCACCTCATGGAACACCTCCTGCCTAGCTCGGTAGGCTGGGTGATCTGGCGAGCCCAGCGCCCGCCAAAGACTGTTATCCAAATCGTGCTTTTACCGCAACAGATGCACTGCCAAGCCGACGAGTGCGCAGGCCATCAGCACCTGAATAACGCCCCGCTTGAAGCGGAACAAGGCAATTGCCGCCGCAATGGCGATCAGGGCTGAGGGCCAATCGAGGTTGCCGCTGAAGCCCTTCGGCCAAAGCACGTGATAGCCGAAGAAACACGCTAGATTTAGGATCACTCCAACCACTGCCGCTGTAATGGCAGTTAGCGGTGCAGTGAGCTTGAGTTCGTTGTGGGTCGACTCCACCAGCGGGCCACCCGCGAGGATGAACAGGAACGAGGGCAGGAAGGTGAACCAGGTCACCAGGGAGGCGGCGACAGCCCCAGCCAGAAACATTTGATCGTCACCGAACACCTGCGAGACATAGGCCCCGACAAAGCCGACGAAGGCCACTACCATGATCAGCGGCCCTGGTGTGGTTTCCCCTAGAGCCAGTCCGTCGATCATCTGTGTCGGAGTTAGCCAGCCATAGTGACCAACCGCGCCTTGATAGACATACGGGAGCACAGCGTAGGCTCCGCCAAAGGTCAGCAACGCGGCCTTGGTAAAGAACCAGCTCATTTGAGTCAGGGTGCCCTCCCAACCAAAGAGGACGGTCAAAATCCCCATCGGAAATGCCCATAACGCCGCGCCGATCAGTGTTAGTGACGCCCGTTTCAACCAGCTGAACCGGGCATGATCCGGGGATGGAGTGTCATCATCGATCAAGGCTGGGCCGAAAGACTTTTTGGCGGCGCTATGGCCCCCGGCTCGAAACATCTCGGGCGCCAGACGCCCTCCGACATACCCGATTATCGTGGCCCCCAGGACGATCAGCGGGAAAGGAACATTGAACGCAAAGATCGCGGTAAATGATGCCGCCGCTATTGCCCACAGCCAATTATTCTTCAACGCACGAGTGCCGATCCTGTGTGCCGCCTGCACTACGATGGCGGTCACGGCGGGTTTGATTCCATAGAAGAGCCCGGCCACCACGGGCACTTCGCCGAAGGCGATATACATCCACGACAAGGCGATCAAAATGAACAGCGAGGGCAGCACAAATAGTGCACCAGCAATGACGCCGCCCCAGGTTCGATGCATTAGCCAGCCGATGTAGGTAGCTAACTGCTGAGCTTCAGGCCCAGGCAGTAACATGCAGTAATTGAGGGCATGCAGAAATCGGCGCTCGGAAATCCAGCGCCGCCGTTCCACCAGCTCCTGGTGCATGAATGAGATCTGCCCCGCTGGCCCGCCGAAACTGATGAGTCCGAGCTTCAGCCAGAACCAGAATGCCTCACGCAAACTGATCGGTTCAGGCCTCGACAGATCCTCATCAACCACTGATGCCAAAACCTTACTCATTGGGTTGTTCCTCTTTCACAAAACCGGCGAGCAGGCCATCGAAGATGGCACTTGCAGCTGCCAACAGATGGTCGTCATGGGTAATGGTTTCGCTCAGTCCTGCCAGCACCCGCTCGATGCCAGCAGCCTCCGCTGGCTGAATGCCACCGATATCGAGGTAGTGCACCAGTGCAGCGATGCGGCCCAGCCCGGGTTCTTGAAGTTCAAAGCTCGCTTGCAGGGATTCGAAGGTCACGCGGTTGCCGACATGACTGAAGGTCGCATCATCGAAGTCAAAACCTAGCGCATCTACCGGACAGTCCTGTGGCGTGTTTAGCCAGAGAATCTGAGCTTGCGGGTCAATAAAACGTCGAATCAGCCAGGCAGATGCCAGACGGTCAACCCAAGGGCGCTTACGGGTTGCCCAGACTCGTCCCTGGTAGTCGTTAAGACTGAGGGCCGTGATTGGCTGGTCGCAGCTATGCGGTTCATCCGCAGACAAGGCTCTGCTGACAGCCGTCTCTAGCTCTAGCAAAGCCGAATCAATCTGCTGCTTCGGCTTACCTGGAAAGTAATCGATGTTGGTCAACTGATCGTAGGCTTTGCGCAGCTTGCGAATCTGTTTGGTCGTCGCCAGCGCATTTTCAGCGTTCAGCTTCCCACGGCATTCTTCGATCTCTGCACGAAGCTTGCTGTAGTCATCGCTACGGTCGAACAGCTCGATAAAGCGCTCACCGTTAGGATCGACGACGGGCAGGATAAAAGCGGTGCCATTGATGGCCAGGATGTCGCGTTCGACAGACGCCAACGCTTCACGACAAACACCGGTATCAGGCAGCAGATAGGCGCCATCGCGCAGAACCGCAGCACCTGAAGCTTTCAAGGCGCGCTAGGCTCGCATACGTTCGGTGGCGTAGGCGGTGGGTAATCCGAGAATCAGAGTCAGCCAATTATTCATGTAGAGATAGATATTTATTGTGTAGGTATTATTACATTGCTATTTATTTTGGCGTTTGGGAAGCCGCTCTTCAGAATTGAGGATTTGGCGAGAACAACCGTGGATTGGGGGAGCGCGCGAACAGGGTCAATAGGTGCTGTGCGATGCGAACAGTGTCAGAAAAGCATCTCTCATGCGCTTTAGACGTTAGCGCTGAAAGGCTGCTTTTATCCTTTAGATGCCTGTTACAGAGCACATCACACATGCTTTTTACGATGCAGCCAACCGTCTGGAGGCCCCTCGTGCTTCTCATCGGAAACTGACGACGGTCGCTTGCTATGGTGGCTTATAGCCGCTAAAGGTTAGTGAGTTCTTGGAGAGGGCGTGAAGATGATTTCGAGATTTGTAGTTGTCCCTGCAAACCCTACGGAAACGGGATCAATGCGTAATGGATCGCGCTTCCACTGCCAGACCTCACCTATAGGCTTCAACATCTATGACAACGAAGAAAAACTACGTCTGACGACTACCTATCAGACCCGAGAAGAAGCGGAGGTTGAGTGTCAGCGACTGAACATGGAGCGCCGTCAAATCGTACTTTCGGAACGAGATTCCATGACTGCGCGATAGGCACTTCTCACTCTCACAAAGGCAGCCGGTGCTTGGCGTTCCAAAACGAGTTGATCAAATGCTCAGGGACGTACGACCTACACCACTTTGACGCGGATGCTCGGCATTCAGGAGCGAACAAACAGCCTCTGCCTCTGTCCTGATTTTGAACACTCCGTGCTTGCTAGCTGAGCCGCCTTCTACGAGATCAACAACTCTGTATCGCTTGCTGCCATCGTCCAGTGTAGTGGTCTCAATCACTCTGAATCTTGCTTGCATGGTTGCTTTCCCTGCATGACATTCGTGACCTACAAGTACCGGCAAAACGAGACGATTTCAAGAACGGGACGGGCTTAAGCTGAGACAATTCATGACAGTGTAATGCGCTCGTTTTTGCAGGGAGGCCGGCTCAGCAGTAGGTGGCGTGTCGATGCATTTTGTTTAAAGTCGCTGCTTCGGGCCGGAGGGCCCGGCTGAGCCAGCTTGAATGACTTCGAAGTTTTCACGATTAAGGCACTGAGTAGCGACGGTAGTGCGGTGCCGTCATCGATCAAACCGTCCCAACCTTATGAGCAACTGCTAGTCGTATCCCGTCAAAATAAACACCAATCAAGAACTTGCTGAGGCGGAGAAATAGCGATGGAGTGTACTTTCACCCTGAAGTACCAATTGCCGTCTGACGACAACGATATGGACGCGCTTGTGGAACGCTTGGCTGAAGAAGGCTGTGATGATGCGTTGGTCGGGGTCGGACAACCAGGTCGCCTTGCGTTGGAGTTTGTCCGCGAAGCATCTTCTGCACATGACGCAATTGAGGGCGCCATAGAAGACGTGCGCCGCGCCGTACCTAACGCACGCTTGGTCGAGGCATGGCAGCTTTCGCTCCAGCCTGACTGAGGGCGCCTTTCATTGCGCAGTGCCGAGCATTAGGGCTTCCATGCGCAACGAGCAGTTGAATCCGCAGCAGGCCAGCTTGCTCGATGATCTGATCGATACCGATATCGCAGCGATTGAAGCTGAGCTTCAAGCCATGCAAACCGCTCCGACACCGACCGAGAAAAAGCAAAAGCCTAAACGCACTACGTTGCCGGCAGAGTTTCCACGCACGTTGATCCATCACGAACCGGGCAACACTCACTGCCCATGTTGCTGCGCACTCAAACGCATCGGTGAGGACGTCAGCGAGAAGCTGGAATATACGCCCGGCGTGTTAAGCCTCGAGTGTCATGTCCGGGACAAATGGGTCTGTGATGACTGCGAAACGCTGATCCAGGCGCCGGTTCCGGCGCAGGTCATCGACAAGGGCATCCCGACCGCTGGTTTGCTGGCCCACGTCATGATCGCCAAGTTTGCTGACCATCTGCCCCTTTATCGCTCAACGCTTCGAAGACACGACTGATCGAGTTTGGTCGTTTTGCTGCGAGAAATCGTAAGAAGCGAGGCTTGGGTAAACCGGAGACTTTTGTCTTCCAGAGCTTCACACACTGTTGTAGTACCAACAGAAGCGGTGGCTTTCAAATACTGCGGCTGACGGTCAAGAAGCGGATGCGTGCGACGCTGCTGGTCATTCAGGATGAGCTGAAACGCCGACGTCATGAGCCAGTTCGGGTCGTGTGTCAGTGGCTTAAGCGAGTGGTCAATGGGTACTCCAATTACCACGCAGTACCGGGAAATCTGATACGTATCGGCGGTTTTCGGTTGGCGGTATGCCGTCTATGGCTGCAAGCTCTCAAACGACGCAGCCAGCGTTACCGGCTCCGGTGGCCACGCTACGGACGCCTTTCCGACCTCTATATACCTAGACCTAGAAATGCACATCCTTACCCTGAGGATCGCTTCGCGTCACGTACCCAAGGCAGGAGCCGTATGCGGTAGTTCCGCACGTACGGATCTGTTTGGGGGGCGGCAGGTAACTGCCGTCCCTACCGCGACCCCTTTAGCCAACGTTCCGGCCATTGATTCGATATAGCCTGAAGCTAGCCTTTTATTCCATAAAACAAGTACAAACGTATTTTATAGTGCGTTTTAATCTATTAAGATTTTTTGAATTAATTGGAGTGTTTACTTTTGAAAACTATGGCGCTTCTACCTTATGGCTTGGCGTTACTGGCTACCTGCTCAACGGCTTTTGCTGGCCCTACTCTGGATCGGGTGACGAAAAAAGGGGAGCTGACCGGCGTCCTGATGGAAAACTATCCGCCGTTCTCTTTTCTGAATGAACAGAACCAGTTGGACGGGTTTGACGTGGATGTCGCCAAGGCTGTTGCGCAACGGCTTGGGGTAAAACTCAAGTTGGAAACACCGTCCTGGGATGTGATCGCTGCTGGCCGCTGGAGTGGGCGGTATGACATCTGCGTCTGCTCGATGACCCCGAGCAAGGCCCGCGCTAAAGTGTTCGATTTTCCGGTCGAGTATTACCAGTCACCAGCGGTCATCGTGGTGAATGCCAAGGACAAAGACATCACTGCGGGCAAAGACTTGTCCGGCAAAAAAGTCGGCGTGATCAGTGCGTCTACTTACGAAGCCTACTTGAACAAGGATCTTGTGATCGAGGGCGCCGAGGACAAGCCTTTGAGTTATCCATTCGATAATGTCCAAGTCGCGCCTTACGACAACGAAACGGTGGCCTTTCAGGATCTGGCACTGGGTACTGGCGTGCGTCTTGATGCCATGGTTACCAACCTCATCACCGCCCGAGAGCGTATTGCCCAGGATCCTCGCTTCAAAATTGCCGGCGACACGCTGTATGCCGAACCGAACGTAGTGGCGATTGAAAAGGGCGATCCGCAATGGAATGCCAAAGTCACTGAGATCATTACGCAACTCAAGACTGACGGTACGCTGAGTAAAATCTCCCAGAAGTGGATCGGCGCCGATATCAGCCAATGACAGCCCTCAATCCACACCCATCCAAGGCGACTGTCGCACCCAACACCGAGTCGCGTCGATTGAGCCAGCTCTTTGGCTTTCGCTCTCGCTTGTATCTGACGTGGGCCGGGCTGTTCGGATTGTGCGTCATGTTTTTCATGAGCTTTGATCTGAAGTTCTCGATCATTCTGGAGAAGTGGCCAAATCTGGTCGGCCTGCATTTGGGGCCAAACGGTTTCCTGCAAGGCGCCGCGCTGACGTTGTTTCTGTGCTTCTGTTCGATCTGGCTTTCACTGCTTCTTGGCTTCGTAACAGCGCTTGCACGCCTGTCACGTAGCGCAGTGGCGTTCGGTATCGCGAGTTTCTACGCATCTTTTTTTCGTGGTACTCCGCTGCTGATCCAGATCCTGCTGATCTACTTGGGCTTGCCGCAGTTGGGTGTCGTTCCAGGTGCAATCAGCGCTGGCATCATTGCCCTCTCACTCAATTACGGTGCCTATCTCAGCGAGATTTTTCGCGCGGGCATCCTCGCCGTAGCACCCGGGCAGCGCGAAGCAGCGATGGCTCTGGGACTTAGGCCCACAGCAACGTTTCTGCACATCGTTCTGCCGCAAGCCATGCGCACGATCATTCCCCCGACAACCAGTCAGTTCATTTCAATGCTCAAGGATTCATCGCTGATTTCGGTGATGGGTGTCTGGGAGGTGATGTTCCTGGCGCAGTCCTATGGGCGGTCTTCCTATCGCTATATCGAAATGCTCACCACCGCAGCCGTCATCTATTGGTTGCTGTCCATTGGACTCGAGTTGATACAGCACCGTCTTGAGCGCCACTACGGTAAAGGTTTCAAGAATCAGCGGTGACCCGCCCCGTTTAATGACTTTTTTACAGGAGCTACGATGTCCGATCCAAAACCTCTGTTGTTTGCGCTCTATGAGCAAGCTAGTGTGGGCTGTGGCGGTGCGCCAAGTCTGTGGACGCACCCGGCTGACGAGCGGCTGGCCATTAATTCTCTGGGTTACTGGTCGAACTTGGCGCGGATTGCCGATCAGGCTCACCTCGACATGCTGTTTTTTGGTGATGTACTGGGTTTCTACGACGTGTTTGGTGGCAACGCCGATGCAGCGATGAAATGGGCTGTGGAAGCACCGGCCAATGACCCACTGATGATCATCCCGGCATTGGCGGCAGTGACAGAAAACCTGGCCTTTGGCGTCACCGTGACTACCAGCTACGAACATCCTTTTACCCATGCCCGGCGCTTCAGTACGTTGGATCACCTCACCAATGGCCGGGTCGGCTGGAACATCGTCACCTCATACCTGTCCAGCGCCGCCCGCAACTTCGGCCTGGAGCAGATGATCAAGCACGATGATCGCTACGAGCGCGCTGAAGAGTTTCTCGATGTGGTCTACAAACTCTGGGAAGGCAGTTGGGCCGACGACGCCGTGGTCGCGGACAAGGCTCGCCAGCTCTACGCGCGGGGTGATCGTGTGCGGCCAATCAACCACGCTGGCGAACACTACCGAGTGGCCGGGCCGCACCTGACCTCGCCATCGCCCCAGCGTACACCTTTACTGATCCAGGCCGGCTGGTCTGGGCGTGGCCGTGAGTTCGCGGCCAAGCACGCTGAACTGATCTTCATCGCCAAATCGAACCCACTTGAAATTCGTCAGGGGCTGGAAGAAATCTGGGCCCAAGCCCAGGCACGTGGCCGTCAACCTGAGGATGTGAAGTCTCTGACGGTGCTGCGTATCGTCACGGCCAAGACCGAGATCGAAGCTCAGCGTAAATATGACGAACTGCAAAGCAACTATCACTTGCAGGCGCAACTGGTGAGTTACGCGGGCGACACCGGTATCGATATCAGCCGTTATGCCGACAGTGACGCGCTTTCGACCCACACTGAAGGCATGACCTCCTACGTGATGCGTCCTGATGGCAGTGGCAAACCCTTGACCGCCGGTGACGTGAAACAGCGCTTTGCCAATGTAACCCGAGGGAGCGACCTTATCCTTGTGGGTACCCCTCAACAGGTGGCCGAACGCATTGGGGAACACGCACGCATTTCTGGCACCAGCGGCTACATGCTCAATCCGCTGATCAGCCCTGGCAGTCTTGAAGACTTCGTCGAGCTGGTCATCCCAGAGCTGCAAAAACGTGGCCTATACCGCACCCGACCGCAAAGTGGCACCTTTCGTTCGCGGTTACGGGATGATGGTTCGAGCCATTTGCCAGCGTCAGCTTATGGCGCTTCATTCCGTTTCGACTGAGCCCTCCAGAGGGGGGCGGCTCGCCCCCTGCGGCCTATATGTATGGAAATCCAATGCACCCATTGATTGATCACGCTCCGAACGCATTCACCTCCATAGAATTCGTTCTGACTGATATGGATGAGACGCTGACTCACCATGGACGCTTGGCAGCTGCTACCTACGACGCGTTGGAGCGCCTACAATTTAGCGGCATTAAAGTAATTCCCGTGACTGCCGCGCCTGCCGGATGGTGTGATCAAATGGCGCGAATGTGGCCGGTGGATGGCGTAATCGGAGAAAACGGAGGACTGTTTTTTAGACGCGGTACCGATCCGCACAAGCTTGTGCGGGAATACTGGCATGAAGTCGATCAAGCCGCAGTCGCGCGACAAAAACGGAAGCAGCTCATTGAGTTTATCCAAGATCACCTGCCTTGGGCCCTTCTGGCCGCAGACCAGGATTTTCGGCAAACCAGCGTGGCTTTTGAACTACCCAGAGAGGAGGCTCGTCGCCAGGCTCTAAGCGATGCCTTGAGTAAAGCCGGCGCGGAACATACCTTCAACAACCTATGGGCGCTGGGCTGGTTTGGGGGCTACGACAAACTGGCTATGGCGCAACGCGTCCTGCACCAGGTATACGGACTCGGCGCAGAACAATCGTTAAATAAGGTCTTCTACAGCGGTGACTCTCTCAATGACGCCCCAATGTTTGAATTTTTTCGGCATACCTTGGGTGTCAGCACCATTCGAGACTGCCTGCATCAGTTACCGAAAGCACCGGCATGGATTAGCGCCGGGCCCGGAGGTGCGGGGTTTATCGAGGCAGTAGAGGCAATCTTAGCCAGTCAGCATTACTTGAAGAGATAGTAAAACGGCAGCGGATGGAATGGCTGCTTATCGATAACTATGCTGACGTTTGACGTAAATGGGGAGGTCGCTACTTCGGGCCACCGAGGGCCGGCTATGCTTGATCTGTAACGTGTCAACCGTGATGCCAAGCGGTCTGTTGTTTCTTGTTGACGAAAAAAAGCCCGCGATGGGGAGGGCGGGCGGGGAATCACAAAAGGAGCTAGATCTACCGTACGCCAAAGCATGTGAAAATATTGTGAGAGGTAGAAAGTTACTTCTCGGCACGAAAAATGGGGCTGGGTTGACGAATTTCATTTTGGAAGTTGCCTTCAGGCTGATCCTCTAGCTGAGGAAGGCTAGGCACAGTTCCTGGCCAATCGGGTGCAAGATTGAGCTCTACTGGAGAGGGAAAGATTTTTTCACGCATGTACTCAACCTGCTCTACCAGCCATTTTTTATATTTCACTACGACTATAGATAATTATGCAGGTGTGTTCGTACAGCTTGGAGAGTAGGGTAAATTAAAGGGCTCCGCCGCTCTGGCTCCCAGACACTCAATAGGTCGACAGGATAAGATCCTTTGCGCTGTCAGAGTTCAGGTGTCCCGGTTCGGCCATCAGGCGACCTGCAGTGCTCGAAATAGTCCAGGTTGTCCAGTCATTCAAGAGGGTGAGTGACCAGCCATCAGTCTCCACGTGCATGAGGCCGTGATAGATCTCCTGACATTACTGGATGGAGATTCGCATCATGATGTGTTTACCGAGCGCGACGTCCATCGCGGACTTCGCGGGCTGTGAGAGGTGAGGTTGAGTTCAAATCATTCTCCGCTCGAGTCATCGCTCGCCCGTAGAAGCGTCCACTGGATATGATAAGGACGAGAGTGGGAACGAAAGCTGTCATCGGTATGATCGATCAACTGGAGAGCGTAGTGCTCGTTTGAGTTTCGTCACGCACTCCACTCAGCCATAGACCCTTACGTTGTTGTAATCGCTTAATCGGGCAAGGCCCGGCTTAATGGTAGCGTTTTAACTACATCACTGATCGGCGCGACAAGCGTAATTGACCTCTCATGGGCGCCCTTCAGCTAGCCTCAAACCAGCCCGAGTTGGTGATTCAAAATCTGCTCGTGCAACTTAAACACTGACGAAGCACTCCAGCCATATGATCGCGTCACTGAAACCTGGGAGGGTGGAGATGAATCGGCCATCAAGACGCATGCGCAAACTGCTCAACTGCGTCGCCACCCACAATGAGGTTGCGGCGTTTTATGAGATGCGTGCTGCGGAGTAGCTCCAAATGAGTTGTTTCGCCGACGATTGCTCAACGTGATTCATCGGCTCAACCAGGACGCCTATGACTTGCGAATGGCGCGGGACGACATCCAGGGCGGAGCCATCAAGCTCGCGTGACTCGCGTCCAGCACTTTTAAACTGGTTAGCCCAAGCCACGCATTGGTGGCGCTATGAACAGCTTTGCCTCAAACCCGTTCGCTTGTGATGGTTGAAGAATTTTCAGGTGTATTTTACGTAGGTGTGATTATCGCTCTGCTTTCGGTGCCTATCCATTGAAATCAAATTAAGGCCTCGCTTTTTACCGGCGCGTCGCCTAGTTATTCAAGATGAGGACATCCTATGGCCAATGGTTGGGGTTGGCCAATTCACCTTTGGCAGCGTTTCATACTCGGGCTTTGCGAACAGATAGCCTTGAAAGAAGTTAATGCCGAGGGCTAGTAACTGCTGTAATTCAGCATTGGTCTCCACGCCCTCTGCAATCACTTCAATATTGAGCGCTTTGCACACACCGAGAATGCCCTGAACGATTGCCTGTCGCACCGGGTCAGTGCAGATGCAACGTACCAGGGCCATGTCCAGTTTGATGATGTCGGGTTGAAACTCTGCCAGCAAATTGAGCCCCGAGTACCCAGCACCGAAATCATCTATCGCTGTCTTGAAGCCTTTAAGGCGATATTCTTGAATGATGCTTTTTAGATGTGCTTTGTCCACCAGTTCTTCGTTTTCGGTGATCTCAAAAATCAGCCTTTCGGTGGGGAACCCAAATCTGCGTGCGGCTTCAAGCGTCGCACGAATGCACGTGGCGGCTTGATATACCGCATTGGGTAAGAAGTTGATGCTGACAAAGCAGGGGATTTGCAAGCGTGAAGCAAGCTCAACAGCCTTGACCCGGCAGGCTTGGTCAAAGGCATAACGGTTCTGTTCGTTCACCTTTCCAAGAATGGCTGCGGCTCCACTGCCATCGCAACCACGTACCAAAGCCTCGTAGGCATAAATACTGTTGTCGCGCAGATCGACGATTGGCTGGAACGCCATACTGAACTCAAAATCCAGTTCTTTACCCTCCCTGCAGGCACTACACGGAGGGACTGGTCGTGTTTTTCCGTTCATTCAATCCCTACTCTTCAATAACCACCAATGTGTCGATCAAGCCAAGATTTTGTGCATGCTAAAAGGCTGAATCATCGTGCTAATGTCGACGAGAAATTGCTGATCGCCTGTACGACTTGGCGAGCGCTATCCTGAATATCCAGGATCACTTGACCAGCCTCACCGGCTAATTTGACTCCTTGTTCTGCCTTGCCTTTACTCGCCTCCATCCTGGTCACTGCCCCCTTGGCCAATTTACGATTGTGCTGCACCACCTCGACAATCTTGATGGTGGCTTGGCTTGTGCGCGAAGCCAGATTGCGCACTTCGTCAGCGACCACCGCAAAACCTCGACCCTGCTCTCCGGCACGAGCCGCTTCGATGGCTGCGTTTAGCGCTAGAAGATTCGTTTGTTCGGCGATGCCACGGATGGTCTGCACTATGCTGCTGATTACTTCCGACTGCTGACTGACAGCATTGATACCTTCGGCTGCGTGATTCAATTCGCCAGCCAGGCTTTGCATGACATCCACTGTCTCCTGCACCACTCGGGCACCTTCGTGTGCTGTATCGTCGGTTTTCAGTGAAGTCTCATAGGCCATGCGTGCGGCTCGTGACTCAGCTTCCTGCTGGAGCACCTGAGCAGTGATATCGCTCGCAAACTTAACGACTTTGTAAAGGCTGCCGTTGGCGTCGAACACCGGATTGTAAGTCGCACGTAACCAGACGGTGTGTCCTTGGTTGTTGAGGCGTTTGAAGTTACCAGAGAAAAATTCGCCGTGATTCAGGCGCTCCCAGAACTGGCGATACTCGTTGGATTCACTTTCGCTACGCTCACAGAACAGACGATGGTGCTTGCCAACAATCTCATCGAGGCGGTAACCCATCACTGCAAGGAAGTTTTCGTTGGCGCTGATGACTTCTCCCTGCCGGTTGAACTCAATGGTTGCCATGGAACGGTTAATCGCTTTGATTTGGCTCTCCTGCTCTTGTTCCTTCAACACCCGGGCAGTGACATCAGTTGCAATTTTGACGACCTTGATCACCCGTCCGGAGGTGTCGCGAACAGGGTTATAACTGGCCTCCAGCCAGATCTCACGTCCCTGTTTGTCCAGGCGCAGGAAGCGGTCGTTTATGAACTCACCACTACTCAGGCGTGACCAAAAACCTTGATAAGCGGCGCTGTTGGCGTATGTCGGCGTACAGAATAAGCGGTGATGCCGGGAGTGAATTTCCTCAAGGCGATAGCCCATTAGTCTCAGGAAATGGTTATTGGCGCCGAGAATCGTGCCATCAGGTTGGAACTCAATCAGAGCCATGGAGCCACCTAATGCTGCGAGGGTGGCTTCGCAGTCAGTCAGGCGCTGCTGGCTGATGGTCAGTTCTTTTTTGATTTGCGAGTTGAACATACGTACCTCAGTGGATATGGACTGCTTGGCACTTTCATCAAGCTAACGCAAAACCTATACAGCGCGATAGTGATTGTACAAGAAAATTCGTGGTTGAACACGAGGGATGCATGTTGAACGCGGGTCATGCATTGATCGGGTAGGGGATTGAGCATCGGCAATTGACCATCGGTTTACGCAGCTGTCGCATAATCGGCAGAGCACTCGATAACCGACTGAAAAGGGCGCACAGATTGCGCCTCAAGTCATTTTAGTAGCCGAAATGCTTGAGGTTTGCAGCGCGCTAGCACCATGGCGCGGGTTCAAGCTCATCACAACGGACGCCGACAAATAACGGTTGGGACTGCTTGGCGCTTCTGCGCAGGACATTGATTTAGAGAGTGCAGAGCGGGCATTCATCGTCAAAGTAAAGCGTCACCGCCTTCTGATCAGTCTTATGCGTATGGCAGTATTTTGTATAGGTTTGTATCAAGTACGCCCAAGAATAGGCTGAGGATGGTCGCTATTCTTTGCGCCGTGAAATCGACCGTATGCCCTTGTCTCAGCATGGCCAATCGGGGGGGGATGAGCGGCACGCAAACCATGGTCAAGGATCAGAAAGGTGCTGTCACCGGCATCATCCCCTGTAACGAGAACCAGGCTAAGGAGTGAGCGTGGTCATCGCAGAAGGTTTTGATGCCGAAAAGTTAAGCGACAGTGCCGCCCTTTCGAGTTGGGGCGGCTGTCTTCACCTTCGGGTGGTATCCATTTGGTATCGCTTAACTATCAATTTCCTCGGTAGGTGGAGAAACCGTAGGGGCTGAGAAGCAACGGGATGTGGTAGTGCGGGACTGTACCGTCCACCTCAAATATGACGGGTACCTCCGGAAAGAAGCTGGACGTTTTGTGCGCCTTGAACCACTCACCGGTTTTGAAGGTGACACGGTAGGTACCTTTCTCCAGTTCCCGACCTTCCGGATACAGCCCGGTGATACGACCTTGCTCATTGGTTGCCGCGCTGTTGAGCATGTCCCAGTTTTTCCCATCCTGTTTTTCCAACGTGACATTGACTCCAGGGGAGGGCAGGCCATCCTGCAAGTTGAGTACATGCACGCTCAATGGATTTGCTGCCGCTGATGCAAGGAATGAAAGGGCACTCAATACAGCGCCAGCGAAGAAACTTTTCAAAACAGTCATGGTGATGTCCTTAATTTTTAACGGCAGGTAAAACTTTGTTGATAGCGACCTCTGCACAACCTTCATCGTTTGCAGCGCCCCCTGCACCGGCCACTCCGATGGCGCCGATGACCTGACCATCGAATTTCAATGGCACGCCTCCGCCCAGCAGCAACAACTCATCAAGTGTGTTGAGGTTTTCAGCATCCGGATTAGCGCGAGCACGTTCAGCTAACAAACGCGTCGAAGTCTTGGTCGAGAGGGCGGTATAGGCTTTGCGTTGCGCGGCTAACGTGTTGTGCGGGCCGACATTGTCATCGCGTTGCACGGCAACCAGATTGCCGCCACGGTCAACAACTGCTGCAACGGCTGTGCGGCCATCAGCGTGACAGGCTGTCAGCGCGGCATTTAGCAAATCGTTGGCCATTGCAAGTGACACGTCCTTGCGCTGCGCAACTTGATCCGGGGCTGCAACGGCGAATGCAGAGCTCATTGCGAGTGTGATCAGCAATGAAGTCGATAGGCTTGTACGCATGCTGTTTCCTTGATTGAGTCTGTCTGAGTCATTGCCAGACATCATGACCAGCGCACCCCGTCAGAATGATTGCCTCCGGATTACCAATATGTAATGTGAGAAATCAGCGAAGCGGGCTAGCCTGTGCTCCAGTCTTGGAGGAAAAAATGCGTATCCTGGTGGTTGAAGATGAAACGAAAATGGCGGATTACCTGCGCAAAGCCCTGACTGAATCGGGCTATGTCGTAGAGATCGCCCTTGATGGGCTGGATGGCCAGCATTTGGCACAGGAGAGTGAGTTCGATCTGATCATTCTGGATGTCATGCTGCCGCGATTGGATGGCTGGCAATTGCTGCAAATCATCCGGCATAAGTGGCAGACCCCAGTACTGTTTCTCACCGCACGCGATTCGGTTGATGATCGGGTCAAAGGGCTGGAGTTGGGGGCCGATGATTATCTGGTGAAACCCTTTTCCTATGCCGAGTTACTGGCACGCGTACGCACTTTGCTGCGCCGTGGCCCGCCTCGCGAGGTTGAGCATTTTGTGGCTGGTGATCTGAGCCTGGATTTGTTGCGACGCAGGGTAACGCGCAACGGCGAGCGTCTAACCCTGACCAACAAGGAGTTCGCCCTGCTGCATCTGCTGCTCAGTCGTGAAGGGGAGGTGCTATCGCGCTCGCTGATTGCCTCCCAGATCTGGCAGATGAACTTCGACAGTGACACCAATGTGGTGGATGTCGCTATCCGTCGACTGCGGGCCAAGGTTGACGATCCATACTCACTTAAGTTGATACACACAGTGCGTGGTATCGGTTACATGCTTGAGGTGCAATCCTGAATCTGTTTCCGCGCACCCTGAGCCTGCGCCTGGCGATCATGTTCGCATTGGTCAGCGCATTGTTACTGGGCTCCATTGGTTTTTATCTTTATCAATCGTTGCAGCGAGAGATTGCCTGGCGCGATGACCAGGCCCTGCTGGGGCGACTGGAGCGAATGCAAGCATTGATCAGCGATAGCGACAGCATCGAGCAACTGCGAGGTCGGCCCAAGCTCTACGAAAACATGTTGGGCAATCGCGACAATTTGCTATGGATCGTCGATGACACTGGCAAGGTGTTGATCGAAATCAACCCAGTGGGGATGACGTTTCCAAAGTTGCCGGCTGCACCCCATGCTCGCCTCGTTGACGATCACTCTTCCGAGCCAGTGCGGCTTGCCTGGCAGGATGTCATGCAGGGTGATCGCGGTTTGACCCTGATCGCTGGCAAGTTGTTGGCAGAGCGCGAGCAGATGATGGGGGTTTACCGGCTCAAGCTATGGCTGGCCATGTCCGTCGGTGCGCTGCTGGCTTTCGTATTCGGCTGGTGGGTTAGTCAACGAGGCTTGCACCCTGTGCGCCTGCTTGCCAAGCGCGCTGCCGCAATTGACGTGCAGCATCTGCATCTGCGGCTGGATGAGTTCAATGAACTGAATGAACTCAAACTGCTCTGTAGTGCCCTTAACCAGATGCTTGCACGCCTTGAGGACGGATTCGCCCAGCTTTCACGCTTCTCGGAAGACCTCGCCCATGAGATGCGAACCCCGCTCGGTAACCTGATGGGTCATACCCAGCAAGCCCTGAGGCGCAGTCGCTCGATCGAGGACTATCAGAACTTGCTGGTTTCCAATCAGGAAGAGTATGAAAGGCTGGCCCGAATGATCGACAGCATGCTGTTTCTGGCTCGCACCGAACAGCCAAACGCTTGCGTAAAAGTCGAGCAAATCAACCTGCACGATCTGATTGAGCAACTCTGTGAGTATTTCGACGGAGTGGCACAGGAGCGAGATGTGCAACTGCTTAACCAGACCCAGGATCAGTTGATGGGTGATTCAGGCTTGATCCGTCGAGCATTGGCAAACTTGCTGGCCAACGCATTGCGCTACGCAATTCCCGAATCTGCAGTGACGATCAGCAGCAGGGTTTCGCAGGACACACTCGAAATTACGGTGCACAACCACGGCGAGCCGATTGCAGCAGAACATTTACCGCGATTGTTTGAGCGCTTTTACCGGTGCGACCCTTCACGTAATCAGCCCGACGACTCTGGTGGTCTGGGATTGGCCATTGTGCGCTCAATCATGCAACTGCATGGTGGTTGTGTAACCGTTGATAGCACTGAAGCAGGTACGAGCTTTCACTTGGAGTTTCCCCTTAAAAATGCCTGAACTCGAACCGAAGGAATTGCACCTGACACAGTGGATGCCGGCAAAGTGCCCTAGAATGAATTTCGTTGCAGTGGTGACCACATAAGAAGCATGCAAATGGGGCTCGAAAAGTTTTTTTTCGGGCACATGCGAAATCTGTAGAGGCAGTGCTGAGGATGAATCCGAAAGCCTACTTCGCCATTTTTAGGGAGATGTATTCACATCAGCGAAGTGATGGCTCACCTGCACTTCGATAGTGAAGAGCAATGTCGGCGGGTGAACGCTGGTGACTGGCAGCAGCGCCTAGCGCGCAAACGCTTTGCGGGGAGTTGAAGCATGGCCAAGGATATCGAAAATCCCTGTATTTCTGTTTGCCAACTGAACAGCGAACTGTGCCTGAGCTGTGGTCGAACCAGGGACGACATCAAAAAATGGAAGCGCATGAAGCGCCCAGAAAAGATGGCCGCCGTGCAGCGTGCGATTCTGCGTCTGAAAAGCCTGCAAAAAAAGAACGCTTAAACCTCTTTGATTATGGTTAGGCGAGCTGATACTGCGAGTTACGCGTTGTGATTCGCGGTGACAAATAACGGTGACAGTGATGCAAAAAAGCAAAGCCCCGAAGGTTCGCGACTTCGGGGCTTCTATTTTCGCCTTCATCCCTTAATGATTGGCGAACGTGGCGGCGAGAATACCAGTGTTGAATCGGTGATTCACTACGGTAGGAGGAGAGTGCCTTCGGTCGGTAGGGCGTCGTACGAGTGAATGAAGCTAGTACCAATTTTTTACTGGTCTCTTATTAATAAATGCGCACATTGAGTATTCAGAAGGCACGAAGGGCCCGGCTGACATCTGACGAGAGCAACATAGACGCGCTTGTGGAACGCTTGGAGGAAGAAGGCTGCGATGATGCATTGGTCGGAGTAGGGCAGCCAGGCCAACTGGCTTTGGAGTTTATTCGTGAGTAAGCGTCCGGCAAACACGCCTTCCTGACGCCATCGCTTAAGGCGATGGTGTCCACCTATTTAAGTGGACACCATTGTTAGCCCCACAAGCGGATCACCATGCGCCAACGAACCTCTTATCCAAAGCTCTTCAAAAACCAAGTCGTCCAAGAATGCCTCCAACCGGGCGCCTCTGTTGCCAGTGTCGCGATGAATCACGGCATCAACGCTAACGTCGTGCGCAAATGATTGCCGCTTTACCGCGATCAAAAGCTCACTGACTTGCCCGCTTTTTTGCCGGTGAAGCTGGAACCAAACATTCAGAGCGAGAAGTCCGTCAGCATCGAGTTGTCATGCGGGCAAAGAACGATGACCGTGAAATGGCCGGCCTCCGATCCTGATGGCTGTGCCCGATTTGTTCGCGGACTAACGCAATAATCCGCATCGACTCCGTCTGGCTCGCCACCGAGCCCATGGACATGCGCGCCGTGATGAGCTACAGAAGCTGTCCGCAAAGCCTCTAATAGTCTCTAGGCAAGCGTTTCGCGGATCTCATGCAAAGACTGGGTGGAGCTTCGCATCATTATGCGTCTGCCCAGCGCGACGTCCGTCAGTGCTTGGTCGACCTTTAGTGCGGTAAGTGGATAGGTTGCGCTTGCTCAAAGCTAAGCTGTGGTGTGACGTAAATGCAGACGTTGTTATTTCGGGTCAATGGCCCCGGCTACAGATGAAAAAACCATCAGTGCATTCCCTCCATTGCAGAGTCAAAGCCTCATCTTGAACCCCTTCGCGTCGGAGTCCTGCGCACTGCCCTCGAAGCTTTGCTGATACCCCTTAGAAGCACTGAGCTTTCAGCACCTCAAGCGGGTTAACTAACCGCCGAGTTCGGCGAGAACGGCAATCTGTATGTGACCTTGCAAACGCTAGGCGTTTCTCCGGTGCTCGCCCGAATCGTCGCGGTCACACTTGCGTGGCAGTCAGGCTGTTATCTGGTGGCAAGCGATCCACCCGTAATGCATCAACGACCAGCGAAAATGCCTGGGAAGGTTGCCGGCGGCTGGGGTAGTAAAGGTGAAATCCGCCGAAAGGCTCACACCAGTCTTCGAGAACCCGAACCAGACGGCCTTGAGCCAGTTGTAAGGCAAACTCGTCCTCGGGCAGGTAAGCGATGCCCAGCCCGCTGGCCGCTGCATCGGCAATATGGGTCGTGGAGTTGAATACCAATTGGCCAGCTACCCGCACTTTCAGCTTCTTGCCCTGGCGCTCGAATTCCCACGCGTCCATGCCGTCATAAGTCGGGAAACGTATGTCGATGCAGCGATGTGCTGCCAGGTCGCGAGGGTGTTCAGGGACGGGGTTTTGGGCGAAATAGCTTGGCGCTGCCACGACCGCCATTCGTATAGCCGGGCCGATGGGCACGGCAATCATGTCTTGGGCCACCGTGTCGCTGAAGCGCACGCCGGCATCGAAGCGGTCGGCGACGATATCGCGAAAGCCATAGTTGATATCAAATTCCAGCTTGATATCCGGGTACATCTGCAGCAGTGGCGTGAGCTTGGGTAGCAGCGTGGTCTTGATGATGTTGTCACCGCAGGTGATCCGCACCGTGCCGGCCGGCTTGTCGCGCAGCTCGGTCAAGGCTTCCACTTCGGCCTCGATTTCATCGAAGCGATGGCCCACCGCTTCCAGCAGCCGCTCACCCGCTGTGGTCAGAGAAACGCTGCGCGTGGTGCGGGTAAGCAGGCGAATTTTTAGACGTGCCTCCAGGGCCGAAACCACCTGGCTAACTGCCGATTGGGTCACCCCCAGTTGCACCGCCGCGCGGGTAAAGCTGCCCACGCGAGCCACGGTCACAAAGGCCAGAAGATCGTTGAAGTTTTGTTTAGCCATCGCGATAGCACTCGGGCGATTGATTAGGCTTTCTTATATCCGCATTAAGCATTCATTAGCTAATCAAAATCCCGTTAGTCAGCAACAATAGCTGCAATCCCAGCCCCTGCGTGAAGAGGGTGCGAGCTCGGCACTTACGGCGAACGTCGTTGTTAGCTTTCCCCTGATAAGGACGCCTCATGAAAAAACTTCTCGTAATGCTCGGTTTTTTGCTCAGTTCATTTACCGCGTCAGGAGCCGATATGTCCAACGGTGCAGATAATTTCTTCAAAAGTGACAAGGTGACCGTGCAGAAGGTCAGCTTCAAAAATCAATACCAGCTCAATGTGGTGGGCAATCTGTTCATCCCTAAGGGTCTGGACAACGCCGCCCGCAGCCCGGCCATTATCGTTGGCCACCCCATGGGCGCGGTAAAGGAGCAAAGCTCCAACCTGTATGCGCAAAAACTCGCGGAACAGGGCTTCGTTACTCTGGCGCTGGATTTGTCGTTCTGGGGCGAAAGCGAAGGCAGCCCACGCAATGCGGTGCTGCCGGACATGTACGCCGAGGACTTCAGCGCCGCCGTGGATTATCTCGGCACGCGGCCCTTTATCGACCGTCAGCGCATCGGCGTGCTGGGTATCTGTGGCAGCGGTAGCTTTGTGATCAGCGCGGCCAAGATCGACCCGCGCATGAAAGCCATCGCCACTGTCAGCATGTACGACATGGGCGCGGCCAACCGCAACGGTCTCAAGCATTCGCAAACCCTTGAGCAGCGCAAGCAGGTCATCGCAACGGCGGCCGAGCAGCGTTATGTGGAGTTCACCGGCGGCAAGACCGAATACACCGGCGGCACCGTGCAGGAACTCAATGCCGACACCCACCCCATTCAGCGCGAGTTCTTTGACTTCTACCGCACCCCGCGCGGCGAATTCACGCCGGCCAGCTCCACGCCGCAACAAACCACCCGCCCGACGCTGAGCAGCAACACCAAGTTCATGAATTTCTACCCATTCGTAGATATCGAGAGTATTTCGCCCCGCCCGATGCTGTTTGTCGCAGGTGAAAACGCCCACTCCCGCGAGTTCAGCGAAGAGGCGTTTCGCCTGGCGGGTGAACCTAAAGAGTTGGTCATTGTGCCTAACGCCGGCCATGTCGATCTGTATGACCGGGTGAACCTGATCCCTTTCGCCAAGCTGACCCAGTTCTTCCAAACCCACCTGAAGTAACCGGCAAGCACCACAGAGGCTATTCAATCTACGATGAACAACACTTGCGCTGACACCCAATTGGGCGCTACCTCCGCCAGTGAAACAGGCACGCGTGCCAGTAGCTGGGGCGGCGTTTATGCGATGACATTGTGCGTGTTCGCGCTGATCGCATCGGAGTTCATGCCCGTCAGCCTGCTGACGCCGTTGGCAGCCGACCTGCAGGTGAGCCAGGGCTTGGCAGGCCAGGGGCTGGCCATCTCCGGCGCGTTTGCAGTGTTGGCCAGCCTGTCCATCAGTTGGATCGCCGGCAGCGTCAACAGAAAGACCCTGCTGTTGGCGCTGACCGGTTTGATGGCAGTGTCGGGCGCCGTTGTGGCACTTGCCCCGAACTACCTGACCTACATGGTCGGGCGCGCCCTGATTGGCATGGTGATCGGCGGCTTCTGGTCGATGTCGCCAGCCACCGCGATGCGCTTGGTTCCGGCCAGGCAGGTGCCCAGGGCGTTGGCGGTTTTCAACGGCGGCAACGCCCTGGCAACGGTGGTGGCGGCGCCACTGGGCAGTTATCTGGGATCGGTCGTAAGTTGGCGTGGTGCATTTCTCTGTCTGGTTCCGGTGGCGCTGATCGCCCTCGTCTGGCAATGGATCAGCCTGCCAAGTATGCCAACGCAGGAGCGCTCGCCGGGTGCTGGCAATGTTTTCAAGCTGCTGAAAAATCGTACGGTGGCGCTGGGAATGGCTGCCAGCGGCCTGTTTTTTATGGGCCAGTTTGCACTGTTCACTTACCTGCGGCCGTTTCTGGAAACAGTCACCCTGGTCAACGTGCCGACCCTTTCTCTGCTGCTTTTGGTGATCGGCATGGCTGGCTTTTGTGGCACGGCGATGATCGGCGGGGTGCTGAAACGCAACCTCTACGGCACCCTGAGTACCATCTCACTGCTCATGGCCGTGATTGCTTTGGCGCTGATTCCTTCCGGCACTTGGGTTATCGCCGTGGCGGTGCTGTTGGGGCTCTGGGGATTTATTGCGACGGCAGCGCCCGTGGGCTGGTGGAGTTGGATCGCGCACGCCTTGCCACATCACGCCGAGGCGGGCGGTGGACTGATGGTGGCAATCGTGCAGTTGGCCATCGCAGTGGGTTCCACCGTGGGTGGCGTACTGTTTGACACGCTCGGCTACCAGAGCACTTTTATCGCCAGCGCAGCGCTGCTGATGCTAGCCGCCTTATTGACGTTTCTAACCTCCCGTTCGCCGGTGTCGCACACCCGGTGACCATCCATTCGACGGAGCAAGGCCATGCATACGCGCAGTCTCGGCACCGATTACTCCCAAGGCTGGAAGGGCTTCTGGTTGGCGGCATTGATGCCATTGGCCCTATCGGTTTTACCCCTCGCAGCTGCGACGGATATCGCAGGCCCGTCAACAGGCATGGAGAACACCACGATGTGGATGACCGTCGGCCAACAGCGTTTCGGCATATCCCTTGAAGATAACCCGACCACTCGGGAGCTTGTCGCCCGATTGCCGCTCAGCCTGGACATGACCGAGCTGCACAGCAACGAAAAGTACGCCACCTTGGATCATCCACTCCCCACCCAAGCCTACCGGCCGGGAACCATCCACAACGGCGATTTGCTTTTGTACGGCACCGACACCTTGGTGGTCTTTTATCAAACCTTTACTTCGTCCTACGCCTATTCCCGTCTCGGCCGCATCGACAAGCCGGCAGGTCTTGCCAAGGCCCTGGGTCGCGACGATGTACGTGTGACATTTTCCGTTGATTAGGGTTGCCATGGTCAGCGCGACCTGCACTTCTCAAGCGCTGCACACCAGCCCCCACTAAAACGTGACACCGGAGTTTTCCATGACGCCCATACACTCAACCTCACCCCTAGCCGCACTGGCGCTGCTCGCTGCCACGTACTTCGCGCCAGTTGTCGCGGCAGAGCAGAACCCGAACAGCCAGCAAATCACTCGTGCGGGAGAGCAGGCCTCGGTGACGGGGCCTGCCGAATATTTCACTGGCCGCGTAAGGGTCGACCCCTTGACGGCTGCAACGGCCGAAATCAGCACCTCAACGCTCTACGTCACCTTTGAGCCTGGTGCGCGTTCGGCCTGGCACACGCACCCTGCTGGACAATATCTGGTGGTGACAGCGGGGGTAGGGCGTACTCAGGAATGGGGCAAGCCCGTGCAAGAATTACGTCCCGGTGATGTGGTTTGGTGCCCGCCGGGGGTTAAGCACTGGCATGGCGCCGCGCCGTCGACTGCCATGACGCATATGGCTATCACCGGCACGAAAAACGGTAACAACGTAAATTGGATGGAGAAAGTGAGCGATGAACAGTACCCCGCCAAGTAAGCGCTGCCATGTCCGGTTGGGGGCGCTGGGCTTCGTACTCCTAGCCACTTTTGCCTGGGCCCCGATCTCCAGCGCCAATACCTCCCATAAACCGGAGATACAAACAGTGCGAGAGAAGACTTTAACCGCCAAGCAACAGGCCATCGCCCCTATCGGCGCCAGCATGGCCGTCGGCGATATGCCCCGTTTGCAGGACGCGCTCAATCACGGTCTCGATGCCGGGCTGACGATTAGCGAGAGCAAGGAGATCCTGGTTCAACTCTATGCCTATGCTGGGTTCCCGCGCAGTCTCAATGCCCTGTCGCTGCTGATGAAAGTCCTGCAAGAACGTGCCGCACGGGGTATTCATGATGCGCCGGGACGCGATCCAGGCCCTGTTCCCTCGGGGCGCGCTTTGCTCGACCTGGGCACCGAACGCCTCACTGGCGCTGGTGAGGAGCCGCCGAACCGCCTTGCGCTGCAACCGGTTCGAAACCGGTGGCGCGTACGGTGATGACTTTGACCGAAGCGTTGGACTGTACGGTAGCGATGGCGTTACCGGCGTAGATTGGGCGCTTGAAGGTATCGGCGCTTTCCACCGAGATGATCTCGGAGATCTGGTCGACGTCCAGCGCTGCGGCAACGCGCGGCAGGATGTTTTTGCCGTTGGAAGTGGCAGGTGCCAAGACGTGGTTGTAAATAGTGCGCTGCTCGATCACCAGATCTGCTACTAACGGAGCGACGTTTTCCGGCAGCTGGTGAGCATAGGCGGCGTTGTCGGCCACCAGCACTTTAGCCACACCCGCGATTTTCGCAGCGGCTTCAGCGACAGCGCCAACATTTTGGCCCGCTACCAGTACGTGAATGTCGCCACCGATTTTGGTGGCAGCCGCCACGGTGTTCAGCGTGACCGGGGCCAGCACTTTGTTGTCTTGCTGGTCGGTTGAAAAGTCAGCAATAACCAGGATAGCCATTCAGATCACCTTCGCTTCGTTCTTGAGTTTTTCAACCAGTTCAGCCACCGACTTGACCTTGATACCCGCACTGCGTGCAACCGGCGCTTCGACTTTCAGGGTCTTGTGGGTGGAGGCGGTGGAAACGCCCAAAGCGTCCGCAGTCACTACTTCGAGAGGCTTCTTCTTGGCTTTCATGATGTTTGGTAGGGACGCGTAACGCGGCTCGTTCAAACGCAGGTCGGTGGTGACGATGGCCGGCAGTTTCAGGGAAACCGTCTGCGCGCCGCCGTCGATTTCGCGGGTCACGGCGACGGTGTCGCCGGACACTTCGACTTTCGAAGCGAACGTGCCCTGACCGTAGCCGCTCAATGCCGCGAGCATCTGGCCAGTCTGGTTGTTGTCGCTGTCGATGGCTTGTTTGCCAAGGATCACCAGCTGAGGCTGTTCCTTGTCGACAACAGCTTTCAACAGCTTGGCAACGGCCAGGGAAGTCAGATCTTCGGCGGATTCGACGAGGATGGCGCGGTCGGCACCCAGAGCCAGCGCGGTGCGCAGTTGCTCTTGAGTGGTGGACGGGCCGACGGAGACGACGACGATTTCAGTCGCAACACCTTGCTCTTTCAGGCGTACGGCTTCTTCCACGGCGATTTCGCAGAACGGGTTCATCGACATCTTGACGTTGGCGAGATCGACGCCGGAATTGTCCGCCTTGACGCGAACCTTGACGTTAAAGTCGACCACTCGTTTGACAGCTACAACGACCTTCATGGCGTTCTCTTTTTTATAGATAAGAAAAAGCAGACTTACTAGGAGGCTGCCCGTTTAAACTCAAAGGGAGTTTCGCTGGTACTCATGCTTGGACGTCTCGTCGGTATAGCTTGATGATGGTGGAAAAGTCCGGGATGTCGTGTCTTTTCACCTCGCGCATCCAGGAGAGGGCGGTTAGCGGTTTTTGAACGCCGGCTTGCGCTTTTCGCTGAATGCGGCCATGCCTTCCTTCTGGTCGTGTGTGGCAAAAGTGCTGTGGAACATCCGGCGCTCGAAGCGGATGCCTTCGGCCAAGGTAGTCTCATACGCACGGTTGACCGATTCCTTGGCCATCATCACGACCGGGGCGGACAGTTCGCTGATCCGTTCGGCCGCCTTCAGCGCCTCACTCAGCAGTTGCTCAGCTGGCACCAGGCGGCTAACCAGTCCGCAGCGTTCGGCTTCCTGAGCATCCATCATGCGGCCGGTCAGGACCATATCCATCGCCTTCGACTTGCCGATGAAACGAGTCAGCCGCTGAGTACCGCCGGCACCGGGAATAGTGCCGATGGTGATCTCCGGTTGACCGAACTTGGCGGTGTCGGCTGCAATGATGAAGTCGCACATCATCGCCAGCTCACAGCCTCCGCCGAGGGCGTAGCCGGCGACGGCGGCAATGCTCGGCTTGCGGAAGGTGGCGAGACCTTCCCAGGTGGCGGTGATGAAGTCAGCCTTGTAGACATCCATGTAGGACCAGTCTTTCATCACTTTGATGTCAGCACCGGCGGCAAAGGCTCGCTCGCTACCGGTCAGGACCACCGCGCCAACGTTATCGTCGGCTTCCAGACGTATGAGCAGGGCGCTCAGCTCGCTGGTTAGTTCCGGCGAGAGAGCGTTAAGCGCCTGCGGGCGGTTGAGGGTTACTAGCGCCACTTTGCCGTGCATTTCCAGCAACAGATTCTCATAGGTCATGATGTTGTCCATGGCTTTGGTCGCGATCTCGGAGGAGGCGCGGTAATCGCCTTGCTTGAATTTGATGGAGGTGTTGACGGAGCCACAACCTGGCTCATGGCCCGTAATCTCAACGATCAACGGGCTTGTGCGTCCGATCATTCTTCTGGCCCAGGACCAGGAAACAGCGGATCACAATGTCCCGCGATTCTGGTTGCCCGGGCTTCGTCCAAAATGACGATTTTTTGCATGGAGTGAAGGCGGGGCGCGTTTTTAGACCGTGCCTGCTGCGACCGATGCAGCGGTTAGTCATTTGCCCCGCAAGGTCTGGAAGGTAGAGAGGCTCTGGCGTGGCAGGCGGAATCGTCGTCTTCGACGACGAGTTTGGTAGCCATGAACGGTACGCTCTGGATCAACTGCTTGGGCGAACGATCCCATAGGCCGGATCACTTGGGCGCTGCAAAGTGCACGTACAAACGCACACTTTCCGTTTGCTCATTGATTGCCGCGTAGAAGCTGGCCGAGATTCTGCTCACCTTGAAGTTGGAATTTTGTGTGGCCAGCTTATTGCCATTGGAGCATACCGCCCGCAAGCGCTTCAGATGCACAAAGCCATCGGTCGATTGGCGAGAAGACAAAAAAAGGCCGAGGTCAAATCAATTTTCTATACAGCAGTGGATGAGGAACCGGTATGAGCTTTCAGTACGGCGGCACGAATAAGGCAGCAAAGCGCCGCGTCATTATATTTGGCGGCGGTGTCGCCGGTGCATTGCTTGCCAAGCAACTTTCGCGTAAAGCCAACGTGACCTTGGTTGACCCGCTGGACTATTTCGAGGTGCCGATGGCTGCGCCGCGCAATCTTGTGAAGCCTGGTTTTGCCGAACGCTCGATCCTTCCGTTCGCGTCCGCACTGCCGGAGGTGGAGCATATCCACGCAAAACTGGTGGAGCTCAGACCGGACGGCGGCCTTGTTGAGGATCGTGACGGTGTCCGGACATTGGTGTGCGGCGATGTATCGATTCTGGCGACAGGAAGCCATTTTGCTAACCCACTGATGCGTGCGGTCGCAGGTTCAGACGTCGACAGGAAAGCATTCTACAAACGTTTCAACGCTCGCCTGCTGGAGGCTCGGCGAGTGCTGATTATTGGTGGAGGTCCGATCGGTATCGAAGTCGCGGGCGAAATCAGCGAAAACTGGCCGGACAAGTCGGTGACCATTCTTGAAGCGGCCCCGCGCATACTGGGTGGTACTTCCGAGCGTGCTGCTGAACATGCTGCCGCCGTTCTCGGCAAGCGCGGTGTGAATATCATTACGGGTGACAAGCTCGACGGGCAGGCTCGTCCATCCGATTACATCTTTGCCGATGGCGGTGAGGCGATAACTGTCGCCAAGCGGCGCATCGCCTACGATCTTATTCTCTGGTGCACTGGCGGACGGCCAAACACCGCCTACATGCAAAGCCATTTTTCGGGTGTATTGGATTCTGCCGGGCGTATCAAGGTATCTCCGGATCTGAGAGTTCAGGGTCAGAACAACCTCTTCGCGCTTGGCGATATCACTGATCTGGCAGAGAACAAGATGGCACTGCATATCTTTGGCCAAGTGAATGTTGCCCACGCAAATGTTCGTGCCTTGCTCATGAACGGGAACGACCGAAAGCAAATGACTACCTACAGTCCACAGACCGGCAATCCAATGATGGCGATTACGCTAGGCAGCCGCACGGGTGTCGCGCACTTGCCATTCTTTGGCGTGGTCCGTTGGCCTTGGTTGAACCGTAAGGCAAAAGCTGAACAGATGCTCGTACCGAGATTTCGCAAGACGTTCGAGTTGTAACGGCTGTGCCAGATGGACTGACGAAAAGGAAACGAACTAAAAACTGTCATAACGCAAAAGCCCGGCGGCATTGACCGCCTGCAGGTGGTTGAACGAAACGTGCGTCGTCCCGGTCCTGGCGAGATTCTGTTGCGCGTGCGCGCCAGTTCGCTGAACTTTCACGACTACGCCGTCGTCACCGGTCGCCTCCCGACCGAAGACGGACGCATTCCGATGTCCGACGGCGCTGGAGAGGTGATCGAAGTGGGCGAGGGTGTCACGACCTTGGCCGTCGGCGATCGCGTCGTCGGTACCTTCTTTCCCGAATGGTTCGATGGCGAAGCACGACCCGAACTGCTCGGCGCCGTGCCCGGCGACTACGTCGACGGCTACGCCTGCGAATACGCCACGATGCCAGCCACGTCGTTTACGCTCATTCCATCGGGGTATTCCTACCTGGAAGCAGCGACTTTACCCTGCGCGGCACTCACTGCCTGGCGCGCCCTCGTGGTCAATGGTCAGGTTAAGCCGGGTGAGGTGGTGTTGGTGCAGGGCAGCGGCGGTGTATCACTGTTTGCGCTTCAGTTCGCCAAAGCCGCCGGCGCTACCGTGATCGCGACCTCTTCGTCCGATGCGAAGCTTGAGCGGCTGAAGGCACTGGGCGCTGATCATCTGATTAACTACCGCGAACAGCCGGAATGGGGACGCGTGGCGTTTGAGCTGAGTGGCGGCGTCGATCACGCCGTCGAAATCGGCGGTGCTGGCACGCTCGATCAGTCGGTCGCTGCCTGTCGCATCGGCGGCCACATCGCGTTGATCGGCGTGCTGGCGGGCCATTTCGGCCCACAACCCACAGAACTGTGGATACTCATGACTGCGCCTAACGCACCGTCACCTGCCGAAATTTCTTCGACCGCCAAGGCGTAGGCAACATAGTCGATGTAAGTGCCGCCCCATTGTTCAGGAACGACCATGCCGAGCAGGCCAAGTTCGCCCAAGTGCGCGATAGTTTGATCATCGATCCAGCCAGCCTTTTCCCAGGCTTGGGCCTTGGGTGCGACTTCGGCCCGGGCGAAGTCACGGGGCCATGTCGCGGATCATGCGTTGTTCTTCGGTCAATTCGATGTCGTGCATGGGGTGCTCTTTTGTATTCTTGTTTAGGAAGGTTCTGGTAGTCGCGGCTTATTTGAATCCAGCGAAGAATGCCTCGACGCGTTGCGGCGTCATCTCTACGAGGGTGGGAGGACTCCATTGCGGCCTCTTGTCCTTGTCGACCAGTAATGCCCTTACGCCTTCCATGAGGTCGCCTTTCTCGAACCACTGCCCGCTGAGGTGCTTCTCCAGCCTGAAGCAGTCGGCCAGCGACAGCGTCCGGCCTCTGCGTAACAATTCAAGGGTGACGCTCACCGCCAGGGGAGAGTGGTTGTTGATCAGTTTCAGCGTCTGTTCGGCCCAGTCCTGAAATGCGTAGCGCTCTTCGGTTTTGAGGGAATTACAGATTCCTTCGACTGTGTCGAACGAGAAATGCAAATCGATGGCTTCGGACATGGCCTTGAGTTCGGCGCCTAGCAGCTTCGTGGATGCCATCGATGCCAGCAGGCTGGTTAGGCAGTCCATGGCGGGCATGTTCCAGTCCAGGGTATTCATCTGGCGTTCAAACTCTGCGAACTGATCGCGCGGTAGGCACCAATCTGCCAGGCCGGTGAATAAGGCATCGGCCGGCCGGATGTGCAAACCGGTGATTCCCAGGTACGTTCCCAGCTCGCCAGGCAGGCGCGTCAGAAAGTGGCTGCCGCCGACATCCGGAAAGAAGCCGATGTTAGTTTCCGGCATGCCCATGCGCGTGTCATCGCTGATGACACGTAACTGCGCGCCTTGAACCAACCCCATGCCACCACCGAGGACGAAACCGTGTGTCAGTGCGAGGATGGGTTTGCTGTAGGCATGGATGTACTGATCCAGGTCGTATTCTTCTTCGAAAAATACGTTGTGCAGGTTTTCACCGGCTTTATGGCTGTCGTAGAGCAAGCGAATATCACCGCCTGCGCAGAAAGCTTTGTCGCCATTGCCACGCAGCACCACGGCGTATACATCTGGATCGTCAGCCCACCGATGAAGATATTTGTGCAGTAGACGAATCATGGGCAGGTTCAGCGCGTTGAGCCCCGTGGGGCGGTTGAGCGTCAGATAGCCCAGGTGATTGCTGACGTGCGCCAGTACCGGATCTTCTTGCTGGTTCATTCTCAAGTGTCCTTGCGATACGTGTCGATGATCGCTGAGAAGTCCAGTGCTCCATTGCCTTGGTTACTGAAGCTTTGATAAAGCTGCTGGGCGAGAGCACCAAGAATCACCGGTTGCCGGATCTGCCGGGCAGCTTCGGTTGCCAGGCCGAGGTCCTTGAGCATCAGGTCGGTACCAAACCCGCCGCTGTAGTCGCGTGACGCCGGTGATTTTTCCAGCACGCCGGGGAACGGGTTATTGACCTCCGAACTCCAGCAACGACCGCTCGAGGTATTGATGACGCCAGCCAATATGCTGGCATCCATACCTAGAGCGACACCGAAAGCCATGGCTTCTGAAACGCCGATCATGGAGATGCCCAGCAGCATGTTGTTGGCTACTTTAGCGACCTGGCCATTGCCTGAGTCACCACAGTGAACGATGTTCTTGCCCATCGCCGATAATATCGCTTGGGCCTGTTGGAAGCTTTCCAGAGTGCCTCCAACCATGAAGGTCAGGGTTGCGGCTGCTGCACCGACGGTTCCGCCTGAAACCGGGGCGTCGACCATCGGGTTACCATGTTTGAGAGCCGCGGCCGCTACTTCCCGAGCGCTCAGAGGATCAATGGTGGACGAGTCGATCAGCAGCACGCCAGTCGGTACATGGGCCAGTAGACCTTCATCACCCAGGTAGACCTGCTTGACGTGTGACGCCGCCGGCAGCATGGTGATAATGGCCTCCACACCGGAGGTAGCGATTGCCTCCGGAGAGTTTTTGGCGGTGGCGCCGGCCTTGACCAGATCCTCGACCGCAGTGGCGCTAAGGTCGAAGACGCTGACGCGATGGCCAGCCTTGAGCAGGTTGTGGGCCATTGGGCCGCCCATGTTGCCCAGCCCCAGAAAACCAATGTGCATGGTCGTATCCTTGTTCTTGTTATAGCCATCATGCAGCCGCTGTAACAGCGGCTGCATCCATGAATGCTTACTTCAACGTAATGGTGGTGTTGACTGGTCCACCGACTTCGTTCTCATCGAACCAGCGTTCAGTGATGGTCTTAGTCTGCGTGTAGAACTGCACAACCTGTTTGCCGTACGGGCCCAGGTCGCCCAGTTTGGAGGCGCGGGAGCCGGTGAAAGAGAACATCGGTACGGGCACCGGAATCGGAACATTAATGCCAACCTGGCCGATGTCGATCTCCTCTTTGAAATGCCGAGCGGCAGCGCCGGAGCGGGTGAACAGGGCGGTGCCGTTGCCGTTCGGATTGGCGTTGATGATCTCGATGGCTTCATCCAGCGATTCGGCCTGCAGGACACACAGCACCGGGCCGAAGATTTCTTCACGGTAGATGACCATGTCTTTGGTTACACCGGAGAAAATGGTCGGGCCAACGAAGTTGCCCTTGGCGTAGCCGCTAACCTCGGGGTTGCGTCCATCAAGTTCCAATGTCGCACCTTCCTCGATCCCCATGGCGATCAGACCGCTTATGCGGTCCAGGGCCGCACAGGAAACCACCGGACCGATGTCGGTACCCGCTTCAGCACCAGCGTTGATCTTCAGCGTTTTGGTTTTTTCGATCAGCTCCGGTAACCAACTGTGTGCTTCACCCACCAGGATGACGACGGGCAGTGCCATGCAGCGTTGGCCAGCGGCACCGAACGAGGCGCCGAGCAGGTTGTTCAGGGTCTGCTGTTTGTTCGCGTCTGGCAGGACGATCGCGTGGTTCTTGGCGCCCATCATGCACTGTGCACGTTTACCGTTCTGGGTCGCGCGGTTGTAGACGTGGGTACCCACCTTGGTCGAGCCGACGAAGGACACCGCTTTGATATCCGGGTGATCGCAGATCAGGTTGACCGCGTCCACACCACCGTGGATCACGTTCAGCACGCCTGGGGGCAAACCGGCCTCCATAGCCAGTTCGACCAGGCGCATGGTGACCATGGGATCCTGCTCCGACGGTTTGAGAACGAAGGTATTACCGGTGGCGATAGCCATTGGGAACATCCACAGAGGGATCATCGCGGGGAAGTTGAATGGGGTGATGCCGGCGCATACACCCAGCGGTTGCAGCAAGGTATAGGTGTCGACACCGCTGGCCACGTTGTTGGCCAGCTCACCCAACTGCAGGTTGCCGATGCTGGCTGCATGCTCGACCACTTCCAGGCCACGGAACACATCACCTTCCGCGTCCGGCAGGGTTTTACCCTGTTCGGCGGTGAGGATCGCCGCCAACTCCTTGATGTTCTCGCGGATCAGTTGCTGATACTTGAGGAAGATGCGCGCACGAGTGCCGATCGCCGTCTTGCGCCAGGTTTTGAAGGCCTCCTTGGCACTGGCAACGGCGGCGTTCATTTCCTCAGGAGTGGCGAAGGGGACGCGCGCGAGGACTTCTTGAGTGGCCGGGTTGACCACGTCGTGCCATTGCGTGGCAGTGGACTCGACCAGTTGGCCGCCGATCAGCAATTTGACGGTAGGGACTGCACTTGTCATGGGATCTCCAGCCTGTTTCAGGCCTCTTGTTCTTATGAACGATCTCGACGCGCGGGTCGCGTCGAGGCAACTGACGTGATCCTAGCAGCGCAAATTTGCTTGTTGTATCAGGATAAATGCAGGTCAAACCTGCATTTATGCATGTAAAATTTTCCGCGTGATGCAAAATCGGTGGATATACAGGCGAGTAACCATGTTTTTTAGACACCGTTTTTTTTGCGAAATTAATATTATCCAGGATGTAATTTCATCTTTTTGCATGGTGTTCTCCACCCCGGCAACGGGATCGTTTACAAGTCCTTGACCCGTATCAAGGCATCGTAGATAGCCGCGTGTGTATTGCGCGCAGCCACCGCATCGCCAATGAGAAACACATGGAATTTGCCGTCCGGGTTGATCAATTCGTTTTGTGGGTTGCCGACGATCAGGTCTTGATTTTCAACCACACCGCCATTGCTGGAGACGGTTTTCAGCTCGAAATACAGCTCGTCCAGCGGTCGGGTACCGTGGTTGACCACCACTTGATCGACGCGTCGGGTTTTGCGCGCGTTGCCGTAGTCACTGTCGATGGTTGCCAGTAGATTTTGGCCGTCGCATTCGACGGCGAGCAGCGGGAAGGTGACGGTGAACGTGGTGTCCAGGGCTTGCAACGAGCGCATAGGGCACCAAGTTCATCGCCATGACTTCCGGTGCGAAGGTTTGGTCTGGTGTCATGATTTCGATTTTTTGCGCCGCTTTTAGTGGTGAACTCGGAGGCTTGCAGGCTGGCGTGATCACCCGCATCGTCGAACAGCAGGACATTGCGCCCAGGTTTCACATCCCTGGAAATGATGTCCCAGGCCGAAGCCACCAGATCATTTCCGGCCGAGAGAATCTCGGTGTGGGGCAGGCCGCCTGTGGCGATGATCACCCCGTCCTGGGGTTCGTCGTGGACGGTGCAGGCCTTCGCCAGGTATTGAGCACTTTGCAAAGCGCCTGGGCCGTGGGTCGGGGCCTGGCGGTCGGGGTGTTCGCACTGATTTATTCCCTCGTGCCACAAGACATGGCCTGGCGGGTGATGTTTATCGTCGGCTTGCTTCCGTCGTTCCTGATCATCGGGGTGCGACGCAATGTAGAGGAACCCGACAGCTTCCAGCGTCTGTAAAAAAGAAAAAGCCATCCCGAAAAGCTTTTTTCAGATCCCTGGCCGGCATCTTCCGCCCGGAACTGCTCCGAGTGACGCTGTTCGGTGGTCTGTTGGGCCTGGGGCGCATGGTGGTTACCACGCGGTGATGACTTGGTTGCCGACGTTCCTCAAGACTGAGCGCAACCTCGTCGCTTGGCCCTGCGGTCGTGATACCACACTGGGAGAATGGGCATCGGTAACCTGCCCGGAATGCTACCTGCGCATTTTGAGTCCTTTGACTGAGCGAGCTCTTTGCTCATCAAGGCTGTTGTAGTAGGTGTTCTGTGTTGTGCTGAGACTGTTATGACGCAGATCCGCTTGGAGGTCTTTCATATCGCGAAGCGGCGCATCGAACGTCGCGGCTGTATGGCGTAGCCAGTGGAGCGAGGCAGAGCGGAGTTGGTCAATCTCATCCTCACTCCAACCTTCACTCTGCATACGTTGCAGTGCCCGATCAAACAACGCTTGAAGAAGCGATCTTACGTGTCGATCCGACAGCCCGCCGCGTCCTTTAAGCGTCGCGATCAACGGCGTTTTTTCTTGTGGTGAGGGCAGGGGAGACAGCTCCAGTGATCGGCGATAACGCACGAGATAGTCCTGGATATATTCGTCCCGCACACTGATTTTAGCCGCTTTGTTGCCTTTGCCGACGACGTGAAACCACCAGTTACCCGTCGTGTCTCGCCGTATATCTCCCATAGTTGGCCGCCAGTTGTCACGGCCGACCAGATCAGACACTCGGAGGTACATCGCGAAGAGCGTGGCCACGATAAACAACGTGCGCTCATGGCGAGCGTCTTCGTCAGCCATCTGTTCTGCCGTGTCGATTACAAAACTCCACTGCAGCTCAGTGAGCGATCGAGACGCGACGTCCAGTATGTTCCGCTGCTTATAAATCGACTTCTGCTTGATGGCGCGGAACGGGTTAGCCTCTGTAAGGCCTTCATCCATTGCATGCTGAAAGAAACTTCCGCAGACAGCGAAGACCTGAGCCACCGACCCTTGGGCCATATGGTAAGTACCTGAGGCGAGATCGCTCATCGTCTCAGTCGCCAGCTTGCGCTCACGTTTAGAAACGGTGCCACTGAATGGTCGCCAGTCAGGATTCACGACGTACTCATCTGATTCAAGCCGTTTTCGCCCACCGATGCGTTTGAACCGAGATTTGATCATGGGGCCGACCCAGTCCGCGGGCGGGTTAAGACAGAATTCCATAAATTGCTCCGCATCAGAGCGGCGCAGATCCAGCAACGGTTTACGCGCAACAATCAGCGACCAAAGCAACAGGCGCTCGACGTGCGTCCTGAAAGAATTGAAGGTTGATTGATTGCCGGCGTATGACTTTAGGAAACTACGCACAACCAGATAACTGTCAGCGGCGCGGCAACTGTCATCAAAGCTCTTGAGATATGCCTGAACAACAGGACGCTCAGTACTGAGCTGGAGAAAATTGAGCTCATGGAAACACTCGAAGGTGTCGAACAGCGGCTGGGGTAGGCGTGACATAAATGGGGCCAATGCGGGATTCGAATGGCCGTAGCATGTGTGCCCCACGCCTTTTATGCAATATCCGGGTCTGACAGTTATCGGATATTGCAGCTAAATCTTTCCAACCTGACTTGGTTGATCCTCTTAGAAAATGCTGGCCAAAAGAATGCTGCACATTTTGTCTACCCCGACAGGCTAGAGCCTTTGTATTCCTTTGCTGCAGTACCGGTCCAGCGTATACGCGAGTGACGCATGGCGGAGATCTCGTTGAAGGTGTCTAAGATCCCTAAACTCAGCAGCGTTCATTGCCCCAGTTTCCCGCAGCCAAGCTACAGAAGCAGCACGAAGGGAGATACATTGCTCATCGCTCGAGCCGCTTCGTACCATCTTCTCAAGCGTTAAATCAAAAATTTTCTGAACGATTTTTCTGATCTGGCGACCCGTTAATCCCGGTCTACCATGTACCGTTTCAAGCAGCGAACTACTGTCTTCAGGACTTGGTAAGGGCGGCAGATTCCGGCTTTCTCGATAGCGGATAAGATATGGAATAAATGCGGGGTCCACAGAAATTATCTGAGACTTGCTTCGTCCGGGTAGTTCAAACCACCAACAATCGTCGCGCTCAAAAAAAGAACTCATGCATGGTGTGGTTTCACTAGAGCAAGCGAGGTCAGCACCCCGCAGATATAAGTAATACGTTGCCATGATAATGAATAGCGATCGCTCATATCTAGCATTGCATCGCGCCATGGTTTCTGCAGTTTCTACAACCAGCGCCCATTGTTCGCGCGTTAATGATGGCCTATTTTTTTTAATAGAGTTCGATCTATCAGCGAATCTTTTACTTAGTAGAACTGCAGGATTCGATTTGCCAACGCCTATCTCGATCAAATAGTTATAAAATGAACTACATCTACTAATTAACTGGACCATGCAACTAGCAGACATGGCGAGCTGAGAAGCTGAGTTTTCCGCGCTCTCTCTATTAATATATTTTTCTTCCGGATTGGAGCGTCGATTACTTATTGGTCGCCAAGCGTCATTGAAGTCGACACATCCATCATTATCAATGAATCGCTGTCTCGGACAGCTTCCTACCCAATCGCTTGCAGGGCATTCGTTAAAATTAACAAAATCTTTGATTTCATTGACGCTCAAATCTAATGGTGATTTCTTCGCGTATATCCAACTCCAGAGAAGTAAGCGCTCAATGTAATTTCTGTAGTTGCCGAATGTATTAGGCTCTACGCAACGCGCTAATAAAAAGGCGCGCGCATAAACGTAATCTTGCTCGATATCAATATAAGACTGAAAGTTCTCAAAATATTTGCGAACCGACGGATGACTACCATAGAAGATCAATAATGGGGTTTCCAGGGACGCTTTATCATCGAAAATTGGGCGAGGTCGCAAGTAAATTTCCAATTTAACACTCCGCATCTATTGTGGAATGGGGCGCGCCGTAAATACGCTGAGGTTATACAACGCTCACAGACTCATTCAACGCTAAATGTCTCATTTCAATTAGTCAATTGATTGATGTCAATCTTAGGATGATTTTTGATATTTCCACCGATAATCGGTTACGCGTGAAAAACTATCAAGCGGACTGTCCCTACAAAGAAATCACCAATAACGTGGAGTTTCTTGCCGTTATTACGTACGTGGTGGATTTATTTATCAAAAAAAGTGGAATTAATGTGCGTTAATCGATGGAATTACTCGTTGTTAGGCGGAAAGAGAGGTCTAGGCAGGTGTATTCAACTGATAAATCTAAGTTCAATTCCGGCGATTAACGACCGAAGATGACTAATAAATCGGCAGCTACAATTATAACCGAATAAAAACGTTAGCTTTATCGCCAGCCGTTAGGATTCCATTTAATTGTGGTCGGTCACAGCTGCAGGTCGGCTGGATGCTTGTGTTACGTTTCCATATACTGCATTTAACATAATATACATTATGCGTACTAATAGGTATTCCACACAGGGCATCTCCCAGGTACATTTCAAAGCTCAACCACATCCCCCGACCACATTCCCCTGGATCCTCTCCCATGCATGAAGCAGCCCATCAAATCATCGATCTCTACGAACGCCACGCTCAAACATGGGATCGAGTTCGCTCTCGGCGCCTCGTTGAGCAATCATGGCTGGATCGTTTTCGTCAGGCCATGCCTGTCGCCGATGGTCATGTCCTCGACATCGGTTGTGGTTGCGCCGAACCCATGGCCAGTTACTTGATCGACGCAGGACATGCTGTGTGTGGGATTGATTCATCCATGGCGATGATCAGCTTGTGTCAGCAACGTTTCCCGCAGCACGATTGGCGTATTGCCGATATGCGCCAGTTGGCACTTGCTCAGCGTTACGCTGGCATTCTGGCGTGGGACAGTTTCTTTCACCTGACGCCTGAGGATCAGCGTCGAATGTTCCCGATTTTCCAGGCCCATGCCCAACCTGGTGCTGCATTGATGTTCACCAGTGGAACGGCCCATGGCATTGCGTTGGGCACCTTCGAAGGTGAAACGCTGTATCACGCGAGCCTGGACCATGATGAATATACCGCGTTGCTCAACGCCCATGGTTTCAGCGTCGTTGAGCAAACAACGGAAGATCCGGCTTGTGGTGGGCACACGATTTGGCTGGCTGTTTTCGGATAGAAACGTCACGCTGCCCTGCGCACTTATATAGATAAATCTTATAGCTCAACTAAACGGCTATTTAGTTGAGCTATTTTTCAACTGATCATGATCGTAATTCACCGCTTTATCGTTCTCTTAAACTTCGCCCTATAGATCTTGTTCATTTCGACAAGAGGTTTCCGGGAGAAACGAAGTAAACGAAATCCTGGCTTCCAGCGTGGGCTGCTTCGCGCGCAACCTTGGCTATATCGCCTTTTCCTCGTTTAACTCGCGGTTTTGTCTTCGCGGATTTTGATGGGTTTGGATTGTTAAAGTGCCTCATATCTCGCTTTTATAGGTTTCGTTATTGTCAATGTTAAGGCTGGTGATTTTAGAGTAGGCGTACTCTGTTTTCATTATGATGATCCTCTGTAAGCGAACCCGTTCTTGACCGCTATCGCGAGCACCTAACAATCTCGCCCCTACCCTCCAGAGCCTTGACCACAGGCTCAGGCTGGTCATACAGGTCGCAATGGGTAGCCCCTTCGACGACCTGCAGTGTCTTGTTAGTGGCGACAACAAGCAGATGACTCAGCAACCCGCCAGTCGGAAATATCGACGAAATCGTGCACGGATCACTCGATGTTCGACCCATTTCGCCACAGATTCGGGCGGTCAACTATGCTCAATGGGTTGAAGTAAAAGTCGCTTGCGACACAGCCAGGGCCGACTGCATCGCAAGTGTAATGCGGAGGCAGAGATGGCATCGATATCCAGAAGACTCTTCTTGAAAGTTGGAGGCGGGGTTGCTGCAAGCGTGGCGATAGGACTGCCCGAACTCACACAAGCTGCGACACCCAAGCCAACGGTAGAGGGACGAGTCAATCTCCCCTACCAAACGAAAGCGCTCACCAAAGCTCAAAAATTGCAGGTCAACACGCCAGTCCTGTTTTCCTATCCCGACGCGGCCTCACCTTGCGCATTGATCAAGATGGGCGCTCCCGTTCCGGGTGGTGTCGGCCCGGAACGCGACATTGTCGCCTACAGCACGCTATGCACTCACATGGGTTGCCCGGTCGCCTATGACGCGGGACAGAAGTTGTTCAAATGTCCCTGCCATTTCAGCATTTTCGACCCTGAGAATATTGGCCAAATGGTTTCCGGCCAAGCCACAGAGAACCTGCCGAGCATAGTGCTTGAGTACAACCCCAATGACGATTCGGTTCGTGCAGTTGCCGTCGAAGGGTTGATCTACGGACGTCAGTCCAACCTCCTTTGATAAGGAGATTAAAAATGGCAACCAACAAAGATCGTATGGCACTGCCTCCGACAGATGCCCAAAAGACCAACCTGACATGCCACTTTTGCATCGTGGGTTGTGGCTATCACGTGTACAAATGGCCGGAAAATCAGGAAGGTGGACGAGCACCCGATGAGAACGCGCTAGGGCTCGACTTTCGCAAACAATTACCCCCCATGGCCATCATCATGACGCCGGCAATGCAGAACACGATTACCGACAAGGACGGTAAGCGCTACAACATCATGATCGTGCCGGACAAACAATGCGAAGTTAATAAAGGACTCTCGTCCACGCGAGGGGGACAACTGGCCAAGGTCATGTACAACCCCGATGGCGTAGGCAAGGAGCGGTTACGCAGCCCACGCGTTTATGTGGCTGATCAGTGGGTGGATACCAGCTGGGATGATGCACTGGCGCTTTACGCCGCGGTGACTAAAAAGATTCTTGATAATGATGGGCCTGCCTCGCTCGCCTTCGACTGCTTCGATCACGGAGGCGCGGGAGGCGGATTCGAGAATACCTGGGGCACCGGCAAGCTGATGTTCACCGCACTGCAAACGCCATTGGTACGCATCCACAATCGCCCCGCCTATAACTCCGAATGCCACGCCACACGCGAGATGGGCATCGGAGAACTCAACAACAGTTATGAAGATGCCGAATTGGCCGACGTTATTGTTGCCATCGGTTGCAACTCATACGAAACCCAAACCAACTACTTCCTGGCGCACTGGCTGCCCAATTTGCAGGGGCAGACGCTCGACAAGCGTAAGCAGCGTTTTCCTGGAGAAACCGTTGCTCCAGCCAAGGTGATTTTTGTCGACCCTCGCAGGACACCGACCATCGCTATAGCGGAGCAAGCAGCCGGTAAGGACAACGTGCTGCACCTGGATATCGAACCGGGCACGGATATCGCTCTGTTCAATGGACTACTAACCTACGTAGTTGATCAAAAATGGCATGACGAGGAATTTATCGCGGCCCATACCAAAGCGTTTGACCAGGCACTTCAAGCCAATCGAATGTCGCTTGAAGAAACCAGTCGCGTTACCGGGGTCTCGGTGGACAAGCTCAAGCAAGCAGCCGAATGGGCTTACAAACCCAAGGCCTCTGGTCATCGCCCCCATGCCATGCACGCCTACGAAAAAGGGATCATCTGGGGCAATGACAACTACCTCATCCAGTCTGCTTTGGTCGACCTGGTGCTTGCCACCCACAACGTCGGGCGACGAGGTACGGGGGTGGTGCGCATGGGTGGGCATCAGGAGGGTTACACACGCCCCCCTTATCCAGGCAATACCAAGATCTATGTGGATCAGGAGATCATCAACGGCAAGGGAATGATGTACACGGCTTGGGGAGCCAACCCGTTCCAGACCACGTTGAATGCTGAGCAGCATCGTGCGGTCATCCTGAAACGCGCCAGCATTGTCAGGGAGGCCATGGCCAGCGTTCGCGGCGGTACAACCGCGCAGATGGTGGACGCGGTATACGACGCGGTAAAAAACAAAGGCGGGCTTTTCCTCGCCAATATCAACCTCTACCCCACCAAGCTGGCAGAAGCCGCCCATGTGATGCTGCCGGCAACCCATCCGGGTGAAATGAATCTCACCTCGATGAACGGGGAACGGCGGATGCGCCTTTCACAAAAATTCATGGATCCTCCCGGTTCGGCGAAAGCCGATTGCCTGATCGCAGCGGCTATCGCTAACACCCTTCGACAGATGTATACGGACGAAGGAAAACAGGACATGGCGGCGCGCTTTGCAGGGTTCGACTGGAATAGCGAGGAGGACGCCTTCAATGACGGCTTCCGTATGGCTGGCCAACCCGGCGCTGGCCCAATCGATAGTCAGGGCGGGACCACAGGCAATCTTGTCACCTACGAGCGGCTGAAAGCCATGGGCAACAATGGTGTCCAGTTACCCACAAAAGAATACCGAGACGGCAAACTGATCGGCACCGAAATGCTCTACACCGATTACAAATTCGACACGCCGGACGGCAAAGCAGAGTTCAAGCCAGCAACATGGCCCGGATTGCCGAAACCGGTGGCAGAACAGAAGGAAAAACACCAATTCTGGGTCAACAATGGACGTATCAACGAAGTGTGGCAAACGCTCTACCACGACCAATACAACGATTTTGTACAGCGGCGCGTGCCGATGGCTTATCTGGAGATCAATCCCGACGATGCCCAAGCGTTGGCTATTAAGTCCGGAGACGTGGTCGAGGTGTTCAACGATTACGGTTCGTCCTACGCACTGGCCTATCTGGAGCCTGACATCAAACGGAATCAAACCTTTATGCAGTTCGGCCATTTCAACGGTGTGATGGGAGATTTGACTACGCCATGGACCGACCGCAATGTGGTGCCCTATTACAAAGGGACATGGGCGAGTATCCGGCGAATTGGTCAGGTGGAGGAATTCAAAGAGACGATCAGCTTCAAGTCGCGCCGGTTTAACGTGATCGCGGTCGGTTAACAGCAAAATCGTTAACCAGATGCCGAGCCCCCTTCCCACCTGCATCGCGTGGGATGGGGCTGGGCGTTACGTCCACTTGAAGGCGTTCACCTTGCCCAAACACAGGTTGCTAGCACCAGGTGTGGATTCAACCAGTCGCTGGCTCTTGAAGTTGAGTAGCCTTCAAAAAGTATCACGAACCTTCGGCATGCCTGGGTAACCCGATAGAAATCAGTGCTGCGAGCAGGACAAAGGCGCTCGATATCCACAAGCACGCGCTCAACCCATACACCTGATAAACCCAGCCGGAGAGTACCGTGCCGATCAGTCGCCCCATGGCGTTCGACATGTAATAAAACCCCACGTCCAGCGACACGCCGTCTTCCTTGGCGTAGGAGACGATCAGGTAGCTGTGCAGCGACGAATTCACGGCGAACAGCGCGCCAAAGACCATTAATCCGCCGAGCAGTACCATCTGCTGCGACAAACCAGTGTTCAGCCCGAGCGCAATGGCCGCGGGCAACCCTGCCAGTGCTAGTGCCCACAAAAATGCCGCACGACCATCCGGTACGTGCCCACGTTTCTTGCCGGTGATGTTGGGCGCGAAGGATTGCACAATTCCGTAGCCAATCACCCAAGCCGCAAGGAAGCCGCCAACTTGCCAGAAGTCCCAGCCGAACACGCTGCTCAAGTAAACCGGCAAGGCCACCACAAACCAGACATCGCGAGCGCCGAACAGGAACATTCGGGCCGCTGAGAGGATATTGATCGCCCGGCTCTTGGACAGGATGTCGCGAAATTTAGGCTTGGCTTTGGCTTTGCCCAGGTCCTTCTTCAGCAGGATCAGGCTGCTGATCCAGATCAGCGCCAGAACACCCGCCATGGCCAGCAAGGCGCCTTTGAAGCCGATCAATGCCAGCAAGGCCCCACCAAGGAAGAAACCAACACCCTTGAGTGCGTTCTTCGAACCGGTGAGGACGGCCACCCACTGGTAGAGCTTGCCCTGCTGCCCATCAGGCACTAGAAGCTTGATGGAGCTTTTGGCACTCATCTTGTTCAGGTCCTTGGCAATCCCCGACAGCGCCTGAGCACCCATCACCCATGGGATGGTCAACAAGGCCGAGGGCACTGTCAGCATCAGCAGCGCTGCGACCTGCATGCCCAGCCCGATGTTCATGGTCCGGTTCAGGCCCAACCTCGCACCGAGATAACCACCCACCAGGTTAGTGATCACGCCAAAGAGTTCGTAGAACAGAAACAATGCCGCGATTTGCAGTGGGCTGTAGCCCAACGCGTGAAAGTGCAACACCACCAACATGCGCAAGGCGCCGTCGGTGAGGGTGAAGGCCCAGTAGTTGCCCGTGACGAGCAGGTACTGCCGCACTTGCGGAGCGAGGGCTGACAACGCTTTCATGACCGCTCCTTAGACTGCCAGACCGACCATTTTGGCCAGTTCGACAGTGCGGTTGGCATAGCCCCATTCGTTGTCGTACCAGGCATAGAGTTTGACCTGGGTACCGTTGATGACCATGGTCGACAGCGCATCGATGATTGATGAGCGTGGATCTGTGCGGTAGTCGATGGACACCAGTGGACGTTCCTCGAAGCCGAGGATGTCTTTCAGCTCGTTCTCGGAGGCGTCCTTGAGGAACTGATTCACCTCCTCGACAGTGGTTGCCCGCTCGACCTCGAAGACACAGTCGGTCAGCGAAGCGTTGGCCAGCGGCACGCGTACCGCGTGACCATTCAGACGCCCACGCAGCTCCGGAAAGATTTCGGCAATGGCGGTGGCCGAACCCGTACTGGTTGGGATCAGGCTCATGCCGGAGGCACGCGCACGGCGCAGATCCTTGTGTGGCTGATCGAGGATGCTTTGGGTATTGGTCAGGTCATGGATGGTGGTGATCGAACCGTGGCGAATACCCAGCTTTTCGTGGATGACTTTCACCACCGGCGCCAGACAGTTGGTGGTGCACGAAGCAGCGGTGACGATGCGATGTTCCGCCGCATTGAACAGCTGATGATTGACGCCCATGACGACGTTCAGCGCGCCTTTTTCCTTCACCGGAGCGCAGACCACCACACGCTTCACGCCTTGGTCGAGGTAAGCCTGCAACACCGCCACGGTTTTCATCTTGCCGCTGGCCTCGATCACCAGATCGCAACCCGACCAGTCGGTATCGGCAATCGCTTTGTTCGCGGTCACCTTGATGCGCTTGCCGCCAATCACCACCTGATCGCCTTCTGCGCTGGCTTCGTTGTACCAACGACCATGCACAGAGTCGAAGTTGATCAGGTGCGCATGGGTTACTGCATCGCCTGCCGGATCGTTGATCTGCACGAATTCAAACTCTGGCCAGCTCCAGGCTGCTCGCAGAGCGAGGCGACCAATCCGACCAAAACCATTGATGCCAACTTTGATAGCCATGTTGTTGTGCTCTGTATCTGTTGTCAGAGGGAGTTCGACTGAGGGTCGAACTGGCCGATGTATTCAATATGGGCAGGATGCTGAATGGCGCGTGGACGCAACGACTGAACATCGCGGATGGCATCGCTGAATGGCATACCGCTCTCGATCAACAGTTGAGCGGCGACCAAACCGGTACGGCCCGAGCCGCCCTTGCAATGAATGGCGATGGTTTTCCCTTCGGTCAGCAGCTGCTTGAGTCGTGGATGGTGCTGCTCCCATGCGGCTTTGAATGCTTCGCCAGGCGCTTGATCATCTTCTACGGGCAGGTGAAACCACTCGATGCCGAGCATCTGGCACTCTTCGGGCAACAGGTCGATCTCGTTCTGAAGCAACTCCTCGGTTGGCATCAGCGTCAGTAACGCCGACGCCCCTGCATCCTTGAGGGTTTGCAGCGCTTCGAAAGTTCGGGTGCCCTTCGTGCCTGGGCACGGGGTGAAGATCAATTGGCCATTGAACTGTGCCAGAGGCAGCACGGAATAAGGGTGTAGTTGCACGGTGAAATCCTCAGATGGAGCGCTGATTGACACGTTTCATGAGTTCTTCCGCCGACTCTTTGCGCTCGGAATAACGATCAACCAGATAGTCCTGACGGTCGCGAAGCAGCAGCGTGAATTTCACCAACTCTTCCATCACATCAACGACGCGGTCGTAGAACGGAGAAGGTTTCATCCGGCCGTTGTCGTCGAATTCCATATAGGCCTTTGGCACGGAGGATTGGTTGGGGATGGTGAACATCCGCATCCAACGCCCCAGCACTCGCAGCTGGTTGACCACGTTGAACGACTGCGAGCCACCGCACACCTGCATGACGGCGAGGGTTTTGCCCTGGGTCGGGCGTACTGCGCCCATCGCCAGTGGCACCCAGTCGATCTGCGCTTTGAACACTGCGCTCATGGCCCCGTGACGTTCTGGAGAGCACCAGACCTGTCCCTCGGACCACAACACCAAGTCACGCAGTTCCTTCACACGTGGGTGAACGTCGGGTGCGTCATCTGGCAGCGGCAAGCCTGACGGATTGAAGATTCGCGCCTCGGCGCCGAAGTGCTCCAGCAGTCGAGCGGCCTCCTCCACCATCAAGCGACTGAAGGAGCGTTCACGGGTCGACCCGTACAGCAGCAAAATGCGCGGCTTGTGGGTGCAGGTCTTTGCGATACCGAGCTTGTCTGTCGATGGGAGATCAATCAGTTCGGTATCGAGTTGGGGCATATGGTCATCAAACATAGTCTTTGTCCTGCGCAACGGCGCTCTTGGATTCATCGAACCAGCGGCGTTTCAGCCAAAGGGCTACACCGACCAGGGAAATCAGTACCGGCACTTCCACCAGGGGGCCGATCACCGTGGCGAAGGCGACCGGGGAAGCCAGACCGAAGGTGGCAATGGCCACGGCAATCGCCAGTTCGAAGTTGTTGCTCGCGGCTGTGAAAGCCAGTGCGGTGGTGCGTGGGTAATCAGCCTTGAGCAATTTGCCCATCCAGAAGCTGATGAAGAACATCACCACGAAGTAGATCGTCAGCGGAATCGCGATGCGCAATACATCCAATGGCAATTGCAGCACCACGTCGCCCTTGAGGCTAAACATGGCCACGATGGTCAACAGCAGTGCCACCAGCGTCAGCGGGCTGATCTTCGGAATGAAGCGCTCTTGGAACCAAGCTTCACCTTTACGGGCGATGAGGATCCTGCGGGTCAGGAAACCCGCCAGAAACGGCACACCCAGGTAGATCAGGACGGACTCGGCAATGCTGACAAAGCTGGTCTCAATCACACTGCCTTCCAACCCGAACAGCGGCGGCAGCAGACCGAGGAAGACCCAGGCATACACACTGAAAAACAGGATCTGGAAGATGCTGTTGAACGCCACCAATCCGGCGACGTACTGATTGTTGCCACCTGCGATCTGATTCCAGACCAGCACCATCGCGATGCAACGCGCCAAGCCGATCAGGATCAGGCCCGTCATGTATTCCGGTTGGTCTCGAAGGAAGATGATCGCCAGTGCGAACATCAACACCGGGCCGATGACCCAGTTCTGGAGCAAAGACAAAACGAGGATGCGCTTGTCCTTGAAGACCTCCGGCAGTTCCTCATAACGAACCTTGGCCAGAGGCGGATACATCATCACGATCAAGCCGATAGCGATGGGGACGTTGGTTGTGCCCACAGAAAGACTGTTGAGCCACTGCGGCCAGCCTTCGAACAGACTCCCCAGGCCGATGCCCAGGACCATGGCGAGAAAAATCCATAGCGTCAGGTAACGGTCCAGGAAGGAAAGGCGGCTTTTACTCATGATCATTGCTCTTGTGATTACAGCGTGCCAATCAGGGCCAGCTCTGCCTTGAGCTGTTCGGCACTCAGTTGGGATAGCGGTAAAGCCAGGAAGGCTTCGATACGGGTTTTGATCTGCTCCAAGGTGGCTTCAAAAGCCGCCTCGATTTCTTCTTGAGTCCCGTGGTATTCCGAAGGATCAGCCAGTCCCCAATGGGCCTTGGTGGCCGTCCCGAAAAATACCGGACAGGCCTGGCCGGCAGCCTTGTCGCACACCGTGATGACGAAATCAGGTGCCAAATTCACATGGACATCGCTGGACTTACTGAACAGCCCAAGCGTCGACATACCAGCGCTTTCCAAAGTCTTGAGACTCAGCGGATGCACTTTGCCTTTGGGTTGACTGCCAGCGCTGCAGGCTTTCATGCCTTGCGGTGCCAAGTGATTGAAGACCGCTTCACAAAGGATGCTGCGACAGCTATTGGCAGTGCAGAGGAACAGGATTTTCATCGAGCGATCTCGTAGTCGAAGGCGGAATCGGCGATTTAGCTTTCACAGCAGGCCAGTGCCCGTTCAGGACGGTCGCCCATTTCATCAAGGCGTTTGGCGTCAGGGCTCAACCAATGCTTGTTGCTTTCGAGCACAGTGGTGAGTACTTGATGGACCCAATCTGGGAGATTTGGGTGCAGTCGGTAATACACCCATTGGCCTTGCCGACGGTCCGACAGCAAACCGCAACTGCGCAACTGCGCCAGATGTCTGGAGACTTTTGGCTGACTCTCGTTCAACGCACAGGTCAGCTCGCAAACACATAGCTCCCCTTCACGGGTGATGAGCATCATCGTGCGGACCCGAGTATCGTCAGCCAGGCATTTGAAAACAGTGGTCGGTGTCAGATGGTCAGCCATATCGTTTCTCAGTGTTTGTTTTTGACCAAGACGAACATCTTGATGCGCTCATGAATTTCGTGAAGGGTGTGACGGAAGGCATCGGGTTTGGTGCTGGTGATCGGGTCCTCAAAACTCCAGGCCAATGCCTCACCGACTCCCGGTAAAGACAGGCATTGCGCTGCGGCTTTATCACACAAGGTGATGACGTAATCGAAACGCTCACCACGAAACTCGTCTATCGACTTGCTGCGTAATCCTTCGCTGCTCACACCGATGTGTGAGAGCGCCTCAAAGGTACGCGGATCTACCTGAGTCGGAGTTGTGCCGGCACTGAATGCCTCGAAATGCTCTGAGTCGGTATGTCTCAGCAACGCTTGAGCCAACTGGGAGCGTGCAGTGTTGGCGGTGCAGACGAACAGGACACGGGATTTGCTGGTCATTGTGAAGCCTCAGCTCATATGCGGCTTAACAAATATATGACTTTCCGTATGCGATGTAAAGATTCAACGACAGATTAACCATCACAGTGATTGGATTCCGCCGGCCACCTTCAATGAAGGCCCTGTATTTCAGCGCTAGGCACGTAAATCGCTTGCCGGGCCTCTTCAAATACCTGCGACATCGTATATATGGTTTTTGTAATGAATCTGCAACTCACGTGCTCCGCCTTCCCGTTGCGTTGGGTCAGGCTTTCATTGCCCGCCACGTGCAGACCTGCCAAAAAACCAAGGTTCGGACGAAACCCGGTCGGGAAAACCAAACTGTCCACGTCAGTGTGCTGCCCATCAGCCCAGTACAGCTGAGTTGGCAGCACCTATGACCACAACTCGTTGATCACTGAAGCCGTCGACATTTCGGTAATCAGCACTGTGTAAACGTTGCCCGCGAAAACTCCCCAGTCCCTGAATGAATGCAGGGATGAACGGCTGATTGAGTCCGCCAGTGCAAACGATCAATGCTTTTGAGCGGACAATACCGGCCTCTAGCGGATGACTATATGTGCAGATCTATGCACACGTCAGTTGTCCGAATGAACGTCAACACCAGATATCAAGTGCGCCTGATCAATGCATAAAAAAAGGGAGGACATCCAGTGTCCTCCCCTCCTCTGTCCATGCTCCTTGCGACAATATCGATCAGGACCTCAAGTAGCCAGAATGAAGTCTGTGGCAGTGACGGTTGTTGCGTCGGCCACACCTACCAGGCGGATGGTGTCAGCTCCTCCGAAGCTGACCATGGTATCCGCACCGACATCGGCGATAGTGACGCTGCCGGCAAAGGTTGCAGCAGTGATGTTGAAAGCGGAAATATCGAGCCGATCCTGGCCTCCCGCCGGGTTGGCATCGAAGCTGGTGATCTGATCGGTCCCGAAGCCCGCTGCAAACAGGAAGACATCGTTGCCAATGCTGGCAACCATCGTGTCGTTGCCGGCACCGCCTGTGACCGTGTCGTTGCCGGTACCGCCATCGATAAAGTCATTACCGATGCCACCCAACAATGTGTCGTTACCGATACCCCCGAGCAACGTGTCGTTGCCATCGCCACCCTGCAGCAGATCGTTGCCGGTACCGCCATCGAGGCTGTCATTACCCAGCCCGCCCAGCAGCGAATCGTTGCCTGTGTCACCATTCATTACGTCGTCCCCGTCACCGCCGTCGAGGCTGTCATCGCCAGTGCCACCGTTCAGGGTATCCGTGCCAATGCCACCCAACAGTTGGTCGTTACCGAGGTCGCCATTGAGCGTGTCGTTACCGCCGTTGCCGATGAGGATGTCATCGCCGCTCTCACCACTGAGGGTGTCATTACCTGCTCCTGCGGTGATGACGTTGTTCAACACGTTGCCGTTGCCAACGAAGTTGCCAACTCCGGTATAGGTCAGATTCTCGACATTGGCACCCAGCGTGGAGCTGGCCAGCGCCGTCTGTACGGTATCCGTACCGCCACCCGCCACCTCGACCACCACGTCGGCGGCTGCATCGACGACGTAGGTATCGTTACCGGCGCCCCCTACCAACCGGTCAGCACCCGCGCCGCCATTGAGGACGTCGTTACCGGCACCGCCGGTGAGGGTGTTGGCCAGCGCATTACCGGTACCGGTGAAGTTACCGGCACCGGTATAGGTCAGGTTCTCGACGTTGGCACCGAGCAGGTAGCTGGCCAGGCTGGTTTGCACCAGATCGGTACCGCCACCCAGCGCCTCGATGACCGTGTCACCGACGTTGTCGACCACAAAGGTGTCGTTGCCGGCACCGCCATTCATGACATCCGCGCCGAGCCCACCGTTGAGGACATCGTTGCCGTCGCCGCCATTGAGGACGTCGCTACCGACCCCGCCGGTGAGGGTGTTGGCCAGGGTATTGCCGGTACCGGTGAAGTTACCGGCGCCAATATAGGTCAGGTTCTCGACGTTGGCACCCAGGGTGTAGCTGGCCAGCGCCGTCTGCACGGTATCCGTACCGCCACCCGCCCCCTCGACCACCACGTCCGCGACTACATCGACGACGTAGGTGTCGTTGCCGGCTCCCCCCACCAACTGGTCAGCACCCGCACCGCCATTGAGGACGTCGTTACCACCCCCGCCGGTGATGGTGTTGGCCAGGGCATTACCGGTGCCAGTGAAGTTACCGGCACCGGTGTAGGTCAGGTTCTCCACGTTGGCAGCGAGCAGGTAGTTGGCCAGACTGGTTTGCACCAGGTCGGTACCGCCACCCACCGCCTCGATCACGGTGTCACCGACGTTGTCGACCACAAAGGTGTCGTTGCCAGCACCGCCATTCATGGCATCCGCGCCGAGCCCGCCGTTGAGGGTGTCGTTGCCGGCACCGCCACTGAGGACGTCGCTGCCGACCCCGCCGGTGATGGTGTTGTCCAGCGCATTACCGGTACCGGTGAAGTTACCGGCACCGATATAGGTCAGGTTCTCGACATCAGCACCCAGGGTGTAGCTGGCCAGCGACGTCTGCACGGTATCCGTACCGCCACCCGCCCCCTCGACCACCACGTCCGCGACTACATCGACGACGTAGGTGTCGTTGCCGGCTCCCCCCACCAACTGGTCAGCCCCCGCGCCGCCATTGAGGACGTCGTTACCGCCCCCGCCGGTGATGGTGTTGGCCAGGGCATTACCGGTGCCGGTGAAGTTACCGGCACCGGTATAGGTCAGGTTCTCCACGTTGGCAGCGAGCAGGTAGTTGGCCAGACTGGTTTGCACCAGATCGGTACCACCACCCACCGCTTCGGTGACGGTGTCACCGACGTTGTCGACCACAAAGGTGTCGTTGCCGGCACCGCCATTCATGGCATCCGCGCCGAGCCCGCCGTTGAGGATGTCGTTACCGACCCCGCCGGTAATGATGTTGTTTAGGGCATTACCGGTACCGGTGAAGTTACCGGCACCGGTATAGGTCAGGTTCTCGACATCAGCACCCAGGGTGTAGCTGGCCAGCGACGTCTGCACGGTATCCGTACCGCCACCCGCCACCTCGACCACCACGTCCGCGACTGCATCGACGACGTAGGTGTCGTTGCCAGCTCCCCCCACCAACTGGTCAGCACCCGCACCGCCATTGAGGACGTCGTTACCACCCCCGCCGGTGATGGTGTTGGCCAGCGCATTACCGGTACCGGTAAAGTTGCCGGCACCGGTATAGGTCAGGTTCTCGACGTTGGCACCGAGCACGTAGCTGGCCAGAGTGGTTTGCACCAGATCGGTACCGCCACCCACCGCCTCGGTCACGGTGTCACCGACGTTGTCGACCACAAAGGTGTCGTTGCCGGCACCGCCATTCATGGCATCCGCGCCGAGCCCGCCGTTGAGGATGTCGTTGCCGTCCCCGCCATTGAGGACGTCGCTGCCGACCCCGCCGGTGAGGGTGTTGGCCAGCGCATTACCGGTACCGGTGAAGTTACCGGCACCGGTATAGGTCAGGTTCTCCACGTTGGCACCGAGCACGTAGCTGGTCAGAGTGGTTTGCACCAGATCGGTACCGCCACCCACCGCCTCGGTGACGGTGTCACCGACGTTGTCGACCACAAAGGTGTCGTTGCCGGCACCGCCATTCATGACATCCGCGCCGGTTCCTCCGTTGAGGGTGTCGTTGCCGTCCTCGCCATTGAGGACGTCGTTGTCGGCTCCGCCGTTGAGAATGTCATTGCCAGTGCCGCCCAACAACAGGTCAGCACCCGCCAGGCCATTGAGCGTATCGTTCCCGCCCAGGCCATTGAGCACATCGTCACCCGTGCCGCCCGTGAGGGTGTTCGCCCCAGCGTCCCCCGTAAGTATCACGCCAGGCGGCACCAGCGCCGTCGCCGCAGAGGTCACCGACTCCAGCGTGCCGAAGCCATCGGTGTAGCGCACGATCACCCGCAGTTGCAGATTGCCCTGCGCGCCACCAGGGGTGAAAGTCGCAGCGGTCGCGCCGTTGATGTTGGTGAAGGAAGCGCCGGTACCTTGCTGCCATTGGTAGCTGAAGGTGCCCAGCCCATCCACATCGGCAATCCCGGCCGTCAGCGCGGTCAGCACCTGCCCTTGTTCCGGTGTCGTATCGCTGATCAGCAACGCGCCTGTCGGTGCATCGTTGACGTTGGCCACCGGGTCCGAAGGGTCGGACGCAACGCTTTCGGCCACACCGAAGCCATCCACGTAACTGACCACCACGCGCACCTGATCGCCGACCTGATCCTGAGTCAGCGTAAACGTGCTACCTGTAGCGCCGGCGATGTTGACGAAGCTGACCCCGTTGGTCGCCTGCCACTGATAGGTGAACTGCGGATTGCTCAGACCATCAGCATCGATGATGCTCGACGGGTCAGCGGTCAACACCTGGTTCTGCGCCAAAATCCCCATAACGGTCGGCCCTACTGTCGGTGCGCTGTTCCCCGCCGAGTCGACGATCTCCAGCGTGCCCTTGGCATCCTGATACACCGCCCGGACGCGGATGTTCAGGCCCGCCACATCGTCCGCCACCCGGTAGGTGGTGCCGGTCGCCCGCGAAGCTTCGCCGGCGTCGACAACGGTGATGTCTTCATAGATGCCCGTGCCAGGAATGTTTTCCACCTGCCAGTAGTAAGCCACCGCACCGGTTACCGCGCCGGTCAGATTGCCCCCGCTTACGTTGTCCGCGTCGTGTACCGCCCGATCGCTGACGCGCAGCAACTGGCCGGCCACAGGCGTATCGTCACGCAGACCGGTAGCATTATCGAGGATCGCCAGATGACCCGATGGGCCCTCGTTCAAGGCGGTGCCAACGCCGGACGACTGCGCCAGGTCAGAGAACTGCAGACGCTCGATGCCTGTCAGGCGATCGACACCATCACGCCCCGCCACCAGGTCGGTCACGATGACAGTATTGCCCTCGACAGAGACGAAGTACTCCGACGAATTACCGGAGTACACCGCGGTGTCGAAGCTGTCATTGCCGGTCAGAATCTCCCGCTTGATGATCAACTGACCCGGGTTGTACGTACCGTTGAGCATGAACGGAACCAGCGGCTCCATGCTGTCGAACGTGGCGATTTCCGGGCCGGTGCCATCAATGTTTGCCCGTACGCTGATGCGTACGTTCAGCCACTTGTCACCATCGATGATGTCGTCGCCACCGCGACCTTCAATCAGGTCGCTGCCGCTGCCACCGAGGATGATGTTGCCGCCGTCGAAGAACGTCGCTCCGGCCGGCAGCACATCCGCCAGGCCGTCGATCAGGTTGATGTTGGTCAGCACACTGCCGGTTGCACCCGCGCCAGGTAGCGATGCGGCATCTTCGTTGTCACCGCGCAGGAAGTCACCGTGCGCTGAACCCGACAGACCTTCCATGATGTCGAAACGCACCAGCGCCGAGGCCCCCGAGCCCGGTACCAGCGGTACATCGAAAAAGCGGTCGCTCATATCGATGCTCACGCCCTGGGCGAGATCCTTGAAGGTCGCCCAGTCATAGCCGGAGCCGCCGATATAGCGATCACCGAGGCCGAGACTGCCGACCATGATGTCGTCGCCGCCTTCACCGTTGAACTTGTCGTTCTCGCCACCGCCAATGTACACATCGTTGCCGATGATCGGGTCGTTGCCCAGCGGGTCGAAGTTATCGCCAGGTGCACCGTCGGACGTGCCCTTCTCGATCCAGTCGTCGCCTTCGTTACCCATGTCCTGTTCGTTGGCCTTGCTGCCCAGGATGAAGTCGTTGCCCTGGCCACCAATGGCTTCGGAGGCGTCCTCACCGGTCACGATGAAGTCATTGCCGAACCCGCCGATGATCAGGTTGACGCCGTTACCACCGTGCAGCACGTCGTTGCCGTCGCCACCCTGGATGTTATCGTCGCCGCCCATATCGCTGATGATGTCGTCACCGGCACCACCGCGCAGTTGGTCGTTGCCGTCACCGCCTTCGATGCGGTCGTTGCCGCCGTCACCCCAGACGGTGTCATCGCCTTCACTCGCGATGAGGATGTCTGCACTGTTGGTACCGCCCAGCACGATGTGCTCATCACCCGAGTACCGGATGTAGTTGCTGTCCGGCCCCGCCGTCAGCGGGTTGTCGCGGAACACGACCTGATGGCCGTTTTCGTCGAGCGGATCGGCATTGCCCAGGCCATCGTTGTACTGCTTGGACTTGTCCACTTCCAGATAGAAGCCCGGGTCCGAGAACACCAGGCCCGGCAGGTGCGTGGCCGAGGTGTTGGCCATGATCAGCTTGGCGAACGAGTTGCTTTCCAGCTCGGCATTCATCGACAGGCCAGAGGTACGCTCCAGATAGTAGAAGCGATCGCCGTCCTGCAGTTTCTCCATTTGATTCTCGAACACGAAGTTGAAGGTCGAACCGAGCATGCCACCAAACGGCGTTATCTGTTCGGCCAGGCCGCCGATCCATAGATCGATGGCGTCGACCCCGGTGATCGTCACACCCTTCAAGTCATCGGCAGTCCCGAGGACCCCATCCTTGCCCGCCCGCGTTACGTTGGCCCAGGTGCCGGTGCCGTTGAGGAAGTCCAGGCGATCAGATGGCTCGTTAACATTCCCATCGCCAAATACCAGCAACATCGCCGCGGCGCGCTTGGCTTCTAAAGTGGTTGCTGAGGTAATCGTGCCATGGGTGCCATAGGCCGCGATGAAGTTGATCAACGACTCCGGATGCTTGAGGTGCTGCACCAGGTCGACCCAGCTGCTGTACGGCTTGAGTTGGGTATCTCCGGTCTGGCTGTAGATGTCACGGCGAATCGCATTGAGCGAGGGAATGCCCACGTCGCGGCCACGGGCGATGTTGATCGCCGGCAGGTCGAGCGGCAGGCCCAGCAGGTTGTTGCGCAGCGCCTCGGTGACGAACTCGTCGATTTCGTTACCGGCTTGCCGAGTCACCCCACGCACGATCGCACTGGTCGCATCTTCTGGCGTCACGCCACTGGCGGCATAGGCCAACGGGTTGAGGAACGCCGCGATCAAGCCCAGTTGTTGATCGGGGTTAGTGCTGTTCGGATCGCCAATCACGTCGAAATTGACGTCGTAGCGATCGACGGTCTCGGTCAGCATCGAGTGGCCAAACCGGTACACGGTGTGGGCGAACTCGGCGACGATCGAGGCATCGAGGTCGACGTCATAGACCTGGGTCGGTGCGAAGAACAGGTCAACGCGGGGCTGGATGGTCCGCGCGAACTCCTCGAACACCAGGTGCTGGTACTGCATCTCGGTGCCGAACTTGGCCGCCTGGAACAGGCGCTCGCCGTTCCACACCAACGCATCGATCTCAGCCTGGTTCGCTGGCAAGGCAGCCACCGGCGTGAGCAGCCACTCGTTGAGGAAGGCTACGTCCCCTGAATCGAGCACGGTGTCCTTGGTCTGCGCGACCAGCCGGTTGTGCTCGGCGTGGAAGATCGCATGCACCGCGGTCAGGCCGATGTTCTCGTTGACCCGGCCGTCGCCGGCGATGTAGTGAGCGTCGAGCAGTTCGTTGTCGTAGGTCAGGTTGTTGCCGCGATCGCCAACGAGCTGCGCATTGCCGACATCGGCGTCACCATCCGCCTGCAGAACCCCGCCGGCGACCACCGGCACAGCGTTGTGGGCGATGTCGTTGAGGAAGGCATGGCCGGTGCGTACCGCGTTCGCGAGGCTGACCGGGTTGGCCGGATTGCCTTCGACAAGGGTCGTGACGTCGTCGGCGTTGCCGGCAATGCCGTCCAGCCCGTTGTTGAGCCGTATGACAACCTGCGGGAAGCCGTTCGGCCCCTTGATGAAGTTGCCATAGGCGTCCGTGGCCAGCAGCGGACCGCTGTCGATATCGGCGTCGGTGAGATTGATGCCCAGAACGTCACGCGCCTGCGCCTTGACCACCTTCCAGGTCGCCATGCCACCGATTTCAGTGTCGTCTGTGGTACCGAACTTGCCGTCCAGCCCCAGGTCACGGTTAGTGATCAGGTTGCCGGTCGCTTTAGGGCCGTCATCCGTCATCACGTATCCGCGCAGGAACACCTGGTGCGAGGGGTGCGAGCTGTACGTCTGGTTCTGGTCCACGAACGGCGTGGTGGTGTTGGTGTGCTCATGGATGTCGTCGGCCGTGCCGAGCACGCCATCCGCCCCTGGCTGGTTGGTCGCGCGGGTCAGTACCATGAAGTTGGTGTGGCCGCCTGGCACATACAGCGGATCGTCCGGTTGCAGCGGGATATAGATGGTGCCTGAACCGCCCTTGGTCACCAGGTCCAGGCCATGGTCGAAGAACTGCCCGAAGAAGGTCATCCAGGCGTTGAACGGCGCGGACAATCCCGCATCCGCCGCGGTGTTCTCGAACAGGTACACATCGTGGTCGTCGCTCGTACCGAACTGACCATCCATCCCAGGGCTGGCGACTATCCGTACGCCATCCTTGAGCACGTCGTCGTTACCGCTACCCACTACGCCGAAGTCGAGATGACCGTTCGCACCCGGGTCGTAAGCCGTGGCATAGGCCGCCGGGTTGTTCGACGTCTGGTCGACGATCAGGTTACTGATGGTGCGCGGCTGCGAGTCAAACACAGCGCCGCTGTTCTGTGCATACGACGTACCCGGAATGGCCGGCGAACCGGGGCCGAAGAAGCCGGCAGGCGCACCTTGCGCCGGATTAAAGACCGGATCGGACACGCGCGGGAAGGTGTTGTCGGCGGCACCATACTGGGTGTGGTTGTTGCCGTTGAGGTTCAGCAGGTTGTTGTTCGACCCGTCGACCGAACGCAGGCCCAATGGCGCACGGATGTTCGGGATCAGCGAGAGGATGTCCTGACCGGCCGCGTCAGCCTCGGCAATCCTGATCTGGTCAAGGATGAAGTTGAGGTCGGAGCGGACCATGTGAAGGCCCTCGCCACCCGCCGTGGCATCGGCCACGGGTGTTGGTGCCGTCGGCACGACCGGAGCGCCGGCAGCCACCACGGCAGTCGGCTGTGAGAACACCATTTCAGTCGTGCCATGACCATCCTGGTAGATCGCCTTGACCCGCAACGACAACCCGGCGAGGTCAGGAGAGACCTTGAACGAGGTGCCGTCGGCACTCTGGAACGCCAGGTCGCCAGCGGGCAAGAGGATGATGTCCTCGAAAACGCCGCTGCCTGGATCCGACTCGAATTGCCAGTAGTAGGACACCGAGGAGTTGTTGAGACTGCCCCCGATGTTATTGGCGTCGCTCACCCCGGCCACGCTGACGGTCAGCATGTCGCCCACCGTAATCGCGCCGCCGTTGCCATCGGCGATGGTCGGTCTGCCAACCGGTTGTGCATTGAGCCCCGAAAGCAGCACTTGCTGGCCATCGGCGAACTGCAGGCGTTCGATATGCAGCAGGGTATCGGTGCCGTCGCGACCCGCTTCGGTATCCGCCACCGTCCAGACATCGTCCGCCACGTTGAGCGTGCCACGGTCGTCGCGCGTCACCACATAATCGGCCTGGTTCCCGGAGAAGATCGCGGTATCGAAGGCCGCCCCGCCAGTAGAGGTACCGGGCAGGATTTCTCGCACGGCCTTGAGTTGACCCGGGTTATAGGTGCGGTCCAGCATGAACGGAATCATATCGACCATGCTGTCGAAGCTGGCGATCTCGGGACCGGTATGGTTGACATCACCCGGGGCATAAACGGCAATCCTGACGTTGAGCCATTTGTCGCCGTCGATCAGGTCATCGCCACCGCGGCCCTCGATCAAGTCACTGCCATTGCCACCAAGGATGATGTTGCCCGTGGCAAAGCCGGTGGTCGGCAGCCCGGCATCGGCAAGGAACTGCGCCAATCCGCGGATCAACGCCACATTGGTCAGCGCACTGCCCGTGGTACCGCCGTGGTTGATGATAGTGTCTGCATCAACATTATCGCCCTTGAGCACATCGGCGAATTTCGAACCGGACAAGCCTTCGACCTCGGCAAAACGGTCGAGAATCGAGGCCGGCGAGGCGCCGACCGGATTGAACACCCCGTTGTTCTGGTTTGGCGCATTGCCGTGTGGCTGTGCCAGCTCGGCCATGGTCAGGTCGACGGTCACGCCGACTCTGTCATTTTTGTGGGTCACCCAGTCGAAACCGGACATGCCGTCCATATTGTCCTGGGCATCGCTGCCGACAAAGATGTCATCGCCACCCTCGCCGATCATTTCGTCGAAGCCACCACCGCCGATAAAGATATCGTTGCCGATCACATCGTCATTGAGCAACGGCGAGGCGTTATCGCCAGGCGCGCCGTCCTGAGTGCCTTTTTCGATCCAGTCATCGCCTTCGTTGCCGGTAGCTGGCAGGTTGGTCTTGGCGCCGAGGATGAAATCATCACCCTGACCGCCGAAGGTGGTGCTGACGTCCTCGGTGGTGATGATGAAGTCCTGGCCATCGCCCCCCAGGATCAGGTTGCCGCCAGCCAGCATGCTACCGGCGATGATCACGTCGTTACCGGCATTACCTTCCAGACGGTTGTCGCCGAACGAGTCGGTGATGATGTCATCACCCGCGCCGCCCAGTACCGCATCGTTGCCGGCACCGCCTTCGAGGCGGTCGTTGCCGCCGTCGCCGTAAAGGGTGTCGTCACCGTCACCGGAAATGATGATGTCATTGCCGGCGGTGCCGCCCAGGACCACGTGGTCTTCACCGTTGTACCGCAGATAATTGCTGTCTGTGCCGGGGGTGTCGGGGTTGTTGCGGACCACCAGCTTGACGATTTCCACGCCGTCGATCATGAGGCCGCCGGTTGGATCGGCTTTGCCGTCCACACCAAGGTTGGTGAACTGATTGGCCTGATTCACTTCGAGGGTGAACGTCGGCGTCAGGAACACCGTGTTCGACAGGTGGGTGACATCGCTGTTGAGCATGATCAGCTTGGCGAAGGAGTTGTTCTCAAGCTCGGTGCCGAAGTTCAGGCCTGCGACGCGCGACAGGTAGTAGAAGCGGTCGCCGTTCTGCAACGCCTCCATTTGGGTTTCAAACACGAAATTGAACGTCGAGCCGAGCATCCCGCCAAACGGCATTTTCTGCTCGGCGAGGCCACCGACCCAGAAGTCGATGTCGTCCACGCCGGTGGTGGTGACGCCATTGACCATGGCGTAATTGCCTGAACTGTTAAGGAATGCCACGCGATCGGCCAGATTGGCGGTAAAGGTACGCTCATTGGCAGTACCTGCGTTGATCACCGCGCTGCCGCCGAACACCAGGGCCGCAGCGACCGCACGCATCTCGACCAGCGTATCCACATCGGCCGCGATCAATGCGCTGTGGGTGCCGAAAGCGGCGATGAAGTTGACCAGGGATTCAGGGTGCTTGAGGTGGTCCGCAAAGTCAGACCAACTGATGTACGGCGTGAGTTGGCTGTCGCCAGTGGCTGCGTACATCTCACGGCGCGCTTCATTCAACGTGGGGATGCCGGTGTCGCGACCGCGCGCCAGGTTCAGGGCCGGCAAATCGAGCGGCAGACCCAGCAGGTTGTTGCGCAACGCTTCGGTGACGAATTCGTCGATCTCATTGCCGACCTGGCGGGTCGCACCGCGAATGATCGCCCCTGCCGCTTCGTCCGAGGTCGCTCCGCTGCCGGCGAACGCCAGCGGGTTGAGGAAGGCCGCGATCAGCCCCATTTGCGAGTCCGGGTTGTTCGGGTCAGTAAGGAGCGGATTGAACTCGGGGTCGAAGCGATCGACGGTTTCGGTCAGCATCGAGTGACCGAAGCGGTACACCACGTGGGCGAACTCGGCAAGGATGGCCGGGTTGATCGAGGTGTCATAACCGTTGGGGGCAAGGAATTCGTCGACCTGCGGTTGAATGGTCCGCGCGAACTCCTCGAACACCAGGTGCTGGTACTGCATCTCGGTACCGAACTTGGCGGCCTGGAACAGGCGTTCGCCGTCCCACACCAACGCCGCGATCCCGGCGGGTGTAGTCGGTATCGCGGTCACGTCGACCACCAGCCACTCATTGAGGAAGGCCAGGTCGCCAGCGGCAAGGAGGGTGTCCTTGGTTTGCTGGACGAGGCGGTTGTGCTCGGCGTGGAACACATGGTGCACAGCGGTCAGGCCAATGTTCTCGTTCACCCGGCCGTCGCCGGCAATGTAGTGGGCATCGAGCAGTTCGTTGTCATAGGTCAGGTTGTTGCCGGCATTGCCAACGAGCTGCGCGTTGCCGACATCGGTGTCGCCATCCGCCTGCAGAACCCCGCCGACGACGACCGGCGCAGCATTGTGGGCGATGTCGTCGAGGAAGCCATGCCCAGTGCTCACGGCGTTGGCCAGGCTGATCGGAGTATCCCGGTTGCCTTCGACCAGTTGCGTGACGTCATCCGCCGTACCGGCAGTACCGTCAGCACCGTTGCTGACGCGCATCACCACCTGCGGCATGCCGCTCGGCCCTCGGATGAAGTTGCCATACGCATCGGTTGCCAGCAGCGGCACGCTGTGCACATCGGCGTCGGTCAGGTTGATGCCGAGGATGTCACGGGCCTGGGCCTTGACCACCGCCCAGGTCGCCATGCCGCCATTTTCGCCATTGCCATCATCGGAGGTGCCGAACTTGCCATCGGCGCCGAGATCGCGGTTGGTAATCAAGCGCCCCGTGGCAATCGGGTCGCCCGCCGCGTTGAGGGCGTACTCGCGCAGGAACACCTGATGCGAGGGGTGCGAGCTGTAGGTTTGGCTCTGGTCCACGAACGGCGAGGTGGTGTTGGTCTGGCCATCATCGGCAGTGCCGACTATTCCGTCCGCGCCGGCGGCACGCACTGCACGTGACAGCACCATGAAGTTGGTCGGGCTGCCCGGTACGAACAACGGATCGTCCGGCTGCAGCGGTACAAACACGATGTCGGTACTGCTCTTGGTGAGCAGGTCCAGGCCGTGGTCGAAAAACTGGCCGAAGAAGGTCATCCACGAGTTGAAGCTGGCAGTCAGGCCGACGTCCGGCGACTGGTTGGGGATGAAGAACACTTCCTTGTCGTCTTCCGTGCCAAACACGCCATCCAGCCCGGGACTGATCACCGGGGTGGCCCCGCCGTTCGCCGCAACCGCGGCCGGGTTATTGGCGGTCTGGTCCACGATCAGGTTGCTGATGATGCGTGGCTGCGGGTCGACCACATTCCCTGACGCGGCATAGGCCGCTCGATACTGGGCATCAAGCAGGCGCAGGAAGGAATTGTCCGCGGCGCCAAACTCGGTTTGCCCGGCGACCAGGTTGTTGTAGCTGCCATCGACGGTTCGCAGACCGAATGGCACCTGACTGTTAGGGAGCAAATCAATGAGGCTGGTGCCATTGGCATGCGCTTCTGCGATGAAGATTTGCTTGAGTATGAATTCCAGGTCCGACTTGTTGAAATTGGCCATTTTTTATCGTCCTCGTTCTCTCTGGGGGAAAGGCACGGGACGAGAAAATCCTCCCACGCCCAGTCAGGTGCTGGCTTGCGTAGTTCATTGGTTCAGTTGTATGGCGAGCGCAGGCGTGGGTTAGGCAAAGCCGTCCCCCGGCGCCCGGAAATGCGCGCCTGGAATTCGCGAAATGAATTGTTCGCTGAGCGATTAGGCAGAGCGATCCCTAGCCGGAGGTGGGCCATGGCATCTGGAAGTCGAAGCGAACTTCCTGAACAGCTCCGTGCAAGAGAACGAAATGATCGACATGTTTGCTCCTTCAGGACAATCACCGCGCCTTGCATTGCCAAAGTGTTGGCTGGCGTCCCGCGGGCGATCTCCCAACATGACTAAAGTTCCATAGCAAAAAACTGTCAATATTATGCCGCAAAAACAGACGACCGGCATTTGACCTGCCAACTAGCTGTTATTAAACGATATATAGATAATGCTAAGCACTAATAGAGCAAAATGTTATTTCAAAGTGTATCGCTAGAGAAACAAACGCCACCTACGCTGCTGCATGTGAATTGCCAAGATAACCACTGCCTGTGTCGAAGAGTTACTTGGGGAGCTACATCTACTTGATAGTCAATTACATTTACCGGTAGCTGGTGCGCCGCTAGGGCAACAGGCTTTTCGGTGAGGGAGGACTCAGATGCAAAAGCAGTCGAGCACCCGCTCAGAACTGGCCGACACGATATTTCGCCTGCGCCGCAGTTTTTACTCGCTGGCAGCGTTCAGTGGCGTTATCAACGTCATGATGTTGACGCCAGCGGTGTACATGCTGCAGGTCTATGATCGGGCCTTGGTCAGTCGCAACGTCACAACGTTGACGATGTTGACCTTGCTGGTGATCGGGCTGTTCTTGCTGATGTCCACGCTGGAAATGGTCCGCACCCGCGTATTGATCCGGGTCGGCAACTGCCTCGATATGGACCTCAACCGGCGTATCTTCACCGCCGCCTTCGAGCGCAACCTGAGCCGCGCCGGAGGCAATCCGGCCCAGGCCCTGCAAGATCTCTCGCAGGTTCGGCAGTTCCTCACCGGCAATGCCCTGTTCGCTTTCTTCGATGCACCGTGGACGCCGATCTACCTGCTGGTCGCCTATCTGATCCACCCGCTGCTGGGACTGCTCACGCTGATCGGTTCGCTGATCCTGGTGGGCCTGGCTTATCTCACCGAAAAGGCCACGCAAAAGCCGCTGGCCGAAGCCAATCAGGCCGCCCTCTCCTCCGCCACTTACGCCAACAACAACCTGCGCAACGCCGAGGTCATCGAGGCCATGGGCATGCTGCCGTCGATCAGCAAGCGCTGGTTCCAAAGCCATTTGCGCATACTGGAAATGCAGACCCTGGCCTCCGACCGCGCCGCCATCATCAGCAGCACCGGGCGCTTCGTGCGTATCACTTTGCAGTCGCTGATCCTCGGCGCCGGCGCACTGCTGGCGATCGAAGGCAAAATCACCCCGGGGATGATGATTGCCTGCTCGATCCTCACCGGCCGCGCACTGGGCCCGGTGGAACAGGTCATCGCGTCATGGAAGCAACTGCTCGGCTGCCGGTCGGCCTGGGGCCGGCTCAACGAGATGCTGCACGACTATCCGCGCCGGCCACCGAGCATGCCACTGCAGCGTCCGTTGGGCATGCTCGCGGTGGAGAATGTGTATGCCGGTGCCCCCGGTACCAACAACACGATTCTGCGCGGGGTGAGCTTCAGTCTTGTCCCCGGCGAAAGCCTTGGCGTTATCGGCCCATCCGCCTCGGGCAAATCCACCCTCGCCCGTCTGCTGGTTGGCGTCTGGCCGGCGCAGGCCGGCAAGGTGCGCCTGGACGGCGCGGACATATTCACTTGGAACAAGGGCGAACTTGGCCCCTGGCTCGGCTACCTGCCACAGGACGTGGAGCTGTTCGAGGGCAGCATCGCCGACAACATTGCGCGCTTTGGCGAAGTGGACAGCGATGCGGTCATTCGCGCCGCCAAGATCACTGGTGTGCACGAGATGATCCTGCGCTTTACGCAGGGTTATGACACCCGCCTGGGTACCGATGGCAGCCCGCTGTCTGGTGGTCAGAAGCAACGCATCGCCTTGGCCCGCGCGCTGTATGGCGAGCCCAATCTGATTGTGCTGGATGAGCCGAACGCCAACCTCGACGACCTCGGCGAAAAGGCCTTGGTCGATGCCCTGGCCGAACTCAAGGGTCGTGGTGCCACCGTCATTCTGATTTCCCACCGTCCCAACGTACTCTGTGCCGTCGACAAGGTGCTGATGCTGCGTGACGGCGGCGTGCAGATGCTCGGCACGCGCGATGAAGTATTCGCAGCGCTGCGCAAGGCCAGTGTGATGCCTGCAGGCGCGCCGACCCCGCTGGCCTCCGTCAAAGCACGGGAGTGACCGATCATGCAATTGAGCCAACACACCGAGATGATTCAAGCCGATCCCAGGAGCGTGGTAGACCTGGACGTCGGTAAACCCGCGCGTTGGGGCGTGTGGCTGGTGCTCGCCGGCTTCGGCGGCTTCCTCCTGTGGTCCTGGCTGGCGCCGCTGGATGCCGGGGTAGTAGCGACAGGCACGGTCAAAGTCACCAGCAATCGCAAAGCCGTGCAGCATCTGAGCGGTGGCACCGTGGAGGCCATACTCGTTCGCGAAGGCGATGTGGTGACAAAAGGCCAGGAAGTGGTCCGCCTCGACTCGTTACGTGCCGCTGCCGAACAGGGTGCGGTTGGCGCCCAGTACATCGTCAGCAAGACGGTGGAAAACCGACTGGAAGCGGAACGTGACGCCCGCGATGTGGTGGAATTCGATCCAGAGTTGCTCAAGCGCTTCGGCAATGACCAGCGCCTGGTGGCCGCCATGGACCTGCAACAGCGCCTGCTGGACACCCGGCGCGCCGGTCTCGCGGGTGAAATCAGCATCCTGGAGGAAAACCTGGCCGCGTCGACGGTGCAGCTCAAGGGCCTGCAGCAGGTCTATGGCGCCCGCGCCTCGCAAATCAACTTCCTCAACCAGGAACTGCAAGGCACCCGCGTTCTGGCGGCCGAAGGCTATGTGCCGCGCAACCGCTTGCTTGAGCTGGAACGCAGCAACGCCGACCTGTCTGCCGGCCAGGCCGAGAACCTCAACAACATCGCTCGCGTACGTAGCCAGGCCACCGAAATCAAGTTGCGCATCCTGCAGCGCCAGCACGATTACCTGAAGGAAGTCGAATCGCAGCTGACTGACACCGCCAAGGAAAACACCACCCTGGCCGACCGCTTGCGCGCGCTGGACTATGAAGTGACCCACACGGTGATTCGGTCGCCCATCGATGGCATGGTCCTGTCCCTGAGCATTGCCACAGTCGGGGGGATCATTCAGCCCGGCTTCAAGATCATGGAAATCGTTCCGGTCAACGAACCGCTGCAAGTCGACGCGATGATTCCCGTGCAGGCCATCGACAAGATGGTTCCCGGCCTGCCCGTGGACATTGCCTTCCCGGCCTTCAACCATGCCCAGACGCCAAACATTCCCGGCCGCGTGAAGACCATCTCCGCCGACCGCCTGCTCGACGAGGAAAGCAAGCAACCGTTCTATCTGGCCCAGGTGGAAGTCACATCCGATGGCATGAGATTGCTTGGCAGCAATCACATTCGCCCCGGTATGCCCGCCAGCGTCACCATCAAGACCGGCGAGCGCAACTTGATGAGCTATCTACTCAAACCGATGCTCGAGCGTGTGGACAGCTCCTTCAAGGAACAATGAAATGGACCGTCATTGCATACTCTTCTGCCTGCTGGGGCTGTCCCTGCCGGCCAGCGCCATGGACCTCAAACAAGCCTGGGATCTGTTGCAGTACCAAGGTCCTGTTTACCGCGCCGCCGTGCATGAAAAAGCGGCCGGCGAGGAAAACCGCGCCATCGGCATGGCCGGCCTGCTACCGCAGATCAATGCCTCGGCCTACGACAACAAGGTCAATGGCACCCAACGTCAGAACAGCATCGACAGGGATCTCGACTACGACTCCAAGGGCGCTAACGTGCGCCTGCGCCAGCCACTGTTCAACAAACAGAAGATGGCCGAGTACCGCCAGGGTAAGCAGCGTGCCGACTACAGCGTCGCGGTGTTCGATGCCAAGAGTCAGGACGCCGCGGTGCGCCTGGCCGAAAGCTATTTCGACGTGCTCCTGGCAAGCGAAACCATCATCCTGGCCAAGTCCAAGCTGAGCGCCTTCGATGAGCAACTCGCCTCGGCGAAACGGCGCATGGAGCTGGGGGCCGGCACCGTCACCGACATCGACGAGTCGGTCGCTCGCCGCGACCTCGCCGAGGCCGAACTGATCGAAGCGCAGGACAACCTGGTCAACGCGCGCCGCAAGCTGGAGGAATATATCGGTGAACCTCCCGAATCGCTGACCACCTTGCAGCCGGGCTTCGATACACCACCGCTGCTACCGAGCAACCTGCAGGACTGGCTGGTCAAAGCCCAGGCCGATAGCCCGCTGATCCTTGCGCGCCGTCATAGCAGCAACCTCGCCGAAGAAGAAGTAAAGCGCGCCAGGGCCGGCCACTGGCCAACTCTGGATTTCGTTGCCGGCTACACGGCGGGCGATAGCCAGTCAATCTCCGAGTTGAATCAACGCAACCGCTACAGCTCTATCGGGCTGGAAGTCAATGTCCCGCTATTCAGCGGTGGAGGCGTCAGCGCACTGACACGCCAGGCCAGTGCCAATAGCTACAAGGCCCAGGACGAACTCGACGCCACGCGCCAGGAGGTCATCTCCGGAACCACCCGTGAATATAACGGTGTACAGAGTGGCGCCAAACGTGTTCGCGCGCTGGAGAAGGCAGTAGTGTCCAACGAGCGCTCACTGATTTCGACGCGCAAGGGCTTCAAAGAGGGGGGCACCAGTACCAACTCGGACGTCCTCAACGCCGAAGAACTACTCTTCGTTGCGCGCCACGATCTGTTCGAGGCCAAGTTGCGCTATTTGATGTCGCGCCTGCGCCTGGCCTCTTCGGTGGGTAGTCTGGGCGACGACGATATCGACCAGATCAACAGATACCTCGGCCCGGAGCTATTGGTCCTCAACTAACTTTCTCCTGCCGGCCGGTCGCAAAATGATGGCTGACCGGCGCTCCACCCCGGGGCAACTTCTATTCAGATTTACCAAAATACGGCTCGCGGCCAGGTAATGGCTGATGCGCGATTCAATTTATTCCGTTCGCCGCCTCAATAAGGCCGAGTTTACCCATATCTGCTTGTGGGAGGCAGGTTCAACCAAAAAAGCGGTCGGTGAAACGGGGCCGCTACCATCTCCATTAATGGGGAACCACACCCACTCAGCGGGGAATTTTCCACCAAATATGAGGAATATCCCCCACTACCGTTTCTGCCATTTTTAACACTCAGAACAACTTGTTAATTAATTTGAACTTTTATTTCGCCCTGCTGCAGTGGCTCGTTAGTTGCTCCATCCCTGCTACCCGCACAACTATCGTCCCGGACTTGGAGACGGCGGGCATCACGCGAGGGGTGAACAATGAAACGCAAGACACCACCATGCAATTCCATCGACTTGTTGCGCAGGTCCAGCCTGCCCTGTGCAATGCTCCTCACCCTGACCACCGCCAATGCCGTGCCGCTCGACGATGTCAGTCAGCCGTCACCGACGGACCCTTCGGCGTATAGCAATCCTCCGGCCGACCCGGCGGCCGCGCTGGAAGCCATGAAAACAATGCCGTCGGCCAACCAGGGCGCGCTTGCCCTGCCCAACGGCGTGTACGGCGACCGCTACACCCCACGCGCCGGCAACGTGCTGCCGCCAAGTCTGCAGACATCATTCAAAATCCCCACCAACGGCAAACCCAGCCCGTTGTTCGGAGCCCAGCCCTACACCCAACAATTGCTGTTGTTCGAAGAATTCGGCACGGAAAAACTCGACCCGACCCTTCCGCCACCGCCGCTGACATTCCCTGTGCCCCTTGCCGGCCCGGCGCCACAGCAGGACCCGGACAGCATCGCTCGCAGCGGCCCGTCGAAGGCGGCACTGGAAGCCTTTATGCGCCAGCCCGGGCTTTACCCGTTTCCGTCTCAGTACTCCAACGTGCTGGACCGCAACCCTTGGAAATCGCAGATCGAAGCCTTCCTCAACCGCCATCCGGTAGGTTCGCCGGCTGAGGGTCGTCCGCCAGGAAAGGGTTGGTCGCATCAACGCTGGAACGAGTTCTACCCGCAGGTCGCCTTCAAGACCGTGCAAGCCGGCGCCAAACTCAACGGCGGCATGCGCGACCGCCGACAGTTGCACAACTACGCCGTCGGTGAGTTCGGGCCTGGCGGGCTCTACTACCAGACCTCGGACATCCCGGCCACGACGGGCACGACCAAAGGCATCGACACCCGCTTTCATCCCAACATGCCGATTCAGAACCACAAGGCGCTATGGACCTTCGACGGCACCTTTCCGACAAAACTGCTGATGGTGCGTTACGGCCAACCGGTGCTGATGCGTCACTATAACGCCCTGCCGATCGACCCGGCGGCCAACATGGGTTTCGGACTGCACACCCTCAGTACCCACGAACACAACGGTCACAACCCGGCCGAAAGCGACGGCTATACCAATGCGTTTTTCTTTCCGGGGCAGTACTACGACTATCGCTGGCCGATGCAACTGGCCGGCTACGACACCATCAACACCAAGGCTGAAGACCCGCGCGCGGCGTTCCCTTGCGCACCGGGCGAGACGCTGTTCGTCAACGACGCCAACCCGGGCCTGAAGACCTGCAACAACGGCAGCATCAAGATCCGTGGCGACTGGCGTGAAACCATGAGCACCCACTGGTTCCACGACCACATGCTCGATTTCACCGCACAGAACGTCTACAAGGGCAACGCGGTGATGATGAACTACTACAGCGCCCTGGACCGTGGCAACGAAGCGCTGCAGGACGGCGTCAACCTGCGGCTGCCCAGCGGCTCGGCGCTGCCATGGGGCAACCGCGACTACGACGTCAACCTGATGGTGGCCGACAAGGCCTGGGACAAGAACGGTCAACTCTGGTTCAACCCGTTCAACACCGATGGCTTCCTCGGCGATCAGATCCTGGTCAACTGGCAGTACCAGCCGCGCCTGAAAGTGCGGGCGCGCAGTTATCGTTTCCGCATTCTCAACGGCTCGGTGTCGCGCTACTTCAGGATCGCGCTGGTGCGTGAAATCGCCGGCACCGGTGGCGAATTTCCAGGGCCGACAGGTTCCGGCCTGTCTTATACCCGCGTACCGTTCCACCTGATCGGCAACGACGGCAACCTCATGCAACACGCCGTGCCGTTCGACGGCAGCATGGACCTCGATGGCGACGGCGATACACAGGACCACAACGCCATCCTGCCGACCCAGGGCATCGCCGAGCGTTTCGACATCATCGTCAACTTCGCGAAAAACGGAATCAAGACTGGCGACAAGCTGTACTTCGTCAACCTGATGGAGCACCAGAACGGCAAGGGGCCGGAAAATACACCGCTGAGCCTGGCCGATGTACTGTCCGGAAAATACAAGGCAGTGCTCAAGCTGGGCAGTAAAGGGTTGGAATGGGACAACGGCGACCCGGTGGTGGGCAAGTTCATGCAAATGATCGTGCAGTCTTATTCCGGCCAGGACGTGAGCATGAACCCGGCCGACTATGAACCCGCCAAACCGGGCAAGCCGGTCGGTAAAACCATGATCCCGCTGACCCTCGACCGTGATAACCCCACCGACATGGCCAAAATCAAAGTGGCGCGGCATCGCGAGTTCATTTTCGGCCGTTCCGACGGCACCGACGAAGAACCGTGGACCATCAAGACCGACGGCGGCTTCGGCTACAGCATGGACCCGCGCCGGCTCACCGCCGCTCCGCAACTGTCCACCGGCCCGACCGATGCTGGCTACAGCGGCGACAGCACCCTGGAGGTGTGGAAAATCAGGAACGGCGGCAACGGCTGGCACCACCCGGTGCACGTCCATTTCGAAGAAGGCATTGTCCTCAACCGCGACGGCAAGGCACCGCCGGAATGGGAAAAGTGGGCGCGCAAGGACGTTTATCGCATCGGTGAAGGCATCGACAGTTCGGTGGACGTGGAAATAGCCATCCGCTTCCGCGAATTCGCCGGGACCTACATGGAGCACTGCCACAACACCCAGCACGAGGACACATCAATGTTGCTGCGCTGGGACATCGAGAAGCCCGGCCAATTCCAGTTGATGCCAACACCCCTGCCCGGCTGGGACGGCGTTACCTACGTGAACTCTGCGGCGCTGCCGACCTTCCGCACTGGCGCTAAAGATGGCGAAGATGTAATCGAGAATAAAAAACCGATCGCCAAACCCGACAGCGCCATCAGCAACAACGGCCAGCCGGTGACCATCAACGTGTTGGCCAACGACACCGACCCGGACGGTCATGTGCCGCTGAAAGTAGTAGGTCTTGCGCAACCGGACTCCGGCAAGGGCACGGTCAGCACTGACGGCTTACGTGTGAGCTATACACCACCGACCACAGTCGCCGCGCCATTCACAGCGACCTTTACCTATCAAGCCAAAGATACCAAGGGCGCGGAGTCGCCAGCAGCGACGGTTTCCGTGGCGGTCTCGAAACCAGCAACCCGCTGACAAATGTCAGTAACGACCACCGTCGCCGGCCCGAGCCCGACGGTGGTCATCCTTCGCAATGCAGGATCTGCTAAACCTCCACGACGCCATCGCCTTCCCCATCACATGGGTATTGTCCCCAGTGTTGGCGGTATTTCCCCAGGCATGCGTGTTCTTTCGCGCTGGCGAATGCCGGAAAAATTCTATTTTTCTCCGTCTCAAGCCCTAAACAGTACGATTACTGATTGCCTGAATAACGTTATGTACGTCCTGAATTCTTGGCACAGAGAATGCTCGGTATTCATCCAGGATTCATTGAGTGGTTCGAGTAGCTGGAACTGCATAGGACGCTCCCCATGCAACTAACTTCATCTTCTTTCAGCCCTCTGCCTCCAAGGGGAGTAGCCGACCCAATTGCGCCGACAAAATCGCCCAGCCTCCTGCGGTGGTTTTCGATCGTCAGCTTCATCCTGATCAGCGTGATAGCTGTCGGGTTGGGGTCGGTGTCGACCCGTTTCCTGGTCATCGAGAGCCTGGAGCGCGACGCCCTGTTATCAGCACAATTTATCCAGACCATCGCCAAGGGTGAGATACGCCACCACGGTTTGGACGGGATGCGGATGGGCGACGTTTTGGCAGCCACCCAATATGGAATGTTGTCGCAAGAAATGGCGCAGAACAGGCACCGTGCCCGCTCCGAGTTCCTCGACCACCTTTCGCACCTCCCGGACTCACTCCTGATCAGCATCTACTCCCCTCTTCGGACAGTGATGTGGTCGACAAATCCGCAGCTTATTGGACAACGATTTCTCAACGACGAGGCGCTTGAAGCGGCATTCAGCTCGAAAGACCGGGTTTCCACCAAATACAGCAATGCTGATGAACGCCGGCCCGAACAGCAATTTTTGCTCGCTCCCAAAATGTTCTTCATCGAGAGCTACATCCCTCTGGTAGATGATCTGGGGAATACTCTGGCGGTGGTGGAGATTTATAAGGAACCGGCCGATCTGATCGAACGCCTCAACCGCGGCCATTGGATAATCTGGTTGTCCACCGCAGTGGGTGGGCTGCTCCTTTACGTCGGGCTGTATTGGATCGTTCGACGCGCATCGATTCAGCTGGCATCACAGGAGGCCCAACTCGTCGCCAACAAGACCTACGTTGGCCTGGTCGAGATGTCCACGGCGGTCTCTCATAGTCTGCGAAATCCCTTGGCCTGCATCCGCTCCAGCGCTGAACTGGCAAACGAAATGGACGACCAACCGGCCAGGAAGAATATCGACGATATTGTCAGCCAAGTGGATCGGATGTCGCAGTGGGTACATGAATTGTTGCTGTGCTTGCGACCGATCCATGGAGAAGCGGAAATGGTGGAACCGATGATCGTGGTACAGGCCACGTTGGCCGGCTTCAGCGCGCAACTGGCTCAATCAAAAATCCAGCTCGAGTTCAACAATGAGCCCACCGCTCGGGTCATCAGCAATCCACTTTTGCTGTCGCAAATTCTCAATAGCGTCATCGCCAATGCCATCGAGGCAATGCCGGGCGGCGGGAAGCTATCCATCCAGGCAAGTGTGGATGATACCCATCAATGGCTGCATCTGATCATTGCCGACACCGCGCAAGGGACGTCACGACAACAGGAAATGATGGCATTCAAGACCTTCTACACCACCAAGCAAGGCAAGCTGGGTATAGGGCTGATCATGGTGAAGCAGATCATGGAAAGTTTTGGTGGAGAAGCCACCCTGACGGACCACGAAGATCAGGGAACATCAGTGCGTTTGAGTTTCAGGGTGGTGGAAAGAAGAGCCAGTGGGTTGCGCTAGTCAACGCCTGCGATTGTTTAATGTTCTGAGGGGGCGCTCTTCGACGCCGTCGGTTTGCGACTGCGCGGTTTACGCTTGACGGCTGGAACCTGACGCACTTGTGTCAATTGTTGCTCCAGCGTTTCAGCACGGGCCTGCTGTGCCGCGGCACGTTGCTGGGTTTGACTGAGTTCGATCTGGATCGACTCCAGCCGCCGCTGCAACTGCTCCACGTGCCGACCGGCCTCTTTGAGCTGGGACGACATTGCCTTGCCCTCCTCCCGCGCGCGGTCGACCTCTCGGTGCGCACGATCTTCGACTCCGCGAACGTAGCTCTCCTGCGCGACGCGCTCCTGCTCGGCCTTGAGCCGCAGCGCTTGCAGATCTTCCTGTAACGACAGATTTTGCTGCTGGGCCTCCGCGCGCTCGCGCATCAAGACGTCACGCTGATGCTGCAAATCCTCGATCTGCATCTGGCGCTGGGATAACAGCAATTCCAGATCAGTTAAACGCAACTCGACAGCCTGACGGCCGGCCGCGGCTTCTGCTACCTGTTGGCGACCCTTTGCCACGTCCTGACGCGCCTGGTCTTCGACCGCCGCTATTCGTTCGCGCTCGGTAGCCAGCACCTCACGTTGTTGCGCCAAGGTCTGCTCGGCGACGCCCTGTGCGAGATGGATGGCCTGCTGCCACACCGCGACAAAAGCCTGCGAAACCTCGCCCGGCAGTGCCGGCAGGCGTGTTTCGCCGTTCAGGCGCTCCGCCAGACGCGACCACCATTGATCGAGCAGGCCGCCAACCCGTGCCGGACTGCCCCGACCGAGCTCCAGGCGCACACGCTCCACTGTTGGCCGCTCACCACGGGCCAAAACCGCATCCGCAGCGGCAAACACATCGTTTTCCGGCACCCCTACTGCCATGACTCACCTCCGGGTATATTAGGTCTGATAATGAAAGATTATCCGACGTTATTTTATGAATAATGGAATTATCATACGTTGAACGTATTAAATATTACAGATCAATTATCTTTGGTGGACGAAACCCCGCTAAACCCGCATTCCTTGGCGATTAACGCCCAGGAAGCGGCGGCGGCCTTTCTCGCTGCCGGCACCGCGGCGAATACCGTGCGCAGCTACCGCAGCGCCCTGACCTACTGGTCGGCCTGGTTGCAGTTGCGTTACGGCCAGGCCTTGGGCGACGCGCCACTGCCGACCACGGTGGCGATTCAGTTTGTCGTTGATCATTTGGCACGCCCCCTGGCCGATGGCGGCTGGACGCATCTGTTACCGCCCAGCATCGACGCGGCGCTGGTAAAGGCGCGAATCAAAAGCGAACCCGGAGCCCTGGCGTACAACACGGTCAGTCACCGCCTGGCCGTGCTGGGCAAATGGCACCGGATCAATGGCTGGGAGAGTCCGACCGAAGCGTCGGCGTTGAAGACCCTGTTGCGTGAGGCACGCAAGGCCCAGTCACGTCAGGGCATCTCGGTGCGCAAGAAAAACGCGATCGTGCTGGAACCGTTGCAGGCGCTGCTCGCCACCTGCACCGACGGCGCGCGCGGCGTTCGCGACCGCGCACTGCTCCTGCTCGCCTGGAGCGGTGGCGGCCGGCGCCGCTCGGAAGTGGTGGGCCTGCAAGTGGGCGATGTGCGCAAACTGGATGCCGACACCTGGCTTTACGCCCTGGGCGCGACCAAGACCGACACCGGCGGCGTGCGCCGTGAGAAGCCACTGCGCGGCCCCGCGGCGCAAGCACTGACGGCTTGGCTGAAGGCTGCCCCGGCGGAGTCGGGCCCGTTGTTTCGGCGCATGTATAAAGGCGGCAAGGTCGGGACAGCAGGCTTGTCGGCTGATCAAGTGGCACGCATTGTTCAGCGCCGAGCCAAGTTGGCGGACCTTGAGGGCGATTGGGCGGCGCACAGCCTGCGCTCGGGGTTTGTCACCGAGGCCGGACGCCAGGGGGTACCGCTCGGCGAAGTGATGGCCATGACCGAACACCGTAGCGTGACCACGGTAATGGGTTACTTCCAGGCGGGTTCACTGTTGAGCAGCCGAGCCACGTCACTGCTCGGGGATGGCGAGGAGTAATAGCGGGCCGAAAACAGAGCATCAGCGCCCAGCGTAGCTTGGGACTCTTCAAAATGATGTCGTAACAGTGGCGCCTCTCGCTAACACCCAACGTAGACGCCTACCCGCTCCTAAAATAGCGCTTGGAGAACATGATAAGTAGTGAGCTATTCGTTGATGAAAGTCTGAAGTATTGATTTGAATTTTCCGATTCTTTCACGCCGCCGCCTGTGCCTAACATCGGCTCCACAGCGAACTAGCCGAGGATCACCGATGAAGCTGGAAATTTTCCGCACGCTGTGGGGTTACACCGCCAGCAAGGCTCAGGCGCTCGATGAGTTGCTGCGGGCGGGCTTTGATGGCATGGAAGCACGCCTGCCTCTGGACGCCGGTGAACGGGCTGAGTTTGGCGCGTTTCTCCAGGCCAATCGCCTGGGCTATATCAGTACGGTATTCACCGCGTACGACGTGCTTCCAGAGCAGTCGGCGACGCCTGCCGTCCATCTTGATGACCTGGACCGAAAACTTGCCTGGGCCGCCGAACTCGGCCCACGCTTCGTCAACGTGCTGGCGGGCAACGACCGCTGGTCCTTGCCACAACAAGTGGAATTTTTTGGCCAGGCGTTAGATCTGGCGCGCAAACATGGTCAGGTCTGCAGCTTCGAAACCCACCGCTCGCGTTCGTTATTCAACCCCTGGATAACCCTGGAGTTGATCCGGCAACTGCCCGACCTGTTGTTCACCAGTGACATCAGCCATTGGGTAGTGACCTGCGAGCGCCTGTTGAATGACCCGGCCGATGATCTAAGCGCCTTCATCGAGCGGGTTCACCATATCCAGGCCCGGGTCGGCTATGACCAGGGCCCGCAGGTTCCTCACCCGGCGGCACCCGAATATGCAAAAGAGCTGGCTTTCCATCAGCAGCATTGGGAAAGCATCTGGCGCTCGCAGCAAGCCCGCGGTTACCAGGTCAGCACCCTGACCCCGGAATTCGGCGCCGACGGTTACCTGCATCATTTGCCCTTCACCAATGTCCCGGTGGCCGACCTGTGGTCATTGAACGTGTGGATGGGCCAGACCGAGCGCGAACACTTCGAGCGTTTCCACCACTCAAGCCATCCTTAGGGAGCCGATGCGTCATGCCTGACAATAAAAACAACAGCGCCAGCACTGACACACTCAAAGCCAACTTCAATAGCATCCCGGTGGTCAACATCGCCGGCCTGTTCAGCTTTGAACTGGAACACCGCCTGGCCGTGGCCGAACAGTTGGGGCGTGCCGCCAGCGAAGTCGGGTTCCTCTACATCACCGACCACGGTATCGACCCGCAACTGATCGCCAACCTGCGCAAGGCTGCCAAGGACTATTTCGACCAGCCCCTGGACGCCAAGATGCAGCACTACATCGGCACCTCGCAAACCCACAAGGGTTTTGTACCCGAGGGCGAAGAGGTCTATTCCAAAGGCAAGCCGGACCATAAGGAGGCCTTCGACGTCGGCTTCGAAGTCCCGGTCGATGACCCGCTGGTGCTGGCCAACACCCCGTTGCTGGGGCCCAACGACTGGCCGCAGCTGGCAGGTTTCAAGGCGTCGGTGCAGGCCTACTATGAAGCGATCTTCGCCTTGGGCCGGCGCCTGTTCGGCGGCTTTGCCCTGACCCTGGGCCTGGAAGAAAACTATTTCGACAGCCTGGTCACCCGTCCACCGTCCAAGCTGCGCCTGATCCACTACCCCTTCGACGGTGCCGCCCATGACGCACCGGGTCTTGGCGCCCATACTGATTACGAGTGCTTCACCATCCTCCTGGCCGACAAACCAGGCCTTGAGGTGATGAACAACCTTGGACAATGGATTGATGCACCACCGATTGCCGATGCCTTTGTGGTCAACATCGGCGACATGCTGGAAGTGATGACCGCAGGCGCATTCGTTGCCACTGCGCATCGGGTGCGCAGCGTGAAGGAGGAGCGTTACTCCTTCCCGTTGTTTTATGCCTGCGACTATCACACCCAGATCAAACCGCTGCCCGGATTCGCCCAGGCAGGCAACGACTACGAAGAAATCACGATCGGCGAACACATGTATGGCCAGGCCCTGCAGACCTATCAGTATCTGCGCCAGAGGGTGGCCAATGGGGACGTTCAACTGCCAGGCAAGGCACGCAAGCCCGCCAGTTTCGGACATCTGAAAAATCAGGCTCAACCGTCCTGATTGAAGTTTTCAGCTACACCCCTACCTACGCCGGAGTCAGTAAAAATGAAAAACAATAAAAAAAACCTGTTGGGCCTGGCTGTATTGGCAGCCGGTATGCTCGGTGCCTCGGTGAGCATGGCCGCGACAGACACGTTCAAGGTCGGCATGGAAATCACCTACCCGCCTTTCGAGTCCTATGACAAGGACAAAAACGTTGTGGGGTCGGACCCCGAAGTGGCAACGGCGCTGGCCAGGCACATGAACGCCAAGGTGGAGTTCGTCGACACCAAGTTCCCGAGCCTGATCCTTGGCTTGAACTCCGGCAAGTACGACGCGATCATTTCCGGCATGTACATCACGCCGGAGCGCCAGACACAGGCCCAGACCATCGCCTATGCCAACACCGGTGCCTCGGTCATGGTGCCCAAGGGCAGTGAGATCAACGCGAAAAAGCCTGAAGATCTGTGCGGGTTGAAACTGGGCCTGGAACAGGGCACTACCTGGGTCAAGGAATTCAGGAAGCTGTCCGATGACTACTGCGTGCCCAACAACAAAGGCGCCATCACCGTCAGCGAATACCCCTCGGCGCCGGAAGTGACCCAAGCCCTGTTGTCCAAAAACATCCAGGCCCAGGTTGAAATCGCCGGCGCCGCAAAAATGATCGCGGAAAAGACCAATGGCCGGGTAGTAATCACCACCGAGCACCCGATTTATCAACAAACCCTGGGCATCTTCGTCAAGAAAGGTAACGACGAAACCTTCCAGGCCGTGCAAAAGGCCTTCGAGGAAATCAAAAAGAGCGGTGAGTACGCCGCGATTCTAAAGAAATATGGCCTGGAAGAACCGACCGCAAACTAAGAACCTGTCCTTGTAGTCTGGTCATCTGCCTCCCCTGCACGGGGGCGGCAGATCGAGGTGCCCCATGCAATTCGATTGGTCGTATTTCTTCTCCCTGTTCTCCCTGCCAGACTTCTGGAATGCCTGCGTCACCGTGGTCCAGCTCAGCGCCCTGGCCTGGTTCATCGGCATGCTGCTGGGCTTTGTCCTGGCCACGGCCAAGCTCTCCCAGTCGCCTTTGCTGCGCATTCCTGCGGCGGTCTACATCTGGTTCTTCCGCAGCATCCCGTTGTTGGTGCTGGTGGTCTTCGTCTACAACTTGCCGCAATTGTTTCCCGGTAGCGGCCCGATTCTCTCCAACCCCTTCTATTCCGGCTTGCTCGCTCTGGTGGTCACGGAAGCGGCGTACATGGCGGAAATCCACCGGGGTGGACTGATCTCCGTGGCAAAGGGCCAAAAGGAAGCCGGGCGCGCGCTGGGTGTCGGCCTGCTCGGCATGCAGCGCTTGATCGTGATCCCCCAGGCTTTCCGTATCTCGCTGCCGACCTTGATCAATGAATACATCACGGTGGTCAAGCTGACGTCGCTGGTCTCGGTCATCTCCCTGACCGAAATCCTCACGGTCGGCCAACGCCTCTATGCCACCAACTTCCTGGTCATGGAAACCCTGGCGGCGGTAGGCGTCTACTACGTGTTGATCGTTACCGTGTTCGGCTTTTTCCTGCAGCGCCTGGAACGCTACCTGGACCTGAACTTTCGCAAGCCGCACACGCTCGATGACGCCGCTGTGGCCAAGTTCAAGGCCTGCGCCGAAGCCTTGCCCGACAGTGCGCGCAAAGCAGCCGGCAACAACGCGACACCCATCCTGCAACTGAAGAACATCCAGAAGAGCTACGGCACGCACAAAGTGCTGCTGGGTATCGACCTGAATGTCGACTACGGCCAGGTGGTCTCGATCATCGGGCCATCCGGCTCCGGCAAGACTTCGCTGATCCGCACGGTCAACGGCCTGGAAACCATCGATGCGGGCGACGTTCTGTTGTTCGGCGAAAAATTCATCGAAGCGTCGGACAAACCCAACAGCGCCCGCCTGCGCAAAGGCGTGCGGCACATCGGCATGGTGTTCCAGAACTTCAACCTGTTCCCGCACCGCACCATCCTCGACAACGTCACACTGGCACCGCGTTACCACGGCCAGCCGGGCGAGCTGAGTGAACATCGTGCTTATGCGCTACTGGACAAGGTCGGCCTGCTGGCCCATGCCCACAAGTACCCGCACCAGCTCTCCGGCGGGCAGCAACAGCGCGTGGCGATCGCTCGCGCCCTGGCAATGGAACCGCAGATCATGCTGTTCGACGAGCCGACCTCGGCCCTCGACCCGGAATTGGTCAACGACGTACTCAACGTGATCCGCGACTTGGCCAAGGAAGGCATGACCATGCTGATCGTGACCCACGAAATGGACTTTGCCATGTCGATCTCCGATCGGGTGATCTTCATGGAGAACGGCAATGTTCAACTCGATGCCGCACCTGAAACCATACTGTGCGAGGCCGAAGGAGAGAGAGTGCGGCGCTTCATGGGGATCGCTGCCCGATCGCCACACCTGTCTGCAACGGTAAATCATGCATGAATAGCCAACCACTTTCTTTGAGCTTCTTTCTTTCAGGAAAACCCGCATGAATCTTGGAATAGCAGGACGCTGGGCGCTGGTGTGCGCTGCCAGCAAAGGTCTGGGTAAAGCCTGCGCACAGGCACTCGTCAGCGAAGGCGTGAACGTGGTGATCACTGCCCGAGGCGAACAGACGCTGAATGAAACAGCCCGTCAGCTCAGAGCGATAAATCCTGAAGTGACTGTCATCGCCGTCGCCGGAGACATTTCAACGCCTGAGGGTCGTGCGGCAGCCCTCGCGGCCCATGAGCATTTCGATATCTTGATCAACAACGCGGGAGGCCCTCCTCCCGGGGATTTCCGCGAATGGAACCGCGACGCCTGGCTCAAGGCGCTGGATGCCAACATGCTCACCCCCATCGAGTTGATCAAGGCAACGGTTGACGGTATGGCTACACGCGGATTCGGCCGCATTATCAACATCACGTCGAGCGCGGTGAAATCCCCTATCGAAAGCCTGGGTCTGTCCAATGGCGCCCGCAGTGGTCTGACGGGGTTTATCGCAGGGCTTGCCCGGCAAGAAAACATTGCCAGCCGTAATGTGACGATCAACAACCTGCAACCTGGCTCATTCGACACCGATCGACTGCGTGACAACCTGGTCGCCGCTGCCGAAGAGTTGGGGCAAGACAGTGAGGCATTCCTCGGCGAATGCCGTAGCGAAATTCCTGCGAAACGCTTCGGCTCACCCGAGGAGTTCGGTGCGCTTTGCGCCTTCGTCTGCAGCCGTCATGCGGGCTACCTGACCGGGCAGAACCTGTTGATTGATGGAGGGGCCATTCGCTCCAGCCAATAGATACGGCAGGCACGATTGGGGCGGATGGCATGGATGATTTCGCCATTCGCCTCCTTTGTATCGCCGATACCATCCTGTTCCGATGCTCAGCCAAATATCCCATCAGGGTTGAACTGAAGGAAAGCACCGCTTCGGGGTTGAGTGCGGTATAGAACGGCCTCAAGCGACCGCCACTCGCTCGATGTTGCTACTCACCTCGAACTGCCCCACCAGCTTCTGCAGTTTATTGGCATTGAGCCTGACTGTTTCGGCACTGTTTTGCAGCACCACTACGGTCTGGCGCATTTCCGTGGAGCAGTGATCGACCTTCTTGATCGTCTTGCCGCAGTCGAGGCTGCGCTTGTTGAGCTGCTGAATGATCGCGAACATGCTTTCTACCGCTTGATGCAACTGCACGTTCTCCGAGGATGCATCTTCGGCCAGGCGCAGGCTGTTATCGACGTCCTTGACGCCCTCCTCCATGAAACTGACGGCCTTTTGCGTTTCGTTCTGCAAGCCCTCGACCATCTGCCGAATGTCGTCGGCAGCGCGTGATGTGCGTGAGGCGAGACTGCGTACCTCGTCGGCGACCACCGCAAAGCCTCGCCCATGTTCACCCGCACGGGCGGCCTCGATGGCCGCATTGAGCGCCAGCAGATTGGTCTGGTTGGTGATGTCACTGATCAGGCCGGTGATCTTGCCGATCTGCGTCATCCTGCTGTCGAGCAACTGCACGCTCGAAGAAGAACGCTCGACCACATCCCGAATGGACTGCGTTCCTTCCTGCACGGCGAGAAATTGCTCGCGAGCACGGGTGACCACTTCATCCATCGCCTGCTTCATTTGTTCCGCGCTGGCAGAGGCCTGCTGGATCTCGCCCAGTTGGTCTTCAACGATAATCATCATGCCATGCACCGCTTCGGCCACCTCGGTGGAAGTGATACTGGCCTCCTGGCTGCGGCCCAGCATCATTTGATTGGTGGTGCCGACGTTGCTGCTGGCCTTCACCACTTGCCCTACCACCGAGTCCAGATGGTCGATGAAACTGTTGATCCAGCGCCCCATGTCGCCGGTCTCATCGTTGGCCATGTGCTTGATGTCCAGGCGCTGACGCAGGTTGCCCTCGCCTTCGGCGATGGTCCTGATCACACCCGTCATCTCGTTCAACCTTGCCGCGAGACGTTTGGGCCCGAGCCGGCTGAACAGGAGCGTGGCGCATAACATGCTCACAACCTCGACGGTATCGATCACGCCCTGGGCCAGGCCGCTGTAATGCTGGACCATGTAGTTGCAGGCAAACAGTCCGCTCATGGTTGCGATGTAAGGCTTCATCAAGCCATGGCTGAGCGAGCGCCGGCGGTAGACTTCCTCCAGATCGGCCTCACACATCATGCCCCAGCGGTCCGGTGAACCTGGCAACTGGAAGGTAACGCCCTTGCCCACCACTGGAATGTGCCGGTAGTCCGAGTAACCGGGATACGTCACGAACAGGTTGGAGCCGGCGCGAATGGTCTCGCGTACGCCCGGGTGCAGTTGTTGCGTCGCCGGGTCGGTGAAGCGCAGCTCCAGTTCGGTATGGCGCTGGATCTGCACGGTCTTCCAGGGCGTGTGTACGCCACTTTTCAGATTTTCACCATGGGTGAACGTGCCGTCCTCGAAACGTGAGCGCGACAATGCGGTTCCGGGCTCGATGGCGGGATCAAAACGCGATTGCGCCATGAACAGATAGTTGTCGCCCGACTCGGCAAAAATGTGCCCGGCCTCACGCTGGATGAGATCGCCCAACACATCGTTGGGCACGCGACCGCAGAGGCAACCCAGGATTTTTCCATCGACCCGCAAGGGCTGATAGAACATCAGCGTGACTTCATCAAAGAAGCGCGAAGATGAGGGGCCGATCTGCAAGGTCAGTGGATCGCTGTAAGGGCCATGGAGAAACGGCGCCTTCAGTCCTTCTGCCAAAGCGCGGGTTTGCTCGAGCCGGGTGTTGCCGCGGCGACTCCAGGTCGAAACGATGACACTGCCGCTGGGGTCAACGACAAACAACTCCGAAAAGTCTTCTGCCTGGCTGAGCTTGTCCATCAATGAAGTGCTGTCGAGGTTGGCGAAATCACGACCCAGGTTTTCCGCCAGTTCCGCCAGGTGTTCCCACTGCTCGCGCGTCCAGTTCTGCAGCAACTGCGCCCGGGTTTCAGCGATGGCTTCGAAGGTTTGTTCAATCACCGGATAAGCCGACTGATTGAGCCAGCACGACCAGCCCATCATGATTTTTCCAGTTTTGCCGAACCAGGGTAGCCAGCGTTTCTCGCTGGCGGACAACGGCATGAAATTACTTGATAGCGACATCCACTTCATCCACTGCGACATTCAGGTGGCAATTTGATAGCAAATACCAAGCCAGCTCGGGATGGCGCTGAGCCAAAGGACTCTCAGCGATCAAAACCGCGGCTAGACCTGCGCCACGACAAGGGGAAACGCCCCATTTTGTGCATTCGACAAGCGCCTATCTTTTCCGGCCAAAAAAAGTGGAACCGGGCAAGTATTTTGTAGGAATCATCTCTCGCAATAAATGGAAAACGAACTGAAAAGTTAGGAACAAGCCTACTTAACAGCTCCTCAACTACCGTGGATGATAACCCCGTCTTATGGAACATGATGAGTGGTGATATAAATGAATAAAAATTTTGTTGTCATTGGTGGCGAGCCCACTGAAGAAATGAAGTGCATGACGCCAATTGATGAGTATATATGCTCATTAACAGATAGCGTGAACCCAACGATTCTTTATATCCCTACAGCCAATGGCGATGATCCAATTAAAATCATCGAATTCATTGGCAAATATGAAATCGCAGGTTTCACTGTCACCCAGTTGACATTTTTCACACCGCCTTCCCCACGTACAGAAGATATTTCCTCGCTGATTGACCAAGCTGACATCATCTATGTCGCTGGCGGCAATACGCGTGCGATGTTGGCTATTTGGCGCGAATTTGGCGTAACCAGTTTTTTGAAGGAGGCATGGGCAAAGGGCAAAGTCTTGTGTGGGGTCAGTGCCGGAGCTATTTGCTGGTTCGACTATGGCCACTCTGATTCAGGGGGAGTTTTCGCCTTGATCAGCGGCATGGGTTTACTCCCCGGAGCGCTGTGCCCTCACTTCAATTCAGAAGCAGGACGAGAGACATCCTTTGTTAAATTTATCTGCGATAAGGGTATTCACCCCGCCTACGCGGTAGACGACGGCATTGCACTGCATTTTAAGGATGGTCAATACCATAAGACGATTCATAACGACGTGCTATGTAGCGGTTACGAAGTCAATGCGGTGTCTCCACATGTAAAGTCATTGTGATCCGGAATGGGAACACGTTAAATGTTGAGATGATTAGCTTTGTTAAAGACTTGCCAAAAATCCTGCAGACTATGCAGGCAGGCACGCTTGAAAGAGCCATAAAAAGCTGTCGGACAATACCGAAACAGTTACTACACTTGACAACTTCAAACAAGCATTCAACGTAAGGACAAACTTACATTCGTACTCGCCCCCTTCATCGACGACGAGAAAGTTGAGAAAGCCATCAGCGAGCTTTGGTGTAACAGTTCGATGCATTCCACTCGCTCAACCCAAGGTTGCAGCTGCCTGCTTATTTTCGGGTCAGTCCACCAAATCCTTGGCACTGTATGCGAAGTCATATTGATCCTTGATCACCAACAGCCCGGTTACCAGGGCAATGCTGTTCACTTAATCTTGAGGTTGTATATAAGAACTGGATTGGGGGGATATCCATTGCTGCGGTAACGGCCACTTAGGGTTTCGCCCTTACGGCCATCCCTTTCAAGGTCTTTTGACTTTTGCGGCCTTGAGCACCCGATCCGTCGACACATGGGCATGCACTGCCTTACCTTCAAGCCACTCCTTGGGCTTGGGCACCTTGGGCCCGCGTGTGCTTTTGGCGACCTGTTTGGGCTTGATATTCCTGGCCAGCGCCAACAGGCGCTGTGCCGTAGTTTCTGAGCTCGATTGAAGTGATAAGTAATCTGCAGGCAACGCGATCTGCATGCCCTCATAACCGCTACGCACTTGCACGGTCAGGTGGAAGATCGAAGCCTCCCATCCCTCTGGCTGCGTTTGGCGATGAGCCTGCTCAACGCTGCGCTTAAGCACTGACAACACGTTGTAGGCCAACACCGCCGAAGCAAACCCGAGCAGGGCCGCCTTGGGGTTGCCCAAGGTTCCGAGTTCACTGTCCAGCACCGACTCCAGGCGCTGGAACATCCCTTCGATACTCCAGCGACGACGGTACAAATCGGCGATTTGCTCAGCGCTGATGGTCTCGGGCAAGTTGCTCCAGAACAACAACGTGGTGTCGCCTGATTCGGTAGCTTTTTGCAGATTCAGCTCGACACGCCGCCACTGACGTCCACCTTTCACTTCGATGATTTGCTCACGCACGCTTCCGGTCGCGACCGCGACAGGTTCCTGCCAGTCGCCTTCCTGAAACAGGCGCGGATGTTTACTCGGCTCACGAACAATGAAGGCAGCCCCGGCGTCTTCACAGGCCTCCATGACCGGGAGCGTGCAGTAGAGTCGATCGGCCATCCACAACTGGCCGGCACGGGCGTTTTCCAGCAACGGCAGCACACCGACACGCTCACTGGCATAAGCATCTTCACAGGGCTGGAGGTCGACGACCTGGTCCAGATCAGGGTCGTAAACCACGACCGAAAAACCAGGCCGCGCGGCACCTCGTTCACGGCGCAAAGCATCCAGACGTTTTTCACTGGCAGGCAGGTGGTTACCGTCAACGACCCGCAGTTGCCAGCCGGGCAAAATGGCAGAACAGCCCAACTCCTCAATCGTCGGCGTCAGGCGCTGCGCACTGCCGCTCACCAAGGCGCGCAGCAGCGCGGGCTCTGTGCGGCTGACCTTGTCGTAAAGCGCCGCCAAGCTGACGGGCAGATCATCCATCTGCCGTGCGGCGGCATGCAGCGAAGGGCGCAACCCCAGTGAAACAAGGGACATCAGCTCAACGATGGTCGAAAACAAAAGCTCGCGCGGGTACTGCCGTTGACGGTGTTCTTCGAACACCTGATCGACCCACTCAGCTGGAATGGCCTGCTCCAACACCAATTTGGCCATGACACTGGCCGGTGTTTTTTTCTCGAACCGCGCTAAAACCTCTGCCCACATCGTCTCGTCTTCCTGACCGGAGTTTTTGGAGGATTTTAACAAAGACCTTGAAAGGGGTGGCCCTTACGGCGAGTCCCTTTTTCAAACGCCGGAGTGCCGGCCCAGCAAAAAGGAACCAAAAGGCTTTGCCCCACCACTCGGTGCCTCGCTTAGGCTCGGCATGCCCTCACTCCGGCATTGCTCCGTGGGTCGCCGCGATGGGCCATCCCTGGCCCAGCGCGGCTAAACCGGCGTCCTGCCGGTTTACCCACTGCGCAATGCCTGCGTTCGGCCATCGTGGTTTAACGGGGCGCCCAAATCTAAAGCCAAAGCGAGGCGGCCTGACAGCCGACCTGACTTTTACGGCTGTACCTGACCCTCTGTGGGAGCGAGCCTGCTCGCGATGGACGTCAACGATTGCGCGCCCTGTCTGGATGATCGCGTTGTCTGGGCGTTTTTCGCGAGCAGGCTCGCTCCCACAGAGGGTCAGGTACAGCTGCAAAACCAGGTCGGCTGTCAGGCCGCCTCGCGTTGCTTTGGCTTTTGATTTTCTTGCCCCATCGAGAGGCCGAGTGGAGGTTCTGCGCAGTGGGTAAACCGGCATGGATGCCGGGTTAGCCGCGCTGGGCCAAGGATGGCCCATCGCGGCGGGCCCACGGAGCAGGACCGGAGCGAGGGCATGCCGAGCCTTAGCGAGGCACCGAACGTCAGGGGCAAGAGCCCTTGGTTACTTGGGGCTTTTCCAAGTGACTCGCTGTAAGAGCGAAACCGCCAGTGGCCGTTACCGCAGTAACGGATATTCACCCAAGCTAAATAGCAACACCAGCAAGTACAAAAAAATACAGCGGATTGAAGCCGGCTAGAATGAATCCACACACCACCAGATAGTTGGCGATCAACTGCAACGCGACCGCGCAGCCAACTCACCGATGTGGAATTGTGGTGATCCCATCGAGCAGCCCGAAAAAACTCAGGGCTTGTCTGCAGTTGTCATCAAATGAAAAGAAAGTGTCGTCAATTGCGGGTCGGCGATCACTGAATGCGCGTAGAACACGTCGCGTGTTGTTCTGAATTACATGCTCAAGACCATAATAATAATCCGTATAGGGATCGCATTTTATGCGTGTGAATTTGCCCGTAACCGACCATGAAAGATTGTTTCCCGCCGAACAACGTCTGATCTCCACAACCGATCTTGATAGTCGAATCACTTACTGCAATGACGCCTTTGTTGCCATCAGCGGTTTCACCTACGACGAACTGGTCGGTCAGACTCATAACCTGGTTCGACACCCCGATATGCCGCCTGGGGTATTCGTGCATATGTGGCACACCATCAAGCAAGGCAAGCCCTGGATGGGCATTGTGAAAAATCGCGCGAAGAATGGTGATTTCTATTGGGTCAGTGCCTACGTCACGCCCATCTATGAAAACGGCCGCATGAGTGGCTACGAGTCGGTTCGTTCGGTGCCCAGCCGCGACCAGGTCCGTCGGGCAGCCGCGCTCTATGCAAGGATGCGGGCCGGCAAGCCGATCGTTGCGCTGAGTGCGCGGATTTTCCGGCCACTGCAACAGGGTTGGCCATTACTGGCGGCAGGTGCGGTTTCACTGCTGGCTGATCAATGGCTGGCAAAAGCGGCGGCCCAGGGGGTCCTGATGGTGAGCCTGGGTATTGCCTGGTACCTGATCGTGTCCCGACAACGCAGCGCCATAAAGCGCACTCTGGACGAGCATCCGAAAGCGTTTACCGACCGCTTGGTAGCACTTACCTATAGCGACAATCATGGTCCTCAGGGTCAACTGGACATGGCCATGCTCAGTGAGGAAGCCCGCTTGCAGACCGCCTTGAGCCGGCTCGTGGATGCAGGAGTCAGTGTAAAGGCCAAGGCGGCGCAGTCATCCGAACTGTCCGGATTGCAAGCGCAGTCGCTTGATCGCCAGCGCAGCGAAACGGATCAGTCCGCCGCCGCCATCTCGCAAATGGCGGCAACCAACCAGCAAGTGACGCAAAACGTCATCAGTACAGCGCATGCCGCCTCCGAGGCTGACCAGTTGACGCGGGACGGCAGCGAGTTGGCCCGGCAAAGTCTGCGCGCCATGGAGGCCATGAACGCGGCGGTCAACGAAATCGGCCAGGCGGTCAACGCGTTGGCGAGCGAGATGCAATCGATCGGCAGTGTCGTGGATGTCATCACTTCAATTGCCGAACAGACCAACCTGCTGGCGCTCAATGCGGCGATCGAGGCGGCCCGGGCCGGTGAGCAAGGTCGCGGTTTTGCCGTGGTTGCCGACGAGGTGCGATCCCTTGCCCAGCGCACCCGCACATCCACCGAACAGATACACGGCATCATTGCTTCCCTGCACATGGGTGCCGATCGCGCAGTCTCAACGGCGACCCGGGGTGAGCAGATTTCCCGCGAGAGCATGCAGCGTGTCGAGGCGGTGCAGGCTGCCCTGATTGGTATCAGCCAGGCCGTCAGCCGGATCACCGATATGAGCCAGCAGATGGCGTCGGCGTCGGAAGAGCAAAGTCACGTGACTGAAGATATCAATCAACAGATCACGCGTATTGCTCAATTGTGCGATCACAGTGCCGGACAGGCCAAGCAAGGCGCCGCCATCAGCCAGGACCTTGAAGAGATGGCCGAGTATTTGCACAGCCTGGCGGAGCGCTTTAACCGATAACCCTTAGCTCAGCGACGGGCTGGCTCAGACCGTCGCTAGGGCCAGGTCTTGCGAAACAGGATTGACTCCGGCTACGCGAATCCAAGGAACGACAGGACCACCACGACGATCACAATCAGCCCGACGATGTAAATAATGTTGTTCATCAGTCCACCTCTCAATCTGAACAGGATTGCGAAACAAGGGTGCGACAACGCCCAGCTCATGCACCATTGCTTGTCACACCATTCGACAACGCACAGGGCGCATTGTCCCAATCAGGCGCACAGCACCTGTCCTATGCTTCTATCCAGCCAACCACTCCGGACACCGACATGCCCGCCGACGAAACCACCCTCCTGCAAAGCTGGCACCACAATGCCCGGGCCTGGATCGAAGCCGTGCGCAGCGGCGCCATTGAAAGCCGCCTCAAGGTCACGGACCAGGCAATCCTGCTGGCGATACTGGGCCGCCAGCCCGAGCGCGTGCTCGACCTCGGCTGTGGCGAAGGCTGGCTGTTGCGGGCACTGGCGGAACGTGGCATCGAGGCCGTCGGTGTGGATGGCGACGCGACGCTGGTCGAGGCGGCGCGGGCGGCGGGCGCCTCAAAGGTGTACCTGGCCAGTTATGAACAGCTGGTGGAGGCGAACGTGCAGATCGGCAGCGACTACAACCTGATCTGTGCCAACTTCGCCTTGCTGCACCAGGACATCATCCCTTTGCTCGCGGCCATGAACGCCCTGCTCGCCCCCGGCGGCGCGCTGGTGATCCAGACGCTGCATCCGTGGACCGTGGCCGCGGGCGACTATCAGGACGGCTGGCGGGAAGAGACCTTCGGCGGATTCGCGGGGCAGTGGCAACCCATGCCGTGGTACCTGCGAACCTTGTCCAGTTGGTTCAATGCGCTGGACATGGCCGGCTTTCGGCTGGCCGGCCTACAGGAGCCACAGCACCCGCAAAGCCCCGTGCCGCAGTCGTTGCTGTTGGTGGCCGAGCGGCGGGATGCTTCGATATAGAGCATTTCGTCCAGATTGATCGTGTGGCTGAGCCAAGCCCGCTCAGCCTACGCAATAGATGACGGGATTGGGTGTATATCCATTGCTGCGGTAACGGCCACCTATGGTTTCGCCCCTACAGGGCCCGCCGCGATGGGCCATCCTTGGCCCAGCGCGGCTAAACCGGCATCCATGCCGGGTTGCCCACTGCGCAGAACCGGAACGAAGCCTCTCGAGGGGCAAGAAAATCAAAAGCCAAAGCGAGGCGGCCTTAAAGTCGACTTGATTGCAGGTTTGTCCGCGATCCAACTGTGGGAGCGAGCCTGCTCGCGAAAAACGTCCGGCAAACGCGATCCTTCAGGCAGGGCGCGTTATCGTTGGCGTCCATCGCGAGCAAGCTCGCTCCCACAGGGGATCAGGTACAGCCGTAAAAATCAGGTCGGCTGTCAGGCCGCCTCGCTTTGGCTTTAGATCTGGGCGCCCCGTTAAACCACGATGGCCGAACGTAGGCATTGCGCAGTGGGGAAACCGGCAGGACGCCGGTTTAGCCGCGCTGGGCCAGGGATGGCCCATCGCGGCGACCCACGGAGCAATGCCGGAGTGAGGGCATGCCGAGCCTAGGCAAGGCACCGAGTGGTGGGGGCAAGAGCCTTTTGCTTACTTTTCGCTGGGCCGGCATTCCGGCGTTTGGAAAAGTGAGTCGCCGTAAGGGCGAAACCATAAGTCGCCGTTACCGCAGCAATGGATATCCCCCCAATCCAGTTCTGATATACAACCCCATGCTTAAGTGAACAACATTGCCCTCTAACCGCCCTTGGCGGTCTATCCGAAATATGGCAGCGCCATGAAAGGTGCGATCCGGGATTCGTCGAGCCAGGTACCCATCCCAGTTTGGTTTTTTCTTCATAGAGGCTATTGGCTTCCATGGATGAGCTACCATAGCTAAACCGTTTTTTTATTCAGGAGAAGATTATGCATCGATTGGTTAAGCCGTCGGATTATGTTCTTCAGACTGCAATGGACAAAATGGTCTACATTCTTCCCTGGGAGCGACGACAATGTCCCGGAAACCCTACGGATGAGCCCGAGCAAGGCGCCCTGCTCTATAACCAATACATCCTGAATTTCATCCATGGCGTGGCACCGCGGACACCCAGTGAACGAATCATCGAAATTGCCCAATGGTGCCTGGCGTTAGCCGGAGAACCTGCCAGGGCGTTGGCCGATGATTTGTCTGCGGCCTACCTCTGCCGATACAGCTTTGTGCTTGCCGACATTTCAAAATACGATGATGAATCGAAAGAGTTACGGGGGCACTTGGCGCTCTGGCCTGACGAAATCAAAAAAATGCCAGCGAATCTGGTGATGGCTTTGCGAGCAAGAGCTGCAGGGCTTTTGTTGCGCTGACGCCTTGGGGATAGCCAAATAATGGGGGCAGGGCTACAAATAAGTCGGGTGTTGACCTGCTCACCCCTCATTGGTCTTGGTTTGTCAGTCTTCGTGAAGTGGTCAGGCTGGGAGATTAGGGATAGTCTCTGAGCGAAATCATTTCGAACATCCGAGCCATGACCCGCGCAGAGTTTTCGCTAGACGTTGAAGCCATCCGCACCATCGATGCTGTTCCGGTCATCCTGAGCATGGTCAAGCATCTCACGGGGATGCGATTTGCCGCTGTAGCGAGAGTCACCGAAAGAAGCTGGGTGGCCTGCGCCGTCGATGATTCAATCGATTTCGGTTTGAAGCCCGGTGGCGAGCTGGTCCTCGAATCGACCATCTGCCACGAAATCCGGCAACACAGGAAGCCTGTCATCTTCGGCCACGCCAGTGCCCATCCGGTTTTTTCCTTGCATCACACCCCCAGGACCTATGGATTGGAGAGCTATATCTCCATCCCGATCATCAGGGCCAATGGCGATTTTTTCGGCACGCTATGTGCCATCGATTCCGTACCGGCGAATCTCGATGAGCCCGCTATCGCCAAGACACTCACCCTCTTCGCCCAACTGATTGCGATGAGTCTCGACGCCCACAGCAATCTGCAGGCGACGCAAGCCGCGCTGGTCAACGCCAATGAACACGCAAGGCTTCGCGAACAGTTCATCGCCGTCCTGGGACATGACCTGCGCACACCCCTGAGCGCCATCCGGATGAGCGCTGATCTGCTGGAAATCAAGACAACGGAAAAACGATCACTGAATCTGATTGCTGCGATCCGCAATAGCTCGACCCGGATGGGCGTCCTGATTGAAAACGTGCTGGATTTTGCGCGGGGAAGGATGGGTGGCGGGATTCCAGTCAAGCGACAGCTGGTCGATGACCTGGGGCGCACGCTCAGACTGACGCTGGATGAAATACAGGCCTCACACCCCGAAGCGAAATTTACCCATGAGCTGGATGTTCCGAGCGGCGTCTATTGCGACTCGCTGCGGATCAGCCAGTTGCTTTCAAACCTCTTGGGGAATGCAGTGACGCATGGCTCAACAGCGCAACCTATCAGTGTGCAGGCCTACTCCGAGGGTAATGAGATTGTTATATCGGTGAGCAATCAGGGCGCGCCCATTCCATCTCATTTGATGCCATTGCTTTTCGAGCCTTTTACCCGGTCAGAAGCTGGCCAGCGCGGCGAAGGCCTCGGATTGGGACTTTACATCGCCTCTCAGATCGCCACCGCGCACAACGGTAGCTTGAGCGTTACCTCGACGCTGGAAGCAGGAACTTGTTTCGTTGCGAGATTCCCGGCTGACTTCAAATGGATAAGTTGAAGTTTTTGCCAGGAGCTTATTCTGCAGCATGGACAATCAATCCCGAGCAGCACGTACCTTCCCGCTAAAGACGCTAAAGCCGTAGGTGTTGTAGATGAGCGTCACCGGTATCAGCACGGCGAAACCGATCAACATGAACATCTGACTGGTCGGACTGGAAGCAGCAGCTTGTAACGTCAGCTGCGGCGGGACAATCAGTGGATAAAGCGCTGCGATCATCAATGCGAAGGACAGGACAAAGATACCCAATGCGGCGAACAAGGGTAGATATTCCCGGTGGCTTCGAAATCCCGAAATGAAGCCGACCAGCAATGCGAAAAGCAGTATTGAAGCAGGCAACCAGACAAGAGGATCTGCAAGCCGCTGCGCATATCGAGTGTCCAGTGTCACTGTCCAGGTCACCAACACGGCCAATAGCACCAGCGTCATGAATGCCAGCGCCCTCGCCTGACGCGCTGCTCGCCGCTGGAGTTCTTCTTCAGTGCGCCAATACAGCCAGCAGGCACCCAGCCACGTGTAGCCAACTACCAGCACGGCGCCGCAATACAACGGAAACATGCCCAGCCACTCCCAGCCGTCACCGCTGTACTGCCTGCCATCATTGGGGATGCCTTGTACCAGCGTACCCAACACGATGCCCTGACAGGCGCCCGTGAGCAGTGAACCGCCCAGCAACAAGCCGTCGACCGCGCGCTTGATTCGGTCATTGGGCGAGTAGTCACGAAATTCCAGGGCCAGCGCTCGAAGAATCAACGCCAGGAACATCAGGATAAATGGCAGATAAAGTGCCGGAAGCAAGATCGCGTAGGCCAGCGGAAACAAGGCCAGCAAACCGCCGCCACCCAGTACGAGCCAGGTTTCATTGGCATCCCAGATCGGCAAGATGGTCACGGCCATGGTACGACGTTGCTGACTGCAACGGGTCAGGCCCATCAATACGCCAACGCCAAGATCAGTGCCGTCCAGTAGCACGTAATTCAACACCGAAAAGCCCAGGGCTGCGGCAGAAAGCACTGTAAGCCAGTCATTGTCCAACATGGTTTGATGCCCTCAGGGTTCACCCGTCTCGTCGGCCAACGTCGGTTGCGGCCCGGGTTCGCCCGCGTGAGGCGGCTCACGCAACAATCGCAGCAGCACCCACAGACCCACACCGAAGATCACCAGGTAAAACGCCAGGATTGTCCATGTCGCCCCTACCACCTGTTGTCGAGACACCGACGACAGGCTGTCAGCCGTGCGCAGCAATCCATAGACGGTGAAGGGTTGGCGACCGACCTCGGTCACTACCCAGCCACTGAGCATCGCAAGAAAGCCCGCCGGCGCCATCAACACGCCGAATCGGAGCATCCAGCGCGTTGCGTACAATCGTTGGCGCCATCGCAGTACCAGACTGATCATGCCCTGCCCCAACATCAGAAGGCCCAGGCCGACCATCAAACGAAAAGCAAAGAACACCGCTGGCACAGGGGGGATGTCCTGAGGTGGGAATTCGTCCAGGGCGGCAATCGTGCTACTCAGGTCATGCTTGAGGTACAACGAACCTATGCGTGGAATTGCCACTTCCCAATGGTTTTTTCGCTCAGTCATGTCTGGCAGGGCGAACAAGCGTAACGGCTCCCCTGCCCCTTGCGCCGGGCGAGTCCAGGAGCCTTCGATGGCGGCGACCTTCTGTGGCTGTACTTTGAGACTGTGCAGACCATGCAGATCTCCCACCACGATTTGCACAGGGGTGAGCACCACTATCGCCCACAGCGACATGGAGTAGACAAGCCGTGCCCGCGGGTTTTCAGGCGCACGCAACAGCTGCCAGGCGCTGACACCGGCCAGCAGCGTAGCGGTGCCGAGGAACGTGGCCAATGTCATGTGCGCAAGCCGATAAGGAAAGGAAGGATTGAAGATGATTGCCCACCAATCCTCGGCGATGAAGCGACCATCGATGCCAATGGCGTAACCGGCGGGTGTCTGCATCCAGGAATTGGCCGACAGGATCCAGAAAGCGCTCATGAGCGATCCGGTTGCTACGGCGCAAGTGGCAAAAAAATGCAGGCGCGGGCCGACCTTTTTCAAGCCGAACAGCATGATGCCAAGGAAGCCTGCCTCAAGAAAAAAGGCCGCGAGCACTTCGTAGAACATCAATGGACCGAGGATATCTCCCGCCTGGATCGACAACCGCGACCAGTTGAGCCCGAACTGGTACTCCAGAATCAGACCCGAGGCGGTGCCCACCGCCACGGTGAGCGCGAACACTTTTAGCCAATACCGGTAGACGTCCAGGTAGATCTTTTGCCCGCGCCACAGCCAAAGCGCTTCAAGCGCCATCAGGAAGTTGGCCAGGCCAATCGTCAGTGCGGCAAGAACTATATGAAAGCTGATGGTGATCGCAAACTGGGCGCGTGCAGCCATCAGCGCCGAATCAACCGCGTCCATGAGGACCACTCACCGTTAACCAACGCGGATAACCGAAGTTGCTGGAGGAAATAGGCATGACCCCGGTCCGATGCAGTATTTGTCGGTTGACTGTTTCCAGTGCCAATGATTCCGCAAGAAGACCGCTAGTCACGTCCTCCGCCATATCTCTGAACTAACCTCCTTCCTTGCTCCTCTCCCACTTACCATCAAGCTAATGAGAGGGGCAGCACGTCATGAGAGCACTCACCTATCACGGCGCGCATAGCGTAAAAGTCGACACAGTCCCCGATCCGGTCATTGAGGATAGCGACGACATCATTCTTCGGGTCACGGCCACTGCAATTTGTGGTTCGGACCTGCACCTGTATCGCGGGAAAATTCCGACCGTCGAGCACGGCGATATCTTCGGCCATGAGTTTATGGGAATCGTTGAAGAAGCGGGCTCGGCTGTCACTGCCGTGCAACCAGGCGACCGCGTGGTCATCCCTTTCGTTATCGCTTGCGGCAGCTGCTTTTTCTGCCTGATGGATTTGTTCGCCGCGTGTGAAACCACCAACACGGGTCGTGGAGCGATTTTGAACAAGAAAGCCATTCCATCGGGTGCCGCACTTTTTGGTTTCAGCCACATGTATGGCGGTATACCTGGCGGCCAGGCAGAGTACGTACGTGTTCCAAAAGCCAACACCGGGCCGTTCAAGGTGCCGGGCACCCTGTCAGACGAGAAGGTTCTGTTCCTCTCGGACATTTTGCCTACCGCCTTCCAGGCCGTGACCAACACCGGCATCGGCAACGGGTCAAGCATCGCCATCTATGGCGCTGGCCCTGTCGGGCTGTTGAGTGCGGCGTGCGCCAGGATGCTCGGTGCCGAGCAGGTTTTCATGGTCGATCACCACCCCTACCGCCTGGCTTACGCCCAGAAAACCTATGGCGTGATACCGATCAATTTCGATGAAGATGAGGATCCCGCAGACACGATCATTCGCCAGACCAAAGGCATGCGTGGTGTGGATGGCGTGGTGGACGCGGTGGGTTTTGAAGCCAAAGGCAGCACTACAGAGACATTGCTCGCCACGCTCAAGCTCGAAGGCAGCAGCGGCAAGGCATTACGTCAATGCATTGCGGCGGTCAGACGTGGTGGGGTCGTGAGCGTGCCGGGTGTGTATTCCGGATTCATTCATGGCTTCCTGTTCGGCGACGCCTTCGATAAAGGGCTGACCTTCAAGATGGGACAGACCCATGTGCAGCGTTATCTGCCAGAGCTTCTCGAACATATAGAGATGGGTCGCATGTCCCCCGAGGTCATCATCAGCCATCGAATGTCGCTGGAGCAGGCCGCTGAGGGATACAGGATTTTTGACAAGAAGGAAGACGATTGCAGGAAGGTCATCCTGACACCCGACGATAACCGGATTGCGTTGCCTGAGAGCGACGACGCCGCCATAGTCCTTGCCACTTGAAGTACTCTCCAGGAAAAAGGACGAGATGGATCTCGTCCTCTTCCACTCATTTTTGGCAGGCCTGAGAATCGCGGAGGATTACCGTAATGCTGCTCACTTAAGAATGGGCACTGGATAGGGGCGCATATCCATTACTGCGGTAACGGCCACTTAGGGTTTCGCCCTTACGGCGACTCACTTTTCCAAACGCCGGAATGCCGGCCCAGCGAAAAGTAAGCAAAAGGCTTTGCCCCACCACTCGGTGCCTCGCTTAGGCTCGGCATGCCCTCTCTCCGGCATTGCTCCGTGGGTCGCCGCGATGGGCCATCCTTGGCCCAGCGCGGCTAAACCGGCGTCCTGCCGGTTTACCCACTGCGCAATGCCTGCGTTCGGCCATCGTGGTTTAACGGGGCGCCCAAATCCAAAGCCAAAGCGAGGCGGCCTGACAGCCGACCTGATTGCAGGTCTGTCCGCGATCCCATTGTGGGAGCGAGCCTGCTCGCGATGGACGTCCAGACAACGCGATCCTCAAGACAGGGCGCGTTATCGTTGACGACCATCGCGAGCAGGCTCGCTCCCACAGGGATCAGGTACAGCCGTAAAAGTCAGGTCGGCTGTCAGGCCGCCTCGCATTGCTTTGGCTTTTGATTTTCTTGCCCCCTCGAGAGGCCGAGTGGAGGTTCTGCGCAGTGGGCAACCCGGCATGGATGCCGGGTTAGCCGCGCCGGGCCAAGGATGGCCCATCGCGGCGGGCCCTGTAGGAGCGAGCATGCTCCGGGCGGCGTTCCGACGAAAAACCTGAGAGCACCACGGGGAGTCAGGCGCCCCGCGTCATCGTTGACCTCCATCGCGAGCAGGCTCGCTCCTACAGGCCGGGCGGCGTTCCGTTTTTCCAAGTGACTCGCCGTAAGGGCGAAACCCTAAGTGGCCGTTACCGCAGCAACGGATATACACCCAATCCAAATATGCACCTGCAGCCCCCCAACCTAAAGTGATCAGCATTAGGGGATTACCGAGATTTTTCCATTGCGCTCAAGGATCGCAAATCGGAGTGCGCAGTTTTGTCGGTCATGTTTTCCGGCCGTGCACGACTCCGCCGTTGTGACCAGCAATGATTGCTCGCGCAGATATTGAACAGTGTCGTCGGCAATAGGCATGGCGCCTCCCAGGAACGCTTTGCGTCGCTCTAACGTTTGCTCATGACTCACACACCGCTCGTTGCAGGTCATCGCTTATGCAGGGATCTTGCGACGTTTCCATCAGCAACTGATCCACTACGTGCGACAGAGCGGCGTGAACATCCCCTGTGTTGCGCAGAACCCGCTCGAAGGCGCTTCGCTGTCGATCTGCACTGGTACCGTTGCGCAGAATTCGGCGGGCCTGAGAAAAGACGTCTTCCACTCGCAATTTGCGCGCCGCATCGCCAAGGATCTGCTGCGCCAGGAAAAGCCACTGCTCAGCGGAGAAAGGTCGGTCGTACCCTTCAACGATGAATGAGGCATGTATTCCACCCCGTTTCGCTCGCCAACGATTTTCCTTGAGGATCCAGCGAGACTCTTGCGAATAGGCCAATCCAGGTCGAGGTTGATCAATAGCGTGGGCAACCAGCAGTCGAAAAAACGATGCGATGCACAAGGCATCTTCCAGGCGTGGGCAGGCATCCGTCATGCGCAATTCCAGGGTCGGATACCGGGAAGCGGGGCGTAATCCCCACCAGCAGTCGCTGGCCTGCCTAATGGTGCCGGTACGCATCAGCAATGCGACGTAGGCGTCATAGGCAGGCTCATCCTGAAGGAACTCCGGAATGCCCATCCTCGGCCACTCGTCACAGGCCGTTTGCCGGTAGCTCATGAAGCCGCTGTCGGCGCCGTCCCAAAATGGCGAAGAGCTGCTCAGTGCGAGCAACAAAGGCGTCCACGGCAAGACTTCGTTCATCACCTGGACGCGGTCAAGGTGACTCGGAACTTCAACGTGTACGTGCAGGCCGGAGAGCAAGCTACGCCGAGCTACACTTTTGTAGTCTTCAAACAGTTGAAGAAAATGATCCTGCCCGGTGGCCTGTTGCATGCGCCAGTCAGCCAAAGGATGGCTTCCCGCACTGAGCAATCCCAGGCCATAAGGTTCCAGAGTACGACGCAGCCCTTTGCGCGCCGTCGCAAGGTAGTCCTGTGCTTGCGGCATGCAGGTGAAGATGGGTGAAGCCACTTCGATCTGGCCCTGGAACATCTCATACGCGAAACAATCGCCCAGCACCTCCTTGCACGCTTCAATCGAAGCGCTGGGCGGCTGCTCGGACATACGTCGAGTGTCCAGATCGGTGATGAAGTATTCCTCTTCAATTCCGAACCTCAGCTGTCTGTTCATCGATGCGCCCTCGGCTTGCACACTGCCCCTGGAGTTGCCCTCTCCTTCAACGCCCCTCACTCGGACCACTCAGTGATAATCCTCTCCCGCAACGGCGCGCAGATAAGCCTGATCCGCCTTTACGCGTAGATCTCGCCACTCCTGCCAGCTGACAAAACGCTGGCGATCCATCTCATCCGATTGTCGTAGCAGTTCTTCATGATAAGCATCGGGAGATTCCATGCGCAGCGCGATGTCATCGAGTGCTCGATGCCAGGCATCCAGTGCACACAATCTTCGTTCCTGGGCCGGCGTCAGCTGGTTTCTGAAGGAGTTCATGGCAGTGGAATCCCAGAGTTATTTCTGAATGGATCAACAGGGTTCGAGGTAGGTTCATGGGTGCCGACAAGAGGTGCTTCCCCAGCGCTGCCCACCCGCAGGAGACTCGTTCAGCCCAACGCTGTATCAAGAAACATCATGACGCCAAAACCCAGCATCAGCCCCAGTGTCGCGGGGGTTTGGTGCCCATTACGATGTGTCTCGGGGATGACTTCATGGGAGACGACAAAGATCATCGCCCCCGCGGCAAGACCTAACGCAACCGGGTAGCCCAAGGCAAAACTTGCGGAAATACCGAGGCCGACGACAGCCCCTAAAGGCTCCATCAGACCTGATCCAACGGCAACCAACGCTGCACGCAGTGCCGAAATACCGGTCACCCGCAGCGCCAATGCAACGGCAAGTCCCTCCGGGATATCCTGGATGGCAATCGCCGTTGTCAGCGGCAATCCCACCTTCATATCGCCATTGGCGAAGCTGACGCCGATGGCCATGCCCTCAGGCAAGTTGTGCAGGGTAATGGCCAGGACGAACAGCCAGACTCGATTGAAGCGCTGGGCCTCAGGCCCTTTGCGCCCACTCTGCAGATGCTCATGGGGTACGAACCGTTCCAGACCGATCATCAGCGCCACCCCCAATCCCAACCCCGACACCACCACGCACGCCGCCAACAGCTTGTTCTCGCAAATGGACTGGGCCGCTTCGATACCTGGCAGGATGAGCGAGAAGGAACTGGCAGCGAGCATCATGCCGGCGGCAAACCCAAGCATGGTGTCCTGGTTGCGTGCGGTGATGTCGCGCAAGGCCACTGCTACGACGGCACCGAGCGCAGTTGCGCCAAAGCCGCAGAGGCCGCCCAGAAATGCATAATGCAGGTTGAGCCGGTTTGCCCCGGTGAAAGCGCTGTACCCGCTGACTAGCAGCAGGACAGTGACCCCGACCAGGGTCGACCAAAAAAAGATGCTCATCCACCCGCCACTTTTTCCCGGGTCGAACCACGATGCTCTGGCAGGCGCGGACGGTTCGGACATGAGACCTCCTGTTTCCCGTTGCAATGAAAGCACCGCACGCCAGAGCGGCGTGCGGTGACCTCCATCAGGCTTCTTCACGTCCCTGGACACCCGCGCCCAGATCCGCACCCGTTATTGGATTGCTTTCGGGGTCAGACATCGTGCGGGCTTTGAGGTCCATCAGCAGTGAGTCTTCCTCAGCACTCAGCTCCACACTGGCTGTGCCGTCACCGCCATCGACTGCCGGCTGTGGATCTTCCACGTAATCCCAATCGTCACCCTGGTTCCACGGCCCTCGCGTGCTGCCTTCGCCCTGGGACAAGTTAAAGTACGCATTGGTAAACTCGGGCATGCCGGGCAGCTTGCCTTGCGGGAAGTTCGGCTGGATCGAGTGCAAGGCTTTTTCGAACGACAGTTGATGCGCGATTTCACGGGTCATCAGAAACCCCAGGGCCTCTTTCACACCGGGATCATCAGTGACGTTCATCAAACGTTCGTAGACAATCTTGGCGCGGGCCTCGGCAGCAATGTTGGAGCGCATATCCGCCGTGGGCTCACCGATGGTATCGACGTAGGCTGCCGACCATGGCACACCGGCGGAGTTGGTCAGGGGAGCACCGGCCCCATACAGCAGACAGGTGATGTGCGAGTCGTTACCGGCGCCGTTGATTGCGCGATACAGTTCGCCCTCCTCTTCCACGCCTTCTGCCAGGCGGCCCTTGGCACCCTTGTTGAGCATCACAATGATTGAACCGACGATCTCGAGGTGACTGAGCTCTTCGGTGGCAATGTCCATCAGCAGATCCTTTCTGCCTGGATCATCTTCAGCCAACGCCTGGGTGAAGTATCTGGACGCGGCGGCCAATTCCCCCTGTGCTCCGCCGAATTGCTCAAGTAAAAGGTTCGCCAAACCGGGATTGGGTTGGGCAACGCGCACCGTGTATTGAAGTCGTTTGTTATGCAGGAACATGACGAATCTCCTCAGGCCTGAAAGGCGTCGATACCCATTCGGTAATTGACCGAGTGCGGCGCCCACAGACATCTGAAGGTGATGCCCCTGGAAAAATTTTATATAGATTAATTGCTCGCGACGGGCGGCGTTTCGCGGAACCCATTACCCTGTTTTCTCGCCAGTCGTCGGTCACTGTTCAATCGATTAAAACTTTTCTTTGTTGCGCGATCTCAACCGTTGTCGCGGCAATGGGCAGGTTAAAAACTCAAGTAAAAAAAGGCTCTTCACGGAATCCCGGGAAACATAGACAACGCAATACCTGTAGGAGCCGGCCTGCTGCGGGCGGCGTTCCGACGATGGACTCAAGTGCGCCGCATTTAACCAGTTTCTCCCGCTTTATCGTTGACGACCATCGTCGGAACGCCGCCCGGAGCCGGCTCGCTCCTACAGGGGATCACGGACCAGCCTGCAATCAGGTCGGCGTACATATCCATTGCTGCGGTAACGACCACTTATGGTTTCGCCCTTACGGCGAGTCCCTTTTTCAAACGCCAAGAAGGAACCAAAAGGCTTTGCCCCACCACTCGGTGCCTCGCCTAGGCTCGGCATGCCCTCTCTCCGGCATTGCTCCGTGGGTCGCCGCGCTGGGCCATCCTTGGCCCAGCGCGGCTAAACCGGCATCCATGCCGGTTTACCCACTGCGCAATGCCTGCGTTCGGCCATCGTGGTTAACGGGGCGCCCAAATCTAAAGCCAAAGCGAGGCGGCCTGACAGCCGACCTGATTTTTGCAGATACCCCCAATCCCCTGTGGGAGCGAGCCTGCTCGCGATGGTCGTCAACGATAACGCGCCCTGTCTGGATGAACGCGTTGTCTGGACGTTCATCGCGAGCAGGCTCGCTCCCACAATTGTATCGCGGACAGACCTGCAGTCAGGTCGGCTGTCAGGCCGCCTTGCTTTGGCTTTGGCTTTTGATTTTCTTGCCACCTCGAGAGGCCGAGTGGAGGTTCTGCGCAGTGGGTAACCCGGCATGGATGCCGGGTTAGCCGCGCTGGGCCATGGATGGCCCAGCGCGGCGGGCCCACGGAGCAGGACCGGAGCGAGGGCATGCCGAGCATTAGCGAGGCACCGAACGCCAGGGGCAAGAGCCCTTGGTTACTTGGGGCTTTTCCAAGTGACTCGCCGTAAGGGCGAAACCATAGGTGGCCGTTACCGCAGGAATGGATATGTACTCGGTCAACAACATCCAAGTCGGCTGTCAGGACGCCATCGCCAGCAAGCCGGCTCCTACAAGTATCGCGTTATCTGTTTTCCCCAGGATTCCGTGAAGAACCAAAAAAAAGGGAGGCCGGCGTTCGACCTCCCGTCTTTCACACGATGCCTTACGACGTACCCAATCCACGAGAAAGATCGGATGCTTGACTGGATACCTCTGGACGATCCCCTTGTGGCTTCTCCACCTCCGTGTGCTCAGTGGTTTTAGTCACCGTATCGCGCACCGCTTCGAACCCCTCCCGCGCTTGCTGTTTTACCTTGTCGGCCAAGCCAGCGCTGGTCTTGCCCATGTAGCGCTGTTCGGTCGCTGTCGAGGGTAATGCCGCCCCCAGCATGGCGCCCAATGCAACGCCGGCAGCAGCAACCATCAGCGGCTGCTCCTTCAGCAATTGGCTCAATTGATTGCCCATCACCTGCGTGCTGCGTACCAGGCGATCGCTGGCGTCATGCATTGCATGGCTGATGTTTTCGCTGGCAGCGCCCAGGTTGTCACCCAGGTTCGACGCTTTGCCTTTCACACTCTGGTAGCCCTCCTTCAGGGTATCCGCCGTCTGGTGTAAATGCTCGCGCGCGCTGTCGAGGCCATCCGCCAGGCCATCGGTCCACTCCCCTACTTTGTTCTGCTGCGGGCCCGCTCGATAAACGGGACGAGGGCTCGGCGGACGGTTCTGGCTCATCATCAGCCACAACAGACCCACCGACGTCACCACCGCAGGAACGGGATTGTTGCGAACGCTCGTGCCAAGGTTGCTCAGGAACGTGGTGCCGTTGCTCTGCATGAAAGACAACGCCTGGTCGAAGACCTGTCCTGGGGTGAATTTGCTTTCCAGCGCGTCGACGATATTGCCAATGCTTGCACGCTGCGCATCGATTTCACGCTCGATGGCCTCGGGGCTTTTCTGCGACTCGATTTCGAATTCACTGTTCATGAGACTTTCCTCCGCAGCGCTTCCTGGTCTTTATTCAAGGCGTCCAGCGTGCGATCAGGCTTGAAGTGGGACGGCTCGAATTGTTTTTTTCCGGACTGCAGCATGGCGAACCCTATGATCATCACCACGACACCGACAATCAGCGCTGCCAACCACGGAGCCATGACCATGCTCAAGCCGTAGACGACGGACATCAACAGGATGATGAACCCCGCCAGCAGCACAATCGCACCACCGGCGACGCCGGCAATGCCTGCCTTGAGTGTTGTGAGGCTCTCCTGCAGCTCAGCCTTGGCCAATGCGAGTTCCTTGGTGAACAGCGCGGGCACTTCGCGCGATAACTGACGTAGGAGCCCGACGACTGACGCATCGGGTTCAGGCGTGGGCACCGGTCTTACACCCGGCAGATCTGGATTTTCTCTGTTCATCACAGCGCTCCTTTGTAGGATGTGGTACCAGGTGTCGAATTCGTCGCGAAGTCTGATGGATGATCCTGTTCATCCGACGAAGCCGGCGTGATGCCGGTGGCCAGGCCAGGGCCTTGATCGGTGCGAGATGGCACGGAGGTATCAAAGGGTCGTTGAGCACCAAAACCGCCTGATGGCGGCGTTGAATGGCCTGCTGCCGGATCGCCGGCATCGGTGAATGTTGCGGCAGGCGCGGCACCGGCCTTGAGAAAGCGCGACAGGCCGAAGCCCAGCGCAATGCTGCCCGCAATGAACAATGCCGGATTATTGCGCGCCAGCTCAGCTGCGTCGTGAAGCAGCTGCTCCGCACTTTTCCCGCGCAAATTCCCCGCCAGCCCGCTCATGGACTCCGCCATGTCTGAGAGGTAGTCGGACATGCCCAGCGTGTCCTTGTCTTCCAGTTCTGAAACGAAAGATTTTGCCCCTTGGGCCAGTGCCTCGATTTGTTCTGCTGCCGTGTCACGGTATTGGCCAAACTGCTCATCCGCCTGCTGTCTTGCGTCGCCAAGCGCCTCTGTCACGTTTTCCTTGAGGTGTTCAAAGTTCGGCCCTGGCCCTGCGGAGTTGGGCTTATCGGGCTGGCTGCCGGTCGTGCTGTCTGTAGTATTCATGTCATCCCTCGCCTTCTGAGTGAAGAAAAGCGTTATCAGGGTTCGCCACGAAATACCCGCAGCCCCCCTCATTGCAGATGACGGAGCAGTGTCACGGGGAGTTCCAATGGAATGATGAGTGATGCGTTCATCACATGAGGGCAGCAAATATCCGGAACTGTCAGGCGCCGTGAGCTTCTATCGATAGACCGCGTGGGTCATCCATCCCAGAACTAACTCCGGAGCGCTTGTTCATGACGGATCAACCAGTGAGCGACAGTGCGTCAAGCCAAGAACGACCAGCCAGCCGCGTCAGTGAGGGCCTGCCCTATCCATTAGGTGCGACCTGGGACGGTTCGGGCGTCAACTTCGCGATTTTTTCCGCGAATGCCACGAAAGTAGAACTGTGTCTGTTCGACGCCGATGGCCAGGAAGAAATCGAACGCATCGCCCTGCCGGAATTCACCAACGAAATCTGGCATGGATACCTTCCCGACGCCCGGCCGGGAACACTGTACGGCTATCGGGTGCATGGCCCGTATGATCCGGCAAACGGTCATCGCTTCAATCACAACAAATTGCTGATCGACCCTTACGCCAAGCAGATCTCGGGCGAATTGCAATGGGACGATGCGCTGTTCGGCTACACCGTCGGGCATGAAGACGGCGACTTGTCGTTTGATGAACGTGACAGCGCACCTTTCATGCCTCGCTGCAGGGTCATCGACCCGGCATTCACTTGGGGCAACACCGCAAAGCCCAACGTACCCTGGGAAAATACGGTGTTCTACGAAACCCATGTGCGCGGCTTCAGCAAGCGCCATCCTTCGGTGCCAGAGCCGGAACGTGGCACCTTCGCCGCCTTCCATCAGAACGATGTGGTGGAATACATCCGCTCACTCGGCGTGACATCCGTGGAACTGATGCCGGTGCACTACTTCCTTGATGACAACCACCTCCTGGAAAAAGGACTGCGCAATTACTGGGGCTACAACACCCTGGGCTTTTTTGCCCCGCATGCGCGCTACATGGCGGGACAGTCCATCGGCGAGTTCAAGATCATGGTCTCGCGCTTTCATAAAGCAGGGTTGGAGGTGATCCTCGATGTGGTCTACAACCACACTGCCGAAGGCAATGAGATGGGGCCAACCCTGTCGCTCAAAGGTATCGACAACGCCAGTTACTATCGACTGATGCCCGACGACGCGCGCTATTACATCAACGACACCGGTACGGGTAACACACTCAACATGAGCCACCCTTGCGTATTGCAGATGGTGACTGATTCCTTGAGGTACTGGTGTTCGGAGATGGGCGTGGACGGATTCAGGTTCGACTTGGCGACGATCCTTGGTCGCGAGCCTGAAGGATTCAGTGAGGGCGGTGGCTTTCTCGATGCCTGTCGCCAGGATCCGGTTCTGGCCAAGGCCAAGCTGGTGGCCGAGCCTTGGGACTGCGGCCCTGGCGGTTATCAAGTGGGTAACTTTCCACCAGGGTGGATGGAGTGGAACGACAAGTTCAGGGACATCTCCCGTGCCTTCTGGAAAGGCGACGATGAAATGCTGGGCGACTTCGCGAAGATTTTTCTCGGGTCGGGCGAGCAGTTCAATCGACGTGGCCGCAAGCCTGCTTCCTCGGTCAATTTCATCACCGCGCACGACGGGTTTACGCTCAATGACCTCGTCTCCTACAACGACAAGCACAACGAGGCCAACGGCGAAGACAACCGCGATGGCCACTCCGATAACAGGTCGTGGAACTGCGGTGTCGAGGGGCCTGCCGAAGACCCTGCCATCATCGACCTGCGCTATCGGCAAATGCGCAATCTTCTCGCCACGCTGTTCCTTTCACAAGGTACGCCCATGCTCCTGGCGGGTGACGAGTTTGCCCGTACCCAGGGTGGAAACAACAATGCCTACTGTCAGGACAGCGAGATCGGCTGGATAGATTGGAATGTCAGTGAAAAAAGTAGCGAGCTACAGGAGTTTGTCCGATACCTCATCGAGTTGCGCAATCGCCACCCATTGCTGCGCCGCAATCGCTTCTTCACTGGCGAATATGACGAAAGCCTGGGCGTCAAGGATGTGAGCTGGCTGCAGCCTGGTGGCGATGAAATGGGTGTGGAGCAGTGGCATGACGGCAGTAACCGTTGCATGGGAATATTGCTCGATGGACGCACGCAGACCAGCGGCATTCGCCGCGAAGGCGTCGATCGTTCACTGCTGATCATCGTCAACGCACATCACGACGTGGTGAATTTCACGCTGCCGGAAGTACCACAGGGCCAACAGTGGATTCTTCAGCTGGACACCAACCAGACGGAGCCCGATCCCGGCGAATCATTTTCCTTTGGCGATGAGTATCAGGTAACCGGACGTTCGATGCTGATGTTCGAACTGAAAAAACCTTCGACGAAAAAACGCAAGGCCAGCTAACGACGTAGACCTGTAGGCGCGAGCCTGCTCGCGAAAAACTTCAGAACACCGAGGTCATTCAGGCACCCCGCGTCATCGTTGACGACCATCGCGAGCAGGCTCGCTCCCACAAGGGATCTCTGGCGGCCGCAGTTCTGGCGTTCACTGAAGATCAAAACTGTGGGAGCGAGCCTGCTCGCGAAAAAACCTGAGAACACCGAGGTCATTCAGGCTGCCCGCGTCTTCATTGACCACCATCGCGAGCAGGCTCGCTCCCACAAGGGATCTCTGGCGGCCGCAGATCTGGCGTTCGCTGAAGATCAAAACTGTAGGAGCGAGCCTGCTCGCGAAAAACTTCAGGACACCGAGGTCATTCAGGCTGCCCGCGTCATCGTTGACCACCATCGCGAGCAAGCTCGCTCCCACAAGGGATCTCTGGCGGCCGCAGATCTGGCGTTCACTGAAGATCAAAACTGTGGGAGCGAGCCTGCTCGCGAAAAACTTCAGGACACCGAGGTCATTCAGGCTGCCCGCATCATCGTTGACCACCATCGCGAGCAAGCTCGCTCCCACAAGGGATCTCTGGCGGCCGCAGATCTGGCGGTAGCTGAAGATCAAAACTGAGGGAGCGAGCTTGCTCGCGAAAAACTTCAGAACATCGAGGTCATTCAGGCTGCCCGCGTCATCGTTGACCACCATCGCGAGCAGGCTCGCTCCCACAAGGGATCTCTGGCGGCCGCTGATCTGGCGGTAGCTGAAGATCAAAACTGTGGGAGCGAGCCTGCTCGCGAAAAACTTCAGGACACCGAGGTCATTCAGGCTGCCCGCGTCATCGTTGACCACCATCGCGAGCAAGCTCGCTCCCACAAGGGATCTCTGGCGGCCGCTGATCTGGCGGTAGCTGAAGATCAAAACTGTGGGAGCGAGCCTGCTCGCGAAAAACTTCAGGACACCGAGGTCATTCAGGCTGCCCGCGTCATCGTTGACCACCATCGCGAGCAAGCTCGCTCCCACAAGGGATCTCTGGCGGCTGCAGATTTGGCGTTCGCCGAAGATCAGATGCCCCCCGGTGTGGGGGGGCTAAAGGGTGTCGAACTCACTATTTTTGACTGGCGCAGGAAGCGGTGGCCTCTACCGCTTTGCCTGTATTGATGACTTGAAGTTACAGCCTCAATACCCAACAACATCTAGAGAATAAAAAATGGCTAAGTATCCCGTCGTTGTCTATGGCGCCAGTGGTTACACCGGCATGCTGATCATGGATTGGCTGATCGATCAGAACATTGCGTTTACCGCTGTGGCGCGCAGTGCCGGGCGCACGCAGGAAATGATGGCGCAGCGTGTAGTGCGACTGGAGTCTGCGACTTACGAAATCATCGAAGTCGATCACACCGTCGAATCGCTGACCCAGGCATTCAAAGGTGCCAAGGTCGTTTGCAATACCGTCGGCCCCTTCGCCAAATTCGGTCTTGTCACCGTTGAAGCCGCGCTCAATGCCGGCTGCCACTACCTGGATACCACTGGCGAACAGTCGTTTGTGCGCAATGTGCGCGACCAGTTTGGTGAGCGTTTCGCCCAGGCCGGCCTGCTGGTCTCGCCTTCACTGGCGTACATGAATACCTTCTCGGAGATTGCCGCCGAACTGGCGCTCGAACACCCCGGTATCGACTCCCTGGAAACCTCGGCGCTGTGCCGTGGCCAGCGCGGTATCGGTGCCGGCGTAACGGTCGGCTCCACTGCTTCGATTTTCGAGATGTACCGCGCCGAGCATTGTTACCTGTGGGACAAGAAACTGGTGTCACACCCGGTCGATGCTTCGTTCTTGATCCCTTCGCCCCACTTCATGCAACCCGTGTTCGCCTTGCCATGGGGCGGCACCTCGTTGCCGATCTATTTCGAGAATGATCCGCGCGTACGTTCCTGCGTGTCCTGCGTCGGCTTCTACGACAACGACGCGATGAAGATGGTGCATTCGCTGCACAAGAAGTGGGAAGCCGAATACAAGCATCTTCCGGCTGATGCTCAGGATGAGGTGCTCAAGGATATCGTCCAGGCGACGACCCCGGCGATGCCGCCACGCGAGCGCACAACGTTGATGCGTACAGTCGATACCGCGATCGGCCGCGGGCAGCTCTCGGCGGTGCGCGCCGAAGTACTCGGCACCACCGCCTACATTGCCACCGGTGCCTTGCAAGTCGCGGGCGTGATCAAGCTGCTCGCCGGCGATACCGCGAAAGTGGGCTTCGCGTCTGGTTCCAAGGCGTTCGGTCACCGCTACCTGCTGGGTTTCTGCGAAGAACGCGGTTTGGCTCGTGCTGTTGTCACCAAGCTCTGATCAGCAATGAAGGGTACTTCGCGCCAGCCTGCTGGCGCGATTCAGACGCGTCTCTCTCAACCAGACGTCTCGAGAATGCCCAGCATGTAGGCGCGGTCCACCACATGCTTGCGGGTGCCGGCATGAAATTTTCCGTAGAGGTTTTTCAGATGCCACTTCACGGTTTCATCGCCGACGTTCAGTGCCAGGGCTATCTGTTTGTTCGTCAGATTGCGTGCCAGCAACTGCAGCACTTCCCGCTCTTTGGGCGTCAACAGCCGGCTGGGCGAAACGCCGGTGGCGACTGGCTCCTGCCGGCGAGGCGCAATGATTGGGCTGGCTTGCTGCGCAGTCATCCGGGCATCCTTGTCGTGGACCTTCTGCACCCACGTCGCGAGATCGGGATGGGTGTCCTGCAGGACCCGCTGCAGGCCGTAGGTCTCGGCCAGGCTGACCGCTTCGAGCAGACAGGGCAGTCCATCCCCTCCTGAATCCTTGAGCGCCAATGCCTTTAGCAACTTGACCTGAACGATTTCGCGACCGCGCTGCAGACGCTCGGCAAGCTCGTTTGCCACGGCGAGCACGCTCAGCATGGCCTGCCAGTCGCGCTGGACGAGGCAAACGTAGGCGTTGCTCAACCCGGCTAACAGAGCCAGTTCCTGTCCCAGCAGGCCGTGCTGACGGCGAGCGACATCAGGCACCAGTGCATCCAGCCGCTTCCAGAGTGCCTGGCAGGAATCGCCTCGGCCACGCAGCGCATGCAGACGAATCTGTTCTCCCAGGGCCACCATGCAGAAACGTGCGATGCCCCGTTCTTCGCCGAGCGCGAACAATGCCGTCAGTAAGTCATGACCCCGATCTGGCTGTCCCTGCAATACGGCCAGGCGTGCCGCCGTGAGAAATCCCATTGCAATCGCATCCGGCGACGCCAACCGCTCGACGACATCCAGCCGGTTGGCGAGTACCGTCGTCGCCTCCTGGATCTCACCGCGTTCCAGTAGCACCGTGGCCAACCCACAGGCGAGCATCACCGCCACCGAGCTGCGCCTGCCGATATCCTGATCGGCACGCAGCAAACTTTTGCGAAAAGCGCCCTCGGCGGGCGGCATACGCCCTTCGTACAGGTAGGTCATGCCCACGACCCACTCACCATAGCCGCGGATGCCGTCGAGCCCAGGCGTCCACGTATAGTGCGGCGCGCGCTGAAAGATGCGCCGGGCTTTTTCCGGTTGTCCCTGGAACAGGGTTATGCGGGCCACCAGATTGGCAACGATGGCTTGCAGCTTGATCGAACCGCAAGACAGTTTGTCCATCCACGGAGCGAGCAGTGCCATGGATTCGTCTGGCCGGTCGGCAAAATAAGCGGCAGCGGCGGCTATCGCTGCTGCTTCGCAGCGCGTTTCGTCATCCGCGGCCGGATCCTGTTCGATGCAGGCGATCAACCTGGCCGCCTCGATATGTCGCTCGCTCATCGCCAGGGCCCAGGCCGCTGCCAGACACAGACGTGGACGGGACTCGACTTCCTCGGCAGGCAGCTCTTCGACCCATTCCAGCACCCGGCTGAACTGGCCGCGCAGCATGACCTCGTAAAGGCATTGTTCGATCATCAGGTAGCCTTGCGCGGCTTGGCCTGCCAGTAAGTATTGGCGCGCCGCCTCCTCGAAAAAGGCATTCGCTTCCAGCCAGCTCGCTGCCCGCTCATGGAGGACTTTTCGTTGCGTTTGCGGGACGACTTGAAAGCGGCTCTGCAAGAACTCCCTGGCCAGGGGATGGAAGCGCACCCAATCGCTGTCGACGCCTTCGGCGAAGATCGGCGTCGAGGCGCATAACTCATGCAGCATCTCCCCTGCCCGCTCACTGCCGGTCAGCGCGTCGCACAGTGAAGGATGAATCACTTCCAGCAAAGAAAGGCTGGTAATGAAATCGACCTGTTCGGGCGACAGGCGGGTGATCAGTCTGTCGACGAAATAACCCTGGATATCACCGGAACAGGCCGAGAGATCCTCGACGGCGGTTTGCAGATCGGCACTCTTCTCGATCGCCGCAATCGCCAGTTGCAACCCCAGTGGCCAACCTTCAGTGATTTCATGCAGGCGCAGGCACAGATCAGCGTCGATACGTGATCCGAAGCGATTGCTCAGTAGCGCGACAGTCTCTTCGGCATGGAATCGCAAGGCATCCACCGCGACCCGGACATAGAGCCCGCGGGCCACAAGGTCAGCGGTATTGAGGCTCAAGCGACGACGCGAAGACATGATGATGCGCAGGTTGGCCGGGGCGTTGTGCAGCAGGTAAGTCAGACAGTGGCGAACGGTAGCCTCCGGCAGTGCGTCCGCCTCGTCGAGAATCATCACCGTCTCGCCGCCGAGTTCGGCCACTTCCGCCAGCCAGTGGGTCAGCCCTTCCAGCTCATCGCGACCATGGCCGGACGTTCCATCGCTGGCACTGGTGAAGGACGGCCGGCCGCTGCCCAGGGCCATGGCGGCCGATAGCCCAAGGGCAAGACGGCTGCCATCGTCACGCGCATCCAGAGTCAGCCATGCAACCACGGCTCCGCGGGACAAAAATTCGCGTCGCCATTGCGCCAGCAGCATCGTCTTTCCGAAGCCGGCCGGCCCCTGCACGCTGATCGCCACCTTGTCCGCCAGTTCGGGAGTATCGATGCTCAGTCGATCGCGCAATTGCGCGCCCCTCTGGGTGCGCGGAGGGGTTGTCTTGAGCACCAGTTCAGGCTCTATGCGATCCACGTTGGCGATGCCTCTGTGCAGTCCCGTGCCCGGTGTCAGAGAGTCCGGGTGTCGATAAGACGATAGCCCCGGAACGGCTTGCGCGGCTTCGTTTTCGTCAGCTTGCTTGCGCCCTCGAGCTTACTCCGGCAGCGCAAACCCTGAGGTCAACCCCCCGTCCACAGTGTGGCACGAACCATTGATATAGGCAGCCTTGTCCGAAGCCAGCCATGTCACCAGGTTGGCGACATCCTCCGGGGTACCTGCACGGCCACCTTGCGGCACCATGGCTTCCAACATGGTCTGCTCGTTCTTGCTGAGGTTGTCCTCGGTCATGGCGGTGCGGATGTACCCGGGAGCGATGGCAACGCTGCGAATGTTCTGCCGCCCATGCTCCAGCGCACAGGCCTTGGTCAGCCCGACGACGCCATGCTTGGCGGCCGTGTAGTGCGGCAGTGTCGCCATGCCCACCAGGCCATCTACCGACGCCGTGTTGATGATCACCCCGCCGCCATTGGCCAGCATGGCCGGAATCGCCGCCCGGGCGCAGAAGAAGACGCCGTTCAGATTGATGTCGATGACACGGCGCCAGTCGGCCACGGACACTTCGCCCGTCCGTGCGCGAACCCCGCAGATGCCGGCATTGCTGAACAGCACGTCTACACGCCCGAATTTGCTGACCGCACTGTCCACCATGGCCTGGCAGGCGGCTTCATCCGCGACGTTGGTAGGAACAACGATCGCGTTATCGCCAATCACTTCAAGGGTCTCGCGCAACCCTTGTTCATCGACGTCCGCCAGCACCAGCTGCGCACCCAGGCGGGCAAACTGGATAGCTGAAGCACGACCAATGCCGTTGGCGGCGCCCGTTACGATGACAACCTTTCCGGTAAATTCCACGGTCAATCTCCTCACTCATGCCAGATGGCTTTTTTTGTTCACCGCCAAACTATCCCTCCTCCTGCCCCCGGGCTTGTCCTTGCAAGCACAAGTCTTGTCCCAGGCACGACGGCGCCGCGCAAGGTCGATTTGTCCCGGCGTGCCTGACTTGTTATCAGCTCGCTGCCCTTGCAATTACTAACGTCGAACATTGTGGATACTGGCCGCCACGTTGATGGAGGAGTCGCTATGAGTACCGATATTGTTATCGCCGGAGTTGGCATGGTGCCCTTCCGCAAACCGGGTCAGTCGGACAGTTACGATGTCATGGGGGAAAAAGCCCTGCGGGCGGCGCTCAAGGACGCCGGCATTGACTATGCGCTGATCGAGCAAGCCTTTTGTGGCTACGTCTACGGGGATAGCTGCGCAGGGCAGACCGCGCTCTATCGGGTGGATATCAGCGGCATTCCGATTTTCAACGTGAATAACAATTGCGCCAGTGGCTCTTCGGCGTTTGCCCTGGCGGTCCAGGCCGTCCGGGGGCAGCAGGTCGAATGCGCACTGGCGCTTGGATTCGAACAGATGCCCGCAGGCGCGATCGACATGGTCTTCCCTGACAAGGTCAGCCCCTTGGCGCGGCATTCGCAGGTGATCGCCAACCTCATGAACCTCAGCGACGAGGAGCGCGATACGCCACCGGCGGTCTGCATGTTCGGCGCTCAGGTCGACGCCATGCTGGAAATGGGCGTGACCGAACAGACCCTGGCCGAGGTGTGCGTCAGATCCCGCGAGCACGCTGCCCATAATGAAAACGCCATTTTTCGCACGCCGTTGACGGTCGAAGAGATCCTGGCGACGAAACCGATCTTTCGCGGGCTGCGCAAGAACTTCGCTTGCCCACCGAGTTGTGGTGCCGCCGCGGTGATTGTCTGCACGCCGGAGTTTGCCCGCGCCCATGGCATTCGCTCCGATGTGCGCCTCGCTGGTCAGGGCTGGTGCAGCGATCAGCGCAGCTTTTTCGAAGGCAGCGTCATGGATGTGATGTTTCAGGCGCTGAGCCGTACTGCGGCCAACAAGGCTTATGAAGATGCCGGTATCGGGCCGTCGGATGTCGACGTCATCGAGTTACACGACTGTTTTGCCAGCAATGAATTGGCCACTTACGTCGCGCTGGGCCTGTGCAAGCAGGAAGAGTTGAATGATTTTGTCGCGTCCAGGCGCGGTACCTATGGCGGGCAATGGGTGATCAACCCATCGGGCGGCCTGCTGGCGAAGGGACACCCGTTGGGTGCGACAGGGTTGGCGCAACTGACAGAACTGACCTGGCAATTACGCGGCCAGGCTGGCGCACGACAGGTTCCGGGGGCACGGGTCGCGTTGCAGCACAACGGCGGACTGGGCAGTGCGGGATTCGTGCACATTCTCAAGAAGTATTGAAACCCCGGTCGAGTGGCAAATTTCAAGAGGAACTCATTTTGATGGCACTACTGAAACTCCTGTGCATTGGCGTCTATGTTCTCGGCGTCGCAAGTGCCGTGGGCTTGCTGCCCGCTGCGTGGTCATTGTGGAAAGCCATTGCAGTGGTGCTGCTGGCCGCCCATCTGCTTGAGATCATCGTCATGTTCAAGTACGTCAAGCGCTACCGGGGCTCGTTGGGAGCAAGCCTGGTCCTGACGCTGCTCTTCGGTTTTCTGCACTGGAAACCCTTGATGCAAGCCAAAGAACGCGCCTGAGCATGGTCATCGGCTTGAGCTTGAAGAGGTACAGAGTGTGAGTTGCACGATTTCCACGCTTGATGGCAAGCGACGCAAGCTCGACGGGGGTGCCATGTTCGGCAGTATCCCGCGTGAGTCCTGGGCCAGCTGGGTCAAGCCCGATCACCACAATCAGGTGGAACTGGCCTCCCGTGGTTTATTGGTGCGTCAGGACGGGCGCAATATCCTCGTGCTGGCCGGTGCCGATGCCCTGCTCGCTCCACCGCCACGCACCTGTCGTTGCCAGCCGGGGAGCCCTGGCCTGCTGGATTCCCTGGGTCGCTATGGCCTGAATGAGCATGACATCCATGTGGTGCTGCTGACGCATCTTCATGCTCGATTGCCAGCCGATGTCAGCGCGCTGATCAAGGAAGGCGAGACACCTCGCCTGCTGTTTCCCGCGGCGCGCTACATCACCGGCAAGCGCCATTGGACACGGGCAAACCAACCCCATCCGCGTGACCGGGCGCTGTTCGTCCCGCAGATATTGCGACAACTGGAAAGCAGTGGTCGACTGGCGCTGATCGAAGGCCCCGAGTGCGAGGAACTCGGCGCTGGTTGGCGCTTCCATGTCAGCGATGGCTACACCCCAGGGCAAATTTTGCCGGAGATCGACATGCCAGGTGGTCCGGTGATCTTTGCCGGTGACCTGGTGCCGGGGAGGCAATGGCTACAACTGGACGTGACCAGCGCCTACGACCGCAACCCCGAATCCTTGATCGACGAGAAAGAAAGTCTGCTGGACCACCTGGTGGCCTGCGGAGGTCGGCTGATCATGTCGCGTGACCCCGAGGTCGCGATGGTCAGCGTCCTGCGTGACCGGCAATCGCGTTATGTGCCATTCGATCCGTATCAGGTGCTCAATGGTTTCGACACTTGATCCCGATTGCGTCCTGCCCTGCCCTGTCAGCGCTCCAGCCCGAGGCTCTGGCGATATTGGCTCGGTGCCATGCCGGTCCAGCGCTTGAAGGCACGAGTAAAATTGCTGACTTCGGAAAATCCCAGGGAAAAGGCTGCCTCCGTCACCGACACCGAGCTGCGCGACATGAAGGCGAGCGCATGGGTGCGCCGTGTATGGTCGAGGATTTCCTGAAAACTGGTGTCCCTGGCCGCAAGCTTCAATTGCAAGCCGCGGGTGCTGATGTGCAGGCGCTCAGCCACTCGATCCTTGTTCAGGGCGCGCGAGGACAATTCGCAGCTGACAATGGCCCGGACGCGATTGACGATATCACCCCGTTCAATGCGCTGAAGGTACTCCATCACCGTACGGTCATGGCTCAAGGCAAGCTCCTCGTTGGCACCCGGGAGCCGCTTGTCCACCAGGTCCAGATCCATCGCCATCACGATCTCGGGTCGGCCGAATTCGACGTCGCATTGGAAGTATTCGGTAAAGACCTGTGCCATACCTTCAGAGGCAGGTCGGATCAATTGCAGTGCGCTCAAACGGAACCGATTGCCGGAAATGGTCCGCAAAAGCGTAAAGATCAAGGCGATGTAGGCGTCGTGTGTTTCATGGCACACCTGCGCCCCCGCTACGTTTGAAGTGATGAGCAGGAATCGGTTGTTTCGCTCCTCCACGCGGATGTTGGCATTCTGCGAAATGACACGGTAGAGCGAACTCAAGCGTTGCGCGAAGTCCCGTATCGAAATGCTGGCCAGCAGGGCAAAACCCATCGCATGGAGATTGGCCGGACGCAAGGTTTCCCCGGCCCGCAGGCCGAAACACGGATCGCCTGTGGCCTGCACGGCCGCTGCATACAGTTTTGCAATGGTTTGATTATCGATGCGCAGCATCGGATCGGTGGTCGCGGGCAACATCACCCCGCACGAGCGAAAAACCTGATCGGCGCAAGCACCCTGATTTTCCAGCGCTTCGGCAATCGCAATGGCATAGGCGCCAATGATCGATGATCCACGGCTTGAATTGTCCGGCGCAAAGCCGTCTTTCGGCGACCGATGCGCTTCAAACGCTGCGCTGCACTCATTGCTTGTCGTCACGGGAAAAACCCTCTGATTGTCCAACTCGGCAAAAAGCGCTATCGCCTCCACCGACAAGGTCCATTTTAGGCCCCGGTGCAGATGTCAATTTTGTTAATGCACGCCAAACATTTGTGATTGAATGCCGCTTGTGGCAGCCACATGATCAAGGAGAAGTGGTATGACGCCATACATGCGCGGCTGGGTGCTGCAGGGCTTTGCGAACCTGATAGAAGAACTGGGTGGCGATGTCGCGGGTTACGAAAAACGCTTCCAACTGCCGCTGCAAGGGCTTGATAAAAGTGAAGTAGCGATTTCTGGCGCAGCGCTGATCCGCTTGATGGAAGCTTGCGCCGACGACCTGCAATGCCCGGATTTCGGTATTCGCCTCAGTACGGTGCAGGGTCGCGCGCCGCTCGGCCCGGTGATGCTGGCATTGACCCAATGCGCCACCGTAGGCGAGGCGATCGGCGCGGCGGCGCGCTTCATCAGCCTGCTGAACCCGGCCGTGGAACTCAAATGCGAAAGCATCGCCAACGGGCTGCGCCTGACCTATCAGATCAAAGTGCCCAGGGTTGGCATCGCGCGCCAGTTCGAACAATGGTGCCTCATGGCGGGCGTCAATGTTTTCCAGATACTGGCCGGTACCCATGCCCGGCCGCGGGCGATTTTCTTCACCCATGCACCCTTGCAAACCAAGGATTTCTATTCCCGTACCTTCGGTTGTCCGTCGAAGTTTTCGCAAGCGACTTTCGGGCTCGAATTTTCTGCAAGTGATACCACACGCCCGATGGATGGCAACGACCCGGAGATGAAGGCACTCGTCACAGACTATCTGGAGCGGATCGCCGATGCGTCAGGGCTAGACCTCGAGCACCAGATGGACGCGCTGATCCGAAAACTGCTGCCGACTGGCCGCTGCACGCTCGACACTATCGCCAGCCATTACTTCGTCAGTGTGCGTACCCTGCAGCGGCGCCTGGAAGATCAAGGGTTGGCATTCGAGACGCAGGTGGACGCTATTCGCCGCGAACGTGCGGCCTTATATCTCAGTGATCCGACGCTGCGCATCTCTCAAGTGGCGTTGTTACTCGGTTATGCCGAGCAAAGCTCATTGTCACACGCGTTCAAACGTTGGTATGGGATGTCGCCCAGTGCCTGGCGTCGCATCCATCCAGGCTCGCTTCAGGCCGTGTGACATCCAATCACAAATGTTTGTCGTGCATTAACAAACCATTGATGCGGTGCAGTTCCCAAAATAGGGCAACCAACATCGGCTGGATGACTTCGTCCGCATCAATGGAGAACAACAACAATGACATTGCCTCACACGAGCCATGCCGGCGTCATACGCAGACTTGAGTCTTCCCTCTGCATCGTGCTCGGTTTACTCATGGCTTCGACGGCAGTTGCCCAGTCCTACAAGACCGATATCCCGCCTTCGATCGTGACGCCCGACACCCTCGAGACACGGCTCGGCACCCTGCGCTTCACCGACGGTTTTCCCGATGAGGCGACGGTGCAGAAGGTCTACGACAACCTCGACTTCCAGCGCGGCGTGCAGGCGTTCCTCACGACCATTCCTGCGGCGTCGCAGGCGGCAATGCGCAGAGCCATCAGGACGCTCGGTCCAGACAATGGAACAGTGTTCATCGCCGAGACCCTGCTGGACTCCAGGTCACTGTTCCTGACGGGCAACAGCGAGAACGTCTACGCATCGGGCTGGATCGATCTGAAGAACGGGCCGGTGGTGATCGAAAGCCCGCCCAATACCCTCGGCGTTGTCGATGACTTCTGGTACCGCTACGTCACCGACCTGGGCAATGCCGGGCCCGACAAGGGCCAGGGCGGCAAATACCTGTTGCTCCCTCCAGACTACGAAGGGGATGCGCCGCAGGGTTACCACGTATTCAAGTCCCGCACCTTCAACAACTGGTTCGTCAGCCGTGGCTTTCTGGTAAACGGTGACACCAAACCTACGGTCGAAAACTTCAAGACGAAGCTGCGCATCTATCCCCTGGCGCAGGCCGCCAATCCACCGGCGACAACCTTCATCAACCTCTCCGGAAAAACCATCAACACCATCCACTCGATGGACTTCTCGTTCTTCGAGGAGGTCAACGAAGTGGTGCAGGAGGAGCCGAACGCGGCGCAAGATCCTGAGACGCTCGGATTGCTCGCCGCCATCGGTATCGAAAAAGGCAAGCCGTTCGCACCTGACGCGCGGATGAAGAAGATCCTCACCGAAGCAGCCGCGGTTGGCAGTGCCACGGCGCGCGCCAACGCCTACAAGGCCCGTTCGCCTGACGCGTATTTCTACCCGAACAGCGCGTGGCGCAGGCTGTTCTCCGGTGCTGACTATCAATTCCAGCGCGACGGTGTCCGCCAGCTGGACGCGCGCTCGTTGTACTTCTTCTACGCCACGGTCAATACCCCCGCGCTGGTCAAGAAGATGGTCGGCGTCGGTTCGCAATACGCGGCGGCATTTGTCGACGCGAAGGGTCAACCACTCGATGGCGCCAAGCACTACCGCCTGCATCTGCCGCCCAACATCCCGGCGAAGAACTTCTGGTCGATCGTGCTCTATGACAATCAGACGCGCTCGATGCTGCAGACCGACCAGCAGTTCCCGAGTATCGGCAGCCAGAGAAAAGGCATCGTGATCAACGATGACACTTCGGTAGACCTGTACTTCGGCCCCAAGCCGCCACCCGGCAAGGAAAGCAACTGGGTGCAGACCCTCCCCGGCAAAGGCTGGAACACCCTCTTCCGCCTCTACGGCCCGCTCGATGCCTGGTTCGACAAGACCTGGCAACCGGGTGAAATCGAAGAGATCAAGTGAGCCTTTGGCGCGGACAATGTAAGGAATAAATTGATGAACTCCAGACTTGCAATGCTGATGCTGCTCGGAGCCTCCACGGTGTCTTCGGCATTCGCCCAGACTTACAAGACGGACATCCCGCCTTCGATCGTGACCCCCGACACGCTCGAGACGCGGCTCGGCACCCTCAGGTTCACCGACGGTTTCCCGGACGAGGCGACGGTGCAGAAGGTCTACGACAACCTAGACTTCCAGCGCGGCGTGCAGGCTTTCCTCACGGCCATGCCGGCGGCTTCGCTGTCGGCAATACGCAAGGGCATCACCGGGTTCGGACCGGCCAACCAGACCGTTGCGCTGTTCGAAAACCTGATGGACCCCAGGTCGCTGTTCCTGACCGGCAACAGCGAGAACATTTACGGATGGGCCTGGATCGACCTCAAGGACGGGCCGATCGTCATTGAAAGCCCACCCAATTCACTCAGCATCGTCGATGACTTCTGGTTCCGCTATGTCGGCGACCTCGGCAACGCCGGACCGGACAAGGGCAAGGGTGGCAAGTACCTGCTGCTGCCACCGGGCTACGACGGCCCCGTGCCGGAAGGCTACTTCGTATTGAAGTCACCGACCTTCGGCAACGTGTTCCTCACTCGGGGTTTTCAGGTCGATGGCGACCCGAAACCGGGCGTCGAGAACATCAGGCAGCACCTGCGTATCTATCCGCTGGCCCAGGCCGCCAAACCACCGGCGACGACCTTCGTCAATGTCTCCGGCAAGGCGTTCAATACCACCCACGCCCTGGACATCACCTATTTCGACGAGGTCAACGAAGTGGTGCAGGAAGAACCGAACGCTGCGATGGACCCGGAAACGCTCGGCCTGCTGGCCGCCATCGGTATCGAAAAGGGCAAACCGTTCGCGCCTGACGCGCGGATGAAAAAGATCCTCACGGAGGCCGCAGCCGTCGGCAGCGCAACGGCGCGCACCCTCACCTACCGTACGCGCATCAAGGAGTCTTATTTCTACCCGGGTAGTGCCTGGGGTACGCCTTTCATCGGCGGCAGCCATCGTTTCGAGCATGACGGTATTCGCCTGTCCGACGCACGCACGTATTTCTACTTCTATGCCACCGGCAACACACCGGCGATGACCACCAAAATGGTCGGCGTCGGGTCGCAATACGCGACGGCATTCGTGGACGCCAAAGGGCAACCCTTCGACGGCGCCAAGACCTACCGGCTGCACCTGCCACCCAATATCCCGGCGAAGAACTTCTGGTCGGTCGTGCTCTACGACAATCAGACCCGCTCGATGCTGCAGACCGACCAGCAGTTCCCCAGTATCGGCAGCCAGCGCAAAGGTGTCGTGATGAACTCCGATACCTCGGTGGACCTGTACTTCGGCCCCACCGCGCCGCCCGGCAAGGAAAGCAACTGGGTACAAACCACGCCGGGCAAAGGCTGGAACACGCTGTTGCGTCTGTACGGCCCGCTTGAGCCGTGGTTCAACAAGACCTGGCGGCCGGGCGAGATTGAGGAGGTGAAACCGTAACCCCATCGTGTCGACCCCGGTCTATCGAGCCCTATCAAATGAGGGTCGCAGGGACAAGCGCTGTGCCCGATTCGATAAGCCGGGGTTTTCGTTACGGGATTACTCTCAATCAATCGGTTGGAACAATAACAAGAGGAATTATCGATGTTCGATCTGGAGAAAATTGTCGAGCCTGTGCTGGGTCTTAGCGGCCTGGAAAGTGACTTGACGGAAGAAGAACGGGCCATTCAGGAAGTGGCGCACAGCTTCGCCAAGAACGTCATGCGCCCGATCGGCGCTGAGCTGGACAAAATGACTGCCGAGGAAGTGGTCGCGCCCGGCTCTCCCCTGTTCGACTACATGCGTCAGGTGCACGAATCGGGGCTGCTCGATCTCGGCGCACTGGCGGCGATGGACAGCCAGCAGAAATCGCGCATCATGCCGATTATCTTTGAAGAGCTTGGCTGGGGCGATTCGGGGCTGGCCATCGCCACGTTGGCCTCCTCTTTCCCGGCCTATGCAGCGCACAACAGCGGCAACCCGCAAATCATCGAGCGATTCGGCGCGCTCCCTGGCTGCTGGCTCGCAACCCAGCCCGACCGTGGCAGCGACATCGTCGACATCGACGCCGACCTGGTCCAGCGTGGCAACAAGCAATCGCGTGGCAACCTTTACGCGCGGGTCGACGGCGATGAAGTGATCATTCAAGGCCAGTCCTCGGCGTGGGTTTCCTATGCGCCCCTGGCCCAGACTGCCTTGGCCTACATACCTTGCGACTACGGCAATGGCCTGGAACATGAAAATGGCGCTGGCCTGAATCACATCGCCATCCTCATCCCGCTCGACCTGCCGGGTGTCTCGAAAGGCAAGCCGCTGGAAAAACTCGGCCAGCGTGCCCTGCCCCAAGGTGAGATCTATTTCAATGAAGTGCGTGTGCCGAGGAAATATGCCCTCGCCGAGGGTGAAGCGGCCATCACCAGCTTTTTCGGCGCCCTGACGTTCGGCAACATGGAAATGGCGGCAACCTTCACCGGCGTGGCCCGCGCAGCCTTCGAGCACGCGCTGGCGTACGTGCACGAGCGCAAGCAAGGCGGTACACCGATCATCAACCATCAGAGCGTGCAGCTGCGCACCTTCGACCTGTGGCAGAAAGTCGAACTCTCGCGCGCCATTGCCCATCGCGTGTTCGCCTATAACTACAGCGAAAAAGGCCCGCACCTGCTGGCCTCGATCACCAGCAAGACCTATGTCACCGAGACTGCGTTCCAGGTGGCCAGTGAAGCGCTGCAATTGTTCGGCGGCAATGGTCTGACCAAGGAATACCCGATCGAGAAGCTCATGCGCGACGCCCGGGCATCGATGATCGAGGATGGCGAAACCAACGTGCTCAAGCTCAAGGGCATGCGCTGGCTGAGCCGCGCCTACCAACGCGCCAACTGATTCCCCTAAAGACCCAATCAACCACATTCCCGGGCTGCCACCTGTGCAGCCCGAGGATAACGCTGTGTCGAAAAAGCCAGTCGATGTGGAAACCTGTTTAATGGAGTGCATTTGCCATGCGGATCATCGATCACTTCGATAACGCCGTTCGTTTTTACCCGCACAATCTGGCCTTCGTCGACGTCGGCAACGATGCCAGCGCAGTGACCTATGCCCAGGCGGCGCCCGTGACGCAAGCCATTGCCGGCGCGATCGCCCACAACGGGTTCAGTGCCGGTGGCCATGTCGGCGTCTTGGCCCCCAATAGCACGGTCGCCTTCCTGGCGCTGCTGGGCGTGTTCCGCGCACGTTGCGTGTGGCTGCCGGTCAATCCGCGCAACACGGTGGCGGCCAATGTGGATTTGTTCAATGACTTCGAAGGCGAGTTGCTGCTGTTCCATAGCACCTACGCCAATGAGGCAGCTGAACTGAAGGCACGTTGCCCCGGCCTTCGCGAGCTTGTTTGCATCGACGGCGATTGCGGCGTGGGGACCTCCCTCGAGGCGTGGTCGCAAGGTGCACCGGCGAGCTATACCCCCGCCGTGGGAGCCGGCAGCCTGGACGACACCTTTGCCTTGTACCCCACCGGTGGCACGACCGGAAAGTCGAAGGGGGTGATGATTACCCATCGCAACATCCATACCTTCTTCAGCAACTTCTACGCGCACTTCGATTATCACGACAGCACCTGCCATCTGGTGGTGGCGCCAATGACCCACACCGCCGGTCTCACCGGATGCCTGCATTTCGCGCGCGGCGGGACCAACGCGATCATGGCGGGTGCCGTTCCTGAAGCGGTGGCCGATGCGATCGAAAAATACCAGGTCACCCATCTTTTTCTGCCGCCGACGGTGTTGTATATGCTGTTGGCGTTGCCCGACATCCGCCAGCGCGACTACCGCTCGCTCAAGCATTTCCTGGTCGGCGCTGCGCCGACGTCACTGGAGAAGCTGAAGGAAGCCGTGCAGGTGTTTGGCCCGGTCATGTCCGAGGCGTTTGGTCAGTCCGAAGCACCGGCGGCGATTACCGCGAAGGCGCCCTGGGACTACATCGGCGCGGACGGCACCATCAATGAAGCGCGCCTGCAATCCATTGGCCGGCCTTGTGTACTCAACACCGTCGCCATCCTCAATGACGAAGGCGAGGAAGTGGCGCGCGGTGACGCGGGGGAAATCTGCATTCGCGGCGATCTGGTGACGCCGGGCTATTTCAACAATCCCCAGGCAACTGCCGAAGTCCGTCAGCAAGGCTGGCACCACACCGGCGACGTCGGGGTCATGGCCGAGGACGGCTATATCACCATTGTCGACCGCAAGAAGGACATGATCATCACCGGCGGATTCAACGTTTATCCGAACGAGATCGAACAGGTACTCACCACCCATGACGCCGTTCAGGATTGCTCCGTGATCGGCATTCCTGACGACAAATGGGGCGAAGCGGTGAAGGCAATTGTCCAGCTCAAGCCTGGCAGGAGCTGCACGGGAGACGACCTGATTGCGCTGGTCAAGGAACGGCTGGGAAGCGTCAAGACTCCGAAGAGTGTGGACTTCACCGAACAATTGCCCCGCAGCCCGGCGGGCAAGGTGCTGAAAACCGAACTGCGTAAAGCCTATTGGCAGGGCAAGACCAGGGCTGTGCATTGAGCAATCTGTGGCGAGGGGATTCAGCGAAACGTCGCACCGCCCCGTTGGGTCGCGAAGCGGCCCCCAGCGTCCGTTCAGACCGACTGAGTTGATCTGATATACGACTGCTTCGCAGCCGAACGGGGATGAATCCCCTCGCCACAATAAATCCCCTCGCCACAAATGTGGGCATCGGCTCTACGGCTACCCCCGGCTAATTTCAGTAACGACAACGGCATTGCGAGCAATCATGAAACTCGAACAAAAATACCCGGCAAAACGTGCCTTCGTGACAGGCGCTGCCAGTGGTTTTGGCCTGGCCATCTGCATGCATCTGGCAAGCAGGGGCTGGAAACTGCTGATCGCCGACATCAACGCGACAAGACTGGAGCAGGCTGAGGCGCAGTTGCGCAAACAGGGTGCCGAGACCTTCAGCATGGTCTTGGACGTCACCCGGCAAGAGGCCTTGCAGGACGCCGCCAACACCGTCAAACAACTGTGGGGCGGCGTCGACCTGGTGTTCAACAATGCGGGCATTGCGTCTGCCGGCTTGATCGATGACCTTCCCCTGGAAGAGTGGGAAAAAGTCATCAATGTCGATCTGTGGAGCGTAATTTATGGTTGCCGCGCCTTCGTGCCTTTGCTCAAGGCTCAGGCCGGCGGCTGCATCATCAATACTGCGTCGAGCGCCGGTACCTTGTCCGGGCCTGAAATGTCGCCCTACAACGTGGCCAAGGCTGGCGTTGTGTCTCTATCGGAGACCCTCAAGTCCGAGCTCAGCGGCTATGACATCGGCGTCACCGTGGTGTGCCCGACCGTGTTCGCGACATCGCTGGGCGACTCGCTCACCAGCGAACGCGCCATGGAGAAACGCCTGCTGGCCCAACTGAAAAAGTCCCGATTCACCTCCCAGCACATTGTCGACGATGTGATTCGTGCACTGGAAAAGGACCGCCTCTACGTCATGACTCAACCGGATGCCAAATGGGCCTGGCGACTCAAACGCTGGATGCCGGAAACCTATTTCCGTTTGATCGCCTATCTGTACCGCAACCGCAAGTGGCTTTACGCCGAACAGGATGAAGCCAAGCGATTGGTTTGAAAAACTGTTAAGTCAGCGCGCACCCGCGGAGAGGAAACAATGCAACGTATCCGGCTACTGTCGTTCCTGATCGCATTCACGGGCTGCGCGCAGGCCCAGGACAAACCCAACGTCGTCGTCATGCTGGCCGACAACGTCGGATATGGTGACATTGGCGCCTATGGCGCGGGCGAGATCCGGGGTATGCCGACCCCGCGCATCGACCAGTTGGCCAGCGAAGGCGTGCGCTTTACCCAGTTCCTCGTGGAGCCCGGTTGCACGCCCTCCCGCGCCGCGCTGCAGACCGGACGCTATTCGCCACGTTCAGGCCTTGGCAGCATCATCGTCGCGGGCACGCCGAATACGCTCCAGGCCAATGAAGTGACACTGGGAGAACTGTTCAAAAGCCAGGGCTACGCCACCAGCTTCATCGGCAAATGGCATCTGGGGTCAAGCGAGCAAAGCTGGCCGACCCGCCAGGGCTTCGACCAGTACCGGGTTGGCGTTATCGAAACCAGCGATAGCACCCTGTATCGCGACGGCATGCAGCGCAGCGGGCTTGCCGAAGCGCTTATCTCGGCATCCGAGCCGGCGATCTGGGAGTCCGAGGCGAACGGAGTTCTGAACAAAGTCCGCCCTTATACGGTGGATTACCGCCGCCAGGTGGAGGCAGATATTGCCCATTCGGCGGTGCAATACATCCAGCGCCAGGCCAAGGAGAATGAGCCGTTCTTCCTCTTCGTCGGCTGGACGAATACCCATTATCCGTCCCTGGTCGCCCCCGAGTTTGTCGGCAAGTCGCGGATTGGTCCCTATGGTGACGCGATCATGGAGCTCGATCACCGCACCGGCCAGGTGTTGGACGCCATCAAGAGCGCCGGCGTCGAAGACAACACCATCGTGATCTGGCTATCGGACAATGGCGCTGCACCGACCGAAGGGCCGGCCGAGTTCCGCGGAGGCTCGAACGGCCCGTTCCGTGGCGAGCTCGGCGATGCGCTGGAAGGGTCATTGCGTGTGCCGGCCATGATCAAGTGGCCAGGCAGGATCGCGCCACGGGCGAGCAACGCGATGGTGTCCATCCATGATGTCTTTCCAACGCTGGCGAAGATCATTGGCGCCGCGGTTCCGGCGGATCGGCCAATCGACGGCGTCGACCAGAGCGATGTCGTTCTCGGCAGGCAGGCCGCTTCCAGGCGTGAAAGCTTGATCACCTTCATCGGTGACGAGATCGTTGCCGTGCGTTGGCGGCAGTTTCGCATCTATCCGAAACAGTTCATCAGCTCGGCCGGCAATCCAGCCATGGCGGGTGTAGGCGGCTACCGCGCCGAACTGACCGGTTATCCATCGATCTTCAATATCGAGCAGGACCCCCGTGAGGAGGTCAATACCGTCGCTGTGAATGCCTGGACCCTTGCTCCGTATATGAAGTTGATCGGCCAATACATGAAGTCACTCGAGCACTATCCCAATCCAAAAGCCGTCAATCTGACGAAATTTGGTGGTTGATGTCCGTGCACAATCCCCCCTCTGTAAGGCGATAGTCGCGAAACTGCTCGCGCAACTTCATTTTTTGCAGTTTGCCCGTTGCCGTATGCGGCAGTGCCTCGACGAAAGCGACATCGACCGGCAGCCACCACTTCGCTACCCGTGTTTCCAGGTATGCCAGCAGTTCTTCCTTGCTGGCGGCCTTGCCGGGCTTGATCACCACGATCAGCAGCGGGCGCTCCTGCCATTTGGCATGAGCAATACCAATGACGGCCGCCTCGGCCACCGCTGGATGGCCGACGGCGGCGTTCTCCAGGTCGATCGAGGAAATCCATTCGCCACCGGACTTGATGACATCCTTGGCGCGGTCGGTGATCTGCATGTAGCCATCGCAATCGATGGTGGCGATATCACCGGTGTCGAACCAGCCGGCATCATCGAGAATGCTCGCGCCCTCCCCCCGGAAATATTGCTTGGCGATCCACGGCCCCTTGACCAGCAGATGACCGGAGGCCTTGCCATCACGGGGCAACTCGGCGCCCTCCTCGTCGACGATCTTCATGGACACGCCGAACAGCGCTCGCCCCTGCTTGGCCTGCAGGTCAAGCAATTCAGCCGGCGACGCATCGCGATGTTTGGGCAGCGGGTTGCAGACAGTGCCCAGTGGCGACATTTCGGTCATGCCCCAGGCATGCAGCACCCGGGCACCGAAACGGGTTTCGAACGTCTCGACCTGGGTCCTCGGTGCCGCAGCGCCGCCAATCACCACCCGATTCAGGCACAGGTCCGCCACCGGGTCCAGGCCACGGGCTTCGACGTGTTGCTGCAACATCATCCACACCGTCGGCACACCCAGGGCCAGCGTCACCTGTTCGGTACGCATCAGCTCGTAAAGGCTCTCGCCGTCCAGCGCCGGGCCCGGTAGCACCAGCCTGGCGCCGCACATGGCCGCCGCGTAGGGCATGCCCCAGGCATTGACGTGGAACATGGGCACCACCAGCAGCGCCGAATCCGCCGACGACAGGCCAAAGCCCTCCGATGTGCACAGCCCCAGGGAATGCAAAATCGAGGAACGGTGCGAAAACAACACGCCTTTCGGATTGCCGGTGGTGCCCGAGGTGTAGCACATCGAGGAGGCCGCCCTTTCATCGAGCACAGGCCAGTCGAACACACTGCTCTGGCCGTCGATCAAGTCCTCGTAACACAGCAGATTGGGCACCTCGATGTCCGGCATCCGGCTGCGATCCGTCAGGGCGATGAAGGCTTTGACGGTCTTCATTCGCGGCGCGAGCTGCTCTACCAGCGCGGCGAACGAAAGGTCGAAAAACATGTACTGATCTTCAGCGTGGTTGGCAATGAATTCGATCTGCTCGGGAAACAGGCGCGGGTTGATGGTATGCAGCACTGCACCCATACCCGACACACCGAAATACAGCTCCATATGCCGGTAACCGTTCCAGGCCAGCGTGCCAATCCGTTCACCGGGTTGCACCTCAAGTGTGGTCAGGGCATTGGCCAGTTGTTTGGCACGCCGGCCGATATCGGCATAGGTGCAGTGATGCATCGGCCCTTCGATCGTGCGCGAGGCAATTTCGATCCTCGGATGCGCCGTGAGCGCGTGTTCGAGAACCGATGAAATCAGTAGCGGTTGATCTTGCATCAATCCCAGCATGGTTTCGTGCTCCATTCAGATTCTTGTTTGAGTGCGCCGGTCGGTGCCGACGCGGATTAATCGGTATCTGTCAGATCCTGGCTCAGCACACCCTGTGGGCCGAACAGCGCCAGTTGGCTATCGCCCAGCGGCGCGAGTGCGGCGAGGTTCTGCCGGTCGGCGCGGACCTGCGCCTGGAAGTGCTGCAGGCCCTGATCGGCAACGGCTACCAGCCCGCCATTGCCCACCAGCGCTACGCGACCGTCGCTGAGTTGGCCGACCGCAGTGATGGCTTCCTGGCTACCGCTGTCCCTGGCGTGCCAGGTATCGCCCAGGTCGTCGCTGACCAGCATCCGCCCGCTCATGCCTGCCAACAGAACGCGGCCATCGCGCAGGCTCGCGCCAGCCCACAACGAACCGCTGACGCCGGTATCCAGGGTTTCCCAGGTCGCTCCATTGTCAGGAGACCGGTAGGCGCTACCGCCCTCCCCGGCGATGAACAGGTGGCCATCGCGCCCGGCAAAGATCTGGTTGAGGTGGTAATCGTCGCCGTCACTGCTCACGCTCAGGCGCTGCCAGCTGCGACCACCATCGCGGGTTTCGCTGGCGTAGCCGTAGGCGCCGACGACAATGCCGTGCCGGGTGTTCTCGAACCAAACCGACAACAGCACGGGTTTACCTTCCAGGGGCGATTGCAATGACCAGGTGTCACCGCCGTCTTTGGTACGCAGCAACACCCCGCCATGCCCCACGGCCCAGCCGTTTTGCCCATCGGCGAAACTCAACGCCGTCAGCAGTCCATCCACCGGCACGGCCTTGGCCTGGTGCCAGTGCTTGCCATCGGCAGACAGCACCACCACACCGTGATCACCCAGGGCGACAAACCCCGAGCCCGCCTTGCTGACCGCCACCAGCGGCGCTAGTTGCGTCTGGGTCAGGCGCATGGCGGGTAGCTCGGCACCCTGGCCATGCAGTACCTGGCCTGCCAGGCCGAACAACGCAGCGATAGCTAACATGCGTGGCAGCGAAATCGTTTTGTTCGACATTTCACATCCCCCCATCAATGCGCAATCAGAGGCGCACGGACAGGCCCCCGTCGCGGAATCAGCACGTCCAGCATCACGGCGATGGCCGGCAGCAGGGTGATCGCCATCAGCATGTTGACCATGAACATGAAGGTCAGCAGCAACCCCATGTCGGCCTGGAATTTCAAGGCCGAGAACAACCAGGTCGCCACGCCGATGGACAAGGTGATGGCGGTGAATATAGTCGCCACCCCCACCTCGCGCAGGGCAAGCTTGAACGCCGTGACGATGTCCAGCCCTTCGGCCAGGTGCAGTTGCAGGCGGTTGTAGATGTAGAACGCGTAATCCACACCGATGCCCACGGCCAGCACCATCACCGGCAAGGTCGCGACCGTCAGGCCGATGTCCAGCGTCTTCATGAACCAATAGCCAAGGAAGGTCGCCAGGGTCAGCGGCACACAGCAGGCGACCATCGCCCGCCAGTCGCGGTAGACCAGCAACACCAACAGCACGATGGTCAGGTAGACGTAGAGCATCATCGGCAACTCGCAGGATTCGACGATTTCGTTGGTAGCCGCCTGCACCCCGGCGTTGCCACTGGCAAGCCGTACCGTGATGCCGTGCACGGGGTGTTGCGCCCGATACTGTTGCACCGCTGCGACCACGGTTTTCAGGGTGGTCGCCTTGTGGTCGACCAGGTACAGGTTGATCGGCAATACCGTACAATCGGCGTTGTACAGGCGCAGCACCTCGGGCACCTGGCGCACGGCTTCGCCGATACTCAGTTCATCGACCGGCAGCGCTGCCCATTTCGGGTTGCCCTCGTTGACACCCGAGGCCGAGAGCTTGGTCAGTGCCGGCAGCGATTGCGCCGACAACACCCCCGGCACGTTGGCCAGGAACCAGGTCAGGCGGTCGGCGTAAGCCATGACTTCATGCTGGTAGCAACCGTTTTTCGGCGTTTCCACCACCACGGTAAACAGGTCCAGCCCCAGGCCGAAATGACCGACCACGCTTTCTACGTCCCGGTTGTAGCGCGAGTCGCTGTGCAGTTCGGGCGCGCCCGGTAACACGTGGCCGACATGCCGGCCCTGGCTCTGCCAGACAGCGATGCCGAGCAGCACCAGGCACAACACCGAGCCGATCGCCGCATTGCGGGTCTCGGCCAGGCGCCCGAGTTTGCTCATGACGCCATCGCGCCAGGTTTGCAGGTGTTTGACCCGGTTGACGTAGGCCTGGTCGAAATGGAAGAAGCTGGCCAGCACCGGCAGCATGATCAGGTTGGTGACGATCTTGTAGGCGACCCCGACCGAGGCGGTAATCGCCAGTTCGCGAATCATTGGAATCGGTACCAGCACCAGGGTGGCAAAGCCAACGAAGGCGGTAATAAGCGCCAAGGTGCCGGGGATCAGCAAACCACTGAAACTGCGGCGAGCAGCGGTCATTGCATCGGCACCGTTGCACACTTCCTTGGAGATGAAGTTGACCTGTTGCACGCCATGGGACACGCCGACGGCGAACACCAGGAACGGCACCAGAATCGCCAGTGGGTCAAGGCCGAAGCCAAGCAAGGTGATGGTACCGAACTGCCAGACCACCGACACCAGCGAACAGCACAGCGGCAGAAAGGTCAGCACCCAGGAGCGGGTGTACCAGTACACCGCGGCCAGGGTCAGCAGGAAAGCCAGCGCAAAGAAACCCATGACGCTCGTCGCGCCGGCGCCGATGTCACCCATTTGCTTGGCGAAACCGATGATCTGCACGTCATAGGCGCTGTCTGCAAACTTGGCGCGGACATCGTCTTCCAGGCGTTTGCTGAATTCCAGGTAGTCCAGGCGTTTGCCGGTCTGCGGGTCCGGGTCGGCGAGCTCGGCCACCACCATGGCCCCCGAATAGTCGTTGGCCACCAGGCTGCCGACAAAGCCGCCGACGATGGTGCGATCACGGATGCCAACAATCGCCTGCTCATCAAGGGTGCCGACCGTGACGTCACCGCCGATCACATCTTCGGCCTTCATGCCCTCCTCGGTGATCTGCACCGCGCGGGTATTGGGGGTCCACAGCGAAGTGACCGTGCGCCGGTCGATGCCCGGCATGAAAAACAGCGTCTGGGTCAGGTCGTAGAGCCGGGTCATGGCCTGGGTGTTCCAGATGTCGCCGTTCTTGGCGTGCAGCACCACGATGACGCGGTTGGCACCGAACAGCACGTCCCGGTACTTGTTGAAGGTCTGAATGAATTCGTGCTGCTGGGGCAGCTGCTTGTCGAAACCGGCGGACATGCGCAGCTGCGAGGCGAAACCGGCCATGACCAGTGTGACCAGGGCCAGCACCGCCAGGGTCGACAGACGACGTCGAAAGAACAACCGCTCGAGACCGAGCACAAGAGAAGCCAGCATGATGAGCCTTCCTGAAAAACGCGAATAAGCTTCCCTCAGCCCATGGCCGAGGGAAGCCACGACGTCAGAACGAGTAGGAAATGTTGCCGCTCAAGAAGTCGCGGTCAGCCATCAGGTTGTTATCCCCGCCTCCCCAGTACTGCACCCATTGCAAACCACCCTTCCAGCGGTCGCGGTAGTTGAACAGCAACGAACTGGTGAGTGACTTGCGACCTTCGACGAAAGGCAGGGCATTTGGCGTGGTGCCGTGTACGTCGTGGGCGAAGTCCAGTTGCGGCGTCAGGGTAATCCCGCTGTCAAAAAGGTTCGGGTAGTTGATACCCAGCTCGGTGATGTAACCCCATGAGGTTTTATCCGGCAGCGAATAATCCGGCAGGAAGTAAGGCGTCTCACCCGAGGTATCCAGGTCCGGGTAATGGGTCACTACCGCCTCAGTCAGCAGGAAACCGTCGGAAGCACCCAGGCTGGTCGGGATAAACCCGAGCGGGTCGTTGGCCGAGAAGGTGTAGATAGCATTCACGTGAGCCTGCCATTTCTTCTCTTCGACAAAGCCTTTGTTGGTGCCAGTGTCGTACACACTGAACTTGTTGAACTCCCCGGTGAACGCCTGGCCAAAGGGCACCGTGGGGTCGATGCCGACGCTGTCGTTGGGCCGATAGGACAACTCCGCTCCAACGGCCACCGGACCGGCCATGGTATTGAGCGACAACCCGTACAGGTTCTTGTCTTCGCCGTAGTTCCAGAAGTAGTTGTCGACCACCAGCCCATCCGGGTTGGAAGTAGCGGTGTATCCCACGAAGGGCAGTTTGTCGTGATAGCGCTGGTAGAAGAAACCGAACTCGGTGGCGATCTCCTCCACCGTCCAGCGCAGGGCGACGCCATATTGGCCGCTGTTCTTGGCCGAGCGCTCGCCGGCAAACGGAACCGCCAGGCCATTGGCGACCAACGTGGCGTCGTCCAGGCCGCTGATCAACGGCTCGCCGCAACGACCGGTGGGTGTCAGCGAGGCACAGGTACCGGCGCCGAGAAGGCCGTCGAGTGTACTGGTCGAGTAGTAGATCGGCCGGTTGCCCTCACCCACCACGTCGGAGTTGGAATAGTAGGTGCCCACCGGGTCGATACCGTAGGCGTTCCACTTGAATTGGTAATAGGTCTCCAGGTTCAGGTTTTCACTCAATCCCAGGTTGAACGAGGCCATGGGGGCCGGGACGAAGACCTCCTTCAATTGGGTGCCGGGCGTATGGTATTTCGTCAGGTTGAGGGCATTGATCTGGTTGATGCCGCCGGTGACGAAAATCTCTTCGCCCCAGCTGATCACCTGGTTGCCGACCTTGACCTTGGCCGGCATCTCGCCCAAATCGAAGCTCTTGGCCACCCACAGGTCGAGCAGGTCGATGCGTTCGGTGGCTTCACGATCGGCATTGTCATCGAGCTCGGTACGCCGGGTGTTATCCATCTTGAAGTCTTTCGACCAACTGACCCGACCCAGAGCGCTCCAGCCATCACCGAACTTCAGGCTCAGCTCATGGGTGCCCTTCACCACCTCGGAGAACACATCGTGCTTGTTGTAGTTCAGATCGCCGTCGTCGGAGTTGGTGTAATTGATATCGGCATTGGCGTAGCCGTTGCCGCGGCTCAAGTTGTAGAACTCCCCCAACCCGGTATTGGTGCCGTCGTTGCAGCCGCCGCTGTCACCGCCGAGCAAATGGCAGTCAGGCGATTGCAGGCGCGTGGCGAAGCCGTATGACAGCGTGGAGTCGAAACTGCCGGAAATGCCGTCCTCTGAGCCAAAGCGCATGGCATGACTGGCATCCATCCACATCAGGCTTGAAGCGGCCATGACTGCCAGGGCCAGACTGTTTTTTGCGCGCGCGAAGCCCGGCGCGGCTTGGGCCGCGCCTTTTTTATTGTTGTTCATAGCTCTACCTTTACGCGAAGTGACTGCTGCTTAACGTTCGCCGCTGCGGCGCAGTTCGTTGGAGTTGAACAGTTTGTCGCTGACCCGGCCTTCGAGTCCGGCGGTCAGGTCGAGCACCTCGCCCTCTTGGGTGAAGCCGTCGGCGATGTAGCGTCGTGCCACGAGGTCGTAGCTCACGTACTCGAAGCCGGTGCAGGACTGGGTCTGCGGGTTGGCCCAGACGCTGCCTTCCTGCACGCGCCAGAGATTGCCCTTGGCGTCGTACATGTCCACGTGCAACAGCGCCCAGCTGTCTTCGTCGACGAAAAACACGCGCTTGGCGAATGAATGGCGCTTGTCCGCCTTCACCGTGGCTTCCACCACCCAGACCCGGTGCTGCTCATAACGTTGCGCATCGCGATTGAGGTAGTCCTGTCCCATCAGCTTCTCGTACGTGTTGCTCTTGTCGATCAGCTTGTAGGAGTTGTAAGGCACCATCATTTCCTTCTTGCCGATCAGCTTGAAGTCATAACGGTCCATCGCCCCGGTGAACATGTTGATCTGGTCGACGAAGTACAGGCTGTCGGTGCCGGCAATCGGATTGTCGTAAGCGAAGGATGGCGCACGGCGCACGCGGCGCTGGCCGGGGAAATAGATCCAGGAGTCCTGCGGTTTGTCGAGGTAGCCGTGCACCAGATACATTTCGCCAGCGCGCGATGGCGGTGTCAGCACGTCGTAGAGCATCTTCGCCTCGAAGTCGCCGGCATCGACCGGGCTTTTGACCGCCGCATCGTTGTAGGGGTAATACTCGCTGGCCCACTGCTTGAGCTCGGACAGCTCACCGCTCTTCTCGCGAAGCAGCATCGATACCTGGGCGCGGCGCCCCTTGGCCATGTAGCGCAGCTTGTAGTTCCACATCACCTCGATGCCACTTTGCGGTACCGGGAAAGGAATCGCAGCGCCGGCCGCTTGCTCCAGGTTCCAGCCGTCGCTGCCGATCTTGCTCTGTGCGGCGAATGCTTTGGTGCGCTGGGCAATTTCGGTCGGGAAGGTACAGCTGCGGTGCGTCGGGTAGACGTCCAGGCGGTAACCCGGATAGGCCTTGATCAGTTCCACCTGACCAGGAGGCAACTGTGCCTGATATTGCGCAAGGTTCTTGGCATCGATGGAGTACAGCCGCTTGTCAGCGCTGTAAGGGTCGCCGTGGCCGGGCTTCCAACCGGCCGGTGCCTGGGTGAGTCCGCCGCTCCAGGCTGGAATGCTGCCGCTGGCATTGCCGGCTTTTTCTGCACCGAACGGCGTCAGCTCGTTGCCTAACTTGCCCAGGTCGGCCGGGGTTGCCGCGTGGGCGCCGCAAGCGCTGAACAGTGCAACCAGGGCGCTGGCGAGCAAGGACTTGTTGAGTTGAATATTCATGTCACTCTCCCATTGTAATTATTGTGCAGGAGCGCCCGGCGCCTGACGCCGGGGTGAAACGTGGTTCAGGCGCAGACTGGCCTGGCGGCAACCCGGCTGGCGCACCAGCCGAAACCCAGGGCTGAACCCAGGTAGACCGCTGCCAGGCCCCAGCCGAGCGGGTTCATCGCACCCGCCGTGACTGCGTGAACGATGATGCCGGCGCACACAAGATCGGAGCCGATCAGCAACAGGGCGTCGCGGCGTGGCAGGTCTTCGAGACGGCGGATGAACCAGAAGCCCAGACCGACAGCAAGGTACGTAGCGCCGAGGAGACGGCCAAGGAGCATGCCGTCGGCCCCCAGTGGCATGCCCACCCATTGGAAGATCAGGCTTGGGTCGACCAGCAGCACCGCAGCGACAGCTACGGTCAGCACGCACTTGGGTTTGGTGTAGATCGTGATGCTCATGACGTGGGTCCTTGTTGACTGAGGAAACATGTAAGGGCCGGATTTGCGTAGCGGCCCTTCATCCCAGCAGCTTCCGGGTTCGCATGGCTGCCTTGCCGCCAGCGGCGATCGCTCCGTCAATGCAGCCGCGCCAGCCCTCACCGTGGTCGCCCTGGCCGAAGAAAATTCGGCCGCTGTCCTTCTGGAAGTGCGCGTAGTACTTCTCGAACCATTGCGATTTGTAGCTGGCGTAGGTGCCAAGGCTGTAAGGGTCGAGAGTCCATTCGTGGCCGTGGGTGCTTTCGACCTGGATGCCTGGAAAGAGCGGCTCCAGAATCGACTGGACGGCCTGGATGTCGTGGAAATCGACCTTGGCCGGATCGTTGCCGAAAGCGACGAACAGGGTGTGGTCGTCGCTCACGTAGTGCGCCATTACCAGGTTGACCGGGTAATTGGAGTCGGCCATGGCAGTGACTTTCGCCGACTTGGTATATCCGCCCCTGGCCTTGACGTAGAACTTGATCCCCTGGCCACTGTGTCTCTGCTTGCCCGCTTCGATCAGCTCAGGATCCAGCGCTGGGGAAAATTCCAGGTTTGGCAGGACGTTCATTGGCAGCGCGATGATGACGCTGGCAGCGATGATTTTTTCGCCTTTCTGAGTGGTCACCACGGTGTGGTCGCCCTTGTCTTCGATCTTTTTGACCGGGGTCGACAGGCGCACTTGCGGCTTGCCGTCTTCGATCATCTTGTCGATCAGGGCGACGGTGCCGTCCTTGAGTTTGTAACGCACGACAGCGTCGTTGAAACCCTGCAGGTTCCAGCCTGAGAGCGCCCAGTAACGCAGCATGTCGACGTAGGACACCTGATCCAATGGCGAATTGGCCGTTGCGCCGACGAAGCTGTCGATTGCCACCCGTTGGATCGGGGTGAGCTGGAGCTCATCCAGGCGTTGCCGGGCGGTCCGCTGGTCACGGCGGATGATTTCGTTCCAGGTGTATTGAGCGTCGTAAGGGCGGTCCCAGACCTGGCGCGCCTCGGTATAGAAGGCATCCAGGGCTTCATACAGCGGCAACAACTGCTCGCCGCTCAGCGTGTGGGTCGTGTCCCCGACCTTGACCACATACTCTTCTTTATCCAGCACCACGCCGCTGACCGGCGTCTCCAGCACCTCAAGGCCATAGCGTTCTTTCTCGGCCCAGACAAAGGGCTGCGTCTGGTGAATCCAGGTGCCACCCATCTCGACCTTGTGGCCGTCGAATTCGGAGGTGAAGGTGCGCCCGCCCAGGCGGTCGCGCGCCTCCAGCAACAGGGTTTTGTAGCCGTTCTTGCGGCTGTCGCGAGCCGCCGTGACACCGGCGAAGCCACCACCGATCACCACCACGTCGTAGTCGCAACCCGCGGTCTTGCAGTGATCGCCCGACGCTGCGGTGGCATGGGTCACGACCCCTGCCCCGGCGACAGCCACCGCGCCCACTCCGGCACCGTGCAAAAACTTGCGACGGCTGACGCCCTTGGCGCCGCTCTCATGCTCTGCCATTCACCCACACCTCGTGTTTTTGTTAGCGATGGAGGGCATGCAGCACAGCTGAAACGACCCCCGCCGAGCCAGACGAAGCCAGCCGGGACAGGTCATGCCCACCTCAGGGACAGAAGCTAACAGTGGAGGTGCGCAGGGGCTTGCCAGCGCGCGTCAAGGCGGTTGACATCTGACGTCAGCCGCAAAAAAAATTACGCGTGGCTGGCCTGGGCTTGCAGGCGATATTGCTGTGGAGAGAGTTGGGTCCAACGACGAAAGGCGCGGCTGAATGAGCTGCATTCGGCGTACCCGAGCAGCAAGGCGACTTCTGTCAGGCTGTATTGGGCCTGCGCCACATAGGCTTCGGCCAGCGAGCGGCGCACATCCTCGACCAGCAACCTGAATTCCACCTGGTGTTCGGCCAGACGCCGTTGCAGTGTGCGCGGTCCCAGGCCCATGCTCTGCGCCACCATTTCCAGGCTGGCCCCACCGCTGCTCAGGCTGCTGGCGATATGGCTTGCGAGTTGGGCGAGCAGATCGCTGACCGGTGCCCTGATCTGTCGCTGCTGTTCGAGGAAAGGTTCCAGTGCCTGGAACAGGCGTGGGTCGGAGGTGCGTACAGGCATGTCCAAAAGAGCAACCGGAAAATACAGGCGATTGTCCGGCTGTTTGAAGTGCAGCGGGCATGCAAGCACGTCTCGATGTAACGACAAATCGGCCGGCCTTTCATGCTCGAAGTCGGCCCGCTGCGGCGTCAATCGCGGGTTGTCGGTGATCTCGCGCAACAGGCTGAGGAAGAAGCCGATCGTGAACTCGGAGTCCTGGCGGCGCCGCACGATGCTCGGGTCGGTGCACTGGTAAGACAGGATGACCTGCCCGCCGTCGATTTCGAAATCCACCCGAATGGCATGAGCAAACACCACGGCAAAATGACTCATGCAACGCAGTGCCAGGAGCACGGTCGGCGCACTGCGTATCGTTTGACCATAGGCGCCAAGGGCGCTGCTGACGGTCTGGATGCCGATTTGCAAGCCGATCGACGCATCCACCCTGCGTCCGAGGATCTCCCAAAGCTCGACATAATTCGCCGCGGGAATCTCTACATCGGGGGCATGCAGAATACGTTCGTCCAGGCCCGCCTCGGCCAGGAACGGGGCGAACAGTTGTGCATTCACGCGGAAGAAGCTCTCGGCGAAGATGGTCTGGGCACTGTGTCTGGACATGCTGGATAACGCCGAGTGACGCCCTTTTCCGGGCAGGTAGTTCTTATAGGGCTCACCGCCCCGTCGCGATGACATGGCCGAACCTGAAGTCATCCTAAAGGCCATGAAACATTTTGCAAAGACTCTTCGGCCAGGCATCTATCAGGGATTTTGAGTCAATCGTCGCCCCCCCACCAAGGGGGGTGAAGTCGTTTTCAGCCTCGATAAAGTCAAGACACAACAGTACGTTCCATCACTCAGTGCTTTCGAGCAGGTGAACCGATGAAAATAATAATAATGCTGTGTGCCATCGCCTCATTAGCAGCAATGGTAGCTGTCGTCACCACACGTTTTAACGACGTTTCGCTGGAGTCGCTACGCCAGGCCCGGAATGAATGCCAGGCGGTGAATCCATACGCCTGCCTCAGACCTTCGGTGAATTTTGCCTCGCTGCATTGATCGTGCTCCAAGCATCTAATTCCAGGTTATTGCACACCCGATAAATGAGGTAGTCCGTGAATCACCGATCCTTTTGGCTGGGAACCAGTCTTGCACTTTGTGTAGCTGCTGCGTATGCCGATGCACCTGCCCAACCGGCAGCCGTACCAGAGTTGCGCCCCGGTCTGTTGACCGGGTATCTGTCGCCTGAATCCTTACCCAACAGCCGCGCACTGCTTCCGGCCCCTCCCGAGCAGAATTCCGCAGACATGGCGCGTGACCAGGCGATTTCTCGCGCCACCCTCGCCTTACGGGAGACACCGCGATGGGCGCTGGCAACCGCCGACAATGATTTGCGGTTTCCGCAGGCCGCCCAGACGTTCAGCTGTGCATTGAATGCCCCGGTCAGCAGCGAAGACACACCCTATCTGTATCAACTCTTGCGTCGCTCGCTGACGGACGCTGGATTGGCAACCTATGCAGCGAAGAACTTTTACGTTCGCACACGGCCCTTGGTGGTGAATCAGGCGCCTATCTGTGCCCCGGACGCGGAACCCTTGAAAAAAGACGGCTCCTACCCCTCCGGACACAGCGCCGTCGGCTGGGCATGGGCGCTGATCCTGTCCGAGATGGCGCCTGAACGTACCGATGCCCTTCTGGCACGGGGTTTTGCCTATGGACAAAGCCGGGTGGTTTGCAATGTGCACTGGCAGAGCGACGTCGACGCGGGGCGGCTCATCGGCGCGGCCGCAGTCGCCCGTCTGCACGCTGATCCGGTATTCCTCGCCGACCTGGATATCGCCAGGCGGGAACTCGCTGCGGTACGCGCGAAAGGTCTTAAGCCGCCAAGTGACTGCCAGGCAGAGGCACAGTCACTCGCCACTCACCCTTAGTGGCGCCCATCTCTACAACGGGAAACCAATGCTCAGTAACTATGCGGTAGCCATTGAGTCCCTGCCCATTGTTCAAACTGTTGAAGGTAGGCATCGGTGCTAACAATCTCCGCCGCGGGAGCAGGTTCAGATTCTGCTGTGTTTTCTTCAAGCAAGAACAAGTCGACCTCAAAGATCCACTGAGAGATTCGTCCGTCACTCACCTCAAAAAAAATCAGCATGAATACCGACAACATCCAGAAAAGCACACATCCGCCTGGCAGCCTGCGCCGCACCGTCAGGCGGGTGATCATTTGCCACCTTGGAAGGCGCATGGCCCAACGCACCATCTGTGCATCAACGGCATTGTGCAGCAGCCTCTGCGCCGGCGATGCGTCCCAGCACTGAACCTGATGTCAGGCCCGCCCCACCCGCGTATTTAACGTAGTAAAGGTTGCCCACCAGCTCACCCGCGGCATAAAGCCCGTCGATCGGTCGGTCCTCTTCGTCCAACACCTGGGCCTGGCTGTTGACCTTCAATCCACCGAACGTGAAGGTGATGCCGCAAGTCACCGCGTAGGCCACGAAGGGCGGTCGATCCAACGGGTTGGCCCAGTTTGACTTGGGCAGTTCCAGTCCTTGAGTCGAACGACCGTCACGAACGGCGGGATTGAACGGCACATCGAGCTGCACTGCTGCGTTGTAGGTTTCGAGGGTGTGCAGAACGGCGGGACCGTTGATGCCCTCCATCTGCTCGATCAGCCCCTGCAGGGTCGCAGCCTGGATCCGTGTCACCTGGCGCCCGCGATACTCATCGGGCAGCAGTTCGTGGCTGTGCTGGTCGAAGATCTGCCAGGCCACACCTCCAGGTTGCGCCATGACCTTGGCGCCCATGCTGGAGTAGGTGTAGTTGCGAAAATCCTGACCTTCGTCGATGAAACGCTTGCCGTCCGCATTGACCACGACGCCGAGGTGGAAGTAGTTTTTTTGCTGGTTGAGGCAATTCAAGTCGCCCATTTGCGGGGCGTTGACGTCATAGAAAACGGCATGGCAACCGGACCAGTTACCGTGTGCCACGGCGCCCGCCTCCAGGGCCATACGGATTCCGTCACCGGTGTTATAGCGCGACCCACGAACCTTGGCCAGGTCCCATCCGGGGCCCAGGTACTGGGTGCGCCATTGCAGGTTGGCATGGAAACCACCCGTTGCCAGGACCAGGGCCCGAGCGCAAAACTGGCTGCCGTCCGCACAGTGCAACTGCCACATGCCGTCAGGATCGCGGCTGATGCGTTGGGTCCGACAGCCGTAGAAAACCTCAACGGAGTCTTTTTCCACGCGGCGAAACAGGGCATCGACCAACCCCAGGCCGCCCCCGGAAACCTCGACGGTCAGGCCGCCCCAAAAGCGGAATTTGCCATCCACCTTGAAAGCCTGACGACCATAGATAGGCATGAAGCGCACCCCCTTGCCGGTCATCCACTGCAAGGTCTCCAGGCTCTGGGTCACTACAGTGTCCAACACCTGCGGGTCGGTGCGGTATTGGCTCATGGAGGCCAACTCAGCGAAAAAATCGTCCTGGGTATAAGCGCCGAAATCACTGCTCTGGATTTCACTCTCCAGCAAGTCCGGCATCAGGCATCGCAAGTCCTCAACGCCCCGATAAGCCACGCGAAACGCGCCCCCGGTGTGCGCTGAATTACCGCCCCGCTGATCTTTCGGTGCGCGTTCAAGCAAAGCCACTCGCGCCCCTTGTTCGCGAGCCGAGAGGGCTGCGCAAAGCCCGGCATTGCCGCTGCCCAGCACGATGACATCGTAAGGTTGCATACCCGCTCCTGATCGGTGAACTTCCCAGCCGATTATCAACAGACCCCAGCAGAAGAATTAGCCTGCCCGGCCAAATAGGCTTTTCACCAAATGCGCAAGGTGATGCGCTGCATCGAGTGCGTGGGGAGCAGCCGGGGCTGACCGGTCGCGATCTTTGATCTTGTTTTTTTAAAAGCAAAGTCAAACGATCGCAGCGTTTGCTTTGGCTTTGATCTTCTTGCCCCTCGAGAGGCCGAGCGCAGGTTCTGCGCATGCGGCCTGAGAGGGCCGTTTTTTTTGCTGGATTTTTTTGGCCTATATATCCATTGCTGCGGTAACGGCCACTTATGGTTTCGCCCTTACGGCGAGTCCCTTTTTCAAACACCAAAAAGGAACCAAAAGGCTTTGCCCCACCACTCGGTGCCTCGCCTAGGCTCGGCATGCCCTCACTCCGGCATTGCTCCGTGGGTCGCCGCGATGGGCCATCCCTGGCCCAGCGCGGCTAAACCGGCGTCCTGCCGGTTTACCCACTACGCAATGCCTGCGTTCGGCCATCGTGGTTTAACGGGGCGCCCAAATCCAAAGCCAAAGCGAGGCGGCCTGACAGCCGGCCTGACTTTTACGGCTGTACCTGATCCCCCTGTGGGAGCGAGCCTGCTCGCGATGGTCGCCAACGATAACGCGCCCTGTATGGATGAACGCGTTGTCCGGACGTTAATCGCGAGCAGGCTCGCTCCCACAGGGGGATGAGTACAGTTGCAAAAATCAGGTCGGCTGTCAGGCCGCCTCGCTTTGGCTTTTGATCTTCTTGCCACATCGAGAGGCCGAGTGCAGGTTCTGCGCAGTGGGTAAACCGGCATGGATGCCGGTTTAGCCGCGCTGGGCCATGAATGGCCCATCGCGGCGGGCCCACGGAGCAGGACCGGAGCGAGGGCATGGCGAGCCACAGCGAGGCACCGAACGTCAGGGGCAAGAGCCCTTGGTTACTTGGGGCTCTTCCAAGTGACTCGCCGTAAGGGCGAAACCATAAGCGGCCGTTACCGCAGGAATGGATATGTACTCCAGCCAACAAAATCCACGTTGGCCGTTAGGACGCCTTCGCCGGCAAGCCTGGCTCCTACAGTATTTCACTCGCCGTAAGGGCGAAACCTTAGGTGGCCGTTACCGCAGGAATGGATATGTACACCTGAAAGAAACGGTCGGCTGTCAGGAATACGGTATCTACAAAGCAGGTATCGCGTCGGGCAACAGCAACAGACGATCCCCGGCAAATGCCCCGACAAACACATCGCGATCGACCTGCAATGCGGTAGACGCGCCATACAACACCCCTTCCGCTGCCCGCAGCAATTCCCGACTGGAACCCTTGAGCGGATCAATCAACGCCACCACCGCAGCGCTGGGGCAAAACTCGTCGTGGCTGAGGAAACACCTGCGAAAGGTCTGCACATCCGGCACACCGGCCGTAAGCAGCTGACCACCCGCTGTCCAGCTCAGGTTGTCCGGCAAGAAGTCGAGGACGATCTTGCTGACGACTTTTTGCCGCTTGAAATCGTACTGCCAGACTCCGCTCCCCGGCCACGCAGCAAACCATACCGACTGACCGTCCGGGCTGACCTGAATGCCATTCGGTGCCGGAGCCTGGCTGTTGGGCAGGCGGCGCAATCCCTCGCTGGGGTGCCAGGCAAGCAAATGTCCGGTGGCACGGCCATCGAGCAGTTGTTCCAGGCGCGGATCGTCTTTCATTGCACTGAAGCTGAACATGGCCGTGACCACGAAGCCGCCGTCGGGCGTAGCGGCCACATCATTGAGCATCGTGCCGTCCTGGCTGTCGACGCAGCCGCGCCAGATGGCCTTCCAGCTGTTGCCGTCGATGACTGGCTCAAGAAACTCCACAGCTTCTCGACCGTTGTGGTTGACCACCAGCAATTGCGCTCGACCATCGGCACGTCTGGTTAAATGGATGCCGTGGGCACCTATGGCGCCTTGCGGCTCCTCGCACGAAGGTTCTCCCCAACCCGCTGTTGCCTGGCGCTCGATGACCATATCGGTGACGTTGCGGGAGGCCAGCTCCATGACTCGCAGACGACTTTGATGGCTGGCGGCCAGCCCCGGTGTGGTGCTCAGGAACAGGAAACCGCCATCCGGCGAAAGCTCCAGATCCTCGGGCGGCGCCATGCCGCAGATCGGTGTGTAAGCGCTTTGCGCCACGCAGGCGGGCACTTGTGATTGAGCGGCATAGGCAGCGGTGCTGATAGCCAGCGCCAGGGCAGCACTGGCCAAACATAAATTGTTCATGATCCAACCCCGGTTTTATTTTGGTTATGCGTCCATGTGCGGGGCACAAGCCAGCCGCAGGCCTCTCGCGCCATCGCAACGAGAGGGATGCGCCGGGGCTTAGTTGTCCAGGAAGTCGATGACCAGGCGGTTGAAGGCGTCCGCGTGCTCCCACTGAGCCCAGTGGCCACATTGGCTGAACACGTGCAAGCGCGCGTCCGGCAGGCCGTTGAGCAGCTTCAGGCTCCAGTCGATAGGCACGAAACGGTCATCGCGGCCCCAGGTGATCAGGGTTGGATGCTTGATGTCCGGTAGGTTGGTAGAGAAATCGCCCATCTGGAACTTGCTCAGGTCAATGCTCTTGAGGAAGTTTTCCAGGTGCTGAGGGTTTGCCAGGATGCTCTTGTGACGCAGGCCGATAAGCTCTTCGGTCAATGCGCTGGAGTCGTAGACAAACACATTCAGCATTTTCTTCAGGTTTTCCAGGCTCGGGTCCCGGTACACGCCAAAGAGCAACTTGATGCCTTCCATCGGTAAGGGTGTGAACAGGCTGGTACGCCCTACTCCGCCCGAGCCCATCAGGATCATTTTTTCCAGGCGCTCTGGATAGTCCACGGCAAAGCCCAGCGCGCTACCGCCGCCCATCGAGTTACCCACCAGGTGGGCCTTGTCGATGTCCAGGCCATCCATCAACGCCTTGATCGCCCGCGCGTTGATCACGAAGCGTGGCTCGGCGGTGACCAGCGGGTCCGACTTGCCGAAGCCTGGGCAGTCCATGAGGATTACCCGGTAGCCGGCATCCACGAATGCATCGACGTTGCGATGAAAGTTGGCCCAACCCGTGGCACCTGCACCTGAGCCGTGGACCATGATCACGGCAGGACCTTCTCCGGCCTCGTTGTAATGCATTTTCCACTCAGGGGTCTGCACGAATTTACTGGTGTTTTCTTGGGTGAAACGACTCATCTTTTTAGTCCTTGTTGTTATGGATATAAGGTCGAGAGCAACGACTGTGCCAGTCTTGTTAAAGTGATTGATAATTCAAATTAAATACTTAATAAACAACTAGTTATGCGTTTACCTCAGGATAGAAAAGACGCTGACTGGATGATCTGATCGATATCTCTTGTTCAGAACTTTTCAAAGATTCATGAAAATCGAGATGAAAAACATGAAGACGTTGAACGCATACCCTGTAGGAGCGAGCCGGCTCCGGGCGGCGTTCCGACGAAAAACGTCCAGACAACGCAATCATGCAGACAGGGCGCGTTATCGTTGACGTCCATCGTCGGAACGCCGCCCGGAGCAAGCTCGCTCCCACAGGTTGTCAGGCGTTAACGTTTGAGCAAATCCAGCGCGACGTCGACGATCATGTCTTCCTGGCCGCCGACCATGCGCCGTTTGCCCAGTTCGACGAGGATGTCGAGGGTCTTCAGGCCGTATTTCGCGGCAGCGATTTCGGCGTGGCGCAGGAAGCTCGAATAGACCCCGGCGTAACCCAGCGCCAAGGTCTCGCGGTCCACCCGCACCGCACGGTCCTGCAGCGGACGCACGATGTCATCGGCGGCGTCCATCAGCGTGTAAAGATCGGTGCCGTGGTTCCAGCCCAGGCGCTCGGCAGCGGCGATGAACACTTCCAGTGGTGCGTTACCGGCGCCAGCGCCCATGCCGGCGAGGCTGGCGTCGATGCGGTCGCAGCCTTCCTCGACCGCAGTGATGGAGTTGGCCACCCCCAGGCTCAAGTTGTGGTGAGCGTGCATGCCAGTCTCGGTTTCTGGCTTGAGCACCGCCTTGAACGCGCGGAAACGCTCGCGGATGTCCTGCATGTTCATCGCGCCACCGGAGTCGGCCATGTACACGCAAGTGGCGCCGTAGCTCTCCATCAGCTTTGCCTGGGCAGCCAGCTGCTCGGCCGGGATCATGTGGCTCATCATCAGGAAACCGACGGTGTCCATGCCCAGCTCGCGGGCATACTCGATGTGCTGCTTCGAGACATCCGCCTCGGTGCAATGGGTGGCGATGCGCACCACCCGGGCTCCGGCGTTATAGGCCGCTTTGAGGTCATGCACGGTGCCGATGCCGGGCAATAGCAAGGTGGTGATTTTCGCGTGGCTGATCACGTCGGCCGCCGCCTCGATCCATTCCAGATCGGTGTGCGCAGCGAAGCCATAATTGAAGCTCGAACCTTGCAGGCCGTCGCCGTGGGCCACTTCGATCGAGTCGACGCGGGCCTTGTCCAGGGCCCGGGCAATGTCCTGCACGTTCTGGATCGAGTACTGATGACGAACCGCATGGCTGCCATCGCGCAGCGTCACGTCGGAGATGTAGAGTTTTTTGCCGTTCATGTCGGTCTCCTCAGGCGTTAAGCATCGACTGCGCCATGCGCTCGGCGGTGGCCAAGGCTGCGGAGGTCATGATGTCGAGATTGCCGGCGTAGGCTGGCAGGTAATGGGCGGCGCCTTCGACTTCGAGGAACACCGAGGTCTTCAGCCCGGAAAATTTTCCGAGGCCAGGAATGTTCAGCGGCGCATCCTCCGGGATCACGTCGAACTGGACTTTTTGCTTCAGGCGATAGCCCGGCACATAGGCCTGCACGGCGGCGGCCATCTCGACAATCGAGGCTTCGACCAGCGCCTGATCCGCCGCCTCGGACAGCACAAACACCGTGTCGCGCATCATCAGCGGTGGCTCGGCCGGGTTCATCACAATCATCGCCTTGCCCTTGCTCGCCCCGCCAATCACCTCGATGGCCTTGGAGGTGGTCTCGGTGAACTCGTCGATGTTGGCACGGGTGCCGGGACCGGCGGATTTGCTGGCAATGGAGGCGACAATCTCGGCGTAGTGCACCGTGGCCACCCGCGACACTGCCGCGACCATGGGGATGGTCGCCTGACCACCGCAGGTGACCATGTTGACGTTGAGCTGATCCAGGTTCTGCTCGAGATTCACCACCGGCACGCAATACGGGCCGATGGCTGCCGGTGTCAGGTCGATCAGGCGGATGCCGGGCTTGATCGAGCGCAGGAACGCATCATTCTTGACGTGGGCGCCGGCCGAGGTGGCATCGAAGACAAAGTCGATGTCCTTGAACACCTCCATGCGGGTCAGGCCTTCAACGCCTTCATGGGTGGTGGCCACGCCCATGCGCTGGGCGCGGGCCAAACCGTCGGAGTCCGGGTCGATACCCACCATCACCGTCATTTCCAGGTGTTTGGCGTTGCGCAGGATCTTGATCATCAGGTCGGTGCCGATGTTGCCGGAACCGACGATGGCGACTTTCAATTTGTTGTTCATGATGTTGTGCAACCTCAGTCGAAACGCACCGAGCAACTGCCGATGCCGGCAATGCTCACTCGCAAATTATCCCCGGCCACCACTGGCACCATCGCCGATAGCGCACCGGACAGAATTACTTCACCCGCCTTGAGGCTCATACCTAGCCGGCCCAGGGTGTTGGCCAGCCACGCCACGGCGATAGCCGGCGAGCCCATGGTCGCGGCCCCGGCGCCGGTGCCGACGATCCGGCCGTTTTTCTCCAGCACCATGCCCGTTGTATACAGGTCCAGTTCACGAGGGCTGACCAGGCGATCACTGAGCACGAACACACCGCACGACGCGTTATCCGCCACCGTGTCCTGGATCTTGATTTTCCAGTCGCGGATGCGCGAATCAACGATCTCGAAACACGCCATCACCCCCTCCGTAGCCCGTAAAACGTCAGCGACGGTGATGCCGGGGCCTGACAGATCGTGCTTGAGGACAAAGGCAATTTCGCCCTCGGCCTTGGGCTGGATCAGCCCGGCCATGGCCACGCTGCCGCCCGGTGCGACGACCATGGCATCGGTCAACTGGCCGAAGTCCGGCTGGCGCACGCCGAGCATGTCCATCACCGCCTGACTGGTAACGCCGATTTTTTTGCCGATGAGCCGCTCACCGCTGCTGACGCGGCGGCCGATCAGGTGTTGCTGGATCTGGTAGGCCTGCTCCAGGGTCAAGTCCGGATGGCTTTCGGTCAGTGGCGCGATGGCCTGCGCTTCGATAAGGGCATTGAAAAGCTTGTCGCCCAGCTGTTGCGTGTCGACGCTTGAATGGTTCACGTAATGACTCCTGCCCTCTGGCGAAAATTATCGGTACATGTTTTGGGTGATGGCATCGACGCCCGCCATCGCACAGTCGCAGTCCTGCTCCTCACTGGCGCCGGACACGCCGATTGCGCCGACCAGGCGATCGCCCAGGTGCAAGGGCAATGCACCGCCCATGGGCACCAGGCGTGGCCGCAGAATCAAACACTGGCGGACATGCTCGGGGGCATCACGCAAGCGCTTGCCGACATCCGCGGTGGGCAAGGCGAAGGACACGGCGGTCAACGCCTTGTCCTGGGCCAGATCGATGGTATGCAGGGGCGCCTCGGCACTTCGACCGAAGGCCAGCAAATGCCCGCCACCGTCCAGCACCGCAACGCTGACCCGCCAACCATGCTGGCTGGCGTAGTGCAAAGCCGTGTCCAGCGCCAACCGGGCCGTGGCCATGCTCAGCGGATCGGCCAACCGGGTGTCGGCCAGGGGAATGTCCGGATTCATGCGCAGATTTCCTTGAGAGAGGTGGCGGGCTGTGCGACCGGTATGGCCGGACGCAGCAGATAGCAGGCCAATGCAGGCACCAGGACCAGCGCCACCAGCATGTTGCACAGGAACATGAAGGTGAGCAGAACGCCCATGTCGGCCTGGAATTTGATCGGTGAGAACACCCAGGTGACGACACCCAGGGACAACGTCAGGCCGGTGAATACCACCACTCGACCGGTAAACATCAACGCCTGCCGATAGGCCATCGCCAGGCTCTCGCCACGGCGCAACCAGAACAGCGTCACGCTGAGGATGTACAACGCGTAGTCGACGCCGATGCCCACGCCCAGCGCCACCACCGGCAAGGTCGCCACTTTCAGGCCCATATTGAGCTGGACCATCAGCGCCTCGGCCACCAGCGACGTGAGGATCAACGGCAGCACGGCACACAGCACCGCACGCCATGAACGAAAGGCAACGAAGCACAGCAGCGTCACCACCAGATACACCCCCAGCAGCATCCGGGTGTTGGCGCTTTTCACCACCATGTTGGTCGCGCTTTCAATCCCGGCATTGCCGGCGGCCATCAGGAATGTGGTCTGCTCGTCGTTGTATGTTTGCGCGAAGGCAGCCGTGGTCTCGACCACCGACGTCAGGGTGTCGGCCTTGTGATCCTTGAGGTAGGCGTAGATCGACAGCAGGCTACAGGTGCCGTTGAACAGCTCGCGCGGTGAGCGCATGGCCGCGGCATTGATCATCGATTGGTTGGGCGGCAACTCGTCCCATTTGAAGTTGCCCTCGTTCATCCCGACGTTGATTTTGCGTGACAGCCCGGCGATGGATTTGGTGGTTTCCACGCCCGGCAATTCACGCAGGCGCCATTCCAGTTCTTCAACCTTGCGCAGTGTTGAGTAGTCGACGCATTGTCCGGCCGGGGTTTCGACCATGATCACGAACACATCGCTGCTCGCCTGGTAATGCTCGATGATGAAGTGGTTGTCCTGGTTGTAGCGCGAATCGGCACGCAACTCTGGCGCTCCGGGGTCGAGGTCACCGACCTTCAGATCCTTGCCCATCCACACCGCGCCAAGCGCGATCAACAGCGCCACGCCAATCGCCAGCCGCGCCGAACGTTGACCGGTAAAGTGCTCGAACAGCCGCACCAGTAATGGCGGCGATTGCCCTTCAAGGAGGGTTTCGGGCTTTAGGCTACGGGCGGCAGCGACCGGTGAAACACCGGTGAAAGACAGCATGATCGGCAGCAGGGCCAGGTTGGTGAACACCAGGATGCCCACGCCCAGGCTGGCGATCAGCGCCAGTTCCTGGATGACGGGCACGTCGACGAGGGTCAGCACCGCGAAACCCACGACGTCCGCCAACAGTGCGGTGATGCCCGCGGCAAACAAGCGGCGAAAGGTGTAACGGGCGGCAATCAGCCTGTGGGTACCGCGCCCGACATCCTGCATGATGCCGTTCATTTTCTGCGCGCCGTGACTCACGCCAATGGCATAGACCAGAAACGGGACCAGGATCGAATAGGGATTGAGCTCATAACCCAGCAGCGGCAACAGGCCAAGCAGCCAGATCACCCCAACCAACGTGCAGCCCTGCACCACCAGCGTACTGCGAACGCAGCGGGTGAACTGGTAGAGGATCGCACTGGTGATCAACACCGCCACGGCAAAAAAAGCCAACACCGCGTACAGGCCATCGATCAGGTCGCCCATCACCTTGGCGAAACCGATGATGTGGACGTCGACGCCGCGCTGCGCATAGGTACTGCGCAGCGTTTCCAGACTGTCGGAGAGTTGCTTGTAGTCCAGCGCCTGGCCGGTCTTGGGGTCGATCTCCAACAGCGGCAAGTAAATGATGCTCGAACGCAGGTCACGCGCCACCAGTTGACCGGTTTCTCCCGAACGCTCGACGTTAGCGCGCAGGCTGTCCAGGCTTTCTGCGCCGCCATCGAAGCCATCCGGGACCACCGGGCCGCCATCAAAGCCTTCTTCAGTCACCCCCTGCCAGCGTGTCGCCGGGGTCCAGAGCGAACGCATGAAGGCGCGGTCTACACCGTTGACCAGGTACAACTCGTCGTTGAGCTGGCGCAGTGTTTCCATGTACCGGGCGTTGAAAATATCGCCCTCTTCACGCATCGACACCGCCACCCTTACCGCGTTGCCGGCACCCTTTAAATCGCGGGCGTGCTCCAGGTAGTTGAGGGTGAAGGGATGGTTCGCGGGGATGGTTTTCAGGTAACTGGCGTTGAGCCTTACCTGACTGGCCGCGATCGCGAGCAGCAGCGTGACAATCAGGCAGAAGCCGACCACCAGGAAACGGTGGTTGAACAACACGCGCTCCAGGCGATTGCCGGAAAATTTGTCGAACTCCGCCAGGGAGGCGATAGCGGTAAAGCCATCGGAATTGCTGATAGCCATGGTCAGTTTCCTTGTTCTATACGGGCCGACTTAGCGCAACGCGCTCGGCGGGAAACGAGTGATGCCCTGGGTGCCGACAGCCAGGCTGCCGCCATCGGGCAACGCCAGCAGAGCGATCAACGGGAATCGTTGTTCAGGCGCCACCGGACGAAAGCTGCGACCGTCATCACGGCTGAGCCAGCCCTGCCCCGACTCGTCCGCCAACAGCAACGCGCCGTCGCGCAACTCGATGGCTGCCGTCAGGCTTTTGCTCGATGCCAGGGTCACAGGCTGCCAATTGGCCCCCTGATCGACGGAGCGGAACACGTGCCCGCGCAAGCCGACCGCCAGCAGGCTGTTATTGCGCGTGGCCAACAGGCCAAAGAAGCTGCCCTCGTAGGGGCTCGCAAAACGGTTGAAGCCGCGCAAGTCATGGTCGACGCGCATCAACGCGCCCTGCTCCCCGGCCACATAAACCCGACCGCCCAGGACCTGTACCGCATTGAGGTGTTGTGACTCGCTGCCATCGAGCAACGCCAGCGCCGGCTGCCAGCCCTGACCGTCGTTTTGCGTGCTGAACGCCAGCCCGTAGGCCCCCAGGGCCAACACACGTCCATCGCCCATGCACTGCACGGTCAAAAACGGTTTGTCCGCGCCTTCGGCCACGAGGCGGCGCGCCTCGTCGATCCGGGCAGAACCCTGACGCGCCTGCAAAATCGACTGGGCGACTTGCCCGCCCTCCAGTTGCCGAGTCCAGTGGACGCCACCATCGCGGGTGGCGAGAATCACCCCGCGATGTCCCACGGCCCAGCCATAGGCGGCATCGGCGAAGCACACGCCGGTCAGGCTGACCGTGACCGGAACACTGGCTTGCTGCCAATGCTCGCCCTGATCGTCGGAGTAAAGAATGGTGCCGCGCATGCCGGCGACCACCAGGCGCTCACCCGCCATCGCGGCCGCATTGAATGCGAAACGGCTGGCGGATGCCGAGACTATGGCGCCCTGCTCCAGCGTATCGGCCACGTTTCTTGAACCGGCCTTGCTGGTTGGTACCAGTCCCGCGAGCAAGCTCAAGCCGAGCACACAAGCCAACGCATATTTATGTTTATTCACTGCATACCTCCGGTAAGACAGGCCAGCCCCTCCAGGAAGGAAGGGCTCACCACGAGCGTCAGCGTGCGCTCATCTTCGTCAGCGACTCCGGCGAGAAAAAGCTTTCACGTCGACGTTCGGTGATTGCGTATTGCTCGTTGCCCGCGTCGCCCAATGCACAGTTGTACATCCAGGCCTTGGTCCGATGGTCATGGAAGAAACCGGTGCAGTAGTTCACGGTGGCCGGGATGTCCGGGGCCACGAATGGCGTGCTCAGCGACGTGCGCCACAGGGTGCCTTCAGCGTCCCAGCCGTCGATGATGGCGTTACCCCAGGTGTCTTCGTCGTAGTAGAACTTGCGCTTGGGCACGGCATGACGCTTGCCGGCCTTGAGGGTCGCCTCGACCTCCCAGACACGATGCAGTTCCCAGCGCATGTAGTCCGGATTGACATGACGCTGGGCCATGACTTTTTCATCGGCGTTGGCCAGCAACTGATTGTTGTTGTAAGGGATGATCATTTCTTTCTTGCCGATCAGCTTCCAGTCGAAACGCTCCGGCGAACCGCTGCCACCGAAGTTCTCATCGACAAAGTTGACGCCGGAGGCCACCGAGTTGGGCGTGTCGAAGTTGATGCTCGGGGCACGACGCACCCGGCGCTGGCCCGACAGGTATTGCCACAAGGTGCGGCCCTGCACGTAGTTCGTCACGTTGTGCACCATCAGCGCTTCACCTGCGCGGAATGCCGGAGCGTAGGTCAGCTGGATGGCCATCATGAAGTTCGGCCCGGCGGTCTCCACCGAACCTTCCTTGTAGTAGTACGGGTATTGCGCGTCGTCCTCTGCGGCCGTGGCCAGGACACGCTGGCCGTCCGCCGTCGTGGTCCAGACCTTGTACTTGGTTTTGGTGGCCTCGCCACGCCACAGCAGCTGGTGGTTCCACTGCACTTCCATACCGGATTGTGGCAGCGGGAATGGCACACCTCCGTAAGCGCCCTTGACCACCAGCCCGTCCTCTTCGAGCGATGCGCGGGTGGCGTTTTTCAAGGTGTTGTCATACACCCACTGCGGTGCGGAAGACGTACGCCGCGTGGGGAACACGTCGATGCGGAACGTCTGCGGGTTGTCCTTGAACAGCTGGATGACGCCCTCGCTGAGCTTGTCCTGGTACTTGGCCAGATTGGCGGCGGTGATGGTGTACAGCGGCTTGTCCTGGGCGAACGGGTCGAACGCCCGATGGCCCTGCTGATAGCCCGCCGGTACCGTGGAGTAACCGCCGGTCCAGGCCGGGATACTGCCGTCGGCATTGCCGGCACGCACCGCGCCCATCGGCGTCAGCGTGGTGTTCAACACCTGAGCGTCAGCCGCGCTGACGGCCGCATGGGCGGACATGACCGACACGGACAGGGTGAAACAGGTCAACAGCTGAGTGATCTTATTGTTGTGCATGGCCAGTACTCAGAATGTATGGGAGACGCTGAAGGCCACGAAATCGCGGTCAGCATTGGTCTGCTTGAAGGTTTTGATCCCGTTGATGTTGATCGGCGCCGAGGGGCCGTAATAGCCGGTGTAGGCCAGGGTGAAGGTGACCGATTTCAGATAGTCCGCCGTGAGACCGATGTTGTAGTCGCCGCCCTTGGTCTGGCTGAATCCCCCCACTGCCGAGGAACGGCCGTCGATGCCGTAGCTGACACCCATCGGCACGGTGAGGTCGACGCCATCGATGACCTGGAAGTAAGTCGGAGAGAAGGCGACCCGGATCGCCGTGGCATCACGCGTGGCATTGGGGTCGAGGTTGTCCTGGTTTTTATCGACACTCAGCGTCCGGTTCCAGGCCAATTCGCCCAGCAAGGCGGCGGTGTCCCAGAACGTGGCGGTGGGCATGATGTAGATCATGTTGACCTGGGCGTGAGCGGTCCGGCCTACCGCATACAGCGGGTTACCGTCGTTGTCGCCGTTACCCGCCAGGTCGGTCATGGTCAGGCTGACCAAGGGGGCGTTGTCGCGGATCGAGGTTTCAAAACCGAAGTTGATGTCTCCAAATCCGCGGTTGGCACTGAAGCCGTAGGCGCGGATGTCCTCGGGGAACACCAGCATGTACTCGCCGATCTGGTCCGGGCGGGCACCCGCGCCAACCCCGGGACGCACCTGAACCTGGAAGTTCTTGTCGTGGTAGTTGATGGCGTACAGACCGAAGTCGGTGTCCAGTGCCTCGGAGCGGTAGCGCAGTTGCACGCCCCACTGGCCACTGTCTCGAGCCTCGATGTCTTTACCGCGATAGAACGACGCCGCGGGCACACCGTTCGGCAGGCGTCCCACGACAATCCGTTCACCGCCTTCGTCAAGCAGGTCGGCCGGGCTGAAATAGCTGCCCGCCCCGGGAATGCGCGTACGCTCCCACTCGAACTGGTAGTAACCGCCGACCGAAATCGTCGGCGTGATCTGCAGTTGCGTGGAGAACTGTTTGACCGGCAGCCCAAGCTCCTTGAACTGCGAGTTGGGTACGGTCAGCGCACGTACCGCATCGATCGGTTGCTGGCCGGCGGCGATGCCGTTGCCGCCGTAGAACAGGCTTTCACCGTAGAGCAACGAGTGCTGGCCAAGTCGCGATACGCCCCACATGTCCTCGCCCAAATCGTAGTTGGCGTACACAAACGCATCGCGGAACTCAGCGTCGCGCCCGTGCAGGTCGCGCGTGTCCTTGGTGAACTGGTCATAACGTACGCTGTAGGAGTTGACGGTGCCCGGTGAGGCGTTGTCGTTGCCCTTGTTGTACACATCGTCGTACCAGGCCGCACCAGTCACGCGCGCACCGACTTTCTGGTAAGAGATGTCGAACTCCGAAAACAGGTCCAGGCGATTGGAGATCATGCCTTTGTCGAAGTTACGGTCGCCATCGTCCAGGTTCGCGTCCGCGACCAGCTTGTCGTGTTGGTCTTTGACGCGCCAGGCATTGGAGTACTTGACGTTGGTATCGAAACGCAACTTCAGGTCGGTATTGCCGGTATCGAACTGCATTGCTTGCGCGCTGGACAACACTGAACAGCCGAGTAAAGCCGTTGCCAGGCGGGACAATCGTGGACACCGGGCAGCCGAACGGACACAACCGAGTTCTCGGTTCTGATGAATAGTCATTAAAAGACCTCTGCGACAGTAAGCCGTTTTTGTTTTTATGAGTGACCGCCATTAAGCGGTCATCAGGTCTTGCCGGGAGGAACAGCGCCCTCCCGGTCCAGCGACTCAGTCGTTGAGCGACACGGGCTCCAGGCCGAACAGCATCGGTGGCAATGTCTGCCCCAACAGATAAGCCCCGAGCATGCCCGCGGTGTCATCGGCATTCTGGGTAATGTGGTTGGATGCGGCGATGACATCGCGCAGGATTCGCTGCAGTGGATTGCTCAGGTAGATGCCACGGGCCGACGTGGCCTTGAACAACAGCATCACCGCCTCTTCGCAGTCGCGACCGACACGGGCGATGTCGAGCATGTAGTGCACGCGGTCAGAGACCGGCACCAGTTCGCGCCGCTCGACGTATTCGCTGCTCTCGGCCAGCATCTGCAGGAGCCGTGCACGGGCTGAACGCACGCGGACCACCGCATTGCCCAGGCGATCCTTGACGTACGGGCTCAGTGCAGCGCCCGCGCCGTCCGTGGTGTTGGTGCGCACACTCATCTGGCGCACGTACTCATCGATCCCGCCTTGGCCGATACCGACGATCAGCGCCGAGACGGCACCGAAGAAGATCTGGTTGAACGGATACAGGTAGTTCGCCGGACGCTCGCTGTAGGTGTACTGAATCAGGCTGTGGGCGCGGTGATGCGGTACGAACGCATGCTTGATCACCAGGCTCTTGCTGCCGGTACCGGCCAGGCCGAAGGTGTGCCAGTCGTCTTCGATGACCCATGCGGAGCTGGGTACCAGCATCGACATGCGATCAATCACCTGACCGCTGGCATCGCGCCGCAGTCCTCCGAGGAACGCCCATTGGCCGTGATCGCAACCGCTGGAGGTTTTCCAGGTGCCGCTGATGTTGAAACCGCCTTCGACTTCTTCGACCTTGCCGAACGGCGGGTAGGACGAGGCGGTGATCACCGCGTTGTTTTCGCCCCAGGCATCCAGGCAAGCCTGCTCTGGCAAGGAGCCGTATTCCCACTGGTGGATGCCCAGGATCATCATGTTCCAGGCGCTGCTGCCGCAGCCACGACCCAACTCCATCAGAACTTTGTAGAACACCGCAGGGTTCATCTCCCAGCCGCCATATTCCTTTGGCTGGAGGATCTTGAAAAAACCGGCTTCAACGAACGCCGCGATGGTCTGGCTGGACACCATCCGGTTGTTTTCCACCGACTCGGCTTTTTCCAACAGCATCGGGATCAACCCACGCGCGCGCTCCAGCAATTGCGCTTCGGTTGGAATCGCCTGGGCATCCACAGTCTCGGTTGGCGTGACGAAGTTGTTCATGGTCTGTGATCTCTTATTTATTGTTGTGTGTGCATGTCGCTAGTCGTCAGGGTCACTTGAGTGCGGCGAACCTGCTGTTGAAGTACACCAGGGGGCCGTCCTGCTCCTGCAGGCCTCGAACGCCAACGACTTCACCGATGAACATGTCGTGGGTGCTGGCCGGTATCACTTGCTCCAATCGGCACTCAAAGCTCACCAGCGCGTCTTCGAGCAACGGCACGCCGGTAACCCCCGACTCCCAGCAACCTTCGGCAAATCGCGCCTCGCCGCTGACGCCCTCGACCATCCCGGCAAAGCGTTTGGCAATGAACTCCTGGTCATGGGCCAGCACGTTGATGCTGAAAGCGCCGGCGCGCTGAATCACTTCATGGGCACGAACATTGCGGTTCACGCAGATCAGCAGGCGCGGCGGGTCAGCGGTGATCGAACACACCGCCGTGGCTGTCAGTCCGGCCCTTTCGCTGTCGCTGCCACTAGCGATCACCACACAGGCGCCGGCCAGGTGCCGCATGCCTTTACAGAAATCAGCGGTCGCGACCGTCGGCGCAATCACTGCTGGCGTACTGCTCGATTGAATGGCGTTTAACATCTGGAAAACCTCACTGTGTCGCTACGGATCAGAGAACGACGTTGCGTTTGTGACCCCAGTCGCTCATTTTGTTGAACGCCTTCACTTCCCAAAGCTGATCGTCAATGACGACGCCACCCCAACCCATTTCAAAGTTGAAACCCGATGGGGTCTGGGCGTAGAAGGAAAAGGTCTTGTCGTTCGGGTGATGACCGAGTTCGAGAATGATCGGGATGCCCGCCTTGACGCAGCGGTCGTAGGCCAGGCCGACGTCGTCCATGTTCTGCACCTGGACCATGAAGTGGTTGAGCACCTTGGGGCTGGGTGCCTGCGCGGTGGCAATGGAATGGTGGCGACCCGTGGCGGTATGGAAAAACGTGGCGTCCACCACCATGCCCGGCTGCACTTCCTCGCGGATGTAATCGCTGACTCGCAACTTCAGGACATCCTTGTAGAAACTCACCGTTTCCGGCCCGTTCTTGGCAAACGGCAAGAGGTGGCCGATGCCAAGATCGCCGGTAACGAAACTGCCCTTGAGCACTTTTGAACGAAACGCGTCGTTGAGCCCGGCTTCGCTGTGGCCGAAGAAAAACTCGTGGGTAAAACCGTTCGGGTCCTGGCAGCTGTAGGCCTTCTCGACCTTGCGTCGCTGCAGCACGTCCCGGGAAAGCACTTCGACTGGCACGCCTTTTTCACGCAGTTCACTGACGTAGTTCTCAAGCTCCAGCTCGCTGCGAAACTGCCAGCCGGCCACCAAAATGTCGTCGATCGGATTTTTTTCCAGGAAGAAACGCTGGGCGTATTCATCCATGCGCAACGTCAGTCCCTGCTCGTCGCGATGGGCCACCTGCATGCCGATAATATCGGTGGCCAGCCACTGCCATTTATCAAGGTCGCTTACACCGAATCCTGCGTAGGCCAACGAGTGAATTTCTGCCACTTGCCTGCACCTCATCTTGTTTTTGTTGTTTTGTTCTTTTTGGGAAAGCCCTGGAAGAACAACTGTTGAAAGGACAAGAGCAAGCGCTGTGCCAGCATTTTGAAGCCACAGAAACAAAAGTTTTATTACTTAATAATCATATAGTTACGAAATACCTGCGGCGACTTTAGCGCCTTGATCAGTCTTCGCACGCCGGCAGGAAGATTTCAGAAAATTCGAACTTTGCGAATTTCATTCAAGGATTTTCGCGAATACCAGGCTGGGGAAAAAATATTGCCCGAATGCAGAGAATGGATAGCGTACCCATCGCGCCTTATGTTTCAGTGCGATCAGCCCGCTTGAGCGCTGCTGGTGTTTGCAACAGGCGCCTGGCATCGGTTTTGCCTTCAATAAGTAAAAAAACACAGGCTCATTTGATGACGACTCTCCCTATCGATGATGAAGCGCATTCGCGACAGTCGCGCAATCGCAACGGCATTAACATCATCACCGACCTGCGCTTCCCGGACATGCAGGACCTGGTCGACCGGCTGTATTTCAACCCCAAGGAGGGACTGATCTGGCTGGGTGACAAACGCATGATGCTGATGCATGTCGAGGCGTTTGGCGCGTTGCGCCAGGAGCTTCTGGAAAGCAACGGCGTGGAGTTCACCCGCGGCGTGCTGACCCGTGTCGGCTACATGACTGGCCAACGCGATGCCGACCTGGCAATCAAGGCCCGTGGGACCGGTAACGAACTGGACATTGCCGCGGCCGGGGGACAATTGCACGCCTTGTCCGGCATCGTCGAAGTCGCACCGGTATGCATCGAGTTCGACCATGCCAAGGGCTTCAAGTACGGCGAATTCACCTGGAAGCGCTCTGTCGAAAGTGACGTGCATATCGCCGCCAACGGCGTCAGTACCGACCCTATCTGCTGGATGGAAGTGGGCTATAGCTCCGGCTTCATGAGCCGCCTGATGGGTCGTCGATTACTGGCCAGGGAGACCCAATGCCAAGGCTGCGGACATGATCTGTGCCGGGTCATCGTCAAACCGGTCGAGGACTGGGACAATACCGAAGAAGACCTCAAGTACTTCCAGCCGCGGGTCACCGACCACCGCCGGGCACAGCCGCTCAAGCCTGTGAAAAACACCCCCGTCAAGGCGGCGCCCTCGCCGTTCGGACTCGAAGAGAGCCAGCCATCGGTGACCGAACTCGGCCGGCCGGTGGGCAGCTCCGCCGCCTACCACATCACCATGCACAAGATTCTGCGGGTGGCTGGCACCAATGCCACCGTCCTGCTGCTGGGTGAGAGCGGTGTCGGCAAAACCATGTTCGCCCACGAATTGCATTCCAACAGCCTGCGGGCCAACACGCCTTTCGTTGAAATCAACTGCGCAGCGATCCCTGAGCAACTGATCGAGTCAGAACTGTTCGGCGTGCAGCGCGGTGCTTATTCGGGTGCGACTGACCCGCGTCCCGGGCGTTTTGAAATTGCCCATGGCGGTACGATCTTCCTCGACGAAATTGCCACCTTGAGCATGACCGCCCAGGGTAAACTGCTGCGTGTGTTGCAAAGCGGCGACCTGGAACGACTAGGCAGCAACAAGACCATCAAGGTGGATGTGCGGGTCATCGCCGCGACCAACGAAGACTTGGCCAAGGCGGTCAAGGCCGGACGCTTTCGCAGCGACCTGTTTTATCGGCTGAACGTGTTTCCGATCACCATCGCACCCTTGCGCGAACGCAAGGACGACTTGCCATTGTTGCTCGACACGGTGATGCACAAGTTGTGCGCGCTGCACGGTCGGCACTTGACGGGTGTTGCGCCGAGGGCCCTGCAAGTGATTCTGGATTACCACTGGCCGGGCAACATTCGCGAGTTCGAAAATGTCATCGAGCGGGCCATCATCCTCTCCGACGACGGTGACATGCTCGATCTTCGTCATCTTTCGGGGCTGGATGCCTTGGGCGGGCAACTCGAACGCATCGGTACTGTCAGCTGGGACAGCGGCCCGGCCATCGGTATCCGCATGCCTGACGTCGAGACCCCGAGCGTAGGCATGGCGCAACAGGACAATGCCAGCCGTGAACAACTGCTCGCGGTCGCGCAACGTGCGCTGCAACGTGGGCCGGTACGCCTCAGTCAAATCGAGGAGGTGTATATCGAAGTGGCGATGCAACAAAGCGAAAACAACATCTCACGCGCGGCCACGTTACTGGGGCTGAGCCGTGCACAACTGGATTACCGGCTGAAGAAAATGTCCTCGGACGATGCCAGCGTTACCCCCTGAAAGACCGGGTGACCACACCTTTGCAAATCGCGGACAAGAAAAAACCGGGATCGCCGCTGTGGCGAATCCCGGTGGATTTCATCGATTAGTCGAAAGCGATGGCTGAGTTAACGCTGGTGCAAAAACGCGCGATGCTGGCCATGGAGTTTGCATGCTCTTGTGCCGACGGCGATGCGCAGCAGTCTTCCAGTACCATCACTTCAAAATCACGATCGTGGGCGTCACGTACGGTGGCCTGGACCACCGCTTGAGTACTCACACCGCTGCAGTAGATGCGTTCGATACCTTCGCGACGCAAGAGCACCTCAAGCGAGGTGCCATAGAAGGGTGAAACCCGGTGCTTGACGATGTTCCACTCGTTAGCCAGCGGTGTCAGATCATCATGTACAGCGCCGCCCCAGGCGTCCTTTTTCAAGATGCCATTCCGGGCGATCGGGCCGAACACTTGAGAGTCGGGATTAGCTTCACGATGGTCATCGGAAAACGCGACCCGCACATAAGCCACCGCTATCCCTTTGCTGCGTGCCTTGGCAATGGCCGCTGCCGTGCGCGCGATCACTTCGCGGCTGCGTACCTGCTCGCCCAGCGGGCCTTTGCCACTGGCACCGTCGGGGTGAACCAGATCGTTTTGCATGTCCAGAACCAGATAAATACTTTTCATCATGCTTTTCCCTTGGTTTGAATCAGTCGCACCACAGTGCACCGTTGATATCGAGGATTTCCCCGCTGATAAATCCTGCTTTGTCCGACAGCATGAAGCTGACCGCCGCCGCCACTTCGTCGGCTCGGCCCATGCGCCCCAGTGGGATCAGTGCGCGCAAATTGTCCGGGAAGGAAGTGGTCATTTCAGTGGCGATCGGGCCTGGCGCCACGGCGTTGACCCGAACCCCGGCACTCGCCAGTTCCTTGGCCAGGAACAGGGTCATGGTGTGGACCGCCGACTTGGACATGCCGTAAGCGACGCCACCGGCCCGCATCTGTTCATTCGCATCCAGCCAAGGGCGGGCATTGCCGCCGTTCTTGCCGACCACTGAACCAATGTTGACGATGCTGCCCTGCTTGCGCTCGGCCATCAGTTGACCAATCAACTGGCAAGGAATGAGCGTGCCCTGCACGTTGACCCGCATCACCCGTTCAAACTCCGAGACCTTCAGGTCCAGCGCGCTGCCGGTGGACAGAACACCCGCGACATTGACCAGAGCAGTGATGGGGCCCATCTCTTCTTCGATCTGCTCGACCACATCGCGCACGGCGATGCGCGAAGCCACATCGCAAGAATAAAAGCGCATGTTCAGGCCCAGCAGCCGGGGTTCGGCCAAGTCCAGCGCCGCGACCTGGTAACCTTCACTGCAAAGCTGCTTGCACACTGCACTGCCAATGGCGCCGCCGGCCCCGGTCACGACCGCGACGTTCATTGCGCACCCAGCTGTTGCACCGCGGCCCGCCCCGCCAAGCGACCGAACACCAGGCCTTTGAGCACTGAAGTGCCGCCTGCGTAGTTGCCAAAGTACAAGCCCACCGTTTCACCGGCGGCGTAGAGGTTGCCAATCGGCTGACCGTCGGCGTTGATCACCTGGGCGTGCTCATCCACTTTGAGGCCACCGAAGGTGAATACATTGGCGGAAATAATCGGGTAGGCGAAAAACGGGCCGGCATTCAACGGCAGCGCCCAATTGCTTTTAGGCGGCTGCAGGCCCACGGTGGCTACGCCATCGAGCTGCAACGGCTGGTAATCCCCGGGACGACAGGCTGCGTTATAGCTGCTCACTGTTTCTTGCAAGGTGGTGGGGCAAACACCCAGTGTGGCGGCGAGCTCGGCCAGGGTCGCTCCTTCGATCGCGGCCTGATCGGTGCGGATCGCCAGGCGGTAGTTGGGTACATCCTTGACCTTCTGATCGAGAATGACCCAGGCAATGCCTTCGTCCTGCTGATAGATCTGCCGAGTCACCCGTTCGTACCAGGCATCAACCGTACCCGGTGCTTCGTCAGTGAAGCGCAAGCCCTGTTTGTTGATCAGGATGCCATAAGGAAAAACGAAAATTGATGGCTCGGAAATGCCCGAGCGCGGGTCCACGGGTTCGGCGTGATAGCTGCCGTAATCGCCGCTGGCCGCGGCGCCCACGTCCAGTGCCATCTGGATACCCTCACCACGGTTGTAATAGGCGCCCTTGCACACCGGGCGTAAATACACTGAGCGCGGCCCAAGGTAGCGGCTGAGCATTTCGGTATTGCCTTCAAAGCCACCGCTGGCCAAAACCACGGCACCGCGAAAGACCAGATCGCCCTGCAGACGTGAAAGTGCCCGAATGCCGAGAACCTTCGCATACCCTTCGGTCAATAATTCACGCCCGGCGGTTTCATAGAAAAACTCCGCGCCCAAGGCCTCGGCCTTTGCCGCCAGGGCTTCGACGATGGCCTCGCCGCCGCCGACCGGCAACAACCGCGGCTGGGTGCTGGTCAGGAACTGGGTGGGCAGGAAGTCGAACTTCACGCCGTTGTGCTTCAACCATGCGATGGTGCCTGGAACCTGCTCGGCAAAGGCGCCGATCACACTGGCATCGACGGAACCCAGCGCGCGCGTCTGTGCGGACCAGTCAGCGCGATCAGCGAGGGTTTCGGCGACGAAATCCGGGTCCTGGTAATACCCGGAATGCTCGGCCAGGAACACGTCGAAGTCGTCGGTCACCTCGGTATGGCTCTTCATACGCAGATAGGCTTCGGTGAAGCGGCTCTGCCCTCCCCGCTGTTCACGACTGGCGCGTTCCAGAACCGCCACGCGCAGTCCACGTTCGGCGCCCGCCACTGCCGCCGATAAACCGGCAACACCGCAGCCCACCACAATCAGATCGAAGTTTAATTCAGCCATGGGTAGTTCCTCTCTTGGTGGCTGGTACTATAGAAATCGCTGACCCAGGGTTCGAGCATGACGCGGCTAATGGGCTATTAGAAAAAGGTGAAAACCAATGGACAGACTCTGGGCAATGCAGGTGTTCGTGCGCGTGGTGGAATGTGGCAGTTTCAGCCGCGCCGCCGAGTCGCTGGACATCGCCAATGCCACCGTGACCTCCAGCGTGCGCAAGCTGGAAGACTACCTGGGGGTGACATTGTTATCGCGCAACACCCGCTCGTTGCGCTTGACCGACGACGGCGAAGGTTACTTCGAGCAGTGCAACCAGGTGCTGCGGCAGATCGCCGATATGGAAGCCCAGATTCGTCAGAAGAAAGGCGAGATCAGCGGACAGCTGTGCATAGAGTCGCCAGCGGCGTTCGCGCGTGCCTTGCTGTGTCCGGCGCTACCGGCATTCACTGCGCAGCATCCCGGTTTGTCCGTGGCTTTGCGCCAGACAGACCATGCTGAAGACCTGATCGCCACGGGCACCGACGTGGCCATTCGCATCGACTCGGTCAATGACTCCGACCTGGTCGCCCGACCGCTGTATCAAGCGCACTACGTGGCTTGCGCCGCGCCCGGATTGCTCCAGCGGATCGGTACTCCCGAACAGCCGCAGGATCTGCAGCCCAAGCACTGCCTGGGGATTTTCGGCGCAGGTCGCTACACCGTATCGGACTGGACTTTTGCCTGCGAAGGCGAGCAACACCAACTGACGCCGCGTGGCGACCTGCACTTCAACAGCACTGACGCGCTGATCCAGGCCGCCTTGGCCGAGCAAGGCGTCATCTATGTCCTGGACGTGTTCGTCAATGGGCTGATCCGCAGCGGCGAACTGGTGGAACTGTTTCCCGACTGGAGCACCGGTAGCCGCAGCTTTTACACGGTGACGCCCAAGGCGCGCTTTATCGCACCGCGAACTCGGGCGTTCATCGATTTCATCCTGGCAACCCTGGATGCGCAGCGCCGCCCGGCTTCGGGGGCAAGCATCGCGATAAAGCAAGGACGACGCGGGTAATGCTGTTCACTTAAGCATGGGGTTGAATTTAAGAACTGGATTGGGGGGATATCCGTTGCTGCGGTAACGGCCACTTGGGGTTTCGCCCTTACGGCGAGTCCCTTTTTCAAACGCCGGAGTGCCGGCCCAGCAAAAAGGAACCAAAAGGCTTTGCCCCACCACTCGGTGCCTCGCCTAGGCTCGGCATGCCCTCTCTCCGGCATTGCTCCGTGGGTCGCCGCGATGGGCCATCCTTGGCCCAGCGCGGCTAAACCGGCGTCCTGCCGGTTTACCCACTGCGCAATGCCTGCGTTCGGCCATCGTGGTTTAACGGGGCGCCCAAATCTAAAGCCAAAGCGAGGCGGCCTGACAGCCGACCTGATTTCAAGTGAACACGTTTCCCTGTAGGAGCGATGCTTGCTCGCGATGGACGTCAACGATAACGCGCCCTGTCTGGATGATCGCGTTGTCTAGGCGTTCTTCGCGAGCAAGCATCGCTCCTACAGGGGGACGAGTACAGCTGCAAAAATCAGGTCGGCTGTCAGGCCACCTCGATTTGTTTTGGCTTTTGATTTTTTTGCCCTATATCGAGAGGCCGTGCGCAGGTTCTGCGCAGTGGGCAACCCGGCATGGATGCCGGGTTAGCCGCGCTGGGCCCTGTAGGAGCGAGCATGCTCGCGAAAAACCTGAGAGCACCGCGGGGTGTCAGGCTCCCCGCGTCATCGTTGACCTCCACCGCGAGCAGGCTCGCTCCTACAGGCTCTTCCAAGTGACTCGCTGTAAAAGCGAAACCATAGCTGGCCGTTACCGCAGGAATGGATATACACCCAATCCAAATATGCACCTGCAACCCCCAAGCTAAATGAACAGCATTAGGGACGACGCGGGCACGCTTAGATCCCTCGTCCCCATAAAAAATGCCAGTCACTTGCCTGGACTGGCATGTGTTTTACGGTGCCCCGGGTTTATCGCAACTCATCCAGCAACGCAGGCAGCAGCGTTTCCCAAGGGGCAACGATGCCCAGGCTTGCGACCTTGAAAATATCCGCCTCGGGATCCTGGTTTATGGCCACGATACAGCTGTCCAGGCTGACCCCGGCCAAATGCTGCAGGGTGCCGGAGATACCCACCGCCATATAGATCTGCGGGCTGACGAACTTGCCTGACACACCCACCTGACGCAGCACCGGCACCATACCCGCATCCACGGCAGGCAAACTGCCGCCCAGGGTGCCTCCCAAGCCCAACGCCAATTCCTCAAGCAACGCAAAGCCTTGCTCATTGACCCCTCTTCCACCGGATACCACCAGCCTTGCGCCCTCCAGAGGCGGCAGGCGTTGGCCGCTTTCGCGTTTTTCCAGGGTCAGCGCCCTGGGCAAGTGGCCGTGTAACTCGATCGTGAAAATATCGGCGTCGACTGGCGCATTGAACAGTGCACGTCCTGCCCGCAAACAGGCGAACGCTGGCCCTCTGCTGATCTGCAGGCACAGGCGCATGCGCCCACCCCATGCCGCACGTTCGGCCAGCAACTCATCGCCCGCAAAGCGCAGTGCGACACAACGCCCCAACGCCTGACCATCGAGATCGTCAGCCAACAGTGCGGCAAGCTCTTCACCTTGAGGGCCGGGTGGCAGCAACACCAATGGCACCTCACCGCCCAGCCGGGGAATCGCCCGCAGTGCTTCGCTGACCGCCGCGACCAGAACCTGCGGCTCGTCACACTCACCTAAAGCCGCATGCACGGACTGATACACCTGGCGTGCCCCAGCCCGCGTCGCCCACTCGGCATCCTGCGCACTGGGCTGGCTGCTGATCAGCACCGCGGCAAAATCTTCGCCGGCACTGACCTGTTGCGCCGCACCGAGTGCCGCCTCAAGCGCCTGCGCGCCCCAGGCTTGGGGAATGACCGTTAGCACTCTGCTCATGAATTGACCCCTTGCTCTTTCAACCAGCAGGCCAAGGCTTTGGCCTGCTCTGCGACGTCCCCGCTCAACAGCCGACACTGCCCGAGACGAGGGATCAGCGGCGCGGCTTGTAGCTGTGACAAGGTCATCCCCGCACGCACAGGGGCCGAGGCAGCGACATGGGAAAATGTCATGCGTTTGGCCTGCATGACGTTTTTCATCAGGGGGTGTCGCAGCTTGTTGCGCCGATCATTGGTCACACTCGCCAACAAGGGCTGATCAACCCTGAGCCACTCTTCACAGGTGCCGCGCTCGCGCATCAGCCACAGTTGCTCGCCTTGCCACTGGCCGGACTGGGCCATGGAAAACTGCAATCTGCCCAGCCTGCGTGCCAGCAATACCGCGATGCTGCCTTCGTCCACATCACCCATTTCACGCCCCACCAGCACCAGTTCGTGCCCGCAGTAATCGCGCTGGATCAGCCCGGCAATCTGCGCGGCAGTCTGACGGGCATCCCACAGTTGCAAGGGTTTGAGCTGCAGGCATTGCAATGAGTCGGGACGAAATGCCGCGACGCTACGCAGCAGGTTTTCACTGTTAGGGCCGTCCAGCAGCAACACATCGACCTGCGTTGCAGTGCTCGCGTCACGCAGTTTCAATGCGACTTCCAATGCAGCCTCATCAAATGGGCTGAGCACACGCCGGGGCGATCCTTGCTCATCGATCGTCGCCTGGCTACTTAAACTGATGGGGTGCAACGGGAAGCGGATATCTGCCACTCCCGCCAACAGGACAAGAATCTTCATGTTCAGACCTCGCTCGCATTGCCGGTCCGGGCGCCGGCCAAACGTCCGAATACGGCCGCCTTGCCAAGCGCCGAACCCGTCATATAGGCGGCACCGTGAAAGCCACCGATCATCTCACCCGCCGCCAGCAACCCTTCGATGGGCTCTCCAAACACATCGAGTACGCGCAAACGCGTGTCGACGATCACCCCGCAGTAGGTGCCGAAAACCGCAGCCGTCGATGGGTAGGCATAAAAAGGCGGGCGCTCGATAGTGCGCAATTGGCCGTGATTGTGAACCAGATGCCGGCGGCCGAACGCCGGTGGCTGCCCCTGGCGTACGGCATCGTTGTAAGCGGCAACTTCGCCAAGCAATACGTCTTCAGGTACCTCGATCAGGCGCGCCAGCTGTTCCAGCGTCTGCGCCTCGACGAACAGCCCCTCTTCCAGCCGCCTTGTGAAGTCGAGGATACGCACCTGGTTGTCACCACTGTCCAGAATGTCCCGGTCAAGGATCTGGTAGCCCACGCCGAATGTCTGTTGCATCACCGCATCGCCGAGCAACTTGTAGGACTGCGACTCGTCGACAAATCGCCGACCGTCCTGGTTCACCGCAATGGCGCCTTTGTAGACGGCCAGGCAGGCGTGATGGTTGTGCTCGTCCATCGGGTGTTTGCCAAACGTGCCCTTGATGTATGGCAGGTCACGCACATCCGCGCCCAAGGCCCAGGCCATGCGCAGACCGTCGCCTTCATTGCCTTCGCCACCGATGAATACTGCATTGTCGTATTGCGGGACAAAGCGGTGAATCAACTCACGGTCCTGAACAAAGCCACCGCTGGCCAACAACACGGCACTGCGGGCCATGACTTGCTCCTGCTCACCGTTACGCTCGACACAGGCCCCTACCACCCGGCCACCGTCGTTGCGCAACAAGCGCCGGGCACGGCTGTGCAGCCACACTTCGACCTTGTTGGTTGCGAGCGCGGCCAGTTGCAGTTGACGCACCATGTCGGCCGGGTCCACGTTGTGCACCCGTGGTACCGACTGCCCTGAGGCGGTCTCGATGACATCGGCAAACACAACCCCGTTGTCCTTGAGCCACTGATAGGTCTCCAGTTGGTGGTCTGTGTACAGCTTGACCAGGGATTCGTCGCATTCACCCTTGCCGACATCGACCAGGTCATCAAAGAGCAGTTGCGGCGAATCCTCAATGCCGTGAGAGCGCTGTAGATCGGTGCCGGCGAATGCCAGGCAACCGCCGCTCATAGCCGACGAGCCACCGGTTTGCGCGGTTTTTTCCAGCAGTACCACATGCAAACCCGCTTGGGCTGCCGTCAGGGCTGCGCAAAAACCCGCCAGCCCGCCACCGATGACCAGCAGGTCGCATTCGTAACGATTCATACCTGCTCTCCAGTCTGCAAAAACGAGGCTAAGCCATAAAACTCGAAAATCTCCCGAACCCGGTCAGGCGCTGGTTGAGCCGAAAAATAGCCACGATTACAAGTCTTGGTTCCATTGGCGCGGCGCAAGTCCACCATGGCTTCCGCTTGCTTGACCCATGCGCCGAGCGAATCGAGTACCGGCACACCGTCGACATCGTTGATGCCATGGGTAGCCAGCAACACGTTAAGCGGAGCCTCTCCGGGAATGATCACCTCGGCACCTTGCGCGATCAGGCCGCGTGCCGCACTGCGAAAGCGCTCGATCAGGACACCCGGGTCGGTGAAGGCTGCCAGCACATCGGCAAAGTGGAAGCCGACATGCCGCACCCCGGTCAACCGCCCGGAGAGACCATGGCGCGCAGCATTTTCAGTGATCTGCTCAGCCAGTTCGTTGATAAAGACCAGGACCCCGAAGGTGCGACCCAACATGCACGCGGTCAGCATCGCCGATTCGCCATAGCCCACCACCGGAATATCCAGCAGGCTGCGGGTCTCCCTGAGCGCAGGTTCTGGCAGCGTGCTGATCGCGTAGGCATCGAAGCCCTGATTCTGGGCATTGATACCCGCCGCCATGAACTGAATGCCATGCAAGTACTGAAGCGCCGAATACTTGATGTCATCGCCTGGATAGTGGTTGCGGTACGTGCCAGGGAGCATCCCGTGCATATGGATCTCGGTGCCTGGGCGGGCAACCTTGCGAAAATGTGCGCGCAACGCGTCGTCGTAAGCACCCAGGTCGCTTAGAACAGTGAAACTTTGATGCCAGATACGGATGCTCATAGGTGTCCTCATTCAAGAGCCAGGTCCTGGATGCGCTAGCCTTGCGGCCAGCTCACCGAGCTACCATGGCGGATATTTGATGAGGAATTATTAGCGGTGGGTCGCGGGGCTGAGTAGGCGCTGACGTTGAACGGGCCTTTCAAAAAAACTGCAAGATCGGAAAGTAACGAGGCTCGAATTGGCAGTTTTTCTTACTGCCCGCCCTTCGGGGGTTGTATACAAGCACTGGATAGGGTGCATATCCATTGCTGCGGTAACGGCCGCCTATGGTTTCGCCCTTACGGCGAGTCCCTTTTTCAAACGCCGGAGTGCCGGCCCAGCAAAAAGGAACCAAAAGGCTTTGCCCCACCACTCGGTGCCTCGCTGTGGCTCGGCATGCCCTCTCTCCGGCATTGCTCCGTGGGTCGCCGCGATGGGCCATCCCTGGCCCAGCGCGGCTAAACCGGCGTCCTGCCGGTTTACCCACTGCGCAATGCCTGCGTTCGGCCATCGTGGTTTAACGGGGCGCCCAAATCTAAAGCCAAAGCGAGGCGGCCTGACAACCGACCTGGCTATGGATGCTTGCGCTGTGATCGTTCCCATGCTCTGCGTGGGAATGCATCCCGTGACGCTCCGCGTCACCATTGCGCAGGACTCAAGCCCTGCGTCGTAAGCGGAACGCGGAGCGTCCCCGGCGGCATTCCCACGCAGAGCATGGGAACGATCACATCACGGACAGACCTTCAATCAGGTCGGCTGTCAGGCCGCCTCGCTTTGGCTGTTGCTGTTGCTGTAGCTTTTGATTTTCTTGCCCCATCGAGAGGCCGAGTGGAGGTTTTGCGCAGTGGGTAAACCGGCATGGATGCCGGTTTAGCCGCGCTGGGCCAAGGATGGCCCATCGCGGCGGGCCCTGTAGGAGCGAGCATGCTCCGGGCGGCGTTCCGACGAAAAACCTGAGAGCACCGCGGAGTGTCAGGCTCCCCGCGTCATCGTTGACCTCCATCGCGAGCATGCTCGCTCCTACAGTAAAAGCGAAACCCTAAGTGGCCGTTACCGCAGCAACGGATATACACCCAATCCAAATATGCACCTGCAGCCCCCCAACCTAAAGTCAACAGCATTACGGCAGCGTACCGGGCTTGGTTTCTCGCGACTTCAGCTACGCGCGTCGCAGCAGGAAATGCGACAAAGCAGGAATCAGAACCAACGCCCCTATCATGTTCCAGATGAACATGAAGGTCAGCAGGATGCCCATATCCGCCTGGAACTTGATCGGCGACCAGGCCCAGGTAATGACACCTGCTGCCAGGGTGATGCCCACCAGCGCCACGACCTTGCCGGTGAACGCGACCGAGTTTTTATAAGCCTCGGTCAGCGACAGACCGGCACGTTGTTGGGCCAGCTGGACGCTGAGCAGGTACAGCGCGTAGTCGACGCCAATGCCGACGCCCAGGGCGATCACCGGCAAGGTGGCGACCTTTACGCCCATGCCCAGCCAGACCATCAACGCTTCGCAGAGAATCGAGGTCAGCATCAATGGAACGACCGCCACCACCACGGCGCGCCAGCTGCGGAAGGTGATGAAACACAGCACGATCACCGCGCCATACACGTAAAAGAGCATGGTGCGGTTGGCGTCGCGCACGACGATGTTGGTCGCGGCTTCGATCCCGGCGCTACCCGCGGCGAGCATGAACTGGCGTTCGCCGTTGCTGTGTTCGCGGGCGAACTGATCGGCCATCTTCACCACATGATCGAGGGTTTCAGCCTTGTGGTCCGAGAGGTACGCGATCACCGGCATCATCGAGCAATCGTTGTCGAACAGTTCAGGGTTGTTCACCGAGGCCTGTTGCGCGCCGTAGTTCAGTACGTTCTGGTTGCGCGCGATGGTCAGCATTTTCGGGTTGCCTTCATAGGAACCCGCCGTGATCTGTCGCACCGCATTGACCAGCGATACGGTGGTCTGCACGCCTGGTTGCTGCTGCAGCAACCAGCCCAGGCGGTCCGCTTCGACCAGGGTTTCGTACTTCAGGCAGCCTTCGCTGGCGGTCTTGACCATCACCGCGAACTGGTCGCTGGACAGTGAGTAGTTGTCGGTGATGTAGGCGTTGTCGCGGTTGTAGCGCGAATCCGCACGTAGCTCAGGCGCACCCGGATCGAGGTCACCGATCTTCAAGTGCGTGCTGACCACAAAACCACCCACCGCCATCAACCCCGCAACCACCACCGCCACCGTCGCCCAGCGGCGCTCGGTAAAACGGTCGAGCAGGTTCCACAGACTGCCGAGCCCTTTGCCTTTGAGCTCGTTGTTTTCCTGGCGCAAGCTGCGCGCCGCCGCTTTCGGACTGACACCCCAATAGGACAGCAGCACCGGCAACAGCACCAGGTTGGTGAAGATCAGCACCGCCACGCCAATGCTCGCGGTAACGGCCAGATCCTGGATGACTGGAATGTCGATCAGCATCAACACCGCAAAGCCCACGGCATCGGCCAACAGCGCGGTCAGCCCGGCGAGGAACAACCGGCGGAAGGTATAACGCGCGGCGATCAACTGATGGGTGCCGCGTCCGACGTCCTGCATGATCCCGTTCATTTTCTGCGCGCCGTGGGACACACCGATGGCGAACACCAGGAACGGCACCAGAATCGAAAACGGGTCGAGCGCGTAGCCGAACAAAGTGATCAGGCCCAGCTGCCAGACCACGGCCACCACCGAGCACAGAATCACCAGCGCGGTGCTGCGCACGCAACGGGTGAAGGCATAGATGATCGCGGTGGCGATCAGCGCCGCTGCGCCAAAGTACATCATGATCAGCATCAGGCCATCGATCAGGTCGCCCACCAGTTTGGCGAATCCGATCACGCGGATCTTGATCGGGCCCTTGCCCTCTTCACCCGCCTTGTGAATCGCGCCGCTGCCGGCAAACTCGAACTTGTCACGCAGTTGTTCTTCGAGCATCCGCGAAAAACGGTGATAGTCGATGGCGGCGCCCGTGACCGGGTCCTTCTCCAGCAGCGGCACCACAATCATGGTGGATTTGAAGTTGTTGCCAACCAGACTGCCGATGATGCCGGAGCGGGCAATGTTCAAGCGCAGCTGCTCGACGCCACTGCCCGAGCCGTCGTAGGAGTCCGGCATGACCGGGCCGCCACGGAAGCCCTCCTCCGTGACCTCAGTCCAGCGCACGGCGGGGGTCCACAACGACTTCATCCAGGCCCGGTCCACACCCGGCGTGAGGAACAACGTGTCATTGACCTGCTTGAGCACCTCCAGGTATTTCGGGTCATAGATGTCGCCATCGGTGTTTTCCACCACCACCCGAACCGTATTGCCCAATCCGCGTAGCGATTGGCGATTCTCAAGATAGTTTTTGATGTACGGCTGGCTCTGCGGAATCATCTTTTCGAAGCTTGCGTTGAGCGTCAGCCGAGTGGCCGCGAAATAGCTCAGCAATATCGTCACGATCAGGCAGGTCAGCACCACCAGCAGGCGGTTATTGAAGATCAGGCGTTCAAGAAAATTGCCGGAGCGCGCATCGAAGCCCTTGAGCTCCCGGATCACCGGCATCGTATCGAGGTTGTAGTTACCCATGACGTGGCTCGTCTCTTTTTATTCTGTGAAGTGGGCTCATTCGACAGGCAACTGGCGCAAGCCCTGTGCACCCGCGATCACCACGGAACCTGACCCGACGGCCTGCGCCGCAGCGGCAGGTCCCAAGCGCTCTTGTGGCTTTTGCGTGAAACTTGCGCCTTCATCAGTGCTGACAAGGACATGTCCGGCCTGGCTGACCAGAATGATTCGGCCATCGGCCGTGACCGTGCTTGCGGTGATGCTCGAGGACAGGCCCAGTTCAACCTTGGCCCAGTTCGCACCGTGATCGGCGCTGCGATACACATTGCCCCGCAGGCCATAAATGAGCACGGCGCCCGGCGTGCCGGTGATGCCGAAATAGCTGCCGCTGTAGGGAGTAGGCACATTGACGAAACGCTGGGTTGCCGGGTCCAGTTTCAGCACCAGGCCTTGCTCGCCGACAATCAACAAGTCGTCGCCGATTGCACGCATTGCATAGAAGTTCAGGGCGCCCGGGTTGTCGGTACGCTCCATCAACGGAACCCAGGTCTGGCCGCCATCGTCGGTGCGAAAAATCAGGTTGAATGCGCCGACGACGTAGCCGGTTTTCTCATCAGCGAACCACACGTCCAGAAAGGGCTTGTCCGCCCCGTCGTCGATCATTCGCTGGGCTTCGGCTAATAAGGCGTCATCCGGCGCCTCTTGCCGCTGATAGTGTTCGAGCATGATCTGCCCGACCTGACGGCCATCGAGCTGACGTTTCCAGGTTTCGCCATTGTCATCGCTGTGCAGCACGACGCCGTCATGCCCGACGGCCCAGCCCTGCTTTGGGCTCGGGAACTGCACGGCTACAAGATCGGAGCTCACCGGCACTTCTGCCTGGCGCCAGCGGACGCCGCTGTCATCGGAATAAAAAATATGCCCGCGCTGGCCCACGGCGACCAGGCGTTTACCGGCACTGGTCAACCCGGTAAACATTGCGTTAATGGCTTTTTCACTCTGAAGCGCCGGACTCGACAGCGTGTCGACAAAATCCGCGGCGACCACGGCCCTGGTAAAGGGCACGGCCAAGGCCACGGCTAGCGCAGTGAGCGTTATCCATCTAAATGTATTCATGAGGTTTTACTCGGCAAAAAAGGCCGCCGAACAGTGCAAGACGCACTGCCGGCGACCAAAAAACACCTGCGTTTATGGCTTAGCGAATACCCGTGCCGGCCAGTGACTCAGGTGCCCACTGCGCTTTCGAAAGCGGGTCGATGTACTTGATGCCGCCGTACGGGCCGTAGATGCCGGTGATGTTGTAGCTGCCCGAGACAAAGTCATAAATCATGTGGTTGTCGCTATTCGGTGCCTGCACGTCATAGCTGTAGGCCAAGTGTGCAAAGGAGCCGCGGTACAGCTTGCCGCTGGCGTCGTATTCATCCGAAGCCAGGGCGATCCAGCTGTCTTCGTCGAGGTAGAAGGTGCGCTTGCTGTAGATGTGGCGTTTGCCCGGTTTCAGCGTTGCCTCGACTACCCACACACGGTGCAACTCCCAGCGCACCAAGTCCGGATTGACGTGATGCGCCGTGGTGATATCCGCCGCTTCCTTGTGATAGTTCAGCTTGTAGGTGTTGTAAGGAACGATCATTTCCTTCTTGCCGACCAGCTTGAAGTCGTAGCGATCCATTGCGCCGTTGAACACCCAGGCATCGTCGTAGGTCGAGGCACCGGCCGAACCAGGGTTTGGCGTGTCGTAGGCGATGTCCGGCGCAAGTTTCACGCGGCGCTGACCTGGCAGGTATTGCCAGCCACGACGCTCCATTTTCAGCGGATTGACGGCATCCTGCACCAGGATGGCCTCACCCGCGCGGCGGGCCGGGGCCTGGTAGTAGAGTTTGGTCTTGAAGAACAGGTCGCTCTCTTTGGCCGCGTCGGTACGTTTCGGATCGTAGAGCGGGTATTCCAGATAGGCGTTACCGGTCGTGGCCAGAATCGCCCTGCCGGAGCCGTCGACGTTCCAGGAGTCGTATTTGAAGTTGGTGGCGTAACCCTGATAGCGCAGCAGGTGGTTCCACATGGCCTCATAGCCATCTTTGGGGATCGGGAACGGAATGCCCGGCAGCGCGTTTTCCAGTGCGACACCGCTCTCCAGGGTTTTGGTGCCGACGGCGTTTTTCGCGGTGTTATCCAGCAATCGCTGCGGCAGCGCGACGCTACGATGGGTCGGGAAGACATCGACCCGGAACGTCGGGTAACGCTTGAGCAATTCCTGGGTGCTGGCGGTCAGTTTACCGGCGTACTGAGCGATGTTTTTGCCATCGATAACGGCACGCGGCTTGTCGGCCTCGAAAGGGTCCGGGCGAAACGAGCTGCCCGACTGGTAGCTGGCGGGCGGTGTGGTGATGCCGCCGGTGTAGGCCGGAATGGTGCTGTCGGCATTGCCGGCCTTTTCCGCGCCAACGGCGGTCAGGCTGGTCCCCAGTTTTGCAGCTTCGTCCGGAGAAACTGCCGCGTGAGACGCGCCTGCGATGGTAACGGTCAAGGCAGTGAACAATAGAGAATTTACGAACTTCATGGAGTGACTCCTGCTATCAAGCAAAGACTTCGATCAAATGGTCGTTTTGAACGTCAACGTGACCATGCCCCGATCCTTGAGCTGAGGCTGAGTACCGCCAAAGGCAGTGGTCTGCCCCGGTACGCAGTTGTACTGCCCGTTGGCACCTGGTGCGGCGCCCTGGCCCTGTGCGCCCGCACCGCCTGCTGAGTCGCAGGTGTCGAACGGACCAAAGTTGTCTACGTATTTCAGGTCAAAGCGATACTGGTTGTGGACGTCCATGCCGACCCCCACCGAGTAACTGCCGGAGTCTTCATTACCGCCTAACTGGATGGCGGAATTGCCGTTGAGGCCAACGTTGTAGGTCATCGGCATGAACATATCGATGCCGGGGAACACCTGATACCAGGTCGGGTTGAAGTTGACGCCGACGATGTAGTTGTCCTTGGTGACCTTGTCGACACCGCGATACCAGTCTTCGCCCTTGAACAGTTGTTTGTTGTCGGTGACGTCCAGCCAGCGGCTGTAGGCGAGCTCAACCAGCAAGGACGAGCTGTCCCAGACCGGTGTGTCGCCAAAAGTGGTCAGGCCGTTGAGCACCGCATGCACGGTATTGCCTCGGGCTACGCCGTTTTCACCGTCAAAGCTGCTGATGAACCCTGGCAGACCGGCAGCCCCGGCGGCTGGGTTGACGGTTGCCGCGACGCTGGCCAACGGCATGTTGTGGCGATAGTTCAAGTCGAATCCGACGCTGACGCCACCGAGGCTTTTCGACAGGCTGATGCCATAGATATCGATGTCATCGACGTAGAACTGGTTGTAGCCGCCGATGTTGCCGGAGATCAGTTGCGCAGGACCTACAGCGGTTGGCTGCAGGGCCAGGTTCGGCAAAATGTCGGAGGTTTTGCGGTAGTAGACACCCAGGGTGCCTTGCAGCCAGTCCGGGCTCCACTTGGCCATCAAACCGAAGTCGCCGCGCTTGTCCGGCTTGTAGGTGTGGCCGTTGTTGAGCCGCAGAAATTGATTGGCACCCAATGGGCCGGGCGTACCAAAGCGCGGGTTCTGTGCGCCGATCAGGGACAGGTTGTGCCCACCACTCTGGATGCCGTCGTTGAAACCCAGGTAGGTGCCCGATTCCGGCAGCCGTGCGGCGTCCCAATCCAGAAAGTACTGCGCACCAAGGGTCAGTTCCGGGTTGAGGGTGAAGCTCGCGGACAACTGATTGCGCGGGATGAACAACTCTTTGGCTTCGGTTCCGGGTACCGCCAGCGCCTTGGACAGATCGAGCCCTGACTGCCCGTAACTGTTGCCGTGAGCAAACGCCAGAAGGCTCTCGCCCCAGTAAAGGGTGTGTTTGCCTGCCTTGCCGCTGAGCAGGGACTCTTCGCCTACTTCCATGCTGCCAAAGACGAAGGCATCAAGGATTTCGGAGGAAGGACCGTTGTAATAACGATCGGCGTAACCGCTCTGGTGCCGGGAGTCCGGTACACCGTGATTGAGCTGGTTGGTCGACGCATTGTCGCTGCCGACATCATCGTAGGCATGGTCGTACCAGGTATTGGCACTGACGCGAAAACCCGCCTTCTGTTTGTAAGTCACGTCCAGTTCGGACAGCACATCCATACGCTGGGACACGGGACTGCCAGAGGAGAAGTTGCGATTGCCGTCGTTGTTGTTCCACGAATTGGCCAACTTGCTGTTGGCTGATTCCACCCGCTGCGCGTAGTTGAGCTTCACCGTGTTGTCGAAGCGAACCGCCAGGTCTTCGTTCCCTGTGTCGATTTCCAGTGCGTGTGCCGGTGTAATGCCCAGACCCGCCAGGATGGCTGAAGTCAGCAACCCCTTGCGGAGGTTTGCATGGCAGATCTTATTATTTTTGTTCATCTAACTTGCCACCTGCTCTTTGGTTTACGAAAAACTTGGGTTGAATTCACAGCTCGCGACACCTGCGATCAAGTGCGCTGCAAAAGCGTGACCGACACGGATCGACCCAGTGCGGCACTGTGCTGGAGTGCCGTGCGGGCACCTGCGATTTGCCTGCCCTTGGCCGTGCCACGCAGTTGCCACACCAGCTCGACCAATTGCGCCAAACCGGTGGCACCCGGGGCGTGACCACGTCCCAGCAGACCACCCGACGGGTTCACTGCATTCATCTGTCCTTTGAGGCGATGTCCTTGCTGCACAAAACGGTCGATCTCTTCCTCTGGGCAAAAGCCCAGCGCCGCGCTGTTGACCATGAAGTCACCAACGCTTTGGTCGTGCAGCTCCACCACATCGATGTCTTCCGGTCCCAGGCCAGCCTGCTGATAGGCGTGTTGCGCCACGCGCCGGGTGGTCGCCCGTCCCAGCACATCAAGCACGCAGCCCGATTCCTGTTCCGACGTGCAGTCGCTGCCCCTGGCACTCGCCAGAACGCTTACGTCAGCGCGAGCACCAAAACGCAATGCGAAGGTCGGGGAACAGATCAATCCTGCCGCCGCACCACAGGCCGGCGGGCAAAGGTACGGAGGGAGCCAGCCATCACGATCAGGAGCCCGGTGCAATAACGCGTTGGGATTGATCGCGGCTTGAGCCCGCGCCCGACCGAGCACGTCCTCGAATCGACGTTCGGCGATGCCCATACGGGTCAATAGCCAACTGGTTTGAGCCGCAAAAAGCACAGCCGGATGCTGTCGACGCTCGAGCAATGAGTCCCTGAACTGCCCATGAACCGGATCCTTCAATCCAAAAAACTCACGATTGGAAATCCGTGCGCGCATGCACTCGACACCCACCACCAATACACACTCGGCTTCACCGCAAAGCACACTGTGGCGAGCCAGCTGAAAGGCACTGCTGGCCGACGCACATCCATCGCTTAGGCTGTAAATCGGCACGCCCGAATAGCCGATCCCGGACAGCATCCGGTCTGCGATACTGGCGTCACCCTGCACACACGAGGTAAAGACCTGATCGACCAGGTCATAGTCGATTCGTGCATCCTCCAGCGTCGAGCGAATGGCCTGCCCCGCCAGTGAACCGTGATTGTCACAGCCACCCAGCGGCCGAAATGGCGCCATACCCACGCCGGCGATCAGCACTCTTTCAGTCATAAATCCTGCTCCCGCCAGCCGATACGCAACGACCCGTTTGTTGGGTCCAGACTATTGCGCAGCCGATTAGCCACCCCCCCAGCGTCGGGGGGGGCCAGGAATCAGGTGAAACAGGGCAAAGGGTTATCCGAATGGAGTTTCAAGGATCGGGCGCGGAGAATCGCCAAGGATGCGCTCCGCACGGGACTCCGTTCGCCGCGACGGTGATGCTGTCACGACGAGCCGGGGTCGCGAGGGAGACCAGCGGTGTGGTCGGGGGGGTTACAGCGGGGATACGTGCGGTCGAGTGGTCATGTCGATGCCCAGGGCTCGCATAACGACCAACATGGTTTTAAGCGTGGGATTCCCTTCTTCGCTGAATGAGCGATAAAGCTGCTCACGGGAAAGGCCTGTTTCGCGTGCCAGCTCAGTCAACGCCCTGGCCTACCGGCGACACGTCACCCAACAAACCGTCACCCAATCACTCGCGCATACACCGATCTGTCGATATTTCCCCCGGACAGAATCACACCCACCCTTTTGCCCCGCATTGTTTCACGCTCCTGAATGAGCGCTGCCAGGGCTGCCGCGCCGGCCCCTTCAGCGAGATTGTGGGTATCGGTGTAATACACGCACATGGCCTCGGCAATCTGCGCCTCACTGACCGACACAATCCGCGCCGCACCTGCCGCGTAGATGGCAAAGGCTTCAGCAATGGGCTTGCGCACGGCAAGTCCATCGGCAAAGGTATCGGCCGAGGCGGTTTCACGTAGGGCGCCAGCGTCAAACGATAACTTCGCTGCCGCCGCCTCAGTGGAAACCACGCCCACTACCCGGGTTTTCAGACCCAACGCGTCGCGGGCGGCGATGACCGCGCAGATCCCCGAGCCACAGCCAATCGGCACATAGACGGTATCCAGGTCCGGCGCGGCATTGAACAGCTCGAGCGCATAGGTGGCCACGCCTTTGACCAACTCAGTGTGGAACGGCGGCACCAGGTAGAGGCCATGGGCGTGCGCCAGGCGTGCGGCCTCTTCACGGGCCTCATCGAAGTCGCGGCCATGCTCGACCACATCGCCGCCAAAGCCGCGCATGGCATTGTTCTTTTCCAGCGAATTTCCTTGCGGCACGACAATCAGCGACTTCAAACCCAGCGCGCTTGCCGCCAACGCCAGGCTCTGACCATGGTTGCCGCGGGTAGCGGTGACAATGCCCCGCGCGTCCGGGTGCATGCGCTTGAGCCAGTGCATGAAGGTAATGCCGCCACGCACCTTGAATGCACCCGTAGGCGTGTGGTTTTCGTGCTTGACCCACACCGTGCAACCCAGCCGCTCGGCCAGCAAGGGCCAAGGGTACTGCGCGGTGGCAGGCATCACCTGGTAAACGAGGCGTGCAGCGTGTTCGATATCGTCGCGAGTCAGTGTGTACATGAGTTTGCTCCCTGAGGTGTTGCCCAGTCTAGGCACGGGCGCCACCGGCCGGCTTTCAGAAAACTGACCTGACTTTTGGGCTCCCACTTCACTACTATGGTGTTCATGAATCCTCATAACCGCCTGCAACCGCCATTCCCGCCTGAACCGGTGCGCCTTGTCGAGGCCGGGCCATGGGCGATCGAACTGCTACCCGGCTGCGCCTACGCGACCCGATATGTAGCGAGCCAGGCGGCGATTGGCTTTGCCTTCGACAGCCAGCACGGCCTGCACGCCATCGGCAGCGATCGGGTGCAGCCCTTCGTTGCCGTGCCTAACGGCCTGGCGTTCGTCCCCGCGGGGTGTGACGTGTTGTCCGAATCGCCCAAGGGCGGTGAATACCTGCGGGTGATGCGCACCGACGGGTTGGCGCTGCCGGGGGATCGTGCTTTCAACAATCGCATCGATGCGCAAGCGACCGCCCTCGCCCTGCGAATGCGTGGCGCGCTGTTGCAGGACAGGCTCTTGCTGGACAAAGTGACGGACGATTGGGAGGCCTGGGCACTCGCATTGGCTGAACGAGCCCAAGGTAACGAAGCGTTGTCGGCACCGCTGCATGGCTCGATAACCGCCAGCCGGATGCGCTTGCTCGATGAGTTTATCGACGCCGGCCTCGACGGCCCGCTGGGTGTGCAGGCGATGGCGCAGTTGCTCGGATTGTCCGAAGGCTATTTCATGCGCGCATTCAAGCACACGACGGGCAAAAGCCCGCACAGTTACCTGATCGACCGCCGCCTCGCCAAGGCGCGTGCCCTGATGCGCGATTCGACAGCGAGGCTGGCGGAGATCGCCCACGCCTGTGGTTTTAACTCCCAGGCGCACATGACGACCGTGTTCAAGCAGCGCCTTGGCGTGAGTCCAGCGCAGTTGCGTGATTGTTCGAGGTTCTGGTAGTGCCAGGCCCCGTTAAGTCAGCAGCTCGGTGATCCACCGGGCCTGTCGGGCGATGTCCTGCACCTTATCCTCGGGCACGGCCTGCCGCGCCTGGGAGAAATGGCTCAGGGTCTTGTGCTTCACGCGCAGCATTCGCTGCCACTTGGCCAGGAACGCCGGGCTGCGGGCCTGCATCTGCAGTGGGCCGAAGTACAACTCCTGGGCGGTATACACCACCGGCCCGGCGCGTTCGGCGACGATGATTTCGTAATCGAAGCGATTTTCCCGCAGCAGTTCCTCGCAGAGGATGCGGTAGCCATTTTCCATCAGCCATTGGCGCAGTGGCTGTTCGCCGCCGTTGGGCTGCAGGATCAGGCGCTCATACGCGCTCAGGCGTGCCTTGCCGCTGTCGAGGATATCGCGGATCGTCTCGCCGCCCATGCCGCAGAGGCTGATCGCCGTGATCCCGTCTCCCGGCTCGATCGCCGCCAGGCCATTGGCCAGGCGTACCGTGATCCGCAGGTCCTGGCCGCTCTCGCGCACGGTGCGTTCGGCCGCGCGGAACGGCGTCAACGCCACCTCGCCGGCCACCGCCGCCGTAATGACGCCACGGCGCATCAGCGCCACCGGCAGATAGCCGTGATCCGAGCCGATATCGGCCAGGCGCGCACCGGCTGGCACATGCGCCGCCACGCGCTCCAGGCGCATGGACAATGTCTGTTCGTTCAACTGCAGCCCCTTTTGACCCCGAACATGCGGCACCTTTGGCCCAATCGGGGGGGCGATTCTGTCGAGTAACGCGCTGCATTTCAAATTTATGCGACAAGGGTGCCATGACTGTTGATCGGCCGCACGCTCACCAGGGCCCAGGCCGTCTAGACTGAACAGGCATGACACCGGTTGCCAGCCGCTTGAGCCAGGGGAAACGCGATGACCGCGATTACAGTGCGCCAATGCTCGTCATGGGTCCTGCCCTCTCTTATCGCCATCAACCTGGTGCTGACAGGGGGATGTTCGGGCAAGTCCGCCACGGCTCGCTACTCAGCCTCGAACATGGGCTCAAGCTGCTATGCCAAAGCGCTGCCCAGCGCCGGCGAGGGCGGCCTCGCCTTTGGCTCCACCTTGAGCATCGCGCGGCAGAAGTCCCTGAACAACTGCATCCGCTATGCTGGCCGCTCGGGTGGCACGCCCAGTACCTGCCAGGTGGTTTTGTCGGAGTGCAAGCATTGATCGGACGGCAGCGAGGTGAGTCAGGTTTCCCGCGTCATCGTTGACGTCCATCGCGAGCAAGCATCGCTCCTACAGGGGGCGCGTTCACGTGAGATCAGGTCGGCCGGTCGGCCGCCTCGCTTTGGCTTTGGTTTTTGATTTTCTTGCCCCCTCACGCCCTGAGCCTGTCCGTCAACCTGTGACGACCGCCATCGGCGCCTCTACCAAAGTTGATCCATGCCGCGTCGAAGCCTCTGGGAGATTGTTGTCGGAGTACATATCCATTGCTGCGGTAACGACCACTTAGGGTTTCGCCCTTACGGCCACCCCTTTCAAGGTCTTTGTTAAAATCCTCCAAAAACTCCGGTCAGGAAGACGAGACGATGTGGGCAGAGGTTTTAGCGCGGTTCGAGAAAAAAACACCGGCCAGTGTCATGGCCAAATTGGTGTTGGAGCAGGCCATTCCAGCTGAGTGGGTCGATCAGGTGTTCGAAGAACACCGTCAACGGCAGTACCCGCGCGAGCTTTTGTTTTCGACCATCGTTGAGCTGATGTCCCTTGTTTCACTGGGGTTGCGCCCTTCGCTGCATGCCGCCGCACGGCAGATGGATGATCTGCCCGTCAGCTTGGCGGCGCTTTACGACAAGGTCAGCCGCACAGAGCCCGCGCTGCTGCGCGCCTTGGTGAGCGGCAGTGCGCAGCGCCTGACGCCGACGATTGAGGAGTTGGGCTGTTCTGCCATTTTGCCCGGCTGGCAACTGCGGGTCGTTGACGGTAACCACCTGCCTGCCAGTGAAAAACGTCTGGATGCTTTGCGCCGTGAACGAGGTGCCGCGCGGCCTGGTTTTTCGGTCGTGGTTTACGACCCTGATCTGGACCAGGTCGTCGACCTCCAGCCCTGTGAAGATGCTTATGCCAGTGAGCGTGTCGGTGTGCTGCCGTTGCTGGAAAACGCCCGTGCCGGCCAGTTGTGGATGGCCGATCGACTCTACTGCACGCTCCCGGTCATGGAGGCCTGTGAAGACGCCGGGGCTGCCTTCATTGTTCGTGAGCCGAGTAAACATCCGCGCCTGTTTCAGGAAGGCGACTGGCAGGAACCTGTCGCGGTCGCGACCGGAAGCGTGCGTGAGCAAATCATCGAAGTGAAAGGTGGACGTCAGTGGCGGCGTGTCGAGCTGAATCTGCAAAAAGCTACCGAATCAGGCGACACCACGTTGTTGTTCTGGAGCAACTTGCCCGAGACCATCAGCGCTGAGCAAATCGCCGATTTGTACCGTCGTCGCTGGAGTATCGAAGGGATGTTCCAGCGCCTGGAGTCGGTGCTGGACAGTGAACTCGGAACCTTGGGCAACCCCAAGGCGGCCCTGCTCGGGTTTGCTTCGGCGGTGTTGGCCTACAACGTGTTGTCAGTGCTTAAGCGCAGCGTTGAGCAGGCTCATCGCCAAACGCAGCCAGAGGGATGGGAGGCTTCGATCTTCCACCTGACCGTGCAAGTGCGTAGCGGTTATGAGGGCATGCAGATCGCGTTGCCTGCAGATTACTTATCACTTCAATCGAGCTCAGAAACTACGGCACAGCGCCTGTTGGCGCTGGCCAGGAATATCAAGCCCAAACAGGTCGCCAAAAGCACACGCGGGCCCAAGGTGCCCAAGCCCAAGGAGTGGCTTGAAGGTAAGGCAGTGCATGCCCATGTGTCGACGGATCGGGTGCTCAAGGCCGCAAAAGTCAAAAGACCTTGAAAGGGATGGCCCTTACGGCGACTCACTTTTCCAAACGCCGGAATGCCGGCCCAGCGAAAAGTAAGCAAAAGGCTCTTGCCCCACCACTCGGTGCCTCGCTGTGGCTCGGCATGCCCTCACTCCGGCATTGCTCCGTGGGTCGCCGCGATGGGCCATCCCTGGCCCAGCGCGGCTAAACCGGCGTCCTGCCGGTTTACCCACTGCGCAATGCCTGCGTTCGGCCATCGTGGTTTAACGGGGCGCCCAAATCTGAAGCCAAAGCGAGGCGGCCTGACAGCCGACCTGACTTTTGCAGCTGTACCTGATCCCATTGTGGGAGCGAGCCTGCTCGCGATGGACGTCAACGATAACGCGTGCTGTCTGAAGGATCGCGTTGTCCGGACGTTTTTCGCGAGCAGGCTCGCTCCCACAATGGGATCGCGGACAAGCCTGCAATCAGGTCGGCTATAAGGCCGCCTCGCATTTGTTTTTGATCTGGTTTTTGATTTTCTTGCCCCCTCGAGAGGCCGAGTGGAGGTTCTGCGCAGTGGGCAAACCGGCATGGATGCCGGTTTAGCCGCCGCCGGCCATGAATGGCCGATGGCGGCGGGCCCACGGAGCAGGACCGGAGCGAGGGCATGCCGAGCCACAGCGAGGCACCGAACGCCAGGGGCAAGAGCCCTTGGTTACTTGGGGCTTTTCCAAGTGACTCGCCGTAAGGGCGAAACCATAAGCGGCCGTTACCGCAGGAATGGATATGTACTGAGTCAACAAAAGACAGGTCGGCTGTCAGGCCGCCTTCGCGAGCAGGCTCGCTCCCACAGTTTGATCGGAGTGCATCTGCGGGAGATGGGTCGGCTATAAGGCCGCCTTCGCCGGCAAGCCTGGCTCCTACAGGGCCTTGGTCATGGCAATGCCCTTGCGCCCCAGCTGCTTGACCCCATACATCGCCTGGTCAGCAGCCTTGAGCAAGGTATCGAGCGTCTGCCCATGCAGCGGACACAGGGCAATGCCGATACTGCACGAGAGTGAGATCTCCCCCGCGCTGGTAATAATTGACTGGCCGATCGCCTCAAGCATCTTCGAAGCCTTGATCTCGGCGTTTTCAGGGTCAGCCAGGTCGGTAACCAGCACCACGAACTCATCGCCCCCGTAACGGGCAACGGTGTCCCCCGCACGCGTGGCCCCCAGCATGCGACTGGCCAGCGCGCGCAGGACCTGGTCGCCGACCTCATGGCCGTAGTGGTCGTTGATGTCCTTGAAATGATCCAGGTCGATCAACAGCACGGCAAACGGAACCCGCTCAAGCTTCCAATGGGACAATGCCTGTTCGAAGCGATCGGCAAACAGATAGCGGTTGGGCAGATCGGTGAGCACATCGTGGGTGGCCAGATAGGTTGAACGCTGATGCTCGACTTCTGCCCGCTCCAGCGCTTTGAAATGCCGGATCAGCAGCAACGGAATCAGTACAAACGCCGCGCCCAGTAGCACCAGGAGCATCAAGGTCTGCCCGCTCAGGACGTCTGCCAGACGCAACTGCCGTTCAAACAACAACGTCATCGGCTGGGAAGCACTGCGAATCTCGACCCGCTCTTCGAGCAATGGCAGGAAAAAACGATCGACGTAACCGGCCTGCCCGGTCCCCGTCGCAAATACATGGCTTTCAGACCCGGCAGCGGTCTGCAGCACAGCGCGGATGTGCACTCGCGGGTCCACGTTCGCATGAATCACCGCATCCAGCAGCGACCCCGTCCTGACTAGCAGCAAGGCGACCATGGTGCTGCCGAAGAAATTCGGCCGGGAGCTCTCGCGCACCCGTTCAGGCCGGCTGACCGATTGCATCAGAATGAACGCATCGCCGCCCTCGTACATCGAGAACACCGGCGATACGACCGGCTTGGGATTGTTGTAGGTTCGGGCCAGGGCATGGGACAGGTAGTCGACGGTTTCCAGCCTGACGCCGTAGATCGCATTGGCCTCCGAGAGCACCGGATACATGAAAAGCACCGGCCAGGTCTCTCGCATAAAGGCCTGGTACCGGGCAGGTTGCCGGGTAAGGGCAGGAAAATCCTTGAGCGTGAAGTCCGGTCGCCAGGTGCGGCGCAGCAGCGCTTCGAAGGCTGACTGTTCGGCCACGGGCACCGCGCGTGCCGCTTCGAGCATGTACAGATGCGGGTAAGCCGACATCACCGCGGCGGCATAGCGCGCCGCCGCTTCGGTGTCGCTCTGGTCGACCGCCTGGAGAAATGCCGAGAAGCCGGCCAATACCGCTTCGTTGGTATCGAGCTGATTGCGCACGATACCGGAAATATTCTGCACGTATTCGTAGAAGCGCGTTTCCCGGCGCTGTGTTTCGGACTTGAGCAGCAACAGCGCAGACATGCCCATCAAGCCTACGGCCAAGAGAATGAAGCCTGCAAAAGAACGGTGGCGTTTCGTCAATTTCATTCAGGTTTTCCGCCGCAAACCGTTACAAGGCTCTGGACAGGGGTCCGTTTCGCAGCGTAGTTCAGCAATGAGCGGTTGTCAGATATCCGCAACCGGCGTTCGCCATGAACGCCGGTTTTGCGCGGTGATCGGCCATTATTGCGGCGTCGACTCAATTGGGGTCCAGCAACCCGCCGCTCCAGTGACGCGACAGGCGACTGCCGGTGAATTTCGCCACCCCCATCCCCTGGGCGATCAAGCGATCGCGATAACGTGTGACCAGGCGCCCGGTCTGCTCTGCATACAGCACCACTTCGGAGGACGGATCGCCGGGGCGGCGCAGGATACGCGCGAAGCGCTGCCCCTGCTCGACGAGATCGCCCAGTTCCTTCTCGAAGATCAGCACTCCGGGCTGCGGTGCGAGAATGGTCTCCATGTGGCCCATCTCCACAGCCTCGACGGGCCAGTCGGCAGGCGACAGCTCCTCGTCGATCACCCCATAGCCACAGAGCCAGGCGTAAAGCCCCTGTGCATCCTGCTCGGCGAAACGGTCGCTGACGTCACCCTGCCCGCGCAACTCCAGGGTCGCGGCCATGCGTTGCCCGGTCGTGCCGTCGCGCAGCCAGGGCGCAATGATGGTTTCCTCGAAAGAGCCATCGCCACCGTCATCCCAGATGATCGCCACGTCCATCTGCAGCGCCGCCGCCAGTTCACGACCACGCGGCCAGAAACTGCGGTGCACGTAAAGGTAGGGAAGCGCTTCGTCATCCGTGTGCAGATCCAGCATCACATCCGCCGGGGCCGCCAGTTGCACCAGTTTCTGTTGCCACTCCTGGACATTGGTCGAAGGCCGCTGCATCGCGGCCGACTGATCGAAGCCACGGTTGAAGTTATGTCCGGTCGCATCGTGATAGCGCCCCAGGATCCGCCCCTGGCGATACTGGCCGATGCCCAGCGGATTGGCCTGTGGCACCACGGTCACGCTGCCTTTGAGCCGGCCCTGGGACTCAGCCACTTCAAGGCGTTGCATCAACAGATGCAGCACCAGCATTCCGGCGATTTCATCGGCATGCACCCCGGCCTGCAGGTGTACCTTCGGCCCACCGCTGGCGCCTTCGAAGCGCCAGGCACCAACCTGAACCGCATCGCCATTGTTGTTGCGAACATTGAACGAAATATCCTGCGCCATACGCTTGCCCTCGCCGTCATGCCCGTTAAAAACCGTAGCGCCGTCGCGGCCGAGACTGGTGATTGAACACACGTTCAACTAAGCTCGCCAGCGTGGACCACCGCCAAGGACTTCTTTGTGACCACCATCGCCCCGAAAAACCGCCGCGCCGAACCCGACGAGCGCCGCGAACTGTTGGTTGCTGCCACCCTGCGTTGCCTGGTCCGCGATGGCCACGCCGGGATTTCCGTGCGGCGCATCGCCACCGAAGCCGGGGTGTCCGTCGGCCTGCTAAATCATCATTTCGGCAGCATCGATGCGTTGATTGCCGATACTTACCAGAAGCTCGCCAGCGAACTGACCAGCGCCCTGCTCCACGAGATCCGGCAGGCTGCTACGCCGGCAGAAAAAATCGACGCATTCCTCGTTGGCTCATTTTCGCCGCGGGTCATGGACCCGAAACTGCTGGGTGCCTGGGTGGTGTTCTGGAGCCTGATCCGTCATTCGGAACACGTCAGCCAGTCCCATGAAAAAAGCTACGGCGCCTACCTCGATCTGCTGCGCCAGCTACTGGATGAGCTGGCGGCCAGCGAAGGCTTCGTGATCCACGACACCCGCCTGGCCGCCATCGGTTTATCGGCGATGCTCGACGGTCTCTGGATCGAGTGGTGCCTGAACCCCGAGACCTTCAGCCCCGCCAACGGTCTCCATATCTGTCGCTGCTGGATAAAGGGGCTGCGACACGGAGCATTCAGCACCGACGACGTCCTGTGACGGGTGCCGACCGAAAATCATCGCCAGGGTGCCGCTGACCGCGATCAACCCGGCGCCGATCATCAACGACACATCCATCAGCGTGCCCCAGATCAGGCTCGACAGCAGGAACGCCCAGATCAGCCCGGTGTACTCGAACGGCGCCAGCACGGTCGCGGTGGCACGCTGGAAACTGGCGAACAGCAGGAACTGACCGATGCCGCCCATCAGCCCTGCGCCGAGCATGCCCAGCCAGGCCGGGACCGGTGCCGGGGTGTGGGTCCAGGGCAACGCCAGCGCCATGCAAATGACAAACACCACATTGGTGATCAGCATCTGTTCCAGCACCGAGGTCTGCTCATCCACCTGGCGCAACTGGATATAGGTGAACGCCCAGCACATCGCGGCCAACAGCGTCAGGACAATCGGCAACGGATCGGCCATGTTGCTGGGGCGACAGGCGATCACCACCCCGATAAAGCCGATGATCAGGGTGAACCACTGCCAACCGTTGACGCGCTCCTTGAGAATCGCCGTCGCCAGCACCGTGACCATGATCGGCGCCGAGAAATACAGGGTGGTCATCTCCGCCAGGGTCAGGTCGCGGGCCGCCGTGTAGTACAGCAGCCAGGCAGCGATCGACAGCAAGCCGCGCACCACCAGCAGCCGCCGGCTGGACGAACGCCAGGCACGCCGCACCAGTTGCAAGCGCCCGATCAGCAAACAGGCGAGCACCACCACCAGGGCGCGCCAGAACAAGATGGTGAACACCGAATAATCGGCCACCAGCCACTTGATGCCGGCATCCTGCAAGGACAGGAACGCATAGCCCAGGGTGCATAGGCCAATGCCTTGCAAGGAGCGGTCAACCAATGGCGTGTTCTTCATCATGCGGACCTGCGTACCGGGGTGCCACGGCGCTCGGCGAAGGCGAAAAGTGCCTCGATCACGAACGTCAGGCACACGTAGACACCGGCCACCAGCAGCAACGGCTCATACACTTGCAGGGTTTGCGCGCGCACCACGTTGGCTGCGCCCAATAGATCGATCACCGCAATGGTCGAGGCCAGGGCCGTGGATTTGAGCAGCATCACGGTTTCCCCGGCCAGGGTCGGCAACAGCAAGCGCAGCGCCCGGGGCAAACGCACCCGCAACAGGGCCTGGCGCGGGGTCATGCCAAACGCCGAAGCCGCTTCCATTTCACCTTTGGGCACCGCCAGCAGGCCGCCGCGGATCACTTCGCCGACATAGGCCCCCACCGACACCACCAGGGCGAACACGATGTACCAGTAGCCATCACGCAGGTACGGCCAGAGGAAACTGCCGCGAATCAGCGGAAACTGCGCGAAAAGGCTGCCCAGGCCGTAGTAGAAAATGTAGATCTGGATCAGCAAGGGCGTGCCGCGGGTCACGCTGGTGTAGAACAGGCTGACCTTGGCGATCACTTTGTTCTTCGAGATCCGCGCCAGCGCCACCAGCACCGCCAGGACAAAACCGAACACACTGGAAATCAACAGGATCGCAATGGTCGTTTGCAGCCCTCGGACCAACAGCGATGCGTATTCAACTATCCACGCTGGAATCATTTCATTCTCTCTGCCGGTTTAGTCAACAAGAGGCATCCAGCGACGAATGCGTCGCTCCAACCGTCCCGATAGGTAGTTGGACACCAGCGTCACCGCGTAATACAGCGCCGCGGCCGTGAGGTAGAACAACAGATAATGACGCGTCGAACCCGCCCCTTGTCTGGCGGTGTACAGCAGTTCGTTGGTGCCGACCACGCTGATCAGGGCGCTGTCCTTGATCAGGTTGATCCACAGGTTGGCCATCCCCGCCATCGCGTAGGGCGCCATGATCGGCAGCGTGACGCGGCGGAACAGGCCGAAACCGTGCAGGCCGAAGGCTTTCGCCGCTTCGATCTGGCCGAAGGGAATGGCCTGGATCGCCGCCCGGAAAATCTCCGACGCGTAGGCGCCCTGCACCAGGCCCAGCACCACGATCGCCGCCAACGGTCCGCTGACATTCACCGCGCCGTAACCCAGCGATGTCATCAGTGAGTTGAGCAGCATGGAGCCGACGTAGTACAGCAACAGGATCAGCAACAGCTCCGGAACCGCCCGGAACAACGTCGTGTAACCGCGAGCCAGCGCCGCAATCGGTCTTGGCCCACCCAACTTGAGGCAGGCCACCACCAGGCCGATGGCCAGCCCGAGCACGAAGGCTCCGGCGGATATCTGCAGGGTCATCCACAGTCCCTTGAGCAGCGCTGCGCCCCATCCTTGCTCGCTGAAATTGATCAAATCGAACATTGCTGGCATTTCAGTCTCCAAATCACCACCGTCCCCTGTAGGAGCGAGGCTTGCCCGCGAAGGGGCCCTTGAAGCCGCCAAAAGCTTCGCGGGCAAGCCTCGCTCCTACAGGGGGTATGTGTTGGCTACAGGCTCCGGTCAGAACGCCGGCTTCACGCTGGTCCCGAAGTAGCTCTGGGACAGGTCGTCATAGTCCTTGCTCGCCAGCAACTCCTGGATGGCCTTGTCGAGTTTGGCCTTGAGTTCGGTGTCGTCCTTGCGCAGGCCAGCGCCCACGCCCTTGCCGAAGATCGGGTCGTACGGCACGGCGCCCAGGTAGGCCAGGTCCTTGGCATCGGGGGTCTTGACGAAGGCCGCCATGGCCGTGCCGTCGGCCATCATCAGGTCGAGGCGCCCGGCAATCAGGTCGGCGTTGGCCGAGTCCTGGGTGTCGTAATACTTCACGTCGGCGATTTTTTCGTAGTAGGTCTTCAGGTAGCTGGCGCTCACCGTGGAGTTCTGCACGCCGATGGTCTTGCCCTTAAGGTCATCCGGGTACTTTTTCACCGAAGCGTCCTTGGGCCCGACGACAGCGATCACCGAGTCGTAGTACGCCTTGCTGAAGGCAATCTGTTTTTCCCGCTCTTGCGTGACCGACATCGAGGAAAAGATCACGTCGATCTTCTTCGCCAGCAGCGACGGAATGATCCCGTCCCACGCCACTTCCTTGATCTCGCACTCGGCTTTCATTTCGCTGCACAGCTTGTGGATCAGGTCCACTTCAAAGCCTTTCCATTCGCCGTTGGCCTGTTTCTCGGTGTACGGCGGATAGGGTTCGGCGGCGACCGCGAAGCGGATCGGCTGCGCCTGTGCGGTACTCATGGCGGCCAGTAACAAACAGCCTGCACCGGTCAACCAGTGTGCAAAACGTCGATTTCCCATGTTGTTTTCCCGTCTTTTTATTGGTGTTAGCGAGTTTGATGAGCGTTGACGAATTGCCGGCAACGCTCGCTGCGTGGGTGTACGAACACTTCGTCCGGCGTACCGGTTTCCTCGATCAGCCCTTGATGCAAAAAGGCGACTTTGGAAGAGACATCGCGGGCGAAGGCCATTTCATGGGTCACCAGGATCATGGTCCGGCCTTCTTCGGCGAGAGAGCGGATCACCCGCAGCACTTCCCCGACCAGTTCCGGGTCGAGTGCCGAGGTGGGTTCATCGAACAGCATGACCTTGGGCCGCATGGCCAGGGCCCGGGCGATGGCCACCCGTTGTTGCTGGCCCCCGGAGAGAAACGCCGGGTACTCGTTGCGCTTGGCCGCCAGCCCCACGCGCTCGAGCAAGGCTTCGGCGCGCTCGGTCGCCTCCGCCCGGCTTTCACGCAGGACCTGGGTCGGCGCTTCGATGAGGTTTTCCAGCACCGTGCGATGGGGCCAGAGGTTGAAGTTCTGGAACACCATGCCCAGGCTCGACCTGATGCGCACCAGCTGCCTGGCATCGGACACTAGCGGCGCGCCGGGGCGGGTGTGGTTCAAGTGAATGCTTTCGCCGTCCACCAGGATCCGTCCCTGGTCCGGGACTTCGAGCATGTTGATGCAGCGCAGCAAGGTGCTTTTGCCCGAGCCGCTGGCGCCGATCAGCGAGATCACCTCGCCTTCGCGGGCCGCCAGGGACACGCCCTTGAGCACCTCGATGTTGCCGAAGCGCTTGTGCAGGCGATCGACTTCGATCATGGTCCTGGCCGCAATCGGTTCGACCGCCGGCTCAGTGGCCACGCTGGTGATGACCGGTCTTGGCGCTTCACCTTTGAGTACCAGGACAAACTTGCGAATGCGCTGACAGGCTTCGGCCAGGCGCTCTTCACCGAGGGTGAACGACAGCCGCACAAAACCCTGTGCCGGCTCACCGAAGGCCGCCGCGTCCAGCACCGACACCCGCGCCTCGCGCAACAGCCGCCAGGCGAATTCCAGCGACGTCAGGCCGGTGGCGCGCACGTCCACCAGCACGAACATGCCGGCATCGGGCTTGAGCACGGCAATCCCCGGACAATCAGACAGACCCGAGACCACCAAGTCGCGACGACGACGGTAGATATCACGCATGCCGTGGGTCACTTCGTCGTGGGCCTCCACGGCTTTCAGCGCGGCCTCCATGACAAACCCCGGCAAGCCGTAGAGCATGCTCAACACCAGGGTTTCGGCATGCGCGACCAAGGCGGGATTGGCGACGATCCAGCCGATGCGCCAACCGGTCATGGCGTGGGATTTCGACAGGCTACCGATCACCACGCAACGCTCGGCCATGCCCGGCAACGCCGCCAGGCTCAGGTGGTCACGCTCGAACGCGAGGCTTTCATAGACCTCGTCGACCACCACCCACAGGTCATGGGCAACGGCGAGTTCGGCGATAGCTTGCAGCTCTTCGCGATTGAGCATTACGCCGGTGGGATTGTTCGGGTTGGACAGGAAAATCGCCTTGGTGCGCGGGGTGATGGCCTTGGCCAGCACCGCCGCATCGACACGGAAATCATCGTCCGCCGAGCACGGCACCCGCACCAGCGTGGCACCGGAGGCCTTGAGCGTCGCCTCGTAGGTCACGTACATCGGATCGAGGGCGATCACCTCGTCGCCGGCACTGAGCAGGCACATCGAGGTGACGAACAAGGCGTTCTGCGCCCCGGCCACGGTGATCACGTTGGCGGCTTGAACCTCGCGGTCGAACAATTTGCCATAGCGCGCGGCAATGGCTTCGCGCAACGCCAGGCGACCGGCAATTTCGGTGTAGTGAGTGTCACCTTCGCGCAGCGCCTGGATGGCGGCGTCGGTGATGAAATCGGGGGTGGGGAAATCCGGGTCGCCGACACTGAGAATGATGACATCCTCGCCCCGGCGCCGCGCTTCGAATGCCGCGTAGTGAATATCCCAAGCGGCTACGCCTTGGCCCGAGATCCGCTCAACAAAGGGTGAAAACCGCATGCCAGTGCCTCGTTCGAAATGAAGAAACGCAAGCCCGCAACCAGCCGGGAGAGAAGGTGGAACGAACATAGTCCAAGCTGAACACTCGTTCAACAGAAAACTGACGAAGGTTCGCGTTCAGCGTAAACAGGTCGTTTTTACGACAGTCGAGACGTTTTCGCGTATTGACCGTACAGGCCATGCAGAAGGCATCTGGACGACTATGCTGCTGTGATGTCCTTTGGTTGGAAAACACCCAATGCAATCAGGTACATCCACGCGGATGCGGCGCCGCCAGCTACTGCTGTTCGGCGTAGTGGTCCTCGGCGGTTGCGTACGGCTGGGGCCGGACTTCCAGCCGCCCGGCGAAGCCTGGGTCGATCACTGGAACACCCCGTCCCTGGAGCACGCCAGCCAACGTACCCTGCACCCGGACATGCGCCAGTGGTGGCAAATCTTCAACGACCCGGTGCTCGACCGGTTGATCGCCGAGTCGGATGCGCACAACTCCAGCCTGAAGATCGCCGGTTTGCGCGTGATGGAGGCCCGCGCGCAATTGGGCATTGCGCAAAGCGGGCGCTACCCGCAACTGCAACAGATCAGCGCCGACAGCGTCTACATCAACCGCCATCAATCCGGCGGAGATAACCCGGTGGACAGCCACCTGTGGCAACACAGCGCCGGCTTCGATGTGGGTTGGGAACTGGATTTCTGGGGACGCTTCAGCCGCGCCATCGAGGCCGCCGATGCCAGCTACTTCGCGGCTGAGGCCAACTATGACGACGTGCTGGTCCTGTTGCGGGCGCAGGTTGCCGACAGTTATTTTTTCCTGCGCACCACCGAGGCGCGCTTGCGGGTCGCCAACGAAAACGCCCGGCAACAGCATCGCAACTTCGAAATCACCGAAAGATTGTTCAATAGTGGTCAGACCGCCGAACTCGACTTGCAACAAGCCAGGACTCAATACCTGGGCACGTTAAGCACCATCCCCGTTCTGGAAGATCAGCTTTCTCGCACCCGCAATGCGTTGACTGTGTTGATTGGCCAGCCACCCGGTGCGCTGCCACTGGTGGTCGACAACACCCAACTGATCCCGTTGGTGGATCGCGCCGTGCTGCAGGATGTCCCGGCCAACCTGCTGCTGCGCCGGCCCGATGTGCGTGCGGCCGAGTTGAATGTCGCGGCACAGTCGGCGCTGATCGGCGTAGCCGAAACCGATTTCTACCCGGCCCTGACCTTGCTGGGCAGCATCGTCTGGTCGACCGATACCTTGAGCGGAACGTCCCGCAGCCTCGACCTGATTGGCGGTCCGAGTCTGCGCTGGAACGTGTTCGACTACGGCCGCATCAGCAACAACGTGCGCGTGCAGGATGCGCGCTTGCAGCAGTTGATCGAAGCCTATCGCGACAAGGTCCGCCAAGCCGCACGCGAGGCGGATGACGCCGCCAACGGTCTGACCTTTTCCCTGCAACGCGAACGCATCCTGCGCGAGGCCGAAAGCGCCGCGAAACGCTCGCTGGCACTGGCCAACACGCTCTACCGCGAAGGTTACTCGGACTTCCAGCGAGTACTGGATGCCCAGCGAGCGCTGCTCGAACTGCAGGACAGCTACCTGCTCAGCCGTGGCGATGCCGTGAGCAACGTGATTGCCCTGTACAAGGCGCTGGGCGGCGGATGGTACAGCGCCCAGCCCAAGGTCGATCGCGCCACGCGCCAGCAGATGGAACACCGCACCGACTGGGGCGACTTGCTCGCCGAGCCCCCGGCTGATCGACCCGCCTTCCCTTTGCCCAATCAGGTGAAAGACCATGACTGAAGCCGCGCCCTCCCCTCAGCCAGCGCAGCCTGCCACCGACCCGGCGAAAAAAGGCATCAAGTGGGTATTGCTGCTGATTGTCCTGAGCTTGGCCTGGTACCTGCTGGCTGACCGCTTCACCCCTTATACCCAGCAGGCACGGGTGGGCGCGTTTGTGATTCCGGTGGCGGCCGAAGTCGCCGGCCGGGTGATTCGCGTCAACGTGCGCAATAACCAGGATGTAAAAGCCGGCGAGGTGATTTTCGAAATTGACCCGCAGCCCTACCAGATCGCCGTTGATCGGGCACGCGCCGACCTTGAATCCACCCGCCGACAGATCGGCGCCAGCACCGCCGGTATCGCCTCGGCGCAAGCCAGTCTACGCGCGGCGCAGGCCAACGAACTCAAGGCGCGGCAGGACAATCAGCGCCTTGAGGGCTTGTACCGCGAAGACCCCGGGACCATTTCCGTACGCCTGCTGGAGGTGTCCCGCGCCAACCGCGAGGCGGCCGTCAGCCAGGTCGCCGCGGCCCGCGCCGAAGTGCAGCGCGCCCGCGAGCAGGAAGGCGGCAGCGAGGAAGACAACGCCCTGTTGCGCAGTGCCGCCACCGCCCTGTCGAAAGCTGAACTGGATCTTTCCAACACACAGATTCGCGCCCGTTCGGCCGGGTTGATCACCGACCTGCGCACCGATGTCGGCCAATTCGCCGCGGCCGGCAACCCGGTGATGACCCTGATTGCGATCCACGATGTATGGATCAGCGCCGACATGACCGAGAACAACCTCGCGCTGGTCCGGCCCGAAACCCCGGTGTCGATTGCCCTTGATGCGCTGCCCGGCGAAGTGTTCGCGGGCCGCGTGCGCAGTGTCGGCTACGGCGTCAGTGTGGGGCAGCCGACCGCGCCCGGCAGCCTGCCCACGGTGCAGAACAGCCGTGACTGGCTGCGCCCGGCCCAGCGTTTTCCGGTGGTCATCGAGTTTTCCCCCGAGTCACTGAGCATGCTCAAGGACAACCGCGCCATCCGTTCCGGTGGCCAGGCCGAAGTCATGGCCTTCCCTGCCGAAGGCAACGTGCTCAACCCGCTGGGCCGCTTGTTCCTGTGGCTGATGAGCTGGCTGTCGTATGCCTACTAAGCACACGCCGAGGGTGCAGCGCGCGCTGCGCCTGGCCTCTGGCACTGCGTTGTGCCTGGCCACCAGTTTTGGCCTGGGGTTGCCGATCCCCTTCCTGGCGCCGGTGCTGGGGGCATTGTTGCTGGTCAGCCTCAATCGCCCGTTGTCGTTCAAGGCCACCCTGGTGTTGGCGTTGACCGCGATGCTAACCACCGGCATCGGCCTGCTGTTGATCCCGCTGCTGCGTTACTACGCCTTCAGCGGCGTGCTGTTGATCGGCCTCGGCCTGCTGATGGTGTTTCGCTTTGGCCAGCGCGGTGGCAACAATCTGGTGGTGACCTTCCTGGTGATCGGCCTGACCATGATACCGGCAGCCGGGGTCGCCGACTTCGGGCTGGCGGCAATGGTGATCAAGGCGTTGATCAGCGGCTTGCTCCTGGCAATCATGATCGGCAGGTTAAGTCACTGGCTATTCCCCGAACCGGACAATGCCCCAACGCCCCCGCCCGCCCCGGCACTGTCGGCGGCAGACGTCGACCGAGTAGCGTTGCGGGCAACCCTGATCGTGATGCCGACGTTCCTGCTGGCACTGATCGACCCCGCCAGCTACATGCCCATCGTCCTGAAGGCCGTGGGCCTGGGACAGCAGAGTTCCAGCACCAACGCGCGCGACGCCGCACGCGAGCTGATTGGCTCGACCTTGCTTGGCGGCCTGTTGGCGATTCTGTTCTGGAGCGCCCTGACTGTGTTTGTGCACCTGTGGATGTTCTTCCTGTGGATGCTGCTGTTCGGCCTGATCCTGGCGCGCAAGCTCTATGGCCTGAGCCCGGGCCAGTTGAGTCCGGGCTTCTGGCTCAACACCTTGATCACCCTGATCATTCTTTTAGGCCAGTCGGTCCAGGACAGCCTGGCCGGCAAGGACGTATACACCGCCTTCGCGGTGCGCATGGGGCTGTTCATTGCGGTGACGCTGTATGCGTGCCTGATGGTTCGTTTGCTGGATCAGCGGCAAAAAAACCAGGTGCTGGGGCCAATGCCGATCAGGTAATGCTTTGAACACCGCGATCCTTGTGGGAGCGAGCTTGCTCGCGATAGCGGACTATCAGGTAACACAGTGTTGACTGTGCCACCGTCATCGCGAGCAAGCTCGCTCCCACAGGTTCAGGGATTGACCTGATACCCTTTGCCCTGCAAGCAACTGGTATACGCCGTAGCAGTGTTCGCTGTGTTGGTCTTCTCCTGCGCCCGGCGCTCCTGACGCTGGCGCGAGCCGCCGACCACGGCACCCGCCACAGCCGTTTCCTTGGCACGGTTCTGCCGGTAGTCCTGCTTGGTATCGTCATCGACACGATCATAGAACTCATCATGCTGGCGGCCGCGCACCTGGGCCCCTGCCGCACCGGCAGCCGCGCCCGCTGCGGCGCCTTTCAGCCGTCCACCAGAGGGTGTCGACGTCGTTGATGCACTGCTGGCGGCGATGCTGTTGCATTCGTTGATATCCAGTTGAGTCTGTTGCGAAGTCTGGCCCTTCATCGGTACTACCGTCTGGGCCCATCCCTGGGCACTGAAAAACGACAATGCGACGCACAGGCCGATGGGCGACAACCTTTTCATGATGATCTCCTAATGGCGTGATTCACCCTGAAAGAGTGTAGTTCAGCCCTCCCCGCCCACCTCCATGACCAGACGGTTTTCCACCCAGCGCACCGGCACAGATTCCAGCCTCGCGCCTTTGCACGGTCCATCGATGCAGTGCCCGTCGTCGAAACGAAACATCGCACTGTGATGCGCGCACATCAGCACCTGGCCGCGATAGGTGCAGAATTCCTGCGGGCGATAGTCCAGCGGCACGGAAAAATGCGGGCAGCGGTTGATGTACACCCACACCTGCTCGCCCTGGCGCACTGCAACGAGGCCGGCGGGATGCAGTTGCTGATGCTGCGGCAGGCCCAGGGCGCCGCCGTCGGCGATGTCTTCGCGTTGGCACAAGGTGATGAGGGTCATGGTCAGCCACGCAGTTCCGGGTTGCCGAGACTCCAGTGCCAGGGGCGAATCTGGATGCTCGCAAACAGCCCGGCCTGGACATAGGGATCGTCCTCGATGAAGGCTTCCACTTCCGCCAGGCTGCCGGCTTCGATCACCAGCAGCGTGCCATTCATCGCGGTGCCGACATCATCGAGGGTCGGGCCTCCCAAGCGCACGACCACGCGGTGCGTATCGGTCGCACGCAAATGCGCCTGGTGACTGGGCCGCAGGCGCTGGCGCAAGGCCAGGGAATCCGGGTGGTCTGTGGCGAATACCGCAAAAAACTGGCCCATGATTCACTCGACTTCCATGACGAATTCGTAACACGCACGCTTGAACGGCAATGGCATACACAGCCGTGCGGACACGTCATCGTGGGTGATGCGGTCTTCATAGATCACCTGCAGCGACTGCTTCACGCCGAACACCGCATCGGACGCCAGGTACGGATCGTCGTGATTGAACAGGTGGGTCACCAGTTTGCGATGCCCCGGCACCTCGATCATGAAATGCAGGTGCGCCGGCCGCCAGGGATGCCGGTTGGCGGCGTTGAGCATGCGCCCCACCGGGCCATCGGTCGGTATCGGATAACACACCGGGACAATCGTGCGGATCGCAAAACAACCGTCGGCGTCGGTGCGATAGCGACCGCGCAGATTGCCGAACGGCTGTTCGCTGTCCTGGCCCGAGTACATGCCGTTTTCGGCGGTCTGCCAGACGTCCAGCACGGCGCCGGCCAGGGCATTGCCCTGGGTATCGACCACGCGTCCGCGCACCAGCGCCGTCTCGCCTGGGGTGAAGGCCATGTTCTCGCCGAACGCGCGCTCGGGCATGCCTTCGATGTAGAACGGCCCGAACACCGTGGTCTCGGTGGCGGTGGCGCTGTGTCGATGATTGATCGCGTCGACCAGCATCGACACACCCAGGGTGTCCGACAGCAGAATGAATTCCTGGCGCACCAGGCCATCGCACATGTGGCCGGTTTCGGTCAGGAAACGTATCCCTTCAAACCATTCCTGTTCGGTCAACTCGACTTCGCTGACAAACGCGTGCATGTGCCGGACCAGGCTTTGCATGATCTGTTTGTAACGCGCATTGGGTGCATCGCCGAAGCTGTTCACTGCCTGCTCGGAGATCAGTTTTTCTATGGCTTTATCTTGATCGGTCATTGTTTTTATTCCGACATGTGCTGACTGCACGGCATGGTTAGTCAGGCTGGCGCCAGGCCTTGCATCGCGCGGGTCAGCAGCGCTTCGATCGGGCCTTGTTCGAACGGCCGTGGATTGTAATAAGGGCTGGCACAGGCGATTCGTGCCGCCTCGGCCGGGCCGTTTTCTGGCAGGCCGATGTCGGCCAGTGCCAATGGAATACCCAGTTTCTGGTTGAGTGCATACAACAAGGCGCCCACCTCACTGGCCTCGCTACCACCCAGGGCGCGCGCGGCACGTTGCAACGGCCCGGCGGCGGCTTCGCGGTTGTAATGCGCGGCATGCGGCAGAACGATGGCGTGGGCCTGGGCGTGGGGCAGATTGAACGTCCCGCCCAGGGTGTGGCAGAGCTTGTGGTGCAAGGCCATGCCGACCGAGCCCAGGCAAATGCCCGCCAGCCACGCGCCATACAACGCCTGGCTGCGAGCTTCAGGATCATTGGGGTCATTGACCACCCCCGGCAACGCCTGCGCCAGTGAGCGGATCGATTCCTCGGCCATGAAGCCGATGATCGGGTTGGCGTCCTCGGCGTACAACGCTTCCACCGCGTGGGCCATGGCGTTCATGCCCGAACAGGCGGAGATCTGCACCGGAAGGGTCAGGGTCAATTGCGGATCGTAGATCACGGTCTTGGGCAAAACCCGAGGATCACGCCCGGTTTTCTTCAGGCGATTTTCGGTAAGCCCGTAGATCGGCGTCATCTCCGAGCCAGCGTAAGTGGTCGGCACGGCTACTATGGGCAGCCCCGAGTCCATGGCAATTGCCTTGCCCAGACCAATGGTCGAGCCACCGCCAATGGCAACACAGCAATCGGCATCCAGACGCGCCGCTTCAACGCGCGCCGCTTGCGCCACTTCCAGCGGCACGTGCATCACGGCGTGCGGGTACACACCCGCCGCGCGATCACCGAGCAACGCCGCGACGCGTTCGCCGAGGCCGTGTTGTTCCGGCGTGGTGAGGATCAGCGCCCGTCGGGCACCCAATCGCTCGATTTCTTCAGCCAGCGCCGAGAGCTTGCCCCAGCCGAACACCACACGGGTCGGCAGGCTTTGGTAAACAAAAGGATTCATGGCCGGCCTCAGCGCTTGAAGTGTGGTGGGATTTTCGCGTCGACGTTGACCCACACCGAACGGGCTTCGGTGTAATCGTGGATCGCTTCGAAGCCCATTTCACGGCCATAACCGGATTGACCGACTCCGCCGAACGGGCTGCCAGGGCTGACGCGTTTGTAGCAGTTGATCCAGCACATGCCGGCATGAATGGCGTCGGCCATTTTATGCGCACGGCTAAGGTTCTGCGTCCACAGGCCGCTGCCCAATCCGTACTCCGAGCCGTTGGCGATGGCCAGCGCTTCCTCGTCGGTGCTGAAGCGCACGACGGTGACGAAGGGACCAAAGACTTCTTCCTGGCAGACACGGTCACCCGGCTTGGCCTCGACCACGGTGGGTTCGACATAGAAACCCTTGGCCAAGGCCTTGTCGTCCGGTGCCTTGCCGCCGGCGAGGATCTTGCCGCCCTGCTCGATGGCGATATCGATGTAGGCCATCACACGGTCGCGGTGCAGTGCAGAGGTCAGCGGGCCCATTTCGGTCTCCGGGTCCATCGGATCACCGAGGCGGATGGACTTGGCCAGGGCGATGAAGCGCTCCAGGAACTGGTCAGCAATGTCTTTATGCAGAATCAGCCGCGAACCGGCGATACACGCCTGGCCCTGGTTATGGAAGATCGCCCAGGCTGCACCGTTGACCGCTGCTTCCAGATTGGCGTCTTCAAACACAATGTTCGCACCCTTGCCGCCCAGCTCCAGCTGAATGCGCTTGAGGTTGCTCTTGGACGCTTCAACAATCCGCCGACCGGTCGCGGTCGAGCCGGTAAAGGCAATCTTGCCGACGTCCAGGTGTTCCGCCAGCGCCTGGCCCGCGGTATGGCCGTAACCCGGCACCACGTTGACCACGCCTCTCGGGAAGCCGACTTCGGTCATCAGCTCGACAATGCGCAAGGTCGACAGCGGCGTGATTTCCGAGGGCTTGATGACGATGGTGTTGCCCGCCGCCAGCGCCGGGCCCATCTTCCAACTAGTGAACATCAGCGGAAAGTTCCAGGGCACGATCTGCCCGACCACGCCGATCGGCTTGCGCTGCACGTAATTGAGGAACCCGGCTTCAACCGGAATCACTGAGCCTTCGATCTTGTCGGCCATGCCGCCGAAGTAGCGAAAGCACGCGGCGGTGCGCGGTACATCGAGGCCACGGGAGTCACGGATCGGGTGCCCGGTGTTTAGGGATTCCAGCTGCGCCAGTTCTTCAGTGCATTCTTCGATCCTGTCCGCCAGTTTGAGCAGCAGGCGTCCGCGCTCGGCAGCGCCGAGGGCCGACCAGGCCGGAAACGCACGTTTGGCGGCGGCCACGGCGAGGTCGATGTCAGCGGCTTCGGCGGCGGCGATGCGGGTGATCAACGAATCGTCATGGGGCGACACGACGTCGATGGTGCCGCCGGCGACCGCATCCACGAAGCGGCCATCGATATAGAGCTGATTTTGCATAATGGTTTCCTCGCACCGCGCCTGAGGCGCAGTGTCTGACTTGATGGCTGAGAGCATGGCTCAGAGAATGGCCTGGGGCGATGCCGGGCAAGACACGCGGTCTTAGAACTCGATCGGATACGGAGCCAGCTCGCCGCTTTCATAGCGTTGCGGCAGGTTCGGCGTGGCGTTTTCCCAGACCAGCAGCATCGAGCGCTTGGTCGAATAGCCCTGGTGGCGAATGTCGGCCGGCATGGCGCAAATGTCGCCGGCACGCATGGTGATACGCGCACGCGGGTTGCCGTCGTCCTTGTCTCCGACATCCCAGATGATCTCGTCCGAGAGCTGCAGGAACCACTCGATCCGGTCATTGCCATGGAACACCGGCAGGATGAATTCTTCGGTGGTCGGGCAAAACAGGCTGGCCTTGCACACCGAGGTCACCGACGGGTTCCAGGTCACGTCGGAGCGCGACAGGTACTTGTGCAGGTTGAACCCATGCAACTCACCTTCGAAACCTTCTGCAGCGTGGATTTCCGGCTCGTCCTGAGGCACATCGATGAACTGGCGATTGACCGGCAGATCGTTGCGCAGCGGTGAATCATCCGGCAGGCCGGGCATGCGCTTGGTGGCGATACGGAAGCGTTCGATGGCTTCGATGTTGTTGCCGTTCTTGCGACCGAATGCGCTGCCGGTTTCTTCCGGCGCGGCGAACGGGTCGAAGGTGGCGTTGGTCCAGTCGCGCAGGATCGCCTTGAATGTCGCCATGATCAGCGGCGTTTCGAAATTTTCGGTGTAGTTGACCCCTGCCGCCTTGAGCGTGCCATTGAAGGTGCCGGCGTACAGGTCGACTTTACCGTAGTAGTTGCGGGTGCCGATGACGTGGTCGAAGTTGACCCAGCCGTAGAAAAAGCCCCAGGCCACGTCGCGCATTAAGGCGCGCAAAAAGGCATCAGCCGGAATCAAGTGCGAACGGGTCTGACCTTTGGCGGGCCAGGTGATGCGGGCGAAATACTCGTCGCGCGACAGTTCGAACGCGCCGAGTTGAAATGAGCAGTAGCCGGTGACCGCGTGGGGCGAGCTGATCTTGACTTCGTCGTCGGCAAACAGTGGACTTTCGGCAGCGGTTTCAAGCATGGCCATGATGGAATTCCTCTTGTTTTAGTTGGCGGGGGTCAGCTGGGCAGATCACTTGAAGCAGATGTCGGCCCACTTCTCGACCGACAACGGCCCTTTGATCGTCTGCTGCAGGATCACGCCCGGGCGACTGGCTTCGAAGCGATACGCGGTGCCCACCGGCAACAGGCACTGGTGACCGCGCTTGAGCAGGACGTAGCCCATTGGTTTGCCCTCCGGCACTTCACCTGCCAGTTGCGTGCCCTCGCCTGCTTTCAATGGCGCATCGAGCTTGAGGAAATCCACCCGCACTTCACCGTCCATGACGATGGCGAATTCGTCGTGCGCGGCCGTGTACCAGGGTGATTGGCCTTCGGCGCGCAGGGTTTCAATGACGTAGCCGAGGTTGAGGCCAACGACGACTTTTTCGTAAGGGAGGGATTTTTCCGCCACCTCGAATACGTTGGAAAAGGCGTAGTGACTGGCCTGGCCGCTGATGATTTCAACCGAGCCCTTGGTGTACTTGTCCAGCGAGCCGAAGACCGTTTCGATTGCCGCGCTACTCATGGTTTTCACCGTTTTGTTGTTGTAGTAACAGTGAGCCAACAGTACGTCGCACCAGACCCGGGAACAATTAGAGGACCGGCGACAACAGTGTTTGCGAAACGCAAACACTGGGGTCACTGCGATCCTTGTGGGAGCGAGCCTGCTCGCGAAGGCGGTTGTCAGCCAACATCCCTGCCGGATGTAAAACCGCATTCGTCGGAACGCCGCCCGGAGCCGGCTCGCTCCCACAGGTTTGGTGTATTGACTCAGCGAACCCAGCCCCGCTCCAGCAAGGGTTTATCCCAGCATGGTTCATCGCCGAAGTTCTCCACCAGAAAGTCGATCAACGTACGGACTTTCAAGGCCCGGCGCTGGGTCGCGGGATACACCGCGGAGAAATTGAAGGATGACAACGCGTACTCCGGCAGCACCGGAATCAACCGCCCGCTGAGCAGGTCGTCACTGGCCACCAGCGTCGGCAGGCAGACAATACAAACGCCGGTCTGCGCGTAATCACGCAACAGATGCACCGAGTTCGAGCGCACCTGACCCGGCAGGCTCAGTTCCACCTGCTCGTCTTCGCGGTTGAACAGCCAGCGGTTGCGCGACGGATAACCCTCGTACAGGGCGATCTTGTGTTGCAGCAATTCCTGGGGATGGGTCGGCACGCCGAACTCGCTGGCGTACTCGGGGGACATGCAGAACAACCGCCGAACGCTGAACAATTTGCGCTCGATCAGGGTTTCCGCCATGGGCGGGAACATCTGGAACGCCACGTCAAAGCCTTCTTCGATCGGGTCCACCACCCGGTCGTTGACGATGACGTCCACTTCAATGTCCGGGTACAGCCGCGTGAACTCGGCCAGCATGCGGCCGAAGTGCCCGATGGCAAAACCGGGCAGCATTTGCACCCGGAGTTTGCCGGTGGGTTTGGCGCGCAGTTCGCGCATGTGCTCGGTCAGCGAGTTGAAACTCGCGACCATGTCCGCGCACTCCTTGTAGTACGTCTCCCCGACCTCGGAGAGCCGCACATGGCGCGTGCTGCGATGGAACAGCGGCGCATTGATGAACTGCTCCAGCTGTTGGATGCGATGGGTAATGACCGAGCGGGTCACGCCAAGTTGCTGGGCCGCCCTGGCGAAGTTGCCGGTTTCGGCAACCCGCACGAAGGCTTCGACACTGAGTAAACGATCCATGGGGCAGGTTCTCTGGATGTTTTTGTTCTTATAGAAATACCAGGTTAGCCTTTCGGCACCTCGCACTCCACATCCCGGACGAGAACTTGTCCTGAACTCAAATGGGAAACCACTGTAGGAGCGAGCATGCTCGCGATGAACTCAAGAGCGCCGCTGGGTGTCAGGTTCCCCGCGTTATCGTTAACGACCATCGCGAGCATGCTCGCTCCTACAGGGGGTCAGCGGTTACCGATTGAGCCAAGGATAGCGCGCGGTGTCCTGGCTGCCGTAGTCAGGGTCCAGGTAGATGAAGCAGCGCTGGATCTTGAAGTCACGGATCTCGAACACGTCGGCCCAGTAACCGGCACCGGCCGGTGAAGGGACGCCTGCACGCCAGTGGCCGTCGACGTGTTCACCAAAACTGGTGCCTTCGCAGACCAGCGTGTCGGTGCCCGTGAGAATCCAGTTGAAGTGCGCGTAGTCGTGGGTAATCGATTTCAGGCGGCTGCCCAGGTCGCCGAACATCTGGCCGATCTGGTCCCGGCCGGTGGCCAGTCCCCACTTTGGAAAGAGGACCTGCGCATCATCGGCGAACAGCTCGAGGATGCTGCCGCCAGTGGAGGTGATACCGCCGTTGTCGAATGCCTTGAGGTATTCCAGGGCGACCGATTTGCGTTGCTCGTCGGTCATTGTCAGGGTACTGATCATGCTGTCTCCGAACTGCTTTTGGGATGATGGAAAACCGATACACATCCCTGTAGGAGCTGCCGCAGGCTGCGATCTTTTGATCTTGATTTTGTGGCGATCTCAAGTCCGCCGAAGATCAAAAGATCGCAGCCTGCGGCAGCTCCTACAGGGGAATTGCGGTGATTTTTACTGCAGGGACTTGATGTAGGTGATGATCTTCTGCCGCTTGGCCGGGTCGTCCTGGGAATAAACCATGGCACTGCCCGGCGCCACGCTCTGGGCATCGGTCAGCCAGGCGTCGAGCATCGGCTCATCCCAGACCTTGCCGGACATGGCTTTGGCGTAGCCGTCGCTGTACGTGAAGTTGGATTCGCTGGCGGCCTTGCGACCCAGCAGCCCGAACAGGTTCGGTCCCTGCCCCGGCGGCCCGCCCTTGTCGAAGGTGTGGCAGACCGCGCAATGGTTGTTCGCCAGTTTCTGTGCCACCGCCAGGTCATCAGCCTGAGCGATGCCGGACAGGCCAAAACTGGCTGCCAGCACCAACAGCGCTGGGGCCCGCCGGAAGAAGTTGAAGTGCGTCATATCGTCGATCTCATGCAGTCATGGGGCTTGATTCAGCTTCGGCTCGGTTCTTTGTGCGCCTGGTTCGCGGCGCGATAGGCAAAGGCGATGATCGGGCCAAGCGTCGAACCGCCGGCCCAATAGGCGCGACCGGATGCCGACGCCACGCAGTTGCCGACGCCGTACAGGCCCGGGATCGGTGCATCGGCGTTGTTCAATACCTGGCCGACGGAATTGGTTTTCGGGCCGCCCTTGGTGTCGAGGTTGCCGCCCGTGATCAACGCCGCGTAGTACGGACCTTTCGCTGCCAATGGGTACATCGTCAGGTTGCCGGTGCGGTCAGGTTTGACTGGGCCGGTGAACACGCCCTGGATCACCAGTTCGCCGCGATGGAAGTCCAGATCCTTGCCCTTCTTCGCCAACTCGTTAAAGCGCTTGAGCGTGGCTTTCAAGTTGAGATTGAAATCCGCGCCGAGCTTCATCCCGCCAATATCGGCGGCGTGTTTATCCAGCCGTTCGGCGATGTTCTTCGCCAGCTCTTCCAGGGTTTCTCCCTTGACCACATGGCGGTCGTTGCCGCCCTTGGGCACGATCGGCGAGCCGTATTCGTCGCTGCTGCAGAAGTCCTGGGCGCGCTGGTCCCAGATTGAGAACATCACCAGGTTCGGGTATTCGGCTTTATCGCCGTCCCACTGGAAGAAGGTCGGGACCAGTTCGTTGTAGACGGTTTTTTCGTTGACGACGCGCTTGCCGTACTTGTTCACCATCAACATCGAGTCGCCGTTCATGGTGAAGATGCCGGACATCGAACCGTCCTTGGCCAGGGCTTTTTCCAAGAGGATCGGGCACGACCACGCGTAGTTCATGTTGCGCAATTGCACACCCAGTTCACTGGAGATGCGGATGAAATCGCCCTCGTTGGTCAAGGCCGCGCAGCCACCGTAGACCGGGGCGTTGAGGAAGTTGCGACGCAGTTCCGGATCGTGGGTAAAACCACCCGTGGCGAAGATCACCGCTTTGCGCGCCTTGACCCGTTGCCGCGTGCCCTCTTCGGTTTCGACTTCGACACCGATCGCTTCGCCTGTGCCGTTGAGGATCACTTTCACCACGCGCTCGCCGGTACGGATCTGCACGCCGTCACGCTTGGCGGCGGCGGTCAGCGTACGAATCGCCACGCGACCGCCGTCCGACATGCTGGGCCGGGCGTCCTTGGGCACCAATACGCGACCTTTCTTGGCTTTGTCTTCGGACAACTCTGCCCAGTAGTCCGGCACGTCCGGGCAATGGCGATAAGGCAGTGCGTCGCGTTCGGCCAACAGTTCGGCAGCAGGCGAGGCGCTCTCGTAGATCGCTTCGCACATCTCGTATTCCCAATCCGACAGGCCGAGTTTGGGCAACGAGGCGTCGTAGGATTGCGGGCGTGTCAGACGGGCGACATAGCGCAGGTAGTCGGCTTTGTCATCGACGATGCCGGCGTCACGCATCGGCTTGTTGTTCGGTACCCAGTACCAGAACGCCGCTTTCGCTGCGGTGCCACCAGGGCTGCCGGCTTTTTCCAGGATGACCACGTCATTGCCCAGCCAACGGGAGAACAACGCGGTCGGCAAACCGCTGCCGCCACCGCCGACCACGACAATGTCGTGCTCTCTGTCGAAGGGCAGCTCGTCGCTGGCCATCGCACGTGCGGCCACACCCGACAAGGCGGCGACAGCCGTACCGGCGGCACCGGCCTTGATGAAGCTGCGACGTGACAGTGCAAGTTTCTGGTTTTCTTCGTTCACTTTTTATTCTCCGGAATGAGTAGCGGCGACGCAGGCAGGCGTCGGTGTTTCACCAGTAATGCCAGAGCTGCACAAACAAGCCGTCGGTGACGGTGGTGTTGCGCCCTTCCACGCCTTTGGAATAGTGGATGGATACCTGATCCCACATTTTCTGGGCGAACACCTTCTGCACGCCGGGCTTGAGCTGGAACAGCACGCCGGCGCCGAGCGCGGTTTCGTTGGATTCAGAGAATTCGATGTAATTGTTGTTGCGATCATCGGAGCCGAAGGTTTTCTGGTAATCGGCACTGACGAAGGGCGTGACCTGGTAGGTCGGGCGATCGACGATGTTGTAACCCAGGCGCAGGTTGGCGTGGCCTGTATTGCCAGGTTCAGTGTGGTGCGGGCCATCGCCACGAAGGATCGCGCCGACCAAGAGGTCGATGTTCACTTTGCCCAGCCATTCGTTGTAGAACAGCGAAGGCCACAAGGCGTAGGTGTCGCTGCTGACCGAGTCCGCACCGGTCGGCAGCTGCACATAGGCTTGTGCACCGATGGTGCGTAGCGGTGTCGGGTTGTACCAGACCAGGCCGCCGACCAACGGATCGCCAAGCCCGCTGACCCGCGTGCCGTTGCCGCGCACCGCGATCTCCGGGAGGGTGATACTGGCGATAAAGCCGGTATTGGGCAGACCGTCCATCTTCCAGTAGTGCAACAACGAAGTCAGGCCAACGTAAGTCTCGGTCTTGCTGCCGGCGACCTTGTTGCCGTGATCGTCGAAGCGTTTGCGGTCGTCGTTGTATTCAAACTCCTGACCGACCGAGTTGTAGGGCTCAGTGAAGTCCGAACTGAACTGAAAGCTTTGCGGCCTGTTACTGGCATAGGGGATGCCCGATGCTTGCGCCATCGCGGGAAACAAAATGCCAGCCCCCAGAACGGGAGCGAACAGGGTCGCAGCGCAACCCCATGCACGAATACTCATACCTGCCTTCCTTATTTTTATTAGGCGCCAATCCCCCGAAGGGGCGTAAGGCCGAAAGCAAGGTATGACGTCTTGATGAGCCCTGGCTGGGGCTCCACTGGATCGTTGGCGGATCCTGGTGTTCGGCGTGATGGAGGCTACAAGCCCGCCACTACACCAACAATTCCAATCTCGGCGACTTCAGTGTTTGCGTATTCAGAACAATGCTGCGGGGATTCGAACGCGCTGAAGATCAAACTGTAGGAGCGAGGCTTGCCCGCGAAGGCGTCAGGACAGTCGGCATCGATGTTGGATGTGCCGCCCTCATCGCGGGCAAGCCCGCTCCCACAGGGTTTTGGGGTGTCTATCAGGCGTTCGTAAGCAGCGGATAGAGCTGTTCGTCGAACTGCGACAGTTTCGGAAACACCAAGGGCTGGTCGTCGCTCAGGTGTTGCAATCGCTGACCGTAATCGACCAGAAATTGCTGCCGAGCCTCATCGCTGATGTACGGCACATGCCAGGCCACGAACGGTTCCAGCACGTCGAAGCCAACATACGCCAGCGTACCGCGCAAAATCGGCCGCAACATATCCTCCAACGGACCATGGATCGCGTCTTCGCCAAACATATGTTCGCGCCCGCCTAACGTCACTGTCACCAGAGCCTTCTTCCCGCTCAAGCCACCCTGATCGTAGAAACGCTTGCCGCCGTAGCAGATGCCCGACACCAGCACCCGGTCGATCCAGCCCTTGAGCATGGCCGGGGTGGAGAACCAGAAGATCGGGAAGTTGAGGATCAGCAGGTCGGCCCACAGCAGCTTGTCCAGTTCAGCCTGGATGTCCGCCGCCAGCGACTGGCTTTTCACGCCGAGGCGTTGTTCCAGCGCATAGACCAGGTACTCGGGATTCTCCCGCGACGAGAAGTCATCGGCGCTGGCCACCGGGTTCCAGTTCATCTGGTACAGGTCGCTGACCTGCACTTCGTGACCCTGGGCTTCAAGCGTCGCAACGGCCTGGTCGCGCAAGGCAGCGGTGAAGGATTGTGGCTCTGGATGAGCGTGGACGATCAGTACTTTCATGGGAATTCCTTAGACTTTTTCCAACATAGGGTTTGAATTCGGGGTAGCGCGGCTGGCCAGCAAGCGGTCGAGCCAGTCGGGGTCCATTTGTGGTTCGGAGGAAAACAGCAGTCCGGTGTAGTCCTGGTGCGGTGGCGTGAAAATAGCACTGCGCGAGCCATGATCCACCACCCTGCCCCGTTGCATCACCAGCACTTCGTCGGCGATCGCCCGCACGGTGGCGACGTCATGGGTGATGAACAGGTACGCGACGCCGAGCTGTTGTTGAATGCGGTTGAGCAACTTGAGCACGCCTTCGGCTACCAGTTGATCGAGGGCCGAGGTGACTTCGTCGCAGATGATCAGTTGCGGATCGGCGGCCAGTGCCCGGGCGATGCAGACCCGCTGTTTCTGGCCACCGGACAGCTCGCGGGGCTGACGCTCCATGAAGGTCGCAGGGTCCAGTTCGATCATCTCCAGCAGCTCGGCTACCCGAGCACGCATGGCCTTGCCCTTGAGTCCCAGATAGAACGTCAGCGGCCGGCCGATGATGTCGACGATGCGCTGGCGCGGGTTCAGCGCCGTATCGGGGATTTGGTAGATCATCTGCACGCGCCGCAGTTGCTCCTTGCTGCGCTGGCGAAAGTCCGCTGGCAGCGGTTTGCCGTCATACAGCACTTGCCCATGAGTCGGTGGCAACAAACCGGTGATCAGCCGCGCCGTGGAGCTTTTACCGCTGCCGGATTCGCCGATCACCGCCAGGGTCTGGCCGCGATACAATTTCAAGGAAACATCATGCAGCACCGGTTGCTGCCCGTAGCTGGCGCAGCTGTTGCGCAGTTCCAGCAGCGGTTTTTCCTGCTGCGGGCAGGGTTTGGGCTCGGTGCGGAAACTGCGCACCGCCCACAACGACTTGGTGTAGTCCTCCTGCGGATCGCCGAGCATCTTGCGGGTCTCGGCCTCCTCCACCAGTTTGCCGTGGCGCAGCACCATGATACGGTCGGCCATCTGCGCCACTACTGCCAGGTCGTGGCTGATGTAGATCGCCGCGCTGCCGTAAGTCTTCACCGCATCGCGAATCGCCGCCAGCACTTCGATCTGGGTGGTGACGTCCAGTGCGGTGGTCGGTTCGTCGAAGATGATCAGGTCCGGGTGGCAGGCCATCGCCATGGCGGTCATGACCCGTTGCAGCTGCCCGCCGGAGACCTGGTGCGGGTAACGCTGGCCGATCTGTTCGGGATTGGGCAAGCGCAGCACGCGATACAACTCCACAGCCTCGGCCATGGCTTGGGTTCTGCTCATGCCACCGTTCTTCACCGCTGTTTCCACGTGCTGATCGATCAAGCGATGGGCCGGGTTGAAGGAGGCGGCCGCACTCTGCGCGACGTAGGCGATGCGCAGGCCGCGCAACTTGCGCAAGGCTTCGGGCTTGGCCTTGAGCAGGTCGATGCCGTCGAAATGCACCGTGCCGCCGGTGATTTTGCAGCCGTCGCGGGTATAACCCATGGCGGACAAGCCCAAGGTCGATTTGCCCGCCCCGGATTCACCGATCAGCCCCAGCACCTCACCGCGTTGCAGGGTCAGGTCGATGCCCTTGATCAGCGGATGCCAGGCATCCTCGTAATGGCCTTCGATGTGCAGGTTGCGGATTTCCAGCAAAGGTTTGGATGTCGTCATGTTCAGCATTCCTTGAGGCCGCTGGATTTGTGCAGCATCCAGTCGACGACGAAATTGACGCTGACCGTGATCAAGGCCACGGCCAGGGCGGGCAGTAATGGACTGATGTCGCCGAAGGTGATCAGCACGGCGTTGTCGCGCACCATGCTGCCCCAGTCGGCGGTGGGCGGCTGGATGCCCAGGCCGAGGAACGACAGCGCACTGATGAACAGGAACACGAAGCAGAAACGCAGGCCGAATTCGGCAATCAGCGGCGCCGCTGCGTTGGGCAGTACTTCGCGGGTGACCAGCCAACCCAGGCCTTCACCGCGCAGGCGCGCGGCTTCGACGAAGTCCTGCACTACCACGTTCATTGCCACGGCGCGCGACAGACGAAACACCCGGGTCGCATCCAGCAGCGCGATCACCAGCACCAGCGACGTGGCCGTGGTGCCGACAACACTGAGAATCAGCAAGGCAAAGATCAATTGCGGAATGGCCATCAGGATGTCCACGACCCGCGACAGGCCCTGATCGATCGCACCGCCCTTGATCGCCGCAACCAGGCCGCAGGTCCCCCCGAGCAAGAACGCCAGAACCGTGGTCAGGAAGGCGATGCCCAGCGTGTTGCGCGCGCCATAGACCAGGCGGCTGAACATGTCGCGCCCCAGGTTATCGGTGCCCAACAGGAACTGCCCGCCCCACGGCGCGAAGCCCTCGCCCACCACCTGGGTCTCGCCAAACGGCGCCAGTACCGGGGCGAACAGCGCCACCAGAATGTACACAACGATCACCAGCAATCCGAACTTCGCACTCAGCGGCGCCCGGACCAATTGTTTAAGCAAGCTCATGGTCTACCCCTTTGGATGCATCAGGCGTGGGTTGCTGGCAATCGACAGCACGTCGGCACTGGTATTGAGCAGGATGTAGGTCGCGGCAAAGATCAGGCTGCAGGCCTGCACCACCGGGATGTCGCGCTTGGCTACAGAGTCCACCAGCAACTGGCCGAGGCCCGGATAGACAAACACCACTTCGACCACCACCACGCCGACCACCAGGTACGCCAGGTTCAGCGCCACCACGTTGACGATCGGCGCCAGCGCGTTGGGCAAAGCGTGACGGAAGATGATGCGCGACTGGCTGATGCCCTTGAGCCGGGCCATTTCAATGTACGGGCTGGCCAGCAGATTGATCAGCGAGGCGCGGGTCATGCGCATCATCTGCGCGATCACCACCAGGCTCAGGGTCGCCACCGGCAGCACCGAGCGTTCCAATACCTCACCCAGCGTGGCGTTCGGCGAGAGATTGGAAATGCTCGGGAACCAATTGAGCTTCACCGCGAACACCAGGATCAGGATGTAGGCGACGAAGAACTCTGGGAACGACACCGCACTCAGGGCCGAGGTGTTGAGCAGGCGGTCGAACCAGCTGTTGCGGTACAACGCCGCGAGCATGCCCAGCAACAACGCCAAAGGCACTGACACCAGTGCCGCCAATAGCGCCAGGCTGAAGGTGTTGCCCAGGCGGGTGCCGACCAGTTCGGCGATCGGCCGCTGGTTGGCCAGCGACACGCCAAGATCACCGTGCAGCAACTGCCAGATCCAGTGGCCGAAACGGGTCAGGGGTGGCAGGTCCAGGCCCAGTTGCGCGCGGTAGGCCGCCACGGTTTCCGGGGTGGCGGACTGGCCGAGCATGGCCTGGGCGATGTCGCCCGGGAGCAGGCCGACTGCGAGAAAAATGATGACTGATACCGCGAACAGCGAAAGCAGGCCTAAAGCCAGACGCTGCCCTAACAACTTGAAAATACTTCTCATCGCGCAGTTCCTTGAATTGGGCACGCTAGTGAAGACCACACACATAACCTGTGGGAGCGAGCCTGCTCGCGAAAGCGGTGTGTCAGTCACCATAAATGTGAGCTGACAGGGCCTCTTCGCGAGCAGGCTCGCTCCCACAGTTGATCTCCACCGTTCAGATTTTCCGGGTTATGCCTGCCACCAGCGCTCGATTACGCGCAAGCCGTCGAGTTCACCGTATGGCGCAGTCTGCCCGCCGTGAGCCACCCGGTTGGAACGCGCCGCTACGGAGCTGGCGAACAACGGCACGATCGCCCCGCCCTCGTCCCGGCACAGCGCCTGCATTTCGTTGTACATCTCGCGGCGCAGCGGATCGTTCATCTCGCCCCGGGCGGCATTGAGCAGCTTGTTAAACCTAGGGTTGTCCCAATGGGTTTCGTTCCAGGCCGCGCCTTTGGCGTAGCCGATGCTGAACATGCGGTCGGCGGTCAGGCTGCTGTACCAGAACGAGGTGGTGAAGGGTTGCTTCATCCAGACGTTGGAGAAGAAACCGTCGGCGGGCTCGCGCACCACGTCGATGTCGATCCCCGCCGCACGGGCCTGCTCCTTGAACAGCACCGAGGCATCCACTGCCCCGGTGTACGCCGCGTCGGAGGCCTGCAGCCGGACCTTGAGCGAGTCCAGGCCGGCCTTTTTCAGGTGAAAGCGCGACTTGTCCGGGTCGTAGGTGCGCTGCTCCAGCGCCGTGTTAATGAAGCGGCTGCCGGGCTGGATCGGGTGATCGTTGCCCACCAGGCCATAGCCGTACAGCACCGAAGCCAGCAGGGTTTCGCGATTGATCGCGTGCTTCATCGCCAGGCGCACGTCGTTGTTCTGGAACACCTGGCTGTCGGTGAGCATCGGGAAGGTGTAGTGCTGGGCGCCCTTGGTTTCTTCGATGACCAGGTTCGGGTTGCGCTTGAGCAGCGCCACGGTCTTCAGGTCGACCTTGTTGATCACGTCAACTTGCCCGGTGACCAGCGCGTTGATTCGCGCGGCGCCATCGCCAATCGCGACCAGCTCGGCGCCGGCGAAGTGCGCCCGTCCCACCTTCCAGTAATCAGGGCTGCGTTCCAGGGTCATGCGCACACCCGGCTCGAAGTCTTTGAGGCGATAACCGCCGGTGCCGACAGCCGCCTGCCAATCCGGCACACCGTCCTTGCTCGGCATGATCACCAGGTGGTAATCGGCGACCACGTAGGTGAAGTCGGCGTTGCCCGAATGCAGCTCGAACACCACGCTGTCGCTGCCGTTGGCGCTGACCTTGGCCACATCGCCCAACACGGTCTTGGCCGCTGAGCTGGATTTTTCCCCGAGGTGATGCTGGATCGAGGCGACCACATCGTCGGCGGTCAGGGTCTTGCCGTTGTGGAAGGTCACGCCTTGGCGCAGTTTGAAGGTCCAGACCCGTGCATCCGGGGTCGAGGTCCAACTTTCAGCCAGTTCGGGGATTGCCGTGCCGTCGACGGCAATTTCGGTCAGGGTGTTATAGATTGCCGAGAAACCGACAAAGGTGAAGGTATCGACCCAGGAACCGGGATCCTTCGAGTCGGTGGTGCTGGCGCCGGCCAGGCCCAAACGCAGTACGCCACCGGGTCTGGGCGTGGCTTCTGCAGCGAAGGCGCCAAACGGCAGGCCCATGGAGAATGCCCCGGCCACCGCTGCGGCGGTTGCGCTGTACTTCAAGAAGTCTCTACGCGGGAAACTGAATTCGTGGTTCGCTTGAGTAATCTTGTTTTTGTTATCGCTCATTGCATTGCCCCTGATCAAAAACTAATGGAATACCGGTTCAAAACCACGCAAGACACCGGGCCAGGGCCCGGTGCGCAAAACCTTTGAATCGCCAACAGTCACACCTGGATCGCCTTCACTTCGACGAATTCGTTAAGCCCCTCTTCCCCCCATTCACGTCCGTTACCGGATTGTTTGTAGCCGCCGAACGGCGCCTGATAGTTGAATGCCGCGCCATTGAGGAAGCATTGCCCGGCACGCAGTTGTCGGCCCAATTGCAAGGCACGCTCGGCACTGCCGGCCCAGACCCCGCTGGACAGGCCGAACGGCGAGTCGTTGGCGATCTGGATGGCTTGCGCCTCGTCGTCATAAGGGATCAGGCACAGCACCGGGCCGAAGATTTCTTCCTGGGCGATGCGCATGCGATTGTCGACGTCGGCGAACAGCGTCGGGCTGACGTAGTAGCCACGCTCAAAGTCCGACGCCGAGTCGCCGCCGCACAGCAGGCGGGCGCCTTCTTCCTGGCCGACCTTGATGTAATCGAGCACCGTGCGGCGTTGCCCGGCGGAGCACATCGGGCCGAGGAAACTTTGTGGATCGAGCGGATCACCCATGCGCAGGCTCAGGGTTTCCTCCAGCGCAATCTCCAGCGCCTCGGCGTAGCGGCTGGCTGGCAGCAGCATGCGGGTCAGCGCGGTGCAGGTCTGCCCGGAATTGATCATCACGTCCTGCACGCCGTAGCGCACGGCGGCGTCCAGATCGGCGTCTTCGGCAATCAACAGCGCCGACTTGCCACCCAGTTCCAGGCACACGCGTTTCACCGAAGGTGCAGCTGCTTGTGATACTCGAACGCCGGCGCCGGTGGAGCCGGTGAACGACACCATGTCCACGTCCGGGTGTTTGGCCAAGGCTTCGCCGACCTTGGAGCCCGGCCCGCTGACCAGATTGAAGACACCGGCCGGCAAGCCGATGTCCTCGATCATCTGCGCCAGCAGAAACGCGTGCAGCGGAGTTTCCTGACTCGGCTTGACCACCACCGTGCAACCAGCGGCCAGTGCCGGGGCGAGCTTGCCGATCAACTGGTGCAGCGGGTAATTCCACGGGTTGATGAAGGCACACACGCCCACCGCTTCGCGAATCACCAGCGAGTTGCCGACCTCACGCACTTCGTCCATATGGCCGGCGAGTTCGACGTATTGCTCAAGACCAATGATTGGCCCGTCCACTTGTACCGAACGGCACCATTGCACCGGCATGCCCAGTTCAGTGGTGATCACCGCGGCCATTTCATCGGCACGGGTCTTTAGTTGTTCCGCCAACGCGCGGATATAACCAGCACGGACGCTGGACGGTGTGCGCGACCATGGACCAAAGGCCCGGCGCGCCGCTGCAACGGCATGATCAACATCGCGTTCATCGCCCAACGGCACGCTGCCGGCCACTTCTTCGGTGGCCGGGTTGATCACCTCGGCGATGCCCTGCCCCGACGGGGTTTGCCAGCGGCCATCGATAAACAGTGCCTTGTGGTTAAGCATGTAGCTGAGCCTCCATCAGTTCGTGAGCACAACGGGCGATGCGCTGGCAGGCATCACGCAATGGCGCAGCCCCCACCACCAACCCGAGGCGAATGTGACCGGCAGCGCTTGGACCAAAAGCCTCACCGGCCAATACTGAAACGCCGTGGCGATCGAGCAAGCGGTCGGCGAACGCCTGGGCGCTGAGCCCGGTTTCGCGAATATCGACCATCACGAACATCCCGCCATCGGGCTTCAAGGCGCGCACGCCGGGGCAATCGGCCAGGCTCTCGCACACCAGGTCGCGGCGTTGGCGATAGGCTTCGCGCATGGCTTCCAGTTCCGGCAGGTTGCTTTCCAGCGCCACCACGGCGGCGTCCTGAATGAAGTCCGGCGAACCATAAAGCATGCACAGCGCGAGGTTTTCCAGGTGCGCGGACAGGGATGGCGGCGCCACCACCCAACCGACCCGCCAACCGGTCATGGCGTGGGATTTCGACAGGCTGTTGAGGGTCGCGGTGCGCTCGGCCATGCCGGGCAGACTCGCCGGGCTGACGTGTTCGCCTTCAAACAGCAGCTCGCTGTAGACCTCGTCGGAAATCAGCCACAGGTCGTGGGCGATGCACAGCTCCGCCAAGGCTTCCCAGGTGCTGCGCGGCAGGCTTGCGCCCGAAGGGTTGTGCGGACTGTTCAGCGCCAATGCACGGGTACGCGGGGTGATGCGGGCGGCGACGTCTTCAGGCAGCACACGGAAACCGTTTTCCGAACGCACCGGCACCGGAACTACCACCGCACCGCAGGCACCGAACACGGCTTCGTAGGTGACGTACATCGGTTCGGCGACGATCACTTCATCACCGGGATTGAGCACGCACTGGGCGACGCTGAACAGTGCGCATTGCGCGCCGGCCAGTACCGTGACCTCGTCCGCCGTCACCCACTGACCGCTGCGTTGCCGGTGGCGTTTGGCGATGGCCTCACGCAAGGCGCGTTTGCCGCGCACCTCAGCGTAGTGAGTGTTGCCGGACAACAAACTGTCGATGGCACCCTGCACAATGGGCTGCGGCGTATCGAAATCCGGATCGCCCACCGACAGCAACAGGATGTCTTTGCCCTGCTCCATCATGGCCAGTGCGCGGTAGTGAATATCCCAGGCGGCAGCGCCGTCACCGGCGATGCGTTGAGTCAGATCGGAAAAGCGCATGGTGCCGTCCCCCTTTTACAAAAGTGAAAATCAGTGCGCACAGGCATGCTTGAGTTCGATCAGGGTCACGCCGTTGCGCTTGAAGCCGTGGCGCAGGTCGGTTTGCAACTCGGCCAGGCTTTGCGGCTGAGTAACGGTGCAGCCGAATGCACGGCCAAGGGCGGCGAAATCCGGGTTGCGTGGCAGTACACCGATCGGCTCGATGTCCAGGCCGAGCATGTCGTCGCGGATCTGCCCCAGGGCATCGTTGTTCCACAGCAGCACCACCAGCGGGCTGTCCAGTTCCTCGACCGCCGTCGCCAGTTCCTGCGCGGTGTAGAGGAAACCGCCGTCGCCGACCAGCACCAGGCCTGGCCGTTGCGGCGCGCCGAACTTGGCGCCGATCCCGGCCGGCAGGCCATAACCCAGGGTGCCGTAACCGGTCGGGTGCAACCAGCTGCGTGGTGCCAGTGAGTTGAAGGCGTAGTTGCCGGTGTAGGCCAGTTGGGTCATGTCGGTGCTGATGAAGGCGTCGGTCGGCAGTTCGGCGGCAATGCGCTGCAGAATCGCCTGATGGATCGACTGCAACGGGCCATGGCCGGCCTGTATTGCTTCACGCAGTGCTGCAACCTTGGCAATGGCTGCGCCGGCGTCCCGTACATCGGGTGACAGGCGCTCCAGCAAGGCGGCCAGCGTCTGTTGCGCATCGCCGTGCAACGCTACGGCGCACGGATAGAAGTCGTTGAACTTGCGTGGATCGATATCCACTCGCAGCAGCTCGGCATTGAGCGGCAGGCGTTCGCGCCAGAAATCGGTGTCGGCCATTTCTGTGCCGACCGCCAGCACCACATCCGCTTCGGCGATCAGGTTCCAGCCCGGTTCCACGCACAGCGATGAACCGGCATTCAGTGGCGCGTCCGGTGGCAGCAGGCCTTTACCGGCGACGCTGGTGAACAGCGGCGCGGCCAGTCGGGTGCTGAGTTCCTGCAACTGCGACGCGGCATTCAAGGCACCGCCGCCGGCGATGATCATTGGCCGTTTGGCGCCCTGCAGTTTGGCGACCGCTTCGTCCAACATCGTGGCGGCCGGCGTGCCGCGGCCCGGACGACGCACGACTTCGTTGCTCCAGTCACGTGCGATCGGCGCCGACAATACGTCCAATGGCACCGAAATGTGCACCGGGCGCGGACGCTCGCTGTCGAACACCGCATAAGCACGAGCGATCAGCTCCGGCAGGTCTTCGGCAGTCAGGGCCACCGCCGAGAACGCGGTGATCGGCGCGGTCATGGCGCGCTGATCCTGACACTCGTGCAGGATGCCCCAGCCCTTGCCAAGGCTGGCCGTGTGGTTAACGCTGGAAATCACCAGCATCGGAATCGAATCGGCATAGGCCTGGCCGATGCCGGTGGCGGCGTTGGTCACACCCGGGCCGGTAATAACGAAGCACACCCCGGGTTTGCCGCTGACCCGGGCATAGCCGTCGGCCATGAAACTGGCGCCTTGTTCGTGGCGGGTTAGCACGTGCCGAATGCCGCTGCCGGGCAGGCCGCGATACAGCTCAAGGGTGTGTACGCCGGGAATGCCGAACACGGTATCGACGCCGTAGTTGGCCAGCAGGCGCACCAGCGCCTGGCCACCGGTCAAGGTTTTGTTTTGCATGTTCAGGTCCTCACGCATGAGCGATGCGAATCAACGCATCGACTGCGGTCGTGCCTTGGGCGCCGACCAACAATGGGTTCACATCGAGTTCGAGCAACTGCGCGGCGTTTTCGCAGGCGTAATCGGCCACGGCGCGAATCGCCGACACCAATGCGTCCAGGTCCGCCACCTCGCGTCCGCGAAAACCTTGCAGCAACGCGGCGCTGCGCAGGCTCAGCAAGGCCTGGCGGATCGCGCCGTCGGTGGTCGGCAGCAACAGGCTGCGACTGTCCTTGAGCAACTCCACCAGAATGCCGCCAGCGCCAATCACCAGTGCCAGGCCGAAATCGTTTTCGCGCTTGATGCCGACGATCAGCTCCGCCAATGGCGGTGTAGCCATCGGTTCCAGCAACAGTTGATCGAACGGCACGCCCGGCGCGTACGCGGCGATGTTCGCGCGCATTTTTTCCAGAGCAGCGGTCAGTGCTGCGCCGTCCTTGAGGTTCAGTGCCACGGCACCGGCTTCAGTCTTGTGCGGCAGTTGGGCGCTGACGGCTTTGAGTACCAGCGGATAACCCAGTGCTTCGGCATCCTTCAACGCATTGTCGGGGGTGCTCAGTTTGCCGTTGGGGGTTGGCAGGCCAAACGCACGCAACGCCTGCTTGGAATCCCATTCGTTGAGCAACTGGCCTTCGCCTTCCAGCGCTTGCGGACACAGCGGTACCAAGGCCGATTCGCCCAGCGCCAGCAACGCCTGACGGTTGCGCTGATACCCGGCGATGCGTCCCCAGGCAGCCAGCCCGTCTTCAACACCCTGCAATGCCGCAACACCTTGAGCATGCAGCTGCTCACGGGCGTGGGCCGGCAACAGTTCCGGGAACGCCGAAGTGACGAAACCGGTCTTGCTGTGACGGACCAGCGCTTTGCAGTACAGGTCCAGCAGCAGGTCGCACTCCTTGCGCTCACCGGTAAACTCCGCTGGATAGTCGAGCACCAGCATCGCCGCATCAGCTTCAGTGCGCAGGGCACTGTCGAGCATGCGGTTCAAGGCTTCGCCGTCGCCCCAGATGGCGGTGGTGAAATCCAGCGGGTTGACCAGGTTGGCGTAGCTCGGCAGCACCTGCGCCAGTTCCGCGGTTTGACCGGCATCGAGTTTCGGCAAACTCAGCTCGTTGCGTTCGGCGTAGTCGGCGATCAAGCCGGCGTCGCCGCCCGAGCAGGCCAGCGCGATCAGGCTGTCGCCCGCCGGCAGGTTGCCGCAGGCCGCCGCTTTCAGGGTTTCGACGAAGCTCACCGGGCCGCTGACGCGGATCACCCCGAGGCGATCGAACAGCGCGTCGTACAGCGCATCGGAACCGGACAACGAACTGGTGTGACTGAGGGCCAGTTCGGCACCGATCTGCGACACGCCGGTTTTCAGCGCAATGATCGGAATGCCCTTCTCCAGCGCCTTGTGCGCGGCGCGGGCGAATCCCGGGACGTTCTTCAGGCCTTCGAGGTGCAGGCCGATGGCGGTGACACGTGGCTCGTCGAGCAGTACGTCCATCAGTTCGGCCACCCCCAGTTGCGCCTGATTGCCGACCGAGGCCATGTAGGCCACCGGCAGCGAGCGGTCGCTCATGGACAGGTTGTAGGCGAAGTTACCGCTCTGGGTCAGCACCGCGACGCCCTTCTCCACCGCTTTGCCGCCATGGGCCACCGGCCACAGCGCGCTGCTGTGCAGGTAGTCGAGCAGGCCGTAGCAGTTGGGGCCGAGCAAGGCCATGTCGCCCGCGGCTTCGAGCAGTTGCTGTTGCAGGGCCTGGCCTTCGGCGCCGGTTTCGGCGAAACCCGAGGCGTAGCAGATCGCGCCGCCGGTGCCGATGGCGGCAAGTGTAGCGACGCAAGTCAGGGTCAGATCGCGGTTGGTCGCGATGAACACCGCGTCCGGCCCGCATGGCAGGTCGGCAATGTTGCGCACGCAAGGCACGCCTTCAAGGCTGTCGTGCTGCGGGTTGACCAGCCACATTTGCCCTGGGTAGCCGCCCTCGGCGCAGCGCTTGAGGGCGCGGGCCATGCTGCGGCCACCGACGAACGCCACGTGGCGCGGCGCTAGCATGCGTTTGAGATTGTCACGAATCGTTTGCGACATGGGAGTTCTCCGGGCGGATCAGCGCAGCAGCGGCCGCAGCAGTTCGCGGGAAATGATGTGGCGCTGGATTTCCGAGGTGCCTTCCCAGATCCGTTCGATCCGGGCGTTACGCCAGATACGCTCCACCGGACCTTCGTTCATCAGGCCCATGCCGCCGAAAATCTGCACCGCCTCATCAGCCGCGCGACCCAGCACTTCGCTTGCAAACAGCTTGGCCATGCCGGCCTCGCCGTCGGTCATGGTGCCCTGGTCCATTTTCCACGCGGTGTGCAGGGTCAGCAGTTCGGCGGCGCGGATTTGCGTGGCCATGTCGGCCAGCTTGAACGACACCCCTTGATAGGTGCCGATCGGCTGGCCGAATTGCTTGCGATCGGCTGCCCATTGCAGCGAAACGTCCAGCGCCCGTTGCGCCTGACCGACGCAGTTAGCGGCGACCATTACCCGGCCAGCGGTCAGCCAGGCGTTGGCGACTTCCCAGCCCTTGCCGACTTCGCCCAGCACTTTATTGGCCGGCACCCGGCAGTCGTCGAAGAACATTTCGAAGGTGTGATAACCACGGTTGCTTACGCACTTCGGTCCACGGCGAATGGTCATGCCGGGAGTGTTGCGGTCGACCAGGAACGAGGTCACGGCGTTACGTTGGCGGCCGTTGTGTTCGTAGGTGTCGGTCACTGCGAAGACGATGGCGAAATCGGCGTGGCCGGCGTGGCTAATGAAGTGCTTGCTGCCATTGAGGACAAAGTCGTCACCGTCACGCACGGCGCGAGTCTTGATCGCGTTGGCATCGGAACCGGCGCCCGGCTCGGTCAGCGCGAAGCAGTCGATTTTCTCACCCTGGATGCATGGCAACAGGTAGTCGTTGATTTGCTCGCCCTTGCAGGCCATGAGGATCTTCGATGGCCGCGCAACGAAGACGTGCAGTGCCCACGAAACTTTGGACAGCTCACGCTCGATCAGCGCCTGGGACAGGTAATCCAGACCGCCACCACCTACCTCTTCCGGCATGTTGAAGGCGTAGAAACCGGCGGCGATGGCCTTGCCGCGGATCTGTGCTGCCAGCTCCGGGGAGACTTCGTCGGCAGCATCGACTTCATCTTCATAAGGCAGCAGTTCCTTGGTGACGAAGCTGCGTACCGAGTCCACCAACATTTCTTGTTCTTGGGTCAGTTGGAAATTCATGGTGCTACCTGTTGTTCGTTAACTGCGAAATGGGCGAGATGCTAAAAGCTTCGCTGGCAAGCCAGCTCCTACCGACCGATGAAGCGTGCCGGGCGTTTTTCCACGGCGGCGCGCAGGGCTTCGTTGCCGTCTTCGCTGCGACCGCACAACAGGCCGGCGGCCAGTTCCGCTTGCAGTTGTTCGGGCAGGCTGCGGTCGGCGCCCTCACGCATGAGTTTTTTGGTCTGGGCGAAGGCAAAGGTCGGCCCGGCGGCCAGGCGTGCAGCGAGTTCTTGGGTAACGGTCACCAGTTGATCGTCGGCGCAGACGTCGCCGACCAGGCCGGCATCAAGCGCACGGTCGGCGCCCCACAATTCGTCGAAGAACAACAGGCGTTTGGCTTGCTCGGTGCCGATCAGCCGTGGCAGGTGCCAACTGGCGCCTGCGTCTGGCGAATAGGCCATGCTGGTGTAGCCGGCCTTGAACCGTGCCGATTGCCCGGCGATGCGCAGGTCGCAGCACAGGGTCAGGTCCATCCCCGCACCGACGGCAGTGCCGTTGATGGCGGCGATGGTCGGTTTATCCAGGCTGTGCAGGCGAGTCATCAGGGCGTGGGCGGTTTCGGTCCAGCCGTAGGTTTCCAGTGCGCCACGCGCTTCGGCTTCGGCCCATTCAGCCAGGTCGGCACCGGCGCAAAAGCTGCGACCGCTGCCGGTCAACACCACCACGCGTACCGCAGGATCGGCGTTGAAGGCGTCGAGCAAAGCGTGCAGGTTTTTCAGGGTCGGGATGTCCAGCGCATTGCGCTGGGCCGTGCGATTGAGGGTGATCCAGGCAACGCCAGCTTCGACCTGACTGAGCAGAGAATCGTGAGTAGTCATGCGAGTCCTCGAATTATTGTGATTGGTCTGAGGTGATGCGACTTGAGGCCATACTAAACGAGTGTTCAGTAAGGCGGCAATTGCTGGTGAAATAAGCTGTAACAGGCTTATAAAGTGCGTAACTAACTGTTTTCTATAGTTTATTTGTCCATATTCGGGAATTGGCGACTGGCGCTGTTACAACTTCGAACAACTACCAACAGACGGTTTCGGGCAACGCATCCCCCTGTAGGAGCGAGCCTGCTCGCGATGGACGCAAACGAAAACGTGGGATGCCTGAATGCCCGCGGTGCTCGGACCTCCATCGCGAGCATTCGAGCGTCGACCGGCTGCTCCTACAGAGAGGCCAGAAACAACTGTGGGAGCGAGCTTGCTCGCGATGAGGGAGTCACATTCAACATCTCTGTTGACTGAACCACCGCCATCGCGAGCAAGCTCGCTCCCACAGGGGGGATGTGTTGAATCAGGGAGCTATGCGCTCGGCAAGCTTGGCGCCAGCACACCCTCACGCTTGCGATGAATCAGGAAGTACGCGCCATAACACAGCGCAATAAATCCAAAGCCCCAATACAGCGATGGTCGCTGGGTTTCATCCAGTGCCAGGAACACGAACAGCGAGCAGCACAGTGTGATGCACATCAGCGGCAACACCGGGAACCATGGGGCGCGGTATTTGAGGTCGCTGAGTTTGCCGCCGTCGCGCAGGTAGGCCTTGCGGAACTTGTATTGCGCCAAGGCGATGACAATCCAGGTCACAGTGCCAGACATCCCGCTCACCGCCATCAACACCATGAACAAGGTGTCGGCGGCGATGAAGCTGGTCATCAGCGACACCAGGGCGAAACACAAGGTGATGCTCAACGCGCGCAACGGCACGCCACGCTTGCTCAACGGCGCCAGGCTTTTGGGCGCCATGCCGGTTTTCGACATGGCCCACAGGATGCGCGTCGAGGCGTACAGGCCGGAGTTGCCCACCGACAGGATCGCCGTGAGGATCACGAAGTTCATCAGGTCGGCGGCATAGGGAATGCCGACCATGTCGAACACCTGCACGAACGGGCTTTCCATCAGCCCCGCCTGCTGCCACGGCACGATGGCCGACAGTACGATGATTGCCAGTACGTAGAAGATCAACACGCGAAACACTACGTTGCGCACGGCCCGGGGAATGCTTTTTTCCGGCTGATCGGTTTCGCCCGCCGCCACACCCATGATCTCGCAGCCCTGGAAGGCGTAGACCACGGTCATCATCACCGCGAACACCGCGGACATGCCGTTGGGGAACAAGGAGTCGCCAATCAGATTGGTCATCATCGGCGCCGGTGCGCCGCTGGTGAGCGGGATTGCGCCGAAGATCACCAGCACACCCACTACGATGAACCCAAGAATCGCCGCGACCTTGATCCCGGAGAACCAGTACTCCGCCTCACCGAAGGCACGGGTCGCCAGGGCGTTAAGGCCGAACAGCACCACCACGAACAGCGCCGACCAATACCAGATCGGCACCTCCGGGAACCAGCGCGTCATCAGCATGCCGGCAGCGGTGAATTCCAGGCCGACGGTGGTGGCCCAACTCATCCAGTACACCCAGCCGATCATGAAGCCGGTGGCCGGGCCGATGAATTTGGTCGCGTGGGTCTGGAACGAGCCGGACACCGGCATCTGCACTGACAGTTCGCCGAGGCAGACCATCACCAGGTACATCAGGAAACCGGCGACCAGATAGGCCAGGATCGCTCCCACCGGCCCGCCCTGGTTGATGGTCACTCCGGAACCCATGAACAGTCCGGTGCCGATCACGCCGCCCAGGGACAGCATGAAAATGTGCCGGCTTTTCAGGGCACGGGTCAACTGGATGCCTTTACGGTCGATGTTTTCGCTCATGTCGGCACCTCAGCAGTCAGAGAGGTGCGCAGCACCTGACAGGACGTCATGGTGCAAGACGGGATCAGCTTTACGGCAATTCATTATTATTATCTCCAATAAGCTTCGAAGACCGCGCTGCGGCGGTTGCGTCGATTATTGGAAAGCCATGTAAGGTCGCGTTGTACGTAAAGATCGAAGTTGTAGAAAGTCGTAACAATATTGTACGTCAGCTCTGCAACAGGCCTTTGAGGGTGTGCAACGAACGTTGCAGCTGCGCTTCAACGGCGGGCACCAGCGATCGGATCGCTGATTCGTCATTGGCAAGCGCCGCTACTTCCAGCGTCCGTAATACCGCAGCCAATGCACGAAACCCCAGGGAATCGCTGCTGCCGGCCAAGCGGTGCGCCAGTTGTGCAACTTCGGTGCAATCGTCGGCCTCGATGGCTTCGCTCAGTGCCTCACGGTGTTGCAGGACCGAATCGCGCAGCACGGCCAGCAGGCCCTGTACTTTCTGTTCGCCGAGCAACGTGCGATGGGTTTGCAGCAACGGCCAGTCCATCGCTTCGTCGTCTGCCTCAGGCTGGGCGGTCGTTGCCTGCCCCGCCAACACCTGTCGCAGGTTTTCCAGTTTCAATGGCTTGGCCAGGATGCCGTCCATACCGGCATCCAGATAACCGCGCACCAGCGACGGCTGCACGCTGGCGGTCAGGGCAAAGATGCGCGTGTGACGGTTCGGTCCGTCGTTGCTGCGGATCTGTCTGCACAACTGGACACCACTCATCCCCGGCAGATGCACATCCAGCAACATCAAATCGAAGCTGCGTGCAGCGCATTGCACCCATGCCTGTTCAGCATCAATGGCCAGCCAGACTCGATGCCCGTCCCGCTGCAGCAGGCCCTCGGCCACTTCGCGGTTGAGCGTCACGTCCTCGACCACCAGGATGTCCAGCGCCGGGCCCGCCGCATGAGTGGGCGTCGGGGCAACGGCTTCAATGGCCGACTGCAACGTCAACTCGAACCAGAAGCAACTGCCGCGCCCGACTTCGCTGCTGACGCCGATGCAGCCGCCCATCTTCTCCACCAGATGCTTACAGATGGCCAGGCCCAATCCCGTGCCGCCATAACGCTGCGCGACTTCTTCGCTGGCCTGGGTGAAACGTTCGAAGATCTTCGCCTGCATCGCCGGGGCAATTCCAATGCCGTTGTCGGTGACACTCACCCGCAGACGTTGCCCGTCCTGATCTTGCGCCTGCGCGAGCAACGCCACTTCGACACTGACGTCACCGCCTTCAGTGAACTTGATTGCGTTGGCCAACAAGTTACTCAACACCTGGCGCAAGTATTGCTCGGCGCCGTGGTGATGGCCGGCCACCCGTTGATCGACCCGGCAATGGAGGATCGTGTCGTTGTCCAGCGCCTTGGGTTCCAGCAGCGTGAGGACTTCGTCGAGCAACTGGCGAATGGAGAAATTCACCGGCTCAGGGAGGCTGGTACCCTCCTCCAGCTTGGCGAAATACAGCACTTCATTGAGGATGGTCAGCAGCCCCTCGCCAGCCTTGTGCAACGCATCCAGACGTTTACTGTCCTGCGGGGCCAGACTGGCACCGCGGAGCAATTCGGCCATGCCCAGGATGCCGTTGAGCGGTGTGCGCAGTTCGTGGCTCATGGTCGCCAGAAACCGCGATTTGGCGAGGTTGGCCGCTTCGGCTTCGTCCTTGGCGCGCATCAGGCTGGCCGTGCGGCGCTCGACCCTGCGCAGCAATTCGTCGCGGTTGTCCTGCAGGGCCAGGCGGTCGGTTTCCCGGCGGTCGATGTCACTGAGGATCGCCCTGCGCATGTCGTCGAGGGCATGGGCCACGGTGTCGATTTCGTCGTTCTGCGCGCTGCGCCGCTTGTCCAGGCGCAGCGGCTCGTGCCATTGCCCGGCGGCAATGCGCCGGGCAAATTCGGCCATGACTTTCAGGTGGCGGGTCACCAGCCGATAGAACAGACCCGACAGCGCTACCGCCAGACCGCAGAAAAACATCGCCATCCACAACAGGTTGGTCAAGCCGGTGGCATACAGGCGTTGATACACCGCCCCCAGATCGGTGCTGACTTCCAGTTCGCCGAGATGACGCAACGGGCCGGATGGCGGCTGGTAATCCAGGGCAAAACGCTCGATGCGCAACGGCCCTGCAGGCGTGGGATTGCCTTGCACCAGATCGAAATCAGGACCGGTCAAATGCACCCTGGCGACGTCGGAGAAGTCCACCAGACCACGCAACTGCACGTTCAACTGTTCCTGGTTCAGATCCCAGAGACTGCGCTCGAGACTGGCCAGGTAACCGGCGCGGATCAACTCCATGCGCGAGTCGATCTCACGCATTTCCCGGCGATACTCGATGTACAGCTGCACGCTGCTGGCAAGCACGGTAAAACACAGGCTGAACAGCAGAATGAACCACAGCAGGCGCCGCAACAGTCCACCGGGACGAGCGCGAATCATGGCGCATTCGCCGGCAGGTTGATCATGTCGCGGTAGGTGACTTCGCTTTCATTGAGAAGGCGCTCGACATCACCGGCATCCACCATGCGCTGCAACTGCGCATCAATCTGCGGCATGTGTGCGGACAACGGCGAACGGCGGGAAACGGCGACCCGCAAAAAGTCCACGCTCAGGGCCTTGGGCAAGGCGACGATGTCTTGCGCGCCAGGCAGGTTTTCCACGTATAGCTCGCCGGTGCGGCGCTCCTGGGTGATGAAATCTATACGCCCGCGAATCAGCTTGCCGAAGTTCTGGCGGCTATCGGAGACCCATTCGATGTTGTTGTTCTGCGCGACCATGCGATCGAACGCCACGCCGTAGCTTTCACCGAACAGTAAGCCGCCACGGTAATGGGCCAGATCCTGCAGTTGTTCGAACTTCACCGGATGCCGACGGTTGATGAACAACGCTACCTCTTCGCGCAGCACAGGTACCGTGGAAAACAGCATGCTCTGTTCCCGTTGCGCAGTGCTGTAGGCCAGCACCACATCGACCCGGCCTTCGGCAGCGTCCAGCAGACAGCGTTTCCAGTTACCCAACACCACGATCTCGACCTCGTAGCCGAGCTGGCCGAACAACTGCTTGACCACGCTCGGTGCCAGGCCACGCACCTGTTTGCCGTCGCTCCAGGAAATCGGCGGGTAGACCGGGTAATCGCAATAGCGGATCTTGTCCGCTGCCTGCACGCTACCGGCCAACAACATCAGCAGCGCCCAGAGCATACGTCCCACCGCCGTCACGCCGCCAGGCTGGCAGTGAACAGGTAACCGGCGCCGTGGATGGTGATGATCAGTTGTGGTTCGGCGGGATCGTCGTGCAGCTTGCGGCGCAAGCGCCCGACCAGCACGTCGATCGAACGGTCGTTGGGCACCCACTCGCGGTTGCGGATCTGGTCCATCAATTGGTCGCGGCTGAGGGTGTGGCCGCTGTTGCGCAAAAATACGCTGAGCAACTGGTACTCACCGTGGGTCAGCAACGTCTCGCTGCCGGCCGCGTCGATCAAGCGCCGGCGGTCGGTGTCCAGTGCCCAGTCGGCGAACTGTTTGACCGGTTTGGCGACGGCGGCAACCGGTTGCGGCGTCTGCGCATGGCGTACCCGGCGTATCAGGTTTTTCGCCCGAGACACCAGTTCCCGCGGATTGAGGGGTTTGATCACGTAGTCATCGGCGCCGCATTCGAGGCCGACGATGCGGTCGATTTCGTCATTGCGCCCGGTGATCAGGATGATCCCGACTTCCGATCGCACCCGCAGTTCGCGGGTCAGGGTCAGGCCGTCCTTGCCCGGCAGGCGGATATCGAGCATGACCAGGTCGACGGCCTGGCTGGCCAGGAAGGTTTCGGCCAGTTCCGCCGTGGCGGCGCAATGCACGTCGTAGCCTTCCTGGGACAGGTAGGCATGCAACAGTTCGCGAATCAGCGGATCGTCATCGACGATCAGTACCCGAGGAGTCATTGCTGGGTGTCCTGCTTGTTTCTTATTAGAGGGCCTGCATCAGCGGCAGAGAGTAGCCACTGCTGAACGGGTGATCAACAGCTGCTCGTCTGCGCGCAAAACCGCTGCCGGCCACCGGCCTGCAAACCGTCGACCCAGGCCTCGCAAATCTGGATGCCCTGCTCGGGGGTAAAGGTCCCGGGATTGAGCCCGGACTCCAGCCACAGTCCATCGAGCAAGGCGCTAAGGCTGATGGCGGCCAGATCGGCGTCGAAATTCTCCCAGCCCTCCTCTTGCGCCAACTCCCTGAGCACCTTGCCCAGTATCGCGCGGTACTCGCCATAGGAATGCTCATGGGCCTGATTGATCGCCTCGGCGGTTTTCACCGCGCCCCAGAAGGCGAGCCAGGCATCGATCAGTTGCGGGTCGAGCAATTCGGCGCAGAACGAACCACGGAAAAACGCCGACAAACGCTCACGGGCATTCGGTGCCGCTTGCTCCATGGCGTCGCGCAGCAGCGTCATGACGCGCCCGGTGATCGCCATGTAGGCCTCGGCCACCAGTTCGTCCTTGCCTGAATAGTGATGGCTGATCAGCCCCACCGAAACACCCGCCTCGGCGGAAATCTTGCGGATCGACGCACCCTGGAAACCATGGCGCTTGAGGCACACCAGCGTCGCCTCGATCAGATTGGCCTTGCGCAACTCCGGTTCCATGCGGGAAAAACGGGCTTCCTGATTCATCGCGACATGCTCCTGGGTTCAATCATTGGGGCTCGCGTTTAGCAACGAGCTGAACGACTGTACAGCAAGAATATACCCGCCTGAAAGACCGCCTTCGCGAGCAGGCTCGCTCCCACAGGTTTCGTGTCATGCGCGATATTTGCCAACGACTCGATCAATTGTGGGAGCGAGCCCGCTCGCGAAGGCGTCAGCCCATTCAACACAGAATCCGATCAGTCCCGATACCCCGGCGCCACTCGCTCCAACAGTCGCAACAACGCCGCCCAAGCCAATTGCATGGCGTCCGGATCATTGAGCTCTCCCTCTTCCAGCGGCCGTCCCGGGTCATTGAACTGACGCTCGGTATGCGCACAAACCTCGACCGGCGGCAACACCAACTCCCCAGCCGCTTGCGCCGCCAGCTGGATTTCACAGGCTTTTTCCAGGTAATACATACGCAAAAATGCCTGGCTCACGGTTTCGCCGACGGTCAGCAGGCCATGGTTGCGCAGCATCAGCACCGGCTTGTCGCCCAGATCGGCCACCAGCCGCTGTTGCTCGCTCATGTCCAGGGCCACGCCTTCGTAGTCGTGGTAGGCAACGCGGCCGTAGAACTCCATGGAAATCTGGTTCACCGGCAACAACCCGCACTTCAACGCAGCCACCGCGCAACCGGATCGGGTATGGGTGTGCAGCACGCATTGCGCGTCTTCGCGGGCGCAGTGAATGGCGCTGTGAATCACAAATCCGGCGGGATTCACCGGATACGGCGACGGCTCCACGGCATTGCCATCGAGGTCAATCTTGACCAGATTGGACGCAGTGATTTCATCGAACATCAGTCCGTAGGGGTTGATCAGGAAGTGATGTTCGGGTCCTGGAATACGCACCGAGATGTGGGTGAAGATCAGGTCGGTCATGCGAAAGTGGGCAATCAGGCGATAACAGGCCGCCAGTTCTTCACGCAGGCGCTGTTCGGTGGCGCTGCGCTCAGGGGCGGTCAGGGCAGTGGCGATGCTGTTCATCGTTCGGGTTCTCCAGGCGGTTCGGCTGGGCAGACAGTAAGGCTGGACGCTTCGACACGTCCAGCCATCGTCCCTGTTTATTTGCTGGCCCAGGCGTTGAAGCGCTCTTCCAGTTCTTCGCCATGGTCGACCCAGAAACCGACGTTCATCGACAACGCGCCCTTGAGGTTCTGCGGCGCCGTGGGCACCCATTGCGCCAGTTTGTCATCGAGCCGCGCGGCGGCCTGGATGTTTGTCGGGCCGTATGGAATTTGCTCGACGTATTTGACCTGTGCATCCGGCTGGTTGGCGAAGGCAATGAAGCGCTGGGCCTGGTCGACGTGCCTGGAGCCCTTGATGATCGCCCAGTAGTCCATGCCGTACAGGCTGCCGGGCCAGACCAGCGCCAGATGGCTGCCATTTTGCGCGGCGGCCGCGATGCGCCCGCTATAGGTCGACGTCATCACCACATCGCCAGCGGTCAGCCATTGCGGCGGTTGCGCCCCGGCTTCCCACCACTGGATGTAGGGCTTGAGTTCAGTGAGCTTGGCAAACGCACGATCCACGCCCTGTGCCGTGTTGAGCACCTTGTACACGTCATCGACTTTCACCCCGTCGGCCAGCAAGGCGAACTCCAGGTTGTACACCGCGCGCTTGCGCAGCCCGCGCTTGCCGGGGATTTTCTGCACGTCCCAGAAATCCGCCCATGACGTCGGGGCCTTGGCCAGCTTGTCGGTGTCGTAGGCAATCGCCACGCTCCACACCAGCGCGGCGGAGCCACACTCCTGCGCGGCCTCGGGGATCAACTGCTCGCTGTGCCCCAGGCGAGCCCAGTCCAATCGTTCATACATGCCCTCTTCGCAACCGCGCATCAGGTCCGGGCCTTCGATCTGCACCACGTCCCAGTCGACGTTGCCGGTGTCGACCATGACTTTGATCTTGGCCATCTCGCCGTTGTATTCGCTCTGGATCACCTTGCTTTGATCCACGGCGGCAAAAGGCTGGAAGAACGCCACGTCCTGGGCTTTTTGTCCGGCGCCGCCATAACCGACCACCACCATGTCCGATGCTGCCTGTGCGCTGCCCAGGCCCAAGGCCAGGGTCAACGCCAAGGGATAAAAACCGTGCTTGAGCGTATTTGATTTCATCAGTGGTTCCTCGTGAAGGTGCCAGGCGACTAAAGGTCGACATGGCCCTTTTTTATTGTTGGTGAGGTTCGCCCCAGGAGCGGGCTCGACACGAAACTACTGAAGGCCTAGTAAAAAAACAAGTTGATTTTTTACTGAAGGTAAATTTCTATAGCGCAATAATAACAACGCCGAAATCGGCTTCAGCCTGCCTGGAGTACCTGCACCATGCCGACCCCGACACCTGCCTTCGCGCACCTGTTCGAACCCTTGCAGATCCGTGGCAAGCGCCTGAAAAACCGCATCATGTCCAGCGGTCACGACACCTCCATGCCCACTGACAACCTGGTCAACGAGCAGCTGATTGCCTATCACCGGGCACGTGCCGAAGGCGGTGCCGGGCTGATCGTTCTGCAGGTGGCCGGGGTGCATGACAGTGCGCGGTACACCTCCCACGTGCTGATGGCCACCGACGATGAATGCATCGAGGGCTACCGCAAACTGGCGCAAACCTGCCATGCCCACGGCACCGTGGTGCTGTCGCAGGTGTTCCATCCCGGGCGGGAAATCATGGAGTCCAGCGATGGCCTGCTGGCCGTGGCTTACTCGGCGTCGGCGGTGCCTAACGAGCGTTTCCGGGTGATGCCACGGGCGCTGGACCAGGCGATGATCGACGAGATTGTCGCTGGGTATGCCGCCGCTGCCCGACGCCTGCATCAGGCTGGAATCGATGGCGTGGAAGTGGTCGCCAGTCACGGTTACCTGCCGGCGCAGTTCATCAACCCGCGAGTCAACCGACGCACCGACGGCTACAACGGCGAGCTGGAACAGCGCCTGCGTTTCCTGCGTGAAGTCATCGCCGCGATCCGCGCCAGCACCGATGAGCAATTCATCATCGGTCTGCGCATCTCCGCCGATGAACGCGATCCTGAGGGGCTGACCGAAGACGAGTCCCTGGCCGCCGTGCAAATGCTGCAACCGCAACTGGATTACGTACACATCGTCGCCGGCACCTCGGCATCGCTCGGGGGGGCCGTGCATATCGTGCCGCCAATGGCGATCGAAGCGGCGTACCTGGCCAAGGAGGCCGGCACCTTCAAGGCTGGCTTGAGCATTCCTTTGTTCGTCACCGGGCGCATCAACCAACCCCAGGAAGCCGAGCTGATTCTGGCGCGTGGCCAGGCCGATGTGTGCGGCATGACCCGGGCATTGATCTGCGATCCGCAAATGCCCAACAAGACCGACGTCGGCCGCGTTGAAGATGTGCGTGCGTGCATTGCCTGCAATCAGGCGTGCATCGGGCACTTCCACAAGGGCTTGCCGATTTCCTGCATCCAGCACCCGGAAACCGGCCGTGAACTGATTTTTGGCCAGCGCCAACCGACTGCAAAACGCAAACGCATCATGATTGCCGGCGGTGGCCCGGCCGGGATGAAAGCCGCCGCGGTGGCCGCCCAGCGCGGGCATGACGTGACACTGTACGAAGCCAGCGCGCAACTGGGCGGCCAGGTGTTGCTCGCGCAACTGCTGCCAAGGCGTAGCGAATTCGGCGGTGCCAGCACCAACCTGCAACGGGAAATGCAATTGGCCGGCGTGCGTGTGGTGCGCAACACACGGGTCGACCGCGCACTGGTGGAGCAGGAAAAACCGGACATGGTGATCGTCGCCACGGGTGCCGAACCCTATTGGCCGCACTTCGAGCGCGGTGGCGAATTGCAGGTGGTGGATGCCTGGCAAGTGCTGCGTGACGAGGTGCAAATCGGCCGTTCGGTGGTGGTGGTCGACTGGCGCTGCGACTGGATCGGCCCCGGCATTGCCGAGCGCCTGACCCGTGCCGGGCATCAAGTGCAACTGGCGGTCAACGGCACCCATTGCGGGGAAAACCTGCCGCTGTACGTGCGCGATCAACTGGCCGGCGAACTGCACAGGCTCGCCATTCCCATCACCCCCTACGCCCGGTTGTACGGTTGTGACGACAACACGGTCTACTTGCAACACACCGCCAGCGGCGAACCGATGCTGATGGAAAACATCGATACGTTGGTGCTGTGCCAGGGTCATCAGCCGGTGGATACCCTCGGTGCAGAATTGCAAGGCCTGGTGGAATTTCGCCGCATCGGCGACTGCCTGGCGCCGCGTACCGCCGAAGAAGCGATTTATGAAGGCTTGAAAGTCGCGTGGGAGCTTTAAGGCTGTTTATACTCCGGGACTTTCCACCCTCTGTAGGAGCTGGCTTGCCAGCGATGGTCGTTAACGATAACGCATATTTACCGGGTAACCGCGGCGTATTCGAGTCCATCGCTGGCAAGCCAGCTCCTACAGGGGTTCACGTTCGACCCGGTTCGGAATTTACCATGAGCAACAGCAGCAAAACCCAGCCCGCAACCGGCAGCGCCGAACCGCATTTCCTCGGCACGCGGATTCGCGGCCTGCGCAAACGCCGGGGCATGACCCTGGCGGAACTGGCGCAGCAGAGTGAGCTGACCGCCGGCTACATCAGCCAGCTGGAGCGCAACCTCGCCTATCCGTCGATCCCGGCGCTGTTCAACATTGCCCGCAGTCTCGGCGTGACTATCCAATGGTTTTTCGCCAGCGAGGCGATAACCGATCCTGAAGACGACGGTATTGTCGTGCGCAAGCACAGCCGCCTGAATGTGCATTACGAAGACGGCATCGTCGACCAGTTGTTGACCCCGCAAGCCAACCGCCAGCTGGAAATGCTCCACTCGCGTTTCCCGCCCGGCACCTACAGCCAGCAAAGCTACAGCCACGACGGCGAAGAAGCCGGCTATCTGCTGTCGGGCAGCTTCGAGTTATGGGTCGGCGAGCGCTACTTTCAGCTCAATGAAGGCGACAGCTTCAGTTTCTCCAGCCAGGAACCGCACCGCTACGGCAATCCCGGTGAGGTGGATGCCGTGGTGATCTGGGTGATTACCCCACCGACCTTCTAACGCCGAGCGCGCCCGATGGACTGGGAGACACATGCACGCTTGAGAGTGTCGCTCGGCAGTTCCTTGAACAACGCGCGATAGCTGCTGGAAAACCGTCCCAGATGCCAGAACGACCAATGCATGGCCACTTCGGCCACGGTGGTTTGCGTCGGCGTGCGGCTGAGCAGTTCGCGGCGGGCGCTGTTCAGGCGGCGCAAGCGCAGCCATTGGGTCGGCGCCATGCCGGTGAAGGTCTTGAAGGCGTGCTGCAGCTGGCGCAGCGAAACCCCGGCGACCTGTGACAACGCCAACAGATTGAGGTGTTCTTCCGGGCTATCCGCGGCCCATTCCCCTACCCGCTTCATGATCGCCCGCTCCCCGGCCCGGCGCTGTAATGCACCTTGGTCGAGACAGACACAGGCGTTGTCGAGGATGAACAGACAGTCGTCCAGCAGCTGTTGGGTCAAGGCTTCGCGGCTTGGCGGGTCGTAGGTCTGCGACAGCTGGGTCAGGGTGGTGCTGAGCCAGCGACTGAACAACGCATTTTGCTGCGAATTGAGCGGCGCCATGAACAGCCCCTCCAGCCGCGCGACATCCAGCGCATGGCGCTGGACAAACTCCGGGCCGAACACTACGGCGATTTCCTGGTAGTTCTCCGGGGTGATCCAGATATTGCGGCTTTCGCCGTTCAACACGTACAGCGCGTTATCGCTGCGGTCGAAACAGAACGCCAGCGAGCCTTGTGGCGCGCTGAAGTTCTGCTCGACCCGGGTGTTCATGTGTTCCTCGTAAATCTCCACGCCCTGCAGATCCAGGTAGCGCACCAGGCCTGCGAAATGCCCAGGCGACATCTGTTGGTAGTGCTGGATCCAGCCCGGTGTGGCGCGGACTTGCTCGGCGACATCTGCGGTACTGAATGCTTGGACCTGTAACGAGTTGCACACTGTTTTAGGGGCTGTCATGAGTGACCTTACGCACTCTTTTGGTGCGCTTTGTGCTGCTTAAAGTGGATAGATGGAACCGCAAGGCTCGCCCAAGATAGACGTCAACGCGCTACAGGGGAAGTGTCCGACAGATGAAACCGGCCTCCCCTGGCGTTAATAAAACCAATAACGAGGTCTTTATGAATGTCCCTTTCGATCAGCTGTTCACTTGGCTGAAAGATCACAAGATTACCGAAGTCGAGTGCGTCGTCAGCGATCTGACCGGCATTGCACGCGGCAAAATCGCACCCACCAACAAGTTCCTGCATGAGCGAGGCATGCGCCTGCCGGAAAGTGTGCTGTTGCAAACGGTAACCGGGGACTTTGTCGACGACGACATCTACTACGACCTCCTTGATCCGGCCGATATCGACATGGTCTGCAAGCCGGTGTCCGATGCGGTGTACGTCGTGCCTTGGGCGATCGAGCCGACCGCCATCGTGATTCACGACACCTTCGACAAGTTCGGCAATCCGATCGAATTGTCGCCGCGCAACGTGCTCAAGAAAGTCCTGCAGTTGTACACCGACAAAGGCTGGCGGCCGATTGTCGCGCCGGAAATGGAGTTTTACCTGACCCAGCGTTGCGAAGACCCGGACTTGCCACTCAAGGCCCCGATGGGCCGTTCCGGCCGCGCCGAAAGCGGTCGCCAGTCGTTCTCCATCGACGCCGCCAACGAATTTGACCCGCTGTTCGAAGACGTCTACGACTGGTGCGAACTCCAGGGCCTGGACCTCGACACGCTGATCCACGAAGACGGCCCGGCGCAGATGGAAATCAATTTCCGCCACGGCGATGCCTTGGACCTGGCCGACCAGATCACCGTGTTCAAGCGCACCATGCGCGAGGCAGCGCTCAAGCACAATGTCGCGGCGACCTTCATGGCCAAGCCGATCGGCGATGAGCCGGGGAGCGCCATGCATATCCACCAGAGCGTGGTGGACATTGCCACTGGCCAGCCGATCTTCGCCGATGCCGATGGCAACATGAGCGAGTTGTTCCTGCACCACATCGGTGGCTTGCAGAAGTACATCCCCAAAGTCCTGCCGATGTTCGCGCCGAACGTCAACTCGTTCCGCCGCTTCCTGCCGGACACTTCGGCACCGGTGAACGTCGAATGGGGCGAAGAAAACCGTACCGTCGGCCTGCGCGTGCCGACCTCCAGCCCGGACGCCATGCGTGTGGAAAACCGCTTGCCGGGGGCCGATGCCAACCCTTACCTGGCCATCGCCGCCAGCCTGTTGTGTGGTTACCTGGGCATGGTCGAGCGCATTGAACCCAGCGCCGCGGTGCAGGGCCGGGCCTATGAACGGCGCAACCTGCGCCTGCCGATCACCATCGAAGACGCGCTGACGCAGATGGAAGAATGCGCAACCGTCAGCCGCTACCTGGGCGACAAGTTCGTGCGTGGCTACGTCGCGGTCAAACGCGCCGAGCACGAGAACTTCAAGCGCGTGATCAGTTCGTGGGAGCGCGAGTTCCTGTTGCTCAGCGTCTAACCCCCCCTATCTAACTCCCCCTAACTGTTCGTTCCCACGCGCAGCAAAGGAATGCCTCAAGGGACGCTCCGCGTTCCAATGGGACGCAGAGCGTCCCGGGCTGCATTCCTTTGCTGCGCGTGGGAACGATCATAATTCGAAGAGGTGTCGATATGCGTCTTTTGAAATCCGTGGTCCCGGTCGCGCTGGCGGTTCTGTTCAGCGCCGTTGCCCAGGCTCAGCCACAGGTCAGTGTCTACAACTGGACCGACTACATCGGCGAGACCACCCTCGCCGACTTCCAGGCCAAAACCGGGATCAAGGTGATCTACGACGTTTTCGACTCCAATGAAACCCTGGAAGGCAAACTGCTCGCCGGGCGTACCGGGTATGACGTGGTCGTGCCGTCCAACCACTTCCTCGCCCGCCAGGTGAAGGCCGGCGCGTTCCTGAAGCTGGACCGCGAGCAACTGCCGAACTTCAAGAATCTCGACCCCAAACTGCTGGCCTTGCTGGAGAAAAACGATCCGGGTAACACGCACTCGGTGCCGTACCTGTGGGGCACCAACGGCATCGGCTACAACGTCGACAAGGTCAAGCAGGTACTGGGCATCGACCACATCGATTCCTGGGCCGTTTTGTTCGAGCCGGAAAACATCAAGAAGCTCAGCCAGTGCGGCGTCTCGATGATGGACTCGGCGGATGAAGTGTTCCCCGCGGTCCTCAACTACATGGGCCTGGACCCGCGCAGCGAGAACCCTGATGACTTCAAGAAAGCCGAAGCCAAGCTGCTGAGCATCCGTCCGTACATCACCTACTTCCACTCTTCCAAGTATGTCTCGGACCTGGCCAACGGCGACATCTGCGTGGCGTTCGGTTACTCCGGTGATGTGTTCCAGGCTGCCAACCGCGCCAAGGAAGCCAAGAACGGCGTGAACATCGCTTACGCCATTCCCAAGGAAGGCAGCAACCTGTGGTTCGATCTGCTGGCCATCCCTGCCGACGCCAGCAACACGAAAGAAGCCCATGCCTTCATCAATTACCTGCTCGACCCGCAAGTGATCGCCAAGGTCAGTGCCTCGGTCGGCTATGCCAACCCGAACCCGGCCGCCAAGCAGTACATGGACCCGGAATTGGTGAACAACCCTGAGGTTTACCCGCCTCAGGAAGTGCTCGACAAACTCTACATCTCCACCACGCCGCCGCAGTCGATCATGCGCCTGATGACCCGTTCGTGGAGCAAAGTGAAGTCCAACAAATGAACCAGTACGCACAGGAACATACTCGCTCGTATTACGCCGCTTCGGCCCACGGCATGGCGGATTTTCCTCAGCTGACTTCTGACCTTGAGGTCGACGTTTGCGTGATTGGCGGTGGTTTCACCGGAATCAACACGGCCATCGAACTGGCTCAGCGCGGGCTCTCGGTGATCCTGCTCGAAGGCCGGCGGATCGGCTGGGGTGCCAGCGGGCGCAACGGGGGGCAGTTGATTCGCGGCATCGGCCATGACGTCAGTGGCTTCGCCAAACATATCGGTGTCGAAGGCGTGCGTTATCTGGAGCGCGCAGGAGTCGAATCGGTGCAAGTAGTGGGCAATCGCATCCGTGAGCACGGTATCGATTGCGACCTGCGCTGGGGCTTTTGCGAACTGGCCAACACCCCGGCGCAGTTTGCCGGGCTGAAGGCCGAACATGCACAGCTCAAGGAATCGGGTTACGCCCATGAAACCCGCCTGATCGACCCCGGACAGATCCGTGAACACGTGGTTAACTCCGGCGTGTATGCCGGGGGATTGGTGGATATGGGTTCCGGTCACTTGCACCCGCTGAACCTGGTCCTTGGCGAAGCTAAACTCGCGCAGTCCCTCGGCGTGCAGATCTTCGAGCAGAGTACGGTGCTGGAGTTGATCCATGGCGACACCGTTCAGGTTCGTTGTGTCGGCGGTACGGTGCGCGCTGGCAGCCTGGTGCTCGCCTGTAACGCCCACCTGGAAGAACTCGAACCGAAACTCAGCGGCAAGGTGCTCCCGGCCGGCAGCTACATTATTGCCACCGAACCCTTGTCGGCAGAGGTTGCCGCGCAGCTGATCCCGCACAACCTGGCGCTGTGCGACCAGAAAGTCGGCCTGGATTACTACCGGCTCTCGGCGGACCGGCGCCTGCTGTTCGGCGGAGCCTGCCATTATTCCGGGCGCGATCCACGGGACATCACGGCCTACATGCGCCCGCAGATGCTCAAGGTCTTCCCGCAGTTGGCGAATGTGCGCATTGACTATCAATGGGGCGGCAAAATCGGCATCACGGCCAATCGATTCCCACAGGTCGGACGCCTGAGCCAGCACCCGAACGTGTTCTACGCCCAGGGTTACTCCGGCCATGGCCTCAATGTGACCCACTGGTGCGCGAAACTGCTGGGCGAAGCGATCCAGGCAGGATACAGCCGGGGTTTCGACGTGTTCAGCGCCGTACCCCACATGACCTTCCCTGGCGGTCGCGCCCTGCGTTCGCCACTGCTCGCGCTCGGCATGCTCTGGTACCGGATGCGCGAAGTGCTGGGTTAATCCCTGTGCCCCTCTTGCACGTGCACGGCGCGCGGCGGGCCCTGTAGGAGCGAGCATGCTCGCGATGGTCCTTAACGATAACGCGGGCATCCAGACAGCCCTCGTCATCGTTGACGACCATCGCGAGCATGCTCGCTCCTACAGTAGATCGGGTACAGCCGCGAGAGATTGGTTGGCTGTCAGGCGGCCATCACTACGATGCGGCGACCCGACATGCCTTATTTCGATTTGCTCAATTGCGAGTCACTTCTATATTGAGGGAGTGCTCTGAACTTCCTGCCTCCTGTTGAGCCTGGCCCATGGCAACTACTGATCAACTGATCATCTGCGAGCACTGCGACTGCGTGTATGAAAAAGTCACGCTCGCCAAACATCAGAAAACCCTGTGTACACGCTGCGGCGGCGTACTCCAGCGCTATAACGGCCTGACAGTGGAACAGCGCCTGGCGTTGACCTTCACGGCTTTGGTGCTGTGGATCTTTGCCAACTTTTATCCGGTCATGAGCATCAGCCTCAAAGGCCTGAAAAATAGCGCAACACTTTGGGATTCGGTGCTGGCATTGAGCCTGGGGCCCATCACATTCATTGCCATGGTGGCGGCGATCGCCATGATCATCGCGCCGATTTTCCAGTTGTTGCTGTTGATCTGGGTCCTGGGTTTCGCCCTCGCCCATCGGCGCTCACCCGGTTTCAGGTTCTGCATGCGCTGGCTGGAAACCCTTCGGCCCTGGAGCATGCTGGAAGTCTGTCTGCTGGGGGCAATGGTCGCGGTGATCAAGCTCGCCGGGTTGCTGGATGTGCTGCCTGGCATCGGTCTGTTTGCCCTGGCGGTCCTCAGCCTGATGATGATCCGCCTCGCCGGCCGCGATATCCGCGAATTGTGGGACAGTGTATGACAACGCCTCCGGTCGCCAGCGAACTCAACCTGTGCCTGTGCCACACCTGTGGGCTGGCCTGCGACACGACCCACGATCCCCATGAGTGCGAGCGCTGCGGTGCGCCGCTGCATCGGCGCAAGACCAACTCGCTGACCCGGACCTGGGCCTACATGTTAACGGCCCTGGTGTTTTACATCCCGGCCAACCTGTTGCCCGTGATGAATACCAAGATGGTCGGCAATGGCGCCGACAGCACGATCATGAGCGGCGTGATCGAGTTCTGGCAGCACGGTGCCTGGGACATTGCCCTGATCATTTTCATCGCCAGCATCGCGGTGCCAGGCGTCAAGTTCGTCGCCCTGACGCTGCTGCTGGTGACCGTTCAGCGCAACAGCGAATGGGCGCGCAAGGATCGGTCGAAGATGTACCGTTTCGTCGAACTCATCGGTTATTGGTCGATGCTCGACGTCATTGTCGTGGCCCTGGTGGCGTCGCTGGTGAAATTTCAAGCCCTGGCCGACATAGAGCCGCGCGCAGGCATTCTGTTCTTTGGCCTGGTGGTGGTGTTCACCATGCTGGCGGCAATGAGTTTCGACCCGCGCCTGATCTGGGATAAACAACCGGATCAAGCGCGAGATAACCCAAATGAGGAGGTCACGGATGAAGTCACAAGCCACTGACGGGCCGCAGGCCCCCGGGCAGGCTCCCATCAAGACCCGCCGTTTCAGCGTTTCGCTGGTGTGGATCGTGCCGGTTGTCGCGGTGCTGGTGGGGCTCTCGCTGGTGGTCCACAGCATGTTGCAGGAAGGGCCGACCATCACCATAACGTTCAAGACCGGCAGCGGGCTGGTTGCCAACAAAACCGAGGTCAAGTACCGCAACGTCGTGATCGGCCATGTCTCGGACGTTGAGCTCAGTGACGACCAGAAGAGTGTCAACGCCACCGTCAAGCTGGCCAAACAGGCAGAAACCTTTACCCGCGAGGACTCGCAGTTCTGGGTCGTCAGGCCGCGGATCGGGGCCGGCGGCGTGTCGGGTATCGACACATTGTTGTCCGGTGATTACATCGGCGCCGATATCGGCCAATCCAATTCACGGTCGAAGAACTTCAAGGGCCTGGAAAACCCGCCGCCTATCACCTATGGCGAACCGGGCAAGCGTTTTACCTTGCACACAGAGGACCTCGGTTCGCTGGACATCGGTTCTCCCGTCTACTACCGCAAGATTCCGGTCGGCCAGGTGGTGGCCTACGCCCTGGACGCTGACGGTAAAGGGGTGAACATCGAGGTGTTTATCCACTCGCCCAACGATGCCTACGTCACCGAAAACACCCGATTCTGGAATGCCAGCGGGGTCGACTTGAACGTCGGCGCCAACGGCTTTTCAGTGAAAACCGAATCGCTGTCATCGATCCTGGTGGGCGGCATCGCGTTCCGCGCTCCGCAATACAGCCCCAACGATCAACCGGCCACCGAGGCAAAAACATTCGACCTGTTCGAGGACCAGCTAACCGCCCTCGCCCCGCCCAGCGGCAAGGGACAGTACTTGAGTTTGCGATTCGACCAGGCCCTGCGCGGCCTCAAGGTCGATGCGCCGGTAGAATTCCTTGGCGTGGAATTCGGTAAAGTCGTATCGATCAATCTGGATTTCGACGCGAAAAAGCGCACATTTCCGGTCAACGTCGGCATCATGATCTACCCGCAACGACTCGGCCAGGCCCACACCAAGATGCTCGAGGTCTTGAAGCATGACCCCAATGACGAAGCCGCTGGCATACGCCTGATGGGCACTTTCGTTGAGAACGGTCTGCGCGCCCAGGCGCGTAGCGGCAATCTGTTGACCGGTCAGCTGTACATCGCGCTCGACTTCTATCCCAAAGCGGAGAAAGTCGCGTTTGACCCCACCGCCCGCCCCGTCATGATTCCAACGGTTCCCGGCAGCCTTGAGCAGTTGCAGGAAAAACTGGAAGGCATGGTCAACAAAATCAATCAATTGCCAATCGAGCGCATTGCCAGCAACTTCGACAGCAACCTCGTCGAACTGCGCAAAGGCCTGTCGCAATTCAACGCCAAGACCTTACCTAGCGTGCAAAGCACCCTGGGGGACGTCAGCAAAACCCTGCAATCGGCCAGCACGACCCTGCAATCGGCCAATTCGACGCTTGCCGAAGACTCGCCGCAGCGGGAAAAACTCGGCCAGACCATGGACGAACTCGGGCGCACGTCGCGTGCGCTGCGTGACCTGGCGGATTATCTGGGCCGGCATCCGGAATCGTTGATTCGCGGTCGTCCGAACAATGCCGCGCCAATCGATCTGCAAGGGCCGCCGAGCAAATGACCACAGGAGCAACATTCATGGCTTTTCCGCTGAAATTCACGTTGGTCGCCGCGTTGTCGTTGCTCGCTGCCTGCCGCAGCGATCCGATCCAGTTTCACACCTTGACCCCGGCCCAACTGGCAGGCAGTTCACGCAGTGCCGCGGATATCCAGATTGAATTGCTCACTGTCCCGCCGCAGGTCGATCGGCCGCAGATCGTCGTGCGCCAGGGCAACACCGGCATGGCGATCCTGGAAACCGACTGGTGGGGGGCCAGCCTGGTGGATGAGTTGCGCAGTGCCTTGCTCGACCAGATGGTCAACAACAATCCGCAACGCAAAATGTCGGTGCGCCTGGAGGTACAGCGCTTTGATTCGATTCCCGGCCAGTATGGGTTGCTCGACGTGAAATGGCGCCTGCGTAGCAGCAATGGCCATGAAAACATCATGGAAAATTGCCGCAGCACCCTGCAGACACCGTCCGGTCCATCGATCGATGAGCTGGTGGCGGCACAGCAGAACAACGTCAGGCGCCTGGCCGCGCTGATTAGCCAGGCAGCGGCTGGTTCGCAAAAAGGTTGTCCATCCGCCAATGCCAGTCCGTAACACAACCCCTTGTGGGAGCCTTTGTGGCGAGGGGATTTATCCCCGTCGGGCTGCGAAGCGGCCCCCAAACCTAAAATCGCGGTGTATCAGGTACATCGTGGACAATGGTTTTACGACTGCTGCGCAGTCGGACGGGGATAAATCCCCTCGCCACAAAGGCTCCCACAGGTTTCTTTAATTGGAGGATTTGACAATTTTTTCTAATTCGCGGCTCTTCATTAGCCCCGCCTCAAATCTGCAAATGATTCGTATTGATCTACAATAATTGACGTCTTTGCGTTGTCGATTCGCACGAATAAGCCTGCAAGACCAAAAAAAACAGGAGCTGGCGCCGCATGAAGTCCCCTATCCCTTCGTTCCTCAAAAAGGCCTTGCTGGCCACCGCTTTGCTGAGCGCTGGTCACGCGTACGCAGCCGATACCGTCGGCATCGTGGTCTACAACGCACAGCATGCAAGCCTGACCAAATCTTGGGTCGAAGGTTTTACACAGGAAACCGGTATTGCGGTGACCTTGCGCAACGGCGATGACACTGAAATGGGCAACCAGATCGTGCAGGAAGGTGCCGACTCGCCGGCCGATGTATTCCTCACCGAAAACTCCCCGGCGATGGTCCTGGTCGATAGCGCAGGTTTGTTTGCCCCCGTGGACAAAACCACCCTGGAGCAGGTGGACTCAGCCTACCGCCCGGCCCACGGTAAATGGGTGGGGATCGCTGCGCGTTCCACGGTATTCGTCTACAACCCGAGCAAACTCCCGGAAGCCCAGTTGCCCAAATCGATCATGGACCTCGCCGCGCCGAGCTGGAAAGGCCGCTGGGGTGCATCGCCCGGTGGCGCCGACTTCCAGGCCATCGTCGCCGCCATCCTCGAACAGAAAGGCGAAGCCGCGACCCTCGACTGGCTCAAGGCGATGAAAACCAACTTCACCGCGTACCGGGGCAACAGCTCCGTACTCAAGGCGGTGAATGCCGGGCAGATCGACAGCGGCGTGATCTACCACTATTACAGCTTCGTCGATCAGGCCAAGACCGGCGAGAACAGCAAGAACACCGCTTTGCACTACTTCAAACACAAGGACCCGGGCGCTTTTGTCAGCATTTCCGGTGGCGGCATCCTGGCCTCCAGCAAACACAAGGAACAAGCCCAGGCGTTCCTCAAATGGATCACCGGCAAGGACGGCCAGGCCATCCTCAAGGACGGCAAATCGTTTGAATACGCCGTGGGCAAGAACGCCGAATCCAACCCTAAACTGGTGCCTTTGCAGCAGCTCGACGCACCGTCCGTCGACGCCTCGAAACTCGACAGTAAAAAAGCCGTGGAGCTGATGACTCAGGCAGGACTGCTTTAATTGATGCCTGAAATCCTGCCGGCGGGTGCCGCCGAGGCGTTATCCGCAAATTTGCGTAGACGGTCACGCGGCGTGTTCGCGAGCCGCGGTGGCGCGTGGGTGGTCGGTTTGTCGGTGCTGGTGTCGTTGCTGGCGCTGCTGCCGATTGCCTATGTCATCGGCGTGTCCTTGCAGACCGGCTGGTCCACGGTGGTGACATTGGTGTTCCGGCCACGGGTGGGCGAGTTGTTGACCAACACCGTGTTGCTGGTGGTGCTGACGATTCCCCTCTGTGTGGCGCTGGGTGTGACGCTGGCCTGGCTGACAGAGCGCACGGATTTGCCGGGGCGGCGTTGGTGGTCGTTGCTGGCGACGGCCCCCCTGGCGGTGCCAGCCTTTGTCCACAGCTATGCCTGGGTCAGCCTGGTGCCGCCGATCCACGGGTTGTTCGCCGGGGTGCTGGTGTCGGTCATTGCCTACTTCCCGTTTCTGTACTTGCCGATTGCCGCGACGCTGCGGCGCCTCGACCCGGCCATTGAAGATGTCGCCGAATCGCTTGGGCTCAAGCCGTGGGCGGTGTTTTTTCGCGTGGTGCTGCCGCAGTTGCGCCTGGCCATTTGCGGTGGCGCGTTGCTGGTCGGTCTGCATCTGCTGGCCGAATATGGCCTGTACGCGATGATTCGCTTCGACACCTTCACCACCGCGATCTTCGATCAGTTCAAATCCACCTTCAACGGGCCTGCCGCCCACATGCTGGCCAGTGTGCTCGCCCTGTGTTGCCTGGTGATGCTGACCGTGGAATCCGCCGCACGGGGCCATGCGCGCTACGCCCGCGTGGGCTCGGGCAGTGCCCGTGAGCAACGGGTAGTGTGTCTGAAAACCCCGGCCAGGGTGATCGCACTGGCGTTGCAGATCGCCACCTGCGCCCTGGCGCTGGGTGTGCCCTTGATCACCCTGGGCCGGTGGTTGATCGCCGGAGGCGTGCAAGCCTGGGACCTGGGCGAGCTGCTGCCGGCGCTGCAACAGACCCTGCTGCTGGGCGTCGCGGGCGCAGCCCTGACCACCTGCGCCGCCATTCCGATTGCGTGGCTATCGATCCGCCACCCAGGACGGATGCAACGGATACTGGAAAGCTGTAACTACATCACCAGTTCATTGCCGGGCATCGTCGTGGCGTTGGCCCTGGTGACCGTGACCATTCATTTTGCCCGGCCGATCTATCAGACCACCATCACCGTGCTCCTGGCTTACCTGCTGATGTTCTTGCCCCGGGCTCTGGTGAGCTTGCGCGCCGGCATCGCCCAGGCGCCCGTGGAACTGGAGAACATGGCGCGCAGCCTGGGCCGCTCCCCTGCCCGCGCGTTGTGGCTGATCACCCTGCGCCTGGCCGCTCCGGGGGCTGCTGCCGGCGCTGCGCTGGTGTTCCTGGCGATCACCAATGAACTGACCGCCACCCTGTTGCTCGCGCCCAACGGCACGCGGACCCTGGCTACCGGGTTCTGGGCCATGACCAGCGAAATCGACTATGTCGCGGCGGCGCCCTATGCCCTGCTGATGATCCTGTTGTCGCTGCCGTTGACTGGGCTCCTTTATCACCAATCGAAAAAAACGGCTGGCCGATGAACACTCTTGAACTGCATTCACTGAACAAATCCTACGGTGCCCATCGAGCCCTGGATAACGTCAGTCTGTCGGTGCCCAGCGGCAGCCGTACGGTCATTGTCGGCCCCTCGGGCTCAGGCAAGACCACCTTGCTGCGGATGATTGCCGGCTTCGAGTTCCCTGACTCCGGCCGCTTGTCGCTCAACGGTCAAACCCTGGTCGACAGCACCCATGAAGTACCGGCGCACCAACGCCTGATTGGCTATGTCCCGCAGGACGGCGCCTTGTTCCCGCACATGACCGTGGCCGCCAACATCGGCTTCGGCTTGTCGAGCAAAGGCAACGAAAAGCATGAGCGTGTCGCTCAGTTGATGGACAGTGTGGCCCTCGATTCGAACATGGCCGGGCGCTGGCCCCACGAGTTGTCTGGCGGCCAGCAGCAGCGTGTGGCGCTGGCACGGGCGCTGGCGCAGCAGCCTCGCCTGATGTTGCTGGACGAGCCGTTTTCGGCACTCGACACCGGCTTGCGCGCCGTCATGCGCAAGATGGTCGCCCGCCTGTTGGCAGACGCGGGTGTCACCACCATCCTGGTCACCCATGATCAGAGCGAAGCCTTGTCCTTCGCCGATCAACTGGCGGTGATGCGCCATGGCCGGCTGGTGCAGTCAGGCCATCCGCTGGACCTCTATCGCTACCCCGAAGACGAACAGACCGCGCTGTTTCTCGGCGACGCCGTGGTCATGCCGGCCCGGATCGAGGCTGGCTGGGCGCATTGCGACCTGGGCCGGATACCGGTCAACAATCATCGCAACAACCACTCGGCGCAGATCATGCTGCGGCCCGAACAGTTGCAACTCGCCAGCGTCCTGCCCGACGCCACGGGTGTCACGGGCTGCCGCGCCAGGGTGATCGATCGGGATTTCAGCGGCAACACCTGCACCTTGACCGTGGAGTTGCAGCCTCGCGCCCCCGACCAGTCCATCGGGCGCTCATTGCTGGTACGCAGCTCCGGCATGTATGCGCCGCCTGCGGGCAGCGCAGTCCAGGTCTCGACCATCGGTCACGCGCATGTGCTGAGCGAGCCTTGATCCTCGGACGTCAAAGGTCGAAGCGATCCACCGCCCGGCGCCGCTCGTTGTCGTCGCGCACATCGTAGTTGGCCGTGGTCTGGATATTGCTGTGATGCGCCAGTTTTTGCGCGATGGACAGGTCGTGTTCTTCGATCACCCGGGTGATGAACGAGCGGCGAAAATCATGGGGCATGATTTTCACCCCCACCTGCGCACCCCGTTGGCGGGCTATGTAGTAGATCGCGTGTTTGGTAATGCGCTCGCGGGTGATGTGACTGCCACGACGGATACGGTTGAACAGGAACGGGTCGTCCTCTTCGCCTTCCTTGAGCATCGAGCGGCGCAGTTCCAGCCAGGCATCGAGTTTGGCGAAAGCCCAGGCCGGGGCGTACTTGATCAACTGTTTGTTGCCCTTGGCAGTGACGCGCAGGCTGCGCTCATTGAAGTCGACCTGGTTCAGGTCGAGGTTCACCGACTCCGATTTGCGCATGCCCGAACCGTACAGAATCGCAATGATGGCGGCGTCCCGCAGGCCTTGTGGCCGCGGATCGGCGGCGCAGACTTCCATCAATTCCTGGATCAATGAGCGCCGCAGGTTGCGCCCCTGGGACAGGCGCGTGCCGGCGATACCCTTGACCGAGCGCATTTTCAACAAGTGTTCCTGGCTGATCAGGCTCATGCGCCATGCTTCGTTCATTACCCCGCGCACGGCATTGACGTACAACGACGAAGTGTTGGGCGCATAACCGTCGGTGCGCAAGGCGGCGACCAGGGCGATGACATCTTCGGGCTGCAGGTTGTGCCAGGCAATCTCCTCGACATTTACCTCTTCGAAGCCCAGGCGGTCGGCGGCGTCCTGCAGGACATAACGCATGGTCAGTTGGCTGGAGGGTGCCAGCCGTGCCAGATACAGGGTCAGCGGATTGGGTTTGGCGACACTTGGATCAGTTGCGGGTAAGTCAGTCAAACGAAACGGCCTTGGATAAAGAGGAAGCAGAAAACGGTATACAGATACGGATGGCCGCTACGCTGCCGGTCGTGGCCGGGAAAGTCAAATGCTCTGCCGACAAACGGCCGGTGTGGCGCCGATAGACGAATTGAAACATGGCGTTGCTAAACCTTGACCGGACTCGATCGGGGCAGGAGCAAACCATGAGAATCAGTGTATTCGGTAGCGGCTATGTTGGCTTGGTGCAAGCGGCGGTATTGGCTGAAGTCGGCCACGACGTGGTCTGCATGGACGTCGACGAGAAAAAAGTCGAGTGGCTGCAACAAGGCCACGTGAGCATTTTCGAACCGGGGCTGGCCAGCCTGGTGCGCGAAGGCCTGGATGCCCGTCGGTTGCAGTTCACCAGCGATGAGAAACTCGCGGTGCAACATGGCCAGGTGTTGTTTATCGCAGTCGGTACGCCGTCGCGCAGCGATGGCTCGGCAGACCTGAGTCAGGTGATGGCGGTGGGTGAGGCGGTGGCACTGCACCGTGAACAACCGGTGATCATGGTGGAGAAGTCCACGGTGCCGGTGGGCACTGGCGATGCCCTGCGCGCGCATATCGACAAGTGTCTGATCAAGGTCGGGCGCTTGTTGCAGTTCGATATCGTCTCCAATCCCGAGTTTCTCAAGGAAGGCTCGGCCGTGGCCGATTGCCGGCGCCCGGACCGTATCGTCATTGGCTGTGAACGCGAAGAAGTGCGCGAGTTGATGCGTGACCTGTACGCGCCGTTCAACCGCAACCATGAACGCATCATGTTCATGGACCTGCGCAGTGCCGAGCTGACCAAATACGCCGCCAACTGCATGCTGGCGACCAAGATCAGCTTCATCAACCAGATCGCCGAGCTGGCCGAACACCTGGGTGCCGACATCGAATCGGTCCGCCTGGGCATCGGCGCAGATTCGCGCATCGGCTATCACTTCATCTACCCCGGCTGCGGTTATGGCGGCTCCTGCTTCCCCAAGGACATGCGCGCGCTGATCCACAGCGCCGAACAGGCCCATTGCTCCAGCGACCTGCTGCAGGCGGTGGAAGCCATCAACCAGCGGCAGAAACACAAGCTGTTCGAGCGCCTCAAGGCATTCTACAAAGGCGAACTGCGGGGCAAGACCTTCGCCGTCTGGGGCCTGGCCTTCAAACCCAACACCGACGACATGCGCGATGCACCGAGCCGCATACTTCTCGAATCTCTATGGGCCGCCGGTGCCAATGTCCGGGCATTCGACCCCGAAGCCATGCAGCAAACCCAGCAGCTTTACCCCGATGAAACCCGGCTGATGCTCATGGGCACGCCGGAATCGGTGCTCAACGGTGCGGACGCGCTGATCATTTGCACCGAATGGCAACAATTCAAGGCGCCGGATTTTGATCTGATCCGTCAGCGCCTCAATGCACCGGTAATCTTCGACGGCCGCAACCTGTATGATGCCGAGCGCCTGGCGCGCAATGGTTTCCTGTACTTCCCGATGGGCCGCGGCGAGTCGCGTAACTTGCCGATTCCCTATCAGCAATGGCCCGCGGCTAAAGTGGTCGCATAACAACACACCACCCGTGTAGGAGCTGCCGCAGGCTGCGATCTTTTGACTTTGCTTTTCAAGATCAAGATCAAAAGATCGAAGCCTGCGGCAGCTCCTACAGGGATAAAGCGGTAGTTGTCCTTCAGATCCACGCTCAGTTCGGCGCGGCTAGTGCACAGTCATTGCCGCCTGCGTGGATGTCGCATATTCGCCTTGAAGTGGACCCACATCTGTCCGAGGATGGCAAGCCCGGGAGTGGTCGCGACTTGGTATCGCGCCGGACACCACAACATCTGAATAAGGATATTCTCCCCACCGTGGCCACGTACTCGCTTGTTATTCGCCGGCTGATGATCGTTTCGCTGACCATCGTCGTCAGCCGCGCCATCACCAGCCCGCTGCTCACCCTGTTCCTGAGCAACAAACTGGGCCTTAACCAACAGGACGTCGGCTTGCTGCTGGGCATCGCGGTGTTCATCGCCACCCTGCTCGCCCTGTACGGCGGCTACATCATCGACCGCCTGGAAAAACGCCGGTTGCTGATCCTCGCGATGCTCTCCAGCGCCATTGGCTTCGTGTTGCTGACCTTTGCCGAAAACCTCTACCTGACCACCCTGACGCTGGTCATTACCGAGACTGCGTCGGCATTGTTCCTCATTGGCTCCAAGGCGATCCTCAGCGAAAACCTGCTCATGGGCCAGCGCGCCAAGGCATTTTCCCTGCGCTACACCCTGACCAACATCGGCTACGCCACCGGCCCCATGCTCGGCGTGGTGATTGCCGGGGTCTATCCGATCGCCCCGTTCCTGATCGCCGGGGGTATCGCGTTCTTCAGCATCTTCCTGATGCTGGGAATCCCCAAGGACTCGGCGCAGACACCGGTAATCGGCCAACCGCAGAGTTTCCTCAAGACCTTGGTCACCTTGAAAAACGACCGCACGCTGATCATGTTCACCTGCGGCTGCCTGCTCAGCACCGTGGTGCATGGGCGCTTCACCCTGTACCTGTCGCAATACCTGCTGGTCACCGAAGATTCCAAGCGCGCCCTGGAAACCATGGCGGCCCTGCTCGCCTGCAATGCTATCAGCGTGATCCTGCTGCAATACCAGATCGGCCGTTTCCTCAAGCGTGAGCAACTGCGTTACTGGATCGCTGGCGGCACCAGCCTGTTCATTGTCGGGCTCATCGGATTCAGCCTGGCCGACAGCCTGGTGGGCTGGTGCGTGGCAATGTTCATCTTCACTCTCGGCGAAATGATCATCTACCCGGCCGAATTCCTCTTCGTCGACACCCTGGCCCCGGAAGAACTGCGCGGCAGCTACTACGGCGCGCAGAACCTGGCCGCCCTCGGTGGCGCGCTGAGCCCGGTGATCTGCGGCTTCCTGTTGATGCACACCCCGGCGCCGACCATGTTTTATGCCTTGAGCGCGCTGACGGCCATGGGCGGTTTTCTGTGTTTCATGAGTGGCCGGCGCGTGGCGATACATCAGAAATAATGAACTGAAACTTCATTAATATGAATTTGTCAGCATCGGCAATGCGCTGCACACTGTGGCCGTTCCTCCCCCAATCGTTGGAACACCTTCAAGGGCTTTCTGGGTTTCCCCGGCAAGCCTTTTTTTTCCTCGATTTTTTAATGGAACGATGTTCATCATGCTTGCTCGCTGGTTGCCCGCCGCTATCAACACCCGCCCTTCGGAATGGAGTCGTGCCGCCATCGGCATGGCGCTGGGGACGATGTTCAGCGTCTGGCTGTGCGGTCAGGTATTCGGCATGCAAGTGGCGCAGCACCTGGTCGGCCCGCTGGGTGCCTCGGCGGTGTTGTTGTTCGCGGTGTCTTCCGGTGCGCTCGCGCAACCCTGGTCGATACTCGGCGGCTACTTGAGCGCCGCGGTGGTCGCGCTGTTGGTGGCCCACGTGCTGGGCCGAACCCTGGGCAGCGCTTGCCTGGCGGCGGGCATGGCGTTGATCCTGATGTGCTGGCTGCGTTGCCTGCACCCACCGGCCGGGGCACTGGCATTGCTGCTGGTCCTGGCAGACCCTGCGACCATTGCCATGGACTGGAAAGCCCTGGGCCCGGTGATGCTCGCCGCATCGACCATGCTGCTCAGCGCCCTGGCCTACAACAACCTGACGCTCATCCGCTATCCCAAGCGTGCCAGCGAACCGGTCGCCGTCGTTCCCGCCGACCATCCTGCGATTGACAGCCAGGCCATCACCGCCCAGGACCTGAAGCTGGCTCTGGCGCAGATGGAGGCCTTCATTGACGTCACCCCCGAAGACCTTGAACAGCTGATCCATGCCAGTGAGTTGCAGGCCAGGCGGCGCAGTATTGGTGAGGTGTTGTCCCGCACAACGTCCGACTAATGGTCTATTTTGCGCCTTGCCCTGAATGGTTCAGCGGCTAAAGTAAAAAACGTACCGCACAGAGTTGTCTGCCTTTCACTACGAAGTCTGGCTCGCCGTAAAGTCCAGTAGCGATGACACAGGAAGTCTGGCTATGGAGATACTCAACGTTGTTGGGTGGCGATGCTGGCTTTGCGCTTTGACAGAACCGCGCCTCCTTGTGAAACACCGCGATTCCCTCGCGTAACCTGCTGTCCGCATGAAAAATAGCGCCTGCTGCTACAGCAAGTGATTCGCGTGCTTCAAGTTCCGCCAGCTCTCTGACTCTGGTGGTTTCGAAACTGTTTTTTCGAAATCTACGAGAGGAACATCCAATGAGCACCTCACTCCTGGAACGGCTGGGCACCCCGCTGTTCGACCCCGCAAAACGTCACCACCTGCCGCTGCGCAACTACATGGACTTGACTATCGAGCGCATGCGCACGATTGTGCGCGATGGCCTGATCACCAATGACATGTGGCTTGGGCAGACGCGCCAGTCAGACTTTCGCCAGATGTACGAACGCACGGGGCTGATCGGCGCCTATGACTACGCGCTGTTTTCGTCGATCGTCGACCACATGATCGCCGGCAACGCGCTGTTTGCTCAGGCAAGCGAGTTGCAAGTTGCGCACTACCGCCCGGAAGTGATCGAGATGGGCAGGGTTTATGCCTTTGGCTGCACCGAGATCAGCAGCGGCTCGGATGTGCGCAACCTGCAAACCCGGGTCACCTTTGAACGGCAGGGCCAGTGTCTGATCCTGCATACGCCTTCCCCGGATGCTTGCAAGTTCTGGATCGGCAATGCGCTGCACGCAGCTTCGGTGGTCATGGTGCTGGCGCGTTAGATCGTCGACGGCGTGGACGAAGGACTGCACTGGTTTCGGGTGCCGATCCGCGAACAGGAAAATGGCCCGTTGTTACCCGGCGTCAAGGTCATGGCCTGCGATCCCAAAGGTGGAATCCACGCCAACCAGGTGGCCGGCATTCGCTTCGACCAGATGAAACTGACGCAGGATGCGTTGATGCAACGGCACGCACGCTTCGCCAGGGACGGCACGTTCAGTAGTGATGTCCCCAGAAGCGAACGCCTGACCTGTGCCATGGAGACGTTCATTCAAGAGCGTTTGTTGCTCCTGGCCGCAGCGAGCAGCGGCGCCGGTCTGTGCACTTTCCTGGCCTATCGTTTCGCCGGCCATCGCCAGGTACAAGCCGGCAACACGCGCGTACCGCTGTTGGTCAAACCGTTGATTCGCCAACGGCTATACACCGAACAACTCAAGGCGCTGGCCCTGAAGCTGTTGGAGCAGGCAATCCTGTCGAAATTCGAAGAGCAATGGGAACAACTGCACAAGCGCAAAGAACTGCACATCCTCGCCGCCATCGCCAAAAGCGTCGGCACCTGGATAGCGCTGGATGTCATGGGCATGTGCCGGGAAATCTGTGGCTCCCAGGGTTTTCACCATTACAACCAGATCGTCACGTTGTGCATGGACTGCGAGATCAGTGTGACGTTTGCAGGGGACAACAGTGTGATGGCCTACCAGGTGGCCAGGGATGCAATCACCCGGCCGCGTTTTGCCTCACGCCCTACCGCAAACATTGCCCAGCGTATTGAAAAGACCATTGTCGAACGCTGTCGAAATCCGGGCGAAGTCTCCCACCGTCAGGCCGTCGCCCTGACTTACGCCCGCGCCCTTGACCTGATTATCGGGGAAGTCGAAAACAACCACCTCGTGTCGCCCCAAACGCTGCATGACCTGATCGATGTGTTTGCTGCACCGCTAAGTGAAGGCGGACTCGCCGCCAACAGCAACGACCTCAACAGTCATGCCAGCGAAGACCAACTGGCCATGCTGGCTGCCTTGTTGGCACCACCGTGCGAACTGGTCAGCGCGCCCATCGACAAACCGGACTACATCCGCCAGTTCACCGCGGCACTGTATGAGGAGCAATGACCATGGATGTTCACGCGCTGCTCGACTTCACCCATCGCGAAACGATTCGCGACCCCTACCCGGCTTACCGTTACCTGCGTGAGCACCATCCGGTCTATTGGTGTCCACACTTCAAGGCCTGGTTTCTCACCCGCTACAGCGATGTTTTCGCCGCTCAAGGTGAAGCCAGGCGCTATTCCTCGAACCGTATGCAACAGCTGGTCGATGCGCAGGTGCCCCCGGAAAAACGGGCGCAACTGGCAACGTTCGTCAAACTCGCCTCCGACTGGATGTACTCCCAGGACGGTGATCGACACAAGGCCAGCCGCCACCTGTTGGGCAAGGCCTTCACGCCCCGTGCTATCGAGTCCTTGAGGGAAACCATTCAGGTCATCACCGATGAGGAGTTGTCCTGCCTTGAACAACAAACCGATTTGATGGCCAACCTCTTCAACCGCGTACCGGCGCTGATCCTGGCCAAGCTCTACGGCATCGCGCGCGAAGACGCGTTGAAGCTGCGGTGCTGGACCGATGACATCCTGATTTTCCTGGTCGGCAGTCCCGACCCCGACTATGGACCGGCACAAGCACTCAAGGGTGTGGAGGAGATGTACAGGTATTTCGCAGATGTCATCGAACAGCGCCGCAAACAGCCAGAGGACGACCTGGTCAGCCGGGTACTGGAGGCCAGTCAGGACAGCGCATCCAGCAATGAAGACGTACTGGCACAGATCGTCTTTATCCTCGTTGCGGGCTACACCACCAGCGCCGATCAGCTGTGCATCGGTTTGCTGCACTTGCTTGAGCATCCGCAGCAGCACCAGGCCTTGAAGGCCGACCTGGCCCTGGTCAAACCGGCCATCGAAGAGATGCTGCGCTTCGATTCCGCCGGGTCATTCAGTCATCGTGTGCTCAAGGAAGATGTGCAAATCGACGGTGTCACGATGAAAAAAGGCCAGGTGGCCTACTTGATGCGCGCCGCGGCCAATCGTGATCCGGCGGAGTTCGAAAACCCCGACTGCTTCAACATCTATCGCAAACCCAACAATCACCTGGCATTCGGCCGGGGTGAGCATTTCTGCATGGGTACCGCGTTATTCCGCCTGGAGGCCGAATTGCTGTTTACCGCGTTGTTCAAGCGATTTCCAGAATTGCGACTGATTGCGGGCAAACCGGCGATATGGCGTACCAACAACCTGCAGTTTCGTGGACTGAAATCACTGCCCATTGATCTGGGCAAAGGAGTGCTGCAATGAAATTCGAACGCGTTTTTTCCGCGGCAAAATGGGAAACCGAAGCCTGTTACTGCCGTGCGTTGAAGGTAGACAACATCATTGTGATGGGTGGTACGGTCGCCTTCGATGACAAAGGAGAACCCTTCGCCCCGGGTGATGCTTATGCCCAGACGCTGCGCTGCCTGGAGATCATCGAAGCGTCCATCAAACAACTGGGAGAAGACCGCCGCAGTATTATTGCCACTCGCATGTACACCACAAATATGGATTTCTGGCCAGCAATCGCCAGAGCACACAAGGCGTTTTTCGAAGGCCACCCGCCTACTACCATGTGCCTGGAAGTCGGAAAGTTGATCCTTCCTGAATACGTAATCGAGATCGAAATCCAGGCCTATGCGCACAAGGGGACAGAAAATGAAGCCTGAGTGCCAGACGCCTGAACAATTAGCTTCGCACTTGACGGTAGAAAGCGCGCGAACAGCCTTTCGCGACCTGACGGTGGTTCGCGTCCGTGACCTGTCGATCAACAGCCATGCACGACCCCTGCCACTGCGGCTCTACACCCCGCCCGGGAAAGGGACGTTCGCGACCTTGATGTATTTCCATGGCGGCGGATGGGTCACTGGCGATCTGGATACCCATGACGGTTTTTGCCGGCTGATGTGTGAATGGGCCGGTTGTGCCGTGGTGGCCGTGGATTACGCCCGGCCACCGGAGCACGTATTCCCCGCTGCGGTGCAAGATTGCTGTTCTGCCATGGACTGGGTCGTCGAACAGGGGCCGGCCTCAGGGCTCGATCCGTCGCGAATCGCGGTCGCCGGAGGCGGCTCCGGCGGCGGGCTGGCGGCCGTCGTTTGCCAATGGGCCCGGGACCGCGGTGCGCCGAAGATCATGTTTCAAATGTTGCTCTATCCGTTGCTCGATTGCTTGGCCCGACACCCCTCCCACCAGGAATTCGCCGATGGATATGGGCTCACCGCGGCAATGCTCGAGTGGTACATCGAGCACTACGTGCCGTCAGGTGTATCCCGTGCCGACCCAAGGCTTTCCCCGGTGCGCGAGAAAGACCTGCACGGGTTGCCACCGGCGCTGATCATCACTTGCGAACTGGATGTGCTGCGCGACGAAGGCCGCGAATTCGCGCGTCGGCTCACGGATGCCGGCGTGCGGGTTCAACATGAAGAGTACGCCGGCATGCTCCACGGTTTCATTAACTGGCCAGCGGCGCACGATGAGGCGAAACGAGCACTGCTTTTATGCGCTCAGTGCTTGCAAGCGCAGTTTCGCCGTTGAACAGGGGGCCATGCAAAAATGCACAGACGACCTGCACTTATCTAGGTTGTACAAGGTAAATTTGCACTGGTACGATCCGGCATCGCTCGCGCGCGAGCTTGTCTATAAAGAACAATAAAAGCAGGGAGTTAGTGATGACTGCTCAGGTTTCATCGAAGTGGACTTCGTCCATGGATGCCACGCAAAATGAAGTGCTGGCCGAGGTTCGCAACCACATCGGTCACCTGACCCTCAATCGTCCCGCCGGCCTCAACGCCATCACCCTGGAAATGGTGCGCAATCTGCAGCGTCAGCTCGACGCCTGGGCACAGGATGGCCAGGTGCATGCGGTGGTGCTGCGCGGTGCCGGGGAAAAAGCCTTCTGTGCCGGTGGCGACATTCGCTCGCTGTATGACAGTTTCAAGAACGGCGATACGCTGCACGAAGATTTCTTCGTCGAGGAATACGCCCTCGACCTCGCGATTCATCTTTACCGCAAACCGGTGCTGGCCTTGATGGACGGCTTTGTGCTGGGTGGCGGCATGGGCCTGGTGCAAGGCGCCGACTTGCGGGTGGTCACCGAGAAAAGCCGACTGGCGATGCCTGAAGTCGGCATCGGTTATTTCCCCGACGTTGGCGGTAGCTATTTCCTGCCGCGCATCCCCGGTGAACTGGGGATTTACCTGGGCGTGAGCGGTGTGCAGATCCGCGCGGCCGATGCGCTGTACTGCGGTCTGGCCGATTGGTACCTGGACAGCAGCAAACTGGCCACGCTTGATGAAAAACTCGATCAACTGGAGTGGCATGACACACCGCTGAAAGACCTTCAGAGCCTGCTGGCGAAACTCGCCGTGCGACAGTTGCCCGATGCGCCACTGGCCGCCTTGCGCCCGGCTATCGACCATTTCTTCGCCTTACCCGATGTGCCGAGTATTGTGGAGCAACTGCGTGAGGTAACGGTCGCCAACAGCCATGAGTGGGCCACGACCACCGCCGACCTGCTGCAGACCCGCTCGCCACTGGCCATGGGCGTGACCCTGGAAATGCTCCGGCGTGGCCGACAGCTGAGCCTTGAACAGTGCTTCGCCCTTGAGCTGCACCTGGACCGCCAGTGGTTCGAGCGCGGCGACCTGATCGAAGGCGTGCGCGCCTTGCTGATCGACAAAGACAAGAATCCGCGCTGGAACCCGCCCACCCTGCAGGGGCTGGACGCCGAACACGTAGCGAGCTTCTTCAACGGTTTCGATGAGAGCGGGAGCTAAGCCATGCACGATCTCGAATTGACTGAAGAGCAAGTCATGATCCGCGACATGGCCCGGGACTTTGCCCGTGGCGAAATCGCGCCCCACGCCCAGGCCTGGGAAAAGGCCGGCTGGATCGACGACGCCCTGGTAGCGAAGATGGGCGAGTTGGGCCTGCTGGGCATGGTGGTGCCCGAGGAATGGGGCGGTACTTATGTCGACTACGTAGCCTATGCCCTGGCGGTGGAAGAGATCTCCGCCGGCGACGGCGCCACCGGCGCGTTCATGAGCATCCACAACTCGGTGGGCTGCGGGCCGGTGCTCAACTACGGCAGCGAAGAACAGAAACAGACCTGGCTGGCGGACCTGGCCAGCGGCCAGGTCATTGGTTGCTTCTGCCTGACCGAACCACAAGCCGGTTCCGAGGCGCACAACCTGCGCACCCGCGCCGAATTGCGCGATGGCCAGTGGGTAATCAACGGCGCCAAGCAGTTTGTCAGCAACGGCAAACGGGCCAAGTTGGCGATCGTGTTTGCCGTGACCGACCCGGACCTGGGCAAGCGCGGCATTTCGGCGTTCCTCGTACCGACCGACACCCCCGGCTTCATCGTCGACCGCACCGAACACAAAATGGGTATCCGCGCCTCCGATACCTGTGCGGTCACGTTGAACAACTGCAGCATTCCAGAAGCCAACCTGCTGGGTGAGCGTGGCAAGGGCCTGGCCATTGCCCTGTCCAACCTTGAAGGCGGCCGCATTGGCATCGCCGCCCAGGCACTGGGCATTGCCCGCGCGGCGTTCGAAGCGGCACTGGCTTATTCGCGCGATCGCGTGCAGTTCGACAAACCAATCATCGAGCACCAGAGCATCGCCAACCTGCTGGCCGACATGCACATGCAACTGAACGCTGCACGACTGATGATCCTGCACGCGGCACGCCTGCGCACGGCCGGCAAGCCATGTCTGTCAGAGGCCTCGCAGGCCAAGCTGTTTGCTTCGGAGATGGCCGAGAAAGTCTGCTCGTCAGCGATTCAGATTCATGGTGGGTATGGGTATCTGGAAGATTACCCGGTCGAGAAGTATTACCGGGATGCACGGATTACGCAGATCTATGAAGGGTCGAGCGAGATTCAGCGGATGGTGATTGCACGGGAGTTGAAGAACTACCTGGTGTGACACCTCAAAAAGCATCGCGGGTTAGCCCGCGATGTCGTCAGATCCTTATGCCACCGATGTCGTAGCGCGGCAGGTCTGAATTGCCAGACTCACCTGCGGATCGCTGGAAGGCATTTCCTGCACTGCGAAAAAAACCGATGTGGTCCCGTCTTCTTCGATCACAACGGTGCGACGCGTAATCAACAGTGCGGTGTTCGGATGATGCGGCCAGTAAACGATGTCGTCCTTCTGGGGTTCGTTCGCCAGAACATAACCTAGTGGGACTTGTGATACAGGCGTACCGCATTGTGCGTGGACAAAATGACAAATGGACATGTAGACCTCGAATAATGTAATTGACCCTGAAACGACGGCTTCGTCCTGAAGCCTCAGTTTGCGTCCGGGCAGTTCTCACGATAGTCGAGGGGTCTAACATCGAATACGGGCTAAGTAGTGGCCCTTACTCGTTCATTTTGTTCAAGATATGTATAGCGCGTGAACTTCTAAAAACATTGCGAGCAGGCTCGCTCCCACAGGGACCTTGGCATATTTGAGATCCCTTGTGGGAGCGAGCTTGCTCGCGATGGCGTCAGTGAAAACGCCGCATTACTTACCGACGAATTCAGGCTCACGCTTGGCAATAAACGCCGCCATCCCTTCCTTCTGATCCTGCGTAGCAAACGCCGCATGGAACACCCTACGCTCAAAGCGTACGCCTTCCGACAGGCTCACTTCAAAGGCACGGTTGACGCTTTCCTTGACCATCATCGCAATCGGCAGCGACTTTTTAGCGATCAACGCCGCAACTTTCAGCGCTTCATCCAGCAGCTCATCGCTGGGCACGATGCGCGCCACGATGCCGCAACGCTCGGCTTCCACGGCATCGATCAAGCGCCCGCTCAGGCACATTTCCATGGCCTTGGCCTTGCCCACGGCGCGGGTCAGGCGCTGGGTACCGCCCATGCCCGGCAACACGCCGAGGTTGATTTCCGGCTGGCCGAACCTGGCGTTGTCGCCGGCCAGGATGAAATCGCACATCAGCGCCAGCTCACAGCCGCCGCCGAGGGCGAAGCCGTTGACCGCAGCGATGATCGGCTTGCGGCGGTTGGCCACGCGGTCGCTGTCGCTGAACAGGTCGTCGATATAGATCTGCGGATAGGTCAGCTCGGCCATTTCCTTGATATCGGCGCCGGCGGCAAAGGCCTTTTTCGAACCGGTCAAGACGATGCAGCCGATGTTCGAGTCCGCTTCGAAGCCGTCGAGGGCCTGGTTCAGTTCGCTGACGATCTGCGCGTTCAACGCGTTCAGCGCCTGTGGGCGGTTGAGGGTAATCAGGCCGACGCGGCCATGGGTTTCCAGCAAAATCGTTTCGTAGCTCACAAGTGGGTTCCTTTTCAAAGATTGCGCGAAATGACCATGCGTTGAATATCGCTGGTGCCTTCGTAGATCTGGCAGACCCGCACGTCGCGGTAGATCCGCTCCAGCGGGAAGTCGTTCAAGTATCCGTAACCGCCAAGGGTTTGCAGCGCCGATGAGCATACCTTCTCGGCCATTTCCGAAGCGAACAGCTTGGCCATCGAGGCCTCCACCAACGCCGGTTTGCCGCTGTCTCGGAGCGCCGCAGCGTAATGCACCATCTGCCGCGCCACGGCGATCTGGGTCGCCATGTCCGCCAGGCGGAATGCCACGGCCTGGTGCTCGATGATCGGCTTGCCGAAGCTCTCGCGCTCACGGGCATAGTCGCGGGCCGCTTCGAACGCGGCGCGGGCCATGCCCACCGATTGCGAGGCAATGCCGACACGCCCGCCTTCGAGGTTGGCCAGGGCGATCCTGTAGCCTTCGCCTTCTTCACCCAGGCGGTTGGCCACTGGCACTTTGACGTCTTCGAAGAGAATCTGGCAGGTGTCCGAGGCGTGCTGGCCGAGCTTGTCCTCGACCCGGGCGACTTTGTAGCCTGGCGAATCGGTGGGCACGATGAACGCCGTAATGCCGCGCTTGCCGGCAGTCGGGTCGGTCACGGCGAACACGATCACCACCCCGGCGTTCTGCCCGGAGGTGATGAATTGTTTGCAGCCGTTGAGTACGTAGTGATCGCCATTCAGGCGGGCACGGGTTTTCAATCCGCTGGCATCGGAACCGGCCTGTGGCTCGGTCAAGGCAAAGGCACCCAGCATCGCGCCGCTGGCCAGGGGTTTGAGGAAGCGTTCCTTTTGCTCGTCGTTGCCGTAGTTGAGGATCGGCACGCAACCCACCGAGTTGTGCACGCTCATGATGGTCGAGCAGGCACCGTCGCCCGCGGCGATTTCTTCCAGGGCCATGGCGTAGGCCAGGTAACCGGTATCGCAACCGCCCCACTGCTCCGGCACCAGCATGCCGAAGAAGCCCAGTTCGCCCATCTCGGCGATGGCTTCCTTGGGGAAGCGGTGTTCACGGTCCCACTCGGCGGCGAACGGTTTCAGCCGTTCCTGGGCAAAGTCCCGGGCCGCGTCGCGTATCTGCTGTTGTTCGTCATTGGGGATCATGACCATTCCTTGAAAATGTAATTGCCCTTTGTAGGAGCCGCCGCAGGCTGCGATCTTTTGATTTTGCTTTTAAAAAATCAAGATCAAAAGATCGCAGCCTGCGGCAGCTCCTACAGGGATTGTGCGAGCGTTAGTACAGGCATTCCACGGCCATCGCCGTGGCTTCGCCGCCACCGATGCAGATCGCTGCAACGCCGCGTTTCAGGCCTTTCTGGCGCAGGGCCGAGAGCAGGGTCACGAGAATCCGCGCGCCAGACGCACCGATCGGATGGCCGAGGGCGCAAGCGCCGCCGTGCACGTTGAGTTTTTCATGAGGAATTTCCAGCTTGGTCATGGTCACCAGGCTGACCACGGCGAAGGCTTCGTTGACTTCCACCAGATCGACGTCGCTCAAAGACCAGCCGGTTTTCTTCATCAGCTTCTCGATCGCGCCCACCGGCGCTACCGGGAACAGGCTCGGGGTATCGGCGAACGCCGCATGACCGTGGATCACCGCCAGCGGCTTGAGGCCACGCTTGTCGGCATCAGAACGGCGCATCAGCACCAGTGCCGCCGCACCGTCGGAGATCGAACTGGAGTTGGCCGCCGTCACGGTACCGCCATCACGGAACGCCGGTTTCAGCGAGGCAATCTTGTCCAGCCGGGCTTTCGGTGGCTGCTCGTCATGGCTGATCGTCACCTGCTCTTTGCCGACGGTGACGGTCAACGGGACGATCTCGTCCTTGAAGCTGCCGTCCTTGATGGCCTGCTGGGCGCGGGTGGTGGAAGCCACCGCAAATGCATCCTGGGCCTCACGACTGAAGCCGTTGGTTTCGGCGCAGTCTTCGGCGAAGGTGCCCATCAGGCGCCCCTTGTCGTAGGCGTCTTCCAGGCCGTCGAGGAACATCGAATCCTGCACCCGGCCGTGCCCCATGCGGTAGCCGCTGCGGGCGCGGTCCAACAGGTACGGCGCGTTGGACATGCTTTCCATGCCACCGGCGACTACAACCTCGGCGCTGCCGGCCACCAGCATGTCATGGGCCAGGATGGCCGCTTCCATGCCCGAGCCGCACATCTTGTTGAGGGTGGTGCAACGGGTCGACTTATCCAGCCCGGCGCCCAGCGCCGCCTGACGCGCGGGGGCTTGACCCTGGCCGGCAGGCAGTACGCAGCCGAACAACACTTCGTCGACGGCATCGCTTGCAACGCCGGCACGTTCAACCGCGGCCTTGATCGCGGCGGCACCGAGTTGCGGCGCGGTGAGGCTTTTCAGTTCGCCCTGGAAACCACCCATCGGGGTGCGGACGGCGCTGACGATAACAATCGGATCGTTGGCAATAGTCATGACAAATCCTCCTTATTTGGCCGCCATGCGCAAGGCACCGTCGAGACGGATCACCTCGCCATTGAGCATGCTGTTTTCAATGATATGCCGAACCAGCGAGGCGTACTCGGCGGGTTTGCCCAGGCGCGGTGGAAACGGCACGCCGGCGGCCAGGGAGTCACGAACTTCCTGGGTCATGCCGGCCATCATCGGCGTTTCGAAAATGCCCGGGGCGATGGTCATGACGCGAATGCCGAAGCGCGCCAGTTCACGGGCCGCGGGCAAGGTCAGGCTGACAATCGCACCTTTGGACGCCGCGTACGCCGCCTGGCCGATCTGGCCGTCGTAAGCCGCGGCCGACGCGGTGTTGATGATCACGCCGCGCTCGCCATCGGCGTCCGCTTCGGTTTCGGCAATCGCTGCCGAGGCCAGGCGCAGCATGTTGAAGCTGCCGATCAGGTTGACGTTGATCACCTGGCTGAAACTGGACAGCGCGTGCGGACCGTTCTTGCCGAGGATCTTTTCGCCACGCACGATGCCGGCACAGTTGACCAGGCCATTGAGGCCACCAAAGGCCTTGACCGTCGCCTGTACCGCAGCCTCCGCCGCCGCTTCGTCGCTGATGTCCGCCACCACGCTTTGCGCGCCCAGTCGCTGGGCCTGGGCCTCGACGGCTTCGGCGTTCATGTCCACCAGCATCACTTTGGCACCTGCCGCGACCAGCATTTCAGCGGTCGCTGCACCGAGGCCGGAAGCACCGCCGGTGACGAGAAAAACCTTGTTTTCGATCTGCATCATTGTTTCCTTGGATTCAAGCTGAAACGTTCTTCGCGGCGGCCTCTTGAGCCTTGGCGATTTCCTGGTTGCGCAAGATAAAGCGCTGCAATTTGCCGCTTGGGGTTTTTGGCAACTCGCTGACAAATTCGATTTCACGGGGATAGGAGTGTGCCGCCAGGCGCTTGCGCACGTGTTGGCGCAACTCTTCGGCCAGCTCCGGCGTTGCGCGGTACTGCGAGCAGATCACGACGAAGGCTTTGACCAGCTCGGTGCGTTCCGGATCGGGTTTGCCGACCACCGCCGCTTCGATCACGGCCGGGTGTTCGATCAATGCACTTTCCACATCGAACGGGCCGACGCGGTAGCCGGACGTGGTGATCACGTCGTCGCTACGGCCGACGAAGCTGATGCTGCCGTCCGGGTTCCACTCGACCGTGTCGCCGCTCAAGTAGTAATTGCCGACGAAGGCCTTGGTCGGTGCGCCTTCGTAGCCGGCGAACCAGCACATCGGTGACTGGGTGCGGTCGATGGCCAAAATGCCCGGCTGGCCGACGCCCAGTTCCTGGTAGTCGTCGTCCAGCACCACGATGCGGTGGCCGGGCGAGCTAAAACCGGCAGCGCCCATATGGATCGGGTGCTCCAGGCCATGGTGGTTACACAGCACCATGCCCAGTTCGGTCTGGCCGTAATGGTCATGGATGACCACTTCCAGATTATCCGCGAACCAGCGGATCACTTCCGGGTTCAGCGGCTCGCCGGCGCTGCTGACAATGCGCAGCTTGCCTTTGATCGACTTGGCGAATTCGTCGCCACCGGCAATCAACAGGCGATAAGCCGTCGGTGAGCCGGTAAGGTTGGTGATCCCGTACTTGTTGATCACCCGGCAGGTGCTTTCCAGGGTAAACGGGCCATCGTAGAAGGTGATCGGGTGGCCCATGGACATAGGACCGGTGACGCCGAAATAGATGCCGTAGGCCCAACCCGGATCGGCCACGTTCCAGAAGGCGTCTTCAGGAAGCAGGTCCACCGCGTCACGGGTGTAGCTCTGGAAGGCGACGATGGCCTTGAGCGGCACGGACAGCGCTTTGGATGGACCGGTGGTGCCCGAGGTGAACATCAGCAGGAACGGGTCTTCGCCGGTCAGCAGTACCGGTTCGCAGACATTGGCGTGGTTGGCCAGTTCGGCCCAGAAGCTGTAATCGCCGCGGACAATGCCCTGCCCCTTGGCACCTGCGACGGTGACGATGGTCGGGCAGTCGGCGACTTCCGCGAGTTTCGAGCGATTGACCGCGTCGGTGACCACCACTTTGGCCCCGGAACTGCCCAGGCGATGCTCGATGGCCTTGGGGCCGAAGGCAGTAAACAAAGGTTGATAGACCGCGCCGATACGCCAGGTGGCGAACACGGTGATCAGCAATTCGATGTTACGTGGCAGGAGCCCGGCGACCTTGTCGCCTTTCTTCACGCCTTGGGCCAGCAGGAAGTTGGCGAAGCGCGCGGCTTTGTCCTGCAGGTCGTTGAAGGTGTAGGTCGCGCTGGTGCCGTCACGGCCTTCCCAGAACAACGCGATACGCCCAGGCAGCGCATGCCGGTCGCAACACTCGATGCAGGCGTTGAGGGCAGTCAGATTGCCTGCGAGTGCGGCATCGACGGTGTGCTGATAATTGAACTGTGAAACAGCAGACAAGTAATCGCGCATTGCCAGAATCCCTCTGTATTTTTTGTTAGGTGGGGGGAACCGTAACCAACATGGAAATACTCGCTCTGCGCGGGGTGTCGGGCAATGGTCAAAGTTATCAAGTTGCTTGACTGCTTTGGCCAAGGCTGTAGTAGCGAGCATGCTCGCGATGGTCGTTAACGATAACGCGGGCATTCAGTCAACCCGCGTTATCGTTGACCACCATCGCGAGCATGCTCGCTCCTACAGGCGAAGAGGTGCGCCCGTAATCAATGGGTTTCGTTGAGAATCAAACTACGATAATGCCCGGGATTGGACCCCGACCATTTGCGAAACGCCTTGTAGAACGAGCTCGCATCGGCAAACCCCAACCGGGTGGCGATTTCGGCGAAGCTGATGGCCGGTTCGGCCAGCCAGGCGATGGCCAGTTCCTTGCGCACGCTGTCCTTGAGCCCCTGGTACGTCTGGCCTTCCTCGGCCAAGCGACGGCGTAGGGTCGAGGCCGACATGCACAGGCGCTGCGCCAGGGCTTCGGTCTCCGGCCAGTGTTCGGCGGGGAGTTGCCGCAGGTCCTGCTTGATCCGGCTCGCCAGGCTTTGCGGATCGCGGTACTTGACCAGAATGTTGGCCGGCGCATGGGCCAGGAAGCGCCGCAGCTCCTCAAGGCTGCGCTTGATCGGCAAACCCAGGCAGTCAGCGGAAAAGATCATCCGCGTGCGCGGTCGGTCGAAGCGCAGGTTCTCGGAGAACATCACCTGATAGTCATGGCAGAAATCCGGCTGCGCACAGCGCAACTCGATCGCCAGGATCGGAATTCGACGTCCGGCCAGCCAGCAAGCAACACCGTGCACGATCATCCAGTAGGTAAAGTAAGTGAAGGCCCGACGCGGCTCATGGTCGTCTTCGAGCAAGACGATTTCCGCCAGGCTTTGCTGATGCACCAGCTCGGCGGGCATGCGCTCGAGCATCAACGACAGGAAGCTCAAACCACTGTTGAGCCCGGCCGCCAGGCTTGGCTGGACCATGGCACAGCGACAGAGAAACTCCAGGCTGCCGGATTTGAGTTTGCGCGGGTCCATGCCAAAAAACTCGTCATCCCCACGCCGGGCCAGCAAGCGCCACAGACGCGCATAGGCGCTGGCCGGAACACGGGCGTCGCTGCTGCCGAGCAACCCCGGATCGATGCCGACCTTGTGCAATACCTCATCAGTGGCCGCGCCCGGGGCGCAACTTTGCAGCAGCGCTTCACGCACCAGTTGAATGGAAATGGTGTCTTTTTCCGACATTGCGCGAGGCGAGCCCTGTTCTTGTTTGAGTGGTGGGCATATTAGCTCAGCCGTCTGTCCGGCGCAGATTCCTGTAGCGGCTAGCTTGTTGTATCCGACCTATCTTTTGTTCAATGCGTACATATCCATTCCTGCGGTAACGGCCACCTATGGTTTCGCCCGTACGGCGAGTCACTTTCGAAAATCCGGAAGCCGGCCCAGTCGAAAGTAACCAAAGCGCTCCTGCCCCACCACTCGGTGCCTCGCTAGGGCTCGGCATGCCCTCTCTCCGGCATTGCTCCGTGGGTCGCCGCGATGGGCCATCCCTGGCCCAGCGCGGCTAAACCGGCGTCCTGCCGGTTTACCCACTACGCAATGCCTGCGTTCGGCCATCGTGGTTTAACGGGGCGCCCAGATCAAAAACCAAAACGAGGCGGCCTGACAGCCGACCTGATTTTTGCGGATACCTCCAACCCCCTGTGGGAGCGAGCTTGCTCGCGATGGTCGTCAACGATAACGCGCCCTGTCTGGATGAACGCGTTGTCTGGAAGTCCATCGCGAGCAAGCTCGCTCCCACAGTTGGATCGCAGACAGACCTGCAATCAGGTCGGCTATAAGGCCGCCTCGCTCTTGCTTTGGCTTTTGATTTTCTTGCCCCATCGAGAGGCCGAGTGGAGGTTCTGCACAGTGGGTAAACCGGCATGGATGCCGGTTTAGCCGCGCTGGGCCAGGGACGGCCCATCGCGGCGGGCCCACGGAGCAGGACCGGAGCGAGGGCATGCCGAGCCTTAGCGAGGCACCGAACGTCAGGGGCAAGAGCGTTTGGTTACTTTGCGCTCTTCAAAGTGACCCGCTGTAAGAGCGGAACCATAAGTGGCCGTTACCGCAGGAATGGATATGTACACCTGAAAGACAATCATCGGCCGTCAGACGCCTTCGCCGGCAAGCCTGGCTCCTACAAGGTTTTTCGCCCGCCGTCAGGGCGCAATCTTAAGTCGCCGTTACCGCAGCAATGGATCGTCATCCAACCGAACTCCACACAAAAAGCCAAGGTCAACCCTTTGACCGCCCAACCTTGAACCCGGAGATCGACGATGAACGACTACCCCAAACCACCCTTCCCCAAACAACACCAACCCGTCCCCGGCTCCCAACGCAAAATGGACCCGTACCCGGACTGTGGTGAGCAGAGCTACAAAGGTTCGGGTCGATTGATCGGCAAGATCGCCCTGATTACCGGTGCCGACAGCGGCATAGGCCGCGCGGTGGCCATTGCCTTCGCCCGTGAAGGTGCCGATGTGGCCGTGGCCTACCTTGATGAACAGGAGGATGCGCAGGAAACCGCGCGCTGGGTTGAACAGGCCGGCCGCCAATGCCTGCTGCTGCCGGGTGACCTGGCTCACAAGGTGCATTGCCGGGCCCTGGTGGAGAAAACGGTCGAGCGTTTCGGCCGCATCGACATCCTGGTCAACAACGCGGCGTTCCAGATGACCCACGAAAATCTCGAGGACATCCCCGACGAAGAATGGGTGATGACCTTCGACGTCAACATCACCGCCATTTTCAGGATCTGCCAAGCGGCACTCAAGCACATGCAGCCCGGCAGCTCGATCATCAACACCAGTTCGGTCAATTCCGACATGCCCAACCCCACCCTGCTGGCGTATGCCACGACCAAGGGCGCGATCGCCAACTTCAGCGCCGGCCTGGCGCAAATGCTCGGGCCGAAGAATATCCGGGTCAACAGCGTGGCGCCGGGACCGATCTGGACACCGCTGATCGTCTCGACCATGCCCGAGGAAACGGTACAGAACTTCGGCGCCAACACCCCGCTCGGGCGTCCCGGCCAGCCGGTGGAAGTGGCACCGATCTATGTGCTGCTAGCCTCGGATGAAGGCAGCTACATCACCGGCCAGCGTTTTGGGGTGACCGGGGGCAAGCCGATCCTGTGATTGCGCGCTGCACCTGAAAAATGGAACCAGGCCAGACCACCGACGCTCTACACTGCATAGGGCTCCCTGGCGGGCCTTTCGATACCTGGAGATCGTCATGTCCGCACCTATCGTCGAATTGTTCATTCAGCCGAACTTCGCGCGGACGCCGGGGTACTTGCGCGCTACCGTCGATCAATGATCCCCGGGCCATGAGCTTCATTGCCTGGGTCGCGGTACTGGGTGCCGTACTGCTGACGCTGGCGCTGACCTCGTCCTACCTGCGCTGGATGCCGGTGACCACCTCGGCCGTGTGCCTGGCATTGGGTGTGGCCATCGGGCCGGCGGGGCTGGGATGGCTCAGGCTGGATATCAAGGATGCCGCGTACTGGATGGAGCACCTGACGGAAGTCGCGGTGCTCTTTTCGTTGTTCGTCTGTGGACTCAAGCTGCGCCTGCCCCTCAGGGACCGTAGGTGGCGCGTGGCTTTCGGTCTGGCGGGGCCGGTCATGGTCCTGACCATCATCGGGGTCTGCCTGTTGCTGCATTATGCCTTCGACCTGCCGTGGGGGCCGTCGTTGCTGATCGGCGCGATTCTGGCACCCACCGACCCGGTACTGGCTTCGCTGGTGCAGGTCAACGATGCCAAGGACGTCGACGCGGTGCGCTTCGGCCTGTCCGGTGAGGCCGGGCTCAACGATGGCATCGCGTTTCCCTTCGTCATCCTGGGCTTGCTGTTTATCCAGCAAGGCGGTGGTTCTTCCACCGCCTGGCTTGATGACTGGGCGCTCAAGAGCCTGCTCTGGGCGGTGCCCGCCGGATTGCTGGTCGGCTATGGCATGGGCCGCGCCATTGGCCGCCTGACGTTGTCCATGCGCATCAGGAACGCCGACAGCACCCTTTCGCCCAACGACTACCTGACCTTTGCCCTGATCGCCCTGGCGTACGTCGCCGCCGAGGCTGTGCACGGCTACGGTTTCCTGTCGGTGTTCGCGGCGGGCCTGGGGTTGCGTCGGGCCGAGGTCAAATCGATGGGACACTCACAGACGCCGGCCGAGCACCTGGTGCAGCCGGTGGTCGGCCATCAGAATGTAGAGCCCGATGCCGCCGTGCATGGTGATGTAGCGAACATGGAGGAAGCGCAGGTGGCGGCCGGGATCATGATCGGCGACATGCTGTCCTTTGGCAGCCTGGTCGAACGGGCCATGGAAGTGTTCCTGGTGACCTTGCTCGGGGTGGTGCTGGTGGGTCATTGGGACTGGCGCGCACTGGCTATTGCACTGGTGCTGTTCTGCGTAATCCGGCCGCTGATTGTCGGGCTGGTGCCCTGGGGCACTTTGCTTGACGGCAAGCAAAGGCTGCTGATCGGCTGGTTCGGGATTCGCGGCATCGGTAGTTTCTACTACCTGTTCTACGCCTTGAATCATGACCTCGCACCGTCGATGGCGACCTTGTGCACCGACCTCACACTCTCCGTGGTCGCCCTGAGCATTCTGATTCACGGAATCAGCACCCAACCGCTCCTCGCCCACTATGAACGGCAAAAGCAGCCGTCCGCTTGACCGGACCTTGCCGTGGCGAAGTGCATGAGTCAAAGGCCGGACTCATGCAGCCTGCATGGCCCCTAATGGCCATTAGCGCTTATAACCTATTGATTTGTCAGCTCTTAAAAGAGGCGTCCAAAGCGGCACGACAAATGCTCCAGAACGGTGAGTGACCTGCGGTAGAAACCGTTCGCGCTGCCCTCAACCTGGAGAGACTCAATCATGAATGCCATAGACCTGTTGAAAGCCGACCATGAACGCGTAAAAGGCATCCTCAGCCAGCTGAGCGAATCCACCGAGCGCGGCCTTAAAAAACGCACCGACCTCCTAGCGAAGCTGGAAATGGAAATCTCGATCCATACCCGCCTGGAAGAAGACATTTTGTACCCGGCGTACAAGGAAGCCGGGGGCAAGGAGCAGGACGTCATGTATTACGAAGCCAAGGAAGAACACCGTACCGTGGATTCACTGGTGCTTCCGGATCTGAAAGTCACCGACCCGTCCACGCCCGAGTTTGCCGGTCGCGTCAAAGTGGTCAAGGAATTGCTCGAACACCACATTGAAGAGGAAGAGACCGAGATGTTTCCCCAGGCTAAAAAGCTGCTGGGTAAAGCGACGCTGGATGAACTGGGAGCAAAAATGGAAACCCTCAAAGCCCGCCTGAAAAAGGAACTCGACGCCTCGCACATGGCTGCGTGACGGTTGGGTACAAGACGGTATCTACAGGGGACCACGCTCACCCGAAATCAGGCCGGCCGGTAGGCCGCCTCGCGTTGCTTTTGCTTTTGATTTTCTTGCCCCCTGGAGAGGCCGAGTGGAGGTTCTGCGCAGCGGGCAAACCGGCATGGATGCCGGTTTAGCCGCGCTGAGCCAAGGATGGCCCAGCGCGGCGGGTCCTGTAGGAGCGAGCATGCTCCGGGCGGCGTTCCGACGAAAAACCTGAGAGCACCGTGGGGTGTCAGGCTCCCCGCGTCATCGTTGACCTCCATCGCGAGCATGCTCGCTCCTACAGGCCGGGCGGCGTTCCGTGCTTCCAAGTGACTCGTCGTAAGGGCGAAACCATAGGTGGCCGTAACCGCAGAAACGGATATGTACGCCGAAAGAATAGGGTCGCCAGTCAGGCCGCCTTCGCGAGCAGGCTCGCTCCCACAGTAGATCGGGTACAGTCGCGAGAAATTGGTCGGCTGTCAGGACGACTTCGCGAGCAGGATCACGCTTACATTGCCGAGGCGATGATCTCCACCAGATTCAGCTGGGTAAACGGCTTGGATAACCGCGGCAGCCTGGACGCAAATCCCTCCAGGCGCTCGGCATAACCGGTGGCCAGGATTATCGGCAAGCCGGGCTTGAGCGCACGGATGGCATCCGCCAGCTGCGCGCCGCTCATGTGCGGCATGGCCATGTCGGTGATGACAAGATCAATTGCCGGATTGTTCTCGAACAGTTCCAGGCCCTGGGCACCGGACGTCGCGCTGATCACACGGTGTCCGAGGTCTTCAAGCAACAGGCATGTGCTGGTCAACACCAGGCTGTCGTCATCCACCACCAATATGCACAGCCGAGGCACTTCCGGCGCTATCGGCCCCTCGACAATGGGGGCCGCTACCGAGCCCGCCGAGGCCACGGGCAACCACAGCTCTGCGGTGGTGCCCTGGTCTTTCTGGCTCTTGAGAATGAATCGCCCGCCCAATTGTTCGATGAAGCCATGAACCATCGACAACCCCAGACCGGTGCCCTTGCCCAGCCCTTTTGTGGTGAAAAACGGGTCCATCGCCGACGCCAGTGTCGCTTCATCCATCCCTTCGCCGGTGTCGGTAACACTCAAGCACACATAACGTCCCGCCAGCGGGGCGGATCGGGATTGATCAGCGATTGTTTCGGCGCGGGCACTGATGACGATTTTTCCGCCATTGGGCATGGCATCGCGGGCGTTCGTGGCCAGGTTCAGCACCGCCAATTCGAGCTGATTGACGTCGGCCAACACCTGCTCGATCTGCGCTGGAAAACGGGTTTCCAGTGCCACCGCAGGCCCGAGTGAGCTGCGTAGCAGTCCGGAAATCCCTTGTATCAGGGCGGGGAGCTCCACGGGTTCGGACTTGAGTTCCTGCTTGCGGGCAAAGGCCAGCATGCGCTGGGTCAGGGACACGCCTCGCAACGCACCCTGGGTGGCATTGTCGAGCAAACGGATGATTTTCGGGTCGTCGGCCAGGCGTTTGCGCACGATTTCCAGATTGCCGAGAATGACTGTCAGCAAATTATTGAAGTCGTGGGCAATCCCGCCGCTGAGCTGGCCGATGGCTTGCATCTTCTGCGCCTGGAACAGTGCTTCGCGGGTTTGTTCAAGCGCCTGCTGCGCCTGGGTCGCTTCGGTGATGTCGCGGGTGATCTTGGCAAAGCCGAGCAAGGTACCGGTGTCCCCCCAGATCGGGTCGACCACGACATGGGCGAGGAACCTGGTGCCATCCTTGCGCACCCGCCATCCCTTGTTCTCGAAGCGTCCCTCGCGCGTGGCAATCTCCAGTGCCCGGCCTGGCAAGCCGTCAGCCCGGTCTTCAGGGGTGTAGAACATCGAAAAATGCTGGCCAATGACTTCTTCGGGCAAGTAGCCCTTGATGCGTTGGGCCCCCAGGTTCCAGTTGGTCACGCGGCCATCCGGGGCAAGCATGTAGATGGCGTAGTCGGTGACGCTTTGCACCAGCAGCCGAAACTGTTGCTCGCTTTGCTTGAGGGTCTCTTCGGCCATCTTGCGGTCAGTCAGGTCACGGGTGATCTTGGCAAACCCCAGGAGCGTACCCGACGCGTCGTAAATCGGATCGATCACCACATGGCACCAGAAATGCGTGCCGTCTTTGCGCACGCGCCAGCCTTCGCCTTCGAAACGCCCCTCGCGAATCGCCGTGTCCAGCGCCCGCTGGGGCAAGCCGGCGCGACGATCTTCGTCGGTGTAAAAGCGCGAGAAATGCTGACCGAGAATCTCGGCCTCCTCATAACCCTTGAATCGCCTGGCCCCTGCGTTCCAGCTGGTAATGATGCCATCGGGATCAATCATGTAGATCGCGTAGTCAACCACCGCATCGATGAGCAGGCGCAGGCGCCTGTCTTCAATGCTCCCGGCCCGGGTTCGGTCTTCTCTCATTGATCCCTCACATCGGGTGCTGTTTTTCTGCAGTATGCGATAAACCATCCATTTGAACAGCCGCCGGTGCGATTGACCACCAGCGTGGCAGCAATTGCTTGACCTTGCTCTCGCCAAACCGGTCATCGATCAACATCACCACGCCTTGGTCCTGTTGGGTACGAATCACTCTGCCTGCGGCCTGCACCACTTTTTGTACGCCGGGAAACAGGTAGGTGTAGTCGTAGCCTGCGCCGAATATTGCCGCCATGCGCTGCTTGAACTGCTCGTTGACCGGGTTGAGCTGCGCCAGCCCCAGGGTGGCGATGAACGCGCCGATCAAGCGTGCACCCGGTAAATCGATGCCTTCGCCGAATGCCCCGCCTAGCACCGCGAAGCCCACGCCCTGGCCCTCGGCGGTGAACCGGTCGAGGAACGCCTGGCGTTGCGCCTCCGCCATACCCCGTGACTGTGACCACAGATTGATCCCGGGATATCGCTCGGCGAGCAACTGCGCCACTTGCTGCAGGTAATCGAAGCTACTGAAGAACGCCAGGTAATTGCCAGGGCGCTGCATGAACTGTTGGGCGATCAGCTCGACGATCGGCGCCAGGGAGGCCTGGCGATGAACGAAACGCGTGGAGATCTGGTTGATGATCTGTACGTGCAACTGATCGGCGTGAAAAGGCGACTCAACGTCGATGCACACGGTGTTCGCCGGGGTACCCAGCAAATCGGCGTAATAGTGGCGAGGGCTGAGGGTCGCCGAGAACAGGACGGTGCTGCGTGCAGCGCTCAGGCGCGGCCCGATGAAGCCGGCGGGCACCACGTTGCGCAGGCAAAGTTGCGAGAGGTTGCGCTTGCGTTCGAGGTCGCGCTTGCTGATGTCGAACAGGTAATGCTGATCGAAGAGTTCGCCCACCCGACAGAACTGCAGCACGTCGAAGTAGAAGCTCTGTAATGCACTGTCGAGTCCCTGGGGATGATCGTTCAGGTAATCGCCGATGCTGGCGCTGCACGATGACAAGGCCTGGAGCAGTTTTTCCGGCGGCTTGTCGTAGGCCTGATAGGCACCGAGTTGCTGGTTATGCAGGGCATTCCATTCGCGGTTGACCCGCTGCAGGGATTTTTTCAACGCCTCGGGGGCGGTTTTTCGTACGCCGTCGAGGGTCGATTGATCGAGGCTGGCGCTGTACATCTGCCGACCACGTTCCACCAGGTTGTGGGCTTCGTCGACCAACACTGCGACTTTCCAGCTGTTGGCCTGGGCCAGGCCGAACAACAGCGCACTGAAATCGAAGTAATAGTTGTAATCGGCAACCACCACGTCGGCCCAGCGCGCCATTTCCTGGCTCAGGTAATACGGGCATACCTCATGCTCCAGGGCGACCTGGCGCAATGCGCTCTGGTTCAGCAGGCTCAGCTCGCTGGCGGCCTGACGCGCCGCCGGCAAACGATCATAAAAGCCCTGGGCCAACGGGCAGGATTCACCGTGACAGGCTTTGTCCGGGTGTTCACAGGCCTTGTCCCGGGCGATCATCTCCAGCACCCGCAGGGGCGGCGCGTCGGCGCGTTCCAGGATTACGTGCGCGGCGTCCAGGGCCAGCTTGCGTCCAGGGGTTTTCGCCGTGAGGAAGTACACCTTGTCCAGTTGCTGCGGCGCCAGAGCCTTGAGCAGCGGAAACAGGGTGCCAACGGTTTTGCCAATCCCCGTGGGCGCCTGGGCCATCAGGCAACGGCCGGTGCTGACGGCCTTGAACACCGATTCGGCCAGGTGACGCTGCCCCGGGCGAAAGTCGGCATGGGGAAACGCCAGCTGTTGTGCCGCAAGGTTACGCCCCTGGCGATGCGCCGTTTCCTGTTCGGCCCAGTGCAGGAACAGGCCGCAATGGTGTTCGAAGAACTGCCCGAGTTCGGCGGCATTGAACACCTCGACCAGACAGGTTTCCTTTTCACTGACGATATCGAAATACACCAGCGCCAGGTTGATCTGCGCAAGGTTGAGTTTGCGGCACATCAGCCAGCCGTAGATCTTGGCCTGTGCCCAGTGCAGCTGCCGGTGGTTGGCCGGTTGCTTGCTCAAGTCGCCACGGTAGGTCTTGACCTCTTCGAGGCAGTTTTGCGCGGGATCGTAGCCATCCGCCCTGCCCTTGACCGTAAGGCCCTGATACGCACCTTCGAGGGCGACTTCACTCTGATAGCCGTCGCTGCGCCGTGACGCCACCGTGCGGTGCCCAACGATGCCTTCCAGCGCGGTCGGCGACGGGGTGAAGCGCAGGTCGAGGTCACCGACCTTGGCGGTGAACTCACACAACGCCCGCACTGCGATGTTGTAGCTCAAGCGCCCTGCTCCGCCCATTGCACATAACACACGGCAATCGGCATCCGGTGCTCATGACAGAACTCCAGCCAGCGCAGCTGGTTATCCTGCAGGCGATCCCCCGGCCCCTTGACTTCGATCATGCGGTAGGTTTTTTCCTTAGGCCAGAACTGGATCAGGTCCGGCATGCCCGCACGATTGGCCTTGATGTCCAGCAACAACCGGTTGAACCAGTGCCTGAGGTGTTCGGCGGGCAAGCAGTCCAGCGCCTGCTCCAGCAGCGCCTCGCTGAGGGCGCCCCAGAACACGAATGGCGACTGCACGCCCCACTTTTCGGCAAAGCGCACGCGGATGGTTTGAAGGTATCGCCCGTCTTCGAGTTCAGAGAGGCAGGCCTGGAACAACTCGGCCCGGCGGCTATGGAAGTCTTCACTCAGCAGGTCCACCGGACCGCGCTGGAACGGATGGAAAAACGCCCCCGGCAGCGGTGCGAAAATCGCCGGCCAGCACAGCAGGCCGAACAGCGAGTTGATCAGGCTGTTTTCGACGTAATGAACCGGCGCCGAATCTTCGCCCAGGTGCGCCTGCACGTAGTCCTCCACCGACAACAAAGGGTCGGTCCTGCTCAGTTGCAGGTCCAGGCGCAACATCTGCCGTGGGCCTGGACGCTTGACCGCCGGCCCGCCGAGCTTGCGACGCAGCCTGGGCAGGACACGCAGCAGGTGTTGATGCTCCGCGGCGTTTTGCGGCGATTGTTCGGCCCGGCAGGCCAGGTCCAGGGCCAGCTGGTATTCACCGCAGCGCTCCAGCACACGGATCATGCGCAAGCGCGCGCCGGGATACGCGCAGTCCCGGTACAGGGTCAACGCGGCGGAAAAATCACCGACGCGCTCGCACGCTTGGCCCATCTGAAACAACAGCTTGTCGCGACGCCTCTGCAGCCAGGGATTGCTCAGCGCCAGGCCGTTGATTTGCTCGACGATGCCCACCACCGCCTCGCCGGCCTCGAAAAGCTGCTGGCACTGGTAGAGGAACATGCAGGCGTCGACGTCCTCGCGGCTGCGCAAGCCTCGGGAGTCGGCGCAAAACTCGACTTTTTCATAGGTGAAGATCCCCAAGTCCGCCAGGACGAATTCGGACCAGTCCTGGTAAAGATTGCCGAAAAACATCAAGCGCAGGCGATCGCACAGGCTCATGATGGTCAGGCTGAACAAGCGGTCGCTCAGCGTCGGACACCAGTCGTTGAAGGCCTGCGCTTGAGCAAACTGCTCGCAGAGTGCCGGCAGCCAGTCGGTCTTTTTTCCCTTAGGGTGGACAATGGCGCTGCCCAGGCATTGAAGTATTTCCGCCTTGAGCAACACTTCGAACAACGACTCGATCGATAACGGCTGGCGCTCGTCGAGCCAGCCCAGCGCCAGTAACGGCCGGGCTGCGCTGGCGATGTCACCGATCTCGGCGTAATGCAGCTTACTGGCCCGAAAATGAATGCCCTTGCGCATGACCAGCCTGACCAGCAGCGCCCGGGACTCGCGGGGCAAGCCATTGAAATCGCGAATGAAGCGGTGCTCTTCTACGCTCAACACGTCGGCATAGCGATGCTCAAGCCAATCAAGCACTTGCATGAAGTTGTTGAGGTAGTAGAACGGATCGTCGAGAGGGTTTGCAGTCACGGGCATTAGGGCCAAGATTAGCGAGCACTGGTTATGCATACAGATACCAGCAACGCCCTGCCCCATGCAAATGGAAAAGGATAAGCGGCGGCGCTGTAAGGGATTTTTCCACCGGGCATCGAACTTTCTGCCGTTCCGTGGCACCAACCGCCAGAGAGGTGCATTCGCTTGCGACAGCCGCACTGTTTTTTTCAACAATGAGAGGTGATCATGAACATCAAGACTCTGGGGTTTCCCCTTGCAGTAGCGGCCTTTATCGCCCTGGCCGGCTGCTCGACGCCCACGGTGGTTACCCTGCAGAACGGCACCCAGTATTTGACCAAGGACATGCCTGAAACCAAGACCAAGGACGGTTTCTTCGAGTTCGAGGATATTTCCGGTGCCAAGGTCAGAGTCAGGGCCGATGAAGTGACCACGATTCGCCAGGAAGACTGAGGCGGCGAATCGTTCTGCTCCCCTGGTGTGGCAGGTTTCGAGCACTGCCTTACACTGCGATAGACCCAGTGCGACCGAATGATGGTGTCGAAATGAAAATGGTCACGCCACACTTGACCTCCCTCCTCGCGGTCGGCGCTTGGGCTTCAATGAGTCTCTGTGCAAGCGCCGCGACACCCGCGCGATCCTTCAATACCAGTTTCGACTGCGCCACGGCCAGGGAGCCCGTCGAAAAGCTGATCTGTCGCGACGCTCGACTGGCGCAGATGGATGTCGAGCTGACGCGGCTGTATCGCCTGGCGCTCACCGATGAGCATTCGGTGCCGCGGCCAGACAAAGTCGAGATCGACCAGCGCTTCTGGCTGCTCGCCCGCGATCAGTGTGCCGCCGAAGCCGATCCCAGGTCATGTACGGTCAGCCGCTACGCCGAGCGCGCGCACCAGCTGCGCCAGGGCTCGGCCATTGCCAGGACCAAGGATCCAAGCAGGCTCACCGACGGCCCGCTGGCCTTTCGTTGCGCAGGGCTTGGCGCGCTGGTGGCCGCCACGTATTTCACGGTCGATCCGGGTGTGGTGTACCTGAAATGGGCCAATACCTCGACCACACTGGAACAGGTGCCGAGTCCTTCCGGAACCCTGTACAGGGGCAAGGACTACAGGGGTAGCCAGAGCTTCTGGCAAGACGGCAATGATGCGCTGTTGCAGATTCCGGGCGCAGGTGATGTCAAGTGCACGGTCGAACCTGTCAGTTGATCCCGCACATCAAAGGCAACGGGACGTCCTGTCCCGATGACCTGGGTAAAATCTTCAGCTGCCGGTACGAATCTTGTTCCAGACCCGTGTACGAATCCGGTCGATGTTCAACGGCATCGCTTCGAGCGCAAACAGTTTCCCCATCATTTGCGGGCTCGGATAAACCTTGGTGTCGTTCTTGATGGCCGGGTCGATCAGGCTGTCGGCCTGTTCGTTGCCATTGGCGTAGTGCACGTAATTACTGACATTGGCCATGACGTCCGCACGCAACAGATAGTTCATGAAGGCGTAGCCGGCCTTTTCGTCCGGTGCATCCACGGGCATGGCGACCATGTCGAACCAGATGGCTGCGCCTTCCCGGGGAATCGAGTAGCCGATCTCTATGCCGTTCTTGGCTTCCCTGGCACGGTTTTCCGCTTGCAGGATGTCGCCGGAGAAACCGACCGCCACGCAGATATCACCGTTGGCCAGGTCACTGGTGTACTTGGACGAGTGGAAATAGCTGACATAAGGCCGGACTTTCACCAGCAGCGCTTCGGCCTTCTTGTAGTCTTCCGGGTTTTTACTGTGATGTGGCAGGCCCAGGTAGTTCAGCGCGGCCGGGAGCAGTTCCGGGCCATTGTCGAGAATCGCCACGCCACACTTTTGCAGCTTTTGCATGTTCTCGGGCTTGAATATCAGGTCCCAGGAATCCACTGGCGCGTTCTCGCCCAAAACCGCCTTGACCTTGGCAACGTTGTAGCCGATGCCGGTACTGCCCCACAGGTACGGGAAACCGTGCTCATTACCGGGATCGTTGGTCTGCAAGGCCTTGAGCAGCACCGGGTTAAGGTTCTTCCAGTTGGGCAACTGCTCCTTGTCGAGCTTTTTCAGGGCGCCGCCTTCAATTTGTCGGGCCATGAAGTGGTTGGACGGGAACACCACGTCGTAACCGGATTTGCCGGTCATCAACTTGCCATCGAGGGTCTCGTTGCTGTCGTAGACGTCATAGGTGAAGGCGATGCCGGTTTCTTTCTGGAAGTTCTTCGTGGTGTCCGGCGCAATGTAATCCGACCAGTTGTAGATCTTGACGGTGTCGGCTGCCTGGCTGATGGAAGCGGCCAGCATCAGCGGCGCCAGGAACAGTGTCTTTGGGGTCATGAGTCGATTCCTGTGGGGGCTGTTTTTGTTGTTGGAGAGCGGCAGGCAATCAAGGGACCGACATTCAGAAAATCAAAACGTAGGTCTTGCGCACGGTTTCCTGGATTTCCCAAACGCCGAGGCTGTTGGCCGGCAACATCAGGGCATCGCCAGCTTCGATGTGCAGGGTTTCACCCTCGTCCGGGGTGAAGGTGCAACGCCCCTGGATGAAGTGACAGAATTCCTGGGCGACGATCTGCCGCCGCCAGCGACCGGGGGTGCATTCCCAGACGCCGGTCTCGACGCCGTCGTCGCGTTCTACGCTGGTGGTCGAAGCCACCGCCACCGGTGTACCCAAAGGGACGGCGACCGGGTTCGAGTCTTGCAGTTGCAGGGTGGCGGTGTTCTTGAATTGGGTAATGCGCATGGGAGTACCTGTCAGTGAAGAAAACGCTGTTTAGTGCATGAAACCTTCCATGAACCCCGCGACCCCGCTGGCGAGTTTGCGCCGCCATGGCGCGCTGGCCGGGTTGGCCAGGGTCTGGTCTTCGTGGACGAAGCTGCGGATGATCGCGTTGTAGCCGAGCCAGCGGCAGGGTTCGGGCTCCCAGGCTTTGAGCGCGTCCAGACCGCCCTGGGCAATCACCCACGGTTGGTGCACCCGTTCGGTGTCGCGCTGCAGGATCAGGTCGGCAAGGGTCCTGCCGCCCAGGTTGCTGGCACCGACACCCTCCCCGCCATAACCGCCGGATAAGGCGATACCGCTGGCCTGGTCGCACAGCATGTGAGGCTTGAAGTGCCGCGACATGCCCAGGTTGCCGCCCCAGCCATGGGTGATCTGCACATTGCGAAGTTGTGGGAACAGTTCGCCGAACAGGTAACGCCGCAACTCGATTTCGCTGCGCGTCAGGTCAAAGTCATGGCGCAACTTGCCGGCAAACTGATAGCCCCCACGGGCGCCAAAGATCAACCGGTTGTCTGCCGTGCGTTGGCCGTAGGTCACCTGGCGACTGCTTTCGCTGAACGCCTGGCCACGACTCAGGCCGATCTCGTCCCAAGTGGCGGCCGACAATGGTTCGGTGGCCACGATCAGGCTTTGCACCGGTAACTGGTAACGCCCCAACGGCGGCAAGGTCACCGAATAGCCTTCGACCGCCGGTACCACCCAGCGGCTGCGCACCGAGGCTCGGGTCGTGCGCAGGCTGCCGGACTGCCAATGGATAACGGGGCTGTTCTCGTAGATCCTGACGCCCATGCGCTCGACCACGCGCGCCAGCCCCCGGACCAGTTTGGCCGGATGCAGGGTCGCGACGTGTGGCGCATAGATACCGCCATAAGGCTTGGCCACGCGGATCTGTTGCGCCAGCTGCTCCGGGCTCAGCCAGCGGTAGTCGTTTTCGTTGAGGCCCTGGCTGTACAGCTTGTCCAGGTACTGGCGCAGGCTGGCCTCCTGCTCGGGATAGCGAGCGGCACAATACAGGGCGCCACCTTTGCGATAATCACAGTCGATACCTTCACGATCGATGACGTTTTTCACTTCATCAGGGATGTCATGCAGCAAATCGTAAGAGGCGCGACGTTGCTCCGGTGACGAAGCCGCGAGCAGCCGGTCTTCGCCCAGCAGATTGCCCATCAACCACCCGCCGTTGCGCCCCGAGGCACCGAAACCGGCGGTTTGCGCCTCGATGATGACAATGTTCAGGTCGGGAGCCTGTCGCTTTAGGTAGTACGCGGTCCAAAGCCCGGTGTACCCCGCGCCGATAATGGCGACGTCGACGTCCAGATCCTGTTCCAGCGCCGCACGCGCCACCAAAGGCTCGTCGAGTTGGTCCATCCACAAACTGATAGTGCGCCACGCCGGCATGCAAGACTCCGCCACTCAGACTTCGATGGCGTTGATCCTAGTGCGCGGGCTCAGGCGCTGTCTTGCGCGCGTGCACGCAAAGAAATTTGTTTGACGTAGGCCTTGGGCGACAGGCCGGTGTGCTGGCGGAAACAGCTGTAGAACGCCGACAGCGAATTGAAACCGGCGGCAAACGCCAATTCGTCGATACGCACCGGTAGCGTGGCACTGTCCAGCGCGTTGAGCAGGTGCTGCAGGCGTGCCTGGTTGACGTAGCGATAGAAGCTCTGCCCCAGCACTTGGTTGAGCAGATAGGAAATCTGATTGCGACTGTACCCGCACTCCTGCGCCACCCGTTGCAGGTCGAGCTCCGGGTCGAGATACGGTTGCTGGCGTTGAAAGTACTGTTGCAGGTCGTCGGCCATGAAGCTCAACTGACGTGGCGACAACCCCAGTCGACTGACCGCCGGGCGCTGGGTGTCGGCGTTTTTGCGGGTTGGCTGCTCGTGAACCAGCGAAGCGTATTCGTTGACCCGCCAGATCAGTCCGTCCTTCACGGTGATCGCTTCACTGGCGCGAAACGACACCAGCCCCTCACCGCCGCGCAGGGTGATGCGGTACTGGATGAACGCGGTGTTGCCATCCAGGCGGATGCGGTCCGAGTGTTCCAGCGCTTCATCCGGGTCACGGGGCATGCTGCTTCTCACATAGTCACGCAACTCTTCCAGCCCCATCACCCGGTTCTGGAAAAAATCGCTGTATTGGACTTCGGGGTGATACAGCGCCATGACCCCGTCCAGGTCGCGGTGTTTCCAGCGCAGGTGGTAACGCATGACCGTCTCGCCCGTGGCCTGGGTTTGCAGCGGGCCATCATCCTCGGCGTGCATGAAAGGTCTTCTCGAAAAGTGCCGAGCTTGCCCAAGTTTGCCCGCGCCTTCAATGGCAGATCGGGGCTGGCCGTTGCGCAAACGATCACGTAGTGACCTGCATCAAAAAAAACGCAGCAATTGCCAAACGGCCTGAAAAATCCACATTTATTTCACATCCAGGTGCTACTTTTAAAGACTGTCAAAGGTTGAGCCAATGAAGGCTCCTCCCTCCTAACCTGAGCTAACGGAAGCGCTCGATAAAGAAGGCGGGCAACACATGAATAAAGGGTTCAGCAAGGTCACTTTTCCAAATGCCTGCCAGCTGATGCGCTGGCATTTCCATCCCATGGGTTTCGAGGCAAGCATGGACGCCCCGGGCAGCATGATTGCCCGTTTGTTTGATCGAGCCAGTGGCGAGACCATGATCGCCATCGCCGGTATCCCTTGTTCGACGGTCATGAATGCCGCCGACGTCGAGCGAATAATCGAAGCCGTGGAGGATGAGCTTGAAGCGTTCATTCCTCCGGTGGCCTTTAGGAGTTATGCCTGACGGCAGGCCTCCCATCCAAAAGCCCACGATAAGGTGTAATGCTGTTCACTTTAGGTTGGGGGCTGCAGGTGCATATTTGGATTGGGTGTATATCCGTTGCTGCGGTAACGGCCACTTGGGGTTTCGCCCTTACGGCGAGTCACTTTCGAAAATCCGGAAGCCGGCCCAGTCGAAAGTAACCAAAGCGCTCTTGCCCCACCACTCGGTGCCTCGCTAGGGCTCGGCATACCCTCACTCCGGCATTGCTCCGTGGGTCGCCGCGATGGGCCATCCCTGGCCCAGCGCGGCTAAACCGGCGTCCTGCCGGTTTACCCACTACGCAATGCCTGCGTTCGGCCATCGTGGTTTAACGGGGCGCCCAGATCAAAAACAAAAGCGAGGCGGCCTGACAGCCGACCTGATTGCAGGCTTGTCCGCGATCCAATTGTGGGAGCGAGCCTGCTCGCGATGGTCGTCCAGATAACGCGACCATCCAGACAGCACGCGTTATCGTTGACGTCCATCGCGAGCAGGCTCGCTCCCACAGGGGATTGGGGGGTATCTGCAAAGTCAGGTCGGCTGTAAGGCCGCCTCGCTTTTGCTGTTGCTTTAGCTTTTGATTTTCTTGCCCCCTCGAGAGGCCGAGTGGAGGTTCTGCGCAGTGGGTAAACCGGCATGGATGCCGGTTTAGCCGCGCTGGGCCAGGGATGGCCCAGCGCGGCGGGCCCACGGAGCAGGACCGGAGCGAGGGTATGCCGAGCTACAGCGAGGCACCGAACGCCAGGGGCAAGAGCCCTTGGTTACTTGGGGCTCTTCCAAGTGACTCGCTGTAAAAGCGAAACCCTAAGTGGCCGTTACCGCAGGAATGGATATGTACACCTGAAAGAAATTGGTCGGCTATCAGGCCGCCTTCGCCGGCAAGCCGGGCTCCTACAAGGATTTTGCCGGTGTCTTTGCCTGCCGATGATCGATGAAAAACGCCTTGCCCTGACCGATCCGGTCCGACGCCTTGGGCATATTCACCGCCTGGGTCTCCTGCGCATCGACATACCAATAGCAATGGCTAACCGCCCGGGTAATGCCCACGTAAGCCAGGCGCAAAATCTCGTCTTTCTGGGCATTGTCATAAGGTTCACTGTCGCTAGCCTTGCCCAGGCCCGCCATGCGGTACACCTGGTTTTTGTACGGCGAACGGGTCAGGTGCTGGCAATCGCCAAGCAGGAACACAGCGTCCGCCTGAAGCCCCTTGGCGCTGTGATAGGTCAGTTGCTTGAGGCGCCGGGCTTCATGCGGCAAGCTAGAATCAACATTAACTACAGATTGAATATGCTGCTCTATTAATAACTTATCGCTACTTTTTCGATAAAGCATCAAGATTGAATCACCCTTTCGGTAGTGCTCCATCAAGCGCAGGGCCATGCCCTGATCGTCTCGGTCCAGCACATTGACCGGCAGCAATTCCTTTGGCTCACCGCTGGCCTTGGCCTTCTTGCCGGCAATCCCAGGCGCGGCTCGCACGATGTGTTCGGCGGCGTCAATGATGTGCTGGTGGCTGCGATAGTTGTCGCTGAGCATGACCTTGGTGGTACTCGGCGACGAGAATGTCTTGTTGAACTCCATGAAGTACGTTGGCGAACTGCCACGCCAACCGTAAATCGACTGCCAGTCATCCCCCACGCACAACAATGACGAGTGCTGGGCGCCGCGCCCTACGTGCATGGCCGGGCCGCGACTGCGGATTTCGGCCAGGCTGGCGCGGATCCACGAGACGATTTGCGGCGAGACATCCTGGAACTCGTCGATCATCAAGTGCGACAGCGGCCGCAACAGCTCGTCGCTGAGCAGTTTGAGGTTTTCCGGGGAATGTTCGCTGAACAGCGCGAACATGCGGTTGTAGGTCATGACTGGCGGTTTCTGGTCGAGCAAATGATCTTCCAGAGCTCGCCAGTACAGACTCAAGGCCTCGAAGAAAAACCGGTCCGGGTCATCCTTGGCAAAGCTCATCTGGCCCACGGCAGTCGGCACATCCAGGCCGAGGTTTTCGATGAACCCGGCGGCAGCGACAAAACAGTCCAGCAATGGCGCAGACGCCAGCTCACCCTTGACCTTGTAATCGAAGCCAGGCCCGGCGCTGGCATCGCCGCCAAGGGACGCCAGGACGCGCCTGGATGATTCGTAACTATCCAACCATATCAATGGCTTACGACAGAAAGCTTGAAACAGCGTGCGCTTCACCGCTGTTTCCGCACGCAGCGTCAGCTTGGCGTTTGGCCGGGTCAGCTGCGGATTTTCACCAGGGTCGAAACCTAGTACCACCCAAGCGTCCAGCGACGCAATGTAACCGTGGCAATGAAAGGCGCTGCCGTTGATATCAAAAGCCTGGCGCTTGGGCTCTATGCCTTTGATCGGCCAGGCGCCAGCGCGAAACCACAGGTCTTCCACCAGGTCGCAGAGTTCTTCATCGCGCTTGGCAGCCAGCTCGGTGACAGCCACACGCTTTTGTACATCGGGGTGGTCGCGCTCCAGCTCCTTGAGTTGCAAGGCGTGACGAGACAATGGCTGGATCAGCTCGCGAAAACGCTCATCGCGGCTGTGCAAGGCGTGATAACAGGCGTTGAGTTGCTGACGCTGGGCGTCATTGATTCGCAGGTCGAACGGATTGCTGTCCACCTCGTCATCCGCGCCTTGCGCCCGGTGACTGAGGTTTTCGAAGGCTTGCAGCCGTTCGAAGCCCGGCAGGCTGCGAACCATCGGCAGGATCCGCGAATGGAAGGTGCGCACCAGGTCACGCGCCTCCCGCAAACCAAGCGCACGTCCCCAGAGCGCAAACAGCTCGACCAGTTTATTGATGAAGTCCTTGCGCGACTCGCGGGTAAAGGTCACCACGGTCATCGAGCTGAGTTCGAAACCCAGGTAGTGACTCAATAACAAAATCCGCAGGACCAAGGTCGTTGACTTGCCTGCGCCCGCACCGGCAATCACCGACGTCGATGGAGTATCACTGAAGATCATTTTCCACTGCGCGGCGCTGGGCTGGGCATATGTCGGCAGCAGCCGGGCGACGTCGGCTTTCATGCGTTTCTTCAATTCGGCGGTCAATGGCAGGCGCCAATCGTCGAACAAATGGTCATCGATGTTGGGTGGCCGGTGCTCGGTGCAGCGCGAATCGCGAATCAGCAAGACTTGCCGGCCCTCTTCCAGCCCTTCGAGCTTGCCTTCCTTGTATCCATAGTCCACCCCGGCGCTATGACCACTGCGAAAACCGTCTGCCTGTCCGTGCAACCAGGACGCGCGGTGCTGTGCGCGCAGGCGTGTCAGGCCATGACCGAAAAAGCGCGCGGCCAGGCGCTTGAGCAATGGCATCTCGGCCAGGGGGCGAAGTTCAGGCGGAAGATCGGGGATGTGTTGCGGCACGCGGACGGACTCCAGGGTGTGAGGCTGTTGAGGGCTATGGTGTCTGTATTTGCCGTTGAGTTCTAGTGAAATGCTTATGACTCATCGGCTTATGCGCGATATTGAAGGCTGGATAAGACTCATTCGAGGTATTTTAACATCAAACAATTCGATGATTATAAGGCACTTTTTACGCTTTTTATCGATTGTTACCTGACGGATGATGCCCGTCATCAACCACCGGTCTCGATACGTGGCCAGCCCTTGCGCCCCATGACGAACCTTTCAGGAGACGATCATGCTTGAACTCAGACCTTTCAACTCGCTCGGCGGCGCTCACCATGGCTGGTTGGATGCCCATCACCACTTTTCGTTCGCCGAATACCATGACCCCAAGCGCATGAACTGGGGCAACCTGCGAGTCTGGAACGATGACGTGATTGCCCCCGGTACCGGGTTCCCGCAGCACCCGCATCGGGACATGGAAATCATCACCTATGTCCGTGAAGGTGCAATCACCCACCAGGATAACCTGGGCAACAAGGGTCGTACTGAAGCCGGGGACGTTCAAGTCATGAGCGCGGGTACCGGGATCGCCCACAGCGAATACAACATGGAAGCCACGCCGACCAAGATCTTTCAGATCTGGATTATTCCCAACGAATCCGGCCTGCCACCTTCCTGGGGCGCCAAGCCGTTTCCTAAAGGCCAGCGCGAAGGTTTCGTGACCCTGGCCAGCGGCAAGGCCGGGGACGATGAAAGCCTGCGAATCCGCGCCGATGCGCGTTTGGTGGCGGCGAACCTGAAAGCCGGTGAAACCGCTGAATATCGCCTGGACAGCGGCCGTCGCGCTTACCTGGTGCCGGCCACGGGAGTCATTGAAGTCAATGGCTTGCGTGCACAAGCTCGAGACGGAGTTGCGGTTGCCCAGGAGCAGGTGTTGCGGGTGACGGCCATTGAGGACAGCGAGATCGTGTTGGTGGATCTGGCTTGACCAGGTAAATCGTTGGCGTCTGGACTGCCGCCATCGCGAGCAAGCTCGCTCCCACAAGTCGTACGCAATCCTGTGGGAGCGAGCTTGCTCGCGATGAGGCCATCAATCATTTCGCAGAAATAGCGCCATCTACCAGCGTCTGAGCCTCTGCCACCAACTGCTTGAGGTGGTCGTCGCTGATAAAGCTTTCCGCATAGATCTTGTAGATATCTTCAGTGCCCGACGGACGCGCCGCGAACCAGCCGTTCTCGGTCATGACTTTAAGACCGCCAATCGCCTGGTCGTTACCCGGCGCATGGCTAAGGATGCTCTGGATCGGTTCGCCCGCCAGTTCGGTCGAGGTGACCTGCTCTGGCGACAACTTGCTCAACAGGGCCTTTTGTTCCGGGTTGGCCTTGGCATCCACCCGCACCGAGAACGGCTCGCCCAGTTCATCAGTCAGTGCCCGGTAGGCCTGGCTCGGGTCGCGACCAGTGCGTGCGGTCATTTCAGCCGCCAGCAGGGCCGGGATCAGCCCGTCCTTGTCGGTGCACCAGACACTGCCGTCCTTGCGCAGGAACGAAGCCCCCGCACTTTCTTCGCCACCAAAGCCCAGGGAGCCGTCGAACAGGCCATCGGCAAACCACTTGAAGCCGACCGGCACTTCGTACAGGCGGCGTCCCAAGCGCTTGGCCACGCGGTCGATCAAGCCGCTGCTGACCACGGTTTTACCCACCGCGGCATCGGCTCGCCAGTGTGGGCGGTTCTGGAACAGATAATCGATCGACACGGCCAGGTAGCTGTTCGGCGCCAGCAGACCGCCAGAGGGAGTGACGATGCCATGACGGTCGTGATCCGGGTCGCAGGCGAAGGCCACGTCGAAGCGCTCTTTGAGGCCGATCAGCCCCTGCATCGCGTGGCTGGACGATGGGTCCATGCGAATCTGGCCATCCCAGTCGACGGTCATGAAGCGGAAGGTCGAGTCGACCTGCTTGTTCACCACATCCAGGTCCAGACGGTAGTGCTCGGCAATCGCCGACCAGTAGCGCACGCCTGCCCCGCCCAGCGGATCGACGCCCAGGCGCAGCTTGGCATCACGAATGGCGTCGAAATCGATCACATTGATCAGGTCGGCGACATAGGTGTTGAGGTAATCGTGACGATGGGTGGTGCTGGCCTTCAGCGCCTGCTCGTAACTGATGCGCTTGACCCCGGCGAGCTTGTTTGCCAACAGTTCGTTGGCCTTGGCTTCGATCCACTTGGTGATGTGGGTATCGGCCGGGCCGCCATTGGTCGGGTTGTATTTGTAGCCCCCGCTTTGCGGCGGGTTGTGGGACGGGGTGATGACGATGCCATCCGCCAGGCCCGAGGTACGGCCGCGGTTGTAGCACAGGATCGCATGGGAAATGGCTGGAGTCGGCGTGTATTCGTCACCTTCGGCGATCATCACCGTCACGCCATTGGCGGCCAGCACTTCCAGGGCGCTGGCGCCGGCCGGCGTGGACAATGCGTGGGTGTCGATGCCGACGAACAAGGGGCCATCGATACCTTGGGCCTGGCGATACAGGCAGATGGCCTGGCTGATCGCCAGAACGTGCCATTCGTTGAAACTCAAGTCGAACGAGCTGCCGCGGTGCCCGGACGTGCCGAAGGCCACCCGCTGGGTCGAAATGGCGGCATCGGGCTGGCCGGTGTAATAGGCCGTGACCAGTCGCGGGATGTCTACCAACAATTCTGCCGGCGCCGGCTTGCCCGCAAAAGGACTGAGTGTCATGCGAAAACCTCTGAGATCGAGTTCAGGAATTGGAACGGAGTTTACTGGCAGTTTGACTTTAACGCGACGCAATCGATCCATTGGCTTCATTTGCCTGGGCTCAATCGATGGCTTCCAGGCGCAAGGCGTCCCCCAGCAAGCCCAGCGCGGCGGCCAGTTCCTGGTCGTTGCCAAAGCCATGGCTCAAGCGCAAGTGTTGCGCGTGCAGGCCTTGAAGACTGAACAGTTCGCCGGGCGCAACGACCACCTGTTGCCTGAGCAACCGCTGGAACACCCGGCTCATATCAACCCGGCGCAGCGAGCGCAGCCAGATCGTCGCCCCACCCTGAGGCTCGACAAACTGCAAGGCGTCGCCCAGGCGCTCCTGGAGCATCCGGGTCATTTGCTCCTTGCCGTCCTTGAGGCGTCGACGCAAAACCTGCAGGTGTTGATCGATGCGTCCGTTGCTGTACAAGCGGGCGATGGCTTTCTGGCGAATCGGCGACAGGCGGAAGGCGCGCAAGAGAAATTGCCGTTGCAGCTCGCTGCTCATATGGCGAGAGAGCAAATAACCATAAGGGGCTTCCGGGCCGATGATCTTTTCGAACGTGGAAAACACCATCAAGCGCTCCGGGGCCAACAGATCGCGAAATCGGCGCTGATCGGGCTCAAACCCGAGTTCGCCATAACAATCGTTTTCCAGCACCCAACTGCCATGCCGTTCCAGCAAGTGCGCGATCGCTTGCCGGTTGTCATCGGGTGCCTTGCTGCCCCGGGGCATGTTCAGCCCGGACGACACCATCACCAAGCGTACCGGCTCCGCTTCCAACAGGTCCGTGAGACGCTTGTAGTCCAGGCTACCGTCGCCCAGCAACGGCCATTCGATCACCTTCACACCGGCCGCCTGAAACAAGCGCAGTATCGCCCAGTCACAGGGCGATTCAACGACCACCGCGGCGTCCTTGAGACCCAGCACCACCATCAGGATTTCCAGCACGCCGCGAAGATCGGCGCCAATGTAGACATCATCGGCATGCCAGCAGCGCACCGGCGAGGTGGTATAACGCGCCGCCAAAGCGGTACGCAACTCCAATTCGCCACAGGGCTGCGCAGACGGCTGTGGCTGGCGCGGGTATTGGCGCAGCAGCTCCCTTTCCAGCAGCAACAGCGGGCTGTCGAGCGGTTGCAACAAGGCCGGCTCATCCGCGCTCAGGACCAGCATGGCGGGAAGACGGGCGTTGACATACACACTCTCGAGCAAGTCACTGCCATCGAAGAGCGTGCTGTTGGGGGCGACCGGCAGCGCGTAGTAACCGGACTTGGCCACCGAATACACCCGCCCCTCCTTTTCCAGTAGCGAGTAGGCATACTGTATGGTCGAGATCGAGACGCTCAGGCGCTCGGCCAGTTCACGCAAGGATGGCAGGCGTACACGGCTGTCGCTCACGGGTTCGCTGATCAGGCTGGTCAGGTACCGGTAGACCGCCTGATAGGCGAAATCGGTTTCACGCTGTCCTTTCATGGCAGGGGACCACTGGCGTGGCAGTGGCGGTCACACACACTCGAAGAGGCCAGTAACAGGAGCACGTTCAACGTCCTGCCGACCATTCACCGGTCACGGACTCCTCGTCGCTTGCTTGCACTGGCACCGAGGCATGGCTGTCGGGCCGGTTCATCGACTTGCCCTCCTCCACAACCGGCCCCATGCCATATAACTTGCCGATCAGGCTGACAGGCAAGCCGCTGACATCGACCATCCACTGCAGGATCTGCTCCGCGACCGGGTGCCCCTGCATGGCCCGATGCAACTCGGGCATGGCCACGAGCATGCCTGGGTGACATTGGCGCAGGAAGCGCTCCAGGGCCGCACCTTGCTCGACAAATGGTGCAAACAGCAGGCACACCCATTGCGCCTCGTTCAGGCCAAAGCTCTGCTGGGCCTCGTCGGCGATCAGTGCGCGTTGACCGGCCAGGTTGTGTGGGTTGCCATAGACCTCGTCTGCCCGTTCACATAAGCGTTCCGGTAGCTGATTACGGCGCATCATCACCAGGGCGCGCTGCAGATAGTGTGCAACGCCTGCCTCATAGGTGCTGCCCTGGACGAAGCAGGCTTGCAATCCGCGCAGGTGCGCCGAGACAGCCACGCTGACGTATTGATTTTCGCCAAGATGAGCCGCCAGTTCATCGGCCTGGAACCCGAGAAACTCGGTCAGTAGCGGCCAGCGCTCTTCAAGGTGACTGACCAGCACGTCGTGAATATCGATGTAGGTCGTGCGACGACAGGCTTCAAACTGTTCTGCCGGACGCCAGGCCTCCTGGCCGTAGTCGGCATAAAACGCCTGATAACAGTCGCTGCCAAATTCATCGAGCAACTTGAACAACCCCCCGTAATCCGCCTCGTGACGGTTCGACGTCGCAAGGCCCGCCTTGGCGGCCGCGCGCTTGAGCCCTTCGATGAATCGCCTCTGCTGGCGCGGTGGGTCGCCACTGACCAAGGCATCGACGCCGTTGTTCCAGCGGGCTATTTGCCCATGGAACTCGCCTATGGCCAGGTACCCGTCGGCCCACAGGTCCAGCGGTCCGTCGACGACGCGACGATGGCCGATCATCAGCAGGTTCGTCCGATTGGATTCACGTCCGGCGCTGGATACAGGTGCCTGGTGATCGAACGGCAGTACCTCCCTGTTATCAACCATCAGCACTTCGACCCGGGGATCGTCGTAGACGAACAAGGCGTTGTAGCTGTGATGGATGTTATCCAGCGCCAGTTGGCTCATGCCATTGAGCCGCAGGGTCGCTACCCGCAGCTGGAATGTCGAGGGTGCCCGAGTGGCGATCGTCAACTGCGCGGCCCGCAGCAGGGCCAGGGTGTAGCAACTGTCACGCGATCCGCACTGGACCGCCAATACCTTGTAGTCACCAATCCGATCCATCCCTCCGGCGGCGACAGCCAGGCGCTGGATCAACAACTGCAATGCCGTGCGCTCGGCCCGTGAAAAAAAGCTCAACAAACGTTGCAGCACTTGTTGATAGACATAGTTCATCGCCTGATCATGGATATGGGTCATTTCTATTACCTGATATTCAAAGTTCGATATAGCGCAAACAACTGCACGCAAAGCGCAAGGGATGCCCGAAGGGAGATTAATTACTGAACTTTATTACCAAATGCTAACAATTAAGTTTTTTGTCATCATTTGAAATAATTGATCACTACAGGCTACGCAGGCCAGCAAGGGCTGACCCACAGCACCTTGGCGGGGGCTTGTTGCGATTGCCTTCGGCATCCTAGGAAATGTCCGACAGCGTCCCACAGACATTTAATACAAAAAATGAGGAAAGTAGCTTCTCGTAATAATGTGGCGACCACACAAAAAATCACTAGTTGTCGAACATGCGTCAACGACGCGCATTGAAAAGTATCGGCTAGATACCTGGCCATGACTCATTCCTTGAGATGAAAGTAATCATGCAATTATCAGTACTTGGATGTTGATTAGAAGCTACAGATCGAGAGCAAAAACCGGTTCAGTTGCTGAACCGACCCACCTTCTGGCTGGTGGGACGTCTCATGTCGGGGGCAAAGAGCGCAAAACGCAAGAGTCCGTGCACGCACGGACTCTTAGGGAGGGGTCAAGCAGGTTCGACTTGCAGGGCAACCCTTTCGCGGCATGGGCATTCGTCCATGTAGCGGTGCGCTTCGACAAACTCGGCGAACGGGAAGACCCGGGTCTTGAGCGGCAGCAGCACGCGATCGGCGGTCAGCTGGTTGATGTCGCGCAAGGCACGTTGCAGTGCGACCTGGTCCTGGATGATGCCCAGTTCCGGCTTGCCGGTGAAATTGCCGATGCAGTGCACGAAGAACTGAATGTTCTTCTGGAACGCCGCACACGCCGGGAATGGCGTCTGGTTGCCGCCCTGCAAGCCGTACAGTACCAAGCTGCCACGAGGCGCCAGTACGTCGCCGAGCAACGACATCTGCGGGCCACCCAAACCATCGAACACCACATCCACACCGCGGTTGTCGGTGATCTTGTTGATCCGCATCAGCAGATCTTCTTCCTCGGTGACGATGACTTTCTCGGCACCCAGCGACAGCAGGTATTCACGCTCGTCTGCAGTTTTGGTCGCGGCGATCACTCGAACACCCAAGGCCTTGCCCAATTGTACGAACGAAGGGCCGGCGCAGTGGCTGGCGTCGGTGACCAGGGCAAATTGCCCGGGTTTAACCCGCGCCAAGTCGACGTAGCCAAAATAGGCAATCAACAGCGGTGTGTAATGCACGCTGGCTTCGATCGGGCTGAGCACGTCCGGGTAACGGGACACCGACGAACGCGGCAGCACGATCAGCTCGCCGTAGACCGGATAATCGTTCGGGCTTTGCGCCGGGAAACTGGCGACCTTGTCACCGACCGCCAGGTCGTCGACACCCTCACCGACAGCGGTGACGATACCGGCCATTTCCTGGCCAATACCGGCAGGCAGCCGAGCGTGGGACGACGCCAGGTTCTGGCGCCAGAGTGTGTCATACCAGCTGATTCCAATGGCTTCGACGCGCACCTGCACTTCGCCCGGAGCAGGCAGAGCCGCCGCATGCTCTTCGCATTTGAGCACCTCGGCTGGACCAAACTTGTGAAAACGGATCGTGCGGGACATCGCAAACCTCGCCAATTGAACCTCTAATGCCTTGAACTCTAGCTGGGCTTTCAACCCAACACTATCAGTGGCTATTAATAGTCGACATGCCTGTCATTGATTCCGCAGCTGCAGCAACATCGTCAAATGTTGTAGGAAACTGAAGCAGCCGATGTGGGAAAATTGAATTACTCGGTGCAGAGTACCAGCCTTTCCCCGTAATATTCCTGCTGGCCATTGTTCTCATATGGCCGCTCACGTCAAGTTTGCTGACTCTGCCAGGACTCAAGATGAATCGTAATGACCTGCGTCGTGTCGACCTGAACCTGTTGATCGTATTCGAAACCCTGATGCACGAACGCAGCGTGACCCGCGCCGCGGAGAAGCTGTTCCTCGGCCAGCCGGCTATCAGTGCGGCGCTCTCGCGCTTGCGCGGGCTGTTCGACGACCCGTTGTTCGTGCGCACCGGTCGCAGCATGGAGCCGTCCGCGCGGGCGGTCGAAATCTTCGCCCTGCTCTCTCCGGCGCTGGATTCGATTTCCACCGCCGTCAGCCGTGCCGCCGAGTTCGACCCGGCCACCAGCACCGCGGTGTTTCGCATCGGGCTGTCGGACGACGTCGAATTTGCCCTGCTGCCCATGCTGCTCAAGCGCCTGCGCGCCGAGTCGCCGGGCATCGTCCTGGTGGTGCGGCGGGTCAACTACATCCTGATGCCCGGCTTGCTGGCCTCCGGCGAAATTTCCATCGGCGTCAGCTACACCACCGACCTGCCCGCCAATGCCAAGCGCAAAGTGTTGCGCCGCAGCTCGCCAAAACTGTTGCGCGCCGACACCATGCCCGGGCCAGTGAGCCTGGATGACTTCTGCGCGCGCCCCCATGCGCTGGTGTCGTTCGCCGGTGACCTGAGCGGTTTTATCGATGAAGAGCTGGAAAAGCTCGGTCGCAAACGTCATGTGGTGCTGGCAGTACCGCAGTTCAACGGGCTGAGTTCGCTGTTGAGCGGTACCGATATTGTGGCCACCGTACCGGACTATACCGCCGATGCACTGACAGCAGCTGGCGGGGTGCGGGCTGAAGACCCACCGCTGCCGGTGCGCAGCTTTGAATTGCACATGGCGTGGCGTGGGTCTCAGGATAATGATCCGGGGGAGCGCTGGCTGAGGTCGCGGATTCAGATGTTCTTTGGGGATCCGGATAGTCTGACCTGATCCTGATTATGTGTTGAGGTCGATGGCCTCTTCGCGAGAGGCTCGCTCCCACATTTGACTTGTGTAATTCCTGTGGGAGCGAGCCTGCTCGCGAAGGGCCACGACTCGATCCCAAACCAGACCATTGCCAATCTGGAAACACACAATTTCCATCAATCCAGTTGATCACCGCCCGACACAAGGCGCAGGCTAGAGAGCTGGCCAGGCCTCTCATATCATTCCGAATGATAGTTACCTTCGCCTCATTCGATTCGTGCGATACAACCCTGCCGAGCATCATTCGCCCAATCTCAATACATTGGCGGATGCATCCATGGAACAGTCACTCAAACATTTGCGCTTGCCGTTGGCCGTGTTGGCCGTAGTGGTGATGAGCGCTTGCGGCAAGGCGCCAGAGACTGCCGCCACCCTGCCCGCAGCCAAGGTCAGCGTGGCCAAGGTGCTGGAGCAACCGGTCAACGAGTGGGACGAATTCACCGGGCGCCTTGAGGCGCCGGAAACCGTAGAAATTCGTCCACGGGTCTCGGGCCAGATCGATGAAGTGGCCTTCACTGAAGGCGCCCTGGTCAAGAAAGGCGACCTGCTGTTCCAGATCGACCCGCGTCCGTTCCAGGCTGAGGTCCGTCGCCTCGAAGCGCTGGTTGCCCAGTCCCGCGCCAACGCCACCCGCAGTGAAAATGAAGCCCAGCGCGGTGAGCGCCTGCGCACCAGTAATGCGATCTCTGCCGAACTGGCCGACTCGCGTACCAGTGCCGCACAAGAAGCCCGCGCCGCCGTCGGTGCCCTGCAGGCGCAGCTGGATCTGGCCAAACTGAACCTGAGCTTCACCCGCGTCACCGCACCGATCAGCGGTCGCGTCAGCCGTGCCGAAATCACCGCCGGCAACCTGGTGACCGCCGATACCACCCCACTGACCAGCGTGGTTTCCACCGACAAGGTCTACGCCTACTTCGATGCCGACGAGCGTGTGTTCCTCAAGTACACCCAGCTCGCCCGCCAGGGCAAACGCGGCGCCACCACCCCGGTGTACATGGGCCTGTCCAACGAAGACGGCAACCCGCACCAGGGCCAGATGAACTTCGTCGACAACCAGGTCAACCCGAAAACCGGCACCATCCGCGGTCGCGCCGTGTTCGACAACAGCGACGGCAGCTATACCCCGGGCCTTTACGCGCGCCTGAAACTGGTGGGTAGCGGCACCTACAACGCCATGTTGATCAACGATGAGGCGGTGGGTACGGACCTGGGCAAGAAGTTCGTGCTGGTGATGGATGCCGACAACAACACGGCTTATCGCGCCGTGGAGCTGGGTCCGAAAATCGAAGGCTTGCGCATCGTGCGTAACGGCCTGAACAAGGACGACACCATTATCGTCAAGGGTCTGCAGCGGGTACGCCCAGGTTCCCCGGTCACCCCTGAAGTGATCCCGATGGCCACCGAGCAAACCCTCGCGGCCCTGGCCCAACAACGACAAGCGCTGGAAGCCAGCAACCTGCCCCAAGTCGCGCCTGCCAAGGTCGCGCCGGGTGTGGTTGTGAAAGTGGCTGCTGCGACCCCACGCGGTTAAGGGATAACGACTCCGATGAATTTTTCCCAATTCTTCATTTCACGGCCGATCTTCGCCGCGGTGCTGTCGCTGCTGATCCTGATCGCCGGTGCCATCTCGCTGTTCCAGCTGCCGATCAGCGAATACCCGGAAGTGGTGCCGCCGACCGTTGTGGTCCGTGCCAACTTCCCGGGTGCCAACCCCAAAGTCATCGGTGAAACCGTGGCCGCTCCCCTGGAGCAAGCGATCACCGGCGTCGAGAACATGCTGTACATGTCCTCGCAGTCGACCGCCGACGGCAAGATCACCCTGACCATCACCTTCGCCCTGGGCACAGACCTGGACAACGCCCAGGTACAGGTGCAGAACCGCGTGACCCGCACCGAGCCGAAACTTCCCGAGGAAGTGACGCGCATCGGTATCACCGTGGACAAGGCGTCGCCCGACCTGACGATGGTCGTGCACTTGACCTCGCCGGACAAACGCTACGACATGCTGTACCTGTCCAACTACGCGATCCTGAACATCAAGGACGAGCTGGCGCGCCTGGGCGGTGTCGGTGATGTGCAGCTGTTCGGCATGGGCGATTATTCGCTGCGCGTGTGGCTCGATCCCAACAAGACCGCTTCGCGCAATCTGACCGCTACTGATGTGGTCACTGCCATTCGCGAGCAGAACCGCCAGGTCGCGGCCGGCCAACTGGGCGCTCCCCCTGCCCCGAATGCCCAAAGCTTCCAGCTGTCGGTCAACACTCAGGGCCGTCTGGTTTCCGAGGAAGAGTTCGAGAACATCATCATTCGCTCTGGCGATGATGGAGAAATCACTCGCCTCAAAGACATCGCTCGCGTCGAGCTGGGTTCCAGCCAATACGCCTTGCGCTCGCTGTTGAACAATCAACCGGCGGTGGCGATCCCGATCTTCCAGCGCCCGGGTTCCAACGCCATCGAAATCTCGAACGAAGTTCGGGGCAAGATGGAAGAGCTGAAGAAGAATTTCCCGCAAGGCATGGACTACAGCATCGTCTATGACCCGACAATCTTTGTGCGAGGCTCCATCGAGGCCGTGGTTCACACCCTGTTCGAAGCGCTGATCCTCGTGGTGCTGGTGGTGATCCTGTTCCTGCAAACCTGGCGTGCCTCGATCATTCCGTTGGTGGCGGTACCCGTTTCGCTGATCGGTACGTTTGCCGTGATGCACTTGTTTGGCTTCTCGCTCAACGCCCTGTCGCTGTTCGGGCTGGTATTGGCCATCGGTATCGTGGTCGACGATGCGATCGTGGTGGTAGAAAACGTCGAACGGAACATCGGGCTGGGTTTGACCCCGGTTGAAGCGACCAAGCGCGCCATGCGTGAAGTGACCGGCCCCATCATCGCCACGGCGCTGGTGCTGTGTGCGGTGTTTATCCCGGCGGCGTTCATCTCCGGGTTGACCGGGCAATTCTATAAGCAGTTCGCCCTGACCATCGCCATTTCCACCGTAATCTCGGCCTTTAACTCGCTGACCCTGTCGCCAGCACTGGCGGCGGTGTTGCTCAAGAGCCACGACGCGCCGAAAGACCGTTTCTCCAGAGTTCTGGACAAGATCTTCGGTGGCTGGCTGTTCCGTCCGTTCAACCGCTTCTTTGACAAGGCCAGTCATGGTTATGTCGGCACCGTTACTCGCGTGATCCGCAGCAGCGGTATTGCCCTGCTGCTGTACGCCGGCCTGATGGTCCTGACCTTCTTCGGTTTTTCCAGCACCCCGACCGGTTTCGTGCCCGGCCAGGACAAGCAGTACCTGGTGGCGTTCGCACAACTGCCGGATGCGGCGAGCCTGGACCGTACTGAAGACGTGATCAAGCGCATGTCCGACCTGGCCCTGAAACAGCCTGGTGTGGAAAGTGCGGTGGCCTTTCCGGGCCTGTCGATCAACGGTTTCACCAACAGCCCGAACGCCGGCATCGTGTTCGTGACCCTCAAACCGTTCGACGAGCGTAAAGACCCGAGCATGTCCGCCGGGGCGATTGCCGGTGCATTGAACGGCCAGTTCGCCGGGATCCAGGAAGCCTACATGGCGATCTTCCCGCCGCCGCCGGTACAAGGCCTGGGCACCATCGGTGGTTTCCGCCTGCAAATCGAGGACCGGGGCAACCTGGGCTACGATGAGCTGTACAAGGAAACCATGAACATCATTGCCAAGAGCCACAGCGTTCCGGAATTGGCCGGGTTGTTCACCAGCTACACGGTGAACGTGCCCCAGGTCGATGCCGCCATCGACCGGGAAAAAGCCAAGACCCACGGCGTGGCCGTCAGCGACATCTTCGACACCCTGCAGATCTACCTGGGTTCGCTGTATGCCAACGACTTCAACCGCTTCGGTCGCACCTATCAGGTCAACGTCCAGGCCGAGCAGCAGTTCCGCCTCGAATCCGACCAGATCGGTCAGCTGAAAGTGCGTAACAACAAGGGCGAGATGATCCCGCTGGCGACCTTTATCAAGGTCAGCGACACCTCGGGTCCGGACCGCGTCTCGCATTACAACGGTTTCGTCACCGCAGAAATCAACGGTGCAGCAGCCCCCGGCTACAGCTCTGGCCAGGCGGAAAAAGCCATCGAGAAACTGCTCAAGGAAGAACTTCCGAACGGCATGACCTACGAATGGACCGACCTGACCTACCAGCAGATTTTGTCCGGCAACACTGCGCTGTTCGTGTTCCCGCTCTGCGTGCTGCTGGCGTTCCTGGTGCTCGCGGCGCAGTACGAAAGCTGGAGCCTGCCACTGGCGGTGATCCTGATCGTACCGATGACCCTGCTGTCGGCCATTACCGGGGTGATTGCCTCCGGTGGCGACAACAACATCTTTACCCAGATCGGTCTGATCGTATTGGTGGGGCTTGCCTGTAAGAACGCGATTCTGATCGTCGAGTTCGCCAAGGATAAACAGGAAGAAGGCATGAACCCGCTGGCGGCGGTGCTCGAAGCTTGCCGCCTGCGTCTGCGGCCGATCCTGATGACCTCCTTCGCGTTCATCATGGGTGTGGTGCCACTGGTGTTCTCCAGCGGTGCCGGTGCCGAAATGCGTCACGCCATGGGTGTAGCGGTGTTCTCCGGGATGCTCGGGGTGACCTTCTTCGGTCTGCTGCTGACGCCGGTGTTCTACGTACTGATCCGCAACTTTGTCGAACGCGGCCAAGCGCGCAAAGCCGCCAAGGCGCTGAAACTGGATAAGCAGCTGGAGTCGCATTCATGAGTTTGAAAGCTTTCCTGCCGAGCCTGCTGGCATTGGCGCTGAGCGCCTGTGCCGTGGGTCCGGACTACAAGACCCCAGCCACTGCGCCTGCGAATATCACCACGGCCACCGATGGTGCTGCCGGCCAGAAGAACTTCGACCGCTCGCGTTTCGAAGGCATCTGGTGGCAGCAGTTCGAAGACCCGACCCTCAACCAGTTGGTGACCGAGTCCCTCAAGGGCAACCGTGATCTGCGCGTCGCGTTCGCCCGCTGGAAGGCGGCCCGGGCGATCCGCGACGACGTCAGCAATGACGCCATGCCAACCATCACCAGCCGGGTCAGCAGTGACCTGGGCAAAGGGCAGATCCCTGGCCAGACCACCGACCGGGTCAACAGCGAGCGCTACGACCTGGGGCTGGACATGGCGTGGGAGATCGACCTGTTTGGCCGAATCCAGCGCAATCTGGAGTCGGCCAACGCCGAGCAGCAGGCGTTCGAAGCCGACCTGTACCAATTGCAAGTGACCATGATTGCCGAACTGGTGGATGCCTACGGTCAACTGCGCGGTGCGCAACTGCGGGAAAAGATCGCCCTGGCCAACCTGCAGAACCAGCAGGAGTCGCGCAAGATCACCATCAGCCTGCGTGATGCCGGTGTCGGCGATCAGCTCGATGTGGAACGTGCCGATGCGCGCCTGGCCTCGGTCGAAGCCAGCGTGCCGCAGTTGCAGGCCGAACAGGTCCGGCAGAAAAACCGCATCGCCACGCTGTTGGGCCAGCGCGCGGACAAGTTGACCGTGGACCTGGGCCCGAAAGACTTGCCGGCGATTGCCAAGGCCCTGCCGATTGGTGATCCGGGCGAGCTACTGCAACGCCGTCCGGACATTCGCAGTGCCGAACGCCAACTGGCCTCGGCCACGGCGCGTATCGGCGTGGCCAAGGCGGATCTGTTCCCCCGCGTCAGCCTCAGTGGCTTCCTCGGTTTCACTGCCGGGCGCGGTTCGCAGATTGGTTCCTCGGCGGCGAACGCCTGGGCACTTGGCCCGAGCATCACCTGGGCGGCGTTCGACCTGGGTAGCGTGCGCGCCCGTTTGCGCGGCGCCGATGCCGATGCCGAAGGCGCCCTGGCGAGCTACGAGCAGCAAGTATTGCTGGCCCTGGAAGAATCGGAAAACGCCTTCAGCGACTACGGCAAACGCCAACAGCGGCTGATTTCGCTGATTCGCCAGAGCGAATCGAGCCGTTCTGCTGCCGACCTCGCCGAGATCCGCTACCGCGAAGGCACCGCCGACTTCCTTGTGCTGCTCGATGCCCAGCGTGAGCGCCTGGCGGCCGAAGACACCCAGGCCCAGGCCGAAGTCGACCTGTATCGCGGCATCGTCGCAATCTACAAGGCCCTCGGTGGCGGCTGGCAGCCACAGACGGTCGCCAGCAAGTAACAGTCTTTAAAGCGCTCCTTTGGTTGGCCGCAACCAACCAATTCTTTGCCCTGCGCCCCATTCGGTCGCGGGGCTTTTTTTTGCCTGTCTGAAGACACTGTAAATCCCTGTGGGAGCGAGCCTGCTCGCGAAGAGGCCATTACATCCAACATCAATGCTGACTGACCCACCGCTTTCGCGAGCAGGCTCGCTCCCACATTTGGTCAGCGGTGATCTTGGGAATTGTGGTTTTCCCGGACGGTCACGGTGGCCGTTGTCCCCGCCCGCAATTTGTCTTTACCAGCATAATCCTCGTCGATCCTGATCCGCACCGGCACCCGCTGCGCCAGTTTGACCCAGGTGTAGCTGGGGTTGATGTTCGCCAGCAAGCGTCCGCCCGGCAGGTTTTCCCGGTCGGCAATGGCGAAGGCGATGCTTTGCACGGTGCCACCGAAACGTTCGCCGCTCATCAACTCGATGTCGACCCGATCACCCTCGCCGATTCGCGGCAGTTTGGTTTCTTCGAAATAGCCGCTGACGTAAAACGAATCGCTGTCCACCAGTGCCACCAGTGCACCGCCTGCGGTCGCGTAGTCGCCCTGGCGGGTCAGCAGGTTGGTGACGTAGCCGCTGACCGGCGATTCGACCCGGGTGCGCGCAAGGTCGTGTTCAGCCTCGGCCAAGGCGGCAATGGCCAGTTGCACGTTGGCCTGGGCAAACCCCAGGTTGGCCTGGTTGCGCAGCAAATCGGCCTCGGCCACCGAGACATCGGTGCTGGATTTTTCCCACTCTTCACCCGAAATTGCCGAGCGCTCCTTGAGGGTCCGCCGGCGCCGCTCCTCGCTCTGACGCTGCTTGAGCAGGGCCTGGCTGGCAACAATGGTTGCCTGCGATTGCCCCAATGATGCCTTCGCCACTTCCACTGAACGTTTGGCATGCTCCACCGCCAGGACGTAACGCGAGGGATCGATTTCCAGCAGCAACTGGCCCTTGTCCACATGCTGGTTGTCGTGCACACCGAGTTTGACGATGCGGCCCGCAACATCGGCGGACAAGGTCACCACATCGGCACGCACCCGTGCATCGCGGGTCCAGGGGGCGCGGGTGTAGTGCTCCCAGGCAAACCAGCCGAGCACAAAAGCCAGCACCACCACCGCCACCGTGGTGAGATGGGCAAGGATCTTCTTCACGGCATCAGGCTCCCATCACCAGGATCAACGTCGCGCACACGCAGACGTACAACGCGCCTTCGAACAAGGCCTCATGCCAGACGAACTGCAACACGCCGAGGCGCCGCAGAATCCAGTCCAGCACCAGGAAAACCGGCACCCCCAGCAGCAATGCCTGGGCGATCGGCGGCAGGTAGACGCCGCCTATTTCCAGATCAATGGGCAAGCTCGGGGACTCCTTGCAAGGTGGCGGGTTCGAAGTGGCCACGGTGGCGTTCCAGGAACGACACCACGATCAACAGCGCCACGCGCATGCGAAACACCGACCAGAGGTGTTCATGAACGCTGGAATGCAGCGCGTCCAGTTGATCGCCCAAGGCGTGCAGGCTATCGACCACGCGGTCCACCTCAATGTCGGGCCGGCCTGCGACCAGCCTCCCGGTTTCGCGCACCGTGGCGAACAACCGACTTTGCATCTGCGGGCTGAGCAATGTGTTTTTCTGCCCCTGTTGCCGGAGCTGGTTCAAGGCGATGCCCAGCGCCATGCACCCCAGGCTGACGTCGAACAGGTCGCGCGATGGCTTGTCCTGGATGGCGGGCAACAGTCCCAGCATCGTGGTCAGGCGGTCAACCATGCGGCTCTCGAAGGCAAACTGGTTTTCATCGGTGGCCGGGGTTTTCAGCAAGGCGTAGACCTGCTCGCGGTTCTCCTTGAACAACCGGCGAATCCGCAGCACCGGCCTGAAGGGGAAGATCAAGGCATAGACACTCAACGCCAGTGTGGCGGCGCACACATAAGCGCCCGCAAACTCGAACCACTGGATTGCGCTGTTTTGCCCTGTCCCGGTGTTTTGCGGGCCCAATAACAGAAACGTCATCAGCCCCAGTCCAATCCCCGTGCCCGTAGTGGCCGGGCTGGACAACCCCACCGCGACGGCATACAGCAATGGCGCCAGCAGCAGCGCCAAGAGCTCAAAACTGCTGATCATCGGCACCAGCGCGAACTGCAGCACCGACGACAACACCAGCGCCAGCGCCAGCCCCCGGGCAAAGCTCTGGGCAGCCAGCAGTGGCCGGGGAAACGTCGCCATCAGCGAGCAAAGAATCCCCACCACGACCATCCCGCCCCGGGCGCCGTCCCATCCGGTTTCGATCCAGATCAGCCCGGCCACCATCAGTGCGCAGTAAGCGCGGATGGCATTCATCGTCGCCAGGGTGAAATCCAGGTGCAACGGGTTGGCCTGACCGCGAAAAACGCTACTGGCCTTGCGCCCGCTCTGGATCACATCGCTCAATTCCAGAATCGTTTCAAGCTGCTGCAGCATTCGCGCCTGTTCCCAGCGCAACGACCATGACAACGAGCGCAAGGTGGCCTTCAAGGGCTCGATCAATTGCTCCGAGCGGTACGCCAGTGCATCGAAACGCTGTTGCAACGCAGCAAACTGGCGCCGCTGCTCGCTGGGCATCGCACGCCCCTGCCGGGCCAGTTCATCGAGCAAGACCAGTTCTTCGCTGAGCAACTGCTGGATTTCCCCGGGTATCTCGCCTTCCCAGCGTTCGAGCAACAGTTCGCGCTGATGGCGCAATGCGGTGAGCCTTGCCGTCAGTAGCACCAGTTGGTTGCCGAGCAATTGCACCAGGTCGTCGGCGCTGCGCAAACGCGGCGCGTCGTAATACAGATGCCGGCGCACCCCCTCCAGCGCACTGATCTGCCCCAGCAACTGCATTTGCCGACGGTGGAAGTCGGCCTCGCTTTCCTCGGTACGGATGACGGCGCTGGCATGGGTCGCCAGCAGCTTGATCACCTGGTCGATCCTGTCGAAATACTCCTTGGCCACGGCCTCCGGGCGCGCGGTCAGCAGGCTGACGACGCAGACGCAGGCCACCGCCAGCAGCGTCTCGGTCACGCGGGTCACGGCCAGCAGGAAGGTACCGTCCTGATCGGGGACCGCCAGCAGTCCCACGACCACTGCCGTATACCCGCTGAGGACAAATGCCTGGGAACTGGTATAGCGCAACAAGGTGCCACCGGCGGTGCACAGCGCCAGCCACAGGGACAAGGTCATGATGAAAGGCAGCGGCGCCTGGGGGAAGATCGCCATGATCACCACGGCCACCGCCGCCCCCAGGGTGGTGCCGATGACCTGACCGAAACTGCGGGCCAGCACCATGCCGGCCAAGGGTTGACTGATGATGACCACGGCCATGATCGACCACTTGGGTTGCTCGAGGTCGAATACAAACGCCAGGTACAGGGTCAACAGCCCGGCCGCGATGGTTCTCAAGGCGAACAGCAGCACGCCGCGCCCGGGGTTGAGCATCGCCTTGAAGTATTGCAGCAGCGCTTGCATGGGAACGCCCGTCCAATCCACTCCAGCAAGCGTAGTCACAGCCGCGGGGTCTGGACAGGTTTGAGTATCGCAGTCAGGGTTTGACTCCAGGCCCTGCCTGACCGAAGCTGACAGCTTTGCCAAAGCCTGCCAGCTTCCGGATTCTGCATGCCCCAGTCCCGCCGCTACCTGCTCATCAGCCTCTGTGTCCTGTTTGCCATCGGCCTTGCCTGGATGTTCCTGCGCAGCAGCACCCCCGTGGTGCCCGAAGCGATCAAGCGCGGTTACAGCGAAGCACTGGCGGCGGCCCGAAACGGCCAACCGGGGGCCGCGCGGGTGCTCTACCAGCAATTGGCCCGCCCAGACATTTCGCCCAAGCGGCGCGTCTGGCTGCATGCCGAACTGCCCAACTACCCTAGTTCCGTAGCGCTGAAACTGGCGGATGCGGACTTGCAGCATGAGGCGCCCGAGGTCCGTATCGCGGCGATCAAAAGTATCAGCGGGCTGGTGCCCAGCGGCCAGCGCAGCCTGTTGCTTGGGCCGTTGCTCGATGACAGCGAGCAAAACGTACGCCTGGCCGCCGTCAATGCGCTGCTGGGCTTGTCGCCCGATGATCTCGGCCTGTATTTCGGCGCGCTGGAGCAGGCCATCGACGCCTGGCAGCTGGTTCTGAAAAACGCGCCTGAAAGCGCCGACAACTACTTTCAGCTGGCGCGGCTGCATCTGCACAACGCCCAATTGAAAGAGGCGCAACAGGCGCTCGACCACTCCTTGCGCCTGGCCCCTGGCAATCTACCGGCACTGGTGATGCAGATTGATGTACTGGACAAACTGGGCCAGAGCGACGCCGCCCGCCAACTGTTGGCCAAACAGCTCAAAGCCCAACCCGACTCGGCCTATCTGCAACATGCGCTGGGGCTTTGGTTGCTGCATCACGGCCAAAGCGAGTTCGCCCTCCTCGGATTATCCAAGGCCGTGGAGCTTGAACCGAACAACAAGGATTACCGCTACGACCTGGCCACCACGCTGCATGGCGAGCAGGAATTGGAAGCGGCGCAGAAACAGCTGCAGGAAATCGTTCAGCGGCATCCGAATGATCGCAAGGCGCGGGTATTGTTGATCAATTACTGGAAGGAAAGCGGACAGCTACAGAACGTGCAGATTCTGTTGGCGCAGCTCGAACAAATGAATCCGGATGATCCCGCATTGCAGCAAGGGCTATAGAAGATCTCTGTGGGATCTGGCCTGCCGGCGATGGCAGCCTGACAGCCGACCTGGATTCTGTTGACCGTGTACATATCCATAGCTGCGGTAACGGCCACTTATGGTTTCGCCCTTACGGCGAGTCACTTGGAAAAACGGAACGCCGCCCGGCCTGTAGGAGCGAGCCTGCTCGCGATGGAGGTCAACGATGACGCGGGGAGCCTGACACCCCGTGGTGCTCTCAGGTTTTTCGCGAGCATGCTCGCTCCTACAGGGCCCGCCGCCATCGGCCATCCATGGCCGGCGGCGGCTAACCCGGCATCCATGCCGGGTTGCCCACTGCGCAGAACCTCCACTCGGCCTCTCGGCAAGAAAATCAAAAGCCAAAGCAAGGCGAGGCGGCCTTAAAGCCGACCTGATTGCAGGTCTGTCCGCGATCCAACTGTGGGAGCGAGCCTGCTCGCGAAAAACGTCCAGACAACGTGTTCATCCAGACAGGGCGCGTTATCGTTGACGTCCATCGCGAGCAGGCTCGCTCCCACAGGGTGTTGGGGGTATCCGCAAAAGTCAGGTCGGCTGTCAGGCCGCCTCGCTTTAGCTTTAGATTTGGACGCCCCGTTAAACCACGATGGCCGAACGCAGGCATTGCTCCGTGGGTAAACCGGCAGGACGCCGGTTTACCCACGGAGCAATGCCGGAGAGAGGGCATGCCGAGCCACAGCGAGGCACCGAGTGGTGGGGCAAAGCCTTTTGCTTACTTTTCGCTGGGCCGGCATTCCGGCGTTTGGAAAAGTGAGTCTCCGTAAGGGCGAAACCCTAAGTGGCCGTTACCGTAGCAATGGATATGTACGCCAAAAAAATCCAGCAAAAAAAACCGGTCCTCTCAGGCCGCATGCGCAGAACCTGCGCTCGGCCTCTCGAGGAGCAAGAAGATCAAAGCCAAAGCAAACGGCCGGCCTGTTCGCAAGCTGTACGCATCCCCCCTGTGGCAGCTGGTTTGCCGGATCGCCGCATCGCCGCATCGCCGCATCGCAGCGATGGCGTCATTCAGATCGCCCCTCAACAAAAAGTTGAACGCTCATTGCCGCCAAAGGTCAAGAGAACAGGCAGCCCGTCACGCGTCGCCAGCTGCCTCGTTTCCCCTAGTCATGAGAGGGCATTTTTTGTCTACATCCAACGAGTTGATCAGCGTAAAAGCCGCCACAGGGATTGATGGTCTCGATGACATCCTCAATGGCGGACTGTCCCGCGGCCATGTGTTCTTGCTTGAGGGAGAACCCGGGACCGGCAAAACCACGGTCGCCTTGCACTTTTTGTTGGCCGGCGCCCGAGTCGGCGAGCGCTCGTTGTACATCACCCTGTCCGAAACCGAACGCGAATTGCGCCAGGGTGCGCGCTCCCATGGCTGGGAGCTGGACGATAACGTCCATATCTTCGAACTGACGCCCCCCGAAAGCCTGCTGACTGCCGAGCACCAGCAATCGCTGCTGTACTCCGCGGACCTGGAACTGGGCGAGGCCACCAAACAGATTTTTGAAGTCGTCGAACGCGTCAGGCCGACCCGCGTGGTGCTCGATAGTCTCTCGGAGATTCGCCTGCTGGCGCAAAGCTCGCTGCGCTACCGTCGGCAGATCCTCGCCATCAAGCACTACTTCGTGCGCTACGAGGCCACGGTGCTGCTGCTCGACGACCTGACCACCGAATCCCTGGACAAGACCGTGCACAGCGTTGCCCACGGAGTGATTCGCCTGGAGGAACTGACGCCCAACTATGGCGCCGAGCGCCGACGCGTTCGTGTGGTGAAATACCGTGGCCAGAAATACCGCGGCGGCTTTCATGATTTCACCATCATGGGCGACGGCGTACACGTGTTCCCGCGCCTGGTGGCCGCCGAGCACCGTGGGGACTACTTGCGACAACAGTTGACCAGCGGCATCCGCGAAATGGATGCGCTGCTCGGTGGCGGTATCGAGACGGGGTCAAGCACGCTGATCCTTGGCCCGGCCGGCACTGGCAAGTCGCTGATCTCGATGATTTTCGCCGCCGCTGCCGTGGCCCGAGGTGAAAAAGCGGCACTGTTTATCTTCGATGAAGAGCTTGGCCTGCTGTTCGCACGCATGAAGAACATCGGTATTGATTTGAGTGTGCTGCAAGACAGCGGCAATCTGCTGATCGAGCAAGTGGATGCCGCCGAACTCTCCCCCGGCGAGTTTTCCCACCGGGTCCGTCGCTGCGTCGATCAGGGCGACATCAAGACCGTGGTGATCGACAGCATCAACGGCTATCAAGCGGCGATGCCGGAAGAAAACGCCCTGGTGCTGCACATGCACGAGTTGCTGCTGTACCTCAATCGCAAAGGGGCGGCGACATTCATGACAGTCGCCCAGCATGGCCTGGTCGGTGACATGCAAGCCCCGGTAGACATCACCTACCTGGCCGATACGGTCGTTCTGTTGCGCTACTTCGAAGCCGTGGGCAAGGTACGGCGAGCCATTTCGATCATCAAGAAACGCACCGGCAGCCATGAATCGACCATCCGCGAATACAAAATCAGCGCCAACGGCATGACCATCGGCGAGCCGCTGGAAACCTTCCAGGGCGTATTGCGCGGTGTCCCGACCTACCTGGGCGCCAGCAATCCCCTGCTTGGGGATGAAATACCGTGACAGTCAATGAAGCGACGTCCGAGCGTGCGATCATTCTTGCACCCTTAGGAAGGGACAGTCAGATCGCCTTGATGCTGCTCAATGAAGCGGGCTTCAGCGGTGTCGTCAGTACCGACCTGCCGGGGCTTTGCCACGAACTGGAGCAAGGCGCCGGCTTGTTGCTCATGTCCAGCGAAGCCTTGCTGCGCAGCGATCTTGAGCCGCTGCTGGGCCTGATCGAGCAACAACCGGCCTGGTCCGATTTGCCGATCGTTCTGCTGACTCACCATGGTGGCCCGGAACATAATCCGGCGTCACGCTTTGGCCCCCTGTTGGGCAATGTCACGTTCCTCGAACGCCCCTTCCACCCGGAAACCTTGATCAGCCTGGTAGGGGCCGCCCTGCGCGGTCGCCGACGACAGTATGAAGCCAGGGATCGGCTGGTCGACTTGAGCCAGAGTGAACTGCGCCTGCAAACCACCCTCGAGACCCTGGAGCAACAGGTCGAAGAGCGCACCGCGCAACTGCGTCATAACGAGGAGGTACTGCGTCAATCGCAAAAGATGGAAGCGGTCGGCCAACTCACCGGTGGCATTGCCCACGACTTCAACAACATGCTGACCGGCATCATCGGCAGCCTGGAGTTGTTGCGCCGGCGTCTGGCCCGTGGGCGTACGGAGGATCTGGACAGCCTGATCGACCTCGGCGTGACGTCCGCCAATCGCGCGGCAAGCCTGACTCACCGTCTGCTGGCGTTTTCCCGTCGCCAGTCGCTCGACTCCAAGCCCGTGGAAATGAATAACCTGGTGGTCTCCATGGGCGAACTGTTGCAACGCAGCATCAACGAAAGCATTCACTTGGACATGCAGTTGAGCGAGCAACTATGGGTCGCCGAAGCCGACCCCAATCAACTGGAAAGTGCCCTGCTCAACCTGGTCATCAATGCCCGTGACGCCATGCCTGATGGTGGAAAACTGCTGGTGCAGACCTCGAACCGGCAGTTGGACGCCGATTTCACCAGGCCCCACAGTAACCTCGAGCCAGGCGACTACGTGGTGCTGAGCGTCACCGACAATGGCTGCGGGATGCCGCAAAACACGATCAATCGAGCCTTCGACCCGTTCTTTACCACCAAGCCCATCGGCCAGGGCACCGGCCTCGGCTTATCGATGATCTATGGCTTCAGCAAACAATCGGGCGGGCATGTCGCCATTCAAAGCGAAGTCGGCGAAGGTACCACGGTGAACCTGTATTTGCCGCGCTTTGGCGGTGACCTGCCCCAGGACAACCTGATCGACATCGAACATCCCCCCTACGCGCAAAATGGCGAGACCGTGCTGATCGTCGAGGACGATCCGGCGGTGCGGCTGTTGGTCAGCAACGTGTTGAGTGATCTGGGATATGCCTTTGTCGAGGCCAGCGATGCCGACAGTGCGATGCCGATCCTCGACTCGGCCCAGCGCATCGATCTGCTGATCAGCGACGTCGGCCTGCCCGGAATGAATGGTCGGCAACTGGCGGAAATCGGCCGACAGCTGCGGCCAGACCTGAGGGTCTTGTTCATTACCGGTTATGCCGAACATGCCGCGGTGCGCGGCGGGTTCCTGGATCCGGGCATGCAGATGATCACCAAGCCGTTTACTTTCGATCTGTTGACGGCGAAGGTGCAGGAGATGATTCGCGTCTGAAGGATTGCGTGTTGAATGTGATGACGCCATCGCGAGCAAGCTCGCTCCCACAGGGTAGAGGTAACGACGCCCACCCAATGTGGGAGCGAGCTTGCTCGCGATGGTGTGCCGGCCAGCATCAATGCAGGATGATTCGCATCTGTCAGGAGAGCATGTCCTGCATCAGTTCCTGCAACCTGTCCAGATCGAATGGTTTCTCCAGAATCGGCGCCGTACGTGTAATCGGGCTGTCCGTCTCGCGGATTTCCTGGGCGTAGCCACTGATGAAAATCACCTTGAGCTCGGGCCGCAGTTTCACCGCGGGCTCGGCGATCTGCACGCCAGAGATCCCGCCGGGCAGGCGGAAGTCGGTGATCATCATGTCCAGGTGTGGTTTGCTGGCGAGGATCTCGAAGGCCTGCTCGCCGTTTTCGGCTTGCAGGACCCGGTAACCCTCCCCCGACAGATAGGCCGACAGCACCATCAGGATTGAGGGATCGTCCTCGACGACGAGGACTACATCTTGTGCATCTTCACTCATGGGAAGCCTTTGTTCGGTCAATAGCTGCTGATACGACCCTGGGGTCGATCAGAGGTTGCGTTTATCTGGCTGTTTTCCTACAGCGGCAGACAAACGCGAAACAGGGCGCCTTCGCCAATCCGGCTTTCGACGGTAATGGTACCGCCATGGGCGGTGACTATCTGTTCGGAAATAAACAACCCCAAGCCCAGCCCGGCAGCAACATGGTTGGCCGAGACGCGCTCGAATTGCTGGAAAATCCGTTGCTGGTTCTCTTCACTGATGCCGATTCCGAAATCACGGACTTCCACCCGTGCTTCACCGTTCTCACTGTACACCTTCAGGGTGATCGGGCTCTTGGCGCCATAACGCAGGGCGTTGGTCAGCAGGTTGGAAATCACCTGTTCAATACGAAATTCATCCCAATCGCCCATCACCGGGCGCTCGGCCTCCAGGCTGACCGACGCTTCGGCGGCTTCGATCTGCTGGGCGAAATTGTGCAGCAAACCGCGAGCCAGCGCCGCCAGATCAAAGTGTGTGGGGCGGATCGACAGCTTGCCGGTACGAATGCGTGACACATCGAGCATGTCTTCGATCAGGCGGATCAGGCTTTTGATCTGCCGTTCGTCGCGATCGACCATGGCGTGCATCTTGTCGAGGGTAAACGCCGCGGCGTTGTCCCGAGCCAGATGCATCTTGCGCAACTGGGTTTCGAGAATCAGACCGTTAAGCGGCGTGCGCACTTCATGGGCAACGATGGACATGAAGTCATCGCGCATGCGCACCGCCTGCTCCAGCTCAAGCTGGGTACTCTGCAACTGCTTGAGCAGCGCTTCCTGCTCCCGGCGGCTCTGCTCCAGCGCTTCGACCTGTTGCTTCATGGCCTTGCTCTGGCGATAGAGGTCGACGAAGACATTGACCTTGCTCTTGACCGCCTGGATATCCAGGGGCTTGTGCAGGAAATCGACGGCGCCGCTTTCGTAGCCCTTGAACGCGTAGTTCAGTTCGCGACCGGCGGCACTGACGAACACGATCGGGATGCTCCTGGTCTTTTCCGTGCCTCGCATCAACTCGGCCAGTTCAAAACCGTTCATGCCCGGCATCTGCACGTCGAGGATGGCCATGGCGAATTCGTGTTGCAACAACAGCGACAAGGCTTCGTCGGCTGACAGCGCCTTGTAGACGATGCGATCTTCACGCTTGATCAGCGCTTCAAGTGCCAATAGGTTTTCTGGCAGATCATCGACGATCAGCAGTTTGGCCTGGATATTTCTTAGCATGCGATTCTTTCCAGCTCGACTAGCAAACGGCCGATGCCGCGTATGGGGAGTATGTGATCGGGTTGCACGATATCCAGCGCCGCTTGGGGCATGGTCGCGACTTGGGCGTCGTCTGGGTCCTGGACGATGGTCAGCCCGCCACGCTGCTTGACTTGGGACAAGCCCTTCGCGCCATCCTGGTTGGCACCGGTTAGCAACACCGCGGCCAGGGTCGGTCCGTAGGCATCGGCGGCCGATTCGAACAGATAGTCGATGGCCGGCCGCGAATGATGCACACGGTCTTCCAGGCTCAGGGAAAAGCTGCGGTCCTGTTCAACCGACAAGTGATACCCGGGTGTGGCGAAATACAGGGTTCCGGCTTCGACCGGGGTTTTGTCCCTGGCCTCCAGGACCGGCAGCGACACTCGCCGGGCGAAGACTTCCGCCAGGTGGCTGCGGCGCTCGTCGGGCAGGTGCAGGACCACGATGATCGGCAGTACGAAACCCACCCGCAGCGGACCGAGGATGTTGAGCAGCGCCTCTACTCCGCCAGCCGATGCGCCGATCACAATCGCTTCTATGGAAGGTAAGCCCGTTGCGCTGTTCATGATTTGCGATAGATCCGTTCCTGTTTGACCAACGGCTCGAACTGGTTGCCGAAGGCTGAAAAATCCGGGGTTTCCTTGCTGCCAAGCACCAGGAAGCCGCGGTGGCAAAGCGACTCATGAAACAACCCGAAAGCGCGATCCTGAAGCTTTTTATTGAAGTAAATCAATACATTACGACATGAAATTAATTGAGTTTCTGAGAACACGCTGTCCGTTGCCAGGCTGTGATCGGCGAAGGTGACGTTTTCACACAACGACTTGTCGAAAATCGCGTACCCATAGGCCGCCGTGTAGTAGTCGGCGAAGGAGCACTTGCCCCCGGCCTGCTGGTAGTTGGAAGTGTAGGCGCGGACATTCTCCATGGAGAAAATCCCTTGCTTGGCTTTTTCCAGCGAACGCGGATTGATGTCGGTAGCGTAGATAATGGTGCGCTCGAGCAGGCCTTCCTCGCGCAGCAGGATGGCCATCGAATAGACTTCTTCACCGGTGCTGCACCCGGCGATCCAGATCTTGATCGATGGGTAGGTCTTGAGCAACGGCACCACCTCGCGGCGGATTGCCAGGAAGTGCGAAGGGTCGCGAAACATTTCACTGACCGGAATCGTCAGCAGTTGCAGCAACTGCATGAACGCCGTCGGGTCGTGCAGGACCTTTTCCTGCAACGCCGAGATGGTGTTGCACTCAAATTGGCTTAAGGCGTGCGCTACCCGGCGCTTGATCGATGCGCCGGAGTAATCGCGAAAATCGTAGCTGTACTTGAGGTAGATCGCCTCGATCAACAAGCGCAATTCGATTTCGCTGCTTCGCTCCCCTGAATGATTGCTCTGCACTTAAATGCGTTCCATTTTCGGTAACCACACACGAATCAGCGAGAACAGGCGATCGAGGTCGATGGGCTTGGCCAGGTAATCGTTGGCGCCGGCCTGCAGGCAGCGCTCCTGATCGTCCTTCATGGCCTTGGCCGTCACCGCGATGATCGGCAGTTTGCGCCAGCGCGGCTCCTTGCGGATCAAGGTGGTGGCTTGGAAACCATCCATCTCCGGCATCATCACGTCCATCAACACCAGATCGATGTCTTCGAATTCATTCAATCGCTCAATCGCTTCACGACCGTTACGGCCGATGATCACGACGGCGCCCTTTTGCTCCAACGCACTAGTGAGGGCGAAAATGTTGCGCACATCGTCGTCCACCAACAGCACCTTGCGTCCCTCGAACACCTTGTCGCGGCTGCGGGCGGTCTTGAGCATCCTCTGCCGGTCATGGGACAACCGCGATTCGACTTTGTGCAGAAAAAGTGTCACTTCGTCCAGCAGGCGTTCGGGTGAGCGCGCGCCCTTGATGATGATCGAGCGCGAATATTTGCGCAGTTCGGCCTCTTCGTCCCGGGTCAGGTTGCGCCCGGTATAGACAATCACCGGCGGGAACGAGCAGATGTCTTCGGTGGACATGCGCTTGAGCAGGTCGTTGCCGAGCATGTCCGGGAGCTTGAGGTCGATGATCATGCAATCGAACACGGTGGTGCGCAGCAGTGCCAGGGCGTCCTGCGCCAGGCCGACGGCGGTGATCTCGATGTCTTCATCGCCGATCAGCCGGGAAATGCTATCGCGTTGCAAGTCGTCGTCCTCGACCAGCAACACGCGCTTGACCTTCTGGGTCAGCTTGGCTTCCAGGCGCGCGAACACGTCCTTGAGTTCTTCGCGGGTGGTCGGCTTGACCGCATAACCGATGGCCCCCATGTGCATCGCCGCTTCGACCCGGTCTTCGACCGAAATCACATGCACGGGAATATGCCGGGTCTCGGCGTGTTCCTTCAGGCGTTGCAGCACAGTCAGCCCGGAGTGATCCGGCAGGCGCATGTCGAGCAGGATGGCGTCCGGAATGAATTGCCTGGCCAGGTCATAGCCTTCGTCGGCGCCATGGGCCACCAGGCACTGGTAACCCAGCTCATGGGCGAGGTCATAGAGGATGTGGGCAAAATTCGGCTCATCCTCTACCACCAGGATACAACGCACGGTGAAGGGTGCCTTGAGACGGTCATCGTTAAAACGCGCAATGTTCTCGACCATCGACGGCGCTGTCGGGACGGGTGCGACACTGGTGGCCGTGAGGGCCGGCAAGGCGCGCAACGGCTCGATGGGTTCGTCGCCCGGTTCGACGTATTGCTGCGGCAGGATCAGGCTGAACGCGCTGCCCTGCCCCGGCGTGCTGGCCACATTGATCGAGCCGCCAAGCAGCGCGGCAAGGTCGCGGGAAATCGACAGGCCCAGCCCCGTCCCGCCGTAACGACGATTGGTGGTGCCATCGGCCTGGCGAAAGGCTTCGAAAATGCTCTCCTGTTGATCGTCGGCAATACCGATCCCCGAATCGCTGACGATAAAGGCAATGCCCTGATTCGGCGCCGCGGTCACGGTCAGGCTGACACGGCCTTTCTCGGTGAACTTCACGGCATTGGACAGCAGATTCTTGATGACCTGCTCCACACGCTGGCGGTCGGTATAGATCATCGTCGGCGCACCGTCCTGCAACTCGACCTGGAACTCCAGTTGCTTGTCCGCAGCCAAGGGCTGGAACATCCCGCGCAAGCCGTCCACCAGGCGCGCAACACTGGTGTTTTCCGGGCGTATCTCCAGTTTGCCGGCTTCGACCTTGGAAATATCGAGAATGTCGTTGATCAGGTTGAGCAAGTCGTTGCCGGCCGAGTAAATCGATTCGGCGAACTTGACCTGTTCGGCACTCAGGTTTTCCTGCGGGTTTTCCGCCAACAGCTTGGCCAGGATCAGCGAGCTGTTCAACGGCGTGCGTAGCTCGTGGGACATGTTGGCGAGGAATTCGGACTTGTACTTGCTCGAACGCTGCAATTCTTCGGCGCGCTCTTCGAGCTGAGCCTGGGCCTGATTGAGCTCGGTATTCTTCAGGTCCATGGCATCGCGTTGTTCGGCCAGCACCTGCGCCTGTTCGGCGAGCTGTTCGTTAGTTTGTTCCAATTCGACCTGCTGGGTTTCCAGATGCGCCTGGGATTCCTTGAGAATCCGCGACTGCTCTTCCAGCTCTTCGTTGGCGGTCTTGAGCTCTTCCTGCTGGACCTGCAACTCTTCGTTGAGTTGCTGGGTTTCGGCCAGCACCTCCTGCAAACGCTGGCGATAACGCGCCGCCTCGATGGAGGTTCCGATATTGCCGGCGATGAGTTCCAGCAAATCGATATCACGGTCGGTCAGCGGGCGCAGGAAGCCCAGCTCGATGACGCCATTGGTCCGCTCGTCGTCGCTGGTCGGCACCACCAGCACGCTGCGCGGCAAACCTTCACCGAGACCGGAACTGACCTTGAAATAGTCGCTTGGCACCTCGTCCAGGCGAATCAGGCGGGCGTGTTGCGCCACCTGGCCGACAATGCCTTCGTCACTGTAGATCTGCTGCTCACGCTCCTGCTGCTCGCGGGAAAACCCATAGGACGCCACGCGGCGCAGACCGCCATGTTCTTCGCGCACATAAATGGCCGCCACGGCACTGCCCAGGTACTGCGCGCAGAACTGAAGAATGTTGCGCCCCAGCAAGTTGAGCGATAGCTGCCCCAACACCTGTTCGGCCAGTTGGGTCTGGCCATTGCGCAGCCAGGCCTGTTGCTCCAGCCGCTGGGCACTGGCCTGTTGCGCCGCCAGGGTCGTGGCGTAGCTTTGCGACAGATTGATCAGATCGCGGCGGCCGATGTACGCCAGCAACCCGCTGATACCGGCAATGAACAACAGATAAAGGGTGATGCTCCAGATCGTGGTACGGCGCACTTCCTCGTTACGCGTGGCGCGCAACTGCTGCTCCATGTCGATCACGTCTTCGTACTGCTTGCGGATTTCATCGGTCAGGCGCTTGCCTTTGCCGGCCTTGACCACCCCACGGTAATCACCGTTGCTGCGCTGCAGTTCGATCATCGATTGCGCGTAACCGGCCCACTCCTGCTGCAAGGACTCCAGCCTGTGCAAGCGGTCGGTCTGGACTGGGTTGTCGGCGGTCAATTCAAGCAAGGTTCTGAGCACGACCTGGATGCGTGGCTTGGCCGTTTCGTAGGGCTCGAGAAATTTATCGTCGCTGGTGAGCAGATAACCGCGCATGCCGGTTTCCAGGTCGACCGTCAGTTTGACCGCCTCATTGGCGTTATTGATCACCCGGTCGGTGTGCTCCACCCACTGGATCGTCGACAGCAGATAAGTGATCAGCGACACGAAGAAAACCGCACTGATGGCACCGACGCCCAGCGGCAGGCTGATGTTGCGGCTCAGGAGCTTACGGAATCGTTGCTCATCAACCGAAGACTCAGAGGTCATAGTTAAGCCTTGTTGAACGGGTGAAAACCAAGGAGTTTGCCCCAAAACTGACGCACTGATCCAATTTTCTCACGGGTCTGGCCGCAAAATGCACATTCGACTGCTGCCGCGTCAAAGCAGCGGTTATCCTTTGCCCATACGCGTGCCGCCATTCTTTTTATAGCGTATCGGGAACTTGTCGGGACCCGTCACTTACTCATGCAAGAGAGCCGGCGATTCTGATCGGCCGAAAAACCCACCCACCCTTCTCTGAGAGCGCCATCATGACTGCCAACGCCCCCACCCTCCTGGTCGTCGAAGACGATAGCATCGTGCGCATGTTGATTGTCGACGTGTTGGAGGAGCTGGAGTTCAAGGTCCTTGAGGCCGATGGCAGCGAGCAGGCGCTGGAGTTGATCCGGGACCAGGACCTGCACATTGACCTGATGATGACCGATGTCGGTCTGCCGGGCATGGACGGCCGGGAACTGGCCATTGTAGCGCGCAACCTGCGTCCTGCCCTTCCGATCCTGTTCGCCAGTGGTTATGCCGAAAACATCGATGTGCCCGAAGGCATGCATCTTATTGGCAAACCGTTTTCCATCGATCAGTTGCGGGACAAGGTCAAGGGCATACTTCGCTGAAAGCTGATGCAACGCGACTTGGATGCACTGCAATTCAGGGCTGCGCAAATTTTCAATCAGGGCGAACGCTGTTGTAGCGGCTGTTATGGACAGACAGCCTACATGAGCAAGAAACAATACGTAGAATATAATCCCTGGCCAATCGTACTACTACAACAGTAACTTAGCGCCTGACCAACCCAAAAATCTCTCATTTAAAAAGGATTTTCAATGAGCACCATACTTGCTTCCGACAGTGACCTGAACACGTTAAAAGCGGACACTCAAAACGTCCTGCTCGCAAACAACACGGAAAAACAATCCGTCATTGCAAAAATCGAACACTGGCTGGCGACCACATTGCAACGCCCTCAAGAATTAAAACTTTCCAGCCTGACGTTCTCGACCACACCGAACAGCTCGCTCACAAGAAAACTTGGGATCAGTGAAAGCAATGTTGAGCAGTGGCTGGGATTTTATGGCCACCCGACCCCTAACACCTCAAACCAATTGAAATACCTCGCCCGCCTTCTCAAGCTTGAATTCCCCAAGACTCCCGCAACCGCTAACTACGGCGAATTACTTGCAAATCCAGAACATAGCCCGAACGCCCTGACTACTCAGCAAAGAAATGAGATCAAGAACATAACACGTCAGTTTGGAAAGTTGAATGGCAAACTCATCAATCATTTGCGTGAGAGTACTCTTGGCACAGTAACTGTTGCCAGCTTGAGAGCATCCCCACACAAGCAAATAGTCCATCTGACAAATAGCTCAATTGCCCGCATCTGGGCAAATGGCTACCTGCAAGCCTTGGGATGGTATGGCTCAATCCCGGGCCAGTCAGCCTTTCAAGGTGACCTTCAGCAACTTCTCATGTCAGCCATGTTGCTGGATATTCATCCAAACACCGGGCTCGATGCACACAAAAGACAAGTACTGGGCTACGAGTTGTACAACCCCAAGAATGCAGAGCGACCAGTTTCCGAGATTCTGCTCGATGTGGAAACACATCTGGTGCAGAAAAAATACATCGATGCCCTGACAGCACCGCTGGTAGCGCATATCTACCTGGCCACCGCAGCCCCCGAGTTTCTCGTTCAAAATCTGCCGCAGACCTTGACAGTAGGTTCGCCAGGCTGGGTGACGCTGACATTTACCGTCGCCAAGCTCGAAGCCATTGCGGCGGGATCTTCGCGCTTGATGACCTATGAGCAAGTCATTGCTTACGCCGACATTGAACCGTTCACTGAAGAACTTGAACAGCTGTTCGGGCTTGCCGTGATGGAGCCCCTCCTGAACTGGGGCGCTATGAACGGCGTAATACCCTATGATGTTTCAGGCGAATATTCGGTCGATGACTACACCGCTGCCAACGCTCGCTACATCGAGTACACCGAAGCATTGCAACAGTGCAGTGATGCGTTGAGCACGCCTCTTCCAACGCGCCAAGAGGTGGCAATGAGGGAACTTGAACGCGTCATGCCAGGCGATGTAGATCTTACCAAAAAGTACTACCAGCATAACGCATATGGTTATAATCACCTCAATGAAAAATATTCGATTTGCGACTTATTCATGTCTGGAGACTTCCTTTCTGAAGGCACAAAGAAAAAAAATATTTCACCATTAATATTCTCCACCAGAAACAACGACCCACTCTACACAGAACAGGCTCAATCCAGCCTGCAAAACTTGAAAAACCCGATAGAGCTCTACGGCAAATGCTTCGATGAGTATTTTAAACAGCTCAACCTCGGTTTTTTAAGCACTTTAAAACTCGCAATTTCCAAAGCAGATCCGATTGATCGAACCGCACTGATATTTGGCTCTGTGGAATTTTACACCGTCCGCAAACAAGCTTTATCAACCAAAGAAACCCAAAGATTTCGTAACAAGTACAGGGGGCGCTTCGGAGTGCTTATCCGCGCCGAATACAAAGGCACACCCTATTATTTTGAGTTTTTTACACTGCGCGCCGAGTTAATCAGGCGCATGGATATTGATCTTGACAATACTTGGTGCACCACTCACTTTGAGTATCCTAGATCCACAAACGACACAAATGAAAAGCAGTGGACAACTAAGCACAGGGAATGGCCCATCGATCTCGACGCCTATTTGAACGGTTCTGCGCCAGTCAAAGGAACGAGGTCTATGGTTGTAGTTGAAAAGGTATGGGAGTTGCCTGCAAACAGTCGCGCCGACCAGACCCCACTCGGACAACTGAATACATTTTATTTCCAGCGCACCGCAGATATCGTTAAAAAGGTACTTGAATACTGCCCACCGGCTACTCGTGAGGAGCTATATCCTGTCGGTTTTGGCGTGACCGCCATCGAGGCCGTGCGGAAGAATCGAGAAGAGAATCTCGAAATCTTGCTTAACTTGATCATACCTTTCAAGAGTTGTATCGAGGATTTGACCTCAGGTGATCCCGATCGTGAGGCCTCAGGTGTTGTCGGTTGCGCATTGGATGGCCTTTCAATGATAGGTGCTATCGCTGGTGCTGTGCCGAAATTTGCAAGTATTGCGCTGAAGTCAACGAGCCTGTTGAACAAATCCCTGAAACTGGTCACGTTCAGCGCCAGTTTTGCGTGCGGCCTGGTGAACCCCCTGGACGGTGTTCCGTGCCTGGTAAAAAAGGGGGCCAAAATCACCAAGGGCGGCGCCCTGCTCCTGACCGGGCAAGGATACAAAACATGCAACAAGGCTTCTGGTCAGCTCCGAGCCTTGAGCGGAACATTTGACACGCTTAATGCAGCCAAATCCGTGAAGTGCCCTGGCGTTGTCCCGGCTCGTTTACAGGACATTGGCGAACTTTCAAACGCGAGCGAAATGTTGCTCTTTAAAAGAGGCGTTGATTGGTACATGTTAGAGCTCGATGGCTTCGAACCTCGGGGGCCAAAAGTTGTGAACTTCCAAAACGCAGATGTCTAAGGGCTTTGTCTTTCATCCGGCAGGTGGTGTAGAGCGCAGGTTTGCTTGACTCACTGCTTGCTGGTGCACATTGCATAGCGAAGGCGATGCCGGGCGCGAGACGACTATCCACTATGGTTTAATAGCGCCCTTTTTTACCCCTTTCCAGTGCCCGCTCCAAGGAATTCCGTTCATGAATCAGCCCCGCGCAACCAAAGTCCTGGTCATTGGTTACGTCTGGCCCGAGCCCCGCTCTTCTGCGGCCGGTGGGTATGTGATGCAACTGCTCGGTGCTTTCTTGCAGCAGGGCTGGGACGTCACCTTCAGCAGCCCCGCCGGGGCTGGTGAGCACCAGGAAGACCTGACGGTGCTGGGCATTCGTGAAGTACCGATCGAGCTGAACAACAGCAGTTTCGATACGTTCATCAGCGAACTGGCCCCGGATATCGTGCTGTTCGAACAATTCATGATGGAAGAGCAGTTCGGCTGGCGGGTTGAAAAGCACTGCCCGAATGCCTTGCGCGTGCTCGGGACCCAGGATTTGCAAAGCCTGCGCCACGCCCGCCATCAACGGCTCAAGGATCGTTTGAAGGCCAGTGACGACGACAATGACTTCAACGAGCTGTTCGCGCCGGCGTTGCGTGAGGAGTTTGAGTTCATGGCCGATACCGATCTGGCCAAGCGGGAAATCGCCGCGATCTATCGCTGCGACTTGAACCTGATGATCTCCGAAGTGGAGATCGAGTTGCTGGTCGAGCACTTCAAGCTGCCGCGCAGCCTGCTGCATTGGTGCCCGTTGATGGTGGATTTGCCCCCCCATGCGCTGACGCCGTTCGAAGACCGGGCGCACTTTCTGCACATCGGCAATTTTCGCCATGCCCCAAACTGGGATGCGGTGCTCTGGTTGAAAAGCACTATCTGGCCAATGATTCGCCAGCAATTACCCACGGCTCAACTGCACATTTACGGCGCCTATACACCGCCCAAGGCGACCGCGCTGCATAACGCGGCACAGGGGTTTCATGTGATGAATTGGGCGCAGGACGCCTTGCAAGTGATGTCAGCTGCACGAGTGTGCATGGCACCGTTGCGCTTTGGCGCGGGCATCAAAGGCAAAATTGTCGATGCAATGCTCTGTGGCACGCCCAATGTCACCACGCCCGTCGGCGCAGAAGCCATGCACGCACACGAACCATGGCCGGGAGCGATCACCCGCACAGCCAGGTCCTTTGCCGATTGCGCCGTGCAGCTCTATCAGGACAAGGCGCAATGGCTCGATGCCCAGGCAATGGGCCTGGACCTGCTGGCGAGTCGTTATCAACCACAGGTTCATGGTCCGGCACTGATTGCACGACTCGAGCATTGCCGCCAGCACCTGACTTCGATCAGAAGAGACAACTTTACCGGCAGTATGCTGCGTCATCATCAACACAAAAGTACCCAATACATGGCTCAATGGATTGAAGCCAAGAATCGTCATACAGCAGTTAGCTGACAGGACAATCGATAACTGCAGCAAAAGACATTTTTTGCATCAAGCCTTAGTTGGTTGAAATCCTGAACGTGGTTATAAGTAGCGGGGAAGTTGTTCAGATCCGTTTGAACGATTTAATCTACTGCTATTTATTACTCCAAGCAAGGATGCAATATGAAGGGCATAACCAATAACGATCTTCGCTACTTCGATGGCGACCCTGATGACATCACGCTCAGCAACTGGATGAGCCACACGCCTTTGATTGATTCCCGCCCCCTTGCCGCCCTGATACTTCCGGGTGCCCACAATGCCGGCGTGGACAAGAAAGCCTCTTATATAGCACCCGGAATCAGTCATTGGGCAGCGTGTCAAAACAACAGCTTTTATTATCAACTGTCTCAGGGTGCGCGGGCACTGGATGTCCGGCTGGAGTATGAAATTGCCGGCAATGGCGTCGGCACGTTCTGGTGCCTGCACAACTTTATCCGGTCCTCTCGATCCCTGGAAAACCTGATCACCGCGGTCATCCGCTTTCTTCAGGAAAACCCCGACGAATTCATTGTTCTCGACTTTCACCAGTTGGAGTGGGGTGACAAGGGGTTTGACTACCGGGAGTTCAACAGGATGATAGTGACCCATTTGGGCGACCTGATCATCCCTTCACGCAACGCTGACCTGCCCCTCGGACAACTCAAGCAGGCCAGTCATGCGCAGCGGGTCCTCGTGGCCGCCGAGCGCCACCCGCACCTCGACTCGAATTACTTCTGCCGATCAATCGCCCATAAATGGAGTGGCATCGATACCACGAGTATCGCCGAGCTGGATGCTCATATCACCGAGGTCATGAAGCACCCACCCCAGGGTTTGATGCCATGGTCTCTTTCCGCGACCAGTTATCATATTGCGGCAGGTCCGGTGAACATCAGTGAAACCCTCGATCAATGGTTTGACCCTGCGAACAACGACTGGATATATAAGTGCAGCATTATCAACGTGGACTTTTTCGAAACGTCGAGACTGGTAAAGCATTGCCGAATCGCCAACGTCATCAAGGCTGATTCCAGTGCGAACTGATGCCAGACGAGAACTGTCGGCAGAAGATCAAGGACCAGCACGTAACACGCTGGCCTATTCGCCCGTGAAAGAGGCATGATCGACGTGCGATAACAATAAAAGCGTCCCGACATGAGCCGATCCACCCGCGTTACCGATCCTTCCTATGAGCTGATGGACGACCATAACGGGTTGTCCATCATCTATCGCCAGCACGGATTCCCCTGCCCCCTGGTGCGCTGGCATTTTCACAAGGAATACGAGCTGCACCTGATCGTCGCCAGTTCAGGCAAGGTGTTCATTGGCGACTACATCGGCAATTTCTATCCGCAAAGCCTGTTTCTCACTGGCCCCAACCTGCCCCACAACTGGATCAGCCAGGTGGCCGAAGATGAAGTGGTGCCCAAGCGCGACATGCTGGTCAACTTCACGGACGAGCTGTTCGACAGCGGCTATCAGGTATTTGCCGAGCTCAAGAGCCTGGCGCCGCTGTTGGAACGAGCGCAGTACGGCATCGAGTTTCGCTGCAAGCACACGATCGGCAAGGCCATGGACCTGATGCAGCGCATCGCCGACACCCAAGGCGTGACCCGCCTCGGGCATTTTTTCATTCTGCTGGAGTTGCTGGCGGCCTCCGATGATTACCAGTTGCTGTCCGGCGCAACGACGCCGCAACTGGCCGACGAGCACAACATCGATCGCACCAACCGCGCAGTGGATTACATCTTCGCCCACTATGCCCGCGAGTTGCCGCTGGAGGAGGTCGCCGAGCATCTGGGTATGAAGCCGACCTACTTCAGCCGCGTGTTCAAGCAGGCCACCGGGCGCTGCTTCATCGAGTTCGTCAATCGCCTGCGCATCAGCAAGTCCTGCGAGCTACTGGCGGATGGCGACAAACCGGTCACGGATGTGTGCTTCGAGTCAGGCTTCAACAATATCTCCAACTTCAACCGGCGTTTTCAGCAGCTCAAGGGCATGACGCCTTCGCATTACCGGCGGTTGGTGGTGCAGCGGTTGACCGAGCAAAACCTGGGTTAACCCCAACCCCCTTCTGTAGGAGCAAAGCTTGCTCGCGATGGCGCCCGCAAGATCGCCATCGCGGGCAAGCCATGCTCCTACAAGACCGGTGAGCCGCTAAAAAACCTGTACGTATTCGATACCGCTCTCTCGCTGAAAAGCCCTTCTCTACGTTCATCACTCCAAAGTCAAGTGCAAAATAGTATCAATCCAAGTGCGATGGATGATTTGTCTCGCCCTCAATTGAAGGCTGTAATCAGCGCACATTCTTCCAGCCGTCGGAAGACACAAAAACAATAACTGTCCTTCTGTGGCCCACCGGGTGCAGAAAAGGAGTGCACGATGCAACCTTCTGTAAAAGCTTTGCTTGCCCTCACCTGCATGACCCTCAGCAGCGTCAGTCTTGGCGCCCAGACCCTGACGATTGCCACCGTCAACAACAGCGACATGATTCGCATGCAAAAGCTCTCGAAAACCTTCGAGACCGAGCATCCGGACATCAAGCTCAACTGGGTGGTGCTTGAAGAAAACGTCCTGCGTCAGCGCCTGACCACTGACATCGCCACGCAAGGTGGACAGTTCGACGTGCTGACCATCGGCATGTACGAAGCAGCACTGTGGGGCGCCAAGGGCTGGCTGGAGCCGATGAAGGACTTGCCGGCCAGCTACGCCCTCGACGATGTCTTCCCCTCGGTGCGTGAAGGCCTGTCAGTCAAGGGGTCGCTGTATGCCTTGCCCTTCTACGCCGAAAGCTCCATCACCTATTACCGTACCGACCTGTTCAAGGACGCCGGCCTGAGCATGCCCGAGCGCCCGACCTGGACCCAGATCGCCGAATTCGCCAGCAAACTCACCAACAAGGATAAAGAACAGTACGGTATCTGCCTGCGCGGCAAGGCTGGCTGGGGCGAGAACATGGCGCTGGTCACCACCGTGGCCAACGCCTATGGCGCACGCTGGTTCGATGAGCAGTGGAGACCGGAATTCAACGGCCCCGAATGGAAAAACGCGTTGAACTTCTACGTCGACACCATGAAAAAATCCGGCCCACCGGGGGCGTCGAGCAACGGCTTCAACGAAAACCTGGCGCTGTTCAACAGCGGCAAATGCGCGATCTGGGTCGATGCCAGCGTCGCCGGCTCGTTCGTCACCGACAAGACCCAGAGCAAGGTCAGCGATCACGTCGGTTTCACCTACGCGCCCCATGAGGTCACCGATAAAGGCTCGGCCTGGTTGTATTCCTGGGCCCTGGCGATCCCCACCAGCTCCAAGGCCAAGGAGGCGGCGAAGACCTTCAGCGCCTGGGCGACCTCCAGGGAATACGGTGCATTGGTCGCGGAAAAATACGGCATTGCCAACGTGCCGCCAGGCACCCGGGCCTCGACTTACAGCGAGGCTTACATGAGCGCTGCGCCGTTTGCCAAAGTCACGCTGGAATCGCTCAAGGCGGCGGACCCGAGCAAGCCGACGCTCAAACCGGTGCCCTATATCGGCATTCAGCTGGTGACCATCCCGGAGTTCCAGGGCATTGGCACCCAGGTTGGCAAATCGTTTTCGGCGGCGCTGATTGGCCAGACCACGGTCGACCAGGCACTGGCTGCGGCCCAGTCAACCATCGAACGCGAGATGAAGCGCGCGGGGTATCCCCAGTAACCCGAACCCTGCTCTCGCCTTCTGTGGGAGCGAGCCTGCTCGCGAAGAGGTCGGTACAACCGGCGCATTTTCGTGACTGAAACATCGCTTTCGCGAGCAGGCTCGCTCCCACAGTTGATCTTCATTGTCTGTACACAATCGGTTTAACGCCATGAATACATCAACTGCCAAAGCTCACATGGACATTGTCCAACCGCAGCGCAAAAGCCGCGCGACCAATCCCGGCTGGTTCCTGGTCAGCCCCTCGGTGGCGCTGCTACTGCTGTGGATGATCGTGCCTCTGGGCATGACCCTCTACTTTTCGCTGATTCGCTACAACCTGCTTAATCCGGGTGAAAACGAATTCGTCGGGCTGGAAAACTTCAACTACTTCCTGACCGACTCCGGTTTCATGCCCGGCGCTACCAATACCCTGTTGCTGGTGGGCAGTGTACTGCTGATCAGCGTGGTGCTCGGCGTATTGATCAGCGCCCTGTTGGAGGCCAGTGAGTTTCTCGGGCGCGGCATCGTGCGAGTGCTGCTGATCTCGCCGTTCTTCATCATGCCCACCGTCGGCGCGCTGATCTGGAAGAACCTGATTTTCCATCCGGTGTCGGGGATTCTCGCCTACGTCTGGAAACTGTTCGGCGCGCAACCGGTGGATTGGCTGGCGCACTATCCGCTTCTGTCGATCATCATCATTGTCTCGTGGCAATGGCTGCCCTTCGCGATCCTGATCCTGATGACGGCGATGCAGTCGCTGGACCAGGAGCAGAAGGAAGCCGCTCGCCTCGATGGCGCCGGGCCGATCGCCATCTTCTGGCACCTGACCCTGCCGCACCTGGCGCGACCGATTGCGGTGGTGGTGATGATCGAAACCATCTTCCTGCTCTCGGTGTTCGCCGAAATCTTCACCACCACCAACGGCGGCCCCGGCTACGCCTCGACCAACCTCGCTTACCTGATCTACAACCAGGCGCTGGTGCAGTTCGATGTCGGCATGGCGTCGGCGGGCGGCTTGATTGCGGTGGTGATCGCCAACATCGCGGCCATCGTGCTGGTGCGGATGATCGGCAAAAACCTGACTGACAAAGCCTGAGGCGCGCACCATGACCCTTCAACAACCCCGTCGTCTGCAAAGCCTGCTGCTGGGCACCCTGGCCTGGGCCATCGCGATCCTGATCTTCTTCCCGATCTTCTGGATGGTGCTGACCAGTTTCAAAACCGAGATCGATGCCTTCGCCGCACCGCCGCAGTTCATCTTCACCCCGACACTGGAAAATTACCTGCACATCAACGAGCGCAGCGACTACTTCAGTTTCGCCTGGAACTCGGTGGTGATTTCGTTCAGCGCCACGGCCCTGTGCCTGCTGATCGCGGTGCCGGCAGCCTACTCCATGGCGTTCTACGAAACCCAGCGCACCAAAGGCACGCTGCTGTGGATGCTCTCCACCAAGATGCTGCCGCCGGTGGGCGTACTGATGCCGATCTACCTGCTGGCCAAGAGCTTTGGCCTGCTCGACACGCGGATCGCGCTGATCGTGATCTACACCCTGATCAACCTGCCGATCGTGGTCTGGATGATTTACACCTACTTCAAGGACATCCCCAAGGACATCCTCGAAGCCGCCCGCCTCGATGGCGCAACGTTGACGCAGGAAATGCTCCGGGTGCTGCTGCCGATCGCCAAGGGTGGCCTGGCCTCGACCGTGCTGCTGTCGCTGATCCTGTGCTGGAACGAGGCCTTCTGGTCGCTGAACCTGACCTCATCGAAAGCCGCGCCACTGACCGCGTTGATCGCCTCGTACTCAAGTCCCGAAGGGTTGTTCTGGGCCAAGTTGTCGGCGGTCTCGACCCTGGCCTGTGCACCGATCCTGATCTTCGGCTGGATCAGTCAGAAACAACTGGTGCGCGGGCTGTCGTTCGGCGCCGTGAAATAAAAAAAACAACAATTGGAGGCCCATCATCATGGCCAACCTGAAAATCAAGAATCTGCAAAAAGGCTTCGAAGGTTTTTCCATCATCAAGGGCATCGACCTGGAAGTGAACGACAAGGAATTCGTAGTATTTGTCGGCCCGTCGGGTTGCGGCAAATCCACCCTGCTGCGCCTGATCGCGGGGCTGGAAGAAGTCAGCGGCGGCACCATCGAACTCGACGGCCGCGACATCACCGAAGTCAGCCCGGCCAAGCGCGACCTGGCGATGGTGTTCCAGACCTACGCCCTGTACCCGCACATGAGCGTGCGCAAGAACATGTCGTTTGCCCTCGATCTGGCCGGTGTGCCGAAAGCCGAGGTCGAGAAAAAAGTCGGTGAAGCGGCGCGCATCCTTGAGCTGGGTCCGATGCTCGAACGCAAGCCCAAACAGCTGTCCGGTGGCCAGCGGCAACGCGTAGCGATCGGCCGGGCGATCGTGCGCAATCCGAAAATTTTCCTGTTCGACGAAGCACTGTCCAACCTCGACGCCGCGCTGCGGGTGCAGATGCGTCTTGAACTGCTGCGCCTGCACAAAGACCTGCAAGCCACCATGATCTACGTGACCCACGATCAGGTCGAAGCGATGACCATGGCCGATAAAGTCGTCGTGCTCAATGGCGGCAAAATCGAACAGGTCGGCTCGCCGCTGGACCTCTATCACCAACCGGCCAACCTGTTTGTCGCGGGCTTTCTCGGCACGCCGAAAATGGGTTTCCTCAAGGGCCAGGTCAGCCGGGTCGACGGTCAGGGCTGCGAAGTGCAACTGGACGCCGGCACCCGCATCAGCCTGCCGCTCGGCGGCATCAACCTGAGGGTCGGCAGCGCAGTCACCTTAGGCATTCGCCCGGAACATCTGGAACTGGCCACACCCGGCGACTGCACGCTGCAAGTCACCGCCGACGTGAGCGAACGCCTGGGCAGCGATACCTTCTGCCACGTGCGCACAGCAAACGGCGAAGCCTTGACCATGCGTGTTCGCGGCGACCTGGCCAGCCGCTACGGCGAGACCTTGAGCCTGCACCTGGACGCCAGCCACTGCCATTTATTCGATGCCGACGGCGTGGCAATGACCCGCCCGTTGCGCGTCGCTGCCTGATTCAGAGAGCCTGTGATGAAACTCGATAAACACAACCTGCAGCGCCTCTCACCCAAGGTGGTCCTGCCCGCCTACGCCCTGAGCGACATTCGACAAGGCATCGCGCACATTGGCGTCGGTGGTTTCCACCGCGCCCACCAGGCGTATTACACCGACGCGTTGATGAACAAGGGTGAAGGCCTGGACTGGGCCATCTGCGGCGTCGGCTTGCGCGGCGAAGATCGCCGCGCCCGGGATGATCTGCAACAACAGGACTACCTGTTCACCCTGTTCGAACTCGGCGATACCGACGACACCGAGGTGCGGGTCATCGGTGCCATTCGCGACATGCTGCTGGCCGATGATGACGCCCAGGCGCTGATCGACAAACTCGCCAGCCCCGAGATCCGTATCGTTTCACTGACGATCACCGAGGGTGGCTACTGCATCGACGACAGCAACGGCGAGTTCATGGCTCACTTGCCGCAGATCCAGCACGACCTGGCGAACCCGCACGCACCGAAAACCGTGTTCGGTTTCCTCTGCGCCGCACTGGCCAAACGCCGCGCGGCAGGCACGCCGGCATTCACCTTGATGTCCTGCGATAACCTGCCGCACAACGGGGCGGTCACCCGCACGGCCCTGCTGGCCTTCGCCGCCCTGCGTGATGCCGAGCTGCGGGACTGGATCGAGCGCAACGTGAGCTTCCCCAACGCCATGGTCGACCGCATCACGCCGATGACCAGCACCCAACACCGCCTGCAACTGGCCGACCAGCACGGGGTCGAGGATGCCTGGCCGGTGGTCTGCGAACCGTTCGTGCAGTGGGTGCTGGAGGACAAGTTCGTCAACGGCCGCCCGGCCTGGGAAAAGGTCGGCGTGCAGTTCACCGATGACGTCACACCATACGAAGAGATGAAGATCAAACTGCTCAACGGCAGTCACCTGGCCCTGACCTACCTGGGGTTCCTCAAGGGTTACCGCTTCGTCCACGAGACCATGAACGACCCGCTGTTCGTGCGCTTCATGCGAGCTTACATGGACCTGGATGTGACGCCGCAGCTGTCGCCGGTGCCGGGGATCGACCTGAGCGAATACAAAAACACCCTGGTGGCACGCTTCTCCAACCGGGCTATTGCCGATCAGCTGGAGCGCGTGTGCTCGGACGGATCGTCGAAGTTTCCGAAATTCACCGTGCCGACTATCAACCGCCTGATTGCCGATGGCCGGGAAACCAAACGGGCGGCGCTGGTGGTGGCGGCGTGGGCCTTGTATTTGAAGGGTGTGGATGAGAATGGCGAGACTTATGCCATTGCGGACCCGAGGGCGGCGTTCTGTCAGGCGCTGGTGGCGGATGATGCGTTGATTACCCAGCGGTTGCTGGCGGTTGAGGAGATTTTTGGGGTGGCGATTGCCCGCTCAGCGGAGTTTGTCGTGGCGTTTGAGTGGTGTTGCAACAGTTTGCGGGAGGTTGGGGTGACGCGCACGCTGGAGCGGATTCTGGCGTGATGTCGGTGGTGTAGCGACTGCCGTCTTCGCGAGCAGGCTCGCTCCCACATTGGATCGTTGTGAAGTACATAATTTGTGTCCGCTGAAGATCTCCTGTGGGAGCGAGCCTGCTCGCGAATGGACTCACCGAAATCGATCTGACACACCAAGGATGTTACATGGCAAACCAACAACTCTACCTCGGCATCGACTGCGGCACCCAAGGCACCAAAGCCATCGTCCTCGATGCGGCTAGCGGCAAGGTCCTCGGTCAAGGCGCCGCCGCGCACACGCTGATCAGCGCCGCCAACGGTCGCCGTGAGCAAGACACCGCGCAGTGGCTGGACGCATTCACCCTCGCTACTCGCCGTGCATTGCTGGCGGCGGATGTCGATGGCCAGGACATCCTCGGCATCGGCGTTTCCGGCCAGCAACATGGCCTGGTGCTGCTCGACGACCAAGGCCAGGTCCTGCGCCCGGCCAAGCTCTGGTGCGACACCGAAACCACCGCGCAGAACGATCGACTGCTCAAGCATCTGGGCGGCGAAAAAGACTCGCTGGAACGCCTCGGCGTGGTGATTGCTCCGGGCTACACGGTTTCAAAACTGCTTTGGACCCAAGAACAGCACCCCGATGTGTTTGCGCGCATCGCACACATCCTGCTGCCCCACGATTATCTGAATTTCTGGCTCACCGGTCGCAGCTGTAGCGAGTACGGCGATGCCTCGGGCACGGGTTACTTCAACGTACGCACCCGCCAATGGGATTTGCAGCTGCTGCGCGACATCGACCCCAGCGGACGTCTGCAAGCCGCATTGCCCGAACTGATCGATGCCCATCAAGCCGTCGGCACCGTGCTGCCGGGCATCGCCGAACACCTGGGCATCAATCCGCATGCGCTGGTATCCAGCGGCGGCGGCGACAACATGATGGGTGCCATCGGCACCGGCAACATCAAACCGGGCGCGATCACCATGAGCCTTGGCTCATCCGGCACGGTGTACGCCTACGCCGAGCAACCGAAAGTCAGCGCGGACGCAGCCGTCGCTACGTTCTGTTCATCCAGCGGCGGTTGGTTGCCGTTGATTTGCACCATGAACCTGACCAACGCCACGGGGCTGATCCGAGAATTGTTCAATCTGGATATCGAGTGTTTCAATGCGCGCGTTGCCCAGGCCCCCATCGGCGCCGAAGGGGTGAGCATACTGCCGTTCCTCAACGGTGAACGCGTCCCTGCCCTGCCCCACGCCACCGGTAGCGTGCTGGGACTGACCATGACCAACCTGACCCAGGCCAATCTATGCCGCGCCGTGGTCGAAGGTACGACCTTCGGTTTGCGTTACGGACTGGACCTGCTGCGCCACAATGGCTTACAAAGCCTGCGCATCTGCCTGATCGGTGGTGGCGCCAAGAGCGCGGTGTGGCGGCAGATCGTCGCCGACACCATGAACATGAAAGTCGTCTGCCCCGAGCAAAGCGAAGCCGCCGCCCTTGGCGCGGCGATTCAGGCGGCGTGGTGCACGTCGCGGGCAAACGGGCATGAGGACAGCCTGGCGGATCTGTGCGAGCGATGCGTGAAGCTCGACCCGGCCAGTGAAACCCTGCCGATTGCAGAAAACGTGGCGGCCTCGCAGTTGGCCTACGAACGCTATCGACAACATGTCGCAACCCTATAAAGAGCGAACAACTATGTATCTGGTGTGTGGCGAAGCGCTGTTCGATTTCTTCAGTGAAAACGACGTCAGCGGCCTGGCTTCAAAAGTGAATTACAAGGCCATCGCCGGTGGCTCGCCGTTCAACGTCGCCGTGGGCCTGCGCCGTCTGGGCGTGGAGGCTGCATTGTTGGCCGGGTTGTCCACCGACTACCTCGGCCGGCGCTTGCTCCAGGTGTTGGAGGAGGAAGGCGTACGGACGGACTATCTGGTGGATTTTGCCGCACCGACCACCCTGGCGATGGTCGCGGTCGGGGCCAATGGCTCGCCGCACTACAGCTTCCGCGGTGAAGGCTGCGCGGATCGACAACTCAAACCCGAGCATCTTCCGGCGTTGGGGCCGCAAGTGCGCGGCCTGCACATCGGTTCGTTTTCGCTGGTGGTGCAGCCGATTGCCGACACGCTGCTGGAGCTGGTGCTTCGGGAAAGCGGCAAACGCCTGATCAGCCTTGATCCGAACGTGCGGCTAAATCCCCAGCCGAACATCGAGCTATGGCGTTCGCGGGTAGCCACTCTGGTCGAGCATGCCGATCTGATCAAGGTCAGCGATGAGGATCTGAGCCTGCTGTACCCCGAGCAGGACCCGGCGCGGGTGATCGAGGGCTGGCTGCAACACCGCTGTCAGCTGGTGTTCCTGACCCGTGGTGGCGAAGGTGCGACGGTGTTCAGTCGGGTCCACGGTTCGTGGTCGGTGCCGGCCTGCGCGGTGGACATCGCCGATACCGTGGGCGCCGGCGATACCTTCCAGGCTGCGTTGATTGCCTGGCTGACCGAACAGCGGCTGGATTCGGTCGAGGGGGTACGGCAACTGAGTCGCGAGCAGATTGATGGGATGGTGAGGTTTGCGGTGCAGGCGGCGGCGCTGACGTGCAGCAAGACCGGGCCGGACTTGCCATATCGGCATCAGATAGAGTTGCGCTGAATTTGATGGCCTTATCGCGAGCAGGCTCGCTCCCACAAGGTCCCCGGTCGTTCACGGAATTTGTGTACGACGCCGGACCAATGTGGGAGCGAGCCTGCTCGCGATGGCAATCTTTCAGGCGCTACAGGATCGAAAAGTTGTAGCTGACGATCAGCCGCGTCTCATCCACATCCCGGGCATATTGCTCGTAGTTGGTGCGGTAGGTCGCATTGCGCAGCCGCAGGCTGACATCCTTGAACGTCCCGCCCTGCACCACATACTTGAGCTCGCTGTCGCGTTCCCACTCTTTGCCTTGCTGATCGCTGCCCGGCACCTTGATGTGATCACCGTTCACATAGCGGGTCAGGAACGTCAGGCCGTTGATGCCAATGGCCTTGAAGTCGTAGTCGTAACGCAGCTGCCACGAGCGTTCCTGCGCCGCGGCGAAGTCGTTGACCTGCACGTAGTTGACCAGATACGGATTGGTACCATCCAGGTACGGCATCGAGTTGTCGCCGTTCATGCGCTGCCAGCCAGCGCTGAACGTATGGCCGCTGATGGTGTAAGCGAGCATTGTGCTCAGGGCGCGGTTGTCGATGGTCCCGGCGCGGGCAGCGCCGCTGTCGGCACTCTTGAGCAAGCGCAGATCGGCCTTGAGCACGCCGCCACCCAGCGGTTGGTTGGCCAGCAAGCCGAGGAAGTGCTGACGGTAGATATCTTCAAGTTCCGCGTAGTGATACTGACCGGTGAGCCGTTCGTTGATCTTGTAATCGAAGCCGTACATGTCGAAATGATCGGCAGTGATGTAGCAGGCATAGCGCTTGTTCTTGCAGTGCACGCGGATGTCCTGGGAATCGGTGGAATCCCGGGCGGTGTACTTGTCCAGGCGCGCGGCCATGAAACTCAGATCCTGCACCTCTCTGGAGGTGAGCATCGCGCCATTGAACAGGGTCGGCAGCAAGCGACCGTCGTTGTACTTGAGCAGCGGCACATCCGGCAGCAGAGCGCCGTACTTCAGCACGCTTTGCGAGACGCGCACCTTGGCGGTCAGGCCGAGCTTGGTGTATTCATCCGCCGAACCACGCGGGTCACTGCCGCTGGACGGCAGCAAGCCGCTGTTGCTGCTGTCAGGGCTGGAATCGAGCTTGAACCCCGCCATGCCCAGTGCATCGACACCGAATCCTAGCGTGCCCTCGGTGTACCCCGATTGCAGGTTGAGAATGAAGCCCTGGGCCGTTTCTTCGCGTTTGGACGCGCCCTGGTCCGTGGAGGTGTGCCCGTCACGAAAGTCGCGGTTGAAATACACCGTCCGTGATTCGATTTTCGCTGTGGTGTCATCGATGAAACCGCTCGCTTGAGCCGGCCCGGTAAAACCGGCGCACAGGACTAAAGCGCCGAAGCCGAGTGACTGGCGCGCGAAGATCAACGTAAATGGGGGACGCATTAAAAAGCTCCAACAATGCAGCGTTTGCGCCAGGACGCAATCAGCCAGAAATAGCCTTCATCCGGTACCGTAAAGGACCGGTCTGAAGTGAACACGCGGGGTGAGCGGCAATGATGGCAGAGGGTTTTTTCTCAATGCAGACGACTTTAGTCTGAAAAATGATCGTAGTTTGTCCGCCGAACGGTAGTGGCTTAACGACAGGTGGCGTTCAGCCGGGTTAACCAATACTTAATCGCGCAGTCCAACACTCTACTGGACCGCACGCCCTCAGAGCTCTCTGACGCCCAGTGCGGCAGGTTCGACGACACGTCGAGCTAACTTGCATCTGCACTGGAGATTGCCCCCATGAACTCGCGCGCCCTGCTCGTTTCAATCGCCCTTGTCTGTGCTTCATCGACCGGCGTTGCCCAGGCTAATGAAACCACCTCTACGCAAAACGTGCCTTCCTATCACTACGGCATGCCGTTGCACGTGGGTAAGGTGATTGCGCTGAGCGAACCCACCACCCTGGATTGCGAGGTTATTACGGCGACGATGAAGTACATCGATTCACAATCGGGCCAACCTGCAGAACTCGCCTACCGAAAACTTTCTGACGCTTGCAGTTATCAGAACTGACGGAAACGTCTGAAATAACGCCTTGCGGTATTCGTGGGGAATCCTGTGGTGAGGGGATTTAACGAAACGTCGCACCGCCCCGTCCGGCTGCGAAGCAGTCGTTAATCCGAACCACTCAGTCAGGTCAGTCTGAATGGACGCAGGGGGTCACTTCGCGACCCAACGGGGATAAATCCCCTCGCCACAAATGTGTGGCCCGCGCCTGACCAATGGCTTTGTGGTGGGCTGCTGGGGGTTGGCGATACTGGGTTTCGGCGAATGGCTCAATGGCCATACCGGTCTGGGCATTCTGCTGGCTGTTGGTGTTGAACTGGCGCTGGGCCTGGCGTTTTTCCAGACCCGGCGCGCATCGGCGGAACTTGAAACTACAGCTTGAACTACTGCTAAAAACAATGGCTTAAAGTGCTTTACGCATCCCCTGGCTATGCCCGGGTTCTGTGTAGTGATTCTGAAGATCGGAACGCAGAACGGCTATCAATTCGTTGATTTCCCGACAACCATTGAGTTGCTGGGCGTTGATTCCGGTTTTCAATAGATCGAGTTGATCGGTTGCATCATCGGCAAACACTTTCACGGTCATCGACAAGTCCGGCGACAGCGTGCATTGACAGCGTTTCGGCAGAAAACTGCTTTCGATAATATTGCGTAGTTCCAAGGCAGAAAGAAACATGGCGACCCTCTCCGTTGTGAGACTGCCAATTAACAATCGATGCTGACTCAAATGGAATCCCGGTCAGCTTAAGAACAGGTACAGCATAAAACATGCCCTGAATTTCGCTATGCAGCTCATCGGTAAATCAAGGGCTTATTGTAAGTGCTCGTAAAAACAACCATGCAAATTGCAAAAAAGGCCTCTTACGGCCCCTGCAAATTGCAATCTCAGGCGAAGGATTTGCATTGACCGGCGACGCCGTCGAGAATGGCGGCCATCAGATCCAGTATCCGCTCACCCCACACATACGCAAGGAGGCATCATGGGTTTATCGACCATCAGCACCACCGTCGGGCTGATCGCTGTCACGCTGTCGGGCATTGTCCACGGGGCAAAACTCGAAGAAGTTGCGCCCTTCCCGAAAGCGCAAAGTGGTTTCACCCGCCAGGTCATCCACCTCGCCCCGCAAACTCGTGAAGACGACTTCCAGGTGGAGATCCTTGCCGGCAAGACCCTGGCAGTCGACTGTAATCGCCAACGCCTGGGCGGCATTCTCGAAGAGAAAAACCTCGAAGGTTGGGGCTATCCGTACTACCGGCTGGAAAAAGTCATCGGTCCGATGAGCACGCTGATGGCCTGCCCGGATGGCAAGACCCAACAGGATTTCGTGCCGGTGGTCGGTGACGGCTTCATGCTGCGCTACAACAGCAAACTGCCGATCGTGCTTTACGTGCCCAAGGACGTCGAGGTTCGCTACCGGGTCTGGTCAGCCTCGAGCAAGGTCGATAAAGCCATCGCAGAGTAACCCTGAAGCGGACCTGATAGCCTCCGCTTGCCGGCCTGACATCTTCAAGCCAGCGTGTCGCATAACGCGGCGCGTTCGGCTACATGGCGCAAACTGTCGAAATTGATATTGGCTCCCGAATCGATAGCCACGAACGTCTGGCCACGGGCAGTGTTTTTCGCCACGTACTTCTTGATTCCAGCCACCGCCAACGCACCGGAAGGTTCTGCGATCGAGCGGGTATCGTCATAGATATTCTTGATTGCGGCGCAGAGTTCGTCATTGCTGACGGTCAGCACTTCATCGACGCAAAAACGGCATACCTCGAAACCATGGGCACCGATCTGTGCGACCGCCACACCATCGGCGAAGGTCCCGACATGGGGCAGAACAACGCGCTTATCCGCCTGTAATGCCGCCTGCAGGCAAGCGGAATGTTCCGACTCGACACCGATGATGCGTACCTCTGGACGAAGGTATTTGACGTACGCCGCGATGCCGGCGATCAAACCGCCACCGCCCACCGGTACAAAAATCGCATCCAATGGACCTTGGTGCTGGCGCAGGATCTCCATGGCCACGGTGCCCTGCCCCGCAATCACATCCGGATCGTCAAAGGGCGAAACAAAGGTCTTCCCGGTTTTTTCGGCCAGATCCAGCGCATAGGCCAGGGCAAACGGAAAACTCTCGCCGTGCAACAACGCATCCGCGCCACGGCTGCGCACCCCGTGCACCTTCAGTTCCGGTGTGGTGGCGGGCATCACGATCGTCGCGTCGATCCCCAGTTCACGCGCCGCCAACGCCACCCCTTGGGCGTGATTGCCTGCCGAAGCCGTCACAACACCCCGCGCCTTTTGCTCGGGGCTCAGTTGTACCAGCTTGTTGTAGGCACCACGGATCTTGAAAGAAAAGGTCGGTTGCAAGTCTTCGCGCTTAAGCAGGATGTGATTGCCCAAGGCTACGGACAGCGCCGGGGCTGGTTGCAGGGGTGTGCGCACCGCCAGCTCATAGACCGGTGCGGCAAGGATTTTTTTGACGTAAAGCTCAAGCAGGGCTTGTTGGGCGGGCACGCTGGTCATGATCGTCTCCTGACATTGATCAGAGCCCAGAGACAGAAAATGAAAACCCGCCTCTAGGGCGGGTTGGGTGCTGCAGTCGTGAGCTAGCCCGCCAAGTGAGGAATGGCGGTAATAATGCTTGGCTGGCAGCGCAATACGGTGGTAGTCATGTCCGGAAAGTAGCCGGGCGCTGCTGGCAAGTCAATGGCCAATGTTCACTCATCGCGGTAGTCTGGCCGACCTGCTCATTGTCCCAAGGAAGGAAACCATGAAGTCAATCGCCCTGCCCCTTATTGCCCTGATCGCCTTCGCCGGCTACACCGTTTCGGTGATGCTCCAGGCCGAACAGTCGCTGATCGATTTTGGCATCAGCCTGATGTCCCGCCCGGATACCGCGCAGGTGGTGATCGACCTTTACCTGCTGGCAACGCTGGCGGGTGTGTGGATGTATCAGGATGCGCGTAAACGCGGGCAGTCGGCGTGGTCGGTGGTGCCGTATCTGTTGATAACGGCGGTTTTTGTATCGAATGGGCCATTGTTGTATCTGGTAGTGCGGGGAATTCAAGATCGCAAGAGATCTGTCGCTACGGCTCAACAGATCTGATCCGGCCCCATTCAGACTCGATCGTTCCCACTCGCGGGAACGATCGGGTGAGCGTTATTTCAGCCCTATCTTGTACAACGCCCCATCCTCTTCGTCGGTCAACACATACAAATACCCATCCGGTCCCTGCCGCACATCGCGGATACGCTTGTCGAGTTCGCCCAGCAAGCGTTCTTCGTGAACCACCTTGTCGCCCTCGAACTGCAGGCGAATCAGCTCCCGGGTGACCAGCGCGCCGATAAACGCGTTGTGTTGCCAGGCTTTGAAGCGGTCGCCGTCGTAGAATGCCAGGCCGCTCAGACCGGGAGATTTTTCCCAGACATGATGCGGCCCGAGGGTACCTTCGGCGGTTTTGCCTTTGGCTTCCGGGATTGGCTGACCCGAGTAATTGATGCCGTGGGTGGCCTGCGGCCAACCGTAATTCTTGCCGCGCTCGATGATGTTGACCTCATCGCCACCCAGAGGACCGTGCTCGTTTTCCCAGAGCGTGCCGGTCCAGGGGTTGAGCGCCGCGCCTTGCGGGTTGCGAACGCCGTAGGCCCATATCTCCGGGCGCACACCGGCCTGCCCGACAAAGGGGTTGTCGTCGGGCACCTTGCCGTCCGGATAGATCCTTACGACCTTGCCTTGCAACTTGTCGAGGTCCTGGGCGGTCGGCCGGTCGTTGTTTTCCCCCAAGGTAACGAACAGATAGCCGTCCCGGTCAAACACCAGCCGCGATCCAAAATGGTTGCCCACCGAGAGCTTGGGCTCCTGACGGAAAATCACCCGGAAATCCTTCAGCGTTGTCAGGTCTTCGGACAGCCGTCCGCGGCCGACCGCGGTACCCGCCTTGTCACCCTGGCCGCCACCTTCGGCATAGGACAGGTAGATCATCCGGTCCTGCTTGAAATCGGGTGACAGCGCCACATCCAGCAAGCCGCCCTGTCCCTTGGACCAGACCTTGGGCACGCCGTTGAGCGGCGCCGACAATTTGCCCGCGGCCGTTACCACACGCAGGTTGCCCGCACGTTCGGTGACCAGCATCCCCTGACGGTCCGGCAGAAAGGCCAACGCCCAAGGGTGCTCAAGTCCGGTTGCGATCGGAGTGACCTCAAGGGTGCCCTGCTCGCTTTGCATGTCCTGGGTAGTTGCTGCCCAAACAGGCGCGCTGACGGCTAACAAGGTGCTGGCGCAAAAAGTGGCCAGGAGGGTTTTACGCAACATGCACGATTCCTTTTGTCATGAAGATGGCGACAGAACTGTTGTCCTACCGTTCAAGGGCTGCGGGGAGGTGGATTGGGGATGAACTTCGGCGGACTGGCGGGGGCCGAGGGATTCTGGGGATAGCGATTGCCAATGCCGCCGTTATCGAGCGTCGGGGGTCGTGGTACCGGCACGGTGTTCGGTCCACGGATAGCCGGGGCACTGGGCTGAGTGCCTTGCATGCTGTTTGGATTGGCCCGGCGGATCGGGCTGTTGTAGGGATTGTTATTCGTGCCGCCCGGCAGGTTTTGCGCCACGGTCAACGGTGCGCCAGACGCAACGACGTCGGCCTGGGCCAGATGACCGAGTACGCCGCTCAATGCCAGCACGATAAGGCCAGGTACGTATCGGTTCATGGGGAAGCCTCGCGACGTGTGCGTGAATACAGTCTTCGATAGCACGCTACGCCTGGGGTTCGGATTTGTTAACCCAAACCTTCCCGGCAAGATGTAACACGAAGTTGATGCGCTGCCGGTACCTGCCTGCAGACCGCTGAAACTTTTGCGCAACGCTCAGGGTCACCTGAACATCACTTTCGGGAAGACGATCATGGCACGGGCAATCTGGAAAGGCGCGATCAGTTTCGGACTGGTGCATATCCCTGTGGCGCTGGTTTCGGCAACGTCCTCCCAAGGGGTGGATTTCGACTGGCTCGACAGTCGCAGCATGGACCCGGTGGGCTATAAGCGCGTCAATAAAGTCACCGGCAAGGAAGTCACCAAAGAGCACATCGTCAAAGGCGTGCAGTACGAAAAAGGCCGCTACGTGGTGCTCAGCGAAGAGGAGATTCGCTCGGCGCATCCCTTGTCGACCCAGACCATCGATATTTTCGCCTTTGTCGACGCCGAGCAGATCCCGTTGCAGAACATCGACACGCCCTACTACCTGGCACCGGATAAACGCGGTGGTAAGGTCTATGCCCTATTGCGCGAAACCCTGACCAAAACCAACAAAGTCGCGCTGGCCCGCGTGGTGCTCCATACCCGTCAATACCTGGCGGCCTTGATGCCGCTGGAATCGGCCATGGTCCTGGTGAAACTGCGCTGGCCGGCGGAAGTGCGCGGCCTGGACGAGTTGGCGTTAGGACCTGACGTAACCAAGGCCGAGTTGGCCAAGGGCGAACTGGACATGGCCAAGCGCCTGGTGCAAGACATGAGTGTCGAGTGGTCGCCGGACGATTATCGGGACGAATTCGAAGACAAGATCATGGCCTTGGTGGATAAGAAAGCCCATGAAGGGAAGATTGAGGATGTGGAAACGGCCACTGGCGAAGAGGAGCGCAAGACGGCGGATGTCATTGATTTGACCGAGTTGCTCAAGCGCAGCCTGGGGGGCAAGGGGGCGAGCAAGGAGACTGCCAAGCCCAAGTCGACTACCAAACCGGCTGCCAGGAAAAAAGTCAGCAAATGATGAGTTGGATGTTCCGGCCACTTCGCCTGTAGGAGCCAGCGGTGCGGCGATCCGACTTGTCGGCGAACAGGGCGCCGCGGTGTATCTGTCTAACCGCGTCATCGTTTTTCGCCGGCAAGCCTGGCTCCTACAAGGCGAAGGCGTGTTCAGACCAGAACGAAGATCGCCAGCAACCCACCAAAGAATGCCCACTTTTGCAGGTAATAAAGCTTGCGATTACGCTTCTTCAACGCTTTGGCGCGCAGGCGAATCTTGTAGATCTTGCCGAACAACCGGTTGATGCCCCCGGTCTTGTCGCCCGCCTCGTTAGGCGCACCGGCAGCCGACATCACGTTGCGGCTGAACCAGCCATTGAACGCGGCCGCCCAGCGGTATTTCATCGGGCGCTCGACATCGCAGAACAGAATGATGCGGTTCTGCTCAGTGGTGTTTTCCGCGTAATGAATGAACGTCTCGTCGAACATCACCGCTTCACCGTCGCGCCAGTGATAGTTCTCGCCATCGACGTTGATGTAGCAACCGGCATCATTGGGCGTTTCCAGGCCCAGGTGATACCGGTAGGAACCGGCATACGGATCGCGATGGCGAACCAGTTTCGAACCCGGCGGCAATTCGGCGAACATCGCCGCCTTGATCGAGCCGATGCTCTGCACCAGTTCGGTGGTGCGCGGGCAGAGTTTTATGGCCGATGGGTGGCTGTCGCCGTACCACTTGAGGTAGAAACGCTTCCAGCCGGTCTTGAAGAAGGAGTTGAAGCCGACGTCATCGAAATCGTTGGAGCGCTTGATCTCCCCCGTCTTCAGCAGCTGCTGGCCTTCGGCGCGAATTTCTTGCCAATGCGTCTGCAGCGGTGTCAGGTCGGGAAAATCCGCCGGGTTGAGAAACGGTTTGTTGGGGATTTTCGAGAACAGATAAAGGAAGCAATTGATCGGCGCCAGGAACGTCGAGTGGTCGCTCAGTTGGCGACCCAACTTGTGGCGCACCCGACCGCGCAGGTGGACATACGCGATGGATACAACGTAGACAGCGGCAATGATGAGTTTCACGGAAATCGTCACACGTCAGAGGTGAACAAACTGCGCTCCCTGGCAACCAATGGCCTGTGAAGCTTGCGCAGCGTCTGAAAACCAGACAGCGGGCCCGGCGGCCCGTCCTTGAGCCGATGCCGACGTTCGGCATCGAGTGAAAGATGGCATTTTAGCCATCGTCTGTAACCAATTGTTAGCTTTCAGATGTGAAAATCTGTCCGTTGATACCGTCAATGCGTCGGTGCGACCTTAATGCCCTATCGTTTATATAGCCAGACCAGTACAATCGCCGCCAAACTTTACGCGCCCCCCTTGGTTGATGACGGGAACGACCCCGACCTCAGCGCACTTCGACTCGGGCCAAGCGCTCCTTATGCTGCTGTCCACTTAATGCCAAATGGATCTTGCGCTGTTGACCGGGATGTACTGCCCATGGTCGAACAGCGTGAACGGGTACTGAATCGGTACTGCCGCAACCCTAGCTACTCTGAATGCTTCGCAGGAAAAACCTTTGATTTCTACAGCTAACATCACGATGCAGTTCGGCGCCAAGCCGTTGTTCGAAAACGTTTCGGTCAAATTCGGCGCGGGCAACCGCTACGGCCTGATCGGCGCCAACGGTTGCGGCAAGTCGACCTTCATGAAAATCCTCGGTAGCGACCTTGATCCATCCGGCGGCCAGGTCATGCTGGAACCGAACGTGCGCCTGGGTAAATTGCGCCAGGACCAGTTCGCCTACGAAGAATTCACCGTAATCGACACTGTGATCATGGGTCACGAAGAGCTGTGGAAGGTCAAGGCCGAGCGCGACCGCATCTACTCGCTGCCGGAAATGACCGAAGAAGACGGCATGGCAGTGGCCGAGCTGGAAACCGAATTCGCAGAAATGGACGGCTACACTGCCGAATCCCGTGCCGGTGAACTGTTGTTGGGCCTGGGTATCGGCATTGAGCAGCATTTCGGCCCGATGAGCGAAGTTTCCCCAGGCTGGAAGCTGCGAGTATTGCTGGCTCAGGCGCTGTTCTCCGACCCTGAAGTGTTGCTACTCGACGAACCAACCAACCACCTGGACATCAACACCATCCGCTGGCTGGAAAACGTTCTGACCCAGCGCTCCAGCTTGATGATCATCATCTCTCACGACCGTCACTTCCTGAACAGCGTGTGCACGCACATGGCTGACCTGGACTACGGCGAGCTGCGCCTGTTCCCGGGCAACTACGACGAGTACATGACCGTGGCGACCCAGTCCCGCGAGCAACTGCTGTCGGACAACGCCAAGAAGAAAGCGCAGATCTCCGAGCTGCAATCGTTCGTCAGCCGCTTCTCGGCCAACGCCTCGAAAGCCAAGCAGGCGACCTCCCGCGCCAAGGCGATCGACAAGATCCAGCTGGCCGAGGTCAAGCCTTCGAGCCGTGTGAGCCCGTTCATCCGTTTCGAACAGACCAAGAAGCTGCACCGTCAAGCGGTCATCGTCGAGCGCATGGCCAAAGGCTTCGACGGCAAGCCGCTGTTCAAGGATTTCAGCTTCGTTGTTGAAGCCGGCGAGCGCGTGGCGATCATTGGCCCGAACGGTATCGGCAAAACCACCCTGCTGCGTACCCTGGTCAACGAACTGACCCCGGATGCCGGCACCGTCAAGTGGACCGACGCGGCAGAGCTGGGCTACTACGCCCAGGATCACGCCCACGACTTCGAAGACGACGTCAGCCTGTTCGACTGGATGGGCCAGTGGACTCAGGGCGAGCAGGTCATTCGCGGCACCCTGGGTCGCATGCTGTTCTCCAACGACGAGATCCTCAAGTCGGTCAAGGTCATCTCCGGTGGTGAGCAAGGTCGCATGCTGTTCGGCAAGCTGATCCTGCAAAAGCCCAACGTGCTGGTGATGGACGAACCGACCAACCACCTGGACATGGAATCCATCGAAGCGCTGAACCTGGCGCTGGAAAACTACCCGGGCACGCTGATCTTCGTCAGCCACGACCGTGAGTTCGTGTCGTCCCTGGCTACCCGCATCATCGAGTTGAGCCCGAACGGCGTGACCGACTTCAGCGGTACCTATGACGATTACCTGCGTAGCCAGGGTGTGGTGTTTTAAGGGCAGCTGCTAGTTTCAAGTTGTAAGCTACAAGTAAAAGCCCTGTCCTTTGTGACGGGGCTTTTTGCATTCAGACTCATGATTTTCTGTGGTGTCGAGACCTTCGCGAGCAGGCTCGCTCCCACAGGGGAATGCATTTCAAATGTGGGAGTGAGCCTGCTCGCGAAGAGGCCTTCAAGAACAGCGATAATTAGTTAGCCTGCTTTCTTTTATCCCACAGCCACGCCATCATGCAGTTCTCCCACCGCCGCCCGCGAACGAGCCCTCATGTCTGCGCAAGAACAGCCACCGCAAAGCTCCATGGCGATCACCTTGCAGATCGTATCCATCGTTTTCTATACCTTCGTCGCCTTCCTCTGCATCGGCCTGCCGATTGCGGTGTTGCCGGGGTATGTCCATGAACAGCTCGGGTTCAGCGCCATCGTTGCCGGCTTGACCATCGGTTCGCAGTACCTCGCCACCTTGCTCAGCCGCCCAATGGCCGGGCGCATGTCGGACAATGTCGGCACCAAGCGCGCAATCATTTACGGGCTCGTGGGGATTGTCTTGAGTGGTGGGCTGACATTGCTGTCGGTGTTGTTGCAAAGCTTGCCCCTTCTCAGCCTGCTGATCCTGATCGCCGGTCGCCTATTGTTAGGGATCGCCCAAGGCCTGATCGGTGTTGGCACGATTAGTTGGTGCATGGGCCAGGTAGGCGCGGAACACACTGCGCGTTCGATCTCGTGGAACGGCATCGCATCCTACGGCGCAATTGCCATTGGGGCACCGGCAGGCGTGGTGATGGTAGACCAGCTGGGGTTCGCCAGTCTGGGCATTGCACTGTCGCTGATGGCTCTGGCGGCGCTGCTATTGATTCGCAACAAACCGTCGGTTCCGGTCATTCGTGGCGAGCGCCTTCCGTTCTGGGCGGTATTCGGGCGCATCGCACCGTTTGGTGCCAGTCTGAGTCTGGCCTCGATCGGCTACGGCACCCTCACCACCTTTATTACCTTGTATTACGTCAATCGTGGCTGGAGCGGCGCGGCGTATTGCCTGACGGTGTTTGGGGTGTGCTTCATCCTGGCCCGGTTATTGTTCATTTCCAGCGTCAGCCGCTTTGGCGGCTTCAATTCAGCCATTGCCTGCATGACCATCGAGACCATCGGCCTGCTGCTGCTGTGGCTGGCGCCTTCGACCGGCTATGCGTTGATCGGTGCCGGCCTGACCGGATTCGGTCTGTCGCTGGTGTATCCGGCGCTGGGCGTCGAGGCTATCAAGCAGGTACCCAACTCCAGCCGCGGTGCGGGCCTGAGCGCTTATGCGGTGTTTTTCGATCTGGCGCTGGCGATTGCCGGTCCGTTGATGGGCGCGGTGGCGTTGAACCTGGGGTATTCGTGGATTTTCTTCAGTGCGGCGTTGTTGTCGGTTGGTGCACTGGGTTTGACACTGTTACTGAAACGCCGCGCGACGGATTGACGCCAACTCCCTGTAGGAGCTGCCGCAGGCTGCGATCTTTTGATCTTGATCTTAGAAAGCAAAATCAAAAGATCGCAGCCTGCGGCAGCTCCTACAGGGGTATGTGATATGGCTATTGATCGGCGGTTTGCATCCCGGCCCGCGTGGACTTGCCCAACGTGCGAGAGAAGAAGCGCCCGGCTTCAGAGATGAGGTTACGGTGAATGTCCGCGCGATCGACACCCTCGGCATCGGTGCACAGGGCCGGCATGATGACGATCTGTTCGTCATTGCACGGTGCCATGAATACGAAGTGCCCGGCCCCGGCGAGCAGCTTGAAGTCGGGGGCGACGGGGAGCTTGCGCGCCAGGGCGGCGGCGTTCTTGTCGGGATACACCAGTTTGTCGCCATCGCCGCTGTAAAGCAGTACCGGAACATGCACATCGGCGAGGGTATGACGGCCGAACTTCAGGCTCAGCGGCGCCATCAGCAGCAATGCATGGACGCGCGGGTCGGCCACCGGTTGCAAATCGTCGCGGTCGACGATCAGTTCGCCCTGGGTATTACAGGCATCACGGTCGTCCGGGCGTTCCTGGCAGTAACGGCGCAGACGATCCAGGTCCGGGGTCGCGCCGGACAGTATCAACGCCGTCTCCCCGCCCGCCGAATAACCGATGACCCCGACCTGCTCGGCATTGACGAAGGGTGCGAGCATGGGGTCGCCCAGCGTCGCGGTAATGGCTTCGGAAATCTGGATCGGCCGTCCGTACAGGTTGCTCAAGGTGCCGAGGCGGCTGTGGTCTTTGGAGTTGTCGCCCGGATGAATCACCGCCACCACCACAAAACCCTTGCGGGCCAGCGACGTGGCCAGGTCATGCAGGGCCAGCGGTGTGCCGGTGTTGCCATGGGACAGCATCAGCATCGGAAAACGGCCCATGGCGACTTTGGTGTCTTCGCCGGCTTCGACGCTGTAACCCTCAAGTATACTGGCGTGTTCCTTTGCGCTCGAAGGATAGAAGGCAATGGCACGCATCGGTTGCAGATCGAGCGGATCGAGAAAGCTCAACTCGTGGAAACCGACGCTCCAGTGAGTATGCGGCGCAGTTGCTGCGTGCACTGAATTCAGGCTGGCGAGCAGACAGATCAGTAAACCTGCACAAAGACGCACCATGGGATGCCCCACCTTGTTACCGGAACGGAGACGTTAAGCCTCGACTGCATAACTCAGGCCACAATTTTGCAACAGCATCTTGCAACAGTCAGAAACAAAAAACTCCGCATCTGCCGCTTGCGTGAACAGAATACAGAGTTTTTTGGGGATTGCCTGCAGCGGCAGTGGGTCTTTACCCAAGCCTTACGCGGCGGCGAACAACTGCTCACTGATTTGCGTCTGGGCATCGCTCATGGCTTTGCCGCGCACTTCGTCACCGTAGGCCAGGCCATGGGCGCGGACGAACTCGATGTCGGTAATGCCGATGAAACCGAACAGCACCTTCAAGTAATCTTCGTGGGCAACACCGGTTGCCTGACCGGCGTGCAGGCCACCGGAAGTCGAGACGATCACGACTTTCTTGCCACCGCACAGGCCTTCAGGGCCGGCTTCGGTGTAGCGGAAGGTCTGGCCGGCCACGGCGATGCGGTCGATCCAGGCTTTCAATTGGGTCGGGATAGTGAAGTTGTACATCGGCGCTGCAATGACCACGGCATCGGCGGCGAGGAACTCGGCCAGGGTCGACGCGCTTAGCTCGGCTTCGTGCTGTTGAGCGGCGCTGCGCAGTTCGGCAGTCGTACCTGCTGCAACCAAGGTGGCCCCGGAGAAATGGCTGATAGCGTCGGCAGCCAAATCGCGGTAGGTCACCACGGCGGACGGCTCGGCGGCTTGCCAGGCTTTTACGACTTCGCTGCTCAGCTGACGGGAAGCCGAGTTGTCACCAAGAATGCTCGAATCGATATGCAGCAGTTTCATATGGGATCTCCAGGTGAGGATCGCCGCCAGGGCGATCTGATGGAAACAATCCTACAGATGAAACCAATAGCTGATTAGTCTGCAACAATGCGATAGTTTGTCTCAGTGATAGAACGATCGAGAAAACGCTTATGCAAGACCTTAATGACCTCTATTACTTCGCCAAAGTCGTCGAGGCCGGCGGCTTCGCGGCCGCCGGGCGTTTGCTGGGGATTCCCAAGTCGCGACTGTCGAGGCGCATTGCCGAACTTGAGGAGCGCCTGGGTGCACGGTTACTGCAACGCACCACCCGCCAGTTGAAACTCACCGCCGTGGGCGAACGTTATCTGCGCCACTGTCAGGCGATGTTACTGGAAGCGGAAATGGCTGACGAAGCCGTGGCCAGTATGTCCAGCGAACCTCGCGGGCGCTTGCGGGTATCTTCCCCGGTCGGCCTTGCACACGAAATGCTGCCAGGGGTGATTAGTAACTTCCTGGAGAAATACCCTCAAGTACAGCTGGAGGTGATGCTGGTCAATCGTCGCGTCGATCTGGTGACCGAAGGCGTGGACGTTGCGTTGCGCGTACGCGAGCCGGGTGATGAAGACCCGCTGCTGGTGACCCGCCGCCTGCGCCAGGCGCAGATGTTGATGGTCGCCAGCCCCGCATTCCTCCAGGGACTCGAGATCAATCATCCCGACGACCTGAAAAACCTGCCGGTGCTCGGCGCCCTCGAACCCGATCGCCTGGTGCACATTGGCCTGGTCGATCGTCTGGGCAAAAAACACGACCTGGCCCTTGAAGCGCGATTGGGCATCGACGACTTCATCGTGCGCAAGACCTGCACCCTCGCCGGCCAGGGTTTTACCACACTGCCGATGATGTATTGCGAGCAGGAACTGGCAGAAGGCTCACTGGTACAGTTACTACCCGAGTGGTCGTTGCCCGGGGGCTGGCTGCAGGCGGTCTACCCTCATCGACGCGGCGTGATGCCGGCCGTGCGTGCCTGGCTCGACCATCTGATCGAAACATTCAATGCCTGTGGGGATCGTTTGATATGAAGGCAGGACGCATGAACGAGGCCGACGTGGCGGCTTTTTGCCTGGCATTGCCAGGTGCCCGTGAAGACTACAAATGGGGTGGCGTGCGGGTGTTTTCGATTGCCGGTAACAAGATGTTCGCCTTGCAGAACCTGCGCGGCGACTCCCTGGCGTTCAAAGTCGACAAAGACCTGTTTCTCGGCCACTGCGACCGTCCGGGCATTCACCCGGCGCCTTATCTGGCGCGGGCACAATGGATCATAATGGCCACGCCCTACCCGCTCGGCGCCGAGGAACTGCAAGGCTTGCTGCGACGCTCCCATCAGCTTGTAGCCTGTAGGTTGCCCAAGCGCACGCAGGTCGGCTTACTGCTCTAGAACCTGCAGGATCAAAACAGTGCGAACAGCTGCGCACCCAGGAACAACCGGTCGATCCAGAACACCTGGTGCAGCAGGACGATGATCCAGAACACCAATTGGAAGGACACCTTGCGCGTCTTGTGCCGAAACACTTGCTGCGCGAGCAAGGCGCCCGGCCAGCCGCCGGCGAATTCCAGCGCATGCAGGACGTTTTCCGGGGTACGCCTTTGATCGGCGCGCGCCTTACGCTTGTCGCTCCAGTACAGCAAGAACGCCAGCACGCTGACGATGCTGTAGGCCGCCAGGGGAATCAGCGAAACCCCTTGCAGCCACAACGACATCGAACCGAACAGCGGCAGCGCGCACAACATCGCGAACACCAGCACTTTCAGGCGCAGGTTTTGTATTTCTCCCCCGGATTGGCGTCCGGAGTTGTTGCGCGCGCTGACATCGTTCATGGCTTGGCCGCGGTCCAGTCGACCCAGCCAAACTGCCAGGTGGCCAGGATGAGCAAGCCGAATGCGATGCGGTACCAGGCGAACGCTGCATAGCTGTGGCTGGCGATGAACTTGAGCAAACCTCTGACCGCTATCATCGCGAAAATGAACGCAGTGACGAAGCCGATCGCAAACACCGGGAAGTCAGACGGCACGAACAGGTCGCGGTACTTGTAGCCCGAGTACACCGCCGCGCCCACCATGGTCGGCATGGCCAGAAAGAAGGAAAACTCGGTAGCGGTCTTGCGCGACAGGCCGAACAACAAGCCGCCGATGATCGTCGAGCCGGAGCGCGAGGTGCCCGGAATCATCGCCAGGCACTGGGCCAGGCCAACTTTCAGGGCGTCTTTCCAGGTCATGTCATCGACGCTTTCGGCATGGACTTCGTGCTGGCGCTTTTCAGCCCACAACATGACGATCCCGCCCACTACCAATGCCGTGGCCACCGTGATCGGGTTGAACAGGTAGTGGTGAATCAGGTCGGCGAAAATCACCCCCAGTACCACCGCCGGCAGGAACGCAATCAGCAGGTTGGCAGTAAAGCGCCGGGCACTTGGTTGCGTCGGCAAGCCGACGACCACGTCGAAGATCTTGCGGCGAAACTCCCACACCACCGCCAGTATCGCACCCAGCTGGATAATGATGTTGAACGCCATGGCGCGCTCGCCACCGAAGTCGAGCAAGTCGGCGACAATAATCTGGTGCCCGGTACTGGAAATGGGCAAGAACTCCGTCAGCCCTTCTACAACGCCAAGAATCAAAGCCTGGAAGGCCGTCCAAAGATCCATCAATCCCCCAAAAGGCTATGCGCCGCCGCATGCCTCGTTAATATATTCAAAGCCGTTTACTGCAATCAGCGTCGTTAAGTCCCGCGCGCACAAGCCTACCCAAAAAACTATCAGAGTCTTGTGAAAAATCAGTTTGATTTCAGGTTTTTGCGTGCGGGGGCGAAATCCTAGCAGACAAGTTCGCTTTACGCTGCCGAGTTACCGAGTTATCGGCACCGAGGGAATCGCTGCAACAAGCCTCTTTGCCATAATCCGGTTACAATCCGCACCCTCTTCGATTTCCCCCAAGGAACCTGCATGTCCGGGCTTGAACTGTTTGCCGCCACCCTCGGCGTCATCGCCGTCTGGTTGACGGTCAAACAGAACCCCTGGTGCTGGCCGATCGGCCTGGTCATGGTGCTGATCTACAGCTGGATCTTTTTCGAGGTCAAGCTGTATTCGGACATGTTGCTGCAAGTGATCTATGCCGCGCTGCAGGTCTACGGCTGGTGGCAGTGGACCCGCGCTGGCCAGGCGCATCATGGGCGCGAAGTCAGCCGGCTGGACGCAAAAGCGGTGGCGTCGGGGCTGGCCCTGGGCGCGCTCGGCAGTCTGTTGCTGGGCGCCGCTATGGCGCACTGGACCGATGCTGCGCAACCCTGGCTCGATGCCGCCCTCACGGGCTTCAGCCTGGTGGCGCAATTGTGGATGGCGCAAAAACGCCTGCAGTGCTGGCCGCTGTGGATCGTCCTGGATTGTGTCTTCGTCGGCTTGTTCCTCTATAAAGGGATGTACCTGACGGCTGGCCTCTATGGCCTGTTTACCCTGCTGGCCATTCAAGGCTGGCGCACATGGCGCAGCGATCCGCTGCTGTGCCCATGAAGGTGCTGGTGCTGGCAGGACCGGAATCGAGCGGCAAAAGCTGGCTTTCGAACGAGATTCACGCCAATTTCGGCGGCATATTGGTCGGTGAGTACGTTCGGTATTTCATCGAAAATGAAGCCCGCGTAACCTGCTACGATGACATTACGCCAATAGCACTTGGCCAGCTGTCTTGGGAGGATCAAGCCCGTGCCAAACAGCCGTCCCTGTTGATTCTCGATACGCACCTGTTAAGCAACATCCTTTGGAGTCAGACTCTGTTTGGCGCTTGCCCGTCGTGGATCGAGCAGGCATTGCTGGTACGTCACTACGACCTGCATCTGCTGCTGAGCGCTGAGACCGTGGACTGGCATGACGATGGGCAACGTTGCCAACCGCAATTGGCAGAACGCCAGGCGTTTTTCCAGGCCAGCCGCCAATGGCTTGACCTGCATGACCAGCCTTACCAGGTAATGCAAGGTGACTGGCAACAGCGCAAGGACGCGGCATTCGAGGCAGTGACGCGCTTGCTCAAGGCCTGACAGGGCGGCCCCGCCCTGCAGAAAATGTCCATTCCTGAAACACCCTCCCCTGCGCAAACCCGCGAGCTAAAGCGGTCCAAGCATTTTCGCAAGAAAATGTTAAGCCACTGATACAAATTGCCTTAAACGCCCTTAACTAGCAATGCCGCCTGCATGGAGGGCGCTTTTGCGTGGTTCTGTCTCAGCGCCGTTACAAAGTGTTTTTCACCACCTCAACAGTTAAAGCCAAACCACTGTTATTCAAAGCAAAACGAAAACCGGCACACCTTCTGCTCTCTTCCCCTGCAACGCTGATAAGGGCCAGCGTTCCACTTACAGAAGGAATTGCCGTCGTGGGGAAATTTGACAACAGTATCTATAGCCTCGTGCTGGTCGGATGTGCACTGAGTTCAACGGTTTGCCTGCCTGTACAAGCGGACAACGGCATCATCATCATCAAGCGTGATGTCCAGGTGCGTAACGCGACGATTCCGCCGCTGGTTCCCGATCCTAACCCCACGACCGTCAACGCCAACCCGTCCAAACAAGTCCTCGCTCAAACCAACGAGTTGAGCGACGGTGACTTTGCCGGCGTCGCCAGTGGTGCAGGCATCTCCCGCCTGGTGACGCAAAACACCAACAACCTGGGCGGCAACATAAGCACCCAGAACCAGCTTTCCAACCAACCCGCCGGGCGGTCGGGCAATTCCGGCAGTGGTATTGCCAACATGGTCAATTCAAACGTCCAGCAGGGCCTGGGTGCTCTGAGAATGATAACGGGAGACCGTTAAGATGAATCGTTCGCTGCTGATGATCGCCATGTTTTGCAGTGCATCGACCTTCGCCCAATCCCCCGTCATCAACAACGCCGACATCGACGGTTCGGGCGCGCAGTACCAGGGCAACTTCGCGGTCAACCAGGCGGCCGGCGACCTGCAGCAACAGGCCAACGCCCGGGCCATCGCCGCTGGTCATAACGCCAGCGCGACCACAGAGATTCGCCAACGGTTGCGCACCATTGTCGACCCCAATATGGATGCCCACTCCAGCATTCAAGGCGATTCCTTCAGTCATGGCAATGGCGTGTTGGGCGTCAACCAAAGCGCGGGCGCCAGCAACCAGCAAGCCAATGCGCTGCGGATCAGCACCAGCGCACAGCCGCAAAGTATCGATGACAGCGTCCTCAGGCAACAGAACGTGACGCTGCTCAACAACTCCGATCCAACTGACTCTGCACCAGGCTATCGCCAGGTCACTACCAGTGACCAGGCTTTCACCGGTAGCCGTGGGGTAATTCAGTTGAATCAGAGCGCCGGGGTGGGAAACCGAATGGCCAACACCCTGAGCGTACGGGTCGTGGATTGACCCAAACAGGTAATAACAACACTTAACCTAAAATAAGTACGGAGAATCACCATGAAACCTTCGATGGCATTAAAGCCTCTGGTTTTCGCAATTGCTGCGGTCATGGCTGTTGCTGTACAAGCTGGGCAAAACGATAGGCGTGGCAACCACCATAACAACGGTGGCCAACAACAAACCCCTCCTGCAAGGATGGTCCCCATCAGCGCGACTGCCAATGCTAACGACAGACAGAGCAATACCGGCAACCGCATCTGGAATGAAGGGGTAGAAAACTCGGCCGAGATGAGTAGTTCGGCCGCAGGCGCGAGCGGCAACGTCGGTGTCAACGTGGCGGCAGGTAACGGCAACCAGCAAGACAACGCCGCCGCCATCGCCAACGCAGCTTCCGACAACGCCGCGATCGATAACAGCTTCGTGTTCGGCACTGCCAGTGCCACCGCTGACGTCAGGCAAACCAGCAACCGTAACGTCGTCAACAACTTCGGCGTAACCAACTCTGCCGTGATGAGTGGGTCTGCCGACGGCAGCAGCGGTAATGTGGGTGTCAACATTGCTGCCGGCGATCTGAACCAACAGAAAAACACCATGGCAATTGCCAATACCAATGCTCCACTCGGTAGCGCAAGAGCCACTGCCTCCGCCAATCAAGACGGTCCTGGCTTGATCGTGAATAACACCGCTGACCGGACCTATCGCGTGGATACCATTACGGTTACCAAAACCGCTAGCGGTAGTTCCTCTCGCGAGAAGTCCTTCGAAGCCAGCGGCAGTCAAAGCAATTCGTCTAGCTGGGCCGCTGCCGGGTCCAGGAGCTCTGAGGCCAGCGGTTCCTTCAGCCTGGATGCAAGTGGTTCCAAAAGCAGTAATGCCAGCGGTTCCAACAGCAGCAGCGCAAGCGGTTCCAACAGCCTTGCTGCAAGCGGGTCCAATAGCAGCAGTGCAAGCGGGTCCAACAGCAGCAATGCGAGCGGGTCCAATAGCAGCAGTGCAAGCGGTTCATCGAGTGCTTCTCTGAATGCTTCCCTGGATGCTTCCCTGGACGCTGCTGCGGCGGCTTCCAGCTCCACTACCTACAACAATGGTTTTGGCGATCGCACCCGCAGCAGAGAGTCCGACGCATCGCTTACCGCTTCGCTTAGCGCAACGCTTGACGTGTCAGTAGACAAATCGTTCGACAAATCGCGCGAATCCTCGTACGACAAGTCTCGCGATTCGTCGTTCGACAGGTCTCGCGATTCCTCGTTCGACGTAACTCGCGACTCCTCGTACGACAAATCCCGTGAATCGGCGTACGACAAATCGCGCGATTCCTCGTTCGAAAAATCGTTCGATACTTCGTTCGAGAAAGCGAACGCGTCGTCGTACGATAAATCGGGCAGCAAGTCGTCCGAATCCGAGTATGCAAAAGCGAAAAGCTGGAGTGAAAGCAGCTCTTATGATTTGAGCAACACCTACTCTTATCAAGTGCTGACTCCAACTGGCTGGGCCAACCCTGTGACCAACACTGCAACCCTGAGCGGTTCGGTGAACGGCGGCAGCGGCAACCTGGGCGTCAACGTGGCTGCTGGTGTGGGCAACCAACAAAGCAACTCGCTGGCCATCTCCAACCAATCGTTCTAATGCTGTCTGTGGAGGCCCCCTTTCGGGGGCCTTTTTCAACCCGACCAGAAGGCGTCCCCACCATGCGTATTATCGCCTTGGCAGTTTTGCTTTGCGTGGCCAGTGTGATCGAGGCTGCACAGCTGCCGCTGTCCGTCCTGCCGGGCGGTGCGTTGGTGTACAAGCCGATCCAGAGCGTACGCGAGCGCAAGTTTGCCGACCTGGTGCAACAGAAAACCGACTTCAGTTGCGGCGCCGCGGCGCTGGCGACCATCCTGCGCCAGGCCTACTGGCTGGACGTAGACGAAGAACAAATCATCGAAGGCATGCTGTCACACTCCGATCAGGATCTGGTCCGCGTCCAGGGCTTCTCCATGCTCGACATGAAGCGCTACGTGGAAAGTATCGGCATGCGGGCCCGTGGCTACCGGGTATCACCGGAGTCCTTGAAGGAGATCAAAATTCCGGTGGTGGTACTCTTGGACATCCGTGGCTACAAACACTTTGTGGTCATGCAAAGAGTCCACAACGACTGGGTCTATATCGGCGATCCGGTACTCGGGCATAAACGCTACAAAGTCGATGACTTTATCAAAGGCTGGAACGGCATCATCTTTGCCGTCATCGGCCAGGGCTACGACAAGACCAATGCGTTGCTCGACCCGCCCCTGCCACTGACCGCCAAGAACCGCGTCAACACCTTCAGCCCGGTGCAGGACGCCGAGTTGATGGATTTCGGCTTCATACAAAGCGACTTCTTCTAAATAACTCTTCTAATAACAATGGAGCACGATGCTCCGGGAGTATCCAATGAAGACTCCAATCTGGCTGGCCGTGGTATGCCTGGCCGCCAGCCTGCCGACCCATGCAGAAATATTGAAGCCCATTGAACTGAACGACCAGGAATTGGCAAGCCTGCGAGGCCGCTATGTCATGCCGGGACGGATCATCAGTTTCGGCATTGCCATGACCAGCACCTGGCAAAATGCCAACGGTGAAGTGATCGGGGCAACTTCCAGGATGCAGATTCAACAATCGACCATCAAGCCACAGTTCTATGTGACGATGATCGACGAAAAAGGCTATGGCTCAGCGCGTAGTCAAACCACTGGTACTGGCACAGGGACCGTCACGGGCGGCGGCGGCCTCAACAGCACCGAAGGCGTCACTCAAGTCGTGCGGGCTGCCGGCGACAACAACACGGCCTACAACAACGTTGATATCAACGTCACCAAGGCCAACCAGGCCCCGGTAACGCAACAGCAGGGCCAGGCATTGGCCGCAGGCTCGACGTTGGTTGGCGCCAATGGCGCGGGCTCGCTGAGCGTTTCCTCGAGCGGTACGGGTGTGCAACTCAACATCGTGGCCAACAACAACCAGGGCAGTACCGTACAACGCCTGGCCCAGGGCGGACTGATGCAGAACACGACTTTGCTCGGCAGCAGCAACCAGGTCAGGAACTTCACATCCTTCAATGTCGTGCTGCGTGACAACGTGGCAACAGCCGGATCGTTCAACGGCAACCTGGACCAGCTCAAAGGTCTTCGCACTCAAGGATTCTGATCTACGCTCAGTCTCATCATCTGTAGTCAGAAGGGACGGCTAACCCATGCACCGATCGTTAACGTTTAGAGTTATCGTCTGTTTGAGTAGCCTGGCACCGGCCCCATTGCTATACGCAGCACCGGACCCCCAGGTCGAAGCACTAAAACAAGAACTCATGGAGTTGAAACAGCGTTACGAAGCACAACAGAACGCGCTGATGGTACTCGAACAGCGCGTTCGCCAAGTCGAAGAAGCACCGGCGACACCCGCTCCCAAACGCCTGACCAAGTCCCCCGCCGAAACGCCCAGTAGTGGCCAGACGGTGGCTGCCGGCGCGCCCGGAACCACGGGCAGTTCCTACGGGCAGTCGCTCAAAGATGATTCGGAACCGGCACAAAGCGTTTCCAACCTGTACGACGAAGCCAGCGGGTTCTTCGGCGGCGGCAAGTTCAGCGTCGAAACCGGCCTGACCTACACGCACTACGATACCCGTGCGCTGACGCTCAACGGCTTCCTGGCGCTGGACTCGATTTTCCTCGGCAACATCAACCTTGACCGCATCAAGGCCGACAACTGGACACTGGACCTGACCGCCCGCTACAACGTGGCCCAACGCTGGCAGTTCGACATTAACGTCCCCGTGGTCTATCGCGAATCGACGTATTCCTCCGGTGGCGCCGGTGGCGCGGCCAACGGGATTTCAGACGCGAGCGTTACCCGCGACCCGGCCATCGGCGATGTGAACGTTGGCGTTGCCTACAAGTTCCTGGATGAGTCGGCCAACCTGCCCGACGCGGTGGTGACACTGCGCGTCAAGGCGCCGACCGGGGATGACCCTTACGGCATCAAGCTGGTCGAGGTCCCGGGCAACGATAATCTCGCAGTACCCGAAGACTTGCCTACCGGTAATGGTGTCTGGGCGATCACCCCGGGTATCTCGCTGGTCAAGACCTTCGATCCAGCCGTACTGTTCGGCAGCCTGTCCTACACCTACAACATGGAAGACTCTTTCAGCGACATCAGCCCCACGGTCAACACCAAGGTGCCCGGGGACGTGAAACTGGGCGATTCCTGGCAGGTCGGCGCCGGCATTGCCTTCGCCTTGAACGAGAAGATGAGTATGTCGTTCTCGTTCACCGACCAGTTCGCCCGCAAGAGCAAGATCAAGCCGGACGGCGGCGATTGGCAATCGATCTCCAACAGCGACTACAATTCGGCAAACTTCAACATCGGCATGACCCTGGCCGCCTCCGACAATCTGACGATCGTTCCCAACCTGGCCATCGGCCTGACCGACGACTCGCCAGACTTCTCCTTCAGCCTGAAATTCCCGTACTACTTCTGACCCACAACAAAGCCCCGTTGCGACTTCAATCGTAACGGGGCTTAGGTATTTATTATTTGTAGATCAAAAGATCGCAGCCTGCGGCAGCTCCTACAGGGGGAACGCATTCACTTGAGATCAGGCCGGCCGGCAGGCCGCCTCGCTTTTGCTTTGGCTTTTGATTTTCTTGCCCCCTCACGCCCTGAGCCTGTCTGTCAACCTGTGACGACCGCCATCGGCGCCTCTACCAAAGTTGATCCATGCCGCGTCGAAGCCTCTGGGAGATTGTTGTCGGAGTACATATCCATTGCTGCGGTAACGACCACTTAGGGTTTCGCCCTTACGGCGACTCACTTTTCCAAACGCCGGAATGCCGGCCCAGCGAAAAGTAAGCAAAAGGCTTTGCCCCACCACTCGGTGCCTCGCCTAGGCTCGGCATGCCCTCACTCCGGAATTGCTCCGTGGGTCGCCGCGATGGGCCATCCATGGCCCAGCGCGGCTAAACCGGCGTCCTGCCGGTTTACCCACTGCGCAATGCCTGCGTTCGGCCATCGTGGTTTAACGGGGCGCCCAAATCTGAAGCCAAAGCGAGGCGGCCTGACAGCCGACCTGACTTTTATGGCTGTACCTGATCCCCTGTGGGAGCGAGCCTGCTCCGGGCGGCGTTCCGACGATGGACGTTAACGATAACGCGCCCTGTCTGGATAAACGCGTTGTCTGGACGTTTTTCGCGAGCAGGCTCGCTCCCACAATGGGATCGCGGACAAGCCTGCAATCAGGTCGGCTTTAAGGCCGCCTCGCATTTGCCGTTGCTTTGGCTTTTGATTTTCTTGCCCCCTCACGCCCTGAGCCTGTCCGTCAACCTGTGACTACCGCCATCGGCGCCTCTACCAACGTTGATCCATGCTGCGTCGAAGCCTCTGGGAGATTGTTGTCGGAGTACATATCCATTGCTGCGGTAACGACCACTTAGGGTTTCGCCCTTACGGCGACTCACTTTTCCAAACGCCGAAAAGTAAGCAAAAGGCTCTTGCCCCACCACTCGGTGCCTCGCTTAGGCTCGGCATGCCCTCACTCCGGCATTGCTCCGTGGGTCGCCGCGATGGGCCATCCCTGGCCCAGCGCGGCTAAACCGGCGTCCTGCCGGTTTACCCACTACGCAATGCCTGCGTTCGGCCATCGTGGTTTAACGGGGCGCCCAAATCTAAAGCCAAAGCGAGGCGGCCTTAAAGCCGACCTGACTTTGCAGATACCCCCCAATTCCCTGTGGGAGCGAGCCTGCTCGCGATGGACGTCAACGATAACGCGTGCTGTCTGAAGGATCGCGTTGTCTGGACGTTTTTCGCGAGCAGGCTCGCTCCCACAATGGGATCGCGGACAGACCTGTAATCAGGTCGGCTGTCAGGCCGCCTCGCTTTTGCTGTTTGCTTTGGCTTTTGATTTTCTTGCCCCCTCGAGAGGCCGAGTGGAGGTTCTGCGCAGTGGGCAAACCGGCATGGATGCCGGTTTAGCCGCGCTGGGCCAAGGATGGCCCATCGCGGCGGGCCCACGGAGCAGGACCGGAGCGAGGGCATGCCGAGCCACAGCGAGGCACCGAACGCCAGGGGCAAGAGCCCTTAGTTACTTGGGGCTCTTCCAAGTGACTCGCTGTAAGAGCGAAACCATTAGTGGCCGTTACCGCAGCAATGGATATGTACACCTGAAAGAGAATGGTCGGCTGTCCGGCCGCCTTCGCCGGCAAGCCTGGATCCTACAAACGGTTAGCGGATCTGATGCTTGTGCAACAACCGGTAGAAGGTCGGCCTGGAGATCCCCAGCACCTTGGCGGCGATGCTCAGGTTATCGCTGTGGCGGTTGAGGACATCACACAAGGCCTGGCGCTCTGCCCGGTGCTTGTAGTCTTCCAGCGTGCCCATTGGCGCGGCAATGGCCTGATGGCTGATCAACCCCAGGTCTCGCGCTTCGATCTGCCGGCCTTCGGCCAATACCAAGCCGCGACGTACCCGGTTGGCCAGCTCGCGCACATTGCCCGGCCAGTCATGTTTGCCCATGGCTACCAAGGCGTCTTCACTGAAGCTGCGCGGACGGCGGCCGGTTTCATGGCTATAGAAATGGGAAAAATGGTTGGCCAGCATCGACAGATCGCCATTGCGCTCACGCAGGGGCGCGGTCGCGACTTGCAACACGTTCAAACGATAATACAGGTCTTCGCGAAAGCTTTTCTTCTCGATCGCCGCCTCAAGATCAACATGCGTCGCAGCCAGCACCCGCACATCCACGGGAATCGGCTGACTGCCGCCCACCCGCTCGATGTGCTTATCCTGGAGGAAACGCAACAGGTTCGCCTGCAGCTCCAGGGGCAGATCACCGATCTCGTCGAGAAACAGCGTGCCGCCGTTAGCCGCCTCGATCCGCCCGACCTTGCGTTGATGGGCGCCCGTAAAGGCACCCTTCTCGTGGCCGAACAGTTCGGACTGGATCAAGTGCTCGGGAATAGCCCCGCAATTGATCGCGACAAAGGGTTTACTGTGGCGCAGGGATTGTCGATGCAGCGTGCGGGCCACCAGTTCTTTACCTGTGCCGCTTTCACCGCGAATCAGCACCGGTGACTCGGTGGGCGCCAGCTTGCTCAGTAACTTGCGCAATTCGCGTATAGGCTTGCTGTCGCCCAGCAGTTCGTGCTCGGGCTGATTGATATGAACCGTGCCCTGCCCGCGCAGGCGCGCCATGCCAAAGGCCCGCCCCAGTGTGACCTGGACCCTGGAGACATCGAACGGCAAGGTGTGAAAATCGAAAAACCACTCGCAGACGAAGTCCCCGACATTCTGAAGCCGCAGGACATCCTGATTGAGCACGGCGATCCACTCGGTTCCGCTACGGCTGATCACCTCTTTGACAGTATCCGGGTGCTCAAGGTGAAAGGGCTGTAATCGTAACAAGCCCACGTCACAGCTACGATCGGCGGCGTTCTCCAGCGAGCAGCTGTCAACGTCCCAACCCACGGAGCGTAATCCCGGCAATAGACGATGGCAGTCGTCGCAGGGATCCACCACTAGTAAACGACGTAAAGCAGGCGCTTCGCTCATGAGATTTCCTTGACGCCAAATTTAAGGATTTTTTATTAAAAACAGTCATTTGGCGGACCTGGCTGTAACATTAGCAAGAATTTGACGGGCGCTTGTACCGTTTGACTATAGGCCTGCTACGCAAAGAGTTATAAGAAGCGGGCTTTTCCAGCGACCTGACGAATGTTTTCTTTCATTACGCTTTCAACGCGCGCCTGTTTTCCCAGGATATAAAAGAAAGTTGAATTTTCTTTTGATTGTGTGTGACCTGAACCCCGGTTGCGGGCATCAGTACAAGTAACCAGCCGAACGGTTAGCCCAACCGACGGCAATGGACTTGATTGGGCCTATAGAGAGACGACCTATGAACGCCCCGCTCCGTGTCAACGAAGCTCTTCTGATTGCCGACCGTGCATTTAAACCTTTCAAATGCGTGGCCTGGGCCCCACAGGATGGTAATGGCGAACTGACCCTGACCGTTATCGACCGCACCAGTAACAATATAGGGCGCAAGCAGATCCCGAGCAGTGCCTATACCGATCCAGCGCAGCTTGAATGCTTGCTGGAACAGGCCCGCGCCGAATTGAGCGAAGAAGGCTACACGCTGCAATCGTGGTCTATGCCACAATAATTTTATTGCGGATTACTCCGGGGTAATCCGCGCCTCCCGCTGTCGTTAGTTGGCTGGTTTTTCATGCCAGTTGCACTGAAGACGCTTTCTTACTGGAACTTCGGCGCGCCCCGGATTCTTTGCTGGCTTGCCTTTGGTTCGAAAAGACACTGTTGTGGCACACAACGACTCTCCGCCTGTTAGTTCTGACAGTTGTACATTCAATCATTCAGGGATTGAATATTCTCTTAATAGTCGCCGCCGCCCAACTTCTGGATCAGGACGACTCGCAAGGAGATGCGTGCATGTCAATCCAGTCCGTTCTGGCTTTCCCCGCAACAGTCCATCATGCCGGAAAGCTCGACACCACCTTCGCTGCCAAAGGCACCGCCCAGGTGTATTTCTTCGGCAGCACTTCAAGCCTGGCCAACGACATCGCGATTGATTCACAGGGCCGGGTACTGGTGGCGGCAAAGGTCGCAATGCCTGGCGGCAGCCGCTTTGGCCTGGCGCGTTTGCTGAAGGACGGTTCGGCGGACCTGGCCTTTGGCAATCAAGGCAGCGTCATCGGGCAATTCGAACCGGGCTTCGAAGCGATGGCGGGCAAGGTGCAGGTGCTGCCCGATGGGCACATTGTGATCGCCGGCCTGCATTATGAAAGCGAACATCGCACGCTCCCCGCGCTGGCGCTGTTTGACCCGCAGGGTCAACCGGTCCAGCGGTTTGGCGACAATGGCCGCTGTGTGGTACGGCTGCCAGGCAATTTGTCCCGGGGCATGCGCGACCTTTGGCTGCCCCCGGGCGTACCAGGCGCCGAGGCCTGCAGTGTCGACGTTCAAGAGGACGGTCGAATACTGCTGGTGGCCAATCATCACTTCGAACTGGCCGATCATGCCGCCGTGTTGATACGGCTGAACGCCGATGGCACGCTGGACAACACCTTCAATGGCCGCGGGTTTGTAATGGTCAGGCACCTGCTGATGAATACCTGGCTCAGCAGCGTGACGGTGCAACGCGACGGTCGCATCCTGGTGGGTGGTTCGATCAATTTCCCGGAAGAAGGCCTGCTGGCCCGCTATCACGTCGATGGCAGCCTGGACACCAGTTTTGCCCTGGACGGCTTCATGAGTTTCAAGGCAAGCGGACACGGTGCCCAGGTCAGCCAAATCGTCCAGCAGGGCAACGGCGACATACAATGTTTTGGCAGCAGCCGCGACCCCATGCGCTGCCTGGCCCTGAAAGTGCACGCCAATGGTCGCCCGGATCATCATTGCAATGGCGGCCAGGCGCAATTGCTGGAAGTCGGCCACAGCGGCAGCCAGTGGACCGCCGCCCAACTGCAACCGGACGGCAGCGTGTTGACAGCCGGCGCCACCATTGGCGGCGTCGAGGCCGACTTTGTAGTGGGTCGATACCTGCCAGGCGGGCAACTCGACAGCGATTTTGGCAACGGCAGCGGCTGGGTGCGCACCCGCCTGGGTCGTAGCCTCGACACAGCCACTTCGGTCGCGGCACAGGACGACGGTAACATCCTGGTAGGCGGCTATTCGCTGGACGGTAGCTATCGGGCGATCGTCGCACGCTACTTGGGCTAATTCGATGGACTTTTCCTACGCTTGATCTTCTGTCCGGCTTACGGCAAGTTGCGCGCTTCTTACATACAAGGAGTAGCCGATGTCCGGCTCGATGGCCCAGGCGTTCGCGCACAATTTTCTCGGCAACTCACCGCGCTGGTACAAGGCCTGCATTGTCGGTTTTCTGCTTCTCAACGCCGTGACGTTATGGACCGCCGGCCCGGTGGTGGCTGGCTGGTTGCTGGTGCTGGAGTTCATTTTTACCCTGGCCATGGCACTCAAATGTTATCCGCTGATGCCCGGCGGCTTGCTGTTGGTCGAAGCGCTGCTGCTGAAAATGACCACGCCCCAGGCGCTCTATGACGAGTTGCTGCACAACTTCCCGGTGATCCTGCTGCTCATGTTCATGGTCGCGGGTATCTACTTCATGAAAGACCTGCTGTTGTTTCTGTTCTCGCGCCTGCTGCTCGGGGTACGCAGCAAGGCCCTGCTGGCGCTGATGTTCTGCTTTTTGTCGGCGTTCCTGTCGGCGTTTCTCGATGCCCTGACCGTGACCGCGGTGATCATCAGCGCCGCCGTCGGGTTTTACTCGGTGTACCACCGCGTCGCCTCGGGTAGTGATCCGCGTCAGGACAGCGAGTTCAGCGATGACCAGCACCTGCCCACCCTGCATCACGCTGACCTCGAGCAGTTCCGCGCGTTTTTGCGCAGCCTGCTGATGCATGGTGCCGTGGGTACGGCACTGGGTGGTGTGTGCACGCTGGTGGGCGAACCGCAGAACCTGCTGATTGGCCATGAAATGGGCTGGCACTTCGCCGAATTCTTCCTGAAGGTCGCGCCGGTTTCCTTGCCGGTGCTGGTCGCGGGCCTGGTCACCTGCTTCCTGCTGGAAAAACTGCGCTGGTTTGGCTATGGCACGTTGCTGCCGGACAACGTCCGCACCGTGCTGGCCAACTATGCCGCCCAGGACAATGCCGAGCGCACCTCACGCCAGCGTGCAGCGTTGCTCGTGCAAGGTGTGGCTGCACTGATCCTGATTGCCGGGCTGGCCTTTCACGTGGCGGAAGTGGGCCTGATCGGCCTGATGGTAATCGTGCTGATCACGGCGTTCACCGGCATCACCGACGAGCACCGTCTGGGCAACGCGTTCAAGGACGCCATGCCCTTCACGGCGTTGCTGGTGGTGTTTTTCGCCGTGGTGGCGGTGATCCACGATCAACAGTTGTTCTCGCCATTGATCCATTGGGTGTTGGCCCTGCCGGCCGACCAACAACCGGGCATGCTGTACATCGCCAACGGTCTGCTCTCGGCCATCAGCGACAACGTGTTCGTGGCGACCATCTACATCACCGAAGTGAAACAGGCCTTCCTCTCCGGGCACATGAGCCGCGAGCATTTCGAGACGCTGGCGATCGCGATCAACACCGGCACCAACCTGCCCAGCGTGGCGACGCCCAATGGCCAGGCGGCGTTCCTGTTCCTGCTGACCTCGGCGATTGCACCGCTGATTCGCCTGTCGTATGGGCGCATGGTGTGGATGGCGTTGCCGTATACGGTGGTGATGGGGGTTCTTGGCTGGTACGCCGTGAGTTATTGGCTGTAACCGCAATCCCCTGTAGGAGCTGCCGCAGGCTGCGATCTTTTGATCTTGTTTTTAAAAAGCAAAGTCAAAAGATCGCAGCCTGCGGCAGCTCCTACAGGGGATCAGCGTTTCAGGATGTATTGCTCGATCGCCTGCGCTGCACCGTCTTCGTTGTTGGTGCCTGTGACCACATCGGCCTGATGCTTCACCGCTTCCTCCGCCTGCCCCATGGCAATCGACAACCCGGCCACGTGAAACATCGCCGGGTCGTTGCCGCCGTCGCCCATGGCCGCCGTCTGTTCCAGCGGCACACCGAGAAACTCCGCCAGCGTCGCCAACGCCTGCCCCTTGTTGGCCTGCATCGCAGTCACGTCCAGATACACCGGCTGCGAGCGCGAGACCTGGGCCTGCCCTTGCACTTTGGGCAATAACTGCGCTTCCAGTTCAATCAGCAATTGGGTGTTGCTGCTGGCCGCGACGATCTTGTCGATGCGTGACAGAAAAGGCTCGAAGCTTTCGACCGTCACCGGCGGATATCCCAGGCCCTGTTGTTCCCTTGGCACCATCGGGCCGCCCGGATCTTTCACCAACCAGTCGCCGCCACTGAACACCCAAACCTCGATGTCCGGTTGATCGGCAAACAATGCCAGCGTGGTCAGCGCAGCCGTGGCGGGCAAGTAATGCGCGACCAGCAGACTGCCGTCCGGGTTTACCAGGGTGCCGCCATTAAAGGCTGCCGTCGGCAGATCGACACCCAGGGCTTCAATGACCTGCAACATGGCCTTGGGTGGGCGGCCGGTGGCCAGGCTGAACGACACCCCGGCTTCGCGCAACGAGCGTACTGCGTCAATGGTGCGTTGGCTGAGGCTGTGATCGGGCAACAATAACGTGCCGTCCATGTCACTGAGCAGCAAGCGGATGGGTTGTGGCGACACTTCACTCATCCGAGGCCGTGCCAGACGCGACCGTCGCGAGCCAGCAGTTCTTCGGCGGCTTGCGGTCCGTTTTCACCCGCGGCATAGCTCTGCACGCTGGAATCCTGCTGCAAGGCGTCCAGGAAAGGCTGCACCGCACGCCAGCCGTTCTCGATGTTGTCGGCGCGCTGGAACAGCGTCTGATCGCCGGTCAGGCAATCGTAGATCAAGGTTTCATAGCCGGTGGACGGCTGCATTTCAAAGAAATCCTTGTAGGCAAACCCCAGTTCGATGTTGTCCATCTTCAGGGCCTGGCCGGGCCGCTTGGCCAGCAGGTCGAACCACATGCCTTCGTTGGGTTGAATCTGGATCCGCAGGTACGTCGGCGCCAGCTCATCGACTTCGGTATCGCGGAACTGCGCATAAGGCGCAGGTTTGAAGCAGATGACGATCTCGGTGTCGCGCACGCTCATGCGCTTGCCGGTACGCAGGTAGAACGGCACGCCGACCCAGCGCCAGTTGTCGATCATGACTTTCAGGGCGACATAGGTTTCGGTGGTGCTGTCGGGCGCCACCTTGTCTTCCTGGCGATAACCGGGCAGTGGCCTGCCATCGACTTCGCCAGCGGCGTACTGGCCGCGCACCGAATTGGCCCGCGCCTCCTCCACCGACCAGGGACGAATCGCGCCCACCACCTTGGCTTTCTCGCCGCGAACCGCATCGGCGCCAAACGCGGCCGGAGGCTCCATGGCCACCATCGCCAACAACTGGAACAGGTGATTGGGCACCATGTCCCGCAGGGCGCCGGTGTGTTCGTAAAAACTGCCACGGGTTTCCACGCCGACGGTTTCGGCGGCGGTGATTTGCACGTGGTCGATGTAATGATTGTTCCAGAACGCTTCGAACAGGCTGTTGGAGAACCGGCTGACCAGGATGTTCTGCACGGTCTCCTTGCCCAGATAGTGGTCGATCCGGTAGATCTGCTTTTCCGTCATGACCTTGAGCAAGCAGGCGTTCAAGGCTTCGGCGGTTTGCAGATCGGAACCGAAGGGCTTTTCGATCACCACCCTGCGGAACGCCTCGGGGCTTTCTTCCAGCAAGCCGGACGCGCCGAGACGGCGCACCACTTCACTGAAAAAGCGCGGCGCGGTGGCCAGGTAGAACACCGCGTTGCCAGTGCCGCTGGCGGCAATTTTTGCCGCCAGCGCTTGATAAGTGCTGTCGTCCAGGAAGTCGCCCTGGACGTAGCTGATGTTTTTGGCGAGCTTGGCCCACACAGCCGGATCAAGGGCCTGATCGCCCTTGCCGACCTTGGCGGCCACCTCGCTGCGAATGAAGTCTTCGAGTTTTTTCGCGAAGCCTTCATCGCTGATGGCGTTGTGGTCAACGCCGATGATCCGCAGGCCATCCCCGAGTAAACCGTCGCGCTTGAGGTTGTACAGCGCCGGCATCAGCAGGCGCTTGACCAGATCACCGTGGGCGCCGAACAGGAACAGCGTGGTGGGTGGCGCGGGTTCAGTCTTGGATTTCCTGCGGATCCCATGGGTCATTTTTTCGCAGTCTCCACGTGGCCGCCGAAGCCGAAGCGCTGGGCCGAGAGAATCTTGTCGCCAAAGGTGCCCTGGCCGCGGGAACGGTAGCGAGAGAACAGTGCGGTGGTCAGCACTGTTGCCGGTACTGCTTGTTCCATGGCCGCTTCGACGGTCCAGCGACCCTCCCCGCTGTCCGCCACCGAACCAGAGTATCCGTCGAGTTTCGGATCGCTGGCCAGGGCGTCGGCAGTCAAGTCCAGCAGCCAGGACGAGACCACGCTGCCACGACGCCAGACTTCGGCGATGTCGGCGACGTTCAGGTCGAAGCGCTGGTCTGGCGGCAGGATCTCGCTGGACTTGGTTTTCAGGATGTCGAAGCCTTCGGCAAAGGCCTGCATCATTCCGTACTCGATACCGTTGTGGATCATCTTGACGAAATGCCCGGCACCGGCCGGACCGGCGTGGATGTAGCCGTGCTCGGCACGATCGTCATCGGATTTGCGGTCCCTGGTGCGCGGAATGTCACCCATGCCCGGCGCCAGGGTCTTGAACAGCGGATCAAGACGAGTAACCGTCTCGGTATCGCCGCCGATCATCATGCAATAGCCGCGCTCCAGGCCCCAGACGCCGCCGGAGGTGCCGACGTCGATGTAGTGCAGACCTTTTTCCGAGAGGGTCTTGGCCCGGCGGATGTCGTCCTTATAGAAGGTGTTGCCGCCGTCGATGATGGTATCGCCGGCTTCGAGCAAGGTGCTCAAGGTATCGATGGTGTCTTCGGTCGGTGCGCCTGCCGGCAACATGACCCACACCGCTCGTGGTTTGGCCAGGCCAGCGACCAGCGCAGGCAGATCGGCGACGCCGGTGGCTCCCTCTTCACTCAAGGTATCGACGAAGGCGGTATTGCGGTCGTACACAACGGTGGTATGTCCGTTGAGCATCAGGCGCCGCGCAATATTGCCGCCCATGCGGCCCAGTCCAATAATCCCGAGTTGCATGTGCTGATGCTCCCTACTACAAATAAAAGTGTGTCAAAGGTTATAGCCCAACGCGACTCATGAGGTTAGTCCAGAGCGTTGGCATGAAGTTTCCGGGCATTGTGCCCGATCCTGATGGATAACGTCGGGAATCGTGCCGAAGACACAACGACCATGAAAAATAAAAAAGTTCCCTTCGGGGGCAAAAGAAATCAAAATTGGCGCCGATAGTAGATCAGCCACCGATTTCGGCGGCCAACCTACAGTTGAGACACGCCATTTGCGAGGTGAGCAATGGGCACAGTACACAACGCACTGCCAGCACAAACCCTTTACGTCACTATCCGTCGCGATGAATTGCGTCAGTTGAAAGACGAGCGCGACCAGTTGAAACAGGAGCTGGCGCAACTGCGCTTGCTGATCCAGGGCCAACAGCCCTTGCCACTGCCTCAGCGGGCACCTCACGCCTGACCTCCTCGCCGAAATCGGAAGCAGCCTTGCCCTGCTTCCGACACGCCATCTAGCCGTTACCCCCGGCAACTCACAAAGTTTTCACATCCGCTTGTTGATACTCCGGCGCAATCTGCGCCGCTTTGGACCGCGCGCGGCCGCCGTTCTTCGGTGTCCGTGTGGCCTGGCGGCGCTAGTAATTACTGGCTGGAGCGTTGAATGACTTGGTTTAAACGCAGCGATACGTCTGCGAAAGGTTTCGATTGGGCAGGATTTCTCTGGTTATTCCTGTTCTTCTGGTATTTTTCCGGCATCACCCAACTGCTGATCCAGTTGACCGGCACCTCCGGTTTCACCGGTTTTCGCCAGGCGTTCGTGATGAGTGCCATCTGGCTGGCGCCGATGCTGTTGTTCCCCCGGCAAACCCGAGTGATGGCCGCGGTCATCGGCGTGGTGCTGTGGGCGTGCTCGATGGCCAGCCTCGGTTACTTCTTCATCTATCAGCAGGAATTCTCGCAAAGCGTCATCTTCATCATGTTCGAATCGAACGTGTCCGAAGCCGGCGAGTACATGACCCAGTATTTTGCCTGGTGGATGGTCCCGGCCTTCCTCGCGCACACCGCGGTCGGCTATTTCCTGTGGACACGCCTGCGCCCGGTGTACCTGCCTCGCGCCAAGGCCCTGGTGGCGGCCACCGCCATACTGGTCGGCGTGGTCGGTTATCCGCTGGTCAAGCACACCTTGCGCACCGGCAGCTTCGCCGAGGGTTTCGAGAAATTCGAAACCCGTATCGAGCCGGCGGTGCCGTGGCAGATGGCTGTGGCTTATCACCGATACCTCGATACCCTGGCCAACATGCAGCAGATGCTGCACAGCGCGAGCAAGGCTGCGCCACTGCACAACTTCAAGGATTCTACGGCCAATCAGCCCGCCACCCTGGTGCTGGTGATTGGCGAATCCACCAACCGTCAGCGCATGAGCCTGTACGGCTACCCTCGGCAAACCACCCCGGAACTGGACAAGCTCAAGGACCAACTGGCGGTCTTCGATAACGTCATCACGCCGCGCCCCTACACCATCGAGGCGTTGCAACAGGTACTGACATTCGCCGATGAAGAAAACCCAGAGCTGTACCTGTCCACGCCGTCCTTGGTCGCCATGATGAAACAGGCCGGCTACAAGACGTTCTGGATCACCAACCAGCAGACCATGACCAAGCGCAACACCATGCTCACGACCTTCTCCGAGCAGGCCGACGAACAGGTGTACCTCAACAACAACCGCAACCAGAATGCCGCCCAGTACGATGGCGACGTGATCGAGCCGTTCAACAAGGCCCTGACCGACGCGGCACCGCGCAAGCTGATCGTGGTGCATCTGCTTGGCACGCACATGAGCTACCAGTACCGCTACCCTGCGACCTTCGACAAGTTCAAGGACCGCAACGGCGTTCCGGCCGGTGTACGTGACGATCAGTTGCCAACGTACAACAGCTATGACAACGCGGTGTTGTACAACGATTTCGTGGTGTCGAGCCTGATCAAGGACTTCGCCAAGTCTGACCCGAACGGCTTCCTGTTTTACCTCTCCGACCACGGTGAAGACGTGTTCGACTCCCCTGGCCATGGCACCCTCGGGCGCAACGAGAACAAGCCGACGGCGCCGATGTACACCATCCCGTTCATTGCATGGGCCTCGCCAAAATGGCGCGAAACCCACGACTGGAACTTTGCCGGTGAGCTGGGGCGTCCATACAGCAGCTCGCACATGATCCATACCTGGGCAGATCTGGCAGGTCTGAGTTTTGATGAACTCGATCGCAGCAAGAGCGTGGTCAGCGACAGCTTCAAGCCACGGCCATTGCTGATCGGTAACCCTTACGAGCGGAAACAGCGGCCATTGATTGATTTCAGTCTGATCAAGCCAAAAGCGCCAGTCGCGGCGGAAGTCGTGCAAAAGTAATAGAACCTGTGGGAGCGAGCCTGCTCGCGATAGCGTCGGCACAGTCAGCATTGATGTTGATTGATCCACCGCCATCGCGAGCAGGCTCGCTCCCACAGTTGTTTTGTGTTGTAGCAAATATCACCAAAATAATAATTATTCTCGTTTACCCCTAAATCCCCCCCGCCTCCTTCGTCTTTGCATAAACGGATTTTTCCCTCGACGACAAGGAGTCGGCCGCGATGTTCGCGCCTATCACCCGTTCCATGACTTTTACCCTTGGCCTGTGCAGTGCTGCACTGAGCCCGGATCTGCTGGCGGAAACCGAGACCGAGAGCGCGCCATTGGCGCCAACCCTCATGCTCGGTGCCACCAACGTCACCGCCCAGAGCCTGGGCAGCACCACTGAAAATACCGAGTCGTACACCACCGGTGCCATGAGCACGGCCACCCGGCTGCCCATGTCGATCAAGGAAACACCGCAATCGGTTTCCGTGGTCACGCGCCAGCAAATGGACGATTTCAAACTCGGCAGCCTGTCCGAAGCCATGAGCCAGACCACTGGCATAGTGGTCCAGCACAACGACTCGGACCGGGTCAGCTATTCCTCGCGCGGCTATTCCATCAACAATTTCCAGGTCGATGGGATGCTGAATACCTTCAGCTACATGAAGTCCGATTCCGACACCATCATCTACGACCGCATCGAAGTGGTACGCGGCGCAACGGGCTTGACCACCGGCGCGGGCGATCCTTCGGCGACCATCAACATGGTGCGCAAGCGGCCGACTTCGCAGTGGGAAGCCAAGACCGGTGTCAGCGGCGGCAGCTACGACGACTACTACAGCTACCTGGACGTCGGCGGTCCGCTGGCCTTCGACGGGCGACTGCGCGGTCGTGGGGTGGTGGCCTATCGCGATAGCGATTCGTTCCGGGACAAATACCAGCAGCAGCGGGAAGTCGGGTACGGGGTGCTCGAGACCGACCTGACCGACGACACCCTGCTCGCGGTGGGTTACGACTACCAGAACAAACACGTGCAAGGCACGTCATGGGGCACGGTGCCGTACTGGAATTCCGACGGCAGCAAGGCCAACCTCGGGCGCTCGACCAACATGGCCACGTCCTGGAGTTCCTGGCCGATCAAGGACAAAACCGCGTTCGCCAACCTCGATCACCAACTGGGCGGTGGATGGCAGCTCAAGGCGGCGTACACCCACCGCGAAAGCGATACCGATGGCAAGATCTACTATGGCGGTGGCGGCTTCCCGAATGCCGATCGCAGCGGCATGATCGCCAATGTCAGCCATATGATCGGCACGCAAAAAATGAAGGCCTATGACTTCAACGTGTCCGGTCCCTACACGCTGCTGGGGGGCGATCACGAAATGATGGTCGGCTATGGCGAGGCCGAACGCAGCGATGAAAGTCCTTACACGCAAGACGGCCTAAGAGCAGCGGATTACGAAAACGTCCCTGACTGGAAATACATGGGCAACATCGGCAAATTCCCCGACACCGTGACCAGCCTGACCGGCTCGAAAGACTATACCCGGCAGAAAGCTGGCTACCTGGCCACGCGCCTGAACCTCACCCATGAACTGCACGCCGTCCTCGGCAGCCGCTACGGCAGCTGGAAAACTTCGACCACCACCAACAGCTACGACGCCAACCTGCAACTGAGCGGCGTCGATCACAGCAGCCAGCAACAAAACGACATGTGGACACCCTACGCCGGACTGCTCTACGACCTGACCCCGGAGTACACCGTTTACGTCAGCTACACCGACATTTTCAAACCGCAGACCAACCGCGACAGCAGTCGCCAATACCTCGAACCGGTGGTGGGCAGCAATTATGAATTGGGCCTCAAAGGCAGCCTGCTCGAAGAGCGATTGAACCTGGCCACCGCGTTGTTCTGGAGCAAGCAGGACAACGTTGCGGAACTGGACGACTCGGTGCCGCCGGACCCGGTGACCGGCGAGGAGTTCTACAAATCCAGCGGTAAAGGCAACAAGGTGCAAGGCTTCGAAGCCGAGCTGTCAGGCGAAGTCATGGAGGGCTTGAACATGACCGCCGGTTACACCTATACCCATTCGGTCGACGGTGAAAAACAACGAATCAACACGGTTCAGCCGTTGAACATGTTCCGTTTCTCCACGGCCTATCACTTGCCCGGCGAGTGGCAGGCGCTGACCGTGGGGGCTGCGGTGAACTGGCAGAGCGACATTTACCGCGGCGCCAGTCGCCCGGTCGGACGCCGCGCCGATGGCAGCCTGATCACCGAGCGCACGGACATCCAGCAGGAGGCCTACACCGTGGTCAACCTGATGTCGCGCTACGAATTCGACCGGCACCTGTCGGCCTCGTTGAACGTCAACAACCTGTTCGACAAGAAGTATTACGACAACGTCGGGTTCTACAACGGTGTGTATTGGGGCGACCCGCGCACGGTGACCCTGAGCCTGGACTGGAAACTCTAGGCGATGGTAATTCCCATTTAACGGAATCGGCGGATAATGAGCGCTCGACTTTGATTCATTGACTCATGGACGAAAGGCATCCGACATCTGTAAGTGGGAGGCACACCATGAAAAGATCTACCTTGATCCTCGCTGTCCTGATGACACTGGGCTCTGCCAGCGCCTTTGCCGAAGGCGGGGCCGAACGCATGCGCTACTACTACGAAACTTTGCACTACAACCAGCAAGTGGCGCTGGGCAACATCACGCCAAACCAGGCGAATGAGCTGCGGGTACCGGACGATCAAACCGCACAAATGACCGAGTCCTACAGACCGAAAGATTGACCTCTGACCGCATGTCTGTCTGTAGGAGCGAGCATGCTCGCGATGGATTCAAGGATAACCAGGGGTATCTGGTGCCCCGCGTCATCGTTGACCTCCATCGCGAGCATGCTCGCTCCTACACAGGAGAATTAAAGTGGCTTGATCCAGAACATCATGCGCCCGTGCGCCGGATCGAACTCGCCCGGGGCAAAGCCGAACTTGGCGTAGGACGACTGCGCAACCGCATTGCCTTCCAGCACCTCCAGGGTGATCTTGCAGCAGCCACGCTGACGGGCGATGTCCTCTACCTTGTGCAGCATCCGCTGACTCAGACCCAAGCCGCGAAACTTCGGCACCACCGCCACGTCGTGCACGTTGACCAATGGCCGGCAGGCAAAGGTCGAAAACCCTTCAAAGCAATTGACCAACCCGGCCGGCTCGCCGCCGACGAAGGCCAGCACGCTGAACGCATGGGGGCGCTTAGCCAACTCACCCGGCAGATGTTCCAGCACCGTAGCAGGCAGGGAGTGACCACCGCCCATTGGATCTTCGGCGTAACTGTTCAATACCAGGCCAATCGCCTCGGCATGCACCGGATTGGTGTAGCTGGCTTGAAGCACAAGAATTTCTGCGGAATCCATTTCCATCCTCGATCACATGAAGTAGTCCCGATGCATAATTGGCATCGGACTGCGACCCTATCCTGAGCGCTACGCGTGTTGCAAGATCAAAAGATCGCAGTGTAGGAGCTGCCGAAGGCTCGGGCCGCGTTCGGACGATCTTTTGATCTTAATGCCCCCAAATCAACGCTTCAGTCCATCCCAGCTCAGCAAAATCCTCTGCTCGCAAGCGCGACTCGCTGGCACAGAAAAATTCGTCCAGCTGTGGCGGCTTGACCGAAGTACCGCTGAGCATCGCGTGGACCTGCCCGCGATGGTGAATCTGATGTTCGAAAAGATGCGACAGCAGGCGCAAGCGGGTGTCGTATTGCGGCGTGTCCCGGGCGATGGTCACGATCCTGCCCAGGTCGGCATCGCGCATTTGCTCGCAGTAGGCAATCAGGCGTCGGTCGACCTGCGCCTGTTCGCGCTTGAGGTCGGTCGCATGGGTGAACGGCTCGTCGTCCTTGAAGAACACGTAGCAATCAGGATGGGGATCATCACCGCGCAGCTCGCGCTCAAGGGCATCCACGTAGAACCAGTCGCAGGTCAGGATGTGGTTGAGGGTCGCGCCGAGACTGGGAAAGAAGCTGACCCGGGGCGCCGCCAACGCCTCCTGGCCCAGCTGACACCAGGCCTTGGCCAGTCGGTGATTGGCCCAGGCATTCTGATAGGCCATGGTCAACAAATGGTGCGACAGAGGTTGATTCATGTTCACTCCTCCTGGATTTCACGCCTCGGCGAAACGTTGCAGCTGCATTTCCTGCAGGCGGCTGAGGGTTCGGCGGAATGGAAATTCCAGGTAGCCCTCAGTGTAAAGCGAGTCCATGGGCACCTGGGCTTCGAGGTACAGCGGCACTTTGCGGTCGTAACACTCGTCCACCAGCGCGATGAAACGCCGTACACCGTCGTCGTGCACCGACAACTGCGGCAGTTCGCGGTCGCCTGCCACCACGCGCTCGACCCCGTCCTCAGTGCCCCGGGCAATGCGCCCTGCACGCTTTTGCGCGCTGAGGTTGGGCACGTCACCTAGAAGAATAGCGCTGAAGGTGTCGCAGAGGGTCATGAAATCCATCGCGGCGAAAGGCTGTTCACAGAGATCAAAGTATCGGCACCAGAGCACGGTCTGGCTGGCCTGCACCACATCGAGCGAACGAAAACCGACCTTGATCGGCGCGCTGGAAACCGTTTGGCCCAGGGTCAGCACCTTGAATACGTCACCCAGTGCACTGGGCTGTCCCGGCGCGGCCACCCAGTAACGTTGCAAGCCCTGCCCCGGATGCAGGCGATGATCTTCGCCGCCGTCGACCGCGATCACCTGCATGTGCTGCTTGATCGCGGCGATGGCAGGCGTGAAGCGGTCGCGGTTGAAGCCGTCGGCGTACAGCTGGTCCGGGGGAAGGTTGGAGGTGCACACCACTACCACGCCCTGTTCGAACATCACCTGGAACAAGCGCCCGAGAATGATCGCGTCACCGATGTCATTGACGAACAACTCGTCAAAGCACAGCACGCGCACTTCTTCGCTCAGTTCGCGGGCCAAGGCCTGCAACGGGTCGGCGGTGCCGGTCAGCTGAAATGAACGCTGATGCACCCAACTCATGAAATGATGAAAGTGCTGACGCCGGGCCGGCACCCGCAGGTGTTGGTAGAACTGGTCCATCAACCAGGTCTTGCCACGCCCGACCGGGCCCCAGAGGTACACGCCCATGATCGGCTTGCGACCTTCATGCAGCGCTTCATGGCATTTCTGCAGGGCCCAGACAGCATGTTCCTGGGCTTCGTCCTGGACGAAACCCTTCTGTTCGATCGCGTGCTGCCAGGCACTGAGGGGAGAGTCGACATTCATGCGCGGCAGTATGCCATCCGTCGACGCCGCCTTCTGTGAAATTTCACGCCGTTTCGGGGCTTTTCAGCCGAGAAAAAAGCGCCTTGACGGAAGTAATGCTGTTCACTTTAGGTTGGGGTGGCATATTTGGATTGGGTGTATATCCGTCGCTGCGGTCACGGCCACCTAGGGTTTCGCCCTTACGGCGAGTCACTTGGAAGAGCCCCAAGTAACCAAGGGCTCCTGCCCCTGGCGTTCGGTGCCTCGCTAGGGCTCGGCATGCCCTCGCTCTGGTCCTGCTCCGTGGGCCCGCCGCCATCGGCCATCCATGGCCGGCGGCGGCTAAACCGCCATCCATGCCGGTTTGCCCACTGCGCAGAACCTCCACTCGGCCTCTCGAGGGGGCAAGAAAAGCAAAAGCAACAGCCAAAGCGAGGCGGCCTAATAGCCGACCTGATTACTGGTCGATCCGCGATCCCTGTGGGAGCGAGCTTGCTCGCGATGGAGGTCCGAACGACGCGATCATTCAGACAGGGCGCGTTATCGTTCATGTCCATCGCGAGCAAGCTCGCTCCCACAGGGAACAGGTACACCCTTAAAAGTCAGGTCGGCTATCAGGCCGCCTCGCTTTGGCTTTGGATTTGGGCGCCCCGTTAAATCACGATGGCCGAACGCAGGAATTGCGTAGTGGGTAAACCGGCAGGACGCCGTTTAGCCGCGCTGGGCCAGGGATGGCCCATCGCGGCGACCCACGGAGCAATGCCTTCGTTACGGCATGCCGAGCCTAAGCGAGGCACAGAGTGGTGGGGCAAGAGCCTTTTGGTTACTTTTGGCTGGGCCGGCATTCCGGCTCTTTTCAAAAGTGACCCGCCGTAAGGGCGGAACCAATAGCGGCCGTTACCGCAGCAATGAATATCCCCCCCAATCCAGTTCTTACATTCAACCCCATGCTTAACTGAAAAGCATTACCTTGACGGATGATATTATTAGCATCATATTTAATAGATTACGCACAACATCCAAGTTCATTCAGACGTTTCCACAGGAGTCTCCCCCCATGCACTACAAAGTTTTTGGCCGTAAAACCGGCTTGCGGGTTTCCGAACTGGCGCTGGGCGCCGGCAACTTTGGCACCGGCTGGGGTCATGGTGCCGAGCGCGATGAAGCCAAGGGCATTTTTGATGGTTACCTTGCCGCTGGTGGGAATTTCATCGACACCGCCAACGGCTACCAGGCTGGCCAGTCGGAAGCAATGCTCAGCGAATTCATCGCTGCGGAACGCGATCATTTGGTCATTGCCAGTAAATACACGCTGGGCACGACGCCGGATGCCGGCATTTCCCACACCGGCAACAACCGCAAGAACATGGTTCGCGCCGTGGAAGAGAGCTTGAAGCGGCTGAAAACCGATCACCTGGATCTGTTCTGGGCGCACATGAGCGACGGCGTGACGCCGATGGAAGAAATCCTGCGCGGTTTCGACGACCTGGTCCGCGCCGGTAAGATTCATTACGCCGGGCTGTCGAATTTTCCGGCGTGGCGCATCGCCCGTGCCGATCTGCTGGCCGAGGTGCGCGGCTTTGCGCCGATTGCGGCGATCCAGGTCGAGTACAGCCTGGCCGAACGCACCGCCGAACGCGAACAACTGCCCATGGCTGAAGCCTTGGGCCTGGCCGCGACCCTGTGGTCGCCGTTGGGTGGAGGCTTCCTCACCGGCAAATACCGCACCGGCGATGGCGACAACCGCGCCAGCAAACTGGGCATGCTGGTTCACGCCGAGAAAAGCGCCCGCGAAACCGCCCTGCTCGACACCCTGCTGGCCGTCGCCGCGGAACTGGGTGCGAGCCCGACCCACGTGGCCATTGCCTGGCTGCGCGAACAAGCCAAGCGCTCGACCACCACGCTGATTCCGATTCTGGGCTCGCGTACCCGTGAACAACTGGATGCGACCCTGGGGGCGTTGAACGTGGAATTGAATGCCGAGCAGTTGTCGCGGCTTGATCGCGTCAGCCATGTGCCCAAAGGTGTGCCGCATGAATCCATTACCGGGTCGACCGCGCGGTTTAGCGGTGGCGTAACGCTGGATCTGCCGATAATCCCCGTGGCCTGACACCCATTAACTGTAGGAGCGAGGCTTGCCCGCGAACCGGACACCTCGGTGCTACTGCTGGACCGAGGCGATCCCTTCGCGGGCAAGCCTCGCTCCTACAGGGTGTGTGTGTTACCGATCGACCTTATGCCTGGCCGCATACAGGCACAGCATCTCCATCGCCAGCGTCGCCGCCGCCAATGAAGTGATGTCCGCATTGTCGTAGGCCGGCGCCACTTCCACCACATCCATGCCCACCAGGTTGATCCCGCGCAAGCCGCCAAGGATTTCCAGCGCCTGCACCGTGCTCAAGCCGCCACACACCGGAGTGCCGGTGCCCGGTGCGAACGCCGGGTCGAGGCAGTCGATGTCGAAAGTCAGGTACACCGGGTTGTCACCCACCCTTGCGCGAATGGCTTCGACAATCGCATCGACGCCACGCCGGTGCACTTGCCGTGCATCCAGCACCTGGAAGCCCTGGTGATCGTCGTTGGTGGTGCGCAACCCGATCTGCACCGAACGCGACGGATCGACCAGTCCCTCTTTGGCCGCGTGCCAGAACATGGTGCCGTGGTCGATTCGCTTGCCCTCTTCGTCCGGCCAGGTGTCGCTGTGGGCATCGAAGTGAATCAGCGACAGCGCACCATGCTTGCGCGCATGGGCCTTGAGCAGCGGATAGGTGATGAAGTGATCGCCGCCGAAGGTCAGCATCGCGCTGCCAGCATTGAGGATGTGCTCGGCGTGGGCTTCGATACTTTCGGGTGTCGACTGCGGCGAACCGTAATCGAAGTCGCAATCACCGAAGTCGACTACGGCCAGATGATCGAAGGGGTCGAAGGTCCACGGCCAGTGGCGCTCCCAGGCAATCCCGGTGGAAGCGGCGCGGATCCCCCGTGGCCCGAAGCGGGCGCCGGGGCGGTTGCTGGTTGCGGTGTCGAACGGCACGCCGCTGACCGCTACGTCGACGCCGCGCAAGTCGCGGCTGTAGCGTCGACGCATGAAACTGGTGATGCCGGCGTAGGTGCTTTCAGCGGCGGTTCCATAAAGGCTGTCACGGGTGATGGCCTGATCGTTCTGCATGGGGACGTCCATTGAAGGATCCTTGTTATTGGCGGCTACGGAAAGTGGTCCACAGGCGGGTACGCTGGCGCATGTCCTTGAGGCTCATACTGCGGTCGGCGTACAGGCGCTGACGAATGTCGGCGGGTGGATAGATGTCCGGATCAGTGCGCACCGCCTCGTCGACCAGCGGCGTCGCGGCCTGGTTGGCGGTGGCGAAGAACAGGGTGTTGGTCAGCGCGGCGACGGATTCGGGGCGCAACATGAACTCGATGAACTGGCGCGCGGCTTCAGGGTGCGGCGCGTCCTTGGGGATCGCCAGGTTGTCCTGCCACACCAGGGTGCCTTCCTTGGGAATCCGATAGGCGATTTCATAGGGTTTGTTGGCCTTGCGCGCTTGATCGGCGGCCATGCTCGCATCACCGTTGTAAGCCAGCGCCAGGCAGACGCTGCCATTGGCCAGGTCGTTGATCTGCCGGCCGCTGGCAACGTACAGCACCGAAGGCTGCAGTTGATGCAGCAACGCTTGCGCCGCGTCGAGATCCTTCTTGTCGGTGCTGTAGGGATCCTTGCCCAGGTAGTGCAACGCCAGGCCGATCACCTCCTGGGGTGAGTCGATGATCGCAACGCCGCAGTCCTTGAGCTGGCTGGCGTATTCGGGTTTGAACAGCAGGTCCAAACTGTTGAGCGGTACGTTCGGCAGGCGTTTTTGTACCGCCTCGACATTCATCCCCAACCCCAGGGTGCCCCAGGTGTAGGGCACACCGTATTGATTACCGGGATCGACAGCAGCCAGTTTCTCCAGCAGATCCGGATCAAGGTTGGCGTAGCCCTTCAGACCCTCGTGGGGAATGGCCTTCAGGGCGCCTGCCGCCAGGCCACGGGCCAGGACGCTGGACGACGGCACCACCACGTCATAGCCACTGCCGCCGGTGAGCAATTTGGTTTCCAGCACTTCCGGCGCATCGAAGGTGTCGTAGCGCACGTGAATACCGGTTTCCTGCTCGAAGCGCTGCAAGGTCTCGGGGGCAACGTAATCGGCCCAACTGTAGAGGTTGACTACCTTTTCCTCGGCCTGGGCCGCGGCGGCCATGGCAAGGAACAGCGTGGGGACACACAACTTAAACACGGGAGCCATGACGAACACCTGACCGGGGGAAGTGGTTGCAGGATGCGTCGTCGGTTACATTGGTAAAATATCAAGTTTATTAACCTGACATTATCTCGGAGTAATGTTTGATGCTCGGTCAACTGCATGATCTGGACCTGCAACTGCTGCGCCTGTTTGTCAGCGTCGTCGAGTGCGGCGGTTTCAGCGCAGCCCAGGGTGAACTGGGACTGAGCCAGTCGAGCATCAGCCAGCAAATGGCCAAGCTGGAGACCCGCCTCGGCTATCGCTTGTGCAGCCGTGGCAAGGGTGGATTCCGGATCACCGCCAAAGGCGAACAATTACTCAGCGCGACGCGAAGCCTTTTCCAATCCATCGAAGCGTTCCGTCACCAATCCAACGGCGTGGCCGGGCGCTTGATCGGCGAGGTTCGCCTGGGCGTGTCCGAAGCGCTGGATCAATCGGTGCTGCAGCGGGTGGCCGAGGCGATCCGGCGTTTTCGCGAGCGTGACGAATCGGTGCGCATCGAGTTGATGAGCGCCATGCCCGGCGACATGGAGCGTTTGCTGCTACAGCAGCGGCTGGACCTGGCCATCGGCTATTTCTCGCAGATCCAAAGCGCTTTTGACTACCGCGAGCTGTTTACTGAAACCCAGCACCTGTACTGCGCCGTTGGCCATCCGCTATTCACCGATGAGGCGCCGGATGACCAGGCACTCCAGGCCTGCGACCGGGTCGATCACCCCTACCGTTTCCTTCGCAGCGACGAGCCCTTTCAAGGAAAGATCTGCTCGGCGCGTGCGGAGCAGGTCGAAGGCACCCTCGCCTTTATCCTGTCCGGCAAGCATGTGGGGTATTTGCCCAGTCACTTTGCCCGCAGCTGGGAAGACAAGGGGTTGCTGCGGGTGGTACGCCGGGAAGGCATGAGTTTCGAGGTGGCATTTCATTTGGCTCGTCATCGCGCGCAAGTGCCGGGGGATGCGCAGAAGGCGTTTGAAGAGGATCTGCTGGCGGCGTTTGCCTGATCACCCCGTGGCGAGGGGATTTATCCCCGTTGGGCAGCGAAGCGGCCCCAAATCCATTCAACGCAGTATATCTGACAAAACGAGCCGCCTGGGTTTAGGGGCGCTGCGCACCCCAACGGGGATAAATCCCCTCGCCACAGATAAATCCCCTCACCACAGATATATCCCCTCACCACAGATGAATCCCCTTACCACAGGGTTGGGCCAAACCCGAGTTTCTGTTTCAGAGTCTTTCTGGCATCCTGCGCCTCCATTTTCTGACCCGGCCCCGCCTCCCGGCACACAAACCACCATGACTTCCCCTGAAAAAACCCCGCGCCACAGTGACCTGCTCTACGGTCTCGACGACCGTCCGCACCTCACCGCCACGGTGTTCGCCGCCCTGCAACACGTGCTCGCCAGCTTCGTCGGGATCATTACCCCGACTCTGATCATGGGCAGTGCCCTGGGTTTGCAGAGCGAAATCCCCTACCTGATCAGCATGGCGCTGTTCGTCTCCGGCCTCGGCACCTTCGTCCAGGCGCGACGCTTCGGTCCGGTGGGCTCGGGCCTGTTGTGCCTGCAAGGCACCAGCTTCTCGTTCATCAGCGTCATCCTCAGTGCCGGTTTCATGGTCAAGGCCCGGGGCGGCGGCACCGATGAAATCCTCTCGACGATCTTCGGCGTGTGCTTCTTTGCCGCTTTCATCGAAGTGGTATTAAGCCAGTTCATCGGCAAGCTGCGGATGCTGATCACCCCGGTAGTGACCGGCACCATCATCACCCTGATGGGCCTGTCGTTGATCAAGGTCGCCATGACCGACATCGCCGGCGGCTTCGGCGCCCCCGACCTCGGCGCGGCCAGTCACCTGGGCCTGGCGGCCCTGGTGCTCGGCACCATCGTGGTATTGAACCGGGTGGACGTGCCGTTTCTGCGCCTGGGCGCGATTGTCATCGGCCTGACCCTCGGCTACGCCGTCGCCTGGCTGCTGGGCCACGTCGATTTCGCCAGCCTGCCCGCCGTGCCGCTGATGAGCGTGCCGGTACCGTTCAAGTATGGCTTCGCCTTCGACTGGGTGGCGTTCGTCCCGGTGGCGGTGATTTTCCTGGTGTCGCCGCTGGAAGCGGCCGGTGACCTGACCGCCAACTCGATGATTTCCCGTCAACCGGTCAAAGGCCCGGTCTACATTCGAAGGATCAAGTCCGGTCTGCTTGCCGACGGCCTCAACTCAGCCATGGCCGCGGTGTTCAACAGCATGCCGATGGTGACCTTCGCGCAGAACAACGGGGTGATTCAGCTGACCGGCGTGGCGAGTCGTTATGTGGCATTTTTCATTGCCGGCCTGTTGGTCGTGCTGGGGCTGTTCCCGATGATCGGCGCCGTGCTGCAGCTGATGCCCAAACCGGTGCTCGGCGGTGCGGAGCTGGTGATGTTCGGCACCGTCGCCGTGGCCGGGATCAAGATCCTCGCCGAAGCCGGATTGCATCGACGCAACATGCTGATCGTGGCGATTTCCATCGGCATGGGCCTGGGTGTGGCGGCCGTGCCGGAGGTGTTGCGCGAGCTGCCGAAAGCGCTGCATAACATCTTCGAATCGCCGATTACCGTTGGCGCGTTGTGCGCTATCGTGCTGAATATCTTTCTGCCCGAGGAATTCATCGAACTGGAAGAAGACGATTTCGACCCGGAAGCCTCGATTCTCCAAGTCATGGAAAATCCGGATGTGCCGGCCAAAGCTGACCCCACCACGCCAGCGGTTGTCGCACAGTTGAACCGCTAGACAGGCTCAAGGCCGAGCCAGCGGTGGTTCGGCCTTTTCTTCAAGAGAGCATGCATTCGCGTGCAAAACCCCAATGGCACCAACATCAACTACAACGGCGTCGCCCTGGACCTCAACGGCCAGCCCTTCGCCTCTGGTGTCAGTGATCAATCCGGGTCGATGGGCGTTTCTCCGACGCCGTGCTGAGTGTGCCGGTGAGCGTGTCGGCATTCTCGGTGTTTCGCCAGACCATTGGCCTGAGCCAGACCCAAGACCTGAACAACATGCCCTACGTTTTGCGCGGAAAACTGGGCGCAGGCTTGTTCGGCACCAGGCGTTTCGTCGATAGTGGCAAGCTCAACCTGCCGGGGCCATCCACCGGTAGCCGCTGAGGCCGATGTCAAGGAGCTGTAAACACATGGACCCGATACCCACGCTTTACACCGCGCGGTTGATTCTGCGCCCGCTGGAACTGGCCGATGCCGACGTCATCCAGCAGCAATTCCCGCACTGGGAAGTGGTGCGCTACCTGAACGCCCTCGTTCCGTGGCCCTACCCCGCCGACGGCGCATTGGTTTACCTGCGCGACATTGCCTTGCCGGCGATTGCCCGTGGCGCAGAATGGCACTGGTCAATCCGCTTGAAGTCGGCGCCCGAGCAACTGATCGGCAATGTCAGCCTGATGAATGAACAGGACAACAACCGCGGTTTCTGGCTCGGCCCCAAGTGGCAGGGTCAGGGGTTGATGACTGAAGCCAGCGAGGCTGTCACTGCGTACTGGTTCCAGATCCTCGATCGCGCCGTGCTGCGTGTCCCCAAGGCGGCCTCCAACATCGGCTCGCGCATGCTTTCGCAACGTACCGGCATGCGCTTGATCCGCACGGAGGAAGGAAACTTTGTCAGCGGTCGCTGCGCGAAAGAGATCTGGGAAATCACCCGCGAAGAGTGGCAGCAGCGGCGCTGATGACTCTGTATGTACCGTCTTGAGACTGATCGTGTTGCTGCGGCCATTTTCTTGCGGGTGCCCATTCCATTGCTGCGGTAACGGCCACTTAGGGTTTCGCTCATAGCGAGTCACTTGGAAGAGTCTGTAGGAGCGAGCATGCTCGCGATGGAGGTCAACGATGACGTGGGGCGCCTGACACCCCGCGGTGCTCTCAGGTTTTTCGCGAGCATGCTCGCTCCTACAGGGCCAAGCGCGGCTAACCCCTGTAGGAGCCGGCTTGCTGGCGATGGCGCCCGAAAGAGCAACGCAATACTCAAGGACGCCTTCGCCGACAGACCAGCCCCTGCAAAGATTTACGAAGTGAATCTAACGCCTGGTTTAGCCCGCTCATCCACGGTTAACTCGAACACATCCGGACGCGCGTAATGCCCTACTACATCGAAATCGTAGCGAGCGCGGACCAGATCGTCGGTGTCAATTTCAGCACAAAGCAGACCTGGGCCATCCCGCAGCGGTCCGGCCAGAACATCCCCCATCGGCCCGACGATCACGCTGCCGCCGGCAATCAGCGGCCGGTCCGCCGGCCAGTTGGCGATCTCCACGCCCAAGGCTTGCGGCGAGTCCTGGACCTGGCACGCGCTGACCACGAAGCAGCGCCCCTCATGGGCAATATGGCGCATGCTCACCTGCCACATCTCCCGCTCGTCCACCGTTGGCGCGCACCACACCTCCACGCCTTTGGCGTACATCGCGGTGCGCAGCAGCGGCATCATGTTTTCCCAGCACACCACCGCGCCGATCCGCCCGACCTGGCTGTCGATTACCGGCAAGGTCGAGCCATCGCCCTTGCCCCAGATCAGCCGTTCGGTGCCCGTGGGCATCAGTTTTCGGTGTTTGGCGACCAGTCCAGCCTGCGGATCAAAGTACAACGCGGTGCAATACAAGGTGCTGCCGGCGCGTTCGATCACACCGATCACCAGATTAGCGCCCGTACGCGCCGACAGCCCGGCCAGCGCTTCGGTTTCCGCGCCAGGCACATCGATGGCATTGGCGAAATACCGGGCAAAGGCTTCACGACCTTCCGGCAGTCGATAACCCAGTTGGGTGCCAAAACCTTCACCTTTGGGGTATCCGCCCAGCAATGCTTCGGGCATGACCACCAGCCCCGCGCCTGAATCAACAATGGCGTTTTCATACGAGAGGATCTGTTCCAGCGTCTGTGCCTTGCCGCCGGGCAAGGCGCCGATTTGCAGTGCAGCAACGATTGACTTGGGCATCGCGGTCACTCCGTTCACATCAGGTGTTGCCCATTGTCAGGCGTCACGGGATCATGAATAAAGCCCATCCTGCTGATGAATGATATGAGCCAAATGAATATCGCCGCCGTTGATCTCAACCTGCTCAAAGTCTTCGAAGCCTTGCATGAAGAGTCCAGCGCCAGCCGTGCGGCATTGCGTCTGGGCGTGACGCAGTCGGCGGTGAGCGCGGCGTTGCGCCGGCTGCGCGAGGTGTACGGCGATCAATTATTCGTACGCACTGGCCGAGGCCTTGCGCCGACGCTCAAGGCCAATCAGTTGAAACCTGTGGTCAGCGACGCCCTGAACAAATGCCGACAGAGCCTGGCGATGGTCGATCCGACCGCCAATCACTACGACGGCCGCTCGGTCACGGTGGGTTTGTCAGATGATTTCGAAATCGCCTACGGACGTCGCTTGATCGAGGAAATCGCCCGCTGCGCGCCGAAGCTGCGGCTGATCTTCCGCCAGACTCACAGTCAGATCGTCGCGCAGGCGTTGATGGAGCGCAGCATCGATCTGGCAATCACGGCCGGCGGGTTTGCCGAGCGGTTGCTCAGTCGTCAGGTATTGGGTGAAGGCGATTATCTGTGTCTGGTTGACCCGATGAGTCTGGCCGCGGGACAGCAAACCATCGACCTTGAAGAGTTCGTCAGCCGTGAACATATTCTGGTGTCATCGGGTGGCTTTATCGGGATCACCGACGAAGGATTGGCCGCGTTGGGCTTGAGCCGGCGGGTGTGCGCTTCGACCACGCATTTCGCAGCGTTGCCGCATCTGCTCAAGGGCAGTCAGGCTCTGGCGACCATTCCGGCCCATGCCGCCCGAAGCATCGCAGCGCTCAGCGGCCTGGCGCTGCTGCCCTGCCCTTTGGCGCTGCCGCGTTACCCGATCGAACTGGGTTGGCGCACCAGCACGCAACTCGATCCGGTGGTGTTGAAAGTGCGAGAGGCGATTGTCGCGAGCTTTGCGTGAAGCCCTGGGTTATTTAGCCGCCATCAATCGATTGACTTCACTTCGCACCATGTTCGCGAATTCCGGGGGCGACATACCGTCGAGTTCGGAACGGACCCACTCGGCCCATTTGCCCTTGCGCTTGGCGCGCTCGCCGAAAAGACGCGCGGCTTCGCCCTTGGCTTTGCCCAGGTTGTTTTGCCAGAGATCGAACAGACGGGATTTCTCGTCTTCAAGCGCCGCGCGCTCGGCAAGGGGTTTGTCGGCCAGATTGAAGCTCATGGGAAGTTACCTGCTGCGTAAATAGGCTACATCTTACACTGTAGGAAGAAATGTCCTGCGCTGGATTTTTCGACACGATGGCGTCCGCACGCAAAATCACTGCAACTTTTTCCGTCGCGGCAGACTCCATTGTTCACTGCTTATTCACTTGCAAGGAGTACCTCAATGGCCCGGAAAACCGCCGCACAAATCGCCGAAGACCAAATCAAGGACCAGGCTTTCAGCGATCTTCAGGCGCTGATCGAAGAGTCGGAAAAGCTGCTCAAGAGCAGTGCGTCACTGGTCGGTGAAGAAGCCGACACGCTTCGCGGACAAATCGCCCAGAAACTCCAGCAGGCACGGGACTCGGTCACCAGCGTCCGCGACCGGACCCTGCCGGCGGTCGAAGCCACTGAAACCTTCATTGGCGGGCACCCATGGCAGACCGTGGCCATTTCCGCCGGTTTTGGCTTGGTGGTTGGGTTGCTGTTGAGTCGTCGTTAATCCGCCTCGGGTTTTTAACGGGGGGTACTGGCTAGACGTAATCCACTGTAGGAGCCGGCTTGCTGGCGATGGCGTCCTTGAGAGCGCTATCGCCAGCAAGCCGGCTCCTACAAAGTTCGTGTTCGACGCTAAATTCCTGCCAACTCCCGCAAATTCGCCAGCGTATCCGCATCAAGCGCAATGCCATCCGCGCTGGATTTCGCCCGCTGATGATGCCGCCGATCCCCCGGCAATCGCTTAAGCCCCACACCATGCATCTGCCGCACCAGCTCCTGGCTGCGCTCGGCAAAGCTCTGCCCGGCCGCCTTGCTCGGATCGATCACGATCAACAGTTGGCCGGTCCATGGTGTCTTGGCCCCCGGGTGGTTCTTCCAGTCGAACTCGAACGAGAAGTTGCCACCGGTCAACGCCGCCGCCAACAGCTCCACCATCATCGACAGCGCCGAACCTTTATGCCCGCCAAACGGCAGCAACGCGCCCCCCTCCAGAATCGCTTTCGGGTCCTGGGTCGGCTGACCGAGGCCATCCACGCCCATGCCTGCGGGCAAGCGCTCACCCTTGCGTGCGGCGATCTGCACATCGCCATGGGCGATGGCACTGGTGGCCAGGTCGAAGACAATCGGATCACCGTCTGCACGCGGGGCGGCGAAGGCAATCGGGTTGGTGCCGAACAGCGGGCGATCGGCACCGTGCGGCACCACGCAGGTCATGCTGTTGACCACGCTCAATGCCACCAGCCCTTCATAGGCGAACGGCTCGACATCCGGCCACAACGCCGCAAAGTGATGGGAATTACGAATTGCCAACACCGCAATGCCGGCACTGCGAGCCTTTTCCACCAGCAAGGCGCGTGCGGCGGCGAGTGCCGGTTGGGCGAAGCCATTGCCGGCGTCGACCCGGACGAAACCCGAGGCCACGTCCTCGACCACCGGCACGGCCTGGCCATTGACCCAGCCGCTCTTCAGCGTCGACACGTAACCGGGAATGCGGAACACACCATGACTGTGGGCACCATCGCGCTCGGCACCGGCGCAGTTGAGGGCCAGTGTCCTGGCGACCTTGGTGGAGGTGCCGTGACGAACGAAAATGCGTTCGAGCAAAAGGACGAGAGAATCAAAATCCAGGGTTGAGTTGGCCGAACTGACTGCCATTTCAGGCGAAGCGGTCATCTGAAGCTCCAGTTTTATTTTTAGAGGCGGGCGACAGGTTGATTAAGCCCTTTCTTACCGGCGTCCTGTCAAGTCTCTCGCAGAGCAATATGTACCGCACCCCGCCTTTTCCCCGCCCCTATTGTTGCTCCTCGACCCACCGCCCTGCGCTGGACACCGTCGCAGCCCAACGAGGAAGCATCATGACGACACCTGCATTGCCGTATTTTTTTGACGAAGCCGAGCTCGCCGCCGCTGCCAGGCAACCGGGAGAGCGGGAAAACGCGCTGGGCTTTACCCTGGACGACCTGAACTGGTTGAAGGCGGTTTATCTGCCGACCCAGGCCGCCCGCAAAACCCATGTAAAACCGATGCAGGCCTTCCAGTTGCTGTTGTCTTTGACCGGCAAGGCCGGCATTCCATTGGCCGGCGCCTTTGCCATGAGCCGGCCCAACGATGGCGAAGTCACGCTCTATACACCGTGGAAAGGCTTGATCAAATTCGCAGACATGGCTGACCTCAAAAGCAAACTCAAAGAGTGGTTGGCGCAGGCCACTGGCAAACGTGAACTGTTGCGCTTCCTTTCCATCGAAGAACGCCTGCCCTTGGCCGCCGCCTCGGCACTCGACCTCTCCACCCGCGAGATCGAAGGCGGGGTATTCGAAGATCAGGAACTCACTCTCAAGCAACAGCAGGAGCAAAACATCAAGTCGATGGCGGGCGAGCTGGTCAAGATGCCCACCTTGCAATCAATGCTGGACGACACCCTCAAGCACGCGTTGTACAAGCCGTTCCCCAAACTGGACCAGCGCCTGACGCGGCTGAAAAGTTTTGTCAGTACAGGTTCTGCGTTTGATGACCACGAATCGCCGCATACGATTGTATCGATGCCACTGAGCGAGGCCCTGCTGCATTTTTACCTGACAAATCAGTGGCCGACGGGCGACTCCAGGGTGTTTGCCCATCCCGAGCACGTCATAAGCAGCGATGCCGACAACCAGACCTGGGAAAGCGCTGTAAAAGAAATCGCGCAAAGTTTTACGCCCCACCTGAACAGCCTGCTTGAGACGTTCTGGAACACGCCCATGGGCAATGGCTTGTCGCGCCAGGCTTTTTTCGCCGAGGGCCTGCGCGACACTTTTCACACTACGCTGTTACGCCAGCGCCAACAGCGCACTTTGACGACCGAGGAATACCTGCGACTGATGAATGTCAGCCTCGCCCCGGCCAAGGACGATCCCCTTCGCATCGAAAAAGTGAGGGTCACCGCCCCCTTCAAACATTTCGCGGAGCTTGCCTCGACCTTGATGATCGGCGGCGCGAACACGCTGGGTTTCCTGTACAGCCCGTCCCGAGGCATCGAGGCCACGAGCAACCTGCCAGCGGTGAAAGAAATCGTCCTGCAAATGCTCAAAAGCGAAGGGCATGAAGACACGCTGCTCAATTTCATGTCATTGGACGAACGCGGCACTTTTCTTGGGCTGGAACCGGACGATCGGGTGATCGTCGGCGAACCCATCGTCGGCTCGGTGTTCGCGCGCGTGATGTCTGACATCATTGATAAACAAAGGCAAAACCTCAGCCATGCCTTGAGCCGTTACCGTGAAAGCGAAGGTATGCTGGACCCTCACGCCTTGCTCGACAATGCCCTGGACGTCCGGGGATTGATCGATCACCTCTTGCTGCTGGCGCAAACCGCAGGACGCTGGAGTACACGACCGGACCGACGCGTGAACGCGCGACCGGCCACCGTGCGCGCGGAGTCGGCCAAACACGAGCTGTCGCTGCTGAACTCGGTCGAACAGGCGCTCGATCAACTCCTTGAAAAACACCCGGCCATTCCCACGACAACCCGCACATTCGCCGACGCGAAAAGCCTCGTCAGCTCATCATTGGCGGGTTTGCAATCGAGTTTTACCCATACCCTGTCAACGGCACTGCGCAGTGAATTGAAGCTTCGCGCCGTCTCACGCACCCTGGGTGCGACGGAACAGGCAATCATCAAAACCGTGCTCGATACCCCAATACACTTGCAGCGAGCGGCATTCAACGGTTTTTTACCCGAGGTCTTTTCCCTGGCTTTGAAGGCTGGCGCCGCTGCAACCCCGCTGAAACTGGCCAGTTGTTTTGTCCTGACTGAACGGGGCGGCCAGGACCCGGTGCACTCGGGCAAGGCCATTTTGTGGACACCGGCACTGGGATTTGAAGCCTTCAAGGCACTGACACCGCTACTGGAGGAGCTTGAGCAACGTCTCAAGGACGATACTCATCGCTTGATGCTTCTGGAAAACCTCGGCCGTAGCCAGCGATCGCCAGGCAAGGCTTACACGCTGGCGCCACTGCAACGGGTTCATGAGCATTTTCTCGATGATGTGCAAAAAACCTTTGTCGAACTGGACCAGACCTCCGTTACCCGAGCGCTGACCACCCCGCTCTCTCCCGCGCCGCTGGCCAATCTGCTGAATCTGGTGGCCCTGCGTGAGCCGATGACCGGGCTGAGTCGTGCGACCGACATCGCCCAGTCCCTGACCACCCAGCAAAAACTGCCGGCCTGGCTGGCCAAGGCGCCGATCAAAGAGCTGATCCTGCATGGCGAACTGCTTGAGCAATACCTGAAAAACGTCAAAGACGACCAGGATTACCTCACCGGCATCCGCTCATTGCAGCGCACCGCCCACCATGAACTGGAAAAACAACTCAAGGCAGACGACTTCAACATTGATCCGGACAAGGTCCAGATCGAAATCAGCGCGAGCCCCAGGTCTGCGTCCAGCAGCCAGACCCTGACCGATTTTGCGTTGGCTCACCTCAAGGACCTGGACACTGTCTTGCTCAAACTGACGTCGCTGGACACCACGGTCATTCCAGAGGGCATGGACGAACGCTACATCAAGGACCTGATACGCAACCTGAAACCGGGTGAGCATCAGCAGAAAATACTCAGTAATGCCCTCGCAGACACCGTGGCAAACGCGGATCGCAGGCAACGTTTTTACACGCAACTGCCCTGGCAGCTGATGCACCACGCCCACACGGAAAAACTCCAGGAGCGCCTGAGCGAAACCGGGTTTGACCTGATCCGCCAGGTCATGGACATGCCTGACGCCATCGCCCGTGCGGCGGTCGATGGTGCCCACGCAATCATCCGGCCCCTGGAGTTCCTTGGTGTCAGGAGCGGACAAACCGTCAAAGTGCCAGGTGTCTATCTGATCGGTTCATCGGCCGATAGCACAGCGCCGCAGGTGCTTGTCGCCCCTCACAGTCCACGGCACGGGATAAAGGAATACGAAAGCGAAACCCAGCTGCTGGCAGAACTGAAGACGCGCGGCGCACTGCTCGATTGGGTCCTCATGAACCTGGAGAATCCTGACCGGATATTGCTGGAGACCCGGATGGCGACGCGCACCAACCGGGTTGCAAGAGCCGCGTCGGCGACCCCAGGCAATACCGATGCCGAGGTCACGCTGGCGTCCAATCCCGTCAAGGGTCACCTGTTCGGGCACTTGTTCAAGGACAATGCCGCGCTGTTGGGCCGTTTGCTCGGTTGTCAGTCCGACGACAGAAAGCAGAGTGAATGGGCAACCATCAAGCACGTTCTGGGTGAAGACCTGCACGAGGCGTATTCGTTTTTCATGGGCAAACTCGCCTATCCCCTCACGGTGTGGAACAGTTACCGTGACATCAAGCAATCCGCCGAAGACCTGCAAACGCACAAATGGGGTGCGGCCATCAGGGAGTTCATCAGCGGCATTGCTCAACTCGCTTCGTTGCGCCAATCGCTGGACACTCACGCGCTGCCGACTTCTACGCCAGCCGCTGCGGCGCAGGAAAAACCCGAAGCCACCTGCAAATGGCAGGACATCAAGGTCACCGCCCCCGAGCGCACAGGCTTGAAGCGTCATGAAAGCCTCCACGTCGACCTGGCTTCGCTCAAGCCCGACTCAACGCCCGGGCTCTACGTGCACGCGACGACCAAACAACTTTACGGGCCGGTGGAAGGCAAAGTGTTTCCGGTGACAAAACGCGGCACTCGCTGGCGCATCGCCGACACACAGACGCTCGGCCCTTATCTGCGGCAAAACGTATCGAAACAATGGGTGCTCGACCGGAATACACCGACACCGCAATTCGGCCTTATCCGTCGGCTGGATGCTCTGGCAGCGGCTTGGGACGGCATGAACATCGACGCCCAGGGAATGCCGCAGATTCGACGAATTTTCCCGCAAAAGGCTCGGCAGATCGACCAAGCGCTGGACCAGGCAACGAGCTACGCCTGGAACAGTTTTCAAAACCTGCAGTTGCTGAAGAACTCCGACGACACGGACACCCCCGTGCATCAACTCATCAAGGGTTTTATCGATGTGCCAGAGGTGCTGCCCGCGCATGTGGAACAGCTGGAAAAGGTCGTGGGTGACATGTTTACCGCCTTGTTGGACCCAACACTCAGAAATACCAAGTCCGATCGTTTTGTCGTCGGCAGGGTAATCGATGGTGCAGACAGTACATTCGGTTTTATCGTTCCGAAGGATGCAAAGAAAAAAATCTATCTGGGAGAAAGATTCTTCGATCCCGGTTTCGAGCATTACCGCAAACATCTTACCGATACGGCCTTCCCGATCAACACGCATGCCCGGGCGGTAACTCTCCTGCATGAGCTTTCACACATTGCTTGTAAAACCGAAGACATTTCCTACATGGACCCGGGCAGACCTTTCACCGATCTGATCGGCACCACCAGCGTGACCGGCACTGATCTAAAGAATGCATTGACCAACATTCAGGACACTGCACTGTCGATCAAGACACCTTACACACTACTGTTCATGACCCAGGATCCCGACACCGGCGAGTGGGAAGACCCGGGAAGTTCTACTCTTGAAAATACTGATCGGGTAAAAACGCATATTTTGACGTTGACCGCTGCAGAAAACCTGAGCGGTGCTCGCGAAACCTTTAAAAAAAATTCACTGACCAGGCTGGAGGTACAACTCGGAAACGCCGACAGCGTGGCCTGGTTAATCAGTCAGCTCGGACGGGAGTTACACGTCAATACTCCTTGACTACAGAAAATAAACAGCCGTTTGATGGTTAAATGCCATGACGGCTGTTCTCGCAGACTTCCTCTCAAGGTTAGAATGCAGGAAATCAGGATGAGTCAATGACCGACAGCCCTCTCTCGCCAGCCCAATATGACGCCATCACCGATGCCGCAGCGCATTGGTGCATGCGCCTGCATGAACCTGACTGCACCGCTGCAGAGCGGCAGGCGTTCGAGCAGTGGCTGGATGTTCATCCGCTGCATCTGGTCGAATACGAGGCCATGCTGGAAATTTGGGAAGTTGCAGGCGATCTGCCACGACCAGAATCCAGCATTGTGCCAATGGTTCGTCGCACCCCGACATCCTGGCGCACGTTCGGCATGGCAGCGGCGGTGTGCGCACTGGCGCTGCCGCTGGCGGCATACAGTGGCTGGAACCTGGGCTGGCTGCCGAATTCGTACCAACACTTCGAGGCAACCGGCAATGTGCGTCAGATCACCTTGAAGGACGGCAGCCAGGTCGAACTGAACCTGGGCAGCGAGCTGACATACAGCAATTACAAGGATCGACGTCAGGTCACCCTGGGAAAAGGCGAAGCATTCTTCAGCGTCAGTCACGACACGTCCCACCCGTTCGTCGTCAAGGCGGCCGAAGGCCGGATCCGCGTCACCGGGACCCAATTCAACGTCTGGATGTATGAAGACCAGGTGAAAGTGAACCTGATCGAAGGCTCGGTACTGGTCAGCAGCAATGATGACCTGCCGGGGGACGGCTTGAGGCTCGGCCCTTCGATGCAAGCGAGCTATCGCCATGGCGATTACATTCCGCGGATCAGCCAGACCTACGACGACGACAACTCGCTGGCCTGGCGCAGTGGCAAACTGGTGCTCGACGATCTGGCGCTCAACGATGCCCTGCCGTTGATCAACCGTTACCTGGAAAACCCTTTGGTAGTCGCCGACAACAACACCGGCGCGATCCGCATCGGCGGCATCTACAACATCAAGGAACTCAATACCCTGGTAACGTCCCTGCCCAAGGTGCTACCGGTCTACCTGACCCGCAACAAGGATGGCAACCCGGTTCTCAACTCCATTCCGCAGCAAACCCCGAAAAGCTGAAGGCCGCGACCCTTGCGGGGTGCGGCCTTCGTGCTTCGATCAAATACACTAAAGCCTAGTGAGCCGCCACCTTTGCGTCCTGCTCGCGGATGGTTTGCGCCTGATAGGCCGGATCGGACTTGATTTGCTCTTCGGTGAACGGCAACACACTCAGCTGCTTCTTCGAAAAAGCCAGCGTCTGGTCCCGGGAGTATTTCGAGGCCGGATCACTCGACAGCGAGAACGCCAGCAGTCCCTTGGCCTGCGGGCCCTTTTCATCGAACGTCACCACTTGCAGATAGCTGGTACCGCTGACCACTTCGCGTTTGCCGTCGGTTCTCGGCACGCTCTGGATGGCGTTGTAGACGCCCAGCGTTCCCGGCCCGCCGTGGATCGGCGTTTGTTCCCCACCGCTGCTGACCACCTGGACATCGCCCCAGCGAGCATCTTTCTTCAGCCCTGACGCCTTGACCTGCTCTACCGATGCCAGCATCGCTTGTCGCAGCGCCTGCGCTACTGGCGGACGCTCAACCGCCAAGCCTCGCGGTGTGTGTTGCGGATCCAGCGGATCGAACGCCACGCGCCAGACATCGGGCGCCTGTTCCAGCGGCTCCATGAGATTCTGGAAATGCACGAAGCCCAGGCCGCTGTCGAGATTGGCCTTGCGATCCCAGGTCTTGAGGCTGGCACACAGCGGCGCCAGCGCCTGCGCATCGGCACCCAGGTCGGCCGCGCAGAATTGCAACAGGTCCGGCATCACTTGTGCCGCCTGATACACCTGATCATCCATCACCATGTGTTGCAGATCCGCCGCCGCGATCGGCCCGGACTTGGCCAGTGAACCCAGGCGATCGAGGGCGAACCGCGCGCGCAGCCCCAAGGGTTGGCTGTCCTGGCTGATCAAGGGCGAGAACCCGGTGAGCGGCTGCGCCGGGTTGGCCATCCATGCCGAATCATTGGAATGCTGCACGAAGTCCTTGCGCAACAATTGCGGCAATTTGTCCGCGGCATAAATGCCTTTTTGTGCAGCGTGCGGGTCGATATCCCAAGCGCAGGCGCTGCTGGAACCGTCGAGGACGATCATCTGCAAGCCGATCCGTGGATCACTGCACTGCGCGAGCTTTTCGTTGCTGACGTTCGGCACCACCGACAGGTTCATGTACAGCGTTTGCCCCTGATCGTCCGCCGCCAGCGTGTTGACCCACGGGATGCCCTGGAGCTGATGCACGCTGGCCGCAAACGCCTTGAGGCTGTCGGCACGATTCATGGCGTACCACTGCTGCAACACCCGGTCATTTTCCAGGTTGGCGTCGCGCAAGCTGTAGGCGAACTGATTATCCCAGTCCAGTTTGCCGGGCCATTGCACAATCGGGCCGAATTGCGAGCTGTACACCACGTGGGAAACCGCTTTGAGCGAGCCGTCCGACTGCTTGAGGTTAACCGTCAGTGTCTGTTTCTGCATCGGCAGGGATTTGCCATCGAGCAGGTAACGGGTCGGATCCTTGGGATCGAGCTGCAGCCGATACAGCGTGAAGTGCTTGGACGAATCCACGGTGTGGGTCCAGGCCAGGTGTTGGTTGAAGCCAATGTTGATCATCGGCAGGCCGGGCAGCGCGGCGCCCATGACGTCCAGTTTGCCAGGGATGGTCAGGTGCATCTGGTAGAAACGCATCCCGCCGACCCACGGAAAATGCGGGTTGGCCAGCAACATGCCGCGTCCGTTGAAGGAACGCTCGCTGCCCACCGCGACGGCGTTGCTGCCGCGATCGAGGGCGAAGCGCTGCCTGCGCACATCGGCAACCTGGAACGACGCGGACGCGTTCGCGTTTCGAGCGACGGCTGTGGGTGGCATGGCGCCGGCCAGCGCTTCGGCAAATTGCCCGACGCCCCCTTCGACCAGCAGGCGCCGGGTCAGCTTGACCAGATCCATCGCGGTGATTTCCCGCACCCAATCGCCCTGGCACTGCTGTGGCAAGCCCTGGACCCGACGCTCCGTCAGGGAGCGGTTGTAGCCGGCCACATAGCCTTCAATCAGTTCCCGTACTTCAGGGGTTTGCGCCTGCCAGAAAGCATCGACGGCCTGCGCGGTGTTCAACCAGGTGAAAAACAGATCGCTGACGCGATTTTCACGCTCTTCGACAGTGAACTGATCCGGGCCGAAGAACCGTGAGCGTTGACCGTTCACCGTGGCGATCTCATTGGCCAGCAAACACAGGTTATCCTGAGCGTAGGCATAGCCGATCCCGTAACCGAGCCCCCGCTCGTTCTCGGCACGAATATGTGGCACACCGAAACTGGTCCTGCGGATATCGGCACTCGCCTGCTCAGGCTGACTGCGCGCATGCACCGCAAGACTCAGCCCCAGAAACACACCCGCCAGGCTCAACCTGGTCAACTGGCTGGAAATAATCACATTCGCTCCTGATCGAAAAACGATGGTCACAGTTCTGCGTACTGACACGCACTGCGCATCCTTTTAGGGACGAAGCACACGACGAAAATTTAGGAGATTGGATGGCGGTCCTGGACCGCGTTACAACGGCGCTTTACAGAGTGGTCACGCAATGACGACGAAATTTCTACATTTAAGTCTTCATGATTTGTGTCGCTCATACGTCTCATCAGGTAAGAGCGCCCCATTTTTCCCGATCAGGCTCTGAAAAGGAGTTTTTGCAATGTACAACTCGCAACTGCCAACGGACGGTAGCAACGCGCCAAAGAGCACTTCCATTGGGGTCGGTGTTTTCGACCAGCGTACCGAGCGCCACGGCAACGAACGGATCCGCATCCTGCTCAAGAGCTTTGGCCTGCGAACCAGTCTGATTCGTCTGAAAGTCATCGACGCCTTGCTGTCGGCCGCCGAGAACGACCGCAGCCTGGGCGTGCGCGGCGTGCACACTCACCTGCTGGAGCTGGATATTCCCCTGTCGTTCCTGAGTGTGCGCGAAGTGTTGAAACGCCTGTGCGGCGAAGGCGTGATTGTCCTTAATCCGGACAAGAGCTACAGCCTGCACCCGCGGGCCGTCGCCCTGCTGCACAACGACTGATCGAGCCAGGCCCGGGGTTGCGGCTCAGGGCTTGACCTTGCGGCGCATCACGCCGTTGATGACCACCACGACCACCGCCACGCCAATGGCGATGTACTGGAACAGTTTTTCGCTGATGACGCCGGTGTTCTGCAAATACGAAAGGCCAAACATGGTCCCCAGTACCACGAGGGAGATCAGAATCGAGTATTTCAAACGTTGCGACTGAGTCATTGGCAATTCCTGAACCTGAAAAATGTGTGCGCGATGTATCCGCCTGCAGGCCAGGCCCCTAGCGTTTTGTGGGGATGGACGGCTGCGAACGGGGGCTTATGTTACAGCCGATGAAGATTTTTAGCTTTATCGCGGGGACGATGGCCTGACAGCTGACCCTTTTTCGGCGTGCATATCCGTTGCTGCGGTAACGGCCACTTAGGGTTCCGCTCTTACAGCGGGTCACTTTGAGAAGCGCAAAGTAACCAAACGCTCTTGCCCCTGGCGTTCGGTGCCTCGCTTTGGCTCGGCATGCCCTCGCTCCGGTCCTGCTCCGTGGGCCCGCCGCGATGGGCCATCCTTGGCCCAGCGCGGCTAAACCGGCATCCATGCCGGTTTACCCACTGCGCAGAACCTCCACTCGGCCTCTCGAGGGGGCAAGAAAATCAAAAGCCAAATCAAAAGCGAGGCGGCCTTAAAGCCGACCTGATTGCGGGTCTGTCCGCATTCCCCTGTGGGAGCGAGCCTGCTCGCGATGAACGTCCAGACAACGCAATCATCCAGACAGGGCCCGTTATCGTTAACGTCCATCGCGAGCAGGCTCGCTCCCACAGGGGATCCAGGTACAGCCGTAAAAGTCAGGTCGGCTGTCAGGCCGCCTCGCTTTGGCTTTGGATTCGGGCGCCCCGTTAACCACGATGGCCGAACGCAGGCATTGCGCAGTGGGTAAACCGGCAGGACGCCGGTTTAGCCGCGCTGGGCCGGGGATGGCCCTTCGCGGCGACCCACGGAGCAATGCCGGAGTGAGGGCATGCCGAGCCACAGCGAGGCACCGAGTGGTGGGGCAAAGCCTTTTGCTTACTTTTCGCTGGGCCGGCATTCCGGCGTTTGGAAAAGTGAGTCGCCGTAAGGGCGAAACCATAAGTGGCCGTTACCGCAGCAACGGATATGTACTCCGTCAACAAACAACAAGCTGCCAGCCTTACAAACTTGTCATCTTCCCCTCATCCACCTGACAGCCTTGATCTACGATAATAAGGCCGAGCAGCTCTGTAGCACTTCGAAACACACCATGAATATCTGCCCGCAAAAAACGGTCAGAATATATGTTTGCCCGCAATCCGAGACCCCTTCCGTCATGCGAACCCATCTACGTCTGGCTGCCCTGGGCGCCCTGTTCATTTCCTCCCTGGCCCAAGCCGCCGACCTGATCCCGATCGAGGTCCACCGGGATGCCAATTGCGGTTGCTGCAAGAAATGGATCAGCCATCTTGAGGCCAATGGTTTCAAGGTCGAAGACCACGTTGAAAGCAATATGAGCGAGTTCAAGCAACAACACGGCGTGCCACCGCGCCTGGCGTCCTGCCACACCGGTTTGATCAACGGCAAATTCGTCGAAGGCCATGTGCCGGCCGATCAAGTGCTGGCCCTGAGCAAGCGCGATGACCTGCTGGGCGTTGCCGCCCCTGGCATGCCCATGGGCTCACCGGGCATGGAAATGGACGGCATGAGTGATGCCTACCAAGTGATCGGCCTGAAAAAGGACGGCACGGATGTGGTGGTGGCGGACTACCCCGCCCATTGATTTTCGGTGCCTACATCGGTTTGTTCCTGGCTGCATTCGGTGCAGCGACCTTGCTGCCCTTGCAGTCCGAAGCGGTGCTGGTGGGACTGATACTCAGTGATCGGTACTGGCTGTGGTCGTTGTTGGCGGTTGCCACGCTGGGTAACGTCCTCGGTTCGCTGGTGAACTGGTGGCTGGGGCGCGCCATCGAGCGATTTCGGGACCGGCGCTGGTTTCCGGTCAGCGCCAAACACCTGGAACACGCCCGCGGTCACTATCAACGTTACGGCCACTGGTCGTTGCTGCTCAGCTGGCTACCGGTGATCGGTGATCCACTGACCCTGGTGGCCGGCGTCATGCGCGAACCGCTGGTGCGCTTCCTGCTGATCGTGACCTTGGCCAAGGGCGCCCGTTATGGCGTGCTGGCCCTGGCCACCCTGGGGTGGATGGGTTGAACCAAGTGCCGCGACGATTGCCTGTTTAATGTCGCCCTAATCGTGCCGATCCAGCATCGGCGGATTTTCAACGGAGTTCATCCATGCCCCTTACCCGCTCAAGCTGGCTGTCCGGCCTGCTGCTGACCGCCACACTGCCCGCCATCGCTGCCGAAGGCCCGGCCTACGGCCCCGAATTGCAAGGCTTCGAATACCCCTATACGGTCAAGCACTTTGCGTTCGAGTCCCAGGGCAAATCCCTGCAAATGGGCTACATGGACGTCGCCGCCCATGGCAAGGCCAACGGCCGCAGCGTGGTGCTGATGCACGGCAAGAACTTCTGCGGCGCCACCTGGGAGACCTCGATCAAGGCCCTGAGCGATGCCGGCTACCGGGTCATTGCCCCGGACCAGATCGGTTTCTGTACGTCCAGTAAACCGGACAACTATCAATACACCTTCCAGCAACTGGCGAGTAACACCCAGCAACTGCTCAAGGCCCTCGGCATCCAGAAAGCCACCTTGCTCGGGCACTCCACTGGCGGCATGCTCGCCACCCGTTACGCGCTGCAATACCCCGAACAAGTCGAGCAGCTGGCCCTGGTGAACCCCATCGGCCTGGAAGACTGGAAGGCCCTCGGCGTGCCTTATCGCACGGTCGATCAATGGTATGAGCGCGAACTGAAGGTCACCGCCCTTGGCATCCACGACTACCAGCGCAACACCTACTATGATGGCCGCTGGAAACCCGAATTCGACCGCTGGGTCGACATGTACGCGGGCATGGCCAAAGGCCCTGGAAAAACCCAGGTGGCTTGGAACTCGGCGCTGATCTACGACATGATCTTCACCCAACCGGTTTACTACGAGTTCAAGGATCTGAAGGTGCCGACCCTGCTGCTGATCGGCACCGCCGACACCACGGCCATCAACAAGGACATCGCGTCCCCCGAGGTCAAGGCGAAAATCGGTCATTACGACGTGCTCGGCAAGCAGGTGGCGAAACTGATTCCTCAGTCGACCCTGGTCGAATTCCCCGGCATGGGCCACGCGCCGCAGATGGAAGAGCCGGCGCAGTTTCACAAGGCTTTGCTTGGCTGGCTGGACAAAACCAACCCCGTTCGTTGATGAGGTAAGGCTGATGGCGGTACAGATTGCAGTGATTGATGATTGGCAGGATGTGGCCCGCGACGTGGTGGACTGGTCGGCGCTGGAGGTCATCGGCGAGGTCGCATTCATCCATGACTACCCCGCCGACAACGCGACCCTGGCCGCGCGTCTGAGCGGGTTTGAAGTGATCTGCGTGATGCGCGAGCGCACGCGGTTCGACGAAGACCTGCTGCGCCGCTTGCCGAATCTCAAACTGCTGCTCACCGGCGGCATGCGCAATGCCGCCCTCGACCTCAAGGCCGCCGCTGCGCTGGGCATTCAAGTCTGTGGCAGCGACAGCTATAAACATGCAGCGCCGGAACTGACCTGGGCACTGATCATGGCCGCGACCCGCAACCTGGTGGTCGAAGCCAATGCCTTGCGCGCCGGAAAGTGGCAGCAAGGCCTGGGCGGCGACCTGCATGGCAAGACCCTGGCGATCCTGGGGCTGGGCAGCATTGGCCAACGGGTCGCCCGCTTCGGCCAGGCGTTCGGCATGCGGGTCATCGCCTGGAGCGAAAACCTCACCGCCGAACGCGCCGCCGAGTTCGACGTGACCTGCGTCAGCAAGCAGCAATTGTTCGAGCAGGCCGATGTGTTGTCGGTGCATTTGGTGCTCAGTGAACGCAGTCGTGGCATGGTGGACGCCCAGGCGCTGGCATGGATGAAGCCCACAGCGCTACTGGTCAACACCGCACGCGGGCCGATTGTCGATGAAGCTGCGTTGATCAAGGCCCTGCAGAAACAACGCCTGGGTGGGGCGGCGCTGGACGTGTTCGAGCAGGAGCCCTTGCCCGGGCATCATCCGTTCAGAACCCTGGACAACGTGCTGGCCACGCCCCATGTCGGGTACGTCAGCCAGCAAAACTACCAGCTATTCTTTTCGCAAATGATCGAGGACATCCAGGCCTGGTCGGCGGGAAACCCGATTCGCTTGCTTAGCTGATAGCGCCCGGCGACTTGAGTTTTTCTTGCAAACACCGCCGAAAAAAATGAATAAATGTTCACGCTGCGGTGTTTATGTTTCGCTTGAAGGGTCATCAGCCCTTCCCGACGTTTTCCGCCCGTTCGGAGCATTGCCCATGAATCGCCGTCTCTCGATTGTAACTGCGCCGCTGGTCCTTGCCGTCGCGCTGTCCAGTTCCCTGGCATGGGCCAATGGCGAGGAAGATACCCCAGCCAAACCGCAGTGCCCTCGAGGACAGGCGTTCGATAGCAAGGCACAACGGTGCGTCAAACAAACCAGCACGCTCTTGCCGGACGCCGACCGTACCGATTACGCCTGGCAACTGGCCAGGGACGGGCGTTACGAAGAAGCCCTGGCCCTGCTCGATACACTCAAGCAGCCCAACACCGCCAAGGCCCTGAACTATCGTGGCTACGCCACGCGTAAACTGGGGCGCACCGATGAAGGCATCGGTTATTACCTGCAATCGGTCAAACTCGACCCGCAGTATGCGCAGGTCCGCGAATACCTCGGCGAAGCCTATGTGATCAAGGGCCGGCTGGACCTCGCCCAGGAACAGCTGCAGCAGATCAAATCGATCTGCGGCAACACCACCTGCGAGGAATACCAGGACCTGGCCGAAGCCATCAACGATTCATCGAAAACCTGACAACCCGATTGGAGGGAGGTCGCTATCGCCAGCGATCACGAAATTAGGACAGAACTGGGCCAGCATCTGGCGCGCCTGTGGCGCTATGGCCTGCTGTTGTCCCGACAACGGCATGTCGCCGAAGACCTGGTGCAGGCCACCTGCGTGCGGGCGCTCGAACGAGGCGGACAGTTCGAATCGGGAACGCGCATGGACCGCTGGCTGATGAGCATTCTGCATTCGATCTGGGTCAATGAAGTGCGCACCCGCCGGGTACATCAAGGCCAAGGCGTGGTGGATGCCGATCAGGCCTTGTCGTTCGATGGCGAACAGGCGGCACAGACCCATGTCCGCGCCGCGCAGGTCATCCGGCGTGTAGAGGCGCTGCCCGAGGCCCAGCGCGAAACGGTGTTCCTGGCCTACGTCGAAGGCTTGTCCTACCGCGAAGTGGCCGATGTCCTGCAAGTCCCCATCGGCACCGTGATGAGCCGACTGGCCGCTGCCCGGCTGAAACTGGCCGAGTACCCGCCCCTGCACACGGTGCCGAACCCTTCCACCGGAGAACGTCGATGAACGCGAAACTGTCGGATGAGCAACTGGTGGCCTACCTGGACAACCAGCTCGATCCCGAACAACGCACCCGCATCGACGCCGCCATCGCCGAAGACCCGATGCTCGGCCTGCGCCTGCAATGGCTGGACCGCAGCAGCATGCCGTTCAAATCGGCTTACGATGAAGTGACTCGACAAGCCCCGGTGGAGCGCCTGCAAGCCATGCTCGACACCTTGCCCGCGCCGGCACGCCCGGCGCTGAGTCGACGCTGGTTCCTCGCGGCAGCCGCCGGATTGCTGGCGGGCGGTGTGGTGGCGGACCGCTTGTTCCTCGGTTGGCAAACCAGTCAGCAGACCCACAACTGGCGCGGCCTGGTCGCCGATTACATGGTGCTTTACGTACCGGAAACCCTCGACCATTTGCCCAGCGACGAAGCGGCGCAACAGGCGCAGTTGCGGACCATCGATGCACGCCTGGGCCTCAATCTTCTGCCGGCCAAACTGGCTTTGCCCCGCGCCCAATTCAAACGCGCACAAATCCTTGAGTACGACGGCGTAGCCATTGCCCAGATTACTTATCTGGATCCGGTTCACGGGCCGATGGCGCTGTGCATCACGCGTTCCAACAGCGGCAGTCGGCATTTCGCCAAGGAGCGACGGCACGGGATGAACATTGTGTATTGGGCGGATATGGAACATGCCTGGATGCTGATCGGGCGTAACCCAGTGGTGGATCTTGAGGAGATGGCCGCGCAGTTGCGCACCCGGATCAGCGCCTGAGCCCTGCGAGGCAGGCTTCAAGTATCACTGTTGCCGATTCGGACTTTCACCAGGTCTTGAGCCCTGGGAAACTGTCCCACCGCCCCCGTCATCAGCGTGTATTCCACCTTGTCGCCAACAAGGAAGCAGTCCTCGCCATCTGCGGTGACAGTGGGCCTTATACGGATCGCCAACCTGGAACAGAACCCACCATCAGGAAGGACCAGGGCAAAAGTGGTCGATGTCGTGTCAACCTTGACATCCCTGATCGCGTTGATTGTGCCCTGCCCCATAATTCTCGTGATTGGCGCGCCCATTTCTACCCTCCTGCCCTGCCGTCAAATCCTGACTGACAAGGCACAATCAAACGCGAACGCAGCGAATATGGCTACTGTCAGATCTGACAGATGCAGCAGCCGTTTGTCGTAATCAGGTCGGCGTCGGCAACCACAACCGAAACCGCGCCCCGCCCAACGGCGACGCTTCCACGGTCAACGTTCCACCCTGGGCCTCCAGTGCCCGACGGCTGATCGCCAGCCCCAGGCCAAACCCGCCGGTCGCCCGATCCCGGCTGCGATCGAGTCGATAGAACGGCTCGAAAATCCGCTCGCGCTCGTCATCCGGGATACCGATGCCGTCGTCGTCCACCCAGATTTCACAGCCTTTCGGGCACACTTGCACGCCGACCTGAATGCGTTTTTCGCAGTAGCGCATGGCGTTGCGCAGCAGGTTTTGCAGGGCGCGGGCGGTCAAGCGCGGGTCGAGGCTGAAGCGTTCGAGCTGGCCGTGCAGCAGCACGTCGATGACGATGTCTGGCGATTGCTCTTCATCGACGCTGCCCAGGATGCTGTCGATGAATTCATCCAGTGGCACTTCGATGGGCTCCGGTAACCGCGCGGGGTTTTGCAGGCGGCTGTAGGAGAGCAATTCCAGCACCAGTTCATCGAGTTCACGGATGTGAGCGACCAGCCCCTGCAGGCGCTCGCGGCTGGTGGTGGGCAAATCATCCGACAGGGCCAGCGCCAGGCCAAAATCCAGGCGGGTCAATGGCGTGCGCAATTCGTGGGACACCGCGTTGAGCAGATCCCGCTGCTGATTCAGCAGGTTTTCGATGTCGCCGGCCATGGTGTCGAAAACGTTGGCCAGGCTGCCGATGTTGGAGCTGGCGGCAATCTGCGTTCGCTCGCTCAAGTTTCCCTTGCCGAAGCGTTCCGCCGCGCTTTTCAGACGCTCCAGGTCACGCCAGTGCGGACGCAGCCACAGCAACAGACACGCGAGCATGGTCGCGCCGATCAGCACGTTGATGCTCCAGTACAACAGGCTGACGTCCATCGGGTCCGGCGGCACGACCATTTGCACCACAATGCGCTCGTTCAACGGTGCCACCGCCAGGGTGCGCCAGCCCCAGTCGCCGATGCGCACGACGTTTTCGCCGCGTTGCAAACGCTGCTGTTCTTCGAGGGAAAACTCGGCATCGTCGTTACCGCTGAGCACGATGTGCAGCGGATCGAACTCTTTGTCCATTTCCGCCGCCAGGGCCGGCCATTGCTCGACCGGGACGGCTTTGAACTGCTTGACCATGAGAGTTTGCAGGCCACGGGAATAATCAAGGTTGTAGGTGAGGAAGCGCTCGTGGAAGACCTTGATCACCAGGTCCGGCACCAGGTAGATCGCGGCGCTGAACGAAACGATGGTCACCAGGTACAGGCGAAAGAGGATTCTGAACATCGTCTCAGCATTCCCACTCGGATCGGCTGAACAGATAACCCTTGCCCCACACGGTCTTGATCTTGCGGGCCTCGCCGGCATTGTCGTCGAATTTGCGTCGCAGCTTGGAGATGGCCACGTCCACCGAGCGGTCGGTGCCGTTGAACTCGATGCCGCGCAGGCGTTGCAGGATCTGGTCGCGGCTCAACACTTCGCCGGCATGCCGGGCCAGCACCACCAGCAAGTTGTACTCGCCGCTGGACATCTCCACCGGTTGCCCGCGCCAGGACACTGTGCGCTCGGACAGGTCGATGCACAGGTTGCCTATGAGGATGCGGTCATTGGCCGCCAATGGTTCGGTGAGGCTGCTGCGCCGCAGCAGGGTGCGCACCCGGGCCAGCAGCACCCGGGGTTCGCAGGGTTTGGTGACGTAGTCGTCGGCGCCCATTTCCAGGCCCAGCACCTGATCGTGGCTGTCGTCGCGGGCGGTGAGCATGAGGATCGGCAAGGTCGCCGAATCGGCGCGCAGCAAACGGCAGACCTGCAAGCCATCTAGACCGGGCAGCATCAGATCGAGGATCACCAGGTCCGGCGGGCTGGTCCGGGCACGCTCGCGTACCTGGTCACCGCGTGCGATGACGCTGACGGAGTAGCCGTTACGTTCCAGGTAACTGGCGATCAGTTCGGCGAGGGCGGTGTCGTCTTCGACCAGGAGGATGTTGGGCATGGGGTGTTTCCAGAAAGTGCTGTGGCGTTTGATAGACCGCCATCGCGAGCAGGCTCGCTCCCACAAGGGACCTCAAGTGGACACAGACTCTGTGAACACCACCGAACCACTGTGGGAGCGAGCCTGCTCGCGAAGGCGGCCTCACAGTCGCAATAAAATTCAAGACTTGCAGGATATACGCCCTCACCCACACCTGAGCAAAACCCTTACACAATTTCACACAGCACCAACAAAGCTTCACCGCTATCCTCGCCGTCGCCCAGTAGGATGCTGGGAGTCTTTATTGGGGTCATTCATGTCAAAGAATCTGCTTGCCAGGCTCAGCCTTGTGGCACTGGCGTTGGCGCTGAGCGCGTGCGACAAGTCCTCGATCGCCGAAGAACAGCCGCCATTGGCCAGCGTGCGCATCGAAACCGTCGAAACCCGAGCGCTGTCGATCAGCAGCGAACTGACCGGGCGCATTGCCGCGCCGCGCATGGCCGAGGTGCGCGCCCGGGTCGCAGGCGTGGTGCTGCAACGAGCCTTTCGCGAGGGCAGTGACGTGAAAAAGGGCGAGGTGCTGTTCCGCATCGATCCGGCGCCGTTCAAGGCTGATCTGGACAGCGCCGAAGCGGCACTGCGCAAAGCCGAGGCCAACGCGTTCCAGGCGAAACTGCAAGAGCAGCGTTACGCCCAGTTGATCGATGACAAGGCCATCAGCGGCCAGGACTATGACAACGCCCGGGCCAACGCACGGCAAACAGCGGCTGATGTGTCCGCCAGCAAGGCGGCGGTTGAACGCGCCCGGCTGAACCTTGGCTACGCCACCGTCACCGCGCCGATTTCCGGGCGCATCGGTCGCGCGCTGGTCACCGAAGGCGCGCTGGTCGGGCAGAACGAGACCACGCCCCTGGCGCTGATTCAGCAACTCGATCCGATCCACGCCGACCTGACCCAGTCGACCCGCGAACTCAACGACCTGCGCCGGGCGTTCCGCTCCGGCCAGTTAAAGGAAGTGGGTCAAGGACAGGCCAAGGCCACCCTGATCGAGGACGACGGCAGCCTCTACCCGTTGCCCGGCAAGCTGCTGTTCACCGACATCAGCGTCGACCCGGGCACCGGCCAGGTCATCCTGCGCAGTGAATTCCCCAACCCGGACCTCGATCTGCTGCCTGGCAGCTTCGTGCGCGTGCGTCTTGAGCAAGCGGTCAACCAGCAAGGCATCAGCGTGCCGCAACGGGCCATCCAGCGTGACAGCGCCGGCATCGCCCAAGTGTTGCTGCTCGACGCAGAGCAGCGCGTCAGCCAGCAGCCGGTCGAACTGGGTCCGGTGCAGAACGACCGTTGGGTCGTCACCGGCGGGCTGAAACCCGGCGACCGCATCGTCATCGAAGGCCTGCAACACGCCCGCCCTGGTGAAAAAGTGCAGGTCGACGACACCCCTCTTCCACTTGCCCAGGTTTCTGGCCAGTAAGCAGGACGCTTGTTTATGCCGCAGTTCTTTATCGACCGCCCGGTGTTTGCCTGGGTGGTTGCCTTGTTCATCCTGCTCGCCGGTGCCCTGGCCATCCCGCAGCTGCCGGTGGCGCAATACCCCAACGTCGCGCCGCCACAGGTGGAAATTTATGCTGTGTACCCCGGTGCCTCGGCGCAGACCATCGACGAAAGCGTGGTCAGCCTGATCGAGGAGGAGCTCAACGGCGCTGACAACCTGTTGTATTTCGAGTCCCAGAGCAGCCTGGGCAGCGCGACGATCAAGGCCACTTTCCAGCCGGGCACCCACCCGGAACTGGCCCAGGTCGATGTGCAGAACCGCCTGAAAGTGGTGGAGTCGCGCCTGCCCCAGGCAGTGAACCAGCAAGGCTTGCAGGTGGAAAAAGTCTCCTCAGGCTTCCTCCTGCTGATCACCCTGACGTCCAGCGACGGCAAGCTCGACGAGACCGCGCTCAGCGATTACCTGGCGCGCAACGTGATGAACGAGATCAAGCGCCTGGACGGCGTCGGCAAAGCCCAACTGTACGGCGCCGAACGGGCTATGCGCATCTGGATCGACCCGCAGAAACTCATCGGTTTCAACCTGACGCCGGCCGACGTCAACGCCGCCATCGTCGCGCAGAACGCCCAGGTCTCGGCCGGCAGCATCGGCGACCTGCCGACCCGCAGCACCCAGGAAATCACCGCAACCATCCTGGTCAAAGGCCAACTGTCGACCCCGGAAGAATTCGCCGACATCGTGCTCAAGGCCAATCCCGACGGCTCCACCGTGCGCATCGCCGATGTGGCGCGGGTGGAAATCGGCAGCCAGGAATACCAGTTCGGCACTCGCCTGAACGGTAAACCGTCGACCGCCGTCAGCGTGCAACTGGCGCCGAGCGCCAACGCCCTGAACACCGCGACCCTGGTGCGGGCGAAGATGGATGAGCTGGCGCGTTACTTCCCGGCCGGCGTCGAATACAAGATTCCGTACGACACCTCGCCCTTCGTCAAGGTTTCGATCACCAAGGTGGTGTACACCCTGGTCGAAGCCATGGCGCTGGTGTTCGCCGTAATGTTCCTGTTCCTGCAGAACATCCGCTACACGCTGATTCCGACCCTGGTGGTGCCGGTCGCGCTGATGGGCACCTTTGCCACCATGTTGGCGCTGGGTTTCTCGATCAACGTATTGACGATGTTCGGCATGGTCCTGGCAATCGGCATCCTGGTGGATGACGCGATCGTTGTGGTGGAAAACGTCGAGCGGATCATGGTCACCGAAGGCTTGTCGCCCAAAGAGGCGACGCGCAAGGCGATGCAGCAGATCACCGGGGCAATCATCGGTATTACCCTGGTGCTGGTGGCAGTGTTTATTCCCATGGCGTTCATGCAGGGCTCGGTCGGGGTGATCTACCGGCAGTTTTCCCTGTCGATGGCCACCTCGATCCTGTTCTCGGCTTTCCTCGCCCTGACCTTGACCCCGGCCCTGTGTGCGACCTTGCTCAAGCCGATCACCAAGGGTGAACATCATGAAAAACGCGGCTTCTTCGGCTGGTTCAATCGCAGCTTTGAACGACTATCCGAGCGTTATCAATCCTGGGTCGCCTATGCGCTCAAGCGCACAGGTCGCTACCTGTTGATCTATGGCGTGTTGCTGATCGGCCTGGGGATTTGTTTCGCTCGCCTGCCCTCCTCGTTCCTGCCGGTTGAGGACCAGGGCTACACCATCACCGACGTGCAACTGCCGCCGGGTGCAAGCAAGAACCGCACGGTGGCGGTGGTCGAGCAGATCGAGGCGCATAACGCCAAGGAGCCTGGGGTTGGCGACAGCACGGTGATTCTCGGATTCAGTTTCTCCGGCAGCGGACAGAACGCGGCGTTGGCGTTTACCACGTTGAAAGACTGGTCCGAGCGTGGCAGCGACGACTCGGCGAGCTCAATTGCCGACCGTGCCAACATCGCCCTGAGCCAGATCAAGGATGCCGTGGCGTTCTCGGTGCTGCCTCCTCCGGTGGACGGCCTGGGCACCTCCAGCGGCTTCGAGTTTCGCCTGCAGGATCGCGGCGGCCTCGGCCATGCCACGCTCATGCAGGCGCGCACCGAATTGCTTGAGGCGGCAGAGAAAAGCCCGATCCTGATGAATGTTCGCGAAAGCGCCCTGGCCGAAGCACCGCAGGTGCAATTGATCGTCGACCGCAAGCAGGCCAACGCCCTGGGCGTGTCGTTCGCCGAGATCAGCAACGTGCTGTCTACCGCCGTCGGCTCGACCTACGTCAACGACTTCCCCAATCAGGGGCGGATGCAACGGGTGGTGGTCCAGGCTGAAGGCGATCAACGCAGCCAGGTGACCGACTTGCTGAAAATGCACGTACGCAACAACAACGGGAAAATGGTGCCGCTGTCAGCGTTCGTCCAGGCAAAATGGACACAGGGCCCGGCCCAGTTGACCCGTTACAACGGCTATCCGGCGATCAGCATTTCCGGTGAGCCTAAGCCCGGCCACAGCACCGGCGAGGCCATGGCGGAAATCGAGCGGTTGGTGGCATTGGGTCCGGTGGGATTGGGTCAGGAATGGACAGGATTGTCGTTGCAGGAACGCTTGTCCGGCAGCCAGGCGCCGATCCTGCTCGGCTTGTCGCTGTTGATCGTGTTCCTGTGCCTGGCGGCCTTGTACGAGAGCTGGTCGATCCCAACCTCGGTATTGCTGGTGGTGCCACTGGGTGTCCTCGGCGCGGTGCTCGCAGTGACCCTGCGCGGCATGCCCAACGATGTGTTCTTCAAGGTCGGGCTGATCACCATCATTGGCCTGTCGGCGAAGAATGCGATCCTGATCATCGAATTCGCCAAGAGCCTATATGACGAAGGCCACGACCTGATCGACGCCACGCTGCAAGCCGCGCGTTTGCGCCTGCGGCCAATCGTGATGACGTCCCTGGCGTTCATTCTCGGCGTGGTGCCGCTGGCGATTGCCACCGGCGCCAGCTCGGCGAGCCAGCAAGCCATCGGCACCGGGGTGATCGGCGGGATGATCAGCGCAACCCTGGCGGTGATATTCGTACCGGTGTTTTTTGTGGTGGTGATGAAACTGGTGCGCAAGCGCCACAAGGTTAACTGAGCAAACACAAACCCACTGTGGGAGCGAGCTTGCTCGCGATTGCGGTCCGACATTCAACATCAACGTTGAATGTGCAGGCCTCATCGCGAGCAGGCTCGCTCCCACAGGGTTCGCATGGGTTCCGGGATTATCGTCACAGCAGACCACGCTGGGCTAAGGTGTTCACATACCTTGGTCTCATCGAGTTCACATGCCCTACCTCACCCACACCCACCCTCGCCTGTCCGCCGCCGCCACCTTCGGCGTCGCGGCAGGCATCCTGGTTCCAGCCGATTCGATCATCAACAAAATCCTCATTGGCTGGAACGTCGGGGTCTGGACCTATCTGCTCCTGATGTTCTGGCTCACCGTGCGCTCCAAGGCAACCGATGTGAAACGCATCGCCGAGATCGAAGACGAAAACGCCGGGCTGGTGCTGTTCGTGGTGTGCATCGCGGCGATCGCCAGCCTGGCGACCATCGCCTTCGAACTGGCCGGCAGCAAAGACCTGGAAACCACTCGCAAGCTGCTGCACTACGGCTTCACGGCGTTCACTGTCATCGGTTCCTGGTTGCTGATCGGAGTGATTTTCAGCGTTCACTACGCCCGGCTGTTTTACACCTGGGATGGCAAGGACCCGGCACTGCGTTTTGCCGAAGGCCTGACGACGCCCAACTACTGGGACTTCCTGTACTTCTCTTTCACCATCGGCGTGGCGGTGCAGACTTCGGATGTCGGGGTTGCTACCCGCGATATGCGCAAGATCGTACTTGCGCAATCGTTGATCGGCTTTTTGTTCAACACCGCAATTCTCGGATTTTCGATCAACATCGCAGCCGGCTTGTTTGGCTGAAGAAAAGAACAACCTCATGCCTATAACGGCGTTAGTTGGCCATGGATGACAACGGTGATGGTCGCCGGCGCAGAAACATTGCCGGACAGGTCCATGGCACAGACTTCAAACGAGTGGATATCGGGTGGCAAATCCACCGCCGTGTAGCTCGTCAGCGGGGTGCGGTCAAAGTACACATGGTTGTTATAAATCACATACTCATGAATACCGATGTCGTCTATGGATGGTTCCCAAGACAGGGTGACTGAATGGATGTCGGCAGCTGCCTGACGCAAATTTCCAGGCATGCTGGGCGGGGTAATGTCCTTGGGCTCATAGAGCAGGATGACTGGCTCGGACAACTGGCCGTAAATGTCAATAGAGGAGACGCTGATGGTACATTCCACATCAGGGGTCAGGTTGTACACAACTGCAGACCCTATGAGAAACACGTCCTTGTAATGCTCATCATTGACCAGGATTCTTGCGCCTGTGGCTTCAGGTGGATAATCAATGGACAAAAGAACGGAAGTGGAGTCTCGGACAGTGATGCCAACCTCCGATGGCAAGGGCGGAGGGGATGGCGCCTGCCCCGTGGTTTTGAACCAGGTAACCGCACTGCGTGGAGATAGATTTCCAGCCCCGTCACGCGCGCGTACCCATACACAGTGATAGGCGCCGCTGGTTAAATTAGTAAACAAGCCATTTGTATGGCGGGTTTCGTAAATCACGAAGCCCTGGCGGACTACTCTATAGCCGGTCACGCCAGTGTCGTCACTTGGAGGGTTCCAGCTCACTCTCGCAGAAGTATCGGTGATGTTGCTGACAATGGGAGCCTCAGGTCGATCTGGCGGGACATCGTCAAGCACTGTTGCCTCAAGGTACATCACGTCGGAAACATCCCCATCCAGCTGGGCCATGACCGAAAATCTAAGGTGGTGCGGAACCGGACCGGGTGACACATCAGACAATTTGAAGTTGAACCCCCAGCGGCCCGGTGCTGTAGGGAAAACCTGACCATTGACAGTGACTTCGTGAACCGGGAACTTGAGGAACACCGGGTCCCAAGCCAGCCGGCACTCTCCGTTACTCTGACTGAAGCGCAGGTTTCCTGGCGCCCGCAGCCTGGTCTTGAAGTTCTCAGAGCTCGGCTCTGACACCCCGACAGCATTGACCGCCCGCACCTCGATGCGGTACTCGGTATGAGTTTTCAAGAACATGAGAGTGACCTGAGGTTGCTTGACCAGTTTGACCAAATATCCGTTCAGAAACACCCTGTAATGCAACTCCCCCCAGGTGGCATGCGAAGGCGCCCAGGTCACACTCAGCGATGTAGGGGTCGATTCAAGCAGCTGCAGTGTCCCCGGTTTACTTGGCGCGGTCACCCTGCGCAACTTGTAGGGGCTGGGCGTGGAAAAATTGGTGGCCGTTGCTATGGCAATCACATGAATCAGGTACTCGCGATCGAGACTCAACCCCCTAATCTCACAAGGCGGTTTCACCACGTATTTGGTGTAGATTCCCTCACCGTAAATTTTGTAGCCGCTGGCGTTCGGGCACAACTTGCATGTTGCATAGGGCTCATCCCAGCTCAATTGAGCGGTGCTCGCCGATGTGCGCCAGACGACCAGATTGCCTGGTGAGCAAATTCTCGATGCGACCAATAATCCGGAGTCGGTAGGCGTTTGCATTGACGATTCAGTAGCGTCCGAGGTGCTCATATAAAGTCCCGACCCTGTAGATGAATACTCAGTAAAATTCCTTCGCTCCAGTTGCACTACTATCAGTTCTGCTAGTGGCGCGGCGGATTTATTGTGCTATGGGCCAGGTCGTTCAGCACGATGATTAGCCTCTCCAGGATGCTCGTCCTGAACACCACTTGTCGGCAATAATTACCGCCAGGGCTTGACGCACGACCCGGTTATGGTGTCTCCTGAAACCGGTTTCAGAACCACATAAAAGCCTTATAAATCCAATAAAAAGGTTTCAGACCGTGAACGACTTCTCCGCCGCCCAACGCAGCCGTGTGACCATGCTCGATGTGGCCGAACACGCCAAGGTCTCCAAGGCCAGCGTTTCGCGGTTCATTGGCGACGACCGCGCCCTGCTCTCCGATGCCATCGCCCAGCGCATCGAACAGGCGATTGCCGAACTGGGTTATCGCCCGAACCAGATGGCCCGCGGCCTGAAACGCGGCCGAACCCGCCTGATCGGCATGCTGGTGGCCGACATCCGCAACCCTTATTCGATTGCCGTGATGCACGGGGTGGAAACCGCCTGCCGTCAGCACGGCTACAGCCTGGTGGTGTGCAACACCGACCGCGATGACGAGCAGGAACGCCAGCACCTGGCGCTACTGCGCTCGTACAACATCGAAGGCCTGATCGTGAACACCCTCGGCCATCACCGCGACGAATTGCATGAACTGCATCGAGAAATGCCCCTGGTGCTGGTGGATCGAAAGGTCGAGAACCTTGAAAGCGACATGGTCGGGCTGGACAATCCGGCAGCCGTCGACATGGCGCTCGCCCATCTTGAGGAACGTGGTTACCGCGACGTGATGCTGGTGACCGAGCCTTTTGACGGCACCAGTTCGCGGATCGAACGCGTCAGCAGCTTCAAGGCGAAGATTGAGCAGCGGCCCGCGCTTTGCGGGGAAATCACAGAAACCGGCAGCGAGCTGACGGCGAATCTGAAAACCTTCCTCGACACACCTGGCCCCGGCCCCAAAGCGCTGTTTTGCGCGAACGGGATTGCCGCGTTGGCCAGCACCCATTCTTTGCGTGAGCTCGGGTGCAACCTGTTTGAGGACGTGGGCCTGATTGCCCTGGATGACTTGGATTGGTACCCGCTGGTGGGCAGCGGTATCACCGCCCTCGCCCAACCGACCAGCGAGATGGGCGCCAGCGCGTTTGAGTGTTTGCTCAGGCGTTTGCGGGGGGATGACGGGGCGGTGCGGACGCTGGATTTTGAGGCGCGGTTGATTGTGCGGGGATCGACCCTTGGGAATTTGTGTTGAATGTTAGGCCCCTTCGCGAGCAGGCTCGCTCCCACATTGAATTTGCGAATACAGGCACATTGTGGGAGCGAGCCTGCTCGCGAAGAGACCTCAAGCAGCACTGAATTTTTTTGAACAAAAATGAAACCGGTTTCAGAGGTAGAAAAACAATGAATAAACCCGCCGTTTCCATCAGCCTGTCCAGCTATGGCGCCGACCTTGTCCGCCAACGTGGTCAAGGCAGCTTCATCGAAATACTGGCCCTCGCCGGGGCCACGCGCATTGAATGGCGCGAAGAATTGCTGACCTGTGAAAATCCTGCGCAACTGGCCGAAGCGACGCACGCAGAAGGCCTGGAAAGTGTGTATTCCTCACCCATGGAGCTATGGCTGGCCGGTCAATCGAAACCCAATCCCGAACTGATCTGCGCCCTGCAGCGCGCCCAGGCTTTCGGTGCTAATTGGCTGAAAGTTTCGCTGGGCTATTTCACCGACAACAGCGATCTACAAACCCTCGCCCGGGTGCTGAGCGAAAGTGCCTTGCAGTTGCTGGTGGAAAACGACCAGACCTTGCACGGCGGTCGCATCGAACCCTTCCAGCGCTTTTTTGCAACCGTCGAGCAGCACAAGCTGCCGATCAAGATGACCTTCGACATCGGCAACTGGCACTGGCAGGACCAGTCGCCCGCCAGCGCTGCGCGATTGCTCGGTCGACATGTGGGTTATGTGCACTGCAAAGCGGTGACCCGTCGCGCCGACGGCAAACTGGTCGCCATCCCGCCGACCGCCAGCGACTTGCAACAGTGGGAACACCTGCTGCGGCACATGGCCCAAGGCGTTATGCGCGCAGCGGAATACCCGTTGCAAGGCGATGACCTGGTGCAGTTGACCCGCGAACACGTCGCCGCCCTCGCCCACCTCGGCCAATCGCAGCGGGAGAACGCTCATGTCTGAGATCGATATTCTGTCGTTCGGCGAAACCATGGCGATGTTCGTTGCCGAGCAAGCCGGCGATCTTTCCAGTGTCAGCGCTTTCCACAAGCGCATTGCCGGGGCCGACAGCAATGTCGCCATTGGCTTGTCGCGGCTCGGGTTCAAGGTGGCATGGTTGAGTCGGGTGGGTGCCGATTCGCTGGGCCGGTTTGTCATCGACACGCTGGAAAAGGAAGGTCTGGATTGCCGCCACGTCGATATTGACGCCGCCCATCCCACCGGTTTCCAGCTCAAGTCTCGCACCGACGATGGCAGCGACCCCGCCGTCGAGTACTTCCGCCGCGGTTCGGCGGCCAGCCACCTGTCGCCGCAGTCGATCGTGCCGCAATTGCTCAAGGCCCGACACCTGCACGCCACCGGCATCCCGCCGGCGCTGTCGCAAACCGCACGGCAGATGTCGTTCGAATTGATGACCCGCATGCGCGAGGCCGGGCGCAGCGTGTCCTTCGACCCGAACCTGCGCCCGAGCCTGTGGGCCAGCGAGCAACAGATGATCAGCGAGATCAATCACCTCGCCGCCCTCGCCCATTGGGTGTTGCCGGGGCTGAGTGAGGGGCGCTTGCTCACCGGTTTCGAAGATCCGGCCGATATCGCCGCGTTCTACCTCGACCAAGGTGCAGAGGCGGTCGCGATAAAACTCGGCCCGCATGGCGCTTTCTACCGTACTCATCAGGATCAGGGTTTTGTGGCCGGCGTGCCGGTGCAGACAGTCGTCGACACAGTGGGTGCCGGTGATGGATTTGCCGTGGGCATGATCAGTGCCCTGCTGGAGAACCACAGCTTTGCCGATGCCGTAAAGCGCGCCAACTGGATTGGCAGCCGGGCGGTGCAGAGTCGGGGGGATATGGAGGGGTTACCGACCCGAGCCGAAATGATCGCTGAGTTTGAGGCCGCCATCGCGAGCAAGCTCGCTCCCACACTGGATCGGGTTCCAACACAAATCCCCTGTGGGAGCGAGCTTGCTCGCGATGGGGCCTGACCATTCACTGAAGATTTTTGATCCGTTACCTGCTGCGACAAAAACAACAAGCTCAGGAGCACCACCCATGAAAACCGCAACCCTCGCCACCCGCCGCTGGTGGTACATCATGCCCATCGTGTTCATCACCTACAGCCTGGCGTATCTGGATCGCGCCAACTACGGGTTCGCCGCTGCCTCCGGCATGGCGGCGGATTTGATGATCACTCCGGGCCTGTCGTCGATGCTCGGCGCGCTGTTCTTCCTCGGCTACTTTTTCTTCCAGGTACCCGGGGCGATCTACGCGCAGAAACACAGCGTGAAGAAGCTGATTTTCGTCAGCCTTATCCTCTGGGGCAGCCTGGCGACCCTGACCGGAATCGTCTCCAATGCCTATTGGCTGATCGTCATCCGCTTCATGCTCGGCGTGGTCGAGGCGGCGGTGATGCCGGCGATGCTGATCTACCTGTGCCACTGGTTCACCCGCGCCGAACGCTCGCGGGCCAACACCTTCCTGATCCTCGGCAACCCGGTGACCATGCTGTGGATGTCGGTGGTTTCGGGGTATCTGGTGCAGCATTACAGCTGGCGCTGGATGTTCATCGTCGAAGGTCTGCCTGCGGTGCTCTGGGCGTTTATCTGGTGGCGTCTTGCCGATGATCGTCCGTCCCAGGCCAAGTGGCTCAGCGACCAGGAGAAACAGGATCTGCAAAGCGCCCTGGCCGCCGAACAGGTGGGTATCAAGGCGGTGAAAAACTACGCAGAAGCCTTTCGCTCGCCAAAAGTCATCATTCTGGCCCTGCAGTTTTTCTGCTGGAGCATCGGCGTCTACGGCTTCGTGTTGTGGCTGCCATCGATCCTCAAGGCCGGTGCGCAGATGGACATGGTGCAGGCCGGCTGGCTGTCGGCGCTGCCTTATCTGGCGGCGGTGATCGGCATGCTGCTGGTGTCCTGGGGCTCGGACAAACTGCAAAAACGCAAACGTTTTGTGTGGCCACCGCTGCTGATCGCTTCGATTGCCTTTTATGGCTCGTACGCCCTGGGCGCCGAGCACTTCTGGTGGTCGTACACCTTGCTGGTCATCGCGGGTGCCTGCATGTACGCACCTTACGGACCGTTCTTCGCCATCATCCCGGAAATCCTCCCGGCCAACGTCGCCGGCGGTGCCATGGCGCTCATCAACAGCATGGGGGCGCTGGGGTCGTTTGGCGGTTCTTATCTGGTGGGTTACCTCAACAGCTCCACCGGCTCACCGGGTGCGTCCTATCTGTTGATGAGTGGCGCGTTGCTGCTGTCGGTGGTGCTGACAATTATCCTGAAGCCAGGAGCCAGTGATCGAGGACTGCCCAAGGTCGCGCCTGGACGTCCCGTGGCAGCCCATTCCTGAACTGAAAAAAGGTGAACACGATGAAAAAACACGTCGTCCTCTACAAAAAACTCTCGCCTGGGTTAATGGCTCGATTACAGGCGCAAGCCGAGGTGACGCTGATCGACAAACTCGACAGCGACGGCCTGATGCGCCTGCGCGATGCCTTGCCCAGCGCCCAGGGTCTGTTGGGTGCAAGCCTGCGGCTGGATGCCGAGCTCCTCGAGCTGGCACCCAACCTTGAAGCCGTCGCCAGCGTTTCGGTGGGCATCGACAACTATGATGTCGACTACCTGAGCCAGCGCAACATCCTGCTAAGCAACACCCCTGACGTATTGACCGAAACCACTGCGGACACCGGTTTTGCGTTGATTCTGGCCACGGCCCGGCGGGTGGTGGAACTGGCCAACCTGGTGCGCAGCGGGCAATGGAAGCAGAACATCGGGCCGATGCATTTCGGCAGCGACGTACATGGCAAAACCCTCGGCATCATCGGCATGGGACGGATCGGCGAAGCGCTGGCACAACGTGGGCATTTCGGCTTCGGCATGCCAGTCATCTATCACAGTCACTCGGTGAAACCTGCAGTGGACAAGCGCTTCAGTGCGCAACACCGCAGCCTGCCGCAGCTGCTGGAGCAAGCCGATTTCATCTGCCTGACCTTGCCGTTGACCGCCGAGACCGAAAGCCTGATCGGCGCCCGGGAGTTTGCGCTGATGCGCCCGCAAAGCATCTTCATCAACATTTCCCGGGGCAAGGTGGTCGATGAAGCGGCGCTGATCGAGGCCCTGCAAAAAGGACAAATTCGCGCGGCGGGGCTGGATGTGTTCGAGCGCGAACCGCTGGAGCGTGATTCGCCGCTGCTGCAGTTGAACAATGTGGTGGCAACGCCGCATATAGGTTCCGCCACTCATGAGACCCGGGAGGCCATGGCTCGGTGCGCGGTGGAAAATCTGCTGGCGGCACTGGCCGGTGAGCGGCCGGCGAATCTGGTGAATGGGGAGGTGTGGGACCGGCGCGCTCTTTAAAAAGTTAGATCAAAAGATCGCAGCCTGCGGCAGCTCCTACGGGGATAGCTTCGCGTAGAAAATTCCTACATCTGGAGTTGCGGTGGCTGACAGCCTTATCGACCATTCCTCGCTAAAGTTACCTACCTGTAATTTGTGACAGGTTCCAAGGCCGTTGATTCGCGATATAACTGGACCGAGCCTACAGCCCTGACTCAGGTGTCTGAAGGCAGGCCGCATGAACCTCGCCTTTATGAAGTAGGAAGATTCTGCCGTGCCCACGCCATCATTGATGATAAATGGGAGCGCCCGTTATGTACCGTACAAACTCAACCTCAGTCCGGTCAGTGCCGGCCCAGGTCAGTTTCCAGCCACAGGAACCCGAACAACCCCGCGCGATCACGCTTACCGCCAGGGAAACAGAAGTCCTGCAGTGGAGCGCGCGCGGCAAGTCGTCCTGGGAGATCGGCCAGATCGTGCGCTGTACCGAAGCCGGTGTGAACTACCACTTCTGCAACATCCGCCGAAAATTTGGCGTGAGTTCGCGCTGGACCGCAGTGGTCAAGGCGCTGGATCAAGGCTTGATTCATTTGCCTTGAATCGGGGCTGGCCGTGGCGTACGGCGCCCCATCAGCCTGAATAGAGACACTGCATGAACCCGGGACATACGCCCCCCGCAACCGCTCCTTCGACACCCACGCCAATGCCTGCTGCGATGCACTCGCATCGCACCGGTGTTGTCGACACAGGCGCGGCTCGATGCCAACGCATCATCCTTGCCGATGACCATCCGGTGGTGCTGATGGGGGCCAGAATGGCCCTGACCACGCCGACTCCTTCGCCCTTCCGCGTGGTCGCCGAAGCCCTGAACGCGGATGAGCTGATCCAGCGATTGCAGCACAGTCCCTGTGACATTCTGGTCTGCGACTACTCGATGCCCTATGGGCGTTTTCCCGATGGCCTGGCCTTGATGAGCTACCTGAGACGACACTTCAGCCCTGTGCGCTTGATTGTCATGACCATGATGCGTAATCCCACCTTGCTCCAGGCCTTGCTCAACAATGGCGTCTGTGGTCTGTTTGACAAGCAGGGTGCACTGAGTGAACTGAAACAGGCGGTGCACACGGTGACTCGTGGCCAGCCATACCTGAGCCCTTCCTTCGCCCGAATACTCGATGAACAAAACCTGCCGCGCCAGACTGAAGATACGCCCAGGGCAGTGCTGTCTGAGCGTGAACTGGAAGTGGTACGACTGTTTGTCCAGGGGTTGTCTGGCAGGCAAATCGCCGCGCATTTGAACCGCAGCGAAAAGACCATCAGCCGTCAAAAACGCACTGCCATGGACAAGTTGGGACTTGGCCATGACAGTGGGTTGGTGGAGTTTGCGCGGGTGAGTGGGTTGAGTGGGTGATCGACTCTGTTGGTTAAAGTCTTTTACCCTCCGTGCGCCTAGCGAGCTCTATCTTGTCCTTTCTTGCTTGTTCTATGTTTCGTATCTCTAGTTGTGACAACGACGGAGCCCTCTCCCGGCGAGTTCTTTTTTCACGTGGTAGTGGTTCGCGTGCTCGGGGCTTCCTATCGAGAGTCTGCATCTTGCCACCACCTGGAGCTCTAAACTCTTCGTAAAGTTGGTCCACGACAGAGCTACGAGCACTTGAACTTGAACTTGAACTTGAGCTTGAACTTTCAGAAAACATTGAGCTGGCTGCTGTTGTACCGCGGGAACTGGATGCGCTACTGGTTGTCGACTTATATATCGGGTTGTCGCGAGATATGCCAATTTGAGTTTCATCTAAAACTCTGTGAAATTGAATATCCCTATTGGGAGGGGCCGGATATGCCGCCAGTCGATTGGATTGCTGTTGTGAAGGCGAAACAGGTTCCACGGACGAGCCGGATGCCCGATTTGAATAATTCATAGGCGCGGCAGCTGATGGGGAGCGCCTGAAGAGCGCAGAAAATCTGTTGAACAGGTTGCGAATGAATACAGGCACCATCGCGTGCCCATCCAAATCCACCTTGTTAATTGAATCCCCCTCGCAAAATACATACGAATTCAATCCCCCCCTACCAAACGGACTCCAACTGTCCGGACTATGAAACCTCATCAGGCACGGGTTATAAGCCCGATACCCATTACCCAACAGATAGAACCCGGTCTGCGCTTCGCGCAACACGCCGTTGTAACCCAGGTGAGTACTCACCGGCGTTTCAGCACTGCGGTGACCATAAACCGAGTAAGCGATGTCATTATTCACCTCGCTACTGATCTCTTTGAGCACCGTGTTCTTCTGGTCGCTGGCCAGCAGTTGCAACTTTGGGCCAGCACCTTCCTGCTGCTCGGCGAGCAGGTTCCCGACAGCACGAACGAAGATTTGGTGTTGCTTGCCGTCAATCCGGGTGGCCAGTTCGCCGTTTTGGTAGAACCGTTGCTCTGTGCCGCCGTTAAGGCCAGACAGCTTGTCCAGCGCGTCGTAATCAAAGTCGCTTGAGCCCCCGCCCGAGTGCTCGGAAACACTGAGCAATCGATTCAACGCATCGTATTCGAGGATACGCTTCTCTTCATCGCGGATCAGGTTACCGTTCCTGTCATAGTCCAGCAGGATTTCGCTGGGGTAAGGTTCACCTGCAGAGTTGGTGACTTTATGTAACTGAGTGGGATCTACTGTATCGAAGGTATACCTGGCATCGTTGATCGTGCCGTCGGTGGCTTCGGTGATCACCTGGATGATATTGTCCACCGCATCGAATCTGAACAGCTGTTTGGCAATGGCTTTACCATACGGGTCAACCGGCGGCTGACTGCCCTTGCACTTATAGATCTCCAGGCGTCCTCGAGGGTCATACTCATAGCTTTCCATGCGCAGAATATCCTTGCCCTCGCGCAAGTTTCGCTGAACCAGCAAATCGTTTTCGTTATAGACCTGGGTCATTTGCTGAATGATCCCATTGAGGTCGAAAGTGCGCACCGTTTCCCGACCGAACACATCGTACTCCAGGGTAGTCGTCAGGTTCTGACCACTGACGCAGTCCTGAGTCTCAATGCTTTGCGTCTGCCCCAGACCATCGTAGGTGAAGTTTGAGACGAGTGTGGTCACCTCAGTCCCTGCCTCGTTACTGACCATTTCGGTAAATTGCAGTCGTCCCGCCTCGTCGTAGTGGTAACGCTGGGTGTTGTTGAGCACATCGATGTAACTCAGCAGCAGACCTTGTCGACTGTGGTTGTAGTGCATCACGTTGGGGACTTCATCGCCTAGCTGGCGTGACTCGCTTTTCAACTCGCCAGTGGAGAAATACTGACGCTTCAGTTCCTGCCCCTGCTCCTTGCAACTCTTCAGACGGGCGTTCTGTTCATCGTAAATGTATTGGGCATCAACATCGTTGGGCAAGCGCCGTACGACAGGCTCCTCCCCCAGCAACGGCTGATATTCATAGTTGATAATCTGCAGGTCCGCAGTGGTAACGCTCTGGGGCTGCATCTCTCCGGCCTTGTAGGTGAAAGTTTGCTCGCGCCCTCCGGTAATCGACTTGGTCATGCGGCCCAGTGCATCGAACGCCTGTTTGCCGAGCACGATAGCATTGACGCTGATTTCGATGGGTCGATCCTCGGTGCTGTAAGGATCATAACTGCGCCGGACTATTGCGCCCCCCGGCAGCGTCGTGGCAATCATCCGATCGAACACATCGTAGCCGTACTGCGTCCTGGCCTTGAGGGGGTCGGTCTCTTCTTTCGTGCGACCAAGGCCGTCATAGACGAAATCACGCACACTGGTGACCTTTGCGTCTGGCTCCAGGCTCTCCAGGCGTAGCGTGCGAGTTGGCTTTTCGTACAGATTCAGCCAGGTGACCTCCACTCCACTGCGCAGAGGATTGGTTCCGGTACCTTCTCGCCAGCTGCGCTGGATCGGCCCTTGCGACTCAGGTGTGCCGATCGGATCAGTTTCTTCATACACCTTGACGCGATCCGGACCGGTCGTGCAGCGTAGATTCCCCCAGGCGTCGTACTCGAAATCGCTGGACTGCGGCACTTGTTCTTCATCGCGCCAATCATAGACAGTTTCCACAACCCGATTACCCAACGCGTCATGAAGGGCCGCATAAGTCTGGCGGAACGCTTCGGGACTAACAGCGCTATCGGCATTCTGCCGTTCTTCGTAGATCGCCCGGTTCAGGCCATCGAATCGAGTGCGGGTTTTTACTCCCTTGACATCAACGAGCACCTGCTCGGCCTGACCGCCAGTAACTGATGTCAGGAAATACTCGTAATTTCTCGTTGCTTCGTATTCCGGGTGGCCTGGTGCCACTGTTTCGCTGGTCACCCTGACCAGGGCGTCGTAGGTGTAGCGAATTGTTACGTTGTTATCGTCATAGGTCAGCAGTGGCTGGGCATGAAACAGTGAGTCCTCCCGCGTAATCTCCTTGCGGCTATTGTCCCACCCTGTAATGGTTTCGACGGTCTGCAGCACCATCTCACCCGCCAGCAGGCTGTCGAGGAGCTGGTATTTGTAGTCGGTGGTGATGGCCTTGCCGTTCAGGACGGTATCTTGCCGATTGGGGCGTCCGTGCAGGAAAAAATCCTGAGGATCATTATTGTAATAGTGCAGTGTCTGTTGCTGCTCGAGTTCAGTTTCACCGGCATCGTCGGAGATGAGCAGCAGTGTTTCACTGCCAACCGCCAACCAGTTCTTCAGGCCGCTGCCTGCCACGGCAGGCAATTCGGTGTAGGTCAGGCGCGTGCGCAGAATCGGCGCGTCACCCTGGCTGAGCGGCGATGGATAGACCGTAGTGTCTTTGAGCTCGCGCACGAAACCACCGACGTGTTGCATCGGATAGTAGGAGTAGACGGATCTGATTCCGTTGGCCTGGATTTCCTCGACCACATTGCCATGGACGTCGTATTGGCTGCTGACCTCCTCGGCACGATAGTCGTTGCTGTTGTCCTTCTTCCAACTGGTCTGCGTGTGCTTGACCAACTGAAAGCGAGGGTCCTGAAACTCGAACGACCGGTCATCGGCGTAATAGGTGGTCAGCACCTCCTGGATGCAATGGTCCTGGGTCGTAGTTTCCTTGAGCAGCAGATGGAAGCGGTTGAAGGTGCGATCGACCTGGCGCACCGCGGCACCACCGTCCATCAGCCTGGCACGGGTGCCATAGACGTACTCGGCGGGAGCCTCGTAGAGTGTATCGAGCCCTTCTTCGACCGGGGTCGCCGTGCCGTATCCGAGAAAGTTCGAACTATTATTCAGATGATCGTAGCTGTAGATCATCTCCATCTCCGGCTGCCCGAAACCCGGATCGGTAAGATGACGAGTGACCCGGGGCAGGTTGGGCCGCTGCATATGGACTGGAAAAGGATGGCCTTCGTCCCGGTATTCAATGGTTTCATGACCACCGACCGGAGTTTTGATGTCCTGCAGGCAGAGGAAGCCATTGATCAGTCCGTCGCCATAGCCCAGGCGCCAGGAGGCGTTCTCATCGGTGGGCAGCACAATCTCGGTAACCCAGCCGCTGCTATTGAGCTTGAGTTGATAACGCGCCAGGGGGCCGCCTTGCGGTCCGGCGTAGGGGTGAAGGAGTAATTCGACGAGGAAATCGTTGGGGCGGTTAATCTGCAGCAAAACCTCGCCCTGGCCGTCGCGGATGCTTTCCAGGCGTTGGCCACGCTTGAAATCCGTATATTCAAGGGTGACGCTATGGCCGCTGGGCGACTGAATCATGCACGGCAGGGCCACACGCTCTTCCTCGCTGCCCCCCACCTTCAGGGTTTCGATCAGCCCGGACTTGTGCAGCACGCGGTAAGTGCCGTCCTGATTGTTCTCGAATTTAAAGCTGTCGAGTTTTTTTTCCTTGATATCGGGTGTTTGGCCACTGCCGGTGACTTTAAACGTTTCCCCGGTGCTAAGCGCCAGGATGTCAATACCAGGCGTGAACTGGGAAAGTCTGAAATTCCAGCCCAGGCCGTAACCGGAGTCTCGTGTGTTCAACGAATTGAAGGCAAGGTCCACAGGCAGGTCAGGACCGCTGAGTTGGTTGCACTGAAGTTCGGGCAGGTTGATGGAAAAGTTGTATAGCCCGGTTCGCGGATCGACTCCGCCCGTCAAGTAACTTAAAAAACTGAATGCTTGGGAATGGACAGCACTGGAGATCGTCATGATCGTCTCACTCAAAAAATATTAAGTTAAACCGAAAGGGTTAGTCCACGCTATCAGACCAGATAGCGTGCCCCATCGAATAATTACAAAGGCGTAAATATTAAGGTATTTCGACTGCGCTCCTTAAATTTATCCTCGAACGAAATTTCCAGTCTGTGCCTGTTTCCTTCTTCATCCATCAGGGTAACGCGAAGCGGATCATCCATCATTTTCCGATAGCGTTTGTAAGTATTGCCATCCGCCATATCGTCGTACCAATAGTTCATGTCATCCGTACGATGCAAGCTGATGACTAACTGACCTGGAGATACGGGCCGGAGGAGCGAGGAGGGAGCCCAAGACTTCGTCTCCTGCCTGAAGAGCATGAAAACGCCATCGAATTCGAGTCGTGTCGGCGCAGGAATATCAGCATGCTCGTACTTCGCAGGATTGAAGACATGACCGGTAAAACTGCCAAACTCTTCTTTGAGCAATTCACTCTCCCATTGAAAGGTCGTCGCGTTTTTCTCGAAACTCAGGGTTGCGAAACCAATGGGGTATTGACCTGCGCGTTTATAGCTCAAATGCCAATAATCTATGGTCTGCCGATAGTAGCTGAACTCATCCGGTTGTGGATAATAGGGATCGCCCGGTGCAGTCTCCTGAGGATAACCGTCTTCGTCTCCCCACACCCGATCCCGTTCGAACTCATAAAAGGCTTTGGTAAGCGCAGGAATTCTCACACCCTGGACCATGACGTCACCGTCGGGTTGATTACTTTCAGTGGAATTATGCCACCCCAAACGACTTTTAAAGCGAGCAAAGAAAGTCCTCGTACCCTCCTCAGCGAGTTGAATATATAATCTAACTGTACGCTCACCCTCTTCAGCCAAAGCCGGATTGGAATTCGAAGCCTCAGACGGAGTATCTGTTGCAAGAGGCATGGCCAAGAACTCTTTGAAACGATTTTTTCTTTTATTCACTGCCCACTTAATATCAGAGCCATATTCAATTCCCTCCTGACCGGGCTTGATAAACTCCAACGGAATATTTCCCTCCTTGTTGACCAGTTGCAATGTCGACAGTTCCAGATCGCTGACCGGGATATAAATTTGCTCGCCGTTGAACGTGACAGGCTTGGTCCTGATCGTGACGAGTACCGGGATTTGCTGGAAGCCATTATGGTAGCAGCGGTCCGTTTTCGGGTCACCCAGCGTAGTAATGGTGAATTTTCCAATTTCTTCCCAGCGTGGTTCTTCAGCAGGCTCTGGCCCTGCTGGCGAACTTGCCTCCTGACGCTTTTGGAGATGAATAACGCTAAAACCCGAACGTATGACTTCTCCATTAATAACGATCTCGCATTTCACCACGCTGACCAGTGATGTCGCGTCCTCCGGTGGCTTAAAAACGCCATCTTTCGTCACGCAGCCTTCACCCATGACGCTCCAGTGACATTGCGGGGCTGAAAATCCCTCGGCGGTTAGCGCGACGGGCACTGATTGGCCAATAGACACGAATGGCGGGGTGACTGCCAAGGTCTGTACACGAGCCAGTGTAACTACTGTCGCCTCTGTCGCTTGCCCATCACCCTGGATCTTGATCCTGCGCACCGCCAGCGATTCTTCCTGTGTAGCGGGAGGCGTGTAACGCGCAAGGTTGTTATTGATGACCTCTAGAAAACCCTCGGCAGGATTCAGCGAGGGCCATTGCAACACCTCCTTGCCCACTGTCGCCACGGCAAGAGAAATCGGCTCAACCTTACCCACCCCGGTGACGTATACATGCGGCGAACAGTCCATGCCGTCGTAGACCGACAACACCGACGCGCTGTTGACGTATTCTCGTTCTCCCTTGGTATACCGCGCAGTGACCACAAGAGGCACTTGAGCCTTGTACATCTTGGATTTTTCGAGCGGTGTATACCGCCCTGAAGCCACGATTTTTCCCACCACTAGAGGGTGTACTGGATTGCTCACGCTCCAACTGACGTCGATAGTATTGCCATCACCATCGCGAGCGAAAAAATCTAGCGGCTTGCTGCCGTCGAGACTGACGAATCCCGGCTCAATCCTCAGATAATCGCCGGTCGGGACCACGTTACCTAACACCAGCAAATCATTGGGCCGGTACGTGTCGCCGCTTTGTTTAAACTTATTATCGGCAGCGAATCGCAGGTTGTCGGGCATATCCAGCCGATCGTCCAGACCGACCAGATCCGCCCACTGCCCGTTCATTACCAGCGACGCCGTATACAGGAATTTTCCTTGCTCCCGATCATCCGGGATCAAATATGGGAAACCACTGCCCTCACCCGGGAACAAATCACTTTCATCGCGAATCTTCAGCTGGAGGAACAGCAAAAGGCAACCGTCTCCATAGTTAGATGCCGAAGGATCGCCTGCTCCCGGTGCTCTCTGTGTGCGAAAGAACACACGCGCCGGGGTGAAACCGTGGGTGCCACTCAAGTTCACCAGGCTTAGTTCAAACAGCCGCCTATCTTTACTTTGCCCGGCCAGATGGGTCTTGATAAGCGGCGCGATTGCTCCCTGGACGCCGGGCATGTCGCCCAGGTTGGTCGTCAGGTTTTCACCCGAAAGCAGATCAAGGGTGACTCGACTGAGTCGATCGACATCTCCCAGAAGCTGATCCATTTTTATCTGCATTTCAACTTTGTAGCCATGTTCCTCGCGGATGCTGAAATGGGACAATAACGTCGGCGCGGCGGTAATGGGCAAGCTCAGGCTGGTGTAAGTGCCGCCGATGATCTTCATGCTCACTGTGATCAGGGACGAGTTGAGCGATGCCTTTTCAAATGACAGCTCAGGCCTGCCCAGAACAAGGGAATCGAGTTGCACCGACAAATGGCCGCTTTCGCCGACCAGTACTTCGCCACTGAGCGGTTCAAGCGTACGGTACTCACCCAGTCTGGCGAGATACTGCTCTTCCAGTACACGATTGAGCTGGCTGCGACCGATAGCGGCGATCGCTCCCCAGCCACGGCATATCGACCCAGCCTTCATCTGCTCAAGTAAACTTTCAAGCGAGTTGGTAGACATAGTAACTCTCCATAAATATAAGACTGTGACTCAATCGTTGCCTGGGCTGAGCAACTGGATCGCTTGCGGAGGACTGAATGCAGGAATTGGCAAAATAATGAAGCCATTTAATGAGGGGTAACCTTCCATGGGAGGCGGGAGGTAAGCAGTGGCCACAGCAAACTTGTGCTGCCCCGCCGAATTTACGGTACAAATACCTGTTTCCTTATCAACTGTCGCTGCCCCTAGCAGCACATCCCACTCGAGTAACGGGCTAGGCACCGGATTACCGGTGCTCTTAAAATATGCCACCAACTGCAGCTGGTTCTCCGGCAATGATGCGGTTTCATCAATTCTGACTGCTAAATCGGGAATCCCGTGAAGGAGCATTACGTGAGCCGACTGTTTATTCCCTGTAGTGGTGTTTTCAACAACAACTTCATCAAAGGTGAACGCCTTATCGGTCACTTTGGGGCCTGATGTAAAAACGTACTTGCCTTTTTCGGTTGGATGTTCGTCGATAGATGCACCCGACGTTTTGTCAGGGATATCCCAGACCAACTGCCCGCTCAGGGTACCTGCCGACAGGTCTCGCTTTGCGCCATTGGGGCCGCAGGTAACAATCAACGGGTTGATGCTGATATCCGCTACCATCACGTGGACCAGCGCCGAGCTTTGATACTCGCCTTTGCTGGCGGTAACCCTGACGCGAGTGAAGCCCGCGGGGAGCTGGGCAGCGGTCGGAGGGCGATACAGTCCGCTGGTGGCATCGATTTCTCCGATTTCACCGGTATCTTCCAGGACGTGGTGCACGCTCCAGGTCAGTCCTTCCTTTGCTTCCGGCGGTTGGACCGTAAATAGATGTGGCGCCGAGTGGCCAATGACTGGCTCCAGTGGATCAATGATGAACTGGCTGAACTTCTCACCGAGTTTGCCGAGCAACAGTAGGTCACCAGGAAAGTGGACGTCGTTGAGCTTTACCGCATCAGGACTGCGAAACAGCAGGCTGTTGAGCGCGTAGGCGTTGATGCTAATGCTCGAGTTCTGAAGGACTGAGAAGATCGCTTGTAGTTTTGGTCGTACGAAGTCAACTACAAGCCCCGTTACCATTGGTTTATATTCAGGATGTATCTCTAACAGCTCTTGCTCCCATGTATCGAACACTACTTCGGGACTTGTAGTATCCGTAGGCAATAGAACGACAGTTCCTGAAGAGGAATCCAGATGAAATTTAAATCTCCAGAGTCCGTCAAAAAGGACACGAACACGAGCCGTTGAACTGCCCGGACCTCCATGTTTATACACGCTACGGTGCGGAGCGATACCTTGCCACTTGGTTATCAACTCTTCGTTCCTGAGACGAAGCTCAAGAGATTTACGTCCGCCGCCATCACTACTATCAAAAGGAATATATACATCCATTAGCTGAAAAATCGCAGCCCCCCAATCCCCCGTACCAAGAGTCCACAACGGCCCATGCCCCCCGTACACTACCCCCCCCTCGACACTCAACATTTTAAACGCGCCGTCGGATTGAAGATTTGCCTTAAAGTCATAAGGAGGTGTGTTCAGCGTTTCGAAAATTTCGGTTAACACCTTTTCCATTATCAACTGGTGGCTGATCAATTGCGTTGCAGAGTATTCATTGCCGTCAGGAATCAAATACATCAGGTTATCTTCTTCAGTCGGGAAGCTGCCGTTGTCTCTGCCCTTCATGGCGATCAATAGCACGACCGCGCCGTCCCCTTCGTTTTCAGCCCCTAGAATGTCTGCACCGGGTGCCTGCTGAGTTCGAATATAGAAGCGGTCGGGCTCCAGAATATCGCCATCTTTGACAATTATATCGTTGAGCGCATAATATCTTTGATGGGGTGGCGACATTTCTAACCTTTGTCTAATTCGCTCACCAGCGAGTTTTCGAAAGTGCTCACTCTCCGAAAACGTCAAGGTTGAGTCTGTGCCCGCCCCAAGATCCAGCCGCACCTGGCCAATGGACGACTTTCCGGGCTCAACAATCTCGCCCTTGACCACCTCAAGCCTGATGTCTTGCTTGAAAATCGGTCCGTCCAACGCATCTTCCAGGGCCAATCTCACAAGCGACCAGTCCTTGTGGTCCGCTCCTACTGGTCTTTCGTAGGTCAGGTGCGCACCTCCTATCACCTTCATCGAAAGCTTCGCCTTTGAGTCCATTAATGGCGAATGCAGGAACGACAATCGGGGACTGTCAAAAACATAGTCATAAATCCATTCCAGATGGGTGTCGGTTTCTTGACTCGCAATCTTTTCGTTGAGCGGGTCCAGATAATTACCAATCTCGAAACGATTGATATAATCCTGTAGCAATACCGAATTGGTTTTTTTTCTGTCGTAGGCACAAATAGCGTCCCATCCCAGAGTCCGAGGTTTAGCGCGCAGCCATTCCAGCAGCGTACTGATCGATTTATTTTCCACGAGATAAACTCCTGATTTACATTAAAAGTGCTAGTCAGTTAATCTGATATTGCCAGACTGGAATTCTCTATAACTGTCACCCCCATCAAAACTGACCTTCGCGGAGATCGTAAAATCGTGATCACGCTTCAAGCTCTTCAAATAGTCGAGACGCAGCCGGGCGGTTATTTTTTTAGCGTTAACCTCCACCGTTGTAACGGGCGCAGCAGTGCGCACGGGCTCCTTCAATGGTCCGCCTCCCATGGCAACACCATTGGCCTCGATCGTCAGCAATTGCCCTACATCCATAAACGGCCACGCTTCAAATAAACCCTCGCCTATAACCAGAGTTGCTCCCGCGCTCTCCAGCTTAGACAGCGAAACTACCCCAGTACCTTTAGCTTCTTCGCATTCAACAATGGGGTATCGGGTCGAAGCGATAGGATCAATTCGCAGTCTGAAGGGAGCATCCGAGGGCTGCCCGCCGTCGTCCCCTTCCGGAATCAATTTATAAAACACGTCAAATCGTTTTTCTGGTTGCAGTTCCGTTGCCATATTTGCCGCAATTGCAGTCCTGGGAATGTGGAAGCGCTTTTGCGAACCGTTGACGGGTGTAGTTACGATGACTTGACCACCGTTAGGATGCCCCATCCAGTGCACCTCAGCCCTGACGCCAGGACCGATCAAGACTTCTTCGGGAATCCTGACATAGGCGCCATCGACGCTTGCTGGAATGGTGCCCTCATCTGGGCGTTCGTTGCTGGCCCCTTCCACTACGGGTGCCGGCAATCTTTGCGAGGCCCGCACCTGGAGAGTCAAAGGGGTTGCGGACTCTCCGACTCCGATTCCGGCATACTGGTAACTCGCCTCTACGTCGCGTCCGACATTGCTGAGCAACCACTCGCGCTCCAGGTGGAATTCCAGCACACCACTATCGAGGTTCGAACGGTCGACTTGCATTGAACGGATGACGTTCGTAACCCCCATGCAATACATCACCACCACTTCACCCAGCTGGATACCAGCGGGCACGGGCTGGACCTGCAGCGTCATCCCGTTGGGGAATCGTCCTGGGTCAATCGGGCCGTCGGTGTAGTCCTTGATTTTGATCTCAGGTAACAAAGCTGAAGTCGGCGTTTCAATTCTAACGATCTGCGATTCGGAATCGCTTGGGCCCTGCCCATTGGCATACTCGATTGTGTAGCTGATCTGTGCATGCCCCCCGCGAATGAAATTCATGTAGGCTTTCGGCACGGTGAAATGCAGTGGTTTCCCAAGATGTTCGGCTTTGATCTCCAACCCTTCAGAGTACGGATCATCCTCAAATCCATCCTTGTCGTACCCCAGCCACTTGAAGACCACGTTGTCGCCGACATTCATGGCGCTATAGGGCGGCGCAATGGCCGTCGCGCCCTGAGAGCCTACAGATTCCGGATCCAGTGCGAGGTCATGAGATTCCTTGATCTGTGGCACAGGAAGTGGTGTCGGGGGGCGTTTACCCAAATAGACGAATATCCGTAGGGATTCGTCGCCTCGTATCACCGGGTTAGAGGGATCACCCAAGGCGTAGGAGTAAAACGCATAGCCTTTATCCATGCCGGTAAACACGTCGTTGCGTATCAATACTGGCATTCCGAGTTCCGGGTCATATCCGTTTTCTTCTGAAACATCCGTCCTGGAGTCGGCCAGATCGAGGACCTTTCCTTCTGCGCTGCACCCCCGCCAGTTGGGCCACAGCACATCGTTGATTGCGATGCCGTCGTATTTTATGTACGTCAGCAGGTCGTCGCTTCCCAGTGCTTCCAGGTCAATCCAGCCACCACGCCGTAAACCGGGGATACTTGGGGGATGCAGTGGATCTGCCATAAATTGACTCCTTAACATTTATTCATCCGATGCAATGCGAGCCAGCGGTCCTTGTGCGTGTGAACAGACTTCGTTGTACGACAATGGATACTTTTTACACTGCAAGTTCTAATCCGACCACTAGCAGAACTACTAGGTTGCGGTACGCCGATTCGCTGTTACCCTTAATAGCTTTGCGTGAAACCAGCAACCTTCTTAGTTTGCTCTGGACGCGAGAGTCGCATCCATGCAGAGATAAAATCCCCGCCTGGCAGCCGACAAAACTGATAACCCTATACCGGTTGTTATCTCCCTTCCACTAGCAGAACTGCTAGGTTCCAAACGTCAGGCACGCTGGTAATCTCTGAACTGGATAACAATCTGGAACCTTCCAGCCAGCACATATGTTCATGAGGGACAGACGAATGAACCACTGCGGAAAAATGATAGGCGGACTGCTATTTACTGCACAGATTGTTTATGCGGCAGGGGCATTGGCCGAAGGGTCGGTAGATGCAGGTAATGGCTCGATTACCTTTAAAGACAAAGCCCAGGCCGTGTGTACTCTCAACATGCCTGACGTTGGAAAAGAAGATGTTTATTACCTTTTAGGGGATGATAATTCACGGTGCAAAGATCGGATCACTACGACGCGCACCTGGGCTCTTATTGACCTCCCTTCAGCCACTACTATTATTTTGTCCAGCGATAAATATTGCAACACTACCAGTGCGGCGAATGTTGTGATTGAACTTAAAACCACCGCAAAAAAAGTATTCACCGCCGACAGAGAATTGAAGTTCATTGAAACTTATAAAATCAACAGCATGGTCAATCCTGGCCTTCAACTGAAGAAATTACATGTCAAGCAGGGTCAACAAATTACTGACAGTATACAGTGCATGATCGTTAGAATGTCTGACAAACCGCCAACTCCTACGTCCTCCGCCAGGCCTTGAGCCGTTACTGTCGTCTTACTGTTTACGAGGCTCGTAATATGACCACTTCCAATACTACCAACTCTCAAGCCAGCAGTTTCATGAGTTCCCTAAAAGGGGGAGTCGATCCCCGTACCGGACAATATAACTTCTCCATCAACCTGCCCAAACTCCAGTGCAATGAACTCAACGGTCCCAACGTGGCTGTGGACCTTACCTTCAGTTCGTTGAACACCCGGGATTCCGGTTACGGCCTGGGCTGGAATTTCAATCTTTCCCAGTTCACGCCTGGTATTGACATCCTGGCGCTTAGCACCGGGGAAACGTTTAAAGTCACCGGCAGTGGCCAAACACCCGACATCAAGGAAAAAAAACTCGACAGCTTTAAATTCGAGAACAATCAGGACGGCACTTACCGCGTGCTGCACAAGTCCGGGCTGATCGAAACCCTGAAGGTGGGGGGCAGCGAGGAAGAGCGTGTGGCCCTGCCGTGCATGATTCAGTCTCCCAGCGGCCATAGCGTCACCCTTGAATATGCGGATTTCAAGCGTGGCCAACGCCTGGAAAGCATCCGCGACGGCCAGGGCAAACTATTGCTGCAGATCAAGCAACCCCACGATTATCTGGTCGAATTGTTGTTATACCCTGAGGACGGACCGCAAGGCGGGCCCGTGGCGCGTTACCAATTCAAGCTTAATGACAGCGGCTGGGTTATCGAGATTGTGCTGCCCACCGATGAGAACGCCTCCTGGCGCCTGGGCTATGGCGACGGACTGATCAATGGCTTCCTCTGCCTGCAGGACATCAAAACTCCGGTCGGTGGTCATGAAACCATCGAATACCGGGACGAAGGCCATCCTTTTCCGGCCCATATGCAGCGGCCCAACCTGCCACGGGTCACTCGCCATCGCACCTATCCAGGTTTCGGGCAGCCGAAGATGGAGATGATCTACAGCTACGATCATCTGAACAATAGTTCGAACTTTCTCGGATACGGCACGGCGACCCCGGTCGAAGAAGGGCTCGATACACTCTACGAGGCTCCCGCCGAGTACGTCTATGGCACCCGTGCCATGCTGATGGACGGTGGTGCCGCGGTGCGCCAGGTCGATCGCACCTTCAACCGCTTCCATCTGCTGACCAAGGAAATCACCACCCAAGACCATTGTATCCAAGAGGTGCTGACCACCTATTACGCCGATGACCGGTCGTTCGAGTTTCAGGACCCCCGCTTTCAGCTGGTCAAGAATGTACAGACCGCTTGGAAGAGGGATGATACCAACGACTACCATGCAGAGAATGCCAGCAGCGAATACGATGTGTATGGCAACCCGGTGGAAGAAGTTCAGGATAATGGGATCAAGACCGTCTACACCTACTATCCGAGGCAGCACCCCGATGGTTTTGTGCGCGAGCTTAAAGACACTACGGTCTATCCTTCGCCGCGCGGCCAGGGTGACGCGCCGATTCTGCGCACGCGGCTGACCTACACCGAATTACCTGCCTTATCAGGCAGTGATCTGGGAGGCTGGTTGGTTGTTGAAAGCGAAACGTCTCTGCAGGTTCAGCTTGTCACCGCTAATGGGCAGACAACCGAAGTTGAAACAGAGTTGCAACACCTGCAGCGCGAGTACTTCAACACCCCCGACGACGCATCGCTGCATGGGCGTCCCGACAAAATCAGCACTACGCTCAACGCCAACACTTCCACCCTCAATTATGAATACAGCACGCGTTATAGTGAGCTGGCCGGTGAAGCCGTACTGCAAGTAGACGAAACTTTTTGCGGCTTTGACGGCGCAATAAAATCAACAACCCAACAGGCTTCACTTCTCACCGGTGAGCCGGTAGTGACCTCCGATGCAAATAACGTAAAAACAGTGATCCATCACGACGCCATGGGCAGGGTAGCCAGCCAGACCATCGCTCCGCACTCCGATGCCCAAGCCTCTGCCGTTCATGCCTATTTCCTCTCCGCCTCGGACGGCGGGCAAGCGTCCGAGCACTTTACCGACTTCAAGAACGTGCGGACCGTGACCCGTTACGACGGTATGGCACGAATGATCTATCAGGGCATTCATGATCCCGATCAAGCGCCCCGAGCCGAACCTCGCCAGACCTACGAAGCGAAGTATAACGCCCTGGGTGAGCTCTTTGAGGTGACCACCTTCGATTGGTTTGGGACCACAAAGCTCTCCCTGACCAGCCAGTACGAACGCGACTCCTGGGGCAAGATACGCAGTGTGAGAGGGCCTGAAGGCGTATCCATCATCAATGAAACGACGCCTTTCGGAACCGACGGTCCGCGAGAGTGCAGTTGGGTGCAAAGTGCCGCGCAGCCCCCTGAAATCAGCAACCTGACAGTGAGCCAGTACAACCGGTTCGGCAAACTTGACTACGTTCGACGACTGGATGCCACTGCATTGAATGCCCGACTGAAACTTCAGTCGGTACGTTCAGTGAGTGAACTCGTTGAACTGTTGCTGCTCAACGAAGAATTGCCAACAGTCAACAGGGTTGAATACAGCTACGATGGTCTGGGCAGTTGCATTCAACAAGTCGAACTGCTGGATGATAACGTCAAGCGCACGACTCAATACGCGTATGACGTATGGGGGCGGATGCATACCACCAAGCTCCCTGACAAGACTTCAGTCAGCCGCACTTTCGCCCAACACAGTGCGCAAGAACACCCGACTGCTCTGCGCGTCACTCCCGGTAACACCGCAAAACCCGAGGTAATTGCCGGCGAGCAAATTTACGATGGGCTATTGCGGCTGACCGCCCGCACCGTTGGCGCACGGCTCGAAGAGTTCCGCTATGCCGAGGGCCAGATGCAAGTCAGCCAGCGGATCACTCCAGGCAAACGAACCTTCGAATACAAATACGACCTGAGCCGTACCGCGCAGCCATGCACCATTCAGGAGATGAATTCCGGAGAAATCACGACCTATGATTACGATCCGCTCAGTGCGTCAATTGTCGGCGCGCTCAATGCCAACGGCAATAGAAAGTACGAATATAATGCCGTCGGCCATCTGTCTAAAGAGAGCTGGACCGACACCGGCGGCACGCCTAGGGAAACGAGCTACGTCACATCCTTGCAAGGGCGACACATCAGCCGCAGCCATACTGACGGGCTCGAAACCCTCTACGCGTACGATGACAAAGGCCGCGTCGAGAGTGTTACCCAAGGTGAGCTGCAAGCAGACTTCGAGTACAACCTGTTGGCTCAGCCCTGGCGTACCACCACGCGCAACCTGCGCACCAACAGCACTTTGATTACCGAGGTCGAGTTCGACAGCCTGGCTCGGGAAATCAAACGAACCCTCATCCCGAGTGGGCAATCCACTCGTACCATTACCCAGATCTGGCTGAGCGATGATCAGCTGGAAAGCCGGCACTTGGAAATGGACGGGCGCACTGTGCTCAAGGAAGAGTTCGTCTATGACCTGCGCAACCGGCTGCAAGAGCACCACTGTTCCGGTGAAATCCTGCCCAAGGACACCTACGGCAATGAGATCACCGCCCAAATCTTCCGATTCGATGATCTGGACAATATTGAACGCTGCATGACGACCTTCAAAAACGGGAAGAGCGACGACGCGCGCTTCACCTATTCGCTCGATGACAAGTGCCAGCTGAAGAAGGTCACCCATTCCTGGCTCGACGGGGGTTATCCACAAGAGTGCACATTTGACTACGATGACGATGGCCATATGCTCAATGATGAACAGCGCCAGCGCCTGAACTACGACAGCTACGGACGCCTGATCAAGGTCCAGGACCCGAGCGAAGAACAGACCCTGAGCACCTACCGCTACGACGGACATGACCACCTGGTCGGGGTTTGTGAGGGCGACCAGGCCGAGACTTTACGCTTCTACCTGGGTAATCAGCTAAGTCACACCATTCAGGACGATAAACACACCCAGTATCTTTACCACGGAGATAGACCGCTAGGCCAACAACAACTCAATGACCATGAGCAGACCATGCTGCTGTTGACCGACGCCAGCCCCAGCGTCATCGGCGAGAGCCTGCAGGCCGGATTACGTACAGCGGTCTATAACGCTTATGGCGGACGCAGCAGCGAAGAAGAATTGCAGACTTTACTGGGTTTCAACAGTGAAGTTCGAGAACAGAACGGCTGGTCCCTGCTGGGGCGAGGTTATCGGGCCTACAACCCATGCCTGATGCGCTTTCACAGCCCGGATTCGGATAGTCCTTTTGATGGCGGCGGGGTCAATCCGTATGTGTACTGCCTGGGGAACCCAATCGCATTCCGAGACCCCACTGGCCATCGAGCGACTAATGGCCGCCCTCCAGATGACAGTGGAACGATCGATATACCAGACGACCTGCTAGAAAAAATCGGCTTTGCCGTCGGTCTCGCGGCCGGGGCCGCTGTGGCGATAATTTTTGCGGCTCCTACAGGTGGTGCCACGATCAGCTGGGTGGCGGTTGCCGCGGCCGTGGCCGCGACCATCTTCGCTGGGATTGGGATGGTGGGTGTTTTTACCGATAACCGAATACTGACCTTTGTGGGCATTACAGGGTCGACCTTAACCTCTGTCGCTGCGGTTTTTGCAAGCCGTTATACCAATAGACAGGACAAAAAATTGGGCCGAGGAAAGTATGCTAACCAGCCGTCATCGCGACGAGGTTCAGCTACCGCTGAGGGTCCTTCGACTTCTGATAGATTGGATTTAGGAGAGACATGGGGGATACCTCGCGTCAATACCGACAACCAGGCCCCATTCTCCCGGAGAACTCCTCAAGTCGCGTCAACTGTGGCGCCTACGGCATCTGCGGCGGTGTCGTCAATTCCGGTACCTCCGGCAGCTCCGCCACCTCCGCCGGTAGCCAATTTGAATAGCGAATTTCGCCGTTCTAGCTATTCAGACCGCACTGGAACTGTGACTGAAACTGTCAATCGACCACGAGCAGGCTCCGTTGATAGCCCCCCAACTCGTAATGTAAATATGGATAGTTTCGCAAAATTTGAAGGAAAAAAAGATTGGAATGGGACAGTGAAGTCTAAAAACGGGCAAGATTATAGAAATACGACCTTTGGATAACATAATTTAATATATCCGCTCAGCAATCCATCAAGTGCAACCCTTCGGGGTTGCATTTTTTTTGTACCAACATTACCCCTACCCTGAATCACAAATCCTGTAACAACATTCGTTCTAAAAACCCCGCGCGCAATAACAACTGAGAAATCTCTCATATTCCCGCCCCCTCTCCCCACTTAAAATCCCCACGCAACTTTCGCAACTACTATTTCCAACCTTGCCGTGCTGATGCTGCATCACCTCGATCTATAGCGTCGAGCACTGTTACTAAATAAGGATGTATAACTTGAAAGCTTCTCTACTCGCACTTTCCCTCGGCCTGGCTGCCACCCTCGCCGGCACTTCGGCGCTCGCCAATACCGGCACCCTCAACTTCGAAGGCATGATCACCAGCAGCACCTGCCCTATTCAAGTGGTCAACCCTGAAGATGGCACTGTCGGCAATCAGGTGAAAATGGGCAGCATAGAAGCCAATCGCTTTACCGCGATCGGCCAGGAATACAGCGGCAAAAGCTTTGCCTTGCGCATACCCGACCGGGCAGGTTGCTCGCTGACCGGAACTGAAGCCACGGTCACATTCAACGGCACCGCCGATCCCACCTCCAAGTATTTCGCAGTCACCCCCACTGCTGATGGTGCCAAAGGCGTGGTGATCGTACTCAAGGACCACAGCGGCAACTCAATTGATCCAGGCGCGGCCTCCGCCAGTTACCCCCTGAATATTACTGGCAAGACCGACATGGTGTTCGACGCCTATTACCGCTCGACTCTCTCGCCTGTAGTGGCAGGCACCGCCTCGGCAGATGTCCACTTTATCGTCGACATCAACTGACACCCTCTCCCCGCCCTTGATTGCACCAAGCAGTCAAGGCGCTCCGAATGTCGTCCAGGCGAGTGGCTTTCGCCTGGCACAAAGGTACTGACTTATGTTCGGCTTGATTAGACAGGCTGCCACTCGCTGGCCAGCCCTTGGCGCCTGCATGTCTGTGTTCATGCTGGTGTCTACCGCCAGTGAGGCGGCCCTGACGCTAAATGGTACGCGCGTGGTGTTTGAAAGTGACAAGCGCAGCACCGCGCTGATCGTCAGCAACCCCAGCGACCGGACGTACGCGGTACAGACCTGGGTCAATACTGCCGCTGATGACACCACCACCGCTGTCCCGCTCATCCCGTCACCCCCCTTGTTTCGACTCAACCCGGGCAAGGAACAGCAAGTCCAGATCAACGGTCTGCCCAACAACCTGCCCACGGACCGGGAGTCGTTGTTCTACTTCAACGTTCAGGAAATCCCGCAGATCGACGCCAATGAACGCAACGTCCTGAATGTCGCGCTGCGCACCCGGATCAAACTGTTCTATCGCCCGAGCCAGCTCAAGGACAACCCGATCACTCGCCTGAAAGATTTGCAGTGGTCGATCGAACAGCAAGGCAACACTCCCCGGCTGGTGGTGACCAACCCGACGCCTTTTCATGTGTCGTTTATCCGCGTTGAGGTCAAGGACAAGGACAAACATCTGCCCGTACTGAATGCCGCGATGGTCGAACCGCTGTCTCGCCAGACTTACGCCCTGGATGGTCTCAAGAACATCTCGGGCCTGCAGGTGGAGTTCTCCGCCATCAACGACTTCGGCGGTTACACCGTACCCCTGAGCCTGCCGATCCAGGTGACCCCTTGAGCCCGCGCCCATCGCGTTCACTGTCCGGACTATGACCATGAAACCAACACCTGAGCGCAGTCGGCTGCGCCTTGTACATTTGCTTGTCATCGGCAGCAGTGGTGCCGCGTTGCTCGATGCGAAGCCGGCACTGGCTGCACCCTCCGTCGAGTTTCAATCCAGCTTCCTGCGCCAGAGCCCGGAACATGCCAGTGATGCCGGCGCACTGGCACTCAACGCGCTGAGCAATATCCACGACCTGGGTCCTGGACGTTACTGGGTCGACATTCAGGTCAACCGGGTGTACTTCGGCCAGCGCGAAATCGAATTCGTCCTCAGCCCCGGAAGCGATCGTTTGCTGCCTTGCCTGTCAGCCCAACTGCTGGGCGAGCTGGGTGTACGACTCGATAGCCTGGCCGATCCCGACTTGTTGCAATCTTCCTGCGTCGACCTGCTGACGCTGATCCCCGGCGCTGAGATCGAGTTCGACAGCAGCCAGCTGCTGCTGGCCCTTTCCATCCCGCAAATCGCCATGCGCCGCGATGTCCAGGGCCAGATCGATCCCGAACGCTGGGATTACGGGATCAACACGGCGTTTGTCAGTTATCAGGTATCAGCGCAGCAAGGTACGAACCGCTATCGCGGTCACCAGAGCAGTGACGACCTGTACCTCAACAGCGGAGTCAACCTGGGCCCCTGGCGCTTGCGCAGCAACCAATCGCTGCGCCAGAACGAGCAAGGCAAGCGCGAATGGAGCCGGGCCTACACCTATGCCCAGAGAGATTTACCCGGCACCCATGCCAACCTGACCCTGGGTGAAACCTTTACCAGCGGTGATGTCTTCAGAAGCCTGCCGATCAAGGGCGCGCTTATCAGCTCGGACCTGGGAATGCTGCCAGATGTTCTGCAAGGGTATGCGCCCATCATTCGTGGTGTTGCGCAAACCCGCGCCAAGCTCGAGATCCTGCAGAGCGGCTATCCGATCTACTCCACCTATGTCAGCCCAGGCCCTTACGAAATCGATGACCTGAGTACCATCGGCAGCAGTGGCGAGCTGGAAGTCGTTCTCACCGAAGCCGACGGTCAGGTCCGGCGATTTACCCAGTCCTATTCGACCCTGAGCAATCTGCTGCGCGAAGGAGTCTGGCGCTACAGCAGTGCACTGGGTCGCTACAACGGCGCCGACGATCTCGATGATCCACTGCTCTGGCAGGGCACGCTGGCCATGGGCACGGTGTGGAACTCAACCCTGTATGGCGGGCTGATGGCCAGTGATTTCTACCGGGCAGGCACGCTGGGCGTGTCCCGGGACCTGGGTTCATTCGGTGCCCTGGCCTTTGACCTCACTCACTCCAGCGCCGACATCGACACCCTGGATTCGCAAAATGTCCAGGGCATGAGTTATGCCCTGAAATACGGCAAATCCTTCGCATCCAACACCAACCTGCGTTTCGCCGGCTATCGGTATTCCACCGAGGGTTATCGGGACTTCGACGAGGCCGTGCGCCAACGCAGCCACAGTTCTACCTGGTACGGCAGCCGACGCAGCCGACTGGAGGCATCGATTTTTCAGAACATCGGCAAGAGCAGCTCCCTGAGCCTGACCTGGTCCCAGCAGGACTACTGGCAACGGGATGATGTGCAACGCCAGTTCCAGTTCAACGTCAACACCTACCACCAGGGGGTGAACTACAACCTGTATGCCTCACAATCATTGAGCAAGACCCGCGACCATGACCGGCAGATCGGCCTGAGCGTGAGCCTGCCCCTGGACTTCGGACACTCCACCAACGCGACCTTCGATTTCCAGAAAGTCGGAGAGCGCTACAACCAGCGGGCAAGCCTGGGCGGCAGTGCCGATGAAAACCGCCTCAACTACCGCGCCTCCCTCAGCAACGATGATGGTCGTCAACAATCCGCGGCACTCTCGCTGGGCTATCAGGCCCCCTTTGGCAGCGTCGGCGCGGGGCTCACCCAAGGCAACGACTATCGCACCCTCTCTCTCAATGCCAGCGGCGCGGTGCTGTTGCACGCGGACGGTATCGAAGTGGGACCCTACCTGGGTGAAACGGCGGCACTGGTGGAAGTTCCGGGCATTGCCGGCGTCGGCGTGTTGAATGCTACAGGCGTGAAAACCAATGAACAGGGCTATGCCCTGGTGCCCTATCTGCGGCCATACCGGCTTAATCAGGTAGTGCTGCAAACCGATCAGCTGGGACCCGAAGTGGAAATCGAAAACGGTACTGCCCTGCTTGTTCCGCGGCGTGGCGCAGTGGTCAAGGCCACCTTCCCGGCTCGCACCGTTACTCGCCTGGTCATTACCGCTCGTACCCTCAACGGCCAGCCACTGCCGTTCGGCGCTCAGGTCAGCGACGGCGCCGGTGCTGTTCTCGGTGTCGTCGGCCAGGCCGGCCAGGTCCTGCTGTCGGCCAGCGCCGAGCCACAGACCCTGGACGTGCGCTGGGGGGAGCGGACCGAGCCGCAGTGCCAACTGGCGATTGACCCGAAGAACATGGAGCAGTCGCAAGGCTACCGACTGCAAACATTGACCTGTGGCTAACCCCCACGCCAAGCACCAATGACTCGAAGGGACCCGGGCATTCACCCGAGGTCCTGCCCATTCAGGAAAACCAATATGAAATCATCGACTCGACGGCTGACTACAGCGCTGGCGCTGGCTGCCGGTTGCCAACTCCTGCCAGTCATGGCAACAGCCAACACCTGCAATTGGGTAACGGGATCGGGCCCCATGTCCTTCACCCAGAACGTAAACAGCGTCTTTGTCCCCCGGGATGCGCCTGTAGGTAAAGTGATAGGCAGAATAAGACAGTTTGTGAGCACCTCCAATAACGAAGGGTTGTCCCTGCGCTGCACGAATGATGGCAGCGCTCGGCTGATTTTCAATGCGCAGACAAGTGTGCCCTTTTCCCCGGGGTTGCTGCACATCGAAAGTCCGCTGAACGCCCCTCAGTCGATCCTGCGAACCAATATTCCCGGCGTTGGCGTGACGATAGTACTTGGTTTCCCTTTCGACAACTCGGCGAGCAATGCATTCGTCCCGGACGGCGGCGATTCCACGGTGCCCTATTCTGCTCACCACAACAGGCCCATGGGGGCGACGGATATGAATTTTTCACAGCTGGAAAGCTGGGTCACGCTAATAAAAACCGGCGACATTCCAGCCGGCCCGCAGAATTTGAATGTGCCAGAGTTATTCAATGCCACGCTTACAGGCATCCCAGGCAAGGCGTTCGGTGTTGGATTGGTTGGTACAGTGATTCAGGCCCATTGCGGCAGTAACCGGGTAAGCGCCGATCCCGTGCAATTGGGCGAGTGGGACGTGGTGGACTTCACCGGCCCGGGCTTCACCACGACCCCGACGCCTTTCAATATCACGCTGAGTTCCTGTGTCGCCGATGACGGAAACGTCAACATCGCTACTGCCCACATTCGCTTCGAAGGTGCCGGCGGTTCCGTGCCCGTCACCCCGCCAATTCCCGGTGTGTTCAGCCTGACGCCAGGGTCCACTGCCGAGGGCATGGGTATTCAGATATTGCGGGCTGACGGGATTACCCCTGTTGAGCTCAACGTTGAGGTCCCAATAGTGGCGATCGGAACCGGAGACACCGTTCTGGATTTCACCGCACGCCTCTACCAGACCGAGGTCAGCCGCGATGTTCGCGCGGGTGATGCCAGAGGCACGCTGAACTTCACCCTGACGTACAAATAGCATAAGCCAGCCTTGCCTTGAAAATGCAATGGCTGGCTTGCGTCGCTCGATCAATCGATCAGTGTCATTTCCAGCCGCAGGAAATTAGGAGCAGCGAGGGGCGGCCATGTCTGTCCGCCATCAAAACTCAGATAAACCTTTGCGGTTACCGGTGCATGGCGCCTGAGCGTAAGCAAAAAGTCTTTAGGCACTTTTACATCTCCACTCACACCAATACCTTGCGTGACTTCCTGCGGTCTCAGCGCGCGCTTTTCAACCACTTCGAACACGGACTCCAGCCCTGTAGCATTGTTTGTACCGGTCATGGTGATCATGATCCATTGGTCTGTTGTCATCAATACCCAGGTATCCAGTTGCAGCTTCGCACCGCTTGGAAGGACGTTCTCGAGTTTCAAGTTCCCACCACTGAGTCCTTCGCACTCAAGCAGCGGATAACTGGAGGCGGGGACAGTCTGCACTTTTAGTTGACGGGTGTCAGACGGAAACTTCCCACCTGCGCTGTCAGTGACGAAATAAGAGACAGGAAGCGTTTTACCAATATAGGCGGCGATCGAGGGCATTGGAATCGCATGACGACGGGAACCCGCAGGCAGGGGTTGGGTAGGAGGGTATTCGCCGACGCTGCCCGCCTCTCCCCAATGCACCCATAGTTCTTCACCCGGGTGAACAACCGCTGTATCCGGAACCACGACGACTGCTCCCGAGACAACATTCAGAGGGTTTATCGTCTGCACCTCGGCATTACCGGTCGCCTTTTCAACGGAAGGCCAGGGCAAATTACGCGGGATCGGGGTGGCGTCGACTTCCACCTCGACGAATTCCGCAGGCCGGCTGAGATTACCTGCCCGGTCATGCACCTCATACCGGAAATATCGCCAGTTATCGCCCTTGTCGCGTATGAAGGATCCAGGGATCATCAGTACCACCGGATCGTTATAGTTCGCGTCATTGAGTTCGATTACCCCGCCTATGGCCAGATTGCCTGGTGTCACCTGCCAATACCAAGTGATGCGGTCCCATGGACGGGGATTCACATAAGTGGGTATACCCACTTTAAGCTCATCATCGTTTTGCTGCAGGTAATAGTCTGTGAGCTTGTTGGGCGGAAGTATTGCAGAAGGGAATATTGCTTTGTTGTTGATCGCTAGAACCGGCGCGAGGTGATCCAGCGTGATCACCAGATCAAACGAAAGGTCCTGCGAGCTGTTGTAAATCGTGGTCTTGTAATAAAGCCGGTGCTGCCCGTCATTGTTGCGCATCCAGGTGGTGGGCAACTCCAGGTAACGCTCGGAATCAGCGATGGGCGTATCCCAATACCGGGTCGCAATCGCTGCAGGGTCATCGTCCACGAACAGCTCGTACTTCTCCTGGCCTGCGACCGGATCTGAGTACTGTGGAATGGTGAACCAGACCTTCAGGTCATCGCCGGTCAATGTCACCGGCAGTAAGCCAGGTTCGCCACCAGGCTTGTCATCAATGATTCCGATGATTTCAGGTTTGGGAAAGGTTGGATCTATGGCGTGTAGAGAACGATTGGACGTGACCATGAACAAACCTCCTTGGATCAGGTACGAAGAATAATCAGCCAATGGCCGTTGTCAGTTCTTCATACCGTTGAGAGAACGTTGCACGGGTGGTTTGCCCGCCTCCCTGGCAGGCGGCATCAAGCCCTGTGATTACCAGCTGTAGCGCATGCCCACATTCGCACCCCACGGCTGCTCAATCTTGTTGCCGTGGCTGTAGTCAAAGTCGGCATGCAATGAAACCTTGTCGGTCAGGGTCATGGCCACACCTGTCCCCAGCTCGCCACGGGAACCTGAAAGGTCGTTGTTGAACGGATTGCCGTTGACCTCAACGTCATTGTTGTTGGCGAACTCATGCACATAAGCGGCCCGCACATAAGGTTGCAGCACTTTGCCCTCACCCAGGCTGATGTCGCGCCCGACTGTCACGCCCAACTTGCCCAGCAGTGAATGGGAGCGATCGCCATCGGCAGACAGGCCATTGTCCAGGTCGTAGGTCTTGCCCTGGAAAACCACACCGGCCAGTTGGGCGTAGGGTTCGACAAAGTTTTCGCCCATCTTGATGTGGCGACCGAGCTCAACGGACGCACCGACTCCATTGGTGTCGTAACTGCCTTTGGTTTTGGTGCCGTCACTCAGCGCAACCCTGGATTCGTTCTGCATGTGGTTGTACTTGAGCACGCCGTCGAAGTAGTAACCGCTCTGGTCATCCAGCCAGGTGGTGTAGGCGCCGAGGTAGTAACTGTCGACCTCACCGGTGGTGCCGCGGCTCATGTCCAGGTCCGATTTGCTGTAACCGGCCAACACACCAAACAGCCACTGGCCGTCCCCCATCGGTAGTGGCGCATCGGCACCAAACGACAAGCCCTGCTGGGTTTGCTTGTAGGCCACACCGGCGCTGGCGTCGATGTCGAATTTATTGCCGTAGGCGCGAATCCAGCCGCCGGCCTTGCCTTGATCCCTGCGCACTTCGCCCATGCGACTGCGCAAGGTGCTGAGTTCGCCATACCAGACGGTGGGTGCGGCGTTGAACAGCGCGATGACCGACTGGGTGCCGGGGCTGATGACGCGCGAGGCGGTATTGAGGTACCAGTCGTTGTTACCCTGCTTGATCAGGTCGTAGGAAAAAGCCCCAAGGTCTACGGCGCCGCCCTGCAGGGCGAAGCTCGCATCGCCGCCACCAATATGGACGACAGGCGCAGAACCCGCGCCCACCGGTTCGGTGCCGCTGGCATCGAGAGCGATCAAGTGATTGCCGCTGGCCGTACCCGTCACGGTGAGGGTATCAACTTGACCCGTGTTGAAATCCTTGTGCATGTAGAACGTGCCACCGTCGCCGGCCAGCGTCTCCACCGACAGCTTGAAGAACTCGCCCGGTTGGCCGAACTGCACGCCACCGCCATTCAACGTCAGGTTTTGTACCTGACCGTCACCGACCATGACCCAGCGGGCATCGTTGTTGACCGCGAGGTTCTGCACGTTTTCCAGGCGGCCGGTGAGAGTCGCCGAATGGTCGAGCACCACGTCGGCACTGCTACCGGCTTGCACTACGATATCGCCGACCAGCTGGCTATTGTCGACTTTGAAATTGGCACCGGCGCCGTTCGTGACCTCGAGCAAAGTGCCGTTGCCGCCCACCACCGTGGAGCCGTTGTTGACCTGGATATTGACCCGTTCATCATTGGTCTGGGTCTGGCCATTGACGAGGATTGCCGAGCCACTGATACCTTCAACCCGGCTCTTGTCCAGAATTAGCGAATTATCCGCAGACAGGTTCTGGTCGGCGAGCAGGACGATACCGTTGCGGCCACCGACAATCGTGCTGTCCGTAGCGGAAATCTTGCCGCCGAAGCTACGAATCCCGTCGCTGTCGACGTTCGTTCCGGTCACCTTCGAATTGGCTTCGAGGATCAACTCGCTTTGGGCGCTGAGGCTGGCCCCGACATTTCCACCGAAGATTTCGCTGTTGTTGACCGTCGCCTTCGACGCGACACCGTTCTGCCGCGCCAGGCGCAATCCCGTCGTGCTGCTTGTTACCTTGCTTTGATTGGCGATAGTCGCCGAGCTGGCAGTCAAGTCGACACCAATACTGGTTCCCTCAGCGGTCACCTGGGTACGGTCGAGTTGCACACTTGAGCCAGTTTCAGCGCGGATCTGCAGAGTGTTGGCGCTGTTGGCGGTCAGGCTGCCGGCGTTTCGCACCAGATAATTTTTAAGCGGCTCGTCGGAGCCGATGGTTTTTGCAGTGCCGTCAATTGTTTCCGCCAGACTGGCGGGACTGATCAGCAACAACGGGGTCAAGGTTGCGAGTTTGAGCATACGTGCAAGGGGTGACACGGTGAAAGATGGGCTGACAGACATGGAGAGCTCCTGGATAAACCGAGTATTTTTTCCATCTGTTCCTCCCGGCGTCAGGCGACAATCGGGCTGAACGTTAAAAGGCCGCGATCCTAAGCACTCCCCTCTCTAGAAGATGTAGGACTTATCCCGCTGTCTGTAGGAATTTGCTTTGCCTGATGAACGCTTCACCATCAACGGCCTCAGCGTTGTCGACACGGGAACAACCCGGACGTCAACGCCCGGGCTCTTCTCGCTACACCCTTACCGCGGTGGTGTGATCGGGCACTCGCTCGCACCAGAGTGAAATGCCGTAACACGCAGGTACGCCGCCGACTCGATTTCCTCGGTGCCGTCGTTGAAAAAATACTGGATCTTCATGCGCCCACGCCTGTTGGTAGCACTGGTCTCGTCATACAGCGGTTTGATGTGAGTCGTGTACGGTGTGATCGGGAATTCAAACCCGGTCAGTGGGGAATCCGCCGCCCCCAAGGTAAACTCCTTGGTGAATTTTGCCCCCGCGATGGGTGTTTCCGGATCGCTCTCTCTCTCCCCGGTCATCGGAGTGAACTCGACACGGATCTTGTCGTTAGCCTTCAACAAAGTGCTGAGGTCGGGAATCGCAACCGGCAGGTCGCCATTGGCGGCCAGCGATTGGCAATTCGGAAAGGAACCGGTAACGGTAGGAAAGTTCGCCCGAGGCAGCTCCACGGCGACGGCATTGACGTCGACCAGGGTAATTTCCGAAGGCAATTCGTTGACGATCCCGGGAGGAGCAGTAAGCCAATACCGCACAGGAATGGTGGGGCCGTTTCCGCCATCCTTGATGTAAGTCCAGGGGATCTCAACGGTGACGTCTGCGCCCGGGACATGTCCTGGCCCGCCTGGTGGCGCTGTATCGTCAAAGGTGAGTTTCGCCTCGGTGACGCGCGTGCCATTCCAGTCGAACTCGATGACGTGGCCGTTTACAGCCAGGTCGTGCCATTTGAAGGTGAAAGTAGCCTTTTGATTCTTGTCAGCCCGGATCAAGGTGTTAGTGCGAGTGCCATCGTGATTCTTCACTTCGCCTTTCAACAAGCTCGGATGCGATGGCGTAGGCCATTCATCCACGGGAGGCCAGGGCAGCCATGGAATAGCGACTTCGAAATTGACTTTGATGGGCGTGGACTGGGGACCAAATGGCCGTCCTTTGCGAAAGACTCTGTAGCTGACAGTCGTATCCTTTTCCCCTGTGGTGGCTTGTCCATACTCTTGCAGCATCACCCGTGCAGGCGTGACTGGAATTTCTATATCAGCGAGCCCGTTGTCGGGGATGGGAAAATTTTCCCTGGCAACGGTGGTGCCCCACTTCAACTCGACGGAGTCTCCCGGCTTGTAGCCGGCGTAGCGCTTGAACCAGACGCTTACGCCGTCCCGCACATGCTCCAGCACCAACGGCCCTGGTACGGCTTGCGGCACAGTGGGAGGTTGCAGGGCGGTGGGCAACTCACCAAAGGTGAGGCTGACTTTTGTCCATAGTGAGACCACGCTGTCGTTGAGCGCCGTGTCCCTCAACACATAAATCAAGGCACCGGCGGTATCACCCAAGGCACGGATTTTGTTAGCGGGGATGTTTATCTTGGCGCCAGCAGTCCCGGGATTCGCAATCGGTTGGACGTGGAGAAGGTCCGTGTCGCTCGGATCTTCAGGGATGTTTTCGCCATCCACCAGATAAATGGCAATGATATCCCCGTCTTTCCAATTGTACTGAGGCCCCCCCACGACGCCAGGGGGAACGGTGACTTCAAGGTTGCCGCCAGGAGGCAGGCTCACATCGTCCAGCAAAGGGGTAGCCAGCGTCACCGCAGCCGGTGCGTCGCCGTTGTAGGGTTTGATCTGATCGCAAAAGAATGAGACGGGCGGGCTCTCATCGACTTCGTCGTTGTAGTAATCAATGCGGTACTTCAACTGAACGGTATCGTCCCGGGGCAGAAGCCCGACGGGGATCTCCATCAGGAACGGAAATGTTTCCCGAACGTCGGTTTCCCCATCGTGTCTGATGAACTCATGGTTCGGCCCGTCTACAAAGCCCCGACCATCTGCGATATCCAGCATCAGCACAACCTTGTTCGAGTATCCCTCAGCCGGAATTTCGGTCCACTTCGGGATTTTCAACGACAGTTTCTGATTTGCGAACAACCGGGGACCATGCAGGATGGTTTTCTCTGAATCGGCAAAATCCGCAGTATCGAACTCGATAGCTCCCTCGACACGCGTCGCACGATAGTCGCTGCGCATTTTCAAATAGGCGGCATTGGCCTGTTCTCGTTCGAGTTTTGTCTTCGTACTCGCCATGTTGTAGCTCTCCTGTCACGCCATTGGTGCCATGGGGTGCCATGGCCAATAAGTCGCACGGAAGTCTGGACTGGCGGGTACTGATCAACCCTCACGCAGCAACCAAACTATCGCTGGGCGGATTAAACGCTTGGCAAGAAAAAAGCGAAACTGTCAGAGTTGACAGGTGGAAATCCATACAGCTCGCCTGAAAGGAGCTGAAACGCGGAGCCGCATGGCTTCAGAAGGGTGAGCGGTGTCTGGCTGATCCGCGAATCTGACCGCCAGCCAGACAGGTACACGACACGCCATTATCAAGCCCGCCGCGCCTCCAGCAGGTGCGCCGCACATAGGGCAATCCTGCGGCAAGCGTCCGCCAGTTTCTGCTGACTCACCACTAGCCCCAGGCGAATATGCCCCGCTGCGCTCGGCCCGAATGCTTCCCCCGCCAGCACCGAGACGCCATACCCTTCAAGCAAACGCTCGGCGAAGTGCTGGGCGGACAAGCCGGCCTGGCGCACATCGACCATGACGAACATGCCGCCATCCGGTCGGATTGGTCTCAGGCCCGCGCATCGGCTTAAACTGGCGCACACCAGATCCCGGCGCTGACGATACTCTTCACGCATCTGCTCGACTTCCGGAAGATTTTCGTCCAGTGCCAATTGCGCCGCGTTCTGGATGAAATCCGGAATGCCGAACAGCATGCACAACGACAAGTGCACCAAATGCTCGGTCAGGGGTTGCGGGCCAATTACCCAGCCCACCCGCCAGCCACTCATCGCGTGGGATTTGGACAGGCTATTGATGGTCGCCGTGCGCTCGGCCATGCCCGGTAAACTGGCCGGGCTGATGTGTACGCCTTCGTACAACAGATCGCTGTAGACCTCGTCGCTGATCAACCACAGGTCGTGGCGAACACAGAGCGCTGCCAGTTGCTGCCAGATAGACAGCGACAAATTGGCCCCGGAGGGGTTGTTCGGACTGTTGAGCAGCAGCACGCGAGTTTTCGGTGTGATCAGTGCTGCGATATCAGCCGGATCGACCCTGAAACCATTTTCGGGACGCACCGCCACCGGCACCACTTTGGCACCGCAGGCGCCGATTACACCTTCGTACGTCACGTACATCGGCTCGGCGACTATCACCTCGTCTCCCGGGTCGAGCAGGCATTGGGCAACCGAGTACACCGCGCATTGCGCGCCGGGCATCACGATCACATGGTCGGCGTCCACCAGTTGGCCGCTGCGTTGCCGGTGCCGACGGGCGATGCTGGTGCGCAAGCCCCGGCTGCCACGCACCTCTGAATAGTGGGTATCACCGGCCAGCAGGCTGGCGATCGCCGCCTGGACGATGGGCTGCGGCGTGTCGAAATCCGGGTCGCCGATCGACAGCAGCAATACATCGACTCCCTGTTCGCGCAACTCCAGCGCTCGATCATGAATTTGCCAGGCCGCCGCTCCGTCACCGGCGATTCGTTGGGTCAAGGCTGAATAGCGCATGTTGGTTCTCCTGTCGCGCGGTCTCCAATGCCTCAACCCTATCTGAAATCCCGAAACGCGCCAGCATCCCGTACAAATCGCGCTTTAAACATCGCCGCAGAGTGATGAGAGGATTTATTGTGGAGAGGGGATTTATCCCCGTTGGGTCGCGAAGCGGCCCCAAAAAAATGGGCCTGCTGCGCAGTCCAACGGGGATAAATCCCCTCGCCACAACGGATCCCATCACCACGGGGGCTCAGTGTTTGGGCGAGGCCATTCGCCACAGGCGAGCAATGTCGGTCGCCCGCTCTCGTAACAATCGCGGCGCATCGGCACACGCCTGCGCCAGTGTCATCGGCCCGCTTGCCAAGGCAAACGCAGCATCGATGCCATGGGCATACAATTGCTGATACCCCTCGCCCAGCGTGCCAGCGATGACGATGACTGGTACACCCAGTTCCTGGGCAATACGCGCGACACCGAACGGGGTTTTGCCGCGCAGGGTTTGTGCGTCGAAACGACCTTCGCCGGTGATCACCAGATCGGCAGTTTTGATCGCATCGGCCAGGCCAACCAGCTCGGCAACCACTTCAACCCCGGCTTTGAATTGCGCCCCCAGAAACGCCTTGGCGGCAAACCCCAGGCCGCCCGCCGCGCCGCTGCCCGGTTCGTCGCGCACGTCCTTGTTCAAGGCGTTTGCGCAGTGAGCGGCAAAGTGCCCGAGGGCGTGATCCAGTTGCTGGACCTGTTCTGGCGAGGCGCCTTTTTGCGGGCCGAAAATCGCCGAGGCACCGTGGGGGCCGCACAGCGGATTGTTGACGTCGGCGGCAATGTCGAAGCGCACCTCGGCCAGGCGTGGATCGATGTCGCTCAGGTCGATAAGGAACAGTTGTGCGAGGGCGAGGCCGCCCGCTGGCAAAGGCTGGCCTTGCGCATCGAACAGTTTCACGCCCAAGGCTTGCATTGCCCCCGCGCCACCATCGTTGGTCGCGCTGCCGCCGATGGCCAGAATGATGCGCTGCGCCCCGGCGTCGAGCGCGGCACGAATCAGTTCACCGGTGCCAAAGGTGCTGCTGGTGCACGCATCGCGCTGGTCCACCGGGACAAGTTGCAAACCACTGGCTTCTGCCATTTCGATGATGGCGGTGAGACTGTGGGGTAACCAGCCCCAAGCAGCGTCGACGGCTACGCCGAGCGGTCCGCGAACAGTCGTCCGACGCAGCTCGCCATCACAAGCGGCAAGCACCGACTCGACCGTCCCTTCCCCGCCGTCGGCCATCGGGCATTTGATCAACTGCGCATCGGGCCAGACCTCCGCCAGACCGAGGGCAATGGCATCGGCCACGCCTTGAGCGCTGAGGCTGTCCTTGAACGAATCGGGGGCGATGACGATTTTCATGGGGAGTTCTCCAGTTCCAATGCGCTCATGCTGCCAGCCGGCAGAAACAATAACGCCGGGCCGCTGCACAAGCGGGCTCATGGATTATTGTTCATTTCCACAAAGCTTGCGGTTGCCCTGTAGGAGCTGCCGCAGGCTGCGATCTTTTGACTTTGCTTTTCAGATTCAAGATCAAAAGATCGCAGCCTGCGGCAGCTACAGGTGGTCGGGTTTTGGTGAGGGAGGTGTGTCGGTTTCGGGGAGCAGTTGCACGCCGAGGTAAAGGGCGAGCATGCCGTCCAGCCGTAACGGATCAACCCCGCTGATCTCGGCAATCCGCTCCATCCGGTAACGCAAACTGTTGCGATGAATGCCCAACGCATCGGCACAGGCCTGGCTTTGCCCATCGTGTTCACACCAACTGCGCAGGGTCGCCAGCAATTGGCCGTTGCTGTCCCTGGCGATGATTTTACGCAACGGGTTGAGCAGCTCATCCAGCGCATCGTCGTTGCGATGCCGCCACAGCATCACTGGCAGCCGATAGCGGGTAAGTTTCAGCAAACGGGATCGGGGCAACACGTCGCGCCCATAGGCCAGCAAGTCACCGACCCGACGATAGCAACGGCGCAATCCGGAAAGCCCATCCGCCTGCCCGCCCACGGCAATACGCAGGATGTTCCAGCCCAGGCCGTCGAGCTTTTCCAGCAGTCGTTCGTTCTCGACCGTCTGGTTCGCCGGTCGGCACCACAGCAACGAAGACTTGGCCGAACTCACGCACCAACTGTCCGGGTAACGACTCGTAAGCCAGGCACTGAGCGCTTCGACGGTTTGCCCCGGACCCTGCTCCGTGCCCAGTTCGAACAGGTAAGGCACTCGCGTCATGTGCGGTTTGAGCCCAAGCTGTTGCGCTTCGTCGATCAATCGCGGCGAGCTGCCGCCGTCACTGAGCAGCAACGCCAGCAGGTCATCGCAACGCTGGCGCCGCCATTGCTGCTCGGCCTGCTGGTTGCGCTGGCCCACCAGCATCTCGGCGGTCATCCGCACCAGCTCCGCGTAGGTGCGCAGTTGCTCGGGTTCGCCGGTGATGCCGAGCACGCCGATCAAGCGCTGGTCGAGCATCAGCGGCAGGTTGATGCCCGGCTGCACGCCCTTGAGGTGGATCGCGGTCTGCGCGTCGATCTCCACCACGCGACCGTTGGCCAACACCAGTTGCGCGCCTTCATGCCGGGTGTTGACCCGCTCCGGTTCGCCGCTGCCAAGAATCAATCCCTGGCTGTCCATGACATTGACGTTGTACGGCAGGATGGCCATCGCCCGGTCGACGATGTCCTGGGCCAGGTCGTGATCGAGTTCGAACATAGCGGTGATCCTTGAAAGCGTGGTGGGATGGGTTGTTCACCCGCACAGGCCTTGTTGGCAAACCCTGTGCTCAGGCACAAAGACAGCAACCCCGAGGGTGGTCGAGACTCTCCAGGCGATCAACGTTACCCGTTGCATCGCAAAAAATCATAATAAAGAGAGAGCCGCCATGTCACAGAGTGCCGCCGCCGCCCAGGCCATCGTTGACGATAAAAACGCCGTTTACAAACGCATTACCCTGCGTTTGATCCCCTTCATCTTCATCTGCTACCTGTTCAACTACCTCGACCGGGTCAACGTTGGATTCGCCAAGCTGCAGATGCTCGACGCACTGAAATTCAGCGAAACCGTGTACGGCCTCGGCGCCGGGATTTTCTTCATCGGCTACGTGCTATGCGGCGTGCCGAGTAACCTGGCATTGACCCGATTCGGTCCACGGCGCTGGATCGCGCTGATGATGATCACCTGGGGCGCGCTCTCGACTTGCCTGCTGTTCGTCACCACGCCGACCGAGTTCTATACCTTGCGTTTGTTCACCGGCGCCGCTGAAGCCGGGTTTTTCCCGGGGGTGGTGCTCTATCTTTCGCAGTGGTTCCCGACCTTCCGCCGTGGCCGCATCATGGCGTTGTTCATGTCGGCGATTCCAGTATCCGGCTTGCTGGGCAGCCCGTTCTCCGGCTGGATTCTCAATCACTTCGCCGCGGGCCAGGGTGGGCTGGCGGGTTGGCAGTGGATGTTCCTGCTGCAAGGTATTCCGACGGTAATCCTCGGCGCCCTCGCCTACTTCCTGCTCAGTGACAGTTACGCCAACGCCAAGTGGCTCACCCCGTTCGAGCGCTCGGTGCTGGAAGCCGACCACGCCAAGGACCTGGCCAACAAACCGAAAACCACCACCGATTCGCTGTTGGCGGTGTTCAAGAACCCGGCGATTTGGGCGTTCGGCCTGATCTATTTCTGTATCCAGAGTGGCGTCTACGCGATCAACTTCTGGCTGCCGTCGATCATCAAGAACCTGGGCTTCAGCGATAACCTGGTGATCGGTTGGTTGAGTGCGATTCCCTACCTGCTGGCGGCGCTGTTCATGTTGATGGTCGGCCGCTCGGCGGACCTGCGCAAAGAGCGTCGCTGGCATCTGGTGGTGCCGATGCTGATGGGCGCTGTCGGTCTGCTGATCGCCGTAAACTTCGCCGCCCACCCGGCCATCGCCATCCTCGGTTTGAGCATCGCCACCATGGGCGCCCTCACCGGCCTGCCGATGTTCTGGCCAGTACCAACGGCGCTGCTCAGCGCTGGCGCGGCCGCCGGCGGCCTGGCGTTGATCAACTCCATGGGGCAGATGGCCGGTTTCCTCAGCCCGTATCTGGTGGGTTGGGTCAAGGACAGCACCGGGTCGACCGATGCGGCGCTGTATCTGTTGGCGGGGGTGATTGTTGGCGGGAGTCTGTTGGCGTTGCGGATGACGCGTACGTTGCGGGTTTAAAGATCAAAAGATCGCAGCCTTCGGCAGCTTCTGGACTGCGATCTTTTCATTTGCCACGCGCGATTTTTCTGGTATTTGATTGAGCCTTTACCTCCGGCAAAAGGACTTCCTCATGAGCTACCGCACGCTGGGTCATTCGGGCCTGCAGGTTTCCACCCTGACCCTGGGCACCATGATGTTTGGCGAACAGACCAGCACCGAAGATTCACTGCGGATCATCGACAAGGCCTGGGACCAGGGCATCAATTTCATCGACACCGCCGACGTCTACACCAATGGCCGCTCCGAAGAGATCGTCGGCGAGGCCATTGCCAGTCGCCGTCAGGAATGGGTGCTGGCCACCAAGGTTGGTTTCGGTCCGGTGGACGGTGTGCCGAACCGCAGCGGCCTCAACCGCAAGCACATCTTCAACGGCATCGAGGCCAGCCTGACGCGACTGAGTACCGACTATCTGGATATTTATTACCTGCACCGCGAAGACCACAACACGCCGCTGGAAGTCACGGTATCGGCCATCGGCGACCTGATTCGCCAAGGCAAGATCCGCTATTGGGGCCTGTCGAATTACCGTGGCTGGCGCATCGCCGAGGTGATTCGCGTGGCCGACAAGCTCGGTGTCGAACGGCCGGTGATCAGTCAACCGCTGTACAACATCGTCAACCGCCAGGCCGAAACCGAGCAGATCAGTGCCGCGCACAATTACGGCCTCGGCGTGGTGCCGTACAGCCCGTTGGCGCGCGGTGTACTCAGCGGCAAGTACGCGCCGGACGTCAAGCCGGACGCCAACAGCCGAGCAGGACGTGCAGACAAACGCATCCTGGAAACCGAATGGCGTGTCGAGTCCTTGCGCATCGCCCAGCGGATTGCGCAATACACCCAGGAACGCGGCGTCGGCATCGTCGAATTCGCCATCGCCTGGGTGCTGAACAACAGCGCAGTGAGCTCGGCCATTGTCGGCCCGCGCACCGAGGAACAGTGGGATGCCTACACTAAGGCCCAGGCGGTGAAGATTAGCGCTGAGGATGAAGCCTTCATCGATTCGCTGGTGACACCGGGGCATGCATCGACACCTGGGTTCAATGATGTGAGCCATTTCGTGTCCGGCCGTAAACCGCGCAATACCTGAACAAACACATAACCCCTGTAGGAGCGAGCATGCTCGCGATGGTGGTCAACGATAACGCGGGGAGCCTGCATGCCCGCGGTGTCTAGTCGTTCATCGCGAGCATGCTCGCTCCTACAAGGGATGTTGTAAATATTGATCATCCGGACAATATTCAGCACAAAAACCACGTATCCTCCGCACCCCGTTTTACGTTCAACCTCGCGAGGACAGCTTGTCAAAAGGTATCGCTTTATCGGTTTCAGCCTCGGTGCTGTTTGCCGTCATGTATTACTACACTTCGTTGCTCAAGCCGTTGAGCGGCGTGGAGATTTTCGGCTGGCGCATGCTGTTGACCGTGCCGTGCATGACCCTGTTCATGCTGGTGTCCGGGGAATGGCGGCGGGTCATCGACCTGCTGCGAAGGATTGGCGCGCAACCGAAGCTGATCGGCGGCCTGATACTGTCATCGGCGTTGCTGGGCGTGCAACTCTGGCTGTTCATGTGGGCCCCGCTCAATGGCTACAGCCTGGATGTGTCCCTCGGCTACTTCCTGTTGCCGCTGGCCATGGTCCTGACCGGGCGTATTGCCTACGGTGATCGGCTGTCATACCTGCAAAAAGTCGCGGTGTTCTTCGCCAGCCTGGGTGTGGTCAACGAGCTGTATCAAGTCGGCGGATTTTCCTGGGCGACACTGGTGGTGGTCGTGGGTTATCCGCTGTATTTCGTGGTGCGCAAATGGTTGAAGACAGACAACCTCGGCGGACTGTGGGTGGACATGACCCTGATGCTGCCGATCGCGTACTGGTTCGTGCGCAGTGGTGAGCAAGGCTTCGGTGTCTTCGATCAACACCCGGCATTGGCGTGGCTGATCCCCCTGCTGGGCTTGATCAGCGCTTCGGCGCTGGTGGTCTACATCATCGCCAGTCGCTTGCTGCCGTTCAGCCTGTTCGGGTTATTGAGCTACGTCGAGCCGGTGCTGTTGCTGGGCGTGGCGTTGTTGCTGGGGGAAAGCATCAAGCCCGGTGAGTGGCTGACGTATATTCCGATCTGGATGGCGGTACTGGTGCTGGTGTTTGAAGGGTTCAAGCATTTAATGCGGCATCGCAGACCTTAAAACCACCACAAAACAAATGTGGGAGCGAGCCTGCTCGCGAAGGCGGTGTGTCAGTCAACATTCATGTTGAAAGTACAACCGCTATCGCGAGCAGGCTCGCTCCCACAGTTTTTACGGTGTAACGATTTAGTCAGTGCTCAACACACCACGACGCACCTGATCCCGCTCGATCGACTCGAACAGCGCCTTGAAGTTGCCTTCACCGAAACCGTCATCCCCCTTGCGCTGGATGAATTCGAAGAACACCGGCCCCATCAGGGTTTCCGAGAAGATCTGCAGCAGCAGGCGCTTGTCGCCCGACTCTGACGAACCGTCCAGCAGAATGCCGCGCGCCTGCAGCTCGCCCACCGGCTCACCGTGGTTGGGCAAACGGCCTTCGAGCATCTCGTAGTAGGTTTCCGGTGGCGCGGTCATGAAGCGCATGCCAATGCTTTTCAGGTGATCCCAGGTCTTGATCAGGTCATCGCTGAGGAAGGCCACGTGCTGGATGCCCTCGCCGTTGAACTGCATCAGGAATTCTTCGATCTGTCCGGCGCCCTTGGACGATTCTTCGTTCAACGGGATGCGGATCATGCCGTCCGGTGCGGTCATGGCCTTGGAGGTCAGGCCGGTGTATTCGCCCTTGATGTCGAAGTAGCGGATTTCGCGGAAGTTGAACAGTTTCTCGTAGAAGTTAGCCCAGTAGGCCATGCGACCGCGATACACGTTGTGGGTCAGGTGATCGATGATCTTCAGGCCTGCCCCGACCGGGTGACGGTCGACGCCGTCGAGGAACACGAAGTCGATGTCGTAGATCGAGCTGCCTTCACCGAAACGGTCGATCAGGTACAGCGGCGCACCGCCGATGCCCTTGATCGCCGGCAGGTTCAGCTCCATCGGGCCGGTCTCGATGTGGATCGGCTGGGCGCCGAGTTCCAGGGCACGGTTGTAGGCCTTTTGCGAATCCTTGACCCGGAACGCCATGCCGCACACCGACGGACCGTGCTCGGCGGCGAAGTACGAGGCGACGCTGTTGGGTTCGTTGTTGAGGATCAGGTTGATCGCGCCTTGGCGATACAGGTGCACGTCTTTGGAACGGTGGGTCGCGACCTTGGTGAAGCCCATGATCTCGAAGATCGGCTCCAGGGTGTTTGGGGTTGGCGATGCAAGTTCGATGAACTCGAAGCCCATCAGGCCCATTGGGTTTTCGTATAAATCTGCCATGGTTGGCGCCTCATCATGCTTTTAGAATTAACCGCTGAAATTAACGAGCGTTAGTTGCTAGCAATGCTGAGACCGGTGGGTGGCGCACAGGAGATGCCCCGCACGCTGCGGGCGAGGAAATCACCGTAGATCAATTGAAACCCGAATATCTTCATTGTCGACCCAAGGCTCTGAGGGCGAGGCTTCTGCTGCCAGAAGACGATTATTATTGTATGCGTAACCTGATTCTACACAGCGTAAATCGATTTGTCCGCCTTCTGTATCAAATCCCCTTTTTCCCCCGGCGCGCAAGGGGTTTGTTGCACAGGTAAATCCCCGCCAGGATCAACCCGCCTCCCAAGCCCATCGTCACTGTCAGCTGCTCGCCCAGCAGCAACGCGCCGAGAATGACCGCCGTCAGCGGATTCAAGGCGATGAACACCCCGGAACGGGTCGCGCCGATTCTGCGAATGCCGTCGTAGTAGCCTATGTAAGCCAGCGCCGAACCCAATACGCCGAGGTAGATCAGGCTCAACCACTGTTGCGGGCCGAGTCCGATCAGGGCATCCAGCGTTATTTCGCCGCCGATGGCGCTGCTGATCCAGAGCATCAGCGTGCCCAGGAGAATCGACCAGGTCACGGTCTGCACCGGCCCCAGTGCCTGATTCAACGCATTGGAGAACAGCGAGTATACGCCCCACCCGAGCACGCAGCCGAAAATCAGCAGATCGCCGATCCAGGCGTCGGCACTGCCGGCCAACGACTGCGGGTTGCGGCTGACGATCACCAGGCTCGCACCTGCGATACAAATGGCGATGCCAATGACTTTCCCCCGGCTCAGTCGCTCTTTGAACAGCACCCAGGAAGCCAGCCCGATCACGGCCGGATTCAACGCCACGATCAGCGACGCTCGCGAAGCGTTGATGTGATGCAGGCCGTGAAAAAAACACAGGTTGTAAAAAAAGATCCCGAAAAAGCCCAGCAGCGCCAGTTGCAGCATTTGCCTGGGGTTGGGGCGAGCCAGCGGTACCCGCGACACTCGCAGAAACAACAGCAGCGCCACACTGGCCAGTAAAAACCGCAGGCTGGCGGCCAACAGCGGGCTGAGGCTGTCGACCAGAAACCGGCCCGCCACGAAGGTGCCGCCCCAGATCATGGTGACTGCCGCCAGCTTCCAGTAAACCGGCACATCGGAGCGAGTGGCCAGGCTCTGCTCACACGTAGGCATGGTATTTCCTCAACGTGAATGAATGCCTTATGATTCAACTAATACCTGATCATCGTAAAATGAGTAAAACCTCATGACCCTGACGCAACTGGAGATTTTCTCCCTCGTCGCCGAGCTACAGGGTTTTACCGCGGCAGCCAATCGCCTGGGGATTTCCCAATCCGCGGTGTCCCACGCCTTGAAATCACTGGAACAGGAACTGGGGGTCGAGTTGCTGCGCCGGCATCAGTCGCAAATCGCCTTGAGCGACATTGGCCAGCAACTGCTGTTGCGCGCCCGCGCCATGCTCGGGTTGGCCAACACCCTGCGCCAGGAAGCGGCAGATGCCCGGGGCATGAAGCGCGGCACCCTGCGCATCGGCTCGTTCGGTACTACTTCGTCGATCAAATTGCTGCCGTCGATCCTGCAGCACTACCGCGCGGCGCACCCGGGCATTGAAGTGCATATCGATGAAGGCCCGGACCGTCAGGTCATCCAGTGGCTGGAGGAGCGCCGCATCGACATCGGTTTTGTGGTGCTGCCTGAAGAACGTTTCGACACGGTGACGCTGATCGAGGACCAGATGGTTGCGCTGCTGCCTGTCGACCATCCGCTGGCCGGTCGCGCCAGCCTGAGCCTGGACGCGTTGTGCCACGACCCCTTCATTCTGACCGAGGCCGGCTCGGCGGAACTGGTTTCGCGGCTGTTCAGCGCAGCCCGATTGACCCCCAATATCCGTTATCGCTGCTCGCAACTGTTGAGCACCCTGGATGCCGTCGGCCGTGGTGACGGGGTGACGCTGGTTGCCGAAAGCTCGTTGCCCGACTACAGCCACAACCGCTACGTGAAAAAACCACTGTCGCCAAGGGTCGCGCGCAAGGTTGGCCTGGCGGTGCTCGACCAGCGCCAGGCATCGCCGGCGACGCTGGCCTTTATCAAGCTGGCCGAGCGCCTGGTTTACCCTTGAGCGGCATAAGTGCCAAGAGCCAACTATCCTGCCCCTTGCTTGAACTCTTCATGGAAGGCATCACTTCCTGCCAGCAGTTGAGAGCCCGACTTCATCGATACAGGTTTCGCGAATGCCACTGAAAACCAACGTCCACCCGCGCGGCATCAGGCTCGCCGTGACCTTATTGAGTGGAGTGCTCCCGGTCCTGCTGGGTTTTGCCATTCTTTATATGCAGGCCGAACGCGTACTCAGGCTCAGTACCCAACAAACCGCCGAAGAAGCGACTCGCCAGTTCGAACTGATGCTCGACAACACCGCGCAGGCGGCGCGTGAGTTGCTGCCATTGGCTGGCCAGAGTTGCATTGACGTCAACCTGGCGTTGCGCGAGCAGGTGACACGGCGTCCATTCGTGCGCTCGACCAACCTGTTGTGGGACGACACTATTTATTGCAGTTCCCTGTTCGGTGACTATCACGAAAAAATTGCATCCGGAGACTATGCCAACGGCCAGTTGTTGTTGATGAAGGGCAACCCGGTGACGCCCGATACCGCGTTGCTGGTTTATCGACTCAGCGACGGCAAACGGGGCGCCATGAGCACGCTGGACGGTTACCACCTGAGTAATCTCTTGCGCCTGATCGGGCGCCAGAAATTGCTGTTGCTGCAAGTTGGGCCTAACTGGTTGTCCGCCGACGGCAGTTTTCACGAGGGCGATCCACCGGAGTTCCCCGTTGCAGAAAACAGGCTGACATCTTCTCGTTATCCCTTCAGCGTGACGGCCGGTTTCCCCGAAGGCGAAGTGTGGCGTTACATGAGCAGTGAATATCCGCCACTGTTCAGCTTGTTACTGTTTTTCGGGGTGATTGCCGGTTTGATCGGGCATGTCATACAGAAACGTTCATCATCGCCAACCCTTGAGATGCAGCGCGCACTGGACGCGGCGGAGTTCGTCCCGTATTTCCAACCCGTGGTGCAGGCGCAAAGCAAGAAATGCACGGGGGTCGAGGTGCTGATGCGCTGGAACCATCCCAAGGAAGGCCTGGTACGCGCCGATCTGTTCATTCCGTTTGCCGAACACTGCGGACTGATCGTGCCGATGACCCGCTCGATCATGCAACAAACAGCCAGGCTGTTGGCACCGAGGTTGGCGACCTTTAATGAGCCGTTTCATATCGGTATCAATATCACCGCCGATCATTGCCTGGATCTTGCACTGGTCGAGGATTGCCGCCAGTTTCTCGGCGCTTTTGCCCCCGGCTCCATCCACCTGGTACTGGAGTTGACCGAGCGCAAACTGATCGAGCCCACGGCCATCACCCATCAACTGTTCGAGCAACTGCATGACCTTGGCGTGATGATCGCCATCGACGACTTCGGTACCGGCCACTCGAGTCTCGGTTACCTGCGCCAGTTCAACGTGGACTTCCTGAAAATCGACCAGAGCTTTGTCGCCATGATCGGCGTCGATACCCTCTCCAGCCACATTCTGGACAGCATCATCGAGCTGGCGGTCAAGCTCGACCTGGCAATGATTGCAGAAGGTGTGGAAACCCTGGAACAAAGTGATTACCTGACGGCCCACCATGTGAACTACCTGCAAGGTTATCTGTTTGGCCGACCGATGCCTGCGGCAGACTTCATTAATGCATTAAGTGATCATTAACTAGTGGCCTTTAGCAGCGATTCAACGACGCGCCGCCCTCCCCCATTAGAATCAAGGTACAAGTCTTGTTACATGAACAAAAAGTCATGATTTACTCTTGATCAATTAACTACTACAATTTTTGATGCCTGCGCTAGATTGGCAGGTGCGCCATTTATCACCGAGTCGCTTCAAGGCTCTTGGCTTATAGCTTTGTTTGCGGTTGGTATCAGCCAAACACACTATTGGAGTAAAGATATTGTCCAGACTCGCTGAATTTCGTGCAGCTGAAAAGGCCCTTCAAGAGCAGCTCAAGCAGCTTGAATCCCTGAAGAACGATGCCGGGCTCAAGAAAGAAATCGAATTCGAAGAAAAGCTCCAGGGGCTGATGAAAACCTACGGCAAGAGCCTGCGCGACATTATCGCCATCCTCGACCTGAACCCGGGAAAATCCGGCCTGCAACAGGCCGCACCGAAAACCCGCCGCGCCCGCGTGGTCAAGGTTTATCAGAACCCGCATACCGGCGAGCTGATTGAAACCAAGGGTGGCAACCATCGCGGGCTCAAGGCCTGGAAGGAACAATACGGTGCCGCCACCGTCGATTCCTGGCTGCGTGGCTAACCCCTCGCACTGAAAAAACCAAGCCCTGCAGATGCAGGGCTTTTTTTCATTGATCGCATCTAAATGCAAGCCTGCCCGGTACTTCCAAGCAACTTTGTGCTTAATCCCTTTGGCTATCTAACGCTATCAAAAGAGGCATGAAATCGGCGCTCATTGAAGCCTTCAACTAAAGTTTCAAGCCGTTACGTGCGGCCTCTATTTCATTCTGGCTGGCCTTATAAGCCTCGGCCTGCCCGGCGTAGGAAAGTACGTAGGCCTTATCGGCATCCACGGCGGCGACCAATGTTTGCGACAGCACATGCCGGCCGTTTTGCGTGATGGTGCAGGTGGTTTCCAGGGCCGGCAAGCGACTCAAGGTTGTCGAGTGAATCCGGTTGCAGACACTTTGATAGCCACCCTGGAAAAAGTCTTTCTGCACCGATTTGCGCATCTCCAGCAACACACCTTCCAGATTCACCTGATGACCGCTTTGTACCGGGGTCATGGTCAGCTCCATCACCATCAGCGGCGTGCCTTGCGCATCGTTTTTGACCGCACGCTGGCGACTGACACCGTTGCCAGCGTCGCCTTGGGCAACGACTTCGACCTGCCAGCCTGGCGGCCAGGTAATGACCGGCTCATCGGCGTAAGCCCGGGCAAAGATCGAAAGCACGCCACTCAAGATAACCAACGATTTACACAATCGAATCATTGCAATGAACACTCAGCCAGTTAGCCCTGAAGTTTGATCCTCGACCGGCGGTCAGGCAATAGCAGAGGGTTTGGGTTTGGTGATGTCGCAACCCATGCGTATCATTGTCGTCATTCGTCAGCCCATTTATTTTCCGGAGGGCCCATGAGCCTGCAAGAACTGAACACCTTCCCCGGCGTGACCGCACAGCCTGACACCGCCACCCAGAAATTCGTCTTCAACCACACCATGTTGCGCGTCAAGGACATCACCAAGTCCCTGGATTTCTACACGCGCATCCTGGGTTTCTCGCTGGTGGAGAAACGCGATTTTCCGGAAGCGGAGTTCAGCCTGTACTTCCTCGCCCTGGTCGACAAGAGCCAGATTCCCGCCGATGCGGCCGCGCGTACCGAGTGGATGAAGTCGATCCCCGGCATTCTCGAACTGACCCATAACCACGGCACCGAGAACGATGCGGACTTCGCCTATCACAACGGCAACACCGACCCGCGCGGGTTCGGCCACATCTGCATCTCGGTGCCGGACATCGTCGCCGCGTGCGAGCGCTTCGAAGCGCTGGGCTGCGACTTTCAGAAGCGCCTGAACGATGGCCGCATGAAGAGCCTGGCGTTCATCAAGGATCCGGATGCCTATTGGGTCGAAATCATCCAGCCGGCCCCACTCTAACGCACACCACAAATCCCCTGTGGGAGCGAGCTTGCTCGCGATAGCGACAGCACCTTCAATATTAATGTGACTGAAACTCCGCCATCGCGAGCAAGCTCGCTCCCACAAAAATCAGCTCCACTTCGGGAATGGGTGAGGCACAAAAAAACCCCATGATCACGCATGGGGTTTTGTCTTTTCAGCGTCCGGTATTACGCCGGGGCCGAGGTCCGGATCAAATGGTCGAATGCACTCAGGGAAGCCTTGGCGCCCTCGCCCACCGCGATCACGATCTGCTTGTACGGCACGGTGGTCACGTCACCGGCAGCGAACACGCCCGGCATCGAAGTTTCGCCACGGGCATCGACAATGATCTCGCCCCGCGGTGACAACTCGATGGTGCCTTTAAGCCAGTCGGTATTTGGCAACAGACCGATCTGCACGAAGATCCCTTCCAGTTCCACGCTGCGCAAATCGTCGGTCTGGCGATCCTTATAGCGCAGGCCATTCACTTTCTGCCCGTCGCCCGTCACTTCAGTGGTTTGCGCACTGGTGATCACGGTCACGTTCGGCAGACTGTGCAACTTGCGCTGCAACACCGCATCGGCACGCAGTTGTACATCGAACTCCAGCAGCGTGACATGGGACACGATACCCGCCAGGTCGATGGCCGCTTCAACGCCGGAGTTGCCTCCGCCAATCACCGCCACGCGCTTGCCTTTGAACAACGGGCCGTCGCAGTGCGGGCAGTACGCCACGCCCTTGTTGCGGTACTCCTGCTCACCGGGCACGTTCATTTCACGCCACCGTGCACCGGTGGCCAGGATCACCGTCCTGGCTTTGAGTTTTGCGCCGCTGGCGAAGTGCACTTCGTGCAGCTCGCCCGCCTTGCCCGGCAGCAGTTTGTCGGCGCGCTGCAGGTTCATGATGTCCACGTCGTACTGCTTGACGTGCTCTTCCAGTGCGACCGCCAGTTTCGGCCCTTCGGTTTCCTGCACGGAGATGAAGTTTTCGATGGCCATGGTGTCGAGCACCTGCCCACCAAAACGCTCAGCCGCGACGCCAGTGCGAATGCCTTTGCGAGCGGCATAGATGGCCGCCGAAGCGCCGGCCGGGCCACCGCCCACCACCAGCACGTCAAAGGCTTCCTTGGCGCTGATCTTCTCGGCCTGACGCTCGATGCCGCTGGTGTCGATTTTGGCGAGGATTTCTTCAAGGCCCATGCGACCCTGGCCGAAGTTCACGCCGTTGAGGTAGATGCTCGGTACTGCCATGACCTGGCGCTCATCGACTTCAGCCTGAAACAGCGCGCCATCGATGGCGACGTGGCGGATATTGGGGTTGAGAACAGCCATCAGGTTCAACGCCTGAACCACGTCCGGGCAGTTCTGGCAGGACAGCGAGAAATAAGTCTCGAAGTTGAACTCGCCCTTGAGCGAGCGGATCTGTTCGATCACTTCGGCACTGGCCTTGGAGGGGTGGCCGCCGACTTGCAGCAAGGCCAGTACCAGGGACGTGAATTCGTGGCCCATCGGGATGCCGGCGAAACGCAGGCTGATATCCGCTCCCGGCCGGTTGATCGAGAACGATGGCTTGCGGGCATCGTCACCGTTGTCGAGCAAGGTAATCTGGGTGGAAAGACTGGCAACGTCTTTCAGCAGTGCGAGCATTTCCTGGGATTTCGCACCGTCGTCGAGGGATGCAACGATCTCGATCGGTTGGGTGACCCGTTCCAGGTACGACTTCAACTGGGTTTTAAGATTGGTGTCCAACATACGGGCGATTTCCTTTTTGCTGATTCATTTAGAGCAGGCATAAAAAAACGCCCGAGCGAATCTCGCCCGGGCGTTTTTATTGGGCGGTGCAGCTTACTGAGTAGGTGCGGCGTTGCGCCCTGATGCAGCGATCACAGACTTAGATCTTGCCGACCAAGTCCAGGGACGGCGCCAAAGTGGCCTCGCCTTCTTTCCACTTGGCTGGGCAGACCTGGCCCGGGTGAGCAGCGACGTACTGGGCAGCCTTGATCTTGCGCAGCAGCTCGGAAGCGTCACGGCCAACGCCGCCGTCGTTCAGTTCAACGATCTTGATCTGGCCTTCAGGGTTGATCACGAAGGTGCCACGGTCAGCCAGGCCAGCTTCTTCGATCAGCACGTCGAAGTTGCGGGAGATGGCGTGGGTCGGGTCGCCGATCATGGTGTACTGGATCTTGCCGATGGCTGGCGAAGTGTTGTGCCAGGCAGCGTGGGCGAAGTGGGTGTCGGTGGAAACGCTGTAGATCTCGACGCCCAGCTTCTGGAATGCGTCGTAGTTGTCAGCCAGGTCTTCCAGCTCGGTCGGGCAGACGAAGGTGAAGTCGGCCGGGTAGAAGAACACCACAGACCACTTGCCTTTCAGGTCAGCGTCCGAGACTTTTACGAAGTCGCCATTTTTGAATGCGTCAGCTTTGAACGGTTTAACTTGGCTGTTGATGATAGGCATCGTTGACTCTCCGTCAGGGGTTAAGAAGTTGATGGAGAGAACTTTACCCACTCGACGGACGGTTGGCTCATTGGCAAACCTCATGTCGCTGATTGGCTTTCGCTATTAGCCAACAGTATTAATAGAAGAAAACTGAATTTACCCCCAACGAATGGTAGAATGCGCCTTTTCGTGGTACGTACCACACAGCAAAAATCGCAGGAGATTTCATGGCCCGTGGCGGCGTAAATAAACAGGTGGTGCAAGCGGCGCGATTGGCGATTCTTGCGCGCGGCGAAAACCCCAGCATCGATGCCGTACGGATCGAAATGGGCAATACCGGCTCGAAAACCACCATCCATCGCTATATGAAGGAACTCGATGATAGCACCCCGGATGCTGACGAGGCACCGTCCGAGCCGATCGACGATGAGTTACTGGCATTGGTAACACGCCTGGCGCAGCGCCTCAAAGAGCAGGCGCAGGAGCCCATTGACCAGGCCCGCGAGCAGTACGAGCAACAACGCAAGGCGCTGGAAACGCAGTTGCATCAAGCCGAGCAAGCCAATACGCAACTGCAGCAGCACTACGAACTGCAGAGCCTGGCACTGACCCAGGAATCCGAGGCGCTGCAAAGTACGGGCTCACTGCTTCAGGGCGAACAAACCCGCAATGCCGGGTTGAGTCAGGCACTGGCTGATTTCGAACTGCGCCTGCAAGACAAGGACGAGCAGATTCGCTCGCTCGAAGAGAAACACCTGCACAGCCGTGACGCCCTGGAGCACTACCGCAACGCGGTCAAGGAGCAGCGCGAGCAAGAGCAAAACCGCCACGAAGGTCAGCTGCAGCAACTGCAGATGGAGGTGCGCCAGGCACAACAGAGCGCCTTGGTGCGCCAGGACGAAATCACCCAGCTGCACCGCGACAACGAACGCCTGCTGACGGAGAATCGCGGCACACTGCGCGAGCTGAGCCTGCTGCAAGAGCAGCTCAAGCAAAGCAATGCCCGCCAGGATCAACTGCTCGACCAGGCCACCCGAGTCGACAGCGAACGCACCCTCCTCCAGGAACGCCTGCGCGTCGCCATGCTGGAAAGCCAGGCGCTCAAACAGAGCGTCGACGAGCAAGCGCAGGTCAACAAGTCACTGGAAATCGAACTGCTGAAAACCCGGGCAGACCTGGAACAAAGCGCACGCCTGGCCGCTGCCGTTGCAGCAGCGCCAGACGTCGCCAGGGACGCTTAACCGTCGACCGGTGTACGCAGGGTGACGAACTCTTCGGCGGCCGTCGGATGCACACCGATGGTTTCGTCGAAGTGGCGCTTGGTGGCGCCGGCCTTCAAGGCGATGGCCAACCCCTGGACGATTTCGCCAGCCTCCGGCCCGACCATGTGGCAGCCCAGCACCTTGTCGGTCTGGGCGTCCACCACCAGTTTCATCAGCGTGCGCTCCTGGCATTCGGTCAGGGTCAGCTTCATTGGCCGGAAGCGGCTTTCGAAGATCTGTACCTCGTGGCCGGCTTCGCGGGCTTCCTCCTCGGTCAGGCCGACCGTGCCGATATTGGGCAGGCTGAACACCGCCGTCGGGATCATCTTGTAATCCACTAGGCGATACTGCTCAGGCTTGAACAAGCGTCGCGCCACCGCCATGCCTTCAGCCAGCGCCACCGGCGTCAGCTGCACCCGGCCAATCACATCGCCCAGGGCCAGGATCGAAGGCTCGGCCGTCTGGTACAGGTCATCCACCTCGACGAAGCCTTTCTTGTCGAGCTTCACCCCAGTATTTTCCAGCCCAAGGTTGTCCAGCATCGGACGCCGCCCGGTGGCGTAGAACACGCAATCGGCCTCCAACTGACGACCATCCTTGAGCGTCACTTTCAGGCTGCCATCGGCTTGCTTGTCGATACGTTCGATGTCGGCATTGAACTGCAGATCCATGCCGCGCTTGGTCAGCTCTTCCTGCAGATGCTTGCGCACGGAACCATCGAAGCCCCGCAGGAACAGCTCGCCGCGATACAGCAGCGTGGTCTGGGCGCCCAGGCCGTGGAAGATGCCGGCGAATTCGACGGCGATGTAGCCACCACCTACCACCAGCACACGCTTGGGCAGCTCCTTGAGGAAAAACGCCTGGTTGGAGCTGATCGCGTGCTCGTGCCCAGGAATCTGCGGAATCTGCGGCCAGCCACCGGTGGCGATCAGGATATTCCTGGCGCTGTGGCGCTCGCCGTTGATCTCGACCGTATGCGGATCGACGATCTTGGCGTGGCCTTCGTGCAGCGTCACACCACTGTTGACCAGCAGGTTGCGGTAAATGCCATTGAGGCGATTGATCTCGCGGTCCTTGTTGGCGATCAGCGTCGCCCAATCGAACTGCGCTTCATCCAGGCTCCAGCCGAACCCCGAAGCCTGCTCGAAGTCCTCGGCGAAATGCGCGCCGTACACCAGCAGTTTTTTCGGCACGCAGCCGACGTTCACGCAGGTGCCGCCCAAATAGCGACTCTCGGCCACGGCCACTTTCGCGCCAAAACCGGCAGCAAATCGAGCAGCCCGCACACCGCCAGAACCGGCGCCAATCACATAAAGGTCAAAATCGTAGGCCATTTTCAATCTCCTCGGCAGGCGAATAGCATACCTGCGGACGGCCACTGAGCAAGCGTTGTGCTGAAATGCTTGGGCCGTGCGATGCGCGGCCCAATCTCCGCTTTCGATCAATGTCCTGCTGCAGATTGCGTTTTCGCTGTCCGCAGAGTGCGCCAAGCAATCAAAATCGCCATGAGTGCCAAGCCGAAGGTCACCCATGAAACCAAACCGATTCCACCTTCAAATGCCCTTCCCGCCTGCGCCATCAATTCCCTTGCTTGATCAGCCGACAATTCTGCCGCCACATGATAAGCGCCAGACAGCGTCTCACTTGCCAGCATCATCTGCACTTCGCTCAGGAACCCTGGAAGCTGCAATGCATCGCGATAGTAGGCGGTGACGACACCGCCGAGCACTGTCGTCCCCAAAACTACGCCCACTTCATAGGCCGTTTCGCTAATGGCCGACGCGGCGCCCGCCTTTGCCGGTGGTGCAGCTGACAAAATCACATCATTGGACACCGTCGCGATCGCGCCCACGCCAATGTTCAGCAAGGCGAAAGCCACCACTAGTACGGTCAGGCTACTGCCCATGCTGGCAACCAGCAAAAACGCCGCGCCAGCAAACGCCATCAAGATTGGTATCAGCACATGCACTTGTATTCGCTGCGCGACAGGCACGACCGCCATCCCCACGACAATCGCCATGACCTGACCAGGAACCAACGCGAGACTGGCACTCAAGGGCGACATCTGAAGTACGATCTGCAAGAACTGAGTGGTAAAGAATACGAAGCCAACGAGAAACGCGAGACTCATCAAATTGATCGCGACAGAGCCGCTAAAGGTGCCACTGCGGAACAGACTCAGGTCCATCAGCGGCATTGGCAGACTTAACTGTCGACGCACAAACATCCAGCCCGCTACTGCGCCTACTGCAAATGCGGTCAGCGCCATCCAGTCGATGCCATTACTGGCGCTGTGTTTGATGCCATAAACAATGGCACCAAGAGCGGACATCGATTGCAGGATGCTTATCGGATCCAACGGTCCTGAAGCATCTCGCCCGGATTCAGGCAACAACAGTGGCCCCAACACCAGCAATGGCACCAACACGGGCACCGCCAACAGGAAAATCGACCCCCAACTGAAAAATTCCAGCAACACCCCCCCCACCAAAGGACCGAGTGCCGAGCCGACCGTCAACGTCGTTGCCCAGATCGCGACTGCCAGTCTGCGCTCCTCTCGGTCCTCGAACACCGAACGTATCAACGCCAACGTTGAGGGCATCAGCATTGCACCGAAAACGCCCATACAAGCTCGCCCGGCAATCAGCTGCGTGGCGGTATCGGAATACGCGGTTAGCACCGACACAATCGCAAAACCCAAGGACCCGGCCAACAACAACTTACGATGACCGACTCGATCCCCCAGACTACCCATCGACACCAGCAACCCCGCCAATACCAGCGAGTAAGCATCGATCATCCACAACTGCTGGCTAGCGCTCGGACGCAGGGCCTCGGCAATCTTTGGCAGCGCGAATCCAAGCACCGTATTGTCAACTGTCACCAGCAATACAGGCAGCATCAGTACGCTTAGGCTTAGCCACCGTGTTGTGTGGCCTTGCGCCGCGCCTCTTGTTAAAGCCATTCACGAACCTCCTTGTAATCATAAGAATCCGGGGTAATCAGCCCCACGACTCGATCCCTACGTGTCGTCGCGGTAAAACATCTATCGTTTAAACACCTTGCGCTCATAATCCCAGTTAAAACGAACGTTAGTAACGAGCAGCTAACATGATTTACCTGCATCTATCTGCAAATCAGAATTTTCTCTCGAGAAACCTGGCAATGGATGTAAGCCAGTACCTACGTGCTCGTGCGCTATATGTGCGAGCGGGCGGCGAACCAGGCGCTGCGGTGTTGTGTCTGGTGCACCGCGTTATCGTTCTTCGCCGGCAAGCCTGGCTCCTACAGAGGTAATGCGTACGGCTTCAAATCAGGCCGGCCGGTCGACCGCCTCGCTTTGGCTTTTGATTTGGCTTTTGATTTTCTTGCCACATCGAGAGGCCGAGTGGAGGTTCTGCGCAGTGGGCAAACCGGCATGGATGCCGGTTTAGCCGCCGCCGGCCATGGATGGCCGATGGCGGCGGGCCCACGGAGCAGGACCGGAGCGAGGGCATGCCGAGCATTAGCGAGGCACCGAACGTCAGGGGCAAGAGCCCTTGGTTACTTGGGGCTTTTCCAAGTGACTCGCTGTAAGAGCCATCCCTTTCAAGGTCTTTTGACTTTTGCGGCCTTGAGCACCCGATCCGTCGACACATGGGCATGCACTGCCTTACCTTCAAGCCACTCCTTGGGCTTGGGCACCTTGGGCCCGCGTGTGCTTTTGGCGACCTGTTTGGGCTTGATATTCCTGGCCAGCGCCAACAGGCGCTGTGCCGTAGTTTCTGAGCTCGATTGAAGTGATAAGTAATCTGCAGGCAACGCGATCTGCATGCCCTCATAACCGCTACGCACTTGCACGGTCAGGTGGAAGATCGAAGCCTCCCATCCCTCTGGCTGCGTTTGGCGATGAGCCTGCTCAACGCTGCGCTTAAGCACTGACAACACGTTGTAGGCCAACACCGCCGAAGCAAACCCGAGCAGGGCCGCCTTGGGGTTGCCCAAGGTTCCGAGTTCACTGTCCAGCACCGACTCCAGGCGCTGGAACATCCCTTCGATACTCCAGCGACGACGGTACAAATCGGCGATTTGCTCAGCGCTGATGGTCTCGGGCAAGTTGCTCCAGAACAACAACGTGGTGTCGCCTGATTCGGTAGCTTTTTGCAGATTCAGCTCGACACGCCGCCACTGACGTCCACCTTTCACTTCGATGATTTGCTCACGCACGCTTCCGGTCGCGACCGCGACAGGTTCCTGCCAGTCGCCTTCCTGAAACAGGCGCGGATGTTTACTCGGCTCACGAACAATGAAGGCAGCCCCGGCGTCTTCACAGGCCTCCATGACCGGGAGCGTGCAGTAGAGTCGATCGGCCATCCACAACTGGCCGGCACGGGCGTTTTCCAGCAACGGCAGCACACCGACACGCTCACTGGCATAAGCATCTTCACAGGGCTGGAGGTCGACGACCTGGTCCAGATCAGGGTCGTAAACCACGACCGAAAAACCAGGCCGCGCGGCACCTCGTTCACGGCGCAAAGCATCCAGACGTTTTTCACTGGCAGGCAGGTGGTTACCGTCAACGACCCGCAGTTGCCAGCCGGGCAAAATGGCAGAACAGCCCAACTCCTCAATCGTCGGCGTCAGGCGCTGCGCACTGCCGCTCACCAAGGCGCGCAGCAGCGCGGGCTCTGTGCGGCTGACCTTGTCGTAAAGCGCCGCCAAGCTGACGGGCAGATCATCCATCTGCCGTGCGGCGGCATGCAGCGAAGGGCGCAACCCCAGTGAAACAAGGGACATCAGCTCAACGATGGTCGAAAACAAAAGCTCGCGCGGGTACTGCCGTTGACGGTGTTCTTCGAACACCTGATCGACCCACTCAGCTGGAATGGCCTGCTCCAACACCAATTTGGCCATGACACTGGCCGGTGTTTTTTTCTCGAACCGCGCTAAAACCTCTGCCCACATCGTCTCGTCTTCCTGACCGGAGTTTTTGGAGGATTTTAACAAAGACCTTGAAAGGGGTGGCTGTAAGAGCGAAACCCTAGGTGGCCGTTACCGTAGGAATGGATATGTACTCTGTCAACAAACTCCACGTCGGCTGTCAGGCCGCCTTCGCGAGCAAGCCCGCTCCCACAGTAGATCGGGTACAGCCGCGAGAGATTGGTCGGTTGTCAGGCCGCCCTCGCGGGCAAGCCTTGCTCCTACAGAAGATCGGGTACAGCCGCAAGCGATCGGTTGGCTGTCAGAACGCCTTCGCCGGCAAGCCTGGCTCCTACAGGAAACCAGGCGCTTTTTTAGCGCGCACAAAAGCAAACGCCCCGATCAAGTCGGGGCGTTTGTTTGGGCCTTCACCAGCTTGATTTCAGCTGGTGAAGATCCCTTTTCAGTACAAGCGGCTGGGGCGCTATCAGTAAGCCTTGCCCGTCTTGTAGAAGTTCTCGAAGCAGAAGTTGGTCGCGTCGATATAACCTTCGGCGCCACCGCAGTCGAAACGCTTGCCCTTGAACTTGTAGGCCATGACGCAGCCGTTCTGGGCCTGCTTCATCAGGGCGTCGGTGATCTGGATTTCGCCGCCTTTGCCTGGCTCGGTCTGTTCGATCAGGTCGAAGATGTCCGGGGTCAGGATATAGCGACCGATGATGGCCAGGTTCGACGGCGCATCTTCAGGTTTTGGTTTTTCGACCATGCTGTGCACGCGGTATATGTCGTCGCGGATCATCTCGCCGGCGATCACGCCGTACTTGTTGGTCTCTTGCGGGTCGACTTCCTGGATGGCCACGATCGAGCAGCGGAACTGCTTGTACAGCTTGACCATCTGGGTCAGTACGCCGTCGCCTTCGAGGTTGACGCACAGGTCGTCCGCCAGCACCACGGCGAAGGGTTCGTCGCCGATCAGCGGACGGCCGGTCAGGATCGCGTGGCCCAGGCCTTTCATTTCGGTCTGGCGGGTGTAGGAGAACGAGCAATTGTCGAGCAGCTTGCGGATGCCGACCAGGTACTTTTCCTTGTCGGTGCCCTTGATCTGGTTTTCCAGCTCGTAGCTGATGTCGAAATGGTCTTCCAGGGCGCGCTTGCCACGACCGGTGACGATGGAGATTTCCGTCAACCCGGCGTCCAGGGCCTCTTCGACGCCGTACTGGATCAGTGGCTTGTTTACCACCGGCAGCATTTCCTTGGGCATGGCTTTAGTCGCTGGCAGGAAGCGAGTGCCGTAACCGGCTGCTGGAAACAAGCATTTCTTGATCATATAAGTCCTTGAAAGGGCTGTGTGTACGGGTTTCGGCGCAGTCTAATCAGGCGGCGTACACCTTACAATGCCCCGCACTGGCTAACCGATGCCATCATAGAGAAATATTCTCGCCGTTAGTTCCGCAGCGAGCACCGCGAATGGATCAGTAGCCTGTTATTGATAGCAGAGTCCGCCAGACTTGCACGACAAGTCAACCCACGGGCACGCGCACCACCGCGTGCGCATCGGCACCCGAACGGTGCATTTGGCGGTATCATGGCGCCATTGAACCAGCCAACGAGGCAAATAGATGTCAGAAGCAAAAAGCGTCAACGGGTACTTGATCAACAAGGCCAAAGACGGCCAGTGGTGGGTAGCCGGCGTTGGCGGTGAGAACATCGCCGGGCCTTTCCCGGCCGAAGCCATGGCAATCGAAGTGGCATCGGTGTTGCAACTGGAACACCCGGCCCCCAAACGACGGGGCAAGGACAAGAACTGATCCAGGCCTGACGCCCTGCTCTTGTGCAGGGCTTTTTATGTGAATGACGGCAAGAAGTGGCCTTTCGCTATAACCTTTTGCTACCCGCGCTGTCACAGGCTTTGCCCCCTCATCCTGACGACGACAACGACATGACCAAATTTTTGCCGCTGATAGCGGTTCTGGCCCTCACTGGCTGCGCCACCTCCGAAACCACTTACCTGAACAATGGCGAACAAGGCCTGGCTATCGACTGTTCCGGCGAGGCCAACTCCTGGGCGACCTGTTACGAAAAGGCCGATGCCTCCTGCGCCGGCACCGGCTACCGGATCGTTGGCACCGACGGCACACCCTCGCTCAAGGAAAGCGACAAGACCCTGGGCGTCGACGTTGGCAACTACAAAAACCGTAGCGTCGTGGTGGTGTGCAAGTAGGGCATCGTGCCCTACATGTGGATTTCCGCGAACTTGATCCCCAGGCCGCGGACGGTCTCGACCAACTCGTCGAGACTGCTGAAGGACTCGACTTCGTCGCTATCGTCCACCAGGAAAAAACTGCGCCCGGCGCTTTTCTTGAAAAACACGATCCATTCCCCCGGATTTGCCGGGTTCTGAATCACATGGGTGGCGCAGATTTGGCCCTCTGCGTGCCGCTCCCGTACCCGCTCTCGCTTCATGTTCGACTCCAGAAATGACAATGCCGCCAAAGGGTCGCTTTGACGGCATCGGTGCTGACGGTCGACAGTCTATCAGCCGGATATGCACGCCGTGGCGGCATCGCGAACATCAAAGGGGCGTAGCGGCACGTTGGAAATGCGCTCATGCAGCTTGATGCCGCTGCCGCCGGAGCGTTCCACGATATCAAACACCGCGGCCGGTCCCGATGAAAGCTTCTGCGGTACGATCACCCGCACTCCGTCTTTCTGCTCCTCGATTTGCAAGGCACCACGGCTGTCGGCGAGTTTTTCGCTCAGGCAATGCGCGTACTCATGGGGCTTCTTGCCTGAAATCACATTCATGGTCGGCAGCGTCTGGTTGATGTCCGAAACACTCGCACAACCACTGATTGCCAAGACCCACGGCAAGCCCCACATGCCCCACTTCATAAGAAACCTCCGATAAAGACCCTCCGACAGCTCAAACACGGGTTTTCTCCGAGGCTGACTGCTTTTTTCTTCCAAGGCGTGCGCAATATCCATTTTTATTGCTCAACCGGGCCCGGACAGCCAGATAATAACGCCTCAGGGCTGATAAACTGCGCCAATCGCCCATGCTATCGTTTTGATTTTGTAGAAAAAACCCTTCTGGAGGCGCCTCATGAAATTTATCCACCAGCGCGAGCACCTCAACGAAGACGACATCGTCGTCATTCAATGCTCGCAAACCTGCAACATACGCTTGATGAACGACGCCAACTTCCGCAGCTTCAAGAATGGCGGTCGTCACACCTATCACGGTGGCGCGTTCGACACCTTCCCGGCCCGCATCACGGCGCCGAGCACCGGCTTCTGGAACATTACCATCGACACGGTCAACCGCCGGCCGATCAGTGTGACGCGCAAGCCGACCCTGAGCCATTCGATCAAGATCATCCGCCGCTCCAGCACGAAACTGAGCTGAGCAGCGCCCCAATACGCAGACAGACAGGTATGACCGTGGCCCAGACGACCAAGTACGTCATCAAATACAAACTCAATGGCGAACGCCGCTTCGAATTTGCCCAGCTGGAAAATGGCACTGAAGAAGAAGCCAAGGCCGCGCTGGACGCTCTTCATGACCAGGGCGAAGACGTGATCAGCGACATCAGTGTCCGCAAAGCGCTGTAACATCGCCTGGAGCGACAACATGGACGTCTGCTCCCTGCCGAGATTTGACCGCAAGTGTCGGAGTGCTCACATTCGTTATGCCCCTTAGTCTCGCCACCTCAATAACCTGAGGGCCCGGCAATGAGCGAGCAATTTCTGGACAGGCTGGACTGGACCTTGCTGGAACAGCAACTCGATCAGGACGGCTGCGCGGTCATCGCATCGCTGTTGAGCCACAAGGCCTGTGATGAAATCAGCACCTTGTACGGCCAATCCGAACGCTTTCGCTCGCACGTGATCATGGCCCGCCACGGTTTCGGCCGTGGCGAGTACAAATATTTCAACTACCCCTTGCCGCCGCTGGTGGCCCGCCTGCGCAGCGCGCTGTACCCGCGACTGGTGCCGATTGCCAATCGTTGGCATGAGCAGATGGGCTTGCCGAGCCGTTTTCCAGACAGCCACCCGGCCTTCCTCGAGCGTTGTCATGCCGCCGGCCAGCAGCGCCCGACGCCCTTGTTGCTGCAATACGGACCACAGGACTACAACTGCCTGCACCAGGATCTGTATGGCGAGCATGTCTTCCCGCTGCAGGTGGCGATTCTACTGTCAGAGCCTGGGGAAGATTTCACCGGCGGTGAGTTCGTGCTGACCGAGCAGCGCCCGCGCATGCAGTCGCGCCCGCAAGTCATCGGTCTGAAAAAAGGTGACGGCCTGATCTTCGCGGTCAACCAGCGCCCGGTAAAAGGCGCGCGCGGTTACTATCGGGTGACCCTGCGCCACGGCGTCAGTCGCCTGCACAGCGGAAAACGGCATACCCTTGGGATCATCTTCCACGACGCATCATGAGCACCATGAACCCGACCACCCTTGACCTGTTTGCCGATGCCGAGCCCGAGCAAGAGCGCCGACGCGAGCAGATCGGCGAACAGTCCTACGTCCTCAGAGGCTTTGCCCTGCCTTGGCTTGCGCGTTTGCTGCCGGCACTGGAGGCCGTGTTGGCGGACGCACCGTTCCGGCAAATGATCACCCCAGGCGGTTTCACCATGTCGGTCGCCCTGAGCAGTTGCGGAACATGGGGCTGGACCACCGACCGCAGCGGTTATCGCTACACCCGCGACGATCCCCGGACCGGCCTGCCTTGGCCAGCCATGCCCGAGGTTTTTTTCCAACTGGCGCAGGCGGCGGCACGGGAGGCAGGATTCACCGATTTCGTGCCGGACTCCTGCCTGATCAATCGCTATGTACCTGGGGCAAAAATGTCATTGCATCAGGACAAGGACGAAAAATCCTACGCTGCGCCTATCGTTTCGGTATCGCTGGGGTTGCCCGCGATGTTCCTGTTCGGCGGCTTCGCGCGCAGCGACAAAAGCCAACGGGTGCCGTTGTTGCATGGCGACATCGTGGTCTGGGGCGGCGTGGATCGCTTGCGTTATCACGGCGTCCTGCCGATCAAGGATGGCCAACACCCGCGCTTGGGCGAGCAGCGAATCAACTTCACTTTTCGTACCGCGCAGTGATGCTGTGGAGTTTGACCGCAAGCGCCGGAGTGTGGATGTATTGGCCGGTGGTTAATCTGCGGCAAACGGGTCAACGGAAGTAAAACCATGACAAGCCAATCGACAACCATCAGCACCGAAAACGATCCACGCTGGGCCGCGGTGGTCGCCCGCGACCCACAAGCGGACGGACAGTTTGTCTATGCGGTGAAAACCACCGGGATCTACTGCAACCCCAGCAGCCTCTCGCGCTTGCCGAAACCGCAGAATGTCGAATTTTTCGATAGCGCCGAACTCGCCCTGGCCGCCGGTTATCGTCCAAGCAAGCGCGCGGCAAAGGATCAAAGCGCTGTCGCCGCGCAACATGCCGCCACCGTGGCCGCCGCGTGCCGCCAGATCGAAACTGCCGAGGCGCTGCCCGCGCTGAACGAACTTGCGCAAGCGGCAGGACTGAGCAGTTTTCATTTCCATCGGGTGTTCAAGTCCGTGACCGGCCTGACACCCAAAGGCTATGCCGCGGCCCAACGTTCGCGCCGAATGCGTGAGCGGCTGGCGGATGGCCGCTCGGTCACCGATGCGTTGTACGCTGCCGGCTTCAATTCCAACAGCCGTTTCTATGAGGCGGCGGATCAGGTGCTGGGGATGAAACCCACTGATTACCGTGCCGCGGGGCAAAACAATGACATTCGTTTTGCGGTTGGCCAGTGTTCCCTCGGCGCGATTCTGGTGGCGCAAAGCGAGCGTGGAGTCTGCGCGATTCTCCTGGGTGATGATCCGCAGCAACTGGTCTGCGACCTGCAGGACAAGTTTCGTCGCGCCAATCTGATCGGCGCCGATCAGGCCTTCGAACAGTTGATCGCCAGGGTCGTAGGCTTCATCGAAGCCCCGGCCCTGGGCCTGGACTTGCCGCTGGATGTGCGCGGCACGGCGTTTCAGGAGCGGGTCTGGCAAGCCCTACGTGAGATTCCCGCCGGCAGCACCGCCAGCTACGCCGACATCGCCCAGCGCATCGGCAACCCAAAAGCTGTTCGCGCAGTGGCACAAGCCTGTGGCGCGAACAGCCTGGCGGTCGCGATCCCCTGCCACCGCGTGGTACGCAGCGACGGTAATCTGTCGGGGTATCGTTGGGGTGTGGAACGGAAACGGCAATTGCTGGAGCGGGAAAAGCCCTGAAAAGAGGGATGCGGGTGATGCGGCAGACAGGCCGGTCGGCCGCCTCGCTTTTGCTCTGGCTTTTGATTTTCTTGCCCCCTCCCGCTCTGAGCCTGTCCGTCAACCTGTGACGACCGCCATCGGCGCCTCTACCAAAGTTGATCCATGCCGCGTCGAAGCCTCTGGGAGATAGTTGTCTGAGTACATATCCATTGCTGCGGTAACGGCCACCTATGGTTTCGCCCTTACGGCGACTCACTTTTCCAAACGCCGAAAAGTAAGCAAAAGGCTCTTGCCCCACCACTCGGTGCCTCGCTTAGGCTCGGCATGCCCTCACTCCGGCATTGCTCCGTGGGTCGCCGCGATGGGCCATCCATGGCCCAGCGCGGCTAAACCGGCGTCCTGCCGATTTACCCACTGCGCAATGCCTGCGTTCGGCCATCGTGGTTTAACGGGGCGCCCAAATCCAAAGCCAAAGCGAGGCGGCCTGACAGCCGACCTGACTTTGGCTGCGTGCGCTTGACCTGATCGTTCCCACGCTCTGCGTGGGACTGCATCCTGTGACGCTCCGCGTCACCGTTGCGCACGGATCACGTCATGCGTCGTCAGCGGAACGCGGAGCGTCCCTGGCGGCATTCCCACGCAGAGCGTGGGAACGATCACTTCTCGGACAGACCTGCAATCAGGTCGGCTTTAAGGCCGCCTCGCTCTGCTTTGGCTCTTGATTTTCTTGCCCCCTCGAGAGGCCGAGTGGAGGTTCTGCGCAGTGGGTAAACCGGCATGGATGCCGGTTTAGCCGCGCTGGGCCAAGGATGGCCCATCGCGGCGGGCCCACGGAGCAGGACCGGAGCGAGGGTACCCCGAGCCTTAGCGAGGGGCCGAACGCCAGGGGCAAGAGCCCTTGGTTACTTGGGGCTTTTCCAAGTGACTCGCTGTAAAAGCGAAACCATAGGTGGCCGTTACCGCAGGAATGGATATGTACACCTGAAAGAGATTGGTCGGCTGTCAGACCGTCATCGCTGGCAAGCCAGCTCCCACAGTAGATCGGGTACAGCCGCAAGCGATTGGTCGGCCATCAGCTCTGATCAGCGATTCACATCCACCACCACCCGCCCCCGCAATTGCCCAGCCAACAGTCGCGGCGCAGCCTCGATCGCTTCACTCAAACCGATTTCATGGCTGATCAGCGGCAACAAATCAAAGTCCAGATCCTCGGCCAATCGCCCCCAGGCCTCTACACGCCTGGCCTTGGGTTGGGTCACACTGTTAATCCCGGCAAGAGTCACCCCGCGCAGAATAAAGGGCGCAACGGAGGCCGGAAAGTCCATTCCCTGGGCCAGACCGCAGGCGGCAACGGTGCCTTCTGATTTGGTGCTGGCACAGGCATTGGCCAGGGTGTAGCTACCCACGGAGTCGATGACCGCTGCCCAACGTTCCTTGGCCAGGGGTTTGCCGGGTTCGGACAAGGTAGCGCGATCGATGATTTCGCTGGCGCCCAGTTGCTTGAGGTATTCGTGTTCCGACAAGCGACCCGTGGAAGCGACCACCCGATAGCCAAGCTTGCTCAGCAACGCAATGGCGAAACTACCCACACCACCGTTGGCACCGGTGACCAGTACTTCGCCTTGCCCGGGCGTCACACCGTTGCGTTCCAGCGCCATGATGCACAGCATCGCCGTGTAGCCTGCCGTGCCGATGGCCATAGCCTGTGCTTCAGTGAATGCCTCGGGAAGCGCGATCAACCAGTCGCCCTTCAGACGCGCCTTTTGCGCAAGACCACCCCAATGCCCTTCGCCCACCCCCCAGCCATTGAGCAGGACTTTGTCACCGACCTTGTAGTCCGGATGCCCGCTGGCTTCGACGGTCCCTGCCAGGTCGATCCCCGGTACCATCGGGAATTTTCGCACCACGGGGCTGCTGCCGGTGATCGCCAGGCCATCCTTGAAATTCAGCGTGCTGTACGCCACACGCACCGTCACATCGCCCTCGGGCAGCTGATCCTCATTGATCTGTTGCAGTGTGGCCCGGTAACCGCTTTCGTCTTTGTCGATCAGAATCCCTTGGAACATTGCTGCCTCCTGGTGAGATCACCTGTTGTGGTGTGATTTAAATACCACATCGCAAAAAAATATCGTACTCGACTTTAAGCCAATTCGCCTGCGGCAAACATGACTGGCATAACCTCGATCATTGCTGCTACAAATCGAACCTGTCGCCCTGCCCGGTTTCAACATTGGAGAACACCTCAAATGAGCCAATGGCCAAATACCCGCATTCTTGACCTGCTCGGAATCGAACTGCCGATCATCCAGGCCCCCATGGCCGGCGCTACCACCGCGGCCATGGTCATAGCGGCGAGCAACGCCGGCGGCCTCGGCTCGATGCCCGCCGCCATGCTGAGCGTCGAGCAATTGCGCGAAGAGCTCAAGAGCATTCGTCAACACAGCCAGCGCCCGATCAACGTCAACTTCTTCTGCCATCAACCGCCGGCGGTCGACGAGCAACGCGCTCAGGACTGGAAGAACCTGCTGCAGCCCTATTATCGCGAACTGGGGGTCGACTTCGATGCGCCGACACCGGTGTCCAATCGCGCGCCGTTCGATCTGGCCGCCTGCCAAGTGATCGAAGAATTGCGCCCCGAGGTCGTGAGTTTCCACTTTGGCCTGCCGGAAAACTCCCTGCTGGATCGGGTAAAAGCCACCGGGGCCAAAGTGCTGTCCTCGGCGACCACGGTCGAAGAAGCCATTTGGCTCGAGCAGCATGGCTGCGACGCAATCATCGCCATGGGTTTTGAGGCGGGCGGACACCGGGGCATGTTTCTCAGTGATGACCTGAGCAGTCAGGTCGGCACCTTCGCCCTGGTGCCACAGGTCGTCGATGCCGTGAAAGTACCGGTGATTGCCGCTGGCGGCATTGCCGATGCGCGGGGTGTTGCGGCGGCGTTCATGTTGGGGGCTTCGGCGGTGCAAGTAGGGACGGCGTACCTGTTCACGCCAGAGGCCAAGGTCAGTGCCTCGCATCACCAGGCATTGCGGACCGCCAGGGAAAGCGAGACGGCGCTGACCAACATTTTCACCGGTCGCCCGGCGCGGGGGATTCTCAATCGGGTGATGCGCGAGCTCGGACCGATGAGCAGCCAGGCACCGCGCTTTCCCCTCGCGGGCGGTGCATTGATGCCGTTGCGCGCCAAAGGCGAGGCAGACTTCAGCAACCTTTGGGCCGGACAGGCGTTTACCCTGGGGGTCGAGTTGAGCACCGCAGAACTGACCCGGCGCCTGGCCGAGGAAGGGTTGGCGAAGTTGCTTCAGCGCTGACGGTTGTGGCGAGTAACCACGTCACTCGCCACAACCGCGCTGCAACACATTCCGTTTACCGGCATTTCGCTATATATTCTTATATATAACGATTCACCCCTCTCGCAACATTTGCCTGTGACGGAGCCGTTTCATGACCCTGCGTGCCTCACGTTTTGCCCCCACCTGCCTGGCGAGCCTGCTCGCCGTGTTCGCCTTCGGCTCTGCCCAGGCGGACGAGGTCCAGGTCGCTGTCGCCGCCAACTTCACCGCGCCGATCCAGGCCATCGCCGCCGATTTCGAAAAGGACACCGGGCACAAACTGGTCACTTCCTTCGGTGCAACCGGTCAGTTCTACACCCAGATCAAGAATGGCGCGCCGTTCGAGGTGTTTCTTTCGGCAGACGACACCACCCCGCAAAAACTTGAAGCCGAAGGCGACGCCGTCAAGGGCTCGCGCTTCACCTACGCCGTTGGCACGCTGGCGCTGTGGTCGGCCAAGGAAGGCTACGTCGATGCCAAGGGCAAAGTGCTGGCCGATAACCAGTATCAGCATCTGTCGATCGCCAACCCGAAAGCCGCACCTTATGGCTTGGCGGCGACCCAAGTGCTGGCCAAAGAAGGCCTGACCGACAAGGTCAAGGACAAGATCGTTGAAGGCCAGAACATCACCCAGGCCTACCAGTTCGTGTCCACCGGCAACGCCGAGCTGGGTTTTGTCGCCTTGTCGCAGATCTACAAGGACGGCAAGATCACCAGCGGCTCGGCGTGGATCGTTCCGGCCGACCTGCACGACCCGATCAAACAGGACGCGGTCATCCTCAACAAGGGCAAGGACAACCCGGCAGCCAAGGCACTGGTTGACTACCTCAAGGGGCCAAAAGCCGCTGCCGTCATCAAGTCCTACGGTTACCAAATCTAAATGTCGCTATCGAGTGCCGACTTTTCCGCCATCTGGCTGACCCTGAAACTGGCGTCCCTGACGACCGTCATCCTGTTGCTGGTTGGCACTCCGCTGGCGTTATGGCTCTCGCGCACCCAATCCTGGCTGCGCGGCCCGGTAGGGGCGATCGTCGCCCTGCCCCTGGTGCTGCCACCCACGGTGATTGGTTTCTATCTATTGCTGGCGCTCGGCCCCCACGGCTTTGTCGGCCAGTTCACCCAATCCCTGGGGCTCGGCACCCTCACCTTCAGTTTTGCAGGATTGGTGATTGGCTCGGTGCTGTACTCGATGCCGTTCGTGGTCCAACCGCTGCAAAACGCTTTTTCCGCCATTGGCACTCGCCCACTGGAAGTGGCCGCGACCCTGCGCGCCGGTCCTTGGGACAGTTTTTTCAGCGTCACCCTGCCCCTGGCCCGACCCGGTTTCATCACCGCGGCCATCCTCGGCTTTGCCCACACCGTCGGCGAATTCGGCGTGGTGCTGATGATCGGCGGCAACATCCCCGACAAGACCCGAGTGGTCTCGGTGCAGATCTACGATCACGTTGAAGCCATGGAATATGCCCAGGCCCATTGGCTGGCCGGGGTCATGCTGGTGTTCTCTTTTGCGGTGTTGCTGGCGCTGTACTCCAGCCGTAAAACCAAAACAGGCTGGAGCTGATCGATGATTCAAACGCGTCTGAAGCTGAGTTATCCGGGGTTCGCCCTCGATGTCGATTTGCAGTTGCCCGGCCGTGGGGTGACGGCACTGTTCGGGCACTCCGGCTCTGGCAAGACCACCTGCCTGCGCTGCATCGCCGGGCTGGAGCGGGCCGATGAGGGTTTTATCCAGGTCAACGAGCACGTGTGGCAAGACAGCGACAAGGGGATTTTCGTCGCACCGCACAAGCGCGCACTGGGTTACGTTTTTCAGGAAGCCAGCCTGTTCCCTCATCTGTCGGTGCTGGCCAACCTGCAATTCGGCCTCAAGCGCATCCCCAAGCCACAGCGCCGGGTGGACATGGCGCACGCGAGCGAACTGCTGGGCATCAGTCACCTGCTCGATCGGCATCCGCAGCACCTTTCCGGCGGCGAACGGCAGCGCGTTGGCATGGCGCGCGCGCTGCTCACCAGCCCGTCACTGTTGTTGATGGATGAACCCCTGGCAGCGCTGGATGCGCAACGCAAAAGCGAAATCCTGCCTTACCTGCAACGGCTGCACGATGAGCTGGACATCCCGGTGCTGTATGTCAGCCACTCCCAGGATGAAGTCGCACAACTGGCCGACCACATCGTCCTGCTCAGCGACGGCAAGGCACTGGCCAGCGGCCCCATCGGCCAGACCCTGGCACGCCTCGACTTACCGCTGGCGCTGGGTGACGACGCTGGCGTGGTGATCCAGGGGCATGTCGCGGCCTATGACGCCCACTACCAGTTGTTGACACTGCAACTGCCCGACACAGACCTGAACATTCGCGTGACTCACACGCCAATGGCCGCGGGTCAGGCGTTGCGCTGCAAGGTCCAGGCGCGAGATGTCAGCCTCAGCCTGCAGGGCGATTACCAAAGCAGCATCCTCAATCGCCTGCCGGTTACGGTGGTCAGTGAAATGCCCGCCGACAACAGCGCCCATGTGCTGGTGCGCCTGGACGCCGACGGCAGCCCTTTGCTGGCGCGTATCACCCGCTATTCCCGGGACCACTTGCACCTGCACCCGGGCCAACGTCTCTGGGCGCAAATCAAAGCCGTGGCGGTGCTGGCGTAACGCCGTGGGCACGACTGCCGCGGCGCGGGGTCAATGGCTGTAACGGCCCCCGATCCCTCGCCCAGGACAATCGCCATGCCCGATGCACTGCCCCGTGACCTGCATTACGTCGACGACACCCAGCCGGGCATCACCCGCAGGAAACTGCGCGGTAAATTCTGCTATTTCGATCCGGCTGGCCAACGCATCGTCGACCCGGACGAAATCCTGCGCATCAATGCCCTGGCGGTACCACCGGCCTACACCGACGTGTGGATCTGCACCGACCCGCGCGGCCACCTGCAAGCCACAGGCCGCGACGCCCGTGGGCGCAAGCAGTACCGCTATCACCCGCGCTGGCGAGAAGTGCGTGACACCGACAAGTACTCGCGCCTGCGGGATTTCGGCCTGGCCCTGCCGAAATTGCGCAAACAACTCGAAGCCTTGCTGGCGGCACCGGGTTTCAGTCGCGACAAGGTCATGGCCACGGTCATCACCTTGCTCGACGCGACGCTGATCCGTGTCGGCAATACCCAGTACGCACGGGACAACCGTTCCTACGGCCTGACCACCCTGCGCAGCCGTCATGTGGAAATCAACGGCAGTGCGATCCTGTTCCAGTTTCGCGGCAAGAGCGGCGTCGAACATCAAATCACCGTCAAGGACCGGCGCCTGGCGCGGATCATCAAGCGCTGCCAGGAGATTCCCGGGCAAAACCTTTTTCAATACCTCGATGAAAACGGTGAGCGACACACGATCACTTCCGCCGACGTCAACACCTACCTGCAAACCCTGACCGGCGCCGACTTTACCGCCAAGGATTACCGCACCTGGGCCGGCAGCGCACTGGCCCTGGCGGTTTTACGCGAGCTTGAGTGGCAACCCGAGTCGCAGGCAAAACAGCATGTGGTGGCCATGGTCAAGGATGTCGCCAGACAGTTGGGCAACACCCCAGCGGTGTGCCGCAAGTGCTACATCCATCCAGCGGTGCTCGATAGTTTTTTGCTCGGTGCCCTGGCGCAACTGCCAAGGCCCAGGGTGCGTAAAAACCTGCGGGCGGAGGAAGTCGCACTGGCAATGCTGCTGGAGAAAATGGCCTCTGAACCGACGAACTGACCTGTCTATTTTTTTGCACGATTGCAAATGACTTCTATAGTTGATCTGTACACGAATCAGCCGCGGTGAAGCCATGGAAGACATTTTCGTCGTCAAGCGCTGCAACAAGATCATCATTCATGGACGCCGGGCTGGAGAAACCGTGCATGAACCCGCTGAGGCCGCTCTCTGGTACCGCATCGCCGATACCCGCACCAACGGCTTCATCGGTGACGGATACGATCTTGAACACGACGCCCAACGCGTATGCCGACAGCTCAACGCCCGGTCACAAATGACGGTCCGCCAAGACTGACGAACATTCGCGAACCGGTTACGGGTCTATACTGAGAAGGCTGAAGGTTCAGCGCCCCATCGGTAGACAGCTCGCTTGCGGCGGGTTTTTTATTGCCAATCTTCAGGTTTCTTCAACGGAGGTGTTCCCCATGTCCGAAAAAGAGTCCATCACCACCCTGCTTACCCTGCTCGATTCCCGTCAGGTTCGCCTGGCTGCCGCGTGCAAGGAAATCGCCGACTGGGTCGATCATCAAGGCGGACACCCGACTGCGCTCAGAATCCGTGATCGTCTGAACGACATCGAGAAGGATACGCCCCTGATCCGCAACACCCTGTCGTCGCTGCGGCCAGTCGAGCCGCCTCTGCCGCGGTTCAGATGATTCCGATCTGGATACCGATGCACAGACACGACCTGACGCGGGACGCATGACCGGCGACGCTATCGTCACCGCGTGTGTGTCTGTCTGATCCTTGAACCCCAACCCAGCCAGGCGCTGGGATTTTTTTTGCGCCCGTGAGCAGCGAACGTCACCCAAGCAGGGTTGTCTAATGATTACCTCGTTACGAAGGAGGCGTTCAGATGGTCACCCACTTCAAAATCAGCGGGCACCTGGCCTGCGGTCACAAGGGCAACAACCTCACCTCCACCCGGGAATTGAATCGGGTGAAATGCAGAAGCTGCCGAAACACCGACGCTTACAAAGAGGCGCGCAAAACCGAACGCAGCGCTACACGCCGCGCCGCACGCAAGGCAAAAGTCGTTCATGTCGCCATTGATTGGCGCCAGTCCTGGATCGAGCGGCTGACCGCCATGGCAGGACTGCAACGGCTGCCACGGGGTTTTCATGGGCAGGCCTTTGTCTAGAGGCAACAAATTTTGGGCCGATCCCGTCGGCCCAATTTTTACTCGTTGTTACCCTGCACGTCTCTTCAACGCTTCTTCTGCACCAGCCCGAGGACTTCCTGCAGCGACATGCGCTTGAAGGACTCCACCAGCCTGCGGCCTTCCTCAGGCCCGGATGAAATGGCCAGCCTCATGGTCGCTTCTCCCAGGTGCCAGATCAAGAAAGCCGCATCCGCCAGTCGCTGAGCGTCGGCCCTTGGTGCTACCCGCAGCATAGCCTGGGCAAGCATGGCGCCGGCGATTCGACTCTCTTGCAATTCCAGCTCAAGCAACTGCTTGTCGGCCTGCATGCCCGACCAGATGTCACGCATGGCCGGTGTCGCCAGGACGATCTCGTAATACTGATCGAGCAGCGCCGAATAGGCCGCTTGCAACCCTTGCACATCCTCGACCGCACCCAGCGCCTCCTCGATACAGCGGCGACTCTGGGCGTTATAGCGTTCGGCCAAGGTGCGAACGATCGAGCTTTTGTCGGGGAAGTACTGGTACAGAGAGCCAATCGAAATCTGCGACAGCCCGGCGATTTCACTCATCTTCACCTGATCGCTGCCTTTGCTCGCAATCAACTCCGTGGCCACCGCCAGAATGCGCTCCTGACGCTCGCGGCTGCGTTGTTGCGCAGGAACGCGTCGACTCGGCACCTGCTGGGACACTTCAGTGGTTTTGTCTGGCACGTGGCTGCCTCTCCGATCAAAAACATGACAATGACTCACCTTAGCATTGCGCGCAGGCGGACCCAACAGGGTGGCATCCATACGTCGGTTTTGCGCTTCGGTCGATTGACGGAAAAACATGAGGGTTTATCATCTTTTAAACATGAGCATCACTCACATTAGTGACTGGAGATGAACGCGATGAAAACCTCTCAAGAACCCATGCTGATTCTCGGCGCGACGGGTAAAACCGGCCGGCGCATCGTTCAACGCCTGCAAGCGCTCGGCTTGCCCGTTCGCCAGGGTTGCCGTGGGTCGAACCCGGCCTTTGACTGGGAGGATCGATCGACCTGGGCCGCGGTGCTTGAAGGTGTTCACTCGGCCTACGTCTGTTATCAACCCGACCTTGCGGTGCCAGGCGCGCTGGAGTGCATCCAGGCATTCACCGACCAGGCCGTTCAACAGGGCGTACGCAAGTTGGTGTTATTGTCGGGCCGCGGGGAGATGGAGGCACAACAGGCCGAAAGCGTGGTGCAGAACAGTGGCGTCGACTGGACAATCCTGAGGGCCAGCTGGTTCTGCCAGAACTTTAGCGAAGCGCACTTTCTCGAGCCGATCCTGCAAGGCGAACTGGCCCTGCCCGTCGGCCCTGTCGCGGAACCTTTTGTCGACGCAGAGGACATTGCCGACGTCACCGTCGCAGCACTGACCCAACCCGGGCACTCAGGTGAGCTCTATGAATTGACCGGGCCACGAGCGCTGACTTTCGCCGAGGCTGTGGCCGAGATTGCCCGCGCGACAAACCGCGACATCGGCTTCATACCCGTACCGGCCGAAAAGTATCGCCAGGCGCTGGAACAGCAACACCTTGCGCCCCCGCTGATCGACCTGGTCATGTACCTGTTCACCACCGTACTCGATGGCCGCAACACAGCGATCGCCGACGGCGTGCAACGAGCGTTGGGTCGGCCGGCGCGGGACTTCAGCGACTACGTCCGGCGCACCGCTGCCGAGGGTGCCTGGGCTCGTCCGATGTGAGGCATTGGCAACAATGGCCTTCCTCGGCTAGGGTCACTTTGCGTATCGAACCGAGGCGTCTTGATTGGCGGAAATCAGCCCATGGAGGAAGCGATGTCATCCACTCGTAATGCCGAACAAACCTATCGGCAGTGGTCCAGCCCGATCCTGCTTGAACTCAAGGAGAGAGAGCATCAAATGACCCCATCAGACCGCGAGGCCCTGCAGACCATTCTGCTGGAAAGAAGACTGATCGATGTCGGCAACCCTAACGGCAGCGATCGGCGCAAGGCAAATTTGAGCAGTGAGGACAAACAGGAATAGCGAGGCGGCCAACCCTTTTTTTGGCGTACATATCCATTCCTGCGGTAACGGCTACTTAGGGTTTCGCCCTTACGGCGACTCACTTTTCCAAACGCCGGAATGCCGGCCCAGCGAAAAGTAAGCAAAAGGCTTTGCCCCAACCACTCGGTGCCTCGCTGTGGCTCGGCATGCCGTAACGAAGGCATTGCTCCGTGGGTCGCCGCGATGGGCCATCCCTGGCCCAGCGCGGCTAAACCGGCGTCCTGCCGGTTCCCCCACTGCGCAATGCCTGCGTTCGGCCATCGTGGTTTAACGGGGCGCCCAAATCTAAAGCCGAGGCGGCCTTATAGCCGACCTGGTTTTGGCAAATCCCCCCAATCCCCTGTGGGAGCGAGCCTGCTCGCGATGGACGTCAACGATAACGCGCCCTGTCTGAATGAACACGTTGTCTGGACGTTTTTCGCGAGCAGGCTCGCTCCCACAGGGGATCGCGGACAAGCCTGCAATCAGGTCGGCTGTCAGGCCGCCTCGCCTGCTTTGGCTTTTGATTTTCTTGCCCCCTCGAGAGGCCGAGTGGAGGTTCTGCGCAGTGGGCAACCCGGCATGGATGCCGGGTTAGGCGCCGCCGGCCATGGATGGCCGATGGCGCCGGGCCCACGGAGCAGGACCGGAGCGAGGGCATGCCGAGCCACAGCGAGGCACCGAACGCCAGGGGCAAGAGCCCTTGGTTACTTGGGGCTCTTCCAAGTGACTCGCTGTAAAAGCGAAACCATAAGTGGCCGTTACCGCAGCAACGGATATACACCCAATCCAAATATGCACCTGCGCCCTGTGCGAAGAACTCTCCTAAGCCGCTCGCTCCAGAGCATCCAGCAAGTTGGCGAACTCCAGCGAAAGCTTATGGCGAGGAGCAAGATGGACAAGGGGAACCGACACTTCGTGAGACTCGCGCATCTTGACCGAGCTGCTCAGGTAAACCGGTAGCAGAGGTATCCCTTCGGCCAACAGCTCATCCACGAGATGCTGGTGCAGTCCGGTGTGTCCGGAGAACTGGTTGACCACCACCCCTTCCACTGTCAGTGACTCATTGTGATCAAGACGCAGCTCTTTTACCTGTGCGATGACGCGATACATTGCCTGGCGAGAAAAGCTGTCGCAGTCGAACGGAATCAGCAATCTGTCCGCAGCCACCAAGGCGCTGAATGTGTAGAAATTCAGTGACGGCGGTGTGTCGATATAGATGCGCTCATAGTCCTCAGACAGTTCAATCAGCAGCTTGCGCAACTTGTTGACCTTGAACTTGCTCTCGAGTTTTGACTGCAGGTCAGACAGCTCAGGGCTGGCGGTCACCAGGTCGAGATTGGCGTAAGGCGTCCTGGTGATGTTCACGCGATTCTTCCTGCCTTCGAAACCGCCGCACAAGGTCTGTTTGAAAAAATCGGCGATGCCCGCAGGAATGTCTTCGTTCATCAGGCCGGTGAGATAGTGAGTCGAATTGGCCTGGGGATCGAGATCAACCAGCAGCGTCCGGTACCCCTCGGCAGCACTCACAGCGGCAAGGTTGCAGGCAATGCTGGATTTTCCAACACCGCCTTTCTGATTGAATACGACACGACGCATGGGACTTGCTCATCCATGAAAAAGGCCAAAGGCCAACTGAAGGAAAGTGTAAGAAGCCGTGTCAATTGTATGACCGAATCATTACAGTTTTACGACAGTGATGGGCGCAAGCCGCGGATTAGAGCGATGGGCTGCCAGTTTGAAGCTTGGTCAGTTTTTTCGAAGCCGCGGCTTGCCGCGAATGATCAAAGAGTCCTTCATGGCGCTTTCAAAGCTTTTTTAAACGTCAGAAACAAACAAGGGTTTGCATCAGCTTTCGCCCGCAAACCCTTGATTTTAGATGGTGCCCGAAGCCGGAATCGAACCGGCACGCCCTTACGAGCGGGGGATTTTAAGTCCCATGCGTCTACCAGTTTCGCCATTCGGGCGGTAGCGCGGTGAAGCAGAGGGGGGAATATATACATCCCGTCCGGGTGAAGCAAGTTTGCGACGATGTTTTTCGCAAACTGGATCGAGCCGATTGTGACAAAAAAAGCTCTTTAAATCATGGATCTACAGAGCTTTTCTACAGCGCTGGGCAAGATCGATAGCAACCCTGCAGCCTTTGCAGCTTGAAATCGACAATATTACCCATTGTTCGAAACGGCCAACCGGCAAGCTCAAACTACCTGATCAAACACACGCGACCCTCCAAAGCTGGTCCAGCTTCGTGGTATAGCTCTGGCTCATCATTTCCCGGCGCATACCCCAATCGGGATGGGTCGGAACACTGGCGGATCGAAGGGTGCCCCTTCCCCACCTTCCGTTGATCTGATCCAGCACCGCCATGACGCGGCTTGCCTCGGCCGGTTGCGAGGTGGCAAACAGATCATCCGTGTACTCGCCTGGCTGGCACAGGTTCAGCAGCATAACCTCCGCTTTGCTATAGGCGAATCCGGGGCGGAATACTCGATCAAGCGCATCGACGGCCGTCCTGGTCAGCAGACGCAGGTCATCGGTTGGATACGGCAAATCCACCACCACACCGTTCGCGTATTTGGCTTCCTCGGGGTTGAACATGCCGGTACGGATACTGACCCTGATCTTCTTGCACAGAGAATTCTGCGCCCTGAGCTTTTCCGAGGCACGCATCATGTAGGTGGCGACCGCCTCCTTGATAGGTGGGAGTTCCTTCAGCCTCATGCCGAACATTCGGCTGCAGCAGATCTCCTGCTTCGGCGGGTCCGGCTCATCCAGCTCCAGGCACGGCGTGCCCGCCAGTTCCCGGGCGGTCTTCTCGATCACCACGCTGAAGTGTTTGCGCAGCGACCAGGCATCCGCCTTGGCCAGGTCCATGGCTGACTTGATGCCCAGCGCGTTCAAGTGCATTTTCATGCGCCTGCCCACGCCCCACACTTCACCCACGTCGGTGTTGCGCAGTACCCAATCTCGCTTTGCCGGGTCGCAGATATTCACGACACCGCCAGTCTGGGCCTGCAAGCGTTTAGCCGTGTGGTTGGCCAACTTGGCCAGGGTCTTGGTGGGAGCGATGCCAACGCCGACCGGGATACCGGTGCACCGCAGCACCTGGCTGCGAATCCGTCGACCGAGAACGTCCAGCCCTTCGATACCGGACAGGTCGGCGAAAGCCTCATCGATGCTATACACCTCGACCGCTGGCACCATCGACTCGATTAGCGTCATCACCCGTTCGCTCATATCGCCATACAGGGCGTAGTTCGATGAGAAGGCGACAATGCCCTGCTGTCGAAGTTTGTTCTTTATCTGGAAATACGGCTCACCCATTTTCACGAAAGGCTTCGCGTCGTAGCTGCGTGCGATAACGCAGCCATCGTTGTTCGAGAGGACGACGATCGGGACCTTGGCCAGGTCCGGGCGAAACACCCGCTCGCAACTGGCATAGAAGCTGTTGCAATCGATAAGACCGTAGACCGGCGCTGGCTTAGACATGGCTGCGCACACTGCCCGTGATCACACCCCAGATCGACAGCTCGTCACTTTCCAGAACATACCGCGGGGGGTATTTGGGGTTCTCCGACAGCAGGATCACGTCCTTTCCCCGAATGCACAGGCGCTTGCAAACCGGATCGTTGTTCAGCAATGCAACGACGATATGGCCATGAGCCGGTTCAAGCGAGCGGTCCACTACCGCCAGATCACCCTCGAAAATTCCCGCCCCTTGCATGCTCTCCCCGGTGATCGATACCAGGTAGACGTGCGGTGCGCGGATGTTCAGCACTTCATCCAGAGAGATGTGCGCCTCGATGTGATCCGCTGCCGGCGATGGAAAACCTGCCGGCACCTGGAACAGACAGAGCGGCAGTTTCCGACCACCCTGGGCAATAGGTCCTAAAATTGCAAAGCTCATGACGCACGACTTCCAATACTGTACGAATATACAGTTAACGACCAGAAGGCCTTGCGGTCAATTTTTTTGTAGGAAATACCTGATGGGCGGGTAAGTTATGTGCGGACGACTTTCGCGCCGCCTAACAATTGCGGAACACACCACTTTCCTGAGACCAATAAAAAACCCCGCAGATCATTCGATCTGCGGGGTTGTTTATAGTGGAGGCCGAGGTCGGAATCGAACCGGCGTAGGCGGATTTGCAATCCGCTGCATAACCATTTTGCTACTCGGCCTCAAAACATCTGTTGTCAGTAGCGCGACATCAAATGCGTAAAACTTGGAGCGGGAAACGAGACTCGAACTCGCGACCCCGACCTTGGCAAGGTCGTGCTCTACCAACTGAGCTATTCCCGCGTCTTGGTGTGGCGCATTCTATAGAATCCAGAAGCCCCGTCAACCCCTTGATTCAAAAAAGTTTTATTTCTTTTGCACGTCAGTCTTCAGATGCGGCCAGGCAGCCCGCAGGTACTGAACCATGGACCACAATGTCAGGCCTGCGGAGACCATCAGCAAGGCGTATCCCAACAGGACCCAAAAGCTGAAATCCGATGGATTGGCCAGCAGGATCACCAGCGCCAGCATTTGCGCGGCGGTTTTCCATTTTCCCAGGTTCGACACGGCCACGTGCGCACGGGCACCGAGTTCGGCCATCCATTCGCGCAAGGCCGAGACCACGATCTCGCGACCGATGATCACGGCAGCCGGCAGCGTGAGCCACAGGTTGCCGTGTTCCTGTACCAGCAACACCAGGGCGACGGCGACCATCAGCTTGTCGGCCACCGGGTCGAGGAAGGCCCCGAACGGCGTGCTTTGTTCCAGGCGTCGGGCCAGGTACCCGTCCAGCCAGTCAGTGGCGGCGGCGAAGGCGAAGACCGAGGCTGACGCCAGGTAACTCCAGTGGTAAGGCAGGTAGAACAGCAAAATGAAGATCGGTATGAGCAGGACACGTAGAACGGTAATCAGATTAGGGATATTCATCGGCACAACTGGCTACGAGGTGAGGGGGGCATTCTACTCGCTGTGCAGATTGGCATAAATCAACTCTGCGAGCTTTTTACTGATCCCGGGGGCTTTGGCGATCTCTTCGATGCTGGCACGAGACAGCTCCTGCAATCCACCAAAATGTTTGAGCAAATCGCGGCGACGTGTCGGCCCGACCCCGGCAACGCCTTCAAGGGTCGAGGTGCGCCGGGTTTTCCCGCGTCGCGCGCGGTGCCCGGTAATCGCAAAACGGTGGGCTTCGTCGCGAATCTGCTGGATCAGATGCAGCGCGGGGGAATCACCGCGCAAGGTGAATTCGTGGGCGGCGTCGTTGAGGTACAGGGTTTCGAAACCGGCCTTGCGCGTCGCACCCTTGGCCACGCCGAGCAGGATCAGGTCGGGGACCGCCAGCTCATTGAGCACGTCGCGAGCCATCGACAGCTGGCCCTTGCCGCCATCGACCAGCAGGATGTCCGGCAGCTTGCCCTCCCCGTCCTTGAGCTTGCTGAAGCGTCGGGTCAGCGCCTGGTGCATGGCGGCGTAGTCATCGCCCGCCGTAACGCCTTCGATGTTGTAGCGCCGGTAATCGGACTTGATCGGGCCTTCGGGGCCAAACACCACGCACGAGGCCACGGTCGCCTCCCCGCTGGAGTGACTGATGTCATAGCACTCGAGGCGCTGGGGTGGCTCGTCCAGCTTGAGCACTTCTGCCAGGGCGTCGAAACGCGCAGCAACGTGTTGCCGGTTGGCCAGGCGCGCGCCCAGGGCCTGCTCAGCATTGGTCACCGCCAATTGCTGCCAGCGCGCACGCGTACCGCGCACCCGGTGGCTGATGGTCAGTTCGCGACCGCGCAGCTCGTCAATGGCCGCGATCAGTGTCGGAAAATCTTCGTGAACCACATTGACGATCAGCTCGCTCGGCAAGTCGCGTTCGGGACTGCTGATGTAGTACTGGCCGAGAAACGCCGCCATGACTTCTGACACGTCTTCTTCGATACCCACCTGCGGGAAGAAGTTCTTGCTTCCCAGCACTCGCCCGCCGCGCACACTGATCAGGTGAACACAGGCGCCGCCCGGATTGACGAACGCCGCAATTACATCGACGTCGCCCGTGCCGCCTTCCATGCTCTGTTGATCCTGAACCCGGCGCAGCAGCGAAATCTGATCGCGCAGTTCGGCGGCACGCTCGAATTCGAGGTTGATCGCCGCCTCTTCCATGGCCGCGGACAACTCGTCGCTCAACGCGTTGCTGCGACCCTCGAGGAACATCACCGAGTGCCGCACATCTTCGGCATACACCTGTGGGTCGACCAGGCCGACACAAGGTGCCTTGCAGCGCTTGATCTGGTATTGCAGGCAAGGCCGCGTGCGGTTCTTGTAATAGCTGTCTTCGCATTGGCGAACGAAAAAGGTCTTTTGCAGCAGGCTCAGGCTTTCGCGAATCGCTCCGGCACTCGGATAGGGACCGAAGTATTTGCCCTTGGCCTTCTTCGCCCCGCGGTGGATGCTCAAGCGTGGAAACTGGCCATCGGAGAGAAAAACGTAAGGGTAGGATTTGTCGTCGCGCAGCAGGATGTTGTACGGCGGACGCCACTCCTTGATCAACGTCTGCTCAAGTAGCAAGGCTTCGGTTTCATTGGCCGTGATTGTCGTTTCGACCTGGGCGATACGGGCGACCAGCGCTGCTGTCTTGGGGGCCAGGCCGGTTTTTCGAAAGTAGCTCGACAGGCGATTCTTGAGATTCTTGGCCTTGCCGACGTAGAGCAGGCGCGCATCGCTGTCGAACATGCGATAGACACCGGGGCGCCCGCTGACCGTCGACAGGAAGGCGCTTGGATCGAATTTTTCAGTCATTTTCAGAGGCTGGCATCAACCATGCCGTGACGCACCGCCAACAGCGTCAACTCGACATCGCTGCTGATCGAAAGCTTTTCGAAAATGCGATATCGGTAGGTGTTCACGGTTTTCGGCGACAGGCACAACTTGTCGGAGATGATCTGGACTTTCTGGCAGCCGACGATCATCAGTGCGATCTGGATTTCCCGCTCCGACAGGGCGTCAAAGGGCGAATCGTTGGTCGGCTGGAAAGACTTGATCGCCAGTTGCTGGGCAATTTGCGGGCTGATGTAGCGCTGCCCGGCAAACACCAGGCGGATGGCCTGGACCATTTCCGGCAATCCGGCACCCTTGGTCAGATAGCCCGCTGCACCGGCTTGCAACAGTCGCGTGGGAAACGGATCTTCCTCGCACACGGTCACCGCGACGACCTTGATGTCGGGATGGCTGCGCAATAATTTGCGGGTGGCTTCAAGACCGCCGATCCCGGGCATTTTGACGTCCATCAAGACCACATCGGGTTTCAACTCGCGCGCCTTGAGCAGGGACTCTTCCCCGGACTCTGCCTGGCCGACTACTTGCAGGCCATCGATGTCAGCCAGCATTCGCGTAATGCCTGTACGAACGAGATCATGGTCATCGACTACTAGCACCCTAATCAAGCAGACACCTCGCGATATGATCTTATTTGGATTGCCCGCCACCTTAGCAAAAAGCATCTGGCAGACCTAGCGCCAAGCGTTATATAAAAAGTTTCCATTCATCTTCTCGGGCCTGACGGCAGCGTGTTTCAGCGTGGCGTAGCGGATACGTCGCGCTCCATGCGCAGGAAACACTCGTCCCTGCCCACCACCTTCAAGCCCTTGCGTTCGTACAAGGTTCGCGCCGGGTTATTTTCGAAAACCGTCAAGCGCAAGACCGGGCGCTGCTCCCTGCACGCCAGTGCCAATACCTGATCGATCGCCCAGGAACCGGCACCCTGCCCTCGATACGCCTGGCCAATATGCAGTTCGCGAATGTACAGCGCCCGGGCATCCCGACTCAGGCTGACGAACCCCAGTCGACGCTCGCCGCGCACAATCACCCGGTTGTCACGTCCGGCCCAGGCGACATCGAAGGCTTCGTCCAGCCACAACAAATCGTGCTGGATGTAATACCGCAGCATGTTGACGCACGTCAGGTCCCGGGCGAAATCGAGGTCGTGGTCCGTCGCCGGGCGCCAATCAACATCCGGCAAGCCCCGGCGAACGTCGTGCAATGGCGTCATGCTTGATCCTGTGACGGTGCGTCGTTTTCAAAAAACAAGGAGTGTGTCACAACCTCACGGGCACTCAAGCGATAGAAAACGCCGTCGATGATCGATAGCATTTTCTGATTGAATCCTCGTACCGGCCTCTAGTAAGCTCGGTGCATTCATCGGAGACCGACCATGTTCAACGCCCGCCCACCGCTTCGTACCGCCAGCGCCCCGCGCTCGGTTGCGGCTGCCCGGGTGAACGACGTGTGCGCTCCGGCAAGTTTTTATTTTGGGTATTGGTTTAGCCACTGGCGCGCCTGATACCCACACGGCGCCCACTTCAAACGGGTCGCCACCAGAGAATTTTCAACCCCCGGTCGGCCTCCCGACCGGGGGTTTTGTTTTTTTGGGGCCGCCACTCGCTCCAGACACGTTTAGCGACACACCGCCATCAAGAGGATTTTACAAATGAACTACGCCACTTATTACCGTCACGACAGTTTTACCGCCTGGCGATTTACCACCCTCCGCTCGGGACAGCCTGCCGCCTCCGATCGGTCACCCACCGGTGGCAAGCACACACACGCAGCCAATCCGGCCAATTGTCGAACACCCCAGTAGGGCCGAGCGCGCGGGAACGACCCGCCGCCGCCCAGGAAGCCTGAACATGAACTCGTCCGTCTCTGCTCTGCCACTGTCGACCCTCAACCCTGCCAACGAAGCGCTGACCCTGCGCCTGCCAAGTTCGTTGCAACTCAAACAACAATTGCCACTGAGCAACGCCCTGGCCCGGCAAGTCGCGGCTCACCGCCAGGCGGTTCGCGCGATCCTCGACGGTGAAGACTCCCGCCTGCTGGTCATCGTCGGCCCCTGCTCGATCCATGATCCGCAATCAGCGCGCGAATACGCCGACAATCTGGCTCGCCTGGCCGTCGACGTCAGCGACCAGATGCTCCTGGTGATGCGCGCCTACGTCGAAAAACCTCGCACCACGGTCGGCTGGAAAGGCCTGGCCTACGATCCGCACCTGGATGGCAGCGATGACATGGCCGGCGGCCTGACCCTGTCCCGCGAGCTGATGCGTGAAATGCTCATGCTCGGCTTGCCGGTGGCGACTGAACTGCTGCAACCCATGGCCGCGGGCTACTTCGATGACCTGCTGAGCTGGGTGGCCATTGGCGCCCGTACCACCGAATCGCAGATCCATCGGGAGATGGCCAGCGGCCTGGGCATGCCGGTAGGCTTCAAGAACGGCACCGACGGCGGTGTCGGCGTGGCCTGTGACGCCATGCGCTCGGCCGCCCACCCGCATCGCCATTTCGGTGTCGACAGCCAGGGCCATCCCGCGATCATCCAGACCCCGGGCAACGCGGACACCCACCTGGTGCTGCGCGGCGGTCATCACGGCCCGAATTACGACCGCGCCAGCATTGCCCGCGTGCACGGCGACTTGACCCGACTGAAGATCCCGGCCCGGATCATGGTCGACTGCAGCCACGCCAACAGCAGTAAAGATCCGCTGCGCCAACCCGCTGTGTTCAATGACGTACTGGAACAACGTCTGCAGGGTGATCGCTCGCTGATCGGCATGATGGTCGAAAGTCATTTGTTCGAAGGCTGCCAGCCGCTGAGCCCGTCGCTGAAGTACGGCGTTTCGGTCACCGACGGCTGCCTGGGTTGGAGCGGGACAGAACAGCTGTTGCGCCAGGCGGCGGAGCGGCTACGGACACAGGAAAACCGCTGACGTGTCCTGCGCCAACCCTTCTTCTTGCGCAGATGGGTTGGGGGCTGCAGGTGCATATTTGGATTGGGTGTATATCCGTTGCCGCGGTAACGGCCACTTATGGTTTCGCTTTTATAGCGAGTCACTTGGAAGCACGGAACGCCGCCCGACCTGTAGGAGCGAGCCTGCTCGCGATGGACCTGAGAGCACCGTGGGGTGTCTGGTGCCCAGCGTCATCGTTGACGACCATCGCGAGCATGCTCGCTCCTACAGGGCCCGCCGCGATGGGCCCTCCTTGGCCCAGCGCGGCTAACCCGGCATCCATGCCGGTTTACCCACTGCGCAGAACCTCCACTCGGCCTCTCGAGGGGGCAAGAAAATCAAAAGCCAAAGCAGAGCGAGGCGGCCTTAAAGCCGACCTGATTGCAGGTTTGTCCGCGATCCAACTGTGGGAGCGAGCTTGCTCGCGATGGACGTCTAGACAACACGATCATCCAGACAGGGCGCGTTATCGTTGACGTCCATCGCGAGCAGGCTCGCTCCCACAAGGGATTGGGGGTATCTGCAAAAGTCAGGTCGGCTGTCAGGCCGCCTCGCTTTTGTTTTTGATCTGGGGAGCCCCGTTAAACCACGATGGCCGAACGCAGGCATTGCGTAGTGGGTAAACCGGCAGGACGCCGGTTTAGCCGCGCTGGGCCAGGGATGGCCGATCGCGGCGACCCACGGAGCAATGCCGGAGTGAGGGCATGCCGAGCCCTAGCGAGGCACCGAGTGGTGGGGCAAGAGCGCTTTGGTTACTTTCGCGCTTTTCGAAAGTGACTCGCCGTAAGGGCCATCCCTTTCAAGGTCTTTTGACTTTTGCGGCCTTGAGCACCCGATCCGTCGACACATGGGCATGCACTGCCTTACCTTCAAGCCACTCCTTGGGCTTGGGCACCTTGGGCCCGCGTGTGCTTTTGGCGACCTGTTTGGGCTTGATATTCCTGGCCAGCGCCAACAGGCGCTGTGCCGTAGTTTCTGAGCTCGATTGAAGTGATAAGTAATCTGCAGGCAACGCGATCTGCATGCCCTCATAACCGCTACGCACTTGCACGGTCAGGTGGAAGATCGAAGCCTCCCATCCCTCTGGCTGCGTTTGGCGATGAGCCTGCTCAACGCTGCGCTTAAGCACTGACAACACGTTGTAGGCCAACACCGCCGAAGCAAACCCGAGCAGGGCCGCCTTGGGGTTGCCCAAGGTTCCGAGTTCACTGTCCAGCACCGACTCCAGGCGCTGGAACATCCCTTCGATACTCCAGCGACGACGGTACAAATCGGCGATTTGCTCAGCGCTGATGGTCTCGGGCAAGTTGCTCCAGAACAACAACGTGGTGTCGCCTGATTCGGTAGCTTTTTGCAGATTCAGCTCGACACGCCGCCACTGACGTCCACCTTTCACTTCGATGATTTGCTCACGCACGCTTCCGGTCGCGACCGCGACAGGTTCCTGCCAGTCGCCTTCCTGAAACAGGCGCGGATGTTTACTCGGCTCACGAACAATGAAGGCAGCCCCGGCGTCTTCACAGGCCTCCATGACCGGGAGCGTGCAGTAGAGTCGATCGGCCATCCACAACTGGCCGGCACGGGCGTTTTCCAGCAACGGCAGCACACCGACACGCTCACTGGCATAAGCATCTTCACAGGGCTGGAGGTCGACGACCTGGTCCAGATCAGGGTCGTAAACCACGACCGAAAAACCAGGCCGCGCGGCACCTCGTTCACGGCGCAAAGCATCCAGACGTTTTTCACTGGCAGGCAGGTGGTTACCGTCAACGACCCGCAGTTGCCAGCCGGGCAAAATGGCAGAACAGCCCAACTCCTCAATCGTCGGCGTCAGGCGCTGCGCACTGCCGCTCACCAAGGCGCGCAGCAGCGCGGGCTCTGTGCGGCTGACCTTGTCGTAAAGCGCCGCCAAGCTGACGGGCAGATCATCCATCTGCCGTGCGGCGGCATGCAGCGAAGGGCGCAACCCCAGTGAAACAAGGGACATCAGCTCAACGATGGTCGAAAACAAAAGCTCGCGCGGGTACTGCCGTTGACGGTGTTCTTCGAACACCTGATCGACCCACTCAGCTGGAATGGCCTGCTCCAACACCAATTTGGCCATGACACTGGCCGGTGTTTTTTTCTCGAACCGCGCTAAAACCTCTGCCCACATCGTCTCGTCTTCCTGACCGGAGTTTTTGGAGGATTTTAACAAAGACCTTGAAAGGGGTGGCCGTAAGGGCGAAACCGTAAGTGGCCGTTACCGCAGCAATGGATATCCCCCCAATCCAATTCTTATATACATGCCCATCCACCCTCAAGTCCCGCGCAAAAACCCTGCGAAGTTAAAGACCAAGGCCACATCCACCTCCGAGCATTCGTACCGTGCCTATGCCTTTTTCCCCAGACCATAGCGGCTATTTCATGCATCGCTACGGCGTTGGAGTCTTTAGAGTGACGTTGAAGTCACTTTCTTGAACCCTGGAAAAAGGAATGAACATGCAACGGAATGCAAAGACTCATTATCCAATCCTGCTGGTGCACGGGCTTTTCGGCTTCGAGCGGATCGGCAGCGCGCACCTCTTCCACGACGTCAAGCAGGCCCTGCGGTGCGCCGGGGCGAGCGTGTTTGTCCCGCATGTATCCGCCACCCACAGCAACGAAGTGCGCGGCGAACAGCTTCTGGCGCAGATCCAGCGGGTACTGCAGGGCACAGGCGCCCACAAGGTCAATCTGGTCGGCCACGGCCAAGGCGCGTTGACCGCACGATATGCCGCCGCGACAGCGCCAGGCAAGGTTGCTTCGGTGACGTCCGTCAGCGGACCGAACCACGGGTCGGAACTGGCCGACTTGCTGCGCGAGGCACTGACGCCCGGCAACCTGCCGGAGACGGTGGCCGAAACCGTTGCCACCTTGTTCGCCGACCTCCTGTCGTTGCTCAGTGGCAAGCGTCGGATACCGCCAAATGCCATCGCCGCCCTGAGCGCCCTGACCACGCAAGGCGTGGGCGCATTCAACCAGAAGTATCCTCAAGGCTTGCCGAAGATCTGGGGTGACAAGGGCCGCGAACAGGTCAATGGCGTGCGCTACTATTCCTGGAGTGGCATCCTGCAGGGACAGCGGCGAGATGAAGGTCTTGACGCAGTGGACCCGTTCCATGGCCTGCTGCGGGCGCTGTCACGTTATTTCACCACCGAGCCCTTGCAGAACGATGGCCTGGTCGGGCGTTACAGCTCCCACTTGGGCACCATCATCCGCTCCGACTATCCGCTGGACCATCTGGGCACCCTTCGCCCGTCAACCGGTCAAAATACAAAGCGCATTGACCCGATTGATCTTTATGTGCAGCACGCCGAGCGCCTGAAAAAAGCCGGGCTTTAATGGCAACGGAACTTTGAGGAGAAATAGCCCACTGAATCCGGTAGGCTCAGCATTTTACCGTACATTCAATGGAGAGTTTTACCATGGCCAAAGCCACTGCCCGTCACATCCTTGTTGCCAGCGAAACCAAGTGCAACGAACTGAAGGCCCAAATCGAGGCGGGCGCAGACTTCGCCGAAGTCGCCAAAGCCAACTCCACGTGCCCTTCCAGCCGCCAGGGCGGTGACCTGGGCTCGTTCGGCCCGGGCCAGATGGTCAAGGAGTTCGACACCGTGGTCTTCAGCGCACCGCTCAACGTGGTGCAAGGTCCGGTCAAGACCCAGTTCGGCTACCACCTGCTGGAAGTGACCAGCCGCCAGGACTGATAGCCCCCTGGATTGGCTGTGCAACGGCCCGCCTTCTGGTGGGCCGTCGTGTTTCAGATACTTAATACGGCTGGCGAGGGACGCGCCGCTAGCGTACAAATCGTGGTTAACCACCACCCGGCTCTAAGGCTGACAATGCGACTGGCTTTCCCGACTTTATTGTTCACTGCCGTGGCCCTGCTCCTGGGCGCCGCCGGTGTGAATGCCGCACCGCAACATGCGTTGACCGTATACGGCGAGCCCGCCAAGTACCCTGCCGGCTTCAGCCATTTTGCCTACACCAACCCGCAGGCGCCCAAGGGCGGGACAATGCGGCGTTCGGCGATCGAGATCGGGCATTTCGATCACGTCCTGCCTTATATAGACAAGGGCATCGGCGTGACGCAGATCGATGGCCTGCTCTACTCCCCCCTGGCGCAGCGCTCGCTGGACGAGCCTTACACCGTGTACGGCCTGGTGGCGCAGAAAATGGAGCGCTCCGACGATGGCCTGTCCCTGCGTTTCTACCTCAACCCCAAGGCGCAATTTGCCGATGGCAAGCCGATCACTGCCCAGGACGTGCGCTACACCTTCGATCTTTTGATGACCCAGGGCAGCCTGCGCTATCGCACGCAGTTCGCCGACGTCAAAGGTGTAGAAATCGAATCGCCATTGACCGTGCGCTTCGACTTCAAGAACAACGAAAACCGCACCCTGTCGCTGGACATCGCGACCTTGCCGGTGTTTCCCGAACACTGGTGGAAGAGCCGTGATTTTGCCGATGGCGGTGGTTACGAACCGCCCCTGGGCAGCGGACCGTACAAGGTCGGCAAGGTCGATTCGGGGCGCAGCATCACCTTCGAGCGCAACCCCGACTGGTGGGGCAAGGACCTGCCGGTCAGCCGCGGGCTGTACAACTTCGACCGTTTCAGCATCGAGTACTTCGGCGATACCGATGTCGCGCGCCAGGTATTGCGCGGCGGTGCCTACGACTACAACCGCGAGTTTTCCGCCACCGGATACTCCATAGGCTATGACAGCCCGGCCCTGAGCGACGGTCGCCTGCAAAAGGCTCACCTGGCCACCGAAGCGCCACAATCGGCCCAGGGTTTCGTGTTCAATCTGCAAAAGCCGATGTTCCAGGACCGCCGGGTGCGCCAGGCGCTGGCGATGCTCTGGGATTTCGAATGGAGCAACCGGCAGATGATGCGCAACCTGTACATCCGCCAGCAGAGCTACTTTTCCAATACCGACCTCGCGGCCCGGCAGTTACCGGATGCCGGTGAGCTGGCGATTCTGGAACCCTTGCGTGGACAGGTCCCCGATGAAGTCTTCAGCCAAGTGTTCGAACCACCGAAAACCGATGGCAGCGGGTTGATTCGTGACAAGCAGTTGCAAGCCCTGGACCTGCTCGAACAGGCCGGGTGGAAACCCCAAGGCGATCAACTGGTGAACGCCGACGGCGAGCCACTGAGCTTCACCTTCCTGGTCAGCCAGAACGGCATGGACCGCTTGCTCCTGCCCTACAAGCGCACCCTGAAACAGATCGGCATCGACCTGAACATCCGCCGCATCGATTCGTCGCAGTACGTCAATCGCCTGATGAGCCGCGACTACGACATGATTGTCACCGGCTATCCGGTCACCACCTCTCCCGGGGGCGAACTGATCAACTACTTCGGCTCGGTCTCGGCCAACGATCCCGGCGCCAACAACTACATGGTATTGAAGAACCCGGCGGTGGACACCCTGATCAACGGCCTGATACGCGCCAACACCCAGGCCGACATGCTGCACTATGCCCATGCGCTCGACCGGGTGCTGCAATGGAACTACTACTGGATTCCCAACTATTACCCGCCGGGCAGCTCCACCGTGTGGTGGAATCGCTTCGGCATACCGAACGTGCAGGCGAGCAATGACGAAGCCATCGAGAGCTGGTGGGAAATGAGCACTACGCCGCTGACCAACCAGCAAATGACCGCCGAGCGCATCCGTCGTGGCAGACCCGGAGGACCGCATTGATGTGGGCTTATATCGTGCGGCGCCTGCTGCTGATCATCCCGACACTGGTGATCATTCTCCTGGTCAATTTCGTCATCGTCCAGGCCGCACCGGGTGGCCCGGTGGAACAGGCCATCGCGCATTTGCAGGGCATTGGCGGTGGCGGCGTCGGTGGCAGCTCCAGCGAGACCATGGGCCATTCCCGGGCCAGCCGCGGTCTCGATCCGCAGTTGATCAAGGACATCGAAAAGCAATACGGCTTCGATAAACCGGCACCCGAACGCCTGTGGCTGATGCTCACCAGTTACGCGCGCCTGGACTTCGGCAAAAGCTTCTTTCGCGGCGCCACCGTCACCGACCTGATCCTGGAAAAAATGCCGGTCACCATCTCCCTCGGGCTCTGGGCGACGCTGATCACCTACCTGGTGTCGATTCCCCTGGGGATCCGCAAGGCCGTGCACCACGGCAGCCAATTCGATGTCTGGAGCAGCACTGCGATCATCATCGGCTATGCCATGCCGGCCTTCCTGTTCGCCATGTTCCTGATCGTGATGTTCGCCGGCGGCACCTCACTGAACTGGTTCCCGGTACGCGGGCTGGTCTCGGACAATTTCGAGTCGCTGTCGACCCTGGGCAAGATCGCCGATTACTTCTGGCATCTGGTACTGCCGGTGACAGCGCTGGTGATTGGCGGTTTCGCGACCCTGACCATCCTGACCAAGAACTCGTTCCTCAACGAGATCACCCGTCAGTACGTAGTCACCGCCCGCGCCAAAGGCTTGAGCGAACGCCGGGTGCTGTACGGCCACGTGTTCCGCAACGCCATGTTGCTGGTGGTGTCGGGAATTCCCCAGGCCTTTATCAGCGTGTTTTTTGCAGGCTCGCTGCTGATCGAAGTGATTTTCTCCCTCGATGGCCTGGGGCGCATGAGCTACGAAGCGGCGGTGTCACGGGACTACCCGGTGGTGTTCGGTTCGCTGTTCATCTTCACGCTGTTCGGCCTCCTGATAAAACTGGTCGGCGACCTGTGCTACACCCTGGTCGATCCGCGGATCGACTTCGCCGCGAGGAACGCCTGATGCTGAAGCTTTCGCCGTTAGGCCGACGCCGCTTCGAGCGCTTCAAGAAAAACCGCCGCGGCTGGTGGTCGCTGTGGTTGTTCGTCGGGCTGTTCCTGCTGACCCTGGGTGGCGAACTGATCGCCAACGACAAACCGCTGGTCGTCAGCTATCAAGGCTCGTTGTACTTCCCCGCGCTCAAGCGCTACACAGAACAGGAATTTGGCGGGCAACTACCCTTCCAGGCCGATTACCGCAGCGATTATGTGCAGAACCTGATCAAGAAGGATGGGGGCTGGCTGCTGTTCCCGCCGATCCCCTTCAGCGACGACACACCGAACTACGACCTGAACCAACCGGCCCCGAGTCCGCCTTCGAATGTGAACTGGCTGGGCACCGACGACCAGTCGCGGGACGTGTTGGCGCGGGTGATTTTCGGCGCGCGGGTTTCGATCCTGTTTGCCTTGATGCTGACCTTCGTCAGCGCGCTGATCGGCATTGCCGCAGGCGCGCTGCAAGGCTATTACGGTGGCTGGGTCGACTTGCTCGGTCAGCGCCTGCTGGAGGTCTGGTCCGGGTTGCCGGTGCTGTACCTGCTGATCATCCTCTCGGGGTTCGTCGAGCCGAATTTCTGGTGGTTACTGGGGATCATGGCGCTGTTTTCCTGGCTGGCCCTGGTGGACGTGGTGCGTGCCGAATTCCTGCGTGGGCGCAATCTGGAATACGTCAAGGCCGCCCGTGCGCTGGGCTTGACCGACCGCAAGGTGATTGTGCGGCACATTCTGCCTAATGCCATGAACGCGACATTGAGCTACCTGCCGTTCATTCTGACCGGGGCCATCTCGACCCTCACCGCGCTGGATTTTCTCGGTTTCGGCATGCCGGCCGGCAGTGCATCGTTGGGTGAGCTGATTGGTCAGGGCAAGCAGAACCTGCAAGCGCCTTGGCTGGGTATGACGGCGTTTTTCACCCTGGCGTTGATTCTTTCTCTACTGGTGTTCATCGGCGAAGCATTGCGTGACGCCTTTGACCCTCGTTCGTGACGCGGACTGTTGATATGAGCAACCTGATCGAAATTCGTGACCTCAGCGTCGCCTTCAGTGGCCAGACAGTCGTGCGCAATCTGTGTCTGGACATCCGCCCCGGCGAATGCCTGGCGCTGGTGGGCGAGTCGGGTTCGGGCAAGTCGGTGACGGCCCACTCGATCCTGCAATTGCTGCCCGAATGCGGCACCGAGACGACCGGCAGCATCCGTTATCGCGGCCAGGAACTGGTGGGCGCCGATGCGCGCAAATTGCGCGAACTGCGGGGCAATCGCATCGCGATGATCTTCCAGGAGCCGATGACCTCCCTGAACCCGTTGCACAGTATCGAGAAGCAGATTGGCGAGACCTTGCTGGTGCACAAGGGCCTGGCCGGCAAAGCGGCACAAGCGCGGATTCTCGAGTTGCTGCATCTGGTGGGCATCCAGAAGCCCAAGGAGCGGCTCAAGGCCTATCCGCACCAGTTATCCGGTGGTCAGCGCCAGCGGGTGATGATCGCCATGGCCCTGGCTTGCGAGCCGGAATTGTTGATCGCCGATGAACCGACCACGGCGCTGGACGTGACGGTGCAACGCAAGATCCTGCTGCTACTCAAGTCGCTGCAGCAGCGACTGGGCATGTCGTTGCTGCTGATCAGCCACGATCTCAATCTGGTGCGCAGCATTGCCCAGCGAGTCTGCGTGATGAAAGCCGGGGAAATAGTCGAGCAAGCCACCTGCGAGACGATGTTTACCGCACCGAAACACCCTTACAGCTGCGTGCTGCTCAACGCCGAGCCGGAAGGCGAAGCCCTGCCCCGGGACGAACGGGAAAAAGTCCTGGAAGTGCACGACCTGCGGGTGCAATTTGTCGTCGGTGGCGGACTGTTCCAACGCAAGACTTACCTCAAGGCCGTGGACGGCATCAGCCTGAGCATCCAGCGTGGCAAGACCCTGGGCATCGTCGGCGAATCGGGTTCCGGCAAGTCCACGCTCGGCCAGGCGATCCTGCGCCTGCTGGACTCCGAGGGCGGTATTCGCTTCCAGGGCCAGGCGCTCGATGGCCTGACGCAGAAGCAGTTGCGGCCGTGGCGCAAGAAAATGCAGGTGGTGTTCCAGGACCCGTTTGGCAGTCTCAGCCCGCGCATGTCCGTGGCGCAGATCATCAGCGAAGGCCTGGAGGTGCATAGTCAGTTAAGCACCGAGCAATGCAACGCCGAAGTGATCCGGGCGCTGCAGGAAGTCGGGCTCGACCCGCAAAGCCGGCATCGCTACCCCCACGAGTTCTCCGGTGGCCAGCGCCAGCGCATCGCCATCGCCCGGGCGCTGGTGTTGAAACCTGCGCTGATCCTGTTGGACGAACCGACCTCGGCGCTGGATCGCACCGTGCAAAAGCAGGTGGTCGCCCTGCTGCGCCAGCTTCAGGAAAAGCACGGGCTGACCTACCTGTTCATCAGCCATGACCTGGCGGTGGTGCGCGCCCTGGCCCACGACATGATCGTGATCAAGGACGGCAAGGTGGTCGAAAGCGGCGCCAGCCATGATGTGTTCGAATCGCCGCAGCATCCGTACACCAAAGAGCTGTTGGCGGCGGCGCATGTGGGGCAGGCATAATCCCGTCAGACCGCGTCGCGGCCTTCGCGAGCAGGCTCGCTCCCACATTGGATTTGTGAACGACACAGATCAATTGTGGGAGCGAGCCTGCTCGCGAAGGGGCCAGCAAAGGCAACACATAATCAGGATCAACCCCCATGAACACCACCGAAAGCCTCAAGGACTACCAGCGCGTGCGCCTGCTGGCGATCCGCTCGCTGTTCGAGATCATCGAGCAGTCAAGTGAAGGCACGGTGATCGTCGACCGCGACGCCAACATCGTCTGGATGAACGAGCGCTATGCCAAGCGTTTCGGCCTGCCATCGGCCGAAGGCGCGATTGGCAAGGCCTGCGAAAGCGTGATCCCCGGCAGCCTGTTGCGCGAGGTGGTGCGCACCGGCCGACCGATTCTGCTCGACATGCAGGACACCCCCAAGGAACCGCTGGTGGTCATGCGCCTGCCGATTCACGACGACGCCGGCGAGGTGATCGGCGCCATTGGCTTTGCCTTGTTCGACGAGTTGCGCAGCCTGTCGCCGATGCTCAAGCGCTACATGAGCATGCAGGAAGAACTTGCTTCCACGCGCTCGCTGCTGCGGGCGCGGCAGACCAAGTACAACTTTGCCCACTTCATCGGCACCAGCGCCGCCAGCCTGGAAGTCAAGCGCCGTGCCCGGCGCAGCGCCAGCACCGACTCGCCGGTGTTGCTGCTCGGTGAAACCGGCACCGGCAAGGAATTGCTGGCACAGGCGATCCACAATGCGTCGCCGCGAGCACACAAGGCGTTTGTCAGCATCAACAGTGCGGCGATTCCCGAATCCCTGTTGGAAGCCGAATTCTTCGGCACCGCCCCTGGTGCCTTTACCGGCGCCGACCGCAAAGGCCGCGCTGGCAAACTGCAGATCGCCCAGGGCGGTACGCTGTTCCTCGATGAAATCGGCGACATGCCATTGCCGCTGCAAAGCAAATTGCTGCGGGTGCTGCAGGAAAAGGAATTCGAACCGGTCGGTTCCAACGAGGTGATCCAAAGCGATGTGCGGGTGATCGCCGCGACCTCGACCGACCTGGAAGCGGCGATCAAGCGTGGCGAGTTTCGCGCCGACCTGTACTACCGCCTCAACGTCCTGCCGATCCAGGTTCCACCGCTGCGCGAGCGTCTCGATGACCTGCCCGCCCTCAGTGAAGCGATTCTTGAGGAACTGCGCAGCCAGCACGAACTGAACAGCGATGCGCTGGCACTCCTGGGTCAACATGCCTGGCCGGGGAACATTCGCGAACTGCGCAATGTGCTGGAGCGGGCGGCGTTGCTCAGTGATGACCTGCGGCTGACGGTGGTGGATATCCGTGCTGCGATCGGGACTTTTTCGCCGGTTGAGCGCGTGGCGCCGTTGCCTGTGGAAGTGGTGGAGCATGAGACGTTCAGTGCCGCGCGGGAGCGCTTTGATCGGCAATTGATTGAAGCGGCCCTGGCGCAATGCGGGGGCAAGGTAATTGAAGCGGCGGCGCGGTTGGGGCTGGGGCGGTCTACTTTGTACAAGAAGATGGTGGCGTTGGGGATTGCCGATTCTCCATAAAGAGACATGAATCTCCATTGCTAGACAGTCCATCGCGAGCAGGCTCGCTCCCACAGTAGATCGAGTTGCCAAGGAAAACGCGGTCCAATGTGGGAGCGAGCCTGCTCGCGAAGAGGCCTCCACCATCACCGCAAGTCTCAAAACAGAGACACCCCATCTTGAGCCGCCTACAGAAAACGAAATATCTCCTTATATTTCAACGCCTTACACTTATGGCACGAAACTCGCTTTAGCCCTTCCCCACAAAAGATCCACCCTTAAAAAAATAACAATCCAGGAGACACACCATGAGTGTGATCATTGCCTTGGCAGCCCTCGCGCTGCTGATGCTGGCTGCCTACCGTGGCTATAGCGTTATCCTTTTTGCCCCGATTGCCGCCCTCGGCGCCGTCCTGCTCACCGACCCTTCTGCCGTCGCCCCTGCCTTCACCGGGGTGTTCATGGAAAAAATGGTCGGGTTCATCAAACTGTATTTCCCGGTGTTCCTGTTGGGCGCGGTGTTCGGCAAACTCATCGAGTTGTCCGGCTTCTCGCGCTCCATCGTCGCGGCGGCCATTCGTTTGCTCGGCACCCGCCAGGCGATACTCGTGATCGTGCTGGTCTGCGCCCTGCTGACGTACGGCGGCGTCTCGCTGTTCGTGGTGGTGTTCGCGGTCTATCCGTTTGCTGCGGAAATGTTCCGCCAGAGCAACATTCCCAAACGCCTGATCCCGGCGACCATCGCCCTCGGCGCCTTTTCGTTCACCATGGACGCCCTGCCCGGCACCCCGCAGATCCAGAACATCATCCCCAGCACCTTCTTCAACACCACCGCCTGGGCCGCGCCATGGTTGGGTTTGATCGGGTCGATCTTCGTGGTCTGCGCCGGCATGCTGTTTCTGCAGCGCCAGCGCAACAAGGCTCAGCATAGCGGCGAAGGCTATGGCACCGACCTGCGCAACGAGCCGGAAACCGCTGCCGACATCAAACTGCCCAATCCGTGGATCGCACTGTCGCCGCTGCTGGCCGTCGGCATCATGAACCTGTTGTTTACCCAGTGGATTCCGCAGTGGTACGGCAAGACCCACAGCCTCGCGCTGCCGGGCATGGCTGCGCCGGTGACCACCGAAATCGCCAAGCTCACGGCGATCTGGGCAGTTCAGGCTGCGTTGCTGGTCGGCATCATCATGGTGCTGGTGTTCGGCTTCCAGGCGATTCGCGGCAAATTGGCCGAAGGCAGCAGAAGTGCGGTCAGCGGTTCATTGCTGGCAGCGATGAACACGGCGTCGGAATACGGTTTTGGTGCGGTGATTGCGTCGTTGCCGGGCTTTCTGGTTCTGGCCGACTGGCTCAAAAGCATCCCTAACCCGCTGGTCAACGAAGCGATCACCGTGACCCTGCTGGCGGGCATCACCGGTTCGGCGTCCGGCGGCATGAGCATTGCGCTGGCAGCCATGGCCAATGACTTCATCGCAGCGGCCCATGCGGCCAACATTCCCCTGGAAGTACTGCACCGCGTCGCCGCCATGGCCAGTGGCGGCATGGACACCCTGCCGCACAACGGCGCGGTGATTACCTTGCTGGCGGTGACCGGCCTGACCCACCGCGAAGCCTACAAAGACATTTTCTGTATTACGCTGATCAAGACCCTGGCGGTTTTCGTAGTGATCGGCACTTTCTACGCCACTGGCATTGTGTGAGGTATTGATGACGACTCTTTCGGGCAAGACCGCATTGGTTACCGGTTCCACCAGCGGCATCGGCCTGGGCATTGCCCTGAGCCTGGCCAAGGCTGGCGCCAATCTGATTCTCAACGGTTTTGGAGATGCATCCAAAGTAATTGCCGAGGTAGAACAGTTCGGCGGCAAGGTGGGCCATCATCCGGCCGATGTCAGCGACCCCGCTCAAATCGCCGACATGATTGCCTACGCCGAGCGTGAATTCGGCGGTGTCGACATTCTGGTCAACAACGCCGGCATCCAGCATGTGGCGCCGGTGGACGAGTTCCCGGTGGAGCGCTGGGATTCGATCATTGCCATCAACCTGTCATCGGTGTTTCACAGCACTCGCCTGAGTTTACCGGGTATGCGTGCCAAGGGCTGGGGCCGGGTGATCAACATCGCCTCGGTGCATGGCCTGGTGGGTTCGACGGGCAAGGCCGCTTATGTCGCCGCCAAGCACGGCGTGATCGGGCTGACCAAAGTGGTCGCTTTGGAAACGGCCACCAGCAACATCACCTGCAACGCGATTTGCCCGGGCTGGGTGCTGACGCCGCTGGTGCAGAAGCAGATCGACGATCGCGCCGCCACCGGCATAGACCCGCAGCAGGCGCAGCATGACCTGCTGGCCGAGAAGCAGCCGTCGCTGGAGTTCGTGACGCCGCCGCAGCTGGGTGAACTGGTGCTGTTCCTGTGCAGCGAAGCAGGCATGCAGGTGCGTGGCGCGGCATGGAATATCGATGGTGGGTGGTTGGCGCAGTAGCCCACAGATGATCGTTCCCACGCTCTGCGTGGGAATGCAGCCCGGGACGCTCTGCGTCCCAAGAGCCGAACGCGGAGCGTCCGTTGAGGCATTCCCACGCAGAGCATGGGAACGATCCGATCACAAGAAGAGGCAAATCATGTCCGAAGTACTGTGGCAACCCACCGCCGAACGCATCGGCAAGACCCGCATGGAGGCCTTTCGGCGCTTCATCAATCAACGGCACCACCTGCACATCGACGACTACCCCGCCCTGCACCAATGGTCGATCGATCAGCGCCCGGACTTCTGGCAGGCCATCGTCGACTTCTTCGACATCCGCTTCCATGAGCAGCCCGACGCGGTGTTGCTGGAAGGCGCGCAAATGCCCAGCGCCCAGTGGTTCCCCGGCGCGACCCTGAACTTCGCCGAACACCTGCTGAGCCGTCGCGACGATGCGGTGGCAGTCGTGGCCGTGGGTGAAAACGGTCAGCGTGAACAGTTGACCTGGGCCGAATTGGCGGAGCATGTCGCCGGTTTTCAGAATGGCCTGATCGCGGCCGGTGTCGGCCTTGGCGACCGGGTCGCCGCGTGTATGCCCAATACTTGGCAAACCCTGGTAGCCATGCTCGCCACCACCAGCCTCGGGGCGATCTGGTCCTGCTCGTCGCCAGACTTCGGCACCCAAGGGGTGATCGACCGCTTCGGCCAGATCGAACCGAAAGTGCTGATCACCTGCGCCGGCTATCGTTACGCCGGCAAGGTGATCGACCAGAGCGCCAAGGTCAACGAAATCCTAGAACGTCTGCCGTCATTGCAGCAGTTGGTCATCGTGCCTTACGCGCGCCCCGAAACACACATCGAAGATTTCCGTACCCAGGCCAACGTCACACTTTGGGACGATTTCTATGATCCGGGTGGCGACCCTGATTTCGTCCCGGTGCCTTTCGCCCATCCGCTGTACATCCTCTACTCCAGCGGCACCACCGGCGTGCCCAAATGCATCATCCACAGCACCGGCGGCGTGCTGTTGCAGCACGTCAAGGAACACGGCCTGCATTGCGACCTCGGGCTCGGCGACCGCTTGTTTTACTACACCACTTGCGGCTGGATGATGTGGAACTGGCTGGTGTCGGCCCTGGCCGTCGACAGCGCCGTGGTGCTGTACGACGGCTCGCCATTTCATCCCGGCCCGGAGCGCTTGATCGACCTGATCGACGACGAACGCATCAGCGTGTTCGGCACCAGTCCCAAATACCTCGCGACCTTGGAAAGCAACGGCGTGAAGCCTCGGCAAAGCCATGATCTCGGCACGCTGAAAACCCTGTTGTGCACCGGTTCTGCGCTATCGCCGCAAAGCTACGACTACGTCTACCGCGACCTCAAGGCCGACCTGTGCCTGGCATCGATGTCCGGTGGCACCGACATCGTTTCGTGCTTCGTGAACGGCAATCCGTTGCTGGCGGTGCGGCGCGGCGAAATCCAGGGCAAGAGCCTGGGGATGACGGTCGAGGTCTGGAACGACGCCGGTCGTGCGGTCATTGGCGAAAAAGGTGAACTGGTCTGCACCCGACACTTCCCGGCCATGCCCGTCGGCTTGTGGAACGACCCGACCGGGGAAAAGCTGCGCGCGTCTTATTTCAGCCTGTTCCCCGGCGTTTGGGCCCAGGGCGATTACGCCGAACAATTGGCTCACGGCGCGATGATGATTCACGGGCGCTCGGACGCGGTACTCAACCCCGGTGGCGTGCGCATCGGCACGGCGGAAATTTACCGTCAGGTGGAGAAAGTCCCGCAAGTCACCGACAGCGTGGCCATCGGTCAGCAATGGCAAGACGACGTGCGGGTGGTGCTGTTCGTGCGGTTGGTCGAGGGGGTGGAGCTGGACGAGGCGCTGCAACAACAGATTCGCCAGGTCATTCGCGCCAACACCACGCCACGCCACGTACCGGCGAAGATTGTCGCGGTGACGGACATTCCGCGCACCATCAGCGGCAAAGTGGTCGAGTTGGCAGTGAGGAATGTGGTGCATGGCGAGCCGGTGATAAACACCGATGCGCTGGCCAACCCCGAAGCGCTGGAGCAATTTCGGGATCGGCCGGAACTGGCTTTTTAAACGGCCTGCGCTTCTGATTTATCCAACGGACGCACCAGGCCTGCCTGACGCAGGCCTTTGCGCTGTCACGTCAGGGTTGTTCAGCGTGATCCGCACCGGAACGCCGATCGCGCTATCGGGATTTGCTTCAATTGCACCCCGCAGCAGGGAGATGTTGCGTTCATACCCGCCCTTGTCCGTGTACAACTGGCTCAACAGCGAAGTGGCCACCGCCAGTGAGTCGGCGTTTTCAAAGGCTTTGGAACTGACGTGGAGGTCATTGCCTTCATCGGTCACCGCGAGCTGCCCGCCGGCAAGGTTCAGCAGCGCCGACACGTCCAGTGACTGTCCACCGCCGACGTTGCCGGCGTCGCGGGCATAGGCGACATCACCGATCTGCGCAGGTCCGTGAAACAGTTCATGGATCAAGTCGTCTGCGACCACATCATGGTTGAAACCCAGGCCGATGAAGTGCCTGTTGAGATTGGGGGTGTAGATTTCAATGAACGCCGTATCGGATTGCCCGGTTGCACTTTTCCACCGTCGGTAAGCGCTAGTATCGAAAGCGGCAATGTGGTGGGTTTCCTTGAGCGGATCGAGAATAAAATTGCTGATGGACACGCCCGCAAAGTCCGCCCTGACCGCTCTCAGATAGTTCAGCAACTGATTGATTGCCTCGTTCGAGTCGCTTCCCATCAGCAGTCTGGCGACCAGCTTGCGTTGTGCCTCGAAGTCACGATGGGTGAGGGCATTGATCGCGTTTTCGATTTTGGTCCGGGCCCGCGGCAGGCTTTGCTCAATGAACTGTCGGGTATAACTGATGGGCAATGTCTTGGTGGAGCGCGGCAAGCGGACAGGGGCCACATAGGCAAAGTTGTTCAGTTTTGGCCCCCAGGTTTTACCCAGCCGGTCGAGGGCGTACCATTGAAAATTACTTCGCGCCGCCACCACCGTGAGAGTCTCACCGACTGCACCACGGGGGCGCCAGTTACCCTGTCCGGCATGGAGGCTATTGGCCGCGCGGACTAGGTCATAGGATTTATGGCTGCCATGGAGTCTGCCCAACTGGGACTTCGCCAGCCCGAGAAGCTCTTGCGCCTGCCTGCTGAAACGTAACGTGCCCTTGTGGATGAGCTTCCCGGCGCCATAAAACACTGTTGGTACATCATCCACGGGGTTGAAAAGGGAAACGGACGTCATGAAGGCCAACTGGGTCAAGCGCGCAGCTTTGGTCGTCGTAGAGATGGCTTTTGCCGAAATGCTCAGCGCTTTGGCGCCCGCCCCCACGAAGGCGCCTCCCAATGCAATTGTGTCCATGACGCATCCATAGATCCCGTCGACGACCTTGTTGTGTTCTCCCGAAGATAAATCTTCGATGCATTTCTTAAAGGGAACCACCAGGTTCACGATGTAATCTGCAGTCTCTTCACCCCTTTTGCGTTCGCTTTCGAGCGCTGTCGGCACGGTCGCCATTGATTCGATTTCGTCAAAAGTACGGAACGGATGATTGATCACAACGAACTCGGCAATTCGCACCAGCTGTGGATTACCGAAGCTCCTGTAGGTACTCTGCTGCCGCGTCGCCACAGACGCTGGCGCGGGGACTTCACCGAGCTTTTCAATAATCGCCATGGAGCTGCTGGCGTCATTCTCAGCGACAACCCCGTCCGTGTATTCAACAACAGAGAGCGGCAACGATTCGGGAGGCGTAGGTCGAAGGGGCGCATTCAGATCCCCGTTGAAGTCCATTCTGGCGGCAGCCCGCAACTTGCCTGTTGAGATGATCAGCGCCGCGAGCGTGTTGTTTTTCCGCAGCTCACCACGCAAGGTAAACAACTCATAACACGCGGCCGTGTTTCCGTGGGTAGCGCACATGACAATGCCAAAGCGCCCCTTGACAGCATCGTTACTGTGCTGGGTTTCATAGGTTGTTGAAACAGGCACAGGCGATATTGAGAAGTAAGACTCGGTCCTGGTCGCCGGAAGACGAACGGTAAAAAAAGTAATCTTACCTTTCAGAAAGATGTCCAGATCATGGGGAAGCATGTGTGAAAGGGCCAGCTTCACATTGGTCATCAGCGCTTGGTTCAAATTGCCGTGATAATCCCGCAATTGGCGATGGTATTCGACATTGTTGGGCGGCAGCCTCTGCAACCTGGGAAAGCGACTATAAAGGCTGGTGACGGAAGGATCGTAGTAGGTTGGCCTTTTGTAATTGGTCTGACCGGCCAGCAAATCAGGTGTTCTGGAAATAACTTTGTCGGGAAAGACCGCACGAAAATCCCACTGTCCACCTGTCAGATCTGCCGACATGTGCAAGTCGACGATCGACATGGGGTTTGGGGATGCATAGAGGCCGGGGTGTTGATAGATCACTTTATCGTCGAGGAAATCACACTCCGGCACCGCGCCTTGCAACGCTTCACGCGCGATGGTTTCGCGGTTGGGCATGGGGCTGGAATAGACGCGCGCCAGATGGGTGAAGTTCTCCGCGTATTCCTGGAACGCCGTGATTGCCCGTTCCGCGGTTTCCTTCGCCGCTTGAGTGAGTTCGCTTGCGCTGATAACTCCATTCATCAGTGCCCAGTCAACAATCGGATCGATCATTGCCAAATCCCGCAGTCGGGACAGCGGTTCGCTGACAGGCTCCAATTCGACATACGCCATGATTTGCGCAAACGTCAGCACTCGCGATGCACCCTTCCTGACCGCTTCCGCCAAGGCAACACCATGGCAAAAGGTCACCCAGGCAACCGAGCCCATCGTCAGCGCCGATGGAACGCCCCTGACCAGAAATTCCGGTGCGATCTCCGCCAGTAGCAGGTGGCACGCCAGCGGCGCCGTGGCAGGATCAACCCAGCCTTTGGTATAGAGAAAGGCTTGCAGCTCTTCACGCACTATGGCTGGCGAGCGCTCAACATTGCCTGGCGTATATAAAGCGAAACCACCGATACTCTTGCGGTCCTGGGTGCTGCCGAGAGTTGGATAAAGGTCCAGCAACAAACTCGTTATCAGCAGTTGCTCGAGATCTTGCGAAGAGACAGCTTGCCCGGATTGGGCACCGAACCAATCCAACGCCTCCAGCAGTGTCCTGGCGCTGGCCTGGGCCACAGGATGCTTGACCAACTGAACCATCCGTTCAGCGGCGTTATCGTGCGTCGCCAGACCGCGGCCCGTTTCGCGGTACAACTTATCCAGCAGCTTGGTGTTATTGGCGACAAGCGGGGTGACCTGCCGAATGGCAGTACGTTGTTCAGTCGACAAGACGGCTAACGACGGGTCATCCGAAACGAGCTGGCCCCAATAGTTACCCAACTCATCAACATCAGGATCAAACTCGAATAGCGCAATCAGGTTTTGCACTTCGCTCGCATTTCGAGGAACTGCCAGGCCATGAAACTTCAGCCATTGTTCCACATCCACTAAATCCTCGGTATAAACGTAACCGCCGGCTTGCCTGGCAATATCCCCGATCACCAGCAGCTTCTGGTAGTAGTGGGACTCCTGGACGATATCCACGTCGACGACTTCCCACACTGAACTGTCTTCTCGAAATATCTCCAACCCACTACTTTCATTAATTCGGGTTGCTGCCATCTTCTCGGGGCGGTGACGACGGAGTTCATCCATCACGACCGTGTAGTTGGCCAGGTGATTCCACGCCACTCGGCCAGGCATATGGACTTCATGAAGCGAAGACCCTTCTACCAATTCCAACTCATAGCCTTGCCAGCTGTAATCCCCGTCGCCCTCTTGCTCCTCGATAATAGTTGGCAACAGGCTTAGTACGGATTGTCGCTCTGCAGCATCGGCCTTTAACCACTGATGCTGCACTTCGGAAACAGCACCGAAAATCTGATAGCTTTTATATTTAAGTTTTTCACACATAAAACAACCTCATGGATTTTATTTGTCGACTGGTTAAGCACCCCTGAATCCTTACTTATCCAGGAGCAACTAAACAGCAAAAATCTATAAGGCGACGTTTCAAGCATTCGAATCAACAAATTTCAAGCGACGCCTATAATCAATCAGCCAACCCCCAACCATCACTGGACGCGCTTAATATCGACGTTCCGTCCCTGTGCAACTTGAGTCGCAACTTTAAATTATTCAGCGAGTCCGCATTTTTTAACGCTTCGTCTTCGCTGATCACACCGTCCACCACCAGGGCATACAGTGCGCCATCGAAGGTCTGCATCCCGGATTCAACAGACTTTTCCATGATGTTTTTAAGTTCATCCAGTTCATTGCGCCGTATCAGGTCGCCAACGGTCGGTGTGCCCAGCATCACTTCTACTGCTGCCCTGAGCTGACCGTCACGAGTGCGCACCAGACGCTGGGAAACAAAGGCTTTAAGATTGTTACTCAGGTCATGCAGCAGTTGCATCCGCCGTTCCTGCGGGAAGAAATTGATAATGCGATCCAGCGCCTGATGGGCGTTGTGAGCATGCAAGGTGGAAATCACCAAATGCCCGGTGTCGGCAAACGCCAGGGCATGCTCCATGGTTTCGCGGTCGCGGATCTCGCCGATCAGCACCACGTCCGGCGCTTGGCGCAGAGTGTTTTTCAACGCGGCATGAAAACTGCGGGTATCGACACCGACCTCGCGCTGGTTGATGATCGATTGCTTGTGCCGGTGGATGTACTCGATCGGGTCTTCGATGGTGACGATGTGACCGCTGGCGTGACGATTGCGGTAGTCGATCAATGCCGCCAGCGAGGTAGACTTGCCCGAGTCGGTAGCGCCGACGAATAGCATCAGCCCCTGCTTGAGCATCACCGTTTCGAGCAGCACCGACGGCAGCTTGAGGTCTTCGAAGCGCGGAATGTCGAGCTTGACGTTGCGCACCACCATCGACACATCGTTACGCTGTTTGAAAATATTCACCCGAAAGCGCCCGATCCCGATCAGGGAGATCGCCAGGTTCATCTCCAGTTCCCGATCGAACTCAAGGCGCTGTTCGGCGTCCATGATGGACGCCGCAATCGTCGCAACCTCTCCCGGCTTGAACGGTTGATCGGCCAGGGCGGTGAGCATACCGTCGAACCGCGCACTGGGCGGTGCACCCGTGGACAGGTACAGATCGGAGCCATCCTGGCTGGCCAGGCGTCTTAACAACGCGTCGATTTCCATGGCAAAAAGCACCCGCGAAGCATTCAATGATAAAAAATGACCTGAAGCAGGTCATCCGGCGTCTACTGCCCTGCAAGGATAGTAGAAACAGCCACACCGACTTATGTGCAGGACATCTTGATGAACGCATCACCGACCGGCAGCGATGCCCAGGCCTTGATTGCCAGACTCGACTGGGCGAACAGCCCGCTAGGCGCTGCCGGCACCTGGCCGCAGAGCCTGCGTACCGCCGTGGACATCGTGATTCATTCGCCGATGCCGATGCTGCTGCTATGGGGACCGCAGCTGACGCAGATCTACAACGACGGCTTCGCGCTGCTGGCCGGCAGCAAGCATCCGCACGCTTTCGGACAGCCAACCCACCTGATCTGGCCCGAATTAAAGGACTTTACCGACCCGATTTACAGCGCGGTCCTACAAGGCCAGGTGCGAACCTACAGCGAACAGCGCTTCACCCTGCAGCGCGACGGTATCGATTCCGACTTCTGGCTTGACCTGACCTACAGCCCCATCCGCGACGAAAACGCGCAGGTCGCCGGGATCCTGGTCACCGCCATCGAAACCAACGAACGCCGGCGCATCGCCCTCGAACTGGAACAGCGCTCCGCCGCGAGCCTCAAGGCCCAGCAAGATACCGAAGAACGCCTGCAACTGGCCCTCGCCGCCACCGACGCGGTCGGCACCTGGGACTGGGACATCAGTGAGGACCGTTTCATCGCCGACGCTCACTTCGCCCAATTGCACGGCATCGAACCGGCCCTGTCCGGCCAATTGCCGATCAGCGAATACCTGCACGGCGTCCACCCCGAAGACCGCACCCTGATCGCCCGCAGCATCAAGCATTGCATCACCCATGGCAGCGAATACGCCGAGGAATACCGACTGCTGCAACCCGATGGCCAGTTGCGCTGGGTCTTCGCCCGCGGACGCTGCTACAAGGATCACCATGGACGGCCGATCCGTTTCCTCGGCGCCGCCCTCGACCTGACCGATCGCAAAAACACCGAGCAGGCCTTGCGCCAGAGCCAGACCGAACTGCAGTTGATCATCAACGCCATGCCGATCCTGATCAGCTACGTCGACCGCGAGGAACGCTTTCGCCTGAACAACGCCGCCTACCTGGACTGGTATGGCCTGACGCCCCAGGAACTCTACGGCCGCACCATACGGGAAGTGCTGGGTGATGAGGCCTACGCCTTGCGTGCCGAGCACATCGCCCAGGCACTGACCGGCAAGGCCTGTTGCTTCAGCATCAGCACCCCGCACCGCGATGGCAGCATCCGCCAGGCGCTGATGAATTACCTGCCGCGTCACGGCCCGGATGGCGCGGTGAATGGTTTCTACATCTTCGTCATCGACGAAACCGAGCGTAAAAAGACCGAAGAAGCCCTGCGCAACCTCAACGAAACCCTTGAAGAACGGGTGAGCGCCCGCACCCGACAATTGGCCGAGGCCAATGAAAAACTGCTCAGCGAAATGTTCGAACGCGAGCGCGCCGAAGAAGCCCTGCGGCATGCGCAGAAGATGGAAGCGGTTGGCCAGCTCACCGGCGGCATTGCCCATGACTTCAACAACATGCTCACCGGAATCATTGGCAGCCTCGACCTGATGCAACGCTACATTGCCGACGGCCGCGCCGCCGAGATTGCCCGCTTCACCGAGGCCGCGGTGTCCTCGGCCAACCGCGCCGCCGCCCTCACCCATCGACTGCTGGCGTTCTCAAGGCGTCAGTCGCTGGATCGCAAGACGCTCAATGCCAATGACCTGATCCACTCTCTGGAAGACTTGCTCAGCCGGACCAAGGGCGACCATATCGTACTCAAGCTGCAACTAACCAAAGACGTCTGGCCGGTCAGCACCGACGTCAGTCAACTGGAAAACGCCCTGCTCAACCTGGTGATCAACGCCCGGGACGCCATGCCCGATGGTGGCCAGTTGTGCATCGAAACCGCCAATGTCTATCTCGACGGCAGTGACATCACTACCCTGGAACCGGTCAAGGCCGGTGATTACCTGATGATCGCGGTCAGCGACAACGGCACCGGCATGACACCCAAGGTATTGGCCAAGGCGTTCGACCCGTTCTTCACCACCAAACCCATCGGCCAGGGCACCGGATTGGGGTTGTCGATGATCTACGGTTTCGCCCAGCAGTCCGGTGGCCATGTGACCCTGTTCAGCATGCCCGGCCAAGGCACCAGCGTACGCCTGTACCTGCCGCGACTAGTCGGCATGCAGCCGCAGGATGTGCTATCGCCCGTGATCAGCGAAGCACCATCGGCGATTGCCGGCGAAACGGTAGTACTGGTGGAGGACGACCCGGCGGTGCGCATGCTGGTATTCGATCTGCTCAAGGAGTTGGGTTATCACGCCTACGAAGCCGAAGACGCGAAGACCGCCCTGCCCTTGCTCGAATCCGACTTGCGGGTCGATCTGTTGGTCACCGACGTAGGCCTGCCCGGGATGAATGGCCGGCAACTGGCGGAAATTGCCCGTCAGCATCGGCCCGAGCTGAAAGTGCTGTTCATGACCGGTTACGCGGAGAAAGCCGCTGAACGCCAGGGCTTTCTCGAAGAAGGCATGGACATGGTGGCCAAACCCTTTTCCATTGATCTGCTCGCCAACAAGATTCGCACGATGATCGGTCAACCGCAGTGAGTTAGGGCATAATCGCGCGCCCCCGCTTCACCACCCATGCCACCACCGCTGCAAGGTACACGCCCCATGAAAGCTCAAGCCCGCCATATTCTGGTGAAAACCTCGGAAGAAGCCGAGCAACTCAAGCAGCGCATCGCCAAGGGCGAAGCCTTCGATGTGCTGGCCAAGAAGTACTCCACTTGCCCGTCGGGCAAACGCGGCGGTGATCTTGGGGAAGTACGGCCGGGCCAGATGGTCGGTGCGATCGATGCGGTTATCTTTAAGAAACCCCTGCGGGTAGTGCATGGGCCGATCAAGAGCAAGTTCGGTTATCACCTGGTGCAGGTGTTTTATCGGGATTGATTGTTCGCTTCAGGTTTCTGTGGTGTAGGGATTTTTGTGGTCAATGGATTTTTGTGGCGAGGGGATTTATCCCCGCTGGGTCGCGGAGCGGCCCCAAAAAATGGGCCTGCTGCGCAGTCCAACGGGGATGAATCCCCTCGCCACAGATCCGCCTGAGCAAAAAAGGTGAATCAGCCCTTCGGAATGAGTGCCCCCGGCACCTGGATCACCTTGCTCGCCAACCGATGCCCGGCCTCTGCAGCCTCAACCGGGCTCCCACCCTTGAGCCGCGAGGCCAGATACGCCGCACTGAACGAATCCCCCGCCGCCGTGGTATCCACCACCCGCTCGACCTTCTGCGCCGGCACTTCGAATGACTCGCCGTCACACCGAATCAGGCAAGCCTCAGCGCCGCGCTTGAGCACCACTTCAGGCGTGCCAATCTGCTCGTACGCTGCAAACACCGCCGCACAATCGGAGAATTGGAACAGCGCCTGCTCGTCATCGACGGTCAACAGTGCCAGGTCGACATAGGGCAGGACCTTGCGATAAGCCACCCGCGCGTCTTCCACCGAGGCCCACAAACGCGGTCGGTAGTTGTTGTCGAAGACAATCCGCGCATCGCGCTGGCGGGCCTCGATCAGGGTTTCCAACAGTTTTTCCCGACCTTGTACGCCCAATACCGCAAGGGTGATGCCGCTGAAATACAACACGTCGTAATCGGGCAGCGCGGCCAGGATCGGCGCGGCGGCCGGGGTGGTGAAGCAATCGCGCACTGCCGCTTCATTGCGCCAATAGAGAAAACGGCGCTCGCCGGTGGCGTCGGTCTGGATGCAATACAGCCCCGGCAAGCGGCCGGGCAAGCGCTGGACCATGCCCAGGCCAATGTTTTCGGCGGCCCAGCTCTGGCACATGGCATCGCTGAAACTGTCATCGCCCAGGGCGGTGACGTAATCCACCGAACCCGCCGCGCCCAGCTCTCGGGACAGGTAGACCGCGGTGTTCAAGGTATCGCCGCCAAAACTCTGTTGCAGACTGCCGTCGGCGCGGTGTTGCAGCTCGATCATGCATTCGCCGATCAGGGCGATGCGCGGGGTGTTGGGGCCCAGGGTGTTGATGGTGTTCATGTTGTGGGTCTCTGGTGTTGCTGTGGTGTCTGTCATGGCCCCTTCGCGAGCAGGCTCGCTCCCACATTGGAATGCATTCCCCTTGTGGGAGCGAGCCTGCTCGCGAAGGCCGCGCCGCGGTCTCAAACCTTTTAGAAACAGGTCTCCATGGTCTCGACGACGTTCAATTGCTCATCCACCAGGCAACCCACGCGCCACTTGTCGAACGTCAGGCACGGATGCGAAGTGCCGAAAGAAATGATGTCGCCCACCCGCAGATCAACCCCCGATGCCACGGTCATGAAGGCATGCTGGTCCATCACGGCGGTGACCTTGCAGGTGCTCACATCATCGCCCTTGGCCGGCACCACACCGGGCTGGTAACGCAGCAACGGCACCGGCAATCCCGCGTCATAGGCCACGTCGCGTTTGCCCAGGGCAATCACCGCAAAGCCTGGCTCCGGCAAGGACTGCACATGCGCCCAGACCTCCAGCGCCGCACGCAAGCCCTCATGCAGATCGCTGCGACGGTCGAGCACGCAGCATTGCGCTTCCTTGTAGATACCATGGTCGTGCGCCACATAGCTGCCGGGACGCAAGACGCTGAGGAAACGTCCGCCAGCGTTCTGCGCCTCGAACTCTTCGGCAATCAAGTCATACCAGGCCGAACCTGAAGCCGTGATGATCGGCTTGGTAATCGCGAAGGTGCCGCTGTCCTGCAACTGCACCGCCAGACGTACCAGGGAGCCGGCGAAAGCGCGGATGCCGCTCACCGCGTGATCGCCGTGGATCACGCCTTCATAACCTTCGATCCCGGTCAGGGCCAGCGCCGGTTGTGCGGCGATGGCCTTGGCCAGGTCGAGCACCTCTTGCTCGCTACGGCAACCGCAACGACCGCCAACCACACCGTATTCGATCATCACGTTCAGGCGCACACCCCGTGAAGCGAAATAGGCGCCGAGGTCGGCGACGTTGTCCGGGTGATCGACCATGCAATAGAAGTCGAAGCCCGGATCAGCCAGAAGATCGGCAATCAAGGCCATGTTCGGGGTGCCGACCAGTTGGTTGGCCATCAGCACCCGGTGCACGCCGTGGGCGTAGGCCGCACGGGTTTGCGTGGCGCTGGCCAGGGTGATGCCCCAGGCGCCCGCGTCCAGTTGCCGACGAAACAGCGCCGGGGTCATGCTGGTCTTGCCGTGGGGCGCGAGTTCAGCGCCGCTGTTGCTGACAAAGTCCTGCATCCAGCGGATGTTGTGTTCCAGCGCTTCGCGATGCAGCACCAGCGCTGGCAGGCTGACGTCGCGCACCAGGTTGGCGCCAGTGTGGGCAAAGCCCTTTTCCACGGCGGCAGTATTTTTCGCAGAAGACATGGTCGAACTCCTCACATTCGCGGCTGCGGACAGCCGCTGTTATTCGTTGATGCGACGGGCCAGGCTGTTGGCGCTGTCGATCAGCACCCGGCGGTAGTCGGTGTAATGGGTCTTGGCATCGGCCCGTGGGGCGACGATGCACAGGGTCGCAATGGCCACGCCATCGGGGTCTTTGACCGGGGCGGCGAAGCAATGGGTAAAGGTGTCGGCCACGCTGTCGAAGGAGAAAAAGCCATCGATGCCGGCCTGACGGATTTCCTTGAGAAACTGTTCCAGCGGCAAACGTTCGCCGTTGGGCAGGATGAAGTCGTCGTGGTCGATCAGGTCGACGATTTCCTCGTCACTCAGATGCGCCAGCAACAGGCGCCCGGACGCGGTCCAGGGGATGGGCGCGTTCTCGCCGATGTCCGAGGAAATGCGGAAATGCCGCTCACCCTCCTTCATCAGCGCCACGGTGTATTTGCGCCCGTTGAGCAGGCACATCTGGGCAGTCTCGTGGGTCTGGCTGACGATGTCCTGCAGGGCGTGATCGGCCTCGCGGGTCAGGTCGAAATGGCGCAGGTGCGCCTGGCCGAGGAAATACAGCTGTCGGCCGAGATAGACGTGACCGTCCTTGCCCACCGGTTCCAGGATCCGCCGCTCGAGCAACGAGGCCACCAGCTCGTAGACCGTGGATTTCGGACTGCCGATGCCGTTGGCGATGTCGTTCGGGCGCAGGGGCTGGCCGATCTCCTTGAGGAAATCGAGGATATCGAACGCCCGGTCCAGACCGCGTGCCCGGCGCTTGATGGTGTCTTCGCTCATGTCAGTGGTTCCCAATCAAATTCGCCAGGATTCAATGATCGTTCCCACGCTCTGCGTGGGAATGCAGCCCGGGACGCTCTGCGTCCCAAGAGCCGAACGCGGAGCGTCCGTTGAGGCATTCCCACGCAGAGCGTGGGAACGATCAGTGCTCGGGTTCAGGCCTTTTTCTTGTACGCGATGCAGTCGATCTCGACCTTGCAGTCGACCATCATGTTCGCCTGCACACAGGCCCGGGCCGGTGCGTGTTCAGGTTTGAAGTACTCGGAGAAGACCTTGTTGAAACTCGTGAAATCCCGCGGATCTTCCAGCCACACCCCGGCACGCACCACATCTTCCAGGCCGAAACCTGCCTCTTGGAGAATCGCGATCAGGTTCTTCATGGTCTGGTGAGTCTGCTCGACGATGCCGCCAACAATGATCTCGCCATCCACCGCCGGCACCTGGCCGGACACGTGCAGCCAGCCATCGGCTTCAACGGCGCGGGCGAAAGGACGAGGCGTACCGCCAGCGGCGCTGCTGCCGGTGCCGTAACGAGTAATGCTCATGAGTGTTTCTCCTGATTGAAAAGTGAGGATCAAAAACGTGTGCTTTTGAGAAATTCCGCCAGTCGTGGCGATTGCGGGCGCTCGAACAGTTCCTTGGGCGGACCCTGCTCTTCGATGCGCCCCTGATTCATGAAAACGATCTTGTCCGAGACCTCGAATGCGAAGCGCATTTCGTGGGTCACCAGCAGCATGGTCATGCCGTCTTCGGCCAGGCCCTTGATCACGCTGAGCACTTCGCCTACCAACTCCGGGTCCAGCGCCGAGGTCACTTCGTCGAACAACATCAGGCTCGGGTTCATCGCAATCGCCCGGGCAATCGCCACGCGCTGTTGCTGACCACCGGACAACTGGCCGGGAAAATGATCGCGGCGATCCAACAGGCCGACCCGTTCCAGCCACTTTTCCGCCAGGGCCACCGCTTCGTCCTTTTGCAACTTCTTGACCTTGAGCAAACCGAGGGTGACGTTCTGCAGCGCGGTCAGGTGGGGGAACAGGTTGAATTGCTGGAACGCCATGCCGGTCATGGCGCGATGGCGGGCGATGACCTTCTCCGGGTGGCGGATGCGCTTGCCATTGACTTCGTCATAGCCGATGGATTCGCCGTCGAGCAGGATCTGCCCGCCCTGGAATTCTTCGAGCATGTTCACGCAGCGCAGCAGCGTGGTCTTGCCCGAACCGCTGGAACCGATCAGCGTCACCACGTTGCCGCGCTGCATGCTCAGGTCGACGCCCTTGAGCACTTCGAGCTGGTCGTAACGCTTGTGCAGGCCGCGAATGTCCAGCAGCGGCTGGCCGTTTTGTGCATGGGTTTGATTCTGAGTCATGGCAAGGCCACCCGCTTTTCAATGTGCCGGCCGAGTAATTCGATGCCGTAGTTGATCACGAAGAACAGAAAACCGGCGAACAGGTAAAACTCCAGGGTCATGAAGTTTCGGGCGATGATCTGCTGGGTGCTCAGCAGCAGTTCGGCCACGCCGATCACCGACAACAGCGTCGAAGCCTTGACGATCTCGGTGGACGAGTTGACCCAGGTCGGCAGGATCTGCCGCAGCGCCTGGGGCAACAGCACGTAGCCGAGGGACTGATAGAACGTCAGGCCGATGGCCTTGCTCGCTTCCATCTGCCCGCGCGGCAATGCCTGCAACGCACCGCGCACGATCTCGGCGACGTGGGAACCGCAAAACAGCGTCAGCCCCAGGGCACCGGCCTGAAACGCGCTGATCTGCCAGCCCAGCGCCGGCGCCATGTAGAAGCAGGCCAGCACCAGCACGAACACCGGAGTACCGCGAATCACATCGACGTAAAAACGAAACGGCGCGCGCATCCAGAACTTGCCATAGGTCAGTACCAGACCGGCGAACACACCGAGCACCGTGCCGAGCAAAATCGCCAGCGCCGACACCTGCACACTGGTCAAAAAGCCTTGCCAGAGCGGCTCGCGCGCGATCCACAACTCATGCAACCAACTGGGGGATTCGTACATGGGGGCCTCCTATCGGCGGATCGCCAGACGCTGCTCGAGGTAACGCAGCAGCATGGCAATGAGGTAACAGGCCGCCACATAGAGCGCCGTGGTCACCAGCCAGGTTTCAATTACCCGGTAGCTCTCGACATTGATTTTGCGCGCGTAATAGGTCAGCTCCGGCACGGCGATCGCCGCTGCCAGCGAGGTGTCCTTGAACAGCGAAATGAAGTTGTTCGACAGCGCCGGCAAGACATTGCGCAGCATCACCGGCACGGTGACATAGGCCTTGACCTGCCACTCGCCCAAACCGATGGCCAGGCCGGCTTCGCGCTGTCCCTTGGGAATGCTCAGCAGGCCGCCGCGGAACACTTCGGTCAGGTAGGCCCCGGCATACAGCGACAGGGTGATGATGAACGACGGAATCTTGTCCAGACGAATCCCCAGGCTAGGCAAGGCGAAGTAGATCAACAGAATCAACACCAGGATCGGCGTGTTGCGGATCACCGTGACATACACCGAAGCCAGCACCCGCAACGCGCGATGCCTGGACAACAAGGCAAACGCCATCAGCAGGCCGATCACGCAGCCGATGGCGATCGACACCAGCGCCAGTTCAAGGCCCAGGCCGAGCCCCGCCAGCAAGGTGTCGAAATCGCGCCACACGGCGGCAAAGTTCAACTGATAGTTCATGGTCGGCAGTACCTTGAGCGGGGCGCATTACGGCGCCCCACTCTCGCGGGATCATTTGAATTCGACGGGGAAACCGATGGCCGGTGAAGGCAGATCGACACCGAACCACTGTTTGAACGATGCCGCGTAGGTCGGGAATTCAACGCCGGTCATGGCTTCATGCAGGGTGGTATTGATGAAGTTCAGCCAGTCCTGATCGCCGCGCTTGACCGCACACGCGTAGGTTTGCGGGCTCCAGGCGTAGGCCGGGCTGCGGTAGCGGCCAGCGTTCTGCACCATCAGGTACTTCACCGAAGACTGGTCGGTGGCCGCCGCGTCGGCACGGCCTGAGTTCACCGCCTGGTACATCAGGTCCACGCTGTCGTACTGATCGACCTTGGCCTTGGGCAGCGCCTGGTGCACCAGCTCTTCGGCGTAGACGTTTTGCAGTACCGCCACGGTGACGCCGTCACCCGCGGCTTTCATGTCGTCGATTTCCTTGTACTTGCTGTTGGCCGGCAACAGCAGGCCGACGCCTTCGCGGTAGTACGGCAGGGTAAAGGCTACTTGCTGGGCCCGGCTGGCAGTCACGGTGATGAACTGGCAGCTCATGTCGACCTTGTCGGTCAGCAGGTTGGGAATCCGCGCATCGGACGACTGCACCACGAACTCAACCTTGGTCGGGTCGTTGAACAAGCCTTTGGCGACCATGCGCGCAATATCGATATCAAAACCCTGCAACTTGCCATCCGCGCCCTGGAAGTGCCAAGGCGCATTGGTGCTGCCGGTGCCCACGATGAGTTTGCCGCGGGCCAGAACGCTGTCGAGCTTACTGTCCGCCGCCTGGGCCACGCCCACGGCCGCAGCAGACGCTGCAAAAAGAAAAACACACGCTTTGAACAAGGAAGGTCGGCGATGCATGGCAAGCACTCCAGGGTGATGTTTATTCCGCTATACCGGAACACGGTATGTAACAACGGAATAGACAGCAGAAAGTGTGCCACAGGTAGTGAACAGAATGTAGGGGGATTGAAAAGTGTTTTGAATCAGATGGATGGAATGAAGCGAGGAAAAGGCGTTACTAAAGGAGACGGTGGCGTAGCGCTACCGTTGGCTACGGATGGCGGGTATCTGGTTCACAAATGGTGCGTAAGTGTTTCTGAATCGCGTCTTCCAATTGGCTGAGTATTGCCCCTATTCCTGTCGGAAAATTCCATATGCCCCTTTTCGCGAGCAGGCTCGCTCCCACATTGTGAATGCGTTTCCCTGTGGGAGCGAGCTTGCTCGCGATGGACGTCAACGATAACGCGGGTTGTCTGAATGCCCGCGTTGTCCGGGCGTTTTTCGCGAGCAGGCACGCTCCTACATTGGAATGCGTTTCCCTGTGGGAGCGAGCTTGCTCGCGATGGACGTCAACGATAACGCGGGTTGTCTGAATGCCCGCGTTGTCCGGGCGTTTTTCGCGAGCATGCTCGCTCCTACATTGGAATGCGTTTCCCTGTGGGAGCGAGCTTGCTCGCGATGGACGTCAACGATAACGCGGGCTGTCTGAATGCCCGCGTTGTCCGGGCGTTTTTCGCGAGCAGGCACGCTCCTACATTGGAATGCGTTTCCCTGTGGGAGCGAGCTTGCTCGCGATGGACGTCAACGATAACGCGGGTTGTCTGAATGCCCGCGTTGTCCGGGCGTTTTTCGCGAGCAGGCTCGCTCCTACATTGGAATGCGTTTCCCTGTGGGAGCGAGCTTGCTCGCGATGGACGTCAACGATAACGCGGGCTGTCTGAATGCCCGCATTGTCCGGGCGTTTTTCGCGAGCAGGCACGCTCCTACATTGGAATGCGTTTCCCTGTGGGAGCGAGCTTGCTCGCGATGGACGTCAACGATAACGCGGGTTGTCTGAATGCCCGCGTTGTCCGGGCGTTTTTCGCGAGCATGCTCGCTCCTACAGGTGCAGCGCGGATCCTCGCTCGCGAAGGGGTCCTCAGGTCGGGGATAAAATCAACCGCCAACGCGCGCCAAATACACCCGCGTCACCCGCCGCTCTTCAACCGACATGACGGTCAACCGCCAGCCTTCCCACTGATGGCTGTCACCGATCATCGGCAGCCGATCCAGCAGGCTCACCACCAGACCGGCCAGGGTTTGATAGTCGTCGGTCGGTTCTGCCGCAAACCCGGTCCGTTGACGCACCCGCGCCAGGTTCAAGGCGCCGCTGACCACGAACCCGCCCTTCGCCTCGACCACATCCGGGCCTTCGATCTCGCTGGCGTCGGGCAGCTCTCCGGCAATCGACTCGAGGATGTCGGTCATGGTCAGCACGCCGACGAAGTCACCGAATTCGTTGACCACAAACGCGATGTGGGTCGAGGCATTGCGCATCTGCTCCAGGGCATTGAGGATCGAATAGCTGTCCAGCAGGTTGATGGTATGGCGCGCCAGGTGTGCAAGATCGGGCTGGTTGCCTGCCAGGAACTCCTTCAGCAGCTCCTTCTTGTGCACGAAGCCCAGCGGCTCATCCACCGCGCCGTCGCGAATCAGCGGTAGACGGGAGTAGGACGAGTGCATCAGCCGTGTACGAATCGACTCGGCGTCTTCAGCCAGGTCGATGTGATCGACGTCGGCACGCACGGTCATCAGTGTCCGGATTGGCCGCTCGGCCAGTTGCAGCACGCCGCTGATCATCACCCGCTCGCGGCGATCGAACAGCTCTTCGCCCGGTGCCTCACCGTTATCCAGCATGTCGGCAATGTCTTCCCCGACCTCTTCCACCGCTAGCTTGCGCCCGCCGAGCAAACGCATCACCGCATGGGCGGTACGCTCACGCATCGGCCGCAAGCCCTGCATCGAGCGCTTGCGCCGTGCCCGGGCAATCTGGTTGAACACCTCGATCAGGATCGAGAAGCCGATGGCCGCATACAAATAGCCCTTTGGAATGTGGAACCCCAGGCCTTCGGCGGTTAGGGCAAAGCCGATCATCATCAGGAAGCCCAGGCACAGCATGATCACCGTGGGGTGCGCATTGACGAAGCGGGTCAACGGTTTGCTGGCAACGATCATCAGGCCGATGGAAATGATCACGGCGATCATCATCACCGCCAGCTCATCGACCATGCCCACCGCGGTAATCACCGCATCGAGGGAGAACACCGCGTCGAGCACCACGATTTGCGCCACGATGGGCCAGAACAAAGCGTATGCCGTACTGGACGTGCGCTCGCCAACATGGCCTTCGAGCCGTTCATGCAGCTCCATGGTCGCCTTGAACAACAGGAACACACCGCCGAACAGCATGATCAAGTCACGGCCGGAGAAGCTCTTGTCGAACACTTCGAACAATGGCTGGGTCAGGGTCACCAGCCAGGAAATACTCGCCAGCAGGCCCAGGCGCATCAACAACGCCAGGGACAGACCGATGATTCGCGCGCGGTCGCGCTGTTCGGGCGGCAATTTGTCCGCCAGAATCGCGATGAACACCAGGTTGTCGATGCCCAGTACCAGCTCCAGCACAATCAACGTCAACAAGCCCAGCCACGCGGTGGGGTCAGCTAACCATTCCATGAAAACGTCTCGATCTCTTCAGTGAATTCAGAATGCCGGGCACGGCAAGGCATGGCGCAGGGGGCGGGGAACTGCAATGACAGGGAGATCGGAACGCCAGAAGACCGGATGTTTCGCGTGCATCAGGAGCGCGCGTTGGCGCGAGGGGAAAGGATAACTGGGGGGCTCCGTAAGGGTGTTCATGCAAGTCCTGAAAAGGAAAAAGGACTTGAATCGTACAGGCGATAGCGACAGTTCCTACAGTCAGAAATCATTTCAACATCTGTAGCACCGTTGGAGTTGTGTTGTTCTGGAGGACGTCATCGCGAGCAAGCTCGCTCCCACAGGTTATGTGAACGACACAGCTCAACTGTGGGAGCGAGCTTGCTCGCGATGCTTTCAAAGGTTCTTCACACGCTCGATGTAACGCACAACGGCCGGCGATTTCTCGAACCGCCGATGGACCAACGCCAGCCATGACGTCGCGGCGCAATCGGTGATCGGGCGGTATAGCACATTCGGCAAACTGACATGCCCGACCACCGACGCCGGCACCACCGCCACGCCTTGACCGAGGGACACCAGGGCAATCACTGCCACCAGCCCACCTGGCTGTGCGCCCAGCTTCGGCACGAAATTGCCCTGACTGGCGACTTGCAAGGTGCCAACGACTTGCTCGGGAAGAATGAAGTTTTCGTTGTTCAAATGTGCACAGGTAATGGCCGGCAAACGGCTGAGCCACGAGTCGACTGGTAGCGCCAAAACAAAGCCTTCATCGCTCAGACGCACACTATCGATACCCTCGGGCAGTGCCAGCGGGCAGCGGATATAGCCCAGGTCGAAGCGCCCTTCAAGGATCATGTTCGGCAGGCTGGCCATGGGGCTTTCCCGCACATTGAGGCTGACATCCGGGTATTGGCCGGCGAAATCCTGCACCTGTTTTTGCAGCAACCCCGAATATACCGCCGATGCGACATAACCCAGTTCGATGTGGCCAATGTCCCCGCGCCCGGCGCGCTGGGCGTTTTGCTGGGCGTATTCGAATTGCCGCACCGTCGCCTCGGCTTCGATCAACAGTGCAGCGCCGGCTTCGGTCAAGCTGACTTCACGCGTCTGGCGCACGAACAGGCGCGTGCCGAGTTCGTTTTCCATGTCCTGGATCTGCCGAGTCAAGGTCGGCGGTGCGATGCCGAGTTGTTCGGCGGCGCGAGTGAAGTTGCCTTGCCGGGCAACAGCGAGGAAATAGCGGAAATGACGGATATCCATCGATGCGTTAGCTCAAAGGTAATGAAGTGACGGTGCGCGCCTAACAAAGGGATCGTCAGCCAGCGATAAGCTGCACCAAACCTCACAGTAGAGAACCCTGGCCATGTCCGTCAAACCCAAGGTGAGCCCGCGTCTGACCTTGCTCACCGCCTCGGCGGTATGCTCGCTGATTGTGCTCGACACCAATATCGTCGCCGTTACCTTGCCTAGCATCGCCCGAGACCTGGGGGCGAATTTCGCTGACATCGAATGGGTGGTCAGTGCCTACATGCTGGCCTTCGCCGCGTTGCTGTTGCCCGCAGGCAGCCTGGCGGACCGTTTTGGCCGGCAGAAAACCCTGATGTGGGGGCTGGGTATTTTCATTATTGCCTCGATCGGTTGCGGCGCCGCACCGAATGCACTGTTTCTCGACATCGCCCGCGCGATCAAAGGCGTCGGCGCGGCGCTGCTTTTGACCTCGGCGCTCGCCTCCATCGGCCACACCTTCCACGATGAAGTCGAGCGCGCCAAAGCCTGGGCGTTCTGGGGCGGTTGCATGGGCGTGGCCATGACGGCGGCGCCGACCTTGGGCGGCTTGATTACCGAATACGTCGGTTGGCGCTGGATTTTCTACCTCAACCTGCCAGTCGGGATGTTCCTGATGTTCATGGTCTGGCGCGCGGTGCCGGAATCCCGCGACGCCCAGGCCGCGCGCCTCGACCCATGGGGCAGCCTCGCCTTCAGCGCCAGCCTGTTGTGCCTGATCTGGGGCTTGATCGAAGCCAACCGGATCGGCTGGAACAACCCCTTCACCTACGCTCGTCTGGTGGGCGGCGCCCTGTTGCTGGGTTTGTTCGTGGTGATCGAGCGTCTGCAACAGCGGCCGATGATCGACCTGCAACTGTTCCGTCACCCGCGTTTCATCGGCGCGTTGCTCGGCATGTTTTCCTACGCGGCGTGCGCCCAAGTGATGATGACCATGCTGCCGTTTTACTTGCAGAACGGCCTGGGTTTTAGCGCCATTTCCGCGGGGTTGGGCATGCTGCCGTTTGCCGTGACCATGTTGATCTTCCCGCGCATTGGTGCACGACTGACGGGACGCGTGACTCCCGCGAACATGATGGCCATCGGTCTGACCCTGGTGGGCAGCGGTAATTTGCTCAGCGCCTGGGCGGTCAATAGCGGCGGTTACCTGCCCTTGGCCCTGGCGATTGCCGTGACCGGTGCCGGCGCCGGCCTGCTCAATGGTGACACGCAGAAAAACATCATGGCCTGTGTGCCACGGGAGCGTACCGGCATGGCCTCGGGTATGAGCACCACCATGCGTTTCAGCGCGGTGATGCTGGCGATCGGTGTGTATGGCGCATTGCTTTCGGGGCATAGCGAACGGTTGCTGCACGACGGCCTGGCGGCACAGGGCGGGCAATGGCTCGAACACACCCAGGGCGTGGCTTCGCGGGTGGTGGCGGGTGACATGCCGGCAGCGCTGAGTCTGTTGCCGGAGGCCGCGCAGTCGGTGGTCGAGCCGCTGGCGCGACAGGCGTTCGTGGGTGGTTTCAGCCTGTTGCTGTGGGTCGCGGGTCTGGCGGGATTGTTGGGGGCGGTGGTGGTGGGCACGCTGATGCGTAATCCTATTCCAGCGCCTCAACCGATCTTGACCTATGAATGACGTCACTACGGATCATGCCGTCGGTGCAGCATTGGTGGGTCTATCGCCTTCGCGAGCAGGCTCGCTCCCACAGGGGATTCCGGTGCTCATGAAACCTGTGTCTCACCCAGATCACTGTGGGAGCGAGCCTGCTCGCGAATAGGCCAGCACAGGCACCACAGGAATCACCCTGCAAACAGCTCGTCGATATGCCGATACTCGGATTGCAACTGCACCGCCAATACCTTGCTGCGTCCGAGACGAATGGGCCCGCGCTCGATGTCGATCACCATCCCCGGACAATCGAGCGCGGGCAACGACGGCCACTCTTTCAGACGGCCATCGGTCACCACCAATAAGCGCTGCTGCTCCGCCGGAAAACGCTTTCGCCGCAAGGCAAGCCAAAGCGCCGCTTCACCCAGCGCCGCCAGCAACGGCGTGCCGCCACCCGCGCCGAGTCCGTCGAGCCAATGGCGCAAACCGCTGGACGCCTTCAAACCCTGCACCTGCCACTTCGGCACCGCACCGCTGGCCGTCAGCAATGCCAGGCGCGCGCGCTGGCGGTAGGCGTCGTCGAACAACTGCGCCAGCAAACCCTTGGCATCGCTCAAGGCTTGATGACGGCGGGTCGAAGCCGACGCGTCGACAATCACCAGCCACAGTTCATGAGCCGAGCGCGTGCGCAGCTGGAACAACACATCCTGGCGCTGACGCGGCCGGCCGTTGAGCAAGGTGCCGGGCCAATTGATCGAGCCGTTGCGGGCGGCATGACGTTTACCCTGCTTGCCGTGATCCAGCCGTCCGGCGCGGGGTCTGGCATTCGCCCCCGCGTCAGATCGAGGGCGAATGCCTAGGGCTTTTTTGGCCAGCTCGGCACTTCACGCCGCGCGCCGACCGGCAACGCTTGAGCGGGCATTTCGCCCCACTGGCCCTGGCCTTCGCTCGGGTTGGAATTTTGGCCGGATTGGGCCTGGTTTTGTTGTGGTGCCGGTGGCGCGTGCTCACGACGACGATGGCGCAAGGCAAACTCGGCGACCGCGTCGATATCCGCTTCGCCAATGGAGGTTGCGCCCCGCCAGGCAGCATGCGCACGCGCCGCACGCAACCACACCAGATCGGCGCGCAAGCCATCGACACCGGCGGCAAAGCAACGCTCGGTAATCTGCGCCAGCGCTTCATCGTCGAGGGGAATGCTCGCCAATGTGCTGCGCGCTTTTTGGCAGCGCTCACGCAACGACTGCTGCTGGCTCTCCCATTCGACGCAGAATTGTTGCGGATCACTGTCGAAATCCAGGCGCCGACGGATGATTTGCCCGCGCTCCGTCGGTGCGGTGTGGCCACTCAGGGCGACGTTCAAACCAAAGCGATCGAGCAGCTGCGGACGCAACTCGCCCTCTTCCGGGTTCATGGTGCCGATCAACACAAACTTCGCCGAATGCCGATGGGAAATGCCGTCGCGCTCGATCAGGTTAGTGCCGCTGGCGGCCACATCGAGCAGCAGATCGACCAGGTGATCCGGCAGCAGATTCACTTCATCGACATAGAGCACACCACCGTCGGCCTTGGCCAGCACACCGGGGGAAAATTGCGCGCGACCTTCACTCAGGGCCGCGTCGAGGTCGAGGGTGCCGACCAGGCGTTCTTCGGTGGCACCCAAGGGCAAGGTGACGAATTGGCCGCTGGCCAGCAGGTCTGCAAGGCCGCGAGCCAGGGTCGACTTGGCCATGCCGCGCGGGCCTTCGATCAGCACACCGCCGATTTTCGGGTCGATGGCGGTCAGGTACAGCGCGAGTTTCAAATCGTCGGCGCCGACCACGGCGGAGAGCGGGAAATGGGGGGTGTCGGTCATGTCGGGTTACTCATCATGGTCGGTAAGTGATCGTTCCCACGCGCAGCAAAGGAATGCAGCCCGGGACGCTCTGCGTCCCCTCTAAAGCCGAACGCGGAGCGTCCGTTGAGGCATTCCCACGCAGAGCGTGGGAACGATCTCTAAACCCGTTAACTGTCTTCTTCTATATCCAGCAACAAGTTCTCCAGCGCTTCGCGGTAATCCCCCGGTTCTTTCCACATCCCCCGCTGTTGCGCTTCGAGCATGCGCTCGGTCATGTCGCGCAGGGCATGAGGGTTATGCTCGCGCACGAAATCCCGGGTGCCCGGATCGAGCAAATAGGCATCCGCCAGCAGCGCGTACTGGTGATCGTCGATCAACCGGGTGGTGGCGTCGAAGGCGAACAGGTTGTCGACCGTCGCGGCCATTTCGAATGCGCCTTTATAGCCGTGACGCTTGACCCCGTCGATCCACTTCGGATTGGCCGCCCGGGAGCGGATGACCCGGTTCAGCTCTTCCTTGAGTGTGCGGATCTTCGGCAAGTCCGGCTGGCTGTGATCACCGTGATAACTGGCCGCCGCCTCGCCACGCAGGCTTTCCACGGCGGCCAGCATACCGCCCTGGAATTGGTAATAGTCATTGGAGTCGAGCAGGTCGTGCTCACGGTTGTCCTGGTTTTGCAGCACCGCTTGCACCTGGCTCAGGCGCTGGGAGAACTGTTCGCGCGCCGCGGTGCCTTCGTCAGACCCGCCGTACGCGTAGCCACCCCAATTCAGGTAAACCTCGGCCAGGTCCTCGCGGCTCTGCCACAGACGACCATCGATGGCGCCCTGCACGCCCGCGCCGTACGCGCCGGGTTTGGCACCGAAGATCCGCCATCCGGCCTGCCGTCGCGCCGCGTCTTCATCCAGCCCCGATTGCAACAACGCTTCACGCTCGGCGCGTACCTTGGCCGCCAGCGGATTGAGATCGTCCGGTTCATCGAGCGCGGCGACCGCTTGCACGGCCGCATCGAACAAGCGAATCAGATTGGCAAAGGCATCGCGGAAGAAACCCGATACCCGCAAGGTCACGTCCACCCGCGGTCGATCGAGCAAGCTTAACGGCAGAATTTCAAAGTCGTCGACCCGCTGACTGCCGGTGGCCCAGACCGGCCGCACGCCCATCAACGCCATGGCCTGGGCGATATCGTCGCCGCCGGTGCGCATGGTCGCGGTGCCCCAGACCGACAGGCCGAGTTGACGCAAATGATCACCATGGTCTTGCAGGTGGCGTTCGAGAATCAGGTTGGCCGACTGGAAACCGATGCGCCACGCGGTGGTGGTCGGCAGGTTGCGCACGTCCACCGAATAGAAGTTGCGCCCGGTGGGCAGCACGTCGAGGCGACCGCGACTCGGTGCGCCACTGGGGCCGGCGGGGACGAAACGGCCACTGAGGGCGTCGAGCAGGCCGCGCATCTCGGCCGGGCCGCAGGCGTCCAATCTTGGAGCGACGACTTCGCGCAAGTTGTCGATGATGGCGTTCACTTCAGACCAACTCGCCTCCTGTGGGAGCGAGCCTGCTCGCGAAAGCGGTGTGTCAGATGATATTGATGTGGCTGACACTCCATCGCGAGCAGGCTCGCTCCCACAGGGGTCATTCAATGTCTGTGAAATAAGCTGTGTGGCGAACAGTTCGAGACGCTCGCGGGTATCGCCGGTGGTACGCCAGGGTTCATCGCTGATCGACAACAATGCATCTGGGCGCGGGCCGATCCATGGTTGGGCCAGCGCACAATCCAGCGGATCGAAGCCCAGCGCAAACGCCTTGGCCAGCGCCCGCAGCAGACTCGATTGCGCCCCACGGCCATCGCCCCGGGGGATGCGCAGCAGGGCGAGCAAGGTGTCGATACGCAAGCTTCCGGCCGGCGACTCGCCAAACACGTGCAAGCCATCGCGGATCTGCGACTCTTTCAAGTCGCACAGGTAAGTGTCCAGGCGCGGCAGCCAGATCGCCGCATCGGCATTGCTGTCGAGTTGTTCGTCCAGTTGCAGTTCGCGATCGATGTGCGTGTCACGCACCAGTTGCAGGATGTCCCGTTGCAACTCCCGGGCGCGGCGCGGATCGAGCAGTTGCGCTTCGTAATACTCGTCGGCCAACAGCTCAAGGTTTCGCAATGGCCCATAGGTTTCAGCGCGCGTCAGCGGCGGCATCAAATGGTCGATGATCACCGCCTGGGTACGGCGCTTGGCCTGGGCACCCTCGCCCGGGTCGTTGACGATAAACGGATAGATGTTCGGCAGCGGCCCGAGCAGCGCATCCGGCCAGCACTGCTCCGACAGCCCCACGCCTTTGCCCGGCAGCCATTCCAGGTTGCCGTGCTTGCCGACATGGATCACGCCGTGGGCGCCGTAAGTGTTGCGCAACCAGAAATAGAACGCCAGGTAGCCATGGGGCGGCACCAGGTCCGGGTCGTGATACACCGCACTTGGATCGACCTGGTAACCCCGCGCGGGCTGGATGCCGACGAAGGTCAGGCCAAAGCGCAACCCGGCGATCATCATCCGCCCGCCTCGGTACATCGGATCGCTGTCGGGCGTGCCCCAACGCCCCAGCACTGCCTGACGATTGGCTTCTGGCAGCGCGTTAAACATCTGCAGATAATCGTCCATGGCCAGGCTTTGCTGGCACGGGCGTTGATCCAGGGTATCGAGGTCGTTGCTGACACCGCCGAGCAATTGCTGGATCAACGCGGTGCCGCTGTCCGGTAACTCGGCTGGCAGCGGATATCCATTGACGTGCAGCGCTCGCAGGATGTTCAGCGCGGCCGCCGGAGTGTCGAGGCCAACGCCATTGCCGATGCGACCATCACGGGTCGGATAATTGGCAAGAATCAGCGCAATGCGTTTTTGCCCGTTGGGCACCCGCGCCAGATCGATCCAGCGCTGCGCCAGCTCCGCGACAAAGTCCATGCGTTCCGGCTGCGCGCGGTAGCAGACCACGTCGGACTGACTGCGCTCACTGCGCCACGCCAGGTCCTTGAAGCTGATCGGCCGGCTGATGATGCGTCCGTCCAGTTCCGGCAACGCAATGTGCATCGCCAGATCCCGCGGGCCTAGACCCTGCTCGCTGGCACGCCATCCGGGCTCGTTGTCCTGGGCGCAAATGGCCTGGATCACCGGGATGTTGCGGCGAAACGGTCGCAAGTGCGGTGCTTCAGGGCTGGATTGGGCGAAGCCGGTGGTGTTGAGAATTACCCCTGCCTCGACTTCATCCAGCCAATCCTCGACCACCGAAAGGCAGCCGGGCTCTTTTAAACTGGCCAGCGCAATCGGCAACGGATTAAGCCCCGCCGCCTGCAAGCGCTGGCAGAAAACATCGATGAAAGCGGTGTTTGCCGCCTGCAAATGCGAGCGGTAAAACAGCACCGCCGCCACCGGTTGCCCGGTCTGCCAGTCGGCTTGCCAGTCACTCAGTGCTGCGGGGCTTTTTTGCGGGTGGTAAATCGCCGTGCGCGGCAGGGTTTGCGGCTCGGCCCAGGCGTAGTCGCGATCCAGCCAGCGATTGGCCAGGCAGCGGAAAAAATCGAGGGCATTGCTCATGCCACCCTGGCGCAGGAACTGCCAAAGCCGGTCGCGGTCTTCAGCGCCCACGGTGCTCAGGTCGCTGAGCTCCGGGTCAGGGCGATCATCGCCCGGCACCAGGATCAGCTGCACACCACGCTGCGACAATTCCACCAGCCGCTCCACGCCATAACGCCAATAGGCAATGCCGCCGTGCAGCGAAATCAGAATGACTTTGGCGTGGCGCAATACTTCGTCGACATACAGATCGACCGACGCATGATTCTGCACCTGCATCGGGTTGGCCAGGCGCACGCTCGGGTAGTCGTCTGGCAACTGCTGCGCCGCTTCGGCGAGCAGCGCCAGGCTGGAGTCGCCGCTGCACAGGATCACCAGCTCGGCGGGGGTTTGACCAAGGTCGGCAATGTTGTCATCCGACACGAATCCGCCGGGCTGGGTCCTGAGCAGGTGCATGGGTTACACGCTGAGCGCGGCGCGCAATTGCGCTTCGAGCAAGGCGGCGTCCAGTGCCTGGCCGATCAACACCAGACGGGTGGTGCGCGCTTCTTCAACGCCCCACTGGCGGTCGAAATGCTTGTCGAAACGGGAGCCCACGCCCTGGATCAGCAGACGCATCGGTTTGTTCGGGATCGCCGCGAAACCCTTGACCCGCAGGATGCCGTGCTGGACCACCAGTTGGGTCAGCGCGTCCATCAACAGGCTTTCGTCGGATGCCGGCAGTTCGATGGAGATCGAATCGAAGGCATCGTGATCGTGGTCATCATGATCGTCGTCGCCGTCATGGTGGTGATCGTGGTGGCTGTGACGGCTGTCGATGTGTTCTTCGGAACCGGCGCCGAGGCCGATCAATACGTCCAGCGGCAGGCGACCGCTACTGGCTTCGATGACTTTCACCGCTGGCGGCAATTCCTCGGCGACTTCCAGGCGCACACGGGCCAGGTCTTCAGGGCTGATCAGGTCGGCCTTGTTGAGGATCACCAGGTCGGCGCTGGACAGCTGGTCGGCGAACAGCTCGTGCAGCGGCGATTCGTGGTCCAGGTTCGGGTCGAGTTTGCGCATGGCGTCGACCTGGTCCGGGAACGCGGCGAAGGTGCCAGCCGCCACGGCCGGGCTGTCGACCACGGTAATCACCGCATCAACGGTGCAGGCGCTGCGGATTTCCGGCCACTGGAAGGCCTGGACCAGAGGTTTTGGCAGGGCCAGGCCGGAAGTTTCGATCAGGATATGGTCGAGATCGCCGCGACGGGCCACCAGTTCGCGCATCACCGGGAAGAACTCTTCTTGTACGGTGCAGCACAGGCAGCCGTTGGCCAGCTCGTAGACGCGGCCGTTGGCTTCTTCTTCGGTGCAACCGATGGAGCACTGCTTGAGGATTTCGCCATCGATGCCCAGCTCGCCGAACTCGTTGACGATCACTGCGATGCGGCGGCCCTGGGCATTGTCGAGCATGTGCCGCAGCAAGGTGGTTTTGCCCGAGCCGAGGAAGCCGGTAACGATGGTGACGGGGAGTTTGGCCAGTGTTTTCATCGGATGCCCTTTGGCAGATGGCGGGCATACGGGACGAGAACCGGCCACGCACAAGCGCGCCGCAAGCGTTTCGCCACCGGATCACCCCGCCCGGTTGTAGTGAGAATCTGTATCGAGGCAGGTCTCCTGGCTGACGGCTGGCCAGTCGTTGGACTGGCGGTTGCTGCGCCTTCCCGCGCGCGCCATGGCTGGCGCATGCAGTGGCATGGCAGAAACTGAACCGTTCACAGTTGCGGGGGCAGCCGCGGCATTGACCGCGTTCCCTTCTTAGCTTCGACAAACGCCGAAGAACCTCGAAAGCGCAAGGCTACGCATGGTATTGGGACGGGTCAATGTCTTGTGTCGCCCGCATCGGCCCCTTCGCGAGCAGGCTCGCTCCCACATTGGAATGCGAACACCTGTGGGAGCGAGCCTGCTCGCGAATGAAGCGACTCGGTCTCGAGTTGAGAACCCTTGCCAATTGACGCCCGCCCCTCGCCCATGCTCTCCTACGCATCTTGTTACGGGTGCCCTTCACAGGGTGAAACGGGAAACCGGTGCCGCATGTGCTTTACTTCAAGCCATGTCAGTCCGGTGCTGCCCCCGCAACGGTAAGCGAGCGAAGCGTCAGATCCACTGTGCCAATGTGGCATGGGAAGGTGATGCTTGCAGGTCAAGGCGAAAGCCTGCGCCCCTCGTGAGCCCGGAGACCGGCCCGCAACACAAAGTGACCAACACGATCACTGAAATAACAAACCCGCGGTGGGCGGGCGCTGTTTGAACCTCTGCGCGCCCGGTCGTGCAGGGTTTTGCATGCGCCTTCATTCCCCGCTGACAGACCAGAGGGAAACGCCATGTCGATCATCAGCAGCACCGGCCATAGCAGCACCGCCAGCACCACCACAACCCTGACTCAACGCCTGACCGCCGCCGTTTGTGCGTCGATCCTCGGCGCTAGCCTTGTGTATTTCGCCGGTTTCTCGCACATCGAAGCCGTTCACAACGCTGCTCACGATACGCGCCACAGTTCCGCGTTCCCGTGCCATTGAGACCTGCCGACATGATCAAGCGTATTGCGCAAACCGCAGGTTTCACCGGGCTGCTGGCCGCCCTGCTGCTGACCCTGCTGCAAAGCTTCTGGGTCGCCCCGCTGATTTTGCAGGCCGAAACCTACGAAAACTCCGAACCGGCCGCCGTTGAAGTCCACGAACACGCCGCGGGCGTCGCTGCCCACACCCACGACGCCGAAGCCTGGGAGCCGGAAGACGGCTGGCAGCGCGTGCTGTCGACCACTGGCGGTAATCTGGTGGTGGCGGTCGGTTTCGCCCTGATGCTCGCCGGTCTCTACAGCCTGCGCGCGCCGACCAAAACCTCTCAGGGCCTGCTCTGGGGTCTGGCTGGCTACGCGACTTTCGTGTTGGCGCCGACCCTCGGCCTGCCGCCTGAGCTACCAGGCACCGCGGCTGCCGATCTGGCGCAACGGCAAATCTGGTGGATCGGCACCGCCGCCTCCACAGCAGTCGGCATCGCCCTGATCGTGTTCAGCCGGCACTGGCTGATGAAGATCCTCGGCATAGCGATCCTTGCCGTTCCTCATGTGATTGGCGCACCGCAACCGGAAGTGCATTCGATGCTCGCCCCGGAAGCCCTGGAGGCGCAGTTCAAAATCGCTTCGCAGCTGACCAACGTGGCGTTCTGGCTGGCCCTGGGCCTGATCAGCGCCTGGTTGTTCCGCCGCAAAAGCGATGGCCAGTACCACGCATGACTAACCTCGGCACAGCGCCGACCCTGGTGGTCGGCCTGGGCTGCCAGCGCGGCTGCCCCGTCAGCACGCTGCGGGCCCTGCTTGACCAGGCATTGCAGGCGCACCAGATCGAACTGCATCAGATCAAGGCCCTGGCCAGCATCGATTTGAAGCGCAACGAACCGGCCCTGATCGAGCTGGCCGAGCAGCTTGGGTTACAAATGCTGTACTTCAGCAGTGAACAATTGGCGGCTTATCAAGCGCACCTCAGCCACCATTCGCAGATCGCGTTCGAGCGTACCGGCTGTTACGGTGTGGCGGAAAGTGCCGCTCTGGCACTGGCCGAACAGCTGACCCAGTCACCGGCGAAACTGCTGATCCCGCGACAAAAATATGCCCAGGCCACCCTGGCATTGGCTGGCGCCGCGTAAAATCCCCGATAATCCGCATTCGATCATGAGCAATCTTCATCTGAAGCCTTGCCCAGCCCCATTTTCAACAGGAGCCGACGATGACCGTCTACTTCATTGGCGCAGGTCCCGGCGACCCGGAACTGATCACCGTCAAAGGCCAACGGCTGATTCGCAGCTGCCCGGTGATCATCTATGCCGGCTCGCTGGTGCCCGCCGCAGTGCTGGAAGGACACCGCGCCGAGCAGGTGGTCAACAGCGCCGAACTGCACCTGGAACAGATTATCGAATTGATCAGAACCGCCCATGCCAAGGGTCAGGACGTGGCTCGCGTGCACTCCGGTGACCCGAGCCTGTATGGCGCCATAGGCGAGCAGATTCGCCATCTGCGTGAGCTCGCTATTCCTTTTGAAATCATTCCCGGCGTCACCGCAACGGCCGCCTGCGCGGCGCTGTTGGGCGCGGAACTGACCTTGCCGGACGTGTCACAGAGCGTCATCCTGACTCGCTACGCCGACAAAACCGCGATGCCCGCTGGAGAAGAACTGGGCAGCCTGGCTCAGCACGGGGCGACCATGGCGATTCATTTGGGGGTCAAGCATCTGCAGAAAATCCTCGCCGAATTGCTGCCGCATTACGGCGCGGACTGCCCGATTGCGGTGATTCATCGGGCGACCTGGCCGGATCAGGACTGGGTGGTGGGGACGTTGGCGGACATTGCCGAAAAGGTTGAAGCCAAGGGGTTTCGGCGGACGGCGTTGATTCTGGTGGGTCGGGTGTTGGGTAGTGAGCAGTTCAGCGAGTCGTCGCTGTATCGTGCGGGGCATGCACATTTGTATCGCCCCTGAAGGCCCCTTCGCGAGCAGGCTCGCTCCCACATTGGAATGCGATCAACTGTGGGAGCGAGCCTGCTCGCGAAGGGGTCAGTGAATTTTACTCATAAAAAAACGGCGCTCACGGGGCGCCGTTTTTTCATTTCGCAGTGAACACCTTAGTAGTAGGCGTTTTCTTTCTGCGTGTGGTCAGTCACGTCACGCACACCCTTGAGCTCGGGAATACGCTCGAGCAAGGTGCGCTCGATGCCTTCCTTCAAGGTTACGTCAGCCTGGCCGCAGCCCTGGCAACCGCCACCGAACTGCAGGACGGCGATGCCGTCTTCGACCACGTCGATCAGGCTGACCTGGCCGCCGTGGCTGGCCAGCCCCGGGTTGATCTCGGTTTGCAGGTAGTAGTTGATGCGCTCGTTGACCGGGCTATCGGCATTGACCATCGGCACTTTGGCGTTAGGCGCCTTGATGGTCAGCTGGCCGCCCATGCGGTCGGTGGCGTAGTCGACAACGGCATCGTCCAGGAAAGCTTCGCTGAAATGGTCGATGTACGCGGTGAAGCTTTTCAGCCCCAGCGCGGTGTCTTCGGGTTTTTCTTCGCCCGGCTTGCAGTAGGCAATGCAGGTTTCGGCGTACTGGGTGCCAGGCTGGGTGATGAAGACGCGGATGCCGATGCCCGGGGTGTTCTGCTTGGAGAGCAGATCAGCCAGGTAATCGTGGGCGGCGTCGGTGATGGTAATAGCGGTCATGGAAACTCCTCGCAGGCTTGGGCGCAGTTTACGCCAATCATCGCGCCGGACAAAGTCCTAGTATTTTTGTCGGGAAAGATTCCGACAATCCCCCCTGTAGGAGCTGCCGCAGGCTGCGATCTTTTGATTTTGATTTTCAAGATCACAAGATCGCAGCCTGCGGCAGCTCCTACAGGGGTTTAGCGTGTTTACAGGTTCTCGTAGCGATTCATGTCCAGCACGCCCTCTTCCACCGGTTCGGTTTCGTGGATGTAGCGACTCAGGTCATGGAAATATTGCCAGAACTGCGGATGACTGCGACGGATCCCCCAACGTTCGACGATTTTCTCCAAACGATCGGCATCCTTGGCGTTTTCCATCGCATCCACGAATTCCGGGACTTGATCGGCGGGAATGTTGAACATGAAGTTCGGGTAACTGCTGAGTACGCCCGGGAAAATGGTGAGCGTATCGAGCCCCGGCTGAAATCGCAGCGACTCGCCCAGCAGGAACGCCACGTTGCTGTGCGCACGGTTGCGCAGCAGGCTATAGACCACACGCTGACCGCTCGCGGTTTCGACGCGCAGCATGGTCGCTTCCGGCAGTTGATCGATGACCCTGAGGCCGGCCGCCGGACGTGAGGCCAGGCGACTCAATGCCTGCTCGGCTGACTGCAGGACCGGATCGATGTTCGGCCGCGAGCAATAGGCGCCGTCGCAGCGATTGATCGGATCAGGCTTGGCGTTCAGCTCGCCGTAGCGCGCCAGCAGCTGCATGGCGAAGTCGCGCTTGGGGTCCTTTTCATCGAGTTTCAGCGCGGTCGGCGTGTCGTCGTCAATGGCTTCATAGTCCAGCCACATCTTGAATTTCCCGCTGTTCTGGTACCAATCGTCAAGGAAGCCCTCCCGGGAATCAGCCGGCATCAGGCGCAGGAAATTCTGCTCGGCGCCATTGCGGATCAGGTCGAAATACAAGCGCGTCTGGGCCTGGTGGGAAACATTGCCGAACACGTCGAAATTCACCGCCAACTGATAATAAGTACGCTCCAGCAGCGGAAAGTCGAACAGCCACATGGTTTGCGGCACGTCGCCGATCAGGCCCTTGGTCACTGCAGCGCTGTCGAAATGGCGGAAAATGCTCAGCAATGCGTTGTCGTTACCGGCCCACAGGCTCGACCAGCTCGGCGCCGGCAGATCGGCATAGCTGTCCCGGCGCAGGGCTTCATATTCGTTACGTTTGTCGCGGTAGTCGTGCCACAGGCTCAGGACACTGCCAACGTCGTCATTTTGCCCCGGCATCGCCAGCAACGGCGTGGCCTGGCCGCGGTAGTTTGGGTCAGTGATATAGAGGTCATGCTCCGGCGCCTGGAACAGCGCCCAGAAGTTGTCGCGGATCACATCGGTTGCGATCTGCCCCCGGCAGACCGGACCGCGAATAAAGGTGCGCACGAAATACTCGGCGTTATCGAGCATGAACTGATAACGCGCCTGGGCCGGGATCGCTTCGAAGGTCGTAAACGGATTGGCCCGGCGTTCCGGGCCGTAGCCCGGCAAGGCGTTGACCTGCCAGTTGCCGTTATAGAATAGGCTTTTGACCCGGGCCATCTTCGCCGCGCTCAGCGCATAGGTGATGTGGGTCTTGTGCACGGTCACGCCCTGCACCGGCCACAGGCGGTAATAAACCTGAGTGCCAGGGTCGTCATTCGGCCGGCGGGTGTTGATCAGGTCGATGGGCTGGCCGGTCGGCGTGCGCGAACGCACCCACTGGAAGAAATGCCCCGGCTCGCCATCCTTGAAATAGATGTGCGCAAGAAACCAGTGCTCGAACAACCAGCGCCCTACCAGACTCTGCCGGGCGCCCGGTGCGTTGAGCAGGTTTTCCCACTGTACTACCTGCAACGCTTCTTTCGCGCTGGGTACCAGGCCCTGCTCATCGATCGGTGCACCGGAAGCCAGCCAGCGTTGCAGCGTCTGGTACTGCTGGTCGGTCAGGCCGGTGACCGCCAAGGGCATGCCTTCCTTGGGATGCGCGCTGGCATATCCGCCGAACTCGGCAGGCAGCGCGCACATGTTGTCGCGATTGAGGCCCAGGACGATGTCCTCGGGCAATTTGGCATTGGGTTGCAACCTGTTGGTGTGACCCAGTTCAAGCATGCGCGCCATCAATGCAGCCTGGCTGCCCTGGGCGTCGAGCACCGAATAGAAGCCTTTTTGTTGCCAGGCCCGCTTGCCAAACGCGTCATAAAACAGCCGGCTCGGCGCAACAGCCTGGCTGCGATCACCGTCATACACCGGGACTTTCGTCGCACCACGTGCCGCGCCCTCCCCGCTGCCCAGGTTGAGCTGACAGGCGGCGTCGTTGCAGGCGTGGCAGGCCACGCACTTATCGGTGAAGATCGGCTGAATGTCGCGACTGTAGGAAATAGCTGAGGAAATACCTAGGGAAAGCGCCGGATCTTGCGCAACCGCGCCAAAGCTTAAAAGCAGCAATACACTGCCGATGACGACGCGATACGACATGTCCCTGGTCCCGATCCTTTAGAAAACGCCGCGATTCTACCGGGCTGGCCACCACACCAACATGAGCGATATTCATGGAAAACCCGGACATGCTCTAAAAGCGCACAGGTTTGCTATCATCCCGGCCCTTCGTCATGGTCTTTCCGAGTAGTCCCAATGTCCGATCGCAGCGTTCGCCTCCAAGCCCTCAAGCACGCCCTCAAAGAGCGCATCCTGATTCTCGATGGCGGCATGGGCACGATGATCCAGAGCTACAAGCTCGAAGAGCAGGATTACCGTGGCAAACGCTTCGCCGACTGGCCGAGCGATGTCAAAGGCAACAACGACCTGCTGGTGCTGACGCGCCCGGACGTGATTGGTGGCATCGAGAAAGCCTACCTGGATGCCGGTGCCGATATCCTGGAAACCAACACCTTCAACGCCACGCGGATTTCCATGGCCGACTACGGCATGGAAGAACTGGCCTTTGAGCTGAACGTAGAAGGCGCTCGCCTGGCGCGCAAGGTCGCCGATGCGAAAACCCACGAGAACCCGGACAAGCCACGCTTCGTCGCCGGCGTGCTCGGTCCTACAAGTCGTACCTGCTCGCTGTCGCCGGATGTGAACAACCCCGGTTACCGCAACGTGACCTTCGATGAACTGGTGGAAAACTACACCGAGGCCACCAAAGGCCTGATCGAAGGCGGCGCCGACCTGATCCTGATCGAAACCATCTTCGACACCCTCAACGCCAAGGCCGCGATCTTCGCCGTACAAGGGGTGTTCGAAGAGCTGGGTATCGAGTTGCCGATCATGATTTCCGGCACCATTACCGATGCCTCCGGCCGCACCCTGTCCGGCCAGACCACCGAAGCGTTCTGGAACTCCGTGGCCCACGCCAAGCCGATTTCGGTCGGCCTGAACTGCGCACTGGGCGCCAGCGAATTGCGCCCGTACCTCGAAGAGCTGTCGAACAAGGCCAACACCCACGTTTCCGCACACCCGAACGCCGGCCTGCCCAACGAGTTCGGCGAGTATGACGAACTGCCGTCGCAAACCGCCAAGGTCATCGAAGAGTTCGCCCAAAGTGGCTTCCTCAACATCGTCGGCGGCTGCTGTGGTACCACGCCTGGCCACATCGAAGCCATCGCCAAGGCCGTGGCCGGTTATGCGCCGCGCCAGATTCCGGAAATCCCCAAGGCCTGCCGTCTCTCGGGCCTGGAGCCGTTCACCATCGATCGCAACTCGCTGTTCGTCAACGTCGGCGAGCGCACCAACATCACCGGTTCCGCCAAATTCGCCCGCCTGATCCGTGAAGACAACTACACCGAAGCCCTGGAAGTCGCCCTGCAGCAGGTCGAAGCTGGCGCCCAGGTGATCGATATCAACATGGACGAGGGGATGCTCGATTCGAAGAAGGCCATGGTGACCTTCCTCAATCTGATTGCCGGCGAACCGGACATCTCCCGCGTACCGATCATGATCGACTCCTCCAAGTGGGAAGTGATCGAAGCCGGCCTCAAGTGCATCCAGGGCAAGGGCATCGTCAACTCGATCAGCATGAAAGAAGGCGTCGAGCAGTTCATTCACCACGCCAAACTGTGCAAGCGCTACGGTGCCGCGGTGGTGGTGATGGCCTTCGACGAAGCCGGCCAGGCCGACACCGAAGCGCGCAAGAAAGAGATCTGCAAACGCTCCTACGACATTTTGGTCAACGAAGTCGGCTTCCCGCCGGAAGACATCATCTTCGACCCGAACATCTTCGCCGTGGCCACCGGCATTGAAGAACACAACAACTACGCTGTGGACTTCATCAACGCCTGTGCCTACATCCGCGACGAACTGCCCTATGCGCTGACGTCGGGCGGCGTGTCCAACGTGTCGTTCTCGTTCCGCGGCAACAACCCGGTGCGTGAGGCGATTCACTCGGTGTTCCTGCTGTATGCGATCCGCAACGGCCTGAGCATGGGTATCGTCAACGCCGGTCAGCTGGAGATCTACGACCAGATCCCGGCCGAGTTGCGTGACGCCGTGGAAGACGTGGTGCTCAACCGCACCCCGGAAGGCACCGACGCCCTGCTCGCCATCGCCGACAAGTACAAGGGCGATGGCAGCGTCAAGGAAGCCGAAACCGAAGAGTGGCGTGGCTGGGACGTCAACAAGCGTCTGGAACACGCCCTGGTCAAAGGCATTACCACGCACATCGTCGAAGACACTGAAGAGTCGCGCCAATCCTTCGCCCGTCCGATCGAAGTGATCGAAGGCCCACTGATGTCCGGCATGAACATCGTCGGCGACCTGTTCGGCGCCGGCAAAATGTTCCTGCCGCAAGTGGTGAAATCCGCCCGGGTAATGAAGCAGGCCGTGGCGCACTTGATTCCGTTTATCGAACTGGAAAAGGGCGACAAGCCAGAGGCCAAGGGCAAGATCCTCATGGCGACCGTAAAAGGCGATGTGCACGACATCGGCAAGAACATCGTCGGCGTGGTGCTGGGTTGCAACGGCTACGACATCGTCGACCTCGGCGTCATGGTGCCGGCGGAGAAAATCCTACAGGTGGCCAAGGAACAGAAGTGCGACATCATCGGCCTGTCCGGCCTGATCACGCCGTCGCTGGATGAGATGGTCCATGTGGCTCGTGAGATGCAGCGCCAGGATTTCCACCTGCCGTTGATGATCGGCGGCGCTACTACCTCCAAGGCGCACACGGCGGTGAAGATCGAGCCCAAGTACAGCAACGACGCGGTGGTGTATGTCACTGACGCCTCCCGCGCTGTCGGCGTGGCGACCCAGTTACTGTCCAAAGAACTGAAGGCCGGCTTCGTCGAAAGAACCCGCGAGGAATACATCGAAGTCCGCGAGCGCACCGCCAACCGCAGCGCCCGTACCGAACGCCTGAGCTACCCGGCTGCGATCGCCAAGAAGCCACAGTTCGACTGGAGTGCCTACACGCCTGTCAAACCGACCTTTACCGGCGCCAAAGTGCTGGACAACATCGACCTGAAAGTACTGGCCGAATACATCGACTGGACGCCGTTCTTCATTTCCTGGGATCTGGCCGGCAAGTTCCCGCGCATCCTTCAGGACGAAGTGGTCGGTGAAGCCGCGACCGCACTGTACGCCGATGCCCAGGAAATGCTCGCCAAACTGATCGACGAGAAACTGATCAGCGCCCGTGCGGTGTTCGGCTTCTGGCCGGCCAACCAGGTGCGCGACGACGACATCGAAGTCTACGGCGATGACGGCAAGCCCTTGGCCAAGCTGCATCACCTGCGCCAGCAAATCATCAAGACCGACGGCAAGCCGAACTTCTCCCTGGCTGACTTTGTGGCGCCGAAGGATAGCGAAGTCACCGACTACGTGGGCGGTTTCATCACCACCGCCGGCATCGGTGCCGAAGAAGTGGCCAAGGCTTATCAGGACGCCGGCGACGATTACAACTCGATCATGGTCAAGGCCCTCGCCGACCGTCTGGCCGAGGCCTGTGCCGAATGGCTGCACCAGCAAGTGCGCAAAGACTACTGGGGTTACGCCAAGGACGAGACGCTGGACAACGAGGCGTTGATCAAAGAGCAATACACCGGCATCCGTCCTGCACCGGGCTACCCGGCGTGCCCGGATCACACCGAGAAAGCCACGCTGTTTGCACTGCTCGACCCACAAGCCCGTGAAATGCAGGCCGGCCGCAGTGGCGTGTTCCTCACCGAGCACTACGCGATGTTCCCGGCGGCAGCGGTCAGCGGCTGGTATTTCGCCCATCCGCAGGCGCAGTATTTTGCCGTGGGCAAGATCGACAAGGATCAGGTGCAGAGCTACACGTCGCGCAAGGGTCAGGAGTTGAGCGTCACCGAGCGCTGGCTGGCGCCGAACCTCGGTTACGACAACTGACCGGGTGAGCTCTGGAGTCGAGCCTGAGTCGACTCCAGAGTGCCGTCAGCTGAAGATCAGCTCGGGGCCTGCTGGGCCAACTCACGGGATGTGAGTTCGCTCAGCAGGTTCTGCCGATCGACCCTGTTGTCGGCCTGAAGCGCTTCCAGCGCCTGGAAGTACGCCTGATTGAACTCCGAATACCTGTCCTCAAGTGCAGTGCTTACGGCCTGGAAGTCTTCCTGCAGCCGGGTGAACTCGGCCGGGTATTTTTCCTCCAGGTAATCCCTCCAGTACTTGCGCGCCATCAGTTGCTGGCTGAACTCGGGTGTCTGCTCCTCGGCGATGATCCGCGCATAGGCCAGGTCGAGATCCGCCGCTGTCACCTGCGCCAGATTGGCATAGAGCATGCCTTTAGGCTGGCCGGGCAAATCAAGGCGTTGCGCCAGACCGATGCGATAAGCCAGGCGGATTTCCGCCGGATCGATATTCGGGTGCGCCACAATCCTGATCCTGGCGACTTCCTCGACTTGCGCCAGGCGAAACAGGCGCCTGGACAGGTTGAGCAGCTCGCGACCTTTATGTTCCGGGACAATGGATTTCAAGGCTTCGTACTCGAAGACCTCGACTTCCAGCTCGTTGAACAACAGGATTCGGCCATCGCCACAGGTCGCCCGATGCCGCAGCGCCTTCGCCAGCCCCATCAGGCGTTGGCTCAGCGCCTCGTCACCATAAGCGGATTCGAGAACGCGCCAGACCCGCTGCGTCAGGCCCAGGCGATCCACGCGGTAGTCTTCGGTGTGCTGCAGCTGCGAAAAAATATAAGCAAAATCCTGGGTAGTGTCCTGCGCCATCAAGGCGTTCCACATCGCATGCTTCTCCGAGTCAGCCGCCACGTTGTCGAACCAGCGGTCCTTTTGTGCAGTGGGTGTCTCCTGATCGGGATGCACATCGCCCTCACCTGCATCCGATGATTCTGTGGATTCGTAACCTGCCAGCAGGTCGTCGATTTCCCGGGAGGTGAACCCCAGCCCTCGTCCGGTTTCATGCAGGTAGCCCTGCAGGCGAATGAACTCGTCCGGCTCCAACATGTTATCGAGCAGGCTGGTACCGGCCATCAAGTTTGCATGCTGGGGCTGCAATGCCGCTGCAGGTATGGTGGAGATTTGATTGCCCGCCAGTTCCAGGGTTGTCAATGCTGGCGCTTCCAGCACCCCCGTCGGCCACTCACGCAGATTGTTGCTATGCATATCCAGGGTATGCAGTTGGTCGAGACCGGTCATATCGAACTCCCACAACTGGTTCTCACCCAGATTCAGCCATTGCAAGCGCGGCAGTGAGCGTAGCTGGCGTTGCAACGGCGCACTGGCGCGGATATCGCAATAAACGACGTTTAATCGGGTGAGATCTTCACAGCGCGTGACCGCTTCCGGCAAGCTGCCCAGACCGTTGTGATCGAGTGTAAGACTGCGCAGACGGGGAAATGAGCGCAGAAACGCATCCGAATGGGTCGAGAGCCCAACCCTTGTCAGATCCAGCTCGACGACATGATTGAATGTAAACGGCATGGCCGGCAGTTCGCCGATGATCAGGCCGGTAAAGTCAATAACGGTACCGGGCGGTGCACCCTCGCCCCCAGGGGCGTCCCGTAACGTGCTGCGCCAGCTTTCCAGCAATTTATCAGCCGCACGGCGGCGGTCCACCGCATTGATCCAGGTGCGGCCGTGGCGCGAAGCCGGGACATCGATCCACTCATTCAAACTTTTGATCAATTGAGAGTGTTGTTTTTCCCATTCGACAATGCGGTTTTCAATTTCAACCGCGCCCAGTCCTCGGTCGAGCCATCCCTCGGTAAGCCCGACGGCCTCGCGCTCGGCCAGTTGAGGATCAAGTCGTTGCAGTCGGGCAGCCAATGTCCCGGGGGCTTCACCGGGCGTCAGCTCCAGCGGTAATAAAAGATCGGGGCGCTCCGATGCTTCCACCGGAAAGAACTCGGGATCGCCACCGGTTCGACCGGCCTCCAGTTGCGCCCGAGTAATGCCCATTGGGGTCTGGGAGGGCGTGCGTTGCGCGTACGCGCGAACTGCCGCCAAACCATCCGGGCTCAGCCGGCAACCTTGCAGCGAGGTGATGCCCAGGAGTCGATCATGGCCGGTCATTGCAGCCACCGGGATGTCGGTGACAGCGCTGTGATTCAGGGAAAGGCGGTGCAAGTCGCGCAGCGATAGTACGCCTTCGGGCCATCCCGTCAGGCGGGTATGCCCCAGGTTCAGGCTCTGCAGGTTGGTCATCGAGCTGACGTCCAGGGCGCCGACCCGGTTGTAGGCAAGATTCAGCGTCTTCAACGATATCAAGCGGTTCAACCGGGACTGAGCCAACGGGGTGATCGTCAGTTCGTTGAACGCAAGATCGAGCGCGGTCAATTCCGTAAGCGTACTCAATATCTGGGGGATTTCGGTCAGTCGGTTGGCGCTCAGTTCCAGAGCTGTCAGCTTGGGGAAGCCCGGCAGAAAATCGCTGACTTGCCTGGTCGTTACGCCCATGCCGCTCAGGTTCAAGCGTTCGATATGGGCAAACACCGTATCGCCCAGTTCGGGCAGGTCCCCTATTGCCCCAAACCCGGTCAGGTCCAGCACTTCGCTGCCATTCAGGGGAGCTGCCCACGATGGTCCTGCCACGGCTTCGCGTGGCGCATACTGCGCGCGTAACCCGTTGCGCGCGCATTCGCGAACTCTCTCGGCAACCAGTTGACGATGGTGCAGTTGCACCTCTTCGGCACTCACCCTGACTGGCGTGTTCTGCCACGCGTCCAGCGCCAGATTCAACGCGCTTCGCTGTCGGTACAATGCATCAACCTGATCCAGCAATGCTACGCCCATTACTCCTTTGGCATTGAACCGGGCCAACGCCTGGGAAGCGAAAGAGTAATCATCCGGCATCAGTGATGACAGGCGCGCACGACAGTAGTGGTCAACCATCTGCGGTTCCTGAACCAAATGGGCCGGGTGATCGTGGACATAGTTGTAGGCCTTGCGGAAAGCTTGCGGCTCCATGGCACCCCAGTTCATTTTCAAGCCACGCCAGAGCGCCTCATGTCCGCTGTACAGCCCGGCAGGCAGCTCCTGAATCCGAACCGCCTGCAAGTCCAAAGCTTCAAGCCTGGGCAGGTTCAATACTCCAGAGGGCCAACTGTCCGGCTGGCCGGCCAATCGCAGGGAGCGCAGGCTCGTCAGCTTGCTGAAGTCCATCGCGACCCCATCGCCTTGAAGCGACAGGGCTTCCAGCTGCGTCATGCCCTCAAGCGCCTGCAGGAACTCGGATGTATAAACCTGAGCAATGCCGTTGAGATTCAATTCGGTTATAGCGGTCAACTCACCGAGCTTCCCGGCCAGGGCAACAATGTCCTGCCCGTGCACGGTGATTTCGAGTTTTTTCACCTGCGCGAATTTTTCCAGGACCGTCACTCCGGAGGCACCGGTAAGCTGGCTACTATTGAGTCGGACCGTGCGTACATGGCTGAAATCGGCAGCCCATTCGGGCAATGCGTCAGCCCCGCGCAAGTCCAGCTCGAAGGCGGGTTCCTGCCCTCGATACAGCCCGGAGCGCCAGCAGCGGAGTATCTTTTCCGCTTGCAACCTGCGCGCAGACTCGCCTGCACCAGTGCCGATCCAGGCGTTCAACTGTTGGTCCAGCGCCGTGAATTCCCGCTTGCGATTGTTCAGTAGATTGAACACCTGCTGGTGGCTATCCCCGGCGCTCAGACGACTCCTGACAAATTGGCTGGCTTGCGCGTCGGAAATGTTGGGGTAGAGGTCACGCACCCTGGTGACCAGCCCCGCATCGGGAAAACCTTCTCCCCGGCCGCTGGCCAGGTAACCGAGTTGGCCTGAGGGCAAGCGCAGGTATGGGCCAGGGCCGTCGACGGGACGTTGATTCAGTACCCGCGACATCTCCTCGCGATGGGTGCTGGCATAGCTGGCCAATTCCTGTTGCAGTGCCTGGCCCGGATTACCCTGCAGGTTCAGCCGGGTGGCTTGCGGTGCCACCTCCACCAGCGATTCGTATAGATTGCGCCCGTGCGCTGGCACGCTATTGAGCGCCCCTCCCTGAGCGTTGAACGCGCGATAACCACCTTCATGCTTGACCAGATAATGGCGCACGGTCGCGCTATCGCTCCCAACACTGTCCAGCAACGGCCCCCTGATAGATCTGGCACGAATTTCCACGCGTATTTGTGCTGTCCAACCGGGCAAATGCTGCAAGCCGTGCACCGCCAGCCGGTCACTGGCCACTGAAGCCATGCTTTCCAGGCGCATGCCGCAGAGCGCGCGGGTCAGGGCGCTCTGCTGGATATGCGGACGAATTGCCTTGGCCTGGCGCAGCGACATTTTTCCGTTGCTGCGCAATTGGGTCATCTCGCTGGCACTGGAGCCATTCAGCACTTCCCGGGCGGCCTCGGAGGATAGTGTGGGGAAAGTGCGCTGCAGTCGCTGGATATCCGCGTCCGGCGACTGCTCCGGGATATGAAGACGTTCAAACAGGGAATTTTTGCTGGTCAACGCCTGGTCGGCCAAGCGGTCCCTGAGCATCTGCACCGGGTCCGCACCTCTTTGCGCGCTGCGCGCCCCCAGCAATTGAACCCTTTGCTCTTCATCGAGCGCCGAGACGACGGCTTCTGGCAGTTTGCCGGCGCGGATTTCGGAACGCGTGAGCTTGATGGTCGGCCTGGTACTTTGCTGCGCTGCGGCAGAACCGTAGCGCTGGGAAGCGCCCCAACGTTCGGCGCCCTCGAAGACCTCCAGAACTTCTTCGACGGGCCAGTCTGGCAGCTCCAGAACCAGAGGAACGACAAGATCAGTTGCGCTGTCAAGGCGGGTGCCGGTGCGCAGCCCCACGACCAATTCGTTTACCTGCTGATCAGCCCTGAACGCCGCAATTGTCTCGGCCAGACGCGGTGGTGGCGACTGATTATCGAAGTGCATCTGGCGCAACGCATCATCACTGACCCCGCTAACCTGCGCGAGCTGCTGCAACTGCGCATCAGAGAAAGCCTCCATCTGCGGTCCCATGCGGCGCAACAGCGTCAAGCGATCCCACTCCAGCGGTCGCTCATGGAAGTGACGCCAGGCACCCCGTTGATTGTGATGTAACGTTGGCTGGTAGGCCCCGGGATCGTCGGGGTGCTTGATCCGCCACTGTTCAAGCGCCGGATCGAAGGTTTTCTCGAAGACCTCACCCTCAATTTTGATATAGGTTTTGCCCCCTACTTCGTATTGCCCCAAGGCGTTTGGCGTCAGGCCATCAAGCTGAACGGCACTCTCGTAGCCGGTCAGGACAGGATTCCACAGGCGCGACTCGCCAAACGGCGTGGTGATGGTGTGCATTCCATCGACGAACCGCGATGCAGTGATCGGTGGTGCCTTGCTCGCCAATGCGCCGAGTACGGCCATGAAGGCCACATTTCCCATCACCGACTTGAGGTGTCCCCAAGCCTCTTCGGCATCCCCCTCCTTCCACGCTTCCACCCCTTCATAGACCTCGTAACCCAATTGCACGACGGTCACCAGCAGCATCGCTTCGCCCAGGCCCGGAACGAAAAAGGCGGCGACGTTGAGTACATTCAGGCCCCACTCGGCCAGGTGTTTGAGGCGTTCGATCCAGGCCTGGTGGTCGACTGCGGCAGTTGGAATCGCCAGCAACCGGGCATTGGACTTGACCCTGGCCAGATGAGCCTCGTAGCGCGCACCGAACACTTCGACGTCGAAGTATGTTTCGCTCAGGGCCAGGTTGACGTCGTCGTTCCAGACCTCTTCGTACATGCCGCCGCTATAGGCCGCTGGGTTGTAGGGTAGGCCCGGATAGACCGGGCTGGGGTTCCATCGATGGGTTTTGAGCTGGGTCTTGAGCCGGCGGAAAAACCTCGGCGACTCGTCCTGTGGCAGCAAACCGGCGATGAAGCGCTGGAAGGTTCGCGAACGCAGGCGGATAGTCAGGTCTTTGGCAAACGCCCCGAGTGAGGAGAACTCCTTGACTGGCTGCCGCGGGTCGCCCGGCATGCAGACGATGATTCGCGCATTCGGCTCGAGCCCCATACTCCAGGCGGGTACCGGTAAAAACGCTTCGGCGATGTCCTCCAGCGTCGAAGTGGGTTTGCGGGTCACCGGGCCGATGATCAGCACATCGCTCAACTGCGAGCCCAATGCCGTCAATTGACTGCAGGCCACCGCTCGCCCGTCGATCATCGGATCGGGGCTGCCATCGAGAACTGCCAGCAACGTGGTATACGCCGAATGACTGAGGTCCGATTTCATCCGCGCGATATGCGCCTGCAGACGCATCATTTCCTTGTTTGCCGTAATCGTCTGCTCGCGCACCGTCGTACGGGCGCCGGGCGCATCGAACACGGCGCTCAGGTGATCCTGGTACTGCTGGCCCAGGTCCAGCTGCCGGCACAGGCTGGCGAACTCCCCCGGTTTGATCGACATTTTGTCGCGGATCTTGTAGCGCGTACTCCAGAACGGGTAACTGTTGCTTTCATCGTAAAGTTCATGCTCCATCGCTCCGGCCGGAGCCAGCGCACTGGTTTCCTGCAGGGAAACTTCATCAAACGGTTCATCCGCCTCGAAGTTGCGTAAAGCGGCCTGCAACAGAGTCTGCTCATCGGCCCGGTTGGGCGCGCGCAGATGGTAGAGCATGGTCTTGGTCACATCCGGCGACTGGCCGAAGGTCTTGTTCATGGCCTCTGTCAGTAGCGGCTTGGCGAATTCGGTGATGCCCTTGAAGTCTTTCAGGGTCTTGGCCAGCGCCCGGGTAGCACTGTTGCTGCTTACCTGGCTGTTGTACAACGCCAGGCGCATCGCTGGAGATGCCTCGGCGTATAGCAGCGGATAGTTTTTGGCGAACACCTGGGCGGGATACAGGGGCTGGGCCAGGCTGGCAATATGTGTGGGCGCGAGGTGTTGAATCCAGTCGGGCAGACGCTGCTTGATAAACTGAACATGAAATCCATGATCGACAGGTTTGGAGAGCTCGGGCATTAGGTAAGTCCTGATGACTGTTAGGTAAACCATCAGGAAATCACGGCCCTCAAGGCGCATGGCGGTACATAGTTATGGCGTGCACGAACCTTTCGCAGTTGCCCAAGGCTGCGTTCACCTACGCTGTTATTTGACTATGCTTACAGCTCACACCGGCATGACGAGGGGTATATGGACGATCCAGTTGACAACAATAAGCCGCCGACCTTCTGGCAGATGTTGCACAGCGTCATGGCGGCGGCATTCGGCGTGCAGAGCGGGAAAAATCGTGCGCGCGATTTCACCCACGGCAAACCGAGTCACTTTGTGATCCTGGGGATTCTGTTTACGGCGGTGTTCGCCCTGGCGCTGTTCGCCATCGTCAAGCTGGTGCTCTACCTGGCAGGTATCTGACGCGGTTCAGCGCATCAGCGTGTACCCGTGAATTGCGCGTAGGTGACCCAGAAGCTTTCCCGGGTCGCACCAGGGCTGAGGAACAGCACCGATTCGGCGCGCGCGGCCGGTCCCCAGGCAGCGCCGAGCGCCAGCAAAAAGGTGAAGCAGTAATTGAACATTGGTCGTCCGGGCCCCGAAAATCCGCCGCGCATTCTAGCCAGCGAACTGCGGCAAATCGGCCTTTACTGTGGGTTTTGTCCGACAATCGTCGAAATCAGGCCCGGACGAGGTCGGTTACTGATGGCTGACCCAGAAAATGGCAGTTCCAACGACCAGGATGATCAGGAACAAAATGGCCCAGGCATCCACCGTGCTATCGGGTTTTGAAGCTTTGGTAGAGTTGCTCATTGCATCGCCTCTTGTCGGTTTTATCGGTGATTGCAGGAAGACACGCCCACAGTAAAGCCGATGATTCCCCACACCACAAACATGGGTTTGGTAACAACGATTCTCGTTAGTCGTTTTGGTTCTTTACATATACTCAAACATCACTTTTGCGCATAACTACAAACTGGTATCTTGCCCCCGGCTCCGTTGGGAGTGCGCGGCCGTGCGCGCAGAATTGCCGAGGCAGTATCGGCTTCAGCAAGCCAAAAAAGCAGCTGGAACCGACCGGCCCAAGCCTGAGAACAGGACTTATATGTACGTATACGACGATTACGATCAGCGGATCATCGAGGACCGCGTCAAGCAGTTCCGTGATCAGACCCGACGCTATCTGGCAGGCGAGCTGAGCGAAGAAGAATTCCGCCCCCTGCGCCTGCAAAATGGCCTTTACATCCAGCGCTTCGCGCCGATGTTGCGGGTGGCGGTGCCTTACGGCCAACTGACTTCGCGCCAGATGCGAATGATGGCAAAAATTGCCCGTGACTATGACAAGGGCTACGCCCACATCAGTACCCGGCAGAACGTGCAGTTCAACTGGCCGGCGGTGGAAGACATCCCGGACATCCTGGCGGAACTGGCCACCGTGCAGATGCACGCGATCCAGACCAGCGGCAACTGCCTGCGCAACGTCACCACCGACCAGTTCGCCGGTGTCGCCGCCGACGAGCTGATCGATCCGCGCCCGTGGTGCGAAATCGTCCGCCAGTGGACCACCTTCCACCCGGAATTCGCCTACCTGCCGCGCAAGTTCAAGATCGCCGTCAACGGTTCGACCTCCGACCGTGCCGCCATCGAAGTCCATGACATCGGCCTTGAGCCGGTGCACAACGCCGCGGGCGAACTGGGTTTCCGCGTGCTGGTTGGCGGTGGCCTGGGCCGTACGCCGGTGGTGGGCGCGTTCATCAATGAGTTCCTGCCGTGGCAGGACCTGTTGAGCTACCTCGACGCCATCCTGCGGGTCTACAACCGCTATGGCCGTCGCGACAACAAGTACAAGGCGCGGATCAAGATTCTGGTCAAAGCCTTGACCCCTGAAGTCTTCGCCCAGAAAGTCGACGCGGAAATGGAACACCTGCGCGGTGGCCAGACCACGCTGACCGAAGCCGAAGTGCATCGCGTCGCCAAACACTTCGTCGACCCGGACTACAAGGCCCTGGACAACCAGAGCGCCGCGCTGGCCGAACTCGACCAGCAGCACCCGGGCTTTGCCCGTTGGCGCGTGCGCAACACCCTGGCCCACAAGAAGCCCGGTTATGTCGCCGTGACCCTGTCCCTGAAGCCGACCGGCGTTGCCCCGGGCGACATCACCGACAAGCAGCTCGACGCCGTGGCCGACCTGGCCGACCGCTACAGCTACGGTCAGCTGCGTACTTCCCACGAGCAGAACATCATCCTGGCTGACGTCGAGCAGGACAAGCTGTTCGCCCTGTGGGGCGAGTTGCGCGAGCAAGGTTTCGCTACGCCGAACATCGGCCTGCTGACTGACATCATCTGCTGCCCGGGCGGCGATTTCTGCTCCCTGGCCAACGCCAAGTCGATCCCGATCGCCGAATCGATCCAGCGCCGTTTCGACGACCTGGACTACCTGTTCGACATTGGTGAACTGGACCTGAACATCTCCGGTTGCATGAACGCCTGTGGTCACCACCACGTCGGCCACATCGGCATTCTCGGGGTGGACAAGAAAGGCGAAGAGTTCTACCAGGTTTCCCTCGGCGGCAGCGCCAGCCGCGACGCCAGCCTGGGCAAGATCCTCGGCCCGTCCTTTGCCCAGGAAGCCATGCCTGACGTGATCGAGAAGCTGATCGACGTGTACATCGAACAACGTACCGAAGACGAGCGCTTCATCGACACCTACCAGCGTATTGGCATCGACCTCTTCAAGGAACGCGTCTATGCAGCGAATCATTAAGAACAACGAAGTCGTCGACGAAACCTGGCACACGCTGCCCAAGGATTTCAGCATCGACGAGATCACCAATTGCGACGATTACATCGTCCCGCTGCAGTTGTGGCGTGAGCACAGCCGTATGCTCCTGGCCCGCGACGGTGGCTTGGGTATCTGGCTGGACGCCGATGAAGAAGCCGAGGAAATCGGTGAAGACGTGGCGCAGTTCCAGGTCATCGCCCTGAACTTCCCGGCCTTCACCGATGGCCGCAACTACTCCAACGCCCGTTTGCTGCGTGACCGTTACGGTTTCAAAGGCGAACTTCGGGCCATTGGCGACGTGCTGCGCGACCAGTTGTTCTACCTGCACCGTTGCGGTTTCGATGCGTTCGCGATTCGCGCCGACAAAGACCCGTACGAAGCCCTGGAAGGTCTCAAGGACTTCTCCGTGACTTATCAGGCCGCCACCGACGAACCGCTGCCGCTGTTCCGTCGCCGCTAAAGCTGGCGAGTTTGCTCGCGAAGGGGTGTCCAGCCACATCAGTGGCAACGGACACACCCTCGCGAGCAAGCTCGCTACTACCCTGGTTAATGTTCTCCGACCGGAAACGGTTGCCCCATCGCTACCCAGTTGGCGTAAAGCCTTGCTCGGTCTTCCAATGCGGTGAATACCGCGATCGGGTTATTGAAAGCGCCCCCCGGCATCGGAGGATTCAGGGTCAATTGCCCCCACAATTCATCCGAAGCATCCGCTTGCGCCAGCAGCTGCCATACCCTTGCCTGAAGATCCGGATAATTGACCACGAAATCCGGAGTGAGGGTCAATGTATTCATGGTCCCTAGTAACCGCATACCACGAGGCTTCAGCGCCACGCTATTCCAGACCTGAAGCCTCAGACCGCGCTGCCCCGCCTCAATGCCGGCTAACCAGGCCGCCGGCTCCGAATAGTCAGGCCTCGGCGCACTCAGCCACAGGTTGATGCCCGTTTGCTGGCGATGCGTGATTAGCCGTTGCAGGGTGTCCTCATCGGTTAACGGGTTGTTCCACAGCAGCACCCGGTCAGGGGCGATCGCTTGATTAAGTACGGCCTGCGGGACACGATGAATCTGGTTACCCCTTAAATCCAGGGTTGTCAGGTATGGCTGATCCATGATCCCGACGGGGCACCTCGTGATGCGGGCATTTCTCAAATCCAGAGATCGCAACTGGTTCATTCCCAATACAACGGGAGGGATGTCCAATGGATTGTCGCTCAGATCCAGCGCTTGCAGATTAACCAACTGACTCAATTGCCCTGCCGTATTTTCCCTTAACGTCAGGTGAGTGGAGCGCAAATTCAGCGAAGTGAGATGCTGTAACTGAGGAATTACTGGCGGCAACACGCTTTCCAGTTGCCCATTAAGGTTGGGTAATCGCAGGTCCGTATCTTGCAGGTTCAATATCCGTAAGTTTGGAAAGCCTTCGATAAAGCCGTTAAGCGTTTGCGCTTCAATCATGTGAAAGTGTTGAAGATTCAACTCGACGACATCATTGAATCGCACATTGAGCTCCGGCAATCGATGGAAGTCTTCGTGGCTCATATTCATCGTGAAGCCTTGGGTATGGTTCCCTGCATAGTGGCTATTTTGCTGCGGATTGCGTTTTTGTAAGATTGCAATCAATTCATCGGCCAGTTCTTGCCTGGTGGCGAGCTCACTCGCTACCGTAGTTTGCAGCAAATCGAAATTATGAACCGCAATTTCCCGGACTGTCCGTCCCACAGCCTCAGGATCCCCGGCTCGCAGGAAGGGGATGTCGGTGTCGTAGACGTCAACCCAGACCTGCATAAACCAGGTGTCCATATCCACATGCAATTGCTGCAACCGCAGTTTTGCGCTGTCGATATGAGCCTGAACATCGCTTCCAAGTCGCTGCAATATCAAATCGGCGTCTTCATTGGAAAATTCCGGGTAGATCTCCTTGAGTTGTAATCTCATCACATGATGAGTCAGCTCCGCATTTTGAAAAGTACCCGGGAATGCTCCCCCTCTTAACCCCTGCGCTTCAAAGGACAGCTTCGAGTCCATTCTGGCAAGACCAACGGCCAGTTCTGAACGGGACAACAGTTGATCGTTGACTTTAACCTTCAATTGCGCCGCAGGGGTTTTGGACGTCAATCCCAATGCCGAACACTCGTCCCCGGACAGAATCTCGACGACCGCCTCATAAAAATCTGTCGCAGCGGCAGGCTGAGTGGACAAGTCACTGTGAAGATAGCGCTCGCCGGACTTGACCACTGTTCGGCAATCGGGCGTGTCCAGTGGCCCACTACGATCCAGAAGCCGACCACCGATCGAACCTTCGCGGACTTCAATTCGCATACCCTCAGGCCAACCAGGCACGTACTTCAATGAGTGCAAGGCCAGGCACTCCGCCTCGGGGTTGGCGATCGAGCGCAGATAAAGACCTTCATAAGCACGATTGAGGCGCACATGTTGCTGATATTGGCGAGCCTTACTGTCCAACTGATTGAACAGCCGTTTTGCTTCGGTAACATCCGGCAATGCCTTGAGATCAACGCCGTAACGGTCAAGCATCTGTTCCACGGCAGCTCTGGGTAAATCGGGATACTGTCGTTGAAACAACCGCACCCATTCGTTCTCTGTCTTTTGCAGTTCCTGATAGCGACGATCGAACAACTCGGCACGTGCAGCGGGTGAGTCAGCCAGCCCTGCTACTTCCTGATCGATCCTGAAGCGATTAATGGTGTCGGCCAGTAACGGGGTCGGCGCACGTCCTGCCTGCATCAGGCGCAGCATGTCATCGTCGACTGCGCTGACCCTGCCAATCTGAGCCAGCACTTCGTCACTGAATGTGCCTGCCGGAACACCAATTCCACGCAAGAGATCGGTACGCGTCAGCAATGGCAAGGCCGGCGTAGTGTTGATGTCTGGCCCGGAAACAATACCTGCCTCGGGAAATTTCGACGATTCGCCGCTGCCTTGCCCTGCTTTGGCCAAGCCCGCCTCCCCAGCCCCTTCGTGGCTGATCGACGCCGCCTCTGCGACCAGCGGCAGCGCATTGAGCACGCCGAACACCGTGCGAGTGATACCTTGCGAACGCTTGTCGGCCGTATCACCGTTGATGGCCTGGTCCAACCCGTATCCGGCATCGATCAGCCCGGCCAGCGCCAACACCCCCTCGCCGCCCGGTACAAACAATGCCAACGGACCAAACTGATTGACCCATTGGACGATCGGTTCGACCACGGCACTCAGATTGTCGCGATTGACTTGCGCGTCGTCACGGATGGTTGTGACACTGTCCCGTTCCGCCCGCTTCATCGTCAGCACAAGCTGTGCGAACGGATCGGTCGCCGGTGCCTGATCGTCGAAGCCGATGTAATCGGCGGGATCCCAATAACCGTCATTGTTGAAGAAGCCGGCATTGTTGGTCAGCCAATGCTTTTTGGGGTACATCGCCATGCCGTCCAGCGCGGTCAGCACACCCGCATGGAAAGTGCCATCCTGACGATCATCCTCGGTAAAGTGGGACGCCAGGGCCTGCTTCGTGTCCTCGACGTTGCTCTGTTTCACCACCCATTGATGCAGCTTCGAGACGTCAGTGAACTCATGCAGCGGCGAAGAATTGCCCGGGATGTACACCAGCACCCGGTCACTCGCCGCTTCGCGAAACATCCAGATATCGATAGCGGTATAGCGATAAAGCTTCAGACGGCTCGCCGTGACCTTAGGCGGCATCCGGGTGGGTGCTTGCAGCTGTTCGATTTTCAGGTTTTCCCAGGGCTTATCAGGTGGCAGACCCGCCGCCCGTAGCGCCAGCTCCACGCCCTGTGAGCTCAGGCGTCGCTCCTGCCGTTGCAGCCACGCCGCCATGACAAACGCTGCCTTGACCAAGGTTCTCAAACCACAGGGCTGGGGGGCGACGAGGACTTCATCTTCAGGCCAAGCCTGATCAAGGTACGTTGCATACAGGACCTTCAGGTCCAGTTCCCAGACCCACTGTTTGAACTTCGCAGGCCTCAAGTCGATCTGCGTGAGCGGCCCATAGGCTTGTGGCGTGGTTCGGCGATAGATGCCTTCATAGGTCTGGTGATTGCCACTTCCGTGGTCGGCAAACTCATCGACCTTGTCCACGATGCGTACGGCGGGCCCGACATCGGGCGGTGCGTACAAACCGAAGGCGTTCTCAGCGAAACGACCGTCACCCACGGTTTGATAGTTGGACAACAGTGTCTGCAGCAATGATCGGGAACTGGCCACTCGGCCCTGCTCGACACCTTCGAGTGCAGGATGACCCTTGAAGTGGTAATCCAGGGTCACCAGCAAGGCCGTGCGCGGATCGATGTCCGCCCCCCATTTGTCCTTGATCACACGCTCGGCAAATTCCCCAGGGGTCTGTGGCAAGGTCATGTCGAGTACGGCTTTCAATTCGTTACGCAGGCCCGGCGCGCTTGGCGCATTCGCGCTGCCTTTAGAAAGAGCGGTCATGACGATGCCTCCGACTGAGAGCTGATACCGGGAACCACTGGTGCGGGATGACGAGTCAAAGCCTGCGAGGTCAGCTGCCTGAACAATGTCCGTCGATCATTCTTGAAATTGTCGACAACGGCATTCGTGCGCTGGGTAGAGACCTCTCGAGTCAGCTGAGGTTGTCCGTCGATTTGCGCAAAGCCCAACGCCGCCCGGTCGGTGATCGCCAGGAACTGATCAGGGTGAGAGGCTTCCAGATACTCCGCCCAAAATCTCTGCGTGAGCATCCATTCCTGTAATGCGCTGGTCCCTTCGGCGGTCAGCACGCTCTGATAAGCCTGTTCCAGGGTCGCCGCGGAAACTTCGACGTTCCATCCCGACAGTATCGACCGGGGCTGAGACGGCAACGCCAGGCGTTCGGCCAGGCCCACGCGATAGGCAAGGCTGATCTCCAGGGCGTGGGCGTAGGAGGCAGACTCGGAGCCAGGCCGCGCATTGATATCCGCCAGGGCTATCCCTTCGACTGCCTGCAGCCTGAACAAGCCCCGCAGCAGAGTGATGAGTTGCTGCTCCAGCGACTCGATGCCGGTAGTGGCCGCGACCTTGGCTCGGTAGCACAACACCTGGACTTCCATCTCGCTGAAGATTGCCGAATAACCATCTGCGCTGAACCGGCCGACCTGAGCCTGGCGAAACAGCGAACGTCGCAGCCGATCATCGGTGGCAGCGGCCTCCATGACATTCCAGACCCGTGCACTGAAGTGGCTGTAGACACGGGTGAAATCGGCCGTGTTCGACAACCGTGCCAGTACGTCGAAAAAGCGACTGGAATCAGGGTAGGCCTGTAATGAATCCCACAGCCTTTGCCTGCGCTGCGCCTCCACCGAGCCAAGTCCCACCAGCCACTCCAGGCTCTGTGCCTGGGTCGGGCTATATGTACCGGGCCTGCGGTACTCAGAGGCAATGATTCCCAGGCTCATACCGGTATTGCGCTGGTGCTCGGCGACCTTTTTCAGGGAGTCGGCGGACAACGGGTTGCCATGAATATTGATTCCCCTGTTCTGCAACGCGTTACCCTTGAACGCCTCATCCGGCAGGGTCTCTATCTGGTTGTCGCGCAAGTCGAGTTCGCGCAGCTGCAGCAATTCCGAGACTCCCGCAGGCCACTGGGTGATCCCGGTCCCCCGCAGGTTCAGTTGTTCCAGGTGTTGCAGTCGGCTGACATCGGGGACCCTGGTCAGTGCCGCATTGAACGACAAATTTACCGATTCCAGGCGGGTCATTCCTGCCAACAGCGTCACCGACTCGGTGGTCAGCTGGATCAGGTTTTCGCTCAGGTCCAGCTGCACCAGCCTGGACATGTCACCCAGGGCCAACGGCAACCTGGTCAGGTGATTTGCGCGCAATGACAAGTGGCGAAGATTGCGAAAGTTGTGCAGAAAGGTGTTCAGTCCGGCGCTGGCACCAACGCCGTTCATCACCAGGCGGCCGACATGACTGAAGTCGCCGACAATGACCGGTAGATCGCCCAAAGGTTGGGCATCGAACATCAGTGTGGAAAGAAGCGTGTCGCCGGACTCGGTGAATTCGGGCTCTTTGCGCCAGCAGCGAATGATCGTCTGGGCGGTGCGATATTTGCCGATACTTGCGACCTCCTGCCTTGAGCCATCGGGCTGCTGGTGCCAGGTTTTACGCACGACCCACTGGCTCAGGACCTGACGGATCGTTTGAAATTCCAGCCGCAGCGCTTCCAGCCTGGTCAACACTGCAATTTCGTTGGTCCCCAGGGAATTCACCAGTGCATGTATCTTTGTCGGGGAAAGCAGCGGATACAGCTCCAGCGCCCGACGCACCACGACGTCGCTGCTGGTATTGATCAGCATAGGGTCCGGTCTGCCGGCTCCAACTCCGGTAACAGGTCGGTCGGCCAGTCTCATGGGAGACGTATAGCCCGACCATAGCGGCAAGGCATCGACGACTTGCGCAATGGCTGTTCGCCGGGTCAAGGCCAGCTGGGTTATTTTCTGGCGCAATGCGGCGCCAGCGTCGTTCGAGCTCACTCCCAGCGCGTCCTTGCGTTGGGCCGAGAGTCCGTGCCACAGGGCCTCGAAATAGCGTTCCCGGGTACGTTTGAGAAATGTTGTGGACGTTGTCTCGGCATCGACCGAGACACGGTATCCATCAGCCAGAATATCGACTCGCACCTTCTGCGCAGCTTGTGCCGAGCCGATACTGACCAGTCGGTTCACTGCACTTGATGGCTCGCTTATCTGCACCCACGTATCGTCGGTCCAACCCGGAAGTTGCTTGAGGGTATCGAGGACCAGCTGGTCCGTGGACATGCCTCCCGTCGAGCCCAGGTACAACCCTTCGTAAGCCCGACTCAGATGCGTCACCTGCAGATAGCGGCGCGCCTCCTCAGCCAGCCGCAAAGGTACGTTGCCAGCCTCCAAAGCTTCCAGTTCACCCGCTTGGGCATATCTCAGCAGTTCCTCGGCAATGGCCCGGGGAAGATGGGTAAATTGTCCCATCAAGAACGTTACCCGGGCATCACTGGTGAGTTCGCTGCGCTGGTAGATGCGCTCGAACAGCTGAGGCTTGTGACTTTCAGCCTGTTCGGCAACGATCCTGGCCAAGGCCGTTTTCTGGACTGTCGCGTCCGCAGAGTTGGTGCCCAGAAGCCTTTCTCGTTGTGTCTTGTCCAGGGCCGACAGCAACGAGGCCTGGAGTTGCCCCCTGCGTAACACGTCTTGATTGAGAGTGATGATTTTCCCCGCCCCGGCAGTGATCGTGCCATGCAGATCGACTTGCCGACCGGCAGCATTGACCACCTTTACTGCGTAGATGCCTGGCCAATGGCTGGAAGCAGTGAGCAGGTGCAATTGCAGATCAGGGTCTGCCTGGGAAGCCCTGGACGGATCGTTGATCTGCCCGATAAAGTCCGTGACTGCGGCGTCGGCGCGAAATCGTTGCACGGTATCGACCAGCAATGCCGGAGGCTGACTGCGGTCGACGTGGGCTTGACGCAACACAGAATCATCGATGGCGCATGCGGAAAGTATTTGCCGGGCCGTGGTATCGGACAACTCATCGCGGCTATAACCGAAACGGCGGAACAATTTGAGCCGGTCCCATTCTTGCGGCAGCTCCGAGTCATGGCGCCATGCACCCACATCGTTGGTTTCAAGCACAGGTGAATAGGTCTCGTCGCTCCCCACCGGGGGCAGCACTTCCCATAGATCCGTGGTGGCTTTCGGGCGAACGGCATACAGGCCGGTATCGATTGGCAGGTAGGCCTGGCCGCCCAGCCAGTGCAGGCCCCTGGCATCCGCTGCCAGTGTGCTGGGCAGGCGCAGACTTTGCTGATATACCGCCAGATCGGGATTCCACAGGCGCCCCCGTGAGTTCTTGCCGGGGATTTCCCTCAGGCGCTCGACGAAAACCGAGGTCCTGATGGATGTGAAAATTCTGCCAGCGGCCGCCGTACCTGCCGCGAGAGCCGCCATCAGGATCAGGTTTTCCAAGGTATCAAACAGGCAGTCCGTGGCCTGTTCCTGCTCGCCCTTGGCCCAACTGGCGATTCCCTCATACACCTCTGACAGCGTCTGCAGGGCCGTCACAGCCAACAGAATGTGGCCAACCACCGGTACGAAAGAGGCACCAAACAAAAGAATGTTGAGGCCGATGTTTTTGTAGGTCTCAAGTCTGTCAAGGCGGGTTTTTTCGTCTTCATCGTCCGTTGGCACTACCAATAGCCTGGCGTCCGCCAGCACCAGACTGGTGTGCTGACGAAACACCTGCTGAAACGGATCACCCTGGATGTCGACGCCAGAGACGCTGACGAAAATGCTGCTGACAGGTAACGGTGAGCCGCTGGGCAACGCCAGGCCTTTATCAAGGGCAAGCAGAAACGCCGAGCGCTCACCCAGTTTGATGTAGCGCATGAAATGTTGGCGGAAATCGTTGACCCTCAATCTCTGACTCAACTCCAGCTCAAAATCACTGAACGAGGCGTATTCCTTCAACGGGTGCAGCGGGTCATCCGGCAAATAGACCACGCAGCGGTTATCGACATCATCGTGTTCGTCTACCGGCCCGATAAACAGCGCGCCATTGATAGTCACATCACACATCTTCAACGCCTGGTAACCCAGTGTGTTGTTGCCCAAATTGAGCGATTGTCGAGATTTGACGCCCTGCAAGGCCTCGTGCATTTCAACACTGATGGCCTTGGTCATCAGCGCTACATGTCGCTTCACGTCAAAGCTGTTCTTCGCGTGCGCAACATACTTCCCGGATAACCCGTCCGCCTCGACGGCAGGTTCAAACATTGATTTGATATGCGCCTGGTATTGCTTGCCCAGATCCAGTTTGCGGCATAACAACGCAAACTCATGGGGTTCAATGGCCAGCACCTTATTGACACTGCCGGTGATTTTTTCGGGAATGTATATCGTGGATGTATCGCTGTAGTTTGCGGAGAGTGTTTCGCTGAGTTCGAAATTCTCGCAGGCCGCAGACAGCAAATCCCGGTCAATCGGCAATACCAGCTTCTTGCGCAAGCCCAGCAGGCTGGAGGTTGAGCGTACGTGCTGGAACACCACGCCCACTGTTTCAAATGGCGTGCCCAGCTGGTCCGACATGGCTTTGGCGAGTAGCGGCGTGCAGAAGCTTGCAGGCGATTGCAGCCCCTTCAGGCGACTGGCCAGTTCACTTCTGGAGTCATGGCTGGCGGTCAAGCTGTCATGGAGTTGACGGCGACGTTCACTTGATGCGGTCAATAACCAGGCGGGGACATTGGATTTTATCTGGTCAAAAAAAACACCCTTTTGATCTGGCGTCAAAACGGGAATGTTGGGTGTTGCGGGTTCAGCAGGCATGATAGATCACTCGAAACTGACGGAGAACATCAGCTTATCGAGCCTTTTTTTTTAACTGCCCTACATATGTATAGCCATAAACAAAAACGGCCCGTTTCATTGCACAACAATGAAACGGGCCGAACGTTAGTTGCCGTTGTTACCAGAAGCGTTGTTGAGTCAACCGGCTCCACCAGCTCAGCAGCAGGCGATCGACCGAACCGCTGGCCGCCATGCCGATACGTTCCTGCAAGCTTTTACGTTCGGCATAGTGCAAGTGATACAACTCGGATTTTTTCGCCCGTTCCGCCAGGTACTCGTCGCTGGTCTTGAGCTCGTCCACCAGTTGCAGATCGAGCGCCGCGATGCCCAGCCAGATCTCACCAGTGGCGACCTCATCGATGGCCAGTTGCGGGCGATAACGCGAAACGAAGTTCTTGAACAGCTGATGGGTGATGTCCAGGTCTTCCTGGAATTTTTCCCGGCCTTTCTCGGTATTTTCGCCAAATACGGTCAAGGTGCGTTTGTATTCGCCGGCGGTCAGCACCTCGAAATCGATGTCGTGTTTTTTCAACAGGCGGTTGACGTTGGGCAACTGCGCCACCACGCCGATCGAGCCAAGGATGGCGAACGGCGCGCTGATGATCTTCTCGCCGATGCACGCCATCATGTAGCCGCCGCTGGCCGCGACCTTGTCGATGCACACCGTCAGCGGCACGCCAGCGTCACGGATGCGCGCCAGTTGCGACGACGCCAGGCCGTAGCTGTGAACCATGCCGCCGCCGCTTTCCAGGCGCAGCACCACTTCATCCTTCGGCGTCGCCAGGGTCAGCAGCGCAGTGATCTCGTGGCGCAGGCTTTCAGTGGCCGAGGCCTTGATGTCGCCGTTGAAGTCCAGCACGAATACCCGGGGTTTGGCGTCGGGCTGTTTCTTCTGTTTTTTCTCGGTCTTGGCCTGGGTCTTGCGCAAGGCCTTGAGCTGGTCCTTGTCGAGCAATGTTTGCTCCAGGCGTTCGCGCAGCCCCTTGTAGAAATCATTGAGTTTGCTGACCTGCAACTGGCCGGCTGACTTGCGTCGACCCTTGCTGCGCAAAGCCGCAAAGCTGGCCAGGACCACCAAAATGGCGATCACCAGGGTCACGGTCTTGGCCAGGAAAACGGCGTACTCGGACAAAAACTCCACAGGGACTCCTTAAACGTTGCGCGGCATGCAAGCGCGCGGGATATCACCAGCATACCCATGCGCCGCCCCTGCTACCAGCCGTGAAACCTTTGGCAACAGGGCTCTAACAAGCATTTCAAACAAGCGTATGTTTTTTCATTGACAGCTCAGCGCCATCCCCATAACCTCGCCAAACCTTCAACGTACCGGGATGACGCGGACGTGGGCAGCATCTATTTGATTCGACATGGCCAGGCCTCCTTTGGTGCAGACGACTATGACGTCCTGTCGCCCACCGGTATTCGCCAGGCGGAAATCCTCGGCCGGCACCTGGCCGAACTCGGTATCAGCTTCGATCGGTGCCTGTCGGGCGACCTGCGTCGCCAGCAACATACGGCCAATAGCGCGCTCGAACAATACGCCGCCGTGGGCCTGCCGGTGCCGATCCTGGAGACCGATTCGGCATTCAATGAATTCGACGCCGACGCGGTGATCCGCGCCCTGCTCCCGGCGATGCTGCCGGACGAGCCCGAAGCGCTGAACATTCTGCGCAACGCCGCACAAAATCGCGCCGAGTTCCAGCGTATTTTCGCCCTGATCATCGAACGCTGGCTCGCCGGCAGCTATGACACTCCGGGCCTGGAAAGCTGGCTGGGTTTTGTCGAACGCGTGCAGGCCGGTTTACAGCGCATCCTCGAACTAGCCGACAACACCCAGAAAATCGCCGTATTCACCTCCGGCGGCACCATCACCGCCCTGCTCCACCTTATTACGCAAATGCCGGCAAAACAGGCTTTTGAATTGAACTGGCAAATCGTCAACACCTCGCTCAACCACCTGAAATTCCGTGGACGCGAGGTGGCCCTGGCTTCCTTCAACAGTCATGCGCACCTGCAACTGCTGAAGGCCCCGGAACTCATCACGTTTCGCTGAGTCCGGACTATTGTGACTGTAATCACCCAGCACTTATTACCCTGCTCTAATTACCAAAAAAAGGATCAAACCATGACCTCCGTAGCAGATGCCGTACAAGCAATGAAAGCCAAGTTCAACCCAGCCGCTGCTGCCGGTCTGGACCTGGTCTTCGGTTTCCGCATCGACGAAGACAAGAACTTCTCGCTGGTCGTCAAGGACAGCACCTGCGAACTGCTGGAAGGCGAAAACCCGGACGCCCAGGTGACCCTGGTGATGGATGGCGAAACCCTGGAAGGCATCGTCAGCGGCGAAACCGACGGCATGCAGGCATTCATGGGCGGCAAACTGCGCGCTGAAGGCGACATGATGCTGGCGATGAAACTGTCCGAGCTGTTCCCGGCCTAAGCGCGCCGCTTGCGACTTTCGCAAGCACGCCTGGCTGCAAACGAATCCCGCCCCTTGTGGCGGGATTCGTGATTTTCGGCGCATGGAAACAGCTACCTGTGGATTTGCCGTCTATATTCCTTCTGGCCGCATGCGGCTGCTTTGAACTGTTTGCCCTCAACTTACGTTTCGCGGAGGACTGACATGAGCCCACCTGAGGATCACAACGGCATCAACCGCCGCCATGTACTCCAAGGTCTGTCTGCAGGCGCCGTCGGTGCCTGGATCAGCCCGCTATTCGCAGGGAGTAAAACCATGCCAGACACCCCCGCCGACCTCATTCTCTATAACGGACGGCTGCACACCGTCGATCGCAAGAAACCCCAGGCCAGTGCCGTCGCGATCAAGGACGGGCGCTTCGTGGTGGTCGGCAGCGACGCGCAGGCCATGGCCCTGCAAGGCCCTGGCACACAAGTCGTCGACCTGCATGGGCGCACGGTGATTCCCGGCCTCAATGACTCACACTTGCACCTGATCCGTGGCGGCCTCAACTACAACCTCGAACTGCGCTGGGAAGGCGTACCGTCGCTGGTCGATGCCTTGCGTCTGCTCAAGGACCAGGCCGACCGCACGCCAACGCCGCAGTGGGTACGGGTGGTCGGTGGCTGGAATGAATTCCAGTTCGCCGAAAAACGCCTGCCCACGCTCGACGAACTGAACAAGGCCGCGCCCGACACCCCGGTGTTCGTCCTGCACCTGTACGACCGTGCACTGCTCAATCGCGCCGCGTTGAAAGTGGTGGGTTATACCCGCGATACGCCAAACCCGCCGGGCGGCGAAATCCAGCGCGATGCCAACGGCGATCCCACCGGCATGTTGATAGCCCGGCCCAACGCCATGATTCTGTATTCAACCCTGGCCAAGGGGCCGAAGCTGCCGCTGGAGCATCAGGTCAACTCCACCCGGCAATTCATGCGTGAACTCAATCGCCTGGGTGTCACAAGCGCGATCGACGCGGGCGGTGGCTATCAGAATTACCCGGACGACTACCAGGTCATCCAGCAACTGGCCAAGGATCAGCAGCTGACCGTGCGCATCGCCTACAACCTGTTCACCCAGAGACCCAAGGAAGAACTGACCGATTTCAAGAATTGGACCAGTACCTCACGCTACGGCCAGGGCGACGATTTCCTGCGACACAACGGTGCAGGGGAAATGCTGGTGTTCTCGGCGGCGGACTTCGAAGACTTCCTTGAGCCGCGCCCGGACCTGCCGTCCACCCTGGAGCAAGACCTGGAACCGGTGGTACGGCACCTGGTGGAGCAACGCTGGCCGTTTCGCCTGCATGCCACCTACAACGAATCCATCAGCCGCATGCTCGACGTATTCGAGAAGGTCAACCGCGACATTCCGTTCGACGGCTTGCCGTGGTTTTTCGACCACGCCGAAACCATCACCCCACAGAATATCGAGCGGGTCAAAGCACTGGGTGGCGGGATCGCCATCCAGGATCGCATGGCGTTCCAGGGCGAATACTTCGTCGACCGCTACGGTGCCAAGGCTGCCGAACACACGCCGCCGATTGCACGCATGTTGGCCGAGGGCGTACCGGTAGGCGCCGGCACGGATGCGACGCGGGTGTCGAGCTACAACCCCTGGACGTCGCTGTACTGGCTGGTCAGCGGCCGGACGGTCGGCGGCCTGGCGTTGTACCCGGAGGGCTTGAGCCGTGACACCGCGCTGGAGCTGTTTACCCATGGCAGCGCCTGGTTCTCCTCCGAGCAAGGCAAGAAGGGCCAGATCAAGGTCGGGCAACTGGCGGACCTGATTGCGCTGTCGGCGGACTATTTCCATATGGAGACCGAAGGCATCAAGGGTATCGAATCGGTGCTGACCATAGTCGATGGCAAGGTTGTCTACGCCAGCGTCGAGTTCGAAAAACTCGGGCCACCGCCCATCCCCGTGGTGCCAGAGTGGTCGCCGGTGGCCAAGGTGCCCGGCCACTGGAAGCCATCGGCACCGCTGACGGCGCAGGTTCATCAATGCGTCGGGGCTTGTGCGGTGCATGCGCACAGTCACGAACGGGCACGCTTGTCGGATGCGCCGGTCAGTGACTTCCGCGGGTTCTGGGGGGCCTTTGGCTGCTCCTGCTTCGCGTTTTGACCTGAAGAGCAAAAGATCGCAGCCTTCGGCAGCTCCTACAGGGAAATCTCTGTAGGAGCTGCCGAAGGCTGCGATCTTTTGATTTGTCTTACAATGCGAGCACCTCCCGCAACGGCCGCCTCATGGACATCGATCTCGCCCGCACCTTTCTGGAAATTGTCCGCCACGGCAGCCTTGCCGCGGCCGCCGAGAAACTCCACGTCACCCAGACCGCGATCACCGCGCGGGTACAGAAGCTGGAAAGTCACCTGGGCAGCACGCTGTTCGTACGTAACCGTGCCGGTGCCCGCCTGACGCCCAATGGCGAGGCCTTCGTGATTTATGCCAATCAACTGGTGGAAACCTGGGAAGCCGCGCGCCGAGACTTGCCCTTGCCCGAGGGGTTCCACGACGTCCTGCACATCGGTGGCGAGGTCAGCCTGTGCAATCCGTTGATGCTCAGTTGGGCCGGCGTATTGCGCGACAGGATTCCCGGCCATGCGCTGCGCATGGAAATCCGTGACGGCGAAAACCTGCTGCGCCAACTCGAGCTTGGCGTGCTCGATGCGGCACTGGTCTATCAACCCGAATACTGGCCGCGCTTGCAAGTCGAGCAGATCCTCGAAGAAAAACTCATCCTCGTCCGCCACCCCGAACGCCCCGAACCCTACGTGTACATCGACTGGGGGCAGCACTTCCGGCGTCAGCACGACGCCGCCCTGCCGGAAAAAGCCAAGGCAGCGCTCAGTTTCAACCTTGGCCCCCTGGGTTTGCAGTACATCCTCGAACACGGTGGCAGCGGCTACTTCCGTACCCGGGTGGTCCAGAGCTACCTGGAAAACGGTATGCTGGAGCCCGTACCCAAGGCCCCGGAATTCAGTTACCCGACCTATCTGGTTTACTCCCGCGACCGCGACTCGGCAGCACTGCAACGGGCTTTCGATCTGCTGCGCGAGGTGATCAAGAGCGATGACGACTGGTCGCAACGCTGGAACCCGCTGAGCTGAATTCGCTTCCCACAGGAGATCTCGTTCACCTGAGATCAGGCCGGCCGGTCGGCCGCCTCGCTTTGGCTTTGGCTTTGGCTTTGGCTTTGGCTTTGGCTTTGGCTTTTGATCTTCTTGCCCGGCCTGAGAGGAGCGCTTTTTTTTGCTGGATTTTTTTGGCGTACATATCCATTGCTGCGGTAACGACCACTTATGGTTTCGCCCTTACGGCGAGTCCCTTTTTCAAACGCCGGAGTGCCGGCCCAGCAAAAAGGAACCAAAAGGCTTTGCCCCACCACTCGGTGCCTCGCCTGGGCTCGGCATGCCCTCTCTCCGGCATTGCTCCGTGGGTCGCCGCGATGGGCCATCCCTGGCCCAGCGCGGCTAAACCGGCGTCCTGCCGGTTTACCCACTGCGCAATGCCTGCGTTCGGCCAGCGTGGTTTAACGGGGCGCCCAAATCTAAAGCCAAAGCGAGGCGGCCTGACAGCCGACCTGACTTTTACGGCTGTACCTGCTCCCCTGTGGGAGCGAGCCTGCTCGCGATGGTCGTCAACGATAACGAGCCCTGTCTGGATGAACGCGTTGTCTGGAAGTCCATCGCGAGCAAGCTCGCTCCCACAGTTGGATCGCGGACAGACCTGCAATCAGGTCGGCTGTCAGGCCGCCTCGCTTTGGCTGTTGCTTTTGATTTTCTTGCCACATCGAGAGGCCGAGTGGAGGTTCTGCGCAGTGGGCAACCCGGCATGGATGCCGGGTTAGCCGCGCTGGGCCAAGGATGGCCCATCGCGGCGGGCCCACGGAGCAGGACCGGAGCGAGGGCATGCCGAGCCACAGCGAGGCACCGAACGCCAGGGGCAAGAGCCCTTGGTTACTTGGGGCTCTTCCAAGTGACTCGCTGTAAAAGCGAAACCATAAGTGGCCGTTACCGCAGGAATGGATATGTACACCATTAAAACCTACATCGCCTGACGCAACGCCTTCGCCGGCAAGCCTGGCTCCTACAAGACCTTCATCAGCCGTGAGAGCGGAACTATAAATCGCCATGACCGCAGCATCACCAAAAATCCTGATCAGCTACCAACCAAATCGCCGGGATCGACTAATCTGCTGGAGATAACAATAACAACAGGTGATTGCAGTGAGGCAGACCACCGAAGCATTCCGCGCCCGTTACCGTTGCGACATTCATCCTCGCTACAACCCTTGGCTGCATGGCACCTTCGTGCTGGTGTTCGGCCTGATGGCGATCGCCGCTTTCTGGAGCACCGTGCACCAGGTACAGCCCCTTGAATGGCTTGCGGTACCGCTGGCCTTGTTGTTCTTCAACTTCGTTGTGTACATGGTGCATCGGCACCTTGGCCATCACAAAAAAAACTTCGCGCGGATGTTCTATGCCCGCCATGCCGGCGACCATCACAGCTTTTTCGCCCCCGGCAACATGACCTACGACAGCGCCCGCGATTGGCGGGTGATCCTGTTCCCGGCCTGGCTGATCGTGTTGCACACACTGCTGATCACCCTGCCCCTGTGGTGGCTGCTCAAGCCCTTGGACGCCAACGTCGCCGGGCTGGTCGGCGGCTGCCTGGTCCTGGGGTACCTGACCTATGAAGTGTTCCATGCCTGCGAGCATCTGCCGCCGCAAAATCGCGTCACGCGCCTGCCATGGATCCGCCAGATGCGTCGCCTGCATGAAGTGCATCACCGCCGCGAGATGATGCAGCAACGTAATTTCAACATCGTTTTTCCGTTGATGGATTACCTATTCGGCACCCTCTACTGGGAGCCGGAACCGGAGCCGGCCATCGAGTACCTGAAGAGAACGCCCATGACCCGCATGCAGCATCAGATCGACATCGCCGGTAATCCGGTTGCCGTGCTCGCCTATGCCAGCACCGTGACCAACTGGCCGCAGTGGCATCCATCTTCCCTCAGGATCAACAGCCCGAAGGGACCTTTGCATGCTGGCGCGCGATTCGAGGAAGACATCCGCGCCGGTGGGCGTGATGGACACTTGAGCTGGGTGGTCGATGAGTATCTGCCTGGACGCCGCTGGATTGCCCGGGCCCATGACGATAATGGCCTTTCATTGATGCTGACCTACGAATGCGCGGCCGAGGGCGATGGCACGCGGTTTGTGCGCACGCTGGAATACCGGTTCAGCGGATGGGCGATGCGAATGGCCAACCAATTGCTGCTCAAGCGCCGGATCGATCGTGAATCGGCGACGTCGATGCTGGCGCTTCGCGACACCGCGGAAAAACACCTGGCGCAGTCGGGAGTCCGTGCGTGAGCCGACCGATCAGGTTTCACCATGGGGTATTGCTGCTGATCGTTGCCCTCGGCGCCTTCCTGCTATTGATGCCGACCAAGGTCGACCCCGTGGCCTGGACGCCGCAACCGGCGCCGTCCCTCAGCAGCGGCCTGTATGCGGACAACCAGCGCCTCAAGGGCGTGGCACGCGTCGGCGCCGCGGACATCGACGGCCCCGAAGCGCTGCTCATGGAAAATAATGGGCTAATCACCGGGTTGCATGATGGCAGGGTCATCCGCACCAGCCTGGACGGCCAGGACACCAAGCTATTGACCGATACCGGCGGCCGGCCCCTGGGGTTGGCTCGCCACCCCAATGGCTTGCTGGTGATCGCCGACGCCGCCAAGGGCTTGTTGTCCCTGGACGCCCAAGGTCGACTGGTGGCCTTGACCACCAGCGCCAATGGCGTGCCGTTGGGTTTCACCGACGACGTGGCCATCGATAAACCCGGGCACTACGCCTACTTCAGCGACGCCTCCAGCCGTTTCGGTTACGGCAAGGATGGCGAGGCAATCATCGAACATGGTGGCGACGGACGCTTGCTGCGTTATGACTTCCAGACCGGCAAGACCTCGGTGCTGTTGGACAAGCTGGAATTTGCCAATGGCGTCACCCTGGGTCCGGACGATGCCTTTGTGCTGGTCAACGAAACCGGCGCGTATCGCATCAGTCGCTACTGGTTGAGCGGGCCGAAAGCCGGCACCCATGACCTGTTCATCGACAACCTGCCGGGGTTGCCGGACAACCTGGCTTTCAACGGCCGCGACCGTTTCTGGGTGGCACTGTATGCGCCGCGCAACGCCTTGCTCGACAAAACCGCAGCACATCCTTTCGTGCGCAAGATGATCGCCCGAGCGATGACCGTTCTGCCCAAGCCGGTGGAAAAACGCGCCTTTGTACTGGGCCTGGACCTTGAGGGCAAGGTGATCGCCAACCTGCAGGACGGCAGCAGCGGGAATTACTCGCCGATCACCACCGTGCGTGAGTATGGAGAGTGGTTGTATTTTGGTTCATTGAAGGCGAAAAACATGGCGCGATTGCCGCTAGGTACCGCATTGCAGTGAACCTGTGGGAGCGAGCCTGCTCGCGAAGACGGCAGCACATACAACATCGATGTTGACTGTCAGGCCGTCTTCGCGAGCAGGCTCGCTCCCACAGGGTTTGTCGTGAACTGGATTACCGCGAATCGAACTCGCCATCGCGTTCCGCATTATCGGTTTCTTCACGCACCCGCTCAGGATCAATGTCAGTACCGTCATCCTGATCCATGGGGATGGCACCTTCGTTGTTCGGCAATTCATCGATTCCCGGCTCATCCTCCGGATTGACGGCAGTGCGTCCGGGACTCAGGGGTTCGGGATGGGTCGGAATGGGGTCGTAACCACCCTGCTCTTCGCTGGGAAATTTTGGATCAGACATGAGGCACCTCGCATGTAGCCACGTCATCGGGCTCTGAACATTCGAGGTGCCGGTTAATATCGCCGTTCCAATTATTCAGCCACCGATTGTCGGTGGCTCATCACGGTGCATCAGGACGACGCCTGGAGTTGCCTGACGATCTTGTCCTTGACCTCCAGGCGCTTCGCCTTGAGCTTTGTCACTGCGTCATCGCTGGATTTGGCTTGCTCTGCCTTCACCACTTCGGCATCCGCCTGCGAGTATTTGTTGATCAGTGAATCCAGTAACGGATCCTTGGTGCGTTTCTGCTGGATTTCTTCCTTTGTGCAACTCAAATCCTGAAAAAGGTCGTGGGGCACCGGCATGGAACACCTCCGTTTGTTAATCGGTAGCAAACGCGACTGATTGCGTTCGCCAACTATCAGAATGGCCTTGGTTGACCGGTTCTGTCGACCATCTGTCAGACCAGCGGTGCCCGTTCGTCGTCCTGTCGCAAAGGCGATAAAACCTTTGCCCCATCCGCGACCTCCACAGCATAACGATCAATTCGATCGCCCATGAAAACTGTGTGGAGAAGAACCAATGGACGGATTTAACCTGCGCCATCTCACTCTGGCCATCGCCTTGAGCACCTGCATGGGCGCGGCATTCGCGGCAGACTCCAATGATTTTGTCGACAAGGCAGCCGCCGGCGGCATTGCCGAGATCGAGACCAGCCGACTGGCGCTGGAAAAAAGCCAATCGGCAGACGTGAAGGCATTCGCCAACATGATGATCACCGATCATTCCAAGGCCAACGATGAACTCGCGGCCATTGCGAAAAAAAATGATATTGAAGTGCCGGACAACACGACTCTGGTGAAACAGGCCAAGGAAAAGATCCTCGATATGCGTGACGAGTCTTTCGATGCGGCTTATGCCAACAACCAGGTCAAGGCTCACGAAGACACTATCGAGCTGTTCAAGAAGCAAGCCAATACCGTGACCGACGACAGGACCAAAGGTGCAACAGCGCTCAAGGGCTTTGCGCAAAAAATGTTGCCCGGACTGGAAAAACACCTGGATATGGCGAAGAAACTCCAGGCCGCCCATCCGGACAAATAATCCTCATCAAACAAAAAGACCGCATCAATGGATGCGGTCTTTTTATTCGCGCCTAGGCCTAGCCGCCGTCGGTGTCGATGTCGGCGTCCGTGTCATCGCCAGGCTTGGGCCGATCAGGATTGGGCTTGAAGCCTGGGCTGAACTCGTTGTCGTTGTCGCTGTGGACATTTTTCTGATCAACCGCTTCGTCGGCACTTTCCGGCGCTGGGGTCTTGGCGTTTTCGTCTAGTCCATTTTCATCTTTCATAGGTACCTCGTTCGTCACTGCGCGGCCGAAACAGTCGGGTCATAACAGTTCGAAGCCGCAAAACAGGCAACGTTCCCTTCGCTTCTGCAGGAGCTGGCGCAACCTGCGATTTTTTGATTTTTTTTAGTGAAAAAAGATCGCAGGCTGCGCCAGCTCCTACAGTCCATGTACAGCGAATGAAAATTGCTGTCGAACGCGAACAACTATTTCATGCGGCAAATGTCACTGCTTTTGGACCGATCATTTTTTCGGCAAGCCAACACCCACCAGCAAGGAGCCAAATCTCATGGCGGCACTGCAATCCAGCACCCTCGATGCGATGAAAAAAAACCAGTCACAATTGCTTGCCGAATGGACCCACGGCCTCGAAGCCAGCGGTGCCGCGCGTAACCTCAAGGAGCAGGATCTCAAGCTACAGACGTCAGAGTTCCTGCAGTTGATCGTCTCGGGACTGGAAAACGGCAACGGCCAGAACATTACGACTCCCGGCTGGGAAGAAATTCGCCAGTTCCTCGAAAAACTCTCCCACAGCCGCGCCCTGCTTGGCCAGGATTCGCACCAGACCGCCAGCTTCATTTTTGCGCTGAAGGGTCCGCTGTTTGCGCTGCTGCAAAATCATTATCAGGACACCCCGGCTCTTCTGGCCGAACAACTGTGGGAAATCTCCGAGCTGCTCGATGCATTGGGCATGCACATCATCCGCACGTTCCAGAAATCCCGCGAGGCGGTGATCAAGCGCCAGCAGGAAGAACTGCTGGAGCTGTCGACCCCGGTGGTCAAGCTCTGGGACGGCGTCCTGGCCCTGCCGATGATTGGCACGCTGGACTCGCAACGCACCCAGGTGGTGATGGAATCGCTGCTGCAGCGGATCGTCGACACCGGCTCCGAGATCGCCATCATTGACATCACGGGCGTACCGACCGTCGATACCCTGGTGGCCCAGCACCTGCTCAAGACTGTCACCGCGATTCGCCTGATGGGTGCCGACTGCATCATCAGCGGGGTTCGCCCACAGATCGCCCAGACCATCGTGCACTTGGGGCTGGACCTGCAAGGCGTGGTCACCAAAGCCAACCTGGCCGATGCCCTGAAGCTGGCCCTGACCCGTTTGGGACTGACTGTCAGCAAGGCGGGCTGAGCCGATGGAACGCATTCCGATTCTGCAAATGGGCGACTTCCTGCTGGTGACCATCCAGGTGGACATGCATGACCAACTTGCGCTGACGCTGCAAGACGACTTGTCCGAGCGCATCAGCAGGACGTCCGCCCGCGGCGTGCTGATCGATATCTCCGCCCTGGACATGGTGGACTCATTCATCGGCCGGATGATCGGGACCATTTCCGGGCTGTCGAAAATCATGGATGCCCAGACCGTGCTGGTCGGCATGCAGCCTGCGGTGGCCATCACCCTGGTGGAGCTGGGCCTGACCCTGCCCGGTGTCAGTACCGCGCTCAATGTCGAGCGCGGGATGAAACTGCTTCAGGAACGAGTACGCAACCAATGACTGTGCGCAGCAGCGGCACTCATCCGATTCACATCGAGCAGGACGTTGTCCTGGCCCGCCAACTGGCGCGCAAACTCGCCCAGGAATGCGGCATGCGCCTGATCGACCTGACCAAGCTGGTGACCGCGGTCAGCGAGCTGGCGCGCAATACCATGGTCTACGGCGGTGGCGGCGACATGGACTGGCAAATCCTCGATGAAAACCCGCGCACGGGCCTGCGCCTGGTCTTTCGTGACGAAGGGCCGGGCATCCCCGACATCAAGCTGGCAATGACCGATGGCTGGACTTCCGGTTCCGGCCTGGGCCTCGGCCTGACCGGTGCCAAGCGCCTGGTCAATGAATTCGAACTCGACACTGCGCCAGGAAAGGGTACTCGCGTAACGATTACCCGATGGACATGAACATCGGCGGTTCGATGACCCAAGTGCTGGTCATCGAGGACCAAAGCCAGATCGGTCATGCACGCCGCACCGCGCAGAAACTCGCGGAACAATACGGCTTCGACAGCACTGATGCGGGACGCGTCGCGCTGGTTGCCACCGAGCTTGCCAGTAATATTCTCAAACACGCCGGCCGAGGCGAATTGCACCTGAGGGTCTTGCCCCGTGCGAGCGGCGCCGGCATCGAGATGCTCGCCATTGACCGCGCACATGGCTTTGATGTGCACGCATGCCTGGCCGACGGCTTCTCCACCGGCGGCACCCAAGGCATCGGACTTGGCGCCGTATCGCGCCAGACTGAGGTGTTCGATGTCTATGCCGATTCACGGGGTGCCGTACTGCTCACGCGATTGTACCCTCGCACGGACAAAGCCCCGGACCGGCGCATGGGTGTCAGCCAGCATTCGTTGCATGACGATCCCGCCTGCGGCGATACCTGGCACCTGGCGTTTGACGGGCCGCGCATCAGCGCCCTGGTGATCGATGGCCTGGGCCATGGTGAAGAAGCCGAACGCGCCGCCCTTGCCGGCGAGAAAGCCTACGCGTTGCTGCCATTCGCCTCACCACTGCTGGTGCTGGAGGACATTCATCAAGCCATGACCGGCACCCGTGGTGGTGCGGTGGCCATTGCCCAGTTCGACGCTGGCAGCGACGCCTTGAAATTCGTCGGCATCGGCAACATCGGCGCCTGTCTGGTCACGCCGGACAAGTCCCGCGGCCTGGCCTCCCACCCCGGCATCGTTGGCGGGCAGTATCGAAAGGCGCAGCCCTTTGACTATGCTCAGGTAAGCGGACAACTGCTGATCATGTACAGCGATGGCCTGCAGTCGCGCTGGAACCTTTCGGATTACCCCGGCCTGGTGCACCGCCATCCCGCCGTGATTGCCGCCATTCTGCACCGCGATTTCTGTCGTGGGCGCGACGATGTCACGGTACTGGTCATTGCTCTGGAGGCAGACCATGGCTGAATTACCCATGAGTCAGATGGACGAACAAACCGCGCTGATCGCACAACTGCAAGGCGAAACCAACGCCCTGCGTGAAGAGCTGGATGAAACCAACCAGGGCGTCCTGGCGCTGTACGCCGAACTCGACACCCAGGCCGAACAGCTGCGCCAGGCCTCGGACCTCAAAAGTCGCTTCCTGTCCTACATGAGCCATGAGTTTCGCACGCCATTGGGCTCGATCCTGAGCATCGCCAGCCTGCTGACCGATGAACTCGACGGACCACTGAGCAGCGAACAGCACAAGCAGGTGGCCTTCGTCAGCAATGCCGCGCGGGAGCTGAGCGACATGGTCGACGACCTGCTCGACCTGGCGAAGATCGAAGCCGGGCGTATCACCATTTCACCGGCCTGGTTCGACATGTTCGATCTGTTCGCAGCCCTGCGCGGCATGTTTCGCCCGATTGTCGATACCAGTGCCGTGGACCTGATCTTCGAGGAGCCAATTGGCCTGCCCCGGTTGTACACCGACGACAAGAAGCTCGCGCAGATCCTGCGCAATTTCATTTCCAACTCGTTGAAGTTCACCACCCGCGGGGAAGTCCGGGTCTCGGCGCAACTGGAAAACCGCGACTACGTGCGTTTTGCCGTCAGCGATACCGGAATAGGTATCGCTCAGGAGCTACATGGCGCATTGTTTGAAGACTTCTCCCAAGTCGACTCCCCGCTGCAAAAGCGCCTCCGTGGAACCGGGCTCGGGCTGTCGCTGTGCAAACGCTTCGCGCTGCTGCTGGGCGGCGAAGTCGGGGTACAGAGCACGCCGGGCGTGGGCTCGACCTTTTTCGTGATCATCCCGCTGGCCATCGCCTTGGAGCCTGCCGATGAAACGTGACCTGCGCTTGCTGATCGTCGATGACAACGTTGCCACGCGCTACGCCTTGCGGCGGCGCCTGGAACGCCACGGCTATGAGGTGCTGGAGTCCGGCACCGGCAGTGAGGGCCTGGAGTTGATTGCCAGCGTGGCGATCGACGCCTTGATCCTCGACGTCAACCTGCCGGACATGAGCGGCTTCGACATCGTGCGCAAACTGCGATCAGATCCTGCTACCGCCCTGCTCCCGGTGATTCATGTGTCCGCGGCGTCGATCCAGACCGGCGACATCATCACCGGCCTCGACGCCGGTGCCGACGCTTACCTGATCCACCCGGTGGACCCGGATGTACTGCTGGCGACCCTGCGCACCTTGCTGCGGGTGCGCGAAACCGAAAATGCCCTGCGTGAAAGCGAGGCGCGCTTTCGCGAGATTTTCGTCAATGTGTCGGCACCCATCGCCGTGCTGGATGCAGAACTCAAAGTCCACGAATGCAACCATGCGTTCGCCCAACTGATCCAGGACAACCGCAACCCGGATACCCTGCGCCAGTGTTTCGCCGACGATCAGTGCGCCATCATCGAGGAACTGCGACTGCGCCTGGCGTATGGCGAGCGCTGGAAAGGCACCTTGAGCATGCGGGTGCAGGGTGAAGTTCGCGAAACCGAGTGGCAGATTTCACCTTACCGCACACCGGCATTGAGCCTGGTGTTCGTCGAGGATGTCACCGAGCACAGGCACCGCGAACGCTCGCACCTGGCGCGCCTGGACGATGCCACGACCCAACTGGCCAATGAAGTCGCCGAACGCGCGCGCACTGAAGCCCAGCTGTTGCAGGTGCAAAAAATGGACGCGCTGGGCAAGCTGACCGGAGGCATTGCCCACGATTTCAACAACCTGCTCACCGGCATCATCACCAGCCTGGAATTGATCCAGAAGCGCGTTGCCGAGTCCCGCACCGACAAGGTGGCCTTCTATGCCGAAGCGGCATTGAACTCGGCCATGAGTGCCGCCTCCCTGACCCATCGCCTGCTCGCGTTCGCCCGTCAGCAGCCACTCGATACCCGGCCCGTGGACATCAACGAGCACATTCGTTCCCTCGAGGAATTGCTGGTGCGCACCATCGGCGAACGCATTGCCTTAAGGCTTGAACTGACGAGCAAACCCGCCATCGCGCTGGTCGATCCGATTCAACTGGAAAGCGCCGTACTCAACCTGGTGATCAATGCCCGCGACGCCCTGCCCCAGGGTGGCAATATCTGGGTCAACACCTATGCCGCCTATTCCCACGGCGACCCCAACCTGGCCGATGGCGCCTATGTCGCCCTGTCGGTGCGCGACGACGGTACCGGTATCGAACACAACGTCATCGACAAGGTGTTCGACCCGTTCTTCACCACCAAACCCCTGGGCCAGGGTACCGGGCTAGGGTTGTCGACCATCTACGGTTTTGCCCGCCAGTCAGGTGGCGATGCGCACATCCGCAGCGTGGCGCGACGCGGAACCGAAGTCACCATCATGTTGCCGGCCAGCGCCGACCCCACCGCCAGCGCAGTCGAATCGACGACGATGCCCGCTCAGGGCGGCGGTGAACATGTGCTGATCGTCGAAGACACGCCATCAGTGCGCATGTTCGTGGCCGAAGTGCTGGTGGATGCCGGCTACCGTTGCACCCAGGCGGGCGACATCGAAGGCGCCCTCGAACGGCTGCAGAACGACGAATCCATCGACCTGTTGCTGACCGATGTCGGCCTGCCGCGCATGAGCGGCCGCGAACTGGCCGATATCGCCCGAGGCTGGCGCGAACATCTGCCGATCCTGTTCATGACCGGCTATGCCGAAACCGCGATCAACCGCCAGGTGTTTCTTGGTGAAGGCATGGAGATATTGATCAAGCCGTTCCAGATCAATGAGCTGCTGGACAAGGTGCGGCGCACGATCAACGGCGCTTAAGATCAAGGATCGCAGCGATGGCGGCATAACGGTCACCACCGCATCGCCAGCAAGCCGGCTCCTACAGATGTGCGTCACGCCACAAATTCAACATACACCGCAAATACTGTAGGAGCTGGCTTGCTAGCGATGGCGGCATAACGGCCACCATCGCATCGCCAGCAAGCCGGCTCCTACAGATGCGTGACACGCTGCCGCAGGCTGCGATCTTTTGATCCATCACGCCCCAAGAACCCGGGCGAGGAACGGCGCCGTCCGGCTCTTTCTGCTGTTCGCGACTTTCTGCGGCTCACCCGCCACAACAACCTTGCCACCCTGATCCCCCGCCCCCGGGCCGATATCGATCACCCAGTCACTCTGCGCCACTACCCGCATTTCATGTTCGACAACGATTACCGTGTGCCCTGCCGTCACCAGGTTGTTCAACTGCTCCAGCAAGCGATCGACGTCACGCGGGTGCAGGCCCGTCGTGGGTTCGTCGAGCACGTAGAGCGTCGCCCCGCGCTGGTTGCGTTGCAGTTCGGTGGCCAGCTTGATGCGCTGGGCTTCACCACCGGACAGCTCGGTCGCCGGTTGGCCGAGGCGCAGGTAACCCAGGCCGATATCGCGCAGCACCTCCAGGGAACGGCGCACCGCCGCTTGTTCGGCGAACACCTCCACTGCCTGGTCCACGGTCAGTTGCAGCACCTGGGCGATGGTCCGGCCTTGCCAGGTGATCGCCAGCGTCTCGGGGTTGTAGCGCGCGCCGTGGCAGGTCGGGCATGGCGCGTAGACGCTAGGCATGAACAACAATTCGACACTGACGAAACCTTCACCTTCACAGGTCGGGCAGCGGCCCTTGGCGACATTGAAGGAAAACTGCCCGGCGTCGTACCCCGCCGCCTGCGCTTCGGGCGTGGCGGCGTACAGCTTGCGCACATTGTCGAACAGGCCGGTGTAGGTCGCGAGGTTGGAGCGCGGTGTGCGGCCAATGGGCTTCTGATCGACCTGCACCAGCCGCTTGATCGACGCCAACCCCGCCGTGACCTGCCCGCCACTGACGGTCGGTGCTTCATCTTCCAGGCTCAGCTCCTGCGCTTCACTGTCGGCACCGGGGCGCCCGAGATGCGCGCCGACCAACTCAAGCAACGCCTGGCTGACCAGGCTGGATTTACCCGAACCCGACACACCGGTCACCGCCGTGAAACAGCCCAACGGAAACTCGGCGCTGAGATTGTTCAGATTGTTGCGCGTGACGCCTTCCAGACGCAGCCAGTCACTGGCCTTGCGCGGGCGACGGGGTTGGCTGACGTGTTCGGCGAACAGGTAGGCGCGGGTCTGCGAATCCCTCACCGCTGCCAGCCCCGCCGGTGCACCGCTGTACAGCACCCGACCGCCGTGCTCGCCCGCCGCCGGTCCGACATCGATCAACCAGTCGGCGCGGCGCATGGTTTCCAGGTCGTGCTCGACCACGAACAAGGTATTGCCCGCCGCTTTCAGGCGTTGCAGGGCTTCGAACAGCGCCTCACCGTCGGCCGGGTGCAAACCGGCCGAAGGTTCGTCGAGCACGTAGATCACGCCGAACAACTGCGAGCCCAGTTGCGTCGCCAGGCGCAGGCGTTGCAACTCACCGGACGACAGCGTCGGCGTGCTGCGCTCCAGGGCCAGGTAACCGAGGCCCAGGTCGGTCAGGGTACTGACCCGCTCCAGCAAATCCTGGGCAATGCGTTGCGCGGCGAGGCGTTTTTCCACCGAGAGATTCGGCGTGTGACGCACATCGGGGGCGTTGGCGTGGCCACTGGCGCCGTGGGCCACGCGCTCTTCACGGGCCTGGCGGGTCTGCAGGTGAGTCAATACCTCACCCGCCTCATCGCCCCCTTCGCCCTCTTCGCCTTCTTCAAGATAGTGTCGGGCCGCCACCGGCTTGAGGACTTCGGCGACTTGCAGCAATGGCATCTGCGACAGTTCGCCGATGTCGTAGCCGGCGAAGGTCACCGACAATGCTTCGTGCTTGAGGCGCTTGCCCTCGCACAACGGGCAAGGGCTGCCGAGCATGAAGCGCGAGACGCGCTTCTTCATCAGCGCACTTTGCGAATGGGTGAAGGTGTGCAAAATATAGCGCCGTGCGCCGCTAAAGGTGCCCTGGTAACTCGGTTCCATCTTGCGCTTGAGGGCGACCCGGGTTTCCTGCGGTGTGAGCCCGGCGTAGACCGGGACCGTCGGGGTTTCTTCGGTGAAGAGAATCCAGTCACGCTGCTTTTTCGGCAGGTCACGCCAAGGAATATCGACGTCGTAGCCCAGGGTCACCAGGATGTCCCGCAGATTCTGGCCTTGCCAGGCCATGGGCCAGGAGGCAACCGCACGCTGGCGAATGGTCAGGCTCGGGTCCGGAACCATCAGCGCTTCGGTGACCTCGTACACCCGGCCCAGGCCGTGGCATTGCGGGCACGCGCCCTGGGGTGTGTTCGGGGAAAAGTCTTCGGCATAGAGCATCGGCTGTCCCGCCGGGTAACTGCCGGCGCGGGAATACAGCATGCGGATCAGACTCGACAAGGTCGTCACGCTGCCCACCGAGGAACGCGTGCTCGGCGTGCCCCGTTGTTGCTGCAAGGCCACCGCTGGCGGCAAGCCCTCGATGGAATCGACATCCGGCACGCCCACCTGATCGATCAGACGCCGCGCATAAGGCGCCACGGACTCGAAATAGCGGCGCTGTGCTTCGGCATACAGGGTCGAAAACGCCAGGGACGACTTTCCTGAACCGGACACCCCGGTGAACACCACCAAGGCATCGCGGGGAATGTCGACATCGATGTTCTTGAGGTTGTGTTCCCGGGCGCCGCGCACCCTGACCATGCCTGAGGGAGGGTTGCACGTGCGCTTGTCAGTCATGGGACAGCCTTGATCGGAAGGTTCAAAAAAAACACAAACTGTAGGAGCTGGCTTGCCAGCGAAGAGGCCCTCAAGTCTTGCAGGGATTTCGAGACCGCCTTCGCTGGCAAGCCAGCTCCTACAGTCCGGACGTGTTCAGCCGTTAAGTACGGTACGGACATGTTCAGCCGTTGAGTACGGTACGAATCATCTGGGCCAGCGCTTGCGGCCCGTAAGGCTTGCTCAGCAAATGGGTGTCCGGGCTGAGCTGGTGGTTGCGCGAGATAATGTCACGGGTGTGACCCGAGGTGAACAACACCGCCACCGGGGGATTCTGCACCTTGGCCCATGCCGCCAGGTCCGAGCTTTTTATCAGGCCGGGCATGACCACGTCGGTAAAGATCAGGTCCACCGCCGCCCCCTCCAGCAACATCTGCATGGCAACGTCGGCATTGCCGGCGGTGAGCACCTGATAGCCCTCTTCGCGCAGCAACTCCACGGTTGAAACGCGCACCGCCTCATTGTCCTCGACCACCAGGATCCGCTCGTTTGCCCCCCGTTGCTGCACATCGGCACGGGGCGTTTCACTGTCCATTGAACGCAGGCTGCGCGGAAAATACATCTGCACCCGGGTGCCCTGCCCAACGACGCTGGACATCTCGATATGTCCGCCACTCTGCTTGACGAAGCCGAACACCATGCTCAAGCCCAGTCCCGTGCCCTGGCCGTCAGGCTTGGTGGTGAAAAACGGTTCAAATGCCTGGGCGAGCACGTGCGGCGGCATACCTGCACCACTGTCGGCCACGGATACCCGCACATAGTCGCCGGCGACGATGCCCCTGCCAGCGCAAAACCCTTGATCAAGGCAGATGTTCTCGGCGCAAAGGTCAATGGTCCCCTCACCCTTCATGGCGTCTCGAGCATTGATCGCCAGGTTCAGGATGGCGTTTTCCAGTTGATTGCGATCGACGAAGACCTGCCAGGAGTCTGCAGGAGCGCTCATATGGACCTGGATGGTTTCGCCCAGCGCGCGCTGCAACAGTTCACCCAAGCCATCGAAAATCTGCTGAGGCGTACAAATCGCCGGGGACAACGGCTGGCGACGGGCAAACGCGAGCAATTGCGAGGACAATTTTGCACCGCGTTCGACGGCGGCAATCGACGCCGCCACCCGGCGCTGGACATTGGCGTTCTGCGGCTCATGCCGGGCCAGCAAGTGCAGGTTGCCGGCGATCACTTGCAACAGGTTATTGAAGTCATGGGCCACGCCGCCCGTCAGGCCACCAATGGCTTCGAGTTTCTGTGACTGACGCAACTGTTCTTCCGCCGCCAGCCGCGCTTCGACTTCGTCGGCTACACGCTGCTCCAGATCGCGGGTGAACCTGAGCAAGGATTCTTCGGCGATTTTGCGTTCATGGATGTCGATCAGCACCCCGGGAAACCGAAATGGTTCGCCCTGTTCGGTGAACTCGCAGCAGCCACTGGCGAGTACCCAACGATAGCTGCCATCGGCGCGCAGGACCCGGTATTCGGCATTGAAGGGCGCGCCGGTCTCCACGGATTGCTGGACCTGTTCTTGCAGCCAACCGAGGTCGTCGGTGTGAATCCGTGCCTGGGCAATGTCCGATGGCAGGTCGGCCAGGTCTTGCTCGACCGGGTAGCAAAAGGTGCGGGCGAAACGCTCGTCGCCGCTCAGCACATTGGCCTTGACGTCCCAGACAAACGAACCGAGCAAGGCGCCGGCATTCAGTGCCAGGCGTACCCGCTCGTTGTCGGCGCGATAAGCATCTTCGGCAGCACGGCGACGACGTTCGGAAATCACATGCTCCGTCGTCTCCACGACCATTGCCATGACCCCGGCCGGCTTGCCATCATCGTTAGCCACCGGGCTGTAATAGAGGTCCAGCCAGACATCTTCGGGAACTCCGTCCCTGAGCAGCACCAACTCTTTACCACGGTAGGACAAGGTGCCCCCGGCCAGACAGGTATCGACCACATGCCGATTGAATTCGGCAACTTCCGGCCAGCCCAGTTCTACCGGAGAACCCAATAGATAAGGATGGCGCCCGCCGGCAAATTTCGAATAGGCGTCGTTGTAGATCATGTAGCCGGGCCGCCCCCACAGCATCACCATCGGCAGTGGCGAGGCGAGCATCAACTGCACCGAGCTGCTCAGGCTTTTTGGCCAGGAATCGAGGCTCCCAAGCTCAGTCCGGCTCCAGTCGAACGCACGAATACGCTCGGTCATTTCGCCGTTCCAGCCGGCACACCCGTGGCTATCCTCTAGAAACTGCATCGGTTGGCTCTATCCCGGAAATCCACACCCGTTTGTTTCGAGCATCGCGGATGGCAATGGTTTCATAGAGGTATAGCTGATTCTCGCGGCCCATCTTGATCGACCCGAATCTGCGGCTGGCGAAATCCCTGTGGAAGAGAGCTTGAACTGGTCTACAGAGGGGATGGTGATCGTGCCGTGTTCCGCTTCGTGCCAGGTGGCGCTGCTCGCCGTCCAGTACCGGATCCGTCCATTGCCTGGAGCAATCCCGGGCTTTCAGCCGGGAACACGCTGACTGTGATTCTCAGTCCATCGCAGGCACTTCCCAGAAGGTTGAAGGATCAGCGTGAGCTGGTTGAACAGGTGGATATCGGCGTACAAACCGAAGAAGCGATTGAGCATCTCGCCGAACAGGCTGATGTCACCGTCGCCGGAAAAACCGTTGGCATCGAGCGTGACTTCGATGTCAACGCCACGCAGCAGAAAGCCTTTTTCAAAACGCTGCATCAAATGGTGCCTGACCTCGACGATGGCCGCCAGACGCCGCCGGTTCAGTTCGTCCCCCGTCCAGTCATACAACGCCAGCGTGCCGCGCAATACTTCGGCATTGTCGAGCATCGGCAGGAAGTTCGAGCCCAGGTGGCTGAGCACTCGCCAGTGGAAACGGTCGCGGTTCGGCGGGTAACACGGCAATGTGGGCGCGCACAGATTGCGCACCTGCAAACCGATCTTTGAGGATTGCCCCGGTGTGTCGAGCAACGTGCTTTGCAATGCTTTGCGCGGGAGCTGGCCGTTTGTACCGGTCAAGCGCAGCGACAGGCTCTGGTTGAGGCCCAACTGGTCCTTGTCAAAACCCTCACCGCCGAGAATCAGCCAGGTGTCTTGCAGGCCATTGGCCCCGCGTTTCAAGCGGGTATGGAAATAACGCTCGGGCACATCATCACGCAACATGCCACCCTTGTGGCGAAAGCTGGTGAACGGTACGTAATCCTGGTGCTCGCCATTCCACGACGCAGTAACCTGATCCACCGAATAGATTTCAGTATGACCGTCCTGCAAACGCATGGGACGAAGCAGGTAGTCGGTTTGTAGCGGCTGCAGCGTCAGCGGGTCGGACTCCAGTGTAAACGCATTGATCACCGGCACCGCATGCAGGCGAATGTGCCCGGTGCTCAGGTTGAATGCTTGCGGCCAGGGCTCGCGTAACACCACGTCCAGTTCGAACCAGCGATCGCCCGGCTTGATACTCAAATGCTCCAGCCCACACAGGGTGACGAACATGAACTTCTCGCGGAAGGTGAAATACTCCAGCAACAGCTGATAGCCGCTGAAGGCGCTGTCGCCCTTGGGCCACAATCGATCGTCATCGGCAAACCCCTTGGGCGAAAAATAACCTTCCAGCACAGAGCGGTCCGCCTGTTCAGGCAGGCGTACATACAAGGCTTGAGCGTTGAGGGTCAGTGCCTGGTGCAGTGCACTGGCCAGCGGTGCGTCGGCATTCAGGTACAGCGGCAGGCGACTCAGGTCGATCTCGCTCCAGGCGCTCATCGCCCCCCGGGCGAAGCGCAATCGTAGTACTGAACGCCCGTCCGGCTCATGGGCCAGACGCACAGACTCCAGGGCGAGTGGCCGCAGTGTCAGGTCCTGGGTGGTGGTGTATCGACAACGGGTGCGCTGCGCACCGATGGGCTGCGACAGCACTTCGAAGCCGGTGGCGATCAACTCGCTGCGCTTCATCTGCGCAAGCTCCGGTGCCAGCTCGACGATGCAGAGCGAGGGAATGGTGCGCAGGTAATGCGGCCACAACAGACTGACCAGGCCTTCGGTCAGCTCCGGCAGGTCATCGTCGAGCTTTTCGCGCAATCGCCCCATCAGGAAGGCAAAGCCCTCGAACAGGCGCTCCACATACGGATCACGTGCGCCCGGCTTGTCCAGATTTAGTTGCGCCGCCCGGTCTGGAAAGGCTTCGGCAAACTCCTGGCCGGCCTCACGCAGGTAGCGCATCTCGGCGTCGAAGTAACGCAGTGTCAGATTTTCATTGCTCAAAGAAAGACTCCTGATGAATGAGGTTTAACCGCAGAACGCGACGGCGCGTACCGAAGGGCGTCGCGTTAGCCGAGGCATGGGGCAAACAATTTGCGCAAAATCATTTTTTAACCCTCCCGTTTTGTGCCGCCGCCCCCCCTTCACCCAGGAAGATCTGCGTCGGCAATTCAAAGCCCCGCAACTTGAGCAACGCCATCGGCCCTGCCCCCAGTTCGGTGCGCAGGTACCAGGTCAGGCCGATGCCATCGGGCGCCTTGAGCACCAGGCGAAAACGGCTGTCGCCGTCGTCCAGTGGCGTGACCTGGGCCTGTTCCAGCAAGCGGATCAGGCCCCAGGTGCCCGGGTAGTCGCCGAACAGCCGTTCGTTGGCCCGCACGCTGGTCCAGGTCAGGCTCGCGCCGGGGTATTGGCTGCGACCCGGCCAGTTGAAGCGCTGCCAGCTTTCCTTCTGGTTGAAGTACTCGTGTTTTTCGCCATTGAGGGTGAAGGTGGTTTGCACCACATCGCGCACCGGTTTGCCTTGCAGCTCGAAGCTCAGGCCCATGCCGCCGTCGGTAAACAGCACGTCGGCCAGATGGCTGAGCTGGTTGATCGCAGTGATGAACTGCGGGTTGAAGCGCAGGCCCTGGCTGTGTTGCGTGTCGGCCACCCAGCGACTGCCTTCCTTGCGCAGCAAGCCGCCCAGTTCGCGCTGCAGGAATTGCTCAAGGCGCCCGGAGTCGGCGCGGATCATCTGCCCGAGCATCGGCAGCGAGGCGTCGCTGGCAGTCGCAGCGAAGGGAAAACGACCGGTGAACGCTTGCTGCCATTCGTTGACGATCGCCCGTTGCCACTGGCGGTTGAGGCTACTGGCCGAGGGTTGCAGGACGCGCTGCCAGGCTTGCTCCAGCGGCTGCACGAACAGGGTCTGGCCGATACCACCCCACTCCGCGCCGAGGCTGGCGGCCAGCTGGCTGCCGTAGGCGCGGGTGTCGGTGAGGTCGACGCTCTTGCCCTGGAACACCGTCTGCGCCAGGGTCTGGGTCATGTCCTGCGGGTCGGCGGCGTGGTTTACCTGTTGCAGGGTCAGGCGGGTGCGCGTGACCTGGTTGAGGAACGCCTGCAGGCTCAGGCGCTCGCGGTCGTCCTGGCCTTCGGGGGTTTTACCGAGCAGGGCCAGCAGCGGGCCGAAGGTAGCGTCCAGGGGGCTTTTGGGTCCCTGTTGCTCGATCAACGGCACCGGGGCCTGTTGGGCAATCAGCTTTTGCGCCGAGCTGATCAGCGAGTCGGCCAACGCCTGAGTGCGCGTGCCGGCCTGCCCCTGATAGGCCAGGGTGTTCATCAGGGCAATCAGCGGTGATTGGCGCACGTCGCTCATCAGGGTCAACTGGTCGATCACCTCGCCCAGGCTGTTGGCCGGCTGCCAGCGCAGGCGGTTGAGGAACTTCAGCCAGGCGCTGGCGTAGTCCTGGAAGTAGCGTTGGGTCAGGCGCTCGCGCAGCATGTCCGGGGTCAGCTCGGCGGCGATGTCGCCCGGCTGGTCGCTGAGCACCCAGTCGATTTCCTCGCGCCGCGCTTCGGCGATAGCCTCGATCGCCGGCCGCACTTGGCCTTCCCAGGCCTGGCGGGTAAACACCCCCGGCACGCTGGCCTGGCTGACGAACAGCGCCCGTGCCTCGGTGTCGCCGACCATCTGCGCCAGGTTCAACGCCGGGTAATGATTGGCCGAGGCGTCGAGCACCTGGCGGTACAGGCTGGCTTCGGCATTACGCTGTCCCAACTGGCCGAGCAGCAGCTGGCGGACCTGGGCCACCAGCTTCGGGTCGGCCGTGCTGCGCCAGTCCGGATGTGCCGCCAGTTGTTCGCCATAGAACTGCCAGAGCATCGGCGACAGGCCGTGCCACAGCCCCGGCGAAACCCCGCCGGCGCTCGGCTCGAGCGTGCCCAGGGTCTTGACCAGAAAACCCGCATCGGATTTTTCCGGGCGCGCCAGCATCAGGTAGGCCTTGAGTTGCTCGTAGGCCAGCGGCGCGCGTTTGACCCGTTCGGGGCTGTCGGCGGGCAACTGGACCAGAGCGCCGAGCTGCTGTTGCAGGCTGGCCAACGCCGGGTCGCGCAGCAGGCGCTGGTTGGCTTCGACGTAGGTGGGCCAGAGCATTTGCAGCAGTTCTGGATTCTTGTTCAGGCCGAAACGCTGGTACCAGGGCGTGCCGTGGGCGGCGCGGTAGTCCAGGCGGCCGAGCTCGCGGGTCAGCTCGTTGAGGGCGAGGAATTGTTCGTCACGGGTGGAGGATTGTTGCAAGGTCGCCAGCGACGTTTGCACCTGGGCGATGTGTACGCGGTTGCTGATGAAGGACAGCAGCATGCCGGTGCTCCAGAGCAGTGCCAGCCCCAGCGCCAGTGCATAGCCCACTCGCGTGACACCCCAGCCCAGCCGGCGATGGTGCTCCTTCTTGTCACCGAGCACGCCGTCCCAGGGCGGTGTGGCGTGCCACAGGTTGTCCGTTTTTTCTAAGGTGTCTTGACCGCTCTGCAGCGGCAGGCTGAACCACAACCCGCGCAATGGCACGCCCCGGGCGAACACGCGGAACAAAGGCGCCAGCGCCTGCCGCCAACGGGCGATACCCTCGGCCTGCAGATCGCGGGACAGGCGCAGCAGGAAATCATGATGATTGGCGTCGTAGATCTGCGCCCAACCGCTGTCGCGCAGGGGTTCCAACAAATCTTGCAGAGCACCCTCCACGGCCAGCGGCGTCCCCCCTGATGGCAGCAGACAACCGACCGCCTGGGTCTCGCGTTTGTCCTGATCCCAGCCACTCTCGCAGACCTGCCATAGGTGCAGCGGCAACTGCCAGCGCAGCTGGCGGGCCAGTTCTTTCAAGTGACGTACGCCGGCGTCCATCGCCCGGGCATCAGTGCTTTGCTGTTTGTTTAGAGCCCAAATCACGCCGTCGAGGGCGCGCCAGCGGCTCAGGCCTTGCCATGGGGCGAGGCGGTTATAATCGAATTTGCTTTGGATGCTGCCGCCCCAGAGCAAAATGGTGTCGTGGCCGGCGAGCCATTTTTTATCTTTCAGGTTTGGGGCAATAGCAGTGATCTGGTCGGGTTCCCCGACGACCAGCAGCAGGCGGATTTTGCGGCGCCAAAGGAAACTGTGGTTCTCGTGCAGGTATTCCTTCAACTCAACGACCCAGGAATTGTCTGGCGGAGCACTCTCTTTGCTTAATGGCGAAATCGGTGCATCAACATCCACTCCTGTCACGCGCGTCGCCCAAGCCACCGCCAAACGATCCCAGGCCAGAAGTATCACCGGACAGAACCCGCACAAGGCAAACCAGGTACCCGCCCCCCACAGCGCCAACGTTTTGAGTGGCAGTCGAGGCCAGCCGAAGTACTCGCGGCTCAAGTCGTACAGCAGACACCCGAACACCACCACGACCGTCACGACCAGCAGATAGCCCAATCCCACCTTCATCAGAGAGCCTTGGCTCGTTTGCTTAATCATTGCCATGAGGCACCGCCATTCCAATAGCCAATCGATTATTTCCGTCCTGACTCAGCCAGCCACAAGGCTGTCCGGCCTCCCTTGCCTGCAACAACGCCAGGGACATGCCGATGAAGGGCGCCAGTTGCGCCAACACGCCCCAGTGCCCGGACAATTGATGTTCGCCAGACTGCCAACCACCTTTCAGAAAAGTGCCGTGGCTGGTTTTATCCAGCGCCAGGCAATCCGGTGGTGCTGCCTCCAACCCGGCGTAGCGCTGGATCTGTACACAGAGTTCAGCGGGTGATTCGTCGAGCTCGCTCAACAGGTACTCGCCCCTGTGCAACAACTGCCGCCCCTGGCGGCTCACCAGCCAGAGAAATCCTGCTTCACCGGGTAGCCCAGGCGCTTCGGTCTCCGGCACCGACACCACTCCGGCGCACAACAGCCAATCAGCCTTGTCACAACAATCCTGGTGAAAGGCATCGATCATTCGATCAAGATCGGACAGGTCCTGCAGAGGCAAACGCGTTTCGGGCAACGTCACGCCGGTTTTGGCCAATACCTCGACAAAGGCAGCCTGGTCGCGCTCGTCCCCCACCCAAGCGATACCTCGCAGGTGCGGCCAGCGGTCATTCAATTGCGTAAGCGCAAGGGTTAACCGAGCCAAACGTCCGGCCAAAGCCGGCGCACGCTCAGCGGTCGTACCCAGCGACACCGCGCAGCGCAACATGGGCTGCGCAGCACCCTCCGGCTTCGATGGCTTGGGTGCGGGCACGCCGGCCATCAAGCCGTGGTAATGCGTTTGCTCATCGCCCACGGGCCCCAGTAGTAATACCTGCTCCACCGGCAAACCCAAGCGGCGACGCCCCCACCAGCGCTGTAACGCGGCATCAACCGTGCGTTGATACACATCGCGGTTAAACAGGCCGATTTGCCACCCCAGCACGCGCAGCGCCATCGCCAACGCCCAGCAAAAAGGCATGACGGCACTCCACATCCACAGCTCTATCCTTGGCTGCTCCTCTGGCCATAACGACAACAAAAACGCCGACTGCAACCCCCATAGCAGCAGCAAAGCCAGCCACCAGCGTCGCCAACGCGGTTCGCGCGGTTCGATAACGTCCGGGTATTGCGGCGCGTGGTTCATGGCGCCACTACCATGAACGAGGCCGCAAGCGAGCTGACCAGGGTGCAACCACACTCACACTCATGCCCGTCCAGGGCCACGGGCTTGCCGTCCATGATCGCCACCGTGGTGCCCTCTGCGATGTGCGTCAGGCCGTGCAAATCGCAGCGGGCCTGATCGCCCACGCAGGCGACCGGCTGACCGAATGCCTCGTAGTGACCTTCAAGCACTTCACCACCAAAAGGGCTCATCGAGTCCCCCACACGTACCAGAGGCAACATCAGACGACCTCCCCGGTGAGTTCGAACAGACTGCCCGCCTCGCGCAGAAAGGCGGTGGTGCGGTCGATGCGTTGCGCATAGTCTTCCTGGGCAATCTGCTGCTTCAGCTCAGCCGCCACCTTGCCGATATGCGCCGTCGGTTTCAGCAACTGCGCGGCCTCCGGCAGGAACGGCAGCGCCACACCACGCGCCTTGTCGATCACTTGATAGCCGATGGTGGCGCCACCGATACCCGCGACCAGCCCGCCAACCCCACCCAACGCCCCACCCCGTTTGATGCCGTACACCGTTGCGCCGGCCAGCATCGCAACGCCCAGTATTCGTCCCGCTACCACCACCGGTGCCAGGTCCCGGCTGTTGTCATTGCCGAAATACGTCATGCGATAGAAGAAGTAGCCCGCCCATATCTCACGCGATCCCAACGCGTCATGCATGAACCAGGCGCGTGAGTCGTGTATCTGGTCATCGAACAGCGCGACCACCAGCGCCATGCGCGGGTCCTTGCTGGGCGTGCCTCGGGCGTCGCTGAACAATTGTTTTGTGCGCAGTTCACCTGCCGCTTTGATCGCAGCGTGGTCCTGCAACTCATCGTTTTCGTTGAGCAGATAGATAGCGTCGCGCAACAGCACATCGGTGATCGTGCCGACCGCACTGGTTTGCTTGCGGTCGAAGCCTTTGTAGTCGCGCTTGAATTCCGCTGCCGCCTGGCTGAGTTGAGTCTTGTCGATCTGCGGTTCGTAGATGGGCGGGCCGGGGTGGTTCGTCGCCGCCTCGGGTGTTTTCAGCCGATCGGCAAAAATGATTTTTTTCTGTTTTTCATAGGCCTCGCGTTGATCACTGGTGTCGAAGACCGTGACTTCATTGGCCTGGGTGAAGAACGGCTGATGTTTGTAGCTGTCGTTATTCTGCAACGGGTCATCGGCGTAACGACCAATGCGCCAGCCGGTGATCCAGCCGAGTTGATCGGCCAGGGTTTCTTCCACGGTGATGCCGAGTTGCTGTGGTTTGTACTCCCAGGGTTTTGTGTGGGTGGGGGTGTCGGTGGTGATGCCTGGGAGGGTGTGGCGCCAGGCGTTGAAGCGCTCGATTAGCTTCTCACTGAGTCCAAACTCTCTATCGGTTGCCGGACTCATGACACGCCATTGTCTAGACGGCTGCAGGCATTTTGGTAGCACCGTATCCGGCACCTGCAACGGCGCGCCTCCAGCGAAAGCTTCGGAATACATGTCGTGCAGGACGATTTGTGACACCAGCTCATTGGTGCCACCTCGGGCTTTGCCTTGGTCATTCTGCGGATAACCGCCACCGACATCGGAATGCACACCGGGATACACCACTTCATAGGTGTTGAGCGGGTACTGACCGTCCTCATTGCGGATCGAGTCCAGCGGAAAACACGAGCGCTGCTCGAAGGCCGCGACGAAGTGTCGGCAACGTTTGACGAAGTTCGGAAATTTCGCGGCGTCAGGCAGCAGCTGACTGTCATCGGCCCAGTCCATGTGCCCGGCAAAAAAAGGCGCCGCATGGGCGATGCCGACGGAGGCAACGGTGTCCAGCACACCGAGAAACTCGACGCTGACCGGCAGGCCGATCAGACGTTGCTCAGGCAACGTGGCACCGGCCGGCGTGTCGAACAACTGGCTCAGCCAAGTCACGAAGGTGCGGGCCTCTGCGGCACCGCGCGAGAAGCCGTATACGTACAGCTTGATTCCCAGCACCTTGGGGCGCCTGGACTTTTCTTTGCATTTTTCCAAAGGATCCAACACCCCTTTCATGATTCGCCGTCGCTTGCCTTCCCCCTGGACGCTCATCAACGGAGCCTTCCAGGTGCTCATATTTTCGACATGTTTTTTGGCAATGGCGTCATCAATGCCGTTTGGAGTTAGAGCAATCGACAGTGCACTGGCCACCTGTATTAACGCCCAGTTGATCCGATCTTCACCTCCCGTCGCGAAACGTAGCCCGTTTGCGCTGTAATCGAGTTCACCAATTTCCGGAAACGCCGTGCCGACACCGGGCATGTAATAAGAGAAGTAACCCTCTTCTTCCGCTTTCTTGCCTCTTAGCGACGCATGGTAGAGTCTGGCTATATTGCTCGGGTGGTTCTTCTTCGTGTCATTGAACTCGTTATTGTTAGTTCCATCGAAGAACAAACTGATGTGCAAGCTGTGACAGCACTCGAAACCCTGGGACTGTCCTTTGGAATTCACGCCTTGCTGATGGCAATGCTCCTCGGCGGTTTGTTTTTTGTAATTGGCAGTCACCGTCACAACATCACCAGGCAAACGCCCCTCCGTCGGAAAAACCGGCGGCGCCCACACTTTGGCGCTTGAATTGCTTTTTACTTCGGACATACGGCTGGCTCCTTCATATCCAGAGGTTCTTTAATTGGGTAGTTTGGCGAGTAATAAGACCAGCAGGAACTGGTAACCTTGACTTGATTGCAAACTAAAAAGTGCACACTCAATCCACACCGTTTAGTTTCTGGCCATTCTGGGATATCCACTATTGTGCTGTAGTGCTGATATTTAGATTTGTGCCCTTCCATAAACTCTCTGAACTCATTCGTCCCGAGTGGGGGTGACTTAGCAAAAGGCTCCAGATCAACTTCCCATTCAATATGCGCCTTCAAACCAGGACGCCATTTAATCGGCATGATAATGCAACAAGAGCGCCCCCCTCCACCGTCCGCCCTATAGCCATTAACCGCGAGCCAATTAATATTATTCAGTGTATGGTTAACAGCCTGTATATTCCCTCCGGCCATTTCATTGTCCGCCGTGGAACATCCAATTAACGCTAATCCAAAAAAACCCAATAACCATCGCCCCCTGGTTTTTTTCATTGTTATCTCCATCGCCCATCACTCCCTTATTTCATTTAAGGCTGCATGGGAAAAAGCCTGCATGGCCTCTTTCCAATGCAGCCTGAATTTTGGCTACGGCGTCATCAATGCCGTTCGGAGTCAGCGCAATCGACAGTGCACTGGCCACCTGTATTAACGCCCAGTTGATCCGATCTTCACCTCCCGTCGCGAAACGTAGCCCGTTTGCGCTGTAATCGAGTTCACCAATTTCCGGAAACGCCGTGCCGACACCGGGCATGTAATAAGAGAAATAACCCTCTTCTTCCGCTTTCTTGCCTCTTAGCGACGCATGGTAGAGTCTGGCTATATTGCTCGGGTGGTTCTTCTTCGTGTCATTGAACTCGTTATTGTTAGTTCCATCGAAGAACAAACTGATGTGCAAGCTGTGACAGCACTCGAAACCCTGGGACTGTCCTTTGGAATTCACGCCTTGCTGATGGCAATGCTCCTCGGCGGTTTGTTTTTTGTAATTTGCTGTCACCATCACAATATCACTGGCAAACGACCTGACACCGGAAAAACCGGCGGCGCCCAGACTTTGGCGTTTGAATTGCTTTTTACTTCGGACATACGACTGGCTCCTTCATATCCAGAGGCTCTTTAATTGGGTAGTTTGGCGAGTTAAAAGACAAGCAGGAGCTGGTAACCTTGACTTGATTGCAGACTAAAAAGTGCACACTCAATCCACACCGCTTCGTTTCAGGCCACTCGGGAATATCCACAACAGTGTTGTAGCGCTGAAACTTCGCCTCATGTGCAGCCCACGCTTCTTCATCGAACCCATATCCAGATTTTTTTCGTTTTATTTTTGCATATGGCGCAGGATCAACTTCCCATTCAATATATGCCTTCAACCCAGGGCGCCATTTAATCGGCATAACAATGCAACAAGAGCGCCCCCCTCCACCGTCGGCCCTATAGCCATTAACCGAGAGCCAATTAATATTATTCAGCGTATGGTTAACCGCCTGTATATTCCCTCCGACCATTTCGTTGGCAGCCGTGGAGCATCCAACCAACGCCAATCCAAACAAACCCAACAGCCGCCGCACCTTGGCTTTATTCATTATTATTTCCATCGCCCATCACTCGCTTATTTCATTTCAGGCCGCATGAGAAAGATCCCCCGGGGAGCTTTCCCATATAGCCTCTCGGGTAATTCTTATTCGTATCGTTGAACTCGTCATTGTTAGTGCCATCGAAGAACAGACTTATGTGCAGACTGTGACAGCACTCGCCCACATGGGACTGTCCTTTGGAATTCACGCCTTGCTGATGGCAATGCTCCTCGGCGGTTTGCTTTTTGTAATTGGCAGTCACCGTCACAACATCTCCTGGCAAACGGCCCTCCATCGGAAAAACCGGCGGAGCCCATACTTTGGTGTTTGAATTGCTTTTTACTTCGGACATACAGTTGGCTCCTTCATCTGCTTAGGTTCTTCAATTGGGTTATTGGGTGATCCGTACCCCCAACACGAAGTCGTAACTTTTATTTGATTGCACGTTAAAAAATGCACACTCAAACCACACGAGTCTGTTCCCGACCATTCTGGAATTTCCACGATGGTGCTGTAGCGCTGAAATTTCGCTTCATGTGCAGCCCACGCATTTTCATCGAATCCGTAGCCAGTAGTTTTTCTTTTTATTTTTGCATAAGGCTCAGGATCGACTTCCCATTCAATATGCGCCTTCAAACCTGGGCGCCATTTGGTTGGCAGAACAATGCAGCACGAACTTCCACCGCCACCGTGAACTCTGTAACCGTTAACCGAAAACCAGTTAATCGAATGCAGGGTATGATTAACCGCTTTTAGATTACCTCCCGCCATTTCATTGTCCGCCGTGGAACAACCAAACAACACCAACCCAAAAAAGCCGAACAACCATCGCGACATCGGTTTTCTCTCCGCAAGACTACAGCACGACTTTGGTAGGACAGGCATTCACGTCGAGATCATAAAACTCAAGCTTTTCCTCATCAGGGAGCCCTTTATCAGTCAGACAATACTTATCCAGAAGGTAGCCTTTGAACTCCCTGTCAGCGATGAGTTTTCTCTTGTGATCGCTGTGTAACAGCATCGTGTCGACAAGAAAATCCACGGGCATGCCGAGGACAATAATGAAGGGGCACGCAATGCTCAGATAACAAAGTACAGGCGTATAGTCGTAACCTCCACGACCTTCTAGCGTGAGCATAGCCCAATCATATTGTATGGCTGGATAGTAATAGTTCGAGCCATGGCTTTTCTGCGACGACGCGTCTCGCTCAATCAAAGTCCCGCAGCCAACAGTAGAAAACACAAAAATCAACAACGGTATAAGCATCATGCGCTTCAGCATGCGCGCCTCCTTCGCTCGTTTATCCATATAGCTCGCCACGAGCATTAAACAGCTATCAACATTGCACATTCGGAATGGGTAAGTTCTGCCGAACGTAGTCGCTCAAATCGCCAACATAACTTTGCTGTTTGGCTTGCACCATCAATGAGTACAGCAGGTTGAAACGCTGTTCCTGATCACCCTCCAAATGATCAAACTCGCCGCCATTGAGCAGTTCCTGAGCGGCGCCGATGCTCATGATCCATGCGCATTGCTCATTACTAAGACTTACAAAGGGACTGACTTTGACGCCGCTCTGGTCCCTCAAGCGAGTGCCTGGCAGCCATTGCAACTGGTTGTCGCGATCAAGCCAGCCAAAGAAGCAGGCGACTCGCAGGAACTCAGCGCGCTGTTCACTGGTGAGGATGGCGTTCATCAGCATGGGAAAGATTCGCGGATCGTAAAAACGCAACAAGCCGGCCCGCTCGCCCCACTGCATTTGAAGCAGAGCTTGCAACGCATGACTCAGTTCTTCAAACGGCAGGGACGAGACCAGTACCATCAGCCGAGCCTCTGATGCGCCGTGTTCGATCAGCTCTTCCAGCCAAGCCCTGTGTTGCCAGATGCTCAGGTCCAGGCGCATCAACAACGGTGCCTGGTCCAGCAGGTTTTCCTCCGGCGTGCCCGTGAACAATGAGAACCATGGCGCCTTGGGGCTTAGCTGTTGCAGTCCGGGAACGGCGCATTTGCTCCACGCGGCCTGATCAAGCAAAAGATCAACTTCCTGTACTTCGGCTCTGGCGCACACCTGCTCGATCTGCTCCAGCCATTGAGTTGGCGTTTTCATCTTTGTCTTTCCTCCATCAACCTTGGCGCATCAGCAAACCAATGGCCTTTGCTTGAGCCTTTTTCAGGCACTCCTCGCACACCGACTTGGGCAGCACCGCCAACGGGAAACGCTGGCCACCAGGCCCCTCCCAGATGTGTTGCCCCCTGGAGCGAATCTTGGCGTGACTGTCGAAAAGGATTCCTTCCTCCGGGTCGAGGTGGATCGCCGCATTTCCACTGCCAAGCGTGATGCCTTTTTCGGACAACAGCTTCAGACGCCCCTGCACCGACTGCACGGTGATGTCCCGCTGGGCGATCAGGTTCATCAGGTCGCCGTGGGATTCGATTTCCAGTGGGCCCTCGCCGGAAACCAGGCGCATGCCTTCTCGCTGGGCGAGCAGCGAGATGCCTTTTTTGGCGTGTGCCGACAGACGCTGGTCGGCGGCAAGGTTGATGTCGTTCCGGCTTTGCAGGTACATCCCATCGCCACTGTTGAGCAGCAGACTGGCCGGCGTTACCGCACCGATGCCGTCGGGGGCGCTCAAGAGGATGGCCGGGGCGGACAGCCCTTTGGCGTCCGCTTGTAGTTGCTGCAGACCGTCGATGGCGGGTGGTCGACTGTTATGGGCCTGGGCAATTTCCTGCCACTCGGCCATTTGCTGGCGGGCGCCTTCGATCTGGCTGGTGGCCGGCGCCATGGCGAGTACATCGTCAGCAGCCTTGATTTGTTCATCGGCGCTGATGAACAAACCCTTACCCGCGCGCAATGCACCCCAATCGTCCGTGCGCAGTTCAAACCCTTCCCCGCGCTTCTCCTTCCGGGCATCCACCAGATGCCCCAAATTCAGCTGGCTCTTGCCGCCATACTCGGTGCTGAGCTTGACGTGCTCCTGCCCGCGCCGATCTTCCATGCGCAACTTGTTGTTGGCCGGGGTGCGCAGCACGTTGCGGGTGTAGTCGCGGTTGCGCAGGGTCACGTGGTCCGGGTGTTCGCTGTCGTGCAGGGCGTGGGCGATGTAGGGGCGGTCGGGGTCGCCTTGTTCGAAGGCGATGGCCACTTCGGTGCCGCAGATCAGCGGCAGGTGCAGGCCATGAGTGTCGCCGGCGTAGGCGCGTGCCTGGCGCAGCCACATGCTTTCCTCGCCGAGTTTCCAGGGGTCGCGGTCGAATAGGAAGTTGACCTTGTAGCGGCCTTGGAGATCGATTTCGGCGTATTTGTCGTGGGCTTCGCCGCTGGTGACCCGGGCGGGGACGGTGCCGGCGATTTGGGGTTTGGCCGGCAGTGGCGGGCGAAAGCACAGGGTTTCCGAATAGGGCATGGCTTCAAAGCGGCACTCGAAGCTGGCATCGCGGGCGGCACGGGTGCGCACGGCGATGATCGCGCAACGCGGGGTGAAGGCCTGCGGTGCTCCGCCGCCGGTGATGGTCAGCACCTGGCCCGGTGCCAGGGTGGCGCTACTACTGATACCGCTCAGGTGGGTCTGGTCGTTGAGGTACCGCTCGTGGCGCAAGCGTGCGTAGAAGTAGCCGCTTTCGCTTTCCAGGTCTTCGTGCTGATCGTAGGCGCCACCGAGCACGCGGTAGGGCTCCGCGTAGTGGTAGGCCTCGCCGTAGGTGATTTTCGCACCGCGGGTCTGGTCGACATCGGCGTCGAGGTGGGCGCTGGCGTCAAGGGGCTGATAGGTACGGATGTTGACGTTTTTTTCCACCACCTGGTGCCTGGTTTGCAGGCTCCACACGCCATCCGCATCGTTGCTGCTGAGCCCGGCGGGCGAGAAGTTTGGCAACTCGACGTCGAACTGGTAGCCGCGCTGGCCGTCGCAGAATTCCACGACGTCGATGTGCAGGCGTTGGTCGCTGGTGAGGCGGTACCAGATGCCCACTTCAGCCAGCAGGCGGCTGATGAAGGCCAGGTCGCTTTCGCCGTACTGCATCACTTGTTCGCGCCGGGGGTACTCTCGTGCCAGGCGGAACAGGAAGTCCTGGCCTCGGAAGTCGTGGCGGCTACGCAGGATGCTTTCGACGATTTCCGGTACCGACTGTTGCTGGTAGATACGGTATTGCCGGCCGCGCTTGAGCAACGCCAAACGCGGTTGCAGAGTCAGTTCGTAGCGGGCTTCGTCGACGGAGGCAGACAGGCGTTTTAACGCTGTGATCACGCCGTTCAGGGTGCGCAGCGCTTTGATTTCAGGGGTGGGCAGGCCTTTTATCAGCGGGGGTTGCTTGGCGGCGTACAGGCTGAAACTGGCGTCCTTGCCCAGCAGTTGTTTGGCCGCGAGATCCTGCTCTGTGCTGGTGAATTCCACGTGGTAGGTGAAGGGTTGGCTGAGGCGTTCTTCACCATGGAAGGCCAGGACGTCGAGGTGGGTCGCAAGATCGCGGACCCAGAGTTTATGATGGCTGTGGCTGAAGAAAACGGTTCGTGCGGTGTTCATGTACAGACCTCCCTGAGAGCATACGGGGAGGCTTCATTTCCATCCCTCGTTCAAGTGCTCGACAGCATTGGGGAAGCTGACACGCGCTGAAAATAAGACGTTTCCTTATTGCGCGTAGGACGCGTCTGGGTATTGGTATAACTGATATGTAGGAGTTTTCCTGCTCTTGGGCGCGGGCGATTTCTGACAGCAAAAATCCGTTCGCGCCAAGGTCGGTTCAGCCTTGGTTCGCCGCTCTGTTGCGAGCCATTTGCAGCGTGTTTAAAGCCCCGCCAGGTTACTTCCCGAAAGCCACAGCGCCTTGCGCCATTGCCTACAGTTACGCCAGAATCCGCCGGCTTGTGCGCCTTGGGGCCGGTCGGTAACTTGATCGCCGTCACTGATTGTCAGTGATCGGGTTTAGTAGCCCGGCTCATCTTCTGAAACGGTTGCACAAGCGTTCCTCAGTCAGACGTTCGTCTGCACTTGATGGTAGCTGTGCGCATGGCATCTTCGGATGCGCCGGGTTTGGAAGGTTACCGGTCTACTAACTTGCGCACAGCTGCCACCCTTTTGTTTAGTAGCGGGACAGGTTGCAGCTCTAACGAGAGGTACCTTCCATGTCTAAACCAACATCAAATTCGCCCGAAACCGATCCGGCAACTCCTTCAGACCGCATCCCCTCTGCCGCCGACATCCAAGCGACCCCGCGCAAACTCTGCACCATGTTCATCGTCAACCCGGAACTTGATAGCGAAACGTTACTGGCGCATGCCTGTGAGTCGCTAGCTTCGGCCAATGTCATGACCCTGGATCTGGCGGATCGTACGCAGGGGAGCAATCGCAATACGCTGCTGGGTATTGCCCAGGTCATCATGCTGGGTGAGTTGGCGGTGAATAGGGTGCTGGATCGGATTGATCCGCCTGAATAGAGCAACGAGGCTGGGATCTTTTGATCTTGAAAAATCAAAGTCAAAAGATCGCAGCCTTCGGCAGCTCCTACAGGGGGAGCATTAGACCTCGATCAGGTGCTTGAGCGGGTGATAGCCGGTTTTCAGAGTCGCCGCCACATCCAGAATCGCCTTCTCGATACCGTTCAAATGGATGCAAGTCAGCTCGATCGCCGCGCTCTGGTTACCTGCCTCGATGTACTCGATCAAACGCAGGTGTTCGTCGTCGCGGCAGGCTTCGTGACTGTCGTCATCCAGCGCGGCGGCGTACAGCGAGGCTCGGGAGATCAGCTTCTGGAACCAGTCGAGCAACACCGGATTGTTCAGGCTGCGGGCCAGCTTGATATGGAACTCGCCGAGCAGGTGGATCAAGCGTTCGTGGTCACCACTGCGATGCGCCTCATCCTCAAGCAGCAAGTGATCGCGTAAATCCCGGGTCACCGCCGTATCGCGCCGGCGACACAGTTCGCTGACGATGCCGATCTCGACCAGGCGCCGGGTTTCGAACAACGAACGGATCTCTTCATCGCTCGGCAGCGACACCGACGCACCTTTATTGGGCTCGGTGGTGACCAGTCCATCGGCCTCTAATTGCTTGAGCGCGGCACGAACCGACGTGCGGCTGACATTGAAAAGTTCGGCCAGCGAAGCCTCGCCCAGCTTCATGCCGGGACGCAGCGAGCGTTTGCTGATCGCCTCGTAAACCCCTTGGTAGACGCGGTCGACCGTGGTTTCCAGTTTCTTTTCCGCCATTCGATGACTCCTTCAGCGCTACGCAACCCGCCCCAGGCGAATGAACAGCCTTGCAAAAGGGGGTTGCATGAGCAGATTAATCCGGGTATTTCTAAATTGCATCCAGATTTTGCATACAATAATTAGAGGAATGCACCATTATGGGTCATCCAGTTGCAATCGAAGTGCGTAACGTCTCCAAACGGTATTCCGACGATCCAGGGCTGGCTCCAGCCCTCGACAACGTTTCTGTCGACATTGCCGACAACGAGTTCTTCACCCTGCTCGGTCCTTCCGGCTGTGGCAAAACCACCCTGCTGCGCACCATCGCCGGTTTCGAGCATGTCAGCGAGGGCGAGATTCGCCTGGCCGGCGAACCGGTCAACGATCTGCCGCCGTTCAAGCGTCGGGTCAACACGGTGTTCCAGAGCTACGCGCTGTTTCCGCACATGAGTGTCGCGCAGAATATCGCCTTCGGCCTCGAGATGCAGGGTCTTGATCGCAAGCAGATCGCGCAACGGGTCGATGAGATGCTGGCGCTGGTGCAAATGCAACACCTGGCCAAGCGCAAACCGGCGGAGTTGTCCGGTGGCCAGCAGCAACGGGTGGCGCTGGCCCGGGCCCTGGCGCCCAAACCCAAAGTGCTGTTGCTGGATGAACCGCTCTCGGCGCTGGACCTCAAGCTGCGCAAGGAAATGCAGGTCGAACTCAAGCGCGTACAGAAGGAAGCCGGGATCACCTTCATTTTCGTCACCCACGATCAGGAAGAAGCCTTGACCCTGTCCGATCGCATCGCCGTCATGTCCGCCGGCAAGATCCTGCAGATCGGCACCCCGAACGATATCTATGAACACCCGCAGCATCAGTTCGTCGCCCAGTTCATCGGCGACATCAACTTCCTCCCCGGCCACCTCAAGCGCGGCCAGCAAAATGAAAAAATCTTCGTGCCCAACGGCATGCCGGTGGAAATCCCCTGCCCGGCACAAGGCTTCGAGGGCTCGCGGGTGCAACTGGCGTTCCGCCCGGAACGTTCGCAACTGGTCGACCCGGCGCAACCGCACCACCTGCGCGGGGTGATCGAGGCAGTGCTGTATGTCGGCACCGCGACCCTCTACCAGTGCCGCTTGAACAACGACATCAAAGTCATGCTGCGCGAAAACAACGAAGGCCTTAACCGCAATCGCGGGGTCGGTGACCGTGTCGCGGTCAACCTGCCACCCCACGCCTGCCTGTTGATGGAGGCTTGAGATGAGCGTCAGCAGCACTTCCCCCGCCCTCAACCGTGCGCTGCTGCTCAGCCCGGTGGTTCTGACCCTGCTGGCCCTGATCGCCATTCCGCTGGGCATCATGGGCTACATCAGCCTGTTGCCGCGCAACGTCTATGGCGGCGTCGACTGGCAGGCCGACTGGCAATTGCAAAGCTACGTGCAGCTGTTTTTCCAGGAAGGTTTCGATGGCGAACTGGAGCTGAACTGGGTCTACGCCCAGGCGCTGCTCCGCTCGGTGTGCCTGGCCGGTGGCACCACGGTGTTGTGTTTCCTGTTCGGCTTTCCGGTGGCGCTGTGGATGTCGAGCCTGACCCCGCGCCGGCGCAACCTGATGGTGTTGCTGATCACCATCCCGTTCTGGACCAACCTGCTGATCCGCAACTACGCCTGGTTGATCATCCTGCGCGAACAGGGCTGGGTCGCCCAGAGCCTCAACGCACTGTTGCCCCAGGCCGGTGGCATCACCCTGCTCTACAACGACTTCGCGGTCAGCGTCGGGCTGGTCTACAGCTTCCTGCCGTTCATGATCCTGCCGATCTACTCGACCCTGGAAAAACTCGACTGGCGTCTGGTGGAGGCGGCCTATGACCTCGGTGCCAACCGCTGGCACGCGCTGCGGCGGATCATCCTGCCGTTGTCGATGCCGGGGGTGATAGCCGGCTCGCTGCTGGTGTTCGTGCCGAGCCTGGGTGCCTTTATCACTCCGGCGATTCTCGGCGGCGGCAAGACCCTGATGATCGGCAACCTGATCCAGCAACAGTTCGGCACCGCGCGCAACTGGCCCCTAGGCAGCTCATTGTCGTTCCTACTGCTGGGGATTCTGCTGCTGTCTTTGGTGCTGTATGCCCTCTATAGCCGCAGCGCTGCCAAAACTCTTCGTCGGGGAGCCACCGCATGATCGCCCTGCACCTGAAAAAACTACCCATGACCCGGGAAGTCAGCCTGCTGATCCTGGCCTACCTCTACTTGCCGATCTTCGTTTTGATCGCCTACAGCTTCAACGCCAACCGTTCGGCGACGGTGTGGACCGAGTTCTCGTTCGCCTGGTACGGGCGGATCCTGGCCAACCCGTCGATCCAGACCGCCGCACTGAACTCGATCATCGTCGCCGGCATCGCCACGGTCTGCGCCACGGCGATTGCACTGCTCGCGGCATTGGCGACCTACCGGCCGTTCTATGGGCAGAAGATGGTCGAAGGCGGGATCAACCTGCCGTTGATCCTGCCGGAGATCGTCACCGCCGTGGCCACCCTGCTGCTGTTCATGGCGCTGGGAATCAAGCTTGGGTTGCTGACGGTAATCGTCGCGCACATCGGCTTTTGCATTCCTTTCGCTTACCTGCCGATCCGCGCACGGCTCAATGACCTGGACAAGAGCCTGCTGGAAGCGGCGAACGACCTGTACGCCAATCCGTGGCAGGTGTTCCGCCGGGTGACGCTGCCGCTGTTGTGGCCGGCGGTGCTGTCCGGTTCGGTGCTGGCGTTCGTGGTCAGCCTCGACGATTTCATCATGACCTTCTTCGTCGCCGGTCCCGGTTCGACCACCTTGCCGGTGTACATCTTCTCCGCGATCAAGGCCGGCGTGACGCCGGAGATCAACGCGATCTCGACCCTGATGCTGGTGATTTCCATCGTGCTGGTGGTGCTGGCCTTCTGGCTGGGACAGCGCGGCAAACAACAATGAGCCTGGAGTGTTCGTCCATGAAAGTGAAAAGCATGCGTTTCGCCGTTGCCGGTCTGGCCTTGAGTTGCTTCACCGCACTCACTGCGTTCGGCGCCCAGGCCGCCGAGCCCAAGGAACTGTTCTTCTACAACTGGACCGATTACTACCCGGTCGATCTGCTGGCCAAGTTCGAAAAGGAGACCGGGATCAAGGTCACCATGGACGGCTACGACAGCAACGAAACCCTGCTGGCCAAATTGCAGGCCGGTGGCGCGGCGTACGACGTGATCGTGCCGTCGCAATCGATCATGCGCACCTTGATCAACCAGAACCTGCTGTTGGAAATCGACGCCTCGGCCCTGCCCAACTTCCAGCACGTCAAGCCGGCGTTCCGCGACCCGAGCTTCGACCCCGGCCGCAAGTTCTCGGCACCTTACCTGTGGGGCACCACCGGGTTCTCCTATGACAGCGCGCGGGTGCCGGGCGGCAAACTGGACGACTCGTGGAAAGAGTTCTTTGAACCGCGCAAGGAACTGCAAGGACAACTTGCCGCCCTTGACACCTCCAGCAGTGTGATCAACGCCGCCAGCCATTACCTGAATGTCGATGAATGCAGCGAAAACCCGCAGGACGCCAAGCGCATTCTCGAACTGCTGCAAAAACAGAAACCCTTCCTGAAGATGTACAGCTCGGACAACACCGTCGACCGCATGGCCTCCGGTGAAGTGATCATGATGCAGAACTGGAACGGCTCCACTGCTCGGGCCACTTTGCAGAAAAACACCATCAAGTACGTCTACCCGCGCGAAGGCCTGGCCATGTTCCAGGACAATTTCGCCGTGCCGAAAAGCGCACCGCACCCCGGCAACGCGAAGATTTTCATCGACTGGATGATGAAGCCGGAAAACGCCGCCGCCGTGTCCAACGCCATCGCCTACGCCAACGGCATTCAGAGCGACAAGCTGATCGATGCCAAGTGGCGAGTCATGGACGCCATCAACATGCCCGACGAATTCGCCTCGCGCCTGCGCCCGGAGAAGGAATGCAGCAACAAGGCGCGTGAACTGCAGGACCGGATCTGGGCGAAGCTCAAGGGCTGATCCAAAACCGAGTCGCGGCCTTCGCGAGCAGGCTCGCTCCCACAGTGGTTTTGTGTTGATCACAAATATTGGGAACAACTCATAAACCTGTGGGAGCGAGCCTGCTCGCGAAGAGGCCCTCCCACACAACACAGAATTTGAGGTATGCAATGACTCAACCCCGCTGGCTACGAAATGTACGCCCCTACGGTTCAACCGCCGAAGACCTGCTGATCGAAAACGGCCATTTCACTCAACGTCGCCTCGCCTCGACTTCCGAGCTGCTGGCCACCGACATCGACGGCCAAAACCAACTGCTGACCCCTGCCCTGGTGGAAAGCCACGTGCACCTGGACAAAACCCTCTGGGGCCAACCCTGGCGTCCGAACAGCGCCGGTCCCACCCTCAAGGACTACATCGCCAACGAGCGGCGCATCCTGCGTGAAGTCACCGCACCGATTGCGCAACGGGCTGGCGCCCTGCTGGAAAACTGCATCGCCCGGGGCTCCCTGACCCTGCGCTGCCACGTCGATATCGACCCGGAATTCGGCCTGCGCCATGTCGAAGCCATGCAGCAACTGCAGGAAACATACCGCGACCTGATCGACCTGCAACTGGTGGTGTTCCCGCAAACCGGCCTGATCAGCCGCCCCGGTACCGCCGAGCTGATGCGCGATGCCATGGCCCTGGGCGTGGAGAACGTCGGTGGTCTTGATCCGTGCGGCATCGACAACGACCCGATCGCGCAACTCGACTTCGTGTTCAAGCTGGCCAGCGAGTTCGACCGCGGCGTCGACATTCACCTGCATGACAAGGGCGAGCTGGGCCTGTGGCAGATCGCCCTGATCGCCGACTACACCGAGCGCTTCGGGCTTCAAGGCCGGGTGATGATCAGTCATGCCTATTGCCTGGGCATGTTGCCGTGGAGCCAGGTCAAGCCGGTGGCCGAACGGCTGGCAGCGCTGGGAATTTCGCTGATGAGTTCGGCGCCGGCCGATTGCGCGGTGCCGCCGTTCCTCGCCCTGCGCGAGGTCGGGGTGAATGTATGCCTGGGCTCGGACGGCATCCGCGACGCCTGGTCGCCCATGGGCAACGGCGACATGCTGGAACGGGCGATGTTGCTGGCGTTTCGGTTCGATTTGAACAAGGACGAAGAACTGGCGGCGGCGTTTGAAGCGGCAACGGTCAATGGCGCTCGGGCGTTGGGTTGTGAAAGCTATGGCGTGGAACTTGGCCGGCCAGCGGACTTCCTGCTGATGCCAGTGCAGACCCTGGGCGAAGCCGTGGTTTCACGACCGGTGCGGCAGGTCTATCGCGGTGGGCAGTTGATCGCTTCCGGCGGTCGTTTGCTGGAACGCCGTTTGTGAAGCGCATCGGACTTCGGGCCACTTGCGTGGTCGGCTTCGACGGCACGCAGCATGTGCTGTGGCGCAACGGCGAAGTGGTGTTCGAAGGCTCACGGATTGTGTTTGTCGGGCGTGATTATGCCGGGCCGGTGGATCAGTGGATCGATTACGGCAACGCGCTGATCGGCCCAGGTTTCATCGATCTGGATGCCCTGGGCGATCTAGATTCCACGGTGCTGACCCTGGACAACGGCGACGAGAGCGACATGGGTCGGATGTGGTCGGCACAGTATCTGGCGCGCGGTTCAAAGGAAAGTTACAGCCCCGAAGAAGAAGTCTTCAAGTACCGCTACGCCTTCACGCAATTGATCCGCAACGGCATCACCACGGCCATGCCGATCACTTCGATGTACTACCGCGAGTGGGCCGAGACCTATGACGAATTTGCCGCGGTGGCCGACGTGGCGGCCGAGTTGGGGCTGCGCACCTACCTCGGCCCCTGCTACATGAGCGGCATGAGTTATTGGCAGGCTGACGGCACGCTGGCCCATCACTGGGACGAAGCCCGGGGCATGGCCGGGCTCGATGCGGCCGAGCGGTTTTTCCAGGATTTCGAGGGTGCTCATGCAGGGTTGATTCGCGGCGCGCTGTTTCCGGATCGCATCCAGACTTGCACGCCAGCGTTGCTGCAACGCACCGCCGCACTGAGCCGGGAACTCAACGCCCCGATGCGTTTGCATTGCTGCCAAGGGCTCGGCGAAGTGGCGATGGTTGAACAACTTCGCGGTTATTCGCCGCTGGGCTGGCTGGAAGATCTGGGCCTGCTAACCCCGCGCAGCCTGTTGCCCCATGGCATATATACCCGGGGCGATGACGACCTGCAACGGCTGGTGGAAGGCGGCGCCAGTCTGGTGCATTGCCCGGTGGTGTTTGCCCGGGATGGCGAGGCGCTGAATTCGTTTGGTCGCTATCGCGCCAAGGGCATCAACTTCGCTCTGGGCACCGACACCTGGCCGGCGGATTTGCTCGACAACATGCGCCAGGGTTTAAACATCGCGCGCTTGATGGAAGGCGGCAATTCGCTCACCAGCACGCTGGATCTGTACAACGCCGCCACCCTCGGCGGTGCCAAGGCCCTGGGCCGCGACGATCTCGGGCGCCTGGCGCCGGGGGCCAAGGCCGACATCACCGTGTTCAGTCTGCGCGGCCTGCACTTGGGGCCGCTGTTCGACCCGCTGAAAAACCTGGTCCTGGCCGGGCGCGGTGACGATTGCATCGCCAGTTACATCGATGGCCGCTGCGTGATGCAGGACGGTCAGGTTCAGGGTGTCGACTACCCCGCCCTGCAACGCCAGGCCCAACAGCAATTCGAAAAACTGATGCGCAGCCACAGCGACCGGGCCTTCGGCCAACCGGACTGGAAGACCCTGTTCCAACCGGCCATCCCGTTCGCCGACGACTACAGCGCACAGGCGCCGCTCTGCGCCATTGATCCACTCCTTTAGAGAATTCTGCCCATGCAAAGCTTCGACTTCAGCCAACTGAGCCCACGGGACAAGTACAAGATTCTGATCGGCAGCGTGGTGCCACGGCCGATTGCCCTGGTCACCACCGTCGACGCTGAAGGCCGGATCAACGCCGCACCCTTCAGCTTTTTCAATGCGCTGTCGGCCGATCCACCGATCCTTGCGCTGGGCGTGGAGAACTACGGCGACCAGAGTCCCAAGGACACCACGCGCAACATCCAGCTCAACCAGGAGTTCACCGTGAACATCGTCAGCGATGCCCTGGTGGAAGCCATGAACGTCTGCGCCGTACCCTTCGCCCCTGGTTTCGATGAACTGACCGCCGCCGGTCTCACCGCTATCCCCGGCACCACGGTCAAATGCCCGCGAATCGGCGAGGCTCCGGTGGCACTGGAATGCCGGCGGATGATGGCGCTGTCCATCGGCCAGTCGCGGGAGATCATCTTTGGCGAAGTGTTGATGGCCCATGTGCGCGATGAGCTGATCGACCCGAAGACTTTGTACATCGATCAACTGGGGCTTGATGCGATTGGGCGGATGGGCGGGCATGGGTATGCGCGCACGCGGGATTACTTCGATTTGCCGACACGCTCGTTGCAGGCGTGGACGGATGCGCCGGGGGGTGGGGAACGGTTTTGGCCGCTAGCTAAGTAGTACGCTGCGCACGTGATCGTTCCCACGCTCCGCGTGGGAATGCCGCCAGGGACGCTCCGCGTTCCGCTTCTGTAGGTGACGCGGAGCGTCACGGGATGCATTCCCACGCGGAGCGTGGGAACGATCAGCGTGCGGGGGGTCAGCGGAAATCGTGGCTACGCACGCTGATGCCATCCAGTAGCGGACTCAAATCACTCAACCGCCCGGCAATCAGGTGCCGCACCTCCCCCTCCTTCTCCCAACGCCCATCGACCTTGAGCAACTGCGAGCCCACAAGCACCTGGCGCTGGCGCTCCGCCAGGTCGCGCCAGACCACCACGTTGACGTTGCCGAACTCGTCTTCCAGGGTGACGAAGGTCACGCCGCTGGCGGTGCTCGGGCGTTGTCGCCCGGTTACCAGCCCGGCGACGCTGACCGGTCGCCCATGCTCCACCTCCAGCAACTCCTTCGAACTGCGGCAGCGCCGGGCTTTCAACTCACCGCGCAACAATGCCAGCGGATGCGGCCCAAGGGTGGTGCCGAGACTGTTGTAATCGGCCAGCAGATCCTCACCGACCGTAGGTTTGGGCAGCGCCACCGCGCTCTCCTCCTGACGAGGCAGGCCGGCAAACAGGCCAAGCTGCTTTTGCACCCCCGCCACTTCCCAGCGTGCTCGGTGCCGGTCACCGGCCATCCCACGCAATGCACCGGCATCGGCCAGTTGTTCCTGGGCGCGAGCATCCAGGCATGCCCGTTCGCCAAGGTCGGCGATGTCGGCAAACGCGCCTTTCAAACGCGCCGCCTCGATGCGCCGGGCATCGTCCTCGCGAAAACCCTTGATCATGCGCAAACCCATGCGAATCGCCGGTTGCGCACCGGCAATCGGTTCGAGGCTGCAATCCCAGTCGCTGGCCCGCACGTCTACCGGGCGAATCTGCAAATGGTGACGGCGCGCGTCCTGCAGAATCTGGTCCGGGCTGTAGAAACCCATGGGCCAACTGTTGATCAGGGCACAGGCGAAGGCCGCCGGTTCGTGGCATTTCAACCAGCAACTGGCGTAGGTCAGCAAGGCAAAACTGGCGGCATGGGATTCGGGAAACCCGTAGCTGCCAAAGCCTTTGATCTGCTCGAAAATCTGCGCGGCGAAATCCGCACTGTAGCCTTTATTCTTCATCCCGGCGGCCAGACGATCCTTATGGGGCTCCAGTCCACCATGGCGTTTCCAGGCAGCCATTGAGCGGCGCAACTGATCGGCCTCGCCGGGGCTGTAATCGGCGGCGACGATGGCGATCTGCATCACTTGCTCCTGGAACAGCGGCACGCCGAGGGTACGTTTCAACACCTCGCGCAACTCTTCGGAGGGATAGCTTTCGAGTTCTTCCTTGTTTCGCCGACGCAGGTACGGGTGCACCATGCCGCCCTGGATCGGCCCGGGACGAACGATGGCCACCTCGATCACCAGGTCATAGAACTCGCGCGGCTTGAGCCTGGGCAGCATCGACATTTGTGCCCGGGACTCGATCTGGAACACGCCAATGGTGTCGGCGCGGCCAATCATGTCGTAGGTCAGCGAGTCTTCGGAGGGAATCGTCGCCAGACTCAAGTCCAGGTTGCGATGCCGCCGCAGCAAATCGAGACAACGACGAATTGCGCTGAGCATGCCTAATGCAAGGATATCGACCTTGAGCAGGCCGACCGCGTCCAGATCGTCCTTGTCCCACTGGATGATGGTGCGCTCGGTCATGGCAGCGTTTTCCACCGGCACCAGAGTGTCCAGGGGATGCTCGGAAATTACGAAACCGCCGGGATGCTGGGACAAGTGCCGGGGGAAGCCGATCAGTTGTTGCGTCAAACTCAACACCCGGCGCAGCACCGGGCTCTCGGGGTCGAAACCGCCTTCACGCAAGCGCTCCACGGGCGGTGTTTCATCACTCCAGTGACCACAGCAATCGGCCAGGGCATTGATCTGGTCCGGCGGCAACCCCAACGCCTTGGCCACATCGCGCACAGCGCCTGCCGCATGGTAGGTGCTGACCACGGCGGTCAACGCCGCGCGGGTCCGGCCATAACGCTGGAACACGTACTGCAAGACTTCTTCGCGGCGTTCGTGCTCGAAGTCCACATCAATGTCCGGCGGTTCGTCGCGCTCCTTGGAAAGAAAGCGCTCGAACAACATGTTCATCCGGTCGGGGTCGATCTCGGTGATGCCCAAGGCGAAACACACCGCCGAGTTCGCCGCCGAGCCACGGCCCTGACAGAGAATTTTCTCGCGCCGGGCGAAGGCGACGATGTCCTGGACGGTGAGGAAATAACTCTCATAGCCCAGCTCGGCGATCAGCCCCAGTTCCTTGTCGATCAGCCCGCGCACCTTCTCGCTCGCACCCTGGGGCCATCGCTCGCGAATGCCACGCTCGGTCAATTCCCTCAGCCAGGACGCTGCGCTGTGTCCATCGGGCACCAGCTCCCGCGGATACTGATAACGCAACTGACCAAGATCAAAGGTGCAGCGCCGGGCAATGTTCAGGGTTTCGTCGAGCAAGGCTGGGGGATAGAGCTCGCGCAACACATCGAGGCTGCGCAGGTGCCGTTCGCCGTTGGGGTGCAGGCGCAGCCCGGCATCGGCCACCGGCAGGTGATGACGGATCGCGGTCATGGTGTCCTGCAAGGCGCGGCGACCACGAGCGTGCATGTGCACATCGCCGCTGGCCACGGCCGGTATGTGCAGTTCCCTGGCCAGGGTCAGCAGATCATGCAGGCGCCGGGTATCGTCCTGAGCGCGATGCAGCTGGACCGCCAGCCACAGGCGTTCGGCGAAGACCTGCTTTAACCAATGACCCTGTTCAACGTCATTGACCAAGTCCGGCACCCACAGCGCCAACAGCCCTGGCAACGGTTCGCCGAAGTCTTCGCGCAGCACTTGATACTGACCTTTCTGCGTACGGCGTCGGGCTCGGGTGATCAGTCGGCACAGCGTCTGGTAACCCTCGAGGTTTTCCACCAGCAACACCAGTTTCGGGCCATTCTCGATGCGCACTTCACTGCCGATGATCAATGGCAGCTCCACGGACTTCGCCGCTTGCCAGGCGCGGACGATACCGGCCAGGGTGCACTCATCGGTGATCGCCAGGGCCTGATAGCCCTGTTTTTTCGCCCGTTGAAACAACTCAAGGGCACTTGAAGCACCGCGCTGGAAACTGAAGTTCGACAGGCAGTGCAGCTCGGCATAACCGGCGTTCATGCGAACCAGCCCTGCAGCCACAACGGACCACCCTCGCCCACCGCGCGGTAGGCCCAACCCTGCTGGCCGGCACGGGTTTCGATCAGGTAGTAATCGCGACGCACGTCGTCGCCATCCCACCAACCGGACTCGATGCGCTCCGGTCCCATGAGAATGCGCGTCGAGTCTTCGTGCACCGCCAGCGGTTCAGTCAGCAGCCACCCCGGTCGCTGCACGGTCGGGAAGCTCGCACAGGGCTGGTTGTCGGCACTGGCCTGCCACGCGCACTCGGGTCGGTGATCGGCCTGAAAGCGCAGGCCGTGCACCGCGTCATCCCCCAGCCGTGCGCGCAGGCGCTCGCGCAGTTGCTCCCAGGGCAAGGTCTGCTGCGGGCGATCGTCGAACAGCTCCTGAAACTGCGGAACGAAGCTCGGCAAGTCTTCGGCGCGCAGGCGAAAACCGCGCACCGGGGCCTCGACCTGGACTTGCTCCAGGCGCCCCCGGGCCAGTTCGAACAGCATCGCCGGGTCACGCTCGGCGCTGAGCAGGCCGACCTTGATAACCGTGTCCGGCAATCCGGCATGCTCCAGGTGCAGGTCGAAACGCTGCACACCGCTGTCCCGACCGCACAGGAACGCCGACAGATCCCCCGTCAATCGGCGCAACGGAAACAGCAAGGCCTGATGGGATTGCACATCGAAATTGAGCTCGATGCGTACATCAAAACGGTCGGGCGGCAGGTAGAACGCTAGCGCCAGACGTCGTGTACCCAGCAAGGCATCCAGGTGCTTGAGCACCTGGGCTTCGAAACGCCGGGCCAGGCTATTGCGGGGCAGCGCCTGCACCTGAGTCAAGGTGCGCAGGCCCATGCGCGACAACGCGGTGGCGACGCTGGCCTCCAGCCCGATGCGGTCAATGGGCAATTGCCCCAGGTGATGCTGCAAGGCTTGCTCGTCGGGCACCACCAGGCCGTCATAGGCGTTGGCCAGCATCCGCGCTGCCACCGGATTGGGCGCAGCGACGATGCGGTGACGAAAGCCCAGTTCACCGAGTTCGCTGCGCAGTCGCGCCTCGAATTGCGGCCAGGCGCCGAACAACCCCAGGCTGGACTCGATTTCGAACACCAGCGCCCGTGGGTAATGCACGCTGACCTGGGAACTGAAGCGATACGCCCACGCGGCCAGGAATTGCTGCCAGTGTTCGATGTCGGCGGCGTCGTACTCGGCGGTGGCAAAGCCCTTGCTCAAGGCCTGGGCGGCGCTCATGGACTGGCCGGGACGCAGACCCAGCGCCCGCGCCGGGCCATTGACCGCCTGCAACACCCGACGCTGGGCCGGCCCGGTCAACAGCGCAAGAGGCTCTTCGGGGTCGGCGCGCTGACGCAGTACCGCGTCCAGCGCCAATTGCGGGAACAGAATACAGACCCAGCGCATGGCAACCTCAATGCCCCACGGCGAAGGCAATCGGTGCCGAACGAGCCAAGCCGCCGCGGCACTTGAGTATCCGCAGTTGCGCAGGCTTGGCATCGATGGCGATACGCAGGGCCGCCGGCGACGGGTTGATCGCTTCACTGAGCGAGCGATAGGCGAACGCCAGGGTCGAGCCGGTTTCCGCGGCCACCTGCAAGCGGCGCAAGGCGCGGTCATCGGCCTTGTGCGGCCAGCACAACACCGCGCCGCAACTGCCCGAACGCAGGCATTGTTCCGCCGCCCACAACGCATCGCGCTCGCTGGCCTGGATGATCGACAACTGACGCAGATCGACCCCGGCGCTCTGCCAGGCTTGGGGGTATGGCACGTAGGGCGGCGCCACCAGCACGATGCGCTCGCCCGCCGCCGCCAGCCGCGCCAGCGCCGGCCACACCAGTTGCAGCTCGCCCACGCCCTGCCCGGCCAGGAGGATTTCCGTCAGTGCCGCCTCCGGCCAGCCGCCCGTGGGCAGCGCCGCATCCAGCACGGCATGCCCGGTGGGTTGCGGGCTGACGGCCGGCGGCGCAGGCCGGCCCTTCCAGACCTGGCCGCCATTGAACAGCGTATCCAGCGCAACGACGGCACCCATCAGCCTTGCCTCACCAGACCGCAGAACACCCCTTCGATGGCCAGGTCCCGGTCGGCTTCGACGATGATCGGCTGATAGGCCGGGTTGCGCGGCAACAGGCGAACCCGGTCGCCGACCCGCTCGAAACGCTTGATGGTGACTTCGCCGTCGAGCCGCGCCACGACGATCTGGCCATTGACGGCCTCGGGGCTGCGGTGCACGCCCACCAGGTCGCCGTCGAGAATCCCGTCCTCGATCATCGAGTCGCCGCGAACCCGCAGCATGTAGTCCGGTACCCGCGAGAACATCGACGGATCGAGCAGCAAGCGGCTATGGACCTCGGCATCGGCACCGATCGGCGCACCGGCCGCCACCCGGCCAAGCACCGGGATGTCCAGAAGCTCGGGACGCGGCGGCTGCCCGAGCAAGCGAATGCCCCGGGCCTGATGCGCGTTGACCTCGATAAACCCGGCTTCGGTCAGTGCCAGCACATGCTTGCGCGCCACGCTGCGGGAGGCGAAACCGAACGCCTCGCTGATCTCAGCGAGGCTCGGAGACTGACCGTGCTCGGCGATGCGCTCGCGGATAAAGGTCAGGATGGCGGTACGGCGGGGAGTCAGAGTCGTCATGGAGTACATTTGTACTCTTTCCGTATTTTCCTGGCAAGCACTTGCAGGAACCGCCTGTCGACGCGTTATCGTTAACGTCCATCGCGAGCAAGCTTTGCTCCTACAAGAGGACGGTGGTGTTTACAAAATTCAGGCACGCCACCAATCCGTTGTAGGAGCAAAGCTTGCTCGCGATGGCGGCGTGTCAGCCGACATCAGTGTTGGGTATCAGCCAGATACGCCGCGATGTAATCGATGAACGCCAGCACCTTGGCCGTGGCCCGCCGATGGCTCGGGTACACCGCCAGGATGTGTGGGCCAAAACTGTCCGGGTCGATGTCATAGTCGGCCATCACCCGCACCAATCGCCCATCGGCGATGTACGGCGCCGCGCTCCACAACGGCGTATGCAACAAACCACGCCCGGCCAAGGCATTGGCCAGCAACAAATCGTAGTTGTCGCTGCGCAACCGTGGCGACTGATGCTGCGGCAGGCTCAAGCGCTGGCCGTCGCGCTCGACCCACCAGAATTCACGGCTGAGCAACGGATGGCGATACAGCAACCATTCGTGATCATCGACGGTTTGCGGGGTGACCGGCAGCCCTTTGCGCGCGAGGTATTCAGGGCTGGCGCACAGCGCCAGGCGATTGCTGCCGACCACACGAGCGATCAACCCCGGCAAGTCGTCATGGCCTTCTCGCAAAGCCAGGTCGTAGCCGCTTTCCAGCAGATTGACGAAGTCATCGCACAGGTCCACTTGCAGGTTGATCTGCGGGTATTGCTCAAGAAAACCGCCACACACCTGATCGAGAAATGCCTGCCCATAGGCCAGCGGCGCGGTGATCTTCAAACTGCCGCGCAGGCCATGCTGCAACTGCTCGATTTCCTCGCCGGCCTCGTCCAGTCGCTGCAACACCTGACGCGCGGTTTCCAGGTAGAGCCGCCCCGATTCCGTCAGCGAAATCCGCCGGGTGCTGCGCTCGAACAAGCGCGCACCCAGTTCTGCCTCAAGGTGATTGACCGCTTTGGTCAGGGCCGACGGGGTCTTGCCCAATTGCTCGGAGGCGCGACTGAAACTGCCCAGTTGCGCCGTGACCACGAACATTTTCAGTGCACCCAGCTTGTCCATTCTTTTTCCATTCAGGCAAAAACGTTTTTCGTGAGCGAGGCGTTCTGCCGAAGGCGGCAAGCCACTAATCTGGCCATCAGACGCAATAACAAGGAAACATTCAATGAAAAGATTCATCCCGAATCTCTTGATGCTGGCAGTCAGTTTTGCCTCGTTGGAAGCCATGGCGGCGACTGATCTGGTGCTGTTCAACGGCAAGATCTTCACCGCCGACCGCAACCAGCCCAAGGTTCAGGCGTTGGCGGTACAGGACGGCAAAGTGTTGCAAGTCGGTAGCGATGCGCAGATCAAACCCCTGATTGAGTCAGGAACCCAAGTCATCGACTTGGGCGGCAAGACCTTGATGCCCGGTTTGATCGATAGCCATTCCCACGCCATTTTCGGCGGCCTGGAAATGAGCTCGGCCAACATGGAAGATGAAGTGGTCGACCTCGACGAGCTGGAAAAACGCCTGCTTGCCTGGCGTGAAGACGGCAAGGCCAGGCACGGCGATGTCCTGAGCGTGGCCGGCATGAGCTCGACTTACTGGGCACAGGCCGAAGCCCTGGGCAAAAAATTCAACAGCGGCGAATGGGCCGACGTGCCCGTGGTGTTCACCGGCAGCGACCATCACACGGCCTGGGCCAACAACGTGATGCTCAAACGCGCAGGCATTGATGCAGCGCTGCTGAAAAAACTGCCGGACGCCGAGAAAGACACCATCGGCAAACTCGCCGATGGCAGTCCCAATGGATTTCTGGTGGACGCCGGTTGGGACCGGGTCGCCTCGAAAATGCCGGTGCCGAGTGCCGCCGACATGCTGAAAGCGGCGCAAACCGCCGTGAGTTACAACAATAGCCTCGGCATCACGGCGTGGATGGACCCCGCCGCCAACGCGGCTCCCGGCGAGCCGGTTTTTGCAATGAAGCCCACGGAGAAAACCGTCGGTGTGTTGCCGGTGTACAAGGCGTTGGCCGAGAGCGGCGGCATGAGCGCCCACGTCGCCGCGCTGCTGGTGGCCAATTCGAAAAGCGTGCCGGCCGATCTCGATACACTGGACAAGGTCCGCCAGCAATTCCAGGGCATCCCCAACCTGACGCTGCCCGGCATCAAGATCTTCGCCGACGGCGTCATCGAGTACCCGGCGCAAAGCGCAGCGATGATCGACCCTTACACCAACTCGCACAAACCGGGCGAATTGTTGATCGATCCGAAACGCTTCGGTGAGCTGGTCAGCGCCATCGACCAGCGCGGCTGGCTGGTGCACATCCACGCCATCGGCGACCGCGCGGTACGCGAATCGTTGAACGGCATCGCCCAGGCGCGCAGGGACCGGCAGAGCGGCGTGACCCACTCCATCACGCACTTGCAGATCGTCAATCCGAAAGAGTTCGCCCGCTTCAAACCGCTCGACGTCATCGCCTCGATGCAACTGCTCTGGGCCAGCGGCGATGAATACACCCTGGACATGATCAAGCCGTACATCAGCGCCCAGGCGTTCCGTTACCAGTACCCGGCGCACTCGTTGCTCAAACAGGGCGCGACCATCGCCGGGGCCAGTGACTGGGCGGTGTCTTCGCCCAACCCGTGGAACGCCATGGCCCAGGCCATCACCCGGGAGGGTCCGCTTGGGGTGCTCAACGCCGATGAACGCATCGACCGCGAAACCATGTTCTACGCCTACACCCTCAACGCCGCCCGCACCATGGGCCTGGACAAACAGATCGGCTCACTGAGTGCCGGTAAACAGGCCGACTTCATTGTGGTCGACCGCGATGTGTTCAGCGTCGATGAGAAAGCCCTGAACGATACCCAGGTGCTGCAGACCTGGTTCGCCGGCCGTCAGGTCTACGCGCAAACCCTCTAGAAAAAAAACCGCAACGCCTTCCCTGCCCGACCTTGTGTTTCTCGACACGAGGCTCGGCGCAGCCTTGCCTGAAATCTGCCCATAACAATCACAATAGCGGGACGTACCCCCATGAAAGCTTTCACCCTGTTCGCCCTCGGTTCCTTGAGCCTGCTGCCCTTGAGCAGCCAGGCCGTGACCTTGAACGATGATTTCTCGTTATTAATGGATGTGACCCTGGCCAGCGACTACCGCACCCGCGGCATCTCGCAAACCCAGAATGATCCGGCCCTACAAGGCTCCATCACGCTGGCCCACAGCAGCGGCCTGTACCTGGGTGCGTGGAGTTCCAACGTCGATTTTGGCGGTGGCCTGAAAACCCGGCAGGAAGTCGACTACTACGCCGGTTGGCTGTGGCAGGCCACCGATGACGTCAGCCTCGACCTGGGCTATCTCAAATACTCGTATCCGAAAGAGAGCCAGTTCAATCAGAGCGAGGGCTATGGGATTCTCAGCGTCTATGGGGTGAAACTCGCGGCCTATTACTCCGCCGATGCGCCGGGCATCGACAGCAAGCAGAACTCGCTCTACAGCTACGTCGGTTACGAGACCGAATTGCCCTACGATGTGGGCCTGAAATTGCGCTATGGCTTGATGGACTTCAAGGATCTGCACCTGTATTCGAGGTCGGGTGAAGCCGAGGATTCGTACCACGAATGGGAGGTCAAGCTGACCCACGAACTGGCGGGTGTGATGCTGGGCCTGAGCTACATCGACACCGACCTGTCGAAGAGCCAGTGCATCAGCAATTGGGGCTTCGACGATGTGTGCAGCGCGACGGTAGTGGCGAGCGTCAGCAAGTCTTTCTAATCGCCATAGATCCCTGTGGGAGCGAGCTTGCTCGCGATAACGGACTGCCATTCACCATCGATGCTGACTGTGCTGCTGTCATCGCGAGCAAGCTAGCTCCCACATTAGACCTCAGTCGTTTCGGGGGGCGAGTTGTGCCAGGTAGGTCCTGCAGAGTGACTTATTAAAAAACGAGAGCTACCGCCTGTCGCTTTTTTTAAAAAAGAGAAAATCAATAAAATTACCGCCCATCAAAAAATGGAAACCGCACATTTTTTCCTACAGAAATTCTTTACCTACGCCAGCAAAGTTTCTTCCCTTCGCCAAAAACTAAATCTCAGTCTTTAAAAGACTTCCAAAGCCATATCTCTAAGATTCACATTCCCACCACCAGAACGAACAACTTTCACTTCCTAAAATCATGTAAGACCCGTCCTAAAATCGAAAAGAAACTTCCTACGACGCAAAACTCCACCACTTGCACCAAAAACCAAAAGAGACTAAACCTAACAACACCACTTAACTCCAAGCGGCAAATACAACGAATGAAATCAATGAAAAACATGATCCCCTTCCCGCAGAGAAATTGATCATGACCAAAAACATCCTCCCCAGAGTTCTATCCCTAACATCCATATTCATAAAGGAACAACTAAAAGAACCAATTGCCTTCTTTTGGATCATGATATCACCCTGCGCAATGTTCTACTTTTTTGCAGCAACCAGGCAAGACCAAAACTACTTTTCGAATAACTACACATCGATATCAGCATGGTTCTACGCCTACATCTCCTCTAGCGTCGCATTATTTGGATTTGCTTTCTACATCATCGGAAGAAGAGAAAGCGGATTCACCCGGTCATTCATCTACTCACAGGAATCGAAACTGATTTTTCTTTTATCGCATTTTCTTGCATACTCCCTGATATCAATAGCGTATTGCACAACTTTTTACCTGACAACCAAACTCCCATTTGGAGACTATACCCCCTTTGAGCTATTGGACATCGTGCTACGTTTTTACATTTGCTTTATGATGTTTTGCGCTTTCGGCGCAGCATTTTCATTGCTGCCCATCAACTTTCAGAACTCGAATACATTGCTCTCTATTTTTTCGTTCTGCATGCTGATCCTCGGCGTTATGAGCACCAGTATAGCCAACCACATTACCGACAGTTTAAATCTCGCAAACCCTCTAACACTTGCAAGCCACTTAATGGAGCAGGGCCTTGAGTCCAACAAGCTCATCACAGCAACAATAATTATTTTATTTCTAATAACACTGCACAGAACTTTCAAGTACCTAAGAATCAACCCCGTGTGGAGTCGATACTAATGAAAAAATTCAAGGCGCAAGGCATTGATTTTGCCTACCCAAACACCCCCCTTTTGACCCAGGCTTCCCTCGAAGTATCTCAAGGTGAAATTGTCGGCATTCTAGGGCCCAACGGATCAGGCAAAACGTCTTTTTTTGACATTGTCTGCGAACTTAAAAAAGCAAACTCCGGCTTGATAAAAAACGACTTCAGTCACTTCTTATACCTCTCTCAAATCATCAGTACTCCCCCGCCGCTTCGCATGCGTGACGTTTTTAGAATGGTGACCGCATTGTCTTCAAGTGAACCCATGACACAAGATAAAACGCTAAAAAAACTATCTGCATGGAGCCCTGCGATAGTGAGCCGCTACCAAGACATATGGAACAAAAAATCGGCGCTGTGCAGTTACGGAGAGACACGCTGGTTCTTTACCCTCACTCTGCTTTCAATGCCTGCAGAGTTCGTGATTCTCGACGAACCGACCGCGGGTGTAGATCCGGAGTTTCGTCACTATATTTGGCAATGCCTTCACGGCGCGGCAAAGGAAGGCACTGCCATTCTGGTTTCTTCTCACAATGTCGAGGAGGTGATCAACCACTGTCATTACTTCTATATGATCAGCCAGCAACGCTTCAATCGCTTCGCCAATGGAAATGAATTCATGCATCGGTATGGAACAAAAACTGTGGATGATGCGTTTATCCGAGCCGTTACTGAACCTGTATTCGCTGCATAGGCCCCTGTAGGAGCTGCCGCAGGCTGCGATCTTTTGATCTGTTTTTCTTAAAGACAAAGTAAAAAGATCGCAGCCTGCGGCAGCTCCTACAGAGTTCAGGTCAGGCTGGAGAGATAGGCCCATGGATAGATTCCGCGTTCATGCCCATCACTGAATACCAGTTGCAACCCATACCCCTGCGAATTCACCTCGATCAGCCGTACGCGGGCGTCGACCATCGGCGGTGTCCCGCGCAATCGAAACGCCCGGCACTGCGAACACGGGCACTGGCGGCGTAACTCGGCATGATCCAGCCACTGCTCGCGGCCATCCGGCCAGTTCAGTCGCAACTGCTGCCTGCTGGGGGAATTGCCGATGGTCACCGGGTTCATTGCAGTTGGCTCAGGGCAATGCGTACGGCTTTGCGCACTTCCGGGTCGCCATCGTCCTGCGCGGCCAGCAGCGGCGCAATCGCGCCTTTTTCATTCAATTCGCCGAGGGCCAGGGCGGCTTCCTTGCGCAGGTTGCTGATGCGGTGGCCGAGGGTTTCGATCAGGGGGTCGAGCGCCGGGGTGTAGCGCAAACGGCCGAGGCTGCGGGTGGCGCGCAAGCGGACTTGCCAGTAATCGTCGCTCAGGGCTTCGACCAAGGCCGGGCCGGCGTCGATGTGTCCGACTTTGCCCAGGGTAGTGGCGGCTTCTTCGCGCACTTGCCAGGCCTGATCCTGCAATGCCTGGCGTAACGCCGGCAGAACCTGTGCATCAGAGGCCAGGCCCAACGCGCCGGTAGCGGCGCGGCGGACTTCGGTGTCCGGGTCAGTGCTGGCCAGTCGAGCCAGGGCCGGCAAGGCGTCGAGCTGCTTGAGCCAACCCAGCACGCCGACGGCTTCACGACGGACATTGGCGTCCTGATCGCCCAACGCCAACAGCGCCGCCGATACCGCTTCTGGGTAGCGCAACTCGCGCAAGGCCCTGAACGCAGCAATGCGCACGCCGATGTCGGCATGCCTGGTCCACGGCAGAATCACCCTCCCCGCTGCTTCGCTCTTGAGCAAACTGAGGCTTTGCGCGGCGGCAGCTTGCACCGCTGCGGATGAATCGGTCAGCGCCTGGCACAGCGCTTCAACCACGGGCTCATCCTCCCAGGCTTCCAGCAACCGCGCGGCTTCGGCACGGACGTCGGCGGCCGGGTCTTCGGCCAGTCGATTGACCAGCCACAGCAGGCCGTCCGGTTCTTCCAGATCGGCCAGCTCGATCAGCGCGATGCGGCGTACGCCGGCGTCCTCATCGGTCAGGCGTGGTTGCAGGGCGAGAATGTCATCGTTATCGGTTACATCGAATAGTGAGGTCATAGGGCAAATCGCGGCAGTTTGTTTTCTGGGGGAAGTCCGAGAGGGTTCAGGCGGGGCAGCTGCCGACCGTCTTCGTGACGCAGTAATTCGAGGCAGTGACGCTTCAAGCGGGAGAACTCATGGCTGGTCACCAGTTCGGTGGTGCGTGGCCGGGGAAAATCCAGGCGTAGGTCTTCGATGATTCGCCCAGGTCGCGAGCTCATGACCAGCAAGCGGTCAGCGAGGAACAGCGCTTCGTCGATGTCATGGGTGACGAACACCACGGTGGTGCGAATGCGCGTCCAGATTTCCAGCAGCAGTTCCTGCATGTTCAAGCGGGTCAAGGCATCTAGGGCGCCGAACGGCTCGTCCATCAGCAACAGGCGTGGTCGGTTGACCAGCACCCGGGCGATTTCCACCCGCTGCTGCATGCCACCGGAGAGCTGATCCGGCCAGCGTTCGGCAAAGCCTTCGAGGCCCACCAGCGCAATAATTTCATCGGCGGCCCGGTACCGTTCGGCTTTGCCGATGCCGCGCATTTTCAGGCCGAAGGCGACGTTGTCGCGTACCGTGCGCCAGGGAAACAGCGTGTGTTGCTGGAACACCATGCCGCGTTGCGGCGACGGGCCGAACACCGCCGTGCCATCGACCTTGAGGCTGCCAGCGCGCGGTTGCAGGTGACCGGCCAGGGCGCCGAGCAAGGTGGACTTGCCGCAACCGGACGGCCCGAGGATGCACACGAACTGCCCCGGTTCGATCTGGCAATCGAGGCCCTGCACGGCTTCAAAAGCGCCGCGGCCCTCGCCCAGGCTGATCGACAATCCGCAGATATCGATCCGCCCTTCAGGCTGTTGAAAAACACTCATCAGGCTTTTCCTCGTGGTCGATGCCAGGGCGTGAACACGCCGCCCAGGCGTTTGATCAGCAGACTGCTGCCCATCCCGAGTACGCCGATCAGCAACATGCCGACCACGATGTCGGGGTAGTTCTGGATGGTGTAGGACTCCCAGGTGTAATAGCCGATGCCGTATTGGCCGGAGATCATCTCGGCGGTCACCAGGCAAAACCACGACGTGCCCATGCCGATAGCCAGGCCGGTGATGATGCTCGGTGCGGCACCTGGCAGAATCACTTCCAGCAACATCGCCCGTCGCCCTGCCCCGAGGCTTTTCGCCGAGGCGATCAGCCGAGGATCGACGCCTTCGACGCCGTGCACGGTGTTGAGCAGGATCGGGAACAAGGCGCCGGTAAAGGTGATGAAGACCATCGACAGCTCGGACGAGGGAAACATCAGGATCGCCAGGGGAATCCAGGCCACAGCGGGGATCGGGCGCAGCACTTCCAGTGGTGGCAGCAACAGATCTTCGGCCCATTTCGAGCGGCCGATGGCCAGGCCCAGGCTGATGCCGATGACCAGTGCCGCGAGGTAACCGGCGAAGACCCGGCTGAGGCTGCTGCCAAGGTGTTGGCCGAGTTTGCCGGAGTCGCCGAGGCCCAGGGCCGCTTCAATCACGGCAAGCGGTGTCGGGACGTTGGCGAAGGTCACAAGGCCGAGGTTCCAGTGGTGACTGGCGGCGAGTTGCCAGAACAGCAGGCAGAGCAGCAGTGAGGCGGCTCGAGGGATCCAGCGGTTAAATGATCCGTACACAATATTTCCTCTCAACCAAGATCACTGTGGGAGCGAGCCTGCTCGCGAAAGCGGTGGGTCAGTCGACATCGATGGTGGGTGTCAGTACGCATTCGCGAGCAGGCTCGCTCCCACAGGGGGATTGCGGGGCTCTAGGTGTTAGCGCACGGCCACGGCCTGGGTCGTGGCATCGGTGAAGTCGAACACCTTGCCGCCCTGTGCCGTAGCGAATTGCTGGGCCTGGCCCTTGAGCAGAAACGCGCTGAGGTGTCCTTTCGCATCACTGGCAAACCACGCCTGATCAGCCAGCAACTTGATCCCGCTGTCACTGGCTTGGGCATACACCGCGCGGATGTTCTTGCCTTCCTGCTTCAGCGCGGCCAGCGCGGCGAATGCCGCTTGTGCCGAGGCGTACTGACGGACTTTCGGCTCGCCGCGCACCCAGATCTCGGCCACGTGGCTGAAGTCGGTGATGGCTTCGCCACTGGCTGCATCGACGGCTTTGAGCGGCGTCTGCTGGTAATTTGCAAGCTGCGCGCTGTAGTCCAGGTTCGACGCCTTGAACGCGGCGCGAATGTACTGGTCGTCGATGAAGGTATTCAGATCGAGTCCGCGATCAGCCTTCTTCAGCAACTTGAGGGTGTCGATGGCAGTGCCGACGGCCTGGCGGTATTCCGGCTTCCAACTCAGGTCGCGGGTCTGCACGCCCAACGGGCCGTGGAACAGATAGTTGACCTCGGCGTCGACCCCGGTGACTTTGGCGATCAGCTCGCTGTACTTCTCCGGCTCGGCGGCGAGTAGCTGGTTGGCTTCGATACTGGCGCGCAGGTAGGCGACGACGATTTCCGGGTACTTCTTCGCGTAGCCCTGATCGACCAACGCACCATGGAAAGTCGGCGCGCCGGCCTGGGAACCGTCGTAGATCTTGCGCGCGAACCCCCGACTCGGGAACAGCTCGGCGAACGGCACGAAGTCGGCGTGGGCGTCGATCTTGCCGGCCTGCAATGCGGAACCGGCGACTTCCGGCGGTTGGGCAATGATGTTCACGTCCTTGAGCGGGTCCCAACCCTGGGCCGCCACCGCGCGCAGCAACATGCCATGGGCAGTGGACGCGAACGGCACGGAAATGGTCTTGCCCTTGAGCTCGGCCAGCGATTGCACGCCCGATGCGCTCGGCACCACGATGCCGTTGCCACTGCCCTTGGTGCTGCCCGATAGCACGCTGATAAACAGGCTGTGCTTGCCGGCGGTTTCAAACGCCACGCCGTTGAACGAACCGGGGAAATCGGCCATGGCGCCAAAATCAAGTTTGCCGGCGACCATCTCATTGGTCAGCGGTGCGCCACTGGTGAAGTTCTTCCACTCCACTTCGTACTTGGCGTCCTTGTATTGGCCGTCGTGGGGCAGGTATTTGTCCAGCAGGCCCAACTCGCGAATCAACAGGCCGCCGGCGGCGCAGTTGATGGTGGTGTCCTGGGTGCCAATGGCGATGCGGATGGTTTCCGCCTGCGCCGACAAGGTGAATGAAGCCAGTACCAGACCGGCAAATGCTACACGCAATAACATGGTGAATCCCCTCGAATCATTTATAGGATATTCGTCTCCGCCACGATCAGGGCGTGGTGGGAAACGAGGGGTGTTTTTGAAGCAGGCGTCCGGGTGTTGCCGGATGGCTTTTTGAAGCTGGCCTCGATCCATTGTGGGAGCGAGCCTGCTCGCGAAAGCGTCCTGTCAGTCCACAGAGATGCCAGCTGTGCCGGCCTCTTCGCGAGCAGGCTCGCTCCCACATTTGGACTGTCATTCAACGCAACAAATAAGGGATATCCACTTTCACCGCCCCGGTCGGGCAGTCCTTTTCACAGGGCATGCAGTACCAGCACTCATCGAAGGCCATATAGGCCTTTTGCGTGGCCGGGTTGATCGCCAGCAAGTCCATCGGGCACACGTCTACGCACACGGTGCAGCCCTTGTGGGCGATGCAAAGGTCCTCGTCGACCGTGACGGGGGCATTGGAGCGAAAGAATATTTCCTGGGGTTGATAGGCCATGTTCGGTCTCTCTTTTATGGACGGCATCAAGCCGCGTCGGCACCGACCCGCAACCGGTCGTAGGCCTGCATTTCATCGGCGTCCAGCGGGATGATGTAAGGCTCGACGGCTTTCTTGAAACTGGTCATCACGCCGTTTTCACCCTTCTTCAGGTGGCAATGGCAGAACCAGTCGCTGTCGTTGCGCTGCGGGTGGTCGACCCGGTAGTGGTAAAGCCCCCAACGGCTTTCGGCGCGGAACAACGAAGCACGGGCGGCCATTTCGGCGCAGTCGCGGATCATGCTGACTTCCATGGCGCGCATCAGTTCGTGGGCGTTATGGGCCTTGATCTGATCGAGGTCGCGCTGGATATCGCTGAACCGCTGCAGGCCGATCTGCATCTTCTTGGTCACTTTCGGCGGCTGCAGGTAGTCGTTGACGAAGCGGCGCAGCTTGTACTCGACCTGGGCCGGTGGCAGGCCGTGTTCGCGGTCAAGGGGAGCATAGACCCGTTGTTTTTCGGTTTCGATCTGCGCGGCATCCAGCGCGGAAAACTCGCGCCCCGCGACAAAGTCCGCCGCATTGTTGCCGGCAAACCAGCCATAGGTGAACGCACCGAGCATGTAGTTGTGCGGCACCGCGGCCATGTCACCTGCCGAATACAGGCCTTTGACCGATGTCTCGGCCTTCTCGTTGACCCACACTCCCGACGCCGAATGGCCGCTGCAAAAACCGATTTCGGAGATGTGCATCTCGACCATCTGCGTGCGGTAATCGGTGCCGCGATTGGCGTGGAACTGACCGCGACTCGGGCGCTCGTTGCTGTGCAGGATCTCTTCGATGTTCTGGATGGTTTCTTCCGCCAGGTGATCGAGTTTTAGGAACACCGGGCCGTTGCCGCTTTCCAGTTCCTGATGGAACTCCCACATCATCTGGCCGCTCCAGTAGTCGCACTCGATGAAGCGCTCGCCCTTGTTATTGGCGGTGTAGCCGCCCAGCGGACCGGTGACATAGGCGCAGGCCGGGCCGTTGTAGTCCTTGATCAGCGGGTTGATCTGGAAGCATTCCAGGTTCGCCAGTTCCGCCCCGGCGTGATAGGCCATGGCGTAGCCGTCGCCGGCATTGGTCGGGTTCTCGTAAGTGCCCATCAGATAGCCCGAGGACGGTAGGCCCAGACGCCCAGCGGCACCGCAGGCGAGGATCACGGCTTTGGCCTTGATCACATGGAAGTCGGCGGTGCGGCAATCGAAACCCATCACGCCGTTGACCGCACCCTCTTCATCCTTAAGCAAACGGGTGCAGACCAGCCGGTTGGTGATGCTGACCCGCGCCCGCTTCAACTGGCGGTACAGGACTTTCTTGATGTCATGCCCTTCCGGCATCGGCAGCACATAGGCGCCCATGTGGTGGACCTTTTTCACCGCGTAGTCGCCGGTCTCGTCCTTCTCGAACTTCACGCCCCAGCGGTCCAGCTGTGAGAGGGTCTCGAAGCTGTGGGTCGCGTAGGCATACACCGCGGCCTGATTGACGATGCCGTCGTTGGCGATGGTGATTTCCTTGGTGTACTGCTCCGGCGTCGAATGGCCGGGGATGATCGCGTTGTTCAGGCCGTCCATGCCCATGCTGATCGCGCCGCTGCGCTTGACGTTGGCCTTGTCGATCAACAACACCCGCAGATCGCGGTTGCGTTCCTTGGCCTTGATCGCCGCCATGGGACCTGCGGTGCCGCCGCCGATCACGACGATGTCGTATTCCTGTTCGAGAGTCGTTCGGGTCATGCCTGCGCCCCTTTTTGCCGGTCGATCCGCAAGCGGTACTGGAAGGCATCGCCACGGTAGTAAAGGTGTTCGAAATCCACTGGGCGGCCTTCGGCGTCGTGGGTCAGGCGCTCGATGCGCATGATCGGCGAGCCGGCCTCGACGTTCAGCGCCTGGGTCAGGTCGCTGTCGGCCAGTACCGCGTCGATGGCCAGGTCGGCGTGACCGAGGGCCAGGCCGCAGTCGTTTTCAAGGATGAGGAAAATGTCGCGAGTCACCAGATCGGCCTTCTCAAGGCGCTCGCCGATGGCCTTGGGCAGGTAGGTGATTTCCAGCGAAATCGGCTCGCGGTTGATCAGGCGAACCCGCTTGATCTGCGCCACGGTCTCGCCTTCGGCGACCTGCAAGCGTTCGGCGACCAACTTGTCGGCGGCGATGAACTTGAAGCTGCGCAGGCGGTTGATCACCTCATAGCCACGACCGGTCATGGACTCGGCCAGGCCTTTCAAGGTGCTGACGTTCTGGAAGGTTTTCGGTTTGGCGACGAAGGTGCCTTTGCCGTGGATCTTGAAGATCAACCCTTCCTTCTGCAGATCGCCGAGGGCCTGGCGCACGGTGATGCGGCTGACCTTGAACAGCGTGCCGAGCTCGCTTTCGGAAGGCATCTGGCTGTCCTGCGGGTATTCACCGTCGAGGATGCGTGCGCGCAGCACATCGCGTAGCTGGGTGTGCAGGGGAACGCTGCTAAGGGATAGAACGTTATCGGTCATGAAGATCACTTATCATAACGAGTTATGACGTGATCTTAGAGTTCTAAGGAAGGGCTTGAGAAATACTGTTTGAGCATAAGGTTAGATGCGCCCGCCTACCTGACACACCGCAGCGCCTGGTTCACCTGTAGGAGCCAGGCTTGCCGGCGAAGAACGATTACGCGGTGCAACAGGTAAACCGCAGCGCCCCGTTCGCCTGTAGGAGCGAGGCTTGCCCGCGAAGAACGATGACGTGGTGCAACAGATACACCGCGGCGTCTGGTTCGCCGGCAAGCCTGGCTCCTACAGCACGTGCATGCGGGATCAGGTGAGCAATGCGCACAAGTCCAGTCGACTATCTTTCAACGGCGGACACCAGTAGTAGCCCCCGGTGATCGGCCGGCTGATACGGTACAGACCGTCGGTGATGCCATCTTCCAGACCGCTCATGCGCCGTAGCTGGACTTCGAAGGCATCGAGGGAAAAGCCGAAGGCCAGGAACATCAGCCCGGCGCGGTCGCCTTCGATCCACGGCATCGAGCGGCGAACCACGAACGCTTCGGGGGCAAAGCTCTCCTGGGCGGTGCGTTTGACGTGGGCAGAGATCGGCGCGTCGTCGAGTTCTTCGTTGTCGCTCAGGCGACGACCCATGATGTCATCCGTCTCATGGGACGGCATCGCACGAAAGCCCTTGAGGTCATGCTGCCACTGCTGGAGCGCGGCGAAGCTGCCGCCCACCATGCCCTCGGCGCCCTGACCCACCAGCGCGGCGGCCGCAGCGGCTTCGTCACGGGGATTTTCGGTGCCGTCTTCGTAGCCGGTCAGGTCATGACCGTCACGGTGACGGAAACCCTCGGTCACTTGCACCAGGCGCAGGGCTGGCGCCAATGCTGCCTCGAAGGCGTTACTGCGGTTAAGCAGTTCGCCACGGTCGACCCCATGCAACCAGCACCAGAGCGCCTGTTGCGTCGACGGGTTGTCGACACCGACACCGGTCAGCGCCGGAAAAGCCCGCAGGCCTTCGATATGCCCGTCGAGGGCCTTGACCAGGGATTCACCGAAACCGACCACCGCCGATTTGCCATCCACCAGTTGCATCAGCTTGTCCAGCGCGGCCGGCAGTGCCGCGGCCGATTCCAGGGCGAAGAACATATGACGGGCGAGAGGCGGAACAGGGGTGGCGAGAATGCCCGGCTGGTAGTGACTCATGTGAACTCCTTATGAAAGAGCGCGAAGTTTAACCTCGGCACCGGCCATTGTGTGCGCCCAGGTCAAAAGATCGCGTTTCACCCAACGCCGATTGCGGTCTACGCTTGAAGCACAATAGCCACACCTTCACCCCTCTACTCTGCCCATCAGCGCTCGATTGCAGTTAAAAAACCGCATCAACAAGGCGTATAACCCTTGAATCGGATTCTTCAACGGCTAGCCATAAGCGCACGGCTGACATTACACACGGGGTAGCGACATTATGACCGCACAGATTCTTGGCAACCTGTTTCCAGACGCCGCCGGCATCCCGGAAAAATACCGTCTCGACGGCCAGACCGAACAACGTGAGTACCTGGTCGACGGCGTCTTGAAAACCTGGCCAGGTCCCCTTGCCCAGGTCCGCAGCCCGGTGTACCTGAGCGGCCCTGGCGGCGATGAACAAGTCATCCTCGGCAGCACGCCGCTGCTGGATGCCGCCACCGCCTTGACCGCCCTCGACGCCGCCGTGCGCGCCTATGATCGCGGCCAGGGTCTGTGGCCGACCATGCGCGTGGCCGAGCGCATCCAGCACGTCGAAACCTTCCTGGGGCACATGCGTGAACAGCGCGAAGCGGTGGTCAAGCTGCTGATGTGGGAAATCGGCAAGAACCTCAAGGACTCGGAGAAGGAATTCGACCGCACCTGCGATTACATCGTCGACACTATCAACGCCCTCAAGGAACTCGACCGTCGCTCCAGCCGCTTCGAACTGGAACAGGACACCCTCGGCCAGATCCGCCGCGTACCGCTGGGCGTGGCGCTGTGCATGGGTCCCTATAACTATCCGCTCAACGAAACCTTCACCACGCTGATTCCGGCGCTGATCATGGGCAATACCGTGGTGTTCAAGCCGGCCAAGCTTGGCGTGCTGTTGATTCGCCCGTTGCTGGAGGCATTCCGCGACAGCTTCCCGGCCGGGGTGATCAACGTGATTTACGGCAGCGGGCGCGAGACGGTCAGTGCGCTGATGGCCAGCGGCAACATCGATATCTTTGCGTTCATCGGCACCAACAAGGCCGCCAGCGACCTGAAGAAACTGCATCCAAGGCCGCATCGCCTGCGTGCGGCGCTGGGACTCGATGCGAAGAACCCCGGTATCGTCCTGCCGGAGGTGGACCTGGACAACGCGGTCAACGAAGCGCTCACCGGCGCCCTGTCATTCAACGGCCAGCGTTGCACCGCGTTGAAGATCCTGTTCGTCCACGAAGACGTGGTCGAGGCCTTCATCGAGAAATTCAACGCTAAACTCGCCTCACTCAAACCCGGCATGCCGTGGGACAGTGGCGTGGCGCTGACGCCGCTGCCGGAATCGGGCAAGGTCGATTACCTGCACGCGCTGGTGGCCGACGCCGAGAGCAAGGGCGCCAAGGTGGTAAATCCCAATGGCGGCGAGGCCCGCGCGTCGTTCTTCTACCCCGCCGTGCTGTACCCGGTGACGCCGCAGATGCGGGTCTACCAGGAAGAGCAATTCGGCCCGGTGGTGCCGATCGTGCCCTATCGTCACCTGGACACGGTGATCGACTACGTCCTTGAATCGGACTTCGGCCAGCAGCTGAGCATCTTCGGCACCAACCCGGTGGCGGTCGGTCGACTGGTCGACACCTTCGCCAACCAGGTCGGGCGCATCAACCTCAACGCCCAATGCCAGCGCGGCCCGGACACCTACCCGTTCAACGGCCGGAAAAACTCCGCCGAGGGCACCTTGTCGGTGCATGACGCCCTGCGGGTGTTTTCGATCCGCACGCTGGTGGCGACCAAATTCCAGGAGACCAACAAGGATCTCATCAGCGAGATCATCAGCGGTCGCAGCTCGAGCTTCCTGACCACTGATTACATCTTCTGAGGAGAGCCGACCTGAGCGCATCCACGGCTCTTCGCCTGCCACCGCTACTGCGCCGGTTTCTGCGTCCGCTGCTGGACCCGTACCGGCGCTATCGCCATGCGCGGATGATCCATGCGGTGCGCGTGTCGCTCGGGTTACTGGCGACGATCCTGCTGACCACCGGCATCCACCTGCCCCACGGTGAGTGGGCCTCGGTGACGATGCTGGTGGTGATTGGCGGCTTGCAGCACCACGGCAACATCGGCAAGAAAGCCGCCGAACGGGCCATCGGCACCCTGGTCGGGGCGGCTATCGGCCTGGTCCTGGTGGTGCAACAGTCCTGGCTCGGCATGCCGTGGCTGACCTATTTCGCCATGGCGGTGGTGTGCGGATTCTTCTCGTACCACGCCATCGGCAAAGGCGGATACACCGCGCTGCTGGCCGGCATTACCGTATTCATCGTCGCCGGGCATGGCGACAACCCAGTCTCTGACGGGCTGTGGCGCGGGGTAGATATCCTGATCGGCATCGCGCTAGCCCTGGCGTTTTCCTTCGCCCTGCCGCTGTATGCGGTCTATTCCTGGCGTTACAACCTGGCTGACGCCCTGCGTGATTGCGCGGCGATTTACGGGCGCATCATCGATGGCCAATCGGTGACTGCCGACGAACACCTCAAGTTGATGGGTCGCCTGAACACCGTGATGGTGCAACTACGCTCACTGATGCCATCGGTGTCCAAGGAGGTGAAGATTTCCATGAACGAATTCGATGCCATCCAACGTCACCTGCGTCTGTGTGTCAGCACCCTTGAGATACTGGGCAATACCCGGCCGGATGCCAGCGACCCGCAGAGCATGGTTCACCTGCAATCGGCCTTGAAGGCAGAGCATCGGCTGATTCGCGTGCAACTGATCGGCATGGCCCGGGCGCTGAAGTCCGGCGTCACCCACCGGCTGGACCGTCCCGCGGCGTTACCGATCGTCAGTCTTGATGCCCCGGTCTATAACGCCCTGGACGGTTACCGCCTGTTGACCGAGCAACTGCTGGTCAACATCGGCCAGATGCGCCAGCGACTGGCCAAGACCGCGCCGTGCTGGAACATCTGAATCGCTTTACGGGGTAACGGTCCGCCGGAACTTCAAGCTCCAGCCCTGCTGCATACCGGCAGCGGCCAGCAGAATCGCGGCAACCCCGATCCATTGCAGTGGTTCCAGGCGATGGCCGAAGGCAAACCAGTCGACGAAAATCGCCGCAATCGGGTAGATGAACGACAGCGCGCCGGTCAGCGCCGTCGGCAGTTTCTGGATCGCTCCATACAACAGCACGTACATCACGCCGGTGTGCACGATGCCCAGGGTGACCAGACTACCCCAGGCGCTTGGCCCCTGCGGAAGGGCCGAAAAGTGCGCAAATGGCGCGAGCAGCAACACACCAGTGCTGACCTGAACCAACGCAATCAGGTGCGGCGGTGTACCGGTCAGGCGCTTGATGATCAACGCGGCAATCGCGTAGAGGAACGCTGCACCCAAGGCCAGAACGATACCTATCAGATACTCGTTACCGCTTTCGCCCTCCCCGCCATGTGCGCTGACGATCGCCAACATCCCGAGAAACGAAACAGCCAGCCAGGCCAGTTTCTGCAGGGTGATTTTCTCGTTGAGAAACACCGCCGCCAGCCCCACCAGCATGAACGGCTGGACGTTATAGACCGCCGTACCGATGGCAATCGAGGCCCGGGAATAGGACGCGAACAACAACACCCAGTTACCGACGATCGCGACACCGCTGAGCACCGCCAGCAGGAAGGTGGTGCGGGTCAGGATGCCCGGACGCAAAAAGCCGAATGCCGCGCAAATCAACAGCAAGGTGCCGGCCCCGAACAGGCAGCGCCAGAACACCACATCCAGCACCGGTTGCCCGGACACCAGCACGAACCAACCGATGGTTCCGGAGATCAGCATGGCGGCGGTCATTTCGAACGAGCCGCGGCGTATTGAGTTGTCCATCATCAGACTCCCGTGATTGATGGGCAAAGTATGCCAATCCACCGGGATGCTGCTCCAGCGCAAAAAGCAGGCTAAACTCGGAATTTGCCTTTAATGCGAAGGCGATTTTGCAAAACTGCCTAATAGAGGTTTTCGCCATGACCGATGACATCGACCAGGTGCTGATCACGGCCTTGATGGAAGACTCGCGACGTTCGCTCAAGGCCCTGGCGCAAATCAGCGGCCTGTCCTCGCCCAGCGTCGCCGAGCGCCTGCGTCGTCTCGAAGAACGCGGCGTGCTCAAGGGCTACACCGTGGAAATCGACCCGAAATGCTTCGGCTATCAACTGCAGGCCATCGTGCGCGTTCGCCCGCTGCCCGGCCAATTGCAGGAAGTGGAACGGCAGATCATGGCCATTCCCGAGTTCACCGAATGTGACAAGGTCACCGGTGACGACTGCTTCATCGCCCGCCTGCATGTGCGTTCGATGGAACAACTGGACACCCTGCTGGACCGCCTCAACACCCACGCCGAAACCAACACTGCCATTGTCAAGAAAACCCCGGTCAAGCGGCGCTTGCCGCCAATGGCATAGCCGCCGGTACGTTTACCGAGGATAAAAAAAACCCGCCGAAGCGGGTTTTTCAATCATGGCTTGCGATCAATCATCGCGGCTCATGATGCCAAACAGCTGCAACAAGCTGATGAACAGGTTGTAGATCGATACATACAGGCTGATGGTGGCCATGATGTAGTTGCGCTCGCCGCCGTGGATGATGGCGCTGGTCTGGAACAGAATGCAGACCGAGGAGAACAGCACGAAGCCCGCGCTGATCGCCAGTTGCAGGCCGCTGATCTGGAAGAAGAAGCTGGCAACCACCGCACCCAGCAACACGAAGAAACCCGCAGTAATGAAGCCACTGAGGAAACTCATGTCCTTGCGGGAGATCAGCACATAGGCCGACAGGCCGCCAAACACCAGTGCTGTCATGGCAAAGGCCGAGCTGACCACTTCAGCGCCGCCCTGCATGCCCAGGTAACGGTTGAGGATCGGGCCGAGCAGGAAACCCATGAAACCGGTCAGGGCAAATGCCGACACCAGGCCCCAGGCGGAATCACGAAGCTTGTTGGTCAGGAAGAAAAGGCCGTAGAAACCGATCAGCACCACGAAAATGTTCGGGTAGCCGACACGCATCTGCTGGGCGACATACGCCATCACGCCGCTGAATGCGAGGGTGAGAGCCAGCAAGCCATATGTGTTGCGCAGGACGCGGCTAACCTCTAGCTGCTCAGCCTGCACGCTGTTATTAACTGCGTAATCCTGTTCGCGCATGGCGACACTCCTGTTGGTTTGAAACGTTCAGTCGCAAAGATCATAGCAGACCCCCTGTAACAAGCTATGCAGAGAGTTTGACAGTGTGTTTCATTCAGGTATTATGGCGCCCGCAACACAAACGGAGGTGTGGCCGAGTGGTTTAAGGCAACGGTCTTGAAAACCGTCGACTGTAACAGGTCCATGAGTTCGAATCCCATCGCCTCCGCCATCTTTATACGACAAAGCCCTGATTATTCAGGGCTTTGTCGTTTCTGGGGTTTGACGAAAATCCATCCTCGAAGCGTTACAAAATTTTTCGGGTAGCGTTACAAAACTTTCCGGTTTTCCCCTCATCGGCGCCCTGTCGACCGCTACGTTTTCGCATCGGGTGGTACAACATTTCAGATGCTACCTCTTCAAGGAGGATTCACGATGCCAAACTCAGACCTGCTCCCTTCCCTGCTATTCAAGATCAACGAAAATCAGCTCCCCCTTGAAGCTGCCATCCTAGAGCTTTCTAACTGGGTGGAGATGCGTGGGTCAGACGTCGCTTACAACGTTCGCGGCGCCTTAAAAACAATTGACCGGAACGAAGAGTTCATCAAGATAACGCTCGCCGTACTCATGACGCCAGAGTGAAACCCTCATACTCCTCGCTTAGCTTATCGCTGACGGTTGTAGCAGTCGCTCACGAATGAACAGAAATTTTCGATGCGGCAGTTCACGCGACGACCAAGAGAAGGGTAGGTAAGCTCGGTGTGTTCGACGGTTCAGGGAAGCCTGGCGATTGCCAATATAAAGCCTTTCGTTAGTCCGCTTTCGGCTCATCCGATTGAGGTGCGCTAAATTTCACCATCGCCCACTTGGAAAGGTAGACTGTATTTCTCAGCAAGCGGCCCAATCAAAAGCATCTCTGGGTCGTGTCAATGCCTATGCAGTTCGTGTAGGAATCTATATTGTAGGCAACTATCAGAATCGTCGGTGTAGCTGGCAGTACTTTGTCGTCTCACTCAAACAAGGAGCTTTTTAGTGGATTTGATACATGATCGCCGCACAGATTGTTACTCAGCTCTCGGAAAGATGACAACTGGAGAATACCTTAGTTTGGTCCGAGGGGCGCACGCGCAGCGTGGCGGCATTACAGGATAGCGAGAAGTTCTTAAAACCACAACAGCAAAGCGGATACGAGATCGAATGATTGCTGACATTCGCGCCGGTGCAGTTTTGCCGCCAGTCGTGATCGGCGTTATTGTAGATGAATCCGTAGTAAACGATATCTATTCTGGGAATTTATCAGATATCACATCATTTCTTGAAGCTGTTTCGCGCCATGAGCTTACAATAATTGATGGAATGCAACGAACGGCGGCATTGATTGAGGCATGCGAAATTGATGTTAGCATTACATCTCGAGAGATGCGAGTGGAGTTTTGGGTTGCGAGATCGGTTAGATCACTAGTCTACAGAATGTTGGTGCTAAATACAGGGCAAGTCCCTTGGACGCTCGCGCGCCAGTTATCAGTCGTATATGCGCCGTTGCTGGAAGAAATAAAGAACAAAGTTTCTGGTATCGATCGAATTTTTTCACCCGACAAACCTGGCAGACGTGTGGCTAGCGCCCAATTTAGCTCAGATGCATTAGTTGAATTATATTTGGCGTTTTCCCTAAGAAAAACAAATGTTGACACAAAGGAAACATTATCAGAAGAATTTTCACGTCTAGACTTCGTAGACAATCTCGCTGATACAGGGTTTCAAGATCATTTTTACAGCGCTCTATCGATGCTTGTTGAACTTGACAAGGCCTTTGATCGCTACGGCAACGGGAATAGCGGACGATTTTCACGTGGTAAAGAGGTATTCGGAAGCCAGCCTGCTCGAATTGGCTTTATGGTCGCCACAGCTCAATATGTTTTGGGACGACCAGGACTCGATAGAGATGTAGAAGATAGAAGTACTCGGATGGAAACCGTTGTTAGCCATGCCACTACCATGGTGAACAAGTTGAACAATTTGGATCCAGTTGAGGTTGGTAACTTTCTTCGCTTAGATGTATTGAGCGAGATTTTAGATAAAAAAGTAGGACAGGTCGGCCGGTATGAGCGGAGCGTATTCGTAGAGGCATTTAAGGTCCTCATAGAGGATGGCTTTGAAATACCAAACATGGAACCATGCTGGCGTGCAAGCTAATGGCCTCTAGGAATAAAATTGAAGCAAACAAGATAATATTTGCAGGCTTAGATGAGTACTGTTCCGCAAATGGAGAGCCACTTCCGAATGCCGGAGAAGGACGGTGGATCGTAAGTGCAAAAGGAACAGATCAACGACGCTTAGTAAAAGCGGACTTGACATCCACGATATCTTTGAGCACGTCATTGAAGCTTGCCCGCTTTGATGTTGATGGTGTTTCATTGTTCTGCACTGTGGGCCTTGAACTGCTAGATGAAATAGCAGGCCTGCTTGACGAAGGAGTGGGCGGCGGAATGATGACTGCGGTATTGTCAGAACTTCACCCAATGCCCAAGGCTACACCGCTTGAAGTTAGAAATGCTATTGGAACAGGCATAAATACAGATGGATATATGGGGCATGAGGTTCTTGAAATCTCGCAATTGTACCCGACACTTAGGGTCTTTTCAGGCGTGGATATTAGCGAGGACGAAACGCCTCGGGTATTTTTTTTAATCTGTTTAGCAGATCGCATTCGTGCTGGCGTTTGGATGGACAGGCGATTAAGGGCGAATCTAAAACTGATTGCTGACCTAAGCCCAGTCGCTATCCCATATAGAATTCTGTGCCGCTCTCTGTTTGATACGGATCCCAGCGCTGTCTTTTTAGCATTGTACAGATGCCTGGAAGCGCTTTACGCCTATTCCCACACATCTGAGCTTATGGGAAAACTTGGCATGAATCTGGAATGGAATCATGTCGCTCAAGTGTTAGAGGAGACACTTGCTTGGCGTCCGCGCGAGGAACCAAGCTTGGGATTGCTGTTGCAACAAGCAGTATCGGAAGACTTGAGAACAATGCTTTCTGCATTGGGCGCCACCTTGCCTGCAAATGCCGACTTAGTCAATTATACAACGAAGCAGATGTATCAACTACGCAACTCCTTAGTTCACTATAGGGCGTTTCATCAGTCATTTGATCCCGACAAGGTTGATTGGAATCGTCTATGTGAAGCAACGGCCCTGATGGTTCTTCATATATATTCATCGATAGTTGGCGATTAAAATCGTTTAGTTACTGACTACCCAGAGAACCGACCCATGAACACCGAAACAAAAGCAACGAAACACCTAAAGCTCCCTACGGCCAATGAATTTTGCCTTACTGTGCCACTTTATGAGCCATTCCAATATGAAGACAATGAAGACAATCCGTTTTTTCATTTAGAACATATCGATTCCACATTGGACTTTTATTGTCCCGAATGTGGACAGCACAGTGTTTTCACAGCGCAAAAAAACACTTACAACAAGCAAAGCAACTACATTAACTATGTCTTCAGCTTACAATTTCGCTGCTCAAGAAAGTCAGCACATCAAGCCCTGTTCATTTTTAGAGCTCATCGGGGCACTATACAAAAGATAGGTCAGTTGCCGTCCCTTGCAGATCTAGCTATGCCAGATCTTCGGAAATATCGACAAGTGCTTGGAAACGAAAGATTTAAGGAGCTTACGCGTGCTATTGGATTAGTAACGCATGGAGTGGGTGTTGGTGCCTTCGTTTATCTTCGACGAATTTTTGAGTCGTTAATTGAGCAAGCACACATTACGATGTCGACCGAGCCTACTTGGGATGAGGACGCTTATATCAAGGCTCGTATGGATCAGAGAATCGAACTTCTTAAAGAGCACCTGCCAGACTTTTTGGTTCAGAACCGTGGTCTGTACAGTATTTTGAGCGTCGGCGTTCATACATTGACTGAGGAAGAGTGTCTTGCGTCATTTCCTGCGGTCAGGCTTGCAATTGAGCTTATCCTTGACGATCTTCTCGAGCAGGCAGAGAGACAGAAAAAATTAAAAGACGCCGCACAATCTCTTGCGGCGCTCAAAGCGTCTGGTGGGCGTGCAGAGTCGTAGTCAATTCCTCCTTGCACATCTACTTTCCTCACTACGTACCAACGCAGCCCTACGCGATGCGGCGTTGGGACTGCATTGCTCCGGATTAAAAAATTCTCTCGCTTATCTCATTTGAGAAATGAACCTGGCGACGAGCGTGTCCATGTCGGAAAGCTTATCAATAAGACGCTGATCAATATCCTGAACTACCTGCATGAGTTCAGCGCTCAGCATATTCATGGTCGATACGCGTGACAGGTCAAGATCCTCTATTTCAACTAATGCCAGACCCAGTGGAATACCGAGCCTTGCATTTAGCTCCTGTAAAATCACGTTCCCCAGATCTTGGTATCTCACCTGGGTTTCCTGGATCTTTCCGGCAAGAAAGCCTTTTGCATACTCTAGCCCGTGCTTTGCAGCGTAAGCAGCAATAAAAGGACTAAATAATTCATTCTCAACTACTTTGACAGGATCTAATATATCAAGTGAAATGCGCTGCTCAAAGCAATAGCAGCAAATAAGATAGGTTAAGTACGTATAGATAAAAGCCCCAAGGGCACCTCTTCTCTTTTCGATACTTCCACAATCTTGCAGATAACGAAACTGACAATAATACGCTACAGCTTCAGCTAGACTTTGATGTCGAAACAGGACATTATCATCAGCGGAGTCTTGCCGAGCATTAATGAAGTCAACTGCGTGCCCAATCTCGTGGCAGAGCATGTCCACGGAGCTAACTTGATTGCTGTCGAGTGAATAATAAACGTGGTGATTGTCCATGTTGCACGCTACACACTCCGCTTCAATGTATGCGCACTCATGATGCTCTAGTTTTACCTCCTGTATTTTGAAAAGCTCAATCTTGGTAATAGCATTTACATAGCTAATAGCTTCCCCAAAGGAAGAAGCGGTAATATCACTCAGGTCGTTCACATCCACATTTATTAAGTCGCTCAACGTCCGACTTGACAATCTTATTGAGTTATATATCGCAAAAATTGATCGCAATTCTCTTTGGGACCATTTATTCCAATCCGGGCAGTTCTGCAGTAGCAATGAACTGATGCTGCTACGAACCTGATCTGCCTTAGCGTCATCACGCTTGTAGTATTTGCAGTATTCAAGTTCCAGATCATAGAGTTCTTCCCTAAACAATGAGCGCTGAGGTGGCACGGTTTCTCGCATCTGCCTTATTTTCTCAAAGTAGCATAGTGGAAAATTGAGTAATGGGGTTGCACCCAAGCTTCTTCCCAATCCCTGGACGTAGCCCAGGATCGGGTGTTACGTCGAACAGTTCGGTAACTTCTCACCGCAAGACGTGTTGGTCAAGGTTCACGTTATAGATCACAGGCGCCTCCCGCTATCGCTAAGGCCTAGGGATACCTATTTGAGTGAGGTGAAGGGGTGAAATCGCCGAGATAGACGCATCACCGTCATCCGGTACCGGAATAGTTTTACCCCTAACCGGAAAAACTTTTCCGACCTATGCTGACCGCACGCAATACGTGCAAACAAAGGGGGCCCCGCCAGCCAGCTTTAGTTCGACGCTGCAATGACTGCGTTCGGCCAGGAGCGGACGGTGGAATGCGTGACGGTAAATGGGCTGCATCACCGATGCTACTTTCGAATCTAGAAGGTAGCAGGGCTTGCCGTCACCCTTGCCGTGTATCTCCGGGCGATGTCGCGTTTTGCGCAACCACGTCTAAACTTTGACAAGGATTAACAGAGCGATCAGGAGCGTTGTACGACGTGCCGTCGCAACATGGCACGCCGTTTAATAGTAAAAATCATGAGCTCAAAACACGACGACCAATTGGCGCTTGTGCACCTCGCACTCATAGACATGGAGAGAACCGAAAGATCAGTTGGATATCTGCTTCGTGAAGAAGACAAGTACCTAAAAGGCGCGCTATTCAGAAATGCGGTGATTTCGTATGCTAAACCATTTCTCAATAATAAATTCAGAGATGGAACGAAAGGGCTGCGAATTAGCACAAACTACGTACCGTCTGAACTGAAAATTTTCCATGATGAGATTCTTGCGCTTAGAAATCAACTTGTCGCGCATACAGATATGACACGGCAACGCCCAGTTATAGAGCAGCATAAAAATGAAATCAGGCACAACTTCTCCATGATGATCAAGGGGTATGAGACAATCCACGAAGACCATCTTATCGAGCCTTTGCTTAAGTTGGCTAAAGCTGTTCACAGGAATCTTATGAATGAACATTCCAATCAGGTAAAAAAAGATTTCTAGCAAGGAGTTCCACCCGAGGTCCCTGTCGCCGCTTCGCGTCGTCAGGGCCGCTGGCGCAAGCGCTCGTAGCGTTCCACTGTCGGACGTCCAAAATCAAGAAGATGGCCGAAGGACGAATACATAGCCAAAATTGCCGCAATCCTTGAAGGTTGCCCCGAAGGAGATCACCAGTGGCTACAGCATAAGCTCAACTTCGACAACGAAAAAACCATCACTAAAAGGCTGCACTAATTGATTGACCGCTTTGCAAGCGCGCTTGGTGGAGAGGCATCAATATATTCAATTGTCCGAGGCACAGTAAGAACCCGCGACTACCATGCTCACTACGATCCATAAGGCGCAAACAGGGCACTCCTCTCATTAACTTTCCGCTTGCGAGCTTTTTTCGCATTAATCTTTCTGGTTCGTCTTGGATTGACCGTGGAGGAAGCTATCGACCTGACTCGCCCCCCTCAAGCGGCCGCTTCGCAACACCACTTACATCGAGCAAAACGGAGACTAGAAGCTAGTACGCTTCTAGGTCTCCGCAATTTCAAGTGACAAGACAGAACGGATCGCAACAGGTAGAAAACTTTCGGCTATATATAATTTTATTATGACCCTACTGATTCTTGTATCCAGCTTTTATATTTTACTACGCGAGTGTATACGCCTGGAAACCCCTCACGTCCGCAGCCATATCCATAACTAACCACACCAACCAACACGCGCCCCTCAGTACTAGCCCCATGTAGCGGCCCTCCACTATCACCCTGGCACGAGTCGAGGCCAGTTTTCCCTGCGCACACCTGAAATGGAGTTATCGAGTTATCGTACGACTTCGTACAGCTATCATTAGCAACTATTGGAACTCCTACTTTCAATAGAGTCGTAGATATCGCTCCTTGCTCTGTCGTATGTCCCCAGCCGGATACTGTAAGATTTGAGTTTTCTGTAACAAGGGAAGCTTCAACAGCGTCTAGAGGTAGAGCAATGGATGGTAGGGTGTCCTGAACGTCGATATGCAAGAGAGCTATATCATTTTGATGCTTATCGCCGTTTTCGCTTGTAGGATTCCACTTAGGATGTGTTAGTGGGTCGGAAAGCAGTTTAATTCGGCTACCACCACCTGTCAGACTATTGGTTCCTATCATGACCAATATATCATCTTTTAAAAGCGGAGATCTATACCTGTCACTTATGCAGTGTGCGGCGGTAACAATCCAACCATTACCGATATGACTACCACCACAAAATAACGCTCCGGTCTTAGAGTTAAGTAGAGCAACTTGCCAGGGAAATTCGTTTGGACCAACCGGAATCCCACCAAGTATCCTGTCGAGCCCATCCTGACTATTTAGCCTCAATATCAGAGGTGAGTTCAATGATTCAAATGCGATTCCCTCTATCGATGTCAGCCTATATTGAAGCGGGCCGTGAGATGCGTTTAGCTCATCAACAGATCTGTTTTGGGGGGGCACCAACTCTTGGAGCTTTTGTAGGATTTTAATATTCTCATTGATTGTAACTTGTTTTTGGTTTTCGGAAAACACTTCTCCAGAATTGCAGATCAATAATGTCAACAGCAGAAGGCTCATTTTTTTATAGATCATTATTTCTCTCCCACACCCTATTGATGAATTATTTTTTTGCCATAAGCGTAGACCTAACCCCGAACAATAAATCTTTGAATTACTTTAAAACTTCTAAGACCGGTTAGTAATGCGGTTACTAATTCGCCGCCTCACACCTTCCTATTCACGCCCCATTTCAAAGCCAATGCTTGGCAGCTTTTGATATACAGTCAAGCGTAATATTGGCGCTCCAGGCAATACTCTCTACAACCTGCACCGGCGCGCTATCAATATACTCAAACAAGGCATCCTTATGCTCCTCATCCTTTATTGAGTGAAATCTTGAAAATCTGAATAGCTTTTTCCCATATATAAGCTCAAGCTTTTCTATTTCTGATATTGGCGTCGGCGTACCTTCGACTACAGCCATATAACCTAAAAGACAATAAGGATTTTTATGGTGTATCATGTAGTATTGAGCACCTATCATAAACATAGCGTCTTCATCACAACTAGAAAGTTCTACTCCGTGTGCGGTCAAGTCATCTGAGAGCCATCTTGCGTGATCACGCTCTTCCTCCAAGTGCTCAATAAAATATGACAACACACTATCGCGATAAGTGCTAGACTCAACTTCCTTTAGCCGTTCTATCGCAGATGATATAAGATTTTCGGTTGCAACAACTGAGCTGTATACGAACTTTAGGTTTCTCACTATACATTGTATTTTGTCACCATTTACATAAAAGAAATCCTGCTTTCTGCGGATAATCATTTGCCTTAAATCCGAAGCAAAACCATTACTAATCATGAAAATTCGCTTCTCCAAATTTTATATTTGGGTGAGGTTCAACCTCACCCAGCCACTATTAATTAAAAACCTCCAGAGGCGATCGCCACGCCGATGCTAGTTGCGATAATAACCTCTGGAAGATCATCTCCTTTTGCTCCTCCATTGAGAGCGATTGCTATTGCAGTTTGATCTGCTTTAGATTCTTCTATATCTTGCGCGGTGATCGAATACCCAGCTTCTTTAATGACGTTATACGCAGCAAGGACTGCGGCGCTTTGCACCTTCCGTCTAAGATCACCATTTACTGCTAGAATTTCCCTAAGAGTTTGTTTCGTCTGCGAATCACTCATGGCTATCTCCAATAAATGAATGGATGCGATTTCGTTAACTTCAAAAAATCTGTTTGCGCACTCCTGCTGCCTTTTATTCGCGCAGATTAATCCCTGTTACTTTTATCGATGAAACCACCCTAAAAATTTAGATTTTTATTTGCCCAACGGACACCTTGCATTGTTTGATTCTCGGCATATCCGAATTTGACATCTTGAGAATCATCCAACCGCGCAACTTTACGGTAGTTCACTGCGCTGAAGAGCAATCAATTATTTTGAAACTAAAATTTTTTTTAAATAGCTAAAAACTATAAGGTACTTAGAAGTATTAAATTGATTTAACCGGCGCTAGAATTGACGCATCCTTTCGAATGTAAACTGCGCCAATGAGTGTGGATTAGAATTTTGGTCACTATAATAAGTCTCTTTAACGATTCTAATAGGTGACGGCATAACAGTCGGAGCTTGAGCGGGGAAGGGAATCGGATTCGGTTGTTAGCTGGCGGCGTGCTAGTGGCGGTTATGACCATCCCTCTTCGCGGTGTTCATATTCTAGAGTCAATCCAGTCATCGCTGCGCATATGGAGATGGCCGTGGTCTGGAAGGCGCATGTACCAGAATTGCTGGGAGTGCTGTCTTTAATCACTGGTGCGAAGCTACCGCGTCTGCCTTGCCCATCCCCATTCCATATCTTTCGGAATCGGACAAGCTCACGCTCCTCACGGAGCGGAGGGTGTCAACGGCCGCACTTGATGAATCTTCACTGACGTAGACTATATGCCGGCAGAATTGAACGCCACGGAATCATTAGGTAAGACTGAACGAAACGCTCGGCAGCTTCCAAACGGCCAGTTCTTAGCCGTCTAGATCAATGAAACCTGCTTCCACCAGGGAACGAGAATACTTCACGGGTGATAACAGGCCCAAAGCTTTGAGGCGCTGCTGCGCCTCATCGATATCATCCGAGTAAAAAATGATCAAAGGGCCACCAGACCCAACCGGATCTCCCATAGTGAAGCCACCGGTAAGGCGGCCATCGCTAAACTCCGTATAGGCAGGGCCGTAGTCGACGAATGTCCAGCCGAACGCGGCGCCGTAGAAAGCTTTGCTGCGGGCAATGTCTGCGACATTAATTCAATATTGTCGATCTGCCGGTCTTGACCACGCACGCTCATGGATGCCTCCTTGGCTGATTTCAAAGAGACAATAGTAACGCATTGACCATTCATGTGGAGTTTGAGCAAAAAGCCGATTCCAACAGTCAGCATCTGGCCCTCTTCTGCAGGTGTCACCAGCAGCTATAGATCGAAGGTGACCCTTCATGAGCGACCTTTTCAGGGCAGAAGCGAGTCTGCTCTTCGGGAATACCGTGGGTGGCATAACTGGACGTTTTTACTGTCGCGTCAGCGCCATCGCGAAGCCGTCAAAATAACGGAAAAACGCGTTACAAAACGCTGATATCGCCCCTTCTAGAACGCGGCCTTCAGAGGAGCCAAAAAATGATCGTATTACAACGAAAATAAGCTGCAGGCCTCGAATTAAGGGCATTTGTATATCGGACTTGAAAACCGTCGACTGTAACAGGTCCATGAGTTCGAATCCCATCACCTCCGCCATCTTTATACGACAAAGCCCTGATCTTTCAGGGCTTTGTCGTTTCTGGGGTTTGGGTTTCCCCGTCGGCACTTCTGTGAAACAAGGAGGTTGTATGAACAACATGGACACGATGAAGCTGATGCTTGCGCTGCTGGCGAGCACGACCAGTTACGCTGCACTGGCCGCAGAAAAAACTTTTCCGCTGACCGCCTTTAGCAGCGTTGAAGTCCAACAGGGCATCAACCTGTCGATCAAATGCGCTGCAACGCCATCAATGGTGGTCTCGGGCCCTGCCGATACGCTGAACGCGCTTCAGGTGACGACAACCAATCAGGCGTTATTGCTCGTGAATGACGCAGCGGAAAATGTTCGCTTCGCCTCCCCTACGCTGGATATCACGCTGTATACCAGCGAGCCACTGACGGGGCTGACAGGAAAAGCAGGGGTAAAAATCGTGGTACCTGCATGTGCCGTCGATCAGTCCAGACTGACGGTGGCAGGCAGCATGGGCACTGACATCCAGATCGAGGGCAAGACGGGTGAGCTGGTCCTTGACCTGGTGATGGGCGGCACGTTTAACAAAAAACCGCTGCCCTTCACTGCGGATGTGGCAAACGTGCGTATGAGCATGGGAGCGGAATCATCCCTGTGCCACATTCCCAGGATCAAAGGCAGCTTGTCTGCTGGCGCACGGATGTCTGTAAGCCCATCGGCTCAGGTCGATACCGGCGCCACGGGCTCTTTCGCCAGCGAAATTTCAACCTCTGATTGTTCCTAAACGGTAGGGGTGAACAGGCCACTTTCAGCTTGATGGCAGCCGAGCTGCCATCAAGCTGACGGTTGTTGCAAGAAAAACAATCCGCCCCCCTTTACAGTCCCTCGCCCCCTTTACACTCCTTTACACCCTTCTCACCTTACATCTGTAAGAGTTCCACCCAGCGCGTTAGATGCGAGCCCCTTCATCCCCCGCCACCTTTAGCCTAGCGGTGGCTGAAGCTGTGTCTGCCCGCAAACCCAACCCTCAAAGCACCCGTTAAATGGCAGAATCCCCTCACCTTGATCATTTCGGAGACCACAATGCTTCGCGTGTTTGAACGAAGGCTCGACCCATTCCCCCCTGACGAAGCACCACCACCGCCTGTCGGCCTGCTGCGGTTCCTGTGGGCCTGCACGCGAGGAGCCCGTGGCTATATCCTTGTGCTTGCGCTGCTGAGTGCCAGTGTTTCGATCTACGAAGCCTGGTTGTTTTCCTTTCTTGGGCAGGTTGTGGATCTGCTCTCGACATGGCAGGCCGGTGGCGATGCGAACGGGCAGGAAAGCCGAGTGCTGTGGGGTATCGGGATAGTGTTGCTCACCAGCATTGGGCTGGTGGCGCTTCGCACCATGGTACAGCACCAGATATTGGCGATTAATCTGCCGCTGCGGCTGCGCTGGGACTTCCATCGGCTGATGCTGCGACAAAGCCTTTCATTCTTTTCCGATGAGTTCTCCGGCCGGGTTACGACCAAGGTGATGCAAACTGCATTGGCCGTGCGCGAAGTCCTGTTCACCCTCATCGAAATCGCACCCGGAATCGGCGTTTACTTCATTGCGATCATTGCACTGGCCGGCGGCTTCGCCCTGAAACTCATGCTGCCTTTTATTGCCTGGGTCGCGTTGTTCGGGCTGGCCATGCTGTACTTTGTGCCACGCCTGGGGCAAGTCGGGCAGGAACAGGCCCATGCGCGATCGTCGATGACGGGGCGTATTTCAGACGCCTATACCAACATCACCACCGTGAAACTGTTCTCGCACTCCAATCGTGAAGCGCACTTCGCGCGCGCGGCGATGGAGGATTTCAAGCACACCGGTTTTCGCCAGATGCGTCTGGTCAGCCAGTTTGAGATCGTCAATCAGGCACTGGTGGTCGCGCTGATAATTGGAGCAGGCGGCTATGCCCTGTGGCTGTGGCACCAAGGCGAAGTCGGTACGGGGGCCGTGGCGGCGATTACTGCCATGGCGTTGCGTATCAATGGCATGTCGCATTGGATCATGTGGCAAATGGCTTCACTGTTCGAAAACATCGGCACCGTGCAGGATGGCATGGCAACCCTGACCCGTGGCCCCAAGGTGCAGGATGCGCCGAACGCTGGCGTGCTGGTGCCCTCTGGCGGCTCGGTGACCTTTGACAATGTGAGCTTCAACTACAACGGTGAACGCCAGGTGCTCGACGGCTTGAGCCTGAACATCCGTGCAGGCGAAAAAATCGGCCTGGTGGGCCGTTCCGGTGCAGGCAAGTCGACCCTGATCAATCTGCTGCTGCGGTTCTATGACGTAGACAGCGGTGAGATTCGCATCGACGGGCAAAACATCTCTCAGGTGACACAAGACAGTCTGCGTGGCGCTATCGGCATGGTCACTCAGGATACTTCCCTGTTGCACCGCTCCATTCGCGACAACATCGCCTACGGCCGGCCGGACGCGACCGACGCCCAGGTCCGCAGCGCCGCGGCTAATGCCCAAGCCGACGGTTTCATCAGCCAACTGAGCGATCGGCAAGGCCATACCGGCTATGACACCCTGGTGGGTGAGCGCGGCATCAAGCTCTCGGGCGGCCAGCGCCAACGCATAGCCATTGCTCGAGTGATGCTCAAGAACGCCCCGATCCTGTTACTTGACGAGGCCACCAGTGCCCTGGATTCTGAAGTCGAAGTCGCCATCCAGGAAAGCCTCGATGAAATGATGCAGGGCAAGACCGTCATCGCCATCGCCCATCGGCTGTCGACGATTGCGGCCATGGATCGGCTCATTGTCATGGATGAGGGACGCATCATCGAACAAGGTACCCACGCTGAGTTGCTGGGAAGAAACGGCATCTACGCGCGGCTCTGGCAGCATCAAAGTGGTGGCTTCCTGGGTGAGGATCAGGGGGTGGCTGAGGCGATGGATCGGGCATGAGCGTGATCGGTCGGGAGCGGTTCAGGCGCACCTGATCAAAGACCCGAACAGGCATGCCCGCCGTCAACTGTAATCTTTTCCAAATCGGTATCAAGTATTCAAGGAAGCGCTTGGTGTCGCTTATTACCGCGTTGTTTACCACGACATCATCCCCAACCATGAGCCTCCTCGATGAAGTGAAGCACTGCACTGGAACGCTCATCAATGCGCGAAATCAGCGAAAGCTCACTGATCATCTCCGGTTGAGCCAGCGGGATTATTCGCACGCCTGGCATGCTCAGTCGGGTCATCGTTTCCGGCACGATGCTCAGGCCGATACCCGCTGCAACCAGGCCCGGTATGCTCATCAGCGACGGCACATACATGATGTTCTCGGGATGCAGCTGATTTTGCCGGCATGCCTGCAGCGTGTGTGAGGTCAAGCCGATGCCGGCGGTATCCTGCAAAAAGACAAATTTTTCATGCCGCAGGCTCGCCAGGTCTCCGGTAAACGTCTCTGCCAGTTCATGGTTGTCCGGCATGAGCAGGACGAGGTTGGACTGGCTGAAATGATGGGTACGCAAGCGGTCTGGCAAGTGATCCTTGAACACTCTGGCAAACGCCAGATCCAGCTTGTGGTCGAGCAACATTTCAAACTGCGCGCGGATGCCCGCGTCCACCAGCGACACTTTGACTTCGGGAAAAGTGCTGAAGTAATGCCGCAGCAACTGCGGCAAATTGGCCTCGAACAAAGCCGAGTGATAACCGATGTTGATTTCGCCGACCTCACCCCTTCTGGCTCTACGGGCTGCCGCAATCGCCAATTCGCTGGACTCGATCGATTGTCGTGCATGCGGGAGAAACGCCATACCGGCCGCGGTCAATGCGACGCCCCGGTTCTCGCGTCTGAACAGCGCCAGCCCCAATTCCGATTCCAGGGTTCGCATCAATTGGCTGAGCGCTGGTTGTGCAATGCCCAGCTGTTCGGCTGCCTTGCTGAAATGCTGCAAGTCGGCCGCCACGACGAAGGCTTTCAGGTGTCGCAATTCCATAATTCCTACCCATAAGGCCAGCTTATCTATTTGTCTTGATTTTGATAATTATTTTGCAAGCAGGATGGGCTAACGTCTACACACTTCGACGTTTCCTGCCAGCACGTCAGCCCGAGCGGGATCGTGTGGGTACCCCATAACCATAAAAACAAAGACGAGCACCTTTATGAGCACAACCAGTCAAGAGACTCATGATTTGCTCATGCCACGCAAAGCGGTGACCGCCGCGACCATTGGCACCGCTCTGGAATGGTTTGACTTCACGCTGTATGGCGCGGTGTCGGCGACCATTCTGCCCAAGCTGTTTTTCCCGGCCATGGAGCCGACCGCCGGCCTTCTCGCTTCACTCGCAACGTTCGGCGTTGGCCTGGCAGCGCGGCCACTGGGCGCCATTACGTGTGGCTACCTCGGTGACAAACTCGGCCGCCGCAACCTGATGCTGGCCACCGTGACCATGATGGGTCTGGCTTCGGTATTGATGGGCTTGTTGCCCACCTACGGTCAGGTTGGCATCTGGGCGCCGATCCTTCTGGTGTTGCTGCGGATCATTCAAGGCTTCGCGCTGGGCGGTGAGTCCACCGGCGCGCAACTGATGGCGCTGGAACACGCCTCCCCCGATCGCCGCGGACGTTATTCCGGCATGCTCGGTTTGTGCTCACCGCTCAGTCAGATATTGGCCAACGGCGTGTTGATGGGCCTGGCAGCTTCGCTTTCAAGCGAGCAATTCGAAAGCTTTGGCTGGCGGATACCCTTCCTCATGAGTTTCGTACTGGTGGTGGTTGCGATCTTCATCCGCCTGAAAGTCGATGAAACCCCAGCCTTCGTTGCCTTGAAAAAGACCCCGGTGAAACAGGAAAAGAGCCCGCTCAAATCCGCTGTCGGCAGCCACTACAAAACCATCCTGCGCCTCATGTTGTTCTTCTGCGCGCCCGCTGCGCTGTTCTATTTGATCGTGATTTTCTCCCTCAGCTACCTGACCAAGCACCTGGGCTTTAGCCAGTCAACGGGCTTCATGTCGCTGATGGTGGCTAACATGTGCGCGATTTTCGGTGCGCTGGCCGGTGGTTATCTGTCCGATCGTTGGGGCCGTAAAAAGGCGCTGGCTTTTGGTTCGTGCATGACCTTGCTGATCCTGTTCGTCTACTTCCCGATCCTCAACACGCTGAACGTCCCCGCCATCATGGCAATCATGGGGTTGTTCCTGGGCTTCACCCAGTTTCAGAGCGGCATCCAGCCGGTGGCCTTCGCCGAAGCGTTCCCGACCCAGGTTCGTTATTCGGGTTCCGCACTGGCCTACACCGGCGCCAACCTGGTGATCGGCGGCCCTATGCCAATGATCGCCGTCTATCTGATGAGCCAGTCGAACAACTCGCCATGGCCTCTGGTGACGCTATGTGCCGTGATCAACCTGATTTCGCTGGCCATGATCGTCATCGGCCCGGAAACCCGCGGCATCGACCTTAACGCTGTCGCCAAAGACGATGCGGTCGACACTCGCTCTACAGCCATTCTTTCCAAATAACGCAGCAGGACGACCATGAACCGCACCGTCTTCATTCTCAACGGCCCTAACTTGAACCTGCTGGGTCGTCGTGAGCCGCACATTTACGGTCACACCACGCTCGAACAAATCCGGCAACGCAGTGAAAGGTTGGCCGTGGAACTTGACCTGATATGCGACTTTCGCCAGACCAACCACGAAGGCGTGATGGTCGACTGGATTCAAGAGGCCTTCGAGCAAGGCGCAGCTGTGATCATCAACCCGGCCGGCCTTTCGTTCCACTCGATTCCGGTACTGGATGCGCTGAAGTTGCTCGACGCACCGCTGATTGAGTTGCACCTCTCGAACATCCATGCACGGGACGAACTGCATCGCCACTCGATCATGTCAGGCGTGGTCAATGCGGTGATCTGCGGCATGGGTGCCGACGGCTATCCTCTCGCACTCCGGGCCATCGATGACCTGCTGCGTCGTCAGGTAGCCAACAACTAACACCTCTTCACCAGACGCTTACCCGGCGGTCCTTCGGCAGATTGTTGCCAGGGCCGCCTGCGCCTGAAATTCAGCCGCCGCCTTAAAAAATACCTGAAAAAAAATAATAATTCATCACGAGACAATCACCATGCGCCACACCTGTTTTCGCCGCAACGTGCCCGCACATTACTCATTGATCGGCCTGATCCTGGCACTCAGTGCCGGCTCGGCGACTGTCGCTCATGCCGATGAAAACAGCGGTTTTATCGAAGGCTCGACTGCCACGCTCAATCTTCGCGCCGCCTACATCAATCGCAACTTCGTCAATCCCGCCTACCCGAACAGTGCCGCACCGCAGAACAAAGCGGAGGAATGGACGCAAAACTTTATCCTCGATGCCCGCTCCGGCTACACCTCAGGGCCGGTAGGATTCGGCGTTGATGTACTGGGGCTTTATTCGCAGAAGCTCGACGGCGGCAAAGGCACCGGCGGTACGCAATTGTTGCCAATCCACGATGATGGGCGCCCCGCTGACAACTTCGGACGGATTGGGGTTGCCACCAAGGCCAAGGTCTCGAAAACAGTGGTCAAGGTTGGCGAGTGGGTCAGCACATTGCCGATCTTGCGCTCGGATGACGGCCGCTCGTTGCCGCAGACTTTCCGTGGCGCGCAGATCACCTCTCAAGAGATCAACGGATCTGACGTTGTATGGCGGGCAGATCAGGCAAAACAGTCCGCGCAACGATGCCAGCATGGAGGACATGTCCATGAACGGCAAAGCCGCCTTCACCTCCGACCGGTTCAATTTCGGCGGTGGTGAATACAGCTTCAACGACAAGCGCACCACCGTCGGTCTTTGGTATGACGAACTAAAAGACATCTATCAACAGCAGTACTTCAGCCTGAGTCACAGCCAACCGGTGGGCGACGGAACCCTGGGCGCCAACATGGGCTTTTTCACCGGCAAGGAAAACGGTGCCAGTCTCGCCGGCGACATGGACAACAAAACCGCGTTCGGCCTGTTCTCGGCAAAATTGGGCGGCAACACATTCTATGTTGGCCTGCAAAAGCTGACCGGCGATACCGCGTGGATGCGGGTCAATGGTGCCAGTGGGGGCACATTGGCGAACGATAGCTACAACTCCAGTTTCGATAACGCGCAGGAGCGCTCCTGGCAAATTCGCCATGACTTCAATTTCGTAGCGGTCGGGATCCCGGGACTCACGATGATGAATCGCTATATCAGTGGCGATAACGTGCACACGGGAGCCGTTACCGACGGCAAGGAATGGGGGCGCGAGTCGGAGCTGGCCTATGTGGTGCAATCCGGAGCCTTGAAAAACCTGAGCGTCAAATGGCGAAACTCAAGTATCCGCAGGAACTTCAGCACCAATGAATTTGATGAAAACCGGCTCTTTATCAGCTACCCGATATCGCTGTTGTAGTGCTGTTCACTTGAGCAAGCGGCGACTCATCTAAAGAAAAGCGACTGGGACAAATCGTTATCCGGTCGCGTACCCGCATAAAACAAAGGGCCCTCGAAGGGCCCTTTTGTATTGAAATGATGATGACTTCTTCAGCCAAGAGGATTAACTGCCTGCCTTGGACGGTTCAATTTGGCTCGCCCCATCCCGTACTGCCTGCGCGAACAATCGCAGGTGAACGGGATTGTGGAAACCACAACAGGCTAGACGTGGCCGGCGGTCGTTGCATCTCGCTTGCCGCCGATCTGTGGCTAAGCTTAATAAATCGGGGAGAATTGGAACCTTCGCACTCCCAAAGGAGACGACTATGTATGCGGTTATAAGAACCTACTTGGGTACTGGAGCAAAGCAGCTTTTCGAGCGTTTGGAAGAGCGCAAAACCGACGTCGAAGCTGCCCTGCGGACTGTGCCTGGCCTCGTGAGCTATACACTGCTCAATACGGGTGATGGTGGTACGTCGGTGACTGTTTGCACGGACAAGGCCGGCAGCGATGCGAGCTTGAAAGTTGCACGTGAGTGGATTCAGAAAAATGCATCGAATATCCACGCGGACCCGCCGATCGTAACGGAAGGTCCGGTCATTGTGCAGATCAAGTAACGCGTCCTTGCGATTGATCTCACGACACTGTCGCTGTCGCGGGGTAGTCTTGGCTGTGTTCCAGGAAGCTCGATACCCAACACACTCTTGAGCCTGCAGTTACCCAGGCACGCTCGGTACATCCAGCCCTACCTTTACCCGATCCAGCGCCACGATGGTCTTGAACCAGGTCACGTTGGCATTTTCGGCAAACAGGCGCCGCGCCAAGGCCTGGTATTCCTGCATGCTGGCAACGGTCAACACCAGGACGAAATCCACTTCGCCTGTGACGTAGTAGCACTGCTGGACTTCGGGCACCGCGAAGTGTGCCTTCATCGCCTCCAGAGCTTCGATGCTGGTGCGCTCGGCCATCACTTCCACAATGATGGTGATCGGCCGTCCTACCGCGGTGGGGTCGACGATGGCTACATTGCCCGTGATGACGCCCCTCTCTTCCATTCGCTTAATGCGGCGCTGAACGGCGGCCGTGGAGAGATTGACCTGCTCGGCCATCAAGCGCAGCGGTGTGGTGTTGTCGCGCTGGATGAGATCGAGAATGGCACGGTCGAATTTGTCCAGCGATTCAGATGTAACGTCGTGTTTTGTCATGGTCGGCTCGTGAGAAATTTTCTCGAAAACTACCAGAAAACAGCATCCCTTTATCTAGCCATGAGAAATATTATCTTGCTCGCCGTCTGCATTTGCAGCCTGGTTGGAAACTCACACAGGATAGTATTGGCATGCTCGCACTGTTTCATCTTTCCCCTGTCCTGTTGGTTACGGCCATGCTCGTCGGGCTGCGCCGGCCACCCGTTCACGCCGCTATTGCAGGCACCCTGCTTGTCGTAGTGCTGTGGCTCGCCGGCGCCGGCGATGCTTGGCGCCCGGACAGCATGCTGGCCGCCGCTCAGGATACGGCCGTGCTGTTTGCAAGTACTGCGTTCGTGATCGTGCCGGGTCTGGCCTTCGTGATTTTTATCGAGCGCCTGGGCGTCAACCTGGCGCTGAGCCAATGGGTGCGTTCACTGGGTCTGGGACGCGGCGATCAGGTCGTGTTCATCGTCCTCGGGCTGGCGCCGTTGCTGGAAGCGATGACCGGCTTCGGCGTGTCATTGATCGCCACGGTGCCGCTGCTGCTCAGCCTCTTCGAGCGTCGGGTCGCGCTGCGAATAGCACTGACCGGCATGGCAATCATGCCGTGGGGAACGCTGGGCCTGGCATCGGTCATAGGCGCCTCCCTGGCTCACTTGGACGCCCCCGCGCTGGCATCGACCTCGGCACTGACCAGCGCACCGGTGTTTTTCGGCCTCAGTGCACTGGCGCTGTATCTGGCAGGCGTTCGCGAGTCGCGGGAATGGGGGGCGCTGGGCGCTTTCTGGCTGCTGTTTGTGGGTGTGCTCTACAGTGCCAGCCGCTGGTTGGGGCCGGAAGTGGCCGGCGTTGCCGCGGGCCTGGTGACGGCAGTTGCCGTACTCTCTTGCGGGCTGTGGCGCCTGCGCCGCAGCGATAACGAGCGCAGTTCAGTGCAATGGCCGCGTCAGGCATGGCCGTATCTGTTGCTGATTGTCTACATCGTCGCGTTGAAAATGCTGTGGACGATCACTTCCTGGCAGGGTAGCTGGGCCATACAGGGCGCCCAGGTCACCTGGAAGCCACTCGCCTCACCCGGCCTGGCACTGATTCTGGTGCTGATCGGGCTAACGTTCCACGCGCGCAGTTCACAACGCCATACGGGGCCTGACGTCAACCTGCCTGCTGCATTGGCGGCGCGGGTGAAGCGGCCATTGTTGACCATTTTCTTCTTTCTCGCGATGTCGCAGATGATGGTGAAGGCCGGCTTCCTGGCGGGCTTGATGCAATTGCTGGAAGGCCTGTCCCCCACCGCCGCGACGTCAATGGTCGCCATGCTTGGCGCGCTTTCAGGCTACATGACCGGGTCGAACGTGGGCGGCAACGCGATCTTCATGCCGGCCATCGCGATGCTGCCCGAGCCATCTCGCCTATTGCTCGCAGCGGTCCAGAACAGCTCGGCGGGACATGCCGCACTGGGCTCCCTGTCGATCGTCATGCTGATTCTGGGGCTCGCTAAAACCCAGGCCAGGGAAGAAGGCGAACTGGTAAGGTTTGGCTTTGCGCTGGTGTGTCTCAATACGGCGTTGATAGCGTTGGGCGCAGGGTTGCTGAGTGGATGGTTTGGATAGCATTAAAAAATGTATTATTTGATGCGCCATGTTCAGCCCGCTTTACACGTCAACCAGGCACCCCAGAACAGACTGCTGAAGAAACGGGTAGTGTCGCCAAATCCGCTGTCATGCAACAGTTTTTGCACCGCCGCCTCGGAATGTGGAGGGTCAGCGCCTTGAAGGATTTTCCCCAGCTTAACCTTCACTTCATCCGGGCTGGCTCCATGCTGGCGCCACCGTTGCCCCCAGGCAGCGAGCAGTAACGGCTGGCTGGCATAAGCGAATTGATTGCCCGCGACAATCAGTGGCGCACCGGGCTTCAGATGAGGTCGAATGGATCGTAGAATCTGTCGCTTGGCCTCATCCCCTTCCAGATGATGGAGTACGCCGATCAAGGTGGCTGCATCGTAAGACGCGTCTGCTGCCAGGTCATCCACATGCCCAAGATGCAGGGTCGTTCTTTCAAGCAAGTTGTTGGCCTCCAGCTGCTGCTTCGCAGCCTCCAGCATCGGCTCGGAGGGATCAACCGCCGTGAAGCGCCATCTCGGCTCAAGCCTGGCCATGGCAATGATTTCCTGCGCCGTACCGCCAGCGCCAACCACTAGTATTTTTGCCGAACCTGTGTTGTCCAGGCTTGCCGCCAGCATGCACGCGGCCAAGTCCTGGCAGGCATCATATCCTGCCAGCGCTATACGGGACTGTCGCGCGTATTCTGTGGCTCGTGAGGTATCAAATTTTTCAGCAGCGTTCGAAGAGGATGATTTCAAGGCGGTTCTCCATGTCCTGAAATCAAGCTACGTCATCCCCAGCAATAATAAAAATTCATTAATTTTATGTATTGCATTCCTGTTAGGAATGCATAGCAACATCAAGCCCCGAAAGATTCGAGGCTTGATGGGTCAGACGGCATCAGGATTTGCGACCTCCACCTCCGCTCATCCCATCGTCCTTGCGTCCCGTATCAGTCGATTTATCGCGGTCATCGGCAAGATTGCTACCGCGTCCGCTTCCCTGCCCACCGGTGGACGATTGATCAGCTTTGTTGGGTTGTTGTCCACCTGAAGCCTGGCCGCCTTTTTGGCCTGGTTTGGACATGTTTTCCTTATCGTCGGCAAATTCGCCTCCACGATTGGTGCCCTGCCCGCCTCCGGACATGCGATCGCTATCACGCGATTGTTGTCCGCCGGAAGCCTGACCTCCTTTTTTACCGGCTTCAGTAGCCTTGTCCCGATCATTGGTTGTATTGCCGGGATTTTTATTTCCTGTATTGGCCATTTTCTTTCACCTCTACATCGTTGGCACGAGCTTGGGCTCGTTTAATTCGGAGGACGCACAAAAGAGAAAGTTTGAACGAAAATATCGGGCTCGCGACGAGTGGGTTCGGGCATTTGGTTCCATTGAAAATGCGCGTATTCGATGGACGGCGAATGCCTGATGGAGGGGCAATTCGCGACGGTTTGCAGATCAAATGCTCGATGTTTACTAGACTTGATAACGCGTGGAAGTCCTCCATGCATCACACCCAGGTGTCATCGATGACTGAACACATCGTGCATTTTCACTGCCAGATCGATCAGGGAACCACTGAGCGCTTTCGGGACTGTTGCCTCGAAGCCATCGATCAAGGCGCTACCTCCCTGCTCCTCAATCTGTCTACGAGCGGGGGCAGCACGAACTTTGGCTTCACCCTCTACACCTTCCTGAAATCACTGCCGGTACCGCTCTGCGCAATCAACGCGGGCAACATCGAATCAATGGGCATCATTATGTTTTTGGCGGCAGGCCGACGTATCACTTCGCCCCACTCGCGCTTCCTGATTCACCCGATGAACTGGTACTTCAGCCAAAAATCGGTCGACCATCAGCGCCTGCGTGAATACCTGTCGAGCCTCGACAACGACCTTGCGCGTTACGTGCAGATTTTCACAATCGAAACGGCTGACGCAGAGACCAAACTCGACATTTTTCATTGCCTTTCAGCGGAAGAAAAAGTCATCGCTGCGCACGAGTCCCTGGCCTATGGCATTGCTCATGAGATGAAGCAAATGATGTTTGCCGATGATGTCAAACATTGGAAAGTCAGCGGTGGATGAACCGAGCGCACTTCAGTTTCCCCATTATGCCGCCGAGCTTTCTGTCATCTCGATGGAACATTGATATCAGCCCGTCCTCTATCGCAACACCAGCAAACCCGAGGATGTCCTGATGATCGATTCACTAACCGGTATGAAGCCAGGCGAGCGTTACACCGTCGAGAGCCTCGAACGCACACGACATTTTCCCGGGTTCTTTCTCGACGGAAAGTATTACCTGGGGCCCGAACTAATGACCGCGGTCGGGTGGCTGGAAGGTCAGCATTTTTTTTATGACGAACTTGATCCCACGGGCGAACCGGTATTTCCAGATCGGCTCGCTGGCAGCATCGAAGACCTGACGTTGATTCTGGCTGATGGCGCACGCCTTAAACTCAACAAAGTCCGCTTTAACGCCCCGCTGGATTCACCCTCACCCGCGGTCAGAGCGCGGCCCGATACGTCCCGCAGTCACACGGCAAAATTGCTCCACAACAAACTGGTGGTGATCACCGGCGCATCCAGCGGCATTGGCCGAGCGGCTGCGCATGCGTTCGCCAGCCAAGGCGCCCGCCTGGTATTGGGGGCGCGTGACGAAGCCGCCCTCAATGAAGTCGTCGAAGAATGTGCCGCACGGGGCGCCACCGCCCTGGCAGTTCGCACGGATGTGACCAACAGCGAACAGATGCGAGCTCTGGCAGATCAGGCTGCCGCCTTTGGCAATGGTCGCATCGACATCTGGATCAACAACGCAGGTGTCGGCGCAGTGGGCAGCTTTGAGGACACGCCTCTCGAGGCCCACGAGCAAGTACTGCAAACGGATCTGCTTGGTTACCTGCGAGGTGCCTATGTCGCGTGGCCCTACTTCAAAAAGCAAAGACGCGGAACCTTGATCAATACCCTTTCGCTGGGGAGCTGGGTCGCGCAGCCCTATGCCGTGGCGTATTCGGCCAGCAAATATGGATTACGCGGTTTCAGCGAGGCACTGCGCGGTGAACTGAATGAATACCCGGACATTCATGTGTGCGACATCTATCCAGCCGTCATGGATACCCCTGGATTTCGCGATGCCGGTAATTTCACCGGCCATGCGCTCAAGCCGCCGCCACCGCTCTATGACCCGCATCTCGTTGCCCAGGCAATGGTCGCCTGTGCGATACGACCAAGGCCCAGCACTACCGTGGGAAGCGCTGCCACACTGGCGCGCATCGCGCATTTCCTGACGCCTGGTTTCCCCCGTCTATCCGGGTGGTTGACGCGGCTGGGTCTGGAATTCAGTCCAGAGTCGGCGACGTCGTCCGGCAACCTCTTCGAGCCGCCCGCCGGGCAACGGCATATCGAGGGTGGCTGGCGCAATACAGAGAACAAGCCTTCCTTGCTGGTAGCGGTATGCGCATCATTGTTGCTGGGTGGATGCCTGTACGCGCTCAATCGTCGTGGACGGCAAGAGCGTTATCGCTAGAGGCTGTATCCTCTAAAAACGATACAGGATCGAGGAATCACGCGCTCGGGTGGGTGTGGTAAATCTTGCTGACGATCGTCCACTTGCCTTCCACCTTCAGCAGGTTGAAGAAGTCGGTGAAGCGAAATCCCGAAACGTTGTCGGTATCGACCCGGGCGCTGGCGGCAGTGCCCACGATGTCGATGCGCACGATCGCGGCTCTGGCTTCTGGGGATGGGCGGAAAGCGTTGTCGATGACGTCGTACAGATTCTGGATCGCACCGCCGACGAGCTTGTCGCCGTCGACTCCGAACATGGTGGCCTGCTCGTTGAACGCGGGCTTCATCAAAGTACTGTCAGCCTTGGCGCCACCTTCGTTGTACTGGCTAAGCACGTCGACGATAGCGTTGTATTCCTGGACGTAAGTTGGGTTGCTCATGATGTACTCCTGGTTGCGTGTTTCCGGTTGCCGTTGGCCGTTGGCCAATCGGTGTAGCCCTTGGCGCCTCCGCCGTAGTAACTCTCACGTGGCGCGATGGTCAGTTCGACACCACGACGCAGGCGCTCTACAAGGTCTGGATTGGCAATGAACAAGCGACCAAACGCTACCGCGTCAATCCGGCCTTGCGCCCGGCGTTCCAGCGCCATATCCAGGTCATAGTTGTTGTTACCAATGAACGGCCCATCGAACTGCGCACTCAGCGCGTCCAGATCCACGCCTTCAGGAACGGTGCGAGAAGTGGCGGTTGCGCCTTCGACGAAGTGCAGATAGGCCAAGTTGAACCTGTTGAGCTGTTGAATCAGGTAGCCGTAGGTCGCCATGACGTTGCTGTCGGGAGGCGTGTTACCGGCATCAGGCGTCACCGGCGAAAGACGAATACCGACCCGGTCACTGCCCCAGATCGCTACCACGGCTTCGGTGACTTCAAGCGTCAGCCGCGCCCGGTTCTCGATCGAGCCGCCGTACTGGTCAGTGCGCTGGTTGGTGGAATCCCGCAGGAACTGGTCGAGCAGATAGCTGTTGGCAGAATGGACTTCCACACCATCAAAACTGGCTCGCTTGGCATTTTCTGCCGCATGCCTGTACTGCTCGATGATCCCCGGGATCTCTGAAGTCTCAAGCGCCCGAGGCATGGACACTTCGACCATGCCATTGTTGGTGTAGGTGGTACCTTCGGCCTTGATTGCCGAGGGAGCCACCGGCGCCTCGCCGTTTGGCTGTAACTCGACGCTGGAAAAGCGGCCCACGTGCCATAGCTGGCTGACGATTTTTCCGCCTGCCGCGTGCACAGCGTCAGTGACTTTTTTCCAGCCTGCCACCTGTTCTTCCGACCAGATCCCCGGCGTCATCGCATAACCGCGCCCTTGGGCGGAAATGTTCGTGGCCTCGGCGATGATCAAGCCTGCGCCGGCACGCTGGGCGTAATAGGTGGCGTGCAATTCATTCGGCACCCCATCTTCGGCCATCCGGCTGCGAGTCACCGGAGCCATGACGATACGATTGGCCAGTTGCAAGGCGCCCATCTGCGCGGGCGAAAAAAGGTCGGTGTTATGACTGTTATCAATCACGTTGAATACCTCAAATATTAGACCGGTCGTCTATCAAGCCGGTTAAAAAAAACGCCCCTAGGCCAGCAGGCATTTACTTGTGATCAGTGCGGTTTCAAAGGGAGCCTTGGTCTTCTTGACCTTTACCAACAGCGAGGCGCCAAGCCATAGCTGATACAGCGCTTCGGCCAATGTCCCCGCGTCCTGGGTCTGCGAAATGGAACCATCGGCCATGCCCTGCTCAACACAACGAGGATTGCTATGCTTTTTGCCCCACCTGAATGACTCGTGAAGGCTCAAGGGCCGCCCTCTCCCACTTGGCGATTACCAAGGGTGCGATGGCATTGCCCAGCACGTTCAATGTGGTGGTACCGCTATCGATAATCCTGAAGATGCCCGCGATCAATGCCACCCCTTCCAATGGAAGACCAGCAGACGCCAATGTCGCAGACAAGATGATGATGGCAAAGCCAGGTACTCCGGCAGCACCCTTGGAGGTCAGCACCATCGTGACCACCAGCAGAATCTGCTGAGAAAGCGACAGGTCGATACCATAGAGTTGTGCGACAAAAATCGTCGCCACGCCAAGGAAAATCGACGCGCCATCCAGGTTGAACGCATACCCCACCGGCACCACAAAACTGACGATGCGGCGCGCAACGCCATAGCTCTCCAGCTTGCTCATCAGCTGCGGCATCACCGCTGCCGACGCGGCACTCGAGAACGCGAGAATGAGCTCATTTCGGAAATACTTGATCAGCTTGAAGATGTTCTCGCCGATCAAATAGCAAATGCCGCCGAGTACCACCAACGCAAAGACAATCAGTGCCAGGTACACCACACCAATCAGCTTGAGCAACGGCAATAGAGAGGCAAAGCCAAAGGTCGCAACGGTAGCGCCGATCATGCCGAATACACCTATCGGTGCGTAGGCCATGACGATTGAGACAACCTTGAACATCGCATCGGAAATACCCTGAACCACCGCGACCACTGGCGCGCTTTTCTCTCTAGGTAGTGAGTTCAAGGCCATGCCGAACAACACCGCGAAGAAAAGCACCGACAGCAGCTTCGCTTCCGACATCGCAACGAAGACATTGTCCGGGACAATGTTCTGCACAATGACGAGAGCGCCCTTCGAAGGTTCCATCGTGATGGACGCAGAGCTATGGGTAATGCCCGAAATATCGGTGCCCGTGCCAGGCTCGAAGATATTTGCGAAACACAGCCCCATCACAATCGCCAGGCCGGTGATCGCAAAGAAATATCCCAGCGATTTTATGCCCATACGACCAAATGACTTGTTATCACCGCCTCCTGCGATGCCCAGGATCATGCAACAGAACACGATCGGCACAACCACCATCTTCATCATCTTGATGAAGATATCGCCGAGCGGTTTGAGGACTTCCGCGCTAACCCACGATTGATACTGCGGATGCGTATTGAAATACCAACCGACGAGCACGCCAAGCAGCAGCCCGGCAATGATTTGCCACACCAAGGGAATACGTTTCATGTCTAGCCTTCTTGTTGGAATGAAAGGACTGCATTAACTGGCAGTTGCTAGAGTCATGAGCTTCCAGCTCACTTGAGTTCAAATGGCACAACGCGGTTGTGCCAACACTGTTCTTACTTTGCGAAGAGCTGGCTCATATCCTTGAACGCCTTGAATTCAAGGGCATTTCCACAAGGGTCAAACAAAAACATGGTGGCTTGCTCGCCGACCTGCCCTTTGAAACGAATGTAGGGTTCGATCACAAACTCCGTGCCAAAAGACTTCAAGCGCTCGGCCAGCGCTTCCCATTCTTCCCAGCCCAGGATGATGCCGAAGTGCGGAACAGGTACGTCGTGGCCGTCTACCGGGTTGCTATGGACGCTTTCCTGGGAGGCGGTCTTTGGGTGTTCGTGAATAACCAGTTGGTGGCCATAAAAGTTGAAGTCGACCCACTGGTGACTGGAACGACCTTCTTCCAGGCCGAACACTTCGCCGTAAAATGTGCGAGCGCCAGCAAGGTTGTAGACGGGGATTGCGAGGTGGAAAGGCGAAAGGTTCATCAGAACTCCAATATAGTTTTTTTGTTGGTGAAGAACGGCGTATGAGTGCTGGCCGTTGGTTTTTCGCGACGCTTCAAGTTCCGCCGTCCCACCGGCATCGGCTTATTGATTCAGGCAGTTGCCGGGGGACAGGCATATCGTAGGGCGGTCTACCAAGCAAAAAAATCAATATAATTTTCTTAGAAACACAATTAATATTTGTGAATGATCAAAGAACTCAAGACACTCATCGCCGTTGCACGGGAAGGTACGTTTGCCGCTGCCGGGAATAAAATCGGCCTCACCCAGGCAGCGGTGAGTGCCCAGATCCAGCGTCTGGAAGCCGAGCTCGGCTTCGAGATATTCGACAGGAAGGGACGCTCGGCCCACCTCAACAGGATGGGCCACCAAATACTCCTGCAAGCGCAGGAGCTGCTTCGCCTTTACGACAATCTGGGCTCCACCACTGTCGGACTTCCTGCAAGCGTCCTGGTGAACATCGGGGCTATCGCTTCCGTGCAGCGATCCTTTCTACCGGACGCATTAGCCAGGTTTCACCAACAATGCCCGCAGTGCCGTACCCGTGTAATCCCGGGGCTATCGATGGAGCTGGTGAACCTCGTGGATGCCGGCGAAATCGACATGGCCGCAATCATTCGCCCGCCCTTCTCACTGCAAAGCGATCTGCGCTGGACGACCTTGGCGCTTGAGCCCTACCGCTTGATTGTGCCGCGTGAACTGCCGGGAGAAGACTGGTCAGAACTACTTTCCAGCCAACCGTTCATTCGCTATGACCGATCATCATTCGGCGGCAGGCAGGTGGATCGCTTCCTTCGGCAGATGCATTTCACCTTGCGTGAGGTTTGCGAGCTGGATGAACTGGAGGCCATCATCAAGCTGGTTGAAAATGGTGTCGGCGTTGCTTTAGTGCCGCAGACAGCAACCCATCAGGAATGGCCCGCGGGTGTACGAGCGCTCGATCTTGGACAGCACACCTTCCACCGCGATATCGGGCTCGTACATAGGTCTCGACAGAGCTTTACCGAACCGGTGCGGATACTCGCCCAACTTATTAGCGAGCAAGTAAAGGCTGGCACTGAATAAAACCCGGACGGCAAAAAGGGTTGCTGCTCGCTGCAACTGCCATCAATCGGGTTGATCGATAACCTTGATCTGCGTCAGCCCTACCAGTTCAGCCTGCTTCAGAACCTCCTCTGGCGTCGCGTCCGCGTTGGGCATGATCAGGCTGTTCTCGCCATCCCCGACATGCAGTTGCAGCAGGTGCATTGCCGCCTCATGGATGGGCAACCGAGGTTGCTTGAGTTCGAAGATGTGGGTGCGCGGTTCGCCGTTGAACAGGTATTCCACGGTGTAGTTGTGCATAGCGGGTTCCTCGATACAGCCCTGCCCTTTCATGCCAGGCCTACCTTTTGGCAAATGATCAGTAGCAAAGGTTCGATTCTTTGCTTGCTTACTACATATGGATATCCGTATATTTGATTATCCATATGTAATAGGCCTGCCGAATGATCACGCCTCCAGAGGTATTCAAAAGCCTGGCTGACGAGACCCGTGCCCGCGCCACCTTGCTGATCGCCAACCAGGGTGAGCTGTGTGTCTGCGAGCTGATGTGCGCTCTGGACGACAGCCAGCCGAAGATCAGCCGCCATCTGGCGCAGCTGCGCAGCAGTGGACTTCTGCTCGATCGCCGTCAGGGACAGTGGGTTTATTACCGTCTCAATCCGGACCTGCCCGCCTGGGTGCACGAGATCCTGCAGGTGACGTTGCAGGCCAATTCCGATTGGCTCGGGAGCAACGCTTCGCGCTTGCAGAACATGGACGGGCGCCCTGTCCGCGATGCTGCCTGTTGCAGAATTCCTGATCGAGTGAGCTTTGAATGCTGATCGCCTTTGCTGTTTTTGTCTTCACCCTCGTTCTGGTCATCTGGCAACCCAAGGGGCTCGGCGTCGGCTGGAGCGCTACTGCCGGTGCGCTTATCGCGTTGGCGGTGGGCGCGGTGTCGCTGCAGGATATTCCCACGGTGTGGGCCATCGTCTGGAACGCGACCGCCACGTTCATCGCCGTCATCATTATCAGTCTGCTGCTGGATGAAGCCGGCTTCTTCAAATGGGCGGCGCTGCATGTGGCGCGCTGGGCGAAGGGCAGTGGCTACCGGTTGTTCGCGTTTTGCATACTGTTGGGCGCGGCGGTCTCTGCGCTGTTTGCCAATGATGGCGCGGCGCTGATCCTGACGCCCATTGTCATGTCCATGCTGTTGGCGCTGCGCTTCTCGCCCGCCGCGACCCTGGCCTTCGTGATGGCTGCCGGGTTCATCGCCGACACCGCCAGCCTGCCGTTGGTGGTGTCCAACCTCGTGAACATCGTGTCCGCCGACTACTTCGGGTTGGGCTTCGCCGAGTACGCTTCGGTGATGGTGCCGGTGAATCTGGTCAGCGTCGCCGCCACTTTGCTGGTGCTCTTTTTGTACTTCCGTCGGGACTTGCCGCAACGCTATGACGTCGAGGAACTGCAGGAACCTGAAACAGCGATTCACGACCGCGCCACCTTTGTCGTGGGCTGGTGGACTTTGCTTGTCTTGCTGGTCGGCCTGTTTGTCCTGGAGCCGCTGGGCATTCCCATCAGCGCTGTCGCGGCGGCCTGTGCGGCGATTCTTTTTGCGGTGGCGGCGAAGGGGCACAAGATCTCTACCCGGCGTGTATTGCGGGAAGCCCCCTGGCAGGTCGTGGTTTTCTCGCTGGGCATGTACCTGGTGGTGTATGGCCTGAAGAACGCGGGGCTGACGGATTCACTCACCCACGTGCTCGACCGCCTGGCCGAACAGGGTCTGTGGGGCGCCGCCATCGGCACCGGCCTGCTGTCCGCGCTGCTGTCGTCGGTGATGAACAACATGCCCAGCGTGCTGATCGGCGCCTTGTCGATTCAGGCCAGCGGCGCGGACGGTCTGGTTCGCGAGGCGATGATCTACGCCAACATCATCGGCTGCGACCTCGGCCCGAAGATCACCCCCATCGGCAGTCTCGCCACCCTCCTCTGGCTGCACGTGCTTGAGCGCAAGGGCATGCGTATCACCTGGGGCTACTACTTCAAGGTCGGCATCGTGCTGACCCTTCCGGTTCTGTTGATCACCCTTTCAGCCCTGGCGTTGCGCCTGAGCCTGAGTCTTTGATGTCCGCCCCGAGCGGCAGGAGCAAATCCATGCGAGTCCTGTTCATGTGCACGGCCAACAGCTGCCGCAGCATCCTTTCAGAAGCCATGTTCAATCACTTGGCACCTGACGGTTTCGAAGCGGTGAGTTCCGGAAGTTTCCCCAAGGGCCAGGTGCTGCCACGCAGTCTCGTCACCCTGCAGCAGGCCGGCATTTGCATCGACGGGTTGAGCAGCAAGGGCAATGACGCCTTCGAGGACAACCCGCCGGATATCGTCATCACCGTGTGTGACAAGGCGGCGGGCGAATCCTGCCCGGTGTACTTCGGCCCGGCCGTGAAATCCCATTGGGGCCTGGAGGATCCATCCGACATCGTCGGTGATGAATCGGTCGTTGACGCCGCCTTCCGCGCCACCCTGGCGCACATCGAGCAACGCTGCAAGGCCTTCCTCGCCCTGCCCTTCAACACACTCAGCCGCGATGAACTCAAACGCGAGCTGGATCGAATCGGCTCTCTCTGAGCAGGAGGACATATGTCAGACCACCTTCCCAACCTTGATCTCACGCTGTTCGATGGCACGCAGCTACCGAACCAGCCCACCGGGCACAAGCCACGCATCCTGCTGCTGTACGGCTCGACCCGAGAGCGCTCGTTCAGCCGTCTGCTGGTCGAAGAAGCCGCGCGCCTGCTGGAGCACTTCGGTGCACAAACGCGCATCTTCAATCCGTCCGGTTTGCCGCTGCCCGACGATGCTCCCGTCGCCCACCCCAAGGTTCAGGAACTGCGCGACCTGATGCAGTGGTCGGAAGGTCAGGTCTGGTGTTCGCCGGAACGGCATGGCGCGATGTCGGCAGTGTTCAAGGCGCAGATCGACTGGGTTCCCCTGGAACTCGGCGCCGTTCGCCCCACCCAGGGCAAGACGCTGGCGGTGATGCAAGTGTGTGGCGGCTCGCAGTCGTTCAACGTGGTCAATCAGCTTCGTGTTCTGGGACGCTGGATGCGCATGTTCACCATCCCTAATCAGTCCTCGGTGCCGAAGGCCTACATGGAGTTCGATGAGGCGGGTCGGATGAAGCCGTCGGCGTACTACGACCGGGTCGTCGACGTGATGGAAGAACTGGTGAAGTTCACTGTGCTGCTGCGCGACCGTCAAGCGTTCCTGGTGGATCGCTATTCTGAACGCAAAGAGAGCGCCGAACAGCTCATGGCCCGGGTCAATCAGCGCTCCATCTGAAGGCAATGCCAGCGTCACGCGCGGCAAATTTCCAACGTGGCGCGCAACCCTGCCGGGCTGCGATTCTCCAGTTTGATCTGCCCACCAAGGCGATCTGCAATGGCCTGGACGATGGTCAGTCCCAGCCCAGCACCCTGGCCATTTCCGCGGCTGTAGAAACGCTCGAAAAGCCGATCGCGATCGTCCTCATTGATACCCGGTCCCTCATCTTCGACTGACAGTTCGTAGCCATTTTCCTTGGCGGCCAGCGTTACCCTGATGAGTCCATGCCGTGGGGAGAAGTTTGCAGCATTGGTGACCAGGTTGTTCAAGGCAATATCAATCGCAGCGGGGTCGACTCTCACGAGGCCGAGGTCGTCACTGACGTCGAACACCAGTTCAAGATCCTTGCTCAACAGCCAGGGCGTCAGCTGAATCAGGCTGTCGCGAACGGTGGCGGCCAGATCGATGGGTGCAGGCGGTTGAGTGCCTGTTTCAGGCTCGATACGCGCCATCGTGAGTAATTGGTTGACCAGTCGGCTGGTACGGTCGACGCCGGCAATCAGGTGTTCAAGCGATGCGCGCCGCTCCTCTTCACTCCCTGCTTCCATCAGGTTTTCGGCATGCACCCTGAGCACGGCCAGTGGTGTGCGCATTTCGTGGGCAGCGTCAGCGATGAAGCGTCGCTCGCGACCCATGACTTCCTGAATTTGCGCAAGCATTCGGTTGAGCGCTGCCTGCATCGGTTCAAGCTCAGTAGGGAGCGGCGTCAATTGCAAAGGGTCGAGTGAACCGGGAGGCCTCGCCCGCAGTGTTGCCGCCATATTGACCAGGGGTTTCAATCCCCAGCCGATGGCCAGCCAGATCATTGCCGCCAGCATCAGACTTCCCAGGATATTGGGCCACAAAGTGTGGCGTACGATCCGGTCTACCAGGTCCGATCGGACGTCGTCGCGTTCGCCCACCCAGATGCGCTAGTTGTTTTGTTTGTCTTCGAGCAGGAAGGCGCGCCAGTGCCGGTTGTTCAGATCGACTACATCACTGAAGCCTGGCGTAGCCGGTGGTGCACTGAAGGACGGTGAGCTCACCGTGTGCACCAGCATCTCTCCCTTGAAGTTCCAGACCTGAAAGGCAATCTTCGTTTCATAAGGATGGCCGTCGACTCTGGGCGCCGCCTCGCTCAAGGCCTGATTGAAGGCCCGATACAGATCGGCATGTTCCTTGCTCGCCATGGGCATGCGCATGACGCCTTGTAAAAGGCGGGCGTTCTGGGCTAGTTGGGCATCGTAGACTTCGGCAATTTCGTGGTTGCTGTCGTACAGGTTGAGTACGCTGATCACCGTCAGGCCGGCGAGCATCAGGCCAATAATCAAGGTCAGGGTGCGACGCCTGATCGAGGTCATCGGCGCTCCTCCACCAGATACCCGATCCCGCGGATGGTGCGGATCAGGTCGGTAGAAAACTTTTTGCGCAGGTGATGGATGTGCACTTCCAGTGTGTTGCTTTCGGCTTCCTCGTTCCAGCCATAGAGCAACTGCATCAGATGATCGCGAGTCATCACCCGGCCGGGTGGCGACAGTAGTTCATGCAGCAACTGGTATTCCTTGGGTGTCAGGGCTACTGGCTCGCCCTTGTAACTGACTTGCTGGGTGCCTGGGTTCAGGCTGATACCGGCGTGCTCGATCAGCGATTGCGCGCGGCCAGCGCTACGCCGAAGCAGCGCGCGTATGCGGGCTTTCAACTCCGCCAGGTCGAAAGGCTTGATCAGGTAATCATCGGCTCCGGCATCCAGCCCGGCGATGCGGTCTTCGGTGGCATCGCGCGCGGTCAGGATCAGCACCGGCAGAGTGGAGCCGCTGTCACGCAGGCGCCTCAACACCTGGAGACCGTCCATGCGTGGCAGGCCAAGGTCGAGTACCGCCAGATCGAAGATTTCACTGAGCAGCGAGTGCAAGGCGCTGCCGCCGTCCTGCAACCAGTCGACGGTGTAGCCTTCACGACTGAGGGCCTGATGAATGCCCTCGCCGAGCGCCACGTCATCCTCTATCAGTAATAAGCGCACACGGACTCCTGTCAGCCGAGTTTCTTGTTCACATCAACTAGTAGCGTTTCAATCTCTTTGCGGCGCCCCGCGTCGGCGCTTTCGCGGCCGGGACGAGGCGCGGCCAACAAGGCTTTTTGCAGGGCTGCGCTGGCCTCGACGTAACGCTTTTGACGGTAGAGGTGATCCCCCCAAAAGTACAGGCTATCGATGCCGTTGGGGTTCATTTGCAAGGCTAGCTTGAGCAATTGTTCGGCCTTGTCCGAGTCGCCAAACCCAATCGGCCAACCCGGCACACGGTCGTACAGCGCGCCGAGGCTGGTGTAGGCAGAGCCTTGCAACGCCTTGGGATCTAAAGCCAGGGCTTTTTCCAGGTCGGCCTTGGCCTCTTTGACCTTGCTCAGCCCCCCGAGCCCGCCCTGGGCACCGGCCCAACTGCTGGTGACGATACCCGCCCAGATCCATGCCTCTGCTACGGCCTGACGTTCCTGTGAGAAGCTTGAAGCTTGCGCGGCGAGTTTTTCGAAGGCCGCGGTGCGTTGTCCCTCCGGCAACTCGTACTGAATGTGCGCCCAGCTTTGCTGGATACCGTTGAGGCGTTGCTGGTCGGCGGCATCCAGCGCCCACACACTCTGGCTCAATACGCCAGACAGCAGGCAAGCAATGATTTTTTTCATGGTTTGAGATTCTCCTGGTCGGGTTTCTGGCTCAAGTGGCGGATCAGCGGCAATTGCTTGCGCAAGCCACGGTCTACCAGGTGCGGCAGCAAGCTGTTGAGGCGTACGAAAAAGCGCTCCGGCCAGCCCAGGTACAAGTCGCGACGGTCACCGGCAATGGCGTGAATCACGGCGGCTGCCACGGCTCGCGGATCGTCGACATTGGCCTTGAGGGCATCGTTGAGCGCCTGGGCCGCCGGGCTGTTCATGCTGGTGCGGGTGGCTCGAGGGGCGACGTAGAGCACACTGACCCGGGTATCCGCCAGTTCCCGGCGCAGGGCTTCGGAGAACCCGCGCAGGGCAAACTTGGTCGCGCAATAACTGGCGTATCCGGGGTAGCCAATGGAGCCATAGGTCGAACCGACGTTGACCACCATGGCACTGTCGGCCTGCTTGAGCAGTGGCAGCAGCAGTTTTGTCAGGCAGATCGGCGCACTGATGTTCACCGCCAGCATCGCGTTGATCTCACTGTCGTCCAGCTGTTCGAGCATGGCGAAATGATTGACCCCGGCGGCATTGATCAGCAGGTTAATGCCGTCGATGCTTTCGGCCTCGGCCAGCACTTCGCGGCGCTCGGATTGCAGCGTCAGGTCAGCACCGATCCAGCACAGGTTGCGCGGGTAAAGTTCAAGCAGCGACGCCAGCGGTTGCCGATTCCGGGCTACGGCCAATACCCGCGCACCGCTGACGCACAGGGCGGTGGCGATGGCCAGGCCGATGCCGCCGCTGGCTCCGGTCAACACCACGCGAGCTTCAGACAGGCGCATGCAGGTTCTCCCCGTCACGCGGTAAACCGCGAAACATATCGGTGTACAGCCGGTACACCACTGTGGAGGCGTGAATGACCGCGGCCTGATCGTCCGGGTCTTCCAGCTGGTTCATCAGCCGGCGGTAGGTCTGCATGTGTTCGATATCCAGTGAGCCGTGGGAACTGAGGTAGCTGAAGGCGCTTTGCGGCAGATCCAGGCGTTCACGAATGCTGCCGGCGGCGCGGGTGGCCAGGGCGATGCTGGTGCCTTCGAGCACGTTGACCATGCCGAACAGTCCCACCGGGTTGTCCCGGGCAATCAGGTCGTAGAGGAAGCTGACCATCAATTCGATCGGCAAGGACGGACGCCCGTCACGTACAGCGTCCTTGTCACCGCCGCAGGCCTGGATGTCATCGAGGACCCACTTTTCGTGGCCGTATTCATCCTCGATGTACTCACACACCGCTTCACGCAGCCATTCCAGACGTAGCGGCAGGCGCGCACCGCAGGCCATCATCAACGGCACGGTATGGCGCACGTGGTAATAGGCCTGTGTCAGAAAGGCGCGGTAACTGTCCAGGCTGACGTTGCCCTCCAGGGCGTCACGGATGATCGGCAAGTTGAACAACTCAATGCGTTGTTGTTGCGTGGCGTCTTGCAGCCTGTCAAAAAAACTCATGACGCGGATTCCTCGGAAAATGCAGATTCATTCAGTTGCATCCGGTAGCGTTCGACGATGGCGTCACGGCGCGGCCGGCCATTAGCGGTGAGCAAACCGTTGGCGACAGTGAAGGGTTGATCGAGACGGGTCCAGTGACCGACCTGGGCGTACCCGGGCAACGCCTCGTTGGCCTGGCTTATGGCGACAGCCAATTGTTGGTCAGTGCAATCCGGGCGATGTGGCCAGAGCAGCGCATGGTTGTGCGGCATGGCCTCGCCATAGACGAAGGCCTGGGCGATCTGCCCGCGCTGGGTCAGTTCCGCCTCCACCCACTCGGGATTCACGTTGCGCCCGAAACTGGTGACGAACTGATGTTTCTTGCGTCCCTTGAGGTAGAGAAACCCCTCGGCGTCGAACTCGCCGAGATCGCCGCTGGGCCACCACGGCGCGGTGTGCGGCGCCTCTCCCAGATAGCCGAGCAAGGTTGAACCCTTGATCAGCACTTCGCCGTCGTCCGCCAGGCGAATCTGCACATGGGGCAACGGCTGTCCAACACTGCCGGGGCGGCACGCTTGTGGGCGATTGAGGCACACCACTGATGCACATTCCGACAGTCCATAACCTTCGTAGACCGGCAGGCCCACACGCTGGGCCCGACGCAGCAGATCCTCGCAAACCCGGGCACCGCCCACTGCGGCAAAATGCAGATGCTGTGGGTCGAAGACTTTCTGTTCGGCAGCGCCGACCAGCATCATCAGCAACTGCGGCACCAGGATCAGGCTCTGAGGGGACCGGCTGGCCAGGCATCCCAGCAGTTGCGGCACATTCACGCCGCTGGCACCTTGAATCCCCCGGGTTTTCTCGCTGGGGAGGCTCAAGGTCGCGCCGGCATGCAACGCGGCATAACAACCGATGTTTTCCAGCAAAATGGCGAGCGGCAACAGGGCCAGATGGTGTTGCGGGTCGGTGGGTTTGCTGGCCAAATCCAGCTCGCGGGAGACCCGCAAGATACTGTCCGCACTCAAGCACACACCCTTGGGCGTACCCGTGGTGCCCGAGGTGAAGGTCAACTTGGCCGTGCCTTCAGGCATCCGGTTCGGGCCGCTGAAGCTGCGCCGCCAGAACTCGCCGTTCTGCTGATATCCAGCCGCTTGCAGTTCGTCGTGCAGTGGCGGCTCGGCGATGACCCGTTCGGCCCGGCTTTGCTCCAGGCAATGCTTGCGTTGCGCCGGACTGAAAAAGCCCGGCAAGGTCACACAGGCCAGGCCTTCGAACAGTGCAGCCAGATACCAGAGCATGGCGTCGACGCCGTTGTCCAGCGCCAGTGCAACGACCTTGATCTGCTCGTCACGCAGACGCTGCTGGCGATCCATCACTTCGGCGTACAGCGTGGCGTAGTCCAGTTTCAGCTGATCGCCCCACAACGCAGTGGCATTTGCCTTACGCTCGGCATGGTTGCGCAGGATCTGTTTGAAACGTTCCACTTCAGGCGACATCGCAGCAAGCCTCAATGGACGTTGGCAAACCCAGGCGGCTGAACAACCCGATATCGCGTAAATGAATGAAACCGGCGCGGATGTTGCCAACGTGAACCCAAGGCTTGCTTTGGTAGTAACTGCCCCAGGCGTGGCGGTCCTCACCGAGTCGCGCAGGGTCGGCGGCACACAGCGTGACCGGCTTCAAACCCAGGCGATGAAAGCTGTTGACTAACCCCAGGTTGCCGGTAAAAGCCACCCATTCCAGCCCCCCCATGGCCAGCAGGTAGGTCATCGCGATGATGCTCATTCGAGCGTTTGCGGTGTCGCTTGCTGCCAGGTTGCCCACCTCGACGATGGCCGATCGGTCTACGGTCTGGTCGGCGGCGGCACTGATCAGCGGATCGATTGCCTCGTCCAGGTAACACTCCAGAAACAGCGGTCCGGCGCTTGCCAGACGTACACCGACCACCGCACACAGCGCATCGCACGCATCGATCATGCCGAACAGTTCCGGCATGAAATGGCGAATGTCGGCACCGTGGGCCTGACGAAAACGTTGCTGGATAAAGGTTTCGAAGGTGCACCGTTGCGGGTCCTCCGGCAATGCTCTGGCAAAATGCATTCGCGGCGTTTCGGCTTGGCCAAAGTGCAGCGGCAACTGAACGTTCCAGTTGAAATCGGACATTGGGAAACACCTCCCCCGGATCAATTGGGGGGAAGTATCAAAGGCATTTCTTAACGAAGTCTGAAGGTGACAAAGAGATCAGCCGAAGTGGTCTTCAGATTACCTTAAGGCTCAACGGGCGGTGTGACGCGCCAGCATCCGCCTGGTCGATCGGCCCCTTGAGCGTTGCGAGTCGATGCGGGGGCGGTCATGCGCGGGTTTCCCGCCATCCGCCCCCACCCGTTCATTGTGGCCAGAGATCGACCGGAAAGTACTTCTGCGATATCTGCGTGTACTTGCCCGAATCATGCAGTTGCGTGAGCGCCTGGTCGATTCGGGTCTTGAGTGCGGTGTCACTCTTGCGCAGGCCCGCCCCTACCCCCAGACCGTATTGCAATGGGTCCATTTTGACGCTGCCGGTGCCTTTCTCCTCGTACGCCGCTCCGTCTTCGGACGTCAGGAAAGCGATGTCGCCGAGCTTGTCGAGGAACATGACGTCGATACGGCCAGACAGCAGATCGGCATTGCAGTCGTCCTGCGTGTTGTAGATACGGATGTTCGCCGTTTTGCCGTAGGCGGACAGGATGAAATCGGCGTTGGTGGTCGAGCCCTGCACACCGATGGATTTACCGGCCAGGCCTTGGGGTGTCAGGGTCAGACTGGTGTCCTTGGAGGCGACGAAAACCCCCGTCGTCTCGTAGTACGGACGCGAGAAGGCAATGACTTTCTGGCGTTCCGGACTGATCCCCATCGAGTTGAACAGCACGTCGAACTTGTTGGCCAGCAGTGCCGGGATGATGCCGTCCCATGACACTTCCTTGATCTCGCATTCGGCTTGCATCTGCTCGCACAGCGCGCGAATCAGGTCCGGCTCGAAACCGGTGAATTGCCCGGTGGGGGTCTTGACCAGAAACGGCGGATAAGGCTCGGCGGCAACACCAAAACGCAGCGTATCCTTCTCTGCGCTGGCGGACGCTGTAAAGGAGCACAAGGTCATGCCGATAGAGGCCAGTAAAGCCAGTTTGCAGAACATTCGTTTCATGGTCGATCCCTTTATGGATGAGGATGATTGCACAGAGAACGGTTCAATGGCGTACCGCAATTCCAGCTGCTTTTTTACCCTGTGGATGCGGGCAGCGGTAGCCAGCCCTGGAGGGTTTGCCAGTCAGATTCCAGGGTCGTGAACCGTGACAGCGAGAAGGTCGACAGGTCGGCGAAACTGCACGTCCCATCGACGACGAGGTCGCGAATGGCATGGCCGCTTGCCGGCGACAGTCCGAAACCGACACCGGACATCGTCGCGACCGTGAGGTTATCCAGCGCCGCGGGACGATCGATGACGGGGCGACCGTCCGGCGTGTTTTCGATGAACCCCGCCCAGCTGCGAATCACCCGTTTGTGCGCGACTTTGGGGAACAGTTCGGCGAGTCGTCTGGCGATATTACATTGCAGCGGCGTCGATTGCGCCCGTGTGCCGCGCAGGTCGCCGAGCTCGACCCATTCGTGCGGGCCGCCGCCATACGCCAGGTTGCCACGCAGGGTTTGCCGGCCATACAAACCGTTGCCATCCACACCACCGACCTGCAACAGCGGGAGCGGCTCGGTCACGATCATTTCTGCGCGCGCGGTGACCAGCGGGATGTCTACGCCGAGTTGGGCCGCCAACTCACCGGTGTGCGGGCCTGCGGCAATCACCAGGTGGTCGCAGCTCATCAGGCCAAGAGCTGTGCGCACGCCCGTCACACGGTCGCCCTGGCGTTCGATTTCGACGACGGGCGCGTGCTCGATAATGCGACCGCCGAGATTTTTCAGCGCCCACGCGTAGGCCTGCAGGGTGCGGTGCGGATTGGCATGACCGCCGAAATGGTAGTAAAAGCCAGCCAGCACGTTATCGCCAGCAAAGGGCACCAGTTCGCGAACCTGCCCCGGGTCCAGGCGGTCGACGCGCAGGCCGTACCAGGCGGCTTCATCCACGACTTTCTGATCGAGGGCAATCTGCTTTTCAGTGAGGTCGATACTGATGCGGTCCGGGCGATACTCGGTCGGATAACCGAGCAGTTCATCCATCATCGGCCACAGCCGTTGTTCTTCGACAAACAGCGGACTGTGGTGATGCGAGCACCCGCCTCCGTTTCGGCCCGAGGCGCCCCAGCCGATCAGGCTCGCTTCGAGGACCAGCACATCGACGCCGTCGCGTGCCAGCCACCAGGCGGCGCTCAATCCCGTCACGCCGCCACCCACGATGACAACGGACGCATGGTTAGATGATTTCCTGACTGCCTGCATGGTGTCAGCCCTCGTTATGTGGCGCGATGGTGGGATGGGCGGTGTCTTGCGCTCGCCTGGCGACAGTCTGCTGCCCGTTGCACAGCCAGAACGGTGTCCACTGCGACGGCATGTCGAACCAGGCATCCCATCGGCTGTGCATCTGCGGCGTTTCTTGGATCTGCCCTGCCTGGTGCAGTGACAACGGGCGCACCGGCGGACGATACGAAGCCAGGGCAATGGCTTCGACACCGAGGCCGGCGCCGATGCCGAGCAAGGTCGCCACCTGTTCGCGGCAACGACGCCCCTGGCAAGGTCCCATGCAGGCCCGAGTGAGACGCTTGGTCACGTCCGGGTGGGGCGTGTCGTTTTGCATGTCGTTGTTCAACTCCGCATCGGCGGCTGTCCAGTCGAGATAACGCGGTGGCTGTTGCCCGAGGATTTCGCTGGCGGTCACTTCTTCGCACAGGCACACGAAGGGTTCGTTCTGGGCATGGAGAGTGGAGGCCTGGACCCAGGCCGTGCGATTGGCAGCGATGTCGCAAACAGGTTCATCGGCTATCGGTGCGGTGTCGATCTGACCGATATCGACACCCAGTGCGGCCAGCGCGGTGTGCGCGGCGATCCGGCCTTCGCGCCGGGAAATCTCGTCGTCGCGGCTTTTCGAGGCCCAGACACCGGCGCAATCGCCGGCCACCAGGACGAATGGCAACGACGTGCGCAGCAAAGGGTCGGTGTCGGGGACGTGGCCGCCACGGTCGCCTTGGAAAGACGCGCTGCACCCGGCTGCCTCGAGCAGTTCGATCGCGGGAATGGCGGCCACGCCAAGCAGCACCGTGTCGCATTCGATCTCTGTCAAAGACCCGCTGACGGGACGCCCCTGGACATTGACTGCGACGGCGGTAATCCGCTTGACGCCGAATGCGTCCCCGCTCGCCACGCGAACGACATGCCCGGTCAATACCTGAGCGCCCTGCTCGACCAGCAGGCCGAGCAGCGTTGGATCACCGCTCACCTGTGCGGCCTGCTCAATGATTGCAACGATTTGCACGCCTGTGCCGATCAGCGCAAGGGCCGTCGCCAGGGCCTGGGTGTCGCTGCCGACCAGCACCGCGCGCTTGCAGTCCAGCGCCTGGTAAAGGGTCGCAAGTCGATAAGCCGCGCTGACGCCCATGACACCGGGGCGCTGCCAACCATCGAAGGCCAGCCCCATGTCCCGCCTGCCGGCGGCGACGATCACCTGCTTGAAACGCAGCAACCAGGCGTTTTCATCATCGGCCAGGCCAGCGATGTGGCCCTCGATCCACGCCGTGGTGCGTTGCTGGGGAAACAGTCCCCAGACCGCCGCGCCGAGCCGCACGTCAACACCGGCTTCGAGCGCCTCGGCGATCTGCGGGCGCGCGTCGAGAAGGCTCTGCAGCACGCTGTTGCGGTTGGAGACCGCGGCGCCCATCCGGCCACCGAAATGCAGAGGAACCTCCTCCCCCATGGTTTCGATAGGGATCGGATTTTCGTCCACCAGTGTGACGCGCAGGCCATGCCCGGCGGCAGTCAAGGCGGCCGCAAGTCCCGCCGGGCCGGCACCGACGATGAGAATATCGGTCTCGTCGCTGATCGGCGGCGCTTTGCCTGCCACCGACGCGAGATCGTAGTAAATGTCTGGCGTGAGAGGTCGTTTCACGGTTTTCTCCCCAAAAAGTAGGCGCGTGGGTATCGACTAGAACAGCGACGACGGCGGCTTGACGTCGCCCTCGGCGAATCGCGACAGACGCAGCTGGCGCATTTCCAGGCCCGGATCACCCGCGTCGATCCAGTTCGCCAGGGTCTTGCCCACGATGGGGCCCATGGCAAAGCCGTGGCCACAGAACCCGGTGGCTACGGCCAGGCCGCGCGGCGATGTCTGCGCATCGATGACGGGAATGCCGTCCGGCAAGACATCGATAGCGCCCGCCCAGCGGTCGGCGATCTGCGTGTTCAGTTGTCCGGGGAACGCCGCCTTGAGCGCGCTGATGGCCGTTCCCAGGCCTTTTTCATTCGGTTTGATCAGCGGATTGCGCAGGTGGATCCCTGTACCTAGTCGCGACGACTCCGACCATGGCATGCGCTGGTGCAGATCGGCGAGGCACGCGCCGTTCAGATTGAAGCGAAAGGATTTGCGATGGGCCCACAGCGAGGGCGCATACCAATGGAGTGCGCGCAGGTGGCCGAGCGTCATGTCGACGTCGACATGGGCGTCGTCGGCGATATTGAAGCTGCCGTCCAGCCGTTGCCGGAAGCCCACGCCGTTGGCGATCGTGGAGATGCCGCTCAGCGTCGGCCCGGACGTGGTGCGCGCCACCGTGCCCCTGACCAGCTGCTGTGGCAGGTCGACGCCGAGCAATTTCAACAGGCGAAAAGACGTCACGCCAGCGGCACACACCAGGGTTTTCGCCTTCACGTAGCCCCGCTCGGTTTCAACCCCCACTACTTGGCCCGCGGCGACATCGATGCCTTTGGCACCACAGTGTTCGACGATCTGTGCGCCCAGCTCGCGGGCCCGCATAGCGAAGGCGCGAGCCACCAGAGTGGGTTCCGCCTGACCGTCGCTGGCAGTAAACAGGCCGCCCATTTGCGGGACGGCATAACCCGGCAGTTTCTTTGCCACCTCACGCGGCGACAGCATCACGGTGTCGAGCGAAAAGCTGCGTGCGACGGACAGCCAGGATTCGTAGCCGTCACGTTCGGCCTCATTGCCCGCGACAAACAGGCAGCCGTCGTTGCGCCATCCCAGATCGGTCTGCAGTTCACGTTCCAGCGAACGCCAGATCTCGATGCTGGCTTGCATCAGCGGCACTTCCGCTTCGTCACGCGATTGTTGGCGAACAAAGCCCCAGGCCCGTGACGATTGCTGCCCCGCCAGCGTGCTTTTTTCGAGGACCAGAACCTTGGCGCCCGCTTTGCTTAGGTAGTAGGCGCACGCACACCCCATCAGCCCACCGCCAATGATTGCCACGTCGACTTCACGCGGCAGGCGCTCGTCCCCGGGCGTCGACACGCTGGCCAATGCTGCTTGTGCAATGTTCATGAGGGGCACCGTCAGGTTGAAAAAGACGCGTAGCGCAGCGTCGTTGTTTCGGCTAAGAATGTGCCCCGATCCTGCGAAATTACAGTGATGTATCTGCATTAATCCCATGCGAGGAGCGCATAGAAACATGAGCCGCCAACTGCCATCGATCGAGCTTCTGCAGGCATTCCTCATGGTTGCGAAGACCGGCAACTTTGGTCAGGCCGGTGAGCAGCTGCACCTGAGCCAGAGCGCGGTGAGTCGCCAGGTCGCGCAACTGGAGGCGCGTCTGGATAGCCGCCTGTTCGAGCGGCACACGCGCAAGATCGTGCTCACCGCCGAAGGCCGATCGCTGGTACCGGTCGCCGAGCAGGTCATCGGCCTGCTGTCGGATGCCTCGCACATGCTTGCAACCGTTGGGCGAAGTGTCAGCCTGCGCGCGCATCCGACCATGGCGGCGCGCTGGCTGATACCTCGGCTCACGGCGTTTTATCGTTTGCATCCGCAAGTGACCGTCAGTGTCGACACGGTGTATCACCGCTTTCCCGACTTTGCGTTTGAATCGATCGACGCGATGATCGCGTACGGAACAGCCACCTGGCCCGACTTCGAAGCCCTGGAGTTGTGGGAAGAGGAACTGATACCGCTGTGCTCGCCGGCATTGCTCGTCGGAACGACCCCGCAGGAACTGCTCAAGACCGCGCGACTGGTGGACTCGAGCATGGATCGCCTGGACTGGCGGCGCTGGGATGAGTATTACCCGGGGTCAACCGGTGTCGATAACGCACATCTGACGTTCGATACGCTGGAATCGGCGATCGTCGCGGTGAAATGTGGTCAGGGCATCGCCCTCGTCGACGCTGTGCTCGCACGCGATGAACTGCTCAACCAACAACTGACGCGAGTGCATTCGGGCAGCATCATCACCGGCGGACGCTACACGCTGGTCTATCCAAAGCGGGTGAAGCGTTCAAGTGGCTTTTGCGAGTTCCTCGAGTGGTTGGAGCAGGAAACAGCCGGTACCGGATCGAGAGAGTAGTCGCCTGCCACTTGCCAACGAAACTGAAAGGCTTCGGCCATAATGACCCTGTACTGCAATCGACGGGAACCTGTCAGATGATCTCGATTGAACTGCACGCGGCCCAGCGCGATGAGCTGCAGACCATTGAAAACCTGATGCAGTTCTACACCTACGATTTCAGCGAGTGGTTACCACTGGCACTGGGCGAGCATGGCTTCTTCAGTCTCCTGCCCCTCACGGACTACTGGCGAAAACCTGCGACCCAGGCATTTCTGATCAAGGTCGACGGGGAGTTGGCCGGATTTGTGACCGTGGATGACGAAATCCATGTACCCGACGCCCGCTACAACATCGGTTACCTGTTCGTCAGTCGGCGCTTTCGCGGCCAGGGTGTCGCCAAATTTGTCGTTTCCACCCTGTTGAACCGCCTCCCTGGTCGATGGCAGATTTTCCATGTCGAAGCGAACCAGCCGGCACGGCTGTTTTGGGCTGCTGTGATACCTGAGGCGACGCAAAACCGGTTCAGTCTTCATCAGCTGTTGATCCAGGGATTGCCGTGCAACGTTTACTGTTTTGAAAAAACGTAAGTCCTGTGTAGGTGCCAGGCTTGCCGGCGATTGCGTCCTTGAGCATTGCGTGGGTCTTTCGGGCCCCATCGTCGGAACGCCGCCCGCAGCAAGCCGGCTCCTACAGGGGATCACGGACCAGCCTGCAATCAGGTCGGCTGTCAGGCCGCCTCGCGTTTACTTTGGCTTTGATCTTCTTGCCCCTCGAGAGGCCGAGCGCAGGTTCTGCGCGTGCGGCCTGAGAGGACCGTTTTTTTTTGCTGGATTTTTTTGGCGTACATATCCATTGCTGCGGTAACGGCCACTTATGGTTTCGCCCTTACGGCGAGTCCCTTTTTCAAACGCCGGAGTGCCGGCCCAGCAAAAAGGAACCAAAAGGCTTTGCCCCACCACTCGGTGCCTCGCTGTGGCTCGGTATGCCGTAACGAAGGCATTGCTCCGTGGGTCGCCGCGATGGGCCATCGTGGTTTAACGGGGCGCCCAAATCTAAAGCCAAAGCGAGGCGGCCTGACAGCCGACCTGACTTTGACGGCTGTACCTGGATCCCCTGTGGGAGCGAGCCTGCTCGCGATGGACGTCAACGATAACGCGCCCTGTCTGAAGGATCGTGTTGTCTGGACGTTTTTCGCGAGCAGGCTCGCTCCCACAATGGATCGCGGGCAAACCTGTAATCAGGTCGGCTGTCGGGCCGCCTCGCTTTGGCTTTTGATGTTGCTTTAGCTTTTGATTTTCTTGCCCCCTCACGCCCTGAGCCTGTCCGTCAACCTGTGACTACCTCCATCAGCCTCTAGCAACGTTGATCCATGCTGCGTCAGAGCCTTTGGGAGATTGTTGTCTGAGTACATATCCATTGCTGCGGTAATGGCCACCGAGGGTTCCGCTTTTACAGCGGGTCACTTTGAAAAGCGCAAAGTAACCAAACGCTCTTGCCCCACCACTCGGTGCCTCGCCTAGGCTCGGCATGCCGTAACGAAGGCATTGCTCCGTGGGTCGCCGCGATGGGCCATCCCTGGCCCAGCGCGGCTAAACCGGCGTCCTGCCGGTTTACCCACTGCGCAATGCCTGCGTTCGGCCATCGTGGTTTAACGGGGCGCCCAGATCAAAAACCAAAGCGAGGCGGCCTGACAGCCGACCTGACTTTGGCAGATACCTGTGATCCCCTGTGGGAGCGAGCCTGCTCGCGATGGACGTCAACGATAACGCGCCCTGTCTGGATGAACGCGTTGTCTGGACGTTCATCGCGAGCAGGCTCGCTCCCACAATTGGATCGCAGACAGACCTGCAATCAGGTCGGCTATAAGGCCGCCTCGCTCTTGCTTTGGCTTTTGATTTTCTTGCCCCCTCGAGAGGCTTCGTTCCGGTTCTGCGCAGTGGGCAAACCGGCATGGATGCCGGTTTAGCCGCGCTGGGCCAAGGATGGCCCAGCGCGGCGGGCTCTGTAGGAGCAGCCGGTCGACGCTCGAATGCTCGCGAAAAACCTGAGAGCACCGCGGAGTGTCAGGCTCCCCGCGTCATCGTTGACCTCCATCGTCGGAACGCCGCCCGGAGCATGCTCGCTCCTACAGGCCGGGCGGCGTTCCGTGCTTCCAAGTGACTCGCTGTAAAAGCGAAACCATAGGCGGCCGTTACCGCAGCAATGGATATGTACTCCGTCAACAAACAACAGGTCGGCTGTCAGGTCGCCTTCGCCGGCAAGCCTGGCTCCTACAGCCCCCCTTTCTAATTCCAAATCAGCTTTGTCCGACAATATGTAGTGACTGAAAATATTCACTACAAAACCGTTGACGCCTTCGATTTGCCCTTGCATGATGCAGACGTCTCCCCGATCGGGAGTACTGGCAACACGCTTGAGCAAGCTCGTCTGACCGCCGAGCTGTTTTTTCCGGATACACGCTGCCCACAAGGCAGATTGAAGAAGCTGACCTGGCCTGAACGTCCAGTACAAGGGCGAGAAACGCTGGCGATCCATCCTCATGAAGCTTGTGGCCGACCCTGAAAACGTCGGCAGGGGCCAAAGGTTATCGCCGCTTCTCTTCGTTGTGACGCTTTTGCGTAGCAGTTATTCAACACGACTACATGCAACAGACGCGGTACCCCGTCGATTTCGGCGGACGACTGCTGACGTCCTGGTTTCGGTGCCAGGGATCAACTAACCGATGGGCTACTTGTATTAGCGAATCAACTTTGAAAGATCACCAAATGGTCAAGGGAGCTTTATCATGAATCTGAACAATCAACCTACTATCGAAGAACTGGCTCGTATGTTCGCGGCGCAAAAAGACAGCCACGACAGCCATATCCTGTGGATCAGCAAATCGGGCCAGGTGCATATCGACTGCCTGTCGCCACATGCCCATGAAGCGGAGTTCGACCAGAACAACCAGAACCTGCTCGCCCGACTGAAAATGTACCGTCGCGGCCAGGGCTATGTCGGCAAGAAAGCCGCAGCCGACAAGAACTTCATCGGTAATGTTCTGCAAACGCTGAAACAGGCCTGGGACTCGCTGCAGAACCAGAACGAAGTTCGGGTGATTGACCGGTTCTACTGATTGAAGTGAGTTATCGCTGACTTGCTAATAAAAAGGGCCTACTCCCAATAGGAGCAGGCCCTTTTTAATGCCCGGTATTCCTGCGATCAAGAGAACTCAGTGCCCAGCACCATCTCCATAAACGCCACCGACGCCGCACTGTGATAATTGTTCTTGCGCCGAAGCAGCGCGGCCCCGCGCTTGGGTCCCTCACCCATCAATGGAATCCTGCGCAACGCACGTTCTGAAGTGGCGATGGGCTCCGGGAGGATCGTGGCAATGGCGGTGTGCTGAATGACCTCCAGCAGCGTATTGACCGAATTGACCTCGATGGCCACCTTGGGCGTGATCTGCGCTGTGACGAAGTACTCATCAATACAGGTACGAGTGATGAAGTCCGGGCTCAACAGCGCAAATTCCAGTAGCGCCACTTCTTCAGCGCTCAACGCAGTCTGGCTTTCATACAGCGGGTGAGCCCGGCCCACCATCAATCCCAGCGTTTCGGTAAACGCCGGGATCGATTCAATCTCGGCATTTCTCACCTGATCGAACGCAATCGCGATGTCCAGCGAATCATCTGCCAGCCCCGCCTCGATGTCGGCCATCGACAACTCGAAAATCTGCAGATGGATGTTCGGGTAGCGCGCCACGTAATCGCGCACCAGCGGCCCTACCAGATAGGCCATGAAGGTGGGCGTCATGGCCAGGCGCAAGGTGCCACGGGACAAGTCCTTCACGTCATGCAGCGCACGTTTGCCCGCCTCCAGTTCCACAAGTACCCGCCGGGCGCATTCAATATAGGCCTCGCCCGCGTCAGTGGGCTTGACCGTGCGCGAGGTGCGGTCAAACAGACTGACGCCGAGTGTTTCTTCCAACTGCCGAATCTGTTGCGACAGTGTCGGCTGGGACACGTGCAGTACTTCGGCGGCGCGGGTAAAGCCGCCGTTGTCGGCGACGGCCAGCAAGTAACGCAGATGACGCAGCAACATGGAATCACCATCTATAGGCAGTACTTATGCATCGCATTGTATATCGGTCTTGGACGCTATTAATGGATCGGCAGAAGATTGCTTCACACCCAGCACATCTCACTGCGACAGGAGAATCACCATGCAACAGTCCCACGCCTATAACGATCCAAGCCTGGCCCTGACCACTGAACTACTGGATGCCAAGGCGCGTAAAAACCTGTCCTGGCAGGAACTGGCTGAAGGCACTGGCCTTGGCCTGGCCTACGTCACCGCTGCCCTGCTCGGCCAACACCCGCTGCCGGAAAGTGCCGCCAAAGTGATTGGCGAAAAACTTGACCTGGACGCCGACGCCGTCGCTCGCCTGCAGATCATTCCGCTGCGCGGCAGCCTCTCGGGTGTCCCGACTGACCCGACGATCTACCGCTTCTACGAAATGATCCAGATCTACGGCACCACATTGAAAGCCCTGGTTCATGAGCAATTCGGCGACGGCATCATCAGCGCGATCAACTTCAAGCTCGACCTGAAGAAAGTCGAAGACCCGGAAGGCGGCTCCCGCGCCGTGATTACCCTCGATGGCAAGTTCCTGCCCCTGCGTCCTTTCTAAGTTGATAGCGGCCCGCACCCACGTGCGGGCCAAACCCGGCTCACCCCTGAGGACGCAAACATGCAAGCGCTCATTAAAGGTTTCTTGAAGTTCCAGAAGGAAGTCTTTCCGCAACGCACCGACCTGTTCAAACACCTGGCCACCACGCAACATCCCGGCACCTTGTTCATCACCTGTTCCGACAGCCGCGTCGTGCCGGAACTGCTGACCCAGCAAGAACCCGGTGAGCTGTTCGTCATCCGTAACGCCGGCAACATCGTGCCCTCCTACAGCCCCCATCCCGGCGGTGTGTCGGCCACGGTGGAGTACGCAGTCGCCGTGCTGGGCGTGACCGATATCGTGATCTGCGGCCATTCCGACTGCGGCGCGATGACGGCGGTGGCCAAGTGCACATGCATGGACCACCTGCCCGCCGTCAGCGGTTGGCTGCAACATGCCGAATCGGCGAAGGTCATCAACGAGTCGCGGCCACACGCGGATGACGCGGCGAAAGTCAGCTCGATGGTGCGCGAGAACGTCATCGCGCAATTGGCGAACATCCAGACCCATCCGAGCGTGCGCCTGGCGCAGGAAAAAGGCCTGTTGAACCTGCATGGCTGGGTGTACGACATCGAGACCGGCTCGATCGATGCGCTGGATGCCAGCAGCCGCACTTTCGTGTCGCTGGCCGAGCACCCGACGACTTGCGCCGTATATGGCAAAGCCGTCGAAGCCGCCTGAGCTTGACCGCAGCGACCGCCCAGGCAGTCGCTGCGCAAGATTTTTAGCGTTTGACCGACAGATCGACCTGGGTCATGCGACTGCGAATGGTAAACACACCATCGCCCGAGAGAATCGCGCTGCGCGCAAACAGGCGCCCGCTCTCCCAGTTCGACAAGCCCAGTTCCGGCTTGTTGAGTGCGTACTGACCATCGACCCAACGGGTAATTCCGTTGCCGACAAAGGGCGCATTGACCGCGTTGTAGAAGCGTTCCTGTGTCGCGGCATCTTCACTGAGCAGCGACACAGTGAATTGCGGACTGTAGCGGTTGAACAAGACGATGGCGCTGTCCAGGTCGTCGACGATCTTCAGGCTGACTTCCGGGGTTTCTTCCCATTCCCACTCACGACCCAATTGATCTTCCGGCAAGGGTTCGGCCAGTGCTTCGGTGCGGTAGCCTTCGGCACGGTAGACCTCGACGCTGGCGGTTTGCCAATCCGCCGGCAGGAACGATTCGCTGCCTTCCACGATGTGCAACTTGCAGCCTTGGCCGCGTGCCTTGCCGGCCTGTTGCAGCGCGTCGAGAAACAGCGGCACCAGTTCAGCGGCGCGATCGCGCTGGATCAGGCAGACGTTCAGGGTGTTGCAGACCTTGCGGTCGAGGGAGTTGCGCACCACGGCGGCAAAGCGCTTGGCATCGGCGTCAGCGTCGGCGATCAACCAGGCACCGCCAGTGCCATGCAGGCTGACGGCGGTGCCGGCCTGTTGCGCGATGCTGCCCAGTTGACTGACAGCGCGCCCCGAACCACGGGCCACGGCCAGTGACAGCCGGCGGTCAGCGAACATCGCCCAACCGGCGGCGTGATTGACGCTTTCCACCAGCGACACCGCACCGGTCGGCAATCCGGCGTCGTTCAGTGCCGGGTTCAGTGCGTGAGTGACGATGGCCTGGGCGGTGCCCAACGCATCACTGCCAATGCGCAGCACCGCGGTGTTACCGGTGCGCAACACACCGGCGGCATCGGCGAAGACATTCGGCCGGCCCTCGAAGACGAACGCGACGATGCCCAGTGGCGACACCACTTGCTCGACTTTCCAGCCGTCGTGCTCGACGCAACTGAGCACTTTGCCGCGGGTGGCCGACGCATCGCGCCAGGCGCGCAGGCCGGCAATCATGTCGCGGCGCATGCGCTCATCGGCCAGCAAACGCGTGGTCGAGCGGCCACGACCCTTGGCCCGTTCGATGCCGGCCAGGTTCGCGGCCTCGATCAAGGCCCAGCACTCGGGCGTCTCCAGACGTTGGGCGAACAAATCGAAGAAGGCGCTGATGGCGTTATCCGACACCGTCGACATCGCGGTAAACGCCGCTTCAGCATGTTCGATCGCGACGGCTGCCGCTTGCTGGTCAGCCACCGGGATCAGCAACAGTTCGCCGCTGACCTGCTCTACCAACAGGTGGTCACCGGGCTGAAAGCGTGCCGCCAGTTCGGGGCTGACCACAGTGACACGATTACCGGCGAAAGGGATCGGCGTGCCAGCGACTAGACGTTCGAGCGCAAGAGACATGAAGCGGTTACACCATGCAATGGGCGGGCGGAAAATGTATAGCAAAAGTCCCCGAGCGTCATCCGCCACGCCCCTGCGCCGATGATCGCAAACCCGCCTGTGCCGGCCTGGCGCACCTACGCTTAAAGCGTACCCCCCGCGTTTGCTGTTTCGAAGGAGGCCGTCATGAGCGATGAATTCAGAAGCCATGGCGCAGCTCTTGACGACGAAGGTCTGGAAAATGCCCTGGACCTGGCCAAAGTCAGCGCTGCACAACTCTGGGCTGTTCTGGCAGTAGAAACCTCCGGCAACGGATTCTTTTCCGACCGCCGTCCGAAAATCCTTTTCGAGCGTCACGTCTTCAGCCGCTTGACCCACCAGAAGTTTGACGCACAACACCCCGATATCAGCAGCAAAAGCCCTGGCAACTATGGTGCGTCGGGAGATCACCAGTACGACCGGCTGAATCAGGCTATCGGCCTGAACCGCAATGCGGCGCTGCAATGCACTTCGTGGGGGCTGGGTCAAACCATGGGGTTCAATTTCGCCTCCACAGGTTCTGCAGACGTCGAGTCGATGGTCAAGCGCATGGTCCTGTCCGAGAACGAACAACTGCTGTGTACCGTTGGCACGTTGATCGGGGGTGGTTCAGTAGCCGCGCTGCGGGCCAAGGACTGGGCGAATTTCGCCCGGCGTTACAACGGCCCCAACTACGCCATCAACAACTACGACGTGCGGCTCAGTGCCGCGTATCAAAAGTTCTCCTACGGCGGTACGCCCGACCTGAGGATTCGCACCGCGCAAACCTACCTGACGTACCTGGGCTGGCACCCCGGCAAGATTGACGGCATCGTCGGCAAACAGACCCGGGATGCGATGAATCTGTATCAGGCCCGGGAAGGTCTGGAGCAGACCACGGTGCTGGATGACGAGACGCTGGAGCATCTGCGCAGCCGAATTCTGGGGTTGTCGCTCTGATCCCGCACGAGAGACATCCCCTGTGGGAGCGAGCTTGCTCGCGAAAGCGGTCTGATAGTCAACATTGACGTCGACTGGAAGGGCCTCATCGTCGGAACGCCGCCCGGAGCAAGCTCGCTCCCACAGGGATCAGGGTGTCCTGGTTACGTATCAAAGTGTGTACAGCCCCGCCCCTGACACACCAGGCCTTCAAATACGCGCGCAAACGACACACCGCAGATACACCCGGTTGATGAAATAGGTATCAACGGGCACACCGCCGCCCGACACCCCTGCCTTGAAGGAGATCAACCATGAGCGCCACTATTTCATCGGCCGTGAAAGGCCTGCACCTGAACCTTGACCGTGCCGGCAGCTGGATCGCGCCACTGACCCTGCGGGTGTTCCTCGCCTGGGAATTCTTCGAATCAGGCCTGGAAAAATTCAATGGCGAAAACTGGTTCGCCGACATCCAGGACCGCTTCCTGTTCCCGTTCAACCACCTCCCGGCCACGCTGAACTGGGAATTGTCGATGTGGGTTGAGCTGATCTGCGCCCTCGCCCTGCTGGCGGGCCTGGCCACGCGGTTCTCGGCAATCAGCCTGATCGTGGTGACCATCATCGCGACCGCCGCGGTGCACTGGCCTGCCGACTGGTCGAGCTTGAGCGAACTGGCCCAGGGTTACTCCATCAGCAACAAAGGCTTCGGCAACTTCAAGCTGCCGCTGATCTACCTCGCCGCCCTCGTGCCGCTGCTGCTTTCGGGCCCCGGCAAGTTCAGCCTCGATGCCCTGCTGGCCCGATTCTTCTGGCGCCGCAATCAACACTGAAACGATGCCGTACTGTAGGAGCGAGCATGCTCGCGATGAGCGTCCAGACACCGCGGGCATCCAGGTTCCCCGCGAAATCGTTGACCACCATCGCGAGCAAGCTTGCTCCTACAGACAGTGGGTCAAGAATTATCGAAGCATTTCTTCCACCGCCTCAACCCCCGCCAATTGCGGATGCGCACTGCGTTCATGCACATGGGCATGCGGTGTGCGATCGATCAGCAGGCTCAGCAGTTCCGGACGGCTGTAATGGCCGCGGGAATCCATCATGCGCTTGCGCTTGTCGATCAGGCTCATGTCGAGGTCGACGATCACCTCGCCTTCACCCTCGGTCAACGCACCCAGCACCACGCCGTCCGGGCTGATGATCGCGGTGTAGCAACCGCCGGAAATCGGGCCGATCGGGCAACCGGTGTCGGCCATGATCTGCGCCTGTTGTTCCGGGTTGAGCCAGGCGGTGGAGTTGACCACAAAGCAGGCCGCTTCCAATGCGTGCTGGCGAATGCTGACTTCCATCTGCGAGGTGAACAGCGGGCCGGCAAACGAGCCGGGGTACATCGAGGCGTGGATCTGTTCGCCATCGGCCATCAAGGCGTAGCGAGCCAGCGGGTTGTAATGCTCCCAGCACGCCAGTTGGCCAATGCGCCCAACCGCGCTGTCGGTGGCGCGCAGGCCGGAACCGTCGCCCATGCCCCAGATCATCCGTTCATGGTAGGTCGGGGAGATCTTGCGGCGGCTCTGGATCAGAGTGCCGTCGGCATCGAACAGCAACTGTGTGTTGTACAACGTACCGCCGTCACGTTCGTTAACACCAATGGATACGACCATGCCGGCCTCTCTGGCTGCGGCGCCAATGGCATCGGTCGCCGCCGATGGCACAGTCACGGCCTGGTCCAGCAGCTTGAGATGTTCGGCGCCCATTGCAAAGGGCGCCTGGACGAACGAGAAATACGGGTAGTACGGCACGATGGTTTCCGGAAACACGGCGAACTGCACGCCCTGCCCGCCGAGCTCGAGAATCTTCTCGACGACTTTATTGACGGTGCCTTCACGGCTATAGAGCACGGGGCTAATTTGTACGGCAGCGGCTTTGACGAAGGTCATGGCGGCGATCTCATTGGGGGAATGGGCTTCAACGAGATAAATATTACGTCAATCATATTCAGTCTTGAATGTCGTATACACCACCTTTTAGGACATCACCCTCGATTGGCCCGTTGTATCACTTGCGGCGGTTGCCCGAACGCACGAATAAAGGCCCGACGCATGCGCTCCCTGTCACCAAACCCGGTTTCGGTCGCCACCACATCGATCGAGTGTCGGCCGGTTTCCATCATCAACCGCGCGGACTCCACCCGCAGGCTTTCGATGGCCTTGGCCGGTGATTGCCCGGTTTCGGCATTGAACACCCGGCTGAATTGTCGAGGACTGAGATTGGCGGCGTTGGCCAACGCTTCGACCGACAGTTCGGACTTCAGATTCTGCTTGGCGTAAGTCAGCGCAGCCTGGATGCGATCGGTCTTGGGCTGCAACTCCAGCATGACCGAAAACTGCGACTGCCCGCCTGCCCGGCGGTGATACACCACCAACTGCCGGGCTACCCGCCGCGCGACTTCGCCACCCAGATCCATCTCGACCAGCGCCAGCGCCAGATCGACGCAAGCGCTCATGCCCGCTGCCGTCCAGAGATTGCCATCGTTGATGAAGATGCGGTCCTCTTCGACCTTGATCCTGGGGTACGCCCGCTGCAGCGACGCGGCGTGACACCAGTGAGTGGTCGCCCGCCGGCCATCGAGCAAACCGGCCTCGGCCAGAGCAATGGCGCCAGTGCAGATCGAACCCAGGCGCCGGGTGTTCCGGCTGGCGTGACGCAAAAACTCGACCATGCCCGTTGATACCGGGCGAATCTCGTTATCGCCCATCACTAACAACGTATCGAACGAACGCTGGCCAAACGCTGTGGTTTCCACGGCAAAACCGGCGGAGGTTTGCACCATGCCGCCGTGTTCGGACAGCGAGGCAATGCTGTAAACCGGCTCATGCATAGCGTTATTGGCCAGTTCGAACACGGCGCACATGGCCAGGCCCAGTACCTGGAAACCGGGGTAAACAATGAGTCCGATGTGTTGCATGGTGGTTGCCCCGAATGACCTTAAAGGTGGCATGAGCGGTTATTCAGCCAGAGCACCGCACTGTACGCCTGCCGCTATAGTGCCGGGTAAAAAACCGTCCGATGGCAATTCGGTCAGACAATCGTCCATTCAGGCCATGCCCCTTCATTTATTGGGTCTATAAATAACAGTACACAGTTGGCCGCAAAGAAGAGGCGCAGGCCATGGACAGCAAGGATTCGGGCACAAATCTGGCCTTCTGGTTGCCAGGCAGTGCAGTCATCCTGAGTCTGGTGGTATCGATGTTCGCCCTCACCCGCGAGCCGTTCCTTGAACCGCGCCCCATCGGTGCCCAGTTCCAGGCGCAACTGCCTATCGAGGCCCGGCTGTGGCAGGACCCTTTCGACGCCGTGGAGCGTTATCGCAAGAAGCTTGTCGAGAGCAAGAACCCGGACGCCGAGAACGTTTGCAGCCCCGACCTCTCTCCCCTGAGTGCAGGACAATCGGCGCCTGACATCATGGTCGCGCTGGTCGAGGGCGGTCCCTACGCCGATGAAGTCGAACGGCGTCGTCGCATTCGCTATGCCTTGCTGGCCGGGTTCAAGAATTCCCATCGGGTGCCGGATCAGGAGCAGTACATCCACTGCCTGAAACTGGCCGCCAACCTGTCACTCGATGCGCCGCAAAAAACCGCTTTTGTCGATGCGCCCTACGAAGTGTTCGTATCCAATCCCTTCGATCCACCGCTGGCGCTTGAAGGCAAGCCACCGGCGCCCGACCGCACGATCGTGTTCTGGCTGAAACAGGACGCGCTCGGCTCGACTCCGCTGCAACAGCTCGAGACGCTACGCGCCAGCCTCAACAAAAAAGTCGCCATGGCCTGCGCGCCAGCACCCTGCGCCGAGCCTGCGGCCAATGCCGTGCTGAAGGTCATCGGCCCTTCGACCTCGACCGTGCTGCGCGACATGTTCCAGGACCAGGACATTGGCAAGGCTTCGGCGAACATCGAAATCTACTCGCCGCTGGCTACAGCCGATAACGAGACGCTGGATCGCGGCTACCAGAAGCTTTCACCGCCGCTGCAAAACCGGCAACCCATGAAGTTGCTGCGCACCGTCAGCGACGACGGCACCATGACCCAACTCATGCTCGATGAGTTGAAGTTGCGCCGCGTGGACCCGGCCGCTGGCGTACGCTGTGGTGAGGGCAAACTGCGCCGGATCGGCTCACCCTGCACCGGCAATCTTCGCCGCAGCGGCAACCGCATCGCGTTGATTTCCGAGTGGGACAGCTTCTACAGCCGTGCCCTGATCGAAAGCTTCAAGTTGCAGGTGGCCAAGGACGCCCGACTCGGTGACGGTGAAAACCATAGGGGCGCTGTCGACCAGTGGATTTTGCGCTTCAGTTACTTGCGCGGTCTCGACGGACGGCTGCCGGAAGAATCGGCGAGCACCGATAAAACCGCCAGTTTCGATGCCAGCAAAAGCGCCCGTGGCGCATCCGCAATCGACCTCAGCCCACTGGAAAAATCCGATGGCAATTCCCAGCTCGATTACCTGCGACGCCTGGCCGACCACATCGCCAGCGAAGACGCGGCCTATCGACGCGATGGCGAAAGCGGCATCGGCGCCATCGGCATCCTCGGTGTCGATGCCTACGACAAGCTGTTGGTACTGCAGGCACTCAAGAACCGGATGCCGTACAAACTGTACTTCTCCACCGATCTTGACGCACGCATGCTGCAACGGGGCCAGGCGCAAACCACGCGCAACCTAATCCTCGCCGCGCCCTATGGCCTGACGCTGACCCGCGCCCTGCAACAGGACGTGCCGCCGTTTCGCGACAGCCTGCAAAGTGCAGTGTTCATCTCGGTACTGGCCGCGTTGGCCCCACAATCATTCGATGCCAAGCGTGCGAAATTCGACTATTCCAAATCGGAGCTGCTCTCGCCGGGCATCTATGAAGTGGGCATCAGTGGTTTCATTCCCCTGGCCACGCGACTGGGCGCCTCGCGCCCGATCAGTTGCCAGGCACCCACCCAATCCCAGTCGGATCGCGGCATTGCGCCTCACGATCTTATGGCGCTTCGCTGCCTGCAAGATCCCTCGCCACCGCCCTACCCTGAGCCCTCCAGGTCACTGCGCGAGCGTTTCAAACAAAGCCAATCGTTCTTTTGGGCGGGACCTTTGACGCTCACCCTGCTGACCATCGCCGCGTTCATCCTCTGGTGGCGCATCGAGGGTCCCCAGGATGAACACGACACGCGACTGGCATGGGTGCGCGGCGTACCCATTACGCTGTTCATGGTTGCGGCGGCCTGCGCCTTCATTGCCACGCGCTATTGGCATGCGGAGTTCCTGTGGTTCACCTTCGTACTGGTGCTGCTGGGCATCCTGTCTTCGAACCTGGTCCGCCGCTCCACGCGGCGACTGGCACTGGCCCAGGACGCGACGGCGAGTTTGACCCCGGGCTCACACGATGCCTGGGCGTGGTACATCGTGGTCCCGCTGGTGGCGTTCATCCTCGCGTTGATGCTGGCGTACCAGATGCGCAGCACCTTGACCGACAACGGCCTCGGCGAACCGATGTTCCTGCTCGAAGGCATCAGTGCCTGGCCGACCGTGGCCCTGCGCCTGCTGGCCGTGCTGATCTCGCTCTCGGCGTTGACCTGGGGCTGGCGCAAACTGCGCATCAACCGCGCTGAAATCGAAAGCGCCTTTCATTTGCGCCTGCACATGCGCAAATACCAGACGACCCTGTGGGGCCAGGTGCGACGTTTGGTCCGCCGCGGCAAAGGCTGGAGCTTGCGCCGCTGGTGCAATGAACTGGGCCATTGGCTGCTGCTGATTTTCTTCCCGCTGATGAGCGCCAGCGAAGACTGGTCGAAGTCCTGCGCGGCCGCCCAGGCCCGCTGCACGGACGGACGCAAGATGATCGTCGTTGCGCGCTTCTGGGGTGAGCACTGCATCTGCGGCTCATTCGGTGCCCGCCTGTTGCGGGCGATACTCGCCACTTGGGCCTACGTCGTGGTCACCAGCGTGCTGTTCGTGATCTGGCCCATGGAAGGCATGCCCGTGCGCGGCGCATCGGCGTGGTGGATGATAACCTGGCTGATTCCAACCCTGATTTTCCAGTTGCTGGTGTTCTGGGTCATGGACGCCAACCTGTTGCTGACCCGCTTCATCCGTCATCTGAGCGAGCACCATGCGATCTGGCCGGGGACTTTGCAGGCCGAGCACAAGAAAATCTTCGGCATGCTCAAGCATCCCTGCATCGATGAGTGGGTGGATCTGCAGCTGATCGCCAAGCGTACGTCGGCGGTCAACCGGCTGATCTACGCGCCGACTGCGGTGCTGTTGATCCTGCTGGCCTCGCGCAGCAGCCTGTTCGACAACTGGCCGACGCCGCCAGGGCTGATGATTTCCTACCTGCTGACCGCGTTGCTGCTGCTCAGCTCCGCGCTGACCCTGCGGCGAGCCGCGGAAAAGGCCCGCACGGTGGCCTTGCAACGACTCGACGCCTATTTGCTGGAAACACCGGAATCGTCGCCCGGCTATGCCAAATTCAAGATGATCCGCGAACGGGCGTCAACGCTCAACACCGGTTCGTTCTCGCGCTATTCCGAAGATCCGTTGATCCGTTCACTGCTGCTGTCCCTGACCGGTATCGGCGGCTCGGCGATTGTCGATGCGTTGAATTATGCGAAGTTTTAACGGCAAGCCATGGGCGCTCAAACCCACGCCCATGGCCACGAGGGATCACAGCTGGTTGGTCATCGCCATGTTCACGAACCGGGTATCGAAGCGCAGCTTGATGTTGTTCTTGTCGCCGAGGGTCGAGCCATCGGCGAACTGCATGCCCACCGCATCAGCGCTGGTGGCGGCCTGGCCGAGCAATCCCTTGGCGAAAGAGAAGGTGCGGACCTTGTCCATGGTATTGCGGATAGCCTCGGAACTGGCGAATTCGTAGGCCGTGGTCGGCGTGTAGAACAGCATGGTTTGCGTGAGTTGATCCTCGTACCCCTTCAAATCGGTGCCCGAACGTTCGGCCATCGAAGTGCGTGCGGCGATGGCTGGCCCATTGTCGCCGGACATCAATTGCAAGGTCTCGAACCACGCGCCCACCAACGCCTTGCCCAGTTCCGGGTTGGCCGTCAGTGTCGCTGTGTTCACCGCCATCATGTCGATGATCTCGCCGGGAATTTCCCTGGACGTGAAGACCTGGACCGCCGTCGGCGATTGCTTCATCACCATGCTCAACTGCGGGTTCCACAGCGCCGCCGCTGTCACGCCAGGTGTGGTGAAAGAGGCCACCGCATCAGCGTCGGAGGTGTTCATGATCTTGATGTCGCGCTGGCTAAGGCCGTGGATGTCCAGGGCCCGGGACATCAGGTAGTCGGAGACCGACAGTTCCACCAGATTGACCTGCTGGCCCTTGATGTCGGCAAAGGTCTTGCCGTGTTTGAGGACAATCGCGTCGTTGCCGTTGGAGTAGTCGCCGAGGATCAGCCCGGTGGTGTCCACGCCGTTGGCGCTCGGAATGGTCAAGGCATCCATGTTGGTCATGCCGCAGGCATCGAATGCACCGGCGGCGTACTGGTTAATCGACTCGATATAGTCATTGAGCTGAACCAGTTCGATCTTGATGCCGTACTTTTCGGCCCATTTGTCGATGATCCCGTGTTCACTGGCGTAGCCCCATGGCATCCAGCCGGAATAGATCGACCAGGCCACCTTGAACGTCTGCTTTTTCTCGGCGGCAGAGGCACCGGAAGCGAGAATGGTCAGGGCCAGCAACACGGCTGCAAAACGGTAAAACACGCACGAGAATGCCTTCATGTAAACCTCACGGGTTATGAATAGGGGACGCAATGAGTTCAAACGAGCGGCTGGGTATAGCGGCGCAATGTCGGTGATTCGCGCTCATACCATCGCGCGGCGCTGCTGGTGAATCCGGTGCACGGCGAGTAGCTGACTTGCGGTTCCAGCGTGTCGATGATGAACACCCGTTCGCAGGCCTTGCCATCAATCAGCAACCTCTGGATGACCTGAACGCCGTCAGCCTGAAGTTCGAAACCGTCCAGTGAGATCAGGGGCTGGCCCACTCGCGCGGGACAGGTCGAGAGCGTCACGTTGTAGCCTTCGTCGAGCGAGCCCCGAGCCACCGAGGTTTCAAAGTTGAACGCACGGCTCAGCCATTGCGGATCTTCGCCGTGCCGGGCGACCAACTCTCGCAGGGGCGCACCGCTCTCAAGCGGATGTGAACGCCCCAGCACCAGCGCGGCATGTTCACCACAAACGATCAAACCGCCGCCTCGATGACGCACGACACCGCTCTCCAGTTCCTTTTCCTCCATCAGGCGCAGACCAATCAATGCTCCCGGCGCCGAAGATTGCAGACGCCAGTCTTCGACATAGGCCCCGCTGGGCGCGAACTCGATCATGCAGTTGCCGATGCGCTTGAGCAGCCCCGGCTCAGGCCAGCGATTGTGCAACTGGAAGGACGTGTCAGTGTGCCAACTGAGAACCTCGCCTTCCCATGAACAGAGGGCTTCCCAGCCTTCGTAGTTGGCCAGTTGCTGCAATTGTTCAGCGCTGTACTCCAGCAACGGTTTGGCTGTCACCTGGTGTTCTTCCAGCGGCAGGCGCAAATCGATAGTGAAGTTGCGACTTTGAAACCAGCACACATGGGTCTGCGTGTCAGTCAGGCCGTCGGCAAAGCTGATCGCCCGGCGTTTGTAGAAGCCCAGCATCCAGTCCGGAACGCCTTGCGCCGGTCGTTGCGGGTAGAGCGCGACAAGGTCAGTGATGTGCATATCAAATCTCCATGGCGCGGGCGGTACGGCCGAATGAGGACAAGCCCTTTGCCCCTTTCGGCAACTGCAACTCACCGTTGGCCAGGCGCTGCTTGAGGTAGCGAAAGGTTTGCAGGGTTTGCGCATACAAATGCTCGCCACAGGCAACCGGAACGTAGCGGCTGGGCGTTTGCGGATCGACCAGTTGCGCAATGGGCTCGATGACCGTGTCGTAATCACAAGCGCAAAACATCGGGAACGAGTAACGCTCCTGGGCGACTTTACGCACCCGATGCGCCGTGGCCACGTAGGTGCCGTTGCTCAGCACCTCCATCATGTCGCCGATATTGATGACAAACGCGCCCTCCACCAACGGCACATCGATCCACTGCCCTGCACCGTTCAACACTTCGAGTCCTGGCGCGGTCGGCAACAGGATGGTGAAGCACTCATAGTCGGTGTGTGCACCGATACCGGGACGATCCACCGGCGCATCCGGCGAGAATGGATAGTGGATCAACCGCAGTTGGCTGGGCGGGTTGCTGACCCATTGAGTGAAGGCGTTTTCCGCTAGCCCCAATGCCAGTGCGAAGCCTCGAAAAAGCGTGAGATTGAGGCTGAATACCGCATCATAATAAGCCTTGATGTCCTGCTTGAATCCCGGCAACGCCGGCCAGCGATTGGCCCCCAGCATCGGTCGCGTCCCCTGCGGCAACAGGTAATCGAAACCGACATCGAAGGCCTCCTTGTGATCGATGCTGCCCTCGACGAACTGCTCTTCGCCCTCCGGTACATAGCCGCTGTGGTTGCTCGAAAGCCCGATGTAATCCTGCATCTTCTGTTCGAGCGGCTGGGCGAAATACTCCTCCGTCCGTTGCTTGAGGCGACTGATGATCTGCGGGTCGATACCGTGTCCGGTCACATACAGAAATCCCGCTTGCGAGGCCGCTCGCCCCAATGCCGCGGCGGTTTCGACGCGATCGGCCTGCCTGTCTGAGAACAGTCCGCGAATATCTACAAGCGGCAGGGTTTTAAACGCTGAGTGAGGGGTAATTCGAGGCGTGGGCGCCATAAGTAACCTCCTGATGATTAGTCAAAATGTCACCTGGTCGTCCAGATATCGCAGAGCCGCGAGGCCTCCGGGTCGTCCCGGATCAGTCGCACAGAAAAGGTGCTTGAGGGGTGGAGCAATGTGCGTGCCACGTTTGCCCACGGTGAAGAGTGCAGGGTTATCCGATTGATTTAAAAGGCCCAACTTATAGCTGGCGCAATGAGTTCTTTATTCAAAGGTGCGAGCAAAGCACCAGAATGGAGCGATAGCGCCCGCGATCACTTCGCATCTCCACCATGGGGCTTGTAGAACCTGAACAACCCGATGTTGGCCGTATTAGTGTACTCCCTGGCCCAATCCGGCTTCACCGTGCGGTCATGGAAATACAGCGCGCCTTTGGTGCGATCCGGCAATTGTTTGTTCAGTGCCTTGCGCGCTATTTCCTTTGCCATCGCATAAGGCACTTCTTCCTGTACCGAATCGGAACGGCCGTCGCACCACCAGGAGAACTGGCAGCTCCTGGTTTCCGAGCCCTGCTTGACCACACCGCACACGGTATCGGGAAAACCCTCGTGGCCGAGGCGGTTCATGACCACATTGGCCACCGCTTCCATGTCGGCCGCGTTCTTGCCTTTGGCTTCCCAGTAGATCGAACGGGCGAGACAGGTGATGGCGTCATCCAGCGGCGCTTTGCCCACCGGGTCCACGGCCTGGACCTCGGGCTGGGTGATGGCTTCAGACTTGGGCGTCGACGCGGGACTGCTGTTTTCTGCGGCCTTATGCTCCAGCACCTCGGCCTTGTCTTCAGCGACTTTCTGTTTTTGCTCCTGGTCGGTGGCGAATGCCGGGACGGCGAGCAGGGTCAGGGCGAGGCAGGTGGCTATCCAGTCGTGGCGCATGGTTGGGCACTACTCTGTAGGCAGTATCGCTTCAGTGTAGTATCGAAATGATTGCACCTAGGGTGCGACATCCCGGAAAAAGGCATTGCGCTCAAGGGGGGCATTTCGCGCATCATGGGCGCAGTCAGCTCAAGGAGGATTTCCATGCATTTCCTATCATCCACTCTGCGCCTTGCCGGGTTTTCACTGGGACTTCTATTTGCCGCCACCGCGCTTGCCAGCGAAGAGTCGCAACTGATCGAATCGATCAACCTCTACCGCGGGCAGTTGCAGCGTTGCGCCGGCCAAGTGTCATCGGAACTGCCGCCGCTGTCGGCCGACCCGCGGCTGGTGCTGTCCGCCGCCAGCGTCGGCAACCTGCAGCAGGCCATGGCCACTGCCGGGTATCCGATGAAGAACGTGCAGGCGATCAGCCTGTCCGGGCCGCGTGATGCACCCTCGGCCATGAAGGCGATCCAGGAAAGTTTTTGCCAGATCGTGCTCGACCCGCAATTCGTCGACGTCGGCGTCAGCCGCCAGGACCGCGAGTGGCGCATCGTCCTGGCCCGGCCATTGTTGAGCGCACGCCTGGGCGATTGGCAGGCCGAAGGGCAAAAACTGCTGGCCGAACTCAACGTCGCGCGCAGCCAACCCCGCCAATGCGGCGCGCAAGCCTTTAACGCCACTACGCCACTGACCTGGAACACCACCCTGGCGAGCGCCGCCGAAACCCAGGCGCGCAACATGGCCAACAACAACTACTTCGATCACAAGGACCGCGACGGCCGTACCCCAGGCGACCGCGCGGAACTGGCGGGCTACGACTTCCAGCAGATCGGCGAAAACATCGCCGCCGGGCAGGACAGCGTGCGCAAGGTGGTCGACGGCTGGCTGACCAGCCCCGGCCATTGCGCCAACCTGATGAACCCGCAGTTCCGCGATCTGGGCGCGGCGTATGCGGTTGATCCGAAGAGCGATGCGGGGATTTACTGGACGGTGATGTTCGGGGCGCAGTGAAACAGAAAAACCCGGAACCCTTTCATAGGTTCCGGGTTAATTGCTTTTCGTAGGAGCTCAGTGAGCGCTCATCCCGGCCGCATGCATCAACATCCGCAACGCGCCCGCCACTACACCCAACGCAACTACATTTTCATCATAGAGCCTGTCGATCAACCGGTTATTGATAGTGATTGGACGCCCTCGCAAGTTGCTCTTAGCCTGCGCTCAACAACTGTGGGAGCGAGCCGGCTCCGGGCGGCGTTCCGACGATGAACTCAAGAGCGCCGCGTTAAACCAGTAACCACGCGTTATCGTTAGCGACCATCGTCGGAACGCCGCCCGGAGCCGGCTCGCTCCCACAATTCATTCAATGCGTGCCAAGCGAGGATGTCATGTCGGAACGAGTCTTGATCGATGGGTTCTCCCGGCGCGTGGACTATCTGCGGATGTCAGTCACCGATCGCTGCGATTTCCGTTGCGTGTATTGCATGCCCGAGGACATGCAGTTCCTGCCGCGCCAACGGGTGTTGACGCTGGAAGAGATCTATCAAGTGGCGCAAAGCTTCGTCGCACTAGGTACGCGCAAGATCCGCCTGACAGGGGGCGAGCCGCTGATCCGCCCAGGCGTGGTGCAACTGTGCGAGAAGATCGCCGCCCTGCCCGGCCTGCGCGAACTGTGCATGACCACCAACGGGTCGCAGTTGGCCAGGCTTGCCGATCCCCTGTTCGAGGCCGGGGTCAAGCGCCTCAACATCAGCCTCGACTGCCTGGACCCGAAACGCTTTCGCGAGCTGACCCGCACCGGCGATCTGGCGCAGGTGATCAAGGGCATCGACGCCGCCAACAATGCCGGATTTCGCAACACCAAGCTCAACTGTGTGGTGATGAAGGGTCGCAACGATCACGAGATCAACGACCTGGTGAGCTTCGCCATCGACCGCAACCTCGACATTTCCTTCATCGAAGAAATGCCCTTGGGCACCATCGATGAACACAGCCGTGCAGAGTCGTTTTATTCCAGCGCCCAGGTTCGTGAACGGATTGCCGAACGCTACACTTTGATTGATTCTGCCGAGTCGACCCAGGGCCCTTCGCGCTACTGGCGCCTGGCCGAGGCGCCGCAGATTCGCCTGGGGTTCATTTCGCCCCACAGCCACAACTTCTGCGGCACCTGCAATCGGGTACGGCTGACCGTCGAGGGTCGTCTGCTGCTGTGCCTGGGCAACGAGCACTCCGTCGATCTCAAGGCCGTGTTGCGCAGCCACCCCGGACAGCCAGAGCGTCTGGAGAAAGTCATCATCGAGGCGATGAAGCTCAAGCCTTATCGGCACAATTTCGAAGTGAACGACGAGGTCCAGGTCATTCGCTTCATGAACATGACAGGTGGCTGAACACCATGATCGTCAGACCCAAACCCAACCTGATCGGCGTGCTGACTTCGCTCAAGGGCTCGATCGCCAAACGGATTGCCTTGCGCAGTCTGTTAGTGACACTGCTCGCCTCTGCCATCGTGCTGATCGAAACATTGCATCCAAGCTACTTTTCCAAGGTCAGCGCAACGCCGTTCACCCTGCTCGGTTTGTCGTTGTCGATCTTCATGAGTTTTCGCAACAACGCTTGCTATGACCGCTGGTATGAGGCGCGCAAGGCGTGGGGCGAGATCATCGTGGAAATCCGCTCGATGATTCGCGAAACCCAGATCATCAAGGATGCGCCTGGACGACACACAATCCTCAGCAACTTGTGTGGCTTCGCCCATGCGCTCAACGCACGCCTGCGCAAGGAAAACGAACTGGCCGCGAGTGGCGACTGGCTCGAACCGATGCCCCAGGGCAACACGAGCGATGTGAGCGGGCAGATTCTGCTGCAAGTCGGTCAACAGTGCTCGGCGCTCAATGAGTCAGGCGTGATCAGCGAATGGCGCTACACGATCATGGCCAACCATCTGACCAACCTGACCCGCGCGCAAGCGATCTGTGAACGGATCAAAAATACGCCGTTGCCGTTCCCCTACACCCTGTTGTTGCACCGGACCATCTACCTGTTCTGCATCCTGTTGCCGTTCGCCATGGCCGAACCATTGGGCTGGCTGACACCGATCTTCACCGCGATTGTCAGCTACACCTTTTTCGGCCTGGATGCGATTGCCGACGAACTGGAAGACCCGTTCGGTCGTGATGAAAACGACCTGCCCACCGACGCCATCGTGCGCAACATCGAGCGCGATGTCCTGGCGGCGTTGGGTGTGACGGAACTGCCACCACAACTGGAACCGGTGTATTTCGTGCTGAATTGATTGACCCGAGGTAACCCCTAAAACCTGGGGGAGCGGGCTTGCTCAGGTAATGCTGTTCACTTTAGGTTGGGGGGCTGCAGGTGCATATTTGGATTGGGTGTATATCCGTTGCTGCGGTAACGGCGACCTAGGGTTTCGCCCTTACGGCGAGTCACTTGGAAGAGCCCCAAGTAACCAAGGGCTCTTGCCCCTGGCGTTCGGTGCCTCGCTGTGGCTCGGCATGCCCTCGCTCCGGTCCTGCTCCGTGGGCCCGCCGCGATGGGCCATCCTTGGCCCAGCGCGGCTAAACCGGCATCCATGCCGGTTTACCCACTGCGCAGAACCGGAACGAAGCCTCTCGATGTGGCAAGAAAATCAAAAGCCAAAGCAAACGCGAGGCGGCCTTAAAGCCGACCTGATTGCAGGTCTGTCCGCGATCCAACTGTGGGAGCGAGCTTGCTCGCGATGGACTTCCAGACAACGCGTTCATCCAGACAGGGCGCGTTATCGTTGACGACCATCGCGAGCAAGCTCGCTCCCACAGGGGATTGGGGGTATCTGCAAAAATCAGGTCGGCTGTCAGGCCGCCTCGCTTTGGCTTTAGATTTTGGGGGCCCCGTTAAACTACGATGGCCGAACGCAGGCATTGCGCAGTGGGTAAACCGGCAGGACGCCGGTTTAGCCGCGCTGGGCCAGGGATGGCCCATCGCGGCGACCCACGGAGCAATGCCTTCGTTACGGCATGCCGAGCCACAGCGAGGCACCGAGTGGTGGGGCAAAGCCTTTTGGTTCCTTTTTGGCGTTTGAAAAAGGGACTCGCCGTAAGGGCGAAACCCTAAGCGGCCGTTACCGCAGCAACGGATATACCCCCAATCCAGTTCTTACATACAACCCCATGTTTAAGTGAACAGTATTGCGCTCCTACAGGGAGTTTGCTGCTCATCCCCGCGTCCCGCAAGTTTGCACCGATTTGAACGCCGGCATTGATAGCCGTCGCGGCTTCACCGTGGTCACCAGTCGTTGCAGACTGGAACTGATCCACAAAGCCGTCAGGGCCAGACTCGGCACGCTGGTCAGCCTGTTCGCGCCTACGGCCCTGACCGTGCAATGGGCGATCAAACATCGTCTCAACCAGACCGGCGTAGAACTGGAAGCGCTGACCGCCGTCAGTGTCGCCGCGCTGACCCTCTACGACATGTGCAAGGCGGTGGACCGCGGCATGGTCATCGCCAACTGACACACCGTTCTGGAAACGCGAAGACGTGGCCTCTGTCGCGCGCTGGGTCGATGCCCGTGACAGCGACCGATTCGCAGCTGAACGCTGGAAGACTGTACCGTATTAGCAACTTTCCAAAGCGTGGCATCATGGCTAAAGTCACTGGCTCAAAGCGCCTTCGCAAGGAACATCCGCTTGAGCCTGACGCCTTCGCCGAACAGCCAACCAGAACCCGCAAAGCCCGCTGCCATCAGCCTGCGAGAAGCGTTCCGCTTCTGGCTCAAGCTCGGCTTCATCAGCTTCGGCGGGCCGGCGGGGCAGATTTCGATCATGCACCAGGAACTGGTCGAGCGCCGACGCTGGATATCCGAGCGGCGTTTTCTACACGCCCTCAACTATTGCATGTTGCTACCCGGCCCCGAGGCCCAGCAACTGGCGACCTACATCGGCTGGCTGATGCACCGGACCTGGGGCGGCGTGATCGCCGGCGCGCTGTTCGTGCTGCCGTCGCTTTTCATCCTGATTGCCTTGTCGTGGGTGTATATCGCCTTCGGTGAGGTGCCGGTGGTGGCCGGGCTGTTCTACGGAATCAAGCCTGCGGTGACCGCGATCGTGTTGCAGGCAGCGCATAGAATCGGCTCCCGGGCGTTGAAAAACCGCTGGATGTGGGGCATCGCCGCCGCGTCATTCGTGGCCATCTTCGCGCTCAACGTACCCTTTCCCTTGATCGTGTTGGGGGCGGCAATCATCGGTTACTTCGGCGGGCGTCTGGCACCCGAAAAGTTCCGCACCGGTGGCCATGGCGCAGCGCAAAAATCCTTCGGCGCGGCGCTGATCGATGACGACACACCGACACCCGAACACGCCCGTTTCAGTAGCTGGAAATTGCTGCGCCTGGCCCTCATTGGCGTGGTGTTGTGGACACTGCCGATGGCCACCCTCACCGCCCTGTTCGGTTGGGACGGCACGCTGACGCAAATGAGTTGGTTCTTCACCAAAGCGGCGCTGCTGACCTTCGGCGGTGCCTACGCGGTGCTGCCGTATGTGTATCAGGGCGCGGTGGGTCATTATGGGTGGCTAACGCCGACGCAGATGATCGATGGCCTGGCCCTCGGCGAAACCACTCCAGGACCACTGATCATGGTCGTCGCCTTCGTCGGTTTCATTGGCGGCTACGTACATCAGGTGTTCGGTCCGGATCAGGCCTTTGTCGCCGGGGCCCTTGCCGCAACACTGGTGACCTGGTTCACCTTCCTGCCTTCGTTCCTGTTCATTCTCGCCGGGGGTCCCTTGGTGGAATCGACGCACAACGAACTCAAATTCACCGCGCCACTGACAGCGATTACGGCGGCGGTGGTCGGGGTGATTGTCAATCTGGCGTGCTTCTTCGGCTACCACGTACTCTGGCCCAAGGGCTTCGACAATCCCCTCGACTGGCCCTCGCTGCTGATCGCGATAGCGGCGGCGATTGCCTTGTTCCGCTTCAAGCGCGGCGTGATCGAAGTGCTGGTCGGCTGCGGGCTGATCGGCCTTGGTGTGCACCTGATGCGTTGAATCAAACATTTACACGCGCCCCATTCACCCCTAGTATCCAGCCATCCCCGGATGGCTTGTGCTACTCGCCACCGACGATTTCCGCCTCTGGAAACCCTGCGTCATGCGCAATTCGCCGTCAGAACAGCATCGGCTGTACGTCTCGACACTCGCCACTTCACAGCTGGCCGTGGGCGGCATTGCCTCATGAAACGCATCGTCAACCTGCCCATGGCCCTGCGCCGCTCCAAACTGCGTCACTCCGCACGCCCGCCGGATAGCACCCTGCTCGCCTGATTGCGTCCACGACGCGTCGAGCACCCTCCTTTTTTGCTATCGCTGCCAGCCCGCCGCGGATCTTTATCCGTCGTCGTGTCGTGGCCTGAATCCGTGCGTCCGCGGGACGCCAACGTGAGTGACCAACAATGAAATTCGCAGCCCTTGAAGACGCCCAATGCTTTTTGGCGAACAACCCCGATATCGACATGATCGAGCTGTTCATTCTCGACGCCAACGGCGTACCACGCGGCAAGCTGTTGCACCGTGAGGAACTGCTGGCGGTGTATGAAAGCGGTCGCCCGCTGCCCAGCACCATTCTCGGCCTGACCTTGCAAGGCGATGACGTCGAGAACTCCGGGCTGGTCTGGGATGTGGGCGACATCGACTGTCGCGCCTATCCGCTCGAAGGCAGTCTGGTGCGTTTGCCGTGGCGGCAGATTCCGACGGCGGCGGTGCAAGTCAGCATGCACCCGCAAGAAGGCATGCCGGCGAGCATCGCTGACCCGCGTCACCTGCTGATCAAGGTCATCGAGCGTTTGCAAGCCGAGGGTTACCACCCGGTGATGGCGTGCGAGCTGGAGTTCTATTTGCTGGACGCCAAGCGCGACCACCACGGTCGCCCGCAACCGGCGCTGGACGCTGACGGCGGTCGACCGCGACACACTCAGGTCTATGGCCTGCGTGAGCTGGAGCAGATCGAACCCTTCCTCGCCGACCTCTATGCCGCGTGCAAACTCCATGGCATTCCGGCGCGCACGGCGATTTCCGAGTACGCCCCAGGGCAAGTGGAAATCACCCTGGAACACGGCGATGCCTTGCAAGCGATGGATCAGGCCGTGCGTTACAAACGACTGGTGAAAGCCGTGGCCCACAAGCACGGGATGCAGGCGACGTTCATGGCCAAACCCTTCGATCATCTGGCAGGCACCGGCATGCACATGCACGTCAGCATCGCCGATGCCGAAGGCCGCAACCTGTTCGCGTCCGAAGACCCGGCCGGCACCCCGCTGCTGCGCACGGCCATCGGCGGCATGCTGGCGTCCCTGCTCGATTCGCTGTTGCTGTTCTGCCCCAACGCCAACTCCTACCGGCGTTTCCAGGCCAACAGCTATGCGCCGCTGGCCCCGACCTGGGGCGTCGACAACCGCACCGTCAGCCTGCGTGTTCCCGGTGGCCCGGCCAACAGCCGCCACATCGAACACCGCATCTGCGGTGCCGACGCCAACCCCTACCTGGCAGCGGCGGCGATCCTGGCCGGCATCCATCGCGGCATCAGCGAGAACCTCGATCCGGGCGAACCGGTGCAAGGCAACGGCTACGCGCAGGCCACGCAATTGCTGCCGACCGACTGGCTGACGTCACTGACGGCGCTGGAAAATTCGGTGTGGGCGCGGGATGCGTTGGGGCAGGAATTTCTTGGGGTGTATCTGGCAGTCAAGCGTGCGGAGTATCGGCAGTTCATGACGGAAGTGGGTGAGCAGGACTGGCGCTGGTATTTGACTCAGGCGTGAGCCACCCGGTCGACCATACGCATTCCCACTGTAGGAGCGAGGCTTGCCCGCGAAGGCGGTGTGTCATTAAACATTGATGTTGGCTGACACACCGCCTTCGCGGGCAAGCCTCGCTCCTACAACGGTTCGCGCTACTCCCCTTTTTTGCCTGGACATTGACATGACTTCCCAACGCTGCAATTCCTACTACACCGCCACCCTCAACCACGAAACGGACTACCCAACCCTGCAAGGCCAACACCGCGTCGACGTAGTAATCATCGGCGGCGGTTTCACCGGCGTCGCCACGGCGGTCGAGCTGGCGGAGAAAGGCCTGAAAGTCGCCATCGTCGAAAGCCACAAGATCGGCTGGGGCGCCACCGGGCGCAACGGCGGCCAAGTCACCGGAAGCCTCTCGGGTGACGAAGCGATGCGCAAACAGATGCGCCGCACTATCGGTGATGAAGTCGACGATTTCATCTGGCACCTGCGCTGGCGCGGGCACCAGATCATCGAGCAACGGGTGGCGAAATACGGCATCGCCTGCGACCTCAAGCACGGTCACCTGCATGCGGCGTACAAACCGGGCCACATGGTCGGTTTGCGCAAGGACTACGACGAAGCGGTGCGCCGTGGCATGGGCGACGACGTCAGCCTGCTCGACCGCAGCCAGGTACGCGACCTGCTGCAAAGCGACCTTTACCACGGTGCGATCAAGAACACCCGCAACATGCACCTGCACCCACTCAACCTGTGCATCGGCGAAGCGCGGGCGGCGGAAAGTCTGGGGGCGCTGATCTTCGAAAACAGCGAAGTGCTGGAGATCATTCACGGTGACAACCCCGGCGTTCGCACCGCCCACGGCCGCATCGATGCCGAACAGGTGCTGCTGGCCGGTGACGTCTACCACAAACTGGAACCGGGCAAGCTCAAGGGCAAGATCTTCCCGGCAATGGGCGGCATCGTTACCACCGCGCCACTGGGGGACCTGGCCAAACAGATCAACCCTGAAGACCTCGCCGTCTACGACTGCCGCTTCGTGCTCGACTACTACCGCCTGACCGCCGACGGACGTCTACTGTTCGGTGGCGGCGCCAACTACAACGGCAAGGATTCGCGCGACATCGCCGCAGAATTGCGCCCGTGCATCGAGCATACGTTCCCGGCACTCAAAGGCGTGGCCATCGATTACCAGTGGAGCTGCGCGATGGGCATCGTGATCAACCGCATCCCGCAACTGGGCAAACTCTCGGACAACGTCTGGTACTGTCAGGGCTACTCCGGGCACGGCATTGCCACTACCCACATCATGGGCGAAATCATGGGCCGCGCGATCACCGGGCAGCTTGAAAAGTTTGATACCTTCGCCGCCTGCCACCACATCCGCGTGCCGATGGGCGACCTGCTCGGCAACCCGATGCTGGCCGCTGGCATGTGGTACTACCAGATGCTTGAGCGACTGCGCTGAGTAGCTCGCCCTCCGGACATGGCGGCCGAACATTCACCAGATATCCACCCTGTTACTTCTGACAGTAGACAGCTAAAAATTCAACAGTTAGTTTAATTTCACTAACTGCCGAACAGCTTCTCAGAAGAAGTGTGGGGTGTAGATATCCCTCAGTGAATCAGGCCAGGACGGTGTCAGCCACGTAGTGCCCTGCCATATCGAATGGATCGCAGACATGGACATGTATTACTGGCTCGCACTCGTTAGTTATGCACTGGCTTTTCTGATCATCGTGGCGTATTCATTCATTTACTTGAAGCGTTCTGACTTCCTGCCCTATCACGGCATCGCCATTGCTCGCACGTGGGATGAGGTCGACTCGCGTATGCAGTTGCTGATCATGGCACTGATCAAGGTGGCCGGGTGGGCCTGGCTGGCTGTGGCCTTCGCTGGCTTCGTGTTGTTGTACCTGCTTTTTTCGCGCAATGCGGGGTTTGCACAACTGATCATATTTCAAGTGTTCTGCCTGATTGCAGTCACGCCCCCCATAGCCGTCGCCATTTATGTACACCAAAAAACGGATGCGCCAACCCCGATTCGCAGCGGCTCTTTAGTCGTGTTTCTAACGTTATCGGGATTCACGTTCGCATTGCTATCCGGCCATTACGCCTAGCTTTCCAGGCCTCCCTCGCACACCATGAAGGTAACGAACCATGAACCTCGACTCATTGTTCTGGAAAGTCGTTAAAGGTGATCTTCCCTTGCCAAATGCAGCCGCATTACTGGGATGGAAATTCATCAGACACGATGAACACAAGAATAAGGCCTATGTCGAATTTGATGCTCCCACCTCGCTGACCAATCCAATGGGAAACATTCAGGGGGGTATGCTTTCAGCCATGCTGGATGACTGCATGGGGCCAGCGGTATACGCGAACCTGTCTGCTAACCAAGTCGCCATCACGGTCGAGGCAAAAACCCAATTCTTCCGCCCTGCTTCGCCGGGACGCATTATCGGATGGGGCCGCATTGATCACGCAACTAGCAAGTTATGCTTCACTTCGGGTCAACTTACCAATGAAGCCCACGAAGTTCTGGCGCGTGCGACAGCCATTTACCAAATCGTCAATCGTCGTGAGCCGTGAATCAAGAATCCGCTTGCACCACCTCGATTCCCAACTGGCGGTAATCCACGACATTACCCAACGCCACTTGACGCTCGGTGATCAGCGTGTGCAGGCGTTCGCAAGACGCCACCACGAACGGTTCCACCGCGCCCAGTTTGTCCGCCGTGTTGACTGCAATGATCTGGGTCGCGCTGTAAGGCATCGCCTGTTTCACCGGCACCTCATCGAAAAATGTCCGACGGCAGCAACCGAGCCAGCTATCAATTCTTTCGATCTTTCAAATCACCAAGCCGAATTTTTTATTTGCGCCCGACCTGTTCAAGATGAGCGCCATCACCCCTGTCTCGGATGGAAACGACATGAATCTAAATTTCGCCTTTGCCTGCATGATCGTGGTTTCGTTCACCATCGCGTTGGTGCACACCTGATCGCGATAATGCGCACCCCGCTTTTCTTCCTGTATCGAACGGTGCCAGAAGGCCCGTTCTCGCTTTTTGTAACTCAACGCTGTAATGACTCGAAGCGTTATATCCGTTTATCTCGTGACAATACGTTCATGCCACCGCCGGTCGATAAAAGCTGCGGTAACTAAACCCTTCAAAACACCGTGATCTAGTCTGAGTGCAAGTTCGGCTGGAGAGCACTCCATGTCATTGACTGAAGAGCAAAAACCGCAGCGACGCAAGGAAATGCGCCTGTTTCTGTTTCTCGTCATTTGCCTTTTTCCGTTGCTATCCGTGGCGATTGTCGGCGGCTACGGCTTCATTATCTGGTTTTTCCAGATGCTCTACGGCCCTCCCGGGCCGCCCAACTAAAAGCCCTCGATTAGAGCCTGTTGGAGTCAACCATGGACGAAGCCCTGCATATAGCCAGCCTTGTGGTACTTGCCCGACCTGAACTGTTCGACGCCGTCAAAGCCAACCTGCGTCTATTGGACGGTGTGGAATTACATCAGGAAAGTGCCGCCGGGAAACTGGTGGTAGTCCTTGAGGCGGTGCACGAAAACCAGATCCTGCAACGCATCGATCAAATCAACAATCTGCCGGGCGTACTCAACGCTGCGCTGATCTATCACGAAATTCTCGATTCCGCGGGAGACATCGAATGAGCATGTCGCGCCGAGCATTCGTCAAGGCCCAGGCCGCCGCCATAGCAGCCTCCGCGGCCGGCCTGCCGATATTCACCACGGCCAGCAACCTGGTCACCGAAGCGGACATGGTCACCCTGGACTGGAACAAGGCGCCCTGCCGTTTCTGCGGCACCGGTTGCAGTGTGATGGTCGCGACCCGTGACAACCGGGTGGTCGCCACCCACGGCGACGTCAAGGCCGAAGTAAATCGCGGGTTGAACTGCGTGAAGGGCTATTTTCTTTCCAAGATCATGTACGGCGTTGACCGTCTGACTCAGCCACTGCTGCGCATGACAAACGGTCAGTACGATAAGCAGGGCGAGTTCCAGCCGATCAGTTGGGACAAAGCCTTCGACATCATGGAAGAAAAATTCAAGCAGGCGCTGAAAAACAAGGGTCCAGAATCGGTCGGCATGTTCGGTTCGGGACAATGGACGGTATGGGAAGGCTATGCCGCCAACAAGCTGATGAAGGCCGGCTTTCGCAGCAACAACATCGACCCCAATGCCCGTCATTGCATGGCCTCGGCGGTGATGGGATTCATGCGCACCTTTGGCATGGATGAGCCGATGGGTTGCTACGACGACATCGAAGCCACCGACGCCTTTGTGCTGTGGGGCTCGAACATGGCGGAGATGCATCCGATCCTGTGGAGCCGGGTCACCGACCGACGCCTGAGCTATCCGCACGTGAAAGTTGCAGTGTTGTCGACCTTCGAACACCGCAGCTTCGAACTGGCCGACATCCCCATGGTGTTCAAGCCGCAAACCGACCTGTTGATTCTCAACTACATCGCCAACCACATCATTGAAAGTGGCGCGGTCAATCAGGATTTCATCAGCAAGCACACGCGCTTCGCCAAGGGCGCCGACGATATCGGCTACGGCTTGCGTGCGGATGATCCGCTGGAAAAACAGGCGAAGAATGCCGACAAGGCCAATACCTGGACGGACATGTCCTTCGAGCAGTTCGCCGCGTTCGTCAAACCCTACACCCTGGAACGCACCGCCAAGGAAACCGGGGTGGCGCCTGAACGCCTCAAGGCCCTGGCCGAACTTTATGCCGATCCCAAGTGTAAGGTCGTGTCGTTCTGGACCATGGGCTTCAACCAGCACACCCGCGGGGTGTGGGCCAACAACCTGATCTACAACATCCATTTGCTCACGGGCAAAATCAGCGAACCGGGCAACAGCCCTTTCTCGTTGACCGGCCAGCCGTCGGCCTGTGGCACCGCTCGTGAGGTCGGGACGTTCTCCCACCGCCTGCCCGCCGACATGGTGGTGACCAACCCCAAGCACCGCGCCACCGCGGAAAAAATCTGGAAGTTGCCCGCCGGCACCATCCAGGAGAAAGTCGGCTTTCATGCGGTACAACAAAGCCGCATGCTCAAGGACGGTGTGCTCAACGTCTACTGGACCCAGGCCAGCAACAACATGCAGGCCGGGCCCAACATCATGCAGGAAGTCTTGCCGGGCTGGCGCAACCCGGAAAACTTCGTGATCGTCTCGGATGTCTACCCCACCGTTTCCGCCCAGGCCGCCGACCTGATCCTGCCCAGCGCGATGTGGGTAGAAAAGGAAGGCGCCTTCGGCAACGCCGAGCGCCGCACGCAGTTCTGGCATCAGTTGGTCAGCGCACCGGGGGACGCCAAGTCCGATTTATGGCAATTGGTGGAGTTTTCCAAGCGCTTCACCACGGATGAAACCTGGCCCGCGGAGTTACTGGCCAAGGCACCGGAGTACAAAGGCAAAACCCTGTTCGAGGTGTTGTACAAGAACGGCCAGGTCGACGAGTTTCCGGTCGAGCAAATCGAGACCGGCTACAAGAACGATGAAGCCAAGGCCTTTGGTTTCTACCTGCAAAAGGGTTTGTTCGAAGAGTACGCACGGTTTGGTCGCGGACATGGCCATGACCTGGCGGCCTTCGATCGTTACCACAGCGAACGCGGCCTGCGCTGGCCGGTGGTTGACGGCAAGGAAACCCGCTGGCGTTATCGCGAGGGGTTCGACCCCTACGTGGAAACGGGCAGCGAAGTGCAGTTTTACGGCTACCCGGACAAGAAGGCGATCATCTTCGCCCTGCCCTACGAGCCACCGGCCGAAGCCCCTGACGCCGAATACCCGTTCTGGCTGAGCACCGGCCGGGTCCTTGAACATTGGCATACGGGCACCATGACCCAACGGGTCGATGAACTGTACAAAGCCGTGCCGGACGCGCTGGTCTACATGCACCCCGAGGACGCCAGGGCCATGAAGGCACGCCGTGGCAGTGAGGTGAAGCTGATCAGCCGCCGCGGGGAAATCCGTGCCCGCATCGAAACCCGCGGGCGCAACAAACCGCCACGCGGCCTGGTGTTCGTGCCGTTTTTCGATGCCAACAAGCTGATCAACAAGGTCACGCTCGACGCCACCGACCCGATCTCCAAGCAGACCGACTACAAGAAATGCGCCATCCGCATCGAGTTGATCAGCGTGGCTTGAGGAGAACCGCCATGACTTTTCGCATCCTGCCGTTGTTCCTGCTCGCCGTGATGGGCGCCGTGATGGGTGCCGCGATCGCCGCCGAGTTTGATTACCCCCTGGATGCGCCGGGCCCGGACGGACGCCGGCCCGGCGGTACCCTGACGCAAAACGCGCCCGCGCCGCCGATAGCCGACGACGAAAACAAGGACCTCAAACGCGAGCGCAACTACCCTGACCAGCCGCCGACCATTCCCCACAGCATTCGCGGCTATCAGATCGACAAGAACGGCAATAAGTGCCTGTCCTGCCACAGCCGGGCCAACAGTCCCCGCAGCCAGGCGACGATGATCAGCATCACCCACTACATGGACCGCGACGGCCAGGCGCTGGCGGCTGTCTCACCGCGTCGCTACTTCTGCAACCAGTGCCATGTGCCGCAAAAAGATGTGCTGCCGCTGGTGGGCAACAGCTTCGAGACCATCGACAAAATCCTGCAAGACGACGCCAACGCCGCGCAGAAACCTTGAGGAGGCGCCATGAAAGCACTGTTCGCCCTGCTTAAAGACTACTGGGGCATCCTGTGTCGGCCGAGTGTTTATTTCAGTCTGGGGTTTCTGACGCTGGGAGGTTTTATCGCCGGGATCATTTTCTGGGGTGGTTTCAACACCGCCCTGGAGCTGACGAACACCGAGAAGTTCTGCGTTTCCTGCCACGAGATGCGCGACAACGTGTTTGTCGAACTGCAGGACACCATCCACTACACCAACCGCTCGGGTGTGCGCGCGAGCTGCCCGGACTGCCACGTGCCCCATGAATGGACCCACAAGATCGCGCGCAAGATGCAGGCATCGAAGGAAGTCTGGGGCAAGCTTTTCGGCACCATCGACACCCGCGACAAATTCCTCAACCTGCGCCGTGAACTCGCGGAACATGAATGGGCCAGGCTCAAGGCCAACGACTCGCGCGAATGCCGCAACTGCCACAACTTCGAGTTCATGGACTTTACCCGCCAGGGCAAACGGGCGGCGGCCATGCATTCAACGTCACTGGCCAAGGGCGAGGCCACCTGCATCGACTGCCACAAGGGCATTGCGCACAGGCTACCGGATATGAGCGGCGTTAAAGGCTGGTAGTTGTTCAGTTGCTCGCGACATGATCCACATGGCTGGCCGTCACCAGTGTCTTCAACGACGCATCGAACTGTTTCAACGCGTTCACTTGCAACTCGGTCTGCTGATTGATCTGCGCGGCAATCTGCGGCGCGGCTTTGCCATGCACCCACACCGAGGGCATCTGCTGGGCACGCGAACCTTCAGCCTGGCCGATGTATTGCAGGTTCGAATCGTAGAATTTGGCCACAAACCGCGCCTCGACCTGATTGTTGCGTTTCGACACCAGGCGACTGTAGCTGTCGAGCATCACCACCACGTCCGGATGAGCCTGAACCGCCGCATCGAGACTGTCGTAAACGGTCACCGCTGCGAATTGTTTCTGCAACGACCCCATCAACCAGCCAATCGCCCGCTGCGGATCGGAGCTGTCGACGAACGCCTGGCTGATCCGTGAATCCAATCCGGGGTTCTGCGCACCCTTCACCGCCACGGCGTGGTAGCTCTCAAGGTATTGCTGGGTGTTGAGGGTGTTTTCGCTGTAGAGCACCGCCACCCTTTGCGTGTGTTGCAAAGGGACGGCGCTGTCGGCAATAGGCAGGAAACGGCAGGCCGCATCAGCAGCAATGGCCGGTGCGGTGGCAGCCACGCCAGCGCTGAACAGGGTGACAAAAGCCAGCAGGGTCGAGATTCTCATCGCGCTTAATCCTTCAATGGCGAGATTGGTATGGCGCTATCTTCCTCCCTTGGCAGAAAAACTGAACTTGCATTCTTTAATGATGGATATCGAGCAAATGAATGGTTGCTATGACGGCACCTGCTCGCTCGGTTTCCCGCAGGCTCCCACTTGAGGCACCAACTGGATATCGACACGACGGTTGGCCGCACGCCCGGCCTCGTTGTCGTTGCTGGCGATTGGCTGGCTGTCGGCAAAGCCCTGAACCGCGAAGCAACTGTCGGGGATATCCCCCATCCGTTGCATCCAGCCCCGCACGGCCGAAGCGCGAGCGTGGGACAGCTGCAAATTTTGCTCGGCATTGCCCTTGGCATCGCTGTGCCCGGCGATGACGATCAACCAGTCAGGTTGGGCCTTGATGTCGACCAGGGCGCTGATCAAGACCTTGGTCGAGCCGGGCTTGAGTTCGGCGCTGCCGGGGGCGAACAGGGACAGGCTGTCCAGACGTACGGGCTCGGGCGCCATTGGTGGCGCCTGGAAGACACTGGTGAGGCGATTCACGCCATCCTTTTCCGGGCTCGCCAGCCAAGCCGTCCAGAAGGCACCCGTGGCCAAGGTGATCGTCGCGGCGGCGGCGAACAGCCAAGGGCCAAGCCGATGCGCCTTTTTCTGTTGATCGCGAGCCAGCACTACAGGCATCGGCGGCGTCGGCAGGAGCACCACCGGCATTACTTGGGGCGGTTGCGGCAGTCTCGTCGACAACGCCACCGGGTCGAACAACGAGTGGGTCTGCGCGTGGGACTGCGCCAGTCTTTGCAGCAGGCTGTCGACTTGCTGACGCAGGGCTTGCAATGAGCCCGGCGGATTCTGCGCCTGTCGATCCAGTCGTGCGTCCAGGCGTTCCAGCCCAGCGCCCAGCTGGGCGATCGCAGGCAGACTCCAGGGTTGCAGCGCCAGGCTGCGCAACAGGGGCTGCAGGCACGCGAACAGCCAGGCCAGGATTTCCATGCGCGCCGGCTCCATCGCCGGCCACAGGGTTGTCCATTCGCAGACCAGTGCCTCGATCAGCGCGATCCCCTGAGCCATGCCCTCCAGGCCGTGGAGGTGACTACGGGCCAGTGCGAAAGCAGCGGCCGTTTGCAACTCCGCCCCGTTGCGCTGGAACAACGCCAGGCACAACTGCTCCACCTTGGCCCAATCCACATCCGGGCAGGCCGGATGACTCAGTCTGGTCAACTCTTCACGCAGCGCCTTGAACTCACTGAAGGCTCTCGGATCGCCGCCGAGCCTGATTCGCATCTCAAACAACGCTGTCATCGCGCATTCCTTGTGTTAAACAATTCCCGACATCGACAGATAGTGCTGCCGCTTCAAGTGACGCACCAGGACATTGCCCCCTGGCGTCAGTGTGGTGCCGAAGGTCACTCGTCGACCCCCTTTGAGTTGCACCTCGAGGCTGTACTCCAGATGACCCGGTCGGGTCTGGGGCAACAGCTCGATGCCAATCGTGGCCACGCGCGGCTCGTACTTGGCCAAGGTGTCAGCCATGGCGCTCATCAGTCCATGCGCCGATCCGGGCAGGCCCTGCAGAATCTGGCCCATGTCCGGCAGGCCATAATCGGGCAGATGGTCGAGCGCGCCGGCCCGGCTGTTGAGGATGCGCCGCAGGTTGTCCAGCACCGACAGCGTGCACTGATCCTCTTCGGCGACCTGGTGCAGATCCAGTTCGCCGTCGAAATTCTGCAGGAGTGTCTCGTACAACGAGGGATTGAGATCGCTCATCCGTCACTCCTTGGCCATGGGGCGCAGGGTCAGGCGGTTGTCCCCCAGTTCGATTACCCGCACCCGGTCCGGGTCGAGGTCATCGCGGGTCAGTGTCAGGCGCCAGGTATCGGCTCGGCTATCGAACTCACGGAATAATGCGACCACGGCGACGTAGCGTGCCTGCTTGTCCAGGGGGATGTTCAGTTGCGCGCCCTCGTCGGGCTTGACCACCAGGGTTCGCTTGTCCAGCAGGTCGGCACTCAGCACCTGCTCGTCGTGGTTGAGCAAGCTGTCGTAATTCGCCCTTTCCAGCGCCTTGCGCTCACGCAGTTGATAAACCCGCACCAGGGTCGGCAGGGATAACGCATTCATGTCGATCCCGGCGGTGTTCAGCGCCGCGCGCCCGCTGAGGTCCAGGCGCAGGGTTTTCACCTGCTTGTAGAAGATCGCCTCTGTGGTCGAGGTCGTTGCGTCTGTCACGCTCTGGGTTACCCCGCAAGCGGCGAGCAATACACCGAACGCGGCGACCCCCAATGATTTAGAAACGGTACGCGACATGCTGTATCTCCCTGTCCCGGCGGTTGTTCTGCAGGCCTTGATAGCGGCCCAGATTGATCGTGATAGTGGTGCTTTCGCAGGCCTGCCAGGCATCACTGCCCAGGCCCAGCACCGCGGTCATGCCCAGCAACACCTGCGCTCGTCCCAACAGCGGTTGCGGCAGGCTGTGCAGGGGCAACGACAGCTGCAGCGTTGCCGTGCAACGCCAGCCCAGGTACACGCGCAGCAGTACCAACAAATCGTTGTACAACTGGCCACCCGGGAGCCAGCCTCGGGCCTCGTCCCGGTCTTCGGTGAGCAGCGCCAGATGCAGCTGACTGTTGGCGTCGTAGCCGACACAGCCCAGGGGAGTGCCCTGGGACAGCCGCACCGGATGCTCGACGGACAAGCTCGCCGGCTGCGCCAGCAGCACTTTCTGCGGCCAGTGTGGAGTCACTTGTGTTCGGGTTTCGGGAGCCAGCAGCTTCACCAGCGCAGCGATGCCTTCGGCGTTGCGGGTGGGCAGGCGCATCACGCTGAGCAAGGCGAGGAAGCGCGATATCGGCGTGGCGACCTGCCTGGCCGTTCCGGGAATGCCCAGGCCGATCAGGCCCAACAGGCATTGCGAGGTCGCATCCGTACCACCGGTTTCGAAGGTGGCCGGATAGGAGTACTTGCGCCATATCCGGTAGAACTGGGTAAAGATCCGGTGGTTGAAAATATCGAGGAAGGCTTCAAGTGCCTCGTGCCCCTCGCGTCGCTGGGCGATATCGTCCAGAAAAGCCGTCGGCAACGGCGAGTCCACGCCATACAGACCCAACAGGCGCGTGCGCACCGTGGCCGGACGCCAAGGGTGTTCATCGTCGGTTTCAATCGCCTTCAATTCACCGGCGGGAAAGCCCATGCCGGGGTCTGGCCGAAAGCGTACCGGGTCATCCGCAGGCGACGTGGTGCTGCCCAGTGGCGGTTGATCGGGCAGCGCCTGTTCGAGCAACTGGCAGAAGCGATACAGATGGGCCTCGGCCACCTGCCCCTGCAGTGCATCGAGTAAACCGCTGGCTTTCAGCCGGGAATACGCTGACTGTGGTTCTCGTTCCATCGCAGGCACTTTCCAGTAGGTTGCAGGATCAGCGTGAGCTGGTTGTAGAGGTGGATGTCGGCGTACAGGGCGAAGAAGCGATTGAGCATTTCGCCGAACAGGCTGATGTCGCCCTCACCACTAAAGCCGTTGGCGTCCAGGGTGACTTCGATGTCCACCCCGCGCAGCAGAAAGCCTCTTTCGAAGCGCTGCACCAGGTGGTGGCCGACCTCGACAATCGCCGCCAGGCGACGTCGGTTCAGCTCACTGCCCGTCCAGTCGTACAACGCCAGCGTGCCGCGCAGCACTTCGGCGTTGTCGAGCATCGGCAGGAAGTTCGACCCGAGATGGCTCAGCACCCGCCAGTGGAAGCGGTCGCGGTTGGGCGGGTAGCACGGCAAGGTCGGCGCACACAGGTTGCGCACTCGCAAGTCGACCTCGATCGATTGCACCGGCGTATCGAGCAAGGTGCCTTGCAGTGCCTTGCGCGGCAGCTGGCCGTGGGTGCCGGTCAAGCGCAGCGACAGGCTTTCGTTGGTGTCCAGCCGATCCTGATCGAAACCTTCGCCGCCCAGGATCAGCCAGGTGTCATGCAGGCCATTGGGGCCACGCTTGAGTCGTGTATGGAAATAACGCTCCGGCGCTTCGTCACGCAACATGCCGCCCTTGTGACGAAAGCTGCTGAACGGCACGTATTCGTGGCGCACGGCACTCTTTGACGCAGTGACCCGATCCACCGAGTAAATCTCCGTATGACCGTCCTGCAAGCGCATGGGGCGAAGCAGGTAGTCGGTTTGCAAGGGCGCCAGGGTCATTGGGTCGGACTCCAGCGTGAACAGATTGATCACCGGCACGCAATGCAGGCGAATGTGCTCGGCGCTCGGCGTGAACGCTTGGGGCAACGGCTCGCGCAGCACCACCTCGAGTTCGAACCAGGGGGTATTCGGTGCCAGCTCCAGGTGCTCGAGCCCGCAGAGGGTCACGAACATGAATTTCTCGCGAAAGGTGAAATACTCCAGCAGCAACTGATAGCCGCTGAAGGCACTGTCGCCCTTGGGCCACAGGCGGTCCTCGTCGCCGAACCCCTTTGGCGAAAAATAACCCTCGAGCAGAGAGCGGCCCGCTTGGTCAGGCAGGCGTACATATAAGGCTTGAGCGTTCAGGGTCAGCGCCTGATGCAGCGCACTGGCCAGCGCGGCATCGGCATTGAGGTACAACGGCAGGCGGCTCAGGTCGATCTCGCTGCAGTCGACCATTGCCCCGCAGGCGAAGCGCAGTCGCAACAGCGAGCGACCGTCCGGTTCATAAGCCACCTGCACCGTTTCCAGCGCCAGCGGCTGTAATGTCAGGTCTTGGGTAGTGGTGTAGCGGCAACGGGTACGCAGCGGCCCGATGGGTTGCGACAGAACTTCGAAGCCGCTGGCGATCCGCTCGCTGCGCTTCATCTGCGTGAGCTCGGGCGTCAGTTCGACAATCGAGAGCGACGGGATGGTGCGCAGATAATGTGGCCAGAGCAAGCTGACCAGGCCTTCGGTCAGCTCCGGCAGGTCATCGTCGAGCTTTTCGCGCAACCGCCCCATCAGGAAGGCAAACCCTTCAAACAGGCGCTCCACATACGGGTCACGCGCGCCCGACTTGTCCAGGTTCAGCTGGGCCGCCCGGTCCGGAAAGGCCTCTGCGAACTCCTTGCCAGCCTCACGCAGGTAGCGCATTTCGGCGTCGAAATACTGCAGTGTCAGATTGTCGATGCTCAAAGAAAGAATCCTGATAAATGAGATTTAGCCACAGAGCACTGCGGCACGTACCGGGTCGACAGCCACCAGCGCTGCCAGCAGCGCCTCCATCCGCCGGGTCAGGCCGGGTTTGTCCGCGTCATTGCGTTGAGCCTTCAAGCGCAACAGCTTGAGCAGGCGCGCCTTGACCTCGAAACTCAGCTCGGATTCCCATTCGGCCAACCCATGACGTTGTCCGCTGGCATCCAGTTCGCCCAGTAAGTGAATGGCCAGTTCGCTCCTGCCGTATTGCTCGGCCACCCGGGCCATCAGCAGGCGCAACAACCAGCGTTGGCGACCGTTATGGATGCCCGGGCGCGCGGCCAGCCAGGCCAGTGAGTGCTCGACGCCGTCGCTGTCGGCCTGGGCCAGGGCCTCGCCTTCCAGTGACAGGATCTCGGGGTCCGCGGCCGTCGCGGCAACGGGCGCCGCCGGCAGCCATTGCTGAGGGCGATTGCCACAGACGTGCTGGCTGATCCACTCGCGGGTGGTCTCGTCCGCCAAGGGCGATCCATCGTTCCAACACAATGCCTCCAGCCCCGGCAATCGCTCGAGGAACATGCCCAGGTCGCGCTTGGCAATGTCGGCCCAACTGTCCTGTGGCGCAGGCTGCTTGCTCAGCGCCTGGTAGAGGTACCACTGCAAATCCAGCCAGAAATGGTTGACGCCCTCGGCGTAGATCCGCTCCACCAGATCCAACAGTTCACTGAAGCTCTGTTGCAGGTGCAGGCGCTTGAGTTGTGCCCGGTATTCGCCGCGGGGTGGCGTCAGGCGCGTCTTGCCGCTGGCGTCCTGGAGCGGTGCTTCATGCACGGTGTCCCAGCGCAGGCTTTTCATCAGGCGATGGGCCGCCAGCCACCCTTGGGGCTGCTCGCGCAGATAGCCGGCCAGCGCTCGACCGCTGTCCAGCAGGTCGCGCCCGGATTTGATGGTTGTCGCGTCGGGGGCGGCCGTACGCGTGTTCGCCTCGTGGCGGGCGCTGTTCTGCGGTACCAGCGCGTCGACCCCGCCGGATTGCGCCAGCCGCGCAGACAACGCGGCATATAGCGCGCCGAGGGCGGGACGCTGGTCCTGGGGCCAGGCAGCCAGCCCGCGCTCCAGCCAGGCCAGCGCCGCCACCGTGCGCTCAGCCTCGTCCTTGACCACCTCCGGATACCGCGACAGGGTGTCGAGCACCTTGCTGCTCGCCAGCCACTCCAGCGCCATCTTGCGGCTGTGGGGACGCGCGGGCAGCACCTGGACGGCATAACGTTCCAGCAAAGCGGCCAACAGGTTCAGACCGTCGGCCAACCCCGCTTCGCCATCCCGGTGCAAGCGTGCCCAGATGTAATAAGTGACCACCCGCAGATCCTTGCACGATCCGGCAAGCAGCGACTGCGCCAGTTGAATGACCTGTTCGATATCGGCCCCGGACAGTTTGTTGACCTCCTCACGCATGCGCTGGAAGTCATCGTCGCAGGCCGGGTCTTCCCCTGCTGGCAAGTCCGCGCTGATCGGCTGCAACCAGGATTGCCAGTGCCCAGCCTGCGCCCGGGCAAGGCCCAAGGCATCGCGCTCCCCCAGGCAACGTTCGATCAATCGGTCCAGGCTCATTCAAACCTCCCGTTCAGTGCATAGGGCACGGCTTTTTCGTCCTTGCCCAAAAAAATCTGCGTCGGCAACTTGAAACCCCGCAGCTTGAGCAACGCCATCGGCCCCGCCCCCAACTCGGTGCGCAGGTACCAGGTCAGGCCGATGCCATCGGGCGCCTTGAGCACCAGGCGAAAACGGCTGTCGCCATCGTCCAGCGGCGTGACCTGGGCTTGTTCCAGCAGGCGGATCAGGCCCCAGGTGCCCGGGTAGTCGCCGAACAGCCGTTCGTTGGCCCGCACGCTGGTCCAGGTCAGGCTCGCGCCGGGGTATTGGCTGCGACCGGGCCAGTTGAAGCGCTGCCAGCTTTCCTTCTGGTTGAAGTACTCGTGTTTTTCACCATTGAGGGTGAAGGTGGTTTGCACCACGTCGCGCACCGGTTTGCCTTGCAGTTCGAAGCTCAGGCCCATGCCGCCGTCGGTGAACAGCACGTCGGCCAGGTGACTGAGCTGGTTGATCGCAGTGATAAACTGCGGGTTGAAGCGCAGGCCCTGACTGTGTTGCGTGTCGGCCACCCAGCGGCTGCCTTCCTTGCGCAGCAAGCCGCCCAATTCGCGTTGCAGGAATTGCTCGAGGCGCCCGGAGTCGGCGCGGATCATCTGCCCGAGCATCGGCAGCGAGGCGTCGCTGGCAGTCGCAGCGAAGGGAAAACGACCGGTGAACGCTTGCTGCCATTCGTTGACGATCGCCCGTTGCCACTGGCGGTTGAGGCTACTGGCCGAGGGTTGCAGGACGCGCTGCCAGGCTTGCTCCAGCGGCTGCACGAACAGGGTCTGGCCGATGCCGCCCCACTCCGCGCCGAGGCTGGCGGCGAGTTGGCTGCCGTAGGCGCGGGTGTCGGTGAGGTCGATGCTCTTGCCCTGGAACACCGTCTGCGCCAGGGTCTGGGTCATGTCCTGCGGGTCGGCGGCGTGGTTCACCTGCTGCAGGGTCAGGCGGGTGCGCGTGACCTGGTTGAGGAACGCCTGCAGGCTCAGGCGCTCGCGATCGTCCTGGCCTTCGGGGGTTTTGCCGAGCAGGGCCAGCAGCGGGCCGAAGGTGGCGTCCAGGGGGCTTTTGGGTCCCAGTTGTTCAATTAACGGCACAGGGGCTTGGGCGATCAGCTTTTGCGCCGAGCTGATCAGCGAGTCGGCTAACGCCTGGGTGCGTGTGCCGGCTTGCCCCTGGTAGGCCAGGGTGTTCATCAGGGCGATCAGCGGCGACTGGCGCACGTCGCTCATCAGGGTCAACTGGTCGATCACCTCGCCCAGGCTGTTGGCCGGCTGCCAGCGCAGGTGGTTGAGGAATTTCAGCCAGGCGCTGGCGTAGTCCTGGAAGTAGCGCCGGGTCAAGCGTTCGCGCAGCATTTCCGGGGTCAGCTCGGCGTCGATGTCGCCCGGCCGATCGCTGAGCACCCAGTCGATTTCCTCGCGCCGCGCCTCGGCGATGGCATCGATCGCCGGCCGCACCTGGCCCTCCCAGGCCTGGCGGGTAAACACCCCCGGCACGCTGGCCGTGCTGACGAACAGCGCCCGCGCTTCGGTGTCGCCGACCATCTGTGCCAGGTTCAACGCCGGGTAATGATTGGCCGAGGCATCGAGCACCTGGCGGTACAGGCTGGCTTCGGCATTGCGCTGGCCCAACTGGCCGAGCAGCAGCTGGCGGACCTGAGCCACCAGCTTCGGGTCGGCCGCGATGCGCCACTCCGGGTGCGCCACCAGTTGCTCGCCATAGAACTGCCAGAGCATCGGCGACAGACCGTGCCACAGCCCCGGCGAGACACCGCCGGCGCTCGGTTCGAGCGTGCCCAGGGTCTTGACCAGAAAGCTTGCATCGGCTTTTTCCGGGCGCGCCAGCATCAGGTAGGCCTTGAGTTGTTCGTAGGCCTGGGGTGCGCGCTTGAGGCGTTCGGGGCTGTCGGCGGGTAACTTGATCAGGGCAGTAAGCTGCTGTTGCAGGCTGGCCACGGCAGGGTCGCGCAGCAATCGCTGGTTGGCCTCGAGGTAGCGCGGCCATAGCAGTGCCAGCAGCGGCTCGTTCTGGTTCAGGCCGAAGCGCTGGTACCAGGGCGTGCCGTGGGCGGCGCGGTAATCCAGGCGTCCCAGCTCGCGGGTCAGGTCATTCAGGGCGAGGAATTGTTCGTCACTGTTGGACGATTGTTGCAAGGTCGCCAGCGACGACTGCACCTGGGCGATAAGCACGCGGTTGCTGACGAAAGACAGCAACATGCCGGCGCCCCAGACCAGTGCCAGGGCGAGCATCAAGGCCTGTGCGATGCGGGTCGCGGGCCAGCCGAGGCGACGGGCGTGCGACTTTTTATCGCCGAGTACGCCCTCCCACACTGGCGCTATCGACCAGAAGTGACTGCGGTTATTGGGATCCGGCGACACCTCCGGTAACGGCAGGCTGAACCACAACCCGCGCAACGGCACGCTCCCGGCCAACTCGTCGAGCAACGGTGCCAGCGCCTGACGCCAGCGGGGAATGCCCTCGACCTGCAGATCGCGGGACAGGCGCAGCAAAAAGTCATGCTGCATCTGCTCACCCATCTGCTCCAGACCCTCCTGGCGCAAGGGCTCGAGCAATTGCTGCAGACGACTTTCCAGCTCCACCGCGGTGAAGCCGGCGGGCAACGCGCAACCCACCGGCTGTGTCTGACGCGTGTGCTGCTCCCACACAGTGTCGCAGACCTGCCACAGGTGCAGCGGCAACTGCCAATGCAGCGCCCGCGCCAGATCGCACAGGCGCCTTACGTTTTCGCCCAGCACTGCGGCGTCGGTGGTCTGCGCCTTGTTCAAGGCCCAGACCACGCCATCGAAGGGACGCCAGCGGCTCAAACCCTGCCATTGGCTGAACAGGGTTGGCGCCTGCACGCTGCCGCCGCAGAGCAGCACGGTGTCCTGTGCATGCAGGAAGTACCGTGTGGTCAGGCCGGGGGCGATGGCTTCGATCTGTTCGGGTTCGCCGACGACCAAAAGCAGGCGCACCTTGAGGCGCCAGAAGGGGCCATAGTGCTTGCGCAAATCTGCGAGTGCCTTTGCGCACTCGTCTGGCGGACTAGTCTCGGTGTTCGGCAAGGGCAGCAGAGGCTGAGTGCCCATCACCAGCTTGTGAATTCCTTTCTTCAGGACCAACCAGATTGAGACTGCCAGACTGAACAGCAGTGCCCAGCACGTCAGACCTTTGAGCAGCAGATCCACCCACATGGCTTGGCTGACAGGGCCGCGCCCTGTCAAAAACCACCAGACCACGCCACCCACCGTGACCACTACGGCCACGACCAGCGCCAGCAACAGCGCCGTCGGCCAGGAAGATATTTTTGGAGCTTCAGCTATCTGCATCATCGGATTCCACAATGCCAAGGGCCAGGGTGTGTTGAGGGTCATTCGCCAACCAGGCACAAGGCACGCCATGCTGCTCGGCATACCAGGCAGCCAAGGTCTGCACGACCATGGCCTCCAGGTTCTGCAGCGCACCAAAGTTGGCGTCTTGCAGGTGTTGGCGGGTGTTCCAATCCATGTCGGACAGCTGCGGCACGTCGGGTTGAGAGAACGACACGCATACCGGGGCGGAAGACTTCAGCTCGCTCTGTTGCGACGCTCGCTCGGCTACCGACGCCAGGCTCTCGGCATCAGCCGCGAACCACTCCCCGCGAGACAAGCGCACCCGACCTCGTGGAGCGAGCAACCACAACACGGCAGCCTCGCCCGCGGGCATGTGGCTCTGTGCACCGGGCGGCGAAGAGTGGCAACCGGCACAAAGAATGCGGAGATCCCAGGGTGCCCCATGCAGCCGATCAATGATCGCGTCAAGGCTCTGCATGCCTTGCCAAGGCTCGGGTTGTTCGGGCAACTGGATTTGCGGACAGCACTGCGTCATCTGTTCGACAAAGGCTTGCCAGGCGTCCAATGAACCTTGCCAGTAACAACACACTGGCTGCACCACGTCGGGTTCCGTACGCTGCTCGTTCCACTGCAGGGCGAGCAACGTCGCCAGATGCCGTTCGCGCTCGGCGACATCGCGTCCAAGTACCTGGAGCAGTCGAATCGCCGGGCCCTCGGCCGTCTCCTCTGGCACTGGGGGTTGATGCTCAGGACTGAACAGGCTTTGTCGATGTTCGGGGGAACTGCAGGCGGCGCCCAACAGCACCGATTCGATCAACCCGACTTTCTGGCGATGGTGGGTCCACCAGGTGTGCTGAATCTGTGCAACTGCCTCGGCATACCACTTCGCGTTAAGGCAACCGAAACGGTAGAACAACACCCGCAACAGCAATACGAGCAGCCACAGCACTGCCACACCAACCATCACACCCCAGACGGTGAGAAAGTACAGTAAATTTCGGAAGAGACTCACCCAGTCACCCCGTCCAACGTCGTACGAATCCACCAGACCGGCACCACCAAACACCAAGCTCAGCAGCACTGCGCCACTAACCAGCCACTGCGAGTAATTGGGGGATCGCGCCTGCGGATATGGCGCGTACTCGGGAGCCACTTTCATGAGGCCACCAAAATGTCGGCGTACTGCAACTGACGTAGCAGCGGCGATCTTTGTTTAGTGCATGGTTCTGTCATCTGGCTGGCTGCAGTGCAGCCCATTCGCCTTTCGGCGTATTTCACTTCGGACATGACTGTGGCTCCGGTAAATGCAACGGGGTCTTGATCGGGTATTCGGGGCTGCCGTAGGCGTAGCAGGAGGTGGTAACTTGCAGTTCTTCGCAGGGCAGGAAATGCACGGTGAGGCCGCAGACTTTTTGGTCGGTGTAGTCAGGGACTGGTACGACTTTTCTGTGTTGGCGTTTTTGTGCGTCGATCTGTTTTTCCCATGCCAAGTATTTCGGCCAGTCGGCATAACCTGGAAAGTTATCCGCGTAAGCCACTCCCGTCTCCCAATCGACACGCACCGTCATCCCCGGTTGCCAGCCCTGTGGTGCGATATAGCAACAGCCGCCTCCGCCACCTTGATAAGGCCCGATGATGTCGATGCCCGAACGGCCATCGACACTGAAATGGTTGATCGCCCAGTGCGTGTGGTTGATGGCTTCAAGGGTGCTGGCATGAGCCTGTTGTGCCAGCAGGATGCCGACCAGAGCTCCGACGAAGATGGCCCGTTCGCGCCATGGGCTACGCATGATCCCGGCTTCGCAGCCCTGTGCTGCGCCCCGAACAACAGGTTCAGGCCGACGCATTCTTCACCTCATCTGCCTGGGCATAAAATGCCTTCCATAGCGCATCGATGTCTTGCATGGCCTGGGCCAGGTGCTCGGCGTCCAGCACCACAGGTTGCGCGACGCCGGCAGGCCCGGCATTCGGGTTGGTGCGCGCCAGCACTTCACCGTTCTCGCCATACAGCGCCAGGTCGCGACGGCCGGCCTCGCCGAAAAACACCATGCGTTCGCCGAAGTAACTGCCGAACGGCTCACGTCTCAATGTGTACATAAACCAGGCGCGGGAATCGTGGACCTGATCGTCGAACAGCGCCCGCAGCAGCCCTTCGGGGTGCGTGGCGTTGCGGCTTTCGTCGACATTGCCGCGCCGGGTTTCATTTTGGTGATTGATTTCGCGCAACGGTGGCGGAAAAAGCTGGCTGACCCTGCTCCGCCCCGCCGCCTTCATACGTGCGCGTTCGGCCCGCACTACTTCGGTGAAGGGATGAATCTGCGCACCGAACGCCAACAGTGCCACGCGAACCACCACATCGACCGGAAGAACGGGTCTCCGGTAATCCGCCGCAAACTCCTCGGCGGCTTCGCGCAACTGGGTTTGTGCCATGTCGGCATCGAAATCCTTGACACCAGGCTCCAGCGGCATGTTCGGTTCGCGGCTGAGAAACTCGCGAGCCCGCTGCTGCTTGCGCCGTTTTACGACCTCTGCCTGATTCTGGTCGCGCTTTTCTTCGGCGCGCGCTTTGACCCCTTTGTCAGCTTCAAGGTCGCTCGCCTGAAGATAGAATGGGGTGTGCTTGAGGCTAGCGAAGGCATAACGGTCGATGCGCCAGGCGGTGATCCAGCTCATCTGATTGCGCAGGACCTGTTCCAGGTAAGTGGTGGCGGGAGTTGGCTGGTAATGGTCAACCTGTTCAGCGGGCAGCGGTTGAAGATCGGTGGGTAGACCAAGAGTGACTTCGCGCCAGGCATTGAAACGGTTTACCAATGTTGGCGCCGCGATAAACTCTCGTAACAGTTCGGGCTCCATCGCCCGCCAGCGGTCTCGGTTAACCGCCTCTGGCAGAACTTCTTCTGGCACTTTCAAAGGTGCGCCATTGGCAAAGGCATCGGCATACAGATCGTTCAAGGCAATCTGCGACAGCAATAGACTGTCTCCAACCCGAGGGTCCGTACTGACAGCCTTACCCTGTTCACCCGGCGGATATCCCCCTCCCTGATCCGAGTGCACGCCCGGATAAATCACCTCCAGGCTATTTACCGGGTAACCACCCTTCTCCCGGCGAATGGATTCCAACGGAAAACTCAACCGTTGCTCGTGACTGGCAACGATGTGCAGGCAACGCTTGACCAGACTGCTGGCGGGCAGTTCCTGGTTGCCATCGGCCCAACTCATATGGCCGTTGGCCCCTGGTACGATATCGGCCAGACCGACCGAGGCCACGGTGTCCAGCAGCCCCAGGTACTCGACGCTGATGGGCAGCCGCAAATCGGACAGGCGCAACGCCAGCACCGGCTCGGATCGGGTCAACAGCTGGTTCAACCAGCTGACAAAGGCCCGCGCCGCTGATGCGCCACGGGAAAAACCATAGACGTACAACTTGATTCCCAAGAGCTTGACCTGGCCGGGTTGCGGTTGGGTCAAGGCGATGCGCAGCGGTTTCTCCAGGGCCCAAAGCTGCCTGTTGAGTTCGCGGCTGCGGGTGGCATAACCGTCCATCGACTCCACACCCGCCCAGGTCCCCATGGCCTTAACCGCTTTGAGCAGGGCCGTGTTGTCCAGCCGCGGCAGCCCCAGTGTGCGGCGCAGGGCATCGAGGATCATCAACAGGCCCCAGTTGATCCGTTCCTCGCCATACCAGGCCCCCCCCAGCCCCAGAATGCTGTAGTCCAGGTCGCCGACTTCAGTGAACGGCGTGCCCACACCGGGCATGTAGTACTTGAAGTACTGGCCGTTGCCGGTACCCGCCGCATCAGTCAAACCCTTGGCCTCGGTGCTGTGGGCGGTGCCGCCGGCATGGCCGTCGCCTATGCTGGCGCGGAACATCCGGGCGATATTGGTCGGGTGCCGAGGATTCGACAGGTAGAGGTCGTTGTTGAGGTTATTGCCGGTGCCGTCGAAAAACAGGCTGATGTGCAACGTCTTGCAGCACGGCGGCATAAGCCGGCGCCCGGCCGCCACGCACAGGGCATCGTGATACTGCGACTCCAGCTGACACTGGCGCTGATTATTTTGATAGACCTGCGCAGCGCTGCGAGGCAAACGGCCCTCAACCGGAAACGCTGGCGGGTACCACATAGAAGCGTGTTTCACTTCGGACATGACTGGGGCTCCGGCAATTGCAGTGGGGTTTTGATCGGGTATTCAGGGCTGCCGTAGGCGTAGCAGGAGGTGGTGGCTTGCAGTTCATCGCAGGGCAGGAAGTGCACGGTGAGGCCGCAGACTTTTTGGTCGGTGTAGTCAGGGACAGGAACGTCTTTGCTGTGTTGGCGTTTTTGCGCATCGATTTTGTCGATCCAGGCTAAATACTTCAGCCAATCACCAGTGCCGGGGTAACCCGCAGAGCTTCCAGCGCCCGTCTCCCAATCAACACTTACAGTCATCCCCGCTTGCCAACGTGCCGGCGCGATATAGCAACAACCGCCCCCGCCGCCCTGGAAAGGCCCGATAATGTCGATCCCCGGACGCCCATCGACACTGAAATGATTGATGGCCCAGTGGGTGTGGTTGATGGCTTCAAGGGTGCCAGCCTGAATGTTCTGCGCGAATACCGCGGCATTAAGACCGAAGAGCATGGCAACGATTACTTTGCTTACAGCGCGAGTGGGCATGTCATTCGGTTCCTGTCTTTGCGGGGTCGGGACACTCAGATGCCAACCTTTCGAGGGTGAAGGCTTCGCGTTCGGGCATCATCAGCAATCCAGCCTGGGTGGCTTCGAGCATGGCGCCGTAGCAGGCTTGAAAGTGCTGTTCGGCGCTCCGCTCGCCAGGCAGTGCATGGCGCAGGTTCTTCATGGCCAACGTGGCATCACTGGCACAACCGAGGGTGTCTACCTGGCTGTCGCTCAGCTCGATGGGACTCAACATGGCGACGCTTTTTGGCGTATCGGGAGCCCCTGGAAGGTGCTGGGGAACCCCATCGCGATCGAGCCAGCTCCAGAACACGGCGGGCCGCAGCCACGGCTGTTGCTGTTCGGCTTGCAACACATGACTGAACAACAAAGGGAACAGACGCGGATCGTAGTAGCGCAGCAACCCTGGATAACCGCCATTGCGTGCTTCCAGACAACGACCCAGGTGCTCGGCCAAGGCCTGGAAAGGCCAGCGGGAAGCCAGCGCCAGTAGTTGCGAGCGACCGTGCAAGTCATGCATCAATCCCTTGAGCCATTGCCGCTGCAGCGGCTGCGCCAGGTCAACGCGCACCAGCAACGGCGCCAGGTCTTCGGCCCCCGCTTCGGGCAGCCCGGTGAACAACGAATACCACGTCAGTGATGGCTGAACACTGAGCACACTTGGGAGCATCGGGGCATTGCTACCGGCCTGGTCGATGATGATGTCCAGGCAGGTGATGGACGCTTTCGCGCACGAGGCCTCCAGCAAACCGATCCAGGTACCGAGCTGAGTGATCGTCATGCTCGCGTCTCCCTGAGCACAAAGCCCTGCGCTGCGGCCTGGGCTCTTTTCAGGCAGTCCTTGCACACTGAGCCGGGCAGTTCCGGTAGAGGATGGGTTTTGCTGGCGGCTAGGTTGAACTCGTGATGCGCAGCCTTGACCATGTAATCGCCCGTCGTGCCCTTTTCGATGCCGCCCGCATCGAGGCTGAGATAGCTGCCCCCGCCGTTGAGGTAGATTTTCTTTTTCGCGGTGAGATGGATTTCATCTTCGGTACTGGTAACCGACAGCCCGTGACGCGCCAACAGTTCCAGCGTGCCGTTTTGCGCCTGCACGCTGATCGGGCCCTGGTTGGCAATCAACTTCATCCCCAGCTTGCGCACGAACAGGCTCAATCCCTGGCCCACACCCATGAACAAGCGCTTGACCACGCTGAGATCGGCCTGGCCTCCGGCGTTGAGCATCAGGTTCTCCTGCGCCGCCAGTTGCAGGTGCTGGCCGCTGCTCAAGGCGATGCCCTGGGGCGCGCTGAGCAGGACCACCTGGGCCTGGAGTGCATCGATTCGTTCATTCATAAGGGCCCACTGCGCCTGCATATCGGCGGGGTCAGCGTGGGCTGCCTGGGCATCGCTGGACAGGCCTTGCAGTTGCTCGCCAGCCTGTTGCAAGCGGCACAGCGCGGCAGCCATTTCCAGCACCTGACCCTGGGCTTTCGGTTGTTCATCGGCACTGATGAATAGGCCCTTGCCTGCGCGGAGGGCGCCATGGCCATCGCTCCTCAGCTCAAACCCTTCCCCCCGCTTCTGCTTCTTGGCATCCACCAGATGCCCCAGATTCAACTGGCTCTTGCCACTGTGCTCAGTACTGAGCTTGACGTGCTCTTCCCCGCGCTGGTCCTCCATGCGCAGCTTGTTGTTCGCCGGGGTGCGCAGCACGTTGCGTTTGTAGTTGCGCAGGGTCACGTGGTCCGGGTGTTCGCTGTCGTGCAGGGCGTGGGCGATGTAGGGGCGGTCCGGGTCGCCTTGTTCGAAGGCGATGGCCACTTCGGTGCCGCAGATCAGCGGCAGGTGCAGGCCATGGGTGTCGCCGGCGTAGGGGCGCGCCTGGCGTAGCCACATGCTTTCCTGGCCGAGCTTCCACGGGTCGCGATCGAACAGGAAGTTGACCTTGTAGCGGCCTTCGAGGTCGATTTCGGCGTAGGGATCGTTGGCTTTGCCGCTGGTGACGCGGGCCGGCAGGGTGCCGGCGATGATCGGTTTGGCCGGGACCGGGGGGCGGAAGCAGACCATTTCGGCGTAGGGGATGGCCTCGAAATGCACTTCGATGCTGCGGTCGCGGGCGGCGCGGGTGTGCAGGCCGGTGATCACCGCGCCGGGGGCAAAGGCCTGGGGTGCGTCGGCGATTTTCAGCACCTGGCCCGGCGCCAGGGTGGCGCTGCTGCTGGCGCCGCTGAGGTGGGTCTGGCCGTTGAGGTAGCGTTCGTGGCGCAGGCGCGCGTAGAAAAAACCGCTTTCGCTTTGCAGGTCTTCGTCCTGATCCAGGCGATCGCCGAGCACGCGGTAGGGTTCGGCGTAGTGGTAGGCCTCGCCGTAGGTGGTGGTCGTGGTGCCACGGGTCTGGTCGACCTCGCCATCGAGCCAGGCCCGCGCGTCGCGGTGGTGATAGGCGCGAAAGTTGATGTTCTTTTCCACCACCTGGTGGCGGGTCTGCAGGCCCCACACGCCGTTTTCGCCGCTGGCAAAGCCGGACGGCGCACGCAACGGTAGCTGCACGCCGAACTGGTAGTGGCGCTGGTCGTCGTGGAACTCGACGACGTCGATCTGCAGGCGGTCGTCGTGGCTGAAGCGGTACCAGATGCCGACCTCGGCCAGCAGCCGCTCGATGAACGCCAGGTCGCTTTCGCCGTACTGCATGACCTGCTCGCGGCGGGGGTATTCGCGCACCAGCTGGAACAGGAAATGCTGGCCGAGGAAATCGTGGCGGCTGCGCAGGATGTGCTCGACGATTTCCGGCACCGACTGCTGCTGGTACAGGCGGTACTGGCGGCCACGGTCGAGCAGGGCCAGGCGCGGTTGCAGGGTGATTTCGTAGCGGGCTTCGTCGCGGGAGCTGGACAGGCGCTGGAAGCTGTTGACCATGCCGTACAGGCTGCGCAACGGCTTGACCTCGGGCACCGGCAGGCCGGGGTAAGGTGGCTTTGCCGGCGGGGGGTACAGGCTGAAACGGGCGTCCTTGTTGAGCATTTGCTCGGCGCTGAGATCCTGCTCGGTGCAGGTGAATTCGATGCGGTAGGTGAAGGGTTGGCTGAGGTGTTCTTCGCCTTCGAAGGCCAGGACGTCGAACGCGGCGTCGAACCGGCGAATTGCGAATTTGTGGCGGCGGTGGTCGAAGAAGATACGCGATTGGGTGCTCATGGTCAGGCCTCCATGGCGATGCTTGGCATCGTTTCCTGTGTGTCGATGAACTGCAGCGTGATGCCTTCATCGTCGTTGTAACCCAGGCTCACCCCCCGGGTTGGTTGACGGGTCGCCTGGCGTTGCAGCAGTTGCTGGCTGAGCACCGGCAGAATCTGCTGATTGAGCAGGCTGTCGATATTGCGCGCGCCGGTATCAGGCAGCAGGCAGGCGGCAACCAGGGCCTGGTTGAGTGCGTTGTCGATCTGGCAGGTCAGGCCGTAGTGGCGTTGCAGGCGCTTGGCGACCCGGGCGAGTTTTTGCGCGACGATGCGCTGCAGTGCGTCGACTTGCAGCGGGCGGTAGATCAAGGTCTGGAAGCGCGCGAGCAAGGCCGGCTGGAAGTGCTCGCGCAACAGTGGCCGCAGCAGCTCCTGCAGGGTGCTGTCGGGGGTTTCAGGGTATTGCTGCAGGCAGGTTTGCAGTTGATCCCTGCCCAGGTTCGAAGTCATGAGGATGACGGTGTTGCGAAAATCGATTTCGCGCCCTTCACCATCGCGCATGAAACCGCGATCGAAGACCTGGTAGAACAGATTGAGTACGTCGCAGTGTGCCTTCTCCACTTCGTCGAGCAACACGACACTGTAGGGGCGCCGGCGTACCGCTTCGGTGAGCACGCCGCCCTGGCCGTAACCGACGTAGCCCGGCGGCGAGCCTTTGAGTTGGCTGACGGTATGGGCTTCCTGGTACTCGGAGAGATTGAGGGTAATCAGCGACTGCTCACCACCGAACAGACAGTCGGCCAGCGCCAGGGCGGTTTCGGTCTTGCCGACGCCGCTCGTGCCTACCAGCAGGAACACGCCCAACGGAGCCTGCTCTTCGGTCAAGCCGGTCTTGGCCGCGCGCAGGCGTTGGGCCAAGGCACCGAGGGCATGATCCTGGCCGACGACCCGGTCACTCAATTGTTGCTCCAGTGCCAGCAGACTGGCCTGTTCGTCCTTGAGCAGACTGCCCAGCGGCACGCCGGTCCAGTCGGCGATCACTTCGGCCACGCTGCGGGGGTTGACGTCCAGCGAGAGCAACGGTTGTCCGCCCTGCACTTCGACAAGCTGCTGTTGCAGTCGAGTACAAAGAGTGATCTGCAGGGGGTCAGCCTGACGTGCATCAAGCAGTTGTCGGGTCAGGTCCAGTTCGTCGCTGTATTGGCGCACCAGCGCACTGTGCTGGTCTTGCAGGTCGACCCGTTGCGCATCGATCAAGGCAAGACGCTCGTCAACGCTGCAGCCACCGAGTTGGGCGTCCTCTGCCAGCGCTTGGCGTTCAAGCTCCAGGGCCGCCTGCCCGGCCTTGAGTCTGACCAGTGCCTGGGGTTCGCAGTCGAGGCTCATACGCACCCGTGCACTGGCGGTGTCGAGCAGGTCGACGGCTTTGTCGGGCAGCTGTCGACCGGTCAGGTAACGCCGCGAAAGCGTGACCGCGGCCTGTACCGCCGCATCCTGAATGTGCACGCCATGATGACTGGCGTAACGCGCCTTCAGGCCACGCAGCATGAGACAGGCATTGTGGTCATCCGGCTCGTCGACCTTGACCCTCTGGAAGCGTCGCTCCAGGGCGGCATCGCGCTCGAAATACTGCTTGTATTCGCTCCAGGTGGTGGCGGCGATGGTGCGCAGCTCGCCACGGGCGAGTGCGGGCTTGAGCAGGTTCGCCGCGTCGGCACCGCCCGCCTGGTTGCCGGCGCCGATCAGGGTATGGGCTTCATCGATGAACAACAGCACCGGATTTGCCGATTGCTGTACGGCATCGATGACGTTTTTCAGGCGCTGCTCGAACTCGCCCTTGACCCCGGCACCCGCTTGCAGCAACCCCAGGTCGAGGGTGCGCACGCTGACCGGCTTGAGACTGTCCGGAACGTTGCCCTCGGCGATGCGCAGCGCCAATCCTTCGACCAATGCGGTTTTGCCGACCCCAGGCTCGCCAACCAACAGTGGGTTGTTCTTGCGTCGACGACTGAGAATGTCGATGACCTGGCGGATCTCATCGTCACGGCCGAACACCGGGTCGATCCGCCCTTCCCGGGCCTTTGCGGTTATGTCTTGGGTGAACCGGTCCAGCACGGCCTGCAAGGCATCGTGGCTGCCGGTAGTGGATGAAGGCGTCGCCAGCACATCAGCCGACACCTGTGCCTGATCGATGGCAGCCTCTTGCTGTATCTGGGGACGCTCTTCGGAATGTTGATCGAGCAGCGCGAACAACTGCTGCAACTGGGTTTCGCTCAGGCTGAACAGCGGCCAGGCCGCTTCACAAGCCAGCAGCTCGGGAGACTCCAGCAACGCGCCGAGCAAGTGGGCCGAGCGCAGGTTGTCCTGGCCATCGAGCGATGCGCGCAGCCAGGCGTTCCTGATCAGTTGCTGTAACTTGCCACACAGCTGCGGCTTGCCGTGCACACTGCGCGGCAGTGTGTCCAGGTGTTCAAGCAGTCCGCGCCAGAGTGCGTCCAGATCCCATTCGTAGCGACGGGCAATGAGCGTCAGATCGCCCTCGCCCTGTTCGAATAATTTGAGCAACCAGTGCTCGATACTGATGTAGCCATGGGCGCGACTTTGGCACAGCGTCGCCGCCGCGCTCAGCGCCTGGGCACAGTAGGGATTGAGACGGCGAAGCAAACGGGAGGCGTTCTGTACCATGGGGGTACGTCCTTGTCTTGAGTGTAAGGCTTGTAATCCAGCAGCCCGCGATGAGCCTGGAGCTCCAGGGGCTGGCTGAGCGCCCGCGTTCAGGCGCTCAGCACGACACGCCGAAACCCGCCGGCATCGACGCATGCGGGTGCTCAGGTGTTCAGCTGTTCAGCTGTTTGTCATGCTGCGGGGGCTGCATTCGTTTCACCGCGGTCGTCCCAGGAATCGGAGTGGCTGAGGTTGCCCTCCATGAAATTCCAAGTGATCTTCTCGTAGCGCAATTCAATTTCCTCCAGGTGATTGTGCTTTTCCTTGGACGGATCCTTGATGTCGTGCATTTTCGACTCGACGTTCACCACCTTGACGTTCTCAAGCAACGCGGTGTAATTCACCACCTCCTGGCCTGCTTCGTTGATGCGATACCACTTGAACTCGGCGCTCATCAGAGTCTGTCCCTGTGTTACGGCTTTAAACAGGTAGACAGTGGAAGCATCAACCTCCTTGGTGAATACAAACGGATCGTGAATCCGGGTGCCTGTCAATTTGCCCGTGTTGTCATCACTTGGGATGGACACGCTATGATTCAGGGCCAGCACCTCGATGCTGCCCTCGCGCCCTTTAACGTCCACTGAACCCTTGATGTTTGCGCCGCCGTCACTTTTCAGCCACAGGTGAACGGGAATTGCCATGTGAAGCTCCTTCTCTCAGAACATGAATGCCGCGTTATGCGACAGGGGGTTGCAAGTCCGGTCCCGTAGTCGGGAACACGCAGGCTCCCGGCTCCGGCACCAGACGAATATCGACTCGGCGATTGGCGCTACGCCCGGCCTCGGTGTCATTACTGGCGATGGGCTGGCTGGCACCGAAACCCTGCACTGCAAAGCAACTGCCTGGGATGCCGCCCATGTGCTGCATCCAGTCGTGCACGGCGGCCGCCCGGGCCCGGGACAACTGCAGGTTTTGCTCGGTGCTGCCAGTGGCATCGGTATGGCCGCTGATCACGATGAGCCAGCCAGGCTGGGCCTTGATGTCGACCAGGGCGTTGATCAGGACCTTGGCCGAGCCGGGCTTGAGCCGGGCGCTGCCCGTACTGAACAGCGACAGACTGTTCAGGCGCACCGGCTTTGGATTGCCCACACGTCTTGGAGCCAGCGAGGGATGACGGTGACCGGCAATCGTCGACTGCAGCCTGATGCGCAATCGCTCGCCTCGATAAAGGCCCAGTCCCAGCGACAGGGGAGCGCCGTGTCGGTAGTAGCTGTCCAGGCGCAGGGCATCCTCGCGCAGCACCGCGAGCGCCTGCTCGCGCAAGATGAATTCAGGCCGCTCGGGTTGCCCCGATACGGGGATGGCGCTGTAACGACGCAGGTCGTCACTGACCTGGCGGACCAGCAGGGTGTTCTGCCAGGCCGAGCTGACCAGGGCTGTTGTCCCGGCAACGGCGAACAACCACAAGGCGATGACGCTCGCACGGCGCAATGGAGCGCGTTGAGTCTGGGTAGGCAGCAGCGCCAGCAAGGGATCGGGGAAAGGCATGGACGCGCCCTGCCCTGGTTCCGCTTGCCTTGCGTCAAGAAGTGCAACCTTGTTGTGCAGCCATTGTTGCCAAAGGTTGCCCGTCACTGATTGCGCGAGCGCCGGTACGAAGGTGACGGCACAGACCTTCGGCGGACCGTCGGGATCGCGGACATCACGGGGTGCCAAGTGGGGCAATACCGCATGATCGAGCCACGCCACCACACTGTTCAGCTTTACACTGGTGTGCATCCGGGCAGCGCGCGTTGCGCTGTCTGAAGGGTGCCTTTGCCAGTCGGCCATGCTGGTGCAGGCTCCGGCCTCGCGCACCTTGGGGCTATCCTCCCCGGCCTCCCAACTGAACCATGGGCCTTCTGCGGCCGAGGCTTGCAGGTAACTCGTCAACAGTAGCGGCAGCGCAACGCCGCCCTTTCGAACGATATCGACCTGATAGCGCAGAGCGCGCGCCTGCCCCGCCAGCACGGCGCAGTCGAGCTGTTCGGCCGGGTTGACGATGAACATGACGCTGAGCTGCCCACTCCACTCAGGGCGCAGCGTCATCAGGCTGGCGGTGAAAGCAGGCAGCTGCTCAAGCTCGGGTACCCGCACGTAGCAACCCTGGCGGGTTGTGCGCAATGCCAGTTGCTCCACGGGCGTATCGCCGAACAACTCCATCAGGCCATCGCCACAGACCAGCACCACTGGTTGACGGTAGGCTGCCGGGGGCAGCGATGCATTCTCGGTCAGGGTCAATGATGCGCACATTGACGTTGCACGGCGCCCGATCCGGTTCCAGGCCACGACCATGACGCACACCACGGCCAGGGCAGCCATTGCCCGCAGGCCCCAGGCCAATGGCACGACAATCAGCAACGCCAGTGACAGCGCGCCCGCCCACAACCAGAGACCGCGCATCTGCGCCAGCGTCATCGGCCTCACCTCAGGCCTCACCGGGCAAAACCGAGTTGAGGAGATTGGCCAACAGTTGGTCAAGCCCCCACCACAGACCGACGAAAAGCAAAACCACCAGCAGACAATGAGCCAGTGGCGATCGCGGCCACAGCCGAATGCGCGGTCCCTGTCCGATCTTCACTTTTGTCGCCAGCGTCTGGCTGAGTGCCAAAGGTGCGACCTGCGAATGGAATGCGCTCAGCAACTGTTCGCGCTCAGGATCGTCGGCATCGCGGTAGCGCCCCTGGAAGCCCAGCATCAGCACCCGATGGAACGTCGTCAGAACCAGAGGATCAGGCACGGGCTCGCGCAAGACTTCGCGCATGTCTTCATACAGGAACTCGCCCGCCTGGTGCCGACTGAAAAACTTCGCTTGCAAAGGCTCGTTCGTCCAGGCATCGCGAGCCTGTGCATTGCCACAGCCGAGTACAGTTTCATCGAGCAAGGCGCACTGAGCATGGCTGATGTGATCGATGCTGCGCGGGCTCAAGCCGGCGTGCTCGAGCATCTGGCGAACATGTTCGACCTGCTTTACGCAAAGGTCCCACAGCGTCGGGCCGTCCTGCGTCGATGCCCCCTGGCGCAGTTCCACCACCAGCAAGTAGCTGTCCTGCAGCAACGCGTCGATATCCACCGCCAGTGCGGTCGGTTTTCTTGAGGCTTTCCGGTTCATGTGCGCAACACCGCAAACAGTTCAAGTTTTACCTCGGCCAGCGTGCTCGGGACGTAGAAGGCGCAGACCCCTGCCGCCAGCACCGCCTGCCCCTTGGCATGGTCGAGATCCAGGGCGAAATACTGGTTCTCCAGTCGCAGCGGAATGGCTGCCGGTACATGGCTGAGCGACTGCAACGGCACACCGTCGAGCGCGGCGTTGATCAGGTGATCGACATCATCCGGTGTGCCGATCTTGCACAAGCGCGGGAACTGGCTCTGCACCTGTGCTGCCGGCAAGCGGCAACGCACTGACAGATAAAAATCAGCGCCTTCACGCTCGCACAGGCGTGGATCATTGAGGCTGACCTTCCAGCGGTTGGCGCCGTTCTCCTCCAGCGCCAGGGCGATGACACGCGAAGGCAGGCTGGCCTCCAGCAAGGTGGAAATCAGCCGCAACAGTGGGGGAAAAACGCTTTCCAGATGCCCATGCCGGTAAGGCGGAATCTGCTCGATATCGTGTTCCAGGGAAAAGGTCAGCAGGCCGCCGGCCAACTTGGCCAGTTCCCGATACACCTGCTCGGGATGTCGTGCCGGATGGGTCTTGAGATCAACCAGAATCGGCTGGTAGGTGTTCAAGGCATTGAGCAGCCAGAACAGCGACACATCGGCCACGGCAAAATCGGCCATGCGCTGGTTACTTTCACGACGCATACCCATCAGCCGTTGACGCTTGGCGGACAACTGGGTCAGCAGATTATCCAGCTGAACCAGCAATCCCGGGTGAGCCGCGAAGTCGAGCAGTGGCGGCACATAAGCGCTATCAAGACCCCATGCACCCTGCCCGTCCCGCATCAGGCGCGTGATCGGGCAGGTCAGGTAATCCGCGTTGTCGTCGTGAGCAAAACGCAGGCTCAGCACGTGTTCGAGCACGCCGACCTGTTGCGCCTCGCCATCATACAAATCCTGCACGTTGCGCCAGTCCTGGCGATAGCGTGTCGGTCGCTCGACTTTGGTGGTATCGAGCAGGCAGTTGTTGCCATTGGCCTGTTCCAGCGGCAGGGCCAAAAGCACCGTAGCGTCCTGCACTTCACTGGAAAGCAGGTGGGTCAATTCCAGGGCAGAAGGCAAACGATCCACCAGATCGCTATCGACCAAGGTGCCGTCAGGCATGCGCAGGCACAATCGGGTGGCTTTGAGCTTGCCCAGGCGCAGGGCCTCCAGGTCAAACGCCACCGCCTGGACACCCCAGGGATGCACCAGTGACAAATGCGCCAGACGTTCGTTGGACCAGGCTTCCCAGCGTGCCTGTTGCTGGAACTGCTGGGGGCACAGCAGTGCCCCCGCAGACCATACGGGACGGTCGATTTTCAAGACCTGGATTCTCCGCGACCGCCGTCAGCCTTGAGCTTGGGCATCTGCGACACCAGCGACAAATTGACGTCCATGCCTTCCACCTGGAAGTGCGGCACGGCATACAGCTTGACCCGGAAGAAGCCCGGATTGTCCTCGATGTCTTCCACGGTCACCTTGGCGTCACGCAGCGGATGCGAGGCCTGCAGATCGTCGCCCGGATCAGTCATTTCGGTCACCAGCCCGCCGATCCACTTGTTCAACTCCAGTTCCAGCAAACGCCGGTCCTTGGTGGTGCCGATGTTTTCGCGCTGGATCAGCTTCAGGTAATGCGCGATTCGCGACAGCAGGAAAATGTAAGGCAGGCGCGAATTGATCCGGCTGTTGGCGGTCGCATCGGCCGTGTCATACAGGGCCGCTTTCTGGGTCGAGTTGGCCGAGAAGAAGCACGCGTAGTCGCGGTTCTTGTAATACGACAGCGGGATGAAACCGAGATCGGCGAATTCGAATTCGCGGGTCTCCGGGATCATGACTTCCGAAGGAATCTTCACCTGGTTGCCGGTGCCCAGATCGTAGAGGTGGATCGGCAATTCGGTGACTGCGCCACCCGACTGCGGTCCGCGGATCTGCACGCACCAGCCATTGGCAATGAAGCTCTTGACCATGTTGGCGGCAAAGGCGAACGAGGCGCTGGTCCACAGGTACTTGTCGTGGTCGGGACCCTTGACGCTCTCGACGTAGTTGAAGCTGCGCACCGGGACGGTGTCCGGTCCATAAGGCAGGCGCCCCAGGACACGAGGCATGACCAGGCCGATGTAACGGGCGTCGTCACTGTCGCGGAACGCCTTCCATTTCAGGTATTCGGCACGGTCAAAATAGTTGCCGATGTCCTTGATGGCGGCCACTTCTTCCATCGAGCGCTTGCCGAAGAAGGCCGGGCCGACCGTGCCGATGAACGGCATGTGCGCGGCGGCCGCGACTTTGGAAATGTTGCGCAGCAGGGCGATATCCTGCGGCCTGCGATCGAACTCGTAGTTGGAGATCGCGGCGGCAATGGGCTCCCCGCCCGGCGTGTCGTACTCCTGGGTATAGGTGTGCACGTACAGGCCGCTTTGAGCGATTTCCGGTGCATCGTCGAAATCCTGAACCAGATGTTCCTTGCTGATATCCAGCAATTCGATGCGCACGTTCTGGCGAAAGTCGGTCTGGTCGATCAGCGACTTGACCCCGCGCCAGGTTGACTCCACTCGCTGGAAATCGGGGTGGTGCATCACGGCATCGAGTTGCCGGCTGATTTGCGCATCCAGGGCTGCGATGTGTTCATCGAGCAGGACTTTATCCAGGCGTTCGAATTTCTGCGAAGACTGCCCAAGCAGTTTCAGAAATACACTGACTGCCGCGGTTACTCGCTCATCGGCAGATACTTCGGAGAGTGCCTCGGTATTTTGAAATACTTCGATACTACTTAGGATTTCGATCGGATTGAGATTGATCTTGCCAAACAGCGCGCCATATACGCCTTTTTCTTCGGACAACACTGTAGCGCCGCGCGATTGCACGTTAGAACTTTCGATGGACATTAAGGTAACTTCCCTTTAAACGAACCGAAGTGGATTAACGATTTTCTTCCGGTACCAAAGCGGCCAACTCGGCGCGCAGTTCGTCAGTGAGCGCATCATCCTTGAGGATGCGTTCCAGCTCATGACGAAAGGTGGCGTTGTCCAGTAGGTTCGACTTGAGGTCGCGCAGGAGGTTGCGCATGGCCAAAAGAGCACGCAGGTGCGGGATTTGCCGCGCCACCTGCTCCGGTTCGAAGTCCTTCATGCGCTGGAAAGTCAGCTCGACCGAGGCGTCGCCAGCGTCATCGACCAGGGTATTTTCCACGGCCACTTTCAAGACCGGAGAAAACTCCGCCAATACGCTATCGAAGTTGTTTTTGTTGATTGAAACTTTGCTTCGAGCTGATAATGGACGCTGCTCCTTGCCGTTACTGTAGTCCCCCATGACCATCAGCTTCAGTGGTAATTCGACTTTCTTCTGCGCACCGCCGGTATGCAGGTCGAGTTTTATATTGACCCGTGCCTTTGGCACTTCATTCTGGAAACTGCTTGAAGCCATAACCCCTCCCGTTTTTTTTCGTGATAGCCACTGCCTTGACAACAAACTTGCAAGGACCGGGTTCGACAATTCTAGACAGCCAGACAGAAAAGTTGCTGCCACAATTTGTAAACTTCATTTCAATATAAATCTACGTACAAGAATCTTTTTGCTCTCCTACAACAACAGTGAACTATCCTACTTCTACATTCCATCCCCCCAATGCACTTTGGGAAATTTCGCACTTAAATACGGAAACTGCCTACAAAGGGAGCTCGTTGCCATAAGAGAAATTCGAGGTAACGACACGTCTCGGATACATCACTCCGAATGCTCTGTTTCTTGCGTGTTACCTCGCCGCCGCTGTTGTCACTTCTGCACCGTGCGACAGCTCAATAAAGTAGGGCCTTCGGCGTCCTGCCGGGACCTCAGAGCCCCGTTCAGCGCCGATCCCATCACGGAAGAGGTGAAATCATGAGTTTCGTCAAAGTGGAAAAAAACCAGAGCAGCGCGCCATCGGAAGCCGAGATGAAAAAGGCCATGATCGAGTCGGGCGGCGTACCGGGCGAGGTTAGTGGAACCAACGCCGCCCGGACCCTGACCTACACCGGCGTGGTCAATCACACGGTGTATGAGAACAAGCTGATCGAGATTGCCCAAGGCAAACGCACCAGCTGGAACTTCGTCTGGGCCGACGCCCGGGCTGCCTGAAACCACGGCGGGGCGGCCTGTTGGCCGCCCCGCTGTTTGCGCCATTGATACAACCCAGATACCCGCCTGTAACGCCAAGACACTTGGGCCCCCTGCCCCTTGCGCCTAGATTGAAACCCTCAATGGACCGACCGGCTTGACCGCTCACGGCCCATCGACTGCCCAACACACCACCAAGGAAGAGGAAAACCATGAGCAAATCAATCGCTGTCAGCCAACAAAGCCAGCAGCTTCACAACGATGTGCAAGAAGCCGTCAAGTCGATCATGGGTGCTACCACTGCGCTGAAATCCACCGATTACAGCCGGGTCTTGAGGTCCGCCCTGGCGGCTTCGCAAAAAACCGTCAGCATCGAAATCGCCCCCGGCGACCTGACCCTGCTGAAGAAGTCCGGCTACAAGCTGTGCTTTGCCAAGAAAGTCGGTACTGCCGACTACAACGTGGTCTGGCAGTCCTACAGTGCTTACCTCAGCAACAACGAATTCAGCTGGACGCCGCTGTATCAGCTGTTCGCCTCCAACGTGTTCAAGGAAAACGTACAAGTCAAAGTCTCGACTAATATCGTCAATATCGGTTTGGGGCAAACCTCGACACTCGATGAGCACGGCCTGCTGAGCCCGGCAGTAACGGGTGGTCCTGAGGTTTCCATGACGTTCGTCAACAACTTCGCGCCGATCCATCCGGGGATCAACCAGTTGTCCACCGGCATCGATGGCAACCAGGTCAGCACACCAATCTACGTGGCAGTCAATCAGGTGGTCACCGGCAACACCGTACTGACCCCCGTGGAAACCATCCTCGTGTGGTTCGAACAGAATGTGCAGACCAGTACCATGTTCAGTTCCTCACGCTCCAAGGCGATCGAAATCGACCTGACGTTCGATAACACCGCAGGTCGCCTTTACGAAGGCGGTCAATGGAAAACCGTTTGACGGGCGCAGCGGGGCAACCTCGCGGTTGCCCCACTACTCGTCGAACGCTCCTCGTGCAAAATACCCCGTCAACGACAGGCAGATAGAGGCTGCCAAGTCCTCTTGGGTAGCGATGCCATAGGGCTGATTGTGATCGAACTGCGCCGACCAGCGAATTCGCCCTTGCGCCACATCCACCAACCGCAGCGACGCGCGGACCCGCGCCGGTTCGACCCGCACGCTGCCCTCCAGGCAATAGCAGAAACGGCCGCCACGCCGGGCATCCGGTGTTTTCACACTGCTGCGCGGCATCCTGATCAACACGTGGCTGCCACCAGTCTGTGCCTGCTCGAACGACTCGAACAGTCGACAACTGAGCTCCTCGCACAAGCCGCGGGTAAAGTCATCGCCCTCACGGGTAATGCAGGTAAACGGCTGGATCTGCAAGACAGGATGGCGCGTGGCGCCTGCGTTGGGCCGTAGCCGCTGATAAGCCAGGCGATAACAACCGGGCGGAATGCTCAGCCGCACCGTTTCCTGTTGCCCCACCGTGGCGTAATGGCTGGCGAGCTTGCGGCGCAGCCGCCCGACCTGCACCCGCACCACCGGATCGTCGCCGGTGCAATACACCGCCGGATCGCGACGAAATACGGCGAGGCCAATGGCGTGCTCGGTCAGGGGGACATTGGCCGATTGCAGGTCGTGCTCGACCAGAAAGCGCAGCAGACTGCCCATGCGCCGGGACTTGGCGAACAACGGACTGGCCAGCAGCAACGCCAGTACCCGCTCCATCTCTTCAGGATCGAGCAGCTCGGCAGTACCCTGGGCACTTGCAGGACCTGTGTGTTTGATCACCATTGCCTGCCTCCGTGCAGGTTGCCGACAATCGCTTGCCACTTCCCATGAAGGGGTTGTGGGTACGGGAGTCCTACTCCCTGACCACGCTTGAGACCGGCTAAAGGCAGGCCAGGGCGTGGCAAGGTCGAAGCTTAGCAGCCGTAATGGAATGGGCAGTGATTACAGGGTGCCGGCCGACGAACGTTCAATCCCGTCTCCCCTTCAATCCGCCGCCCAAACGCTCTGCATCAGTTATTTATACTCAAATGCCAGCTTAATAATATTTTACCGATATCAGGCTGATCCCTAGTCTTGAGCCCAAGAAATGGCAGGTCGACACAGACCTTTATCCAACTTCGAAGGGCAAAGAGATGACCATTGAAAAAACAATAATAGATACCTTGATTGTCGGTGCTGGCCAGGCCGGCGTAGCCATGAGTGAACACCTGAGCAAGCTCGGCGTGCCGCACCTGGTGCTGGAGCGCAACCGTATCGCCGAACGCTGGCGCACCGGCCGCTGGGATTCGTTGGTGGCCAATGGTCCGGCCTGGCACGACCGTTTTCCAGGCCTGGAATTCGACGATATCAGCCCCGATGGTTTTGCCCCCAAGGAGCGCGTGGCCGATTACTTCGAAGCCTATGCCCGCAAGTTCAAGGCGCCGATCCGCACCGGCGTGGAGGTGAAGAAGGTCGAACGCAACGTCGGTCGCCCGGGCTTCACCATCGAGACCTCCCAAGGCGTGATCGAGGCCAGCCGCGTGGTGGCTGCCACGGGGCCCTTCCAGCGGCCGGTGATCCCGCCGATCGCCCCGAAAGATGCACAATTGCTGCAGATCCATTCCGCCGACTACCGCAATCCAGGGCAATTGCCCGAGGGCGCTGTGCTGGTGGTGGGCGCCGGCTCGTCGGGCGTGCAGATCGCCGATGAACTGCAACGCTCCGGCAAGCAGGTCTACCTCTCGGTGGGCGCCCACGATCGCCCGCCCCGCGCCTATCGCAACCGTGATTTCTGCTGGTGGCTGGGCGTGCTGGGCGAATGGGACCAGGCCGCGATGAAACCCGGCCGCGAACACGTGACCATCGCCGTCAGTGGCGCCCAAGGTGGCCGCACCGTAGATTTCCGTGGCCTGGCGCATGCCGGCATGGTGCTGGTGGGCCTGACCCAATCGTTCAATGGCAGCGTGGCAACCTTCCAGCCGAACCTGGCGGACAACCTGGCCCGGGGCGATGAAAACTACCTGGCCCTGCTCGATGCCGCCGATGCCTACATCGAACGCAATGGCCTGGACCTGCCGGAAGAACCCGAAGCGCGCCATACCTTCCCGGACCCGGACTGTGTCACCAACCCGCTCCTCGAGCTTGACCTGGCCAAGGCCGGCGTGACGTCGATTATCTGGGCCACCGGTTTTGCCGTGGACTACAGCTGGCTGAAGGTCGACGCCTTCGACGACAACGGCAAGCCGCAGCATCAGCGCGGCGTGTCCAGCGAGGCTGGCGTGTATTTCCTCGGCCTGCCCTGGCAGTCCCGCCGTGGCTCGTCGTTCATCTGGGGCGTGTGGCACGACGCCAAGTATGTGGCCGATCACATTGCCATCCAGCGGACCTACCTCGAGTACCGCGATGCTGACCAACGCGAGGCCGAAACAACCCCGGCCGCTCACCAGACCACCGTCAGCGCTTGATATCCGCACGGCGCGGGAACCGCGCCGTCCACCCTATTCCAGGAGTTTCAAATGACTACGCCAACCCATACCCGCATCCGCATGTTCAACACCAAGGAAACCTACCCGAACCAGAGCCTGGACAATGACCTGTGCCAGGCCGTCCGCGCCGGCAACACCGTGTATGTGCGCGGCCAGGTCGGCACCGATTTTGACGGCAACCTCGTTGGCCTCGGCGATCCGCAGGCACAAACCGAGCAAGCCATGCGCAACGTCAAACAACTGCTGGAAGAAGCCGGCAGCGACCTGAGCCACATCGTCAAGACCACCACCTATCTGATCGACCCGCGCTACCGCGAACCGGTGTATCAGGAAGTGGGCAAGTGGCTCAAAGGCGTGTTCCCGATTTCCACCGGGCTGGTGGTGACGGCATTGGGTCAGCCGCAGTGGCTGATGGAGATCGATGTGATTGCGGTGATCCCCGAATAAGGAGCAGAGCCATGACCTTTTCCATCGCCGCCCGCTGCCCCGAAACCGGCCAGTTCGGCATCGCCATCAGCTCCTCGAGCATCGCCGTCGGCGCCCGCTGCCCCTGGCTGTTGCCCGGTGTGGGCGCCGTCTCCACGCAAAACATCACCCTGCCCTCCCTTGGCCCGGAAACCCTCGCCCTGATGGAGCAAGGCCTCGCACCTGCCGAGGCCCTGGACAAGGTGCTGACCCGCAACGGCTACAGCCAGTACCGGCAGATCACCGCCATTGACCACCTCGGACGCACTGCGCATTTCAGCGGCGCGCAAACCCTGGGTAACCACAACGCTGTGTCCGGCGAGCAATGCGTGGCGGCCGGCAATATGCTCGCAGCCCCCGGGGTGATCGAGGCCATGGTCAGCGCCTTCGAACAGGCCGAAGGCCAACTGGCCGATCGTTTGCTGGCGGCGATGCAAGGTGGCGTGGCGGCCGGTGGCGAAGCCGGGCCGGTGCATTCGGCCGCGGTGCTGGTGGTTGGGGAGCTGACCTGGCCGATCATCAACCTGCGTGTCGACTGGGCCGATGAAGACCCGATTGGCCAGCTGCAAAAGCTCTGGCACGCCTACCGCCCGCAAGTTCAGGACTACATAGACCGCGCCCTGGCGCCCGACAAGTCCCCTGGCTACGGCGTCGCCGGAGACGATCGATGAGCGCCAGTCGCAATCTGCTCGAAACCCTGGTGGCGTTCGACACCACCAGCCGCGAATCCAACCTGCAGCTGATCGAGTTTGTCCGCGACTACCTCGAAGGCTTCGATGTGCCGTGCCAACTGATCTACAACCAGGAGCGCAGCAAGGCCAATCTGTTCGCCACGATCGGCCCGGCGGACCGGCCGGGCATCGTGCTCTCGGGGCACACCGACGTGGTCCCCGTCGACGGCCAGCCGTGGACCGTCGCGCCATTCCAGCTCACCGAACGCGAGGGCAAGCTGTATGGTCGCGGTACGGCGGACATGAAGGGCTACATCGCCTGCGTGCTCACCCTGGTGCCAGCGCTGGTGCAGGCCTCGTTGCGACTGCCGGTGCATATCGCCCTGTCCTACGATGAGGAAGTAGGCTGCCTGGGCGTGCGCTCCCTGCTCAAGGCCCTGGAGCAACGCCCGGTCAAACCGATGCTGTGCATCATTGGCGAACCCACCGAACTCAAACCAGTGCTGGGCCACAAGGGCAAGCTGGCGATGCGCTGTGACATCCACGGTCACGCCTGCCATTCGGCCTACGCCCCGCTCGGGGTCAATGCCATCGAATACGCTGCCGAGCTGATCGGTGAACTGGGGCGTATCGGCCATCGGCTCAAGGCACCCGAGCAGCATGACGCGCGTTTCGATCCGCCGTTCTCCACCGTGCAGACCGGCGTGATTGGCGGCGGCAAGGCCTTGAACATCGTCCCGGCCGACTGTCGCTTCGACTTCGAAGTTCGCGCCCTGCCCTCACACGACCCGCGCCTGGTGGCGCAGGAACTGCAGGCTTATGCCGAGCAGCAGCTGTTGCCGCGCATGCGCGCCGTGAGTGAGCACAGCGAGATCCGTTTCAGTGAGTTGTCGGCGTACCCCGGCCTGGCCACCGATGCCCGCAGCGAAGCCGCTGAATTGATCGCGGCATTTTCCGGCTCCCGCGAATTCGGCACGGTGGCGTTCGGCACCGAGGGCGGGCTGTTCGATGCGGCGGGAATCCCGACGGTGGTGTGCGGCCCAGGCAGCATGGAGCAAGGCCATAAACCCGATGAGTTCGTCAGCCTGGAACAACTGCACGGCTGCGATGCCATGCTGCAACGGATGCTGTTGGCGATCAGCAACTGATGGCTGGCCCGAGGCTCAGGTATAGAGCCGGGCCAGTTCTTCCTGACAGTAATCGACGAACAGCTGCACCGGCTTGGTCAGCTGCGCCCTGCGCAACCACGCCGCGGACAACCCGGAGCCGGTCACGGCTTCGGCCAGCGGCACGCACACGACTTGTTGCCCGTCATAGGTGTATTCGGAAAACGGTTTGGTCACCAGGATCGAAAAGCCGAAACCCCGCCCTACCATCCCGCGCACCATCTCGATCGAAGGCGAACTGAAGACGATGTTCGGCGTCAGCCCTCGCTCTTCGAAGATGCTCACGAAATAGGTTCGGCTGGGCACCACGTCCAGCAGGATCATCGGCTCCAGCACCAGGTCGTGCAGCGAGACTTTCGCCTGCTGCGCGAAGCGATGGTCCGCGGGAAGCAAGGCGTAGGGTTGCTGGGGCGGCATCAGCGCCACGGTCTCGATCGTGCTGTCCAGGTCGTGTTCGAAGACCATGGCCATGTCGATGCTGCCGGCAGTCAGCGCCTGCACCAGCTCTTGCTGCTCGCCGTCGCGAATGCGTATTTCCACCCCTGGCCAGCGCGCCTTGAAACCGGCGATCAGGCGCGGCAGGTATAGCGGTGCCACGGTTTCAAAACAGCCGATGTCGATCTGTCCCGCCACCACGTCATTGTCCGCCAGGGCATTCTGCTCAAACTCATGGGCGACCCGCAGCAGCTCCTGGGCCTTGCGGTAAAACCGCGAGCCGCTCGGCGTCAGTGATACCCCCTGGGCGTGATGGCGGATGAACAGTTGCACGCCAAAACTTTCCTCCAGGTGCTTGATCGCCGTCGACACCGATGGCTGCGCGATATAGAGCTTGCGCGAGGCCTCCGCCACGCTGCCGCAGTCGGCCGTGGTGACGAAATATCTGAGCTGGCGCAGGTTGTAAGCGGCCATGGGGATCTCCGGAAATCACAACATCAGGGTCAAGGAATCGACAGCGCCCACAAGGGTTTTGCGCTGACCTGCGGTCAAGGCTGAACATACCGGAGGCGACCGCAAGCGCGGCATATATTTTTTAAGGTTTGAAGCAACAAACTTACTAATTTATCTATCCCGATCCATTGCACATGATCGCTCCAACAAGAAAAGCGTCGTTCGCGCGGCGCTCACCGAAGTACGTCCACGTACTCACTTTGCCTTGGAGTTCATCATGGTAACCACTGCAACAACGAGCGCCCCGCTCATCGAAAAACACACGATCGGCTACGTGCCGCCGCAAGATCGTCATGGCAAGACGCGAGATCTGTTCACCCTGTGGTTCGGTGGCAACATCGCCCCCTTGCCCATCGTCACCGGCGCCCTCGGCGTGCAGATGTTTCACCTGAACCTGGTCTGGGGCATCGTCGCCATCCTCGTTGGCCATCTGGTCGGCGGCGTGCTGATGGCGCTGCACTCGGCCCAGGGCCCGCAGATGGGCATCCCGCAGATGATCCAGAGCCGCGCCCAGTTCGGCTCCCTGGGGGCGCTGCTGGTGGTGCTGATCGCCGGCGTCATGTACATCGGCTTCTTCGCATCCAACATCGTGCTGGCCGGCAAATCCCTGCACGGCGTGGTCGACAGCGTCCCGGTGCCCGTGGGCATCGTCATCGGTGCCCTGGGTTCGGGCATCATCGGCATCATCGGCTATCGCTTCATCCACGTGCTCAACCGTATCGGCACCTGGGTGCTGGGCATCGGCATCGTGCTGGGCTTTGGCTACATCCTGACCCACGTGCAGACGGACGACTTTCTCACCCGCGGCAGTTTCAACATCTCCGGCTGGCTGGCGACGGTGTCCCTGGCCGCGCTGTGGCAGATCGCCTTCGCGCCCTACGTGTCCGACTACTCGCGCTACCTGCCGGCCAACGTGCCCGTGGCGGCGACCTTCTGGACCACGTACCTGGGCACGGTGCTCGGTTCCAGCCTCTCGTTCGTCTTCGGCGCCGTCGCCGTACTTGCCACGCCTGTCGGCATGGACACCATGGACGCGGTCAAGCTTGCCACCGGTTCCATCGGCCCACTGATGCTGGTGCTGTTCCTGCTCAGCGTCATCAGCCACAACGCCCTCAACCTCTATGGCGCCGTGCTGTCGCTGATCACCCTGGTGCAAACGTTCGCCTACCGCTGGATCCCCACCGCCAAGAGCCGCGCCGTGCTCTCGGTGATTGTGCTCGCTGCCTGCTGCTTTGCCGCCGTCGGTGCCTCCGCTGACTTCATCGGCCACTTCGTCGACATGGTATTGGTACTGCTGGTGGTCCTGGTGCCGTGGACGGCGATCAACCTGATCGACTTCTACGCCATTCACAAAGGCAAGTACGACATCGACTCGATCTTCCAGGTCGATGGCGGCATCTACGGGCGCTACAACCCGCAGGCGCTACTGGCCTACGCGATCGGCATCCTGGTGCAGATTCCGTTCATGAACACGCCGCTGTACGTCGGACCGATTTCCGAGCACATCAACGGGGCGGATTTGTCCTGGTTGGTGGGCCTGCTGATTACGTCGCCGTTGTACTGGTGGCTGGCCAATCGTGACAGTGCCTATAAGCGTCGGTTGTCAGTTGGGAAGCTGGCCAGCAACGTTTAATCGCACCACCAACCGCAAGGCAAAGCCCCGCGGACTCGTAATTTAGATTGGGTGTATATCCGTTGCTGCGGTAACGGCCACCTAGGGTTTCGCTCTTACAGCGAGTCACTTGGAAGAGCCTGTAGGAGCGAGCATGCTCGCGATGGAGGTCAACGATGACGCGGGGAGCCTGACACCCCGTGGAGCTCTCAGGTTTTTCGCGAGCATGCTCGCTCCTACAGGGCCCGCCGCGATGGGCCATCCTTGGCCCAGCGCGGCTAAACCGGCATCCATGCCGGTTTACCCACTGCGCAAAACCTCCACTCGGCCTCTCGATGTGGCAAGAAAATCAAAAGCCAAAGCAAAGCGAGGCGGCCTGACAGCCGACCTGATCGGGAGCCGTACGTGTTCCCCCTGTAGGAGCCAGGCTTGCCGGCGAAGAACGATAACGCAGTACAACAGATACACCGCAGCGCCTGGTTCGCCGGCAAGTCGGATCGCCGCACCGCTGGCTCCTACAGGGGATTGGGAGTATCGGCAAAGATCAGGTCGGCTTTAAGGCCGCCTCGCTTTTGTTTTTGATCTGGGTACCCCGTTAACCACGATGGCCGAACGCAGGCATTGCGCAGTGGGGAAACCGGCAGGACGCCGGTTTAGCCGCGCTGGGCCAGGGACGGCCCATCGCGGCGACCCACGGAGCAATGCCGGAGAGAGGGCATGCCGAGCCTAAGCGAGGCACCGAGTGGTGGGGCAAAGCCTTTTGCTTACTTTTCGCTGGGCCGGCATTCCGGCGTTTGGAAAAGTGAGTCGCCGTAAGGGCGAAACCATAGGTGGCCGTGACCGCAGCAATGGATATCCCCCCAATCCAATTCTCAAATACAACCCACGCTTAAGTGAACAGCATTACCGCAGACTCGGTGCTTTGTCATGCCTGCAACGCGCCCGGCTACAGCGTGGCCCCAAAAATGATTGGAACCCCGCACCTCATCGCGTTTTCGAAACTCTATGGGCGCCGCTTCCCTATCGAGCAAAGGTGCCATTGCAGAGGAAATCCCGATGAACTGTCGACTTCTGCTTCTGATTGCCTGCCTCATTCCCGGCCTGGCCGTTGCTGAAGGCTGTGACGTGCTTACGCGATCGCAAAGCCCTTCCGTTCCCGCGGTCGAGACCCACAGCTGTTATGAATACGAAGGCATGCCGGTCAATGCCATCGATTGGTCCTGCAGTAACGAGAGCAAGGAGATGCTCACCAGCACCAAGAAAAAAGTCGAACACTGTGCCGATCATTATCAAGCCTCCTGCGTCGCCACGCTGACCCAGGAATCCCTGGCCAACCCGCATTCCACCAGCAAGGACAAGAACAGCAAGTCGCTGAACATCCCCGACAGCGCCCAGGTCACCACGTATTACTACGACGCGCAGCACATTGATCAGGCCAGGATCGATTGCGAGTCCGGTGGCGGTCACTGGAAGACCAAATAGCCCCGGAAATTAAATGAACCCTGGGTTTGCGTAGCCACCTAAGTGAATGACTATCAGGAGGTGACTCATGCAAATAGAAACGCTATGGATCGTTTTGGCAGCAGTGCTTCTGGTGCTTGAGTTGTGGGCGATCAACCGGGTGCGCAAAAGCGCAGGAAAAGCCAGCAACAAGGGGGTGTGGATGGTGGTAATTGTGTTTGTGCCGCTGATTGGACTGATCATGTGGGCCCTGGCGGGCCCCAAGCACGTTGTCCAGGCGTAATGCAGCGCATTGACGCCTCGGCCGGCTCGTCAGAAGTTCGCCGGGGTGTTCGCGCTAATGATCTCCGCTTCATCCTGGCCGATATTGCGGAACCGATGCGGTAATGTCGTCGGAAAGTAATACCCATCACCGGCATTGAGCACGCTGATCTGCCCGTCCACCGTCAGCTCGACGGTGCCACGGGTCACGAGCCCGCACTCTTCCCCTTCCGAATGCACGATCGGCTCTTCCCCGGAACTGGCACCCGGCGCGTATTGTTCGCGCAACAGACGCATCTGCCGGCTCGGCACGGACGCGCCGATCAGCAACAGGCGCAGGCCGTGGCGGCCGAGATCAGGCTGTTCGTTGGCGCGGAAGACGTATTGATGCTCGCGCGGCGGTTGATCGAAGGTGAAGAAGTCGGCCAGGGACATGGGGATGCCTTCAAGCAGCTTTTTCAGCGAGCTGACGGAAGGACTGACGCGATTCTGTTCGATCAGGGAAATGGTGGCATTGGTGACGCCGCTACGCCGGGCCAGCTCGCGCTGGGACAGTTTGTAGCTTTCGCGTACTAATTTGAGTCGTGAGCCCGTGTCCATGACAGCCTTATGTGCTTGGTACGCAAGGGTAATGGGGGTGGAGAGCAGGCGTTGATTGCGCCGTTTTCCTGTCCCGGAAACGTGAAAGGCGGCTATTAAATCACGTTTGTTGGTGTTGCTCAGCAGGTTCGATAAACGGCTGGAAAAATAGCCATTTGCCATGAAGTTGCACAACCTGTGGGAGCGAGCCTGCTCGCGAAAGCGGTGTGTCAGGCGCCGTCTGTTTCGGCTGATATGACCTCTTCGCGAGCAGGCTCGCTCCCACAGGGACTGCGGTGTGTCAGATAAAAAACCGGCGACACCTTTATCGGGCCACCGCCGGCGAGGTAAAGCTTAGATGCCGAAACGGTCGCGCAGCGAGTAGTACACGGCGCCGAGGGCGGTCAACGGTGCCGAGAACGTGCGCCCGCCGATCATCGGCATGTGTGGCAGGGAGGCAAACGCGTCGAAGCGCTCGGCGTCGCCACGGATCATTTCCGATATCAGTTTGCCCGCCAGGTGCGAGCACGTGACGCCGTGACCGCTGTAGCCCTGCATGTAGTAGGCGTTTTTCTCGATACGGCCGAATTGCGGCATGCGCGACATGGTCAGCAGGAAGTTGCCGGTCCAGCGATAGTCGATCTTCACATCCTTCAACTGCGGGAAGGTCTTGAGGATTTTCGGGCGGATCAGTTGGTCGATGTCGTCCGGTTCGCGCGCGCCGTAGACCACGCCGCCGCCGTAGAGCAGGCGGTTGTCAGCGGTCAGGCGGTAGTAATCGAGCAGGTAGTTGCAGTCTTCAACGCAATACTTGTTGGTGATCAGGCTGCGGGCGACTTTTTCCGAAAGCGGCTCGGTCACGACAATTTGCGAACCGCACGGCATGCTCTTGCTGGTCACGCGATTGTCGAGGCCCTGCGGCAGGTAGGCATTACCGGCGATCAGCAGGTACTTGGCCTTCACCACGCCTTTGGCGGTGCGCACAGTGATCGGCTCGCCGTAAGTGATTTCCACCGCAGCCGATTGTTCGTAGATCTTGCCGCCCAGACGTACGATGGCGGCGGCTTCTCCGAGGGCCAGGTTCAATGGGTGAACGTGGCCACCCTGCATGTCGAGCAGGCCGCCGACGTAGGCATCGGAGCCCACTTCGCGGCGGATATCAGCCGCGTCCAGCATTTTCAAATTACGGTTGCCGTAGCGCTCCCAGTTGCGCTTCTGCTCGGCCAGGCCATTGAGTTGTTTCTTGTTCATCGCTGCGAAGATGCCGCCCGGGCGGTAGTCGCATTTAATGTCGTATTCCTTGATGCGCGAACGGATAATGTCGGCGCCTTCGAAAATCATGCTACCGAGGATTTCCGCAGTCTTGTCGCCGTAACGCTCTTCAATCACGTCGACGTCGCGGCTGTAGGAATTGACCAGTTGACCGCCGTTACGACCGCTGGCGCCGTAGCCGACTTTTGCGGCTTCCAGCACCGTCACTTTATAGCCGGCTTCGGTGAGGAACAGCGCCGAGGACAGGCCGGTGTAGCCGGCGCCGATGATGCAGACATCGCAGTCCACCGCTTCTTCCAGGATCGGAAAGTCGATCACTTCGTTGCGGGTGGCGGCGTAGTAGCTGTTGACGTGTTGTTGTTTCATTGTTGTTCTCCGAGGGACGCCGGCAAACCGGCGCCCACCGCTGTAAAAGAATTAGAGCTTGATCCAGGTCGCCTTGAGCTCGGTGTACTTGTCGAACGCGTGCAGCGATTTGTCCCGACCATTGCCCGACTGCTTGAACCCGCCGAACGGCGCGGTCATGTCGCCGCCGTCGTACTGGTTGACCCAGATGCTGCCGGCGCGCAAGCCACGGGCGAAGGTGTGGGCCTTGCTCAGGTTGCTGGTCCACACGCCGGCGGCCAGGCCGTAGATGCTGTCGTTGGCAATTTGCAGCGCTTCTTGCTCGCTGTCGAAGGTGATCACCGACAACACCGGGCCGAAGATTTCTTCCTGGGCGATGGTCATGGCGTTGGTCACGCCATCGAAAATCGCAGGCTCCACGTAGAGGCCCCCGGTGTCTTCGAGGGTGCGACTGCCACCCGCGATCAACTGAGCGCCCTGCTCCTTGCCGATGTTGATGTAGCGCAGCACGTTGTCCAGTTGACGTTGATCCACGACCGCGCCGACGGTGGTCGCAGGATCGAGCGCGTGCCCCGGTTTCCAGCCTTGCAGGGCTTCCACCAGCAGCGGGATGAACTGATCACGGATCGAGCGCTCCACCAGCAAACGCGAGCCGGCGGTGCAGACTTCGCCCTGGTTGAAAGCAATGGCGCCAGCGGCGGCCTGCGCGGCGGCGCGCAAGTCTGGCGCATCGGCGAACACCACGTTGGCGCTCTTGCCACCGGCTTCAGCCCAGACGCGTTTCATATTGCTTTGCCCGGCGTAGATCATCAGCTGCTTGGCAATCGCCGTGGAGCCGGTAAAGGCCAACACGTCAACGTCCATGTGCAACGCCAGTGCCTTGCCGACGGTGTGGCCGAAGCCCGGCAGGACGTTGAACACACCCTTGGGAATGCCCGCATCGAGCGCCAGCTGCGCGATGCGAATGGCCGTCAGCGGCGACTTTTCCGAAGGCTTGAGGATGAACGAGTTGCCCATTGCCAAGGCTGGGGCGAATTTCCAGCTGGCCATGATCAGCGGGAAGTTCCACGGCACGATGGCCGCGACTACGCCGGCCGCTTCGCGAGTGACAAGACCAAGCTGATCGTGGGGCGTGGCGGCGACTTCGTCGTAGAGCTTGTCGATGGCTTCGGCGGTCCAACGGATCGCGTTGGCGGCCGCCGGAATGTCGATGGCCGTGGAGTCGCTGATCGGCTTGCCCATGTCGAGGGTTTCGAGCAGCGCCAGTTCTTCCTGGTTGGACAGGATCAAGTCGGCGAAGCGGATCAGGATGCGCTTGCGCTCGGTCGGGGCCAGGTTGGCCCAGATGCCGGATTCGAAGGTGCGGCGTGCGACAGCGACTGCCGCATTGGCGTCGGCTTCGTCGGTGCTGGCGACGTTCGCCAGAAAGCGACCGTCCACGGGGCTGATGCATTCGAACGTGGCGCCGCTGGCGGCTGCGCAGTATTGGCCGTCGATGAAGGCGCGGCTTTCAATTGTTAGGGACTGGAAGCGTTGCTCCCAGTCGCTGCGAGTGTTTGTCATGGTTGTGACTCGATAAGTGATCGTCGGACTGATGCCATTCGGACATGGATCAGATTGCCGCAGTACCTGTGGGAGCGAGCTTGCTCGCGATAGCGGAGGGTCAGTCGCCGTCAATGTTGAATGTGACGACCTCATCGCGAGCAAGCTCGCTCCCACAGGGGTTGGCGGCGTACACAGGTTTTGTGTATGCCGCCAACGCCGTCAGACGGTGTGCAAGTACCAGTTGTACTCAAGGTCGGAGATGGAGTTCTCGAACTCGGCCAGCTCGCTTTCCTTGCACGCCACGAACACGTCGATGTACATCGGGTCGATGTACTTGGCCATGACTTCGCTGTCGTCCAGCTCGCGCAGGGCATCGCGCAGGTTGTTCGGCAAGCTCTGCTCGTTCTGCTCGTAGCTGTTGCCTTCCACGGGGGCGCCCGGCTCGATCTGGTTGGTCAGGCCGTGGTGCACGCCGGCCAATACCGAGGCCATCAACAGGTACGGGTTGGCATCGGCACCGGCCACGCGGTGCTCGATGCGCACGGCGTCCGGTGAACCGTTCGGCACGCGGACCGCCACGGTCCGGTTGTCGACGCCCCAGCTCGGCGAGTTCGGCACGTAGAACTGTGCGCCGAAACGACGGTAGGAGTTGACGTTCGGGCAGAGGAACGCCATCTGCGCCGGCAGGGTCTCGAGCACACCGCCGATCGCGTGTCGCAGCGCGGCGTTCTGCTCGGGATCCTCGCTGGCAAAGATGTTGTTGCCTTCTTTGTCGAGAATCGAAATGTGCACGTGCAGACCGTTGCCCGCCTGGCCCGGATACGGCTTGGCCATGAAGGTGGTGTCCATCTCGTGGTCGTAGGCGATGTTTTTCACCAGACGCTTGAGCAGCACCGCGTAGTCGCAAGCCTTTATAGGATCGGCCACGTGGTGCAGGTTGACTTCGAACTGCGCCGGGGCACTTTCCTTGACGATGGCGTCAGCCGGGATGCCCTGCTCTTTCGCGCCTTCGAGGATGTCCTGCAGGCAGTCGACGTATTCGTCGAGGTCGTCGATCAGGTACACCTGGGTCGACATCGGACGCTTGCCGGACACCGGCGAGCGCGGCGACTGCGGACGACCGTTCACGTTGTCCTGGTCGATCAGGTAGAACTCCAGTTCGAACGCGGCGCAGATGGTCAGGCCCATGTCGTCGAACTTGCGCACCACATTGGCCAACACTTCCCGCGGGTCGGCGAAGAACGGCTGACCTTCAAGTTCGTGCATGGTCATTAACAGTTGCGCGGTTGGGCGCTTCTGCCATGGCTCGATGCTCAGGGTGCCAGGGATCGGGTAGCAGATCCGGTCGGAGTCGCCGATGTCCAGACCCAGGCCGGTGCTTTCCACCGTGGAGCCATTGATGTCCAGAGCAAACAGGGACGCCGGCAGGTTGATGCCTTTCTCGTAAACCTTATGAAGACTGGTGCGTTCGATGCGCTTACCGCGCACCACACCGTTCATATCCGCAATCAGAAGGTCGACGTACAAAACCTCAGGATATTTCTTAAGGAATGCGTTTGCTTCGTTGAGTTGAACGGTACGCAGAGGGACCGACATGATGCACCTATTTAGCTGTTAATTATTATGTTCACTACCCTTTCACGTAGCCAGTCAATCCGAAAGGCAAAGTGAAGTCAATAGCGAACACTCAGCCTTTCAGCGTTTATTTTCGGGCCTCTCAGAGGCACGAGAGTGCCAAATCATCCTTGAAACACGCGTAAACTCTCAGCTTCGGACGTGCGGCGTTTAGAATTTTTTACATGAGAGTTGTTAATTAAAATCAACAAGGCTAAGCTCCGGAAAAGCTCGTTCAAGTGTGAAACTTCGAGGTGATAAAAATGGCACTCAAGCCATTGATCGGCGTTACTGCATGCGTCAAACAGATTGGCCTGCACCCCTACCATGTCAGCGGCGACAAGTACTTGCGTGCTGTCAGCGTTGCCGCGCTGGGGCTGCCTGTGGTCATTCCTTCCTTAGGCGACCTGACTGAAATCGAAGACCTGCTACCGCAGCTCGACGGTCTGTTGCTGACCGGCTCGCCTTCGAATGTGGAGCCCTTCCACTATCAAGGTCCCGACAGCGCTCCCGGCACCGAACACGATCCCCAGCGGGATCGCACCACCCTTCCCCTGATTCGCGCGGCAATTGCCGCTGGCGTTCCAGTGCTCGGCATCTGCCGGGGTTTTCAGGAGATGAACGTGGCGTTCGGTGGCAGCCTGCATCAGAAGGTCCATGAACTACCGGGCTTCCTCGATCATCGCGAAGCCAACCATCCCGACCTGGCGGTGCAATACGCACCGGCGCATGCCGTCAGTGTGCAGCCCGGTGGTGTGTTCCAGGCGCTGGACCTGCCCCCGGAGTTCCAGGTCAATTCGATTCACAGCCAGGGCATCGACCGACTCGCTCCCGGTCTGCGCGCCGAAGCGCTCGCGCCGGATGGCTTGATCGAGGCGGTCTCGGTGGAGAACAGCAAGGCGTTTGCCCTCGGCGTGCAATGGCACCCGGAATGGCAGGTCCTGGACAACCCGCCCTACTTGAGCATTTTCCAGGCGTTCGGCGAAGCGTGCCGACAACGGGCGGCGATGCGTAATTTGCGCTGACGTAAAACACGAAAAATCAATTTACTGCCCCCGTGAGTCAGGCGGGCGTGCCTTTGCGCGCCCGTTCCTCACGGCAACAACACACTGCAATAACAACAAGTACGACCAGGCAGCCAGGATGGCGGCGCCGAATAAACCCGGGGTGGGAAACGCAATTCCCTGTAGGAGCGAGCATGCTCGCGATGGATGTCCGGACACCGCGGGCATCCAGGCTGCCAGCGTCATCGTTGGCGACCATCGCGAGCATGCTCGCTCCTACAGAAGAGGCAGCGTCGACCGTGAAGCCCCGGGTTTGCAATCAACTATTAAGCCAGGCCGCGTTGGCCCGGCGACTGAAACCTGTTGGGAGTTTCACATGGCAAACGCCTCCAGCATCTACAGGAAGGCTCTTGAAGGTCACCAGGCACCGAAAAAGGTGTTGGTGAAAGTCGACCGCGTCACCAAGAAGTTCGACGAGACCACCGCAGTGGACGATGTGTCCCTGGAAATCCATCAGGGCGAGATCTTTGCCCTGCTTGGTGGTTCCGGTTCCGGTAAATCGACGCTGCTGCGCATGCTCGCCGGCTTCGAGCGCCCGACTGAAGGCCGCATCCTGCTCGACGGCGTCGACATCACCGACATGCCGCCCTATGAGCGGCCGATCAACATGATGTTCCAGTCCTACGCGCTGTTCCCGCACATGACCGTGGCACAGAACATCGCCTTCGGCCTCAAGCAGGACCGTTTGCCCGCCAGTGAAATCGATGCCCGCGTCGAAGAGATGCTGCGCCTGGTGCACATGACCCAGTACGCCAAGCGCAAACCCCATCAGTTGTCCGGCGGCCAGCGCCAGCGCGTCGCATTGGCCCGCTCCCTGGCCAAGCGTCCAAAGCTGTTGTTGCTCGACGAACCGATGGGTGCACTGGATAAAAAGCTGCGTTCGCAGATGCAGCTGGAACTGGTGGAAATCATCGAGCGCGTCGGCGTGACTTGCGTCATGGTGACCCACGACCAGGAAGAGGCCATGACCATGGCCGAGCGCATCGCGATCATGCACCTGGGCTGGATCGCCCAGATCGGCAGCCCGGTCGACATCTATGAAGCACCGGTCAGCCGCATGGTCTGCGAGTTCATCGGCAACGTGAACGCCTTCGACGGCACCGTGGTGGAAGACCTGGAAGGCCACGCGATCATTCACAGCGCGGACCTGGAGCAGAAGATCTACGTCGGTCACGGCGTCAGTACGTCGGTGCAGGACAAGTCGATCACCTACGCCATCCGCCCGGAAAAACTGCTGGTCAGCACCGTCAAGCCCGACACCCGCTACAACTGGTCCAGCGGCAAGGTGCATGACATCGCCTACCTCGGCGGTCACTCGGTGTTCTACGTCAAGCTGCCTGGCGGCAAGGTTGTGCAGTCGTTCATGGCCAACGCCGAACGCCGTGGTGCTCGTCCGACCTGGGACGATCAGGTCTACGTGTGGTGGGAAGATGACAGCGGCGTGGTACTGCGCGCATGAGAACCTTCAATCAGCAATTTCTGCGCCTGGTGCCCAGCGGTCGAAAGCTCGTCATCGGCATCCCGTTCCTGTGGCTGTGCCTGTTTTTCCTGTTGCCGTTCTTCCTGGTAATGAAGATCAGCTTCTCGGAAGCGGCCCTGGCCATTCCGCCCTACTCGGAGATCTACACCTACGCCGAGCAGAAATTCAATCTGCTGCTCAACATCGGCAACTACAGCTTGCTGGGCGAAGATGAGCTGTACCTCTCGGCTTACCTCGGTTCGTTGAAGGTCGCGTTGTTCAGCACGCTGATGTGCCTGGTGATCGGTTTTCCCATGGCCTACGCCATCACCAAGACCCGCAAGGAAGCGCAAAACGTCCTGCTGCTGTTGATCATGATGCCGACCTGGACCGCGATCCTGATCCGCGTTTATGCGTGGATGGGCATCCTCAGCAACAACGGTTTGCTCAATGGGTTCCTGATGTGGACCGGGCTGACCTCGCACCCGATCGAAATCCTCAACACCAACACCGCTGTCTATATAGGGGTTGTCTACGCGTACTTGCCGTTCATGGTGTTGCCGCTGTACGCCAATCTGGTCAAGCACGATGGCAGCCTGCTGGAAGCCGCGTCGGACCTGGGTTCGAGCAACTTCAACAACTTCTGGAAAATCACCGTGCCGTTGGCCAAGAACGGCATCATCGCAGGCTGCATGCTGGTGTTCATCCCGGTGGTTGGTGAGTTTGTAATTCCGGAGCTGCTGGGTGGTCCTGAGACCCTGATGATCGGCCGCGTGCTGTGGCAGGAGTTCTTCAATAACCGCGACTGGCCGGTGGCATCTGCCCTGGCGGTGGTGATGCTGTTGATTCTGATCGTGCCGATTCTGCTGTTCAACCGCAGTCAGGCCAAAGAGATGGAGGCACGGGGATGAAACGCTTAGGATTTTCAAAGTTCATGCTGATTTTCGGCCTGTCGTTTATCTACCTGCCGATGCTGATTCTGGTGATCTACTCGTTCAACGCCTCGAAGTTGGTGACGGTGTGGGGTGGCTGGTCGTTCAAGTGGTACGCCGGCCTGCTCGACAACTCGCAACTGATGGGCTCGGTGCTGCGCTCTCTGGAGATCGCCTGCTACACCGCGATTGCCGCGGTAGCGCTGGGAACACTGGCGGCATTCGTGCTGACTCGCGTCACCCGCTTCAAGGGCCGCACGCTGTTCGGTGGCCTCGTGACCGCACCGCTGGTGATGCCGGAAGTGATCACCGGTCTGTCGCTGTTGCTGCTGTTCGTGGCCATGGCGCAGTTGATCGGCTGGCCGATGGAGCGCGGCATCGTCACGATCTGGATCGCCCACACCACGTTTTGTGCCGCCTACGTGGCGGTGGTAGTCTCCGCCCGCCTTCGCGAGCTGGACCTGTCCATCGAAGAAGCGGCCATGGACCTGGGTGCTAAGCCGTTCAAGGTGTTTTTCCTGATCACCATTCCGATGATCGCGCCGTCACTGGCGGCCGGCGGCATGATGTCGTTCGCCCTGTCGCTGGATGACCTGGTACTGGCGAGCTTCGTCTCGGGCCCGGGTTCCACGACCCTGCCGATGGAAGTGTTCTCGGCGGTGCGTCTGGGCGTGAAGCCCGAGATCAACGCCGTGGCCAGCCTGATCCTGTTGGCCGTGTCGATCGTGACCTTCATGGTCTGGTACTTCAGCCGCCGTGCCGAAGCCAGCCGTAAACGGGCGATCCAGGAAGCGATGGACCAGACTGCGAGCGAATCCTGGCAACAACCGAAAAAGCAAATGGCTGGAGCCACCGCCTAACGTAGGAGCTGCCGCAGGCTGCGATCTTTTGACCTTGCTTTCAAAAATCAAAAGATCGCAGCCTCGTTTCACTCGGCAGCTCCTACAGGGTGATGGGTCCCCCTCCTTCACCAATGGCTTTATGTTGATTGCAATTTTGCTTTGCGTACTTGAATAAAAAGAATGGAGTTGTACCGATGAAAATGTTTGGCAGGACTCTGCTGACACTGTCCTTATTGGGCGCGATCGCCTCGGGCGCCCAGGCCAATGACAAGGTTCTGCGCGTCTATAACTGGTCGGATTACATTGCACCGGACACCGTCAAGAAGTTCGAAGACGAGACCGGCATCCGCGTGACCTACGATGTGTTCGACAGCAACGAAACCCTTGAAGCCCGCTTGCTGGCGGGCAAGTCGGGCTACGACATCGTCGTGCCGTCCAACAGTTTCCTGGCCAAGCAGATCAAGGCCGGGGTCTATCATGAACTGGACAAGTCGAAGCTGCCCAACTGGAAGAACCTCAATCCGGTGCTGCTGAAAAACGCCTCCGCCAGCGACCCGGACAACGCCCACGCCTTCCCGTACATGTGGGGCTCGATCGGCATCGGCTTCAACCCGCAGAAGGTCAAGGAAGTGCTCGGCGCCAACGCCCCGACCAACTCCTGGGACCTGCTGTTCAAACCCGAAAATGCTGAAAAACTCAAAGCCTGCGGCATCAGTTTCCTCGACTCGCCAACCGAGATGATCCCGGCCGCCCTGCACTACCTGGGCTACCCGGTGAACGATCAGGACAAGGCGCACATCGCCGAAGCCGAAGCACTGTTCATGAAAATCCGCCCGTCGGTGGCGTATTTCCATTCGTCGAAGTACATCTCGGACCTGGCCAACGGCAACATCTGCGTGGCCGTCGGTTACTCCGGCGACGTCCTGCAGGCCAAGGCCCGCGCGGAGGAAGCCGGGAACAAGGTGAAGATCGACTACAGCATCCCGAAAGAAGGCGCCGGCAGTTTCTACGACATGGTCGCCATCCCGCGTGATGCCGCCAACGTCGAGAACGCCTACCTGTTCATGAACTTCCTGATGCGTCCGGACATCATCGCCGAGATCACCAATAACATCGGCTACAGCAATGCCAACGCGGCCGCGACCCCGCTGGTGGATGAGGCGATTCGCAACGATCCGGGCTCGTACCCATCGCAGGACGTGATGGCGACCTTGTATGCCATCCCGGACATGCCGATTGGCGTGCAGCGAGTGATGACCCGGGGCTGGACCAAGGTGAAGCTGGGTCAGTAACGAATCGCGGTCACCGGATCGTTCCCACGCTCTGCGTGGGAATGCCTCAAGGGACGCTCCGCGTTCCAGCTCTGGAAAGGGACGCGGAGCGTCCCGGGCTGCATTCCCACGCAGAGCGTGGGAACGATCATCGCAGCACCATTACATTCATGCAGCGCCTTACCACCGCTGCATCCCTCACCTGGCTCCTCGGTTAAGGTGAAGTTTGGCGCCCTCGGGCGCCTTTTTTGTTTTGGATCAAGCACCGCCCAACGGCCATTCGGCCAGCGCCCGGTAGCAGCCCTTGTGCGATTCAAACAACGTGAAGCGATCAGCTCGCAGAATAAATTCGGGGGGCGTTGCGGACTCCGGAACCGGCGCCCGATAGTCACGCGCCAGGGTCAAATGCGGGCGGAATTCCCGAGGTGCATCCGCAAGGACAAAGGGCAACAATGCCTGCTCCAGGTCATACACCAGCCGCAACAATGCCGGCGATGCCTGCTCGGGCGCCAGTACCAATACCCCTGCCCTGCGCCACACGTCCAGGCGATCAAGCTCCACGGTCAGGCGTTCGCCCGACGTGCGCACAGACGCGGCAGCCGTGCAGATGTCGGCAATCTGCGCGATCCCGACCGCACCCAGAAACTTCAAGGTCAGATGAAAATTCTCGACCGGCACCGGACGCCCGCTGCGCAATTGCAAGGCGCTGCGCCATTGGGCGATGGCCTTGCGTTGTGTCGGCGCGCAATCCAGCGCAAAAAACAGCCGTTTGAAGGGTTCGCGGGATTCATCGCTCATTCGTGGCACCTCCTGACATCCAAGTTATAGTTCATGCAAGCAATTCAACTGGAGGGGGCCATGCGAGAAATCATCAGCAAAGAGCCATGGTGGGCCGTGCCACCGAAACCCGGTCAAGATGAGTTCGAGCTCGAATGGGGCTGGCTGGTTCACTACAACGAAGGTGAGCCGCGCTTCGAGTTCGTCAAGGAACGGCCTACAGACCGCGAGATTCGTAATCGCAAGAGCTGCAGGATCACCCCGGCTTCCGAGTGATCCTGCGCCAGGTGCTCAGGCTTCCACGATCTTTTGAAAACCGCCGAAGATCATCCGCTGGCCATCGAACGGCATCGGATTGACGTCCTGCTGCATCCTCGGATCGACCATCATTTTTTCCATCCCGGCATCGCACGTAGCCTTGTCCGGCCAGATGATCCAGCCAAACACCACGGTTTCGTCGTCCTTGCGTTTCACCGCCATGGGAAACGAGGTCACTTTGCCGTCGGGCACATCCTCGCCCCAACATTCGACGATACTGAGTGCACCGTTCTCCTTGAAAATCGTGGCGGCGATTTCCGCGTGCGTCTTGAACTGTTCGCGGTTGGCAGTAGGGACTGCTGCAGCAAAGGCATTGACATAGGACATGAGCATTCTCCTGGGTTCACGGGTTGATCTGCTGGTTAGTCGACTGGCTCGGCTGCCATTCGACATGCCCGGCATCCAGGCCGACCGGCGGTTCAGCGCTGCTGGCCAGGCTGCCTTCGATCTGCGCCGCCATGTACAGGGTCCCGGCCATGACACCGGTCGTCGGGTTCTGCACCAGCTTCGTCCAGGCCTTGTCGAACGTGTTGCCCAAGCTGCTGCGAATCAACGCTTCGCTGTCCGGCCGGTCGTTGGCCTGGATGATCGCCCGCACGCCCGCTACGCCGACGGAGATCAACGCACCGGCCAGCTTCCCGGCTGCCGCCGCTACCGCACTGGCCGCCCCGCGCGGGGCCATCTCGGCTTCGATGCGCTTACTGGCACGCTTGGCCACCGGCGCCATGGCGGTGTCGGTCGACCCCACTCCCTTGTCGCCACCGGCCTTGTGGACCTTGTCGACCAGCGCGGCGTAAGCCGGCAAGGCGGTCAATTGCTCGGAGTGCACCACCTGATAAAGCGAAGCGTCCCTGGCGGACGGCGGCCCGAGGGCTATCGCCGGAATTTTCTGAATGCGGCCATTGAGCTGAGCCATCGGCACGCCATGGCGCTGGGAAATCTTCTGCAGTTCTTCCTTGAGAATGTCCAGATAGAACGCCGCTGCCAGGGTGAGGATCGCATCCGGATCAACCTCGAGCGCCGCCGGGGCCAGCACTTTTTCCTGGTACTTCTCCAGCAAATAAGCCGCCAGGCGTTTTTCCGAGGCATCTTTCTCGTCTTTGGAGCTACTGATGGAATACCAACTGACCTTCACTGACAGCCATTCCTGGGTCCAGTAGCTGCTGAACCAGGGAATGAAGTTTTCTTCGGTCAACTGATAAACCCGGGTGCGCCAGTAATCCATGGCCCCGCGCGCGTAGATTTTTGCCTGTTCGGTGGCCGATTGCGAGGCATCGATAATCTCCCGGTCGACTTGCTGCCAGGTGCTTGGAGAAACCATGATCTGCGGCACTTCCACTGGGGCAGGCGGGGCCGTGACGCATCCCGCCAACACCAGCAGCACGACGACGATCAGCGAACGCAGGTTCAAGATCGCGGTTCCTGAAATGTGAGCCGAACGGGATGTTCGGCGCTCAAAGGCCCCTGATTTGAGTATAGGTGGCGGCAGTTACCCGCTCAGAACTGATAGTGCTCTTGAGGCCGCCATCGCGAGCAAGCTCGCTCCCACAGTGGATCCGGTTGGAACACAGTCTTGTGAACACCTATAAGCCCCTGTGGGAGCGAGCTTGCTCGCGATGGGCCATCAGCCACACCTACAAGCTCCGACCATCACTCGCATCGATATTCACCATTGCAACGAATGCCTTCCGCCCACCGACCGTCAGCGTAGGATCAATTTCAACCCAACACCAAACCCTGTAGCGGAGGGTCGAACCATGCTGATCCATCTCCTGACCTGCCTGGCCCTGACGGCCTTCACGTTGAGCGTATTCGGCTGGTTCGTCCTCTCCGAGGAGCGCACGTCATGATCAACCAAGTCACCCTGGCCGTGAGCTTCCCGGTGTTCGGCAACAACTACTACTCGCAGCAATTCGAGTCTCGTAAAGTATTGACCCTGGTGTTCGACGAAAAATTCGAAGCGCTGCTGATTCCGGCAGCCGGTCATCACTTTAATAACGAAGTGGTCGGGCTCAACGATCAGTTTCGCTTTCTCAACGATGTGCTGGCCGAGCATTTGCTGGCGACTGAGTTCGCCGCTAGCGCCCGCCGCAATCACTTCTGAGCAGAGGCTTATTGCGCACAAACTTCCCGAAGGCAACCACGCAGCCAGCGATGCACCGGGTCGGCATCCAGCCGCGGGTGCCAAAGCATGGCAACGGTAAATTCAGGCAGGGACAGCGGCAGTGCAAAGCTGTGCATGCCCCAGCGCAGATTGGCGGTATGCCGCTCGGGCACACAAGCAATCAGATCGCTCGATCGGGCAACTGCCAGTGCGGTCGAGAAACCGGCGACCATGATCGCGATGTATCGCTGCAGACCGAGCGACTCCAGGGCTTCATCGATCGACCCCTTTCCCAGTCCCCGCCGTGACACGCTTATGTGACTGTGCGCCGCAAAACGTTCGGGCGTTATCTCACCGTCGCACAGCGGATGCCCCGCGCGCACCACGCCGATGAATCGATCGCGGAACAACCCCTGGGTTCGCAGTTCCGGGCTCGCGGCCTTGCCCACCACCCCCGTTTCCAGATCGACCGTGCCGTCGCGCAGTGCAGTGCTGTCCTTGTCGGGCTTGTGCACGAAGCGCAGGCGTATGTCCGGCGCTTGTTCGGCGACGCGGGCGATCAGCATGGCGCCGAAGTTTTCGACAAAGCCTTCGCTGGTGCGCAAGGTGAATGTGCGCAACACGCGCATGAGGTCGGGTTGCTCGGCCGGGCGCAGCACTGCTTCAGCCTCCAGCACAAGCTGACCGACCCGCTCCCGCAACTCCAGCGCGCGCGGCGTTGGCACCAGGCCACGGCCGGCCCTGACCAGCAGCGGATCGCCGGTGGTTTCGCGCAGTCGCGCCAGCGCTCTGCTCATCGCCGATGGACTCAAGCGCAGGCGCTTGGCGGCGCGGGCGACACTGCCTTCTGCCAGCAGCGCATCAAGGGTGATCAGCAGGTTGAGATCGGGTGTGGACATGCATGGCCCCATGAGTCGGCTTACATGGCGTTATATGCACGTATTAACTGCAACCAGTGCGCCTTCCGCCATGTTAGGCCCGAGCGTAGATTTCTGATAGCTCCAATCGGGAGTGGCCAGAAAAGAGGAACACCATGAATGACGGTTCTGCAGTCGCGGCAGTTGCTCAACAGATGCCGTCGGTGAAAGGGGCGCTGGCCAGCCTATCGTTGGCGATGTTGTTGTCTTCGCTCGGCACCAGCATCGCCAACGTTGGGTTGCCATCCTTGGCGCAGGCATTCAGCGCGTCCTTTCAACAGGTGCAGTGGGTCGTCATCGCCTACCTGCTGGCCATTACCACCTTGATCGTCAGCGTCGGCCGCGTCGGTGACCTTGTCGGTCGGCGCCGCCTGCTGTTGTCCGGGATTGCCCTGTTCACCCTGGCGTCGGCACTGTGCGGCCTGGCGCCCAACCTCGACCTGCTGATCGCTGCCAGAGCGCTGCAAGGCCTGGGCGCGGCGGTCATGATGGCGCTGACCATGGCGTTTGTCGGTGAGACGGTGGCCAAGGGCAAGACCGGTGGCGCGATGGGTCTGCTGGGGACAATGTCTGCCATTGGCACCGCGATGGGCCCGGCGCTCGGGGGTGTGCTCATCGGCGGTTTCGGCTGGCGCTCGATTTTTCTCATCAGCGTGCCCCTGGGCCTGTTGACATGGCTGCTCGCGCAACGCTACTTGCCCGAAGATCGCCAGGTGAAAACCGGGCGTGTGGGTTTCGATCCGCTGGGCACGCTATTACTGGCCCTGAGCCTTGCCGCCTATGCCCTGGCCATGACCCTTGGACGCGGTCACTTCGGGCTGCCGAATATCGCCCTGCTGCTGGCAGCCTGCCTGGGACTCGGGCTGTTTGTGAGGGTCGAAGCGCGAGTCGCGGCACCGCTGGTGCGCCTCGCCATGTTCCGCGATACCCGACTCAGTGGCAGCCTTGCCATGAGTCTGCTGGTGACGACCGTGATGATGGCGACGCTGGTGGTCGGGCCATTCTACCTGTCGCAGACGCTGCGGTTGACGGTTGTCGAGATCGGCCTGGTGTTGTCGGTCGGGCCGCTGGTCGCCGCGCTGACCGGCGTGCCCGCCGGGCGCATCGTCGACCGTTACGGTGCCCCTGGCATGACCCTCGCCGGGCTCCTGGCCATGGCGCTCGGCTGCTTGATGTTGTCGGTCGTGCCCGAAACGTTCGGCGTCGGCGGCTACATCGCGCCAATGGTCGTGGTCACCCTGGGGTATGCCGTGTTCCAGACCGCCAACAATACCGCCGTCATGCTCGACGTGCAGCCGGATCAACGCGGCGTAGTGTCCGGCCTGCTCAACCTGTCGCGCAACCTGGGGCTGGTCACCGGGGCTTCGGCGTTGGGCGCCGTGTTCGCCCAGGCATCAAAGGCGGTCGACATCGGCACCGCGCAGCCGCAGGCCATTGCCAGCGGCATGCGCATGACTTTTTTGGTGGCGCTGGGGCTGATCGTCGTCGCCTGCCTGATCGCGTGGCGCAGGCAGGCTGACGCGCGGTAGAGGCGGTTACTGCTCCAGCTTCACCAGCGGCGTGTCTTTCTTGACGATGTAGGTCGCCAGTTCCGACGCCTTGTCCTGGCCGACGTTCTTGGCCACGTGGGCGGTGCCGGCCGGGATGTACAAGGAGTCACCGGCCTTGAGCGTAACGGTCGGTTGCCCTTCGAGTTGATATTCGAAGGTGCCGTCGATGACGTAGGCCACTTCTACCCCGGGGTGCGAGTGTTTCGGCGAGACCACGCCCGGATCGAAATCAACGCGCACCTGGATGACTTCGCGCCCGGCGACGTCGAGGTCGCGGCGCACCAGGTCCGTACGCTTGAGACCGGTCTGCCAGTTTTTTGCCGGCGGCTGGCCAGCCTCCTCGGCTTGAGCAAGGCCGGTGAAAGCACTGAGTGTCGCAGTGACGAGGGCAACGCCGAGCAGGCCTGCCGAGTAGCGGGTGGGGGTTCGGGACATGGTGATTCTCCAGTGTGGGCAAGGTAAAAGCCGTTATGCAGCGGTTGCATTTCGCGCTTGCCGTGTATCGCCTGCGTGTCCCGTCACCCCGGTTTTTGTATGCGACTGTAGCTTTGTGAACGGCGGATACGTTTCGATACGCACTCATCCCGACTCCTTGCGGATGATCGGGAACTGGGGGGGGTGTAGATCCATTGCTGCGGTAACGGCCACTTAGGGTTTCGCCCTTACGGCGACTCACTTTTCCAAACGCCGGAATGCCGGCCCAGCGAAAAGTAAGCAAAAGGCTTTGCCCCACCACTCGGTGCCTCGCTGTGGCTCGGCATGCCCTCTCTCCGGCATTGCTCCGTGGGTCGCCGCGATGGGCCATCCCTGGCCCAGCGCGGCTAAACCGGCGTCCTGCCGGTTTCCCCACTGCGCAATGCCTGCGTTCAGCCATCGTGGTTTAACGGGGCGCCCAAATCTAAAGCCAAAGCGAGGCGGCCTTAAAGCCGACCTGATTTTTACAGATACCCCCAATCCCCTGTAGGAGCCAGCGGTGCGGCGATCCGACTTGCCGGCGAACTAGGCGCTGCGGTGTATCTGTTGTACCGCGTTATCGTTATTCGCCGGCAAGCCTGGCTCCTACAGGGTGAACGCGTACGGCTCCCGATCAGGTCGGCTGTCAGGCCGCCTCGCTTTGCTTTGGCTTTTGATTTTCTTGCCACATCGAGAGGCCGAGTGGAGGTTCTGCGCAGTGGGTAAACCGGCATGGATGCCGGTTTAGCCGCGCTGAGCCAAGGATGGCCCATCGCGGCGGGCCCTGTAGGAGCGAGCATGCTCGCGAAAAACGCCAGAACAACACGGGTATTCAGATAGCCCTCGTCATCGTTGACGACCATCGCGAGCATGCTCGCTCCTACAGGCCGGGCGGCGTTCCGTGCTTCCAAGTGACTCGCTGTAAAAGCGAAACCATAAGTGGCCGTTACCGCAGCAATGGATATGTACACCTGAAAGAGAATAGCCGGCCGTCAGGACGCCTTCGCCGGCAAGCCTGGCTCCTACAATGATTGTGCGCAGCCCCTGACCCTAAATCTGGAGGTACACCATGAGCGATAGCACCGAACTCACCACCTTTACTGGCTGGGCCGCCACCGCGGCCGGCGCGCCGCTGGAGCGCTACAGCTATAATCCCGGCCCGCTGGGGCAAGAAGAAGTGGAAGTCGCCGTGGAGTACTGCGGCGTTTGCCATTCCGACCAGTCATTGATCGATAACGATTGGGGCATCAGCCACTACCCTTTCATCCCCGGTCACGAGGTGGTCGGCCGCATTGTGCGGGCGGGTGCACAGGTACGTGGTCTCGAAGTGGGACAACGGGTGGGCATTGGTTGGTACAAGGGCAGTTGCATGCATTGTTCCTCGTGCATCGAAGGCTCGCACAATCTGTGCCGCACCGCCCAGCCGACCATCATTGGCAGCAACGGCGGCTTCGCCGATCGATTGCGTTCGCACTGGGCCTGGGCCCTGGCGATACCCGATGGCCTTGATCCGGCGATGGCCGGACCGCTGTTCTGCGCAGGCTCCACGGTGTTCAACCCGCTGCTGGAATTCGCCATAAAGCCCACGGACCGTGTCGGTGTGGTAGGCATCGGCGGCCTCGGTCATCTGGCGCTGCGCTTTCTCAACGCCTGGGGCTGTGAAGTCACTGCCTTCACGTCATCGCTAAGCAAACAGGACGAAGCCAGGCGCTTGGGCGCACACAATGTTGTCGCCTCGACCGACAGTAATGCGCTGAAAGGCATCGCCGGCACCCTGGATTTTCTCCTGGTCACCGCCAATGCCGACCTCGACTGGCCGGCGATGCTGGCCACCCTGCGCGGTAAAGGACGCCTGCATTTTGTCGGCATCGTGCCGGGCGCCATTCCGGTGCATGTGTTTGACCTGATCCCCCAACAGAAGAGCCTGTCCGCCTCGCCGGTCGGTTCGCCGAGCAACACCGCGACCATGCTCGAGTTCTGCGCCCGCCATCAGATCCTGCCGCAGGTCGAGATGTTTCCCATGAGCCAAATCAATGAGGCCATCGATCACTTGCGCAGTGGCAAGGCGCGTTACCGCGTCGTGCTCGATGCCAGCAAATGACGCAAGGCGCATCGGGTCATCCCGATGCGCCTTATCTGAAGTTATTGAGCGGTGGCTGTCTTGAATTTGGTCCAGGTGCGCATGCGCGCTCGCATATCCGCCTGGGGGATATCCCTGCCGGGAATCAGCCGTGCATACGTGGCCTCGTCGATGTAGATATCGGGATTGTTGCGCATGCTCGCATCGACGTCCGGTCGCGCCTTGGCGTTGGAAGTGGGATAGCCGGTGAAGTTGCTGATGGCGGCCATGTTCTGCGGGCGCATGACGAAGTTGATGAACGCATAGGCATACTTCGGATGTCTGGCATCGACCGGAATGGCCATGGTGTCCATCCAGACCGTAGTGCCTTCAAGGGGAATGCGGTACTGGAACATGGATTTTTTGCCGGCGGAGTCAGCTGTTCGTTGTGCCTGTGTCATATCGCCGCTGTAACCGAGTGACAGGCACAGGTTGCCATTGACCAGGTCGGTCACCGGCTGCGACTGGAATTTGCGAATGTACGGCCGCAGCTTGAGCAGCAATTGGCTCGCTGCCTGCAGGTCTTGCGGTTTGGCACTGCGCGGCTCCCGGCCCAGATAGTTGAGCACCACCGCCAGTACTTCGTCGGGAGAGTCGATCACCGAGATGCCGCAATCGGCAAACCGCGCGGCCAGTTCGGGCTTGAACAGCATGTCCAAACTGTTGACCGGTGCATCCGGCATGCGCTGCCTGATTTGCTCGGCATTATAGGTCAGGCCGATTGTGCCCCAGGTGTAAGGGACGGTGGCTTGGCTTGCGTGTTCGTATTGTGTGCGCAGTTTCTGCAGGCCTGGTTCGATGTCGGCCAGCTCCGTGAGTTTTGTGCGGTCCAACGGCTGCAGGCTGCCTGCGCGCACCAGGCGTTCGGCCACGGTGTCGCCGGGGAAGATCAGGTCATAGCCACTGCCGCCAGCGAGCATCTTGGCCTCCAGCGTTTCACTACCATCCATGACGTCGTAGATCACCTTGATCCCGGTTTCGGCGGTGAAGCGGCTCAGGGTGTCCTCGGCAAAGTAGTCAGCCCAGTTGTACAGCCGCAGGGTTTTCTCCTCGGCGTGCAGCGACGGCAAGACGCAGCACAATGAAAACCCCAAGGCACTGAGCAGGCGTTTATGGGAAGCGTGCATATCAGGCTCCTTGAATGTTCCAGCGTGCGTTGATCTGGCGACCGTCCTGGCTCAACAATGCCCCGTACATCTCCGGACGGCGGTCGCGGTAGATCCCCCAGCTCAGTCGCTCTTCGCGCATGGCCGCAAGATCCAGGCTTTGCACGAGCACTCCCGTGCTGTCGCGGTCGGCCTCGGCGAGCAATTTGCCCTTGTGGTTGCAGATGAAGGACGAGCCGTAGAAGCTCATCTGCAGGGCCGGATCGGTGGTCGCCGCTTCCCGGCCAATACGATTGGCCGCCACCACCGGCACCAGATTCGCCGCGGCGTGACCGCGCATGGTCATCTGCCAGTGGTCGCGCGAATCCAGCGCTGCACAACCAGGTTCAGAGCCGATGGCGGTGGGGAACAACAGGACCTCAGCGCCCATCAATGCCAGGCAGCGCGCCGTCTCGGGGAACCACTGGTCCCAGCAGATCCCCACGCCGATGCGCCCGAACGCCGTGTCCCAGACGCGAAAACCGGTGTCGCCGGGGCTGAAGTATTCCTTCTCCTGATAGCCGATGGCGTTGGGAATGTGGGTTTTGCGATACACGCCCAGCAAACGGCCATCGGCATCGGCGACGCTCAAGGAGTTGAAGAAGGCATTGCCCGCCTTCTCGAACCAGCTCAGCGGCAATACCACACCCAGTTCCCTGGCCAGGGCGGCAAAGCGCTTGAGTACCGCACTGTCGCGAAACTCTTCGGCCAATAGCAAATGCTGGTGATGTTGCTCGATGCAGAAATACGGCGTGGCAAACAGCTCCTGCAGCAGGATGACCTGGGCGCCCTGGGCTGCCGCCTCGCGCACCCGTTGCTCGGCCTGATCAAGATTGTGTTGCAGGTCCCAGGTGCAAGGCATCTGGGTCGTGGCGACGGTTAACAGGGTCATGGCATCAACCCTCCACCGGCCAGGCGGGCTGTTGCTGGGTGATGCAATGCACACCGCCGCCGCCATGGGCCAGGTGGTTGATGCGCACCGGCACCACCTCGCGTCCGGGGAATGCCTGCGCCAACACTTCGGCCGCCGCGTCGTCAGCTTCGATGCCATAGGCCGGCATGATGATGGCGCCGTTGGCGATGTAGAAGTTGGTGTAGGAGGCACAGAACACTTCTGCCTCGGTGTCCACCGCCTCACTGGCCTCATACAGTTCGATCAATTCGAACCTGCGCCCTCGCGCATCGGTTGCCAGCTCCAGGGCACGGCGGTTCTCGCGGGCCACCTCGGCATACACCGACTGCCGGTCGTGGGTGGCGTCCACCAGCAGCACGCCAGGACGGGCAAATGCGCACACGCCATCGACATGGCCGTCAGTCATGTCACCGGTGACATGGTCCGGATCGCCTGGCAACCAGATGGTCTTTTTCACGCCCAGCAGACGGGCAAAGATCTCCTCCATCTCAGCCTTGTTCATGCCCGGGTTGCGATTGCGGTTGAGCAAGACCGACTCGGTGGTGATCAGCGTGCCCTCGCCGTCGACATGAATGGCACCGCCTTCGTTGCTCAGGGGTGTGCCGAAGCACGGCAGCCCCAGGTGATTGAGTGCGCGGCGTGCCAGGCTTTCGTCCAGCTCATGGGCCGACTTGCCGCCCCAGGCGTTGAAACGCCAGCTCACGCCTGCCAGGCCCTGTTGCGGATGGCAAACGAAGCTCGGGCCGGAGTCGCGGCACCAACTGTCGTTCACCGCCAGTTCGATCAATTCGATGTTGGGACCACACAGGCCCTTGGCACTGGCCAAACCCGACGGGTCGACGACCATTTTTACGGGCTCGAAACGGGCAATGGCATTGGCAACGCGAGCGAAGTCTTCCTGAACCAGTGGCAGCGTGACGCCCCAACCCGACTCCCAGAGTGCCTTGTTGTGCGGCCAGACCATCCAGGTCGCGGCGTGCCTGACCCACTCTGCGGGCATCATCCAACCGGTGTTGAAAAATTCGTTCTGCTGCATGACAAAAACCCTTTCAGTTAAGTTATTGTTTTCAATCAAAACCACCTTGGTGATCCTGTCATGCATGCTACGGCCGTAAAAACGGCGCAACAAACGATGGATTTTGCGTACAACTGATTAGAGGAACTTATCGATATGCTCAAGCACTGGCCGCCGCTCAGCACCCTGCGCGGCTTCGAGGCGGCTGCCCGGCTGGGCAGTTTCCACAAGGCTGCCGACGAATTGCACCTCACCCAGTCAGCCATCAGTCAGCAGATCCGCAGCCTTGAGGCGTACCTTGAGCAACCCTTGTTTTTCCGTAGTGGACGCAGCGTCAGCCTGACCGATGCCGGTCATGACCTGCTCAGCACCACCCAGGCGCTGCTGCAGCAACTGGCGGTCGGCATTCGTCGCCTCGGGCAGTACCAGAAACCCAACCAGCTAGTGCTCAACACCACACCAGCGTTCGCCCGTCACTGGCTGCTGCCACGCCTGGGAGATTTTCGTCAGCAGCACCCGGAGGTCGATCTGTGGATTTTCAGCACCGACGAAGTCCCGGACATGGCCTCCCAGACCATCGACCTGGCACTGCGCGACGACATCAGTTCCCAGGCTGAGTGCAGCTTCAGGGTGCTGCACGCCGACCGCCTCTTTCCGGCTTGTCACCCAAGCGTGTTGACCCTGCCTTACGAACAGCGCACAACCCTTCACGGCGAGCGGGAAATGGACTGGAGTCACTGGGCGGTGGAAGCCGGCATTGATGTCGGCCAGCAGGATCAGGGGATGAACTTCTCCGATCCCGGGCTCTTGCTGGATGCCGCTTGCGCGGGGCTCGGCATTGCGCTGGTCAGCCAGTTGCTGAGCCGGCAAGCCTGTGCCAACGGCTTGTTGCAACCGCTGGTGGAACAAACCATCCGCGGGCCGAACTGGGCCCTGCTGACCCATCGTGACAGTGAGAACAGTGCACGAAGCTTCAGCGATTGGTTGATGTGCCATCTGCAAGCCCAAAGCCCGGAATTCGGGTAGCCTGACTCACCGTGTCGCCTGGTTCGCCGGCAAGCCTGGCTCCTACATCGCCGCACTTCGTCTACCCTCAAAAGGCGCCTGGCCGCTACCCATGCGTGCCAGGCACCTGGAAATATTTGCGCTCATGAACCGGAGAACTTTCATGCTCAAACGCACCCTGGCATTGGCTGTCGGCTTGACCCTGTCGCTATCCACCCTACTGGCGCAGGCTGCCGACACCCTGAAGGTCAGCGCCATTCCGGATGAAGCCCCCACCGAACTGCTACGCAAGTTCCAGCCCCTGGGCACTTACCTGGAACAGCAATTGGGCATGAAGGTCGAGTTCGTGCCTGTCAGCGACTACCCGGCCGTGGTCGAGGCACTGGCCACCGACCGGATCGACATGGCCTGGCTGGGTGGTTTCACCTTCGTCCAGGCTCGGCTGAAAACCGGTAATGCCATTCCGTTGGTGCAGCGCGAACAGGATGCCCAGTTCACCAGCAAGTTCATCACCGCCGACCCGAACGTCAAATCCCTCGCCGACCTCAAGGGCAAGACCTTCGCCTTCGGCTCGGTGTCCTCGACGTCTGGTAGCTTGATGCCGCGCTATTTCATGCTCCAGGACGGCATCAAGCCGGAAACCTTTTTCAGCCGCGTAGGCTATTCCGGCGCCCATGACGCCACCGTTGCCTGGGTCCAGGCTGGCAAGGTCGACGCCGGTGTCCTGAATGCCAGCGTCTGGGAAAAACTGGTCAAGGCCGGCAAGGTCGACACCAGCAAGGTCAAGGTATTTGCCACCACGCCGGCCTACTACGACTACAACTGGACCGTGCGCGGCACCCTCGACCCGGCGCTGGCGGCGAAGATCAAGGCCGCCTTCCTGGCGCTCGATCCAGCAAACCCTGAGCAGAAAGCGATCCTGGACTTGCAGGCCGCCAGCCGCTTCATCGAGACCAAGCCTGAAAACTACAAGGGCATCGAGGAAGCCGCACGCGCCGCCGACCTGCTCAAATGACCTTGCACCTGACCCGGGTCAGCCTCACCCACGCCAATGGCGTACAGGCGCTGCGCGGCCTGGACTTGCACATCGAAGCCGGTGAACAGGTCGCCATCATCGGCCCGTCCGGCGCGGGCAAGTCGAGCCTGCTCAACGTCCTCGCCACCGGCCTGCGCCCTGGCAACGGCGAGTTGCAGGTGCTGGGTGCACACCCCTGGCACCTGTCGGCCCGCCAGCGCCAACGCCTGCGCGCGCGCATCGGCCTGGTGCATCAAGCGCCGCCCCTGCCACCCCGCCAGCGGGTGATCACCGCGGTGCTGGCGGGAAAAATCGGTCAATGGGGGTTGGGCAAGAGCCTGTTGAACCTGGTGCACCCGCTGGATGTTCCGGGGGCTCGCGCGGCATTGGCCAGGCTGGACCTGCAGGACAAGCTCTTCGCCCAGTGCCAGCAATTGTCCGGCGGTCAGCTGCAACGCGTGGGCATCGCCCGGGTGTTGTATCAGGCACCCGAGGTATTACTGGCCGATGAACCGGTGTCGGCGATGGACCCGGTGCTGGCCGGCCACACGCTCAAGGTCCTCTGCCAGCATGCGCGGGCGCACGCCGTCACCCTGGTCGCCAGCCTGCACGCGGTGGAACTGGCGCTGGCGCACTTCTCGCGGATCATCGGCTTGCGTGACGGCCAGATCCTCTTCGACCTGCCGGCCAGCGCCGTCGACCGCGAGCAACTCGACGCCCTCTACGCCAACGAACAGTTGCAGCCCTCGCCAGCCCCGGCCCCCCCTTTGAGCGTGCAGATTCCCCGATGCTGAGCCGTGACACCCGTGATCCCGCCACCCGGCCACGCCTGCTGCTCAGCCTGCTGGCAATTGCCCTGTTATGGCCCGGCATGCGCTTCAGCGAACTGGACCTGAGTGTGTTGCTGGCCAGTGACAGCCAGAGCGAGATGGGCCGCTTTGTCGCGACCTTCTGGCCGCCCGCCCATGGCGCAGAATTCCTCCAGCTGTTGTGGCAAGCGACCTTGCAGACCCTGGCCATCGCCACGGCCGGCATGGCCCTGGCGCTGCTCCTGGCGATCCCCGCCAGCCTGCTGGCCAGCCGCGCACTTTCACTGTCGGCAGCGTCCCGGGCCGGTCGCCCGAGTCATTGGGGGCAACTGCTGCGCTGGCCGGTGCGCGGCGTGCTGATTTTCCTACGTAGCGTGCCGGAAATCGTCTGGGCCCTGCTGTTCGTGCGCGCCGTCGGCCTCGGTCCGACGGCCGGGGTCCTGGCCATCGCCATTACCTACAGCGGTATGCTGGGCAAGGTCTACGCGGAAATTTTCGAGTCGGTCGACCAGCGCCCCGCCCACGCGCTGCTGCAAGCCGGCAGCGGTCGGCTCGCGGCGTTCTGCTACGGGATCCTGCCCAATGTCGCGGCGGAGCTGTTGTCGTACACGGTGTACCGTTGGGAATGCGCGATTCGCGCTTCGGTGGTGATGGGCTTCGTCGGGGCCGGTGGCCTGGGCCAGCAAATCGACCTGTCGATGCGCATGTTCGCCGGCGGTGAAGTGGCCAGCCTGTTGCTGACCTTCCTCGTCCTGGTGCTGCTCGCCGATCAACTGAGCCGGCTGCTGCGCTGGAGGCTGGCATGAAGCGCCTGGTCAACCTGCTGCTGGTGCTGTGCATCGGCGCCGCGGTGTTCGCGTCGTTCCGCTACCTGGGTATCGACCTCGGTGAACTGGGCGGCAGCGGCAACCTGAAACAGATGGGTGCCTATGTGCAGCGTTTTCTCAGCCCGGACCTGAGCACGGGGCATTTGCAGGCCATTGCTCGCGGCGCGCTTGAAACCATTGCCATGTCGGCACTGGGCACCCTGTTGGCGACGGTGTTCGGCTTGCTGCTGGCGCTGCCGGCGGCCGGTCGATTCGGCTGGCCGATGCAGGGTTTGTCGCGCCTGGTGCTCAATGCCTTGCGCGCGATTCCGGAGCTGGTGTGGGCCGTGCTGATGGTCCTGGCCGCCGGGCTCGGCCCCAATGCCGGCACCTTGGCCCTGGCGCTGCATACCACCGGCGTGCTCGGCCGGCTGTTTGCCGAAGCACTGGAAAACACCCCACCCGAACCTGCCGAAGCGATCCGCCTGCAGGGGGGTAATGCAATAGGGGCGTTCTGCTACGGCACCCTGCCCAATCTGTTTCCGCAGCTGCTGGCCTACATCCTGTACCGCTGGGAAAACAATATCCGCATGGCCAGTGTGCTCGGTTTCGTCGGCGCCGGTGGCCTGGGGCAAATGCTTTACCTCAGCCTCAGCCTGTTTCAGGAAGCGCAAGCCAGCACGGTGATTCTCGCGATGCTGGTATTGGTATTTGCCGTCGACACGCTGAGCAGTTGGAGTCGCCAGCGTTGGGTGAAGGCCTGACAATTTGTATCCATGTGTATTGATCGCTGGCGAACGTACACAACGATACACAACCGTCGGGTCAGGACACATTCCCATGACATGGAGATGAAACAGTGGGCGGGTCGCACTTCAGCCAGGGCTGAAGCACCCCAACCTCAGCAGGAGCCTTGCATGACTAATCAAATTGAAACCGTCCTTTACACCGGCAAGACCGTCACGACTGGCGGCCGTCAAGGCGAGTCGCGAAGTGACGACGGCCGCCTTGACATCAAGCTGTCCCCGCCCGGTTCTTCCGGTAGTGGCACCAATCCGGAACAGCTACTGTGTGCGGGCTGGTCGGCTTGCTTCATCGGCGCCATGGGCAAGGCCGCCGCTGCGTTGAAGGTGAGCTTGCCGGCTGACGTGAGCGTTGCCACCGAAGTGGATCTGGGCAATACCGGCAACGCCTACTTTCTTCAGGCGCGCCTGAATGTCAGCCTGCCGGGCCTGGACCCTGTCCTGGCCAGGACGCTGGTGGACGCTGCACATCAGACCTGCCCGTACTCCAAGGCAACCCGTGGCAACATCGACGTCACGATTAACCTAGTGTAACGCCGGTATTGAACACATCTAGATGTAAATCAGACAGATAAACAAATGCCCCGAAGTCGGGGCATTTGATCTTGGCTAGCTGTATATATCCAACTGCACAAGTAGGCTTCAAGAGCCAAGTAGGTGGCCAGCGCTGGTCTCTGGCTTACGAGGTTTATCAGGACTCTCACAGAAACAGCTATAGACGCTGCCCTGCTTCACACGGCATAAGGGCTGGATCTCAGCGCGGAGATCTTTCTAACCGTGTACCCTTCGGAGCGCGCCCCACGCGTCCTCGCTATCCGCTTGCGCATCAGTCTGCGTTTTCACCTACAACTTCAGAGTAGCAAAACACTCAGGGTGTGGGCCGATATTTTTAGATCGATTTCATCCTGTAGGAGCCGGCTTGCTGGCGATGGCGATCTGACAAGCGCTATCGCCAGCAAGCCGGCTCCTACAATGTCAGCGCAACGCCATTATAAAGTGTTGCAGGTTTGCCCAATGTGCTGCAATAACGCAGCAATCGGTTGTCATGGCCGTACGTATGCCCCCTGTTCAATGGCTTTTGAGTTGGCATGCGATATGCCCTTACCAGAATGCCCTGGCACAGTGTGCCCAGGTCCCATTAGCCGAATCGAGCCGATCCACCGATGGATATCCTGAATTTGCTGGTAAACAAAACCCAGCCCCTGACCAGTACCGTCGCCGCCGACGGACAACTGCTCGGCCTGTCCTTGAGCCTGAGCGATCAATTGGGCTATGCGCATGAAGAGCTGCTCAATCAGCCGATCGAACGCGTATTGAGTGTCGAGTCACTGCGCACGGTGCAGGCGCTGTTTGCCAACCCGCCCGCCGACGAACTGATCCATAGCCTGGAGCTGACCCTGATTCGCCACAACGGCGGCCTGCTGCATGTGATTGCCAGCGGTTTGCTGCAATGGCGCGACGTGCAGCCGGCACGCCTGCACCTGTTGAAGATTCCGCTGGGCACGCTGGGGCACCGGCTGCGGGAAATGCACAACGCCAATGAGGTGATGAACCAGATGCTGCAAAGCGCCAAGGTCGCCTACTGGTGCATCGAGTTCGCCGAGGCGGTGGACATCAACCATTCCCCGGATGAAATCGTCCGCCAGGTGTTCGAAAACGACTCCCATTGGCGCATGTGCAACCGTGCCATGGCTGAGGTGTACGAGATGCCGTCGGATGTCGATTTCAACCAGCAACCGGTGCGCCTGTACTGGCCGCGCAGCCCGGCCAACGAAGAGTTCGTGCGGCGCCTGATTGAGGCCGGGTTCCATGTCGATGGGGCACTGTCGGTGGATCGCCGCCACGATGGCTCGCCTGCCTACGTGGAAAACGACGTCAGGGCCACCATCGTCAATGGCCAGCTGCTGCGCATGTGGGGCAGCATTCGTGATGTCAGCCAGGAGTTGCGCATGCAGCACGATGCCGAGCAACGCATCGATGCCTTGCGCCGAGTCTTCGATGCCGTGCCCGACGCGGTGCTGGTGATCGATGAACACCTGCAACCGCAATGGCGCAACGCAGCCTTCGAGGACACCTTCGGCATCACCCACGGCGCCGGTATCGCCCGTTTGCTGCTGGACAATGCCTTGCCCGAACGCACCTGGCACAGCCTGCCCCTGCCGGACCTTAGCGGGCGCGACCTGTACTTCAATGTGCATTGCTCGCGCATCCTGATTCGCGAAGGCGTGGCCTGGCGCGTGGCGGTGTTTCGTGAAAGCCAGGGCGTTCGCCGCCCCCAAGAGTTGCACCCATGAAAGACACCAACCTGCCGCCCACCTTGCAGATGGGCATGCGCTCCTCGGTCAATGTCAGCAGCGAAGTACTGGGCGCGCTGCTGGAAACGCCCGCCTTGCACGCCTTGCTCGACAGCTTTAGTGAAGCGCTGATCATCACTGACGGCGAAGGCCGGCTGCGCTTTATCAACCTGGCCGCCGAACGCGTCAACCGGCTGTCAAAACAGCAGGCCGTGGGGTTGTCCGAAAGTGATTTTTTCCAGCGCTCGGCGTTGAACTACGACGACTTCCTGGCAGCGTTGAACCGCGGTGGCAACAGTGCGTTGACCCGCTCCCGGGAAGGCCGGGTGCTGCTCAGCAGTACCCACGCGATCCCTACCGGTGCCTACGAAAAACCGTTCAGGATGCTCACCCAGAAAGACTTCGACGCCACCCAGCCGCAGCGCCGGGCATCGCTCAACACCCGCCCGCTGGAACCGCAAGGCCTGCGCGACCCCCAGGACAACGCCCTGCACCTTTCACCGCAGCTGTCGAGCATCGCCGACACCGGCGTGCGGGCTTTCCGCCGGCGCGCGCGCCTGTTGTTGCTGGGTGAGCCGGGGGTCGGCAAGACCGCCATCGCCCGGCACATCCATCGCGCGGCCGGCTGGGGGGATCGTCCGTTCATCCACGTCAATTGCGGGAGCATCCCGGAGAGCCTGTTCGAGTCCGAGATGTTCGGCTACGAGCGCGGCGCCTTTACCGGCGCCCTGGCAGGCGGCAAGCAAGGCTACATCGAAGCGGCGTCGGGCGGCACGCTGTTCCTCGACGAAATCGGTGAGATCCCGCTGCACGTACAGGCCAAGCTGCTGAAATTTCTCGAAGACAGCACCATCCAGTCGGTCGGTTCGCCCCTGAGCAAATCCGTGCAGGTACAGGTCATTGCCGCCACCAACAAGGACTTGCGTCATCTGGTGGACATGGGTGAGTTTCGCGCCGACCTTTATTATCGTCTCGCCGTGCTACCGGTGGAAATTCCGCCGCTGCGCCAGCACCGGGATGACTTGCCGTTTCTCATCGACATCCTGCTGAGCCGCATCAATGGCGATCGCGTACCGTCCCTGAGCCTGTCCGCCGGGTGTCGCAAGCGCCTGATGAGCTATGACTTCCCGGGCAACATTCGCGAGCTGGTGAACATTTTCGAACGCTTGGCGGTGCTGGCTGACGATGAGGCGCAGGAGCATCATCTGCCGGCCGAACTGCTTGAACCGGTGCGTTCCCGGGAACAGCCGGCCCCCTCGGTCGTGCAGGATGAAACGCCGGAAGACCCGCAGCAGAATCTCAAGCTTCAGGTTCAGCATTTTGAACGGCAGGTGATCTTGCGCGCAGTGCATCTGTGTGGGAGCAAGCGTAAGGCTGCGCAGCATCTGGGGATTGATATAGGGACGTTGATTCGCAAGCTGCAACGCGACTGACTGTAGGTTGTGGTCGGCGTACATATCCACTCCTGCGGTAACGGCCACCTATGGTTTCGCCCTTACGGCCATCCCTTTCAAGGTCTTTTGACTTTTGCGGCCTTGAGCACCCGATCCGTCGACACATGGGCATGCACTGCCTTACCTTCAAGCCACTCCTTGGGCTTGGGCACCTTGGGCCCGCGTGTGCTTTTGGCGACCTGTTTGGGCTTGATATTCCTGGCCAGCGCCAACAGGCGCTGTGCCGTAGTTTCTGAGCTCGATTGAAGTGATAAGTAATCTGCAGGCAACGCGATCTGCATGCCCTCATAACCGCTACGCACTTGCACGGTCAGGTGGAAGATCGAAGCCTCCCATCCCTCTGGCTGCGTTTGGCGATGAGCCTGCTCAACGCTGCGCTTAAGCACTGACAACACGTTGTAGGCCAACACCGCCGAAGCAAACCCGAGCAGGGCCGCCTTGGGGTTGCCCAAGGTTCCGAGTTCACTGTCCAGCACCGACTCCAGGCGCTGGAACATCCCTTCGATACTCCAGCGACGACGGTACAAATCGGCGATTTGCTCAGCGCTGATGGTCTCGGGCAAGTTGCTCCAGAACAACAACGTGGTGTCGCCTGATTCGGTAGCTTTTTGCAGATTCAGCTCGACACGCCGCCACTGACGTCCACCTTTCACTTCGATGATTTGCTCACGCACGCTTCCGGTCGCGACCGCGACAGGTTCCTGCCAGTCGCCTTCCTGAAACAGGCGCGGATGTTTACTCGGCTCACGAACAATGAAGGCAGCCCCGGCGTCTTCACAGGCCTCCATGACCGGGAGCGTGCAGTAGAGTCGATCGGCCATCCACAACTGGCCGGCACGGGCGTTTTCCAGCAACGGCAGCACACCGACACGCTCACTGGCATAAGCATCTTCACAGGGCTGGAGGTCGACGACCTGGTCCAGATCAGGGTCGTAAACCACGACCGAAAAACCAGGCCGCGCGGCACCTCGTTCACGGCGCAAAGCATCCAGACGTTTTTCACTGGCAGGCAGGTGGTTACCGTCAACGACCCGCAGTTGCCAGCCGGGCAAAATGGCAGAACAGCCCAACTCCTCAATCGTCGGCGTCAGGCGCTGCGCACTGCCGCTCACCAAGGCGCGCAGCAGCGCGGGCTCTGTGCGGCTGACCTTGTCGTAAAGCGCCGCCAAGCTGACGGGCAGATCATCCATCTGCCGTGCGGCGGCATGCAGCGAAGGGCGCAACCCCAGTGAAACAAGGGACATCAGCTCAACGATGGTCGAAAACAAAAGCTCGCGCGGGTACTGCCGTTGACGGTGTTCTTCGAACACCTGATCGACCCACTCAGCTGGAATGGCCTGCTCCAACACCAATTTGGCCATGACACTGGCCGGTGTTTTTTTCTCGAACCGCGCTAAAACCTCTGCCCACATCGTCTCGTCTTCCTGACCGGAGTTTTTGGAGGATTTTAACAAAGACCTTGAAAGGGGTGGCCCTTACGGCGACTCACTTTTCCAAACGCCGGAATGCCGGCCCAGCGAAAAGTAAGCAAAAGGCTTTGCCCCACCACTCGGTGCCTCGCTGTGGCTCGGCATGCCGTAACGAAGGCATTGCTCCGTGGGTCGCCGCGATGGGCCATCCCTGGCCCAGCGCGGCTAAACCGGCGTCCTGCCGGTTTACCCACTGCGCAATGCCTGCGTTCGGCCATCGTGGTTTAACGGGGCGTCCAAATCTAAAGCTAAAGCGAGGCGGCCTGACAGCCGACCTGACTTTTACGGCTGTACCTGATCCCCTGTGGGAGCGAGCTTGCTCGCGATGGACGTCAACGATAACGCGCCCTGTCTGGATGAACGCGTTGTCTGGACGTTTTTCGCGAGCAGGCTCGCTCCCACAGGGGATCGCGGATCAGCCAGTAATCAGGTCGGCTTTAAGGCCGCCTCGCTTTGGCTTTGGCTTTTGATTTTCTTGCCCCATCGAGAGGCCGAGTGGAGGTTCTGCGCAGTGGGTAAACCGGCATGGATGCCGGTTTAGCCGCGCTGGGCCAGGGATGGCCCATCGCGGCGGGCCCACGGAGCAGGACCGGAGCGAGGGTACCCCGAGCCTCAGCGAGGGGCCGAACGCCAGGGGCAAGAGCCCTTGGTTACTTGGGGCTCTTCCAAGTGACTCGCTGTAAGAGCGAAACCCTAGGTGGCCGTTACCGCAGCAATGGATATGTACTCCATCAACAAACAACAGGTCGGCTGTCAGGCCGCCTTCGCTAAGATGCGGCGACCTCCAAAAAACGCTGCAAAAACGCCTACAACCATTGTTATTTCTGCTTACACTTTCCCTCTCAAAAAATACTTATCCCTTTAAAATCAACATCTTAAATACTTGGCACGACCTGTGCTCCTGCTATCTGCAACCCACCATCATTGGGCTTTGCATCTGTGCCGACGTTTCACCCGTCGAGCCGATAGCCAGGAGGAATAATAAGAATGTTGATCACCGGGATCAAAAGTCGGCCGGTCTACGACCGGTTGCAACCTCTGCCGGGAGGTATTCGGCACATCATTGCCGGACAAGGCAGCGGCGGTCGCGCCATGTTGCGTTTGCTGGACGAGATGGCCGGGCTGGACCGGCCCGTCACCTTGCTGTACTCCCAGGAGTCATTTTCCGGCCAGGACTTCCTCGCCCAATTGCAGCAGCACCCAGGTCACCAATTGCGCGTGTACGCCAGCAACCAGGCATTGATCGACGCCCTCGATGACCTGCTCGGCGATGCAAGGATGGGTACCCGCCTCTACCTCGCCGGTTCCGAAAGCTTCCTCGGCAGCGCCATGCAAGTGGCCACCCGTTTCGACCTCAATCGCGACGAAGTGCTTCGCGAGCACTCCGGCACGCTGGTGCGCCGGGTCTGGTGCGTGCACTGCGACACCTACACAGAGAACGTGACCCAACGCGTCTACGACTGCCCCGGTTGCAGCCTGACGCTGGTGGTGCGCGACCACTATTCCCGGCGCCTTGCGGCATTCCAGGCGGTCAAGGCCGATGCCGAAGTACCGGGCGAACTGCCCCCAGCCGAGGAGCTCGATACATGAGCCAGAACAATGGGACTTTGAATCTGCGCGTCGCTCGCATCGAAGAGGTGACCCCGGAAATCAGGCGTTTCACCCTGATCTCGCCGAGCGGCGCGCACTTGCCGGCGTTCTCCGGTGGCAGCCACGTGGTGGTGCTCATCGCCAACCCGAACAATACGCTGCGCAACCCCTACTCGCTGCTGAGTTCGCCCTATGACACCAGCAGCTATCAGATCGCCGTGCGTCGGGTCGAGAGCGGCCGCGGTGGTTCGATCGCGCTGCACGACAGTGTCCGTGAAGGCGACCTGATCGAGGTCACGCCACCGGTCAATCTGTTTCCGCTGATCAAACAGGCACGCCTGCACCTGTTCATTGCCGGTGGCGTCGGTATCACACCGGTGATCTCCCAGCTGGAGGAGTTGCGCCTGAGCAAGGTGCCCTTCGAATTGCATTACGCAGTTCGCGGCGATGAACACGCACAGCTCGGCAAAGAGTTGCAGGACACCTACGGCAAGCAGGTCCACCTGTATCGCAAAGGCATCGAAACACGCATGGACATCGGGCAGATTCTCGCCGATCGCCCGCTGGGCAGTCACGTTTATGCCTGCGGCCCGGACAGCATGATCGACGCCACCCTGGCGTGTGCCCGCGAGCTGGGCTGGACCGACAGCCACGTGCACTTCGAGCGGTTTCTCGAGCAAAGCAGCGGCGGCGAAGCCTTCAGTTTCACCCTCGGTCGAAGTGGCGCAACCATCGAGGTCTCGCCTGACCAGACCATGCTCGAAGCTGTCGAGGCCGCAGGCTACAGCATGCCTTACCTGTGTCGTGGCGGCGCCTGTGGCCATTGCGAAACCGAGGTCCTGGAACTCGACGGCGAACTGCTGCACAGCGATGACTGGCTGTCGGACGAAGACAAGACCAGCCGCAAGAAAATCATGCCCTGCGTATCCCGCGCCAAATGCAATCGCCTGGTCATCGACCTCTGATCGACGGAAGACATAACAATGAATATCAAATTCAACCGCGACGAAACCTACCGCGACGACTACACCTTCGCCAACAGCCCAGAGACCATCGCCCGCGCGCCCTTCCCGTTCCCCGATGACGACTACATGTACTCGATGAACCTCGAGCCTCATGTTTCGGTCGGCGACGGCGCCTTCCGGGCGGCGTTCGATATCGACGAGCACTACATCAGCGAATGCCGGGATCGCGCCATCACCCTGGAGAAAGACCCGGGCATGCATTACGTCTCGGCGCCGCACATGATGGAGGCGCAGTGGGACCTGCTGGAACTGATCATGGAGTCCTACGCCCGCGACTACCCGCAGTACTTCACACTGTCCCGTGAGGGCCGCCAATGGCACTGGACCAACCGCCTGCTGGACATCGACGATCACTTCACCTTCGGCGACCCGGCGACCCTGCCGTATGAGCCGATGGAATACGTGACCCGCCAGGCCCAGGGCGACTGGGTATTGCAGGAAGAACGCGACGGTACGCTGTATTGGGGCGCCGGGATCGCGACTCAGCGCGCCGACTACTCGCTGCGCTTCAACCTCGGCATGAGCTGGGAGGAATTCCACGGTCCGGTGCCGCTGGTAAAGGAAATCGGCATGCTCGACCGCGCCCTGAAATTCCTCCTGCGCCTGCGCACCGGCCACCCGGTGCGTCGCCTGAACTGGTCGCTGACGGTCAACCCGCGCCTTGAGGTCTCGGCCGAAAGCCTGCCCGAATGGGCACCGGACCGGACCCTCGTGACGGCCGAAAACGCCGGCAAACTGGTGTACCTGCGCATCGAGCTGCAACCGCTGCACCGCCTGCCGCGCAGCAACGCGATTGTCTTTCCGATCCGCACTTACCTGCTCAGCCTCGAAGACATCGCCACCAACCCGGCGTGGGCGCGGCGCATGCATCGGGTGCTGCGTGACCTTAATCAGCAACTGGTTGATTACAAAGGCTTCAGCCGTTATCGCGATGCTGCCGTTGAGTGGCTGTCGCAGTACGACGACGGACGTGACAACGAAGTGAAAAAACAAGCCTGAACCCTGTGGGAGCGAGCCTGCTCGCGAAGGGGCCATCACCTTCAACATTGATGTTGGCTGATACGCCGCTTTCGCGAGCAGGCTCGCTCCCACATTGGGTCGGCGGCAACCTGATAACAACAAGCTCCACAGGAACAACGGCGGGCCAACCCGCCAGCACCGCAATCCACTGCCATTGATAATGAGGAAATAACATGAGTGGCTCATCCAACACGCGTGCAAGCAGCGCCGATCAGGACGCCGAACAACTGCGCGCCCTCGGCTACAGCTCGGATTTCAATCGCAGCATGAGCCTGTGGGAGAACTTTTCCCTGGGCTTTACCTATCTGTCGCCGGTCGTCGGGGTCTATACCCTGTTCGGCTTGTGCCTGGCCGCCGGCGGCCCGCCGATGTTCTGGTCCTACCTGCTGATCGGTGCCGGGCAAATGCTGGTTTGCCTGATTTTTGGCGAAGTGGTTTCGCAGTTCCCGATTTCCGGCGGTGTCTATCCTTGGGCCCGTCGTCTGGTGGGCAAGCGCTGGGCGTGGATGGTGGGCTGGGTCTATGCCTGGGCATTATGCGCAACCATCGCCGGGGTCGCGGTGGGTGCCGGGCCTTATCTGGCGATCATGCTCGGCTTCAATCCCGGCCCGGATGCCAACATCGTTATCGCCCTGGCGATCATCCTGCTGTCCACCGCACTGAATCTGGTGGGCACCAAGTTGCTGGCGCGGGTGGCGATGTTCGGTTTTCTCTGCGAACTGGTCGGCGCGATCCTGGTCGGTGGCTACCTGCTGATCTTCGAGCGTCATCAGCCGATCAGCGTGCTGTTCGACACCTTCAACCTTGAGGTGAATGGCTCGTACCTGCCTGCCTTCCTCGCTGCATCCCTGGCTGGCCTGTTCCAGTACTACGGCTTCGAGGCCTGCGGCGATGTCGCGGAAGAAACCCCGAACCCGGGCAAGCGCATTCCCAAGGCCATGCGCATGACCATCTACATCGGCGGCGCGGCAGCGATGTTCGCGTGCCTGGCGTTGATTCTCTCGGTGCCGGACATGGCCAAAGTGCTGGCCGGTGAAGACACCGACCCGGTCGCCACGATCCTCGCCAATGCCTTCGGCCCGGTAGGTTCGCGCCTGGTAATGGCAGTGGTCATGGTGTCGTTCATCTCCTGCGTGCTGAGCTTGCAAGCGGCAGCCAGCCGCCTGTTGTTCGCCTATGCCCGGGACGAGATGATCGTCGGCAGTTCGCTGTTCAAGCGCCTGTCGGCCAACCATGTGCCATCGTTCGCGTTGTTGGTCAGCGGCCTGGTGCCAGCGGCGATTGTCTGCCTGGGGATGTTCATGGCGGATGCCGTGGCCACTATCGTCGGTTTCGCGGCGATCGGCATTTACGTCGCCTTCCAGTTGATCGTGGTCGCCGCGCTGATCGCCCGCGCCAAGGGCTGGCGCCCGAACGGTCAGTTTACCCTCGGGGCCTGGGGTCTGTGGGTGAACCTCGCCGCACTGATCTATGGCGTGTGCGCCATCGTCAACATGGTCTGGCCGCGCTCGCCGGATGCTGCCTGGTACATCAACTATTCGATGATCCTGACCACGCTGGTGGTGATGGGTGCGGGCCTGGTCTACATGCTGCTGGGCAAGCCCTACGACAAAGGCACAGCGCCGGCGGGGGATGCGTGGAAGTTTTCTAAACCGCAGGCCAAGGGTGCTGATGTTTCCGGTGCTTCGGTAAACAGATCAGCGATCTGATAACAACAATCCCCCTGTAGGAGCTGCCGAAGGCTGCGATCTTTTGATCTTGATGTTCAAAAGCAAAATCAAAAGATCGCAGCCTTCGGCAGCTCCTACAGGGTTCGGTTTCTACAGATAAAAATAAATAGCTTCGAAGAGGACGATGCCATGCAAACCCAACTCTTGATCAACGGCCAACTGCTCGACGGCGAAGGCCCCGCCCAACCGGTGTTCAACCCGGCGCTGGGTCGCGTGCTGGTGGAAATCAACGAAGCCAGTGAAGCCCAGGTCGATGCCGCCGTGCGTGCCGCCGATGCCGCGTTCGACAGCTGGTCGCAGACCCCGCCCAAAGAACGCTCGCTGCTGCTGCTCAAACTCGCCGACGCCATCGAGGCCCATGGCGAAGAGCTGGCAAAGCTGGAATCGGACAACTGCGGTAAGCCCTTCAGCGCCGCGCTCAACGACGAAATCCCGGCGATTGCCGACGTGTTCCGTTTCTTCGCCGGCGCCAGCCGTTGCATGAGCGGCGCGGCCGGTGGCGAATACCTGCCCGGCCACACCTCGATGATCCGCCGCGACCCGGTGGGGGTGATCGCCTCCATCGCGCCGTGGAACTACCCGCTGATGATGGTCGCCTGGAAAATCGCCCCGGCCCTGGCCGCCGGTAATACCGTGGTGCTCAAGCCGTCGGAACAAACGCCGTTGACCGCCCTGCGCCTGGCGCAACTGGCGTCGGAAATCTTCCCGGCCGGTGTGCTCAACCTGGTATTCGGCCGCGGCCCTACCGTTGGTAGCCCGCTGGTCACCCACCCGAAAGTGCGCATGGTGTCGCTGACCGGTTCGATCGCCACCGGCTCGAACATCATTTCCAGCACCGCCGACAGCGTCAAACGCATGCACATGGAACTGGGCGGTAAGGCCCCGGCGATCATCTTCGACGACGCCGACATCGACGCCGCCGTCGACGGCATCCGCACCTTCGGTTTCTACAATGCCGGGCAAGACTGCACCGCCGCCTGCCGCATCTATGCCCAGGAAGGGATCTACGACAAGTTCGTGGAGAAACTCGGTGCGGCCGTCAGCAGCATCAAGTACGGCTTGCAGGACGATCCATCGACCGAACTCGGCCCGCTGATCACCGCGCAACACCGCGACCGCGTCGCCGGCTTCGTCGAGCGCGCCGTGGCGCAGCCGCACATTCGCCTGGTCACCGGGGGCAAGGCTGTTGAAGGCAATGGCTTCTTCTTCGAACCAACGGTGCTGGCCGACGCGCAGCAGGACGACGAGATCGTGCGTCGTGAAGTGTTCGGGCCGGTGGTGTCGGTGACCAAATTCAGCGATGAAGCGCAGGTGCTGGGCTGGGCCAACGATTCGGACTACGGCCTGGCGTCATCGGTGTGGACCGCCGACGTCGGCCGCGCCCATCGCCTGTCGGCGCGCCTGCAGTACGGCTGCACCTGGGTGAATACGCACTTCATGCTGGTCAGCGAAATGCCCCATGGCGGGCAGAAGCTGTCCGGGTATGGCAAGGACATGTCGATGTATGGGTTGGAGGATTACACCGTTGTAAGGCATGTGATGTTCAAACACTAAGAAGCAAAAACTTCGCGAGCAGGCTCGCTCCCACAGTTGATCGCATTCCCCCTGTGGGAGCGAGCCTGCTCGCGAAGGCCGCACCGCCTATCACCGGCCGTGCTTTACAGGGTTCTCTGGCTATTGCCGATGCCCTTGGCAATGTCGATCCCCCAGTCCATCGCCGCTTCCATGTCCAGCATATGCGGTTGTGGATCGTGGTTTTCGTCAATGACCGAGCCGTCCGGTCGGTAAACACCGATGAACATGCCCAAAGAGCCGTCCTTCAGTATCTCGGCCTTGACCTTGATGCTGCATCCGTTCGAAAGCGTCTCCTTGTGCTCCTCATGGCGCTCAGTCATTGCTGTTTTCCTCCCGCGGCTGATTTCGACCTATCGGCAATGCTAGCTCAGGCGTCTGCAAAGCGCTGATTGAGGCGACGGAGACCGCGCCCTGACAGCGGCGTAATGCCACCTATACTACAGGCCACCTCCCCCCCAAGGGGCTGCGCTCCCAACAATAAAAAGCAGAGGTGGAACATGGTCTGGCAGCAAATCTACGATCCGTTCAACAACCCGTTGCTTTCAACCCTCATGGCAGCCGTGCCGGTGGTGGTGATGCTGGCAGCCCTGGCCTTCTTCCATGTCAAGGCACACCTGGCGGCACTGCTCGCCCTGGCCTCGGCCCTGGTGATCGCGATTTTCGCCTTCGGCATGCCCGCCGGCATGGCGGGGTCGGCCGCGTTGTACGGTGCCGCCAACGGTTTGCTGCCCATCGGCTGGATTGTGTTGAACATCATTTTCCTGCATCGGCTGACGACCGAGAACGGCTCGTTCAAAGTGCTGCAGGACTCTCTTGCGCGGATCACCGACGATCGCCGACTGCAATTGCTGTTGATCGCCTTCTGCTTCGGCGCCTTTTTCGAGGGCGCAGCGGGGTTCGGTACACCGGTGGCGGTGACCGGGGCGATCCTCATCGGCCTCGGCTTCTCACCACTGGCCGCCTCGGGTCTGGCGCTGATCGCCAACACCGCCCCCGTGGCCTTCGGTGCCTTGGGAACACCGATCATCACCCTGGCCAAAGTCACCGGGCTCGATGAAATGGAGCTGTCGATGATGGTCGGTCGGCAACTGCCGTTTTTCTCGGTGATCGTGCCCTTCTGGCTGATCTGGGCCTTCGCCGGCTGGCGCAAGATGGTGGAAATCTGGCCGGCGATCCTGGTGACCGGGGTCAGTTTTGCCGTTCCGCAGTTCGTCGTGTCCAACTATCACGGGCCGATGCTGGTGGACGTGATCGCCGCGCTGATCTCCATGGCCTGTCTGACGGGTTTCCTCAAAGTGTGGAAACCGGCCACCGTGCATACCTCCGCCGCCCTGTCCGGGCGCGTCGACAACTCGGCCATCGCCGAGGAGCACGACGAAAAGCCGGTCGCCAGCGCAACCTTTGCCAGCGATGCCCAGCCAGCGGTGATGCGCGCCTGGATGCCGTGGATCATCCTCACCGTCTTCGTTTTCGCCTGGGGTACCCAAAGCTTCAAGAACATGTTCGACACCCGCCCGGCGATCGATCCGGCCACCAGCACGGCCAAACTGGACCCCCAGGGTAAACCGCTGCGCGAGGCGAACCCGATTTTCGCCCCGACCCTGACCTTCACCACGATTCACCAGCAGATCGAAAAGGTTCCACCCGTGGTGCCTGCGGCGAAAACCGAAGAGGCGATCTACAAGTTCACCTGGTTCACCAGCACCGGCACCGGCATCCTGCTGTCGGCGATCCTTGGTGGGCTGTTGATGGGCTACTCCATCCCGCAATTGATTCACCAGTACCTGCGAACGCTGTGGGTGGTGCGCTACTCACTGATCACTATTACCGCGATGCTCGCCCTCGGTTTCCTCACCCGCTACTCGGGGCTGGACGCGACCATGGGCCTGGCCTTTGCCGCGACAGGGATTTTCTATCCGATGTTCGGCACCCTGCTCGGCTGGCTCGGCGTGGCCCTGACCGGCTCGGACACCGCCTCCAACGTGCTGTTCGGCGGTTTGCAGAAGGTAACCGCCGAGCAACTGGGGCTCAGCCCGGTGTTGATGGCCGCCGCCAACAGTTCCGGCGGGGTGATGGGCAAGATGGTCGACGCCCAGTCGATTGTGGTTGCCTCCACCGCCACCCGCTGGTACGGCCATGAAGGGGAAATCCTGCGCTATGTGTTTTTCCACTCGATCGTCCTGGCGATCCTGGTCGGCGGCCTGGTGACGTTGCAGGCCTACGTCGCGCCGTTCAGTTATATGGTGGTGGGCGGCCACTGATCGGACAGCCCGGGCAATCGCCAAAATGCTGTTCACTTGTGGCGAGGGGATTTATCCCCGTTGGGTCGCGAAGCGGCCCCACTCCAGACAACCCGGTCTATTTGAAAGATCGCCGGGGGCCGCTTCGCAGCCCAACGGGGATAAATCCCCTCGCCACAATGTGAGTGATCAGCATTACGGGCAATCGCCCGGGCTTTCAGGAACGGAGTATCGTAAAACGACTATGAATATTCTCTACGATGAACGCGTTGATGGCGCTCTGCCAGAGGTCGACAAGGCCGCGTTGTTGCAGGCCTTGCGTACACAGCTGCCCGATCTGGAGATCCTGCACCAGCAGGAAGAACTCAAGCCGTACGAATGCGACGGGCTGAGCGCCTACCGCACCACGCCGATGCTGGTGGTGCTGCCGCGCGACATTGCCCAGGTTCAGGGCGTATTGCGCCTGTGCCATGAACGCCGGGTACCGGTTGTCGCCCGGGGCGCCGGGACCGGTCTGTCCGGCGGCGCATTGCCCTTGGAAAAGGGCGTGCTGCTGGTGATGGCGCGCTTCAACCAGATTCTGCAAATCGACCCCGCCGCCCGTACCGCCAAGGTTCAGCCGGGGGTGCGTAACCTGGCGATTTCCCAGGCCGCCGCACCGTTCGGCCTGTACTACGCACCCGACCCGTCCTCGCAAATCGCCTGCTCCATTGGCGGTAACGTCGCCGAAAACGCCGGGGGCGTGCACTGCCTGAAATACGGCCTGACCGTGCATAACCTGCTCAAAGTGGACATCCTCACCGTCGACGGCGAACACCTGACCCTGGGCTCCGACGCCCTGGACTCCCCAGGCCTTGACCTGCTGGCCTTGTTCACCGGCTCCGAAGGCATGCTCGGGGTGATCACCGAGGTCACGGTCAAACTGCTGCCCAAGCCGCAATCCGCCAAGGTGCTGCTGGCGGCGTTCGACTCCGTGGAAAAAGCCGGCCGCGCCGTCGGCGACATCATTGCCGCCGGTATCATCCCGGGAGGCCTTGAGATGATGGACAACCTGGCCATCCGCGCCGCCGAAGACTTTATCCACGCCGGTTACCCGGTGGAGGCCGAAGCCATCCTGCTGTGCGAACTCGACGGCGTCGAAGCCGACGTACGTGACGATTGCGACCGCGTGCGCCAGGTGCTGGAACAGGCCGGCGCCACCGAAGTGCGCCAGGCCCGGGATGAGGCCGAGCGCGTGCGCTTCTGGGCCGGGCGCAAGAATGCCTTTCCGGCGGTGGGCCGCCTGTCGCCGGACTACTACTGCATGGACGGCACCATCCCGCGCCGTGAGCTGCCCGGCGTGCTCAAGGCCATCGCCGATCTCTCGGCCGAGTACGGCCTGCGGGTGGCCAACGTGTTCCATGCTGGCGACGGCAACATGCATCCGCTGATCCTGTTCGATGCCAATACGCCTGGCGAACTGGATCGCGCCGAAGCCCTGGGTGGAAAGATCCTCGAGCTGTGCGTGAAGGTCGGCGGCAGCATTACCGGTGAACACGGTGTAGGCCGGGAAAAGATCAATCAGATGTGCGCGCAGTTCAACAGCGATGAGCTGACCCTGTTCCATGCGGTCAAGGCGGCATTCGACCCCAGCGGCCTGCTCAATCCCGGCAAGAACATACCGACCCTGCACCGCTGCGCCGAGTTTGGCGCCATGCATGTGCACGCAGGGCAACTGCCCTTCCCTGACCTGGAGCGCTTCTGATGCAGGAACCTGCCGATCTCGATGACAGCGCTGCGCTGCTGGAGCAGGTCAATCAGGCGTTGGCAAACGCCACGCCGCTGCGCATTCAGGGCGCCAATACCAAGGCGTTCCTGGGACGTGTGACGGCGGGCGAAATACTCGATACACGATCGCACCGGGGCATTGTCGGCTACGACCCGACAGAACTTGTGATCACTGTGCGCTGCGGCACGCCATTGGCGGAACTGGCGAACGTGCTGGACGCCGCGCAGCAGATGTTGCCCTGCGAACCGCCCGCCTTTGGCGATGACGCCACCGTCGGCGGCATGATCGCTTGCGGGCTGTCGGGCCCGCGTCGGCCGTGGTCGGGGTCTGTCAGGGATTTCGTGTTGGGCACGCGGGTGATCACCGGGCTGGGCAAGCACCTGCGTTTTGGTGGCGAGGTCATGAAAAACGTTGCCGGTTACGACCTGTCGCGCCTGATGGCCGGCAGTTACGGCATCCTCGGCCTGATCACCGAGGTCTCGCTCAAGGTGCTGCCCAAGCCCCGGAAGGCCCAGAGCATCAGCCTGCAAATGAATGCCGAGCGTGCCCTGCTGCGTCTGGCGGAATGGGGCCAGCAACCGCTGCCGATCAGCGCCGCGTGTCATGACGGTGAGCAACTGCACCTGCGGCTCGAGGGTGGCGAAGGCTCGGTGGCGGCGGCCCATGACCGCCTGGGCGGCGAGTTGCTCGACGCCTCGTACTGGGCCGATCTCAACGAACAACGCCTGGCTTTCTTTGACGAAGACCAGCCACTGTGGCGCCTGTCCGTGCCCAACAACACACCGCGCCTGTCCCTGCCCGGTCGGCAATTGATCGACTGGGGCGGCGCCCAGCGCTGGCTCAAATCCGACGCCCAGGCAACGTTCATTCGCCAGGTCGTCGAAGCGGTTGGCGGGCACGTCACCTGCTACAGCCACGGGCTCACGGACACGCCCTTCCAGCCGCTGCCCGACGCGCTGCTGCGCTACCACCAGAACCTCAAGCAGCAACTCGACCCCCAAGGCATCTTCAACCCCGGACGCCTGTACACGGAGTTATGAACCATGCAGACCACCTTGAGCGAAAGCGCCCGCCGACTGCCCCGCGCCGAAGAAGCAGACAGCATCCTGCGCACTTGCGTGCACTGCGGTTTCTGCAACGCCACCTGCCCGACCTATCAGTTGCTGGGCGATGAGCTCGATGGTCCGCGCGGGCGCATCTACCTGATCAAACAGGTGCTGGAAGGCAACGAGGTCACAGAAAAGACCCAGCAGCACCTGGATCGCTGCCTGTCGTGTCGAAACTGCGAGACCACCTGCCCCTCGGGGGTCGATTACCACAACTTGCTGGACATCGGCCGGGCCGTGGTCGATGCGGCGGTGCCGCGTCCGATCGGCCAGCGTCTGTTGCGCGAGGGGCTGCGTACGCTGGTGCCGCATCCGGAACTGTTCAAGTACCTGATCAACAGTGGCCAGACATTCCGGGCACTGTTGCCCGGCACGCTGCAAAGCAAACTGCCGCGTAACGTCCCGGTGCCCAAGCAGCGTCCCGCCATTCGCCATGCCCGGCAGGTGCTGATGCTCGAAGGTTGCGTGCAGCCCGCACTGTCGCCCAATACCAACGTGGCCGCCGCCAGGGTACTGGACCGGCTGGGCATCAGCGTCATGCCGGCCCGCGAGGCCAGATGTTGCGGTGCCGTGGATTATCACCTCGACGCCCAGGCCGCCGGCCTTGATCGCGCCCGGCACAACATCGATGCCTGGTGGCCGGGCATTGAACAAGGCGCCGAGGCCATCGTGCAAACCGCCAGCGGGTGCGGGGCCTTTATCAAGGATTACGGGCATCTGCTCGAACGCGACCCGGCCTATGCCGACAAGGCCACGAGGGTCAGCGCACTGGCCCGGGACCTGGTGGAAGTGTTGCGCGCTGAACCGCTGGAACAGCTGGGCATCCACAACGCCCACCGCGTGGCGTTCCATTGCCCCTGCACCTTGCAGCACGCGCAAAAACTCGGTGGCGCGGTCGAAGCACTGCTGATCCGCCTGGGATTCAACCTCACCAGCGTACCGGACAGCCATTTGTGCTGCGGCTCGGCGGGCACCTATTCGCTGACCCAACCGGAACTGGCTCGGCAACTGCGCGACAACAAGATGAATGCCCTGGAAAGCGGCTACCCCGAAGTCATCGTCACCGCCAACATCGGCTGTCAGTCGCACCTCGACGGCGCGGGCCGAACCCCTGTCCGGCACTGGATCGAACTGGTCGAAGCCGCCCTGTCCCAATAGAGACCCACTGGAGAACGCCCATGAACAGCAAAGCCGTCCTGAGCCAGGCCGAAGTCAGTCAGATACTCGCTGCCGCGCGCACCGAAGCCCAGGACAACCACTGGCCGGTGACCATTGTGGTGGTCGACGACGGCGGGCATCCCCTGGCCCTCGAACGCCTCGATGGCGCGTCGCCCATCAGCGCCTACATCGCCATCGAAAAAGCCCGTACCTCGGCCCTGGGGCGGCGTGAATCCAAAGGTTATGAAGAGATGGTCAATGGCGGGCGTACGGCCTTTCTGTCAGCTCCGTTGCTGACCTCGCTCGAAGGCGGGGTGCCGATCACGGTCGACGGCCAGGTGATCGGCGCGGTCGGGGTGTCCGGGGTCAAGGCCGAGCAGGATGCACAAGTGGCGAAAGCCGGGGCGCAGTGTCTGTAATGATATTTGGCATTCCCCCTGTAATTGGATGGACTCGCCCCAGCCGAGGCGTCAATGCGCCACGATGGCAGTCTAAACAGCCAACGACAGCGAGGGCGAGTCCATGAAAAATCATAGTTCGATTGATCAATCCCTGTCTTCTTCCGATTTGTCGGCCTGCACAACTTTGGCGGTCGATCTGGCCAAGCAGGTCTTTCAGGTCGCCGGTGAAGATGTCCTTGGCCAAGTGCGCTACGAGCAGCGGATCAAGTCGCGTGAGGCGTTTTATGAGTTTCTCCAGCAGTTGCCGCCTCATGTCGTGATTTTGATGGAGACCGGTCCGGGTGCTCAAGCCTGGGCCCGGCAGCTGCAAGACAAAGGCAATCTGGCGCGGATTCTTCCAGCCGGTTTGGTGGCCACACACCGCAGCGGGCCTAAAAATGATCGCAACGATGCGCTGGCGATTCTGCGGGCGGGTCGCGATGAAAAAATCTGCGCGGTACCGGTCAAAAGCGTTGCGGCGCTGGCAATGCAAGCGCTGCATCGCGCCCGTCAGGGCTATGTGCGTCGACGCACAGCGGTAAGCAATCAGATGCGCGGCCTGCTGCTCGAGCACGGCGTGGCCTTGGCGCAGGGCGATGTTGCGATCAGTCAGAAAATTCCGCGGGTACTGGAAGATGCCACCCAGCCGGTGCCGGGCCTGCTGCGTGAACTGATCCACGAACTGTTGGCCGAGTGGCGCCATTTGGGCGAGCGCATCAGCGTGCTGACGGGACGCCTGGAAGTGGCCGCCAACGCCGACATGACGGCGAAGCGACTGATGACTGTGCGGGGCATCGGCCCAGTCACTGCCACGGCACTGGTGGCCAAGGAAAGCAAGCCTGAGCGATTTCCCAATGCCCGCAAGTTTGCCGCGTACTTTGGCATGGTACCTGACCAGCACAGTAGCGGGCAGACGGTCCGGCTGGGGGACATGACCAAGCGAGGTGATGTTTATTTACGCAGCCTGATGATCCAGGGAGCCCATGCGGTGCTGCAACAACTACGACCTGATTCCCAGCAACCCGATGACCGCCGCTTGTTGCGGTGGATGAGCCGACTGGGCCGTAAGGAGGCTGCGATCAGGCTAGCCAACCGCAACCTGCGAATCGTCTGGGTGCTTCTACAGAATGACCAGTCTTATCGTCGCCATGCTGGTGATGGTCAGCAAGCGACGATGAGCCACTGAGCGACAGAGTTCTGCCACCGAGGTACTGACTGTCTGACCCTTTGCTGAAAAAAATTGACCCCAGGTAAGACCGGCGTGGATTGATGCCTAAGCTCCTACTGGCCTTCGAGGCCTGACTGTAATCGGCATACCACGAGCTCTTCCAATTTTGGCCAGAGGCCGAAGACGGCTTCCACGAATAGGCCTAATACATAGATGCAACGGGGCGACAGTTTTTCAAAAGCGGGTAGACAGTGGGGGCGAGTCCATACATAGGAGCTGGCTTGTCGGGTCGCCGCGTCGCAGCGAAAGCGGTAGTCCACTTACCACCTTCGCTGAATGTGAAATCGCCTTCGCTGGCAAGCCAGCTCCTACAAGGTTCGCGTTCAATAGGTTGAAAAGGAAGCGCACAGATGACCCGTCTCACTGCAAAAGACTTTTCCCCGCAACTGCTGGAGCTCTATGACTACTACGCCCATGGCCTGATCAACCGACGCGAGTTTCTCGACCGCGCCGCGCTGTTCACCCTGGGTGGTTTGACCGCCAGTGCACTGCTGGCGTCCCTGAGCCCGGATTACGCCCTCGCCGAACAGGTCGAATTCACCGACCCGGATATCATCGCCGAGTACGTCAGCTACCCCTCACCCAAGGGCAACGGGCAGGTGCGTGCCTATCTGGTGCGTCCGGCAAAAGCCGTCGGCAAGGTCGCGGCGGTGGTGGTCGTACATGAAAATCGTGGGCTCAACCCTTATATCGAAGACGTCGCGCGGCGCTTGGCCAAGGCCGGTTTCATCGCCCTCGCCCCGGATGGCCTGAGCTCGGCCGGCGGCTACCCCGGCAACGACGACAAGGGCCGTGCGCTTCAGGAAAAGGTCGACCCGCAAAAGCTCATGAATGACTTCTTTGCGGCCGTCGAGTGGATGATGAAACATCCCGACGCCAGTGGAAAAGTCGGCATCACCGGTTTCTGTTATGGCGGTGGTGTCACCAACGCGGCAGCCGTGGCTTACCCGGAACTGGGCGCTGCCGTGTCGTTCTACGGCCGGCAACCGGAGGCCAAGGATGTGCCCCGGATCAAGGCCCCGGTGATGCTGCACTTCGGAGAACTGGATACGCGCATCAATGAAGGCTGGCCCGCCTATGAGCAGGCGTTGAAGGCCGGGGGCAAGACCTATGAAGCCTATATCTATCCCGGCGCCAACCATGGCTTTCACAACGATTCCACGCCGCGTTATGACGAGGCGGCGGCGAAGCTGGCCTGGGAGCGAACGCTGGGGTGGTTTCGTAAATATCTGGTGTGATTGAATGTTTGGATTGGGTGTATATCCGTTGCTGCGGTAACGGCCACTTAGGATTTCGCTCTTACAGCGAGTCACTTGGAAGAGCCCTGTAGGAGCGAGCATGCTCGCGATGGAGGTCAACGATGACGCGGGGAGCCTGACTCCCCGCGGTGCTCTCAGGTTTTTCGCGAGCATGCTCGCTCCTACAGGGCCCGCCGCGCTGGGCCATCCTTGGCCCAGCGCGGCTAAACCGGCATCCATGCCGGTTTGCCCACTGCGCAGAACCTCCACTCGGCCTCTCGAAGGGGCAAGAAAATCAAAAGCCAAAGCAAAGCGAGGCGGCCTGACAGCCGACCTGATTGCAGGTCTGTCCGCGATGTGATCGTTCCCACGCTCTGCGTGGGAATGCCGCCAGGGACGCTCCGCGTTCCGCTGACGACGCATGACGTGAGCCGTGCGCAACGGTGACGCGGAGCGTCACAGGATGCATTCCCACGCAGAGCGTGGGAACGATCGGCGTATTCGCTTGAAATCAGGTCGGCTGTCAGGCCGCCTCGCTTTGGCTTTAGATCTGGGCGCCCCGTTAAACCACGCTGGCCGAACGCAGGCATTGCGCAGTGGGGAAACCGGCAGGACGCCGGTTTAGCCGCGCTGGGCCAGGGACGGCCCATCGCGGCGACCCACGGAGCAATGCCGGAGTGAGGGCATGCCGAGCCACAGCGAGGCACCGAGTGGTGGGGCAAAGCCTTTTGCTTACTTTTCGGCGTTTGGAAAAGTGAGTCGCCGTAAGGGCGAAACCATAAGTGGCCGTTACCGCAGCAACGGATATCCCCCCAATCCAGTTCTTATATACAACGCAATGAACAGCATTCCCCTGTACACCGTCCCCGCAGGAGCAATGTACAGGGCAGCCGCCAGGGCCTATTTTGGTTGCGGCACCACGCGCAGATACGGTTTCAATGTCTTGAAGCCGTCCGGATACTTCTTCCTGGCATCTTCGTCGGAAACCGACGTCGGAATGATCACGTCTTCGCCCGGACGCCAGTTCACCGGCGTGGCGACGGTGTGCTTGGCGTTCAGTTGCAGTGAGTCGAGCAAGCGCAGCACTTCGTCGAAATTACGCCCGGCGCTCATCGGGTAGATCAGCATCGCCTTGACCTTCTTGTCCGGGCCGATGATGAACACCGAACGTACCGTGGCGTTGTCCACGGCGGTGCGTTGGCCGCCGCTGGCATTGGGGTGAATCATGTCGTAGAGCTTGGCCACCACCAGGTTGTCGTCACCGATCATGGGATAGTTAACCGCATGGCCCTGGGTTTCCTCGATGTCGCCGAGCCAGGCGTGGTGGTCGCTGACCGGGTCGATACTCAAGCCGACGACCTTGGTGTTACGTTTGTCGAACTCCGGCTTCAACCGGGCCATATAGCCAAGCTCGGTGGTGCAGACCGGGGTGAAGTCTTTCGGGTGCGAGAACAGGATGGCCCATTTGTCGCCGATCCATTCGTGGAAGCGGATAGGCCCTTCGGTACTGTCGGCGGTGAAATCCGGTGCCTCATCGCCAATACGGATAGTCATGGTCGATCTCCTTTAGTGTGATGGTCAGGGATGTCTTGCAGGGGGACTGCCTTGTGACGCACAGACGCCTCGTGCTGATCAGGTTTTTCGGACCTCACTCAGTGTAGTCAGGAACCCGCCTGTCGAAGCCTGTTCAAGCGTCAATCCACCAAAGCAATCAACTGATGACGCTGCGCATCGGTGAGCATCGGGCCGAAACCGGCGCTGGCGTTTTCCGTCATGTAGCGCGGGTTGCCGGTGCCGGGGATGACGCAGGTCACCGCCGAATGCGACAACAGGAACTTGAGTACCAGGGGCGGCCAGCTCTTGACTCCGACTTGCGCGGCCCAGCCGGGTAATGGTTTGCCCTGCAACCGAGCGATCAAGCCACCGCCGCCGAACGGCCGGTTGCAGATCACCGCAACACCGCGGTCGCGACACAATGGCAGGATGCGTTTCTCGACGCCGCGATCATCCAGCGCGTAGTTGATCTGCAGGAAGTCCAGTGGTTCGGCCCTGAGCAGCGCCTCAACTTCGTCATAGGCCGACGCGGTGTAATGGGTAATGCCGATGTAGCGAATGCGCCCTTCTTCCTTCCATTGGCGCAGGGTCGGCAGATGGGTTTGCCAGTCCAGCAGGTTGTGGATCTGCATCAGGTCGATGTGGTCGGTCTGCAGCAGCTTGAACGATTGCTCCATCTGCGCGATGCCTTCCTCGCGCCCACGGGTCCACACCTTGGTCGCCAGGAATGCCGGCGAACGTGGCTCGTGAATCGACAGCAGCTCACCGGTGGTCTGCTCGGCGCGGCCGTACATCGGCGAACTGTCGATGACCTTGCCGCCCTTTTCGAACAACGCGTCAAGCACGGCGGGCAAGCTGCGGTACGCAGGATCCGAAGGCGCCACGTCGAAGCCGCGATAGGTGCCCAGGCCGACAGCGGGCAATGGCTCTTTGCTGGAAGGAATGACGCGGGTCATCATGGTCTTGCCTCCTGTTCCCGCCGCTGGCGAGGTTTGCGCACCGCTCGGGCCGAGCGTGAAGACCGCCGAAGCTGCGGCAGCCAGCGTGAGTATTTGCCTGCGGGTCAAACCTTGCGCATGGCTCATGACGTTTCCCTCACCGGTGGTGCGGACTCGGCCAATCGCGCCTGGCGCCTGGCCAGCCACAGGCACAACCCGCCCCACACTCCCGCAACCGGCACGACCGCCAGCGCGACCAGGCCAAAGCCTGCGCCCAGGGCCGTCAAACCCGCCGACAGCCAACCACTGGCGGCGTCGCCGCCACGATAGACCAGGGTTTCGATCACATTCTTGGCCTTGTACTTCTCTTCACGGCTGACCACCGTCCACAGCACTTCACGCGCCGGCCGAACAATGCCGAACTCCACCGCGCGGCGCAGCCCTTGGGCCAGTGCCACGCTGGCCGGTACCGGCGCCAGTGCCATGGCGCAAAACGCCACGACTGTCGCCAGGGGCAACGCCAGCAGCGCGCCGCCGATGCCCAGCAGACGAATCAACGGTGCCGTCAGCAGCAACTGACAGATCAAGGTCAGCGCCGACACCAGTAAATCGACCACGGCGAAGAATTGCGTCCTGCTGCCTACATCAGCGTAGCTGCCAGCGACGATCCGTCCCTGCTCGAAATACAACAAAGTCGCGGCGCTGGTGTGCAGCAGCATGAAGGCCACCAACCCCAATAGATAAGGCGAGTGCAGGATCAGCGTGATCCCGGCGAGCATGCTGCCGCCCATGCGCCGTTCGTCCAATAACCGGTTACCCTGCTGCGATTGCGTCTTCGCCAGCAGCCCCCGATAGCAACGGACCGCCAGTTCCAGCAGCAGCGCCGCCGCGACGGTCAACGCCAGCGGGCCCAGACGAGTGGCCATGGTCGCCGCCAGCAAGGGCCCGATGAAGGTGCCCAGGGTGCCGCCGGCCGCGATGCAGCCGAACAGCCGTCGCCCTTGCTCACTGGAGAAGCGGTCGACCAGCACACTCCAGAAAATCGAGACGATGAACAGGTTGTAGAGGCTGATCCAGACAAAGAACACCCGCCCGACCGTCACCGGCGCGACGCGATTGCCGATCAACAGGCCAAACACCAGCATCGACACGGCAATCGTGCGGTAGATCAATGGCACGAAGCGCGTGGCCGGCAGCCGCGACGCCAGCGCGCCAAACACCGGCACCATCAGCAGCATCACCGCGAAGGTAGCTGTGAACAGCCACTGCAACTGGCCGACGCCGCCTTCAAGGCCCAGGGCATCGCGCAACGGTCGTACCAGGTAATAGCTGGCAAGCACGCAAAAATGGAACGCAAAACCCAGGGCCAGGGCCGCTCTTTCCGCAGGCAACACGTTGAGCCACTTGAGCGCGATGGGCATCGGTGCCCTCCTTTACTGCCAGCTACACTCTGACAGCACCCCGGAGCCGTCAATGTCGCCCACTAACGTTAGCCGAATGTCTCGTACCCTGGTGTTACTCGTCGTCATCGCCGCTGTGCTGTATCTGGCGCTCTGCGTCGCCCTGTTCGTCTTTCAACGCGCGCTCATCTACTACCCGCAACCCCGCGCCGTCGACTCGCCCGAGACACTGCTGACGTTGCCCGTGGACGAGGCGCAGGTGCTGGTGTCGGTGCGGGCGCATGACGGCCCCAAAGCACTGATTTATTTCGGAGGCAATGCCGAGGACGTGTCGCGCAGCCTGCCGGAGTTCGCCCAGGCCTTCCCCGACCATGCCCTGTATCTGCTGCATTACCGTGGCTATGGCGGCAGCACCGGTTCCCCCTCCGAAGAAGCGCTTGCCATTGATGCCATGACCTTGTTCGACAAGGTCTACGCCGACCACCCGCAGATTGCCGTGGTCGGGCGCAGCCTGGGCTCGGGGGTCGCGGTGCGCCTGGCCAGTTATCGGCCGGCGGCGAAACTGCTGCTGATCACGCCATACAACAGCCTGGAGGAACTGGCTGAGCGCCAGTTCCGCTGGCTGCCGGTGCAGTGGCTGCTGAAGGATAAATTCGAATCCTGGCGCTACGCCGCACACATCACGGTGCCGACGCGCCTGATCGCCGCTGAGCACGACGAAGTGATTCCAGGCGCAAGCACCCGGCGGCTCTACAGCCATTTCCCACCGGGCGTGGCGACGCTGCAAGTGATTGCGGGCACCGGGCACAACTCGATCAGCAACAGCCCCGAATACCTCAAGGCGCTGGAGGATGGTTTGTAAACGTAGGAGCCAGGCTTGCCAGCGAATTAGACGCTGCGTTTTATCTGTCAGACCGCGTTATCGTTCTTCGCCGGCAAGCCTGGCTCCTACAGGCGAACCAGACGCCGCGTTTTATCTGTCAGACCGCGTTATCGTTCTTCGCCGGCAAGCCTGGCTCCTACAGGCGAACCAGACGCCGCGTTTTATCTGTCAGACCGCGTTATCGTTCTTCGCCGGCAAGCCTGGCTCCTACAGGCGAACCAGACGCCGCGTTTTATCTGTCAGACCGCGTTATCGTTCTTCGCCGGCAAGCCTGGCTCCTACAGGCGAACCAGACGCCGGGGTGTAGCTATCAACCGCGTTATCGTTCTTCGCCGGCAAGCCTGGCTCCTACAGAGGTCATCTGCATCTGCACCTTGAGAAACCCCATCAACTCGGCCGCTGCCGGCGACAGGCTATGACCCTTGCGACACAAGATGCCGATCTGGCGCTCCACCCGGGGCTCGGCCAGGGGTAAGAACACAAGCTGTTCATTGCCCTGGGGAAACGCCAGGGACGGCAGTGTGGTGATGCCGATACCCTCCTCGAGCATCGCAATCAGTGAAATCATGTTGGAGACAAACAGCAGGCTGCTGTCCAGCAACCCCGCCGCGTCCGTTCCCGCCAGCAGGCGCGATGTACCGTTGCGGACCAGCGGGTAGGCTTGCAGGCTGGACCAGTGCAGCGCCCCGCCGTTAGCCACCAGCGGATGATCATGCCGACAGACCACCCCTACCCGGTCACTCAGGATCGGCACGAATTCTATGTTTTCATCCGCCACCCACACGCTGCTGATGGCAAAGTCCACCTGCCCCTGGACCAATAGCTGCTGCACGCTGTCGGCGTTGCCGTCCTGAATGCTGATCTGCATTTTCGGGTGCTCGGCCACAAACCGCGCGAGCAGGTGCGGCAACAAGCGGCTGGCCACCGACGGCACCGTGGCAATGCTCACCTGGCCGATTTCGTGCCGCGCCAGCAGGCTCACTTCCCGGGCGATGCGATCGTGATGCGCCAGCAGATCCTGGAACAGCGGCAGACAGTGCGCGCCAAACGGCGTCAGCTCGGTTTTACCGCCCTTCTCGAACAGCGGCTGGCCGAGCTTCTGCTCCAGCTCGCGCACGGCCAGCGACAACGCCGGCTGCGTGCGATACGCCTGCCTGGCCGCGCCGTGGAAGCTTTTCAGCTGGGCGACCAGCGCGAAATAACGCAATTGAGTGATCTTCAGCTCGGGCAACACGGTAAGTTTTCCTTATCATTTCATATTTATTATTAATTTTTATTTGCAGAGTAATACTCTCAAGATGGGACCAACGCAATCGGAGGTTCCCATGGCACTGCAACCCTACAAAAACTACATTGGCGGCAACTGGTGCGAAGGCCAGGGTCTCGTCGCCAACCACAGCCCTTCAGATGTCGAAGACCTGATCGGGCACTACCACCAGGCCAGCGCCGAGCAGACCCTGGACGCCATCGCGGCCGCCCGTGACGCCCAGCCGCAGTGGGCGGCCAGCGGCCTGGAACAGCGCCAGCAAATCTTGATGGCCATCGGCAACGAACTGATGACGCGCAAGGAAGAACTCGGCGAACTGCTCTCGCGCGAAGAGGGCAAGCCGCTGGCCGAGGGCATCGGTGAAGTCCATCGCAGCGCGCAATTCTTCCATTACTACGCCGCCGAAGTGTTGCGCCAGATGGGCGAGACGGCCGCCTCGGTACGCCCCGGGATCGAGATCGAAGTCCAGCGCGAACCGGTGGGTGTGGTCGGCATCATCACCCCGTGGAACTTCCCGATGGCCACCTCCGCGTGGAAGATCGCGCCGGCCCTGGCCTTCGGTAACGCCGTGGTGTTCAAGCCAGCCAACCTTGTGCCTGCCAGCGCCTGGGCACTGACCGAGATCATCAGCCGCCAGCCCTTGCCCGCAGGCACCTTCAACCTGGTGATGGGCAGCGGCAGTGTGGTGGGCGAAAGCCTGATCCAGTCGGCCGATATCGATGCGCTGACGTTCACCGGTTCCCTGCAGACCGGCCGCCGCGTCGCGGTTGCTACCGCCGGCAACCTGGTGCGCTGCCAACTGGAGATGGGCAGCAAGAACGCGTTGGTGGTACTCGATGATGCCGATCTTGGGATCGCGGTCGAATGCGCCTTGAACGGTGCCTTTTTCGGCACCGGGCAAAAGTGCACCGCCTCCTCGCGCCTGATCGTCTGCGATGGCATCCATGACCGGTTTGTCGAGGCACTCGTCGCGCGCATGCGCCAGTTGAAGGTCGGCCATGCCCTTGAACAAGGGGTGCAGATCGGCCCTGTCGCCGAAGCCCGCCAACTGGAGCAGAACCTTCATTACCTGCACCTGGCCGAGGAAGACGGTGCGACCCTGGTCGAAGGTGGTGAATTGCTCGCCCTGCAACCGGCCGGGCACTACATGCGTCCCGCGCTGTTTATTAACACCACCAACCAGATGCGCATCAACCGCGAAGAAGTGTTCGGGCCGATTGCCTGCGTGATCCGGGTGAGCGACTACGAGCAAGCCCTGGCCGTGTTGAACGACACCGAATACGGCCTCACCGCCGGGATCATCACCCAGTCGCTGCGTTACGCCAGCGACTTCAAGCGCCGCGCCCGCACCGGTTGCGTGATGGTCAACCTGCCCACCGCCGGCACCGATTACCACGTGCCATTCGGCGGCCGCAAAGCCTCAAGCTTCGGTCCGCGCGAGCAAGGGCAATACGCCCGCGAGTTCTACACCGTGGTCAAGACCACCTACGTGCGACCTTGAACGGGAGATCACCATGCACGACTTATTGATGATCGATGGCCTGCAATACTCCAACTGGAGCGAAGACATCTTCCGCCAGATGCAGGCCGGCGGCCTGAGCGCCGTTCACGCCACCATCGCGTACCACGAGAACGCCCGGGAAACCCTATCGCGAATCGGCGAGTGGAACCGCCGTTTTGAAACCTGGCCGGAGCTGATTCGCCCGGTGCGCAACGCTCAAGACATTCGTCTTGCGCACGAGGAAGGCCGCGTCGGCATCTTCTTCGGTTTCCAGAACTGCTCGCCCATTGAAGACGACATCAGCCTGGTCGAGGTCTTCCGCCAGCTCGGCGTGTTGATCATGCAGCTCACGTACAACAACCAAAGCCTGCTGGCCAGCGGTTGCTACGAGACCGAAGACAACGGCATCAGCCGTTTCGGCCGCCAGGTGATCCGCGAGATGAACCGCGTCGGCATGTTGATCGACATGTCCCACAGCGCCGAGCGCAGCACCCTGGAAGCCATCGAGTTGTCGAGCCGGCCGGTGATCGTCTCCCACGCCAACCCGTCGAGTTTCCACGCGGCCAAACGCAACAAGTCCAATGCCGTGCTGCGCGGTATCGCCGAGTCCGGTGGCCTGCTGGGTTTCAGCACCTACCCGTTCCACCTCAAGGGTGCGTCGGGCTGCACCCTGGAATCGTTCTGCGACATGGTCGCCAGCACCGCCGAATTGATGGGCGTGGAGCACATCGGCATCGGCACCGACCTGTGCCAGCAACAACCCTTGCAAGTGCTCGAATGGATGCGCAACGGGCGCTGGAGCAAAGACAAGGACTACGGCGAAGGCTCAAAGGACAACGCGCACTGGCCGTCACCGCTGCAATGGTTCCGCGACAGCCGGGATTTCCCGATCATCGCCCAGGGCCTGCGCGCCCGTGGCTTCGCCGAGGACGAGGTACGCAACATCATGGGACTCAACTGGTTGCGCCTGCTGGAAAGCGCGACACCTGCGCAAAACTGACCCTTGACCTACTGACCCTGGTTTCACACCGTGAGGACAGCACAGCATGAAAAATAACAACAATAGCCTCCCGTTCATCCCCCCGACCGGCGATGCACAGCCCCAGGCGCGTATTTTGGAGGCATCATGAAAACATCCGACTCCCTGCAAGCCAACGTCCAGCCACTGGACCTTGCACCGCCGAAAAAAGACATCGACTGGCCGCTGTTTTTGATCAGTGGCGGCTTCCTCGGCGCCTTCCTGATCGCGGCCCTGGTCGACATCGAGGGCGTGTCGCTGCTGGTCAACACGCTGTTCGCCTGGTCGACTAAATTCTTCGGGCTGTACTGGCAGATCCTGATGCTGGCGACCTTTGCCATGAGCCTGTTCATCTGCTTCAGCAAATGCGGGCGGGTCAGGCTCGGCGGCGTCGACCAGCGTCCCGATACCAGCACCTTCAACTGGATCGCGGTGATCATGTGCGCCCTGCTCGCCGGCGGTGGTGCCTTTTGGGCGGCGGCGGAACCGATGATGCACTTCGCCAGCCCGCCACCGTTGTTCGCCGGGATGCAGCCTCATACCGAAGCGGCAGGCCACGCCGCGCTCGCGCAATCCTTCGTGCACTGGGGCTTCCTCGCCTGGGCGGTATTGGGCAGCCTCTTGGCCATCGTGCTGATGCATCTGCACTATGACAAAGGCCTGCCCCTGGCACCTCGTACCTTGCTCTATCCATTGTTCGGCGAGCGTGCGCTCAAGGGTCCGATCGGCACACTGGCAGACGCCACCTCGATCATTGCGGTAGTGGCCGGCACCATCGGCCCGATCGGTTTCCTCGGCCTGCAGATCAGCAGCGCGTTGCACTCGGTGTGGGGCATTCCCAATGACCTGATGGTGCAGTCCATCACCATCGTGCTGGTCACGGTGATGTACACCATCTCTTGCCTGGTCGGGCTCGAGGGAATCCGGTTCGTCAGTGGGATCAACGTCTGGCTGATGATCGGCCTGGCCGTGTTCATGGTGCTGCTCGGGCCCACCGCATTCATCCTCGGCGGTTTCCCCAGGGCGTTTGCCTTGCACATTGAACAGTTCATCCCGATGACCCTGTTCCGTGCCGATCCGAAATGGCTCGACTGGTGGACGGTGTTCTACTGGGGCTGGTTCATTGGCTACGCGCCGATGGTGGCGCTGTACGTGGCGAAGATTTCCCGGGGCCGGACCATCCGCGAAGTGATCATGACCCTGTCGATCATCGCCCCGTTGGTGACCATGTTCTGGTTCACCATTGTGGGTGGCGCCGGCATCGGCATGGAATTGCAAACCCCGGGCATCGTCACCGCCCATGGCGCACAGCCCGAAGACTTGCTGTTGGGCGTGACCCAGAACCTGCCTCTGGGCGGACTGATCTCGGCGCTGTTCCTGTTCCTGAGCTTCATTTCGGTTGCCACCAATGGCGATGCCATGGCCTTCACCGTGGCGATGGCGATGTCCAGTAATGACAAGCCCAAGCCATGGCTGCGCGCCTTCTGGGCGATCGGCATGGGCCTGGCCGCCGTGGTGCTGATCACCATCGGCTCGGGCGGGGTCACGGCGCTGCAATCCTTTATCGTAATTACTGCCGTACCGGTTTCACTGCTGATCCTGCCGTCGCTCTGGGATGCGCTGCGCATCGCCCGGCAGATGGCTCGGGAACAGGCAGTCTGATGATGAACAGTTCAGGAATCGCAATGATGTCGCACACCGACACAGACACCTCTTCGGCCTTGCGCCCCGCCGCCCGGGTCATGGACCTGGAGCGGCTGGGCAGTCACTTCCAGAGCCGCCTGAGTTTCGTGCGCAGTAGCATGCGCAAGATGATGAATGAGCAATGGCGCATCGACCGTACTCGCTTCGATCTTGACGCCGAAGGCTTCGGCACGGCGATCTACCGGATCGACACTGCCAGTGCCCACTATCACTGCGTGATTTTCTCGATGTACCTGCCGCCGGAGAAACGCAGTGACCGGGTCATCGCCGATCAGTGGGACGTCAGCTTCGTGCTGCTGGCCGGCGATGTCGACGAGCCGCAACTGGCCGACTTGCGGCGCAACGTGCCGTTGCAGGAAGCCGGGCGTTTCGATGCGCGGGTGCTGGTGCTATCACGTGCCAACCGCAGCCTGCGCAACTTCGAGCGTTTCCTTGGGGCGCTGGCTGAAGGTTGTCAGCCAGACCCACGGCAACTGGCCGAGGTTGGCTACCTGTATCGCACCACCGCCGTGTACGGCAACGGCAAGTTCGGCATCGCCGACTTCAGTTGCCTGCAAGGCAATGCCGACTTCACCCAACCGTTCAGCGCGCAGATGTTCACCGTGTACCTGCTGCGGCATTTCAGCATCGAGCAGATCGAGCACATGGCCCGGGCGCGCAATCCGCAACGGGCGGTGGGGCTGGACATCGAGTTGCAACGCTACCTGGGGGTCGGAAACTCCACGGGGCTGGGCATGGCGCCCTTCCTGATCAATCACCCGCAACTGGTCGGCCAGTGGGTGTGGGCCCGTGAAACCGCACTGGCGCGGGTTGTGGCACAACCGGCTGACGTGCCCCGGGTGCAGCGTTTCCAGGCACTGTTGCAGCGGGCTCACCGACACCTGCAGCAAACCAGCACCGAGGACCAACGGCAAAGTGCAATCGACCGGCAGACCTTGGCCGATCTCGATCAATTGAGCCAGTGGTTCGCCTGTCAGCCCGTCAGCGCCGATCTGTGGTTACGACTGCAGGCTTGGGCCGAGCTGAACGCCGGCTTCGGCTGCCAGGAATTGCTGGTCAGCCTGCAGCTGGAGCTGTACCCCGAACAGGTCGATCCGCTGGCCGAGCAGATGTCGGTCAACGAGGGCTTTCGCCTGAATGCCGAGATGCCGCTGGACGAGCTGTGCAACCTGATCGAAACCCGCTACCGCTGGGCGCTCGACTACGACCTTGGCGGTGCCGAGGCCAACCATTTCTTCTGGTATCGCTCGGCGGAAAAGGAAGAACCGCGTCTGGGGGAACGCGCCATGGAACCTGGCGCGGAAAAGGAAATGCAACTGGGGATCGCCCACAACATCCAGCGTTGCCACCGCGCGTTGCTGGCCTACCGCGAACAACATCCGCTGCAATTGACCGCGCACTTCCTGCTCGCACAGCCATCGTTCAAAGGCACCGTGTGCCGGCTGCAGGGCATGGCCCGTTGCGCCTTCGGGGAAATTCGCGCCAACCTGATGGACCGCGGCATGCTGCCGATCCACTTGCTGCGCTGCAAACTGGCGTTCTTCGGCGCCGGCAAGTTCGACCCCAAGTCCAGCCGCTGGGTGCGTATCACCTTGTTCCAGGGGGCTCCGCTGGTCAGTGAGATTGGCCAGCCTTTTGCCGATGACTGGAATTTCGCGGTGATGCCGACACTGGCCACCGCTGCCGGAGAACACTGATATGCGCGTCTCGCTCAATGAAATCCAGGTGATCTGCCGCAAGGCCTTCGAGGGCATCGGCTTCGCCCCCGGTGACTGCGACGACGCCGCCGAGATGATCGCCCGCCTGCAACTGCAAGGCCTCGATGGCATCGGCGCGCTGAAAAAGGCCCTGGCGTTCCTCCACGACGAAGTCGATCGCCCGATCGAAACCTGCTACGAAGACGCCGCTCAGTTGACCCTCGATGCCCACGGCCAAAGTGTCTTGCGCTGCGCCGCCCAAGCGGTCGAACTGGGTGTGGGCAAGGCCTTGCGCGGCGGCAGTGCGTTGATTCGCATCCGCCATTGCCATAACCGCATCCTGCTGCTGGGTTATCTGGCGCGCTGTGCCGCAGAGGCGCTGAATTTTTGCGTCTACTGGCGCGATGCACGCCAGGAAATGGTTGCCACGTTCAGCGTCGGGCAAACCTGCCCGACCCTGCGGGTGTATGACCTGCCGCAACCGGCGCAGAGCGACGAACAAAGCATCAATGTGCTGATCTCCCGGCACTTCACGCTGCTGCCGCGACTCAGTGCCGGGGATGCCCTGCCTGCCGCCCATCCGCAGCCCGCTGAGGGGCTGGTTGTCGACGACGACGTCTGGGCCCAACTGAAAAAACTGGGCGAGCGGGTGCTTGTGGAAAGTACCGAGGAGTCACGTCGGCGCGGTGCCGGCGAAAGCAGCGACGCCCAATAAAACCTTGCAATGCAACAGGAATCAATCGATGAAACACGCCATCAAGACCGACCTTTTCGCCTCGCGCGCGCCACTGGAATGGGCGGTGGTCGGCAACGGTACGCTGTACACCGCGCAGATCCCCATCGACCGCGACGGCCAAGTGGTCAGTGGGGGCATCGAGGCGCAAACCCGGCAGACCCTGGACAATCTTCGGCATACCCTTCAAGCCGCTGGCAGCACGCTGGACGCGGTCACCCAGGTGCTGATCTACGTCACCGACCGTAGCTACCTGGCGACGGTGAACGCGATCTATGGCGAGTATTTCCAGGCGCCCTACCCCAACCGCGCGGCCATCGTCGTGGCCGGATTGGCCCGGGAGGAGATGCTGGTGGAACTGGTGGTGTACGCCTGCCTTGACTTGCCGGCGAAGACGGCCTGACAGCCGACCAATCTCTCGCGGCTGTACCCGATCTACTGTGGGAGCTGGCCTGCCGGCGATGGCGGACTGACAGCCGACCTGGATTTTGTTGACTGTGTACATATCCATTCCTGCGGTAACGGCCACTTACGGTTTCGCTTTTACAGCGAGTCACTTGGAAAAGCCCCAAGTAACCAAGGGCTCTTGCCCCTGGCGTTCGGTGCCTCGCTGTGGCTCGGCATGCCCTCGCTCCGGTCCTGCTCCGTGGGCCCGCCGCGATGGGCCATCCTTGGCCCAGCGCGGCTAACCCGGCATCCATGCCGGGTTACCCACTGCGCAGAACCTCCACTCGGCCTCTCGAGGGGGCAAGAAAATCAAAAGCCAGAGCCAGAGCCAGAGCAAAAGCCAAAGCGAGGCGACCGACCGGCTGGCCTGATCCGGAGCTGTACGCATTTCCTCCTGTAGGAGCAAGCTTGCTCGCGATGACGCCAGAGCAGACGACCACGCAGCGTCTTCCCCCCCCTTGAACCTTGTCTCAAAACGCCAGTCTTAGACGGGCAATTTCCTCCCCCCAATTGTTGTCATCTCATCAGAGCTGTCCGCACCATGCGCCAATCCGCCCTCGCCTTGCGCTTCACTTCGCTGTGCCTGTTGACCTCGTTACCCCTGATCACCACCTCCGCCCAAGCCGGAGCGGAGCGACAACTGGTGGAAGCCATCAACGATTACCGAGCCCACCCGCAAGACTGCGCACGGCGTCCAGCCCAACGCTTGTCGCCGCTGGCCCAGAAGTCGAGCCTGGCCTTGCCGATCGGCTACGGCGGCGGCTTGCGCGATCGTTTGAAAGCTTCCGGGTACCAGGCCGTGGCAGTGCGATCGATCCGCGTGGTGGGTGCGCAAGATGCCGAAGAGGCTTTCGAGTTGCTGCAGAGTGAGCATTGCGCCGCCTTGCTGGACAACCAGTACGCCGACATTGGCGTCAGCCGCAGTCGCGGTGAATGGCAAGTGGTGCTGGCGCGGTCAGTGCTGGACAGTCAGATGAGCGATCCGCGCAGTGTCGGCAAAACCTTGCTGGCCCAAGTCAATGCCGCCCGGGCCAAACCGCGCCTGTGCGGTCGCCAGCGTTTCGCCGCCGCGCGGCCCTTGGCCTGGAACGCCAGTCTCGGCGCTGCGGCACAAGGGCACAGCAAAGCCATGGCCTACGGCAATTACTTCGCCCACCAGGACCCCGATGGCGAGACCCCTGCCGACCGCGCGCGAGCCGCAGGTTTCCGTGGCCGGCAGATCGGCGAAAACATCGCCGCCGGCCAAGGCTCACCGAACAAGGCCATGGCCGGCTGGCTGGCCAGCCCCGGGCATTGCGCCAACCTGATGAACCCGATGTTCACGCAAGTGGGTGCCGCCTATGCGACGGACGCACGCAGTGATGAAGGGGCCTACTGGACGATGGTGTTCGGGGCGCAATGAACGGCGCTGCTGCATGTTCGCACGGTGACTGATCAATGCACCGGGCATCGTCGCGAATGCCCGGTATTTACTTCACCAGCCGAATTTCCCTGGACGGCCGATAGCCGAAATAGGCGCTGTAGCACTTGCTGAAGTGGCTGGGTGAAACGAATCCACAGGCCACCGAGACTTCAACGATGGTCAACGTGGTGTGCTGCAGCAATCGACGCGCTTCGGTGATGCGCAAATCCATGTAGTAGCGCTGGGGTGTGGTGCCCAACTGCTCTTTGAACAGGCGCTCGATCTGCCGCCGAGACCGACCGGCGTACAGACAGAGTGCCTCCATCTCCAGCGGCTCTTCCAGGTTGGCGTCCATCAGATTGACCACCTCCCTCAGCGGGCCACTGACGGACACATTCAATGCGGGTTTGATGCGCCGGTAACGGGACGCTTCAAACGCCAGGATATCTTCGATACCGTCAGTCAACGCCTTGTCATGCAAGCCCCGGATCCACTCCAGGGCCATATAGAACGTGCCCGTTGGACTGGACGCCGTCAGGCGGTCGCGATCCACCACATAGGCTTCGCTGGTGACCTGGGTGAGTCTGGCGATTTCCGCCAAAGCGGGACGGTGCTCCGGGTGAATGGCGCAGCGATAGCCGTCCAGCAAACCGGCTTGCCCGAGAAACCAGGCGCCATTCCATATTCCAGCCAGCGAAACACCCTGTTCGGCCGCGCCTCGCAACAGGCAGGTCAACCCGTCGTCCGCCATGAGCGCCGTGCGGTAGCCACCGCAAACAACCAACAGATCCAGTGCTTGTATCTCGACCGGGTCAAGGCGCGCATCGGGTCGAATCACCAACCCCAGATCGCTGACGACTTCCCCTTCGGACAAACCGAAGGTTTTCGTTGAAAACAGCTCGGGCCGCAGCAGGTTGGCGGTGACGATGGTATCGAGCGCCTGGGTAAATGCCGGCAACGAAAAATGCTCCAGCAGCAGGAAGCCGGCCCGGGCCCGAACGGATTGGCCTTCATGGTCATTGAGGTAGCGAAGGTTTTTGCCCTTCATCGCACCGCTGAACTGACGTCGCTCTACCAACGTTCGCCTCGCCTTTCGTTTGAACAAGATGTGATTGGCCGCCTTGCGTCTCTTGCGACGGTTCAATGCGCGATCTGTTTACGCCAGTTGTCCCCCATGAGCAAGCGCAATGCTGTTCACTTAAGCATGGGGTTGTATTTAAGAACTGGATTGGGGGGATATCCATTGCTGCGGTAACGGCCACTTATGGTTTCGCCCTTACGGCGACTCACTTTTCCAAACGCCGAAAAGTAAGCAAAAGGCTCTTGCCCCACCACTCGGTGCCTCGCTAGGGCTCGGCATGCCCTCACTCCGGCATTGCTCCGTGGGTCGCCGCGATGGGCCATCCATGGCCCAGCGCGGCTAAACCGGCGTCCTGCCGGTTTACCCACTGCGCAATGCCTGCGTTCGGCCATCGTGGTTTAACGGGGCGCCCAAATCTAAAGCCAAAACGAGGCGGCCTGACAGCCGACCTGACTTTTACGGCTGTACCTGGATCCCCTGTGGGAGCGAGCCTGCTCGCGATGGACGTTAACGATAACGCGCCCTGTCTGGATGATCGCGTTGTCTGGACGTTCATCGCGAGCAGGCTCGCTCCCACAATAGGATCGCGGACAAGCCTGCAATCAGGTCGGCTGCCGGGCCGCCTCGCTCTTGCTTTGGCTTTTGATTTTCTTGTCCCATCGAGAGGCTTCGTTCCGGTTCTGCGCAGTGGGCAACCCAGCATGGATGCCGGGTTAGCCGCGCTGGGCCAAGGATGGCCCAGCGCGGCGGGCCCTGTTGGAGCGAGCATGCTCCGGGCGGCGTTCCGACGAAAAACGCCAGAACAACACGGGCATTCAGATAGCCCTCGTCATCGTTGACGACCATCGCGAGCATGCTCGCTCCTACAGGCCGGGCGGCGTTCCGTGCTTCCAAGTGACTCGCCGTAAGGTCGAAACCATAAGCGGCCGTTACCACAGGAATGGATATACACCCAATCCAAATCAAACCCTCAAGGCCGACGCACCACCCTCACCCGGCCGCTGTTACCACCCCCACAGAAAAAACGCTCGCCACCGTCGGACTCAAGCCCCGACACCCCGATGCCGGCCGGCAACCTGAGACTTTCCAGCACTTCGCCAGTGCTCGAGTCAACCCGGCGCAATTCGCTCTCCTCGCCTTCCCAGGTGCCATGCCATAGCGCCCCCTCGACCCAGGTCACGCCCGTGACAAAACGGTTGGATTGCAGGGTGCGCAGGATGGTCCCGGTCTCGGGATCGATCTGGTGAATTTTCCGTTCGCGGTACTGGCCGACCCACAGCGAGCCTTCGGCCCATGTCAGCCCCGAATCGTTGCCACCGCCGGGGGCCGGGATCGTGGCCAGGATTTCTCCGCTGCGAGGGTCGACTTTCTGGATGCGGTCCTCGGCAATCTGGAACAGATGCGTGCCATCGAATGCAGTGCCGGCGTGGGCGGCTACATCGAGCGAGCGCACCATGCGACCACTGTCGGGGTCCAGGGCGTGGAGCTTGTCGGGGGTCGCAAACCACACCTGCTGACCGTCCCAAGTGACGCCGTGCACGTCGTCGACATCGGCAAAGGGGCCATATTCACGCAGGATTTCGGCGGCTGACTGTTTCATCTTGGTGTTCCTCCAAAGGGGTTGGTGGAATCATCCTAGCCACCGGGCAGCGGAACGGGGAGTAACAAGGTCGTCGCGAAACCGGGCACCGGCGGGGTCAGCCAGCGCCGTGCCCGTCCTTGTCCGAACGATTGCACCTTGCCTGCCGCCGCCAGCGTATCGAGCGCCCGTTGCACGGTGCGCTGACTGTTACCCAGCACCAACGCCAGGGCTGAACTCGACCAGGACTCGCCGTCGCCAAGCAAGGCGAACACCGCTGCATATTTTTCTTCGACCGGTGGTGTGAGCAGCACCACGTCCGGTGAAACCTGCGCCACCAATGCGAATCCGCGCCGGGTTGCGATTACCGTAGCCAAGGGTTTCAACGCCGCGCGCAAGCGTCCGATTTCAACCCGTAACCGGGCTCGATGGGATTCATCACTGAGTTTCAAACGAAAGGCCTGGGCGATGAGTGTCTCTCTGGGCACATCGCCCGGCCAGGCTTGAGCGAGTGCTCGTACGAGGGAAAACAGGATTGGACGCCTGGACAGGGAAATCGACATGCCCGCGCCACGGACGACATAGCGGCAAGCGTCCACCACCAGTGATGTCGAGGCGAGCAGCGCTTCCACGTCGTCGAGCAACACAGGCCGTTCTTCGCCATGGACGATCTGGTGTGCGGCGGGGCTGTTCAGAATGGATGAAGCACTTTCGACTTCTGCAGACAGCGCTGGAATGCCGGCGAGTTGCGCGGCGAGTTCCGCCCTGGCGAGCGCGGCCCGTGCGGCTTGAGAATGCAGATGGCGCATCGCGATCCCTGCCACAAGCAGTTCATGGGTCGTCCGCAAGGGTGGCGGCAACGTTGCCGGATCCAGTTCAGCGAGTTGCCCGTGGGCCTCATCAAGTCGCCCGATCAGCAACAAGCGACGAATGCCCAGGTACCGTGCATGGGCCGCATTGATCAGGTCACCGTGGGCTTGCAGGGTGACCCGCGCCGCTTCAAGCGCCTTCACCGGCCAGCCGAGATCCCGCGAGGCCAGTGCGATCTCGGCTTCGGCGACGATGCAGCGTGCCCGCGCCACGACTTCTTTCGGCCCGAATGCCCGCGCCGCCCGGCGCACCAGCGCCTTGGCCCGCGCCAGATCACCCAGTTGCGCCATGGCGATACCGCGCAGTGCCAGCGCTGGCGCATCATCGCGCAATGCGATCCGGTCCAGCGCGCCGAGCGGATCGCCCGCCGCCAACGCCTGCGCTGCGGCGGTGATCAACGAGTCCATTGCAATCGTGCCACGCGAGTTGCTCCTGTCGTGATAAGCCCCGTATGAGTCTATCTCACCACTCAGTAGAGCGTATCCGGCACACACACGCTTCCATCAAACAACAATCGGGCCGTGCGCATCAGCCCGCAACCCACCAACACGCCGTCTGGGCGCAACCAGGCACATTTTGGGCACGTTGCGCTGGCTTACCTCGCCCAGGTTCATGCGCGGGCCGGCCTGCAAGTGGATGGGTTCAAGTCGGGTCTTCAACGCACTGGTGATTTTCGAGGTGAGGTCTTGCTGGGGAATTTTCCGGGCTTGCTCCGGGCGGCGTTCCGACGATGGCGTCATCGAAAACAACACATGATTGCCATGCCTAAACCGGATCGGGAATTTGATGCTCTCGGCAAATCAGGTCGATTTCCCTTGATTCCAACGGCTCCTGGGTCAACCCACAAAAGGCCCCGCCGGCCACTGTCTGATGAAAACGGCAAGTTCGGCACAGGCCGAAACCCGGCACGTTTTCCCCTTGCTGAATGTTGCGCAACAACTCCAGCAGCAAACCCTCCAGCACCGTTGCGTCTGCCCCCATGCGTTGGGCCGCGGCAACCAGAAAGTCCGGAGGCATCACTGCGTCCAACAGCACCCGGGCCGGCGCCGTCAGCTCCAGGTGCACGCTACGTTTATCCCTGGCATCCGGTGTTTTTATCAGCAGCCCTTTGCTTTCCAGTGCCTTGAGCGATTGCGAGACCGTGCCTTTGGTCAACCCCAGATACTCGGTCACCGCCAACGGGGTGTCGGAGTAGCGATTGCAGCGGCCCAGGTACATCAAGGCACTGAGCTGAATCGGTTGCAGGTCCGCCAGCATCGGGTGCTCGCGAAACCAGACTCGGGTCAGGCTCGACAACCTTTCCAGCAAATCAAACAGCACGAGGACATTTCCCTGATCAAAATCGATGATTAATAGTATCGGATAAAAACTATATTGACTAACGTATGGCTTATCGTAGTCTATTAGTATCGATTCGAAACTGTTTACCAATAGAGCGAGAGCAAATGATGAGCGTGAATGTCTTCGATACCCATGTGCGCACCAAAGATGGCCGCTACCTGCACTTCGATGTGCTGATCGAGCGCAATGACCCCGAACTGGCGAAGTCCTACGCCCGTCGGTTCCTTGATGAACAAGGCATCCAGGATGAAGATATTGCCCAGGACCGCTGCCAGTTCTGCCACGTTGAACCGACCCATCCCGAAGTGGCCGCGGCGATCGGCAAACAGGGTTACTTCATCCTCAAACTGCAAGGTTGTCAGGAGTAACGACATGAACACCTACCAGCCCATGAACTGCGACCTGCATGACTATCTGGAGATCGCCTGCCTGCGGGGTTATCGACTGGACGTCGAGTTGCAAGACGGCGCACGCCTGGTCGCCACGGCGTTGACCACGCGCACCTCCAGCGACAAGGAAGAGTTCCTGTGCCTTGAAACGGCTGATAGCCAGCAGGAGGTCCGTCTGGACCACCTGCTGGCCATCACGCCACTGGACGCCAATGCGCAGTTCGGCCGGGTGGTATTTTCCGATGCCTCCTGCACTTTCTGAGGTCGCTGTCAGACCAGCGACCTGCCGCCGTCCATGTGCCATTCGATACCGTTGACGAATGAACCTTCGAATCGGCCGTCGTCCCGGTTGCCCCCAGTTGCGCACCGGCGGCGGCCGCAGGGCCCTGTGCTAGTCTCCTTCGTCTAACGTGCGTTGATGCGTTTGAATGAACCGCTTCCCCTGGATGATGGAGTTCAACATGAAAAACACCGCTTCCTGGCTAACGATCACCCTTGTAAGTCTAGTGCTTTGCGCCTGCGCCGCCGTCGACGCTGGAAGCGGTGGCGCCGGCGAGATGGAAATCCGCTCAGGGAAAATCGAGCAGATCACCATGACGCAGATGCAGACCAATCACGACAGCGGCGTCGGCGCCATTCTTGGCGGACTCGCGGGCGTGGGTATCGGTAGTCTGATCGGTTCGGGCACCGGGCGAGATGTGGCCATGGTCGCTGGCGCCCTCGCTGGTGCGGCGGGCGGCAACTACGCCGAGAAGAAAAAATACGATCAACCGCAACAGGCCCAGCAGATTATCGTGCGTACGAAAAGCGGCGTTTTGGTGTCGGTGACCCAGCCGATCAATGCTGCACTGAGCAAAGGTCAGAGTGTGTATATCGAAGGCACCGGCAATGAAGCTCGGGTAGTGCCGCAAGGCTGATCATCACCCCACCGCCGAGATTCGATGGTCAAGCGTCCATTAAGAGCCCCGAGCCTGAACAGCCCGGGGCTTTTTTATTGAACGTGCATTGACTCTGACCGTTCGTCGTCCAGCTAGGGAAATATCCCTTGACGTCAACTGAGTTCTGGAGGAATATTATTTCAATCGGATGCGATCTAAACGCACACGACACTAATCAAACCTGACCGCACCCTTGAGGATTCACCCCATGAGCAAGATCGAAAAAGTCCTGGCCTCCGGCAAGACCCACACCACCCTGAGCAGCGCCGGCAACACCCTGCGCGGCCACAACGGCAACCTCGACATCGAACTGTCGACGCCAGGCTCTCACCAGCCAGCCCATGTGTTCGCCGCCACCCAGCCGCACCCGAAAGCCGAGCAACTGTTCGCCGGGGCCTGGTCGGCCTGCTACATCGCCGCCGTCGGCCTGGTGGCCGCAGAGCGCAACATCGCGCTGCCGGCGGATCTGGCCGTCGACATCGAAGTGGACCTGGGCCAGACTGGTCCGGCCTATTTTCTTCAGGCCCGACTGACCCTGCGCGTGCCGGGGCTGGCACAGGACGTCGCGACGGAACTGGCGCATATCGCCGATTCCATCTGCCCCTACTCCAAAGCAACACGCGGCAATATCGACGTTGCCCTGAACGTTATTACGGCGTAATTAATGTCGTATGCGATGCACGCGCACACGAACAATATATTCGGTAAACCTGAGGAAATCATCATGAGCAAGATTGAAAAAGTCCTGGCCAGCGGCAAGACCCACACCACCCTGAGCAGCGCCGGCACCACCTCGCGCGGCCATAACGGCAACCTCGACATCGAACTGTCGTCCCCTGGCAGCACCACACCGGCACACGTGCTCACCGGCGTGCAACCGCACCCCAAAGCCGAGCAACTGTTCGCCGGGGCGTGGTCGGCGTGCTACATCGCAGCGGTGGGCCTGGCCGCCCAACAGGCGAAGGTCACACTGCCGGCCGATACGGCCGTGGACATCGAAGTCGATCTGGGCCAGACCGGCGCAGCCTACTTCCTCCAGGCCCGACTGACCCTGCGGGTGCCGGGCCTGTCACAAGAAGTCGCGACCGAACTGGCCCACAGCGCCGATGCGATCTGCCCGTACTCCAAGGCCACCCGCGGCAACATTGACGTCGCCATCAACGTCCAGACCGCGTAACGCATTGCTTGGCCGGTTCACCAGGAATTATCCCGGGAAACCGGCCGTCGGCCGTTACGGGGCAGGCGCACACAGAGTTAGAACACTTCCGATACCATCGCATACGATGTAGAGTTCCAGTCTTGCAGCCTGCCCAAAGAGAAAACCCATGAAAACCACCGACAAGACGTCCGCTCTGGATCTCAAGCTCTCCGACTTCCTGTGTTTTGCGGTTTATTCCACCAACCTCGCTTTCGGCAAGGCCTACAAGCCGATGCTCGAACGCCTCGGCCTGACCTATACGCAGTACATCACCCTCGTTGCGCTGTGGGAGCAGGACAACCAGACCGTCGGCAGCCTAGGAGAAAAGCTGTTCCTGGAATCCAACACCCTCACCCCGATCCTGAAAAAGCTCGAAGCGATGGGTTACCTGCGCCGTCAGCGCGACCCGGAAGACGAACGCCAGGTGCGAATCAGCCTGACCGACGCAGGTCGCCAACTGCGCGCAGAGCTGACGGAAGATGGCTTTCCGCAAACTGGCCTCGATCCCGACGATTTCGTACAGATGCAGCAGGCGATCGTGGCGCTGCGCAACAACCTTATCCGCACGACCAAAGCCCCGTAGGAGCGAGCCTGCTCGCGATGGTCGTTAACGATAACGCGGGCATTCAGACAACCCGCGTTATTGTTGACCACCATCGCGAGCAGGCTCGCTCCTACAGGCCAGTCAATGTAATCACCCTGTGGGGCACCTCCCGCCCGAGGAGTTGAATGATGCCGCTGACGCTCTATTACCACCCGCTTTCGTCGTTCTGCCATAAAGTGCTGATCGCGCTGTACGAGTACGGGATCGACTTCCAGAGGCGGATCATCGATCTTTCCAGCGAAGCAGACCGGGCGGAACTCGAGGCGTTATGGCCCCTGTGCAAGTTCCCGGTCATACGCGATCACACGCATGCGCAAGGGTTGGCGGAGTCGAGTGTCATCATCGAATACCTGGACTGCTTTTATGCAGGCGGGCACTGCCTGCTCCCCGGTGATTGGGATACCGCATTGCAGGTGCGCTTGTGGGATCGATTTTTCGACCAGTACGTCCAGGTGCCGCTGCAACAGATAGTCGCCGACCGCCTGCGCGCGACGAACGGCGACCTGTCCAGAGAAGGGGCCATGCTCACGACGGCCTACGGCATGCTCGAGCGTCAGCTGGCCTCGCGAACCTGGGTGGCCAGCCCGGACTTCAGCCTGGCCGATTGCGCGGCGGCCCCGGCCCTGTTCTATGCCAGCACACTGGTGCCCTTCCCCGACGACTGCCAGCACTTGAACGCGTATTTCGACAGGCTGACGCAACGGCCATCCTTCCAGCGCGTCATCGACGAAGCCAGGCCCTGGTTTGCCTTCTATCCGTTTGCCGAGGCCATACCCCAACGGTTTCGCTAACAACCTCATGCGCACCGGGGGGGCGCTTATCGGGTGTATATCCGTTGCTGCGATAACGGCTACTTAGGGTTTCGCCCTTACGGCGAGTCACTTGGAAAAACGGAACGCCGCCCGGCCTGTAGGAGCGAGCATGCTCGCGATGGAGGTCAACGATGACGCGGGGAGCCTGACTCCCCGTGGTGCTCTCAGGTTTTTCGCGAGCATGCTCGCTCCTACGGAGCCCGCCGCGATGGGCCATCCTTGGCCCAGCGCGGCTAAACCGGCATCCATGCCGGTTTACCCACTGCGCAGAACCGGAACGAAGCCTCTCGATGTGGCAAGAAAATCAAAAGCCAAAGCAGAGCGAAAGCAAAGCGAGGCGGCCTGACAGCCGACCTGATTACAGGCTTGTCCGCGATCCAACTGTGGGAGCGAGCCGGCTCCGGGCGGCGTTCCGACGAAAAACGTCCGGACAACCCGATCATCCAGACAGAACGCGTTATCGTTGACGTCCATCGCGAGCAGGCTCGCTCCCACAGGGGATTGGGGGTATCCGCAAAAGTCAGGTCGGCTGTCAGGCCGCCTCGCTTTTGTTTTTGATCTGGGGCGCCCCGTTAAACCACGATGGCCGAGCGCAGGCATTGCGCAGTGGGCAAACCGGCAGGACGCCGGTTTAGCCGCGCTGGGCCAGGGATGGCCCATCGCGGCGACCCACGGAGCAATGCCGGAGTGAGGGCATGCCGAGCCTAAGCGAGGCACCGAGTGGTGGGGCAAGAGCGTTTGGTTACTTTGCGCTTTTCAAAGTGACCCGCTGTAAAAGCGGAACCATAAGTGGCCGTTACCGCAGCAATGGATATCCCCCCAATCCAGTTCTTAAATAAAACCATGCCTAAGTGAACAGCATTGCCAATGTAAGGGGCACTTTCGCCCGCACGGTTGCGAGTCTGGCGATCCCGGCCTATGGTCCAGACTCAACATTGTCACGACCGGCGCTTAACCTGCCGCCGGCTTTTTGTCCATCCATGGTGCTAGCGCAACGAGGTGACGACATGCCCAACGACTCCCGCCCCGCCGTACTCGAACTGATCGGCAACACGCCACTTGTGCGCGTCAGCCGTTTCGATACCGGGCCGTGCACGCTGTTTCTCAAGCTCGAATCACAGAACCCCGGCGGTTCGATCAAGGACCGCATCGGTCTGGCGATGATCGACGAAGCCGAACGCGACGGCCGCCTGCGACCCGGTGGCACCATCGTCGAAGCCACGGCCGGCAATACCGGCCTGGGCCTGGCGCTGGTCGGCCGCGCCAAGGGCTATCGGGTGGTGCTGGTGGTGCCGGACAAAATGTCCACCGAGAAGGTCTTGCACCTCAAGGCCATGGGCGCCGAGGTGCACATCACCCGCTCCGATGTCGGCAAGGGTCATCCGGAGTACTACCAGGATGTCGCCGCGCGGCTGGCGGCGGACATCCCCGATGCGTTCTTCGCCGACCAGTTCAACAACCCGGCCAACCCACTGGCCCACGAATGCAGCACCGCGCCGGAGATCTGGGCGCAGACCCAGCACGATGTGGACGCCATCGTCGTCGGTGTCGGTTCGGCCGGCACGCTCACCGGCCTGACCCGCTTCTTCAAACGCGTTCAGCCGGATCTGGAAATGGTCCTGGCCGACCCGGTCGGTTCGGTGATGGCCGAATACAGCCGCGGTGGCACCCTCCCAACCCCTGGTTCCTGGGCAGTGGAAGGCATAGGCGAAGACTTCATTCCGTCGATTGCCGACCTGTCCAGCGTGCGTCACGCCTATTCGATCAGCGACGAAGAAAGCTTCGACCATGCCCGCCAACTGCTGCGCGCCGAAGGCATTCTCGGCGGCTCCTCGACCGGCACCCTGCTGGCCGCCGCCCTGCGTTACTGCCGTGAGCAAACCAAGCCGAAACGGGTGGTGAGCTTCGTCTGCGACACCGGTACGCGTTACCTGTCCAAGGTCTACAACGACCAGTGGATGAACGATCAGGGCCTGCTGCAACGCAAGCACTACGGTGATCTGCGCGACCTGATCGCGCGGCGCTTCGAGGACGGCCGGGTGATCAGCGTCGGCCCCGATGACACCCTGCTCACCGCGTTCCAGCGCATGCGCCTGGCGGATGTATCGCAACTGCCGGTGCTGGTGAACGGCAAACAACTGGTCGGCGTGATCGACGAGTCCGACATCCTGCTAGGCGTGCATGAAGACGTTGCGCACTTTCGCAAAACCGTATCCAGCGCCATGACCGACAAACTGCAAACCCTGTCCCCGGGCGCCTCACTGGCGGATCTGGAGGCAGAACTGGGCCGTGGACTGGTGGCGATCATTCAGGATGCCTCGGGTTTCCACGGCTTGATAACCCGAACCGACATGCTCAATCACCTGCGGAGATCCCTGCCATGAGTCAGCACGATGAAAATGCCCCGCCGCGGGGCTTCGCCACCCGCGTGATCCATGCAGGGCAAACGCCGGACCCTTCGACCGGCGCGCTGATGCCGCCGATCTACGCCAACTCCACCTACCTGCAACAGAGCCCCGGGGTACACAAGGGCCTCGACTACGGGCGTTCGCACAATCCGACGCGCTGGGCGCTGGAACGCTGCGTGGCCGACCTCGAAGGCGGCACCCGGGGCTTCGCATTCGCCTCGGGCCTGGCGACCATTTCCACGGTGCTGGAACTGCTCGACGCCGGCTCGCACATCGTCTCGGGCAACGACCTGTACGGCGGCACCTTCCGCCTGTTCGACAAGGTCCGCCAGCGCAGCGCCGGGCATCGCTTCAGCTTCGTCGACCTGACCGACCTCGCCACCTTCGAAGCCGCCTTGCAGGACGACACGCGCATGGTCATGGTCGAGACGCCGAGCAACCCCCTGCTGCGCCTCACCGACCTTGCCGCCATCGCCCGCACCTGCCGCGACCGCGGCATCATCTGCGTCGCCGACAACACCTTTGCCAGCCCGTGGATACAACGCCCGCTGGAACTGGGCTTCGACATCGTGCTGCACTCCACCACCAAGTACCTCAACGGCCACTCCGACGTGATCGGCGGCATCGCCGTGGTCGGGCAGAACGCCGAGCTGGCCGAGCGCCTGGGTTTCCTGCAGAACGCGGTGGGCGCTATCGCCGGGCCGTTCGACGCCTTTCTCACCCTGCGCGGGGTCAAGACCCTGGCGCTGCGCATGGAGCGCCACTGCAGCAATGCGCTGGAACTGGCGCAATGGCTGGAACGTCAGCCGCAAGTCGCCCGCGTCTACTACCCGGGCCTGCCCTCGCACCCGCAGCATGAACTGGCGCGGCAGCAGATGCGCGGCTACGGCGGGATGATCTCCGTGGACCTGAACACCGACCTGGCCGGGTCCCGGCGCTTCCTGGAAAACGTGCAGATTTTCGCCCTCGCCGAAAGTCTGGGCGGGGTGGAAAGTCTGATCGAACACCCGGCGATCATGACCCACGCCACCATCCCCGTGGAAACTCGTGCGCAATTGGGCATCGGCGATGCGCTGGTGCGGCTGTCCGTGGGGGTTGAGGATATCGAAGACTTGCGTGCAGACTTGGGGCAGGCGCTAGCCCGGATATAGGGGTAACCAAACCTTGTAGGAGCCAGGCTTGCCGGCGAAGAACGATAACGCGGTGCAACAGATACACCGCGGCGTCCCGTTCGCCGGCAAGCCTGGCTCCTACAGGTACACCGAACACTGGTTTGAATTTTTTTGGAAAATAGACACATGTCCAACCTCGACACCTCCCTGCAAGACGCCGCCGCGCCCGATAGCGTGTGTTACGGCTGCGGCAGCAGCAATCCCCACGGGCTGCACATCAAGAGTTACTGGCATGAGGACGGCGTGCATGTCATGGCCGAGCACATGCCGGATGCCATGTACTGTGGCTGGCCGGACCTGGTCTACGGCGGGCTGATCGCCATGCTGGTCGATTGCCATTCCAACTGGGCGGTTATGGCCTATCACTACCGCGCGGAAAACCGCGAAGCCGCAAGCCTGCCGCGTATCAATTGCGTCACCGGCAACCTCGGCATCAAGTTTATCAAGCCTACGCCCATGGGTATCCCACTCACCTTGCGGGCGCGGGTGGAGGGTGAAGTCGGACGTAAAACGCGGGTCATCTGTGAAGTCTTCGCCGGGGACGTGCTGACTGCGGTGGGCGACTCCATTTTCGTACGGGTCGATACCGGGCAACTGGCAGACACCGCGCACGGGCGGCAGGTGTAAATCACCGCATGTGTGCCGCTGGCAGCCACTCGAGCGCGGCGAAATCGACAGCCGCCGGCGCTCGATAAATGAGCTATATCCGCTAATCTCCCCTTGCCGTTATTCAACACAGGAGTTTGGCAATGAAGCTCAGACATTCACTTGCGGCGTTAATGGTCGGCGCCAGCCTGTTCGGCTGCGCCACCTCATCAAACCAAAGCGTGTCGGTCACCCTGGTTGCCACCCGGCAGAACACCGGGCAGATCGGCAATGTCGCGTTGTCCGACTGGGACAAGCAAACCGGACTCAGCTTCTTCATCAGCGGCGTGCCAAGCGGTGCCGCCCTGCCCCTGCGAATATATAGCTTCATCAACAAAGGCAGCTGCGAGCAACCCGGCCCTGTCGCCTACGCCATGAATGACAAGGTCAACACCGAACGCCAACCGATTCGCGGCTGGACGTTCTCAAGAAGCGTGCCTGTGGCCTTGCCTGTCTTGCTGGCCGATGACTATCACATCGTCGTGCGAACCGCAGCGACGGATGGCAACGTCGATATCTTCTGTGGGGACATCAAGCAACAAGGCCCGGCGAAGTAAGCGCCTGTACCCCCAGGCCTTACACCGGCGAAATCGTTGCCAACACGCCGATCAGAATGGTCAACACCAGAAAACCACCGAGGAAAAACGCCATCTTGCCCATAGAGCCTCCAACATTTCGAAAGTGCGGTGCACCGCGGCTACCGCTGCGGAACCAGCCGACATTGTGGGGCTCAGGCTGAATGCATTACAGCGTCAGAAAGCGATTAAAAATACGGATCAGATGAAACACATGAAACACATGACCCTGTAGGAGCGAGCATGCTCGCGATGGTCGTCAACGACGCGGGAAGCCTGGCACCCCGCGGCGTTCTCGGGTTCATCGTCGGAACGCCGCCCGGAGCATGCTCGCTCCTACAGGTACAGGGATTTGTTGCAGCTGTACAAAAAAGCCCACTGGCCATCCCTGGCTCAGTGGGCTTTTTGATCAGGCGCTCAGTTACAGCGCCATATCCGCAGCAGCATTCTCCTTGGGTGCCTTGGCCTTGTCAGCCTCGACAGCCGGAGCAACAGCCTGGCCAATCGCAGGCGGCGGAGTCAGTTCCAGCACCTTGGCGGTGTAGGCCCATTCCTCGGCAACCTTTTCAGGGCTGGCGTTGAGCTGGGTGCCGTAGCTCGGCACAATTTGATGCAGTTTTTCCTGCCAGGCCGGGGTCGCGACCTTGTCCTTGAACACTTTCTGCAGCACGGTCAGCATGATCGGTGCGGCGGTCGAAGCGCCTGGGGACGCGCCCAGCAGGCCGGCGATGGTGCCGTCCTGGGAAGCAACGATTTCGGTGCCCAGTTTCAGCACGCCACCGGCGGCTTCGTCACGCTTGATGATCTGCACGCGCTGACCGGCTTGCCACAGGCGCCAGTCCTCGGCCTTGGCGTTCGGGAAGTATTCCTTCAGAGCGTTGAGGCGGTCTTCGTCCGACAGCATCAGCTGGCCAGCAAGGTACTCGACCAGCGGGTATTCCTTGATGCCGACCTTGGTCATTGGCCACACGTTGTGCGTGGTGGTGGTGGTCAGCAGGTCCAGGTACGAACCTTCCTTGAGGAACTTGGTGCTGAAGGTCGCGAATGGGCCAAACAGGATCACGCGCTTGCCGTCCAGCACACGGGTGTCCAGGTGCGGAACCGACATCGGCGGTGCGCCAACGGAGGCTTTGCCGTAGGCCTTGGCCAGGTGTTGCTCGGCGAGGGTCGGGTTCTCGGTCACCAGGAACGAGCCGCCTACCGGGAAGCCTGCGTATTCCTTGGCTTCAGGAATGCCGGACTTCTGCAGCAGGTGCAGAGCACCGCCGCCAGCGCCGATGAACACGAACTTGGCGTCGGTTTCGGATTTGCTGCCGTCTTTCAGGTTTTTGTAGCTGACGCGCCAGCTGCCGTCTGCGTTCTTGGTGATGTCCTGCACTTCGCTGGACAGCTTCAAGTCGAATTTCGGCGTGGTTTGCAGGTGCGCAACGAACTGGCGGGTGATTTCACCAAAGTTCACGTCGGTGCCGATCGGAGACCAGGTGGCCGCGATTTTCTGGTTCGGGTCACGCCCTTCCATCATCAGCGGGACCCACTTCTTGATCACGGCCGGGTCTTCGGAGTACTGCATGCCGGCGAACAGCGGGCTCGCTTGCAGGGCTTCGTAGCGCTTTTTCAGGAACTTGATGTTGTCATCGCCCCACACGAAGCTCATGTGCGGTGTGGAGTTGATGAACGAACGCGGGTTCTTCAGCACGCCTTGCTGGACCTGCCAGGCCCAGAACTGACGGGAGATCTGGAACGCTTCGTTGATTTCAACAGCTTTCGGGATCGAGACTTTGCCGTTCTCGTCTTCCGGGGTGTAGTTCAACTCGGCCAGGGCGGAGTGACCGGTACCGGCGTTGTTCCAGCCGTTGGAGCTTTCCAGGGCGACGCCGTCGAGACGCTCGATCATTTCCATCGAGGTGCCGGGTTCCAGCTCATTGAGCCAGACACCGAGGGTCGCGCTCATGATGCCGCCGCCGATCAACAGCACGTCGACTTTCTTGGCTTCTTCGGCCTGGGCTGTCGTCATCCCCAACGACAAGGCCAGCCCCAGCAGGGCCGTGTTCACTTTCTTAAACATCTGTAGCACCTATGATAAAACGCCATCCGCCCTTCCATCTTCAATCACGAGCCGCTTTCACGGCATTCAGGCAAGTCTGCCGCGGCTATTCACACATGACGGCTGCACATGAAGTCTGGAGGGTGGGCACACAAGGCCGACTGAGTGCATCGACCCCAGTTATATGTCCCTTCTGAACTGACTTTTTATCTTTTTTGGCTTCAGCTACTTGAGCGACAGTGATTCTGTTCACCCGTCACAAGGACAGGAAAACTGAATAGGTCAAAACAAGTTGTTGCCAAGAATATCACGACAAGGCTAAACCGCGCGTGATGGATCTGTAGGAGCCAGGCTTGCCGGCGAAGGCGTCCTTGAACATTGCACTGGTCTTTCGGGCGCCTTCGCCGGCAAGCCTGGCTCCTACAAGGTAACCGTGGATGGGCGACTATACTCACAGGTCTTAAGTTGAGCATGTGGGGAAAAGCCATGAGCGACAAAGACGATCTGCGCAAATATTCCTCCCAGGTGATCGACGGCGTGGAGGCCGCGCCAGCCCGCGCCATGCTGCGTGCCGTAGGCTTTACCGACGAAGACTTCAAGAAACCGCAGATCGGCATCGCCTCCACCTGGGCGATGGTCACGCCCTGCAACATGCACATCGACAAACTCGCGATCGAAGCGGAAAAAGGTGCGAACGCCGCCGGTGCCAAAGGCGTGATTTTCAACACCATCACCATTTCCGACGGCATCGCCAACGGCACCGAAGGCATGAAATATTCGCTGGTGTCCCGTGAGGTGATTGCTGATTCCATCGAAGTGGTGGTCGGTTGCGAAGGCTTTGACGGACTGGTGACCGTGGGCGGTTGCGACAAGAACATGCCGGGCTGCCTGATCGGCATGGCGCGGCTCAATCGCCCTTCGATCTTCGTCTATGGCGGCACCATTCGCCCGGGCGCCGGCCACACCGACATCATTTCCGTGTTCGAAGCCGTAGGTCAGCACGCCCGCGGTGACATCAGCGAGATCCAGGTCAAGCAGATCGAGGAAGTGGCGATTCCCGGCCCCGGCTCCTGTGGCGGCATGTACACCGCCAACACCATGGCCTCGGCCATCGAGGCATTGGGCATGAGTCTGCCCGGTTCGAGTTCCCAGGAAGCCATTGGCAGCGACAAGGCTTCGGACAGTTTCCGCGCCGGCCAGCAAGTCATGGAATTGCTCAAGCTGGACCTCAAGCCCCGGGACATCATGACCCGCAAGGCCTTCGAAAACGCCATCCGCGTGGTGATCGCCCTCGCCGGCTCGACCAATGCCGTGCTGCATCTGTTGGCCATGGCCAATGCCGTGGACGTCGAGCTGACCCTGGATGACTTCGTCGAGCTCGGCAAGATTTCACCGGTAGTGGCCGACCTGCGCCCCAGTGGCAAATACATGATGAGCGAGCTGGTGGCCATCGGCGGCATCCAGCCCTTGATGAAGCGCATGCTCGCGGCCGGCATGCTGCACGGTGACGTGCTGACCGTGACCGGCAAGACCCTGGCGGAAAACCTCGAAAACGTGCCCGACTACCCCGCCGGCCAGGACGTGATCCTGCCCTTCGATCAACCGATCAAGAAGGACTCGCACCTGGTGATCCTGCGCGGCAACCTTTCGCCCACCGGCGCCGTGGCCAAGATCACCGGCAAGGAAGGCCTGCGCTTCGAAGGCACGGCCAGGGTGTACCACGGCGAGGAAGGCGCGCTGGCCGGCATCCTCAATGGCGAAGTGCAAGCCGGCGACGTGATCGTGATTCGCTACGAAGGGCCCAAGGGTGGCCCGGGCATGCGCGAAATGCTCTCGCCGACCTCGGCGGTGATGGGCAAAGGCCTGGGCAAGGAAGTGGCGCTGATCACCGACGGCCGTTTCTCCGGCGGCTCCCATGGTTTTGTGGTGGGGCATATCACGCCTGAGGCGTTTGAAGGCGGGCCTATCGCGTTGGTCGAAGATGGCGACCGGATCACCATTGATGCCGAAACCCGGCAGATCACGGTTGATGTGTCCGATGCTGAACTGGCGGAGCGCAAGAGCCGCTGGGTAAGGCCGGAATCGAAGTACAAGCGCGGGGTGTTGGCCAAATATGCGAAGACTGTTTCCAGTGCCTCGGAGGGGGCTGTGACGGATAAGTATCTTTAGCCCGTAGTTTTGTGTTGTCTGTACTGTCGCATTCGCGAGCAGGCTCGCTCCCACAGTGGATCTGTGACCAACACAGATCCACTGTGGGAGCGAGCCTGCTCGCGATGAGGCCCTTGGAAGCGGCAGAAAAAGAACGGGTGTATCAGAGCCTGAAGCGATCGACCGACTGCGAAAGTTTCCCCGCCAACGAGGACAACTCATCTGTAGTCAAAGCCGTCTGCCCAATCACTTTGCTGTTGCCTTCCGACATCCCGGCAATCATCTCCACCTGATGGGCGATTTCATTGCTGGCCAGGCTCTGCTCGCCGATGGTGCGGCTGATGTCGTTGACCAGTTGCGTGGTGTTGAGTGTGGCCTCGAGGATTTCGCGGATGGCGCGCTCGACGTCGGCGGTCACGGCCATGCCTTTGTCGACCTGGGCGACGCCCTCCTCCATGCTGATCACCGCTTCGCGGGTGCTTTGCTGGATGCGCGAGACCATGGCGGCGATTTCCTGGGTGGAGGCGCTGGTGCGGCCCGCCAGACTGCGTACCTCGTCGGCCACCACGGCAAATCCACGGCCCTGCTCCCCGGCGCGGGCGGCCTCGATGGCGGCGTTGAGCGCCAGCAGGTTGGTCTGATCGGCGATGCCCTTGATCACCTGGATGATGCTGAAAATCCCTTCGGATTCCTTGTCCAGCGTGCGAATCACCTGCGCCGACTGCTGCGCCGAACGGGCAATGCCGTCCATGTCGCTGACCACCTGATGGATCACCCGTCCGCCATCCTTGGCCAACGCCTCGGCCTGGTTGGCCATGTCCAGCGCGCGCTCGGCATGCCGGGTAATCTCCTCGATGCTCGCGGTCATTTCGCTGGCGGCGGCGGCCATGGTGCTGGCGGCAGCGCTTTGCTGCTGGCTGCTGCCGGCCACTTCATGACAACCATTGCTCAGTCGTGTGCTCATGCCGCTGACGCCATGGGCGTTGCTGCGCACCACTTCGATCATGCCGCGCAAATCACGCTGCATGGTCGCCAGGCTGCGAATCAGCAGGCTGGCTTCGTCCTTGCGGTCAGTCTCGACAATGGGCTCACTCAAATTGCCGTGGGCAATGCTGTCGGCGATGCGGCTGGCCGTGCGCAACGGCCCCACGATGCTCAGGATCACCCAGCGCCCCTGGGCCAGCAGCAATAGCAGGCTGGCGATCAGCACGGCGCCGAGGGCGAAATTGGCGTTGCTGATCGCTTGCCGGGTGCCTTCGCTGGTCTGTTGGGTGTTGCTTTCGATCAACTCGCTGAGGGCGGCCATCTGGTCTTCCAGTTGGCTGAAGGCGCTATTGAACGTACCGAGTTCCTTTTGCGCGGCCTCTGGATTTTCCAGGGCCAGGCCGCCGATGCGCCCTGCCGCACCGATGTAGGTGTCGAGGCTGGGCTTGATCTTGTCCAGCGCGGTTTTGAGGGTGTCGTTGACCGGTAGCTTGAGGTTGTCACCGAGCACTTCGCGAAAATGCGCGGTGTGTTCTTCGATGGAACTGCGCACCTCGGCCTTGCTGCTGGTGCTTTTGCCCAGGCCCACCAGCATCGCCGACAACACGTCGGCGCGTAGCGCATCGTGCATCATGTCGGCTTCCATGTGATTGCGCAGCGCGGTCATGCCGACGTCGTTGTCCTGCACCGCATCTGCCATTCGGGCAGTGCCCAGGTAACCGACCAGGCTCATGATCAACGCGGTGAGCAACCCCGTCCCTATCAGCAACAATAAACGCAGTTTTATGGACACTCTGTGGTTCCTCTTTTGGCACGTATGTCGGTGGGCCAACGGCCACCGCGAATGGCGTCTCAAGAGGTTATCGGCGTGTCTGTCCGGGAATTGAAGCCTATCCCCACTGATTCGTGTTATTTCGACATGCGGTAGGTAACCCGGCTTTTTCTGCCGTATTACGCAGGGAAAGCATAAGCAGGCAGACGAATGCGCCGGCGACGGCAAGCGCCATGTCCTTTTGTGAATCCCACGGGTCGTTTTGCGCGCCGACGAAGGCTTTTGCCGTGTCGTTGCCCAGGTAGGCCCCACCGATCCATTCCACCAGTTCGTAGACGGCCGATGTCGCCAGGATGACGTTCAGGGCCATGAAAAACAGCCAGCGCCCGCGCAGCGGTGTAAGCCGCAGCAGCACTTCCCGGATCGGCCAGGCCATCAACAGCCCGTAACTCAAATGGACCAGCCGGTCGTAGTGATTGCGTTGCAGGCCGAAACTCTTGTCGAAGCTGACGCCGGTCAAGGCCGAACACCAACGATCGTAAGGCACCAGGGAATAAGTGTAATGAGCACCCAGTTCATGAATGCACAAGAAAACAAACACCAGCGTGATGGAAACCGCAGACAGGCGAAATTTGCGATAAAAAACCACCAATGTTCCCACCAGCAACAGCGCCAGCAGGTTTTCCAGCGCCCAATCCACCCGGCTGCGTGGGGAATACCCCAGCGCAATGACGATGAGCAATAACAGGATCAACAGCGTCAACGCGTATCGCGGATGTTCCCTGGGCTGCATGATTTGGGTTCCTCGGCATCCTTGAACTCGAAATCCATACGGACTTTTAACTTCGAGATGAACCCTCGCCGCAAGTTCGCTTTTTTCCTCCTTTGCATACTAGGTTGTACGATGACCGATGAGTCATCTCGAACTCGTCGATCCGATCACCCACAACAACAAGGAAACATCATGAAAAAAGCAAAAGTGCTGATTGGTTTTCTGTGCCTGTTCAGCGGCTACGTCGCCGCCACCCCGGCTTCCGGGGAAAAGGACGTGGCACAAGCCGTCGATCACTTGACCCAGGCGATGCTGCACAAGGACATCGCTGAACTGAACGCGTTGACGGCCGAAAACCTCACCTATGGCCATTCCAGCGGCAAGGTCCAGGACAAGAAACAATTCATTGCCGATATCGAAACCGGCAAAAGTGCCTTCAAGACCCTTGAGATGCAGAACCAGACCATCACCGTCTCCGGCGATGTGGCGTTGGTTCGCCACCACTTCTCGGCCCAGGCCCTCAAAGGCACCGAGGTGGTCCCGACGGAAATCGAGAACTTCCAGATCTGGCAGAAACAAAGCGGAAAATGGTTACTGGTAGGACGACAGGCGTTCAAGTTCTGATGTTTGGGTGATCCCGCAAAAAAAGAGGACGAATTGGCGTCTACCCGCCGATCCGTCCCTTTCGTGTTGCGCTGATGCTGAGGCGGGTTTCAGTGCCCGCGAATGTAGTGCTCGAACTGCCGAATCAGGTCGGCCTGCTCGACAATGGCTTCCTTGACCAGATCGCCAATCGACAGCAAACCGATCAGCTCGCCGTTTTCCACCACCGGCAGATGCCGCAAATGGCTGTCCGTCATGACCGCCATGCAATGCTCGATGCTCTGTTGGCTATCGGCCGTGACCACCGGGGAACTCATGATGGCCCTGACCGGCGTGCCGACTGACGAACGTCCCAGCAGAACCACCTTGCGCGCATAGTCGCGCTCGCTGATCACCCCGACGACCTGGCCCTTTTCGATCACCGGCAACGCGCCCACGTTCTTTTCGGCCATCTTCTTCACGGCCTCCAGCACCATGGCGTCCGGCGCGATGCTGTGCACCTGCTGGTTTTCCACGACCTTGAGCTTGAGCAACTGTGCGGCTGTCTTCATATCCGTCTCCTGATGTGAATGGCGTACGACGTCAGGCCAACCCGACTTCCACCACCCCTTCGTTCAGCCGAACCGGCCAGACACGCAAACGCTGTTGCGGGTACTCCAGGCAACTGCCGTCCTCAAGACGAAAATGCTGCTTGTAGATAGGCGAAGCAACGACCAGGTCGCCCTTGATGCTACCGACCAGTCCGCGACCGATGACGTTGGCCCCGGATTGCGGGTCGTGGTTGTCGATGGCATAGAGGTTTTTGCCCTCCATGCCCGGCAGGTAGAACAGCGCCACCTGGGCACCGTCCAGCCACACCACCACACCGGAGTCGTTCACCAGGTCCTGCTGACTGCACACCGATTGCCAGACGGCAGACGTAGCGGTTTCAACGCGTTGGGTATTGGACGGGTTCATCAGACACTCTCCTCGGTAACAGGGATCAGGTTGAGTTCGGCCGCCATGATCGGCCGGCGCTGGCCGCGCTCCTGGACAAAGTGGATGTCCGGATCCGGGCGTTTATCGTTGACGAAGGTACGGAAACGCTTGAGCTTTTCCGGGTCCTTGAGGGCGTTGGCCCATTCGCATTCGTAGCGGTTGACCACCAATTGCATTTGCGACTCGAGCTCGGCGCCCAGGCCCAGGCTGTCGTGGATGATCACGTCCTTGAGGTAGTCCAGGCCGCCTTCCAGGCTTTCGCGCCAGACCGAGGTGCGCTGCAGTTTGTCGGCGGTGCGGATGTAGAACATCAGGAAGCGGTCGATGTAGCGGATCAGGGTCGCGTCATCGAGGTCAGTGGCGAACAGCTCGGCGTGGCGCGGACGCATGCCGCCGTTGCCGGCGATGTAGAGGTTCCAGCCCTTCTCGGTGGCGATCACGCCGACGTCCTTGCTTTGCGCCTCGGCGCATTCACGGGTGCATCCGGACACCGCGAATTTGAGCTTGTGCGGCGAACGCAGGCCCTTGTAGCGATCTTCGATGGTCAGGGCCATTTGCACGCTGTCCTGCACGCCATAGCGGCACCAGGTGCTGCCGACGCAGGACTTCACCGTGCGGGTCGATTTGCCGTAGGCGTGGCCGGTCTCGAAGCCGGCTTCAATCAGCTCGCTCCAGATATCCGGCAACTGATGCAACTGGGCGCCGAACAGGTCGATGCGCTGGCCGCCGGTGATTTTGGTGTAGAGGTCGTATTTCTTCGCCACCACGCCGATGGCAATCAGCTTGTCGGCGGTGATCTCGCCACCGGGAATGCGTGGCACCACCGAATAGGTGCCGTTTTTCTGCATGTTGGCCATGAAGGTGTCGTTTGTGTCCTGCAACGGCACCAGCGACGGGTCCATGATCGGCTGGTTCCAGCACGACGCCAGGATCGAGCCCACCGCCGGTTTGCACACGTCGCAACCGGTATGGCCACGACCATGCTTGGCCAGCAGTTCTTCGAAGGTGATCACCCCTTCTACCCGCACCAGTGCATACAGTTCCTGACGGGTGTAGGCGAAGTGTTCGCACAGGCTCTTGTCGACGCTGACGCCACGGGCAATCAATTCATGCTCGAAGACTTGCTTGAGCAGGCCGGCGCAACCGCCGCAGCCGGTGCAGGCCTTGGTCTGCGACTTCAGCAGGCCGAGGTCGGTGCAACCGCCGTCGATGGCCGAGCAGATGGCGCCCTTGGTCACGTTGTGGCACGAGCAAACCGTGGCCGTTTCCGGCAAGGCGCCAGGGCCGAGGGTCGGCGCGCCTTCGGACGACGGCAGGATCAACGCGGCCGGCTCGGAGGGCAAGGCGATCGCGTTCTGCATGTATTGCAGCAGCGTGTCGTAATAGCTGTTGTCGCCGATCAGCACCGCGCCCAGTACGTGTTTGCCGCTGGCATCCACCACCAGGCGGCGGTAGCTGGCCGTCGTTTCGTCGATGAACTGATAGCTGCGCGCGCCTGGCGTATTGGCATGGGCATCGCCGATGGAGCCGACGTCGACGCCCAGCAGCTTGAGCTTGGTCGACATGTCGGCGCCCTGGAACGGTTCGGCGGCGTCGTCACACAGGCGTGCCGCGACACTGCGTGCCATCTGGTAGCCCGGCGCGACCAGGCCGAACAGGCTGCCATTCCACGATGCGCACTCACCGATGGCGTAGATGTGCGGATCACAGCTCAGGCAGGTGTCGTCGATCACCACGCCGCCGCGCGGACCGATGTCCAGTTCACACTGACGGGCCAGCGCATCCTGGGCACGGATACCGGCGGAGAACACGATCAGGTCGGTCTCGAGGAACTCGTCGTTGGCAAAGTTCATCCGGTAGCGGTACTGCTCGCCAGCGCTGATCGATTGCGTGGCGCGGGACAGGTGCACGCCGACGCCGAGGCGTTCGATCTGCGCCTTCAGCGCCAGCCCACCCAGATCATCCAGTTGCACCGGCATCAGGCGCGGGGCGAATTCCACCACGTGCGCTTCGAGCCCCAGGCTCTTCAGGGCGTTGGCGGCTTCCAGGCCGAGCAAACCACCGCCGACCACCACACCGCGCCGGGCATTGGCCGCCGCGGCACGAATGGCATCGAGGTCTTCCAGGGTGCGATAGACCAGACGCGAATCGCCTTCGGCGCCTTCGATCGGCGGCACAAACGGATAGGAACCGGTGGCCAGCACCAGCTTGTCATAGGCAACACAGCCTTGTGCGGTGATCACCTGGCGACGGGCGCGATCGATCTCCAGCACCGGCACACCCAGGTGCAACGTGACGCCGGGCGTCTCGTACAGCGCCGCGTCACTCAGTGCCAGCGACTCGGCATCACGACCGGAGAAGTACTCGGACAGATGCACGCGGTCATAGGCACGCATCGGCTCTTCGCTGAAGACGTGCAGCCGATAGCGGTCAAGCGCGCCGCGCTCGATCAACTGCTCGACACAATGATGCCCGACCATGCCGTTGCCGATCACGACCAGCGTTTGCTGTTTGTTCAAACTGGCTACATTGGAATTCATAAACGCACCTGCCCAAAGCCCATCACGGTGAAAAAAGCAAAAAAAAACGCCTGAAACCTTGCGGTTCCAGGCGTCTTTGCCTGTTCTTTTGCGGTGTTGAAAATCAGACGGCCATGCCTGATCCACCGATGTTGCCCACGACCTGTGCGGCCAGTCGATCGTCGTTGACCGAGAGGGCTGCCCATCTTTTTTGGATGGGCTTGAGGGGGTTAATGCAGGGTTTGTGCCAGTTCGACTAAGGAGACTTCCATGGCCATGCAAACGCCTTGATGGCCGCGACTCAGGCATGTTTCTGGCGGGATGAGCGGGTGTGGCGGCTGTTGGTGCGCGATGCTCGCAAACTCAGCAAACCGCTTCGCACTGGTGCACGTTGTCAGGCATGGCGCTTTAAAAGTGCATGCAGCAGTCGGTTCCGAAAGCGCCATTAAACATCGTCGAAGGAAGCTTGTTTAAGCGCCCTACGACTTACTTCCTGAAAGCCACAAGACCTTGCGCCGTTGCCTACGGCTACGCCAGAATCCGCCGGCTTGTGCGCCTTGGGGGTCGTCGGTAACTTGATTCGCGTCACTGCCCATCAGTGATCGGGTTTAGTCGCCCGGTGGTAATTGAAGTTGCACAAGCGTCCGTCAGGCAGGTATTTCCTATCTGCATTCGATGGTGGCTGTGCGCAGGGCACCTTCGGGTGCGCCGGCTTCTTCAATTCCCCGGTCGACTAACCTGCGTACAGCCGCCACCCCTTCGTTTAGTCGCGAAATGGTGTCAGCTCCATTCGAGGAATTGAAGATCATGTTCAAGGTAACGCCGAACCCGCCGGACCTCGATCCGGCATCCCCGTACGAACCCGATTCAAATAAACTCAACGAGGCTGCCGAGCGCGCCCTCGATTACCACTTTCCGTCATCTGCCGACATCAAGGCCACACCGCGTACACCCAGCTCACTATTTACTGTGAACCCGCAGGCCACGAACGAAACCCTGATGGTTTATCTGGTCGAGACGCTGGCCTCGGTTGATGTGATGGTTCATCAGTTGGTGGATCATCTGGACGGTGGGTGCCGCAATGCCCTGCTGGGTATTTCCAACAGCGTGATGCTGGCGGAGATTACGGCGAATCGGGTGCTGGATCAGATTGATCCGCCTTGATGGGTGTTGTCTTGTAGGATCGCAACCTTGAGCAGCACCTTGTAGGAGCCAGGCTTGCCGGCGAAAGCGCCCTGACAGCCGATGATTGTCTTTCAGGTGTACATATCCATTCCTGCGGTAACGGCCACTTATGGTTTCGCCCTTACGGCGAGTCACTTTCGAAAAGCGCGAAAGTAACCAAAGCGCTCTTGCCCCACCACTCGGTGCCTCGCTAGGGCTCGGCATGCCCTCACTCCGGCATTGCTCCGTGGGTCGCCGCGATGGGCCGTCCCTGGCCCAGCGCGGCTAAACCGGCGTCCTGCCGGTTTACCCACTGCGCAATGCCTGCGTTCGGCCATCGTGGTTAACGGGGCGCCCAAATTTAAAGCCAAAGCGAGGCGGCCTGACAGCCGACCTGACTTTTAAGGGTGTACCTGATCCCTGTGGGAGCGAGCTTGCTCGCGATGGACGTCAACGATAACGCGCCCTGTCTGGATGATCGCGATGTCTGGACGTTCATCGCGAGCAAGCTCGCTCCCACAGGGGAATTCGGACAGACCTGCCATCAGGTCGGCTGTCAGGCCGCCTCGCTTTGGCTGTTGCTTTTGATTTGGCTTTTGATTTTCTTGCCACATCGAGAGGCTTCGTTCCGGTTCTGCGCAGTGGGTAAACCGGCAAGGATGCCGGGTTAGCCGCGCTGGGCCAAAGATGGCCCATCGCGGCGGGCTCTGTAGGAGCGAGCATGCTCGCGAAAAACCTGAGAGCACCGCGGGGTGTCAGGCTCCCCGCGTCATCGTTGACCTCCATCGCGAGCATGCTCGCTCCTACAGGCTTTTCCAAGTGACCCGCTAATGAAATGGCTACCCCCGCCGCCCCCGGTGATCGCCCACTAAGCTTTCACCGGGGGCTCACCGGAGACCATTGCCATGAACAAAGTAGCTATTGCCGCCATCGACCTGGGAAAACACACCTTTCATTTGCATGCTCAAGATGATCGCGGGCATGAGCTCTACCGCAAAAAATTTACGCGTACCGCGCTCATCCAGCATCTGGCAAATGTCGAGCCTTGCACCGTGGTGATGGAAGCCTGTGGCGGAGCCCATTTCATGGCACAGGAGGTCGCAAAGCTTGGACATTTACCCAAGCTCATTGCCCCTCATCTTGTACGTCCCTACGTGAAAAGCAACAAAAACGACTTCGCCGATGCCGAAGCGATCTGCGAGGCAGCGACTCGCCCGACGATGCGCTTTGTGCCGCCCAAAACCCAGACCCAGCAGGTGCTGGCCATGTCCAACTCGATACGCGATGCGTTCATCAAGGATCGCACCGCAACCGCCAATCGGATTCATGCAGCCCTTCTGGAGGTTGGCGTCAGCCTGGCCCCCGGCTTCAAATCGATCAACACTCTGCCGGCGCTGCTTGAGGCGAGTTCAATGTCTGAGCCCTTCAAAAAAAATCTGACGAGGCTGTATCGACATTTCAAGAATCTGGAAGAGGAGATCAAGTCGCTGGACAAGGAGTTGCAATGCCAGGCCGCTGAAGATGATCTGGCATCTCGCTTGATGACCATGCCGTGCGTCGGCCCGATCACCTCCACCGTCCTGGCCGCCGAGTTGGGCGATGGCAAACAGTTCAAATGCGGCCGAGGCTACTCGGCCTCAATCGGCCTGGTGCCCAAGCAGCATTCCACGGGTGGCAAGAGCGTGTTGTTGGGCATCAGCAAGCGCGGAGATCGCAACCAGCGACGCTTGCTGGTCCAGTGCGCCCGGGTGTACCTGATGCATCTGGACCACCAGAAAGGCTGGCTGGCGGACTGGGTCCGGCAGCTACTGGCCCGCCATCATTCCAACCACGTGGTTTGCGCGCTGGCCAACAAGCTGGCGAGGATCGCCTGGGCGATTGCGGCACACCATACTGAATTCGATGCAGGGCCAAGCGCGATGAACGCCTGACCCTGCTGTCACCCGAGCACCACCCACCTGGTTTTGCGATGCTGGATAACTGATGACGTGAACGGCCAACCGGCCTGACGACAACCCTGGGCTCTTACACGGCTGAAAGGCCGTCTCGCTAATAAGGATCGTTGGGCATCGATTCTCATCGAGGCGCGGGGCGACACCCCCACTCAGACGCCGAATAGATGAAAGCAAGCCAAACACGCATCAAAAACAGTATTGCAGAAAAGGGGGTAACCATAGATGTAAGAGCGGAACCATAGGTGGCCGTTACCGCAGGAATGAATATGTACACCTGAAAGAAAATGGTCGGCTGTCAGGCCGCCTTCGCGAGCAGGCTCGCTCCCACAGTGGATCGGGTACATCCGCGAGTGACTGGTCGGCTATCAGGCCGCCATCGCTGGCAAGCCATACACAGTAGATCGGGTCCGTAAGTGGGGGAGTTTGCAGCGTCAGCAACACCGCGTATTACATTTCCCACGCCCAAAACGCGCTTCCTGACGCTCACGGAAAAACGCCTCATAGCTCATCACCGGCTCACCCGGATGGTTGATCGCCATTTGCGCGACGTAGTTGTCGTAATCGGGAACGCCCACCATCAAACGCGCACTCTGGCTAAGGAAACTGGCGGCTTGCTGCAGTTTGCGGAACATGGCAGTGCTCTCAATGAGATTTGGACAGCCCGATTCAAACCCACTGATGTATCTGCAATGTGTCTGCTTCCGGGCCATTTGTATTTTCATGTATTCAAGCACCCGCGACCTTTTGGCGCATGACCGGCTGGCCACCGATTGAGCGCCAACGGGCAACAGTTTGTTAACATCCCTGCGCTTTTTCTCGTCTGATTGATCAGGCACTGTGTTTTTCCAGTGGCTACACAGGATGCTTTTTTCCATGAGTACGTTGTATTCCCGCCGCACGGTCCTGCAAGGCATGAGCCTGTTGAGCCTCGGCCTGCTCGCCGGCTGCGATGACAGCAGCAAGCTGTCGTTCAAGTACGGCAAGGACCTGAGCGACAAGATCATGGGGCGTTCCTTCAAGCTCAAGGACGCCGAGGGCGAAACCCGGATGCTCGGCAGCTACCAGGGCCTGATGCCGATGATCTTCTTCGGTTTCACCCAATGCCCGGCCGTCTGCCCGACCACGCTGGCCCGCGCCGCCCAGGCGAAAAAACTGATGGGCCGCGATGGCGAGCGCCTGCAAGTGATCTTCATCACCCTGGACCCTGAGCGCGATACACCCGAGTTGCTCGACAAGTACGTAAAGGCCTTCGACCCGAGTTTCGAGGCGCTGTCCGGCACTCTGGAAGAAACCGCCGCCACCGCCAAGGAGTTCGGCGTATTCTTCGAGAAAGTGCCGAGCGGTTCGACCTACACCCTGTCCCACACCGCCACCAGCTTCGTGTTCGACTCCCGAGGCAACCTGCGCCTGGGCCTGTCCGCGTCCCTTACCGCTCAAGAGTGCGCAGAAGACCTGCTCACCGTCATGGAGGTCTGCTGATGACTTCGTTCTGCGCACCACGTATTAAACAGCTTGTACTGGGAATGGCCCTGATCGGCATGGCGTGGCAGGTGTCCGCGCAAACCCAGGTAAATGACGCCTGGGTCAGGGCGACGGTGGCCGGCCAGCCTTCGAGCGGCGCCTTCATGACCTTGCAGGCCGACATCGACAGCAAGCTGCTCGACGTGCAGTCGCCCGTGGCGAAGATGGTACAGATTCACCAATCGAGCATGAAAGACGATGTGATGAGCATGCAGCAGGTCGAGTCCGTGGCGTTGCCGGCCGGCAAGCCAGTGAGCTTCGATCCCCATGGCTACCACATCATGCTCATGGACCTCACGGGGCAGATCAAGGAAGGCAGCAAAGTGCCGTTGACCTTGACCGTGGAAAACGCCAAGGGCGAAAAAGAAACGATCAAGGTAGATGCTGAGGCGCGGGCACTTGGTACGATGGATCATGGCAACATGGATCACAGCAAGATGCATTGAGGGTCTGACGGCCTCCCCCACGGAGGCCGCTCTTTGATGGGAGGTGCGTACTGATGACGACGAACACCGAAACCGCCATTCTCGCCGGCGGCTGCTTCTGGGGCATGCAGGATCTGTTTCGACGCTACCCGGGCGTGATTTCCACTCGGGTCGGTTACTCGGGCGGCGATGTACCCAATGCAACCTATCGCAACCATGGCTCCCACGCCGAAGCGATCGAAATCGTCTTCGACCCGGAGCAGATCAGCTATCGCCAGATCCTCGAGTTTTTCTTCCAGATCCATGACCCGAGCACCCAAAACCGTCAGGGCAATGATCTGGGGACGAGCTATCGTTCGGCACTCTATTACCTGGATGACGAGCAGAAACGCGTAGCCGAAGACACCGTGGCCGACGTTGACGCCTCCGGCCTCTGGCCGGGCAAGGTGGTCACTGAAATAGAGCCCGCCGGGCCATTCTGGGACGCGGAGCCTGAGCATCAGGATTACCTCGAACACTATCCCAACGGCTACACCTGCCATTTCATACGACCGAACTGGACACTGCCCAGACGTAAATAATGGCAGGAGTCCGGCTTGCCGGCGCTTGGCGGGCAGGCGTTTATAATGAAGCCCCACAGGCGCCTTGAAAGATTTCGCCTATCGGCTACAAATACTCCAGCTATTAGCCGTCTGCCCAAGGGCGGTCTAGCCTTATCAAACGCCGGTGCGGTCTGGCTGGCCGAGACCTGATAAGAAGATAAAGCGGGAGTCAGAAACCGACTAGGCATACCGTGGGTCATCCCGTTGGCAATTTGCTTGCCAGTGCCGGTGATGCCCATTTGGCCACGATAATCAGTTGATCGATTTGCTGGGCCAACAGCCTGAGTCATTGATTTCACTCACTGCCATCGTACCTGTCGGGACAATGGCTGAATGAACACGACCAAAGGTAGCTCACAGATGGGAACTGAAACGAAATGCCCGTTCAATCACGCCGCTGGTGGTGGCACCACGAACCGCGATTGGTGGCCGAACCAGCTGAATCTGAAGATCCTGCACCAGCACTCGTCCCTGTCCACCCCCGCGGACGAGGGCTTCAACTATGCCCAGGCGTTCAAGGCCCTGGATTTTGCCGCGCTCAAGCGTGATCTGACCGCCCTGATGACCGACTCGCAAGACTGGTGGCCCGCGGACTTCGGACACTACGGACCGCTGTTCATCCGCATGTCCTGGCACTCCGCCGGCACCTACCGTACCGGCGATGGCCGAGGCGGCGCCGGCTCTGGCCAGCAGCGCTTTGCGCCGCTCAACAGTTGGCCCGACAACGTCAGCCTGGACAAGGCCCGTCGCCTGCTGTGGCCGATCAAGCAAAAGTACGGCAACAGCATTTCCTGGGCCGACCTGATCGTCCTGACCGGTAACGTCGCGCTGGAATCCATGGGCTTCAAGACTTTCGGTTTTTCCGGCGGCCGGCCTGACGTCTGGGAACCGGACGAGGATGTCTACTGGGGCTCGGAAAACAAATGGCTGGGTGGCGACGTCCGCTACGACAAAGCGCAAAAAGCCATGCAAGAACCCGGCGAAGGCCCGCTCGTTGCCGAACCTGGGGAAAACGAGGAGAGCCGTACCGAGCAAGGACGCAATCTGGAGAACCCTCTGGCGGCAGTGCAAATGGGCCTGATCTATGTGAACCCGGAAGGCCCGGAAGGCAACCCGGACCCGGTGGCCGCCGGCAAGGACATCCGTGAGACCTTCGGCCGGATGGCCATGAATGACGAGGAAACCGTGGCGCTGATTGCCGGCGGTCACGCCTTCGGCAAGACCCACGGCGCCGGCCCTGCCGACAATGTCGGTGCCGAACCCGAAGCCGCTGGCCTCGAAGAACAGGGGTTGGGCTGGAAGAACAGTTTCGGCAGCGGCAAAGGCCCCGACACCATCACCAGTGGCCTGGAAGTGACCTGGACCACCACGCCCACGAAGTGGAGCAACAACTTCCTGGAGAACGTGTTCGGCTTCGAATGGGAACTCACCAAGAGCCCGGCGGGCGCCCATCAGTGGACGCCCAAGAACGGTGCTGGCGCCGGGATCATTCCGGACGCGCACGATCCGTCCAAACGGCGCAATCCGACCATGCTGACCACGGACCTGGCGCTACGCTTCGACCCGATCTACGAGCCGATTTCCCGGCGCTTCCTGGCGAACCCCGATCAACTGGCCGACGCGTTCGCCCGTGCCTGGTACAAGCTGCTCCACCGCGACATGGGCCCGCTCTCGCGCTACCTCGGCCCGGAAATGCCCGCTGAAGAACTGCTGTGGCAAGACCCGATTCCTGAAGTCGATCATCCACTGGTCAACGACAGCGACGTCGCTGCCCTGAAAAGCAAGCTGCTGGCCTCGGGCCTGTCGGTCTCGCAACTGGTCTCGACGGCTTGGGCAGCGGCTTCCACCTTCCGTGGTTCGGACAAACGCGGCGGTGCCAACGGCGGGCGCTTGCGCCTGGCCCCACAGAAGTTCTGGCAGGCCAACCAGCCCGACCAACTCGCAGGCGTATTGGCGAAACTGGAGGGAATCCAACAGGAGTTCAATGCCGGCGGCAAGAAAATCTCCCTGGCCGACCTGATCGTTCTTGCCGGCTGTGCAGGCGTTGAACAGGCGGCGAAAAATGCCGGGCACACGATCACGGTGCCTTTCACGCCGGGGCGCATGGACGCTTCCCAGGAACAGACCGATGTCGAATCCTTCGGTTTTCTGGAGCCGATCGCCGATGGCTTCCGCAATTACCTCAAGGGCAGATACCGCGTATCGGCGGAGTCGCTGTTGATCGACAAAGCGCAGTTGCTGACCCTCACCGCGCCGGAAATGACCGTGCTGATTGGCGGCCTGCGCGTACTCAATACCAACGCCGGCCAGACTGCGCACGGCGTCTTCACCACGCGGCCCGAAGCGCTGACCACCGACTTTTTCACCAACCTGCTGGACATGGGCGTGGAGTGGAAACCGCTGTCGGACGCCCAGGAAGAGTTTGAAGCGAGCGATCGCAAGACCGGCCAGAAAAAGTGGACGGGCACGCGAGTCGATCTGGTCTTCGGCTCCAACTCGCAATTGCGCGCGCTGTCGGAGTTCTATGCCAGTAACGGCGAGGAAAAGTTCGTGAAGGACTTTGTGGCGGCCTGGACCAAGGTGATGAACCTTGACCGCTTCGACCTGAGGTGAGCTGACCCGCGGGGTGAGATGGCGAGCGCGCAGCCTTGACTTCGCGCTCGCCGCTCACTCAGTGGGGCGCGCGATGAATGGTTTTTAGCAGGTCTTCGGGGCTGATGTGCCCGACGACCTGCTGCACCACGCTGCCCGGTTGCGGCAAATCGAAGATATGCCCCTTCATCTTGCCGATCACATGCATCTCGCAAGGCTTGCAGTCGAATTTCAACGTCAGCACTTCGTCGCCGTGGATCAATTGCATCGGCGCGACCTTGGTGCGCACGCCCGTCACACCCTTGGCCTGCTTGGGGCACAGGTTGAAGGAGAACCGCAGGCAGTGCTTGGTGATCATCACCGGGACTTCGCCGGTCTCTTCATGGGCCTCATAGGCCGCATCGATCAGCTTGACCCCGTGACGGTGATAGAAATCGCGGGCCTTCTGGTTGTAGACGTTGGCCAGGAACGACAGGTGCGACTCCGGGTACACCGGCGGCGGACTGGTCTCGGCCTTGCGGCCACCCCGTGGGTGTGCCGCGACGCGCGCCACGGTCAGCGCTTCGATCACTTCGCGGCGCAAGGCCTTGAGCTGCGAGTTGGGAATGAAGAACGCCTGCGGGGCGTCCAGCTTGATGTTGGTGGCGTGGTACTCGGTGGTGCCCAGTTGGCCAAGCAGATCGTGCAGCTGCTCCAGGGCCTGTTCCGGTTTGTTGGCCACGCCGAACGGACCGTCCAGGGCCACACTGGCGCTGACGCCCTCTTCACTGGTGGCAATCAGTTCCAGGCGATCTTCACGCAGGCACGCCACCCAGGAAAGACCGATCCGGCGCTCGGCGGAGGTCTTTTGCAGCGCCTGGGCCCAGTTGTGATCCAGGTTGCGGCTCAGCGGGTGATTCGGGCGCAACTGGTGCAAGCCCTTGGGCATCTCGTTCGGCTCGACGCGGTAGCGATAGCGTTTCTCGCCGTCCTCTTCGAACTCGCCTTTAGCTTCTGCGATGTTGGTCCGCCAACCCACCACTTCACGCTTGACCAGTACGTTGAGGCCGTCACCGTTGGACAGCGGTTCTTGGGTGACCACCAGCAGATCGCGCTTGCCGACTTTTTCCACCACGCCCACCGACAGGCCGGTGAAGGTCGGCGAGTCGAAGGCGCCGATGTCGATCTTGCGTTCGCTGACGAAGTAGTCGGTACTGCCACGGTGGAAGGTCTTGTCCGGATCGGGCAGGAAGAAATGCGCAGTGCGGCCGCTGGACGCGCGGGCCAGGTCCGGACGGTCTTCGAGCACATCGTCCAGGCGCTGGCGGTAGTAGGCGGTGATGTTCTTCACGTAGCCCATGTCCTTGTAGCGCCCTTCGATCTTGAACGAGCGCACGCCAGCTTCCACCAGGGCGCGAATGTTGGCGCTCTGGTTGTTGTCCTTCATCGACAGCAGGTGCTTTTCGTAGGCGATCACCCCGCCCTTTTCGTCTTTAAGGGTGTACGGCAGACGGCAGGCCTGGGAGCAGTCGCCCCGGTTGGCGCTGCGGCCGGTCTGCGCGTGGGAAATATTGCACTGGCCGGAAAACGCCACGCACAACGCGCCGTGGATGAAGAACTCGATCGCCGCCTCGGTTTCGTCGGCAATCGCGCGGATCTCCTGCAGGTTCAGCTCGCGGGCCAGTACCAGTTGCGAAAAACCGGCCTGGTCGAGGAACTTCGCCCGCTCCAGGGTGCGGATGTCGGTCTGGGTGCTGGCATGCAGCTCGATCGGCGGGATGTCCAGTTCCATCACGCCCAGGTCCTGGACGATCAGCGCGTCGACACCGGCATCGTACAGTTGATGGATCAGCTGGCGGGCCGGCTCCAGCTCATTGTCGTGCAGGATCGTATTGATCGTGGTGAACACCCGGGCGTGGTAGCGATGGGCGAACTCCACCAGCGCGGCGATATCGCTCACCTCGTTGCAGGCGTTGTGGCGGGCGCCGAAACTCGGGCCACCGAGGTAAACGGCATCGGCGCCATGCAGGATCGCCTCGCGGGCGATAGCCACGTCACGGGCGGGGCTGAGTAGTTCCAGGTGATGTTTGGGCAGGGACATAATATTTTTTTAGTCAGGCTGTCACGGTCGAGGCGCGCATTGTAGCGGTGAAATGAACGGGGGGCATCCGTGTACTGCCAGGTGGCGATTGTGGGAGCGTCGATGGCGGCTTTATGGCCGACCTATTGTTTGTTGACGGAGTACATATCCATTCCTGCGGCAACGGCCACCTATGGCTTCGCTTTTACAGCGAGTCACTTGGAAGCACGGAACGCCGCCCGGCCTGTAGGAGCGAGCATGCTCGCGATGGTCGTCAACGATGACGAGGGCTATCTGAATGCCCGTGTTGTTCTGGCGTTTTTCGTCGGAACGCCGCCCGGAGCATGCTCGCTCCTACAGGGCCCGCCGCGCTGGGCCATCCTTGGCCCAGCGCGGCTAAACCGGCATCCATGCCGGTTTACCCACTGCGCAGATCCTCCACTCGGCCTATCGATGGGGCAAGAAAATCAAAAGCCAAAGCCAAAGCGAGGCGGCCTTAAAGCCGACCTGATTACTGGCTGATCCGCGATCCCCTGTGGGAGCGAGCCTGCTCGCGATGGACGTCCAGACAACGCGATCCTCCAGACAGGGCGCGTTATCGTTAACGTCCATCGCGAGCAGGCTCGCTCCCACAGGGGATTGGGGGGTATCTGCAAAAGTCAGGTCGGCTGTCAGGCCGCCTCGCTTTGGCTTTAGATTTGGGCGCCCCGTTAAACCATGATGGCCGAACGCAGGCATTGCGCAGTGGGTAAACCGGCAGGACGCCGGTTTAGCCGCGTTGGGCCAGGGATGGCCCATCGCGGCGACCCACGGAGCAATGCCTTCGTTACGGCATACCGAGCCACAGCGAGGCACCGAGTGGTGGGGCAAAGCCTTTTGCTTACTTTTCGGCGTTTGGAAAAGTGAGTCGCCGTAAGGGCGAAACCATAAGTGGCCGTTACCGCAGGAATGGATATGTACCCTGAGTCCGCGTCATCGTTCTTCGCCGGCAAGCCAGGCTCCTACAGAGCGCGGGGTGTATTAGATCAAGCCTTGGCAGCCATCGCAGTAACTTCCACGCGCATGCCCTCGACCGCCAGCGAAGCCACGCCCACTGCGGCGCGCACTGGCCACGGCTTGGCGAAGAAACGCTTATAGACCTCGTTGAAGGCGGCGCGGTCAGCCATGTCGGTGAGGTAGATAGTCAAGTGCAGCACCCGGTCCATGGAACTGCCGGCGCGTTCCAGCGCCACTTTCAGCGCCTGCAGGGTGCACTCGCTTTGCAGGGTGATATCGCCCAGTTCAAGGCTGCCATCGGCACGCGTCGGAATCTGGGTGGAGACCAGCATGCCGCCGAAACCGGCAACGTCGGAGGAGATGGAGTCCGCATCGGGATCGGGAACGAAGGTCAGGTCTTGGTTTGCCATGAGTGTCTCTTGCTTGAGGTGGTAAGGCGGCATCGCACGCATGACAGCCGAGGTAGTCATGTAGCAACGCCTGTTGCGCCGCCAGTTTACGGAACCGTCACGCCACCCGCTCGATTTTATCCGCGCGACGCTTCTTGCCGTCACTGTTGCCACGCAGCAATACCCAGCGCACCACCTTGTTCCAGGCATAAGCCACCGCAACGCCACCGACAACGGCGAATACCACCCCGAGCAGCGGATAATCGCCGATGCGTCTCGCCACCGAATGGAACTGGAAGTGCGTCAAGTAGATATACAGCGTCGAGGAGGCAATCAAGGCCATGCCCCGGGCCATCAGGCCGGGTACGGGAATGGACCGGACCCAGATCACCAGGAGAGTGGCAGGCAGGGCGACATCGATATGATTCCAGATCTCGGCGGCGAGCGGTCCGAATCCCAGCATCGCCAGCATGTCCTGCCAACCCACCACCATGACGGCAACGACAGTGACGATCCACTTCTGTGTGGTTGAACTGGCACTGTGGATGGCCATGCCGAGCACCATGATCGCCAGGTAATGCTGTGGCACCCGATTGAACAACTCGCTCGCATCAAACACGTAGTGACTGATCAGCACATCAGCCAACGCCAACACGCATGCCGCAATGACAAAACAGCGAAACGGGTCTGCGCTGATGATGTTCCTGACGCGCTCGAACGACAGTACGAACCCGATGATCACCAGCATCTGCACCAGTACTTCTATGTACCAGTAGACGAAGTTGCCGATCAGGTTCGGCGAATACCAATTGGAAATCAGCAACAATGATTGCCAATGCACCGTATCGAACAGCACCTGAACCAACACCGTGTACAGGATCGTGGGCACCGCGATGCTGGCAACGGACTTGACCAGCGTGCGTACGCTCCCGGATTCATTGATGGCCTTGAGTTGAAACCTTGCCAGGCTGATCCCGGAAACCAGGAACAAGGCCATTGTTTCGCCGAACACCGGCCAATGTGCCAACACCTGAAAATGCCCCATCACAATCAACACGATGGAAACCACGCGTAGAAACACCGGCACTTCCATTGCCCGAAGCGAAAACCTCGAGGCCTTGGTGTCGCTGGCCAGTTCACACAACTCGAGTACCGGGATCATTTCCCATTGATCGGGCAGGTGTCCGATAAGCTCTTCCAGCACCATCGAAGCCTGGACGAACGAGAGTGAATCCCCACCCAACTCCACGAACGTCAACGCTGGATCGATGCGCGGCACTTCAAGAATTTCAGCCCATGCCTGCGCCAACTTGAGCGCCAGCGGCGACAGGTCCTGGCTCGCGCTGACCGGTGCCGCCTGCTTGTCGACAAGCACCTGCAGCGCCCGCTTGTCGATTTTGCCGTTCGGCGTCAACGGAATAGTCTCCACGAACACGAACAACGCCGGCACCATGTAGTCGGGCAACTGCTGCCCCACTTGCTCACGCAGTTCAACCGATGAAACAGGGTTGGCTGAAACGCAACAGGCCACCAGTTTCACGTTCGATCGGTCGTTGTTGGCCAACACCACGCACTGTTTGATCCGCGGATGCCTTGAGATTGAGGTTTCGATTTCAGCCAGTTCGATGCGATGGCCGCGAATCTTGACTTGGCTATCGCCGCGCCCGCGAAACATGACACTGCCATCGGCAAGATAAGTGCCCAGGTCGCCGGTCCGGTAGCAGATATCACCCTCGGCACGGGTGAAGGGATTGACCACAAACTTTTCCCGGGTCAGCGCTGCGTCACCGTAGTAACCCAGGGACAAGTACGGGCTGCGGATCAGGATTTCTCCGACTTCGCCTTCGCCGACCAACTGATTGGCCTCATTGACCAGCAACAGTTGCGCGCCCTCGATCCCTTTGCCCAGCGGGATCCTCGCATTGTCGAGCGCGGGATCGACCTGATGGTAAGCCATCGCCTGCGGCGTTTCTGTTGTGCCGTAGAAGTTGACGCTGATGGCGTTGGGGGCGATGGCGCGTATTTGCTCGTAAAGGGTGCTGCTTAAGGCATCCCCACCCCAAAACAGATAGCGCAGCTCATTGAACTGCAATCCACTGATTTTCGCACCGGTTTCAATGAGTTTGCCCAAGGGCGGCGTGAGGTGAATGATCGAGATCCGATGCTGGTGTATCCATCTCGCCAAGGCTGCTGGATCGATCACTGTCGACTGGGCCGGGATGATGACTTTCGCGCCAATGGAGAGTGGCGTGAACACGTCCCTGTAGACCGGGTCGTGGCCCAGCCCCGACAGCAGGGAAAAGCAACTGTCCCTGGTCAACGAGTGACGCTGGCTATGCCATTCGATGAAATGCACCAAGGGCGCGTGATGGGTGACAATCCCCTTCGGCTCCCCGGTACTGCCCGAGGTGAAGGTGATATAGGCCGGGTCTCCAGGATTGACTTCGGGCAAGCCCCTTGGCTCGACGGCGAACGCCTTCAGTGCGTCGCCGGGCATCTCCGGTATCTTGACCACGCGCACGACGGACGAACGCTGCGAATCGAGCTCAAAGGCCGCCTCGCCGCATACCAGTACAAAGGTCGGCTTCAGCACCTCGATGATCTGTTCGATGCGCGCACGGGGATAGGCCATGTCGGCAACGGTGAACGTCAAGCCGGCGCGCGAGGCACCAAGCATGGCGTAGACCAGGCCGGCGCAGCGACTGGAGACGATCACGACCCGGTCGGATTCGCTCGCGCCCTGTTCAAGCAAAAAGCAGGCAAGGCGCTGGCTGATCGCTTCCAGTTCACCGTAAGTGCACGTGGCGTCATGAGAAACCACGGCAACGGCGTCGGACGTGCGTCCAGCGTGCTGCAGGAAGTCCATGAATATCGGACGTTCGACACAATACGCCAGATCAAGGGTCGGGTTTGGGCGCGCATCCTGCATGTTATTGGTTGACTCCCCATGGCCTGTAAGACACAACGGCAGGCTCATGGCGGCCTGTCTCACAAGACCGCCATGAGCCCGATTCCCTCACTGTTTTGCCATCGCCTGCGGCAACGCGGCGCCTTGCTGGAAGATCACCGTCTGCGCTGGCATCGGGGCCGGGAAGCCGGCTTCGCCGAGGGCGTCCTTGATGATGCGGTTGGTATCGAAATACACCTGCCAGTAATGCTCATTGTGGCAATAAGGCCGCACCGCCAGCACCGGGCCGACCAGGTTGAACTCCAGAATCTCCACATCCACTGCCGGCTCGGCAAGCACATTGGGGATGGCGGCGATGCGCTCCTTGAGCAAGGCCACCGCGGCTTTCCAGTCGGCCGCGCCGGACAGTTGCGCCTGGAGCTCGACACGGCGGAACGAATTGTGGGTGAAGTTCTGGATGTTATCGCTGAAGATCTTGTTGTTACCGACCAGGGTCATCACGTTGTCCGGGGTGTTGATTGCCGTCGCGAACAGGCCGATTTCGGTGACTGTACCGATCACCCCGCCTGCACTGATGAAGTCGCCGACCTTAAATGGACGCAACACAATGATGAAGGCGCCGGCCGCCAGGTTGGCCAGCAGCCCGGACCAGGCCAGGCCTATTGCCAGGCCGACCGCGGCCAGCAGCGCCGCGAAGGTGGTGGTCTGCATGCCGAGGTAGCCGAGGATGCCGATCACCAGGATGATGTTCAGCGTCACGGTGATCGCCGAGCCCACATAGCGCAGCACGGTCGGGTCGACCTTCTGCCTGCTCAAGGCCCTCTGCACCATGCCGACGGCAAAGCCGATCAGCCAGCGCCCGACGATCCAGAAGGCGATGGCAGTCAGCAGCTTGACCGCGAACGCGGCGCCATAGGCCTGCACCACGGCAAGCAGGGCATTGAACTTCTGAGTGGTCACGTTAACGACTGTCTCGTCCATGGCTGAGGCTCGCAAATGAGAGATTCACCCCAAGACGCTAGCACAGCTCCCGTGGCCCGCCAGTCCGCCGGCTAACATGCGCAGGATCCTGTGCCGTTATCCCCTCCATTGCCGGGGACTGACCCCGGTCTTGCGGCGAAAAGCCCGGGCAAGTGCCGAAGGGCTTTCATAACCGACCTCTTCGGCGATCAAGGCAATGGGCTTGCCTTCACGCAGGCGTTTCTGCGCCAGGCTGATGCGCCAGCTGACCAGATAATCCACCGGGGCCTGCCCGACCACCCGCTTGAAGTGCTCGGCGAAACTTGCCCGGGACATGTTGGCCGCCACCGACAGTTCGGCCACGCTCCAGGCCTTGCCCGGCGCCTCGTGCATGAGGTTCAAGGGCCGCGCCAGGCGAGGATCGGCAAGGCCGGCCAGCATGCCCGGCGACTGATTGCGACTGCTCAGCATGTGCCGCAACAACAGGATCACCACCAGCTCGAACAGCCGGTCCATCACCGCCTCACGACCACAGGTACCGTCGAAGGCTTCGTTGAACAACCATTGCAGCGTGCTGGCCAGGGTGGGGATTTCATCCAGTTTCAGCACCAGATAATCCGGCAGCGCCGTGGCGAGGGCATTGCCCGCGCCGCCATCGAAATCCAGGGTCGCGCACACCAACTGCGTATCGCTGTCCTGTGCGGCAAACAGGCGGTGGCGATATGGCCGGGGAAAAAAGATCAGTGTCGGTACCGTGATGTGCAGCTCACGGTCGTCCGCGAGCCTGAGGGACAACTCGCCCGCCTGGAGCAAATGTAAATGACCGCAGGCCTGGCTGCCATCGAACGCGGTCGTGCCGCAAAACGTACCGCTGTGAAAGGTCCCGGCATTGACGCCGAAATGCGCAAGCAATGTAGACAAGCGGTCCATGAAGGGCCTCCGGCAGCAGTTCTGGACGATCTGTCGCATATCGTCGACGATTTGCACCCAATAGGCCAGCCCGATTCACTAGCATCCACTCCGTACCCAGCGCTTGTCGCGCATTCACTACGGAGAATCACCATGCCACGCATTACCCCTGTCAGCCTCGAACACGCCACCGAGACCACCCGCCCATTGCTCGACGGCGTGCAGAAGAAAATCGGCTTCCTGCCCAACGTGTTCCGGGTCCTGGCCCACGCCCCCGCCGTACTGGCCTCCTACCTGCAGAACTCGGCGGCATTGGGCAAGACGTCCTTGAGCGCCCCGCAGAAGGAAGTGATTTTCCTCGCCACCTCCCAAGTCAACGGCTGCGACTACTGCCTGGCGGCACACACGCTGTTCGCCGGCAAGGCCGGGCTTTCCGGCCAGGAGATCCTCAGCGCCCGCGAAGGCCAGCACGATGCCTACGCGTTGCTCGCCCGGCAAATCACCGAAAGCCGAGGCCACTTGGGCAGCGAGCAAATTGCCGCGGCCCGCGCCGCCGGAATCGATGACGCGAAGATCATCGAAGTGATCGCCCACGTGGCCTCGCAAACGCTGACCAACTATCTGAACAACGTCGCCCTGACCGATATCGACTTTCCGGCCATCGACGCCTGATCCACCCTGCTGGAGGATTGATTTCATGAAAACGGTAACCCTGTACACCACCGACACCTGCCCTTACTGCCGCAGCGCTAAGACGCTGCTGGCCACCAAAGGCGTGACGCCCCGGGAGATCAACGTTCAGCACACGCCCGGCAAGCTTGAAGAGATGCTCAGCCGCAGCGGCCGGCGCAACGTGCCGCAGATATTCATCGGCGACACGCACATCGGCGGCTTCGACGACCTGGCCCGACTGGATCTACAGGGCGGCTTGCTGTCGATGCTGGCCTAACCCCCTGTAGGAGCGAGCATGCTCGCGATGGTCTTCAACGATGACGCGGGAAGCCTGGTACCCCGCGGCGCTCTCAGGTCCATCGCGAGCATGCTCGCTCCTACGGATGCTGGCCTAACCCCTTGTAGGAGCGAGCATGCTCGCGATGGTCTTCAACGATGACGCGGGAAGCCTGGTACCCCGCAGCGCTCTCAGGTCCATCGCGAGCATGCTCGCTCCTACCTCCTACGTATTGGTCTTCAACTTGGTCCACAGGCGCGTGGTCAAGCGGGCGATGGAGGCTGGCAAGTCTTCTACCGTGAACAACTTTTCCATCACCGCTTTCGGCGGGTAGATCGCCAGGTCCTGTTTCACCGCCGGCACCACATCGGCATCCGCTGCGCTGTTGGGGTTGGCGTAGTGGATACTGTTGCTGATGTTGGCAATGACCTGAGGTTGCAGCAGGTAGTTCATGTAGGTGTAGCCGATCTTCTGGTGCGGAGCGCTCTTGGGCATGACCACCATGTCGAACCACAACGTGGAGCCCTCTTCCGGGATCGAATAGGCAATGTCGATGCCGTTTTTCGCTTCCCTGGCGCTGGCAGCCGCCTGCACGATGTCGCCGTTGAAGCCGATCACCGCGCAGACGTTGCCGTTGGCCAGGTCGCTGATGTACTTGGAGGCGTGGAAATACTGGACGTAAGGCCGGATCTTCAGCAGCGCCTGTTCGGCTTTCTTGTAATCGGCCGGCTCATGACTATGGGGTGGCAACCCCAGGTAATTGAGGGTGATCGGCAGCACTTGCGTCGGGTTGTCGATGATCGCCACGCCACATTCGCTGAGTTTTTTGATATTGGCCTCATCGAAAAACAGGCTCCAGGAACGGGTGACGTCGGTGTTGCCGAAGATCGCCTTGATCTTCTCGACGTTATAGCCAATGCCCGCAGTGCCCCACATGTAGGGATAACCGTACTGGTTGCCGGGGTCGTTGACCTCGAGCTTTTTCATCAGCACCGGGTCAAGGTTGTTCCAGCCCGGCAGCTGGCTCCTGTCTAGCTTCTGGATGGCCCCGGCCTTGATCAGGCGCGACAGGAAATGGTTGGACGGGCTGACCACGTCATACCCGGTATTGCCCGTCATCAACTTCGATTCCAGCACTTCGTTGCTGTCATGGATGTCGTAGGTGGCCTTGATCCCGGTTTCCCGGGTGAACGTGGCCAGGGTGTCGTCGGCGATGTAGCCGTTCCAGTTGGAAATGTTCACGGTTTCATCGGCGTAGGCGGCGGCGCAAAACGTAGAGAGCAGTGCCACCAGGGAAACAGGATTGACGCGCATGTTCGATCACCTTCGTGTTGAAGTGCTTTTGTTGTGAGTGAAAGCCGGTGTTCTAGATTTCGCTTTTGGCCCGGGCCGTCTCTACGCGCATACGCAGCATGGCACCGATATCCAGCAAGGGCTTGGGCGGCAGCCAGCCGGGCTGGGCGCGCTCGATGACCGATTGCAAGACCGGTGAGTCGATACCCGACGCCAGTTCCGCCAGCAGCCGTCCCCACAGTGTGCCGCGCGCCACGCCGGAGCCGTTGCACCCGGCCACGGCGAACACGCCCTCCTCGACCTTGGCAAAATACGGTTGCCCGGAGCGCGAAGCGCTGAGGTGTCCCGTCCAGGTGTATTCAATGTCCCGCGCGCCCAACAGCGGAAAACGACGCTGCAGACCCAGTACATGGTGCTGGCGCCGCGTCGCCAGTTCGCTGAGCGACAAGTCGTGGCAGCGGTACTCGGCGGTGTTGCGAATCATCACCCGGCGATCCGGGGTCAGGCGCACCGTGGCCCCAAGGGGACGGGTCGACAGCACGCCCCAGGGTTCTACGGCGCCAAGGGCCTGGAATTCTTCGTCGCTCAGGGGCCGGGTGAGGCTGGCACTGAGTTCCATGGCGAAGGTGCCGCTATCACTGATACCGGAACGGGGAATGAAGGCATTGAGGCAAACCAGCACTTTGCTGGCCTCGATGCAGCCATGGGTGCCGCTAGCGCGGATGCGGCCATTGCCCAGGCGCTGCAGGCCGGTGATCTCGGTGTTTTCAAACAAGGTCACCTTCGGCGGCAGTGCATCGAGCAGCCCTTTGACGTACTTCGCCGGTTGCAGCAGCGCATTGCCATTGCCGCACCAGATCGCCGCCTGGTAGTGCCGGGTTCCCAGCTTCTGGCTCAACTGTTCACCTTGCAGAAACTGCGCAGAGGCGCCCACCGCGCGCAATGTCTGCAACTTGGCCTCGACCTGGGTCAACTTGCGCGGATCGCTGACCGCAAAGAAATAACCCGATTCACGGAAATCGCATTCGATGCCATGGCGGGCAATGCGCTTGCGTACCTCGTCGCTGGCGGTACGGGAAATCGCCGTGTCGACCTGGAAGTCGGCGAAGCCCGGGCGGCCTTGCAACTCGGCATGGGTGGGATGTTCGTGGGTGACCACGAACCCCGAATTGCGCGCCGACGCTCCTTGCGCGGCCCGCTGGCGTTCGACCAGCACAATGCGTGCCTGGGGATGCAATTCAGCCAGTGAGTGAGCGGCACACAGCCCCGTGATGCCGGCGCCGATCACCAGCCAATCGGCCTGCTGAGTGCCCTTGAGCGGATCGCGCAACGGGCTGTCCCCGGCTTGCGCAATCCAGCCACATACGTTTTCCATGCGTCACCTCGTTGACTGTCGTGATGCAGGCCTTCTCGCAAAGCTGCATGCAGTTATTGCATGGGTTGTTTGAGATGACGGCCGCTATAGCTAGAATCTAAAGGGACATTGCAACGACAACCAACGTTATTAAATCATCCGGGTATTCTGAAAACGCATGGATAACATTCGCCACGTTCCCTCGCTACAGGGCCTGCAGGCCTTGGTCGAGGTCGCCGATTCGGGCAGCTTCACCCAGGCGGCGCAAACGCTGTGCCTGACCCAAAGCGCCGTGAGCCGCAAGATCCAGCAATTGGAGAGTCACTACGGCGCCGCGCTGTTCGTCAGGACCAGCCGCAGCCTGCAGCTGACGGCGGAAGGCGAACAGGTGCTCGCCAGTGCCCGGCACATCCTTGAACACCTCAAGGCCCTCGAGGACCGGATCGCCCCGCAAAAGCGTCCGTTCCGCATCCGCATGCACGTGTCACTGGCCGTGCGCTGGCTGCTGCCCAGGCTGAGTGATTTCTATCGGCATCATCCGCAGGTATCGCTGGCGATCGAGACCGTCGCCACGGAAGTGGTGGAACCGGCGAGCGACAGCGACGCCTACATCCTCTACCTGCCCGAGCCGACCGGCGCCCCGGATTGTCTGACCCTGTTCGAGGAATCGCTGGTGCCGGTGTGCGCGCCCGGGCTGGCACTGGCGTCACTCGAGGATCTTGCAGGCTTTGCGCTACTGCACCGTTCGAGCGACAAGAACGACTGGCGGTATTGGCTATCCGCCAACGGTGGCAGATCACTGGATGAGTTTCGCCACATTCCCTTCAACCTCGACGAACTGGCCCTCGATGCCGCCGCGCGAGGTTTGGGCGTGGCCATGACCGACATGACCCTGGCCGGCGAGTCGATCGAACGCGGCGTCCTGGTCATCCCGTTCGGCCAGCCCTTGAAGACCCGCGGGATTTACTCGCTGTGCCTGCAGCCCTCGGCGGCTGCGCATCCGGCGTGCGCGCAGGTTGTTCAGTGGTTCACCGAGCAAGTTGTAGCACATCACAACCCGTAGGCGCGAATTTGACAGCCAGCGACGCTTCGCTATACACCAACTTCTGAAACATCAAGAGATTTCAAGAAATACCAAAGCCTGATTTTCCTCAAGACACGTAGCGGGAGCCATATGACATTTTGCCTGGGGGCTTCACTGTTTACCCTGTGCTCCATCAGTTCTTTATGAACATGGGGTATTTCGTTAATGAGTCGCTCCAGCATTGCTGGCTCCGAATCACCAGAAAGCGACCCGGAATAATGAATGATACTTGAACTCTTCATGGACGGTGTCGCTGATGGGCCGACGATATGCCCAGGAAAAACCATGTGATGCTCCACAAGGCTCAAGTGGCGCCAGCTGATATTATGCTTTACCAATACTGGAGAAATAACAACCTGGTCGGCATACCATGCGGAGCCTGAACTACTGGCCAGTTTACTTTTCAGTAGTTTTTCGAATGCTGAAACATAGCTTTCAGCAAAACAACTACTTCTACGCCAGACAAATGCACCGGAGTTAAAGAAAGCGCGCATTTTTACCACCGGAGTTTCCAATGATATCCATGGAAGCTCATCGAAACTGGCGCCTAATAACTTGCACAGCGATTGCCAGTAAGGAGTATTTTTTGCATCCCCCTCATGAATAGCAGGCGGAAGATATTCTGCACGGGCGGCAAAATCAACGCCTGAATCCAACAGCAACCCCGATGGCTCCGACGCAATCAAAATATCACTATCAAGCCAGGAAATTAAATCGGTTGTTGCATTACGTTGTGCCCAATACACCGCCGCCGGTTTATTTGAATAGTTAAACCAAGGCGCCACATTATAGGCACTGTCATCGACGTAGGTTACATCCAGCTCGCGCAGTGTGCGCAACGTCGCTTGCGACAGGGGTGCACCCAAACGCGCCTTTACTGCAAACACTGTACAATTTGCCAACCGACCGCCAAACTTCCTGAGCGTTTTGATCATAAGGAGAGTTTGACTTTCAAGCCGCCCACTTTCAATACAACAAACAAACGAAATCGATGGCGTTGAAACCTGCCCATCAAACACCTGCCGATCTGAGCTTAAAGAATTAGACATTTGATATAAATCCTTTTGACCGGGCGAACAGCATGGTTTCCAGCGGATACGGTTTGTGGCCACCGCCAGTCTTTGGGTAATACGGCTCAATCAACATCGGCAAGGAATCGTTCGCGGCGCGTTTGCTTGCGCTTGCCGGCGAATTCGCAATCGGAATAGCTCGTTTGGCACGCTTTCACCTCAAGGGCCCCATCGGACACACCAGCCGATATTGAATTCACCATAGATTGCTTCCGGCGTTTTTCAAGATAGCTGTCGCCGGCACAACTACGCCCCCCCAAAAAAGTCGCAGCACTCAATCGTCTTCGTGCAATTTGATACCCCGGGCATGCAGCAGATGCGGCACCACCAGCACCAACAGCGTCAGGGCCATGAACACCGCCGAGATGGGCTGGGTCAAAAATATTGTCCAGTCGCCCTCACTGATGGACAGGGCGTTGCGTAACTGTTTCTCAGCCATCGGGCCGAGCAGCATGCCGACGATCACCGGCGCCACCGGGAAGTCGAAACGCCGCATCAGCACGCCAGCCCAACCGATGGCCAGCATCAGCAGCAGGTCGAAGGAAGAATGGCGCATGCCGTAGACGCCGATGGTGGCGAACACCAGGATTCCGGCGTTGAGGTAAGGCCGGGGGATTTGCAGCAGCTTGACCCACAGGCCCACCAGCGGCAGGTTCAACACCAGCAGGATGACGTTGCCGATGTACAGCGAGGCCACCAGGGTCCAGACCAGGTCGGCGGAGGTTTCGAAGAGCATCGGCCCCGGTTGCAGGTTGTAGTTCTGGAACGCCGCCAACAGGATCGCCGCCGTGGCGGACGTCGGGATGCCCAGGGTCAGCAACGGCACCAGCGAGCCGGTGGCGCTCGCGTTGTTGGCCGCTTCCGGGCCGGCCACCCCTTCGATGGCGCCCTCGCCTTTGTTGGCCGAGAACTCTTTCGGGTACTTGCTCAGTTTGCGTTCGGTGGAATAGGACAGAAAGGTCGGGATCTCCGCGCCGCCAGCCGGAATGGAGCCGAACGGGAAGCCGATCAGCGTGCCCCGCAGCCAGGCAGGCACCGAGCGCTTCCAGTCGGCGCGGGTCATCCACAACGACGTCAGGCGATGTCGGCCCTCCGCTTGCTCAGTTTGATACAGCAGGCTGTACAGGGCTTCGCCGACCGCGAATAAACCGACCGCCACCAGCACCACCTCGATGCCATCCACCATTTCGGGCACGCCCAGGGTGTAGCGGGCAATGCCCGATGTCGAATCGAGGCCGATCAGGCCGATGGTCAATCCAATTCCCAGTGAAGCAAAGCCACGCAGCATGGAGGCGCCGAGTACCGCCGACACCGTGGTGAAGGACAGCACCAGGATCGCGAAATATTCCGCCGGCCCGAAATTCAGCGCCAGCCTGGCCACGACCGGTGCGAACAGGGTCAGCAGGATGGTCGCAATGGTGCCGGCGACGAAGGAGCCGATCGCCGCCGTGGCCAGCGCCGGCCCTGCCCGGCCATTGCGCGCCATGAGGTTGCCTTCCAGGGCCGTGACCATGGAGGACGACTCACCGGGCGTATTGAGCAGGATCGAAGTAGTGGAGCCGCCGAACTGCGCGCCGTAGTAAATCCCGGCGAACATGATCAGTGCGCCCGTGGGATCGACCTTGGCGGTGATCGGCAGCAGCAAGGCCACCGTCAGCGCCGGCCCGATGCCCGGCAATACGCCAATGGCGGTGCCCAGCAGGCAACCGATGAAGCCCCACAGCAGGTTGATCGGCGTCAGCGCCGCGGAAAAGCCCATCGCCAGGCTTGCAAGAATGTCCATGCTGTCGATCTCCTTGGATCAGATCCAGGCGTTGACCAGCGGCGGCAGGGAAACCCCCAGCCCGGCGTTGAATAACCAATAGATCGGCAGGGTCAGGGCCATGCCGATGGCCAGGTCGCGCAGCGGATGACGACTGCCAAAGCCCCGCGCTGCACAAGCAAACAGCAACCCGGCCGCCAGCACGAAACCGATGAGGTTGATGAGCACGGCCACACCGATCAACCCTGCGGTGACCCAGGCCGCGCCAGCCCTGCCGCCCGCCACGGTGGGGGCCTGTTCGTTATCCAGTTCGCGAAAACCGCCGCTGACCGACTGATAGCTCAACAACACGCCCACCCCCCCCAGAAACCCCGCGACCACCCAGGGGTAGACATAGGCCGGCAGAATGACGAAGCCCATCTCCGGCGGAAAGCGCCACGCGCCCACCGCCAACACGACGCTGAGGACAATCAGGCCAACGCCGATGGCCAATTGGGCCGGCACCACTGCGCGGGATCCGGCCATTTCAAAGCAACCCGACCTTGACCAGCATTGCGCGCAACCGCACGTGTTCTTCGTCGACAAACTTGCCGAAATCGTCACCGGTCAGCACGCTCTCCGTCCATGCATTGATTCGAATGTTGTCTTGCCAGACTTTGCTTTTGCTGGCGGCCAGCACTGCGTCGGTCACTTCCTTGCGCTGCTCGGGCGTGAGGCCGGCTGCACCATAGACACCACGCCAGTTGCCGATAACCACGTCGTAACCACTCTCCTTGAGGGTGGGCGCATCGATCTCCGGAACACGCTCGGGCGCACCGATGGCGAGCACGCGGATCTGGCCATTCTTGATGTATTGGCCCAGTTCGGCATATCCACCGGTCAGCACTTTGATTTGACCACCCAAGGTCTGGGCGACGATTTCCCCCCCGCCGCCAGTGGCGATGTAATTCACCTTGTTGACCGGAACATCCAGTTTGCCGGCCAGTTGAGCAATGCCGATGTGGTCGATCGAGCCCTTGGAGCCACCGCCCCAGGTGATGCTGGAGGGCTTGGCCTTGAAGTCCTTGATCAGGTCGTCGAGGGTCTTGTAGGGCGATTCCTTGCGCACGGCGATCACGTTGTATTCGGTAAACAGCCGGGCAATCGGCGTCACGTCTTTCAAGCTGATTTGCGGTTTGTTCTGTTCGATGCCAGCGACCATGATCGCACCGACCACCAGCAACGCATTCGGGTCGCCTTTGGTGCTGTTGGCAAACTGCGCCAGCCCTAGCGTACCGCCCGCGCCCCCCTTGTTCTCAAAGGTCACGGATTTGGCCGCGTTGGCCTCAATCAGGGCTTTGCCGAGTACCCGAGCCGTCTGGTCATAACCGCCGCCCACGGAACCGGGAGCCATGAACTTGACGGTATCCAGCGCCAGCGCCGACGTAGTGATTGCAGCAGCAACAAGTCCCACAGCCAGGCTATGACTGACGCGATGAAACAAAGCGGACATGGTGTCTCTCCCTTTAGCATTGTTTTTATGGGTGCCTTCTGCCGGTAAGCGTAGAACATGGTTCCGTCAAAGGCCTGCCAAGCCTTGCGACTCCTGCGTCACAGACTGAAACATTCTTTTGGTCGGGGTGTTCCAGCCCCCGAAATGCGCCAACTATCCTGAAAAACATCGACCCAAAACCTTTGCAACAGGAGAACCCTGTCATGAACATCATGCTCAAGGGCTTCGGCGTGTCATTGCTGTTGATGGCCACTGCGGCATTCGCCCATCACGGCTGGAGCGAGTACGACTCCAGCAAACCCTTGCAATTGACCGGCACCATAGAAGAGTCCGGTTATTCCCACCCCCACGGCTTCGTCAACCTCAAGACGGCTGACAAGACCTGGAATGTGGTGCTCGCACCGCCCTCGCGCATGGAAAACCGTGGGCTGTCGAAGGACATGCTGGCGGTCGGCACTCAAGCAACCGTGGTCGGCTATCAGAACCGCAACAAACCCGATGAGTTGCGCGCAGAACGCGTCACGATCGGCGACAAAACCACCGAGTTGCGCTGATGGAAACCAACCAGGGCTGGATGGACTGGCTGAATGATTCGTCGCTTGGGTCAGCCATGCGGGGTGATCTGTGGCTCTATCCGTTGGTGGAAGTGGTGCACATCCTCGGCTTCGCGATACTGGTCGGTTCGGTGGTGATGTTCGATCTGCGGGTACTCGGCGTATCGCGCAATATGCAGGTAACGGCCCTCGCCCGCCATCTCCTGCCATGGTCCGCTGCGGCTTTGCTGTTGATCGTTCCAGCCGGGCTGATGATGTTTTCCGCCCACCCTCACGACTTCGCCTCCAATGACATTTTCATCCTCAAGCTGTGCCTGATCGCCACGGCGGGCCTCAACGCCGTGCTGTTCCATGTCGGCGTGTACCGTTCCGTCACGGCGTGGGATACCGGTAACCCGGCACCGGGCGTGGCCAAGCTGCAGGCACTGTGTTCCATCGCGCTTTGGATCAGCGTGATCCTCTGCGGCCGATTGCTGGCCTACACCTGAACGATCCGTTGCATTACAGACTTGTCATTGAGTTGTCAGCGTAGCCAGCACCCTCGCTTCATACAGTGAAGTCGTCAGTCACCCGCACCGGGTGACACGCCTCCCACTGATGATGACAAGGGTCGATACCATGAATCCATTGAGCAAACTCTGCCTGATCGCCGCCAGCCTGTTCGTGCTGGGCACCGGTTCCGCCATGGCTGGCGCCACGACCGCACCGGTCAAGGCCAACAACGTCGTGCTGGTGCACGGCTCCTGGGCCGATGGCTCCAGTTGGTCGGATGTGATCAGCCGCTTGCAGGCCGCCGGTCTGCACGTTACGGCCGTGCAAAACCCGCTGACGTCGGTGGCCGACGACGTCGCCGCGACCCAGCGCGTGCTCGATCAGCAAGATGGCCCGACCGTGCTGGTCGGCCATTCCTACGCCGGCACGGTGGTCAGCGAGGCCGGGGTCAATCCGAAAGTCAGTTCGCTGGTGTACGTCGCCGCGCGTGCGCCGGATGCCGGGGAAGATTTCGTCGCCCTCTCGGCCAAATACCCGACCATGCCGGTACGTGCCGGTACCGAAGAACACGACGGTTTCGTCAGCCTCAAGCAAGACGCCTTCCTCAAATACTTCGCCAGCGACGTGCCTCACGACAAAGCCATGCAGCTGTTCGCCGTGCAACAACCGATTGCCAAGACCCTGTTCACCGACCGCACCACCGCTGCGGCCTGGCACACCAAACCGTCGTGGTACGCCGTATCCAGCCAGGACCAGACGATCAACCCGGACCTTGAGCGCTTTCTGGCCAAGCGCATGGGTGCCACCACCATCGAATTGCCGTCGAGCCACTTGTCGCTGGTGTCCCACTCCAAGGAAATCGCCGACCTGATCCTTGCTGCCGCCGGTCGCCAGCCGTAACCAGCGGCCATTCATTACAAGTTTGTCATCGAACTGTTGGTTGGCTGTTCGGATCGCCTGGTTAACCTGAACTCACTGTCAGGCCAACCCGCCGACAGCCAACTCAAACCTGAGAGAGAACCGTCATGAAAATCTATACCCTCGGTTTCACCGCCCTCCTCGCCGCCCTCCTCACCACAGCCTCGGCATTTGCCGACACCCAGAGCACCGCTGCGGTGATCCACGACAAGGACGCGGCCTTCGTCCACCTCGACGTCGCCAAAGTGCTGGGCGAAACGGACATCTCGCAACAATGCGGCATCGTCCCTGCCCAACTGAACTACCTCGACCATCAGGGTCGCCAGCATGAGCTGGATTACCTGGTCCAGGGCAGCGGTTGCACCAATGATCACTGATCGTCATCCCTGCGTACCGGCGGATGATCGGGCTACACTGGCGGCACCGGCATGCCGCTGTAGCCCGCCGGCGCGGCGCTGAATCCTGCTGACCCCGAACCAGGCAGAACCCCATGAACATTCTCGTCGTCGAAGATGAACCCAAGGCCGGCAATTACCTGCTCAACGGCTTACAGGAACTCGGTTACACGGTGAGCCTGGCCCGCGACGGCGTCGATGGCTTGCACCTGGCCCTGGAACACGATTTCGATGTGATCGTGCTGGACGTGATGATGCCGAAAATGGACGGCTGGGAAGTCCTGCGCCGCCTGCGCAAGGAAGCCGATACCCCGGTGCTGTTCCTCACCGCCCGCGATGACATCGCCGACCGCATCAAGGGCCTGGAACTGGGCGCCGACGATTACCTGATCAAGCCGTTTTCCTTCGCCGAACTGGTTGCCCGCCTGCGTACCCTGACCCGCCGCGGCCCCACCCGCGAAGAAGAACAATTGCACATCGAAGACTTGGCGATCGACGTGCTCAAGCGCCGCGTTACCCGCGCTGGCACGCGCATTACGCTGACCAACAAGGAATTCGCCCTGCTGCACCTGTTCGCCACGCATCAGGGTGAAGTGCTGTCGCGCTCGATGATCGCCTCACGGGTCTGGGACATGAATTTCGACAGTGACACCAACGTGGTGGACGTCGCCGTGCGGCGGTTGCGGCTGAAGATCGACGATCCATTCCCGCTGAAGTTGATCCACAGTGTGCGCGGTATCGGCTACCGCTTCGACACGCAGCCATGAACAGCCTGTCGCATTTGCGCCACTCCTTGACGCTGCGCCTGGCGCTGGTGTTTGCGTTCCTGGCGTTTGTCTCGCTGACGTCCCTGGGCGTGGCGTTGTACCGTGACCTGGAGCGCGAATTGGTCCGCCGTGATGACGCGGCCCTGATCACCCGCATCGATCAACTGCGCACGTTCCTCAACGACAGCAACACCCTGGAGCTGATCCGCACCAAGCCCGCGCTGTTTCACAACATGCTCGGCAACCACGAAGCCCTGTTGAGTATCGGCGCGCCCGGGCAACCGCCGTTGCTGGTGGTCAATCCGGGCAATCTGAACATGCCCGCGCTGACTCCGATGGCCATTGACCACCCGCTGACCCTCGGCGACGTGCAGCACTTGCCCAACGTTAACGGCGTACCTTTTTCAGCACTGGCGGCGACCATCGACTCCGGTGATCAGGGCACGCTGCAAGTGGTGACCGGGCGCCTGATGACTGAACGCACGGCGGTGCTCGCCAGTTACCGGTTCAACGTCTACCTGTTCGCTAGCGTGGCGGCGATTCTGCTGGCACTTTCCGGCTACGTGCTGGTGCAGCGCGGCCTGCTGCCGGTGCGGCGCGTGGCCCGGCATGCCCAGGGCATCGGCGTGGGTAACCTCGGCGAGCGCCTTCACAGCCAGGGCGCGCCGCTGGAGTTGCTACCGATGATCGAGGCCTTCAATGCCATGCTCGACCGCCTCGGCAGAGGCTTCGTGCAACTGGGCCAGGTGTCTACCGACATGGCCCATGAGCTGCGCACACCGATCAATAACCTGCTCGGTGAAACCCAGGTCGCCTTGCAGCAAAACCGCAGCATCGAAGCCTATCAACAGTTGCTTGCCTCCAATGTCGAGGAACTCGAGCGCCTGGCGCGCATGCTCGACAACATGCTGTTCCTGGCCCGCACCGACCCGGCCAGTGCCCTGCGCCAACGTCAGGAACTGGGCGCCTTTGATGAAATGGAACGCATGGCCGACTATTTCGAAGGGCTCGCGGCGGATGTCGGGATCGCCATCAATGCCCAGGGCAGCGGTGTGATCTGGGCCGAACCGATGCTGTTGCGCCGCGCCCTGGCCAACCTGTGCGCCAATGCCATCAAATACGGCGCGCCGAACTCCGAGCTATCGATCTGCGCCACGCCAACTGCCGATGGCATCCACCTGCAGGTGCGCAACCACGGCCAGACGATCCCCGCCGAACACCTTCCCCGGCTGTTCGAACGGTTTTACCGCGTCGACGAATCCCGCGAACGCTCGGCGCAATCCAACGGCCTGGGGCTGTCGATCGTGGCGACGATCATGCAGTTGCACAATGGCCAGTACCGCGTCACGAGTGCTGATGGCGTGACGTGTTTCGAGCTGTACTTTCCGGCCCGGCGGCTGGGCGAATGAAAAAAGATCAAAAGATCGCAGCCTTCGGCAGCTCCTACATTGGAATGCGATCTCCTGTAGGAGCTGCCGCAGGCTGCGATCTTTTGATCCTGCCCTTGCGCTTGCGACCAAAAAAGCCTCGATAACGTGAGTCATGACCTAACCTCATAGGTTGAGTGACACACAACCAGTCGAGCACGCCCATGCGTTATGCATTGAAGCTAGTGATCCTCATCGCTCTCGCGTTGTTGGGGCCGAGCGTCGGATGGCTGTCGGCGGCGCCCCTGCCCGATACCCCCGCCATCGCCCAGGCACCCCCGTCCGCCAGCGTTTCCGACAGCGATCTGGAGGCGCTGCTGAGCCAACTCAGCACTTTCAAACAGCAGGTGTCACAGGCCAGCAACTACAGCCAGCTCGAAGGCCCGCAGGACCTGGTTCAGGCGCTCATCCGCGAGGTCGATCGCCTGTCGGCACTGCTGTTGCCCGAGCAAGCTCAACTGCAGGCGCAACTGGGTGTGCTGGGCCCCGCGCCGTCAGATGCCGTGCCCGAAAAGTCCGATATCGCCCTGCAAAGAACCACCCTGACCGAACAAAAAGTCCGGGTCGACTCCAAACTGAAAAGCCTGGCATCGCTCAAAGCCAGCGCCACCGAACTGCTGACCCAGATTGCCGCCATCCGCCGCAGCTTGCTGGAAACCGAAGTCACACAGCAGACCAGGAGCGTACTCAACCCCTGGTTCTGGGCCCCCCTGCTCAATCCGCCAGCGCAAGACCGGCAAAAATTCCGCGCCTTCCTGCGACAGATTGGCGACACCCTTGATTCCACCTGGCAACCGGGCAATCGCCTACTGACCAGTCTGTTGCTCGCCATGGCCCTGGTGCTTTGGCTCGTGGGGCGGCGACTGGCTGAACGCGGGCTGACCTGGTTGTGCATCCATCGAATGCCTGAAGGTCGCCTGCGGCGTAGCAGCCTGGCCCTGGCCTCGGTACTGGCCACGGTGTTGGCGGCCTGGTTAGCCTTGCATTTGCTGTTTTTTGCCGTCACCCGTGAACTGCCGCTGACGCCTCAACTGGCGGGGTTTTCCCAGGACTTCGAAAAAATCATCTATACCTGCGTGCTGATCATCGGCCTGAGTCGCGCGCTGCTCTCTACGCAACACCCTTCCTGGCGACTGCCAGCCTTTGCCGATCCGCTCGCCCTGGCGATCGAGCCCTACACTACACGCCTGGCCTTCGCACTCCTGGTGCTGGTGTCGCTGGCACAGATGACCAATGCCACCGGCATGAGCCCGGAGTTGGTGATCTCTGTCCGCGGCCTGGTCGCATTAATCATTTCGTCATTGATCGCCATGCTGCTGTTGCGCGTCAGCAAAACCCGCCGGGAGATGGTCATGGCGGGCGTCGCCCCCGAAGCTGGCCGGACGTTGGCCGGGGTGATTTATTCGCTCGCCAGCCTTGCGATTGTGCTTTCACTCCTGGCCTTGCTCACCGGCTACGTGTCGCTGTCGCGCTTCATCACTTACGAACTGGTCTGGTTTTCCATCATATTTGCCGGTTTCTACTTGCTGACGCAGTTGCTCAAAGACGGCTGCGAACACCTGTTTTCCCCCCGCCACTCCTCCGGCAAGACCCTTAAACAGTTACTCGGCATCGGCGATACGCGGCTGGAACAGATTTCGATCATTCTGTCCGGTGCCGGCCGCGCCACCTTGTTGCTGATCGCGTTGATTACCCTGGTGGTGGGTGGGGTCGGATCGACGCTCGGACAACTGGCCAGCAACATCCTCGCCATCCTCGGCGGCGACGGCCTGCGCAAACTCAACATCGTCCCGGGCAACCTGTTGCGCGCCGTACTCGCCGTGATCATCGGCGTCTACCTGATTCGTTCGCTGCGGCGCTGGCTTGACAACGAGTTCCTGCCAAAAACCGAAATGGACCCCGGCATGTGTGCCTCGCTCAGCACACTGTTCTCCAACATCGGCTATGCCTTGGTGGTCCTGCTGATGCTGTCATCGCTGGGGGTCAAGTGGACCAACCTGGCCTGGATCGTCAGCGCCCTGTCGGTGGGCATCGGCTTCGGCCTGCAGGAGATCGTCAAGAACTTCGTCTCCGGCATCATCCTCTTGACCGAACGCCCGGTGAAAGTCGGCGACCTGATCAGCATTAGCGGGGTCGAAGGCGACATCCGCCGGATCAACGTGCGGGCCACCGAAATACAGCTGGCCGACCGTTCGATCGTGATCGTGCCCAACTCGCAATTGATCTCGCAGAACCTGCGCAACGTCACCCTCGGTGGCAGCGCCCAGGGGGTGGCGACACTTGAACTGATGTTCCCGCTGGACATCGACCCCGAACAAGTGCGCAACCTGCTGTACGACACCTTCAGCGAGCACGAGACCATTCTGGAAAAGCCGGCGCCGGTGGTGCGCTTCAGCCAACTCAAGCCGGAAGGCATTACCCTGACCGTCACCGGCTACGTCAACAGCCCGCGCATGGTCACCGCGATCAAGAGCGAGCTGCTGTTCGAGATTCTCAAGCGGCTGGGCGCCGCCGGGATAGAACTGGCGAAACCGCCTGCGGCGTGACCATTGTGGGAGCGAGCCTGCTCGCGATGAACTTCCGGACAACACGTTCATCCAGCAGCCAACGTTATCGTTGACGACCATCGCGAGCAGGCTCGCTCCCACAAGGGATCAGGTGCAGCCGTAAAAGTCAGGTCGGCTGTCAGGCCGCCTCGCTTTTGTTTTTGATCTGGGCGCCCCGTTAAACCACGATGGCCGAACGCAGGCATTGCGCAGTGGGTAAACCGGCAGGACGCCGGTTTAGCCGCGCTGGGCCAAGGATGGCCCATCGCGGCGACCCCCGGAGCAATGCCGGAGAGAGGGCATGCCGAGCCCTAGCGAGGCACCGAGTGGTGGGGCAAAGACTTTTGCTTACTTTTCGGCGTTTGGAAAAGTGAGTCGCCGTAAGGGCGAAACCATAAGCCGCCGTTACCGCAGCAACGGATATGTACCAGGTTCATCAATGGGCGATACACACCGACTTGAGCTCAGTGTAAGCCTCGATCACCGCACGCCCGAACTCGCGCCCCATGCCCGATTGCTTGACGCCACCGAACGGCATCGCCGGGTCGAGCAATACGTGGGCGTTGACCCACACGGTACCGGCTTCGATGCGCGGCACCAGGTTCATGGCCTTGCCCAGGTCGTTGGTCCACAGGCTGGCGGCCAGCCCGTAACGGTTGTCGTTGGCCAGCGCGATGACGGCGTCTTCATCGTCGAACGGCATCACGCCCAACACCGGCCCGAACACCTCTTCGCGCGCGACGGCCATGCTGTGGTCGATGTCGGCGAGGATGGTCGGCTGGACAAAGAAACCCTCGCCTTCCAGCAACTCGCCGCCAGCCACCACCCGCGCACCTTCCTGGCGAGCCAGTTCGATGTGCTTGAGCACGCTCTGCTGTTGCTTGCGCGACACCAGCGGGTTGATCGCCGCCTCGCAGTTCATGCCCGCGCCAATCGGCATCGCCGAGACCGCCGTCGCCAGGGCTTCGACAAATTTGTCGTGAATCGAGCGATGCACGTAGAAGCGCGAGGCCGCCGCGCACACTTGGCCGTTGTTCAGCAGGCCACCGAGGATCGCGCCCTGCACGGCTTTTTCGATGTCGGCATCGGCGAGCACGATCATCGGGTTCTTGCCGCCCAGCTCCAGGGAGAAGCGTGTCATGTTTTCCATGCACGCGACACCGACGCTCTTGCCCACGGCGGTGGAGCCGGTGAACGATACTTTGCTCACCAGCGGGTGCGCGGTCAGCACGCCGCCGACCGAGGCACCGCCGCCGGTCACCACGTTGAACACGCCTGCTGGAATGCCCGCTTCGAGGGCCAGTTCGGCCAGGCGCATGGCGGTCAATGGGGTTTCCATCGCCGGCTTGATGATCACCGTGCAACCGGTGGCCAACGCCGGCATCAGTTTCCAGGCGGCGATCAGCAGTGGGAAGTTCCACGGCACGATGCCGACCACCACACCCACCGGCTCACGCTTGGTGAACGCAGTGAATTTGGCACCTGGCGGCAGCGGGATCGACACATCGAAGGTCTGTCCTTCGATCTTGGTTGCCCAGCCGGACATGTAGCGCATGAACTCCACCGTGGCGTTCAGATCCAGCGCTCGGGCCATGTTGATCGACTTGCCCTGGCTCAAGGTTTCCAGCTGCGCCAGCTCTTCGGCATGCTCCTCCACCAGGCGGGTGAAGTTCAGCAGGATGCGTTCACGGTCCGCTGGACGCAGGCCCGACCACACGCCTGACTTGAAGGCCCGGTGCGACGACTGCACGGCGCGCTCGACGATTTCCAGTGGTGCGTCGAGAGTTTCGCACAGGGTTTGCCCGGTGGCCGGGTTGACCACGGCAATGCTTTGACCTTCGGCAAACACCCACTGGCCATCGATAAAGCAGCCGTGCTGGCGATCGAGGAATGCAGCAACCTGCGGCAGGATTTCAACGTTGCTCATAAATCACCTTTCATTCAGATAAAGGAGCCGGCTTGCCGGCGAAAGCTTCTGATCAGTGTTGTTCTTTGAGGAAGCACACCACCGCCTGGCGATCATCTGCCGAGGCCATGCCCATGTAGGGCATGTAGGTGCCAGGCACATAGGCCTGGGGTTGCGTGATCAGTTGCGCGATGTTCTCGGCTTGCCAGTCGATGTTCTTGTTGCGCATGGCTTGCGAGTAGTTGAAGCCTTCCAGCGAGCCGGACTTACGCCCCACCACGCCTGCCAGGTTCGGCCCCATCATGCCGGTCGTGCCTTTGCTCACCGCATGGCAGACCCCGCACTCATTGGCGAATACTTCGGCGCCACGACTCTTAACCGGTGCGCAATCGGCCGCCAGGGCGGCTTGGGCCAGGGTGTAGGTCAACAAACCAACGAGGGACAAACGCAGGCTGGTGAACATAAGAAACGACCTTGAAAATCCACGCGTTCGCAAGCAAGGCGAACGCCAACACTGAAAGTGCCGAGGCCACGAGGCTTCGGCAGGTTGAAAGGGATTGTCGGTGGTCAGTGAAACGCAGGCTTTGCCCTGCGTGCCAGTTGTGTTGGCGGTTCTGCCAAACTGCTGCACGGGCGCGACCGGCGATAGCAAAGCGGCATCCAAAGTTCTGCCTATACTGCAATCCAGCCGCCCTGATCACCTGCGCTGAGGAACTGCTGGATGAATGTGACCGACTATTTCGATCGAGCCAGAATCATCAATATTGCGTCAAGAAAGGATCGCCGCGTAGAAACGGTACAAGAATTCGCGCGCAACGGTTTTCCCTTCGACCATGAAAAAGTCAGCTTTTTCCAGGCGGTGACGCCCAGTGAAGACGACGGCTTCCCGAGCATCGGGGCCAGGGGCTGCTTCATGAGTCACCTGGGGATTCTGGAAGAGGCAATCCGCCTGAATGTGAAAAACATACTGATTCTGGAGGATGACATACAGTTTTCCAGACGCATTTCCCAGTATGGAAAGCAGGCCATCGAGTCCCTGGAAGGTATGGAGTGGGACATCGCCTACTTTGGCCATCCGTTTGAAGGTGACTCAAGCTCGCCCTCCTGGAAAGCGGTCGACCAGCCCATTCATCTGTCGCATTTCTATGCGGTAAACGGCAAATGCATTACCAGGTTGCGCGATTTCCTGCTGCAGATCCTGGAGCGCCCGCCAGGGCATCCTGACGGTGGGCCGATGCACTATGACGCCGCCCTCAATACGCTTATTCATTCGAACAAAGACGTTCAGGCCTACTATTTCACCTGGAACCTGGGCTATCAAAGACCCTCGCGCACGGACCTGCATGCACTGTCCCTCTTCGACAGGACGCCTGTTCTGCGGGATGTCATGGGCATGCTCAGGAAGTTGAAGGCCATGAACCTGAGAAGAACTCGATAGTGTTCTGCCCCCGCTCTCTTTAAGCAGAAAATCGCCACCTTCCCTTCTCAATCAGTGCACCCACGTGTGCACTGTCACCCCGCCCTGCAATCTGGCAAGCACAACCAACTCTTTGGCACCGAGGCAACAAGGCGCAAAAAACACCGGCATTAGTATCTGGACGGACCGCAAACCTGCGCTCAAGAACAAGAACGGATGCCACACCATGCTCAAGTCCCCCTTGCTTCGCCTCTCTACCCTGGCGTTGATGATCAGTGCAGGCCAAGCGAGCGCCTACGAACTCTACGCCAGTGACGACAGTCATGTGAACGCCACCCTGGAAGCGGTTTTCGGCGTTTTCCACAGCCAGCAAAACTACGCCTTGTCGGGACGTCTCGACGAAGGTTCGTCGTCGTGGCGCGAGGGCTACATCAAGTACGGCCTGAGCTTCGACCAGGGCCTGGCGGGGGTCGGCACCGCTTACGGCGCGGCGAACATGCTCAGCTCCGGCACTTGGGGCGACGGTGATGCTGCCGGCTTCACCGACGGTTCGGAACGCACCACCAAATTCGAAGACGCCTACCTCGGCTGGCGCTCGAGCGATCTGTTTCCCGTGCTGGGTGCTGACGGCATCGACCTGTCTTTCGGCCGCCAGAACATCATGATCGGCGACGGTTTCCTGATCAACGGCGACGCGTTGAACCTGGGCAAAGGCCTGGCCGACGGCGAGTTCAATCGCGGTGGCGCCTACTGGCTGGCCGCGCGCAAGGCCTTCGACGAAACCGCGGTGTTGCGTATCGGCGGCAAGGAAGGCTGGCGCAGTGACCTGATGTGGTTGAAATCCAACAACCGCGCCCAGGCCATGACCGAAATGTACGTCGGCACCCTGGAACACGTGTCCGAGGCCGGTACCGTCGGCTTGACCTACATCGACACCACGGACGTCGACGAGCAGTACGCCTCCCCCGCGCAACTCGAGCGCGATGGCATGAAGACCTACAGCCTGCGCGCGACCGGCAACGCCGGGGTCAAGGACCTGTTCCTCTCCGGCGAATACGCCAAGCAGGACAAACCTCACACGGCCACCGAAGACGCCTGGTACCTCGAAGCCGGCTGGACCTTTTCCGAGGCGCCATGGACGCCGTATGCCGGCTACCGCTACAGCCGTTTCTCGGAAGGCTACGATACGCTGTTCTACGGCTTCAGCCGCGGCTTCGGCACCTGGTTCCAGGGTGAAGTGGCGGGCAACTATGCCGGCCCGTTCAACACCAACTCGCGCATCCAGCAACTCAAGTTCACCGTCTCGCCGCTGGAGAACCTGACCGTTGGCGCGATGTACTTCAACTTCGACACCATCGACCGCGACCTCGGCAACACCGATGGCCACGAAGTCGACCTGTACGCCGAATGGCACCTCAACGACCACATCACGGTGATGCCGCTGATCGGTCTGTTCCAGCCGGACAAGAGCGCCGATCAGGGCGGTACGCAGTTGGGCAACAACGACAAGAACCTCTACAGCCAGCTGATTTTCGCCAGCTCTTTCTAAGCCCTGTAGGAGCTGCCGTAGGCTGCGATCTTTTGATCTTGTTTTTACAAAACGTCAAAAGATCGCAGCCTACGGCAGCTCCTACAGGTTCGTGATGGCAGCGCAATTGCTTTCCAAGGAAAAAGGTATTTCCAATGCAGAAAAGATTCCTCACGATCCAGAGCAAGATCGCCCTGCTCGCTGGCCTCTGCCTGGTGTTGGTAGTGGGTCTGCTAATGGGCCTGTCGCTTTACCAGACGCACAAAAGCAGCCAGCAAGTAGCCCAGGCCAGCAGCGACATGCTCGCCGACGCGGTCAAGGAGCATATGCAGGCCCTGGGCAAAGTGCAGGCCATGCAAGTGCAACGCACCTTCATGCAGACCCACGAATACGGCCAGGGATTGTCACGGTATTTGTTGTACCTGAGGCAACTCCAGCATCAGGGCAATCTGACCCGCCCACAACTACGCCAGGCGCTGAGCGCCCAGCTGCATCAGGCCCTGATCGACAAGCCCGACCTGCTCGGGCTTTACGTCATTTTTGAACCCGACGCGCTGGACGGTGCCGACGCCGGCTTCGCCGACAAGCCGGAGCTGGGCAGCAACGAGACCGGACGCTTCTCCCTGTACTGGGTGCAAGGCAAACCCGGCGAACTGCAAGCGGTGATCGGCGATGAAGGCCTGCTGGCCAACACCGAGCCGGGGCCCAGCGGCGCTCCCTACAACGCGTTCTACACCTGCGCCCGCGACACCCGCCAGGCCTGCGTGCTGGAGCCCTACTTCGACGAGGCATCGGGCAGTCGCAAACTGGTGACCAGCGTCGCCTTCCCGCTGCTGGAGAACGGCAAAATCATCGCCGTGGTCGGTCTCGACATCAACCTCGCCGCCTTGCAAAAGAACAGCGAAACCAGTGCGCTGCAACTGTTCGACGGCCATGGCCAGATCAGCATCGTCAGCCCCCGTGGCGTGATCTCCGCCAACAGCCAGGACGTCAGCCGCCTCGGGCAACCGATGGACAATGCCCAGGTGATGGACGCCTTGCGCCAGGGTCAGCCGAAGGTGTTTGTCGACCCGCAGCAGATCAAGGTCCTCGAACCACTGCCACCGATTACCGGTGCCACGCCCTGGGGTGTGCTGGTGGGCGTGCCGCAAGCGGTATTGCTGGCACCGGTCGCCGCCCTGCAAAAGCAACTCGATGCCCAAGGCGTACAAAGCACAGCGCTGGAACTGCTGCTCGGTGGCGGCTCGGCCCTGCTTGGCCTGCTGTTGATCTGGTACACGGCACAGCGCATCACCCGGCCGCTACAAGTGCTGACCCGGGTCTTGGAAGACATCTCGCTCGGCGAGGGTGATTTGACCCGGCGCCTGCAAGTGCAATCGCGCGATGAAATCGGCCAGTTGGCCACGGCGTTCAATCGTTTTGTGGAGCGCATTCACCAGTCGATTCGCGAAGTGTCGTCGGCGGCCCTTGGCGTCAACGAAGGCGCCCGGCGCGTCTTGGAGGCGTCCAATTCATCAATGAGCAATTTCGACGATCAAGCCAGCCGCACCAGTAGCGTGGCCGCCGCGATCAACCAGTTGGGCGCTGCCGCCCAGGAAATCGCCAACAACGCCTCCGATGCCTCGCATCAGGCGTCGAGTGCGCGGCAACAGGCCGAGGACGGTCGCCAGGTGGTGCAACGCACGATTGAAGTGATGCACGAACTGTCGGGAAAAATCAGCGCGTCGTGCACCAATATCGAAGTGCTCAACGACAAGACCGTGAACATCGGGCAGATCCTCGAAGTGATCAAGGGCATCTCCCAGCAGACCAACCTGCTGGCGCTCAATGCCGCCATTGAAGCAGCTCGGGCCGGTGAAGCCGGCCGCGGCTTTGCCGTGGTCGCCGACGAGGTGCGCAGCCTGGCCGGCCGCACCCAGGCCTCCGCGCTGGAGATCCAGCAGATGATCGAGGAGCTGCAAGTGGGTGCCCGCGACTCGGTCACCACCATGACCGAAAGCCAGCAGCACAGCGAAGAAAGCGTCACCATCGCCAACCTCGCCGGCACCCGCTTGAGCAGCGTGACCCAACGCATCGGCGAGATCGACAACGTCAACCAGTCCGTCGCCGCCGCCACCGAAGAACAGACTGCTGTGGTCGAAGCCTTGAACGTCGACATCACCCGGATCAACACGCTGAACCAGCAAGGCGTGGAGAACCTGCAGGCGACGTTGCGGGCTTGTACCGAGCTGGAGCAGCAGGCGGCGCGGTTGAATCAGTTGGTGGGGAGTTTCAGGATCTGAGCCTTTTGTTGGCTGATACACCGCTTTCACTGTAGGAGCCAGGCTTGCCGGCGAACAAGGCGCTGCGGTGTACCTGCTGCACCGCGTCATCGTTCTTCGCGGGCAAGCCTCGCTCCTACAAAGCGAAGAACGATAACGCGGTGCACCTGTTTTCCTCCCGCCAAATCTGGCACCCACAACCAACCACATGGCATGCACGCAAACATGCCGCGCCAGACCCCACGCGTAGTATCGAAGCGCAAAGCAACGTTCACCCCCTCCATTTCTCACTTAAACAATAAATCGACCTTCGGGTCGCGGGAGATTTCTGTGCTCAAGAAAAGTGCGTTGGGCTGGCCTAAGATCGCCGGCCTTGGAATTGCGTTGGTGGTGGCCGGGCAGTTTTCCGGCTGGAACTTTGGCCTGGCGGCCGGTGGTTGGCTGAACATGCTGATCGCCACCTTGTTGATGGCGCTGCTGTGCGGTGGGCTGGCGTTGTGCGTGGCGGAACTGTCCACCGCGTTGCCCAGCGCGGGCGGTGTGTTCGTGTATGCGCAAAGTGCGTTCGGGCCGTTCGTGGGTTACCTCGTCGGGGTGGCTTGTGCGTTGGCCTTGACCATCGGCACCGGAGCGGCGGCGACGTTCATTTGTGCGTACACCGAGTCAATTTTCGGTCTTGGCGGCTGGCCGGTGAAGATCGCCTTGTTCGCGGTGATCATTGGCATTCACCTGCGCGGCGTGGGTGAAGCAATGGGTCTGACGTTCATTGCCGGCGTGATTGCGGTCGTGGCCCTGCTGACCTTCGGTGTGGCCATGGTGCCGTATGTGGAGTTGAGCAACCTGCTGGCATTGCCGGCTAACGTCACGGCACCGGTCAGTCTCGGTGGCATCTTCGCCTGTGTGCCGTTCGCGATCTGGCTGTTCATCACCGTCGAGCAAACAGGTTCGGCGGCGGAAGAAGCCGACAACCCAGGCCGCACCATGCCACGCGGCATTCTCGCGGCCATCGGTACTTTGCTGGTGACAGCATTGGTCGTACTGGTTTGCGCCCCCGGTGCCGGTGGTGTCGAACTGGTCGGCAGCGCCGGTGACCCGCTGTACGCGGCGATGTCCAGCAACAGCGCTTTCGGCGACGGTTCCTGGCTGGCCAAGGTGATTGGCTGCGGTGCGGTGTTCGGCCTGATCGCTACCTTCTTCTCGTTGATCTACGCCGCTTCCCGGCAGTTGTTCGCCATGGCCCGGGACGGCCTGTTCCCGCAGTGGCTGGGCAAGACCGGCAAACGCGGTACACCGTACCCCGCGCTGTTGCTGATCGGCGCCATCGGCCTGCCGCTGTCCGAAGTCGACCCGGCCACCGTGATGCTCGCCGTGGTACTGCTGCTCAACGTCTGCTACCTGTTCATTTTCGGCGCGTACCTGCGCATCAAGAGCAGCCAACCGGACCTGCCACGCCCGTTCACCCTGGCCGGCGGCAAAGTCATTGCCTGGCTGGGCCTGGCGCTGACGCTGGTGGTCATCGCTGCCTGCTTCCAACTCGACATGCTGATGCTGATCGCCCTTGCGGTGACCTTCGCCTTGTGCATTTTCAACTTCCTGCTGCGCGCCCGTCGCATCCCTGTCATTGAGGTTCCAGACCATGCCTGAACAGACCCTTTTGCAGCGCCGTCACCGCGTGCTCGGTAGCGCCTCGCCGCTGTTCTACGACACCCCCCTGCACCTGGTGCGCGGCGAAGGCGTCTGGTTGTTCGACGTCGAGGGTCGGCGATATCTCGACGTCTACAACAACGTGCCCTGCGTCGGTCACTGCAACCCCCATGTGACCGAGGCCATGCACCGCCAGGCCACCACGCTGAACATCCACACCCGCTACCTCGATGAGCAGGTGGTGCGTTATGCCGAACGCTTGACCGCGACCTTCGGCCAGCCGCTGGACACCGCTATGTTCACCTGCACCGGCACAGAGGCCAACGAACTGGCGCTGCGCCTGGCACGCTACGCCAGTGGCGGCACCGGCATCATCGTCAGCGATTACAACTACCATGGTAATTCCGCGTCGCTGGCGCAGGTCACCACCGCCCTGCCCTCACCGGAACCCTTCGCCGCCCATGCTCGTGCCGTACCGATTCCTTGTCTGTACCGGGCGCCGGCAGGCACCAGCGAGGCGCAACTGGCCGAGCAGTACGCAGCCAACATCGCGGCCGCCATCGCCTCGATGCAGGCCCAGGGCATTCGCCCCGCCGCGCTGCTGATCGACACCTTGTTCGCCAATGAAGGCTTACCACGGGTGCCGGCCAGTTTCGTGGCCAAGGCCGCCGAGTTGATCCGCACCGCCGGTGGCTTGTTCATCGCCGATGAAGTGCAATCGGGTTTCGGCCGTACCGGCGATCACCTCTGGGGTCATCAGGCCCATGGCGTCGTGCCCGACATCGTGACCCTCGGCAAACCCATGGGTAACGGCTACCCGCTGGCCGGGCTGATCACCCACAAGGCGCTGGTCGAGTCATTCGGCCGCAACGCCATGTACTTCAACACCTTCGGTGGCTCGCCCGTAGCGGCGGCGGTCGGCATGGCGGTGCTGGATGAGATCGAGGACCGGCAATTGCTGCGCAACGCGCAAAGCGTCGGCGCTTATGTGCAGCAGCGTTTGCAGGTACTGGCAGGCAAGCACTCGATCATCGGCGATGTGCGCGGCAAGGGCCTGTTCTTCGCCATGGAGCTGGTGCGTGATCACGCCAGCAAGGAACCGGCCGGGCTGGAGGCGCGCAAGGTGGTCAACGACATGCGCGAGAACGGCGTGCTGATCAGCAAGATCGGCGCCGGCGACAACATTCTCAAGTTGCGCCCGCCGCTGGTGTTCAGCCGCGATCACGCCGACTTGTTCGTCGACACCCTGGACCACGCCCTGAGCGCAATTTGAGGCCTCTGCCATGACAGAATTCCACACCCTGAGCCACGATCAGCAAGTCGCCCGGTTGCACGACCTGGCGCGCCGCGCCCTGCAACACTGGGACGGTGACTTCGGCGACATCGAACTGGTCAAATACCGCGAGAACGCGGTGTTCTCTGCCCGCCGCCATGACGGCCAGCGCGTGGCCCTGCGTATCCATCGCAATGGCTATCACTGCGAAGCGGCGCTGCGTTCCGAATTGCAATGGATGGAAGCACTGGAAAACGCCGGAATCACCGTGCCGCAGATCATTCGCGCTCAGGACCAGCGCCATTTGATCGAGGTCAGCCATGCCGATATCGGCGAACGCCATGTCGACATGCTCGCCTGGTTGCCGGGCGCCACCGCCGGCTCCTCAGAGACCGGGGTGCAGGCCGATACCGAAATCGATTTCCTGTTTGCCGAGGCCGGCGCGATTGCGGCGCGCATTCATCTGCATGCGACGGATTGGCAGCAGCCGGACGAGTTTGTCCGCCATGCCTGGGATGAAGAAGGCTTGATCGGGGCGAATCCGTTCTGGGGGCGTTTCTGGGAGCTGCAACAGCTGAGCGATGAGCAACGGGACCTGCTGCAACAGGTCCGGAGTGCAGCGCGCAAGGACCTGCGCCAATACGGCCGCCATCTGGGCAACTTCGGCATGATCCACGCCGACCTCGTCCCGGAAAACCTGCTGATCGAAGGTCCGCGCCTGCGCTTGATCGACTTCGACGACGCCGGGTTTGGCTGGCACATGTTTGAACTGGCTACCGCGCTGTATTTCTGCCTGGACGATCCGCGTTATGAGCAGATCAAAGCGGCGCTGCTGGACGGTTACCACAGGGTCAAGCCGTTGACCGAGGCGGATCGCAAGACGCTGGCGTTGTTCCTGATGCTGCGCGGCACCACGTACCTTGGCTGGATTCACACCCGCCAGGGCACGCCGACGGCGATTGAAATGGCGCCGATGTTAATAGAGCGGGCTTGCAGGTTGGCGCGGGAATATCTCCAACAGTAACAGCCCGCTCAACAACCACCGCCCCCCCACTGATCGTTCCCACGCTCTGCGTGGGAATGCCTCAACGGACGCTCTGCGTTCGGCTCTGGATTGGGACGCAGAGCGTCCCGGGCTGCATTCCCACGCGGAGCGTGGGAACGATCAAAGAACGCGGTCTATCAGCAATGCGCGCCCGCATGCTCCAACCGATGAAACAACCGGTTGAAATACACCAGGCTATCGCGCGGTTCCCGCACGCCAACCTTGTCCAGCTCCACGAACATCACCGAGTGTGAGCCCACTTCCTTGCACTCGCTGATGCGCCCTTCCAGTTGCACCAGGGCATCGCGCAGCACCGGCACGGCGGCGGCGCCGTCGTCCCACAGGTCCCAGGCAAAACGTTCGGCCATCGGCACCTGGGTCATGCCGGCGAAGTGGCGGGCCAGTTCCTCCTGTTCGCCACACAGCACGTTGACGCACAGGCGGCCGTTGCTGCGGAACACGTCGTGGGTGGCGCTGTTGCGGTTGACGCACACCAGTACCGTGGGCGGTGAGTCGGTCACCGAGCACACGGCGCTGGCGGTGATGCCGCAGCGCCCGCCCGGGCCATTGGTGGTGATGATGTTCACCGCAGCAGGCAGCTGCGCCATGGCGTTGCGAAAGTCGATTTGCTGCTGGCTCAGGTCGGCCATGTCGATGCCCCTTCCTTCAGGAGGACCGCGAAGATAGCGGCCCGTAGGTGATGGAACAAGACTAAGGCTGCGGGCACGGCGCAACCATTCTGACGATCCCCATGACGATGTTGGGTTTCCGCTAGTCGACTAGGTGGTTTCTTTATCGCAAGGGCCGGCGACAGTGGGTATTCTGCTTACAGGCTGAAAAAACACCAGCCGATGCGTGCCGCGCGTTCGCGTGCGAAAACAATAATTAGAAATTTTCGTGGCAGCCCCTGATGGAAACCCGCAAACCGATTGTTTACATCGTTGACGACGACAAAGACTTGCGCACCTCGCTGGCCTGGCTGCTGGAGTCGGTCAGCGTGCAGGCGCAGTGCTTCGCCGGCGCCGAAGAGTTCCTCAGCCAGTACGACCCCGGGCAGCCCGCCTGCCTGGTGCTGGATGTGCGCATGCCGGAAACCAGCGGTTTCCAGTTGCAGGAGATCCTCAACCAGCGCGGCAGCACCTTGCCGACCATTTTCGTCTCGGCCCATGGCGACATTCCGATGTCGGTCGCGGCGATGAAGAACGGCGCCCTGGACTTCGTCGAGAAGCCCTACAACCCGCAGCAGATGATCGACCGTATCCAGGCGGCGCTCAAGACCGCCGTGCACGCCCAGGCCGATCAGCAGCAGCGTCAGAACCTGCAGGGAAAACTGGCGCTGCTGACCAGCCGCGAGCGTGAAGTGTTGATGCTGGTGATCGATGGCAAGGCCAGCAAAGTGATCGCCCGGGAGCTGAACATCAGCGTGAAGACCGTTGACGTGCACCGCACCAAGATCAAGGAAAAGATGGGCGTGACCAGCATTGCCATGCTGGTGCGCGAGGTGCTGCATTTGCCGGTGGATGAGCCGGCGCGGCACTGATCAATCTGTATTCGCCGTCAGGCCGCCTTCGCGGGCAAGCCCGCTCCCACAGGATCACCGTCGAACACAAATTCTGAGTTCACTGAGATCACTGTGGGAGCGGGCTTGCCCGCGATGAACGATGACGCGGTGTCAGTGCTGGCTATATCGCTTGCGATAAGCGCCCGGCGACACACCAAAACGCGATTTGAACGCCGACGAGAAGTAGCTGGAATCGGAAAAACCCCAGGCGTAACACAACGCCGAAAGCTTCTGTTCGATATCGGCACGGCGCAGGTTTTCCGCGCAGAAATCCAGGCGCCGGTGCTTGATGTATTGCGCCACCACCAGGCCGCGCTTGGAGAACATCCGGTACAGGCCGCGAACGGAAATGCCCACTTCACGGGCGATCAGTTCGGGACACAGGTCTTCGTCGCTGAGGTGCGCGTCGATGAAGGCGATGATCTTGCGGAACTGCCGCTCATGGGGATCGGCAGCGCTGTCACGGGCGCTGATCCCCGGCAGCAACAGGCTGGCCAGGGCGTCGAGCACCGCTTCGCTTTCCTGCATGTCCAGCCCTTCCTGCTGACGAGTCTCCAGCACCAACTTGTTGGCCATCGCCGCCAGAGGGCTGCTGGCCCCGATGCGCGTGGCGCAGTTGACGGCATTGAAGTGTGAACCACGCTCCACCACCTGACGCGGCAGAATCAGTGACAACTGGCGCGAGTCATCGTTGTAGGTCATGTCGCTCGGGCGGCTGGCGTCGATCAGGGCGATGTCGCCACAGCCCAGTTGCGCGCGGTTGTCGCCTTGTTCCAGGTGCGAGCTGCCGCGCATCTGGAACACCGCATAATAGTGGCCGTCGCTGCTGGTGCTGACGTCCTTGCTGGTGCGATACAGATGCACGTGCGCCATGTCGACCACACTGAGGTTGATCGCGCCGCTGCGAAATTCCGTCAGCTGGCCGTAGAAGTCGGTGTCCAGCGCCCGGGCGTCAAAACGCCCGCAGGCCTGGTTCACCTGGCTCAACCAACTTTCGAACGCCTCATTGCGCACCGTCGATGCTGTAATCATGTCCGCAAAGCCTCACGTTTTTTTGTTGTTATTTCTCGACCGCTTCGCCGAGCGGTTCGGTAAAAATGTTTCGTTTTCCAGCCATTTCCTTCATGGGCGGCCGCCGGGCGCCCATTCAAAAGGCTCCGGCGCACGCTTTCCAGCGTCCTTTAAGTCAAATGTCCAATACCAGACGAGCGGAAAGTGCCCGTGAAACGCAGGCGCAAATCTGCTTGTTGGAGGCCTTTTCCTTGTTGGAAAGGCAATTGTCGCGGTGCTCCGGCAAGCCGTCCAGCACCTCGACGATGCAGGTGCCGCAGATGCCTTCGCGGCACTCGGTGTCGATGTCGCAACCGTGGGCCTGCAACACATCCACCAGGCTGGTGTCGGCCGGCACTTGCAGGACCACGCCGGAACTGGCCAGCTGCACCTCGAAACTGCCGGCCGGGGCGCTATTGGCCGCCGGATCCGCAGCGAAGTGTTCAAGGTGGATGGCCTCATCGGCGCGACTGCGCGCAGCCACTTCCACCACTTTGTTCATGAACGGTGCCGGGCCGCAGGTGTAGACGTGGGCCGCCGGATTGGCGCGATCCAGGCATGCGCTCAATTCACCGTCCAGATCGCCCGGTTCGACGCCGTAGTGGAACTCCACGTGATCGGCGAAATTCGTCGCCAGCAGTTCGGTAAACGCGGCGTACTGCGCTGAACGGGCGAAGTAGTGCAGGCGATACGGCTGGCCGCTTTCCGCCAGTCGATAGGCCATGCTCAGCAGTGGCGTCACGCCGATGCCGGCGGCGAACAGCACATGTTCGCGGGCACCGGGGTCGAGGCGGAACAGGTTGCGCGGCGCGCCCATTTCCAGTTCCATGCCCTCTTCTACTTGCTCATGCAGGGCCTGCGAGCCACCGCGCGACTGTGGCTCTTTCTTCACCGCCACCAGATAGGCGCGGCGATCCTGCGGCGGGCTGCACAGCGAGTACTGGCGGGTCACCCCGGTCGGCCCGGTCAGGTCGACGTGGGCACCCGGTTCATAGGTGTCGAGCGGCTGGCCGTCACTGCGCACGAGGCGAAAGGAACGGATATCCAGCGCTTCGTCGACGATCCTTTCGATTTTCACCTTCATCATGGCATCACCTGAATACTTGTTTTTGTTTAACGGTACGGCTTGGGTTACCCCCTGTAGGAGCTGCCGAAGGCTGCGATCTTTTGATTTTGTTTTTAAAATCAAGATCAAAAGATCGCAGCCTGCGGCAGCTCCTACAGTGGTTGTTTCGGGTTTAGCGCATGAACAAGCCGCCGTTGATGTCCCAGCACGCGCCGGTTACCGACGTTGCGTTGTCGGCAATCAACAACAGCACGCTGTCGGCGATGAACGCCGGGTCGCCGAGGGTGCCGGCCGGGATCATTTTCAGGATCTGTTCCAGGCGCTCCGGGGCCACGGATTCGCGCACCACCGGCAAGTCCAGCGGACCTGGCGAGACGCTGTTGACCGTCACCCCTTGCGGCGCCAGTTCACGGGCAAAGACTTTGGTCAGCGTCGCCACGCCGCCCTTGGCCGCGGCGTAATGCGCGCCGGTGGCGGTGCCGCCGTTCTGCCCGGCCAGGGACGCGATGTTGACGATGCGGCCAAAGCCACGCTCGGCGAAGTGCGCGCCGAACACCTGGCAGGCGACGAAGGTGCCGCGCAGGTTGATCGCCATCGACTCGTCGAACTCTTCTGGCGTGATGTCCATCAGCGGCGCGACTTTCGACACCCCGGCGTTGTTCACCAGGATGTCGCAGCCGCCCCAGTGCTCGACCAGTAAATCGCGGGCACGCTGGAAGTCCGCCTTGCTGCGCACATCCAGCTCAATGGCGACAGCGCTGGCACCGCTGGCATCCAGCTCGGCAGCCAGTTGCTGCACGCCATCGAGGCGCACATCCGCCAGGGCGACGCGATAACCCGCCCCGTGCAGACGGCGGGCAATGCACTCGCCCAGTCCGCGAGAGGCACCCGTTACAAGGGCTACTCGACTCATGATGTTGCCCTCACAGAAGGAAGCCGAGTGCGCTCAGGCTGTCGGTGGAGTTGATCAGACGCACCACTTTGCGCTCCAGGGTCGGCACGCCATCGGTGAAACGGATGCGGTGGTTCAGGTCGGCCACGAACGGCGTGTGCACGCCGCGTTTGTAGGCGTACAGCAACTGCGCCGAGTTGACTTCGACGATGTCGCCGGCCGCTTCCACCAGACGGAAACGCGAGACCGTGCGGATGGTTTTCGCCGCGTCCACCGCCGACGGCGAGTAACCGGCGGTCAGGCGTTCGATGCGCAGGTCACGCATGCGTGCGTCGTCGTAGGCGTAGTTGAGGGTGGCTTCGAAGTCCTCGGTGTCCGGATCGATCGGCACGATGTACAGGCCGCTTGCGCTCCACAAGGTCGCCCATTCGGCGTAGTTCTTGTGGTCGAGCAGTTCGGCTTCGCGCCAGATGAATTCGATGGCCTGGGCCAAGGGGCCGGAAAAACCGTTCAGGGTGTCTTGAATGCTCATTGGCTCATCATCCTTTTCCACATGTCGTAGGCTCCGCGCATGCCGCCCTCGTCGGTGGCGTGGGAGACCTTGTCGCCGTTTTCAGCGGTGATTTCGCGGTTCAGGCCGCGGTTGACCAGGATTGGCGCATCGACGCCGGCGTACGAGCCGCGCTGCACGCGGTCCCAGGCCTCGGCATCGTCGGGGCTGCCGAAACCGAACGGGCCCTGGAAGTGTTCGTGAATACGCATGCGTTCGCGGTTGGCGATTTCCGGGCCGCCGTCCATGCCGAGGGCGACGTGGCGGATCTCGGTTTCGGTGACCGACACCGGGCGCAGCACGCGGAAGAACGACATCGACATCGCCACGTTAGGGAACAGGTTCAGGTTGAAACCGGCGCCGTGCAGCGAGCGCACGACGCGACGGACCTGATCCGCGGGCATGGTTTTCGACAGCTCTTCAGTGACGTGGGCAAAGCGTTCCTGCAACTGCTCGGTGCCGTCATCGTGATCGAGATCAACATGCTCCGGCACCATCACCATCACGCTGTGGCCGTTGCCCAGGGAGTGAGTGACGGCTTGTTCGTCGGTCATGAACGAGAGCATTTCCGAAGTTTCTTCATCCACCGACGACATGAACGACTTGTGCACGATCGGGAAGTGATAACCGTCGGTGGTGTTTTCCAGCTGGATCTTCCAGTTGCCTTTGAAGCTGAACTTGTGTTCGCCCTGGGTCTTGATCGGGTAACCGGCGCCCTGCTTCATGAACAGGTCCATCCAGTGTCTGGCGCCGCCGAGGAAGTCTTCCAGCGGCTCGATCTCGTCGTTGTAGCTGGCGAAGACCATGCCGGCATAACTTTCCACGCGCAGGCTGGTGAGCGGCAGTTCGGATTTTTCCAGGATGCCTTCATAGCCATCCGGATACGGTAGCGCGCGCAGCTTACCGTCCAGGCCATAGGACCAGCTGTGGTACGGGCAGGTGAAACCGGTGGCGTTGCCCTTGTGCTTCTCGCACACAGTCGCACCACGGTGGCGGCAGCGGTTTTCCAGCACGTTGATGTTGTTCTTCTTGTCGCGAACAACGATCACCGGGCGACGGCCAATGGTGGCGGTCTTGAAGTCACCGCTGTTGCGCACTTCGCTTTCGTGGGCGACCCACACCCAGGTGCGGTAGAAAATCTTCTCAAGCTCGGCTTCGAACAGCGCTGGGTCGTTGTACAGCGAGACGTCGACGCGGTCGTGCTGGACCAGGTCTTCGGGGCTTTTCGACGTTGCGATCAGCCGGTATTCATGAGTGCTCATGCGGTTCTCCTCATGGCTTTTTTTATGATTGAGTTGAGGCTTGCAGCTGCGCACCAAAGGCGCAGACCAGTTCGTCCTGGCCTTTACGGCCGACGATTTGCAGGCCGACTTTCAGCCCGCCGCAATCGAGTTCCACGGGTACCGTCAGCGCCGGATGGCCGCTGAGGTTGAACGGACGCACCAGCGGGGTCATGCCGGCCACGGCCTTGCTGCCGCTACGCGCTTCGCTCAGGGTCGGTGGCAGGCTCGGCATGGTCGGCAGCAACAGCACCGCGAACTCTTCGAGCGCCGCGTCAACCTGTTGGGTGAAACGGCTGCGCACGGCTTCCGCCTGAGCCAGCTCATCGCGAGTGGTGCGACTAGCCGCCAGCAGGCGCTGTTCGACATCGGCGCCGATCAGGCCTTTGCCGGTCAGGTGACCGAAGGCGGCCCAGTTTTCGAAATTGATCACGGTCAGGCCGGCGGCGAACGCGGCTTCGAATTCGCTCAAGTGCAGGTGACTGCGGCGCCAGCCGGCACGGTCAGCGGCAGCACCGAGGCTGGCTTGCAGATGCGCGTCACAGGCCACGTCGAGGAAGCCGACTTTGACGCCATCACTTGGCAAGCCCTGAGCCTCAAAGCCTGGGCAAATCACCTGCATGGCGGCGATCAGGTCGTCCATGGTCTTGGCGAATGGCCCGACGCAGTCGAGGCTGGAAGCCAGCGGATGCGCGCCAACGCGACTGACACGGCCGTAGGTCGGCTTGAGCCCGGCGATGCCGCAGCAGGCCGCCGGGACCCGCACCGAACCACCGGTGTCGGTACCGATGGCGATGTCCGCCAAACCGGCGGCTACGGCTGAAGCCGAACCGCTGGAGGAACCGCCCGGCACCCGATCAGGTGCTTGAGGATTGACTGGCGTACCGGTCCAGTCGTTGATGCCGGTGACGCCAAACGCCAGTTCGTGCAGGTTGGTCTTGCCGACGATCTGCCAGCCAGCGGTGAGAATCGCGTCCACCACTTCGGCGTTTTTTGTGGCCGGCGGTGCATCGCTAAAAGCACGGCTGCCCGAGCGGGTCGGATAACCGGCGATGTCGATGGAATCCTTGATGGCAACACGTTTGCCGTTGCCGCCCAGGAGAAATTCGCTGATGAAAGTACTCATGCGCTCAGCTCCTTTTTGTACAAGTCAGTGCTGAACAGCCGTTGCGTGCGGAAATGTGCGATCAGCCAGACACCGTCGACACAGCGGAAATCGATGTTCAGGCGGGTACCGAACAGTTCGCTGCGCTGATCTGCGTAGGTGGAAATCTGCTGCATGATCCACTGCCCCTGCGCCGTGTTGCCATCGACCACGATCGACTCGCTGGTGAGGTAATGCAGGTTCAACTGGAAGTGATCCGACGGCGGCAGGTAACCGCCGACAAATGCCGCCACGGCCTCGCGTCCACGATGCTGGCCGAAGGTCTGCGCGGTCTCGCGACCAACGCCTTCCCAGATCGCGTCGACGCAGAACAGCGCGGCCAGCTCGCTGACCTGGGTCGGCGCCCTGGGCACATCGCAAAGTTCCATGTAGCGCGCCATCAAGCGACGCACCGCGCTTTCCCCTTCGAGCGTCGCCAGACGCTGCAGCAAGGCCTCGTTCATGACTTACACCTTGGCCGCGTCAGGGATGGTCAGCGGGCGACCGATGCGCGCTTCGACCTTGGCGTAGCGCCACAGGCTGTATTCGTTCACCGGCGTGGTGCGGAACAGGTTGCAGGCGTCGATCACCGACTGGTGGCAGTCGACGTCGGCCATGATGTACACGGTCCAGGGCGAGGTAGTGGACGGGCCGACCATCAGGCGGTCGTCATCCATCGCGCCGAGCACGGTGATGCCGGGCATCGCGCCTAGATCTCCCATCATCCGGCTGAAGCCTTTCCACACGCTCAGGCCTTCGCCGGTGGGCAGGTCGAAAAAGTTCTGGGTGATGCCGATGCAGAAGACGACGCGCAATGGTTCTTGAGTAGCTTGGGTCATGAGTATTGATCCTTGAAATAGAGGTTTCAGATGTAACCCGGGAACGGCGGTACGCCGAGGAACACCGAGCCGGCGCCGTCATACAACCCTTCGCTGAGGAAGGCGTGCTGGGTCACCACCATCGAGTCGCGCAGGTAGCGTTGCAGCGGATGGCGCAGGTAAATGGCGGTGGTACCGGCCAGGCTGTAGGCGCTTTGCACCACCTCGGCACCGGCCTGGGACACGTGAATGGCGGACAAACGCAACAGGCTGGTCTGTTCCGGGGTGACCGGATTGCCAGCGAGGATCGAGTTCCATACCGTTTCGGTGGCGTTGTAGAAGAAACCGCGTGCGGCACTGAGCTTGGCTTCGGCCTTGGCGATTTCGATGCGCACGTAAGCGCGGTCGGACAGTTTCGGCGCGCCGGTGATGCCACTGCCGCCAGCCATGCGGCTGATTTCATCGAGGGCAGCGCGGGCCAGGCCGAGATTGACCACCGCCAGCACTTGCGCGGCGTAGGCAATCGAGGGGTAACGGAACAGCGGTTCGTCGATGGTCGAGGCACCGCCACGGATGAAGGTCCAGCGCTCGTCGACGCGCTTGTCGGACACGCGCAGGTCATGGCTTCCAGTACCTTTGAGGCCAACCACGTCCCAGTTCTCGACGATCTCTACCTGCTCCGGACGGAACACGGCGGTGCGTGGCTTACCGCCCGCGGCACCAATGCCCACACCCAGCAAGTCAGCGCCCTTGCAGCCGCTGGCGAATTTCCAGGTGCCGTTGACCTGATAGCCGCCTTCTACCGCTTCGGCAGGCTGCAATGGAAACAGGCCGCCGGCGAACACCAGATCGGGGCTATCGGCGTAGATTTCGGCCAGGGTTTCCGGCGGCAATGCGGCGAGATAAACACCGGCACTGCCGAAGCTGGCAACCCAGCCAGCAGAGCCATCGGCTTCGGAGATGCGTTCAATCATTTGCAGAAACTTTGCTGGCGCCAGGGCATCGCCGCCGTAGCATTTCGGCGTGGCGGCACGGTAGATGCCCACCTGCTTGAAGCGCTCGATCATGTCCCGTGGCACGTGGGATACGCTGTCGAATTCGTTGCGACGTTGGCGCACTTCTTCCAGCACCTGCGCAAAGGCCGGGCTGTCGACGACATTCTCGTCAACACCGATCGGTGCGTCTTGTTGCGCGACCGCTGAACGCAGCATGGGCTTTCTCCGTTTTGCTTATTGTTAGATGGCGTGGCTAACGCCTCCTTTCCTCTGTAGGAGCGAGGCTTGCCCGCGAACCAGGCACCGCGGTCTCTCAGGTAGACCGCGTCATCGTTCTTCGCGGGCAAGCCTCGCTCCTACAGGGAATCGGGATCGGCGTGGTCACCCTTGCATTGGAGCCCAGTGTAAAAACCGCATCACGGCGCAACTATTGGTGCGTGTAGCCCCCGCACTAAAGAAAACCCCTAGGCCGCCCCCGGTTACCTCTGAGCGCATCCCCATGCGTGAGCGGGTATAAAACGCCATACTCCTGACTCCACCGGTCGGAACCCTCTGCCGCCAAGGGCTGTGCGATGTACTTGCCAAAACCGAACGACTTCCATGCGCTGATCGAAGCCATGCCGCTGTGCATCATTCTTCACGATGCGCACACCAAGGAAATTCTCTGGGCCAACGCTGCCGCCCTGGCGGCGCTGGGTTTTACCCTGGAGGAACTGACGCCGCTCAAAGCCCCGGACATGACCCGCGACGCACCGAAGTACCGGCGCTCGGTGGGTCTGCGCTGGCTGGAAGGTGCTGCGCGCACCGGTCAGCGCGCCATCGAGTGGTGCTATCGCTCCAAGCAAGGGGTGGAAATTCTTTCCGAGGCGGTTGCGACCCTGGTGCACCTGGAAGGTCGCGATGTGCTGATGGTGCAGTTCCGCGACATCTCCAAAGAGGACAAGGTCAAGCGCGACCTCAAGCGTTTCGAAAGCCGGCTCAAGGCTTTCATGCAGGATTTAGCCGAGGGCGTGGCGGTGCTCGGCCCCGAGGGCGATCTGCGTTTTATCAGCGACTCCGGCGCGCACTTGCTTGGCAGTGAAGTGCATCAGTTGATGGGCAAAAACTTCCTGGCCTGGTGCGACGACGCTTCGCGCCAGCGTTTGCTGCAGCAGTTCGCCCATGAGACGCCGGAACATGCGCCTTTCAACGTGCATTACCAAGTGCAGCGACGGGACGGCGAATGGCGCTGGCATGACGCAACGTGCCGCTACATAGAGATTGAGGATGACCTGGTCGGCCATCTGCTGCTGTTCCGCGACGTCACCGAGCAGGTGCTGGCCGAAGAGGCGCGGCGGGTCAGCGAGCAGAAACTCGAATACCTGGCGCGCTACAACGCCATGGGTGAAATGGCCGTGGCCATCGCCCATGAACTGAGCCAACCGCTGGCCGCCACCCGCAATTTCATCGAGGGCGCAGTGATTCGTTTGGGTAACGCAGCCGACGCCGACCAAGGCGTCGCCTGGGGCTTGCAGAGTGCCGTGCGGCAGATCGAGCACGCCTCGGTGATCATCAAGAGCGTGCGCGATTACGTGGTGAAACTGGAGCAAAGCGAAGAGCTGATCGACCTGAACGAGCTGCTGCGCGAAACCCGCTATTTCATCAGCCTGAGGGCCGATCCGAGCCTGGTACGCGTGGAAGTCGTGACCTCACCCGAGCCGCTGCGGGTGAGCTGCGAGAAGGTGTTGATCGGCCAGGTGATCCTCAACCTGGCTTTCAATGCGATTGAAGAAATGGCCGACCTGCCCATCGAACGCCGCTTGCTGCGCATTCATGCCCGCACCGACAACGGCATGGCGCTGGTGAGCATCGAGGACAGCGGCCGCGGCATCCAGGCCCAGGCGCAAGAGAAGCTGTTCGACGGCTTTTTCTCGTCCAAGGTCAGCGGCAACGGCATCGGCCTGGCGCTGTGCAAGAACATCATCGGCCGTCACCGGGGCGATATCTGGGCGCAAAACCTGGAGCCTTGTGGCGCGGTGTTCAGCTTTTCCCTTCCCCTCACCACTCCTACCTGATCCCCCCATCTGATCGTTCCCACGCTCTGCGTGGGAATGCAGCCCGGGACGCTCCGCGTCCCATCCAAAGCCGAACGCGGAGCGTCCGTTGAGGCATTCCCACGCAGAGCGTGGGAACGATCAGTCTCCCCCCGCAGTTTCGGGGCATGGCAGTGATTTCCCGACACTGGCACAGATACACACACACTTGGCAGGCAGGGCAATTCCCGCGTTTGCCGGGCGAGGCACTATTCGATGGTCAGAATCTGCCCACTCACCCGCGATCCGCGTTACCAACAATTCAGGAAGTTCCCCTTATGCGAACAAACAGGATCTCCGTACAGTCAGCGCTAGGCCTGAGCCTGCTTGTACTCGGTTTGAACAGTGCCCGTGCGGACCTGCCCGCCGACACCGGCATCGGCCAGACCACCTTGGCCTTCCCCGCCGAACCGCACCGGACGTTCGTCGTCGATGTCGAGTTCGAAAGCTTCGTCGCTGGGCGCATCACCGTGGTCGACCCCGACCAGAAACGCGTGCTCGGCATGGTCCCGACCGGCTTTGCCGCGCCTTCGGCCCTGAGCCATGACGGCAAGCTGATCTACAGCGCCGACATCTGGTATTCGCGCGGCACCCGCGGCACCCGCACCGACGTGCTGACCGCCTGGGACAGTTCGACCCTGTCGCCGGCCTGGGAAGTGCTGATCCCGAACAAGCGCGCCGAATCGCTGACTCAGCGCTACGCCCTGAAGACCAGCGGCGATGACCGTTTCGTCTACGTCTACAACTTCACCCCGTCGACCTCGGTGACCGTGGTCGATACCCAGACCAAAGCGGTCGCCACGGAAATCGCGATTCCCGGTTGCGTGCTCAACTACCCGGTCGGCAAGCGCCGTTTCGCCTCGCTGTGCGGCGACGGCAGCCTGCAGGTGGTGACCCTCAACGATCAGGGCCAGGAAACCGCGCGCAACCGCACGCCGTTCTTTGACCCGAACGCGGAAAAACTGGTGGAGCGCGCGGTCAACGTCGGCGATACCTACTACTTCACCACCACCACCGGCACCGTGCGCGCCGTGGACTTCTCCGGCGACACGCCGAAAATCCTGCCGAGCTGGTCGCTGACCACCGACGAGGAAAAGAAAGCCGGCTGGGCACCGGGTGGCTGGCAGCTGATGGCCGTCGCGCCGAAGCTGAACCGCCTGTATGTACTGATGCACGACGCCCACGAACCGATGAAATGGGAAGACCCGAGCACCCTGATCTGGGCCTTCGATCTGAAGACTGGCAAGAAAATCGGCACCCTTGAAGCACCCGTACCGGTGTGGAGCATGCAGGCCACCGGCGACGACAAACCGCTGTTGCTGGGTACCGACGTCGAGGGCGGCTTGCAGATTTTTGACCTCAAGACCAACCAGCACACCGGCAGCATGGCCAAGGTCGCAAAAACCGCGACCCAGGTCATGAGCTACTAAACGAGGCTCGGCCATGCAATCAGATCCGATCTTCATCATTGCCAGCGCCCTCGCCATTTCGGCATTGCTGGCCAGTGCCGCGACCCACAAGGTACGGGCGCCTGCGCGCTTCGCCAAACAGCTGGCGGATTATCAACTGCTGCCCGCTGCGCTGGTGCGTCCGAGCGCCCGCTTGATCCCGCTGCTGGAACTGGCCATCGCTTTCGCGCTGCTGGTCCCGGTGAGCCGCGGCTGGGCAGCCTTGAGTGCGGCCAGCCTGCTGGCGCTGTACGCCGCCGCCATCGGCATCAACCTGTGGCGCGGTCGTCGCGACATCGACTGCGGCTGTGCAGGTCCCGACCAGGCGCAACCCCTGCGCCCGGTCCTGCTGCTGCGCAACAGCGTGCTGGTGGCGCTGGCGTTGCTGGCCAGCGTGGCACCGGTTGTCCGCGACATGACTGTGTTCGATGGCTTCGTGACCCTGGCTTCGGCCGCTGTCGCGCTGCTCATCTACGCCGCGGCCGATGGCCTGCTGGCGAACTCCCCTCTTCTGCTCAAATTGATTGGTAGGTAATCAAAATGGAAGGCTTGATAGTTTCCAACGTTTTGCTCTGGGTATTGCTGGTGGCCGTGGCGTTTGTCGTCATGGGCCTGGTCCGTCAGATTGGCGTGTTGCACGGCCGTCTGGCTCCGGCTGGCGCGCTGATGGTCGACAAAGGTGTGTCGGTCAACGAAGCCGCACCGCAAATCACTGCCGCCGACCGCAAGGGTCGCCCGGTGAACTTCGGCTACGCCGGTGAGAAATCGCAACTGCTGTTCTTCCTCTCGCCGACCTGCCCGATCTGCAAATCGCTGCTACCGGCGATCAAATCCATCGCCAGGGAACAAGCCAATACCCTCGACGTGGTGTTCGTCAGCGACGGCGACATGGACGCCCAGCAAGCGCTGATCCGCGAACACAAGCTCGAAGACGCCACCTACGTGGTCGGCCCGGAAGTGGGCATGACCTACCAGATCGGCAAGCTGCCGTACGCCGCGCTGATCGACAAGTCCGGCACCCTGCGCGCCAAAGGCCTGGTCAACTCCCGCGAGCACCTGGACAGCCTGTTCGAAGTCGAGCACTTGAAGCACGCCACGCTGCAGCAGTACCTCAATGCTCAGCCCCACGATCACAATCATGACCACAGCCACGGCCAAAGCCACTGATAAGGCAGGGAGACCTTCATGAAACTGCTGGATCTGTTGTTCGAGCGCTCCTCGCGCCGTGTCGCCGACACTACTTCGCGCCGCAAACTGCTGGCACGCATGGGCTCGCTGATCGTGGCCGGTGCCGCCCTTCCCGTCCTGCTGCCGCTGGACCGTACCAGCAAGGCCCTGGCCGCCACTGACCCGAAGGCCGGTGACCCGGGTGATCCGAACAGCTGCGACTACTGGCGCTACTGTTCCATCGACGGTTTTCTGTGCAGCTGCTGCGGCGGTTCGGTGACGTCCTGCCCACCGGGCACCGAAGCCTCGCAAGTGACCTGGATCGGTACCTGCCGCAACCCGGCCGACGGCAAGGACTACATCATTTCGTACAACGACTGCTGCGGTAAGCAAAGCTGCGCCCAGTGCGCCTGCACCCGTAACGACAGTGAAGAACCGGCCTACCGCCCGTTCAACAACAACGATGTGAACTGGTGCCTGGCCGCCAAATCGCACATCTATCACTGCACCGTTTCGATCATCCGCGGCGTGGCGGTCTGACACGCACCACCGCCGGTTGCCCACGCAATCGGCATCGGTCACCTGTAGGAGCTGGCTTGCCAGCGAAGGCGGTCTAACATGCGACATTTTTGTCGACTGACCCGGCGCCATCGCTGGCAAGCCAGCTCCTACAGGTCCCCTCAAGGAGATATCTCATGCGCAAGCTGCTGATCCTCGGTCTCGTCTGCGCCATGACCACCCCGCTCGCCCATGCCCGGGCCATCCCGGACCCGACGCAGCGTCACGCGCCGGGCAACGAGGAACTGCAAAAGCCCATCGCCGAGGCCGGTTACAGCGTGGGCGTGAACTATCAGCTGCAATGCGCCGGTTGCCATCTGGGCAACGGCATGGGCTCGGCGGCCAATGACACGCCGAGAATGACCGGGTTTGTCGGTAACTTCCTGAAAGTCTCGGGCGGCCGTGAATTCCTGGTACGCGTGCCGGGCATGTCGCAATCGGCACTGAACAATGCGCAACTGGCTGACCTGCTCAACTGGCTGATGCGCGAGGACGGCATGGCCGGCAAAAGCAGGCCCGCCGATTACCAGCCCTACAGCGCCGACGAAGTGGCGGCACTGCGCGCCAAAACCATGCTCAACCTGCCTGGCACCCGTGCCGAACTGATCGACAAAATGCGCGCCCAAGGCATCGCCATCGAAGACGGCATGAGTCACTGACAACGCTGCTACCGATGGTCGTCCAGATACCCCAAAAGCAGGCCGGCCGGCGCCTGCTTCAATGCTGCAGACTAAACTTCGTCCATTACGTGAATGAATCCACAGTGCTGCTAAAGTGATAGCACGGGATACGCATTCTCCCCTGCTGTGTGAATTTCGGTGGAGGGTGGATTTCTCGACTATAAGTAGCTTGCCGTTGAGGCTAAAGCTCTGAAACGAGGGTGGTTTTGACCTGGATCGCGTTCTGGTTGGGGCGCGAGGGGGCAGCAAAAATGGGATCTGATCATGATTTTTGAGCCGAGCAGCAGCCGTTCCGTACTCCAGCGCAGAAGCAGTACCAGTATCTTTATCCAGGCAGGCCTCGATAGCCTCGCTGTCACCGGTGTCGCGTGGTACCTGATTGTTTATCACATCGGCTTCATCACGCAGGCTTATGTGATCATGGTCCTGCTATTGCTGGGGGCGCTGGCCGTCGTCTACGACCACTACGCCATTTATCGAAGCAATGTCGTGTTTGCCGTCAAGGCCTTCAAACTGTTCAAGGCATGGACCGCCGCTTTTTGTTTTCTCGTCGCCATGGCCTTTCTTACGAAACAAAGCGAACAGTACTCACGTTTGTTGGTCGGTGAGTTGTTCGTCATCGGTTATTTTGCCCAGCTGCTTTTGCACCTCGCGACACGTGAATTGCAAAAGAAATTCCTGGCTCACCCCACCCAACGGGACAACGCGCTGATCATCGGCTCGGGAGAGCTGGCGGACTTCCTGCACCAGAAAATCAGCAACAACCCCTGGCTGGGTGAACGGGTCGTCGGCTCGGTGTTGATCGGGGCGGCCGATGACCAGGGCAAGGATGGCTCGGAAAACCCCAACCGCCTGGCGATACTGGGTCATATTTCCGATCTTGACGACTTGGTCGTGCAGCATTCCATCCGCACCGTCTATTTCGTCACGCCACTGGATGGGTCGCAGGTGATCAAGGATGTGTATTTGAAGTTGTTCGACAAGCACATCTCGGTCAACTGGGTGCCGGACATCTTTTCCTTGCGCTTGATCAATCACAGCGTGCGCGAGATTGCCGGCATTCCCGTGCTGACCTTGTCCGAAACGCCACTGATGGGCATGCGCCTACTGCTCAAGAACCTTGAAGACCGCGTGCTGGCGTTTCTCCTTTTACTTTTTGCGGCGCCGGTGCTGGCCATCGTCGCCATTGCCATCAAGCTCGACAGCCCGGGGCCGGTGTTCTTTCGTCAGCAACGGATGGGGTGGAGTGGCGGACCTTTTCGCATCTGGAAGTTCAGGAGCATGGTCGTCCATCAGCCGGAAGAAGGTGTCGTCAAGCAAGCACAAAAGAATGATCCACGCATGACCCGGGTCGGCGCCTTCATTCGACGAACCAGCCTGGATGAACTGCCGCAGCTGTTCAACGTGTTGATGGGCGAAATGTCCCTGGTCGGACCTCGTCCCCATGCCATCCAGCACGATGCGCAGTATTCGCCCGACATCGCCGACTACTTTGCCCGCCACAACATCAAGCCAGGCATCACTGGCCTGGCTCAAGTGCGTGGCTATCGCGGTGAAACCAAAGATATCGAACAGATGATTCGACGGGTTGATTCGGACATCGAATACATCAACAACTGGTCGCTGTGGCTCGACTTCGTCATTCTTGCCCGAACGGTGACGGCCTTCTCCGGCAAGCATGCCTACTAGGTGCGTCTTGAGTGCATAAGTCGCCCGGTAGCGCTGTCAATCAGCGCTACCGGGTTACCAACGAGACAGCAAAAGCCTGGAGACGCGTTATGCCGGGAACAGATCGAGCGTGCGCTCGACCTCATCGGGGTCGATCCTGAAACCTTCGCCGTCCGGGGTACCCACCACAAAACCGAAGTTTTGCCGGTCGCGATCCGTCAGGTACTTGAAGAAGCAGACGAAACGATCAGGGGGTTGCAGGACCAGCAGTGAGCCGCCGGGCGCAAGGACATTGACGCCGTGTATGAGTTGACTGCCTTCGATGCCGATCACTGTCCTGGCCCCGGCACAGGCCGCGACGATAGTCGCTACATCGGATTTCGACGGGTCGATAATGCGAAAGCCCCGGCGCTCGCGCAGACGTTCAGCCAGTTCCAGCTCATTGCGCAACAAGCGCAACGCGCCCTTGTTGCCCCGCAGCACGAATACCCCAGGGTGAGAACTGACATTGACATGCGACAGCAGCTTTTCAGTCATTCCGCGAAAGCGCATGTGCTTGTGTCGGTTCTGACTGATGTCGTCAAAGATCACCAGTTCACGAAAAAACGCGTTGCGCAAACGCAGCGGATTCATGCCCAGCCAGTCTTCGTAGCCGGGGGCGTGAAGTATCCCGTGTCTGGGTGCGGAAATGGCGTTTTCAGCAAGCGCCGTGGTCACCGGAACGCCCTCCTCGCAGGCCATTGGATAGGTGATGCAATCATCCACCATCCACGAGCCAAACCACGTGTTGCCACCCACGGTGCAATACATCGCCCCGCGATCGATTTCGTTTTCTATGCGAATCTTCGGCAACCATCCGGCCCTCGGCGATAACCAGGATTTGGCATCACCTTTGTAAAGCGCGCCGTCGATCAGCCAGGCGTCCTTGAGCAGAAAAGCGCGAGTCGGGCCGTGCTGGACGGGACCGTTGCCCTCCATGGTGCGACGGGGATGCTCGAAGGGATAAAACTGCCATCCCGTGACACGCTCAAGCTGATTGGGCAGGTAAAAAGCAGGCGGAGCTATCGATACATCCGCCGGAGCCACTTCCCAGGTTTTCGCCGCGACACTTTGCAGGTTCAGCGGCGCTTTTCTGGCAAGTTTCTCTTTGAAAATGTGCTTATACGCAGCAAAACTCCATTTCGCCCCAGCGCCGCTCACCAACATATTCGATTGCGACATAAGGATTACCACTCTAATACGTATGAATACAAACAACGCTTGTCATCTACGTGCGCAAAATCAAAACTCCGATCAGCTGCAACTAATGCTTTCCATGACAGGGGGCGATTTCAGATGACCATAGCGACCGCGTAAAGTCTCGAGCAGTTGTTCTTGTGGCGCCTTGGCGCAATGAAGATAGACCTTGGAGAGCCCTCCAAAACCCATTTCACGATAGCGCTCGGCGATATCCTCATCACTTTGCCCGTCCGGCAAACCCAGATGCAGGGTCAGTTTTTTACCCTCGACCGCAAACAGAGGTGTTTCCCAGAGAAATTGCGCGACGCCCACCTTGGGCAGTCGGACAAATAGATAGCCGTGGTTGTTCAGCGTATCGACATCACCGCCACGTCTTCTTTTCCATTCCAGCAGGCCATCGTCGGGACGCGCCAGGCAGGTGCCGATATCGTAATAGTCGAAGCCGTTTTCCAACGCCCATTCCAGCGCCATGAAGGTGGTGATCGAGTTGATCTCCCGTAGCTTTTTCGCATCCGAGTAGACCGTTTCCGGGTAGCCGAAACGGATCGTGCTCCAGTAGCGCTTGCCCGCGCGGGTAATCACGCAGCCAAGGTGACAGGCGACCACCTCGTCTTCCAGCAGCACCAGGTCCAGTCGCCCGGCGGTTTTCGCCACCCTTCGCACCTCCTGCTGTTCGATTTGCGAAGCAGACGTGCCATGCCTTGCGCTGGCATAAGGTTGCAGCATGCCCTGGTCGGCGCTTTCGATTTCGTCGTCGTTCAACGCCTGTTTAAGGCGATAGCGCAGTCGGTTCTTGCGAAGATTACGGCGCAACTCGGAGTTATATCTGGCGGTAATATCTTCGATCGATCTGCCCAGGGGTACAACAGCGCTTAGATACTGAGGCACGCACAGTGCACCCGGCGTCGGTATTTCACTGACAAACACCGTCCGACCTGATGTGTCCGGTTTAACTTGCTGATTGGCTACCTGAGGTTCAGCGCCCATGAGAACTTTCACAAATTCGCGCTGTGCCTTTCGACCCACATAGAGAATGTCGTAAGCACTGTCTTCACGCAGCTTGAACCTGACAAATTCCCAGCGCCAGAAACAGGCTCGACCGGCTATATCGTGGAGCCAGGCGTGGGTTTTCCTCAGTTCAAAGCGTACCGACGGCGTAATCAACTGACGCAACAGTGCCTTCACATGTTCTTTCATTTTGTATTAACACTAATTAATTAAGGAAAGATTATTCGAAAGTTCGAATCAAGGAGTTAGACACTGAAAAACAGGCTTCGATTCGATGGCGGTTGACGTCAAACTTCCGTCGCCTTTCGTACTAAAAACGACACAACTCCCGTATGCGCCAGCAAGTCGTCGCTTACATGAGCAGTAAAGATGCTACGCCGGAGTTTTGCAAGATATTACAGCGCTGACCGTGTCGATAAAGTCCCGACTCATCCGTCAGTCGGCGCGGTGCAGGCTAGCGTTCTCAATATGAACATTGGGTTACCGACCACGTAACGGCTGAACAGCCGCTTGGGCTCACTGGCCAGCCTGAATACCCATTCGCAGCCCAGGCCACGCATCCATTGCGGAGCGCGACTCACCTTGCCGCCGAGGAAGTCCAGGATCGCCCCTCCACACACGATCAGGCAAGGCACACCACTGGCCGCCAGACTGGCAGCAACAACTTCCTGCCTGGGCATGCCCATGCCCAACACCACCAGTTCCGGCTGATGTTGCCGGGCAAGGTCCAGGTAGGTCTCCACGTCCGCGAAACCATGGTGGGCGGAAACGACATTGACCGCCAATGCCGCCTCGCAATGCTTTGCCGCATTGCCCAGGAAAGGCTCTTGCGTGCCCCACAAAGCCACGCGCCGTCCTTTGTATGCCGAGAGTAATTTGGGGATCAAGTCCGTGCCGTTCATGTTCAGCCCCGGCACCCTGCCCATTCGGCGAAACAGGATCGACATGCCGGAGCCATCGCGTAGCAACACGTCGGCGGCCGCCAGTGCCTTGTAGTAGTCGTTGTCCTTGGCAACCAGGTTCATCGCATGGGCATTGACGAACCCAAGCACCGTCGCCCGTTGCGGCCTGGACAAAGCCTCGATCAAGCGTTGCTCTTGATCGGCATCAGCGACGACCCTGAGAGTCTGGATGATCGTTTGCCAGTTGTGTTGCCAGGCCAATGCACGCATCAGGAGTCGTCTCGCTTGGAACGCACCCATTCAACCTGGCGTTTAACCAGGAAGCCCAGGTACAGGGGGATTTTCTTCAGTGCGTAGAACGGCGCGTACAGCAAGGCAGAAAAGGAAATGATGGCGCGACCGAACTGGCTCCAAGCCAGCAAGATGCTCACCATCAACATTGCCACCCCGACAGACGCGATCAATGCCGGCAGCCATGCGCCGAACCACCAGAACACCAACCAGGACAGGCCAAACGCCGCGCCCAGCAACAACGTCAGCAAGGCCAGCGGTGGCACCAGCAGATCCAGGGTCATGGCCAGCAGGTTGAAGTTGCGCCGGGCAAGCGACTCCACGAGCAACTTTGGCGCGTCTCCCAGGATCACGCCCAGGTGTCCATGCTCCCAGCGCGTACGCTGGGTGGTGAGGCCTTCGTCACTGCGCGGGAAATAGCTGGTCACCAGCGCATCGGGGCAAAACAACGGCGGCTTGCCGCTACGACAGAAATCCAGGCCCATTTTCAGGTCTTCGACAATGTGACCACTGGCCAAAGTGATCAAGGGCAGGTCCCGCCAGACGAACGCCATGCCCGTGCCCATCAGCTGACAGGGCAAACCGAGCCGGGCCCAGCCTTGCGGCCGCACCCGATTCTTCACGCACCAGGCAAACTCGGCGATTTGCACCTTCAACCCGGAACCCGCCGGCGCACGCATCAAATCAAGTGCCTGGGTCGGCCGCCCCGAATCGATGCACTGTATGGCCAGGCGCTCGATGAAGCCCTCGTTTACCTGGCAATCGGCATCGACGATGATCAGCACGTCCGGCGTATCGCTGGCCAGATGACGCGCGCCAAAATCCAGCGCATAGCCCTTGCCACGCTGCTGATCATTGCTGCGTTCCACCACTTCGGCGCCTGCCGCACGAGCCACCGCGGCGGTGTCGTCAGAACAGTTGTCGGCGACCACTAACAGTCGGTCGCCCTCCAGCAGTTGCGGGCGCAGGGAATTCAATGTGGCGACAATGATCGAGGCCTCATTGTGAGCCGGTACCAGCACCGCCACCCGAGGCCGCGAGCGTTGCGTCGCCGCAAGCGCGCGCACCGGCAAGCCAGCCAGCAACACTTGCACGAACAGCACCAACACCGGCAGGAGGATAATCGCCAGCGGTACGCCGAGTAGCCAATTGAGGAATGTGATCATGCTTGCGCCTTGAACAGATGAGCCAACTTGGTCGCTTCGGTATCGATATCGTGGCGCTCCAGCACGCGCTGGTAAGCCGCCTCGCCCATGCGCTGCAACACCTCGACAGGTTGCGCCAGGCAGTCCGCCAGCGCCGCCGTCAACTCTTCCACCGCGCCTGCGGGAAACAGCCAGCCGTTCTCCCCCTGGCGCACCAGTTCGGGAATGCCCGCCACATAAGTCGTCAGCACCGGCCGGCGCAACGCCATGGCTTCCATGATCACCACCGGCAAGCCTTCGGCGAAGCTCGGCAACACCAGGGCCCGGGCGGCGAGAATTTCCGTGCGCACCTGTTCGCTGCTGATCCAGCCGGTGATTCGCACATGCGATTGCAAGCCGTGCCGGGCAATCAGTTCTTCGATCTGCGGGCGCATTTCGCCGTCGCCGGCCAGGACTATCTCGAACGCCACGCCTTGTTCAGCCAACCGGCGCGCGGCCTCAAGCAACAACAACTGGCCCTTCTGCTCACACAAGCGCCCCACGCAGACCAACCGCGGCGCGGACGGCACCGCCACCGCCGGCACATCGTGAAAGGCCCGCTCAAGGCCACAATGCACGACCTTGACCCGAGTCCAATGCGCATGGTCGACCCAACGATACAGTTGGCTGCGCCCATAGGCGCTGATGGCCGCGACAAACGCCGAGCGCCGGACTTTCTCGCCCAGATGAATGAACTGCGCTTTGTCGAACTCTTCCGGGCCATGCACGGTGAAACTGTACGCCGGCCCGCCGAGTGCATTGGCCAGCATCACCACTTCGGTCGAGTTGGTGCCGAAATGGGCGTGCACGTGCCGGGCGTCGAACGCCTGTACCCAGGACAACACGCGGCATGCCTCGAGCAAATAGATCAGATGGTACGGCCAGGGCCGATCGGCGCGCCGGCCCATGCGCAACGCCAGCCACAGCGTCGAAAAAAACCGCCGCGGCTGGGTTCGCAGCACCTGCAGCGCAGGCCGCAACAGCGCTTTGACGCCGCCTTCCAGTACATACTGGGTCTTGCTGCGCTCGGACTCGTCCTCGGCGTCCACCAACTCGCCGTCCCAGCCTCGTAGCGCGATGCGTTGTACCTCAAAGCCCTGGCGTTCCAGCGCCAGAATCTCGCGACGAATGAAGCTATGGCTGACCTTCGGGTATTGATTGATGAAATAAGCGATACGCATGGGCACCCGGCTTTTGTCGTCGAATTTGTACTGCAGGTACCCCCACAGTAGTCCAGTAACCGGTCACGTCAATTCACTGCGTAGCTGCCTATCAGCACCTTGTCGATCTTTGCAAAGGTATCGTCCAGCAGCTCATAGCGCCGGCGATACATGGCGCGTTTTTTTGAGGCAATGGTTTCCAGCGGCTTTCTGGACGATGCCATGGGAATTTCAAAAAAGTCTTCGCGCGCAGACGGTGTCGCCCCGTGCTCAAGCCAGATCGAATCATAATTGGCGGCCAGCTCCAGGGCTTTGTGCGCACCAAAATACGGGTGACGATGATGACGATAGACATCCCCTACCGCGTAGATTTTTCCGACACCGATATTGCCGGCGATGTACTTGATCACTTCAATCAGAAAGCTTCTGGGTCGCAGGCCTTCGAAATCCTTGGTGACATCCCTGTAGATGCCCAGCGACCTGTCGCTCTCGATGCCTTTATGGATGCCCTGCACGGCACCTATAAAGATACAAAGCTCACCGTCCGTACAACACAAGGTGAAAGCTATCGAGGCGATGCGCAAATCGCCCTGGAACAGGTTCAGCACCAGCTCGCCTTCACGCATGAACCAGAACGGACGGTCCAGCACCAAGGTACAACCTTCAGACCACTCCGTCAGATCGCTCAGGACCAGGCCGTCGTCGCGCCCGAAAAGCAGTAGCTGCGGGCAGCTTTTCGAGACCACCTCGTAATGCGAGGCCATGACGCCCAATTTGTCCTGGGAGCTCCAGCTTTTGCTGATGTAGGGCCAGTGGATGACGCCCAGGCAATCGCCGCCGAGTTTCTCGATACCGGTATCGCCCAACGCGTTGGACATACGACCGAAAAACAGATTCAGCTCGGTCCAGTTCTTGCCCACCAATAGCAGGAACTTGAGTTTGTTCTTCAATGCCCTCAGGGAATAGCCAGCGTGCAGGGAGAAGACGCTTTTGACGATCATCCAATAGTCCATCGAAGTCTCACTTGTATTCGATCAATGCGGATTTTCCGGCACCGAACCTGTTCAAAAGAAACTTGACCTGCCCGAACATCTCGGGAAATTTGCCCAGTACGAGGAAGAACGCCAGTAGCCAGTTTTGCCGCGCAGGGCCAGCGCCTCGCCGGGCCAGGCGCGCGACCTGCATGGGATAGACCAGCAGCACCAGCAGCCCGGGCCAGCCCAGCATCAACGTGGCAACGGCCGTTGCCAGCGGCACGCCCAAACCCCAGAACCAGGCCCGGCGCGACTCGCGGCGCCAATGGCGCTCCGGTGCGGCCCCGTGTAAAAACGCGCCCTCGGCAAAGGCATAACCGCCGCGCAGGGTACGCCGCCACCATTGGCCGAAGCGGGTCATGCTCGCATCGTGCAAGGTCATTTCTTCGGCCAGGCGCCAGACCTTCCAGCCCTTGGCTCGCAGGCGCACACAGAGCTCCGGCTCTTCCCCGGCAATCAGGTCCGGCCGGTACCCGCCGGCGGTGCCGAAGGCGTCCGCGCGCATCAGTGCATCGCCACCACAGGCGCTGGTCGCACCGGTCGGCGTATCCCATTCGAGATCGCACATCAGGTTATAAATGGAATGTTGCGGAAAGCGTTCGCGACGCCGCCCGCAGACCACCGCCACCTCGGGCTGCGCCTCAAGAAAGGCCTGTGCATGAGGCAGCCAGGTAGGGACCATCTCGCAATCGCCATCGACGAACTGCACATGACGCATCGACGGCAACAGGCGTTGCAGCCGGGCAAAACCTTCATTGCGCGCACGTGCGGCCGTAAAGGCAGTGCTCATGTCCAGTTCGACCACTTCGACGCCAAGCCTTTGCGCCATCTGTACTGAACCATCGGTCGAGCCAGAGTCGACATAGACGATCTGCTGCGCCGCACCGACCAGCGAAGCCAGGCAACGCTCGAGTCGCTGGCCTTCATTGCGACCGATGACAACCACGCCAATCCCCGTCATCAGCGTGCTCATGAGTATTGCTCGGCATCAGCGAGCTTGCGCTGCTTGATGGTCGCCGGCACACCGACGGCCACCGAGTTGTCAGGTACATCGGTCAGCACCACGGCATTGGCACCGATCACCACATTGTTGCCGATGCGGATATTGCCCAGCACCTTGGCGCCGGTGCCGATATCGACGTTGTTGCCCATCACCGGGGCGATCGGCTCCTTCACGTTCTTGAGCCCCACGACCACGCCATTGCGGATCCGGCAGTCATCGCCGAACTGCGCATAACCACTGATCACGATGCCGCCGAAATGATCGATGACGAAGTTGCGCCCGACCACCACCTCACACGGCAGCTCGATGCCCGTCACGATCTGCACCAGCTTGAAGAGCACTTTGTAGATAAAGGACAGCAATTTGCGCAACAGCGCCGGGCGTACGCCGTAGCGCCAGCGCCCGAAGCGATACACCAACATCACCCAGAAACCCTGGGCGCCCCAATCACCCTCGTACGCTCGCAAGTCCGCACGTATGTTTTCGAACATGGCCTGACCTACCGTGTGGGTTGGCTACCGAGTTTGGTTTTACGCAGCAGTGCCCAGGTCACACGTGTGTGTTGCCAACACGCCTTGATGGCGGCCCGACCGCGACCTTTCAACAAAGCCTTGAGCCCCAGGATCAGGTCACACAGGCCGACCAGCAGCATGTGCAAGGCCAACCCCGGCAAACCGTGATGCTTGCGGAAATACAACAGCTCGCTTTCGATTTGCAGCGTCTGCAGCTGTCGACCGTCCATATTCAGTTTGTCGACCGACTTGGCACTCTCGCCACCGATATGCACCACCGACGTATGCGGGTAGTAGACCACCTTGAACCCCGCCTGCTTGACGCGCCGGCAGTGATCGACTTCCTCGTAGTAGAGGAAATAGCGCGGATCGAACAAGCCGACCTTGTCGATCACTTCACGGCGGATCAGGTAATAACAGCCTGGCACCCAGTCACACTCTCGCACCGAGGCATGATCCCAGGTCAGGTCGTCGACCAATTTCACCCACGGGAAAAAGCGCTCAAGCCCGGCCGTCACGAGGAAGACATTGAGCGGCGTCGGAAAATAACGGCAGGAGGGTTGCAGCTCGCCGTCCCGACCGACGAGGCGTACACCGAGGATCCCGCAATCGGGATGAGCCTCCATGTACTCCAGGGTCTTGGCCAGGGTGTCATCGGACACAAAAGCGTCGGTATTGAGCAGCAACGCGTACTTGCCCTGCAGGTGTTCAACCAACTGATTATTGGCCCGACCAAAGCCGACATTGTCTTTATTGGCCAGCAACACGGCCTCTGGACAAATATCGCCCAGACAATCCAGGGAATTGTCCGCCGAGGCATTGTCCACCACCAGGTAGCGCGCGCGGTCGGCACTCTTGGACTGACGCAGCGCATTGAACATGGGCTGCAACAGGCCTGCCGTGTTGTAATTGACCACGAGCACATCCAGGGGCGCGCTACTCATTGACTTTCTCGCCGAAGAAGTACTGCGTTCTCATGGCCCTGAGCTTCGGCTCGTAATCCGGATCAAAGTGAGTGCCGCGCTGGCGGATGAGATCTATCCACGGATAGGCTTCGCAACGCTCTTCGACTTTCTTCATCAGATCGTCAACGGTGCAGAGCACCTTCGCCGGGTTACCCCCCACCACGACACCCGGCGGAACATCCTTGGTGACCACGGCACCGGCGGCGACGATTGAATTTGGACCGATGGTGACGCGCGGCATGACGATAGCGCCATAACCGATGAAACAGTTGTCACGTATATCGACCGCACCGACGGAATCGAGAGTTTTACCCGCGGTGACCTCGAACAGGCCAATGACTCCGTCGTGCCCGAACACTGTGCAATCGGACAAGCCGACGTTGTTGCCCAGGCGCAACAGCGAAGGGTCGGGGATGTTGCAGCCGGGATTGATCCACACGCCCTTGCCGACCGAGTGTATGCCTCCCCAACGCGCCAGGTAATCAGCCCATTCATAGCCAGTGGGGTGGCAAAACCTCTTGTATAAACCCTTCCCCCGACCCGTTTTCCTGACGTAGTAACGTATTGCACGCTTTGCTAGCCCAATCATCCTGTCAGCCTCACAAATGTCAGCGTTTCACATCGGTACCAAGACCAGATGCACCATGGTTGAAGTTTTTGTGGCACCCCGATTTGGTTGCTCTCCCTAGACTGTTTCACTCAAGAATATCTGCCTGTCGCAGGGCCCATTTGATGGTTGAGGTAGTCCGCCAATCGCAGCGTCAGCTGCAACAGCGGCATGGTTGGATTGCTCGCGCCGGTCGTTGAAAAAACACTGCTGCCAGCGACGTACAGATTATTGGTGCCGAACACTTTGCAGTTCTCATCGACCACCCCGAATTCAGGGGAGGTCGCCATCCGGGTCGTCCCCATGTGATGGGCATGCGGCACGACCTTCAGCGGCACGGAAACGTCATACACAGCTTCCTCCAACTTGACATAACCAAGCCCCTCTTCGGCAAAACACTTTGCCACCTCCAGGCCTATGCTTTTTATGGTCTCCCTGTCTTCAGGGGCGAGCTCCCAGTGGATGTTGGCCGTTCTCATCCCCAGGTCGTCGTGTTCTTCAGTCAACGAGATGCGACTCTTGCGGTTGGGAAACTGCTCGATCATCGTGGCGAGTTCCCCGTCACCGGGACAATTGAACTTGGTAATGAACTCGATCTTGTGCGCCATGCCTGCCTCGCAGGCCAGATTCTCGAAAAAGCCCTTGATTGCCGCCAAGCGTCCATAGGTTTCCACGGCCGACAACAGCGAAGCGGTGACATTGCCTTTACCGGAATGATGCTCGATCACGAACGCATCTTTGGTGTAGAACTGCCTGGCCTCCCTGCTTTCGCCGCCGTTGAGGATGAAGGTACCGAGGGCGATGTTCAGGTGTTCCATGAAGCATCGACCGACCAGGCCATCCTCGGTGACAACGCCGGCGGCGGCCAATGACTTGCTATTGAGCAACTGCCTGGCATTCTCGATCGCGCCGGTGGCCAGGATGAATTGCTTGGCCGAGATTCGCTCTTGCTTGCGCTCGTAATCGGACACTACGACGGCGGTGATGCGGCCAGTGTTGCTGTCGAAATCCAGGTCCACGCAATTGCAATTGATAAAGACGTCCAGGCCCTCGGTCTCCTCGAGTTCCTTGGCGTATTTTTGTGCAAAACGCGTCGGCGGACTGAGCAGGAAACGATCGGCTTCGAATTCATCGCTGTGAAAGGCCGCGTTGACGGTCTTGAATCCCGAATCCAGCGGCAAGTCCAGAATTGCCATGGCCCCTGGCAGATTACGCTCCATCTCGGAAAACGCGATGGGCCAGCCGGGCAAATTCACCGGAGGGGACAAGGTAAAGTCGGAAGGCTCGAAGGGACGGCAACGACCGGCCCAGTGGTTGGAGGTACCCCCCAGATAGCGCAGGCGGGTTTCTTCAGCGAAGACATCCAGCCCCGTGGAAGGACACTTGTAGAGGCTTTGCGAATACGGGGCATATTCGCGCCCCCCGCCCTCGAGAAGCACTACGCGCCAGCCATTGCCGGCCAAACGCAAGGCCAGCGTAATGCCAGCCGGGCCCGCACCAACGATGCAGAAATCATAGTGATCGCGCAGGTCTTTCTGCGTTTGGTAGTCTTTGATCATATATGCAGTTACCGGAAATGCGTGGCAGGTAACACCCACCCGTTGATAACGACAAACTCCGATTTTCCTGCAGGAGGCCGGGCCCCAACCCCGGAAAATTTCACCGCCAGCCCCCCCAGGCTTAACAGGGCAAATGCCCGAATGAGCCCTCTGCGACTGATGACAGAGGTATTCAACTCGCGTTCACTCATCACTCACGGCTCCTCGGGATCGAGATTGCATCTGGAATTTCAAAGGCGCCAGGTCAAGAAAACCTGGCCAACCGGTTCAACCGAAAAGCCACCTGGAAACGACCAGCACCAGCTCACCACACAAGGCCCCCACCACCAGCATAGGCAACACGATCAGTTCACGCTTGATATCGAGGATACCCACGCGACGATTGACATACACAACCAGCACCAAGGTCGGCAACGTATGCAGGGCGACTCCCCAAATCGCATATTCGACCCCGCCGATAGCCAATAACAGCGGCACCAGCACCCACAACGAAACAACCCGAATGATGTTGTCGATGGCCTGGTACTTGGTGAGCCCCAAGGCGATCCAGACTTGATTGGCCACGATGTAACGCATCACGAAAAAAGACGTCGAAAGAACGGCCATCATGTGGCCTGCTTGGGCATAACGGTCGTCGTACAACACCTTGATGATGAGCGGACTGGTGACCCAGAGGAACCCGCAAAGAAACAGCAGCGCAACGTCGACCATCATCTTGAAGCGGTAATACAACCTGCGCAGACGCTCGAAGTCATTGGTTCTCGAGGCCTCGCCGAAGGCCGGCAGGGCCACGGCCCCGACCACTTTCAATACACCGGTCTGAAGAGCGCCCAGGATCAGTCCGGCAATGGAATACACACCCATTTCGGTGACTGTCATGCTGCCGCCGAAAATGATCCGGTCACCCTGCATGGACAGTACGCCCACAGCCGAAGACAACAGTATCCAACGACCGAAGACCACCAGTTCGTCGAGCGCGGCGCGTTCCCACCGCAGACGGTTGGACGGTCCCTCAAACCAGAAATGCCCAAGCAGCGTGCTGGCCAAGGCTGCGGCCAGGCCGGCAGCCACCAGCGACCAGATGGAGCGGGTGAAGTAACCGATGGCCAACATCACCAGCAGGCCGACCACCTGGGAAAGAAATTCGGCGATCACCACTTTCTTTTGCTGGAAAGCGCGAACTGCCAGGTCGACTTTCGTCGACTGGAACCCATAGATGATCGCGGTAAGCCCGGTCCAGGCCAATACCATCGGCAACTCCGGTGCGGCGTAGGTGGAGCTGTGCGACCAAAAATCGATGCTTTGCGCAAACCAGGCAGCAACGGCGAGAAACAGCGTCAAGGCAAACAGCACAAAGCCGCGCACGATCTGCACGGTCCAGAGGGTATTGAGAAATACCGGGTCGTCGCCCCGCGGGCTCTGCAGGATGTTCTGGCGCAACCCCACATCGGAGAGCAGGTGCAGAATGAACAAGACGGTGGTGGCGATGGCGATGATGCCGAACATTTCCGGCATCAGCAGACGGGTCATCACCAGGTTGCCACCCAGGCGTATCGCTTGCGAAGTGACCAGCGCCCCAAGGTTCCATGCCCCAGCAGATATCGCTCGACGACGAAGGCTGAATGTTGGCGATATGTTAACTGAAGGCATAACATCAATCCCCGTATTGGACGACCCGAAAGGTACTATAGTCGCTATTAGGCAAACCACTAGCCAATAGCCATCGCTCTCTCATCAAATAAATCGGTAGCCCATGCCTGAGCACTTTCGCGCGTTAGTCGTCATCCTGGTCCTTGCCGGTATCGTCTTCGCTTTTGCACGGCGACCGGCGGCAGATCTGATCCCACTGAGTGATTTCACCCGTCGGCGCAACCTTTGGTTTGGATTGACGCTGCTAGCCTTTTTTTCCCATAGCTTCTGGGTGTACGCGGGCGTTACCGCAATCATTCTGACGGTGACGCGACAGCGTGAGCGCAATCCCCTCGCATTGTTTTTCATGCTGTTGTTTCTCATTCCACCCGCCAATGCGCAGGTCCCCGGCTTCGGCCTGGTCAACTTTCTTTTCGACCTGAACCATGTACGACTACTGGCGCTGTGCATCTTGTTCCCGGCTTTTCTGGCGTTGCGCAAGCGGCCGGACACACTGCCCTTCGGGCGCACCCTGCCGGACAAACTGCTGCTGGCCTACCTGCTGCTGACGTCTGCGCTTTTCCTGCGCCAGACCACGCCCACCGACACCTTGCGTCAATCGCTTAATCTGTTCGTCGACGTTTTTTTGCCCTATTACGTTGCCAGTCGCTCCATGAAGAACGTCAGCGACTTCAAGGATGCACTGTTGGCCTTTTTACTCGCCGCCATGCTGCTGTCGCTGATCGGTCTCTTCGAATTTACCCGCCGATGGTTGCTGTACAACGCGCTGACTGACGCCATGGGCGTGCAATGGGAAATCGCCACCTATCTCAGCCGTGGCGGCTCGCTGCGCGCCAGCGTCACCACTGGCCAGGCCATTGCGCTGGGCTATGTCATCGCCGTGGCCATCGGCTTTTACCTGTTCCTGCAGGAGGGTGTGCGCAGCAAACTGCAGCGACGACTCGGTGCCCTGCTGCTTGCCGGAGGACTGTTTGCGCCGCTGTCGCGCGGCCCGTGGATCGGTGCCGCCGTCATAATCATCATGTTCATCGGCACCGGACGTTATGCGGTCAGGCGCCTGGTGCTGCTCGGGGTCGCCGCCTTGCTCGCCCTGCCCCTGTTGGCCATCTTGCCCGGCGGACAGAAAATCCTTGATCTGCTGCCCTTCATCGGCTCTGTAGAAGCCGAGAACATCACCTACCGCCAGCGCTTGATCGATAACTCGTTGATCGTCATCCAGCGCAATCCATGGCTGGGTTCCTTCGATTACCGCAGCACCCCTGAAATGCAGTCGATGATCCAGGGCCAGGGCATCATCGACATCGTCAACACCTATATCGCCATCGCCCTGCAAATGGGCGTTATCGGGCTGTCGTTGTTCGTGGGTTTTTTCGGCACGATTGTGCTCGGCATTCGCAAGGCGATGCGTTCGTTCCCCAACCCGGACGATGAGTCACGCCGACTCGGACGTGCCTTGCTGGCGACACTGGCCGGGATATTGGTGACCATCATCACCGTCAGCAGTATCACGGTAATCCCCGTGGTGTATTGGTCGGTAGCCGGGCTGGGCGTGTCCTATGCTCAGATGGCGCGCAGGCTCAAGCGCGCCGAGACCGCAAGCAGCAAGAGTACCCTCCAACGGACCTGGTAACGCTCATGACATGTTTTTTTTACCGCATGCCTTTGCTGTCAGTCTTTCTCCTGTTTCTTGTCATTTGGCCATTCAGCACCCGGGCATCGGAGTGGGTCGCCAGCGTGGATGAGCGCAGCGGTCTGCCCCAGGTCACCCGCGGCGGCAGTCCTGCCGTTGCCTCTCAATTCGTCTTCTGGGGCGGCAACTGGGACTGGGCGGATTTCACGCCCTCGCTCAAGGTGATCTCGCCCTATGTCTACGCCATGGAAGGCAAGAGCCAAATACTGGATTTCGACGCGACCGGGCAGATTCGCAAGGAAAACGAGCAGACGTTGAGCATGAACCTGGTCCTGAATGCCCGCAGCCTCAAGTCGAACGTGATGGGCGGGGGCATCGTCTTCAACTTCGACCCGGCCCTGGCCGAAGAAATGGGCGAGCCAGTGTTGCTGCCCGGCAACCGTGGCTGGTCCTGGGGCAATGCCCAAGGGCGGCGCATCGAGATGCGCTTCGAGCCCGCGCTGGCAACAGTGTATTTCGAACCCGGTGATCGATCACAGGTACGGGCGTTCCTCTACAAGGACCGGATCAAACCCGGTCGCGAAACCTTCAAAGCCACGTTTAGCGTGTCCGGTGATGTGGCGCTGGGTCCGACCGCCGCCGAGCGCTTCGGGATCGCGGACCCGAAGAGCTGGCCGAGCGACCGGCTGGACTGGAAAACCGCACCGGTCGACCTGTCCTTTCTCAATGCCCAGGAAAAGCCCGCGGGCAAGCGCGGCTTCGTCAAGGCTTCCGGCGAACAACTGCTGTTTGCCGACAACACCCCGGCACGCTTCTGGGGCACCAACCTGTCGGCCTATACGCTGTTCCGCACGCCGGACGATGCGATCAAGCTCCAGGCCAAGCGCCTCTCGGCCCTGGGTTTCAATCTGGTGCGGCTGCACCACCATGACTCTCTGTGGGTCCTCCCCAACATCTTCGGTGACGGCAGGGTCGTGCATGATACCCAGCACCTGAGCGCAGAATCGCTGAAGAAGCTCGATTTGTGGATCAAGTGCCTAAAGGACGAGGGCATCTATGTCTGGCTCGACATGCACGTCGGACGAGCCCTCTGGGCGAACGACAACATCTTTGGCTTCGACGAATTACCGAAGAACCAGTATGGCATCGCCGACCTCAAAGGCTACGCCTACGTAAACGTCACGATCCAGCAGGCCATGAAACGCTTTGCCAAGGATTATATGAGCCATGTCAACAGCTATACCGGCCTCGCCTACAAAGACGATCCGGCGATTGCCGCCGTGCTGATCACCAACGAAAACGACATCACCCAGCACTATGGCAACGCCCTGTTGCCTGACAAGGATGTGCCCCGTCACAACGAGCTGTACATGAAGGCAGCCAAGGCCTTTGCCAAACAGCACGACCTGTCGGAAAACCAGACCTGGCGGTCCTGGGAGCCTGGCCCCGCCAAGCTGTTCCTCAACGACCTGGAACGGCGCTTCAACGTAGACATGATCCAATCCCTGCGCGAGACAGGCGTGAAAGTGCCGATTGCCACTACCAGCAGTTGGGGCGGCAACGGCCTGAGCGCCCTGCCGGCCCTGACCGCCGGAGACGTGGTCGACGTGCACATCTACGGTGGTCCGGGAACGCTTGAGAAAAACCCGCTGACCAGCGCCAGCCTGGTGGACTGGATTGGCGCCGGCCAGGTCGTCGGCAAACCCCTGACCGTCACGGAATGGAACAACGAGCCCTTCCCGATAGCCGACCGCCACTCGCTGCCACTCTATATGGCCGGCACGGCCAGCCATCAGGGCTGGGACGCGCTGATGCAATATGCCTATAGCCAGGACGAACTCACCGAGCAAGGGATGTCGGCGGGCAACTGGCATGCCTATAACGACCCGGCCATGCTGGCTACCCTGCCCGCCGCCGCCTTGCTTTATCGTCGCGCCGACGTTCACGAAGCGAAGACCACCTATGTCTTCGCGCCGACGCCAGAGACCCTGTTCAACCAAAGCATTACACCGGCCAACTCGGCCCTGCTGCGCACCGCCATGGAGAAAGGCAAACTGCAGATCGCCATGCCACGGACGCCGCAACTGCCCTGGTTACAACCGGGCATCATCGCCAGTAACGCTCAGGTGTTTCATGACCCGGCACAGTCGCTACTGGACGCCACGGCCAGCGAGTCCACCACGGACACCGGTGAACTCAAGCGCAACTGGAAACAAGGCATCTACACCATCGATACGCCCCGCACCCAGGCGGCAACAGGCTGGATCGGCGGTGAGTCGATCAAGCTGGGCAGTATCCAGGTGCAAATCAAAACCGCCTACGCCAGCGTAGTGGCGCAAAGCCTGGACGGCGCGCCCGTCGGCAAGTCCGCGGACCTGCTGATTTCCCTGGGCACCCGGGCCATCCCCAAGGACGACAACAAGACGCCTTTCTACGTGGAGCCCCTCGAGGGCACGCTGACCATCCAGGCCCCCCCGGGCTTGACCCTGTTTACCCAGGGCGGCCCCCTTGGGCAACTTAAAAAACTGCCTGCAACCTACCTGGATGGCCGCTACACGATCATGTTCGACGGCCTGCAGGCGTCCAATTGGCTGTTCCTGAAAAAAAATCCATCGCAAGCGAGTGACAGTCTCAAGTGACCTCGCAGGTCACTTGTCGCTTTTGAAGGACGGGTCAGGCGCCTCGCGCTGACACCGCAACGATGTCAAGGAGAGCTGCATGAAATTTCTGGTGATTGGCGGCGCAGGCTACATCGGTTCACACATGGTCAAGCAGCTCCTTGGCGCGGGGCACGAACTGGTGGTGGCGGACAACTTTTCCACGGGCTATCGCAGCGCGGTGCTGGGCGGGATACTGGTCGAGCTCGACATTGCCGACGCCCAGGCGCTGGACGCCTTGTTCGGCACTCACCACTTCGATGCCGTGTTCCACTTCGCCTCCTTCATCCAGGTGGGCGAGTCCGTTACTGAACCGGCCAAGTATTACCAGAACAACCTGGCAGCCACCCTGACACTGCTCAAGGCCATGGTGCGCGCCGGGGTCAAACGCTTCATCTTTTCCTCGACCGCCGCCGTCTATGGCGACCCGGAGTATGTGCCGATCGATGAAGCGCACCCCAAGGCCGCGATCAACCCCTATGGTCGCACCAAGTGGATGGTGGAGCAGATGCTGGAAGACTTCGACCGCGCCTACGGGCTCAAGTCTGTGTGCCTGCGCTACTTCAACGCCGCCGGCGCGGACCCCGATGGACAGTTGGGTGAGCGCCATGAACCGGAAACCCACCTGCTGCCGCTGATCCTGCAGGCCGCCTCCGGACGGCGCAAGACCATCACCGTCTATGGCTTTGACTACGACACGCCGGACGGCACCTGTATTCGCGACTACGTCCACGTTGTCGACCTGGTGGCCGCTCACGCGCTGGCCGTGGACTATTTATTGGCGGGAGGTGCCAGCACGGCTTTCAACCTCGGCAATGGCCAAGGCTTCTCGGTCCAGCAAGTGATCGACACGGCACGCCGCGTGACCGGCCGGGACATCTTCATCAGTGAAGCGTCACGCCGAGCAGGCGACCCGCCACGGCTGGTGGCGGATGCGCGAAGGGCTAACAACTTGCTGGGTTGGCAGCCGCGGTACGCCACGCTGGAACAGATCGTGGCGCATGCCTGGGCGTGGGAGAAGAAGTATCCCTGGCATTGAAGGCGGCGTGTTTAGTCAACAGAATCCAGGTTGGCTTGGAGGCCGACTTCGCTGGCAAGCCAGCTTGTATGGTAGGACTTGAAGGGGGGAGGAGGGACAAAGCCAGATTCTGACTGTTACTAGCAGTACAGACCGTGGGAGATTTCGCCCCTCCTCCTTTCACCCAAGCGCCGATAAAGAATGCTTCTGGTTCGACCGACGATAGAAACAAGCCTGCGCCTCTGGGTGACCCCAACAAGTGCTCAAACTTTATCCCGGAGGATATTCGATGGCAATGCAGGTTCTCGTCACCAAACCGATTGTAGGTGTGGACGTCGCCAAGGATGAACTGGTGATCTATCGCGCCGAACTCGATCTGCTTGAGACCATTCCCAACAACAAGACAGCCATCAAGAAGTGGCTGAAAGCGTTATCGGGAAGCGCAGCCATCGCCATTGAAGCCACCAATATTTATCACGTAGTGTTCGTCGATCTGGCCTATGAAGCCGGCTGCGACGTTTACATGGTCGACGGCTTTGAACTAAGTCACTATCGCAAAGGGGTGAAAATCCGCGCCAAGACTGACGCAATCGATGCTCGTCTGCTGGCCCGTTACCTGAAAAACGAGGCTGAGGAACTGCGTCCATGGACGCCTCCACCGCCGCTTTACCGTCAGCTCCTGAGCTTGTTCCGTCGGCGTGCGGCATTGGTTCAGGCGCGTACCGGCCTGGCGCAAAGCTGGGCCAATGAACCGCTGCTGAAAACGGCGTTTGCCGCCCAGGTACGCTCGATGCAAAGACTCGAAGCCCTGCTTGAGAAGATGATCAAGACCCTTCTGGAAAAAGCCGGGCTGATGGATCAACTCAAGCGCTGCATGAAGATAGAAGGTGTCGGCTTTCTGACTGCAGCTCGGCTGCTGGCGTCTTTCCAGCGGGGTGAATTTGGTGGTGGCGATGCCTTCATCGCCTTTCTTGGACTGGATTTGAGGGTGGCTAAATCAGGCAAGAAACAAGGACGCCCCTGTTTGACCAAGCGCGGGGATGGAGAGGCTCGTCGGCTGCTCCACAACGCTGCCATGTCTGCGAGTCGTACAGCGGCTTGGAAACCCTACTATGAAGAGCAAAGAGCCCGAGGCTTCAGCACCACCCAGGCCTTGGTGATACTGGCTCGCAAGCTGGCCCGAGTCGTATTCGCCCTGCTGAAAAACCAGAGCGAATACGAATCTAAAGGCGGTTTGAGGGCTTCCCCTCAACCATAGAATCTCCCACAGTTTGATCGAGTACATCCGCGAGCGACTGGTCGGCTGCCAAGCCGCCATCGCGAGCAAGCTCGCTCCCACAGGGGACCCAGTACATCCGCCAGATTCAGGTCGGCTGGCAGGCCGCCTTCGCGAGCAGGCTCGCTCCCACAGTGGGTCGGTGTACACCCTCCGCTCTTCACCACTCATCAGGCCGAGCGTTAGCTCGCCTTCAGCTTTTGATCTTGATCTGCCGGCCCCTTCGGGAGGCCTCGTTCCGGCGTTCAGCCGGGGGTGGGCGCGTAGCGCGGTGCGGCGAACAGCAACAGCACAAGCCAAGCAACAACCAGATCAAAAGATCGCAGCCTTCGGCAGCTCCTACAGGGAATCGGGTACACCCGCAAAATCAGGTCGGCTCGTAGGCCGCCTCGCTTTTGTTTTGGCTTTTGATTTTCTTGCCACATCGAGAGGCCGAGTGGAGGTTCTGCGCAGTGGGTAAACCGGCATGGATGCCGGGTTAGCCGCGCTGGGCCAAGGATGGCCCATCGCGGCGGGCCCACGGAGCAGGACCGGAGCGAGGGCATGCCGAGCATTAGCGAGGCACCGAACGCCAGGGGCAAGAGCCCTTGGTTACTTGGGGCTCTTCCAAGTGACTCACTAATGAAATGGCTACCCCCGCCGCCCCCGGTGATCGCCCACTAAGCTTTCACCGGGGGCTCACCGGAGACCATTGCCATGAACAAAGTAGCTATTGCCGCCATCGACCTGGGAAAACACACCTTTCATTTGCATGCTCAAGATGATCGCGGGCATGAGCTCTACCGCAAAAAATTTACGCGTACCGCGCTCATCCAGCATCTGGCAAATGTCGAGCCTTGCACCGTGGTGATGGAAGCCTGTGGCGGAGCCCATTTCATGGCACAGGAGGTCGCAAAGCTTGGACATTTACCCAAGCTCATTGCCCCTCATCTTGTACGTCCCTACGTGAAAAGCAACAAAAACGACTTCGCCGATGCCGAAGCGATCTGCGAGGCAGCGACTCGCCCGACGATGCGCTTTGTGCCGCCCAAAACCCAGACCCAGCAGGTGCTGGCCATGTCCAACTCGATACGCGATGCGTTCATCAAGGATCGCACCGCAACCGCCAATCGGATTCATGCAGCCCTTCTGGAGGTTGGCGTCAGCCTGGCCCCCGGCTTCAAATCGATCAACACTCTGCCGGCGCTGCTTGAGGCGAGTTCAATGTCTGAGCCCTTCAAAAAAAATCTGACGAGGCTGTATCGACATTTCAAGAATCTGGAAGAGGAGATCAAGTCGCTGGACAAGGAGTTGCAATGCCAGGCCGCTGAAGATGATCTGGCATCTCGCTTGATGACCATGCCGTGCGTCGGCCCGATCACCTCCACCGTCCTGGCCGCCGAGTTGGGCGATGGCAAACAGTTCAAATGCGGCCGAGGCTACTCGGCCTCAATCGGCCTGGTGCCCAAGCAGCATTCCACGGGTGGCAAGAGCGTGTTGTTGGGCATCAGCAAGCGCGGAGATCGCAACCAGCGACGCTTGCTGGTCCAGTGCGCCCGGGTGTACCTGATGCATCTGGACCACCAGAAAGGCTGGCTGGCGGACTGGGTCCGGCAGCTACTGGCCCGCCATCATTCCAACCACGTGGTTTGCGCGCTGGCCAACAAGCTGGCGAGGATCGCCTGGGCGATTGCGGCACACCATACTGAATTCGATGCAGGGCCAAGCGCGATGAACGCCTGACCCTGCTGTCACCCGAGCACCACCCACCTGGTTTTGCGATGCTGGATAACTGATGACGTGAACGGCCAACCGGCCTGACGACAACCCTGGGCTCTTACACGGCTGAAAGGCCGTCTCGCTAATAAGGATCGTTGGGCATCGATTCTCATCGAGGCGCGGGGCGACACCCCCACTCAGACGCCGAATAGATGAAAGCAAGCCAAACACGCATCAAAAACAGTATTGCAGAAAAGGGGGTAACCATAGATGTAAGAGCGAAACCATAGGTGGCCGTTACCGCAGGAATGGATATGTACGCGCTCAACAAACAACAGGTCGGATGTCAGGCCGCCTTCGCGAGCAAGCTCGCTCCCACAGTAGATCGTGGTACATCCGCGAGCGACTGGTCGGCTATAAGGCCGCCATCGCTAGCAAGCCAGCTCCTACAGAAGATCGGGTACAGCCGCGAACGATCGGTCGGCTATTAGGCCGCCATCGCTAGCACGCCAGCTCCCACAGTAGATCGGGTACAGCCGCGAGAGACTGGTCGGCTATAAGGCCGCCATCGCTGCGATGCGGCGACCCTACAAACCAGCTCCGCCTAGTAAGGCCGTTTCGCCGGCCCAGACTTGTTCAGCACCGTACCAATCAGATTCGCCCTGCCCAAATGATGCAGACTTTCCTCGATCTCTTTCTTGGTGTTCATGCCGTTGGCAACCACCAGCAACACGCAGTCAAACTTGGGCAGAATGGTAATCACATCGTCCGAACTCAGCACCGGCGGCAAGTCGAAGATCACGATGCGAGAGTTGTAGCGTTCGCGCAGATCAACGATCAACTCGCCCACCGCTGGCGAGGACAGCACCTCAGTGGAGAGCGGAATCGGTTCGCGCGTCGGCAGCACCACAAAACGCGGCAAGGTCGGATTGACCAGCACCTCTTGCAGTTCTGCTTCGTTGGTCAGCAATTCATTGAGCGATTTTTCCATCGGCAGCCCCAGGTAGCTACCCACCTTGGGACAACGCAAATCGAAATCCACCAGCAGCGCCGTCTTGGTCGTGTGATGCGCGATACTCATGGCCAGGTTGATCGCCAACACCGACTTGCCCGCCTCAGGCGTCGGCGAGGTAATGGCGAGCGTGCGCCAGCCATTTTCCTCCATGGCCTTGAGGACCTGGGAACGCAGCAGATCGAACGCCCAGCCCATGTTCGAATTCTTGTTGTAGGCGACAATGCGATGGCGCTCCAGGTGCTCTGCCCGCAACGGTACAACCTTGGTTTGCACGTAACTGAGCGCATTGAGCGGTGCAGGTTGTCCGACTGATGTGATCACCAGGCCTGACGAAGGCTGCTGTTCGCTTTTTCCCAGAGGTGGCTTAATAATTTCCATCGCATTATTCCTTATTCAAACCGCGCCAGAGCTTTGAACATCAGCAGATCCAGTGGCATGTAGAAGAAGTGCAGGAGCACCAGAGAGACCACGATCATCACGACGCCACAGAGCACCAGTATCGTTCGCCACTGTTTGCGGCGAGCCAGTTCCGCCTGGGTATGAATGTAGGGAATGGCAACCAGTACGCGTCTACCCAGCACACTGGTCAGTGCGTCGACACCGCGCACCCGCTGACTCAGCATCTCGAGCAGCATCACCAGCGCACCCGCCCCTACCGGCGCCAGGACAAAGCCCAGGGCCATCACTTTCTTACGGTTCGGCCGGACCGGCTTTTCGGGCATCAGCGGCGCCTCGAGCAGCACAAAACGCTCGGCTTTGTTTTCCTGCTCCAGGCTTTCGGTAATCTTTGCACTCATCTCCTTGGTGCGAATTTCCTCGTACTTCTTGCGAGCGTTTTCATGGTCGCGCATTAGCGTGACCAAGCCGCGTTCCACTTGCGGCGCTTCGAGAATCTGGCTCTCCAGGGTCTCGATCTTTTTGAGCAATTCCTGCTTCTGCCCGGCCAGCGATCTCATGCGCTGTTCCGAGGCGGCAATGCGTGTCTGGACCCTTGCAACCTCGAGACTGACCGGTGCGACGGAACCGCCGCGGCCTTCGGTTGCCTTCAGTGCGGCAATTTTGCGTTTGACGGCCCGCACATCCGGGTGGGCTTCTGTATAGATCGTCAGCAGCCGGGCGTACTCTGCCTTGAGGCTGGGCAGATCCTGCACTGGTTCAACAACCGCACCCGACGTGCCTTGTTTGATCGGCAGACCGGATTTGGCCGCCGACAGCTCCAGGTCCTGGAAGCGCAACTCTTCGTTGGTCGCCTTGTAGTCCCGGTCGATATCCTTGAGTTCGAGTTCAGAGCGCGACAACATGTTCATGCGCAGCTCCTGATGCTCGGGCAGCGCGTTGCCATGGGCCTGCTTGAAGTCCGCCAGTTTGTTCTCCAGCACTTCCAGTTCGGTGCGCAGCTTGTTCGCCTCCTGGGTCAGGAACTCAGTGGTTTCACTGGCGCGCTCGGTGCGCTGCTTGATGTTCTCGTTGAGAAACAGCGTAACCAGTTCGTTGGCCACTTCGTTCGCGACTTCCGGTTCCCTGTGCTCGAAGGCAAGGCGGAAGGCAATCGTCACTTCGCCTCGCCCCTTTACCGCCGCACTGACCAGGGCGACTGAAATCGAATTGCGCATCTCCTCGATCTTTTCGGTCAGGGTCAGGTGCCGGCTGCCCGTTTCGAAAAGATTGTACTTGTTGATGATTGCCTCCAGGTGCTCGCGGGTCATCACGCGCTGGCGGATGACCTCAATGCGCTCGTCAGCGAAGGTATTGTTGTTCCCCGCCACCAGGTCCGGTGAAATCTGCTGCGACTCGACCAGGATAGTCCCGGACGACTGATAGATCGGTGGCATGGACGTCGCCACCAATACAGCCGCCCCGATTATCACGGCCACCGTCACAATCAACAGCCAGGCCCGGTGCTTGATTACTGCAATGTAGTCGTTGACCGACATTTCGTATTCAGAGGACATAAATACCACGCTGCTGAAGGTCAGAAGTCGGGGTGACTATAGATCAAGGTCATCCCTATGATGTTGGCATCGGCATTTGGCAAGCCATCTCGCTCGCGCTCTTTGTAGGTGAAGGATAGGCGTGCAAGCCAAAAAGGCGAGAGTTCCCGACTCGCCCAGGCGCCGTATCGGCGAAAAGTACTGGGCGCGTCCCCTTTGGTTTCTTGCCAGGAGCCATCAAGACCGACACGACTGGTCTCGTCGAGCAGATAACTCCAGGTACCCCGTAGCTCATCGGATTCGATCAGGCCGTTCTCCCCGTTCGCGATCGTGCTGCGACTGGCGTCGACGCTGGTCTCGACACGCTCACCGGTGTATCGCAGGTTCACGCCACCCTGGCCGGTGGGGCCACCGTCGCTGTCGGAAACCTTGTTGACGCCGCCGTACACCGACCCCGTAAACTTCTCGGAGATCTGGAAGTTCACGCCGGCCACTTGGGTGTAACTGTTGGAGGAGCCAAGGGTGGTCTCGTCCTTGGGCTCATAGCGCGTCGCTTCGAAACGGGTGAACAGTTCGACCCGCTCATTCCATTGATAAAGCCAGCTCAAACGGTTGGTCAGCTCATCGTAGTTGGTCAGCGAGGCGGTGTCGTATTCGACATGGGTGAGGTCGATTTCGTTGACCAGGGTGCTGCGCTCGGTCACCGCGCTTCGCCAGTTACCGCCGATGTTCGAGAGCTTTTGCGTGCCATCGGTCGAGTCTGTTACACCGGTCTCCTGGACTTCAGTGGAAAGCGTCGAACTCTCGATGTATCGCGCCGTGAGCCCATACCCCCCCTTTTCGGTCTCGCGCTGCCAGCCAAACGACAGCCTCGGATCTTCTCGATCGGACACGACGTCGGTGTCGGACGAGCGCTCGACATTGACACCGAGGCCAAAATTCCACTGATCCCGATCAAAATTACCCACCAGCGTGTAATCGGGGGCAATGATCGTTCGCGTGACCGCTTTCTCGTCAGTCGTCAAGAGCAATGGATTGCTGTCGTGCTCGACGGTCATGGGCAGCGCAACTGCCGACTGCCAGGTGCCGGCGTAAGTCATGCCGGAACATGGCAAAGTCAATATTGCCATCACCACTCCGGTTGTTTGCAATGAACGCAAGATAATCCTTAATGCATCGCGCAATGTCAGGGAACGACCAGCGTATCGCCGGCCTGAAGTTGAATGTTAGTGGACATGTCATGTCCGGCAGTCAGATCGCCGTAGTTGACGAGCAGTACTTTCTGGGTTTTCCCTTCGCGACGCAAGACCTTGATATCGTCCTTGTCCGCGAACTTGTCCAACCCGCCGGCCTCGCTCAAGGCTTGCAGTACATCGGTCTCACCGTTCATCTGCACCTTGCCAGGCTTGAGTACTTTGCCCTGGACAAAGACGACATTGCCCTTGGCCTCCGTGACGACAACGCTGACCACCGGATCGGGATAATATTTTGTGAGTTTTTCAGTGATGGCCTTTTCGGCCTGAGCCGTATCAAACCCTTTGACCTTGACTTGCCCAGCCAGCTTCAAAGTAATGTTGCCATCGGGTAGCACAGGTACGAGCTCTCTATTCTCCCGGGGCTCGCCCCAAACGGACACTTCGATAATATCTCCCGAATTCAGGAGATAGGCTTTTTCTTCGGCGGCGCGGGCCATGTTAGGCACAATAGCCAACGCACACAGTGCAGGTAACAGTAAACGCAGCATCTGAATCCCTCCGCCTGGATAGCACATCTAACGAGATCAACCCTTACAATCAGCGACCTCTTTAAACCTGTAACATCCGCAAGAAAAAACTGTCTCGGGAAACTGACAGTTAGATCTTGCGCCGGTTGGCGACAACGATGAAACCCAATAGTGCGGAAGAGAATAACCATACAACCGCAGATACCGGTACTGCATTGGGTTGACTGACGTTGAACGCCGATTCGCCAGTCAGTCCCTTGTCCACTGGATCAATCACGAACTGCTGTTTGGCAACTTCCGTCATTAATCCGTCGCACGCTGAAGTATTGACGGAAGCATTTGCTCCCGACTCGGATCCATTATCAGAGCTGGTAAATTGGGCACTTTTGGCATCTAGCGAAGATCCACCAGGGTCTTTGCCAAGACTCGCTGTCGCAGCAGTGGTGCCGTCGGTCGAAGCCACGGCAGCTTGAGCCCGTGGACCCTCGCAAGCACTACTTATGCGACTAATTTCATAGGGCAAATTGGCGGCTTGGGCACTGGAAACGGCTACTCCATTCAGAGTCGCAAATAACACAATCAACTTAATGAAAACTGTCGTCCGCATATAACCGCCTCCCTGCGCTGAGGGTTTGCAATTGGTCGGTTGAAGAAATCTGAATCAGGCTAAATGGAGCCTATAAGCAGATAGCCAGTACGTCAATAGCACGTCACAATAATAAATAGAAATATAAAACGCCGCCGGATAACGTCAAAAAAACGCCACAACGAGCCTAAGTGACTTGTCAGAGACAGCAAGTGTTTATGCGTGCAGTCGCCTCTGATAAAAACGCTGTCAAATCACCCATTGCACAAGCAAAACAATGCAATGAAGATGCCGCCGAGCGTTGCGTTGATCGCATCGCACAGGATGGCCGGCCGCCACCCCGGAGGGGCCAGCGGACAGGTCCGGGCGAGCGACATCCACGGCGGGAAAACAGCGTAAGGCGCGACCTTGGTGCGCCAGCGCGGCTTTTCTGGCGCTCTCGCGCTAAAACAGGCGCGCGCCTGCTGCCACATATAGCTGGTGGTACGCACCCACCAGTTGCTCAAGGGTAAAGGCGCGATTTCGCCCGCTGGGGTTGGGCAGGACCCAGACCGCGGCATTGCCGAAGGTTTTCGGCTGCGCCCCCCACGCAACGTCGCGCTGAGCGGACAAGGCGCAGTACGCCGCCTTGCCGAGAAACGCCACGAAGCGCGGCGATAAACCGGCGATCTTTTGTTCGAAAGTCGCTGCGGCCGCGACAAACTCATGGGCCGACAGCTGATCCGCCCGCGCCGTCGGCCTCTGGACCACGGCCGTCAAACCACAGCGATAGCGCAAGATGTGCTGGTCGTGCTCCGGCAGCAGTGGCTGTGACGTAAAACCGGCGAGATAAAGGGTGCGCCAGAAACGATTGCCCCGACCGGCAAAATGGTGGCCCTGCGCCGCAGCAGTCACGCCTGGGTTGATGCCACAAAAAACCACGTCCAGTTGTTGCGCCAGAATATCGTCGAGCCCCTCACTCACCGCAGATCACACCGACCGCGTTGCGTACGAGCGCCGTCAACTCTGCACGGGATTTGCCGGCCCGCGCCCGGATCGCAATGCTGTGCAGCAGCGATGAAGCGAGTACTGCCAGTGCCCCTGCATCGACATCGTCTTTCAACTCGCCGGCTGCAATGGCCGTTCGCAGACGCGCCTCCAGATCGGCATCCAGCCTGCTCAGGCGATCGCTCAACACTTCACGGATCTGCTGATCCTCGACGGCCTCGGTGGTCGCCGTGCCGATGGCGAAACAGCCGCGTGGCTGGCCGTCGCCCGAGAAGTAGATCGACAACTGCCCCTCGTAGAAGCGCATCAGTGCCTGGCGCAACGTCAGTTCGCTATCGGTCAGCGCGGCCTGCATGTCGGCGGCGGCAAACTCCCAATATTGCTCAAGCGCCTTGATGTACAGGGCGTGTTTGTCTCCGAAGGCCGCATAGAGACTGGGGCGATTCATCCCGGCCGCCGTGGCGATGCTGTCCAGGGAGGCGCCGGAATAGCCGGTGCTCCAGAACACACCGAGCGCTTGTTGCAGCGCCGTCTGCGGGTCATACGCACGGGGCCGGCCGCGGCCTTTGCCCGCTGTCACTTTGTTTTGTGCCATGTCGTACAAAATCCTTGCAGGAAGGTGGATGAGGGGATATTTTTACACCATCGCACAAAAATAAGGAACCACAAATTCCTTGATCCATGTTTGTTCAAGCGCAGCTCGAACCGGGTGTTGCAGCGACGAAACAGAGGCGGCGGAGCGATCCTCCCAAGCGCCTGCGGGTTTGCTTTTCCACAACATTCATTGATGTCGGCGCCAGGCGATTGCTGCAGGCCCGCCTTCCCGGTTAAAGGTGCATTCGATCATGACTCAACAAATCGACATCGCGGCTTCGCAGGCTTATGAGGCCCAATCACCGATCAACAAACCCTTCAAGGAGAAGCTACGGCCCTGGCTGATGGTGGGCCTGCCTGCCCTCTTCGCCGCCGTTGGCTATGCGTACTACGTGGCGGGCTTGCCCTTCGTCACCACCGATAACGCCTACGCCCGGGTGGCCAAGGCCTCGGTCAATGCACGGATTGCCGGGCAGGTCGTGGACATTGCGGTCGAAGACAATCAAAAGGTCAGCAAGGGCCAGGTGCTGTTTCGCCTCGACCCCAAGCCATTGCAGATCGCGATCGATCGTGCGCAAGCGCAACTGAGTGTCGCGCGGCTGCGCATCGATGGACTCAAGGCCAGCTACCGCCAACAGCAGGCGGAACTGCAATCGGCCAAAGAGTCGGCGGATTTCGACCAGAAGGAATTTGCCCGCAAGAAAGCGCTGGTCGCGACCGAGTTCGTGTCCCGGGCCATTTACGAGCGCGCAGAAACCGACCTCAAGATTGCGCGGCAACGCATCGCCTCGATCGAACAACAGATCGCCAGCACCGTCGTGGCCTTGAACGGCAACCCGAACATCGAGGCCGACAGTCACCCCTCGGTGCGTGAGGCCAGGGCGCAGCTTGACGAAGCGCAGCTGTACCTTTCCTACGCCACGGTCTATGCACCGGCCGACGGCATTGTTGCCAAGGTCGACGATCTGCAGGTAGGCAACTACCTCAACAACGGCGCGCCAGCCTTTGCGTTGATTTCCGACCATGAGATCTGGGTCGAGGCCAACTTCCGTGAAACCCAGGTCACGCACATGCGTCCGGGCCAGGAAGCGAGCATCAGCATCGACACTTACCCCGGGCGCGTGTTCAAGGCCCACGTGACCAGCATGAGCCCCGGCGCCGGGTCGGACTTCGCCTTGCTGCCCCCGGAAAACGCTACCGGCAACTGGGTCAAGGTGGTCCAGCGGGTACCGGTTCGCCTCGAACTGGATGACGCGGACCCTGCCCTGCCGCTGTTTTCCGGCACCAGCGCCACGGTCAAGGTCGATACCGGCTATCGCACACCGTGGTGGCACCCACTCAAGTCGCTGTTGACCGCAGGTAACTTCTGATGAACAGCCAAGCACAGACATCCCCGGACGCAGGTCGTGCGCGCTCGCTCAGGTTGGCGGTGCTGCTCGCGACTTACATGCAGTCGGCGAACCTGCCGCTGCCGAATGCGGTACTGCGGCTGATTCAAGGCAGCCTGTCGATGACCGACGACCAGGCCGGCTGGATTTTCACGGCGTACCACGCGGCGAGCGCCATCACCCTGCCGATCGCCCAGTGGCTTGCCGGGCGTTTTGGCTTGAAGCTTGTCTATCAAGCCGCGCTGGCCTTCTTCGTCCTCGGTTTGTTGCTCGCGACGGTGGCCACGACGCCGCTTGAATTCATCGGCGCACGGATCGTCCAGGGCCTGGCCAGTGGCGTGCTGGCGCCCCTGTCGATGGCGATTGCCATGGAAACGTTGGCGCCTGAGAAGCGCATGAAATTTGGCGCGACCTGGACCGCCATCGTGCTCTTGGGCATCGTCAGCGGCCCAAGCATCGGCGGCTGGATCGCCGAGCATTTCGATTGGCGGCCAATCTTCTACATCAGCCTTCCGTTATCGGCGTACATCTTCCTGGTCGTGGCCCTTTTGCTCGCGGAGAAAAAAGCCGAGAAGGCGCCGTCCTTCGACTTCTTCGGCTTCGGCAGCTTCACCCTGGGCTTGATCAGCCTGCAGATGCTGCTCGACCGCGGTGAACGCCTGGACTGGTTCGCCTCGCCGGAAATCTGGGTCGAGGCACTGGCCAGTGGGCTGGGGTTGTACTTGTTCATGACGCACGTATTGACCTCAAAGGCGCACTTTCTCAACAAACGCCTGTTCAGCGATCGCAATTTCGTGCTGTCGACCATCATCTTTTTCGCCGTGGGTTTCGTGCTGCTGTCGACCATGGCGCTGACCTCGCCGATGCTCGATGAAATTCTCGGCTACCCGCCGGACACCACCGGCGCCTTGACCATCCCGCGAGGGATTGGGCTGGTGGGCGCGTTTGTGCTGATGGGGCGGGTGCCCGAGCGTTTCGACCGCCGGCTGTTCGTGGCGGCAGGCGTGGCGCTGGTGATCTATGCCAACTGGCTGATGCTCGGCTTTTCGCCATTGATGGACTGGTCGCCGGTTGCGGTTTCCGGCGCCATTCAGGGGATCGGCTTCGGCATGTTGATGCCGGCGCTGACCAAGGTGGCGTTCAGCACCCTCGACCCCGTGCTGCGCCCGGAAGGGACCGGTCTGTTCAATCTTTCCCGTGTCTACGGCAGCACCCTGGGCGTGGCAATCGTGCAGATTTTCTTCTTCAACAATACCCAGGCGATGCACCTGGCGCTGGTCAGCAACGTGACGCCCTATCGCGCCGCCGCCCATTTCGGCACGGCATCGATGCCCTTGCCGGCACTGGAAGGGCTTAACCACATGATCACCCACCAGGCCGCGTTCATCGCCGTTGTCGACCAGTTCAAGATCTTGCTGGTGGCGATGCTGGTGGTGAGCCCGCTGGTTGTCTTTCTTCGCAAGCCGATACCGGCCAACTAGTTTTCGTGGAGTCTGCGCAATGAAATCCAGTCATCTGTTCCCAACGAAAATCGCGGCACTGTCGGCGCTGGTATTGCTCACTGCCTGCACCGTCGGCCCTGACTTTGAAACGCCGGCGGCGAGCAAGTCGCAGCACTACGATCAACAGGCCGAGCAGCGTCTTGGCCAAGGCGGTTCGCAGCGCATTGCCCTGGGCGACAAATTCCGCGGAAAATGGTGGTCCGCCTTTGGCTCGCCCAAGCTCGATCAGCTGGTGCACCGGGCCATCGACGGCAACCTGGAGCTGGTCGCCGCCGACGCAACGATCCGCCAGGCGGCGCAATCGGTGGCTGCGGCGCAAGGTGCGCTGTATCCGCAGGTCGACTTCGCTGCGACAGCGGGTCGCCAACGTGTGCACAACACCAAGGAGTCCTCGGTCTCCAACTTCTATGCGATCGGGCCACGGGTCGGTTTCGACCTGGATGTCTTCGGTGGCAACAAGCGAGTGGTCGAACAACAGCAAGCCTTTACCGATCTGCAAAAGCATCGTTACGAAGCGGCGTACCTGACCCTGACCGGCGAGGTGGCCAGCCAGGCAATGCTGGTGGCGTCGGCCAATGCCCAGATGCAGGCCGTGGAGAGCTTGCTGGCCAACGACAGCAAGAACCTCGAACTGGTGCGCGCGGCCCATGTCAATGGCACCACCACGCAGATCGATGTGTCGCTGGCCGAAACCCGGCTTGCCCAGGACCGCACGTTGCTGCCGCCCCTGGCTCAGCAGCGGGATGCGGCGCGCCATGCGCTGTCGATCCTGACGGGCAAAGGCCCGGCTGACTGGATCGCGCCGGACTTTCATCTCGACGAATTTGCCTTGCCGTCGAACGTGCCGGTCAGCCTGCCCTCGGAAATGGCCCACGACCGTCCGGACGTGCGCCAGGCCGAGGCCGAGCTGCACATCGCCAGCGCCGCCGTCGGCGTGGCAACCGCCAATCTCTATCCGCGGGTGACGTTGTCCGCCTCCCTGGCCCAGGCCGCATCAGGCAATGGCAGCGCGGCGCTCTGGGGCTTCGCGGCAGGGATCGCCGGACCGATCTTCAACGGCGGAACCCTCAAGGCCGAACGCCAGGCCGCCGTCGAGGGTTACAACGCTACGCTCGCCGGCTACCAGCAGACCGTCATCAGCTCGTTCGGTCAGGTCGCGGACACCCTGCAAGCGATCAATCATGACGCGCAGGAATTGCGCGCCCAGGAGGATGCACTGCAAGCCGCGCAAATCAGCTTGCGCCTGAACCAGCAAGCCTACGCCCAGGGCGAGAACAGCATCCTCCAGGTACTCGAAGCCGAGCGGGCCTACCAACAGGCGCTGCTCGGCCAGATCCGGGTCAAGACCGCGCAGTACCTCGACACCGTGCAGCTGTTTGTAGCCCTCGGCGGCAATTCCGTCGGCGTGTTCGAGCAACGGCTGGCCAGTCGCGAAGCACCACAACGTTCGTATCAGTAGAGGCTGCCGCCTCGGTAATTGGAGTAAAGACATGTCCTACGAAGCCTTTCACGATGAACTTCGCGATACCCGATTTGCCCTCAATCACGGTTCGGGGAAGATGCCCGCCGTGGGCTTCGGCACCCTGTTCAAAGACCTTGGCGTCACCACCCAGGCGATCACCCACGCCCTGGAAACAGGGTTCCGCCATTTCGATTGCGCCGAGCGTTATCGCAACGAGGAAATGGTTGGCGTTGCCCTGCAAGCCTTCATGGAGGCCGGCAAAGCGCGGCGCGAAGACCTGTTCATCACCACCAAGCTGTGGAACACCAACCACCGTCCCGAGCGGGTGCTGCCGGCCTTTGAAGCCAGTCGCCGACGGCTGCAGGTGGATTACATCGATTGCTATCTGATCCACACACCCTTCGCTTTTCAAGCCGGGGATGACCAGGACCCCAGGGACGCCTTCGGTCATGTCCTCTACGATTCCAACGTGACCCTGATCGACACCTGGCGGGCCCTTGAGCAACTGGTGGACGAAGGTCGCTGCAAGTCCATCGGCCTGTCGGACATCACCCTGGAGGCGCTGAAAGAGATCGTGGCCGTGGCGCGGATCAAACCCGCCGTGGTGCAAGTCGAATCCCACCCTTACCTGCCGGAATGGGAGCTGCTGGACTACTGCAAAGAACACGGAATCATCGTCCTGGCCTTCGCGCCGCTGGGGCATGGTATGGAACCGAACGTGCTGGAAGACGAGGTCATCAGTGGCATCGCCCGGCACTTGCAAAGAACCCCGGCGCAGGTGGCACTGGCCTGGGCGGTGCAGCGTGGTGTCGCGTTCCTGACCACCTCTGCGACACCGAGCCATATCCAGGAAAACTTTGATATCACCACCCTACCCCACAGGGCCATGCTTGAAATTCGCGAAGAGATCACAACGCGGATACGCTTCAATTCGGTAGTTGAAACCGGAGTACCGGGATTCATCCCCCGCAAAAAATGACAGGTCTCCAGGGGACGATCCTGTAGCTGATGCTGTTCACTCAAGACAATTTCAGGCGAGGAGGAAATCTGTGGCGAGGGGATTTATCCCCGCTGGGCCGCGAAGCGGCCCCCCAGCGTCCATTCAAACAGACCGCGTTGTTTGGATTTGCGACTGCTTCGCAGCCGAACGGGGATAAATCCCCTCGCCACACATTTGCACCCCACGCTTAAGTGAACAGCATTACAGTTCTGTGCCGTCCTTTTTTTGCTCAACCCAAGAGGCGACAACGATGGATGTTTTCCAGAGCATGCGGTTTTTCATGGCGGTCGCCCAGAGCGGCAGCTTTACCGCAGCGGCGCAATTGCTGGACACCACCACGACCAACGTTTCCAAAGCGGTCTCCAGTCTGGAGGCCCGCCTGCAAACCCGGCTGATCAACCGTACGACCCGGCGCCTGGCGTTGACCGAGGCCGGTACGCGCTATCTGCAGCGCTGCGAGAAGATTCTGGAAGAGCTGCGAGAAGCGGAAGAGGAAGCAGGCACCGCACAGGTCACCCCCGTGGGCCGCCTGAAGATTCATGCGATGTCGGCCATCGGCAACCACTATGTGATCGACGCCATTGCCAAATACCGCGAGACACACCCCTCGGTATTATTTGATCTGGCCCTGACTAATCGGCTGCCCGATCTGCTGGAGGAAGGTTATGACATGTCGATCGTATTGGCGCGGGACCTGCCCGACTCAGGCTTTGTCGCCCAGCGGCTGGGCATCACCTACAGCATTCTCTGCGCCTCGCCGACCTACCTGAAGCAACGCGGAATACCCGACACGCCGGGTTCGCTTGGCACACATGACTGCCTGAGAATCGTCAACACGGTCATGCCGGCCGAGCACTGGGTGTTCGAGGGTCCCGAAGGCGTGGAGACCGTTAACACCCCGGTGTCGCCGTTTCACGTCAACACCGCCGATGCCATGACCGTCGCCATCACCCGGGGCATGGGGATCGGCATCCAGCCGATTGCGTCCGCCGTGGCCGGCCTCAAGGCAGGCACCCTGGTGCGGGTACTGCCGCAATACCATTTTGAAGAGTTGAACCTGTTCGCCATCTACCCTTCACGAAAATTCGTCGATGCAAAAATAAAAACCTGGGTGGAGTTCCTCAAGGACTACCTGCCCGGGTTGCTGGCTACCGATGACAAAATTGCACGTTCTTCAAAATACGCCGAAAGCGCCTGAGTGCACCCGCGTTGGCCGGATGGAGTGTCGACCCTCCACCGTCATCACGGTACTCAACCGTTCGAGCACCCGGTGCCCATGACTTGATACTGCATGACATGGCGCTGACCTTGGGAATCTTCATAGGTCATCTGCGCCGACACCGGACCACACTCTGGCGCAACATCGGTCACGGAAATGACCTTCTTGATGTCCAGTTTCGAACCGTAGGTGTAGGTCTCGATCGGTGGCTTGTTGGCCGAGGTCTTGGCCTGGCTTTCTTCAGCAAAGGCCTGGGCACCGATACAACTGAGGGCGAGGAAAATCGCGATTCTTTTCATGAGGTTTACCGTCTCGTTCAGGGGGGCTGATTCGTACCTCTGGAACCCATGGTCTGGGTGCAGTCGGTAGAGACGATGCTAGGGGGTTGCCCCGCTGCCAAACAGCGTCCTGGCGGATAAACACTGTGAACAGAATGCGCAGGAATGGAGGGATCGGAATTTGACGGAGGGCATCAAACCGAAACCGTCAGCTCTGTCAGGAGCAGACGGTTTCGGTGTGTTCACGGATGCCTCAGCGAGGCTCAGTAGGCGGGTGTTGTCGTAAGGGGCGCACTTGCACCGAGGTTCGATTGCGCTTCATGACCCTGTTGTCGAGAAAGCTCCTGCTCCGGCAGCCGGTCCAGCGCAGGCGTCCAGGCTGGCACGCTCGGCATCTCCTTGCGCAAGCTGTGGATCAGCGTATAGGACATCACCAGCAGCAACATGGCGATCGGCAAACCGGCGGCGATACTCGCCATCTGAATGGCCTTGAGTCCCCCCGCCAGCAACAGCCCTGCGGCAATGGCACCTTCCAGAATGCACCAGAGCAATCTGATCCAGTTCGGCGGATTGGTGCTGCCCAACGCACACAAGGTGCACAGAACCTGGGTTCCGGCATCCGCAGTGGTGACAAAATGCACACCCAGCAATACGCAGACCAGTATCGACAGCGCGGCGCCAATGGCCTGGCCATCGAGCGACTGCAGCAAGGTGAACATGGCCGCCGTGGTTTCTTTCTTGGTGGCGAGCAAAATAGTGCCGCCTTCGAACTTCGGTTGCTCCTGGGTGACCACCTGGCTGGCGACGGACGCCTGGTAGGCCTGCCTGTCCTGCTGTTCGTTTTTCAGCGCCGCCCCACCGAACACCGACATCCACAGGATGGTCACCATTGTCGGCACTACCAGCGCCCCGATCACCAGTTCACGGATGGTCCGACCTTTGGAAATTCGCGCGATGAAGAGACCGACAAAAGGACCCCAGGTCATCCACCACGGCCAGTAGAACGCTGTCCACCAGTTTTGCCATTCGCTGTCTTTTTGAGTGTCCATCCAGAAACTCAGGCCAACAATGTTCTGTACATAGTCGCCGGTGGATTCAAACATCAGATTGAGAATGTAACGGGTCGGACCGATAGCCAATACGGCCAGCATCAAGATGAATGACAGGTACATATTGAGCGTGGAGATACGCTTCATACCCTTTGACAGTCCAGCCAACAGCGAAATGCAAGCAATGATGCTGACAAACAGAATGATCGATAACTGCAACCCGACACTGACCGGAATGCCGAATACCTGATGCAATCCGGTATTGATCTGCACAACGCCCAGACCCAGCGACTGGGAGACACCAAAGGCGGTGATGACCACACCCATGATATCGACGACATGGCCGATCCAGCCGTAGATACGATCGCCAATCAGCGGATAAAGCAGCGAACGCAGGGCCAGCGGCAACCCTTTACGGTAGGCAAAGTACGCCAGGCTCAGGCCGATCATGGAGAAGATCGCCCACGGGTGCAGGCCCCAGTGAAACAGGGTGATACGCATCGCCAGGGTTGCCGACTCGTCCGTCAAGCCCTTGGAAAACGGGTTGTCGGCGTAGTGCAGCATGGGTTCGGCCACGGACCAGAAAATCAGTCCGATGCCCATTCCCGCACTGAACAGCATGGCAATCCATGAAGCGAAACTGAACTCGGGAACATCCTGTTCGGTGCCAAGTTTCAAGTTACCGAAACGGCTGATCGATATATAAAGCAGTACCCCAAGCACACCGCTGATCAGGGCGATGTAGTACCACTTGAAGTTGTGCAGAATAAACACCGAAGCCATTTCAAAGGCCTTGGCCGCCTGCTCGTCTTTAAATGCACAAAATACAACAAATATGATGACCGCCAATATGGAAGCCACTGTCACATTCGGATTAAGGCCTTTCAACAGGCCGGATTGAGCACGCATTGTTTTCCCCTTTTGTTTTTGTTTAAGGGTTTGGATATGTTCCGCAGTACGCTTATCGCCTGGTATTGACTAACACCAGGAGGTTTTCATCTGCAGGTTAATTCCGGTCTATTGCGCCTTTGGCAGCATCGCCAAGATGGTGGAAAGTTGACCAGCGTTCAAACCATTTTTCGTCACCGACTCATGAGAAAAACGCATCAATGCAGCGCAATAAAGCGCTTGTTTCTACCGAGCTTTCGCAGCTCCCGTCCCTTGCTCGCACAAGAGACTCACGCCCTCCTGCAGTTCACGCCTGTCAGGGCATTGGTTCATCGGCTCGACCACCGATACCAGGCTGGAGCTGGCAATCCCGTTGGGTGTCGAAGGGTGATGAAGCGGCGCATCCTGTTGCAGGTGTTTACCCGTGACTTTCGCCTGCCCCACGAACAGGGCGAGCAACGCTGCGCTGCCCGCATAGAAAAAATAAAAGCTGGAGGCGCCAAAGCCCTCCATCAGCGCTCCCGCAATGAGTGGCCCGAAACAGGCGCCGACACCAAAGGTAATCAACAGCATGCCCGAGAGCGAAACGCGCAATGACGGCTCCATGTTGTCATTGGCCAGCGCCACGCCCAGCGGGTACAGGCAGAACTGCAGAAAGCCGATGCCCGCACCGAACCACAGCAAGGTCGCGAACGAAGGCGCTTGATCGAACCCCAGCGGCAAGCTGATGAGTAGCAGCAATACCGCCACCGCGCGGATCAGGCTCGCACGGGGCAGACGATCCGAGAGCCAGCCCAATGGCAACTGCGCCAATAGCCCCGCACCGATGGTCAATGCCATGTACTGGCCAACCTGCGCCGTACCCAATCCCTGCTTGCTCGCATAGATCGAAGCCAGGCCGTAGAAGCTGCCATTGATCATGCCGGACACCAGGATCGTCCCCAATGACTGTGGAATGCGCCGCAGGAACAGGCGCAGGTCAATCGAGGTCGAGGGCACCGCCGTCGGATGCGCGCTGCGGGTCAGCGCCACCGGCACCGAACACAGGGCGAATACCATCGCCACCGCCAAAAGTACCCGAATGCCCAGCCCCTCATCGAGACTCAAGGCCAATTGACCGAGCATCATGCCGACGTAGCTGGCGACCATGTACAGCGCCAGGACACCGCCGCGCTGCTCGGTCCGGGCCTGGTCATTGAGCCAGCTTTCCAGCACCATCAATTGGCACATCATGGCCAGTCCCACCAGCGCCCGCAGCACCAGCCAGAAAGCCAGGGAAGTGCTGAACTCGTGGGCCAATACCGCCGCCGCGATCGTTGCTGCGCAGGCCGCGTAGGTGCGAATGTGCCCGACCTGCGAGATCAGGCTGCGCCCGACCCAGCCACCCAACACCATCCCCAGGGCATTGGCGGCCATCAGCGCGCCACCTGCCGTTTCACTCGCGCCTAATGCATTGAGGCGCAGCGCCAGATAGGTCATCAGCAAGGTCGATCCCAGCTGCATCAGCAAGCTGGCGAGGTAGAGTGCGCCGAACGTTTTCGTCAGTCTTATCACCGTGCCGACACCTTGATAATTGCGGTTCAAGCCAAACCGTGAAGCTGCTTCCAGTTGCCCGGGTGAACGACATACCCGAACAACGCATGCCCGCCATAAACCAGTTGGGTGCCTTCGGGAATCCACAGCAACTGGCCGGGCGTGACTGCAAAAAGCTCGTCGCCGACCTGCAACTCGAAGCACCCTTCGATCACGAAAATCACCTCGTCGTACAGCACCGTCCAAGCCACTTGCGCACCTTCCCAGCGGGCAAAACCCACACCGATGTTCGGCGAGACTTCGTTGCTGATGGCTCGCGCCACATACGCGGCGCCTGGCGGGCCACCACGAAAGGTAAAATCGAGGTCCTGATGGTCGATGCGCATTACCCTGCGGTTGCCTTTATCCGCCTGGCTCATAGCTCGCTCCGGCTGTTCCAGGCCGCCAGGCGAATGCGCGAGCGAACACCCAGGCCCAGAAAGGGTTCCGGCGGGTTGAGCGATGGCATGCCGGTCACCGCCCGGATATCGTTGAGCTGCGCTGACGGGGCACCCACCGCGAGATCGGCGAGCATCATCCCGGAAATGGTGCCCCAGGCGGCACCAACGCCGTTGTCGCACGCCGACGCGTAGACACCGTTTTCCAGTTCGCCAAAAAAGTTGGTGAAGTTACGCGAGATGGCGTACACACCACCCCAAGTATGACTGAAAGGCACCTCGGCCAGCTGCGGGAAGCGCGCCTGGAAGGCCTTGCGATGCGCGTCATGCACTTTCGTACGCATGGCATCGCTGGTGCTGCGACCGTATTTAGGCACGTGCTTGTAGGTGTTGCGGATAATCAGGCGGCGGTCCTGGGTCATGCGCACCGTCGTGCCGGCGTGATCCGCCGGGGTCAGTCCCCAGTCCAGTTGCCCGCCATAGATGGCCAACTCTGCATCGGTCAGGGGTCGGGTCCAGCTGGCAAAGGTCATGACCGGCAACAGGCGATTGCGCAGGTAGCCGAACTCCTGGGTGAAAATGCTCGTGCCCAAAAGCAGTTGCGGGGTTCGGATCAGCCCAGCGGTACCCTGCAAGATCCAGCCGCCACGGCCGTCGCGCTCCAGGCGCTGGATCGGTGATTCTTCCAGCAACTCGACGTTGGCCGGCAGGGTTCGGGCCAGGCCTGTGACCAGCGCCGCCGGTTGCATCAGGTAGCAGCCGGGGGTGTAGATGGCGCCGCGATAGTGGCCTGTGCCCAACACCTTGGCCAGCTCGGCGCTATCGGCCCGGCGGAACGGTTCGCCGAGGTCGCTCATCAGGCGTTCGAAATGATCCAGGTAGGCCAGGCCACGTTCGCCGACGGCGCCTTGATATTTGCCGACATGGGACCACTGGCAATCGATTCCATGGGTTTGGACCAGGCCCTGCAGCTGCGCGATCGCGGCGCGGTTGAGCGACAGCAAACGCTGCTTGTGCGCGGGGTCTGGATGCTCCAGCGCGAACTTGTGCGGCAGGTCAATCACAAACCCCGAGTTGCGCCCCGAGGCCCCATGGGCGACCCGTTGCGCATCCACCAACAGGATACGGGCTTGCGGATGATGTTCAGCCAGGCGACGGGCCGCGGCCAGTCCGGCAAAGCCCGCTCCGATGACGGCAAAGTCTGCACGCTGTTCGCCGGACAAGCGCTTGCAGGCCGGTTGCTCAGGCAGCGCTGCATACCAGCCGCAACTCGCGTCGTCATAAGGCAGGTTGATCGTGTTTTTCATGTTTCTGGCCTCAGGCGACAGCCTGCTGAGAGTGCTGACAGGACTGCAGCAATGCGCTGCGTTGCGTTTGCGCTTGGCGACCGAGCAGGACAAAACCATTGAGCTGGCCCTGGGCATCGTAAAAACCGGCGCTCAAGCCATCCTCGGTCGGCGTGCAGCGCCATTGACCTTCGCAGGCGATGGCAGGCGCCAACAGACACAACGGTGCGGCCGGGGTTTTTACCGTGACGGGCATCAAGGGGTAGTCGACGGCTGTCGGTTGACCGAGCAGGGTTTTGCTCAGCGCCTGGATCCCCTGGTTGATTGGCGCCAGATAAGACAGCAGTTGACCGCCAATCTCGATGCAGTCACCGAGGGCGTAGATGCCCGGTGCAGAGGTTTGAAGCTGAGCGTTCACTTGAATGCCTCGTCCAACCGCCACGCCGGCACTCTCGGCCAGGCTCAGGTCGGGGCGCAGGCCGACGGCGGACAACACCAGATCAGCCTCGAGGGTGTGACCATCGGCGAGTGTCAGGCGATAGCCCTGGCCGCTGGATTCGATGGCTTGCAGCGTGTTCTGCAGATGCCACGTCACCCCCAGTTCACCCAGCGCATGCTGCAGCGCCTGCCCGGCCTCGGCGGGCAACAGACGCTCCATTGGCCAGCGGCCCAGCCCGATGACATCGACGCTAAAGCCATTGTGGGCCAGATCGTTGGCAAACTCGCAGCCGATCAGACCGTCTCCGAGGATGGCGACACGCCGCACGCCGCCCAGGCGTTCACGGAACAGCTGGTAGTCCTGCAGATTATTGACGCTGATCAGCGCTGAAGTATCGCCCTGGATCGGCAGCCGAATCGGTTGCGCACCGCTGGCAAGGACCAACTGGCCGTACTCCATGTCACCAAAGCTGGTGCGCAGGTGGCGCGCCGAACTGTCGATGCCCAGCACCTTGCAGTGAGGATAAACACGGATGTTCAGACGCTGCTCGATGGCCAGCGGCGTTTCGCCGGACAAGGCCTCGGCGCTTTTGCCCTGGGACAGCCCGATCGAGAGCGCGGGTTTGGAGTACAGGTGACCGGACTCCTGCGTCAGCACGCGGATCTCGACCTTGGGATCGGCCTTGCGCAACGCCTGGGCCAGGCCGTAACCGGCATAACCGCTGCCGATAATGACGATAGGTTGACGCGGCAACGGGGCTGCAACGGACAGCGGCGGCGCACTGACCGGCACGCTGGCGACCGTGGCCGCCGGGGTATACTCACTGATATCGAGCATCTCGAAATCCGCCTTGCCAACGTGGCATTCGGGACACATCCAGTCTTCGGGAACATCCTCCCAGCGGGTGCCGGCGACGATGCCGTCCTGCGGCCATCCCAGTGCTTCGTCGTAAATCAGGCCGCACACAATGCAAAGCCAAGTCTTGAACATGGTATTCACTCCCCGGCGACCCGGATCGCTACGTTCTTGGTGCGCACGTAGCTGTACAAGGCTTCCTGGCCCTTTTCCCGACCAAAACCCGACAGCCCGACGCCGCCAAATGGCGTTTCGATGCCGCCGGCATACCATTCGTTGACAAACACCTGGCCGGATTTCAGGCGACGCGTGCAGCGCATGGCGCGGCTGATGTCCTGAGTGAACACCCCGGCCACCAGGCCGAATTCCGTGCCGTTGGCGATGGCAATCGCCTCTTCTTCAGTGTCGAACGGCATGATCGCCAGTACCGGCCCGAACACTTCTTCCTGGGCAATGCACATCTGCGGGGTAACGCCTTTGAACACGGTCGGGCGCATGAAATGCCCGGCCCGGTCAGCGAATGCTTCACCACCGGTGACTGCCACCGCGCCGTCATCCACCGCCCGGCGGCACAAGGCTTCGATGCCCGCCAGTTGCCCGGCGCTGACCACGGGAGTGAGGTCTGCGTTGTCCTGACCCAGGCCGACGCTGAGCCCTTGGGCCATGGCGACGACGTCCTCGACCACCTCTTCATAAATCTCGCGCTGCACCAGCAGCCGCGACATCGCCGAACAGACCTGGCCGGCGTTGAAGAAGATGCCCGACTGGACACTGGCCAGCAGTTGCTCACGGTCCGCATCGGCGAAGGCGATCGCAGCCGACTTGCCCCCCAACTCCATCACGCTGGGAATCGCATGCTGCGCGGCATCGCGCAAGATCGACTGGCCCGTCGGCACCGAACCGGTGAACACGATCTGATCGACAGCGCGATGGCTGACCAGATACGCACCGACTTCGCGGCCGCGGCCGCAAATCAGGTTGACCGCGCCCTCGGGCAAGCCGGCCTTGGCAATGGCGCGGATCAGCACGCACACACCCAGCGGTGAAAGCTCGGGGGACTTGATGACCACCGCATTGCCAGCCGCCAAGGCCGGGGCCAGCGAACGGGCGCAGATCGACACCGGGAAATTCCACGGAACGATCTGTGCCGAAACGCCCATCGGGTCGTACAGGGTAAAGTCCATGTAGCCATTGCCCAACGGGATCGACGTGCCCTCGATTTTGTCGGCCATGCCGGCGTAATACTCGAAGTAGCGCGCCGCCTCGATGAACTCGTCCCTGGCATCACTCAGGCGCTTGCCGTTTTCCTGGCACAGCACCCAGGCGCCCTCATCGGCCACAGCGCGAATTTCCTCGGCTATGCGCAGCAGCCAGGTGACGCGCTGCGCCGGACGCACACAGGTCAACTCACCGCTGTCGGCACAGCGGCGGGCAGCCAGCAACGCCCGCTCGGCATCGGCAACGGTGGCCTGGGCGATGGTCGCGACCGGCTCTGCCGTGCCGGGGTTGTTCACCGTCAGGCGCTGGACGCTATCGCTCCATTGACCGTCGATGTAATTGAGCCAGTGAGAGGCTATCGGATACATGGGACCTCCTCAGGCAGACGGTGTGGTGGCGAGCAGTTGACGTGCGGCCCACTGGTGGAAGAAGTGCGTCGGGATGTCCATCTCCGGAGAGAAGGCCCCGCCCTTGTAACCTGGGGAGTGACGCCCTTTCTGCATGCCTTCGACCGAGCTGATGTCCTCGGCGAACACCACTTTCCAGGACTCCAGGATCGCGTCCCGGCAAGCGCTGAACTCATCGCTGCCAGCCGCGTCGTCGCCCACATAGAACAGGCGCAGGTGTTCGATCGTGCGTCCCGGCGAGACCGGTTCCAGCTGCATGGCGAAGGCATGGTCAGCCTGGATGCCGAGCAGGACGTTAGGGAAGAACGCGACATACTCGGCGTTGCGCAGGCGATCCAGTGGCCAGCCGGGGAACTTCGGCAAATGCGTACCGGCGACGTCCGACAGGTTGTAGGCGTAGCTACCCTGGCCGGCAAAATGCTGGTCAAAAATGATGTTGTAGTGGTCTTCCAGGCGCGAGTATGAGTTCAGGCTCGGGTGCACCCACGGCAGGTGATAGGCCTCGCAGTAGTTCTCTACCGCCAGCTTCCAGTTGCAATTGATGTCCAGCGTGGTGGCGTCATGCCCCGGACGACGGCGCAACAAGCTCATGCCGTCCTCGCCGAGAAACTGCGTCCAGCGTGTGGTCAGGGGTGCCAGCATGTCTTCGAGCGGCTGCGCGTCCCCGGACAGGTTGATGAACACCATGTCCATCCAGATGGCACTGCGGATGGCTTTCAAGCCATGTTTTTCACAGGCGAAGCGTTCGTCCTTGTGCTGGTCGATGCCGCCGACATGGGGAGTGCCGCGCAGCCCGCCATTGAGGTCATAGGTCCAGGAATGGTAAGGGCAACGAATGACGCCTTGTACCTCACCGGCCTCCTCCACCAGCTTCATGCCGCGGTGGCTGCAAACGTTATGGAACACCTGCACCAGGCCTTCACGGTTGCGCATCAGCAGCAAAGGCAAACCCATGAAATCGACGGGCTTGACCGAACCGGCCTTGCCCAGATCACTGGCGAAACCGACACAAGCCCAGGTTTTACCCATGACCTGGTCGCGCTCAAGCTCGAAGTAACGTTGTTCGGTGTAGAACTCGTTGCTCAGGCCGGTCGCTTCGTGAATCGGATTAAGGACGGTTTCAAGCTGATGCACAGGAATTTGCTGGATGCTGCTCATTATTGTTCTCCCCTGCTGGGCACGGTGTTGAATGGTCGGCAGGCTCATTGGCCAAAGTCCGCTGGCAGCAAGTTTGGGAAAACAGGGGGTGTCTCGACAAACGATATTTCCGGCGCAATTCATGACTTTTTGTCATAAATAAAGGCAGCTGTATTTTTTAGCAGAACGCTTGTCGTGCGCCCTTCAGCGCATGCAACGTGGCCGCTCGGCATTAAAAATACCGAGGGTTCGAGATATACGACGCAAGAGAGTTTTAGTTCGTGTGGATGACAGCCATGACAACTGAGTTACTTGTTGTCCTCGGGCGGTGGAAGTTGATTCATCAGCCAACTGCGAAAGCGTTTTACACTTTGCCGCATACCGCCACGCGCCAAGGGTTCGAGCAAACAAAACTGCGCATCTGTGCGTAACACCGTGTCGAGCGGTCGCACCAGCGCACCGGTCTGCAGGTGATCGTCGACCAGGTTGGACCAGGCCAGGGCAATACCCTGTCCGCTGATAGCAGACTGGATCAACATCGAATAGCTATTGATATTGATCCGGCGCTTGGGCTCGACGTTTTTCAGGCCCAGGCTGCGGAACCATTCAGGCCAGCCGATCCAGTCACGCTGCAGGTCGTCAAGGAACAGCCAGGTGCAGGCAGCCAGGTCTTCGGGCTTGCTCAAGGCCGGGTGCTTGGCCAGGTAAGCGGGGCTACATACCGGGAAGACCTCTTCGGAAAACAGTGGAGTGACCTGCATGTCCCTGGGCGGTGTCCGGCAGTAATACAGGGCCAGATCACAATCCAGGCGTGAGAAATCCTTGACCTGGTCATGGGCGATGATTCGAAGATCGATCTCTTCGTTCTCGCGTTGAAACTCACTCACTTTAGGCAACAGCCAAAGTGAAGCCATCGCGGTACTGGTGGCGACCGTCACTTGCTCGGCGCCCTGCCAATGGCGAATTTCACCCGTGGCCTGGGCAACTTGCAGCAATGACGCACGGACCGCTTCGTAATATTGGCTGGCTGCCGGGCTCAGGTGAATCGTGCGGGTGGTACGTTCAAACAGGACCTTGCCTAAATAGTCTTCAAGCAGGCGAACTTGTCGACTGATTGCCCCTTGGGTGACGTTTAATTCCTGCGCGGCCAGGGTAAAACTCAAATGGCGCGCTGCCGCTTCAAACGCGACCAGGCTATTGAGTGGCGGTAAAGGGTGGATTTTCATACAAGGCAGGTCACGTCGTTATTTTGGTTTTATCGCGGGAGTTTAGCCCCTGTCGCAGGAGGTGGACAGCGGCATTGATGGGCCGCTGCCGGGTGTTTGAGGCAGTACCAGCAAAGGCGGCCTGTTGTTTGTTGACGGAGTACATATCCGATGCTGCGGTAACGGCGACTTAAGATTGCGCCCTGACGGCGGGCGAAAAACCTTGTAGGAGCCAGGCTTGCCGGCGAAGGCGTCCTGACGGCCGATGATTGTCTTTCAGGTGTACATATCCATTCCTGCGGTAACGGCCACCTATAGTTTCGCTCTTACAGCGAGTCACTTGGAAGAGCCCTGTAGGAGCGAGCATGCTCGCGATGGAGGTCAACGATGACGCGGGGAGCCTGACACCCCGCGGTGCTCTCAGGTTTTTCGCGAGCTTGCTCGCTCCTACAGGGCCCGCCGCGATGGGCCATCCTTGGCCCAGCGCGGCTAAACCGGCATCCATGCCGGTTTACCCACTGCGCAGAACCGGAACGAAGCCTCTCGATGTGGCAAGAAAATCAAAAGCCAAATCAAAAGCCAAAGCGAGGCGGCCTGACAGCCGACCTGATTTTGCAGCTGTACTCGTACCCCTGTGGGAGCGAGCTTGCTCGCGATGAACGTCAAGACAACGCGATCATCCAGACAGGGTGCGTTATCGTTAACGTCCATCGCGAGCAGGCTCGCTCCCACAGGGGATTGGGGGTATCTGCAAAAGTCAGGTCGGCTGTCAGGCCGCCTCGCTTTAGCTTTAGATTTGGGGCGCCCCGTTAAACCACGATGGCCGAACGCAGGCATTGCGCAGTGGGTAAACCGGCAGGACGCCGGTTTAGCCGCGCTGGGCCAGGGATGGCCCATCGCGGCGACCCACGGAGCAATGCCTTCGTTACGGCATGCCGAGCCTAAGCGAGGCACCGAGTGGTGGGGCAAGAGCCTTTTGCTTACTTTTGGGCTCTTTCAAAAGTGAGTCGCCGTAAGGGCGAAACCATAAGTGGTCGTTACCGCAGCAATGGATATGTACTCAGACAACAATCTCCCACAGGCTTCGGCGCGGCATGGATCAACGTTGGTAGAGGCGCCGATTGAGGTCGTCACAGGTTGACGGACAGGCTCAGGGCGTGATGGGCTCCCAACCCAGATCAAACCTCAGTCTGCCGACACCAGTTTGAGCCCAATGACCCCTGCCAAAATCACCCCGATGCACAACAGGCGCAGGGGTGCCGTGGAGTCTCCCAGCAAGGCCATGCCGACGATCGCGGTGCCTGCCGCGCCGATGCCGGTCCATACTGCGTAGGCCGTGCCCACCGGCAAGGTGCGCAGCGAGAGTGAAAGCAGGAAGACGCTCGACAGCCCGGTGACGACCGTCAAGACACCGGGGACCCATCGTGTGAAGCCCTCGGAGCCCTTCATGTAGAAGGCGAAGGCGATTTCCAGAATGCCGGCGATACCCAGTAGTGTCCAGGCCATGTGTCACAACTCCTTCAGAGGGTCTCGCCGGGCCTCGAAGCCAGGCGAGAGATTGTGCCTGATCAGGCTTTTCCAACCGCCGCCGGTGTCGAGCGGAATGCCACGCCGAGCCGGTTGAACGCGTTCATCAAGGCGATGGCGTATGTGAGATCCGCCAGTTCCTTTTCGCTGAACATCGCGGCCGCGGCCTCATAAATGGCGTCGGGAACAGCGGTTTCGGCGACCCGGGTAACGCTTTCGGCCCAGGCCAGCGCAACGCGTTCACGCTGGGTGAAGAGATTTCCGGCGTCGTGCCATACGGACACCAGCACCAGCTTGTCTGCCGCGACACCGAGGTTGAGCAAATCGCGCGAATGCATGTCGATGCAAAACGCGCAGCCATTGATTTGCGACACCCGCAGGTAGACCAGGTCGATGAGTTCGGTGGGCAGATCGCTCTTTTGCAGATAGCCGTAGACGTTGCCGAAGGCCTTGTAACCTTCAGGAGAAGCGCTGGCGTAATTGATTCGCTGAGTCATGATGAGTCCTTGAGTTGGCTGTTTGGAGGACTGCATCGTGGGGCTGTTTGGTCTATGGTTGAAGATCCATGTTTTGGCTTCTGTACTGGGCCATGTTTGCCCGGACTCGATACCGTCATGGCCCAGTCGTGAAGGTGATTCATGGAGCTTGGATACAGTTCATGATGGCTTGTAGGATCATTGTTCATGCCGGCAACAAAGGTGTTTGCCCCAGAGTGCGTCCATGACCAGTCCCATCACCAACCTGTCGCCCCTCGACCCTGCTTCGAAGGAACCGATCTACCGGCAAATCTACTGGCGGTTTCGCGCTGCGATCAGCGACGGCGTACTCGCGCCGGGTGAGCGCATTCCCGCCGCCCGGGCGCTGGCAAAAGAGCTGGGGCTGGCCCGGGGCACCATCGATACCGCGTATTCGTTGCTGGCGGCTGAAGGTTACATTCAGTCCCGTGGCCAGGCCGGTACGGTGGTGGCGGCAGGGCTCACTATCAGGACTGTTCCCAGCCGCGACGAACGCGCCTTGAGTCCACTCGCCGGCGCCTCGGTCCGGCATAAGGCGCCGGTGCTGCCCTTTCAAATGGCCCTGCCGGCGCTGGATGAGTTTCCGCGAAAGATCTGGGCGCAGATCGGCGCCCGCTGCGTGCGCGCCACCGGGGTCCGGGACATGGCCAATCCATCGGCCCATGGCCTGGAATCCTTGCGCAGCGCGATCGCCAGCTACCTGCAAGTGGCGCGCGGCATCGATTGCCAGCCTTCACAGGTGTTCGTTACTTCAGGCTACCGCAACACCCTGACGTTGATCGCCCACGCCTTGCTGAAACCGGGCGACCCTGTCCTCGTCGAAAACCCCGGCTACCCCCCTACCCGTCAATTGCTCGAGTACCTGCAGATCGTTGTGCAACCCGTTTCGGTAGACCAGGACGGCATGCAGGTCGCGCAAGGCGTGAGCGCTTCACCCGGCGCGCGCGCCGCCGTGGTCACGCCGGCCCATCAGAGCCCCTTGTGCATGTCGCTGTCGTTGCCGCGTCGCCTGCAACTGCTGGAGTGGGCAAGCCGGGAGCAAGCGTGGATCATCGAGGACGACTACGACGGCGAGTACCGTTACGTCAGCCGCCCGCTGCCCGCGCTCAAGAGCCTGGATCGCGAGGGGCGCGTGCTCTACGCCGGCACCTTCAGCAAGGTGCTCTTTCCCGGCATTCGTCTTGCCTATCTGGTGGTGCCGCCGGCGCAGGTGGAACGTTTCGAACACGTCAGCCAGACCTTCCTCGGCGGCTGTCCGGAATTGACCCAGGCCATTGTCACCACCTTTGTCACCGAGGGCCATTTCGCCCGGCATATCCAGCGCATGCGCAAACTCTACGGCGAACGCCGGGAGGCGGCGGTCCGGGGCCTGAACGACGCCTTGGGCGAGCACATCCGCATCGATGCCCAGCCGGGGGGCATGCACCTGATCCTGCGATTGAACCAACCACAATCGGACCGTGCGCTGGTGGAGCGACTGCTGCACGCGGGAATCTACGCCGAGGCCTTGAGCGAGTGTTGCATCGGCCCCCAAACCCATTGCGGATTGCTGCTCGGCTTCGCCAACATCGTCTCGCAAGCCAGTGCCGAACAGCTTGGACAACAGATCCTGGCGCTGCTCTGAACCCCGGCCCATGGCCCACACACGCAACGCATTCTTGGCTCTTTGTCGCAGGTCCAAGCGACCCCATCATGCAGACCCAGTCTTCAAAAAACAGCAGAGGGTCCCATGAAAATACTGCGCGTGATTTGCAGCCCGCGAGGCACAGCCTCCGAGAGTTATCGGCTCTCGCAAACCCTCATCAACCGCTTGATCGATAGCCATCGCGGCAGTGATTTCATCATCACCGAGCGCGGGGTCACAGGGCTTGCGCATATCGATGCCGACTATGCCGAAGCCGTGAGTAAACGGCGTGATCCGTCCAATGCTCCAGCCGCCAAAGGCGCCCTGTTGCAGTCCGAACAATTGATCCGCGAGCTGGAAAGCGCCGACTGCGTGGTGATCGCCACCCCCATGCATAACCTGATGGTGCCTTCGGCGCTGAAGGCCTGGCTCGACCATGTGATCCAGGCCGACCGAACCTTTCGAATCACTCCTGAAGGCAAGGTCGGCAGCCTGCGCGACCGCCCAGTGTTCATCGCCATCGCCTCAGGCAGTACCTTCACCGGCGTCAATGCCCAGCAACCGGACTTTTTGCGGCCGTGGCTGAAGACCGTTCTGGCAAGTATCGGCTTGCTCGACGTGAAGTTTTTCTCAGTAGAAGGCACTGGTCAAAAACCGCAGGCCTTGAGCGCTACCCGAGAAAAAGCCGCACAGGAAACCGCGCTGTATTTTTCCAGCCGCGCGCCAATGCCCGCCTGAATCGCACCCCAGGAAAATTCCATGACGATCGTTTCTCCCCTGCGCAGCATTGCCGTGTTCTCCGGCTCCAACTACGGCTTCAACCCTGACTATGTCGAAGGCGCCCGGGCCCTCGGCCGGGAAATCGCCAGGCGCGGCTTGCGTTTGGTCTATGGCGGTACCGACAAGGGCTTGATGGGCGTGATGGCCGATACCGTACTCGCCGAGGGCGGCGAGGTGGTTGGCTTCATCACCCGCCTGTTGCACGATCTCGGGCATCTGCATCAAGGTCTGACCCACCATGAGGTGACGCAGGATATGCGCAGCCGCAAAACGCGCATGAGCGAATACGCCGATGCCTTCATTGCACTGCCCGGCGGTCTGGGGACCTTTGAGGAGTTGTTTGAAGTGGCGACGCTGACGCAACTGGGCGAAGACTGCAAAGGTGTCGCCTGCCTGAATATCGGCGGTTTTTTCAATCCGGTGCGCAGCCTTCTCGACCACGCCGTGGCTGAAGGCTTCATGAAAACCGCGCACAGCGAGATGCTACTGTTCGACACCGATCCTTCAGCGCTGATCGATGCGCTTGAGCAATGGCAGGCGCCGACCGTGACGAAATGGATGGGGCCTGCCCCGTTCCTCGTTACAGCGCAGTGATATGAACGCTTTCAGGTCCTGGCGACATTGCTCCCGAAAATCTGTCGCCAGGACCTTTTTTACTTCAGCGCCAACGAACAAGGCGCTCGCGCATCACTGAGTCAGTGCGCGCCAGCCATCGCCCATTGCGGCGCGATAGTTGTGTTGTGGCGCTTGGCTCGCTGAGTCAACGCCAGCATCGTCAAGAAGCCGAGCACGATCAGAACCGGGTAAGCCATCAACAGTTCCGAGAGGGAGTATTTCCAGGCCAAAGGTCGGCCGACGCCGAGCATGGCGGCATACATCCACGATACCGCCGATAGCGAGCCACAAAACAGGGCCAGCATCCGGGCGCTGAATCCGAGTTCAAGCAAGGAGCCGGCCTTTTGCAGGGCTGGCAATACCAGTCGGTGCAGCAGGATGCCGTTATAGGTCAGGAGCACGACAATGATCACCTTGGCGTGAAGCTTCGGATTCATGAAGTACTCCATGCCTTTGCCGAGGTAGTCGATGCCGATGATGGCAGTACCCGTCACCCATAAACCGATCAATGCCACCACGACAGATTTCTGAAGACTTTCCATGTGGGCATTGTCATGCTCAGTGAGCACTTTGCGTTTCAACATATCCCTGACCATTGCAATATCACTGGTCAACACTAAACCAATCGCCACGCAACAGGCGAGCAAATGAACGTAAACAACGCCCAGCCGCAAAAACTCCATGAATTCTTTATGTTCGATCAGGCTCATAATTGTGTTTATCGCCACGGGTCTCTCTCCACCTTGTTCGACAGTACAGATCGGCCAATCAACAGAATGTTTTTCTGCACGACCTTGCTCATACAAGAAAACCGACCAATAGGTTTATTATCGAAATCCTATTGAGCCAGTTAGGGAATTGATGACAGCTTAGTGACTACCTCTCAATTTTCGGGTAAAAAAATCCCCAATTGCATTCACTGCATTTGAGGTTCTATTTCCACTTCTTTTTTTCAATTGCGAGAGCAGGCCATGGATGACGTGCTGCAGGATCTGAGGCCCACAGGCCGCAAATGTTCATTTTTTAACCACAGCACCGACAAGCGGTAGCGGGCTCAAGGGCCATCGGTATGGGTAATCAGCTTTCAACTTGCGCGGTGAGGCCCATTCCAACTGAGCTGGTGAATTTACATGAACGTCGACATTGCCAATTGGATCCACTAGTTGCCATGTGAGCAATAGGCCAGATCGATAGCAGGCTCTCATTTATGCCCTACTCGATTGAACAGTCTGACTATTTAGTGGATCCGATTATAGATTACTGAATACTTTGCAAGTCTTGGCGACATTACCCCAAGCTGTCGCCAAGACTGTTTGTTATTTCAACTCAGACTAACTTCAGCGTGACGTTTATGTTGTTGCGGGTGGCTTTGGAATACGGGCAATACTTGTGGCCGGTGTCGACCAGCTTCTGCGCGGTTTCGCGATCCAGTCCCGGCAGGCTCACATTCAGCCGCGCCTGCAGCAGGTAGCCGCCTTCATTGGTGCCCAGGTCCACCTCGGTATCGACCGCCACATCCTTGGGCAGAGCCACTTTCAATTCCTTGGCCGCGACGCCCATCGCGCCGATGAAGCAGGCTGACCAACCGGCGGCGAACAACTGCTCGGGATTGGTACCACCGCCGCCTGCCCCCGGGGACGACAGTTTGATGTCCAGAATGCCGTCGGAGCTGCGGGAGGCGCCGTCCCGCCCGCCCGTGGTGTGGGTTTTTGCGGTGTACAGGACTTTGTCGAGCTGGGTCATGATGATCTCCTGATTGAATTGAGGGTTATGCAATGTCAGGTGAATCAGCCTTCAGGCTTGATGCCAGGCATTCAATATAGACGGCGTTGCTGAACCGGGTGCCTGATCCGACAAAGGCCATCCTGCACACCGCAGACCTTGTAGGAGCGAGCATGCTCGCGATGGAGGTCAACGATAACGCGGGGAACCTGACACCCCGCGTTGCTCTCAGGTTTTTCGCGAGCATGCTCGCTCCTACCGCGCCAACTTGTACTTCACACAATCATCATAAAAACTCTGCCGAACCGCCGCAGGCTTGAGCCGCGTAGGGCTGTCGTAAGTCTGTTCGGTAATGCCCATTGCCGTCATCCGCATCCACGGCTTGGCAAACTTGTACGCCTGGATTTTTTGCCGCGCCGCATACAGCGAAACACCGGACAACTTGAGTTCCTGGGCTCTTGCCGCGGTGCCCGCGCCCCAACTGCACATATAAGTATCACCGGGCTTCAGTTCCCTGGCCTGGGCAGAAACTGTAAGACCCGCGACGCTGAAAGAGATCAGCACGACCCAGACATTGCGCATTTGCATTCCACCTAACCGCCTGAAAATAAAGCGATTCTGGCGATAAGCGGGAAATCTGGGGGCCAGCATAATGCCTTCTATGCAATACATTGATCTGCATCAGTAAACGAAATGCATTTTCTTGCGACATTTCAAAACTTTGCTATAGCTAAGCTCTCTCCGCCAACTTATGAGGCAACGGAATGTCAGTCGCAAAGAAAATGACTGTGGGGCAACTGACGATGTTGACCGCGGTCAACATGTTGGGCTCAGGCATTGTGCTACTACCGTCGAAACTAGCGGAAGTTGGGGCAATTTCGATTCTTTCCTGGCTGATCACAGCCACCGGTTCACTGGCATTGGCCTATGCCTTTGCGCGATGCGGGATGCTCAGCCGAAAGACCGGCGGCATGGGGGGATACGCGGAGTACACCTTCGGCAAGGCCGGTAACTACATCACCAACTACACCTATGGCCTCTCATTGCTGATTGCCAACGTGGCGATCAGCATTACCGCGGTCGGCTATATCCAGGAGCTGTTCCACATTCAACTGGACTCACTGCAAGTGGGCCTGGCGACCATCGCGCTCTTGTGGATCACCACGTTCGCCAACTTTGGCGGTGCGCGGATTACCGGCCGGATTGGTGCAATCACCGTATGGGGCGTGATTGCGCCTGTGGTGCTGGTGTCCACCATTGGCTGGTTCTGGTTCGACAGCAGCGTGTATGCCGCCGGCTGGAACCCGCACAACATGGGCTGGTTCGACGCCGCGGGTGCCTCGGTGGCGATCACCTTGTGGGCCTTCCTCGGCCTGGAATCGGCGTGCGCCAACACCGATGCAGTGGAAAACCCCGAAAAGAACGTACCGATTGCGGTACTCGGCGGCACCCTTGGCGCGGCGGTGATCTACATCGTTTCCACCAACGTCATCGCCGGCATCGTCGACAACCCGGAACTGGCCGCCTCTACCGCACCGTTCGGTCTGGTCTTCGCCAAGATGTTCACTCCGCTGGTTGGCGACATTGTGATGGCCGCGATGGTGATGGCCTGCATCGGCTCGCTGCTGGGTTGGCAGTTCACCATCGCCCAGGTCTACAAAAGCTCGGCGGACACCGGTTACTTCCTGTCGATCTTCGCCAAGTCCAACAAGGCCGGAACGCCGATTGTCGGCATGCTGGTGCTGCTGGCCGCGCAGACGGCGCTGGGTTTCCTCACCATCAGCCCGGACCTCAGCAAGCAGTTCGACACCCTGGTCAACCTCGCGGTGGTCACCAACCTGGTGCCGTACATCCTCTCCATGGCCGCGTTGATGACCATGCAGAAGGTGTCCAACGTACCGGCCGGCAAGGCGCTGGCCACCAACATCATTGCCTGGGTGGCGGCAGCCTACAGCTACCTGGCGCTCTACAGTTCCGGCGAGCAGGCGCTGATGCTCGGCGGCGTGGCAACCATCTTCGGCTACACGCTGTTCGGCTTCGTCAACAACCGCCTGATTCGCCTCGAAGCGCTCAACAACAGCGTGCCGACACAGACCGTCAGCGCGCAGCACCTCACTGGCCAACCGGTGCCGGTGAACAGCCTGAATAAAGCCACTCTGGAGGTTAACGCATGACGGACTATAAACATTCACTCGGGATGCTCGCACTACTGGTCAGCAGCCCGGCGGACAAGCGCACGGTGTTTGGCCGCGCCCTGGAACAGTTGGTCAGCGATGTAGAGGGACGTGGCGTCAGCGTACTGGCCTCGGAAAGCCTCAGCGATGCCGCGTCGATCCTGCGTTCGGACCCGGCCGTTCAATGCGTGTTGATCAGCTGGGAAATGGACACCAGCGAAGGTCACGAAGACTGCATCAAGTTGCTGGTGAAGCTGCGCGAACGCAACACGCGAGTGCCGGTGTTCCTGATCAGCGACCGGACCACCGCGTCGAGCATTCCGTTGCTGGTCATGCAGCACGCCGACGACTTCATCTGGCTTCCGGAGGACACCAGCCGCTTCCTCAGCGGACGTATCCTGGCGGCCATCGAACGCTATCGTCAGGCCGCCCTGCCGCCGATGTTCGGGGCGCTGGTGAAGTTCGCCAGGTCCTATGAGTATTCCTGGCACACCCCCGGTCACGCCGGTGGCACGGCGTTTCTCAAAAGCACGGCGGGCCGGGCGTTCTACGAGTTTTTCGGGGAAAACCTGCTGCGCTCCGACCTGTCGATCTCGGTCGGTGAACTGGGCTCGCTGCTCGATCACAGTGGCCCCATTGGCCAGGGCGAGCGCTACGCTGCCAAGGTGTTCGGCGCCCATCGCACGTATTACGTGACCAACGGTTCGTCGATGTCCAACCGCGTGATCCTCATGGCCAGCGTGACGCGCAACCAGATCGCCTTGTGCGACCGCAATTGCCACAAGTCCGCCGAGCACGCGATGACCCTGTCGGGGGCACTTCCGACCTACCTGGTGCCGACGCGCAACCGCTACGGCATCATCGGCCCGATCCTGCCGCAAACCCTGAGCGCCGAAGGTGTGAAAGCGGCCATCGCCAACAACCCGCTGGTCAAGGACGGCATCGACCGGACGCCGGTCCACGCGATCATTACCAACTCCACCTACGACGGCCTGACCTACAACGTCACCCGTGTCGAAGAACTGCTGGGCCAGAGTGTCGACCGCCTGCATTTCGACGAAGCCTGGTATGGTTATGCGCGCTTCAACCCGCTGTACCGCGACCGCCACGCCATGCACGGCAGCCCGGACGATCACGATGATTCGAAGCCGACCGTATTCGCCACCCAGTCGACCCACAAGTTGCTGGCGGCCCTGTCCCAGGCCTCGATGATTCACGTGCGCAACGGCCGTAACCCGATCGAACACGGACGCTTCAACGAGTCGTACATGATGCACGCCTCGACCTCGCCCAACTACGCGATCATGGCCTCCTGCGACGTCAGCTCGGCGATGATGGAAGCGCCCAGCGGGCAGATCCTCACCAGCGAATCCATCGAGGAAGCCGTGGCCTTCCGCCAGGTCATCTCGCGCATGCACAACGAGATGCTGAGCAAAAACGACTGGTTCTTCACCTGCTGGCAGCCGCCGACCGTGCAAGTGGGCAATGCCACAGTGCCGTTCCACGAAGTCGATCCGCTGCTGCTGAAAACCGAGCCCAATTGCTGGGTCCTCCACCCCAACGAGGTGTGGCACGGCTTTGGCGACATCGAGGAAGGCTACTGCATGCTGGACCCGATCAAGGTCTCGGTGCTCAGCCCCGGCATGGGTGACGACGGTAACCTGCTCGCCTCGGGCATCCCGGCCTGTGTGCTGACGGCGTACCTCGGACGCCAAGGCATCGTCGTCGAGAAAACCACCGACTTCACTATCCTGTTCCTGTTCTCCATCGGCATCACCAAGGGCAAATGGGGCACGCTGGTCAACGCGCTGCTGGACTTCAAGCGCGACTATGACGACAACGTCGAACTGGAGTTGTGCCTGCCCGACCTGCTGGCCGGTAACCAGTCACGTTACGCCGGCATGGGCCTGAAAGACCTGGCTGACGAAATCTTCGCCGCCATGAAGCAACACAAGACCACCTCGGCCATGGCCCAGGCGTTCGGCACGCTGCCGCAAGCCGTCTTCAGCCCGGTGGAGGCCTACGAGAAACTGGTGCGCAACGACATCGAACTGGTCACCCTCGAACAAGCCGCCGGGCGCATTGCCGCCACCGGCATCGTGCCGTATCCGCCGGGCATTCCCTTGCTGATGCCGGGTGAGAACGCCGGGGCTGCCGACGGTCCGCTGCTGGCCTATCTCAAGGCGCTGGAAGCCTTCGACAGGTCCTTCCCGGGTTTCACCCATGACACCCACGGGATCGAAGCCGAGGCCGGGGTTTATCGGATGCTGGTATTGAAGTAACAGGTCTACCCCCCCCCTGTAGGAGCGAGCCTGCTCGCGAAAAACGTCCAGACAACGCGGGCATCCAGACAGCCCGCGTCATCGTTGACGTCCATCGCGAGCAGGCTCGCTCCCACAGGGATCAATCACCTTCAATCCTCTGGGCAAATTCGATCACAGCGCTCTATGATTGAACCCCATGACCACCTCCGCTCCGATCCGCCAACCCTGCCCGCCCGGCGCCTGCGACTGCGGGCGTGATCCGCTGCTGGAAACCCCGGGTGCGGACGTGCGCATCCTGTTCCTGACCCGCGCGGAAGAAAAACGCCTGGTCGAACGCCTGGAAAACCTGCAAAGCCTCCAGGACCTCGAGCACCTGCAACGGCGGATGTTCGAGCAGTTGGGCATTCGCGTGGACATCGCCCCCGGTTTCAATGAAGTGCGGACCATGCGCGGTATCGGTATTCACATCGGCGAACTGCCAGGACTGTGCCGCAAGACCCGGGCAGCGATCCCGGCGGCGATTCGGCGGGCCATGGAAAAGCGTCCGCAAATCGCCTTTGAACTGCTCAACGCCAACGACCTGTTGCGCGACGCCTGATCAACCCCATCGCTGTATCACCGCTGAGACAGGCGCCTGCCCCCCCTGTAAAAGAGGATCGGCGGTCGTACGTGAACTGCGCGGCGCTGCTATGCCTTCTGCAGGGAGCAATCGTTTCAGGCCAGACAGGATGACGCTGGCAAGGCAAACGTGACCGTGGTCCCGGCGCCAACCCGGTGCGCGAAGACAGACAGGTGCCAATCCCTGGAAGGAGGTGGCAGATGTTATTCATCGTCAGCTGGAAAATCAGTTCGGCCAATCGCAACAGTGCGATCGAACGCTTTCTCAAGACCGGTGGCGCGCCACCGGAAGGCGTCAAGATGCTCGGCCGCTGGCACGCCGTCGGTGGCGCGGCCGGTTTTGGCGTGGCCGAGGCTAACGATCCGGTATCAATTCAGAAGTGGGTACTGCAATGGAGCGACCTGATGACCATGGAGGTACAGGTGGCACTGACTGACGAACAGGTGGCGCCACTACTGGCAGCCGCTACCGGCAAGTAAGGCGACGACGTAGGGGGCCGACTCCTTTATCCGGAGGCGACCCCCGTGTAAACGACCTGAAACACCGATTACCAATAACTGGAAATTTCGCCATTCGAACCTACGCTGTTCGCGGGGGTTAGCAAATTCAATGGCGCTCGGGGGTTCGTCTCAGGGTACTAACGCAAGTACGCAGGAGTTCGACATGAACCGAACAACGCTGACTTCAATGTTCGCCGTCCCCATACTGATGTCCGCAATCTTGCTCCCCGGCATGACCCATGCCGCCGACAAGGCCCCCAACATCGTGGTGATCATGGGCGACGATATTGGCTGGTCCAATATCGGTGTCTACAACCAGGGCATGATGGCCGGCAGAACCCCCAACCTTGATCAACTTGCCGCTGAAGGCATGCGCTTTACCGACTACTACGCCGAGGCCAGCTGTACCGCAGGGCGCGCCAATTTCATTACCGGTGAATTGCCGATCCGCACCGGTATGACGACCGTGGGCCAGGCCGGTTCTCCCGTCGGTATTCCCGCCGAAGCCGTGACCATCGCCACCGCCCTCAAGGCCATGGGTTATTCCACCGGCCAGTTCGGCAAGAATCACTTGGGCGACTTGAATGAATTCCTCCCCACCGTTCACGGCTTCGACGAATTCTTCGGCTACCTCTACCACCTCGACGCCATGGAAGACCCGGCGCACCCCAACTATCCGCAGGAGCTGCTGGCCACCGTTGGCCCGCGCAACATGGTTCACAGCTGGGCCACCGCAACGGACGATACAACCGTCATGCCGCGCTGGGGCAAGGTCGGCAAACAGAAAATCGAAGACGCCGGCACGCTCTATCCGGAACGGATGAAAACCGTCGACGACGAGATTCGCGACAAGGCTTTCAGTTTTATCGACAAGGCCAAACAGGACAACAAACCCTTTTTCGTCTGGCTCAACCCGACCCGCATGCACATCGTCACGCACCTGTCCGACAAGTACCAGGCCATGCGCAACGCGCAAAACGGCTGGTCGGAACAGGAAGCCGGCATGGCGCAACTCGACGATATCGTCGGTGACGTCATGGCCAAGCTGAAAAAAGACGGCATGGACGGCAACACCATCGTCATTTTCACCACGGACAACGGTGCGGAAAACTTCACCTGGCCGGATGGCGGCACGACCCCGTTTGCCATGGGCAAGGGCACCGTCATGGAAGGCGGGTTCCGGGTTCCGGCAATCATTCGCTGGCCAGGCAAGGTGCCGGCCAACCAGATTGCCAACGGCATCATGTCCGGCATGGACTGGTTCCCGACCCTGGTCGCGGCGGCAGGCAATCCGAACATCACGGCAGAATTGCTCAAGGGCAAACAACTGGGTGATACCACGTACAAGGTGCACCTCGACGGCTATGACCAGACACCGATGATCACCGGCAAAGGTCCGTCCAACCGCCATGAGATTTTCTACTTTGGTGAGAGTGCACTCGGCGCGGTGCGCATTGATGACTACAAGTACCGTTTCATAGATCAACCGGGTGGCTGGATGGGGGCCAAAGTGGCAGTCGATGTACCGATCCTGACCAACCTTCGCCTTGATCCGTTCGAACGCATGGGCTGGCCGGAAAATCAGTCGGCTCAAGGTTCGCAGCAGTACTTTGACTGGTTCAAGTACCAATTCTGGCGATTCGTGTTCGTGCAACAACAGGTAGCTAAACTGGCTGAAACCGCGATTGAGTTCCCGCCGATGCAAAAAGGCGCGAGCTTCAACCTGGATTCGGTCAAAGCCAAGATCGCTGCGGCCCGGGCGGAGATGGCCAAGTAAGCAGTCGAGTACTCGGGTGGCCAACACTGGCCACCCGCGTCCGTGACGGACGTTTATTGACGCAGTAGGGAATTCAAATGCAGATAAAAATTTCCGCCCTGCCCGCCTTCACCCTGCTTGCGCTGTGCTGCCAGCAAGCCCAGGCCGGCGGCATCATGCTCTATGAAATCGGCACCGATAACGCCGGCCTCGCCAACGCCGGTGCCGCCGCCCGGGCCCAGGGCCCTTCCACCATCGCCAGCAACCCTGCGGGCATGAGCTATCTGCCGGGCACGCAAATCACCGGTGGCGTGCAGGTGCTCTACGGCAATCTCGAGTTCAATCGCGACGACGACACCAATGTCCCGGGCAGTGGCAGCGGCAACGCCCTCGATCCGATTCCCGGCGGCAGTTTCTTCATCACCCATGAGCTGGACGACCACTGGAGCATTGGCTTCGGCCAGTACGCCGACTTTGGCCTCGCGGTCAATTACGACAACGATTGGTCTGGACGCTACTTCTCACAGAACGCCAGCCTCGGCGGTTTGTCATTCGTGCCGAGTGTGGCGTACCGCTTCAACGAGCAGTGGTCCGTGGGGGTCGGCGTCAAAGCCATGTACGGCGTGCTGCAAGCCCAGACCGCCATCGACCGCGAGCCCTTCGGCTTCACCGAGCGCGGCGATGGGCAATTCAAGTACAAGGACGAGGATTGGGGTTTTGGCGCGAACGTCGGGGTGATCTATGCCCCTCAGGCCGGTACACGCATTGGCCTGACCTACACCAGCAAGGTCGATCTGGATTTCGAAGACGGGCTGGATATCAAGGGCAACGGTCCGGCACTGGACCGGTTGAATGGCCTGAACACGCAGCTCGACATGACGGTGCCGCAGACCGTGACCCTGAGCCTGTTCCAGCAGCTCGACCAGCAATGGGCCTTGCTGGCCTCGGTCAACTGGCAGGACTGGTCAGAGTTCGGCGAGGTCGGGGTGCAGGTCGACACCACGGCGATCGATGCTCGATCGACCACCATTGACGCCAACTACAAAGACACCTGGCAACTGGCGCTCGGCGCGCAATATCAGGCTACCGCGCAATTACTGTGGAACGTCGGAGTGGCTTACGACAGCAGTCCCGTCTCAGACAGCGACCGCACCCTGACCGTGCCGATGGCCGAATCCTGGCGCATTGCGACAGGAGCCACCTATGCTGTGAACAAGGACACCGATATCAACGTCAGTTGGGCCATGGTGTGGCTTGGCGATATGCCGGTGGACCAGACCAAATCCACGACAGGCAATCGAACTTCCGGTCAGTTCGACAATGCCTGGATTCAAGCCGTGACCGGAAACATGACCTGGCGTTTTTGATTGTCTGCCAACGAAAAAACGACTTTACCCAAGGAGCACACAGCACTATGAACCTGACCCGAAAATTGCTCGTCGGCACTGCCCTGGCCGGGCTTCTGCTTGGCGGTTGTACGTCGAAAGTCACCGAGAAGGAGCAGTACTCAGGCTACCTTTCCAACTACAACAACCTGCAGCAAGTCGAAACGCCCAGCGGTGGCACAGCGATGCGTTGGGTGAGCCCGTCGTGGAACGCGGATGCCTATGACACGGTCGCGTTCAACCGGCTGGAAATGTATCCGGCGCCCAAGCCCAATGAACGGGTCAACCAGCAGACCCTCATGGACATTCAGAACTACATGAGCAGCAAGGCCAAAGCCACGCTGGGCCAGAAATACCGGGTAGTGTCCAGTCCGAATGCAGCGCCGGCCGGTTCGAAAGTCCTGGTCATGCGTGCCGCCATCACGGGCGTCAGCGCCTCCAATGAAGGCATGAAATGGTATGAAGTAGTGCCCATCGCTGCCGTCGTCGGGGCGACCCAGGCCGCCACCGGGCACAGGGATCAGGACACCGAACTGTTTATCGAAGCCGAGTTCATTGACGCGAAGAGCAACCAGACCGTGGCCAAGGTCGTGCGCAAGGTGTTCGGCACGCAGCTTTCCAACGAAAGCCAGAAAATCACCGCGCAGGACTTCAAGGCGGCGATCGATAAACTGGGCAGTGATTTCCAGGCGTTCCTCAAATAACACGATGGTTTGTGTGATTCTTTTGTAGGAGCCAGGCTTGCCGGCGAAGAACGATTACGCGGTGCAACAGGCACACCGCGGCGTCTGGTTCGCCGGCAAGCCTGGCTCCTACAGGGCGTCAAGCCTTTTTCATCCCCACCCGCCGTCGCATCTCGGCAGTAATCGTCTGCCGGGTTTTCTTCATGTCCGCCCAAGGTCCGTCGCCCACTTCGGCCAGGCGTTCGTGGACATTGTGAATGTCCCACTGGTTGCCGCCCTTGAGCTCGGCAATCTCTTCACGGTAGATCGGCACCGACACCGGCAACCCTTCGCGCGTGCGCACGGCATAGGCGCAGATGGTGGTCGCACCCAAGCCATTGCGCAGGTAATCGATGAAGATCCGCCCCACCCGGTTCTTCGGCCCCGACACCGCGGAAAAACGCTCAGGCAGCATCTTGGCCATGTGGCTGACAATGGCGTGGCTGAAGTCCTTGACCTCATCCCAGCCGAGCTTGCGGGTTAGCGGCACCACCAGGTGAATACCCTTGCCGCCGCTGGTCTTGAGGAATGTCTTGAGTCCCAGTTCATCGAGCACCGACAGGATTAGTTGGGTGGCCTCGACCATGCGTTTCCACGGCAGCGCCGGGTCCGGGTCGAGGTCGAGGATGAAGCGGTCGGGTTTGTCGAGGTTGTCCGAGGTGGCGTTCCAGGTGTGTAGTTCGACGGTGCTCATCTGCACCGCGCCGATCAGGGCCTCGGCGTTGTTGATGACCATCATCGGCTGGCCAGTGAGTTTCTGGTCAAGGGTGGTGATGCCGGGGATCGCCAGGCGCTCGGCGTTTTTCTGGAAAAACAGTTCGCCGGCGATGCCATCCGGCGCACGTACCAGCGCCACTGGGCGGTCCTTGAGCTGCGGCAAAATCCACTCGGCGACGCTGGCGTAGTACTGCGCCAGTTGCACCTTGGTCGCGCCGCTGCTGGCGTCGATGACCCGGTCCGGATGAGTGATGCGTACCTTGCCCTGGTCCAGGCCGATCTGAGATGGCGCAGTTTCGGCTTTGTTCTTCGCGGCGGAAGGTTTGGCGGCGGCGGTTTTTTTCGCGGGGGCAGTTTTCACGGCAGTCGGACGCTCCTCGGTAATGTCTTTGGCGGGTTTGTCGTCACGCAGGCCATGGAACACCGCATGGCGCACCGAACCGTCCTTGGTCATTTCGGCAAAGGCCACTTCCGCCAGCAGGCTGGGTTTGAGCCAATGCACAGCCTTGAACTCGGCACCGCCGGGCGGGTTGACCACCGCGGGTCTCTTCGTCTGCAAGGGTTTGAGTTGTTGATGAATGCTGTTGAGGGTCGCTTCGGTAAACCCGGTGCCGACCTTGCCCGCGTAGCGCAATTGACCGCTGTCGCGGTCATGCAGCCCCAGGAGCAACGCACCAAAGGCACTGCGCGAGCCTTTGGGGTCGGTGAAGCCGACGATGACGAATTCCTGTCGATGCTTACACTTGAGTTTGACCCAATCGCCGCTACGTCGGGATACATAGGGCGACCCCAGGCGTTTACCGATCAGGCCTTCCATTTGCATTTGGCAAGCGCTGTTGAGCAAGGCTTCCGGGTCTTCGCCAAAGGCGTCGGAGAAGCGCAGCAGCGGGTCTTTGCTGGTTTTGAGCACGGTCGATAGCGCAGCCCTGCGTTCCTCGACGGGCACCTCGCGCAGGTCCACGCCATTGAGATAGGGCAAATCAAACAGGTAGTAGAGAATGTTGCCGCTGCGGCCGGCTTCGAAGGCGTTTTGCAGCGCTTGGAAGTCCGGCACGCCCTGCTCGTCGGCCACCACCATTTCGCCGTCGAGCCAGGCGGATTCCAGGCCCAGGCCGGCCAGCGCCTTGGCCTGGCCGGGTAATTTGTGGGTCCAGTCGTGACCGTTGCGGGTGAAGAGTTTGACCTCGTCGTGGTCGATGCGCGCCATGATCCGGTAGCCATCGAACTTGACCTCATAGCTCCACTCTCCGCCCGGGGCTTTTTCCACCAGCGTCGCCAGTTCCGGTTTGATCTGGTCCGGCAGTTTGGCTTTGTGCGCGCCGGTGAGTGGCGTGGACTTTTCTTTGCGCATTTCTTTGCGCGGCTCTTTACGAGTTGGGGCCGCCGGCTGCTGGATGGCCTTGGGTTTGGCCGTCTTGGGTGCTTTGGCTACGATGGTCCGTTCGCTGAGGACGCTGTCGGGCTCGGCGACAACCACGTCGTAATCACTTTCCGGCCGGGCGGCGCCGTCCTGATGCTTGATCAGAAACCACTGCTCCTGCTTGCCCGGCATGTGCGTGCGCACCAGGTTCCACAGGCCGCCGAGCTTCTCTCCCTGCAGTTCGAACTTGAGCCGGCCCTTGGCGTAGGCCTTGGCCGGATCGTCCTGGGGAATCCACACGCCACGGTCCCAGACGATGACGTCGCCCGCACCGTAGTGGCCTTCGGGGATGCTGCCTTCAAAGGTGGCGTAATCCAGCGGATGGTCTTCGACATGCACTGCCAGGCGCTTGACCTTGGGATCCAGCGACGGCCCCTTGGGCACCGCCCAGCTCTTGAGCGCACCATCGAGTTCCAGACGGAAGTCGTAATGCAGGCGCGAGGCATCGTGTTTCTGGATGCAGAACTGCAAGGCATGAGTCTTGGCGTTTTTTCTGCCCGTAGGCTTGACGGCGACCGGTTCCGACGTCGCCGAAAAGTCGCGCATGCGGTTGTAGTCATCGAGGTTCTTGTTCATGGCTCACCCGCGGGTCGCTGCAGGGCGCTGAATCAGCACTTCCCTCTCACAGCAGAGCGAATCCGCGCGAGAAAAATTCCATCGCCGTCGAAATTGCCCGGACAGACGGCCCCGTGCCACGGCTGTCGGCAAGCGTTCAAGAGCATACAATCGGCGGGTGCTGCCTCATCTGCGGAGAGCAATCATGCGCACGGTTCACGTCCTCCAGGCCCCTCCGGCATCGGTCAATGTCGTCGGCGAAACGATCACTGTCCTAGCCGGCGGCGATCTGAGCAAACCCTTTGAAATGCATATCCAGGAAGGCGTGCAAGGCGGCGGCCCGCCCCCGCACTTTCACCCTTGGGACGAAGCGTTCTACGTGGTGGATGGCCAGGTCGAAGTGACCGTCGAAGGCACATCCACCACCGTCTCGGCCGGGGGCTATGTGCATATTCCTGCCGGGTCGATCCATGCCTACAAGAACGTCAGTCCCACCGCAAAGATGATCGGCGTGGTCTCCGATCCGCGTGGCGGGCAGTTTTTTACGGCGATGGACCAGTTCAAGGTACCCGAGGATCTGCCGCGGATATTCGAGGTGGCCAAGCGCTTTGGCGTGACGTTCCTGGTGCCCGAACCACAGACTTCCTGATAGTCCCCGACCCCTGTAGGAGCTGCCGCAGGCTGCGATCTTTTGATCTCGATCTTCTCGGGCCCCATGAAAATCAAGATCAAAAGATCGCAGCCTTCGGCAGCTCCTACAGGGGCCGTCAAGCTTTGCCGTGGGCCTGCTGTTCCAGATGCACCTGCAAATCCGGCTCGATGCTCAGCGCCGCCGCCAGTTCATCCAGATAACTGCGCTCGGCATCCTGTTGATCGTCCACCAGCATCACGCTGGCCAGGTACATCTCGGCGGCCATGCCGGAGTCGGTTGCCGACTGTGCCACCTCGGCAGGGTCAAGCGGTTTAGCGACTTCCTCATCAAGCCACTGCTGCAACTGCGGATCATCGGTGTGCCGGGCGATTTCGGCATTGATCATCTGCTTCTCAGTGTCGTCGAACCGGCCATCGGCCTTGGCCGCCGCTATCAATGCACGCAGGATCGCATGGCTGTGTTCCTCGACTTCGGGTCCCGCCAACATGTCCACCGTACGCATTGCCTGTTGCGGCGCCTGTTGTTGCTGCGCGGCCTGGCTGCGTTGCCAGGCCTGATAGGCCTGGAATGCCATCATCCCCAGCGAAGCCAGCGCTGCATAATTGGTACCACCCCTGGAACGCGATTGCGCTGCACCGCCCATCGGCGAACCCCCGCCCAGTAAGCCACCGAGCAAGCCGCCCAGGCCGCCCATACCGCCCATACCGCCCATGCTACCCGCGCCGGCATTGCTGGCGCCGCCACCGCCCAACAGGCCGCCGAGCAGTCCGCCCAGGTCACCCAGGCCACCTTGAGCCGACGCCCCCCCGCCGCCCCTTTGCGCCATCGAGCCCTGGCCGGCCCGCAGTAATTGTTCGAGCAGATCGCTGGTGTTCATGACGACGTCCTCATCGATGGGAGTTATCCAGTCAGACAACGATAGTCCTCGCGCGTAAATGTGCTACCACCGTCTGGCTGACACACCGCGGATTTATCCGGGGCATTTTTTATGGCGCAGCTAAGATTCATAGGGGGTGAACCTTATTCCCGGATACCCGGTCGATACCTGCATCCCCACCCCGGTTTGCCGCCGCCCGCTAGATGAGGGCGTTGACTGGCTTGCTTCACTTTCTGGAGAACGCCCCCGTGATATCGACCCTACACATCGCCAGGCTCAAAGCATGGGGTGCCCATGGATTTACCGCCACCGGCGTGGTCACTGCCTTCCTCGCGACCCTCGCCCTGCTCGATAACCAGCCGACCAGTTGCCTGCTGTGGCTGGGTGTGGCCCTGATCGTCGATGGACTGGACGGCGCGCTGGCGCGCAAGGTCAATGTGCAGTCAGTGTTGCCAAGCTTCGACGGTTCGATTCTTGACCTGGTGATCGACTACCTGACCTATGTGTTCATCCCGGCACTGTTCATCTATCGCTACATCCCGTTGCCGGACTACACGCTGTTGCTGACCGTGTCACTGATCCTGGTGTCGTCGCTGTTCTGCTTCTGCAACGTCAACATGAAAAGCAAGGATAACTATTTCCAGGGCTTCCCCGCCGCGTGGAACGTGGTTGCCCTGTGCCTGTACATCATCGCGCCGTCACCCTGGATCACCTTCCTGACCGTGATCGGCCTGGCGCTGTTGACCCTCACCCGCATGAAATTCCTGCATCCGTTCCGCGTGCGCCGCTTCATGCCGATCAACATCGCCGTGACGGCAATCTGGCTGCTGTGCAGCCTGTCGCTGGTGATCAACCACCCCGTGATCAATCCCATGGTCATGGGGCTTTGGTTGCTGATGTCGGCGTACTTCCTGGGAATCTGCTTCTGGCGTACGGCGCTTGAGTGGTTCGACGAATCGCGGCTCAAATGACGCCATGCCTATCCATATCGTGCGGCTCGGCTCCCCGCGAAAACCCGACGAAGGCCTGCGCCTGGGCACTGTGCGCCGGCCACCCCGTGGCGTACCGAAGGCCGAGTTTGCCAGCCGGGATTTCTACGACGTGTGGCAGCCACTGCTGTCGCCCAGCCCGGAGCTGGTACACCAGGCCCAGGCCGCTGAAGACGACAAGGCCTGGAATGCGTTCAGCCGCAAGTTCAAGGCCGAAATGAACCACCCTGCCCCCAGTCAGTTGCTCGATCTGCTGGCGGCCCTTTCGCATCACACCTCTCTGGCCGTGGGGTGTTATTGCGAGGAGGAAGCGCATTGTCATCGGTCGGTGCTGCGCGAGTTGCTTGAGACACGGGGGGCGGAGGTTGTCTAGGTATCTCGCCTGCCACTCTCGCGGGATGTACCCGATCTACTACTGTAGGGAGCTGGCTTGTCGGGTCGCCGCATCGCAGCGATGGCGGCCTTATAGCCGACCAGTTGCTCGCGGATGTACTCGATCTACTGTGGGAGCGAGCTTGCTCGCGATGGCGGCCTGACAGCCGACCATTTTTTTCAGGTGTACATATCCATTGCTGCGGTAACGGCCACTTAGGGTTTCGCTCTTACATCTATGGTTACCCCCTTTTCTGCAATACTGTTTTTGATGCGTGTTTGGCTTGCTTTCATCTATTCGGCGTCTGAGTGGGGGTGTCGCCCCGCGCCTCGATGAGAATCGATGCCCAACGATCCTTATTAGCGAGACGGCCTTTCAGCCGTGTAAGAGCCCAGGGTTGTCGTCAGGCCGGTTGGCCGTTCACGTCATCAGTTATCCAGCATCGCAAAACCAGGTGGGTGGTGCTCGGGTGACAGCAGGGTCAGGCGTTCATCGCGCTTGGCCCTGCATCGAATTCAGTACGGTGTGCCGCAATCGCCCAGGCGATCCTCGCCAGCTTGTTGGCCAGCGCGCAAACCACGTGGTTGGAATGATGGCGGGCCAGTAGCTGCCGGACCCAGTCCGCCAGCCAGCCTTTCTGGTGGTCCAGATGCATCAGGTACACCCGGGCGCACTGGACCAGCAAGCGTCGCTGGTTGCGATCTCCGCGCTTGCTGATGCCCAACAACACGCTCTTGCCACCCGTGGAATGCTGCTTGGGCACCAGGCCGATTGAGGCCGAGTAGCCTCGGCCGCATTTGAACTGTTTGCCATCGCCCAACTCGGCGGCCAGGACGGTGGAGGTGATCGGGCCGACGCACGGCATGGTCATCAAGCGAGATGCCAGATCATCTTCAGCGGCCTGGCATTGCAACTCCTTGTCCAGCGACTTGATCTCCTCTTCCAGATTCTTGAAATGTCGATACAGCCTCGTCAGATTTTTTTTGAAGGGCTCAGACATTGAACTCGCCTCAAGCAGCGCCGGCAGAGTGTTGATCGATTTGAAGCCGGGGGCCAGGCTGACGCCAACCTCCAGAAGGGCTGCATGAATCCGATTGGCGGTTGCGGTGCGATCCTTGATGAACGCATCGCGTATCGAGTTGGACATGGCCAGCACCTGCTGGGTCTGGGTTTTGGGCGGCACAAAGCGCATCGTCGGGCGAGTCGCTGCCTCGCAGATCGCTTCGGCATCGGCGAAGTCGTTTTTGTTGCTTTTCACGTAGGGACGTACAAGATGAGGGGCAATGAGCTTGGGTAAATGTCCAAGCTTTGCGACCTCCTGTGCCATGAAATGGGCTCCGCCACAGGCTTCCATCACCACGGTGCAAGGCTCGACATTTGCCAGATGCTGGATGAGCGCGGTACGCGTAAATTTTTTGCGGTAGAGCTCATGCCCGCGATCATCTTGAGCATGCAAATGAAAGGTGTGTTTTCCCAGGTCGATGGCGGCAATAGCTACTTTGTTCATGGCAATGGTCTCCGGTGAGCCCCCGGTGAAAGCTTAGTGGGCGATCACCGGGGGCGGCGGGGGTAGCCATTTCATTAGCGAGTCACTTGGAAGAGCCCCAAGTAACCAAGGGCTCTTGCCCCTGGCGTTCGGTGCCTCGCTAATGCTCGGCATGCCCTCGCTCCGGTCCTGCTCCGTGGGCCCGCCGCCATCGGCCATTCATGGCCGGGGGCGGCTAACCCGGCATCCATGCCGGGTTGCCCACTGCGCAGAACCTCCACTCGGCCTCTCGATGTGGCAAGAAAATCAAAAGCCAAAGCAGAGCGAGGCGGCCTTAAAGCCGACCTGATTGCAGGTCTGTCCGCGATCCAATTGTGGGAGCGAGCCTGCTCGCGAAAAACGTCCGGACAACGCGATCATCCAGACAGGGCGCGTAATCGTTGACGTCCATCGCGAGCAGGCTCGCTCCCACAGGGGATTGGGGGTATCCGTAAAAGTCAGGTCGGCTGTCAGGCCGCCTCGCTTTGGCTTTAGATTTGGGCGCCCCGTTAAACCACGATGGCCGAACGCAGGCATTGCGCAGTGGGTAAACCGGCAGGACGCCGGTTTAGCCGCGCTGGGCCAGGGACGGCCCATCGCGGCGACCCACGGAGCAATGCCGGAGTGAGGGCATGCCGAGCCTAGGCGAGGCACCGAGTGGTGGGGCAAAGCCTTTTGCTTACTTTTCGCTGGGCCGGCATTCCGGCGTTTGGAAAAGTGAGTCGCCGTAAGGGCGAAACCATTAGTGGCCGTTACCGCAGCAATGGATATGTACTCAGACAACAATCCCCACAGGCTTTGACGCGGCATGGATCAACGTTGGTAGAGGCGCCAATGGAGGTAGTCACAGATTGACGGCGTGAGGAGGCAAGAAGATCAATAGCCATAGCGACGCAGCCTTCCGGCCGGCCTGATCGCTTGATTCGCTACATCCCCCCCAGCATGGTCAATACTCAAAGATTGAAGCCAAACCAAGCAACCGCCGTCTCTACCCCACGGGAGGTTTGTCATGTCTGGTCAATCTCGCTTCATGCTGGTGACTTCGCCGTTGATGGAACACAGCCCCGCCTTCGACCGGGCGGCCGCGCTGGCCAAGGCGGAGGGCGCGGCGCTGCATATCGTGGCCTTCGACTATCTGGAAGGCCTGGCCACGGCTGGCATGGTCAATGAAAAGGCGCTGGAACAGATGCGCCTGGGTTACGTCGATCGCCACCGTCTGTGGCTGGAGGACCAGGCCCGGCCCCTGCGCAAAATCGGCGTAACCGTCACAACGGAAGTGGCGTGGGTGGAAAACCCGCTGGAGGAAATCCTGATTCACCTCAAGGAACAGCCGATGGACGTGCTGATCAAGGCGCTGGAACACCAGTCGTTGCTGTCGCGGCTGATCTTCACCCCGCTGGACGTGCATCTGCTGCGTGAGTGTCCGGTGCCGTTACACTTCGTCAGCCACGCGGTCAACGCGCTGCCACGCAAAGTCGTCGCCGCCGTCGACCCCTTCCATCGTGATGATCACTACAAGAGTTTCAACGACCGCATCCTGCATGAGGCCACGAAGCTGGCGACTGCCTGCAATGCCGAACTCGATGTGGTCTACGCCTATGACCTTTCGTCCATCAGTTCGGACGAATTCGGCTTTGACAACGGCTCGGCGTTTTTTTCCTCGACCCGCAACAAGACGCTGTATGACGCACAGCTGGAAGCGTTCAACGAACTGGCCCAACGCAATGGCATCGCAGAACCGCAACGACACATGATCATGGGCAACCCGGCCAAGGTCCTGACCCGCTACGCCGATGCCTTCGACGTCGATGTGATCGTCATGGGCCGTCTCGGCCATCGCGGCATGGGGCGCTTGATCGGTAGCACGGTGGAGCACCTGCTGTACAAAATGCCCTGCAGTGTGTGGGTGGTGTACACCGAGCGGCTGGATGAATGACCGCCCGACGTAGGAGCCAGGCTTGCCGGCGAAGGCGTCCGAAAGCCAACGCAATGCTCAAAGACGCCTTCGCCGGCAAGTCGGATCGCCGCACCGCTGGCTCCTACAGGGTCGGCGCCTCAACGCCTTGTGATCACCACCTCCAGGTATTCACTGGGCACCACCATCGACTTGTCGCCCGCCCGGTTCAGGCGGTTGAGCAGTTCGGTCAGGTCGTCTTCCAGGGCCTTGGCGCCATCGGGGGGCAGCGCCGCGAAGGCCTTGTGGATCGGACCGTACCAGCTGCGGAAGGTGTCGATGAAATGCTCGGCCGAGCGATAGCGGAAGTTGAAGGTCCGGCGAGTCACCTGCACCACGAAGTCGCGCTCGTCGAAGTGCTTGTGCAGCCAGGCTTCAGTGCCCCACTGCGACGGCGGTTGCGCGCCCAGCGGTGGCGGCATGTGCCGGCCCAGGGTCTTGAATATCTGGCCGACGAAACCTTCCGGCGTCCAGTTGGCCAGGCCGATCCGGCCACCCGGGCGACACACTCGCGCCAGCTCCGAGGCGGCCTTGGCCTGGTCGGGTGCAAACATCACACCGAAGGTTGAAAGCACGGCGTCGAAACTGGCATCGGCGAAAGGCAGCGCTTCGGCGTCAGCCAACTGAAAGGTCACGTTCAGGCGTTCCGCACGGGCGCGGTCTTCGCCGCGTTCGAGCAGTGCGGCCACGTAGTCGGTGGACATCACCTTGCAACCGCGACGCGCCGCGGCCAAGGTCGCATTACCGTTGCCGGCGGCAACGTCCAGCACCTGCTCATCGCACAACAGGTCGCAGGCCTCGGCCAGTTGCTCACCGACGATCTGCAAGGTGGTGCCGATCACGGCGTAGTCGCCACTGGCCCAAGCGGCCATTTGACGGGTTTTCAGGGCAGTAAGATCAATGGGTGTACTCATGGAGACGATCTCTGGGTTGGAACAGGATCGGGCGCACGCTTACTCAGCCGTGGTGGGATCGATGATGTTCATGACCTGGGAAATGCGATTGGCCGGGAAACCGCCCTGCCTGGCATGCTCCCTGATGAGCTCCTCGTTAGGCGCGATGTACACGCAGTACAATTTGTCGCCTGTGACATAACTCTGCAGCCATTGCACCTCTGGCAACTCGCGCAACACCCTGCAGGACTTTTGCGAGACGGCTTTCAAATCCCTTTCTGACAGTGCTCCGGCGCCTGGAATCTCGCGTTCAATGACGAACTTGGGCATGGCAACCTCACTTTTTTGTTATTGATGACAGGACCGGCAGTGACCCTGTGTGCGAACTATCGCTCTGACGCCCTTCGGCGTCCTGTCCGATCGTCGGCCAACACTGCCCGATCGTCCGGAGGATTCGCGTTATGTCGTGACGCGCTCACAATCAGAAACCCCCGCACGGGAAAAACGCCCATGGACGCCCTGTCACAGACCCTGCGCGTCGTCCGCCTGGTCGGCGCGATTTTCATCAACGCCAGGTTCACCGCGCCCTGGTGCTATCAGTCGCCGAGCGCAGACACGGCGGCACCGTTCCTGGAACCCGGCGCCGAACGGGTGGTGATCTTTCACTTGATCACCGAGGGCGAGTGCTACGTCGAACTGGGGGATGATCCGCCGCTGCTGCTCAATCCCGGCGACGTGGTGATTTTCCCCCAGGGCCACGCCCATCGCATGAGTTCCCGACCTGGGTTGACGCCCGCCAGCGGTGCGCGGCTCGACGAAGTATTGGCACGACGCCCGCGACAGTTGAGTTATGGCGGTGGCGGCGCGGTGACGCGCCTGGTGTGCGGCTACCTGGCCTGCGACACGCGCTTGGCCGGCATGTTGCTGGCAGGACTGCCGCCCGTGGTCAGGGTCAATGTGCGCGGCTCCAACGCCGGCATCTGGCTGGAATCTTCGGTGCGTTATGCCTTAGCCGAAGCGCGATCGCCAAGGCCTGGCGGCGAAGGCGTGCTGGCGAAACTGGCCGAGGTGCTGTTCATCGAAGTGCTGCGCCTGTACATGCACGAACACGGCAAGGGTCGAACCGGTTGGCTGGCCGGCGTGAGCGACCGGATCGTCGGTGCGGCCCTCAACGCCTTGCACAAGAAACCCTGCCACGCCTGGACGCTGGATGAACTGGCGCGCACTGCCGGCACCTCAAGATCGGTCCTGGCAGAACGCTTTGCGCAGCTGGTGGGGGTTACGCCGATGCAGTACCTGACGCAATGGCGCATGTTGCTGGCGGCCAACCTGTTACGCAGCAGTAACAGTTCGCTGATGCGCATCGCCGAAGAGGTGGGTTATCAGACCGACACGGCGTTCAGTCGGGCCTTTCGCCGTGAGTATGGAGCGCCGCCAGCGGCGTGGCGGCGCAGTCAGGGCAATCGATCAATGGCCCACGGCCTTGGGCCTGTGAGCCATTGATCAGCAGGGTCAGGCCGCTGGAGCCTGGGCCTTGGCGTCAGCCTTGGCCTCTTCGAGCAACTGCTGGATCATCTTTTCCTGGGTGTCGTAGCGACCTTCACCGAAGTGGGTGAAGCGCACCTGACCCTTGGCATCGATCAGGTAGTGAGCGGGCCAGTACTGGTTATCGAAGTTGCGCCAGATCGCGTAGTTGTTGTCGATCGCTACCGGGTAGGTGATGCCGTATTCCTTCACCTTGTCCTTCACGTTATCGATGATGCGCTCGAACCCGTATTCGGGGGTGTGCACGCCGATCACCACCAGGCCATCCTTCTCGTACTTCTTCGCCCAGTCCTTGACGTACGGCAGGGTGTGCTTGCAGTTGATGCAGTCGAAGGTCCAGAAGTCCACCAGCACAACTTTGCCTTTCAGCGACTCGTTGGTCAGCGCTGGCGAGTTGATCCACTCCACCGCACCGGCCAGCGACGGCATGGCGTCTTGAGCGTTGTCCATGGATTCAGCCTTGACCTTACTGACGAAGTAATCGACGACTTTTGGCACTGTTTCAAGCAAGCCTTTCTCGACGCTGCTGACACCTTCCGACGAGGTGTTGGCCAGCAGCACATCGTTTGCTCCCGTGGAAATCACCGCCGCACCGGCCAATACCGCCACACCGGCACCACGACGCAGCCAGCCAGTGACCGGGATCGACGGTTTCAAGCGATTAACCAGGCCACGACCGGCGAAGATCAGGGTGCCCAGGGACAATGCGCTACCCAGGCCGTAGGCCACCAGCAGCAGACTGGTCCCGGCGTTCGCGCCCTGCAGCATGGCGCTGGTGAGAATCACCCCGAGGATCGGCCCGGCGCACGGTGCCCAGAGCAGGCCGGTAGCAACGCCGATCATCACCGAACTGAGTGGGCCGGACATTTTGCGGCTGTTCGGGTCGATGCGATTACCCAGCGCAACGAACGGACGCGCCAACCAGTCGCCGACCCGAGCGGAGATCAGCGACAGGGCGAACAGCACCATCACGATCAATGCCACATGGCGCCCGGTATTGCTGGCATGAATAACCCATTCACTGCTGACCACGGCCAGGCTGGAGATCAGAGCAAACGTCAGGACCATACCGCCGAGGGTCAGCATGATCGACGAGCGTGTACGGTCGGCACCGGCGAACAGGAACGGTACGACCGGCAGGATGCAGGGGCTGAGGACGGTCAATATGCCGCCCAGGAAAGCGATGAGTAACATGGGATCACCTTGAAAAAGAGGGTGGCATTTCACACCCGTCCCCTGTGGGAGCGAGCCTGCTCGCGAAGAGGTCAGTACATTCAACATCGTTGTCGACTGACCCTCAGCCTTCGCGAGCAGGCTCGCTCCCACATTGGTTCGGCGGTGTGTTCAGGCTTCAGGCCGTCTGGCCATCCAGCAACTTGCCTTGAGGCGTGCGGCTGGAACCGTTCTCTGCGAGGAAGGCATCACCGCCCTTCTCGGCAACCGGCGTCAGCTGAAAGCAAGTGCTGCTGCCGCAAGCGTGCTGTTCTACAGCGGCGTTGGCATGGGCCGCGGCGCCGGCAACGGAGAAAGCAATGGCGGTCAAAAAGCGGGTGACGTTGTTCATGATGTTCTTCCTGGCTCGATTGGAATGCGCTAAGCGTGATCGCCGGACTCAGTTGTCCGAGCTGCAGTTGTCAGCAAATTTGCGGTAGTCCAGGACCTGGGTCTTGCTCTGGGAATCCAGGTAGGTCAGCTGGGCATTCACCACGCCGCAGGAAGGCGAGGCATCCTGTTTCAGCGACACCACTTTCTTGATGTCCAGGTGCGTGCCATAGCTGTAGCTCATCGGGGTAACATCAGCTTCGGCGCGGGCCGACAAGGTGCAGATGTTCAAGGCGGCAAACAGGCAAGCGGCGTAGATGGCTTTAGTGTTCATGGCGGTTTCCTCAAGGTTCGATACGTAGTTCGTTTGTTGGGTAGAGGCGCTTGGGTTTGCCTCGATGGAACCTATTAGAAGCCTGCGAGGTATCCCGTATGTGTCGGGAACCGGCGCGTGTAAATCGGTAAGTATCTGGACCGGGCCGGGATACAGAGGGATACAAAACCCCGGAAAATTGGCGTTTTTGCGTCGGTGTGTATCCGCCATCAGGCCAGATACACTGCAATACAAAGGGCGGCGGGCGAGCGGGCCAAGGCTCGATAGACTGTGCGACATCCCCCACTGACAGAGGCAAGTCCCCATGGAGCACGTCGATCACATTCTCATCGTTGACGATGACCGCGAGATACGAGAGCTGGTGGGCAACTACCTGAAGAAAAACGGCCTGCGCACCACGGTCGTGGCCGATGGCCGGCAGATGCGCAGCTTCCTCGAATCCACGCCGGTGGACCTGATCGTGCTGGACATCATGATGCCGGGCGACGATGGCCTGATGCTCTGCCGCGAGCTGCGGGCAGGCAAACACAAGGCCACCCCGGTCCTGATGCTCACCGCGCGCAACGATGAAACCGACCGCATCATCGGCCTGGAAATGGGCGCCGACGACTACCTGGTCAAGCCCTTCGCCGCCCGTGAACTGCTGGCACGTATCAACGCCGTACTGCGCCGCACGCGCATGCTGCCACCGAACCTGGTGGTGACCGAATCCAGCCGCTTGCTGGCCTTCGGTCGATGGCGCCTGGACACCTCCGCCCGGCACCTGCTCGATGGCGACGGCACCATGGTCGCCCTCAGCGGCGCCGAGTATCGGTTGCTGCGGGTGTTCCTCGATCATCCGCAGCGGGTGCTCAATCGCGACCAATTGCTCAACCTGACCCAGGGCCGCGACGCCGACCTGTTCGATCGCTCCATCGACCTGTTGGTCAGCCGCCTGCGCCAGCGCCTGCTGGACGATGCCCGCGAACCGGCCTACATCAAGACCGTGCGCAGCGAGGGCTATGTGTTTTCCCTGCCGGTGGAAATCGTCGGTGCGCCAGCATGAACCTGTCGATGCGCTGGCCCCGCACCCTGGCTTCGCGACTGTCGCTGATATTCCTGGTCGGCCTGATCCTCGCCCAGGCGCTGTCCTTCGGTGCGCAGTACTACGAGCGCTATGAAAGCTCGAAAAACACCATGCTCGGCAACCTGGAGACTGACGTCTCGACCTCTATCGCCATCCTCGATCGCCTGCCGGCCGAAGAGCGTGCGAGTTGGCTGCAACAACTGGACCGGCGCAATTACCGCTATTTGCTCAATGAAGGTTCACCCGGCACCTCCATGGACACGGACATGCCCGAAGCACCGATTGCCATGGCCTCGATCAAGAATTCCATCGGCAAGGACTACCCGATGACCTTCAGCGATATTCCCGGGCCGACGAAACACTTCCAGGTCCACCTCAAACTGGCGGACGGCAGCCCGTTGACCATCGACGTGCGGCCTGCGATGGTGCCGCTGTCGCCTTGGCTACCCATGGTGCTGATCGGGCAATTGGCGCTGATGATTGCCTGCACCTGGCTGGCCGTGCGGATCGCCATCCGCCCCCTCACCCGCCTCGCCGAAGCCGTGGACACCCTCGACCCCAACACCCACCCGGTCCTGCTGGACGAAAAAGGCCCGACCGAAGTGGCCCACGCCGCCAAGGCCTTCAATGCCATGCAGGCACGCATCGCCGCCTACCTCAAAGAACGCATGCAACTGCTGGCGGCGATCTCCCACGATCTGCAAACGCCGATCACCCGGATGAAACTGCGCGCCGAATTCATGGACGACTCGGTGGAGAAAGACAAACTGTGCAACGACCTGGGCGAGATGGAGCACCTGGTGCGCGAAGGCGTGGCGTATGCCCGCAGCGTCCATGGCGCCACCGAAGAAAGTCGGCGCACCGACCTGGATTCGTTCCTCGACAGCCTGGTGTTCGATTATCAGGACATGGGCAAGCAAGTGCAGCTGAGCGGCAAAAGCATCACCGTCATCGACACCCGCCCCCACGCCTTGCGGCGAGTGCTGGTGAACCTGACGGACAACGCGCTCAAATTCGCCGGAGCAGCGGAGCTGCAGGTCGAAAAGAAAACCGATGGCAGCGTGTCGGTGAAGGTCATGGACCGCGGGCCGGGGATTGCCGAAGCGGAACTGGCCCAGGTGATGCAACCGTTCTACCGCGTGGAAAACTCGCGCAACCGCAGCACCGGTGGCACCGGGTTAGGGTTGGCAATCGCGCAACAGCTGGCGTTGGCGATCGGGGGATCGTTGACGTTGAGCAATCGGGAGGGTGGTGGATTGTGTGCGGAGCTCAAGTTGCGTGGCCTGTAAAAACCAGCGGGTGGCAATCCGACTTGCCCGCGAAGAACGACAACGCATTACCGTAGGAGCGAGGCTTGCCCGCGAAGAACGATAACGCGGTGTGCCAGGTACACCGCGTTATCGTTCTTCGCGGGCAAGCCTCGCTCCTACAGGTACCCTACAACCCCTTCCCCCTGCATCTGCCGCAACAACCCCAGCCCGCTTTCCATGAACGCCCCAGATCCCGTCATTCCCGCCTCCTCTGCCAATCCCTGCAGCTGCGCAAGTCCGGTTTGCCCGGGAAACGCCTCGATGCGCTGCAACAACCGAAATGCCAACGGACTCAATTCAGAAAACTTCACACTGAAATCCAGGTCCCGACGCACCAACAACAGCGCTGGCTGATCCGGCATGACATCCGGCAGATAATCCGGCCCCACCCGCTGCACTGGCCAGGCATACGCCAAGGGCCAGGCCAATGGCGAAACCTGCAACGGACGATCCAGCAACCCATCGGCATCGCCCCAGGGCAACGGCTCGGCCTCGGATTGTTGCAGGGCCATTTCCACCCATTCGTAGTGCGCCAGTTCGACCATGAACGGCGGCCATGGACCAGCGCCCAGTGCCGGGGGTTCAGAGGCGAGGAACTCGACAAATTCCTCGGCGATTTCGCCGAATTTCGGGGTGTGGGCGCGGTAGTCGCGCAGGAAGATTCGCACCAATGCCCGCCAATGCTCGTCGCCGAGAATCTTCACCAGTACCGGAAAGGTGCCGCTGATCAATGACGACAGGTTGGCGAACACCAGGTCGCGATAAACCTGTGCCCGGAGTGGGTCCATCTCCGGCGGTGGTGCGTAGTGCTCGGGGTCACGCAAGTAGAGACCCATACTGTTTTGCTGTTCATGCAACGAGCGCTTAACCACGACTCACCTCCTCTGTTTGCAACCGGCGAATGGTCTGCAACTCGGCGACCAGCTCGGAAAACGCCGGAAAGTTGAAATCGCGCTCAAGCAAAGTCGGTTGCGCGCCGAATCGGGCATAGGCCTGGGCCAGCAACGACCACACCGCTGGTTTGACCGAGGCGCCATGGGTGTCGATTTTCAAGCTGTCGGACTCATCGAAATGCCCGGCAATGTGCATGGCCACCACACGGTTCGCATCGATTCCGGCCAGGAAGGTACGCGGGTCGAAACCGTGGTTGATCGAGTTGACGTACACGTTGTTGACGTCCAGCAACAGGTCGCAATCGGCTTCGCGTAGCACAGCATTGGTGAACGTTACCTCGTCCATGTCCTGCTGCGGTGCGGCGTAGTAGGAGACGTTTTCCACCGCCAGGCGGCGGCCGAGAATGTCCTGGGCCTGACGGATGCGCGCGGCGACGTGATGCACCGCTTCTTCGGTAAAGGGCAACGGCAACAGGTCATACAGGTGACCGTCATCGCTGCAGTAGCTCAGGTGCTCGCTGTACAGCGGCACGTTGTGGTGATCGAGGAAAACCCGCACCTCTTGCAGGAATTCGACATCCAGCGGCGACGGCCCGCCCAGGGACAGGGACAAGCCGTGACAGGACAACGGATAGCGCTCGGCCAGGGTTCGCAACGCCGCGCCATGGGCACCGCCGATGCCGATCCAGTTCTCCGGTGCGACTTCGAGAAAGTCGAAATGCCCGGCCGGGGCGGCCAGCAGGTCCTTGATTAAACCGCGACGCAGGCCGAGCCCGGCGCTGGCCTTGGCTGATGAAATAGGGGTTTGCATGATGTCGATTCCAAGGGTTGTCAGAACGTCATCACAGTTAATCGAAGCGATGTATCGGGTCTGTGTGGCGTGCTGACAGAAAACGGCAAGCCGTGTATCGGCAGCGGGTCTGTACACACTCTGGTACAGACCCGTATCCGGGCATTACGCCAGGTCGTACTTCTCGCGCACCAGATGGCCAATGCCCATGCGATCCAGGACATTCATCGGGCACAGGAAGGTCACGCGCACAGTGCCTGGCAGGCGACTGATGTCGATGGAACCGGTGATGGTGGCGCGATTGAGCACTTCGTCATAAGGCAGGCCGGTGACCGCGGCGGCGCGCGTCAAGCCGTTCTCCACCGCCAGGTTGAGGTTCTCGCCGCTGCCGATGAAGGTGATCGGGCCGCTCTGTTCGATCTCGTGCTGGCCCCAACGCTCGCCCAGCTCACGGACTTTCGCGCGCTGCCCGGCATTCATCGGCCGCGCCATCGGTGGCAGGTCATCAAGGTTTTGCAGCAGGATCGGCCCTTCCAGCGTCAGGTTTTTCACCACTTGCACCACCACCTCGGTCTCCCCGGAGCAATCGGTGGCGTGGCCGGCGATCTCGCCGTTGCCCTGCTGCGCATGCATGTCACCCATGTACACGCCGGCCCCCGGCACTTTCACCGGGCAGATCAACACGCAGCCTTCGCGGATCGAATTGGTGTCCATGTGGCCGTCGGTCTTGGCCGCGTGCAGCTCTTCGCGGGTCATGCCGAAACGGTGCGGCGCATTGATCAGGTATTGGCCAAAGTCGGCACAGTTGTGCGAGTCGGGAATATCCCGGGACGGCATGGTGCCGATGTTGCCGAGGAACGGCCGCATGTGCGCGGCGACCCCGGGGATATCGGCGCGGGCCAGGGACAGGATCGAATGCTGTGCAGCGAATTCCGGCAGCGCTGACATCTCGGAGGCATTGCCGGCCAGTCGGTTGGCGACGTCCTGATTGACCGTCAGGCTGACCTGATTCTGCGCGTCGAACACAATCACATATCCGTGGCTGAAGCGAAATGCGCTGACCTCGGCGCCACAGTGGTTGCAGCGAATCGCGTCCTCGCCAATGCCTTCGACATGGCTGGCCGGATGCTCGGTGCCGCACTTGGAACAGAACTTGGAGACGAACGGATCGCCGTTGTAGCGCCCTTCGACGAAGCTCATGACCCCGGACGAAGTGGCCAGCGATGTGACGCGCATGCTTTTGATCTTGATCGCCACGGCATCGCCGATTTGCGCCCCGGCGATGGCCACCGGTTGCGTCACTTCATGGCCTCCTTCGAAAGCTGGCGTGATCATCGGCCCCCAGCAACCTGGCGGCGTCCCGGTGATCAGGGTGCCGCCGTCGGCCAGCGGGCCGAGCATCGGCTGACTCGGACCAATGATGCCGTTGGTGTAGCGATCGACCCGCAGGCGATCGACCGGCGTGGCGTTGAGAGTGGGTTGAGGCACAAGCGTTGTCATTGTTATCCCCTTCGATGTCAGGAGCGAATGGCCGCCTGCCGCGACGACCTGGAAGTAGCGCTGACCCTCGCTTTGGCAGGAGTCAAACGGTCTTCACAGTTCAGCGCAGGTTTGTATCTGGTCTGTGTTCGGGGGTGACCTGGAATTGAGGGGGACTGTATCGAGAGGCTGGTTAGATACAGTGAGATACATGCAATACCACCGTCACCCAAATCCCCTGTAGGAGCTGCCGAAGGCTGCGATCTGTTGATCTTGATCTATAGCGAATTCAAGGCCGCCGGAAATCAAGATCAAAAGATCGCAGCCTTCGGCAGCTCCTACAGGGTTCAGTGCCAAGCGATTGGGGCTTTCGTCGCTTGGGACAGCGCTACACGCCCCGCCAACTAAACTTAATGCACACAGGGCGAGCTCATCGTCCTGTCCATTCCACGACCACCGCCCAGGGGCGAACGCCTCGATAAACACTGCCACTGGACCCTGATCCTGCAAAAGGAGCACACGTGATGGACGAGGCCAGACTCAACGATTTTATGGGCAAACTGGTGGGTGACATGGGTGGCGCGGCGATGCTTGCCAACGTCATCCTCGGTGAAGAACTCGGCCTGTACCGGGCCATGGCCGACAGTCAACCCATCAGCCCTGAAACACTCGCCGACAAGACCGGTTGCAACCCCCGCCTGGTGCGCGAATGGCTGAGCGCCCACGCCGCCTCTGGCTACATGGAACACACCGACGGCCAGTTCCGCCTGCCCGAAGAACAAGCCCTGGCCTTGGCCATCGAAGACTCTCCGGTCTATATCGCGGGGGGTGTCGGAGTGGTCGCGTCGTTTTTCCATGACAAGGACAAACTGGTCAAGGCCATGCGCGGCGACGGCGCCCTGGCCTGGGGCGATCACCATCCATGCATGTTCAGCGGCACCGAGCGCTTCTTCCGGCCCGGCTACAAGGCGCACCTGATCGCCGAATGGTTGCCGGCCCTGGACGGCGTGGTGGCGAAACTGGAGGCTGGTGCCAAGGTGGCAGATGTCGGCTGCGGGCATGGCGCTTCGACGGTAATCATGGCCCAGGCATTTCCGGACTCGCGGTTCGTCGGCTTCGACTACCACGCGCCGTCCGTCACCGTCGCCACCCAGCGCGCCGAAGAAGGTGGCGTGTCTGGCCGCGCGCGGTTCTTCCAGGGCACCGCCAAGAGCTACCCTGGCGACGACTATGACCTGGTCTGCTACTTCGACTGCCTGCACGACATGGGCGATCCGGTGGGCGCGGCCAAACACGCCTATGAGTCGTTGAAGCCAGACGGTACGGTATTGCTGGTGGAGCCGTTCGCCAATGACTCGCTGGACGACAACATCACCCCGGTCGGCCGGTTGTTCTACGCCGCCTCGACCTTCATCTGCACGCCCAACTCGCTGTCCCAGGAAGTCGGCCTCGGGCTCGGCGCCCAGGCAGGCGAGGCGCGGTTGCGCAAGGTGTTCAGCGAGGCCGGGTTCTCGAGTTTCCGCCGGGCCACGGAAACGCCGTTCAACCTGATTCTGGAGGCGCGTAAATAAACACCCCGCAAATACTGTAGGAGCACGGCTTGCCGGCGATGGCGTCCTCAAGATCGCTATCGCGAGCAAGCTTTGCTCCTACAAGGGATACTTTACGGTCGTAGCCAATGATCGGCGAATGCTAATCTGCAGGCACTCAACCGCGGAGTGCTAAACGTGCTCGACCCCCTCATTCATGAACAACTGGATCGCTTCCAGTCCCTCATGGCCGACGAGCCGTTCGCGGTCCTGACCGGCGCTGGCATCAGCACGCCGTCGGGCATTCCGGACTATCGCGACAATCAGGGCGTCCGCCGTGGCCGGCAACCGATGATGTACCAGGAGTTTCTCTCCGCCCCCGAATCCCGGCGGCGTTACTGGGCGCGGGCGATGCTCGGCTGGCCACGCGTACGCCAGGCCCAGCCGAACGTGGCCCACGAGACTCTCGCCCGTTTGCAAAGCACCCGCCTGATCAGCGGCCTGATCACGCAGAACGTCGATACCTTGCACGACCAGGCCGGCAGCCATGACGTGATCGAACTCCATGGCAGCCTGCACCGGGTGCTGTGTCTGGACTGCGGAACACGCAGCGAGAGGGATTCGATCCAGCACCTGATGGAGACCCAGAACCCCTTCCTCGCCGGCGTGGACGCGGTGCAGGCGCCAGACGGCGACACCTTGCTCGACCCGGCCTTCGAGGCACGCTTCAAGGTACCGCACTGCCCCCTTTGCAGCGGCGAACGGTTGAAACCGGATGTGGTTTTTTTCGGTGAGAACGTCGCGCAGGAAACCGCGGCGAAAGCGCTGGCCGCGGTGGAAAAGGCTGCCGGGTTACTAGTGGTTGGCTCGTCGCTGATGGCGTACTCGGCGTTTCGCCTGTGCCGCGCGGTGGCGGATCAAGGCAAGCCGTTGCTGGCGATCAATCTGGGCAAGACCCGGGCGGACGGGATGCTGGATCTGAAGATCGAGGGGTCGTGTGAGCAGTTGCTTCCATTACTGGCCCAGCGCCTGGCTCGCTGACTGATCGTTCCCTCGCTCTGCGTGGGAATGCCTCAACGGACGCTCCGCGTTCGGCTCTTTGGGACGCGGAGCGTCCCGGGCTGCATTTCCACGCAGAGCGTGGGAACGATCAGACTCTACCCTGCAAAATCCTGCGCCTTTAGCACATCAAACAACGCCTGTGCCGCCGCCGAAAGCTCCCCGCCCGGCAAGGTCAGCACGCCGATCGCCCGCTCCACCACCGGGTCACGCAAGGTAATGCAATGCGCGCCCAGTTCACGCATCTGCCCCGCGCACAGGGCCGGCACTGCGCTCACCCCCAGTCCACTGGCAACCATCCGCCCAACCGTCGCCAGTTGGTGGCTTTCAAACTCCACCGGCAGCTTCATGCCTCGCGTCTGCAAATGCTCTTCCAGCATCACCCGCAATGTCGACGGGCGCTGCAAGGTAATGAACGGCTCCTTGAGCAAGGTTTGCCAGTCGATTTCATCCCGCTCGACAAGTGGCGAATCATGGGGCACCACCGCGACGAAGCGGTCGATGTACAGTGGTGTGAATTGCAGCGACGAACTCATGGTCGGCTCAAATGCCACACCCAACTCCACCTGACGATCGCGGACCATTTCCAGCACTTGCTCATTGATCACGTCGTTAACCGTGACGTTGACTTTCGGATACCGGGCGCGGAAGGTCTTGAGGATTGGCGGCAGCAGGTTGCCCGCGAACGACGGCATTGCCGCCAGGGTCACGCGACCACGCTGCAGGGTGAAACGCTGACGCAATTCATCCTCGGCATTGTCCCAGTCGGCGATCAGGCGACGCGCCAGCGGCACCAGCGATTCGCCTTCGGCAGTCAGCGCCACATTGCGTGTGTTGCGAGTAAATAGCCGCCCGCCCAGGCCCTCCTCCAGCGCCTTGATGGTCAGGCTCAGGGCAGATTGCGACAGGTGCAGGCGTTCGCAGGCCACGGCAAAGCTCAGGCTTTGGGCCACGGCCAGGAAGGCGCGGATCTGCTTGACTGTCATAGTCGTTGTCTCCAAGGCGTTACATTGTTGAGTTTTATCTATCAATCAACATTAAAAATCAACTTAACAAATGAATCTTGTAGCGCGACACTCAATCCCATTCGGCTAGCCAGCCGCCCACAAAGAATAAAAGAGGTGCATATGGCAGGTTTCGACAAGCGCGTGAGTTCCTACGAGGAAGCCCTGGCCGGTCTTGAAGACGGCATGACCGTGATCGCCGGCGGCTTCGGCCTGTGCGGCATCCCGGAGAACCTGATCAACGAGATCAAACGCAAGGGCACTCGCGACCTCACCGTCGTTTCCAACAACTGCGGCGTCGACGGTTTCGGCCTCGGCGTACTGCTGACCGACCGCCAGATCAGCAAAGTGGTGGCCTCCTACGTCGGCGAAAACAAGCTGTTCGAAGAGCAACTGCTCAAAGGCGAAATCGAAGTCATCCTGACCCCGCAAGGCACCCTCGCTGAAAAAATGCGCGCAGGCGGCGCCGGCATCCCGGCCTTCTTCACCGCTACCGGCGTGGGCACGCCTGTTGCCGATGGCAAGGAAGTCCGCGAATTCCATGGCCGCAAGTACCTGATGGAAGAATCCATCACCGGTGACTTTGCCATCGTCAAAGGCTGGAAAGCCGACCATTTCGGTAACGTGGTCTATCGCCACACCGCCCAGAACTTCAACCCGCTGGCCGCCACCGCCGGCAAGATCACCGTGGTCGAAGTCGAAGAAATCGTCGAACCCGGCGAGCTGGACCCGGCGCAGATCCACACCCCTGGCATCTACGTCGACCGGATCATCTGCGGCACGTTCGAGAAGCGCATCGAACAGCGCACCGTACGTAAGTGATCCCCTGCCCCCGGACCGAATGAAGGAATAACAACAATGGCACTTTCCCGCGAACAAATGGCTCAACGCGTCGCCCGCGAAATGCAGGACGGCTTCTACGTAAACCTGGGCATCGGCATTCCGACCCTGGTCGCCAACTACATCCCTGAAGGCATGGAAGTCATGCTGCAGTCGGAAAACGGCCTGCTGGGCATGGGTCCTTTTCCTACTGAAGACACCATCGATGCCGACATGATCAACGCCGGCAAACAAACCGTGACCGCACGTATCGGCGCGTCGATCTTTTCCTCGGCCGAATCCTTCGCGATGATCCGCGGTGGCCATGTCGACCTGACCGTGCTGGGTGCCTTTGAAGTCGACGTGCAAGGCAACATCGCCTCGTGGATGATCCCCGGCAAGCTGGTCAAGGGCATGGGCGGCGCCATGGATCTTGTAGCTGGCGCAGACAACATCATCGTCATCATGACCCATGCGTCCAAGGACGGTGAGTCCAAGCTGTTGTCCCAATGCAGCCTGCCGCTGACCGGCGCCGGTTGCATCAAGCGCGTGCTGACTGACCTGGCCTATCTGGAAATCCACGATGGCGCGTTCCATCTCAAGGAACGCGCACCGGGTGTCAGCGTCGAAGAGATCGTTGCCAAGACTGCCGGTAAACTGATCGTGCCGGAACACGTGCCGGAAATGCAGTTCGCTGACCAGTGAGGAGTCATTCCATGCAAGAAGTCGTCATTGTTGCCGCCACGCGCACCGCGATCGGCAGTTTCCAGGGTTCCCTGGCCAGCGTATCCGCCGTTGACCTGGGCGCTGCGGTGATCCGTCAGCTGCTGGCGCAAACCGGCCTCGACCCGGCGCAAGTCGATGAAGTGATCATGGGCCAGGTGCTGACTGCCGGCGCCGGGCAAAACCCTGCGCGCCAGGCTTCGATCAAGGCCGGCCTGCCCTTCGCTGTACCCGCCATGACCCTGAATAAGGTCTGCGGCTCGGGCCTCAAGGCGCTGCACCTCGGTGCTCAGGCGATCCGTTGCGGCGACGCCGAAGTGATCATCGCCGGCGGCCAGGAAAACATGAGCCTGTCCAACTACGTCATGCCCGGTGCCCGCACCGGCCTGCGCATGGGTAACGCGCAAATCGTCGACACCATGATCAGCGATGGCCTGTGGGACGCGTTCAACGATTACCACATGGGCATCACTGCCGAAAACCTGGCCGACAAGTACAGCCTGAGCCGCGAGCAGCAGGATGCATTCGCCGCCGCTTCTCAGCAGAAGGCCATCGCCGCCATCGAAGGCGGGCGTTTTGTCGATGAAATCACGCCGATCCTGATCCCACAGCGCAAGGGCGATCCACTGTCCTTCGCCACCGATGAGCAGCCACGGGCCGGCACCACCGCCGAATCCTTGGGCAAGCTCAAACCTGCCTTCAAGAAGGACGGTTCGGTGACCGCTGGTAACGCTTCGTCGCTCAACGACGGCGCCGCCGCCGTGATCCTGATGAGCGCGGAAAAAGCCAAGGCCCTGGGCCTGCCGGTACTGGCGAAAATCGCTGCCTATGCCAACGCAGGCGTGGACCCGGCGATCATGGGCATCGGCCCGGTGTCGGCGACTCGCCGCTGCCTGGACAAGGCCGGCTGGACTATCGACCAGCTTGAGCTGGTTGAAGCCAACGAAGCCTTCGCCGCACAATCGCTGGCCGTCGCCAAGGACCTGGAATGGGACTTGAACAAGGTCAACGTCAACGGCGGCGCCATCGCCCTCGGTCACCCGATCGGTGCCTCGGGTTGCCGCGTATTGGTGACCCTGCTGCATGAAATGATCAAGCGTGACGCCAAGAAAGGCCTCGCCACCCTGTGCATCGGTGGTGGTCAGGGCGTGGCACTGGCGCTCGAACGGGCTTAAGCCGACAGCGTTTAACAGACGGCGCGGGGACCCACGAAGAACCGCCGCCGCCTGGCAAAACACCCGGTACGACTCACGTCGCACCGGGTTTTCACATTTCCAGAACTGTAACCCCGCGCCCCTGTAGGAGCTGCCGCAGGCTGCGATCTTTTGATCTTTATCGACTGGAAGGCCGCCGAAAAACAAGATCAAAAGATCGCAGCCTCCGGCAGCTCCTACAGGGGTCGTCAGGAAAACCTCACCAGATTCAAAGCTGGCAGCGGTCCACCCGGAAACTGCACCAGCCGCGCACCGACGCTCAACTCCCCAAGATCAATCCCGAAGAACCCCAGCCGTTCGATCAATGCCGCCACTTGCGCCCTCGCCTCGCCATCATCTCCCGAAAAAAACAGCACTCTTCGCCCGCCTTCCGCTGCCGGATCGCTTTCAAGCAAATGAGCCTGAAGGTGATTGAACGCCTTCACCACCCGCGCACCCGGTACCCATTCGGCAAACACCTCACTGGACATGCGTCCGTGCAGGTCCACAGCCTTGAACGACGGCGCTTCGATCGAGTTGTTGGCATCGATCACGATCCGCCCGGCAAAATCCGGCAGGCCGGCCAGTGCCATCGGTAACTTCGACCAGTTCACCGCCACCAGCACGATTGGCTGTGCAGCCGCTTCTTCACGGGTACCGGCGCGAGCGGTTGGCCCGAGTTCTGCCACCAGCGAGGCCAGGCTTTCGGGGCCGCGACTGTTGCCGATGACCACTTCAATGCCCTGGCGTGAAAGGGCTTTGGCGAAAGCTGCGCCGATTGCGCCGGCGCCGATAATTCCGATGGTGCTCATGGTTTGTCACTCCGAGTGGTTGTCGTCGGGGTGAATACTGCGCTTGCCATTGGTGCGCGATTAGCGGGTAATGATTTGAATGATTTTCAAGCATTGCTATCAGGTGTCGCGCCATGGAAACCCTCGCCAACCTCGAATCCTTTGTGCGCAGTGCCGAAACCGGAAGCTTTTCCGCAGCCGCCCGCTTGCTCGCGCTGACACCGGCCGCCGTGAGCCGCAACGTCGCCATACTGGAACGCAACATCGGTGTTCGCCTGTTCCAGCGCTCGACCCGCAAACTGTCCCTGACCGAGGCCGGGGAACGATTCCTGGCCAGCATCGGCGGCAATCTGGAGGCGTTGCAAGCGGCGATCAACGCGGTCACCACCGATCGGGGCGAGCCGGCGGGAGTGCTCAAGCTCAGCCTGGCGCCGACTTTCGGCATCGGCCATGTCCTCCCGCTGCTGCCGGCCTTTCTGGCGCGCTACCCGTTGATCCGCCCGGAATGGCATTTCGAAAACCGTCCCGTGGACTTGATCGCCGAAGGTTACGACGCCGCCATTGGCGGCGGCTTCGAGTTGACCCCGGGCGTCATCTCCCGATCCCTGGTGCTGGCCCCCGTAGTAGCCGTCGCCTCACCGGCTTATCTGCTGCAACGCCCCCTGCCCGCCACCCCGGCGGACCTGGCCCGACACACCGGGATCGTGATGCGCGGTAGCCGCACCGGGCGGATTCGGCAATGGGTCATGCGCGATGGCGCCGGCCATGAAATGCCGGCCAGCCTCAACGAAAGCATCGTGCTCAACGACCCCGCCGCCATGCGCGAGGCGGCCATACTGGGATTGGGCGTGACAATGCTGGTGCTGTCCGATGTGCAGGCGAACCTCCAGCGCGGCGAACTGGTGCGCCTGTTGCCCGATTGGCAAGGGGATGCAGGGGCGATTTCGCTGTACTACCCGAGCCGTACGCTAATGCCGGCCAAGACGCGGGTGTTCATTGATTTTGTGGTGCAAGCGTTTACCCGCTGATGATCATTGGCTGAAAAGCTGGAAAATCAACCAGCTATTGGCCCCACTGATCACTACAAATAAGCCCCACGCCAACACTCGCGTCGTGAACACAAACACTGCACCACCATCCCCGCCAGGCTCGCCAACAGCACCACGAACAGCAGACTGTAGCCAAAGCGCGACCCGGCCTCGATGGCCGTCGCCCAATTGCCCGGGGCCATGTAGCCGGTGGATACCAGCAAACCGGGACCGGCAAAACGCAGGACACGCTTGAAGAATGAGGCGCCGGGGTCAACGGCAACGGTACTCGCCACCTCCGGCGGGCAAAATGGCGCAGTGCCAACTTTGGGCAGACTGAATTTCACGCGATGATCCGTCAGCAGGTGGAAAGGCTCAGCATTGATACCGTCTTGGCCCTGACTGAGCAAGGTTGTTGCTGCACACGGCCCGCCTGGTACGCATCCACAGATCGGCTTTACCGATATCTACATGTCGACGCATACCCTTGTAGGAGCCAGGCTTGCCGGCGAAGGCGTCTTTGGATATTGCGTTGCTCTTTCAGTCGCCTTCGCCGGCAAGCCTGGCTCCTACAGAATCAGTTTTGTATACAAAACATGCTTACCTATAGAGCAAATCACCCCGCAAAATGCTACCGTTGCCGCCACACACAGGTTGGAGAAGTGCGCGTGCTGATGCTCAAACTGCTGGTCATTCCAGGCTTTCTGCTGCTGATCTCCCTGGCTGGCAAACGCTGGGGGCCAAGCGTGGCGGGTTGGTTGTCGGGGTTGCCGGTGGTGGTCGGACCGATTCTGTTCTTCCTCGCCATCGAACAAGGCCAGGCGTTCGCCGCCCAGTCGGCCATGGCCGCGCTGTCGGCGATGTTCGCGATGATTGCCTTCTGCGTGACCTATGCGCAGGTCGCGCAACGCGCAAAATGGCCACTGGCACTGACGCTCTCGCTACTGGTATGGGCCTTGGTTGCCGTGATCCTGTCGCAGCTCCCGCCGTCGCTGCCACTCTCGGTGATTGCCGCCGCCACCGCACTGCTGGCCGCGCCGTACTTGTTCCCGGCGGTACAGCCGATCGTCTCAGGCCCGGCGCCGAAGTCCGACAAACTGCTGCTGCGCATGATTGCCGGCGCCTTGCTGACCCTGGCCGTCACCTGGCTCGCCAGCACCGTCGGCGACCGCTGGAGCGGCCTGCTCGCCGTGTTCCCGGTGCTTGGCAGCGTGATGGCGGTGTTCTCCCAGCAAACCCGAGGCCCGGCGTTTACCGCCGCGTTGCTGAGGGCGACGGCTACCGGGATGTATTCATTTTCTGCCTTCTGCCTGGTCGTGACGCTGACCTTGCCCAGCATGGGCCTGATGGGTTTCGGTGTTGGCGTCGCGGTCTCGGTGGGCATGCTCGGCGTCACCAGGCGATTGCTGGCAAAACCCGCTCCCTTGCCAACACGTTCAACAATTTCGAACGAGTAGCGCAACATCCTGGTACGTCAATCGAACAGGTTTGCCCCACCATCAGCCTCAGTTCCAAACCACTCCCGACTGAGGCCTACCCCATGAAATTCTTTTTCCATCCTTCGCCGAACCCGATGAAAGTCGCTCTGTTGCTCGAAGAATTGCAAACGCCCTATGAGTTGATCGGCGTCGACACCTTCAAGGGCGAGCAACACTTGCCGGCCTTCCTCGCGATCAACCCGAACGCCAAGGTTCCGGCCCTGGTCGATGGCGACGCGACGGTTTTCGACTCCCAGGCGATCCTGCTGCACCTGGCGCAAAAGCATCAGCGCTTCCTGCCGAACAGCGCTGCCGGCAATGCCGAACTGCTGTCATGGCTGATGTTCATCGCCACCGGCCTGTCGCCGTTCTCCGGCCAGGCCGTGCATTTCCTGCATCACGCACCGGAGGACCTGCCCTACGCGAAAAATCGCTACTTCAAGGAAGTCGAACGCCACTACCGCGTGCTCGACCAGCGTCTGACCGACCATCAGTACCTGGCTGGCGACAGCTACAGCATCGCCGACATGGCGCTCTGGGGCTGGGCCAACTACGCGCCCTACATCCTCGGCGAAAACGGCTTGGCGGCCTACCCGAACGTCAAGCGCCTGTTCGATGAAATCAGCGCACGCCCGGCGGCCCAGCGTGCTCTCGGCCTGAAAGAGAAGCTTGTGCTCAAGGCAGAATTCGACGAAGAAACCCGTCGTAACCTGTTCCCGCAGAACCAGGCCCAGTAAGCCGCTCCCGACATTCGAAGGTGATGAAATGGAGGTGTGACTGCGCCCGTCCCTTGTGGTGACCTGCCGTCGCCACAGGGTATCGGCTACTCGTTTTTTCAGATCCTACGTGCGGCGACGAAAAACATAAAATCGAGCCTATGTCCTACATGTTTTTCGGGTTGGCCGTCAGACGTCAGGTGTTTACGATATCGATGGAGTGAGCACCCCAGCGCTCTTCGAGGGGATGTACTTCATCCAGACACGACGACAACGGGCTACATACCCATTAAACTGCAGGCAATCCCGGAGATCACCATGAACGCCCGACTTTCCTCCATAGTTTCAGAGTTTGAAACCGAAGAGCAGGCTACCCGCTACGACCGCTGGTTCCGTGCCAAGGTACAGGCATCCCTGGATGATCCGCGCCCAAGCATTCCGCATGATCAAGTGATGGCTGAAATGCGAGCCCTCCTGGAGTCAAAGCGCAACAAGCGCGATGCGGGTTGAGTGGCGTCCCGAGGCATGATCCGATCTCTTGCAAATCCTCAATTATATTGGTGACCGTAACCTCGTAGCGGCTCTTGAGCTCAATCAGGCCATTGAAACGGCTACATCAGCCCTCCCCGAACATCCCTACCTCTATCGATGTGGCCGACTTCCCGATACACGAGAAATTGTTGTGCATCCTAATTACCTGGTGGTCTATCGGGTGACGGATCAAATCCAGATCCTGAGTGTGTTACATGCCAGGCAGGAATACCCCTGATACCGAAGCATCTACGACCGTCCGTTACCCCATGCTGGAACATCTCACAGTCCCCATGGGATGATCGCCACCCACCGCGCGACCATCCCTGGAGTTTTTTCGAATGTCACTGTTGAGTAAAAAAGCCGTTGTCCTGATGCTGGCAGCGGTTGCCAGCCTGGGGGCTTTGAATGTGCAGGCGGCCAAGGCCCCCGCCAAAGAGACGGTGCAGGGTCAGAAAGTCTCGATGCTCGACGGCAAGTTCACCTTCACCCTGCCCAAGGGTTTCATCGCCAACCCGTTGCCAGCCAGCCCCACCGGCGCAAGCGGCACCATGTACACCAACGAAACCACCAAGACCGTGGTGATCGCCGCGCAAAACAGCCTGCCCGAGGGGGTCAAGGTCAAGGACAACGACGGTGAATTTCTCGACGGCACGGCGGCCGACTTCGACGCGGCGCAACACAAGGCCCTGCCGGACTACAACAAACTCAGCGAAAAAAGCCTGACCCTGAAAAAAACAGGGCTGGGTGTGCGCCAGGTCGACAGTACCGCCACCCAGGGCGGCGGCACGACCCTCAACACCACGTTGATAGCGGCATCGGGCAGCCACATGACTGTGATTCAGGTCATTTCCCGCCCCGGCGACATGGCGGCTCACGAAACCTTGATCAAGCAGATCGTCAGCGGCAAATGAGCCTCAGGGGTTGAGGCGCTGCAGCCAGGCGCTCAAATCCTGCAGTTCTTCGGCACTGATGCTGTGGCCGACACCCTGGTAGGCGTGGAACTCCGGTTCCAGTGACACGCTTTGCAACAGGCTGTTGGCCTCGGTGCCATCGCTCAAGGGAAGACGCTGGTCCGCCGTGCCATGGCCAATGAAAATCGCCAGCGACTGGCGTTTTTCATCCGGTTTGAGCTCGGACCTGAGCACCGGCAGAATCCGCCCGCTCAACGCGGCAATCCCGCCCACCGCCTCAGGATGACGCAGGGCGACTTCGTAGGACATGATCGCCCCCTGGCTGAAACCCACCAGGAACACCTTTTCGGGTTGTGTGTGATATTTCTTCGCCGCCTGTGCGACGAAATCCAGCAGCAACTGGCCGCTGGCGTTCAAATCATCGGTTTCGCCGTTGTAGGCACCATCGCCTTTCTTGCGAAACCACTGGTAACTCCCCTCTTGCATCACCATCGGCGCCCGCACCGACAGGTAGTTGTACTCGCGGGGTAACTCATCCTTGATGCCGAACAGGTCTTGCTCGTTACTGCCGTAGCCGTGGAGAAAAATCACCAGCGGCTGCTCGCGGGAATCGGGGTTGGCCTGCTCCAGGTACTTGAGCGGCAGATCGGTTTGGAGGGGGGGTTGAGCGTGGACAGCGGCGGATGCCAGCAGCGTGAACAGAGCAAGAAACTTCAGCATAAACCTTCCTTCACCGTGCGCAGGGTTCGGGACTGAGCCTAGCACCTTCGTTGGCGCGACTCCCACCACTGGGTCCGATTGCGGAATCCGCCTACACCAGACGAGGAAACGTCTGATTTACGCCTGACACTCTTGTATAGAACTCTGTGCACGGCATTTTGCCACTCCTCCGTTCCATTGGGAGCAGGAGCAATTTGATCGTCATCAGACAAGGAGTTCAAGCAATGGCAAAGGGATATTTCATTCGCAAGGGTGACAAAACCAGCTGTGGCGGCGAGGTGCTGGAGGCCGATACTCGCGTCATGATGTTTGGCTTCGCCCATGCTCGCGCAGGGGATCGGGTTTCCTGTGGCAAAAACGACGAAACATACGAAATCGTCGGTGGTATCTCGTACATGGACAGTCACGGCAGGCTGGTGGCGGGGTCGCTGGATAGCCGCAGCAGCTGTCCCTGCAAGGCCAGTCTCCTCCACTCGTTCACCAATGCCACCTACGAGTCCAGGCAGGGTGCTGCGCCGCAAGCCGCGAGGAGTGCCCCTCAACAGGAGGCCGCGCCGGTTGCCCCCAGCAACCCGGTGACGCCACGACAGTCCAGTTTCACTTCACCGCGAGCACCCTCACCGACGCTCAGCGAACGGCCTGGGACGGTCTGCGAGAACCTCTGGCGCGGGTACCAGCAAAGGGTCGAAAACGTCGTGGCACCGGGCGGTAAGCTGATTGCCGACCCGAAGGCGCGCAACAAGGCGATCAATGCCGCCTACGCCCAGCTGTGGCGCCACGACCCGCGATTTCAGTGGGCCGGGCTGGCGGCCTTCGCCTCGAAACAGGTGGGCTGTGGTCTGCTGCATGCGGCGGATTCGGTCGAGAAGATTCAGGCGGAAGAAGAGGCGATACAGCAATTGAGGGACAGTGCCAGGCAAGGACTGAGAGGTTTGCTCAGTCCCAGTGAGCGGGAAAAGCGCGCGACCATTCGGGCGTTTGAGCAGCGCCAACGCGAGTACGAACAGGCCAACCGGGACAACCCGGTGTGGGGCTTCACCTATTGGGGGGCCGACAGCCCGTTGTCCTACTCGCAACGAATGTACCGGTTTGTGTACGAAATGCTGGCCATGGGCAATACCACGCTGTTCCTGGATGTGTATCCGTTGCATGTGTTCTACCAGGAGCGGGGGCTGGAGGCGCTGAAGGACTGCCTGGCTGCACGGAAGAACATTCATGGCAGTGGTCAACATCCGGTGCTGTGGCCGGTCGGAGAGGAAACACTAAAATTCGGGATTGACCATGATGAAATCCTCCTGGCCTTTGAGGCGATTGAAACGGGTAACATTGCCAAAAGTGTTGAGCATTTAGCCAAGCACGAACAGGTCAATATTCTGCAACCGGCTATGTACGACGACAGCGGTCTGAAATGGTTATTGCGCGGCAACCATGCTTCCTACGTCACTAACATCCCCTCCGGTGCCGCTCAGGCCATCGAGCTGACGCTGGCCAGCCAGTGCCGCCCCATCGAGGACGGACGCACCATTGGTTTTGGCAGCAATCCCTTTGCCAACTTGGCTGACATCGAACGTCGCATGACCTTTGTGCTCAAAGCCGCGGCGCAGTTTGACGATTTGCTGCATAGCGACCAGCGGGGGCAGATTGAGCAATCGATTCGGGATATCGCCTGGGGTGGAGGCGTGCGATGAACCTGATGCAACGCATGGACTGGCGACACGGCATGTCAGTACTGGCAGTCGCGACCCTTCTGACACTGGCCGTGATCGAGACCCTATCGGATGAGCCGGAAATCGCCCTGTTGATTGGCGAGCCCTACGAGTCTATGCGCCAGCGCTCCAGCGCTAACATTGGCCCAGCCATTCCGGGGCGCTCATGGTTCAGTGTTCCGAAATCGGATGCCCGTCTACGTTTCGCAGACCCTCAATACGGCTTTGTAACTCCATTGGCCCGTTTTTTCACAGTAATGTTCGATGATGAGATGATCGACGGTGTCCGCATGTCCCCACAAGTCGAGCCGCTGCTGCTCGACGATACCCTCAAGGTCGTGCTGGATCTACAAGAGCAATGGCGCAACGCTGGCTGGGTACCCATCCGAGCCAAGGACTTCCCCTCGTTCGCCGACACCCCGCAATGGCGCGCGCAATTGCAGGATGCAAAAAAAGGCGGAACGGCTTACTGGCGAGCAGGTGACAAATACCAACTGATGCTAGTGGTCAATCGCTTCAAGGATGTTAAGCACCCCACAGAAGAACGCTACCTCATCACCTTGGGCATCCACCGATCACGCGGCGTGCAATGAATCTCCCCTCCTCAATCATTAATCAACTTCCCAACCCGAATCGGCTCGCGCCCGGCCACTTTCGCCTGCCAGGTGCCCGGTTGCGTATAGCGCCCACGATCGATCGCAAACAACACCCCACTTGTCCCCGCGCGCACGGTGGTGACCTTGTCGTTCAACGGGTCGACCACTTCAAACAGTGCATCGCCCTTCTCCACCCACTCCCCGGCATCGCGCAGGAAACTCACCACTCCGTGATGCGGCGCGAACAGGTATTGGGTGCCTTCGAACGGCATGCCCTCGCAGCACTCGCTCGGTGCCACGGGCCAGGTGCCCTTGATGAAACCCTGTTCGGCGAGAAAGCCCAGGATTGCCTCGCAATTGGCCTGGGCCTGATCGACCCGGGTGTCGCCCATACTGCCAAGCTCCAGCGTGGTCGCCAGGTTGGCCGGTGGGATGGCGGCTTCGGGGAAAGCCCTGGCCAGGCGTAACCAGGGCGAAGAGCAAGACTCATCGAAGGAACTGCCGCCGGAATCTTCGCATAGCAACGCAACCCCGGCTTTCAGGCGCGCCGCCAGCGATTGCCACTGCGGCCAGTGTTGCGGCAAGGCGTAGAGGTGAATCGCCGCGTCGAAGTCGCAATGCAGATCGAGGGTGATGTCGGCGTCGCAGGCGTGACGCAGTAACAGGCGGTGCATCGCTTCGAGTTGCGACGCCGGGGCCGGCAGGTCGTCGATTACCTGGCCCATGGCCTGGCGAATCAGGGCGATGTTGGCCGCGGCATCGCTGCCCAGACGATCGCCCACCCGCTGCGCTACCGGTTCGCTCAGTTCGACGAACGAGCGGTTGAAGTTCTTGCCGCTGCCCAGTTCGAAGCGGCCCATGTGGCTGCCTTGCAGGTGCTGATCGAGAGCGATGGGGTTGGCCACCGGCACCAGTTCGATCAGGCCTTGCAGTTGTCCCTGGCTTTCCAGTTCCGCCAGGCGCTGCTTGAGCTCCCATGCCGTGCGCATGCCCGGCAGTTCATCGGCGTGCAGGCTGGCCTGGATATAGACCTTGCGCGTGCCCGCGCCATATCGAAACACGCTGAGGGTGCGCTCTGTACCGAGATGGCTCCAGGGCAATGGGTGATCGATGCGTTGCATGGGAAGACTCCGGTATCTCTGTAGGAGGTGCCGCAGGCTGCGATCTTTTAAAGCAAGATCAAAAGATCGCAGCCTGCGGCAGCTCCTACAAGGGGAATGTGGTAGCCAGAATAAATCATGAGCACAAAAAAAGTGGCCACCGCGTCAACGGGGCCACTTTTTTGAACGGCTCGATTACTCGCCGTAAACGTCAAACTTGAAGTACTTGTCCTGCACTTGCTTGTACTTGCCGTTGGCGCGGATCTCGGTAATGGCTTTGTTGAACTGCTCGGCCAGGGCGGTATCGCCCTTGCGCACGGCAATCCCGGCACCACCGCCGAAGTATTTCGGATCGTTGTACTCAGGCCCCACGAATGCGAAACCTTTACCGGCATCGGTCTTCAGGAAACCGTCGTCCAGGTTGACCGAGTCGGCCAGCAGCGCGTCTACCCGGCCGGACACCATGTCCAGGTTGGCTTCCTGCTGGGAACCGTAGCGCACCAGGATAATCCCTGCCGGCTGCAGCACTTCGGTGGCAAAACGGTCATGGGTACTGGCGCGCAGCACACCGACTTTCTTGCCCTTGAGTTCGGTCAACGGGTCTTTGACGTCGGAACCTTCCTTCATCACGAAACGTGCCGGGGTGTGGTAGTACTTGATGGTGAAATCGACGTTTTTCTTGCGATCGTCGGTGATGGTCATGGACGACAGGATGGCGTCGATTTTCTTGACCTTCAGTGCCGGAATCAGGCCGTCGAACTCTTGCTCGACCCAGGTGCACTTGACGTTCATCTGCTCGCACAAGGCGTCGCCGATGTCCACGTCGAAGCCGGTGAGCTTGCCGTCAGGGGTTTTCATCGAGAATGGCGGGTAACCGGCTTCGATACCGATGCGGATTGGCTTGGTATCGGCGGCTACAGCGGTCAGGGACAACATCGACAGTGCCAGGGCACCGAACATCACTAGCTTGTTCATTTATAACTCCTGTGTGCGGAGACTTTTATTGGCAGCTTTCGGTCGGTAGCTTGTGGCGGGTGGGACCGAAGTGGCCGGCAGTCTAGAGCGGCTTTCACAGGGTAAATTATTTCAAGGCGACAATTATTTATAGAAAGTGGTCGGCACCCTGTAGGAGCGAGCATGCTCGCGAAAAACCTGAGAGCACCGCGGGGTGTCAGGCTCCCCGCGTCATCGTTGACCTCCATCGCGAGCATGCTCGCTCCTACAGGCACGCGCAGCCGATAGTGGCACCCGCCGCACTCAACTCGAATCCTTCATCCAGCCACCCGGTCACGCCGCCGATCATTTCCTTGACCGGGTAACCCAGCGCCGCCAGTTTCACCGCCGCCTTGTTCGCTCCGTTGCAGTGGGGGCCGGCGCAATAGACCACGAACAGACTGGTTTTCGGGTAGCCGAGCAGGCCTTCGGCGCTGAGCAGTCGCCCGGGAATGTTGATCGCGCCCGGTACATGCCCCCGGTCGAATGCCAACGGACCACGCACATCCACCAGAATAAAATCGACTTCGCCGGCCTGTTGGCTGGCGTAGACGTCGGAACAGTCGGTTTCGAATGTCAGGCGGTTGCTGAAATGCATCAAGGCAATGGCCGAAGGGGCGGCGGGTATTTCGCGGACGAGGCTGGTCATGGGCAGAGCTCCGGGATGTCGGTGGGTGTGAACAGACTTTATCTGCCCGCCGCCAGCGGCTAAAGTGGCGCACAAGACACTCACCGGGAATTTTCCGCCAAATGCATTCCTCTCCAGGGCTGGTCGCGATCCTGGCCTACGACGGCCTGTGTACCTTCGAATTCGGCATCGCCGTGGAGATCTTTGGCCTGGCGCGGCCAGAGTTCGATTTCCCTTGGTACAGCCATCAAATCGCGGCCGTCGATCAAGGCCCGATGCGCGCCATGGGCGGCATCCGGGTATTGGCCGATGGCGGCCTGGAGCTAGTGGAAAAGGCGCGGACCGTAATCATTCCCGGCTGGCGCGATCGCCATGCCGACGTACCTGAGGCGTTGTTGACGGCGCTGCGTCAGGCCCATGCGCGGGGCGCGCGGTTGCTGTCGATCTGCTCGGGGGTGTTCGTGCTGGCCGCCACCGGTTTGCTCGACGGTCGCGGCGCTACCACTCACTGGCGCTACACCGCGGAACTGGCCGAACGCTTCCCGAACATCCTGGTGGACCCGGACGTGCTCTACGTCGATTCGGGTCAATTGATCACCTCGGCCGGCAGCGCAGCCGGTATCGACGCCTGCCTGCATCTGGTGGCGCGGGACTTCGGCACTCAGGTCGCCAACTCGGTGGCACGGCGCCTGGTGATGTCACCGCAACGCACCGGGGGCCAGGCGCAGTTCATTCCGACGCCGGTCAGCCCTACGCCGCGCAGCGATCTTTCGCGTGTCATGCAGTGGGCACGGGAGCGTTTGCACGAACCGCTGGAGGTTCGCGACCTCGCCAGCGAGGCCGCCATGAGCGAGCGCACCTTCCTGCGCCGTTTCACCGAAGCCAGCGGCCAGTCGCCCAAGACCTGGTTGCAACATGAACGCCTGGGTCGTGCCCGGGAATTGCTGGAAAGCACCGACCAGCACACCGAGCAGATTGCCCAGCACTGCGGTTATCGGTCGGTGGAAAGCTTCCGCGTGGCATTTCGCAACGTGGTCGGCGTGCCGCCCTCGGTGTACAGGGAACGGTTTGGCCGAACGGACAAGCGCATGTCCTGAGGCGTGCTTCAGGGCTTGCGCAATAGATAGGTGTCCATGATCCAGCCATTGGCCTGCCGGGCCGCCTTGCGCACCCGCTCGATCTGCTGCGCCACCTCCTCGAGCTTGCCGCTGATGAGGATTTCATCCGGCGTCCCGAGGTAAGCTCCCCAGTAAATCTCTGTCTGCTGATCCGCCACATGATGGTAGGCATCCTGGGCATCGAGCATCACCACCAGACTGTCGGCATCGCTCACCTGCCCCGCTGCCAATCGCCGGCCGGTGGTAATTTCAACCGAGCGGCCAATTTGATTGAGCGCCACCTTGTGCTGCGCGGCCAGCGCCTGGACGCTGGTAATGCCGGGGATCACCTCGAACTCGAAAGTACAGGTGCCTGAAACCAGGATCGCCTGCAGGATGCGAATGGTGCTGTCGTACAACGCCGGGTCGCCCCACACCAAAAAACCGCCGCACTGGTCATCGGCCAGTTCCTCATTGATCAGCCGCTCGAAGGTCTGCTGCTTGGCCAGGTTCAACTCATCGACGCTGGTCCTGTAGTCCACGTCGCCACGCTCGCGCTCCGGGCTCTGGGCTTCCACAAAGCGATAATTTGGATCGGTGATATGGCGCTCGCAGAGCTCGCGGCGCAGGTCGATCAGCTTGTCCTTGCTCTGGCCCTTGTCCATGATAAAAAAAACATCGACCCGATTCAGCGCCTTCACGGCCTGCAGGGTGATGTAGTCGGGGTTGCCGGCGCCGATGCCGATGACCAATAATTTTTTCATCACAGCATCCCCTCGTTATCGCTGCACGACAGCCGCAGCCGCCAGCAACCATGGAACTGCAGGTCTATCGTTGACAGCGGCTCGACATCAATCAGGTTGAATGCCGAACCCTGCAGCACGTGCATCAACGCGGCACGCATGATGAATGGATGGGTCACGGCAATCACATGGCCGGGCCACGCTTCCAAAGTTTTCAACCAGGCGGCGACGCGCTCGCCGACTTGCGCCACCGACTCGCCGCCGTGGGGCGCAGAGCGCGGGTCGGCGAGCCAGGCCTGAAGCAATTCGCCCTGGTTTTTTTGCAGGTCGTTGATTCGCACACCGCGCCAATGGCCGAAGTCGCAATCGCGCAGGGCCGCCTCGACTTCCACGGGCTTGCCGAACAGTTCGGCGGTCTGTCGGGTACGCAACTCCGGAGCGCACAACAGGCGCGATGTCTCCTTGAATCGAGCGCCTCGAGAACCACGCGCCGATTGCCAATCCATCTCCAGGGGTTCGTCCACAGGAAAGCGCGCCAGTTTCTGTGCAAGGGTTCGAGCGTGGCAGATCAAGGTCAAACGGGTCGCCTGCACAAAAAAATCACTCTATGGGATAGATAGGAAAACCGGCGCCTGGCCGTCAGTCATTGCCCAATTGTGCCGTAAGAAAGATCTTCAGGGGGCCTCATTTCAACGATTCAAACGCTCTTGAAGGACGACGCCCTACACGGTCCATCAACATCCCCTTCGTCTGCCGCTGACAGTCATTTCCCGCCAATTCGACCGTGGAAAAGTCCCGTGAAAATTAACTAGACATGTAGTGCGCCTTATATAAATACTGTTTTCAACGGATTAACGACACACCTCATCCAGCAGGAGCCGGGATGCCCTCATGCGAAGGCCGGTCACCGAGCCCTTTGATACAGGAGTGCACCCATGCTGGTACTGCGCACCGTGCAACTCACCGACCTGTCCCAGTTGCAGCGATTGGCCCGCGAAAGTTTGGTGGGCGTCACGTCCTTGCCCGATGACAGCGCGCGCTTGCGCGACAGGATTCTCGACTCCTGCACTTCACTGGAACAAAACGTCGAGAGTCCCGGCCCGCAGAATTACTTTTTCGTGCTGGAAGACCAGACGAACCGGCGCCTGGTGGGCTGCTCGGAAATCGTCGCTACGGCCGGTTTCAGCGAACCCTTCTACAGCCTGCGCAATCGCCCTTTCACCAGCGCCTCGCGCGAGCTGAACATCGAGCACGGCGTGCCTGCTCTGTCGCTGTGCCAAGACCTCAACGGCCACACCTTGCTGCGCGGCTTCCATATCGATACGGCGCTGGTGCGTACGGCGCACTCCGAATTGTTGTCGCGGGCGCGCCTGCTGTTCATTGCCGCACATGCAAAACGCTTTGCCGACGCCGTGATCACCGAAATCGTCGGCTTCAGCAGCGATGAAGGCCACTCACCCTTCTGGGATGCCGTGGGCAAGCATTTCTTCGACCTGCCCTACGTCGAGGCCGAGCGGCTCTGCGGTGTGGAAAGCCGAACCTTCCTCGCCCATCTGATGCCGCAATACCCGATCTACGTCCCGATGCTGCCCCAGGCCGCGCAAGACTGCATCGGGCGCATCCACCCCGATGGCCAGGAGGCCTTCGATATCCTTGAACGCGAAGGGTTCGAAACCAACAGCTATGTCGACCTGTTCGATGGCGGCCCGACGCTGTATGCCCGCACCGGCGACATTCGCTCGATCGCGCAGAGCCAGACCGCCCTGGTCAAAACCGGTTCGTCCATCGACGCCCGTGGCCGCTATCTGGTCAGCAACGACTTGCTTGCGGACTATCGCGCCATCGTCGCCGAGCTCGACTACCGCGCCGGGCAAGCCGTGGTCCTGGACACCGGAATGTGCCAGGCACTGCAGGTGACTGAAGGCAGCACCATCCGACTGATCGCCCTGTGAGCATTAAACGCCAGGAGCCCTGTCGACAACGCCCGAACGGGCGTGCAAAAGGCATGGCAGCATGATTGTCCGCCCCGTTCAGGTGACCGACCTGCCCGCCTTGCTCGCGCTGGGCCGCCTGGCAGGCCGCGGCTTGACGACCCTGCCGGTCAACGAAGAGCGCCTGACCCACCGCTTGCGCTGGGCCCAAAGGACCTTCGCCGAACAGGTTGAACGCGCCGACGCCGATTACCTGTTCGTGCTCGAAGACGACGACCAGCAAGTGGTCGGCGTCAGCGCCATGACCGGGGCGGTTGGCCTGCGCGAGCCCTGGTACAACTATCGTGTGGGGCTGACGGTCAATTCTTCACCCGACCTGGGTATTTCGCGACATATCCCGACCTTGTTCCTCAACAACGAGATGACCGGACAATCGGAACTCTGCTCACTGTTCCTGCGCCCTGATCAACGCCGGGGCAGTAACGGCCGACTGCTCTCGCTGGGACGCCTGTTGCTGGCGGCGGAGTTCCCGCACCTGTTCGGCGAGAAACTGATCGCCGAGCTGCGCGGCAGTGCCGACGAAAAAGGTTGCTCACCGTTCTGGGACAGCGTGGGCCGACACTTTTTCAAGATGGATTTCAGCCATGCCGATCATTTGTCGGGGCTGGGCAACAAATCGTTCATCGCCGAGTTGATGCCACGTCAACCGCTCTATACCTGCCTGCTCACCGAACGGGCCCAGTCCGTGATTGGCAAGCCGCATCCCAATTCAGAGCCAGCCCTGAAAATCCTCACTGCCGAGGGTTTCTCCCACCAGGGCTACATCGACATTTTCGACGCGGGCCCGGTCATCGAGGCGCCGGTTTCGGGCATTCGAACCGTGCGCGACAGTCAACACCTGCAACTGGCCATCGGCACCCCGGACGACCAGGCACCGATCTGGCTGATCCACAATCGCCGCCTGGAAAACTGCCGCATCACCGCCGCCCCGGCGCGACTGACGGGCAACAGCCTGATGGTCGACCGCATCACCGCCAAACGCCTGCAGCTGCAACCCGGCGACTCGGTGCGTGCGGTGCCGCTGCCCAATCGACAGCAGCAGGCTGTGGCGGCGTAACTGAGCCCTGCCTGGCTGCAAGATTGAGGTCTTTGGCCGGAAAACCCGTAAATTCGTCATCATTCCAGACCTGCTCGCGTGATAGCCTTTCACATCTTCGGCGTTGACACTTTTGCTCAAGCCCTTCCATTTCCATTGGTGGAACTCATATGTCCAGGCTTTCTCATCAAGATTTGCGCCGCAATTTTCGCCAGCTGTTCGCCTCCAACACCTGCTATCACACCGCGTCGGTCTTCGACCCGATGTCGGCACGCATCGCTGCTGACCTGGGGTTCGAGGTGGGGATCCTCGGTGGGTCGGTCGCGTCGTTGCAGGTACTGGGCGCCCCTGACTTTGCCTTGATCACCCTCAGCGAGTTCGCCGAGCAGGCCACCCGTATCGGCCGCGTCGCCCAATTACCGGTGATCGCCGACGCCGACCACGGCTACGGCAATGCGCTCAATGTCATGCGCACCATCGTCGAGCTGGAACGTGCTGGCGTGGCTGCCCTGACCATCGAAGACACCTTGCTGCCGGCACAATTCGGCCGCAAATCCACGGACCTGATCACGGTCGCCGAAGGTGTCGGCAAGATTCGCGCAGCACTGGAAGCCCGGTGCGACAAGGAAATGGCAATCATCGCCCGCACCCATGCAGGGATTCTGCCGGTCCAGGAAATCATCAGCCGCACCAAGCAATACCAGGCCGCGGGCGCGGATGGCATCTGCATGGTGGGGGTCAAGGATTTCGACCACCTGGAGCAGATCGCCGAGCACCTGAGCGTACCACTGATGCTGGTGACCTATGGCAATCCATTGTTGCGCGATGACCAACGCCTTGCCGAACTGGGCGTGCGCGTCGTCATCGACGGTCACGGTGCCTACTTCGCTGCGATCAAGGCGACTTACGACAGCCTGCGCGAACAGCGTCAGATATTTACCCAGGCGTCGGACCTGAGCGCTACCGAACTGACGCATACCTACACGCAGCCCGAGGAATATATCCGTTGGGCGCAAGAGTTTATGCACGTTAAAGAGTAACCAATCGCCAGAACAAAAATGCCCGGCAAAAGCCGGGCATTCCAGACAAACACCAGCGATCAAAAGTTAGTCGGTATAACTCAACCCCGAAGCCCTGCTCTGCCGAGCCTGCCCACGCGTAGCCAGGCAATAGTAAAGCGGGCAAGTCACCACCAACCCCACCAACCACGACAAATCCGCACCCTCGACCAGATTCGCATAAGGCCCGACATACAACGACGTATTGGCAAACGGCAGCTGCACAATGATCCCGATGAAATACGCCACGATCGCATGCAGATTGAAGCGCCCATAAATCCCGCCATCCGCACGGAAGATCGAGGCAATGTCATAACACCCACGCTTGATCACGTAGAAGTCGATCAGATTGATCGAAGCCCAAGGCACCAGCACCAACAGCAATGCCAGGATCAGCCCGATGAACTGCGAGATAAAATCCGCCGATGCACCCAGCGCCACCACACAGCAACCCGCCAGCACCCCGCTCGACAGCACCACGCGCACTTTGATGCTCGGCGTCCACTGACTGGCGAAGGTCTGGATCGAGGTGATGATCGACAGCACCGCGCCATACAGATTCAAGGCGTTGTGGCTGATGATGTTGAGCAGGAACAGCACCATCAGGATGGGGCCCAGCCAGCCGGTGGATTGCTTCACCGCGGCCATCGCTTCAGTGCCTTCCGGGGTCGCCAGTACAGCCACCGCGCCGAAGGTAAAGGACAGGATCGTGCCCAGGGTTGCCCCCAGGTAGGTGGCCCAGAACGGCTTGGCAATACCGATTTCGGCCGGCAGGTAGCGCGAATAGTCCGACACGTAAGGCGAAAAGCTGATTTGCCAGATGATCCCCAGGGACACGGTGGCCAACCAGCCGGACAGGTTGAAACCACCGCGGGTGAAAAAGTCCGCCGGCAGGTCATGGGCGAAGATGTAGAGGAACCCGGCGAGCAAGGCGCTGCCCATGACCCAGGTGCCGATGCGGTTGAGGGAATGGATGAAGCGGTAACCGATCACGCCGATCGCCGTGGCGCTCAGGGCACCGATCAGGATGCTCGCTGGCACCGGCACCGACGGGGCAATTCCGACAATCGACTTGCCCGCCAGCACGATGTTGGAGATGAAGAAGCCGACATAGATCAGTGCGGCAAAGAACACGATCAGCAACGCGCCATAGCGGCCGAACTGGCCGCGGCTCTGGACCATTTGCGGAATGCCCATGCGTGGTCCCTGGGCCGACGCCAGGGCAATCACCAGCCCGCCGACCATGTGCCCAAGGGCAATCGCCAGCAACCCCCAGAACAGGTCGAGATGGAACACCTGAACCACCATGGCACCGGTGACGATGGGCAGCGGCGCAATGTTGGTACTGAACCATAGGGTGAAAAGATCGCGGGCCTTCCCGTGGCGCTCTGCGAGTGGAACGTAATCGACCGTGTGATTCTCGATCAACGGGTCTTGCCGGGACATCTGGGACATATGCATGAACTCGAGTTTGTCTGTTCTTATCTTTGTATGAAGTCAAACCGGGGGGACTCTCTGGCCGCCCCTCAGATGCGCACCATATTATGGTATTCCAACATTTTCACAAGACTGATCCTGCCTTTGAATGCCCATCTGATCCGCCATCCTGCCGCATGACGGCACCCGACATCCAGCCGAAAGCCCCGCAAACACTGACTTCAAGCCTCAAAGCATACGTTTATCGGACTAGCGAAAAAGCTCTTGCAAACGATGTATTACGGTATACCATCAGACCTACAAACTCATAAAAACCACGCGCCACTCCCGAGGACAGTCCAATGATCGATGCCGCCATCTACAAACAAGTCATGGGCTCGTTCCCGTCCGGCGTCTGCGTGATCACCACACTTGACGACGACGGGCAGATCGTCGGCCTGACCGCCAGCGCCTTCAGCTCGCTGTCGATGGACCCGGCCCTGGTGTTGTTCTGCCCTAACTACAGCTCAGACTCCTACCCGGTCCTGATCAAGAACAAGCGCTTTGCCATTCATGTGCTGTCCGGCGGCCAGCAGAGCGAAGCCTATGCATTCGCACGCAAGGGCAAGGACAAGGCGCAAGGCATCGAGTGGACGTTGAGCGAACTGGGCAACCCGATCCTGGCCAACGCCACGGCGGTCATCGAATGCGAACTGTGGCGCGAGTATGAAGGGGGCGACCACGCGATCATGGTCGGCGCGGTGAAGAACCTGATTGTGCCCCAGCACAACGCCGGGCCACTGGTGTATTGCCACGGCAAGATGGGCGCCCTGCCCGTTCTGGCCTGACACGATCTTTCGATCTGATAAATTTTGCATCATTTTCGTATTATGGTATACCAATAACCATCAGGCCCGCAGTCGACAGGCCGACAACAAAAGATTCGAGGTAGCGTCATGAAATTTTCCCTGTTCGTACACATGGAACGTTGGGACGAAAGCGTCAGCCATCGCCAGCTGTTCGAGGACCTGACCGAACTGACGCTGATGGCCGAAGCCGGTGGTTTCAGCACCGTATGGATCGGTGAACACCACGCCATGGAATACACCATTTCGCCTAGCCCGATGCCATTGCTGGCCTATCTGGCCGGCAAGACCACCACCATTCACCTCGGCGCCGGCACCATCATCGCGCCGTTCTGGCACCCCATCCGAGTCGCCGGCGAATGCGCCCTGCTCGATGTCATCAGCAACGGTCGCATGGAAGTGGGCCTGGCCCGTGGCGCTTACCAGGTTGAATTCGACCGCATGGCCGGCGGCATGCCAGCCTCCTCTGGCGGCCAGGCATTGCGGGAAATGGTTCCGGTGGTGCGTGCCCTGTGGCAAGGCGACTACGCCCATGACGGCGACATCTGGAAATTCCCGACGTCCACCAGCGTGCCCAAGCCGATCCAGAAACCGAACCCGCCGATGTGGATCGCCGCCCGTGACCCGGACTCGCACAACTTCGCCGTAGCCAACGGCTGCAACGTGATGGTCACGCCGCTGATGAAGGGCGACGAGGAAGTCCTGGACCTGAAGAACAAATTCCAGACCGCCCTGGACAACAACCCGAACGTGCCGCGCCCGCAATTGATGGTGCTGCGTCATACCCACGTGCACTCGGTCGACGATCCCGAAGGCTGGAAAGTCGGGGCCAAGGCCATCGCCAGGTTCTACCGCACCTTCGATGCCTGGTTCGGCAACAAGGAAACCCCGGTCAACGGCTTCCTGGCACCGAGTCCGGAAGAGAAATTCGCCGGCCGCCCAGAGTTCGAACTGGAGAGCCTGCACAAGACGGCCATGATCGGCACCCCGGAGGAAATCATTCCGCGCATCAAGTACTATCAGGAGCTGGGCGTCGACGAGTTCAGCTTCTGGTGCGACAACAGCCTGCCGCACGCCGAGAAGAAAAAGTCCCTGGAGCTGTTTATCAAACACGTGGTGCCGGCGTTTCGCTGAACCCACCTCCCCCCCTTGTGGGAGCGAGCCTGCTCGCGAAGCGATCTGACAGTCGACATTTATGTTGGATGTGAAACCCTCTTCGCGAGCAGGCTCGCTCCCACAAGGATTGATGTTTGATGCGTAGGTCGATTTCCATGTTCAATGGTCGTCTCCAATCAATCGCCCTTCCCTCCGGCGCCGAGCAGGTTTACCTGCGCGGCGAATGGACCGCTTCACATATCCATTTCAAGCGCCTGCGCGCCAGCGTTTCCGCCAAGCAGAACGGCTTCTGGCAACCCGTTTACTGAGCCCGCCCGAATAGAAAGTCACGCACTTCATACCGCTTCATTACGCGGTATGCACTGTGCATTGTGCTTCGGCTCATGATCAGGTTTGCCCCATGAACAATAAAAACGCACTGTTGATCATCGACATGCAACAGGAGGACAGTTTCGTCCTCGAACACTTCGACTCGGTGCTGGCCAACACGGCCGCACTCCTCAAAACCGCCCGCCAGCAGCGGGTCCCGATCCTCTATACCCGCTATATCAATCAAGCCGATGGCAGCGACCTGCCACGCGGCGAACCCCGCGCGCCCGATGGCGGTCCGAGCGGTTACCGTGCCGGCACCCGTCAGGTGGAGATCATCGAAAGCCTGGCCCCGCGGCCCGATGAAGCCATTGTCGATAAAGGCCGTTACAGCGCCTTCCACCGTACCGATCTGGACGCCCGGCTCAAGGCACTGAACGTCGAAACACTGATCATCAGCGGCGTGCTGACCGATGTCTGCGTGCTGACCACGGTGTTCGATGCCTTCGCCCTGGGTTATCACATTCGCCTGGTCAGCGACGCCTGCACCACGACCACCCTGGCCGGACACTACTCGGCACTGTTGATCATGGCCAACTGGGTCTACTCCCTGGAAATCCTCACCAGCAGCGAATGCCGGCGCGCCCTGCAAAACCTTGACTACCTGAGCCTCAATCCCGAGCACCCGGACCTGTTCGCCCACCAGCCCCATGAACTGCCAGGCACCATCGCCCGGCTGCAGACCCACCTCGTGCGGACTCAGGAGTAATCGCCATGCAAGTCGAAAAAAGAAGCATCGATTTCATCCCCGAAGCCGAACGCCATGGCCGGCCGGGGTCGCTGTTCTTCATCTGGTTCGGCGCCAACATGAACATCACCACCATCGCCTCCGGAGTGCTGCCGGTGGTGATGGGGCTCAACCTGTTCTGGAGCGCCCTGGCAATCATCATCGGCTCGTTGCTGGGGGCGATTTTCATGGCCTCCCATTCCGCTCAGGGGCCGAAGCTGGGTATCCCGCAGATGATCCAGAGCCGCGCGCAGTTCGGCGTGCTCGGGGCGGTGTTGCCGCTGCTGTTCGTGATGCTGATCTATCTGGGGTTCTTCGTCAGCAACACCCTGCTGGCGGCCCAGGCGCTGGAATCCGTCAGCCCGTTGCCGGCCAGCGGCAACATCTACCTGATCGGCGCCTTGTGTTTCGTGGTTGCGCTGTATGGCTACCGGCTGATTCACCGTTTGCAGAAGCTGCTGTCGATCCTCTCGCTGCTGGTATTCGCCGCCGCCACGCTGTTCGCCTTGCAGCTGTCGATTCCGGCCGAGCAATGGCTGCCGACGGGGTTCTCGCTGTCGAAGTTCCTGGTGGCGGTGAGCATTGCCGTGACCTGGCAACTGTCCTATGCGCCTTACGTTGCCGACTATTCGCGTTACCTGCCGAGCCGCACGAGCGCCGCACAGGTGTTCTGGTACAGCTACGCCGGCACGGTCAGCGGCGGTGCGTGGATGATGATTCTCGGTGCAATCCTGAGCGTCGGCTTCGGCGATTTTTCCAGTAACGTCGGCGGCCATGTTGCCGGGCTGTTCGGCAGCGGCGCGATCCTGCTGTTCGCCTTCATCGTCTATGGCCAGGTGTCGATCAACGTGTTCAACCTGTACGGGGCGTTCATGTCGACCATCACGGTGATCGAACCCTTCGCTCGATTGAAAGTGACGCCACGGGTACGCGGCCTGTTCATGCTGGTGATCAGCGTGGTAGCGACCGGCCTGTGCACCATCAGTCAGGACGATTTCATCACCTTCTTCCTCAACTTCATTTTCTTCATGAGTTACTTCCTGATCCCCTGGACGGCGATCAATCTGGTGGACTTCTACTGCCTGCGCAAAGGTGAATACCGGATCGATGACATCTTCGACCTCAACGGCATTTATGGTCGAGTCAACTGGATCGCCTGCGGCAGTTTCATACTCGCGATTGCCCTGGAGATTCCGTTCATGAATACCACGCTCTATGTCGGTCCGGTCGCCACGGCGCTCGAGGGTGTCGACCTGGCCTGGCTAGTCGGCTTGCTGGTGCCGGCCTTGAGTTACTACTGGCTGATGAAACTCGGCAAGCGAGCGCCGGCGCTGAAACAAGCGTCGCAATAACCGTGGTACGACAACGCCGGCCTTGGGCCGTAATGCTGCTCACTTAAGCGTGGGGGTTGTATATAAGAACTGGATGGGGTGTATATCCATTGCTGCGGTAACGGCCACCTAAGGTTTCGCCCTTACGGCGAGTCCCTTTTTCAAACGCCTGTACGGACCGGACACATGGTTGACGGGTGTGCGGGGACATGGTGGACACTTTTCGGCGAACCAACTTCGCCGGGTGTACCTGATCCCTTGTGGGAGCGAGCCTGCTCGCGATGGACGTCAACGATAACGCGCCCTGTCCGGATGAACGCGTTGTCTGGACGTTATTCGCGAGCAGGCTCGCTCCCACAGGGGAATGCGGACAGACCTGCAATCAGGTCGGCTTTAAGGCCGCCTCGCGTTGGCTTTTGCTGTTGCTTTTGATTTTCTTGCCCCATCGAGAGGCTTCGTTCCGGTTCTGCGCAGTGGGTAAACCGGCATGGATGCCGGTTTAGCCGCGCTGGGCCAAGGATGGCCCATCGCGGCGGGCCCCTGTAGGAGCGAGCATGCTCCGGGCGGCGTTCCGACGAAAAACCTGAGAGCACCACGGGGTGTCAGGCTCCCCGCGTCATCGTTGACCTCCATCGCGAGCATGCTCGCTCCTACAGGCTCTTCCAAGTGACTCGCCGTAAGGGCGAAACCCTAGGTGGCCGTTACCGCAGCAATGGATATACACCCAATCCAAATGCCCTCCCAACCTAAAGTGAACAGCATTAGACCCTGGACCGGCGTTGTTTTGTTTAAAACCTCCTAGTGGTTGTAAGCACGCTCATTGTGCTCGCCCATGTCCAGGCCCATCTCCTCCACCGTTTCATCGGCACGCAGGCCGACCACGACATTCACCACCTTGAGAATGATCCAGCTGATGACGAAGCAGTACACCGTCGTCAGCACCACACCTTTGACTTGCGCCAGCACCTGACCGCCCATGGTCACGCCTTCCACCAGCCCGCCCAGGGACGGTACGCAAAACACGCCGGTCAATACCGCGCCGATCATCCCGCCGATGCCGTGCAGCCCGAACACATCCAGGCTGTCGTCATAACCGAAGCGGCGTTTAAGCACGGTGACGCTCAAGTAGCAGAACACCCCGCACAACAAACCGATGGCCAGGGCACCGCCCACGCCCACATAGGCGCATGCCGGCGTAATCCCCACCAGACCGGCCAGGGCACCGCTGGCCAGGCCCAGCGCACTCGGTTTGCCGACCTTGAACCACTCGGTGAACATCCAGCCAAGAATCCCCGCGCACGCCCCCAGTTGGGTGTTGAGCATGACGATGCCGGACGTGCCACTGAGGCCGCCACCGGAACCGATATTGAAGCCGAACCAGCCGACCCAGAGCATCGCTGCACCGGCCATGGTCAGGCTCAGGTTGTGCGCCGGCATCGGCGTATTTTCATAGCCCTTGCGCTTGCCCAGGATCAGGCAGGCGGCCAGCGCGGCGACGCCGGCATTGATGTGCACGGCGGTGCCACCGGCAAAGTCGAGGACACCCCAGTTATGCATCAAGGCCCCCGCACCACCCCAGACCATGTGCGCCACCGGGGCGTACACCAGGGTGAACCACAGCGCCATGAACAACAGCGCCGCAGAGAACTTCATGCGTTCGGCGAAGGCACCGGCTATCAGCGCCGGGGTGATGATGGCGAAGGTCATCTGGAAGGTCACGAACACCCCTTCCGGGATCTCGCCGACCAGGCTTTCCGGGGTCATTCCGGCCAGGAAGGCCCGGCTCATGCCGCCGACAAAACTGTTGAAGGTCACCTCGCCCTCGACCATGCCCGTGGTGTCGACCACCATGCTGTAGCCGTAGATCACCCACAAGACGCCCACTAGCCCTGCGATGCCGAAACACTGGGTGAACAACGACAGCATGTTTTTCGCCCGCACCAGGCCGCCATAAAACAATGCAAGGCCCGGCAGGCACATGAATAACACCAGCACCGCGGCCATCACCATCCAGGCGGTGCTGCCGGTGTTCAATGTTGGTGCATCGGCTGCCTGCGCCAAGGGCACCAGCGCACCGCTCGCCAGTAAGCCAAGAAGGGAATTGCCGAGAAGACGATTGACCATGTTCAAAGCTCCTGCAATGGAAATCGGAAGTGTCGGCAGCGAGCAAGTGGTAAAACTACGGGCCTTGGTGGCCTCTTCGAATATCTGACGCATACACGTCCCTGTAGGAGCCAGGCTTGCCGGCGAAAGCGATCTTCAGGACGCCTTCGCCCGTAGGAGCCAGGCTTGCCGGCGAAGGCGATCTTCAGGACGCCTTCGCCCGTAGGAGCCAGGCTTGCCGGCGAAAGCGATCTTTCGGACGCCTTCGCCGGCAAGCCTGGCTCCTACACACCGGAACCCGGAATCCAGCTTGTCCCCGCCAGCGGTACCCGCGCCATGGCCGCCGATTCCACCGTCAACGCCACCAGATCCTCCGGATCCAGGTTGTGCAGATGCGACTTGCCGCAAGCCCGGGCCATGGTCTGTGCTTCCAGCACTAACACCCGCAGGTAGTTGGCCAGACGGCGACCGCCTTCCACCGGGTCCAGGCGCTTGGACAGCTCCGGGTCCTGGGTGGTGATCCCGGCCGGGTCGCGGCCGTTCTGCCAATCGTCATAAAAGCCTGCGGCCGAACCAATTTTGTGCAGTTCTTCATCCAGACGCGGGTGGTTGTCGCCCAGCGCAATCAGGGCCGCCGTGCCAATGGCCACCGCGTCCGCCCCCAGCGCCATGGCCTTGGCCACGTCGGCACCGTTGCGAATCCCTCCCGAAACGATCAGTTGAACCTTGCGATGCATGCCCATCTCTTGCAAAGCCTGTACCGCTTGCGGGATGGCCGGCAAAATCGGAATCCCCACGTGTTCGATAAACACTTCCTGGGTCGCCGCCGTGCCACCTTGCATGCCATCGAGCACGATCACGTCGGCCCCGGCCTTCACCGCCAGCTTGACGTCGTAGTAAGGTCGGCTCGCGCCGATCTTCACGTAAATCGGCTTCTCCCAATCGGTGATTTCGCGGATCTCGGCGATCTTGATCGCCAAGTCATCCGGGCCGGTCCAGTCCGGGTGACGGCAGGCGCTGCGCTGGTCGACACCGATCGGCAAGGTGCGCATGCCGGCCACCCGCTCGGTGACTTTCATGCCCAGCAACATGCCGCCGCCACCGGGCTTGGCGCCCTGCCCCAAGACGATTTCGATGGCGTCCGCCTTGCGCAGGTCATCCGGGTTCATGCCGTAGCGCGATGGCAGGTACTGATAGACCAGATGCTGCGATTGCCCGCGCTCTTCCGGGGTCATGCCGCCGTCACCGGTGGTGGTGCTGGTACCGGCGATGGTCGCGCCTCGGCCCAAGGCTTCCTTGGCATTGGCCGACAACGCACCGAAGCTCATGCCGGCGATGGTCACTGGAATCTTCAGGTGAATCGGCTTCTTGGCGAAGCGGTTGCCGAGGATCACATCGGTGCCGCACTTTTCCCGATAGCCTTCGAGCGGGTAGCGCGACACGCTGGCGCCCAGCAGCAGCAAATCATCGAAGTGCGGGACCTTGCGCTTGGTACCACCGCCGCGAATGTCATAGATGCCGGTCTCGGCGGCGCGCTGGATTTCCTGGATGGTCAGGCGGTCGAAGGTCGCGGACTCGCGCAGTACTGGAGGGTTCTTCTCACTCATGTTCGTTCTCCTCGCGTAGATCAATACGCGGACGCGTTATCGACTTTGAAGTTGTACAACTGCCGGGCCGAGCCGTAGCGCTTGAAGTCATCCGCCTTGTGTTCGAAACCGGCACGATTGAGTAGCACTTGCAGCTCTTCCAGGTGCTCGGCACGCATCTCTTTCTCGATGCAGTCCGACCCCAGCGACGCGACGCTGCCCTTCACGTAAATGTGCGTTTCGTACAGCGAATCGCCCAGTGCATCGCCGGCATCGCCGCACACTACCAGGCGCCCGGCCTGCCCCATAAAGCAGCTCATGTGGCCAATGCTGCCGCCGACCACGATGTCGATGCCTTTCATGGAAATGCCGCAACGGGCCCCGGCGTCCCCTTCGATCACCAGCAACCCGCCATGGGCGGTGGCGCCGGCAGCCTGGGACGCGCTGCCTTTGATCCGCACGTAACCGGACATCATGTTTTCCGCGACACCCACACCCGCGTTGCCGTGCACGGTGATGCTCGCTTTCTGGTTCATGCCCGCGCAGTAGTAACCGGCATGCCCCTGGATATCGATGGACACGGCCTGGTTCACCCCGACGGCGAGGTTGTGCTTGCCGTTGGAATGGGTCACCACCCATTCGCGGTCTTCTACGTTGTGGACCTGGTCATGCAGCGCCTGATTGAGGTCGCGCACGCTGACAATGGAAAGATCGATGGTTTTCATGTGTGCGCTCCTTAAGCTGACTCGCGTTCCCAGATGTACAAGGTGGCCGGTGCCGGCTCCCAGATCCTGGCGTTTTCAATGCCTGGCAGGCTCGACAACGCCTGATATTCCGAGGCCATGGCGACGTAGTCGTCGGTCTCGGCGAGGATCGCCGGCTTGCAGGCGATCGGGTCGCGGATCACTGCAAAGCCGTTGCGGGTACCGATGGCGAAGGTGAAAAAACCGTCGAGGTCCTCCAGCGCATGGTCCAGCGCCTCTTTCAACGAATCGCCCTGCTGCAGGCGCCAGGTCAGGTAACCGGCGGCCACTTCCGTGTCGTTGTCGGTTTCGAACTGGATGCCTTCGCGCTTGAGTTCCTGGCGCAGGCGGAAGTGGTTGGACAGCGAGCCGTTGTGCACCAGGCACAGGTCGGCACCGGTGGAAAACGGGTGGCTGCCTTCCATGGTCACCGCACTTTCGGTGGCCATGCGGGTGTGGCCGATGATGTGACTGCCCTGCATGCCGGCCAGCCCGAAGCGTTGGGAAATCTCCTGGGGCAAGCCCATGCCCTTGAGGATTTCAATGCTCTGCCCGGCGCTCATGATGCGCACGCTTGGCGCCAGTTCGGCGAGGGCCAGACGTACCGGCGCCTCCTCAGCGTGGATCTTCAATACGGCGGCGCTGGCGTTCTGGAACCAATCCAGCGAGCAGCCGAGACGGCCTTCCAGTTCACCCATCAGGGCTGACCAGTCGAAGCTTTCGGTGGTCGCCTGCAGGGTCAGCTTGACCCAGCCATCGGCCACTTCATCGCCATAGATGGCGAATCCGGCACTGTCCGGACCACGGTCGGTCATGGCCTGCAACATTGGTTCGAAAAGTTGGCCCAGCCGGGATTCCAGCTGCGGATTTTTCAGGTAAAGACCTACGATTCCACACATAAAACAGTCCTCACTACGTTCGGCAGCCGCCAGTTTCAAGCGGCGAGATGGTTCGTTTGAGCGCGCCCGGTGGCGCTTAGAAAAATTCGGTGTAGCGCTGCACTTCCCAGTCGGAGACGTGGCGGCTGTACTCCACCCACTCCATGCGCTTGAGCTTGATGAACTCGCCCACGATCTGCGGGCCCAGCACTTCGGCAAACAACGGGTCGGCCTCCAGCGCATCGCAGGCTTCCTTGAGCGATTGCGGCAAGGTCTTGATGCCGCGCGCGGCGATCTGCTCCAGGCTCAGGCTGTAGAGGTTTTCGTTGCAGACGTGGTCGATTTCCAGCTGGCGGTCGATGCCATCCAGGCCGGCGGCGATGATCGCGGCGCTGACCAGATAGGGATTGCAGCCGGCATCCGGCAGGCGGAACTCCAGGCGGCCGTAAGGCACCCTGACCATCGCCGAACGGTTGTTGGCACCGAAGGCAATGAACGCCGGTGCCCAGGTCGCGCCGGACAACGAATTGCCCACCACCAGGCGCTTGTAGGAGTTCACCGTCGGCGCCGCAAACGCGCAGAGCGCCGGGCCATGGGCAAGCAAGCCGGCGGCGAAGTGATAGGCCATTTTCGACAGACCCATGCCGCTCGGGTCGCCGGCATCAAAGAACAGGTTCTTGTTCTCGGCACTGCTGATCGACAGGTGAAAGTGCATGCCGTTGCCGGCCCGCTTCGGGTCCGGCTTGGGCATGAACGAACAGATCATGCCCAGGTCATTGGCGATCTCGCCGGCGGCCATGCGAAAGAAGGTGAAGCGATCCGCCGAGGTCATGGCATCGCTGTAGGTGTAGTTGATCTCGAACTGGCCGTTGGCGTCTTCGTGATCGATTTGATAGACCTCGAAATCCACGGCCTGCAAGGCTTCGGTCAAGCGTTCGAGGAACACCCGGGAGCGCGACAGGCCCTTGTAGTCGTAGCAAGGCTTGTCCAGGTTGTCGCTGAGGTCGACCAGCTGCAACTTGCCCTGCTCGTCGCGACGCATCAGGTTGAACTCCGGCTCCAGACCGGTATTGAGGGTCCAGCCCTTGTCCTCCAGGCGCCGGATCTGCTGCTGCAATACATAACGGCTGTCATAGGGATGGGGTTTGCCATCGACATGACCGACGCACACCACCCGGCCATACCCCGGCTGCCAGGGCACGGGCGTCAGTGTGGCCAGGTCACCGCGGGCCATGAAGTCCGGGCCATGCGGCTCCATGCCCATGCCACTGATCGCGAACCCGGCAAAACCGGCGCCTTCTTCGGCCACCGTCTTGAGCCCACAGATCGGCACCGATTTGGTCTTGGCCGCACCATGGATATCGACAAACTGCGCAAGCACATACTTGATCCCGTGCTTGTCGATGATGCGCTGGGTTTCTGCTGGCAACATTGCTCGTCACTCCTCGCGAAAGGCAAATCTCTAGTGGGTTGGCCCTGACTTTCTTTTTATTCCTGAAAAGAAAGTTTGTTTCCCAATAGGAATGCAAGGCCCTTGCCAGCTTCGCGAATGGCGCGTGAAAAGCGCTTTTGTGCTGTTTATATGGGAAAAATCTTTTCCCCGTGGGAATATTGCCCGGTGGATGCGCGCCAGACGCCGCGATTCGCACTTTCTCAGTGCGAAACGATTATTACTGAACGGAAAGTGTGCAGGATCCGATGACTATGCCGACCGAAACCGCCCCGCGTCTCAAGCTTGAGCAATACCTGGGTTTGCAGATCAAACGCCAGCGCCAGGCCCAAGACCTGAAACTGTCCGATGTGGCCAAGATTGCCGATATCAGCCAGGGCATGTTGAGCAAGATCGAAAACGCCCAGGTCTCCACCAGCCTCGACACCCTCAGCCGCCTGTGCGACGTGCTGGGCCTGCCACTGTCGAAATTGTTCAGTGAGTACGACCAGCAGGACGGCAGCGCGCTATTGGTCAAGGCCGACCAGGGCATGGAGGTGGTGCGCCGGGGAACAGAGAAAGGCCATACCTATCATTTGCTCAATCACACCCGCGGGCCCAAGAAGAGTTTCGAGGCCTACATGGTGAGCATGGATGACGCCAGCGAAGAGTTTCCGACCTTCTCCCACCCCGGGACCGAGTTTTTGCATTTGCTTGAAGGTGAGCTGATTTATCGGCATGGCAATCAGTTGTATCGCATGGAGGCTGGGGACAGCCTGACCTTCGAAGGGGAAATACCCCATGGGCCTGAAGAGTTGGTGCAGGTGCCGATCCGGTTGTTGTCGATCATGAATTACGGTAGCGACAAGGAATGATTTAGCTCACATCCAAAATCAGACCGGTCGCCCGCCTTGCTTTAGCCGTTGCTGTTGCTGTTGCTGTTGCTGTTGCTGTTGCTTTGGCTTTGGCTTTGGCTTTGGCTTTGGATCTTGATCCACCCGCCCCTTCGGGAGGCTGAGTGGAGGTGTTCATCCGGGGAGTGGCGCGCAGCGCCGTTCGACGCAGTCGAACACATCGCATGTAGGTGCCAGCGAAGCCAACCGGAGGGCGATGCCCCCGGATGAATGCCGGAGCGAAGGAACCCCGAGCCTTAGCGAGGGGCCGGACGCTGGGGCAAGACCTTTGCTTCCTTTGGGGCGTTTGCCAAAGGGAGTCGGCCGTCAGGGCGAAACCATAAGTGGCCGTTACCGCAGCAATGGATATGTACACAGTCGACAAAACACAGGTCGGCTGTCAGGCCGCCTTCGCTGGCAGGCCAGCTCCCACAGTTGATCGGGTACAGCCGCGAGACGGCAAGCCTGGCTCCTACAATTCTTAACATGTGCGTCTGCAAAAAAATCCCGCCTGGATATCTCCAGGCGGGATTTTTTGAATCACTCAACGTCACTCAGACTTAGGCAATCGGAATCAACGGATCCGCTGCCGCCCAAGCGCTTTCACGATCCGCCGCCGGCGGGTAGATCCACACCGTATTGATCTGGGTCTTCAGCGACTTGCCTTCCTGCCGGGTCAGCTTGACCTGACGATCCCAACCTTCGGTATAGACCGCGCCCCAGGCCCCCAGGTCCAGGCAGGTCACGTATTTGGGCTGGCTGTACGGCGTCGGGTCCACGCCGAGGACCTGCGCGGCAACGTTATTGCCGGCATGACGGCCCAGCACAATGGCGTGCTGGCAGGTCATCAGCGCATGGTTGCCGATGTTATCGCTAGCTGCGTAGGCAACGTCGCCGGTGGCGAAGATGTCGGGCTGGCCGATGACTTGCAGGTGAGCGTCGACGTGCAGTCGGCCCAGGTGGTCGCGTTCGGCGGGGATCTGCTCGGTCAGCGAGCTGGCACGCACGCCGGTGGTCCAGATAACGGTGTTGGCATCGATGCGCTGGCCGTCGGACAAGGTCACACCGTTCTCATCGACGGCGACAACCGAGGCTTTGAGCTGCCATTTGACGCCGGTTTCCTCACTGGCTTCGGCAATTTTCTCGGCGATTTCCGGGCCCATGGAACCGCCAACCTTGTCGCCACGATCGACGATGATCACCTTGATGTCTGCACCCTCGCCGAGGATGGCGCGCAAACGGGTCGGCATTTCAGTTGCCGTTTCAATGCCGGTGAAGCCACCGCCGGCCACCACCACCGTGTTGCGTGCCTGGCTCTGCGGTTGGTTGACAAGGGACTTGAGGTGGGCCTCCAGGCGCATGGCCTGTTCGATCTGATCGACGTCGAACGCATGTTCGGCCACACCTGGGGTGTCAGGCCGTGCGAGACGGCTGCCAGTGGCCAGAACGAGTTTGTCGTAGATGCAGACTTGTTTTTCGCCCCGGGCATCCACGTAGCCAACACGCTTTTGCTCGACGTCGATGGTCTCGGCGGCCCCCTTGATGAACCTGACGCCGACCGCATTGAACAGCTCGCCAATGGGAGCCGCAAGCTGGTGGGCGTTCGGCTCGTAGAAGCGTGGACGCACGCGCAGTTCGGCTTGAGGCGCCAACACCGTCACGTCAACGTCATTGTGACCGTGGATATCGAACAGGCGGGTGGCGCTCAAAGCGGTCCACATGCCACCGAAACCTGCGCCAATTACCAGGATGCGTTGTTTCATTTTTAACTCCAGGGGAAAAAACCAGGCATTGAATTGGGGTTAGGGTCAGGAGGTCGGCACCCGCTCTCTCTCTTGAAAGCGCCTTCCGCTCCCGACCTGACAACTACGACTTTATTGATCGTAGTTAATTCGAGCAAGATGTTTTTCTGAATGGTTCGAATCGATAGCATCGATAGACCGGCTAAACCGCACTGAGTCTGCGGTCCAGAGGGCCTTTCCAGCGACTGGAGAAAAATCGAGATCGTTGCCTGGCTAAGGAACAGCTGCTAATATTTACGACAACATTAGTCGGAGATCGATATGGCTCTTTACAGCGCAGGCGTCGAGTACGGCATTCACTGCCTGCTTTTCCTGGTGGGCAATAGTGGCGAGACCCGCGAGGCGAGCGTGCGTGACCTTGCAGAGCTGCAAGGCGTGCCGTTGGACTATCTGGCAAAAATCTTCACCAAACTGGCCAAGGCAAAACTGGTGGTCGCCACCGAAGGCGTACGCGGGGGTTTCAAGCTGGCGCGGCCGGCCGATGAAATCAGCCTGCTGGACATCGTCAATGCCGTCGACGGGCGCAAGGCCATTTTCGAATGCCGGGAAATTCGCGGTCGCTGTGCGCTGTTCGAAGGCGAGGTTCCCGAGTGGGCGGTGGACGGTCCTTGCTCGGTGCACGGCGCCATGTTGACTGCGCAGAAGCGCATGGAAGAAGCCCTGGCCCAGCAGACCATCCTGGACATCGCCAGAAAGGTCGGACGAAAAGCGCCGGCGCGGTTCAATGCGCAGGTCGACAGCTGGATGAGTGATCGCCGGGAAAAGAAAGGCACCGCGAGTGCCCAGGCCGATGCCGATCAACTTATCCAGGTCACCGAGATCGGCGGCTGAACCCTATAGGCAGTCCCGCACAGCCTGGCGCATGGCCCCTGACTTTGCCCAGGGCGGCCCCTGGTAAAGCGAGACCCGGCTGCCGTCCTTGTACTTGACGATATCCAGCACTTCATCGGCCGTTATGATGCTCGGCGCGGTAATCCGGTAGCCGTTGGAAATCGATGTCTGGGTTGTCTTGGCTATCTCCTGTTGCCACGCTGGCAATACACATGCCGCTACGTCCTTGGGTATCTTGTCGCTCGGTTTGTTGTAATTCGGCTCTCCCGGCACAAGGGACGCCGGCAACGAACACCCCGCCAACAACGCCATTACCACTCCCCCCATCAACATTCGACTCATGAAGCATCCTTAGACCTGAAAAAATAAAATGTAGCCTGTTGCCGCGCTGACAGCCATTTTGTTGCATCGAGCCTCAAGGGCTGACGTTGTGATCGCCGGGGTCCGGATAGGAGCGCTCGTTCAGATAGCTCGTCCAGCGTTCGAAGGCTTCGTGTTGCCATAAACTGACCCGCTCCCATTCAGGTCCGCTGAACTGGTGCTCCGTAATAAGTTTCATCATTTCGCTGGTGGCCGCATCCAGATCGGCTTTCAGTTCCTGGGCATGCGCTCTGAAGTCATCAGTGGTGGTCATTTTGAACGGTCCCTGCCCTGGTGAAATATCGGCACCTCACTACGACAGCGAATTTTGCGAAACGCGCAAATTTCCCGACCAATGGAAGCCCTTTGGCATTAGACGAACATAACGCCGGGCCACGGGAATGGGTCTAAAATTTCGTAGCACAAGGTTACGGGAGATCATCATGTGGCTTAACGAACATGAACAAACGCTTCGGCGTGATCTGCAGGGGCTTGCATCGGACCTGCGATGGTCGGCGGTAGAGCTTTTGCGCATTGCCGAACAATTGCGCCTGTCGGGGAACGATGTCGATGCAGAAGCCGTCAGGCGGCTGTGCGATTTGTTCCAGGGCGATGAACAACGGCTGTCGGGTTATGCCGAGGAAGTGAAGGCCAAGATCATCAGTCGAAACAAGGCTGATTAGCGGAGTCATACCGTGAACAAGGCTCTCTGCACGCTCGCCACTCTGATCACGGTGCTGATGGGCTGCAGCACCGATTCACAGCTCTATCGGGATCAGCCGTTGGTGGCGAAGGTCGAGACCGGGATGAGCAAGGGGCAGGTCGAGCAAATCGGCGGCCCACCCCTGTCGATCTCCGACCGCACGGTCGAGCCCGGCACCTGTTTCGACTACAACCTGACCCAGCCTGGTCATCAGCAACGGTACAACGTCAGCTTCGATGGCCGGGGTAAGGTCGATCATAAAGGCTTCATGACTTGTGCCGAATGGAGTCACGCGCAGCAAAAGGCCAGGGAACCGTCCCGCAGCAGCGGTGGCGGAGGCTATTGAGCCGCTTACAACCGCGCGGTGACACGCTCAGCCACCTCCCCCGGCACCCAGCCCTTCCAGATCTGCGGCTGGTCACGCAGGAAGGCTTCTGCCACCTGACGCGGTTGCAGGCGCTTTTCGCTCATCTGGCCGAGGGTATGGTTCAGCAGATCGATCGGCAGGTCGACCTTTTCGAAGAACGCCACCAGGTCCGGGTACTGCGCCTTGAAAGGCGCGGACACACCGATCGCCAGGCTGGCAGGCATTGACCGAGTGCCCTTTGGATGCGGGTTGTTGGCGTCGGCCAGGGTCTTCCAGGCTTCGGCGTCGAACGCCGGCTCGTCGAGTTTCACCAGTTTGTAACGTCCCAACAGCGGCGTCGGCGACCAGTAGTAGAACAGCACCGGTTTGCCACGACGGATCGAGGAAGCCACCTCGGCATCCAGTGCAGCACCCGATCCCGTGCGGAAGTTGACGAAGCTGTCGGTCAGGTCATAGGCCTTGAGTTTCTGACTGTTGACGATCTCCGAGGTCCAGCCGGTCGGGCTGTTGAGGAAGCGTCCACGACTTGGGTCTTCCGGGTCGCGGAACACGTCCTTGTAGCGGGCCAGGTCGGCGACGGATTTCAGGTCCGGGGCCAGGGGTTTGATGCCTCGTTCAGGGTCGCCCTTAATCACGTATTCCGGCACCCACCAGCCTTCGGTGGCGCCTTTGACCGTGTCGCCCAAACCAAACACTTTGCCTTCGGAAGCGGCTTTGACCCACGCCGGACTGCGCCCGGCCCACTCTTCGCCGATCACTTGAATATCGTTCTTGGCCAACGCCGCTTCGAGGCTGACGGTGCTGCCCGGCAAGGTGTCTGTCGGGTAGCCGTAGCCTTTCTCGACAATCACTCGAAGGATTTCGGTGATGAGGCTGCCGCTTTCCCAGGTGATATCACCGAAGTGGATCGGGGCGTTTTTTTCCGCCGCGGGAACCTGAGTTGCCACAAGGCTCAGGGCCAGCAGTGAACTGCCGAGCAGGGTTTTGAACGATCTCATGCGGAACTCCGGGTCAGGGAATTCAAGGGTTGGTTGGCGCTGTGCCGGGCACACAAGGCTTGGGAGCGAATCATGTAATCGCTTACCGAGCGTTGGGAAATGCCCAATCGGGCGGCAATTTGCGGGTAGGTCAGGCCGTCGATTCGCGACAACAGGAAGGTTGCCCGAACCTTGCCCGGCAAGCGTTCAAGCGTGCGTTCGAGGCCATTCAACGCCTGGGTCAGTTGCACCTGTTCTTCGGGCGAGATCGCTTGATGCTGATCAACGTGCTGCAACTGTTCGAGGTGCTGGCGTTCCAGATCGCGGCGGCGCCAGAGCTGATAGATCAACCGATGGGCTATGGTGGTGAGCAAGGCGCGAGGCTCGCGGATCGGGGTCAGCCCCGGCGATTCGAGCAACTGTAAAAAGGTCTCGGAGGCGATGTCTTCAACGCTGGAACTGGACCCCAGATGCCGGCGCAACCGTGCGCACAGCCAGGGGTAATGCGCGCGGAACAATCCGCCCACGTCGTTGCGATGGGAAAAGTCGGTGCCGGACATAGAGGCTCCAAGGGTTAGGGGTCGCTGAATGTCCGGTGATCCGGTGACGCGATCCTAGCAAGGAGCCTTATTCATTAATAATACTTAAAAAGCATTTTTATATTCCATACAAGAATTTCAACGCAGTCGTCCGAACCCCAGATCCTCGGCCTCTCGCTGGTAGTCGAGAACGACTTGATAGTCGCTTTCGGTAGCCGGCAGGATGTCTTGCAGACCGAGGATTTCGGCGACGTCAGGCAACGCCTGCAACGTCTGATTCATCACCTGGCGAATTTGCCCGGCCTGTTCTTCGGTGACGTTAGCCGCGGTGATGTAGGGCAACGTCGGACTGAATGCACTGCGACCGATAGTCCGTAGGTCGGCCACTTCGTCTTCGGCGTGTCGCGCCAGATAGGCAAAGGTCACGCTGTCGATGGCCGCCAGGTCGGCTTTATCTTCCCGCAACCAGCGCAGGCTTTCGCGGTGGCTGCCGCTGATACCGACACTGGCAAAAAACTGCCCCTCTCGATGCAGCGGCGCCAGCCGATGACGCAGCAGGTTCATGCCGCTGTTGGAATCTTCGCCATTGATCACACCGCGGCTGCCTCCGAAGGCCGGCAAGCTGCGCCGTGGGTCATCGGCGCGACTCAGCAGCAGGCTGCAATGATTACCACCGCTGCTGTCCGGCAGTTCGTAACGAGGACGACCGATGATCCGCACCCGGCCACGCAATGCCGTCATCAGCGGATAGCCGCAGGTCTGCGTCAACAGCAAGTGCGGGGACAGCCACAGATCCATCAGCGAAAGGCCCTCGGCGTTGCGGCGCGTCGCACCCAGGCGCTCGAGGATTTGGGTCAGCCAGCGCTCGTTGGCCTGGCGGACCGGTTCGGGGGCCACGTACATCAGTAATTCAGCGAGGTGTTGTGTCATCGAAAACCTTCCCATGCAACGTAATTCCAATTGTGGGAGCCTGTGTGGCGAGGGGATTTAGCGAAACGTCGCACCGCCCCGTTCGGCTGCGAAGCAGTCGCAAAGCCAGACAACTCGGTGTGCCTGAAGGAATGCTGGGGCCGCTTCGCGGCCCAACGGGGATAAATCCCCTCGCCACACAGGCTCGCTCCCACAGGGGATCTCATTCGCCATCAGTGGAATGGGTGTCTGGGGCTGTCGATGGCCTTCACCCCGTGCCGGCGCCATAACTGGCCATAACCCTGCACCAGAAACCCGCCGCTGCGCGCCAGCCATTGCTCGCGACGTGCGTGGTAAGCGCGGGGCAAGTCGTACCAGGGCAGTCCCGGCAAGTCGTGATGCACCAGGTGCAGGTTGAGGTTCAGGAACAGCCAGCGCCACGGCCAGGCGGCTTCATTGATGACCGTCCTTTGCTCGGGCTCGGCATGCGGACGGTGTTCATAGTAGGAGCGGATCATGGCAATCGATAGCGCCGGCACGCTGATCAGCAACAGGTAATGCCAGACCGGCAGCACGCTGTAGCGGGCGATAAACAGCAACATCAGCAGGGTCAACGTGCCGTGGGTCAGCCACATCGACCAGGCCTGGCGCTCACCCGCTTTCAGACGCTGCAGCTGTTCCCGGGCCAGCGCCAGCAAGGCCAGCGGAGCGCCCAGGATGAAACGACCCAGCACTGTTTTGTTCAGCCAGTGCAGGCCTTGTTCGAACAGTGAACTGTCCTGCCACTGCTCGGCGCTCAGGTAACGGCTTTCCGGATCGCGGCCAGGCAGGGTCAGGTCTTCATCGCGGTGATGCAATAAATGGCTGTCGCGATACAGGGTGTAGGGATACCAGACGGCGAACGGCGCGTAGCCGAGGATCTTGTTCAGCGATGCCCTGCGGGTGGGATGACCGTGAAGCAATTCGTGCTGCACCGACAACCAGAGCACCACCAAAGGGATCAACAACAATGTGCTCCAACACAGGCCCAACCAGCCACTGCCCAGCACGATGCCGAACCAGCCAGCGTACACGCCGATCAGCAGCAACCAGGTCGGCCACTCGGTGCGAGCGGTCAGGCGTTGGCGCAAAGTTTCGATTTCTACACGGTGAGCGGTATCGAAGTAATGGGGCATGGCGTTGCTCAGATCGGGGACCAGTCCTCTTCTGTGCAACGGTGTTGGGTTTTCTTGCAGATTATTTTATTCGTCAAACCGGCCAAGTGGCAGACAGCGCTACTCCCCAAAGATAAAAGCCCCGGAGAACCGCAATGCTGTTCACTTAAGTATGGGGTTGTATATAGGAATTGGATTGGGGGATATCCATTGCTGCGGTAACGGCCACCTATGGTTTCGCTCTTACATCTATGGTTACCCCCTTTTCTGCAATACTGTTTTTGATGCGTGTTTGGCTTGCTTTCATCTATTCGGCGTCTGAGTGGGGGTGTCGCCCCGCGCCTCGATGAGAATCGATGCCCAACGATCCTTATTAGCGAGACGGCCTTTCAGCCGTGTAAGAGCCCAGGGTTGTCGTCAGGCCGGTTGGCCGTTCACGTCATCAGTTATCCAGCATCGCAAAACCAGGTGGGTGGTGCTCGGGTGACAGCAAGGTCAGGCGTTCATCGCGCTTGGCCCTGCATCGAATTCAGTACGGTGTGCCGCAATCGCCCAGGCGATCCTCGCCAGCTTGTTGGCCAGCGCGCAAACCACGTGGTTGGAATGATGGCGGGCCAGTAGCTGCCGGACCCAGTCCGCCAGCCAGCCTTTCTGGTGGTCCAGATGCATCAGGTACACCCGGGCGCACTGGACCAGCAAGCGTCGCTGGTTGCGATCTCCGCGCTTGCTGATGCCCAACAACACGCTCTTGCCACCCGTGGAATGCTGCTTGGGCACCAGGCCGATTGAGGCCGAGTAGCCTCGGCCGCATTTGAACTGTTTGCCATCGCCCAACTCGGCGGCCAGGACGGTGGAGGTGATCGGGCCGACGCACGGCATGGTCATCAAGCGAGATGCCAGATCATCTTCAGCGGCCTGGCATTGCAACTCCTTGTCCAGCGACTTGATCTCCTCTTCCAGATTCTTGAAATGTCGATACAGCCTCGTCAGATTTTTTTTGAAGGGCTCAGACATTGAACTCGCCTCAAGCAGCGCCGGCAGAGTGTTGATCGATTTGAAGCCGGGGGCCAGGCTGACGCCAACCTCCAGAAGGGCTGCATGAATCCGATTGGCGGTTGCAGTGCGATCCTTGATGAACGCATCGCGTATCGAGTTGGACATGGCCAGCACCTGCTGGGTCTGGGTTTTGGGCGGCACAAAGCGCATCGTCGGGCGAGTCGCTGCCTCGCAGATCGCTTCGGCATCGGCGAAGTCGTTTTTGTTGCTTTTCACGTAGGGACGTACAAGATGAGGGGCAATGAGCTTGGGTAAATGTCCAAGCTTTGCGACCTCCTGTGCCATGAAATGGGCTCCACCACAGGCTTCCATCACCACGGTGCAAGGTTCGACATTTGCCAGATGCTGGATGAGCGCGGTACGCGTAAATTTTTTGCGGTAGAGCTCATGCCCGCGATCATCTTGAGCATGCAAATGAAAGGTGTGTTTTCCCAGGTCGATGGCGGCAATAGCTACTTTGTTCATGGCAATGGTCTCCGGTGAGCCCCCGGTGAAAGCTTAGTGGGCGATCACCGGGGGCGGCGGGGGTAGCCATTTCATTAGCGAGTCCCTTTTTCAAATGCCTGTACGGACCGGACACATGGTTGACGGGTGTGCAGGGACATGGTGGACACATTATGACCCATAGTCAGGTTTGCTCACGTCGAACGTTCTCAGGAAGTGATGGCAGAAGTAGACATCAAAGAGTCCATTCCTTTCAGGGTTAGGGCGTATTGCGATGTGCTGCCCAACCAAGCCCTTGGCGATGCTGAAATAGCGTTTTTGAAAGCGGAATCGGCTGTGATAAACCTTGGCCAACACATCGTCCGGCCCGTATTCAAACTCCGATAACTGCTGCGGATAAGCCCAAGGGCTAGAGCGATACCGGTCCATTGGCACTTGGTAGTTCAACGCTTGATGAGGCCGTTGCAGGTTATAAACCTCCCGCCATCGATCAAACGCTGATTGAGCCTCCTTGACCGTGGAAAACTGACGTCCATCAAGCACTTCGGCCTTGAGTGAGCGGTGGAAGCGCTCGATCTTTCCATTGGTTTGGGGATGGTAAGGGCGGCTGAAGCTGACCCGGATTCCTAAACGAATCAGCCAGATACTCAGCTCTGTGATTTCACCTGGATTGCGCGGCGAGCCCCATGGCGGGCCGTTATCAACATTGATGCGAGCGGGTAATCCGAAGCGCTGGAATACCTCAATCAGCTTTTCCTTCACCGTGGCTCCACGCTCGTTATCACAAGCCTGAATAGCTAAATTGAATCGTGAGTGGTCGTCCAACAAAGTCAGGGGATGGCATCGGCCTTCTTGCGTTGAGAAGTGCCCTTTGAAATCCATCTGCCAAAGATCGTTCGGCGCATCGTGTTCAAATCTCAGCTTGGCCTCTTGCTCATTCTGAGCAGGCTGAATCAGCCCGTGCCGGTGCAGGACATTGGTGACGGTGCTGGGAGCGATCTGCTTTTTCAAGATGGTGCTGATTGTGCGTCCGCCCCAGGCTGGATGTTCTTGCCTGAGGGCTAAGACTTCCGCCTCCAAAGCAGCAGGGGTCAGCTTGGGGCTGGTAGCCGGTTTGCGGGACTTCTCTTGCAGTCCCGACTGACCGTGCGCCTCGTAGCGGTTGAGCCACTTGTAGGCCGTTTGCGGACTGATGCCGAACCGTCGACACAGTTCGCGTTTATTGCTGCCGGGTTGCCGTGCTAAGGCAACAAACTCTTCTTTCAGGCTCATGGTATCTCTCGTGTCCCAGGGCATGGTGGTTTTCCGGCGAAGTTGGTTCGCCGAAAAGTGTCCACCATGTCCCCGCACACCCATCAACCATGTGTCCGGTCCGTACACAAACGCCAAAAAGGAACCAAAAGGCTTTGCCCCCCCACTTGGTGCCTCGCTAGGGCTCGGCATGCCCTCGCTCCGGTCCTGCTCCGTGGGCCCGCCGCGATGGGCCATCCTTGGCCCAGAGTGTGTAAAAACACATGAAAACATCGTCGGCACGTAGCGCCGACCGGTGTTGGCCAGCTGATTAAAACCTGAAGCACTCTTGTAGCTCCAAGCGGCCCCTACAAGCGCTAGCAAGGCTCCATAGCTTGATTAACGGGGCAAAACGGCAGCCTTTTCAGGCCGCCAGCGCTTTCATCAGACCCTGTGCACCGAGGATCTTCATCACCCTTTTCCAGTTGTAAGCGAGCACATTCAAGCTCATTTCGGTGCTCACCCCCGTCAGCCTACGCGTCAGAAAATGCGTCGCCCCCATCCATTGTTTCAGCGTCCCGAAGGGATGCTCGACGGTCCGCTTGCGGATGCTCATCATCTGCGGCGCATTGTCCAGACGGTCCTGCATTTCCTCCAGCACCGCCTCATGTTCCCAGCGCCGAACCTTTCGCTCTCTGGCCGGTGTGCATTGCGCCTTTATCGAGCAGGATCGGCAGTTGGATCTCCAGTAAACGTCCAGCTTCTTGCCCTTATCGATGTAAGAGGAACGCCAAATCAGCACTTCCTTGGCGGGACAGATGTACACATTTTTGTCCGCGTCGTAGACGAAAGCGTCATTGCCGAAACGGCCATCGAATTTGGCCCGGGAGCTCAGCGTCTTCGGCACATAAGCAGTGATCCCTGCCTCGTGGCAGGCCAGGATTTCTCCGCTTTTGTAATACCCTCGATCCGCCACCACCGACAACGATTCGAGTTGCATCGCCTCACGGGCCTGCTGGGCCATCGAGCTGAGCTGATCACGGTCGTGACCGACATTGGTCACCTCGTGCGCGACGATCAAATGGTGCTTGGTATCGACCGCTGTCTGCACGTTATAACCCACGATTCCATTACCGCTCGTCTTCATCGAGCGCGCGTCCGGGTCGGTCAGTGAGATCTGTTTGTCCGGCGATGCTTCAAGCTGTACTTCAATCTCCTGAAGCGCCTTCATCCGCTCCTTCAGTTTGGCGATTTTCTCTTCCAGGCCGCCCTTGTGCCCTGAAGACGTGGGCTCTTCCCGATCAGCCTCATCCAGCGCCTTCAGATAACGGGCAATGCTTGATTCGATGTCTTCCATCCGGCGCTTCAGCTTGGCGCTGGTGAAATTGCGGTCACGGTGGTTCACCGCTTTGAATTTGCTGCCATCGATGGCAACGAAATGTTCCGAGAAAAGCCCCAGTTGCTGACACAGCACGACGAATTGCTGGCAGACGCCTCGAATGGCTTTGCCGTTGTCTTTGCGGAAGTTGGCGATGGTCTTGAAGTCCGGCCGCAGGCGACCAGTCAGCCACATCAGTTCGACGTTGCGCTGCGCCTCGCGCTCAAGGCGCCGGCTTGACTGGATACGGTTGAGATAGCCGTAGATGTAGATCTTCAGCATGACTGCGGGGTGGTAAGCCGGTCGGCCGGTTTCAGCAGGGACAGCGCTTTCAAAACCCAAGGCGATCAGGTCGAGTTCATCCACGAAGACATCGACAACGCGCACGGGATTGGCGTCGCTGACGTAATCGTCCAGGCTCTCGGGGAGCAAGGTAGTTTGACCTCGGTGTTCACCTTGAATGAAGCGTTTCATGGGCAGCCCTTGCGATGAATTTCCTGGGGGGAATCATAGCAAGGGTTGGCTGGAGTTTTGACACACTCTGGGCCCAGCGCGGCTAAACCGGCGTCCTGCCGGTTTACCCACTGCGCAATGCCTGCGTTCGGCCATCGTGGTTAACGGGGCGCCCAAATCTAAAGCCAAAGCGAGGCGGCCTGACAGCCGACCTGACTTTTCCGGCTGTACCTGATCCCCTGTGGGAGCGAGCTTGCTCGCGATGGACGTCAACGATAATGCGCCCTGTCTGAAGGATCGCGTTGTCTGTACGTTCATCGCGAGCAAGCTCGCTCCCACAGGGGATCGCGGATCAGCCAGTAATCAGGTCGGCTGTCAGGCCGCCTCGCTCTTGCTTTGGCTTTTGATTTTCTTGCCCCATCGAGAGGCCGAGTGGAGGTTCTGCGCAGTGGGTAAACCGGCATGGATGCCGGTTTAGCCGCGCTGGGCCAAGGATGGCCCATCGCGGCGGGCCCACGGAGCAGGACCGGAGCGAGGGTACCCCGAGCCTCAGCGAGGGGCCGAACGCCAGGGGCAAGAGCCCTTGGTTACTTGGGGCTCTTCCAAGTGACTCGCCGTAAGGGCGAAACCATAGGTAGCCGTTACCGCAGCAATGGATATACACCCAATACTGAAAAACGGGCCTTCATGTGGCTTGCTGATTACGAGGCTTGCCAGCACGGGCCTTGTAACCGGGCAGTGCAGCCGCAAAGGCCAGCGCCTCTTCCCGACTGGCAAACGAGCCAAGCCGGTCACCTTGGGTGCAGACCCGCCACGGGCCGTTGTTCACACTGAGTACGTCATAGCCGTTCATGTGCATTTTGTTCAACATCGGAACGCTCATAGTCACCTCCATCTTGGCAGTGATCACAGGGTTGACCTGCCTACCTTACACCCCCCTGCCGTGAAGATGCCGACCAGACGTCGAGTCAGGATACTGGCAGCGGGATTGCACTTTTAGACACCCTTGCTGCTCAAAATGTCCAGGCAATATGCAAAGGGTTGCGGCCCGAATATTGCATTTTTGTTACTGTTTTGTGACAACCTGGATTCAAAGAACCGATGAAAATACGCGCAACCGTGATTTGTGAGCAGGACCGGCACATTCTCCTGGTGCGTAAACCCAGGAGTCGCTGGACGTTGCCCGGCGGCAAGGTTGAACCCGGCGAGACCGCGCAGGATGCGGCCGTGCGCGAGTTGCAGGAGGAAACCGGGCTGGGCGCCGACGATATGCTGTACCTGATGGAGCTGGAAACAGGAGGTACTCGACACCATGTCTACGAAGCATCGTTGCTGAGTCCGGATCAGGCGCGGCCGCAAAACGAGATTTTCGATTGCATCTGGTACCCGCTGGACGCGGTGCATAACCTGAACCCCAGCGACGCCACGCTGCAGATCCTCAGAGCGTTTCAGCGTCGCCTGTAGTTCATGCGCCTCAGCCCTGGTCGCCACCGCCCACCGGCATGACCATGCCAGTGATGTAGGACGCCTCGTCGCTGGCCAGGAACAGAATCGCGCCTGCCTGCTCATCCAGAGTGCCGTAGCGCTTCATCAAACTACTGTCGAGGGTCTGATCGACGATCTGCTGATACCAGGCCTTCTCTTGCTCACTCTGCTCGGCACTGTTACGCGGAATAACCCGTGGCGGCGCTTCGGTGCCGCCGGGTGCAGTGGCGTTGACCCGAACACCGCGACCGGCGGTTTCGAACGCCAGGCAAGCGGTCAGCGCATTCACCCCGCCCTTTGCCGCGCCGTACGGCACACGGTTGACGCTGCGGGTGGCGATCGACGAAACGTTGACGATCGCGCCACTGCCCTGCTGCAACATGTACGGCAATGCGGCGTGGCAGCACCACAAGGTCGGAAACAGCGAACGGCGAACCTCGGCCTCGATCTGCGACGGATCGTAATGCTCGAACGGCTTGGTCCAGATGGTCCCGCCGACGTTATTGACCAGCACATCGAGACGACCAAAACGCTCCACGGCGCTTTGCATGACCCGGTTGCATTCGTCGTATTGCTCAAGGTCGGCAGTCAGGGCCAGGACCTCGCTGTGCTGGGCTAATTGCTGTTGAAGCTCGAATACCAATTCAGAGCGATCGACCAGAATCAGCTTCGCCCCTTCCGCCGCCATGCGCTCGGCCACGCGCCGACCGATGCCTTGGGCGGCGCCGGTGATCAGCGCGACTTTGTCGTGGAATCTGTTCATGTGTACCTCGATGGATGCCAACTGCCCCTGTGGGAGCCAGCTTGCTCGCGATAGCTGCCTCACAGGCGACATCAATGTTTAATGTTCTGGCCTCATCGCGAGCAAGCTCGCTCCCACATTGGATCATTGCCAGGCAGGGTGTTGCGCGCGACTCACGCCGCGCTGGCAGCAAATTTTTCGTAGTAGAAATTCGCAGGCTTGATGCCTTGCTCGCCGATGTACTTGCTGACCGCCTCCACCATCGGCGGCGGGCCGCACAGGTAGACGTCGACATCGCCATCGTTCAAATGTTTGGGTTCGATGTGCTGGGTCACGTAGCCCTTGAGCGGGTGCTGGCTGTCGGGGCTGGCCACGCAGGCGCTGTAAGTGAAGTTGGGGATACGTGCGGCGAAGGCTTCCAGGCGGTCGAGTTCTACCAGGTCGAAATCGTGGGTCACACCGTAGATCAGGTGCAGCGGGTGTTCACTGCCCTGCTCGGCGATCTTTTCCAGCATCGCGGTGAATGGCGCCAGCCCGGTGCCGCCCGCCAGCAGCAACAACGGCCGACGGATGTCGCGCAGATAGAAACTGCCCAGGGGACCTGCCAGGCTCATGCTGTCGCCGGCCTTGGCCATGCCGGTGAGGAAGCTGCTCATCAGGCCGCCAGGCACGTTGCGAATCAGGAAGCTGACTTCACCGTCACGCTGCAGCGAGCTGAACGAATAGGCGCGGGTCTGCTCGCTGCCCGGAATGCCCAGGTTCACATACTGGCCTGGCAGGAAGGCCAGTTTGCTCAAGGACTCGCCCTTGATCGACAGGGCGATGGTGCTGTCGGACAACTGGCGCACGGCACTGATGGTGGCGTCGTAGCTGGCCTGGCGGGTGCGGCAAACTTCCGAAGACGTCGGCACCCGCACCACGCAATCGCTCTTGGCGCGCATTTGGCAGGTCAGGACATAGCCTTGCCCGGCTTCTTCAGGGCTGAGGGCGTCTTCGATGTATTCCTCGCCCAGATCGTAGCTGCCCGCTTCGGCAAAACACTTGCAGGTGCCGCAGGCGCCGTCACGGCAGTCCAGCGGAATATTGATGCCCTGGCGGTACGCGGCATCGGCCACGGTCTCGCCGACATTGGCGTCGATGAACCGGGTGACGCCGTCTTCAAAATTGAACGCAATGGAATGGGTCATGACGGCAGCCTCACAAGTGGTAAACATCGATGACCTGGCGAACGTAGTCGTTCTTCAGGATCACTTTCTTGGCCTTGATCAGCGGGTTTTCACCGCGCACATCGAGGGTGTAGAAACTGCTGCCGAAATAGCTGTCGACGGTCTTGTAGCGAAAGCTCAGGGTGTGCCAGTTGAAGCGCACCTTGCACATCCCGTCGGCTTGTTCGAGCAGCTCGATGTTGCTGATGTTGTGGGACGTGCGGGTGTCCGGCACGCTGGCGCTGGAACGCTCGGTCTTGATGCGGAAGATGCGGTCTTCCAGGCCCGTGCGGTTGCCGTACCAGATCAGCGAAATTTCCCGCTGCGGGTCTTCCGTCAGTTCGTCGTTGTCGTCCCAGGACGGCATCCAGTACGTCGCGTCGGGGGCGTACATTTCCAGCCACTCATCCCACTGGCGGTCGTCGAGGTAGCGCGCCTCGCGGTAGAGGAAATCGCGCACGGTGTCGTAGGTAATGGTCATTGCACGTCCTCCACGGCGATCAGTTTCGACTGCTCGGCCGCCAGGGCCTTGAGCATGGTCTGCTGCCAATACTTGTGTTGCAGCACGAACAGGCCTTCGTCTTCGGTGCGCACGCCGCTGAGCAGCGGATGCAGGTCGATTTCCTTGGCTGCCTCATCGGCGCCTTCGATCCAGTGTTCGGCGCCACGGGACATGTCGTTCCAGGTGGTGACGCTGCCCTGGTAACTGGTCTGGCAGGAGCGGAACTCTTCCAGATCGTCCGGTGTGGCCATGCCGCTGACGTTGAAGAAGTCTTCGTACTGACGAATCCGGCTCGAACGTGCGTGGTCGCTTTCGCCTTTGGGGGCGATGCAATAGATGGTGATTTCCGTGCGGTTGACCGAGATCGGCCGGGCGATACGGATCTGCGAGCTGAACTGGTCCATCAGGTACACGTTGGGGTACAGGCACAGGTTGCGCGAGTTCTCGATCATCCAGTCGGCGCGGGCCTTGCCGAAGTCCTGGGCGAGTTCATCGCGACGTTCGTACAGCGGACGGTCCTCGGGATTGGCCCACCGGGTCCAGAGCAGCATGTGCCCCTTGTCGAAGGAGTAGAAACCCCCGCCCTGCTTGGCCCAGCTGCCGGCGCTCATGGTCGGGTTTTCGTCACCGGCTTCGCGCTGTTTGCGCTGGTTCTGGGTAGCGGCGTAGTTCCAGTGCACGGAGCTCACGTGGTAACCGTCGGCACCGTTTTCGGCGGTGAGTTTCCAGTTGCCTTCGTAGATGTAGCTGGAAGAACCGCGCAGTACCTCCAGGCCATCGGTGGACTGGTCGACGATCATGTCGATGATCTTCGCCGACTCGCCCAGGTGCTCGACCAGCGGCACCACATCGGCCTTGAGGCTGCCGAACAGGAAACCGCGATAGGACTCGAAACGCGCAACCTTGGTCAGGTCGTGGGAGCCTTCGCAGTTGAAGCTCGCCGGGTAGCCGGCCTGCGCCGGATCCTTGACCTTGAGCAACTTGCCGGAGTTGTTGAACGTCCAGCCGTGGAACGGGCAGGTGTACGAGCTTTTGTTGCCGGACTTGTGCCGGCACAGGGTCGCACCGCGATGACTGCAGGCGTTGATGAAGGCGTTCAACACACCGTCCTTGTTGCGCGCGATAAAGATCGACTGGCGCCCCATGGTGGTGGTGTAGAAATCGTTGACGTTGGGAATCTGGCTTTCGTGCGCCAGGTACAGCCAGTTGCCTTCGAAGATGTGTTCCATCTCCAGATCGAACAGGCGCGGATCGGTAAACATCTCGCGCTTGCAGCGATAGATGCCCTGCTCTGGATCGTCTTCAAGCAGGGACTCAAGGTATTCAGGTCGCAGGGTCATGGCCGCCGCCTCCATTGTTATTGTTCAGGCAAGGCTCATGCTAGGACGGGGCAATGGGACGGACTATCCGCGGGGTGCAGACCCTTATCCGTTTTGTGCAGGGAGCTGGCGTTGTGTCAGGCGACACCAACGTTGACAGTACCGCCCTCTTCGCGAGCAGGCTCGCTCCCACAGGGGCAACGCGATCCAATGTGGGAGCGAGCCTGCTCGCGATGGCGTCAGAGCAGGCAACATCAATGTGAAGGTTTCAGTGGCGGCGCTTGAGGGTATCGGACGGCAACTCGCCGAACTGCTTGCGGTAGCTGTCGGAGAAGCGTCCCAGGTGCAGGAAGCCGTAGTCCATTGCGATTTCAGTGACGTTGCGCACGTTGCAGGTCGGATCGCTGAGGCAGGCGTTGACGCGTTCCAGACGTTTCTGGCGGATATAGTTTTTCGGTGTGGTGCAAGCGTTGCGTTCGAACAGGCCGTATAACGAGCGCAGGCTCATGCTGGCCTGGCGCGCCAGCTCTTCGCTGTCGATGTCCTGCTTGAGATTCCTGGCAATGTAATCGGCAATCGCTTCGAACGTGGCAGCCTGCGAGCCGAGTTCGAGGCGGCTGACGTTGGTCTTCATCAGGCTGAGCATCTTGCTGACGATGATCTGCGCGTAATGTTCCTGCACCCGGGGAATCTGCTCGGTGGCCTCGGCCTCCTGGCAAATCATCGCCAGCAGGTTGACGAAGCCTTCCAGCTCATTGAGCTGATAGCGGTTCTCGAGAAACCGCACGCCTTGCCCCGGATAGCGCCAGCGCTGCTCGTTGCAGACGGACTCAAACAGGGACGTGGGGACCTTGAGGATGAATTTTTCGCAATCGTCGGAGTAGGTCAAATCGACCGGGTCGTCGGGATTGATCAGCAGCAACTCGCCGGGGGCAAAGTAGTGTTCCTGGCCGTGCCCGCGCCACAGGCAATTGCCCTGCAGCAACACTTGCAGGTGATAGATGGTTTCCAGCGCGCCCGAAGTGACGCGAACGCTGCCGCCGTAGCTGATACGGCACAAGTCCAGGCTGGCGAATTTTCGATGATTGAGGCTGGCCAGGGGATGCCCGGCGCGAGGCATCAGGATGCAATGATTACCGACATGCTGATTGACGTAGCCCGACACCGCGTACGGGTCGGCATGGTCGAATACCGTGCTGCGCTGACTCAACAGTTGCGCTTGCATCATCGGGTAACTCTCGTTGTTGTTATAGGGTGCATCAGGTCATTCTAAGGCAGTACTTGCAGCGGCGTATCAGTGGACTGACCTGTGGAAGGTCATGCCATCAATCCCGTGTAGGAGCTGCCGCAGGCTGCGATCTTTTGATCTTGCTTTTAAAGAGCAAAGTCAAAAGATCGCAGCCTGCGGCAGCTCCTACAGTTCAGTAGGGATCAGTCCTCCAGTGCACGCACCCGCTCATGACGCTGCTGCTCTTCAGGCTGGGCAGACGACGGCAGGGTGAAGTCGAACTCGATTTCGGCAAAACGACCGCTGACACCGTAGGCCGCTGCACGCGCCTGATCATCGCTGAAAGTGATCTTGGCGATCAGCTCGTCACGGGTGGCGTAGGCAAAATCGTCGTGCAGGTACTTCTCGCCATCCAGGTTGATCTGGGTGGTCAGGTGACGATGATCCGGCGCGGAAATGAAGAAGTGCACGTGCGCCGGACGCTGGCCATGACGGCCCAGTTGATCGAGCAGTTGCTGGGTCGGACCGTCCGGTGGGCAGCCGTAGCCCGACGGCACGATGCTGCGGAAACGGTAGCGGCCTTCGGCGTCTGTGACGATGCGGCGACGCAGGTTGAATTCCGACTGAGAAGCATCGAAGTACGAGTAGGTGCCGCCAGTGTTGGCGTGCCACACGTCCACCACGGCGCCAGCCAGAGGTTCGCCAGCGGTGTTGAACACCCGGCCTTGCATGAACAGGGTCACACCTGGATCGACACCGTCATCCAGACGCGCTTCGCCTTGCGACAGCGGTGCACCGGCCACGTACAGTGGGCCTTCGATGGTGCGCGGGGTGCCACCGGCTTTACCGGCCTGCTCGTCTTCGGCGTCCATCAGCAGGTCGAGGTAATGCTCCAGGCCCAGGCCGGCCACCACCAGTCCAGCCTCCTGGCGCGCACCCAGCACGTTCAGGTAGTTGACCGCTTTCCAGAACTCTTCCGGGGTCACGGCGAGGTCTTCGATGATGTTCACCGAATCACGCAGGATGCGGTAGATCAGGGCTTTGGTCCGTGAATCACCGGCATCGTTGTGCAGGCCGCTGGCTTCTTCGAGAAATTTCTGGACTTCGGCAGTGTGGGAAATCTTGACGTTCATTTTATGGGTTCCTCATCTTGTAATTATTGGCATGGCGAACTGAACAGGCTGGGTTCAGCGGTCATCCTCGCGAATCGACGAAGGATGCCGGCACATCGCGGTGACTTCGATCGCCATGTACGGATACAGCGGCAATTGCATGAGCAAGTCGTGCAGTTCCTGGACGCTGTCGACATCGAACACGCTGTAATTGGCGTAGAGCCCGGCGATGCGCCACAGGTGACGCCACTTGCCTCGCTCCTGCAGACGCTGGGCCAGGGCTTTTTCGTCGGCCTTGAGCTGCGCGGCGCGTTCGGGGTTCATGTCGACCGGCAAATTCACGGTCATCTTTACGTGGAACAGCATAATGCTCTCCTCAGGCTTGATGAATGGTGGAAGTCTTGTCGCGACGGAAGAACGCCAGGCGTTCTTCGTCCAGGCTCAGGCCCAGACCCGGGGTCTTCGACACATGCAGCTCGAAATCGCGGTAAACCAGCGGCTCACTGAGAATGTCTTCGGTCAGCAGCAGCGGACCGAACAGCTCGGTGTCCCACGCCAGTTTGTTCAGGGTGACAAAGGCATGCGCCGAAGCCATGGTGCCGATTCCACCTTCGAGCATGGTACCGCCGTACAGGGCGATACCGGCCGCTTCGGCGATGTAGGCGGTGCGCAACACGGCGCGCGGGCCGCCATTCTTGGCGATCTTCAGGGCAAACACCGAGGCCGCGCCTTCGCGCGCCAGGTTAAATGCATCTTCCACACATTCGATGGATTCATCGGCCATGATCGGCGCCGGGCTCATGGCATTCAGGCGTGCCATGCCGGCGCGGTTGTTGCGCGAGATCGGCTGTTCGATCAGGTCGATGCCGTTGGTTCCCAGGATCCGGCAGGCGCGCAACGCCACCGCCTCGTCCCAGGCCTGATTGACGTCGACCCGCACGCTGGCGCGATCGCCGAGGGCTTTCTTGATCGCAATCACGTGGGCCAGGTCGCGATTGACCTCGCCAGCACCGATTTTCAGTTTGAAGATGCGGTGGCGGCGCAGGTCGAGCATTTTTTCCGCTTCAGCGATGTCCTTCTCGGTATCGCCGCTGGCCAGGGTCCAGGCCACGGGCAGCGAGTCACGTACGCGACCGCCCAGCAACTCGCTGACCGGCAGGCCAAGGCGCTTGCCCTGGGCGTCGAGTAGCGCGGTTTCCAGACCGGACTTGGCGAAGGTGTTGCCACGGATACTGCGTTCCAGGCGCAACATCGCGGCATTGACATTGCCGCTGTCCTGGCCGATCAACAGCGGCGCGAAGTGTTTGTCGATGTTGGTCTTGATGCTGTCAGGGCTTTCGTTGCCATAAGCCAGGCCACCGATGGTGGTGGCTTCGCCGATGCCTTCAATGCCATCGGCGCAGCGCACGCGAATGACCACCAGGGTCTGGTTCTGCATGGTGTGCATCGCCAGCTTGTGCGGGCGGATGGTCGGCAGATCGACGATGATCGTCTCGATCGATTCAATGGCTGTAGCAAGCATTTCGATACCCGTCAGGTTCTTGAAGTTCTGAGCCTGATTCTCATACGGCTTTTTCCGGGCGGCCAATATAGAATTGGTCTGGCTTGATACCTTCAAGGTATGCAACCGCTCGACATCCGGAGGCTCCATGGAACTGCGTCACCTGCGTTACTTTCAGGTGTTGGCTCAAACCCTCAATTTCACCCGCGCCGCCGAACGCCTGCACATCGCCCAGCCGCCCTTGAGTCGGCAGATCCAGCAACTGGAAGATGAACTGGGGGTGATGCTGCTCGAGCGTGGCCGACCGCTGAAGCTGACCGACGCCGGGCGTTTTTTCCATGAGCACTCCACCGCCCTGCTCGACCAGCTGCACAAGGTTTGCGACAACACGCGGCGCATCGGGCTGGGGGAAAAGACCTGGCTGGGTATTGGCTTTGCGCCATCGACCCTCTACGGCGTACTGCCGGAACTGATTCGCCGGTTGCGCAGCGGCGAACCGCTGGAACTGGAACTCGGGCTGTCGGAGATGACCACGCTGCAGCAGGTACAGGCGCTCAAGGCCGGGCGCATCGACGTCGGCTTCGGCCGCATCCGCATCGACGACCCGGCCATCGTCCAGACCGTGCTCACCGAAGACCGCCTGGTGGCCGCCCTGCCCGCCGGTCACCCGCTGCTGGCGGGCCCCGTCAGCCTGCGCGACCTGGCCAAAGAGCCCTTCGTGCTGTACCCCGGCAACCCGCGCCCCAGCTACGCCGACCACGTGATCGCGCTGTTCGAATCCTATGGGGTGAGCATTCATGTGGCGCAATGGACCAACGAGTTGCAGACGGCAATCGGGCTGGTGGGGGCCGGGATAGGGATCACACTGGTGCCGGCCTCGGTGCAGTTGCTGCACCGCGACGACATCGGTTTCACCCCGCTGCTGGAAGACAACGCCACCTCACCGATCATTCTCAGTCGGCGGGTGGGCGACGTGTCACCGGGATTGAACCATTGCCTGCGGATGATCGACGAACTGCTGCCACACGCGATCATGCCCGTGTAGGAGCTGCCGCAGGCTGCGATCTTTTGATCTTGCTCTTAAAGATCAAAAGATCGCAGCCTGCGGCAGCTCCTACAGGGCACGGTCTTCAACCGGCAAACGCCCGGCGCCCGGCTTGCATCTCGGTGCGCAATTCACCGATCAAGTCGGAGATGGCACGCACGCTGGTCAACTGTTCGGTCGATACACCGGCAATCATCAGCTTGACTTGCCCACTGGCGGGTTCATAGACCTCGATCCGCAGCAGCCCGCCACTCTCCGTGCATTCGCAGGCCAGGGGCTCGAAACCGGACTCGACAATGTTGCAAAGGACTGAAACGGGAACCATGGCCGGTGCCTCCGTGGCAGTTGATCGGAACGGACCCAACGAGAATAGCTGCGCTTTGCCGATTCTGCGCAGCGATCAGGGTGTGTCCTCATTCTGGAGTCGGTTACGGCTTGAAGACAATCCCTTGACCCGTAGGCAGCTCCAGTACGTCCAAACCAAACTCGGCAAGCAGCGGGTCTTCAGCTTCCTTCTGTGCGCGGTAGCACCACCAGCCATAATCATCGAGCACCAGAATGCTACCGGGCACCATGCGAGGGACGATTCTCTTGAGCGCTTCGACTTCGGCAGGCGCCTGGTTCAAATCGATGTGGGCAAATGCAATCTGCTCTGGAAATCCTTGCTCAAATGACTCCGGCACGTAGCCCTTGATGACCTTGACGAAAGGGTAGCCGGAAAAACGCTCCTTGACCTTGGCGTACAACTCCGAGCTGTGCTCAGGCATGGCGTGGTTGACTTCAGTGCCTGTGTGCTCGAACGCGTCGTACAGGTAGTACTGCTTGCCAGTCGATTCGAGGTCAATCCTGTCTGCAATCACATTGGCAGTGTTGCCTTTGTATGCACCGACCTCGACGAAGTCTCCAGGAAGGCGTCGGGCCAGTTTTGCGAAGTGGCACAAGATGTACGTCCGCCAGATAATCGTCATTTCCACATTGGAAGTGGCATTACGCCTCATGATTTCCATAAAGCTTTCGTCAGTCATGAAACTGAGATTTCGATTCCAGCAAATGACATTATCAGAGCAATAAAAACTGTCCGGGGTGGCGATACTTTGACGTATGCCCTCAACGCTGTGCTTGAACAAGGCTGGGTTGGTTATGTTGAAGTTGTCACCGTTCACAATCATTATTATCACCCCCACGTGTAGTATTCAAAGGCCAGCATCATAAGGGTATTTTGTGCCCGGATGGGTACCTGGATTTCAACCCCGTGGCTGAAATCAGGTCTGTGCTGCAGAAGGGGCACAGATGGCTTGTTCAGTGGCTATTGTCTTTCCAGATCCAGTTCCAGATCCCCGGCAATTGCGCCGACTGTGAACTGTCACGCAGCGTCCGCGCCATGGCGGCCCGTTGCAGCGTGGCAGTGTCGTCGTAAAACGCCATTGGGGCGGTTCTGACCCCCGTCGCCCGGGCACTGTCGAGAAGGATTTGCAGATATTCGCGGGTATGCCGCGCGGTGTAGCGATTGAGGTCGTGGAAGGTCACCACCACCGGAATCACCCCGTCCACCACCGGCAACTCGCCTCGGGCAATGCGTTCGCGCACTTCGGACATCGAGCGCAGCATATGGGCGCGGCGCCGGGGGCTGGCGTTGAAGCCCCAGATCTTGCCGTCATTGGCGCTCAGGTCGGTCAGCAGCACATGCAGGCCATGCTGCTGGTAGGCGGCGAAGGTGCGTTTGTCGTAGCTCCAGAATGGTGGGCGCAGCAGAGTCGGCGGCACACCAGTGATCGCGGCGATGTCGGCACAACCATAGGTGAGCGCCTGCTCCAGTTCCTGCGCGTCCAGAGAGCGATGATTGGTGTGCGAAGGCGTGGCCGTGTGGAAGGCCAGAATGTGCCCGGCATCGCGCTCGCGGTGCATGACCGCCCGCCCGATTTCACTGGCACCGGCCCGTGAGGCGCGGGTCTGCACGAAAAACACCGCCTTGATGCCCGGTTGCAGAGGATTGATCGCCAGGCTGTCGAGCACGGTCTCGGTCGGGTTCCAGAAACTCGAGGCGCTGGGGCCATCGTCGAACGTCAGCAGAAAGCGGATCGGTGGTTGTTCGCGCAACCCTTGTTCGGTTTGCGACGTCATTTCAATGGGTGCGGCGATACAGCCCAGCAAACCAACTGCCATGGCGAACACCGATAGAACCTTGAACAACTGTTTCATGTTTTGCCTTGGGCCAGACCGTTCCGGTCAACACGTCAAACGGCAACGATCCATCGCCCGTTCATCCTTCGCCGACCCGCACACAGCGGCGGGCCGAGGTGGGATAAGGTACACAGTGTTTGGTTCCGGCGCTCGCCCAGGCGGTGGCTCAGTTCGCCAGTGCCTGCTGGAACGAATGATCGATGATCGGTGCGGTGGCAAGCTCGGCCGGCAGCGCCTTGACCTTGAACAGGAAGTCGGCGGTGTGCTGCAGATCCCCGGCAGCCTGGGCGTCCACCGGGCCGACGGTCATGTGGGCCTGGCGCAACCAGTGGCGGGACACATTCTGGTCGAGATTGGCCTTCTTCGCCCACAGGTCGGCGTATTCGTCAGTGTGGGTATCGACCCAGGCCCGGGCCTTTTTCAGGCGCCCGAGGAAGTCGGCGATGGCTTCGCGCTTGCTGTCGATCGAAGGGGTAGACGCGGCGATGGCGCTCAGGCCGGGCATCAGGTTCTTCGCGGTGAGGATCGGCCGGGCGCCGGAGAAGAGGATCTGCTGGGAAATGTACGGTTCCCAGACCGGGAAGGCGTCGATGCTGCCCTGGGGCAGCGCGGCGGCCGCATCGATCGGCATCAGCTTGATGAAGTCGACATAGTCCTCCGGCAGATTGGCCTGTTCCAGGGCGCGCAAGGTCAGTTGCTGGCTCCAGGCACCCGGCCAGTAGGCGACTTTCTTGCCCTTGAGATCAGCGATGGTTTTCACCGGCGAGTCCTTGGGCACCAGCAAGGCGATGGTGTCCGGATTCTGCCGCGACACACCGATCAGCTTGACCGGCGCCTGTTTGGCGGCCAGGAACAGAAAGCCCGAATCGCCTAGAAAGCCCAGGTCCAATGCACCGGTATTCAAGGCTTCGGCCAGCGGCGCGGCGGCCTGGAAGTGTTTCCAGTCGACGGTATAGGGTGCCCCATTCAACACGCCGGACGCTTCGACCGAGGCACGAATGTTGTAGTAGTTCTGATCGCCGACATGCAGGACGACAGGTTCGCTGGCGTAGGTCAGTGGTGCGGCAAACAGGGCGCTGGTCAACAGACCGCGCAGGTATCTGGAAAGGTTCATTAGAGGTTCCTTGAGGTTCAATGCTTTAGACCATAAAGGCCTTACTAGATATTTTTAAATACCTTTTATGCATATGCTCATGACCCGTTACACACAGTGTTGGCGCAGCAACAGCGACTCGACAGAGTGTTTTCTCCCGGACACATTTGGGCAGGCTTTGTGAACGCAAATTGCTCAAACATCTATGCTCAACACTCCAGCCTGAGGGTTCGATCGATGTGCGGACGATTGTCGCAATACCGGGGCATTCACGACTTCGTGGCGGTGCTGAGCATTCCCGACGCCTTGATCAATCACGTCGGCAATCAGCCACTGGCCCGCTACAACGCCGCGCCCACCACCCAGCTCGCGCTGTTGCACCTGGAGAGCGATGGCCTGCACGCCGACTCGCAGCGCTGGGGCTGGCGACCGCACTGGGCGAAGGATCGTGCGGCGCCGATCAATGCACGCGTCGAGAAAGTCGCCCACGGCCCGTTCTTTCGAGCGATCTGGCCCCATCGCGCCATCTGCCCGGTCGACAACTGGTTCGAATGGGTCGATGCCGGAGACGGCACGCGGCAACCCTGGCTGATTCGCCGTCGCGACCAAGGGCCGGTCTTCTGCGCGGCCATCGGGCAGTTCCCGCAAGGCAGTGCAGCCCCCAGGGACGATGACGGCTTTGTCATCATCACCGCCGATAGCGCTGGCGGCATGCTGGACGTTCATGATCGCCGGCCGGTGGTGTTCAGCGCAGAACTGGCACGCGAATGGCTGGACCCGGCGACGCCCAGGGAACGTGCCGAACAGATGGTGCTTCTACAGGGGGAAGGCAGTGATGCTTTTGAGTGGTACAGGGTTGACAAGGCAGTGGGGAATGTCAGGAATCAGGGGGCCGGGTTGATTGACGCTTTCAAGGCATGAATACCTATAGAAACATGGCACTTTGATGTTTCCACCGCTTGTCAGACGACTCCAGGCACTTACATACATTTGTCAGTGCTGCGGCTAGGATTCGCGCCGTATTTTCCAGCGGCATACCAAATTGACCAAAGAGTCAACAACCAAGGGAATCCCATATAACAAGCCTTGCAGAGAACTCAATTGCGCGACGATTTTACCAATAATCAAGTCGTGAGTCTGGCGTGCATTTATCTTACAAAGACAGAGCACTACCAACTCGACCATTTCATCGGGCAGTACATACAGACCCGTAACTTGCTTTCAATTCCCAATATCAAACAGGTCCTGAGTTCAATACTCGAAAGTTATCCGGGTAAAGCCCCGGTCATGGTCAACGAGTTGAATGCCTGGATCGACAGAAACCTGGGATATCGGGCTGCCCACCCCGAATTCCTGCATTTGCTGGAATAAGCTCGACCGATCTGCTGCTGGCAACTACGACGATGACCCGCTCGATGCGTAATGTTGTTCACTTAAGCATGGGGTTGTATAGGGATTGGGGGGGCATATCCATTGCTTCGGTAACGGCCACCTAGGGTTTCGCCCTTACGGCGACTCACTTTTCCAAACGCCGAAAAGTAAGCAAAAGGCTTTTGCCCCACCACTCGGTGCCTCGCTGTGGCTCGGCATGCCCTCACTCCGGCATTGCTCCGTGGGTCGCCGCGATGGGCCATCCCTGGCCCAGCGCGGCTAAACCGGCGTCCTGCCGGTTTACCCACTACGCAATGCCTGCGTTCGGCCATCGTGGTTTAACGGGGCGCCCAAATCTAAAGCCAAAGCGAGGCGGCCTGACAGCCGACCTGACTTTTACGGCTGTACCTGATTCCCTGTGGGAGCGAGCCTGCTCGCGATGGACGTCAACGATAACGCGCCCTGTCTGGATGAACGCGCTGTCTGGACGTTCATCGCGAGCAGGCTCGCTCCCACAGTTGGATCGTGGACAGACCTGCAATCAGGTCGGCTGTCAGGCCGCCTCGCTTTTGCTGTGGCTTTTGATGTTCTTGCCACATCGAGAGGCTTCGTTCCGGTTCTGCGCAGTGGGTAAACCGGCAAGGATGCCGGTTTAGCCGCGCTGGGCCATGAATGGCCCATCGCGGCGGGCCCTGTAGGAGCGAGCATGCTCGCGAAAAACCTGAGAGCACCTCGGGGTGTCAGGCTCCCCGCGTCATCGTTGTCCTCCATCGCGAGCATGCTCGCTCCTACAGGTCTTTTCCAAGTGACTCGCCGTAAGGGCGAAACCCTAAGTGGCCGTTACCGCAGCAACGGATATACACCCAATCCAAATATGTCGCTCAGAACTTGCGGTCAGACTCCGACAATTCCTTGCCATCATCGGGATGTTTCCAGTCCGGTGTCGAACGCCTCTGCTGTTCGATTTCTTCTTCCGTCGGTTCATCCATATCGTCTTCGGGTTCCGGTTTCTTTTGCTCTGTTGCCATGGGTTCACCTCTCGTCCTGAAGGGATCGGTCATCAGCTTTAAGCGTAGAACAGTTTGCCGTGCCCGGCTCACAGCCACCCACGCAGCAAAAAGAAAAAGCCCATGCTCAACAGCATGCTGAGCAAGGTGTTGCGGGTGTACAGCACCAGGCCGACGGCCACCAGCGAACTGATCAGGTAAGGGTTGTCCCATTGCAGATTCAGTTGCTTGTCCGGCATGAACACGATCGGCCCGCAGATCGCAGTCAACATGCCCGGCACGGCGAAGCCGAGGAACTGCCGGGCATTGCTGCTCAACCGCACCGGCAGACGCGGTTCCAGGAAGACATAGCGGTTGAGAAACACCAGGACGCCCATGCCGATAATCACTGCCCAGACCATCATGTGCGCACTCCCTGGAATTTGTTGCAGATAAAACCGGCGCTCATGCCTGCCAGTCCTGCCAGCACCAGGGCCGAGCCCCATTGCCAGTAGCTGAACAGCACCGAGCAGAACAGCGAGACCGCGACACAGACAACGGTCGGCACGTTGCGCACCACCGGGGTAATCAGGGCGATGAAGGTGGCCGCGATGGAGAAGTCCAGCCCCAGGTGTTCCAGGCCCGGAATACTGCTGCCCAGCACGATGCCCGCCAGGGTGAAGAGGTTCCAGGCAATGTAGAACGTCAGGCCGACACCCAGGGCGTACCAGCGATTGAACTGTTGCTTGTCGTGCTGGCTGGTCAGGGCGAACAGTTCATCGGTGAGCAAAAAGCCCAACCCCGCTCGCCAACGACCCGGCAACGGCGAGATCACCGAACGCAGGCTCATCCCGTAGAGCAGATGCTGGGAGGTCAGCAACAAAGTGGTCAGCAGGATCGAAAAGATCCCGGCCCCGCCCTTGAGCATGCCGATGGCCACTAACTGCGCGGCGCCGGCAAACACGATGCTCGACAAGCCCTGGCCTTGCAGGGGCGTGAGGTTGGCTTCGATGGCCATGGAACCGGCCAGCAGGCCCCAGGGCGCCGTCGCCAGGGATAAGGGCATGATCGCCACGGCGCCACGCAAGAACGCGCTGCGCGGCATGAGTGAGTTGGACATAACGCTCTGCAACCAGGGAAAGACCTCAGACTGTGCCAGCAGTCACGGCCGATGACTTGAACAATCTTGCGCACTTGGGCCATTGATCGGCCGGCGGCTTGCGTCGCCCGACATGACGGTGCTGCATTTTCCTGATGTTCGCGATTGACAAACAGCGCGCCGGCTTTTAAAACTGGGCGCCTCATTCAGGGTGTAAGCAAAGATGTCCGCAATCTTTAATCTCGACACTTGTGTTATTGGCTTGACTGCCAAGGCGCAAGGTTGCGTTGCGCACGCCCTCAAATCGAAGAAACAGTCGCTCATGTGACCGGGGCGCGCTGTCCCGTCAGATGAGCTGACAGGACATTGAGCGCGACGGACCACCCTCCCCTTGCTTACTTCCTTCTACGCTTCTGACGGTGACGAAATCGGTCAACCATCAGGAGAAAGTGCATGTCATCGTTTCAAGGTATCTGGGTTCCCCTCGTCACGCCGTTCCACAATGGCGCCATCGATTTCGTCGGGTTGCGCCGGCTGGTCAGCCATCTGCTGGAAAACGGCGTCGACGGCCTGATTGTCTGTGGCACCACCGGCGAACCGGCGGCCATGGGCAAGCACGAACAGCTGGCGGTGCTCGATGCGGTACTCGAGCAAGTGCCGGCCCGGCAGGTCGTCATGGGCCTGGCCGGCAACAACCTGATCGAGCTGCTGCACTTTCAGGAGGAGATTCTCAAGCGCCCGGTGGCCGGTCTGCTGGTGCCGCCGCCGTATTACATCCGGCCCTCCCAGGCGGGGCTCGAAGCGTTTTATAAAACGGTCGCCGATGCTTCCAGTGTGCCGCTGATCCTGTACGACATCCCCTACCGCACCGGCGTGACCTTCGACCAGACGACCTTGCTGAACATCGTCGCCCATGAGCGGATCGTCGCGATCAAGGACTGTGGCGGCAACCTGGGTAACACCCTGGCGTTGCTGGCCAGCGGCAAGGTCGATGTGCTGTGCGGTGAAGACAACCAGATCTTCAATGCCCTGTGCCTGGGCGCCAAAGGCGCGATTGCCGCGTCGGCGCATGTCCATCCGCAACGTTTCGTGGCGTTGTACCGACAGATTCGCGACAACCAGCTGACGGCCGGGCGGGCAACGTTCTTCCAGCTTCTGCCGCTGATCCAGAGCCTGTTCATCGAACCCAACCCGGCGCCGGTGAAAAGCGCTTTGGCCCTGCAAGGCTTGATCATTGATGAACTGCGCGCCCCGATGCAACGCAGCAGCGATGCCATGGTGACGCGTTTAAAGAAGGTGCTCGGCGCGCTGGGCAGCGACAATCGATAGAGCGCCAGGCACCCGCCCGAGTAACATGGAGCGATTCGACTGACGCGCCTGGGGGTCGACATGCTCTACCGAATCGCCGCCGATGGCCTGATGCTGTTTCACCTGGCATTCATTGTGTTTGTCGTGTGCGGCGGGCTGCTGGTTCTGAAATGGCCGCGCCTGATGGTGTGGCACCTGCCCGCCGCCATCTGGGGCGTGGCGGTGGAGGTGTTCCACCTGCCCTGCCCGCTGACGCACTGGGAAAACCTGATGCGCCAGGCAGCGGGGCAAAGCGGTTACGGCGGTGGCTTTATCGAACATTACGTGTGGCCAATCATTTACCCGGCCGGGCTGACACCGGCCATTCAGATTGGACTGGGCGGCGCGGTACTGGGGGTGAACGTACTGGTCTACCTTCGATTGATCTGGCACAAAAAACGGCGACGGCTATTGTAACCGTCTAACTCGAGGGTTCGGCCCATGCTGTCGATTGAAGACCTGACGCTGCTGCAAGCGATCCGCGAGACCGGCAGCCTGTCGCGGGCCGCGGCCTACCTCGGCAAGGCGCCCTCTACGGTGTCCTACGCCGCGCGGCAACTGGAAGAACGCTTCGATGCCTTGCTGTTCGATCGCCGGCGCTACCGCCTGCAACTTACCCCGGCCGGTGAATTGCTGGTCAACGAAGCGGCGCGACTGATGCAGGACGTCTCGCGCCTGACCCAACGGGTGCAACAAGTGGCCAATGGCTGGGAGAGTCGACTGTGGATCGTCACCGATGAACTGCTGGAGTTCGAAACCCTGCTCCCGGTGATCCACGAGTTCGATGCGCTGGGCTCCGGCGTACCGCTGCGCATCACCCAGGAGGTGCTCCGGGGCGTCTGGGAGGCTCTGCGTGAAGGCCGCGCCGACCTGATCATCGGCGCCACCAACGAACCACCGGCCATCGCGTCCCTGCGCTGGATGCAACTGGGGGAAATGCAGTGGGTATTCGCCGTCTCGCCCAGGCACGCGCTGGCCAAGGCCAGCGAACCGATTACCCGCGCCATGGTGGCGCAGCACCGGGCGATTGTTGTGGCGGACTCGTCCCGGGCCAGCGAAGGCAGTACTTACGGTGTCTCGGGTGGCCAATCGGTGCTGGCGGTGCCGACCATGCGCGCGAAAATTCTCGCGCAGTGCGACGGCCTCGGCGTGGGCTGGCTGCCCAGGCATCGGGTTGGCTCGTTGTTGAACAATGGCTCGCTGGTTGAAAAGCAGATGGCCGACCCGCGCGAGCCGAACATTCTGTATGCCGGCTGGCGCGGCGATCACGACGGGCGGGCGTTGGGCTGGTGGTTGGAGAAGCTCAAGCAACCGTACCTTTGCAACCGGCTGGTACAAGGCAGCGACCGGTTTGCCTGAGCCTCAGTTGGCAATCACGCTCATGTTCCGCCCGCTGGCCTTGGCCACGTACAGCGCCTTGTCGGCCGCCCCGATCAGCTCGCTGGTCTGGGCCTTTGACGCCGGATCATAACCGCAGACACCGACGCTGACCGTCACCTTGCCATCAGGACTTTCACTGTGCAGCAAGCCGGCTGCCTGGACCGCATGACGGATTTTCTCCGCCAGCAGAAATGCCCCGACGTAGTCAGTCTCCGGCAGCACCACGGCAAACTCCTCGCCGCCAAAGCGCGCAGCCAGATCGCCAGGGCGCCTGATGTGCTCGGTAATGATCGCAGCGATCTTGCGCAGGCACTCATCACCGGCCAGGTGGCCGTAGCGATCGTTGAACGGCTTGAAGTGATCAACATCGATCATCAGCAGCGCCAGCCCCGTCATGTTGTGCCGGGCGCGGCCCATTTCCGCCTGGATAAACAGATCAAACTGGCGTCGGTTGGCCAGGCCCGTGAGCGCGTCCTCCAGCGCCAGCAACTCAAGGTTGCGATTAAGCTCAAGCAGCCTCTCCTGGGTGCCGAGCAACTCGCCCTGGATGCGATCCTGCTTCTTCATCAACCTGATCAGGCGATACCCGAGCGCCCCCAGTACCCCAAGCAACAGCGCGACGATGCCCGCACTGAGCAAGGACTCCTGGCGCCAGCCAGCCAGCACCTCATCCTTGTTGAGCGCGGCAAAGACGATCAGCGGATAACCCTCGACCCGGCGAAAGCCCACGACCCGCTCCACGCCATCCAGGATCGATCTTACGGTAGCCGTCCCCGAACTGCCCTGTGGCAGGAGCCGGGTGAACAACGAACTCTTGGCCAGGCTGGTGCCGATGTCCGCCTCGTGAAACGGCCGGCGCACGATGATGCTGGCATCGTCGGCGATCAGGTTGATCACACCGTTGTTGCCCATGTCGATGCCATCGTAAAGCTGCAGGAAATGACTGAGGTAGATCGTGGCCAGCGCCACGCCGGCGAAACTGCCGTCCGGATGATTGACCCGACGCGACACCGTCATGATCCATTCGCCGCTGGAGCGGCTCTTGATCGAAGGGCCGATGTGCGGTCCGCGGTCGGGATGATCGCGATGATAGATGAAGTACTCGCGGTCGGAATTGTTCGCTACACCCACCTCGGCGCCGTTGGAGTTGGCGATCCATTTGCCGGTTTGGTCATAGACGAACAGCCCATGGACCTGACTCAACTCACTGCGCTGGGCGCTGAGCAAGCGTTGCAGGCGATTGAGCCGACCCTGGTCGATACCGTCGTTCTCCAGGCGATCGACCAGGGTGAACAGCAGAGTGTCGGCTTGCTTGATCGCCGCCTGTGCTTGCGAGGCCAGGGTCTGCGCAAGGTTGGACATCGCCACTTCCTTGTCATGCAGATGGTACTGGCGCGAGCTCCAGGTTTCCCAGGTCACGATCACCGCCATCGACAGGCATACGGCAATCATCAGCGTCACGGCCGAGCGAATCTTGAGCCTTGCGAGGCCGGGCCGGTTTTTTTCGATACGCTCGTTGATAGACGGATGCCCCATGAAGATCCTTGAATACTCATACCATAGCGAATTTTCCCATTCGCCACTTTAAACAACCCGTCAAACACCAACGGGGTGATTTACACGATAAGTATACATAGGGCTGTTCCGACAATCCGCGCAGTGCTTTGCGTTACTTGAGGCTCCCTGCCAGAAACTGCTGCAGCCGCTCGCTTCGGGGATTCTCCAGAACACTGCCTGGTACGCCCTGCTCCTCCACCCGGCCCTGATGCAGAAAGATGACGTGGTTCGATACCTGCCGGGCGAACGCCATTTCATGGGTGACCACCACCATGGTCCTGCCCTCCTCGGCAAGTTCCTGCATGACTTTGAGCACCTCGCCGACCAGTTCGGGGTCGAGCGCGGACGTCGGCTCGTCGAATAGCATCACCTGCGGCTCCATGACCAGCGCCCGCGCGATGGCCACCCGCTGTTGCTGGCCGCCGGATAAATGGACTGGATACTGCCCTTCCACCTTGGATGGCAGGCCGACCTTGGCCAGGTAATGCCGCGCCCGCTCCGTGGCCTGCGCCCGACCCACGCCGAGCACACTCATCGGGCACTCGATGATGTTTTCCAGCACCGTCATGTGGCTCCACAGATTGAAGTGCTGAAACACCATCGACAGCTTGCTGCGCATGATGCGCAATTGTCCGGGATCGACCACGCGCAGCTCGCCCCTTGAATCGCGGCGCGTCAGCAGTTCCTCGGCATTGACGATAATGCGCCCGGCCGATGGCTGTTCGAGATGGTTGATACACCGCAGAAAAGTACTTTTGCCTGATCCCGAGGAACCGATGATGCTGATCACGTCGCCGGCGCGGGCCTTGAGCGATACCCCCTTCAAGACTTCATGACTGCCATAGTTCTTGTGCACATCTTCAACGATCAATTTATACATTCGAGCAAGTCCAATAGGGGTCAATGCGTGCGCGGCTTGAGGTAGGCCAGCCAATGCAGTTCGCCGCGACGAAACAGCCAGATCAGCAAAAATGCACTGCCGGCATACAGCAGCCCGGCAATACCGAAAGCGGTGAAGGAGGCGTAGGTCGCCGAATTGACGTCACGGGCAATCTTCAGCAAGTCGGGAACCGTGGCCGTAAAGGCCACTGAGGTGGAATGCAGCATCAGAATCACTTCGTTGCTGAAAAACGGCAGTGCCCGACGCAGGGCTGACGGCAATACGATTCGCCGATAGAGGGTCAGCCGCCCCATTCCGTAGGCCCTGGCGGCCTCGATTTCGCCATGGGGCGTCGCCCGTATGGCACCGGCGAAAATTTCGGTCATGTAGGCACAGGTATTGAGCCCGAACGCCAACACCGTGCAGTTGAAGCCGTCACGGAAAAACGCGTTGAGAAAGTCCTGGGACCGGACCACATGCAAGCTGTACACCCCGGTGTAGAAGAACAGCAGCTGGATGTACAACGGCGTACCGCGAAACACGTAGGTGTAGCACCAGACCGGCAAGCGAAGCAGTGGATTGCGGCTGATCCGGGCAACCGATAACGGCACCGCGAGCACAAATCCGATCACCACCGAAAGAATCAGCAACCACAACGTCACCGCCAACCCGGAAAAGTGTGGCCCGTCACTCCACAGATAAGCCTGCCAGTAATCTTCGAGAATGCCGGTCATAGCGCGGCCTTCCTGACACCGACCGAGTAGCGGTGCTCCAGCCACAGCAATACGCCGTTGGACACGGTGGTAATCGCCAGGTAGATCAGGCCGCCAACCAGGGTGAAGTAGAAAAACTGCATCGAGCCCTTGCCCGCATCCTGTGTGGCCTTGACCACATCGGTCAGGCCTATGATCGATACCAGCGCCGTGGATTTGATCAGCACCTGCCAGTTGTTGCCTATGCCCGGTAGCGCATGACGCAGCATCTGCGGGAAGAGCACTTTGCGAAAGGTTTGCCCGCGGGTCATGCCGTAGGCCTTCGCCGCTTCGACCTGACCTGCCGGGACTGCCTGGAAGGCACCACGAAAGGTCTCGGTAAAGTACGCCCCGTAGATGAACGCCAGCGTCACCACGCCAGCCAGGAACGGGTCGATATCGATTTGCCCGATGCCCAGCCAATCGGTCATGCGGTTGAGCAACATCTGCAGGCTGAAAAACAGCAGCAACATGATCACCAGGTCCGGCATGCTGCGGATAACCGTCGTGTAACCAGTGGCCAGCGCTCGCAACAGGCGGTTGGAAGACAGCTTGGAACTGGCCCCGAGCAGCCCTGCCAGGACAGCGATCAGCAACGACCAGAGTGCCAGTTTGATTGTGGCCAGGGTGCCCAGCAAAATCTGCGGGCCAAAGCCTTCCAGAAGCATTTCACTCTCCTTTTGTTCTTATTGGGTGTGGTGAAGGGGGACGCAGGTCATTTCGCGCCGTAGACGTCGAAATCGAAGTACTTTTTGTTTATCCGTTCGTAGGTGCCGTTGGCGAGAATCGCCGCCAAGGCTTTATTCAGGTCCTCGCGCAACTCGACATCGTTTTTGCGCAGACCAATGCCATCGCCCACGCCGAAAAACTGCGGATCGTCCAGGGTTGCGCCGGAAAACTCATAATCCTTGCCCACGGCCGTATTCAAGAATCCGTAGCTTGCCTGGATGGAGCCCTGGAGCGAGGCATCGAGTCGTCCCACCACCAGATCGGCGTACACCTGGTCCTGATTCTGATAAGACAGGACCTCCACACCTTTGGAACCCCAGACGGCTTTGGCATACGCCTCCTGCGTCGAGCCCTGCTCCACACCGATGCGTCTGCCCTTGAGCGATTCAACGGTTGGCAGCAAATCCGAGCCGCGCTTGACGACCAGGCGAGCCGGCGCGTTCGACACCTTGTCGGTGAACGCAATCTGCTGCAGACGCTTGGGCGTGACGGTCATCGACGACGCCACCGCGTCGAACTTGCGCGCCAGCAGTGCCGGGATCATCCCGTCCCAGCTGCTTTCCACCCAGACACAGCGAGCGTGCAGTTGCGCGCAAAGCGCCTCGGCGATGTCGACCCCGAAACCGGTCAGCGTGCCGTCCTGATTCTTGTATTCCAGCGGTGGATAGCTGGGGTCCACACCCAGTCTCAGGGTTTTGCCGGACCAGTCGGCCGCCCCAACGATGCTCGATGCCGACAGGAACACCAGTGAAACCACTGCAAGTATCTTGTTCATTTCCTTCTTCTCCAGGCCGCAGTTTATTTTTGTAATGACAGGCGCTTGAAATGACGGCGTCTCAACGCAGAAAGCTTTCCACCAACTTGACCCAGTAACTCGCGCCGATCGGCAGGCAAGCATCATTGAAGTCGTAGCCGGGGTTGTGCAGCAGGCAGCCGCTGTCCCCTTCGCCGTTGCCGATCACCAGATAGCTGCCGGGGCATTGCTCCAGGATGAAGGCAAAGTCTTCACTGGCCGTGAAGGGGCGCAAGTCGTCGATCAGGTGCTCGTCTCCCAACCAGTCACGGGCGACGGCTCGGGCAAACGCGGTCGACTCGGGATCGTTGATCAGTACCGGATGGCAATGCTGATAATCAATATGCGCCTGAGCGCCGAAACTGGTGGCCTGTGCCGTTACCAGCGCGGTAATCCGCGATTCGAGCAACTGGCGAATCTCGGGCGTCAGTGCACGCACACTCAGGCTCATCTCGGCGCAGGCGGGGATGACATTCGAGACGGTGCCGGCATGAATCGAGCCTACGGTGATGATCGCCGTGTCTTGCGGGTTGACGTTGCGCGACACGATGCTTTGCAGGGCGATCACGATCGAAGCGCAGACCACCACCGGGTCAACGGCCTTGTGCGGCACCGCGCCATGACCACCGGTGCCGACGATCTTGATCGTGACCGTGTCGGCAGAGGCCATGAACGGCCCGCTGTAGAATCCCAAATGCCCGACAGGATGACCCGGTACGTTATGCAAGGCGAAAATTGCATCGCAGGGGAAGCGTTCGAGCAGGCCTTCCTCGAGCATTTTCCGGGCGCCGCCCAAACCTTCTTCCGCCGGTTGGAAAATCACCTGCAGCGTGCCCTTGAATGCCCGGGTTTGCGCCAGATACCTGGCCGCCGTAAGCAGGGTGGCCGTATGACCATCGTGACCACAGGCATGCATGACCCCGTCGTTGCGACTGGCGTAGGGTAAGCCCGTGGTTTCCTGAATCGGCAGTGCATCCATGTCTGCACGCAAGCCGATGGACCGGCCCTCAGCATTTTTCAGGGTGCCGACGACTCCCGTCTTGCCCACACCCGTGCTGACCTCAAAACCCCACTCTCTCAAACACCGGGCAACCTGTTCACTGGTGGCGAATTCTTCAAAGCCCAGTTCGGGATGCGCGTGAAGCCTGTGACGCAACGCAATCATTTCATCTTGTATCGCTGCAATACCTGGCAGCACCTGGCCGGCATCCATTGTTGTTCTCCTTAGATTAAGGCGGCGCGCCTGTAAAAGCGCTGCCGGAATCGATCTTAGGCAACGGGCCCTGGGCTGAGGAGACCCAGTTTGGTTATGATGACAACCATTGGTTGTCTGAAGGGTTAGCAGATGAAACTGCATCAATTGCAAGCACTGATTGCCAGCGCCGAGACCGGCAGCATCCGCGCCGCCGCCCGTTCGCTGAACATTTCCCAGGCGGCCGTTACCAAGGCGCTACGGGAGCTGGAAACCGCGCAGCAGCTACCGTTGTTCAGCCGAACCCCCAGCGGCCTGAACTTCACCGAATACGGCAAAGTCCTGCTGACCCACGCCCGGCTGGTGACCAAACAACTTGAACATGCACAAACCGAACTCGATCATATGCGGGGCAAGGCCCAGGGCAGGCTTTGCGTCGGGATCACCCCATGGATCGCCCTGACGTTCCTGCCCGAAGTGGTATTGGCCTTTCGCGAGCGTATGCCGCAAATCCGACTGGAATTGTACGAAAGCCTGATGGCCGTGGCCCAACCGCTGCTGCGCGACGGCAGCATGGATTTCGCGATCGGCCAGTTGCACCCGGCACAAACAACCCAGGAATTTGCCTGCGAAACCCTACTCGATTACCAGACGTCGGTGCTGGTTCGCGAGGGCCATGCTCGACAGAACGCGCGCTCGATCCATGAACTGCTGGAACAGAACTGGACCCTGAACTATGCGCCGGACGGCCACGATGGGTTGATGCAGGAATTGTTCTGGAAACACGGCGCGCAGATCGACGAGAACCGTATCGTTCGGGCCCACTCACTGGCCATCTTGCAGATGATGGTTGAACGGGCTGACATGTGCACCTGGGGGCCATCGATCGTCAGCATTGCCCCGCCCTTCCTCGGCCGCGTGGTTTCCCTGGACCTGCACGAACGATTCGAACCCCGGCAGTTGAGTATCGTGACACGCCGCAATGGCGCATTGAGCAGTTCGGCACAGTGCTTCACCGAGTGCCTGATGCAAATCATTCGTCGGCATGCGCGTTCGGCCAGAAAGGAAGACCGGGAGCTCTTCGAAACACTGCGCCTGCGGGTTTGAGATGGTTCAGCTGCGTGGCTGCTTCACGGCTTCAAGCCACGCTGGATTCAACTGCGTCTGCTCGGTGTCGAGGCCCAACGCTTCCATCCGCGCCTTGTGCTGCTGCATTTCCCGGTGCAACTGCGCATCATCGCTGGAGTTCCCGTCCAGTTGATGCATCTGACTTAATCCCAGGTGATAGAAGCGCAAAAGCTTCATGGCGTCAGGATCCCCCGCCGCCACAGCGGCCTTGAGGTGGTGCATGACGTTGGTGATGCTCATCAGGCTGCGCTTGAGCTGCCAGCTGTAGACCGCCGGCGCCATCCATTCCTGGCGCCAGAACAGCTTGCGCATCAACGCGGCCATGACCAATACCGCGGCAAACACCCCGCCGATATTGAAGCGTAGATTGTCCCCGCCGGGCTCGCCGAACACCGTCACCGCCGCGGTGGACAGGGCCATCGCCAGCGCGAGGAAGATCAGCGCGATCATCACCGTGCTGCGCCGTGTCCGTTGCCGATAGTCGTCGGCGTTCATCGGCTGGATTTCGAACATGACGTCGGGATTCCTTGGCTTCAATGGTAAAAAGGGTCGCAGGGCAAAAAGACCGCGGGCCATTATCGCCTCTGCGACGGATTTAGCTATGCTGGGGCTCCTTTTCATCTATACATCATCAAAAGGAGGACATGGCGAGACCGCGCAGTTCGTGCCATCTTCTTTCATGGATACTCTCTATTCGGATGCCATTCCTGTTTGCGCGTGAATGACATCGTTTTAAGGATCATTGAATGACCCAACGACAAGTAATCAATGCTTCGGTCAGCCCGAAAGGCAGCCTGGAAACACTCTCCCAACGGGAAGTCCAGCAACTGAGCGAAGCCGGATCCGGCAGCACCTACGACATCTTCCGCCAATGCGCCCTGGCCATCCTCAACACCGGCGCCCACGTCGATAACGCCAAGACCATCCTCGAAGCCTACAAGGACTTCGAAATCCGTATTCACCAGCAAGACCGCGGCGTACGCCTGGAACTGCTGAACGCCCCGGCCGACGCGTTCGTCGACGGCGAAATGATTGCCAGCACCCGTGAAATGCTGTTCAGCGCCCTGCGCGACATCGTCTACACCGAAAACGAACTCGACAGCCAACGCATCGACCTGAGCACCTCCCAAGGTATCAGCGACTATGTCTTCCACCTGCTGCGCAACGCCCGCACGCTGCGCCCCGGCGTCGAACCGAAGATCGTGGTGTGCTGGGGCGGCCACTCGATCAACACCGAAGAATACAAATACACCAAGAAAGTCGGCCACGAACTGGGCCTGCGCAGCCTGGACGTGTGCACCGGTTGCGGCCCCGGCGTGATGAAAGGCCCGATGAAAGGCGCCACCATCGCCCATGCCAAACAGCGTATCCACGGCGGGCGTTACCTTGGCTTGACCGAACCCGGGATCATCGCCGCCGAAGCGCCGAACCCGATCGTCAACGAACTGGTGATCCTGCCGGACATCGAGAAGCGCCTGGAAGCCTTCGTCCGCGTCGGCCACGGCATCATCATCTTCCCCGGCGGCGCCGGTACCGCCGAAGAGTTCCTGTACCTGCTCGGCATCCTGATGCACCCGGACAACCAGGGCCTGCCCTTCCCGGTCATCCTCACCGGGCCGAAACATGCCGCGCCCTACCTCGAACAGCTTGACGCGTTCGTCGGCGCCACCCTGGGCGAGGCCGCCAAGAAGCATTACCAGATCATCATCGACAACCCGGCAGAAGTCGCCCGGCAGATGACCCAGGGTCTCAAGGCGGTCAAACAGTTCCGACGCGAACGCAACGACGCGTTCCATTTCAACTGGCTGCTGAAGATCGACGAAGGCTTCCAGCGCCCGTTCGACCCGACCCACGAAAACATGGCCAACCTCAAGCTGAGCCGCGCCCTGCCGGCCCACGAACTGGCCGCCAACCTGCGCCGCGCGTTCTCCGGCATCGTCGCCGGCAACGTCAAGGACAAGGGCATCCGCCTGATCGAAAAACACGGGCCGTACCAGATCCGTGGCGATGCGGCCGTCATGCAGCCGCTGGATCAACTGCTCAAGGCCTTCGTCGCCCAGCACCGGATGAAACTGCCGGGTGGCGCGGCTTATGTGCCGTGTTATCAAGTGGTTGCGTGATCAAGTTAACGTAAATTGTTAAACGCGAGCCGAAGCCAATGCTTCGGCTCGCTGCTTTCAGGGACAGGTAAATCAGATCGGGATGCTGAGGAAGGCGTTTACCTGAGATCAGGCCGACCGGTGGGTCGCCTCGCTCTGCTTTTGCTTTGGCTTTGGCTTTTGATTTTCTTGCCACATCGAGAGGCTTCGTTCCGGTTCTGCGTAGTGGGCAAACCGGCATGGATGCCGGTTTAGCCGCGCTGGGCCAAGGATGGCCCATCGCGGCGGGCCCACGGAGCAGGACCGGAGCGAGGGTACCCCGAGCCCCAGCGAGGGGCCGAACGCCAGGGGCAAGAGCCCTTGGTTACTTGGGGCCGGGCGGCGTTCCGTGCTTCCAAGTGACTCGCCGTAAGGGCGAAACCATAGGTGGCCGTTACCGCAGGAATGGATATGTACGCAGTCAACAAAACATAGGTCGGCTATAAGGCCGCCTTCGCGAGCAAGCCCGCTCCCACAGTTTGATCGGGGTACATATGCGGGAGATTGGTCGGTTGTCAGGCCGCCATCGCTGGCGAGCGAGCGCCTACAAAATGTATCGTTGTAAAAAAAAGAGGATCGACCGATGGACCACGTCAACCACATCCTGATCGTCGACGACGATCGCGAAATTCGCGAACTGGTCGGCAACTACCTGAAGAAAAACGGCCTGCGCACCACCGTGGTCGCTGACGGCCGGCAAATGCGCAGCTTCCTCGAAGCCAATCAGGTCGACTTGATCGTGCTCGACATCATGTTGCCCGGCGACGACGGCCTGGTCCTGTGCCGCGAACTGCGCGCGGGCAAGCACAAAGCCACGCCAATCCTGATGCTCACCGCACGCAACGACGAAACCGACCGTATCCTCGGCCTGGAAATGGGCGCCGACGACTACCTGACCAAACCCTTCGCCGCCCGCGAGCTGCTGGCGCGGATCAACGCCGTATTGCGCCGCACCCGCATGCTGCCCCCCAACCTGCTGATCAGCGAAAGCGGACGGATGCTCGGCTTTGGCCGCTGGCGCCTGGACACCACCGCCCGTCACCTGCTGGACGAAGACGGTACCCTGGTGGCCCTCAGTGGCGCCGAATACCGCTTGCTGCGGGTATTCCTCGATCACCCGCAACGGGTGCTCAGTCGCGACCAGTTGCTCAACCTGACCCAAGGGCGCGACGCCGACCTGTTCGACCGCTCGATCGACTTGATGGTGAGCCGCCTGCGCCAACGGCTCAAGGACGACTCACGGGAATCGACCTACATCAAGACCGTGCGCAGCGAAGGCTACGTGTTCTCCTACCCGGTGGAAATGCTCGACGCTCAGGCCTGAATGGCCGCAATCGCGCTCCCACAGGTTTTGCGAAGATCGACACGCTCGATAACGACTATGCGCAAGGGTGTTTTTTCATCGCGATGCTCCAGCTCTACAGTGGCCACATCTTCTCCCCACGCTCTGGAGCAACATCATGAAAAGCATCATCGGTCTCGGGTTCGCCCTTTCGGTCCTAGGCGCCACTTCCGCCATCGCCGCCCCTCACGCCACCACACCCATTGTTGCAGCGGCGAAAGTCAGCCAACCGGCCACACTGAATGTGAACACCGTCAGCGTTGACCACAAAGACAAACTCTACGTCGCGGAAAACCGTCCTGAGTTCGGCTCCAAGTATCAGCGCTATTGATCAACGGCCATGGTCTGCCTGAAACAATAAACCCCGCCAAGTGCGCAATGCTGTTCACTTAGGCATGGGGTTGTATTTAAGAACCGGATTGGGGGGGATATCCATTGCTGTGGTAACGGCCACTTATGGTTTCGCCCTCACGGCGACTCACTTTTGAAAGAGCCCAAAAGTAAGCAAAAGGCTCTTGCCCCACCACTCGGTGCCTCGCTGTGGCTCGGCATGCCCTCACTCCGGCATTGCTCCGTGGGTCGCCGCGATGGGCCATCCCTGGCCCAGCGCGGCTAAACCGGCGTCCTGCCGGTTTACCCACTACACAATGCCTGCGTTCGGCCATCGTGGTTTAACGGGGCGCCCCAGATCAAAAACAAAAGCGAGGCGGCCTGACAGCCGACCTGACTTTGGCTGATCCCCCCCAATCCCCTGTGGGAGCGAGCTTGCTCGCCATGGACGTCAACGATTACGCGCCCTGTCTGGATGATCGCGTTGTCTGGGCGTCTTTCGCGAGCAGGCTCGCTCCCACAATGAGATCGCGCACGGACCTGCATTCAGGTCGGCTTTAAGGCCGCCTCGCTTTTGCTGTGGCTTTGGCTCTTGATTTTCTTGCCACATCGAGAGGCCGAGTGGAGGTTCTGCGCAGTGGGCAAACCGGCATGGATGCCGGTTTAGCCGCCGCCGGCCATGGATGGCCGATGGCGGCGGCCCCTGTAGGAGCGAGCATGCTCCGGGCGGCGTTCCGACGATAAACCTGAGAGCACTGCGGGGTGTCAGACTCCCCGCGTCATCGTTGACCTCCATCGCGAGCATGCTCGCTCCTTGTATGTTGTCCCTGTACCCAGCGAGAGAGGTTAAGCTCGGCAGCGTACACACAAGTAAGTGCGTTTCTGGGGGAGGCCGATCGCTCCTGAAGGCAGGATTTGCTCCTGACCTTGTCTGTAGAGAGGCCCCCCCGCCTCATTGCCCACCACGAAGAGTATCGAGAAGCCGACAAGTCGGACTTCGCATTACAAGGTTGCAGTGGCATGAAGTTCGAGGTCGGGGGAACCAGGTGCAATCTTACCTAAAGCCAAGGAAGTGAAAAGCAATGAATGCGCATGTCGGCATAGATATCAGTGCTCGCAGTTCAGCCATGGGATGGCGGCAGAACGGCAAAGCAGCAGGCAATGGAGACATTCAGCACACACCCAAAGGTCGCAAGGCCGCTGTGGAAAAGCTGCTACGTCTCAAGCCGCTAAGCGTTGTCATGGAGGCCACCGGTATTTACTACCTGGATCTTGCGATGGAGTTGCACGCCGCCGGCTTGCCGGTCTCGGTGATCAATCCCAAAAGCTTCCACAACTTTGCCAAGCTGATGTTGCAAAACAGCAAGACTGACCAGATCGATGCCCAACTGCTGGCCGAATACGGCGAGCGTATGGGGCCTAGGCTGTGGGTCCCGCCCACTGCGGAACAGATGATGCTGCGTGCGATTGGTCGCCACATCAACCGACTGATTGGCCATCGAACACGAGCCAAAAACGAATTACACGCCCTACAAGCAACAGAAACGAGTGTGGAGCTGCTGATCGAGGATGAGAAGGAGGCGATTGCAGGACTGGACTCCCGGATTGATCGCTTGAAGAAAGCCGCACGTGAGGCCATCGCCAAATGCCCGGATCTGAGTTTGCAGTTTCGCTGCATGATGGCGGCGCCCGGCGTTGGAGAGGCCTCGGCCATCGCCGCACTGGCTGAGCTGACGACCCTTCCAGTGACGCTTAAATCGGCACAGGTAAGCCGCTATGCAGGCCTGGATGTCAGACTGACCCAGTCAGGCACCAGCGTGAACCGGCCAGGACGAATGTCCAAGTGCGGTAATGCTTACTTGCGTGCAGCGATGTTCATGCCGGCGATGACGGCAATCCGTTGTGATGAGAATGTGAAGGCCTTCTACGAGGCACTGGTAGCGCGCGGCAAGAAGAAAATGCAAGCCATCGGCGCGGTCATGCGCAAATACCTAACCGGGTTATGGGCATGCATGCGCTCCGGAGAAGAATTTAATACGGCCAAGCTTTTTAGCAAAAAACATCTCGCGAAAGCTTGACCGTGAACAGAGTATCTACAGGCCGGGCGGCGTTCCGTGCTTCCAAATGACTCGCTGTAAAAGCGAAACCCTAAGTGGCCGTTACCGCAGGAATGGATATATACCCAATCCAAATTGGAGCCATTCAATCTTCATTTGTGCAACGTCCAGGGTGTTGCCAGACGCGCGGCCAAAGCCTTGGCCTGACTCGCCACATCCGTCACGGCGGTGCTTTCCCACCACATCCCGCGCAACGGTGGCCCCATGGCAAACAACCGGCTGGCAGCCTGGCCGTCGGCATCCAGCACCGCACCGTCGACCTCTGCGGCAATCCCCAGCGCCAGGTGTCCTGGCCGGATCAGCCCCCGCGCCAGCAATTGCCGGGGCAACGGTCGAGCCACCCGTCGCCAGTCATATTCGATGCCGCTGGAGTTGATCAATGCCGCGCCACTGACGACAACCGTTTCAGGTTCGCCCCGCCGCCGGATACGAATACTCACTTCGTTACCCGAGGAAGGCTCCAGCCCTTTGAACGACGCCGCCTGAATCCGCAACCGCCCTTCCCCGTGCAAGCGCTCCACCAGTTCGGCACTCAACGGCGGCGAGCGGTGATGATGACTTTCCCACCACGGCCGTATATGGCGCACGAATTGCCGGCGCTGTACGTCGGTGGCCTGACTCCACAAGCGCCCGATGTGCGCTCGCACCGTGTCCAGCGGTGCCTGCCAGTCAATGCCCTGGGCGATGGCGTTGCGGCAATGCCGACGCAATTCACGCACCAGCTGTCGCGGCGTGCGAATGCTGTGATCCTCGGCCAGAAAATCCACCCATGCCGGTGGCTGCCGCCGCACGTGGGGCAGCAGGCCGTGACGGGAAAACACTTCGATCGGCCCGCGATGCCCCGCCTGTTCCAGCGACACCACGGCATCGACCATGGTCAGCCCCGAGCCGATGATCAGCACCGTCGACTGCGGGTCGAGCTGCTGCATCGCAGCCACATCCCACGGGTCAAGCGCCGCCGCGTTCAAACCGCTGGATTCAGTCTGCGGCGTGCGCGCGGCCGGGAACATCCCCGTAGCAAGCACGGCAAAAGAACCCTGCAAACGCTGGCCGTCACTCAAGGTCAAGCACACCGAATGCGCATCGGTTTGCAGATCAACCACCTCGGCCCGCACATGCTCCACCGTTGAACCGTTCAACGCCCCCAGCGCTTGCGCCTCGGCCATACGTTGCTGCACGTACAGGCCGAAAATCCCCCGTGGCGGGAACAGCTCGCTGATCGGTACATGCTGCTCATCCGACTCAGGCCAGCCGCCAGCCGCAATGTAGTCGGTCAGCCATTGGGTCAGGTCGTCGGCGTTGTCCGGGTCGACACTCATGCGCGCCGCGTTGCCGTTGAGCGTATGCCCCAGCTCCACGGCGCTGTAGGCCTCGCCGCGACCCAGTTCGGCGCGCGGCTCGATCACCAGCACCTGGCGCTTGCCCGGCAGACGCAACAATTGCGCCGCCAGCATCGCGCCGCTGAGGCCACCGCCGATGATCAGGATGTCCGCGTGACGGATGACGTCGGTCGCCTGTCCGTTTTGGGTTTCAATCATGCCGTTCTCACTGATCAGTATTTACCTGGATAGAAGTCATGCAGATCGCCCCGGGGGCGACGATTTCGAAAATTGGCCTGGATGATAATAGGCGCCAAACCTATGGAAGGTTCATCGAGCAGTACCAAAGTAGAATGCGTCTTGCAGGATGGAATCGCTTGGCATTGACCTGCCATTCCCAGGTGTCCGCAAGTGGCGGACGCTTGAGTTCGTGCACGCTCATGGGTTTTGACCTCTATGTCATGGGCAAATGCGTGCGATGGTCCGCTGGGCGGAGATATCGGTAACTACCGCGATCCAATGTGGGAGTGAGCCTGCTCGCGATGACAGTGAATCAGGCGACATCAATGTTGGATGTGCAGGCCTCATCGCGGGCAAGCCCGCTCCCACAGGTTTCGTGTCGATTGCAATATTTGTGTACGACGCAAAACCCTGTGGGAGCGTTGCTTGCCCGAGATGGCGTCTAGGCCGACACCACCTTCTTCTCCTGTTGACGCAACACCGCCAGATCGCGATAACCGCTGCCCGGATGAATCTCCGGCAAACGCGGCCTCTCGCCAAACAGCTTCTCGCGCAGGGTGCCCGGCGCATATTCGGTCTTGTACACCCCGCGTTTCTGCAACTCCGGCACCAGCAATTCCACGGCGTCGATAAAGGTTTCGTGAGTCAGTGCATAGGCCAGGTTGAAACCATCGACATCGGTCTCCTCGACCCATTCCTGCAACAGATCGGCCACTGTTTGCGGACTGCCGACAAACAGCGGCCCAAAACCGCCGATGCCGACCCAGTCGGCCAGTTCATTCGGAGTCCAGACCTTGTTCGGATCGGCTGTGGAGAATGCTTCCACCGCCGATTGAATGGCGTTGGTGTGCACATGCTTGAGCGGTTCATCCGGTTTGAACTGGCTGAAATCGATGCCGGTCCAGCCCGAGATCAGTGCCATCGCGCCCTCATAACTGACCCAGGTCTTGTATTCCTCGAACTTGGCCTTGGCCTTGGCATCGGTCTCGCCGAGGATCACCGTCTGCAGGTTGAAAATCAGGATCTTCGACGGATCACGCCCCGCCTGCGCCGCACGCCGGCGGATATCGGCCACGGTTTTCTTCAGCAGCACTTTCGACGGTGCGGCGACGAACACGCATTCGGCATGCTCGGCGGCAAACTGCTTGCCGCGACTAGACGCGCCGGCCTGATACAAAACCGGGGTGCGTTGCGGTGAGGGCTCGCAGAGATGAATCCCTGGCACCTGGAAGTGTTTGCCGACATGCTGGATCTCATGGATTTTGCTCGGGTCGCTAAAGATCCGCCGCTCGCGGTCGCGCAGGATCGCGCCCTCTTCCCAGCTGCCTTCCCACAGCTTGTAGCAAACCTCCAGATACTCCTCGGCAAAATCGTAGCGGGCGTCGTGTTCGGTCTGGGTTTTCTGCCCAAGGTTCTTCGCGCCGCTCTCCAGGTACGAGGTCACGATGTTCCAGCCGGCGCGGCCCTTGGTCAGGTGATCGAGGGTCGACAGGCGTCGGGCGAACGGGTACGGATGCTCGAACGACAGCGAGGCGGTCAGGCCAAAGCCCAGATGTTCAGTCACCAGCGCCATCGGCGGGATCAGTTGCAGCGGATCGTTGACCGGCACCTGGGCCGCCTGACGGATCGCCGCATCGCCGTTGCCGTTGTAGACGTCATAGATGCCCAGCACATCGGCGATGAACAGACCGTCGAACTTGCCGCGTTCGAGGATTTTCGCCAGGTCGGTCCAGTATTCCAGGTCTTTGTATTGCCACGAGCGGTCCCGCGGATGCGCCCACAACCCCGGCGACTGGTGGCCGACACAGTTCATGTCGAAAGCATTGAGACGAATTTCACGGGCCATCAAACAGCACTCCGAAAGCCAGGGGGATAGATGCCCAGAGCACTGCAGGAGTCATGCCTGAATTTAATTTACATATATTTCAATAGGTTAAGTGACACTCAAAGAAACCCTTACAGCTTTAAAACAGCAAAGTGTCGATCCGCTGTTGATAGGCCAACAGTCAAATCACCACGTTACGCACAAACCGCACGGCCACCGCCCCATCGTTGCGATAGGAATGGGGCTGGTTGCTGGCGAACATGAAGAACTCGCCGGCGTCGATCTTGTGCGGCACGTCACCGACCATCAGCGTCAGGCAGCCTTCGAAGACATAGAACTGTTCGCTCCAGCCTTCCGCGTCCGGCTCCGACGGGTAATGCTCGCCCGGCTCGAGGCGCCATTCCCAGAGTTCGACTTCACGGGTGGCATTGGCCTTGGCCAGCAGCACCGCCTTGCTCCCGGGGATGGTACCGGCCCAGGCCAGCTCGTTGATGCGGCTATGGTCGCGCACGTCGGGGGCCTGGATCAGGTCGCTGAACGCCACGTCCAGTGCTTCGGCCACACGGTCGAGGGTGGTCAGGCTGACGTTCTTTTCGCCGGCCTCGATGGCCACCAGCATCCGTCGGCTGACACCGGATTTTTCCGCCAAAGCGGTCTGGCTCAAATCGGCGGCATGGCGCAAACGACGAATGTTCTGGCTGACGTGCTGCAGGACCGAAGCCCGTGGCGAGGAATCTTTGTGCACTATATTGCTCACTTGGTGGTGTTGCGCAGTATACTGCCCAACTTCCGGCGCATTGTGCGTCCCCCTCAAATAGTGTGCAAGATCATGACGTCGGTGAACTCCTCCCAGGCTTCCTCCCGTTTCCTGCGGCTCAGCAAGGCCGAGTGCGTGCTGGTGCTGATCACCATGGTCTGGGGCGGGACCTTTTTGCTGGTCCAGCATGCGATGACCGTCAGCGGCCCGATGTTTTTCGTCGGCCTGCGCTTTGCCGCCGCCGCGATCATCGTCGCCCTGTTCTCCTGGCGCAGCCTGCGGGAATTGACCTTGTTCGAACTCAAGGCCGGCGCCTTCATCGGCGTGGCGATCATGCTCGGTTACGGCTTGCAGACGGTCGGGTTGCAGAGCATTCCCAGCAGCCAGTCGGCGTTCATTACCGCGTTGTACGTACCCTTCGTGCCGTTGCTGCAATGGCTGGTACTGGGTCGTCGTCCGGGGCTGATGCCAAGCATCGGGATCATGCTGGCCTTCACCGGGTTGATGTTGCTGTCGGGGCCTTCTGGCGCGGCGTTGAACTTCAGCCCCGGTGAAATCGCCACGTTGATCAGCGCCATTGCCATTGCGGCGGAGATCATTCTGATCAGCAACTTTGCCGGTCTTGTCGATGTGAAGCGGGTAACGGTGGTGCAACTGGCCGTTACGTCGCTGCTGTCGTTCCTGATGGTGGTGCCGACCCAGGAACACATTCCGGATTTCTCCTGGCTGCTGTTATGCAGTGCCCTGGGTTTGGGCGCGGCGAGTGCGGCGATCCAGGTGGCGATGAACTGGGCGCAGAAGAGTGTTTCGCCGACCCGGGCGACCTTGATCTATGCCGGTGAGCCGGTGTGGGCCGGAATTGTCGGGCGGATCGCCGGGGAGTGGCTGCCGGCGATTGCGCTGCTGGGGGCCGGGTTGATCGTAGCGGCGGTGATTGTCAGTGAGTTGAAGACCAAAGGTAAGGGTGTTGCGGTAGAGGAAGTGCTGGAGCGGGAGACCCGAGGTTAAGACGCTAAATCTGCAGCGTCTGGAAGATAGCTTGGCGTTTGGCGATCCGGGAGCTGGCACGTATGATGCTTCACAAACTTCCGCAGATTAGAAGCCTATGTCCCTGATAGTTCTACTGCTTCTGCCTTTCATAGGCAGCTGTCTGGCAGCGGTGCTGCCACACAACGCGCGAAATACCGAATCGCTTCTGGCTGGCCTGGTTGCCTTGATCGGCACTGTCCAGGTCGCCCTCCTGTACCCGCAAATCGCCCATGGCGGCGTCATCCGCGAAGAATTTTTCTGGCTGCCGAGCCTTGGCCTGAACTTCGTCCTGCGCATGGACGGTTTCGCCTGGCTGTTCTCGATGCTGGTGCTGGGCATCGGCACCCTGGTGTCGCTGTACGCCCGCTACTACATGTCGCCCGACGATCCGGTGCCGCGGTTCTTCGCGTTTTTCCTAGCGTTCATGGGCGCCATGCTCGGGCTGGTGATCTCTGGCAACCTGATCCAGATCGTGTTTTTCTGGGAGCTGACCAGCCTCTTCTCGTTCCTGTTGATCGGCTATTGGCACCACCGCGCCGACGCTCGACGCGGGGCGTACATGGCGCTGATGGTCACCGGCGCGGGCGGCCTGTGCCTGCTGGCGGGGGTCATGCTGCTTGGCCATGTGGTCGGCAGCTATGACCTCGACAAGGTCCTGGCCGCCGGCGACATGATTCGCGCACATGCCCTCTACCCCATCCTGCTGCCCCTGATCCTGATCGGCGCGCTGAGCAAAAGCGCGCAATTCCCTTTTCACTTCTGGCTGCCCCACGCCATGGCCGCGCCGACTCCGGTTTCGGCCTATCTGCACTCGGCGACCATGGTCAAGGCCGGGGTGTTTCTGCTGGCCCGGCTGTGGCCGTCGCTCTCGGGCAGTGAAGAATGGTTCTACATCGTCAGCGGCGCCGGCGCCTGCACCCTGTTGCTCGGCGCTTATTGCGCGATGTTCCAGAACGACCTCAAGGGCCTGCTGGCTTACTCGACCATCAGCCACCTGGGCCTGATCACCCTGCTGCTGGGCCTGAACAGCCCGCTGGCCGCTGTGGCCGCGGTGTTCCACATCCTCAACCACGCCACGTTCAAGGCCTCGCTGTTCATGGCCGCCGGGATCATCGACCACGAAAGCGGCACCCGCGACATTCGCCGGCTCAGCGGCCTGTTCAAGCTGATTCCGTTCACCGCGACCCTGGCCATGGTCGCCAGTGCCTCGATGGCCGGTGTACCGCTACTCAACGGCTTCCTGTCCAAAGAAATGTTCTTCGCCGAGACCGTGTTCATCAACGCCACGGCCTGGATCGAAGCCACCCTGCCGATCGTCGCGACCATCGCCGGGACCTTCAGTGTCGCCTACTCCCTGCGCTTCACCGTGGACGTGTTCTTCGGCCCGACCGCCACCGACCTGCCCCACACCCCGCACGAGCCACCGCGCTGGATGCGCGCGCCGGTCGAGTTGCTGGTGTTCGCCTGCCTGGTGGTGGGGATCTTCCCGGCGCAGGTGGTCGGTCCACTGCTCGCCGCGGCCGCACAACCGGTCGTGGGCGGCACCTTGCCCGAGTACAGCCTGGCGATCTGGCACGGCTTGAACGCGCCGATGATCATGAGCCTGATCGCCATGTCCGGCGGCATCGTGCTTTACCTCCTGCTGCGCAAGCAGCTCAAGCGCGGGCGCTTCCATTACCCGCCGCTGATTGGCCGATTCAACGGCAAGCGCCTGTTCGAACGCAGCCTGGTGCTCATGATGCGCCTGGCCCGACGCCTGGAGCCACTGATCAGCACCCGGCGCCTGCAGATGCAATTGTTCCTGATGGTGCTCGCCGCCGTGCTGGCCGGACTGATTCCGATGCTGCACAGCAGCCTGAGCTGGGGCGACCGGCCGAAGATTCCGGGCTCGATCGTGTTCGTCATCCTCTGGCTGCTGGCGATTGCCTGCGCCCTCGGCGCCGCGTATCAGGCCAAGTATCACCGTCTGGCCGCCCTGACCATGGTCAGCGTCTGCGGCCTGATGACCTGCGTGACCTTCGTCTGGTTCTCGGCCCCGGACCTGGCATTGACGCAACTGGTGGTCGAAGTGGTGACCACGGTACTGATCCTGCTGGGCCTGCGCTGGCTGCCACGGCGGATCGAAGAGGTTTCGCCGCTGCCGAGCAGCCTGCGCAAGGCGCGCATCCGCCGCATCCGCGACTTGCTGCTGTCGGCCGTGGTCGGCGGCGGCATGGCGTTGCTGGCCTATGCGATGCTGACCCGGCAAACGCCGAACGACATTTCCTCGTTCTACCTGAGCCGCGCCCTGCCCGAAGGCGGTGGCAGCAACGTGGTCAACGTGATGCTCGTGGACTTCCGCGGCTTCGACACCCTGGGTGAAATCACCGTACTGGTGGCGGTAGCCCTGACCGTGTTCGCCCTGCTGCGGCGTTTCCGTCCGCCGAAGGAAAGCCTGCAGTTGCCGGCCCAGCAGCGCCTGCTCGCGCCGGACGTGGTCACCGACCTGGTCAACCCGCGCCACGCCAGCGACACCGCGCTCGGCTTCATGATGGTTCCGGCGGTGCTGGTGCGCCTGCTGCTGCCGATTGCGCTGGTGGTCTCGTTCTACCTGTTCATGCGTGGCCACAACCAGCCGGGCGGCGGCTTTGTCGCGGGCCTGGTGATGTCGGTGGCGTTCATCCTGCAATACATGGTCGCCGGCACCCAGTGGGTCGAAGCGCAAATGAGCCTGCGACCGCTGCGCTGGATGAGTGTCGGGCTGCTGTTCGCCACCGTCACCGGCCTCGGCGCGATGGTCGCTGGCTATCCGTTCCTGACCACCCATACCTGGCATTTCGACCTGCCGCTGCTGGGCGACATTCACCTGGCCAGTGCGCTGTTCTTTGACGTCGGCGTATACGCCGTGGTGGTCGGTTCGACGCTATTAATTCTCACCGCCCTCGCCCACCAATCGGTGCGGGGTCACAAGACCGCGGCCCAGCCCAAACCCGCCGTCATGAAGGAGGCTGTCTGATGGAAGAAGTCATCGCCATCGCCATCGGCGTCCTGGCCGCGTCCGGCGTCTGGCTGATCCTGCGTCCGCGGACGTTCCAGGTGGTCATGGGGCTGTGCCTGCTGTCCTATGGCGTCAACCTGTTCATCTTCAGCATGGGCAGCCTGTTCATCGGCAAGGAGCCGATCATCAAGGACGGCGTGCCGCAGGATCTGCTGCACTACACCGACCCGCTGCCGCAGGCACTGGTGCTGACCGCGATCGTCATCAGCTTCGCCATGACCGCGCTGTTCCTGGTGGTCTTGCTCGCCTCCCGGGGCCTGACCGGCACCGACCATGTGGATGGCCGGGAGCCTAAAGAATGAATCCGATGTCGCACCTGATCGCCGCGCCCATCCTGCTGCCGCTGCTGACCGCCGCGATCATGCTGATGCTCGGCGAGAAACATCGCCCGCTCAAAGCCAAAATCAATTTGTTCTCCAGCCTGCTCGGGCTTGGCGTTTCCGTTCTGCTGCTGCAATGGACGCAAACCACCGGCATCCCCGGCTCCATCGGCGTGTACCTGCCGGGCAATTGGCAAGTGCCGTTCGGCCTGGTGCTGGTGGTCGATCGCCTGTCGGCGCTGATGTTGGTGCTGACCGGCATCATCGGCGTCTGCGCCCTGCTGTTCGCCATGGCGCGTTGGGACAGCGCCGGTTCGAGCTTCCACGCGTTGTTCCAGATCCAGTTGATGGGCCTGTATGGCGCCTTCCTGACGGCAGACCTGTTCAACCTGTTCGTCTTCTTCGAAGTGCTGCTGGCCGCGTCCTATGGCCTGATGCTGCATGGCTCGGGGCGGGCGCGGGTATCGTCGGGGTTGCACTACATCTCGATCAACCTGCTGGCCTCGACCCTGTTCCTGATTGGCGCGGCGCTGATCTACGGTGTCACCGGCACCCTGAACATGGCCGACCTGGCGCTGAAGATCCCGCTGGTGCCCCAGGCCGATCGCGGCCTGCTGCACGCGGGCGCGGGCATTCTGGCGGTGGCGTTCCTGGCCAAGGCCGGGATGTGGCCGCTGAATTTCTGGCTGGTGCCGGCGTACTCCTCGGCAAGCGCGCCAGTGGCGGCGATGTTCGCGATCATGACCAAGGTCGGCATCTACACCTTGCTGCGCCTGTGGACCCTGCTGTTTTCCGGTCAGGCCGGCGCCTCGGCGTACTTCGGCGGCGACTGGCTGATCTACGGCGGCATGGCCACCATCGTCTGCGCGGCACTGGCGATCCTCGCGGCCCATCGCCTGGAACGCATGGCCAGCCTGAGCATCCTGGTGTCGGCGGGGATTCTGCTGGCGGCGATCGGGTTCGGCCAGCCCAACCTGATCGGTGCGGCACTGTTCTATGTGGTTAGCTCGACCCTGGCGCTGAGCGCGCTGTTCCTGCTGGCGGAGCTGATCGAACGCTCGCGCTCGGCCAACGAAATCCCCCTGGAGGATGAAAACGAAATGCTGCCACGGCCGCTGGAATCGTTGCATCCGGTCAAGGGCATCAACCTCGACGATGACCAGAAAGCCGTGGTCGGCCAAGTGATTCCCTGGACCATGGCGTTCCTCGGCTTGAGCTTCATCGCCTGCGCCCTGTTGATCATCGGCATGCCACCGCTCTCCGGGTTCATCGGCAAGCTCGGCCTGCTCAGCGCCCTGCTCAACCCGATGGGCCTGGGCAATGCCAGCGACGCCCCGGTATCGAATGCCGCGTGGGGCTTGCTGGCGCTGCTGATCCTCTCGGGACTGGCGTCATTGATCGCCTTTTCCCGCGTGGGCATCCAGCGTTTCTGGACACCGGCAGAACGCCCCTCGCCCGTGCTCCGGCGCCTGGAGTGCGTACCGATTTTCGCGCTGCTCGGCTTGAGCATCCTGCTGACGTTCAAGGCCGAACCGCTGTTGCGCTACACACAGGCGGCCGCCAACGCCTTGAACAACCCGCAGCAGTATGTGATGGCCGTGCTCGGCACCCGTGCGGTGCCAGGCCCGCAAGCCAGGGCGGCGCTGCTGGAGGTGCAACCATGAAGCGCCTGCTGCCTGCGCCATGGCTGTCGCTGGCCCTGTGGCTGTTGTGGTTGCTGCTGAACCTGTCGCTCAGCCCCGGCAACGTGCTGCTGGGCGCCCTGCTGGGATTTTGCGCACCCTTGATGATGCGCAAGCTGCGCCCGCTGCCGATCCGCATTCGGCGGCCAGGGGTGATCCTGCGCCTGTTCCTGCTGGTCGGTCGCGATGTGCTGGTGTCCAACCTGGCGGTGGCCGTTGGCGTGCTCAATGCCGGAAGTCGGCCACCGCGCTCGGGTTTCGTCAAGGTGCCGCTGGACCTGCGCGACGCCAACGGCCTGGCCGCGCTGTCGATGATCTGCACAGTGGTCCCCGGCACGGTCTGGTCGGAACTGGCGCTGGACCGCAGCATCCTGCTGCTGCATGTCTTCGACCTGGATGACGAAGCGCTGTTCATCCAGCACTTCAAGGCGACCTACGAGCGCCCGCTGATGGAGATTTTCGAATGAGCAGTTTGCTGTCCAACGCGATCCTGCTGAGCCTGTTCCTGTTTTGCGTGGCAATGATCCTGACCCTGATCCGCCTGTTCAAGGGCCCGTCGGCCCAGGACCGGGTCCTGGCCCTGGATTACCTGTACATCGTGGCGATGCTGATGATGCTGACGCTGGGCATTCGTTATGCCAGTGACACTTACTTCGAGGCAGCGCTGCTGATCGCGCTGTTCGGTTTCGTCGGCTCGTTTGCCCTGGCGAAATTCCTCCTGCGTGGCGAGGTGATCGAATGAGTGCGCCATTGTCCCTGTGGGTCGAAGTACCCGTGGCCATCCTGCTGGTGCTCGGCAGCCTGTTTGCCCTGGTGGGCGCCATCGGCCTGGTGCGGATGAAGGATTACTTCCAGCGCATGCACCCCCCGGCCCTGGCCTCGACCCTGGGCGCATGGTGCGTGGCCCTGGCCTCGATCATCTTCTTTTCGGCGCTCAAGTCCGGGCCGGTCCTGCATGCCTGGCTGATTCCGATCCTGCTGGCGATCACCGTGCCGGTGACCACCTTGCTGCTGGCCCGGGCGGCATTGTTCCGCAAGCGCATGGCCGGGGATGATGTGCCGGCGGAGGTTTCGAGTCGGCGTACGGAAAGCGGGAGCTGATCAAAAGAGCTTTGGCGTACATATCCATTGCTGCGGTAACGGCCTATGGTTCCGCTTTTACAGCGGCTCACTTTTGAAAGAGCCGGAATGCCGGCCCAGCCAAAAGTAAGCAAAAGGCTCTTGCCCCACCACTCGGTGCCTCGCTTAGGCTCGGCATGCCCTCTCTCCGGCCATCGTGGTTTAACGGGGCGCCCAAATCTAAAGCCAAAGCGAGGCGGCCTGACAGCCGACCTGATTTTTGCAGATACCCCCAATCCCCTGTGGGAGCGAGCTTGCTCGCGATGGAGGTCCGAACGACGCGATCATTCAGACAGGGCGCGTTATCGTTCACGACCATCGCGAGCAAGCTCGCTCCCACAATGGGAACGCGGATCAGCCAGTAATCAGGTCGGCTTTAAGGCCGCCTCGCCTTGCTCTTGCTTTTGATTTTCTTGCCCCATCGAGAGGCCGAGTGGAGGGTGCGTAGTGGGTAAACCGGCATGGATGCCGGTTTAGCCGCCGCCGGCCATGGATGGCCGATGGCGGCGGGCCCACGGAGCAGGACCGGAGCGAGGGCATGCCGAGCCTTAGCGAGGCACCGAACGCCAGGGGCAAGAGCCCTTGGTTACTTGGGGCTCTTCCAAGTGACTCGCTGTAAGAGCGAAACCCTAAGTGGCCGTTACCGCAGCAATGGATATGTACTCCGCCAACTAACAATAGGTCAGCTATCAGGACGCCTTCGCCGGCAAGCCTGGCTCCTACAGTTTGATCGGGCTACACCCGCCCGCACCGAGGCGTCAAAAAGAAGCAAGTTGCGATCTTTTGCTCCTAAACCCAAGCCACCGCCAACAACCCGGCCCCCAGCACCACACACAAGGGCGAATAAACCCAAGTGTCCCAGTGGGCAAACCTCGACCCCTTGACCTCCTTGAAAAACCCCACCAGTTCCGAATCGCCAATCGCCCGGGCGAACAGCAATAGCGCAATGGCGCTGATCACCCACTGCAACCCTCGATGATCCACCTGCGGCAGCCACCAGCCAACCCGCAAGCACACCAACAGGGCCATGGTCAGCAACGCCGCCGCCACCAGCATCGTCATCCAGCCACGGGGCTTGAAGGCCGGCTGCAACCGCGCACCGCCCTCCACCGGCACCTGCGGCACCACCGCCACGGCGGCCCATTCACCACCCAACGCCCAATACACGTGTACCAGAGCGATCGCCGCAATTACCGTCGCCAGCCATTGAGCCAACACGAAGGTCATGGTCTGAAATCCTTGAAAGGGATTTGAACAGACTCATCCTAGTCGGCTTTTTTCGCAGTGCACGCGCTCACGCCAGCGACCCGACCAACGCGTTTGCAACCGACGCCTACAGGGCCGCTGACACCTTGTCCGCGACCTCTTTAGGCAACCAGGCCTTCCAGACCTCTGGATGCGCCTTCATAAACGCTTCGGCTGCCTGACGCGGTGGCGTGTGTTTTTCACTCATCTCGGCCAGCGCCCGGTTCAACGGGTCGATGGGGAAATCGACCTTGGCGAAGAACTCGGCAATCTGCGGGTACTGCTTCTGGAACGGCGTAGACACGCCGATGGACAGCTTCGAGGGCAGCGAGCGAGTCGGTTGCGGATTCGGGTTATCGGCGTCGGTCAGGGTTTTCCAGGCCTGCGCATCGAAGGGCGGCTCCTCCAGCTGGATCAACTTGAAGCGACCGAGCAGCGGCGTGGGCGACCAGTAATAGAACAGCACCGGTTTGCCACGGCGAATCGACGAGCTGATCTCCGCATCCAGCGCCGCTCCCGAACCGCTGCGAAAGTTCACATAGCTGTCATCGAGCCCATAGGCCTTGAGCTTCTGTTTGTTGACCACTTCCGAGGTCCAGCCGATGGGGCTGTTGAGGAAGCGTCCCTTGTTCGGGGCTTCAGGGTCCTTGAACACGTCCTTGTATTTGGGCAGGTCGGTGACACTGCGCAAGTCCGGCGCCATCGCCTTGATGCCCTTGGCCGGGTCGCCCTTGATCACGTACTCCGGCACCCACCAGCCTTCGGTGGCGCCCTTGACCGTGTCGCCCAGGCTCGCGACCTTGCCTTCGGCCTCCGCCTTGACCCAGACCGGGCTGCGCCCCGCCCACTCTTCGCCAATGACCTGGATGTCATTGTTGGCCAGTGCGGTTTCCAGGGTGATGGTGGTACCCGGCAAGGTGTCGGTCGGCAGCCCGTAGCCCTTTTCGACGATGATCCGCAGGATATCGGTGATCAGGCTGCCGCTTTCCCAGTTGAGGTCGGCGAAGTGGATCGGGGCGCTGGCAGCCAGCACCGGAACGGGTGACGCCAACAATCCGAACGTGGCCACGACAGCGGCCAGCAACCGGCGAATGCCTTTCATGCTTGTGCACCTCGTGCTGTTCACAGCAATAGCAGGATGGCCTGGCAGAAGACCGCAAAGCCTCTGAATACTCAGTCAACTGACTGTAGTAGAGGTTCCTGCTTTCGAGGGACGTGGATCAGTTTTCGGACGTTTCCTGCAGACGGGCAAGCTCTCTCCTGACCATGCTGGCGTACGCCGCAGGTCGCAACGCGTAGATCTGCGAGGCCACCCAGTTCAGCCAGGCACCCTGCAGAACAACCTTGTGCTCAAACAGACGCAGGGCCTCGGCTTGCGCACTGGCCTGGTGCTGTTGGTGGAAATCGGCGCGGGGCAGGTCCACTACTCACTGGCCTTGAACGTCACCAGTTCACCCTTGCGCCACTTGGCGGCCTTGGCGGTCACGGCCTTGAGGGTCTTGGTCAGGCCTTCCTGCAGCTGCTGGTGGGCGGCGAACACCGTCACCACGCTGTGGCCTTCCTTGAACAGGATGGCTTGGCCGTCGGTGGTGGTCACGAAGGCGTAATCGCCCAGGCCGTAGACAGTCAATTTGATGTCACGGAACTTGATTTCCAGTTTGCCGCCTTCGCGGCTGGGCAACACCGACGCGCTGAAATGATCGCCGACCTTGAGTTTGAGCCCCGGTTTATCGTCCACCACCAGCGCCGATTCGGTGTCGATTTCGGCAACGTAAATGCCTTCAGCGCTCTGTTCGGTGATGTAGACGAAACGTGACTGAAACTGTTTAACCAGCTTTGCGCGCAAATCACCCAGCACGAACAAAGCATGCATATCGAGATTACTTACTGCCAAGGAAACATCCCCACATCTGAAAATGACGCCGCACGCGAAAAAAGCGCACAGCCAAAAAAGCGGCAATGCCGAGGTGAAGCCAGATAACCCGGGTTGAGATCCTGGGTGAGCAGAGCACTCATCCATCTCGAAGCTTGAGAAGATTACTGGATGCCGCTCACATCGTCTCGCCCGGTGTTCGACAAAGGCTGAAGGAAAACGCCCTTGGAACGGCCAGAGAAATACGGACTATCAACTTTAAGGAAAAAACTCTTATAAAAAAGCACTTTTCTTACATATCGCTAGCCAGAAATTGCTTTAGATAAGCCTTGTCCACCCACCAGTGACGCTGATTCTAGAGCAGCGATGCTCACCGAGACTACCCATAACGACGTACATTACGTCGGCAAACCTACGAAAAGGACTTCATATGTGCACACTGACACACTTTGCCCATCCCCAGGCATCTTACTCCAACACCCCACCTTCCCTGCACCCCACGGTGTTTCTTGCTGCCGAAGCCGCCCCCCGTGCCCCTTCGCCACCACGATTTCACGTGGTCCTGGCGGGCATCGCTTTCTTTCATATCAAGGAAACTTCCACGGGGCACGTAAGAGGTTTCCGCGGCGATCATAACCAGGCCTGCGCCCTCGCCCGCGCGCTCGAGTCACGTATGTGACACTTTCGTCCCGTTTTCCCTTGAAGATTTCGTCAGGCCGGCGACTTTACTCAGCCGCAGGCAGGCAACTGCTGCCATACTGCCCGACCAATCAAACGCGCCTGGCTGTGGCGGGCGCGTTAAACAACAATATTTTTCATGGGAAGGCTGCAACGTGACGGAATTTGATATCGGCGAGTTTTTCATCAGGGGCGAAGCCAGAGAGATCGACGGCGAATTCCAGGCCGTGATTGTGATGCGCGCCAAACCGCCGCTGAAAACCGTGACCTATTATCAGGTCGAGAAAGATCGCTGGTTCAAGTCCTCCGACATCGCCGCCCTCGCCGCACAGGAATCGGCCAGGGAACTGAAGGCCGCCGTCGATGCAGGTGCCTTGAAAACCTGATACGTGGATTTGCGGTCTATGCTCACTGCTGCGTTTGAACATCGTTTTCGAACTTACTGAAGCACGGCTCCCTCAGATGCATCAGAGACGTTCTTCATCTCTCTCACTCGACGCGACCTATGACCTGCAAGGAGATCAAGATGGAATCACCGACCCACGACTTGAAAGGCTTGTTCGACCAGCTCGGCCTGGATTCCAGCCAGCGAGCCATTGACGATTTCATTGCCAGCCATTCCCCCCTGCCCGACGACAAGAAACTCATCGATGCCGAGTTCTGGACCCCCCAACAGGCAGGCTTCCTCAAAGAACAACTGCGTGAAGACGCCGACTGGGCGCGGGTGGTCGACGACCTGAACCTGCGCATGCATCAGGTTCACTAGCCTCACGCACAGTGAAAGTTGCCTGGCGTTTCGGCGCACAATTGCGCCAACCAGGCAGCCTTGCACTCTTCGGCTTCATTGCGACTGGAATAAGCCGTGCCACGGCGTTCGCCATTAAGCAGCACCACCCAGCAGATACTTTGCCCCAATGCCCGCAAACTGGCGGGCACTCCACTGCCGATCATGACCGCGACATCAACTTTACTGTGCATGCTGCGCCTCGAATTCCGTTAGCAACCTAACTAATAGAGGTATGGTAACGACTACACAGGCGCGGAAACAATATCGACTTTGTACAGCTTAGTTACCAAAATTGTAACAATAGCCGTCCATCATCGAGGGTTTTCCGGCTTATACCCCAAGCGCAAACCACCCCAATGGCGCCCCTTGAGCATGATCGGTACTGACAGGTCGTGCATCAGTTCGCCGGTATCGCGGGTATAGGTTTGCAACAGAACAGCCTGTTGATGACTGCCACAGCGGATCCCCGTCCGGTCGCCGAACTTGCGTTTGCTGCGGTTGTGCAGGGTATCGCGCTCTATATCGCCGGTCAGTGGCTGGCTGAACGACTGGTTATGCGTCGGCACATAGCCCTGCTGGGTGCAGGCAATGGCGAACACCAGGCCTTCGTGGCGTGGCAGCAGCGGCTCCTGGATCGCGGGCAGGACCTGATCGGTGTAACGATCGAAACGCGTCCGGTATTTGGGCGGGTGGGTATCGGGGATCGCCTGGTAATGGCGGTCGAACAGGTCTTCGAGGCTGATGTGCCCCGCAACGATGTCTGCCTCGAAACGCGCCGCAATCTGGCTCGCGCCTTCCCGGGCCAGGTCGTAGATCCGCTGGTGGTAGTCATCCAGGCCGACTTCGGCGAGGCGCTCGCTGATGGTCTCGGCCTGGCCTTCCATCTGCACCGCTGCCAGGGCCAGGCGCTGGGTCTGTTGGTCGCTGATGGCCAGGTCACTGCGCATCTGCTCGATGGCGTGGAACAGGCTATCGAGTTGTTCGCGGTTGGTTTCAGCACCGCGGGCGATCTCCCCGACCTGGCTTTCGACACTGGCAGCCAGGCGGGCGATGTTTTCCAGGTGCTGGCCCGTGTTTTCGACCTGCGCGACGCCGGTGTCGAGGTCACTGGACAACTGGCGGATCTGCTCGACCACTTGCGTGGTGCGGTGCTGGATATCGGCCACCATCTCCCCGACTTCTCCGGTAGCGGTGGCGGTACGCGCGGCAAGCCCGCGAACCTCATCGGCCACCACCGCGAAGCCACGACCGTGTTCTCCCGCCCGCGCCGCTTCGATTGCCGCGTTCAAGGCCAGCAAGTTGGTCTGGCTGGCAATGGACTGGATCACCAGCGTGACCCGCTGAATTTCATCGCTACGCAGGCTCAGGGCTTCGATCAGCTCACGGCTGTTGTTGGCCCGCTGGCTGAGCTGGTGCATGCGTGCAATGGACTCGATCAATTCGGTACGCCCAGCCACGCCGCTTTGATGCGCTTCACTCGCGGCACTCAGGGCCTGACGACTGAGGGTCGAGGTGGCCTGCTCGGTGGCAATCATGACTTGCGCATTGCCGACGATTTGCGCCGCCGCACCCAGTTGCGATTGCAACTTGTCGGCCAGTTGCTTGACCGAGAAGGCCACGCCGGCGGCTGACAGAGCGTTATGACTGGTGGTGTAGGAAAGTTCGCGGGTTAACGCCGAGAGCGCGCTGGACGTATCGGCAGGCATCGCTTCGGGCATTGCGCGAGTACGCAGTCGCGGCAGCCAGATGACCAGCACGGCCAACGGCAGGGCCAGGTAGAGCGACCAACCGCCCAGGGTCATGCCACACAACAACAGCACCAGGGCGATGCTTTGCAGGGTCGGCGTCAACCAGCGGTTTTTCGGCAAAAGCACTGGTGCAGGCACTGCCGCAACCAGAGATCCGTCACTCGTCATCTTTTTCACCCCGCAAATTTCTAGTTGTTGTCTTCGCATTAAACGCCAGCATAAGGCCATGATCCATGAGCCTTTAGTCGGGGACGTTGCAGCAGATCAATAGAAGTTCGGGGGATTTGTGTAGACGTCAAAAAGCAAGGATCGCAGCCTGCGGCAGCTCCTACGGGGGTTCACTTGAACTTGCAGGAGCTGCCGAAGGCTGCGATCTTTTCGAGGCAGCCCCGCTTAAATGGGCTACCCAACAGAATCAGGCCTGACGCTGGTGCTTGTCGATTTGCTCGTGACGTTCTTGAGCTTCGATGCAGTACTTGGTGGTCGGGCTGATCAGCAGGCGCTTGAGGCCAATTGCCTCGCCGCTGTCATCGCACCAGCCGAAGCTGTCTTCTTTGATGCGTTCCAGGGCTTGTTCCAACTGAGGCAGCATGCGCTGATCACGATCGATCGCATTCACCAGCCAGGTGCGCTCTTCTTCGACGGAAGCAGCGTCAGCCGGGTCGGCCGGGGTGTCCAGGCTTTCGATGGCGATGCGGTTCTGTTCGATGCGCTCATGGGTTTCGACTTTCATGTTCTGCAACAGCTCAGAGAAAAAAGCATGTTGCTCGGCATTCATGTAGTCATCCGCCGGCATGGCCAGCAACTTGTCCTTTGTCATTGATATCTCTATAAAAAAACGTGCATTAAGGCGAATTAGGGAGCGTTGCGGCGGACCATCGAAGGTCATCGCAAAGGCGCCGTTTATACCAAGCGCCACCCGGCACTCAATTTACGAGGGGCGGCAGTCTAAGGCCGACTTGAGGCCTCAGCAACTGAAAAGACAGCGAATTTGTCCGACAAAGCCTCGAAAATGCTCTATGGCGGGCATCCAGGCGGATATCGGAGTGCGTTTATAGCAAGAAATTCAATCCTGCGAAGCTTATATAGAAGACAAACCGCTGAGCTGCATGCCCCGGTTTGCAGGTCGACCGGGCTCAGCTAAGGTTGTCGCTCGCGTAATGGCTATCTCAAGGAGCGGTTATATGAAGCTGATCGGCATGCTGGATTCACCTTACGTGCGACGCGTCGCCATTTCTGCCAAGCGCCTGGGCATCGCCCTGGAGCACGAATCGGTGTCGGTGTTCAGGACCTTCGAGCAATTTCGGCAAATCAACCCGGTGGTCAAGGCGCCTACCCTGATACTGGATGACGGTGAAGTGTTGATGGATTCGACGCTGATCATCGATTACCTGGAGGCATTGGCCGGCCCGGATCGCAGCTTGATGCCTGCGGGTATCGAACATCGCCTGCGGTCACTGCGACTGATTGGCCTGGCGTTGGCCGCCAGTGAAAAGTCGGTGCAGCTTTATTATGAACGCAACCTGCGCCCGGCAGAGATCCAGTTCCAGCCTTGGGTCGAGCGAGTCGAGGGGCAATTGGCGGCCGCCTATTCGGCGTTGGAACGGGAGCTGGCAAAGCAGCCGCTGAAAAGTGACGGCTCGATTGACCAGGCTGGTATTACCCTCGCTGTTGCGTGGAGCTTTACCCAGTACGTGGTGCCGGATCAGGTCGCGGTTGAGCGGTTCCCAAGAATCGCTGCGTTCACCCACTATGCTGAAGGGCTCGAGGTGTTTATCGACACGCCGATTGACTGACGGCGTAACGGCCCACCGCATCGCCAGCAAGCCGGCTCCTACAGGTGCGTGTCACAGCTTTACGTCCACACACAAAAACGCCGCTCCTGCTAAAAAGGCAGAAGCGGCACAGGCACGAGGCCAGGAACTATCAGCTCATGTAAACAACGCGATCAGAATGATGATCGGGATCGGTATGCCGAGAAATAACAGCAGTAATGAACGCATGATGATTCTCCTGGGTTAGCGAACAGGTGTGGTGTTTACGTAAGTGTCGGTTTCCATATACACCACGGCATCCCGACGACGACCTCCAAATGTTGCTGCAAGGCTGGCGAAGAACGCACCGGCCAGCAGCGCGACGAACATCCACAAGGTGGTCCAGGCAGCGACTTTGGCGGCGGTGTCAGCAGCTTGTTGCGCAGCCAGCTTGGCGTCGGCTACAGCTTTCTGGGTACGGGCATAGACTTCATCAACTCGACGTTCAGCGTCCGCTTGCGTCATGTTGGTCCGCTGCGCCACCAGTTGCGCCAGGTAGGTGCGGTCTTCAGGGGACAACTTACCGTCGCTCAGGGAGCGCACGAAAATGCGCGTCACAGTACCCCGGGCGGCGTCATCGCTGACGGCAGCCGGCTGGTCAGTACGAAACAGGCTGTCGATGTAGTAGCCATACTGATCACTGTCGGTATTGGCTGCCGCGGTGCCCGCCGCTGCTGTCATTGCAGTGGCGGCGCCACCGGCAACCTGCGCCCCGGCCTGCACTCCGCCACTGACGATGCTGCTGACCGAACCGGCCACCAGCGTCGCCGTCACCAACGTCGCCACGCACCATGCAAGAAAGCCGTGGGCGGTGTCGCGGAAATAAACTTCATCGCCATGCATGTAAGCCCACTTCACCCGCAGCCGGCCGGCGATGTAGCCACCGGCCCCGGAAGCGACGATTTGCGTGACGGCCAGCCAGACAATCGTCGATATGCCCAGGCCCTTGGCGCTCATGCCTTCATTGGCCCACGGCGAAACCGCCGAGAACCCCAGGCCGAATCCGAGCAGCACCAGGATCAGCGACAACGCCGCCGCAGCCGCGGCCCCGGCGAAGATCGCACCCCAGGACACGCCGGACACCGTGGTCGACTCATCCGTGGCGGGATAGAAACCTTCAGAGGATCTATTCATTGTTGTATCGCTCCAGGCAGAAAGATGGTGTTACAAGTCTCAAAGGAGCAATTGCAGTCACCGTGCCAGTCGCGGGTTTTTAATAAATCCTGCTCTTTCAACGGGTTAGAAAATTTGAACTTCCACGACCCATGCAATATGCAACGAAAGGGTGGACGCAGCGGGTTTTATGCATTGGCCGAGGATGGATTTGTCCATGAACTTTTATTTAGTAAGCCTGCGATCATTTCTTGGCAAAATGGCGCACAACGTTGTGAACATCTAATCAGGCCAGCCCTATGACCCGCATCTTGACCATCGAAGACGACGCCGTGACCGCCCGGGAAATCGTCGCCGAACTGAGCAGCCACGGCCTCGACGTCGATTGGGTCGATAACGGTCGAGAGGGTCTTGCGCGTGCGGTCAGCGGCAACTATGACCTGATCACCCTCGACCGTATGCTGCCCGAGCTCGACGGCCTGGCGATTGTCACCACGTTGCGCACCATGGGTGTGGCCACGCCGATCCTGATGATCAGCGCCCTCTCCGACGTCGACGAGCGCGTGCGCGGCTTGCGTGCCGGGGGCGACGATTACCTGACCAAACCCTTCGCCACCGATGAAATGGCCGCCCGGGTCGAAGTCCTGCTGCGCCGTCAGAACACCGTGACCGCGCAAGCCACCACGTTGCGGGTGGCGGACCTGGAACTGAACCTGATCAGCCACGAAGCCAGCCGCGACGGCCAGTTGCTGACGCTATTGCCCACTGAGTACAAGTTGCTGGAATTCTTGATGCGCAACACCGGGCAAATCCTCTCGCGGATGATGATTTTCGAAGAGGTCTGGGGTTATCACTTCGACCCCGGCACCAACCTGATCGACGTGCACATCGGCCGCCTGCGCAAGAAGATCGACCCACCTGGCAATGTTCCACTGATTCGAACGGTGCGAGGCTCGGGTTATGTCATTGCCGAACCCGTCTAAAGGCTGGCGCTCTTCCAGCAGTCGCTTGCTGGCGCTGTACAGTGCGCTGTTCGTGGTCTGGAGCGGGATTCTCATGGGCGTCATGTACTACGAGGTATCCGCTTACCTGGACAACCTGGCCAAGCATTCGCTGATGCAACGCCAGCACTTGTTCTCGCGCTTCCAGGGTGAACAACTGCTGGACGCCCTCGCCGTCAGCATGACCTTCGACATCCGTGGCATCGACGCCTATGGCCTATTCGACAGCCAGCGTCGCTACCTCAGCGGCGCGCTGGACCATATCCCTCACGGTTTGCCGCTGGATGGCAAGATCCACATGCTCAGCGACTGCGCCGGCTCCGACGACCCGACGCTGCCCAATGACAGCTGCGACGCCGTGGCCACCCAGACCCGCGATGGCCTGTGGCTGGTGCTGGTGCGTGACAACGGCTCGCTGTTTGCCGTGACGCGGATCATTTTGCACGCGCTGCTCTGGGGGGTGACCCTGACCATCCTGCCGGGCATCGTCGGCTGGCATTTGTTGCGCCGCCGCCCGCTAAGACGGATTCGTGCGATCCAGGCCAGCGCCGAAGCCATTGTCGCCGGTGACCTGACCCGACGTTTGCCGCTGTCCAATCGCCGCGACGAACTGGACATGCTTGCTGCCATCGTCAACGCCATGCTCGAACGCATCGAGCGTCTGATGCACGAGGTCAAGGGCGTCTGCGACAACATTGCCCACGACCTGCGCACCCCCCTGACCCGCCTGCGCGCGCAGCTCTACCGCATGCAACAACAGGCCGGCGAAGGCTCGGCGCAAGCGGCACAACTGGATCTGGTGCTTGGCGAGGCCGATACGCTGATGGCACGCTTTCGCGGCTTGCTGCGGATTTCCGAACTGGAGGATCGCCAGCGCCGTTCCGGCTTCGTGCAGCTCGACCCGGTGCCGTTGCTGCAGGAACTGCATGACTTCTACTTGCCCCTGGCGGAAGACGATGGCCTGACGTTTGAATTGCTGTTACCGCAATCATTGCCGCCACTCAATGGCGACCGCGCCTTGTTGTTCGAAGCGGTGGCCAATCTGTTGAGCAACTCGATCAAATTCACCCCGCCCGGTGGCCAGGTGATTTTGCGTGGGGTCAATGAAAGCGGACATACCCGCATCGAAGTACTCGACTCCGGCCCGGGTATTCCGGAGGCCGAACGGGTGGCGGTGTTCCAGCGTTTCTATCGGGCCGAGGCGGGCAATCAGAAAAGCGGTTTCGGGTTGGGGCTGTCGATCGTCGCGGCGATTGTGAGCCTGCACGGGTTTACGTTGGAGGTGGGAACGAGTGAGTTGGGTGGGGCGCTGTTGGTGCTGGATTGTCGGGAGAGTTTGATTACCCAGACCTGATACAAAACCTGTGGGAGCGAGCCTGCTCGCGAAGGCGTCAAGTCAGTCGATATCAACGTTGACTGACACGCCGCTTTCGCGAGCAGGCTCGCTCCCACAGGGGGTTGTGGTGTTTGTCAGGTTGGGTAATTTGCCCGCAGGGCCTCGAGGCCACCCTGATAAATCCCGGTAAACAACGCCACCACTTCCTCGTCACTCACACCCACCGGCTCGAACCGACCGGACCAGGTCACCCGGGCGCCCTGCCTCTGCGCTTCTACCTTGATCGTCGCCAGATAATCAGTGGCCGGAAACGGCGCCTGCAAGATCGAGTAACTGTAGGTTTTGCCATCGTTGTCGAACGCTTGCAGACGTTCGATCACCACCGCGCCGTCCGCCGTCTGCAGGCTGCGCACCCGTCCGCCTTCGCTGAGCTCACTCTTGGGAATGAACGGCAGCCAGTCCGGCAGCGAATTGAAGCCGCCGATCAATTGCCAGACCTGATCGGCCGAGGCCGGGATGTCGATGAATGCTGATGCAGTTGCCATGTAATGCTCTCTCTTAATCTATCAGGTTCAAATGGCCATGCTGTCGACAACGCCGCCGTCGACTCGCAGGGCTGCGCCAGTGGTGGCCGAGGATAGCGGCGAAGCGATGTACGCCACCAGGTTCGCGACTTCCTCGACATTCGCCACGCGCTGGATGATCGACGTCGGCCGCGCCTTGCGCACAAAGGCGTCGGCTTCTTCCTGAACACTGCGACCGGACGCGGCAATGGCATCCTTGAGCATCAGCTCCACGCCGTCGGTCAACGTCGGGCCCGGCAGGATCGCATTGACCGTTACCCCAGTGCCCGCCAGCCGTTTGGCCAGTCCGTGGGACACCGCCAGGTTGGCGCTTTTGGTCACGCCATAGTTGAGCATGTCCGCGGGGATCGCGATCCCGGATTCCGAAGACAGGAAAATCACCCGTCCCCAGCCCTGCTTGACCATGTCCGGCACGTAATGCCGGGACAGGCGTACACCGGAGATCACGTTGACCTCATAGAAGCGCGTCCACTCGCTATCGGGCGTGTCGAAGAAATCCACCGCGTTGTAGATCCCCAGGTTGTTCACCAGAATATCTGCCCGCGGCTCGGCGGCGAACAGTTTCTCGGCGCCTTCAGCCGTACCGAGATCCGCCGTCAGCCCGCGCAATTGTGCGCCGGGCACCTGCTGGCGAATGCTCGCCAGTGCCTGCTCGACCTTGTCCGTCTCACGGCCGATCACCACTACCGTGGCGCCGGACTCGGCCAGTGCCTTGCTGATGCCCAGACCAATGCCGGCAGTGCTGCCGCTGACAATCGCCAGTTTTCCACTCAGATCGATTTTCATGCTCAAGCTCCAATGATCGGCAACGGTGCGCGCTCGGACACCAGCTTCGCTTCACGCATCGCTTGCCAGAAAGCGGCGGGAATCACCGCCGACAATGCGGCCACATCCTCGGCAATCCGCTCTGGACGGCTGGCACCTGGAATCACCGCTGCCACGGCCGGGTTGGCCAACGAGAATTGCAACGCCGCCGCTTTGATATCGACGCCATGGGCGGCAGCGATACGTTTGATCTGCTCAACTTTATTGATGATCGCCGGGCTGGCTTTTTGGTACTCGAAATGCGCGCCACCGGCGAGGATGCCCGAGCTGTAAGGGCCACCGACCACGATCTCGACGTTTTGCGCCAGCGCCGCGTCCATCAAGCGTTGCAACGCGCGGTCATGGTCGAGAAGAGTGTAGCGACCCGCCAACAGAAAACCGTCAGGCTGCGCTTCGCTCAGATCAAGGGTCAATTCGCACGGCTCGACCTTGTTCACACCCAGGCCCCAGCCCTTGATCACGCCTTCTTCACGCAAGCGGGTCAACACCTTGAAGGCGCCGGTGCGGGCCTGGTTGAAGTACTCCAGCCATTGATCGCCGTAGAAATCCTGGGCGATGTCATGCACCCAGACGATGTCCAGGCGATCGGTTTGCAAACGCTTGAGGCTGTCTTCGATCGAACGCAGCGTCGCATCGGCGCTGTAGTCATTGACGATCTTGTTCGGGCGACCGTGTTCGAACACCCCGCTCTTCTCACCCAGATCACGGGACGCGGCGTCTTCGACTTCGTCAAGGATCACCCGGCCGACCTTGCTGCTGAGCACATAGTCATCGCGGTTGTAGCGCGACAGCGCTTGGCCGAGGCGAATTTCCGACAGACCCGAACCGTAGAACGGTGCGGTATCGAAGTAACGCACGCCGGCATCCCAGGCGGCATGGACGGTGGCTTGCGCTTCTTCTTCGGGAATGGCGCGGAACATGTTGCCCAGAGGTGCAGTGCCGAAACCCAGTGCGCCGGGCAGTTTGTCTTTCAAGCTCATATTCAAATCCTCATCAGTTCAGTGGTCTGGTGGTGACCGTTGAGCAGATCCTAGATTGCGACGTTCGGACCGTCCAAGACATAATGTGCAGCACTTGAGTCCCCAGAGGTCTGACATGATCGACATCCGCCAATTGCGCTACTTCGTCGCCGTCGCCGAAGAAGAACACGTCGGTCGCGCCGCCGAACGCCTGCACATTTCCCAGTCGCCCCTGAGCCGGCAGATCGCCCAGCTCGAAGAACGCCTGGGCCTGACCCTGTTCGAGCGCAGCCAGCAACGCATCCGCCTGACCCGCGACGGCCAGACCTTCCTCGCCGAAACCCGCGCGCTGCTGACCCACGCCAATCGGCTTGAATCCCTCGGCAAACGCCTGGGGCGTGGCGAGGAAGGCGGCCTGTGCATCGGCTACATCGAAAACGCCATGCACGCCGGCGTCCTGCCCAATGCCTTGCGCGTGCTGCGTGGTGACCGGCCGAACGTGCACGTCGCGCTGTACAACATGAGCTCCAGCGAACAACTCGAAGGCCTGCGTCAGCGTAGTCTGGATATCGCCCTGGTCAGCGAGCCGCCGACCGATGACGACCCTGACCTGCTGGGCTTCCAGGTGCTGGACGACCCGATGTTGCTGGCGCTGCCCGAACATCACCCGCTGGCCAGCCAGGCGCAACTAACCGCCGCCGACCTCGCCGAGCAGGAATGGATCGGCGTGCAGCACCACCAGAATGTCAGCAGCCGCGAAAACTTCGTCAGCGCCTGCATCCGCGCCGGCTTCACTCCGGATATCCGCATGGAAGCCACCGGCCCCTTCACCGCAATGGCTCTGGTGGCATCGGGGCTGGGCATCGCCATGATTCAGAAAGGCTTGAGTCGCAACGCACCGCCGGGCGTGGTGCTGCGGGAAGTGCCGTGGATTCCCCTCACCAGACCGCTGTGGGCGGCGTGGCACCGGATCAATCTGCGGCCATTGGTGGAGACGTTCAGGAAGGTGTTGACGGAGCCGGGGTCGGACATATGATCGTTCCCACGCTCTGCGTGGGAATGCCTCAAGGGACGCTCCGCGTTCCAACTCGCGAAAGGGACGCGGAGCGTCCCGGGCTGCATTCCCACGCAGAGCGTGGGAACGATCAGTACAGGGTTTGGATCAACGCAACGCCTGCCCCCGCGTCTCCGGCATCCTCAGATAAACCACCAAGCTGATCGCACTGATCACCGCCAGGTAAATCCAGAACAACCCGCCATACCCCCAACCCGCCATCGCCGCCATCAGGTATGGCGCGGTGCCACCGAACAGGGTCACCGACAAGGCGTAGGGCAAGGCAATGCCGGTGACGCGGACCTCGGCCGGGAATTGCTCGGCCATGGTCACCGCCGACGCCGCGCCGAAGCCGGTCATGATCACCATCGACACGGTCTGGATCAATGTCACTTCCATCAGACTGATCCCGCTGTGCAGCAACCCGAAGCTCGGCCAGGCCCACAGGATCGAAGCGATGGCAAAGGCGATCAGCACCGGACGGCGCCCGACCCGATCCGCCAGTTTGCCGGCGAACGGCAGCAGCACCAGCGACACGCCAACGGAAATCACCCCGGCCAGCAAGGTGTCGCGGATCGACATGCCGGTGATCAGGTGCACCTGATTGGGATAGCTGACCATCCACACGTAATTGAGCAAGTTGCCAGCCATGGCGATGCCGATCACGCGCATGGCATCGCGGCGATGACTGAACAGCAGCTCACGGATCGGGCGTTTCTTGCTGTGGGAAGCAACCCGCGACTTGAAGATTTCGGTTTCATGTACCGACAGACGAATCCACAGGGTAATCAAGCCCATCAGTGCCGCGATCACAAATGCCAGGCGCCAGCCCCAGTCGTACAGCGCAGTGTCACTGCCCATCGAAGCGAGCGCAAACCCGAGCAGGAACGACACCAGGGTGCCGGCGTTAATGGCGAACCATTGCCAGGACCCGGCGAACGCCCGGCGATGCGCGGGGGCAGACTCGATCAAAAACGCTGATGCCGACCCGAACTCGCCACCCGCCGAGAAACCCTGGACCAGACGGGCAAGTACCAGAATGATCGGCGCGGCAATGCCGATGCTTTCATAGTTGGGGCAGATACCAATCACCAGCGAAGCCACCGACATCAGCAGGATCGACAGCGTCAGGCCTTTTTTGCGGCCATAACGGTCCGCCAGTTGGCCCAGCACCGCGCCGCCGATGGGGCGCATGATAAAGCCGACGGCAAACACCGCCAGTACCGACAGCAAAGCAGTTACGCCGTCACCGGCGGGGAAAAATTGCTTGGCAAGGATGGAGGAGAATGTCGCGTAGATCACCCAGTCGGTGTACTCGACGATGGTACCCAGGGTGGCAGCGACAATGGCTTTTTTCTCGGCACGGTTGAGTCGCCGACCCTCGGATTGCAGGCTCGCAGTTGCAGTGGATGACGACGGCAGTTGACCGTCCACTGTGTTGTAGTTGCTCATTTTCAAGACTCCCGTGGGCGCTGTTATTGTTGACCTTTGAACGCGGCCCCAGCGTTGCTACGGGATAAATATCCGGCGTTGCCGACCTTTCGTGTAGCGAGTTTTCCGGACGGTTCGGTTGACTAAATATCAATCCATTGCCTTGAGGTTTTCTCAACGCACTGCCCTTTAAAACTCGGTTGAAGGGTGATCGGTGAGCAGCCGTAATGGCAGGCAATCATGGGGCTGCCCACGACCCTCCCCATGAGTACCGACAAGAACAGCTTCACGAGGAGAACCGGCAATGTTTGATAGAACCCACAGCTTCATCGACGGGCGCCATACGCCACCGCTGGATGGCCAATACGAAGACAAGATCGACCCGCGCACCGGCGAAAAACTCAACGAAGTGGCCAACAGCGGCCCGGCCGACGTGGCCATCGCCATCGATTCCGCCGCCGCGGCGTTGCAAGTCTGGCGCGACATGCGCCCGGCCGAGCGCGGACGCATCCTCAACGATTTCGGGCGCCTGATCCGCGCCAGTGAAAGCACCCTCGGCGCCCTGGAACGGGCCGAAACCGGCAAGCCTGGCCGGGAAATGGCGCAACTGATGGACCTGACCGCGCAATATTTCGAGTTCTACGGCGGCATCGTCAATGTCATGGACGGCGAAGTGATCAACCAGGGCCCTAACTACCACGTCTACACCCGCCGCGATCCGTTCGGCGTGATCGGCGTGATCCTGCCCTGGAACGCCCCGCTGCATCAGGCCGCCCGCGCCATCGCCCCGGCCCTGGCCACCGGTAACACAGTGGTGGCGAAACCGTCCGAGCACACCTCGGCGTCGCTGGTGGAACTGGCACGCATGGCCGTCGAGGCCGGCATTCCACCGGGCGTATTCAACGTGATCGTCGGCAAGGGCAGCATCATCGGCCCGGCCATGGCGCATAACCCGCACATCCGCAAAATCTCCTTCACCGGCGGCATTCGCGCCGGCCAGGAATTGGGGCACATCGCGGCGGATCGGATTCTGCCATTGACCCTGGAACTGGGGGGCAAGTCGGCCAACATCGTCTTCGACGACGCCGACCTCGACGCCGCCGCCAAAGGCTCGACCCTGGCCTTCACCTGGAACAGCGGCCAATGGTGCGCGGCGGGCACACGCTTGCTGGTACAGGAATCGATCTACCAGCGTTTCGTCGACAAACTGGTGGCCGAAGTCGGTCAACTGCGCGTAGGCCCGCAAGATGACGCGACCTCAGGCCCCATCACCACCCACGCGCAATTTGAAAAAATCCAAAGCTACTTCGCTATCGCCGAACGCGAAGGTCTCAAGCCAGCTATCGGCGGCAAAGTCGCCAGTCATCCGGGCTACGAAAACGGCTGGTACATCGAACCCACCGTGTACACCGGCGTGACCAACGACATGACGTTGGCCAAGGAAGAAATCTTCGGCCCGATTGTCTGCGTGATTCCGTTCAAGGACGAAGCCGATGCCTTGCGCATCGCCAACGACAGCGAATTCGGCCTTGGCGCCGGGATCTGGAGCCGCGACATCGGGCGCGTGCACCGGGTCGCTGCGCAACTGGAGGCAGGGCGCATCGTGGTCAACGAATACAGCGGCGGGTTCGTGCAGACACCGTGTGGTGGGTTCAAGCAGAGTGGTTACGGGCGTGAGCAAGGGGTGGATGCGTTGGCGCATTACACGCAGTTGAAGTCGGTGATTATTCGGCTCTGAAGTATTCGCCGAAACCCGAAGGCGCAGCATGGCTGCGCCTTTTTATTTCCCGACAAATTCAACATCCTTGCCGTCTGACACTCCGCTTTCGCGAGCAAGCTCGCTCCCACATTTGATTGATGTCGTACACGGTATTTGCGCCCACTGAAGATCCAGTGTGGGAGCGAGCTTGCTCGCGATGAGGTCAGCACATTCAGCATCCATGTTGACTGACCCACCGCTATCGTCGGAGCGCCGCCCGGAGCAAGCTCGCTCCCACAGGTTTTGCGGTTTGATCAGGCATATCACCACAGTGCCAACGAATACGTAACGATCAACCGATTCTCATCAATATCACTGGAAAAATTGCTCCGCGCACTGGCGTTTTTCCACTTCACCCCAAGGTTCTTCAACGGTCCGCTCTGGATCACATAACCCAATTCGGAATCACGCTCCCACTCTTTGCCCGCCCTGGCGCGAGTGCGCACGCTGACGTCCTCACCCGACAGATAACGGGTCATGAAGGTCAGGCCCGGAATGCCCAGCGCGGTAAAGTTGTAGTCATAGCGCGCCTGCCATGAACGCTCGTCCTGGTTGCCGAAATCGTTGATCTGCACCAGATTGACCAGGTAGCCATCGGTGCCATTGATGTTGGCGAAACCCGTGTCGCCACTCATGCGTTGATACCCCAGGCCCACCGAGTGGCCGCTGGCGCTGTAGGTGAACATCGCACCAAGAGCCGAATTGTCGACATTGCTGCCGCCGCTGTCGAGGCTACGGGCCCAGCGCAGGTCGGAGCTGAAAGTCTGCCCTTCGCTGATCGCCCATTTGTGGTTGAGGGTCAGGTAATGCTGGCGGTAAATCCCTTCGAGCTCACCGTAGTGATAAGCCGTGCTCAGCGATGGCGTCCAGCGATACGTGGCCCCGGCAAAGTCGAAACGGTCACTGGTGGCATGACGGCCAAGGCGGATGTTGCGCGCCACGCCGTTGTAGACGCTCATGTCCTCAAAGTCGGAGGAATTGCGCAGTTTGGTCTGGTCGAGGCGGCCGAAGTCCAGGGACAGGTTGTCGACATCGGCACTGTTGAGCCAGGCACCACGAAAGGTTTGCGGCAGCAGGCGCGAGTCGTTGTACATCACCACCGGCATTTTCGGCAGCAGCGTTCCGGCTTTCAGGGTGCTCTTGGCCAGGCGCAGTTTGCCGGTGGCGCCGAGTGCGCCGTACTGGTCTTCGGCGCGTCCGCCGGGCCCGCGCGCGGTGTTGAGCAAGCCGGTGCCGCTGCGGTCCGGCGCGGAGTCGAGCTTGATACCGACCAGGCCAATGGCGTCGAAACCGACGCCAATCAGGCCTTCGGTGTAGCCCGATTCAACCCGCAGGATCAAACCCTGCGCCCACTCCTCGGCCTTGCTCTGGGCCACGCCGGATTGGCGAAAATCGCGATTGAAGTAGTAATTGCGCAGCTCAAGATTGGCCTTGCTGTCCTGAAAAATATCGGCGCAGGCCGGATTGAATACGGTGCTGGCTGCGATGCAAACAGCCAGGCGTGAAAGCATTGGGAAGGCGTTGTTCATGGGCGCGTTTCTCTTATTGTTGTCAGGTTCGAGCACGCCCCGGACAGGCGCGCGAACGTCGATCCTGAAAGCCAGGCCCGGGCCCGACAATCGAGAAAAACACCCCGCTGCCTTGAGTTTTAATCAAGTGGGTTTAGGCTCTTCATTACGTACACTGCGCGCCGCTCCTCCCATAAGAACAAGGGTTTGCCCACTATGGATCGTCTGCCTCCCCTCAATGCCATCCGCGCATTCGAGTCCGTCGCCCGGCATCTGAGCATCACCCTGGCCGCCGATGAATTGAACGTCACGCCGGGAGCGGTCAGTCGGCAGATCCGCACCCTGGAAGAATTTCTCAAGCTCGATCTGTTCGTGCGCGGCCACCGGCAGATCACCCTCACCGCTGCCGGCGAGCAGTATTTCCGTGCGGTGGCGCGGGTGGTCGAAGACCTGCGCGGGGCAACCAAAAAACTCATGTCACCGCCCCGCCGCCGCCAGCTCAAGGTGCGCGCCTACACCACGTTCGCCATGCAGTGGTTGATTCCGCGGCTGGCGAGTTTTCATGCGCAGAACCCCAAGATTGAAGTGCTGCTGACTGCATCGCTGGAGCCGGTGGATTTCTACAAGGAAGACATCGACGCTGCGATCCGCCTCGGTTCCGGCGAATGGCCCAACTGCAATTGCTATGTGCTCAGTGACAACCAATTGGCACCGGTGTGCAGCCCGTCACTGTTGCAACACGGTCCGGGATTGCAAACCCCGGCCGACATCGCCGGCTACACCATGCTGCATTCCATCGCCCGCCCCGAAGACTGGCGCTACTGGCTGGAAGCCGCCGGGGTCAGTCGCGAAGTGGATGCCCTGGCCGGCATGTCCTACCAGAGTTCTTCGATGGTCTACGCCGCCGCGGTCGGCGGTCAGGGCATCGCCATGGCGCAGCTGTTCATGGTCAGCAAGGAGTTGCAGGATGGCAGTTTGATCCGGCCGTTCGAGCAGGTGGTGGACATGGGCGTGTACACCTATTACCTGCTGACGCCGCGGCACCGCGAGGAAAGTGACGACCTGCGGATTTTCCGCGAGTGGTTGCTTGAGCAGGCGCGTATCACCCGCGATCAGGCTTGAGATTTAGTCAACGCAGCGCGGCGTAAAACTGCTTTGTCGGTCATTTACCGGCATGACTAGCATGGGTCTCCGACGACAAAAAAAGAGACCCGTCATGACTACTCCTGATCGCCCTTCCATCGGCTTTATCGGCCTCGGTGCCATGGGCCAGAAAATGGCCCGCCATCTGCTCGACAAGGGCTTCGACCTGAACCTGTTCGACCCCAACCCGCTCGCCCTGGCGCCTCTACTGGCACAGGGCGCGCGCCAACATGCAACGCCTCGGCAAGTGGCCGACCATGCGCAAATCGTGCTGATCTGTGTACCCACGCCGGACATTGTCGAACGCGTGGTGCTGGGGGCCGACGGGGTGATCCACGGCCAACAGATCAACATCCTGGTCGACCACTCCACCACCGCCCCGAGCCTGGCCCGGCGCCTGCACGCCGAACTCGCCGAACGCGGCATCGACGCTCTCGATGCGCCGTTGGCCGGGGGTGTCGCCGGCGCGCAGAACGGCACGTTGTCGGTGATGGTGGGCGGTGACCTTGCCGCCTACCAACGCTGCGAGTCGGTATTCGCGGCGTTCGGCAAGAAAGTCGAACACATTGGAACGGAGCCGGGATTGGGGCAAACCCTGAAACTGGTCAACAACATGATCGTCGCCGCAACCCTGGTCGCCACCAGTGAAGCCATGCTGTTCGGGGTCAAGGCCGGGCTCGATGCGCGGCAGATGGTCGAGATGCTCAACGCGAGCACCGCGCGCAGTTTCACCAGCGAACAGATACTTGCGGGGACTGTGATGCGCCGGGAATTCGATTTCGGCTTTCGTCTGGATCTGATGCGCAAGGATGTGAGGCTGTTTCTGGCCGAAGCGGAGAATGCCGGGGCACCAGTGTTTACCAGTTCGGTGGTGAAGCAGTTCTTCGATCAGGCACTGAGCGAGGGTGATCCGGCGCGGGATATGACGAATGTCGTGCAGGTGCTGGAGCGCTTGGCAGGTGTGACATTGCAAGGCTGACAGGCTGAACACCATACCTGTGGGAGCGAGCCTGCTCGCGATGAGGCCGGCACACTCAACATCTGTTTCGGCTGACCCACCGCCATCGCGAGCAGGCTCGCTCCCACTGTTGATCGATGTCGTACAAAGCTTTGGTGTTCGCCGCAGATCCACTGTGGGAGTGAGCCTGCTCGCGATGAGGCCGGCACATTCAGCATCTTTTTCGACTGCCCCACCGTCATCGCGAGCAGGCTCGCTCCCACAGGTTTAGTATTCTCCATGGCTTGATTTTTTCTCAACCCACCCCGGTTTTTATATCGTTTGTCGGACCTCCCGCCCCTGCCCGACCATGACCTCCAGCGCTCGCTCGCGAGCCCATAACAACAGGAGGTCATCATGAGTTTTTCCACGCCCGTCTGGGCCGCCACCACGCCGCCGAGCCTGCGCGCCTCGCGCCATCGCCACAGCGGTGAAATCTTCTTCCCTGCCGTGATTGATGAATCGCCGCTGAGCAGCCAGTTCGACGACACCGTCCTCGACACCGAGGGCCAGGTCTACAGCTTCACCATCATGCACCCGAGCCCGAAAAGCGGCCTGCCACCCTTCGTCCTCGCCTACGTCGACCTGCCCGGCCAGGTGCGTTTGTTCGGGCGCCTGATCGACAGCCCTGCCCGCGCCGCCATCGGCGACAAATGGCGGGTGATCGCCGACGACACCTACGGCTACGTTTTCCAATCCCTGGAGGCACGTCCATGAGCCAGATGCATGTAATGGGCGGCGCGATGACCGTCTTCGGCCGTCACCCAGGCGTGATGGCGCCGGAACTGGCGCAACGGGCGATTCTGGATGCAGTGGCCGATGCCGGCCTGCAACTGGCCGACATCCAGGCGGTGTACTGCGCCAACGTGCTGGGCGGGATGATCCTCGGCCAGGTGATCCTGCGTGACCTGGGACTCAAGGGCATTCCGGTCTACAACATCGAAAACGCCTGTGCCAGCGGCGCCACGGCGGTGCATCTGGCGCGTCACGCCTTGCTGGCCGGGCAGTACGAGCGGGTGCTGGTGTTTGGCATCGAGCAACTGACCGCCCTGGGCGGCGGTATGATCCCGATGCAGCGCAACGACCGCATGACCGATCTGTACGCCACGGCTGGAATGGTCTTGCCAGCGGTCTACGCGATGCGCGGCACGCGTTTCCTCCACGAGCGCGACGCCAAGCCTGCCGACCTCGCCGCCGTGGCAGTGAAGAACCGCCGTCACGGCTCACTCAACCCATTCGCCCAGCAACGCACAGAAGTGACGCTCGAAGAAGTACTGGCCTCACGGATGATCGCCGACCCGCTGACCCTGCTGCAGTGCTGCCCGTCGCAAGTGGACGGCGCCGCCGCGCTGGTGCTGGGCAACAAGCCGGGCCCACACAGCAAAGACGTAAAAGTACTGGGCTCGATCATCGTGTCGGGCCTGCGCGAGAGCGGTGACGAGGACATTCTCGACGCCGAAATCACCGCCCGCGCCGCGCGCCTGGCCTATGAACAGGCCGGTGTTTCCCCGACCGACATCGGCGTGGTCGAGTTGCACGACGCCTTCACCATCGCCGAGCTGCTGTATTACGAAGCCCTGGGGCTGGCCGCGCCGGGTGACGCCGTCGCGCTGCTGCATTCGGGCGCCACATCGCTTGGCGGCCGAGTGCCGGTCAATCCAAGCGGCGGTCTGCTGGCCAAGGGGCATCCATTGGGCGCCACGGGCGTTGCGCAAATGGTCGAGTTGTTCTGGCAGTTGCAGGGTCGCGCCGGCGACCGCCAGGCAGGCACCCCGCGCCTGGGCCTGGCGCAATGCACCGGCGGCGGTATCGCCGGGGTCGACCATGCGGCGTCCGCCGTGCACATTCTTGGAGTCTGAAGCCATGAACAACTTTTCTATTGGTCAAGTCGCTGTTGTTACCGGCGCGGCACGTGGCATCGGCCTGAGCATTGCGCACCGCTTGGCGCAACAAGGTGTTTTTGTCTACCTGCTGGACCGCGACGAACAGGCGCTGAACAGCAGCATCGAGGCTTTGCTGGCTGAAGATTTACAGGTTGCCGGCATCGCCCTCGACCTGACCGAAGGCGAGGCCGTCAACGCGGCATTCGCACAAATTCGCGAGGCCCATAATCGCTTGGATTTCCTGGTGAACAACGCCGGCGTGGTGCGCGATAAACGCTTCCTCAACATGACCGAACAAGACTGGGACCTGGTGGTGGATACCAACCTGAGGGCGCAATTTCTCTGCTGCAAGGCGGCCCTGCCGCTGATGTTGGAGAACGCCTTTGGACGCATCGTCAACATGTCTTCGCGAGCCTGGCTCGGCGGTTTCGGCCAGGCCAACTATTCGGCAGCCAAGGGTGGCGTGGTCAGCCTGACCCGCAGCCTGGCCATTGAGTTCGCCGCCAAGGGCATCACCGTCAATGCCATCGCACCGGGCATCGTCGACACGCCGCTGTTCCAGAGTTTCGCCCCCGAAGTGCAGGCGAAACTCAAGGACACCGTGCCGGTGAAACGCATCGGCACGCCCGATGACATCGCCAACGCCGTGGAGTTTTTCCTCGCCCCGGCCAGCAGCTACGTCACCGGGCAAACCCTGTATGTCTGTGGCGGACGCAGTCTGTCCTCGGCCAGTGTGTGAGGTGAGCGCCATGTCAGTCACCTTCGAAATACACGGCGCCGTGGCGCTGATCACCCTGGATCGGCCGCAAGCGCTCAACGCCCTCGACCTGGACTCGCTGCAAGCCCTGCGCGGTCATCTGCTGCAAGTGCGCGACCGTCGTGAACTGCGCGCCGCCGTCATTACCGGCAGCGGTGAACGGGCGTTCTGCGTCGGTGCCGACCTCAAGAGCACGCGGCAATCAAAGGCCTCCTATGCCGAGGCGCTGTTCTTGGCCAACGATGCAGCGGCAGATGCCGGGCTCTATATCCGCCAGATGGACCTCACTGATCTGGACCTGCACAAGCCGTTGATCGCCGCGATCAATGGCCACTGCCTCGGCGGTGGCCTGGAGCTGGCGTTGCAATGCGACCTGCGCATCGCCAGCGACAGCGCCACCTTCGGTTTGCCCGAAGCAGTGGTCGGCTCGATCCCGGCAGTCAGCGGTCTGCATCGACTGATGCGCGCCGTGCCACCGGCCCACGCGCTGCAAATGGCCCTGACCGGCGCACGCATCGACGCTGTTCGTGCCGAGTCCATCGGTTTGATCTCCGAACGCCTGGACAGCCGCGCAGCCTTGCTGAACCGAGCAATGGAACTGGCGCAATTGATTGCCCGGCAAGCACCGCTGGCGATTCAGGCCTTGCAAACCCTGGCCCGCAGCACCGCGCATTTGAGCGATCGCGAGGCCCAACGCCTGACCGAGCTGTATTGGGGCGTGCTTCGCGATACCGAAGATCGCATCGAGGGCCGCCAGGCATTCGCCGAAAAACGCACGCCGAATTACACCGGGCGCTAACGGCCCGAGGAGGCGAACATGTTACGCAAAGCTCTGGATGGCCTGACCGTCCTCGACTTCACCCAGATCGCCGCCGGCCCCACGGCAACCATGCTGATGGCCGACATGGGCGCGCGGGTGATCAAGGTCGAACCCCACGAAGGCGAGTTGGGCCGCACCCTCGGCCCGGCCTGGGTCGGCGAAGATAGCGCGCTGTTTCACGGGTTCAATCGCGGCAAACTGGGCCTGAGTCTGGACCTGAAACACCCAGACAGCGCAGCGGTGATCAAACGCCTGGTATTGCAGGCCGATGTACTGGTGGAAAGCATGCGCCCCGGCGTCATGGCCCGGCTGGGCTTGGGTTACGAGGCCTTGGCTGAGTTGAAACCGGACCTGATCTACTGCTCGATTTCCGCCTATGGCCAGCAAGGTCCCTACGCAGATCGGGCCGGTGTCGACGGCATTCTGCAAGCTGATTCCGGGCTGATGAGCCTGATCGGCACGCCAGGCTCCGCGCCGTCCAAGGTGCAGGCACCGGTGGTCGATGTGGTCACAGGTTATATGGCGTGCATGGCGGTTTTGGCCAAGTTGCACGCCCGGGACAACGACGGCCTCGGCGGGCACCTCGACGTCAGCCTGATGAACTCGGCACTGGCGCTGCAACAGGCGTCGCTGGCCAGTTTCCTCTGCGATGGCAAGCTGCCAACCCGCATCGGCAGTGCCGCGCCCTATTCCGCGCCCAACGAAGCGTTTGAAGCGGCGGATGGCTGGCTGATGGTCGCCGCCTACAACGGCAACCGCTGGCCGGCGTTGTGCGGCGTGCTCGGGCATCCGGAATGGATCGATGACCCACGTTTCGCCACCTCGGCGCAGCGCGTGGTGCATCGTGAAGCCATGTGCGCGGCGCTGACAGACGTGTTCCGCGCCCGCACCACTGCACACTGGCTGCAAGTACTGCGCGAGGCCGACATCCTTTGTTCGAAGGTCAGCGACTACAACGACGTACTGAACCATCCGCAGATCGCCAGCAATGGCATGCTGGTGGATCTGCACCACTCGCAGCACGGCGTGGTCCGGGTGCCAGGGTTTCCGATCAACAGCCTGGAGGCGGCGCAGACGCCTTATGCACCGGCGCCGGACAATGGCGAGCATTCGCGAGCGGTGTTGCGGGAGTTCTCTTTTTCCGAGGAGGAAATCGAGGCCCTGTTGGCCACCAATGCCTTGCGCTGCCCGGAGATGGCGTTGAGCTGAGGTATTCAATTAGCACATTCAACTTCTACGTGACTGACACACCGCTATCGCGAGCACACAGTTGATTGGTGTCGTATGCAGAATTTGCGATATCTGCAGACCCAATGTGGGAGCGAGCTTGCTCGCGATGGCGGTGTCTGTTTAAGGCACATGTTTAACGGTTGTCAGCGTAACTTGATGAAAGCTACAGCGCCTTGCGTCATTGCCTACGGTTACGCCAGAATCCGCCGGCTTGTGCGCCTTGGGGCCGGGCTCTATCGTTGGTCGGTCGCTGAAAACACAGCGATCGGGTTTGGTAGCCCGCCATGCGAAGTGCACAGCATCATCATTTGCAGTGATTGTTTCGTCTCTGCTTTCTATGGTGGTCATGCACAGGGCGCCTACGGGCGCGCCGGTCTCCTCGCATCCCGGTCTACCAACCTGCGCATGGCCACCACCCTACGTTTGGTAGCGCAAGGTGATGGCTCCTTATTTACGATGTGAGGAGTTTCAACCATGTTCAAACCGACGCCCGATCCACCAGACATAAATCCCGCCTCCGCCGCCGACATCCAAGCCACCCCGCGCAAACTCTGCACGATGTTCACCATCAACCCGGAACTCAACACCGAAACCCTGCTCGCCCACGCTTGCGAATCACTGGCCTCGGCCAATGTCATGGCCAACGATTTGGCCGGCTTTCTGCAGGGATCGCACCGCAACACCCTGCTGGGCATTGCCCAAGTCATCATGCTGGGCGAACTGGCGGTGAACCGCGCACTGGATCAACTCGACCCGCCTTAGTAGGTACTGCCCAACTCCGTGACGAGGGACCAAGCTCCCTGGCCACGGGGAATCATCGGCCAAAATACCTAGCAGTTCTGATAGTTCCAACTCGCAGCGCAAAAACCAATACTGAGCGCCTGCCTGTTGGACCTTTGGAGCACTCGCCCATGCCATCGTCACACGAATCCCTGCTATGCCAGTATCGCTACGACGCCCTCGACCGGTTGATCGACCAAACACCAACAGGAGCGCAGCAGCATCAGCGCTTTTACTGCAAAAGCCGCCTGGCTACCGAAATGCAGGGCGCAACACGCTATTCAATTGTCCAGCACGGTGACCTGTTACTAGCGCAACAGCAGTGCCAGAAAGACATACACGCCGCGATGTTACTGGCCACCGATCAGCAGTGCTCAGTGCTCCATACGCTCGAATCAAACAACCAGCGACAACCCATTGCCTATTCGCCCTACGGAAATCGTCACCCTGAAAATGGGTTGCTGAGTTTGCTGGGCTTCAATGGCGAACGGCCTGATCCGGTAACCGGGCATTATTTATTGGGTAATGGTTATCGGGCGTTTAATCCGGTGTTGATGCGATTTAGTAGCCCGGACAACTTAAGTCCGTTTGGGAGGGGGGGCTTAATCCGTATGCATATTGTTTGGGAGACCCTGTAAACATGACTGATCCTACGGGGCACTCTCGTCATTTCCTGTTCTCGTTGGGTAGAAAAATTAACGAAAGAAGAGGAATGAACAGATTAAAAAAGATCAAGAGTCAAGGTATGCAACGCCAAAAACTCTATGAAAAGCTCGAAAACGACAAGAAACTTGCAAGCCAACAAGCCACACCGCGCTTCAAAAAACTTCTCTCCGAGACGAGAACCGCATACGAAAATACGCCAGCATATGCAGAAAAATCGCCAAGTCTTCGATCTCTATCCAATGACGCAGTACCGCCGTCGCAAAAAAAAGTAGCAGAAGAATTGAACGCACGACTAGGTATCAATCCCAATCGGGTCAAACGACTCCCTGAATCTAATAAAATAAAAAATCAGCTAGAACATCTTGAGAATGTGGCTATCCGAGATAACACAGGTGTAATCACTGGATTTGATGCTCTAAGAATAAATTCAGAACTCCATGAATATTTGGGTAAATCGTTTAAAAAGGGCATCGAACGCATCAGAAAGACCCAAGATGAAATCTTTAATATAAATGTCCCTAATTTTTAAAGTCGTCGCCACTCCACGATATCCCAGGGTTTATGGCGGAACTGATCGGCGCCGCCACATAATCGACGTTGGTGCTTTACTGTAGAGATCCAAAAGCCCGACGAGCCTCCAACCATGAACCGCAACGACCTGCGCCGCGTGGACATGAACCTGTTGGTGATTTTCGAAACCCTGATGTTCGAAAAAAACCTGACCCGCGCCGGGGAGAAGCTGTTCCTCGGCCAGCCCGCCGTCAGTGCGGCACTCGCCCGGTTGCGCGATTTGTTCGACGACCCGCTGCTGGTGCGTAATGGGCGTGTACTGGAACCAACCCCGCGGGCCCTGGTGATTCTCAAGGAGCTGCAACCGGCAATGGACACCATTTCCGGGGCGGTGAGCCGGGCCAAGGATTTCGACCCGTCCATCAGCCGCGATGTGTTTCGCATCGGCCTGTCCGACGATGCCGAGTTTGGCCTGTTTCCGCCGCTGCTCAAGCAGATTCGCGAAGAAGCGCAGAACGTCGTGGTGGTGGTGCGCCGGGTGAATTACCTGTTGATGTCGTCGATGCTCGCCAGCGGTGAGATTTCCGTCGGCATCAGCTACACCACGGAGTTGCCGGCCAACGCCAAGCGCAAGAAGCTGCGGGATTTGAGCGTCAAGGTCCTGCGCGGCGATGACCGGCCTGGCCCCCTGACCCTGGATGAATTCTGCGAGCGTCCCCACGCGCTGGTGTCGTTTTCTGGAGACTTGAGCGGCGCCATCGACAATGACCTGGCGCGAATCGGCCGCTCCCGTCGCGTGGTCCTGGCAGTGCCGCAGTTCTCGGGCCTGCGCGCCTTGCTGGCGGGCACCGACATGCTGGCCTCGGTGCCCGATTATGCAGCCTGCGCGCTGATCGATGGCAGCAGCCAGCTGCGCGCCGACGACCCGCCGTTCGAGATCGTGCCGTCCGAACTGTCCATGGTCTGGAACGGCGTCAACGATAACGATCCGGCAGAACGTTGGTTGCGCTCGCGAATAGTGGAGCACATGTCAGCCCCACTGCCGGGGCATTAAGCGAGTTGAAGTGCGGGTCGGTCTCGCGCAGGTAGATCGGCATGTCCGTCATCGGCGGCATGGCCGGGATTTCGAAGTACATCTGGATCACCCAGCCGCGGTGATAGCTGGCGTGATTGACCACGTGCATCAACATCGCGCCGGCACTCATGGTGCCGCTTTCGCCGGAAACGAAGGTGAACCTGAGGGGTTTGTCCAGCGAGGCATCGGTCTGCCTCGCGCACCAGTTGCAGTACCAGCGATCCACGTCCTGTTGCGCCAGGCGCAGCACCGGCAGTTCAGGGTGCACCAGGTCATGGGAGGTTTTGAAGCCGTGCCCTCGGCCTTCGAGGTGAGCCTGCCAGATACGGTCCACCACATAGATGTGATTGAGCGTGCCGATTATGTTCTTGAAGACCCCGGCGCGTTCTTTTTCGACTTCGCCCGGTGGCAGTAGCGCCAGGTTATCGAAGAGGCGCTGGTTGGCCCATTGTTTGTAATCGGCAAGCATGCGGGCAGTGCGTACGTTGATCATCAGACTTCTCCGATGGCGAAGAGCACATCTTCCAAGGATAGCGCTATCTACGCCTGGCGGCGCGGGCACTGATTACCGGTAGAATGCGGACACCTGTAGGAGCGAGCCTGCTCGCGATGGACTCGAATACTGCGCGGGGTGTCAGGCACCCAGCGTCATCGTTGACGACCATCGCGACGGTGCGACGATTCGACATGCTCGCTCCTACAGGTGCAGGGCGTTCATTACGTGTTCGGCCAGCGCCAGGCAACTGGTCAGGCCCGGCGATTCGATGCCGAACAGATTGACCAGCCCGGGAACGCCATGTTCGGCGGGTCCACTGATGCGGAAGTCGGTGGCCGGCTCGTTTGGGCCGCTGATTTTCGGGCGAATGCCGCTGTAGGCCGGTTGCAGGCTGGCAGCGGGCAAGCCTGGCCAGTAACGCCGGATCGCCTCGTAAAAGCCGTCGGCCCGTCCTGGATTCACGCGGTAATCGACCCTGTCGACCCATTCCACATCCGGCCCGAAACGCGCCTGACCGCCGAGATCGAGGGTCATGTGCACACCCAGCCCGGCGCTTTCCGGCGCCGGGTACACCAGATGCCGGAACGGCGCTCGGCCGCTGTAACTGAAATAGCTGCCTTTGCAAAATCGCGCCTCGGGAACGTATTGCGCTGGCAGGCCGACGATACGGCTCGCCACTTCGGGCGCGGACAATCCCGCACAGTTGATCAGCCCGCGGCAGCTCAAGGTCATGGACTCGGCGCCGCCCATGTGCAGTTCGAAGCCCTGTTCGGTGCACCGCGCCGACAACAGCGGCGTATGCAAGGCCAGCGACGCGCCCCAGGCTTCGGCATCGGCCTGCAGCGCATCAAGCCATGGGAATCGACGATTCCGGTGGACGGCGACCACAGCGCTGCAACGCAGGACAACTCAGGTTCCAGCGCCCGCGCCTGACCGGCATCCAGCCATTGCAGGTCGTCGACGCCATTGCGCCGGCCCTGCTCCAGCAAACCCTGCAAGGCCACACGCTGCGCATCATCGGTGGCCACGATCAACTTGCCCAGCCGCTGATAATTGACGCCGCGCTCGTCGCAGAAGGCGTAAAGACGTTGCTTGCCCTCCACGCACAACTGCGCCTTGAGACTGCCGCTCGGGTAATAGATCCCGGCGTGGATCACTTCGGAATTGCGCGAACTGATGCCCACGCCAATCCCTTCGCCGGCCTCGACCAGGATCACTTCGCGCCCGCTCATGGCCAGGGCCCTGGCTACCGCCAGGCCCACTACCCCGGCCCCGACCACCACGCAGTCGACATCAACGCTCATCAAACCAGCCCTCGCTCCCGGTAATCGATCAGGCTGGAGAATATCGCCAGCAGCATGGCCATGACCACGAAGAAGATCAGCACCAGGAAATACGAGCCGGTGAACAACTGAACGACCAATAGGAGCTGGCTTGCCAGCGATGGCGGCATGACGGCCTCCATCGCATCGCCAGCAAGCCGGCTCCTACAGATGCGTGTCACGCCATAAATTCAACATGCAGCCGCAAATCCTGTAGGAGCCGCAGGCAGCGCCTACTGGTTGAAGTTTTCCCGGCCAAGTGACATAAAACCCTGAAATCCTGACAGCCGACCAGCTGCGATAACGCTTATGCCGTTTGCGAATTATCATTATTCCAACGCGTCAATACAGAAGCCTATGAACGATATCGCCAGCACTTCCGACACCTCCGAGTCCCCGTCCGACCAACCGCGTCTGATCGTATTCCTCGCCTACCCGGGAATGGGCCTGCTGGACCTGACCGGCGCGCAAACCGTATTCTGGGCGGCCTCCCGCTACCTCAACAGCAGCGATTTGCCCGGTTACAAACTGCAGACCGCCAGCCTGGCCGGTGGTCTGATCCACACTGCAGAAGGTCTGGCCGTCGACACCGTGCCATTGAGCACCTTCGACGACCAAACGATCGACACGCTGATCGTTCCCGGGGCCCCGGCGATTATTCTGGCGATGAACAACTCCCTGAGCCTGGTCGACTGGCTCAAACAGGCATCGAGCAAAGCCAGGCGCACCGCTTCGGTGTGCAGCGGCACGTTCCTGCTGGCCGAAGCCGGATTGCTCGAAGGTCGGCGCGCCGCCACCCATTGGGCGATGTGCGGCATGCTCAAGGAGCGCCATCCGTCCATCGAAGTCGACAACGATGCGATCTTTGTCCAGCAGGGTTCAGTCTGGACTTCCGCCGGGGTCAGCGCCGGGATCGACCTGGCACTGGCGTTGGTCGAAGAAGATTGCGGACGTGAGCTGGCACTGCTGACGGCACGGGAAATGGTGGTGTTCCTCAAGCGCCCCGGTGGCCAGGCCCAGTACAGCCAATTGCTGCAAGCGCAAACCAGCGAGGGGGCGGTCTTCGACGACCTGCACCTGTGGATCACGCAAAACCTGGCCGGTGAAAACCTCACCATCGACCGGCTCGCCCAACAAGTGCAAATGAGCCCGCGCAACTTCGCCCGGGTCTACAAGCTCAAGACCGGTCGCACCCCGGCCAAGGCCGTGGAAGTGCTGCGAGTGGAAGCGGCGCGGCGACTGCTGGAAGATTCAGAGCGCAATATCGATCAGATTTCCCGGCTGTGCGGCTTTGGGGATGAAGAGCGAATGCGCCTGACTTTTCAGCGCAACCTCGGGGTTTCGCCACGGGATTATCGCAACCGGTTTTCGCGCTGAAAATACGCTGCAAAACATCGACACGGGAACTCCTGACGACCGCCATGCATCTTAAAAGGTGAGGTACTTTCTTTTTGCATCATGCCTTCAGAGGACAACGTCATGCGCCGTCTGATTATCGTTTCTTCCCTTTTGCTGTGCTTACCCGTCGGCTCCGTTATGGCCAAAGTGGATGCAGGCGATGTCGCCACTTCGGCCGGGGTTTCCGCCTCGCTGTACTCGACGTTCAAGGACCACAAACTGATGATTCCCGCCCGCGATGACGCCTCCAGCTTCGTGGCCAGTGGCGGTGCGATTCGTGGCGCTTATCTGGAGCAGGTATTGCAGCGCATTCGCCAGGAACATCCTGACCTCAACAGCGCAAGCGACGAAGACCTGGCTCGCGCCATCCTCGTCCAGGAAGGCGTTCCGGCCGGTCATTAGAGCCCAACGTATTGCCCCTACCTGTAGGAGCCAGGCTTGCCGGCGAACCAGACGCCGCGGTGTATCTGCTGTGCCGCGTCATCGTTCTTCGCCGGCAAGCCTGGCTCCTACAGTTTTACGTGGGCGAGGCGTGCCATTGTCGTTTAACGATATCGCGCCGCTGCCGTGGAGTTGCCGAACAACCCGGACAGCACTTGGCGCTGCGCTTCGTAGCGATCCCACTGCCCCCCGTCGTGCAGTCCCGGAATCGTCACCACTTCCCCCCTCTCCAATCCCACCAATGCGGCATCGACCATGTCTTCGGCGGACATCACGATCTCCTGTGGCAAGTTCTCCACCGGGTTGCCCGCCTCGCTCCAGAAGTCGGTGGCGGTCGCGCCCGGCAGTACCGCCTGGATACGAATGCCTTTATCTGCAAGTTCACGATGCATCGATTGGCTCAGCCCCAGGACAAAGGCCTTGGTCCCGCCGTACACGCCGTTGAGGATTTCCGGGGCGATGGCGACGATCGAGGAAATGTTGATCACGGTCCCGGCACCACGCGCGACGAAGCCCGGTGCCGCAGCAAAGGCCAGGCGTGTCAGCGCGGTGATATTGAGGGTGATCATGTCTTCCATGTCATCCACGGGGCTGTCGAGCAACGGCATGACCGCGCCGACTCCGGCGTTGTTGACCAACAGGGTGATGCTCGCGTCGCTACGCAGAATCTGTTCGACCCGCAGCAAGTCGGCCTTGTCTTTCAAATCCGCGGCGACCACTTCCACCGTTTGGCCGGTCGCGTCACTCAGGTGGTTGGCCAGGGCATTGAGTTTTGCCCGGCTGCGAGCAACCAGAATCAGGTCATAACCCTGCCGGGCGAGACGGTCGGCATACACCGCGCCGATGCCGGAAGAGGCGCCAGTGATCAGTGCAGTGCCTTTGGAGGAGAGAGCCATGTTCAATTTCCTTCACAGTGAGGCGAGACAGTCGCCAGCCATGAGCCGTTATAAATTGACTCATGCCCGTCGCAAATGACGTTTAAACTACGTTTTTCGGACATCAGCGTTTGAGGACCTGGCGATGATCAGCGTGGCGTTTGTGGTTTTCGAGGGTTTCCAGTCCATGGCGCTGGCGGCCATGCCGGTGTTCGAGTACGCCAACTTCAGCGCGGGAGAAGCCCTGTATGACGTGCGTGTACTGTCCGAAGACGGCCGCACCCTGCGCGCTTCCGGTGGCCTGAGTGTCGGCACCGAGGCGTTCGGCGAGCGGGTGTTCGATACGGTGATCGTGGTCGGTGGCGACGCCATCCTCGAGCAGGCACCCGAGGGCGTACTCGACTACTTGCGTGCCAGCGCCACAACCGCGCGCCGCACCGCGTCGATTTGTTCCGGAGCCTTTGTCATGGCCCAGGCCGGATTGCTCGAGGGCCGGCGAGCAACCACGCACTGGGCCTATGCACGGCAACTGCAAGAACGCTTTCCATCGATCAAGGTAGAAGCCGACCGTATCTACGTGATCGACGGTTCGATCTGGACCTCCGCCGGCATGACCGCCGGCATCGACCTGGCGCTGGCCATGGTCGAAAAGGACCACGGTGCCGAACTCGCACGTTCTGTGGCGCAGAAACTGGTGATGTACCACCGCCGTGCCGGCGGCCAGTCACAACACTCGGCGCTGCTGGAACTGGCGCCAAAATCCGACCGCATTCAGACCGTCCTCGCCTACGCCAGGGAACACCTCGCCCAAACGTTATCGGTGGAACAACTGGCGCAAGTGGCGCGTCTCAGCCCGCGCCAGTTCAGCCGTGCGTTCCGTGCCGAAACAGGCCAGTCGCCGGCCAAAGCCATCGAAAACCTGCGCCTGGAGGCGGCACGGCAGATGCTCGAACGTGGGCGCCTGACGCTTGAGCAGATCGCTTTGGAAACCGGCTTTCTTGATCCTCGGCGCATGCGCGAAGCGTTCCTTCGAGCGTTCGGGCAGCCGCCGCAGGTGATCAGGCGCAATGCGCGGTCGGCCGCAGAATGATCGTTCCCACGCTCTGCGTGGGAATGCCTCAAGGGACGCTCCGCGTCCAGTGACGCGGAGCGTCACGGGCTGCATTCCCACGCGGAGCATGGGAACGATCGGCGCTACACTGAAGAGTGTCGGGGGAATCGCCTATGAAAATCTCCGCAAAACTGGCGTTTTTTGCCATCGTCTCCACCCTCGCTTACCTCTGGCTGGCGATTTGGGGGCTGGGCGGCTTCGGGGCTTTTTTTTCCCATGCAGCCTTGGTGGTTGTTGCCCTGGCAACGCTGGTCATGGCCATCGCTTCGCTGTTCACCGAGGTCAACCTGAGTTCTGGCGAGCGCGAGGATCGGGCCAATCGCTGGGTGCTGCCAGCGTTCGGGGTGATCGGATTATTGAGTGGTTTTTTACCGGCCTACACCGACCGCATCGACTTCTGGACCTTCGGTGGCGAGGGCATTCGTTGGCTCGGAGCGTTGCTCTTCATCATCGGCGGCGTTCTGCGAATGTGGCCGGTGTTCGTGCTGGGCAAACGCTTCAGTGGACTGGTGGCGATTCAGCCGGGCCATAGCCTGGTGACCGACGGGATCTATCGCCGTTTGCGCAACCCTAGTTACCTGGGGATGTTGGTGATTGCCGTGGGTTGGGCGCTGGCCTTTCGTTCCGGGGTCGGGCTGCTGCTGGCTGCGCTGACCGTGATCCCGCTAATTGCGCGCATTCACGCCGAAGAAGCGCTGTTACGAGCGCAGTTTGGTGGTGAATACGAGGCTTATTGCGCCCGGAGCTGGCGGTTGATCCCCAAAGTCTATTGAGACCTACAACCCCACTGTGGGAGCGAGCCTGCTCGCGAATGCTGACTTCCGGCCGACATAAAAGCTGACTGACACTCCGCTTTCGCGAGCAGGCTCGCTCCCACATTAGATTGTGCGAAGTCGAATCACGCCGTCGGTGTCTACACGGGCCACAACTTCGTCATAACTTGCCAACGTGGCATGCGCCGTCATAATCGGCTGCTCATGCGTCGCCGTAACGATCAGCAAATCCGCCCCCGCCGCCTCGGCCGCAAGAATGCCTACCGTCGCATCCTCGAAAACCAGGCAATCCGATATCTCGACACCCAACCGCTGCGCAGCCAATCGATAACCGGCCGGGTCGGGTTTACCGGCGGTGACGTCTTCGGCAGTGACCATCACATCCGGCTCGGGAATCCCGGCGGCTGCCATCCGCCGCAACGCCAGCGCCCTTGGTGCAGAGGTCACGATCGCCCATTGATGAGCGGGCAAAGACTGGAGAAAAGCCGCCGCGCCAGCCACCTCTTCAACGCCATCGACATCCTCGATTTCAGCTTCGGTGATCCACGCCGCTTCGGCCTCGGCATCGACGCCAGGCAACGCCAGGCGATTGATAGTGTCGATGGCACGGGCGCCGTGAATGGTGGGCAGGAAGGTCTCGACATCGACGCCATGGCGTATGGCCCAGGTGGCCCATACGCGCTCGGCGGCGGCAATCGAGGTGAGGATGGTGCCGTCCATGTCGAAGAGGAAGGCGCGGTAAGGGGCATTGAAGACGGATGTGGGAGCAGGCAAAGGGTCCTTCCTATCAAGGATCAGCGGGCTTCCCGCAATGTACACGATCAATGTAGGAGCTGCCGCAGGTTCGGGCCGCGTTCGGACGATCTTTTGATTTGGCTTTTTTACAATCAAAGTCAAAAAATCGCAGCCTGCGGCAGCTCCTACAGGGTCCGACGAGACTTGAGGGCACCGTCCACGCAATCAAGCAACTGCCCGAGCGCCCAGGGTTTCTTGATGAACGACACCTGATGGCGAACCCCGGAGCTGGCCGGGGTTTCGAAACCGGACATAATCATGATCGGTTTGTCCGGCCAGCGATCACCGAACAGATTGGCCAGGTCCGCGCCGTTGAGCGTGCCCGGCATGGTGATGTCTGTCAGCAACATCCCGACTTCGGGCGCGTGCCCCTGCAGATACACCGATGCAGCGTCCGCACTGGTTTGCGGTTGCACTACATAGCCTTCGTCCTGAAGAATTTCACAGAGAAACTCCAGGATCAGCGGGTCGTCTTCAACCACCAGAATCAACCCGCCAGGAAGATGTTCGCCCGCTGTCGATACTCGACTCATGACCTTACCGCTCCCTGATCGCACCAATAAATACGCGGGCTCGAAATCCGCTACCTACAGGTATGAGCAACGGGATCTGCGGAAATTCATTTTTGATACTAGTGGTCGACGAAATCAGTGTTCCTGAAGAATTTGCAATATTGCCAAGCTATCAAATGTCATGGGGAGCATGAGCTCAGGTCACACCCCCGAATGACAGGGTTTGCGTTATTGGGACGCTGCGTCTTTTTTCATCGCGTCCTTGGACATGGCGTCTTTCTTCATGCCGTCTTTGCTCATGGCATCCTTGGACGTGGTGTCTTTCTTCATCGTGTCCTTGGACATGGCGTCCTTTTTCATTTCGTCTTTGTGCATGGCGTCCTTGGACATCGCATCTTTGCTCATGCTGTCCTTGCTCATCGTATCGCCAGCAAAGACACTGGCGGCGCCGATGGCCAGGCACATGGACAGAACAACGGTGGTCAACTTTTTCATGATAAAACTCCTTGATGCATGGGGTGTGGACGAGGGGTATTGCCGGGACCTCCTCAGCTGCCACCGAACCAGTTGTAGCCCTGGTCTTCCCAGTAGCCGCCGCTGTAGGTGTTGCTGACGAAGATCGCCTGGATGTGTTTGGGGTTCTTGTAGCCGAGCTTGGTGGGCATACGCAGCTTCATCGGGAAGCCGTATTCGCGCGGCAGCACGGCGCCGTCATAGGTCAGCGTCAACAAGGTTTGCGCATGCAGTGCGGTGGCCATGTCGATGCTGGTGTAGTAATCGTCGGCGCACTTGAAGCCGATGTATTTGGCGTCAGTGTCGGCTCCGACCCGTTTGAGGAAATCGCTGAAGCGCACACCACCCCAACGGCCGATCGCGCTCCAGCCTTCTACACAAATGTGCCGGGTGATCTGCTCGGTTTGCGCCATGACGCGCAGCTCTTCGAGGCGCCAACTGCGCTTGTCCGCCACCAGGCCGGTGACTTCCAGCCGGTAGCTCTCCTCCTCCACCGTCGGCGCCTCGTCGATGTCGTAGAAGGCATTGAACGGGAATGGCCGGGTGATCATCGACGCCGGATAGGTCGGCGCCATCGCATTGGGGTTGAACAGCCAGCCTTGCACCCGGTCGTTGAAGCGCGACATGGACGACAACGCGGTCTCTACGCTGTCGTTGTCGGTGAGGTTGCAACCGGACAACATGGCCACGCCGCCGAGTGTCAGGCCACGCAACAGGAACGAGCGGCGTGAGCGGTCTTCGATCTGCGGGGCGAGGATTTTCCGGGCGTCGGTCAGGATGGACGACTCGTCCAGCCCGGAGCCTTGAATGCGCTTGTTCATACGTGCTCCTTGCGACCAATGATCATGGCCAACAGCGTTTTTGGAACCAGTGCCACCATCACCAGGTGCACCGCGACGAACGCCACCAACAGCGCCATGGCGATGAAGTGCACATGGCGCGCACCTTCGTAGCCCCACAGCAATTCACGCAACAGCGGGAACTGCACCGATTTCCACAGCACCAGCCCGGAGATCACCAGCAGCGTGATATCGACCATCACGAACAGGTACGCCACACGCTGCACCTGGTTGTAATGACTCAGGTCGGCATGCCCCAACCGGCCCCGCAATGCGGCCCCCAAGTCCTGCAGCACACCTTTGGGGGAAACCGGGAAGAAGCGTCGTTTCAGGCGTCCACTGACCAGGTTGATGATCAGGTAGACGAGACCGTTGAGCGCGAGAAACCACATCGCCGCGAAGTGCCATTGCAAGGCGCCGCCAAGCCAGCCGCCAAGAGTGATCGACTTGGGAAAGCTGAAATCGTAGAGCGGTGAGGCGTTGTAGATGCGCCAGCCGCTGGTGACCATCACCAGCACCGCCAGGGCGTTCAGCCAATGGGTGAGCCGTAGCCAGCGTGGGTGGCTGGGCTTGGGTGAAGCAGTTGACTGCGACATGTCCGGCTCCCGGTTGTTGTTCGTTGGAGCCGAGTATGGGGGCCGGAAGATCGCCAAATCCTCACGTAAAGTTAAATTAAACGTGATAACTCACTGTTCCCACCCCCTGTAGGAGCTGCCGCAGGCTGCGATCTTTTGACTTTGCTTTTAAGATCAAAAGATCGCAGCCTGCGGCAGCTCCTACAGGGTCGCGCAATATTTGGGATGCAATTATGGTTAAATGCCGCCCCCTCAGATTGCCGACCCAGACCGATGAACCCTGAAGCCCTCGCCACCCTCCACGCGCATGTGTCGACCGCCCTGGCGGCCGCCCCCGCCGAAACCCGCCGCCTGTTCCACGGCCGCGGCCGCTGCTGGCCGGGGCTCGAACAACTGACCGTCGACTGGTTGCAGGGCGTGGTGCTGGTGTCGCTGTTCAAGGAACCGGAAACCGCGCAACTGGACGCTTTGAAGCAGCTGTTGCTGGACGTCACGCAGTCACCGGCATGGGCGCAATCCGGCGCGCATACCTTGCTGCTGCAACATCGCTACCTGCTGCAAAGCACCACCGAATGGCTACTCGGGGACGTCATCGAGGAAATGACCATCACCGAGGGCGGCCTGAAATATCGGGTGGACCTGGGGCGCAAACAGAACACCGGGCTGTTCCTCGACATGCGCTATGGCCGCGACTGGGTGCGGGCCAATGCCCAGGGCAAACGCGTGCTGAATCTGTTCGCCTACACCTGCGGCTTCTCGGTGGCGGCCGTCGAAGGCGGCGCGACCCACGTGGTCAACCTGGACATGTCCAGCCCGGCCCTGAGCCGCGGTCGCGATAACCACCGGCTCAACGGACATGACCTCGGCAAGGTGACTTTTCTCGGCCACGATCTGTTCAAGTCCTGGGGCAAAGTCATCGGCAAAGGTCCGTACGACCTGGTGATCATCGACCCGCCGTCCTTCCAGAAAGGCAGTTTCCTGCTGACCAAGGACTACCAACGGGTACTGCGTCGCCTGCCCGAACTGCTCAGCCCCCAAGGCACGGTGCTGGCCTGCATGAACGACCCGGCCTTCGGTGCGGACTTCCTCATCGACGGTGTGACCCGCGAAGCGCCGAGCCTGCGCTTTGAACAACGGCTGGACAATCCGCCGGAGTTTCCGGATGCCGATGTTGAGTGTGGGTTGAAGGCGTTGGTGTTTACCCTGGAGGATTGAGCACCAACGCAAACAATTCGCCATGCCCGTTCACATTAAGCTTGTGATAGAGATTGCGCCGATGCACCTTCACCGTCTCCGGGGAAATGCCCATCTGCTGGGCGATGGCCTTGCTGGAGAAGCCCTGGAGAATCAGGCGCGCCGTTTCGATTTCGCGCACTGACAGGCGTGCGTCGAAACGATCGAGCAAGGTCGCCAGATCGCCGGCCACAGCTTCGACAGCCGGGCCTTCCGGCGGGAGCAATTGCAGGTGCCGACGCATTGCCGCCAGCACCCAGTCGCGCACGCACAGCAAACGGCCTTGCTCTTGCAGTGTGAAGCGGGTCGAGCGGCCCAGGGATAAACCGAGTACGGCGCCGTCAACGTTGATCATGAACTGCAACTCGTCCCCACCCACCACCGTGCGGAAGTAGCTCAGGTAGTACTCGCTCTGCTGGAATTGGTCGGGCGCCACCGAATCGAGGCTGTGCAAGCCATCGGCGATGCCGGCGCATACGGCCAGGTAAAACGGATCGAGCAGGTACATGCCGGCGCTGTAGTCCGCCAGTTCTTCATGTTCGTCGCCGCTGCCCTTGGAGTCGAAATCGATCAGCAAGCGCGGCACCCTTCCCGGTTGCATCACTGCGACCAGGGCGTTGTCCAGCGGCACCAGCAAGCGCAGGGTGTCGACCAGCGCACGCCAGAACCCGTCCTGGCCCACCGCGCCAAATACCCGCGCCAATCCCTGGTGCAGCGGTAACTCTTTCAACAACGCGTCCACGCACTACCCCTTTCGAGTAACCCATGATGGGAATGGGTAACGGCCACCCCGGTCGATACGCTGCAAACTCCTGATCATCACCGGCCTGCAGCAGGCCAGGAGTGCCGCATCATGAGTGGTCACCGCTCGTATTTCAATCTGGGGTTTGGCGTCTGTCTGGCGGTGTCGCTGACTGCGGTTGCTGCCGATGGCCCGACTGTGCACGTGTACAACTGGTATGACTACATCGGCCCGAACACCCTGCATGACTTCAAGCGGGACACCGGTATCCAGCCGGTCTACGACACCTTCGACAGTGCCGAAGTCCTCGAAGGCAAACTGCTGACCAGCCGCAGCGGCTACGACGTAGTGGTGGCCAGCAATTTCAGTTTGCCGACCCTGATCAAGGCTGGCGCCCTCGCCCCTTTGCCCCACGCGCAGATGCCGGACTTCAAGAACATGGACACCGAACTGCTGGCGAAACTGGCCAACAACGATCCGGGCAACCAGTACGCGGTGCCGTATCTGTGGGGCACCAACGGCATTGGCTACAACATCGACAAGGTGCGCGCCGCGCTGGGCGACAAGGCGCCGGTGGACTCCTGGGACCTGGTGTTCAAGGAAGAGAACCTGGCGAAACTCGGCGAATGCGGCGTTGCCATGCTCGACTCGCCCTCGGAAATGCTGCCGGTCGCCCTGCACTACCTGGGCCTGCCGCCCAACAGCACCAACCCCGGGGACTACAAGAAGGCCGAAGCGCTGCTGCTCAAGCTGCGTCCGCACATCGCCTACTTCAATTCGTCGAAGTTCATCAGTGACCTGTCCAACGGCAACATCTGCGTCGCCGTGGGTTGGTCCGGCGCGATGCTCGAAGCCAAGGCCACCGCCGAGCAGGCCGGCAATGGCGTGAAGATCGCCTACAGCTTGCCCAAGGAAGGCGCGCCGGTGTGGTTCGACACGCTGGTATTGCTCAAGGACGCACCGCATCCGCAACAGGGCCTGGCCTTCATCGACTACCTGATGCGCGCCGAGGTCATCGCCCCGGTCAGTAATCACCTCAACTACCCCAACGGCAACCGCAACGCGACAGCGCTGGTGGCCGAAGCGACGCGCACCAACCCAGCTGTCTACCCGTCGGCCGAAGCCCTGGCCACGTTGTTCACCCTCCAGCCCCTGCCGCCTGCGACCGAGCGGGTGCGTACGCGGATCTGGAGCAAAGTCAAAAACGGCCAGTAATCACACCGAAATCTCCTTGTGGGAGCGAGCCTGCTCGCGATGGTCGTTAACGATAGCGCTGGAAGCCTGACACCCCTCGGTGTGCTCAGGTTTTTCGCGAGCAGGCTCGCTCCCACAGGTTTCACGACCACTTTTTTCCACCACGAATTTGAAGATGAGAGAAACCATGAAACCACGTGCCCGCGACCTCAACATCCAGTTTGGCCAACTGCAACCCGGCCCCCTCAACGCCATTACCGATGTACCCGGCGTGCGGGTCGGCCACAGCGATGTGCGCGGTCTCACCGCCAAGGGTCGCGATATCCTCACCGGCGTCACCGTGATCGAACCCCGTGCCGGTTCCACCAGCCAGCAACCGTGTTTTGCCGGGGTCCATGTGCTCAATGGCAACGGCGATGCCACGGGCCTTGAGTGGATTCGCGAGGCCGGCTTGTTGACCAGCCCGATCGCCTTCACCAACACCCATAGCCTGGGCGTGGTGCGCGATGCCTTGATCGTGCTGGACCGGGAGCAGCAACCGGACGACGGGCGGCTCTACTGGAACATGCCGGTGGTGCTGGAGACCTTCGACGGCTTGCTCAATGACATCAACGGCTTTCACGTTAAAGTCGAGCATGTGGCCGAAGCCTTGCGTACGGCGGTGGGCGGTCCGGTTGCCGAAGGCAATGTCGGCGGTGGCAGCGGCATGATCTGTCACGAGTTCAAGGGCGGCATCGGCACCGCTTCGCGACGCTTGAACAGTGCCCAGGGAGGCTGGACGGTTGGCGCGATTGTTCAGGCCAACCATGGCATCCGCAATGAGTTGCGCGTCGATGGCTACCCGGTCGGGCGCTATATGGAGCAGGTCGACTCACCGTTCCTCAAGGCTTCACTGCCACATCCGGGCATGGGCTCGATCGTGGTATGCCTGGCCACCGATGCGCCCTTGCTGCCGCACCAATGCACACGTCTGGCCCAGCGCGCCAGCCTCGGCCTGGCCCGCACCGGCGGCGGTAATGAAGACCACAGCGGCGACATCTTCATCGCGTTCGCCACCGGCAATCGGCATGTACCTCCGGCGGCTTACGAGAGCAAAAAATCGCCGACCTGCGACAACCTGAGCATGGTCAACAACGATCACATCAGCGAATTGTTCCTGGCGGCCACCGAGGCCGTTGAAGAAGCCATCATCAACGCCTTGCTCGCGGCCGAAACGACGGAAGGTAACGGCCACGCGGTGCCGGGGCTGGATGCCGAAACCCTGCTCAAGGCCTTGAATCAGGCCGGTTGGCCCGGGGAGCGCAATCGCAGAAGCTGACAGTTGTGGGGGGATTCGACTAGCGGTACTTGAGACCGAACCCCCATCTTCCTACGATGGAGTTGCGCAGCCGCTTGCTTGTCCAAGCCGTTGCGTAGGTGGTGAGTGTTCTGAACCCCTATCAAGCTCACCGCCTGCTTCATGCGCATCTTGAGCCTCAATGGCTCCACTTCTCCCCATCAAAGAGCTTTGAGGCTCTTTTTTAACTGCGCGAAAACCAGACCTGAAAAAGCCCGGCACTTGTCCGGGCTTTGTGCATTCTAAAACCCACCGCAAATCCCCCTGTAGGAGCGAGCATGCTCCGGGCGGCGTTCCGACGATGGACGTTAACGATAACGATGGAGGCCTGACACCCCGCGGCGCACTCAGGTTTTTCGCGAGCATGCTCGCTCCTACAGGGGGGTGTCATTCGGATGTGGTAATCGAGCGCCACGCCGCGTCCGCCAGCAGATCCCGATACGCTTTCGGACTGCCCTTGGCCCGACCCGACAACCAGGCGCGGCAGTAGCTCTCGGCCTGACCAATGATCAATGACGGCAGCAACTCCGGCGGATAACCGCGCAACACTTCGACCCGCGCCGAGGCGCCCAGCCACTCGAACAGCAGTTTATTGCGCGCCTTGTTGCGCGTGACCAGTTCGTCCTTGAACGGCCCTTTGGTGACGGCGAATCGAGCGTGATATTGAAAACGCGCCCACTCGGGCTGGCTATCGACCCAGTCCACGTAGCTGTGCACCAACGCGTGAACGCCCGCCTGGGTGGTTTCGGCGTCGGCCAGGTAGCTGTCGCGCAGCCTGGCCTGATCGTCCAGCGCCGTGAAAAACAACGCCGCCACCAGCCCTTCCTTGTTGCCGAAGTGGTGGTAGATCGCGCCGACGCTGGTATCGCACTCGGCGCGGATCATCTCGATGGTGGTGGCCTCGATGCCCTGCTCGTTGAACAGTTGAAGGGCCTTTCTGAAGATGTCGCGCTTGAGTTCGGCGCGGCGGCCGGGGTAGCAGCGTTCGAGTAAATCGGCAGTTTCCATGCTGGATGCAGTCCAAAAAATTCCAGGGTTGAGGCGGGTGCTAGGTTGACAGATTTCCTGCCAACAGAATACTGTTCCGTCACAGAACAATATTCTGTAACAGAACAATATTCTGCAAATTTGCCATCCAGGAGGTTTCAACCATGAGTCAATTCCTCAGCATGTTCAGCAGTGCAGGCCCGCAAGCGTTCAGCAAAATGGCCTGCCAAGTGGCGCCCTACTTCTCCACCATCAATCCGCTCGTCACCGACTTGCGCAAAGGCTCCGCCACCGTCCAGGTGCCGTTCGTCCGGGAGATCACCAACCATTTGGGCACCGTGCATGCGATAGCGATGTGTAATGCGGCCGAGCTGGCCGCCGGGATGATGACCGACGTATCCATTCCTACAGGCGCACGCTGGATTCCCAAAGGCATGACCGTGGAATACCTGGCCAAGGCCAAAAGTGATGTAACGGCGGTGGCTGATGGCGAAGCGGTGGACTGGAGCTCAGAAGGCGACAAGATCGTGCCGGTGGACATTCACGATGTGGAAGGCAAGAAGGTGTTCACGGCGCGGATCACCATGAATGTGAAGTTATCCTGATCACCACACAAACCAATGTGGGAGCGAGCCTGCTCGCGAATAGGCCGTCACATTCAACATGTATGTAATCTGGCACACCGCTTTCGCGAGCAGGCTCGCTCCCACAGTTAACCGCGTTTTTCCAATCGCTCCTGGACAAACTCGTTGGCCCTGCGCGTCAACTGATCCAGATGCCGGTCCCGCTGCTTCTCCGCATCGACCATCGCCCGCTTGCCGTGCTTTTGCAGCAGGTAGGTATGAATCTGCCGCACCTCCAGCGAGCTATAGATCGGCGCCACATCCAGCAGCGCCATCAAGCCGTCGCTGCCGTGATCGCGGGTGTTCATCAGCACCTGGGTGGCGCGCACGCCCACCACCTGAAAGCCCATAGACTCAAAGTACGGCACCTTGGCCACTGCGCACGTCAGCTCGGCATGCGGGTAACGGCCGACCATCTCCCTCAGCATCCTGCGCGCGACGCCTTGTCGCCGATGACCGGCATCCACGGCCATGTAGGCTACGCTGCACGCGTCGGTATCGTCCTTGACCGGCAGGTACAACAGGAAACCTGCGACCTTGTCCGGATCGTCCAGATCCGTGGCGACGATCAACTCCACCGCTATCCCTTTCGCCCCGTTCAACGCCTCCAGGTACAGGTGCACCTCGTAGCCAATCGCGTACTGGTAGACGTTGTACAACAGGTTGCTCGGCGCGATGGCGACCATGCTGATGTCGGTCAGGTTGTCGACCACCATCTGCAGGATCTGACTGTTGACCGACTCAGGGCATGGGGTTTTGTAATGGGTGATCTGGGGCATTGCTGGGATTGACTCCGGGGAATGGGCGCGGCTGCCTATCATAGCGTGCCGGGCAGCGTTACTCGCCTGTCTTGATCGATTCATGAGCCACACGCATAACTCTATAGCCGAAAACCGCAAGAACATTTCCCTGACCACTGAGGTCAGTCAATGGATGAGAGCTGTACTCGCCAATCAACCATAGGAAACGCACCGATGCTCGACGTGATGACGATTTCCCGACGAGAATTGCTGATCGTGGGCGTAGTAACAGCAGCGGCCATGATCCTGCCTCCGTTCATTTCTGCACAAGCATCGGCCGCCAATGCGGCGCAGCCGGTCAAGACCAAAGTGTCGATCTGGGTCAACGGTGCACAGCAGGAAATGGAACTCGACACCCGCACCACCCTGCTCGACCTGTTGCGCGAACACCTGCAGCTCACCGGCACCAAGAAGGGTTGCGACCACGGCCAGTGTGGCGCCTGCACAGTGATTGTCGACGGCCGACGCATCAATTCCTGCCTGACACTGGCGGTGATGCACGAAGGCTCGAAGGTCACCACCATTGAAGGGCTCGGAACGCCAGACAAGCTCCATCCGATGCAGGCGGCGTTCATCAAGCATGACGGCTATCAATGCGGCTATTGCACGCCGGGGCAGATCTGCTCGGCGGTCGCGGTGCTGGGGGAAATCCGCGATGGTATTCCCAGCCACGTCAGCCCGAGTCTCACCGAACCACCCAGGCTGATCGCCAGCGAACTCCAGGAACGCATGAGCGGCAACATCTGCCGCTGCGGTGCGTACTCCAACATCATCGAAGCGATCACTGAAGTCGCGGAGGCCAGCGCATGAGGCCCTTTACCTATCTACGCGCCCAATCGCCGGCCGAAGCCGCCTCGCTCTCCGCGCAGGTCCATGGCTCGCACTTCATCGCTGGCGGTACCAACCTGCTGGACCTGATGAAGCTGGATATCGAGACGCCGTCGCAACTGATCGACGTCAATCACCTGGCCCTGGACCGAATCGAAGCCACACCGGAAGGTGGCTTGAGAATCGGCGCGCTGGTGAGGAACACCGACCTCGCCGCCGACGCGCGCATCCGCAAGGATTACGCCGTGCTTTCCCGCGCCCTCCTCGCCGGCGCTTCCGGCCAGTTGCGTAACATGGCCACGACCGCCGGCAACCTGCTGCAACGCACGCGCTGCCCGTACTTCTATGACACCCATCAGGCCTGCAACAAGCGCCAGCCCGGCAGTGGCTGCGCCGCCATCGGCGGATTCAGTCGGCAGTTGGGCATCATCGGTGTCAGCGATGCCTGCATCGCCACCCATCCCAGCGACATGGCCGTGGCCATGCGCGTGCTCGATGCGCAGGTCGAAACCGTTCGACCCGACGGCACGACACGCGTCATTGCCATCGCCGACCTGCATCGATTGCCCGGCAATACGCCGAATATCGAAACCGCCCTGGCGCCGCACGAGCTGATTACCGCCGTGACTTTGCCAGCGCCGATTGGCGGCACGCACATTTACCAGAAAGTCCGTGACCGCGCCTCCTACGCATTCGCCCTTGTCTCGGTGGCAGCGGTGATTCAGCAGAACGGCTCCGGCCACATTGCCCTGGGTGGCGTCGCGCCCAAACCGTGGCGCGTGGAGACCGCTGAAACAGCGATGGCCAAAGGCTCAAAAGCGCTCTCGGAACAACTACTGGCTGGCGCCACACCCACCCATGAAAACGCCTTCAAACTGACGCTGGTCGAGCGCACGCTCGCTCTAGTGATGGCGCAAGCGAGGGCCCAGGCATGAAATTCGACACCCCGGCCACCAACAACCCCATCGACCAAGGCAAGGTCATCGGCCACCCCACCACGCGCATTGAAGGGCCGTTGAAAACCACCGGGCGGGCGCCTTACGCCTACGAACACCATGACGCTGTGCCGAACCAGGCCTATGGCGTGGTGGTCGGTTCGGCCATTGCCAAGGGGCGCATTGCTTCGATGAATCTTGCGCCCGCAGAGTCGTCGCCAGGGGTGATCGCCATCGTCACCGCCGCGAACGCCGGCAAACTCGGCAAAGGCAAATACAACACCGCAAAGTTACTTGGCGGGCCGGACATTCAGCACTACCACCAGGCCGTGGCTCTGGTGGTAGCAGAAACCTTCGAACAGGCACGTGCCGCCGCAGAACGACTGGACATTACCTATACCAGCACGGACGGCGCGTTCGATCTCGCCAGCTCCCGCGGATCAACGGTGGAACCCAAGGAGCAGATGGCGGACACCCTGCATGGGGACTTTGAAACGGCGTTCGCGGCGGCACCGGTGCAACTGGACGCAACCTACACCACGCCCGATCAGGCCCACGCGATGATGGAGCCCATGGCCTCGATGGCGGCTTGGGAAGGCGATCGGCTGACCCTGTGGACGTCGAACCAGATGATTGATTGGTCGGTCACCGACCTGGCGACCACCCTCGGCATACCGAAGAAAAACGTGCGCCTGATCTCGCCGTACATCGGCGGTGGGTTCGGCGGCAAATTGTTCATCCGCGCCGATGCGGTCCTGGCAGCCCTGGGTGCACGCATGGCCGGCAGGCCGGTCAAAGTAGCGCTAGCGCGGCCACTGATCTTCAACAATTGCACCCATCGCCCGGCGACCATCCAACGCATCCGCATCGGCGCCGGCAGCGATGGCAAGATCACCGCCATGGCGCACGAAGGCTGGTCCGGCGACTTGCCCGGCGGTAAAGCGGAACTCGCCGCGCAACCGAGCAAATTGTTGTACGCGGGGGAAAACCGTCGGGTAACCATGCGCCTGTCGACACTCGATCTGCCGGAAGGCAACGCGATGCGTGCACCGGGTGAAACGCCGGGGATGATGGCGCTGGAAATTGCCATGGACGAGATGGCAGAGAAGCTCAAACTCGACCCCCTGGAGTTTCGCATCCTCAATGACACCCAGGTCGATCCCACCAAACCGGATCGGCCATTTTCCCAGCGCCATTTGGTCGAATGCCTGCGCACCGGGGCCGATCGTTTTGGCTGGAGCCAACGGCATGCGCAACCGGCCACACAGCGCGAGGGCCGCTGGCTGATCGGCATGGGGGTCGGTGTCGCCTTTCGCAATAACCTGTTGGTGAAGTCTGGCGCCCGTGTTCGCTTGAATGATCAGGGAATCGTGACTGTGGAAACCGACATGACCGATATCGGCACCGGCAGCTACACGATCATTGCCCAGACGGCAGCGGAAATGCTGGGCGTCAGCCTCGACAACGTGGTCGTGCGCCTGGGCGATTCGAGCTTTCCCGTTTCGGCAGGCTCGGGTGGGCAGTTCGGCGGCAACTGCTCCACAGCGGGGGTGTATGCCGCCTGCGTCAAACTTCGTGAGGCCGTTGCGCGACGTCTGGGGGTGAAGGTCAACGAGGCGGAATTCGCCGATGGCGAGGTACGCGCGGCAGGCAAAAGCATGCCGTTGCGCAATGCGGCGCAGACCGGCGAAATCGTCGCAGAGGACAGCATCGAATTCGGCGAGCTGAGCAAGAAGTATCAGCAATCGACCTTCGGCGCGCACTTTGTCGAAGTCGCGGTCGATAGCGCTACCGGGGAAACCCGCGTGCGCCGGATGCTGGCGGTGTGTGCAGCCGGGCGCATTCTCAACCCGACCTCGGCCCGCAGCCAGGTGATTGGCGCAATGACCATGGGCGTCGGCGCGGCGCTGATGGAAGACCTGGTCGTGGATAAACGCCTGGGCTTTTTCGTCAATCATGACCTGGCCGGTTACGAGGTGCCGGTGCATGCCGACATCCCCCACCAAGAAGTGATTTTCCTCGATGAAACCGACCCGATTTCCTCACCGATGAAAGCCAAGGGTGTTGGCGAACTGGGTATTTGCGGTGTCAGTGCCGCCATCGCCAACGCGGTGTACAACGCAACCGGGATTCGGGTGCGCGACTACCCGATCACGCTGGACAAGATGCTGGATAAATTGCCGCCGATGATTTGAGCGCAGGACTGGAGGCGTTGCGGTTTCGGGGGTGATGGTGGTGTGTCAGCTGACAGGTGTGCTGGCTGTCCCGGCCTCATCGCGAGCAAGCTCGCTCCCACAGTGGGTCTTCTGTGTTGCACAAATCCCTGTGGGAGCGAGCTTGCTCGCGATGGCGTCTGTAGCTACACCGACGATTACCAGTCGTAAGTCATCTCAACCGAAGCCATCCGCTCCTGGCCGTAGTAGCAACCGAACGAGTAGTTGCAGTCCGACACGTATTCTCGATCGAAGAGGTTCTGCACGTTCACGCGCAGGCTCGGGTCCAGTTGATCGTTCCCACGCTCTGCGTGGGAATGCAGCCCGGGACGCTCCGCGTCCCTTCGACAGCCGAACGCGGAGCGTCCGTGGAGGCATTCCTTTGCTGCGCGTGGGAACGATCGGTGCCGCAGTTACCAGTCGTAAGTCATCTCAACCGAAGCCACCCGCTCCTGCCCGTAGTAGCAAGCGAACGAGTAGTTGCAGTCCGACACGTATTCACGATCGAAGAGGTTCTGCACGTTCACGCGCAGGCCCGGGTCCAGTTGATCGTTCCCACGCTCTGCGTGGGAATGCAGCCCGGGACGCTCCGCGTCCCTTCGACAGCCGAACGCGGAGCGTCCATGGAGGCATTCCTTTGCTGCGCGTGGGAACGATCGGTGCCGCAGTTACCAGTCGTAAGTCATCTCAACCGAAGCCACCCGCTCTTGGCCGTAGTAGCAACCGAACGAGTAGTTGCAGTCCGAAACGTACTCTCGATCGAAGATGTTCTGCACGTTCACGCGGGCCTGTAAACCACGCAGGCTCGGGTCCAGTTTGCCCATGTCGTAGCTGACAGTGGCGTCATAGACGACGTAGGACGGCACGTCGAACGAGTTGGCCGCATCCCCCGGCTTGCGCCCGGTGTAGCGGGCGCCCGCGCCGAAGGTCAGGCCATTGAGGTTGGCCTGGGTGAAGTGATAGTCAGCCCACACCGAGGCCGATACCGGCGACTGGGCTTCGTTGCGGTTGTCCTCGTTACCCCAGGTATCCTTGGTGTAGAACGAGTCCATGTAGCTGGCCGCAGCGATGACGTCGATGTTGTCGAGGCTGGATTTGACTTCCAGTTCGACGCCGCGCGAACGCATTTCACCGCTCTGGGACATGTACTCTGGATACACAGTGTCGCCGGTCAGCACGTTCTTCTGTTTGACCTCGTACACGGAAGCGGTGATTAGGGTCTTGTCGAATGGCTGGTACTTCACACCCACTTCGTATTGTTCGCCCTTGGTCGGTTCGAAAGCCTTGCCGCCGCGCTCGGGGGCGGCAGTGCCCAGGGTTGGCAGGAACGATTCGGAGTAGCTGACGTACGGCGCCAGGCCGAAATCGGTGACGTAGGTCAGGCCGACACGGCCGGTGAACTGGCTGTCGCGTTTGGCTTCGTGGGTCGACGCCAGCAAGTCTTTGTTGTCGATTTCCGCCCAGTCCTGGCGACCTCCGATGGTCAGGATCCACTTGTCCAGTTTGATCTGATCCTGCAGGTACACACCGGTCTGGCGCAGGGTGTTGTCCCACTTTGTGGTCAGTTGCGGGGTGACGCTGCTGGTGTCGTAGTTGTTCTTGCCGTACAGGTCGACCGGCAACACGTTGTTGGCGTTGTAGCCATCGTACTTGCGAGTGAAATGGCGATAGTCGACGCCCGCCAAGGTCGTGTGTTCAAGGGCGCCGGTGTTGAATCTGTACTCCAGGTTGTTATCGAGGGTGTAGGCGATGTTGTGCTGGTGCCAGTCGACCTTGGCACGGTTGGCCCGGGTGTAATCGGTCACGCCGTCGGCATCGGTGACGAAGCTGCGCAGGTAGAAACCCTTGTAGCGGTCGCGCACGTCGGTGTAGCGCGCCGTAGAGCGGTACTTCAGGTCATCGCTCAAGTTGTGGCTGAAGTCGTAGCCAAAAATGTACTGGTCACGCTTGTAATCGTTGAAGTTGGTGTCGCCGGAGAAGAAATCGCGGTCGATTTTCTCGCCGTTGGGGCCACGGTTGAGCGAGCCGATCCTCGGTAGCGACTGATAATCCGGCACGCCGTCGTCACGCTGGATCTGTGCCAGCAACGTCAGGGACGTGTCGTCGGTGGGTGCCCAGGTCAGGCTTGGCGCCAACAGCATGCGCTGGCTGTTGTTGTGCGCGACCATTTCGTTGCCTTTGTCCGCTACACCGACGAGGCGGTAGGTGAACTGTTTTTGCTCATCCATCGGGCCGCTGGTGTCGAAGGCGCCGTTGACCCGGTTATAGCTGCCCGCCCCCAGCTTGACCTGGCTGCGCTGCTCGGTGGTCGGGCGCTTGGAGACCATGTTGATCAGGCCGCCCGGCTGGTTTTGCCCGTACAGGACCGACGACGGCCCTTTGAGCACTTCGATGCGCTCCAGGGTGTAGGGATCGATTTGCGGGGCGCCACCAAGGCTGCCGGCGTACGGGATGTAGGCACCATCCAGGTACAGCGGAGTCGGGGCGAAACCACGGCTGGTGATCTCGTCGGCAATCGAGTTGCGGTCGGTGAAACCACCAGTGTTCACCCCCGGCGTGTAGCGCAGGGCCTGGGTCAGGTTGCGCGCGCCCTGGACTTCAACCTGGTCGGCGGTGACCACGTTGATGGTCTGCGGAATTTCCAGGATCGGCGTATCGGTCTTGGTCGCGGTAGCGCTGCGAGTGGCAACCAGGCCGTCCACCGGGCCGTAGGCCGATTCCACGGCAACCCCGGAAATGCTGGTGGCGCCCAACTGCATGGCCGCACCGGAGCCAACGATCGGCAACAGCGAATAACTGCCGTTGTCGTGGCGAACAGCTTCGAGCTTGCTTGCGGCGAGCAACTGTCGCAGGCCGGCATCAACGCTGTAGCGCCCGCGTAATCCAGAGGTTTGCTGGCCGGTGGCTGAGCCCGGCTCGAAGGACACGGTTACCCCGGCCGTACCAGCGAACTGGGTCAATGCCGAACCCAAGGGCCCCGCCGCAATGTCGAACTCGGTTTCGACATCGGTCTGCGCCCAGGCCGGTTGCGCCACCATCGTCATGCCCAACGGAACAACCAACGCCATTCCGAGCAAAGCGGCATGCACGGCTCGGCTCAAAGGTCTGACGGATGGCTGAATAGAACAAATGCGGTGTTGGGGATTGCGAGGGGTCATGCAGTTTCCTTTCGCCCGTTGGCAGTGAATGGCGGCGTCTGTGTGCGCCTCTAACACCTAAGTCGAACGAGAATCGAAATCAGTAACCCCTGCGCAGGATTTTTTTCAGAAACACTCAGACCGACTCCACGCTCGTCCAGAAACGACTGAATCGACGAATGCGCACGGGCAAGGTCGAGGTCAGGTTTTCGAGGATGGTGTCGATACTTGCCAGATGAAAAGCACCGGAAATCCGCAGTGCCGCGACCGCCGGATCACAGCCCAGATGGCCAGGACGGTAACGCTGCAGTTCACTGATGAATTCACCCAGGCGCCAGTCGTTGACCACCAGCATGTCGCGGGTCCAGGCATCCGCCTGAGGGTTGGCCCGTTGCAGGGGTTCGATGGCGTCCTGGCGGAAGCTCACTTGCTGACCGGCGTCGACACGCACGGCCGCGCCCGTCAGGTTGGCGCAGCGCACCTCCACCGCATGCTCTTGCACACTGACCTGCGTGCGGTCCGCTTCGCAACGCACGACAAAACGCGTGCCCAAGGCGCGGATGCTGCCTTCGGCGGTGTGTACAACGAAGGGCCGCGCCTGCGCGTCGCGGGCCGTTTCAATCTGAATTTCACCCTGGAGCAACCGGACTTCACGCAGAGTTTCGCTGTAGCGGATGTCCAGCGCAGTTGCCGTGTTCAATTGCAATTGCGTGCCATCATCCAGACGCAGCCGACGGCGCTCGCCGGTACCGGTGCGCTGATCGGCCATCAGCGTCGGTAGTGGCGTGGTGTTCCAGGCCAGGGTCCCCGCCCCGCCCGCCATCAGCAGAATCGACAGGACCTTGAGCACATCGCGGCGTTTGGCACGGGCGCTGGCCAAGGTCGGGCGAGCGATGCCGGGGGTGACTTGTTCGAGCTTGCCCTGCAGGCGACCGAGGCGCTCCCAAGCCTGACGATGCCGCGGATCGCGCTCCAGCCAGCGTCGATGTGCCTCGCGAACGGCCTCGTCCGGCACCTCATCGCGCAAATCGACATACCAGCGCGCAGCGGCTTCGAGGGTGGCGTAATCCAGCGGTTGTGCTTGGGCCACGACTCAGTCCTCGATCAGCAACAGGCAGTGCGTCAGGGCGCGCACCGCGTGCTTCTTGACCGTGGTCACCGAGACGTTGAGGCGCCGGCCGATCTCGACATAGCTCAGGCCATCGAGCTGGGCCATCAGGAAAATCTCCCGGGTCCGCTCGCCCAAACCGTCGAGCAAGCGGTCGATTTCCATCAGGGTTTCAATGATCAACGAACGGGTTTCCGGGGAGAACGCCACCGGTTCCGGGATGTGGGCCAGGGTTTCCAGATAAGCCTGCTCCACCGCCCGGCGCCGGAACATGTCGATCATCAGGCTGCGGGCGATGGTGCTCAGGTAAGCACGAGGCTCTCGCAGCTCAGCGCTCTTGCGTTGGGTCAACACGCGAATGAAGGTGTCCTGGGCCAGATCCGCCGCATGGTGGTGGCAGCCGAGGCGCTTACGCAGCCAGCCACACAACCAACCGTGATGGTCCTCGTAAAGCGTATGCACGGCCTGTTGCAGCGAGAGATCGACAGAGGACATGGGAAAGCTCGACACAAATTTATTTGATAATGACTCTCATTTTCTTCCAAGCCGACACATTTTGGCAAGACCACCTGTCATTGGTGAAAGTAACCCAATGAAATATGAGAAAATTTCCCTGTTTATGAGGAATTCCCCCCACCGGCCAGCGTCACCGCGCCTTTCACCGCGGCCTTCACCTACCAGGCCAGCGATGCCAAGAATGCGCTGTCGGAACGGCAACGGTGTCCGTGGCAGTGACCCCGGCGGCGGTCAACGAAGACCTGGTGGTCACCAGCGCTTCGGTCACCGTACGCAGCAACAACCGCTACACGTGGGACCTGGCCGGGACCACGTCGAAAGGCACGGGCAATACGCTGACGGTGACCGCCACGACCACTGCCGGCCCGCTCAACCTCGGTAACGCGATCCTCACGCCAACCGGCACCGGAGCGCGCTGGAGGGTGTCGGTCTGCACCACGGGTGCCGGTCCGACACCAAGCCCGACCGTGACCATCAACTCGACCTTCGGCAAGTCAGTGACGGTACCGATAACGGCGAAATAAGTAACTCGACTGGCGCCCGGTCCCTGCAATGGGGATCGGGCGCTGGGTGGGCTTACCGAGTACATTCGATCGTTTAAATCCGGCTCAGAAAGAAATCTTAACCTCCACCCACAAACCCGTTGGGTGATAGTCCAGAACAGCCCGTTTATTTTCTGCGGTTGGGTTTGTCATGAAGGTTGCAGTTTCATCGGCGATCACACTGTCACCGATCACAACGCGTTTTTGGGTCCTGTCCTTCAAGGCTTGATAAAGCTCGGGATACGGCATGTTCCATTCGTTGTCCTGAGCGACTTGCGTGACCACCGGAATCATCGCCACCAACCTGCCGTCGGTCATTTTCTCCAGCCCCAACTGCCGCAGCGTGGCGTTGTGGCTGCAATGGTGGCCGACTTTGTACAGGGTCACACGTGCCAGGATGTCATCGACGGTCAATGCACCGCCCTGCTTAGAATCCGGCGTTCGCGGATAGGTCTGCTCGGCCCACGAGAGCCAGTTACCTACCTGAGCGTCACCTGGAAACAGCAGGATCTGCCCATCCGGAAGTTCAAAGGCCAGCACCAGGCTGGTGTTGTTGGTGTCGGAGTCCATCTTCAACGCCATCGTCTCGGCAGATGAGTACCACTCGTCATCGATTTGTCGCGACGCCGTTGCGGGGTCGAAGTACAGTTTCTGGGTGATGGTACGGTCCTTTGGATTTTGCAGTTTCACCTCGGCCAGTGGCCGTTGATGGGGCCTCGCAAATGGGAGGTCAGCGTTATCAATACAAGCGTCATCGAGTTGTTTGAGGTGAAGACTGATCGCGTTTGCATCCTCCTCATTGCTCAAGTACACCTCTTTGTTCGCGCCCCGAGCGGGCGAATCCTTGCGCAAATACTTCTGGTCCCTGGGTGGCCCCAGGACGTAGGCCTTGAGCCCGTCAATGGTTGTCGGACTGACGACATCGCCCGGTTCCAGATAACGGGTTCGAGCCGGCGTGGCTTTTTCCTTGAGCATGCGCAACGTGCTGGCACCGGTCGGACGCCCTTCCTCGCCCAGGAACGCACTGAGTTCCAGAACGGTCTTGATGCGAAAGTTACTGTCCTTCAGTGCGGCCACTTTTGAATGGTTAACCAGCGCCGACAGCGCTTGCCTGGTTTTGTCGAAACGCTCGCGCAATGCGTTTGCCGTGGGATCATTGGGATTCTCCGTCCAGGCAAGCCAGAACTCACGGATCTCGAAACTGCTCTGGAAACACTCCCGCTCATACAGGAACCCCGACAGGTGATCGTGGTGCTCATGGGTCACCACCAGCAGATCAAGTTTGCCGCCTGTGGTTTCCAGAAGATCACGGACAATCTCTGTCATCCGGTCTTTGGCATTCTTGACGCCCTGCAATACGCCGCAGTCGATCAGGATGTGTTTGACCTCGGCTGCGTCCAACTCATGGCGCAGCAAAAAACAGTCACCCAGAATGCCGCGATACATGCGCACCGACACCGACCCCGATGGATTACTTGTACTCATGGCCTCAGACTCCACGATGGGTCATGGCGAACGGATTATCCTGAATGTTTGCGCCACGGTAGGTCAGCGCCAGGCTGCCAAAACCCGTATCGAGAAAGCAGCGCTGGCACTCGAGCCGATCGTTGTCATTGATGCGCTTGCATATGACATAGCGCACCTGGCCATCGCGCAGATCAATGATCAGCGTCGCACCGCCGCGGAACTGGAAGTCGCTGGCCGGTGGTGTCGCTGTCCTGACGAGGTCCAGCTGATCCTGAGTGGCTTGCACCTTGGGATCGAGGAAACCATGGCGTTTTTGCGTGACTTCGATCACCAGCTGACGCAAGTCCTGGCCGTCAGGCCCTGCACGACGGCAGGTACGCACAGAATGCACCTCGACCGCAGGCCGACTGAAGTCCCCTCCAAGGAAGAGACTGCCGGCAATGTAGTCTTTTGTGCGATGGGTATTGAACACCACACCCAGTGCATCGGCCCAACCGGAATCCGAGTTGCACACCTTCATGATCCAATGCCAGACGATCTTGCGATTACTCTCGGCCTGGCGAAAGCCTTTGTGCCGTTGATATTGCGGTGTGATATCAAGCGCATCCTCCCCTTTCGCCGCATGCAGCAGTTCAGTCGCCGCCAGCGCCCCCCGAGGCGATTCCCACAACAGGCTGTCCGGTGCCAGTGACAGGCATTTTTCGGGCAGAATGCCACGACGACGGAACGCTTGAATCATCGCCAGGCGATACTGCATAGGATCGTCCGGAATCAGGTCGGTGTCAGCGGTGATGATTCCACGCAAGAACTCACCAAACCTCACATCCACGGGTGGCAAGTAGTCCAGCGCACGAATGCACATGCGCAAGACATGGTCCGCCGATTTGGTCGCTTCGCGGGTCAGACGCTGAACCAGTTCCGGTGGCAGGCGACTGCCTGTGCTTCCTGCCCCATCGGCCAGGCGCAAGAGATCGGCCGAGCGTTGCTCGTAGATACTGATAAAGGCGTCGAAGACCGCGGCAACCAGGATTGCACCGCGTGCGTGTGGCTCGCTTGTCCTGGACAACAGGGTCGGGTCGGGCAACTGCTGGCTGTCCTTGTCATCGATGGCCTCGCGCAACGCGGCATAGCGTCCCGTGGCTTCACCGAACTGCCGGGCCAGGCCGCTCATCCAGGAGCGTTGGTTGAGGCTGCCGCCATTGCCGGCAACATGCTGGGACACTGCCTCTGGCAACATGAAATGCATCATCAGGGCAACGATGTCAGCAAACGCCTCATGAAACGCCAGGCTATCGGGACTGGTCGCCTCACTGTAGCGACGGTGCAAACCATCGAGAATGGCGTGGGTGGTTTCGTGGGCGATGATGTCGTGGGACAACGCCGTGAACACCCAGCTGCCCGGAAGATTGACCCCGGGATCGGTCATGGACGCCTTGAAGTAACCGAACAACAACGCCTTTTTTTCTTTGCTGTAATAGGCATTGGCTTCGCGTAGCGCATGAGGATAAATGCGCAGTTTGCGCACCTGCTGGTAAGAGCCGGACCGTTCATCCCACTGCGGGCACCAATACACCTTGCGCCCCAGCGCCCGCTCGAACAGCTTCACGGTTTTCATCGCCACGGCAAACACCATCTGCTGATGAAAGCGTGGGTCACCCTCCGAAGGCGTGAGTCCGTCCTGCGCCAGCAAATGACGATCGTTGAGATCCACCGGGTCGTAAAACTGCCCGCTGCTCGGATCGATATCTATGACTTCAAAATACTCGTTGACCGGGCCGGGTTTCACCCTGGCTTCCCAGCGCTCTTCCCAGGGAATCTGGATGGTCGCGTGGCTGATGCGAGCCGTTTCAAGCTGCGTGGAGGCCTGCGGGTCAAATGCGTAAACCCTCAGTTTGCGCATGGCGGGTGGTGGGTAGTCGGTCATATGCCCTCCCTTTGCAGCAGTCCTCGTGGCGGTGCACGCTAAAGAAGTTCCGGGGCATAGGCCAATAGTCGTGCTTTGACCAGCGCCGCACCGTGGCGAGTCAAGACGTCCATCTCTTCGGCAGACAACCGGCGCAGATTCGTATCAATGGCGGACGCAAACGCCGCGTCGCCCTGCTGCGCTTGACCTTCTTTACTGTCGATCGAGAACCACATTGGCTTGGGTCCCTTCCCTGACAGAAAACGATATTGCAGTCGGTCAAACTCCAGGCCACGTATTTGCTCCATCATGATGTCCAGCGCCGCCTTGAGCACGATGGCACCGGACTCCGTCGGCTGGCTGCTGTTCGCAAACGGCTTTCCACCGTCGCTGACAATGACGTAGTCCAACTCATTCTTCTCGCGCACCAAGGGGTTGATTCCCATGTTGTCGTAGACGCCACCGTCGGTCAGCGTCACGTACTCAACGATGTCATTCGGGTCGAATGGTTGGGAGTCGAGCCTTAAGGGAGGGAACACCGGCGGAAAGGCGGATGAAGCCGCAACAGCGTTACAGATAGGGAAATCGAGTGCCGAGGCTTCCCCGAGGTCATGATCGCCCATCACGCATTCCTTACCGCCGCCGACAACGAAGAAAAACATGTTGCCGGTCGCAAGGTTGGTGGCATTCAAATAAATACGAGGGCCATTGCCCAGTGCCGACAGCTTTTTCTTCTTGAACAGGTCCTTATCGTAAGACTCTGCCAGTTTCTCAAGTCGAGACTCGAATGGATCAAGAGCCCCCACGATAAATGACGACACCGCGATTGAACGGCTTCGCAAGTAAGTATCAAGCAATTCAAGTTTATTTGCAGAGCCCCAGTTCAAGGCAACCGTGGCCCCCGCGATGCTGCCACCGCTCACGCAACTCAACAGGTCGATTTTGTCGAGAAGTCCATTGCGTTTCAGCTCCTGCATAACACCTAAATGAAAGGCGGCAGCTCGGAACCCGCCTCCCGACATGGCCAGGCCGATGCGTTTGGTTTCACCGTTTATCACGATTGACATGATCAGCTCCCTTGATTCGAGAACCCATGAGTGAAAGAAAATCGAGACAATCAAACGCGCAACTTTGAAAACGGAAAAAACAATAAACACCACAGCAAATGCTAGCTGAGTTCTCAACTCAACAAGCAAGGTAAAAGTGATTAACAGACTGCGCCTTATTTCAATTGAATAGATAAGTGATTTATCGCCCGAACAACTTTGCAACCCGCATCAATCGACAAACAACACCTTTCAGTGCTCCGGCGCAACCATTCGAAAACGTATGTCGATGTTGTCGGAAACCATGCTGTCAGCCCACTCGCCAGCGCCGATCTTGAAGTCACTGCGTTTGAGTACCAACTCGCCATCGAATATGCCGATGGCGCGCTCCGATTTCAGGAGCACCGGCACCGTGACCTCCAGGGTTTGCCCCCTGAGCGAGAGGTTGCCGGAGATCTGATAGCGGTTGTTGCCCAGGTCTTTGATACCGGTCGACTCAAAGATCGCCACTGGATAACGTTCAGTGTCGAACCAGGCAGGCTTTTGCAGTTCCTCGTTGGCATCGCTGCTGCCGGCATCAATGCTGACGAGTTCGATGGTCAACTTGGCGCGGGCGGCCTCGGGGCGGTTTGTATCGAAATCGAGGATGCCCTCGAACTTGCTGAATGTGCCATACACCCGCGACCCCATCTGGTTATAGGTGAAGCTGATGGTACTGGCGGTGGGATTCACGGTGGTGTATTCGACCGCATCAGCACAGAGATAAAAGCCAAGCGCCAGGATGGCAGTCAATGCGGTAAAGCGCAGAGATCGAGGGCTCATGGAACTCTCCGGGCCGATCGTCACAGATTGAATAGATCCGCCTGCACACTGCCATCATCGCGTTTTCTATGATCGGCGGGCGCGTCATACACTACCAGCAGCGAAGGCCCGGGCAAATCGGCCATTGAAAAAAGGGATAAACCTTCCGCATGGTCATTCCCCTGACCAAAGGGCACATCCAAAACCTTCTCGAGGTCCTGACTGAACACCACGCTGTCGCCGCTCGTGCGCACGCCATCAGGCCAGCGAGTCACGGTAACCGGGCCATCGAGATCCATGGTAGGGCCGGCCAGAATCAGTAAATCATCCCCCTGCACACACAAGTCGCGCACACCCAGACCGCCCAACTGGATGAAGTGCTTGAAATAGGGACGAGCATCCTTACCGATTTTTCCCAGCTTCAGCCTGCAGGGATCGGCCTTGTCCACAACCGGTTCGATCTCCAGGATAATGGCCCAGCCTCTGAGTACAGGCCCACGCAAACCAATGAAAAGCCGTGAGCCGGCCACCGCCAGGCCCTCAATATCGAAACCGTTGTCCTTACCGGGAACCGCAAAGAAATCCCGCAGGTGTACATCATGCTTAAGCGATTCGGTCAGTGCATTCCACGATTCCTGGCCGTCCAGTTGAGCAGCGGATCTCTCAAGGCCCGGAGTCTGTCGCACAAGACTGCAGACGCCGTCTTGTTCCACCACCGGAATACGCGCCAATAAATAACGATTGCCTTCGCTACTCACTTTGCCCAGTCGCTCGATATTCCTGGCGCCTTTTTTCTTCTCATCGGCCTGTTTGCGCTTGAGACTGTGGGAACCGATCAACCAGAGATACCCCTCCTTTTCATCATGGGCCAAGCCCTCTATGTCAGCCTCCTCGAACTTTTGCGGCGACTTCGGTGGCACAGGCAGGTACAACAAATCGTTCAGAGCAAACCGTTGATGATCTGCAAAAACAAACCCATCCGCAGTGGAGCGACCTTGATAGATTAGACGCTCCAGACTCAAGGATTCATCATTGGCCAGCCAAAGGGTCGACCCCATCTGCAATACCGTTGACAGACCATCCCTGATTTTCTTTTCGAAAGAATCGATCTGACCGTTAAATTGAAGCAACACTGTTCTCTTGCGTTTCATGCGATCCACCTAAGAATGAATAACCGAACGCGAAGAATGGCTGCGTCGGACCAGAAACGTCTGGTAATACGCAAACGCATCCCGACCTACCCGTGCTCTCGCTGCCACGCCCGCGCCAACAGATCCATGACTTCCTTATCCGAAGTCTGGGAAAAATCCATGTACCAATGACCGATCGACATGAACCAATCGGGCATGATCGGACACACCAACTCATCCACCTCACTGCGCAACGCCTCGACCGTTTCAACCGGCGCCACCGGCACTGCCACCACAATGCGCGCTGGCGCCTGCAAACGCACCGCCTGCACCGCCGCCAGCATCGAGGCCCCGGTCGCCAACCCGTCGTCGACCAGAATCACCACCTGATCCTTGAGCTGCACCGGCGCCCGCGTGCCTCGGTAAACCTGCTCGCGGCGCAACAGCTCACGGGTTTCCCGGGCGACCACGGCCTCAAACGCGGATTTTTCAATGGGGTGAGCCCGCAGCGCGTGCTCATTGCGAATTTGAATATCGCCACTGGCAATGGCGCCCATGGCGTACTCCGGGTGGGACGGAACACCCAGCTTGCGCACCAGCAGCAGGTCCAGGCGCACACCGAGCGCCGTGGCCACTTCATAGGCCACCGGCACCCCGCCCCGGGGCAAGGCCAGCACGATCACATCGGCGCGGTGGGCATAAGGGAGCAGCGGCTCCACCAGGCGTCGACCGGCGGCGGCGCGGTCCTGCAGGATGGTTTGCGATGAGTAATTCATTTGAAAACCTCCCCAGGCGATCAACGCCTGTCGGTTCGCATCACATCATCAATTGTCGGTTCGACGGTGGCTGTCAGCAAGCCCGAATACAAGGACAGTGCTCACCCCAGTTACCTGTGGGAACGGGCTTGCTCCGGGCGGCGTTCCGACGAAGACGGCCTGACAGCCGACCAACCTTCTGCAGATGGAACCCGTTCAAACTGTAGGAGCTGGCTTGCCAGCGAAGACGGCCTGGCAGCCGACCGCCAGCTTGCGGATGTACCGATCTACTGTGGGAGCGAGCTTGCTCGCGATGGCGGCCTGCCAGCCGACCTGGATATTGTTGACCGAGTACATATCCATTCCTGCGGTAACGGCCACCTATGGTTTCGCCCTTACGGCGAGTCACTTGGAAAAGCCTGTAGGAGCGAGCTTGCTCGCGAAAAACGCCGGGATAACGCGTTCATTCAGGCAGGGCGCGTTATCGTTGACCTCCATCGCGAGCAAGCTCGCTCCTACAGAGAACCTCCACTCGGCCTCTCGAGGGGGCAAAAAAATCAAAAGCCAAATCAAAAGCTTGCGCGAGGCGGCCGACCGGCCGGCCTGATCTCAGGTGAACGCGTTCCCCTGTAGGAGCTGCCGAAGGCTGCGATCTTGGCGCCGAGCCAACCACCACACCCCTAAAGCCTTCCCTTACACCAACCGCTCAATCTTCTGATGCTGCCACACCAGCTTGTAATACAACGTCTGCATCGCCAGCATCCCCAGATACGCCACCGGAAACGCCATCCACACCCCTTGCAACCCAAACCGCGCATCCAACAAATACGCCACGGGCAACTGCACGCCCACCACGCACACAATCGAAATCGCCACCGGCACCCTCACCGTGCCGCTGGCGCGCATAATCCCGCCGATGATCGCCTGGAAGCCAAACACCAACAGGCTCCAGAGCATGATGTGCAACAAGTGCTCAGCCATGCTGCGCGTCGCGTCTTCAGTGAGGAACAACCCCAGCAACCAATGCGACAGCAAATACCCCAACACCACCAACCCACCGGTCAAACACACGTTGATCATCAGCCCCGTGCGCAGAATCGGCCCGATACGCTCGATGCGCCCTGCTCCGATCGCCTGCGCCCCGAGGATCGACGCCGTGATCGCAATCGACAGCGCCGGGAACTGCACGTAATTGACGATCTGCGTCACCGCGCCATACGCCGCCGTCGCCTGGGAACCGTGCTGGTTCACCAGCGCCAGAATCACCAGCTCCGACAGCGACAACACCACCATCTGCAACCCGGTCGGCAAACCGATGCGCAACACCTTGCCGAGGATCGCCTTGTCCAGCTTCATCGCCGCGAAAAACTCCCGGTCCGGCGCCAACGGATGCCCCTTGCGAATCAAGCGCCACGCCAGCCACCCCATCGCCGCCAGGTTCCCCGCCAACCCGGCAAACGCCGCACTCTGAATCCCCATCGGCGGCAACCCCAACCACCCGCGAATCAATGCCGGCGTCAGCGCCAGGCCGATACAGGTCGACACCACCAGCGCCAACAACGGCGACAACGTATCACTCACCCCGCGCAGCAACTGTGTGAACAACACGAACACCAACAGCGTCGGCATAAACCACAACATCACATGCGCATACGCCACCGCATCGTCCAGCACATCCCCCGGCGTCCCCAACCCCACCAACGAAGACCGCGCAAACACACTCCCCACCACCGCCGCCACCAACCCGATCAACAACCCCAACAACAACGTCGACCCGGCAATGGCCTTCACCAAATGCGTCTCCCGCGCACCCCAGGCCTGACCGATCAATACACCAGCGCCCGCGCCAAGGCCGATGACCAGGGCAATGAAGAAGAACACGATGGGGAACATGCCCGAGACTGCCGCCAGGGCCTGGGTGCCGAGCATTTGGCCGATGTAGATGCTGTTGACGGTGCCGGACATGGACTGGAGGAAATTGGAGAGGACCATGGGGGCAAGGAAAAGCAGGTAGGTTTTCCAGAGGGAATGTTGGGGCTTGGGTGGGGTTTGCATTGGGTAGAGGTCCATCTCGACGGCTGGCGTGTTGATTGAGGATAGCTTCGGTGGCTGAAACCAACGGGCGATGAACATCTCAGGTCTGTGTTTATATTTCCAGCGGAGTGATGTGAAAGGTCTGAGATTTCATCATCACGGGTCCTACACTTTTCTCGGAAGCACTTACCTTGCCCGCTAATCCGATGAAGCTTATAGTCCGCCACGTCGCCCAAATGGCGACTCAGGTTTGGCGACCTGACTGATCGGATGCAAAAGCTCTGTGCTTTCTTGCAGGTGCTTTTGCACGTTCGCAAAGCTGTCTTTATGGCAGCTGTGCGCGGGAGACCTTCGGGTCTGCCGGATTCCGATCCCGGTTCGCCAACCTGCGTACAGCTGTCACCCATTTGTTTGGCGACGAATGAGGGACAGTCAACCTTTGCACTGATCGGAGTTTTCACCTATGGAAAGATACATGCCCCTCACCGGAATCGACCTGATCCCGGCCTCCCTGCTCATCGACACCCAAGCCCCACTCGACGTTCTGCAAGCCATGGCGGATTACCGAATTCGCACGGTTACGCAGGTACTGGAGAACATCGCGTTTCGCGCGGAGATTGGTTGCGACACGGTGGTGTTGTCGGACTTTTCCAAGCTGCTGGCGATTCCGTTGCGCGATGGTTGTGACTTGATGGATGTGATTGGGCGGCGCTTGCGGGCACAGGCGGCGGAGTAAATGAAAACGGGCGCCAAGGCGCCCGCTTCTTGTTAAACATCACCTACTCAAAGAGTCAGACAGTTAGTAATATCAATCAAAGGTATATTTCCCCTCTAACATAAATGCTGGCTCTCTCCAGTTGATATCCCTGACAATCGTGGTTCCGTTTTTAAACTTTATAAATCCAGCGTCACGCATTTTCCAAACGAGGTTCAACAACCCCATATTATCCTTCACATGCGCCCATCCAGCCACATTGTAAAGTCTGTCCAGTTGAGGAAGAGAGATACCTGACTCATTTTTTGTGAAAAATAGAATCACCTCTTCAGGCTTCTCATTAAGCACAATTTCTCTTATAACACCCATTATTTTATCCCACTCAGTAGCTTGAACATTATTTCCCGTTGTTTTTCATCCGCTTCTAAAGCATCAGGTGTGTAGAGCAATTCAGAAGCATCCTTGAGTTTGTAGTCTTCCAGGGTTGCCGCATGGGTGTGATTCCAAGTAGCACCTTCATCTTTCGGATTTACACCGTCTGCCACCCCTAATGCTCTGAAACGTTCAAGCTCCCTGATTTCATGAGTATAGAAACGTTTGTCGATAGCCGTGACTACTAATTTACCTTGGAGAATTTTTTCCAAGCGCTCAATCATGATGGCATTGGCATCCGAAGGATCGAATCGGCCCGTATGTACTTTCACCAGGTCAAAACCCACTTGAGTCACGGTAGCACTCGTCCAATCGAGATCAAGGATCGGGCCTCCCGCTTTGGCGGGATTGTACAATCGACCGCTGTACTTTCCTCTCGTGGTAGCCCCTTCATAAGGACTATTGAAAACAACATAGATTGGCGGCAAGCCGCTACTGATCGGAAAGCAGTAAATACAATCTCTGAAATCCGGTGACTCGAAAGCAGGCAAAGTTTCGGGCTGCACGAGCAATGGCGACAGCTCAACGCCAGTGTAACGAGGTACCTCCACGGGTCTAGCAGGTGAAGTTGTCGAACTGCTTCCCCAATGGATAATGGGGAAACCGAGAGTGATGGGCGGTGTGTCGTCGGAGGTGAAACTGTAGCTGCTGGTATGCTGGTCGAACTCTAACGCCCGAACTGGCACCGCTGGCGAAATGCTGCCTCCAGTCGGAGTTGCAACGAGTGAGTACTGATCACGATCACCGTAAATACGATAGGGAAGATCGATGGTTCCTTCGGCAGCCGCGATTTCATGCAAGTTAGACGGTGCATCTGGCAATAGTGCATTGCCGGATAGTTTGAGAACCGTTTGAGGATAACGCTCGCCGTTACCCAGTTCAGGCGAGTAGAGCAAAGCACCGATCCCAACCGCCGTCGCTCGACTAAAAAGAACTTCCCCCATCCCCGTCAACAACTGAATGCCCTTACGGATCACTGCCTCGAAGGTCCAACCGTCCGCGTTTAGGAGATCAGCGGCACCTGCCACAGTTACCACCTGTGCGGATTGACCAAAGGTTAACTTGAAACTGTAGGCAGTTTCACCTCTAGCCAAGGCAGAATGGATTGCAGCATCTACAGCTGGAGAAGCGTCCTCTAAGATGGAAACAGCCTCGACAAGGATTCGTTTAACGTAGGCGGCTGTCAGAGATCTCAGAAAGCTTTCATAAAGGCCTAGGCGTTCTTCCTGGTGTTCTACGGTATCCAAATAAGCCGCAAATAGCTCGGCCCTTTCCATACTGCCTAACGACAAAGCATCTATGCCAAAAAATATATTCGCCTCAGACCAACTCGCATTCATTCGAACTTGTTGCAGAAGCTCGACAATCATCGCTTTCTTTTTTAAGGCGCCTTCCAACTCATTGAATAGGTGAGTATCAATAGTCGAATTGATGCGCATCTCTATTTCATTTCGCACACACATCGTGCAATTCGAAAATACGCCTCCTATTTGATCTTGCACCGAATACCCTATAGCTACCAACTTTGAATATGGGTCGTGTTCTTTATCGATAGTTTCAATTCGGTAATCCACAGTAACCGTCGGAACAGCTCCATCCCAATATAAAACACTGTCAAAGCTTGAAGGAAATCCGGAATATTCCTTGTGTGAATTGAACAGAGTGTTCGACGATTTTAAAGGCGGAGGAAAAGCAGTAAATTTTTGCATGCAGCATCCCTTGCAATTATTTGAATTCCATGCGACTTGAAGCACCCAACTTATGCCGCAACAACGAAACTCTATCAACAGTAAAATATTTACCGCATATGCCTGCCTAGAGATGGCGAAACTTCAATGCCAACCATTATCCATCGTAAAATTTCTTATTTAAAAATCCGATTTCAGGCGGATATTTTGGTACATTTTGTATAGATTGATGGCTGTTACCAGGATTTGACTCAGCAGCAACATATACAACTGGCCTACCTCTGGTGAAGAGAACAAAGGGATGGTTGTGAGATGATGGATATGATTGGGCGGCGTTTGCGGGCGCAGGCGGCGGAGTAAATGAAAACGGGTGCTTAAACGATCCGTTCTTCGGCCCGACGAAAAGATAAATCCCCTTTTCTACCGCTTTCTATTCATCGCCGTGCTGCTGGCAGAGGAATTCGCGTATCGCTTCGGCGGTTCGCCTGGCGCTGGTCACCACGAAAAAATGCCCCTCGCCCTGCAGAACGTGCAGTTCGGCACGGCGAATGGTGCGGCGAAGGATGTGCGCGTTGTACAGCCGCACCAGAGTGTCGCGTTCGCCGGTGAGGATCAGCGTGCGCTGGCGCAGACGAAACAGCCGCAGCAGGCTGGTCCAGCCGACCAAGGCGGTGAGCTGGTGGTAATAGGTTCGCGGGTTGACCGTGAGCATGCCGTTCACCACACCGAAGCGCAGCAGCGTCTGTATCGAATTGCGCGAGCCTTCTTGCTTGCGCAGTTTGGCGCTTTTACTCCTGCCAAAAAAATCCAGGATGTCGGCAGGCTTCACCAGCATCGCCGGGCCGGCCGAGGTCGCCGCGAGGATCAGCCGGCGTACCGGTAACGCAGGGTGAATTCTTGCGCCAATGCACCGCCCCAACTCACGCCGAACACATCGACCTGGTCGATTCGAGCTTGAGCATCTCGGCAATCAGGTCGGCATGGCGCGGCAGACGCATCGGCCAGCGGGGCATTTGCGATTTGCCGACCCCGGGCACGTCCAACGTAATGGTCCTGTAGTCCACCAGTTCATCGCGCAGGGGATCGAAAGTACGGATCAAACCACCCAGGCCGTTGAGCAAGAGCAGCGGTGAGCCTTGGCCGCGGATTGAAACGTTCAACTGCAAGTCTTTAATGGTTAATTTGTTCGTTGTCATGGTTTACCCCTTGGCCTACCCGCTTTGAGACAGCATCTGGCATTTTGAGGCTGAGATAGGGTGTAAACCTTATTCAGGACGAGACAGACACAACCAAGAAACTGACTAAATAAATATGTCCCCTTTTCGACCGTCCCCTTTCCGACCTCGGAAGCAGTGATTAAGCTGTCACCGTTTTTAATGGACGGTCGAGATGATGACAGAGGTCTATCAGGGAAGCTGCCTCTGTGCAGTTGTCAGTTACGAGTTGAGTTCTGCGCCAAAAGCCGTGAGTCATTGCCATTGCGCCCAGTGTCGAAAAGGCCACGGGGCGGCATTCGCTACTTACGGCAGCATTCCACGCAGCGAGCTTCGAATCCTGAGCGGCACTACGGCTATCAAGTCCTACGCTTCGTCCGATGCGGTGCTTCGCCAATTCTGTACGCACTGTGGTTCGACCTTGTTCTGGGCAAGGTCTAAGGGCGAGTACGCCGATTGGATATCAGTAGCATTGGCCACGCTGGACACGCCCTTCACCCCGCAGAAGCAAAAACATATTCATGTCGCCTCCAAGGTTCCATGGTATGAGCTTTGCGAGACCTATCCACCACTGGAATGAGCGCTATGGGGTGGGTTGCAGCCCTTCGCGACAGGCAGGAATCGGCCAATAGCAGCCGTTGCAGAACGATCGCTTTCGATCCATCGCTGTGGTTGTTAATGGGAAAGCTGGCCAGCGCGGTCGCTTGCGCCTGTCGCGAGCAAAGTCACTCCTCGCACTTCTCTATCTGTACCAGCACGTCGTAAAACGTCGCCCCTCTACCCATGTCGGTCAAATGCTGACTGGTGACTTCGTTGGCGTTCTTGCCATCTTCGGCGAGCTTCTTCCACCAGATGGACAACCCCACGACCAACCCTTGTCGTGCACGGTCGGTCACGCGTGCCTTGGCGACGAATGAGCCGCGATCGTTGTAGATTCGTACCTTATTGCCGCCCTCGATGCCTCGTTCTGCCGCATCGGCCGGATGGATATCCAGGTGCGGTTCGCCTTCGGTGCTGCGCAGACTCTGCACGTTGACGAAGGTGCTGTTCAAGAAATTGCGGGCGGGCGGTGAAATCATCGCCAGCGGATATTTTTTTGCCAGCTGCGGATTGCTTGCTATCGATTCGTAAGGCGCGATATAGGTTGGCAAGGGGTCCAGGCCGGCGGCCTGCATCCGTTCGCTGTAGAACTCGCATTTGCCGGAGGGGGTGGGGAAACCGCCCAGGGCAAAAGGCGCATCCGGTACGTTCAACTTTTGCCAGCCTTTTACCTTAAGCACATCCCAATCGAAATCAATGGCGCGCACATCCTGCTTTTTGAAGGCCTGCGCGGCGATCTCGTCGTCGCTCTCCTTGAAACAAGGATCGTCGAAACCCATGCGCGACGCCAGCAGGCGGAACATTTCCGAGTTCGGCTTCGCTTCGCCGAGTGCAGCGATGGCCGCATTGTTGGCCAACATGTAGTTATGCCCATATGCCATGTGAACATCCACATGCTCGAGTTGCGTCGTGGCAGGTAAGAGAATATCCGCAAAATCGGCAGTGTCAGTCTGGAAGTGTTCCAGCACCACGGTGAACAAGTCCTCACGGGAAAAACCCTGGGCGACTTTCGGTGACTCGGGCGCCACCGCGACCGGGTTCGAGTTATACACAATTAGCGCTTCGATCTTCGGACCGAACTCGGGAGATGTGTCGCGCAGCAAGTCGTCGCCGATGGTGATCATGTTGATGGTGCGTGGCCTGCCTCCGGAGCGCAGGTCGGAACGCTGCATGGCATGGTAATTGACCGGAAAAGCGTCCGCAGTCGCCAGCAGGACACCGCCCGCGGCCTGCCGCCAAGCGCCGATCAAAGCTGGGAGGCAGGCGATGTTGCGCACCGACATGCCGCCGCCGCGCACGCGCTGCAGGCCGTAATTGAGGCGGATCGCAACAGCATCGCCGCGCTTGGCAGTCGTGCCATATTCACGCGCCAGTTCCACCACTTCTTTCGTCGTAATGCCACAGGTTTGTGCGGTGCGTTCTGGCGTCCATTCCTGCACACGCTCTTGCAGCAGCTCAAAACCAAACGTGAACTGTGCGATGTAATCTTCGTCCAGGAGATTTTCAGCGATCAGCACATGCATCATGCCAAGTGCCAATGCAGCATCGGTACCTGGCATCAACGCAATGTGCTGATGGCATTTTTCCGCGGTTTGCGAACGGTAAGGATCGATAGCGATCAGTTTGGCGCCGCGTCGCTTGGCTTGTTGCACTCGGCTCCAGAAATGCAGGTTAGAAGTGATTGGATTACCGCCCCAGATCAGGATCAGTTTTGCATTCTCGAATTGTTCGACATCAGTGCCCAACTGCGCGCCGATGGTGTAGTTGTAACCCACTCTGCCCGCCGAGCTGCAAATCGTGCGATCTAGGTAGGACGCGCCGACTTTGTGGAAAAAACGCGCGGACATCGCATCGCCCTGGACCAGGCCCATCGTGCCGGCATAACTGTAGGGCAGGATGGCCTGCGGAGCGCGTGCCGCGATGCTCTTCAGGCGAGACGCAATGGTATCGAGTGCCTCATCCCAACTGATGCGTTCAAATCTACCTTCACCTTTTTTCCCGATCCGCTTCATTGGATACAACAGGCGATCCGCGTGATAGGTGCGCTGGACGTAACGCGCCACCTTGGTACACAGCGCACCGGCAGTAGTGGGGTGATCGGGATCGCCGCGTACTTCGGTGGCGACTCCGTCTTGTACGGTCACCAGCATCGCGCAGGTATCGGGACAATCGTGCGGACAAGCCGCGCGAACGATAGAAACAGTCATTGGCTTAATTCCAGAAATGCACGGCCGCGAGGTGGGGAGCGTTGCAGTGCGGGTGGGTTTTCATTGAGCTTGAGCGGGGGATCAAGAATGCTTGATCACCGGCGGGAAATATTCACCCGTGCTTGCCCCACCCTTGGCTCCATAGAAGCGGAAGACCAAGCGATAGTTCTGGCCCGGCGAGGTGGGCAGCCAGTTGCCGTCTGCGACGTCCTGCGGTTTCGTGGGGGCAAAGTGCAGGGTCAGGGAACCGTCCTTGTTATACGTCAGCGGCGAGTGGCTATTGATCGCAAAGCGGTTCTGCGGGTTGGGCAGAACGCGGAAGTTCCTGGCATCCGTGGCCGTGATCGACCAGTAGTAATTCACCATCGACGCTGGCAGTTGATCGGCGGGAAAGGTCACCGAATAGCTTTGCGCGCTCTCCAGCGGTTTGCCGTTCTCGTCCAGCCCGCCCCGGTAGTAAACCACTTCTTTCTGGGTGTTGGCCCAGATGCCGCCATGGTTCACCAGGGAACGGGTCAGGTAGTCACTGCCGTAGGTGCCGGAGGTCGAGGGGCGGCCCCAGCCATTGTTGACGGTGCCGTGGCCGATTAGAGGCGCAGCCTTGGCGAGATCGGCGAAGGCATGGGTGTGGATCGACTTGTCGATGCGCGCCCGTTCCTCGGGATCGGCGATGGCTGAGGCAATGGCGCGGACCTTGGCTTGCAACGGTTCCATCCCGGGATTCAGGTCAGGCTCCTGCAGCGCCACGGTGGCTGAATCGAAGGCTTCCACCCCTGGCATTTGCTGCCCCTGGAAAATCAGCGTCTGCGCAATCTCCGGCGATTGCGGCGTGCCGGTCTGGCGCATCTTGAATGCGTGCTGCAAGCGCTCGGCCTCGCTCCAGTCGCTGCCCAACTCGACTCGGGTCAGCACCCGCGCCGTACGCGCCGGGAGGTCGATCCGCTGGGTATTGGCCGGCAGCTTGACCTTGGCGCCTTGCAAACAGGCCGCAAACTCGCCGTTCGGATGTTTGGGGAACACACGTTCGTTGATGTTGGCCAGCGTCTCGCCCCAGCCGTTAAGGAACTGCACGGTGTAGTAGCGGCCACTGATCTTCGGTACCGATACCAGCGTACAGCTCTGCTCGTCCACCGCCACCCAGGCCTCGGAACAAGCGACATCCACATTGGGATTGGGCCAATCCACCGCGCCGGGCTTGTGATGGGTCAAGGTGTTCCACTGCATCCCATCCTTGAAGTCCAATTGTTGCTGGCGAGCTACCAGCAGCCGGCTGTACAGGTAGATATAGGCGTCGCTGATATCTTGGTCGGTGATGGCAAGCGTTTGCGATGCGGGGGCGGTTTGTGCGAGCGCGACCGGCACCTGTAAGCAGGCGGTCATCAGCCAAATCACGGCTGTAGCTCCCAGTGTCAAAGGTAAACGCAAGGACATGAAAATCTCCATCGAATGCAGTGGAAATGACCTCCAGGGTCATCGCCCGTTATGCCTGTATCCAACCTATTGCGCGCCCCCCCCTTTGGAGTGGTGTGAACAGCGTTTTCAGAAAACGCGAGATAACCGCAGGTCGTACGCTGACCTGAGAAAAATGCCGTCTACTATATTTCTGATGCAGCGTTCGGTCATCTGCCATTTTTGAGTTGCGGGCGCAGAATGGAACGCCGTAATAAGCACAAAAAAAGCACTTTTTTGACCTGCGTTTTTTAGCGAGATATGCAATGGAACGGTTATTGATCTCTGGTGCTTTGGCTTTAATTTCGGTTGCTTCCTTCAGTGCCACCAGCAATGTCGCCATGGCTCAGTCTCCCCAGAGTGATCAGGACATTGCCGATGCGTATATCTATCTGCTTGGCCGTTTACACGTCACGCGCCAGCAACAGCTCGATTTCCAGGAAGGCTTCAAGTGGAACGAAATCATTCACCGCAAGCCCGGCGCGGTGGATTGGCCTAACCCCAACCTGGATGTAGCTTATTCGGAGGCCTGGGTCGCGGTCGATGAATCAAGCTGCACGATTGTCTCTGTGCCAAAAATCCAGGATCGCTATTTCACCGTTCAGTTTCTGAACGGTTGGGGCGAAACGCTGGCCAACATCAACGAACGGCTTTTCCCCCGGAAGGCATACGGCGATTTCGCCGTTTGCTTCAGAGGGGCGAAGGTCAAGTTGCCGGATGGCCTAACCAGTCGGATCGACTTGCCGGTTAAGCAGGCTCGTATCCTGGCGCGTGTGGCATTGGGCAGTGATCAGGAGGGCGCCGTTGCGCTGCAACAGCAGTTCAAACTCACTGCCACGGGAACTCCCAAATTGCCGGAGATCCCGAAGACACCGATCTTCGAACTGGAGAAATTGCCCGGCGTAGAAGCCTTTGACTCTGCTGATGTAGCGCTCGACAGCGACCCGGACATTAATCCGGGTCTGGAACACCTCCAGCAAACGGCGCGCAGTATAGAAGAGGCGATCAGCGACCCGGCTGAGCGTGCTCGCGTTGATCAAGTCATTCGCACGGTGGCTTTCCCTCGTTTTGCCAAGGCTGGCGCCAGCATCGGTCATGGAACGATCGAGAATGGCTGGGCCCGTCCAGGCGTCGTCGGTGAATACGGGCTCGATTATCTTGCGCGAACCCTGATCAACCATGCAGGTATCTGGGCCAACATCAAGCCTGAGGTGCTCTATTATCGAGGCGGTAGCGATTCGACGGGGGCCGAACTCAATGGCAACAATGTCTACGCAATGACGTTCCCGGCTGACGCCTTGCCCACTCGATTCGCCAAATACTTCTGGTCAGTGATTGCCGTCGATAGTGTCCGATTCCGCGTACTTCCCAATCCCACGAAACGCTACTTGCTGAATGAGCAGACCAAACCGCAACGAGGCGCGGACGGTTCGCTCACGCTCTACTTCGCCGCCGAAAAACCGGTCAACGCCCCTGAGGGTAACTGGCTGCCGACGCCGAAGGGCTCGGTCTATCGCCTGACCCTACGATTCTATGGTCCGCTAGAGGGAGTTGCCAACGGTACCTATTTCCCGCCGCCACTGGTCAAAACCAATGAATAGACCCGCTGGGCGATTAGTGCCCTCGATTCTCAAGAGCCTGTCCGTATCGATGTTCGCCGTGTGCGTCACCATTGCGGCGGCCTACGCCAGCGAGTTGCAGCCGTCGCCAGCCTGGCGCTCTGCCATGCCGCTCGGGCCAGACGCTCGCGTGAAAATCACTGAGCAATATGCCCGCATGGTGGCGCGCGATGCTTATTTCTGGGCCTGGCCGATGGTGAACATCTACAACCGCCGACAGGCATTTGAGCAGTCGCCGAGAGTTGGCTTGATGAATGGGGTTTTGCCATTTGCACCACCCAACAGATTGTCGATGCTGCACGACTACATCCAGCCGGAGCAGCGCTGGGTTGCCTGCCCCAATCAGGACGTAGTCTACGGGGCGGCAATCGCCGCGCTTGAGCGAACCCCAGTTGTCGTGCAGGTGCCGGACTTTGGCGATCGATTCTGGGTTTACCAGGTTGTCGATCTGCGCACGGACAGCTTTGCCCAGATTGGTGCGATGTACGGCAGCAAGCCTGGTTTCTACTTGTTGGTTGGTCCAGGTTGGAGCGGCGAAGTGCCCAAGGGAATAACCAAAGTCTTCGTTGCCAGGACCAACACGGCCTTCGTAGTCCCTCGGGTGTTTATGGATGACACGCCTGAAGATCGAGAAAAGATTCAGTCCGTCATTGCTGGCATCGACGTTTATCCGCTGGCTGAATTCGACGGAAAGATGAAGCAGCAGGACTGGCGCAAACTGCCGACGCTCAAGTCGCCCACCGAGGGCAGCGGCGAGGTCGAGACCAAATGGGTATTCCCCGACAAGTTTTTTGCCGAATTGCCGCTCGTGCTTAAAGACGCTCCGGCGCTACCGGGTGAAGAGGCTCGTTATGCGCAAATCGAGGCCGTGCTGTCGGCTGCGAACGACGATCCAGAGTTGAAGCGGGCAATAGATGATGAAGCGGCGAAAGCCGAGAAAGAGCTTGTCGATCCGCTGCTACAGTTTCGCAACTGGGGCCGGCCGGCTGGCAACAACTGGACGTCAACGTCCAACAACGCGGCTTTCGGCACTGATTACTTCACGCGCACTGCGGTAGCTAAATCGAACATTCTGGTCAATGCGCCTACCGAGACCAAATACTTCTACCAGGATCTGGATAGTGCCGGGCAGCGCTTGAACGGTACCAAGCGATACGCAGTGACCTTCAACAAAGGTGAAGCCCCACCTGTAGACGGTTTCTGGTCGCTCACGCTCTATGACGCGCAGCACTTTTTCGTCCCGAACGCGCTGAAACGTTACTCTCTAGGTACCAAGAACAAGACTCTCAAATTCGAAAACGACGGTTCCCTGATCCTTTACGTGCAGGCAGATTCGCCGGGATTTGACAAGGAGTCGAACTGGCTGCCGACGCCGAAGGGCGCTGATTTCTCGCTCTATCTGCGGGCTTATGCGCCCAAAACGACAGTCGTCGACGGTTCATGGATTCCGCCCTCCGTTGAGGCGAAGAACTAGTGGAGCGCGCGATAGTTTTAAGATGAAGATGTTGTTTGCACTGAGGGGCTGTGGATTATTTAAGCTGATGTGCCAGATCTAATTACCCTTATCCTCAAACGAGTGCTGAATGACTGCTTCTGGCCGATTGCTGCATTCCGTGACGGCAGCTATGGATCGATTTCTGCCCATCGTAACAGGCAGAAATCGGCCAAGAATGGTCACCGGGATGCGCGGGAAAACGTGTTGGTTTAATGGGCATCAGAAATGACTGGGTGTGCCGACGCGACGGCTGATATCTTTCCCGCGCTCCAAATCGCGTCCAATCGACGCTGATCCCATCAAGGAAGATAAAAACAATGAAAATATTATTCATCGCTTCGCTAGGAATTTTATCGCTGACTCAAACATCACTATCCTTCTCGGATAATCCTAATGGAAAAAATCTCTATCTACAGCGATGCAGCATGTGCCACGGACTGGATCTCAAAGCAACAGGACCGCTGGCTAATAAAAGCAATCCGCCTACACCTGATCTAACAACGTCCGCTTTCAAAAAACGATTAAATGATTATCCGGGCGTGATTGTCTCTTCGATAATACTTCGCCCAAATGGCGACTTGATTCCAAGAACCTTGCGCGAGAATGGTGTAAAGCTATCGCCGCACTCATGGAGCGTTAAGGATCTGCGCGATTTAAATCAATACATGGGTGGTGTGATTTCACAAAACCGATGACCTTTGAAGTGCCTGGTCCTGTGCTGTCACCTTCGATTGACATGACGCCAGCGCTTGACTCTGTCCCTTGGGGCAACCCGTACCCTGCCTTTTCTCTTTCGGTTCCGCCGTCAGCGGATAAGGCAATCCATGAATACGCTATCGCTGGTCACAGGTGCCAATGGGCATTTGGGCAACACCCTGGTCCGGGCACTGCTCGCCCGGGGGCAACAAGTGCGCGCCGGGGTCCGTGCCCCGGACCGAAGCGCAGCCCTGAACGGGCTCGACTGCCAGGTGGTACGCGCCGAATTGCAGGACCCTGACTCACTGCGCCAGGCCCTGCAGGGGGTGGACGTGCTGTACCAGGTAGCGGCAGTGTTCAAGCACTGGGCGAGCAATCCACAGGCCGAGATCGTCGACGTCAACGTACAAGGCACGCGTAATGTACTGCGGGCCGCCGCAGAGGCCGGGGTCCGGCGCGTGGTCTATGTCAGCTCCGTCGCAGCGGTGGGACACAACGGCCAGCGCCTGGATGAAAACAGCTGGAACACCCATCAGGAAAACCCGTACTACCGCTCGAAAATCCTCTCTGAACGCGCTGCCTGGAAAACCGCCCAGACCTGTGACCTGCCGATGATCGCAGTGTTGCCCTCGGCGATCATCGGCCCTCATGCCACGCGGCTGACCGATACGATGGGATTTTTTGCCGCCGTGCTGGCGCGCAAGCTGGTGCTGGACCCGAACTTTTATTTCAACTTTGTCGACGTGCGCGACGTGGCCGATGGCCTGATCCGCGCCGCTGAAAAAGGCCGTCCCGGACAGCGCTACATACTCGCCAATCAGCAGGCCTCATCACTGGCTGAGGTGATTGGGGCGCTCAACACGTTATGTCCCGGCTATCGTCTGCCGCGCCGCGCACCCAAAGCCTTGCTGTTGCTGATCGCCTGGTTGCAGGAACAGCGGGCACGGTACACCGGTCAACCAGCCGAGCTGCTGCTCAGCCAGGTGCAGATGTTTTATGGGGTGCGCCAGGTCTACTGCATCGACAAGGCCATCAATGAACTGGGTTACCAGCCGCGCTCGCCACAGAACGCCCTCATTCAGGCGTTTGCGCACTTATTGGCGCGCTGATACCGGGCGCAGCGCCAGGCTCTGGCGTGGGGGCGAATTGCTGGTTGATCTGTTGTTGCAACAGCGTCAGGTGCTGCTCCCGATCCTGCAAGGCCAGGATCTGCGCCTGCAACTCCAGGCGCTTGACCTCAATGCCCTGATTGGCCAGCGCCAGGGGAAACGGTGCCTGATGTCGCTTGGCCGCCAGCAGCTCGCTCATCTCCCCCAGTTTGAACCCCACCGCCTGGGCCGTGCGGATCATCTGCACCAACGTCAAGTGATGGGCCGTGTACAGCCGATAACTGCCACGGCGCTGAGGGCTCAGCAGGCCCAGTTGCTCATACAAACGAATGGCTTTGGGAGTGCACCCCGACAACCTGGCAAGTTCACCTATGTACATATGACGCTCCTCCCTGATCCAGCTCCGGCCTGCAGTTTACTGGCTGTGGCCGGATGTTGTCCTGGAGCACAGGGTGTTCATGCAGAGTCGGTCAGCGGCACCGCGACAGGCAGAAATCGGCCAATTGCGGACATGCCATTTTCCATCACCCTGCGCTAGCCTTGGGACTCAGCTAAAGTACTGATTCATGGAGCTTAGAGACGAGCAATGAAACTGAACCACAGGCCAGTGAAGGCTAGCGACGTTAAAATGATCTGCGGCTTTCCTCAGAACGCTCAAGAGTTGTTTTTCATGTTTCCGAAGGCGCACTTCCCGCTAACGGAAACGCAGTTGATTACCGCGATCTCCCAACGTTTCGACTCCACCGTCGTGGAAATTGATGGGACTGTCGTTGGGTTTGCCAATTTCTATCGAGCTGAACGCAATGGCGTTTGCTGTATCGGCAATGTCATTGTCTCCCCGAACGCTCGGGGCGAAGGAGTGGCCACGTTTATCGTAGAGACGATGACCGACTTGGCATTCGAGCGTTACGGAGCCAACGAGGTGCAGATTTCCTGTTTCAACGAAAACACGGCAGGGCTGCTGCTCTACCCCAAGCTCGGGTTTGTGCCTTATGCCATTGAGGAGCGATCTTCTTTGGGAAATGGCCGATCGGCCCTCATACACATGACGCGCAGCAGAGACTCACCAGGTTGAATGGATTGCATCTATGTATAAGGGAAAGCAACCCGGCAAGTCTAGACTCACCGGGTTTCTCGAATCGGGCAAACCATCTCATTGGAATCAATAAGTGCTTCTAAAGCAGATGCGCGCCGCAATCAACCGCGCTCAAGCCAGGCACGGGCGATCTCTTCACGTGTGGCAAACCAGACACCACCGTGTTGCTTGGCATACTCGATGAATTGCTTGATCGCCCTGACCCGGCCAGGACGACCCACCATGCGCGGATGCAGCCCGATCGACATCATGCGTGGACCTTCTGCCGACTCCTCATAGAGGACCTCAAAGCTTTCCTTCATGTACTCGAAAAAGTCCGATGCCTGCGACAGCCCGGGCGAGTTCCAGTAGCGAAAATCGTTCACGTCGGCGGTGTATGGCACCACGAGGTGACGCTTGCCCTCGACCTCGACAAAGTAGGGAACATCGTCGTTGTAGGCATCGGAGTCGTAGAGAAAGCCACCCTCCTCTGCGACTAGACGTCGTGTGTTGACGCTGGCGCCATAGCGGCAATACCAGCCAACGGGACGCTTGCCACAGGTGCGCTCGAAGGACTCGATGGCCAGGCGCATGTGTTCACGTTCCTGCTCTTCGGTCAGGCGAAAAACTTCCTCCCAGCGATAACCGTGGCTGCAAATTTCATGGCCACCGGCGACTGCGGCGCGAGCAACGTCAGGGTTCTGTTCAAAGGCCACTGCGCAAGCATGAAACGTCGAACGAACCGATTGCTGGTCGAGAATATCCAGAATTCGCCAGATTCCGACGCGCGAGCCGTACTCGTACATCGACTCCATCGCCAGGTTGCGTGTGCCGTCGGGGATTGAGTAGCTGCCCCATTCGGTCATCGATTCCTGATCCGGATCGCCCATGGCCAGCGAGCGTTCGGAACCTTCCTCGTAGTTGATCACCAGGCTAATGGCCAGACGTGCGCCATTCGGCCAGGTGCCTTGCGGGCGTTGTCTACCGTAACCCACTAAATCGCGTGCAGGTGAAACCATCGGGATATTCTCCTGAAGTGACGGGTTGAATAAGTACGTGGCGAAAGCAGCGACTTAGCAGTCGATATCTTCCAGCCGATCATGGCTTAGGGTGCCGCTGTCCGATTGCCACTCGCGGAAGGCCAGCCCCATTGCCAGGGTTTGCGCAATACAGAACGAAGCCGTGAGCGAGCGAAAGCCAAGTAGCTCGGCGTCGTTGACCTCAATCACCGTATCGGCGATCTGCCCGATAGGGCTTAGCACGCTGTCCGTGATCGCCACCAGCGTGACGCCGGCTTCGCGCGCCTGACGACAGGCCTCGACGGTGTCATGGGCGTACGGCGGAAAGCTGACGGCGATCAACAAATCATCATTGGCGATCGCGCTGACCTGTTCGGGCAACGTGCCGCCAGCACCGCTGATGTGCACGGTTCGGCGCCCCACCCGACTCAACGCGTAGCTCAGGTACGCCGCCACCGGAAAGGCGCGCCGCATGCCAATGACAAATGTGGTGCGCGCTGCTTGCAGATGGACGATGGCCGCTTCGATATTGGCCTGCTCGCCGCCTTCGGCCAGGTGCTCCAGGGAAACGATATTGGCCTGGCTGAACTCACGCAGAATCCCGCCGACATCACTCGGGTCCTCCAGCAACGTCTCACCGCCGTAGTGGCGAATTCGCTCGCTGTGGGTGTCGGCAGCCTGTTGCAGCGGTGCGCGGAACAGCCGTTGCATCTCCTTGAAACCTGCAAAGCCCAGCGCCTGGGCCAGCCGAATATAAGCCGAGGGTGCGATGCTTGAGCGCTTACCCAGTTCGGCCACCGTGTTGAGTGCGATCTCATGCGGGTTGTCGATCAGGAATCGGGCAGCGTCGCGCAAGCGACCGGTCAGTTGTTCGTGCTGGGCCGCGATACAGTCACGCAGCTCTGCAAGGGTTTCAGGTAAGGCCATGGCGAAGGCTCGTAAATGGGGAGTGTGCGCGCCTGTCAACGCAGCGCAGTGATTGCTTGATCCAGCGCAGTGATAAGCCGGTCGACTTCTTCCAGCGTGTTGTAGTGCGCCAACGAAACCCGCACTACCCCACCAAAACGGTCGAGCTTAAGGGCTTCGATAAGTCGCCGCGCATAGAAGTCACCAAAGCGAATGCCAATGCGGTGCTCATCGACCCGACGCACCAGCGCTTCGGACTGTACGCCCTCGACCACAAAACTGATGGTTGGCACCCGATTGCGGGTATGCGCCTTGCCAATGATGCGAACGCCATCGCGCTGGCGCAAAAATGCCAGCAGACGCTCGGCGAGCAGATCTTCCTGCACCTCGAAGGCATCGAAAGCCGCCTGCATGCATTTGCGCTCGCTGCCTTGGGCGCCAAGCCGGGTGCTGATGTCGAGCAGGTAATCGGTAATGCCGATGCAACCGAAGGACAACTCATAGTTGACGTTGCCCGGCTGCAATTTGTAGGGCACCACGTCCTGGCCGATAAAAAAGTGGTTGAGGCTCGGCAACTCCAGCAACAGATAACGACGTCCCCAGAGCACGGCAAAGTGCGGGCCGAAGGTTTTGTAGAAGCTGTAGACGTAAAAATCGGCGCCGCTGGCCTGCACATCGACCAGACGGTGTGGCGCATAAGCGACGGCGTCGACGCACAGCTTGGCACCCACCGTATGCACACGCCGCGCAACCTCGGCGACCGGATTGACCGAGCCGAGAATATTCGAGGTGTGGGTCATGGCCACATAACGGGTGTTGGGGTTGAGCAAGACCTGCAAGTCATCCAGCTCAAGCTCACAACTATCAAGGTTGACCTGCCACACACGCAGGGTCGCACCGCGGTCCTCGCACAGCTTGACCCACGGGCCGATGTTCGCCTCGTGATCGCAATTGGTGACGATGATTTCATCGCCCGGAACGATAGACGGGGCGATGGCGCGACAGAGGATTTGCAGCAAGTGGGTGGTCGAGCCGCCCATGATCACTTCTTCGGGATGCTCGGCGTTGATCAATTGCATCACCGAGTGACGCGCCTGCATCACCCGCTCGCCAGCGTCGACCGAAGGCTGGTAGGAAGCACCCAGTTGCACGCTGCTGTTGAGCAGGTAATCACTGACACGCTCGGCCACGGCGCTGAGCACCATCGAACCACCGGCGTTATCCATGTAGGCATAGCCACCGGCCAGACCTGGAAACTGCTTGCGAACGTAATCAATATCGAGAGGATTCACTCTACTTTCTCCAGCCTGATTCAATGATGCAAGATGGCCTGCAGGAACGCTTGTGTGCGAGGTTCCCGAGGTGCGGTAAAAAACGGTTCAGGAATGTTCTGCTCAACAATGCGTCCGCTTTCCATGAAGATCACCCGGTCGGCGACCCTGCGGGCAAAGCCCATTTCGTGAGTGACAACGACCATCGTCACGCCGGAGCGCGCGAGGTTCTGCATGACATCCAGTACCTCGCCAACCATTTCCGGGTCCAGCGCCGACGTCGGTTCGTCGAACAGAATCGCGCGAGGTTCCATGGCCATGGTGCGGGCAATGGCAACACGCTGCTGTTGGCCGCCGGACAACTGGCTCGGGTATTTGTGCGCGTGATCGCCCATGCCAACCTTGACCAGTAGCTCCTTGGCCCTGGCATGCGCATCACGCCGACTCAGGCCACGCACGCGGATCGGCGCCAGCGAGACGTTGTCCAGGACAGTGAGGTGCGGGTAGAGATTGAAACTCTGGAACACCATGCCCACTTCACTGCGGATCGCGGCCAGTCGCGGACCGTTTTCAACCCGCTCACCGGCTACGCGGATATGACCTTGCTGATAGTCTTCAAGCAGATTGATGCAGCGGATCAAGGTCGACTTGCCCGAGCCGGAAGGCCCGAGAATGACCACCACTTCCCCTTCTTCGACCTGCAGGTTGATATCGCTCAACGCTTTGAAGTTGCCGTAGTACTTGTCGAGTTTTTCGATGTCGATCAAGGTGCTCATGCGGTTTTTCCTCCAGTGGCGTTCCGACGCTCAACCCAGCTGACCATTTGCACCAGCGGCAACAGCAGCAACAGGTACAGCAAGGCGGCTCCTACCAGTGGCGTCGGGTTGGCAGCCAGCGCCTGCGCCTGGGTCGCCTGCTTCAGCAAGTCAGGCATCGCAACCACCGAAGCGAGCGCGGTATCTTTCATGACGTTGATGCAATTGCTGGTCATGGGCGGCATGACGATGCGAACCGCCTGGGGCAAGATGACGTCGCGCATGGTGTTGAAAAAACTCATGCCCTGGGAAGCCGATGCTTCGAACTGGCCACGAGGAATGGCCTCGATGCCCGAACGAAAAATCTCCGCGCTGTAGGCGCATGAGACCAGCGAGAGTGCACTGGTCGCGGCGGCAAAAGACGACAGTCGAATACCGACAAAAGGCAGTGCGTAGTAGATGAGTACCAGCAATACCAGCAACGGAATGGAGCGCATGATATCGATGTAGATACGCGCCAGCGCTCGAACGGGTTTGTAGGAGTACAAGCGCAGCAACGCCAGCAAAAGCCCGCCCACCAGGCCCAGGGCAATACTCACTACCCCGAGCAAAATGGTCACGCCCAGCCCACGTATCATCAGCGGAAGCGACTCGACGAGCACGTTCCAGTTAAAAAATGTCTGCAAAAGATCCATGGGATACCTCGGTCAATACCAGTGGCGAACGGGCGTCGCCAATTCATGCATCATCGGCAGGACTTACTTGAGGACAGCGGTCACCTGCATGGTGCTCGAATCTTTATCGGCATCGGCGCCGAACCACTCTTTGTGGATTTTCCCGAGGGTGCCGTCTTCTTTCATTTTGCTGATGATGTCGTTGACCTGATCGCTCATCGCCCAGCCCTTGGCGTGCATCAGCGAGTAGCGCTCACCGGTGGGAATTCGCGCAACGATGGAGTATTGCGGCTTGTCCTTGATGTAGTAGAGCACCGCCGGGATATCGCTGAGGTAGCCATCGATTCGCCCGGAAGCCAGATCCAGCATGGCCGGCGAAAGCCCTTCGTAACGCGAGACATCGGCAAACTTGTACTCGTCCTTGTGCTGGCCGATCCACATGTCACCGGTCGAGCCGGTGTCTACGCCCACCACCTTGTCAGCCATGTCGGCCAGGCTTTTGACCTTGGAGGTGGTCAGTGCGGTGAGTGACTGGTCGCTGTCGAAATAAGGCTGCGCAAAGGCGACCGACTCCAGGCGTTTGGGGGTGATGGTGATCGATGAAATAGCGATCTCGACGCGTTTGGATTGCACGGCACTGAACAGGCCGTTGAAGGGGATATTGATGAACTCGACGGTTTTGCCGGCGCGCTTGGCTACCTCTTTTACGACATCGACTTCGAAGCCGACGAACTCGCCTTTGGAGTTCTGAAACTCCCACGGCACGTTGCCAACGTTAGCACCTACGGTCCAGTCCGCTGCCCAGGCTGGCAGTGAAACTGCGGCCGTCATGAACAATCCCAACATCAATTTCGCTTTCATGTTTGCTCCCGATTGTTTGAATTTTTAGGTGCTAACAACTGTTGATCTCGTACAACGTAGGGCGAGACTAAACCAGTGAATCAAATAATTCAACAGTAATCTTACATGAATTATTTGCTTCACTCCGATGCGCATTTCTTCGAATTTTCAGATTTGGAAAGCCGAACCAGCCGCTCGCCGTGCCTTGATCAATTTGCGAAACGTGAGCACGGTCTCCTGACGTCGATATGGAAATCCCAATCTGATGTTTTTACAGACTCTGGCCATTTCCAGACGTACGGCCATGAGGCGCAATCGCGAAGGCTCGGGCGTCGCACTACATTAACGGGAGACGTCGCCCGCCGGCGATGAAAATACGACCACCACGGCCGGAGGGACGATGACCGCCTACCCACACACGACAACCCGAGGCGGGACATGGATCATAGGAGCCGCTCTTCCTGCCGCGGCGCTCACGCTCGGCGCCTTGCTCAGTACGGCACCAGTCCACGCGGCTGAAACGGCTGAAACGGCTGAAACGGCCGAACCGCCGATCGCGACGATGATGGTCGGCGGTAACTACTTCCGCCGCAAACTCCCAGATAGCAAGTACACGATCCTGGCCATTTTCAATGATCGGGGCAGCGCAATCGACCCGGCAAGTGGCGACGTGCCGGCGGGTGGTATGGCGGTATTCGGCTGGTTCGAGTCGGGCGAGGTGCAGCTGCTGCACATGGTCGAGTACCTACCTTCGATGCAGCAGATGGTGGCTCGGCGCAACGTGAAGCCCGCGAAGTTCCCGTTGGACCCCAAAGCCACGCCGCTCTACGCGATGGTGTGCGGCTGGCCGCTCGACGACCAGCGCGCGCCCGGAAAGATCACCGTCGCCTATGCCGAACGCGACGACGCCAATACGCAGGTCAAGGACTCCTCGGTGGGCACCCTGCTCAATGTGCGTTGGGTACCGGTGCCCGCCTCGCGCGCCGCGAAGAACTTCCAGGCCATGGACTACTGCGACGAGGTCGCCAAGACAAAGAAGTCGTCAGCCTCGCTCTGGCTCACCACGACCACAGAGTAATCGGCCCTGCCAGACAATGAGCACGGAGCGAACAATGTCGGCTTGGACGTTACGCGGATGTGTTGTGCCAGGGCTAGCGAATGAGATTCACGGCGGTGGCACGGATCAGGATTTCTTCCTGTTGAAAACGCTCTTCCAGATCACGTTTGTAGCTTTGCCACCAAAGCCGATCAACAACTTCCACCATGACCTCATAAATGATGATGTCGTCCTCTGATCTTTGGTTGCCTTGCTGTAACGAGATACCTTTCGCTGGATTGCGGATGAACGCCGTCACGCCTCCGAATTGGTCGGTCAAATGCTCCCGCACACGGCGGAAAAGCTCGACCGGCTGCGGTGTGCCATCGTTGGTGTTGAGCGGTAGGAAGACCTCGATCAAGTGCATGATGATGACCTCTCCACGAGCGGTTTGTCCTGACGCCAGACGCGAGCCAGCGCTTCATCGGCTTTTTGCTGAAGGTCGCAGCGATCATGAGCCAGTTCAGTTCTCCTGGCCGACGGTACGATCTGATCAACGTCCGAATCGACATTCAGCAAGAGCGCCGAGAGGCTTGCGTGCATGATCAAGACGGCGGCGACCACATCGCATTGCAAGGATGGCTTCACACAGGGTAAGCCCCTCTGCGCAAGTTCAATGCCTTGAAGGCAACCTCTCGCAGCAGCCAGTGCACCCAAGGTAACTTCCAGGGTTCGCTGCTGACTGTGACCTTGAGCGTCAGCCAGTGGCTCTTCGATATAAGCACTGAACGCTCGAACATCATTGTCGGCGTGGGCCTTCATGACGTCCATCAGTTGCTCCGCCTCATGGATGGTTTTTTTTCGCTCGTCTTCCAGGTTGCGGGTATCGGATTTACGTAGCGCCATGAGCAGAAGCGCAAGCCCGAAGCTGGCACAGACGCATGACGTGGCACCACAGCTTGGTACCGACGTATCGGCCGCGACTTTGTCTCGAAAAGACTCAAGGCTTGATAACCAGATGCTCATGCGCAGCATACCTTCAAGGCAGTGGGTTTTCTTTGGAGTAACCCCGTGCATTCCAGTGCAGCGCAGCGGACAAACGGTGTGGGTATACACTTCAGCAACCATTGAAACTGAATAAAGAGCCGGCCATGGATCTCATATTTTTGGGTACCTCATCAGGTGTTCCGACCCGAAATCGAAATGTGAGTGGCACCGCTCTCATAGAGTCCTCTGGCAGGGGTTGGTATCTGGTCGATTGCGGTGAAGCCACTCAACATCAAGTGATGCGCACCCCGCTCTCCTTACAGGAACTACGCGGGTGCTTCATCACCCATGTACATGGCGATCATTGCTTCGGTTTACCCGGCTTGCTGGCCAGTGCCGGCATGTCGGGACGTTTGGAACCACTCGATATAGTGATGCCGGTTGCGCTACATGCCTGGGTGCGCCTCAGCCTGAGCGTCAGCAAGTCCTGGCTGCCCTTCGAATTGCATCTGCACGCGAGCGAAACCTTCAATGGCTGGCAAAATGGCAACGTTCAGGTCAACACCGTTACCCTCTCCCATCGCGTTCCCTGCCATGGCTATGTTTTTGCCGAATCAGATCCTCATCCGCGCCTGGATATTCAACGTCTGGAGGCCGAAGGGATTCCTCGTGGCCCGCTGTGGGGCGAGTTGGCGCATGGACGTGAGGTTGAACACGCCGGACGTGTAATCCGTGCGGAGCCATATTTGCGCCCTGCGCGCCCCGCTCAACGGATTATTATCTGCGGCGATAACGATACCCCTGAACTGTTGGCAGAGGTGGCTGCCGGTGCGAATGTGCTGGTGCATGAGGCGACTTTCACTCAGGCATTGATCGATCACAATCGCGAGAATTACGGGCACAGCAGTGCCGCCGCCGTGGCGCGTTTTGCCGAGTCGGCAGGCATTCCCAATCTGCTTCTTACACACTTCAGTGCCCGCTACCAGTGCAATCCCGAGCGAAGTCCGTCTATCGAAGATGTACGCAAGGAAGCAGCAGCCCACTTCACCGGCGAGCTGTTCCTGGCGCGAGATCTGCAGCGTTATCACCTCGACCTGGATGGTCGGTTAAAAGTCGTCATGGGCCGCTTGGCGTAATGGCGATCACGTTCGGGGAATCCACATGGCTTGACTAATGAATCTATCTCATAAGTCCTTGCCGATTTACCTGTCTAGTGTGTGTTTCCAACCTCCCTTAGAGTTTCCACAGCGCAATTGCACAAGCCGCCTGGGCGCAGTGCAGCCTGCTCCTATCTTTTACCCATCAGCTCAATGCTGATCGCAAGGCAGGGAGATCTGCAATGCAAAAGCGGAAACTCGGAAACAGCTCTCTTGAAGTATCGGCCCTGGGGCTCGGTTGCATGGGCCTCAGTCACGGCTATGGCCCAGCCACTGACACCAGGCAGGCAATCTCACTCATCCGCACTGCAGTTGATCGCGGCCTCACTTTTTTCGACACGCCCTTGCCAGTTGCTGGCACAGGCTCCCTGGAACGTTCCTATTCCCGGGACAACCAAGCTGCATCGCCTTGAAGAAAATATCGGCGGTGCGAGCATCACACTCGCCGAGGACGATCTCTGGGCCATCGATTCGGCATTGTCACAGATCCGCGTCCAGGGTGACCGCTACCCCGAGTCTCTCAAGGCTCGTGTCGGGCGTTGACAGATGCTGTCGACTCGCCACTCATAGGAGCACCCTCAATGAATCCCCTGATCGCCCCGCTTGTGGCCTTGTCACTCCTGGCCGGGGAAACCTGCGCCCAGGCCTCCAACCAGATCCGGATCAGCACCGCTGGCTCTCAGCCCTCAATCAAGGGCGCTGAAGAAAACTTCACGGGCACGGTACGTGTCGATGGCCTGTTCAAAGGTGACCAGCCTGCCCGCATCGGCGGTGGCACGGTGACCTTCGAACCCGGCGCACGCACGGCGTGGCATACCCATCCACTGGGGCAAACGCTGATTGTCACCGCCGGTGTCGGCTACGTGCAGCAAGAGGGAGGCCAACGTCAGGAAATCCGTCCGGGTGACATTGTCTGGATCCCACCGCAAACACGCCACTGGCATGGGGCTACTGCCGCCAACGGTATGACCCACATTGCAATCGCCGAAGCCGAAGACGGCAAAGCCGTCACCTGGGCGGAAAAGGTCTCGGATGCGCAGTACGAAGGGGTATCGAGTGTTGCCACCCAGAAAGCCGAGGCATCGCAGCCCATGACCCGCACACAAGCCGCTTCTGACACGCTGTCGATCAAGCAACAAGCCATTCCACTGATCGCCGCCTTCATGGCGACCAGTGACATGCCCAAGCTCAACGCTACCTTGAACCAAGGCCTCGACGCCGGCCTGACCGTTAGCGAGGCCAAGGAAATCCTGACGCAGCTCTATGCCTATGTCGGCTTCCCCCGCAGCCTCAATGCATTGACCGAGCTGATGAACCTGGTGGAGGCACGCAAGCAACGTGGCATCCACGACGCGCCTGGACGTGAACCCAGCCGCGCCATCCCGACAGGTGAGGCCTTGCTGGCGGCAGGCACGGCCAATCAAACCCGTATCTCGGGCGGCCCGGTCAAGGGGCCGGTGTTCGATTTCGCCCCGGTCATCAACCAGTTTTTACAAGCCCATCTGTTCGGCGACATCTTCGAGCGCGACAACCTCGACTGGCAAAGCCGGGAGCTGGCGACCGTAGGGGCACTGGCCGCCACACCGGGTGCGGAGTCGCAGTTGCGCTCGCACATGCGGGCGAGCATGCGGGTGGGACTGAGCGCGGGACAATTGCGCCAGGTAACCGAGGTGCTGGCCGAACGCGGGGATGAAGAAGCCGCCAAGCGTGCAAATACAGCCCTGGCACAGGCACTTGCGGCTACGGGTAGTTGAACATGAAGACTGGAAAAAACCTGTCAGGCGTTGCTCTGCTGAGCTTGCTTGCCGCCTGTGCGCGATGGTCGGCATCTCTGTGATTGGCTCGTTGGGGTCGCGCATCCATGCGGAACCTGCTTACATGGAATAATCCCGCGCTCCGCATGAGAGGTTCTCATCAATGTCCCGCGCCAATCTCAACGACCTGCAAGCCTTCGTGGTCATTACCCGCGAGGGCAGCTTCACCCGCGCAGCCGCACAGCTAGGTGTCTCGCAGTCCGCCCTGAGCCACACGATGCGTGCCCTCGAGGCACGACTCGGCGTTCGACTGCTGACCCGAACAACGCGCAGCGTGTCCCCCACTGAAGCGGGTCAGCGTTTGTATCTCTCGATGGCGCCGCGGTTCGAAGAGATCGAACTTGAATTGGCTGCTGTCAGCGAGTTTCGGGATACCCCTGCGGGTAACGTACGAATTTCAGCCTCCGAACATGCGGCGAACAACATTCTTTGGCCCAAGCTGTTGAAGGTGCTTCCCGACTACCCGGACATCAAGGTCGAAATCACGGTCGACTACGCCCTGTCCGACATTGTCGCGCAGCGCTACGACGCAGGCGTGCGTCTGGGCGATCAAGTCGCCAAGGACATGATTGCCGTTGCGATCGGGCCACCGTTGCGCATAGCGGTAGTGGGGTCACCTGACTATTTCAAACAGCGGCCCCTGCCAAAGGAGCCTGGAGACCTGGCCGCCCATAATTGCATCAATCTGCGACTGCCCACCCACGGTAGCCTGATGCAATGGGATTTCGAAAAAGACGGTCACGAACTGAAAGCGCGTGTTGAAGGGCAATGGACGTTCAACAGCAGCGTGCCAATCTTGCGCGCTGCTGTTGCGGGTTGCGGGTTAGGCTTCCTGCCAGAAGATATGGTGTCGAAGGAGCTTGCCGACGCAAGCCTTGTGCGGGTATTGGAGGATTGGTGCCAACCTTTTGCTGGCTACCATCTCTACTACCCTAACCGCCGTGAACATTCGTCAGCGTTTGGCGTCGTGGTTGACGCCCTGCGCTATGAGCGCTGAGCCGAACTGGCGGCATACGCTGCGAATGGCTTTGAATGTCGATCAGTACCGATAGGTCGCCTGCACAGAAAACCCATTCCCGTTTTTGTCGTAGTTGGCACTGTATTCCGGTTGCAGTCCGGAGTTGTTCGACTGCTTTACCGAGACTTTGGAATCCCAGCGAAACAAATGACTAAATAAATCTGTCCCCTTTTCTTTAAATAAATCTGTCCCCTTTTCTTTAAATAAATCTGTCCCCTTTTCTTTGGTCCCCTTTTCTTTGTTTCTTCCTTTTCTTCGGTCCCCTTTTCTTCGATCGGGCCTTGCTCAAGCGTGCGAGTTCGGCCACCGAGGGGAAGGTCGATAACTTCTGCACCGACTGCCATACCCCGATCGGTCTCACGACCGGGCAGATCAATTCGCAAGTCAACCCCTCCTCGATCGAAGACAGCGCGAAAAATCATCCGATGCCTGGGGTCGATTGCGAGACATGCCACAACATTAGTGCCCGCACGGGCCTCGATAACGGCGCCTATGTCCTGAGCCCTCGAGCGACGGTAAACCGACTAAGTTCGGCCCGCGTAAAGAACGGCACAGAAATGACGGCCAATGCCGGTCCTGATACCATAAACCTAATGTTAGGCACTTGGGTGAAAGACAGCGTGAACAAGCGCAACAGTGATGCAGACATCAGAACCGAGCGACCGATGCTGGGGGCCGAACGCGGCGTTACCCAATATCAGCGGTTAGCTTCCCTGCTGAGGCACCAGATCGCGAAGGGCGAGTACCCGCTCGGCACACAGCTGCCGACGATCACGAAACTGGCGGACGACTTGGGCGTCGCGGTCGTGACTGTCCGGCAAGCGTACGAGCTGCTTTCCAAGGAAGGACTGATCCGCAGCCAACGGGGTGTCGGCACCCACGTTGCAGCGCTGCCCGCCGCCACCGGCGACCTCGAACTGACGATCAATGATCCCTTCGCCGCGCCGCAGGCGCTTGCCTTCGAGATACTCGAAGTCCGGCACCACACTCAATTGCCCCAAGAACTGCTTGGTGAGGAGGATCGGTCGGCGGACGACAACGTGTGCGTGCGCAAGCTGCATACCTATTCCGGCGAAGCGTTCTGCTATGCCGAGATTTACGTGTCCACGGCGGTCTTCGAGTCACTGCCCAAGGACATCGCCAGGAAAAGGAAGCTACTCGCCGCGGTGCTCGACAAACTGGGCACCCGCGGCAAACGCGTGAGACAACGCATTTCTGTGATGCCTGCGGATTTTCCTTTGTGTGACCTGCTGAAGATCCCGTTTGCCTCTCCCGTGGCAAAAATGTCACGGTGCCTGGTCGACGGCAAAGGCAACGTGCTGTACGCCGGTGTCACCTGGTATCGGGGCGACCGCTACGTCGCCGAGATCGACTTCCCTGCGTCTACATTGAAGACTATGCCCGGGATGACCGAACCTCAACCAGGCGTGGTGGGTGAGCGCAAGCGGGACTAGAAGCGCTCATGCGCGTTTCCTGATCCAACAGAACACACTCGTCACGGCCACCCTGACCGGTCTTTACAACCGCTGAGTGCGCCGTAGTACTGCAACTGTTTGAACGGTTCGGCGCGAATGCCAATGAGGAAGGCGTGTTGATTCGTTGCGCAGATCAATACGACTTCGGCAGGCCGAGAGCCTGCTCGGCGACGTAGCACAGCGCGAGCTCCTGGGTCACCGGCGCGACCAGCGACAGCACGCTTTCGCGCAGGCCGCGCTCGACGTGGTACTCCGTGGCATAGCCGAATCCGCCGTGTGTGCGCACCGCACGCAATGACGTCTCGAAACTAACCTCGGCCGCCAGGTACTTCGCCGCCGTGGCCTCGACGCCGCAGGGCTTGCCGAGGTCATAGAGCGCCGCCGCCTTCCACATCAGCAGCTCGGCCGCTTGCAGGCGCATCCAGCATTCGGCCAGCGGATGCTGGATCGCCTGGTTCATGCCGATCGGCCGCCCGAACACGACGCGTTCCCTGGCATAGTCCGTCGCACTCGTCAGCGCCGTCTGCGCGGCACCGAGCGCAGAGGCCGCGACGAGGATGCGCTCCGGGTTCAGACCGTGCAGCAGGTACCTGAACCCCTGGCCTTCCTCGCCGATGCGATCCTCGACCGGGATCTCCAACCCGTCGATGAACAGTTCGTTCGAGTCCACGGCCTTGCGCGCCATCTTCTCGATCTCGCAGATGCGCACGTGCTTGCGGTCGAGGTCCGTATAAAACAGCGTGACGCCGTCCATCGGCCGCGCGCATTCCTCGATCGGCGTCGTCCGGGCCACCAGCAGGATCTTGTTGGCGTGCTGCGCGGTCGAGGTCCAGACCTTCTGGCCGTTGACGATGTAGCGGTCGCCCGCGCGGCGCGCGAAGGTTCGGATGCGTGTGGTATCAGAACCGATGTTCGGCTCGGTCACGCCGAAGCAGGCGCGATCCGTGCCTTCGATCAATGGCGGCAGAAAGCGCCGCTTCTGCGCCTCGCTGCCGAATACGACCACGGGCTGCGGGCCGAACAGGTTGAGATGCACCGACGACACCGCCGCCGCGCCGAGCTTGCCGATGGTGCGCATCACCATTGCGGCTTCCGAGATGCCGAGGCCGGCGCCGCCATGCTCTTTGGGCATGGTCACGCCGAACCAGCCGCCGCGGGCGATGGTGTCGCAGAATTCACTCGGCCAGCGTCCGTCGCGCTCGCGCTCGAGCCAGTAATCGGCACCGAAGTCGGCGCAGATCGCCTCGACGGCGTCGCGGATCGCGAGCTGGTCTTGCGATAAATCGAAATTCATGCGAGCAGTTCCTGCAGCAGGCTTTCGGGCACATCGACCGGCATATCGAGCAGCATCTGCGCCATGCCCTTGCCGAGCGGGTCGTTGCGCAGCGACGCCATACCGCCGCCGCCCAGCGCGCGCTCGCATAGGAGGTTGATGGCGTGAATGCCGGGCAGCTCGTATCGATGCACCGGCCCCTGCACCAAGTGGCCGAGGTAATCCTTCACGCGTTCGGGTGTCACCTGCTCGATCAGCACCGGCAACAGTGCCGGATGGCGGGCGATCAGGCCGATATTGGACGTGTCGCCCTTGTCGCCGCTTCGCCCGAGCGCGATTCTCACTAGCGGCACGGTCTGGCGTGGGCCGGCGGGCAGAGCACCCTCGGTGGGCACCAGCCGTTCCGACACCCCCTGTGGTGATCGCGGCGGCAACGCCACGGTAAACGTCGTCTCGCCGAGCGTGACCGTCGGCGACACCTGCTCCTTCGCAATGAGCCAGGCGAACTGCCGCAAGACCGGCGACACGGAGGGACGGCCACCTGAACCGGTCGTGCCCGGTGACCATGACGTGCCGGGTGCGGCGAATTCGCGGCTGTACATCTCCAGCGCGCGCCGGTCGGCATGCGTCACAGTCAGGCGCAGCACGACTTCGCGCGTCGGCAACCGCCGGGCGAGTGGGCCGTAGGCCGACTCGGTGCCAAGCAGCTCGATGCGCGTCGCCAGGAAGTCCGCGAACCCGTGATCGCGCAGCAACCGGCTGCCCCGCTCGAGTAGCGCTTCGCCGGTGCGCTTGGCTTTAGCGGCGGCATCGATCCCGACGATGGTGAGCTGCCCGGACACCTTGAAGCCCGCCGGTGCAGTGGCGCTGACCTTGTAGGTAGCGGTCGGCGGCAGGCCGCGCGCACCGGTCACCCGCACGCAATGCAGCCCGACTTGCTCCAGGCGCACCTGGCGGAAGTCGCAGATCACATCCGGAAGCAGATAGCGGGCCGGGTCGCCGATCTCGTACAAGAGTTGCTCGCCGACCGTTCCGGTCGAGACGAGCCCGCCGGTGCCCGCGGGCTTGGTGACGACGAAGCTGCCGTCGTCGCGGCACTCCACGATCGGATAACCGATGTTGGCCCAGTCGGGCACCGCGGCCCAGTCGGTGTGCAAGCCGCCGGTGGCCTGACAGCCGCATTCGATGATGTGGCCGGCGAGACTGCCCGCGGCAAGCCGGTCGAAGTCGTCAGGCGCCCAGCCGAATTCATGCATCAGCACGCCGAGCGTGACCGCACTGTCGACGCAGCGGCCGGTGATGACGATGTCGGCACCTGCGTCGAGTGCCTGCGCGACCGGCAGCGCGCCAAGGTAGGCATTTGCCGTCACCAACCGTTCCGGCATCCGTTCGCCGTTGTACATTCCGACCGTGCCGGCCGCCCGCATGGCGGCCGCCAGGGGCAGCACGTCGTCACCTTCGACGATCGCGATGCGTACCGCCACGCCGAGTTCGTCGGCCAGAGCCTGCACCGCCGCGGCGCAGCCCTTCGGGTTCACGCCGCCGGCGTTGCTGACGATGCGAATGCCCTTCTCTACAGCCTGCTTCAGCACCGAGCGCAGCGCCACCGTGACGAAGTCGATGGCATAGCCTTCCTCGGGACGCTTCATACGTGCGCCGGCGAGGATCGACATCGTCAGCTCGGCGAGATAGTCGAACACCAGGTAGTCGATGTCGCCCTGGCGCACCAGTTGCATCGGTCCGAGGCTGCTGTCGCCCCAGAAGCCCGAGGCGCCGCCGATGCGCACGAGCTTGTTCGCGGCTTGCGAATTCATTTGTTGGTCCATTGCGGTTTCCTTTTGTCCTTGAATGCGGCGATACCCTCGCGCGCATCCTGCGTCATGGCCAGCAGGCCGATCTGGCCTTCGCCGAACGCGATAGCCTCTTCGAACGACATCGAGCGCATCGCCTTCATCGCATACAGCCCACGGCGTAGCGCGGTGGGCGAGTTGCCGAGCAATCGCGACAGCAGGCGCTCGATCGCACCGTCGAGGTCGTCCGCCACCTCGTTGATCAGGCCGATTTCGCGCGCTCTCGCGGCATCGATCGGGTCACCCGTCAGGCAAAGTTGCACCAGGCAGCGCTGCGGCACTTGAGCCTGCAGCACAGCGAGCACCTGCATCGGGAACACACCGACTTTCGCCTCTGGTAATCCGAAGATCGCGTGCGGGGCAGCAATGGCGAGGTCACACATCGCGAGCAGGCCCATGCCGCCGGCCATGCAGGCACCGTTAACCCGCGCGATGAGCGGCACGGCAAGCGTGCGGGCGGTGCGCAGCAGGTCGGCATAGGCGATGGTCGGTATGGAGTAGTCGAGCGCGAAGGCGTCCGCGCCCAGGTCAGCACCGGCGCAGAACGCCTCGTCGCCCGCACCGGTGAGCACGACAGCGCGGATCGAGTCGTCCGCCCGGGCGCGCTGCAGGGCTTGCTGCAGCGCCGCGATGACATCCGCGTTGAGCGCATTGCGGCGATCCGGGCGGTCGATGGTGAGAATCACCCGACCGTCCTGCCGGCTTTCTTGAAGGACCGTCGTCATGTCCTGACCTCCGTTTCCTTGGGTACCGTTGTCACCTGGGTCACGCTGGTCAGCACCATCTCGCGGATCTGATCGCGCGAGTAGCCAGCCTCCGCGAGCACTTCCTCGCTGTGCTCACCCAACAGCGGCGGCGGGCGAAACGGCGGCAGCGGTGATTGCGGCCATTCGCTCGGTACCGCCATGGTCCGCAACACGCCCTCGGTGGGATGCTCGAATTGTTGGAAGAAGCCGATGTCCTTCAGGTGCGGATCCTCCAGCAGGGACTCGAAGGTATGCGCCGGGAGCACCGGGATGCCGAGCGGCACCAGCAGCTCTTCCCATTCTTTAGTGGTCTTGGTTTTCAGGTTGTCGGAGAGAATTTCGTACAGCGCCTCGACATGCTGCGTGCGTGATTCGCCGTCGGCAAACCGCGGGTCGCTTTCGAACCGCTCGGCCTCGCCGACCACGCGCATGAAGGCCTTCCATTGCTCGTCGGTGTAGACGACCAGGCATACAAGACCGTCCTGCGTGGCGTATGGCCGCCGCTGCGGGTTGAGCAACCGCGGATAGCCGAAGCCACCGCGCGGCGGGATGAACGTGTGGCCATAGAGGTGATCGCCCAGCATCATCTGTGCGGTCGTCTCGAACATCGGCACATCGACCGACTGGCCGCGTCCCGTGCGTTCGCGCGCCAACAGCGCCGCACAGATCACACCGAACGCGTACAGGCCCGTCGCCCGGTCCGAGAGGTTGAGCGGCGCATAGCGCGGTACTTCGGACCCCGCTCGCACGCTGGCCTCGGGCATCGCGACGGCGGCCTGGATCAGATCGTCGAAGGCGCGCGAGGCCGCATAGCGGCCCCGCTGGCTGAACCCGAAGGTGCCGACATAGATAATGCGCGGGTTCACCTGCCGTACTGCTTCGTAATCCAGCCCGAGCCGCTGCATGGCCTGCGGCCGCACGTTGTAGATCAGCGCGTCGGCCGTCTGCGCCAGTTTCAGTAGCGCCTCCTTGCCGACAGGATTCTTGAGGTCCAGCACGATGCTGCGCTTGTTGCGGTTCAGGTTGAGGAACAGCGGACCGGCGCCAGCGCGGCCTCCGGGCCCGGTGGCGCGCAGCATGTCGCCACCGGGCGGCTCCACCTTGATCACGTCGGCGCCAAGATCAGCCAGCATCTGCGTGGCCGAAGGTCCCATGACGACTTCGGTGATGTCGATAATGCGCAGGCCGGCGAGCGGTCCACCCTGGCTTGAGTTGTTATTCATTCGGTCCGTGCTCCTCTTTACGGTCAAGAACCGGCTATGTCGGCGCCGTTGCCGCGGATGTAGGGCACCGGTCCGAGGCCGTGCGCCGCTGCGAGGGTCTCGATCGCGTACTGGATCGAAGCCGCGTCATTCATCGAATGGAAGGTGCCGTCATCGTTGAAGCTGACCTGCGCGCCTTCGATCCAGGCGATGGTGATGGTGTCTTCGGTGTTCTCCTTGGGGGTGTAGAAGGTGTGCACCGAGCCGCCCGGCTCGAACAGGTAGGAGCCCGCCGTCTGTGGCTGGTCTGGGTACTCGAGATACTTCCAGCAGCCCTGGATCGTCCACACCTGCGCCGTACCGGTGTGGTAGTGAATCGGCAGGGAGGCACCGGGTTCCACGATGGCCTTGATGACCCACTCGCCGCGCTCCGGGTCGATACGTAGCGGCTGAATGTGGATGCCCGGGAAGACATTCTTGATCAGTGGGACCTGCTCGATGTTGACGGTCAGCAGAGTGTCCTGCGGGAGGCCGACCAATGGCAGCAACGCGCCGGTGGAAGTTTTTTGCTGGGTGGGAAATTTAGCGTTCATGCGTTGTTTCCTTTTGTTGTTGTGAGTAAAGCGGTTGACGGAAGCCGTCCTTTGATGAGAAAGCCGGATGCGGGCTGCTCCGGCGGGCAGCGCAGGACTGTGGCGAACCCGCATGGAAGAAACAGGAAGTCGCCCGCCGCGAGCTGGAAGTCCTGCCCGTCGACGTGCGCCTCGATCCGTCCGTCTTCGACGTAGAGAACCTGCTCGGCGTCGGGCTCGGTGGTGCAGGCCAAGGCGCTGCCGGCACGCAGCCGCAGCGCCTTGATGTCGACCCACTGCGCGCCGACGGTGTCGCGATCGATGAGCGGGACGATCGGGGTGGAGGCCTCGGCGGCGACAAGTACGCGGACTTCGCCGCGCTCAGTGACCGCAGGGTCGGGTTCCGTGATCGTGTGCGCCGGGTTCTCGCCATAAGGCGGCGCATAGACGACCAGCAGCCGTCCGGGCTGGTCGCTGGTCACGCGAAATGTATGGAACACGCCCGCCGGCGCGTAGGTCCAGGTTCCGGGGGCCATCACGTCGACGCGACCCTGCGCTTGCGACTCGCCAGTGCCTTCAATCATGTAGGCGCATTGCTCCAGGTACGGATGCGCGTGCGGCTTCGCGCCATGGGATTTCACGATCGTACCGACCAGCACTTCGAGTGCCGTCGCGCCCACGGTCTCAGGGCCGATCACGCGCACATTGGAGGTGCCGGTGTGGTTCGCCGGCGAGTAGGCAGCAAGGTCCGCCGCCCTGATCACAGTGGGGATGGCTTTTATTGCGGCTGGATCCTGAACGTTTTGCGTAAGCATAGAACCTCCTACGAGACTTAAGCCTAAAGATCTAATGTTAGGAGTTTTGCCATGAAAAAAGACCCTCGTCAAGCACCTCATTGGGGTGACCGCAGAGATTCTGTCCGGACGGTACGAGATCTGGCGTACCCGGCAGGACGAGTTAGCGGCGACTGTCAAAGAAGAAGGCGCAAGCGAGAGGAAACTGACCCAGAAAAGGTGCAAGGTCCATGCAGTGCCGCCTATGAGATTTGCGTATTTCGGTGGCGCCGTCCCGAACTCGCAGCGCGAGTTCGGAGTCTTCCAAATCGCCACGGATAGCGACGACCTTCAGACAGGCGCAGAGATAAAACAGAGACTCTCTTGTGGAGAGTGCACCGACAGCAAGGCGCTTGGTAAAGCGCCTCGATCAGGCATGGCTACTAACGCCGTGGAACGCGTAGCGTCCGCCCGCTGTAAAGAGCCCCCATGACAGGTTCAGTAATGGGCGCTGGAAAAACTACTCAATCAATTCGTAGTGGAAATGCTCTGGGTCAAATCGATTAGTACCGATAGGTTGCCTGTACTGAAACTCCATTCGCACTATTTTCGTAGTTGGCACTGTATGCCGGTTGCAGACCGGAGTCGTTCGACTGGTTTACTGAAACTTTGGAATCCCAGAGATAACCATAAGCAAGGTCTATCGTCAGATCGGCGTTCGGTGAATAAGCGGCGCCGAAGGTGACGGCCTGGCGGTTGCCAACCGGAACGCGCACGCTGCGATCCTCATTTCCTACTGGCGAGGGATCATAGGCGTAGCCTGCGCGGAGCAGCCATTGGGGGTTCAATTGATAGGATGCGCCCACCGCGGTGCTCCACGTGTCATGCCAGTTCATAAGTTCGGTCATAGTCTCCATGCCAACCGCCTGGCCCACGGGGGAAACACCGCTGTTGATTGCCTTGACCTCCTGGATCCGGCTCCAACGTGTCCAGGTGGCACCCAGGTATCCGGTCCAGCGACTATTGAATCGATGGGTGATGGACGTATCCACTGATTCGGGCATAGTAATGTCTACTTTGTTGTCATAATTTCCGTCCATGACAGCGCTCGGGGAGCCGGAAACTTCAGTATGCCCTTTGAGGTGATAGCTCACCTTCGAGTGGTAAGTAATTCCCCAACGGGTTGCCTCATTAAAGTCAACCAGGAGGCCAAGGTTGTAGCCAATGGCCGTGTCATCGCCTTTGATGGTGACCAGTGTATCCTCGCCATTGTTCAGGGCGCCGGTAGCCATATAATTCTGAAGCTTGGCATTGAAGCGGTTTATGGTCGGTCCGCCACCAATGGACACGTGATCATTGATCCGATAGGCAATAGTGGGCTGCAGGGTTATTTCCTTGGTCGTGCTATAGGAGCCATGGTAGCGGCCCTGAAAAGAGCCCTCGTAATCATTGATCAGACCACTCGGCGCATAGAGGCCCACACCAATCGAAAATCGATCGTCAAGCGGCGTCGACATATAAGCGAAGGGCACCACCCCCAAAGGCACCGAGTCCCCCTCATTCGTCCCTGCGACACTGCTCTGCGCATCACTGATGTCGATGTTGGCCGAGACGACCGCGGCACCGCCGGAAATTTCACTGCGCTTCAACTTGGTCAAGCCTGCGGGGTTTCCATAGATGGTGCTGGCATCCAGCGCCGAAGACGACCTTCCCGCGTAAGCAGTCCCTGCACTGCTTGCACTTTGTTCATTCAGGCCGATGCCATTGGCGCCTGCCATGGTAGAGGCGCTGAGGAGTGCCATGGCACTGCTGAACTTAATCCAGATAGCACATTTTCGCTGAGCGGAGAAACGTGGGGTCGCACGGTTATTCAGCTGCATTTTCCACCTCTTGTTTATTGTTTTTGTTGATTCACGCAGGCAAGGCTTCGCCGTCCTGTGCACTTCTCAGTGCCGGGTGGCGTTGATCGATGTTGTGTAAAACACCCTGGCTGAAGAACGCCAGGGCATGACTGCTGGACTTACAGATTGCGAATCAAAAACTCAATTAATCCACTCGATTTGAAAGCTGTAACGCCCCAAGAGTGGAGCCAGGACTTCTTGGCCCGTGCCTGCCCTGACGCAGGCAACCTGCCCACGACGATTGTCCTGGACGACTTCAACAGCAATATCCGAAAGCCCCAGACGCTCCACTTCCTGCTGGACTACTTTGGCAATTTCGCGCTGCTGCAAAGCGGGCTTGAATATCTTGCCCACGGCAGTCAGTGGCAACGCTTCGAGGATTTCAATGCGCTTGGGAACAGCTGCCCGCTCGCTGATGTTGAGATGAGCGAACGCCTCAAGTTCTTCGGCATTGCAAGTTTGCCCGGGGCGTAGTTGAACGTAGGCAACCGGCACTTCGCCCGAGTAGGCATCGGGGCAACCTATTGCAGCGGCCAAGGCGACGGCGGGATGCGCCTGAAGAGCTTCTTCAATTTGCTTGGGATCAATGTTGTGGCCGCCGCGGATGATCAGCTCCTTCTTGCGCCCGGTCAGCCAGAAGTAACCTTGTGCATCCTGGCGACCCAGATCGCCCGTATTCAGCCAGCGCTGACCATCGATATCGATCCAGAGGCCCTGGTTATGACGCTCCTCCAGATAACCCTCGAAGAGGTTCGGACCACTGATCGTGATTAGACCGATCTCATCCACGTTGGCGTCGCGCAGGTACTCTCCGGAATCGTTGAGCAAGACCGCGCGCATGTTCTGGTAGGCGATCCGTATCCCGATGGAGCCGATATGGCGCTCGCCATGGGGTGGATTGATTGAAGAGACGCAGGCACCCTCGGTAAGACCGTAACCTTCAAGGATCTTCACCCCGGTCCGACGTTCGAACTCCCGGAACAGCTCAGCCGGCATGGGTGCGGCGCCACAGATTGCATAGCGAAGACTGGACAGATCGCGGCCCTGCCATTCATTTTGCAGAAGTGCTGCATAGACCGTTGGCACGCCGGAAAAGAGGTTGATACCGAAGTGCTCGACTATCTCCCAGAATCGTGGGATCACGCCCTCGCCACGATACCCTTGAGCCGTGCCGAGAATCACATGGTCGCCTTGCGTCCAAGGCATCAGTCCGGTCACCAGCTGGCCATTGACATGAAACAGCGGCAGGCCACAGAACATGACCTGGACACCACTGCGTGGCTGCATGTGAGCGGCGATGGCCCATGCGTTGAATACTTCCGAGCCGTGGCTACGCGCGGCGATCTTGGGAAGTCCCGTGGTGCCGCCCGTACAGATGTAGGAGGAGCACTCATCCTCGCGGATTTGCCGACCGCTCTTGAGGTATGTGTGTGGCTGAGTCTCCATCAGCGATTGCCAATCGTGGATCGCTATGCCGCTGTGTAAGTCTCGTTCCTTCAGTGCCACGGCTTTCAGGGCCTCACGCACTGGTTCGTCGACATAGGGTGCCATGCTGACCCAAACGACAGACCTGATCCCGGGTAACTGATCCAGCTGCGAAGCCAGTTTCGGCCACAGGTCGCTGCCTGGAGTCGGCGCGAGTGTCACCACCACGGATGCCTTCGCGGCATTCAGCAAGCCAGCCATCTGCTTGGCTTCAAGCAGAGGATTGATCGCCATGGCGATGCCCGCCGCCTCCCCGCCCCATATCGTGAAATGGGTTTCTGGCAGATTGGGCAAAACAAAGGCAATCACCTCGCCCGGTTTTATGCCCAGGTCATCGAAGGCATTTGCCGCGCGGGTGATGTCCGCCAAGAGTTGGGAGTAGTTCCACTCGTGGGTGCGCTTGAAATCGGCAGCATCGGCGAAGAAGCTCAGCGCCGGTGCCTGGGGGGTGCGCTCGGCCGTCTGTCGCAGCGCGTCATAAGTGCTGCAAGCCAGACCACGCTCCGACAAGGGGACTCGTTCGAGACTTTCGATGTCATCCAGGGTCTGCACTACCATCAGGCTTCCCCCACGACGCGATTGCGTTGTACGCCGAGATCGATCACACCATCGGCGCTGCGAATGCGCGCCTCGACCACGTCACCGGCCTTGAGGTACTGCGTCCGGCCTTCCTGCGCCTTGAGGAAAAGCTTCCACTTGGTGGCTTCGGGCAGCAGGGCTGCAATGCGCATTTTGGCAGGCGAAGGGATCGTCAAAGCACAGCCGGCAGGCGTACCGGTGGCGATCAGGTCTCCAATGGCGAGATCTTGCAAGGCGGAGAGTTCGGTCAGGGTTTCCGCGGGGCCGTAAACCAGATTGGCCGTGCTGTCGTTCTGTCGCACCTGGTCGTTGACTGTCAGGCGTAGCTGCAGTTCTTTCAGGTAATGCATGTTCTTGGCATCCAGCAGGCACAGGTACGGGCCGACCGGGCCGAAAGTGCGGTAGCTCTTGCCCTTGTAGAACTGCATCTGGGGAATCTGAATGTCACGCGCCGAGTAGTCATTGACAATGACGACGCCGGCAATGAACTCATGCAGATTGGCGTCGGTGACAGCAATGGCGCCGGTGATCGCGCGCTTCATCACAAGGCCCAGTTCGATCTCGTAGTCAAGGAAGCGTACGTGGCGTGGCTTGATCAGGTCGCTGTCAGCCGCTACCAGGCAACTCGTCGCCTTGGTGAAGATCATGTTGAATTTCTTCGCGTCCGGGTCCATGCCTGACTCGATCATGTGCTGACGGTAATTGGCACCCTGGCAGACGAACTGCTGGTTACGGGTTACCGGCGACAGCAGTTTTACTTCGCCCTGCGCAAGCTCAGAGCCTTTGAGTTGAGCGAGGTCGTCGATACTGTTCTGGCGAAGGAAGTCACCGGTGGTTTCAAAAACGCCGGGGACAACTGTGATACGGCCCTGGCGAAGCACGCCCCAGTGGATACCGTTCTGAAATTCAAAGCGGACTACGTGTACAGCAGACATTGAAGGTACTCCTGGAGCGGCGTTTGTCCCGCGCTCGATGGCGCGGGAACAGTGGTGTTGTTCTGACGGGGGGCTGGCAACGGTGTAGACCCACGCACTGCCAGCAATCAAAGCGCCGGCTTTAAGCAGGTCCCGCCGGCCAAACCGGGTTGAGTTGTCCGACATGGCGGCAGCTCTACCCGAACATCCGCATGAGTGTTATCAGCTTGCGAAAGGTCAGGTCCGGGCTGCGTCGAAGGTTGCGGATCAGCAGAATCAGATTGGCCAGGCTCATCTTGGGTTTGGTAAAACTCTTGGGCATGCGTTGCCCCCACTGGGCCATTGCCTCGGGACTCACCGGATGAATGCCCGTAGGCCGAGTGGCCGTGAAAAGATCCCCGTCGCAGTAATGCTCGTGCTTGTCACCCCAAGGGTCTTGCCAGTAATCGAAAATCTGACTGCCCAGGATGTGCCGGCCGATGCCCCATGAGTGCTCCCAACCGCGCTCGCGCAAAACGCGCTGCCCCATGCCCACGGCGTCTGCATCGACGACCTCAAAGGCGCTATGGCTGTAGGTGGCCATGAACCCTTGCGCAATCGCGAGCGTATGGTGAGCCGCGGGAATGTCACCGAGATCCACACGCATGAAAGCGACGATAGGCGTGCCATCGGGAAGTACCTGCACATCGCTGGGAATAAACCCGAAATGCTGCGTATACCAGGCACAGGTAGCCTGGTAGTCGGCCACCTCAATGACGATGTGGCCAAGCCTGAGCACTTCGGGGGGAGCAATCGGCGGGCGCTGCGTGGCATTGATTCGTGGTTGTTCGTGAGCCAGATTCCAGTGCAGAGGAGCTCTGTGTGCCAGCGTCTTGCCTGGTGTCTGGTCAAAAACGGCTTCCACAACGAAACCGGAAGGATCGGTCAGTCTGACGTAATACCCTTCGCCAGGATGTTCCGACTTCTCTACCGATGACGCACCTGGGATTCGAGAGAGTTTTTCCAGATCTTTGAGAGACCGGACTGCCAGGCCGAATCCGATAAAACGTGCCTGTTCTGCACGATGGACACGGTAACAATATGAAGTGGCATCGGTGGCTCGTAGATAGAGCGTTTCGGCGTCCTGTCGTCTTACCGTCAGACCGAAGTCGGTCAGGAAACGCGCCGCCTCATTCATGTCCGGCCGCTGGAAAATCAGGTGAGTCAGATCCTGGGCTTTTACCGTCGGCTGCGGATGCCGGGCGGGTTGTTGTGTCGCCAACCGGTGCAGTTCGATTTTTTTGTTCATTGTCGTTTTCCGGTTTTTTAGGGCAAAGCTGTCCCGAACCCCTGAAACAATCAGGGGTTTAGCCAATCAAGTCAGTTACGAGCTCAGTCGAGAGATGGAAGTGCCGGCAACTCTTTGGTCGCCAACGCACGAGCCTCCTCTGAGGGCACACCCAATGCGCGCAGTACCAGCTCGGCGGTATCAGAGCCCGACTCGCGCCACGTTTTGTGACCTTCCAGCACCAGGAAAATCGAGCCAAGCACGCTGCTCGATATCAGCGTCAGTACCGAAAGCAATTGCTCCTGCGCAAACGTGTAGCGCCCAGTGGTAAGCCCGCTCAGAAGATCCTTGGTCGCCTGGCTGCTGAACATTTCGCGCAACGCCGAATTGCTCATGGCGAATTTATGGATGAACGCGCCCCACTGGGAGTCTTCATGCGCTCGGCGAATGAAGAATCGAATGCCATTGGCAAGGCGATGAGCGGGATCCGAGAGGGAGTCGAAGCTCTTGTTGACGCGCTCATGCATCTCCCTCGCGAGATGGCTGGCCACCGCCTCGAACAGGCTTTCCATGCTGTCGATGTTGCTATAAACCGTTCCGCGCGCCACGCCTGCCTCTTGCGCGAGGTCAAGGATGTTCACTTGTGAGGTGCCTCTCTCGGCGAACAGGCGAAAGGCGGCTTGATGAATGCGGCGCTGTGTTGGATTCAGGGATTCCACGGTTCTCTCTCCAGGATTACCTTATGGATCGATTGAACACTCGTGTTCATTCCGCGTCAACCATATTTTTATGGACGGTTGGTTATTCTGTGTAAAACCGGCCTGAAACCTGATAATCAGGGCGCCTGGATCGTGGTCACCGAATCAAAAAAGCACTGCACATTGACATAACTGAACACGCGTGTTCAATTATGCTGGCCGACTTTTATCAGATGAAGGACAGAACATGACCGGCTCAAATCTCTTCAAACCGCTTCGATTGCCCAACGGCACGGTGATTCCAAATCGAATCGCCAAGGCAGCCATGGAGGAGAACCTTGCCAATGAGGATCACGCTCCGGGGGAAGCGCTGGTCAAGCTCTACCAGCGTTGGGCGGAGGGTGGTGCCGGTCTGATCATCACTGGCAACGTCATGGTTGACCGCCTTGCCTTGACCGGCCCCGCTGGCGTTGTGCTCGAGGATGATCGGAACCTGGGCAAATTCAAGCTATGGGCCGATGCTTGCCGCAGCCGTGGAGCCCAGGCCTGGATGCAAATCAATCATCCCGGACGGCAGCTATTGGCTTCACTGGGGCAATCGGCAAGGGGCCCCTCCGCTGTTGCGGTCGACATTCCCGGGCTTTCAAAAGCGTTTGTGCCGCCCAGGGCTTTGGAGGAGCAGGAGATCGAAGAGCTGATCGGGCGCTATACCCAAGCGGCGGTGCTGGCCGAGCGTGCCGGATTCACCGGCGTGGAGATTCATGCCGCGCATGGCTACCTCTTCAGCCAATTCCTTTCGCCCTTGACCAACCGGCGTGATGACCGCTGGGGCGGTAGCCTGGAAAATCGTGCGCAAATTCTGCTGCAAACCATCGACGCAATACGTCAGCGAGTGGCACCGACCTTTTGCGTCGCGGTGAAGCTCAACTCCGCGGACTTTCAGCGCGGCGGGTTCGATGCCGAAGATGCGGCTCGCGTGGTGGAAATGCTTAACGCCAAGGCGGTCGATCTGGTCGAGTTGTCGGGTGGCAGCTACGAAAGCCCGGCCATGCAGGGGCAGACCCGCGATGGCAGCAGCCTGGCTCGAGAAGCCTACTTTCTCGAGATCGCGCAGAAAATAGGAGAAATAGCGCGCATGCCGCTGATGGTCACCGGCGGCGTGCGCAGAAAGGAGGTCGCGGAGCGAGTGGTAAGCGGCTCGGTGTCGATGGTCGGCATTGCCACTGCGCTGGCAATCGAGCCAGCCCTGCCGAAACAGTGGATGGCAGGGCGCGACATCAAAGTGGAGCCCATCGTCGTCCGCTGGAAGAACAAGACGCTGGCATCGCTGGCAGTGGCCTCGGTGATCAAGAAGCAGCTCGGATTGCTGAGTCAAGGGAAGCGGACAAAACCCGGGACGTCGCCACTCATGGCATTGATCGGCAATCAACTGAAAGCTCGTCGCCAGGCGAAGAGCTATCGGCAATGGATTGATCAAGCCAGGTAGAGGATCAGGCCGGTAGCGGCTTGCCGGCGATTTTCCTGGCTCTGGCAGGTGTGACGCCCAGAGCCTGGAGAACCATTTCGGCGACCCGCAGATCGTGCTCCGCCACTGCCCGCCCCTCGACAACCGAGCGCATTGCTCCGGTTGTGCACGACAAGACAATATCCAGGGCGACCCCTTCGTCCTCGTAAGCAAGCGTGCCCGCACGCAGTCCTTCACGCAGGTCGCCCAGTACATGGTCAGCCAGACGCGAGCGCATTGCCTGGTCGAAATGGATGATGCGCAGCAGCGCATTCGCCCATTGGTGGTCGGCCGCGGCCCGGCACACAAACATGCGCACGCCGATCGAAAGCCGCTGTGCGCCGCAGTGCACGTTCCTGCTCATGGCGGAAATGGCATCGGAGAACTCGGCGGCCATGGCGATGCCCACCGCCTCCAGTACTTCATCGCGAGTTCGAAAATAGTTGTAGATGGTACCGTTGGATACCGCTGCTTCCGCGGCGACCTCGAGCAATGCGATCTCCCCCACTTCCTTGCGTGCGATAAGACGCAATGCCGCGTCCACCAGGCCGCGACGGGTGCGCTCACGCTTCTTGTGACCTCTCGTGAGAGGTTCCGGCGCATCAGCTTCTGAAGGAAGTGTGGAGGAATGCATTATCAAGCTCGTAATCTAATGGGCTCGTCGATGGTAACGGAAACGCTGCCCGGCGTGGCGTCTTCGCTGACCAGCAAGCCCCTGCAGTCTCGAAGGAGGCTTCCCGCCTCTGCGCCAGGGGCGTGGTGCATGATGATACGGTCGGGGCGAACCGCGACGAGCGTTCCCTTGGCAGCCAGCGGCAGGATCTCATGGTTCATGTCTTCGATGAAGTCACAGCTGCCGCCGGAGCGTTGGCCACGTGCTCTGACCTCTAAAAAGTGGCCTCCGATTTTTTCCCAGGAAACGATCTGATCAGGGGTGAGCAGTGACAACGGGTCAACACCGAATCCAACCAGGGTCAGGTTATCTCCAAGTGCATCGTCGCTCAGTTTGATCTGCTTTTGCAGGTTGCGAGTCCAGGCCTGGGGAAACAGGCTGCCACGTACCAGCTTGTCGCCCCGGCGATGCTGTACGAACAGGCCGTGTTTGAAGGTGTTCTTCGGCTTGATGTCCAACTGTTCGAAGTACCTCCTGGTAGCAGGAGTCAACGCCAGCGTGCGCATCAGGCCGTGCACAAAGAAAGCGGCGATCTTGTTCTTGGGCATCACCAGGCGGCCCATGAGCTTGGCCAGATTGATCATCGCCTGGGCATGGGGGCGGCGCTCTACATCATAGGTTTCGAGTATTGCAGGCGCGGCATGGCCGCGAAGGACCCAAGCCAGTTTCCAGGCAAGGTTGGCACCATCTCGAAGTCCCGCGACGAGACCTTGCCCGACAAAAGGCGGGGTGATGTGCGCGGCGTCGCCGGCGAGAAAGACGCGACCCTTGCTGAATTTGTTGCAGCACCGCGCGTGGAATCGATACACCGCCTTGCGCTCTATTTCCAGCTCCTGCGGGTTGATCCATGGCGCAATCAGCCGGGCTATGCTTTCCGGGCTTTCCAGCTCTTCCCGGGATTCGCCGGGCTGCAGCATGAACTCCCAACGTTCCCTGCCGCCGGGTGCAGGCATGTGCGGCGTCGGGCGCCGTGGATCACAGATAAACTCAATGTGATCAATCGCTGACTTATGCCGGTTCTTGACATCGACAATCAGCCAATCCTCCGCATAGGTCTGTCCTTCGAACTCTTGACCAATCAGCGCTCTGACCCTGGAGCTGGCGCCATCCGCACCGATCAGATACTGGGCGCGAACGGAATGCGACTGCCCATTTTCATCACGTACGGAAGCGAACACGCCATCCGACACCTCGACCAGGCTCTCTAGCTCGTAGCCACCCAGGCTGGTGACGGTTTTAAGCCGGGAAACCTGGCCGCGCATCGCGTGTTCGAGATCAGGTTGATAGAAAGTCACGAGTTTCGGATGGCCGTCGACGCACCCCTCAGTATTGGCTCGACCGAATTGCCCCAGCACCGGGGAGTGCATCTTCACTTCAGGGATAACGATCTTCTCGAACGCGTCTTCCGACAAACCGGCGAGTTGCAGGATACGCAGCGCCTCGTTGTCCAGAGCAATGGCACGAGGCATCAACAGGATCTCATGGACCTTGTCCAGTACCAGGGTCGTTATCCCATAGCGGCCTAGCAGCGCCGCGATAGTCGCACCTACCGGACCATAACCGATCACCAGCACGTCGACGGCGGCGGGAGGTAATTCACAATCTTTCTTGTTGTTGTTCATCTCGAGCCCTTGTTGTGATTGAAGTCGTGAGACGCGAGGTCTCATCGTCAGGCACGATGAAGGTATTCAATATTGAGAGATATTTCAATATTGATGTTTTTGTCATTACTTTTTTGAGATCATAGTCAAGCCGCGATGGGGCCCAGGACGAGCCGGATTTGGCGGCGTGAACCGAGTTTGCGCGTGCGCCAGTATCCGACCGGCGACGCTTGGCTTCTGAGCCGATCAGCGTTGTCATGGGAGCACTGGCCCAGGAAGCCAGGTACATCGGTTTAGTATCGAACCCCATGTGAAGCTTCGCGGCGCACACCATGTTTTAGTCTTCAGGAATCAACCGTGGCACGTCCGCAGCCCCATCCGAACCCAGTCTTGCTCCGCTTTGTCGAGTTCGAGCTCGACGAGACCAACGCCTGTTTGTCGCGTAATGGGCAAGCGGTGGCGTTGGCGCCGACGCCCTTCATGTTGTTGTGTGTGCTGGCACGCCAGCCAGGCTCGCTGGTGACCAAGGATGCCTTGCTTGATGCCGTGTGGGGGCATCGGTTCGTCAGCGATTCGGTCCTGAAAACGGCCATCAGCGATCTGCGCAAGGTGCTGGGCGACGACCCCAGGCATCCTCGTTTCATCGAGACGGTGTCGCGTCGCGGCTATCGCTTCATCGCCCCACCCTCCTGCGCACTTTCGATGCCGACTGCATCCGCTACGGTTACAGCGGCTGGCACACCTTCATCACCGCCATTCATCGGCCGCACCGACGAGGTCTGCAGATTGCAACGGGCGTGGGAGCAGGCGGACGGCGGTCAGCGCGCCGTGGTCTGGCTCGCTGGAGAACCGGGAATTGGCAAGACGACGTTGATCGAACACTTCCTCGCCAGCCTTGGCGGCATCGCCTGCGCACGCGGCCATTGCGTGGAGCACTATGGCGCCGGCGAGCCGTATCTGCCGGTGCTGGAGGCGTTAGCCGATCTGTGCCGCAGCGCCCCCACCCTGCCGGCGCTGATGCGCGCCGTGGCACCGACATGGCTGCTGCAACTCCCGTGGCTGAGTACCGCGCAGGAGAAAGACGCGTTGCGGCGCGAGCTTGCCGGCGTCGGCCCGGATCGCATGCTGAGGGAAATGGGCGAATTACTGGACCGCTACACAGAGCAGCGCCCGCTGATGCTGGTGACCGAAGACCTGCAATGGAGCGATCGGGCGACGGTCCAGCTCATCAACTATGTGGCACGGCGACGTGGCCACACGCGGCTGATGTGGCTGTCGAGCTTCCGCCTTGCCGAGGTGGTTGCGCTCGATCATCCCCTCAGCTCGTTGCGCCACGAACTGCGCCTGCAACGTCTGTGCGAGGAAGTGGTGCTCGACCCGTTTTCGGAAACCGAGGTCGCTGACTATGTTGCGCTGCGTTCGACCTCGCTGGCACGCGATGAAGCCTTCGTGCGCGCCCTGCACGAGCGGACCGATGGTGTGCCGTTGTTCGTTTCGTCGATCACCAGTGAAGTGATGGACCCAAAGGAAGACAATGCGACCATCGAGGCTCGGCTTGCGGATCTGGCGGTTCCCGAAAACCTCGCAGCCATCATTGATCACTACATCGCCAGGCTGGGTCCGGAACAACGTACGCTTCTTTCGGCCGCAGCGGTGTGCGGGGTCGAATTCCGCATCGAGACGGTTTCACTGGCCCTCGAGCGCGACCTTGATTCGGTGGCCCACACCTGTGAACAGCTGATACGTGAACAGGTATGGCTCATACGGTCGCGGGCCTCAGAAATTGAAGAAACGCTAGAGCCCTCCCACTCTTTCCGACATGCTCTCTTCCGCCAGGTGCTGTACGAGCGCACGCCGCGCGCATTGCGCACCCAACTCCATCGCCAGGTCGGCGCCGCCCTCGAACGCGAACGCACGGCCGGCGTACCGGTTGCTGCCTCAGAGTTGGCAATGCACTTCGACCGGGCCCGGCAGCCGATGATTGCGCTGCGTTACTACGCCGAGGCCGCAGAAGCCGCGCTACTGCACTTCAGCCCGGACTTGTGCATTGGCCTCACTGAACGCGCCTTGGTTCTGCTCAAGCAGGCACCCGAAGGGGCGGAGCGCAATTCGCTCGAAATTACCCTGGCCACGCTGCAGGGGGTTTCGGCTTTCCATATGTTCGGTGTCGGCAGCGAAGCCAAGAGCGCCTTCGAACGTGCATACAGGCTGCTGGCGGATGTACCCGAGCACCCCATGCGTGGTCGCCTCCTGCACGGATTCGGCTATCTGCTTGGTCTGCGCGGCGACTATGCGTTGGCGCTCGAGGTGGCGGAGCGCGCCGAAGTCCTCTCCGGCGATGCAAATGATCAAGCGCTCATGCTGGCGGCGTGCATCGTCCAGGCCGAGGTGCATCACCTCCAGGGACGCACGAAAACGACCCGCCGCTGGCTCGAACGCGCCCTTGCGATTGCCGAGCCGCTGGACATTGGGACGAACGAGATTTTTGCGGCTGATCCTCAGGTCATGCTGCACGGCATGCTGGCTATAGAACTGCTGCGTTCTGGTCTGGTCGAGCAAGCCCGAGCCCACATGCAGCAGGCGCGGGCACGCGCGCAGGCGTTGCGTCAACCCATGACCTGGCTGGTCGCCGCCTGGCAGGAGGTGTTGATCGAGGTGCGGATGGGAAACCACGTGCGTGTGGCTGCGCTGGCCGACGACATGCAGGCGCTGGTCGATGAATATTCGCTCGCACTCGGGCGGACGGCTTGCCGCTGGTGGCGCGGCTGGGCCGACGCGCGCAACGGTGCACCGCACGACGGCTACCGCCGCATCCGTGAGGCCTATGAAGAACACACCGGACTTGGAATGCGCTCCGGTGCCAGCGAGGTACTCGGCTACGCTACCGAGGCGCTGCTGCTCGCAGGTGATTGCAACGCAGCGCAAGTCGAGTTGCAGGAGGCATTTCGGGTGGGCGAGGAACTGGGCGAGCGCGTCTACCTGCCGCAGCTATTGCTGCTGGAGGCAGCAATCTCGCGAGCACAGGGCCGGCCCGACGCCGGCATCGCCGCGGTGCGGCGCGCAGTTGAAGAAGCTCGCGCCCAGGATGCACCGTGGCTGGAACTGCAAGCGCTGGTCGAACTGTGCGAGCACCCTGACGCTTCGGCCGAGGATCTACAGGCATTGGCCGCGCTGGTTGACCAGTCACCCGAAACTGACGGAACCGATCTGGCACAACGTGCGCGCTCGCTGATTCAGGCTGCACAGTCCACTTGAAGAGTTAAGGACGAAAACTTGTGGGAGCGAGCTTGCTCCGGGCGGCGTTCCGACGATGACGGCGGTACATTCAGCATCAATATTGGCTGACCCGCCGCTATCGCGAGCAAGCTCGCTCCCACAGGGGGCTGCGGTATTGAAGACCTTATCCTGTCCCGACCGAAGTCTGACCTTTCGCTTACGACTCGCTCCAGGGGGACGCTTACGCTGTCGTCGAACTTTCTTGCCCCCAGGTCTTCGATGAGCCTTAACCCTGAATCCAAGTACCCGAGCCGCCGCTCATACGTAGTGAAGCTGCGTAGCGACGCCGCGCCGGGGGCCCTGGTGGGCCGCCTCGAAAACCTGGTCACCGGCCGACAACACGAGTTTTCCTGCGCCGAAGAGCTGCTGGAGTCAATTGCGTCGGACCTCGCGCTGGCAGCCGGCGAGCACCCGGCCGATGCCGTCGGTGAGTGACGCCTCCACCACGAACGAGTGCTCGATATGGCGACCGAACGGCGACCCTTCGCTGACGACTTCGCGCACACCGGGCCCTACGCTGATGCCACCTCGAATCTTCACGAGCCCAATCCGATGCCGCGATTTGCAACTTTCCACCTGTTGACCCGCAATGCCGGGCAGACGCCCCTGCAACATGCCGAACGCGTAATCGGTGTCGTAAAGGGTGCGACGCTCGCCGCGTCCATCGCCTTGATCCTGACCGGTTGTTCCACGGAGGTCCTTGAGCCATCCGTAGACGTGCCGACCAGGTTCGCCGCAAGCACGGCCTCCGAGATGGAACCCGAAGCCGTGTGGTGGAAGACTTTCAACGACCCGGTGCTGACGGATCTGGTGCGCCGCGCGATGGACGAGAACCGTGACGTCAAGATAGCCGCCGAGCGTGTGCGCGCCGCTCGCGCCGGTGAGACGATCAGTAACTCCTGGCTCTTTCCGAGTGTCGCAATGTCTGCCTCCGGCTCCGACCGTAGCAGCGGCTATAGCACTGCGAAGAAACAGGGTTATCCAGATACCAGGACCGCGAGTGCAGGCCTGGACGTTTCGTGGGAACTCGACCTGAGCGGACGCCTGCGCGCTGGTGCGCAAGCCGCCGAAGCCGAGGCACTGGCCGCAGAGGATGGCGTACGCGGTGTGCGTCTGCTGGTGATGAGCGATGTCGCCAGCAACTACTTTACGCTGGTCGGTGCGCTGCGCCAGGCCGAAACATTACGCGCGATCTCCAAGGCGCAGGACGAGACACTGCGCCTGGTTACCGCGCGCCACCGTGTAGGACTGGCAACCGCCTTCGACGTCGAGCGCGCACAGACCGATGCCGCTTCGGCACGCGCGCAGATCCCTCCTCTGGACACCTTGGCGGCTGTAGCGCGGCACCGCATAGCAGTCTTGATCGGTGACCAGGCCTTCAACGCCGCGAGTATCCAGCCCTCCCCTGTCAACGTGATTGCGCCCGAGGCCCGGCAGGGGCAGCCCGCCACCCTGCTGCAACGTCGGCCTGATGTACTGGCGCTGATGGCGCAACTCGACGCCGCCAATGCGCGCCGTAAAGAAGCCGCGGCCGAGTGGTTTCCGCGGCTGTTCCTCGGTGCATCCTACGGCCGCCAGGGCCTTGAGCTGAACGGGCTGGATATGGGCGCCGCACGCTTCACCAACGTGGCCGCTCTGCTCACCATGCCGCTCTTCAACGCCGGGCGCACACGCGCGATCAACGAGGTCGCCGAGAGCGGCCAGCGTGAGGCGCTACTGCGCGCCGAAGACGGCATTGTGCGTGCGCTTGAGGACGTGGAGAACGCGCTCGTCACGCAAGCACAAGAACGCCAGCGCGCGGCGTCGCTGCAGTCGGCCGCCGAGTCTGCGGAAGCTGCGCTGAGCCACGCACAGTCGCTCTACGACAGGGGACAGATCGACCTGTTGCCGCTGCTGGACGCGCAACGGGTGCGCCTGACGGTGCGCCTGAGTGCCAATGACAGCAACACCCGTCTGCTGCTCGATAGCGTGCAGCTCTACAAGGCACTGGGCGGTGGCTGGCAGTTGTTCGAACAACCCATCACCCCCACAGCAGCCGCCGCAGCAGACCGGCCACCACTTTCCTGAGAATTTTCGTTTTACCAAGAGGAACCGCCTTGAAAACCTCCCTTACTGCGGCCGGCGTCCTGGCTGTAGCCGTCATGCTTTGCGCGTGCAGCCCGGACCAGCCTGCCGTGCAGGCACCCCGACCGGTGCACACCGCTGTAATCAGCTACGACAATGCCCGCGACATCAGTCGCTATGTGGGCACCGTTCAGTCGCGACATGAAGTCGACCAAGCTTTCCGCGTGGGTGGCAAGGTCGCCCAGCGCAAGGTTGAGGTAGGCCAGTTTGTGCGCGAAGGCGACATACTGGCTGTGCTGGATGACGCCGACTACCGCCTCGCCGAAGAAGCGTCGCGACAACAGTGGACGGTTGCCGTCGAGCAGACGCGCCAGGCCGACTCGGACCGCCAGCGCCTGACCGCGCTGAAGGCTGACGGCTCGGTCAGTGCGGCCGACGACGAGCGCGCACAAACAAATGCCCAGACCGCGCATGCGACCGCCGAGGCGGAGGCGCGAAAGCTAGAGCTCGCGCGCAACCGGCTCAAGTACACCGTGCTGCGCGCCTCGCGTAGCGGCGTCGTCACGGCTGTGCGCTTTGAGGCCGGGCAGGTCGTGCCGGAGGGTCAAGCGGTTGTCTCGATTGCGAATCCGGATGAGTCCGAGATCGTCATCGACGTGCCCGAGGATCAACTGGCCGTCCTCAAGGACGCGCGTTTCAAGGCGTCGCTGGCCAGTGCGCCAAGAGAGGTCTTCGATGTCACGCTGCGCGAGCTGTCGCCGCAGGCGGCAGCGCAAACGCGCACCTATCGCGCGCGGCTCAAGCCTTTACAGGCGCTGCCGCTGGGCGCAACTGCCACGGTGATGGCCGAGCGAGTCATGACAAGTGTCTCCGTGGCGGCAGTGCCAGCCACGGCATTGACGCAGAACGGCGGTCAGCCGGCGCTATGGGTGGTCACGCCCACGGGCAAGGATCCAGCAGGCATCGTCGATCTGGTGCCTGTGGCAGTTTTGGGCTACCGCAATGACGAGGTGCTCGTCTCCGGGCCGCAGGCTGGCGTATTGGTCATCACCGCCGGCGTCCAGAAGATGACGTCCGGATTGAAGGTCGCGCTCCCCGGTGCGGCGATCGTTGACGCGAATACCACGCAGCAGGCCGCCCGATGAATAACCTTAACCTCACCGACTGGGCGCTGCGCCATCGCGCCATCGTCTTGTTCATGCTTCTGATTGTCGCGGCAGCTGGCGCCTTCAGCTTCACCAAGCTCGGCCAACTCGAGGATCCGAACTTTTCCGTGCCCTCCATGACCGCCATGGTCATCTGGCCGGGCGCCACTGCCCAGCAGTTGCAGGACCAGGTCCTCAACCGCATGGAGAAGAAATTCGAGCAGATCGACAACTTCGAGAAGGTGGTCACCTACGCGCGGCAAGGCTACGCAGGCATGACGCTCACCGTGCGCGGCGGCACCTCCAAAGCCGATCAGCGCGAGGCCTGGTACCAGGCGCGCAAGAAACTCAACGACCTGAGCCGCGAGATGCCTGACGGCGTGATCGGCCCAATCCTGAACGATGAGTACGGCGACGTGTATGGCCTGATGTATGCGGTCAAGGGCGACGGCGTTGGCCACGCCGACTTGTCGGACGCGGCCGAGGACATCAAGCGCCAAATGCTGAAGGTGCCGATGGTCAAGAAGATCGATCTCATCGGCAAACAGGCCGAGCGTGTCTACGTCGAGTTCTCGCACGAACGCTTGGCCGCACTGGGCATCACACCGCTGGCCATCGCCGAAAGCCTCAAGAGCCAGAACGCCATGGTGCCCGCAGGCCAGATCGACACCCGCGGCGACCGCGTCATGGTGCGCGTGAGTGGCCAATTCGCCAGCGAAGAGGCTATCCGCAACGTGCCCATCTCTGCGGGCGGCCGACTGATCAAGCTCGGCGACATCGCGACCGTTGCACGTGGCTACGAAGATCCTCCGACCTACACGGTACGCCACAACGGCCAGCCAGTGCTGATGCTTGGTATCACCATGACCAGCGACGGCAACATCGTGGACCTTGGCAAGGCGATGGACACGGCAGTTGCCAAGATCCAGTCGGAGCTACCGCATGGTGTGGAACTGGAACTCGTGGCCGACCAACCGACCACGGTGAAGGATGCAATCCTGGACTTCGGGCGTGCGCTGGCCGAGGCGCTGATCATCGTGATCGCGGTGAGCCTGGCCAGCCTGGGCTGGCGCGCCGGCCTCGTAGTCGCGGCCACGGTGCCGCTGGTGCTGGGCGGTGTGGCGCTGGTGATGCTGGCGATGGGCTGGAACCTCGAGCGCATCTCGCTCGGCTCACTGATTATCGCGTTGGGACTGCTGGTGGATGACGCCATCATCGCCATCGAGATGATGGTGGCGAAGATGGAAACCGGCATGGACCGCGTGAAGGCGGCCGCCTTTTCCTATCAGTCCACCGCCATGCCGCGCCTGACCGGCGCGCTGATCACCGTCGTAGGCTTCCTGCCGATCGGCCTCTCGAAGTCCACCACCGGCGAGTACGCGGGTGGCATTTTCTGGATCGTCGGCGCTGCGGTGCTGTTCTCGTGGATCTGTTCCGGCATCTTCACACCGTACCTGGCGGTCAAGATGCTGCCCAACGACTTGGGCACGCACCAGCACGCTGATCCGCACGACACCAAGTTCTATCGCAGTCTGCGCCGCCTGATCGACGCCGCCATCGAGCGCCGCTGGGTGGTCATCGGTGCGACGGTTGCCGCTCTGGTGCTTGCTCTGGCCTGTATCAAGCTGGTGCCGCAGCAATTCTTCCCCAACAGTTCGCGTCCTGAACTGGTCATTGATCTGCGCGTCAAGGAAGGTTCCTCGTTCGCCGCGACGACCGAGCAGGTCAAGCACATGGAGGAGATCCTGGCGAAAGACGAGGACGTGCGTTTCTATACCGCCTACACCGGCGCTGGCGCACCGCGCTTCTATCTCTCGCTCAACCCCGAGCTGCCGAATCCGGGCTTCGCCCAGTTCGTTGTGATGACCAAGGACCTGGATGCACGCGAGCGAGTACGTGCGCGGCTGGTGGCCTCGGCTGACCAACAATTCCCACAGGCGTGGGTACGCGTGACCCGGCTCGAGTTAGGGCCACCTGTCGGCTACCCGGTGCAGTTCCGCGTTGTCGGGCCTGATACCCAGAAAGTGCGGCAGATCGCTCGCGAGGTGGAGCACGTGATTGCGGCCAACCCGAAAGTGCGCGACCTCCAGCTCGACTGGAACGACCCGGTGCGCACGCTGAAGGTGGAAATTGATCAGGACAAGGCAAGCGCGCTTGGCCTCACGCCGGCCGACGTGTCGCTGGCGACTCAGACCGTGATGAACGGAGCAACCCTGTCGCAGCTACGTGAGCGCGAGGACCTGATCGACATCGTGGCCCGTGCCGTGCCAGAGGAGCGCTTGAACCTCGACACACTGAAAAACATCAACCTTTACACACGCCAGGGCACGGTGGTGCCGCTGTCGCAAGTCGCACAGGTGCGCTCAGAACTGGAAGAGCCGGTACTGTGGCGCCGCAATCGCGACATGGCGATCACGGTGCGTGCCGACGTGAAGGATGGTGAGCAAGGTGTATCGGTGACGCAGGAAATCCAGCCGTTACTCAAGGACATCGAAGCCAAGCTGCCGACCGGTTACCGCATCGATGTGGGCGGCGCGGTTGAGGAAAGTGACAAGGCCAACAAGGCGCTACTCGCGGTGGCCCCGTTGATGCTGATCACCATCCTGCTGCTGCTTATGCTGCAACTGCAGAACTTTTCCCGCATGTGGATGGTAATGCTGACCGCACCGCTGGGCCTGATCGGTGTGGTGCCGGCGCTGCTGGTGTTCCAGTCGCCGCTGGGCTTCGTCGCGATCCTGGGCATCATCGCACTGGGGGGCATGATCATGCGCAACGCGGTGATCCTGATCGATCAAGTACAAATCGAGATCGCCGAAGGACTCGACCCGTGGAACGCGGTGCTGGATGCCGCCATTCACCGAGCCCGTCCGGTGATGCTGACGGCGCTGGCCACCGTGCTGGCGATGATCCCGCTCACGCGCAGTGTGTTCTGGGGACCAATGGCAATTGCGATCATGGGCGGCCTTACCGTGGCGACGCTACTGACGATTTTCTTCGTCCCGGCGTTGTACGCCGCATGGTTCAAGGTGGGTCGCCGGACGGCCACTGACATCCAACCGGTGAGGGGTGAGGCCACGCTCGCTTCTGAGTGATGAGTGCCGTGGCTTTATGCCCCGGGCCTAAAGTTCAATGATAGAACCTAATTTTGAAGAAGGAGTTTCATCTGTGGAGGCTGGAAAAAAGGGTTGCCCCTATTGCGCGGAAGGGCTGAAGCCATTTTATGCAAACACTGCCAGTCCGACCTCAGGCAGAAAAAACGGATTCCGCCTGGGGGTCCACTACCGTCAGAAAAGAGAATGGGCCGTGTCAGCACGGTCCTTGTCGGAACCATTATTGCCATCACCTTGTACTTGGCTTTCGGCTTTTATGTCAGTGACACGCCGCTAGACAAGGAAAGAATGCAGGCCCAAGATGCCGTCGAACTATGCCGCCAGGAAGTAGACAGCTACTCCGGCCCGGCGGTCGGTAAAAGCGTAATCGCAGAAATCTATCGAAAGCTGGAGGACGAATTTCGCAAGGATTTTGGCCACGCGCCATAGGAAAAGCCGATTACGAAGCCCTCCACTGAGCGTAATGCTGTTCACTTAATCATGGGGATGTATTTAAGAACTGGATTGGGGGGATATCCGTTGCTGCGGTAACGGCCACTTATGGTTTCGCCCTTACGGCGAGTCCCTTTTTCAAACGCCGGAGTGCCGGCCCAGCAAAAAGGAACCAAAAGGCTTTGCCCCACCACTCGGTGCCTCGCCTGGGCTCGGCATGCCGTAACGAAGGCATTGCTCCGTGGGTCGCCGCGATGGGCCATCCCTGGCCCAGCGCGGCTAAATCGGCGTCCTGCCGGTTTAGCCACTGCGCAATGCCTGCGTTCGGCCATCGTGGTTAACGGGGCGCCCAAATCTAAAGCCAAAGCGAGGCGGCCTGACAGCCGACCTGACTTTTACGGCTGTAACTGCTCCCCTGTGGGAGCGAGCCTGCTCGCGATGGACGTCAACGATAACGCACCCTGTATGGATGAACGCGTTGTCTGGAAGTCCATCGCGAGCAGGCTCGCTCCCACAGTTGGATCGCGGACAGACCTGCAACCAGGTCGGCTTTAAGGCCGCCTCGCTTTGCTTTTGCTCTGCTTTGGCTTTTGATCTTCTTGCCACATCGAGAGGCCGAGTGGAGGTTCTGCGCAGTGGGTAAACCGGCATGGATGCCGGTTTAGCCGCGCTGGGCCAAGGATGGCCCATCGCGGCGGGCCCACGGAGCAGGACCGGAGCGAGGCACCGAACGCCAGGGGCAAGAGCCCTTGGTTACTTGGGGCCGGGCGGCGTTCCGTGCTTCCAAGTGACTCGCCGTAAGGGCGAAACCCTAGGTGGCCATTACCGCAGGAATGGATATACACCCAATCCAGTTCTTAAGTACAACCACATGCTTAAGTGAACAGCATTACGCCACTGAGCGGGCTTTTTTGCCTTTGGCATCAGGCGGCTAAATCAGACGCTGATCAAAGTGGTCTTTAACACCGCTTGATTTGGAAACAAACAAGACCGCCAGTGCGACCTTGCTTATTCCTTACATCTCAACCTGTGTGCCCAGTTCTATCACCCGGTTCAACGGTAACTTGAAGTATTTAAGGTTGCTGTTTGCGTTCTTTAGCAAAAAGGCGAAAAGGCTTTCTCGCCAACGCGCCATACCGATGCGCTTGGTCGGGATCACCGTCTCCCGGCTCAGGAAATAGGTTGTGCGCATCGGGCTGAAGTCAAGCTCGGCCAAGTGACAGAGACTCAACGCAAAGGGGACATCGGGCTCCTCGATAAAGCCAAAGTGCAGACTGACCCGGAAGAACCCTTCGCCATACGCTTCAACCTCAAACCGTCGATCAGCACTCACACGAGGGCTGTCTTCAGACACCACAGTGAGCAATACCACTTGCTCATGCAAAACCTGGTTATGCAGCAGGTTGTGCAGCAGCGCATGCGGAACGGCATCGGACCTGGCTGTTAGAAATACCGCCGTACCTTGTACCCGATGAGGAGGCTGCGTGCGGATGCTACCGATGAACAGTGGTAGAGGCAGCGCGGTTTCGTCCAGCCGTTCAACAATGATCTTGCGGCCACGTTTCCAGGTGGTCATCAAAATGAACAGGCCAATACCGGCAATCACCGGAAACGCACCGCCCTGGAAGATCTTCGGAGCATTGGCCGCGAAGTACAGGCTGTCTACCAGCAGAAAACCGAGCAGCATCGGAATGGCTAACCAGCGCGGGGTTTTCCATAGCAGCAGGGCGACGGCCGAGGACAGGATGGTGGTGATCAGCATGGTGCCCGTTACAGCAACCCCATAAGCAGCGGCCAAAGCACTGGAGGACTCGAAACCAAGTACCAGCAGCACAACACCGACCATCAACGCCCAGTTAACGGTACCGATGTAAATCTGTCCCTGCTCCTGGCTGGAGGTATGTTGGATAAACATGCGAGGGACATACCCCAGCTGGATGGCCTGGTGAGTCAGGGAAAATGCGCCGGAGATCACGGCTTGAGAAGCGATGATGGTCGCCAGTGTGGAGAGTGCGACCATCGGCAGCAGAGCCCAGCTCGGCGCGAGCAGATAAAATGGATTGCGCACCGCTTCAGGGTTTTCCAGGATCAAGGCGCCCTGGCCAAAATAATTGAGTACAAGTCCTGGTAGTACCAAAATGAACCACGCACGGGCAATGGGTTTACGACCGAAGTGCCCCATGTCTGCATACAGTGCTTCGGCGCCCGTCAGCGCTAGCACCACTGCCCCAAGGATGGCCACACCGATTCCCGGATGAGCGATAAAAAAATGCGCTCCCCAGTACGGATTGAGCGCTTGCAGTACTTCCGGTCGCTGCAAAATGCCATAGATCCCCAGCGCACCCAGCACGACAAACCACAGCACCATCACTGGGCCGAACAGAATACCGATACGAGCCGTGCCGTGTTTCTGTATCAAGAACAGCGCCACCAGCACGATCACTGACAAAGGCACAACCCAGTGTCCAATTCCATCAAATGCCAGTTGTAGCCCCTCAACCGCAGAAAGCACCGAAATAGCCGGGGTGATCATGCTGTCCCCGTAAAAAAGTGCCGCACCAAACAGGCCAAGCAGAACGAGGATTTTACTCATGCGCGGATAAGGGGCGGCCGCGCGGCGGGCCAAAGCCGTCAACGCCATGATGCCGCCTTCACCCTGGTTGTCGGCACGCAGGATGAACAGCACATATTTGATCGAGACGACCCAAATCAGTGACCAGAAGACCAACGACAGAATACCCAGTACGCCGTCGTGGTTGGCCTGAACGCCGTAGTGGCCGGAAAATACTTCTTTGAGCGTGTAGAGGGGGCTGGTGCCTATGTCCCCGTAAACCACTCCGACCGCGGCGACGAGCAAGCCCACTCCTGACGCTTTGGATTGCGGATGCTCATGTGTTCCGATTGCTGTTCCACTCAAGGGTCGCTTCTCTCGAATTACGGGGAGGAAGTACATGCCATCCTTGGGCAAGACGATATGCCCGGGCCACTGAAGCCTCAAGGCGCATGGATAGTCTATAAAATCGCGGCCAGTATCTTTGAGGGCGCAAACAGCAGTCGTAAAGAAAGCGTAAAAAATTTACGGCAGACGTAAAAGACGTGTCCAGGGTGCCCAGCGCTATGGATAACCAGTCAGCGTGTGGAAGGGCTGCAGTAGACCCAAAGCTGACGATGGCGACGGGCAGAAATCGGCTCAGTCAGGCCATCCAAAAAACGGGATGCCTTGATGTATTCATCAGGGGGCGGGCATTGGGGAGAGATGCAAAAAGATGTGGCTCCAGCCTCTCATACCGAGGATCAGTAGCTAATATTGAGGAAAAGGGGGCTGATTTATTTTCTAGCCTATCTCGACGCATCAAAAAAATTTGAACCGCTTATGGACGCGCTCGCCTAATGATCAGCTTGTGGATAATCGCACAGGCAATGTGCCAATACCGGCATACTCCGAGAGGTGGTCAACGTGGCTAAAGACGAGAAGAAAAGCAAAGGTGAAGCTTCGAAAGCCAGCAAGGAATTGAAAGACAAAAAGTCATCACCGGCAAAGAAATCAGCAGCGGCCTCGGCTCTTTCGAAATCTTCCGAAAAGAAAGACAAGAAAAAAGATGCCGAACCAAAGAAATCTGCAAAAAAAGCTGATAGCAAGCCAGAAAAGGCCAAGAAATCAGCGAAGGCAGAAAAGCCGGCGAAAAAGAAAAAGTGACATTTGCTATCTGCTAGGGCTTTACGCCCTAGCTTCCTCAGGCCGTGTTGCCATCGAAAGCTATCAATAGCCGTAAAATTTCAGGCTTGGTTAGTAACGTGTTGGTTGCAATCGCTAGCCCGGCGGTGAGCTGTACCCCATCGCATCGCATCGCATCGCATCGCATCGCGTAGAGAATCGTCATGTCTATCCGCCCTTTCACGCTTGCCATTACCACTGAGCAGCTGGACGACCTTGATAGACGCCTGCGCTCTTCACGCTTGCCAGACACCTTGGTAGCGGACAGTTGGGATGACGGTACTAATGCGAATTTTCTTGCGCGCCTCCTGGATTATTGGAGCAACCAATTTGATTGGCGCATTCAAGAGCAGCGAATAAATCAGTTGCCACAGTTCCTGGCGGAAATTGACGGCGAGGAGATTCATTTTCTACACCAGCGGGGGATTGGGCCCAAGACGATGCCACTGATCATTACCCACGGCTGGCCAGGCTCTTTCTTAGAGATGGAACGGTTGCTTGCGCTGCTAACTGATCCTGCGAAATACGGGGGTGATGCCTCAGATGCCTTTGATGTAGTCGTGCCCTCTCTACCAGGCTACGGTTGCTCTCCTGCTCCGACCAAACCGGGTATCAGCTCCAGGCAAATCGCAGGACTATGGGCATCGTTGATGAAAGAACTGGGCTACGATCGATTTGGCGCTCAGGGAGGAGATATCGGTGCGGGTGTATCAATGTGGCTCGCTCGTAACTACGGCCCCAACTTAATAGGTGCCCATCTCAATTACATCCCGGGTAGTTTCAGGCCATCTCTGGGCGGGACCCAAGACGCCTTGAGCGAAGCAGAACAGGATTTTCTGCATCGAAGCAGCCAATTCGCGGCGACCGAAGGTGCTTACGCTGCATTGCACGGTACCAAACCTCAAACCCTGGCGTTCGCACTTGCTGACTCGCCAGCGGGTCTTGCTGCGTGGATTGTCGAAAAATTCCACTCATGGGTAGATCATCCCGACGATCTTGAACAAGTGGTGCCGTTTGACACGCTCCTCAGCGACATAGCGCTTTATTGGTTCAGCGGGAGCATTCAAGCAACCTTGAGGCTATACAAGGAAAATCGACTTGATCCGCTGGTTTTCCAAGACAACGAGCGAGTGGAGACTCCATTGGGTGTCGCGTTATTTCCCAAAGAGCTGCCCATGCCACCCCGCAGCTGGGTCGAGCGCGTATTTCATGTCCACCGTTGGGAGCATATGGCGCGTGGCGGTCATTTCGCAGCGCTGGAGCAGCCCGAAATCCTTGCTGAAGAGATCAGGGCATTCTTTAGACCGTTAAGGCGCTAGATCCAACCATTCGGCCAGATGTGTCGTTGCAGAAAAACGGGCGCCTTATTGGGCCCGTTTTTTTCTTTGCGGCAGACTTTGTTTTACATTTAAAACAAATTCGTTGTTTCCCCACGTTCAGCGTTACTTGAAAAAGCACCGCCTCCTCGCAAATCGCTGAGCCTCGCACGACGGATGTGCAATTTCGTGCCATACAAGAAACCACGTTTCATATATGAAACGCCAATAAATCTCTAAATGTTTCATAAGCCATTAATTTTAAACGTTTTTTCAACAAAAAAACGACTTGGCCAATCTCTGGCATTGTTCATGCACTAAACGCCGTATCACCTATAAAACAGACCAGAGACCCTTCCCAATGGCTGTGAAAGAGATGTACGCCGTCGCTCCTCAATGGAACAAACCCGCTCCCAAGGAAGACCTGGAGCCCACCGAAATTGAATTTCGCAATGTCGGTAAATGTTTTCCGGCCAAGGGAAAGCCCGAAGCGCCGTTCGCCATTCGCGGGGTCAACTTCAAGATTCGCCGTGGTGAAGTGGTGTCGATCATTGGCCCTTCCGGTTGCGGCAAGAGCACCATCCTCAATATGGGTTCCGGCCTCTATCGCCCTACCGAAGGCGAAGTATTCGTCGGCGGTGAAGCGGTCACCGGCCCGGTCCGTCAGGTCGCATTCATGCTGCAAAAAGACCTGTTGATGCCGTGGCGCAGTATTCGCCGCAACGTTGAACTGGGCCTGGAAATACAAGGTGTGGCGGCCGCCAAACGTCAGGCCGTGGCTGAAGATCTGCTTGTTCGTTGCCACCTGCAAGGCTTTGCCGACCACTACCCATTCCAGCTATCGGGCGGTATGCGTCAGCGCGCTGCCTTGGCCCGCACCCTGGCCATCGACCCGCAAGTGCTGTTCCTCGACGAGCCGTTCTCCGCGCTGGATGCGCAGACCAAGATGATCCTGCAACAGGACATGGCGCGAATGCTGTTCGATGAAAAGAAAACCGCACTGTTCATTACCCATGACCTGATCGAAGGCATCGCCATGTCTGACCGGCTGCTGGTCATGAGCGCCCGCCCCGGCACCATCATTGAAGAAATCAACATTGACCTGCCGTTTCGCGACAACCCGCTGGAGCGCCGCAAGCTGCCGGAGATCGGCCCGCTGGTCGGTCGCCTGATGGAGTTGCTGCAAGTCAGTGAAGACACCGAACTGCATTGATCACGCCTGTGTGGCTATCGACCGATTGAGGAGTACGCATGTTCAAGTCTCTGTTTCAACGCTTCAGCCAGGTCACCGGCATTGCGCTCGGCCTGGGCATGGCTTGCGCCGCCCAGGCGCAGCCGACCGACGTCACCTATTTGTTGCCGGCGCCACCCAACCTGCCGGCATTCGCCCCGTGGATCATTGCCCAGCAAAAGGGTTACTACGCCGCCCAGAACCTGAACATGACGTTCATCGCGGCCAAGGGCGGTGTGGATGTTGCGAAACAGATCGGTGCCGGTAACGCGATGCTCGGCGGCGCCCTCGGCGATACCCCGATCGTGGTGCGGGCCAACGGGATTCCAGTGCGCGCGGTCGCGGTGCTGGGTGCGGGCGGCGTGACCATGATTGCCACCAATGCGGCGCAAAACATCAACTCGATCAGCGACCTCAAGGGCAAGACCATGACGGTGATGTCCTACTCGGATACCACCTACTACGCCCTGCTCGCCTCCCTGCGTAAAGCCGGCCTGAGCAAAACCGATGTGAATATCCAGGCGGCAGGCCCGGCAGGTGTCTGGCAATTGTTCTCGGCCAACAAAGCCGAGGCGATGGCCGGTGTGCCGGATTGGGTGGTCAACGCCGAAGAAGCAGGGTTGAAGATCAAGCTGATACCGCAATCGCAGATTTTCGAAAGCATGGCCCAGTCGATCCTCGCCTCCGACGATGCGATCAAGAATCACCCGGATATCGTTCGCGGCGCGGTCCAGGCAACGCTGCAGGGAATGCGCGACATCATTGCGGATCCACGAGCTGCCGCAGTGACCTTTGCCAAGGCTGTTCCCGCCTATGCCGGCAAGGAAGATTCGCTGGAGAAGATCTTCAAGCTCTACGTCGAGCATGTCTATGCCAACCAGACCGTATTGGGCCGCATCGATCCGGCGCGACTTGAAGCGGTCCGCCAGTTCTATGTCAGCGAAGGCATCGTCACCCAGGAGCCGAAGCTCGACGACCTGTACACCAACCAGTTCATCGACACCCAAACAGCCGCGCAATGACGGCCAGTGACAACAAGGTACCGACACGATGAAAAATCTCAATAACTCCATGCTCGGCAGCGTCGCCCTGCTGATCCTGTTCCTGGTGCTCTGGCAGTGGGGCCCGGGAATGCTTGGCATGCCCGAATTCGTCATGCCGCAACTGAGCCGCGTGGCCCAGGAAAGCCTGGTGATGTGGCACACCGGCGGCCTGTTGCAACATACCCTGATTACCGCATTCGAAATCATTGTCGGCTTTGGCCTGGGTGCCCTGCTCGGCGTGGTGATCGGGGTGTCGCTGGGCCTCTCACCTGCCGCCGAGGCTATGCTGTCGCCTTACATCCTGGCGCTGCAGATCGCCCCGAAAGTCGCCTTCGCCCCGCTGTTCGTCATGTGGCTGGGCTACACCATCTACCCGAAGATCCTGATCGCCATCCTGATCGTGTTCTTCCCGGTAATGATCAACGTACTGTCGGCCATCCGCACCGTGGACCCGGACATGATCAACCTCGTGCGGACCATGAACGCCAGTCGCTGGCAGATCTTTCGCCTGGTGGAGTTTCCCTCGGCCATGGCCGCGCTGTTCTCCGGTCTGCGCATTGCGTCAACCCTGGCCGTCATCGGTGTCACCGTCGGTGAACTGGTCGGTGGTAACCAGGGCCTGGGCTTCTTGCTCGTCGATGCCGAAGGCCAGGGCAATACCGCGGGTGTGTTTGTCGCCATCGTCATGCTTACGCTGATCGGTGTACTCGCTTACGGCGCGGTGGTCTGGACCGAAAAACGTGTCCTGCACTACATGCCCAAAGCCATGTTGAGCACGCAATGATGACGACCTTCAATCGCTTGCTCGAAGGCCGGCGCGTGCTGGTCACCGGTGGCGCCCGCGGCTTGGGTTACGCCTTTGCCCAGGCCATCGGCCGGGCCGGTGCCCACGTGGTCATCGCCGACATTCTCGCCGAACGCGTGCAGCAATCGGCCGCCGAACTGGTCGCTGAAGGCCTGACCGTGCATGGTGTGACGGTCGACCTGGCGCAACCGGATTCAATTGACGCCTGCATCGCGCAATCCACCCTTTTGCTGGGTGGGCTCGACGGTCTGGTGAACAACGCCTCGATCACCAATTCCGGCGGCAAGACCTGCGAAGAGCTGAGCCTGGACACCTGGGACCAGGTGATGCAGGTCAACGTGCGCGGCACCTGGTTGATGACCAAGGCTTGCCTGCCAGCCCTGCGCGCCAGCGGTCAGGGCGCCATCGTCAACCTGGCGTCCGACACCCCGCTGTGGGGCGCGCCGAACCTGCTGGCGTATGTCGCGAGCAAGGGCGCGATCATCGCCATGACCCGCAGCCTGGCCCGTGAACTGGGAACCGACAACATCACGGTCAACGCCATTGCACCCGGCCTGGTGCTGGTCGAAGCCACGGCCTATGTGCCTGAGGCTCGCCACCGTTTGTACAACGATCAACGGGCCATTCAACGCCCACAACTTCCCGAAGACGTCAGCGGCGCCGTGCTGTTCGCGCTGTCCGACCTCGCCCGCTTCATCACTGGACAAACCTTGCCGGTCAACGGCGGGTTCGTCATGCCTTGACTTGATCTGGAGACAGCCATGACCGATTTATCCGCACAGCAAAACACCCCGAAAAGCTGGGAACAGCCCGCTGGCAGCGATCTCGAAAGCTGGATGAATACCCGCATCGCCCGCTACGAAACCCGTAAGTACGACTGGAACGCCTTGAAATTCCAGGCCGACTACGACCCGAAATTCCGTCGCGCGCAAATGCGCTACATCGGCACCGGTGGCACCGGCGTGACCTCGGACATGAACACCATCCCGTCGGAGAACTTCACGTTTTCGACCATGGTGATTCCGGCCGGTCACGAAGGCCCGCCGCACCTGCACACCGACGTTGAAGAAGTGTTCTTCGTGCTGCGCGGCAAACTCAAAGTGGTGATCGAGAAGGACGGCGAGCGTTTCGAAACCATCCTCACCGACCGCGACGTGATTTCCGTGCCACCCGGCGTGTACCGCGAAGAGATCAACATCGGCGATGAAGACGCGCTGATGTGCGTGATGCTCGGCGCGAAAAAACCGCTGACCCCGACCTACCCGCCAGAACACCCTCTGGCCTCGATCAAGCGCGGATAAGCCCATGTCGCACGCCATCGATAATCTCGCCTCGCCACTCACCGCCGATCTCCAGGCCCAATTGGCCCGGGACTTTCCCCAGCGCATGCAGGAGCTCGCGGGCGCACGCCAGGCCTTTCGCGAATGCGGAAGCGGGCCGGTAGTTGTGTTGTTGCACGGGATCGGATCGGGCTCGGCGTCGTGGTTGCAGGTGGCGCAGGAACTTGGCGGCAGCGCCCGTGTGATTGCCTGGGATGCGCCCGGCTACGGCGACTCCACACCGCTGAGAGCCTTGGCTCCCGATGCTTCGGATTATGCCGAACGGCTGCTGCAGATGCTCGATGCGCTGGGCATTCAGCGCTGCGTGCTGGTGGGGCATTCCCTCGGGGCAATGACCGCCGTCGCTTTCGCCAGCGGCGTGCAACAACAGCGCATCAGCCGACTGGTATTGATCAGCCCGGCGCAAGGCTACGGCCATCCATCGCGCGCCGTGCAGCGCCAGGAAGTGCGCAACAAACGCCTGCGCGCCCTGGAACAATCGAGCATTCAACACATGGCCGAGCAGCGCAGTCCCTACATGCTCTCGCCCGCAGCCAGTCCCCAGGCACAGGCCTGGGTGCGGTGGAACATGGCGCGACTCAATCCCGAGGGTTATCGCCAGGCCATAGAACTGCTATGCGGCGACGACCTGTTGCGCCATGCACCGCTGTCAATGCCTTGCGAAGTGCATTGCGGCAAAGCCGACGGCATCACCACTGCCGAAAGCTGCCTGACCCTGGCCAAGGCCCTGGGCGGCACTTTCGAGCTTATCGAAGATGCCGGACACGCCAGTCCCATCGAACAACCTTGTGTAGTGGCGGGCCGCCTGGCCTGCGCCATCAAAGAATCCCTGACAGGTGCATCGCTATGAACGATTCAGATCTGCTGAAGGACGCTCAGGACAAATACATCGTGCCCGGCCTGGAGCGCGGCCTGCTACTGCTGTGCGAATTCAGTCGGCGCAATCGCACGCTGACCGCGCCGGAACTGGCCCGGCGCCTGTCGTTACCGCGCTCGACGATCTTTCGACTGCTGACGACGCTGGAAACCATGGGCTTCGTGACCCGCAGCGGCAACGAATACCGCCTCGGCATGTCGGTGCTGCGCCTGGGCTTCGAGTACCTCGCCTCACTGGAACTGACCGAACTCGGTCAGCCGCTGCTGGCACGCTTGTGCGACCGCCTCAACTACCCGAGCAACCTGGTCGTGCGCGATGGCCGCTCGATCGTCTACGTGGCCAAGGTCTCGCCGCCGTCGGTGTTCTCCAGCGCGGTGAATGTCGGCACGCGCCTGCCCGCCCATGCCACCGTCCTTGGCCGCATTCTGCTCGAAGACCTGTCGCTGGCCGAGTTGCGCGAACTGTACCCGGAAGATCATCTGGAACAGTTCTCGCCTTGCACGCCGAAGACCGTGATGGAGCTGTTCGACATGGTCCAAGCCGACCGGCAACGCGGATTCGTCAGCGGTGAAGGCTTCTTCGAGTCAGCGATTTCCTCGGTTGCCGCGCCAGTGCGCGATCAATCCGGGCAGATCGTCGCGGCGCTGGGTGTGACGATTCCGACCACTCAGATCGCTCACGTCAACTTCAACGAATTGCTTCTGCAAGTGCGTCGTAGCGCCGACGAACTGTCGCGGTTGCTCGATTACAACAGCGCGACTGGCCACGACGGCCACAACCGCGTAACGGCGCTGATGAGGGATTGAGATGAGTCTCTATCAACTGCAAGACCGCACCGCGATTGTCACCGGTGGCTCATCGGGCATCGGCCTGGCCTGTGTCGAACTGCTGCTCGAAGCCGGCGCGGCCGTGGCCTTCTGCGGTCGCGACAAAGATCGCCTGCGCAGCGCCGAAGACACGTTACGTCAACGCTTTCCAAAGGCGCAGTTGCTGGCTCAGGTCTGCAACGTCCTTGACGCCGACTCGGTCAACGCCTTTGCCGCCGCCAGCCTTGCTGCATTGGGACCGGCCAGCGTGCTGATCAACAACGCCGGGCAAGGTCGCGTGTCGACCTTCGCCGAGACCACCGACAGCGCCTGGACCGAAGAGTTGAACCTGAAGTTTTTCTCGGTGATCAACCCGGTCCGCGCCTTTAAGGCACAGCTGCAAGATCAAGCGACCGCCGCCATCGTCTGCGTCAATTCGCTGCTGGCCAGCCAGCCGGAACCGCACATGGTCGCCACCTCGGCCGCTCGCGCAGGGGTGATGAACCTGGTGCGTTCGATGGCCACCGAATTTGCCGTCGAGGGTATTCGCGTCAACGGCATCCTCATTGGCCTGGTCGAGTCCGGGCAATGGCGCCGACGTTTCGAAGCCCGCGAAGAACGGGATCTGGACTGGACCCAATGGACCGCCCAGCTGGCACAAAAAAAACACATTCCCTTGGGGCGCCTGGGCCTGCCAATTGAAGCGGCCCGCGCAATCCTTTTTCTGGCTTCGCCTCTGTCGTCTTACACCACCGGCAGCCATATCGATGTTTCTGGAGGCCTGTCCCGCCATGCGTAATGAAAATACTGTCACCGTTGGCGCTGCCATCACCGCGTTTCTCGAACAATGCGATGTGAAAGCCGCGTTCGGTGTGATCTCGATCCACAACATGCCGATCCTCGATGCCTTCGCCGTGCGCGGCAACATCCGTTTCGTCATGGCCCGCGGTGAAGCCGGCGCTACCAACATGGCCGACGCCTATGCCCGTACCACCGGTGGCCTGGGTGTTTGCCTGACGTCCACCGGCACCGCGGCCGGTAACGCCGCCGGGGCGATGGTCGAAGCGCTGACCGCCGGCACGCCGCTGCTGCACATCACCGGACAGATCGAAACGCCGTACCTGGATCAGGAATTCGCCTACATCCACGAAGCCCGCGATCAGCTGACCATGCTCAAGGCTGTGTCGAAGGCCGCGTTCCGCGTGCGCAGCGTCGAAACCGCACTCAGCACCATGAAGCTGGCCGTGCAGACCGCCCTAACCGCGCCGACCGGACCGGTCAGCGTTGAGATCCCGATCGACATCCAGTCGACTTTCATCCCGATGCCGACCGACCTGTCGCCGCTGCCCGTTCCGGTTGCCGTACCCGCCCCGGAAGCGCTGGACCTGGTGGCCGAGCGTCTGGCGACGGCCACCCGCCCCCTGTTGTGGCTCGGCGGCGGCGCGCGGCATGCCGGCCCGCAGGTCAAGCGTCTGCTGGACATGGGCGTCGGCGTGATCACCTCGACACAAGGTCGCGGTGTGGTCAACGAAGATGACGAACGCTGCCTCGGTGCGTTCTCGCAAAACAAACTGGTCGAGCAATTCCTGCAAAGCTGCGACGCCCTGCTGATCGCCGGTTCACGTCTGCGCAGCAACGAGACGTTCAAATACGCGCTGAAGCTGCCACGCAATACCCTGCGCATCGACGCCAACCCGGCCATCGAAGGTCGCAGCTACAACAGCGAACTGTTCATCTGCGGTGATTCAGCGCTGGCGCTGGAAGGCCTGGCGGATCGCCTGGAAGGTCGCCTGCACATCGACCCGACGTTCCTCGTCGAACTCAAGCAAGTGCGTGAAAAGTCCCGCACGCAACTGATCGCCGATCTGGGCCCGTACTCGGCCATGGTCGAACAGCTGCAAGCCCTCACCGGGCGCAATTTCTCGTGGGTGCGCGATGTAACGCTGTCCAACAGCATCTGGGGCAACCGCCTGCTGACGCTGTTCCATCCACGCGCAGGCGTGCATGCCTTGGGCGGTGGCATTGGCCAGGGTTTGTCGATGGGCATTGGCGCGGCCGTTGCGGCAGCGGAAACGGCACCGGAGCGCAAGGTCTTCGCCCTGGCTGGAGACGGCGGTTTCATTCTCAACCTCGGCGAGTTGGCGACGCTGGTGCAAGAGAACGCCAACGTGGTGATTTTGCTGATGAACGATCAGCGCTACGGGGTGATCCGCAATATTCAGGACGCGGTGTATGGCAGTCGCCATTGCTACGTCGACCTGCACACACCGGATTATTCCAAGCTGGCCGAATCACTGAACCTGCGCCACGGCCTGGTCACCGACCTGAAGGATTTCGGCAAGGTCGTCGATGGTGCGCTCGCGCAGCCGGGACCGTTCCTGCTGGAAGTGGACATGCTCAGCGTCGGCGGCTTCGCCACCCAGTTCGCCGGTCCGCCCAACAGCGAAACCAAAGCGCAAAAAGCCACGGCCTGAGGACTTCGCCATGTTGCATATCACCATGATCGGCTGCGGCGCCATTGGCGTCGGCGTGCTCGAACTGCTGGAGAAAGACCCGCAGTTGTGCATCGACTACGTCATCGCCTCGGCCGGTTCCGAAGAGCTGGTGCGCCAGCGGCTGGCCAGTTTCAAACAACCGCCGCAAGTGCTGACGGCATTGCCGGCCGACGCGCGCCCCGACCTGCTGGTCGAGTGTGCCGGTCACAAAGCCATCGAAGAACACGTGTTGCCGGCCCTGGAGCGTGGCATTGCCTGCCTGATCGTCTCGGTCGGCGCGCTGTCCGAAGTCGGCCTGGTGGAACGCCTGGAGGCGGCCGCCGAACGCGGCCAGACCCGCATCGAATTGCTGCCCGGCGCCATCGGCGGCATCGACGCCTTGTCGGCGGCCAAGGTCGGCGGCCTGGACTCGGTCAATTACACCGGACGCAAACCGGCGCGGGCCTGGAAAAACACCCCGGCTGAACAGGCTTTTGACCTGGACAGCCTCACCGAAGCCACGGTGATTTTTCAGGGCAGCGCGCGTGAAGCTGCCCACCTCTACCCGAAAAACGCCAACGTCGCCGCGACCTTGTCGCTGGCCGGGCTCGGCCTGGATCGCACCCATGTGACCCTGATCGCCGACCCGCTCAGCGAGGAGAACGTCCATCACTTCGAAGCCCGTGGCGCCTTTGGCGGGTTCGAACTGAGCCTGCGTGGCAAACCGCTGCTGGCCAACCCGAAAACCTCGGCGTTGACCGTTTACAGCGTCGTTCGCGCCTTGGGCAACCACGCCCACGCGATTTCGATCTAGGGGACTGCGATGACTCTCGAACAGACTTTACCGATCTGCATTGCCGGCGAATGGCGCCAGGGGCGCGGTGAACGCTACGCCTCGTGCTACCCCGCCACCGGCGAAGCCGTTGCCTGGCTCAACGCTGCCAGTGTCGACGATCTAGAAGACGCCGTGCAAGGCGCCCACCAGGCGTTTTTGCACAGCGGCTGGGCGCAGCGCAAACCTCATGAACGCGCCAGCGTGCTTTATCGCATTGCCGAGCTGATCCGTGAGCAAAGCGAAGAACTGGCGCAATTGCAGCGCCAGGACAATGGCAAGCCGATCAACGAAACCCGAGCCCTGGTGGCCAGCGCTGCCGGCACCTTCCAGTTCTTCGCCGCCGCCTGTGAAACCCTCGAAGAAACCATCACGCCATCCCGTGGTGATTTCGTCAGCATGAGTGTGTACGAACCAATGGGCGTGATCGCCGCGATCACCCCTTGGAACTCGCCGATCGCCAGCGAAGCGCAGAAGGTTGCGCCAGCGCTGGCGGCAGGCAACGCGGTGGTGATCAAACCGGCGGAAATCACTCCGTTGATGGCCTTGCAACTGGCGCGCATCTGCGAAGATGCCGGGTTGCCGAAAGGACTGCTCAGCGTGCTGCCTGGCAAGGGTTCGCTGCTCGGCGATGCGTTGACGCGTCACCCGCTGGTCAAGCGCGTGTCGTTCACTGGCGGCACCAAAACCGGCAAGCACATTGCCCACATCGCCGCCGACAAGATGATGCCGGTGTCGCTGGAACTGGGTGGCAAATCGCCGACCATCGTCCTCGACGACGCCGACCTCGACCACGCGGTGGCCGGTGTGCTGTACGGCATCTTCAGTTCTTCGGGCGAAGCCTGCATCGCCGGCTCGCGGTTGTTCGTCGCCCGCGCACTGTACGAGCCTTTCATGGCGCGCTTGGTGGCGGCGGCGGCCGAGCTGCGGGTCGGTGATCCGGCGGATGAACGCACGCAAATGGGCCCGCTGATCAGCGCCGGTCACCGCGAGTCGGTGGAGCGCTATGTGGCACTCGGGCTGGCCGAAGGCGGACGTCTGTTGCTCGGTGGCAAACGTCCCAGCGGCGGCATTTACGATCAGGGTTATTACTACCCGCCGACCATCCTCGAAGGTTTGAACAACCACCAACAGGTATGCCAGGAAGAAATCTTCGGCCCGGTGCTGGTGGCCATGCCATTCGACGACGAAGCGCAGTTGCTGGAACAGGCCAACGACAGCCTGTACGCCCTCGCCGCCGGCATCTGGACTGGCGATTACAAGCGAGCCTGGGCACTGGGTCGAAAAATCCAGGCCGGTACGGTGTGGATCAACACCTACAAACAGTTCTCGATTTCCACCCCGTTCGGTGGCTGGCGCGACAGCGGCCTGGGCCGAGAAAAAGGTCGCCTGGGCATCCTGCAGTACATGGAACAGAAAAGCCTTTATTGGGGCATGAATGAACAACCGCTGGCCTGGGCCGGTGTGCAACCTGAGGTAGGACTATGAGCGTTTTAGGCATTGATGAAGTTACCTATGGCGTCGAGGACCTGGAGACCAGCACGCGGTTCTTCAGCGACTGGGGCTTGAGCAAAGTCAGCGAGCAGCCTGACGAGGTGATCTTCGAAACCCTCAACGGTTGTCGTGTGGTGCTCGCCGACATCAACAAGGCCGACCTGCCACCGGCTATCGAACCCGGTTCAACCGTGCGCGAAGTGGTCTGGGGCGTCGAAAGCGACGCTGACCTGAAGCTGTACAGCGAGCGAATTGCCAACGACCCAGGCTTCATCGAAACGGACGGGCGTATCGGCTGCACCGACCCCAATGGCCTGGCGATCCGTCTGCAGGTGACCCGCAAGCGCGAAATCGACATCGAGTGCAGCGGCCATAACACCTGGCAAACCAAGGGCCGGATCAACAAGGCTGCGCCGGTCTACGAACGCGCAACACCCATCGAGGTCGGGCATGTGGTGTTTTTCGTCAAGGACGTCAACGCCTGCGAAGCCTTCTATCACGAGCGCTTCGGCTTCCAGGCCTCTGACCGCTATCCGGATCGCGGCGCGTTCCTGCGCACGGCTGAAGAAGGCGGTCACCACGATTTGTTCATGCTGCAACTGCCTGCCCCTCGCGCCGGCCTGAACCACGTCGCCTTCACCGTGCGCGATGTGCACGAAGTATTCGGCGGCGGCATGCACATTTCCCGCAGCGGCTGGGCCACGGAAATCGGCCCGGGGCGCCACCCGGTGTCTTCGGCGTTCTTCTGGTACTTCAAGAACCCGGCCGGCGCGTTGGTCGAGTACTACGCCGACGAAGACCAACTGACCGGCGAATGGGAGCCACGCACCTTCGAGCCCGGTCCGACAGTCTTCGCCGAATGGGCGATTGCTGGCGGCATCGATGGCAATACCCGACGCCAGCAAAACGTCGAGGCGCCGCAAGGCAAGTTCCTGACCGACAAACCGAAATCCTCAGACGGAGATCAATGAGATGCGTAATACCGAACCCTATCTGCAGCCCAATCAGGCCCGTATACGCCCGAATACCCAGTTCGAGGATTTGCTCGGCGACTCCATCGAGCGCGCCTTCGGCAACGGCGTGACTGAGCTGCCCGACCTTCTCGCGCACCTGAACCTGGCCGGCCCGCCCTGCCCGCTGACCACCGGTGAGTGGACAGCAGACGCCTATAAAACCCTGATGGCTCGGCTGGGCGAATGACCCGCCGGAGGTAAATAAGAAATGAACATGAACACAACCGTCGACCCTGTAGAAAACCTCCTGGCAAATGGCTTGAAGAACCTCTGGTTCCCGGTGCTGCCTAGCGACCAACTGGGCGAGAAGCCGGTGTCGATTCGTCGACTGGGCTACAAGATTGCCTTGTGGCGCGACAATGACGGCAGCGTTCATGCCCTCGAAGATCACTGCCCGCATCGCGGCGCGCCGTTGTCCCAGGGCCCGGTATTGGGCGATCGCCTGCAATGCCCTTATCACGGCGTCGAAGTGCGCTGCGATGGCACTGTCACCAAAGTGCCCGGCAGCCCCGGTTGCAAACTCGAAGGCAGTCGCCCGACGCGGATGTTCCACACCCGTGAAGCCGCTGGCGCGATCTTTCTCTACAACGCAGCCGAACCGCACGTTGAAACGCCACCAGAACTGGTGCTGCCCGAACAACTCACTTCCCCCGAGTGGAGCAGTTTCGTCTGCTACGCCGAGTGGAAAGGCGACTACCGCTATGTCATCGACAACGTCATGGACCCGATGCACGGCACATACCTGCACAAGATGTCGCACTCCATGAGCGAAGGCGAAGCCACCGCCAAATTCGTCACCCGTGATACCGACAAAGGTTTCTTCTTCGAGAAGGAAGGCCAGCGCGGCGTGAACTTCGACTGGACCGAATTCATGGACGACAGCTGCCACTGGCTGCGCCTGGAAATCCCCTATCCGAAAACCGGCGGGCCGGGCGGCAACTTCACCATCATCGGCAGCTATACACCGAGCAGCCCCTCCTTGTCGGCCGTGTTCCACTGGCGTTGCCGCCCACTGACCGGCTGGCAGCGTGATACCTGGCGTTTCCTCTACAAAAATCGTCTGGAAGCACGCCACTGGGCGGTACTGGAACAGGATCGGGTGCTGCTCGAATTCATGGAACCCGACGCCAACCAGCGGGAAAACCTCTACCAGCATGACCTTGGTGTGGTGCGCCTGCGTCGCTACCTGAAAAACGCGGCCAAGACCCAGCTTGAGCTGATCGACGCGAAGCAGTTGCCATGAACCCGATCGTGCAACGTGTTCAGGCCGGCGCGTGTGTCGATTTGCGAATTGTCGAAAAGAGGTGACCGATGTCCCATTCCTCCCCCCTCACCGCGCTCGTGCATACCCTGCGCTACGAAGCCGAAGGCATCATCAGTGTCGAGTTGCGGCCCTATGGCGACACGGTGTTCGCCCCGTTCGAAGCCGGCTCGCATATTGATCTGCATCTGCCCAACGGGTTGGTGCGCAGCTATTCCCTGCTCAACTCGCCGAGCGATCGTGGCCGCTATGTGGTCGGCATCCTTCGCGATCGCAACAGCCGTGGCGGTTCGGAATATGTGCACGGGCAACTACGGGTCGGCATGCAATTGCCGATTTCGTCGCCACGCAACAACTTCCAGCTCGACCTGAGCGCCAGACACAGCGTACTGGTGGCCGGCGGTATCGGCATCACGCCGATTTACTGCATGTTCCGCCAACTGCTGGCACTGGGGAAATCCGCCGAGCTGATCTACTGCGCCCGTTCGCGGCAGGAAGCGGCACTGGTGGAAGAACTCAGCGGCCTGAGCGCCAAAGTGGTTTACCACTTCAACGACGAAAAAGGCATGCCGCCAGACCTGAGCGCCTACCTGGCTGGCAAGCCCGACGATACGCACTTTTATTGCTGCGGTCCGACGCCGATGCTCGATGCCTTCGAAAGCACCTGCGAAGGCCTCGGCTATCCCCATGCGCATATCGAGCGTTTTGCCGCGGCTGAACTGCCGCCGTCCGAAGACGCACAGAGCAGCTACAGCGTCGAGTTGAAAAAGTCCGGCAAAACGCTGTCCATCGAGCCGGGGTTGAGCTTGCTCGATGTGCTGCTTGAGGCGGGTTGTGATATTGAGCACAGCTGTCGCGAGGGTGTGTGCGGTTCGTGCGAAACACGCGTCCTGGAAGGTGATGTCGACCATCGTGACGGCGTGCTGACCAAAGCCGAACGTGCGGCGAATAAATCCATGATGGTGTGTGTGTCGGGTTGCAAGAGTCGGCGATTGGTACTCGATTTGTAATGTCTTGGCAGTTTCATCCATTAAACAGGCCGGACATTATTGGCTGATACTGATCACTTAAGCATTGGATTGGGTGTAGATCCGTTGCTGCGGTAACGGCTGCTAATGGTTCCGCCCTTACGGCGAGTCACTTGGAAAAACGGAACGCCGCCCGGCCTGTAGGAGCGAGCCTGCTCGCGATGGAGGTCAACGATGACGCGGGGAGCCTGACACCCCGCGGTGCTCTCAGGTTTTTCGTCGGAACGCCGCCCGGAGCATGCTCGCTCCTACAGGGGTCGCCGCGATGGGCCATCCTTGGCCCAGCGCGGCTAAACCGGCGTCCTGCCGGTTTACCCACTGCGCAATGTCTGCGTTCGGCCATCGTGGTTAACGGGGCACCCAAATCTAAAGCCAAAGCGAGGCGGCCTGACAGCCGACCTGACTTTTACGACTGTACCTGATCCCCTGTGGGAGCGAACCTGCTCGCGATGGACGTCAACGATAACGCGCCCTGTCTGGATGAACGCGTTGTCTGGACATTAATCGCGAGCAGGCTCGCTCCCACAATTGGATCGCGGACAGACCTGCAATCAGGTCGGCTGTCAGGCCGCCTCGCGTTGCTTTTGCTTTTGATTTTCTTGCCCCTTCACGCCCTGAGCCTTTCCGTCAACCCGTGGCTACCTCCTCTACCAACGTTGATCCACGCCGCGTCAAAACCTGTGGGAGATTTGTTGTCTGAGTACATATCTATTGCTGCGGTAACGACCACTTAGGGTTTCGCCCTTACGGCGACTCACTTTTCCAAACGCCGGAATGCCGGCCCAGCGAAAAGTAAGCAAAAGGCTTTGCCCCACCACTCGGTGCCTCGCTGTGGCTCGGCATGCCCTCACTCCGGCATTGCTCCGTGGGTCGCCGCGATGGGCCATCCCTGGCCCAGCGCGGCTAAACCGGCGTCCTGCCGGTTTACCCACTGCGCAATGCCTGCGTTCGGCCATCGTGGTTTAACGGGGCGCCCAAATCTAAAGCCAAAACGAGGCGGCCTGACAGCCGACCTGACTTCTACGGCTGTACCTGATCCCTGTGGGAGCGAGCTTGCTCGCGATGGACGTCAACGATAACGCGCCCTGTCTGGATGATCGCGTTGTCTGGACGTTCATCGCGAGCAAGCTCGCTCCCATAGGGGAATGCGGACAGACCTGCATTCAGGTCGGCTTTAAGGCCGCCTCGCTCTGCTTTGGCTTTTGATTTTCTTGCCCCCTCTAGAGGCCGAGTGGAGGTTCTGCGCAGTGGGTAAACCGGCATGGATGCCGGTTTAGCCGCGCTGGGCCAAGGATGGCCCATCGCGGCGGGCCCACGGAGCAGGACCGGAGCGAGGGCATGCCGAGCCACAGCGAGGCACCGAACGCCAGGGGCAAGAGCCCTTGGTTACTTGGGGCTTTTCCAAGTGACTCGCTGTAAAAGCGAAACCATAGGTGGCCGTTACCGCAGCAATGGATATACACCCAACCCAACCCAACCCAACCCAACCCAACCCAACCCAACCAAAATATGCACCTGCTAACTCCCCCCCTGAAGTGCACAGCATGACCGACATTATTATCGGCCGTTTTTATGCGTGAGAAGTAAGAACGCACAGTTAACGTGCAGTTTCGTTACCCCCTGCCCTCTCTGTTTCGCAGGCAATACATAAAAATGCGTTTCCCATATAAACAATTGTTTTTTCTGGATTTATTGCCAACCCACAAGCCAGGTCCGGACTGGCATGGTTTCTGCTCTATCTAGATCAGATTCATAGGTCAGACGCCGTATCACCTACGAAACAGTCAAAACAAAAACGCACTGAATAACAGCAACACATAAAGCCTTCCTCTTATTGCCACTTCCAAGGCAAGCGGGAAAGTGTTGCCAGTCACTTTGCAGTGCTCAACATCGCAGGGGAAGTCAACATGAAGAAGTACGTTATAGGTCTGGGACTGATAATAAGCAGTTGCGTCAGTTTCGCAGGCGAACCCGGCCCTGCCGCCCCCGTGACTTCGACCACCGGCAAGAAGCCGTTTCCGCATATCGCCTGGCGTAGCGATGACGGCCAAAGCAGCCTGGACATCGGCGGTGCCTTGCGCACCAATTACCGCGACGAACATTGGGACACCACCGAAAACAATGGCCGGTTTCTGTTCGACACCTTTCGTATCGATGTGCAAGCGACTTACAAGAACCTCTACAGTGATGTCGGCTACTGGTTCCAGGACGACGGTAAACGTTCCATCGATCGCGGTTTCGTTGGCTATCGCCTGAACAGCAATTCCAATCTGCAAGTGGGCGCGCCGTTCAAACCGTTCGGGCTGGAACCCTACCCGCAATTCGGCTGGAGCTATCACTTGCCCTTCTTCATGGGTTACGGCGTCAGCGCCGGCACGGGCTTGAAGTACAGCTACAAGGACAATGACTGGGACCTGCAACTGGGCTACTTCCCGCGCATGTTGCCGTCCGACATTCGCTACTCGCCGGAAGTCGGGCGCTACGCCGACCTCAAGGACAATGCCATCCCCTTCACCCAGTCACGCCAGGACAACGAGAAACACAACCAGCTTAACGCCCGCGTCGCGCGGACCTTCGTCAACGATGGCTGGAAGACCGAAATCGGCGCATCACTGGCCACTGCCCAGCTCTATAACGCCACCACCAAAGATGACGGCGACTATTGGGCCGGTGGCGTCCACGCCATCATCAACGCCGGCCAGTGGACCGTCAGCACCCAAGGCATTCGCTACGAGTACGACCCGAAAAACCCGACTGGCGTCAGCGACGATTCAATACTGATGGGCAGCAACGGGCTGACGCCCGCTTACCTGATTGCCGCCAAAGCCACCATCGCTTCGTTGAACGTCAGCTACGACATCGCGACGCCGAAATTGGGACCGTTGAAGAAAATCAAACTGTACAACGACTACAGCCGCATGATGAAAGACAAGAGTGGGTGGGACGACTCGCAGATGTACACCGTTGGCGCCCAGTTCCTGGCGATGCCGATCATGGCATGGGTTGATTTCACCTGGGCGAAAAATGCCAATCCCTATGGCGGCGCGGAAAACGGCACGGGGTTTACCAATACCAGTTCGATTGGCAGTAATCAGTGGTACTACCGAACAAACATCAATATCGGGTACTACTTTTGATTCGCGGAAAATAGCTGTTGCAGCGGGTCGATTGTTGCCCTTCGTGACAGGCGTCAATCGGCCCTGTGCGGCACCCGCTCGCTGAAAACGAATGAGCATTGCCATTACCTATAATAAATACTTCCATTGAGTCTAATGCGTCGATATGAGCGGACTAATATCAAAAGAACAAGTAAATGCTTTTTAAATATATAATTGCAAGTTGGCAGAGTTTTTTTTGTCGATCATGAAGATCAAGAAAGTCCCACCGTTTTTTCATAATTCATGGAGGATCTTTCAATCATGTACGAAAAAATTCTAGCCAGGCTGGGCGGCATTGCGATTACCGCATTTTTCCTCGGCGCAGGCTGCTGCGTCGCTGGGGATGATGTAGAAAACAGGATCAGGGCTGTCGTGGACGCGGCTATCCGACCGGTTATCCAGGAGTATGGCATTCCTGGCATGGCGGTGGCCGTGACACTCCATGGGAAGCAGTATTACTTTAACTACGGCGTCATCTCCATGGAGGAAGGGAAGCCGAAGGTTACCGAGGAGACGATTTTCGAGATCGGCTCGATTAGTAAAATCTTCACAGCGACCCTCGCATCCTACGCGCAGGAAACCGGAAAGCTCTCCCTGTCTGATCCAGCAAGCCAATACCTGCCTTCGCTGCGTGGCAGCAGTTTCGACAACATCAGCCTGCTCGATCTTGGAACCTACACGGCCGGCGGTCTGCCGCTGCGGTTTCCGGGCGATGTGGACAGTCATGAAACGATGATCGGTTATTACAAAAACTGGCAACCGAACTATGCCGCCGGAACAATGAGACTCTACTCGAATCCGAGCATCGGTCTGCTCGGCTTTCTGACCGCCGAGAGCATGGGGGAGCCTTTCGAAGATCTACTGGAAAAGAGGCTGTTTCCGATGCTCGGCCTGAAGCACAGTTACGTCAGGGTTCCTCAAGCGCAGATGAGTCACTACGCGTACGGCTATAGCCCAGAGGGCGTACCGTCCAGGATGGTCCCAGGTGTTCTGTATGCCGAGGGTTATGGCGTGACATCCAGCTCGGCGGACATGATTCATTTCGTCGAGGCCAACATGCAGAAGGTGGACCTGGATGAGCCTCTACAACGTGCGATCACTGCAACGCATATAGGCTACTACAAGGTCGCAGATATGACGCAGGGCTTGGGATGGGAGTTTTACCCCTACCCGATAGAGCTCGACCGCTTGCTCGCTGGCAACTCGTACCCAATGATCCTTGAGGCCCATGAAATTACCCGGCTCAACCCTCCGCTGCCACCGCAGGGTAACGTGCTCATCAACAAGCCAGGCATGACGGACGGTTTCGGCGCTTACGTGGCCTTTGTTCCAGCCAAGAGCATGGGCATCGTGACGCTGGCGAACAAGAACTATCCCCTCCCTGCGAAGGTGAAAGCCGCCCATGAAGTATTGACGGCCCTGGATACCCGGATTGGATCAAGTACAGGTCAGTGAGCGCTTGATACCGACCGTCCCTTAAACCTGTCAGCGAGCGGATATTGCTCCAGCTAACCGCGCATAAGACTAGGGTGAATGAGCAGTTCCATTCATGGGCGGAGTTCATCGCATGGTATATGACGCAAGCATCAACACTCGCTTCAAGGATGAAACCGATGGGCTGACTGGCGAATACTGGGTGGAATCCTTGCCGGACGGTACTCCCATACTGATTCGTGAGTTGGCAGAGTCTGATCGAGAGCGCGATTTAGCCTTTTTCAACGAGCTGGGCAAAAGCAAACCGCATTTTCATTTTCTTGCCTCGTTCAGCAATCTGGTAGAACCCCACGACCAGCTCATGGACATCAATCTGCACAATCGCATGGCCTACATTGCTCTGGCATACGAAAGCAACCAGCTTATTGAAATCGGCACCGCGCGTTACGGGGCATACGAAGGCGATGCTCATTGCGAGTTCGCCGTTGCCGTTGGTGACCGGTGGCAACGACGGGGTGTCGCCACTGCGCTGTTACAACATTTGATGGACACCGCAACATGCCAGGGCTTCAGCAAAATCTCTTCAATGGACTCGTCAGGTAACGAGCCGATGCACGGCTTGGCCATGAGTATGGGATTTACCAGCAGAATCGATGACCAGCATGGGCCGCAGATTTTTCATGAGTATATTTTAGCGCCCTAATTTTAAAGGGACTGCCCGGCCAATAACACCCGGTGACTGGAGCGATGGCAAATGTGCACCTATGCTTGACCTGCTGGAAGAATTGATCAAGCAGACTGTGCTGCTCCGACAATGGTGCGCAACATTTGTAAGTGGTCATCCGGGCGATTAAATGTCAGTACCACTCAGTGATGACGAGAGCGCAAGGAGATTGATAAACCGCGCCCTGAGAAATGTCACTGCGCCATTAGTTCCTAAGTTTGGGTAGTCAACGCGTTTGGCATCCATCAGGGAGAACTTCATGACGCAAATTCTCAAACCAACAACCCTTCTGGCAACCTTTGCCGTGCTGGCGCTACCTGTAATAAGCGCGGCGCAGGCGGCCAGCGAAATCCCCCCGGGAATCACTACACCCGATCGCATCGAGACCCGTATCGGCACATTGGAGTTCAAGGACGGCGCGCCGAGCGTAAAAACCACACAGGATGTCTACGACACCCTGGCTTTCACTCGCGGCATAGACGCGTTCATGAACAGTTTTTCAGGCGCATCGGCCTATGCCATTCGCGAGGGCTTCCACAGCATTGGGGCAGACGACAATACGGTGATCATCTTCTCCGAGTTGATGGACTCCCAATCGCTGTTTCTCACCGCCAACGCCGACACCATCTATACGCTCTCGGTCCTCGACCTGACAAAGGGACCGCTGGTGGTTGAAGTGCCACCCAAATCGCTCGGCACGCTCAATGACATGTGGTTCGGCTGGATCATCGACCTTGGCGCCCCTGGCCCTGATCGGGGTGAAGGCGGCAAATACCTGATCGTGCCGCCGGACTACGACGGTCCGCTTCCAGACAGTGGATACTTCGTAGGCCGATCGAAAACCAACCATGTGCTGTATGCCGTTCGTGCATTCATGGAGAACAACGATCCCAAGCCCGCTGTCGACCTGATCAAGGACAAGCTGAAGATTTATCCCTACACGCCAGGCGGCTACGGCACCAGCATTGCCACGGCACTCGCAGGCCAAATCAGGCTGGAGCCGAGTCCTCCGATACCGCCGACGAAATTCGTCGAGGGCACCGGCAAGTCTTTCAACACCATTCCCCCTAACGACTTCGCCTATTTCGAAACGCTCGACAAGCTTGTGCAGCTGGAACCCGCCACCTCGTTCAACCCGGAACTCCTGGGCCAACTGGCGGCCATTGGCATCGTGAAGGGCAAGCCCTTTGCTCCGGACGAGCGGATGAAGAAGATCCTCACCGACGCGGCCGCCGTGGGCAATGCGGCAGGGCGATCACTGAACTTTCGCGCTGCCGATTATCCCGGCTGGGCTTACTACCCGAATTCGATGTGGGCCAACATGCTATGGCAGGGTGGTTTCGACTTTGAGACACCGCCACCCATGATCACCAAGGAAGGCTTGTTCAAGGCATTGCCACCGACCGGTGCACGGACCCTCGATTCCCGCACGGCTTTCTATTACGGCTACACCATGGATTCACCGGGGATGATCATGCGGTTGCCCAACGTGGGCTCGCAGTACCTCATGGGCTTCTCGGATGCGCAAAAGAATCCCTTTGATGGCGGCAAGACCTATAAAGTGACTCTGCCGCCGAAGATTCCAGCGGCGAAATTCTGGTCGTTCACCGTCTACGACAATCAGACGCGGTCCATGCTCCAGACGCCGCAACGCTACCCGCGCGCCGGCAGCCAGACCTACCCTTCGCCCGCCGCCGTCGAGAACGCAGACGGGTCCACAACAATCTATTTCGGTCCTTCCAAGCCAGCCGACGCCAAGGCGGGTAACTGGATTCAGACCACGCCTGACAAGGGCTGGTTTACGATCCTGCGCCTCTACAGCCCACTTGAATCGTTTTTCACGAAAACCTGGCGACCGAGCGAGCTCGAACTGGTTCGGTGAGACATGTCAGCACACCACTCGGCCGGTGCTGACCGCGATGTTGGCGCCTGCCGAACAGGAGGGAACATGCGAATCTAACTACCGCTAACGCTGCTGTCGGGCGCTGTTCTCGCTGTGCAGAGCGGCTGGGTACAGGCCGAGGATTCAGCAGAATTGGCAAAGAAGGCACTCAACCCGGTCGCCGCGATGTACAGCCTTCCGGTGCAATACAACTGGGACCAGAAGATGGGGTCGACCGGTAACGGCATGCACAGCGTCACCAATATCCAGCCCGTGCTGCCCTTTCGTTTGAGCGACGACTGGAACCTGATTTCGCGCACCATCCTGCCAGTGATCGACCAGCACGGCCTGGCACCGAATGGCGCGGCGGATAAATCCGGCATCGGCGACGTGACCCAGAGTTTTTTCTTCTCGCCGACAAAACCCACCGACAGTGGCTGGATCCTCGGTGTCGGGCCAGCGCTGTTGATTCCAACCGGCAGCGATAAACTGCTCAGCAGCGAGCAATGGGGCCTTGGCCCGACAGCGGTCGCGCTAAAACAGTCAAACGGCTGGACTCGGGGCATTCTCGCTAACCATATCTGGGGGTTGGAGGACAGCCCTGCGGATGACAAGGAAAAGGTCAACCAAACCTTCCTGCAACCTTTCCTCTCGTACACCACCGCTACCTTCACCACTTACGGGGTGAACACCGAGTCAACCTATAACTGGCAATCACGGGAGTGGTCAGTACCGGTCAACCTGACGGTCACCCAGCTGCTGAAAATCGGCGGTCAACCGCTAACGGTGCAAGCGGGTCCACGGTACTGGCTCGACAGTCCGGAGGATGGCGCGCAAGGCTGGGGCTTTCGCGTGGCCGTGACGTTACTGTTTCCACGCTGACGGGTAGATAAGTCAGGCGAAATTGACAGGACTTCTACATCATACGAATGGCTGCATTGGGTCGATCGCAGCCCTTGCAGACAGGCGGTAATCGGAGTTTGGCGACATCACTGTCGCGTTAAAACGCGACAGTGATGTCACCAAATAGTAGTCAGGCGTATTGGCTGGAGAAGTTGCAATGACAACAATCGATGTGAAATCCCGATTCGAAGCAAAGCTTCTTCGTCCGGCGAAGCCTGGTAATGACACGTCGTGGGCGTTCGTAGTATTGCCAAGAGACGCGAGTGAACAGCTTCCGAGGCGAGGAAGGACGACAGTTGAAGGCACAGTCAATGGGCACCCTTTCCAGGCAACCCTTGAGCCGGATGGTAAGCTGAGCCATTGGCTGCAGGTAAGTAGAGAGTTACTCGAAGCCGCAGGCGCGGCCGTTGGGGATGTCGTTACACTAGAGCTAACCCCAGTGAAGAAGGAACCCGAGCCTGACATCCCAGCAGATTTTCAGGAGGCACTGGCAGCCACTCCTGAGGCTTGTAAAGTTTGGAAGAATACGACGACCCTCGCGCGAGTAGACTGGATACACTGGATTACTTCAGCCAAACAACTTAAAACGCGCGCAAAACGAATTGGTGATGCCTGCGATATGCTTGCATCCGGCAAGAAGCAGGTTTGCTGTTTCGACCAGTCCGGCTACTACAGTAAGGCCTTCTGTGCGCCCGAGGCAGAAAATTTTTAAATGGAACATTCCGTTGAATACGCCTGACAATGCGTCCAAATCGTTCGCTTCGTTCACCGGGACCGGCTAAAGCCGGCCTTTTAGCTTACTTGTTATGAATGTCTACAAAGGGTCGTTTGCTGCCTTCCAAAAAAGATCGTTTTGGGTTGTTCCAGCCAATGGTAAAAGATATGCCCCCTCCTGGAAAACGCTCACTCCAGCAACGAAACCAGACGCGGTTCAATCGCCCCCTCTTGCACTTCAAGCAACGCCAACGTCACCGGTAACTTGAAACGCCGCGGCCCTGCACTGCCTGGATTGAGAAATAGCCGTTCACCGCGCCACTCAATGCGCGGCTTGTGGGAATGCCCGGTAATCACCAGCCTCGTGCCTGGCTCCAGCACTACCGGAGCATCGGCAATGTCATGCACCAGCAAAGTCTGCCATCCCTCAAGCTCGAAACTCAGGTGGTCGGCGAGATGTTCCGCCCACGGAGTCGCCAGGTCATTGTTCCCACGCACGACATGCAGCGGCGCAATCAACGCCAGTTGTTCAAGAATTTCCGGCTTGCCGATGTCGCCCGCGTGAATGATCCGTTCACAGCCCATCAACGCCGCGAGCGCTTCTTTGCGGAGTAAACCGTGAGTATCGGAGATCACGCCAACTTTCATGCAAGGCTCCAGTCCAGCTTCAAGAATGAACACGGGTACTTATTCGGGTATTGCCCAACTCCGGCGTTTGCGTGTTCCGGGATCAGGTGCTTGACTCACCCGGCATACACGCAACTTCACGGATGTTCGTCAGCAATACCTTAGATTCACATGAAAACAATAGCCAGCCCGGGGTTTGCCCCGTGCATTGCCTTGCCCGCGCCCGGCTTCGTCCGCGATCTGTACTTTCATTGATCCAAGTCCGAAAGCCGTACGATCGAGTCTGGATAATATTTTTTCAGGTTTTTCAATAGGCTATAGATGACCGCCCAACTCTTTGCTGTTCATGGCCTGGTGAGTTTCACCCTCGCCATCCTGCTGCTCTTCCTGGGCAAGACGCTGGTCCAGCACAGCACCTTGCTACGTCAATACTGTATTCCTGAATCGGTGGTCGGCGGCTTTGTCTGCGCGGCGGTCACGAGCCTGTTGTACTTCGGTCTCAACATCCAGGTCGAGTTCGACCTGCAAGTTCGCGACACCATGCTGCTCTATTTCTTTGCCGGCATCGGCTTGAAATCGGACATGCGCCAGCTGATCAAGGGTGGGGGCCCGCTGTTGATTCTGCTGGTGCTCGCCGCTGTCTTCATCTTCCTGCAAAACGCGCTGGGCATGGGCATGGCCGAGGTATTCGGGCTTGATCCCAAGGCTGGCCTGATGGTGGGCTCCATCTCCCTCACCGGAGGGGTTGGCACGACCCTGGCCTGGGCACCGCTGTTCGTCGAAAGGCTGGGCATCCAGAACGCGCATGAATTGGGGATCGCCAGCAACACCGTCGGCCTGATTGCCGCTTGTGTGATCGGCGGCCCCATCGCGAACCGGTTGATCCGTCGCCATCAACTCACGCCCTCCAGGGATGCGGCGCTGGAAGTCGGCATTCTTGAGCAACAGCAGAGCAAGCCACTGGACTACTACGACGTGCTCTGGGCGTGGATGTGGCTCAATTTGACCTTGATGCTCGGCTACGGACTTAACCTGCTGCTGGTCGATAGCGGGATCACGCTGCCCAAGTTCGTCAGTTGTCTGTTCGCCGGTATCGTCATTCACCACCTCGTCCGCGGATTAATCGGCGAGCAGCGCCTGAAATCCTGGAGCGGCGCCAGCCAGGGCTTGTCACTGATCTCCGATGTCTGTCTGGGTATGTTCCTGACCATGGCGCTGATGGGCTTGCAGTTGTGGCAGCTCAGCGGCGCGCTGCTATTCATTGCTTGCGCTTTGACCCTGCAGATCCTGTTGACCGTCCTCTATACGTATTTTTTGGTTTTCCGCTTCATGGGCCGCAATTACGAAGCCAGCGTGATTGCTTCAGGCTTCGGCGGTATTGCGCTGGGTTCTACTGCGACAGCCATCGTCAATATGACGACCGTGACCCAGAAGTATGGGGCGGCGCACCAAGCCTTTCTCATCGTGCCGCTGGTGTGCGGATTTTTCATTGATCTGGTTAATGCGGTGATTATTGGGATGTTTAGTGGTCTGTAGCGGTTTGAAGCTCACCCAGCGGGATAAACGAACACGGGTACCTCGCGAGGCGCCCGTTTTGTCAGCGATTGTGGACAGCGCCGGTAGACGGGTCCATTGGATATTCAGATAGCAGAAACCATTCAAAAATATTGTGAAATAAAATGTGAAGGTGATTGTGCTGAAAACGCCTAAGAACTTCCGTAAACCCAATAAATTAGCGCTTGTTAAGCGAACAGGTATGTGAAATAAAATGTGAAGCCTTTTCACTCGGTGCAAACCGCAATGTCCTTGATCACATCAAAATCCTGGCTCGATCCGATACTCCCCGATGCTTTGCCCCCATCCATCATTGCCCTTGCGGACGCGCTGCCAAGAAAGACGCAATTTCTAGCCGGACGCCTTCCGCCAGAAACCGCCGCACGCCTCGGCCGGCTCCTGCAGATCACTAATACGTACTACTCGAATCTGATCGAAGGGCAGTACACCGAGCCTGCCGATATGCAGAAAGCGCAGGCAGCCCCGGTCAAGGATCGCAAGCGACTTAAAAACCTGGCGGTTGAACAAATGGCGGTGCAAGCGTTGTTCGAACGGATGTTAAGCCAGCGTGGACCATTTCCCTGGAACGCCATGTTCGCTCCTGAGCTCGTAAGCACTGCACATAACCGGCTTTTTCGCGGCGCCAGCGATGCGCAACGTACGTTGTCCGATGGCTCGATAATGCAGCCCGGCATACTCCGGTCGATCACAGGCAAGAACGTTGTCGTCGGCAATCATGACGCACCGCACGCTTGTGCAGTTGACGGTATGCTGCGGCACCTCCAGGCAGGCTTCGGCCGGCAAACAGACCCGCGTCGTCAGCTTATCTCTTCGCTTGCCTATCATCATCGTCTCGCATGGGTTCACCCCTTTGCCGACGGAAATGGTCGAGTTGCTCGACTGATCACTCATTTACAGTTGGTGCAACTGGGACTCGAGCCAACCCTCTGGTCGCTGTCTCGCGGCCTCGCACGACGGCATCAGGATTACTACTGCGCACTGACCATGGCCGACCGACCACGAGAAGGTGATTTGGACGGACGAGGCCAGTTATCCCAGAGACGCTACTTCGAGTTTATCGAGTTCATGCTGCAGGTTTGTCACGATCAGGTGGATTACATGACCGCAGCGGTAAACCCGTCCCAGCTGCGAGAGCGCGTGATACGTGCTTTTCGCTACAACGAGAGGCTTCTACAACAAGGCATTCGCCCGGAAAGTGCGCCAGCGATCATTGCCCTGATCACCCAGGGTAGTCTGCCGCGCAACGAAATAAAGACTTTCACCGGACTGACACCACGCCCAGCAATCGATGAGCTGTCGCGACTGATCAAAGTCGGCCTGGTGGAAAGCCGAACGCCCAAATCCCGAATCGTCACACCCGGCCTGCCCGCCTGGTTTGCCCAGGATATTTTTCCGGATTTGCATCGACGGTTTCAGTAGCGCTCATCGACCGCTTACGTTTCATGATGGCAACTGCCAAGGCTAGCGCGCAGCGCGCCGGGTACTGGCGAACGCACTCGTGCCAAGCCAGCGCCACAGGTTTTCCGAGTCCGGAACTGCGCCGTCTACACGCAGCTCTCGCGACTGGAGTACCTCCTTGGGTGTGCGGTCGCCAGCCCACACTTCGGTCAACGCCCGAACGCTGGAGTCGACGACGAGCGTCAGTTCGCGCCCGGGGTCGTCGCGGCACAGGTCTGCCACACCCTCCTCGACCACCAGCCACCATTCTTGCTCACCGGGTCGTGCGTCGCGGAACTTGAACTGGATGACCACCGGCCGAGCCGGGAACGTCTCGAGGTGCACGAACCGGCGCACGTCCCACATGAGCAGGCCCGCGTCGAGTTGGTCGTCGCGAAGGCGACTGCCGATCCAGCGCGCGCCCCAATGCCCCAGCGCCATGATGATGGGGCGCAATTCCTCACCCGCCTCGGTCAGGCTGTATTCCCAGACTTTGCCAACAGCCGTGCGATGCACCACACCGATTTCTTCCAGATGGCGCAGCCGCTGTGCCAGCAAGCCGGTGGACATCCGGGGTACGCCGCGGTGCAGTTCATTGAAGCGTTTGCTGCCGCACAGCAGTTCGCGCACCACCAACGGTGTCCAGCGCTCGCACAGTGCTTCAGCGCCGCGCGCGACCGTGCAGAACTGACCGTAGCTTTCGTCCATCGCCTGCACTCCTACCGCTGCAACGCTTCAGATTCTGAACTAGCCCCGCGACTTCGCCACGCGCACGCTGAAGCCATCGACACCAACCGCACCAGGAGAACGCCATGACCAAGATAGCCATCATTCAGCGCCCACCCGTGCTGCTCGATCGCAGCGCGACGATCGCCCGGGCCGTGCAATCGGTCGCTGAAGCTGCGGCGGCGGGAGCCTCGCTGATTGTTTTACCCGAGTCGTACATCCCAGGTTACCCGTCGTGGATCTGGCGACTGGCGGCGGGAAAGGACGGGGCTGTAATGGGCCAGTTGCACACGCGGCTGCTGGCCAACGCCGTCGATATCGCCAGCGGTGACCTGAGCCAATTGTGCGAGGCCGCCAGGCTCCACGCGGTGACGATCGTGTGCGGCATCAATGAATGCGACCGGCGCAATGGTGGCGGCACGCTCTATAACAGCGTAGTCGTTATCGGCGCGAGCGGCGCCCTGCTCAACCGACACCGCAAGCTGATGCCAACCAATCCCGAGCGCATGGTGCATGGCTTCGGTGATGCAACCGGATTGCGTCCGGTCGATACACCGGTCGGCCGCGTGGGCGCGCTCATCTGCTGGGAAAACTACATGCCGCTGGCGCGCTATTCACTGTATGCCCAAGGGGTGGAAATCTACGTTGCCCCCACGTACGACACTGGCGAAGGCTGGATCAGCACCATGCGTCACATTGCCCTCGAAGGCCGCTGTTGGGTGCTCGGCAGTGGCACCGCGCTGCGCGGCAGCGACATCCCCGATGACTTCCCGGCTCGCGCACAACTGTTTGCCGATCCGGACGAATGGATCAACGACGGCGACTCGGTGGTGGTCAGTCCTCAAGGCCGGATCGTGGCCGGCCCATTGCACCGGGAGGCAGGCATTCTGTATGCGGACATCGACGTCTCACTCGTGGCGCCAGCGCGGCGGGCGCTCGACGTCACCGGGCACTATGCGCGCCCGGACATTTTCGAACTGCAGGTGCGGCGCACGCCGGCGACAGCGGTGCGTTACATCGACGGGTGAAGGTCCTGCCCTATCCGGCGGCTTCGCCTGACCATTGATCAAGGAGTCATTCCATGAACATTGAACGGTCTTACAAAGGCAGTTGTTTTTGCGGTGCAGTCGAGTTCACCGTCAGCGGTGAGCCGGCCGGGATGGGCTATTGCCATTGCGAGTCGTGTCGGCATTGGTCAGCGGGGCCCGTCAATGCCTTCACGCTGTGGAAACCCGAGGCGGTGCAAGTGACTCGGGGTGCCGACAACATCGGCACCTACAACAAGACACCACAGAGTTACCGCAAGTGGTGCAAGACTTGCGGCGGGCACCTCTTCACCGAGCATCCGGGGATGGGGCTCATCGATGTGTATGCCGCGATCATCCCGAATCTTGTTTACTCGCCAGGCGTGCATGTTCACTATCAGGAGTCGGTGCTGCGTATTAAAGATGGCTTGCCGAAGCTTAAGGATGTGCCGAAAGAATTGGGGGGATCGGGCATTAGCGTGGAGGAGTAGGAGCGAGCTTGCTCCTACACACAGACATAACGGAGTTACCTACATGGAAGTTTCCAACCAGTTGCAACCCGCAGAATGCGCCGGAATGGAGGACATCAGACGCGAGATCGATGCCCTCGACCAGGCCGTTATCAAGCTGTTGGGCAGGCGATTTCAGTACGTGCTTGCTGCTTCTAAATTCAAGACTTCTGCGGCCTCGGTGCGTGCCCAGGAGCGATTCGATTCCATGCTTGCGACACGCCGTAAATGGGCCGAGGCCGAAGGTCTGAGCCCGGATACAATCGAAAAGATGTACAGCGATTTGGTTAAGCATTTTATTGCCGAGGAGATGAAACATTGGTCGGCGCAATTGCCCCAGACCTGATCCCGGTACATTCGGCGATGGCGCCCTTTTTTACTTTCGAAGATCTTTCTCACTTCAACGCATTACGAGGATCGTCATGGCTATCCACATACTCCAGCCCCAACGGGCCCGTCCCGTAAACCTGCGAGATGTACTCTCCTGATTTCGCCCAATGGAAATGCGGCGTATTGGCCGGGAGTATCACGACGCTACCTGGCCCATAGGCAACCAGTTTGTCCGGATCGAAAACGGTACCGAAGCCAATATAGAAAACACCGGACATGACGGTATAGATCCGATCTTCTGGATGGGTATGGGGCATTAATCGGGTGCCATTGGGCACTTTGACTCGCACCACGTAGGGTGCTGGCTTGCTCGGGTCGCCGGCGATAACGGCCAGTCTTACTTCTTTGGGGAAGGCGGGGAAGCTGCGCCATTCCACGTCTTCATTGTGCAAGGCAGCGGTTTTATCGAGTGGCAATGGTTGTGCCTGAACGGACGGCATGGCTGCGCTAGCGACAAGAAGTGCTGCCAGGGCAGCTGTTTTCATAATGCTTTGAACCATGAGAGACACCTTGACTACGCCGTAAACAAAATCGTCAGGCTGACTCTATGGGTGATTGGCACTAATGATAACGGCGTGATCGCGCATTACAGTTGATACGCAATGTAATCAATGCTCGGCGCCACATCATCACGCTCACCACGGGGCTGGCGCGGGCCCTATCAATGCCATCGATGTTCACAATCACGTCAATGAAGTTCTCTTAAAAAATCCGCGGCGTAACATTGGCTCCATACCAACCAACAACACCCCGGAGCACACGATCATGAAACGCCAAACCCTCCTCAGCATCGCATTCTCGGTTTTCGCAGTTAACGCTTTTGCCGCTACCTCTGTTCAGCCTGTTGTCGCTGAAGGCGGCTCGGATCGTCTGATTGAAAGCCGTGTGGCTGAAGGTGGTTCGGATCGTCTGATCCAGAATCGTATAGCTGAAGGTGGCTCTGACCGCCTGATCGAGAATCGCGTTGCTGCTGATGGTTTTGATCGTCTGCAAGGCAACACCGTGGCTGCCGATGGCTCCGACCGTCTGCAAGGCAACACCGTCGCTGCCGATGGCTCCGACCGTCTGCAAGGCAACACCGTCGCCGCCGATGGCTCCGACCGTCTGCAAGGCAACACCGTCGCCGCCGATGGCTCCGACCGTCTGCAAGGCAACACCGTCGCCGCCGATGGCTCGGATCGTCTGCAAGGCAACACCGTCGCCGCCGATGGCTCGGATCGCCTGCAAGGCAACACCGTCGCCTAACCCCATCGTTTTACCGCACTAACAAAAAGCCCGGCCTGATCAGCCGGGCTTTTTCGTGTTCACTGTACTGAGCGGGCCCCATTGACAGCTGTTGGTCCGGGAACCGTACGTATTCCGGGCAGAATTTTTATGTTTGCTACTATCAATGGACGGCGTCGAAGCTGAGGTCCGGGGATTGCACAGTCGGCTTGCATTTGCCTGGCATTGATCCACTCATTCAAATCTGCCTGACCACAGGGAGCCGTGATGCGCACTCCATTATTTTACGTGTTGTCAGCGGTGCTTTTTCTAAGCGGCCCTCCCTGCGTGGCGCAGGCAGCGGATACAGCCCCCTCCCCGACAGCTAACCCTGCCGATACAGCACCGGTCACGGCGCCCGCCAAAGACCCGGTGTTTACCCAGGAACAGCTGGATCAAATGCTGGCGCCCATTGCGCTCTACCCGGACCCACTGCTGGCACAGGTACTGATGGCGTCCACCTACCCAGGGGAAGTCGCCGAGGCGGTCACCTGGTCGAAAGCTCACCCGGACGCCAAGGGCGATGATGCGGTCAAGCAAGTGGCGAACCAGCCCTGGGACCCGAGTGTGCAGGCACTGGTAGCCTTCCCGCAGGTCTTGGCAACGCTGGGACAGGATCCCGTCTGGGTACAACGTTTGGGTGATGCCTTCCTGGCGCAGCCGGACGATCTCATGAATGGGGTGCAACGCCTGCGTCATCAGGCCCAGGCAGCCGGCAACCTGCAGAGCAACCAGTATCAGAACGTGACGATCCAGAACGTTGCGGCACCGGCACCGGCCACCGCACCGGCCGCCACGACTACAACGGCGCCCCCGCCCCCTGCTCAGGCGCCTGCAAGCAGCTCCACCATCATCATTCAGCCGTCCGATCCGCAGGTGGTGTATGTCCCCACCTATAACCCGACAACCACCTACGGCACCTGGGCCTATCCCGCCTCACCTCCCGCCTACTATCCACCGCCGCCCGCTTATTACCCCGGCCAGGCATTGATGGCTGGGCTGGCATTTGGTACCGGGGTGGCGATCGTCGGTGCACTGTGGGGTGAATGTGACTGGGGCAATAACGACGTCGACATTGACGTCAATCGCTACAACAACATCAACGCCAACAACCGAATCACCAACAATCAGAACAAGTGGCAGCACAACTCCGCTCATCGCAATGGCGTGCCCTATCGAGACACCAGGAGCCGTGAACAGTACGGCCGGCAGCTGGACGGTGCCAGTCAGCGTGCAGCTTATAGAGGGGAAAATGCCCAGCGAGCCCAGGCTCGTGATAGAGCCCGTAGTTCAATGGACAGCCACGGTATCGAACGACCTGCCACCAGCAACCTCGAAGCCCGTGATCGGGCGCGCGAAGCCCAGTCCCGAGCCTCGGCCAGCAATCGGATGCAAGCAGGCGCAGACAGACCGAAAGCGGCCGATAGACCTAAGGCGTCTGACAGAAGCCAGGGAACTGCCAGAAACACTCGGGAGAATCAGCAACCGAGGAATCAGCAACCCAGGAATCAGGCCAATCAGGCGAATCAACGCGCACAGGGCAGCTCACAGGTGCGTCAGGCTGCGCAAAACCGCCAGACCGCGCCGGCCGCCAATAGAGGCGGTGCCCGCAACAATGCATTCGCCGGCGCGCGCTCACCGTCCCAGGCCAACCTGCAAGCCAATCGTGGCCGGGCCAGCCAGGCCTCCTATCAGCGCCCCAACGCCTCGCGAGCAGCCGGCCATCAAATCAGTCGGCCGTCCAGTCCACCAGCGCGTTCAAGGGGGGGCCGCCGTTGAATAACCATCCTCGAGTAAAGGCATGCAAGGGCGTACTTGTGCATGCCTTGGCGATTACTGTCGGCCTGGCATGGTCGTGCATGGCGACGGCGCAGCAGGAATTTGCAACGCCGGAAAAGGCCGCGCAAGCGTTCGTCGAAGCCCTGGGTACGAAAAACGCCGATCAGAAACGCCTGACCGAGTTGCTGGGTGAAGACTGGCGCAGTTTCATCCCTCGCGAAGGCGCAGAACGCGAAGACGTGGAGGCGTTTTTGAAGCAATACCACGAGCAACACCAGATCGAAAAAACCGGCGACAACAAGGCGATCCTGTCGGTGGGCAGTGAGCACTGGACACTGCCTATCCCCATCGTCAAAGTCGCGAAGGGTTGGCGCTTCGACATCAAGGCCGGCAGTGCCGAACTTCGTACACGGCAAATTGGCCGTAACGAGCTGGCAGCGGTGCAATCGGCGCTGGCCTATCACGATGCCCAGATGGACTATGCCTCGGTGGATCGCGACGGTGACGGCGCACTCGAGTATGCGCAGAAAATCTTCAGCACCCCCGGCAAGCACGACGGACTCTATTGGGCGGACGACGATAGCGGTCAGATCAGCCCGGTGGGCCCGTCGTTCGGAAAAACCATTGCCGGCGAGGCCTGGCATGGATACCACTTCCGCATCCTGCTTGGCCAGGGTCCTTCGGCACCGGGCGGGGCCTACAGCTACCTCATCGGTGACAAGATGAGCCGCGGCTTTGCACTGATCGCCTGGCCGGCGAAATATGGTGAAACCGGGGTGATGAGTTTCATGATCAGTCATGAAGGGCAGATCTTCGAAAAAGACCTGGGACCTGGCAGTGAAAAGTTGGCGCAGGCGATGAAGCGCTTTGATCCGGATGACAGTTGGGCAGAAGTGCCGGCCGATGAAGAGAAGCCGGACTGACTCGGACCTCAGGCGGCGCAGGCAATGAAACCGGGGGCGCAAGGCACCCGTTAGCCTTGCGTTGCTAGCGGAACGCGGAGCCTCCCTGGCGGCATTCCCACGCGGAGCATGGGAACGATCAGCGTACGCGCGCAGATCCAGAATCAGGCTAGCCGGCCGCCTCGCTTTGATCGTTCCCACGCTCTGCGTGGGAATGCATCCTGTGACGCTCCGCGTCACCACTGCGCAGACCCCCAGCCTTGCGTTGCTAGCGGAACGCGGAGCGTCCCTGGCGGCATTCCTTTGATGCGCTTGGGAACGATCAGGTGTACGCGCGCAGATCCAGAATCAGGCTAGCCGGCCGCCTCGCTTTGATCGTTCCCACGCTCTGCGTGGGAATGCATCCTGTGACGCTCCGCGTCACCATTGCGCAGACCCCCAGCCTTGCGTTGCTAACGGAACGCGGAGCGTCCCTGGCGGCATTCCCACGCGGAGCGTGGGAACGATCAGCGTACGCGCGCAGATCCAGAATCAGGCTAGCCGGCCGCCTCGCTTTGATCGTTCCCACGCTCTGCGTGGGAATGCATCCTGTGACGCTCTGCGTCACCATTGCGCAGACCCCCAGCCTTGCGTTGCTAGCGGAACGCGGAGCGTCCCTGGCGGCATTCCCACGCGGAGCATGGGAACGATCAGCGTACGCGCGCAGATCCAGAATCAGGCTAGCCGGCCGCCTCGCTTTGATCGTTCCCACGCTCTGCGTGGGAATGCATCCTGTGACGCTCCGCGTCACCACTGCGCATACCCCCAGCCTTGCGTTGCTAACGGAACGCGGAGCGTCCCTGGCGGCATTCCCACGCGGAGCATGGGAACGATCAGCGTACGCGCGCAGATCCAGAATCAGGCTAGCCGGCCGCCTCGCTTTGATCGTTCCCACGCTCTGCGTGGGAATGCATCCTGTGACGCTCTGCGTCACCATTGCGCAGACCCCCAGCCTTGCGTTGCTAGCGGAACGCGGAGCGTCCCTGGCGGCATTCCCACGCGGAGCATGGGAACGATCAGCGTACGCGCGCAGATCCAGAATCAGGCTAGCCGGCCGCCTCGCTTTGATCGTTCCCACGCTCTGCGTGGGAATGCATCCTGTGACGCTCCGCGTCACCACTGCGCATACCCCCAGCCTTGCGTTGCTAGCGGAACGCGGAGCGTCCCTGGCGGCATTCCCACGCGGAGCGTGGGAACGATCAGTGCGCGCGCACAGATCCAGAATCAGGCTAGCCGGTCGCCTTGTTTTGCTCGTTCCCACGCTCTGCGTGGGAATGCATCCTGTGACGCTCCGCGTCACCAGTACGCACATTCGCATTACTTGCCTCCTGCTTCATCCCGCACCTTTCATCACAAACGGACAAAGGTCGTCAGCCACGCTTTCGACGGGCTTTTTCATCCTCATCCAGCGCCTGGCGAACCAGCGCCCGCGCCGCCCAGGCGGTAGTGGCAAGTGCTTCTGAGAGGCTCGCGCCACCGATATCGCGCACGGCGATCAACGCCTCGGTACCCATGACGATCGACAGCGCCTGTTTCAGGCGTTTGCGCGCCCTGGGTGAAAGCAGGTCCTTCATCGAGTCGACAATCGGCTCGATGTAGCTCAGGCGTCGGCCCGGTCGCAGGGGCTCGTGGGTCTCGCTTTCGAGCCACACGGTCATGAATGAACGCTCCATCACGTGCAGGCCGATCTCGTCGTCGATCAAGAGTTTGTTCAACGCGTTCGCCGCCAGGCCCACGCCCTTTACCGGATCGTCACCTGGTCGCCAGATGCGCTCCAGCGGCGGCATGTCACGATCGGCCGCCGTCTCGCTGATCAACGCTTCAACCGTGGGAAAGTAGCGATAGGCCGTGGCGCGCGACACCCTGGCGCGCTCGGCCACTTGCGCAACCGTGGGCTGATGGCCCTCGTCGCGCAAGGCGACGGCGGCCTCGATCAGCGCCTGGCGGGTGCGCAGCTTCTGGTTGACACGACCTTGTGGATCGCCCTCGCCGATCAATGGGCTTGACTTGGGGTTGGACATGGAATAAATGATACCTTGTCTTGTAATGAGACTTAAGTCTCATAATAGACGCACGGCACGGAATCTGCCACCGCCCCTGTGCGCGGCACCTGCGGGCATCACGATTTCAGGGATTTCCAGCAACTGAACGCGCCTCAGGGCGCTTGAGGTGAATGCCATGAATCACAATCCCCGTTCGCGGGCCTGGTTTCGACTCGCTGCCCTCTACTTTGCGATTGGCGTGATGCTGGGGGTGGCGATGGGCGCATCCGGCGATCACTCGCTGTTCGCGGTACATGCCCACATCAATCTGTTGGGATGGGTGTCGATGGCACTATTCGGCGTCATCGGCACACTGCACCCGTGCGTGACCGAAGGTCGCGCCGCTGCAGTGCAGTTCTGGATGTACAACCTGGGCGTGCCGGTGATGCTCGGCGCGCTGACCCTGCGCATGAAGGGCTTCCCGTCGATCGAGCCACTGATTGGCATCGCATCGATCCTGATTGGCGTGAGTGTGCTGCTTTTTGTCTGGCTGGTGTTCTCGCGCATCGGCGTTGCTGCCGGGTACTTGAGCCGCGCGCCAGGCGAATCGCGCCTGTCATGACCCGGTAGCTGCTACCGCGGGTGCCGTATGAACAAGACACCCGCGATTGCCGATCAGCGAGATGTACGACTGCGTTCCCCTACTGTGCCAACTGCAGGCGCAACCGGCTTCGGCGTGACAAACCGGCCTGCAGGGCAAACGCCAGGACCACGGTCGAGGGGGCGGAAAAGCTGCCCAGGCCACCACCGCAATACATCAGCGCGAGTCCCGCTGCCGTGGCGGAAAACCAGGCTGTCAGGCCCACCGGGTTGAATGCGGCCACTCGTTCCAGCGCAGCCACGTCACTGCGTCCGTAAAGAATCTGCGCTAACGCCACGCCGACCCAGGCCACCACGAAAATGCCCTGGTAAGCCAACGCCTTGAGCAGATAGGCAAACACATCGGCGAGCATCAAGCCGTACACGATCACCCCAACCGTCAGCGCCCACATCAAGTACGAACCGCGCACACCAAAACGCCCAAAGAACGCCTGCATGTTGAGCGTCGCCAGGTAGTAATTGGCGGTATTGATGCGGGTTTGCGTGGCCCAGACAAACAACAATCCCCACAGGCCCATCAACTGCAAGATCGCCATGACCACTGACACTTCGTTCAACGCGCCTTCATGGGGAATGCTGCTGACCAGATAGATGCCCGCCGCGCCGTTGAGCAAAAACGTCACCGCGTAGAACGGCATGCCAAAGTTCCAGCGACCGTGATACTCAGCGTCCTCGGACTTGCCGAAACGGGCATAGTCGAAGGTGAACAGCATCAACACCCAAACGCCCATGTAGGCGACGAAGCAATCCCACCAACCAGTCACACTGGGCGTGGCCGGGCCGAAATCCAGCCATTGCGGCTGGTAGCCATAACGGCTGATCGACAGCCCCACCGCCACCAGCAAGCCACCCAGGTAGACCGGCAGCAGCACGCCATTGAGCTTGTCCAGCCAGTGCTGCACGCTGCCCAGAATCATCGGCACGCTGTACAGCACCACCAGCAACGCGGCCAATGGATAGACCAGTTCCGGGTACAGGTGATTGAGCGCCACGGCGATCACCGAACCTTCGAACACCGCGTAATAGATCGCCGTGGAAAAGAAGATCAAGGTGGCCAGGCACGCCCCGGTGCTGCCGAACAATAGCCGCGAAAACAACGCCACCGACAATCCGCTGCGGATCGCGAAACGGCTGAGCACACTGTTGACCAATCCGTAACTGATCACCGACAGGACCATGCCGATCAGCGCATTGCGCGCGCCATAAGACAGCGCCAGGGAAGCGCCCACCACGATGTAGAACATCGCACTGCACACCGCCCACCAGGCCATGGTCAGCGACAGTCGGCCCATGCGTGCTTGAGGTGGAACGGGATGATTGGCCGGGTCCTGCCCGGTTTGACTCGATTGCGATAAAGCAGCCATATGCGTGAACTCCAGAACCAGTCAAAGGTTGAAGCGCGGGTAGCCGCCACCGCACCGTAGTGCGGCGTTGGCTTACCGTTTGGCATTACCCGCGCGATGCGGCGGGCAGAATCAGGAAGGGAACAGCTTGCTCAGGCAGCTGAGTTTTTTCTTGTAGGAACGTCGCGCTTCCAGCGCCTCTTCCAGGGTGACCGCGACAAAGCGGGCCTTCTGGTTGGGTTGCATCTGGCCGATCAGGTCGAGGTCGGCGCTGATCACCGTGCCGATCATCGCGTAGCCGCCACCGGACACCGCGTCGCGGTGCAACACGATGGGTTCGAGCCCGGCGGGGACCTGGATCGAGCCGATCGGGTAGCAACTGTCGACGATGTTCGACGGATCGGAACCGGCGCCGAACGGCTGTTCGCGGGGCTGAAAGCTCAGCGCGCTGCCACCCTTGAAGCGATAGCCGATGCGATCCGCTTCCGAACCGACGGTCCAGGCCTCGGCGAAAAAGCTGTCCGCCGCCGCAGGGGTCAAGCGATCGTAGTAAAGCCCTGGCACCACCCGCAGGGTGATTTCGCCCCCCAGGGATTGGCGCAACGCCATGGGCAGACTGGCCCCTGCCCGGCCCTTGCCGCTGGCGATACCGATGGGCAATTCATCGCCGGCTGTCAGCCTGCGTCCCTGAAAACCACCCAGCGCACCCAACGCATAGGTGGACCGACTGCCAAGCACCACCGGCACATCGATGCCACCGGCCACTGCCAGATAGGTACGAGCGCCGGCCTTTGGAAAGTCAAAGCGCAGCACTTGTCCGGCCTTCACCGTGAACGCCGTATCGTGATGCATTTCCACGCCATCGACCCTCGGCGTCATGTACGCACCGCACACCGCCACCAGTGCGTCTTCCCGGAACTCCAGTTCCGGCCCCAGCAGCGTGCATTCCAGCGCCGCCGAATTGGCCGGGTTGCCAACCAATTGGTTGGCCGCACTCAGGGCGTATTGATCCAGCGCGCCGGAGGGCGGAATGCCCAGGTGGTAGTAACCTTCGCGGCCCAGATCCTGTACCGAGGTGGCGAGACCGGGTTTGAGTACCTTGATCATGCCAGCACCTCCTGCAGCGACTTGGGATAGCCGATCGGGTCGGCCAGAAACGCATCCAGCGAAAACTCCACCGGACGAATCCGCAGATCGAAACGCCCGGCCTCAACGTCGGCCACGGCCTGGTCGTATGCCTCACGCTCCATCGGTTTGAACTGCACGATGTCACCCGGCCGAAAGAACACCATGTGCTCTTTCAGGTACGCCAGGTTCTGCTGCGGATCGTATATCGGTGCCGGCGTGACGCCGAACATCTGATAACCACCAGCACCGCGCACCGAGTAGATGCAACCGAAGCATCCGCCATGACCGAGGGTCAGTTTCGGCGTGTCGGTACGCGGGCGCAGGTACTTGGGCACCTGCAACTGGCGCTCGCGCTCGACCATCTGGAACATGAACGGCAGGCCGGCGACGAAGCCGACCATCGAGACAAACCACGGCGCACCACTGTGGGCGGCGATGAACGCCTCGACGTCCGCCAGGCCGTTGATCCGCGCGGCGTACTCCAGGTCCGTGGCGCTCGGGTCCTGATGACGGTCGCGAAAACGCATCAGGGTTTCATGGGTCCAAGGATCGTTGTACAGCACCGGGATTTCGATGATCCGGGTTTGCAAGGTGCGCTCAGCCACGGCCTCGGCTTCTGCGCCTTTTACCGCTTCGAGCAAGGTGTGAGGCGCGATGCGGTCCGGGTCGAAACGGATCTGGAACGAGGCATTGGCCAGGCACACATCGAGTACGCCATCCAGCGCCAGCCGCTCCACGGCGCGGGTCACGGCCATGCCCTTGAAAAACGCTTCAAGGGACATGCTGTCGCTGACTTCGGCAAACAAATGCTCGTCGGCGCCGAAGCTGTAGCGGATCGGGGTACTCATGCTTCACCTCCGCTGCGGCGCGCGGCCAGCCAGGTTTCCAGGGTGCCGGTGTGGAAGTCGGCGCTGTGCAGCCACGGCTGTTCCAGCAGCTCACCGTGCAGCGACAGGGTGCTGGCCATGCCGGTGAGCGTGGTCTGCTCGACCGCGACTCGGGCACGGGCCAACGCTTCGTTGCGGTCCCGGCCATGCACGATCAGCTTGGCCAACAGCGAGTCATAGTAAGGCGGCACGCGGTAGCCTTGATAGAGATGACTGTCGACCCGCACACCCTCCCCTTGCGGCCAGATCAGCGATTCGACCAGACCTGGGCTGGGGAAGAAATCCCGTGCCGGGTCTTCGGCGTTCAAGCGCATTTGCAGCGCGGCGCCGTTGAGCTGGATGTCGCTTTGCTTGAAGCCCAACGGCTCGCCTGCGGCAATGCGCAGCATGGCCTGGACCAGATCGATACCGGTGATCAGTTCGCTGACCGGGTGTTCCACCTGAATCCGCGTGTTCATCTCGATAAAGAAAAACTCACCGGTGGCGTCGTCGTACAGATACTCCAGGGTGCCAGCGCCTTTGTAGCCAAGGGCTTCGGTCAGGCGCACGGCACTGGCGCAAAGCGTCTCGCGCTGTTGCGGGTTGAGGACCGGCGACGGTGCCTCTTCAAAGATCTTCTGGCGCCGCCGTTGCAGCGAGCACTCGCGCTCGAACAGGTGCACCGCGTGCTGGCCATCGCCCAACACCTGCACTTCGATATGCCGGGCCTTGCCGATAAACCGTTCCAGATACACCGCGCCGTTGCCGAATGCGGCCTGGGCTTCGCGCTGGGAACGGGGAAACTCCTCGCTCAGTTGCTGGGCGTTTTCCGCCAGTCGAATGCCCCGCCCACCGCCACCGGCCGAGGCCTTGATCAGCAGGGGAAAGCCGACGGACTCGGCAGCCTTGAGCGCCGATTCGACGTCGAACAGCTCACCGGGCGAACCCGGCACCACCGGCACGCCAGCCGCTTGCGCGGTGCGCCGGGCTTCGGCCTTGTCACCCATGCGCCGGATCGTCTCGGCGCTCGGTCCGACGAAAATCGCGCCTGCGGCGACAACAGCTTCAGCAAAGTCGGCGTTCTCCGAGAGAAAGCCATAACCGGGATGGACCGCATTGGCCCCCGTGGCCTTCAACGCGCCGAGCAATGCCTCCACGTTCAGGTAACTCTTGTCAGCACGGGCCGGGCCGAGGATGTGCACCTCGTCGGCCATGCGCGCGGCCTGAGAATCGACGTCCGCTTCGCTGCAGGCGGCAACGGTAGGAATCCCCAGCGCTTTGGCGGCGCGGATAATCCGCACAGCGATTTCGCCACGGTTGGCGATCAGTAATTTACGAATGCCTTGCGTCATGATCGCGCCCTCATTCGCCGTCGAGTGTTGCGACGACCTGACCCGGCTCCACCGGATCACCGTCTTCAACCAGGAAAGCGCTGAGGCGACCGGCCGTTCCGGCGGTCAGTTCGGAGAACTGCTTCATGACCTCGATCAGGCCAATCACCGTGTTGGCGCTGACCTGCGCGCCCACTTCGACGTAGTTCGCCGCTTCGGGCGTGGCTTTGCGATAGAAGGTCCCTGGCAATGGGGTGATGACAGTGTGTTCGGCCATGTCTGTTCCTCTTGGAATAGTTGTAGAAAGGCAGGCAAAAATGATTCGGTGTTTTTGCAGGTTCAGCGCGGCGCGCGAACCTTGATCCCGGCGCTATCGAGTGCGTTACGCGTGGCCTCAACCAACGCCAGCGCACCCGGCGTATCGCTGTGCAAACAGATGGAATCGAATTCAATCGCCAGGTCTTCACCCTCGACTGTGCGCACCACCCCTTCCTGACAGGCGCGTAACACCCGCGCAGCCACCTGGGTCGGGTCGTAGGCGCGCACATGGCGGGTGAAGACGATGGAGCCGCTGAGGTCATACTCGCGGTCGGCATAGAACTCTCGAATTACCGGTTGGCCCAACTCCTTGGCGACGCGCCAGATCACGGAATCAGGCATGCAATACAGCAGCAGCTCAGGCTCCAGGCGTTGGAGATTTTCAACCAGCAATCGGGCGGCTTCCTCGTCACGGGCCAGGTGCATATACAGCGCGCCGTGAGGCTTGATGTGTTGCAGTTCCACGCCTTGAACCCGGGCGAGTTCACGCAGGGCACCCAACTGGTAAAGCATGTCGTCGACCAGTTCCTGGGCCGGGGCATTGATATGGCGGCGGCCAAAGCCGACCAGGTCGCGGAACCCCGGATGCGCGCCGATGGCCACGCCCAGAAGCTTGGCCTGCTCAACGGTGCGGCGCATGGTGCTTGGGTCGCCGGCATGGAAACCGGTGGCGATATTGGCTGAGCTGATGAAGCCCATCAGTTCGTTGTCGACGCCATCGCCGATGGTCCACGGACCAAAGCCTTCGCCCATGTCCGAGTTGAAATCTACTGCCTGCATGACGCTTGCTCCTGACGCTTGTGACTTCATGCAGACCACGTTAAATTCCCGCCAACCCCTTGGGAAGATCTATTATCAGATGGGCCATCTTCTGAAAAACAGATAGCTCTGAAAAACAGATACGCCATCAACCGGAGTGCTCATGTCACTGACCCTGCGCCAGGTGCGCTATTTCGTCGCCACCGCCGAGATCGGGCAAATCTCTCAAGCGGCGATTCACCTGAACATTTCCCAGTCCGCCGTGACCACGGCGATCAAGGAACTGGAGGCCATGCTCGGCACGCTGTTGTTCCAGCGCTCGGCCCAGGGCATGAGCCTGACCGATGCCGGGCGGCATTTTCTCAATCGCGCCTACGTGATTTTGCGCAGCGTCGACGACGCGCTGAACAGCCCGCTGCCGGACGTCCGGGCCAGTGGCCTGTTACGTCTGGCCGCGAGCTACACGGTGATCGGCTACTTTCTGCCGCACCATCTGCAACGGCTTGAACACTGGCATCCGGACGTGGCCATCGAGGTCCACGAGCAAGAACGCACGGCCATCGAACAAGGCCTGCTGGAAGGAAGATTCGACATGGCGGTGCTGCTGACCGCGAACCTCACTCACCCGGACATCGTCTCGGAAACCCTCTTCAACTCCGAACGCCGGTTATGGCTGCCCAGCCATCACCCCCTGCTCGATCGTTCCGCCGTCAGCCTGGCTGACGTTGCGCAGGAGCCCTATATCCTGTTGACCGTCGACGAAGCCGAACAAAGCGCCATGCGTTACTGGGAACACGCGCACCAACAGCCCAACGTGCGGGTGCGCACCAGTTCAGTCGAGGCGGTGCGCAGCATGGTCGCCAATGGCAGCGGCGTGGCGATCCTCTCGGACCTGGTGCACCGCCCCTGGTCGCTGGAAGGAAAACGCATCGAAACCCTGACCGTCACCGACAAGGTAACCCCCATGAGCGTCGGCCTGGCCTGGCATCGCGAGCGCGATTTCAGCCCGGCCATGCAGGCGTTTCGTAACTATTTCCACGATGCATTTCTGGCGCCGCAACAATTGTCTGCACGACGCTAGTTCACCCGCCGTGGCAGTGTTTTGCCCAAGCAACCCCAGGCTCGTCACACGGCTGCGCAACGGTGACGTTTAATCCGGGTCATGCTGATTGCCTGCGCCAGGCGCCGGGAGATGTGCCGAACTGGCGTTTGAATGCGCGACTGAACGCCGCTTCGGATTCGTAGCCAACGGCAAAGCCGATTTGCGCCACGTTCCCGCGACCTTCGAGCAGATGTTGAGCCGCCACGTGCATACGCCAGAGCGTCAGGTATTGCATCGGTGGCTGTCCGACCAATGCGGTGAAGCGCTGGGCGAATACCGAGCGCGACATGCCCACCTCAAGCGCCAGGGTTTCCGCTGTCCAGCCCTCGGTCGGACGAGCATGGAGCAGCGCCAGTGCGCGCCCGATATGCGGATCTCGCAAACCCGCCAACCACCCGCGCCGCTCGGCCGGGAGGCTCGCGACATACTGGCTGACGGCTTCGACGAAGAGCAATTCCGATAGCTTGGCGATGACCGCCGCCGAGCCGACACTCCCTGCTGCGGTCTGACTCACGGCGAAACGGAATGAGCTTTCAATCCAGGCCCCCGACGCCGTCGCGCGCACGTCCAATTTCAATACCGATGGCAGCGACGAAAGCAACGGACTGAAGGGAGTTTCAGAGCCGAGGAAACCGCACAACAACTGTGTGGCCTCGCCACCACCGCCGCACTTGATTCGTGAAATGCCGCCGACTTGCGGCGGCGTAATGACGTCGCGCGCCGACATGGGTGCAATGCCCAGGTCACTGCCAAACGTATGAACGTCATTGCGCGCAAGCAGAATCAGTTCGCCTGCCCGCACGTCGAGGGGGGCGCCATCGTCGAGGCGCAATTGCATGTGCCCCGCCGCGACAAAATGCGAGGCAATGATATGTCGAGGTGCCGCCAGGTACGGTTTGCAATCGTCGGCAGAGATTCTTCCGCTCATGCACCAGGGCGCAGTGAACTCCGCCTCGAGGAACACCCCTCCAGACAGCCGGATCACACGCAATACATCAGAAAGCGCATCCAGCAATTGCCACCCCTCCTTTGCGGAGTCTGGAGCAAGTAATCAGGCGCACCAGTCATTCTTCGCCTGAACGGCGAGGCCTAGATTAGCACCTACGCGGACTCAGCGATCGAGGCTCTTCCCAGAGGCTCTCCCCGGAAGCTTCACCCAGGGTCATTGGCTCCGACGGTAACCGTAACCGCCCCCTTCCAATTCGACCTGGAAAGCAGGAGATCGATATGAACACCTTCGCGACCCCAGCCACCCCTGATTTGGGCAACGCCGCCCGTTACGCTCAACTGGTCAGATCATCGAAGAAAGCCGAATGGCAGATCGATCGCGATTTGCTGCAGGACCGGCGTTTCGACTTCTCGCGCAAATTCTTGCCCGACTCACTGTCGCAGGTCGACCGCCTGACCTTTCTCGACGCGCACGAGGCGCGCCTGCTCAGTCAGATTCAAGGCCGGACCTATGCGTACCTCTTTGGTCTGGTGGAGCGCTTTATCAGTGCCAAAATGCTCGATCAAGGTCGCGCCCATGTATTTGACGATCAGCTCGCACTCGAAGCGCTGGTGCGCTTTTCCAACGACGAGATCAAGCATCAGGAGCTGTTCCGGCGCATGGAAACGATGATTGGCTCGCAATTGCCCGCGGGATATCGTCAGGTGGCCGATCCAAACGATGTGGCGCGCGCGGTACTGACGGCCAGCACCTGGTCGGTACTGGCGCTGACCTGTCACATCGAGCTATTCGTTCAGACGCACTATGCGCAAAGCATCGCCCCGCGCGAGGAGTTGTGCCCACTGTTCAAGGACGTCTTCAAATTTCACTGGATCGATGAAAGCCGGCACGTCGTGCTCGATGAACTGGAGTGGAAGGCCGAGCACGCGAAACTTTCGCCCGCCGAGTGCGACCAGGCAGTGAACGATCTGATTGCGCTGGTAGCAGCCGTCGACGCCATCCTGCAGGCACAATCGGCAGCCGATGCCGAGTACTTCACTCGCAATGCTTCACGGTCATTCAGTGTCAACCAGACAGCGCGCATCGAAGCCTGCGTGCTGAGCGCCTACCGCTGGCAATACATTATCTCGGGCGTGCAGCATCCACACTTTGGCCGGCTGCTGACGCGCATGACAACACCAGCCCAGATGTCGAGGATTCAGACCGCACTGGCACCCATCATGAGCCATTGATCGAGGATGGCAGCCATGACGATACCGATGTGGATGTTGCTTGGATTTGCGACCTGGACTTTGCTGCTGTTGATGGCAACCGTCGGGGTATATCGCTGGGTCAGAATATTGTTCTCGAATGTGCCGATTGCCTCTTTCCGAAGCGACCGGCTCGAAGGCGAGGACTGGTATCGGCGCGCAACCAGAGCGCATGCGAACTGTGTGGAAAATCTGCCTGTCTTTGGCGCGATCGTGGCCGTGATTTCAGCCCTTGGTGTCGACGGCCCTGCCGTAAACTACTTGTCCATACTCATCCTGGTTGCTCGGGTGTGCCAGTCGCTGGTTCACGTCTGCCATGTGCAAACCAATAAGTTCGTGGCAGTCCGGTTTACCTTCTTTTTCGTTCAGCTGGTTTGTTTTCTCGGGCTCATTGTGATGGCTGCCTGGTACGGCGCATGAAGCATCATCTGAACCCAGGCCTTGGCCTGCGCAAGCACAGGTCTCCAGCAGGTACACCGCAGCGCCCGGTTCGCCTGTAGGAGCGAGCGATGCGGCGACCCGACTTGCCCGCGAAGAACGATAACGCGGTGCAGCAGACACTCCGCAGCGCCTGGTTCGCCTGTAGGAGCGAGCGATGCGGCGACCCGACTTGCCTGCGAAGAACGATATCGCGGTGCAGCAGACACTCCGCAGCGCCTGGTTCGCCGGCAAGCCTGGCTCCTACAAAGCGAAGAACGATAACGCGGAGCAGCAGACATCCCGCGGCGCCTGGTTCGCCGGCAAGCCTGGCTCCTACAAAGCGAAGAACGATAACGCGGTGCAGCAGACACTCCGCAGCGCCTGGTTCGCCGGCAAGCCTGGCTTCCTACAAAGCGAAGAACGATATCGCGGTGCAGCAGACACTCCGCAGCGCCTGGTTCGCCGGCAAGCCTGGCTCCTACAAAGCGAAGAACGATATCGCGGTGCAGCAGACACTCCGCAGCGCCTGGTTCGCCTGGCTCCTACAAAGCGAAGAACGATAACGCGGTGCAGCAGACATCCCGCGGCGCCTGGTTCGCCGGCAAGCCTGGCTCCTACAGGTGCCGATGTGATGCTGCCGCTGGTCGAGAGGACCTTGTTCTGTAGACACAATCTACCTATCTTTGAGTCTAAGGATTCAAAGATAGGTAATGCACATGGCCGTCGCCTCCCAGCCCCAATCTTTCAGCAAAAACCAATGCGTCACCGGCCTGCGCGCCGCCGTGGGCATTCTGGATAAATGGCGCGCCAGCAGCGAGCAGGCCTGCCGCATCCTGCGCATTTCCCGCAGCACCTACACCCGCGCGCGGCAGCATGACCCTGACTGGGCGGTGGCGCTGGATGCGGACCAGATGCAGCGCATCAGTTTTGTACTGAACATTCACGCCACGTTGCGCCTGGTGTTCGACAACCCGGACAACGTGTATGGCTTCGTGTCGATGGCCAACGACAACGAGTTTTTTAATGGGCGCTCGCCGTTGGCGATCATGGCCCAGGGCGACATGATTTCGCTGTATGAGACCTTTCGGCGCATTGATATGTTGCGGGGCGCGCAATGGTGAAGTTGAGTGAGCTGGCGGTGTTTGCCGGGCAGGCGTTGCAGGCTTACCGGCTGGTCAATTCGAAGTTTCCACCGATTGCGTTGTTCGATGACGTGGCGAACGCGGATGAATTCGAGGTGCTGTTCGAGATCCAGGCACTGACCAATCCCCGGCTGAAGAACGAGGTTGGTCAGCTTGAGTTGATCCCACGGGGCGAGATCCCGTTCGGCATTGCTGGCTGCTCGTACGCCACCGCGCCCTTTACTCACATCAACCCGGCGGGCTCGCGGTTCAGCGATGGCAGCTTTGGAGTGTTGTACCTGGCCGATTCCATGGAAACCGCACTGGCCGAGGTGCGGCATCACCAGAGCCTGTATTGGTCGAAGGTGCCGGGCCTGAACTATGAGCGGTTTGTGTTCCGCGGGCTGTCGTGTTCATTCATGGATACGGGCATGAAAGACGCCACCGTCCTGCCGATCAACGATCCGCTGTATGCGCCTGACGACTACAGCCATTCCCGCACACTGGGCCGGGCGATCCGGAAGGCCGGTTGCCCGGGTCTGCGTTATCGCTCGGTGCGCCTGCCTGGCAGTGTTTGCTGGGCGTTGATGACGCCCCGGCCTGTCTCTTCGATCATCCAGACCGCCCATTACGAGATGGTCTGGAATGGTCAGATCACCAGCGTCAGCCAGATCAGCGAGGCTTGAGGGAAGTCACGACCGGGTCTTCACCGTGATGAACATTTTGATGCGGTCGTGGATTTCCTGGACGGTGTGGCGGAACGGATCATGTCTTTCGCTGAGCGTCGGGTCTTCGAAATTCCACACGATGACTTCGTCGGACGCGGGCATGCGCGAGGTGTCTTCCGAGGATTTGTCACACAGCGTGATGACGTAGTGGAAGGGCTGAACTTCAAGCTCGTCGATGCCCTTGCTGCGCAGCCCGGTGCTATCGATACCGATATGGTCCAGCGTTTCCAGGGTGCGCAGGTCGACTTCAGTGGCTTCAAGCCCGGCGCTGAAGGATTCGAAATGCTCGGAATCGGTGTGGCGCAGCAATGCTTCGGCCATCAGTGAGCGAACATCATTGTGCGCACAAACGAACAGCACCCGACGTTTGTCTGTCATGACTCTCTTCCCCCTGATTCCATCTTGCGGACAAGTGTCCAGTCAGTTTAGAAGCCAAGGCTTGGCGCGCCTGCAGCCCTATCAGTGCTGGGACATCAGTCCATGCAGCACGCCCAGCCTCAATCCCGGTTCGGAGGGCGTCATGTGCAACACACCGAACACTTTGAACGCCGCCAACATCGCCACCAGGCCACCCGGCAGGATGCTCAGGCGATGGGCTTGCAAGCCCGCCAGCTTGAGTTGCTTGACGTGCCCGACCTCCAGCAGTCGCAATGACAAGCGCAACAGGCCGCTGTAGGTAATACCGCTTTGGCGGTTGTCGTTCAGCCCGTTGGCCTTGAGCACTTTGGCCAGCATCCGAGCGGTGCCGGAAGAGCCAATGACCTGCTGCCAACCCAGCGATCGATAACGGCGTGCGACCTTTTCGAACTGCAGGGTGGCGACCCGCTCGGCTTCGAGCAGCGCCCTGGCCGTAATGACACCGCCGGCGAAGTAACGCGCCCCCAGGGTGCCGCTGCCGATGGCAATACTTTCGGTGACGAGCGGTTGTGAACCCTTGCCCAGAATCAATTCGGTGGAGCCACCGCCAATGTCCACCACCAGCCGCATGCGCCCGGGATCAGGAATCGTATGGGCAACACCGGCATACACCAGCCGGGCCTCTTCATGCCCGGAGATGACATCGATTCGAAACCCCAGGTGCCTCTCAGCGCTGGCAAGGAACAGTTGCGCATTCTCGGCTTCGCGCACGGCACTGGTGGCCACCGCCCGCACCCGGCCCGCTTCGAAACCGCGCAGTTTTTTGCCGAAGCGCGCCAGGGCTTGCCAGCCGCGGTCCAGCGCCAGTTCGTCGAGCGCGCCGCCCTGCAAGCCCTCTGCCAGACGGACGGGTTCACGCAGGGTTTTCACTTCCTGGATCAGGATCTGCTGGCTGTGCTTGACTTGCTGGCCAATCATCATGCGAAACGCGTTGGAGCCCAGGTCAATGGCCGCAAATAGCGAAGCGTCGCCTTTCATGGTGGGGTTCCTGGCAAATTCATCGGCCCGTGGACGAGTCTGATCGCCCGTGGCGGTTGCGCGGATGTTGCCATGGGTTCAGTGACACGCAGATGACACTGCGATTAACTGTGCTGCCTTTTGTGCGTCACGGTTTCGTCATATCGTCGGGGCGGACATGCCTATTCCAGAGTTCTAACGGGACTAACCTTTTCGCGGGCAAGTCGGGTCGCCGCACCGCTCGCTCCTACAGATCCGGCAAAAACACGATGCCGAAATCTCCACATCCGCCCGGGCCATGGCCAGGTTGAGGCGAACTTGCGCAGCAGCCGCTTCGGCTTCGCGACCCAGTCGCTTCAAACATTCCACGTAACCGTGCAGGCTCCACACATTGTCCAGGTGCCAGGACGCGCGACTGAGGGTGTTGTCCAGGCCCAGGTCGGCACGGTAGGCCTGCAGGGCTTCTTCCAACCTGCCCTGTTCCAGCAACAGCGCGCCCAGTGCGTGGCGCACCGGTTGCATCCAGCCCCAGGGCTCGTCGTAAGGCAGGTGATCGTCCAGAGATTGCGCCTCGCGCAGGTGGGTGAAGGCTTCGTCGACGTTGCCTTTGCGATACTCGATTTCACCGCGCAGCATGCCCGCGGCCACGGCCAGGATGTCGTTGCATTTGTTGTTGAAGAGGTAGCGTGTGTCCGGCACCCGGGCCCAGGCCTCGAGGAACAGGTGATGCTCGGTTTCGGCACCGGCGACTTGCCCGCAGGCAGCAAAGGCAACGCCTTTGGCGTAGTGCAGCATGGCCGTGGTCACGCAGTACAGCGCCTGGTCGTCGGGCAGCGGTGTGGCGAGGATGTCTTGCCATCTGCCGAAGCGGATCTGCACGTGGACCTTCATCGACACGAAGCTTTCCAGCCAGTCGGCCATGGGCGGTTTTTCCACTCGCAGGAGGTCCTCCTTGATGGTATCGATCAGTTGCTCAGCGGCTTCCAGGGCCGGCTGGTACTGGCCGAGGAACATCGCCGAGTAGAGTTTGAAGTGGTAGTTGTGGCTGCGGTACAGGGTGTAGAAGTTGATCGGCCCTTCCTCGGCCAGATAGAGGCTGTCGGCCTGGATTGCCCGGTGATTGGTGATCATGGCCCCGCGATAATCGCCGCAGAGTACGTCGATGTGCGACGGCATATGGCGCAGGTGTCCGGCGTCCGGCACCAGGTCGCGCAGGACATCGCCCGCGCGCAATGCCCGTTCCGGGTATGGCGACATTTCCAGGGTGTGGACGTACATGTGCAGCACGCCGGGGTGCGGTGCGTCGCCGTGTTGCTCCATGCGTTGCAGGGCCCGCTCGAGCACGGCCACTGTCTCAAGGGTGTCGGCACCGGCTGCCGGCTGACCGGTTCTCAGGTCCCACAACTGCCAGGGCGTGCGGTCGATCAGCGCTTCGGCGAACAGAGCTACCACGTCGGGATCGTCGGCAAAGCTGTTGTACACATCGCGCATGGACACCGCATAGGCATCGTTCCAGGTGAAGAGTTCGTCAACGCTGTTCGCCTGCTCTGCCTGGTAGCGTTGCTGCAGCGCGTGGATCAGGGCCTGCTCCACTGGCGTCGCGCCGTCGAGGTGCACCAGCGCGATTTGCGTCGCCAGTCGCGCCTGGGCCACGGCCTCCTTGAGCTCTTGTTCGATGAAGGCGTCCCAGCGTTTGTTGTAGTTGGGCCCCGAGGCATAGGCGATGCCCCAATAGGCCATCGCACAGTTGCGGTCGTGTTCCAGGGCCTTCTGAAAACAGCGGATGGCTTCGTCGTGGTTGTAGCCGTAGCACCACATCAGGCCACGGTCGAACCAGAGTTGGGCCTGGGGTGAACTGGTTGTCACGGGGCGGCTGTAGGTGCCCAGATCGTAATAGTCGTGCATCGGTTTATCCTCTCGATCGGAGTGTGGACCCTGCGAAAAACCAGCATACCCCTGCGCTCCTGGCCGGGCGCCACAGCCGACGACAGGCTGCGTCGCATCATCACGCCCACCACAGGCTGCCGCTGGCTATATCAATGCCATCGATGTTCACAATCACGTCAATGAAGTTCTCTTAAAAAATCCGCGGCGTAACATTGGCTCCATACCAACCAACAACACCCCGGAGCACACGATCATGAAACGCCAAACCCTCCTCAGCATCGCTTTCTCGGTCTTTGCAGTTAACGCTTTTGCCGCTACCTCTGTTCAGCCTGTTGTCGCTGAAGGTGGCTCGGATCGTCTGATTGAAAGCCGAGTGGCTGAGGGTGGTTCGGATCGTCTGATCGAGAATCGTGTGGCTGAAGGCGGTTCGGATCGCCTGATCGAGAATCGCGTTGCTGCTGATGGTTCTGATCGTCTGCAAGGCAACACTGTTGCCGCCGATGGCTCGGATCGCCTGCAAGGCAACACCGTAGCCGCCGACGGTTCTGACCGTCTGCAAGGCAACACCGTCGCCGCCGATGGCTCGGATCGTCTGCAAGGCAACACCGTCGCCGCCGATGGCTCGGATCGCCTGCAAGGCAACACCGTCGCCTGAACCAAGCGCTTCACCGCACCAACAAAAAGCCCGGCCTGATCAGCCGGGCTTTTTCGTCGTTGCAATTCAAACCAGTGCGTTACAGGGTTCTTCCCCTGGTTCGTGATCGTCTATCCTGTGTGCCCGATTCTATCCATGCCGCCATCCCGCCGGAGACACCTGTGCCGCCCCTGACAGCCCGAGAGGTTTACCAGCAACTGCGTGACGCCGCCTTGGGTCTGCGCCCGCTCCAGCGCCTTGATGGGCAACCCGGTCCGGTACAGGTCGACATCGAGGGCTGGCGATTGAGCCTCGATGTCGACCACACTCACCTGCGCCACTGCCTGCATTGCCAGAGCGCGGATGGCCGAGCGTTCGAGGGTGGGCCGCGATTCGGTACCGACCCGGTGAGTTTGCTCAGCACCTGGGAGCTGGCGCAGATCGAGCGTTTGCTGGCCGGCGACTGAGTCCGGGTCGGGCCATTGCGAAAGTGCTCGTTGAACTATCGTTCATCTGACTCAGCTGTGATACATAAGACTTGATGCGCATCCCGTGCCCGAGAGGTTGCTTATGTTCCACTGCCCACGCTTGCCGCAAGTTCTCGCTTGCTCGCTGTTCGGCTTACTCGCCAGCGTCGCCAATGCCGCCACGCCCTCCCCGGCACCCGAAACGCTGCGGCCGCTGCTGAACACCATCAACGAGCGCCTGAACATTTCCGATCTGGTGGCGCTGACCAAGTGGGACAGTGGCAAACCGATTCAGGATACTGCCCGGGAAACCCTGCTCATCAATAACGCCAGGAAGCAGGCAACCGGTAGCAACGTGAACCCGGACGAAGCCGCTGACTTGATCGCCGCACAGATCGAAGCCAACAAACTGGTGCAGTACGGACTGATCGCGCAATGGCAAGCGGCGCACAAGGCGCCCGACTTGCCACGACCGGACCTCAATCAACTACGGGCAAAACAGGATGAGCTGCAAGCCCGCCTGTTGCAGCAATACGCCGATTTCGTGCCCTATCGCGTCGACCCGGAGTGCCCGGCCTGGCTGGCGGAGCAGCGCTCGGGCCTGATAAAGGATGCCCTGCATGGCCAGGCGCTGATTCGCGCTACTGGGGAATTGTGCGTCACGGATCTATAACTGGAGCGAGCCTGCTCGCGATGGCGGCCTGATAGCCGACCTTTTTCTTTCGGCGAACATATACATTCCTGCGGTAACGGCCACCTATGGTTTCGCTTTTACAGCGAGTCACTTGGAAAAGCCCCAAGTAACCAAGGGCTCTTGCCCCTGACGTTCGGTGCCTCGCTGTGGCTCGGCATGCCCTCGCTCCGGTCCTGCTCCGTGGGCCCGCCGCGATGGGCCATCCTTGGCCCAGCGCGGCTAAACCGGCATCCATGCCGGTTTACCCACTACGCAGAACCTCCACTCGGCCTCTCGATGTGGCAAGAAGATCAAAAGCCAAAGCAGAGCAAAAGCAAAGCGAGGCACCGAGTGGTGGGGCAAAGCCTTTTGGTTCCTTTTTGGCGTTTGAAAAAGGGACTCGCCGTAAGGGCGAAACCATAAGCGGCCGTTACCGCAGCAATGGATATGCACACCAAAGAATCCAGCAAAAAAAAACGGCCCTCTCAGGCCGCATGCGCAGAACCTGCGCTCGGCCTCTCGAGGGGCAAGTAGATCAAAGCCAGAGCAAACGCGAGGCGGCCTGACAGCCGACCTGATTTTGCAGCTGTACTCGTACCCCTGTAGGAGCGAGCTTGCTCGCGAAAAACGCCCAGACAACACGATCATCCAGACAGCCCGCGTAATCGTTGACGTCCATCGCGAGCAAGCTCGCTCCCACAGGGAATTGGGGGGTATCTGCAAAGTCAGGTCGGCTGTAAGGCCGCCTCGCTTTGGCTTTAGATTTGGGCGCCCCGTTAAACCACGATGGCCGAACGCAGGCATTGCGCAGTGGGTAAACCGGCAGGACGCCGGTTTAGCCGCGCTGGGCCAGGGATGGCCCATCGCGGCGACCCACGGAGCAATGCCGGAGAGAGGGCATGCCGAGCCACAGCGAGGCACCGAGTGGTGGGGCAAAGCCTTTTGGTTCCTTTTTGCTGGGCCGGCACTCCGGCGTTTGAAAAAGGGACTCGCCGTAAGGGCGAAACCATAAGTGGTCGTTACCGCAGCAATGGATATGTACGCCAAAAAAATCCAGCAAAAACGCGGTCCCCTCAGGCCGCATGCGCAGAACCTGCGCTCGGCCTCTCGAGGGGCAAGTAGATCAAAGCCAAAGCAAACGCGAGGCGGCCTACCGGCCGGCCTGATCGGGAGCCGTACGTATTTCCCCGGTAGGTGCCGGCTTGCTGCGGGCGGCGTTCCGACGATGGGGGCGTTGAATGCTGCATCAGCCCCCAATGTAAAACACCCTTTACATTCACAAAAACTCCAGCGAATATGTAAAGGTACTTTTACATCAGGACGATGCAATGAAACGTTACTACATGGAAATGGGCGCAGCGCTGGCGCTGTACACGGTGTTCTTGATCCTGTCGCTGACCCTGCTCAAGAATCCGCAAGGCCTGGGTACCGGTTTGCGTATCGTCATCACGTTGTTGCCGGTGATTCCGGCGGCGCTGATGTGCTGGGCGATCGTGCGGATGATGCGTACGCTGGACGAAATGCACCTGCGCATTCAATTCGAGGCGCTCGGTTTTGCCTTTGCCGCTTCCGCGTTGCTGACATTCAGCTACGGTTTTCTGGAGAATGTCGGCTTCCCCCACATCTCCTGGATCTGCGTATGGCCGGTGATGGGCTTGATGTGGATCATCGGCCTCGCCCTCGCCAGACGTCGTTACCAATGAAAAACCGACTCAAGGAACTGCGTGCCGAACGCAAGTGGTCGCAGGTGGATCTGGCGGCGATGCTCAATGTCTCGCGACAGACCATCAACGCCATCGAAAATGGCCGCTATGATCCAAGCCTGCCGCTGGCGTTTCAGATCGCCCGGACGTTTGCATTGCCCATCGAAAGTATTTTCGACGATGAGTTCACCGGCTGATCCATGGCGTCCAGCTGGCAAGCTTTGCACAACAACAAAAAACAGGAGTTGAATATGGCTGAACTGCAACTGCACCCCAAAGCCGCAGAGTCCTTGAGCCTGTGGCACGCGATGATCCGCACCGGTGATTTGAAGGCCTTGCCTGCGCTGCTGGACCCACAAGCGGTGTTTCGCTCGCCGATGGCGCACACGCCGTATCCGGGTGCGCCGGTGGTTTCGATGATTCTCAACACGGTGTTCGAGGTGTTCGAAGATTTCACCTATCACCGCGAACTGGCGAGCGCCGACGGCTTGAATGTGATCCTCGAATTCAGCGCCAGGGTCGGCGAGAAACAGCTCAAGGGCATCGACATGATCCGCTTCAACGAACAGGGAAAAATCGTCGATTTCGAAGTGATGGTCCGCCCTCTCAGTGGCTTGCAGGCGCTGGGCGAGGAAATGGGCCGGCGCCTCGGCGCCTACCTGGCCACCAGCAAAGCCTGACCGTTGTGCAGCGCCGGTCGAGCCTTGGGCACCACCTGCAACTCGACCGGCTCACAGAGAAACGCGCAGCAGCGCGAGCGTAACCAGCGCTGGCCGGGATCGTTATGCACTGCTGCGCGCCAGGCCATGGAAAGTTCCGGTACGGGCAGTTGCAGCGGTACCGGCTCGGCCCTCATCCCTGCCACCGAGGTCATCGCCTTGGCCACGTAATCCGGCACGATCGCCAACATGTCGCTTTGCGCCAGCAACCCCGGCAACGCACTGAACTGCGGGACGGTCAGCACCACTTTGCGCCGCCGGCCCAGCAGGCTCAAGGCATGGTCGCTGTCATCCGTAGCATTGCCCATTGACGACACCAGCACATGAGGCCGCCGGCAAAACTCGTCCAGCGCCAACGGCCCGGGCCGGGTGTCAGACCGCAGCAGCATCGGGCGGATCGGCCGCAAGCCTTTGCGCCGGGCATTGGCCGGCAGGTCGAGGGTGTGGCTGATGCCCACGCAGATATCACCATTGCCCAACCTTTGCGCCATCTGCTGCTGATCGACACGGCGCACGATCAAGGTGATGTTCGGCGCCTCGACTCGCAGCTGTCGCAACAGCCGCGCGTATTCGACATCATCGGACAGGCCGACACGAAACGTCGTCTCGCTGGTGCGCGGGTCGAACGATTGGCAACGGCTCAACGCGGCGGCGATGCCGTCCAGCGCCGGCGCCAGGTTGGCGAAGATTTCCTCGGCCCGTGCGGTCGGTTCCATCATCAGCCCGCAACGAATGAACAGCGGGTCATCGAACAGTGCACGCAAGCGGCCCAGGGCACCGCTGATGGTGGGCTGCCCGAGGAACAGCTTTTCACCGACGCGGCTGACATTTCGCTCATGCATCATCGTCTCGAAAACCACCAGCAGGTTGATGTCGGCACGACGCAGGTCATTTCTGTTCATGAGGTTCGCTACCCGGCACGCGGCCTTTGGTTTCGGGAAGGTGCCTGGACAGGTTATGGCCGCGCAGGAAGAACGTCTGCTGTACATGGGGACGGCACAATCATGCGTTAGGTGAGCCGGTTGATACCTGGGTATGACACCAACCGAAAAAAACCAATGTAATGAAGGGGTTCCACTTGCTTCGGCAATCGCCAAAGTCGACGCCGTGGCGGTTTTTTCGGGTTTTTTGTCCTAACGGAATCAGGCCCCATGCTTCTAGGATACTGAACCGATTCTCCGCTTCCAGCCCGAACAAAAAACCGAGGCGCGCATGATCGACACTCCGACAAAAAAGCCTGCCACTGCACGCAGCGCGCCTACCTTCCTGAAAGGAACCTGCAGCAAGATGCTGTACAACTGCGGTCAACGGACGTCTCGCCTCTTGCTCGGCCTGAATCTCAAGCCACTGGAAAACCTGTTGGTGTGGCTGATGGGGCTGATCGTGGCGTGCGGGATACTGATCAATACCGAAACCCGGGCCGACCTCGGCACCACGACGCTGTACATCGCGCTGTTGCTGATGGCAATCAACCTGTTGTCGATCAGCGCGGTGATCGTGGTCGCGCTGTTCTGCATGCTGGTGCTGACGTTGATGTGCCTGGATCAGGGTGGCTTTTACCGCTGGGAATCGACCACGGACTTGCTGCGCAGCCTGACTGTACTGGCGGCGATTATTTTCCTGGCGCTGCGCAGCAAGCAGGTGTCCGACAGCCTGCGCCACAAGGAAGTCTACATGACCGGTGCCCAGCGCCTGACCCGGACCGGTTGCTTCGGCTTTCGCGCAGACCTCGGGAGGATGGGCTGGTCGGAACAGGTGGCACGCATACTCGAATACCCGGTGGGCATGCCCTCCTCTGCGTCTTCGTATCTGGAGCGTACCCACCCAGATGACCTGCCCCTGGTGCTGGGCGGTTTCGAAAAGGCGGCGCGCCATGCGACCCTGATCGAGGTCAAGCACCGCCTGCTGATGCCCGACGGGCGCATCAAGCATTTGCACATGTTCGCCACCCCGCTCTTCACCCGGCACGGGCGCTTTGAATACCTTGGCGCGCTGATGGACGTGACCGCCAGCAAACAGGCCGAAGAAGCGCTGTGCCGCGCCCAGACCCAGCTGGCCCATGTCACCCGCGTGACGTCCCTGGGCGAACTGGCAGCGTCCATCGCCCATGAAGTCAATCAACCGCTGGCGGCGATCACCAGCAGCGGCGAAGCCTGCCGCAACTGGCTGAGCCGCCCGCAGCCCGATTTGGTCGAAGCACGCCAGGCACTGGAGCGGATCATCGCCAGCGCCCATCGAGCCAGCGAAATCACCCACCGCGTTCGGGCTTTGTCGCGCAAGAGCGACCCACTGCGCCAGAACGAATCGCTCAACGACATTGTCAGCGAGACCTTGAGCCTGGTCCGTTATGAGTTTGTCCATCACAGGATCAATCCGAAAATCGAGCTGGGCGCATTCGGCGGCCAGGTCAGTGCCGATCGCGTGCAACTGCAGCAAGTCATCATCAACCTGATCATCAACGCCTGCCAGGCCATGGACGCAGTCAACGCCGCGCAACGGGCACTGTCGATTCGCACCTGGGTAAAGGACAACGAGGCCGTGCTGGAAGTAGCCGACCAGGGGCCGGGCATCGCCGCCGATGTCTTGCCGCAGTTGTTCACGCCGTTCTTCACCACCAAGGAAAACGGCCTGGGCATGGGGCTTTGCATTTGCCGCTCGATCATCGATTTCCACGGTGGCCGGATCTGGGCCACCAGCACAACAGGCCAGGGCAGTTCGTTTCTGTTTGCCCTGCCGATACGGGTTGCCAACGATGCGGGGTACGCCGCGGCCATCTGATACACAGGTATGACGCCGGCCAGGAACACCGCGCCGGGCGGTTGCACATCCAACCCCTTGGGAACCCGCAATGAACGAACAACACCCCCTCAACAAAATCAATCACAACGAGCCCGTGGTTTTCGTCGTCGACGACGATGCGCCGCTGCGCGAATCCCTCGGCAGCCTGCTGCGTTCCATCGGCCTGCGGGTCGAGCTGTTCGGCTCGGTTGCCGACTTCATGAAGTACCAGCGCCCGGACACCGCCAGTTGCCTGGTGCTGGATGTTCGGTTGCAAGGCAGCAGTGGCCTGGACTTTCAAAACGAACTGGCCGCCGCCGGCATCAACGTGCCCATCGTGTTCATCACCGGGTACGGTGACATCGCCATGACGGTACGGGCGATGAAAGCCGGCGCGGTGGATTTCCTGACCAAACCCTTTCGCGAACAGGATCTGATCGATGCGGTGTGCGCCGCCCATAGCCGGGACAAACAACGTCGTGAGTCCGAGCGGCACGCCGACCAATTACGCGCGCGCCACCAGACATTGACCGCCCGGGAACAAACGGTGATGGCACTGGCGGCCTCGGGCTTGATGAACAAGCAGATAGCCGGGGAAATAGGCCTGAGCGAAATCACCGTGAAGATCCACCGCGGCCAGGCCATGCGCAAGATGGGCGCGCGTTCCTTTGCCGATCTGGTGCGCATGGCCGAGGTGATCTCGACTCACCCCCCTATCCGCTGACTATACCCACGTATACTGTGCGCCATTTCAGGACGGCGTATCTTGCAATGATGGCGCAGTGACTCTAAGTGTTCTGCGCTACTGAGCAGGACACCACTATGCACAAAGAGGCAATGATTGCCGTTGTCGATAACGATGAATCGGTTCGAATGGCCCTGGACAGTTTATTGCGATCCAGTGGGTATACGGTGCGAACCTATTCGGGAGCGCATGAGTTTCTCATCTCCGATGGCCCGCTTATTACGTCCTGCTTGATCTCCGATATACAAATGCCACAAATGGACGGGATCACGATGTATGAAGAACTGGCAGCCAGGGGCATTCATATCCCGGTCATTTTCATTACCGGCAACCCCTGTGCACAGCGTCAGCCGGGGCCCCACGCCATGAAGCCCATTGCCTTTTTCCCCAAACCCTTCCCCGCCGAAAAGTTGCTCGCCTGTATCGAAACGGTGCTCGACCGTCGCCACTGAACTTTGCTGATTCAGGCAACTAACACCTTGGTATAGCTCGATAATACTTAGTCATACCCGGGCTGACCCTATGTAGCAGTGCCAGATTTAAAGCCCTCGAATAACATCTGTTCCAGATCAAGCCGATCCCGACTGTTTCGCACTGTTTAGTGACAGCGCAAACGATCAGCCACAGCGGACGTGCGGCAACAACTTTTTCACGCCCTCGATTGTTCTTCAGGAGCTAAACAATGAAACAGCAAATCTTGATTATTGGTGCAGGGTTCGGTGGGGTCTGGAGCGCGTTGAGCGCTGCCCGTCTGCTGGACAAGCACGATCGAAATGACGTCGAGATCACCGTGTTGGCTCCTCAGGCCGAGCTGCGGATTCGTCCGCGCTTTTACGAGCCTGACGTGCACACCATGAAGGCACCGCTGAACGAGTTGTTCGATGCCGTGGGGGTGAAATTCGTCAAGGGTTCGGCCGAAGTCATCGACGAGCGCAATAAACAGGTCAGCTACGTCAACGCCGCGGGCATCCAGGGCACGCTGAGCTACGATCGCCTGGTGCTGGCCGCCGGCAGCAAGCTGATGCGCCCACCGGTCGACGGCATGCTGGAGCACGCATTCGATGTCGATGAGATCGAATCCGCCACTCGCCTGGAAGCTCACATCAAATCCCTGAAGGACAAGCCGCTCAGTGCGGCCCGCAACACCGTGGTGGTGGCCGGCGGTGGTTTCACCGGGATCGAAACCGCGACCGAAATGCCGGCGCGCCTGCGTGCCGTCCTCGGTGAAAACGCCGACATCCGGATCATCGTGGTTGACCGTGCCCCACAGATTGCCGCCGCCTTGGGCGATGGCATTCGCCCCTCGATCGTCGAAGCCTCGGAGCACCTGGGCATCGAGTGGATGCTCAACGCCACCGTCGCCGCGGTCGACGCCAACGGTGTCACCCTCGCCGATGGCCAGCTCATCGAGTCCAACACGGTGATCTGGACCGTCGGTTTCCGTGCCAACTCGCTGACCGAGCAAGTGCAAGGCACGCGCGATCATCAGGGACGCCTGCATGTCGATCAGCATCTCAAGGTGCGCGGTCACACCGATGTGTACGCCAGCGGCGACGTGGCCTATGCCGCCACCGATGACCTGGGCAACTTCGCGGCAATGTCCTGCCAGCACGCCATCGCCCTGGGTCGCTATGCCGGCAACAACGTCGCCGCCGAGCTGCTGGGTGTCGAGCCGATGGCCTACAGCCAACCCAAGTACGTCACCTGCCTGGACCTGGGCGCCTGGGGCGCGGTATTCACCGAGGGTTGGGATCGACAGGTCAAGCTGGTCAAGCACGAAGCCAAGGAACTCAAGACCCAGATCAACACCCTGTGGATCTATCCACCGGCGGCTGATCGTGCCGTGGCGCTGGCGGCAGCCGACCCGTTGATCCCGGTGGCCTGAAGACGATCGATGCGGCCGTGGCAACCACGGCCATGACAACCCACCCTGACACTGCAAGTCGCAGGTGACCGACATGTATGGTTTTTTTGAGCATCCGTATCGGGTCTTGAGGTTGTCCCACGTGATGTTGATCGGCGGGCTGGTCGCGCTGGTCGTCGGGGCCATTCTGGCCTACGGCCTGGACCAGCATCTGTCGCTGCCAAGCGTGGTGATGGCCCATGCCATGACGATACTCGGCCCGACCGCCATCAAGCTTGGATATGTGATGCGCTTGCTGACGCTCAATCGCCTGCGGCGCCAGCAACTCGTTCAACCACCTGGCCTCGCCGGGTGATGTGAAGTTTACGCCTGTATCCCGACCAGCCCACTCCTTGCTGGACGGGGCCTTTCCCAAGCGCCCGCCACTGGTTTTTCTGGCGGGCGTTTTTTCTCCAGCCCGATCAAGCACCAACCCCTCAAAGAGTTTGCCCGGCATCACCGATGCCTTGCGAGTTGCCGTTCGATAGCAAAAATCTGGAAGAACAAATGTCTATCACTAAACGTTGCAAGAAACTTTTTTTTTCAGACCCCGTCGCCTGGCTGGCCGCCATTGCGGTCGGCAGCATGATCTTCATTACCAACTCGCTGCTCGACCTGGATGTCGCACCAACGCTGCTGTACATCACGCTGGTGTTCATGTCGGCGAACATCTTTTCCGTGCCGGTGTTCCTGGCCGTCGCCTTCAGTTGCGTGGCCATCCTGACCGCCAGTTTCATTATCGACGAAGGGTATCGTGATCACAGGCTCATCGCCGGCTTCGTGCGGTGCCTGATCGCGCTGACTACCATCACCCTGCTGGCGCTGCGCAGCAAGCGCGCCACCGACACGTTGCGGCGCAAAGAGGCGTTCTTCCTGGGTGCACAAAAACTCAGCCATACTGGCAGTGTCGGCTTGATCCTCGATGACCAGGTGAGGGTGTCGTGGTCGGACGAGTCCTCACGCATTTTCGAATACCCGCTGGACGTTACACCGACCCTTGCCATGGTCAGGGCGCGCACTCATCCCGATGACCTGCCCATTGTCGACAGTGTCCTGGAACAGGCCGCACGCCGGGAAAAGCTGATCGAAGTGGAACATCGGCTGGTCATGCCCGATGGCCGGATCAAGCACGTGCAGATGCTCGCCAACCCACTGTTCAACCATGACGAACGCATCGAGTACGTCGGCGCATTGATGGATGTGACCGCGTCCAGACACTCCGAAGAAGCACTGTTTCACTCACAGGCGAAACTCGCGCATGTCACGCGGGTGACCTCCATGGGCGAGCTGGCCGCCTCCATTGCCCATGAAATCAATCAACCCCTGGCGGCGGTCATCACCAGCGGGGAATCGTGCAAACGCTGGATCAACCGCCCTGAGCCGAACCTCGAAGAAGCCCGCCGCTCGCTGGACCGGATCATTCAAAACTCATCCAGGATTTGCGATGTGATCGCTTGTATCAGGGCGCTGTCGCGCCAGAGTGATGTGCAACGCAAGGCCGAAGTATTCGACGAGATCGTCCGTGACTCACTGACGCTCATGCAACATGACATCTGCAACCATCAGGTTCGCCCGCACCTGCAACTGGGCGCGCCCGGCGCTCACATAAAAGGCGACCGGGTTCAACTGCAGCAAGTCATCATCAATCTAATCATCAATGCCTGTCAGGCCATGGCCAACGTGCATGAGCGCGCACGAACGCTGCGCATTCACACCCAGGTGCTGGACGACCAGGCGGTGCTTGAAATCGCCGACTCCGGCACCGGCATTGCCGAAGACATCCTGCCCTCGTTGTTCGATCCGTTCTTTACGACCAAACCTACCGGCCTGGGGATGGGCCTCTCGATCTGCCGCTCGATCATTGAATTTCATGGCGGCCGAATCTGGGTCAACAGCACCGTTGGGGTCGGCACGCAGATGCTGTTTGCGATTGCGCTGACAACCCCCAGGCACGATGAATAATTCATCCACACCTAACGCCGCGATACGGCGACATGGAGACAAGCAGTGTCCATCAATGAAATGAGCGACAACCCTGAAACGGCGCAACCTCGCACCATCATCTTCGTGGCTTATCCGCAAATGGGCTTGCTGGACCTGACCGGTGCCCAGACCGTTTTCTGGGCGGCGACCCGCAGCCTGGCCGAGCGCGGTTTGCAAGGTTATGCCTTGCACACGGCCAGTCTGGACGGCGGGCCCATCCGCACGGGCGAAGGCCTTGAGGTGCAGACCCGGCGCCTGAGTGAGCTGGCCGATAGCCCGATTGATACGCTGATCGTTCCCGGCTCCCCGCACATCCGCCAGGCCATGGTCGACAGCGCCCCGCTGGTGGACTGGTTGCGCGCCGCTGCAACTACGGCCAGGCGCACGACGTCGGTGTGCAGTGGCTCGTTTTTCCTGGTCCGGGCCGGCTTGCTCGATGGTCTGCGCGTGGCGACTCATTGGGTAATGGCGGACTTGTTCGAGCGCCTGTTCCCCCAGGTCGAACTCGACCGCGAGGCGATTTTCGTCGAGCAAGGGACGATATGGACCTCTGCCGGTGTCAGCGCCGGGATCGATCTGGCCCTGGCGCTGGTCGAGGCCGATTACGGCCGTGATGTGGCGATGCAGGTCGCCCGGCGCATGGTGGTGTACTACCGACGCCCGGACAACCAGGAACAATGGAGCCCGCTGTTGCGCTCGCAGTACCCCACCGCTCATACCCAGGTATGACGGGCCTGACCCCATGTGCTAGCGCGCTGTCTTGAGGTAGGAGTGTTATCGCCGTCCTGTCGATTTAGGCTGGTCACCTCGAATGAATCAACTCATCTCACCGATGCGCTGACCTGGGAATGGTTGCCATGAACGCACTGCAAAAGCTGTACATCGTCAGTCATCCGCTGCGTATCAGTCGTTATGGCGCGCATACCTCCCTGTCCACCGCCGAGCGCGTGGAGATCATCGACGCATTGACGCAAACGCTGGGCACCACCCTGGGCATGCTCGCGCACCTCCAGCGCGGTAAGCAGAAACTGCGCAACGTCAGCTTCTTGCCGGTGCAACAGCTGTTCCAGCGCCTGGTGCGCGCCAATGCCGCCTATGCCGAGTTCCTCGCCAGAGGCATCACCGACCTGGGCGGCTACGCCGAAACCGCAGCGCTCTACAGCCTGCACCATAGCCGCGAGCCACAGTGTTTTGCCGACTGCCTGGCAGGCATTGGTCAGGGCAAGCGCCGGCTGCGGGCTGTCGATGCCTTGCTGTGTGATTACCTTGAACGCGCCATCGCCAACAAGGACAACGCCAGCAGACGCTTTTTCGAAGAATGCGCGCGGCGCAACGCGCGTTTTCTGTCGGTGATCGAGGACAACCTGCCCCATGAACAGCCAGGGTGAAGCAAACAATCAACCAATCGCTGATATTAACCATCGCAACTAACGCGCAAAAACAACTGTACATACCCAAGTATACTATTGCACTTTTCTGAAGCGCGTATCTTGCAAGTATGACGGGCGCCACTTAGCACCGCTCGCAATGAAGCAAGGTTTCTACATGTTCAACTCAGCTATTGTTTCGGTTGTTGATGATGACGAACTTATTCTTGTCTCACTGGACAGTTTGTTGCGTTCTTATGGTTACACGGTAAAGACCTACAACAGTGCCTATGCCTTTCTTGAATCCAGCGGACCTGAGCAGACAGACTGCCTGGTTTCGGATATTCAGATGCCCGGCATGTGCGGGGTGAAAATGTACGAAGCGCTGGCGAGTAGAAACACCCATATTCCTACGCTGTTCATAACCGGAAAGCCCGGCCTGCCGCCGCAATTCAGTGCCAGCGTGCGTAAACCCGAAGGCTATTTCTCCAAGCCCTTCAACACCGATGCGCTGCTGGCGTGTATTGAACGGGCCTTGAAGCGGCGGGTTTCAGAGTGAACTGCGGCACGGCGCTAAAACAAATAACAGTTTCTTTTTCAGTTCTTGATTAGTTAAGCCATTCACCCTTGCCACTCAACTAAAATCTCAGCTTGAAGAGCCATGCCATGCCCAAGAACAAACTGACTTCGATCAACGGCGCACCGGTCGTCGACAACTTCTATATCCAGACCGCCGGCCCTCGTGGCCCCGCTTTGCTGCAGGATGTCTGGTTGCTGGAAAAACTCGCCCACTTCGACCGCGAAGTGATCCCTGAGCGACGCATGCACGCCAAAGGCTCCGGCGCCTACGGCACCTTCACCGTGACCCGGGATGTGACGCGCTACACCAAGGCTCGCCTGTTTTCGCAAGTGGGCAAGCAAACGCCGATCTTCACCCGTTTCTCCACCGTTGCCGGCGAACGCGGTGCCGCCGATGCCGAGCGCGACATCCGTGGTTTTGCCTTGAAGTTATATACCGAACAAGGCAACTGGGACCTGGTGGGCAACAACACCCCGGTGTTTTTCTTCCGCGATCCATTGCGCTTCCCGGACCTCAACCACGCGGTCAAACGTGATCCGCGCACCGGCCTGCGCAATGCGCAAAGCAACTGGGATTTCTGGACGTCATTGCCCGAAGCCTTGCATCAAGTAACCATCGTCATGAGCCAACGCGGCATCCCGCGCAGCTACCGGCACATGCACGGTTTCGGCAGCCACACTTTCAGCCTGATCAACGCCAACAACGAGCGGCACTGGGTCAAATTCACCTTCAAGTCCCGACAAGGCATCGCGAACCTCAGTGATGAGCAGGCACAAAACCTCATTGGCCGGGACCGGGAAAGTCACCATCGGGATCTGTTCGACAGCATTGAAGCAGGCGACTTTCCGCGCTGGACCTTCTACATCCAGGTCATGACCGAGGATCAGGCCCGGGACCACGCCGTCAACCCGTTCGACCTGACGAAGGTCTGGCCGCACAAGGACTATCCGCTGATCGAAGTGGGTTACTTCGAGCTCAATCGCAACCCGCAAAACGTCTTCGCTGAAGTCGAGCAAGCCGCATTCTCACCGTCGAATGTGGTGCCTGGAATCGGCTTTTCACCGGACCGGATGCTGCAGGCGCGACTGTTTGCCTACGGCGATGCCGCGCGCTATCGCCTGGGGGTCAATCACCACCAGATCCCGGTCAACGCCGCCCGCTGCCCGGTGCACAGCTTCCACCGCGACGGCGCCATGCGCGTGGACGGCAACTACGGTGAGCAGCTGGCGTACGTGCCCAACAGCGAGGGCGCCTGGGCCGATCAACCGGACTTCCGTGAACCACCGTTGAAGATATCCGGTGCCGCCGGACATTGGGATCACCGTGTGGACGAGGACCACTTCGAACAACCGGGCAACCTGTTCCGCCTGATGTCGGACTCGCAGAAACAAGCGTTGTTCGAAAACACCGCGCGTTCGCTCAGTGGTGTTTCACAAGAGGTTCAACAGCGGCACATCGTGCACTGCACCAAGGCTGATCCGTTCTATGGGGCTGGGGTTTCCAGGGCGTTGAGCGAGCTTACTCGCGATGGTCGTTAACGATAACGCTATTAGCCTGACACCCCGTGGCGTGCTCAGGTTTTTCGCGAGCAGGCTCGCTCCTACAGTCCAGCGTCAACCCAAATTGATGGGCACACGAATAACCCTGTAGGAGCAAGCTTGCTCGCGATGGTCGTTAACGATGACGCTGGAAGCCTGGAACCCCGCGGCGTGCTCAGGTTTTTCGCGAGCAGGCTCGCTCCTACAGTCTGGCGTCAACCTAAACTGATGGGCACACGCATAACCCTGTAGGAGCAAGCTTGCTCGCGATGGTCGTTAACGATAACGCTATCAGCCTGACACCCCGCGGCGTGCTCAGGTTTTTCGCGAGCAGGCTCGCTCCTGCAGTCTGGCGTCAACCCAAATTGATGGGCACACGCATAACCCTGTAGGAGCAAGCTTGCTCGCGATGGTCGTTAACGATAACGCTGGAAGCCTGGAACCCCGCGGCGTGCTCAGGTTTTTCGCGAGCAGGCTCGCTCCTACAGTCTGGCGTCAACCTAAACTGATGGGCAACGCATAACCCTGTAGGAGCAAGCATGCTCGCAATGGTCGTTAACGATAACGCTGGAAGCCTGGCACCCCGCGGCGTGCTCAGGTTTTTCGCGAGCAGGCTCGCTCCTACAGTCTGGCGTCAACCCAAATTGATGGGCACACGCATAACCTTGCAAGCTTGCTCGCGATGGTCGTTAACGATATCGCTATCAGCCTGACACCCCGTGGCGTGCTCAGGTTTTTCGCGAGCAGGCTCGCTCCTACAGTCTGGCGTCAACCCAAATTGATGGGCACACGTATAACCCTGTAGGAGCAAGCTTGCTCGCGATGGTCGTTAACGATAACGCTGGAAGCCTGATACCCCGCGGCGTGCTCAGGTTCTTCGCGAGCAGGCTCGCTCCTACAGTCTGGCGTCAACCCAAATTGATGGGCACACGCATAACCCTGGAGCAAGCTTGCTCGCGATGGTCGTTAACGATAACGCTGGAAGCCTGACACTCCGCGGCGTGCTCAGGTTCTTCGCGAGCAGGCTCGCTCCTACAGTCTGGCGTCAACCCAAACTGATGGGCACACGCATAACCCTGTAGGAGCAAGCTTGCTCGCGATGGTCGTTAACGATAACGCTATTAGCCTGACACCCCGCGGCGTGCTCAGGTTTTTCGCGAGCAGGCTCGCTCCTACAGTCTGGCGTCAACCCAAATTGATGGGCACACGCATAACCCTGTAGGAGCAAGCTTGCTCGCGATGGTCGTTAACGATAACGCTGGAAGCCTGATACCCCGCGGCGTGCTCAGGTTCTTCGCGAGCAGGCTCGCTCCTACAGGGTCGTCAGCGGATTCAAATCCTCAGTGCGGCACGCTCAGTTTTGTCGCCACTTCATCCGGCGCCAGATGGCGCCCGTCAGCCGCAACCAGCTCAAGTTTCTGGATCGGTTTACGGTTTTTCGCATCGACCATAACCGACCCGAGCTCGCCAGGCTCGTACATGAACTCATTGCCCCACTGCGACAACGCAATCAGCACGGTCTGCAAGGCGCGGCCCTTTTCGGTCAACGCGTATTCCTTGTAGACGCTGCCATCCGCCGCCGGGACCATCTCCATCACACCCTGCGCCACCAACCCTTTCAGGCGGATACTGAGGATGTTTTTCGCGACATCCAGGCTTTTCTGGAAATCGCTGAATCGCCGCGTGCCTGCCAGGGCGTCACGAATGATCAGCAGCGACCACCAATCGCCGATCAGATCGAGGGACCGGGCAACCGGACAAGGATCACCCTGCAAGCTTTTACGCTTCACTTAACTTATCTCCACCCATGAATTACCGGATTGACGCAAACCACGCCTCTCAGTCAGTGGTTGCATAATACAACCTCTGATGCTAATAATCACCGCCAGTGGTTTTATTATAAAACCACAACCCCTCACATTGATGACGGTGCAGCACATTTGCACCATCATCATTGGTTGCATAATGAAACCATAACCATAGGAATTACCCATGAAACTGGCTGGAAAAACGGCATTTATCACCGGCGGCAATAGCGGTCTGGGCCTGGCGACCGCAAAGCTTTTCATCGCCGAAGGCGCGAAAGTGGCCATCACCGGCCGCAGTCAAAAAACCCTGGATGAAGCACGGGAAGCGTTGGGTCCCAACTTGCTGGCGATTCAGGCCGACCTGACCGATGTCAAAGAGATCGAACGCGCCGTGGCCGAGGCCGTCGCGGTGGTCGGCAAACTGGATGTGGTCTTCGCCAATGCGGGCATTGCCGCCCTGACGCCCGTCGGCGGGACCACGCTGGAGGCCTTCCAGAGCATTATCCAGACCAACCTCACCGGCACCTTTTTTACGGTGCAGGCCGCTTCACCGCACCTCAATCCCGGCGCCTCGATCATTCTGAACGGTTCGGTTCACGCCGATATGGGCTGGCCAGGCTACAGCGCCTACGCGGCGACCAAAGGGGCCGTGCGTTCGATGACCCGGGTCATGGCGGCTGAGTTCGCCCCTCGAGGGATTCGGGTCAATCAGATCACACCTGGCGCTGCGCGCACGCCGGTGTGGAACCCGCTCGCGTCGAGTGCGCAAGCCATGGATGCACTGGAAGAGAAACTGGTGACCACCATTCCCCTCGGTCGCATTGGCGAGGCCGAAGAAGTGGCCACCGTGGCACTGTTCCTCGCATCAAGTGATTCAAGCAATGTCGTAGGTGCGGAGATCGTGGTGGATGGCGGCGCCACCGGCGCCCCTCTGGGCGCACCGGCCCACCGGAGAAATTGGGAGGCTTGAGGGACTGGCGGTCATCGGCCCGTGGATAAAGTGACCTGTGGCGGCATCGGTTTCACGGGTGCGCAAGCCGAGCGTCGATGGCATCATCACCCGCTTCGAAGGTTTCGATGCCGACGGTGAATGGGTCATCCCGTTGTTCGGCGTGCCCTGGCCGAAACCGCCACTGTCCTGATCGACTAAGGAAGCGTCCCGATGCGTATCAAATCACTGCTGGCCTGCGCCGGCGTGCTCCTGAGCCAAATGGTCGCGGCCGACGCCCTACCCCAGCGTTGGGTCAGCGCCGGTGGCGCGCTCAGCGAATGGGTGGTCGCCCTCGGTGGCGAGGGCAAGCTGGTGGGTGTCGACAGCACCAGCCAGTACCCACGCTCATTGCACAGCCTGCCGAGCATCGGTTACCAGCGGGTGCTGGCGGCCGAAGGCATCCTGGCGTTGAAACCGGACATTCTGGTGGGCAGCGCCGAGATGGGCCCGCCGCCGGTACTGGCGCAACTCAAGGCTGCCGGTGTGCGCATCGAGCTGCTGTCGGCCAAGGCCGACGTGCCCTCGTTGCAACACAACCTGACCGAGCTCGGGCAATTGCTCGGCAAACCGGCGCAAGCACAGGCGCTGATGGCCGGTTACCAGCAGCGCCTGGAGCAACAGGCGGCGTGGGTCAAGCAGGTGCAACAGCACAACCCCGCCCCTCGGGTGTTGATGCTGCTCAGCCATGCCGGCGGCAATCTCCAGGCCGCCGGCAAGGACACCCTGGCCGCCTGGATGATCGATCAGGCCGGCGGGAAAAACCTTACCGAGCACAATGGCTACAAGCCGGTGTCCAACGAGGCCATGCTGACGCTGGACCCACAGGTGATCATTTTCGCCGGTGGCAAGCTTGAAGGCGATGCTGCGCGGGCAGCGCTGCTTGAACAGAATCCGATCCTGGCGCAAACCGCGGCCGGTCGCGACGGCCGGGTGCTGGTGATCGACCCGACGCTGCTGGTCGGCGGTCTGGGTCCGCGTGTACCGGACGCCCTGAGCACACTGTCGAAGGCATTCTATCCGTCGGCACAGGTGCAGACTGCCGAACTCCAGACAACAGAGAGCAACCGATGACGGCCATCGTTCGGCCGCGGCCGATGCTGATTACCCTGGGTCTGTTGTTGGTGCTGGTGTTCTGGCTGTCTTTGGCCCTGGGGCCGGTCAGCCTGCCGCTGGGCGATACGCTGCTGGCCGGGCTGCGGCTGCTTGGATTGCCGGTGGATGGCGGCGATAGCCAACAGGCGCAGCTGATTCTCGGTCAGATCCGCCTGCCGCGCAGTTTGCTGGGCATCGCGGTCGGCTCGGTGCTCGCGTTGTCCGGCGTGGCCATGCAAGGGTTGTTTCGCAATCCGCTGGCGGACCCGGGGCTGGTCGGGGTGTCCGGCGGCGCGGCGTTGGGCGCGGCTGTCGCCATTGTCGGCGGCAGCCTTTTGGGCGGTTTTCCACCGGCCATCGAGCCATACCTGTTGTCGGTGTGCGCCTTCGTCGGTGGCCTGATCGTCACGGCGGTGGTGTATCGCTTCGGCCGCAGCGATGGCCAGACCAACGTCGCCACCATGCTCCTGGCAGGCGTGGCGATGACGGCCATGGCCGGGGCCGGGGTCGGTCTGTTCACTTACCTGGCCGATGACGCCACGCTGCGCACCCTGACCTTCTGGAACCTGGGCAGCCTCAACGGTGCCAGCTACCCGCGCCTGTGGCCGTTGCTGATCGTGGCGGTGGGCGTGGCATTGTGGTTGCCGCGTCGCGCGGCGGCGCTCAATGCGATGCTGTTGGGGGAGTCCGAAGCCCGTCACCTGGGCTTCAATGTCGAGCGGATCAAGCTTGAGCTGGTGCTGTGCACGGCGCTGGGTGTGGGGGCCGCGGTGGCGGCGGCAGGCTTGATCGGCTTTATCGGCCTGGTGGTGCCGCACCTGATGCGACTGCTGGTCGGTCCCGATCATCGGGTGTTGCTGCCGGCTTCATTGTTGGCCGGTGCCAGCCTGTTGTTGCTGGCCGATCTGGTCGCCCGTTTGCTGCTGGCACCGGCCGAGTTGCCGATCGGTATTGTCACCGCACTCATCGGTGCGCCCTTCTTCCTTTATCTGCTGGTACGGGGGCGTTCCTGATGCTGCGGGCCAACAACTTGCTGGTGCGGCGCGGCAGTCGCACCGTGCTGGCGGACATCGATGTCCAGTTGCATCCGGGTCAAGTCCTCGGCGTGCTGGGCCCCAACGGTGCCGGTAAAAGCACCCTGCTTGCCGCCTTGTGCGATGAGCTGCCCGCCAACGAAGGCACGGTCAGCCTCGACGAACGTCCTCTGGCCGACTGGCCTGGTCAGGAGCGGGCCAGACGCCTGGCGGTATTGCCCCAGAGTTCGAGCCTGAACTTTGCCTTCTCGGTCAATGAAGTGGTGGGCATGGGTCGCCTGCCCCACGCCAGCGGTCGCGTGCGCGATGCGCAAATTGTCGCCCAGGCCCTGAGTGCCGCCGACGCCCTGCACCTGGCGGGGCGCAGTTATCTGGCCTTGTCCGGGGGGGAACGCCAGCGCGTGCACCTGGCGCGGGTGCTCGCGCAATTGTGGCCGGGTGCCGAGGGGCAGACCCTGCTGCTCGACGAGCCGACCTCGATGCTCGATCCGCTGCACCAGCACACCATTCTGCAAGCGGTGCGTGATTTCGCCGGACGCGGTGCGGCGGTGCTGGTGATCCTGCACGACCTGAACCTGGCTGCACGATATTGCGATCAGTTGCTGCTGTTGCAGGATGGTCGCCCGCACGCCTACGGTCCACCGGATGAAGTCCTGACCGCCGAAGCTCTGGAAGCAGTGTACGGGCTGCAAGTGCTGATTCACCGGCACCCGGAACGCGGTCATCCGTTGATTATCGCGCGCTGATACCCGCCCCTTCCTGCCTTGGCGAGCGAGGGGGCCACCGTCCAACAAGGAAAACCAATGCGCATTCTGCTGTTATGCCTGGTCAGCCTGCTGGCTGCCTGCCAATCCCATTACGTCGCACCGCCACCGCCAGCGATCGCCCCGCAAGGGCGAGATCACGCCGATCTCGGGCTGATCCGCGAACTCGCCAGCGGGCGCACCCTCACCCCGCAAGAACTGGTCGAACGCCTGGCGGCTGCGCCGCGGGTGCTGGTCGGTGAACAACACGACAATCCCGATCACCATGCCTTGCAACTGTGGCTGCTGCGCCAACTGGCGACACAACGTCCGCAAGGCAGCCTGTTGATGGAAATGCTCAACCCCGACCAACAGGCAAAAGTCGATGCGGCACAGGCCTCCACCCGTGCCGGTCAACCGCCGGCCGACCCGTACCAGGCACTGTCCTGGCAAGCCAATTGGGATTGGGGGGTTTACGGCGCACTGGTGACTTACGCGCTGCGCCAACCCTACCCGCTGTTGCCGGCCAACCTGGACAGGGCGCAGATCATGCAGATCTACAAACAGCGTCCGACGCTCAGCGGCGAAGCGTCCACCACTCAACAGGTGCAAGCGACATTACTGGACGATATCCGCGAGTCCCATTGCGGCTTGCTGCCCGAAACACAGATGCCAGCGATGCTCGCCGTGCAGCAGCAGCGTGACCGACGCATGGCCGAACGCCTGTTGGCGGCACCGACGCCCGCCCTGTTGCTGGCCGGGGCGTTCCATGTGCGCAAGGATTTGGGGGTGCCACTGCATCTGCAAGACCTCGGCGCTGACCAGGGTAACGCCGTGCTGGTGCTGGCCGAAGTGGGCAAGACGGTAAGCGCCGAAAGCGCGGATTACGTGTGGTACACCGCAGCGCAGCCGGAACAGGATCACTGCGCGAAATTGCGTCGCTAGTTCGTTAACTGATCCAGGATATTTGGCGGGGCAACTATCGCTTTCGCGAGCAGGCTCGCTCCCACAGGGGAATGCATTCCAAAGGTGGGAGCGAGCCTGCTCGCGAAGACGGCATCACAGTTAGCACACCTGGCCCTGTATCACCCTCGTCAGGGTGCTGGGAAGGTCTGTATATAAGCCAACAAATCATCGATCTTCTCCTGATCGCTGATGCCCCAGAAAATCATCCGTGTACCCGACACCACCGCTTTCGGGTCCTCGATGTACGCCGCCAGTTTTTCCCGCGTCCAGACAATGCCCGATGACTTCATCGCGTCGGAGTATTGATAGTCCGTGGTACTCCCGGCAACCCGTCCGACAACACCGTTTAGCTGCGGCCCAAAAAACGCCCGCGCCGACTCGCCGATCTGATGACAACCACCACACACCCGCTTGAACAGTTTCCCGCCCGCCTCGGCATCACCCTGGGCGCTCGCTTGCGTAGCGAACAGGTCTGCACCCAGAGTCAAAACAAGGGTCATCACGGCCGCTTTGTTCATTTACAGCTCCAGCTTGCAGCGAAAAAAATGACCGCCATTTGAGCATGACCAGGGCACCAAACCGAAGCTTTTCAGAAGCACGAGGCCCAAGCCTGCCGTCCATCCCGCCAGTCCACGCCCCGCTTTCGCCCGCCTAGACTAGCTACTCACAACGCGCGTGGCATGAGCAGCCACCACTCCACACCAACAAACGGAGGCTCAATCATGAAAATTGTCGTCATCGGCGGTACAGGCTTGATCGGAACACAACTGTGCAAACTCCTGCGCGAAGGTGGACATGATGTGGTGCCCGCCACACCGAGTACCGGTGTCAACGCGGTGACCGGGGAAGGATTGCAGGCCGCGTTACAAGGCGCCGACGTGGTGGTCGACGTCGCCAACTCCCCCTCCTTCGAAGATGCCGCCGTGCTCGATTTCTTTGAAAAATCCGGGCGCAACCTCGCAACCGCCGAGAAGGCCGCCGGGGTCAAGCATCACGTCGCGCTGTCCGTGGTGGGCACGGAGCGGATGCTCGAAAGCGGCTACTTTCGCGCCAAGATGGCCCAAGAGGAATTGATCAAAAAAGCCGGAGTGCCCTACTCGATCCTGCGCGCTACGCAGTTTTTCGAATTCATTGGTGCCATTGTCCAATACAGCATGCAAGGCGACACCGCTCGCTTGACCTCGGCCGCCCTGCAGCCGATTGCCTCGGCCGATGTCGCCGCGGCACTGGCCAAAATTGCCGTGGTGCCGCCCACTGGCAAGACCGAGGAGGTGGCGGGTCCCGACAAGCAACCTCTGGTGTCGTTTGCCAAAACCTATCTGCAACACAGCGGGGATGCGCGCGAAGTGATTACCGACGATAGTGCCGGATACTACGGCGCGATCATCAACGACCAGTCACTGACCCCGGGCGCCAATCCCATCCTCGGCAAGATTCACTTCGATCAATGGCTCAAGAGCGCCGGCGTCTAGCAGTCAGCCCGCCAACTTCATCAGGAGCGTCCCATGCGAACCCACGTTCTCCTCGCCCTGCTTGCGCTGTCCACCATTCCGGCCCCGGTCCTGGCCGCCGACGCGCCGCACCCCGACGTCAAAGAAGTGTCGGTCACCGCGCTTCCCGATTACCCCGGCAAAGAAGTGCTGATGCTCACAGTCGAATACCCACCGGGCGGTGCCGACCCGGTTCATCGGCACGACGCCCACGGCTTCATCTATGTGCTCGAAGGCTCCATCGTCATGGGGGTCAAGGGTGGCAAGGAAGTCACGCTGATGCCCGGACAAAGCTTCCACGAAGGCCCCAATGACATCCACACGGTGGGCCGCAATGCGAGCAAGGACAAGCCGGCCAAATTTGTCGTCTTTCTATTAAAGGACCAGGGCAAGCCGCCGGTCATCCCGGTCGATTGACGATCGCTGACCATACTTGCGTATAAGGCGCTAAAACCAAGATGTTCATTGGAAGAACCTATGCATGAGTGACGGGATTATTCAGGCAAATCAAGATGGCCGCATCGAATGCCAGGGCTATGGCGGACTGCATTCATGCCTGCCAGGTTGTCCTTGAATAATCCCCGAACACATTAGGTGAACATGATGAACACGCCCCTCTTCGCGCTAGGAACTGCCCTTTTCTCAGCCATCGGTTTCAGTGTTTCGACGATACACGCCGCTGAAGCAGGTGCCGGAACGACTGGCAGCGGCACAGCCGCGCATAATGTTGCCGAAGGCGCCACCGACCGTATCAAGGAAAGACAACTGGCCGCCGACGGTGCAGAGCGTCTCAAGCAGAATCAGGTCGCCGAAGGTGGTGCTGATCGCCTGAGAGAACGGCAACTGGCCGAAGGCGGTGCTGATCGCTTGAGGGAACGGCAACTGGCATCGGACGGTTCCGACCACCTGAAGCAAAACAGCGTTGCCGCGGGTGGTTACAACTCGATGCGCGGTACTCGGGTGGCAGAAGGCGGCTCCGACCGTCTGCGGCAAAATCATTACGCCGATGGCGGCAATGGCTACGATGCCAGCTCCGACGTCATGCCCTATTTCTGCATGGAATGCCGCTGATTTGCGGGACAACCCTGATGTCTGTATGTAGGAGCGAGCATGCTCGCGATGGTCGTGAACGATAACGCGTAAAACCAGATGCCCAGCGGTGCCCGTGAGTTTTTCGTCGGAACGCCGCCCGGAGCATGCTCGCTCCTACAATTGCAAATCCCATGTATAAGAAATCCGGAGCCCTGTGAAGGGGTCCGGATTTTTATTCCCAGCAGTCAGTCGTTGAAATCGGTAGACAGTGCCAGCTCGTTCCACTCGGCCAGTTCCTGGGCGACAAAGCGGTTTTTTGCTTCTATACGCGCGATGGTATCGCTGCCCAGTGCCAGTCGTTGCGGCGGGTTAGGTGCATTGACCAAGGCCAGCATGGCCTCGGCGAATTTCACCGGATCACCTGGTTGGGCATGGTTCGCGGACTCGGCATATTTACGCATCGCGCCGACCGTTTCATCGTAGTCCGACAGTTCCAGCGCGGTCTTCACCAGCGACTGCTCGTCGAGGAAGTCAGTGCGGAAGAAGCCTGGCTCGACCACCGTGGCGTTTATCCCCAGCGGCGCCAGTTCCTGGTGCAGCGCTTCGGTGATGCCTTCCACCGCGAACTTGGTGGAACCGTAGACACCCCAGCCCATGTAGGCCTGGTAGCCGCCGATGGAAGAAATGTTGATCACATGCCCGGAGCGCTGGCGACGCATGTGCGGAAGTACCGCACGGGTAACGTTGAGCACGCCGAAGACGTTGGTGGCGAACAGACGCTCGGTCTCGCTCGCGCTGGTCTCTTCCACCGCGCCCAGCACGCCGAACCCGGCATTGTTGATCAGTACGTCGACCCGGCCGAACCGCTTGATGCCTTCTGCCACGGCCCGATGCGCTTCTTCTTCGCGGGTTACGTCCAGACGCACGGCCAGCAGGTTTGGATGGTCGCCGAGTTTGGCGGTGATTTCTTCCGGTTTACGGGCCGTGGCAATGACCGCGTCGCCGGCACGCAGAGCACGTTCTGCGATGAGAGTACCAAAACCACGGGAAGCCCCAGTAATGAACCAAGTACGCATTTCAACTCCTCCTGTCAGCGACCCGAGCGTTATTGCCGGGCTTTCTTGATGAGTTGACGCAACTTTAAAACTGGATTAATGATGTGATAATCCCAGTAATATTGCATGACTTTGTGAAAGGCATTCACATATGAAAGCCCCTTCGGCGACAGACCTCTCAACCTTCCTGAGCGTGGCCAACCATCTGAACTTCAGCCGGGCGGCGGTGGAACTGGGCCTGACGCCTTCTGCGCTGAGCCATGCGGTGCGCACCCTGGAGAACCGGCTCGGCGTCAGGCTGTTCAATCGCACCACCCGCAGTGTCGGCCTGACCGAAGCTGGCGAGCGTCTCTTTGCGCGATTGAAACCTGCGTTTCGAGATATCACCGATGCCTTGGAAGACCTGAACAATTTTCGCGATAAACCCTCGGGCAACTTGAGAATCACCGCAGGTCGCCAGGCCGCCGAACTGGTGCTGCTGCGGCTGGCCAGCAGGTTCCTGGAAGCCTATCCAGACGTGAAACTGGAGATCGTGACAGACGACGCGCTGGTCGATGTGGTGACGCAGGGGTTTGACGCCGGAGTCCGCTTCGGCGCTCGGCTGGAGGCGGACATGGTCTCCCTGCCGATTGGCAGCTACCTGCGCTCCGTGGTCGTGGGCTCAGTGGAATTTTTCCGCAAACATCCCGTTCCGCAGAAACCCGAGGATTTGCATGGCCTGCCGTGCATCCGCCATCGTTTCCCCAGTGGCGCGTTGTATCGCTGGGAGTTCGAACGGGGTGGTATCGCCCAGGAAATAGAAATCGACGGTCCCCTGATCCTCGGCGACGTAAGCCTGATGGTCGGCCCGGCGTTGCAGGGCGTCGGCGTGGCCTACATCTTCGAAGATATGGTCAAGGCGCAGATTGCCGACGGCAGCCTGATCCAGGTGCTGGGCGACTGGTGCCCCTACTACCCCGGCTTACATCTGTACTACCCAAGCCGACGGCATGTGCCGGCAACGCTCAAGGCTTTCATCGAATTTGCCCGTGCCGCACGGGAGGTCAATCCGCGATCTCCCGACCAGGCCGACCCGTAGGCCGCCTCGCTTTTGCTTTTGCTGGAAAATCGCGCTGCGCCATGGCGTCCATCAGGGCTGTTGTCTACCATCGGCGGCGAGCACTTCATCCTGCGACCGCACCGTGCTTCCTTTTGCCAGACAATTCAACGACCGAAAACATCTAACCCAGTCAGAGAGAAAACCGATGCTTACCTGCTACCTGAAATATGTGTTGGACCCTTACAAGCTCGAAGCATTCGAACACTACGGCAAACTGTGGATTCCACTGGTGGAGAAATTCGGCGGCCAGCATCACGGCTACTTCCTGCCGTCCGAGGGTGCCAATAACATTGCCCTGGCTATGTTCACCTTCCCCAGCCTGGCGGCCTACGAAACGTACCGACAACAGTCGATGAACGACCCGGAATGCATCGCCGCCTTCAAGTACGCAGAAGAAACACGCTGCATCCTCAGTTATGAACGCTCCTTCTTCCGGCCAGTGTTCGGTGAGCCGAAACAGCAAACGGCTTAAGTGCGCTCAAGGCGAATCGTAGTCAATAAAAATGCCGCCTCACCGGGCGGCATTTTTTATTACCCAAACATGGGTGTCACAGCGGACTCAAACGTCAGATGAATGGTCGGCCAATAGACGGCGAGCTGCTGTTGATGGGACTAAATTTACAGGTCCAATCTCGATGTTTGACTAAGCCAGCAATAACGATCAACTCTCGCGAAAGGAAACCGGGTATGAAAAGGCTCTCACACCGCACCAGGTTTTACGTTGCATGTTCTTTGCTAATGGCACTCAACGGTATCGCCCAGGCAGCACAAACCGAGAAACCCAATATTCTGTTCATCGTCTCCGACGACACTGGCTACGGTGACCTGGGCCCCTACGGCGGAGGCGTAGGTCGAGGAATGCCAACGCCGAGCATCGACGAACTCGCCGCAGAAGGCACCACCTTCTATTCCTTCTACGCCCAACCCAGTTGCACCCCGGGCCGGGCTGCCATGCAAACAGGGCGCATACCAAACCGCAGCGGCATGACCACGGTTGCATTCCAGGGTCAGGGCGGTGGCTTGCCGGCGGCTGAATGGACATTGGCATCGGTACTCAAGACCGGTGGATACGAAACTTATTTCACCGGCAAGTGGCACTTGGGCGAAGCTGATTACTCGCTGCCCAATGCTCAAGGTTACGACGTGATGAAATACGTCGGCCTGTATCACCTGAACGCCTACACCTACGCGGACCCTACATGGTTCCCGGACATGGATGATGAAACCCGGGCGATGTTTGCTAAAGTGACCCAGGGCGCGCTGTCGGCGAAGGCCGGCGAAAAAGCGGTCGAGGAATTCAAGATCAACGGCCAGTACGTCGACACCCCGGTAGTGGATGGCAAGCCCGGTGTCGTGGGCATTCCGTTCTTCGACAACTATGTGGAAAAGGCGGCGCTGGAGTTTCTCGAAAGCGCCTCGAAATCGAACAAGCCGTTCTTTATCAACGTCAATTTCATGAAAGTTCACCAGCCCAACCTTCCGGCGCCGGAGTTCGTCCACAAATCGATCTCCAAATCGAAGTATGCAGACTCCGTGGTTGAACTCGATACCCGAATTGGCCGCATCATGGCCAAGTTGAAAGCGCTGGGGATGGATAAAAACACCCTGGTTGTCTACACCACCGACAACGGTGCCTGGCAGGACGTTTATCCGGACGCTGGCTACACGCCCTTCCGTGGCACTAAAGGCACGGTGCGTGAAGGCGGCAACCGGGTTCCGGCGATCATTGCCTGGCCAGGCAAAATCAAACCGAACACCAAGAACCACGACATCCTTGGCGGTCTCGATTTGATGGCAACGTTCGCCTCTGTGGCGGGAATCAAATTGCCCGATAAAGACCGGGAAGGTAAGCCAATCATCTTCGACAGTTACGACATGACCCCAGTGCTCCTTGGAACCGGGCCATCCCCACGTAAAGAGTGGTTCTACTTCACCGAAAACGAGCTGTCGCCCGGTGCCGCCCGTGTAGGCAATTACAAGGCCGTGTTCAACCTGCGTGGCGACAATGGCGCTACGACTGGCGGTCTGGCCGTTGACTCCAACCAGGGCTGGAAAGGCCCGAGCAAGTATGTAGCGACCGTGCCGCAGGTCTTCGACTTGCTGCAGGATCCACAGGAACGCTATGACATTTTCATGAACAACTACACCGAGCGCACCTGGACGATGGTGCCTATCAGCATGGCAATCACCACGTTGATGAAAACCTACGTTCAGTATCCTCCGCGCAAACTGCAAAGCATGAGCTATGACGGCCCGATCGAATTGTCCAAGTACCAGAAGTTTCAATCGGTACGGGAAGATCTGGAGAAGGAAGGCGTCGTTATTCCAATGCCTAACTAGCCAAGCGGCGGCAACCTCGACGAGGCTGCCGCTTTGTTGAACCTAGCCTTGTTTCAAGTCCAGGCAATAGGTGTAGTAGCCTGGATCGCGCACGTAGCCCAACGACTCGTACAAATGCTGGGCACTGAAGTTGTCGGTGGCGGTTTCCAGGGTCATGCCTTTGGCTCCCATCAACCGCGCAAAGTCGCGGGCGGTGTTCATCAGCAGCGTTCCAACGCCTTTGCCCCGTGCGGCGGGCGTGGTGAACAGGTCGCCGAGCAGCCAGGTGCGATGTGCGTCGATGGAGGAAAAGGTCGGGAACATCTGCACGAAACCCAGCGCTTCGCCGTTGGTGTCCTCGGCGAAGAAGATCACTGATTCGTCGCGGGCAATGCGTTCGGCGATGAAGTTGCGGGACTGTGGCAGGTTCGAAGGCTGGCCGTAGAAGCCGCGATAGGCGTCGAATAACGGGGCGATTGTGTCGATGTGCGAGGCGTCGGCGCGCAGGGCCAGGATAGCCATGAGAGTGCTCCATTGCGGTCTGGGGGAGTTTGAGCCTAGCAATGGGAATCGAATTTTTCCTGTGGGAGCGAGCCTGCTCGCGAAGGGGCCATGACATTCAACATTGATGTTGACTGGCCCACCGCTTTCGCGAGCAGGCTCGCTCCCACATTGGATTGTGTCAAACCCGCACGTTACGCCCTGGCAACGATGAGCGCTGGCTGTTTTCCCAGTTTTCCACCAGTCCCACCGGCACATCCGACGCCGGCAGCATCTTCACCCCGCGCACCAGATCCGAAGCCCGCTCGGCGAGCATGATGGTCGGCGCATTGAGGTTGCCGTTCGGTTCAGTCGGGAACACCGAAGAGTCGATCACCCTCAACCCTTGGATGCCATGCACCCGCAGCTCGGAATCCACCACCGCCATGTCGTCCTCGCCCATGCGGCACGAGCCACACGGATGGTAAGTGCTTTCGAGGTTGTCACGGACAAAAGCATCGAGGTCTTCATCACTGGTCACCAGCGCACCGGGGGCGATTTCGCCGTCGCGGAAACGGTCCATGGCCTTCTGGCCGATGATCTCCCGGGTCAGGCGGATGCAACGGCGGAAGCCTTCGCGGTCCTCCTCGCGCTCCAGGTAGTTGAAGCGGATTTCCGGGTGCTCGTACGGATCGGCCGATCGTACCCGCACATAGCCACGGCTTTTCGGTTTGTTCGGGCCCGTGAGCACCATGAAACCGTGGCCCTTGATCGGCTTGTTGCCGTCGTAACGCATCGCCGCCGGCAGGAAGTGGAACTGAATGTCCGGCCAGCGCAGGCCCTTCTCGGAGCGGATGAAGCCACCGGCCTCGAAGTGGTTGGTGGCGCCCAGGCCGTCCTTGAACAGCAGCCAGCGCAAACCGATCATCAATTTGCTCAACGGGTCCATCTTGCTGTTGAGCGTCACCGGTTCCTTGCAGCCGAACTGGATGTACACCTCGGCGTGATCCTGCAGGTTCTCCCCTACCCCCGGCAGGTCATGGCGCACGCCGATCCCGGCCTTGCGCAGGACCTCGGCCGGGCCGATGCCGGAGCGTTGCAGCAGGTGCGGCGAACCGATAGGCCCGGATGAGATGAGCACTTCCTTGTTGCAATAGACCTGGTGGGTCTGGCCACCGTGGTCATACATGATGCCCACGGCACGCTTGCCTTCGAGGATCACCTGGCGAGTCATCGCGTGGGTGATCACCGTCAGGTTCGGACGGCCCATGGCCGGGCGCAGGTAAGCATTGGCCGTGGAGCAGCGCACACCGTTTTTCACGGTCATGTGCATCGCCCCGAAACCTTCCTGCATATAGCCGTTGCAGTCTTCGGTCTTGATGTAGCCCGCCTCGGCACCGGCTTCGACCCAGGCCCCGTATAGCGGGTTCTTCATGTTGTTGCCGTTGGTGGTGTGCAGCGGCCCGGTCTGCCCGCGATAGCTGTCACCACCGGACTCGTAGCTTTCGGCACGCTTGAAGTACGGCAGGCAATTCTTGTAACCCCAGCCCTGGGCGCCGAGGGATTCCCATTCGTCGAAATCCAGGGCGTGGCCGCGGATATACACCAGGCCATTGATCGACGACGAACCACCCAGCACCTTGCCCCGTGGGCAATGAATGCGCCGACCGTTGAGGTAAGTTTCCGGCTCGGTTTCGTAGCGCCAGTTGTACTTCTTGGTGTTCATCGGGATCGAGAACGCACTGGGCATCTGGATCACCACGCTCTTGTCGCTGCCGCCGAATTCCAGGACCAGCACCGAGGTGGCCGGGTCTTCGCTCAGGCGGTTGGCCAACACACAACCTGCCGAGCCTGCTCCAATGATGATGTAGTCGTATTTTTGCGTGGTCATTCTTTGCGTGGTCATAGTTATCTCCCGACCGTCGATTCAGTGAATACCGGCAGTGGTTGTTGTTTGTGGGTCAGCGTGTCGCCAGTGGTGTATTGCGGGGAGGTCTTCTCGATCTGCTGGATAACGGTTTCTTCGCGTTTGAGGTCGATCGAGCGGCTCAGCCAGTAGTACGCCAGCCCCGAGACGATCAGCCCCACCAGCCAGGCGATGTCGATGCTGCCCAGCGCCTTGGCCAGCGGCCCGACATACACTTCGCGTTGTTCAACGCCGTCGTAGATGTAGAAGAACGGAATCATCGAGATAAAGCCGATGGCATAGGCGGCGATACCGCGCAGGCCCCAGCTGCCGTAGATGTTGCCGTGGGGCATGAAGAAGTGCGGGATGGCGTAGCGGCCCTTGCGCACGAAGAAGTAGTCCGTGAGGTTGACCGAGGTCCAGGGCACCAGGAAGTAGAGCATCACCACCAGGTAGATGCCGAGCACCGACAGGCCTTTGCCGGAACTCTGGATGCTCAGGGCCACGCCCAGTTGCAGCAGGATCACGAAGGCGATGGCGAGGATCCGCGCCTTGCGGGTCGGCTCGATGTGCTTGATCGAATCGACACAGGTAAGCGTGGTCAGCTTGGCGCTGTAGATGTTCATCGCGATCACCGGCAGGAACGCCAGGATGGTCACCACTACTACCACGGTGCCCATCAGCGGCGACACGGTGTTGCCGACTTGACCCAAGGCCACCAGCACATCGGTTGAATGCAGGTGATCGGCCAGCCAGCCACCGACGGAGATCATCCACGCACCGGACAGCGAAGCGCCGAGAAACACCACGGCAATCAGCTTGCCGCTGGAGGTGTTCTTCGGCAGGTAACGCGAGTAGTCCGACACGTACGGGGCATAGGCGATGTTGTAACTCGCCGCCGCCGCGAACTGCGCGATAAAACCGGTCCAGTTGAAGCCCAGCGGCGCACGGGCCGCTTCGCCCTCGGCGAGCGCCGGCAGTACCGCATCCGGCACCCAGCCCATCAACACCGCCAGGGTCACCAGGCCGTACAGCGGCAGCGACAGGTACAACGCCCATTTGAAGCTGCGGTGCATCCAGTCATGGCCGAGGATCGCCAGCACCGCCGCCGGGATGGTCACCGCCACCGCGATCACCGCGGGGTTGAAACCGAACAGCGTGTGCAGGCCCTGCATCATCAGGACCAGATTGACGATGTTAAACCCGGCGAACACGAACAGCGTCGCCAGCAGCACCAGGATCACCCCGCGGTAACCGAATTGCGCACGGGACTGGATCATCTGTGGCAAGCCGAGGTGCGGGCCTTGCGAACCGTGAAACGCCATGAACAGCGTGCCGAACATGATGCCCAGGGTGCCGGCGAGAGTGGTCCAGAGCGCGGTCAGGCCGACGCTTGGGCCGACGAAGCCGATGGTCATGGTGAAGAAGGTGAAATTGCCGAGGAACCAGAACGGGCCCTGGCTCGACAGTTTGTCGGTGCGCTCGTTCTCGGGGATGAAGTCAATCGAATGCCCCTCGACGACGGATTTGTCGTCGAGGGAGGACACACTCGTGGCGGACTTGGCGTTAGTGTTCATGATGGACTCTTATTGTTGGAAGATCATGACGAGATAACCGCATTCTTCGGGTGAACGACGCCCGGGGAGCCTCCTTGCCGTTCCCGAATTTCAAAGATGCAATTGCTTTCAACTTTGGTGCAAAACCTGTGGGAGCGAGCTTGCTCGCGATGGGGGCGTGACATGCAACATTGATGTTGGCTGACAGTCCGCTATCGCGAGCAAGCTCGCTCCCACAGGGATTGAGTCAACCTTGATTCAAGGCAGCGTGATCCACACCGCCTTGGTTTCGAGCAGGTAATCGAGCTGCTCGGCGCCCAGGTCCTTGCCGAACCCGGACTGCTTGTAGCCACCGAACGGCATCGACGGGTCGAGGGTGCCGTGGGCGTTGACGTAGACCGAGCCGGCCTTGAGGCGTGGTATCAGGCTGTGCACCTTGCCAAGGTCGTTGGAATACAGGGCCGCTGCCAGGCCAAAGGGCGAATCATTGGCCAGGGCCAGCGCCTCTTCTTCATCATCGAACGGTGCGGTCACCAGCACCGGACCGAAGATCTCTTCCTGGACGATGCGCATGTCGTTGCGGCAGTTGGCGAAGATGGTCGGTTCGACGAAGAAGCCAGGGCCATCGACCGGTTGGCCGCCGTAGACCAGTTCGGCGCCTTCAGCCTTGCCGGTCTCGATGTACTCGGTCACGCGCTGCTTTTGCAGGGCCGAAACCAGTGGGCCGATGAAGCAGTCCGGGTCCAGGCCCGGGGCCATTTTCAGGGTGCGTGTGTAGGCGATCAGCTCACGCAGGAATTCGTCGTAGACACTGCTATGAATATAGGCCCGCGTGCCGGCATCGCATACCTGTCCGGAGTTGAAAAACACGCCATTGGCGACCGCTTGTGCTGCCGCCGGAATGTCGGCATCGGCAAACACGATGACCGGTGATTTGCCGCCGAGTTCGAGGGTCAGCCGCTTCATGTCGTCCAGCGCCGCGCGGCCAACGGTACGGCCCACCGGGGTCGAACCGGTGAATGTCAATTTGTCGATGCCGGGGTGGGTAGCCATGGCCGCGCCGACCACGCTGCCACGTCCGGTGACGATGTTGATCACGCCGTCCGGAATGCCTGCTTCCTGCACCAGTTCAGCGAAACGCAGGGCCGACAGCGACGTCAGTTCGGCGGGTTTCACCACCACGGTGCAACCGGTGGCCAGCGCCGCGCCGAGCTTCCAGGCCATGGTTTGCAGCGGGAAGTTCCACGGCACGATGGCGCCGACCACGCCCACCGCTTCCTTGCGCGTATAGGCCAGGTAATTGCCCGGCAGCGAAGGCTCGACGGTACGGCCGTGGAGCTTGGTGGCCCAACCGGCGAAATAGCGCAGGGTATCGACGGTGCCCTGGATGTCGACGTCCTTGGCGAAGGCTACAGACTTGCCCATGTCGATCGATTCGATTTCCGCCAGTTCGGCAGCGTTCTGTTCAATCAAATCCGCCAGGCGCTGGATCAGGCGTTCGCGTTGCGCCGGTTTGGCCTGGCGCCATTCGCCACCGTCGAACTGCGCACGGGCGGCTTGCACGGCGCGGTCCAGGTCATCGGTAGTGCCCATGGGAATGCGGGTGATCAGGCCTTCGGTCGACGGCTCGATGACTTCGGACGTCTGGCCGTCGCTGGCCTCCACCCAGGCGCCGCCGATGAACATTTTCTGCACTTTGCTGAGGAAGGTCTGGGTGGCTTCGCTCACGCCAAACTTCTGCAGGTAACTTTTGACGATCGTGTCCATTTTTGTTCTCTCTGCCCGGCAGTCAGGCACTGCCGGGGTATGTGGTTTCGATGTTCAGGCTCAGCTCTTAAGCCAGCGTCGGTTCACTCTCGGCGGCCGCTCGCACCTTTCCACGCTCGTGGAAGATGAAACCGATGCTGTTGAGCAGCAGTTGCGCGGCGAGGATCGAGGTCATGCCGGTCGGGTCGTACACCGGTGCAACCTCCACCAGGTCCATGCCGACGATGTTGCCTTTACTGCGCTTGGCCAGGGCCTGGATGATTTCCAGCACTTCGTAGTAGAGGAAGCCACCGTGGCTCGGTGTGCCGGTGCCAGGGGCGATGGACGGGTCGAAACCGTCGATGTCGATGGTGATGTAGTAGTTGATGTTCTGCGGGATCAGCGCCAGTACACCTTCGACGCCAAGGCGACGCACATCGCGCACCGAAAGGATCTTCGAGCCGGCTTCGTGGGCCGCTTCGTAGTCGTCGCGGTTGGACGACGAGACGTTGCGAATGCCCATCTGGGTCATGCCGACGATGTGGTTCATTTCCGAGGCGCGGCGCAGCGGGTTGCCGTGGCCGTAGCGAACGCCGTGGCGCTCGTCGACGAAATCCAGGTGCGCATCGAAGTGAATGATGTGGATCGGGCCACGGCCTTCGAAGGCCTTGATCACCGGCGCGTGCACAGAGTGATCGCCGCCGAGCACCACCGGCATCACACCGGCATCGAGGATCTTGCGCACGGCGTATTCGGTGTTCTTGTTACTGGTGGCCATGTCGGTATGGACGATGTCGGCATCACCGACGTCGACCATGCGCACGTCCGACGCCGTGAGGTACATCACGTCGTCTTCGTGGTCATAGGCGCCGGCGTGGCCGAAGGAAAACAGCGTCGATGCTTCGCGAATCCCGCGTGGTCCGAAGCGTGCGCCGGAGCGCCACTGGGTGCCCATGTCGTTGGGCACGCCCAGCACCGCGACGTCGGCATCCAGCGCGTCCCAATCGGTGCACACCGGAGATTTGCCAAAGGTGCAATGACCCACGAATGGCAGGTTCAGACGACCGGATTCATAACCGTTGTTCGACATTTCTAGCCTCTCCACTTCTTGTTATCGGCTTGGCGGACTGCAAGGCGACCGCCGTTGGAAAGACTATGAGCGCAGGTTTTCGTGGAAAAAATGCTAAACATCAGATACTCATATCGGCATTGCCGATGCATCCACAGGCGGGAGGTTCCAGGTGATTCAACTGCACGATGTCGACCTGAAGTTGCTTCGGGTGTTTGCCACAATTGTCCGTTGCGGCGGGTTTTCCGCGGCGCAGGCGGCGTTGAACGCCGGCCAGTCGACCATCAGCGAACAGATGACCCATTTGGAAACCCGCCTGGGGGTCAAGCTCTGCCAGCGCGGGCGCAGTGGCTTTCGCCTGACCGAGCAAGGGGTGGCGATCCATGAAGCCACTCAGCGCCTGCTGTCGGCGGTGGAAAATTTCTGCATGGACGCCGACGTGCTCAAGCAGCACATCAGCGGCAAGCTCAACCTGGGGATCATCGACACCACCATCACCGACCCCGATTCGCCGATCCCGCGCACCACCCAGCGCTTCGTGTCGCGCGGGCATGACGTGCACCTGAACGTGTACGTCGGCACCCCTGCCGAACTGGAGGAACGGGTGCTCGACGGCCGCTTGCACCTGGCCATCGGGCACTTTCCGATCCATCTGCCGGGCCTATTGCAATCGCCGCTGTATCAGGAAGCGCTGGGGTTGTATTGCGGCCGCCGACATCCACTCTACGGGAGCAAGGCCGAAGGTGCCGAACTGCTCGAAGAAGTCGGCGCAGGGCGCATCGTCGTGCGCGGCTACATGCAGCAATACGACCTGGAACACTTGGGCGTGAGCAAGGCAGCGGCCACCGTGGACAATATCGAGGCCTCGGCGATCCTGATCATCTCCGGCGCCTACATGGGTTTCCTGCCCGAGCACTTCGCCTCCCAGTGGCTCAAGTCAGGCGAGATGCATCAACTGGGCCCGGCGAGCCTGCGGCTGAAGTCGCCGTTCGACGTGATCACCCGGCGCGGTGTGGCACCCTCGCCGATCCTGCAGGCGTTCCTTGAGGACCTGGCGGCCAGCGCGCGCAAAACGGCCAGCGGATGACGTGAAGCTCGCCAAACTCAAATTCGCCCCGGCATACTGATTTCCGTTCGCCCATCTTGCAGGCCTGTCATGCGCATCCACGTCACCTTCATCGACCGCGTCGGCATCACCCAGGAAGTGCTGGCCCTGCTCGGCGGGCGCAGCTTCAATCTGGACGCCGTGGAGATGGTGCCGCCGAACGTCTACATCGATGCCCCGACCCTCGGCACCGAAGTGCTGGAAGAGTTGCGCGAGGCATTGTTCGGCGTGTGCGGCGTGCAAGCGGTGACCATGGTCGACATCCTTCCGGGGCAACGTCGGCGCCTGCAACTGGATGCGTTGCTCGCCGCCAGTTCCGACCCGGTGCTGGCGGTGGATGATCGTGGGCACGTGCTGCTGGCCAACCCGGCATTGATCGCCCTGTGCGGTCGCGAACCGGCCGGTGAATCGCTGAGCGCGCTGTTCGACGATGCCGATTTGCAACGCACCTTGATCGCCCACCATTTCCGCCTGCCCATGCACGAGGTCAGCCTCGGCGGCCACACCTTGCTGCTCGATGCCATGCCGATCACCGACGCCGGCGCCCTGCTCACCCTCTATCAACCGAACCGCATCGGCGAACGCCTCTCGGCGCTGCACCATGATCACGCCGAAGGTTTCGATGCGCTGCTTGGTGAATCACCGCCGATCCGCTCGCTCAAGGCCCGCGCGCAACGGGTGGCGGCCCTCGATGCACCGCTGTTGATCCAGGGTGAAACCGGCACCGGCAAGGAACTGGTGGCCCGCGCCTGTCACGCGATCAGCGGTCGCCGTGACAAGCCGTTTCTGGCCCTGAATTGCGCGGCGTTGCCAGAGAGCCTGGCCGAAAGCGAGCTGTTCGGCTACGCCCCCGGCGCGTTCACCGGTGCGCAACGGGGCGGCAAGCTCGGGCTGCTGGAACTGGCCGACCAGGGCACGGTGTTTCTCGACGAAGTCGGCGAGATGTCGCCGTATCTGCAAGCCAAGTTGCTGCGCTTTTTGAGCGATGGCTGCTTCCGTCGGGTCGGTGGCGATCGTGAGGTCAAGGTCAATGTGCGGATCCTCAGTGCGACCCACCGCGACCTGGAAAAAATGGTCAGCGAAGGGCACTTTCGCGAAGACCTGTTCTACCGCCTCAATGTGCTCAACCTGCAAGTACCGCCGTTGCGCGAACGTGGCCACGACATCCTGTTGATGGCCCAGCATTTCATGCAGCAGGCTTGCGCGCAGATCCAGCGCCCGGTCTGTCGCCTGGCCCCCAGCACCTTTCCCGCCCTGCTCGGCAACCGATGGCCGGGTAACGTGCGGCAATTGCAAAACGTGATCTTTCGCGCGGCGGCGATTTGCGAAAACCCGCTGGTGGATATCGATGACCTCGACATTGCCAGAACCGCTGTGGAGCGCCAGAACGATGGTGAGGTGGGCAGCCTTGAAGAGGCTGTCGAAGGGTTTGAAAAGAATCTGCTGGAAAAGCTTTATCGCAGCTATCCGTCCAGCCGCTTGCTCGCAGCGCGGTTGCAAACCTCCCATAGTGCGATTGCCGTTCGGTTGCGCAAGTACGGCATACCCAACAAGTCCTGACTCCGGCAATTCCTGAATCACCCCGGATCCCTGTGGGAGCGAGCTTGCTCGCGATAGCATACTGTCAGTCAACATCATTGTTTTCTGTCACACCGCAATCGCGAGCAAGCTCGCTCCCACAGTGGACGGGTGTATCTGTCGCATTGTGTTCAAATCGATACAGCGTATCGAAATCAAGACAAAAGCCTCTCAACCTATCTAGGCCGGACTTCGGCCCCTTCCCTTCGCTTGCCTGTATTGATTTCAATACGGTAGCCGCGCCTCAAATGGCCTCTTAAAACATTAAGCCATTGATTTAAAACAACTAATCAACCTTGGCACCACCCTTGCTATCTCTCCTCCAGCCAAGCTCGCTACCCACCCACGAGCCTGCCCATCGTCATCCGCCACCTGCAGCGGTTGAGTCCGAACAATGAGGAGTTGATATGAGCGAATTGCGTTTTACCGTCGAACACGAATGGCTGCGCACCGAAGCTGACGGCAGCGTCACGGTCGGCATCACCGCGTTTGCGCAACAGGCGCTGGGGGATGTGGTGTTCGTTCAAGTGCCTGAATTGGGCAGCTTCGACGCCGGTGCTGAAGTGTCGGTCGTGGAATCGGTGAAAGCCGCCAGCAGCATCGGCATGCCGCTGGACGGTGAGGTGCTGCAAGTGAACTCGGCGCTGGACAGCACCCCGGAGCTGGTCAACGAAGACCCACTGGGCCAAGGCTGGTTCTTCCGTTTCAAACCCACTGACGCTGCCGCTGTCGGCCAATTGCTGGATCAGGTCGCCTACGACCGCCTGATCCAAGACCAGACCGACGCGTGAGGACTGCCCATGACCGCCCTCCTCGACACCCGTAACGAATTCATCGCCCGTCACATCGGCCCCCGCGCCGGTGACGAGCAAGCCATGCTCAACACCCTCGGTTTCGACTCCCTCGAAGCCCTGAGCGCCAGCGTCATCCCCGACAGCATCAAGGGTACCAGCGTGCTCGGCCTTGAAGACGGCCTGAGCGAAGCTGACGCACTGGCGATGATCAAAGGTATCGCCAGCAAGAACCAGCTGTTCAAGACCTTCATCGGCCAGGGTTACTACGGCACCCACACGCCGTCGCCGATCCTGCGCAACCTGCTGGAAAACCCGGCCTGGTACACCGCCTACACCCCGTACCAGCCGGAAATTTCCCAGGGCCGCCTCGAAGCGCTGCTGAACTTCCAGACCCTGATCAGCGACCTCACCGGCCTGCCGATCGCCAACGCCTCCTTGCTCGACGAAGCCACCGCCGCCGCCGAAGCCATGACCTTCTGCAAGCGCCTGAGCAAGAACAAGGGCAGCCACCAGTTCTTCGCCTCCGTGCATTGCCACCCGCAAACCCTCGACGTGCTGCGCACCCGTGCCGAGCCGCTGGGCATCGAGGTGGTGGTCGCTGACGAGCGCGAATTGAGCGACGTGACGCCGTTCTTCGGCGCCCTGCTGCAATACCCGGCGAGCAACGGTGATGTGTTCGACTACCGTGCCCTGACCGAACGCTTGCACGCCGCCAACGCCCTGGTGGCCGTGGCCGCCGACCTGCTGGCCCTGACCCTGCTGACGCCACCGGGCGAGTTCGGCGCCGACGTGGCCATCGGCAGCGCGCAACGCTTCGGCGTGCCGCTGGGCTTCGGTGGCCCGCACGCCGCCTACTTCTCCACCAAGGACGCGTTCAAGCGCGACATGCCGGGCCGTCTGGTCGGTGTCTCCGTCGACCGTTTCGGCAAGCCGGCCCTGCGCCTGGCGATGCAAACCCGCGAGCAACACATCCGCCGCGAAAAGGCCACCAGCAACATCTGCACCGCGCAGGTTTTGCTGGCCAACATCGCCAGCATGTACGCCGTGTACCACGGTCCGAAGGGCCTGACGCAAATCGCCAATCGCATTCATCACCTGACCGCGATCCTGGCCAAGGGCTTGAGCGCACTGGGTCTGAGCGTCGAGCAGGAAAACTTCTTCGACACGCTGACGATCAAAACTGGCGCGCACACTGCTGCTTTGCACGATAAAGCGCATACCCAGCAGATAAACCTGCGCGTGGTCGATGCCGAACGCCTGGGCCTGTCCCTCGACGAAACCAGCACCCAGGCTGACGTTGAAACCCTGTGGGCGCTCTTCGCCGCTGGCCAGACCCTGCCGGACTTCGCCGCCCTCGCCGCTGCTACTCAAGCGACTATCCCGGCCGCGCTGGTTCGTCAATCGCCAATCCTCAGCCACCCGGTGTTCAACCGCTATCACTCGGAAACCGAGCTGATGCGCTACCTGCGCAAACTCGCCGACAAGGACCTGGCGCTGGACCGCACCATGATCCCGCTAGGCTCGTGCACCATGAAACTCAATGCCGCCAGCGAAATGATCCCGGTGACCTGGGCCGAATTCGGTGCCCTGCACCCGTTCGCCCCGGCCGAGCAAAGTGCCGGCTACCAGCAACTGACCGATGAACTGGAAGCGATGCTCTGCGCCGCCACCGGTTATGATTCGATTTCGCTGCAACCGAACGCCGGTTCCCAGGGTGAATACGCCGGCCTGCTGGCCATTCGCGCCTACCACCAGAGCCGTGGCGAAGACCGTCGCGACATCTGCCTGATCCCGTCCTCGGCCCACGGCACCAACCCGGCCACCGCCCAGATGGCCGGCATGCGCGTGGTGGTCACCGCCTGCGACGCCCGCGGCAACGTCGACATCGAAGACCTGCGAGCCAAGGCCATCGAGCACCGCGAGCACCTCGCGGCCTTGATGATCACCTACCCGTCGACCCACGGCGTGTTCGAGGAAGGCATCCGCGAAATCTGCGGCATCATTCATGACCACGGCGGCCAGGTGTACATCGACGGCGCCAACATGAACGCCATGGTCGGCCTCTGCGCCCCGGGCAAGTTCGGCGGCGACGTCTCGCACCTGAACCTGCACAAGACCTTCTGCATCCCGCACGGCGGTGGCGGCCCGGGCGTTGGCCCGATTGGCGTCAAGTCGCACCTGGCGCCGTTCCTGCCGGGCCACGCGCACATGGCACGCAAGGAAGGCGCGGTGTGTGCCGCGCCGTTCGGCAGCGCGAGCATTTTGCCGATCACCTGGATGTACATCCGCATGATGGGCGGCGCGGGTCTCAAGCGTGCTTCGCAGCTGGCAATCCTCAATGCCAACTACATTTCCCGCCGCCTCGAAGAGCACTACCCAGTGCTGTACACCGGCAGCAACGGCCTGGTGGCCCACGAGTGCATCCTCGACCTGCGTCCGTTGAAAGACAGCAGCGGCATCAGCGTCGATGACGTGGCCAAGCGCCTGATCGACTTCGGCTTCCACGCCCCGACCATGTCCTTCCCGGTGGCCGGCACCTTGATGATCGAGCCGACCGAAAGCGAATCCAAAGAAGAACTGGACCGCTTCTGCGACGCCATGATCCGTATCCGCGAAGAAATCCGCGCGGTGGAAAACGGCACCCTGGACAAGGACGACAACCCACTGAAAAACGCCCCGCACACCGCGGCGGAGCTGGTGGGCGAGTGGTCGCATCCGTACAGCCGTGAGCAGGCGGTTTATCCACTGGACACCTTGATCGACGGCAAATACTGGCCGCCGGTCGGTCGTGTCGACAACGTCTTTGGCGACCGCAACCTGATCTGCGCCTGTCCATCGATTGCCGACTACCAGTACGCCTAAGAACACCGCATCCCCCTGTAGGAGCTGGCTTGCTAGCGATGCAATCACCTCGGTCTAAACGTTTCACCGCGTTGATTCCATCGCTAGCAAGCCAGCTCCTACAGGTGTGCGTCACCCTATTTCAGAACGACAGAGGACTTTCACCATGTTCAGCACCCTTTTTAGCAAGCAGGACCAGATCAAAGGCTACGACGACGAACTGCTGGCGGCGATGAACGCCGAGGACGCGCGGCAAGAGCACCACATCGAGCTGATCGCTTCGGAGAACTACACCAGCCAACGGGTCATGGAGGCGCAAGGCAGCGGCCTGACCAACAAGTACGCCGAAGGTTATCCGGGCAAGCGCTATTACGGCGGTTGCGAACACGTCGACGTGGTTGAGCAACTGGCCATCGACCGCGCCAGGCAACTGTTCGGCGCCGACTACGCCAACGTCCAGCCGCACTCCGGCAGCCAGGCCAACGCGGCGGTGTACCTGGCGTTGCTGCAGGCTGGCGACACCGTGCTGGGCATGAGCCTGGCCCACGGCGGTCACCTGACCCACGGTGCCAAGGTGAGTTTTTCCGGCAAGCTCTACAACGCCGTGCAATACGGCATCGACACCGCGACCGGGTTGATCAACTACGACGAAGTCGAACGTCTGGCCGTCGAGCACCAGCCGAAAATGATCATCGCCGGCTTCTCCGCTTACTCCAAGACCCTGGACTTCCCGCGTTTCCGTGAGATCGCCGACAAGGTCGGCGCCTATCTGTTCGTCGACATGGCCCACGTCGCCGGGCTGGTGGCCACCGGTCTGTACCCGAACCCACTGCCCTACGCCGACGTGGTCACCACCACGACCCACAAGACCCTGCGCGGTCCACGCGGGGGCCTGATCCTGGCCAGGGCCAATCCTGAGCTTGAGAAAAAGCTCAATGCGGCCGTATTCCCCGGCGGCCAGGGCGGCCCGCTGATGCATGTGATCGCCGCCAAGGCCGTGTGCTTCAAGGAAGCACTGGAGCCGGCGTTCAAGACGTATCAGGCGCAAGTGATCCGCAACGCCCAGGCGATGGCGCAGGTCTTTATCGAGCGCGGTTATGACGTGGTGTCCGGTGGCACCGACAACCATCTGTTCCTGGTCAGCCTGATCCGCCAGGGCCTGACCGGCAAGGACGCCGACGCCGCCCTGGGCCGTGCCGGTATCACCGTGAACAAGAACGCCGTGCCCAACGATCCGCAGTCGCCGTTTGTGACCTCTGGCCTGCGCATCGGTACGCCGGCGATCACCAGCCGTGGGTTCAAGGAAGCCCAGAGCATTGAGCTGGCCGGCTGGATCTGCGACATCCTCGATCATCTCGGCGATGCCGATGTCGAGGCTCAAGTCGCCCGCCAGGCCGCGGCGATGTGCAGCGATTTCCCGGTCTACCGCGACTGATCGCACAACACAAAACCTGTGGGAAAACTTGTGGGAGCGAGCCTGCTCGCGAAGGCGGAGTGTCAGTCGACATCAGTCTGGATGTTCCACCGTCTTCGCGAGCAGGCTCGCTCCCACAGTTCCGGTTCTTGTCTGACAGACCTTGGGAAATTCTATGAACACAGTGCAAGTCGGCACCAAACTGCGCGGTGCGGAAAAGGTCGCGCGGATTCCAGTGAAAATCATCCCCACCGATGAGTTCCCGCGCAAACCCGACTGGATCCGGGTGCGCATGCCGACCTCCCCCGAGGTCGACCGGATCAAGCAATTGCTGCGCAAACACAAGCTGCACAGCGTTTGCGAGGAAGCCTCGTGCCCGAATCTGGGCGAGTGTTTTTCCGGGGGTACCGCGACCTTCATGATCATGGGTGACATCTGCACCCGTCGCTGCCCGTTCTGCGATGTCGGCCACGGGCGTCCGAAACCGCTGGACGTCGATGAACCGAGCAACCTGGCGGTGGCCATCGCTGAACTGCGTCTGAAGTATGTGGTGATCACCTCGGTGGACCGCGACGATTTGCGCGACGGTGGCGCCCAACATTTTGTCGACTGCCTGCGCGAAATCCGCAAGCTGTCGCCGGGCATTCAACTGGAAACCCTGGTGCCGGACTATCGCGGACGGATGGACGTCGCCCTGGCAATTACCGCCCTCGAGCCGCCGGATGTGTTCAACCACAACCTGGAAACCGTGCCGCGCCTGTACAAGGCCGCGCGGCCGGGCTCGGATTTCGAGTGGTCGCTGGATCTGCTGCAGAACTTCAAGCAGCGGGTGCCGCAGGTTCCAACCAAATCCGGGCTGATGCTGGGCCTTGGCGAAACCGACGAAGAAGTCATCGAGGTCATGCAGCGCATGCGCGAGCACGATATCGACATGCTCACCCTCGGCCAGTACCTGCAACCGTCGCGCAGCCACTTGCCGGTCCAGCGTTTCGTGCACCCGGATGTGTTTGCGTGGTTTGCCGAGGAAGGAGCGCGGATGGGGTTCAAGAACGTCGCGTCCGGGCCATTGGTGCGTTCGTCGTATCATGCCGACCAACAACTTCATGGAGGTGTAGCGGGTTTCAAGCCATGATGAAGTGACATGTCATGGATTTCCGGAGGCCCGACCCGATGCCCTTTGCAGCTCGATCATCGCTTCTGCTTTTAAGTCTTGCCTTGCCGTGCCTCGCCGGTGCCGAACCGAAGCCCGAGCACATGGTGTATCTGCGCACGATCGATCCGGGTATCGAGCAAGACATCCGCTATGCCAGCGCCCACAACTTCACCGGGCACCCGCTTGAGGGTTACGAAGCGCCCGAATGCTTGCTGTCGCAGGACGCCGCCAAAGCCCTCGCCCGCGTGCAAACGGCATTGCGGGCGCAAGGCTATGGCTTGAAGGTATTCGATTGCTATCGCCCCAGCCGCGCGGTCGCGGACATGGGGCGCTTCGCCACGGAGCCGGGCGACCCGCGCAAGGCTGAATTCTATCCACGGGTAGACAAGCAGGACTTCTGGCGCCTGGGCTATGTGGCGCGGGTATCCAATCACTCCAAAGGCGGCACCGTCGACCTGAGCATGACGGGACCGGGCGCCCTGCCCGCCGACACCTGGACGCCGTCAGCCACGCCAGTCGATTGCACGGCGCCTTATGGTCAGCGCTGGCACGACGGCGCAGTCGACATGGGCACCGGTTTTGATTGCTTCGATGAGCGCGCGCATGCCGATTCGACGCTGATCAATGCGACGGCCATGGAAAATCGCCAGCGACTGACCCGCGCCATGGAGCAGGAGGGATTTATCGGGTACTCCGCCGAGTGGTGGCACTTCACTTATACCCGGGATGCTGCGTTGAAGACCGTCATGAACTTCCCCATAACCCCGCCGACACCATGAACAGTCTTGCCAAAATCTGCGCATTGCTGATCCTGCTGCTGCCCTGTAGCGCGATGGCGCAAGGGCTTGACGGTAGTGGTCAGTTGATCGTGGTCACCAGCAAGAACTGGGATGACATCCAGGGCAGCGCCCAACGTTATGAACGGCACGGCAGCACCTTCGAAAAAGTCGAAGCGCCGTTTGCGGTGGTTCTTGGAAAACACGGCATGGGCTGGGGCAAGGGACTGCTCGACACTCAGCAACTTCCGGGGCCGGTGAAACAGGAGGGCGATGGAAAGGCGCCAGCCGGGATTTTCCAACTGGGTACAGCGTTTGGATACGACGCTTCAGCTGAGACCCGCCTGCCCTACCTCGCGCTTGGCCCGAGCATCGAATGCGTGGATGACAGTCAGTCTACTCGTTACAACGAACTGGTCGACGGCTCCACGATTGCCAAAGACTGGAACAGCTCGGAACGCATGCACCGCGGTGACGACTTGTATCGCCAGGGCATTTTCATCCACCACAACACGCCGGCTTCCCCCGCCGCCGGGTCGTGCATTTTCTTTCACATCTGGCGTGGCCCCACGACACCGACCCGTGGCTGCACCGCCATGGCCCCAGCGGATATCGCCCGCTTGTTCAGCTGGCTGGACCCACGCCAGTCCCCGCTACTGGTGCAATTGCCCGAGGCGCAGTACGAGCAGTTGCGGGAACGCTGGCGCCTGCCACCGCGCTGACCCCAAGCGAGCGCCTGGCCAGGCGGATCTTGCCCAGCGTTTCGACAAAGGGCGTGACGATCAGGCTGTAGAGGGTCAGGTAACGCCCATGATCCGCTTCGCCGGTGCCGAAGCGGATGGGCTCCGGTTGCGTTTGGGTGACGTACAGCGTGCCGAACATCCAGTCCCACAGTGAAAGGTTGACCCCGAAGTTCTTGTTGAAGTGCCGCGGTGCGTCGCTGTGGTGAATCTGGTGCTGGGCCGGGCTGTTCAGCACGTGCTCGACCCGCGGCCCGAAGGACAGCCAGACATGACTGTGGCGCAGATTGGCCGCCAGGGCGTTGAGGATGAACACCATGTAGGTCACGCCGAACAGCGTGTAACGGCTGATCTCTCCGCCGCAGGCATACCAGAAAAGACCGGCAAAGGCGCTGATGAACACGAGGTCGGTCAACCGCGCGACCACCTTCTCGAGGAAATGCACCCGGCTCGCCGTCACCGGCACCAGCACCGTCGCCGAATGATGGACCTTGTGGAATGCCCACAGGTAGCGGGAATGGAAAGCGCGGTGGGCCCAGTAATGGATGAAGTCCTGCAGCAAAAACACGCCCAATCCATAGAGCAAGGACAAGGCCAGGTGCTCCTCGATCTGCACCCGCGCGCCCCACAGTTGAGTGAAAAAGCGGACGTAGTCCCCGGAGCGCAACACGTAGGGATCCACCAGCCCGACGATGGGCACCACCAACACGACCTTGAGGATTGCGCGCACGAAGTAGTAGCGGTAATCGAGCAGCGCCGAGGGATGAAAATGCACGCGGTTGCCGCCGATGAACTGCCAGAAGGTGTGCGCGTCCGTCAGCCCGCGGGATCTGCGCCAGCGGAACAGGCCGTAAGCCACGGCGTAGGAGGTGAAAAGAAAGGCCACACAGAGACGGCCATTCAGGTCGAAGAGCCCCAGGAACTGATCGCTGACAGGCGCAATCAGCCACCGGTACAGGTACTGGTCGATCGGTGCGAGAACATCCATGAAAAGGCTGCCCCCTGCTGAAGTAGAGCGTTGTGTGTCGGTTCGAAAAAATGCTTTGCGCAGGAGCACGGCAAGCCGGCTCTTGCGATATGTGATTGCGGATGTATCTTATTCAGGTCTTTGGATTTCGGCAACCGGCACAACCCCTGCCGATGTCCTGGCCAGCAGGAAATACAGGATTCCCGGTACCACCAGTCCGACGATCCAGGAAATATCCACGCCGCCGAGTTGCGCGACCATTGCTCCGGAATAGAAATGGGTGTCGACGAAAGGCAGCTGGATCAACACGCCGATCACATATACGCTGATCCCCAGCAGGTTCCAGCGGCCATAACGCCCCGCCGGGTCGGACAATGCCGGGATGTCATAACGCTCCTTGTTGATGAAGTAGTAATCCACCAGGTTGATCGCGCTCCAGGGGGTGAAGAACGTCAGCAGGAACAGGATGAAGTACTTGAACGAGTTGAGGAACGAGTACTGGCCCAGCAGCGCAAGCGTGGTGGACGCCGCGACAATCACCAGCACGAACAGCATGCGCTGGCCGGCGGTGATTTCCAGGCGACTGCGAAAGCCGCTGATGATGGTGGCCACGCACATGAAGCTGCCATAGGCATTGAGGGTCGACACCGTGACCTTGCCGAACACCACGCTCAGGTACAGCAAGGAGGCCATCACCCCGGTACTGCCCAGCCCGACTATGGTCGCCACTTCATGACCGCGAAAGTTCGCCCCCGCCAACGCCGCGGCAAACACCCCCAGCACCATCGACGCCTGGGCACCCAACACGGTGCCGAGGCCGACGGCGGTGAAGGTTTTCCAGGATGAGGTCTTGCTCGGCAAGTAGCGCGAATAGTCGGCCACGTACGGGCCAAAGGCGATCTGCCAGGAAGCCGAAAGCGACACCGCCAGCAGGAAGGTGCTCCAGCTGAAGTGGCGGTTTTCCAGCAACAGGCCGATGTCGTTGAGGCTCATCAAGCGCGTGAACAGATAGACGAACGCGATGACGCCCAGCACGCTGGCGACCCGTCCGACCAGGTGGATCACCCGGTAACCGAACATCGTCAGCAGCGCGATGCACGCGGCGAAAATCAGGATACCGGCGCTGTCGCTGACGCTGATCAATTGGGCAATCGCCTGCCCCGACAACACCGCACCGGTGGCGCTGAAGCCAAGGTACATCAGGCACACCAGCACAATCGGAATCGCCGCACCGTACACCCCGAACTGCACGCGGCTGGAGATCATCTGCGGCAGCCCGAGCTTCGGCCCTTGCGCTGCGTGCAGCGCCACCACGGCCCCGCCCAGCACCTGGCCAATCAGCAAGCCGATGAGTGACCAGAACACGTCACCACCCAACACCACGGCCAACGCCCCGGTGACGATCGCGGTGATCTGCAGGTTGGCGCCGAGCCACAAGGTGAACTGACTGTAGAGGCTGCCGTGGCGCTCGGCTTCGGGGATGTAATCGATCGAGCGGGTTTCGATAAGGGGACTTCGTTGTGGACTATCGGTCATTATTTTTGTTCTCTTCAAAAATAGAAGGCATACACGTACCCCCCTGTAGGAGCCGGCTTGCTGGCGATAGCGGTGTGTCAGGCGCATCAATGTTGATTGAAACGCCGCCATCGCCAGCAAGCCGGCTCCTACAGGGGGGAATGCGTTATTTCTGTTGTTCGTTAACGGCCACCTGCCCCACAAACGGCGCCTTGGCCCACACCACCTTGCCGCCGACCAGCGTCATCAACACCTGATTGCGCCCCAGCTCGTCTTCAGGCACCTGCATGAAGTTTTTGTCCAGAACGATCAGGTCGGCAAACTTGCCCACTTCGACCGATCCAGTCACGTTTTCCAGCCTGAGCTGCTCGGCAGCGTTCAAGGTGATGGTGCGCAGCACGTCGGCACGGGACAACGCCGGGTCGCCGTTCAGCCTGCCGGCGTATTTGGGGCCGTAGCTGTGCGGGTTCTGTGGATCGCCCGCGCGGGTGACGCCGATCTTCAGGGCGAGAAACTCGTCGAGCGGATCGACCGGCCAGTCGCTGCCATACGCCACCCGACCGCCGGCGCGGGCGATGCTGCCCGACGGTTCCATGCGGGAAAACCGCTCCGCACCCAGATGATCGCTGGTTCCATCCACCGTGGACGGCGCCTGCTGCGCCCACTGGAACGACATGTTGGCCGTCACGTCCAACGCCTTGAAACGTCCGTAATCGGCGGGGTCCACCGATTCGGCGTGGGTGATGGCCGGGCGGAATGGATTGCCGGGCAATTGCTGGCGCACGTATTCGATGCCGTTGAGCGAGTCGCGTACCGCGCGGTCGCCGGTGGCATGCAGGTGCGGATCGAGACCGGCCTGCACGGCTTTGAGCAGCAGCGGATTGAGTACCTGTGGCGGGAAATACAGCTCGCCCCGGTTTTTCCCCTGCGTCCATTTCGGCGTCTTCTCGGTACCGGCATTGTGCAGATACGGCGTCAACATCGCCCCGGTATCGGCCGGCGCGTTGATGATGCCGTCCATGAACAACTTGACGTGACGCATGCTCACGCCCGGCGCGACCTTGGCTTCGCCCTGGTCGTAGGTGCTGGCAAGGGCCTTGGCCTCGGCGATGGTTTTATCCGGGTCTGCGGTGGCGGCGGACGGGTCAAGCTTGATTGCGAGCAAGGCCCGGGCGGTCAGTTCGCCGGACTGCGCGAGGGTGGTGAACGCCTTGGCGCTCTCCGCTCCCGACAAGGCATCGAAGAAACTGGTGATGCCCTGCTGGCGCATCGCGTCGAGCGCGGCGCGGCTCTGGATCAGCTTCTCGGCATCGGTGGCGGGCGGCACCACGGCGGCCATGGTATCCGCCGCTCCGTCCTCGCAAATACCGGTCGGATTGCCGGCACTGTCGCGCACGTACTTGCCATCGCCGGGGTTGGCCGTGCGCTTGTCGATGCCCGCCACCGCGAGGCCGCGGGAGTTGAGCAGCATGGTGTGGAAGTCGGTGGAGCGTACCTGGATCGGACGCTGGGTCTTGAGCGCATCGAGGGTTGATTTGTCGGCATCGCCATCGAGGCCGGTCATGCCCATGCGATCCCAACTGCCGACTTCGAGCCAGACGTCAGGGCCCTTGTCCTTGTCCGCATCCAGGCAGGCCTGGATGGTTTCCTGGAACACCTTGCGGGTCATCGTCTGGTACTTCAGGTCGCACAACGTCATGGCGCGACCGCCGTCCCCCGGATGCATGTGCGCATCGATGAAGCCCGGCATCAGCATGCGCCCGGCCAGATCGATCAGTTGCGTCCGGGTGCCGATGTAAGAAGCAGCGCCCTCATCGCTGCCGACATACACGATCTTCCCGTCCTTGACGGCGACCGCCTGCTGCACCGAATCCTTGCCGTCGACGGTGTACACATAACCGTTGCGCATGACCAAGTCGGCGCTTGTTGAACCTTGGGTCTGGCACCCCACCAGCGCCACGCAGGACACGGCCGTCGCACCGGCAACGGCGATAAATAGCCTGGACAATTTCAATGGCCTCACCTCTGTTTTTATAGTTTTGCAAGGGTGAGCGCAGACTGCCGCGCAAGCCCTTGATATGCAGGGCATACCCTATAGAGCGCGGCGCTCGAATGGACCTCTGCAAATGAGGAGGGGTAAGGCAAATGTCCTACAGTGGCGTTACGCAGACGGAACGCAGCACCGCACCCAGTTCAACCTTGCTCTTCACGCCCAATTGCAAATAACAGTTGCGCAGGTAGGTGCGCACTGTGGCCGGGCTCAGGGACAGGATTTTGGCGATTTCCTTGTAGGAGTGACCCGCAGCGAACAGCATCGCCACCGTCCGCTCCCGGGGCGCCAGCACTGCGCCGCGTGGCTGCGTTTCCAGCGACAGGATGACGTGCTCGGCGTTCGGGCTCAGGGTCAGTGCCGAGCGGCCCAGGCGCATGACACAGGGCGCCTTGGGCAAGTGCGCGATGACCTCGGCGGGCAGCGTCGAGCCGTTCCAGCCGGGCACCTCCCGTTGAATGAGCGTGCACAATCCGGCGCCGATGTAGAGCAGACCACCGTCGCGCCGCGCGACCCCGAAGTCGCTGGCGCCGTTGCCGGTGTCGACGCGGATCATGTCCTGCACCTGAAAACGCCACAGCTGCAACAGGTGATCGCAGAACGCCGAAAACAGACCGGCCTCGCCGTCGCTGAAAGCCGTTGCATCAGCGCCACGGTAGACGCAGACGAAAAACATCAGGCCGCTTTCCGGCAGTTCGAAGGTGATGCACATCAGGTGATAGAGATCATGGCGCCGGGCGAAGGCGTCGACTTCGGCGTGGGGGTCGTTGAAGCCGCTGTCGCGAATGACCTCGCCGGGACGACTCAAGGTGTCATGGGAAAATCTGTCGCTGCTGGCGTTCCGTTGCCATTCGCCGGCGAACGAGTCAGGCAGGTTGATGCGTCCGTGCATCCAGCTTTGCGGCGCTGCGCTGGCGACCGAGGTGGACATCTCGCCCCACCACGCCGAGGTGAAGGGCACCAGTTGGCGCAACGCCTGCAAGCCGTCGGCGATGAATTCGGCGGCACCGCGCTCTCGCGCCAGGCGCCCCAGGTGCAACACGCAACGGTTGAACGCCTGCAGCGAGGTGTCGACGCCGCCCTGATTGCCCTGCTCCATCTTGCCGATCCTGTTCACTGCATGGTCTGTGGTTTCGACCATGCCACAGGCGCCGCGATGGCGTCTAGCGGGCGAGTTGTGGATGAGTTCCAGGGGTTTTCATTGCACCACACTGCTCAAGTCATACAGCGACGGCCGCCGGTCCCGGTGCAGGTCATTGCGCTCACTGATGCGCTTGTTACGCGCCTCGGCCAGGTTCAGGGTCGCCAAAAGAATCTGTTCGCCACCCTGCTCCGCCGGCCCGGCCAACGGGTAACCGTCGGCGTCGACGATCACCGAACCTTGTACCCAACTCACCCCACGCTCGTGACCATAGCGGTCACAGGCGGCGATAAACATGCGGTTCACCGAGGCATTGGCCTGCACCCGCAAAACTTCCGCCGGGCGCTCGGTCTGCGGTCGCGGGCCGTCGGGCCAGTTGACCGGCGCACAGAGCAGGTCGGCACCGGCCAGCGCCGGCAGGCGTACCCACTCGGGGAACTCCAGGTCGTAGCAGATCAGCATGCCGATTCGCCCGTGGACCGTTTCGATCACCGGCGGCGCGGCATTGCCGGCGCTGAAGATGTCCTTTTCCGCATCCCACAGGTGCGCCTTGCGATACACCGCGCGCACGCCCTGGGCATCGATCAGCGCCGCGCTGTTAGCCAGTTCATTATCAGCCAGGCGCTCGCAGAATCCGCCGACGATGACGACGTTCAATTCAACGGCCAATGCCTGCCACAGGCGCAAGGTCGGACCCTCGGCGGTTTCCGCCAGGGCCAGCGCCTCCGCGCGGTCGGCAAACAGGTAGCCGCTTTGCACCAGTTCCGGCAACACCACGACCTGTGCACCCTGCAGCGCTGCCGAGCGAATCGCGCGCTCGGTCAGGGTGCGGTTGTAAGCGAGGTCGCCGATTTTCGGTGCCAGTTGGCAGCAGGCGACCAAGGTATTTTTTGCACTATTCAACGCACCGTCTCCGCAGATGAATGGGCGGCCATGGCGACGATGTCGTGCTCAGTGATCGAGTCGATAACCCGGCGTTCGGAGGCCAGGTCCAGCGAGCGGCTCAGGATGTAGTAAGTCAGGCCCGACACCACCAGGCCCACCAGCCAGGCAATGTCGACACCCTCGAGCAGGCGCGCCAGTGGACCGACGAACACTTCCTTGCCGGCCGCCGCATCGAAGATGTAGAAGAACGGCACCATGGCGGCAAAGCCGATCAGGTACGCAACGATGCCGCGAAATTGCCAGGCGCCATAGATGCCCTTCGGCGTGAAGAAATGCGGAATCGCGTATCTACCTTTGCGCACGAAGAAATAGTCCACCAGGTTGACGGCGGTCCAGGGTACGAGGAAGTACAACAGCAACACGAGAAAGGTGTTCAGCAGCGCGATACCGTCACCTTTGATCGACAGTACGCAGGTCAACAGGATGACGCTGATGGCGCTGATCGACAGCACCCGGGCGCGGGGTGACGGGGTGATCTTGCTGATCGAATCGACGCCGGTCAGCAGCGTCAACATGGCGCTGTAGGTGTTGAGCGCGATGATCGGCAGAAAACCAGCTACCGACACCACCACCAGCACATTGCCCAACCCGGGAATCATCGAAGAGCCCACCTGGTTCAACGCCACCAGTGCGTCCACCGCTTTCAATTCCTGGGCGAGCCAGGCACCCAGGCCGATCATCCAGCTGCCCGACAACGACGCGCCGATAAATATCGCCGCGATCAGTTTCGGCCGGCTGGTGTTTTTCGGCAGGTAGCGGGAATAGTCGGAAACATAGGGCGCATAGGAAATGTTGTAGCTGGCGCCAATGGCGAACAGGGTGGCGAAGGCGATCCAGCTGAAGCCCAGGTCGGTGGCCGGCGTGACGCCCTCGGAACCCGCGCCGAACATCAGGGCGATGGTGACCAGGGCATACAACGGCAGCGTTGCCAGCAGCGCCCACTTGAAGGCTTTGTGCATCAGATCGTGACCGTAGATCGAGAGCAGCGCGCCGATCAGCACCACGGCCACGGCGACGATGGTCGGGTCGATGCCAAACACATGCTCCAGCCCGTTCATGATCAGCGACACGTTCACCACGTTGAAACCGACGAACACAAACATCGTCGCCATCAACGCCAGGATCACCCCGCGATAGCCGAACTGGGCACGGGACTGGATCATCTGCGGCAGGCCCATTTCCGGCCCTTGCGAGCCGTGGAAGGCCATGAAGATCGTGCCGAACATGATGCCCAGCGCACCGGCGAGCATGGTCCACAGCGCCGACAAGCCAAGGCTGGGGCCGACAAAACCGATGGAGATGGTGAAAAAATGGAAGTTGCCGAGGAACCAGAACGGTCCCTGGCTGCTGAGTTTGGCGTGACGTTCGTTTTCCGGGATGTAATCGATCGAGTGGCCTTCGATGGCCAACCCGCCGCTCGCCTCGGTGGCGTGCGCGGAAAGTGGGGACCCTGACATACGATGATTCCTATGCAGTTGATTGTTTTTGTTTTGAGCGCAGCGGTCGAATCGACGTCCGGATCAGGTGAAACTCCAGAAAAAGCTGACGATGACCCTGGTTTCCCTGCAATGTATGGCGTTGGCCTCAGCCTTAAAATATCCAAGGCGCACTGTTCACATAGATCGGCATCAATGTAATCGAGTAGCGGGAGCCCCCATGCTGGGAACTGTAACGGAGCTGGATCTGCGCCTGATCCGGGTATTTCTCACGGTGGTCGAGGCCGGCGGTATTTCGGCGGCGCAAACCGCCCTCAACACCACGCAACCGACCATCAGCGCGCAGCTGGCGACGCTGGAGGCACGGGTGGGTTTTCGCCTGTGCGAACGCGGTCGCGGCGGATTTTCCGTGACGCCCAAGGGCGGTCAGTTCGTCGAGGCGGCGCGGCGGTTACTGGCCGCCGCCGAGGGCTTCAGGGTTGAGGTGCAGCACATCAACCGCAAGGTCTCGGGCAACATCAACGTCGGCCTGCTGGGGCAGATCGACCCGGTGGCGAACACCAAGATCGGTTTGGCCATTGCCCGCCTGAGGGCTCGGCACGAGGGTTTGTACTTTCACTTCACCGAGCTGTCGTCGTCGCTACTGGAAGAAAAAATCATCAACGGCCATATCGATCTGGCGATCGGTTATTTCTGGCATCGCTTGCCCAATATCGACTACTTCCCGTTGTTCCAGGAAACCCAGATCGCCTACTGCGCGCCGTCGCATCCGCTGTTCGAGCAGGTGGGAGCGCTGACCCGCGAGGATGTCAGCCACCATGACTGGGTCTGGCCGAGCCACCCCTTGCCGGAAATGCCGGCGCCCACCTCGATCGAACGCTTGACCGTGCTCACCGACAGCATGGACGGGGCCGCCCTGCTGATCCTGTCCGGTCAACACCTGGGCTTCCTGCCGCAGCATTATGCGGCCAGGCATGAACAGCTCGGGCAGTTGCATCCGCTCAATCCGCAGTTGCTGCGTTATGAGGTCGGGTTTCACGCGGCGGTGCGGCATTCGGCGCGGCAACGGGATCTGGTCAGTGCTTTTTTGAATGAGTTGATCGAAATCTTCGGCTCGCCTTGAACACGGCAAACAATTCATGTGGGATCGAGCCTGCTCGCGAACGCGGTCTTTCAATCAACATTGATGTTCGCTGACACGCCGTCTTCGCGAGCAGGCTCGCTCCCACAGGGACTGTGGTGGATTCAGAAATGGATCTCACTGGCCGGGATAACATCGATCCGCGCCACGGATCCGCTCAGATCGGCCCAATCCTTGTTGTGTTCGGCAATGATGTCTTCGGCAGTGGTATTGCCATTGTCGACGGTTGAATGCGCGTCGGCGGCCAGCACCACGTCGTAGCCCAGTTGATGCGCCTGACGCAGGGTTGCATTCACGCAGTAATCGGTTTGCAGGCCACAGATGACCAGGCGTTCGAAGTCTTGTACCGGCACCAGGTTCTGCAGGTTTGTCTGATAGAACGAATCGCCGGTGGTTTTACGTACGCGATGATCGTCCGGTGAAGTGTGCAGCCCTTCGGCCAGTTGCCAGCCTGGAGCGCCGTGCTTCAAAAGGTCGCCCTCTTCTTCGTGCTGGATCAACACCACCGCAACGCCGGCTTTTCTCGCCCGGGCACTGAGGCCATTGATCGTTTCGATGACGCGTTTTATCTCGAAGCACTCGTACTCGCCTGCGCACAGGGCTTGCTGTACATCGATAATCAGCAATGCAGTGGTCATGGTTCCTTCCTTGCAAAGTCATTGGATCAGGGGACGGGTCCGTCCCCATTCAAACACAATACTCAGTAACCCAGCGACAACCCGGTATTACGCCGCGGATCGTTGGCCCCGTAGAAACGGTTCTTGCCCACCGGCTTGCCCTCCAGCGACGGTGCGCCCACCAGGATCGCCGCCAGGTGGTTGGCATCCTGCGGACCGGCAAACTTGTGGCCCCAGCTTTCGAGGATCTTCACCGTGTCCGGGCTGGTGGTGAAGGTCTCCAGGTTGGTTTCCTCCGGCAGCCATTGCTGGTGGAAACGCGGTGCATCGACCGCTTCCTGGATGTTCATACCGTAGTCGATCACGTTGAGCATGGTCAGCAGGGTCGCGGTGATGATACGGCTGCCACCTGGGGTGCCGACCACCATCACCACTTTGCCGTCCTTGGTGACAATGGTCGGGCTCATGGACGACAGCGGCGCCTTGCCGGGCGCGATGGCGTTGGCCTCGCCCTGCACCAGGCCGTACATGTTCGGCACGCCGATTTTCGAGGTGAAATCGTCCATTTCGTCGTTGAGGATGACCCCGGTCTTGCTGGCCATGACCCCGGCCCCGAACCAGTCGTTGAGGGTGTAGGTCACCGACACCGCGTTGCCCCATTTGTCGACGATGGAGTAATGGGTGGTGTTGCTGCCCTCATGGGGTGCCACGCCGGGTTTGAGCTCGCTGGACACAGCGGCCTTTTGTGGCTGGATGGCTTCACGCAGCTTGGTCGCGTAGTTTTTGTCGAGCAGGTGGGCGATCGGATTTTTCACGAAATCCGGGTCGCCCAGGTAGCTGTTGCGGTCCACATAGGCGTGGCGCATCGCTTCGATCTGGTAGTGCATGCCCTGGGCCGAGTGGTAGCCCAGGTCCTTCATCGGATAGCCTTCGAGGATGTTCATGATCTGGCAGATCACCACACCACCGGAGCTCGGTGGCGGTGCCGAGACCACATGGTAGCCGCGGTAGTCGCACTCGATCGGCGCCAGTTCACGGGTCTTGTAATTGTCGAGGTCGGCCTGGGCGATGATGCCCTTGTTGGCCTGGCTGGAGGTGACGATGGCGTCGGCCACCCAGCCCTTGTAGAAGCCGTCGGCGCCTTTCTCGGAGATTTCCCGCAGGGTTTTGCCGAGGTCTTTCTGCACCAGTTTCTGCCCGACCTGCATCGGCTCGCCGTTGCTCAGGAAGATCGCGCCGGAATCCTTGATGTCCTTCTTGAACACGTCGGTGGCGTACTCCAGCAACTCGACGTCGCCCTGCTCCAGCACGAAACCGTCTTCAGCCAGTTTGATCGCCGGGGCGATCACTTCCTTGCGCGGTTTGGTGCCGTATTTGGAGAGCGCCAGTTCCATGCCGGACACGGTGCCCGGTACGCCAACCGCCAGGTGGCCGCGAGTACTGAGGTCGGGGACGACGTTGCCCGCCTTGTCCAGGTACATGTCAGCGGTGGCGGCCAGCGGGGCTTTTTCACGGAAGTCGAGGAAGGTCTTGCGCCCGTCGGCCAGTTGAATGGTCATGAAACCGCCACCACCCAGGTTACCCGCCGCGGGATACACCACCGCCAGCGCGTAACCCACCGCAACAGCAGCGTCGACCGCGTTGCCACCGTTCTTCAGCACATCCACGCCGACATGGCTGGCCAGGTGCTGGGCGGTGACCACCATGCCGTTTTCGGCCGCGACCGGAGCCACGGAGGCCGCATGGGCCATCAGGCAGCTGAGCGCCAACGAGGTCGCAATCAGCGATTTGGCAAAAGGTTCGTACTTCATGAGTCGGTCTCTTTTTGTTTTAAAGTAGGAAAACGCTTCAAGAGCAGTAGGCAGTATGGTCGGGATTGCGTATTGCGCCTCCCCGGCGAGGCAGTATGCTTAACACCTGTTCAGCAATTCGGCGATGCGTGCGGCATGACCTACACCTACATCACCCTGGCGTCATCGGTCGGCGAGTTGAAGCTGGTGGCGAACGATTCACGTCTGGCTGCCATCCTCTGGGAAAATGACAAACCGGGCAGAGTGCGCCTCGGCCCGATGAACGAAGCGCCGGACAACCCGGTCCTGCTGCGCACCGCGCAACAGCTGCGCGAATACTTCGCTGGCACACGCCAGTCTTTCGAGCTTGAACTTGATTTTGCCGGGACGGAATTTCAGAAGAAGGTCTGGATGGCCTTGCTGACCATTCCATTCGGCGAAACCCGCAGCTACAGCCAGATCGCCGAGCAAATCGGCAACCCGAGCGCGGTGCGGGCGGTGGGTGCGGCGAATGGCAAGAATCCGATTTCGATTATCGCGCCCTGTCATCGGGTGATTGGCGCGTCGGGGAAATTGACCGGGTTTGCCGGGGGGCTGGAGGCGAAGCAAAAGTTGCTCACGCTGGAAGGCGGCCAATGGCCTGGAACCGCGCGCCTCCCTGGCTTCTAATTCCTGTGGGAGCGAGCCTGCTCGCGATGGAAGTCAACGATAACGCGCCCTGTCTGGATGCCCGCGTCATCGTTGACGTCCATCGCGAGCAGGCTCGCTCCTACATTCCTCAAGCAAGCTGCGCCTTGTATTCCTTTTCATACTGAGTCGCCAGCGACTCTTTCTGCTTGTCGTCAAGCAACTTGCCGGCCATCTGGAAGAACTTCTGCTCTTCTTCCTCGAGATGGTGGTGAACCTTCTCCGACAACTTCTTCGCCGTCGCCAGCCAGGCCGGACTGGACATCTCGGTTCCGTCCAGTTCTTCCATCATTTCATCCATCTCGTGATGCTCGGCGATCGCGTGACGGCTCAGGTCGACGCCATTGTCGAATTCCATCAGCGGGATATAGAAATGTCGTTCTTCAGCGGTTTCGTGAGCCTGCAGTTCTGACTTGAGCTGCTTGTACGCCTCGACGCGTTCAGGGGTGTCGCCGCTGGTGCGGATCAGGGCTTTGGCGTAAGTGCGTTGGCGCTCGTGGCTTTCGCGCAAGGCTTCGAAAATATTCACGGAATGTCCTCATCGGTCGCACTCTGGAATGGCGCGTCACAATAAATGACATCTGCGCGTTGGCGACGGTTCCACTCGGTGAGGGTGATGGAACAATGGTGGCAACCACGATAGGCTGCCGATTCACAGCCATAAGGATATAGCCATGAACCTGCGAATAGAGTTTTCGCCCACGCCCACGGAAGAAGAGCGCCAGGCCATCCTGCTGCCGCTGCGGGCCTACAATGCCTCGAAGGCCGACGGCGCCGTACCCGAGCAGATTGCCCTGCTGGTACGCGACGAAAACGATGTGATCCTCGGCGGCCTTTACGCCCGGTTGTTTTACCAGTGGATGTTCATCGACCTGCTGTCGGTGCCGGAGCAGGCCCGGGGACAGGGCATGGGCACCCGGCTGATGCAGATGGCCGAAGACCTGGCGCGGGAGAGGAAGTGCGTCGGAATGTGGCTCGATACCTTCGAATTCCAGGCACCGGAGTTTTACAGGAAATGCGGTTACAGCGAGATCGGCCACATCGCCGACTACCCGCCGGGGTACAAGCATTTCTTCTTCCAGAAGCGCCTGAGCTACTGATTATCCACGCCCCCCCCTGTAGGAGCGAGCATGCTCGCGATGGACGTTAACGATAACGCGGGGAGCCAGATACCCAGCGGCGCCCGGAAGTCCATCGCGAGCATGCTCGCTCCTACAGGGGGGGTACAGCGTGAAATCAGAGGCAGGTGGCCAACGCCGCAAGGCGGCGCTTGGCGACGAAGTCGTCCTGCTGCGCGTAGTAACTCAATACGGTGCCCGAGGCATCAGTGGTCACATCGACAAAAGACTCCGCCGAGCGGGTGTAGACGGTGGTGCTACCCTTCTCTCCAGGCTCCAGGTACGCGGCAGCATCGACACCGAACACCGCTTCGTCCTGCCAGGAAAACTGCACGCATTGGGCGACGTCTTTTGCCGGCTTGTCGGAGTTGAGGGTCTTGTACGGGGCCTTGGTACGAGCATCGTTCATCGCCGAGCCCGCGCATCCCGCCAGCAAGGTAACGGCCAGCGCCACCATCAGAATTCGCATTGCATTCACTCATCAGGAAAAAGCGGACTGTATCACCGTGGCAGCGCGTATCGTTCTGCTTTACTTCATTTATACCGCGACAGCGCGTGACGATTCGCGCACCCTGTCGCGCCAAATATCGCTGTATTGCACCTTTCACTGGAAGCCCCATGACACCCAACGCCGAGTTTTACAAACCGACCACTGAATACGCCGACAAGCTGATCAGCCAGATCGGTCAGACACCTTCCTGGATCGCCAAGCGAATCGGCGTCACCGACAAGCGGATTCGTTACATCCTCGACGGCGAAAGAACCGTCAAAGGCGAAACCACGCCGATCCAGATGACCTATACCGAGCAGTTCGCCCTCGAGTGTCTGGCGGCAGCGGCCAAGGCCAGCAAAAAACAGTCTTCGTAATCTGTTCTCAAGGAGTGACCATGGCGGCATCCGAGTTGCAACACGAACAGGCACTGAACAAGTTTCTCGACGAACGTCCCGAACTGCGCGACGAGCTCGACCACCTCAACCCGCTGCTGGCCCAGGCCAAGGGTGAAACCCTCGCGCAGTTTCGCGATGAGCGTTTGCATGAGGCCTTTGAAGCCGAAGCCGAGCGCCTTGGATTGTTTGCCTGGGAGCTGACGCTGCAACTGACCGCCGGCACACCCGAGGACTATCAGGCCCAGCGTCTGGAAGTACACAGGGAAGTCGCGGAAATGGCCGGCATGGAATGGCTGGAGTATTGCGACCTGTACGGGATAACCCCCTGACCACCGCTCGAGGACGTCATCGCCGATGCTGCCTTCCGCTTCCAGGACCCACGCCAGCCCCGGACACCTGCACATGCAAAAATGGCGCGGGCGCATCGGCCTGAGCCTGGTGGCCATGCTCTCGGTGCTGGCCGGCATGACCGACGCCATCGGCTTCATGGCCAGCGGCGATTTCGTTTCGTTCATGAGCGGCAACACCACCCGGATGGCCGTCGCCATCAGTGCCGGCGACCTGGGGTTGACCCTGCGCCTGGTGATCCTCATCGCCACCTTCATTGTCGGCAATGCGCTGGGCATTATCGTCAGCCGCCTGGGCGGGCGCCGGGCCCTGCCCTTGTTGCTGTGCATCGCCGCGCTTCTCTGCGCCGCCGCGGCCTGGCCCTATGACTCGCAACTGCCCGCCCTGCTGGCGGCAATTATCGCCATGGGCATGCTCAATGCCGCCGTGGAAGAGGTCAACGGCCTGCCGGTCGGCCTGACTTATGTCACCGGCGCCCTGTCACGCTTCGGCCGCGGGCTGGGGCGCTGGATGCTCGGCGAGCGCCGCAGCGGTTGGCGTGTGCAACTGATTCCCTGGACCGGCATGTTCGCTGGCGCGGTACTGGGTGCGGTGCTGGAACATCACTTTGGGCTCAAGGCGCTGTTTGCCAGCGGCTTGCTGGCTGCGGTGCTGGGGTTGTTGTCGTTGAAGATCCCGCGGCGTTGGCAGTTGGGGTATATGCCCCGCTGATTCTTGTGCTGCCTGAACGGGCCCCTTCGCGAGCAGGCTCGCTCCCACAGGGGTTTTGTGGGGGATTCCAGTTTTGTATTTGACACGGATCCATTGTGGGAGCGAGCCTGCTCGCGAAGGGGCCCGCTCAGACAACATCGATTTAGCCGCCCCGCTGATAAAGCTTTATCATGGCCGCAGTTTCGCTGATCGAGTCCGCCATGAAGTTCGCCATCGCCGTGTTTTCCGCCGCCCATGCGCCCTCCTCGCGCCGCGCCTTGCTGTTCGCCCAGGCGCTGCTCGCCGGCGGGCATGAGATTGTCCGGCTGTTTTTCTATCAGGATGGCGTGTACAACGCGTCCGCCAGTGTGGTCACTCCCCAGGACGAGCTGGATCTGCCCAGGCAATGGCGCGCCTTCGTCAGCGAAAACCGACTGGATGGCGTGGTGTGCATCGCCGCCGCCTTGCGCCGTGGGGTGTTGAACGAGGAAGAAGCCGAGCGCTATCAGCGCGAGGCTGTCGCCGTCGGCGCGCCGTGGGAATTGTCCGGCCTCGGCCAGTTGCATGACGCGGTGCAGGACGCTGACCGCCTGATCTGCTTCGGAGGTGCGTGAGATGGCCAAATCCTTACTGATCATCAGCCGCCAATCGCCTTGGTCCGGTCCGGGCGCGCGGGAAGCGCTGGACATCGTCCTGGCGGGCGGCGCCTTCGATCTGCCGATCGGCCTGCTGTTTCTCGACGACGGCGTGTTCCAGCTCGCCACGCATCAGGACGCCAAGTTCCTGCAACAGAAAGACCTGAGCGCCAACCTGCAGGCACTGCCGATGTTCGGTGTTGAAGAACTGTTTGTCTGTGCCGACAGCGCTGCCGAACATGGCCTGGACCCTGGTGCCCTGGCGCTGGAGGAAGCCCAAGTGTTGGCCGCCCACGAAATCACTGCACTCATTGACCGTTACGACCAGGTGATCACCCTCTGATGTCGACTTTGCATGTGTTGTCTCATTCCCCGTTCGGCGACGACCGCCTGAACAGTTGCCTGCGCGTGATCGGTACCCACGACGCGCTGCTGCTGTGCGGTGACGCGGCCTATGCCCTGCAGCCGGGCACCGCACCCTTCACGGCGCTGAATGCTCGCGGCCTGACACTCTACGTTCTGGCCGAAGATGCCCAAGCCCGGGCTATCGATGTTCCGGACTGGGCAACGGTTGTCGATTATCCGGCCTTCGTCGAACTGTCGATCCGCCACGACAAGGTCAACAGCTGGCTATGAATGTATTGACGGTCGGCGCGCGCGCCATCGAACTGGACAAGGACGGTTTTCTGCTGGAGCTCAGTGACTGGTCGGCGGACGTCGCCAGTGCCCTGGCCGCCGCCGAAGACATCGAGTTGAGCCCCGAGCACTGGGAAATTCTCGAACTGCTGCGCAGCTTCTACGCTGAATTCCAGCTGTCGCCGGCCACCCGGCCGCTGATCAAGTACACCGCATTGAAACTCGGCCCGGACAAAGGCAACAGCCTGCACCTGAACCGACTGTTCAAAGGCACCCCTGCCAAACTCGCCGCGAAACTGGCGGGCCTGCCCAAACCGACGAATTGCTTATGACCGACTTCCCTGCGCTGACCCTCGAAACGCCTGCCGAGCACCCGTTCGCCCAATTCGTGCGCATCCTCGGCAAAGGCAAGCGCGGTGCCCGCGACCTGACGCGTGAAGAAGCCCGCGCCGCCATGGGCATGGTGCTTGACGACAAGGTCGAGGACACCCAGCTCGGCGCCTTCCTGATGCTGTTGCGCCACAAGGAAGAAAGCGCCGAGGAAATGGCCGGGTTCACGGAAGCCTTGCGTGAACGCCTGAATCCACCGGCATTGGCCGTCGATCTGGACTGGCCGACCTATGCCGGCAAAAAACGTCATCTGCCGTGGTACCTGCTGGCGGCCAAGTGCCTGGCGCAGAACGGCGTGCGGGTCTTCATGCACGGCGGCGGCGCGCACACTGCGGGTCGGCTCTACAGCGAACAATTGCTGGATGAGCTGAACATCCCGTTGTGCCGCGACTGGCAGCAGGTGGGCGTGGCGCTGGACAACGGCGGCCTGGCCTTCATGCCGTTGGTGGACTGGGCGCCGCAACTGCAACGCATGATCGACCTGCGCAACACCCTCGGCCTGCGCTCGCCGATCCACTCGCTGGCGCGAATCCTCAACCCGCTGGGCGCCCGTTGCGGCCTGCAAAGCATCTTCCACCCCGGTTACCAGGCGGTGCATCGCGATGCCAGCGGCTTGCTCGGCGACACCGCGATCGTGGTCAAGGGCGATGGCGGTGAGATCGAGATCAACCCCGACGCCGACAGTCACTTATACGGCACCAGCGGCGGCGAGAGCTGGGATGAAGAGTGGCCGCAACTGTCGAGTCAGCGCCACGTCAAACCCGCCAGTCTGGAACCTGGGCATCTCAAGGCGGTATGGCGCGGCGATGTGGTGGACAGTTACCCGCAAATGGCCCTGATCTCGACCATGGCCCTGGCTTTACGCGGTCTCGGCCAGACCCGCGAGCAAGCGTTCGAGACCGCCCAGCATTACTGGGATGCGCGGGACAAATCGATTTAATCGATCATAACCCTGCAAACTTTGCGCTTTTTTATCGAACCTATCAGCCTAGACTCCTCTCCAACGCTTATCGGTTGAGGAGTCTCGGACATGGGTTTGTTAGTTGAAGGTCGCTGGCAAGACAAGTGGTACGAAAGCAAGGACGGCACGTTCCAGCGTGAACAGGCGTAGCGTCGCAACTGGGTCACCGCTGACGGCCAACCCGGCCCCAGTGGTGTCGGTAGTTTTGCTGCCGAGCCGGGCCGCTATCACCTCTACGTGTCCCTCGCCTGTCCGTGGGCCCACCGCACGCTGATCCTGCGCAAACTCAAGGGCCTTGAAAGCCTGATCGACGTGTCGGTGGTCAGCTATTTGATGCTGGAGAACGGTTGGACTTTCGACAAGTCCCACGGCTCCACCGGCGACAAACTCGATCACTTTGACTTCATGCACCAGCGCTACACCGCCGATACCGCCGACTACACCGGCCGCGTCACGGTGCCGGTGCTCTGGGACAAACAGCAGCATCGCATCGTCAACAATGAATCGGCGGAAATCATCCGCATGTTCAATGGCGCCTTCGATGAGCTGACCGGCAATGACCTGGATTTCTATCCGGCACCGTTGCGTGGCGAAATTGATGCGTTAAACGAGCGGATTTATCCGGCGGTGAACAACGGCGTGTATCGGGCCGGGTTTGCCACGTCGCAAACCGCTTATGAAGAAGCCTTCGATGAATTGTTTGCAGAACTGGATCGGCTGGAGCAGTTGTTAAGTGCCAATCGCTACCTGACCGGTGAGTACCTGACCGAAGCGGACATCCGCCTGTTCACTACGCTGATTCGTTTCGACGCGGTGTATTACGGTCACTTCAAGTGCAACCTGAAGCGGATAGCCGATTATCCGAACCTGTCGAACTGGCTGCGGGAGATTTACCAGTGGCGGGGGATTGCCGAGACGGTGGATTTCGAACACATCAAGAACCACTACTACGGCAGCCACAAGACCATCAACCCGACGGGTATCGTGCCGAAAGGGCCCGCGCAGGATTTCACCGCGAGCCATGATCGGGCGCGGTTGAGTGGGAAAGGGGTTTGGCGCAAGGCCTGAGGTTTTGATCGTTCCCACGCTCCGCGTGGGAATGCATCCCGTGACGCTCCGCGTCACAGCATTAGAAGCGGAACGCGGAGCGTCCCTGGCGGCATTCCCACGCAGAGCGTGGGAACGATCGGTTGCAGAGATTCAGAGCTGCGCCTGAGCCCCTTCGAACCACGCCAGTTTCTCGCGCAGTTGCACCACTTCCCCCACGATCACCAGCGTCGGCGCATGCACTTCATGCTCCGCCACCAGTCGAGGCAGGTCCGCCAGGGTGCCGGTGAACACCCGCTGATTGACCGTGGTGCCCTGCTGGATCAACGCCGCCGGGGTATCCGCCCCGCGACCATGCTTGATCAACTGCTCGCAGATGCTCGGCAAACCCACCAACCCCATGTAGAACACCAGCGTCTGCGCCGGCGCGACCAGGTCGGCCCACGGTAGATCGGTGGAGCCGTCCTTCAAGTGACCGGTAATAAACCGCACTGACTGCGCGTAATCACGGTGGGTCAGCGGTATCCCGGCATAGGCGGCGCAACCGCTGGCCGCCGTGATGCCCGGTACGACCTGGAACGGGATGCCATGAGCCGCCAGTTCTTCGATCTCTTCACCGCCGCGGCCGAAGATGAACGGATCGCCACCCTTCAACCGCACCACACGCTTGCCTTGCTTCGCCAGGTCGACCAATTGCTGGTTGATCTGGTCCTGCGGCACGGCGTGATCGGAGCGGCGCTTGCCAACGTAGACGCGCTCGGCATCGCGCCGGCACAACTCAAGAATCGCCGGTGCTACCAAGCGGTCGTACAGCACCACGTCGGCTTGCTGCATCAGGCGCAAGGCGCGGAATGTCAGCAGGTCCGGATCACCAGGACCTGCGCCCACCAGATACACCTCACCGGTGGCCACCGGCGCTTCTCCAGCGATTTTCGCCTGCAGCAAACGCTCGGCTTCACCGCCCTGCCCGGCCAGTTGCCGATCGGCAATCGGGCCCTGGAAGACGTCTTCCCAGAACGCGCGGCGCTGCTGCACATCCGGGAACAGCTTTTTCACCTCGTGACGGAAACGCGCCGCCAGGCCAGCCAGTTGGCCGTAGGTAGAAGGAATCCAGGTTTCAATCTTGGCGCGGATCAACCGCGCCAGCACCGGCGCATCGCCACCGCTGGACACGGCAATGATCAGCGGTGAGCGGTCGACGATGGCCGGGAAGATCACGCTGCACAAGGCTGGCGCGTCCACCACATTGACCGGCACACAACGCCGATGGGCATCGGCGGACACTTGTGCGTTAAGCGCTTCGTCGTCGGTGGCAGCAATGATCAGCGCGCAGCCGTCCAGATCCGTCTCGACGTAACCGCGCACCAGGCACTCGCCAGCGCTGGCGCTGACCAGTTCACGCAGCTGCGTTTCGATTTCAGGTGCGACCACCCGCAGCAGCGCACCGGCATCGGCCAGCAGGCGGGATTTGCGCAAGGCAATCTCCCCCCCACCGACGACCAACACACGACTGCCGCGAAGGTTATGGAACAGCGGCAGATAGTTCATTTAGCCGATGACCTCAAGGCCACCCATGTACGGCTTGAGCACCTCAGGGATACGGATCGAACCGTCGGCCTGCTGGTAGTTTTCCAGCACCGCCACCAGGGTACGACCGACCGCCAGGCCGGAACCGTTCAGGGTGTGTACCAGTTCCGGCTTGCCGGTTTCCGGGTTGCGGAAACGCGCTTGCATACGGCGGGCCTGGAAGTCGCCGCAGTTGGAGCACGACGAGATTTCGCGGTATTTGTCCTGGCTCGGAATCCACACTTCCAGGTCATAGGTCTTGACCGCACTGAAGCCCATGTCGCCGGTGCACAGGGCAATCGTGCGATAAGGCAATTCGAGCAGTTGCAGGACTTTCTCGGCGTTGGCGGTCAGGCCTTCCAGCGCTTCCATCGACGTCGACGGCTCGACGATCTGCACCATCTCGACCTTGTCGAACTGGTGCTGACGGATCATGCCGCGGGTGTCGCGACCCGACGCGCCGGCTTCACTGCGGAAGCACGGAGTGTGGGCAACGAACTTGATCGGCAGCAGTTTCGAATCGACGATTTCGCCGGCGACGATGTTGGTCAGCGACACTTCGGCGGTCGGGATCAGGTACAGATCGGCTTCGCCTTCGCGCGCGATCTTGAACAGGTCTTCTTCGAATTTCGGCAGTTGACCGGTGCCTTGCAGCGCCGGGGCCTGGACCAGATAAGGCGTGTAGGCCTCTTCGTAGCCGTGCTCGGTGACGTGCAGGTTGATCATGAACTGCGCCAGGGCGCGATGCAGGCGGGCGATCGGGCCGCGCAACAGAGCGAATCGGGCGCCGGACAGCTTGGCGGCGGTCTCGAAGTCCAGCCAGCCGAACTTTTCGCCCAGGGCGACGTGGTCCTGCACCGGGAAATCGAACGCGGTCGGCGTGCCCCAGCGGCGCACTTCGACGTTGCCGTCTTCGTCTTCGCCGATCGGCACCGATTCATGCGGCAAGTTGGGAATGCCGAGCACGATCGAGTCCAGCTCGGTCTGGATCGCGTCCAGTTCGACTTTACCGGCGCTCAATTCGCCCGCCATGCGCTCGACATCTGCCATCAACGGCGCGATGTCTTCGCCGCGCTGCTTGGCCTGACCGATGGATTTGGAGCGCGCGTTACGTTCAGCCTGCAGTGCTTCGGTGCGGGTCTGGACGGTCTTGCGCTGTTCTTCCAGCGCTTCGATGCGCGCGACATCCAGGGCAAAGCCACGGGATGCCAGGCGGTCCGCTACGTCCTGAAGGTTGCTACGTAACAGTTTGGAATCGAGCATGTCGGTCTCTCGTAATCAAAGTTTGGTCAAGGACAGGCCAGCCCAGGTGGCGAGCAGCCCGCCGAATACGCTGATGGCAGCATAGCCCAGGGCCAGAGGCACCTGCCCGCTTTCCAGCAGGCGCAGCGTATCCAGTGAAAAGGATGAAAAAGTCGTCAGCCCTCCGAGGAAGCCGACGATCAACCCGGCGCGCACCTCGATCGGCACCTCCGGGCGTAGCAAAAACAGACCGTATAAAACGCCGATCAGCAAACAGCCGACGATATTAACGGCCAGCGTCGCGGTATAGAAGTGCCGCGGCCAATTAGCGTTGATCCAGTTACCCGTGGCAAAGCGTAGCAAGGTGCCGGCCATCCCGCCGACGGAAACTGCAACGATCAAGGCAAGCACTATTTTCTCCGCTGCCGGGGGCTTAAACGGTCGAGTTTCGCCAGGTGGTTGAGCTTTTCGCCAATCTTCAGCTCCAGGCCACGGGGCACCGGCTGATAGAACGGGATAGGGTCAAGTTCTTCCGGGAAGTAGTCTTCCCCGGCGGCGTAGGCATCAGGTTCGTCGTGGGCATAACGGTATTCGTCGCCATAGCCGAGCTGTTTCATCAGCTTGGTCGGCGCGTTGCGCAGGTGCAGCGGCACTTCCAGCGAGCCGTGCTCGGCGGCGGCACGCAGTGCGGTCTTGAAGCCCATGTACACCGCGTTGCTTTTCGGCGCGCAAGCCAGATAAGTGATGGCCTGGGCCACCGCCAGTTCGCCTTCCGGGCTGCCGAGGCGCTCCTGCACTTCCCACGCCGCCAGGCACAGGCTCAGCGCACGCGGGTCGGCATTGCCGATGTCTTCGCTGGCCATGCGCACCACGCGCCGGGCCAGGTACAGCGGATCGCAGCCGCCATCGATCATGCGCGCGAACCAGTACAACGCGCCGTCGGGGTTGGAGCCGCGCACGGACTTGTGCAGCGCGGAGATCTGGTCGTAGAACGCTTCGCCCCCCTTGTCGAAACGCCGGCGGGTATCACCGAGCAGGCTTTGCAGCAGATCGGTGCCGATCTCGCTGTTGTCTTCGGCCAGGTCCGAGGCGTTTTCCAGAAGATTGAGCAAGCGCCGGCCATCGCCATCGGCGGCCGCCAGCAGCATCTGGAAGCCTTCATCGCTGAGGGTCAGGTTGCGCTTGCCCAGGCCGCGCTCTTCGGTCAGCGCGCGGTGCACCAGTTTGCGCAAGGCGGCTTCGTCGAGGCTTTTGAGCACATAGACCCGCGCCCGGGACAGCAAGGCGTTGTTGAGTTCGAACGAGGGGTTTTCCGTGGTCGCGCCAATGAAAATCAGCGTGCCGTCTTCGACATAAGGCAGGAACGCATCCTGCTGGGACTTGTTGAAGCGATGCACTTCGTCGACGAACAGAATCGTCCGGCGGCCGTACTGCGCGGCCTGCTGCTTGGCGATTTCCACTGCCTGGCGGATTTCCTTCACCCCGGCCAACACCGCCGACACCGTTTCGAAATGCGCCTCCGATACTTCCGCCAGCAACCGCGCCAGGGTGGTCTTGCCCACCCCCGGCGGTCCCCAGAAAATCATCGAATGCAGGGCACCCTGTTCCAGCGCTTCGCGCAAGGGTTTGCCGCGAGCGAGCACGTGTTCCTGACCGACATACTCGTCCAGGTTGGCCGCCCGCAAACGGGCGGCCAGGGGTTGGGCGATTGGGGTGCTGCGAAACAGGTCCATCACTACCTCTGAAACCTCACTGGGTCCCGGTGCCGATCATTAATCTGCTGAACACCACAATCTCCCTGTGGGAGCGAGCCTGCTCGCGATGGTCGTCAACGATAAAGATGACCGCCTGACCCAGCGCGGCGTATCCGAATTCATCGCGAGCAGGCTCGCTCCCACAGGTGTCATGTCGTGCTCCTTATTCCTGGATTACATCCGCACCCTTAGGAATATCGAACTTGAACTTGGACGCCGGGATCGGTTCGTTGGCCTTCACCCCGGTGAACAGGATATTGGTGCGCTGGCCGACACTGTCGATCAGCTGCATGTCATTCACCAGGCCATTGCGGAACGACAGGCGCAGGCTGTCGAACAGGGTGTCCTTGGTCTTGGGCTTCAAGGTGAAGTCGATCACGCCGCCGGCTTCCTTGGCGCTGATATCGAAGCTCTGGCTGATCTTCGACACGTCACCGGACAGCAGCAGCGCTGGCGTCTGGGTCAGGCGCTGATCGAGGTTCTTGATCGTGGCCTGCTCCAGATCCGGGTCCCACAGGGTGACCTTTTTCCCGTCGGAGACCATGGTCTGCTCGGCAGGCGCATTGGTGTGCCAATAGAACAGCCCCGGACGCTGCAGCGACATCTCGCCGGCGGTTTCCTGCAACTGGGTACCCGTACCATCGAGGGTCAGCTGGGAGAAACGCGCGGTCAGGGTCTGGGATTTTTCCAGCAATTGGGTCAGGCGTGCCACGTCCTTGTCATCGGCGTGGGCCGAGAGCGTGCTCAAAGCCAGTACCGGCAGCAACAGCATGCGGATCAGACGCATGGGAGTCCTCATAACATTCGTGGGAGTGCGGGCGGCGCCTCAAGACGCCGCCCCTTTTCAGTTCAGGTCAGTCGCGTACCGGGCCAGGGGCCAGGACTTCACGCGAACCGTTGGTGTTCATGGACGTCACGACCCCGGCCATTTCCATGGCTTCGATCATGCGCGCGGCGCGGTTGTAGCCGATCTTCAGCTTGCGCTGAACCGCGGAGATGGACGCGCGACGGCTTTCCAGGACGAACTGCACCGCTTCGTCATACAGCGCGTCGGCCTCGGGATCATCGCCGTCGCCGCCACCGCTGCTGCCTTCAAAGCCGCTGCCCGCCTCTTCGACACCGTTGAGGATGTCGTCGTTGTATTCCGGCGCACCGCGCAGTTTCCAGGCCTCGACCACGCGGTGAACCTCATCGTCGGAAACGAAGGCACCGTGGACACGGATCGGCAAGCTGGTGCCGGGCGGCATGTACAACATGTCACCGTGACCCAGCAATTGTTCGGCGCCGCCTTGGTCGATGATGGTCCGCGAGTCGATCTTGCTCGATACCTGGAACGCCATGCGGGTCGGGATGTTGGCCTTGATCAGACCGGTGATCACATCCACCGACGGACGCTGGGTCGCGAGGATCAGGTGGATACCGGCCGCCCGCGCCTTCTGGGCGATACGGGCGATCAGTTCTTCAACCTTCTTGCCGACGATCATCATCATGTCGGCGAATTCGTCGACCACCACGACGATGGTCGGCAGCTTCTGCAGCAACGGCGCTTCGTCGTGGATGCTTTCGCGCTTGTACAGCGGATCGCTCAACGGCTCGCCGGCGTCCTGGGCTTCCTTGACCTTGGCATTGAAGCCGGACAGGTTACGCACGCCCATCTTCGCCATCAGCTTGTAGCGCCGTTCCATCTCGGCGACGCTCCAGCGCAGGGCGTTGGCGGCGTCCTTCATGTCGGTGACCACCGGGCACAGCAGGTGCGGAATGCCTTCGTAGATCGACAGCTCGAGCATTTTCGGGTCGATCATGATCAGCTTGGCGTCTTCCGGGCCAGACTTGAACAGGATCGACAGGATCATCGCGTTCACCCCCACCGACTTACCGGAACCGGTGGTACCGGCCACCAGCAGGTGCGGCATCTTCGCCAGGTCAGTGATCACCGGCTTGCCGCCGATGTCATGGCCCAGGGCCAGGGTCACAGGGGACTTGAAGTTGTCGAACTCGGGGGTCGACAGCACTTCGGAGAAGCGCACGATCTGCCGGTCTTCGTTGGGAATCTCGATACCGACCGTGGTCTTGCCCGGAATCACTTCCACCACACGCACACTGGTCACGGCCAGGGACCGCGCCAGGTCTTTCGCCAGGTTGGAGATCCGGCTGACCTTGACCCCCGCCGCTGGCTGGATCTCGTAACGGGTAATCACCGGACCCGGGTGGATCGAATCCACGGTGACTTCGACGCCGAATTCCTTGAGCTTGATTTCCAGCAGGTGGCCGACGGCCGCCAGGGATTCCGGCGAGTAATTGAGTTGTTTCTTTTCCGCCGGGTCGAGAATCGAGATCGGCGGCAAGGTGCCTTCCACGGCGCTGTCGACAAACAACGGCGCTTGTTTCTCTTTTTCCACGCGTTTGCTCGGCGCTGGCGGCTTGGGTGGCGCCGGGGCGATCACCGGCGGCACCTGCTTCTCGCGCTCGGACATGTGCTTGCTCAGGGCCTGCTCGCGCTCGATCAGGCGCTCCTTGACCTTGGCCTGTTCACGCTTGTCGGTGACGGACGGCGCGACCACATCGTGCACGCGCTCATCGACTTCACGCAGTTGCGCCACCAGTTGCTTGCGCTCGGTACGGGCCGCCCACCAGCGATTGGCGGCGCCCTGGAACAGTTCAAACAGGTCGAGGGTGATCTTGCCGGTAACGTCCATCACCTTGAACCATGACAGGTCGGTGAACACCGTGAGACCGAACAGGAACAAGGCGATGAACAGCAGCGTGCTGCCCTGGATGTTCAGCGCGTTCTTCGCCAGGTCGCCAAGGCTCTCGCCCAGCGCCCCGCCAGCGCCGGCCGGCAGACCGGTCGCGGCATGGAAATGGATGTGCGCCAGCGCGGCACCGGACAGCACCAGGAACACCAGGCCGATCAGGCGCCAGGAGAACAGCCATCCGCTCCACTCCCACGGCTCGTGGCGCTGACGGAAGATCTGATAAGCCTTGATCGCCAGCAACAGCGGGAAGATATAGGCAAAGTAACCCAGCACCATGAACAGGATATCGGCGCTGTAGGAGCCCGCCGGGCCGCCGAAGTTCTGCACGTCGTCGATCTTGCTGTTGTGGCTCCAGCCCGGATCGTCCTTGCCATAGGTCAGCAAGGCCATCATCAGGAACAGGCACAACGCACCGATGGCGATCAATGCACCTTCCTTGAGGCGGTAGTGCAAGTGCTGGCGCCAGAGTGGAACGACTGTTTTGGGTGCTGCGGTGGATTTCTTCAAAACCTGTTTTTCCTGCGCCAACGGCGCGTCCATCTGTTGAATGACTATAAAACTGCCCAATCCAGGCAGGTAAAAAAGTTAACAGGCGTAACCGGGACTACTTTTAACACTGCGCACCGGTTTTCATAAACACGAAACGCGATGCCTATTTTGTTACAAACACTGTTACAGCCAGGCATTGTACGGGTTTGTACGTACGATGCCATGCTGGCAACTCTTGGGTGTAGCATAGTTAACAGCACATTACGGGCGACTCAATTTGAGCACGCATTCTCTTTTGTGACAAAGGCTTATGAGGTGTTTTTATGAGCGAAGCGAAGCATTCCCGCCTGATCATCCTGGGTTCCGGTCCCGCGGGCTACAGCGCAGCCGTGTATGCCGCTCGCGCCAACCTCAAACCCGTTGTCATTACCGGCATACAGGCAGGTGGCCAGCTCACTACTACCGTGGAAGTCGATAACTGGCCTGGCGATGTCGAAGGCCTGACCGGCCCGGTACTGATGGAGCGCATGCAAAAACACGCCGAGCGCTTTGCCACCGAGATTGTTTACGACCACATCCATACCGCCAAGTTGCAACAGCGCCCCTTCGAACTCATCGGTGACAGCGGCACTTATACCTGCGACGCCCTGATTATTGCCACTGGCGCCTCGGCACAGTATCTGGGGCTGCCTTCGGAAGAGACCTTCGCGGGCAAAGGGGTTTCAGCCTGCGCGACCTGCGACGGCTTCTTTTATCGCAACCAGGTGGTCGCGGTGGTGGGCGGCGGCAATACCGCTGTTGAAGAAGCGCTTTATCTGTCGAACATTGCCAGGGAAGTCCATCTGATTCACCGTCGCGACAAGTTGCGCTCGGAAAAGATTCTTCAGGACAAACTCTTTGAAAAAGCCGCCAAAGGCAACATTCGCCTGCACTGGAACCAGAATCTGGACGAGGTACTGGGCGACGCCAGCGGCGTGACCGGCGCGCGCCTGCGCGACAGTCATACCGGCGCACTCACGGAGTTGCCGCTGACTGGCGTGTTCATCGCCATCGGTCACAAGCCCAATACTGACCTGTTCGCCGGTCAACTGGAAATGCGTGATGGTTATCTGCTGGTAAACGGCGGCAGCGAAGGCAATGCGACGGCAACCGCCATCGAAGGCGTGTTTGCCGCGGGTGACGTCGCCGATCACGTGTATCGCCAGGCCGTCACCTCCGCTGGCGCCGGCTGCATGGCCGCCCTGGACGCGGAAAAATACCTCGACGACATTCCCGCTGTTTGACGGCACACTTTACGGCGGGCCCGACGCCCGCCATCGCCCTCCCCTTCTGTAAGCCCTGACGCCATGCTGACTTGGTTACAACGCAACACCCTGACGTTCCCGGCGCTGGAAAAGGCCATGCGCGATCCCAACGGATTGCTGGCGGCCGGTGGCGACCTGTCCGCCGATCGATTGATCCAGGCTTACCGCCATGGTTGTTTCCCCTGGTTTTCCGAAGGCCAGCCGATTCTCTGGTGGTCGCCGGACCCCCGCACCGTGCTGTTTCCCGATGAACTGCACGTGTCCCGTAGCCTGAACAAACTACTGCGCCAGCAACGCTACCAGGTGACCTTCGATCAGGATTTTGCCGCGGTCATCCGCGCCTGCGCCGCTCCCCGGGAGTATGCGGACGGCACCTGGATTACCGAGGCCATGCAGGACGCCTATATCGAGTTGCACAACCGCGGCCATGCGCATTCGGTGGAGGTCTGGGACCAGGATGAACTCGTGGGCGGGCTGTATGGCCTGGCGATGGGCCGGCTGTTTTTCGGCGAATCCATGTTCAGCCTTGCCGACAACGCCTCGAAATTTGGCTTTGCCACACTGGTGCGACATCTGAAAGACTCGGGTTTTGTGCTCATCGATTGCCAGATGCCCACCGATCATTTGCACAGCCTGGGTGCGCGGGCCATTCCGCGCCGTGTGTTTGCCGATTACCTGGCACAGCATCTGGATCAGCCCAATCGTGCAACCTGGGTTTACTGAGCGACTTTTGCGCGCGTGGCTTACACTTATTCAAAAGCTTATCCCGAGGGTTGATCATGACCGAGTTGGCGCGCTTGAAGTTTTATGCCACTCAACCCCACTCCTGCAGTTATCTGCCCGAGGAGCAGGCCACCACCCTGTTTCTCGATCCTAGCCAGCCCATGGATGTGCACGTCTATGCAGATCTGTCTGAAATGGGTTTTCGGCGCAGTGGCGACCATCTGTATCGACCCCATTGCCAGAATTGCAATGCGTGCGTACCGGCGCGCATTCCGGTAGGGCAATTCACACCCAATCGTCAGCAGAAACGCATTTTCAAACGCAACGCCGACTTGCAGGTCCGCCCCGCCAAGCCAGGTTTCAGCGAAGAATATTTCGATCTTTATCAGCGCTACATCGAAGAACGCCATGCCGATGGCGACATGTACCCGCCCAGTCGCGATCAGTTTTCGACCTTCCTGGTCCGCGACCTGCCTTTTTCACGGTTCTACGAATTTCGCCTCCAGGGCCAGTTGCTGGCCCTCGCCGTCACCGACCTTCTGCCGAACGGTCTGTCGGCAGTCTACACCTTCTATGAGCCCGCCGAAGAGCGCCGCAGCCTGGGGCGCTACGCCATACTCTGGCAAATCACCGAAGCCCGGCGCCTGGGGCTGGACGCGGTTTACCTGGGCTACTGGATCAAGAACTGTAAAAAAATGAGCTACAAGACCCAGTATCGCCCCATCGAACTGCTGATAAACCAGCGCTGGGTCATTCTGAACTAGAGCAAGCCCTAAACCCCTTGGCTTAAACACCACTTTTCGGGCACAATGCACGCCGCTTTTGCCTGGCGCAGTTGCACCGGGCCATTCATTGGACACCGAGGGCTTTACTGCATGTCGAAAGAAGACAGCTTCGAAATGGAAGGCACTGTCGTCGACACCCTGCCCAACACCATGTTTCGTGTGGAGTTGGAAAATGGGCACGTCGTAACCGCGCATATTTCCGGCAAGATGCGCAAGAACTACATTCGTATTCTTACCGGTGACAAAGTGCGCGTCGAGCTGACGCCCTATGACTTGAGCAAAGGGCGCATCACTTACCGCGCTCGCTAATCAGGTCAATACAAGACGCCCGGCATTGCCGGGCGTTTTTGTTTGCTGATCGTTCCCACGCTCTGCGTGGGAATGCCTCAACGGACGCTCCGCGTTCGGCTCTGGAAGGGACGCGGAGCGTCCCGGGCTGCATTCCCACGCGGAGCGTGGGAACGATCAATCGGCGAACAAACACCAGGCAGCAAAAAGGCGCCAATCGGCGCCTTTTTGCTGTGCTGCGATTAACGTCAGGCCATTTCAGCCGTGGTTTCGAACTCGAAGGTCAGCTCGCCGTCCTTGATGTCGATGTGTACCACACCGCCATGTTCGGCCAGTTCGCCAAAGAGGATCTCCTCCGCCAGTGGACGCTTGATCTTGTCCTGGATCAGGCGCGCCATGGGACGTGCGCCCATCGCCGAGTCGTAACCGCCGGCCGCCAACCAGCTGCGGGCGGCATCGGTGACTTCCAGCAACACACGCTTGTCTTCCAGCTGCGCCTGAAGTTCGGTGAGGAACTTGTCCACCACGCTCTTGATGACCTCATGGCTGAGGCGACCAAACTGGATGATGGTGTCCAGACGGTTGCGGAACTCTGGCGTGAAGCTCTTCTTTATCACTTCCATCGCATCGGACGAATGGTCCTGATGGGTGAAACCGATCGAAGCACGGGCTGCAGTTTCGGCACCGGCGTTGGTCGTCATAATGACGATCACGTTGCGGAAGTCGGCCTTGCGCCCGTTGTTATCGGTCAGCGTCCCGTGGTCCATGACCTGCAGCAGCAAGTTGAAGACTTCCGGATGCGCCTTCTCGATTTCATCGAGCAACAGCACGCAGTGTGGCTGCTTGGTGATGGCTTCGGTCAGCAGACCGCCCTGATCGAACCCGACATAGCCTGGAGGCGCACCGATCAAACGCGATACGGTGTGGCGCTCCATGTACTCGGACATGTCGAAGCGAATCAGCTCGACCCCCAGTGCCTTGGCCAGCTGCCGTGCCGCTTCGGTTTTACCGACACCGGTGGGACCGGCGAACAGGAACGAACCAACTGGCTTGTCAGGCGACTTGAGGCCGGCACGGGACAGTTTGATCGCGGTCGCCAGCGAATCGATCGCAGCATCCTGACCAAACACCGTGAGCTTCAGGTCACGCTCAAGGTTACGCAGCAGCTCTTTATCGGAACTGGTGACGTGTTTTGGCGGAATCCGCGCGATTTTCGCGACGATGTCCTCGACTTGAGGCACTTCGATGCGTTTTACCCGTTTCTCCACCGGCTGCAGGCGCTGGTAGGCACCCGCCTCGTCGATGACGTCGATGGCCTTGTCCGGCATGTGCCGGTCATTGATGTAGCGCGAAGCCAGTTCGGCAGCGGCGCGCAAGGCCTCATCACTGTATTCGATATTGTGATGGGACTCGAAACGCCCTTTCAGGCCGCGCAGAATACCGATGGTGTCTTCCACCGAAGGCTCCGACACATCGACCTTCTGGAAGCGTCGTGCCAAGGCACGGTCCTTCTCGAAGATCCCGCGGAATTCCTGGAAGGTGGTCGAACCGATGCAGCGGATATCACCGGACGACAGCAGCGGCTTGAGCAGGTTCGAGGCATCCATGACGCCACCGGACGCGGCACCCGCCCCGATGATGGTGTGGATCTCGTCGATGAACAGGATCGCCTGCGGACGTTTTTTCAGCTCATTGAGCAACGCCTTGAAGCGCTTCTCGAAATCGCCGCGGTATTTGGTCCCGGCCAGCAAAGCACCCAGGTCGAGGGAGTAAACCACGCTGTTGGCCAGCAGGTCCGGCACCTGGTTGTCGACAATGCGCTTGGCCAGGCCTTCGGCAATCGCGGTTTTACCCACGCCCGCCTCGCCCACCAGCAGCGGATTGTTCTTGCGGCGGCGGGCCAGGATCTGGGCGACGCGCTCGACTTCCATCTCACGGCCTACCAATGGATCGATTCGACCCTGGCGCGCGAGTTCATTAAGGTTGCTGGCATAAGCATCCAGTGGATTGCCTGAAGATGAAGACTCACCGCCCTCGTCGTCCTGCATATCTTGCTCACCCTCAGAGTGATCGCCGTGCCCCGGCACTTTGGAAATACCATGGGCGATGTAGTTGACGACATCGATGCGCGCAACGCTCTGCTGTTTCAGCAGAAACACCGCCTGACTCTCTTGCTCACTGAAGATCGCGACCAGCACGTTGGCGCCAGTCACTTCGCGTTTGCCCGAGCTCTGTACGTGAAACACAGCACGTTGCAGGACACGCTGGAAGCCCAGGGTTGGCTGGGTCTCACGATCCTCGTCATGCACGGGGATCAATGGCGTGGTGGAGTCGATGAACTCCTGCAGGTCATGCTTGAGTTTGTCGAGGTTCGCGCCGCACGCACGCAAAACGGTGGCGGCAGCCTCATTGTCCAATAGGGCCAGCAGGAGATGTTCGACGGTCATGAATTCATGACGCTTCGAACGAGCCTCCTTGAAGGCAAGATTGAGGGTGACTTCGAGCTCGCGGTTTAACATAGCTTCACCTCATACCCAAGTGGTCGGCGATTAACCGTCCTTCTCGATTTCACAGAGTAGCGGATGCTGGCTTTCCCTGGCGTACTGGTTGACCTGCATGGCCTTTGTCTCGGCGATGTCGCGGGTAAACACTCCACATACTGCCCGCCCTTCTGTATGGACGGCCAGCATGACCTTGGTCGCCAGCTCGCGATTCAGGTTAAAAAACACCTCGAGCACTTCGACGACGAAATCCATCGGTGTGTAGTCATCATTGAACAAAACCACCTTGTACATCGGCGGCGCCTGTAAAGCAGGCTTGGCCTCCTGAACAGCAATGCCTGCGGAATCGTCGTCGTGTTCCTCCGGGCGATCTTTCTGGAGAGTCGGGCGATCCTGATTGAATGTTAGTCGAATCTGGCTGATTGCATGCATGGAAAGAAAGGTTCGTCAGTTGTGCAAATACAGTGGTGGGGGCGGTCTTGGGCGATTTCAACTCCGACTGCCTGGTCAGCTTGACTATCGGCAAAACGGTGTTACAACCAATAGAGCCCACAGTGGGTAAAAAAGGTCCGCGGAGTCAACTTTTTTTCTAAGAAGTGACTGCGGATGTACTGGATGATACTCCAGTGATGGAGTCTGTAGCAGAGGGAGTTGGTATGTCAGGTGTCAAGGTCAGCGGCAAGGTTAAATGGTTCAACAACGCCAAGGGTTACGGTTTCATCAACGAGGACGGCAAATCGGAAGACCTGTTTGCTCACTACTCGGCCATTCAAATGGAGGGTTATAAAACCCTGAAAGCCGGGCAAGCCGTTGTCTTCGAGATTATCCAGGGGCCTAAAGGGCTGCACGCCGTCAACATCGGCGCCCCTGTCGATACGACGAATGCCACCACACCTGCTACGCAACAGACAGTTACGGTTTAACGCAGCAGCGTCATCCAGTCATAAAAAAACCGCCCGACTCATTCATCTGAATCGGGCGGTTTTTGTGTGCCTGTCTTTCGCTTACATGTGCTTGATCAGTGCTTCACCGAACCCGGAAGACGAGACCAGCGTCGCGCCTTCCATCAGGCGCTCGAAGTCATAGGTCACGGTCTTGGCCTTGATCGCACCATTGGTGCCCTTGATGATCAGGTCCGCCGCCTCAGTCCAGCCCAGGTGACGCAGCATCATTTCTGCCGAAAGGATCACCGACCCCGGGTTGACCTGGTCCTTGCCGGCATACTTCGGTGCAGTACCGTGGGTAGCTTCGAACATGGCCACGGTGTCGGACAGGTTGGCACCTGGTGCGATACCGATACCGCCCACTTCCGCCGCCAGCGCATCGGAGAGGTAGTCACCGTTGAGGTTCAGCGTGGCGATCACATCGTATTCGGCTGGACGCAGCAGGATCTGCTGGAGCATGGCGTCGGCGATGGCGTCCTTGACGACGACTTCGCGGCCGGTTTTCGGATTCTTGAATTTCATCCACGGGCCGCCATCGAGCAGCTCGGCACCGAATTCTTCCTTCGCCACCTCATAGCCCCAGTCCTTGAAGGCGCCTTCGGTGAACTTCATGATGTTGCCTTTGTGCACGATGGTCAGCGACTTGCGGTCGTTATCCACCACATATTGCAGGGCCTTGCGCACCAGACGCTGGGTGCCTTCCTTGGAAACCGGCTTGATACCGATGCCGCAGTCCTGGTCGAAACGGATCTTGGTGACGCCCATTTCTTCTTTCAGGAACTTGATGACTTTGGTGGCTTCAGGCGAACCGGCCTTCCACTCGATACCGGCATAAATGTCTTCGGAGTTTTCGCGGAAGATCACCATGTCCACGTCGCCGGGCTTTTTCACCGGGCTTGGCACACCTTCGAACCACACCACCGGCCGCAGGCACACGTACAGGTCCAGCTGTTGGCGCAGGGCAACGTTGAGCGAGCGAATACCGCCACCGACCGGGGTGGTCAGTGGGCCCTTGATGGAGACGACGTAATCTTTAACGGCATCCAGGGTTTCCTGGGGCAACCAGGTGTCCTGGTCGTAGACTTGTGTAGCCTTTTCGCCAGCATAGACTTCCATCCAGGAAATCTTGCGCTTGCCCCCGTAGGCCTTTTCCACGGCAGCATCAACAACCTTGATCATGACGGGGCTGACGTCGACGCCAATGCCGTCGCCTTCAATGAACGGGATGATCGGATTATCAGGAACATTGAGAGAATGGTCTGCATTGACGGTGATTTTGTCGCCGACGGCTGGAACCTGAATCTTCTTGTAACCCATGCTGAACTCCATTGATTGGATTGAACATCTGGCTTGGTTCGAGCGTAACCCAGTTAAATCGGCGCGCAAACCCTCTGATCTATTCATATGCCGCAAAGCCACACTACCTGCGACCTACAAGCCTGAAAGCAAAGGGAAAAGCGCCAAACTCAAGCACGACGAATGACCTTACGCCTTGCTCGTCCCTGCGACCTTTAGACCAATGGACGACAATCGTTGTGTATGAACCATCGGCAGATTGCCAGCTACCTATGTATAATGCCGCCCGCTGACTAAAGGGTCACGACGGCTGGACTGCTCTATGATGAGCTTTTCCGCCTGATAGGCCGGCCTGTTACCGCAGCCCGGCTGCTTGACGCCCTACTGATGCACCCAACATCACAGCAACGAAATCTCGATATTCGGCTCATGGATGACTTTGAACGAACGCGCTTACCCGGCGCCCCTCGAGTTTCTGCGCACGCTTTAGCAAAGAAGAGAGAGTTAATCCGAATATGCCCACCCGCTCGAAGATCATCTATACCTTCACCGACGAAGCTCCCGCCCTCGCCACCTATTCACTGTTGCCTATCGTAGAGGCCTTCACCGCCTCGGCTGATATCGCCGTTGAAACCCGCGATATCTCTCTTGCAGGGCGCATCCTGGCCAGCTTCCCCGAGCAATTGGGCGACAAAGCCGTAGCCGACCACCTCGCCGAACTGGGCGCCCTGGCCGTTACGCCTGAAGCCAACATCATCAAGCTGCCGAACATCAGCGCCTCGGTTCCGCAACTGCAAGCCGCGATCAAGGAACTGCAAGCCCAGGGCTACGCCCTGCCGGACTACCCGGAGACCGTGAGCAGCGACGCCGACAAAGAAGCCAAGGCGCGCTACGACAAGATCAAGGGCAGCGCCGTGAACCCGGTACTGCGCGAAGGCAACTCCGACCGTCGCGCTCCGCTGTCGGTGAAGAACTACGCGCGCAAGCACCCGCACAAAATGGGCGCCTGGGCTGCGGACTCCAAGTCCCACGTCGCGCACATGAGCAGCGGTGATTTCTACGGCAGCGAAAAAGCCGCCCTGATCGACGCCGCCGGCGCCGTTAAAATCGAACTGATCGCTCAAGACGGCACCACCACCGTCCTGAAGGAAAAAACCAGCGTACAAGCCGGCGAGATCCTCGATTGCGCGGTCATGAGCAAAAACGCCCTGCGCAGCTTCATCGCGACCGAAATCGAAAGCGCCAAGCAACAAGGCGTGCTGCTGTCGGTCCACCTCAAAGCCACCATGATGAAGGTCTCCGACCCGATCATGTTCGGCCAGATCGTTGCCGAGTTCTACAAAGACGCCCTGGCCAAGCACGCTGACGTGCTGGCACAGATCGGCTTCAACCTGAACAACGGCATCGGTGACCTGTACTCGCGCATCAAGGCTTTGCCTGCCGAGCAGCAAGCTGCCATCGAAGCGGACATCCAGGCGGTCTACGCCGTTCGTCCGTCGTTGGCCATGGTCAACTCCGACAAAGGCATCACCAACCTGCACGTGCCGAGCGACGTCATCGTCGACGCCTCGATGCCAGCGATGATCCGTGACTCCGGCAAGATGTGGGGCACCGACGGCCAGCTGCACGACACCAAGGCCGTGATCCCGGATCGCTGCTACGCCACCATCTACCAAGCGGTCATCGAAGACTGCAAGGCCAATGGCGCTTTCGATCCAACCACCATGGGCAGCGTGCCGAACGTTGGCCTGATGGCGAAAAAAGCCGAAGAGTACGGTTCCCACGACAAGACTTTCCAGATCAAGACCAACGGCGTTGTCCGCGTGACCGGCACCGATGGCACCCTGCTGCTGGAACAGTCGGTTGAAGCCGGCGACATCTTCCGCATGTGCCAGACCAAGGACGCGCCGATCCAGGACTGGGTCAAACTGGCCGTCAACCGTGCTCGCGCAAGCAGCACTCCAGCCATTTTCTGGCTGGACCCGATGCGCGCCCACGACGGCGTGGTGATCGAGAAAGTTCAGGCTTACCTGAAGGATCACGACACTGCCGGCCTGGACATCCAGATCATGGCACCGGTTGACGCAATGAAGTTCACCCTGCGTCGCACTCGCGCAGGCAAGGACACCATCTCGGTGACCGGCAACGTATTGCGCGACTACCTGACTGACCTGTTCCCGATCATGGAACTGGGCACCAGCGCCAAGATGCTGTCGATCGTGCCGCTGATGAATGGCGGCGGCCTGTTCGAAACCGGCGCTGGCGGTTCGGCTCCGAAGCACGTGCAACAACTGCTGGAAGAAAACTTCCTGCGTTGGGATTCCCTAGGCGAGTTCCTGGCCCTGGCCGCTTCCCTTGAGCATTTGGGCGTGACCTACAACAACCCCAAGGCGCTGGTTCTGGCCAAGACCCTGGATCAGGCCACCGGCCAGTTCCTGGACAACAACAAGTCGCCATCGCGCAAAGTCGGCAACATCGACAACCGCGGCAGCCACTTCTACCTGGCGCTGTACTGGGCTCAAGCCCTGGCCGCCCAGACTGAAGACGCTGCACTGCAAGCGCAGTTCGCGACCCTGGCCAAGACCCTGACCGAGAACGAGGCGACCATCGTTGCCGAGCTCAACGCTGTCCAGGGCAAGCCAGTGGACATCGGCGGTTACTACCACGCCGATGCCGAGCTGATCAGCAAGGCCATGCGCCCGAGCGCAACTTTCAACGCGGCGGTTGCAGCGTTGGTTTAAGGTTGTAAGGGAACATCACAAACCCCGGCCATGTGCCGGGGTTTGTGTTTTCAGAATCCACACAAATTTATCTGTCGAAACCGGACCTTGTGGGAGCGAGCCTGCTCGCGAAGGCGGTTTATCATTCAACATCAATGCTGGCTGACCCACAGCCTTCGCGAGCAGGCTCGCTCCCACAGGGACAGCATTTCAACATCAAGGAAAACTTATGGACTGGAAACCCCACATCACCGTCGCCACCATCGTCGAAGACAACGGCCGATTCCTGATGGTCGAGGAACTCAAGCACGGACGCGTGGTGCTCAACCAGCCTGCCGGCCACCTGGACCCGAACGAAACCCTGACCGAAGCCGCCGTGCGCGAAACCCTCGAGGAAACCGGCTGGGACGTCGAACCCACCGGCGTACTGGGCATTTATCTCTATACCGCCCCGAGCAACGGCGTGACCTACCAACGGGTCTGCTTCATCGCCAAACCGCTGAAACATCACCCCGAGTATCAACTGGACGAAGGCATCGTCGGCGCCAAGTGGTTGACCCGCGAGGAATTAATCGGGCAGCGCGACAACTGGCGCAGCGAGCTGATCATCCGCTGCATCGACGACTATCTAAGCGGTCAACACTTCGGACTCGAATTGATCCGTCCTTCTCTTTAGCCTTGCAGGCTGGAGCCTGTTAGAATCGCGTCCTTTTTCAAGACACTCATTGAATCCCTATGCGTGATCCAGCCCCTTCTGACACACAAAAGAAGCGCGTCATTGTCGGCATGTCCGGCGGCGTGGACTCTTCCGTTTCCGCCCTCCTGCTGATCGAGCAGGGCTATGAGGTGGAAGGCCTGTTCATGAAGAACTGGGAAGAAGACGACGGAACCGAATACTGCACCGCCATGGACGACCTGGCGGACGCCCAGGCCGTGTGCGACAAGATTGGCATCAAGCTGCACACCGCCAACTTCGCCGCCGAGTACTGGGACAACGTGTTCGAGCATTTCCTGGCCGAATACAAGGCCGGACGCACGCCGAACCCGGACATCCTGTGCAACCGCGAGATCAAGTTCAAGGCGTTCCTCGACTACGCCATGATGCTCGGCGCCGACCTGATCGCCACCGGCCACTATGTGCGCCGCCGCGACATCGACGGCCGCACCGAACTGCTCAAGGGCCTGGACCCGAACAAGGACCAGAGCTACTTCCTGCACGCCGTCGGCGGCGAACAGATTGCCAAGACCCTGTTCCCGGTCGGCGAGCTGGAAAAACCGCAGGTTCGGGCAATTGCCGAGAAATACGAGCTGGCGACCGCGAAAAAGAAGGATTCCACCGGCATCTGCTTTATCGGCGAACGCCGCTTCAGCGACTTCCTCAAGCAATACCTGCCGGCGCAACCGGGCGAGATCAAGACCACCGAAGGTGAAATCATCGGCCGCCACCATGGCTTGATGTACCACACCATCGGCCAACGCCAGGGCCTGGGCATCGGCGGCCTGAAAGACGCCAGCGACGAGCCGTGGTACGTGCTGATCAAGGACCTGGAACACAACGAGCTGATCGTTGGCCAGGGTAACGATCACCCGTGGCTGTTCTCCCGCGCCCTGCTCGCTTCGGATATCTATTGGGTCAACCCGATCGACCTGAGCCAGCCACGCAAGCTGACCGCCAAGGTTCGTTATCGCCAGAGCGACCAGCCCTGCACGCTCGAGAAGACCGCTACCGGCTACCGCGCGACCTTCGATGACCCGCAACGCGCGGTCACTCCTGGTCAATCCGTGGTGTTCTACGACGGCGAGATCTGCCTGGGTGGCGGCGTCATCGAAATTGCGGAACCCTGGACCAGCAAAGGCCAGGCCCAATGAGCCCGACCCAGGAGCAACTGACGGCACTGGGCGGCGTATTCCTGGCCGCCGTGCTGGTCGACAAGATCGCCAAGACCGGCCAGACCAATGAGGCCGGCCTGACCTGCATGCTCGGCAGCCTGCTGATTCGCGATCCCAAGGACACCCTGGAAGTCTATGGCGGCGACGATATCAACCTGCGCGAAGGCTATCGCGCCTTGATCGGCGCCCTCGAACGCGACCCGAGCGCCCTGCAGCGCGAACCACTGCGTTATGCACTGGCCATGCTGGGCCTTGAGCGCCAGCTGGCCAAGCGCGAGGACATGCTGGAGATCATCGGCAAGCGCCTGCCGCAGATTCAGTCCCAGGTCGAGCACTTCGGTCCGGCCCACGAAAACGTGATCGCCGCGTGCGGCGCACTGTATCAGGACACCCTGAGTACTCTGCGCCAACGCATTCAGGTGCACGGCGACATGCGCAACCTGCAGCAACCAAGCAACGCCTCGAAAATTCGCGCCCTGCTGCTGGCCGGCATACGTTCGGCACGCCTGTGGCGGCAATTGGGCGGTCATCGCTGGCAGCTGGTGATCAGCCGGCGCAAATTGCTGAAAGAGCTTTACCCATTGATGCGTAACGAATAACCCGCATCGACAGCACCGAACTTAGCAATACGCGTAATACGCCGGTCAGTTGGCGACGGACCGGCGGATTTTTTCATGTATGATACGCGCCCCATTTCGTTGCCCGACTGTCCGAGAACACCCCATGCAGCTCTCTTCGCTCACTGCGGTTTCCCCTGTTGACGGCCGCTACGCCGGCAAAACCCAGGCCCTGCGCCCAATTTTCAGCGAGTACGGCCTGATCCGTGCCCGCGTCCTGGTTGAAGTGCGTTGGCTCCAGCGCCTGGCCGCTCACCCCGCCATCAGCGAAGTGCCGGCGTTCTCCGCCGAAGCCAACGCGGTATTGAACACCCTGGCGGAAAACTTCTCCCTGGAGCACGCCGAGCGTGTCAAAGAGATCGAGCGCACCACCAACCACGACGTAAAAGCCATCGAATACCTGCTCAAAGAGCAAGCGGCCAAACTGCCGGAACTGGCCAAGGTCAGCGAATTCATCCACTTCGCCTGCACCAGCGAGGACATCAACAACCTGTCCCACGCCCTGATGCTGCGCGAAGGCCGTGATGACGTGATGCTGCCGCTGATGCGCCAGACCGCCAACGCCATCCGCGAACTGGCCATCCGTTTCGCCGACGTGCCGATGCTGTCGCGCACCCACGGTCAACCGGCTTCGCCGACCACCCTGGGCAAAGAACTGGCCAACGTGGTTTACCGCCTGGAGCGCCAGATCGCTCAAGTCGCTGCCGTTCCACTGCTGGGCAAGATCAACGGCGCTGTCGGCAACTACAACGCTCACCTGTCGGCCTACCCTGAGATCGACTGGGAAGCCAATGCCCGCGCCTTCATCGAAGACGAGCTGGGCCTGGGCTTCAACCCGTACACCACGCAGATCGAGCCGCACGACTACATTGCCGAGCTGTTCGACGCGATCGCGCGTTTCAACACCATCCTGATCGACTTCGACCGTGATATCTGGGGCTACATCTCCCTGGGTTATTTCAAGCAGCGCACCATTGCTGGCGAAATCGGCTCGTCGACCATGCCGCACAAGGTCAACCCGATCGACTTCGAAAACTCCGAAGGCAACCTGGGCATCGCCAACGCGCTATTCCAGCACCTGGCGAGCAAGCTGCCGATCTCCCGCTGGCAGCGCGACCTGACCGACTCCACCGTACTGCGCAACCTCGGTGTCGGCTTCGCCCACAGCGTGATCGCGTACGAAGCCAGCCTCAAGGGCATCAGCAAGCTGGAGCTCAACGAGCAGAAGATTGCCGCCGACCTGGACGCCTGCTGGGAAGTGTTGGCCGAGCCGATCCAGACTGTCATGCGTCGCTACAACATCGAAAACCCGTACGAAAAGCTGAAAGAATTGACCCGCGGCAAGGGCATCAGCCCTGAAGCGCTGCAAACTTTCATCGACGGCCTGGACATGCCAGCCGCGGCCAAGGCCGAGCTGAAACTGCTCACCCCGGCGAACTACATCGGCAACGCTGTAGCGCAAGCCAAACGCATCTGATCCACCGCTGGACCCTTTTAAGACGCCCGGCCGCGCCGGGCGTTTTTATTCCCGTATGAAAAGTGCTTTTTTTCAATAGGTTACACATGAATCCTGACATTCCTCTTCAACTTCTGGGCGGCATCACGGCACGCGAGTTCCTGCGCGACTACTGGCAGAAAAAACCGCTGTTGATCCGTCAGGCGATTCCCGATTTCGAAAGCCCGATCGATGCCGACGAACTGGCCGGCCTGGCGCTGGAAGAAGAAGTCGAATCGCGCCTGATCATCGAGAACGGCGAGCGCCCATGGGAATTGCGTCGCGGTCCGTTTGCCGAGGATGAATTCAGCAAATTGCCGGAGCGCGAGTGGACCCTGCTGGTGCAGGCCGTTGACCAGTTCGTGCCGGAAGTCAGCGAACTGCTGGAAAACTTCCGCTTCCTGCCGAGCTGGCGCATCGACGACGTGATGATCAGCTTCGCCGCCCCTGGTGGCAGTGTCGGTCCGCACTTCGACAACTACGACGTGTTCCTGTTGCAAGGCCACGGCAAGCGCAACTGGAAAATCGGCCAGATGTGCGACTCCGAAAGCCCGCTGCTGCAACACGCGGACCTGCGCATCCTCGCCGACTTCGAAGCCACCGATGAATGGGTGCTGGAACCGGGCGACATGCTCTACCTGCCGCCGCGCCTGGCCCACTGCGGCGTGGCCGTCGACGATTGCCTGACCTACTCCGTCGGTTTCCGCGCACCGAGCGCCGCTGAAGTGCTTACCCACTTCACCGACTTCCTCAGCCAGTTCCTGCCGGACGAAGAGCGCTACACCGACGCCGACGCCCTGCCTGCGGTCGATCCGCACCAGATCCAGCACGACGCCCTCGATCGCTTGAAAGGCCTGCTGGCCGAACACATGAGTGACGAGCGCCTGCTGCTGACCTGGTTCGGCCAGTTCATGACCGAGCCACGCTACCCGGAACTGGTGGTCGGCCCGGAAGACCTCGAAGAAGACGACGTACTCGGCGCGCTCGAGCAAGGCGCCGTGCTGATCCGCAACCCGAGCGCGCGCCTGGCCTGGTCGGAAGTCGATGACGACCTGCTGCTGTTCGCCAGCGGCCAGAGCCGTTACCTGCCGGGCAAGCTGCGCGAACTGCTGAAGATGATCTGCGCCGCCGACGCACTGCACGTCGACAACCTGGGTGACTGGTTGACCGACGAAGACGGCCGCGGCCTGCTGTGCGAACTGGTCAAGCAAGGAAGCCTGGGGTTTGCCGATGAATAAGATTCACGTACGTGTCGCAGACTGGCAGAAAGACAACGCCGAGATCCGGCGCATTCGTGAAGCGGTGTTCGTCGCCGAGCAATCCGTGCCACCCGAGTTGGAATGGGATGCCGATGATGTGACGGCCGTGCATTTTCTCGCCCTTGAAGGCGACTTTCCGGTTGGCACCGCCCGCCTGTTGCCTGACGGTCACGTCGGCCGGGTGTCGGTACTCAAGGACTGGCGCGGCTTGAAAGTCGGCGATGCACTGATGCACGCGGTAATCGGCGAAGCCGAAGAGCGCGGGCTGAAGCAGCAGCAGCTCAGCGCCCAGGTGCAAGCCACGGCGTTCTATGAGCGCCTGGGCTTTCACATGGTCAGTGAGGAGTTCCTGGAAGCAGGGATTCCGCATGTGGACATGGTCCGGCATTCGACTTGAGACCGAGTCGCGACCTTCGCGAGCAGGCTCGCTCCCACAGTTGATTTGCGAACGACGCAAAACCAATGTGGGAGCGAGCCTGCTCGCGAAGAGGCCAGTAGGCGCACCACAAAACGCCCCGTCATCACCCGATGCCGGGGCGTTTTGCTGTCTAGGATTCAACAAGCGCCAACCCTGGCCGACAAACTGGCAATATCAAGACTTTGATTGCGGAGATAACGGATATGTCCCTACGCACCCTGCTCACCACACTGCTGGTGACCTGCAGTTTTTCGCTCATGGCAGCCACCGAAATCGTGCCGCTGAACTACCACACCAGTGCCGACATGTTGCCGGTGGCGCAGGATTTCATCGGCAAGGACGGCCAGGTCAGCGCCTACGGCAATCAGCTCATCGTCAACGCCGATCAGCGCAAGATCGACGAACTTAAGGCCCTGATCGGCCAACTCGATACCGCGCCCAAACGCCTGCTGATCACCGTCGACACCAACGAAAACAACGTTCAGGGCGATCAGGGTTACTCGGTCAACGGCGCCAGACCCAGCCAGACCCGCATCATCAACCGCAGCACCGCCAGCCGCGAGGGTGGCATCCAGCAAATCCAGGCCACCGACGGCATGCCGGCGCTGATCCAGGTCGGCCAGAGCGTACCGCTGACCAGCACCCAGACCGACGGCTACGGTGACCTGCGCAGCCAGACCGTGTACCGCAACGTCACCCAGGGCTTTTACGTGACCGCCAACGTCACCGGTGAGATCGTCCATCTGTCGATCAGTACCAACCGTGACCGCATGAGCCAGGAACGTCCCGATGTAGTGAACGTGCAAAGCACCGACACAACCGTCACCGGCCGCCTGGGCGAATGGATCCTGCTGGCCGGGGTGAATCGCCAGACACAGGCCGACAAACAGGGCCTGACCCGCAGCTACTCGACCCAGGGACGCGATGACATGACCCTGCGAGTGAAAGTCGATACTTTGGACCAAGACACCAAAAACTGACTGCCAAGTCGTATTAGACCAAAGATGTAGTGCTTGAAAAAAAGCACTACAAAACGTTTGACGAGGCAAAAAAGCGAAGGCATGATGGCCTCGCTCCCGCTAATCAGGGGCCCTGGCAAGGGCCTTCGAGGCGATGTTCGCACCTACCCCGCGAACCGCTTCGTGTCTGTACCGCCCACAAGGTGTGTTTGACGAGGTTGCCGACTGGAACGAAGTTGTCCCGAGGGACGGAAGCGTAATTAGGTAACCCGGCACCACACTGATGTTCGTACCAAGGCCCACGATGCCCGAATGCGCCCGCAGTTCGCCTTTACCTGCTCACTTCCCCTCGAGCCCATCGTTCATCCCGTCGCCATCCCCGCCGAACCCGACTTGACCGCCTAAGCTTCTGGTCAGCGAGCGCAGGAATTTTCCACCGCAGAACAACTTTTCATACAAGACGCGACGAGGTTTATCTCCATGGCACTGACACGCGAACAGCAAATTGCAGCCCTCGAAAAAGACTGGGCTGAAAACCCACGCTGGAAAGGCGTGACACGCGCTTACTCCGCTGCTGACGTCGTCCGCCTGCGTGGCTCGGTTCAACCTGAGCACACCTTTGCAAAACTCGGCGCCGAGAAGCTGTGGAACCTGGTCACCCAGGGCGCCAAGCCATCCTTCCGTCCTGATAAAGATTTCGTCAACTGCATGGGCGCCCTGACCGGCGGCCAGGCTGTGCAACAAGTCAAAGCCGGTATCCAGGCGATCTACCTGTCGGGCTGGCAAGTAGCTGCGGACAACAACTCCGCCGAATCGATGTACCCGGACCAGTCGCTGTACCCGGTGGACTCGGTTCCAACCGTGGTCAAGCGCATCAACAACTCGTTCCGTCGTGCCGACCAGATCCAGTGGAAAGCCGGCAAGAACCCGGGCGACGATGGCTACATCGACTACTTCGCGCCCATCGTGGCTGACGCTGAAGCCGGTTTCGGCGGCGTATTGAACGCCTACGAGCTGATGAAGAGCATGATCGAAGCAGGCGCCGCCGGCGTTCACTTCGAAGACCAACTGGCTTCCGTGAAAAAATGCGGCCACATGGGCGGCAAGGTACTGGTTCCTACCCAGGAAGCCGTACAGAAGCTGACCGCTGCCCGTCTGGCGGCCGACGTTGCCGGTACTCCGACCATCATCCTGGCGCGTACCGACGCTAACGCGGCTGACCTGCTGACTTCCGACTGCGACCCGTACGACCAGCCATTCGTGACTGGCGAACGTACCCAGGAAGGTTTCTACAAAGTGCGCGCCGGCCTCGACCAGGCGATTGCTCGCGGCCTGGCCTACGCACCGTACGCCGACCTGATCTGGTGCGAAACCGCCAAGCCAGACCTGGACGAGGCTCGTCGCTTCGCTGAAGCGATCAAGAAGGAATACCCGGACCAACTGCTGTCGTACAACTGCTCGCCTTCCTTCAACTGGAAGAAAAACCTGGACGACGCGACCATCGCCAAGTTCCAGCGCGAACTGTCCGCCATGGGCTACAAGCACCAGTTCATCACCCTGGCCGGCATTCACAACATGTGGCACAGCATGTTCAACCTGGCGCACGACTACGCCCGCAACGACATGACTGCCTACGTGAAGCTGCAAGAGCAAGAGTTCGCTGACGCATCGAAGGGCTACACCTTCGTGGCGCACCAGCAGGAAGTGGGCACCGGCTACTTCGACGACATGACCACCGTGATCCAGGGTGGCTCGTCTTCGGTTACCGCACTGACCGGTTCGACTGAAGAAGAACAGTTCCACTGATCTGCTTCGCCTGAGACATCAGCCGCTGCGGGCCCCATAGAAAGCTAACCGCAGCGCTGCACATCTGACGCCCCGACTGGTTCGGGGCGTTTTTTTGCCTGCAATTTCGTGAACACCCAAAAACCCTGTAGGAGCTGACGAGTGAAACGAGGCTGCGATCCTTTGATTTTTTTTAGAAGCAAGATCAAAAGATCGCAGCCTCGTTTCACTCGTCAGCTCCTACAGTTACGCGCATATAAGACAACTTCCCAACCATAAACCCGATAACCAGTTTGAAAACCGCCACAAACAATATTGATTATCATTTAGCCAAAACTATATTCGTTACATTCCCTACAAAACATAATTCCCGAAATGCCGGCTAATGCCCGCAACGCAAGGGCTACGGCGCTTTTGCCGCTCGCTATGTCCTTATTCCTATAAATAATTTCGCTATAGGAATTTTACTTGCTGGGTGTTTAGCCATAAAATCAGCGGGATTGATTGCTGCGACATATCGTCACTGCGTTGTTACTTTTTCAAGCTCAGAGACCTTTGCTCTCTGTTAAGGATTACCAGCATGCCCGAAGCGACAGGACTCATGGCCCACAACTGGGGCTTTGCCATTTTCCTTCTAGGCGTGGTCGGCCTCTGTGCCTTCATGCTGGGCGTTTCCAGCCTACTCGGGTCAAAAGCCTGGGGCCGCAGCAAAAACGAACCGTTCGAGTCCGGCATGCTACCTACAGGTGGCGCCCGCTTGCGGCTCTCAGCCAAATTCTATCTGGTCGCGATGCTCTTCGTGATCTTCGATATCGAAGCCCTCTTTCTCTTTGCATGGTCTGTGTCCGTCCGCGAAAGCGGCTGGACCGGATTCGTCGAAGCTCTCGTTTTCATAGCAATTCTGTTGGCAGGCCTTGTCTACCTATTCCGAGTGGGCGCCCTTGACTGGGCTCCGGAAGCTCGTCGTAAGCGGCAAGCGAAGCTGAAACAATGAGGCTTTGGCAATGCAATACAATCTCACCAGGATCGACCCCGATGCTCCTAACGAGCAGTATCCGATTGGCGAACGGGAAACCGTTTCCGATCCGTTAGAAGATCAAGTCCACAAAAACATTTTCATGGGCAAGCTCGAAGACGTGCTTAACGGCACGATCAACTGGGGGCGCAAGAACTCCCTGTGGCCGTATAACTTCGGTCTTTCGTGCTGCTACGTGGAAATGACCACCGCCTTCACGGCGCCCCACGACATCGCGCGCTTTGGCGCCGAGGTTATCCGGGCATCGCCGCGTCAGGCGGATTTCATGGTTATCGCCGGTACCTGCTTCATCAAGATGGCGCCGATCATTCAGCGTCTCTACGAGCAAATGCTCGAACCCAAATGGGTCATCTCCATGGGTTCGTGCGCCAACTCCGGTGGCATGTACGACATCTACTCTGTCGTTCAAGGGGTGGACAAGTTCCTGCCCGTGGACGTCTACGTGCCTGGCTGCCCGCCCCGCCCTGAAGCTTTCCTGCAAGGCTTGATGCTGTTGCAGGAGTCGATTGGACAGGAGCGTCGTCCGCTTTCCTGGGTCGTTGGTGATCAAGGCGTGTATCGCGCCGAGATGCCTTCGGAAAAGGAAAAGCGCCGCGAACAGCGAATCGCAGTCACCAACCTGCGCAGCCCCGACGAAGTCTGATCCAGATCTGCTTCTTCTTATAGAACGAGACACTGGCTTCATTCTTTACGTTGACCGAAAGCGATAAAATAACCATGACTACAGGCAGTGCTCTGTACATCCCGCCTTACAAGGCAGACGACCAGGATGTGGTCGTCGAACTGAACAACCGTTTTGGCCCGGAGGCGTTCACCGCCCAGCCTACCCGCACCGGCATGCCGGTGCTTTGGGTTGCCCGCGCCAAACTCGTCGAAGTCCTGACCTTCCTGCGCAACCTGCCCAAGCCGTACGTCATGCTCTATGACCTGCACGGCGTGGACGAGCGTCTGCGTACCAAGCGTCAAGGGCTGCCGAACGGCGTCGAGTTCTCCGTGTTCTATCACTTGATGTCGATCGAACGTAATAGTGACGTAATGATCAAGGTCGCCTTGTCCGAGAGCGACCTCAGCCTGCCGACCGTCACCAGCATCTGGCCAAACGCCAACTGGTACGAGCGTGAAGTCTGGGACATGTACGGTATCGACTTCAAAGGCCACCCGCACCTGTCGCGCATCATGATGCCGCCGACCTGGGAAGGTCACCCGTTGCGCAAGGACTTCCCTGCCCGGGCCACCGAATTCGATCCGTACAGCCTGACCCTGGCCAAGCAACAGCTCGAGGAAGAAGCCGCGCGCTTCAAGCCTGAAGACTGGGGCATGAAGCGTTCCGGCCCGAACGAGGACTACATGTTCCTCAACCTCGGCCCTAACCACCCTTCGGCGCACGGTGCATTTCGCATCATCCTGCAGCTGGACGGTGAAGAGATCGTCGACTGCGTGCCGGACGTCGGTTACCACCACCGTGGTGCCGAGAAGATGGCCGAGCGTCAGTCCTGGCACAGCTTCATCCCGTACACCGACCGTATCGACTACCTCGGCGGCGTGATGAACAACCTGCCGTACGTGCTCTCGGTCGAGAAACTGGCCGGCATCAAGGTGCCGGAGAAGGTCGACGTCATCCGCATCATGATGGCCGAGTTCTTCCGGATCACCAGCCACCTGCTGTTCCTGGGTACCTATATCCAGGACGTCGGCGCCATGACCCCGGTATTCTTCACCTTCACCGACCGCCAGCGCGCGTACACGGTGATCGAAGCCATTACCGGTTTCCGCCTGCACCCGGCCTGGTACCGCATCGGTGGCGTCGCCCACGACCTGCCGCGCGGCTGGGAAAAACTGGTCAAGGATTTCGTCGAGTGGATGCCCAAGCGTCTGGACGAATACCAGAAAGCCGCCCTGGACAACAGCATCCTGCGTGGCCGCACCATCGGCGTCGCCGACTACAACACCAAAGAGGCCCTGGAATGGGGCGTCACCGGTGCCGGCCTGCGTTCCACCGGTTGCGACTTCGACCTGCGTAAAGCGCGTCCGTACTCGGGCTACGAAAACTTCGAGTTCGAAGTGCCGCTGGCCGCCAATGGCGATGCCTACGACCGTTGCATCGTGCGCGTCGAGGAGATGCGCCAGAGCATCAAGATCATCGACCAGTGCCTGCGCAACATGCCGGAAGGCCCGTACAAGGCGGATCACCCGCTGACCACGCCGCCGCCGAAAGAGCGCACGCTGCAGCACATCGAAACCTTGATCACGCACTTCCTGCAAGTTTCGTGGGGCCCGGTCATGCCGGCCAACGAATCCTTCCAGATGATCGAAGCGACCAAGGGCATCAACAGTTATTACCTGACGAGCGATGGCGGCACCATGAGCTACCGCACCCGGATTCGTACCCCAAGCTTCCCGCACCTGCAGCAGATCCCTTCGGTGATCAAAGGCAGCATGGTCGCGGACTTGATTGCGTACCTGGGTAGTATCGATTTCGTTATGGCCGACGTGGACCGCTAAGCATGAACAGCACGCTTATCCAGACAGACCGTTTCACCTTGAGTGAAACCGAGCGCTCGGCCATCGAGCACGAGCTGCATCACTACGAAGACCCGCGCGCGGCGTCGATCGAAGCCCTGAAGATCGTCCAGAAGGAACGCGGCTGGGTGCCGGACGGCGCTCTGTACGCCATCGGCGAGATCCTCGGCATCCCGGCCAGCGACGTTGAAGGCGTGGCGACGTTCTATAGCCAGATCTTCCGTCAGCCAGTGGGCCGTCACATCATTCGCGTCTGCGACAGCATGGTCTGCTACATCGGCGGCCACGAGTCGGTGGTCAGCGAAATCCAGAGCAAACTCGGCATCGGCCTGGGCCAGACCACCACCGATGGTCGTTTCACCCTGCTGCCGGTCTGCTGCCTCGGCAACTGCGACAAGGCGCCGGCGTTGATGATCGACGACGACACTTTCGGTGATGTGCAGCCTGCTGGCGTTGCCAAATTGCTCGAGGGCTACGTATGACCCTGACTTCCTTCGGTCCTGCCAACCGCATCAAGCGTTCGGCCGAGACTCACCCGCTCACCTGGCGTCTGCGTGACGACGGCGAAGCCGTATGGCTCGACGAATACCAGGCCAAGAACGGTTACGCCGCTGCGCGCAAGGCCTTCGCCGACATGGCCCAGGACGACATCGTCCAGACCGTGAAAGAATCCGGCCTCAAGGGCCGCGGCGGTGCAGGCTTCCCCACTGGCGTGAAGTGGGGCCTGATGCCAAAAGACGAATCCATCAACATCCGCTACCTGCTGTGCAACGCGGATGAAATGGAGCCCAACACCTGGAAAGACCGCATGCTGATGGAGCAACTGCCCCATCTGCTGATCGAAGGCATGCTGATCAGTGCTCGCGCACTGAAAACCTACCGTGGCTACATCTTCCTGCGTGGCGAGTACACCACCGCCGCCAAGCACCTCAACCGTGCCGTGGAAGAAGCCAAGGCAGCAGGCTTGCTGGGCAAGAACATTCTGGGTTCGGGTTTTGATTTCGAGCTGTTCGTCCACACCGGCGCCGGGCGTTACATCTGCGGTGAAGAAACCGCGCTGATCAACTCCCTCGAAGGCCGTCGCGCCAACCCGCGCTCCAAGCCGCCCTTCCCGGCCGCCGTTGGCGTTTGGGGCAAGCCGACTTGCGTGAACAACGTTGAAACCCTGTGCAACGTGCCGGCGATCATTGCCGACGGCGTGGACTGGTACAAATCGTTGGCTCGCGAAGGCAGTGAAGACATGGGCACCAAGCTCATGGGCTTCTCCGGCAAGGTCAAGAACCCGGGTCTGTGGGAACTGCCATTCGGCGTCACCGGTCGCGAGTTGTTCGAAGACTACGCCGGTGGCATGCGCGACGGTTACAAGCTCAAGTGCTGGCAGCCTGGCGGCGCCGGTACCGGTTTCCTGTTGCCGGAACACCTGGACGCACAAATGTACGCCGGCGGCATCGCCAAAGTGGGCACCCGTATGGGTACCGGCCTGGCGATGGCGGTGGACGACAGCGTCAACATGGTGTCCCTGCTGCGCAACATGGAGCAGTTTTTCGCCCGCGAATCCTGCGGCTTCTGCACCCCTTGCCGCGATGGCCTGCCATGGAGCGTCAAGCTTCTGATGGCCATCGAGAACGGTGAAGGGCAAGCCGGCGACATCGAGACCCTGCTGGGTCTGGTCGGTTTCCTCGGCCCAGGCAAGACCTTCTGTGCTCACGCACCGGGTGCCGTGGAGCCGCTGGGCAGCGCCATCAAATACTTCCGCCATGAGTTCGAAGCCGGTATCGCGCCTGTCAGCGCCGCCGTCCCGCCTCTGGCACGGCCGATCGTAGTCGGCGCGTAAACGCTTAAACAAGGCGAAGGGCCCGTGCCCTTCGCTTTTCGTGCGATGACGCCTTTACCGGCTGTGTTGATTCGCGCGGATAACAAGATTCCATTAGCCACGCCCGCTGACACCGGGCCAACGAAGAACTTTGAACCATGGCCACTATCCACGTAGACGGCAAAGAGCTCGAAGTCGATGGGGCAGACAACCTGTTACAGGCGTGTCTGTCGCTAGGCCTCGATATCCCTTATTTCTGCTGGCACCCTGCCCTTGGCAGCGTTGGCGCTTGCCGCCAGTGCGCGGTCAAGCAGTACACCGACGAGAACGACACCCGTGGTCGTATCGTCATGTCCTGCATGACCCCTGCCACCGACGGCACCTGGATCTCCATCGAAGATGAAGAGTCCAAGGCCTTCCGCGCCAGTGTTGTTGAATGGCTGATGACCAACCATCCTCACGACTGCCCGGTCTGTGAGGAAGGCGGTCACTGCCACCTGCAAGACATGACGGTAATGACCGGTCACAACGAGCGCCGTTACCGCTTCACCAAGCGTACCCACCAGAACCAGCAACTGGGCCCGTTCATTTCCCACGAGATGAACCGCTGCATCGCTTGCTACCGCTGCGTGCGCTTCTACAAGGACTACGCCGGCGGCACCGACCTCGGCGTATTCGGCGCCCACGACAACGTGTACTTCGGTCGCGTTGAAGACGGCACCCTGGAAAGCGAGTTCTCCGGCAACCTCACCGAGGTCTGCCCGACCGGTGTGTTCACCGACAAGACTCACTCCGAGCGCTACAACCGCAAGTGGGACATGCAGTTCTCGCCGAGCATCTGCCATGGCTGCTCCAGCGGTTGCAACATCTCCCCGGGTGAGCGTTACGGTGAACTGCGTCGTATCGAAAACCGTTTCAACGGTTCGGTAAACCAGTACTTCCTGTGCGACCGTGGCCGTTTCGGCTATGGCTACGTCAACCGCGAAGACCGCCCGCGTCAGCCATTGCTGGCCAACGGCGCCAAGCTGAGCCTCGACGAAGCACTGGATAAAGCCGCCGACCTGCTGCGCGGTCGCAACATCGTCGGTATCGGTTCGCCACGTGCCAGCCTCGAAAGCAACTACGCGTTGCGCGAACTGGTCGGTGCCGAGCACTTCTACTCCGGTATCGAAGCGTCCGAACTGGAACGCATCCGTCTGGTCCTGCAGGTGTTGAAAGACAGCCCGCTGCCTGTACCAAACATGCGCGACATCGAAGACCACGACGCCGTGTTCGTCCTCGGTGAAGACCTGACCCAGACCGCTGCGCGTATGGCCTTGTCCCTGCGTCAATCGGTCAAAGGCAAAGCTGAAGACATGGCCGACGCCATGCGCGTCCAGCCTTGGCTCGACGCCGCGGTGAAGAACATCGGCCAGCACGCGCTGAACCCGCTGTTCATTGCCAGCCTGGCTGAAACCAAGCTCGACGATATCGCCGAAGAGTGCGTTCACGCCGCTCCAGACGACCTGGCGCGCATCGGTTTCGCCGTGGCTCACGCCCTCGATGCCAGCGCTCCTGCCGTAGAAGGCCTGGACGCCGAGGCCCTCGAGCTGGCCAAGCGCATTGCCGACGCCCTGCTCGCGGCCAAGCGCCCGCTGATCATCGCCGGTACTTCCCTGGGCTCAAAAGCCTTGATCGAAGCCGCCGCGAACATCGCCAAGGCCCTGAAGCTGCGCGAGAAGAACGGTTCCATCAGCCTGATCGTGCCAGAGGCCAACAGCCTCGGCCTGGCCATGCTCGGTGGCGAATCGGTCGACGCCGCGCTGCAAGCCGTGATCGATGGTAAGGCTGACGCCATCGTCGTACTGGAAAACGATCTGTACACCCGTACCGACAAAGCCCGTGTCGATGCTGCCTTGAGCGCCGCAAAAGTGCTGATCGTCGCTGACCATCAGAAGACTGCCACCAGCGATCGCGCGCACCTGGTCCTGCCAGCCGCCAGCTTCGCTGAAGGCGACGGTACGCTGGTCAGCCAGGAAGGTCGCGCCCAACGCTTCTTCCAGGTCTTCGATCCGAAGTACATGGATGCGAGCATCCTGGTTCACGAAGGCTGGCGCTGGCTGCATGCCCTGCGCGCCACCCTGCTGAACCAGCCGATCGACTGGACCCAACTGGACCACGTCACCGCTGCTGTTGCTTCGAGCACGCCGCAACTGGCGCGCATCGTCGATGCCGCACCGTCCGCCGCGTTCCGCATCAAGGGCATGAAGCTGGCCCGCGAACCGCTGCGCTACTCGGGTCGTACCGCCATGCGCGCCGACATCAACGTGCACGAACCGCGTACTCCGCAAGACAACGACACCGCGTTCAACTTCTCGATGGAAGGTTACTCGGGCTCGGTCGAACCGCGTCAGCAAGTGCCATTCGCCTGGTCTCCGGGCTGGAACTCGCCGCAGGCCTGGAACAAGTTCCAGGACGAAGTCGGTGGTCACATCCGCGCTGGCGACCCGGGCACCCGCCTGATCGAAAGCACCGGTGACTCGCTGAACTGGTTCGCCAGCGTTCCGCGCGCGTTCAACCCGGCCCAGGGCACCTGGCAGGTTGTGCCGTTCTTCCACCTGTTCGGCAGCGAAGAGAACTCTTCGAAAGCCGCGCCGGTTCAGGAACGCATCCCGGCCGCTTACGTGGCACTGGCCAAGTCCGAAGCCGACCGTCTGGGCGTCAACGACGGTGCCATGCTGAGCTTGAACGTGGCTGGCCAGACCCTGCGTCTGCCACTGCGCATCAATGAAGAGCTGGGCGCCGGTCTGGTGGCATTGCCTGCGGGCATCGCCGGCATTCCGCCAGCGATCGCAGGCTTTTCCGTTGACAGTCTGCAGGAGGCAGCGCAATGACCTTGTTCACTCCTGAAGTGATCGACATCATCATCGCGGTCCTCAAGGCCGTGGTGATCCTGCTCGCCGTGGTGGTCTGCGGCGCCCTGCTGAGCTGGGTCGAGCGTCGTCTGCTCGCCCTCTGGCAGGACCGTTACGGTCCGAACCGTGTCGGTCCGTTCGGCGCGTTCCAGATCGCCGCCGACATGATCAAGATGTTCTTCAAGGAAGACTGGACGCCTCCATTCGCCGACAAGATGATCTTCACCCTGGCACCGGTAGTGGCCATGAGCGCCCTGCTGATTGCCTTCGCGATCATCCCGATCACCCCGACCTGGGGCGTGGCGGATATCAACATCGGCATCCTGTTCTTCTTCGCCATGGCCGGTCTGTCGGTCTACGCGGTGTTGTTCGCCGGCTGGTCGAGTAACAACAAGTTCGCCCTGTTGGGCAGCTTGCGGGCCTCGGCACAGACCGTGTCGTACGAAGTGTTCATGGGCCTGTCGCTGATGGGCATCGTGATCCAGGTCGGCTCGTTTAACATGCGGGACATAGTTGAATACCAGGCGCAGAACCTGTGGTTCATCATTCCGCAGATCTTCGGTTTCCTGACCTTCTTCATCGCTGGCGTGGCCGTGACTCACCGTCACCCGTTCGACCAGCCGGAAGCGGAGCAGGAACTGGCCGACGGTTACCACATTGAATACGCCGGCATGAAATGGGGCATGTTCTTCGTTGGCGAGTACATCGGCATCGTGTTGATTTCGGCGCTGCTGGTGACCTTGTTCTTCGGTGGCTGGCACGGTCCGTTCGGCATACTGCCGCAGATCCCGTTCATCTGGTTCGCACTGAAAACCGCGTTCTTCATCATGATGTTCATCCTGCTGCGCGCTTCGATTCCGCGCCCACGGTATGACCAGGTGATGGATTTCAGCTGGAAGTTCTGCCTGCCGCTGACCCTCGTCAACATGCTGGTGACCGCTGCGATCGTGTTGCTCAACACGCCCGCCGTCGCGGCTCAGTGAGGATAGAGAATCATGAAGTACATATTTGACATCGTGCATGGCTTCTACACCCAGCTTCGCAGCCTGGTGATGATTTTTGGCCACGCCTTCCGCAAGCGCGACACGCTGCAGTACCCGGAAGAACCGGTCTACCTGCCGCCGCGCTACCGTGGACGTATCGTCCTGACCCGCGACCCCGACGGCGAAGAGCGTTGTGTAGCCTGCAACCTGTGTGCCGTGGCGTGCCCGGTCGGTTGCATCTCGCTGCAGAAAGCCGAAACAGAAGACGGTCGTTGGTACCCGGAGTTCTTCCGCATCAACTTCTCGCGCTGCATTTTCTGCGGCCTCTGCGAGGAAGCCTGCCCGACCACCGCGATCCAGCTCACGCCGGATTTCGAAATGGCCGAGTTCAAACGTCAGGACCTGGTTTACGAGAAAGAAGATCTGCTGATCTCCGGCCCCGGCAAAAACCCTGATTACAACTTCTATCGTGTTGCAGGTATGGCGATTGCCGGTAAGCCCAAGGGCTCCGCGCAGAATGAAGCCGAACCGATCAACGTGAAGAGCTTGCTGCCTTAAGGAAGAAAGATGGAATTCGCTTTCTATTTCGCATCGGGTATCGCTGTGGTGTCCACGCTTCGCGTGATCACCAACACTAACCCTGTGCACGCCCTGCTCTACCTGATCATTTCGCTGATCGCCGTGGCGATGACGTTCTTCGCCCTTGGCGCGCCGTTCGCCGGTGTCCTGGAAGTGATCGCCTACGCTGGCGCCATCATGGTGCTGTTCGTGTTCGTGGTGATGATGCTGAATCTGGGGCCCGCCTCGGTTCAGCAAGAGCGCGTCTGGCTCAAGCCCGGCATCTGGCTCGGCCCGGTCATCCTCGGCGCCCTGTTGCTGGGTGAACTGCTGTACGTGCTGTTCGCCCACCAGACCGGCGAAGCCGTCGGCCACACCACCGTAGACGCCAAGGCCGTGGGCATCAGCCTGTTCGGTCCTTACCTGCTGGTGGTAGAACTCGCCTCGATGCTGCTGCTCGCCGCAGCCGTCACGGCGTTCCACTTGGGCCGCAACGAAGCCAAGGAGCAATGACGATGCCTGCTATCCCTATGGAGCATGGTCTGGCGGTCGCCGGCATCCTGTTCTGCCTCGGTCTGGTCGGCCTGATGGTCCGCCGCAACATTCTCTTCGTGCTGATGAGCCTGGAGGTCATGATGAATGCCTCCGCGTTGGCGTTCATCGTCGCCGGTAGCCGCTGGGCGCAGCCGGATGGACAGATCATGTTCATCCTGGTGATCAGCCTGGCAGCCGCCGAGGCCAGTATTGGCCTGGCGATCCTGTTGCAGCTGTACCGCCGCTTCCACACTCTCGATATCGACGCTGCCAGCGAGATGCGCGGATGAATCTTCTCTATCTGACTTTCGTATTCCCTCTCATTGGTTTCCTGCTGTTGTCGTTCTCCCGTGGACGCCTCTCGGAAAACCTCTCGGCGCTGATCGGCGTCGGTTCCGTCGGCCTGTCTGCCATCGTCACTGCTTATGTGATCTGGCAGTTCAACGTCGCACCACCTGAAGGCGGCCACTACACCCAGGTGTTGTGGCAGTGGATGGCGGTGGAAGGCTTCACGCCGAACTTCGCGCTGTACCTGGATGGTCTGTCCCTGACCATGCTGGGTGTGGTGGTTGGCGTGGGTTTCCTGATCCACCTGTTCGCGTCCTGGTACATGCGCGGTGAAGCCGGTTACTCGCGCTTCTTCGCCTACACCAACCTGTTCATCGCCAGCATGCTGTTCCTGGTGCTGGGCGATAACCTGCTGTTCCTGTACTTCGGTTGGGAAGGCGTGGGCCTGTGCTCGTACCTGTTGATCGGTTTCTACTACAGCAACCGCAACAACGGTAACGCCGCGCTCAAAGCCTTCATCGTGACCCGTATCGGTGACGTGTTCATGGCCATCGGCCTGTTCATTCTGTTTGCCCAGCTGGGCACGCTGAATGTCCAGGAACTGCTGGTGCTGGCACCGCAGAAATTCCAGGCTGGCGACTTCTGGATGGTCATGGCCACCCTGATGCTGCTGGGCGGCGCTGTCGGTAAATCCGCGCAACTGCCGCTGCAAACCTGGCTGGCGGATGCGATGGCCGGTCCTACTCCGGTTTCGGCACTGATCCACGCCGCAACCATGGTGACCGCCGGTGTCTACCTGATCGCCCGTACCCACGGCCTGTTCACCCTGGCGCCGGAAATCCTGCATCTTGTAGGCATCGTCGGTGGCGTGACTCTGGTTCTGGCCGGTTTTGCCGCCCTGGTGCAGACCGACATCAAGCGTATCCTCGCCTACTCGACCATGAGCCAGATCGGCTACATGTTCCTGGCCCTGGGCGTTGGTGCCTGGGATGGCGCGATCTTCCACCTGATGACCCACGCCTTCTTCAAGGCCCTGCTGTTCCTTGCCTCCGGTGCGGTGATCGTTGCCTGCCACCACGAGCAGAACATCTTCAAGATGGGCGGCCTGTGGAAGAAACTGCCACTGGCCTACGCCAGCTTCATCGTCGGCGGCGCGGCCCTGGCGGCCCTGCCACTGGTGACTGCAGGCTTCTACTCCAAGGACGAAATCCTCTGGGAAGCGTTTGCCAGCGGTAACGAAGGTCTGCTGTATGCAGGTCTGGTCGGTGCGTTCATGACTTCGCTGTACACCTTCCGCCTGATCTTCATCGCGTTCCACGGTGAAGCGAAGACCGAAGCCCACGCCGGTCACGGCGTTGCCCACTGGTTGCCGCTGTCGGTGCTGATCGTACTGTCGACGTTCGTCGGCGCGATGATCGTTCCGCCACTGCACGGCGTACTGCCGCAAAGCGTCGGTCATGCCGGCGGCGAAGCCAAGCACAGCCTGGAAATCGCTTCGGGCGCCATCGCCCTGGCCGGTATCCTGCTGGCCGCGCTGCTGTTCCTCGGCAAGCGTCGCTTCGTCACCGCCATCGCCAACAGCGGCATCGGCCGTTTCCTGTCGGCCTGGTGGTTCGCTGCCTGGGGCTTCGACTGGATCTACGACAAACTGTTCGTCAAGCCTTACCTGGCGATCAGCCACATCCTGCGCAAAGACCCGCTCGACCAGACCATCGGTCTGATCCCGCGCATGGCCAAGGGCGGTCACACCGCCCTGAGCCGTACCGAGACCGGTCAACTGCGTTGGTATGCCGCCTCGATGGCTGCTGGTGCCGTGCTGGTAATCGGCGCCGTCGTGCTGGTAGCGGTCTGATATGAACCTTGCGAACTTGCGAAAGGAATTGAGCCCGTCATGATTCTGCCTTGGCTAATCCTGATCCCCTTCATCGGCGGCCTGCTGTGCTGGATGGGTGAGCGCTTCGGCGCCACCCTCCCCCGCTGGATTGCGCTGATTACCATGTCCCTGTTGCTCGGCCTCGGCCTCTGGCTGTGGGCCATCGGTGACTATTCATTTGCCCCGGCGCCTGGCGCCGATCCGAAGTGGGTGCTTGAGTTCAAGCACATCTGGATCCAGCGTTTCGGCATCAGCGTGCACCTGGCCCTCGACGGCCTGTCGCTGTTGATGATCATGCTGACCGGTCTGCTGGGTGTCCTCTCGGTACTCTGCTCGTGGAAAGAGATTCAACGTCATGTTGGCTTCTTCCACCTGAACCTGATGTGGATCCTGGGCGGTGTCGTCGGCGTGTTCCTCGCCCTCGACCTGTTCATGTTCTTCTTCTTCTGGGAAATGATGCTGGTGCCGATGTACTTCCTCATCGCGCTCTGGGGTCACAGTTCTTCGGACGGCAAGAAAACCCGGATCTACGCGGCGACCAAGTTCTTCATCTTCACTCAGGCTTCCGGCCTGATCATGCTGGTGGCGATCCTGGGCCTGGTACTGGTCAACTTCAACGACACCGGCGTGATCACCTTCAACTACGCCGACCTGTTGAAGACCAAGATGTCGACGACCACCGAGTACATCCTGATGCTCGGCTTCTTCATCGCCTTCGCGGTCAAGCTGCCCGTCGTACCGTTCCACTCCTGGTTGCCTGACGCTCACGCCCAGGCACCGACCGCGGGTTCCGTGGACCTGGCCGGTATCTTGCTGAAAACCGCTGCCTACGGCCTGCTGCGTTTCGCCTTGCCGCTGTTCCCGAATGCCTCGGCCGAGTTCGCGCCGTTCGCCATGACCCTGGGTCTGATCGGGATCTTCTACGGTGCGTTCCTGGCGTTCGCGCAAACCGACATCAAGCGTCTGATTGCCTTCTCGTCCGTTTCCCACATGGGCTTCGTACTGATCGGCATCTACTCCGGCAGCCAACTGGCGCTGCAGGGCGCGGTGATGCAGATGCTCGCGCACGGCCTGTCGGCGGCGGCACTCTTTATCCTGAGTGGCCAGCTGTACGAGCGCACCCACACTCGCGACATGCGTGAAATGGGTGGCCTGTGGTCGAAGATCGCTTACCTGCCGGCTCTGAGCCTGTTCTTTGCAGCAGCGTCCCTGGGCCTGCCGGGTACCGGTAACTTCGTCGGTGAGTTCCTGATCCTGATCGGCACCTTCCCGATCGCTCCATGGGTCACCATCATCGCGACGTCCGGCCTGGTATTCGGTTCGGTCTACTCGCTGATCATGATCCATCGTGCCTACTTCGGCCCGGCCAAGTCGGACGCGGTGCTGCATGGCATGGACGGTCGCGAAATGATCATGGTGGTCGGTCTGGCAGCGCTGCTGATCTACATCGGCGTCTACCCGCAACCGTTCCTCGATACCTCTGCCGCTACGATGCATGGCGTGCAGCAATGGCTCGGCACCGCCTTCACTCAACTCGCTTCGGCCCGGTAAGAGCGCTATGGAATTCACACTTCAACACTTTATTGCGCTTGGGCCACTGTTGATCACCAGCGCCACGATCATCGTGGTGATGCTGGCGATCGCCTGGCGGCGCAACCACTCCCAGACCTTCCTGCTGTCGGTGGCGGGTCTGAACCTGGCACTGCTGTCGATCCTGCCGGCTTTGAAAGTCGCGCCTCTGGCGGTGACTCCACTGCTGCAGATCGACACCTTTGCCTGCCTGTACATGGCGCTGATCCTGGTCGCCACCCTCGCCTGTGTGACCCTCGCCCACGCCTACCTCGGCGATGGCGGTTCGGGTTACCCGGGCAACCGTGAAGAACTGTACCTGCTGATCCTGATGGCCGCCGCCGGTGGCCTGGTACTGGTCAGCGCGCAGCACCTGGCCGGCTTGTTCATCGGTCTGGAACTGCTCTCGGTGCCGGTCTACGGTCTGGTGGCTTATGCCTTCTTCAACAAGCGCTCGCTGGAAGCCGGTATCAAGTACATGGTGCTGTCGGCTGCCGGTTCCGCGTTCCTGTTGTTCGGTATGGCCCTGCTCTACGCCGACTCCGGCTCCCTGAGCTTCGTCGGCATCGGCCAGGCCCTGGCGGCCACCGGCCTGCCTAGCTCCCTGGCGCAACTGGGCCTGGGCATGATGCTGATCGGCCTGGCATTCAAGCTGTCGCTGGTACCGTTCCACCTGTGGACTCCGGACGTGTACGAAGGTGCTCCGGCACCGGTGGCAGCCTTCCTGGCCACCGCTTCGAAAGTGGCTGTATTCGCCGTGATGGTGCGTCTGTTCCAGATCTCGCCAGCGGCGAGCAGCGGTGTACTGAGCGACGTGCTGACCATCATCGCCATCGCGTCGATCCTGTTCGGCAACCTGCTGGCGCTGACCCAGAGCAACCTCAAGCGTCTGCTGGGTTACTCGTCCATCGCCCACTTCGGTTACCTGCTGATCGCCCTGGTGGCGAGCAAGGGTCTGGCCGTGGAAGCCATCGGCGTGTACCTGGTCACCTACGTGATCACCAGCCTCGGCGCCTTCGGCGTGATCACCCTGATGTCCTCGCCGTACAACGGCCGTGACGCAGACGCCCTGTACGAATACCGCGGCCTGTTCTGGCGCCGTCCGTACCTGACCGCCGTACTGACCGTGATGATGCTGTCCCTGGCCGGCATCCCGCTGACCGCGGGCTTCATCGGCAAGTTCTACATCATCGCCACCGGTGTCCAGTCGCAACAATGGTGGCTGGTCGGCTCCCTGGTACTGGGCAGCGCCATCGGCGTGTTCTACTACCTGCGCGTCATGGTCACCCTGTACCTGATCGAACCGAACCTGCGTCGCCACGATGCCCAGCTGCACTGGGAACAACGCGCAGGCGGCGTGATGCTGCTGGCCATCGCGGTACTGGCGTTCTTCCTCGGTCTGTATCCGCAGCCGCTGCTGAACCTGGTTCAGCAATCGGGCCTGGCGGGTTGATCGCTTAAGCGTTCTCGGTAGAAAACAGAAACGGCACCTTCGGGTGCCGTTTTTGCGTTTGTGGGATTTGTTACCGCTGTCCTGCCCTCCTTCTGTAATCCCCGAATGCTCTCACTGGATTGGTCGACTCGTCCTACAGGTGTTTTTACGACCGGGGTCTACCGTTAAAAACGGGAACGAAAAGGTTGGCCTCGATGCCTTGACCAATTCGATTAAAGGGACAAAACTATACGTAGGTAGCGTACAGAACATGGATGCTCTATTTGTCGAGTTACGTATGTTTCAGAAACATCGAGACGATTACCTGGATGACGATCTGTTTCGCAGCTTTCAGTTGGAATTGCTGAAGAATCCCGAAGCTGGCGATCTCATTGAGGGCACCGGTGGGCTGCGCAAAATTCGCTTCTGCGACCAACGACGAAGTAAAGGCAAGCGCAGTGGCTTACGGGTGATTTATTACTGGTGGTCAGGCTTCAATCAATTCTGGCTCTTCACCGTGTATGGCAAAGACGAGAAAGACGAGCTATCGCCCTCCCAGAAAAAGCTTTTCAGACAAACGCTGGATAGAGAAATCAAAACGAGATCCCACTATGAAACGTGACATTTTTGCCGAACTGATGGATGGCCTCGAAGCCCTGTCTGATGAGCGCCAAGGTAAGATCACGCTGCGAACCCACAAGGTTCAACTGCCAGAACTGATGCCCATCACTGCCGAGGAAGTGGTCGCCATCCGCCATCAGCTCAACCTCTCCCAGTCGGTGTTTGCGATGTATCTTCGCACCAACACCCGAACCCTGGAAAACTGGGAACAGGGACGGGCAACGCCCAATGCCCAGGCCACGACCCTTATCCGCCTGGTCGAGCGCTTTCCGCAGACGATCGAACATCTCGCAGCCCTGACCTGAATTCAGAGCGAGCCGCTAGAGGGCTTTGACGCCTTGGCAACTGAGCGTCTAAGTGCTGCTAAACCCTGTAACCGACGTATAGGAACAATGAACGCCAAACTGGTCCTTCCCGAAGACTTCGACGCGCCGCTACCTGATGACATGCTTGATGACTTCGAAGGCACTCAAATTTGAGACTTCCGATCCTACTGTTAAACGTTTGTTCGGCTGATGAAATTTGATGACTGGGATGGCCCCTTCGCGAGCAGGCTCGCTCCCACAGGGGATCTTTTGTGGACACACAAATCGCGAACACCGCCGATCAAATGTGGGAGTGAGCCTGCTCGCGATAGCGGTGGCACAGACACAAGCAAAAACGGCACCTTCCGGTGCCGTTCGCCTTTCACACTTCAACGCTTTACTTGCGCGCCGCCTCCCACGACTTCAGCAGTTCGGAGTAGCTCACGGTTTCACCCTGCGGCTTCTCGTTCGCCAGTTTCGGTTTCGGTGCGCCCGGCTGATCGAACCAGTATTGCGCATCGCGCTCCGGGTTCATTTTCGGGGCGCAGGTGGCTTGGGCTTTCGAGCGCTCCAGACGCGACATGATCGCGTCCTGATCCTTGGCCAGGCCATCAAGCGCCTGTTGCGGGGTTTTCTCGCCGCTGGCGGCTTCGGCGATGTGGCTCCACCACAACTGCGCCAAACGTGGATAATCCGGCACGTTGGTCCCGGTCGGGGTCCATTGCACGCGGGCCGGGCTGCGGTAGAACTCCACCAGGCCACCGAGCTTGGGTGCCAGGTCGGTCATGGCTTGCGAGTTGATGTCCGACTCGCGGATCGGGGTCAGGCCGACGATGGTTTTCTTCAGCGAGACGGTTTTCGAGGTCACGAACTGCGCGTACAGCCAGGCCGCGAGTTTTTGCTTCTCGGGCGTGGACTTCATGAACGTCCAGGAACCCACGTCCTGATAGCCCAGTTTCATGCCCTCTTCCCAGTACGGCCCCCGCGGCGACGGCGCCATGCGCCATTTCGGCGTGCCATCGGCGTTCATCACCGCCAGGCCCGGTTTGGTCATGTCGGCAGTGAAGGCGGTGTACCAGAAGATCTGTTGGGCGATACTGCCCTGGGATGGCACCGGCCCGGATTCGGAGAAGGTCATGCCCGCCGCTTCCGGTGGCGCGTACTTCTTCAGCCAGTCCACGTACTTGGTGGTGGCGAACACCGCCGCCGGGCCGTTGGTGTCGCCGCCGCGGGTCACGCTGGAACCGACCGGGTGACAATCCTCGACCCGGATGCCCCACTCGTCCACCGGCAAACCGTTGGGCAGGCCCTTGTCGCCGCCACCGGCCATGGAGAACCAGGCATCGGTGAAGCGCCAGCCCAGGGAAGGGTCTTTCTTGCCGTAGTCCATGTGCCCGTAGACGCGCTTGCCGTCGATTTCCTTGACGTCTTCACTGAAGAATTTGGCGATGTCTTCATAGGCCGACCAGTTCACCGGTACACCCAGCTCGTAGCCGTACTTTTCCTTGAACTTGGCTTTGAGGTCCGCGCGTTCGAACCAGTCGGCGCGGAACCAGTACAGGTTGGCGAACTGCTGGTCAGGCAATTGATAGATCTTGCCGTCCGGCGCGGTGGTGAAGGAGATGCCGATGAAATCCTTGATATCGAGGGTCGGCGAGGTGAAGTTCTTGCCCTCATTGGCCATCAGGTCGGTGATCGATTCGGTCTTGCCGTAACGCAAGTGCGTACCAATCAGGTCCGAGTCGTTGACCCAGCCGTCATAGATGTTCTTGTCCGATTGCATCTGTGTCTGCAGCTTTTCCACCACGTCGCCTTCCTGCAGCAGGTCGTGGGTCAGCTTGATCCCGGTGATCTCGGTGAAGGCCTTGGCCAGGACCTTGGACTCGTATTCGTGGGTGGCGATGGTTTCCGACACCACTTTGATACTCATCCCGCGAAACGGCTCCGCCGCCTTGATGAACCACTTCAACTCTTCGAGTTGCTGATCGGCCGTCAGGGTCGACGGCTTGAATTCACTGCCGATCCATTTCTTCGCGGCGTCTTCATAGGCATCGGCCCAGGCCGAAGCGCTCAAACCGCTGAGTGCCAGCATGGCTGCCAATGAAATGCTATGTCGCAGCTTATTGTTTTTGTCGAACATAAGACCTCCTTATTGAATTTGGGAGCAGGCTCTGTACGAGAGCTGCCTGCGCGTCGATCATGCTGCGTTAAAAACAGGCTCGGTATGCTCATTGACTGACGTCAACTCCGCTACCTCGCCTGTTTTTGCCTTGCCTGATCGCCGCTCGGCGAGCTCTCGTACAGACCCTAACCCCAGCGCATCACAGCCAACAGCCACACCAGGGACAACGCGAAGGCGACCCAGATGCTCCAGTCGGTCACGCCGATTACCAGCAAATGCAGGTAGGCGCTGCCGAGAAGACCGATGAACAACCGATCGCCACGGGTGGTGGCAATCGGCAAAAAGCCTCGCTTGAGAATACTCGGCGAACGCAACTCCCAGGTCGTCATGCCCACCAGGATCAAGGCAATGACAATGAAGAACGCCGCCGTGGGGACGGTCCAACTCATCCATTCCATCATCAGCTCCTCATACCCGGCCCAGGGCAAAGCCCTTGGCCACGTGGTTGCGAACAAACCAGATCACCAGCATGCCCGGCAGAATGGTCAACACCCCCGCTGCCGCCAGCACGCCCCAGTCGATGCCGGACGCCGAGACCGTGCGGGTCATCACCGCCGCGATGGGCTTGGCGTTCACCGAGGTCAGGGTTCGCGCCAGCAGCAGCTCGACCCAGGAAAACATGAAGCAGAAAAACGCCGTGACACCGATACCGGAGCCGATCAGCGGGATGAAAATCTTCACGAAGAACTTGGGAAAACTGTAGCCGTCGATGTAGGCGGTTTCGTCGATTTCCTTGGGAACGCCAGACATGAAGCCTTCGAGAATCCACACCGCCAGCGGCACGTTGAACAGGCAGTGCGCCAGGGCCACGGCGATGTGGGTGTCGAACAGGCCGATTGATGAATACAGCTGGAAGAACGGCAACAGGAACACCGCCGGCGGTGCCATGCGGTTGGTCAGCAGCCAGAAGAACAGGTGCTTGTCGCCGAGGAAGCGGTAGCGCGAGAACGCATAGGCCGCCGGCAGCGCCACGCTCAGTGAGATCACCGTGTTTAGGCTCACGTAGTACAACGAGTTGAGGTAACCGGTGTACCAGGCCGGATCGGTGAAGATCACTTTGTAGTTGTGGAAGGTGAAATCCTGGGGAAACAGTGTCAGGCCGCCGAGGATTTCAGTGTTGCTCTTGAAGGACATGTTCAGCAGCCAGTAGATCGGCACCAGCAGGAACAGGATGTAGATCAGCAGTGGAATAAGCTTTCTCATGCTCATGATGGCCTCAGCGGTTGGCGTCAGAGTGAGTCATGGCGGTATAGAACAGCCAGGACACCAACAGGATGATCAGGAAGTACACCAGCGAGAACGCTGCGGCCGGCCCCAGGTCGAACTGCCCGATCGCCATTTGCGTCAGGGTCTGGCTGAGGAAGGTCGTGGCATTGCCGGGCCCGCCACCGGTCAGTACGAACGGCTCGGTGTAGATCATGAAACTGTCCATGAAGCGCAGCATCACGGCGATCAGCAGCACACTCTTGAGCTTGGGCAGCTGGATATGGCGGAACACCGCCCAGGCAGAGGCACGGTCGATCCGCGCCGCCTGGTAGTACACGTCCGGAATCGCCCGCAACCCGGAGAAACACAATAGCGCCACCAGTGAAGTCCAGTGCCAGACGTCCATCACCAGCACGGTGACCCAGGCATCCATGGTGTTTGCCGCATAGTTGTAGTTGATACCCATGGCCTTGAGGCTCGCCCCCAGCAGACCGATGTCGGCCCGGCCAAAAATCTGCCAGATGGTGCCGACCACGTTCCACGGGATCAGCAATGGAATCGCCAGGATGATCAGCACCACCGACGACCAGCGACCCTTGGTCGGCATGGTCAGGGCAATCGCGATGCCCAGCGGGATTTCGATCAACAGCACGCAAGCCGAGTAGATGAACTGGCGCAGCAGCGAATCGTGCAAGCGCGGGTCGAGCAACACTTGCCTGTACCAGTCGGCACCGACGAAGTAGCGGCTGGACTGGTCGAAGATGTCCTGCACCGAGTAGTTGACCACGGTCATCATCGGGATCACCGCACTGAACGCCACCAGCAGGAACACCGGCAGCACCAGCCACCAGGCCTTGTTGTTCTGCACCTTGTTCATGGCTGCGCCCCCGGGTTGGAAATCACTTCGTTCACGGCTTGCGCTTCCAGCAGGAAATCATCGGCATAGACCATCAGCCACTGCGCCGGAAAACTGATATACGCCGTGCCTTCGGGCACCGGTTTGTCTTCAGCCAGGCGCACTTTCAGCGGCGCGCCGTCGAGGTTCAGGGTCATGATCTTGTAGGTGCCGAGGTCTTCGACGTGTACGACTTGTGCCCGCAGCGCGTCATCAAAGGGTTCGTCCCAGACATGGATGAACTCCGGGCGAATGCCGACCTTCAGGGTGTGCCATTCGGACTCGGCGATGCGCTTCTGCATGGCCTCGGACAACGGCAGATGAGTCGAAGCGAAACCGACGCCCCCCGGTTGCGGCTCGACCTCGATCAGGTTCATCCCCGGACTGCCGATGAAATAACCGACAAAGGTGTGGCTCGGCCGCTCGAACAATTCCCGCGGCGTGCCGAACTGCACGATCTGTCCGCCGTACATCACTGCGATCTTGTCGGCGAAGGTCGAAGCCTCCAGTTGATCGTGGGTGACGTAGACCATGGTGATGTTGAACTGCTCGTGGATCTGCTTGAGCTTGCGCCGCAGCTTCCACTTCAGGTGCGGGTCGATCACCGTCAGCGGCTCGTCGAAGAGGATGGCCGAGACGTCATCGCGTACCAGCCCACGGCCCATGGAGACTTTCTGTTTTTCGTCGGCGGTGAGGTTGCTGGCTTTTTTGCTTAGCAAGCTTTGCAGGTCGAGAACTTCGGCAATTTCCTGCACCTTGGTGTGAATTTTCGCCTCGGCCATGCCCTGGTTACGCAACGGAAAGGCCAGGTTGTCGAACACCGTCATGGTGTCGTAGACCACCGGAAACTGGAACACCTGGGCGATGTTGCGCTTTTCCGGGGTCAGGTTGTTGACCGCTTTGCCATCGAATAACACATGGCCTTGGGATGGGCTGAGCAAGCCGGAAATGATGTTGAGCAAGGTCGACTTGCCGCAGCCCGACGGACCGAGCAGCGCGTAGGCACCGCCCTGCTCCCAGATGTGGTCCATCTCGCGGATCGCGTAGTCCTCCGGTCCGGCCGGGGTCTTGGTGTAGCTGTGGGCGAGGTTCTGCAAACGGATTTCGGCCATCAGGCAACCCTCGCGACGCGCCGGCCGGGCGCCTGGACCAGCCGCCCCTGCGCATCGAACACGAACAGTTTATGGGTCGGGATGTAGATGCGGATCGGCGCATCGACGTCGTATTCGTGAACACCGGGCAAGTGCAGCACCAGCAGGAAATGCTCGTTGCGCACGTGCAGGAAGGTTTCCGAGCCGCTGATTTCCGCGACTTCGACGGTCACCGCCAGTTCCAGGTCATCGTCGTTGCTCGGTACCAGCGAGATATGGCTGGGGCGCACGCCGAAGCGGAACTCGCCCTCGCCCACCGGGCGTAAATCAACGTTGAGCGGGAAGTGCACGAAATTGGCGAAGCTCACTTCGTTGCCGGCAATGCGACCCGGCATCAGGTTGATCGGCGGCTCGGAGAACAACTCTGCTGCCAGCACGGTCTGCGGCTGGTGGTAAACCTCGGACGACTGGCCGCTCTGGATCACCCGGCCCTCATGAAGAATGGTGGTGGTGCCGCCCAGGGCCAGGGCTTCGTTGGGCTCGGTGGTGGCATAGATGGCGATGGTATGGCGCGCCTTGAACAGCTCGCGCATTTCCTGGCGCAGCTCTTCGCGCAATTTGTAGTCGAGGTTGACCAGCGGCTCATCGAACAGGATCAGTTCGGCATCCTTGACCAGCGCCCGGGCCATGGCCGTGCGCTGCTGCTGGCCACCGGACAGTTCCAGTGGATATCGCTGCAGGAACTTCTCGATGCGCAGCATCTTCGCGGTTTCCAGCACCTTGCTCTGGATCTGCTCATTGGAGACACCGGCCTGGCGCAACGGCGAGGCGATGTTCTCGAAAACGGTCATGGTCGGATAATTGATGAACTGTTGATACACCATCGACACGTTGCGCAGGCGTACCGGGCGTTGAGTGACATCGACGCCGTTCATCAGGATGCGGCCGGTGTCAGGCTTGTCCAGCCCGGCCATCAGGCGCATGAGACTGGTCTTGCCGGACAGCGTGCGCCCGAGCAAAACGTTGAAGGAACCGGGTTCGAAACGCAGGCACGCATCATCGATCCAGGTCTGGCCCTCGACGGTGCGACTGACATGCTCCAGGGTTAATGACATGGCTCGGCCTTTTTTATTTTTGGAGTCAAGCGACCTGAGCTGTATAGCGACATTTGTGCCAGAAAACGCAAGCTATTGATTTGGCTTTGAATCCTTGAAAGTGACTGCCTGGTCACATTCGTTGCTGAACACAAATGAACAAGCTGAAGTGAACAATTGAACAGTTCACCGATTGACAATGAACAATAGTGAACAACACTCTATGGGTGTTTTTTGCCTTTCCCGGGACATGAAACAGACGCAAAACCTGTGGGAGCGAGCCTGGTCGCGATAGCGTTAGATCAGCCAATATTCATGCCGACTGACACTCCCTCATCGCGAGCAGGCTCGCTCCCACAGGGGAACTACCTATAACAACAATAAAAGCGTTAATCAGAGGCTGACTGTAATGGCCGCACCTGCCCCCGCGTTATCCCACGACGCCATCATCCAGGACTCCTGGTCCCGCTGCCGCGCGTTCGGCCTCAATCACCAGAGCACCCCGGCGTTCGATCAGCTGCCGGCTGAAGGCATTGCGCAGTTGCTGGAGAGCCAGCATTCCTTAGTACAGACCACCCATCAGGAAGTGCTGCCGTATTACGAGAACATCCTCAGCAACTCCAACTGCCTGATCATGCTCGCCGACAATCAGGGCCAGGTGCTGACGTCCTGGGGCACCCAACGGTTTATCGAACCGAGTCTGACCCGTGGCTTCAGCGCTGGCGCCAGCTGGATGGAGCGCTGCAGCGGGACCAATGCGATCGGTACCGCGCTGGCCTGCGAGCAGGCGGTGCACATCGAGCACGATGAACACTTTCTCAAGGCCAACCGCTTCATGACCGGCTCCGCCGCGCCGATCTTCGATGCCGAGCGCAAGGTCATCGCGGTGCTGGATGTGTCCAGCGACAGCTACCTGCCGCCATCCCATACCCTGGGCATGGTCAAGATGATGAGCCAGACCGTGGAAAACCGGCTGATTCTCAACCTGTTCCACGGTCAGCATTTTCAGCTGACCTTCAACACTGGCCTGAACAACCTCGACAGCCAGTGGGCCGGCTTGCTGATTTTCGATGAGAGTGGCCAGGTGCTTTCCGCCAATCGCCGCGCCGACAATCTGCTGGGTGTGCGTCTGTCGCGGGTCAGTGTTGAAAGCCTGTTCAAAGTTTCCTTGCTGGAATTGCTCAATCAACCTGAAGACCTGCCCTTCTCGCTCCAGGCCTCCGGGCGCAATCGCTTCCAGTGCCTGCTGAAACGGCCGAAACAGGTACCGATACAGGCGAGGGTGTTCGCTGAAACCGTGTCTATTCCAGCTCCGGCCACTATCAACCTCAACACCCTGCACTTCGGCGACAGCCGCGTGGAAAAGGCGGTGCGCCAGGCCGAGCGCTTGCTGGAAAAAGACATTCCGTTGTTGATTCACGGCGAAACCGGGGTCGGCAAGGAGGTGTTCGTAAAAGCCCTGCATCAGGCCAGCTCGCGCAGCAAACAGGCGTTCATCGCCGTGAACTGTGCAGCGATCCCCGCTGAATTGGTGGAGTCGGAGCTGTTCGGCTATGAAAAAGGCGCGTTCACCGGCGCCAACCAGAAAGGCAGCATCGGCCTGATCCGCAAAGCCGACAAAGGCACGCTGTTCCTCGATGAAATCGGCGACATGCCGCTGCCGACCCAGGCCCGCTTGCTCCGTGTGTTGCAGGAGCGTTGCGTGCAACCCGTAGGGAGCAGTGAGTTGTTCCCGGTGGACATCCGCATCATTTCCGCGACCAACCGCTCGTTGCGCGAGCAGGTGCAACTGGGGCGCTTCCGTGAGGACTTGTACTACCGCATCGGCGGCCTGACCCTGGAACTGCCGCCGTTAAGGGAACGCACCGATAAAGAGGCGCTGTTCAAACGCTTGTGGGAACAGCACCGCGAACCGAGTCAGTGGGCCGGGCTGAGCCGCGAAGTGCTGGAATTGTTCAGCCGTCATCCGTGGCCGGGGAATTTAAGGCAGGTCAGCAGCGTGATGCAGGTGGCGCTGGCCATGGCCGAGGAACAACCGGTGCGGCCGGAGCATTTGCCGGATGATTTTTTTGTCGATCTGGAGATGGAGCCGGTCGATGCGCCGGAGACGTTGGTGGTGGATCTTGATGATGCCGAGGATTTGAATCGGCAGTTGCGGGAGGTCGGGGGGAATATTTCGCATCTGGCGCGGCGGTTGGGGGTTAGTCGCAATACCCTTTACAAGCGATTGCGCCAGTCGGAAAGCTGACTGCGCTTTGATCGTTCCCACGCGCAGCAAAGGAATGCGTCAACGGACGCTCCGCGTTCGGCTTTTGATTTGGGACGCGGAGCGTCCCGGGCTGCATTCCCACGCAGAGCGTGGGAACGATCATCAGTCAGCCAAACGCCAGGTAGTCCCGCCCTTGCCGTCTTCCAGCACCACGCCCATGGCGGTGAGCTGGTCGCGGATGCGGTCGGATTCGGCCCAATCCTTACCGGCACGCGCCGCCAGACGCGCAGCAATCAGCGCCTCGACTTCGGCTGCATCCACGCGCCCTTCGGCACCGGCCTGCAGGAAGTCATCGGCTTCAAGCTGCAACACGCCCAATACGCTGGCCAGTTCTTTCAAACGGGCAGCCAGGCCGGCCGCTGCGTTCAAATCGCTGTCGCGCAGGCGATTGATCTCGCGCACCATCTCGAACAGCACCGCACAGGCTTCCGGCGTTCCGAAGTCGTCGTTCATCACCTGGGTGAACCGCTCGACAAAAGCTTCGCCGCCGGCCGGCGCCACGTTCGGCAGGCCTTTCAACGCGTGGTAGAAACGCTCCAGGGCGCCCTTGGCGTCCTTGAGGTTGTCTTCCGAATAGTTGATGGCACTGCGGTAGTGGCTCGACACCAGCAGGTAACGCACGACTTCCGGGTGGTATTTGTCGAGCACGTCGCGGATGGTGAAGAAGTTGTTCAAGGACTTGGACATCTTCTCGCCATTGATGCGAATCATGCCGCAATGCATCCATGCGTTGGCGTAGGTCTTGCCGGTGGCCGCTTCGCTCTGGGCGATTTCGTTTTCGTGGTGCGGGAACTCGAGGTCGCTGCCGCCGCCATGAATGTCGAAGGTCTCGCCCAGGCAGCAGGTGGACATCACCGAGCACTCGATGTGCCAGCCCGGACGACCGTCGCCCCACGGCGATGGCCAGCTCGGTTCGCCCGGCTTGGCGCCTTTCCACAGCACGAAGTCCAGCGGGTCCTGTTTCGACTCGTCGACTTCGATCCGCGCGCCGATGCGCAGGTCTTCGATTTTCTTGCGCGACAGCTTGCCGTAGCCCATGAATTTGGCGACGCGGTAGTACACGTCGCCATTGCCTGGGGCGTAGGCGTAACCCTTGTCGATCAAGGTCTGGATCATGGACTGCATGCCACCAATATGATCGGTGGCCCGCGGTTCCATGTCCGGCTTGAGGATGTTGAGGCGCGCTTCGTCCTCGTGCATCGCGGTGATCATACGCTCGGTCAGCACGTCGAACGGCTCGCCGTTCTCCTTGGCCCGATTGATGATCTTGTCTTCAATGTCGGTGATATTGCGTACATAGGTCAGGTTATAACCGCTGAACCGCAACCAGCGGGTCACCAGGTCAAACGCGACCATGCTGCGGCCGTGGCCAATGTGGCAGTAGTCGTACACGGTCATCCCGCAGACGTACATGCGCACATTGTTGCCATCCAGCGGCTTGAAGACTTCTTTGCTCTTGGTGAGCGTGTTGTAGATCGTTAGCACGTCAGTTTCCTTGAATCACTGGCCCCACGAATCACGCAAGGTCACGGTACGGTTGAATACCGGCTGACCTGGTTTCGAGTCCTTGATATCCGCGACGAAGTAACCTTCGCGCTCGAACTGGAAACGGTCTTCCGGCTGTGCGTTGCCAAGCGAAGGCTCGGCACGACAACCGGTGAGTACCTGCAGCGAGTCAGGGTTGATGTTGTCCAGGAAACTGGCGCTGTCTTCGGCCTTTTCCGGGTTCGCAGAACGGAACAGGCGATCGTACAGACGCACTTCGCACTCGACGCTGGCAGCGGCCGGCACCCAGTGCACCACGCCCTTGACCTTGCGGCCTTCAGGGTTCTTGCCCAGGGTGTCCGGGTCGTACGAGCAACGCAGTTCGACGATGTTGCCATCGGCGTCCTTGATCGCTTCGTCGGCGCGGATCACGTAGCTACCGCGCAGGCGCACTTCGCCGTTCGGTTCCAGGCGCTTGTAGCCTTTTGGCGGCTCTTCCATGAAGTCTTCACGGTCGATGTAGATTTCGCGGGCGAACGGCAGAACGCGCACGCCCATGTCTTCTTTCGGGTGGCATGGCAGTTCGAGGTTTTCGACCTGGCCTTCCGGGTAGTTGGTGATCACGACTTTCAGCGGACGCAGTACGCACATGGCACGCGGTGCGCTTTGGTCGAGGTCGTCACGGATGCTGAATTCGAGCATGCCGAAGTCGACTACGCCGTCGGAACGGTTGGTGCCGATCATTTCGCAGAAGTTGCGGATCGATTTCGGCGTGTAGCCGCGGCGGCGGAAGCCCGACAGCGTGGACATGCGCGGATCGTCCCAACCGTTGACGTGCTTTTCATCGACCAGCTGCTTGAGCTTGCGCTTGCTGGTGATGGTGTAGTTCAGGTTCAGGCGGCTGAACTCGTATTGGCGCGGGTGGGCCGGTACTGGCAGGTTCTCGAGGAACCACTCGTACAGCGGACGGTGGCTTTCGAATTCCAGGGTGCAGATCGAGTGGGTGATGCCTTCGATGGCGTCCGACTGCCCGTGGGTGAAGTCGTAGTTCGGGTAGATGCACCACTTGTCGCCAGTCTGGTGGTGATGCGCGTGACGGATGCGATACATGATCGGGTCGCGCAGGTTCATGTTCGGCGAAGCCATGTCGATCTTGGCCCGCAGCACGCGTGCGCCGTCCTTGAACTCGCCGGCCTTCATGCGGGCGAACAGGTCCAGGTTCTCTTCGACGCTGCGGTCGCGGAACGGGCTGTTCTTGCCTGGCTCGGTCAGGCTGCCACGGTATTCCTTGGCTTGTTCAGGGGTCAGGTCGTCGACATAGGCCTTGCCGGACTTGATCAACTCCACTGCCCAGTCGTGCAACTGGTCGAAATACTGCGAGGCGTAGCGCACTTCACCGGACCATTCGAAGCCCAGCCATTTGACGTCGCTTTCGATCGCGTCGATGTACTCCTGGTCTTCCTTGGCCGGGTTGGTGTCGTCGAAACGCAGGTGCGTGACGCCGCCGAACTCCTGGGCCAGGCCGAAGTTCACACAGATCGACTTGGCGTGGCCGATGTGCAGGTAGCCGTTGGGTTCAGGCGGGAAACGGGTGACGATCTGCGTGTGCTTGCCCGAGTCCAGGTCTGCCTGGATGATCGGCCGCAGGAAGTTGACCGGCACGGCAGGGCCGGTCTTGGCATTCGAGGTAGGGTCGACAGTGGGCTTGCTCATAGGATCCTTGAACGTACAAGTGCGTGGCCGTAATGAAGGCCGGACAAAACAAAGCCGCTATCATAGCCGATGCCGTCAAGTACCTGACAGAGCGCACCCTGTAAACCGTCGTATTTAATAGGCGGTAAATGAAAAAACAGCCTCGAAATTCGCGCCTGTCACGCTAAACTGCGCTCCTTGGCCAACGCTGGCCAAACCGGTTGGGGGCCGTACTGCCCCGAAACCCACGAATTCCTTAAAGAGTAGCGATCATGACTCAAGTCAAACTGACCACCAACCACGGCGAAATCGTCCTGGACCTGAACGCCGAGAAAGCCCCGATCACCGTGGCCAACTTCATCGAGTACGTAAAGGCCGGTCACTACACCAACACCGTATTCCACCGCGTCATCGGTAATTTCATGATCCAGGGCGGCGGCTTCGAGCCAGGCATGAAAGAAAAGAAAGACAAGCGTCCAAGCATCCAGAACGAAGCTGACAACGGTCTTTCCAACGACAAGTACACCGTCGCCATGGCCCGCACCATGGAGCCACATTCGGCTTCCGCGCAGTTCTTCATCAACGTGGCGGACAACAGCTTCCTCAACCACAGCGGCAAGAACGCGCAGGGCTGGGGCTACGCGGTATTCGGCAAAGTGACCGCCGGCACCGACGTTGTCGACAAGATCAAAGGCGTGGCCACCACTTCCAAGTCCGGCCACCAGGACGTACCGGCAGACGACGTGATCATCGAGAACGCCGAGATCATTGAGTGATACTGCTGATTTCAGATTTACATCTGGAAGAGGAGCGCCCGGACATTACCCGGGCGTTTCTGGATTTGCTCGCCGGACGCGCCCGTTCGGCGAGTGCACTTTACATTCTGGGCGACTTTTTCGAGGCGTGGATTGGCGACGACGCCATGACGCCGTTCCAGCGTTCCATCTGCCAGGCCCTGCGCGATTTGAGCGACAGCGGCACGGCGATTTTCCTGATGCACGGCAATCGCGACTTCATGTTGGGCAAAGCGTTCTGCAAACAGGCCGGCTGCACCCTGCTCAAAGACCCGAGTGTCGTGCAGTTAAACGGCGAACCCGTGCTGCTTATGCACGGCGACAGCCTCTGCACCCGCGACGAAGGCTACATGAAGCTGCGTCGCTATCTGCGCAACCCGATCACCCTGTTCATCCTGCGGCACTTGCCGCTCCGTACTCGCCATAAGCTGGCACGCAAGCTGCGCAGTGAAAGCCGGGCGCAGACGCGGATGAAGGCCAATGACATCGTGGATGTCACGCCCGAGGAGATTCCGCGGATCATGCAGCAATACGGCGTGAAAACGTTGATCCACGGACATACCCATCGTCCTGCCATTCACAAGTTGCAGATTGGCGATCTGGCGGCCAAGCGCATCGTGCTGGGGGATTGGGATAAGCAGGGGTGGGCGTTGCAGGTGGATGACAGCGGGTTTGCCCTGGCACCGTTTGATTTCGCCCCGCCGCCGCAACTCGCAGCCCCCGCAAACTGACTGACAAACCCAAGCCCCTGTAGGAGCCGGCTTGCTGGCGATAGCGGTTTATCATTCAACAACTTTATTGACTGAAAACCGCTATCGCCAGCAAGCCGGCTCCTACAGGTTTGTGTATGGCTTAGTGACCGGACGCCTCAGGCCCCGCCTTCGCCGCAAACGGCGGTTTCGCCAGCCATACGATCACGATCAACCCCATGAACGCCCACCCCAGCAACGTGAAGTAATCCACGGTGGAGAGCATGTACGCCTGACTGGTCAACACATGATCGAGCTGCGCATACGCCGGGTTGCTCGCACCACCCAGGGCATGCAGTGCCTCGCGGGTTGCAGGTTCATAGGTGCTGATGCTTTCGCTCATGTACGCATGGTGCTGATCCGCCCGGCGAATCCAGATCCAGGTAGTCAACGACGCGGCGAAGCTGCCGCCCAAGGTCCGCAGGAACGTCGCGAGGCCCGCGCCATCGGCGATCTGGCTCGGCGGCAAGTCCGACATCAGGATGCTCAGGGTCGGCATGAAGAACAACGCCACGCCAATGCCCATGAACAATTGCACCAACGCGATGTGCTGGAAGTCCACCTCGCTGGTAAAGCCGGCACGCATGAAACAGCTCAAGCCAATGGCCAGGAACGCCAGGCCCGCCAATAAACGCAGGTCGAACTTGTGCGCATACTTGCCGACAAACGGCGACATCAGGACCGGCAGAATCCCGATCGGCGCCACCGCCAGACCGGCCCAGGTTGCCGTATAACCCATCTGGGTTTGCAGCCATTGCGGCAGGATCAGGTTGATCCCGAAGAATCCGGCGTAGCCCAACACCAGCACCAGGGTGCCGATGCGGAAGTTGCGGTGAGCGAACAGGCGCAGGTTGACCACCGGGTGTTGATCCGTCATTTCCCAAATCACGAACACCGCCAGCGCAATCACCGAAATGGCCGCGCCGATGAGGATGAAGTTCGATTCGAACCAGTCGAGGTCGTTGCCCTTGTCGAGGATCATCTGCAACGCCCCGACGCCGATGATCAGCGAGATCAAACCGACGTAATCCATCGGCTGATAACTGGTCACCACCGGCCGCGCCTTGAGCTGCGAACGCACGATCATGACCGCGAAAATCCCGATCGGCACGTTGATGAAGAAGATCCACGGCCAGCTGTAGCTGTCGGTGATCCAGCCGCCAAGAATGGGGCCTGCAATCGGCGCGACCACCGTGACCATCGCCAGCAACGCCAGGGCCATGCCGCGCCTGGCGGGTGGATAAACGGCGATCAGCAGCGTCTGGGTCATCGGGTACAACGGCCCGGCCACCAAGCCTTGCAGCACGCGAAAGCCGATCAACTCGGGCATCGAGGTGGAAATACCGCAGAGAAACGAGGCCAGCACAAACAGGACGGTCGCCCACAGGAACAGCTTCACCTCACCGAACCGCCGGCTGAGCCAGCCGGTCAGCGGCAACGCGATGGCGTTGCTCACCGCGAAGGACGTGATGACCCAGGTGCCCTGCTCCGAACTCACCCCCAGGTTGCCGGAAATCGTCGGCAGCGCCACGTTGGCGATGGTGGTATCGAGCACCTGCATGAAGGTCGCCAGCGACAGGCCGATGGTGCTCAGCACCAGGCTGGGGGGCGTGAAAGAGGCGTTATTGCTCATTGCGAATCCTTTGATACTTGGCTGGCGCCGCTAACCCTGTGTGGCGAGGGGATTTATCCCCGTCCGGCTGCGCAGCAGTCGTAAAACCATTGTCCGCGATGTACCTGATACACCGAGATTTTAGGTTCTGGGGCCGCTTCGCAGCCCGACGGGGATAAATCCCCTCGCCACATCGGCTAGCCCACAAATTCGGTATCAGCGATGCACGGTCTTGCTCACCGCGGCGCTGTTGTCGTGGATCAATTGGGTGATCATGGCGTCGGCCTCGACCAACTGGCGGTCATAGACGCCGGTGCTGAACGAGGCCTTCTGCGGCGGCTGTTGCGCCAGCACCGGGCCGCTCTGGTCACGCAGGTTCACATCGACCAACGTCGACAGGCCAACGCGCAGTGGATGCTCGGCCAGCTGCTGGGCGTTGACATGAATCCGCACCGGCACCCGCTGCACGATCTTGATCCAGTTGCCGGTGGCGTTCTGCGCCGGCAGCAGGGCAAACGCGCTACCGGTGCCGGCACCGAGGCTGTCGATGGTGCCGCTGTATCTCACGCTGCTGCCGTAGAGATCGGTTTCGATCTCCACCGGCTGGCCGATGCGCATGTCGCGCAGCTGGGTTTCCTTGAAGTTGGCGTCGATCCACAATTGGTCCAGCGGGATCACCGCCATCAGCGCCTCCCCCGGCTGCACCCGTTGCCCCAGTTGCACGGTGCGTTTGGCCACGTAGCCGGTGACCGGTGCGATCAGGGTGCTGCGGGCGTTATTCAGGTAGGCCTGACGCAATTGCGCAGCGGCGGCCATCACGTCCGGGTGCGAAGAAACCACGGTGTCATCGACCAGTGCGGCGGTGGTCTTGAGCTTCTGTTGGGCGTTGGCCAAGGCGTTTTGCGTCGAGGTCAGGTCGTCACGGGCGTGGGACAGCTCCTCCTGGGAGATCGCCCCGCCGACGGCGAGATTTTTCCGCCGGTTGTAGTTGTCCTGGGCTTTTTGCACTTCGGCTTGTTGGGCGTTGACCTGGGCTTTCATGCCGTCGACGTCACTGTACAGGCCGCGAACCTGACGCACGGTGCGGGCCAGATTGGCCTGGGCGCTTTGCAGGCCGACTTCGGCGTCGTTCGGGTCGAAGTTCACCAGCACCTGGCCTTCGTGGACCAGATCGCCATCGTCGGCGCCGATGCTGACGACGGTACCGGTGACCAGCGGGGTGATTTCCACCACGTTGCCATTCACATAGGCGTCGTCGGTGCTTTCGCTCCAGCGCCCGTAAAACTCGTGGTAGGCCCAGACGCCCGCGCCGCCCAGTGCGACCACCACGGCAAGGGCGAGCAGCATGAACTTGCGCTTGCCCGAATCGGGATTGGCCGGGGTGTTTTCAGCGGCTGGCGTTGTATCGGCAGTGGCCATGACATATTCCTTGAATTAGTGGATCAGCGTGGCTGGCGCGGCGTTGGCCGAGGCAATGGCCTCAGGCTGGAAACCGCCACCCAGCGCCTGTATCAGCTGGATCGACAGGTCGATCTGCTCGGCATTCAGGTTGGCCAGCTGACGCTGGGCCTGGAGCAATTGCTGCTCGATGCTGAGCACGTCCAGATAGTTACCGATGCCGGAGCCGTAGCGCTGGACCACGGTGTTGTAAGAGTCCTGGGCGATGTCGGTGGCATGTTGCTGGGCCGCTATCTGCCGCCCGATGTCACGCAACTGGTTGATGCTGTCGCTGACGTCACCCAGCGCCCTGACCAGGCTTTTGTTGTACTGCGCCACCGCAAGGTCGTAGTCGGCGTCGCGGGAATCGAGGTCGGCGCGTAGACGGCCACCGTCGAAAATCGGCACGGAAATCGTCGGAGCGACATTAAAGAAGCGACTGGCCGAACCAAACATCGCATCCCCCAACAACGATTCGGCACCGGCCGCGGCGCTGAGGTTCAAGTTCGGATAAAACTGCGTTTTGCCGGCAGCGATATTCTTGCTCGCCGACTCGACCCGCCAGCGCGCGGCCACCAGGTCCGGACGACGGCCGAGCAGTTCGGCCGGCAGCACCGACGGCAAGGCCACGGCACTCGGCTTGAGAATGTTCGGCCGGGCGATTTCATTGCCGCGATCCGGACCTTTGCCAAGCAGCACGGCCAGCGCGATTTTGGCGCTTTGCAGGCGCTTCTCGGCGTCGATCAGATTGGCTTGGGAGGTGGCTTCCAGGCTTTCGGTCTGCTGGAACTGGTACTGGCTGTCGATCCCGGAACTCAGGCGGCGCTGGCTCAGATCAAGCATTTGCCGGGTGCGCTTGAGGTCTTCGGTGGACAGGTCATGGACGATGTGCGCCTGCCCCAGGTCGCTGTAGGCACGGGCCACGTCAGCGGACAAGGTCAACTGCGCGGCCTGCTGGTCGACTTCAGCGGCACGGGCCTGGCCCAGCGCCGCTTCCCAGGCGTCACGCTGGCCGCCCCAGAGATCGAAGTTGTAATTGAAGATTGCGCTGATGTTGCGCACGGTGGAGTAATTGTCGCCCTGCCCCAGCGGGTCCTGGTCCCGGGCCAGTCGCGAACGGCTGACGCCGGCGCTGGCATCCAGGGTTGGCATCCGCGCGGCGTCGGCGGCGAAGGCAGCGGCACTGGCCTGGTGGGCGCGGGCGTCGGCGATCTGCATGTCGGGGCTGTCGCGAAGGGCTTCGCGGATCAGGCCGTCGAGCTGCGGATCACCGAGGCTTTTCCACCAGTCGCTTTTTGGCCAGGCCGCTGGCGACAGCGTCACACCGCTGAGGGATTGCCCGGCCTTGAGGTTCTTCGCATCGAGGCTGACGCCTTCGGTGGTCAAGCCACTGTAGCTGGCGCAACCAGCCAGGCTCATGGCCAACAGCACCAGGCTCAGGCCGGTGCGCAAGGTTTTGATGCTCATTGGTCACCTACCCGCAGCAGGGTGATCGAGTCACCGGCCGCCACCAGGATTTTCTTCAGGATCGACTCCAGGGTTTTCAGTTCTTCCGGAGTGATGGCTCCGGCCAATTCGTTCATGGCTTCGGCGCCGATGTGCGGCAGGCGATCGGCCAGTTTCCGGCCCTCCCCGGTCAGCACCAACTGCACCTGGCGACGGTCTGCCTCGGAGCGCTGGCGTGCGAGGAAACCTTTCTGTTCCAGACGATCGAGCATGCGGGTCATCGAACCGCTGTCCAGGGACAGGTGCCGACACAGCTCACCCGGCGAATCAACGCCATATTGGGCAATGATGATCAGCACCTTGAACTGCGCAGCGGTGATGCCGTGGGGTTCCATGTGCGTGTCGATGATCCGGTCCTTGAGCAGCGCAGCGCGCCCGAGCAGGAGGCCGAGGTGGCAATTGTGGAAATCGTCTGGCGCGAAATGCTTCATCTGAACACCAATTAGCTGCCTAGGCAGTGAATGTATGTCGAAATATTACTGCCTAGGCAGCCAATGTCAACGTAATAGTTAGGTTGCTTAGCAATTAGTTGACCAATGGGCTTGGTTATTGGGGCAAATTTACCGGCTTCATCGTCCGGAAAGTCGTCGACACAACTGGAAGCAAAACTACCCAACTGGTTAAACTATGCCGCCGCCGGCTCAACTCACAGAGCCTGACTGAAGATCACGGGGACATCACAGTGGCCGCTCGACCACCCAAGCATTCGCGACTCACACGGCGCTGGCCAGCGTTGCGCCGCCTGTTCGGCAAGGTATCGGCCGGGCCTGACCGTCACTGCGCGAATGCGCAGGTCGTCCACGACTACTTTCACCACAAGGCCTGTTCCCAGGGCTACACCCTCAGCCATAGCCAGCAACGGGTGATCGACTGCATGGCGCAGCACGCCTCGACGTTGTTGGGCTCGGCGGGCAAGACCCTGCCCGGGCTTTACCTGCATGGCGCGGTTGGGCGTGGCAAGAGCTGGCTGCTCGACGGTTTTTTCCAGGCGATCCCCCTCGCCCAGAAGCAGCGCCTGCACTTCCACGGTTTTTTTGCCCGCCTGCACGAGGGCATGTTCAGCCATCGCGATCAACCGGATGCGCTGGCGACCACGCTGGATGAGTTACTGCACGATTGCCGGGTGCTGTGTTTCGACGAGTTTCACGTCCACGACATCGGTGATGCGATGCTCATCACGCGGCTGTTCAAGGCGCTGTTCCACCGCGGGATCCTGCTGCTGGTCACCTCCAATTACCCGCCGGATGGCCTGTTGCCCAACCCGCTTTACCATGCGCGATTCAAACCGGTAATCGACCTGATCAATGCGCGCATGCAAGTCATGGAAGTCGGCGGGCCCCACGACTATCGCAGTCAGGCCAGACCCCATGCGCAACAGCTGTTCACCCAGGGCCGCTACGTCTGGCCCGCCACGCTGGCGCAACGTCAGGCATCGAACCTGCCGGAGCCGAACGCGCCGGCCATTGCCCTGCCCGTCGGCACTCGCCATCTATCGGCCCGCTACTGCGCAGGACGCACCATCGGCTTTACCTTCAGCGACCTGTGCGATCACCCCACAGCGGTCATGGATTACCTGGAACTGTGCCGACGCTTCGATCACTGGATCATCGACGACCTGCCCGACCTCGCCGACTGCTCGATTGCCGCCCAGCAGCGTTTCATCAACCTGGTCGACGTTTTGTATGATCAGGACAAGCACCTGACATTGCTGGGCCCGCGCTCACTGCGCGAAAGCCTGGGCGGTGACGCGATTGACCTGGCGCGCACGCGTAGTCGGTTGGGGCAATTGGTGCAGGTGCGGGAGAGGGTTTGAGTTGGGGCAATTTGCTGGGGGTTGAAGAAAAAGATCGCAGCCTGAGCCTGTCCGTCAACCTGTGACGACCTCCATCGGGGCCTCTACCAACGTTGGTCCATGCCGGGTCGAAGCTTGTGGGAGATGGTTGTCTGAGTACATATCCATTGCTGCGGTAACGGCCACTTATGGTTTCGCTCTTACAGCGACTCACTTTTTCAAACGCCAAAAAGTAAGCAAAAGGCTTTGCCCCACCACTCGGTGCCTCGCTAGGGCTCGGCATGCCCTCACTCCGGCATTGCTCCGTGGGTCGCCGCGATGGGCCATCCCTGGCCCAGCGCGGCTAAACCGGCGTCCTGCCGGTTTACCCACTGCGCAATGCCTGCGTTCGGCCATCGTGGTTTAACGGGGCGCCCCAGATCAAAAACAAAAGCGAGGCGGCCTGACAGCCGACCTGATTTTTGCGGATACCCCCAATGATCGTTCCCACGCTCTGCGTGGGAATGCATCCTGTGACGCTCCGCGTCACCGTTGCGCACGGCTCACGTCACGCGTCGACAGTGGAACGCGGAGCGTCCCTGGCGGCATTCCCACGCAGAGCGTGGGAACGATCACACAGGGGGGAACGCGTACGGCTCCCGATCAGGTCGGCTGTCAGGCCGCCTCGCTTTGGCTTTTGATTTGGCTTTTGATTTTCTTGCCCCATCGAGAGGCCGAGTGGAGGTTCTGCGCAGTGGGCAACCCGGCATGGATGCCGGGTTAGCCGCGCTGGGCCAAGGATGGCCCATCGCGGCGGGCTCTGTAGGAGCGAGCATGCTCGCGAAAAACCTGAGAGCACCGCGGGGTGTCAGGCTCCCTGCGTCATCGTTGACCACCATCGCGAGCATGCTCGCTCCTACAGGCTTTTCCAAGTGACTCGCTAATGAAATGGCTACCCCCGCCGCCCCCGGTGATCGCCCACTAAGCTTTCACCGGGGGCTCACCGGAGACCATTGCCATGAACAAAGTAGCTATTGCCGCCATCGACCTGGGAAAACACACCTTTCATTTGCATGCTCAAGATGATCGCGGGCATGAGCTCTACCGCAAAAAATTTACGCGTACCGCGCTCATCCAGCATCTGGCAAATGTCGAGCCTTGCACCGTGGTGATGGAAGCCTGTGGCGGAGCCCATTTCATGGCACAGGAGGTCGCAAAGCTTGGACATTTACCCAAGCTCATTGCCCCTCATCTTGTACGTCCCTACGTGAAAAGCAACAAAAACGACTTCGCCGATGCCGAAGCGATCTGCGAGGCAGCGACTCGCCCGACGATGCGCTTTGTGCCGCCCAAAACCCAGACCCAGCAGGTGCTGGCCATGTCCAACTCGATACGCGATGCGTTCATCAAGGATCGCACCGCAACCGCCAATCGGATTCATGCAGCCCTTCTGGAGGTTGGCGTCAGCCTGGCCCCCGGCTTCAAATCGATCAACACTCTGCCGGCGCTGCTTGAGGCGAGTTCAATGTCTGAGCCCTTCAAAAAAAATCTGACGAGGCTGTATCGACATTTCAAGAATCTGGAAGAGGAGATCAAGTCGCTGGACAAGGAGGTGCAATGCCAGGCCGCTGAAGATGATCTGGCATCTCGCTTGATGACCATGCCGTGCGTCGGCCCGATCACCTCCACCGTCCTGGCCGCCGAGTTGGGCGATGGCAAACAGTTCAAATGCGGTCGAGACTACTCGGCCTCGATCGGCCTGGTGCCCAAGCAGCATTCCACGGGCGGCAAGAGCGTGTTGTTGGGCATCAGCAAGCGCGGAGATCGCAACCAGCGACGCTTGCTGGTCCAGTGCGCCCGGGTGTACCTGATGCATCTGAACCACCAGAAAGGCTGGCTGGCGGACTGGGTCCGGCAGCTACTGGCCCGCCATCATTCCAACCACGTGGTTTGCGCGCTGGCCAACAAGCTGGCGAGGATCGCCTGGGCGATTGCGGCACACCGTACTGAATTCGATGCAGGGCCAAACGCGATGAGCGCCTGACCCTGCTGTCACCCGAGCACCACCCACCTGGTTTTGCGATGCTGGATAACTGATGACGTGAACGGCCAACCGGCCTGACGACAACCCTGGGCTCTTACACGGCTGAAAGGCCGTCTCGCTAATAAGGATCGTTGGGCATCGATTCTCATCGAGGCGCGGGGCGACACCCCCACTCAGACGCCGAATAGATGAAAGCAAGCCAAACACGCATCAAAAACAGTATTGCAGAAAAGGGGGTAACCATAGATGTAAGAGCGAAACCATAAGTGGCCGTTACCGCAGGAATGGATATGTACGCAGTCAACAAAATATAGGTCGGCTATCAGGCCGCCTTCGCCGGCAAGCCTGGCTCCTACGGGGTTGTTTTTTCAGTCGCCGTGAGGGCGGAAATTAACCCGCCAGGCCGACAAACATATCCTGCACGTCGTCGTGGTTATCCAGTCCTTCGAGGAAAGCTTCAACTTCAGCCATCTGCTCATCACTCAAGCCGCTGACCGGGTTCTTCGGCTGGTAGCCCAACTTGGCCGACAACACGGTGAAACCTTGCTCAGGCAGAGCTTTTTGTACCGCGTCCAGGTCCGTAGGTTCGGTCAGGAACAGCGTCGCGCCGTCTTCGCCCGGCTCGAAATCCTGGGCACCGGCTTCGATGGCGGCCATTTCCGGATCGGCGTCCGGGGTGTCCGGCGAGGCTTCGATCATGCCCACGTGGTTGAAGTCCCAGGCCACCGAACCGGAAGCGCCCAGTTGGCCCTTGCGGAAGGCGACGCGGATTTCAGCGACGGTACGGTTGATGTTGTCCGTCACGCACTCAACGATCAGCGGCACCTGGTGCGGCGCGAAGCCTTCATAGGTCACGCGATGGTATTGCACGGTTTCGCCGAGCTGGCCCGAACCTTTCTTGATCGCACGTTCCAGGGTCTCACGAGGCATCGAGGCCTTTTTCGCCTGTTCGACCACCAGACGCAGGTGTGCGTTGGTGGCGGTATCGGCACCGTTGCGCGCAGCAATGGTGATTTCCTTCACCAGTTTGCCGAAGATCTTGCCCTTGGCGTTGGCTGCCGCTTCTTTGTGTTTAACCTTCCACTGTGCGCCCATTACTCACTCTCTTGTCTATGGCGCCGAAACATCTATTGGCCGACGCATGCGGCCAAGTTTATACGGCCTAAAGTTGGCAATCGACCAAAAAATCTCAGGGTCATCCACGGATCGACATCTTTACCGATGGTTGTAGGGCGATTCTGAAAATTCGATTGGCGATGTCCACAAGGCATGCGGGTTTCGTACTCTCTGCGGCCGAACTCCATGGCAGAAGCGCGATCGATGCACAACGACAAGGAAAGTCCCTTCACCCTGACACTCCTCGACGACCACCTGAGTTTGCAAGTGCTGCAGTTCAGTGGGCGCGAGGCCCTCAACCAACCCTATCGATTCGATATCGAAGTGATCGGCCTGGCACCGGCCCTCAACCTTGAACGGCTGCTGCAACAACCGGCGCTGCTCGACCTCGGGCAAGGCCAGGGCATCCATGGCGTGCTGCACAGCGCCAGCTGCGAACATCGAGGGCGAGGCAGGGTCGGCTATAAGCTGGTCCTGGTGCCCGCCCTTCAAGCACTGGATCGATACAGATCGCGGCGGGTCTTCCAGCGCCTCAGCGTGCCCATGATCCTGCGCCAGCTGCTGGAGGAGCATGACCTGCACGCAGACAGCTATCGCCTGGAACTGGCAGACGGGCACTATCCCCTGCGGCCTTTTTGCATTCAGTACGAGGAAACCGACCTGGCGTTGCTGCAGCGCCTTTGCGAGGAAGAAGGCATCCACTACCACTTCGAACACTCCCGTCGCGGTCATGTACTGGTGTTGGCCGACGACAACATAAGCTTTCCCCAAGAGCCGCTGCTGATGCCTTTCCATGGTGATGAATCGGGCGATAGCACCACACTTGTGATCAGCGAGCTGTTCCAGCGCCATGATTCATTAGCCGTTTACCCACGAGTGGAAGCGAAGAATCGCGGTGTTCAGGTCGATGAAGGCGCGGCCAATCACGCTTTTTCCCACCCGTGTGCACCCCGCCCTCCCCAGGAGCAGCGTCATCGAGATGAACTCGAGCGCCGCGATCTGCAGCGTATGCGTTGCCGACAGTTGCAGCTTCACGGTCAAAGCAATCAGAGTCTGTTAGGCAGCGCACGCATCGTGCAGGTGGCCGACCATCCCGTGCCGGGGTTCAACGACCAATGGCTGGTCTGCCAGGCGCGGCATCAGGGCCAGCAGGGTTCGATCCTGTCTGAGGACAACATTCCCCGGCGCTATCGCAATCAGTTCACGGCCATTCCCTGGTCGACGGTATTTCGCCCCCCCCTGGAACAGGGCAGGCCGCGCATCCCCGGTTTACAGCCGGCCCGGGTCTGTGGCCTGGCCGGGCAGCAAGCGAAACAGGATGATCAAGGTCGCCTGCAAGTGAGTTTGTGGCCCGACACGGATGGCGATCCCGAGGCGGCCACTGATCTCTGGCTACCTATCGCGCTGGCAATGTCCCAGCCCCCAGCGCAACCGATCCAGTTGCCAATGGCCGGGAGCGACGGCTGGGTCAGTTTTCTCGACAGCGACCCTGACCGTCCGGTGCTCTGCGCCAGCAGTGGGCAACGCCGCAGCCCGCCAGCGGTCCGCGCCGACACCCGTCATAGCGACACCCGCCTGCTGCTCGACTGGCTGATCAATCGCACCGACCCCGAGTCTTGAGCATCATCCCCTGGTCACCGAACGGCCCGATGGACCGTTCAGATACGCAGGGGTTTTAGGGTCATCGCCTGGTTGGGCACGCAGGCATGGTGGCTACCCTGGCCCCCGGGGCGGCTGTTCCAGTGCGGGATCAGCACCAAGGCAGAGAACAGCGCGCTGCCGGCGAAGACGATGAAGACGGTAACGGTGTCGAAGTAGCCTGGCAGCAATCCGCCGAGAATCGCCCCGACCGAGCCGCAACCGTTGACGAAACCGGCCGCCGTGGCGCCGGCCTTGGCGGTACCGAAATCGATCGCGGCCGCACCGCTGATCATCGAGTCAGGTCCGTAGAGCGTCAGGCCCATGACGAACAACAGCGCCACTACCAGCATCACGCTGCCGGTATGCAGGGCGCCCATGAAAAACCCCAGGGACACCGTCAGTGCTAACAGACTGAGCACGCAGGCTGGCATGCGCCGGGCGCCGAACAGCTTGTCCGAGGCCAGGCCGATCATGATCGGCCCGAGCAGCCCGGCCAGTTCGAACGCGGTAGGAATGATCGCCGCGCCGACCTTGCCCACCGAAGGCATCTGTTCGAAAACGATCACCGGGCCCCAGAGCAGAATCGCGTAGCGCGCCGGTTTGAGCATGAAATACGCCAAACCCAGCACCAGCACCGTGCGGTTGCGCAGGATCTCCTTCAAAGGCTCCCACAGGCTGATTTTGCTTTGGGCATGGGCCTCGTCGGCGGTTAGCTCAGGCTCCGGCTCAACCGCTGGCAAGCCGACGTCTTGTGGTTTATTGCGTTGAAAAATAAAAAACAGCACGGCGACCAGCCCAACCACCGCCGCACTGGAAATGAACGCCGCCTGCCAGCTGCCGATCAGCGTATACGCCCACCAGCCGGCAAACGGCGAGGCCACCAGGCCGCCGAAGGCGTAGCAGGAACTCCACAATCCCAGTACCTGCCCGCGCTTTTCGGCGGGAAAGAAATTGCCGAGGTTCTTGCACAACCCCGACCAACCGGTGGACTGCGCCAGGCCTTGAATCAGCATGCAGGTGGCAAAAATCGGCAAGGTGGCGAAACTGCCCATCACCAGCGCCGCTGCCGCAGAAATCAGCAAACCACCCAGCACCACCACCCGCGGACCGAAGCGGTCGGCAAGAATGCCCCAGGTGAATTGGCCGATGGCGTAGGCGGTCAGGTAAATCGCGTCGAGGTTGGCCATGGTCATCTTGTCGAGCATGAACGTCGGATCTTCGCCGATGCCGAGCTTGGCAACGGAAAACGCTTTGCGGGTGAAGTAAAAAGCGGCGTAGGCGAGCCATGTGATCGCGAAGATCTGCACGCGCCAACGCTTGAGGGTGCCGATGTGCTGGTTCATTGTGGTTCTGACCTCAGGGTATGAGTGTGCCGGCAGAATTGGAAAAAAACGCCTGTGTTCTTATTGTTGAGCACTGCGAAATCACCTTGTCCCTGTGGGCGATTCCGGTCAGATGAGTCCTGTTGTTGCACGCACGGGCTCATGGCCCTGCGTTGTTCGACTGAGCAATCACGGCGGCTGAGGTGGATAAAAACAATTACTGATTAATAAGTGAAATCGATTTATCGTATTTCCAAAACAAGCTCAGCTTGTTACTGGAGATTCCCATGTCGGTTTCCCACGCCCAACTCAAAGCTTTCCACGCCGTGGCCGTGCATGGAAGCTTCACCAAAGCCGCCGAGCGGTTGTTTCTCACCCAGCCGGCGATTTCCGACCAGGTGCGCAAACTCGAAGAGCGCTACGGTGTGTTGCTGTTCCACCGCAACAAACGCTCGGTACGCCTCACCGACCTGGGCGAGCGCTTGTTGGGCGTCACCCAGAAACTGTTCGTGATCGAAGCCGAGGCCCAGGAGTTGTTGCAGGATTCCCAGGCGTTGCAGACCGGCAGCCTGATCCTGGCGGTGGATGCGCCGGTGCATGTGCTGCCACAGATCGCCCGGTTTTGCGAACGCTACCCCGGCATCAGCGTGAAGATCGAAACCGGCAACACCGATGAGTCGCTGTTTCGACTGTTCAACTATCAGGCCGACCTGGCGTTGCTCGGCCGCGAGGTGAGTGACGAACGATTGATCACGCTGGCGCTGCGCAATGACCCGATGGTGGCGTTCGTGTCGCGCAATCATCCGTGGGCGGATCGCGAATCCATTACCCTCGCGGACCTGGACAATACGCCGCTGGTGTTGCGGGAAATCGGTTCGGTGACCCGCCAGACCCTGGAGGAAGAAATGGCCGGCGCCGGGTTCCGCATTCGTCCGGCGATTGAGGTCGAAGGTCGGGAAGCCGCGCGTGAGGCGGTGGTGGTGGGGATCGGGATTGGCGTGGTGTCGGCGGCAGAATTCGGCGCCGACTCGCGGGTGTGCGCGTTGCCGATCACCGATTGCAAAAGACGGCTGACGGAAACGCTGGTGTGCTTGCGCGAACAGAGCTCGCGGCGGATTGTGGCGACGTTTCTGGAGATGGTGCGTGGGAGTCTTGTGTAGGCAGGCCCGGCCCCTTCGCGGGCAAGCCCGCTCCCACATTTGATTGCATTTCTCCAGGAAGAACGCGGTCAAAAGTGGGAGCGGGCTTGCTCGCGAATACAGGCGACTCGGTCTACCTGCCTGGCGCCAACCCGAAAAACGCCTGTATCAAACGCAAATCCCGCCGCCGCTCCATGCACCCCATCATGTGCCGGTTGACCAACCCCCCGCCGATGATCGGCACCGCCGCCACTCGCGGATCATGGCTGACCTCCACCGACGACACCACCCCCACCCCCAACTCGGCAGCGACCGCCTCGGTCACCGCTTCCCGGCTGTCCAGCTCCAGCAACACCCGCGGATTGACCTTCGCCTGGACGCAGGCGTCATCGAAGGTGCGTCGGGTGATCGAACTCGGTTCACGCAACACCATGATCACCTGATCCAGTTCCTTTAGCGGCACGCCTTGAGTCCGCCGCGCCCAGGGATGACCCTCGGGCACCAACGCACAAATCCGCGATTCGCTGAGGGCTTGCAAGTGCAGGCCCTTGCGCGGCTCGACCTCGGTCAAAACCGCCACGTCGGCATGCTCGGACAACAGCGCAGCCAGGGTTTCCTGGGCATTGCCCAGGCGCAGGTTCACGGTGATCCCCGGATAACGCGCACGCAGTCTCGCGAGCATCGGCATGACCATGTGCGGGCCGTCCGCCGCCACTTCCAGGCGCCCGGTCAGTAACTGCCGGTTGGCCTCCAGCATCGCTTGCGCCTCCTCGGCCAGGCCGAACATCGCCCGGGTGATCGACGCCAGCCGGGTGCCCTCCTCCGTCAGCTCCACCCTTCGGGCGGTGCGGCGCAACAGGGTGATCTGGTAGTGCTCTTCCAGCGCCTTGATGTGCCCGGTGACCGCCGGTTGGCTGATGAACAGCCGCGCGGCAGCCCGAGTGAAACTGCCCTCCCGGGCCACGGCATCGAAAGCGCGGAGCTGAAACAGGTTCATGAATAACTCTCACTGATGGCTGGCATAACAACAAACAATTTGATTGATAACTCGGCAAATTGCAATTTAAGCCCCGTAGCTTCATCCCATCGATTGCGAGGACACGAGAATGAGTATTGCCGCACCCATCCTGCTCACCCCCGGCCCGTTGACTACTTCGGCCCGCACCCGTCAGGCGATGATGGTTGACTGGGGTTCATGGGATGACCGCTTCAACCAGCTGACCGCCAGCCTCTGCGAACAACTGCTGGCGATCATCAACGGCGCGGCCAGCCACCACTGCGTGCCCCTGCAAGGCAGCGGCACCTTCGCCGTCGAAGCGGCGATCGGCACGCTGGTGCCGCGCGACGGCAAGATCCTGGTGCTGATCAACGGCGCCTACGGCAAACGCCTGGCGAAGATCTGCGAAGTGCTGGGGCGCTCTTTCAGCACCTTCGAAACCGCCGAAGACGAACCGACCACCGCCGCCGACGTCGACCGTCTGCTGCGGGCCGACGGCGGCATCACCCACGTTGCACTGATTCACTGCGAAACCAGCACCGGTATCCTCAATCCGCTGCCGGAAATTGCCCAGGTGGTCGAACAACACGGCAAACGCTTGATCATCGATGCCATGAGCTCCTTCGGCGCGCTGCCGGTGGACGCACAACAAGTGCCGTTCGATGCCCTGATCGCCGCTTCCGGCAAATGCCTGGAAGGCGTGCCGGGCATGGGTTTCGTTTTCGCCCGCAAAGAATCCCTGGCCAACGCCGCCGGCAACTCGCACTCCCTGGCGATGGACCTGCACGACCAGCACACCTACATGGCCAAGACCGGGCAATGGCGCTTCACCCCACCGACCCACGTGGTCGCTGCGTTGCACGAAGCCCTGTTGCAATACAACGAAGAAGGTGGCTTGCCAGCCCGGCACCAGCGCTATGCCGCCAACTGCCAGGCCCTGATGGAAGAGATGGGCACGCTTGGACTGCGCAGCTTCCTGCCAGCCACCATCCAGGCACCGATCATCGCCACTTTCCATGCACCGAAAGATCCGCGTTATCAGTTCAAAGAGTTCTACGAGCGGGTCAAGGCCAAGGGTTACATCCTCTACCCCGGCAAACTGACCCAGGTCGAGACGTTCCGCGTCGGCTGCATCGGCCATGTCCAACCGGCGGAAATGCGCGAAGCCGTGGCGGCGATTGCCGAAGTGCTTCGCGAAATGGAAGTACTAGAGATCTAAACCACACCCCTTTCCCCCTGTGGGAGCGAGCCTGCTCGCGAAGACGGTCGGACATTCAACATCAATATCGACTGATCCAGAGCTTTCGCGAGCAGGCTCGCTCCCACAAAAAGCAGCTCCCCATTTAGCCAGTTGCCACAGGATTTGATCACCATGAACTACACCAACCCAACCAAACTGCAAGCCGCCATTCTCGACTGGGCCGGCACCGTGGTCGACTTCGGCTCGTTCGCGCCGACGCAGATTTTCGTCGAGGCCTTCGCCGAGTTCGACGTCCAGGTCTCCATCGAAGAAGCTCGTGGCCCGATGGGCATGGGCAAGTGGGACCACATCCGCACCCTGTGCGATCAGCCACAAGTCGCCGAGCGCTATCGCAACGTGTTCGCCCGTACCCCGACCGACGATGACGTCACCGCCATCTATCAGCGTTTCATGCCACTGCAGATCGAGAAAATCGCCGAACACTCGGCGCTGATTCCCGGCGCCCTGGACACCATCGCCAACCTGCGCCAACAGGGGATCAAGATTGGCTCCTGCTCCGGTTATCCGAAACAGGTCATGGATAAAGTCGTCGAACTGGCCGCCACCAACGGTTACGTGGCCGACCACGTGGTCGCCACCGACGAAGTGCCGAACGGCCGCCCATGGCCAGCTCAAGCATTGGCCAACGTGATCGCCCTGGGCATCGACGATGTTGCCGCTTGCGTGAAGATCGATGACACCGTGCCGGGCATTCTCGAAGGCCGTCGTGCCGGCATGTGGACCGTGGCGCTGATCTGCTCGGGCAACGCGCTGGGCCTGGACTACGAAGGCTATCGTGCCCTGGACAGCGACACGCTGGACAGCGAGCGCAAGCGCATTCACGCGCTGTTCGAAGGCTCGCGCCCGCATTACATGATCGACACCATCACCGACTTGCCGCAAGTGATTGCCGACATCAACAAGCGCCTGGCCAAAGGCGAGATGCCGCAATCCAACTGACTCACCGCCCCTCCTGTAAGAGCGAGCATGCTCGCGAAAAACGTCAGGGCAACGCGTTTATGCAGCAAACACGCGCGTTATCGTTGACGTCCATCGCGAGCATGCTCGCTCCTACAGAGGGCATTCCGCGTCAAAGAGCCTCAGGCAAACCCGGTGAAACAGGATTACAGTTAACGGTGGCTGCCCCCCTGTGAGGAACACCGTATGCCGTGGAAAAATTCCGACTCGCGCTACAGCACCGTCTCGATCGCGCTGCATTGGTTGATGCTGGTCCTGCTGGCCCTGGTTTACGCCTGTATCGAACTGCGCGGCCTCTTTCCCAAGGGTAGCGGTGGTCGAACGCTGATCGTGGAATCGCACTTCATGCTCGGCCTGACCGTATTCGTGCTGGTCTGGCTACGCCTGTTCGCCCGCAGCCTCGGCCCGGCACCACAGATCTTTCCGGCTTCGCCTCAGTGGCAAACGGTGCTGGCCAGAGTGATGCACTGGGCGCTGTACATCTTCATGATCGCCATGCCGATGCTGGGCTGGCTGGTCACCAGCGCCAAAGGTAACCAGGTGATGTTCTACGGTTTCGACCTGCCCCTGCTGGTCGCGGAAAACAAGGACCTGGCCAAGCAGATCCAGGGCTGGCACGAGCTCGGTGGCACCCTCGGCTACTGGCTGATTGGCCTGCACGCCGTCGCCGGGCTGTATCATCACTATGTGGTGGGCGATAACACCTTGTTGCGGATGATGCCCAAGCGGGTGAGCTGAACCTAAGGCTGGCAGCAACTCATGTGGGAGCGAGCTTGCTCGCGATGGGGGCATTACATTCAACACGTCCGTTGACTAACACACCACCATCGCGAGCAAGCTCGCTCCCACATTGATCTGCAGCGTTTTTCAGGCTTGTGGATTGAATCCCCGCCAGCCCTGCAATCCACCGGTGTGGATAAAGATCAGCCGCGTGCCTGGGGCAAACCTCCCCGCCTCGACCTGCTGCCTGAGCGCCAGTAACGCCTTGCCGGTGTACAGCGGTTCCAGCGCAATACCGCTGGCTTGCTCGGTCTGCGCGATGAATTCGAGCAACAGCGGGTCGACCTTGGCAAAGCCACCTCGGCTGGCGTCGAACAGTTCATAAGACGGAGCATTCACGCCCGCCTCCTCCACGATGCTCTCGACCTGCTGTGCTACACCGTGATCACCGGGCACTGCCAGTGCACCGTAGACCGGATGCCCTCCCGCTTCGGCCATGACCAGGCCGGCCAGGGTCGTGCCGGTCCCACAGGCCAACCACCAACCGTCGTAGTCGCTCCAGCCCAGATCATTCAGTTGTCGGCAGGCCAATGCTTTGAGCTGCACGCAGCCCTGTGCCCCCTGCAAACCTCCGCCGCCTTCCGGGACCGGATACAGGTCGGGATACAGCGCCTGCCATGGCTCCCAGAAACCCGCTTCATGCCGCGCCCGATAGCCGCCATAACCGAGCCAGTGCAGTTGCATGCCGAACGCCTGCAAATCGTTCACCGTCGGCGTTTGCTGAGGGTGCCCGCGCAACAGGCCGACCGTGGCAAAACCGAAACGCTTGCCGGCAGCGGCCAACGCATGCAGGTGATTGGAATGCGCTCCGCCGAGGCTGATGATGCCTTTGGCGCCGGATTGGTCGGCGGCTTTGAGGTGTTCGGTGAGCTTGAACCATTTGTTGCCGCTGATCAGCGGGTCGATCAAGTCCAGGCGCAGGATGGCGAGTTCGATGTTGGCGGTGGTTAGCCAGTCGAGGTGGAGGCGGTCGAGGGGGGCTTGGGGTAGCCAATTGTTGGGAGGAAGAAGCATTGATGCCGGCTCTGGGTAAACAGCCGGCATCTTAGCAGCTTGTAGGAGCGAGGCTTGCCCGCGAACAAGACGCTGCGGTGTATCTGAAAAACCGCGTCATCGTTCTTCGCCGGCAAGCCTGGCTCCTACAACGATTGCCATTGGCACGCGGGTCCTGCGTATTACAACTCAGCCGCCAACCGCGAACCCTGATTGATCGCCCGCTTGGCATCCAGTTCCGCCGCGACATCCGCGCCTCCGATCAGATGCACGTTCTGCCCCGCCGCCACCAGGCCGTCCTGCAACTCGCGCAACGGGTCCTGTCCGGCGCAGATCACCACGTTGTCCACCGCCAGCAGTTGCGGCTCGCCGGTTTCGCCGATGCGGATGTGCAGGCCTTCGTCGTCGATCTTCAGGTATTCGACGCTGTTGAGCATCTGCACCTTCTTGTTCTTCAGACCGGTGCGGTGAATCCAGCCGGTGGTCTTGCCCAGGCCGTCGCCGACCTTGGATTTCTTGCGTTGCAGCAAAAACACTTCGCGGGCCGGCGCATGCGGTGCCGCCTTGATCCCGGCGACACCGCCGCGTGCTTCGAGGTGAGTATCGATGCCCCACTCCTTCCAGAACTCATCGCGGTTCAGGCTGGTCGCCTCGCCCTGGTGAACCAGGAATTCCGAGACGTCGAAACCGATACCGCCGGCACCGATCACCGCGACACGCTTGCCCACCGGTTTGCGCTCAAGCAGCACGTCCAGGTAGCTCAGCACCTTGGCATTCTCCACCCCCGGAATCGCCGGCAACCGCGGCGCAATGCCGGTGGCCAGGATGATCTCGTCGTAGCCGCCCTCGACCAGTTTCGCCACATCGACGCGGGTGTTCAGGCACACCTCGACATTGGTGGTCTGCAATTTGCGACCGAAGTAACGCAGAGTCTCGAAGAACTCTTCCTTGCCCGGCACCCGTTTGGCGACGTTGAACTGGCCGCCGATCTCACTGGCCGAATCGAACAGCGTCACCGCATGGCCACGCTCGGCCGCCACGGTCGCGGCGGACAAGCCGGCAGGCCCGGCACCGACCACGGCGATTTTCTTGATCTGCTGCACCGGCACATAGTTGAGTTCGGTTTCGTGGCAGGCACGCGGGTTGACCAGGCAACTGGTCAACTTGCCGCCGAAGGTGTGGTCCAGGCACGCCTGGTTGCAACCGATGCAGGTGTTGATTTCATCGGCGCGCCCTTCAGCGGCCTTGTTGACGAAGTCCGGGTCGGCGAGAAACGGCCGCGCCATGGAGACCATGTCGGCATCGCCCTCGGCAAGGATCTGCTCGGCGACTTCCGGGGTGTTGATGCGGTTGGTGGTGATCAGCGGAATGTTCACCGAGCCGCGCAGCTTGGCCGTGACCTTGCTGAAGGCCGCGCGCGGCACTTTGGTAGCAATGGTCGGAATCCGCGCTTCGTGCCAGCCGATACCGGTGTTGATGATCGTTGCACCGGCCTGCTCGATGGCCTTGGCCAACAACACGATTTCTTCCCAGCTGCTGCCGCCTTCGATCAGGTCGAGCATCGACAGGCGGAAAATGATGATGAAGTTCGGGCCAACCGCCTCACGCACGCGACGGACGATTTCCACCGGCAGGCGCATGCGGTTTTCGTAGCTGCCACCCCAGCGGTCGGTGCGGTGGTTGGTGTGGGCGGCGAGGAACTGGTTAATGAAGTAACCTTCGGAGCCCATGATCTCGACGCCGTCGTACTCGGCCTGCTGGGCCAGGGTCGAGCAGGTGACGAAATCGCTGATCTGCTTCTCGATGCCTTCCTCGTCCAGCTCCTTGGGCTTGAAAGGGTTGATCGGCGCCTGGATGGCGCTTGGCGCAACCTGTTTCGGGCTGTAGGCATAACGACCGGCGTGGAGGATCTGCATGCAGATCTTGCCGCCCGCCTCATGCACCGCACGGGTGACGATGCGGTGCTTGAGCGCTTCTTCCTCGGTGGTCAGCTTGGCCGCACCAGAATACACACCGCCCTCGTCGTTCGGGCCGATCCCCCCGGTGACCATCAGGCCGACACCGCCACGGGCACGCTCGGCGAAGTACGCCGCCATGCGCTCGAAACCACCGGGCTTTTCTTCAAGGCCGGTGTGCATCGAACCCATCAATGTGCGGTTGCGCAACGTGGTGAATCCCAGGTCCAGCGGGGCCAGCAGGTGCGGGTAGTGAGCGGCGGTCATCGGTAACTCCACAGCGAGCGATCACGGATAAAGCGGGAGCTCTACGGCCCCCGTCAGTCATGTTCGACAGACTAAGAGCCGCACCGTCGGCACTCAATGACCGAAACTGACAACTTAATGATCGAAATGTGCAGCCGCGCTCAAGCTGGCGCCCCCAACAACTGACTCAACACCAGACGATGAGGCACGCCGACTCGGACGTGCACTTCTGGCGACACTGGCCGGGATCCTGATCACCATCGCTACCGTTAGCAGTATCACGGTGATCCCCGTGGTGTATTGGTCGGTGGCTGGACTGGAAGTTATCTATGCTCAGATGGCGCGCAGGCTCAAGCACACCTCGACCACCGTCACGGCGAGTGCCCATCTCCAACTCAGGTAGAACCCATGGTCCAATTGTTTCGCCGTCCCCAGATACTGCTCCTGCTACTGCTGTTTTTTGCTATTTGGCCGTTTCGTACCTGGGCGTCGGACTGGGTCGTCAGTGTGGATGAGCGCAACGGCCTGCCAATGCTGGTGCGTGGTGGCAGTCCGGTAGTTGCTACGACATTCTCGTTCTTTGGAAGGAACTGGGACTGGACGTATTTGCAGACCGAATTCAAGGTAAACACCCCTTATCGATACTCCCTTGCAGGCAAAAATAAAGCGCTGGATTTCGACTTGACTGCGCAGATTCAGAAGCAAGGCGAGCAAAAGCTGACCTGGAACTTTACCCTGGATGCACACAGCGGGAAGTCTGGCGTTTCAGGTGGTGGCATCGTCTTCGAATTCGACCCCGCTCTTTTCGCTGGAGAAATGGGCGAGCCCACTTTGCTACCCGAAAACCGCGGCTGGACCTGGGGCAATGCACAAGGTCGACGCATCGAAATGCGCTTCGAGCCCGCACTGGCGGGTGTGTACTTTGAATCGGGCAGTAAATCCGAGGTGCGCGCTTTTTTCTACAAGAACACGATCAAACCTGGCCGCCAGGATTTCACAGCCACCTTGAGCGTTTCTGGCGATGTGGCGGTCGGCCCGACCACTACCGAGCGCTTCGGGCTGTCGGACCCAAAGAGCTGGCCGACTGACAAGCTCGACTGGAAAACCTCGCCGGTCGACCTGTCCTTTCTCAACGCTCAGGAAAAACCTGCAGGCAAGCGCGGCTTCATCAAAGCCTCCGGCGAGCAATTGCTATTTGCGGACAACACTGCGGCGCATTTCTGGGGCACCAACCTTTCGGCCTACACGCTGTTCCAAACGTCAGACGATGCAATCAAGCTGCAGGCCAAACGCCTGTCGGCACTGGGCTTCAACCTTGTACGACTGCACCACCATGACTCGCCATGGGTCTTCCCGAACATCTTTGGCGACGGCAGGGTCACGCGCAGCACCCAGCAACTGAGCCCGGAATCGCTGAAAAAAATCGACTGGTGGATCAAGTGCCTGAAAGACGAAGGCATTTATGTGTGGCTCGATCTGCACGTCCAGCGAGTCTTCACTGAAAACGACAACATTTATGGCTTCGATGAATTGCCAAAAGAAGAGCAGAATTTTACCTATCTCAAGGGCTATTCCTATGTGAATCTCACCATTCAGAAAGCCATGAAGCGCTTTGCCGAAGCCTACCTGACCCATGTAAACAGCTACACCGGTCTCGCCTACAAAGACGACCCGGCGATCGCCGCCGTATTGATTACCAACGAAAACGACGTCACCAATCACTTTGGCAACGCCTTGTTGCCAGACAAGAATTTGCCGAAGCACAATCGCGTCTACATGGCTGAGGCCGAGGCTTTTGCCAAACAGCACAATCTGTCTGCAGACCAGACCTGGCGCTCCTGGGAGCCAGGCCCCTCCAAGCTGTTCCTTAACGATCTGGAGCGACGTTTCAACGTCGACATGATTCAACACCTGCGTGGAATAGGCGTGAAGGTCCCCATCGCCACAACCAGTAGCTGGGGCCGCAATGGTCTGAACTCCCTGCCGGCCCTTACTGCCGGCGACGTAATCGATGTCCATAGCTACGGGGGCTCGGGACAGATAGAGAAAAACCCGCTCTACAGTGACGGCATAGTGAATTGGATTGCCGCCGGCCAGGTCATCGGCAAACCCTTGACCGTCACCGAGTGGAACAATGAGCCCTTCCCGACACCAGACCGTCACTCGCTGCCACTCTATATCGCCGGCACCGCCAGACACCAAGGCTGGGATGCACTGATGCAATATGCCTACAGCCAGGAGCCACTGGGGGGCGAAGACATGAGTGCCAGCAACTGGCACACCTATAACGACCCTGCAATGCTGGCCACTCTGCCCGCCGCCGCCTTGCTTTATCGCCGTGCAGACGTTCGCGAAGCAACAACGACCTACGTCTTCGCGCCGACGCCAAGCACCCTGTTCAACCAAATGATCACACCGGCCAACTCTGCTCTACTGCGCACAGCCATGGAGAAAGGCAAGCTGGAAATCGCGATGCCACAGACGCCGGAATTGCCTTGGTTGCAACAGAGCGTTATCCCAAGCAATGCACAGGAATTTCATGACCCTGGCCAGTCGCTGCTGGACACCAATGCCAGCGAGTCCACGACAGACACGGGTGAGCTAAAGCGCAACTGGAAACAAGGCATCTACACCATCAATACACCACGTACCCAGGCCGCTACCGGCTGGATCGGCGGCGAGTCGATCAGCCTTGGCAACATTCAAGTTCAAGTGAAGACCGCCAACGCCAGTGTGGTGGTGCAAAGTCTGGATGACGCGCCTTTGGGCCGATCGCAGGATTTACTGATTTCGTCAGGCACCCGTGCCATCCCCCAAGACGACGCCAAAATACCTTTTTACGTTGAGCCCCTCGAGGGCACGCTAACAATCCAGGCGCCGCAAGGCTTGACACTGTTCACCCACGGCATTCTGGGGCAAATGAAGAAGCTGCCCGCGACCTACCTTGATGGCCGCTATACAATCAAGTTCGACGGTCTGCAGGCGTCGAACTGGTTGTTTTTGAAAAAAGGCGTCACGCAAGCACAACCTTAGGCGACGCGCAGCCGCCCCCTGCCAATACAGCATCATCACGCACGCCTGCGAGCCAATAACTAGCCCGTCTATTTTAAAATAATGGCCTGGTAGATTGCGCTGACGTTGCAATCTGCGCCTCCACATCAATAGCTTCCAGGAGCGTTGGATGATGTTGCCACAGGCCGTGTCGTGAGATGACTTTGAAGCCTTACTGCCGTGGAATTGCACGCCAGACCTGAAATCAGGAAGTCAACCTGATGGATCAACGCCTTGCGGCGTTGTTCAGCGAGGGCTATTTAATGGGTGTCAAAATCAAACGATGGAACATAGCCTGCGCCGAGCAGATGTGGACATTTCGACGATACAAAATCATCACTCAATAAATCATCCGAACTTTTATACTTACTCGTGAAAACCCCAGTGATATTTAAAAGAGTATGTGGCAAGGATGATATGCTGATTTTCTGACTTTCTCTTTCCCTCAGCTTTAAAAGCTTAAGCGATTGCTGGCTTGAAACATTATCGGACGCCCAGATAAATGCCGAAACCGGGAGGTCATATTTATTGCCAATTCCATGACCCAAGAGCCCTCGACTGTCATCCATCATGTTTTCACCATGATCCGATGAATAAAACAAGACAGATGGTTTTTTGCTTGACTTCAATTGATCAATAATTGTGCTTAATAGCCAGTCCGTATATAAAATACTATTATCATATTCCGCGGTAATTTTGTCTTTGAAGCTGTTTGTTGACGGCTGGAATTTATCGAAATGCTCTGGGTATCGGCGTGAATACTCGAAATGACTACCCTTGACATGAATAAATATGGCTTTCTTTTCTGTATCGCTTTTTTTTAGTATTTTTTCATATTCTGAAATTAATGCTCCATCATAGCTTCTCTCAAAATAATGACGGTACTGTGCCTCTGCAGCTATTTGTGGAATTATTCCGCCAAAACTATCAACTTCCTGCACAGACAACCAATAGGTCATGTACCCGGCTGCGCGATATATACTCACCAATGATTTTGTTGACACAATGGATTCCCAATCCCATATAGGCTCAAGGCTCAGCATTGAAGGAACCGCGAACGAGGTATATGGGGCTGTCGTGCAAATATGATTAAACTTGAAAATCCCCGCCTGCTTACCAAGATTTGGGGTTGTTTCCTTGTTATAACCGTAGAGGGACCAGTTGTGCGGCCGTGATGACTCACCGATCACAAAAACAATGGTTTCTATATTTGATTGATTCGACATGCTGGTTATTTTTACATCAGATTCTCGACGGCGCTTGATAAGTTTCTCCGTCCCCAAATACAAGTCTGCAGTAAGAGCAATTTGCGATAAATAACCTACTGGCGTGCTTTGATCTTTTGCAAGGAGATCCATGACTGCAGATTTCCCGAGAGAATTAAGTTTGACGGTTTTATAAAAATACGCCCCATACCCCACTAGCAAGGCGCTAACAACCAGAACAAAAATACCTTTGTTTTTATATAATTCGCGCTTATGCAGACCTATTAATCCAACCCCATAACAAAATATAAAAATCACCAAAACGATACTGATTGGCTGCCAATAGGTCGGCAAAAATTCGCTGGCTTCCTGATGATTTGTCAAGCCAATAAATATATAGGCAGCTGTTAATCTCGAGTTGAAATTCAAAACCAAAAATAGATCAACAGCTGCTACCAAATAGAATGGCAGCAGAATGATGTGAACTTTGAATTGATTGGATGAAATAAATCTAATTGCCAAAAGCCACAACACCGACATGCTAAGGGTGTAAAAGACCAATAAATCAATTTTAGAGTGTTGATAGTTTGTTAGCGTTCTAACAATCAAAGGTGATAGCAGATATGACCACAATACTAAATTTGGCCATTCTGCTTTTAATATTTTAAATGAGTAATCGATAATTTTGGCTGAGTTTTTCATTTGATAATTATTCTCGCAGGATACCCATATGCCTCCTCAGAGGGTAGCTCCAATTGGCGCGCCCGCTGTATCTTGTTAAAAATATTCTCTCCTTTGTCGTCCAAACGTAGCGAGTCTCGGCTATTGCCAGCAAGCTTGTAGCGAAAAATCCAACTTGCAGAGCCCTCGAGGGCACGCTAACCATCCAGGCGCCGCAAGGCTTGACACTGTTCACCCTAGGCATTCTGGGGCAAATGAAGAAGCAGCCCGCGACCTACCTTGATGGCCGTTATACAATCAAGTTCGACGGCTTGTAGGGTTCGAACTGACGTTGCAATCTGTGCTAGAGCTGGGATTTACATAGGAGCGCGATTTTAGCTCCCAATTAGGCCGCCAAAGCTGCTCGAAAACGTTTTTACACAGCCTCGGCCGATTGCTGCCCGTCGGGAGAAGCTACAATTGAATCTGCATTGACCAATAGATTTCAGAAACTATTTTTCAGTGGCAAGTTTAAATTCCAGTGGGCCATAGGCTTGCAGAGCAGGACCATCATGGCATAACAGCACATTAACAAGATCACTACTGGCAACTTGGGTAAGCCATTGGCGCAATTCACTGAGTCTTTGCTCAACTTCAGGAATGACAAGCGAGCGGAATAGCGAGACCTGCTTGGGCTGATTAGCCAGCATTAACTGACGTTGCCAGCTGATATCCCCTCCAATAATCCATAACTTGCCTCCCACCGTTGCGACCTGGTAACCCACTATTTTTGCTGATGCTACAATTTCGGGGTCAATGAAAACCCATGAACCCCTTGGGCTTTTCACTACGAACTGAATTTTTTTCACTAAAGTCTTAGCGGCATGAAAGGTAGACTTTATTATTCATCGAAATCGGCTGCATCACCCATGCACAGCCTTAGCTCTTTGATCCGGCCGCGACTATTCAGCTAGCCAACGAAGAAAACCTTTCGCATTAACCGTCAATATTTATGTGCAAAAGTGCCCGACCGCCGCATTCAACTCTGCATCCACCTGCTGGAGTTCGAGTGTCAAACTTTGCAATTTCACACTTTCTTGGGCGCTCCATCGCTAACTTCCGAAAAGACAACAGCAAGGCCTTCCGGGGCGTCTGTCGCCAGTTCGTTGTACGGTGTCAGCAGTTGGGACTGTTTGGAGAAAATCTGGTCGCCATCGATGGCAGTAAATTCAAAACCGTCAACAACCGCGACCGCAATGGCATCCAACCCGTTCTTGCCGTGTGTAACCAGGCTGCCAAATGGATGCTTTGCAATGTTATTCATGCAGGACATCAATGCGTGACTCATTGAAATGCGCAGGTAAGTACATGTTGGCTCCAGGGAGGGGTAATAGCGCAACGCTTGTTGGATGAACTGGCGTCTCAATTACGTGCTCTGCCAGTAGTCTTTCGGCCACCGCTCTCTACTGTCCATGGCAACAGGCATGAGGACATCTGGCTCCTTATGCCGAATCACGGGGAAGGAAAATCCTGGCCTCCATAAAAGTTATGGCGTTCCCAACAAGAAAAACGCGATCTTCAGTCAATTCACAATCAAGCCACCCTCCACGTGCCGATGCCTGATAAGCCATGAGCCTGTGGCGTCCCAGTCGACTGGCCCAATAGGGAACCAGTGTGGCGTGGATTGATCCCGTAACCGGGTCTTCGGAAATACCGGCTCCAGGGGCAAAGTATCGAGACACAAAATCCGCTCGCTCCCCGCTGCTGCCCCGCCCCGTCACAACAAGACCGATCGGGCCAAGGAGAGCAATCGCAGGAAAGTCCGGAGCGAAGCTGCGCACGGCATCTGCGCTGCCAAGATCGGCAAATATGTTCTCAAAATTTCGGAAGATACACGCAGGAGGATCCACAAAAATACTCGCGATATCTGCTGGAAGCGCTTCCAGAGGCTCAGGTGACAGGCGTGGAATATCCAGTCGGTATCCTTTTGAGACTGTGGAAACCCGCAGTTCGCCAACGCGCGTATGAAAGACTAAAGGAGTTTCGGCTTTCATCTCTGTTAGCAGCACATGTGCGGTCGCAAGGGTGGCGTGGCCGCAGAAATCGACTTCATGTGCCGGGGCGAACCATCGCAAATCCCAAGCGCCGTCAGACCTGACTTTGACAAAGGCAGTCTCGGCAAGGTTGTTCTCTTGCGTGATGGCAAGCATCATGTCGTCTGTCAGCCAGTCGTCAAGCACGAGGACGGCAGCGGGATTCCCCGCAAAAAGCCGGTCTGTGAAGGCATCGACTTGATACATAAGCATGGGAAATTCCTTGCTGTAGATGTCGGATATTAGGGAAGCTCCGAACAAGTAGACTGCGCACAAGCGTTGCTATACGAGCCTCACGCTACGGTGCGTCGAAACCGATCAGGGTCGACTCTATCACCGCACCAGGCATCATGAGTTGTAGCCCTTCGATCAACTGGTCACCAGCTTCAGTCAATGCTTCTAGCGGCATGACCGGCAAGCTTTCCAGAATGAACCACATCTGTTTTGCCTCAGCACTCAAGCGGGTTCTGACGCCCTGGCGCCAATTCCAACGTCGGCATGTCACCCCGAGGTCATCACGCCAAATCACTTCCCCTACATCGGGTGATTCGTGGGCCGGTACACCCTCTTTTATGGTGTCGAATAGCTCGGTTCCATCAGCGATAGTCAATCTTGGTGCGCCTACATAGGCCGCATAATTCTCGCCGCCGACGGGGATGGCGTATTGGATGCTGATGGCGTTATACAAATCGACAATCGGATCAATGCTCGACAGGCTGCTTTCGCGTAGCACTCGCTTTCGCAATGCTTCGGCGGAACAGGGTGTGCGCTGTGGCTTAGCACCGAACCTCCTGAATACGTTTGCCCACGCCAATAGATGCGCTTCTGCCCATGGGGCATCTCCGCTGGTTAGTGATTGGCAGGCACGACTCAGCGCTTGCGTAGCAATACTCGGGTTGGCGATGTCTGTTGCTTCGACACTGATGCTGAGCGCACGAAAGCCGGGGGCCAGGCTGGCGATATTCGGATTGATTGACGGCAGGACTGAGAGCATCTCAGAATCACTCCAATGACTAATTTATCTTAGGATATTGACCAATGACTAAAAAAGTCAATATATCGACCGACTCGGGCGCCGATGTGCAAACCGTCAGCAAGGCTATCGCTGCCAAGCTCAAGGAACACAGAAAAAGACAAAAGCTCTCTCTGGATGAGCTCTCCCGAAGAGCCGGTGTCAGCAAAGGCATGTTGGTCGAGATTGAAAAGTGTCACGCCAATCCCAGCATTGCCATCCTCTGCAAGCTTGCGGCAGCGCTCGGCGTGTCGGTGGCAGACATTGTGGACGTGGCCAACGCACCCACTGTGCATGTGATTGAGGGCAAGCATATCCCAACATTGTGGACTGGCCCCCTGGGCGGGACCGCCCGCCTGCTTGCCGGTACGAGCGGCGCAAACATGATCGAACTATGGCGCTGGGAGATGCAGCCAGGAGAGCTGTTCGAATCACCAGGGCACGCACAAGGGACATTCGAGCTATTTCATGTGGAACAAGGGCAGCTCAAGCTGAAAGTGGATACAACTGAATTGCTCATCCCTGCTGGTTGTTCTGCGGTAGCAAGAACAGATGTGCCTCATCACTATGCGAATGACGGCGGCATCAAGCTTGTATTCACGATGACCGTTGCCGAACTTCACCAACTGGCGACAATGGTTTGAGTCATTGAGCAAGGTGACCGGAGAAGAATTGCGGGAAAGCGCTCTGCGACATCCAACTTGGGCGCTATGTAGAGAAACAATGTTCACTGGCTTCTACGAATGACCGCAAAGGGTTGTGCCAGTCGCGAGGGACTGCAATCGGCCGATTTCTGCCTGTAGCGAGGGGTCGCAAACGACCCAAAGCTACCCTTTTACGCACGTAGCCCTACTGGTTGCTTGAAGAAGTTTTTACGCAAAATTTACGGGGCTTTCAGGTTGGGCATCCGATACTGCGCGGTGCTAATTTGGAACGCTACTGTTATGTCCCTCGCAGCAATTCGGCTTATCGGCTTTATCTTGGGCATTTTCCTGATCACGCTGGCCGTAAGCATGGCTATTCCCATGATCACACTGGTGGCCTATGAGCGCAGTGACGATCTGTCGGCATTTCTCTGGTCGAGTTTGATTACTTTCATCTGCGGCCTCCCCTTGATCGTGCGGGGGCGCCCGGATGCTGGCCAGCTTCGTCCCAGGGATATGTACCTGCTGACTACCGGAAGCTGGGTAGTTGTATGCACCTTCGCAGCGTTACCAATGGTGTTCATCAGCGATATCAGCTACACCGACGCATTCTTTGAAACGATGTCTGGCATCACAACCACTGGCTCGACTGTACTCACCGGCCTGGATAATTCATCTCCCGGCTTGTTGATATGGCGCTCCATGCTGCATTGGCTGGGAGGCATCGGTTTTATCGGCATGGCTGTGGCGATCCTTCCACTGTTGCGAGTAGGCGGCATGCGTCTGTTCCAGACAGAGTCCTCAGATTGGTCGGAGAAAGTGACACCGCGTTCCCATGTGGCAGCCAAGTACATTCTTTTGCTCTATCTGGGGCTTACTGGCATCGGAGCTCTGGCGCTCTGGCTCGCTGGAATGACGCCATTTGAAGCGCTCAACCACGCAATGTCGTTGATCTCTACCGGGGGGTTCTCAACTTCGGACGCCTCACTTGGGCATTGGACGCAACCAGCGATTCACTGGGTGGCAGTGGCCATCATGATTCTGGGCAGCCTGCCATTCACCTTGTACGTCGCGTCATTGCGGGGCGATCGGCGTGCGCTGATCAAGGACCACCAGGTACGCGGGTTCATTGGATTCTTGCTCGTCACATCGCTGGCTGTGGGTACCTGGCTTTGTTTTAATAGCGATTACGGATGGTGGGATGCGTTTCGTATCGTGGCAGTCAATGTGACCTCGGTCGTCACGACCACCGGAATTGCGGTTGGCGACTACACGTTATGGGGCAGTTTCGCTGTCTTGCTCTTTTTCTATCTGACCTTTGTCGGAGGCTGTTCAGGCTCAACTGCAGGCGGTCTTAAAATCTTCCGTTTTCAGGTGGCTGCCGCCCTATTGGTCAGTAGTTTGAAGCAGTTGATCCATCCTCGCGCCGTGATTCAGAAGAAGTACAACGGTCATCCCATCGACGAGGAGATCTTGCGCTCGCTTTTGACCTTCTCGTTTTTCTTCACCATCACTATTGCAGCCATCGCCTTGGGCTTGGCTCTCATTGGACTTGATTGGACAACGGCATTGAGCGGCGCAGCCACTGCGGTGTGTAACGTCGGGCCTGGGCTTGGCACGATCATTGGGCCGGCAGGTAATTTCTCATCATTACCTGATGCCGCCAAATGGCTACTGACCGTTGGAATGCTCCTGGGAAGGCTGGAAATCCTGACTGTATTGGTACTTGTAACTCCGGTTTTCTGGAGATATTGACCCACCTTGTCGGGGTCTGAGTCTGAAAGGCGTTGACCTTTGCTGCTCTGTTATTGGGTTGGTTTGAGGGTTTTTTGCATAGTGCAGACGCTCCTATCCCGTGACCGATGGCAATACATAAGTTAAATCACTCCTGACTCTCTACCGCCAAGCGTGTTCTTTCTGCGGGAGCTTGTCATTGAGCGCAGCGCCCGCTCACTATTTCTCCGTTGCTGTTGCACCTGGAGGAGCGAACCCGGGCGGCACTTTGAGCCACGGGAAGCCCTGCAACGCCATGTCATAACCGGTGTCGTAGAGTTTGCGCATGTACTCGTTGTCGAACTCTTCCTTGTGGGGGAAGTTGAAGCTCGACGGTATGAACCCGAGGTTGAAGTCCACGCCGTCGCGCTGAGTGGTCGCATAGATCCGGTACAAGTCGCCGATGCCCTGACTGTGGATCAACGAGGCAACCGCGCGCCCAGCGATGCTCATAGTGCTGCGCTCGACCTGCGCCCAGTCCGGATCGAGACGCGAGTTGCGTATCACGTAGAGTTTGCGCTCGCGGGTGAATCCTACTTTTGCCGCGTCCTCATTGATACGCATCCCGGCCGGATAAGCGAATACCTGCGCCATGATGCCACCGTCCACGTGCATTTCCTGATAGGTTTTACCGTCAACTTCCACATCGATCATCATGGGCGGAAATCCTCCCGGAATCGAGGCGGAGGCGATCATGATTTTCACGAAGAGGTCCAAGGCCTGAGGACCCCCATAGGTCGCGATTTTCCCCATGTCCCAGATAATGGGGCGGCGCGCATCGAGGTCGGCGGTGGCGATCAACAAAAAGCGGCCCTTCGCGTACTCGGCGGCGATCTCCTTGAGCATGTCATCGGTCACCGATTTGCGCGTCAGCTCCAACAGCGGTGCGTTGTCCGACATCGCATCGCCCAAAACGCCTGCGAAAAAGCTGCGATGCAAAATGACGTCTTTGGGCGACAAGGTGGTATAGACCCTCTTCAGCTCCGCGTCGTACTTCGGCCCAAGAAAAGCGAACGGCGCAATCAGCGCGCCCGTGCTGATGCCAGTAACGAGTTTGAATTCAGGGCGCGTTCCTGCAGCCGTCCAGCCATTCATCATTCCCGCGGTGAACGCGCCATTGTCACCACCGCCCGAAATAGCCAGAAATACCGCTGGCGGTAGGGCCCCCTTGTGCCCCTGCTTCACGAGGTAAGCCTGTTCCCGCCGCAACGCGTCAATCGCGACTCGGGTCAGCTCTGTCATGTCTCCGCCAGCGACATAACGCACCCCGGGCATTCCCGGGATCTCCGCTCTGGCCGTCAACTCGGTCGGCACCGCGGACAGGCGCGGCGGCGCCATGGCGCACCCTTGTATAAGTACAAGCAGGGCCACAATCAGGCTGGTGATTTTCATAGTCAACTATCGCTCGAAAATTTCGATCCGCTTGCCCGCGACGCCATTCCATTCATCCGTAATATCCAATGGCGTCTGCTGGGTTGATCAATGATCGTTTAGAGGTCTCAACTGCTTCGAAGCGACTGGTTTCCTGACGTCGAATAGGCATTCCAGATGCTAACTAATCGCTTGCAATAGTTAAAACGATAGCACTGCTGCACCGCTCCGTTATTGCGCAACCTCTAGATCGAGCACATCCAGCTTGATCCGGGCGATAAAGCTGGAGAAAAAAGGTTGGCGGCGAGCAGTCGCGGATCTGCGGCCCAGACTGGAAGAGGGAGAGCCCAACAGCTATCCATGTAGTCTCGCAAGGAGTGACTGATGGGCGCTTACGCAAGGCGCATGCCCGGCACCAGGGCATGGAACGGCTGCCATCGCTGAACTAAGCTTTTCTGTGTTCTTCTGGAGTCATGATCTTGGCCATCTCGGCAAGTTAGACGAACACAACTTGCGGAGCACTGACCATGCGGGGAGCGCGCGATCCGGTAACACACCGTACGGTTCATTCACCTACACGTTCAACGCTTATTATCCACGCCGTTGCGGCTCTCGCGTTCGCTCTTTTCGCCGGCCCGATCTATGCCGCAGCCGAGACAAAGTCGTCCCCTCAGACACCCCAGCGTGAACAACTAAAAAGCTCAAGCACAAGGCTCTGAAAGTGCGGGTGGTGCTCATTCCTGTGGCACGGGATGAATTGCTGCCGGCGCTGGCTGCCGGCAAAGGTGATATTGCGGCATCTAACCTGACCGTGACTGAAGAACGCAGGCACCTGGTTGACTTTACTTCACCCATCTATCGCAACGTCAGCGCTTCCCAAGATGTGCGTTGCACACGACAGGCTCGTGGGCGACGGATAGCGTCATAGACTTCGAGAACCGCTTGCGGGCGGCTCACCAAAACCTGTGGATCCGCCAGCAGTCGTGCCAAAAGCCGAGCGTCCTCCAGCCCCTGCCCTGCGCCAGCGCCTTGGTGCGGCAACATGGCGTGGGCCGAGTCGCCAATTAGCCCTACCGGCCGTGTACATAGCCCGGAAGCCATCGCTGCCGGCGTCAGAAACTCGCCTTGACCGACAACATGAAGTTGCGTGGATCACCGTAGTAATTACCGAAGGTCTCGGTACCGATGGTGGCGTAGTAGCGCTTGTCGAACAGGTTGTTGCCGTTGAGCGCAACCGACCAGGTGTCGTCGATGCGGTAGCCGATGCGACCGTTCCAGATCGCATAACCTGACTGGCTGATTTTCTCGCCGCTAGAGGGAGATATCCGGAAGTTATCGCTTTGCGCGTTGACGCCAGCACCCATGGTGAATCGCTCAAGTGACCCGCTCAGGGCGTAATTGCCCCACATACGCAACATATGCCGAGGCACATAACTGTTGAACGCTGCGCCGTTCAGGCTGGTGTCGATGTCGTCGAGGGTCTTGGTCTGGGTGTAGGTGTAACCCGCCAACACCTGCAGGCGTTCAATGACTTCACCGCTGATCTCGGCCTCGAAACCCTGGGCGCGAACCTTGCCGGCATTGACGTAGCAGTAACCATCGGATGACGGGCAGGCCGAGTTGAAGTCAGTCTGCGCCTGGTCTTTCTGGATCGTACGGAACAGATTGAAAGAGCTGTTCAGGCGACCGTCGAACCAGGCGCCCTTGATCCCCAGTTCATAGCTCTGGCCCACGAGCGGCTTGAGCGCAGCACCGTCTTCCGAGCGGTAATTGCCTTGCGGTGTAAAGATTTCCGAATAGCTGGCGTAAGCCGTCAGGTGCTCGTTCAGGTCCAGCAGCACACCGGCAAAGGGCGTCACCTGCCCAGTCTCTGTGGTGCTGGAATGTTCCGAGGTACCCGTGTTGATGAAGTCGGAGTCGGTATCGGAGTCGTACCAGCTCACCCGACTGCCGACGACAAAAGTCAGCGGATCAGCCAGTTTCAAACGCAGTGTCGAGTACACGCCCTTCTGTTTAGTCACTGAATTGACCGGCCCGCCGCGAGACGAGTTATCGATGAAGTAGCTGTCATCCGGCTCCGGAATATGCTTGTCGGGGTTGAACACATTCTGCCGCTGCGGCAGAAACGCCACCGAGTAGAAGTCGTCCTTTTTCGAACGGCTGGCGTTGAAGCCCACGACCAGTTCATGTCGCTGACTGAACGCGTCGAACTTGCCATCCACATAGGCGTCCAGACCGTAATCGACCTGATCGTAGTCGTACATGCTGCCCAGCATGCCGGTGGTATTGGTGCCGGGCGTCACGGCACCGGAAGCGAATGCGTACTTGATGTCCTGGGTGTTTTTTGTATAAACACTGGCGACCTTCAAGGTCCAGTCGTCGTTGATCCGCTGATTCAGATCACTGAAAACGGTGGTGCGCTGGCTGCGCCAGGTGTTCCACGAAGGATCGAGACAGGTCGAGCGGCTGAGCTTCAAGTCGCTGCCGTCCCGATAACGCGGCAGGCCGCCCCAGCAAGGGCTGGCATCCACGTCTTCATAGGCAACGGCCAGGCCGAGGGTCGTGTCGGGGCTCAGGTCGACGTCGAGCGCGCCGTAATACACCTGATCCTTGCGACTGGCGTCGTCTACGAAATAATGCCGGCTCTGCTCGGCGACCACGGCCCGCCCCCGCAGGGTGCCGGATTCGTTCAGCGGGCCACCGGTGTCGACCTGCCCGCGATAGTTGTCCCAACTGCCACCGGACAGCGTGATGTCTGTGTGCGCGGCAGTCTGGCCGCGTTTGCGCACGAAGTTCACCCCGCCGGCGGTGCCGCCCGCGCCTTTCATCATTCCCGCTGCGCCGCGAAGAATTTCGACCCGGTCGTAATACGCCATGTCACCGCTGAAACTGTCGGCCTGAACATAGAGGTTGCCCATGTCCAGTGGTACACCGTCGTACTGATACTGGCCCGACATGCGGAATCCGCGCGAATAGAAGTACTTGCCGCCCATGGTCGAGTCGTAGACGGTGATGCCCGGGGTCTTTTCCATGACCTGGTCGATGGTATTCAGGTTCTGGTCATCGAGCATCTTGCGTGTCATCACCGTGACCGATTGCGGCGTTTCCCTGAGCGAGTGCTCACCCTTGCCGATGGTGATCGCACCCGTGGTGTACGAGCCGCTGTTTTCGGTAGTCGCGCCCAGCACTTGTCCATTGATGTTGGTAGCGCCCAGTTCCAGCGCCGAGCCAACAGTCGGAACCGGCCGCAGCACATAAGTACCGTTGGCCTGGGGTTCGGCCTGCAGCCCGCTGCCACCCAGAATCCGCGCAAACCCTTCGCTGACACCAAACGCACCCTGGAGCCCGGGGGATTTCAACCCATCGGTTTGTCGCGCATCAAAGGAAATGGCGGCACCCGCCGCACTGGCGAAATGGCTGAGGACTTCGGTCAGGCTGCCGCCAGCGATGTCAAAGGACTTGACCGAGTTATGCTGTTGCGCCGGCAGCTGTGCCGCCAGCGTTACGGTTGACCAGACGCCAGCCGTCGTTGCCGCCAATAACCCAACCTTTACTGCGGTCGTCAAACGACCCGGCTTGTACACCCGAAACATGCTTGCCCTCCCCCAAAAACGATCTGTAAAAACTCATTGAGGGATGAGCCGAACGATGCGCATGAAAAGTGCAAACGCAGACAAACTATTTTCAACTCACTGTGAAAGCGTACTGGCAGGCGACGACACATCGACCCAATACCGGCTGTACCGGGTGATCCGTAGCGAGAACCCACTTTCCAGCGCAGCCAGCGCCAGGTCGGTGTTATCAATGGGAAAAGCGCCGGACACCTTCAGTTGGGCAATACGCGGATCGCAGCGCAGCACACCTGGGCGGTAGCGCGAAAGGTCGGCCAGCAACTCGGCCAAGGGACGATTGATGGCAATGATGCTCCCCTGTTGCCAGGCACCGACCGAAGCATCGTTGCGACGTACAACCCCCAATGAGTGGCCATCGAAATCCAGCGACTGGCCAGCCTCCAGGCGCACCATCGAGCCAGCGCCAGCGCCAGCCGAACAGACCTCTACAGCCTTCTCGAGCACCGCCACCCCACCGCCCTGCTCATGGGACCGGACGATAAAACGCGTGCCCAGCGCCAATACCTCTGCATGTCGGGTGAGCACCTTGAACGGCCGCTGCAAGGGATCAACCGCGGTCGTCACCCGTATCTCGCCGCGCAACAGTTCGAGTACTCGTTGACGACCGTCGAAACGAAGGTTGACCGAGGTATCGGTGTTGAGCAGCAACGCGCTGCCATCCGCCAACCGAAACTCACGGCGCTCACCCACGGCGGTTCGAAAATCGGCAAACAGGTTGCTGGAGGTTTCACTGCGCCAGCCCAGCCAGCCCAGCGAACCGGCTGACGCGAGCACCAACACACTGCGCAACACCTGGCGCCGGGATCGATCAGCGCCGCGCAACGCTGGCGACGCCAGGGAGCCCGGCACACTCGCCATCTGCTCGCCGACATCGACCATGCGTTGCCAGGCTTGGCGATGGTCAGGATCAGACGCCAGCCAGTCGTTCCAGGCTGCCAGATCCGACTCGGTGGCGATGCCAGACCGCAGTCGGGCGTACCACTGGGCGGCGGCACCAATCGCCTTCAACTCAGCGGACGAAAGGCTCACGCCAGTTGCAACCGAATCTGCATCAGACAGCAATGCTCCATGGCCTTGGCCATGTAGTTGTTGACCGTGCGGGCGCTGATATTCAAACGCTCGGCAATTTGCGGGTAGGTCAGACCGTCGAACTGGGACAGGATGAATGTCTGCTTGACCTTGGTCCCCAATCCTTGCAGCAGGCGGTCGATTTCCATCAGGGCTTGCAACAGGATCGCCTGTTCCTCCAACGAAGGTTGCTGCCATTCGGGCATGGCGGCCAAGGCTTCAAGGTAGGACTGTTCCAACGAGCGGCGGCGAAACAGATCGATCAGCAAGCCCTTGGCGATCATCGACAGGTAAGGTCGCGGCTCGCGAATCTCCAGCGCGTTTCGCGCCTTGATGACCCGAACGAAGGTGTCCTGCGCCAGGTCCGCCGCATCGAAAGCATTGCCCAGACGCTTGCGTAGCCAGCCATTGAGCCAACCGTGATGCTCGCAATACAGATCATTGACGGCGCTGCGCAGGGATAAATCGTTGGCGGACATAACGATGGAATAATTCGCGAGTGATAATGACTCGCATTGTCATGCGTGCGAAGGGTGATTTGCAATAGCCACATTGATCAACAAGCCCTGCCAGGCAATGGCTACGCTGATATCATTCAACAACTTACAAGCCGGGTGGAAAAACATGAACCGTCAAAAAAAACTAAAGCAGTTGTTCAAGGCCAACGCCAAAAAGGCCAGCGCCAAATTGGCACCGAAAAAGCCTAAATACATTTGTAAAGCTGACCGATTGAAACTGGCTGCTGAAGTCAGTCAGGAAACGATCATTTCTGCTGAGAGCTGATCGATGCTCGTTCTACCGCCGGCCGTCAAGCGAGCGCACGACCGCGTCGCACGATAGCAGTCGATGGCCCTCGCCCAGTTCTTCTGCATGTTGCTGGCCCCAATCCTGGAGCGACGAAATCAGCGGCTGAAGACTCAATCCCAATGGCGTCAACGTGTATTCGACGCGTTGCGGCTCTTCTGCAAAGGTCTTTCGCCAAACGAGTCCGTGCTCTTCGAGCGCCTTGAGTTGTTGGATCAGGACTTTCTGCGAAATGCCGGCAATCTGCGCCTCGATCTCGCAGGTTCGCTTGGGACCCTCCCGCAAGACGTAGATGATGACGGCTTTCCAGCGTCCTGAAATGACGCCAAGGGTTCGCTCGATGGGAAGCCGGGGAAGCATTTTTGTAATGGCCATGAGGCGATTTCAACCTGCATACCAAAGGGTGTGTAGAGGGAAGAATAAGCCCTCAATAATCTGGTGCTCCAGTTCACTTTGGAGATAATTCAGATGTCCTCCTTGTTCAAGGCCTATGCACTAGGTGCCCGCAAGCTGAAAAACCGCATCGTCATGGCCCCGATGACCCGATCACGCACGTCCACCGGGGACATCCCCAATGCGCTGATGGCGACCTACTATGCGCAACGAGTGAGTGCTGGCCTGATCATTACGGAAGCAACCGACGTCTCGGACTTTAGCAATGGCTATGCTTTCACTCCTGGCATTTACACAGCGGAACAAACTAAAGGTTGGCGCTTGGTGACTGATCGAGTCCATCGCCACGGCGGTACGATTTTCCAGCAAATCTGGCATGTCGGCAGAATGGCCCACCACAGCATGCTGCCTGGCGCAGAGGCACCGCGTGGCGTGACCGCTGAGCGTGCAGCGCAATCCGACGTATTTATCCACGACAGCGAGGGCAAGGCGGCTTTCGTTCGCGCCGACACCCCGCGACAGATGGAGACCGAGGAGGTCGCAGGACTGCTGGAGGAGTTCACCCTCGCCTTCAGAAACGCGAAGGCAGCCCTGTTTGATGGTGTGGAAATTCACGCAGCCAATGGTTACCTCTTCGATCAGTTCATGAACTCGACACTCAACACGCGCACTGATCAGTTCGGCGGACAGACACCTCAAACGCGCACGCGCCTGCTGCTGGAGGTGATCGACAAAGCGATACGGGAACTGGGAGCCGACAAGGTCGGCGTTCGCGTCTCCCCATTCAGCAAATTCAATAGCATGCCCAATGATCCGTTCACCGAAGAAACCTTGCTTTACCTGTGCAGCGAGTTAAGTCGCCGTGAGATTGCCTATCTGCATGTCGTCTATCAACCGTTACCGGCGGGTAACACGGTGGACAGCGAGTTCAACGAAATGAACCTCAGTGACGAATTCGTGCGCAAGGTGCGTGACGCCTTTCAGGGAACATTGATCTGGTGCGGAGGATTTGACAAAGCTGCGGCCCAGGCGGCGCTGGATGACGGTTGGGCAGATCTGATCGCTTTCGGCAGGCCTTTCATTGCCAATCCTGATCTGGTGGATCGTTTGAGAAACAATTGGCCGCTGGCTGAGGCACCTCAAATCGCCTTCTACACACGCGACGGTGAGAGGGGTTATACCGACTTCCCCTATTTCGAGTAATACGCCTACTCCCTCTTGAAGCCAACGCCTCTGGCATGCCCGAACATGCCAGAGGTGTTGATGATCCTGTCTAGCCTGCCGCCGAACGTCGTTGCCGCACGCTGCTCTCAAGCGCTCCCTCGACAATGTGCTGCACCAGATACTCCGCGTCCCGCGCCACGCCCGAGAAGCGCCCCGAACCCCAGGTGTACAACCATGGCAACCCCAGGAAGAACAAGCCAGGCTGCGCCGTCACGCCACGCTGGTGGACAGGGTGACCACGACCGTTGAACACCGGGGCCTCGACCCAGGTAAAGTCCGGGCTGAAGCCGATGCACCAGATGATGCTGGTGATCCCTTCGTCCAGCAGATCCAGTTCACTGCGTTCCTGCTCCGGCACCCAACTCGGCGTGTATGGCGCACCGACTGGAGCGTCAATCGATTGCTGTTCGATGTATTTGTCGATCGACCCATTGATCCGGTTGTAGACCGCATCGGCATTGTCCAGGCTCTCGCCCAGGTTTTTCGCAAATTGCAGCCGGTTGCCTTGCAAGCCATCCAGTCGACCGAACAACTCCATGCCTTCGCGAGCGAAGTTACGCAAGTCGATATCGCGCCCGCCATCACGCCCGGTGACATAGTGGTTGGTGTTGTCGCGTACACCTTCACGTAGCGGATGCGTGTCGACGCCAATCTCGTAGTAGCCCATTTCCGCCAGCCAATCGACCACGTCCTTGCCACGGTAAAAGCGTGCGCAACGCGGTGCATCCCCGACTGCCAGATAGACCTTGCGACCGGCCAGGTGCAAATCTTCGGCGATTTGCGCCCCCGACTGCCCGGAACCGACCACCAGCACATTGCCGGCGGGCAAGGCCTGCGGATTGCGGTATTGCTCGGAGTGAAGCTGATGGATACTCGCCGGCAAGCGTTCGGCCAGGCGCGGGATGATCGGCGTGTGATACCCGCCCGAGGCGACAATCACCTGATCGGCCGTAAACTCGCCTTGTGCGGTGTGCACCTCGAAACCACCGATGCTGCGTGGCACCACACGCTGCACCGTGACACCTTCACTGGCCGGAGCGTTAACCGAACTGACGAAGCCGGCCAGGTATTGGTTGATCTCGTCCTTCTTCATAAAACCGTGAGGATCAGTGCCCTTGAAGCCATCGCTGTAGGTGTAACCCGGCAAGGCGCACTGCCAGTTGGGCGTCACCAGGCTGAAAGCATCCCAGCGCTGGTTGCGCCAGGTGTGGGTCAGGCTGTGCTTTTCCAGGACCAGGTGATCGATATCCTGCTGTTGCAAGTAATAGCTGGCGGATAACCCGGCTTGACCGCCACCGACGACGATCACGCTGTGGTGTGGAGGTTTGATTGAGGTGAGGTGGCTGGTCATGCGGCACTCCGGTAATCAGTGACGAAAAGGAACAAGCGAAAAAAACGATGAATCAAAATGAGCTCCAGCCGGCGCCGAGCACCTGGCCGGCACCTTCAGTACGCATGCTGAGAATCTCCACTTGCCCATCTGAATGGGCGGGCTCGAGCAGATAACTGGCCTGCCCTTTCAGCGAACTCAATGTGTCCATCGCTGAACTGCAATAGAAACCCTTGACCTGCTTGACCCGTTCAGAGGCATTGTTCAGGGCGCTTTCCAGACGTTGCAGGAAGTCCGTCAACGGGTAGCTGGCGCCCTCCTCCAGGTATTGGTAAATCGCGGTGGAGGGTGAATAGCCGGTTGCTTCCCTGCCATTGGGCCAGCGGATTTTGAAATTGACGGCGGGCATGTCAGTGCTCCTTTTGATCAAGGTTCAAGGGGGACAGATTGAGATGGGGATAGCTGAAACCGGTAAAGGGCTGCTCGCGCAGGTTCCAGAATTCGCCGTGCTGGTTGCCGGACTGGACACCCAACAGGCCACTGGCGTTGACCCGGCCGATGCGCTCACAACGCACACCTTCGAAGGCAAATGCAGCCTGCACTTGAGCCCAGTCACGCTCATCCAGCGTCATCAAAAAACCGTAGCTGGGGAACACCTGTAGCCAGCGCGCGAGGGCGGCATCTGGCGGACACGGCAGCGCCGTCAAATCGATGGACGCGCCGCAGCCAGTGGTTTCAAGTAGCATCAACAGACTGCCGAGCACCCCGGCGTTGCTGATGTCTTTGGCCGCCAGCAGCAACCCGGCTTCGGCCAGGCGCGGCAGCACTTCGAGTTTGCTGCCCAGGCGCGCGGCCGGTACGCCTTCAAAGGCTTTCCAATAGGTACTGTCGGCATGCCAGGAGCCTTCCAGGTCCACTGCCATGGCGATGACCTGGCCGGGGGCGACATGCAAGGTCGACAGCAGTTTTTGCGCAACGCCAGTAATCGCCACTGCCAGCGCGGTCGGATTACCCGCCGTGAGGCTGGTGTGCCCGCCAGCCAGCATTAATCCGTAGGCTTCACACGCCGCACGAATACCGGCGAGCATTTGTTGCGCGCCAGCACTGTCGTGATGCCAATAAGCATTGACCACCGCTGTGGCGCGACCGCCCATGGCGGTGATATCGCTGACGTTGGCCATGACCGCCGACCACCCGGCGAACCACGGCGCCGCCTCGACGAAGGCCGGCAACATGCCTTCGATGGCCAGCAGCTGGAAATGCTCGCCACAGGCAATCGCCGCCGTGTCATCGCCGGGCAGCGCGTAAAGTTGCTCGCGGGTCAGCCTGTGTTTCGCGTCGCCGATAACGGCCGCAGGCTGCTGGATCGCCTGTTTCGAGCGCATCGCCGGCGTGCTGCGCAAGGTATTGAGCAGCCTCTGCAAATCAGACACTTCAGTCATGGCGAGCCACCTTCAGCGCACGCAATGAGACCTGACGCGGCATCAACGGGTAGCTCGGCAAATCCGCCTGCATCAAACAATGCGGTTGCCCGAGCAACTCTATCTGTTCGAGGGTTTGCCAGCGCAAGCGATGAAAATAGACTTCGTTCTGCGCCTGGACCGTAGCGCGAAAGACCTCGCAGCCCAGCTCCTTTGCCCGCGACACCGCTTCGTTGACCAACGCCTTGCCGATCATGCCGTGTCGTCGGTAAGCCGGGGCGACGCACAACCGTCCACCAAACCACAGGCCCGGCTCCGGCTGATAGATGCGTACCGCGCCCACTACCTGATCGGCGATGCCGCAATTGCCGGCCAGGGCGACGATGGCAATGGCCTGAAAATCATGGCTGTCCTTGTCTTGCACCAGCAGTTGTTGCTCATCGGAAAACACCGAGCGCCGCAGGGCGAAATAGGCTTCCTTTTCCCAGTTTTCGCTGGCGGGCTTGACCCGCAACTCACCCGCGCGGAACGGCTCGAAGGTACTGTCGACCAAGGCAAAGGCGAAATTCGGCATGGGGATTCTCCGGCTTATTCGTAGCTTTTCAGGGCCGAGCACGCACCGCATTTGGCGCAACCGGCGTTGATCCGATCGGAGTGCAAACCGTGACGGCGCAGGCTTGCGCCGATCTGCGGATAGAGCCTGGCCATCATCGCGCTGTCGGGTTTTGGGTGATGAGCCAGGGGCGTGCCATCGATGGGTACGAAGGGCACCACAAACGGGTACACGCCCATGGCGCACAGGCGTTCGCTCATCTCGCTGATCGCGGTTTCGCTGTCGCCCAAACCGGCCAGAATGTAGGTGCTGACCTGGCCTCGACCAAAGACCTCGACCGCCGCGCTGAACGCCTCGAAATAGCGGCTCAGCGGCACTTCGGCCTTGCCCGGCATGATCCGTTGCCGCACCTCGTCGGTGACTGCTTCCAGGTGCATACCCACAGACACCACGCCGCTGTCAGCGAGGCGCTGGAACCAGCGATCGTCGTCCGGCGGCTCGCATTGCGCCTGGATCGGTAGATCGACTGCGGCGGTCACCGCTGCGGCTGACTCACACAAAATCGCCGCGCCACGGTCCGGGGTTTGTGGTGTGCCGGTGGTCATCACCATGTGCTTGACGCCATCGAGCTCTACCGCGGCCTTCGCGACTTCCGCCAGTTGCTGTGGGCGTTTGCGGGCGATGGTTTTGCCCGCTGCCAGCGACTGGCCGATGGCGCAGAACTGGCAGGAACTGCCGCGATCATTGAAACGGATGCAATGCTGCAGCACCGTGGTCGCGAGCACATCGCTACTGTGCAACGTGGCTATTTTCCAATAGGGAATGCCCTCGGCGGTGCTCAAGCCGTAGAACTTCGGCACGCCGGGCATTTGCACCTGCCCGACCTGCAGGCCTTCGCGGAAGATCAGCGCCTGCCTGCCATCGGCATTGGGCTGTGCCTGATAGGGCGAATCCTGCGAAGCCTGGTTGAGGATCGGCACCATCATGGTCCGGCTGCCGAAACTCAACGCCTTGTGGTCAGACGGCCCCGCGCCACCCTGGCGCGACAAGCCATTCTGCGCAGCGGGCCAGCGCACACCATGGCATTGCAGTTCGGCGAGCAATTCATTGGTTTGCATGATCGGACTCCTCGTCGTGCACCGCCACAACGTGCGCCCCGCGCTCATGGACATGCGCCGTGGGTGTGCGGTCGATAAACAGGCTGAGCAGTTCCGGACGGCTGTAATGCCCGACCGAGTCCATCATCCGTTTACGCTTGTCGATCAGTGCCAGATCGAGATCGGCGATCACCACGCCTTCGCCGCAACGCAGCGGCTCGCCGAGCAATTTGCCTTCAGGCGAGACGATGGCGGTGAAGCAGCCCCCCGAGATCGGACCGAGTGCGCAACCGGTGTCCTGCATGATCTGGCCCTGCTGATCGGCGTCCAGCCAAGCGGTGGCATTGACCACAAAGCAGCCTGACTCCAGGGCGTGATGGCGAATGGTGACTTCGATTTGCTCGGCAAAAATATCGCCCACCAGGGAGCCGGGAAACATCGCGGCGTGAATCTGCTCGCCGTCCGCCATCAAGGCGTAACGGGCCAGCGGGTTGTAATGCTCCCAGCAGGCCAACGAGCCGATGCGCCCCACGGCACTGTCGATGGCGCGCAGCCCGGAACCATCGCCCTGCCCCCAGACCATGCGCTCGTGGTAGGTCGGGGTGATTTTGCGTCGATGCTGAATCAGCGTGCCGTCAGCATCGAACAGCAATTGTGCGTTGTAGATCGTGCCGCCATCGCGCTCATTGACTCCGATGGAAACGACCATGCCCGCTTGCTTGCATGCTTCGCCAATAGCCAGGGTGGCGGCGGACGGAACCGTAACGGATTGATCCAGCAACTTGAGGTGTTGCGCGCCCATGGCGAACGGCGGCTGCACGAATGAAAAATAGGGGTAGTAAGGCACCACCGTTTCCGGGAACACGGCGAACTGCACGCCCTGTCGTCCGAGGGCGATGATCTGTTGGCAGACCTTGTCCACGGTGCCTTCGCGGCTGTAAAGCACTGGGCTGATCTGAACGGCGGCTGCGCGAATGATGGCCATGATGGGGTCCTGGTTGTGGGGATTGAAAATGCAAACCTATGTAGGAGCCGGCTTGCTGGCGAGCGGTGTGTCAGGCGACATCGAATTGACTGATCCGCCCCCATCGCCAGCAAGCCGGCTCCTACAGAAGTAATCAGGCGGTCCAGGTATCGATGATCATCGCGCCCTCACGGCGCATCAGCAGGCGCAGGTCCATGACATCCAGCGGGTTGATCGGGCGGATGCCTTCGATCAGGGCCTTTTCGGTCTGGCCGTACAACGCTTGCAGGGCGAACCGACAGGCGTAGACCTCACCGCCTTCTTCCATGAACTGAATGAGCTGCTTGTTCACCGCCAGGTGACCGGGAAATGCTTCGGCACCGAGGGTCGGGAAACCCCGTTGAACGCCCAGTTGCACGCCTGGCCCGTACAGCAGGATTTTGGTTTCGAAGCCTTTGCGCAGCAGACGCTTGGCCTGAAGCATGTTGACCAGGCCGATGGAGCCCTCGAAGGCGATGGTGTGGAAGGTGATCAGGACTTTTTCGCCGGGCTCGGCCTTGATGTCCTCAAAGACTTTCTCTTCGTAATTGACCAGGAAGTCGCCGTCTTTGTAATGGGGGATGTCCACGGTTGGCATAGTGTCGCTCTCCAGTTTCTTCGTGCTTGAACGCCAGCCTGGGTTGGCTGCCGGGTTGCAGGAGAAAGAGCGAAAGCCGTGCCAGCAAATAATATTATTTTTCCTGCCTAGGTAAGTGTTTGATTAGCTTGGGAATGACAATCTGAGCCGGTTTTTAATGGCGCATCTGATGCTATCTGTGAATCACGCATTCCCGTAGAAATACGAGTATTCGTAGGGGCAAATCACGAGATTTCGTAGCGATGAACAAAGCCATGAAACAAGCCATGAACGAAACAGACGCTCTCACCGGCTGGGCGGACCTGGCGTATTCGTCACGACACATGGTGTTCGAGCATTGCGCCGAAGCCATCGCGCTGCTCAATCCGTTTTCCGATCGGCTGGGTGATCTCAACATCGCCACCTGCAAGTTGCTCGGCTACCCCCGCCAGGAGTTGTTGGAGTTACCGGTAAGCAAGCTGTTCGGCCATCAATTGGCGGACCTGATCGTGTTCACCCAGGCCGTCATGGACAAAGGTCGCGGCTGGACCGAAGAGTTGAGCTGCAACTGCAAGAGCGGCGAACGCATCGAGCTGGAAATCTCCGCCACCACCCTGCAAATCCATGGCGAGTTGCAACTGATCCTGGTGCTGCGCGAGTTGAGCCATGAAAAATACCAGCGTGACCAGGCCCACACCGAGCGCACCATGCGCGGCGGACTGATTGAGTGGCGCAACATTCTCAACCTGTTCCAGGAAAGCGAGCGCGACAACCAACTGCTGCTCAGTTCCGTCGGCGACGGCATCTACAGTATCGACAGCGAAGGCCTGGCCACCTTCGTCAACCCGGCCGGCGCGCGCATGCTGGGCTGGGAACCACAGGACATGATCGGGAAAAACATCCATCGCATTCACCACCATACTCACGCCAACGGCAGTCATTACCCGGTCGAAGAATGTCCGATCTACAAAGCCGTGCGCGATGGCGTGGTCCACGAGGGACGCCAGGAGGTGTTCTGGCGCCGCGATGGCAGTTCGTTTCCAGTGGAATTCACCAGCACCCCGGTGATTTCCGATGGCCGCATCGTCGGCGCCGTGGTGGTGTTTCGCGACATCACCGAGCGCCGCAGTACCGAAAACCAGCTACAAAGCGCCCTTGAAGAACTCAAGGTGCTCAAGGATCGACTGGAAGAGCAAAACGCGTATTTGCAGGAGGAGATCCACATCGAGCACAACTTCCGTGAGATTGTCGGCCAGAGCGAGCCGATCATCAAAATCATCAAGCAGATCGACGTGGTCGCCCCCACCGATGCCAGCGTGCTGATCAACGGCGAGTCAGGCACCGGCAAGGAGCTGATTGCCCGCGCGATCCATCAGGCCAGCCGCCGCAATGCCAGCCCGCTGATCCGGGTCAACTGCGCCGCCATACCCGCTGAACTGTTCGAAAGCGAATTCTTTGGGCACATTCGCGGTGCCTTTACCGGTGCCGTGCGTGATCGTGTCGGACGCTTTGAACTGGCGGACGGTGGCACGCTGTTTCTCGACGAAATCGGCGAAATTCCCCTGGAGCTGCAAAGCAAACTGCTCCGGGTTTTGCAGGAAGGTCAGTTCGAGCGGGTTGGCGAAGAACGCACCCGCAAGGTCGATGTGCGGATCATTGCCGCGACCAACCGCGATCTGCGCCAGGAAGTCACGGCGAAGCATTTCCGTGAGGACCTGTACTTCCGGCTCAACGTATTCCCTATCCAGTCGCCGGCGCTGCGTGAACGTCCGATCGACATCGCCCCCCTGGCCGCACATTTCCTCAAGCAGACAGGCAAGCGTCTGAACATGCCAGGGCGACGTCTGCGCAACTGCGACATCGAGCGACTGCAACGCTATTCGTGGCCGGGCAATATTCGCGAACTGCAAAACGTGATCGAGCGCGCGCTGATCACCTCGGTCGGAGCGGATCTGAACCTGGATTTGCCCGACGAACCGAACCCCGGTCTCGCCGCCCCGCAGCGGCCCTCCTCGGCCACGATCATGACTGACGCGCAGATTCGCGAGCTTGAGCGCAGCAATATGCAAGCCGCGCTCAAGGCCGCAGATGGAAAGTTATTCGGTAAGGGCGGTGCAGCTGAACTACTAGGACTCAAACCCACGACACTGGCTTCGAGGTTCAAGCGGCTCGAGATCAAATTGGACGAATGATCTGTCCGGGGTGGCCACGCAATTTCGTGAAATCCGCTACGAAAATTCGTATTCCTACGGAGTTACGTAGCGCGCGGCCACCACCAACGACTCAATAAAGACAAAAATAATGTTCAAAATCATATAGTTATTGCCATCATAAAAAACCGCATGAGGCTGGTACGACATTCGCTACAGGGTATAAACCGAAATGACGGATTGCTGCCATGCCGACCTCCCCTGCGTTCATCGTCTCCCGCTCGGAAACCTACCTGGCCTCGATGCCCAACCTCGCCTACACCGGGTTGTCGGAAAACTGGTTGTTGAAAGAGTGCGGTCATCAACACTGGCTTGCACTGGCCCAATTGCACAATCGGTCTCTGCCTGATTTCGTCGATGAGCAAGGTCGCATCGCCTATGCCGCGTTCACTGGCGTAAAGCTGTGGGATCTGAAGCTGGAAGCCATCGTCGAGAATCGCCCGTTCCAGATCCATACCAGGATCGGCCGAGGAGGCCAGGCCCGCCATTTCAGCGAACATGAAGTCAGGCTCGGTGATCGCGTCGTCGGGCAACTGGCATTACTGTCCACCTTCGTGAGCCGTCACATACCGGGCGACAACCGCAGTGTCAGCAAAGCATGCCTGCGGGGCACTCAGGCACCCGTGACCCGGATACCGCAGGCATTGCAGGAACTGCACGCCGACAACCGGCAAATTCGCGGCGGCGACTGGCACAGTCATTACGGCATTGACCGCCAGTCAACCGAGGCGCGGGTGTTTGATTTTACGCCCTGCCCTGACATCGACTTCAACGGTGCCGACCTCCTGTATTTCGCCAATTTCCAGGCCATGGTCGAGCGTGCGGAGTGGGCGCAGTCGGGACTTCGCCGCCCAGGGCACATTCGCCAGCGCGAACTGCATTTCTACGGCAACCTCAACATCAACGACAGCTTGCAGCTCAGGCTGCACACACAGCCAGGTAATAAAGAGCTGCACTGGTGTGAAGTCTATCGGCGCAGCGATCTGTTCAAGCTGGCTGATATTTTCACCCGCAAACTCCATATCGCGGACTGCAGCCGAGTATGAGCCATCCTCCTCTCTGGCGGCCTGAAGGCCTGCGACTCAAGCCGGTGTATCACTGCAGTGACCTGGAAGGTCTTGAGCACCTGCACAGCCTGCCGGGCAAAGCGCCTTTCGTGCGCGGCCCCTACTCGAGCATGTACCCGCAAAAGCCCTGGACCGTGCGCCAGTACACCGGATTTGCCGGGGCCGACGCCAGCAACCAGCGACTGCGGCAACGGTTGGCCGAAGGTGCAACGGGTTTATCCCTGGCCTTCGATTTGCCGACCCATCGTGGCTACGACTCCAGTGATCCACAATGGCAGGCCGATGTCGGCAAGACGGGTGTCGCCATCGACAGCGTCGAGGACATGGCGCAGCTGTTGGACGGCATTGCCCTGGACCAGGTGTCGGTGTCGCTGACCATGAACGGCGCGGTACTGCCCGTGCTGGCAGCCTTCATCGTTGCCGCGCAGGAATCCGGCGTCGCTGCAGAGCAGCTCAGCGGCACTATCCAGAACGACATTCTCAAAGAGTTCACGGTGCGCAACACCTACATCTTTGCGCCACAACCCTCAATGCGCATTACCCTGGACGTGATCAGTTACCTGAGCGAACACATGCCACGCTTCAATCCGATTTCGGTGTCGGGGTATCACTTTCAGGAGGCCGGTGCCGATGCCGTGCTGGAGCTGGCACTGACCTTGATCAATGCCCGAACCTATGCCGAGCAGGTGCAAAAAAGCGGTCTGAACCTGCAAGGATTCTGTGAGCGAATCAGCTTCTTTTTCGGCATTGGCAGCGATTTTTTCAGCGAAGTCGCCAAGTGTCGTGCGGCCCGACTGCTGTGGTGCGAAATCACCCGGGAGCTGGGCGTTCAAGGTGAAAAAGGCCGGGCGCTGCGCATGCACTGCCAGACATCCGGCTGGTCGCTCTGTGCCCGGGACCCGCTCAACAATGTCACGCGCACAACTGTCCAGGCCATGGCCGCGGTATTCGGCGGGACGCAGTCTCTGCACACCAATGCCTGGGACGAGGCCCTGACCCTGCCCAGTGAAGCCTCGTCGAGACTGGCCAGCAATACCCAACATATTCTTCAACAGGAAACCGGGCTTTGTGATGTGGTCGACCCTTGGGCGGGGTCCTACATGATGGAGTCCCTGACCGCACAAATGGCGGCGCAGGTGCGCCAACGGATGGCCGATATCGATGCCCAGGGAGGCGTGTTGCAGTCGATCGAGTCCGGCTGGATCAGCCAGGCCATCCACCTTCAGGCCATGGCCACCCAGGCCCGTCTGGATAACGGGATTGCGCGGCGTGTTGCTGCACATGAGCCAGTGCAAGTAGAGCCCGCGCTACCCGTGGACAGTCAGGTATTGCGCGCCCGACAGTGCCGACGCCTCGACAACCTGCGCCTTATGCGCGACAACGCTCGGGTCGAAACCCTGCTGCAGTCGATCACCGAATGTGCACGCTCAGGCCGGGGCAACCTGCTCAAGGAGACCGTGGCTGCAATCAGGGCGCGGGCAACAATCGGCGAATGCACCCAGGCACTGGAAAAGGTGTGGCCTCGCTACAACCAAGACCTGAGTTTTCGCGCAGGCCACTATGGACCCTCTGTGTGCAGGCAGCCCAACTGGGCATTGGTAGCTGCGCGCATTTCCGGCTTTGTCGCTGACCATGGTCGGCCGCCCATGATTGTGCTGGCCAAGTTGGGCCAGGACGGGCATGACCGCGGTATTCGATTGATAGCCGCGGCACTGACCGATGCCGGCTTCGAGGTGCGCCTGCTGCCCATGTTTCAAACACCGATGCAGTTACTGCAAGCACTGGGCGAACAAGGCCAGGTGGATCTGCTTGGCGTTTCAAGCCTGGCGGGGGCGCACAACGAACTGCTCACTGAGCTGTTGAGTCTGTTGAACCAACGTGAGCTCGACATTCCAGTAGTAGTGGGAGGCATCATCCCAGACGCCGATGCACAAAGGTTACTGCGCCAGGGGGTCAAGGCCTGTTTCGGTCCGGGCCAGGAGGTAATTGAGATCATCCAACAGTTGGTCGATCTGCTGGGCCTTTAACTGGCCATCCAGAACCTGCACAATTGCCGGCTTTTTTGTGACAGGAAGTCAGCACATGCAACGGATTGTAATTCTGGGCAATGCCGGTAGCGGCAAATCCACCCTCGCCCGCGCCCTCGGCAAGCGCCTGGGTCTGCCCGTGCTGCACCTGGACAGGTTGTTCTGGGAGCCAGGCTGGGTCGAACCCGACGCCGAGCAGTTCCGCGCACGGGTGCGCGAAGCGATCGCAGCGGATGCCTGGATTTGTGAAGGCAACTATGCGCGGCGTACCTTCGACCTTCGCCTGCCACGTGCCGACCTGATCATCTGGCTCGATACACCGCGGCTCACCTGTTTCACCCGGGTGATCATGCGCAGTGTAATGAACCGCCCTCGCCCTGACCTTGCTGCAGGTTGTACCGAGAAGCTCGACCGGGCGTTCCTGACCTTCCTGGATTTCGTGTGGAATTTCGACCGTGAGTACCGCCCAGGCATCGAGGCGGTGCGCCTGGCCATAGGCCCGCAAATTCCTACGGTGCACCTGCGAGGTACCCGGCAGATTGCCGCATTTCTCGATAGCTTGCCTGCAACGCCGGGAGTCTGTCTTCAATAGCCGCGACAGAATCAAACCGCCGCCGGTTTTTTCGATGTCGCGCAATCCTCAGCTAGACCGGTTTGCCGAGCGCGGCATCAATCATGGGACGCACACCTCGCAGTACCTGGGCCGACACCTCCGGCTTGGCCTTCGCCGTGGCACGCGCAACCGACAGGGCGCCAATCATTGCCGCGACGATGCCCATGGCGGTGGCAAGTGCGTCGACGCCGGGATTGTTGGCAGCGACCCTGCGCTCAAACGCCCGCACCAGCACCATGTAACCCTCGGTAAACTTTGTGCTCATCACTGCATCCTGACGGCCGATTTCGCTGGCGGATGCCGCCATTGCGCAGTGCTCGGCGTAGTCGTCGCGCTTGTCGACTGACAGATAGTCGGACAGGAAGCGATCCAGGTCCGGCTCGCCATCGACCGTGCCCGTATAGAGCTTGGAGTTCCCCTGCTCCAGGCTCCACGCCAGCGCCTCGGCTGCCAGCGCTTCCTTGGATGGGAAGTGTGCGTACAGCGCGCCGTGGGTCAAGCCAGCCGACTTGCTGATTTCAGCAACACCCACCCCGTCGATCCCTTTCTGTCGAAACAGGCGGCTTGCCGTCTCCACCAGTGCGGCGCGATTGGCTTCTGCTTTTTCTTTCGAGATTTTCATAGTGAGGCTCCTCCGCGTTGATTCTTGCACATTATGGTTACGCTCACAATTAATGGTAAGCCATATTTTGAAAGGGTCTACTTTATATTTACTTTTTGTCTTGACTTTAATAATTGCAGGCACCACTATAAATTCATTGATTGCGGTCGCAATCATAAAAAGAACGATTCGCTCGCCCAACCAGAGCAAACCCTCATGAAAATAAAAAATTCCGTAGCATTTGTTACCGGCGCCAACCGCGGTCTTGGCCTTGCATTCGCAAAGGAACTTGTGGCGCGCGGCGCGAGCAAGGTCTACGCAGGAGTGCGCAACCCCGAAGGCGTCGACATTCCGGGCGTGATCGCCATCCGCCTTGACGTCAGCGACCCGGCATCGGTCGCCGCGGCGGTGGCCCAGGCTGGCGACGTGACGCTGCTGGTCAACAATGCAGGCATTGCCCGCTTGCTGCCATCCATGCTTGAACCTGGCCTGGTGGAAATCGCCCGCGAAATCTTCGAAACCAATTACTACGGCGTCATGCACGTCAGCCTGGCCTTCGCACCGGTGCTTAAAGCCAACGGCGGTGGAGCGATCGTCAACGTACTGTCGGATGCGACCTGGGTTGCCCTGCCATTCCTGTCCGCTTACGCGGCATCGAAAGCGGCAGCGTGGAGCTTCACCAACTCGCTGCGAATCGAACTCCATGGCCAGGGCACCCGCGTGCAAGGCCTGCATGTGGGTTTCATCGACACTGACCTGACCCAGGGTTTCGACGTGCCGAAAGTCCAACCATCCGACGTCGTGATCCAGTCACTGAACGGCGTGGAAACAGGCTTGAAAGAAGTGCTCGCAGACCAAGGCACGCGCGCCATAAAAGCCAGCCTGTCTACTGGGCAAGCGGCTTACCTCAACCCTGAAACCAGCGCATAAGGAGCACACCATGCACCTCTTCCCCTCGAGAACGACCATGTCCGCAGTATCGTTTTCGGCGTTCCGGCGCTGCCTGTTAGCTGTTTCAGTGACCGCTGGTGCCCTGGCACTGGTCACCCTCGTCTCGCCCACTTACGCCCGGGCCGGAACGACGCCGCAGATTGCCGCCACAGTCGAGAAGGACAGCGCAATTCGTCCTTTCAAGGTCAACATTCCTGAAGACGCGGTTGCCGATCTGCGTAAACGCGTACTGGCGACCCGTTGGCCCGACCGCGAAACGGTCAATGATCAATCCCAAGGCGTGCAGCTTGAGAAACTGCAGGCACTCGTCGGTTATTGGGGCAGCCAATATGACTGGCGCAAGGTTGAAGCCCAACTCAATGCCTTGCCGATGTTCGTGACCAGGATCGACGGCCTCGACATCCAGTTCATCCACGTCAAATCGAAACATCCCAACGCCCTGCCGCTGCTGCTCACCCATGGCTGGCCCGGGTCGATTCTGGAACTGACCAAAGCCATCGGCCCGCTGACCGACCCGACCGCTCACGGCGGTCGTGCCGAAGATGCCTTTGACGTGATCATTCCCTCGATGCCTGGCTACGGTTTCTCGCAGAGGCCCACCGACGGCGGCTGGGGTCCTGACCGTATCGGCGTTGCATGGGATGTGTTGGTCAAGCGCCTGGGCTATAAGCGCTATGTGTCGCAAGGTGGCGACTGGGGATCGGTGATCGCCGACGCCATGGGACGCCAGGCTCCGCCCGGCTTGCTGGGAATCCACGTGAACATGCCGGCCACCGTCCCAGCCGATGTGGCCAAGGCGATCAACGACGGCACCCCGCCTCCCCCCGGTCTGTCGGCCAAGGAGACAGCGGCCTATGAGTCGTTGAAAACTTTCTTCAGCAAAAATGCGGCTTACGGCGCCCTCATGAGCACCCGACCACAAACTGTCGGCTACGGCTTGTCGGATTCCCCCGTTGGCCTGGCCGCGTGGATGTTCGACAAATTCAACCAATGGACCTACAGCGGCGGCGATGCGGAAAAATCCCTGACCAGGGACGAAATACTCGACGGTATTTCGCTCTATTGGCTGACCAACAGCGCTATCTCGTCCGCTCGCCTGTATTGGGAGAACAACACTAACAACTTCAACGCCGTGGAGCAGAAGACTCGGGATATCAAGATTCCTGTCGCAGTGACTGTGTTTCCGGGGGAAATTTACCAGGCGCCGAAAACCTGGACCGAACGCGCCTATCCCAACCTGATCTATTTCAACGAAGTGGACAAGGGTGGGCATTTCGCGGCATGGGAACAACCCGAGTTGTTCGCCAGGGAACTGCGCGCAGCCTTCCGCACCTTGCGCTAAGCATGGCATTGCCTTGGTCTGCCCATTGTCCTGATGAGCAGACCAAGGCACCTGCGACTCGGCCAATTGCGCAGAGCGCTGTCAATTTTCCCCACCCACCCCTTGATTCGCTTTATCCTTGACGCAAACCCGATGAAAAGCCATGAACCCTGCATACGGCTATTGACTGTTCCCCCATGCGCAAACTTCTGTACCTGACTTTCTCCATGGCGCTGATCGCCGCTCTTACAACCTACGCAATGTGGGCCGCGGATCGCCCGACGGGGCTTTACCTCTCGGATCTGCGGATCGATGTCGCCGTTGACCAGGGCACGCCCGCTGACCGTGGCAATTTGCTGGGCATCCAGCCCGAGCTGTTTCCCACCGACTACCAAAGCCCCGACCGCTTGCACCGCAAACTCGCCGCCTACTTGCAGACGGCGCGGGATCAGGGGCTGCTGAACGAAAAAACCATCGTCGTATTGCCGGAGCATGTTGGCACCTGGCTGATGGTCAGCGGCGAAAAGGACGAGTTGTACCAAGCCACCACCTTCAAGGAAGCGATGAACTGGCTGGCCGTGAGCAATCCCCTGAAGTTCGTCCGTGCGCTGATTGGCGCCGAGGGCGACAGCCGTATCGACGACGCGCACCTGCGCATGAAAGCCAAAGGTATGGCCAAGGATTACCAGGCGTTGTTCGGCGGGCTGGCTAAGGAATTTCACGTCACCCTGGTGGCGGGCTCCATCGTACTGCCTGAGCCCAGCGTCATCGACGGCACGCTGAAAATCGGTCGTGGCGCGTTGTTCAACAGCAGCGTGGTGTTCGGTCGCGATGGCTTGCCAATCGGCCAGCCCCAGCGCCAGATGCATCCGGTTTTCGAACAGCAGGTGGCAATCAAGGCCAACGACGAACACACGCTCAATGTCGTCGACACCCCGGCCGGGCGCCTGGGTGTGCTGATCGGCAGCGACAGTTGGTACCCCGACAACTACCGCAAACTCGACACTCAGCAGGCACAGCTCGTCGCAGTCCCGGCGTTTGTTGCCGGTCGTGGCACCTGGGATCAGCCGTGGCGTGGCTACAAGGACTCATCAACACCCGGCTCTGTAAGCCTCAAGGCCGGGGAAATCAGTGAAGGCCAAGCCTGGCAGCGCCTGAACCTGAGCACTCAAGTTCCCGCCAGCCAGGCCATCGCCGGCATGAGCGTATTCCTGCGCGGACAGTTCTGGGATCAAGGCAGCGCCGGGCAGAGTTTTCTCAGCAGCAACGGCCGGCATTTCGCCGATGGCAAGGCCCGCGGCGCGCGCTTGCTGAACCTCTGGCTGTAACCATGAAACCCACCCCCATGCGCCTGGGTGATTTGTCGGTGGGCTTCGTTCACAGCCTGGCCGACGCCGTGCGCAGCCACGGGACAGATCCGCAGCCATTGCTCGAGCAATACGGCCTTGACGCGGCCCGACTGAGTGAAGCCGGTGCCCGCCTCTCGATCCCGCGCTACATGCGCCTGGGCCACGCGGCCATCCACTTGACCGGCGACCCGGCACTCGGCTTGCAAATGGGCTTGCTCAGCCGCCTGAGCCAGGCAGGTCTTGCCGGCGTCACCGCCGCCCAGGCACCGACGGTGCGTGAGGCGGCGCGCTGCCTGATTCGATTCGAAGCCTTGTATGGCTCCAACTATCGTGGTCAATCGAGCTTCCACGAGGACCCTCAGGGTGCCTGGTTGCGCTTCTACTCCATCAGCCCCTACAACAGCTATAACCGCTTCGTGGTGGATTCGATCCTCTGCGGCTGGTTGCAGCAATTGTCCAGCGTCAGTCCTGCCCGGCTGCGCGCCGAACGCATCGACATCGAGTTCGAAACTCCCGACTACCGCGCGGCCTATGACGTGCTGGGCGACTGCCCGATCCAGTTTGGCGCCGAGCACAATCAATTGCGCCTGAGCCTGGCCAGCCTTGCCCAGCGCAACCCCGAGCATTGCCCAAGCACCTGGCGACATCTGCTGCAACTGTGCGAGCGGGAACTGGAGCAATTGACACGCACCCGCAGCCTGCGTGAACGCATCACTCAGTTGCTGGGTCCGTTGCTCAATGGTGGCCGGGAACCCGACCTGGAAGAAGTGGCGGCACGCCTGAAGCTGCCCGTCTGGACCTTGCGTCGCAAACTCGCCGAAGAAGGCACGCAATTTCGCGCGATTCTCAACGACACCCGTCGCGACCTGGCCATGACCTACATTCGCGACACCGAACTGGCGTTCGGAGAAATCGCCTACCTGCTGGGCTTTGCCTCAGCCGAAGCCTTTCAACGCGCCTTCAAGCGCTGGACCGCGCAGACACCCGGCGAGTTTCGCCGTAGTCGTAGAGAACCAGCCGCAAGCAACAAGCTTTAAGTTAAAGCTCGGTTGCGTCTTCAGCGGGTTCCAGTGGGTCCAGTTCAAACGCCTGATACTCGAGCAGCTCTTCTTGATAATCGTCCATTTTCGAATCCCCCACAGCTCATTGAAAAACGTTTGAATAAATGACCAGCGCCTTGAGCCTAAAGTGCCCGCATTAAAGAAAAATGACGCGGACACGACACTTCGTCGCTTCTAGATAAAACGTAGCAGGCGGTGGGGAATTTATCACAGGATTTTTTCGCTGCAGGCCGCAGGACGACGGTCTGTTTGACGCTGATCAATCTTTGTTGCGGTGACGGGGCCGGTGCGATGTCGCCTGGCCCCGTGGCGCCCATCACTGGCCAGTGATGGGCATTGCCTGGATCGGCTCCGAAGGTGGCGCCATGTCGCTCGGGTTGGCCGGTGGCGTGATCGCTTCAGTGGAAGGCGTCGGCTCGGCGGCTGGGGTCGAGGTAAACGGTGCAGCCTCAGGCGGCGGAGCGACCGGCTCGGAAGCGGCAGGAGCCACTTCGGCGGCCTTGGCTGCCTCTGGCGCCGGCGCAGGCTCTGCCGCGGATTCCGGGGCCAACGCCGCCGGTGCGGGTGCCGGTGCCGGTGCCGGTGCCGGTTTGGGTTCGGGCACGCCCAGGTCGGTTTTCGGCTTCTCGGGGATGTGCGCCGCTTCTTTCACTTCCTTGGGCAGGAACAGCTCGACCAGGGCGAAGAAACGCTCGTAGAACTTGGCCGATGTGACGGTTTCGCTCGCGACCTTGACCATCGAGTCGTCCGACGAGCCGATCGGCATCGATACCGAGCCCAGCACGCCGACACCGAGACTGGCAGAGTTGTTGGTTTTCTTCAGCGCGTACTTGTCCTGCAAGGCGTTGGCGAACACGGTGGCATGATGCGCCGCGCTGCCGTCTTCGGCGCAGACCACACTGAAACTGATTTCCATGTGGTTTTCGCCGGTCTGCTGGAAGCTCTTGTGCCCACTGACCAGCTTCGGATCACTGCTGGTGATGATATAGCCCTGGCTCAGCAAGGCTCGACGAGCCGCTTCACAGGAGACCGAATCGGTCACCGGATAGTTACGGGAAAACGTTCCGGAATCATCGAAGTTCTCATGCTCGTAGATGGCGGCTTTCTTCGACGAACAACCGGCAGCAGCAGCCAGCACCAAGGCCAGCCCGACAACCCGCATGGGAATTGATTTAAACATTGAACATCCTGAAAGAAACGGTTCGGGGCGTATTGTGCAACAGATCGATGCTTAGCGGCGCACTGATTGTGTCTTAAAACAGTTACAGCGCTGTTGACCCGATGGTCGGGAGAGAATGATCCGCGTCGCAGAATGCAGCCGAAAAAAAACCCCGGCCTTTCGGCCGGGGTCTTCGTTTCACGCAAAAAGCTCGGACTCAGATCAGAAACGCTCGATCTCTGCCTGGCTCTCCAGCTGCTTGCGGTAAGCAGCGAAGTCTTGCTGGCCAACACGCGAAGCGAGGAAGCGACGGTATTGAACCTTCTCTTCTTCGGTTGGCGCTGCGGCCTCGTTAACGCCGTTCAGACGCACGATCATCAGGCTGCCATCAGGCAAGGTGACGCTGCTGAAAGTCGGCTTGTCCTTGGCGGCTGGCTTGGGCATGCGGAACAGCGCCTGCAGCACAGTCGGGTCCAACCCTTCCTGAGCACGGGTCGCGGCTTCGGTAACCTTCCAGTTCTGACCGTCGATCGGCTTATCCAGTGGGGTCTTGCCATCGCGCAGGCTGGCAATCAGCTCGTCAGCCTTGGTCTTGGCGGCAGCACTGGCGTGCTCCTTGGCCAATTGCGCACGGATCGGACCCTCGACCTTCTCCAATGGCAGTTGCGCAGGCTTGAGATGTTCCTTGGCGCGCAACACGATCACGGTATCGGGGTCGAGCTCGATGGCGGTGCTGTTGGCACTCTCATCCAGCACTTCCGGGCTGAACGCTGCGGTGATCACGGCACGGTTGGCCGCAATGCCTTCGCCACCTTCCCGGCCGAACGGCTTGGAGGTGTGAACGGTCAGCTTCAAGTCCTGCGCAGGCTGGACCAGATCGGACGCTTCAAACGATGCGTCTTCCAGTTGCTTGGTCGCTTCGACGAAACGCTGCTCGACCTGCTGGGCCTTCAATTCGCGGGTCAGCTTGTCTTTCAGGCTGGCGAACGTCGGCACTTCAGGCGCTTCCACGCCCAACAGCTTGATCAGGTGGAAACCGAAGTCGGTGCGAACCGGCTCGGAAACCTGATCCTTGGCCAACGAATACAGGGCTTTCTCGAACGCCGGGTCATAGACGCCAGGACCTGCGTAGCCCAGGTCGCCGCCGTTGTTCGCCGAACCCGGATCCTGGGAGAATTCCTTGGCCAGGGCTTCGAACTTCTCGCCCTTGTTCAGGCGGGCCTGGATCTCCTCGATCTTGGCCTTGGCCTGCGCTTCGGTAGTCTTGTCGTTCACTTCGATCAGAATGTGCGCAGCCTGACGTTGCTCGGACAGGTTCGCAGTCTCTTTCTGATACGCCGCTTGCAGGTCTTCGTCCTTGACGCTGACCTGATCGAAGAAGGAAGCCTTCTTCAACTCCAGGTAATCGATGACCACCTGATCTGGCGTCATGAATTCCTTGGCGTGCTCGTCGTAGTAGGCCTTGACCTCTTCGTCGGTCAGCTTCACAGCTGCCGGGTCGACCTTGATGCTCAGGGACGCGAAATCGCGGGTCTGTTTTTCCAGACGGGCAAAGGCCAGGACCTGGGCATCGGTGACGAAACCGCTACCCGCCAAACCGGCGCGCAGCTGTCCGATCAGCATTTCCTGTGCCAGCATCTGGCGGAACTGCATACGGCTGTAGCCGAGTTGACGAATCACTTGGTCGAAACGTTCAGGGCTGAACTTGCCATCCACCTGGAATTCAGGCGTTTGCAGGATGACCTGGTCCAGCGCCGCTTCGGAGAAAGCGAATTTGGAATTTTCTGCGCCTTGCAGCAGCAGTTTGCGGTCGATCAGGCCTTTGAGGGCCGATTCGCGCAGCATTTTTTCGTCGAGCAAGGAGGCGTCGAAATCCTTGCCCAGCTGTTGCATGAGTTGACGGCGTTGCATATCGACCGCCTGGCTCAGCTCGTTCTGGCTGATTTCTTCACCATTGACCTTCGCCGCCTCATTTTTGGTCGTCGTAGCCTGAAAAATGGCGTCGAAACCGGTCAAAGCCATCAGTGCAACGATGACCCCGATAATGGTCTTGGCAATCCAGCCTTGTGAATTGTCCCTGATATTCTGCAGCATGCGTCCCCCATAAACGGTTGAACTTCAAAATTAGGCAACCGTGGAGCGTGGGTAGAATCCGGATAGAAGAAAGGCGCATCCGAGGATGCGCCTTCTCGTAACTGGCGGAGCGGACCGATGACTCGACCTTGCGAGTCTCGGTGTCTCAGACCGGCGACCTGCCGACTGGACTACCGCTCCGCTGCCAGGTCAGGCATGACCCCGACCCGGATAGGCAAAAACCTGAATGGAACTTAGTTGACAGCTTCTTTCAATGCTTTACCGGCTTTGAAACCTGGTTTTTTGGCAGCTGCGATTTCCAGCGTCTTACCGGTCTGTGGGTTACGACCGATGCGAGCTGGACGATCAGTTACGGAGAAAGTACCGAAACCAACCAGAACCACGGAGTCGCCGGCCTTGAGAGCGCCAGTGACGGATTCGATTACAGCGTCCAGCGCACGGCCAGCAGCAGCTTTCGGGATATCAGCGGATGCAGCGATAGCATCAATCAGTTCCGACTTGTTCACTCTAAGTCCCCTTATATCTATTTGAGTATGATTCTAAGTTTTTTGGTAAAAGCAAAAACGAGTGCTGAATGGCCTACAGACACTTAAGAGCCGCTTTATAACAAGGGCTCTAAAAAGCTGTCAAGGAAGCCCCCCAGGCAAATACGTACTAATGCGTGCTAATTCTTTCCTTAGAATCCGACTCGCGTTTTTCTTCCTTCGCGACTATCTCCGGAGCCACATCCGGCAAGGGCTCCGGGGCGTATTGCAGCGCAATTTGCAGGACCTCGTCAATCCATTTAACTGGTTTAATCTGAAGATCTTGCTTGATATTGTCCGGAATCTCCTTGAGATCGCGAACATTCTCTTCGGGAATGATCACGGTCTTGATTCCGCCACGATGCGCGGCGAGCAGTTTTTCCTTCAACCCACCGATCGCCAATACCTGGCCACGCAGGGTAATTTCACCCGTCATGGCAACATCCGCGCGTACAGGAATGCCGGTCAGTGCCGACACCAATGCCGTGCACATGCCCACGCCCGCGCTCGGGCCGTCCTTCGGGGTCGCCCCTTCCGGCATGTGGATGTGCGTGTCGCGCTTCTCGTGGAAGTCCAGGGGAATCCCCAGGCTCTTGGCGCGGCTGCGGACAACGGTCAGGGCTGCGGTGATCGATTCGACCATCACGTCACCCAGGGAACCGGTCTTGATCAGCTGGCCTTTGCCCGGAACGACAGCGGCTTCGATGGTCAGCAATTCACCGCCCACCTGAGTCCACGCCAGGCCAGTCACCTGACCGATCTGGTCCTGCTGTTCTGCCAGGCCGTAGCGGAATTTGCGCACACCCAGGAAGTGTTCCAGATCGTCCGCAGTGACCTTCACCGAGAAGCGTTTTTCCAGCGCATGCTCTTTGACCGTCTTGCGGCAAACCTTGGCAATCTGGCGCTCCAGGCCCCGTACACCGGCTTCGCGGGTGTAGTAGCGGATGATGTCGCGGATCGCTTCCGCGTCGAATTCCAGCTCGCCTTTTTTCAGGCCGTTGGCCGTGATCTGTTTTGGCGAGAGGTATTTGACGGCGATGTTGATCTTCTCGTCTTCCGTGTAACCGGGCAGGCGAATGACTTCCATCCGGTCCAGCAGCGCCGGTGGAATGTTCATGGAGTTGGAGGTGCACAGGAACATCACATCGGACAGGTCGTAATCGACTTCCAGGTAGTGATCGTTGAAGTTGTGGTTCTGCTCGGGATCGAGCACTTCCAGCAACGCCGACGCCGGATCGCCACGCATGTCGCTGCCCATCTTGTCGATTTCATCGAGCAGGAACAGCGGGTTGCGCACACCCACTTTTGTCATCTTTTGAATCAATCTTCCTGGCATCGAACCGATGTACGTACGGCGATGACCACGAATTTCCGCTTCATCGCGCACGCCACCGAGGGCCATTCGCACGAATTTACGGTTGGTGGCGTGTGCAATGGACTCCGCCAGCGAGGTTTTACCCACCCCAGGAGGACCGACCAGGCACAATACCGGACCGCGGATCTTCTTCACGCGCTTCTGCACGGCGAGGTATTCGAGAATCCGTTCCTTGACCTCTTCGAGGCCGTAGTGATCGGCGTCGAGAATGTCTTCTGCGCGAGCCAGATCGAGGCGCACCTTGCTCTGGGCCTTCCACGGCACCTGGACCAGCCAGTCGATGTAGGAACGGACCACAGTCGCTTCGGCGGACATCGGCGACATTTGCTTGAGCTTGTTCAGCTCGGCAGTTGCCTTGGCCAGCGCGTCTTTCGGCAGGCCGGCGGCATCGATGCGCTTTTTCAGCTCTTCGACTTCGTTATGCCCTTCGTCGCTGTCACCGAGTTCTTTCTGAATGGCCTTCATCTGCTCATTCAGGTAGTACTCGCGCTGACTGCGCTCCATTTGCTTTTTGACACGACCGCGAATGCGTTTTTCGACCTGCAGCAGATCAATCTCGGCATCCAGCAAGGCCAGCACGTGCTCGACACGGGCCGACAAATCGATGATTTCGAGGATTTCCTGCTTCTGCTCGATTTTCAGCGCCATGTGCGCGGCCATGGTGTCGACCAGGCGGCCTGGCTCATCGATGCTATTGAGCGACGACAGGACCTCGGCAGGGACTTTCTTGCCCAACTGCACATATTGTTCGAACTGCGACAGCAGGCTGCGGACAAACACTTCCGACTCGCGCTCTGGCGCATCGACTTCGTCGATCAACGAAACTTCGGCGCGGCAGTGGCCATCCACTTCGCTGAAGCGCTCCACGGCGCCCCGCTGCTCGCCTTCGACCAGAACCTTGACCGTGCCGTCAGGCAGCTTGAGCAGCTGCAGAACGGTCGCAATCGTACCTACGCGATAAAGTGCGTCTTCACCGGGATCGTCGTCAGCAGGGTTTCTCTGGGCCAGCAGAAGGATCTGCTTGTCGCCCGTCATCGCTGCCTCGAGGGCTTCGATGGATTTCTCGCGCCCCACGAACAGCGGGATAACCATGTGCGGATAAACCACAACATCACGCAATGGCAGGAGAGGCAATTCGATGGTTGTCTTCATGATTTCGCCTCTACGGCGGCCATAAGGCCGGAAACAGATGGAAGTAAGCTTGAAACCAAGATGGGGGCTTGTTTAGAAAAAAACAAGCGGATAAAAGCAGTAAAAGGTCGCAGCCAGAAGAAGCTTGAGAAAATAGTCGGCTGCCAAGCCGTCTTCGCGGGCAAGCCTCGCTCCTACAAAAGCAAAGGGGCCCGAAGGCCCCTTCTTTATACCGACTGCGCGACGCTTAGGCGTCTGGCGCGGCCTTGGCAGCAGGCTCACTGTTTTCGTAGATATACAGTGGCTTGGACTTGCCTTCTATTACGCTTTCGTCGATCACTACTTTACTCACCTCGGACTGCGAGGGGATTTCATACATAGTGTCGAGTAACACACCTTCGAGAATCGAGCGCAGCCCACGAGCACCGGTTTTGCGTTCCAGCGCGCGTTTTGCGACCGATTTCAGTGCGTCGGCCCGGAATTCCAGGTCCACGCCTTCCATCTCGAACAGCTTGGCGTATTGCTTGGTCAGAGCATTTTTCGGCTCGGTGAGGATCTGCATCAAGGCAGCTTCATCAAGCTCGTCCAGCGTGGCCAGGACCGGCAGACGACCGACGAATTCCGGGATCAGACCGAACTTGACCAGATCGTCAGGCTCGACTTCACGCAGGGACTCACCGACTTTCTTGCCTTCTTCCTTGCTGCGAACTTCCGCGCCGAAACCGATGCCGCCCTTGGTGGAACGGTTTTGAATAACCTTTTCCAGACCGGAGAACGCACCACCGCAGATGAACAGGATGTTACGGGTGTCGACCTGAAGGAATTCCTGCTGCGGATGCTTGCGACCACCTTGAGGTGGAACGGAAGCGACCGTGCCTTCGATCAACTTGAGCAGGGCCTGCTGCACGCCTTCACCGGAAACGTCCCGGGTGATCGACGGGTTGTCAGACTTGCGCGAAATCTTGTCGATTTCGTCGATGTAGACAATGCCCATCTGGGCTTTTTCCACGTCGTAATCGCACTTCTGCAGCAGCTTCTGAATGATGTTCTCGACATCTTCACCCACATAACCCGCCTCGGTGAGGGTGGTTGCGTCGGCGATGGTGAACGGAACGTTCAGCAAGCGGGCCAATGTTTCGGCAAGCAGGGTCTTACCCGAGCCTGTCGGGCCGATCAGCAAGATGTTGCTCTTGCCGAGTTCGACGTCGTCATTCTTCTTGTCACGCTGGTTCAGGCGCTTGTAGTGGTTGTACACCGCTACGGCGAGAACCTTTTTCGCACGTTCCTGACCAATCACGTATTGATCAAGGATGCCGCTGATTTCTTTAGGCGAAGGCAATTTATGCGCGCTGCTTTCGGCCTGGGCTTCCTGCACCTCCTCACGGATGATGTCATTGCACAGGTCGACGCACTCGTCGCAGATAAAGACCGAGGGGCCGGCAATCAATTTGCGCACTTCATGCTGGCTTTTGCCACAGAAGGAGCAATAGAGCAGCTTGCCGTTGTCCTCGCCGTTGCGGGTGTCAGTCATTCGTTCGATCCAAATCCGATAGGCTTGCAACACAAGATGAAGGCTATTGCGGGCTTTTTCAAGCCCGCCGGTGATCAGACCAGCCGACCAACCCTATTTTGAGCTGCTTATTTTAAGCGGGGCGTTGGGTGATCACTTCATCGATCAACCCATACTCACGTGCGGCTTCTGCACTCATGAAGTTATCGCGATTGGTATCGCGCTCGATTTCTTCGAGAGTGCGCCCGCTGTGCTTGGCCATCAGCGTGTTGAGACGCTCACGGATGAAGAGGATTTCCTTGGCATGGATTTCGATATCCGACGCCTGGCCCTGGAAACCGCCCAGTGGCTGGTGAATCATCACACGCGAGTTCGGCAGGCAGTAACGCTTGCCTTTGGCACCGGCCGTCAGCAGGAACGCGCCCATGCTGCACGCTTGACCGATACAGGTGGTCGACACGTTAGGCTTGATGAACTGCATGGTGTCATAGATCGACATGCCCGCCGTCACCGAACCGCCCGGGGAGTTGATATAGAGATGGATGTCCTTGTCCGGGTTTTCCGCTTCAAGGAACAGCAGTTGCGCACAGATCAGGTTGGCCATGTAGTCCTCTACCGGACCCACCAGAAAGATCACTCGCTCCTTGAGGAGACGTGAGTAGATGTCGTAGGCGCGCTCGCCACGAGCGGACTGCTCGACAACCATCGGGACCAGGCCGCCTGCGGCCTGGATATCAGAGTTCTGCTGAATATACGAATTACGGAACATGCTCTGCAGTCACTCCCAAATAGTTATGTCTTGAATACGCATAAGCCAGCTCGAGAGCTGGCTTATGGTGTGTGCTTCTTAGCGCAAAAACGATCAGTCGGCTTGTGGAGCTTCTACCGGCTTGACTGCTTCTTCGTAAGAGACCGATTTGTCGGTCACGCTAGCTTTCTGCAGAACAGTATCCACAACTTGCTCTTCCAGCACAACCGAACGAACTTCGTTCAGTTGCTGGTCGTTCTTGTAGTACCAAGACACTACTTGCTCTGGCTCTTGGTAAGCCGAAGCCATTTCCTGAATCATCTCGCGAACGCGGGCTTCGTCAGGCTTCAGGTCGAATTGCTTGACCACTTCAGCCACGATCAGGCCCAGGACGACGCGGCGCTTGGCTTGTTCTTCGAACAGCTCGGCCGGCAGTTGGTCAGGCTTGATGTTGCCGCCGAACTGTTGAACAGCCTGCACGCGCAGACGGTCGACTTCGTTGGACAGCAGAGCTTTTGGCACTTCGATCGGGTTGGTGGCCAGCAGACCGTCCATGACCTGATTCTTGACCTTGGATTTGATCGCCTGACGCAGTTCGCGCTCCATGTTCTTGCGAACTTCGGTGCGGAAGCCTTCCAGACCGGTTTCCTTGATGCCGAATTGAGCGAAGAACTCTTCGGTCAGCTCAGGCAGTTTTGGCTCGGAAACGGTGTTCACGGTAACGGTGAACTCAGCGGTCTTGCCTGCCAGGTCGAGGTTCTGATAGTCCTCTGGGAAGGTCAGGTTCAGAACGCGCTCTTCGCCGGCTTTAGCGCCAACCAGACCATCTTCGAAGCCAGGAATCATGCGGCCGGAACCCAGAACCAGCTGGGTGCCCTTGGCGGAACCGCCAGCGAACACTTCACCGTCGACCTTGCCGACGAAATCGATGTTCAGCTGGTCTTCGTTCTGGGCAGCGCGATCGGCCACTTCGAAACGAGTGTTCTGCTTGCGCAGGATGTCCAGCATCTTGTCCAGATCGGCATCAGCCACGTCAGCGCTCAGGCGCTCTACGTTGATACCTTCGAAACCGGCAACGGTGAACTCAGGGAACACTTCGAATACAGCAACGTATTCCAGGTCCTTGCCTGCTTCCAGGGATTTAGGCTCGATCGAAGGCGAACCAGCCGGGTTCAGCTTCTGCTCTACAACTGCTTCGTAGAAGGAAGACTGGATGACGTCGCCTACCGCTTCCTGGCGAGCTTCAGCGCCGAAACGACGCTTGATTTCGCTCATTGGCACTTTGCCTGGACGGAAGCCAGCAATCTTGGCCTTTTGGGCAGTCTGCTGCAGACGCTTGTTGACCTGAGTCTCGATGCGCTCAGCCGGCACGGTGATGCTCATGCGGCGCTCAAGAGCAGAAGTATTTTCAACAGAAACTTGCATGGATATTCCTCGTTGCACAGACGTTAGCCGGCCGTTTCCGACCCCAGAATCAAGGGCATGCATTCTAGTGGGTCAAACTCAAGAAGTCACCCTACTGAAAACGGGTAAAAACGCAGCAGGCAATTTATAGGTGCGAATGCACGAGTGCACCTCGCCCCGGTGGCAAATACAGCCAATCACGCCAAGGCTCTGCGCCAACCCCTCCTTATATGGAAGAGGTTGCCAATCATCTCCCTGACAGCCGATCTTGCGAGCAAGGCCGGCGGGCAGCACGGCATCATCGCGAAACATAAAAACGACGAAACGCCCTGCCCTTGCGACCCGGAACCTGCGGTCGCTGAATCCGCTGAAACAAAAAAGGCGCCAGACTATTAATCTGGCGCCTTTTCGAAATATGGGGTGGACGATGGGGATCGAACCCACGACAACGGGAGTCACAATCCCGTGCTCTACCAACTGAGCTACGCCCACCATATTGCATAACAAAGAAGCCAAATCACTTCTTTGTTGAACTTCAACCAGGCCAGGCGGCATGGGTGAAGTCTTGTTTGGTGCGGATGAAGAGACTCGAACTCTTACGCCTCGCGGCGCTGGAACCTAAATCCAGTGTGTCTACCAATTCCACCACATCCGCGGGATGAAGCTTTTAAAGCAAAGGCGCCAGACTGTTAATCTGGCGCCCTTCGAAATATGGGGTGGACGATGGGGATCGAACCCACGACAACGGGAGTCACAATCCCGTGCTCTACCAACTGAGCTACGCCCACCATATTGCGTTACTTGTGCCAAAGCTGCCTAATGGCGCACCCGGCAGGACTCGAACCTGCGACCATCCGCTTAGAAGGCGGATGCTCTATCCAGCTGAGCTACGGGCGCCTTGTTAATCTGTACTCTTGGAGGACTACAAACTAAGTGCTTTTCAGTTTTGCAGAACCGTAATCCCGCTCAACCTTCTCAACCAGTGCTAGGCTGTGCCCGACAAGTGCGACGAATAGTATAGAGCCCCCCGCAGGTCGTCAAATCCTTTTTAAAAAAAATTCATTTAATTAAAGGGGTTAGCGGAATTTGCAGACCAAGCGCCTTTGCCCTCAACGCATGACATGCGAGAATGCGCTCTCTTTTTTTCCCCTCTCGATGGTTAATCACGCGCAATGACTGCACAACTTATCGACGGCAAATCGATCGCCGCCAGCCTGCGCCAGCAGATCGCCCAACGCGTCAACGAGCGTCGCCAGCAAGGCCTGCGCACGCCCGGCCTCGCGGTGATCCTGGTCGGCAGCGATCCTGCCTCTCAGGTTTATGTCTCGCACAAGCGTAAAGACTGTGAAGAGGTCGGCTTCCTGTCCCAGGCCTATGACCTGCCTTCCGACACCACTCAAGAAGCGTTGACCGAGCTGATCGATCGCCTCAATGACGATCCGGCGATTGACGGTGTTCTGCTTCAGCTCCCGCTTCCTGAACACCTGGACGCCTCCAAATTGCTGGAGCGCATTCGTCCGGATAAAGACGTCGATGGTTTCCATCCTTATAACGTCGGCCGCCTGGCCCAACGCATCCCGCTGCTGCGTCCCTGCACGCCGAAAGGCATCATGACCCTGCTGGAAAGCACCGGCGCCGATCTCTACGGGATGAACGCGGTGGTGGTCGGCGCTTCCAATATCGTCGGACGCCCGATGGCGATGGAATTGCTGCTGGCCGGTTGCACCGTGACCGTCACCCACCGTTTCACCAAGGACCTGGCCGGTCATGTCGGCCGCGCCGACCTGGTGGTCGTCGCCGCTGGCAAGCCGGGCCTGGTAAAAGGTGAGTGGATCAAGGAAGGCGCGATCGTGATCGACGTCGGCATCAACCGCCAGGAAGATGGCAAGCTGGTGGGTGACGTGATCTACGAAACCGCCCTGCCCCGTGCCGGCTGGATCACTCCGGTACCGGGTGGCGTCGGTCCGATGACCCGTGCCTGCCTGCTGGAAAACACGCTGTACGCCGCCGAAACCCTGCATAGCTGAGGCTCAAGGCAGAGGTAGTTCGCGACACAAGAAACCCCGCCCATGGCGGGGTTCTTTTTTGCCCGCGCAACAGGATCGACCATCCGCCGGAAAGTGACTTTTTTTTCATGTTTCCAGGCTCTTTCACCCCACCCTCGAACAACCATCGACAGTTATTCAGCCATACTCCAGAATGTCGCGCTTTTTAAGTAATAGCCCGTTACAAAACGGCTTATCAACACATTATTGAGTCTGCCAGCGTGAAAATCCGTCTTTCCATCCTGAGCCTATTTTTTGCAGTTACAGGGACTTTCATCACGCCACTGGCAAGCGCGGGCGACACCACCACCGCAGCGCCTCGAGACACCTCGCAACTCAAGCTCGCTTCCGGCAGCTCCTTGCTGCTGGATATGCAGACCAACAAAATCATCTATGCCAGCAATCCGGACGTCGTCGTCCCCATCGCTTCCGTCAGCAAGCTGATGACCGGCCTGGTCGTGGTCGAAGCCCGGCAGAACATGGATGAATACATCAATATCAACATCAGCGACACGCCAGAAATGAAAGGTGTGTATTCCCGGGTAAAACTCAAGAGCGAACTGCCGCGCCGGGAAATGCTGCTGATTGCCCTGATGTCCTCCGAGAACCGCGCCGCCGCGAGCCTGGCCCACCACTATCCGGGCGGCTATGTCGCCTTTATCGCCGCCATGAATGCCAAGGCCAGGGCGCTGGGGATGACCAACACCCATTTCGTCGAGCCGACCGGCCTCTCTCCGCGCAACGTTTCCACCGCTCGCGACCTGAGCAAGCTGTTGATCGCCGCGCACAAATACCCGTTGCTGACAGAGCTGAGCACCACCAAGGAAAAAACCGTCACCTTCCGCAAACCCATCTATAGCCTGGGTTTCCGCAATACCGACCATTTGGTGCGCAAGCCGGACTGGGACATCCAGCTGACCAAAACCGGCTTCACCAACGAAGCAGGTCACTGCCTGGTGCTGGTGACCCGGATGAGTAATCGTCCGGTTGCCTTGGTGCTCCTTGACGCTTATGGCAAATACACACACTTTGCCGACGCCGCCCGCATCCGCAATTGGGTCGAAACCGGCAAGAGCGCCAACGTGGCTTCTGCAGCCTTGCAGTACAAATCGGACAAGAACCTGAAGCAGCGCCAGAGTGGTGTCGTTGAAGCTTCGAAGTAGGTAGGCAGATACCTCGGGCAAAAGCCCCTGACCATCCGGGTAGGGGGCTACATGAGCATATTTGGATTGGGTGTATATCCGTTGCTGCGGTCACGGCCACCTATGGTTTCGCCCTTACGGCGACTCACTTTTCCAAACGCCGGAATGCCGGCCCAGCGAAAAGTAAGCAACAGGCTCTTGCCCCACCACTCGGTGCCTCGCTAGGGCTCGGCATGCCGTAACGAAGGCATTGCTCCGTGGGTCGCCGCGATGGGCCATCCCTGGCCCAGCGCGGCTAAACCGGCGTCCTGCCGGTTTACCCACTGCGCAATGCCTGCGTTCGGCCATCGTGGTTTAACGGGGCGCCCAAATCCAAAGCCAAAGCGAGGCGGCCTGACAGCCGACCTGACTTTTACGGCTGTACCTGATCCCCTGTGGGAGCGAGCCTGCTCGCGATGGTCGTCAACAATAACGCGCCCTGTCTGGATGATCGCGTTGTCTGGACGTTCATCGCGAGCAGGCTCGCTCCCACAGGGGAATCCGGACAGACCTGCAATCAGGTCGGCTTTAAGGCCGCCTCGCTCTGCTTTTGCTCTTGATTTTCTTGCCCCCTCGAGAGGCCGAGTGGAGGTTCTGCGCAGTGGGCAAACCGGCATGGATGCCGGTTTAGCCGCGCTGGGCCAAGGATGGCCCATCGCGGCGACCCACGGAGCAGGACCGGAGCGAGGGCATGCCGAGCCACAGCGAGGCACCGAACGCCAGGGGCAAGAGCCCTTGGTTACTTGGGGCTTTTCCAAGTGACTCGCTGTAAAAGCGAAACCGCAGGTGGCCGTTACCGCAGGAATGGATATGTACTCCGACAACAGGCCGCCATCGAGAGCAGGCCACAGTAGATCGGGTAAATACGCGAGCGACTCCCGCAATCAATCGTTGGGTAACGGCATCTGGTCATCATCCGGAATGCCATCACCTTTACTGGGGTCGCGCCAGCCCTGGGGATGCTGAGTCGGCACCACCGTCGGCCGCGCCAGCGGATCGCGCATCGGACTGTCCGGATCCATAACCGGGTCCGTGTCCTGCTCAGGAGTGGTCGGTACGGTTTCCGGACGTTTGTCGTTGAAACTCGAATCGGTAGACATACGCACCTCCAATAGACCTAGGGTTTCAGATCACCCAGTGGATCGTAGGGTTTGGCCGGAGCCTTGGAGTTGTCACCCGGCTTCACATCCCTCGGTGCCTTGGCCGGCCCGATTGGATCGACCGCCGGATCAGCAAGGTCCGGGGAGTCGGGATCGAACCCCAACTCATCGCCAGACGAATGCTCGGACGAGTGAGGGCCGTCGGGGGTATTGGAATGTGCCATGGCACCTCCTGAGAGCCCGGGAAAATCCGGGCCTTTTGCATAAGAGGCTGGCAATGGGCACAGGTGCCCGGCGGGTGACGAACGGGCTTACTGCGCGCCCAACGCTTGCTTCGCCTCGGCGGCAGCCTGTTCCTGTCCTGCCTGAGCGAGGTCGTTGGCTGCCTTGAGCCAGCGTTGCTGATCGACCTGAGCGGGCAACTGGGTCGGATTCTGGATCAACACCGCCCATCCACCGGCGTCTTTGAACGCCGATTCGAACGAGCTGAAACCCATCATCAACCGCTGATCCATACCTGCACGCAGCAAGACGGTCTGCTTCTGACGGTTGTAGCCGCTCAAGATCGCGTAACGCGGCTCGGCCCAGAGCGCCGAGCCCTCTGTGAAGCGCACCATCACCGGATAACCGGCGGCGACCTGGGTCAACAAGGCCGACAGATTGCTGTCGAGGGGATAGACCATCATTCCGTATTCACGGGCGAGGTTCTGCATGTTCTGTTGCAATTGCCCCTCGCCGCCCGGCAGATGCAAGGGTTTATCGAGCAAGCCAGGGGTGATCACGATGCCCTGCTGGGACAGCATGCTCGCCAGCACTTGTGGCCCGCTTTGGTTCGCCACGCCCTTGTAGAACCTGCCGCTAAGCTCGACACGCTCTGGCAGACGCTTGATCTGCGGCGCAACGCTCCCCGCGCAACCCGCCAGGCCGACAACGAACCCCACTATCAGCACCGCCGACAGCATTCGAGACATTACTCGCACCATCATCACTCTCTTATTCAACTGCCAGGCAATTGCATTCCCGGCTTGGCCGTCGATCATAGGACGCCGCACCGCAGCGGTATAGCCTTAACCGGCAGTTGATTGCATCTGATAGAGCAAACTGGTTGGTGATAGCCGACCTTTGGTCAATAGCCTGAAACACGCCAGCGACTAGACTGTCACTTGGATAGCGTGTGTGCCCGCTGCAGGGCAAAGAGGAGGCCTCGATGAGCCTGGCAATGACAATCGTAATGTTGATTTCTGGCTGGTTGGCAGTAGCCGCCGCCATGTTATGGGGCGTTCTGCGCATTACCCGCCGGCACCATCACCCTGTCCAGCCGGCACCTTTGGCGAAAACCGACAAAGCCCCACCACACGCCACAGCACACTAAGCGACAGCATTCGGTCATCAAAAAAAACGGCCGCCTGGACTCCAGGCGGCCGTTTCGTTTCAGCGAGGGTCAGGCTTGAGCGCTAACCCGCTTCTGCCTTGCCCGCCGGGACATCATGTTCAGCATTTCGATTGCTGCCGAGAACGCCATCGCGGCATAGACGTAGCCCTTCGGTACGTGGGCGCCGAAACCTTCGGCGATCAGCGTCATGCCGATCATGATCAAGAAGCCCAGGGCCAGCATGACCACCGTCGGGTTGTCATTGATGAACTTGGCCAACGGATCAGCCGCCAGCAACATCACCAGCACCGACACCACTACCGCAATGATCATGATCGGCAAATGCTCGGTCATGCCGACAGCGGTAATGATGCTGTCGATGGAGAACACCATGTCCAGCATCAGGATCTGCCCGATCGCCGCGGCAAAGCCCAGGGTCACGGTCGAGGTAGCCGACTTCGGATCGTCTGGCGCCGGATCCATGCTGTGATGGATCTCGGTGGTGGCTTTCCACAACAGGAACAGGCCACCAGCGATCAGGATCATGTCCTTCCAGGAAAACGCATGACCGAAAATCTCGAGCACCGGTGCCGTCAGTTGAACAATGAACGCGATGGTGCTGAGCAAGCCCAAGCGCAGGATCAAAGCCATGCCGATACCGATGCGCCGCGCCTTCTGCCGATGCTGCTCGGGCAGTTTGTTGGTCAGGATCGAAATGAAGATCAGGTTATCGATGCCGAGCACGATTTCCATCACCACCAGGGTGGCCAGGGCGACCCAGGCAGTGGGGCTGGCGGCTAACTGTAAAAGGTATTCCATGGGTCAGTCCTGACTCGCTGTAAGACGGTTTAGATTTCCTGGGAGGAAGAATCAGATTTTTCCGAATCTTTTTCCGATGATTCTTTTTTACTGATCAGCCCGCCGGTGGCATCGCTGAGCGCTTGCTCGGCGGCCTTGTGGGTGTCGTCGATTGCTTGCTTGGCGCTTTCGGCAGCCTTGCCCATCAACTGCTGGGCGCTTTTTTCTGCCTGGTCGCAACCGGCCAGAACCAGTAAAGACGTGATCAGCAGTGCCGTGGCTTTAAATTTCATTGTGTATTCCTCGATATAACGAACGCAGCCGAAACGATGGCCCGTTGATAGCGAGGGATTCTAGGGAATCCAATACTTCAGGAAAATTCGTATTTTTAGCGGTTATACTTCGGTTTTATCGAATCCAGGCTTTCTGCTTTGTGTAGGAGCTGCCGCAGGCTGCGATCTTTTGATGTTGCTCATGTGCGCCAAGATCAAAAGATCGCAGCCTCGTTTCACTCGACAGCTCCTACCAGCTCCTACAGGGGACCGTACTTATGTTGAATTATCGACAGCTGCACTACTTCTGGGTGGTAGCCAAGACTGGCAGCATTGTGCGCGCCTGCGAGCAACTGAACCTGACGCCACAAACCATCAGCGGGCAGATCTCGCTGCTCGAACAAACCTATGGCATCGAGTTGTTCCGCCGGGTTGGCCGGCAGCTTGAGCTGACGGAGGCGGGGCGACAGACCCTGCCCTACGCCGAGCAAATGTTTCAGCTGGGGGGCGAACTGGAATTGATGTTGCGGGCGCAGCCCAATGAGCAGCAGATCCTGTTTCGCGTGGGCGTGGCCGACGTGGTACCCAAGTCCATCGTCTATCGCCTGATCGCGCCGACCATGGAATTGAATGAGCCTTTGCGCATCACCTGCCGCGAAGACAAGCTTGAGCGGCTACTGGCCGATCTGGCCATCCAGCGCCTGGACCTGGTGATTTCCGACAGCCCGATGCCGTCGCACCTGGACATCAAGGGCTACAGCCAGAAACTCGGTGAATGCGGAATCAGTTTCTTTGCCACGGCCGAACTGGCGGCGCGTTACGGCAGGGATTTTCCCCGCAGCCTGCACGGCGCACCCCTGCTGATTCCCGGGCCGGAAACCGTGGTGCGCAGCCGCTTGCAGCGCTGGTTCGCCGAGCAGCAGATCCAGCCGCAGATCGTCGGTGAGTTCGATGACAGTGCCTTGATGCAGGCTTTCGGCCAGTCCGGCAGCGGAATTTTCATCGGCCCGAGCGTGATCGCCGACGAAGTGCAACGCCAATGCGGCGTGCAAGTGATTGGCCAGACCGACGCGGTCAGCGAGTCGTTCTACGCCATTTCGGTGGAACGCAAGGTCAAGCACCCTGGCATTGTCGCCATTACCGAAGGTGCCCGACGCGAGTTGTTTACCGAACTGTGACGCCTCAGGCGCAGACTTCGCGGGGCTTGAAGGTCATCAACGCGATGGCCAACAGGATCGAGGCCAGGATAAAAGCGGCCGCCGCGAAACCGAGGCCTTGCAGGCCAACACTGTCGATCACCCGCCCGCCGACCATGGCCCCCAGGCCAATCCCGAGGTTGGCTCCGGCAATGTTCAGCGACGCGGCGAACGCCGGTGCTTCAGGCGCGGCTTTCATCAAGCGCACGTGGCTGACCAGGAACATCGCCGCCTGCGTCACGCCCCAGATGCCCATCGCCGCCGCCAGACCGAGAGGCGAATGAATGTTTGGCACCAGCGCCACCAGGCCGGCGATCATGAATGCGCAGAACATCATCGAAGCCATCAGCGGATGACGGTCCACCGCGCGACCACCCAACGAGTTACCGATCAACCCGACCGCGCCGAAGCCCATCAGGCACCAGCCGACCACCGTGCCGTTGAACCCGGCCAGGCGCTCAAGGATGTCCGCCAGATAGGTGTAGGCGGTGAACATGCCGCTGAACACAATCACCGACAGCAACACGTGACCGATCATCAACGGGCTGCGCAGGATCTTGAACTGCGAACGAAAGCTGACCTGATGCTGGTGCAGGTTCGTCTTCGGCAGATAGATAAACAGCAGCAACGCCTTGGCGAAGGCGATGACCGCAAGAATGGCGAAAGCACTGCGCCAGCCGAACGCATCGGAAATCAACGTACCAACCGGAATGCCGAACACCGTGGCACAGACAATGCCGAAGCCGATCTTGGCGATGGCACGTCCGGCGTAATCCGGCCCGACAATATCGACCGCTGTTTCACTGGCCAAGGCCCAGAACACCGGCAACCCCAGCGCCGGAATCAGCCGCGCGAACGCCATTACCCAGATATTCGGCGCCAGTGCCGCCAGCGTGTTGGCCAGACCAAACATGATCAACACCGAGATAAACAGCTTGCGCCGTTCGAAGCGGGCGAAGTACGCCGTGAGAAACGGTCCGAACGCAGCAACGGTAAAGGCGAACAGGGTCACCAGCAACCCCGCTTGCGGGATGCTGACGTCAAGATCACGGGCGATCGCTGGTAACAGGCCGACGATGACGAATTCCGTGGTCAGCACCGTGAATCCGGCGGCAGACAACAGAAGGATGGGCAACAGCATGCAAAACTCCAGAAAACGAGAACACCAGCGATAGCCCGAAGGCCCACTGGCAATATGAAAATGAGGATGGCGAATCTTAACAGAGTGATTGCGGATGCGGTTGCACGAACCTGCAATTCGCGTTGAATGCCAGGGTGGCAGTTCGTCACAGGTCTGAAGGATCGTGCCTACGCTGTGATAAAGTCCGCGCCCTGCAAAACGTACACCCTGTGATCAATGCCGATCATTCAAGGGGCAACCTGTGGGAGCGAGCTTGCTCGCGATGGCGGCCTGTCAGACAACGAAAGTGTCGACTGTGCCAGCGTCATCGCGAGCAAGCTCGCTCCCACAAGGAATGCGGCGTTCTACACCGTGTGCTCCCCTCTCGGTTTCCCGTCTGCGGCCTGCCCTGCTTGTTGCTGCAACTACGACGAAACCATGCACTTATAAAAAATCAGAGATGCCGTTCTATGACCGCTTCATCCCCTTCTCTTTTGCAACGCCTGAAACGCCTGAGTCTGGTCACGCAGATCGTGATCGGCCTGATAGCCGGTATTGCCCTGGCCTTGCTCGCGCCTGAAACGGCGAAGTCCACGGCGTTTATCGGTAAAGTTTTCGTCAGCGCGCTGAAAGCGGTCGCGCCGATTCTGGTGTTCGTGCTGGTCATGGCCTCGATCGCCAACCACAAGCACGGCCAGGAAACCCACATCCGGCCGATTCTGTTCCTGTATCTGCTGGGGACTTTTGCCGCCGCCGTGGTCGCGGTGGTTGCCAGCATGATGTTCCCGTCCAGCCTGGTGCTGTCGACCCATGACGTTGCGGTGACCGCGCCGGGCGGGATTGGTGAAGTGCTGCAAAGCCTGCTGCTGAGCGTGGTCGACAATCCGGTCAGCGCGCTGATGAACGCCAACTTCATCGGCATTCTGGCCTGGGCTATCGGCATGGGCATCGCCATTCGCCACGCGGGCGACACTACTCGCGAAGTGCTGGGCGACCTGTCCAATGGCGTGACGGTGATCGTGCGTCTGGTGATCAGCTTCGCGCCGCTGGGGATCTTCGGTCTGGTGGCCTCGACCCTGGCCACCTCCGGTTTCGGTGCGTTGATCGGCTACGCCCACCTGCTGGCCGTGTTGCTCGGTTGCATGCTGTTCGTGGCGCTGGTGATGAACCCGCTCATCGTGTTCTGGAAACTGCGCCGCAACCCATACCCGTTGGTGCTGATGTGCCTGCGCGAGAGCGGCATCACTGCGTTCTTCACCCGTAGCTCGGCGGCGAACATTCCGGTCAACCTGGAACTGAGCAAGCGCCTGGGTCTGCATGAAGACACTTACTCGGTATCGATTCCGCTGGGCGCGACCATCAACATGGCCGGTGCAGCCATCACCATCACCGTGTTGACTCTGGCGGCCGTGCACACGCTGGGGATCGCCGTGGACATTCCCACCGCCATTCTGCTCAGCGTCGTTGCGGCGATCTGTGCCTGCGGTGCTTCGGGCGTGGCTGGTGGTTCGCTGCTATTGATTCCACTGGCGTGCAGCCTGTTCGGCATCCCTAGCGAAATCGCCATGCAGGTGGTGGCGGTTGGTTTCATTATTGGTGTGTTGCAGGATTCGGCGGAGACGGCGCTGAATTCGTCTACCGATGTCCTGTTCACCGCAGCCGCTTGCCTCGGTGAAGAACAGAAGGCCCAAAGATTGGCCTAACACCGAGGACCCTGTGGGAGCGAGCTTGCTCCGGGCGGCGTTCCGACGATAGCGTTTTATCATTCAACAAAGCTGTCGACTGACACTCCGCCATCGCGAGCAAGCTCGCTCCCACAAGGATTGATGGTGTAGCTGAAAAAAGCGTACAAATGAAAAAGCCCCCGCAACCAAAGGCTGCGGGGGCTTTTTTGTACCTGGGCGGTTTAGAACGCGCCCATGTAATCGCGCTTGCCCACTTCAACGCCGTTATGACGCAGCAGTGCGTAAGTGGTGGTGACGTGGAAGAAGAACTGCGGCAGGCCGTAGGTCAACAGATAAGCCTGGCCGGAGAAGCGCTTCTCTTTCGGCGTGCCCGGACGGGTGACGATCTCGATGCCTTCCTTGCCATTGATCTGCTCAGGCGTGAACTCGCCGATGTAGGCCAGGACCTTGGCGATCAGCGCCTGCAGTTCGGCGAAGGTGGTTTCGCTGTCGTCGTACTTCGGCAGTTCGACTTCAGCCAGACGCGAGGAAACGCCCTTGGCGAAATCAACGGCGATCTGCACCTGACGCACCAGCGGGAACATGTCCGGGTACAGACGGGCTTGCAGGAAGGCGTTCGGGTCGATGTTCTTGGCGGTAGCGTGGGCCTCGGCTTTTTTCAGCACGTCGCTCAGGGCGTTGAGCATTTGCTGGAAAACAGGAACGGAGGCGTCGTACAGGGCAATGGTCATGGCAGTCTCGTGTGATGACAGGAGGGAACGTGGGCCGATTATAGCCACCCGCGCCCTCCCGAGACCGTTCTTTTTCAGCTGCCGTACACCTTCGCCGCCGGAACGGCCTCGGTCATCAACTGTGCAATCGCATGACCCATCTCGCCAACCGCCCAACGGCCCTTGCGGTCCAGCTCCGGGCCGCGGCGCCAACCGTCGGCAATCGACAACTTGCCGCCCTCGACTTCGAACATCTGCCCGGTGACCTCGGCGGAAGCTTCGGAACCGAGCCACACCACCAGTGGCGCGATGTTTTCCGGGGCGAAGTAATCGAAGCCTCCTTCAGGCTTTTTCATGGTGTCGGCGAACACCTGCTCGGTCATGCCGGTGCGCGCGGCCGGGGCCAAAGCGTTGACGGTAATCCCGTAGCGGCGCAGTTCAGCGGCCTGCACCAGCGTCAGCGAAGCAATACCGCCCTTGGCCGCCGCATAGTTGGACTGGCCAATTGAACCCTGCAAACCGGCGCCGGAGCTGGTGTTGATGATCCGCGCATCGACCTTCGCGCCGCCCTTGGCCTGTTCACGCCAGTACTTCACGGCGTGGCTGGAAATGCAGAAATGGCCCTTCAGGTGCACGGCCACCACGGCGTCCCAGTCGGCTTCGGTCAGGCTGGCGAACATGCGGTCGCGGCAGATACCGGCATTGTTGACCACTACGTTCAGACCGCCAAATGTTTCAATCGCCTGGCGCACGATCAGCGCCGCCGAGTCATAGCGGGTGATGTCGTCGCTGTTGGCCACTGCGCTACCGCCCTGGCCGAGGATTTCGCCGACCACAGCCAGCGACGCTTCGCGGTTGATGTCGTTGACCACCACTTTCGCCCCTTCGGCAGCGAAGGCCAGCGCGTAGGCGCGGCCCAGTCCGCCGCCGGCACCGGTGATGATGACGACGCGGTTTTCACAGATTTTCATGTTGCTGCTCCACTCAAATTCTTTACTGGGCGACACATCTCCCTGTGGGAGCGAGCCTGCTCGCGAAGAGGCCGGCACATTCAAAATTGATGTTGCCTGTCATGCCGCTTTCGCGAGCAGGCTCGCTCCCACAGGATCGGTGAGCTTGCTGATTACAAACGTTCGATGATCGTCACGTTGGCCTGGCCGCCGCCTTCGCACATGGTCTGCAGGCCGAAGCGTCCGCCGCTGCGCTCCAGCTCATGCAGCAGGCTGCACATCAAGCGGGTGCCGGTAGCGCCGAGCGGATGGCCGAGGGCAATCGCGCCGCCGTTGACGTTGGTCTGTTCGTGCGGATAGCCCGTCTCTTTCAACCAGGCCATGGCCACCGAAGCGAAGGCTTCGTTGATTTCCACGCGGTCGATGTCTTCCAGTTTCATCCCCGCGCGTTTAAGCGCGTAGGCCGTGGCCGGGATCGGCGCGGTGAGCATCCAGATCGGGTCTTCGGCGCGCACGCTCAGGTGATGGATACGCGCACGGGGTGTCAGGCCGTAACGTTTAAGCGCCGCCTCCGAGACGATCAGCATCGCGCTGGCCGCATCGCAGGTCTGGCTGGATACCGCGGCGGTCACCCGGTCGCAACCGAACAGAAACTCCAGCTCGGCCATTTTCTCCAGGCTGGTCTGGCGCGGGGTTTCGTCATGCCGTACACCGGCCAGTGGCACGATCTCGCGGTTGAAGCGGCCTTGCTCGATGGCCTGTAAGGCACGTCGATGGGACTCCAGCGAATAGGCTTCAAGTTGCGCCCGGGACAGGTCCCACTTCTCGGCGATCATCTGCGCCGAACGAAACTGCGTCGGTGGTTGCGCGCCATAGCGTCGTACCCAGCCTTCAGAGCCGCTGAACGGATCGGTGAAGCCCAACGGTTCGGCGGCGATCATTGCCGAGGAAATCGGGATCTGGGTCATGGTCTGCACACCACCAGCAATCACCACATCCTGCGTGCCGCTCATCACCGCTTGTGCGGCGAAGTGCACCGCTTGCTGGGACGAACCGCACTGCCGGTCGATGGTGGTGCCAGGTACCGATTGTGACAAACCGGCGGCCAGCCAACTGGTGCGGGCAATGTCCCCGGCCAACGGGCCGATGGTGTCGACACAGCCGAAGATCACATCGTCGTAATCGTCATCGGGAATGTCGTTGCGCTCGACCAGTGCACGCAAGACATGGGCGCCCAGGTCGGCGGCGTGAATCTGGCTCAGACCACCCTTGCGCCGTCCGATGGGCGTGCGCAGGGCGTCGACAATATAGGCTTCAGGCATGGTCTACCTCGGTGAAGAAACTGAAATCAGGCATTGAAGGTGACAAAAACCTGTGGGAGCGAGCCTGCTCCGGGCGGCGTTCCGACGAATTCGTCAGTTCAGTCGACAAAAATGTTGAATGTGCTGCCGCCTTCGCGAGCAGGCTCGCTCCCACAGGGGGTTCGTCACGGATTAGAACGTACTGCCCGCACCTAGCGCGGATTGGCCATCGAACAGCGCCGCGCGAATCCGCCCTTTGTGGTGACCGCGATCACCCCAGACCTTGTCCAGCGCCCAGGCGCGTTTCATGAACAGATGCAGGTCGACTTCCCAGGTGTACCCCATGGCGCCGTGGGCCTGGATGGTGTTCTTGGCCGCGAGCATGGCCGCTTCCGCCGTCGCCAGTTTGGCGTGTGACACGAACACGTCCTGCCCCGGTTGTTGCTCGGCGATGGCATACGCGGCGCGATACAACGGGCCTTTGGCGAACTCGATCTGCACCGCGACGTTGGCCATCAAATGCTTGACCGCCTGGAACGAACCCACCGGTTTGCCGAACTGCTTGCGCTCGAAGGTGTAGTCCACCGCCAGGTCGACCATGCGTTTGGCCAGCCCCAGCAACTGCGCGGCACTGGCGAGGGCGCCACGGTTGAAGGCATCGGCCCACAAACATCGGCCCTGTTCACCACTGGCGACACAGGTGGCCGGTGTCGGCGTCCATTGGACCTGAAACAACTGCCGGCTCGGATCGACCGATTCATTGCGGGTCAGGCGCACGGCATCACGCTGCAGCGCATGCACCTCATCGCCATTTGCCAACAGCAGCAGATCAGCAACATGGGCATCGCTGACCAGCGGATTACCCGGTTCAGACACCGCGAGACGTGCCTGGCCCTCGGCAACTCGCGACAGCCAAGTCTGCTTGAGCGGGGCATGTTGCTCGTCCAGTGCGGCAAGCATCGGCACGCCGATCAGCATGGTGTCCACCAGCGGCTCGGGCAGGCCGGCGTACCCGCACTCCTGGGCAATCAGCACGAAGTCCAGCTCATTCATGCCCATGCCATCCTGCGCCTCGGGCACGGTCAGGGCGCTCAGGCCGAGTGCCACCAGTTGCGCCCAGAGTGGGTCACTGCGCCCGCTGTCGCTCTGCCACAGTTCGCGAATGCGTTCCGGAGTGACTTCGTTGATCAGGAAGCTGCGGACGTTGTCCTGAAACAGCAATTGGTCGCGGCTGAAACTAAAATCCATGGTCTGTTCCTCAGGCGCGCGGCATGCCGAGCATGCGTTCGGCAATGATGTTGCGCTGGATCTCGTTGGTGCCGGCGTAGATCGGCCCGGCCTGGGCAAACAGGAAACCTTCCAGCCAATGGCCGACGTCGCCGGCAGCGGGAGCCTCGGGCAGCAGCTCGCCACGCAGGCCGAGGATGCTCATGGCGGTGTCGTGCATGCGCTGGTCTAGTTCCGACCAGAAGATCTTGTTGGTCGACGACTCCGGCCCGATCTTGCCGCCCTGCACCAGTTGCGAGGCGGTCATGTAGGTGCTCAGGGTGTAGGCCTCGGCATCGAGCCAGGCGCGCATCACCGCTTCGCCAATGGCCGGGTCGCGGTCGGCCTGCTCGCGGTTGGCCTGGTACAGCTGCACCAGTCGCTTGGCGGTTTCCTGAAAACGTGCCGGTGAGCGCAACAGCAACCCGCGTTCGAACCCGGCGGTGGACATCGCCACATGCCAGCCCATGCCCTCGCCGCCGAGGGCGTTTTCCACCGGGACCTTGACGTCGTCGAAGAAGATCTCGGCGAACCCCGGCAAGCCATTGAGTTGCGGGATCGGCCGCACGGTGATGCCCGGTGTATTGAGCGGCAGCAGGATGAACGTTAGCCCGTTATGACGCTGGGACTGCGAGTCGGTACGAAAAATACCGAACGCCCAATCCGCCCACACCGCGCGGGTCGACCAGGTTTTCTGGCCGTTGATCACGTAGTGGTCGCCCACTCGCTCAGCCTTGGAGCGGATCGCCGCCATGTCGGAACCGGCACCCGGCTCGGACCAGGCCTGGGCCCAGATATCTTCGCCAGTGGCCATGCGCGGCAGAAAACGTGCTTTCTGCTCTTCGCTGCCGTATTCCATCAACGTCGGGCCGAGCAGGAAGATACCGTTCTGGTTGACCCGTGCCGGCGCCCCGCAACGGTAGTATTCCTCTTCGAAGATCAGCCACTCGATCAGGTCGCAACCGCGCCCGCCGAGTTCGGTCGGCCAGGTGACCATGCCCCAACGGCCTTCATTGAGCTTGGCCTCCCAGGCGCGGTGCTGGGAAAAACCAAGCTCTGTGTCGAACGATTGCAGCGGTTCACTCGGTACATTGGCCGCCAGCCAGGTCCGCGCATCAAAGCGAAAGGCCTGCTGGGCCGGGGTATAGGTCAGGTCCATGGATATGCCTTCAGCCGTTGAATCGGGCATCGCGTTTCTCGACGAACGAGTCGCGTGCTTCCTGAGAGTCCAGTGAGCGATAGGCTTCGAGGGTGAAGCCCTGCTCCCAGCGGTACTTGTCTTCGAGGTTGCCGTCTTCGATGCCCGTCAGCGCTTCCTTGGCCAGGCTGATCATGCCCGGGCTCTTGGCGGCGATGGTGCGGGCGATCTGCAACGCGGTTTCGCGCAAGTCTTCACGCTTGACGACTTGTTCGACGGCACCGAGGCGCCAGGCTTCGGCGGCGCTGATCGGCTCGCCGGTGAAGTACATGTGGCGGACTTTCTGCACCGGGAACAGCCGCTGCAAATGCGCCCCGCCGCCCATGGCCCCGCGATCCACTTCCGGCACACCGAAGGTCGCGCACTCGGAAGCGACAATGATGTCGGCGGCGCCGCAGATGCCAATGCCACCACCCAACACAAAACCGTGTACGGCCACGATCACCGGTTTCGGGTTGCGGTGGATGGCCTTGAAGCTGTCGTAGTTGCCCTTGTTCACCGCGACGATCAGGTTGCCGTCAGAGGCCAGTTCCTTGATGTCGACCCCGGCGCAGAAGCCGCGCCCTTCGGCCCGGATCACGATCACCCGCACCTCGGCGCTGCGACCCAGGCTTTCGATTTCGCTGGCGATGTCGGCCCAGCCCTGGCAGTTGAAGGCGTTGACCGGTGGCCGGTCGAACACCAACTCCGCAATGCCGTTATCGATACTCACGCTAAATGGTTTCATGGTTTCCTTCCTTCACAATGCATGGCCCCTTCACGACACACGGCGGCACAGTTCGCCCAGACGCGCTTCGGCGTCGCGGACGATCTGTTCAATCAATTGGGCGCAGCTGGGCAAGCTGTCGATGGAGGCCGCGATCTGCCCGGCGGGCAATACGCCTTCGGCCGGTTGCCCGTCGACCATGGCTTTCTGGATGACCATCGGCGCGTTGGCAGCCATGATGCTTTGCGCGGCGGTCAGCTCCCCGGCGCCGCGCATCTTCAAGGCGCTGCCGAGCAGTTGCGTGAGGCTGGCGCCGGTGTGGCGGCGGTAGGCCAGACCACTCTGCAACGCCAGCAACAGGCGCTTGAGGCCGCCGCTGTTTTCCAGCTGGTTAAGCAATTCGTTGCGGATCATCCGTTGCGGCATGCCGTCGATGGCACGACTGATGATGATCGCCGCCGGGTCCTTGACCGCCAGGTAACGCGCCAGCGTCGCTTGCGGCACCGGGCTATCGGCGCACATCAGAAAGCGCGTGCCCATGGCGATGCCCTCGGCGCCGTAAGCCAGGGCCGAAACCAACCCTTTGCCGTCCTTGAAGCCACCGGCTGCCACCACCGGCACCGATACCGCGTTGACCACTTGATCCAGCAGCAGCGAGGTCGGCACGGAACCGGTATGCCCACCCCCCTCGCCGCCCTGCACGGTCACCGCATCGGCACCCATTTCCACGGCTTTCTGCGCGTGCTTGAGGGCGCCAACCGTGGGAATGCACACCACGCCGGCGTCCTTCAAGCGGCTGATCATCTGCTTGCCGGGCGACCGGCTGTAACTGACCGCCCGGACTTTGTGGCGCAACACCAACTCGACGATCTCGCCGGCATTGGCCTGGTACATGTGGAAGTTCACACCGAACGGCTGATCGGTCAGGCGCCGGGTTTCGATAATCGCCGCTTCCATCTGCTGCGGTTCGATGGTCGCCCCGGCGAGAAAACCGAAGCCACCGGCATTGCCCGTGGCCGCCACCAGTTTCGGGTCGGCGACCCAGCCCATGGCGGTCTGGATGATCGGGTAGCGGCAACCGAGCAGTTCGGTCAATCGGGTGTTCAGCGAGATCGCCATGCTCACGCCCCGCCCGTTTTGCGCTGGGAACTGGCCATGGCCTTGGCGTCGTAACCGCCGAGGCGGTCGCCGGACACCAGTTCGTTGTGGGCATGGGCGAAGTGATGCAGGCCGAACACCATGTCCATGGTCGCGCGCTTGCCCATCAGGTCTTCGGCGTTGTTCACCGCTTGCTTGCTCAGTTGCAGGCCCAGGCGCGGCATTTGCGCGATGCGCCCGGCGATGTCGAGAGTTTGCTGTTCGAGTTCGTCGCGGGCGACCACCCGGTTGAGCATGCCCATCTGATAAGCACGGGTTGCCGGCATGCGTTCGCCGAGGAACAGGAATTCCTTGGCGATGCGCGGATTGAGCTCATGCACGTGGGCGAAATACTCGACGCCGGGAATGCCCATGCGCACCACCGGATCGGCGAAATAGGCATCTTCACTGGCGACGATCAGGTCGCAGACCCAGGCCAGCATCAGCCCACCGGCAATGCACGCACCCTGGACCATGGCGATGGTCGGCTTGGGCATCTCGCGCCAGCGCCGGCACATGCCCAGATAGACTTCCTGCTCGCGGGCATAGAGAAACTCGCCGCCCGGTTTGTTCACATGGTCGTACCACAGGCTGGCGCGATCGAAGGTCTTGTCGACGTCGCGGCCCGGCGTGCCGATGTCGTGTCCGGCGGAGAAATGCTTGCCGGCGCCACGCAACACAATGACCTTCACTGCATCGTCATCGCAGGCCCGGCGAAACGCCGCGTCCAGCGCGTAGGTCATCTGCGAGTTCTGCGCGTTGTGGTACTCGGGGCGGTTCATGGTGACCAGGGCCACCGCGCCTTGCACTTCGTAAAGCACCACGTCGGCCTGGTTCTTATCGTTATGTTCAGCCATCACTTTTCTCCGCAACGCGTTGCTCAGCGTTGGCCTGGCGGGTTGTCTTTAAGTTGCAGGGCGCGCAGGTTGTGCGGGTCCAGGCGCTGGATCAGTTGCAACTGCTCGGCCGTCGGTGCTGCGGTGGTCGGGCAGTTGTCCGGCACATGCAATTCAAAACCGGTGTTGTCCTGGACTTGCGCCACGGTCACGCCGGGGTGCAGCGAACGAATGCGCATCTGCCGCAATGGCCCCTGAAAATCCAGGACACAGAGGTCGGTGATGATCAGGCGGATGTCGATGTCGTCGAGGGACCAACCGCGCGCCAGGCGGGCCGGGTTGTAGCCAACCGAGGCGACCATATCGACCTCGCCTTCGACGAACACCCGACGGTTATGGCTCGGCACGCAAAAGGAGTTGGCATGGCTGATCGAGTTGCCGGGAAAACCGCGCACACCGAGCATCTGCGCCTTGGGTTTGGCGTAGTCGCCGATGCAGGAAATGTTCGCCTGACCGAAACGGTCGATCTGGGTCGGGCCGACCAGTGCGTGGCGTTTGCCGCCCCAGACGTTGTCGAAAATCCGCGAAAATCCCATCCAGCTGTCGCGCTTGGGTTCGTAGCCATTGCGTGCACCCAACGGCACCGGTTCGGCGACCATGTAGGCTTCGGAGTCGGTCATCAACAGTTGCGGGTTGCTGGTCAGCATGGCCAGTGACGCGGCCAGGCGCGGGATCACGCCGATGCCGGACGCCAACACTTCGCCGTCTTCGCGCCAGGCTTCGGAGGCCGCGCAAATCATCAGCTCGGCGAGGCTGTAAGTAGTAGTGCTCATCGGAAGGCTTCCTTAGAAAATCGGCAACGGCAGTTCACGGATCGCAGCCAGGCCGCCGACCTTTTGCAGATACTGTTCGTGGGTGCAGGCGACGTAGTCGCGTACGTAACCTTCCCAGCCGTCGGCGGCCTGCACGGTGGCGTTGTAGGCCTTGAAGTGCGCGACGTCGAAACCGTACAGCGGCGCACACGAAGACGGATGCGCCCCGCCTGGCACGTGGGCCACGGCGGTGGTCAGGTTGCGTTCCCAGAACACTTGGTGCGCGTGGCTGGCATTGGCGTGGAAATAATCGCTGTCGACCAGTTCATCGCAGGTCACGTAGCTGTGGGTCGCGGCGCGCACGAACAGGTCGTCCATGTAGTGATCCGGGCCGCTGATCTGGCACACGCCACGTTTGTCGGCGCGATCGACGTGCACCAGCGCCGCGTCGAGTTTGAGCGCCGGCATCGCCACCCAATCCTTGCCATCGGCATACGGCGAGGCGATCAACTTGATCTGCCGGTTATGGCGCAGCACATCGGTGCCCAGGCCCACGGCGGTCGGAATGAACGGCACGTTCATAGCCGCCGCCCGCAGGCCAAGTAGCAACATGCCTTCGTCGATTTCCATCACTTCCAGCGCCGCTTCCTGGCGCGCCTTGCGGAAGTACGGCTCCAGCGGAATGAAGTCGAGGGAGACGAAAGCGAATATCAGTTTCTTGATCTTGCCGGCGGCGCAGAGCATGCCGACATCGGCTCCGCCATAGGCGACGACGGTGAGGTCCTTGAGGTCCGAGCGCAGAATCTCGCGCACCAGCGCCATCGGCTTGCGCCGCGGGCCCCAACCACCGATACCGATGGTCATGCCGTCACGCAGTTGGCCGACAATCTCGGCGGTGGTCATTTGTTTGTCCATCGTCTTGTTCCTCATTGGCGACCGACACTGAAGTCGTGGCCCCAGTGGCTGACCACGGTGCTTTCGAACGGCGTGTGGCGATCCCAGTCGACCACCAGGCCATCGCAGCCGTATTCCAGGTCAAACCCGGACGGGGTCTTGATATAGAAAGAAATCATCTGGTCGTTGGTGTGCTGGCCGAGGGTGGCCGACATTTTCACGCCGTTGGCGTGAACGCGGTCCAGGGCACGACCGACTTCATCCAGCGCATTGACCTCGACCATCATGTGCACGCAGCCGTGGGGCATCGGGCACTCGAAAATCGCCAGCGAGTGGTGGCGGCCGTTATTGCAGTGCAGGAAGTGAATGCGCTTTTGCGGCTCAGCCGGGTCCGGGGTGAAGCGGACTTTCATCAGGTCGGACAGGCCGAAACCCATCACTTGCTCGTAGAAGTCGCGGCAGCGCTCGAAGGCTGGCGCTGGCAGTACGACGTGGCCCATGCCAAGGTCGTTGGTGACAAAACCTTTGACCCCGACTGGCGAGACGAAACGGGCGAAGTCCTGTAATGGCCCCCAGAAGATTTCGTGCCGGTTGCCATCCGGGTCGGTGAAGTGCACCAGTTCCTGGACCTTGCGCAGTTCGGCTTCGGCCGCGCTGCCGCGAGTCACTTGTACGTCGGCCTGTTGCAGCTCGACAACCGCCTGTTCGAGGGCCGCTTTGCCGGCCACTTCCCAGCCGCAGGCACCAAAGCCGTTTTCGGCGTTCTTCTGTACCAGAATGCGGTAGTGGCGCTCGTCCATTTTCAGGTACAGAAGCTCATCGTCGCCGCTGACCATCATGCCCAGCACCTGACTTGCGTAGTGGCGCCATTGCGCCAGGTCGCTGGATAACAGGGTGACGTAACCCAGACCACGGATATCCATGGATGCACTCCTCGTTTTGCTCAGGCCGTGCCGCCCTTCGGCGGCTGCCGGGGGAGACTTTATGTGGGCCTATTCAAGCGGGTTCGGGGAGGGGCAACATCGTCCAATGGGACTAGCGGAATTGATTGGGGCGGGAATAAAAAAACGGGCCTTGGGGACCCGTTGGAAAGTTGGCCTGACGTCCATGCCAGGCCTGAAAAGCGATCAAACTGTGGGAGCGAGCCTGCTCGCGAAGGCGGTGTGTCTGGCAACATAAATGGTGAATGTGCCGACCTCTTCGCGAGCAGGCTCGCTCCCACAGGGGTGATGCGGTGTTCACGCCTTTAGCGTCAACTTTCAGCCCTTACGGAAGTGCGGAATCACCCTCTCGCCAATGTTCTTCAGGGTCTCCAGCTGCGCCCACTGCGGCACGGTGCCCATCTGGCAGATGAACAGGATTTCGTCGGCGCCGGCGTCGATCAAACGCTGCACATAATTGATGCAATCCTCGACCGTGCCGTAGGCATGGTTCGGGTTCATCATCGCCATGGTCGGGTCGGAGAAGTCGACGCTGACTTCTTCGGAAGCGAAGCGCGACTTGATCACGCTTTGGCCGTTGCCATCGACGAAGGTGTCGTCCTTCCACTTCTCCGGGTCCGGACGCTCGCCGCCGCCGTACCAGTAGCCCAACGATTCCATGAAGTAACGCTGGCCACGAATGCCGATGCGGCGCGCTTCTGCGTTGTCTTCCAGCACGATGGCCGGGCACAGCGCGGCGATGTGACGGTTGGGGCGGAAACCGACCTGTTTCTTCTCATCGCGATTGTCGTAGGCCTCGTGGTAGACCTCGACCTTCTTGGCGATTTCTTCCGGGCCACCGAAGCCCAGCACCAGTGCACCCATGCCGCGACCGCCGGCGTTTTTCAGCGAGTCGGTGTTGGTGCACGCCAGGTACATCGGCGGATGCGGATCCTGGTAAGGCTTTGGATGGATCGGGCGTTTCGGGATCTGCACGAAGTCGCCGTTGTGTTCGATTTCGTCCTGCACGAACATTTTCGGGATCAGGTACATCATCTCGTCGATCTGCGGCTGCAGGGTCGCCAGGTCGTAGCCGAAGGTACCGGCTTCCTGTTGAGTGCCGCCCTTGCCCACACCGAAGTGCACACGGCCCTTGGACAGCAGGTCGAGGGTGGCGATGCGCTCGGCGACTTTTACCGGGTGGTTCATCGCCGGCGGCAGGCAGACCACGCCGTGACCGATGCCGATGCGCTCGGTCTTGCCGGCGACGAAGGCCAGCATGGTTTCCGGGGCGGACATGTGCGAGTAGTTGCTCAGGGCCGTGTGCTCTACGCACCAGAAAGTGTCGAAGCCGAGCTTGTCGGCCAGCACCGCTTGCTCGACGGTGTCTTCGAAAATCTTGCGGTCGCCTTCGCGGCTGGAATCCACCGTCTGGGCTTCGTAAATCAGGGAAAATTTCATGGGTGATCCTTGTGCTTATTTGGATGCGCAGTCGGCGCCAGAGACCTGTGCCTTGCGCCCATGCTCGGGTATTGGCAGGGCGCTCGAATCACGCAAACGGACTAGCCGGCTTATAGTTAAAGAACCATGGGAATAGTCAGAGGAAAAAATCGCTGCTGTCCTGCCCCATGCTCACTCCGCCGAGATTCCAGGCGTACTTGGCCGGGCTGTTGGCCACGTGGGCGCGACCGGTGTGAATGTCGCGGAACGCCCGGTTGATCGGATGGCTGCGGAAAATCGTCGAGGCGCCGCTGTTGAACATCAGGTCGCCGGCGGCCTTGGCGCACTTGTCGGCCACCAGTGCGGAGTCGTACCGCATCTTCACTCGCTCGGGCATGCTCAACGGCTCGCCTTTCTGCGCCCGTTCCAGCATCAGCGCGAAGTTGCGATGCAGCACGGTCTTGCATTCGTCAACGCAAACCATCGCGTTAGCCAGTGCCGATTGCGCGGCCGGGTCCTGAACCATCTTGCGACCGTCGTTGACCCCGACCCGGGCGCGGTTGTGCTCGACAAACTGATCCACCGCACCCTGCAAGGCACCGATGGCCGAAGACGAAACGGCTCGCACGAAAATCTGTCCGAATGGCAGGCGGAACAACGGTGCAGTGTTCACCTCGTTGCCCGGACTGTTCTGCATGAACCCGTCGAGGGCGCGATGGGTGCGGTATTCCGGCACGAAGGCGTTTTCCACCAGAATGTCGTGGGAGCCAGTGGCTTCCAGGCCCATGACGTTCCAGTTGTCGAGGACCTGGTAGTCACTGCGCGGCACCAGGAACGTCCGGTAATCCGGCGCCCCGCCCGCCTCCTCCGGTGGCACCAGCGCACCGAGGAACACCCACTCGCAATGCTTGCTGCCGGAAGAAAAGCCCCAGCGTCCGCTCAACTTGAAACCACCGTCGACCCGCTCGACCTTGCCCACTGGCATGTAGGAAGACGAGATCAACACGCTGGAATCGTCGCCCCACACATCCTGGGCGGCGCGGTCATCGAACAGCGCCAGTTGCCAGTTGTGGATCGCCACCACACCGAGTACCCAGGCCGAAGACATGCAGCCTTCGGCGAGGGTCATCTGGACGTCGAAAAAGTCCTTGGGCTCCAGCTCAAAGCCTTCCCAGCGCGACGGCTGGAGGATGCGGAAGAATCCGGCGTCGTGGAAATCCTTGAGGGTCTCTTCAGGTAACTGCCCGGCTTGCGCGGCGTTGAGGGCGCGTTCACGCAGGATCGGTACCAGCTCGCGGGCACGTTGGCTCAGACGCTGGCGAATCAGGTCTTGGTTGAGCATTTTTATTGTTCTCCTTTGTTCACCCCATCCGCCGGGGCGCGCGTGCAACGGGGCGGGTGTAGCGCCCCTACGCTGGCATTCAAGCAATGCGCAACCGAGTGGACATCCCTCAAACGGACCATGTGGGGGGTTGGAAAACCAATTTGCCTGACAGGCCGCCATCGCGAGCAAGCTCGCTCCCACAGAGTTAACGGGTGCGTTCAATTTCTGTGGGAGACACAAATAACTGTGGGAGCGAGCTTGCTCGCGATGAGGCCGGCCCATTCGACATATATGTCAGCCCGCAGGCCGCGTCGGCCTAGTCCCCTCGGACGATGTTTGCGCTAGACGTCAGCGCAAGAATCCATCGCACTCACCCCCCAACAAAAAGGCCCAGTGCGATGAACGACGTCAATCTCAAAGCCGACATGCTCCAGGCCATGCGCCGCCTGGCCAAGTCAGTCACCATAATCAGCACCAGCAACGGCTCCGAGCGTTTCGCCATGGCCGCCACCGCTGTCGACTCCCTGAGCACCGAACCACCGTCACTGCTGATCTGCGTCAACAAGACCGCCTCACCCCACGCCGCACTGGCCACCGGCGCGGACTTTTGCGTGAACATCCTCGGTGTCGAACAACAAGACCTGGCGCACCTGTGCAGCGGTGCGATCAAGGGCGAAGCGCGCTTCGACCGTGGCAACTGGCTGACCAGCCCCGGCGGCATTCCTTACCTGGGTGACGCGCAGTCGGCGATCCTCTGCCGTCAGGACGGTCACTTCAGTTACGGCACCCACACCGTGTTCATCGGGCGCATCCTGCAGATCCATACCAGTGACGCGATCACCCCGCTGGTCTACCTCGACGGCAGCTACACCACCACCGCCAAGCCAACCCCTTCCTTTGCTGTTGCTGGCTGAGGCTTGAACATGGACGGCGTGAACGGGTTGACGGCGTTGCGAGTGAACAGCGCCGACCAGTTGCCATGGGATGACCGCTGCGACTTGTTGGTGGTCGGTTTCGGCGGTGCCGGTGCCTGTGCCGCCATCGAAGCGGCCAGTCGAGGCCTCTCGGTGCTGGCACTGGATCGCTTCGAAGGTGGTGGTGCGACAGCGCTCAGCGGCGGCGTGGTGTACGCCGGCGGTGGCACGCCGTATCAACGCCAGGCTGGCTACGAAGACACCAGCGACGCCATGTTCAATTACCTGCGACAGGAAGTCGGCGACGCCGTCAGCCTCGAAACCTTGAAGGATTTCTGCGAAGCAAGCGCCGAACAACTGGCCTGGCTGGAGCGTCAAGGCGCGGCCTTCGAAGCCAGCGTGCCGCCGCACAAAACCTCGTACCCAAGCGACCAGTACTACCTCTATTACTCCGGCAACGAAGCCGTGCCGGACTATGCCACCGCCGCCAAACCGGCGCCCCGTGGCCACCGCACCAAAGGTCCGGGCATGTCCGGCGCCAGCCTGTTCGCCCCGCTCAAGGCCAGCGCCCTGCGTCACGGTGCACGCCTGCGCAGCCAGTGCGAAGTGCGGCGACTGGTGCTCGACCTCGACGACAAAGTCCTCGGTGTCGAAGCCTGGCAACTGCCGTCGGGAAGCCGCGCCGCCAAACAACATGCGCGTCTGTCACGCTGGGCCGCCGCCATTCATATGTACGCGCCGGCACTGGCCGACCGCTTGCGTGCCCGTCAGCGCCGCATCGAACAGACCAGCGCCATTCGGCAATTGATTCGCGCCGAACAGGCCGTGCTGCTGAGCAGCGGCGGTTTTATCTTCAATCGCGATCTGGTGCGCCAACACGCGCCGCAGTACCTGGCTGGTCTGCCGCTTGGCGCCACCGGGTGCGATGGCAGCGGCATCGCCCTGGGCCAGAGCGCTGGCGGCAATGTGGCGCGGATGGACAAGGTCAGCGCCTGGCGTTTCATCAATCCGCCATTGGCGTGGGCGCGCGGGTTGATCGTCAATGCTCGCGGCGAGCGCTACGCCAACGAAGAAATCTACGGCGCGACGCTGGGTCATTCCATGGTGGAAGAACAGGAAGGTCGCGCCATTCTGATTCTCAACCGGGCCCTGGTGCGCGAAGCGCTGAGTCAGGTCGGTCCGGGCAAGGTCTGGAATTTCCAACGCTTGCCGGTTTTGCTCAATCTGCTGTTTAACGCCAAACGCAGCAACAACCTGGCTGATCTGGCCAAGCGCTGCAACCTGCCGACCGAACTGCTTCGGCAAAGCGTTGAACGCTATAGCCGCGCCGCACGCGGTGAAATCGCTGACGAGTTCGGCAAATCCACACCGATGCTCGCCAACCTCGAACAAGGTCCGTGGTACGCCCTCGACTTGTCTTTCGACAGCAAACTCTTCCCCTGCCCGGTCATCACCCTCGGCGGGCTGAAAGTCTGCGAGCGCAGTGGCCGGGTGCTGGACCACGCTGGCGCCCCCATCGAGAACCTCTACAGCGCCGGCCGCAATGCCGTCGGTGTCGCTTCCAACCTGTATGTCTCCGGCCTGTCCCTGGCCGACTGCATTTATTCCGGTCGCCGGGCTGCCGCCCACGTGGCCGACCAATTCGCACTTCAAACCGCACGATCAGGAGAACAACAATGCAACGTGTAGAAGGCAAAGTCTGCATCATCACCGGCGCCGCCAGCGGCATCGGTCGCGAAGACGCCCTGCTGTTGGCCCGCGAAGGCGCCAAAGTGGTACTGACCGACCTCAACGAAGACGCCGGGCGCCAGGTCGCTGCAGAAATCGGCGCCAACGCACTCTTCATCCGCCACGACATCGCCAGCGAAAGCGACTGGCAGCAGGTGGTCAAGACCACCGTCGAACACTTCGGCCGCCTCGACGTGCTGGTCAACAACGCCGCGATCCTGGCGTTGGGCAGTATCGAAGACACCACATTGGAGCTGTGGCAGAAGGTGCAGAAGATCAACGGCGACGGTTACTTCCTCGGCTGCAAATACGCGATCCAGGCGATGAAGGAAACCGGTGGCGGCTCGATCATCAACATGTCGTCGGTGGCGGCGTTGGGTGCGATGCCAATGTTCTGCGCCTACTCGGCGTCCAAAGGCGCGGTGGCGGCGATGACCCGTTCCGTAGCCCTGCACTGCAAGCAGCAGGGTTATCGCATCCGCTGCAACAGCGTGCACCCGGATGGCGTGAACACGCCGATGACACAGGCGCTGGCCGGTGGTCAGGCGATCCCGCAGGAAGCGCTGGACCAAGACCCGATGAACCGCATGGCCGCCCCACGGGACATTGCCAACGTGGTGCTGTTCCTCGCCACCGACGAGTCGCGGTTCGTCAACGGCGCCGAGATCCGTGTGGACAACGCCCAACTGATCAGCGGGCTCTGAGGCCGAGGTGAACATGGGCACGCAACAACAGAATCTGACACCGGCCGAATCAACAACGGGAAGCGTCTCCTTGCAAGTGTGCGCGGTGATCGACGAAACCGCTGATGCGCGCTCGTTGGTGCTGGATGTACCGCCAACCCTGCGTGAGCGCTTTCGCTACAAACCGGGACAGTTCCTGAGTTTTCGCGTGCCCTGTGCCGGCAAGGTGTTGACCCGCTGTTATTCCATGGCCAGCTCGCCGCTTGCGGATGCGCTGCCAAAAGTCACGGTGAAACGGGTCGACGGCGGTCGGGTGTCGAACTGGATGAACGAAGTCCAGGTCGGCGACTGGCTGGAAGTGCTGCCGCCGGCCGGGCTTTTCTGTCTCAACGAACGCCAGGCCGACAATGACCGGCCATTGGTACTGTTCGGTGGCGGCTCAGGCATCACTCCGGTGTTTTCCATTCTCAAATCGGCGCTGCACAACAGTCGACGGCCGATCAAATTGATCTACGCCAACCGTGATGAGGCCTCGGTGATTTTCAAGGACGAGCTGTGCCGGTTGATCAAGGCGCATCCTGATCAACTGCACGTGGTGCACGTCCTCGATTCGGTGCAGGGCTTCCTGACGGAGCATCAGGTCCGTCATCTGCTGCGCGGCTCGGCGGGTGGCGACTACTTCATCTGCGGACCTGGGCCGTTCATGGACACCGTCGAGCGCACGCTGCTGGCGTTGGGCGAGCCGGGCGAATGTATTCATGTCGAGCGCTTTGTCTCACCGCCGGATCCCGATGAACTGCTGGCCGAAGAAGCCGTGGCACGCGCCGCCGCCATGCAATCGCAATGCGAGGCGTTGATCGTCGAGCTCGATGGTCAGCAACACGAAATCGCCTGCCAGCCCGGCGACACCCTGCTGCAAAGTTGCAAGACCGCCGGCCTGGATGTGCCGTCGTCCTGTGAAGAAGGTTTTTGCGGGGCCTGCATGTGCGTGGTCAAGGAAGGTGAGGTCCAGTTGGCGCGCAACGATGTGCTCACGCCCAAGGAACTCGCCGACGGCTGGACCCTGGCCTGCCAGAGCCGCCCGACGGGTGCCCGAGTACGCCTGATATTCCCGGATTGAAGATACGCGTCCCCCTTGTAGGAGCTGCCGCAGGCTGCGATCTTTTGATCTTGCTTCTAAAAATCAAAAGATCGCAGCCTGCGGCAGCTCCTACAGGGGACATACGTTCACTTGAGACCTGGTCGATTGAGACGCTCTGTCGCCATAGTCTCAACGGACGATCATGTCCGGCCGGTCTGCGGTTAGACTCGGCCAGCATTAGCCCACAACAATAAAAGAGGTGCAGTTATGGCTCGTTTGCAGAATAAGGTCGCGGTGGTTACCGGCGGCGCTTCGGGGATCGGCCTGGCCTGCGTGCGCCGCTTTGCCGCTGAAGGCGCGCAAGTGGTCGGGTTGGACATCGGCAGCGCACCGGCAGACTTTCCCGGCCTGTTCATGACCCTGGATGTGCGCGACGAAGCGCAGGTGCAGCAGGTCATGCAAGAAGTCGTCAGCCACTTCGGGCGCATCGACGTGCTAGTTAACGCCGCCGGCGTCGCCGATCAGGGCAGCGTGACCCAGACCACCACCGCCAACTGGCAACGGGTGATGGACATCAACCTGACCGGCAGCATGCTCACCAGCAAATACGCGCTGGCGTCGATGGTTGAGCAGCGCAGCGGTTCGATCATCAACATCGGTTCGATCTTCGGCCTGCAAGCCTGCGACAACAACGTCGCCTACAACGTCGCCAAGGGCGGCATCAATCAGCTGACCCGCTCGATGGCCATCGACTACGGCCACGCCAATGTTCGCGTCAACGGCCTGTGCCCGGGCCTGATCGAGACGCCGATGACCAGCATGGTCCGCGAGCACGAAGCGTTCCACGCTTTCTTCGCCTCGCAACACATGCTCAGCCGCTCCGGGCAACCGGAGGAGGTCGCCAGCGCCGCGCTGTTCCTGGCGTCCGATGACGCGTCGTTCGTCAGCGGCCAGATGATCGCCGTGGACGGTGGTTTCTCCGCCGGCCGCCGTTTCGCCCCGCCCGCACAGTAACTCGCTATCCGGCCGAGCGCCCTGCCCGGCCTACTCCCTTATCGTACTTGTCTTCTAACCGGGGAGGCCCCATGCCGCCTGTCGCTACCGCTCTGACCTTCGCTCAATTGTTCGCCAACACAGCCCAGGCCTTTGGCGACCGCCCGGCCATCGAGGACGCGGGCCACACCATCAGCTATCGCCAACTCGACCAGTTGCGCAGGCAAGCTGCCCGCGCGCTATTGGCCCTCGACGTTCAGCTCGGGGATCGTGTGGCGATCTGGGCGCCGAATGTGTGGGAATGGATTGTCGCTGCTGGCGCCTTGCAAAGTGTCGGTGCGGCCCTGGTGCCGCTCAACACCCGCATGAAAGGCAGCGAGGCCGGTTACATCCTGCGCGAGAGTGGGGCCTGTGTGCTGTTTGCCATCGGTGAGTTTTTGGGGGCCGATTACCCGGCCATGTTGGCGGCGGAAGAATTGCCGGCGCTGCGCCACATCGTCAGCTTGCGCAGCACTGGCGCGGGCACGTTGAGTTGGGAGCGCTTTCTGGATCTGGCAACCGACGTGCCGCAACTGGCACTGCGCACCCGCGAACAGAACGTCGGACCGCAAACGCTATCCGACCTGTTGTTTACCTCCGGCACCACCGGCAAACCCAAAGGGGTGATGACCAGCCACGGCCAGAACCTGCGGATCGTGCGTGACTGGAGCGATATCGTCGGTTTGCGCGAGGGCGATCGCTACTTGATCGTCAACCCGTTCTTCCATTCCTTCGGCTACAAGGCCGGTTGGCTGGCGGCGCTGATGCGCGGCTGCACGATTGTGCCGCAGCAGGTGTTCGACGTGCAGTCAGTGCTCGACTGCGTGCAGCGTGAACGAATCACCGTGTTGCCTGGGCCACCGACGCTGTATCAGTCGTTGCTGGCTCATCCGCACCGCAATGAATTCGACCTGGGCTCCTTGCGCGTGGCGGTGACCGGGGCGGCGGCGATTCCGGTGGAGATGATCCGGCGCATGCGCGACGAGCTGGGTTTCGCCACCATCGTCACCGCGTATGGCCTGACGGAAGTCTGCGGGTTCGCGACGATCTGTCGCTCCGGTGACTCGGCGGAACGGGTCGCCAACACCAGTGGCCGGGCGATGCCTGGCGTGGAAGTGCGTTGTGTCGGCAACAGCGGTCGCAGCCAACCGGCGAACATTCCCGGTGAAGTGCAGATTCGCGGCTACAACCTGATGCAGGGCTATTTCAATAATCCGCAGGCCAGCGCAGAGATTCTCGACGCCGACGGCTGGCTGCACACCGGCGACATCGGCATGCTCGATGAACAGGGTTACCTGCGCATCACCGACCGCCTCAAGGACATGTTCATCACCGGTGGCTTCAATGTGTACCCGGCAGAGATCGAGCAGTGTTTGCTGACTTATCCGGGTGTGGCCCAGGCGGCTGTCATTGGCATTCCCGATGAACGTCTCGGTGAAGTGGCGATGGCGTTTCTGTTGCCGACACCGGGCATCGAGATCGAGCAAACTCGATTCCTCGCCTGGTGCCGTGAGCAGATGGCCAACTACAAGGTTCCGCGGCGGGTGCAGGTGCTGCAAAGCATGCCGATCAATGCGGCGGGGAAAGTGACCAAGAATGTGTTGCGGGAGTGGGCACTGCAGCCCGCCGAGTAAAACGCAATCCCTGTGGGAGCGAGCTTGCTCGCGATAGCGTCAGGTCAGTCGACATAGATGTTGTTTGACACTCCGTCATCGCGAGCAAGCTCGCTCCCACAGTTTTTGTGTTTGCCGGGATGATGGAGTCAGACCACCCGCGCCGGATGCTGCTGGCGAGGGTCGCCCAGCATGGCGCGGTGCGACGGTGGCTGGCGGCCTTCGGCTTCGCTGATGCCATAACCCGGCGCGATTTCAGCGGTGATCAGGGTCTGCCCGGACAACGCCATCAACTGCGGATCATTGAGCAACGCATGAATCACCCGCCCGTTGAATTGCGGGGTTTCGGCGTGGGCGAGAAACGCCTGGTACTGCTCGCCGTGGACATCACCCGCAATCTTCGTGCGTTCAGTCAATTGCGGGCCGAGCCACAGCGACAGCGCCGCCACGCCCTGCCCTTCGAAATCGACCGCCATGTCGGCTGCCAGCTTATCGACACCGGCCTTCTGCGCGCCGTACGCCGGGCCATGCATGTAGCACCCGGCACCGAATGACGAGGTGAAGCAAATCAGCCCTTGATTGCTGCGCAGCAACAGCGGCGCAGCGTAGTAGCTGGCGGTATACGCCGAACGCAGACCGACGTCGAGAATGCGTACCAGCTCCAGCGGCTTGGCCCAGAACGGGCCGGGTTCGATCAACTGGTCATGGATGAACGCGGCGTTGTTCACCAGCAGGTCCAGTTGCCCGCATTCCTCTCCCACCCGGGTAAACAGCGCCTGCACCTGTGCGTCATCGGCGTGATCACAGACCACTGCGATGCCGCGCCCACCGGCGGCGGTAATCGCCGCCGCGGTGTCTTCCAGCGAGCCGCGCAACGCGTGCCCATACACATTCGATCCGCCCTGCTCGGGGGCGCGGCCGGTGACATACACGGTCATGCCCGCCGCTCCCAAGGCCAGGGCGATGCCTCGCCCTACCCCGCGACTGGCACCAGTAACGACGGCGATCTGCTGATGCTGCTGGTTCATTCAACACTCCCGAACAAGGTTTTCGCCGCAGCGGTTTCGCTCTGGCGCTTGATGTGATTGGCTGCCAGGTAACCAAAGGTCATGGCCGGGCCGATGGTCGAGCCGGCACCCGGATAGGTGCGCCCCATCATCGAGGCGGCGCTGTTGCCAATGGCGTACAGGCCGCTGATCGGTTCTCCGTCTTCATGCAACACACGGGCGTGCACGTCGGTCAGCAAACCACCCTTGGTACCAATGTCCCCGGCGTCGATGCGCACGGCGTAGAAAGGCCCTTTGAGCAACGGCGCCAGGCATGGGTTGGGCTGCACGTTCGGGTCGCCGTAATAGCGGTCGAACAGCGATTCGCCCTTGTGGAAGTCTGCGTCGACGCCCAGCACCGCCATGGCGTTGAAACGCTGCACGGTGCGCACCAGCCCGCCAGCATCGACGCCGATCGTCGTCGCCAGCGCTTCCAGGCTCGACGCCTTGTGGAAGTAATCACGCAGGTGTTCCGGCAACTGCCAATCGCGCTGGGCATAGCCCGGTAGCAAGGCGCCGCACGGGTATTTGCGGCGGAACTCGGCGTCGAACACCATCCAGCACGGCACGCTCGCCGCGCCTTCGCGGTTGTTGGCGTACATCGCATAGACGATATCGGTGTAGGGCGCGGCTTCGTTGACGAAACGCTCGCCCGCCGCGTTGACCATCACACAACCGGGCAAGGTCCGCTCGACGAACAAGGCACGTTGTTTTTCTTCGCCCTTGACGTAAGTGGTCGGCGCCCACCAACTGTGTTCCATCAACGCGGTTTGCGCACCGATGGCCTGGCCGGCGCGGATGCCGTCGCCGGTATTGTGCGGCGGTGTGGCACTCCAATCCGACCTGGAGGGCTGCGGTAGATACTGCTCGCGCATCGCCTGGTTACGCTCGAAACCACCGGCGGCAATGATCACGCCGTAGCGTGCCTTGACGTTGAGCAGTTGACCGTTGCGATTGACCCGCGCACCGCCGACCCGGTCGCCGACCAGCAACAATTCTTCCAGCGCACAGTTGAGCCACAGCGACTTGCCGCGATCCTGCAACGAACAGCGCAAGGCACCGATCAAGGCATTGCCCAGGGTCAAATAGCGGTCGCGTCGAGACATGCGCCGACCCTCGCGGTCACGCCAGTAGCGCCACATCACCCGCAGGGTCAGGCGCAACCAGCCAGGGCCACGGCAGAGCAACACTTGCGCTTCCTTCATGGTCATCGCCATGCGTCCCATCATCAGGGTGCCGGGGGATGGTGGGCGCATACGCAGGAATTCTTCGCCGAGTTCGGCGGCATCGAACGGTTGCGGGTCCATGGAGCGATAGCCCGGTTTTCCGCCCTCGACTTCCGGGTAGTAATCGGCGTAGCGAGGTTGCGCCTCGAAGCGCACGCGTGTCTGGTTTTCCAGGTACTCGACCATCTCGCGGCCGTGCTCGACATAGGCTTCGATGCGACCGTCGTCGATCTCACCGTGGGTGACGGCGCGGATATAGGCTATTGCCTCGGCCACCGAATCGCTGCCGCCGATGGCGCTGATCCGGTGGTTGTTGGGGATCCAGATGCCGCCGCCGGACACCGCCGACGTGCCGCCGTACTCGCCGCTCTTTTCGATCAGCAAGGCATTCAGGCCCAGGTCGTGGGCGCGCAATGCAGCGGTCATGCCCCCAGCTCCCGAGCCAATCACCAGCACATCACAGCACTCGTCCCATTTGATCCCGGCAGCGTTCATGCGATCACCCTTGTTCAGCGCCCATCAGGCAAAAACCGCCGCTGCCGGATCTTCGCCCGGTGCAGTCGGTCTCGGGATTGTTCGCCGCGCGAGCCGGGTGTTCATCGTCCGATGGGACTAAGGCGCAGACGACGATCCCTTGTAGGAGCCGGCTTGCTGGCGATAGCGCCGTGTCAGGTTCATCGATATTGACTGATGCACCGCTATCGCCAGCAAGCCGGCTCCTACAGCGATTCGGTGTTTGGTGCTCCCCTGCAAATCGCTTAGTCCGCTTGGACGATGTTGCGCGCAAGTCGTGACTCCATAGTCGCCCACAGCACCAATCACCCCCTGAAATGCAGGTCGGGCAGGCCTGACCTGGGCATGAGGACGACATGATAAAAACAATAATCGCCCCACAATCGCTGCATCCGCGCACACAGCTGGCCATGCTGTTGCTGGCTGGCGGGCTGGGCAGTCAAGCCAGCGCGATGAACTTCCAGCCGAACGAGGATCTGCGCGTGGACTGGGACACCACGCTGACCTACAGCCTGGCGTGGCGGGCCGACTCACGCGATCACAAGCTGGTGGCCAATGCCAACGGCAACGATGGCGACAACGCATTCGACAAGGGCAGCCTGATCAACAACCGCGCCGGTTTCCTCACCGAGGCCAACATCAAGTGGCGCGACGATTACGGCGTGTTCCTGCGCGGCACCGGTTTCTACGACAACGTTTACGACCAGGGCAACGACAACGACACCGGCACCTCGAACTGCTTCGCCGGCGGTCATTGCAACCGTCCGGACCGCTTCTCCCAGGACACTATCGATCAGCATCGCAATGAATTGCGCATGCTCGATTACTACGCCTACGGCACTTGGGACCTGGGTGGCCACAACCTCAACGCGCGTCTCGGTAATCAGGTGGTGAGCTGGGGTGAAAGCCTGTTCTACCCCGGCATTTCCGCTGCGCAGAGCCCGGTGGATGCGACCAAGGCGACCACGCCGGGGGTCGAGGTGAAGGAAATCCTCCTGCCGGTCGGCCAACTGTTCACCCAGTTCAGCCTGACCGACAGCCTGGATGTACAGGCCTACTACCAATACAAATGGGAAAAGACCGAGATCTTCGGTGTCGGCAGCTACTTCTCCTCCACCGACTTCATCGACGAGGGCGGCTTCAACGACGCCACCGGTTTCCTCACTCGCCTGGGTGACGACAAGCCAAGTAACGGCGGTCAGTACGGCCTGGCGTTCACCTATGCCGCCGAGTCGCTGAACAACACCGAGTTCGGCATCTACTACTCGCGCTATCACGACAAGACCCCGTCGCTGGACTTCCAGACCGATCTGGGCCACTACCGCGCACGCTACTTCGACAACATCGACCTATATGGCGCCAGCTTCTCCACGGTCATCGGCGATGTGAGCTGGGCCGGTGAAGTCAGCTACCGCGACGGTTCCCCGGTGATGGTCGACAACGGTTTCTCAAGCCCGGTGCGCGGTGAAACCCTGCAGGCGCAGACCGCGATGATCTACGTGGTCGGCCCGACGTCCTGGGCCGACAACACCACCCTGACCGGCGAGGTGGTCTACAACACCGTCCTGAACAACGACAAATCGCAACCGGTGACCCTGGCTCCCGGCTTCACGCTGCCGGGCACCGACAGCCTGGTCTACGACCGCGACGCCTGGGGTTACACGGTGCAAGTCAACTTTGACTACAACAACGTGTTCAGCGGCTGGGACATGTCGCTGCCTGTCACCTACAGCACCGCCGCCCAGCATGACAGCGCCCTGGTGGGCTCGATCAACTCGGGGCAAGGCGACGACCGCGCCAGTATCGGCAGCTCGTGGCGCTACCTGGGCAACTTCACCGTCGAGGCCCGCTACAACGCCTACCTGGGCAACGCCAACAACGCGCCGTTGGCCGACCGCGACAACGTCGCCCTCAACTTCAAGTACCGGTTCTGATTCCCCTGTTGGAGGAGCACAGCATGTCTAGATTCACCCACACCTTGTTGGGCACGGCACTGGCCGTCAGCCTGCTAAGCAGTGGCCTGGTTCAGGCCAAGGTCAGCGAACAAGAAGCCGCACGCCTGGGTCAGGACCTGACCCCGATGGGCGCGGAAAAGGCCGGCAACGCCGATGGCAGCATCCCGGCATGGACCGGCAAATGGCGCGGCCTGCCACCGGGACTCAAATACGCCGGCCCCGGTACGCCGTACCCGGACCCGTACGCCGCGGAAAAACCGTTGTTCGTGGTCACTGCTAAGAACATGGACAAGTACGCTGACAACTTGACCGACGGCCAGAAAGCGTTGCTCAAGCGCTATCCCGAGACGTTCAACATTCCGGTCTACCCAAGCCATCGCGACTTCCGTTTCGATCAGCGCCTGGAAGACATGGTCAAGAAAAACGCTGTCACAGCCGACCTGGCCAATGACAACAACGACACGCTGAACGCCTGGGGCGCCTCGCCGTTCCCGATTCCGAAGAACGGCAGCGAGTTGATGTTCAACCACACCCTGGCCGGGCGCGCCAACACCGAAGAGGCCAACTACGGGCAGGCGGTGGTGTACTCCAACAAGGAGCGCGTGCTCGAAGAGGTCAACTACAAGATCTTCTCGATCTGGTCCAGCCCGGATAAAAACCTGGACAGCGCCAACGGCATTCTCACCAACTTCCTGATCACCACCCTGGAACCGGTGCGCAAGAAAGGCGAGATCGTGGTCGGCCACGAGTTCATCAACCCGACCGCCTCACCGCGTCAGGCCTGGCAGTACAGCCCGGGTCAACGCCGCGTACGTCGCGCGCCGACCGTGGGCTATGACTCGCCAAGCGGTGCCGGCGGTTTCCGGGTGTATGACGAAGACCGTTTGTTCAACGGGGCGCCGGATCGCTACAACTGGACCATCGTCGGCAAGAAAGAAATCTACATCCCTTACCACAACTACAAGATCGACGATCCAAGCGTGAGCAGCGACCAGATCCTGGCCACCACCGGCCACATCGATCCGCAGTACATGCGCTATGAAAAACACCGGGTGTGGGTATTGCAGGCGACCCTCAAGGAAGGCGCCCGGCATATCTACGCCAAGCGTGTGCTGTACCTGGATGAGGACTCCTGGGCCGCCACCCTGGCCGACAACTACGACAGCCGCGGTGAGCTGTGGCGCACCAATATGCAGACCTCGATCTACGCCTATGAGATGCAGCGCTACCACGCTCGCCTCGGCATCTACCATGACCTGATCGCCGGCTCGTACCTGGTTGACCGGATGCTGATCGATCAGAAACCGGCCAAGCTCAACGCCACCGCCTTCACCGAAGACGAATTCACCCCTGGCAACCTGCGCAAACTCGGCACCCGCTAAACCCGCCGCGCCCCGACCGATTTATTCGGTCGGGGCGTTGTGCTTTTCTATAGCTGCCCATTTCACGGAAATTTCCCATGAACAAACTGCTCACTGGCGTTATCGCCGTGGCCAGCGTCGGTCTGTCGATGCAGGCCAATGCCCTGAACATCCTGCTGACCAACGACGACGGCTGTCGCGCGCCCGGCATCGATGCGATGTATCGCGCCCTGACGGCTGCCGGACATCAAGTCACCCTGGTTGGCCCATTGAACGACAGCAGCGGCATCAGCGCCGCAAGTGTGGTCGTGCCCGGTCAGGCATTGGCGGTGACGGAGCTGGCGCCGGGCAAATTCTGCGTCGGGCCACCTGAGGGCTACACCTCGCCCGCCGGCAAGACATCGGCGATTGGGACGCCGGTGGACGCGGTCAACGTCGGGCTTGATGTGATTCTCAAGGACAACCGGCCAGACCTGGTGGTCTCGGGCAGCAACTTTGGTGAAAACGTGGGTCCGTTGACGCAGATGTCCGGCACTCTCAATGCCGCCGTGCGCGCGATGTTCAAGGGGATTCCGGCAGTGGCGGTGTCCACGGCCATCGACATGGACCTGATCATTCGCGATCAACAGGCGGGTTATCGCAAGACGCTTGGCGCCATGGACGACACGGCGCGGTTTGCGGTGGAGGTCATCAAGCAGGCAAGTCTTGCCGGCGCTGAAGCCAGACAGGCTTGTGCCAAGAACAAGCTCACCTGCGAATTGAACGTGCTCGGTTTGCCCGGCGTGAGCGGCCTGAACCTCAATTACCCACCGCTCAAGCCTGAAGAGATCAAGGGTGTTAGCTTTGCCCCGATTGGTAATTGGGACCGCGTCAACTTCACCCCACAACGCGACGCCGACGGCGTGGTCCACGTCAACCTGGCCGCACCGTCCACACCAACAGCCGCCCAGCAAAAGGCCGATGCGTATCAGCTGTGGCAGGGGCATGCGGTGATCACCGTGATCGACGGCAACATGACCGCGCCGGATGCGGCGCAGGATCAGGCGAAGAAGGTGTTGCGAGGGGTGAAACCTTAAGCCCGCGCAGAACGGTGTTAATCAAAAACCCCTTGTGGGAGCGGGTGTATGCAACATCTGCGAACAACAAAAAATATTGTGGGAGCGAGCTCGCTCGCGATGAGGCCGGCACATTCAACATGGATGTCACCTGACACTCCGCCATCGCGAGCAAGCTCGCTCCCACAGGGTTAGCAGGTGCATGCATCATCTGCGGATAACCAAAAAACACTGTGGGAGCGAGCTTGCTCGCGATGAAGCCGGCACATTCAACATGGATGTCGCCTGACACTCCGCCATCGCGAGCAAGCTCGCTCCCACAGGGTTAGCGGGTGTATGCAACATCCGCGGATAACCAAAAATCAGTGTGGGAGCGAGCTTGCTCCGGGCGGCGCTCCGAGGATGGTGGCTACGCGGTTACGGATCAAACCCATATCGCATCCCACAGCGGATAATCGCCCAGCTTCTCCACCAACCCCGCGCGCAACGGGTTGGCGACGACATATCGAGCAAGCTTTACCAGATCCTCATCCCGCCTCAACGCCCGATCATGATAGCCCTGTTGCCAAAGACTACCTTTACGTCCGACGGACATGTTCACGGCCCGCGTACTCAACGATTTGGTTTTTTGCATCAACCCACTCAGTGAACACTGTTGCAATTCAACCAACCAGTGAAAATGATCGGGCATGACGACCCAGGCCAAGGTGTTCGCCCAACTTTGTTCCTGCGCTTCTCGAAATTGTTCAACGACCAATCTGCCCAAGGCGAAATCCTTGAAGACAGGTTTTCTATCAAGTGTGTTGGTGGTTAGCAGAAAAATCCTGTTGGTCTCAGCATAACGACCAATACGTAGACGATGTGAAGCAGGTAAATCAGGCATTCCATTGCCCTCTCCATAATCAAGTCATGAAGAAGGCTAGACCGGTTAATGCTTGGACTCTGAGGCAGCTTGCGACTGGATGTGTCTGGTAGATAGCTATCGCGAGCAAGCTCGCTCCCACAGGGGTTGTGGGTGTACGCAGATTCATCGGCAACCGGATTTATTGTGGGAGCGAGCTTGCTCCCACAAGTTTTTGTGCTGGCTTTAGATCGGAGGTTGGAACGGCACAAATTCCGTCACTTGCAGATCGAAACCGGACACGGCCTTGTACGGCACCGGCGAGCTCATCAGACGCATTTTGCGCACGTTCTGGTCCCGCAGGATTTGCGCACCCACGCCCAAGGTCCGTTGCGGAAATTGCGGTGTACGCTGCTTGCCGCCGCTGCGCTGGCGCAACTGCTCCAGCACGCCATCGGCGGTTTCCTTTTGTGCCAGCAGCACCAGCACGCCACATCCGGCTGCGGCAATGCTCGCCAGCGAACGCTCCAGGGTCCACTGCAGTGGCCCGCCTTCGCTTTCGCAGCCCAGGGCATCGCGCAAGGTCTCGATGCTTTGCACCCGCACCAGCACCGGATGCATGCTGTCGATCCGGCCTTTGACCAATGCCAGGTGCAGCGCGCCTTGATAGGTGTCCTGATAGGTCGTCACCCGAAACTCGCCGTGGCGGGTGTGCAACGGGTACTCGTCACCGCGTTCGATCGTGCCTTCATGCAGGATACGGTAGTGAATCAGGTCGGCGATGTTGCCGATGCGCAAGCCATGACGATGGGCAAACTCGTGCAACTCGGCACCACGGGCCAGCTCGCCCTCCTCGTTAAGTATCCCCACCAGCGTTGCCGCCGGTTGCAGGCCCGCCAGACGCGTCAGGTCGCACGCGGCCTCGACGTGTCCGGCACGCTGCATGACGCCACCGGGCAAGGCTTGCACAGGAAAGATATGCCCCGGCTGCACCAGATCCGCCGGACTACTGGCCGGATCCACCGCCACCTGGATCGAACGCGCCCGGTCTGCCGCGGAGATACCGGTGGACACCCCGGTCGCCGCCTCGATGGAACGAGTAAAACCCACACCGTGCTGCGCCCGAGAGTTAGGCACCATCAAGTCCAACCCTAGTGCGCGGCAACGTTGCTCGGTCAGCGCCAGGCAAATCAACCCGCGTGCCTGCACCGCCATGAACGTAACCGCCTCGGCCCCGGCCTGTTCGGCAGCCATCAGCAATGAGCCTTCACCGTTGTGTTCGTCGTCGGTGATCACCACCATCTGCCCGGCAGCAATGGCCTCGATCAGTTGTGGCACCGTGTTGAACAACGCGCCGTTCAATTGAATGCCCTGCGCAGGTCGGCGGCCGCATCGGCCAACGCCAGCGCTGCGCGTTCGACAAAGGGCGCCATGCTGATGAAGCCGTGAGTCATGCCTTCACAGCGTTGCAGGCGCACCGATACGCCAGCCTCAAGTAAACGCCGGGCAAACGCCTCGCCCTCATCACGCAAGGGGTCGAACTCGGCGGTGAGCAACGTCGTCGGCGGCATCACCGCCAGTGAGTCGGCACGCAGTGGTGAAGCCAGGGGATCGTCGCCCTGCCCGGTATCCTGCAGGTATTGCTGCCAGAACCAGTACATCATCGCGCTGCTGAGCAAGTAGCCTTCGGCAAAATCCTCGTAGGACTGACTGTCGCAACGGGCATCGGTGACCGGGTAAAACAAGCATTGATAACTGATTTTCGGCCCTTGGCGTTGCGCCGCAATTTGGCTGACCGCCAGCGCCAGGTTGGCGCCGGCACTGTCCCCGGCCAGCGCCAGCCGTCCGCCATCGACGCCCAGCGCAGCAGCGTTTTCGACCAGCCAGCAAGTGGCGGCATAACAATCGAGCGGACCCGCAGGGAAATGGCTTTCCGGCGCCAAGCGGTAAGCGACCGACACCACCACCGCCTCTGCCTGGCGGGCCAGGGAACGGCAGAGATTGTCGTGCGTATCGAGATTGCCCATGACGAACCCGCCTCCGTGGAAAAACACCAGCAACGGCAAGTTGCCCTCATCCACAGGCCGATACAGCCGCGCATCCAGTTCACCTTCCGCGCCGGCAACCCGCAGCTCCCGCACTTCGATCATCGGATCGCCGGGAATCGCCGGCAGCAGGTTGTCGGAAAACTGTCGGTATTGAACGGCATCGACCTGGCTGAAATCGGGCTCCGGCAAGTCGCGAAACTGCTGGAGCACCCCAGCGATCTGTTTATCGAGCGGCATGGGTTTGTCCTTCTACATCGGTCATTTGAAACTGGGGATTGGTCTCGTGCAGGATGCTTTGCACCCGTCGCTCCAAGGCCGGTTTGAAGCCTTTATGGGGCAGGATCCAGAAGCGTTTTTCAGCAATGGCCGCGAATACCTGCGCAGCCAGTTCGGCTGGCGTCATGCCTTGGCGGATGGTGTTGTCGAGCAATTGACTGAAGTCAGACCCGGCGCTGTCCACCACTTGATTTGAAGCCATGATTTCGCTGGCTACGGGCCCAGGGCACAGCACTGAAACCGACACCGGTGCACCGAGCATGGCCAGTTCGTAGTGCAGGGTTTCCGAGAGCGCGACCACCGCTTGCTTGGTGACGTTGTACGGCGCCATCAACGGGCTGCTGACCAACCCGGCAAGGGATGCGGTGTTGATCACATGGGCTGCTCGACCTTGACCCAGTAACAGCGGTACAAAACTGCGAATGCCGTTGATTACGCCGTTCAAGTTGACGTCGAGCATACGTTGCCATTGCGCATCGGTGATTTCCCAGCTGAAGCCGGTTTGCATGACCCCGGCGTTGTTGAACAGGTAATCCACACCGCCGAATTGCTCGACGGCGCGGTCGCGCAAGCGTTCGACCTGCTGCACATCGCCGACATCGGTGACACAGGCAATCGCCTGCGCACCACCGTTGGTTAATTCATTGCACAAGCTTTGCAGGCCTGCTGCGTCCCGATCCGCCAGCACCAGGCGCATGCCCAGCGTCGCCGCGTGTGCGGCCAGACCGCGGCCAATACCACTGGCGGCGCCGGTAATCACCGCTACCGGCCCTTGTTCATTACTCATCGCCAACTCCTGCCATGGGTCCAATGCCGCCAGTAGAGCGGGCCTACTGAAAGCAGCCATCGTCCATTCAGACGATGCCCGCTTTTACAGGGCCGGCAGAATCCCTTACATGCGCCAAACCCGTGATCCCTTGGGAGAATAATAAGATGAGTACCCTGCACCGCATCGAAGCCAAACTGCTGGAAGATCGCTACGCCCGCGGCTGGCATTGCCTGGGCCTGGCCGCGCAATACCGCGACGGCAAGGCCCATCGCCTGGAGGTGTTCGGCACCCGTCTGGTGGCGTTCCAGGGTGAAGATGGCGAACTGCATGTTCTTGATGGCTACTGCCCGCACATGGGTGCCGACCTGAGCACCGGTTGCGTTGAAGGCAACTCGATCCGCTGCCCGTTCCACGCCTGGCGCTGGGGCGCCGATGGCGTGTGCGATGACATTCCCTATGCCAAGCGCATTCCACCACGGGCCAAAATCAAAAGCTGGCCGATCATGGAAGAGAACCAGTTGCTGTTTGTCTGGAACGACCCGGAAGGCAACCTGCCGCTGCCCGAACAACGCATTCCACGCATTGACGCCTGCTTCAGCGTCGAGTGGGCAGCCTGGGAAGTAGCCGAACTGCAGATTGGCACCAACTGCCGCGAACTGATCGACAACATCGCCGACATGGCGCACTTCGGCACGGTCCACGGCGCGCCGGTCGAAGAATTCATCAACATTTTCGAAGGCCACCTGGCCACCCAGATCATGCGCGCCCGCAGTGAGCGTCTGTCCGGCGACAGCGTGTTGACCACCGAAGCCACCTATTTCGGCCCGGCCTATCAGATCACCGAAATGAACGGCGCCATGAACGGCCAGCCGATCAACTCGATCCTGCTCAACTGCCACGTGCCGATCGACCTCGACAGCTTCACCCTGCGCTACGGCGTGCTGGTGAAAAAGATCCAGGGGCTCAGCGAAGAGCAGAACCAGGCGATGGCCAAGGCCTACGTGGCGCAGGCGCAAGCAGCCTTCTACGAAGACGTGGCCATCTGGCACAGCAAGACCCGCGTCGACAACCCGCTGCTGTGCGACGGCGACGGCCCGGTCTACCAGTTGCGCCGTTGGTACGAGCAGTTCTACACCGACGTCCAGGCGCTGTCGGCGGACGTGCACGAGCACAAAAAATTTGTCGTGCGCGCCAGCGAACGGGTCTGACGCCAGCGGCTTTTCGCCCGTCATGGGCCTGTCCGGTAGCCGCCGGTCAGGCCCTGAGCCCGAGCGTTGCAAGGAGTCGATACCGGCGCTTATTCTCGGCCACCGCCAACGCTAATAATAAAAACGGTTTTTCCCTATGCAGCAGAGCCTCAGCCTCGATACGTTCAGTGATTTGATCGGCAACCTCTATCAGGGTCCGCTGGAAACCATTCCCTGGGCCACCTTTCTCAATCAACTCAACGTGCACCTGCACAGCAAGTACGTGACCTTCATCCTGCGTCCGCCCAGCGCCCATGTGGACGGCTTGATGGTTAACACCACCGGCACCTCGACCGAGGCGACCGCGTCGTACAACAAGCACTTTTTCAGCCTCGATCCTTTTGTCGACCTGCCCAACCGCCAGGTCGTGACCCTCGCCGAATTCGTCTCCAACGACGATTGGCAGAACTCCGAGTTCTACAAGAATTTCCTCGAACCGGTGGACGTGTTCCACATCCTCGGTGCCGACATCAACACTGTCGACGGCGCCCAGTGCCGCATTCGCATCAGCCGAGGACGTGACGACAAGCCTTTCGGCAATGAAGAAAAGGCCATGCTCACACATTTCATTCCTCATCTGGAACGCTCGATCAAGATTCACATGCAGCTCAACCGCATCGAAGCCGAACGCAACCTGTACGCCGGCGCGGTGAATCAGATGGCGGTCGGCACGATCATCCTCGACGAGTCCGGCAAGGTGCTGCAGACCAATCAGGTCGCTGACCGGCTGATCCAGGAAAAGGACGGCATCAAACTGGTCAACGATGGTCTGCAGGTGGGTACGGCCCGGGACACCCAGGAGTTCCGTCGACTGGTCAAGCAATCGCTGCTGTCGCAAAAGAGCAGTAACCCCTCGGTGGTCGAAGCCCTGCGCGTGCAGCGGCCATCCGGCAAAGCGGATTTGGGGATCATCGTGCGTTCGGTGCCGCTGACGGACTGGAGCGAAGGTAAACAGTGCCCGACCGTGGTGATTTTCATCAGCGACCCGGAGCAACAGTCCACCGCGCCACAGGAAATCGTCCGCGCGTTGTTCGACTTCACCCCGGCGGAAACCCAGCTGGCGATGTTGCTGGCCAACGGTTTGACCCTCGACGAAGCGTCGGAAGAACTCGGCATCAGCCGCAATACGTCGCGGGCGCACTTGCGATCGACCTTCTCCAAAACCGGCGTAACCCGCCAGACCATGCTGGTGCGCCTGATCCTGCGTAGCGTGGCGACCCTCGGCTAACGACCATTGCCGCCCTCGTCCGCTTGGACGATGGCGGCCCTCGTTGTACAGCGCACAGTGTGTTTATCCCAAACGGGGGTCTGACCCATGCGCAACTGTCCCACCATCCTCAAGACTGAACTGCTGGCGCAAAGCGGCCACTTTCAGATCGAAGCCCTGCACCTGCAATTCAGCAACGGCCAGCAGCGGGTCTACGAGCGTCTGCGCGGCACCGGGTATCGCTCGGTGATGCTGGTGGCGATGCCTGATGCAGAGCATGTGTTACTGGTGCGTGAGTACGCGGTCGGTGTGGAGAAAACCATTCTCGGCCTGCCCAAGGGCGGCGCGGAACCCGATGAAGACTATCTGCAGGCGGCGCAGCGCGAGTTGAGTGAAGAAGTCGGAATGCGCGCCGCACACCTCACCGAGCTGGGCGAGCTGACGCTGGCACCGGGACATTTGTGTCACCGCTACCGCGTAGTGTTGGCCGAACAACTGAGCCCCTGCCAACTGGTCGGCGACGAACCCGAACCCCTGGAATGCCTGCGCGTGCCACTGGCGAAAATCCCGGAACTGGTGGCCCGCGGCGAACTGCATGAAGCACGAGCCATCGCCGCGCTGTTCATGGCCATGGGCGCCCTCGCCCAACGAACCTGACACCCATCAGTACCTGTGGGAGCGAGCTTGCTCGCGATGAGGCCCGCACATCCAACATCTCCCTCGCCTGACACTCCGCCATCGTCGGAACGCCGCCCGGAGCAAGCTCGCTCCCACATTTTGATCCCTGTCGAACACAAATTCTGCGTGCACCGAAATCACTGTGGGAGCGAGCTTGCTCGCGATGAGGCCAGCACATCCAACATCTCCCTCGCCTGACACTCCGTCATCGTCGGAACGCCGCCCGGAGCAAGCTCGCTCCCACATTTTGATCCTTGTCGAACACAAATTCTGCGTGCACCGAAATCACTGTGGGAGCGAGCTTGCTCGCGATGAGGCCAGCACATCCAACATCTCCCCCGCCTGACACTCCGCCATCGTCGGAACGCCGCCCGGAGCAAGCTCGCTCCCACATTTTGATCTTTGTCGAACACAAATTCTGCGTGCACCGAAATCATTGTGGGAGCGAGCTTGCTCGCGATGAGGCCAACACATCCAACATCATCGATGCCTGACATACCGCCATCGCGAGCAAGCTCGCACAGGGGAACGGGTAGCTGGCAATTGATCGGCTAGTCCATTCGGACGAAGCCACTCGCCATCCGCCGCCATAACCTGTCTCTACAACAATAAAACCGTGTCGAGACTCACCATGCGCAAAACCACTTGTGCCCTGTTCATCATCATCTGTGCCGGCGCATCCACCAGCCTGTGCCAACTCTTCAAAAATGAAGCCTATCGACCGACCACGGCGTATTTCAGTTGTGCGAGCACGGCCATCAACTGCTATCCGCCGCTGGTGCGCAATTTGCTGCCCTGAGACCCGTTTGCATCGGCCATAAAAAAACCACCGAATCATCGGTGGTTTTTTTGTCGCTTCAACAATCAGGTCGGCAACACCCCACGCGACCGTGACAGGGTCAGCGCCAGGTCTTCAATCATGTCTTCCTGACCACCCACCGTCCCACGTCGCCCCAACTCCACCAGCAGTTCACGCGCAGCAATGCCGTACTTCTGCTCGGCGCGTTTGGCGAACAGCAGGAACGAACTGTAGACCCCGGCGTACCCCAGAGTCAGGGCATCGCGGTCGAGGCGGATCGGCTGGTCCATCATCGGCACCACCAGGTCTTCGGCCACGTCCATGATCTTGTACAGGTCGACGCCACTGTTGACGCCCATGCGCTCCAGCACCGCGACGAACACTTCCAGCGGCGTATTCCCCGCCCCTGCGCCCAGCCCCGCCACCGAACCATCGATGCGTGCGGCACCGGCCTCGATCGCAGCAAGGGAGTTGGCAATGGCCATACCCATGTTGTGGTGGCCGTGGAAGCCGACTTCGGTCCCGGCGTTCAGCCCGGCGCGCAATGCTCCGATCTTTTGTGTCACTTCATCGGGCAGCATGTAGCCCGCCGAGTCCGTGCAATAGATGCAATTGGCGCCGAAGCTTTCCATCAACCGCGCCTGCTCCAGCAGTTTCTCCGGGCTGACCATGTGCGCCATCATCAGGAAGCCGACGGTATCCAGGCCCATCTTCGCCGACATGCCGATGTGCTGGCCGGAAACGTCCGCCTCGGTGCAGTGGGTGGCGACGCGAATGGTCGACACGCCATGTTCGTGGGCCATCTTCAGATGGTCGAGGGTACCAATCCCCGGCAACAACAGGGCCGAGACCCTGGCCTGTTTCATCTTCGGAATCACCGCAGAGAAGTATTCCTCGTCGCTGTGGGCGGGAAAACCGTAGTTCAGTGACGCACCGCCCAGGCCATCGCCGTGGGTGATTTCGATCAGCGGCACGCCCGCCGCATCGAGGCCGGTGGCGACCGAAATCATTTGTTCGAGGCTGATTTGATGCTGTTTGGCGTGCATGCCGTCGCGCAGGCTCATGTCATGCAGACGGACGCTCTTACCTTGCAAATTCATACTCATCTCCACTCAACGGACAGGCAATTGCAGGGTGCCCTTGTGGGCTTCTTCGGCGAACATCTCGGCGGTGCGCAAACCGGCGGCGGTCATGATGTCGAGGTTGCCGGCGGACTTGGGCAGGAAATCGCCGAGACCTTCGACCTCGATGAAAATCGACACCTTGCGCCCGTCGAACACCGGCCCGTTGATCAGCTTGTAGCCGGGCACATAGCGCTGCACTTCGCGGACCATCTCCAGCACCGAGGTGCGGATCGCGTCCTGGTTCGGCTCGTCATCGGTCAGGCAGTGGATGGTGTCGCGCATCATCAGCGGCGGCTCGGCCGGGTTGATAACGATGATCGCCTTGCCGCGTCGGGCGCCGCCGATCTGCTCTACCGCGCCGGCCGTGGTGCGGGTGAATTCGTCGATGTTCTGCCGCGTGCCCGGTCCCACCGAACCGGAGGACACCGTGGCAACGATTTCGCCGTAGCTCACCGGTTGCACCCGAGACACCGCCGCCACCATCGGAATGGTCGCCTGGCCACCGCAAGTGACCATGTTGACGTTCATCGCCAGGCTCGATGCGTGCTCCTTGAGATTGACCGGCGGCACGCAGAACGGGCCAATGGCCGCCGGCGTGAGGTCGATCATGATCACCCCCAGTTCGTTGAGCTTGCGGCTGTTTTCCGCGTGCACGTAGGCAGAGGTGGCATCGAAGGCGATACGAATGTGATCGTCGAGAACGTGGGGCAGCAAGCCGTCGACGCCGCCGGCGGTGGTTTTGATGCCCATTTCCCGAGCGCGTTTCAGGCCTTCGGATTCTGGGTCGACGCCAACCATCCACACCGGCTCGATCCATTGCGATCGGCACATTTTCATCAGCAGATCGGTGCCGATATTGCCCGGGCCGATAATGGCCGCTCTGAGTTTTTTGCTCATTGGGATAAAACTCCAAAAGTCAGGCGCAGAAAGACACCCGGGCACTGCCCAGGCCATCGATGGTCAGCGAAAATAGGTCGCCGGCACGGGCCGGTTCCAGCGGTACCAGGGAGCCGGACAGGATGATTTCCCCGGCCTTGAACGGAATGCCGAAGGCGCCCAGGGTGTTGGCCAGCCAAGCCACGGCAGTCAGCGGATTGCCCTGCACTGCCGAACCCAGGCCTTCGCTAAGCGGCTCACCGTTTTTGAACACGCGCATGCGCAAGTTGGGCAGATCCAGTTCACGGGGATCGACCTGGCTGTCACCGAGCACAAACACACCGCAGGAAGCGTTGTCGGCAACCGTGTCCTGGATGCGGATGCGCCATTCGTGAATCCGCGAGTCGACGATCTCGAAGCACGGCATCACGTATTCGGTGGCGGCCAGCACATCAGCTTCGGTAATACCCGGCCCGACCAGATCGCGCTTGAGCTTGAAGGCGATTTCACCCTCGGCACGGGGCTGGATCAGTTTGTTGGCCGACAGGGAAATCTGCGCACCATCGGCGAAGGCCATCTGCCGTGTGATGAAGCCGAAATCTGGCTGGTGCACGTTGAGCATCTGCTGGACGGCCGCCGAGGTCACGCCAATTTTCTTACCGACGATCTGATCCCCGGCCGCGACGCGACGTTCGATGGCGTACAGGGAAATATGGTAGGCATCCTCGATGCTGATCGACGGCCAGCGTTCGGTCAGTGGTGCCAGGGTGGAGCCGCTGAGTAGCGCCTGATAAAGCTCTTCGCCGAATTCACGGCGCAGTTGCACGCTCATCCGCGAGCCTCCTGAAGAAAGGCCAGGCACTCGCGGTTGAACAGTTCGCGGTGCTCGACCTGAACCCAATGCCCGCATTCGCTGAGCAAGACAAAACGGATTTTCGAGCAATTTTCGAGCATGGTCTGGGCGCCGGAGGACGGACAGAACTTGTCGTTCATACCCCAGAAACCGAGGATCGGGCACTGCAACTCGCCCAGACGCGAAGTCATGTTCGGCACCTGCATGGTCGACAGCACGCACACCGGTTGCAGTTGCACCACGGCCACGCGTTCATTGACCGTCTCATCGCTGATCAGGCTTTCGTCGAACAGTTGCAAGGCCAGCAGGCGACGCATGCCCGTCGCGTCATTGAGCTCACCCTTGGCGAAGGCCGCGCCCATTTTCTGGATGCCTTCCATCTGCAGGTAATACTGCTCTTTTTCCATCAGGCCACCAGGCGCCATCAGCACCAGACGGCTGACCCGTTGTGGTTGGTCGAGGGCCATCTTGATGGCGATTGCGCCGCCCAACGAGTTGCCGACCAGCACGCAACGCTGGATATCCAGGGCGTCGAGCAAACCGCTCAGGGCGGCAACGAAGAAGTCCAGGGTGTAGAGGGTGTCGGGCTTGTCCGAAGCGCCGTAGCCCGGTAGATCGGGAACGATAACCCGGTAACCGGCTTCAGCAAACACCGGGTAGTTCTGCTTGAAGTTGCTGTGACCGCTGGCGCCCGGCCCGCTGCCATGAATGAAAATCACCGGCTCGCCGTTGCCGGTGTCTAGCCCGCCGATGTCTTTGTAGTGCAGCTGCAAACCATCCGGCAGCGTAACGAAGTGCCCTTGCGCTAAAGCGTCCATAAGGTGTCCTCCCGGCCTGTTGTTGTAGCCGGATTATTCCGACAGGCCGGACCATCAACATCGTCCGACAGGACTACCTGTAGGAGCGAGCATGCTCGCGAAAAACGTCAGGATACCGCGGGAAATCAGGTTTTACGCGTTATCGTTGACGTCCATCGCGAGCATGCTCGCTCCTACAGTCTCTAGTCTCATCGGACGTTGGCCTGCAGCAACGGTCGACCTAGCATCGGTCGTATTCCCGAGCGACAGAACGAGGCACCCCATGCTTGAACCGATGGACTTTCGCGGCAAAGTGGTACTGGTCACCGGCGGTGGAAAAGGCGTCGGGCGCGGCATCAGCCAGCGCTTCCTCGACTGCGGCGCCGAGGTGGTAATTTGCGGCCGCGAAGCCCCGCAAACCTTACCCGCCAGCGCCGGGCGCGAGGCGCTGTTCGTGCCCTGCGACCTGCGGGATGTCGAGCAGTCCGGGCGTTTGATCGCGCAGATCGTCGAGCGCTTCGGCCGCCTCGATGTGCTGGTCAACAACGCCGGTGGCTCACCGAATGCCGACGCCGCTACCGCTTCGCCGCGTTTCAGCGAAGCAATCATTCGGCTGAACCTGATTGCGCCGCTGAACCTGTGTCAACAGGCCAACCAAGTGATGCAGGTCCAGGCCGAAGGCGGTGCGATCATCAACATTTGCAGCGTCAGCGCCACTCGCCCTTCCCCCGGCACCGCCGCTTATGGCGCGGCCAAGGCCGGCTTGCTCAACCTGACCACTTCGCTGGCGGTGGAATGGGCGCCCAAGGTGCGGGTCAACGCCGTGACCGCCGGGCTGATTCTCACCGAGCAAGCGGCCATGCATTATGGTGACGAAGCGGGGATTGCCCGGGTGGCGGCGACCATTCCACTGCAACGCCTGGCGACACCGGAGGACATTGGCGACACCTGCCTGTACCTGGCCTCGACATTGGCCCGTTACGTCAGTGGCGCGGACATTGCCGTGCATGGCGGTGGCGAACGTCCGGCATTTCTTGACGCCGCCCAATCCTGATAACAAGAGGAGACTCGACATGCCCGCAATTGCCAGTCACAGCATTTTGCTCGATCTCACGCCACAAGCGGCGTGGACCAAGCTGCGCGACCTGAGCCTCGCTCCGCACTACGTACCAGGTCTCACCGGCTGCCAGTTTCATCCCGGGCCGCAGGAAGGCCTCGGCGCGAGCCGCCGGGTGTTGCGTAAGGGCGGTCAGTATCTGGATGAAAGCGTGGTGCAGTGGCAGGAAGGCACGGGGTTTGTGCTGAGGTTGCACAAGGGCAGCAATGACTCACCCTTTCCGTTTCGCGAGGCGAGTTTCAGTTATGCCTTGCAAGCCGAAGGCAACGCGACCCGCATCACCCTGCAAATGAGTTACAGCCTGCGCGGTGGCAGGCTGTTTGAAGGGTTACTGGCCAAGTCCTTCAACAAGGTCGTGCGGCAGATTGCCGAGAACCTCAAGGCTTTCTACGAAACCGGTCGGACACAGAATCCGGATATGGCTGTCAGCACATCCAACATCAATGTTGCCTGACATGCCGCCATCGCGAGCAAGCTCGCTCCCACAGGGGGATGGGGTTGCACGCTAAAGCCAGGTTCACCACAAAAACTGTGGGAGCGAGCCTGCTCGCGATGAGGCCGGCACATTCAACAGTGATGTTGCCTGACATGCCGCCATCGCGAGCAAGCTCGCTCCCACAGGGGCCATCTCTGGAGTGAGCGGCCTTCAGGAACGCGTCACCTGCGAGTGCGCGGTAAAGCGGGTGGCGACGATTTTCCACTGACCGGCGATTCGCTGGTAACGGTCCTGATAAAACCCACCCAACTGCCGCGTCGCCCCGCTCTCGCCATCCAGATTGAAATACCACAGGGCCCAACGGCCCTGGGCTTGGTCCTCGTTGAGCCATTCAATCTCCGGGTTGGCGCCATGGTGCAGATCGATCACCCGCTCATGACAGGCGAGTTCGCGATACAGCGCGACAAAGCTGTCGCGCTCACGAAAGACCCCGAGCGGACCGTAATCGATCAGCACTTCATCTTCGGCAAAGCAGTCGGCAATCACCTCGACCTGCTTCAGATCGCAGGCATTGAGGTAGCGGTGCTTGAGCTGGCGGATGTCCTCCAGCGCTTCCAGGCGGGCGATTCGCTGCTCCAGATTCACGCGGCACCTCGCGCCGTCACGTTGACCTCACTCCAGAAGGCTTTCATCGAGCGGATCTTGCCCTCGGCGTCGAACTCCATCACGTCGATCACATGCAGCGAGCACGGCTGCCCGCCCCACTCCATGTCAACCCGGAACGGCATCGCCCCGCAACCGTTCGAGGTCGCCCGCACCGGGCCGGTCTGGGTCGCCGAGACCTTCATCGCCCCCAGTCCTTCACGGTAGAAGCGCGCGATGGATTCAATGCCTTGCAACGGCGCCTGGCCGACCGGGTCTTCAACGGTGGCGTCGTTGGCGTAGAGCGCGAGGATGCCATCGATGTCGCCGGCATCCACCAGTTCCACATAACGCGCCATGATCGCCTGGATATTTTGTGTGCTGATCATTCAGACCACCTCGAACAGGCCCGCAGCGCCCATGCCGCCACCGATGCACATGCTCACCACCACATAACGCAAACCGCGACGCTGGCCTTCGATCAAGGCGTGGCCGACCATCCGCGCTCCGGACATGCCGAACGGATGACCGATGGAAATCGCGCCGCCATTGACGTTCAGGCGCTCGGCCGGAATACCCAGCGTGTCGCGGCAATACAGCACCTGACAGGCGAACGCTTCGTTCAACTCCCACAGGCCGATGTGGTCCATGGTCAGGCCATGGCGCTTGAGCAGCTTGGGAATGGCATACACCGGACCGATGCCCATCTCGTCGGAATTACAGCCGGCGACGGCCATGCCACGATAGATTCCCAACGGCTCCAGGCCACGCTTCTCGGCCAGTTTGGCGCTCATCAACACCGAGGCCGATGCACCGTCGGACAGCTGCGAAGCGTTGCCCGCAGTGATGAAGCACCCCTTCTCACTCCACTGACCGCCCGGCCATACCGGCTCCAGTGCGTTCAGACTTTCACGGGTGGTGTCGATGCGGTTGCACTCGTCGCGTTGCAAGGTGACGAGTTCATATCGGGTTTCGCCGCTGGCCTTATCGAAGATCGCCTGGCGGCTGGTCAACGCCGCCAGCTCACGGTCGAAGCGTCCGGCACTCTGAGCCAGGGCGGTGCGCATTTGACTCTGGTAGCTGTACTCATCCTGCTCTTCGCGGGAAATTCCGTAGCGCGCCGAAACGATTTCGCCGGTTTCGATCATCGGGATGTAAGCGTGCGGATCGTGTTCAATCACCGCACTCGACTGATTGCGATAGAGGTTCTTGTGCTTGTTCTGCACCAGGGAAATCGACTCCAGGCCACCGGCCACGGCGATATCGATTTCATCGCACATGATGCCTTTGGCGGCCATGGCGATGCTCATCAGGCCCGACGAGCACTGGCGCTCGACGGCCATGCCGGCAACCGTGGTCGGCAGGCCGCCGGCAATCGCGCACAGGCGTCCGAGGTTGTAGGACTGGGTGCCCTGCTGTGCGGCGGCGCCGATGATCACGTCGTCCACTTCGCCCGGCTCGATGCCGGCCCGGCGCACGGCTTCGCGCACCACGTGGCCGCCAAGCTGCGGCGCTTCGGTGTCATTGAATGCGCCACGAAAGGCTTTACCGATCGGGGTGCGGGCGGTGGAAACGATGACGGCTTCTTTCATGTTCAAATCCTCGAAAAATCTGTTGAAGGTCAGGCCGGGTAATAGCGACTGATGGTGTCGACCACGCAGCCGGGGCGTTCCTCGCCATCGATTTCGACGCTGACGCGGATAGTCGCCTGCACGCCGCCCTTCACTTCCTCGACCGCGATCAATTGCGCGCTGCCACGCACCCGCGATCCGACTCGCACCACGGAAGGAAAACGCACCCGCTCACAGCCGTAATTGACGCCCATGGCCAGGCCGCGAACCTCAACGATCTGCGGCAAAAACAGATTGACCAGTGCAAGACTCAAGTAGCCATGGGCAATGCAGGCGCCAAACGGGCCGCTGGCGGCCTTGAGCGGATCGACGTGAATCCACTGGTGATCGCCGGTGGCGTCGGCAAACAGATTGATTCGGTCTTGCTCCAGTAGCAGCCAATCGCTGACGCCGAGCGCCTGGCCCACGGCGTCGAACAAGGCCATTGGCGTGTCGAAAATACGTGGCATGGTCAGGCCCTCTGGCTGGACACCGACAACACTTCGCCGGTCATGTAGGAGCTGTAGTCGCTGGCCAGGAACATCATCACGTTGGCCACTTCCCAGACTTCGGCGGCGCGGCCGAACGCTTCGTTGGCAGCCAGTTGATCCAGCACCGCTTGCGGCGCGGATTTGCGCAGGAAATCGTGCAGGGCGATGCTCGGGCTGACTGCGTTGATGCGAATGCCGTAGTCGGCGGCTTCGACCGCTGCGCAGCGGGTCAGCGCCATCACCCCGGCCTTGGCGGCGGCGTAGTGCGCCTGTTCTTTCTGCGCGCGCCAGCCGAGTACCGAGGCGTTGTTGACGATGACCCCGGCACGCCGCGCCATCATTTTCGGCAGCATGGCGCGGGTCATGCGCATGGTGCCGGTGAGCGTGACATCGATGACCCGATTCCACTCTTCGTCGGCCATGTCCACCAGCAACCGCGAACCGCCAAGCCCGGCGTTGTTGATCAGTACATCGACGCCTTGCAGATCGCGCTCGGCGCAGGCGATCAGCTGCTGCACCTGGGCTTCGTCGGCGACGTTGCAGACCTGGCCGAAGACTTGTTGCAGGCCGGTGCTTTCGCGGATTTTCAGCACCGCTTCGGCCAGTCGGCCTTCATGGATATCGCTGATCATCAGCGCCCGGCAGCCTTCTTCGGCAGCGCGCACGGCGGCGGAAAAACCGATCCCGGCGCCTGCGGCGGCGGTGATCAGCACGGACTTGCCGCGCAGCAGGCCGCGACCTTCAACATATTGAGGTACAGACATGAACTCTCTCCTTTCAGACGCGCGGACGCGGCTCTTTGGGCATGCCCAAGGCACGCTCGGCGATGATGTTGCGCTGGATTTCGTTGCTGCCGCCGTAGAGGGTGTCGGCGCGGCTGAACAGGTACAGCGACTGCAAACGGGTCAGTTGGTAGGGCGCGGCTTCGAGCAATTCCGCTTCGGCGCCAAGGACGTCCATCGCCAACTTGCCGAGGCTGGCGTGCCAGGTCGACCAGAACAGCTTGTAGATGGTCGCCTCTTTGCGCAGCGAACCGTCCTGGCTACCCGAGAGCATGCGCAGCGAGTTGTAGCGCATGATCCGCAACCCGCTCCAGGCTTCGGCCAGGCGCTGGCGCAGGATCGGATCGCGGGCAGCGCCGTTGCGCTTGGCGATGGCGATGATTTCGTTGAGTTCGTTCTGGAACTGCATCTGTTGGCCGAGGGTCGACACGCCGCGCTCGAAACCCAGCAGCGCCATGGCAATCTTCCATCCTTCGCCCGGTGCGCCGATGATATGGGTGGCGTCGGTGCGGGCGTCGTCGAAGAACACTTCGTTGAATTCCGAGGTGCCGGTCAGTTGCTCGATGGGGCGTACGGTGATTTCCGTCTGGGCCATCGGTACCAACAGGAACGACAGGCCGCGATGGCCGACGCTGCCCGGTTCAGTGCGGGCGATGACGAAGCACCAATCCGATTCGTGGGCCAGGGACGTCCAGACTTTTTGGCCGTTAATCACCCATTGACCCGTCGCCTCGTCCAGCGTCGCGCGGGTCTTGACGTTGGCCAGGTCGGAACCGGCCCCCGGCTCTGAATAGCCCTGGCACCAGAACGATGTGCCGCTGACGATTCCCGGCAAAAAGCGCTGTTGCTGTTCGACCGTGCCGAACGCAGCGATGGTCGGCCCGGCCAGGCCTTCGCCGATGTGGCCCATGCGTCCAGGTCCGCCGGCGCGGGCGTACTCTTCATGGAAAATCACTTGCTGGGTGATCGACAAGCCACGCCCGCCATGCTCCGGCGCCCAGCCGACACAGGTCCAGCCGCCCTCGGCGAGTTTGCGTTCCCAGGCTTTGCGCTCTTCGGGAAACATGTGCTCATCGCCCGGCCCTCCGCGAAAACGCAGGGGCTCGAATTCGCCGCAGAGATTGGCGCTCATCCAGTCGGCGACTTCCTGGCGGAAGCGTTCGTCCTGCTTGCTGAAACTGATTTTCATGGCTGCTCTCCCAGAATCACCGAAGCAATGCGCTCGCGATGCCAAGCCGGTAGCCCGAGAAAACTCTCGCTGGCACGGGCGCGCTTGAAATAGAGGTGCGGGTCGTATTCCCAGGTGAAACCGACGCCGCCATGCAACTGGATCGACTCGCACGCACAGCAAAAGTAGGTTTCAGAGCACTGCGCCTTGGCCAGCGCTGCCGCCAGTGGCAGTTCGGCCGCGACCTGCGGATCACCCTGCGGATCGAGGACTTCCTGCGCCACGCACGCGGCGTAATAACTGACCGAACGCGCGCATTCGACTTGCAGCATCATGTCGGCGGCGCGGTGTTTGAGGGCCTGAAAACTGGCAATAGGGCGACCGAACTGCTGGCGTTCCTGCATATAAGCCACGCTGAGATCGAGCACCTGCTGCGCGCCGCCGGTCTGCTCGGCGGCGAGGCCGATGCAGGCCAGTTGCAGGACGCGTTCCAGGTGCGGCCAGCCATGACCGAACTCGCCCAGCAGCGCATCGGCTTCGAGGTACAGACCCTTGAGCTGAATCCGCGCCTGACGCCGGGTCTGGTCCATGGTCGGGAGCATTTGCCGCTCGATGCCGGCCCGTACAGCGTTGACGGCAAACAGGCTGATACCTGCTTCGCCGCGGGTTCCGGGTTGCCGTGCGGCAATGATCAAAAGGTCGGCGCCGTGCCCATCGAGTACATGCTTGAGCGTGCCGTCGAGAACAAAGCCGTCGCCTTCGACCACCACGGTTGCCTGGACGTCGGCGGCTGACCAGCCGTTGGCGCTGCTGAAACCCAGGGTCGCGGTCACGCTGCCGTCCGCAATCGACGGCAACCAGCGCAGCTTCTGTTCATCGTTGGCAGCCAACAACAGCGCAGGCGTGGCCATGCAGGCGGTGGCGAAAAACGGCGAGCACAGTAAACGCCGGCCCATCTGCTCCAGCAGGATTGCCAGTTCGACAAAACCAAGGCCAAGACCACCATAGGCTTCGGGAATATGAATCGCCGGCCAGTACATTTCCTGGCATAGACGCTGCCAGAGGGCCTCGTCGAAACCCCGTTCGCTGACCATTGCCGCGCGTACGGCGGCGGAATCCGAGACATCGGCGAGGAAGCCCTCGGCCGATGCGCGGATCATTTCCTGTTCGTCGCTGAATGCAAACTCCATCGCGGCGCCTTCTGCTCGTTTGGCGGGGCGCGCGTGGCGCAACACCCCTTTGAACATGAAGTCTGGCGCCGTCCGGAGGCGGTAGAATCGTTAGCCTTGCCTAGTCCGAACGGGTGATGCCGCCGAGAATCAAGCGCGGCAACACAGCAATGCTCGACTAACCTCCCTGAACGAGGTTTTATTAGCCGATATTTTCCAGATCAACCGTTAGCGAGGTTCCAGACACTGTGAGTACTGAGCAAGAAACGACGTTCGACGAACCACGGCTCAACAGCACGGAAATCCGCATTCTGGGCTCGTTGATCGAGAAACAGGCCACCAGCCCGGAAACCTATCCGCTGACCCTCAATGCGCTGGTGATTGCCTGCAATCAGAAAACCAGCCGCGAGCCGGTGATGAACCTCACCCAGGGCCAGGTTGGCCAGAGCCTGCGCGCGCTCGAGGGACGCGGTTTCACCAGACTGGTGATGGGCAGCCGGGCCGACCGTTGGGAGCACAAGGTCGACAAGGCACTGGAACTGGTGCCAGCGCAGGTGATTCTGACCGGGCTGTTGTTTTTAAGGGGGCCGCAGACGGTCAACGAACTGCTGACCCGCAGCGGGCGCATGCATGATTTCGAGGATGCCGAGCAGGTCGTGCATCAACTCGAACGCCTGATTGCCCGTGGCCTGGCAGTGCTGATCCCGCGTCAGGCCGGCCAGCGTGAAGATCGCTATACCCACGCACTGGGTGATCCGGCGGATATCGAAGCGATCCTCGCTGCACGGCAAAATGCGCCGGAGCGCGGTGCTGGCGGCGCGGTGTCGGTTGAGCGAATCGAGGAGCTCGAAGCGCGAATTGCCGCGCTGGAAGAGCGCTTGGCACGCCTCGAATAAAAGGGGCGAAAGCTCGTTCCGGGCGGCGTTCCTGCTGCCCGTCAATCAATAGGCAAGGCTGCTGCGCGCAAACTCCACGGCCTTTTGAAACTGCTCATCGGTCGGGCGCACTCCGGTATAAAGCACAAATTGCTCCAGTGCCTGGATCGCAATCACTTCGAGCCCGGTGATGACATGTTTACCCTCGGCACGAGCGCGCACGATCAGCGGGGTTTCCGCGGGAACCGCGACGACATCGAAGACGATATCCGCAGCAGCAATGGCTTGGGGATCGAACGCCAACTGCTCGGCTTGCGGGCCGGTCATGCCGATAGGTGTGACGTTGATGAGCATTTGCGGGCGTTGCTCACCCAGCTCGGCTTGCCAGCGGTAGCCCAGCGACTTGGCCAACGCCTGCCCCGCGCGCTCGTTACGGGCCACGATCAGGCCATTGTGGTAACCACCATCGCGCAAGGCGCTGGCCACTGCCTTGGCCATGCCACCACTGCCAAGCAGGGCAAAAGTGCTGTCTTTGGGCACCTGGTGGGTCTGCAGCAACTGGGCAATGGCGATGTAGTCGGTGTTGAAGGCCTTGAGATGGCCGTCGGTATTGACGATGGTATTGATCGACTGGATGGCCTCGGCAGAAGGGTCCAGTTCATCGACCAGGGCAATGCAGGCTTCCTTGAACGGCATCGATACGCCGCAACCGCGAATCCCCAGGGCGCGGATGCCGCCAACGGCGCCTGGCAGGTCCTGGCTGGAAAACGCCTTATAGTAGAAATTCAGCCCCAGCTGCTCATACAGATGATTGTGAAATCGCAGGCCAAAGTTCCCGGGGCGTCCGGAGAGGGACATGCACAGCTGGGTGTCTCTGTTGGGGTTCATCTGCATGTGAATCTCCTTGTGCTGCACTTTCGGATGGACGGGATTAGCCAGTCCATCGGGTTCTGATCAATCATATTCGCATGCCCTGATCGACGCCGCGTGACCGTAAAGACGACGACACAGACCTTACACAAAATTTACCCGGCGGCTGTGCTGATTATCAAAAAAAAGCTGTCTTAGAAGTATCCCCGCGACATTCCTTGAGTCTATGGCAGACACGAGCGCCGGGTCGAAGAACCGAGGGAATCATCATGATTCGTAGAATCCCCACAGTGGCCTTGCTGATCGGCGCCCTGGCTGTCGCAGGGCAAGCAGAGGCGCATGGCGGTGGCGGTTGGGAAGGTCCGGCGGTATTTGGTGCGATCGTAGGCTCGGCCATCGTTGGCTCGGCAATCATCAACAGCAACCGGCCTGTGTATGTGACGCCACAACCGGTCTACGCTCAGCCGGTCTACGCGCAACCACAGCCGGTGTACATGGCGCCGCCTCCACCGGTCTACTACCAGCCCGCGCCGGTGTACGTCGAACAACCGATCTACTATCGCCCGGCGCCGGTCTATTACGGTCCACCTCGTGGTTACTACGGCCCGCCTCGCGGCTATTACGGCCATCCCCACGGCTACGGCCGCTGGTAGCCCGCGCCCGCAACCCGCCGTTCGTCGTCGCAGGCGTAGAACCTGGTGCGAAAGGGCCTGCTGAACGAGCAGGAAGTGGTGCATATGCTCGATCAGGTGGTCGACTGAGCGTCAGCCGCTGAGCTGACCTCAATGGCATCAATGACCACTATTGAAAACGTTGATTTTCCCTCGAAGCGCCCGAACCGTAAGGTGACCCCACAGATTAATGGAGGTCCTTATGATGTCTCAGGTTCAGATTATGTCCGTTATCGGCAGCGCCGTTCCCGCACCGCTCAGAGCGCTTGGATTGCTCGCCTGCTGGTACCTGGTCCAGGACGGCGAACAAATCAGCGGCCCGCTCACCTCGCTGCCGGACGCCCAGGCGTTGTCCCTGCAAATCGGCACGGGACAGCCAGGCCAGCTCAGTGCCTAAGGCAGCTGGACCCGCGGTTTGGTCTCGATGAAAATGTCCCAACTGGACATGAACAGGGCCGCGATCAACGGGCCGATGACAAAACCATTGAGCCCGAACAGCGCCAGGCCACCCAGGGTCGAGATCAGGATCATGTAATCTGGCATCTTCGTGTCCTTGCCCACCAGGATCGGTCGCAGCACGTTATCCACCAGGCCAATCACGAACACCCCGAACAACCCCAGCACCACGCCTTGCCAGACTGCACCGGTGAGCAGGAAAAACGCCGCCACCGGGGCCCAGACAATTCCTGCCCCGACCGCCGGCAACAGCGACAGAAGCGCCATCAACACCGCCCAGACCAGTGCGCTGGGAACGTCCAGAAACCAGAAAATCATGCCGCCCAATGCGCCCTGGGTAATCGCCACCAGCAGGTTGCCCTTCACCGTGGCCCGCACCACGCGATTGAACTTGAGCTGCAACCGGCGCTTCTGGTGCTCCTCCAACGGCACGGCCATGCGCACCTTGCGCGCGAGTTCGGCACCGTCGCGCAGGAAGAAAAACAGCAGGTAGAGCATGATGAAAAAGCTGACGATGAACTCGAACGTACCCTGGCCAAAACTGAACGCCTGACTCGCCAGTACCTGGCCGCCCGCTACTGCGCTCTTGACGATTTTCTCCCGCAGCCCGTTCAGCTCTCCCACGCCGAACCGGTCGAGCAAATGCTGGAAATACGGTGGCAAGCTGTGCTTGAACTGCGTTACATACCCGGCAATGTCCAGCTCACCGCTCTCGACACTCTTGTACAGCGCCGCGCCCTCCTGAACCAGCAGGAAGCCGATGATGATCACCGGCAGGATCGCAATCACCAGGCAGATGCTCAAGGTACACAGTGAAGTCAGGTTGCGCTGCCAGCCGAATTTGAGTTGCAACCGGCGCTGCATGGGCGCAAAGACAATCCCCAGGATCACCGCCCAGAACACCGCACCGTAAAACGGCAGCAGAATCCAGATGAACGCGATGCTCACCAACACCAGCAAAACCGCCAGCGATCTATCTTTTAGCGTGTCTTCGTTCATATCCGATCCTGGCCAGTCACCGGGACGCAACGTTACGCCCTGATGCTTAGGCCATCACAGCTCGCGCGAGTGCCGTCCGTTTGTGCAAAAAGCCATATCGACCTGACTCAACCGGGATCACGTCGAACCCGCACAACGCCCATCTTCAATCCAAACGGCTTGAACACTGCATTCAACGATTTCAGCGTCTGATTGCCTTCGCCGTGCTCGATATGTACTAACGTACGTACCGAAATCCTGCACATCTTCGCGAACTGAGTCTGATGCAAGCCGGTGACTTCGACCCGCAATCGGCGAACCGCATCGCCAATTTCAAGGGTGCCTTGAGCCAATGCCTCTTGAATGCCTTCTATGAGCACAGTGCGCTCAGCCACTGTCATGCTCATATCAACTCCCATGCTTTCAAACGTTGCTGCAGATTTTTCAAGGCAATTTGTGGGTGATTCATTGTCACGTCCGGCAGGCCGCTGGCAGTAAGAATATCGGGCAGTGCCATCAGCTGATTCGCATCTTCGCGCAGGCGCTCAAAAGAGTCTTGCACGTCACTCAATGCGGCTAACGGATCATTCGGGTCAGCGATGTCGACCAATGCCCGACACACGCCACGCCAATCAACATCACCCGCTCTCTCCAGCTCTTTTGGCCACTTGGTGGTGCGAGTCACGCCTTCGTCGTCCATCACCATGGGCGCCAAATCATAAATGGGTGCAAGCCGAAGCGATGCGCGATCGCGGATGATGGCGGTGTTTCGACCATGATTATCCGAATTACCCAGGATTTTGTTTAGTAGATCCCGACGCAGGTAATCTGCAACGAGGTTCGGAATTTGCTCCGTTTGCCCCACCTCCCGCCATAGCCCCGCCAGCATTCGAATAACTTCCAGGTGATCCAACGCGCTACCCGGTGCTGTGATGTTTGCCAGCGAGTAAATCGACTCCACGGCAAAGCGCTCGACGCCCTGGTGAGTCACTTGACGGTCAAAACGCTGCATCCACAGGCTGGGTTTGGTCGACTCCTCCAGTGCAAGCCCCTCTGCTGCCACGGTCTCGATCCCCAGAGTCTGGAGCGCCTTGTAGTAGTGGTACTCGCTTCTCAGGATGACCTGATCAGTCGCTGATCCTTTATTGCGAGCGAACTTCACGAACCAATGCCGGGTGACGTCGGCGTCGTCCAACACTGCGTCGGGATACAACAGGCCTGCCTTGTTCTGCGCCAACAAAAGCTTCGGTGCCTCGCCCCCTGCCCCCGTTGCGCCACCAATGGCCGCTCCCTGCTCATAGGCATACTCAAGAAATCGATTGCTGCGATTGATGACGTCCTGACGCTCAAACCCTATCGGCTCACGCTGATCCACCACCTCGGCAGATTCCTTTATCCGCATGTTGCCAATCGGTGCCGGCGTGCTTTTGGCCAGTAGGTATAGGTCTGCATTTATTCCCGCTGGTTTGTCTTGCCCCATACGTGCCAATAGAAACCTTTTGGCCGCACCGGCAGGCGCAATGTCGTGCACAAATGCCGGGGCGTTGGATCGACGGCCATCCCAGTCCAATGGGAATCGCGCACTGACGGCTTTGGCGAACGGCGTCCCAATCTCCTCGTAATGGTCAAAAAGATAAGTTTGTTCGTATCCAAAACTGCATCGGCTTTCGAATCCTTTTTCCGGACTGTCGAAGCTCAAAATCATGGCGTCATGCCAATTCCCAGCCGTATAGATCTGTAATGTCAGGTCGTACATCGGATGACACCTGCATTTAAATGCACTTTAGAAAGAGCAACTGAAGTCTTGACTGCAATATAGTGCATTTGAAAACATCAAAGATATGGCATAAACGCAATATAATGCAGATTTTTGCCAATACTGGATCTAATTACGCAAAATAATGCAGTTGTTAATCCTCAACCAAAAAACGACGCTGCCCACCACGCCGTCAGCCGGCGTAACGAGTCAGAGAGGCGTGACGACCTGAGCAGCAAATCCCGGACGAAAAAAAAGGGGAGCACATGCCCCCCCGAGGTTTAAAACGTTGTATTGCGGCCGTTAACTCAGCCTTCAATCTCGATCAGGATCTCGCCCGGATTCACCCGGTCGCCCTTGGCCACGTGAATGGCGGTGACTTTGCCGGCGATGGCTGCCTGGACTTCGGTTTCCATCTTCATCGCTTCGGTGATCAGCACAGCCTGGCCCGCCTTGACGGTGTCGCCTTCCTTGACCAGCACGTCGACGATATTGCCTGGCATGGTGGTGCTGACGTGGCCCGGGGCCGACGCCTGCTTGCGCTTGCTGCTGCCACCGCTGACGAATTCGTTGAGCGGTTCGAACACCACTTCTTCCGGCATGCCGTCGATGGACAGGTAGAAGTGACGCTTGCCTTCAGCCTTGACGCCCACACCGGTGATGTCGACGCGGTAGGTTTCGCCGTGGACGTCGATGACGAACTCGGTCGGCACACCTTCGCCGCCCGCCGAGGCGACGCCACCGGCTTCAGGAATCGGCAGCAGCACTTCGGGGGTCAGGGTGCCCGCCGCACGCTCTTCGAGGAACTTGCGCCCGATATCCGGGAACATGGCGTAGGTCAGCACGTCTTCTTCAGACTTGGCCAGCGCACCGATATCGGCACGCAGCCTGGCCATTTCCGGCTTGAGCAGGTCGGCTGGGCGCACGTCAATCACTTCTTCGCTGCCGATGGCCTGGCGACGCAGTTGCTCGTTCACGGGGGCCGGCGCCTTGCCGTAGCCGCCTTGCAGGTACAGCTTCACTTCGTTGGTGATGGTCTTGTAGCGCTCGCCGGCCAGCACGTTGAAAAACGCCTGGGTGCCGACGATTTGCGAAGTCGGGGTCACCAGTGGCGGGAACCCGAGGTCTTCGCGAACACGCGGAATCTCTGCCAGCACTTCGCCCATGCGGTTCAGGGCGCCCTGCTCTTTCAACTGGTTGGCCAGGTTGGAAATCATCCCGCCCGGCACCTGGTTGACTTGAACCCGGGTGTCGACGGCGGTGAATTCGCTTTCGAACTGGTGGTACTTCTTGCGCACGGCGTAGAAGTACAGACCGATCTCCTGCAGCAGCTCCAGGTTCAGGCCGGTATCGAACTCGCTGCCTTTAAGGGCGGCAACCATCGATTCGGTACCCGGGTGGCTGGTGCCCGAGGCGAAGCTGGAGATCGCAGTGTCGATGTGGTCGGCGCCGTTTTCAATGGCCTTGAGTTGGCACATGGTGGCCATGCCGGCGGTGTCATGCGAGTGGATGAACACTGGCAGCGACTGCTCGGACTTCAACGCCTTGACCAGTTCGCCGGTGGCGTACGGGGTCAGCAGGCCGGCCATGTCCTTGATTGCCACCGAGTCGCAACCCATGGCTTCCATTTGCCTGGCTTGCGCCACGAACGCATCAATGGTGTGCACCGGGCTGGTGGTGTAGGCGATGGTGCCCTGAGCGTGCTTGCCGGCAGCTTTCACCGCTTCGATGGCCACGCGCAGGTTACGCACGTCGTTCATGGCGTCGAAGATGCGGAACACGTCGATGCCGTTGACCGCAGCCTTGGCGACGAAGGCCTTGACCACGTCGTCGCTGTAGTGGCGATAGCCCAGCAGGTTCTGGCCGCGCAAGAGCATTTGCAGGCGCGTGTTAGGCAAAGCGGCGCGCAGCTGGCGCAGACGCTCCCACGGATCTTCCTTGAGGAAACGTACGCAGGCGTCAAACGTCGCGCCGCCCCAGCATTCCAGCGACCAGTAGCCAACCTTGTCGAGCTTGTCGCAGATCGGCAGCATGTCTTCGGTGCGCATGCGGGTCGCGAGCAGCGATTGGTGGGCGTCGCGCAGGATGGTGTCGGTTACATGAATCTTCTTGCTCATTGTTCTATTCCTCACAGGCCTGCGTGGGCGGCGATGGCGGCGGCGATGGCCAGGGCCAGCTCTTCGGGTTTGCGCTTGATCGAGTAGTTGGTCAGTTCAGGGTGGCTTTCGACGAAGCTGGTGTTGAACTGGCCGCTACGGAATTCCGGATTACGCAGGATTTCCTGGTAGTACGCCGCGGTGGTCTTGACCCCTTGCACACGCATGTCGTCCAGCGCGCGCAGGCCACGGTCCATCGCTTCCTCCCAGGTCAGCGCCCACACCACCAGTTTCAGGCACATGGAATCGTAGAACGGTGGAATGGTGTAGCCGGTGTAGATCGCCGTGTCGGTCCGTACGCCCGGACCGCCGGGTGCGTAGTAACGGGTGATCTTGCCGAAGCTGGGCAGGAAGTTGTTTTTCGGGTCTTCGGCGTTGATCCGGAACTGCAGCGCGAAACCGCGGTGCTGGATGTCTTCCTGTTTCACCGAGAGCGGCAGGCCGGACGCGATGCGGATCTGCTCGCGGACGATGTCGATACCGGTGATTTCTTCGGTGATGGTGTGTTCCACCTGCACCCGGGTGTTCATTTCCATGAAGTACACCTCGCCCTCGGCGAGCAGGAACTCCACGGTACCGGCGTTCTCGTAACCCACGGCCTTGGCTGCACGCACCGACAGGTCGCCGATGTAGGCGCGCTGTTCCGGGGTCAGTTGCGGGCTCGGTGCGATTTCGATCAGTTTCTGGTTGCGGCGCTGGATCGAGCAATCACGCTCGAACAGGTGCACCACATTGCCAAAGCTGTCGCCGAGGATCTGCGCTTCGATGTGCTTGGGGTTGACGATGCACTTTTCCAGGAACACTTCCGCGGAACCGAACGCCTTGGTGGCTTCGGAAATGACTCGCGGGAACGCCTGTTCAAGTTCTTCACGGCTGTTGCAGCGACGAATACCGCGACCGCCACCACCGGAAGTGGCCTTGAGCATCACCGGGTAACCGATGCGGTCGCCTTCGACCAGGGCCTCTTCGATATCCGCGACGTTGCCTTCGGTACCCGGTGTGACCGGAACACCCGCCTTGATCATGCTGCGGCGGGCTTCGGTCTTGTCACCCATGCGGCGAATGACTTCAGCCGATGGACCGATGAATTTGATCCCGCGTTCGGCGCAGATGTCTGCCAGCTCGGCGTTTTCCGAAAGGAAACCGTAGCCAGGGTGCAAGGCATCGCAACCGGTTTCCACGGCCAGGTTCACCAGCTTGCGCGGGTTCAGGTAACCGGCCAGTGGCTCGGCACCAATACTGTGGGCCTCATCCGCACGCTTGACATGCAAGGCATGGCGATCGGCGTCGGAATAGATCGCGACCGAGCGAATGCCCATTTCGGCACAAGCGCGTACGATTCGTACGGCAATCTCACCACGGTTGGCGATCAGGATCTTTTTTATCACTTGGAGTTTCCCTTGATCCGGTGGTACCCACGACCTGCTAGACGAGGTCGACGCGTGACCAAATGTTTCAATTTGGTCGCAACGCCACACTAGCGCTCACAAGGGATTAACAAAAATGAATAATTATTGGGTCATGCATAAGTAAAGACTTATAGTTGACACACCCGCCTGTGGCCAGAGTGTTCAAATAATGCGTAAGTCCTTGATGCGTATGACATTGCGTCAATTGCAGATCTTCAACGAAGTCTGCGACCTGAGGTCCTACAGCCGCGCGGCCGACGAAATGTCCCTCACGCAACCGGCCGTCAGCTTACAGATTCGTCAACTTGAGGAGCTTGTGGGCCAACCACTATTCGATTACGTCGGCAAAAAACTCTACATGACGGAAGCCGCAGAAGCCCTGCAACGTGCGAGCCGGGACATTTTCGGACGCCTGGAAAACCTCGACATGCAACTGTCGGACATGCAGGGCTCGCTGCAAGGCCAACTGAAACTGGCGGTGGAATCGAGCGCCAAGTATTTCGTACCGCATCTGTTTGCCGCCTTCAAGCGCCAGCATCCGGAAGTGAACCTGCAACTGACGGTGGTCAATCGCGCCCAGGTGATTCGGCGACTATCGGACAACCGCGACGACCTGGTAATCATGTCCATGGTGCCGCAGGACATGGGGCTGGAGTTCCTGCCGTTCCTGAACAATCCGATCGTTGCGGTAGCACCGCCGGACCACCCGCTGTGCCACCTGGGGCCATTGCGCCTGCAGGATCTTGAGCCTTACACATTGCTGATGCGCGAGGTGGGTTCGGGAACGCGAATGGCCTGTGAAGAATACTTCAAGGAAAAGCGTGTGCACTTCAACCAGACCCAGGAGGTTTCTTCCGCCGAAGCCCAGCGTGAATGCGTGCTGGCGGGTCTGGGCGTGGCACTGTTGACGCGCCACGCCCTGAACCTTGAACTGGCCACCGGCGGCTTGATCGAGTTGCCGATCGAGGAACTGCCGCTCTACCGCAGCTGGTGTCTGGTACAGGCCAAGGCCAAACGCCTGTCACCGGTGGCTCACGCTTTCCTTGCGTTCATTCGTAGCGAAAGAATTCAGATCAGCGCGCTGGTTGAGCGCTTCGACGGGAAGTTGTCGCTGCCGCCTGCCAGTAATTAAGCTCCAGGTCGCCAGCAAAATCAGCAATCTCGGCCAGAAGCTGACGCTGCTCACAGCGATCTTCGATCGCACGGCGAAACGCCATGCGGCGCTGGTCTTCCTGCTGACGACGGGTTTTGACGGCGCTGTTGCGTTCTTCGTAAAGCTGGGCCATTTCAGTTCTCCCAAGTCGAGTACGGGAGCTTCAAGATAGGCGCGAGGGATGACGGTTTGGCGGCTTGGGCGTTACAGACTGATGAAAATCACCCTGTGGCGAGGGGATTTATCCCCGCTGGGCTGCGAAGCAGCCCCAAAACCTGCGGCCACGGTGTGCCCGAAACGCCGCATGCAGTGGTTTTGCGACTGCTGCGCAGCCGAACGGGGATAAATCCCCTCGCCACAGGGACTTCAATCAGTCGTCCAGCGCTTTCACCGACTTGGGTGACAGGCGCAAGCTGCGCAGGCTGCGCTTGACGCTCTTGAGGTGGTTGACCAGGCTTGGCCCGCGGGCCATGGCCACGCCCATGGCCAACACATCGATCACCACCAGGTGGGCGATACGCGAGGTCAGCGGCGTGTAGATTTCGGTGTCTTCGTGAACGTCGATGGCCAGGTTGACGGTCGACAGTTCGGCCAAGGGCGTCTGGCTCGGGCATAAGGTGATCAACGAGGCGCCGCTCTCCCGGACCAGGTTGGCGGTGATCAGCAAATCCTTGGAGCGGCCGGACTGCGAAATGCAAATCGCCACGTCACTAGGCTTCAGCGTGACCGCCGACATCGCCTGCATGTGCGGATCGGAATACGCCGCCGCCGTGAGCAGCAAGCGAAAGAACTTGTGCTGCGCATCCGCCGCCACCGCACCGGAGGCGCCGAAACCATAGAACTCGACGCGCTGGGCCTTGGACATGAGCGTCACCGCCCGCTGCAACTCCAGCGGATCGAGCTTCTCCCGAACCTCCATCAGCGTGTGCAGGGTGGTGTCGAAAATCTTCAGGCTATAGTCGGCGACCGAATCGTCCTCATGGATCGCGAACTGCCCGAAACTCGCCCCTGCCGCCAGGCTCTGGGCCAGCTTCAGCTTCAAGTCCTGGAAACCCGAGCAACCGATAGCGCGACAAAAGCGCACGATGGTCGGCTCACTGATACCCACGCTGTGGGCCAGGTCGGCCATGGAACTGTGCATCACGGCCGCAGGATCAAGCAAAACGTGATCGGCGACCTTGAGCTCCGACTTGCGTAACAGGTGGCGTGACTGGGCGATGTGTTGCAGCAGATTCAAAGGGCTGGACTCTTTTTTATTTGGCAGGCGCCGGAGATGTAGCACGCTTGTAGTTATACTACATGAATCGCGTTTTTGCCTGCTGAATAAGTAACTGAATTGTCTTCGTCACACCCTGTTTTGGCGGGATGGGCTTTATGTAGCAGCAAATCCGGCCTTTGCCGCCAAAGATTTTTTGCGAAAAAAAGCCCGCAGTGTGAGCGGGCGAAAGACCAAAGAAGCTATATGCGCAGTCGCTTCTATGAGGAGAAAGCTGCTTGGGGGATCAACTTCCTCGGTACGTTGAATAGCTATAGGGCGAAATGAGCAGTGGCACATGGTAGTGATCCTGCTCGGCAGAGATGCCAAAACGCAGCACCACCACATCCAGGAATGCCGGCTCCGGCAGCTGAACACCTCGGGCGCGGTAGTAGTCGCCCGCATGAAACTGGACCTGATAGACCCCGGTCCGGTAGTCATCACCCTGCAGCAGCGGTGCATCGACACGACCATCGCTGTTGGTTATCGCACTGGCGACCAATTCCAGCTGCGATCCTTCAACGCGGTACAACTCGACCTTGATCGAGCTGCCCGGGCAACCATGTGCAGCGTCCAAAACGTGTGTAGTCAAACGTCCCATTGATTCTGCGCGCCTGCCTGCGTGGAGCAGCCAGACTTCGCGCCTCCCGAAGTCAGGTGAAAAGGAGACCGCACCGTTTCGGAGCACGAAAAGCTGCGGCGAGCGATTGATTAAGACACTTTTCAAAAAAATTGTACACAATAAAAACGACATTTTTGCGACTGACGGCGCCATCGATGGAAATACCGCCGATTTCCTGCGAAACCATACATCCTCTGAACCGCACAATCATTAACTGACCAGTCAGGCAGATTTCTTGCAGGTGCGTGTCAATAGCAGGCAAAGATGACCGTTAACGAAAAATGCAAAAAATCAGGCTTACAAAGTGAATATAAAGTTGTATACAATCATCCCATCGCTGTGACGCCAGCCAGTGATCCAACCTTTAGTCGCGTCACACCAACTGTCACCACGAATACAAGAAGGAAGACTGCAGTGAGCGCTGACTACCCTCGCGACCTGATCGGTTACGGCAGTAACCCTCCGCACCCACACTGGCCGGGCAATGCCCGCATCGCCCTGTCCTTCGTACTCAATTACGAAGAAGGCGGCGAGCGCAATATCCTGCACGGCGATAAAGAATCCGAAGCTTTCCTCTCGGAAATGGTCTCGGCGCAGCCGCTGCAAGGCGCGCGCAACATGAGCATGGAATCGCTTTACGAGTATGGCAGCCGCGCCGGCGTATGGCGGATTCTGAAGCTATTCAAGGAATTCGACATTCCGCTGACCATCTTCGCCGTGGCCATGGCCGCCCAGCGTCACCCGGATGTGATCCGCGCGATGGTCGATGCCGGCCACGAGATCTGCAGTCACGGCTACCGCTGGATCGACTACCAATACATGGACGAGAATCAGGAACGCGAGCACATGCTCGAAGCGATCCGCATCCTCACCGAAATCACCGGCGAGCGTCCGCTGGGCTGGTACACCGGTCGCACGGGCCCCAACACCCGCAAGCTGGTGATGGAAGAAGGCGGTTTCCTCTACGACTGCGACACCTATGACGACGACCTGCCCTACTGGGAACCGAACAACCCGACCGGCAAGCCGCACCTGGTGATCCCGTACACCCTGGACACCAACGACATGCGCTTCACCCAGGTCCAGGGTTTCAACAAGGGCGACGATTTCTTCGAGTACCTCAAGGATGCGTTCGACGTGCTCTACGCCGAAGGCGCCGATGCCCCGAAAATGCTGTCGATCGGCCTGCACTGCCGCCTGATCGGCCGTCCGGCGCGTCTGGCTTCGCTCAAGCGCTTTATCGAATACGCTAAAGGTCATGAACAGGTGTGGTTCAGCCGCCGCGTCGACATCGCGCGCCACTGGCAAGAAACCCATCCGTACCAAGGGGCCGCGAAATGAGCGCCTTTCAAACATTGAAACCATCGACCTTGAGCCGCGACGCCTTCGTCAAAGCCTTTGCCGACATCTACGAACATTCGCCATGGGTGGCCGAGAAGGCCTTCGACCTGGGCCAGGACGCTTCGATCGACGAGATCGAAACCCTGCACCAGCGCATGAGCGACATCCTGTTGAGCGCCGATCACGAAAGCCAGCTTGAGCTGATCGTTGCTCACCCGGACCTGGCCGGCAAAGCCGCCGTCCAGGGCCAGCTGACCGAAGCCAGCACCAATGAACAAGCTGGCGCCGGTATTCACCAATGCACGGCCGAAGAGTTTTCTCGCTTCACCGAGCTGAACGACGCCTACAAGGCCAAGTTCAAGTTTCCCTTCATCATGGCGGTAAAAGGCAGCAACCGGCATCAGATCCTCGCGGCGTTCGAAACGCGCATTCACAACCCGCAAGACACCGAGTTCAAGTGCGCGCTGGCGGAGATCAACAAGATCGCCCTGTTCCGATTACTGACCCTATAGCAAGCTTCCCTTGTAAAAAGTATCCGGGTGTTTAAACGCGAAAATACCCAGGGCAGCAAGCATCCCAAGCCAACTTATTAAAGGCAGACAAGAAGAATGAAAGCTTACGCCGTACCTTTCGAGAAGTTCGTCAACCTGGCCGACGCCCGCCTGGGCACCAAAATCATCTCGGTCACCGATGACTGGTTCGCAGACGCCAACCGTCTGTTCCAACCGACCCCGGCCGTGTGGAAGGAGGGCGTGTTCGATGACAACGGCAAGTGGATGGACGGCTGGGAGTCGCGCCGCAAGCGCTTCGAAGGCTACGACAGCGCAGTGATCCGCCTGGGTGTGCCTGGCTCGATCAAAGGCGTCGACATCGACACTTCATTCTTCACCGGCAACTTCCCGCCGTCGGCCTCCCTGGAAGCCTGCTACCTGACTGAAGGCGAGCCAAACGAAAACACCCAGTGGGTTGAAGTGCTGTCCGCCGTCGAGCTGCAAGGCAACAGCCACCACTACCACGAAATCAGCAACGACCAGGCGTTCAGCCACCTGCGCTTCAACATTTACCCGGATGGCGGTGTTGCCCGTCTGCGTGTGTACGGCGTTCCGTTCCGCGACTGGTCGGCTGTGGGTGACAACGAGCAAGTCGACCTGGCTGCAGCCCTCAACGGTGGCCGCGCCCTCGCCTGCTCCGACGAACACTTCGGTCGCATGAGCAACATCCTCAACCCGGGCCGTGGCATCAACATGGGCGACGGCTGGGAAACCGCACGTCGTCGCACGCCAGGCAATGACTGGGTGATCGTCGCCCTGGGCCACCCGGGCGAGATCGAGAAAATCATCGTCGACACCCTGCACTTCAAGGGCAACTACCCGGACACTTGCTCGATCCAGGGCGCGTTCGTGAAGGGCGGCACCGACAGCCAGATCGAAACCCAGTCGCTGTTCTGGCGCGAGTTACTGCCAAGCCAGAAGCTGGAAATGCACGCTGAACACACCTTCGCCGAGCAGATCAAGGCCCTGGGCCCGATCACCCACATCCGTCTGAACGTGTTCCCGGACGGTGGTGTGAGCCGCCTGCGCGTTTTGGGCAAGGTCGCTAAATAAGCGGCGAGGCCATTCGCGAGCAGGCTCGCTCCCACAGGGGTACGCGGTCAAATGTGGGAGCGAGCCTGCTCGCGAAGACAATAGAACAGACAACAACGAATTCGGATAAGAAGACCAGCATGCGCACACTGACGATTGAACCGCTGACCAAAGAAGCCTTCGCCCCTTTCGGTGACGTGATCGAAACCGACGGCAGCGATCACTTCATGATCAACAACGGTTCGACCATGCGCTTCCATAAACTGGCGACGGTGGAAACCGCTACGCCTGAAGACAACGCGATCATCAGCATTTTCCGCGCCGACGCGCAGGACATGCCGCTGACCGTCAGCATGCTGGAGCGTCATCCGCTGGGCAGCCAGGCTTTCATTCCGCTGCTCGGCAACCCCTTTCTGATCGTGGTCGCGCCACTTGGCGATGAACCTGTATCAGGCTTGGTCCGCGCCTTCGTCACCAACGGCAGGCAGGGCATTAATTACCATCGCGGCGTTTGGCACCATCCGGTGCTGACGATCGAAAAGCGGGATGACTTCCTGGTGGTTGATCGCAGTGGCACAGGCAATAACTGCGATGAGCATTTTTTCAAAGAGGATGAGCGTTTGATCCTTGCCCCCCACCAATAAGAGAAGGTCTGATCACTCGACAACAGAGTGACAGGCGAGAGGTAAAGACTGTGGAAGCACATCTGTTGGAATGGCTGAACCTGAGCGTGCGCTGGGTTCACATGATTACTGGCGTGGCCTGGATCGGCGCATCGTTCTACTTCGTCTGGCTGGAAAACAACCTCAATCGGGTCAACCCGAAAAGCGGTCTGGCCGGTGATTTGTGGGCGATCCACGGCGGCGGTATCTACCACCTGGAAAAATACAAACTGGCTCCACCGACCATGCCGGACAACCTGCACTGGTTCAAATGGGAAGCCTACTTCACCTGGTTGTCGGGGATCGCGCTACTGTGCGTGGTGTTCTACTCCAACCCGACGCTCTACCTGCTGGCTCCGGGCAGCAGCCTGACCGGTCCTGAAGGCGTTCTGCTGGGCATCGGCTCGCTGTTCGTCGGCTGGTTCATCTACTCCTTCCTCTGTGACTCGGCCCTGGGCAAACGCCCTGCCCTGCTGGGTTTCATCCTTTTCGTACTGATCATCGGCGCGGCCTACGGCTTCAGCAAGGTGTTCAACGGTCGTGGTGCGTACCTGCACGTTGGCGCGATCATCGGCACCATCATGGTCGGCAACGTGTTCCGCATCATCATGCCGGCACAGCGCGCACTGGTGGCGGCAATCGCCGAGAACCGCACGCCCGATCCGGCGCTGCCGGCCAAAGGCCTGCTGCGTTCGCGTCACAACAACTACTTCACCCTGCCGGTGCTGTTCATCATGATCAGCAACCACTTCCCGAGCACCTATGGCAGCCAGTACAACTGGCTGATCCTGGCCGGGATCGCAGTGCTGGCGGTGCTGGTGCGTCACTACTTCAACACCCGTCACGACAGCCACAAGTTTGCCTGGACCCTGCCAGTGGCAGCGGTGGGCATGATCTGCCTGGCCTATGTTTCTGGTCCGAAGCCGATGTCCAGTGCTCCGGAAGTAGCCAAGGCACCCGCCGCGATCGAATACCAGCCGCTGCCGGAAACAGCAGTGGGTGGTGGTTTGAAACCGGCTGAAGCAAAACCTGCAGAGGCTCCGGCAGCCGCACCGGCGCAAGCGTCCAACGCAGGTCCCGGCTTCGACAAGGTGCACAGCGTGATTCAGGAACGTTGCGCAGTCTGTCATTCGGCCAAACCGACCAGCCCACTGTTCAGCGCGGCTCCGGCCGGTGTGATGCTGGACACCCCCGAGCAGATCCGCCAGAACGCGGCGCGCATCCAGGCTCAAGCGGTCGCCACCCAGATCATGCCTTTGGGCAACATCACCCAGATGACCCAGCAGGAACGTGACCTGATCGGTGCCTGGATTGTGCAGGGTGCACCGACCAATTAAGCGTTGAAAAACTTCGCGAGCAGGCTCGCTCCCACACAGACAATGCGAAACCTGTGGGAGCGAGCCTGCTCGCGAATGGCCGCGCTGCGGTCAACCTGATACAAATAATCACAAGAATAAAAATGATCCGAGGTGTTGCATGTCCGAGCTCTCCCAAGCACGCATCCCCGACGCACCCGCCATTCAGCGTTTGCCCCTTTTGCAACTGATCCTGGTCGGTCTGCAACATGTTCTGCTGATGTACGGCGGCGCCATCGCGGTGCCGCTGATCATCGGACAGGCCGCAGGCCTGAGTCGTGAAGAAATCGCCTTCCTGATCAACGCCGACCTGCTGGTCGCCGGCATCGCCACCATCGTCCAGTCACTCGGTATCGGCCCCATGGGCATTCGCATGCCGGTGATGATGGGCGCCAGTTTCGCCGCCGTCGGCAGCATGGTCGCCATGGCCGGCATGCCCGGCATCGGCCTGCAGGGGATCTTCGGCGCGACCATCGCCGCCGGGTTCTTCGGCATGCTCATCGCGCCGTTCATGTCCAGGGTCGTGCGCTTCTTCCCGCCTCTGGTGACCGGCACGGTCATCACCTCGATCGGTTTGTCGCTGTTCCCCGTGGCCGTAAACTGGGCCGGTGGCGGTGCCGATGCCGCGCAATTCGGCTCACCCATCTACCTGACCATTGCCGCGCTGGTGCTGGGCACCATCCTGTTGGTGCATCGTTTCATGCGCGGCTTCTGGGTCAATATTTCCGTGCTGATCGGCATGTGCCTGGGCTACGTGCTCTGTGGCGTGCTGGGCATGGTCGACCTCAGCGGCATGGCCCAGGCGCCATGGCTGCAATTCGTCACCCCGCTGCACTTCGGCATGCCGAAATTCGAGCTCGCCCCGATCCTTTCGATGTGCCTGGTGGTGGTGATCATCTTCGTCGAGTCCACCGGGATGTTCCTCGCGCTGGGCAAGATCACTGGCCAGGAAGTCTGCCCACGGATGCTGCGTCGCGGCTTGTTGTGTGATGCCGGCGCCTCGTTCTTCGCCGGGTTCTTCAACACCTTCACCCACTCCTCCTTCGCGCAGAACATCGGCCTGGTGCAGATGACCGGCGTGCGTTGCCGCTCGGTGACCATCGTGGCTGGCGGTTTGCTGATCGTACTGAGCCTGCTGCCCAAAGCCGCGTTCCTCGTGGCCTCGATTCCACCGGCGGTGCTGGGCGGCGCGGCGATCGCGATGTTCGGCATGGTCGCCGCCACCGGAATCAAGATTCTGCAGGAAGCCGACATCGGTGACCGACGCAACCAGTTGCTGGTGGCGGTGAGCATCGGCATGGGCCTGATCCCGGTGGTCCGCCCGGAGTTTTTCGCCCACCTGCCCCTGTGGATGAGCCCGATCACCCACAGCGGTATCGCCATGGCCACGCTCAGCGCCCTGACCTTGAACCTGCTGTTCAACATCCTCGGCGGCGCCGAACGCGCGGCCATCAACGACTGCCACGCCCACTAAGACAGATACGCACAACCCCCTGTAGGAGCGAGCATGCTCGCGATGAACCCGAGAACACCGCGTTTATCCAGATAACACGCGTAATCGTTTACGACCATCGCGAGCATGCTCGCTCCTACAGGGGGCGGGGGTTTCCTGCGCCTTGAAAATAAGAAAAAGAGGGAGCAACAGATGATTCGTACCCAGACAAACTTGTTGTTGGCGGGCGGTCTTTTGGCCGCTACTCAAGCCATGGCCGGCGATTTGCTGTTGTGGCAAACCAACAGCCTGAGCTATCTGTACGGCAAGGATTTCGCGGTCAACCCGTCGATCCAGCAGACGATCACCTTCGAGCACGCCGATCGCTGGAAGTACGGCGACAACTTCATGTTCGTCGACAGCACCTACTACAACGGCGAGCAAGACCGCAACAAAGGCGTTCACGCCTATTACGGCGAGTTCAGCCCGCGCCTCTCCTTCGGCAAAATCCTCGACCGCCGTTTCGAATTCGGCCCGATCAAGGACGTGTTGCTGGCCATGACCTACGAGAATGGCGAAGACGACAGCGAGGCCTATCTCATTGGCCCGGGTTTCGACCTCGCGGTACCGGGCTTCAACTTTTTCACCTTGAACTTTTATTATCGCCAGACCGAAGGCTCGCGTCCCGGCGACGATGTCTGGCAGATCTCGCCGGCCTGGTCCTACACCGTGCCACTGGGCAATTCGAGCCTGTTGATCGACGGCTACCTCGACTGGGTCGTCGACAACGACCAGAACTCGCGCGGCACCTATCACGCCAACGTGCACTTCAACCCGCAGATCAAATATGACCTGGGCAAAACCCTCGGCTGGCGGGAGAAACAGGTGTACGTCGGCGTCGAGTACAGCTATTGGAAAGACAAATACGGCATCGAAAACAACGGCAACCTCGACACCAACGAAAACACCACCAGCCTGCTGGTGAAGGTGCATTTCTAAGATGATCCGCAACCGTGCCCCAAACCTGTCGTCGGTGCGCTGTTGCGGGGCACTTGAGACCTGGCCGAGGAGTCAGTATTCTCCGCGGCCGCCTGAATCCGCTTTAAAAAAAAGCCCGGATTTAATTCCTGACCAGAAAGCCAACTTATCCCGGCTCTGGACGGTACCAAGGCATCCCCAAACCACTCTCAATCGACTGCTTAAGAGCCGCCGAGCGGGAGTTTTTTTGTTTTCTGAAAGCCTTGGCGCAGCTCTTGCTAACAGCACAAAGCTGACCGAATGGATGATTTTTTTGCAGTTACAGAAAAAGGCGCCACACCAGAGCGTCGACCTTAAAAAAATAACGTGAAACCACTACTTTTTGGGAGCAACCGAATGAAACGTACGTGCACTAGCCTGATGCTGGCAGGATCGTTGCTGGCGGGGGGTCAGGCCATGGCCGGCGACTTGCTGCAATGGCAGAACAACAGCCTGACCTACCTATATGGCAAGGACTTCCAGGTCAACCCGCGCATCCAGCAGACGGTGACCTTCGAACACGCCGACGGCTGGAAATACGGCGACAACTTCTTCTTCATCGACAAAATCTTTTACAACGGCAAGGAAGACTCCTTCGCGGGTGAGAACACTCACTACGGCGAATTCAGCCCGCGCTTGTCGTTCAACAAGATTTTCGATCAGAAGCTGGAGTTCGGCCCGATCAAGGACGTGCTGCTGGCCATGACCTATGAGTTCGGCGAGGACGACACCGAGTCGTACCTGATCGGTCCGGGTTTCGACCTGGCCATCCCCGGCTTCGACTACTTCCAGTTGAACTTCTACAACCGCCACACCGAAGGCGACCGCCCGGGCGACGATGTCTGGCAGATCACTCCAGCCTGGTCCTACACCATCCCGGTGGGTGACTCGGACGTGCTGATCGACGGCTTCATGGACTGGGTGGTCGACAACGACGTGAACGACAAAGGCGAATACCACGCCAACCTGCACTTCAATCCCCAGGTCAAATACGATCTGGGCAAGGCGCTGAACCTGGGCGCCAAGCAGTTGTACGTCGGTGTCGAGTATGACTACTGGAAAAACAAGTACGGTATCGAAGACAGCCAGGGCTTCAAGACGGATCAGAGCGTGACCAGCTTCCTGGTCAAGGTGCACTTCTGATCGTTGATTAATGTGGCGTCTGCACGGACGCCATCGCGAGCAAGCTCGCTCCCACAGTTGATCTTTGTCACGCTGAAGATCCCCTGTGGGAGCGAGCTTGCTCGCGATGGCCGCACCGCCGATCTCAGGCCGAAACCACCGGCTGCGCCAACCCCAGGAACCGGCAAAGCTCCTCGCGCTTGGCCAACGCATCCCGCCTTCCCAGATCAATCAACTCGCTGCAATACCCCGCCTCGAACAGCAGATAACTCAACACCCCTGCCCCGCTCGTCTTGGTCGCCCCCGGCCCACGCAAGAACAGACGCAGCGCCGCCGGCAATTCCTGGCGATGGCGTGCGGCGATCTCGTCGATCGGTTGACTCGGTGAAATCACCAGCACCTCCACCGGCGCCACGCCGAGCACGCGGGTCGGTGTGCCATCGGGCATGAGGTGGCTGAACTGATTCAAACGCTGCAGCAACTCGATGTCACTTTCCAGGCTGTCAATGAACGTACTGTTGAGCATGTGCCCACCGATCTGCGCCAGGGTGGGTTGTTGCCCGGAATAGGCGCGTTGCAGCGATTGCTCGGGATCAACGCCGCGCGGGTTGCCGCTGACACCCACCACCAGCACGCGACTGGCGCCCAGGTGCAACGCCGGGCTGATGGGTGCCGATTGGCGCACCGCGCCGTCGCCGAAATACTCTTCGCCGATTTTCACCGGAGCGAACAGCAGCGGAATGGCCGAACTGGCGAGCAAATGGTCAACGGACAATTGTGTGGGAATGCCGATCCGGCGATGGCGCAACCACGCATCGATGGTGCCGCCGCCCTGATAGAACGTGACGGCCTGGCCGGACTCATAGCCGAACGCCGTGACGGCTACCGCGTGCAACTGCCTTTGCGCGATCGCTTCGGCGATGCCGTTCATCTGTAATTTGTCGTCGAGCAACTCGCGCAGGGGTGAGCTGTTGAGCAACGCCACGGGCGCTTGGGCGCCAAGGCCCAGCAAGCTGTGACTGACAAACCGAGTAGCCTGGCTGATCACGCCAGGCCAGTCGCTGCGCAACACCAGGTGACTGCGAAAGCCCTGCCAGAACGCGGTAAGCCGCTCGATGGCCGCGCGAAAATCCATCGCCCCGCTGGCCAGGCTGACCGCATTGATAGCCCCGGCGGAGGTGCCGACAATCACCGGAAAGGGATTGTCCGCGCCCAATGGCAACAACTCGGCAATCGCCGCCAGCACGCCCACCTGATAGGCCGCCCGAGCCCCGCCGCCGGAAAGAATCAACCCTGTGACCGGTTCAGCAGGACTCATTCACAACGCTCCATGCTGCTTGATGGGATTTCATTGCTCAAACCTCTTTCCTTGTAGGAGCGAGCACGCTCCGGGCGGCGTTCCGACGATGGTCGCCAACGATAACTCGGGGTGCCGGATACCCCGCGGCGCCCTCGGTTTTTTCGCGAGCGTGCTCGCTCCTACAGGGTTCGGCCGTTCAGCCGCGTTTTGCGTACAGCTTCGGTTCACCGGGCGGACGGCTCTTGAAGCGGCGATGAGCCCAGAGGTATTGCTCCGGACAGTCGCGTAAGACGCCTTCGATCCACTGGTTGATGCGCAGGCAGTCGGCTTCTTCGGTTTCACCGGGGAAGCCTTCGAGCGGCGCATGGATCACCAAGCGATAGCCGCTGCCGTCAGCCAGACGTTCCTGGGTGAACGGCACCACCAGCGCCTTGCCCAGCCGTGCAAATTTGCTGGTGGCGGTGACAGTCGCGGCCTGAATGCCGAACAACGGCACGAAGATACTTTGCTTGGCGCCGTAGTCCTGATCCGGTGCGTACCAAATTGCTCGACCTGAGCGCAGCAGTTTGAGCATGCCGCGCACGTCTTCGCGCTCCACCGCCAGCGAATCGAGGTTGTGGCGCTCGCGGCCGCGACGCTGGACGTAGTCGAACAACGGATTTTTGTGTTCGCGGTACATGCCGTCGATGGTGTGCTGCTGGCCAAGCAATGCCGCGCCGATTTCCAGCGTCGTGAAATGCACGGCCATCAGGATCACGCCCTTGCCTTCGCGCTGCGCTTGCTGCAAATACTCCAGCCCGTCGATATGAGCCAGCTTCGCCAGACGCTCACGGGACCACCACCAACTCATCGCCATTTCAAAAAAGGCGATACCGGTGGAAGCGAAGTTTTCCTTGAGCAGACGCTTGCGCTCGGCCGCGGTTTTTTCCGGGAAGCACAGCTCGAGATTGCGCTTGGCAATGCGCCGCCGGTCGGCCGCTGCCCTATACATGAAGGCACCCAGGACCCGACCGATCCACAGCAATGCAGGGTACGGCAGCTGGACAATCAGCCATAACAGCCCCAGGCCGCACCAGAGCGGCCAGAAACGTGGCATCAGAAAAGTTGTTCGAAAACGCGGGCGATCCATTAAAGGTTCCGAAAAGACGATGGCCGCGCATTCTACATCGTTCGACCCGGCTTGCGGCTCGCGGGCGTTCTCGTTATAAGTCTGGGCACTTTTAGTGACAAGTCGTTGTATGCCGACCATGAGCCAAACCGAATCGCTAGACCAAGATCCCGTGTTCCAGTTGAAGGGCAGCATGCTGGCCATAACGGTGCTGGAACTGGCCCGTAATGACCTTGAAGGCCTCGATCGGCAACTGGCCGCCAAGGTCGCCCAGGCGCCGAACTTCTTCAGTAACGCACCGCTGGTCCTGGCCCTGGACAAACTCCCGGCCAACGGCGGCGCCGTCGATCTGCCCGGCCTGATGCGCATCTGCCGCCAGCATGGCCTGCGTACCCTGGCTATCCGCGCCAGCCGCATCGAAGACATCGCGGCCGCCATCGCGGTCGACCTGCCGGTACTGCCACCGTCCGGTGCCCGTGAACGGGCGCTGGACCTGAACGAAGGCGTCGTTGCGAAAAAGCCGGAGAAGCCGGAAAAGCCAGCGGAGCCGAGCATCAAACCGACGAAAATCATCACCTCGCCAGTACGCGGTGGCCAACAGATTTATGCCCAGGGCAGCGATCTGGTGGTGATCTCCTCGGTCAGCCCGGGGGCGGAACTTCTCGCCGATGGAAACATCCATGTATACGGCCCGATGCGCGGGCGTGTGCTGGCGGGCGTCAAAGGCGACAAGAAGGCGCGGATTTTCTGCCAGCAGATGAGCGCTGAACTGATCTCCATCGCCGGTCATTACAAGGTTTCCGAAGATCTGCGCCGCGACCCGTTGTGGGGTTCGGGCGTGCAGGTCAGCCTGTCAGGCGACGTGTTGAACATCATTCGGCTTTAACGGATACTGCCGCATTTTCCAAACATCTCTAAAACGTAGCGAAAACGGCTCAAACGAAGTAGGAAACAGGCTACAAACAGTGTTTACCGGGGGTAAACGCCGTCTGCGGTCACATTCCAGCCAAGGCTGTCCAACTGCTGTAGTTTTTCAAGAGATGTTTTTCAGGGGCTAAAAGTCCTTTTTCCTTAGGGGTGAAACACCTTGGCCAAGATTCTCGTGGTTACATCCGGCAAGGGTGGTGTGGGTAAGACCACCACCAGCGCCGCTATCGGTACCGGCCTCGCTCTGCGCGGTCACAAAACAGTCATCGTCGACTTCGACGTCGGTTTGCGTAACCTCGACCTGATCATGGGTTGCGAGCGCCGCGTGGTGTATGACTTCGTCAACGTGGTCAACGGCGAAGCCAACCTGCAACAGGCTCTGATCAAAGACAAGCGCCTGGAAAACCTCTACGTACTGGCGGCCAGCCAGACCCGTGACAAAGACGCGCTGACGGTCGAAGGCGTGGAAAAAGTCCTGATGCAACTCAAGGAAGACTTCGAGTTCGTGGTCTGCGACTCCCCGGCGGGTATCGAAAAAGGCGCCCACCTGGCCATGTACTTCGCTGACGAAGCGATCGTGGTGACCAACCCGGAAGTGTCCTCGGTGCGTGACTCCGACCGCATGCTCGGCCTGCTGGCCAGCAAGTCCCGTCGCGCCGAGCGTGGTGAAGACCCGATCAAGGAACACCTGCTGATTACCCGTTACCATCCAGAGCGTGTGAGCAAGGGCGAAATGCTCGGCGTCGAAGACGTCAAGGAGATCCTCTCGGTGGCCCTGCTCGGCGTGATCCCTGAATCCCAGGCGGTGCTCAAGGCATCCAACCAGGGCGTTCCGGTGATTCTCGACGACCAGAGCGATGCCGGCCAGGCCTACAGCGACACCGTGGACCGCCTGTTGGGCAAAACCGTGGAACATCGTTTCCTCGATGTACAGAAGAAGGGATTCTTCGAGCGCCTGTTTGGAGGCAACTAAGCAATGAACCTTTTTGACTTCTTTCGTGCCAACAAAAAGCAAAGCACCGCGTCGGTAGCGAAAGAGCGTCTACAGATCATCGTGGCGCACGAACGCGGCCAACGCAGTACCCCGGATTACCTGCCGGCCTTGCAGAAGGAACTGGTCGAGGTTATTCGCAAGTACGTCAATATCGGGTCCGATGACGTGCACGTCGCACTGGAAAGCCAGGGCAGCTGCTCGATTCTGGAACTCAATATCACCCTGCCTGATCGCTGAGTCGATCCGGCTGGAGCCACGGCGGTTCAGGCCTGCAGGCCTGAACCGCCGTTCGCGTTTGTTACGAGGCTGTTTGATGCCGCTGTCCAATATCCACATCATCCATGAGGACGCCGCCGTCCTGGTGGTAAACAAACCCACCCTGTTGCTCTCCGTGCCCGGCCGGGCCGACGACAACAAGGACTGCCTGATTACCCGCCTGCAGGAAAACGGCTACCCGGAAGCGCGAATCGTCCATCGACTGGATTGGGAAACCTCCGGCATCATCCTGCTGGCCTGCGATGCCGACACACACCGTGAACTGTCCAGGCAATTTCACGACCGCGAAACCGAAAAAGCCTACACCGCATTGTGCTGGGGCCAGCCGGAGCTCGACAGTGGCAGCATCGACCTGCCGCTGCGCTACGACCCGCCGACCAAGCCACGCCACGTGGTGGACCATGAATTCGGCAAACACGCCCTGACCTTCTGGCGCGTGCTGGAACGCTGTGGCGATTGGTGTCGCGTCGAACTCACGCCGATCACCGGACGCTCGCACCAATTGCGCGTGCACATGCTGTCGATCGGTCATCCACTGTTGGGCGACGGTCTCTACGCCCATGAGCAAGCCCTGGCCGCCTGGCCGCGACTCTGCCTGCATGCAAGCATGCTCAGCTTCACTCACCCACAAAGCGGTGAGCGACTGCGCTTCGAGTGCCCTGCGCCTTTTTGAGTGAATGACTATCGAAGCTCATTGAAGACGCCCCCCCCTCTGAAGGTAATGCTGTTCACATAAGCATGGGGTTGTATGTAAGAACTGAATTGGGGGGGATATCCATTGCTGCGGTAACGGCTACTAATGGTTTCGCCCTTACGGCGACTCACTTTTCCAAACGCCGGAATGCCGGCCCAGCGAAAAGTAAGCAAAAGGCTTTGCCCCACCACTCGGTGCCTCGCTTAGGCTCGGCATGCCCTCACTCCGGCATTGCTCCGTGGGTCGCCGCGATGGGCCATCCATGGCCCAGCGCGGCTAAACCGGCGTCCTGCCGGTTTACCCACTGCGCAATGCCTGCGTTCGGCCATCGTGGCTTAACGGGGCGCCCAAATCTAAAGCCAAAGCGAGGCGGCCTGACAGCCGACCTGACTTTGCAGATACCCCCCAATTCCCTGTTGGAGCGAGCCTGCTCGCGATGGACGTCAACGATAACGCGTGCTGTCTGAAGGATCGCGTTGTCTGGACGTTTTTCGCGAGCAGGCTCGCTCCCACAATAGGATCGCGGACAAGCCTGTAATCAGGTCGGCTGTCAGGCCGCCTCGCTTTGGCTGTTGCTTTGGCTTTTGATCTTCTTGCCACATCGAGAGGCTTCGTTCCGGTTCTGCGGAGTGGGTAAACCGGCATGGATGCCGGTTTAGCCGCGCTGGGCCAAGGATGGCCCAGCGCGGCGGGCCCAGTAGGAGCGAGCATGCTCCGGGTGGCGTTCCGACGATGAACCTGAGAGCACCACGGGTGTCAGGCCCCCCGCGTCATCGTTGACCTCCATCGCGAGCAGGCTCGCTCCTACAGGCCGGGCGGCGTTCCGTTTTTCCAAGTGACTCGCTGTAAAAGCGAAACCCTAAGTGGCCGTTACCGCAGCAACGGATATACACCCAATCCAAATATGCACCTGCACCCCCCAACCTAAAGTGAACAGCATTACTCCTCTGAAGGGGCGTTTTTCATTAGTCGTTACAACATATCCAGACAACAGCGCACCTGCATTGCCCCAGGCCAATACGGTAAACTTGCGTTTCTGTTGCCTGGAGCTACTTATGCGCGAAGCGCTGTCCCCCCTAGAGAAAACACCGCACCAGTTGCTCTACCTCATCTATGGCAACCAGGATGTTTACCGGCGCGAAGCCAAATTCAGCATGCTCACCGCCCTGGCCCAGCTCAAACGGGGTGAGTCGCTGCGCATCAGGGTCATGACCGATCGCCCTGAGGATTATGCTGGCTGGCCGGTCGACACTATCGCCCTGAGCGAGCAGACCATGGCCCAATGGCAGGGCGAAAACGGCTATCACCACCGACGCAAGGCCTGCGCCATTGCCCAAGGGCTGAAGCTTGCGCACAAGACGCTGTTCGTCGACACCGATACGCTGTTTCTCGAATCGCCTCATCGCGTGTTCGAACGGATCGGGCCCGGGCGCTATGTCATGGACCGTTTCGAGTACGATTGGAGCTACGTCTGCGAACGCCCGGACTACGTCAAGCTCGGCCGCTGCCTGCAAGCCCACGCCATCTCGTCCGACAACAGTTTCAAGCTGTATAACAGCGGACTGTGCGGTATCACCGACGGCGATACGCCATTGCTCGAAGAATCGATCCGCCTGATCGATGAATGGACCCAAGGCTCGTTCGATATCCATACCATCGAACAGATCGCCCTGTCGTTCGCGATGCGCAACCATCCCGTTCAAGAAGCGAAGAAGTTCATCTATCACTACTTCGCTGAAAAACGCTTCTTCCATGCCATGCAGAAGCATTTTTTCACCCGCCACGGCGAGCAGTTCCGTCCCGAGCTGCCGGCCCTGTGCACAGAAGTCCCACGCTGCAAACCCGTGCCCTCGCCCTGGCAGCGCCTGCGCATCAAGTGGAAACTGCGCAACAAGCGCAAGAGCATGAAAAAGGTCGGTCGTGACCTGCTGTATGGCAGCGCGGCGCCTGAACATCCGTATTACGAAGTGTGCCGCCATGAATGGTGGGAGTCCGCCTCCCGCGAGATCCTGCGCTGGGATGAAGACAAACAGAAGAGTTTCTTCGGCGCGGAAAAGGGTCGCTGGCCAAAACATCTGCCGCGGCCGGCAAAGTCCTCCGACGAGCAAACCATCATTGCCTACCTGCGCGAGCGGATGACACATTGACCTCCTGGCGCACGTTACCGGCCCGGCGCTGAAAGCTCTTGTCCAATGCGTCGGGCCAATACGTTAAACTGGCGCCATTGCTGTCTGGAGCTACTTATGCGCGAAGAGTTGAACCAAGGCCTGATCGATTTCCTCAAGGCCTCCCCTACCCCGTTCCATGCCACCGCCAGCCTTGTTCAGCGACTGGAAGCGGCGGGTTTCCAACGCCTGGACGAACGCGAGCCATGGAACACCGAAGCCAATGGTCGCTACTACGTCACCCGCAACGACTCGTCGATCGTCGCGATCAAGATGGGCCGGCACTCGCCGTTGCACGGCGGCATTCGCCTGGTTGGCGCCCACACCGACAGCCCGTGCCTGCGGGTCAAGCCGCAGCCGGAACTGCAACGCCAGGGTTTCTGGCAATTGGGCGTCGAAGTCTATGGCGGTGCCCTGCTGGCCCCCTGGTTCGACCGCGACCTGTCCCTGGCCGGCCGCGTCACCTTCCGTCGTGATGGCAAGGTCGAGAGCCAGCTGATCGACTTCAAGGCGCCGATCGCAATCATCCCCAACCTGGCCATTCACCTCAATCGTGAAGCCAACATGGGCTGGGCAATCAACGCCCAGACCGAACTGCCACCGGTACTGGCGCAATTCGCCGGTGACGAGCGCGTGGATTTCCGCGCAGTGCTCACCGACCAGCTTGCCCGCGAACACGGCCTGAACGCCGATGTCGTGCTGGATTACGAACTGAGCTTCTACGACACCCAAAGCGCGGCCGTCATCGGCTTGCATGGTGATTTCATCGCCGGCGCGCGCCTGGACAACCTGCTGTCATGCTATGCCGGCCTGCAAGCGCTACTGACCACCGACACCGACGAAACCTGCGTCCTGGTGTGCAATGACCACGAGGAAGTCGGTTCATGCTCGGCCTGTGGCGCCGACGGTCCGATGCTGGAGCAGACGTTGCGTCGCCTACTGCCAGAAGGTGATGAATTCGTGCGCACCATTCAGAAATCCCTGCTGGTCTCGGCCGACAACGCCCACGGCGTGCACCCCAACTACGCCGACAAGCACGATGCCAATCACGGCCCTAAACTCAACGCCGGCCCCGTGATCAAGGTCAACAGCAACCAGCGCTATGCCACCAACAGCGAAACCGCCGGGTTCTTCCGTCACCTGTGCATGGCCGAAGAAGTGCCAGTCCAGAGTTTCGTGGTGCGCAGCGATATGGGTTGCGGCTCGACCATCGGCCCGATCACCGCCAGCCACCTGGGTGTGCGTACCGTGGACATCGGCCTGCCGACTTTCGCCATGCATTCGATCCGCGAACTGTGCGGCAGCCATGACCTGGCGCATCTGGTCAAGGTGCTCGGCGCGTTCTACGCCTGCCGCGAATTGCCGTAACGCCCCCGGTAGGAGCCAGGCTTGCCGGCGAAGAACGATGACGAGCCAGGAGCACCGCATCGCCTGGTTCGCCGGCAAGCCTGGCTCCTACGGCGAACCTGGCACCGCGGTATATCAAATACACCGCATCGCCTGGTTCGCCGGCAAGTCGGATCGCCGCACCGCTGGCTCCTACAAAACCACCTAGACTTTCATTATCCCTTTCGACAAGGCAGTCGCCATGATCACGATGTCCTCGTTCCACGCCATGCTCATCCCTATTCTTATCGGGATGGTCATGCTGGCAGTCGGTTTCAATTTTCGCGACAAGAACGCGGGTGTGCTCGCCATGTGGCTCGGGATGTTGCTGATCCTGGCCACGGTGATCTTCAAGATCCTCGCCAAACTCAACGAATAAATCCCCACCCCGGCTCGCATTGATTTTGACGGGCTCGTACACTCGGTCGATCTGCCCATTTCGAGGTTGACCGCCTAGTGTTCGCTCGTCTATTCGCCCTGCCGTGCCTTTTCCTTATCTGCCTGATGACGCTGATGGCGTCAGCACCTGCCCAGGCGGTCGGGCTGCCGAGCCTGCTTGGCAGCCCGGCAAAAACCCAACCCGAGGCGCAGGAACCCCTTGGGCAATCCCTGGACGAAGTCATCAAGTCGCTGGAGAACGATCAGCAGCGCAGCAAGCTGCTGGCGGATCTGAAGAAGCTGCGCGACGCCACCAAAAAAGCCCAACCGGTCGCCGAGGAAGGTGTGCTGGGCCTGATTGGCGGGACCCTGGCCAGTTTCGAAAAGCAATTTTCCGGGGCCGATAGCCCGATCACTCGCTGGTCCGACGAGTTCGACCTGGCCAAGGATGAATTGACGGCGCTGGTGCTGCCGGCCAGCGAGTGGCTGCCGATCATCTTCGCCTTTGCCATGATCCTGATGGTCTGGAGCCTGCTGGCGGCGGCGCTCATCTGGTTCAGCCATCGGGTACGGATGCGTTTCGGCCTGACCGAAGAATTGCCGCAACACCCCAGGGCCGTGGACATGCTGCGTTTCGCCCTGCGCAAGCTGGGGCCGTGGCTGATAGCCCTGGTCATCACCGTCTACATGAGTTACGCCCTGCCGTCGTCACTCGGTAAAAGCCTGGCCATGGTGCTGGCTTACGCGCTGGTGGTCGGCACCTGTTTCTCCGCGATCTGCGTGATTGCCTTTTCCCTGCTCGACGGACCGCACCGTCACCGGGCCCTGTACATCCTGCGGCACCAGGCCTTCCGACCGCTGTGGTTGATTGGCAGTTTTGCCGCTTTCGGTGAAGCCTTGAACGACCCGCGCCTGATTGAAAGCCTTGGCGTGCACCTGGCACACACCGCGGCGACGGTGGCCAATGTGTTGGCGGCATTGTCCACGGGGCTGTTCATCCTGCGTTTCCGCCGCCCGATTGCGCACTTGATCCGCAACCAGCCGCTGTCCCGGCGCCTGACACGCCGCGCCCTCAGCGACACCATCGAAATTCTCGGCACCTTCTGGTATGTACCGGCGCTGGTGCTGGTGGGGATTTCCCTGTTTGCTACCTTCGTTTCGGCCGGCGACACCAGCACTGCGCTGCGCCAGGCGCTGATCTGCACCGTGTTGCTGGTGTTGTGCATGGTCATCAATGGCTTGGTGCGCCGTCACGCCCTCAAACCGCAACGCGGCGCGAAGCGTCACGCACTGTATTCGGAACGCCTGAAAAACTTCTTCTATACCCTGGCCCATCTGTTGGTATGGCTGGCATTCATCGAGCTGGGCCTGCGGGTCTGGGGCATGTCGCTGATCAGCTTCACGGCAGGCGAAGGCCATGAGGTCAGCGTCAAACTGTTCAGCCTTGTCGGCACGCTGATCTTTGCCTGGCTGATCTGGATTCTCAGCGACACCGCCGTGCACCACGCCCTCACCCGCTCGCGCAAAGGCCTGGCCAACGCCCGCGCACAGACCATGATGCCGCTGATCCGCAACGTGCTGTTCGTGGCGATTTTCATCATCGCGCTGATCGTCGCCCTGGCGAACATGGGCATGAACGTGACGCCACTGCTGGCCGGCGCCGGCGTGATCGGCCTGGCCATCGGTTTTGGCGCACAATCGCTGGTGGCCGACCTGATCACCGGACTGTTCATCATCATCGAAGACTCCCTGGCCATCGACGACTACGTGGACGTCGGTGGCCACTTGGGCACCGTCGAGGGCCTGACCATTCGTACCGTGCGCCTGCGGGACATCGACGGCATCGTCCACACCATTCCGTTCAGCGAAATCAAGAGCATCAAGAACTACTCTCGGGAATTTGGCTACGCGATCTTCCGGGTTGCGGTGCCTGCCAGCATGGACATCGACAACGCGATCAAGCTGATGCGCGACGTTGGCCAGAAAATGCGCACCGACCCGCTGCAACGGCGCAATATCTGGTCACCCCTGGAGTTTCAGGGCGTGGAAAGCTTCGAGTCCGGCAATGCGATTCTGCGGGCCCGGTTCAAGACCGCTCCGATCAAGCAGTGGGAAGTGTCACGGGCGTTCAACCTGTCGCTCAAACGGCATCTGGATGAAGCCGGGCTGGATCTGGCAACACCGCGCATGAGCATCCAGGTGATAACGGCGGGCGGCGGGCCGGCTGCGGAATAATCCCATCGCCGATGTAATTTGTGGGAGCGAGCCGGCTCCGGGCGGCGTTCCGACGATGGACGTCATCGATTACGCTTGCAGCCTGAGTAAACGCGGTGCCTTTAGGTTTATCGTCGGAACGCCGCCCGGAGCCGGCTCGCTCCCACAGAGACCGCAGTCTCGGCCGGTGCGACACAAAACGCAGGACATAAAAAATCCCCGAACCAGTCGGGGATTTTTTATGTTCGATCAATCAGCCCGAGGGCGGATCAATCTTCGCGGTAGCGACGCAGCTTCAACTGCTTACCGGCAACGCGAGTGTCCTTCAGTTTGGTCAGCAGACGCTCCAGACCATCTTCCGGCAGCTCGACGAGGCTGAAGCTGTCACGTACCTGGATACGACCGATCGCTTCACGCGCCAGACCACCTTCGTTGAGGATGGCGCCCAGCAGGTTCTTGGCAGCGATGCCATCACGCGCACCCAGCGCGGTACGGCAACGAGCACGGCCTTCAGCCAGCGGCATTGGTGCGCGACGCTCGCGGTCACCACGCTCAGGACGATCACCGGAACGCTCTGGACGATCGCCACGCGGTGCGTTGTTCGGCACCAGTGGACGTTCTTTCTCGATAGCGGCCAGGGTCAGCGCTTGACCGTTGGTAGCCTTGCGCAGCAGGGCTGCGGCCAGGGCACGCGGACTGCAACCGATGTCGGCGGTCAGGCGATCAAGCAGATCACCGTGAGTCGATTCGGCATCAGCCACCAGCGGCGACAGGCTGTTGGTCAGTTTCTTGATGCGCGCATCCAGAACGGCTTGAGCGTCCGGCAGGCGAACTTCAGCAACCTTCTGACCGGTTACACGCTCGATCACTTGCAGCATGCGGCGCTCACGTGGAGTCACCAGCAGCAGCGCACGACCTTCGCGACCGGCACGGCCGGTACGGCCGATACGGTGAACGTAGGATTCCGGATCGTACGGCATGTCAACGTTGAACACGTGAGTGATGCGCGGAACGTCCAGGCCACGAGCGGCAACGTCGGTCGCCACAACGATGTCCAGACGGCCATCCTTGAGGGAGTCGATCACGCGCTCACGCTGGTTCTGGGCAATGTCACCGTTCAGCGCAGCGGCTTTGTAGCCTTTGGCTTCCAGGGCACTGGCCAGGTCCAGGGTCGCTTGCTTGGTGCGCACGAACATGATCAGGGCGTCGAAATCTTCCACTTCCAGCAGGCTCAATACAGCCGAGGTCTTCTGGTCAGCGTGAACCAACAGGTGAGCCTGTTCGATCGCGGTAACGGTCTGAGTCTTGGTCTGGATCTTCACGTGTTGCGGATCGCGCAGATGGCGTTCGGCAATGGCACGGATCGACTGCGGCAGGGTAGCCGAGAACAATACGGTCTGACGGGTTGCAGGCAGGGCCTTGAAGATGACTTCGAGGTCGTCCATGAAGCCCAGTTTGAGCATTTCGTCAGCTTCGTCGAGAACCAGGTGGTTCACGGTCGCCAGTACTTTTTCGTCACGACGCAGGTGGTCGCACAGACGGCCCGGAGTAGCGACAACGATCTGTGCGCCATTACGGATTGCTTTCAGTTGCGGGCCCATAGGCGCGCCGCCGTAAACGGCCACAACGGTAACGCCGGGCATTTGCTTGGCGTAAGTTTCAAAAGCGGTTGCTACTTGCAGCGCCAACTCACGAGTTGGCGCCAGGATCAGGGCTTGCGGTTCGCGCTTTGCAGGATCGATGCGATGCAGGATCGGCAGGGCGAACGCTGCGGTTTTACCCGTACCGGTTTGCGCCTGGCCAATCATGTCGTGTCCGGCCATGATGATCGGGATCGATTGCTGCTGAATAGCCGATGGCTCTTCGTAGCCAGTCGCGATGACGGCTGCAAGAATATTCGGATTAAGATTAAAAGCGGCGAATCCGCCGGATTCCTGGGTCATGGGTCTGCCTCTAAGTGCATCCGCAAAGACCCATGCTCCAAAGCTGCGCGTGCCGTGTTGAGACTCAAGAGTCGCCCTGGCAGCTTTGTCGGCGGGGATTTGCGAAAACGAATGAATGAAAGAATCGTTTAGGAAGAGTTCGCTGGGCGAACGTGCAACCGAATCTGACTTCGGGGAATTGCGCCACCTAAACGCGGCCCGGCTAAAGGCCGGCGCGCACTATACCGGAATTTGCCGGAAAAGGGAGCTTTTTTTATCGCAAAACTCCCGCGCACGGCGTTCTGTCACAGGCTTTGCGGATAATCGCGCGAGCGTCTACTTTTCAAGGGCCCTGCCCTGCGGGCGATGGCGCTAAAACGGTTCACCCACCAGCCACAGACCTTAGGTCTGCGCCCCCTCCTCCCGCTTGAGGAATGCAGCATGAAAGAGCTCAATACCAGCCGCGTGAGCCGTGAAAAGCGTGGTCATGTCCTGTTGATCGGACTGGACCGGGTCGCCAAGCGCAACGCCTTTGATCTCGACCTGCTCAACGAATTGAGCCTGGCCTACGGTGAATTCGAAGCCGACAGCGAAGCACGTGTGGCCGTGGTCTTCGGCCATGGCGAACATTTTACCGCCGGCCTGGACCTGGTCAGCGCCAGCGCGGCACTGACCGAAGGCTGGCACGCCCCGCCCGGCGGCTGCGACCCGTGGGGAGTGTTCGCCGGGCCCAGGGTCAGCAAACCGGTGATCGTCGCCGCTCAGGGCTACTGCCTGACCATCGGTATCGAGTTGATGCTGGCCGCCGATATCAACCTGTGCGCCAGCAACACCCGCTTCGCGCAAATGGAGGTGCAGCGCGGCATCTTCCCCTTTGGCGGCGCCACCTTGCGCCTGCATCAAGTGGCTGGCTGGGGCAACGCGATGCGCTGGATGCTGACCGGCGACGAGTTCGATGCCCATGATGCCTTGCACCTGGGCCTGGTGCAGGAAGTCATGGCCAGCGAGGATTTGCTGCCGCGGGCGATTGAACTGGCCGAACGAATCGCCCGGCAGGCGCCGCTGGGGGTTCAGGCAACGTTGCTGTCTGCCCGGCAGGCGCGCTACGAGGGCGAAACCGCCGCTGCGCAAGGGCTGCCAGCGCTGGTGAAGAAGTTGCTGAACAGCGAGGATGCCCAGGAAGGTGTGCGGTCGCTGGTGGAGCGGCGGCCCGGCATATTCAAAGGGATTTAGTTTGTATTGGTTTTGAGGGCCCCTTCGCGGGCAAGCCTCGCTCCTACGGGTGCTGTGTCGTTCACATGAGCGGAGAACGATGCAAATCCCGTAGGAGCGAGGCTTGCCCGCGAAGAGGCCCTGAAGAACAGCCACTTCATGTCGCCGGGCGAATCGCCTTGATCAACGACTGCAACGAATACCCCAACCGCGGCGCCAACGCTTCGGCCCGGCCGGCCAGGCCTTCCATGTCCAGCACCTGATCCAGTTCGGAAGGCACGATCAGGATCACGTTGCCCTCCTTCACCGGCAGCTCCCAGTAATGCCGATGATAAAGCCCGCGCAGCAACGCGGCACCCAGTGGCTTGCCATCGTCGGTGGCCCATTGGTTGATCACCAGCCAGCCTCCCGGATTCAGGCGCTTCTGGCAATTTTCCAGGAACGACCAGGCCAGATGCCCGACACCCGGACCGACGTCGGTATACAGGTCGACGAAAATCAGGTCCGCCGGCTCGGCGCTGTCGAGCAGCTCCAGTGCATCGCCCACCCGGATATACAGGCGTGGATCATCGTCCAGCCCCAGGTATTCGATGGCCAGGCGCGGCACATCCGGGCGCAGCTCGATGGCTTCGACATCTTCCAGTGGCAGGAACTTGAGGCAGGCCTGGGTCAGCGTACCGGCGCCAAGCCCCAGGAACAGCGCGCTTTCCGGCTGTTCATGGCACAGCGCGCCAATCAGCATCGCCCGGGTATAGTCGTACTCGAGCCAGCTCGGATCGGCCGTGAACACGCAACTTTGCTCGATGGCATCACCGAATTCGAGAAAACGGTAATCGGCCACTTCCAGCACGCGAATCACGCCAAATTCGTCCTGCACCTCGGCGAGCAGATGCTCGACGCGCTCCTCAGTCATTTCGTCTCCTGATCGTTGCCGGGCCTTCTTGGGCAAACAGCAACGCGATAAACCGCAGCGGAAGCGGCAAAGGCGCGATTGTCCGCGAAGCGACGGGAACAGGTCACGCACTAATTGCTGATAACATGGACGTCCGAGCGTAAAACACTAGAGATCATGATGAGCCAACCCTGGAGCCCTGACAGCTGGCGCGCCCTGCCGATCCAGCAACAACCCCAATACCCCGACGCGGCGCATCTGCAGCACGTCGAGCAGACCCTGGCCAGCTACCCGCCACTGGTGTTTGCCGGGGAAGCCCGGGAATTGCGCCGTCAGTTTGCCGAAGTGACCCAAGGGCGAGCGTTTTTGCTGCAGGGCGGCGACTGCGCCGAAAGTTTCGCCGAGTTTTCCGCCGCGAAAATCCGCGACACCTTCAAGGTGCTGCTGCAAATGGCCATTGTCATGACGTTCGCGGCCGGTTGCCCGGTGGTCAAGGTCGGGCGCATGGCCGGACAGTTCGCCAAACCGCGCTCGGCCAACGACGAGACCATCGACGGCGTGACACTGCCGGCCTACCGTGGCGATATCGTCAACGGCATCGGTTTCGATGAAAAAAGCCGTGTACCGGACCCGGAACGCCTGCTGCAGTCGTACCACCAGTCCACCGCCACCCTGAACCTGCTGCGCGCCTTCGCCCAGGGCGGGTTTGCCGACCTGCACCAGGTACACAAGTGGAACCTCGATTTCATCGCCAATTCGGCCCTGGCGGAAAAGTACAGCCACCTGGCCGACCGCATCGATGAGACCCTGGCGTTCATGCGCGCCTGTGGCATGGACAGCTCGCCGCAACTGCGCGAAACCAGTTTCTTCACCGCCCACGAAGCGCTGCTGCTCAATTATGAGGAAGCCTTTGTCCGCCGCGACAGCCTGACCAACGACTATTACGACTGTTCGGCGCACATGCTGTGGATCGGCGACCGCACCCGTCAGCTCGACGGCGCGCATGTCGAATTCCTGCGCGGGGTGAACAATCCGATCGGGGTCAAGGTCGGCCCAAGCATGAACCCCGAAGACCTGATCCGCCTGATCGATGTGCTCAACCCCGACAACGATCCGGGTCGCCTGAACCTGATCGCACGGATGGGCGCGAACAAGGTCGGCGATCATTTGCCACAGCTGATCCGCGCCGTGCAGCGAGAAGGCCGGCAAGTGCTCTGGAGTTCCGATCCGATGCACGGCAACACCATCAAGGCCAGTAGCGGCTACAAGACCCGCGACTTCGCGCAGATCCTTGGCGAAGTGAAACAGTTCTTCCAGGTTCACGAAGCTGAAGGCAGTTATGCCGGCGGCATCCACATCGAGATGACCGGGCAGAACGTCACCGAGTGCATCGGCGGTGCGCGGCCGATTACCGAGGACGGCTTGTCGGATCGCTACCACACCCATTGCGACCCGCGAATGAATGCCGATCAGTCGCTGGAACTGGCGTTTTTGATTGCCGAGACGTTGAAGCAGGTTCGGCGTTAAATAGCGCTGAATTCTTCGCGAGCAGGCTCGCTCCCACAGTAAACCGAGTTGCCCTGTAGGACACGGTCCACCGTGGGAGCGAGCCTGCTCGCGAAGGGGTCGCCTCAGGCACCATCAATACTGGCCAATGCCACCCTCAACCTTGCCGCACTCGCCCGCGGGCAATTCAACTGGACCCGCGCCAACCCCAGCCAATCCGCCATCTGCCGCAGATTAAGCGCCAACGCCAGCATCCCCTCGTCATCCAGCCCCGAGGCTTCCTCATGCACCGCATGCACCGCCAGCCGCCCTGCAGCCCGCTCAGCACGCAGGTCGACCCGCGCGGCAATCCGTTCATTGTGCAAAAACGGCAGGACGTAATAGCCATAGACCCGCTTCCCCGGCGGCGTGTAGATCTCCAGCCGGTAGCGAAAATCGAACAGGCGCTCGGTACGGCTTCGTTCCCAGATCAGCGAATCGAACGGTGAAAGCAACGCGCTAGCCTCGACCTTGCGCCGCACCTTCGGCTCAGACAGGCAATAGGCAGGTTGCCGCCAGCCCTCGACTTCGCAGCAGAGCAACTCGCCGGCCTCAACCAACTCCGCCAGACGCGGACGACTGTCCGTGGGGCTCAAACGAAAATAGTCACGCAGATCTTTCTCGGTGCCAACGCCCAAGGCCGCTGCGGCATGCCGTATCAGCCCGCGCTGGGCCTCTGGCTCGCTGAGCAGCGGTTGCGCCAGAATCGCCGAAGGAATGACCCGCTCCGGCAGGTCATAGAGCCGTTCGAAGCCTCGCCTGCCGGCCACTGTCACTTCACCGGCGGCAAACAGCCATTCCAGCGCATGCTTTTCCGCGCTCCAGTCCCACCAGGGCCCTGCCCGTTCCTGGCGAGTCGACAGGCTGCCGGCGCCCAACGCGCCCCGCTCTTGAACGCAGGCCAGCACCCGCTGAACCGTGTCCTGCTGCTCACGGCCGAAACGCGCCAGCTGCTGATAAATGTCTTCGCCACGGCTTGCCCGCCGCATGCGCCAGCGCATCAATGGGTACATCGACAAGGGCAGCAAGGACGCTTCATGCCCCCAGTATTCGAACAAGGTACGGTGTCGCCCCTGGCTCCAGGCAGCCTGGTCGAGCAAGTCGGCTGAATAATGGCCAAGCCGGGAAAACAGCGGCAGGTAGTGCGAACGCACCAGCGCATTGACCGAGTCGATCTGCAAAATGCCCAGGCGTTCGATCAATCGGTTGATCCCGGCAGGCTTGACTGCCACTGGCGACTGGCGCCCTGCAAAACCTTGGGCGACCAGCGCCAGACGTCTGGCTTGTTTCAGGGAAAAACACAGGGAAGCAGGCATCTGGCGACTCATCGGCAAGGCTCTTCCCACCTTAGCGGCAGGTGCGAAAAACGCCAATGCACAGGCCTCATCGCTTGAGTGGATCATCCCAGAACGGGCGAGATGACTCCCAGCGGACCTCGGCTCGACTCAAGCCAATATCGCGCAAGCAATCATCGCTCAATCGCGCCAGCTGGGTACGATCCCTGCTCAGTTGGCGCCAGCGCTGCACTTGCGTAATCGCCGCCCATACTGGCTGTTTGAGCCTGTGCAGTGCATGTCTCGTGCCCCTCCCTTCAATGTCTATCCCTTCAATGTCTCGTCGATCCATGACACCACTCCTCAATGTTGGGGAGAGGATCTTCAGCCAGTGCAGAAACAGGCTCCAGTAAAGCTCTATGACCATCTGTTTCGGGCCCGCGCCTACCCCATCAGCCCGGGCTTTGGCCGGGATGATGGGGTAGTGACAGGACATTTCCATGGGTCGTCGTGCCTACTTTCCATTGCCCATCGGGTCTTGCCAGAAATGCAGATCAGCTTCGTGCGCGACATCGGCACGACTCAAGCCGATGTCCTTCAACGCTTCATCACTCATGCTCGCCAGCATTTCGCGCTCACGGTGCAGTTCGTACCAGCGACTGACCTTGTGCAACAGATCGGATATCAGGTGAACCGAATGTTGTTCAGTGCCGTGAATTTCATGTTGACCTTTCATCTTGTTGCCCTCCGTTTGGATGGCTCAAGTCTCTGCCCAGGGCTAAGATCAATCCAACGAATGTTTCTGATGGTAACCATCTCGGAGATTGATGAATGTCGGCCTACCCGAGTATCGATACCGAAGTGCTGCGCACCTTCGTCGCCATCGCCGACCAGGGTGGTTTCACCCGGGCCGGTGAATTGGTCCATCGCACCCAATCAGCCGTCAGCATGCAGATGAAGCGGCTGGAAGAAGATGTGCTGCAGCGCCAATTGTTCCAGCGTGACGGACGTCAGGTGCGGCTCACGGCCGAAGGCCAGGTACTGCTGGGTTATGCGCGGCGAATCCTCAAGCTGCACAGCGAGGTGTTCAACACCCTGCGCGAGCCGCACATGATCGGCACCGTGCGCATCGGCACCCCGGACGACTACGTGATGCGTTTTCTGCCAGGGATCCTGCGGCAGTTTGCCCAGTCCTACCCGCTGATCCAGATCGAAGTGCATTGTGAATCATCAAAACAATTGCTGATGCGCCAGGACCTGGACCTGTCCATCGTCACCCGCGAGCCGGGCAGCGAAATCGGCCAGTTGTTGCGCAAGGAACGTTTTGTCTGGGCCGAGGCGCAATGCTACAGCGCCCACGAGCAGACGCCGTTGCCGCTGGCGATGTTCAACAGTGATTGCTTCTGCCGGATGTGGGCCTGCAACGCCCTCGATGCCCAAGGGCGCGATTATCGTGTGGCGTATAACAGCGACAGCCTGTCGGCAATCATGGCGGTGGTCAGCGCCGGTCTGGCTATCACCGCGCAACTCGAAAGCCTGATCACCGCGGACATGCGCATCCTCGGTGAAGCCGAGGACCTGCCGGTGCTGCCCGAGGCCAGCATCATGCTGGTGCGCAACCTGCATAATCCGTCACCGATCACCGAGTGCCTGGCTGAGCATATCGTCGAAGGCTTCAAGCTTTAAACGCAAGCATCACCGCACAGCACAGCAGAAAGCCGCAAAACAAGGCGCGCAGCAGGCGTTCCGGCAGGCTGTGAGCGATCTTCACGCCCCAACTGATACTCATCAGCCCGCCGATCGCCAGTGGCACACCGATCATCCAGTTCACCTGGTGATGCACCCCATAGGTGACCAGCGTGACGCCGGTGCTCGGCAATGCCAATGCCAGGGACAGGCCTTGGGCAACCACCTGGGTGGTGCCGAACACGCTGGTCAACACCGGTGTCGCCACCACTGCCCCGCCCACGCCAAACAAACCGCCCATGGTGCCGGATGCGGCACCGAGCACGCCCAGCCATGGCCATGAATGGTTCATCTGCGCCGAAGCAGGTGCGCTGGCGAGGAACATGCGCACCAGGTTGTAGGCGCAAAGCGCAATCAGGAACGCAACAAAACCGATCCGCATGGTTTGCGCATCGACACCCACTGCCCATATCGATCCGAGCCATGCGAAGCAAAATCCCATCGAGGCCAGCGGCAGCGCGTGACGCAACTCGATCCTGTTGCGCTGGTGGTAGCGCCACAGCGCCAGCATCACGTTCGGCACCACCATCACCAATGCCGTACCTTGGGCAATCTGCTGATCGAGACCGCACAACACGCCCAGCAACGGAATGGCGATCAACCCCCCGCCGATGCCAAACAGGCCGCCGAGGGTTCCCAGGGCCGCGCCGAAAACCAGATACATCACAAACTCAATCACCGCGTATCTCTCCCAAACGTCAGGCGATCCATCCTACGCAACTGGTTCTGGCGTGGAAACGCACAGCAACGCACAATGGCTATGCCAATCTCGCACAAGCATCGAGCCACACATGAATCCCAACCAACTGACCGAGCAACTGGGCCTGTTTCTCGACGTGCTGGAAACCGGCAGTTTTTCCGCCGCGTCACGCCGTCATCCACTGACTCCCTCGGCAGTGGCGCGGCGCATAGACAGCCTGGAAGGGGCCGTCGGCAGCCAGTTGTTCATTCGCAGCACCCATGCGGTGCGCGCGACGCCGGCGGGGCTGGCGTTTGCCGAACGCGCGCGCAGGATCGTCGCCGAATTGCGCCTGGCCCGGGCCGAAGCGGTGTCCCTGAGCAGTGCTCCGGAAGGCCTGATTCGTATCGATGCGCCGGCCGCGTTCGGACGGCGCCATCTGGCACCGGTGATTGCCGACTTTCTGTTGCTCTATCCCGGCCTCGACGTGCAATTGCAGCTGATCGACAGCTTTGTCGACATGCAGGGCTTGAACCTGGGCAAGGTCGATCTGGTGTTGCGCGCCGGGCAATTGGCCGATACCCGGTTGGTGGCTACGCCACTGGCGAGCATGGTGCGCATCGCCTGCGCCAGCCCCGACTACTTGCAGCGCCGCGGTGTGCCGAATGATCCGGCGCAGCTGGTCGAACATGACGGCCTGGACTGGGCCGGCCTGGCCCCTCCGTTCGCCTGGCGTTTCGAAAAGGACGGCCGGATGCAACTGCATCGGCCGTCGCGCGTGCGCATGAGCGCCAACAATGCCGAAGCCCTGGTCTGCGGCGCACTGGCCGGTCTGGGCATCGCCCACTTGCCGACCTGGCTGGCCAGCGAGTACCTGTTACGCGGCGAATTGCTGCCCTTGTTCTGCGAAAACGGCCTGCCGAATCCGGAAAGCACCGGGATCTATGCCTTGCGCCTGCAGCAGCAACCCAATTCCCGCAGTCGCCTGCTGCTGGAATACCTGAAAACCCGTTTCAGCCCCATTCCGCCATGGGACCTGGTGTTGCAAAACCATTTGGGTCGGCACTAGTCCAGAATTGTCTGGCGCGTTAAAGATTTGCCCGCTAGATTCTAAAGATCACTGATCAAGGCTACGAAATGACCACCAAGCGCGACACCCCGGACAACTGCGACGACCTGCTGCTGGACAATCAGGCCTGCTTTGCCTTGCATTCCACTTCGCTGATGTTGACCAAGGTCTACAAACCCTTGCTGCAAGCGTTGGGTCTGACCTATCCGCAATACCTGGCGATGATGGTTCTGTGGGAAAAGGACGGTTTGACCGTAGGTGAAATCAGCGCGCGCCTGTTGACCGATCCCGGCTCGCTCACGCCGCTGCTCAAGCGCCTGGAGGCTGAAGGCGTGCTCAGCCGCACCCGCAGTCGTGAGGACGAGCGCGTGGTGATCGTCGAACTCACCGAACAGGGCCGCGCCTTGCGCGACAAGGCCCGCGACATTCCTCAGTGCATCCTCGGCGCCAGCGGGATGACGCTGGAGCGACTGCAGAAACTGCAAGCGGAGCTGCAGGAACTGCGACGTCATCTGCAAGAAAGCCTCTAATTTTCTAACCACCGAAAATCCCCATGTGGGAGCGAGCCTGCTCGCGATTGCGGTGTCACATTCAACATCTGAGTTGACTGACACACTGCAATCGCGAGCAGGCTCGCTCCCACAGTTGTTTTGCGCTCGTGCTGGAAAATCAGCTATGCGGCAAAAAAAATCTTCCCGCTGAAAAATCCCGCCTCGACAGCTCTAAATCGCAACTTACAGCCACATCCATCAAGACAGAACTTCCGCAGCGTGCACTTTTTCAGAAATATATCTTGCGAACTAAATATTAGCGCGATACATTCATTTCGCACTTACTTAGCGCGCAAACATTTAGCGCAAACAACAAAACTCGAACGAGGCTTTCACCATGCAAACTCTCTACACCGCAATCGCAACTTCCACCGGTGGCCGTGACGGTCGGGCGATTTCCAGCGACAACATTCTCGACGTCAAACTCGCCACCCCGAAAGAACTCGGCGGTGCTGGCGGCGCGGCAACCAACCCGGAGCAACTGTTCGCCGCCGGCTACTCCGCCTGCTTCATCGGCGCACTGAAATTCGTCGCCAGCCAGACCAAGCGCAAGATCCCCGACGACGCTTCGATCACCGCCCACGTCGGCATCGGCCAGATCCCTGGCGGCTTCGGGCTGGACATCGACCTGCACATCAGCCTGCCGGGCCTTGAACAAGCCGATGCACAAACACTGGTCGAGGCTGCCCACCAGGTTTGCCCGTACTCCAACGCCACCCGTGGCAACGTCGATGTGCGCTTGCACGTGACCGTCTAACTGCCGACCTATCAGGCCCGAACAGGAAATGAACATGAACGCTTTCAGCAAAGTCTTGACCGGTAGTCTTCTCGCCCTGTCCGTCCACAGTGCATTAGCCGGTGATGTCGAACACAACACCCAGGCATTCCTCGACGTGCTGAATGCCGGCACCGGCAAGCCGATGGAGCAGATGACGCCTGCCGAGGCCCGCGCCGTGCTGGTGGGCGCGCAGGCCGGGGTGAAGCTGACGCTGCCAAAAGCCGATGTCAGCCAGAAGACCATCCAGGTCGATGGCCAACCGCTGGAACTGACCATCGTCAGACCGGCCGGGGTCAAGGGCGAGCTGCCGGTGTTCATGTTCTTCCACGGCGGTGGCTGGGTGCTGGGGGACTTCCCGACCCACGAGCGGCTGGTTCGCGACCTGGTTGCCGGTTCCGGCGCAGCAGCGGTATTCGTCAACTACACGCCGTCACCGGAAGCGCACTACCCGGTGGCGATCAACCAGGCATACGCCGCGACCCGGTGGGTGGCCGAGCACGGTAAAGAGATAAATGTCGATGGCAAGCGCCTGGCGGTGGCTGGCAACAGCGTCGGTGGCAACATGGCGGCCGTCGTTGCACTGATGGCCAAGGACAAGGGCACTCCGGCGATCAGGTTCCAGGTGTTGCTGTGGCCGGTGACCGATGCCAACTTCGAAACAGCGTCCTACAACGAGTTCGCCGAGGGGCACTTCCTCAGCAAAAACATGATGAAGTGGTTTTGGGACAACTACACCACCGACGCCAAGCAGCGTAACGAAATCTACGCTTCGCCGTTGCGGGCCACCCCCGCTCAGTTGAAGGGGCTGCCACCGGCCCTTGTGCAAACGGCGGGTGCCGACGTGCTGCGCGATGAAGGTGAAGCCTATGCCCGCAAACTCGACGAGGCCGGTGTGGCGGTGACCTCGGTGCGCTATAACGGCATGATCCACGACTACGGCTTGCTCAACGTGGTGAGCCAGGTGTCGGCGGTGCGTTCGGCGATGTTGCAGGCGTCGCAAGAACTCAAGGAACAGCTGAAATAAAGCAAAAGATCGCAGCCTGCGGCAGCTCCTACACCGATCTTGTAGGAGCTGCCGCAGGCTGCGATCTTTTGATCTTGCACAAAAAAGCCCGACTCAATGGTCGGGCTTTTTCATTCCTCAAGCAGTGCTTATTTAGCACGGCCTTTGTAGGAACCGCCTTCGCGGGTATCGATCTCGATCATGTCGCCGATTTCGATGAAGTCAGCAACCGACAGCTCGGTACCGTTCTTCAGTTTGGCAGGCTTCATCACCTTGCCGGAAGTGTCGCCGCGAGCGGAACCTTCGGTGTAGTCAACCTGACGCACGATGGTGGTCGGCAGCTCTACGGAAACCAGACGATCTTCGAAGAACACGGCTTCGCAAACATCGGTCATGCCTTCTTCAACGAAAGGCAGAACGGCTTCGATGTCTTCAGCGTTCAGCTCATACATGGTGTAGTCGGAGGTGTCCATGAAGGTGTAGCTGTCGCCGCTGATGAAGGACAGGGTCGCTTCTTTGCGGTCAAGGATCACGTCGTCCAGCTTGTCGTCGGCGCTGTAAACGATCTCGGTCTTGTAACCGGTCAGCAGGTTTTTCAGCTTGGTCTTCATGATCGCGCTGTTACGGCCCGACTTGGTGAATTCAGCTTTCTGAACCAACCATGGATCGTTTTCGAGACGGATCACGGTACCGGGTTTGAGTTCTTTACCAGTTTTCATTGCGAATATCCGAATTTGGATGGGATTTACAAAAATCTAGGCCGCGTATCATATCCAATTTACATAAAACTGTACCAGCGCCGCGGCAAGATCGGTCTGCAAGGCCTGTTCCAGACACCACGTCTCGGCGTGTTTTTCCAGCTGCGGCCAGTGTTTGCGGGTAGATTGCCAGTGGTCGGTCATTGTCTCACCGGCATTCCAGGTCCGCCAGAGACCGCTGATCGCCTCGCCAGCCGCAGGCGAAAGGTCCTTGACGTATAGCGCGAGGAAGGCTTCGAGCTTGTCCAGATGGACATCTTCCTCCTGCTGGTAGATGTGCCACAGCATCGGCCGACCCGCCCATTGCGCGCGGACAAAGGAATCTTCGCCGCGTACGGCGTTGAAATCACAGCACCACAGCAACTGGTCATACTGGTCCTGTCGGACGAACGGCAATACCTGCACGGTCAAGGCATCACGCACATGCAGCGCCCCCACCTGCAGATCCTGCACCCCCAGCCAACGCTCGACGTCGCCCAGGATCCGCCCTTGCGGCACCAGCAGATGAGTGGGCGTCGAGTCGCTGGCCAATGTGTCCAGCCAACTGGCCAACCCGGCATTTTCGTAGGCAAACAGCGAAATCAATAGCGCACCCGGCGCGCGGTCAACCTCCAGGCCTTGCAGGAAGGTTCGCTGCGCCTCGGGGCTCTGCTGAAACTGCCGACGCCGTTCGAGCAATCCGCTTTCACGCAGCAGGCCGCCCGTATCTTTGTGGAAGCCAGGGAAGAAAAAGTGCTTCTGTACGTGTTTGTATTTTACCGACGGCAAACCGTGGCAGCCGATCACCCAGTCCTCGGCGCTCAAGTAGTCGAGGTTCATCCACAGCGGCGTTTTTTCCCGCAGCGCCATGGCGTCCATGTAGGCGCCTGGCAACTGACAGGCGAATGCGGCGATCACCACATCGGCCGCCTCGACCGGCTGCCAGTCGGCCGACCATTGGCACACTTCCACACCCTGCTGCCATTGCCGGCCAGCGTGAATGTCGATCTGCGGACACAGGCGCTCGAAGGCACGCAGATCGTCGACCCACAAACGCACCGCCACCCCATGCTCGGCCACCAGTTGCCGCGACAACCGCCAGGTCACGCCGATGTCGCCAAAGTTGTCGACCACGGTGCAAAAAATATCCCAGCGGGTTTTCATATCAGGCATTCCAGGCTCCCGTTGGCAAAGGTACCAATTGTCCGCATAAATCAGCCCGCGCAGAAGAGCCGACGACGATTAATCTTCGTGCGACAATCGTCACTCGCCCGCGACCCCTCGCCAGGAGGCAACCATGCCCTACCGCCCTACTCCGCGCCGATCCATTGCGATTCACCTGAACGCCCTGCAACTGACCGGCAGCATCGCCCTCGGCATGTGGCTGGGTTTCATCGCCATTGCGTTGACCGGCTGGCTGGTGTCCCGGCTGTTTTTCAGCGAACAACTGGCACCGGTCGCAGCAGCGGTGGAGCAACTGGCCAAACCGCCGGTGGTGACGCGACCGGTGCCGGACATTCCCGCACAGAGCCCGTTGTTCGAGCAGTATGAAGAAAACCTGCGCAAGAACGAGCAGGCGCAACGACTCGATCAGGCGCGCGGCAGCAACCGCAACCTGTCGAACCCCCGATGCCAGTTCTGGTTGCAACAGGACCAGACGGCACCGAGTGAAAAAAGCCGCGCCAATGTCCTGCAATTCTGCGATTGATCATGAATAAGCACACTGTCCACCAACTGATTCTCGACAAGCTGCGGGTCGATCTCGACATCGCCGAACGCGCCGCGCAAACCGCGTACGAAACCGCGACCCACGAAGAAAACATCGCCGAAAACAAGTACGACACACTGGGCCTGGAGGCGTCTTATCTGGCCGCCGGGCAGGCCAGGCGGGTCGAAGAGATTCGCCAGTCACTGGCGCTTTGCCAGAACCTGGCACTGCGTCCGTATGACGAGCAACGGGGTATCGAGATAGGTGCCCTGCTCGGCCTGGAAGACGAAAAGGGCCGTGAGCAATGGCTGTTTCTGGCGCCGGATGCGGCGGGCCTGAAGGTTGATCTGGTGGGGCAACTGATCACCGTCATCACCCCGCGCTCACCGCTGGGCAAAAGCCTGCTGGGCAAGTTCGCCGGCGACGAGGTGGAGATTCTGGTGGCGGGCGCTCGGCAACTGTTTGCTGTCACCGAGGTGGTTTGACCGGCTGTCCTGTCTGCCCGGCAGGATGCTCTATCAGTGAACGGGCAGCTCGACGCCGTCGAACAGCTCTTCCAGCTCCTGCTTGTTGTGGCACTGGATGGCCTTGGCCATGACTTCGCGAGTCAGGTGCGGGGCGAACTTCTCGATGAAGTCGCACATGAAACCCCGCAGGAAGGTGCCGCGACGGAAACCGATCTTGGTCACGCTGGATTCGAACAACTCGCTGGCATCGAGCACCACCAGGTCGTTGTCGAGTTTGGTATCGACCGCCATTTTCGCCACGATGCCCACACCCAGGCCCAGGCGCACGTAGGTCTTGATCACGTCGGCATCAGCGGCGGTGAACACCACCTTGGGCGTCAGGCCGCGGTGGCTGAAGGCTTCGTCGAGCTTGGAACGGCCGGTGAAACCGAACACATAGGTCACGATCGGGTATTCAGCCAGGGCTTCGAGGGATAACTTCGAGAGCTTGGTCAGCGGGTGTCCCTGGGGCACGACCACACAGCGATTCCAGCGATAGCAAGGCATCATCACCAGGTCGCCGAACAGCTCGAGGGCTTCAGTGGCAATGGCGAAATCCACGGTGCCATCAGCGGCCATCTCGGCAATCTGCATGGGCGATCCCTGGTGCATGTGCAGGGCAACATCCGGATACTGCTTGATGAAATTGCTGATCACCGGCGGCAATGCGTAGCGAGCCTGGGTGTGGGTGGTGGCGATCGACAGGGTGCCTTTCTTCTCGTTGGAGAATTCCTGGGCGATCTGCTTGATGCTTTCGACCTTGCGCAGGATCTCGCCAGCGGTGGTGATGATGCGCTCACCGGCCGGGGTTACGCGGGTCAGGTGCTTGCCGCTGCGGGCGAATACTTCGACGCCCAATTCGTCTTCCAGCAAACGGATCTGCTTGCTGATGCCCGGCTGAGAGGTGTAGAGACTTTGGGCTGTAGCGGAAACGTTGAGGTCGTGGTGCGCCACTTCCCAGATGTAGCGCAGTTGTTGGAGCTTCATATGAATCCCTCAAAGCAGGTAGACGCCACGGGCATCAGCGACGGTATATAACTATATTAATGGTTTGAAGAATAAATCTAGAACTTTTTATCAAAATGCCATTATTCGTGTTCTAGCGATCCCCTTGGCGACGACGTTGCACCAGCGGCACCAGGTAGACCGGTACCTTGGCCAGTTGCAACACCCGTGCTGCGGTCCGGCCCAAAGGCGTTTCCGCACCGGCACCATGGCTGTGACTCCCTACGATCAGTAAATCCACCGAGAGTTTCTGCGCCTGGTCGAGTATCACCTGCGACGGATCACCCTGCAGCACCCGTACCGCCTTGATCCGCTCAAGGTCCTGCTCCCCCTCGTCACCCAGCTCTTCACGAAAATTGTCGAGCACTCGCTGCTCGATGCTGGCAATCACCGTGTTAAGACCCTGGCTGTGAAATTCGTTCAACGCCTGCTCGTCGAGATAACTCTGCAGCACCGATTCGGCAAACAGCCCCATGGGCTCGACGGCGTGCACCACATACAGGTCGGCATTGAATGTTCGCGCCAATTCCAGAGCGTGCTGCATCACCACAGGTGCGTACAGCCCGAGGTCAGTGGCATACAGCATCGAACGAATCATATGACCTCCTCGCGTGCCAACATGGCGGAGATTGATTCAGCTTAGCAGTGCCTTGGCGAGTACGACGTCCGGCGTAACACGTTGAACGGCGGGCTTAAACCTTTTGCTCGTTGCTTATGCCATGTGGCACATGGCCGGTGGCGACCACTTCGCGGGCCAACTCGCAATGGCCGGCCTGATCGTCGAAAAACACGTCAGCGGCAAAGGCTTCAAGAAAGGCCGACTTGGTCAGGCCCCCGAGGAACAGCGATTCATCCAGGCGAATATCCCACTCGCGCAACGTGCGGATCACCCGCTCATGGGCCGGCGCCGAGCGCGCCGTGACCAGTGCCGTGCGAATCGGACAAGCGTCATCCGGGAATTCGCGCTGCAGCAGATTGAGGGCGGCGAGGAAGCCCTTGAACGGCCCACCGCGCAGGGGCTCGCGGGCCGCTTCGCGCTCGCTGGCCTGAAACGCTTCCAGGCCACCGGCCTGATAGACGCGTTCGGACTCGTCGGAAAACAGCACGGCATCACCGTCAAAGGCAATGCGCAGTTCATCGCTGGCGGCACGGCTGGCGCCACCGGACAGAATGGTCGCCGCGGCGAACCCGGCGTCCAGCGCACTGCGCACGTCTTCGGCGTGGGTCGAAAGAAACAGATCGCAGCCAAAGGCCTTGAGGTACGGATACGGACTGCGCCCGCCGACAAACGCCGCACGGGAAATCGCCAGTCCATAGTGGTGGATCGAGTTGAACACGCGCAGGCCGGTGTCGGCGCTGTTGCGCGACACCAGGATCACCTCGACCCGGGCGCGGCCGAGGTGGGCATTGAGGCTCAGGAGTTTGTGCACCAGCGGGAAGGCGTCACCGGGTTCGAGGATTTCGTCTTCGTGTTCAATCTGATATTGCCGGTAAGCCTCGACGCCACTCGACAGATAGACCTTGTGGCTTTCACTCAGGTCGAACAACGCTCGCGAAGAAATCGCCAGCACCAGCTTGTCGTCTATGGACTTTGGCATCCCCTTCCCCCTCCGATTGATCGACTCAGGTATTACGCCGATCGATAAAACTCAAACTGCGATACATCGCCTCGATGCGTGGCAACTCACAGCCGACGGCCTTCGCCGCGGCCAGTGGCCGGGCGTAGATGGCCTCCAGTTCCAGGGGCCGCTTGTGCAGAAAATCGTGGTACATGCTCGGCCAGTAGTCGGGCATTCTCTGCGTCACCTGCAAAAGTTGCTCGGCATAGCCGGCGGGCACGTCGTGACCGCAGGCGTTTGCGCCCTGGATCACTTCGGCCATCAGCGACCTGATCAGCTCACGACTGTCGGCATCGGCCATCAGCGGCGTGGTACTCGCTCCGAGCAGCACGGACAGGCCGTTATACGGAATATTCCAGACCAGTTTCTGCCAGCGCGCCTGGTGCAGGTTCGCCATGGCCTGGGCCTCGATGCCAGCCGCACGGAACAGCCCGACACCCTCCTCGACAATCGCGGCACGCGAAGGCTCATCGGACGCCGGCCCACTGTGATAGCCGACATGCACCGCCCCCAGCGCCTGATGGGTAATGACACCCGGGCCCTGGCGATGGACGCAGATATAGCAAAGTCCCCCCAGCACATGCAGCGCGTCGGGCAGCAGTTCACGCAGGCTGTCTTCGACATCCAGGCCATTTTGCAACAGCAACACCCTGGCATTCGGTGCGGCGGCTTGCACAATGGCGGGCGCGAGATCGCTGTTACTGGTGGTTTTTGCGCCTACCAGCAGCCAGTCGCAGGGTGGCATGTCTTCGGCCGCTGAATAGGCCTTTACCGAATTCAGCGTCAGCGCACCATGAACCGCGCTGTGGAGTTGCAGCCCGCGCTCGGCCACCGCGCTAAACTCGCTGCGCAACAGAAAATGCACATCGAAGCCGGCCTGTGCCAGCATCATCCCGTAGAACCCGCCGATTGCACCGGTCCCGATAATTCCGATTGTCGGTTTGGCAACTGCACCCGTCATGGCAACTCCTCTGCTGTTCGACTCAGCGCCCGCCCCAAGGCGGCGTTGAGCTCGGCGCCGGTCAGGCGCGATTTTAGTGCCCCGTAGAATTCGCCGTCGCGTACGACGAACAGCGCCGGCAAGTGAAAGACCTGATAGCGCTCGACCACCCCGCCATTGTTGCCGGCATCGATCCAGCACAGTCGATCGACATCCAGATCGAGCGCAGGTAACTGCTCGCGGGCAAAGCGACAACTGGCGCAACCGACACTGGTGAAAATCACCAGCGATACGCCGCTCATTGCCAACAGCCGTTGGTCGGCGTCGAAATCGGTCAGTTCCAATTCGACCACTATACTGGGGGAAACAATGTCAGATGGCCGACACATGGAGTCCGTGCTCATGGGACGTTTTCTTCCTCATCCTGACGATATACCTGTCGAGTTGACGTTGCTCAAACCTGAGTGCATTTCAAGGCAACAGCTGCACACTATCAGCCTCGGGGGCATGGCTTGCAATTATCACCGCGCCTGGCGCCACGGTACGGCGCTGGAGGTGCGCATGCCGAGCCTGAACCCGGACATGCGCTTCCTGGGCTACGTGGCCTGGTGCCTGCGACGCAAGCGAGGCTACCTGGTGGGCATTGCCTTCGTCGACGAACAGACGCTGTTCAGTGCCCGGATGGGTGAGCAGGTGTGCCAGATCGAGCGCTACTGCCGCCAGCATGATGCCCACAACGACCTGCAGGATATCCAGGCCCTGGCCCTTGAATGGGTCCAGCAACATGCCGACGAGTTCTCCCATGACAAGGTCCACCAGGCATTTGCACAGGCAGTGCTGGATTAAACCGGGCCAGCCCATTGTCGAGCCACGGTGTAACGCGCTAAGGTTCGGCTCCCCGACGCGCTTAATTTGCTGTGCTCCGCCGCGCGGGTTCGCTGGCGGCCGGCACCCGTGACCTGACGAGTAAACGATGGCTGATTTACCGATCAACGACCTAAACGTCGCCTCCAACGAGACGCTGATCACTCCCGACCAGCTCAAGCGTGATATCCCCCTGAGCGATGCCGCCCTGCGCACCGTCACCAAGGGCCGCGAAGTCATTCGCAACATTCTGGATGGCACCGACCATCGCCTGTTCGTGGTCATCGGGCCTTGCTCGATCCACGACATCAAGGCGGCCCACGAGTACGCCGAGCGCCTGAAGGTTCTCGCGGCGGAAGTGTCCGATACCCTGTATCTGGTCATGCGCGTGTATTTCGAGAAGCCACGCACCACCGTTGGCTGGAAAGGCTTGATCAACGACCCGTACCTGGACGACTCGTTCAAGATTCAGGACGGCCTGCATATCGGCCGCCAGTTGTTGCTGGACCTGGCCGAAATGGGCCTGCCGACCGCTACCGAGGCGCTCGACCCGATCTCCCCGCAATACCTGCAGGACCTGATCAGCTGGTCGGCCATCGGCGCGCGCACCACCGAATCCCAGACTCACCGTGAAATGGCCTCCGGCCTGTCTTCGGCCGTCGGCTTCAAGAACGGTACCGATGGCGGCCTGACCGTAGCGATCAACGCCCTGCAATCGGTTTCCAGCCCGCACCGCTTCCTGGGCATCAACCAGGAAGGTGGCGTGTCGATCGTCACCACCAAGGGCAATGCCTACGGTCACGTCGTATTGCGCGGCGGCAACGGCAAGCCGAACTACGATTCGGTCAGCGTCGCCCTCTGCGAGCAGGCGCTGAACAAAGCGAAGATCAAGCCCAACATCATGGTCGATTGCAGCCACGCCAACTCCAACAAGGACCCGGCCCTGCAACCGCTGGTGATGGAGAACGTCGCCAACCAGATCCTCGAAGGCAATCAGTCGATCATCGGCCTGATGGTCGAAAGCCACCTGAACTGGGGCGCCCAGGCTATCCCGAAAGATCTCGCCGACCTGCAATACGGCGTGTCGATCACCGATGCCTGCATCGACTGGACGGCCACCGAAAACACCTTGCGCAGCATGCATGCCAAGCTCAAGGATGTACTGCCAAAACGCGAGCGCACCTGATCAGCGTTTTCCGCAGACAAAAAAAAGCCGGGCTGAGCCCGGCGTTTTTTTATGCTTCGGTTTTGTCGAGGGTCACTGGCTCAGCTTGGCAGCATGGCGCTGGTGACGCTCCATGTAGCGCTCGACGTAAGAGCACGAGGGAATGACGGTATAGCCCATTTCCTCGGCGTACTGCAGAGCCTGTTCGGTCAGGGCCGCGGCGATGCCGCGACCGCGCAATGCATTGGGCACAAACGTGCGATAGATATCCAGGGTCTGTTTCCCCAGATCCATATAGGTCAGGTAGGCACGATGACCGTCCACATTGGTCTCGAATTGATGACCAGCCTGGTCATGGTGGATGGACAACGCCTCGCTCATCACTACTCCTCGCGGGTCTGGGATTCTGACCCCTACCTTACCGATGTTTTTCCGGCGAAGGAACAACTACGCCACCCCGTGCCTGAATCGACACCGAGAAGAACCACACCGATCTCGCGCAATCGAGCACGTACAAATAGTAGGCGCCATTGGCAGAAATGCTCAAGGTTCGCTCGTCATCGTGCTGGTCGGCAGGTGCGGCTGTGGATAACGCAGGAACAGCTCGACCGGAGGTCTTGCAGCGGTCGGTAGCCTGAACATTGCCGGATGTTGAGACATAAGACGAGCACCCCTCGTTAAAGTCACCTGAACATGGAGAAAGATATGAGAGACGCCGCGCAAATTCCGAACAAAAGTGTAGACGAATCCATCTAGACGGACTTTAGCCAAGACGGGGAAAAGAGCTTTGAGCTTGGGGAACTTTTCCTTGGCGGCTCGCTCAAAACGGGCCTTGTAGCTGGATATTTTTTATACAACGCAGTTAAAAGTTGCTCGAAAAAGAATCAACGCCTACAATTTTTTTTGCTTCTTGCTTCACGTCAGTTTACTTACGACAAGTAATGGGTAGTATGTACGCCGGCTATTTCCTCACTCGGAGGAGACAGCCACTTAATAGAAAGTCCTTGAAGGGGAACACGATGAACAACGTTCTGAAATTCTCTGCTCTGGCTCTGGCCGCAGTTCTGGCTACCGGTTGCAGCAGCGCATCGAAAGAAACCGAAGCACGTCTGACCGCTACTGAAGACGCAGCAGCTCGCTCCCAGGCTCGTGCAGACGAAGCTTACCGTAAAGCTGATGAAGCTCTGGCTGCTGCTCAAAAAGCACAACAGACTGCTGACGAAGCTAACGAGCGTGCTCTGCGCATGCTGGAAAAAGCTAGCCGCAAGTAATAGTCCTTCGGGATTATTATCAAGCCGACCCATTTTTTGGGTCGGCTTTTTTATTGCCTGCTGTTTCCTGCAGCCAATAAAAAACCCGCCGACGCGGCCTGCGTCGGCGGGTTTGTTTCAGGCATTACTGCAGCGGGTCGATCGGCGCACTCGTCACCATCGGCGCGGTAGTGTTCGGCACGCCGATTTCCACCGGCAGGCCATCTTCGGCCGCAACAATATCACGCACCACATCCCAGTTCATGCGCAGGTTGTTGGTGATGTCTTCACGCTTGAGCATCGCGTTGATCACCGCGGTGTGCTTGTCGACCACCGACGGGTTGCCCTTGTCGTCCAGCGGCGTGTGCGCCTCCAGGTAAACCTTGCCGCCACTCACGCCGAACTTGTAGGAGTCGTTGATGATCCGCACCGACGTCCCGACCGGCACCATGCCCGCCATTTCCAGCACGTTATTGTTGAACATGCGGAAGCAGCCGTGGCTGGTGCGCATGCCGATACCGAACTTCTTGTTCGAGCCGTGGATCAGGTAGCCCGGAGTCCCCAGCGTGAACTTGAACGGCCCCAGAGGGTTGTCTGGGCCGGCCGGCACCACGTTGGGTAGCGGATCACCATCGGCGGCATGCTCGGCCTTGATCGACGCAGGAGGCGTCCAGGTCGGGTTCGGGGTCTTGGCGACGATGCTGGTGTGGGCAATCGGCGAGCCCCAGCCTTCACGGCCAATACCCAGCGGGAAGGTGTACACCACGTTCCGGCCTTTCGGGAAGTAGTAGAGGCGGTACTCGGCCAGGTTGATGACGATGCCTTCACGCGGGCCGGGCGGCAGGATGAAGCGGGTCGGCAGCACGATTTCAGTGCCGGCGCCGGGCAGCCATGGATCGACGCCAGGGTTGGCGGCCACCATTTCCGAATAGCCCAGGTCGTAGGTCGTGCCGAGGTCGGCGAAGGTGTCTTCGTACTTGGCCTGGATCACTTGTACCTGACCGACGATGTCTTCACCAGGCGGTGGCAGGGGTAGCTCCAATGCTGCGACGGGACCCGCTACACAGAGAGCGGCAAGTGTCAGGCAGCGGGTGACGGCGGGAAAGCGCGGCAACATCCGGAAAATCCTTTGCATGATCGACAGAGGGTATAAGAACGGGATTGTACACCGCTGGCCGTTATTTCGGGGAGGTCGCGGGGGTTGCAGGCGATGCAAGGCATTTCCTGGGGGAGCTGGCTTGGTAGTCAAGGCGGCCTGACCGCCGACCTATTGCTTGTTGACGGAGTACATATCCATTGCTGCGGTAACGGCCACTTAGGGTTTCGCTCTTACAGCGAGTCACTTGGAAGAGCCCCAAGTAACCAAGGGCTCTTGCCTCTGGCGTTCGGTGCCTCGCTGTGGCTCGGCATGCCCTCGCTCCGGTCCTGCTCCGTGGGCCCGCCGCGATGGGCCATCCTTGGCCCAGCGCGGCTAAACCGGCATCCATGCCGGTTTGCCCACTGCGCAGAACCTCCACTCGGCCTCTCGATGGGGCAAGAAAATCAAAAGCCAGATCAAAAGCAAAGCGAGGCGGCCTGACAGCCGACCTGATTGCAGGCTTGTCCACGATCCAACTGTGGGAGCGAGCCTGCTCGCGATGGACTTCCAGACAACGCGTTCATCCAGACAGGGCGCGTTATCGTTGACGTCCATCGCGAGCAAGCATCGCTCCTGCAGGGAAACGTGTTCACTTAAAATCAGGTCGGCTGTCAGGCCGCCTCGCTTTGGCTTTAGATTGTGGCGCCCCGTTAAACTACGATGGCCGAACGCAGGCATTGCGTAGTGGGTAAACCGGCAGGACGCCGGTTTAGCCGCGCTGGGCCATGGATGGCCCATCGCGGCGACCCACGGAGCAATGCCGGAGTGAGGGCATGCCGAGCCTAAGCGAGGCACCGAGTGGTGGGGCAAGAGCGTTTGGTTACTTTGCGCTTTTCAAAGTCACCCGCCGTAAGGGCGGAACCTTAAGCGGCCGTTACCGCAGCAATGGATATGTACACAGTTAACCGCCTACCACTGCAATGATCAAAGCTCGAACCGCAACTCCGGCCAGATCGGCGACGTGCCACGCTTTTGCGATTCAAGAATGGCCCGGCACAAAGAGCACAGGCGCTGGTCCTGGAACACCCGGCGATCGACGTTCGACCAGCGTGGCTGAGCCGGCAGCAGACTGCCGCACAGGGTCCGGTCCGCCGAGCCGCCCAGCTCCAGTTGTCGGGTCACCAGGTGTACCCGCACTTCCTGGCAGGCGAACAGATCCAGCTGTTCGTCAGGCTCGATCAGTTGATAGGCATAAAGTGACCAGGCAGAACGCGGCATCGGGGGCTCCAAATCGGGGGCGCCACCTTAGCCGAAAGCCTGCTCCTAGAAAAGTGTCATAACAGCGGTTTTAGCGTAGGCCAGACATTTTCCAGCAACTTGTCCTGAGCCCCGGCTGCCGGGTGAATGCCATCGGCCTGCATCAAGTCCGGATGACCGCCCACGCCGTCGAGGAAAAACGGTACCAGCGGGACCTTTTTCTCATCGGCCAGGTTGCTGTAAACATCAGTAAACGCCTTGGTGTATCGAGCGCCATAATTGGGCGGCAATTGCATGCCCAGCAGCAGCACCTTGGCCCCCGCCTCCTGCGACTGCTGAATCATCGACGCAAGATTTTGTTGCAATTGTGTTGGCAGCAAGCCGCGCAGGCCGTCATTGCCCCCCAACTCAAGGATCACCAACTCCGGCTTATGCTCTGCAAGCAGCGCCGGCAGGCGTGCCTGGCCTCCGGCACTGGTGTCGCCGCTGATGGACGCATTGACCACCTTATCGTCGAAACCTTCACGCTTGAGCCGCTGCTCGAGCAACGACACCCAGCCCAAGCGGGTATCCAGTCCGAAACCGGCGCTGATACTATCGCCAACGATCAGGACTGTACCCGCCGCTGCGTTCTGGGCCATGCACATCAAGGCCAGGCCAGCACTCAAAAACCACACACGCATCGGATTCTCCATGGGCGCAAGCATTCTCACCGCGAAGAACCTTAGCAAAGTGGTTCCCAGCGCGGAAGGTGAACTGACCATCCTGCACCAACTCAGCCTGGAACTGAACAAGGGCGACAGCCTGGCCATCGTCGGCGCCTCCGGTTCCGGGAAATCCACCCTGCTGGGCCTGCTCGCCGGCCTCGACTTACCGAGCAGCGGCGAAGTCACCCTCGCCGGCCAGGGCCTGAGCAACCTCGACGAAGACCAGCGTGCACGCATCCGCGCTGAACATGTGGGCTTCGTCTTCCAGTCATTCCAGCTGCTCGACAGTCTCAACGCCCTGGAAAACGTCATGCTGCCGCTGGAGCTCGATGGCCGCCAGGACGCCCGCGGCCGTGCCACAGAGCTGTTGCAGCGGGTCGGCCTGGGCCAACGCCTTACCCACTCGCCACGCCAGCTCTCCGGCGGTGAACAGCAGCGCGTGGCGATTGCCCGCGCGTTTGCCGCCGAGCCCGATGTGCTGTTCGCCGACGAGCCTACCGGCAACCTCGACAGCCATACCGGCGAGCGCATCAGCGACCTGCTGTTCGAACTCAACCAGGAACGCGGCACGACCCTGGTGCTGGTGACTCACGATGAACGCCTGGCACACCGCTGCCGGCGCCTGATCCGTCTTGAAGCCGGCCTGCTGGTCGCCCCTCTGGAGCCTTGATGGCACGCCTGCCGCTGCTGCGCCTGTTCAGTCTCGCCGTGCGTCAACTGTTGCGCGATGCCCGCGCCGGTGAACTGCGCGTGCTGTTTTTTGCCCTCGTGGTCGCGGTGGCCGCCAGTACCGCCATCGGCTACTTCGGCGCACGCCTGAATGGCGCCATGATGTTGCGCGCCACCGAGTTTCTCGGTGCCGACCTGCTGCTCGAAGGCAGCTCACCAGCGCGCCCCGAGCAAATAAGAAGCGGCACCGAGCTGGGCCTCGAGCACGCCCAGGTGGTGGAGTTTTCCAGTGTCATCGCCACGGACAACGGCATCCAGTTGTCCAGCATCAAGGCGGCCGATAGCGTCTACCCCTTGCGCGGCGAACTGAAGAGCGCCCCTGCGCCTTTCGCCCCGGAAGAGCCCGGCGGCGGGCCAAAACCCGGTGATGCCTGGGTCGAAGCACGGTTGCTGACGGCACTGGACTTGAAGATCGGCGACAGCATCGATGTCGGCATGAAAACCCTGAAGCTGGCACGGGTGCTGACCTACGAACCCGACCGCGCCGGCAACTTCTACAGCCTGACGCCGCGGGTGTTGATCAACCTTGACGACCTCGCAGCCACTGGCGTGGTGCAACCCGGCAGTCGGGTCAGCTACCGCGAACTCTGGCGCGGCAAGGCCGAGGCCCTGGAAACCTATCGCCAACTGATCAAACCCGGCCTGGCCGCCAACCAGCGCATCCAGGATGCCCGCGATGGCAATCGGCAGATTGGTGGAGCTTTAGGCAAGGCCGAGCGCTATCTGAACATGGCCAGCCTGGTGGCCGTGCTGCTGGCCGGGGTGGCCGTGGCGTTGTCGGCGACCCGCTTCGCCACCCGCCGCTTCGATGCCAGCGCGCTGTTGCGTTGCCTCGGCCTGTCCCGTCGGGAAACCATGGTGCTGTTCAGTCTGCAGCTGACCGTGCTCGGCCTGCTCGCCAGCCTCATTGGCGCCGCCATCGGCTGGCTGGCGCAACTGGGACTGTTTGCCCTGCTGCATGACTTGCTGCCGACCGACGTACCACCGGGCGGCCTGTTCCCGGCCATCGCCGGTATCGGCACTGGACTCGTGGCCTTGGCCGGTTTTGCCCTGCCGCCGCTGGCGGCGCTGGGTCGGGTTCCACCCTTGCGCGTACTGCGCCGGGACCTGCTGCCGATTCCTTCCAGCACCTGGATGGTCTACGGCGCCGCATTGGGCGCCCTCGGGCTGATCATGTGGCGTCTGAGCCTGGACCTGGTGCTGACCTTCGCCCTGCTCGGCGGCGGCGTGGTCGCGGCACTGGTACTGGGCGGCCTGCTGTTGCTGCTGTTGAAAAGCCTGCGACGCATGCTGGCCCGTGCCTCCCTGCCGTGGCGTCTGGGGCTGGGCCAATTGCTGCGCCATCCGTTGGCAGCCGCGGGGCAGTCCCTGGCATTCGGCCTGATCCTGCTGTCGATGGCGTTGATCGCCTTGCTGCGCGGCGAGTTGCTGGACACCTGGCAGAACCAGCTGCCCAAGAACGCACCGAACTATTTTGCCCTGAACATCCTGCCCGCGGACAAGCAGGCATTCACCGATCGCCTGATCTCGTTGTCGGCGCAATCGGCGCCACTGTATCCGGTGGTCCCGGGGCGGCTGATCAGCATCAATGGCGAACCGGTGCAGCAAATCGTCACCAAGGAATCGGCGGGCGACCGGGCGATCCAGCGTGACCTGAGCCTGACCTGGGCGGCAGACCTGCCCGCGGGCAACCAGGTCACCGCCGGCAACTGGTGGCCGGAGCAACCGCCGGATGAAATCCCCGGTGTGTCGGTGGAGGGCAAAGTCGCCGAAAGCCTGAAGCTCAAGCTCGGCGACCATCTGGTCTTTACCGTGGGCGGGGCCAATCGCGAGGCGAAAGTCACCAGCCTGCGGGAGATCAACTGGGACAACTTCCAGCCGAACTTCTTCATGATCTTCCAACCCGGCACCCTGAAGGATTTGCCGGCCACCTACCTGACCAGCTTCTATCTGGCGGCAGGACATGACCAGCAGATCGTCGACCTGTCGCGCAGTTTTCCGGCGGTGACGATCCTGCAAGTCGAGGCGCTGCTGGCGCAACTGCGCAGCATCCTCGCCCAAGTCACCCTGGCGGTAGAGTACGTGCTGTTGTTTGTCCTGGCGGCGGGGATGGCGGTGTTGTTTTCAGGCCTGCAGGCGACCCTGGACGAACGCATCCGCCAGGGGGCCCTGCTGCGGGCACTGGGTGCAGAGCGGCAGTTGCTGGTCAAGGCACGACGGATCGAGTTCGGGTTGCTGGGTGCGGTCAGCGGCTTGCTGGCGGCGCTGGGTTCGGAAGTCGTCAGCCTGGTGCTCTACCGCTACGCCTTTGACCTGCCTTGGCATCCGCATCCGTGGCTGCTGGTGCTGCCGTTGATCGGCGCCGTGCTGATCGGTGGCGCCGGCGTGTTCGGCACTCGCCGAGCCTTGAACGCCAGCCCACTGACAGTCCTGCGCGAGGGTTGATAGACTCAAGCGCTCCTGATTCGAAGAAAAGTTGCCATGAGCCGTTATCGCCCTCCCCGTCCCGCCGGTACCGCGCTGATCACCCCCGAAGGTGAAGCGCGGATGCGCGCCGAGTTTCATGAACTGTGGCACGTCCGCCGCCCCCAAGTGACGCAATCGGTCAGCGAGGCGGCAGCCCAGGGCGATCGTTCGGAAAATGCCGAGTACACCTACGGCAAAAAAATGCTGCGCGAAATCGACAGTCGCGTGCGCTTCCTGACCAAACGCCTGGAAGCCCTCAAGGTCGTCAGCGAAAAGCCCAGCGATCCGAACAAAGTCTATTTTGGCGCCTGGGTCACGATCGAGGACGAGGATGGCAAGCAATCACGCTATCGCATCGTCGGCCCGGATGAACTGGACTTGAAACAGGGCCTGATCAGTATCGACTCGCCATTGGCGCGCGCCCTGATCGGCAAGGCACTGGACGCCGAAGTACGGGTCCAGACACCGACGGGTGAGCAATGTGTGTACATCGTGGCGATCGACTATCCCTGAGGCCTCAGCGAGCCTCAGCGACGTGTAATCAGCCCTTGCCGGGCAACGCGGGTCAGTTGCCTGATCATTTCAGGGGCGTCTTCGACGCTCGGTGACTGAATCACTGCCAGATCGAAACTGTCCGCGGCAAAGCGCGCCAGGGATTCACCGTCTTCGACAAACTGGATCAGGAAGGCTGCCGGCCCACCGGTACGACGTGGCCAACCATCGAGGTAACGCAGGAGCGTCGGCTGATGTTTACCGCCAAGCAGGATTTTTGGATTGCGCTGGGTGAGATGTGCCGTGATCGGCGCGGGACGTACAACAGGGCTTAGTGCATTCATCGTGTCGTGTCTCTGCCTCAAAAAGTCTGCATGGCAGGTGAGAGGCAACACCGAACCAGCGCTTTAGCGGTATTTCGAAGCCTGTTTCAAGCTTCTGTCGGCGACTGAATGAGTCACCTGGCGCCCCGCAAGTAGCTGTTTAAATCGGCGCATGGCAGCATCCTAGAGAAGCTGACCGGACAGTGTCAAGAATGACACCCAACAAAAAAGGCTCGTCCAATTAAGCGACGAGCCTCATTTAAAACCAGCCTTGCCCCTGATCGGGGTCGCTTCAAAGTCGATCGCGAGCGATCCCGCTGCGAATTCGCAGGATATCGGCAAGCACGGCCAAGGCGATTTCCGCCGGGGTCTTGCTGCCCAGATTCAGCCCGATAGGCGCATGGATCCGCGCCAGTTCCGCCTCCCCCAGCCCACCAATGCGCCGCAGCCGCTCGAAGCGCTTTTGCGAGGTCTGCAGGGAGCCCATCACACCGATGTAGAACGCGTCGGTACGCACCGCTTCCATCATCGCCAGGTCATCGATGCGCGGATCGTGGGTCAGCGCCACCACTGCCGTGTCGCTATGGCAGCCGCCGTCGGCGATGAACACCGACGGCAGTTGACGACGAATTTCCACGTTGTCCAGCACCACGCCTTCCAGTACTTCGTCCCGCGGATCGCAAAGAATCACCTCGAAGCCCAGGCCCACCGCGAACTCCGCGCAGGCCTGCGCCACACTGGAATACCCGGCCAGCAACAGGCGCTGCGCCGCGCCGATGCGCAGCCTGACGCGATCGATCTCGCGTTCGACGCGCACGCCCTGCTCGCGATCATCGAACAGACTGCGCGCGCCACTGGCCAGGTCGACTTCACGGATCAGCCGACGTCGGCCCAACAGCGCCGACTCCAGCTCCCGCAGATGCGCCTGCACCTCACAGACGGGCTCCAGCTTCTCCACCAGCACATCGAGCACGCCGCCGCAGGGCAGGCTGACCCGCGAGCGCGGGTCGTCGCCTTCGCCGTAGCGCACGACACTGACCGCTTGCTCGAATGCACCTTCGGCGACGCGTTCGAGGAAGTCCTCCTCGACACACCCGCCGGACAGCGAGCCGATCCACTGCCCGTCAGCATTCACCGCCAGCAACGAACCCGGCGCGCGAGGCGCCGAGCCGTAAGTGGCAAGTACGCTGCACAGCCAGACACGCTGCCCGGCCGCCGACCACGCCAGCGCCCGCCGCACCACTTGCAGATCCAGATGCTGCATGTCAGTGCGCCTTGTGCTCGAGCGGCGGCGCATCGGCCCGCAGCTTCTGCACATCGCTCAAGGCCAGATCACCCGGTTGACCACCCCACCCCTGGCGCAGGTAATTCAACAAATCCGCAAGCTGCTCGTCGGTGAGCTTCTGCGCGAAACCCGGCATGGGTTGCATGTGTTCGAAGCCTGCGAACTTCTGCTCGCCGATGCCATCGTCGATCACCCGCACCAGGTTGCGCGGGTCTTCCAGACGCAAGGTGGTATTGCCGCGCATGGCCACGGCGATGTGCGGTTTGCCTTCGCCACCTGCCGCGTGGCAACCGGCACAGACGTTCAGGTAATCCTGACGGCCGCGCTGCGCGCTGGCACTGAGCCTTTCCAGTGGCACGTCGGTCAACACCTTCGCCGCCGGTGGCTGGTCGCCGAGGAGGAAGGTCGCCATCGCCGCCAGGTCCGCATCGTTGAGGCCCTGGGTGCTGTTGTGGAACACCGGGAACATCTCGTTGAACATGGTGCCCTGGGCGCTCATGCCGTGCTTGAGGAACGAGCTCAGATCCTGATGATTCCAGCCGCGGGCAGCCAAATCAGTGGCCAGCAGGCTCGGGGCCAGATAACCATTGAGGATGCCGCCAGTCATGCGCTTGTCCTGCTGCATGGCACCAGGCAAGCCACGTGGGGTGTGGCATTCGCCGCAGTGACCGAGCACGTCGACCATGTATTGGCCACGTTTCCAGGCTTCGCTTTTGCCTTCGGCCGGCGCCAGCTTCACGTCCTTGCCGTACATCATGTTCCAGCCCATCAGGCCCAGGCGCACGTTGAACGGAAAGCTCAGGCTGGTGACCGGCGCATCACGTTCAATCGGCTCGACGGTTTTCAGGTAGGCATGGATCGCGTCGGAATCCTCACGCGGCATCAGGTGATACGAGGTGTACGGCATCGCCGGATACAGGTTGGCACCGTCACGTCGCTTGCCTGCGGTGAGCGCAGCGAAGAACTCGTCATCGTTGTACAGGCCGATGCCGTGCTCTTTGCTCGGGGTGATGTTGGTGCCGTAGATCGTGCCGAACGGCGAAACGATCGGCAGCCCACCGGCATAGGGCGCGCCACCCGGCGCGGTATGACAAGCCATACAGTCAGCGGCGCGGGCCAGGTAAGCCCCACGAACCACCTGATCATCCGCCTGCGCCAGCAACACAGGCGCAGCCAGGCCGACCGCCAGCGTCAGGCGGGTAAGTAGATGCTTCATGCTTAACCCTCCTTGACCAGGCCGAGATCGGTCAGCACGTTGCGCGTGGCGCTGTAGTAGCGCACGTACCCGGTGCAACGGCAGATGTGATGACCAAGGCTGTCCTCGATGACTTTTTCCAGCTGGCTCTTGACGATCGGCTGACGTTGCAGCTTTTCCACCAGCACCGTCGCGGCATTCACAAAACCCGGTGCACAGTAGCTGCACTGGAAGGCGAACTCGTCGACGAAGCGCTGCTGGATCGGGTTCAGCTCGGTGACCTTGCCCTGCTCGTCACGGGTCGCATGACCTTCGATGGTCCGTACTTTCTTGCCTTCGAAATAGTGTGCGCCGGTGATGCAGGTGCGCACTTCTTCGCTGGTGCCGTCGGGGTTGTCGACGATCACCACACAGGCGTGGCAAATGCCCTGGCCACAGCCCAGGCGCGAGCCGGTGAGGTTCTTGTATTCGTGCAGGTAGTCGATCATCGGCAGGTCATCAGGGATGTCCACCGGGCCGACGGATTGACCGTTGAGGGTCAGTTGAAGCGGACGGTTAGCCATTGAGGGCCTCCTTGATGCGTGCAGAAGTGATAGGCAGGTCGCGGACACGTTTGCCGATGGCGTGGGCCACGGCGTTGCCGATGGCACCGACCACCGGGATCATCACCACCTCGGCGATGCCCTTGGACGGATCGCTCGGCGACAGCGGCGGCAGGATTTCCGCAGTCTGTTTCCACACTGCCACGTGCCGCGCCATCGGCAAGCGGTAACGGTTGAAGTTCCAGTCACCCTCCCCCGGCCCGCCTTCGTACAGTGGCATTTCTTCCATCAAGGCATGGCCGATGCCCATGGCGATGCCGCCTTCGAGCTGGCCCTTGACCAGTTCCGGCACCAGCACCCGACCGCACTCGACCCACGAATGGTGGTTGAGCACCGACACTTCGTGCGAGCCCTTGTTGACCTTCACTTCCACCAGCGTCGCCACCGGGCTGTAGTAGGTCACTGCCGCGTTGTTCAACTGGGTCGGCGGGTAGGCGATGTTCTGCCGATCCAGCAAGTGGAAACCGGCGCTGTTCATTTGCGCCTGTTTCGCCTTCGGTGCACCGTCGCCGTACTTGACCGCCAGACCATCGAGCGGCAGACGTTCACGCACGCCGTCGATGCTGTATTCGGCCTCGGCCCAGCTCCAGCGGTTGAAGCCGTGCACCGTGGCACCGGTGACCAGACCGCGTTCGTGGGCACGTTTGGCCAGCACTGCGAACGGCAAGGGCTCCATGCCGTTGGCGGTGAGTTTGCCGTCGACCCAATGGGCGTCTTCGCGGCGCACCACGTAAGGGTTGGCCTGGCCGCCGTACGGGCCCTGGCGCCAGATCTCCAGCGCCGCCGGCCACAGGCCGTGGTTGAACAGCACACGCGCCGCTTCCCGGGTGGCGTGGCTGAAGTAGTAGGCGGAGTTGGTCGCCGACGACGCCGACGCGACCTTGCCGACCCAACGCGGGTTGCGCAGGAAGTTGTCCTGCTCGGCCTGGCTCATGATGTACGGGTTGCCGCCGCTGATCAGCTGCAACTCCTTCCATTCGGTTTCGCCGGTCTTCACTTCGTGCGCCGGGTTACCGAGGAAATCGGCCACCACTATCGCCTGCGAGGTGGACATGCCGGTACCGATTTCGATACCGATGTGGCGCAGGGTGATGCGACCGTCAACGGTGTATTCAATGCTGGCCATCGGTGCTTCGGAACCGGTGCCGAAGTCTTTCTGGCAAATCGCAAAACCGACGCCATACCAGTGGTCCGGGTCCGCCGCTTCGCGTTGTTGCTTGATCGCGTTGCGGTTTTTCCAGACTTCGTTGACCGCCGCCTTGTCGAGAATTTCGTGCAGGCGCAAGGCACCGGCCGGGACCGCGCCCTGGGTGTTTTTCATGCCCGAACGCAAGGCATTCTTGCGCCGCAGTTCAATGGCATCGACACCGAGGCGATCGGCAATTTCATCGACCATCATCTCGGTGGACGCCATGCTTTGCAGCGTGCCGTAGCCACGCATCGACCCGGCTTCCACTGCGCGCGAGTGATAAGCGGTGACTTGCAGATCGTTCTGCGGCATGTAGTAGATCGACTGCGCCGCCGTGGCGCCTACTGCTGCCACCGACGGGCTGTAGTTGACCCGTCCGCCGCCGTCGACGCTCATCTCGGCGCGGAAGATCTTGAAGCTGTGGTCGGTCTTGTCCACCGCCAATTGATAACGGATATCGAACGGGTGACGCTTGATGCCGCTCTGGAATTGCTCGTAGCGGTCGTTGGCCAGGCGTACTGGTACACCGGCGCCGTACAACGCCGCAAGCGCCGCGTAGTACACGAATATGTTGTGGTCCTTGGAACCGTAGCCAACGGTGTAGCCGGGGTGCATGTTCAGGTTGGCCAGGCCGAAACGCGACGGCGCGATCATCTTCGCGGTCTCGGTTGCGGTCTCCAACGGGCACTGCGTCGCAACGACAAAGTGCAGGGTCTTGGACGCCGGGTCGTACCAGCCGTTGCCGTTGTCCGGCTCCATCGCAGCGGGTTCGATCGACGGGGTCTTGTAGCGCTCGTCGAACACCAGCCAGTTTTCTGGCGGCGTGTCGATCTGCTGCTTCATGCGCTCGGCGTAGAACAAGCCGCGCTCAGTCAGGTTGCCGTGCAGGTTCGGTTGAGAATCCCACACCGGGCGGCGGTTGCGCAGCATCGGGAACAGGATCGAATCCTTGAGGCTGGCGAATTCGTCTTCGTCGGCCGAGGTCGCACCGCCCACACGCACGTAGCGGAAGCTGCCGTACGGGTCGCCTTCGTAGAACGGCGCTTTATCGCCATAGCGGATGGCTTTGTCATTGAACTTGAGCTGGGCCTTGGCCTGGCGGAAGCGCTCGAAGTCATTCCAGATCAGGATCGCCACCGGGTGGCCGATGAACATCGGCACCTTGCCGGCTGGCAGCAGTGGATCGGGGGCGTGTTCTTCCGGGAAGACGATGCCGTCCTTGACCAGGTCGTCGGCGGTGACGATGCGGTCCGGCTGCAATTCGGCGCCGAGCCACGACAGGTCTATGCCTGCGTAGATGCGGTCCGGCTGCAATTCGGCGCCGAGCCACGACAGGTCTATGCCTGCGTAGATGCGGTCGGCCTTGATGGTTTTCAGCAGCATGGCGTGGCCTTGCTGCTGTGGCCAGCCCGGCATGTCCTTGGCGCGGATGTCGCGGGCAAAGACCTTGCTGCCGCAGACCTTGGACAAGGCATCGTTACGGGCGCGCGCCTTGCCGTTGTTGCCAAGCCATTGCTCGGACGGCACGGTGACGCTGCTTTCCATCAAGGCTGCCAGCGCCTGACTGCTCAGCGGTGTAAGCGTCACGCTCACACCCGCCACCAGCCCGCCCTGAAGGAACGAGCGCCGGGATATTTCACGGTTGGACATGGATCATCCTATGGGCGGTCATGGAGGCCGCCCTTCTGGTTATGTTCTGGAAATCTCGAGTCGTGCAGAAGCCCCTTTTGACGATGCAAGGGGCTGTGATGACAATGCAAAGCTGACCGAAAGGTTAAGTTTATAGACTTAAGCACTCACGGAAAACCAAAAACTGACCAAAGAATCAAAAAACAGCGACTTTTCGACGCAGCAGATTGGTGGAGCGGATGGCAAGCATGGGTTGTATGAGTACACCCATACCCATGCGGTGTATCTGCAAGGCTGAACCTTGGCGGTGTTGCATAGCCCCTGTGGGAGCGAGCCTGCTCGCGAAAGCGGCGTGTCAGACGATACAAATGGCGGCTGACACACCCTCTTCGCGAGCAGGCTCGCTCCCACAAAGGCATTGATTTAAAAGTCGACCGTCGCCGAAAGCAGATAGGTCCGCGGCGTCGACAGCGTCAAGCCCGGCTCGCTGTCATCCGAGGCCCCGGCCGAACTCCAGTAGCGCTTGTCCGCGACGTTCTCGATATTGCCCCGCAAGGTAATGGTCTTTTCATCGACCCTGAACGCATAGCGCGCACCCACGTCGAAACGCTCCCAGGAATCGATTTCCTTGTTGTTGGACTGGTCCAGATACTGCGAGCTGGAATAAAGGCCACGACTGGTCAGGGTCAGGCCCTGTACGCTCGGCACGTCCCACTCGGCGCCCAGGTTGACGTTGTATTTCGGCGTGGCGGGCGCCCGGTTGCCGTCGAAGGTGCCATTGGTGGTGTTGTTCAATTCACTGTCGATGTACATCACACCACCGAGCAGCCGGAATCCTTTGAGCGGCTCACCAAACACACTCAGTTCCACACCATCGTTCTGCCGTTTGCCGTTGGGGCCGAAGACCCGCGTCGTGGCGTTGGTCTCGTAGGCCGGCTGCTTGATCCGGAACACCGCAGCGGTGACGGCGAACGCACCGGCGTCGTACTTGGCGCCGACCTCGACCTGGCGGCTGATGAACGGCGGGAAGATCTCATCCTCGTTGACCGAGGTCGACGGTGCGATCTTGCCCTGGCTCAAGCCTTCCATGTAGTTGGCGTACAGCGACAGCTTGTCGGTGGCCTTGAACAGGATGCCGCCCGACGGCGAGATTTTTTCTTCGTCGTAGGCGGTGTCGCCCTTGATGTCATCCGACCAGTCGTCCACCTGCACCCGCTGCCAGCGGGCACCGAGGGTCAGCAGCAGCCGGTCATCGAAGAACCCCAGTGTGTCGGACAAGGCCACGCTGCTGAAGCGGTTCTCGGTGTAGACCTCAGGATCGAAGCGTGTGGGCCTGTCAGGCGTTGGGGTTTCCACGGGGTTGTAGAGGTTACTGGGGGCCGCCGCATAACGCGCGCCGCCATTCTCGAAGTCCATGTAGAAATAGCTGGCCGCCAGGTTGACCTGATGGCTTACCGGGCCGGTATGAAACCAGTTGCGCACACCGGCTGTGGCCGTGCGGACATTTTCGTCGCGGGTGAAGTCGCGCGGCAGCACGCTGAAATCGCCCGCGTCGTTGGTGACCGCAACGGCATGCCGGAGGAAGTCATGATTGCTTTTGCGCGCGCCCACACCGCCGTACAGCAGGACCGAATCGCTGACATCGAATTCGCCGTTCAGGGTGCCGAAGGTGTCCGTGGTACGCGCCTGGCTCCAGGGCTGTGCGTAGTTGTCGCGAACATCGTTCGCGTTCGGCACCTGCGCGTTGGCGCCGATCTGCACACGTTCCTGCGGGGCGTCGGTTTCACGCTCGGTGTGCCCGATGTCCGTTGAGAGCCGCAGGCGATCACCACGAAAATCCAGGCCCAGCACGGCCATCTCGCGATCGACGCGCTGGTGATCCCATTCGGTGTCGCCGGACTGCTTCACGCCGTTGAAACGAATGCCGAACTTGTCTTCCTCACCAAAGCGCCGGCCAACGTCCACGGCACCGCCGAGCTGGTTGTTGGAGGCGTAACTGCCGGTGAACGACGTGATGGGCTGGTCGGTCGCGCGCTTGGGCACCACGTTGATCCCGCCCCCCACGCTGCCCCGTGGCGAGATGCCGTTGATCAGCTGGCTGGGGCCCTTGAGGATGTCGACGCGATCAGCCATCTCCATGTCGATGGTATAGGTCGGCAGGACACCGTACAGACCGTTGTAGGAAACATCACTATTGAACAGGCTGAGCCCGCGAATGGTGAACTGCTCATAGCGCCCTCCCGCCGGGTTGGTGGCGCGAACCGAGGGATCGCTGGCGACCAGGTCGCCCAAGGTACGCGCCTGCTGGTTCTTGACCGCCTCGCTGGTGTAGGTGGTCATGCTGAACGGCGTTTCCATAAAGTCTTGCGAGCCCAGCAAGCCTTGTGAACCGCGGCGTGCAACCTGGCCACCGGCATACGTCTGGTCGCTCGCGTCGCCCGCTGTAGCGAAAATGGAGGTGGCGCCCAGTTGCAGGCTGCTGCCGGATGGCGCGGGAATCAGGATGTACGCCTGCTCGCCCACCGGTTGCAGTTGAAGACCGGAATCTTGCAACAGGCGGACGAAGCCCTCCTCCACCCCATAGTCACCGGACAGCCCGGCGCTGCTGCGACCGCTGACCAGTGCAGGATCGACCGACAGGTTGACCCCGGCCAGGCCAGCGAACCGGGTCAGCGCATCGCTCAGGCTGCCGGCTGGCACCTGATAGCTGCGGCGGGAGGTGTCTTCCGCCCAGCTATGGGTGACGAAAATCGGGCTGGCACTCAGGCTCAACAACAGGCTCAGGCGCAACAACGGGCGCAGACCGGACGACGCCGGGCGTGGACGGCAAGACTTTACGGCGGGCATTGAAGAGGCTCTCTTGTGCGTTCAGTTGCCTTGAATGACAAGCGAGTCGAAAAAAGGGGACAGGCTTCAAGCAACTTTTTTGCGCGACGTCAGCGTCACCCAATAACGAGTGCGCATTTGCACGTCCAGCGGCAGGCTGGCCGCGAGCAGCGCGAGGATGCGATCGGTGTCGTCCAGGCGGAAACTGCCGGTGACGCGCAACGCCTCAAGCTCTGGCTCCCAGCGCAATACGCCCGGTCGATAGGCGTCGAGTTGCCGCAGGAAATCCCCCAGCGGCTGATTGTTTGCCATCAATACGCCTTCGCGCCAACCGGGTTGCAGCACATCAAAGGGCTGCACCGTTGCGGCGCCTGCTGCTTGCAGGCTGACCTGCCGACCTTCGCGCAAGGTCAATGCGGCGCCTTGCAACGGTTGCAGCTGCACGGCTCCACTGAACACCGATACCTGGCAAGCGAGGGTATCCTGGCGAACACAGACTTCGCTTTGACTGACGATCACTTGGCCAAACCGGGTCTGGATCGTCAACGGCGAGCTGCCCGGTACCTTCAGCGACATTTCGCCCTCCACCAGCTTCACCCGACGGTTCGGCAAATCCACATCGACGGCGCTGGCGGTATTGAGTTGCAGCGAACTGCCATCGGCCAGTCGTACCTGCTTGCGCTCGCCCGTGGCGGTGTGCAGGTCGGCTCGCCAGACGTCCAGCGACAATTGCCGGCTGATCAGCCAGGCTGCCGGCACCAACGCCACCATGCCCAATGCACGTTTGAGCACCACCCGTCGCGCAGGATCGGGGCGATCGAGGCTGCTCAGGGCCAACGCCGGAGGCAGATCGGCAAAGCGCTGGCGCAAGGCCTGGGCCTTTTGCCAGGCATGTTCATGACTGCAGCAGCTGTCGCGCCAACGTTGCAGATTCGCTCGGTCCTGCTCGGTGGCGCCTCCCGACTCGAGCAACGCCAGCCACTGGGCGGCGGCGCGGACGGCCTGGCGAGCATCGGGCATCGGGCTGTTCACAGTTCCACCAACAGGCAATGCTCGTAGGCTTGCGCCATGTAGCGTTTGATCGTGCGCTCGGACACCGACAGGCGCTCGGCGATTTGCTGGTAGCTCAAGCCTTCGAGCTGACTCCAGAGGAACGCCCGGCGCACTGCCCTCGGTAATCCATCGAGCAGTTCATCCAGCGCTTGCAGGGTTTCCAGCAGCAGCCAACGCTGTTCCGGGGACGGCGCACAATCCTCGGGCAGGGATGCCAACGCACTCAGGTAGGCCTGTTCAAGACTGCGACGCTGGTAGAAATTGCTCAGCAGGCGTTTGCCCACCGTCAGCAGATAGGCACGGGGCTCTTGCAGATCAGCAATGCGCTGGGAGCTGGCGAGCAAACGCAAAAACGTATCCTGGCTCAGGTCCGCCGCATCGCAAGCGTTGCCCATGCGTCGCCTCAGCCAGCCCTCAAGCCAGCTACGGTGATCGCGGTACAGGTCGTGAAGGGTTTGCTCCTTCGCCATCGCTGCATCACTCATCTCAAGAAGCCCTGTGCCAGGAGTTATCGTAAATGAGAGTGATTCTAATTAATGTCGCAAGGCGGCACCAAGTGCTTTATGCAGCGGATGCGCAGAAAGATTCGACGGGAGGCGTCACAGAGGAGAAAAAACCAAATTCCAGACACAAAAAACCCCGGTCTTTCGACCAGGGTCTTTGCTATCGACTCGAAGTAAACCAGTGGCTTTCTTCGTAGCTCCAAGGCGTTCAGTGGGCCTTGGGGCAGATATGGCGCAGCGGACGGGACTCGAACCCGCGACCCCCGGCGTGACAGGCCGGTATTCTAACCGACTGAACTACCGCTGCGTATCGCTGTGGACTTGCGTCCAGGTAACTCGTTTGATTGCAAGCTTCGGTGCTTTGCAACCGCGAAGCGGATAAATCCGTTTCGTTAAATATGGCGCAGCGGACGGGACTCGAACCCGCGACCCCCGGCGTGACAGGCCGGTATTCTAACCGACTGAACTACCGCTGCGCGTCGGTGGAGGCATTTCAGCCTACCTCTTGCTTTCGCAAGTTTCTCGGGAGTGGTGGGTGATGACGGGATCGAACCGCCGACATTCTGCTTGTAAGGCAGACGCTCTCCCAGCTGAGCTAATCACCCGTTTGCATCTCCGAGGCCGCGAAATCTACGCAGGTAGCGAACCTAAGTCAATAGCAGGATTGAAGTTTTTCTGAAAAAGACAAAATTCTTTCAATCGATACCGTGTCGACCGCTTTCGCGAGCAGGCTCGCTCCCACAGTGGATCGCATTTCTAATGTGGGAGCGAGCCTGCTCGCGAAGACGATGGCGCATTCAACATCAATGCCCGGCTCAATCTACTCGCTGTAAATCATCTTCTTGGTCATGCCGCCGTCCACCACGAACTCCTGACCCGTGACAAAACCGGCGTTCTTCGACAGCAGCCAGGCCACCATCGCCGCCACGTCCTCGACCGTCCCTACCCTGCCCGCCGGATGCTGGGCATGGTCGGCATCGGTCAGCGGCTCGGCACGGCGTACGGAAGGGTCCCGCGCATCGATCCAGCCGGGGCTGACCGCATTGACCCGAATCTCCGGGCCAAGGCTGATGGCCAGTGCGTGAGTTAAGGCCAGCAGACCGCCTTTGCTCGCGGCATAGGCCTCGGTGTCGGGTTCCGACTGCCCGGCGCGGGTCGAGGCCAGGTTGACGATCGCCCCGCTATGGGCCCGCAGGTACGGCGCACAGTGTTTGGCCAACAGCATAGGCCCACTGAGGTTCACCGCCAGCACCCGGTTCCAGTACGCCAGGTCGAGACTTTCCAGGGTAATGTTATGCGGATCGGCAACCGCCGCATTGCACACCAGCGCATCCAGGCGCCCGAACTGCCCCAGCACCTCGGCAACACCCAGCGCCACCTGCCCTTCGTTCGAGACGTCCATGGCGATGAACCAGGCGTTGTCGCCAAGCACCTTCGCCACTTTCGAGCCACGCGTCCGGTCCAGGTCCGTCAGCACCACCTGCCAGCCTTCGCTGATCAGCCAGGCCGCGATACCCAGGCCAATACCCCGCGCCGCACCGGTTACCAGTGCAACGCGGCCATTGGAACCGAGTGGCGTGGACAACTCGATCACAAGGCAGCCAACCCGCGCGCCAGGTCGGCTTGCAGGTCTGCCACGTCTTCCAGGCCGACCGCGATGCGGATCAGGCTGTCACGAATGCCCGCGGCCTCACGCTCTTGCGGCGCCAGGCGGCCGTGGGAGGTGGTGCTTGGGTGAGTGATGGTGGTTTTGCTGTCGCCCAGGTTGGCGGTGATCGAAATCAGACGGGTGGCATCGATAAAGCGCCAGGCGCCCTCTTTACCGCCCTTGACCTCGAAACTTACCACTGCACCGAAGCCCTTCTGCTGACGCAGGGCCAGCTCGTGCTGCGGATGACTCTTGAGACCGGCGTAATGGACTTTCTCGATGCCGTCCTGCTGCTCCAGCCATTCGGCCAGCTGCTGGGCGTTGGCGCAATGGGCCTTCATCCGCAGGTTGAGGGTTTCCAGGCCCTTTAGGAAGATCCAGGCGTTGAACGGGCTCAGGGTCGGCCCGGCGGTCCGCAGGAAACCGACCACTTCTTTCATCTGCTCACTGCGCCCGGCCACGACACCGCCCATGCAGCGGCCCTGGCCGTCGATGAACTTGGTCGCCGAGTGCACAACGATGTCCGCGCCCATTTTCAGCGGCTGTTGCAACGCCGGGGTGCAGAAGCAGTTGTCGACTACCAGCATCGCACCCTTGGCATGAGCGATTTTCGCCAGTTCGGCGATGTCCACCAGTTCAGCCAGCGGGTTTGACGGCGATTCGACAAACAGCAATTTAGTGTTGGCCTTGATCGCCGCATCCCAACCGGACAAGTCCGCCAGGGGTACATAATCGACTTCGACGCCGAAACGCTTGAAGTACTTCTCGAACAGGCTGATGGTCGAGCCGAACACGCTACGCGACACCAGCACGTGATCGCCGGCACTGCACAGGCTCATCACCACTGCCATGATCGCGGCCATGCCGGTAGCGGTGGCCACGGCTTGCTCGGCGCTTTCCAGGGCGGCAATGCGCTCTTCGAAGGCACGCACGGTGGGGTTGGTGTAGCGCGAGTAGACGTTACCCGGCACTTCCCCGGCAAAACGCGCGGCCGCATCGGCGGCGGTGCGGAATACATAGCTGGAAGTGAAGAACATCGGATCACCGTGTTCGCCTTCCGGCGTACGGTGCTGACCGGCACGTACGGCCAGGGTATCGAACGCTACGCCTTCGAGGTCGCTGTCCAACCGACCGGCATCCCAATCCTGACTCATGCTGTCACTCCTTTCCCTATTCTCGTCAATTAAAAGCCAGATACAAAACCGGCCCCTCAGGGCCGGTAGTTACTCAGTTGTTGTACAGATCGATGATCGCGCTGACTGCCTGGGTCTTGACCTTGGAGGCATCGTTGCGCGCCTGCTCGATCTTGTTCAGGTAAGCCTCGTCGACGTCGCCGGTGACGTACTGGCCGTCGAACACCGCGCAATCGAACTTGTCGATCTTGATCTTGCCGCCACCAACCGCTTCGATCAAGTCAGGCAGGTCCTGATAGATCAGCCAGTCGGCACCGATCAGGTCCGCAACGTCCTGAGTCGAACGGTTGTGGGCGATCAGCTCGTGGGCGCTCGGCATGTCGATGCCGTAGACGTTCGGGAAACGCACGGCCGGGGCTGCGGAGCAGAAGTAAACGTTCTTGGCGCCCGCTTCGCGCGCCATCTGGATGATCTGCTTGCAGGTGGTGCCGCGCACGATGGAGTCGTCCACCAGCATCACGTTCTTGCCGCGGAATTCCAGCTCGATGGCATTGAGCTTCTGGCGTACGGATTTTTTCCGCGCAGCCTGGCCTGGCATGATGAAGGTCCGGCCGATGTAGCGGTTCTTCACGAAACCTTCGCGGAACTTCACGCCCAGGTGGTTTGCCAGTTCCAGGGCCGCGGTACGGCTGGTGTCCGGAATCGGGATGACCACGTCGATATCGTGATCAGGACGTTCGCGCAGGATCTTCTCGGCGAGCTTCTCACCCATGCGCAGGCGGGCCTTGTACACCGACACACCGTCGATGATCGAATCCGGACGCGCCAGGTAGACGTGTTCGAAGATGCACGGGGTCAGGGAAGGGTTGGTCGCGCACTGACGGGTGTGCAGCTTGCCGTCTTCGGTGATGTAGACCGCTTCGCCCGGCGCCAGGTCGCGAATCAGGGTGAAACCGAGCACGTCCAGGGACACGCTCTCGGAGGCAATCATGTACTCGACGCCTTCGTCGGTGTGACGCTGGCCGAACACGATCGGACGGATGCCGTGCGGGTCGCGGAAACCGACGATGCCGTAGCCGGTCACCATGGCCACTACCGCGTAGCCACCGACGCAACGGTTGTGCACGTCGGTGACGGCAGCGAACACGTCTTCTTCGGTCGGCTGCAGCTTGCCGCGCTGGGCCAGCTCGTGTGCGAACACGTTCAGCAGGACTTCCGAATCGGAGCTGGTGTTGACGTGGCGCAGGTCAGATTCGTAAATCTCCTTGGCCAGTTGTTCAACGTTGGTCAGGTTACCGTTGTGCGCCAGGGTGATGCCATAAGGCGAGTTGACGTAAAACGGTTGAGCTTCGGCCGAGGTCGAGCTGCCCGCGGTCGGGTAGCGCACATGGCCAATGCCCATGTGGCCGACCAGGCGCTGCATGTGACGCTGATGGAACACGTCACGCACCAGGCCGTTGTCCTTGCGCAGGAATAACCGGCCATCATGGCTGGTCACGATACCGGCAGCGTCCTGGCCGCGGTGCTGGAGGACGGTTAGCGCGTCATACAGCGCCTGATTGACGTTCGACTTACCGACGATACCGACGATGCCACACATGCGACGCAACCCCTACTTAATGGATCTGAACTGAACAACACTCACTGAGGCGTTTTGGCCATCGGCAAGAGCTGCTCCTTGAACGGTATATCAGCGGGTACGCTGATACCGCTGGCAAGCCACTGACTGCTCCACCCGAGAATCAGGTTCTTGGACCAGTCGGCGACCAATAAAAATTTTGGCACGAGTTGGGACTCTTTCCACCACCCGTCCTGCTGTACCGGCCCCAGGCTCAACAGCCCGACCGCCACGACCACCAGCAATACGCCACGCGCTGCGCCGAAAGCCATGCCGAGGAATCGATCGGTCCCGGACAACCCGGTAACGCGAACCAACTCGCCGATAAGATAATTGATCATTGCGCCTACGATCAGCGTGGCGACAAACATGATGGCACAGCCCGTGATCACACGAGCCGATGGGGTTTGGATATATCCGGCGAGGTACTCGGACAATGAGCCACCAAACATCCAGGCAACGGCTCCTGCGATAATCCAGGTCACCAGCGACAGTGCTTCTTTGACGAAGCCGCGGCTCAGACTGATCAAAGCGGAGATGGCGACGATTGCAACGATCGCCCAGTCAACCCAGGTAAATGGCACAGTGCAGCCTACAGACGGATAAGGCGGCGCATTTTAGCAGAGCCCATGCTTATCGGTAAGCTGCGATTGTCAGTGCATTTCAAATCGCGGCGATAGATTTAGCCACGTTCTGGCTGAAAGCGTACGACAAACCCCTTGAGGTTCTGCTGGCGGTTCAACAAGTCGCGCAGGCGATCGGCCTCTGCACGCTCGATCAACGGCCCGACAAACACGCGATTCTTGCCGTCGGCAGTACGGATATAGGCATTGTAACCCTGGCTGCGCAGGGTTTTCTGCAGTTTTTCCGCGCTTTCACGATTGGCCAGGCTGGCCAGTTGCACCGACCAACTGACCGAGAGGCCATTGGCGTCGACACGGCTTTGCGTGGTATCCGGCTTGCCTGGTGCGGCGCTGATCGGTTGCGACGGCGCTGTGGCGGGCTTGGCCGCCAGCGCCGGGATCGGGGCTGGCGCAGGGGGCGGCGTGACCGGCTTGACGGTGGGCGCCGGAGCGGCAGGAGCGGCAGGCGCAACCGGTGCAACCGGCGCTTCCTGCTGGGCAATTTCTTCGTCGCTCGGCACGGGCTCCTGCGGCAGGGCTTGCGGTTCAGGCACCACCACGGGCTCCACCTGCACTTGCGGCATCGCCGGTGCTTGCGGCGCAGCCGGGGCCTGGACCGTTACCTGGCGCTGCTCATCCTGGCGGGAAAACAGCATCGGCAGGAAAATCACGGCCAGCGCGACCAGAACCAGGGCGCCGACCATGCGCTGCTTGTAAGCCTTATCCAGCAATGCCATTTGCCGCTTCCTCCGTGGAGCGCCGGGCCAGCCACTCAAGGGCCTCGGCAACACAATAGAATGATCCGAACAACAGAATCTCGTCGTCGCTCGTCGCCTGTGCACACTGCCCTTCCAGAGCGGCGGCCACGCTGTCATAGGACGTCACCGAAGCACCGCGCTTGTCCAGCGCCTCGCGCAAGTCCGCCACCGGTCGCGCCCGAGGCGAATCCAGCGGCGCGACAGCCCAGTGCTCGACACTAGCACTCAATTCGCCAATAACACCATCCAGATCCTTGTCTGCCAGCAATCCGAATACCGCCAGGCGCTTGCCGGCCGGTGGACGGCTGGCCAGGCGACGGGCCAGATATTCTGCCGCATGGGGGTTGTGCCCCACATCCAGCAACAGATTGAGGTGTTTGCCCTGCCAGGCGACCTGCCGACGATCGAGTCGACCGACCATCCGCGTCGCTTGCAGCGCCTTGATAATCTGCGCACTCACCCAAGGCAAACCGAGCAACAGATAGGCCTGCAGTGCAAGGGCGGCATTTTCCATCGGCAGATCGAGCAACGGCAGATCGCGCAGCTCAACTACACGTCCTTGAGCATCAACACCACGCCATTGCCACCTGTGATTGGTGACGCCGAGGTCGAAATCGCGCCCACGCAGGAAAAACGGGCAATTGAGCTCGCGCGCTTTATCCAGCAGGGGCTGCGGGGGATTCAGGTCACCGCAGAGCGCAGGCGCGCCCTGGCGAAAGATGCCGGCCTTCTCGAAGGCCACGGACTCACGGGTATCGCCCAGGTAATCCGCATGATCGACGCCAATGCTGGTGACCAGCGCCATGTCGGCGTCCACCACGTTGACCGTGTCCAGGCGTCCGCCCAGGCCCACTTCCAGTATCACGGCGTCGAGCCCGGACTGTTGAAACAGCCAGAACGCCGCCAGGGTACCCATCTCGAAATAGGTCAGGGAAGTGTCGCCGCGACCGGCCTCGACCGCCGCGAAAGCCTGGCAAAGCTCGGCGTCAGTGGCTTCGACGCCATTGACCTGCACACGCTCGTTGTAACGCAGCAGGTGCGGAGAACTGTAGACACCGACGCTCAGGCCCTGCGCGCGCAGCAATGAAGCCACGAACGCACAGGTAGAGCCTTTGCCATTGGTGCCGGTGACCGTGATCACCCGAGGCGCCGGCTTGCCCAGTCCCATGCGGGACGCTACCTGCTGCGAGCGCTCAAGGCCCATGTCGATGGCCGAAGGGTGCAACTGCTCAAGGTAGGCGAGCCACTCGCCAAGGGTACGTTCGGTCATAGGTTGGCAGGTACCGGTGGAACCACGATTGGCTCGATTGGCGCGGCGACGAATTTAGGCGTCGGCAGGCCCATCATTTGCGCCAGCAGGTTACCCAGGCGCGGGCGCAGCTCCTGACGGTGAATGATCATGTCGATCGCGCCGTGCTCCAGCAGGAACTCGCTGCGCTGGAAGCCTTCTGGCAGTTTTTCGCGAACGGTTTGTTCAATGACGCGCGGACCGGCGAAGCCGATCAGGGCTTTCGGCTCGCCGACGATCACGTCGCCCAGCATCGCCAGACTGGCGGAAACACCGCCGTAGACCGGGTCGGTCAGCACGGAGATGAACGGAATGCCTTCTTCACGCAGACGCGCCAGCACCGCGGAGGTCTTGGCCATTTGCATCAGCGAAATCAGGGCTTCCTGCATCCGCGCGCCACCGGAGGCGGAGAAGCAGATCATCGGGCAGCGTTTTTCCAGCGCGTAGTTGGCGGCGCGCACGAAGCGCTCACCGACGATGGCGCCCATCGAGCCGCCCATGAAGGAGAATTCGAACGCCGAAACCACCACAGGCATGCCGAGCAGGGTACCGCTCATCGAGATCAGCGCGTCTTTTTCGCCGGTCTGCTTCTGCGCCGCGGTCAGGCGATCCTTGTACTTCTTGCCGTCGCGGAACTTCAGGCGGTCAACCGGCTCCAGGTCAGCGCCCAGCTCGGTACGACCTTCGGTATCGAGGAAAATGTCGATACGCGCGCGCGCGCCGATACGCATGTGGTGATTGCACTTGGGGCAAACGTCCAGGGTCTTTTCCAGCTCCGGACGATACAGCACAGCCTCGCAAGACGGGCATTTGTGCCAAAGACCTTCAGGCACCGAGCTCTTCTTGACCTCGGAACGCATGATCGAAGGGATCAGTTTGTCTACCAACCAGTTGCTCATGCTTTCTTTCTCCAGTACCGGCGGCCCGAACGCTCTGGTTCGCGGCCCCGCGTATGCCCTTGAGCTAAATTCATGTGTGCGGCGATGTTCGATGAGTGCCGGGTCAGTGCAGAGACCAGCGTACACCCCATCAATCCTCAGCCGTTTTGTACAGTCCAGTGGACGGCGGCAGTCTGCCAGCCGTCACATCAACGTAGGAGCTCCGGTGAGCTTCTGCGTACCGCGTCGATGAACGCCTGAATCTTTGCGTGATCCTTGATGCCTTTGCTTGCCTCTACCCCGCCGCTGACATCCACGGCATAAGGTCGAACCCGCGCCACCGCTTCGGCGACGTTTTCCGGTGTCAGGCCGCCCGCCAGGATAATCGGCTTGCTCAAGCCTTGCGGTATCAATGACCAGTCGAACGCCTGGCCGGTTCCACCGGGAACGCCTTCGACATAGGCGTCGAGCAAAATACCGCTGGCACTCGGATAAGCGTCGCAAGCCGCCGCGATATCATCCCCCGCCTTGACCCGCAGCGCCTTGATGTACGGGCGGTGCCAGCCCTCGCAGTCCGCAGCACTTTCATCACCATGAAACTGCAGCAGGTCCAGCGGCACGGCGTCGAGGATTTCCCCCAGCTCGCAGCGGCTGGCGTTGACGAACAAGCCCACGGTGGTGACGAACGGCGGCAACGCCTGGATGATCGCGCGGGCCTGCTGGAACGTCACGCCCCGCGGGCTCTTGGCGTAGAACACGAAGCCGATGGCATCGGCCCCGGCCTCGACCGCCGCCAACGCATCTTCTATGCGGGTAATCCCGCAAATCTTGCTGCGAACGGCTGACATGTCGATAAAACCCCACGGCAAATCCGAGAAAGTCCCGGATGGTAACAAAAGCGTTCGAAGGCGTCAGCCGTCAAGTTCGCTGAAACCGGTGAGGAAATGTGGGCCGATGTAACGCTCGGGCAACTGGAACTCGTCGCGGTACTCGACTTGCACCAGATACAGGCCGAACGGATGCGCCGTCACCCCGCCAGTACGACGAATACGGCTCTCCAGCACTTCCTTCATCCACTCCACCGGACGCTCGCCGGCACCGATGGTCATCAGCACGCCGGCAATGTTGCGCACCATGTGGTGCAGGAAGGCGCTGGCGCGGATATCCAGCACGATCATCTTGCCGTGGCGCGTGACGCGCAGGTGATGCAGCTCCTTGATCGGCGACTTGGCCTGGCATTGGCCGGCACGGAAAGCGCTGAAATCGTGGGTGCCCACCAGGTACCGGGCCGCTTCGGCCATGCGCTCGACGTCCAGCGGACGGTGGTTCCAGGTGATTTCTTCGTTCAGGTGCGCCGGACGGATCTGATCGTTGTAGATCACGTAGCGATAGCGCCGGGCTATGGCCTTGAACCGCGCATGAAAATGCGCCGGCATGACCTTGGCCCAACTGACGCTGACATCGTGCGGCAAATTGATATTGGCACCCATGACCCAGGCCTTCATTGAACGCTCGACTTGCGTGTCGAAGTGCACCACTTGGCCACACGCGTGCACGCCGGCATCGGTGCGCCCGGCGCAAAGCAGCGAAACGGGAGAGTCGGCCACCTTGGACAAGGCGTTTTCGAGGGTTTCCTGCACCGTGAGCACGCCGGAGGCCTGACGCTGCCAGCCACGATAACGCGAGCCCTTGTATTCAACGCCCAACGCGATCCGGAAAAAGCCGTCGGCCACCATTTCGGCGGCCGGGTTATCTATGTTTGCCAAGGAGTGACAACCTGCTGATGTACGCAAAGGAGGCATTATAAGGCTGCCAGACGAGGACGCCAGTACAACAGCAGGTACTGTGGCGAATCGGATGCCGCCTTCGCGAGCAGGCTCGCTCCCACAGTGGACCGTGTTTCTTCAGGCAAAACGCGGCTCACTGTGGGAGCGAGCCTGCTCGCGATAGCGGCAGCACAGACACCATCGCATCGCCCGCAAACAAAAACGGCAGCCTCAATGGGCTGCCGCTTTGTTTACAACAGGTCATCCACTCAAACCAGACGCGCGAGCATCTCCTTGGCTTCGCTCTTCTGGCCGTCGTCGCCTTCGCTCACCACCTCGTTGAGGATGTCGCGGGCACCATCGTTGTCGCCCATGTCGATGTAGGCCTGGGCCAGATCGAGCTTGGTGGCGACTTCGTCGGTACCGGACAGGAAATCGAACTCCGGCTCGTCATCCACGGTGGCCAAGGCGTCATCTACCGTGAAGCTTGGCTCGCTGATGCTTTGGGACAGGCTTTCCAGTTCGGCGCTGAGATCATCCAGCTCAGGGGTAACCACCTGCGCAGGCGCCGGGACGTCCATTTCATCGGCCAGGGACAAATCGAAATCGGCCGGCAGCTCCAGATCGTCCAGGACCACTTGTGGCACGTCCGGCGCTGGTGCGGCCGGCAGGTCTTTGACGTCTTCATCCAGGTTCAGCAGGAAATCGTCCTCGGCCAGGATCGCCGGCGAAGGCTCGCCACCGAGGTCCATGTCCAGGTCGAACTCCGACAGGTCGTCGAGGTTTTCCTTGATTTCAGTCTGTTGCTGCAAGACCGATTCGAAACTCAGGTCATCGTCCAGCGGGAAATCTTCCAGATCGGCCAGGGTTGTTTCCGGCTCCGGCGCTGGTTCCGGCGTTGGCGCAACCGTTACCGGCGTGACGTTTTCCAGATCATCCAGACTCAGGTCGAACGCACTGTCAAAATCGTCATCGACTGCAGCCGGCGCTTGCGGCTCGTCGAGCAACAGGTCCTTGACGTACTGCGCGTCCAGCTCGGCAGCGACGGCGGCAGTGGCAATACCGCCAGCAGCGACCAGCGCCATGGCCGGGAAACGGCTCTTGAGTTTTTCGACCTGGGCATAGTTGTCGCCGTTGGCCACCAACTGGCGCTCCTGGACCACGAACGCGTCGCGATCACCCTGCAAACCGTAGACTTCCATCAGCTTCAGGCGCAAATCGCTGCGTTGCGGCTCCTGCTTGACGCCTTCCTCCAGCAGCGTGGCAGCCTGATTCAGACGACCGCCATCGATGTGCGACTGCACGCGGCCCAACACATCGTCGGAATGCTCGGCGGCGGGCGACACCAGCGGCGCGGCAATCGGCGGCGTGACCACGACCGGGGCAATCACCGGAGCGGGTTCTGGAGCTGGAGCGGGGGCCGTGGCGAGTTTCGGGCTCGGCGGCTCAACCTCTTCCAGATCGTCGAAGATGCCTTTGGACAGGTCAAGCTCGGAGGAAAACTCCTGCTCTTCAGCCAAGGCGCGGGCCATGCGCAAATGTTTCTCGGCTTCCTGCTGGGCTTTGCGGCGACGGGCCAGCAACAGCAGCAACAGCAGCACCACCACCGCCCCGCCACCCGCCAGACCCAGCAGCCAAGGATTGGTCAGCAATTCATTGAACTTCTGATCGTCGGAGACCGCAGGCGTCGGCTCGATCGGCGTTTCTGCCGGTGCCGGAGCAGGAGTCGCTTCAGGCGCCACTGCAGCCGGGGTAGGCGCAGGCGCGATTACTTCAGCAGGGGCTGGCACTTCGGCAGGCGTTGCCGCAGGATCAGCCGGCAGCTCAGCCGGGATCGCTGCATCAGTCGCAGTTGCCGCAGGCGTTCCCGCCGCACCGTCGGCCTGCAATTTGGCCAACTGGTTGTTCTTCAGCTCAATAAGGCGTTGCAGTTTGTCCATCTGACTTTGCAAATCGGTCATGCGGCTTTTCATCTCGGCGCTGTCACGGCGCTTGGTATCGAGACTTTCCTGGGTCACCGCCAGCTTGTTGTTCAAGGCCTTGGCATCGCCTGCGGCGCCCTTGCCCCCAGCCTTGCCGGATTCGGCGGAAACCAGGCTCAGCTTGTCCTGAGCGGCTTGCGACGAAGGTGCTTCACCGCGACCGCGATTGGTCGCATCGAGCTGCTGCTGGCCATTACCAGGCTTGGCGACATAACGACGTCCCTGACGCCAGGCGGTGTTCTGTGCAGCCACTTCGGCGATGGCCTTCGGTTGCGCCAAGCTCGTGCTTTGTACCTGATCCGGCAGACGCAACACCTGACCGGTTTTGAGCCGGTTGATATTGCCATCGATGAAGGCATCCGGATTTAGCGCCTGGATGGCCAGCATGGTTTGTTGAATCGAACCGCCATTACGCGCCTTCGCGGCGATTTCCCACAAGGTATCGCGCCGCGTAGTGGTGTATTCGGACGGCGTGGTCGCACCGGTGACGGGCGTCGTACCGGTTTGAACAGGTGCAGATTGCGCAGCCGCCTCGGCGGTTTGCGGCGAGAATTTGGACGGATCGAGCAGCACGCTGTAATCGCGTAGCAGACGACCGTTGGGCCACATCACCTGAACCAGGAATTTCACCATCGGTTCGGTCAGGGGTTTGCTGGAAGTCACGCGCAGGATGCTTTTACCGCTGGCGTTGAGCACCGGGGTAAAGGTCAGGTCGTTGAGAAACGCCTGGCGGTCGACACCGGCTTTGGCGAAATCTTCAGGTGAAGCCAGGCTCGGCACCACTTCGGCAGCGGTGAGCTCCTTGACGTCGAGCAGCTCGATTTCCGCCACCAGCGGCTGGTTCAGCGTCGATTTCAGGGTCAGTTCCCCGAGCCCGAGGGCATGCGCCATACCGGAGGACAGCGCCGAGGCGGCCGCTATTGCTAGCACCAGTTTGCGAACTTGAACCATTAGCTAATCCTTAGTTTTTACATTCCTCGGCCAGCGAGGTTGATAGCCGCTGCCATAAGGCATTGCGCGCGGGCGAAGGTCGCCGCGCGCGATCGTTTCATGCATGCCCTGCAAAGCCCTTCAGGGTGGCGCGCCTTCAACATTACGGCCAAGCATGGCGCTCGTCTGGAAGTATCTTTTACAGCAGGTCTTTTATCAACAATTCGGCCACCTGCACAGCATTGAGCGCCGCACCTTTGCGTACGTTATCTGACGTCAGCCACACATTAAGTTCCGACGGTTCGTCGATACCCAGGCGCACCCGACCAACGTAGACGACATCCTGCCCCACCGCATCGCCGACCGCTGTCGGGTAATCGCCGGCTTCCACCAGCTCGATGCCGGGAGCGTCTTCCAGTGCGGCGTTGACCTTGGCCAGGTCGATTTCGGTCGAGGACTGCAGGGTCACGCTATAGCTATCGCCAAAAAACACCGGGGCTTGAATGCAAGTGACGGAAATCTTCAATGAAGGCAACGCCATGACTTGACGCAGCTCGCGCACCAGGCGCTTTTCCAGCAGTGTATGGCCCTGTTCATCCGGTTTGCCGACCTGGGCCAGCAGGTTGAAGGCCATCTGCCGGTCAAAGAAGGTCGGCTCCAGTGGGCGCACATTCAGCAGTTCGGCGGTTTGCCGGGCCAGCTCGGTCACGGCTTCGCGGCCTTGGGCAGACACCGCCAGGCTGGCGGTCAGGTTGATGCGTTGCAAATCGAGCAACCCCAGCAGGGGTGCGAGCACCACCGCCAGGGTGGTGGCCGATGGGCTCGGGCTGCCGATCTGGAATGGCTTTTTCAGGCTGGCCAGCACCTGCGCATTCGCCTCCGGCACTACCTGTGGCGCCTGGTCGGCCGGCAAGGCGCCGGAGAGGTCGATCAGCGAACAACCGGCGGCGGTGGCACGCGCGGCGTAGCTCAATGTCACTGCTGGACCGGCGGCAAAGAACACCAACTGAACTTTGCTGAAATCAAACTCATCGACTTCGCGCACCCGCACGTTCTTGCCGCGATACGGCACCGAACTGCCGGCGGATTCGCTGCTGGCCAGCAAATGCAGGGTGCCGATCGGGAAATCGCGCTCTTCGAGAATCTGCACCAGCGTTTCGCCGACAGTACCGGTGGCGCCGATCACGGCAATATCAATGGTCTGGCTCATGGTTATACCTCTGGCGAAACGGGGGGAGCGGCACTTTACCGGGTGGTTGGCATGCAGGCAATTATGTGGCACCTGTAACGGCCTCATCGCGAGCAAGCTCGCTCCCACAAGGATCGCGCTGAACCCTGTGGGAGCGAGCTTGCTCGCGATAGCGGAATGTCAGTCAACCCATCAACCTCAGTCTGTCGAGTATAAAAAAACCCGCGCCTCTCGCAAGGCGCGGGTTCGTTCATAGCATCAATCGATCAACGCTCGAGCAGGATCCGCAGCATGCGACGCAGCGGCTCGGCCGCGCCCCACAGCAGTTGGTCGCCGACAGTGAAGGCGCCGACGAATTGCGAGCCCATGTTCAGCTTGCGCAGACGGCCAACCGGAATGTTCAGGGTGCCGGTGACCTTGGTCGGGCTCAGCTCCTGCATGCTGATGTCGCGGTTGTTCGGCACCAGCTTGACCCAAGGGTTGTGCTGGCTGATCAACCCTTCGATATCGGCGATCGGCACATCCTTGTTCAGCTTGATGGTCAGCGCCTGGCTGTGGCAGCGCATGGCGCCGATGCGCACGCAGATGCCATCCACCGGGATCGGGCTCTTGAAGCGACCGAGGATCTTGTTGGTTTCGGCCTGGGCCTTCCACTCTTCACGGCTTTGACCGTTCGGCAGTTCCTTGTCGATCCACGGGATCAGGCTGCCGGCCAGCGGTACGCCGAAGTTTTCGGTCGGGTACGCGTCGCTGCGCATGGCTTCGGCCACACGACGGTCGATGTCGAGGATCGCGCTGGCCGGGTCGGCCAATTGATCGGCGACGGCGGCGTGGGTCGCGCCCATTTGCTTGATCAGTTCACGCATGTTCTGCGCGCCGGCACCGGAGGCCGCCTGATAGGTCATGGCGCTCATCCACTCCACCAGGCCGGCCTCGAACAGACCGCCCAGGCCCATCAGCATCAGGCTGACGGTGCAGTTGCCGCCGATGTAGTTCTTGGTGCCGGCATCCAGCTGCTGGTCGATGACCTTGCGGTTGACCGGGTCCAGTACGATGACCGCGTCATCCTGCATGCGCAGGCTGGAAGCGGCGTCGATCCAGTAACCCTGCCAGCCGGCTTCGCGCAACTTCGGGAAGACTTCGCTGGTGTAGTCGCCACCCTGGCAGGTCAAAATCACGTCGAGGGTTTTCAGCTCTTCAATGCTGTAAGCGTCCTTGAGCGGAGCAATGTCCTTGCCCACGGACGGGCCTTGGCCACCGACATTGGAAGTGGTGAAAAACACCGGCTCGATAAGATCGAAATCCTGCTCTTCCAGCATCCGCTGCATGAGCACGGAACCGACCATACCGCGCCAACCGATCAGACCTACACGTTTCATCGCAACTACACCTTCTTGAAAAGTGGGCCGCTGCTTCCGGGGGTGAAAGTGGCAGCGGGCCCGAGAGATTACAGATTCCGCAGCGCGGCGACTACTGCGTCGCCCATTTCCTGCGTACCGACTTTAGTGCAACCAGCCGACCAGATGTCACCGGTGCGCAAGCCCTGGTCCAACACCAGACTAACGGCTTTTTCGATAGCATCGGCCGCAGCCTGCTGGTTGAAGCTGTAACGCAACATCATCGAGACCGACAAAATGGTCGCCAACGGGTTGGCGATGCCCTGGCCTGCGATGTCTGGTGCCGAACCGTGGCACGGCTCGTACATGCCTTTGTTGTTGGTGTCCAGGGACGCCGACGGCAGCATGCCGATGGATCCGGTGAGCATCGAGGCCTGGTCGGACAGGATATCGCCGAACATGTTGTCGGTGACGATCACGTCGAACTGCTTGGGTGCCCGCACCAGTTGCATGGCGGCGTTATCGACGTACATGTGGCTCAGTTCGACTTGCGGGTAATCCTTGGCCACTTCCTCAACGATTTCACGCCACAGCTGGCTGGAGGCCAGTACGTTGGCCTTGTCCACCGAGCAGAGCTTCTTGCCGCGGACCATGGCCATGTCGAACCCGACACGGGCGATGCGGCGGATTTCGCTTTCGCTGTACGGCAGGGTGTCGTAGGACTGACGCTCGCCGTTTTCCAGGGTACGGGTACCGCGTGGTGCGCCGAAGTAGATACCGCCGGTCAGCTCGCGAACGATCAGGATGTCCAGGCCGGCAACGATTTCCGGCTTCAGGCTGGAGGCCTCGGCCAGTTGCGGGTACAGGATCGCCGGACGCAGGTTGCCGAACAGGCCCAGTTGCGCGCGGATTTTCAGCAGGCCGCGCTCAGGGCGGATATCACGCTCGATGGTGTCCCATTTCGGGCCGCCCACCGCGCCCAACAGCACGGCATCGGCGGCGCGGGCGCGGTCCAGGGTTTCATCGGCCAGCGGCACGCCGTGCTTGTCGATGGCTGCGCCACCGATCACATCAAAGCTCAGGTTGAAGCCCAAAGCGAACTTGTCACTGGCCAGCTCCAGCACCTTTACCGCTTCGGCCATGATTTCCGGGCCAATACCGTCACCTGGGAGAATCAGAATCTGCTTGCTCATGCGTTCCTCATGTCATCAGTCGGTGCGCCTGGGGCGCTCCCGGAAAAAGTCTGTTAATCGCTTATCTTTCAGCCATCAGTACCAGTACATCTGTACTGAACGAACCATCGGCCTCAATCTCAAAATATTCGCGCACTTCGTTGCCCATCGACTGCTGCAACTCGCGGATCGCCGCGCGCATCACCTGTGGCGTACGCATGCGCTCGACCCAGGAGTTGTATTCCAGACGCAGCCGCTGGCGGGTGGTGCTGCGGGTATGCAGCCCTGCCTCACTGACCTGGCGCAGCCACTCGCCGGCGCTATAGTCGCGCACATGGCTGGTATCACGCAGCACTTCGACGCTTTGCAGGTAAGTGTCGAACAATGGGCTGCCCGGTGACAACACGTCGATGAATGCCGCGACACCGCCTGGCTTCAATACTCGCCGCACTTCCCGCAGGGCCAGGCCAAGATCGCTCCAGTGGTGTGCCGAATAGCGACTGAAGACGAAATCGAACTCGCCATCGGCGAACGGCAGGCGCTCGGCGGCGCCGTTGACCGTGGAGACGTTTTGCAGGCCTCGTTCGGCGGCAGCAGCGGCCACCACGTCAAGCATCTGTTGGGACAAGTCGTAGGCCACCACTTCCTTGACCAGCGACGCCACCTGAAAACTCACGTGACCGGCGCCACAACCCAGGTCCAGGACCCGGGCTTCGCCCTGCCCTGCCAGTTCGGCCTGTAGCAGCGCGAATTCGGTGCCTTGAGCGTGTACGGCGCTGCTCAGGTAGGCCGCGGCCTGTTCACCGAATTGCTTTTGGACTACCTGGCTGTGCTGGGCGGTGCTGGTCATTGGGACTTCCTTTTTCAGGGTTTAGCCTTGTGGTGTTTGATCGGGCCTCTTCGCGAGCAGGCTCGCTCCCACAGTGAAATGCATTTCAAATGTGGGAGCGAGCTTGCTCGCGATGGCGTCATTACGCCTTACGCAAAATCAAGCGTCGCGAAACAACCAAGGCTGGCTCGCACGGTGCTTGGCTTCAAACGCCGCAATCGCATCACCGTCCTGCAACGTCAGGCCAATATCGTCCAGACCATTGAGCAAGCAGTGCTTACGGAACGCGTCGATTTCAAAACTCAACACCTTGCCATCCGGGCGGGTCACGGTCTGGGCTTGCAGATCGATCTGCAACTGATAGCCCGGATTGGCCTCGACCTGCTGGAACAACTCATCGACGTCGGCATCGCTCAAGATGATCGGCAGCAAGCCGTTCTTGAAGCTGTTATTGAAGAAGATGTCGGCATAGCTCGGCGCGATGATGCTGCGAAAACCATATTCTTCCAGCGCCCATGGCGCGTGCTCGCGGCTGGAACCGCAACCGAAGTTTTCCCGGGCCAGCAGCACGCTGGCGCCTTGGTAACGCTCGGCGTTAAGGACGAAATCCTGGTTCAGGGGACGCTTGGAGTTGTCCTGATACGGCTGTCCCACATCCAGGTAGCGCCATTCATCGAACAGGTTCGGGCCGAAACCGGTGCGCTTGATCGACTTCAAGAATTGCTTCGGAATGATCTGGTCGGTGTCGACGTTGGCACGATCCAGAGGCGCGACAAGTCCAGTGTGCTGGGTGAAAGCTTTCATGCTGCGCTCCTTTAGATCAATTCACGGACGTCGACGAAACGACCGTTCACAGCGGCGGCGGCGGCCATGGCCGGGCTGACGAGGTGAGTACGGCCACCGGCGCCCTGACGGCCTTCGAAGTTACGGTTGGAGGTCGAGGCGCAGTGCTCGCCCGATTCCAAACGGTCCGGGTTCATCGCCAGGCACATCGAGCAACCCGGTTCGCGCCATTCGAAACCGGCTTCGAGGAAAATCTTGTCCAGGCCTTCCGATTCGGCCTGGGCCTTCACCAGACCCGAGCCCGGCACCACGATGGCCTGCTTGATGGTCGAGGCCACTTTGCGGCCCTTGGCGATCACCGCCGCAGCGCGCAGGTCTTCGATCCGCGAGTTGGTGCAGGAGCCGATGAATACGCGGTCCAGCTGAATGTCGGTGATTGCCTGATTGGCAGTCAAACCCATGTATTTCAGGGCGCGTTCGATGGAACCGCGCTTGACCAGGTCCATTTCCTTCGCAGGATCCGGAACGTTCTGATCGACAGCCAATACCATCTCAGGCGAAGTGCCCCAGCTGACTTGCGGCTTGATCTGGGTGGCGTCGAGCTCGACCACGGTGTCGAACACCGCATCGGCGTCGGACACCAGGTCTTTCCAGGCTTCGACGGCCAAATCCCATTCCGCGTCTTTCGGGGCGAATGGACGGCCCTTCACGTAAGCCACGGTTTTTTCATCAGCTGCGACCAGGCCAACGCGAGCGCCGGCTTCGATGGACATGTTGCAGATGGTCATGCGGCCTTCGACGGACAAGTCACGAATCGCGCTGCCGGCGAACTCGATGGCGTGGCCGTTACCGCCGGCGGTGCCGATCTTGCCGATCACCGCGAGGACGATGTCCTTGGCGGTCACGCCGAACGGCAGTTGGCCTTCGACTTCTACCCGCATGTTCTTCATCTTCTTGGCGACCAGGCACTGGGTGGCGAGCACGTGCTCGACCTCGGAGGTGCCGATACCGTGGGCCAGGGCACCAAAAGCGCCATGGGTCGAGGTATGGGAGTCGCCGCAGACCACGGTCATGCCCGGCAAGGTTGCACCCTGCTCCGGGCCGATGACGTGGACGATGCCTTGGCGGACGTCATTCATCTTGAATTCGACGATGCCGTATTCATCACAGTTATCGTCGAGGGTCTGGACCTGCAAACGCGAAACCTCGTCGGCAATGGCAGCGATGCCGCCCTTGCGCTCAGGGGTGGTCGGTACGTTGTGGTCCGGGGTCGCGATGTTGGCGTCGATGCGCCAAGGCTTGCGCCCGGCCAGCCGCAGGCCTTCGAAAGCTTGCGGCGAGGTCACTTCGTGGATGATGTGACGATCGATGTAGATCAGCGCAGAGCCATCGTCGCGCTGTTTGACCAAATGCGAATCCCAGAGCTTGTCGTAGAGCGTTTTGCCGGCCATCAGACGGTTTCCTCATCAGCTTGTTTCTATGCCCTGGGCCTTGAACAGTTCAATAACCCTTTGGCTTGTGAGGCTGATCCTATGGGGTTACATTAAATAACTCAAATTCATATTTTTTATGCTTTGGATAACCAACTGGAATACAGACATGGACCTGGCCAACCTCAACGCCTTTATTGCCATCGCCGAGACGGGAAGCTTCTCCGGCGCGGGCGAACGGTTGCATCTGACTCAGCCGGCGATCAGCAAGCGCATCGCCGGGCTGGAGCAGCAACTGAAGGTGCGGCTGTTCGATCGGCTGGGCCGCGAAATCGGCCTGACCGAGGCCGGCCGCGCCCTGCTGCCCCGGGCCTATCAGATCCTGAATGTCCTCGATGATACGCGTCGTGCCCTGACCAACCTCACCGGGGAGGTGACCGGTCGTCTGACCCTGGCCACCAGTCACCACATCGGCCTGCACCGTTTACCGCCTTTATTAAGGGAGTTCACCCGGCGCTATCCCGAGGTGGCGCTGGATATCCAGTTTCTCGATTCGGAAGTGGCCTACGAAGAAATCCTCCATGGCCGGGCGGAACTGGCGGTCATCACCCTGGCGCCGGAACCCCATGCCCTGGTCAAGGCCACGCCGGTGTGGGACGACCCGCTGGACTTCGTGGTCGCCCCGGAGCATTCGTTGCTCAACAACGGCAAGGTCAGCCTCGCGGACATCGCCCATCACCCGGCGGTGTTCCCCGGCGGCAACACCTTTACCCACCACATCGTCCAGCGCCTGTTCGAGGCCCAGGGCCTGACGCCGAACATCGCCATGAGCACCAATTACCTGGAAACCATCAAGATGATGGTGTCGATCGGCCTGGCCTGGAGCGTCTTGCCACGCACCATGCTCGATGACCAGGTTGCGCGAATACCTTTACCGGGCATACAACTGACTCGCCAGCTAGGCTATATCCTGCACACAGAAAGGACGCTATCGAATGCAGCGCGGGCCTTCATGGCCTTGCTGGATGCCCAAATCGATCTGCCAGGGACTCAAGGCTAACTTGTGCTACTCCTATAGAGCCCGAATTTCTGTACCCGAGACCCAATTCAGCTCAAGGCTTGCCCATGCCGAAATCTGTTGACCGTATTCCGCCGATGCCGCGCATCCAGGCGCTTGACCCGAAAAGCTCCGAACAAAGCTGGGAAAGTGCCTCGCAATTGCTGGCCGCGCTTAACGGCGCGCGCCTGGGCGCGTGGTATTGGGATATCGAGCGTGGGCAGATCAGCTGGTCCCGGGGCACGCAGGCGCTGTTTGGCTTCGATCCCCGGCAACCATTGCCGGCCGACCTGGAATACCTCGACTTGTTGCCTCCGGAAGATCGGGCAAAGACCCTTCGCGCCTTCCATGCGGTGATCGCCGGCGCGCCGCTGGAGCAAGCGATGCACCACCGCGTTCGCTGGCCCGACGGCAGCCTGCATTGGCTGGAGATCAGCGGCAGCCTGCTGCCGGACAAGCACGGCCGTCCACGCATGATTGGCGTGATCCGCGAAATCACCCACCAACGCCTGCGCGAACAGGCGCTGAGCAGTTCGGAGAAACGCTTCGCGACGCTGTTTCACCTGTGCCCGAACATGGTCCTGCTGACACGCCAGGAAGACGGCCTGATCACCGAAGCCAACCAGTATTTCGAAAGCCTGTTCGGCTGGCCGGTCCAGGACGCGATCGGCCGCACCACGCTGGAACTGGGCCTCTGGGTGCACCCCGAGCAACGCGCGCAACTGGTCAAGGCCACCAAGGCCAAGGGCGAGCTGACCAGCATGGAGGTGCAGTTTCGCGCCAGCAACGGGCAGATCCACGATGGCATCCTGAGTGCACAAAAGGTCGAACTCGAAGGCCAGCCCTACCTGTTGAGCACCTTCCTCGATACCACCGAACGCAAAGCCGCCGAACACGCCCTCAAAGACAGCCAGGAGCGCCTCGACCTGGCCCTGGACTCGGCGCAACTGGGCACCTGGGACTGGCACATTCCCAGCGGCATGCTGTATGGCTCGGCCCGCGCCGCCCAGTTGCACGGCATGGAGGCCAAACCTTTCCATGAATCCTTCGACGACTTTTTCGAAGGCGTGCCCGGCGAAGAACGCGACACCATGCGCGATGCCTACCGCAGCCTGCGCGAAGGCCCGGCCGGCAACTATCAGCTGACCTATCGGGTGCAAATGCCCGACGGCAGCTCACGCTACCTGGAAAGCCGCGCCCGCCTCTACCGCGATGAAAACGGCGTGCCCTTGCGCATGGCCGGCACCCTGCTCGACATCACCGACCAGGTCGAGCGCGAACAACGCCTGGTGGCCTCCGAAGAGAAATTCGCCACCCTGTTCCAGGTCAGCCCGGACCCGATCTGCGTGACGCGCCAGGACACCGGGCAGTTCATCGAGATCAACTCCAGCTTCACCCAGACCTTTGGCTGGAGCACCGCCGATGTGATCGGGCGCAGCGCCGACGAAATCGGCCTGTGGGACGCTTCAGCAAAAAGCCTGCAGCGGATCGAACAGGTGATCCGCGAACAAGGCCTGAACAATGTGGCGATCCTCGTCCAGCACAAGGATGGGCAGTCGCTGACCTGCGTGATTTCCAGTCGCCAGATCAACGTCAGCGAACAGCCGTGCGTCGTCACCACCTTGCGCGACATCACCCAACAGCAACGCTCGGAAGCGGCGCTAAAGGCCAGCGAAGAGAAGTTCGCCAAGGCCTTCCACTCAAGCCCCGACGCCATCACCATCACTGAACGCGATACCGGACGCTATCTGGAGGTCAACGACGGTTTCTGCCGCCTGACCGGCTACCGCGCCGACGAAGTGATCGGCCGAACCGTGTACCAGGTAGGGATCTGGGCCGAAGAGAAACAACGCTCGACGTTGCTCGCCGAACTGCAGATCAAGGGCCGGGTTCATCACCAGGAAATGCTCGGGCGCAACAAGCGCGGCGAGTTGCTGACGGTAGAGGTGTCGGTAGAACCGATCACCCTCAACGAAACCGCGTGCCTGCTGTTGACCGCGCGGGACGTCAGCCTGCTGAAAAACGCCGAGGCGCAGATCCGCCACCTGGCCTACCACGACCCGCTGACCAACCTGCCCAACCGCGCACTGCTGATGGATCGCCTGAGCCAGCAGATCGCCCTGCTCAAGCGCCACAACCTGCGCGGCGCGTTGATGTTCCTCGACCTCGACCACTTCAAGCACATCAACGACTCCCTCGGCCATCCGGTGGGCGATACGGTGCTGAAAATCATCACCGCGCGCCTGGAAGCCAGCGTACGCATGGAAGACACCGTCGCGCGCCTGGGCGGGGATGAATTCGTGGTGCTGCTGAGCGGCCTCGAAGGCTCGCGCAACGAGGTCAGCGCTCAGGTCTGCGAGCTGGCCGATACCATTCGTGAGCTGCTGTCTGAACCGATGTTCCTCGACGGTCAGCGCCTGCAGGTGACGCCGAGTATCGGCATTGCCTTGATTCCTGACCACGGCTCCACGCCGACCGATTTGCTCAAGCGTGCCGATATCGCCCTTTATCGCGCCAAGGATTCAGGGCGCAATACCGCACAGATGTACCACAACACCATGCAGAAGGCCGCGAGCGAGCGCCTGCGCATGGAAACCGACCTGCGCCTGGCACTTTCACGCGGTGAGTTTCGCGTGCACTACCAACCCCAGGTGGACGCCCGGGATAACCGCATTGTTGGTGCCGAAGCGCTGGTGCGCTGGAACCATCCGGAACTCGGCGCACAGTCGCCCACCGAGTTCATCAAGGTGCTGGAAGACAGCGGATTGATTCTGGAGGTCGGCACCTGGATCGTCGACGAAGCCTGCCAGGCCTTCAGGCAACTGATCGCCGATGGCCTGGTGGACCCGCTGGAATTCAGCCTGTGCGTTAACATCAGCCCGCGCCAGTTCCGCCAGAACGACTTCGTCGAGCGCATCGAAAACAGCCTCGCCACCTACGGCCTGCCCTGCTCGCTGCTGAAACTGGAAATCACTGAAGGCATCGTCATCCAGAATCTGGAAGACACCATCAACAAGATGCTGCGCCTGAAAAAACTCGGCGTGAGCTTTGCCATGGACGATTTCGGCACCGGTTACTCCTCGCTGACCTACCTCAAGCGCCTGCCGGTCGACACCCTGAAAATCGACCAGTCGTTCATTCGCGACGCCACCACCGACCCCAACGATGCCGAGATCATCCGCGCCATCGTTGCCATGGCCCGCAGCCTGGGGTTGAAGATCATCGCCGAAGGAGTGGAGACCTCGGAACAGCTTGAGTTTTTGCAGGGCCTGGGCTGCCATCTGTATCAGGGGTATCTGCATAGCCGGCCGCTGCCGGTGGAGGATCTGCAAAAGCTCCTCCTGTAGGAGCGAGCATGCTCGCGATGGTCGTCAACGATAACGCTGGAAACCTGACACCCCGTGGCGCTCTCAGGTTCATCGCGAGCATGCTCGCTCCTACAAATCCCCACCTTCGATTCAATCTCCCTTTCCTACACGCATTCCAGAAACGTCCGATTTACCCCTGACACCTTCTTATTGAACCCTTGCGCTGCAGTTTGCCTTGCCTCCATTGCCTTGGAAGCGGGAGCAGATGGATCGCCAACAGACAAGGAGTTGAAGCAATGGCAAAGGGATATTTCATTCGCAAGGGTGACAAGACCAGTTGCGGTGGCGAGGTGCTCGAGGCCGATACCCGCGTGATGATGTTTGGCTTCGCCCATGCTCGCGCAGGGGATCGGGTTTCCTGTGGCAAGAACAATGAAACCTACCAAATCGTCGGTGGCATCTCGTACATGGACAGTCACGGCAGGCTGGTGGCTGGCTCGCTGGATAGCCGCAGCAGCTGTCCCTGCAAGGCCAGTCTCCTCCACTCGTTCACCAACGCCACCTACGAGTCCAGACAGGGTGCTGCGCCGCAAGCCGCGAGGAGTGCCCCTAAACAGGAGACCGCGCCCGTTGCGCCCAGCAATCCGGTCGCGCCGCGACAATCCGGTTTCACTTCAGCGCGGGCACCCTCACCGACGCTCAGCGAACGGCCTGGAACGGTCTGTGAAAACCTCTGGCGCGGCTACCAGCAGCGGGTCGAAAACGTCGTGGCGCCGGGCGGCAAGCTGATCGCCGACCCAAAGGCGCGCAACAAGGCGATCAATGCCGCCTACGCCCAGCTGTGGCGCCACGACCCACGTTTCCAGTGGGCCGGGCTGGCGGCGTTCGCCTCGAAACAGGTGGGCTGTGGATTGCTGCACGCGGCCGAAACGGTTGAGAAGATTCAGGCGGAAGAACAGGCGATACAGCAATTGAGGGACAGTGCCAGACAAGGACTGAGAGGCTTGCTCAGTCCCAGTGAGCGGGAAAAGCGCGCGACCATTCGGGCGTTTGAGCAGCGCCAGCACGAGTACGAACAGGCCAACCGTGACAACCCGGTGTGGGGCTTCACCCACTGGGGTGCCGACATTCCCTTGTCGTACTCGCAACGAATGTACCGGTTTGTGTACGAGATGCTGGCGATGGGTAATACCACGCTGTTCCTGGATGTGTATCCGTTGCATGTGTTCTACCAGGAACGGGGGTTGGAGGCGCTGAAGGATTGTTTGGCTTCAAGAAAGAATATCTTTGGCAGCGGTCAGTATCCGGTGCTGTGGCCGGTCGGGCAGGAAACATTAAGATTCGGAATTAACCACAAGGAAATCGTCTTGGCCTTCGAGGCGATCGAGGCGGGCAACATCGCCGAAAGTGTTGAGCATCTGGCCAAACACGAACAGCGGAATATTCTGCAACCAGCGATGTACAACGACAGCGGTCTGAAATGGTTATTGCGCGGTAACCATGCCTCCTACGTCACTAACATCCCCTCCGGTGCCGCCCAGGCCATCGAGCTGACGCTTGCCAGCCAGTGCCGTCCCATCGAGGACGGACGCACCATTGGTTTTGGCAGCAATCCCTTTGCCAACCTGGCTGACATCGAACGGCGCATGGCTTTTGTGCTCAAAGCCGCGGCGCAGTTTAACGATTTGCTGCATAGCGACCAGCGCGACCAGATTGAGCAATCGATTCGGGATATCGCCTTGGGTGGAGGCGTGCGGTGAACCTGATGCAACGCGTGGGCTCGCGACGCGGTGTGTTGGCACTGGCGATCGCGGCCCTCCTGACGTCAGCCGCGATTCAAGTACTCTCGGATGAGCCGGAAATCGCCCTGTTGATTGGCGAGCCTTACGAGTCTATGCGCCAGCGCTCCAGCGCAAGAATCGATCCAGTCATACCAGGGCACTCCTGGTTCAATGTTCCCAAGTCTGATGCCCGTCTGCGCTTCGCAGATCCTGAGTTTGGCTTTGTCACCCCGCTGGCCCGTTTCTTCACGGTGGGTTTTGGACGCGATGAACGGATCGACGGTGTCCGCATGTCCCCACAAATCGAGCCGCTATTACTCGACGACACCCTCAAGGTCGTACTGGATCTGCAAGAGCAATGGCGCAGAGCTGGCTGGACACCTATCCGCGTCGAGGAAGATCCACCTTTCGCCGACACGCCAGAATGGCGAGCCCAATTACGGGACGTGAACAAGGGCGGCACATCCTATTGGCATGCGGGCGAAACGTACCAGGTGATGTTGGTCGTTGGGCGCTTCAGGGACGAGAAGCGTCCCACAGAGGAGCGTTACCTCATCACCCTGTCACTGGCTACGCCATGGACGAATCCCTGACGTGGCTTTATCGCGACAAGATCACGCTTTGAGCATTAAACCCACGCACCAGGCGCCGTCCCCAAGTCCATCCCCGGATGCCATCTACACTCAGTAACCATATCGCCTCCCCCGAGACCTCATCAACGTGCCCAGCATCTACCAGATCAAACCCGCGTTCCAAAACCTCCTGCGCCCCCTGGTCCGGCGCTTGTTCGCCAAAGGCACCACCGCCAACCAGATCACCCTGATCGCGGGCATCGGCTCAATCCTGGTGGGCGCAGTGATCGCAGGTTTCGTGCATCACCCCTGGGTCTTTGCACTGGTACCCATCTGGATGATCGTGCGCATGGCGCTCAACGCCATCGACGGCATGCTGGCTCGAGAATTCGACCAGCAGTCGCGCCTGGGGGCCTATCTCAATGAGCTGTGCGACATCACCGCCGACTGCGCCTTGATCCTGCCCTTCGCCCTCCTGCCCGGTGTCAGCCTGTGGCTAGTGCTGCTGGTGACCCTGCTCGCCTTGTTCAGCGAATACAGCGGCGTGCTGGGGCCGATGGTCGGGGCTTCGCGGCGCTATGACGGGCCCATGGGCAAAAGTGACCGGGCTTTCGTGCTAGGGGTCGTGGCCGCCGGCATCGTACCGGGCTGGATCAGCCCATTCTGGATCAACACGGTATTCGCGATCATCGCGATGCTACTGGTCTACACCTTGGTAAACCGGGTCCGCCAGGGCCTCAGGGAAGCACAAATCGACAGCTCTTCAGCCTAAGGAAATGGCAATGCGCGAAGCACTACAACAGACATTCACCACCCACGACGACGTGCAATTGATCTACCGCCACTGGCCAGGCACCCCTGAACCGGGAGAGCCACGCAAGGCCGTACTGCTGTTTCACCGCGGCCATGAACACTCCGGGCGCATTGCCCATCTGGTGGATGAACTGGATCTGCCCGGCTTCGATTTCTTCGCCTGGGATGCCCGGGGTCATGGCCTCTCGCCGGGTGCTCGGGGCGACAGTCCCAGCTTTGCCACCAGCGTGCGGGACGTGCAGACCTTCTGCGAGCACCTGCGCGCGACCTACCAGATCTTTGAGGAAAACCTCGCGGTGATCGCCCAGAGCGTCGGCGCGGTGATCGTGGCCACCTGGGCCCACGATTACGCGCCACGCATACGTGCGCTGGTACTGGCGTCCCCGGCGTTCAAGGTCAAGCTCTATGTGCCTTTCGCCCGCCAGGGGTTGGCGATGATGCGCCGGTGGCGCGGCAATTTCTTCGTCAACAGCTACGTCAAGGCGCGCTTTCTGAGCCATGACCCGCAGCGCGTCGCCAGCTACGACAACGACCCACTGATCACCAAGGCCATTTCAGTCAATGTCCTGCTCGGTCTCTACGAGGCCGCCGACCGTGTTGTGGCCGATGCCCAGGCCATTGCGATACCCACTCAGTTGTTGATCTCCGGTGCCGACTTCGTCGTGCATCGCCAACCCCAGGAACAGTTCTTCGAGCGCCTGGGCACCCTGCGCAAGGAAAAACATATCCTGCCGGGGTTCTTCCACGACACCCTGGGCGAAAAGAACCGTGGACACGCCGTCGCCAGCGCACGGCGCTTCATCCTGCAGAACTTCGCACAACCGAGCGAACGCCCCAGCCTGCTGGCCGCCGACCGCCTGGGCCTGACCTGCGCCGAATCCGAATCATTGGCCGCGCCCCTGCCGCGCAACTCCCTGCGCGATCTGTATTGGCGCATGACCCGCGCCAGCATGCGCCTGGGCAGCCAACTGTCGACCGGGATCAAGCTGGGCTTCGACACCGGTTTCGACTCCGGAAGCACCCTGGACTACGTCTATCGCAACACCCCCACGGGCACCTCGGGTGTCGGCCGCATGATCGACCGCAATTACCTCGACTCCATCGGCTGGCGCGGCATTCGCCAACGCAAGCTGCACGTCGAAGAACTGCTGCGCCTGGCGATGCAGCAATTACGCGAACAGGGCCGCGAAGTGCGTATCGTCGACATCGCCGCCGGACACGGACGCTACATTCTCGAAGCCTTGCAGGGCGTCAGCCCGTTACCCGAATCGATCCTTTTGCGCGACTACAGCGATATCAACGTACGTGATGGCAGCGCGCTGATCCGCGAAAAAGGCCTGGAAGATATCGCCCGGTTCGTCAAGGGCGACGCCTTCGACCGTGCCGACCTGGCCGCGCTGGATCCCAAACCGACCCTGGCGGTGGTCTCCGGACTGTACGAGTTGTTCGCCGACAACCAAATGGTCTGCGCATCCCTCGCCGGGCTGGCCGAAGCCGTCGAGCCCGGTGGCTATCTGGTCTATACCGGTCAACCCTGGCACCCGCAGCTGGAACTGATCGCCCGCGCCTTGACCAGCCACCGTGAAGGCCAGGCCTGGGTCATGCGCCGGCGCACCCAGGCGGAAATGGACCAACTGGTGGAGGCCGCCGGCTTTCGCAAGGTCGGCATGCGCGTCGATGAGTGGGGCATCTTCAGCGTGGCTCTCGCGCAACGGGTGTCTTGATGCTGCGCAGCCCAACGACGGCACGCGAGCCCGGTTTGCTCAAGCCTGCGGTGCTCTGGCTGCTGCTCCTGGCGCCGTTGTTCTTCGGCACCTACGGTTTCGCCACCTGGTTCACCACCCAGCGCGACGATGTCGGCAGCCTGGTGTTCGACTGGGAAAACCACATGCCGTTCTGGGCCTGGACCATCGTCCCGTACTGGTCCATCGACTTGCTGTACGGGCTGTCCCTGTTGTTGCCCGATAGTCGCGAGGAACTCAAGCGCCACGCCTTGCGCCTGCTGACCGCGCAACTCATTGCAGTCAGTTGTTTTCTGATCTGGCCGTTGCGCTTCACCTTCGCCCGGCCGGAACTGGACGGCGTATTCGGCTGGCTGTTCGATGTCCTGGCAGGCTTCGACAAGCCGTTCAATCAGGCGCCATCGCTGCACATTGCGTTATTGGTCATCCTGTGGACCTGCTATCAACGGCACTTGCAGGGCTTCTGGCGCGGATTGATGCATGCCTGGTTTACCCTGATCGGGATCTCGGTGCTGACCACTTACCAACACCACTTCATTGATCTGCCTACCGGTGCGCTGCTTGGCTGGCTGTGTGTCTGGCTGTGGCCGCTGGAGGGACCGGGCCCTTTGCACCGTGCCCGACTGGCAACCGCGAAAAAACGCTGGCAACTGGCGCTGTATTACCTGCTGGGGGCTGCCGCTTTCGCCGTCCCGGCCTTTTACTTTGGGGGAACTTGGCTGTGGCTGACCTGGCCTGCATCGGCCTTACTGTTGGTGTCACTCAATTACGCCGTTCTGGATGCAGGAGGTTTTCAGAAGCGCGCCGATGGACGCCTGTCCCCCGCCGCACGCTGGTTGCTGGCGCCTTACCTGGCTGCCGCCTGGCTCAACTCGCGCCTGTGGACCCGCAACAATCCGCTGCCAGACCAGGTGCTCGATGACGTCTGGCTCGGGCGCATACCGACTCGCCGAGAACTCAAGGGCAGCGCCTTCACCGCAGTGTTCGACCTGTGTGCCGAACTGTCGCTCGATCCTGGCGCCGTCGCCTACCGCACGCTGCCTGTCCTGGACCTGACCGCCCCCACCACCGCGCAATGCCAGGAAGCCGCGCTGGTCATCGAAAGCCTGCGCCAGCACGGGCCGCTACTGGTCTGCTGCGCCTTGGGCTATTCGCGCAGCGCCACCGCAGTAGCCGCCTGGCTGTTGCACACCGGGCGGGCCAGCAGTGTCGCCGAAGCCTTTTTGCTGATCCAGCGCGCACGCCCGGGAATTGTCCTGGGGCCGCTTCACCGAGAGGCACTGGAGCCGCTGGCGACCCGCATGGAGGAGCACAGTGTCCATTGATATGCATTTGCAGGCGACAGCCAGCCTGTTGCGTCGTGGCGATTCACTGGATCGACTCTCCAACGGCCTCACCCTGCTGGGCGCCCTGCTCGGCCTGAGTCAGTACCTAATGCCCGGCCCGGGGTTGTGGAGCCTGGTCTGCAGCAGCGGGCTGCTGGTGCTCGGTCTGTGGCAAAAGTACTGGGCACTGCGGGTTGCCTTCGACGCCGATCTGTTCCGGCATCTTGCCAACCCTGCCGAAGAGCTCCCCCAGCGCACTCAAGCCCTGGACCAGGCACTGACAGCCTTGGGCCTGCAGCCCGCCGACCGCAGCGGCCGCCCCTGGAGCGAACGTATCGCCGGTGCCCTGAAACTATTACGCCGCCAGGCCCTGCTGGTGGCGGCACAACTGTTGTTGACCCTGGTTTTCATCCTGGCCAGCCCTTGGCTGTCCTTTGCTGGATAAGGAGATCTCATGCTCGAACCCGTGGTTGCCACCCTCATCACCTCGGCCGCGCGCCTGCTCACTGGAGCGCGCAGCCTATGGCTCGGTTGTGCGCCGCAATCGGTACAGCGCATCTATTTCGCCAACCACAGCAGTCATGGCGATTTCGTCCTGCTGTGGGCTTCGCTGCCGCCGACCCTGCGCACCATCACCCGGCCCGTGGCCGGCTCGGACTACTGGCTGAAAAGCACGCTGCGGCGCTACATCATCAACCAAGTGTTCAACGGCGTGCTGGTTGACCGTGAACGCAAGGAACCTGCCGACACTCCCTTACAGCCCATGCTCGATGCCCTGGAAAACGGCGACTCGCTGATCATCTTCCCCGAAGGCACGCGCAACCCCGATGAGGGTTTGCTGCCGTTCAAGAGCGGGCTGTACCACCTGGCACGACAGTATCCCCAGGCGCAGTTGATCCCGGTGTGGATCGCCAATCTCAACCGCGTCATGCCCAAGGGGCGAGTCCTGCCGCTGCCGCTGTTATGCACCATCAGTTTTGGCGCCGCGCTGACCCTGGACGAAGACGAAAGCAAGACGCACTTTCTCGAACGCAGTCGCGACGCGCTGCTAAGCCTGGCCGGAGAGCATGCCTGACATGGATAGACAAACGTTGATGTTGTTCGGCGGGATTGGCGCGTTTCTGCTGCTGGCCTCGGCGATTGGTTTCGTGCTCAAGCGCCGCAGCCACGGCAGCCCCAACCCAGTGATCGACAACCTCAACGCCCGGATCAACGCCTGGTGGGTGATGGTACTGGTGATCGGGATCGCCTTCTGGCTCGGTACCACGGCGGTGATCCTGCTGTTCTACTTCGTGTCCTTCTACGCCCTGCGCGAATTCATGACCCTCACGCCCACCCGCCGCAGCGACTACCCGGCATTGGTCGCGGCCTTCTATCTGGCGCTGCCGCTGCAGTACCTGTTGATCTACTACGACTGGTACGGGCTGTTTTCGATCTTCATTCCTGTCTACGTATTCCTGCTCCTGCCGATCCTGGCGTCCCTGGGCGGCGACAGCACGCACTTCCTCGAGCGCGCCTCGAAAGTCCAGTGGGGCCTGATGATCGCGGTGTTCTGCGTATCGCACGTACCCGCCCTGCTGACCCTGGACATCGCCGGTTATGAGGGGCGAAACCTGCTGTTGATCGCCTATCTGGTGATCGTGGTGCAGATGTCGGATGTACTGCAGTACGTGTGCGGCAAATTGTTCGGCAAACGCAAGATTGCGCCGAACCTGTCGCCGTCCAAGACAGTGGAAGGCTTTGTCGGTGGCATTCTGCTGGCCTCGTTGATCGGCTGTGCATTGTGGTGGATCACGCCGTTCACCGCCTGGCAGTCGCTGCTCATCGCCCTGCTGATCAACCTGCTGGGCTTCGCCGGCGGCATCGTGATGTCGGCGATCAAGCGCGACCGTGGGGTAAAGGACTGGGGGCACATGATCGAGGGTCATGGCGGCATGCTCGATCGCCTGGATTCGGTGTGTTTTGCGGCGCCGATTTTCTTTCATCTAGTGCGGTATGGGTGGACTTGACGGCATTGACCCCAGCCGCATGAGCGGACTAGCAGTTCTGATAGTGGGCAGAAACTGAAAATGCGCCAATGCTTTAAGTCCAGCCTCATGGACCTTGATCGGAGTTCAGCCAATGCCCATATCACCTCGCCAGAATCTACTGTGCAGTTACCGCTACGATGCCCTGGATCGATCAATTAATTGGGCGCCGATTGGGCAAGCCGGCATTCAATGCTTTTACTGCAAAGACCGCTTGGCCACTGAAATCCAGGACTCGGTCAAGCACAGTATTTTTCAACATGACGACCAAGTGTTGGCGCAACAGCACCATATGGACGACAAGGTCGACATCACTCTGCTGTCAACCGACCTGCAAGGGTCGTTATTGAACGCTCTCGACGCACACCAACCACATCCCATTGCTTACACGCCCTATGGTCATCGTCTTCCCGGTAACGGTTTGTTTAGTCTGCTCGGATTCAATGGCGAACGGCCGGATCCGGTGACCGGGCATTATCACTTGGGGCATGGGTATCGGCAGTTCAATCCGGTGTTGATGCGATTTAACAGTCCGGACAGTTTAAGTCCGTTTGGGAAGGGTGGATTGAACGCTTATGTTTATTGTGGAGGCAATCCAGTTTTGAATACTGATCCAACAGGTCGATATATTGAGAAGGTCATAAGTAAGATGACCTCAAGGATTCGCCGAAGAACCGGACGCAAAGAATTATCGCCTCACACCAGAGTCGCAATAGCAGAAACGCAGCCCCTCCCAAATGGCCTGGGCGGCCCTTCAAACCCGGACAATGTTATTACGCAAGTTTTTTATAAACATAAGTTAACAAGCGCCGACACTGAACTTCTCGACTCTCTAAAGAGCGGAACGCCTGAACAGGCACTAGAGTTACTGAAGCGCGCAGGAGAATTCAAACCACAGCTCGACAGAAGAAGTGCCGTAGTGGCAGACGTATTAGATGGATGGAATCGTAAAAGCCCTATCAACACTAAGATCATGCGACGTCGAATGATAGACTACAATCTAGAATTTCGTGACGCGCTTCTAAACTTGAAGGTCATTGCACCGGATAATGCTATTGGCGCGACCTCCCGCAACACAGAGGGGCTAAGTAGTTTATCTTCCCATGGTCATCAATTCTCAGTAGAAGCAGACAATAAAAATATACGGAAATGAACGAAAGCTAATTTTAAAGCAATGGAATTAACGATCACAAAAAAGGGCGCTAGCGGCGCCCTTTTTCATTGATTCAACTCAATGCTGCAAAGCTGGCTTCTCCATCCCATTAATCGGGATGCGCTTGGCTTTCGCCTCTTCCGGAACAACCCGCAACAGGTCGATGCTCAACAGACCGTTGCGCAGGTCCGCGGCCTTGATTTCGATGTGATCGGCCAGGCGGAACGACAGCTTGAACGCACGCTGGGCAATGCCCTGGTGCAGGAAGGTCACGCCTTCATTAGCGTCGCGCTTGCCACCGCTGATGGTCAGTACACCCTTCTCGACTTGCAGCTCCAGGTCTTCTTCCTGGAAGCCGGCAGCCGCCACGACGATGCGGTATTGATCGTCGCCGTGTTTTTCGACGTTGTAGGGTGGGTAGGTGCTGCCTGGCTCGTTGCGCAGCGCGGTTTCGAACAAGTCGTTGAAGCGGTCAAAACCGACAGAGGAACGGAACAGTGGGGCCAGGGAAAATGCAGTAGTCATGATTCAAATCTCCTGAAAACAATCAGCAAGGTTTTATGTCTCCGCGACCCGAATTCGGCATCGCGTAACCCTTAGATAGGGACCGCTGATTGCTTTTCAAGAGATTATTTTCTGCTTTTTTTAAAAATTTTTCAGGCTGCCTCAGCCACCTGCAGCCCCAGCAGACGGGAAACCTGGTCCAGTTCGGTCTCACGGCGCAGCACGCTGAACAACTCTACCGCCTCGGGATAATTGCGGGTCAACATCGCCAGCCATTGCTTCAAGCGGCCCGGCGATTGACGCGCTGTCATCTGCGCCTTGGCTTGCAGCCAGAAATCCTGGATGAGCGGCAGCAGTTCGGCCCAAGTCATCTCGACGACCTCCTCGCCGGCCCGCGCCGCCGCGATTTGCCGGGCCAGATCGGGGCGCGAGACTAGGCCGCGACCGAGCATGATGTCTTCCACGCCGCTGATTTCCCGGCAACGACGCCAGTCTTCGACGCTCCAGATATCGCCGTTGGCGAACACCGGCACCTTGACCACGTCTTGCACCCGCGGGATCCATTCCCAATGGGCGGGAGGCTTGTAGCCATCCACCTTGGTCCGGGCATGCACCACGATATGCTCGGCACCGCCCTCGGCCAGCGCCGTGGCGCACACCAGCGAACCGTCCGGACTATCAAAGCCCAGGCGCATCTTGGCCGTTACCGGAATGTGCGCCGGAACGGCGCGACGCACATGCTCGACGATCTGGTTGAGCAGCTCAGGCTCTTTGAGCAACACCGCGCCGCCGCGGGACTTGTTCACGGTCTTGGCCGGGCAACCGAAGTTCAGGTCGATCACTTCAGAGCCCAGTTCGCAGGCCAGCGCGGCGTTTTCCGCCAGGCACACCGGATCGGAACCCAACAGTTGCACCCGTAACGGCACGCCGGAGGTAGTCCGGGCACCGTTGAGCAACTCTGGGCCGAATTTGTGGAAGTAGGCCGGCGTGAGCAACTGGTCGTTGACCCGAATGAACTCGGTTACGCACCAATCGATGCCACCCACTCGGGTCAGCACGTCGCGCAGGATGTCGTCGACCAGCCCCTCCATGGGCGCCAAGGCAATTTGCATGAAAAACACACTCAAGGAAAAACGTGCGGCATTTTACTGGTTTCAGCGGGAATCTGCAGATTCCTTGTAGGAGCGAGCATGCTCGCGAAAAACGTCCAGACAACGCGACCCTTCAGGTAGGGCGCGTTTTCGTTGACGACCATCGCGAGCATGCTCGCTCCTACAGGGGGGTGTCAGGCGGGGGTTTGCAGCGCCGGGCCGTAGCCTTCGATGAACTCGGCGGGCATACGCTTGGGCTTGCCGGTGGACAGCTCAATGCAGACAAAGGTGGTCTGAGCACGCAGCAGCGTCGAGTTGTCACTGGGACGCTTCAACTGGAAATGACGGGTCATTCTCAGGCGCTGGTCCCAATCGACGATCCAGGTCGCCAATTGCAACTCGTCGCCTTCATAGGCGGCCGCCAGGTAATCGATCTCGTGCCGCACCACCGCCATCGCCCGGTTCAGTCGTCGATACTCGACCAGATCCAGGCCAAGGCGCTGGGAGTGGCGCCACGCACAGCGTTCGAGCCAGGTCACGTACACCGCGTTATTGGCGTGCCCCAGCCCATCGATATCTTCGGCGCCCACTTGCAGATCAATGATAAATGGCGTTGCCCGATCCCAGCCCATGCCCCACTCCCCGGTCAGATTGATTCGACCGGGGCAGTGTAACGGATGCTCAGGCCGATTGGCGCGATTGCAGACTGCGACCGGACAGCAGTGATAACACACCATCAATCACCCGCGGGTCGGCCAGCACCCGCTGATGACCGCCTTCCTGCAGACGCAGCAGACGACTGTCGAACCAGGCCTCGTGGATCAGTTGCGATTCCTTGACCGGGACATGGGTGTCATCTTCGGCATGCACGATCAGGCCAGGCATGTCGAGTTGGTAGTGCGCGACATCCAGCATCGCAGCACGCATGCCGACGTCACTCTCGACCTGGCGGATGAACGCCGAGCGAGCTTTCGGGGGCAGCCCTACATAGCGGGCGAAACCGCGCAATACACCAAGAATTCGCGCCGGGGCGGCAATGCTGACCAGGGTTTCGGTGCGCAGGCCCAATTGCACGGCAAGCATGGCACTGGCGCCGCCCATGGAGTGGCCGATGACCGCTTGCAGTGGCGGCAACTCGGCGGCGGCTTCGAGCATGGCACGGGCGAACAGCACCACATTCGCCTCGCGCCCGGGTGAGCGACCGTGCGCCGGGCCGTCCAGCGCGACAACCGAATAACCGGCATCGACCAGTGCGGTGATCAGGCTGGCAAACTGCGTGGGCCGACCTTCCCAGCCGTGCATCAGCAACACCGCCGGGCCTTGCCCCCAGCGCAAAGCCGAGAGGCCGAAACGCAAAGTGATTCGTTCGGATTTGGCCAGCAGCGGCAATTCCCAATCACGCGGTGGAAAATCGCGCGGCGTCATGAACGCCAACCGCATTTTGCTCGCCACCAGCCTGGGGGCGAACCAGCCCAAGGTGCCATTAACGCCACGAACCCACTTCAACGTGCTCATCGCATTCTCCCCAGGCCGCAGCCTTCAGGTCAACGCACCGCCGACTTGGCCGCGCGCAGCAAACGATCGGATAAATCACCGGGTCCCAGCGCCCGTGCCAGCGCGAGGCCGCCCACCATCAAGGCCAGGTCGGCCAGGGCTTTGTCGGTGTCTTCAGGACTGGCCGCCAACTGCGCGACCATCAGCTCCATGTGTTCATTCAGGGCGATTCGAAACGCCTCAGGCAGGCGTCCGAGTTCACCGATCGAGGCCGGGATCGGACACGCAGACTCGCTGGAATCACGGTGTTTGCGTGACAGATAAAACGCAGCGACCAGGGTGCGGCGCTCTTCACCGGTCAATTCGGCATCCATGTCGGCAATCAGGTCACGACGATGACCCAGCAACTGCTTGAACGCTTCCAGCATCATTGCGTCCTTGCTTTCGAAGTGCGCATAAAAGCCGCCGACGGTCAGGCCGGCTGCGCCCATCACTTCGCCAACGCTCGGCTCGGCCGGACCACGCTGAATCAGCGCGGCGCTGGCAGCCTTGAGGATGCGTTCGCGGGTTTGAGCTTTTTTATCGTTCATCGTTGCCTCCGAATATTACGACTAGAATATTATTCTCATAATAATTTTCTGCAAGTCGTGGATGTGACCGCTGGTCTGAAGAACAGTTTGAGAGAAAGAGGGAGATTTGGCCAAACGCCAGACAAACAAAAGGGCCATTCAATAATTGAATGACCCTTATAAAATCCCGCAGAGCGGGTAATCGTGGCGTCCCCTAGGGGACTCGAACCCCTGTTACCGCCGTGAAAGGGCGGTGTCCTAGGCCACTAGACGAAGGGGACACAAACCCTTCTATACAACTGATCAGTGCTGAGAGCTGATCGATTCAAGGCCGGTGTGGCCAGACCTTGAACTGTAAAATTGGTGGAGCTAAGCGGGATCGAACCGCTGACCTCCTGCATGCCATGCAGGCGCTCTCCCAGCTGAGCTATAGCCCCGGATTTTTCGCCTCGCGGCGGAGCGACATCTTGCAACATCGCTTCTGTAAAACTGGCGTCCCCTAGGGGACTCGAACCCCTGTTACCGCCGTGAAAGGGCGGTGTCCTAGGCCACTAGACGAAGGGGACGCAAACCCTTCTATACAACTGATCAACGCTGAGTGTTGATCGCTTCAAGGCCGGTGTGGCCAGACCTCGAAGTGTAAATTGGTGGAGCTAGACGGGATCGAACCGTCGACCTCTTGCATGCCATGCAAGCGCTCTCCCAGCTGAGCTATAGCCCCTCATCGTTGATGTCATCGCTGAGGACGGGGCGAATCTTAAGGGCGTATCGAAAGCCTGTCAAACTTATTTTCAAAAATTTTTAAAATTTTTTGCCGACATAACAATCACTTACCGCCCTCCCCCCGAAAAATCGGGGGTCTGAGGACCACCGCGCGCCCAACGACGGGCGTACACAATGGCCATCAGTCCTTCATCAAGCGTGTCAGGCGATAGCGCCCAACAGCTTTTCCCACTCCTTGTTTTCTTTCTTCGACACACCGCCCAGCAGGTCAAGCGCCTGGCGCAAACGGAATCGGGTCAGGTCCGGCCCGAGGATTTCCATCGCATCGAGCACCGACACCGAGCTGGCCTGGCCGGTGATCGCGGCGAACATCAGCGGCATGGCGTCACGCAGCTTCAGCTCCAGGGATTCGACCACCGCCTGGATGGTCGCGGTGATGCTGTCCTTCTCCCACTGGCGCAGGCTTTCGAGCTTCCACAGGATCAACTGCATCAACTGGCGAACCTGATCGCCCGACAGCTTCTTCGATTCGAACAACTTGGCGTCCGGATTCACGCCACCAGCAAAGAAAAACCCGGCCAGGGGTGCAACCTGACTGAAGGTTTCGACACGGCCCTGGACGTGCGGCGCGATCTTCATCATGTATTCGGAATTGAACGCCCATTTCTGCACGCGTGCGGCGAATTCTTCCACCGGCAAGTCGCGCAGCCACTGGCCGTTGAGCCACGACAGTTTCTCGATGTCGAAGATCGGCCCGCCGAGGGAGACACGCTTGAGGTCGAAGTTGTCGACCATCTCCTGCAGCGAGAACTTCTCGCGCTCGTCCGGCATCGACCAGCCCATGCGCCCCAGGTAGTTGAGCATGGCTTCGGGCATGAAGCCCATGCGCTCGTAGAAGGTCACCGACGTCGGGTTCTTGCGCTTGGACAGCTTGCTCTTGTCCGGGTTACGCAGCAGCGGCATGTAGCACAGCTCCGGTTGTTCCCAGCCGAAGTATTCGTACAAGAGGATCAGTTTCGGCGCCGACGGCAGCCACTCTTCGCCACGCAGCACGTGGGTGATGCCCATCAGGTGGTCATCGACCACGTTGGCCAGGAAGTACGTCGGCAGGCCGTCGGTCTTCATCAGGACTTGCATGTCCATGCGGTCCCACGGGATTTCCACGTCGCCACGCAGCATGTCCGGCACCACGCAGACGCCTTCGCTCGGCACCTTCATGCGGATCACGTGCGGTTCGCCAGCGGCAAGGCGGCGCGCCACTTCTTCCTTGGACAGCAACAGCGCACGGCCGTCGTAACGTGGGGTTTCGCCACGGGCCATTTGTTCGGCGCGCATCTGGTCCAGCTCTTCGGCGGTGCAGAAGCACGGGAAAGCGTGACCGAGCTCCACAAGCTGCTGGCAGTACTTCTGATAGATCTCGCCGCGCTCGCTTTGACGGTACGGACCGTGCGGGCCGCCAACGTCCGGGCCTTCGCTCCAGTCGATACCCAACCAGCGCAGGGCGTCGAAAATCTGTTGTTCGGACTCGCGGGTCGAACGCAACTGGTCGGTGTCTTCGATCCGCAGGATGAACTCACCGCCGTGCTGCTTGGCAAAGCAGTAGTTGAACAATGCGATGTAAGCGGTACCTACGTGGGGGTCCCCGGTAGGCGATGGCGCGATGCGCGTGCGGACGGTGGTCATGGCAAGTCTCGAAATGAAGATCAAACAAAGGGGCGAATGGTAACAGGCGACACCCGCCCCGCTCCAGCTAACAGGGCATTTAAGCCAAGATTGCGCCTACAACGCCCGTATGCCGCGGTGAATGGCCAAATATCAGCCGATGGCATTTACCGTTTATCGGCTGTATGCCAGATTCACCTGCTGATAACTTTCCTTACATATTCTCGACTACAGTTTGCCCCATGCCTGCCCAACTCAAGCGTCGCCTGTCCATCTTCCTGTTGATTGTCCTGCTGATTGCCGGGGGCTTTTTTGCCCATTGGTTTTTCAACGGGCGGTTTTATGAAAGCACGGACAACGCCTATGTCCAGGGCGAAATCACCCGGGTGTCGAGCCAGTTGGGGGCGCGTATCGATCAGGTGCTGGTGCAGGACAACCAGCACGTCGAGAAAGGCCAGTTGCTGATCAAGCTCGAAGGTGATGATTTCCGCCTTGCGGTCGACCGCGCCAACGCGACACTCGCCACCCGCCAGGCCGAACGCCTGCAAGCCCAGAGCAAACTGACCCAGCAGGCCAGCCTGATTGCCGCCAGCGACGCGCAAGTGGCATCCAGCCAGGCGAGCCTCGGCCGTTCACAGATCGACCTGACCCGCGCCGAGACCTTGCGCAAGCCCGGTTATGTCTCGGAAGAACGCGTGACCACGCTCTCCGCCGACAATCACATTGCCCGCTCCCAGTTGCTCAAGGCCCAGGCGGACGCTCAGGGCCAGCGCCAGCAAATCAACGCGCTGAACGCCGAAATCAAACGCCTCGATGCGCAGATCGCCAATGCCAAGGCCGACCTGGCCCAGGCCGAGCTGAACCTCACCCGCAGTGAAATCCATGCGCCGATCAGCGGCCTGATCGGCCAGCGCGCCGCGCGCAATGGCCAATACGTGCAGGCCGGCGCCTATCTGCTGTCGGTGGTGCCCGATGAAGACATCTGGATTCAGGCCAACTTCAAGGAAACCCAGATTGGCCACCTGCACCCCGGACAGAAAGCCGAGCTGACTTTCGACGCCTACGGCGACACGCCGATCCAGGCGCGGGTCGACAGCCTGTTCGCCGCCTCGGGTGCGCAGTTCAGCCTGTTGCCGCCAGACAATGCCACCGGCAACTTCACCAAAGTCGTGCAACGGATACCGGTGAAACTCACCTTCGCCGCAGACAACCCTTTGCGCGGCAAGATCCGGCCAGGCATGTCAGTCACCGCTAAAGTGAACATCAAGGACAAACCTGAAGATGTCACGGCCAAATTGAGCATCAAAGACAGCCCAGAAGATGGCCGGTGATCAACTGATCCGCCCGGTCGGGGAACCGACCCGGCGGGACTGGATCGCGGTGATGAGCGTGATGCTCGGCGCCTTCATGGCGGTGCTCGACATCCAGATCACCAACTCCTCGCTCAAGGACATTCAAGGCGCGTTGTCGGCAACGCTGGAAGAGGGCTCGTGGATTTCCACCTCGTACCTGGTGGCGGAAATCATCATGATCCCGTTGACCGCGTGGCTGGTGCAGCTGCTGTCGGCGCGACGACTGGCGGTGTGGGTGTCCCTCGGTTTTCTCTTCGCCTCGCTGCTGTGTTCCATGGCCTGGAGCCTGGAAAGCATGATTGTCTTTCGCGCCCTCCAGGGTTTTACCGGTGGCGCGCTGATTCCGCTGGCGTTCACCCTTACGCTGATCAAACTCCCCGAACATCACCGCGCTAAAGGCATGGCCATGTTTGCGATGACGGCAACCTTCGCCCCCTCCATCGGCCCGACGCTGGGGGGCTGGTTGACCGAAAACTGGGGCTGGGAATACATCTTCTACATCAACATTCCACCCGGCCTGATCATGATCGCCGGCCTGATGTACGGCCTGGAGAAGAAAGAAGCGCACTGGGAACTGCTCAAAAGCACCGACTACGCCGGCATTGTTACACTGGGCGTCGGCCTGGGCTGTCTGCAGGTGTTCCTGGAAGAAGGCCATCGCAAGGACTGGCTTGAGTCGGATCTGATCGTGACACTGGGCAGCATCGCCCTGATCAGCCTCATCACCTTCGTGATCGTGCAGTTTTCCAAACCCAATCCGCTGATCAACCTCGGCATTCTGGGCAATCGCAACTTCGGTCTATCGAGTATTTCCAGCATCGGGATGGGGGTTGGCCTGTACGGGTCGATCTACCTGTTGCCGTTATATCTGGCGCAGATTCAGAACTACAACGCCCTGCAGATCGGCGAAGTGATCATGTGGATGGGCGTGCCGCAGCTGTTCCTGATTCCGCTGGTACCCAAGTTGATGAAGATTGTCTCGCCGAAATGGCTGTGCACGATTGGCTTCGGCCTGTTCGGCCTGGCGAGTTTTTCTTCGGGCGTGCTGAACCCGGACTTTGCCGGACCACAGTTCAACCAGATCCAGATCGTTCGCGCATTGGGCCAGCCGCTGATCATGGTCACCATTTCGCTGATCGCCACGGCGTACATCCTGCCCCAGGATGCGGGGTCGGCGTCGAGCCTGTTCAACATCCTGCGCAACCTCGGTGGCGCCATCGGCATCGCCCTCCTCGCCACACTGCTGGATGCGCGGACCAAGACATACTTCGATTACTTGCGCGAAGCGATCGTGCCGACCAACCCGCAGGTGGCGGAGCGCCTGGCTTCGTTGACCAACACCCTGGGCAACGAAACGGCGGCCCTGGGCAAGCTCAGTGAGATTGCCCATCAGCAGGCGTCGATCATGGCGTACAACGATGCGTTTCATTTTGTCGGGATAGCGCTGGGGGTGAGCATGCTGGCGGTGTTGTTGACCAGGACATTGCCGGCGGGGTTGAAAGTTGGCGAAGCGCATTGAGACCGAGTCGCCCCCTTCGCGAGCAGGCTCGCTCCCACAGGAATTACGCTGAACCTTGTGGGAGCGAGCCTGCTCGCGAAGGGGCCCGCGCACTCAACGCAAATCTCAAACCGTGATCAACCGCTCCCGCAACTTGGCAATCTCGTCACGCATCTGCGCCGCCGCTTCGAATTCCAGGTCACGCGCCAGCTGGTACATCTTCTCTTCCAGCGCTTTGATGCGCTTGGCGATTTCGCCCGGTGACCGCAGTTCGGCTTCGTACCTGGCGTTTTCCTCGGCGGCCTTGGCCATGCCCTTGCGCTTCTTGCTGCGCGAACCCGGCACGGTGGCGCCTTCCATGATGTCGGCAACGTCCTTGAACACGCCCTTGGGCGTGATGCCGTTGGCCAGGTTGAAGGCGATCTGCTTGTCGCGGCGACGCTCGGTTTCGCCAATCGCCCGCTCCATGGAGCCGGTGATCCGGTCGGCATACAGAATCGCCCGACCATTGAGGTTACGCGCCGCCCGGCCGATGGTCTGGATCAGCGAACGCTCGGAACGCAGGAAGCCTTCCTTGTCGGCATCGAGAATCGCCACCAGCGACACTTCCGGCATGTCCAGGCCCTCGCGCAGCAGGTTGATCCCCACCAGTACATCGAAGGTGCCAAGGCGCAAATCGCGGATGATTTCCACCCGCTCCACGGTATCGATGTCCGAGTGCAGATAGCGCACGCGCACGCCGTGATCGGCCAGGTAGTCGGTCAAGTCCTCGGCCATGCGCTTGGTCAGCGTGGTGACCAGCACTCGCTCTTCCAGAGCGACGCGCTTGGTGATTTCCGACAGCAAGTCGTCGACCTGGGTCAGTGCCGGGCGGATCTCGATTTGCGGGTCCACCAGCCCGGTCGGACGCACCACCATGTCAATGACGCGCCCGGCGTGCTCGGCTTCATAGTTGCCCGGTGTCGCCGAGACAAAAATCGTCTGAGGGCTGATGCTTTCCCATTCGTCGAAACGCATCGGCCGGTTATCCAGTGCCGATGGCAGACGGAAGCCGTACTCCACCAGCGTCTCTTTACGCGAGCGGTCACCTTTGTACATGGCACCGACTTGCGGCACGCTGACGTGGGATTCGTCGATCACCAGCAAGGCGTCGGCCGGCAGGTAATCGTAAAGGGTCGGTGGCGGCGCGCCGGCTTCACGGCCGGACAGGTAGCGCGAGTAGTTTTCGATGCCGTTGCAGTAGCCTAGTTCGAGGATCATCTCCAGATCGAAACGGGTGCGCTGCTCCAGACGCTGTGCTTCCACCAGTTTGTTGTTGGAACGCAGGTATTCCAGGCGCTCCTGCAACTCGACCTTGATCCCTTCGACGGCGCCCATCAGGGTTTCCCGTGGCGTCACGTAGTGGCTTTTCGGGTAGAAGGTGAAACGCGGCAGCTTGCGAATGACTTCACCGGTCAGCGGATCGAATGCCGACAGGCTTTCCACTTCATCGTCGAAGAGTTCGATGCGGATCGCTTCGAAATCCGATTCCGCCGGGTGGATATCAATCACGTCGCCGCGCACCCGGAAGGTCGCACGGGCGAATTCCATGTCGTTGCGGGTGTATTGCAGGTCGGCCAGGCGCCGCAACAATTCACGCTGGTCGAGCTTGTCGCCGCGATCCACGTGCAAAACCATCTTCAGATAGGTTTCCGGGCTGCCCAGACCGTAGATGCACGACACCGTGGTGACGATGATCGCGTCCTTGCGCTCCAGCAAAGCCTTGGTCGCCGAAAGTCTCATCTGCTCGATATGATCGTTGATCGAGGCGTCTTTCTCGATGAAGGTGTCCGAAGACGGCACGTAGGCTTCAGGCTGGTAGTAGTCGTAGTAGGAAACGAAGTACTCGACGGCATTGTTCGGGAAAAACGCCTTGAACTCGCCGTACAACTGCGCGGCGAGGGTCTTATTGGGCGCCAGCACCAGGGTCGGGCGCTGTACCTGGGCGATCACGTTGGCGATGCTGAAGGTCTTGCCCGAACCGGTTACACCGAGCAACGTCTGGTGCGCCAGCCCGGCTTCGATGCCCTCGACCATCAGCCGGATGGCTTCCGGTTGATCGCCGGCGGGCTCGAAGCGGGTGACTAGCTGGAATTCAGACATGAAATACCTCTCGGTTCTCGGAGCAGGGATATCGCACCTGCACAGTCAAACCGGCAGGAACGAGATAGGCCGCAAACGACGCACGTCGCCCGAGGAAAATACTGGATTGTGCTCAATGTGGAGCCGATTGCCCGCGCTTTCAAGGCAAACGTCCTACATCCCTTGAAGTCTTTGACGCAGGCATTCGACTAACGGTCGAAAAATAATCGGAAAAACTTACTGTAAAAGCCGAATCGTCTGTCGCCATTGATCGCGGATGGCCTCTATACTAGCTCCCCGTTTGTGCACCGCTCTAGTGCATTCGGCTGGAGCGCGACACGTCCCTCCACTCTCCATTCAGAGCCGCCGCAAAAATGAGCCTGTTCTCCGCTGTCGAAATGGCACCACGCGATCCAATCCTGGGCCTCAACGAAGCATTCAACGCCGATACCCGTACCGACAAGGTCAACCTGGGAGTCGGTGTTTATTGCAACGAGGAGGGGAAAATTCCACTCCTGCGCGCCGTTGTCGAAGCCGAAACCATTCGCGCCGCTCAACACGTTTCCCGTGGCTACCTGCCAATCGACGGCATCGCCGCCTACGACCAGGCTGTGCAAAAACTGCTGTTCGGCAACGATTCGCCACTGATCGCCGCTGGCCGTGTCATCACCACCCAGGCCGTTGGCGGTACTGGCGCACTGAAAATCGGTGCCGACTTCCTCAAGCAACTGCTGCCGAACGCCGTTGTTGCGATCAGCGATCCAAGCTGGGAAAACCACCGCGCGCTGTTCGAAACCGCTGGTTTCCCGGTGCAGAACTATCGCTACTACGATGCCGCCACCCATGACGTGAACCGGGTTGGTCTGCTGGAAGACCTGAACGCCCTCCCGTCCGGCTCGATCATCGTGCTGCACGCCTGCTGCCACAACCCGACCGGAGTGGACCTGAGCCCGGCGGACTGGAACAACGTTCTGGAAGTGGTGAAAGCCAAAGGTCACGTGCCGTTCCTCGACATGGCCTACCAAGGCTTCGGCGATGGCATCGACGAAGACGCCGCTGCCGTGCGCCTGTTTGCCGAATCGGGCCTGACCTTCTTCGTTTCCAGCTCGTTCTCCAAATCGTTCTCGCTGTACGGCGAGCGCGTTGGCGCCCTGTCGATCGTCAGCGAATCAAAAGAAGAAAGCGCGCGCATACTGTCGCAAGTCAAACGCGTGATCCGCACCAACTACTCCAACCCGCCGACCCACGGTGCAAGCATCGTCGCCGCCGTACTCAACAGCCCGGAGCTGCGCGCCCAATGGGAAGCCGAGCTGGCCGAAATGCGCCTGCGCATTCGTGGCATGCGCACGCAGATGGTCGACACCCTGGCGAAAAACGCGCCCCAGCGCGATTTCAGCTTCGTCGGTCGTCAACGCGGCATGTTCTCCTACTCCGGCCTGACCGTTGAACAAGTGCATCGTCTGCGCAACGAGTTCGGGATCTACGCCCTGGACACCGGCCGTATCTGCGTGGCTGCGTTGAACCAGAGCAACATCAAGGCTGTGACGGATGCGATTGTTCAGGTGATCTGAACCGCGTCGTGATATGAAAAACGGGAAGCCTTCGGGCTTCCCGTTTTTTATTTGTCGCAGATAATTTTCGGCAACCAGAGCGAGCCCTCTAAACTGCACACATCTATCCACTGTGGGAGCGAGCTTGCTCCGGGCGGCGTTCCGACGATAGCGATTGTCCTGCCAACATCCATGTTGAATGTGATGCCCTCATCGCGAGCAAGCTCGCTCCCACAGGATAAGTGTGCACCCTGGATTTATTATGAGAGCCGATATGAAAAACGATGACCTACGCGCCGACCGCGACGACCTGGATGACTTCATCCCTCGCACCCCGGCCAAACAACGCGGCAACAACCTGGTGATGCAAGTCGCTGCCGGCGTGTTTCTCGGCGGCCTGGCCCTGTGGCTGGTGCAGCTGGGTGCCACGGCGCTCTACGCCAAACTGATGCTTGGCACCATTACCTTCGGCGGCTAGGCCAGTTCGGTCGCGCGCTGGCTGGCGGCATCGTCATAGGCGACATACAGCGCTTCAGCGACCTGGCTCTTGATCGCCTTGGTGCTTTCCAGGCCCAGGACAAAACCCTCGGCCTTGCCCCCCGCACGGTTCAACTCATCGGCGTTGCTGGCCTGGGTGATTGCATCGAACAGTTTTTCGGCGTGTGGGCCGACACCCTTGGGCAGGCTGATTTGCGCGATGCTCATGGGAACACCCCGGTGTGTCGAGGTTTTGTGGCGGTCAAGCAAGTCATGGCACGTACCTTATCGGCGAATGGCCGGCAGCGCGTGGAACCACTTCCGGGCAGCCATGTTAGCCCTCGCAAGCGATTCCGGTAACCGCCAATCACCGATAAACCACCGTCCGTCCCGATGAAACCCTCATTTAACTACGAGGCGCTTGACTTCTCTTTTTGAATCAGTAACATAGGCGCCATTCCGCGATAGCTCAGTTGGTAGAGCAAGTGACTGTTAATCACTGGGTCCCTGGTTCGAGTCCAGGTCGTGGAGCCATACAAGGTTCCAGAGAAGGCTTTCAAATTCTCTGAAACCCCCGAAAAACCCGCCTTCTGGCGGGTTTTTTCGTTTAGGCGTTCCTCGTAAAGTTTGGGATAAAAGTCAGTTCGATATAAGGGAGTACCCTTATGTCGCGCACCTCCGCCCCACTCTCCGACGCCGCTTGCCGTTCGGCCAAGCCCACAGACCGCGCCTACAAGCTTTTCGACGGCGACGGCCTTTACTTCTAGTCCAACCCAATGGCTGCAAAGGCTGGCGTCTCAGATACGTCAAACCTAATAGCCGGGAAGGACTGACCTCATTCGGCAACTACCCCCATCGCTGGCCTCGCCGATGCGCGCCGCAAACGCTTGGAGGTCAGCGAATGTTGGCGGATGGCGCTGACCCTCACAGCAATGTGATGGATGCCTACTTCTACCAGAGTGCCCACTGTGGAGCTCATATCCCTTCCTGGCTGCCCTGCAACAACCTATTCACTTGACCATTTCATGCGCCAACCAGCGCAGCCTCCTCCCGCCCACCGAAAACGGTGTTCAGGACACCAGATCTTGAGACGCCCAAAGCTCTCGGCCGCCTGATAACACTCAACATTCTTCTATTTTCCTATTATTCAGGACCAAATTATCAACACCTTCGATCGCGTTGATAGTGAAAATCAGCACGAGCACATTGTATGCCTACCAACTGGATGGTAGCTTATTAACAAGTACCTAGATAACTGTAATCACCACCATCCATGAGAGAATCCCATGCAAGATTGGAAGCAAACCCGCAAAGACATCAGTACTCGCTTGGTAGAACTAAACGGCCTGTCTCCGGAAACAATGAAAGGCATGGCGGCGCTCGGCGCTGCCGGCGGCAAGACCAATCACCTGGACACGAAGACACGCGAACTGATTTCCCTCGCCGTGGCCGTGACCACCCGCTGCGACGGTTGCATCGCCTTCCACGCCGCCGAAGCCAAGAAACTTGGCGTCACCAGTGAAGAAGTCGCCGAAGCACTGGGCGTGGCAATCAACATGAACGCCGGTGCCGCGTTGGTGTACAGCACACATGTGCTGGACGCATTCGATAAGTCGTAAATCAAGCGCTGACTTTCAACCTGTTAACGACTTCGAGACTAATCATGAATAAGCTGCTCACCCCTTACGATCTGTCCGGTACTGCACTAAAAAACCGGGTCGTTATGGCCCCCATGACCCGCACTCGGACCCTGGACAACATCCCTAACGAGTTCACCGCGCTGTATTACGCACAGCGTGCTTCTGCTGGTCTGCTGATCACCGAAGGCCTGCCGGTTTCCGACGAGGCCCGTGGTTACCTGTACACCCCAGGTATATATGCGGACGAACACTTGCCAGGCTGGCGTCAGGTCACCGACGCGGTGCATGCCAAGGGCGGGAAGATCTTCGCGCAGTTATGGCACGTTGGCCGTATGTCCCATATTTCAGTGCATGGCAGGGTTCCGGTTTCTTCGGGTACTCAGCCGGCGGTTGAAACCACGGTGTATGCCTGGATCGAGCCTGGCGAATCCGGCCCTGTGCAACCCAGCGCGCCGCGTGCGCTGGAAACGGATGAAGTGAAACGTGTCATCGCTGACTTTGTGAAGTCGGCGCGTATGGCGATGGAAGCCGGTTTCGATGGTATCGAAATCATGGCCGCCAACGGGTTCCTGTTCGATCAGTTCCTCAGCAGCGCCTTGAACAGCCGTACCGACCAGTACGGTGGCTCGATCGCCAATCGCCAGCGCTTTCTGCTGGAAACCATTGACGCGATTTCTGCCGAAATCGGCGGCTCTAAGATTGGCGTACGGTTGTCGCCGTTTGGCCGTCTGTATGACTTTGGCGTGTACGAAGGCGAAGCAGAAACCTGGATGAGCATGGCGGCAGCGCTTAATGAACGCGAACTGGCCTACGTCCACCTGAACTACCAACCGACCATCGTCGCCGCTGAAACGCCGCCGGGGTTCGGCGCCGCGTTCCGTGAAGCCTACAAAGGCACCTTGATGGCCGCCGGTGGGTTTAACCAAGCCCTCGCTGAGTCGGAACTGGTTAAAGGTGAACTCGACTTGATCGCCTTCGGTACCGCCTACATCGCCAACCCCGATTTGGTGGAGCGCATGCAGAACGGCTGGCCACTGGCAGAGGGTGATCGCGCGACTTACTACGGTGTCAGCGATCGCATTGCCAAGGGTTACACCGACTACCCGGAATACGTTGCAGCCAAAGCCTGATTATTCGCTGTTTCATCACTGTCCCCCGCTGATGGAGGAGGTTCGGTTAAATCGCCTCTTCCAACTCCGCAAGAATGGCTTTTTTCATTGTTCCAACTGAACGGGATCCGGGCATGACCCGAAGCAGCCGCCCCTCATGGAACACCGCCAAGGATGGCACCGCCCGGATACCGTACATTTGCGCGATCGTCGGAGACACCGCAATATCAATCTTTGCAAAAGCCGCCAGGGAGTGAAGCTTTTCTTCCAAGGCATGAAACACCGGCTTCATCTCCCGACAAGGCTTGCACCAGGACGCTGAAAACAGCACGACGCTGCTGCCTTTGGCCACAAAGCGGGCGAACTGCTGAGCACTCAACTCAACGATACGGCTCATTTGGCTCTCGCTCTCAATATGGATGAAGGGGCGGCACAACCCGGTGCCGCACCGCTTCTGCTGATCAAATTTTGCAGCCATCTATGCCGCAGACTTGACCGCTGAATGTGTCATCTTCGGCTTTCGACTTCTCCTGCATCTTGTTCAGCGCTTCAAGAAAAGCAGCCTCAGGCTGAGCACCGGACAATGAAAAGGCATTATCGAATACAAACAAAGGCACGCCCGAACCTAGTTGCGCGGCAATATGTTCGTCCTCCTCCATCTCTACGCGCAAATCAACGGATGACCACGCCCGTTGGATTGACAAGTCCGAAACGCCTGCGGCCTTGGCTATGGCCTCCAGGCTGCCGCGATCAAACAGCGACTGACCATGGGAGGTGCTTTGCTCATAAAGCGCCTCGACCAAGCGTTTCTTAACGGCTTCGTCCGCAACCGCCTTGACCAGTACATGGGCATCTGCGGTATCGCCAAACAGCATGCTGTCAAAGCGGTAATCAAGCCCATCGGCCCGGCCATATTTACTGACGGTGTTCATCATCGCGACAGCGGAATCCGGATTGCCGAGCTTGCGTTCAAGGGCAGCGATCATAGACTCTGGCGCGTGATTCGCCGCTAGGCGATAGGCCCTGACGTTAACTTGTACATTGTCTTTTTCAACAAATTTATCGAGCGCCTGCTCAAATCGACGCTTGGCTACCCAGCACCAAGGGCAAACAAAATCAGACCAGATATCCACTGCATATTTTTTCGAAGAAGTTTGCATGTCTCGTCCCGTATAACTGAACGCGGAATAGCCTTTGGAGCGCATTTGGGTTTCCGCGACTTTCAACAGCGCGGCCTTTGTCGCGATCGACATTGAAGACTCCTGCAGCCAACATTCAGCCTTCTTTCACTTGTACTCAGTGAAGGCGTTAAAGCTCCCAGGGAGGGTAATGCTGTTCACTTTAGGTTGGGGGCTGCAGGTGCAATTTTGGATTGGGTGTATATCTGTTGCTGCGGTAACGGCCACTTAGGGTTTCGCTTTTACAGCGAGTCACTTTTGAAAAAGCCTGTACGGACCGGACACATGGTTGACGGGGCGCCCAAATCTAAAGCCAAAGTGAGGCGGCCTGACAGCCGACCTGACTTCTACGGCTGTACCTGATCCCCTGTGGGAGCGAGCGAGCTTGCTCGCGATGGACGTCAACGATAACGCGCCCTGTCTGAAGGATCGCGTTGTCTGGACGTTCATCGCGAGCAAGCTCGCTCCCACAGGGGAATGCGGACAGGCCTGCAATCAGGTCGGCTTTAAGGCCGCCTCGCCTTGCTTTGGCTTTTGATTTTCTTGCCACATCGAGAGGCTTCGTTCCGGTTCTGCGCAGTGGGCAACCCGGCATGGATGCCGGGTTAGCCGCGCTGGGCCAAGGATGGCCCAGCGCGGCGGGCCCACGGAGCAGGACCGGAGCGAGGCACCGAACGCCAGGGGCAAGAGCCCTTGGTTACTTGGGGCCGGGCGGCGTTCCGTTTTTCCAAGTGACTCGCTGTAAAAGCGAAACCCTAAGTGGCCGTTACCGCAGCAATGGATATCCCCCCAATCCAGAGCATCCTGAAACAGGCGAATCAGCCCTCACGCACTTCGAGGGTCGGCACCATACGGATAGCTTTCGAAAAGTTGGCGTAGTTGACAGAGGTTTTGAGCACCACGTTGTGCAGCTCTTCAACACGCTCACGGGAGGCGTCGGTATGCAGGCGAATCACTACACTCACTTCGTCGTAGCCCGGGTTGACGCTTTCGTCGATACCCAGGAAGCCACGCAGGTCGAGGGTGCCGTCAGTCTCGATTTCCAGGCTGTGAATCTTGATACCCATCATCGCGGCGTTGGCGGCATAACCGACCGACATGCAGGCGTTGAGAGCGGCCATCAGCAGCTCTTGAGGGTTAGGCGCAGTGTTTTGGCCCAGCAATTCATTAGGCTCATCGGCGACGATTTCGAAATCCCGCGAATAGGTTTCCCCGGCCAGACTGTAGCGATTGACTTTGGCCACAGAGCGAGTCTGGCCTTTCCACTGAGTCTTGACGTTGAAGCTCGCGTGGCGCTTGGTTGCATCCTCAGCAACGCCTTGGGCAAACTGCTGGAGTGCGGCGACATCGATACCATTCAGGTTGTTGCTCATGTGTTCGTTCCTCTTCGGATGGACCGGGCGTTTGGCCCGGAAGAGAAACAAGCCTACCTACTAGTAGGTAGACAATCAAGAAAATAGATGTACGCACGTCAGATTGAGTGCGCGCAAAAAAGAAATCAGAGAGTGTGAGCTAAGCGGAAACCACTTACGAGGCGGAAAAACGGACCGAGCCAGCAGTGGCAGAATCGGTCGATTTATGACGCAGAAAAAAGCTGATCGAACCTCAGTGATGCGTTTCGGTAACCCGAAGTCCATCTAAAATCAAATCAAATCCAGAAGACTTTTCGTAATTGTCGTTCAGCGCCCAAGATACAAAGCTGCCACCTTCCAACGTATTCAAGATAAACCTGGCAATCTTCACGCCGTCCAGCTCAGCTTTGAGTTCCCCTGCCGCTTGGCCCAGTGCGATATTGGCCTGAAGCCAATTGAGATGGATTTCGAAAAAATCCCGCGTCAATTCTTTTAGGCTTTCAGGCAAAGCCAGCAATTCCGCCGCCAGAGCGCCGCAGAGCGGAAGCATCGCGTTTTTACTGCTTTGTGCAAACATCAAGGCGAAGGCATTGAGCCGATCGATAATGCCGGGATTTTCATCATTGATGCATTCAAGCTGATTCTTGAACCGGAACAGATAACTCTCAACGATGGCAATAGCCAGACTTTCTTTGGTGGGAAAGTGGTGGTGAATACTCGCCTTCCTGATACCGATGTCTTCCGCCAGATCGGCATAGCTGAAGGCTGCGTAGCCCTTGGTACGCAACAGAATCTCAGCGCTGGTCAGGAGGTCGGAACGTGTACTCATGATGCCGTTTCCAAATTTATCAATGGGGCATCATAAATTAGTACTTCTTCATAAGACAGCGCTCAGGTTGCGCACTATGAACCACGCAGGTATCAAGCAACATGAGTGTTCGCTGCAAGCTCAAGCGCGGGCTCAGGCTTGATCTTGAACCAGAGGGCGTACATCGCTGGCAGGAACACCAGGGTCAGCACTGTGCCGGCAAACGTACCGCCAATCAGGGTGTAGGCCAGCGTTCCCCAGAACACCGAATGGGTTAGCGGAATGAACGCCAGCATCGCCGCCAACGCCGTGAGAATCACGGGCCTCGCGCGCTGCACAGTGGCTTCGACCACGGCGTTGTAAGGCGACAGGCCGGCTTGCTCATTGGCGTGAATCTGTCCGATGAGAATCAGCGTGTTGCGCATCAGAATTCCTGACAATGCAATCAATCCTACCAAGGCGTTGATCCCGAACGGCTGCTGGAACAGCAGCAGAATTGGCACCACACCAATCAGGCCCAAAGGCGCGGTGGCGAACACCATCATCATTGCCGACATCGAGCGCACCTGAATAATGATGGTCAGCAACATCAGCGCGATCATGATCGGGAACAACGGCAGCAATGCCTTGTTCGCTTTACCCGACTCCTCGATCGAGCCGGCAAACTCAATCCGGTAGCCCGCCGGCAGTTTTTCGATGATGGGCTGCAACTGCGTTATCAAGGCGTTGGAGACATCGGGAGGCTGAAGACCTTCAGCCACGTCACCGCGCACAGTTATCGTCGGCGTCCGATCACGACGTCGCAGAATGGGCTCCTCCATGCGCACATCCACCGCCCCTACCTGTGATAGCGATACGCGCTGCCCTTGGGCGCCGGTCAGCGTGAAGGCGGCAATTTTCGACGGATCCAGACGCGTCTCTCCCGCCGAGCGAGCGACCACCTGAACCGAGCGAATGTCTTCACGCACCTCGGTGACAGGCACCCCCGTGAGAAGGAATTGCAGCTGTTGTGCGACATCGCTCGAGGTCAAGCCGAATGCTTGCAGGCGATCCTGATCCAGCGTGAGATGAAGTGCCGGTGTGCGCTCGCCCAAGTCGGTGTTGACGGTCCTCATCATGGGGCTGGCGGTCATGACCTCACGCACCTGCGCGGCGATATCTCGCAACACCGCGGGGTCGGTGCCCATCACCCGAAAGGCCACCGGATACGGTGAATAAGGACCAAATACCAACTGCGTCACCCGCACCCGGGCTTCAGGCGCCAAGCCATCGGCCGCTGCTTGCCTGAGGCGGGTCTTGAGCGCCTCACGCTCTTGCTGATTCGCCGTCAGGACGACGATTTTTGCGAAGGACGGATCGGGCAGCTCAGGCGCCATCGCCAAATAGAAGCGCGGCGCGCCCTGTCCAATGTAAGCGGTGACGATCCTGGCCTCCGGCTGCTGAGCCAGCCACGCCTCGACTTTGGCCGCTGCCACATTAGTCTGTTCGATAGACGTGCCGTAAGGCATCTGCACCTCAACCAGCACCTCAGGCCGGTCGGACGTTGGAAAGAACTGCTTCTTGACCACGCCCATGCCCAGAATCGCAACAACAAACAAGCCCATGACAGATGCAGCCACCAGGCCTTTGCGGCGGATTACCCCGCCCAGCAGGCGCCTGAAACGCTGGTAGTTCGGTGTACCGTAAATCGCCGCATGCCCGCCTTCAGGCACTTTGATCTGCGGAAGCAGCTTGACGCCCAGGTAAGGGGTGAACACCACGGCCACCACCCAGGAAGTGATCAGCGCAATACCAACGATCCAGAACATGTTCGCGGTGTACTCACCAGCGGTCGACTTGGCAAAACCGTTGGGCATAAAGCCGATCGCCGTCACCAACGTACCCGACAACATCGGCGCGGCCGTGTGGCTCCAGGCATAAGCGCAGGCCTTGATTCGGTCGTAGCCCTCCTCCATCTTCACCACCATCATTTCAATGGCAATGATTGCATCGTCCACCAGCAGCCCCAGCGCCAGAATCAACGAGCCCAGGGTAATTCGATCGAAGTCCTTGCCCGTGGCCGCCATGACAATGAACACGGCGGCCAGGGTCAGCGGTACCGCCGCGGCAACCACAACGCCGACACGCCAGCCCATGCTGAGAAAACACACCAGCAGCACCACGCCCAGGGCAGCAAAAAACTTCACCATGAACTCGTTGACGGAGGCGCCAATATTCACCGCCTGATCCGTGACCTTGGTCAGGCTCATGCCCAAAGGCATCTGCTCGTTGATCGCTGTCGCCTCGGCCTCCAGCGACTTCCCCAGATCCAGACCGTTCCAGCCATCGCGCATGACCACGCCGAGCAACAATGCGGGCTCGCCATTGTTGCGTACCAGGAACGTCGCAGGGTCCTCATAACCGCGCTTGACCTCAGCCACATCGGACAACTTGAGGGTTCTGCCCTGCACCGTCAGTGGGGTATTACGAATCTTCTGCAGGTCATCAAACGCGCCATCCAGGCGGATGAACACCTGTGGGCCCTTCGCTTCAACTGAGCCGGCGGGCGTTATCATGTTCTGCGTGTTCAACGCACTGAAGATGTCTCGTGCGGAAATGCCCAGTGTCGCCAGACGCTCGTAGGACAGCTCGACAAAAATGCGCTCGGCCTGTTCACCGATGATGTTGACCTTCTTCACACCCGCCACATGCAGCAGACGCTGGCGCAAGCTCTCGGCTTCGCGCACCAGCAGACGTTGCGGCTCGCCCTTGGCCTTGAGCGCATAGAGCGCGAAGGTGACATCGGAATACTCATCATTGACCATCGGGCCGATCACCCCGGACGGCAACCCCTTCTGCTCATCCAGGATTTTCTTGCGCGCCTGGTAAAACTCCTCCTGGACGGCTGAGGGCGGCGTGCTATCGAGCAGATAAACCGTGGTGAATGCCAAGCCGGGCCGGGTAAAGGTCTCGGTCCGGTCATACCAACGCAGTTCCTGCATGCGTTTTTCCAGCTTTTCTACCACTTGGTCCTGGATTTCCTGGGCCGTCGCCCCGGGCCAGGCGGTGACCACCGTCATTTGTTTAATGGTGAATGCGGGGTCTTCCGCACGCCCCAGTTTGAAGAAGGCGTACAACCCGCCCACAGAAATCAGCAGGATCAAAAACAGGGTGATTGAGCGCTCGCGTACTGCCAGCGCCGAAAGATTGAAGCCGCTCATCGACTCACCTCAACCACCGTTTTTTGCGTGGCACCGGCAAGTTCAGTCCTGACCTTCTCCCCCTCATTCAATAAGTGCGCACCCAATGCAACGACACGATCACCCACCTGGAGATCACCCGTCACGCGCACGCTGGCCTCGTTATTCAGACTGAGAACCTTGATCGGGCGCCACACCACTTGCTCCGGTTCTCCCTCAACCACCCAGACACCCGGGCCTTTACCCGCGTCGTAGAGGGCCCCCATGGGCACCTGTAATTCCTTGGCATCAGCAACATCCGTGTCAGCGATAACCACTGAGATCGTCGAACCCAGGGTGGCGTTGGAGAGCGCCCCCTCCAGCACATAACGCGCTTCAAACGTTCGGGTCTGTCGGTCCGCAGAGTCAGACAGCTGACGTAAACGGGCGCTGCCTGCACGCTGGTTCTGCCCGTAGAGCTCAACCGTCGCCGCCGAGCCCAGCGCAGGACGTAGCGTCTCGGGTAACTGGATCACGGCCTCGCGCTGCCCTGAGTGGGCAACACGCACCACCACCTGACCTGCGCCAATCACCTGCCCCGGCTCAGCCAAGGTGTCCACCACAACCCCATCAGCATCAGCCAATAACGTCGAGTAACCGGTCGCGTTTTTCGCCACATCAGCCTGGGCTTGGGCAGCGTTGAGTTGGGCCTTCGCCGCGTCGGCAGCCGCTTTGAACCCTGCGTAAGCTGAAGCAGATACCGCTCCGACGGACACCAGTTCACGGTAGCGAAGCTCGTCATCGGAGGCCTGCCGGGCGCGGGCCGTAGCGGCCAGCACCGCTTCCTGCTGCGCCCTCGCGGTCAGCGTCAGGTCGTTGGCATCGATGCGCATGAGTGGCTGCCCACGTTTGACACTCTGCCCAGAGTCCACCAGGCGCTCCAAGACTTTCCCTGGCACCCGAAAACCGAGATCGCTCTGAACTCGAGCCGCGACGATACCGGTGAATACCCGTGCCGCAGGCGCGGAGGGTTGAACCACGCCGATGCGCACCAAGGGCAGTTGAAGGCGAGGATCGGCAGGCGCGGCCTTGTTGCATGCCGCTAGGGCAAACGGCAACAAGACAATGAAAATGAGTGACATTCGGTGGCGCTGGATCATAAAGACGTCTCGGTAGCGGATGCACCATGCTTATTCAAGTGACCATTTCTGTCAATAGTCACTACCGAGACGAATGAACATCACCCACTTGATGAGAGCAAAGCAGAGAGGCTTGATATCTGGTTTTTTCAGGCGCACACGCTGATACGGATACGCAGCGCATCCGTCAGCAGAGGTTTAAGGCATCAGGCTGCGCAGAACAAGATTGGAAATGAGAGAAGGGGCTTCTTCAACAAAATCGAGGTTGTACTGCAATAGCAAAGGATTGATGAAGGGCCGCAGAGCGAGATGAATGGCCTCTACCGTCTCGTCCAGCGGTGTCTTGCGTTCAAACTCGCCGAGCTCTCGCCCCTCACGCACGATTTGCAACACGAAGCTCTTGATCCGAGCGTCATAGACTTGTGAGCTGGGCCAGCGCTCCGACGCGGCGAACGCCGCGATGTCATAGAGTTTACGGTCGTTAAAGAACAGGCTCACACCTGTAGCGATCAAGGTTTTGACCAGGCGCCGAAAACGTTCAGTCGGCGAGATGCCGTCTACATTGATGGCCTGCTCCACTGCCGCAACGATTTCAGTCAGGCAATGTGTACAGATTGCTTCACCAATCGCCTGCTTGGATTCAAAGAATTTGTAGATGTAAGCCTTGGAAAAGCCGATGGCCTTGGCTAGGTCAGAAACCGTTGTTTTGCCATAACCATACTGACTGAAATGCTCGTTGGCCGCCGCGACAATCTGGTCTCGAATGTCGTGATCGACTGGGCCTCGGGCGCTGGACGAAGAAACTGATGGTTGATTCATGCGAGCAGCTTACTCATCCCAAAGGTGGTTGACAACTTGTGACCAAATTGTAATATCGTCACAAAACGACCCTTTCGCAGATATCGCTTGCACCCTTCTCCTCGTTTCGCCGTCTTACTGTGAAAGTGCTTTTTCGGCGTTGATCGCCAGCAATGGAACGCTTATTTTTCCGTTCGAGTCCAGATCGTGGAGCCAGACAGCAATATCGAAAGCCCCTGAATCGAAAGATTCAGGGGCTTTTTTTGTGGCCGATGCAGAAGGCTGCGATCTTTCGATCTGCAAAGAAAAAGCCGATCTGTCTATTCAACAGATCGGCTTTTTTTCATCCACGATGCAGGTCAGACATGCTCGCTACTTTTAGCCAGCACCGGCCGCGGGTCGACCGCCCCGTGCGCCGACTCCACCACTGGAATCTCCTTGCCATCACAGTCGTGCAACTTGCCGTCGCTGAAGTAATCCCCTTCGCGCAACGCCGCCAGGTCCTGATAACGCAGCACCCGCTCCGTACCGGCCGCAAACACCGACTGCTGGTCGGAGTTACCGGCCGTGAGGTGGTTGAACGCCAGGTTGAGCACGATGGCCATGATTGCGGAGGAGCTGATGCCCGAATGGAAGATCGTGGCGAACCAACTTGGGAAGTGATCGTAGAAGTTCGGCGCGGCAATCGGGATCATGCCGAAACCGATGGAGGTCGCGACGATGATCAGGTTGACGTTGTTGCGGTAATCGACCTTGGACAGCGTCCGAATGCCGCTGGCCGCGACGGTGCCGAACAGCACGATACCGGCCCCGCCGAGGACCGAGGTCGGCACCGCAGCGATGACGCGCCCCATGAATGGCAGCAGGCCGAGGATCACCAGGAACAGGCCGCCGGTGGCCACCACATAACGGCTCTTGATGCCGGTCACCGCCACCAGCCCGACGTTCTGGGCGAAGGCGCTTTGGGTGAAGGAGCCGAAGATAGGCGCGATCATGCTCGACAGCATGTCCGCGCGCAGACCATTGCCCAGGCGCTTGGAATCGACCTTGGTCTCGATGATTTCACCAACGGCCAGGATATCGGCCGAAGTCTCCACCAGGGTCACCATGACCACGATGCACATCGACAGGATCGCCGCGAAGTGGAAGGTCGGCATACCGAAGTGGAAGGGTGTCGGGAAACCGAACATCGGCCCCTGGCTGACGGACGAGAAATCCGCCATGCCGAGGAACACCGCGATGATCGTACCGATGACCATCGCCAACAGGATCGACAACCGGGAGATGGTGGCGCTGCCGATCTTGCTCAACAACAGCACCAGCATCAGCGTCACCGCTGCCAGGCCGATGTTGGCCATGCTGCCAAAGTCAGGGGCGTGACTGTTGCCACCCATGGCCCAGCGTGCCGCCACCGGCATCAGCGTCAGGCCGATGGTGGTGATCACGATGCCCGTGACCAGCGGCGGGAAGAACTTGGTAATTCGCGAGAACACCGGTGTGATCAGCAACCCGATCAGGGAAGCGGCTATCACCGCCCCCAGGATCGACTGGAACCCGCCTTCACCACCACTGCTGACAATCGCCACCATGGTCGCGACGCCGGAAAACGACACGCCCTGTACCAGCGGCAACTGACAACCGAAAAACGGTAGACCCAGGGTTTGCAGCAACGTGGCCAGCCCCCCCGCAAACAATGAAGCAGCAATCAACAAACCGATGTCCGCCGGCGACAGCCCGGCCGCCTGACCAATGATCAAAGGCACCGCGACGATGCCACCGTACATGGTCAGAACATGTTGCAGGCCGTAAGCCATATTCGCGCCGATCCCGAGATTTTCATCTTCAGGCCGTTGGTGTGAAACATGGGGCGTTTTCATGTTAGGGGGTTCCCTGGTTTTTGTTATGCGCACACTGTATTCAAGATCCAGGACAAATGTCTATAGAGTTGTATACAACTTGTCAGTCAAATTATGAACGGCTGTTCATGCAGACTGTGTGCCACCGCGTTCCCCATCGCAAAAAACCTTGAAATACATCCGCCCGACCCATTCTCCCGCGCCCACTAGTCTTTTGAATTCCTGGCGACCATCGGCAGAGATCGCCCTCTTCCATATACATATAAAGTATGCATAATGAAGCCATTCGAAATTCAGTATCACAAGGCGAAGAACGCAGCCAACAAACTCAAGCACCTGGGCATCAGCCTCGCAGAGACGGAGCCTGTCTTCCATGATGAACATGCCCTGACCCTTCAGGACGATCACCATGACGAACAGCGCTGGATCATCATGGGGCTGGACGGCAAAGGTCGTTTGCTGGTCGTGGCGTACACCTACCGTGACCCGAATTTCGTTCGAATCATTTCTGCGCGCCTCGCCAGCAAAAACGAGCGCCGCCAGTATCTGGAGGCTTGACCAATGAAAGACGAGTACGACTTTAGCCATGCCAGGCGTGGGGCAGTTGCCCCCAGCAAAGGCAAGACCCGCATCACCATCATGCTCGATGACGTCGTCATCGACGCGGCACGCGCGCTCGCAGAGAGCGAAGGCTATGGCTACCAGACCGCGATCAACAACACGCTGCGCCGGGCATTGCTGACCGAGCATGACAAAGCAGAGACTAGTACTGCCAGGCACCTGAAAAAGGGGATCACCGCCTCTGAGCTGAAAAGCCTGGAAAAAAAGCTCGCGCAAGCCCTCAGCGAAATTCAGCGGGTGATGGAGCCCGAAGCCCGGCCATGATCAAGCACGAAAAAGGGGCAGGCTGATTCAATCCGCCCTTTTTTTGTGTGCACGATGATCCGCCTATTGCAGCGCTATCAATCGCTCAAGTGTGCGCATCAACGTCCCATGCGTGGGCACCCGAATCTCGAACTCGCTTTCGAGCACGCCGATCAACTCCTGTACATCGGCCACTTGCCGGCGTTCGCTGTCCTGCCCCGTGCGATGGATCGCAAAGCTGCCGTTATTGAGGGTACGTCGCCACCCTTCCCCGGTTCGGGCCACCATCAGTTGTTTGGCGAACGATGATTCGGGGTGGGTCGAGACGTACCAGTTGCCGACGGTGTAGTCGATGTCCTCCTGGCGCTGCAGGTCGAAGATGTACATTGGGCGCCATTCATTCGCGACCTTGGCGCGAAGGGTGTAGCCGTCGGCGTGCTGTTCGATGCGATACGGCTCGTGCGGAGTCAATTGCTCATCAAGGCTGTCGAGCAACAGCGGTGCGGTGGGCACCATGCCGCCAAAGCCGACGTCGGTGATGTAGCGCACGCCACCGAGCGTCACCAGGCTCAAGCGGTGCGTACGCGCGGTCCAGGCGCCCTCGGGCTGGCCCATGACCACGCGCCCGCTGATGCCCCGCGCATCGAAGCCGAGCGTTTGGAGCAAGGCCAGAAACAGATAGTTGAGTTCGTAGCAGTAACCACCGCGCCCATCCTGCAGGACCTTCTGCTCGATCGACGACAGGTCGATGCGCACCGGCTCGCCCGCCAGCGTGGTGAGATTTTCAAACGCAAAGGCACCGGTGTGACGCAATTGAAGCAGGCGCAGGGTTTCAAGCGTCGGCGCCGGGGGAGCTTCGAACCCCAGACGTTGCAGGTAGGAAGCAGGGTTTGTCAGACGTGGCTCGCTCATCGCTTGATCCTTATGCACGCAAGCTGTGGACGCTATGTATAAGGGATGAAGGGGTAAGGCCGACAATTGATTTAGCCAATCGGCCAGCAAGAAAAATCAACGGCGCTTGCGCGAGCCCAACTGAATCCAGGTGGGCGCATGGTCGCTGGCATGGGGTTCGTTGCGCACCCAGGCATCGACACCGGCCTCCTCCAAATAAGGACTCAAGGCCGGGTTGAGCAACAGGTGATCGATGCGTAACCCGGAGTTCTTCTGCCAGTGCTGGCGAAAATAGTCCCAGAAGGTGTAGACCCGCTCGTGCGGATACAGATGACGCACGGCATCGGTCCAGCCCTGATCCAGCAGACGCTGATAACACTCGCGGCTCTCGGGTTGCAGCAAGGCATCCTTGAGCCAGGAACGTGGGTTATAGATATCGAGGTCGGTGGGAACCACATTGTAGTCACCCGCCAGCACCACCGGATGCTCACTGGCCTGCAGCGCCTGCGCGTAACGTATCAGGCGCTCGAACCAGGCCAGTTTGTAATCGAACTTCGGCCCTGGTTGCGGGTTGCCGTTAGGCAAGTACAGGCAGCCCACCAGGACCCCGTGTACGGCAGCTTCCAGATAGCGGCTGTGAGTATCGTCGTCATCGCCCGGCAGACCTCGGCGGCTTTCCAGTGGCTGCGCATCCCGCGCCAGAATTGCCACCCCGTTCCACGACACTTGTCCCTGCCAGATCGCCCCGTAGCCGATGGCCTCAAGCTGCGCGGCAGGAAACGCACTGTCGACCGACTTGAGTTCCTGCAGACAGGCGATGTCCGGTTGCTCGCGCTCAAGCCAGGCCAACAGATTCGGCAGGCGGGCGCGCATGCCGTTGACGTTGAACGTCGCGATTCGCAGCTTTTTCATGGCCACCGTCCCGTTGGTTGGGTCTCTTGGGTGTGACCGCGCAGCCTGCAAGGTGTTCGGTCCACCGTAGCCAGTGCCACTCGTCATCCAGCTGGCACCAACCGCCCTGCCCTTCAGACCAACGTCAGTAATGACTCATCTTTTGGAGACGGACCATGATGAACACCAGAATCACTTCGCTGTTTCTCGCTGGGTTGCTGTGTGCGGCCTCCCAGGCCACCTTCGCAGTGTCAGGCGATGGTGCTGATGCGACGGGCACCAAATCCGGTTCAACCAGCGGCCCTGTCATGCCGCCCGACAACACCCCGAGCTCGCCCTCGGGCGGCAACGCCGGTGACGGTGGCGCAACCGGTTCTTCAAGTGGAAGTGCGGGCGGTAGCAGCGGTTCGGGTGCCGGAGGGGGTACTGGCGCGGGCGGCGGGACCGGTGGGGCTGGCGGTGGGACGGGTAGCTGAACGCGTAAAGGCAGCCGATGATGATCCATCGTCGGCTGTCTGCAATACCTGGGGGTTTATGAATGCCTGAAATATGACGTCAGTGCATAAAACTCATTCAACGCTTGTCGGTAGACTTTCCAGATTATCGCCCGGCGAGTTATTGGCGACTGTTTGTAAAAAAATCTCGTCATAGACTTCGACCCTGGCCCCCTTTACATAATCCTTCTCGCTTCTCCTCAGCAGTGTGTTGAACGGCACCCCCTGATTGATCAACTGCACCACAAACCCCACAGGAACCCAAAACCATTGGTTTTCATCTTTACCACAGGCAAAAACAGCGAGAATATTTCCGCTCGTGCGATCTGTCCTTGTTTTGCATATGTAGAACTGCATACGTCTCATACTACTTATTCCTTTAAATAAACCATCCCTGTCACGCGCATCAGCAATACACCCTCAACAACCGACCCGCTTAAACCGCAGATCATAAAATACCGCTCTTCAATACACTCGAATGCATTTGTTGGGAGAGATTACCCGCACCTACATCTGCCTGACCGCAGGCGGATTCCACTTGCCGTTCAACGCCTCGGCCTTCGGACCGTACAAGCGCATGGTCAGGTTGAACGGTCCCTTGGGCGCCGGTAGCCAATTGGCTTCCAGTTCCTTGCCGGGGCTTTCGTTCTGCAAGTAGATATCCAGCGAACCGTCGGCGTTGGTCTTGAACGGCATCCAGCTGCTGACCGCGAAGCGGTTGAGCCCGTTACCCACCTGAAAACCTTCGGGGTCGTACAGCGTAATCGACCAGAACGCGTTCACCGGTGGCGTTTCATCCTTGGCGAAATGCAGCACGTACTGGTGCGTGCCGTCGAGGGTCTTGCCGTTTGCATCGCCGATATTCAACGGATAAATCGCGTCTTCGGGCAAGTTGGCGCCGAGCCCCATCTGCGCCACGATCGCGCGCTTGAGGTAGTAGTTGCCGTAGACGCCCATGGTGTCGGTGTTCATCGACCAGCCGTTGACCACTCGCGCAAGGGTAGGCACCTTCCACGCCATCAGTGCTTGCGCGTCCTTGGGCGCAGTCTCCAGGGCAGCTTTTATTTCCGGGGCCAGCGCATCCATGTTGAACGACTTGCCCGGCTCGATGCCGATGCGCTTGATCTGCGCCAGTAGCGGCTGATCGGTGTTGTGCGCCGGATGCACCTTGAGCAGTTCGGCGGCATAGGCGAAGTAGTCTGCCGCCGACAGCGTGTCGACCTGGATTTTCGGCGGGGTCGTCATGTCCACGGCCGGGTCGATCTTGACACTGGCCGGCTCTGCGTCCTTGCCCAGCCGGGACAAAGGCGTCACGGTGTAGCCGGCCTGGATCTTGTGCACCGCCGCGTAGTCCGCCGCGCCATCGGTCTTGGTTCGCCCGATCACCCAGACAAAGGGTGTCGGCGCCGGCAGATGGTTCAGTCCCGCAGGCACGGTGCCGGCCCATCCCGGTGGCGTCACCAGGAACTGCGCCGCGTCGGTCCCCGTTGTGCGCCAGCCGGGCGAAGCGAATACGTCACTCCACATGTCGAGCATCGGCAGCAAGTAGAAGCGTCCGGCGGTGTCCGGCGCGGCGATGATCAATGGTTCCTTGGTCAGGTCGAGCCATGCGATGGAATACAAGGTGTCGAAGTTCGAGCGCACCACCCCTTTGAAACTCGCAGGCGGGTACTCCGGCACACTCACAAACATGTTCATCGGGCCCTTGCCGAACTCCTTGCCCGGTTCGATATTGGTGAATTGCTTGCGGGTGATGTCCATGGTCAACAGCGGATAAAAATAAACGTAGGCATCCACGCCGATGGCGTGAGCTTCTTCGGCGGTGATTTTCGATTGCGCCTGACTGACCAACGGCAAGATCGCGCTGGACACAACGATAAGGGCAATGGTGGTCAAAGCTTGGGTTATCGACATAGTGGCGATCGTCCGTGCGATGGGGAGATCTGCCGGGACCGGCAGAGCTAACGGAACTCTAGACGATCGATTGAACAAGTTCTGACAGGCTGACAATCGGCCACCGGGGATTCGCAGACCTCAACGATCCGAACGCATCAGCGCCTCGACCGCGCCCTCCATCGACAATACCGCCGAACGGTTCCTGCCCGAATGCTTGGCCTGATACAGCGCGGCATCTGCCCGCTGGATGAAGACTTCCATGCTGTCACGCCCCGTCGGCACAAACGAATAGCAACCAAGACTGACAGTCACGTATCCGCCAGGCGAGCCCGTATGGCTGATGTTCTTGCCCAGGACGCTGCGGCGAATCTGTTCGGCAAGGGTCATGGCACCATGGATATCGGTGTCAGGCAGCAACACCGCGAACTCTTCGCCACCGTAACGCACCGCCAGATCGGCCTTGCGATGGCAGCAGCTTTTCACCGCGCGCGCCACTTCAGCCAGACAGTGATCGCCCACCACGTGACCGTAGGTATCGTTGTAGCGCTTGAAGAAATCGATATCGAGCATGATCAGGCTCAGCGGGCTGTTTTGCCGGGCGCCGCGACCGAATTCGATATCGAGGGCCCGCTCGAACAACCGGCGATTGGCCAGGCCCGTCAGGCTGTCGTGGGTGGCAATCAGCTCCAATGCTTGCTGAGCCTGGCGCAAATCCGCCTCGACCTGTTCACCGACACGCACCTGACGAATGAACACCCAGCCGATCAGTCCGATACCCAGCATGACCAGCAAGACGATGGCGCTGGAGCGAAACGCCGTGTCGTACCAGCCCGCCAGAATCGAGTTTCGGGACGATGCCGCCGAGACCACAAGCGGGTATGCCTCCAGCTGCCGATAGCCATGCAGGCGGACAATCGCGTCCATCTCGGAGGCGAACATCGCGTTACCGGAAGTCGACCGGGGCAGCAGGTTCTGAAAGATTTCACCCTTGGCCAATGACGTACCGATCTGCGCTTGCACATAAGGCCTGCGGGCCAGCAACGTGCCATCGGTCAACGCCAGAAACATCGCGCCGTTGTCGTCGATACTGAAGCTTTTGAAGAACTGCTCGAAGTACGACATCTTGATCCCGGCCAACAGCACCCCCTGGAACTGGCCATTACGGTCATTGACCCGCCTGGAGATCGGAATGATCCATTCGCCATTTTCCCGACTGCGGATGGCCGGGCCGATGTGCGCAACGGTTGAAACGTTTTGCTGGTGAAATTTGAAGTATTCGCGATCCGCCACGCCTTTACCGCGAGGCAATGCTTCAAATGAGGTGACGACCCACTGGCCCTTTTGGTCGAACAGCAGGATGCCGTGCAATTGCTCCAGCGCCTGCACCCGCCGGGCGAAGGTTTTCTGCAAACGCGGACGTTGGGCCGGGCCGAATCCGTCGGCCTGAATCCAGTCCACCAGACTGGTCAGCACCAGATCGGCTTGCATGAAGGTGTCTTCGGCCTGCTGTGCCATGGCCCGCGTCAGGTTCGACGAAGCGACCTGGGCCTGAGTCAGGTCGTGGCGCCGGGATTGCTCCAGTTGCAAATAAAGCAAGGCGCACAGGCACAGGCACACCGTGCCGATAAACAACACCGCGGCCTTGCGCAGCGGTATGCGCTTCAAGGCGACGCCGGGGGCGTGGTACAGGTCATCAAGGCGTGTTGACAAAAAGCGCTCCCCTGAAAGGGCAAGGCACGAGCGACACCCCATGCCCCCTGGTTTTGGGCGCCAAGTCTACGGTGTTAGCAACGAGAAAAGGGCAGCAGATGCCAAATGGTTGCCCACTGCCTCACCAGGCTGTGGGCCGCGTATCAGCCAGAACGCTGCAACCGCCGCATTGCACTGTGCAAATGCGCCCGTGCACTTTCGGCATCGCCCAGACGCATTTGCTCACAGGTGCGCCGGGCGATATCAGCTGGCACCGGTTTTAGCTCGCGCCGGGTCGCCATCGCCAGCAACTGCACCTGGGCGGCTCGCTCCAGGTAATACAGATCGTCCCAGGCCTGGGCAATGGTTGGCCCGGCGACGATCACTCCGTGGTTCTTCAGGAAAAGGATGTCGGCGTTGCCCATGACGCTGGCAATCCGGTCGCCTTCGGACTCATCCAGGGCCAGGCCGTTATAGTCTTCATCCACCGCCGTGCGGTCATAAAACTTCAACGCTGTCTGCCCCAGCCATAACAACGGCGGACCTTGCAGCAGGCACAACGCCGTGGCGTGCGGCATATGCGTATGGAACGCCACTTTCACCTGTGGCAACTGCTTATGCAGTCGCGCATGGATGTAGAACGCGGTCGCCTCCGGCTGGCCTTCGCCGTCGACCACATGGCCGTGAAAGTCGCAAACCAGCAGCTTCTCGGCAGTGACCTCGGCGAATGCATAGCCATATGGGTTCACAAAAAACAGGTCATCGCGCCCCGGCACCATTGCCGAAAAATGGTTGCAGATGCCCTCCTCCAGCCCATGGCGCGCGGCCAGTTGAAAGCACGCAGCCAGTTCATTGCGAGCAGTGATGGCGGCTTCGCCATCCAGATCGAGACCGGCGTAAGTCGAGGGACGGGAACTGCCTGCAAGGGTATGCGCCATGGTGAGGACTCCGTGTGTTACCAGCCGAAGGAGGTGAACAGAGGTACGACCTGATCCAGGGTGCTCAAGATCGCATCGGGGCGATAGTCCGAGAGCATTTGCCGCCCGGTGCCGCGATCGATCCAGACGCAGCGAAAGTGCATGTCGCGGGCGGCAGCGTGGTCCAGATTCGGGCTGGCGCAGATGTGCACAACCTGGTCACGACGGACGCCGAGCTGTTGGTGAGCGTAATCGAACAGTCGGGGATCGGGTTTGTAGGCTCCGGCCTGCTGGGCGGTGATGACCCGGTCGATGTAACCACCCAATTGCGCGACATTACCGGCAATGATGTCGTCATCGGTGTTGGACACGATGCATAGCTTGAATCCCATTTCCTTGAGCTGCGCAAGGGTCGCAATCACCTCGGGGAACGGCGGCATGCCTGGAATGGCACCTGCCAGGCGCTGACTGTCTTCAGGTGCGCTCGCCAAGCCCAGTTCCTCCAGGGCCAGGTGCAAGCCCAAGGTGCTCAATTGGCGGAACGAGCGATGCGGCGGGATTTGCTCCAAGCGGTGTTCATGCCGGTCGTAGACTTCGATCAGGCGCTCGACGTCCACGGCGTGTTCGCCTTTGTCGCGCAAAACCTCGCAAGCCACGGCTTTCAGGCCTTCATCCCACTGAATCAGCGTGCCATAACAGTCGAACGTCAGCCATTCGGGGCGCGGGGTACTGTGCAGTGTCATGGAAGCATCCTCTGAAGTGTGGCCTTCAGATTAAGCGCAGGGCGTGATAGTGTGAAATTAAATTAATACCTATCTGTTAGTTGAAATATAAATATCAAAGGCGCCCGCCATGCTCGATCTCGAACTGCTTAAAACCTTTGTCTGCGTGGTCGACGAAGGCAGCTTCACCCGGGCTGCCGAGCGTGTGCACCGCACTCAATCAACAGTCAGCCAACAGGTGCGCAAGCTCGAAGAGTTGGTCGGACATTCGCTCCTGCTGCGTGATCGCACCGGGCAGAACATCAGCGTCACCGAGCACGGCGAAATGCTGATTCACTATGCCCGACGTCTGCTGGCACTGTCCTGCGAGGCTGTACAAGCCCTCGCCAGCGATGTCGACCTGGAGATCCTGCGCATCGGCGTGCCGGAGGATATCGACGCCCGGCGCATGGCACTGCTCCTCGCCGGATTCAGCCGGGAAAAACCCCAGGCCCGCCTGGAAACCGTCAGCGGCATGAGCACAGACCTCAAACAGAAGCTGGCAAGCGGAGAAATCGACATTGCCTTGGTCAAGCGCGAGCCGGCCAGTGGTCCCTGCTGGGCATCCTGGCCGGAAGAGCTGGTGTGGGTAAAAGCGGCGCAAATCGACTCGACCAACGACGTTGTGCCGTTGGCGCTGTTCCCCCAAGGGTGCATTTACCGACAACGGGCAATCCGCTTGCTGGACGTGGCGCAACGACCCTGGCGAGTCGCCTTTGGCAGTCATAGCCTGACGGGCATTCAAGCGGCAGTCGCCTGCGGCCTCGGCATTTCCGTGCTGCCGGTTTCGGCGGTGCTGCCCGAGCATCGTGTTTGCGCCGAACTGCCGCCGCTGCCGCCAACCGAACTGGCGCTGATCAGCCGCGAGGGCACATTGAGCGCATTGCAGCGGTCGCTGGTGGATTTTTTGCGAGAAGAGATGGCCGCTGCGATCGCGTGAACGCTGGCACAGAAATGATTTGTCACCCTTGTGCCGCAGGCATGACGCAGGACAACAGCCACATCGCCGCCAAGGAGCTACGATGACTCTTACACCACCAAAGGGATTTGAAATGAGCAAGGCAGACGAACTCGCCGAAAAACTGAAACAGACCCGACCGACCGGCAGCGATCAGGCGATCGACAGCTGGCCGGGGCAGGTCTACGAGCTGTATCAGCGGATCGAGGGCTGGTTGCAGCCCTTGATCGAGGCTGGCCTGGTCCTGCGGCGCAACGCCACTCATGTGTTCGAGAGCCACCCGCTGGGAGACACTTTCGACTATGCCATCGACCAATTGGTGATCACCGGCAATCACTGCAGCATCACGCTTGATCCTGTTGCGCGCTTCACGGTGGATGGCGAGGGGCGTGTCGAAATTCACTCCAAAGGCAACGAACATGCCCTGTTGCGCACCGTGGACGAACACGGTGCTACACATTGGTGGCTACAAGTGATCGAGCAAGCCGCAATGCGACCGGATGCGGTGGCGCTGACTGAAAACAATCTGCTTTCGGTGGTACAGGCAGGACTGGCGCTCAGTTGAAGCACGATCACCGCAAAGGCGGAACCCGGATCTCCCCGGCACGGCATTGTGTCTTCACGCCTTTGCCGCAAGACGCGAACGCCAGGTCCTTGTCCATGCAGACCCGAACCTCCGACAACTGCGGCCCGTTGCAGATCACCACAACGCCATCCGCCGGGATCTGCGGATTGCTCTGGCGGAACATCTGCGCAATGTCCCTGGCTGCAAAATAATGCGTCGTGCTCAACGGTTGCAGTTGCTCGGGAATCCTGACCGCGCCCAAGGCCTTGTCGGAGGCTTCCAGATAACCGTTGGCGCCGAGGCCGCTGCAAGTGCCGTGTTTGGCCCATTCGTGCTCAAGCAGCTTTTCGGACGGGAACAGCATCAAGCCCTTCGCCCGCTCCTCCGGCGAGAGTCTTACCCTCGGCGCGCAGGACTTCGGCCAACCGCCCTTGGTGTATTGCGGCCAGAGGCCGTGGAGCACGAAGCCATAGCCTTTGCCGGAACATTGCGCATCGTCACGATGGGTCAGGCAGTAAGTGGGTGACCAGGACAGCGCCAACAGGTAGTAGTCGAACACCCCTGCCACGGATTCCGGTCTGCCACTTCCCGTATCCCGAGCGCTGCTCGTGCCCACGCTGGCGAACGTCAACACGATCAGCGCGACCACAGCGTAAAGTCTGTTCATTGGCACCGCTCCTGCGGGGTGGCTTGACCGGCATATCGTTGACCGAAAATGGGCCGAGCAAAAGCCGGTACTTTGGCATAGCCACGAACGCTTTCGCACCACGAGAGTGATTCGAAATGATTAATGTCGTGCAAACGAACGATTCGTCAGATCAGCCTGTCGAGTTCTTCCAGGGTCATCCGGGGGATCAGTTGCGGTGGAACCTTCGAGATGTCGGACAGGTTGTAGACCTGAAAATCCTCGTTCACGACCTGCTTCGACAGGATCTCGAACGACGGCAGAATTCTGGTATGAAAATGCTCATCGAGTACGCAGGGAGAAACGAAGCGGCCTGGCGCTTCATAGAAGCGACCCACCGTCGGGTCCAGGTCTACGCCTACCAGGAACACCCGGGTAAATCCCAAGTGGTAGGCAAGCTGCAAAGCCAGGTAGGCGACGGTACGAGCGTCAAAAAAACCGCGCTTGAGGTTCTTGCTGAAACCCAGGGTTTACTCCGACTACTGCCTAGCTTGCGGACCCTGACAAGGTCTTTGTCAGTCCTGAAAAAATCACTCCACAACAGCCTGGGTACCCGGCTCAGCAAGTACAGTTTGCCCTGAGGCTTTAGCGACGTGTGCCAGACATGTTTTTCCCACAGCGCAACCCGCTCACTGAGGCGCATGGCCTCGGTAAACAGTTCCGGTTGCTGTTCGGAAAAGCCCTGATCGGTACAGACATAGAAGTACGGCGAGATACCTGTCCCCGTGAACTTCGAAATGGCGCCGTTCATGGTGATCATTGGAACGTCGGCATACTTGTGCAATGGGAAGTCTTTGGCCGATGCACCTGACGCTACGATGAACACTGGACCCGTTTGAGTGTTGCGGCACTCATCCAGGTCGTGCACCCGAAGTGAACCTGTGATGAGTGTCGTTTTTTTGTCGGCAACATCCATCGTCAATGTCCCTATCCCTGATAATTGATGAACTACGACCCATTTCCATGTCGATAGTTTTCAACGGGTGAACTCTCGCTACGACTTGTCTTGACCTGTCACAACCAGTGGCGGTTCTGCACGCTGCAACTCCAGGGCGGGCAACTTGGAAGGCTGGTTCAAGAGTCGCAGCACCGGCGAATCGTAACCGTAAACGTCGGGTTTAAACGTCACCCGTCCGTCGGTATTCAGGTCCACCGTCCAGTAGGCCAGCAGCACTGGCACCTTGACGGGAAGCTTGATGTTTTCGGTTTTGCCATTGGCCAGTTGTTTTTGAATACCCGCCGCGTTCCAGCGCACAGGGTCGTTGAACAGCAGCTCGACCAACTGCAACGGATTTTCCACCCGGATGCAGCCGGAGCTGGTAGCACGCATCGATTTGGCGAATAACTCGCGATGCGGGGTGTCGTGGAGGTAAATCGCATAGTCGTTAGGGAACCGGATGACCACCTGCCCGAGCGAGTTTTCCGGGCCGGCGTCCTGGCGCAGGGTGATGCCGCGCGCATTGGACCAATCCACGGTCGACGGATCGAGCGCATTGCCTTCGCGGTCCAGGGCGCGAATCCGGTTGGCCGCGAGGTAGCCCGGATTCTGCTGAATCTTGGGCAACATATCCTTGACGAGAATCGTCGGCGGAACGGTCCAGGTGGGGTTGAACGTGACGTAGGTGATTTCGGACTGGAACACCGGCGTGCTGCGAAACGGTTTGCCGACCTGCACCCGGGAACGCCAGATCGGCTGACCGTCGCGGTACAGGGCGACCTTGTAGCCGGCAATATCGACGATGACAAACGTGCCTTGCAGCTTGTAGAGCAACCAGCGCGCCCGCTCCATGTTCACCCGCACCTGGTCGATCCGCGCCTCGACCGGCACGTTCAGTGCCGCCAGCGTCCCCGCCCCCGCCACGCCATCGGCGCCGAGGTATTGTTCGAGCTGATACTTCTTCACCGCGGCAATGACACTGTCGTCGTAATCGGTACGCTTGGACTTGTGCGGGTCCAGGTACCCGGCCGCCACCAGGCGTGCGCGCAATTGCTTGACCGCTGCATTGTCCATACCGGGCTTGAGCGACTGCCCTTCAGCGACTTTCGGCCACCCGCCGGCATCGCGAACCTTGCGCAAGTGCGCGAGGCTCTCGCGCAGGTTGCGATAAACGGCCTCCTGGGGCGGCGCTTGCGCGAACGCGCGAGCCACGTCGTGATCATCCAGGGCGGTAAAGAAGGTGTTCATGTCCTCGCGGGGATCGATGCCTTCAGGTTCGAAGTTCCAATGAAAATCCAGGCGTGCCGGATCAACCTTGCCACGCCGCAACTGCAGTAGCGCCGTGATGTACGTACGGGTTGCCGCGATATCGAAAGCCGCCCATTGCGCCGGTGTCGGCGCCGTGGCCTGCAACGAAAGCTGCGCCTGGGCCAGTTCGCCAGCCCGGTAATCCTCAGGAACGAGGCCATCGGCCTGGGTGTCATCCAGGCCCTTGAGCAATTGGCTGACATCTCGCCCGTTGGTCCAGGCGGCGCGAAAATTGCGGTGCGAATAGAAATCCAGAACCACTCGAGCCACATCCAGGCGTTGATGTTTACGCGAGGTCAACAGAGGAGGGAATGAAGATTGCAGGGGTTCGAGCTCTGCCTGAATTGCCTGACCAACGACATCGTCGGGTGCAGCACCGAGCACACTCACTGGCGCCGGAGATACCGGCATGATCGGCGAAGTTTCACCCATCGCAGTGCCGCTGATCAGAAAGACCATAAAAAACACATGGCTTATGACGAATAACCTTGTTAATTGACTCATGGATAATCCTTAATCGCCTGTAATCAAAGGGCTAGCGTTCAACTCGCTGCTAGACTCGACATATTCCTGATGAGACATTTTTATGGCGCTACATCGCTTTGGCTGTTTGACAGCCCTCTTGCTGACGTCGGCTTTCCTCCCCTCAGCCTACGCCGATTCGCTTGAAGTCGCGCTGGCCAAAGCTGCTCCAAACGCCAATGCCAAGGTGATTGCCCTGGCGGTTCGCGCAACACAGTGTACCCGCGCCCAAGGTACAGTCCCGGCAAAGAGACTAGCAGTGATCGATTATTCCCTGCCTTCGACCGAACAGCGCCTGTGGGTGTTCGATCTGAAAAAACGCAAGCTGCTGTTCCACGAACTCGTCGCCCATGGCCGCAACAGCGGCGAAAACATGGCCACCCAGTTCTCCAACCAGAACGAAAGCTTCGCCACCAGCCTTGGCCTGTACCGTACCCAACAGAGTTACGTCGGCCAGAACGGCTATTCCTTGCGCATGGAAGGCCTGGAGCCTGGCTTCAACGATAACGCCTTCGACCGGGCAATCGTCATTCACGGCGCGCCCTATGTCAGCCCGGTACTGGCGCGCGCCAACGGCCGGATCGGCAGGAGCCTCGGCTGCCCGGCGGTCAGGCCGGCCATCGCGCACCGCCTGATTGACTCGATGAAGGATGGGCAGCTGTTGTTTTCCTATTATCCGGACCAGCGCTGGCTGAAATCGTCTTCGTACATCAATTGCGGCAGCGGCACGATGGCCTCGTCGGACAAGGTCACGTCACGGCAGTAAACAGCTCACTCAAACGGTTATCGTCAAAAGACAGGCACGAGATCAGGGAAATTGCGTCTCACACACGCTTATAATCCGCTCGTTCGCCCGCATTCGAGACCGGTATGACCGCTATCCATATCAAGTTCCCCTCCTTGATCCTCAAGGCCGGCGCCCGGGCGCTGGCACGCATTCGCGAGAACGGCTTGAGCGCCGCCGATGTCGGTACGCTACCCGGCGCCGCTGGCGGTCCCAAGGCCTTGGGGATTCAGGGGCTGGACCTGGCACTGTTCGGCGAATGGCTGCCAGCGGCGCCGCGCGAGCGCTCGTTGATCGGCGCGTCGGTGGGTTCCTGGCGTTTTGCCAGCGCCTGCCTGCCGGATGCCGCCGAAGGCCTGCGGCGCCTCGGCCACCTCTATACCGAACAGAACTTCGCCAAAGGCGTGACCATGGCGCAGATCAGCCAAAGCTCCCGGCGCATGCTCGATGATCTGCTCGACGGCCGTGATGCAGCCCTGCTCACCAACCCCCACTACCGCTTGAACATCATGGTGGTCAAAAGCCACGGCCTGCTCGCGGACGACCATCGTGGCCGCCTGGGCCTGGGCTTGTCGTCGGTGATCGCCGACAACCTGCGCAGTCGTGCGCGGCTGTCCCGGCACTTCGAGCGGCTGATCATCCACGACCCGCGCCTGGCGCCGCCGGTCAACGCGCTGAACGACTTCCCGTCGCGCTTCGTCACGCTGGACACCGCCAATCTACGCCAGGCTCTGCTGGCCTCGGGCTCGATCCCGATGGTGATGGAAGGCGTGCGCGACCTGCCCGGCGCCGGCGCCGGCACGTTCCGCGATGGCGGTCTGCTGGACTATCACTTGGACCTGCCCTACAGCGGCAACGACATCGTGCTCTATCCGCACTTCACCGACCGGGTGATTCCCGGTTGGTTCGACAAGGCCTTGCCGTGGCGCCGCGCCTGCCCTGCGCGCATGCAGGATGTGGTGCTGCTGGCGCCATCGAAGGAATACCTCGCGCGCCTGCCCTATGGCAAATTGCCAGACCGTAATGACTTCAAGCGCTTCATGGGCGACGCCCCGAGCCGCCAGAAATACTGGCGCACGACGATGGATGAAAGCCGCCGCCTGGGCGACGAGTTTCTCGAACTGACGGCCAACGGTCGTCTCGCCGAACGCTTGCTGACCCTTTAGTCAGGACAAGCTGTTAAACTCGCCACCTGCCCACATCGCTGCGGCGATCGCCACCTGAACAGAGCTGAAACCACTGTGGAAATCTTCAAAGAATTTACCTTCGAATCCGCCCACCGCCTGCCGCACGTCCCGGACGGCCACAAGTGCGGCCGCCTGCACGGTCACTCGTTCAAAGTGGCGATTCACCTCAGTGGCGACCTCGATCCGCACACCGGCTGGATTCGTGACTTCTCGGAAATCAAGGCGATCTTCAAGCCGCTGTATGAGCGTCTGGACCACAACTATCTGAACGATATTCCTGGGCTGGAGAATCCAACCAGCGAAGTGCTGGCCAAATTCATCTGGGCTGAACTCAAGCCGCTGCTGCCGGAATTGAGCGCAATCCGGATTCACGAGACATGCACCAGCGGGTGCATCTATCGCGGCGAGTGAGCCAATCGATCAAAAAAACCACCGAGACCGGTGGTTTTTTTATGCCTATGCTTTTTGGCTCGCATCCGCCAAGAGGACACGCAAATGACTGACTGGCCGCTGGCTCAAAGCAATCGCTTCAATGGGCATTCCGTTCGCTACGCCGTGCGTGGCGATGGCCCGCCGCTGGTATTCGTGCATGGCACGCCCTTCTCTTCCTATGTCTGGCACCGGATTGCGCCGCACTTCATCACCACACACCGCGTGCACTACTTCGACTTGCTGGGCTACGGGCAATCGGAAAAGGTCGATGGCGACGTCTCCCTGGGTGTGCAAAACCAGTTGCTGGCTCAGCTGCTGGAACACTGGGGCCTGGATCGCCCGGATGTGGTGGCCCACGACTTTGGCGGTGCCACCGCCCTGCGCAGCCATTTGCTCAACGGCAAGGATTACCGCAGCCTGACACTGATCGATCCGGTGGCACTGACGCCCTGGGGTTCGCCGTTCGTGCAGCATGTGCGTCAGCACGAAGCCGCTTTCCGCGATGTGCCTGACTACATTCAGCGGGCCATCGTGCCGGCTTACGTTCGCGGCGCGATCAAGCGGGACATCCCCGATGACGAACTCGCACCGTACGTGCAGCCCTGGCTGGGCGATTTTGGACAAGCGGCGTTCTATCGCCAAATCGCGCAAATGGACGAGCGCTACACCCGCGAGGCCGAGGGGCTGTACCCGACGATTCGCTGCCCGGTTCAAATTCTCTGGGGAGAGGACGACCAGTGGATTCCCATCGAACGCGGGCGCGCGTTGCAGCAGATGATTCCGGGGGCGCAGTTTTACCCGATTGCCAACGCCGGTCATCTGGTCCAGGAAGATGCACCCGAAGCCATTGTCGCTGCGCTGATGCGATTTTTGCCGCTGAACACGACCGCCTGACAGCAGCAGCTACAAAATGTGGACGACATACAAGCCTGATGCAACATCCAACGGCCCCATCGTCGGAACGCCGCCCGCAGCAAGCCGGCTCCTACAGGGGGAAATGCGTACGGTTTCTGATCAGGCCGGCCGGTCGGACGCCTCGCTTTTGCTGTTGCCGCTCGAGAGGCCGAGCGCAGGTTCTGCGCATGCGGCCTGAGAGGACCGCTTTTTTTTTGCTGGGTTTTTTGGCGTACATATCCATTGCTGCGGTAACGGCCACTTATGGTTTCGCCCTTACGGCGAGTCCCTTTTTCAAACGCCAAAAAGGAACCAAAAGGCTTTGCCCCACCACTCGGTGCCTCGCCTAGGCTCGGCATGCCCTCACTCCGGCATTGCTCCGTGGGTCGCCGCGATGGGCCATCCCTGGCCCAGCGCGGCTAAACCGGCGTCCTGCCGGTTTACCCACTGCGCAATGCCTGCGTTCGGCCATCGTGGTTTAACGGGGCGCCCAGATCAAAAACAAAAACGAGGCGGCCTGTCAGCCGACCTGGCTTTTGCGGCTGTACCTGATCCCTTGTGGGAGCGAGCCTGCTCACGATGGACGTCAACGATAACGCGCCCTATCTGGATGATCGCGTTGTCTGGGCGTTTTTCGTCGGAACGCCGCCCGGAGCAGGCTCGCTCCTACAATGGGATCGCGGACAGACCTGCAATCAGGTCGGCTGTCAGGCCGCCTCGCTTTGGCTTTTGTTCTGCTTTTGATTTTCTTGCCCCATCGAGAGGCCGAGTGGAGGTTCTGCGCAGTGGCTAACCCGGCATGGATGCCGGGTTAGCCGCCGCCGGCCATGGATGGACGATGGCGGCGGCCCCTGTAGGAGCGAGCTTGCTCGCGAAAAACCTGAGAGCACCGCGGGGTGTCAGGCTCCCCGCGTCATCGTTGACCTCCATCGCGAGCAAGCTCGCTCAGGCTTTTCCAAGTGACTCGCTGTAAAAGCGAAACCATAGGTGGCCGTTACCGCAGGAATGGATATGTACTCCGACAATAAACAATAGGTCGGCTGTCAGGCCGCCATCGCCGGCAGGCCAGCTCCCACGGTAGATCGGATACATCCGCAAGCGATTGGTCGGCTAATAAGGACGCCTTCGCCGGCAAGCCTGGCTCCTACGGGGGGCCAATGAACATGTACACCTGCCAGAAAATGGCCACAGTTGCGCAATCAGGCTCAAGACGATATCTACAAACACCGCTGGCGGCATTTGCATCTGCCGAGATAACGTAGAGACATTGTCCAAACGGTTTTCTGAAAGGATCTGCCCGATGCACATCATCAACGCCCGGCTGCGCAACCAGGAAGGCCTGCATGAGCTGCACCTGGAAAACGGCCTGATCAGCAACATCGCCCGGCAGACCGAAGCGCCGACCCTGGGTCCCGACGATCTGGACGCCGGTAGCAACCTGGTGGTGCCGCCCTTCGTCGAGCCGCACATCCACCTCGATGCCACCCTGACCGCTGGCGAGCCGCGCTGGAACATGAGCGGCACGCTGTTCGAAGGCATCGAATGCTGGGGTGAGCGCAAGGTCACCATCACCGAAGAAGACACCAAGGTCCGCGCCAGGAAAACCCTCCAGGCCCTCGCTGCCCATGGCATCCAGCACGTGCGCACCCACGTCGACGTCACCGACCCGCAGCTCACCGCGCTCAAGGCCATGCTCGAGGTGCGCGAAGAAAGCCGGCATCTGGTCGACATGCAGATCGTCGCATTCCCCCAGGAAGGCATCGAGTCGTACCGCAATGGCCGCGAGCTGATGGAAGAAGCCATCCGCATGGGTGCCGATGTAGTGGGCGGCATTCCGCATTTCGAGTACACCCGCGACCAGGGTGTCAGCTCAGTGAAATTTCTCATGGACCTGGCCGAGCGCACCGGTTGCCTGGTGGACGTGCATTGCGATGAAACAGACGACCCGCATTCACGCTTCCTGGAAGTGCTGGCCGAAGAAGCCCGCAGCCGCGACATGGGCTCGCGGGTCACCGCCAGCCACACCACGGCCATGGGCTCGTATGATAACGCCTACTGCGCCAAGCTATTTCGCCTGCTCGGGCACGCCGGGATCAGCTTTGTCTCCTGCCCCACCGAAAGCATTCACCTGCAAGGGCGTTTCGACAATTTTCCGAAACGCCGGGGCGTGACCCGGGTCAACGAACTGCTGGAAGCCGGCATGAACGTGTGTTTCGGCCAGGACTCGATCGTCGACCCCTGGTACCCGCTGGGCAACGGCAACATTCTGCGAGTACTCGAAGCCGGTCTGCATATCTGTCACATGCTCGGTTATCGCAACCTGCAAAACGCACTGGACCTGGTCACCGTCAACAGCGCCAAGGCCATGGCATTGGGTGAGCGCTACGGGCTTGAACCCGGACGGCCGGCGAACCTGTTGATCCTGTCGGCGGAAAGCGATTACGAGGTGATCCGCAGCCAGGGTTTGCCGCTGTATTCGGTGCGCGGCGGCAAGGTGTTGATGAAGCGGACGATGCCGGTGGTGGAGTTCTCTGGCGAACAGATCTGAAGGTTGGGGTGACCGGACTGGCCCCTTCGCGAGCGGGCTCGCTCCCACAGTTTTTGTGAACGACAAACAACCACTGTGGGAGCGAGCCTGCTCGCGAAGGCGATTTCAAATTCACCTGACCATTCGAGCCGTACCAAACAGGCTTACGCGGCTCAACTCCCCTTGTTCTTCTTCCAGCAAAATCGGCGCCGTGCCACCGGGCATCGTCACCTTCACCTCCCCGGCACTCACCCAACCTACCCGCCACGCCGCACAAGCCACCGCCGTCGCACTCGTCCCCGAGGACGCCGTCGGACCTTCGCCGCGCTCGAACACCCGCGCGGCGACATGCCCTTCGGACACGCGCATCGCCCATTGCAAATTGATGCCCGCCGCACAAGGCTGCCCGGCCCCCGTGGGCATGGCGAAAGCGATACGCATCAATCCTTCGCCCAATGCTGGCTTGCGCATCTGCTCATTGCTCGGCAAGGCCTCGGCGCTGTCCACCAGCGTCACGCAATGCGGATTGCCGACCCGGGCAAACTGACTGCGCGACCAAGCGCCATTGAGTGCCGACAATTGTCGCACGTGACTGAGCTCACGGCCGTTCAACTGCGCTGCTTCAACGCCAACGGCACTGACCGCTGCCGGCCCGAATCCAGGCCGGCCCAGATCGAGCCAGAAACCCTGCACACCCTCGACTTGCGCGGCTTTCACCGACGTCTGCCCCGGTGAAGGCGTGTCGGATTTGTCGTGATGGACGCTGAGTACGCAGGCTTCGTCGCTCGGAAATAGTCCCTGATCGCTCAACGCCTGGGAAAAAATCGTCAACCCGTTGCCGCTGCGCTCGGCCAGGGTGCCGTCGGTGTTGACGATCAACAGATCAAAGGGAGGCGATGACTGAAATGGTCCGACCAGCAAACCGTCACTGCGATGATCCTTGCTGCCCGGCGGTTGCGTGCCGGGCGCCCAGGAACAGCATGCGTCGATGGCCGCCAGTGCCCAGGCCTCGCGGGTCTGCGCGGCGCGGCCGGCCTGATCGGGCACGTCGATACCCTGATGGCGCAGCGCCTCTGGCGCCACCACCCCGTAGATATTGCCCCGTGCATCGTACATCCGCGCCATGGTGCCTCCCTGCTGGAAATGTCGGTCTGGCACAACATATCGCGAAACACCGTCTGGCTGTGCAAGGATGTCAGCCTGTCGGCGCGCATGACTCGCGGACACTGAACGAACCCTCGGGGCCAGATCACTGTCCCTTGGAGACGCGACGTTTTTTGCCAAGGATTGATATGACCAACCTCAACACCCAGACCTCATTCGTGCCAGGGCGCCTGGAACAAATGTCCACGCGTGTGGCCTTTTTCATCGCCGGGTTCGGCATCGCCGCGTGGGCGCCGCTGGTGCCGTACGCCAAGGCGCGGGCGGGTCTGGATGAAGGCACCCTGGGGTTGTTGCTGTTGTGCCTCGGGGTGGGCTCGATACTGGCAATGCCCGTGGCAGGTATCCTTGCCACGCGCTTCGGTTGCCGCAAGGTGGCGACCGGCGGCACCTTGCTGATCTGTGCGGCGCTGCCGCTACTGGCGACGGTATCGTCGATTCCGGCCTTGATGGGCGCATTGTTCATGTTCGGCGCTGGCCTCGGCACCGTGGATTCGACGGTGAACCTGCAGGCGGTGATCGTCGAACGCGCCAGTGGCAAAAACATGATGTCGGGGTTTCACGGGTTATTCAGCCTGGGCGGAATCGTCGGCGCGGCGGGCGTCAGTGCGCTGCTCGGCCTGGGGCTTGCACCGCTGGGCGCGATGCTGGTGGTCATTGTATTGCTGCTGGTTGCACTGCTGAAGGCTGCACCGCACATGCTGCCCTATGGCAGCGAAAGCTCGGGGCCGGCATTCGCTGTTCCCCACGGGATCGTGCTGTTTATCGGCGGGATGTGTTTCATCGTGTTCCTTGCCGAAGGTGCCGCCCTGGACTGGAGCGCGGTGTTCCTGGCCCAGGAACGAGGCATCGACAAGGCCTATGCAGGACTGGGTTACGCGGCATTTGCACTGACCATGACGGTGGGTCGATTGACCGGTGATTCAATCGTGCGTCGCCTGGGCGCGACGCGGGTGATTGTCTTCGGTGGGGTGACGGCGGCGGCCGGACTGTTCCTGGCCACGTTCGCCCCCAGCTGGGAAGCGTCGCTGGTGGGCTATGCACTGCTGGGAGCCGGATGCTCGAACATTGTGCCGGTGCTGTACACCGCGGTGGGCAAGCAGACCGTGATGCCGGAAAGCATCGCCGTGCCGGCCATTACCACCTTGGGTTACGCGGGGATACTCGCAGGGCCTGCGGTGATCGGATTTGTCGCCCATGCCGCCAGTTTGAGTTTTGCTTTCGGGCTGATGGCGCTGTTGCTGCTGGCGGTGGCGGTGGCGATTGGCGGGAGAGTGTTGAAGGTTTGAAGGCTTCGCGGGCAAGTCGGATTGCCCGCGAATGAACCCACCCCGGTTTGTCAGAACCCGACGCTGGCCTGCACGAAGAACGTGCGCGGTGTGCCGACATACATGCCCGCGTTGTTGTCGCTGGAGCGGGTGAAGTACTGCTTGTCGAAGATGTTTTTCACCCCGGCGCCGAGCTTCAGGTTCGACACCTGCGGACCGAAATCATAGCCGGCGCGCACGTTCCAGGTGACGTAGCCCGGAATGTCGCCGTACTGCCCATCCGCCGTGCCTTCGGTGATGTAGTTGTTGCTGAAGCTGCCGTCAGCGTTCACAGCCACGCCCGGGGAGCGTTGTTTGGACTGGGCAAAGGCATCCAGGTTGTAGGTCCAGCGATTGATGTCGTAGCGCAGGCCGGCGGTCGCCACCTGGCGCGAGTAGAACGGCAGGTCCCGGCCCTTGAAGTCCGGAATCTCACCTTCATAGACAGCACGGGTGTAGGTGAAGCCGGCGTTCGCGGTCAGGCCAGCGAGGCGCGGGTCCAGCGCCGCCATGTCGTAGTGCACCGAAGCCTCGATGCCCCGGTGCGTGGTGGCGCCGAGGTTGGTCCAGCCCGCATCGTTGCTGATGTATTGCAGCTCTTTATCGAAATCGATATAGAACAGCGTTACTTCACCGCCCCACACCTCATCGTTGTAGCGCGTACCGAGCTCGTAGGTCTTGGCTTTTTCCGGCTCCAGGCCGTTTGCCGTTTCGTCACCCACGCCACCCTGGCCGAGCTGGAAATACTGCAGGGAGCCGAACGAGGTTTCATAATTGGCGAACAGCTTCCAGGCATCAGACATGTGATACATCACGCTCAGCGCCGGCAGCGGCTCGTTACTCTCGATGCTGCGGCGTTTTTCCTGCACCGGCTTGCCCGCGGTGTCGAGCACCGGGCGGTCATGCCACTCGGTCTGGATATGTTCGAAACGCACACCCGGGGTGATGGTCCAGTTGCCGACATCGATTTTGTTGTCGACATACACCGCGTGGGCTTCAGTACCACCGGTACGGTCCTGGTACACATGACCGTCCGACCCCGGACGCACGACCGGCTCGTTGTTGACCAGCGCCAGGCGGCTGGCTTCTTCGTGCATGCCTTCTTTCAGGTAGCGATAACCGACGCTGACTTCCTGGGTCGTCTGGCCGACGTCGAACACGTGGGACACACGCGGTTCGATGCCATAGGTGTAGTAGGTGCGCGGAAACGAACCAAGGGTCTTCTGGTCGCGAGCGGCGATGTTGCTGCCACGAAAACTGTCGGTGTAGTAGGTCAACACTTCGGCCTGGGTGCGGTCGTCGAGTTGCCGAATCCACTTGAACGACACATCCTTGCGGCGCCCGCTGAAGTTGTCGTGGTCGCGGTCGGACTGGAACGGATCGGCGTCATACTGGGCCTGGGTCAGGCCGCCGGGCATGTCGGCGCTGGCGTCGTAATAGTGGAAGTTGAGGCTGAAATCATCCACATCGGTCGGCGCCCAGTGAGTCTTGAGGATCACGTCATCGATGTCATTGCCATTGTTGCTTTTGCGATAACCGTTGCCGTTCACCCCGGAATACAACAGCGCCACGCCCATGCCGTTGTCTGCGGTGCCGCCGGCGAACACCGTATCGATGTGCTTCCAGCCACCGTGCTGGGAGGTTTCCAGCGTGCTGCCGATTTCAGCCGAGGCTTGTTCCGGGATCGCACGGGTCACGAAGTTGATCACGCCACCGACGTTCTGTGGCCCATAACGCACGGATCCGGCACCGCGCACCACGTCGATGCTGTCGAGGTTGCCAGAGGAAATCGGCGCCATGGACAACTGCGGCTGGCCATAGGGGGCAAAGGCCGCCGGCACGCCATCGATCAACACGGTCGAGCGTGGCGACAGGCGCGAAGTCAGCCCGCGGACGCCGACGTTCAGCGAAATATCACTGCCCCCGGTGCCGTTGGCCTCTTGCACTTGCACACCAGGCACACGCTTCAATACGTCGCCGACGTTCATCGCGCCTTGCTCGATCATGGCCTCGCGGCGAATCACGGTACGGGCGCCGGGGTGATTCTGCACCACCGCGGCATCGGCATCACCGAGCCAGTCGCCCACCACCTTGATGTCCGTTACGCCAAGTTCCAGCGGGCCGTTTGCCGCAGAGGTCGTGGCCGGCAGCAGCGTCACCGAGCCTTCATTGATCTGGTATTGCAGGCCGCTGCCTTGCAGCAACTGGCGCAGCGCTTCTTCCGGGTCAATATTGCCCTCCACCGCCGGGGCCTGTTTGCCGGCCACCAGCTCAGGACTGAAAAAAACCTGTAGCGAGGTTTGCTGGCCCAATTGACTCAGGGCCTGCCCCAGGGGTTGCGCCGGGATGTGGATAGCGTCGGCAGCGAATGCCTGAGGCAGCGCCAGGTTGACCGCCAGTACGAGGGCCAGCGGCAACCAAGGAGATTTGTTGTTTTTAGCGGTGGTCTTTTTCACGTCGAACGTAGTCCTGAAGATCGCAAGAGTGTGCGCTTGTTAATGCAAACCAGTTGCAGTTGAACAGGAAGACGATGAACTCGACAAAAACCTGAATTTTATTGTGAAATTATTTCCTGACTGCCGTCATCGAGGGTGCGCACGGCCACCGGCAGGATGCTTGGCAAGGCCTTGAGCAACGCATCGGTGTTGTCGGACTTGAACACGCTCGTCAGGCGCAGATTGCCCACTGCGGCATTGCCGACCTTGAGCGGCTTGTCTCGATAACGCGAGACCTGCTCGGCAACATCGGCCAGGCTGGCGTTGTTGAACACCAGTTTGCCATTGCGCCAGGCCGTCAGTTCGGCGGGATTGACCGCGTAGGCCACAGCGACCTTGCCCCCGGCATCGACATGGGTGCCCAGGCCGGCTGTCAGGCTGATGAAATCGTTGTCGGCGGCATCGCGTCCCTGCACCTTGACCGTGCCCTGCTCCACCACGACCCGGGTCTCGGCGCTGCCCCGGCGTACATCGAAGCGGGTGCCGGTGACGGTGACCTTGCCGCTACCCGCCTCGACCACGAAGGGGCGGCTGGTGTCGTGTTCGACGCTGAACATCGCTTCGCCTTCGCTCAGTTCAATGGCGCGACGATCCTTTTCAAACCGCACCTGAATGCGGCTGCGGCTATCCAGGTCGACCACAGAGCCGTCGGGCAAGGCCACCTGGCGTCGCTCGCCCAGCGCTGTGGAAAACTCGGCCGTGTAAGGCGACGGTTGCTGCAAAACGTTGAACAGGCCCAAGCCGACTGCCACCGCCAACACACTGGCGGCCAGCGCATAGCGCACCATCGGGCGTCGCTTGCTGCGACTCGGCGCTTGCTCGCACAACGCCTGCAGACGGTCCGCCGGCAGCAGGTCGGCGGCTTTCCACAAGCCCTGGAGCAGTTCGAATTCGTTGCGGTGTTGAGGGTGTTCGTTCAGCCAGCTGTCGAATTGCCGATACGCATCGACATCGACGGCGGGTTCCTGCAAACGCACAAACCACCGCGCCGCTTCATCGCGAACCGTTGTTTGCCCGCACGCGCAATCACGAGTATCCATCATGGAAGTTCCTGTTTGGCTGGGGATGAAAAATCACACCGCATCATGGTGTAGGAGCTGCCGCAGGCTGCGATCTTTTGAATTTGGCTTTCAAAAGCAAGATCAAAAGATCGCAGCCTGCGGCAGCTCCTACAGGTGTCTCCAATAACACCGCGCATCATGATTGCAATCCTTCAAGGCGGTCGCGCAGATGACGCAGCGTGCGGATCATATACTTTTCCACCATGTTCTTGGACAGTCCCAGGCGTTCGGCGATTTCAGCCTGGGTCAGGCCTTCGATTTTCTGCCAGACAAACACCTTGCGGCAGTTGACCGGCAGCTCGGTGAGCGCCCGTTCGATGGAATCAGCCAGCTGGATCGCTTGCATGTAATGCTCCGGGTCGCCGGATGACGACACACTGAGATCGATCGCCTCCGACTCCATGGCGCCACGCCGATCCTCACGCCGATAACCGTCCACCGCGATGTTGCGCGCGGTCTGGTGCAGATACGCCCGAGGTTGCTGCACCGCCGCCGAATCCGACTCGAGCACCCGCACAAAGGTATCGTGGGCCAGGTCCTCGGCCTGCTGACGGTTTCTCAGGCGACGGGTCCAGGTGCCAACCAACTCTTCGTAGTGCTCGAAAAAGCCGTGTCTGCGGGGCAGCTTGGGGGTCATTGCGGTGTGCTGTGGATGCGAGGGCGTGAATAGTAATGCTTCCTATTAACCTAAGGCAACGGTTTGCGGCTGAGCGGCCGAAGGCTAACGCTCGTTAGCCTTTGCGCCGCGAGTACCGGGCAGTTCCACACGCGCCACCAGCCCTGAGCCGCTGCGATTGCGCAGGGTCAGTTCGCCACCCTGTTCGCGAACGATCGCCCGCGCAGCAGACAGTCCCAGCCCCACACCACCGGTATCACGGTTGCGTGAGGTCTCCAGACGGTAGAAGGGATCGAACACCCGCTCGAGAGCGGACTCGGGTATGCCGGGGCCCTCGTCACTGACCTCGATGCAGACCCTGTGCCCATCCCCCTTCAACTCGATACCAGGCTTGCGGCCATACTTCACGGCGTTTTCCAGCAGATTGACGATCACGCGCTTGATCCCCAGCGGGCGGCCGTCGTAAACCAGGTGGGCGGGACCTGCGAACTGGACGACGATGTCCTGGTCGCGAAAATCATCGACGATGGTTTGCAGCAATTCCGAAAGGTCGAATGCCGTGGCGTGCTCCCCGTGGCTTTCATCACGGAAAAAACCCAATGCCGCGTCGATCATCGTCTGCATTTCTTCGATGTCGCGCACCATTTTGCGCTGCTGTTCCAGGTCTTCCATGAATTCGCTGCGCAGACGCATCCGCGTCAGGGGCGCGCGCAGGTCGTGGGAGATGGCCGCGAGCATTTGCGTGCGCTCGCTGAGAAAGTGACGGATCTGTGCCTGCATGGTGTTGAAGGCAATGATCGCCTGGCGTATTTCATGCGGGCCTTCGATCTTGATCGGGGGCGCGCGCAAGTCATCACCAAAGCGCCGTGCAGCGCTGGCAAAACGTTGCAGCGGGTTGGCCAGTTGTCGCGTGGCGATCCAGGCGACCAACAGGGTTGCCACCAGCCCCAGGGCGATGATGATCGCGATCCGTACGCTTGAGTCGAGCCCCCAGCTGCGTTCCGGGGGCGTGAACGACAGCCAGCTGCCGTCGCGTAGCTGAACCAGTGCCACATAGTGCGCCTGGGGGCTTTCATCCGGCCAGTCGCTGGGGTTGAAGACTTGAATGTCTCGGGGAGCATCACCCAGCAATTGCCGCAGCGGCGAAGGTTCGGGCCCCACCTGCGTACCACCCGAAGGCAGATGGAAGTCGGACCGCCGCTCGTGCCAGACCACCTCAAGCATCGGATGGCTCGCGGCGGCGGCCAATGACGAGCGCAACGGGACAGGCGCCGCCTCGATCACCCGGACATTCGCAGCCATTTGCTCCAGCAGGCCGGTGCGGTCAATCGGTGGGCGGCCCCAGGTGCCCGCAAGTTGCACGAACAGACCATTAAGGGCCAGCGAAGCGAGCATTGCAGCGACGATTGTCAGCGCAATCCGCGACCTGAGGGTATCGCGAGGAACTATTTGAGCGACCATGCGCCGGATCACGAGCGGGTCACCTTGGCGCAGAACATATACCCGCCGTTACGTACCGTGCGAATGAGATCCGGGCGCTTGCTGTCTGGCTCGATCTTGCGTCGCAGTCGACTGACCTGCACATCGATGCTGCGGTCAAAGGCATCGTGGCCCTGGCCGCGAGCCAGGTCGATAAGCTGCTCCCGAGTGAGAATGCGCTGTGGATGCTCGAGAAAGACCAGCAGCAAATCGAACTCGCCGGCGGACAAAGGAATCATCACACCCTCGGGCGAACGCAATTCGCGACAGGTGATGTCCAGGTGCCAATCGGCAAACGTGATAATCGGTCGCGCCGGCTCGCGCCCCGGGCTTTTCTCGCCCGCGCGACGCTGCACGGCGCGCAGCCTGGCGAGCAACTCCCGAGGGTCGAAAGGTTTGGTCAGGTAATCGTCGGCGCCCAGTTCCAGACCGATAATGCGGTCGCTCAGCTCACCCATCGCGGTCAACATGACGATCGCAATATCCGTCTGCGCGCGTAATTTCTGGCACAGGCTCAGGCCACCTTCGCCGGGTAGCATCAGGTCAAGGATGATGATGTCCGGGCGGTTTTTTTCGATCATCGCCCACATGGCCTCACCATGGGTGGCCAGGTCCACCTCGTAGGCATGCTGAACAAAGAACTGCTTCAGCAGGGACAGGATTTCCACATCGTCGTCGACGATCAGCAGTCTGCTCACGTTCAGGGGATCCACGGCCAAAAAAGAGCGTATCTAAAACCATTCCGGTGTCAGGGTCATATATTTCAATCGAGCAACATTTCTACCCGCCTGACATCAATCGGACATACGGTCGCAATCCCCCTGCAGCACCCTGCGCGAATTCCAATTCACGAGGTCTTCCATGCAGGGTTCGAACAGCACCTACGCGACCGAGACAACCGATAGCGCTCATACGGTGATCCTCAACCAGCGCACCAGTGCGCCAGGGCAAGACGAGCCGATGCTATTCCAGCAATCGTGCCTGGGACTGACCGACGATCGGACCCATGTCGTGCTGCGCCGCTATTTCGAGCGCTACAGCCCGACCACCAGCACTTGGGTGGAATACATCCACCGCGTTCCGATTGCCGAGTTCACCCAGTGGCTCATGGCCAATGGCGAACTGCGTATCGAATGTTCGGAAGACCCGCCAGGCTCCCCCCTCCAATCAGGAACCCCTTGATGAGAAAGCGCTTCTCGCTGCCGCTATTGGCCGCCGTAACCATCGTCCTCTCGGCGTGCAGCAACAAAAAAGTCGCATCATCCGACACCTATTCAGGCTTCTTGAACGACTACAGCGCCTTGACGGAGCACCAGTCACCCTCCGGTCAACCGGTACTGAGCTGGGTAAACCCGACGCTTGAGCTCGACCGTTACACACAGGTTTATATAGAACCGAGCCAGTACTACCCAAAATCCCTACCGAGCGAACGCCTGCCACAGACCACGCTTGGCGATACCACCTGGTACTACGATGCGGTGCTCAAGCACGAGCTGGGCAAGGTCTTGACCGTGGTTACAACCCCGGGACCCAATACCCTGATCGTGCGACCTGCAATCACGCAAGTGACCGCCAGCACCCAGGGCCTGCGCTTTTATGAATGGCTACCGATCACCCTGGTTGTGGCAGGCGTCAGCACGGCCACCGGGATCCGTGACCAGGACAGTGAAATTGCCACCGAGGTCGCATTTCTCGATGGCGGGACCAGGGTCGTTGTCGCCAAAGTGGTGCGCAAGGGCATGGGAATACCGCTGGAAAACGACAAGCAGGTCATCACTACGGCGAACGTCAAGGGCGTGCTCGACGGCTGGGCCAGCGACCTGCGCAAGTCGTATCTGGCGATGCGCCAGTAGGAGCGAGGCTTGCCCGCGAACCAGGCGCCGCGGTGTATCTGTCAAACCGCGTTATCGTTCTTCGCCGGCAAGTCGGATCGCCGCACCGCTGGCTCCTACAATCCTGGATCCAATGGGAAAAGTTGATTCAGGCAGGCAGTCAAAGCAATCTGGCAGGAATCCCAATGCAGGCATCGACGGGCTGTAGCAAAGTGCAAGCATGCCAGTCACCGGCTTTTCCCCAGGAATGCACACATGTCCAGCGCCAAAGCATCGCCAAAAAGATCACCGCTTGCCCGGCTCGCCCTGGCCATCTCCCTGAGCGCCCTCGGCCTGCCTTTGTGCATGAGCAATGCCCAGGCCCACGGCGGTCACGCCGAAATGGTGCCTTTGCAAGCGGGCCTCGAGGAGTTTGGCGCCAGCGTCAAATGGGACGACTACTCGAACCTGTTCACCATTGCCAAGGACGGGGTCTACCTCAAGGTCAAGCCGGACAGCAAAGTGGCCATGCTCAATGGCAAGCGCATGGAGCTGACCGTGCCCGTGGTGTTCAAGGGCAAGACGGCGTTCATGTCCAAGGACTTCATCAACCAGGTCTTCCAGTCCGGCCTGGACACTACCTTTGTCGTCGAGACCCGCCCCAACCCGCTCAACCCCCTGAGCGCGGACGAAATCACCACGGCGGTGGACATCGTCAAGAAATCGGAACACTACAAGCCAGGTTTTCGCTTCACCGAAGTATCGGTCAAGGAACCCCCGAAGGATCAGGTGTGGAACTTCGTCTACACCGGGCAAAACGTGACCCAGCCGCGCCAGGCAAATATCGTGGTGCTGGATGGCAAGCATGTGGTCGAAGCGCTGGTGGATCTCGACAGCAAGGCGCTGCAATCCTGGAAGCCGATCGAAGGCGCCCACGGCATGGTGCTGCTGGATGATTTCGCCACGGTGCAAACCGCTGTCGAGACCAGCCCCGAATACGCACAAGCCTTGGCCAAGCGTGACATCAACGATGTGAAGAAGGTCGTCGCCACGCCGCTGACCGTCGGTTATTTCGACGGCAAGGACGGGCTGGCCCAGGACAAGCGCCTGCTGAAGATCGTCAGTTACCTCAATGTAGATGACGGCAACTATTGGGCGCACCCGATCGAGGGCTTGGTGGCGATTGTCGATCTGGAGCAGAAAAAGCTCATCAAGATCGAAGACGAAGCGCTCATTCCGGTGCCGATGAAACCGACGCCCTACGACGGCCGCGGGCGCAAGGGCGTGGCGGTCAAGCCGCTGGAAATCATCGAACCCGAAGGCAAGAACTACACCATCACCGGCAACAGCATTCACTGGCAGAACTGGGACTTCCACGTTCGCCTCGATTCGCGGGTTGGCCCGATCCTGTCCACGGTCACCTACGACGACAAGGGCAAGAAGCGCAAGATCATGTACGAAGGCTCCCTGGGCGGGATGATCGTGCCTTACGGCGACCCGGATGTCGGCTGGTACTTCAAGGCTTACCTCGACTCGGGCGACTACGGCATGGGTACCCTGACCTCGCCGATTGCCCGCGGCAAAGATGCCCCGGAAAACGCCGTGCTGCTGGACGCCACCATCGCCGACTATACGGGCGCACCGACCGTGATCCCACGGGCCATGGCGGTGTTCGAGCGCTACGCCGGCCCGGAATACAAACACCAGGAAATGGGCCAGCCCAACCTCAGCGCCGAGCGGCGTGAACTGGTGGTGCGCTGGATCAGCACCGTCGGCAACTATGACTACATCTTCGACTGGGTCTTCCAGCAGAACGGCACCATCGGCATCGACGCCGGCGCCACCGGCATCGAAGCGGTCAAGGGCGTGAAGTCCAGGACCATGCACGAAGAGACCGCCAAGGAAGACACGCGCTACGGCACCCTGCTGGACCACAACATCGTCGGCACCACGCACCAGCACATCTATAACTTCCGCCTGGACATGGACGTGGACGGGGAAAGCAATTCGCTGGTGGAAGTGAATCCAGTGGTGCTGCCCAACGACCGTGGCGGGCCGCGCACCAGCACCATGCAGACCGAAACCCGCGTGGTCAGCACCGAACAGCAGGCCGCGCAGAAATTCGATCCATCGACCGTGCGCCTGCTGACCAATTTCAGCAAGGAAAACAAGGTCGGCAACCCGGTGTCCTACCAATTGATTCCCTATGCCGGTGGCACGCACCCGGTGGCCAAGGGCGCCAACTTCGGCACGGACGAATGGCTGTACCATCGCCTGAGCTTCATGGACAAACAGCTATGGGTGACGCAATACAACCCGGAGGAAAAGTATCCGGAAGGCAAGTACCCGAACCGCTCGGACAAAGACTCGGGGCTGGGGCAATTCACCCAGGATAACCATTCCATCGAGAACACCGACGATGTGGTCTGGCTGACCACCGGCACCACCCACATCGCCCGGGCCGAAGAATGGCCGATCATGCCGACCGAGTGGGTGCATGTGCTGTTGAAGCCGTGGAACTTCTTCGATGAAACGCCGACGCTGAACCTCAATTCCCCGAAATAACCAGGCGATACACAAAACCTGTGGCAGGCTGTGGCGAGGGGATTCATCCCCGTTGGACTGCGTAGCAGTCCCATTTTCAGGGGCCGCTTCGCGCCCCAACGGGGATAAATCCCCTCGCCACAGCTCGCTCCTACAGGGTTATGCGAACATCAGGCATGCTGCTTGCGATACTCCCCCGGCGCAATGCCGAAGCGCGATTTGAACGCCGTGGAAAAATAGCTCGAATCAGAAAAACCCCAGGAATACCCCAGCACCGACAACTTCTGTTCCTTGCCCGATTGACGCAGGGATTCGGCGCACAGGTCCAGCCGGCGGTTCTTGATATAGCGCGCCACCACCAGGCCTTTCTTGGCGAACATCCGGTACAGGCCACGGGTCGACATGCCAACCTCCCGCGCCAGCCATTCCGGGCACAGCTCTTCGCTGCGGATGTGCTGGTCGATCACGCTCAGGGTCTTGCGGAAGGTGCGCTCGTGCAGATCTGTGCAATCGTCGCTCTGGCTGATTGCCGGGCGCAGCAGGCTGACAATCGCCTCCAGGGTCGCTTCGCTTTCCTGACGGCTGAGGTTCTGCTGGCGCGTGGCATCGAGAATCAAACGGTGCGAGAGCATGGCGATGGGCGATGTCGCGGCAATCCGGTGGCCGCACTTGACCTGGTTGAAGCGCAGAGTTTGCTCGACCAGTTGATAAGGCAGGATCAGCGACAACTGTCGGGAGTTTTCGCTGTAGGTGAAGTCGCTGGGCCGCGCAGCATCGATCAACGTGATGTCCCCAGCGGACAGCAGGACCCTGTCGTCGCCCTGGGCCATGCCCGCGGTGCCATCGAGCTGGAATACCGCGAAGTATTTACCGCCCTCGCCCGCCGCGACTTCCTGCGGCGTGCGATACAGCCGCGCCTGGCAGGCATCGACGAAGCTGAGCTTGAGGGCATCGCTATGGTATTCGCGAATCTGGCCAGCAAAGCCGGTGCCCAGGGGTTGTGCGTTGAAGGCGCCGCAGATCTGGTTGATCTGATGGATCCACTGATCGAACCCATCCTGGCGCTGTGCGGTTGTAGAAATCATGTCTGGCCTCACGCAGGCTTATTTTTATTGTCTACGTCAATTAACAGGTTCTCCTGAACAGCGCCTCTCCCTGGCCGTCGACGGGTTATTTCAACCCGCCAAACCGTCGATAAAAACTCTCGCCTACATCCGGCAACGGTCCGTCGGCGGTTTCCAGTGCACTGTTCAGCCATTCCTCGGCCTTGGCGTAGATCAAACGGTAAATGTTGCGGCACAACTGTCGGGCTGCTCGCCCTTCCCAGTCGCCGGGCAACAACTCGTCCGGCAGTTGCGGGTCGCGCAGCAGCAGTTTGCGGTACTCGTGAATAAGCAGGATCCGCGCCAGGAAGCAGTCGGACGGCTGCAGGTTTTCCTGCTCGCGCAGTGCTTGCCACAACGGTCGGAACAGCTGGATGAATTCGCTGTAGTGGGTCGCCAGTTCCTCGATGTTCCAGCTCTCGCGCACCTGCAGGCGCAGGGCCTTGGAGGCCAGCACGTCCTGGGCGGTGGTTTCGAAAACGATGGTTTCTTCCTGGGCACCGAGGTCGAGCAGGGTCGCGTTGACATCGGTGCGGTCGCTACGTGGGCAAGCCAGCACCACCGGCGAAATCGCACCAAAACCTTGCCATTCAAGCTCTTCGCGCACTTGTTTGCGCTTGTCCTGGGTCAGTTGCGACAGCATCACCAGGCACCATGAACCATCCCAGGCCGGCATGCTGGTGCTGTAGACCCGTTTGAACGCCTTGTCGAAACGCCGGCGACCGGTGCCGGTCAGGCTGTAGTAACTGCGACGACCGACCTTCTCGGCGGTCAGCCAGCCTTCCTTGGTCAGGCGGAAAATCGAGGTGCGGATCAGCCGCTCGTTGATGCCGATCGGTTCGAGCAACTGGATCAGGCTGCCCAACCAGACAGTCCCGCCGTGGGGTTCGATGGCATCACCGTACAGGGTGATGATCAAGGAACTGGCGCGGATCGGCGTCTGCTCTTGAAAGCGTGTAATCAGATGGTTCAAGGGTGTCAGGGACGACATGGGCGTACCGGGCTAAAAAAGAAAAGGAATATACCGAAAGCCACAATCCCTGTGGGAGCGAGCTTGCTCGCGATGGCGGCCTGACATTCAACATTGATGGTGACTGACGCTCCGCTATCGCGAGCAAGCTCGCTCCCACAGGGGAAAGGGGTGGTCACAAAGTACTGCCTTTCGGCCGCAACCCTCTGTCGCTGATGCGCGGGCGATCAGCTTCCGGTTCGCTCAACGGTTCGCAAACCTGCATCTGCGTGAGGCAACGCTTGGCCAACGCCTGGTACTCACGAGTGCCCGCCTGTTTCCACGCCACCTCCTGATCGCTGAGTGTACGCTTGACACTGGCCGGCGCGCCCATCACCAGCGACTGCTCCGGGCATTCAAACCCGGCCTTGACGAACGCCGCCGCCGACACGAAGGACCGCGGGCCGATGCGCGCGTTGTCCATCACCACTGCATTCATCCCCACCAGCGCGTCAGCGCCGATCCGGCAACCGTGCAGCACGGCCCCGTGGCCGATGTGGCCGTTGCGTTCGACCACGGTGTCGCTGTCGGGGAAACCGTGCATCACGCAGGTGTCCTGAATGTTGGCGCCCTCCTCCAGCACGATCCGCCCGAAATCACCGCGCAGGCTGGCCAGCGGCCCTACATAACAGTGGGGGCCGATGATCACGTCACCGATCAGTACCGCTGACGGGTGGATATAAGCGCTGGGGTCGACCACCGGGGTCAGGCCATCGAGGCTGTAGCAGGTCATTGGCAGGTTCCTTCACAAAGCGATGCCGATATGGATTCATTTTGTATCACATCGCTTTTATCAGCACAAAGACAAAAAAGCGTATCACTTAATAAGGGCTTTCCAGCGGAGGGTTTTTCACGCCTTTAAGCAGTCGTTAATACCAGTGAAATCAATGCTTACAGCCGATCAACCGACCTCTGACAGCCAACCGATACAAATTCATAATCCGACAATAGGACACATTAAATAGTTTTTTGTGTTGATTTTACGTATCACGTTATAGGTATACTCCGGCGAAACCGGCCTTCGTGGCCGATCCAATAACAAGCCGGCATCACCGCCGAGCGTTCACCGTGAGGGCATCCGCCATGCCTCAAACCCTTGCCGTCGAATTCATCGAGCCTGGCGTACGCCTGATTACCCTGCAGCGCCCACAAGCGCTGAACGCCCTGAACACCCAACTGCTGGGCGAATTGGCTGATGAGTTGAGCATCGCCCAAGCCGACCCCCAGACCCGTGCCGTGGTCATGACCGGCAGCCGCAAGGCTTTCGCCGCCGGTGCCGACATCAAGGAAATGGCCGAGCGCGACCTGGTCGGCATCCTCGACGACCCGCGCCAGGCCTCATGGCAGGCCATCACCCGTTTCAACAAACCGCTGATCGCCGCCGTCAACGGCTTCGCCCTCGGCGGTGGCTGCGAATTGGCAATGCACGCCGACATCATCATTGCCGGTGAAGACGCCCGATTCGGCCAACCGGAAATCAACCTCGGGATCATGCCCGGCGCCGGTGGCACCCAACGCCTGCTGCGCGCCGTCGGCAAATCCATGGCCATGCAGATGGTCCTGACCGGCGAGCCGATCGACGCCCGTCAGGCCCAGCGCGCCGGCCTGGTCAGCGAAGTCACCCAGCCGGAATTCACTGTCGATCGCGCCTTGCAGATCGCTCGCGCCATTGCCGGCAAAGCCCCGCTGGCGGTGCGACTGGCCAAGGAAGCGTTACTCAAGGCCATGGACACCGACCTGGCCAGCGGCCTGCGGTTCGAGCGTCACGCGTTCACCGTGCTGGCCGGCACCCGCGACCGCAATGAAGGCATCGCGGCGTTCCAGGAAAAACGCACGCCGACCTTTACCGGCCAGTAATCAATGAATTCGAACGACCTCCCAGAGAGCGCCAAGACCATGAACTTCGAACACATCCTGTTTTCCATCGAGGCCGGCGTCGCCCTGCTCAGCCTCAATCGCCCGGATCAGCTCAACAGCTTCAACACCCAGATGCATGGCGAAGTGAAGGAAGCACTCAAGCAGGTGCGGCAGAACCCCGACGTGCGCGTGTTGCTGCTGACCGGTGAAGGCCGTGGCTTCTGCGCCGGCCAGGACCTCAGCGACCGCAATGTCGCGCCGGGCAGTGCCGTGCCGGATCTAGGCGAGTCCATCGAGAAGTTCTACAACCCGTTGATCCGCCAACTGCGCGACCTGCCGATGCCGGTGATTTGCGCGGTCAACGGCGTGGCGGCCGGTGCCGGCGCGAACATTCCGCTGGCCTGCGACCTGGTGCTGGCAGCGCGTTCGGCCAGTTTCATCCAGGCGTTCTGCAAGATCGGCCTGATCCCTGACTCTGGCGGCACATGGACCCTGCCGCGCCTGGTCGGCATGGCCCGCGCCAAAGCACTGACCCTGCTCGGCAATCGCCTGAGCGCCGAACAGGCCGAGCAGTGGGGGCTGATCTATCGCTGCGTGGAAGACGCGGAACTGCGCGATGAAGCATTGAAACTGGCGCAACACCTGGCCACCCAGCCGACCTACGGCCTGGCGCTGATCAAACGCAGCCTGAACGCCAGCATGAACAACAGTTTCGATGAACAGCTGGAACTGGAGCGTGACCTGCAACGCCTGGCCGGGCGCAGCGAGGACTATCGCGAAGGCGTCGGCGCCTTCATGGAAAAACGCACCCCAAGCTTCAAGGGACGCTGAATCATGAGCGCATTGAACACTTCTGCACGTATTGCGGTGATCGGCGCCGGTGCCATGGGCGCCGGTATTGCCCAGGTCGCGGCGCAGGCCGGGCATCCGGTGTTGCTGCTGGACAATCGTCCCGGCGCTGCCGCCCAGGCCATTGAAGGCATCGACCGGCAGCTGGGCAAACGGGTCGAGAACGGCAAACTGTCAGCCGAGTCGCGCAGCGCAACCATTGCACGCCTGCAAGCCGTGGAAACTATCGAGGCCTTGGCCGATTGCGAGCTGATCATCGAAGCCATCGTCGAAAACCTCGAGGTCAAGCGCGCACTGTTCCGCCAGTTGGAAGAGATTTGCAGCAAGCAATGCATCCTGGCCAGCAACACCTCGTCGCTGTCGATCACCAGCATTGCTGCACAGCTGGAACACCCGCAACGCCTGCTCGGCCTGCACTTTTTCAACCCGGCGCCAGTCATGGCGCTGGTGGAAATCGTCTCGGGCCTTGCCAGCGATCCGGCTTTGGCCGAGTGCCTGTACGACACCGCCAAAGCCTGGGGCAAAAAACCGGTGCACACCCGCTCCACGCCCGGTTTCATCGTCAACCGCGTGGCCCGGCCCTTCTACGCCGAGAGCCTGCGCCTGTTGCAGGAAGGCGCTGCCGACTGCGCGACCCTGGATGCGCTGATGCGCGAGGCCGGCGGGTTTGCCATGGGAGCGTTCGAGCTGACCGACCTGATCGGCCATGACGTCAACTATGCCGTGACCTGTTCGGTGTTCGACGCTTATTACCAGGACACCCGTTTCCAGCCGTCGCTGATCCAGAAAGAGCTGGTGGACGGCGGACGTCTGGGGCGTAAAAGCGGCCAAGGTTTCTACAGCTACGCCCAAGGGGCCGAGCGCCCGCAACCGGCTGGGATCAACAGCGCCGCGACCGTTGAGGTTTGCATTGCCGAAGGCGACCTGGGCATCGCTCACGGATTGTTTGCACGCCTGCGCGAGCAAGGTGTCGAAGTGATCCAGCGCGATGGTCGTGGCTTGCTGCGGGTTGGTGACGCGGTGCTGGCCTTGAGCGATGGACGCATGGCCTGTCAGCGCGCCAAGGAAGATGGACTGCGTAACCTGATCCTGCTGGATTTGACCCTCGATTACACCAAGGCCCAACGCATCGCCATCAGCTACGCGACAGGCATTGATCCCCAGGCCCTCGAACAAGGCATCGCCCTGCTGCAACGGGCCGGCCTCAAGATCAGCCTGCTCAGCGACAGCCCGGCCCTCGCCGTCCTGCGCACCGTCGCCATGCTCGCCAACGAAGCCGCCGACGCTCTGCTGCAAGGCGTGGCCTCGGCGGCCGACATCGATCTGGCGATGCGCGCCGGGGTCAACTATCCCCAAGGCCCGCTGGCCTGGGCCGACGCCGTCGGTCTGCCGCACATCCTCAGCGTGCTGGACAACCTGCAAGCCGCTTACGGCGAAGAACGCTACCGACCATCGCTGCTGCTGCGCCGCCGCGTGGCCGAAGGGAGAAACTTCCATGACTAATCACGAAGCGATGAACCTGGCCAGTGACTGCGCGCAAGCCTTGTTCCAACGCGACACCGCCAGCCAGGCGATGGGCATGCGCCTGTTGTCCGCCGGCCCAGGCACCGCCCGCGTGGGCATGACCGTACGCGCCGACATGCTGCAGGGCCATGGCACCTGTCATGGCGGCTACCTGTTCGCCCTCGCCGACTCGGCGTTCGCCTTTGCCTGCAACAGCTACAACGAAGCCACCGTGGCCATCGGCTGCAGCATCGACTACATCGCCCCGGCGCGCCTGGGCGACACGCTGAATGCCGATTGCATCGAGCAAAGCCGCTCCGGCCGCACTGGCAACTACGACGTGCGCATTGAAAACCAGCAGGGCCAGTTGATCGCCCTGTTCCACGGCAAGTCCTACAAAGTGCGCGGCTCGGTGCTGGCGCAGGAGACCCCAAATGAATGACGCCCTGATCATCGACGCAGTACGCACCCCGATCGGCCGCTACGCCGGCGTCCTGAGCGGCGTACGCGCCGACGACCTCGGCGCGGTGCCGCTGTGCGAACTGCTGCGCCGTCACCCGCAAGTCGACTGGAACACGGTGGACGACGTGATCTACGGCTGCGCCAACCAGGCCGGCGAAGACAACCGCAACGTCGCGCGCATGTCGGCGCTGCTGGCCGGGCTCCCGGTCAGCGTGCCCGGTACCACCCTCAATCGCCTGTGCGGTTCCGGGCTGGACGCGGTCGGCACCGCAGCACGGGCGATCCGCAGTGGTGAAACCGGATTGATGCTGGTGGGTGGCGTCGAATCGATGTCCCGCGCACCACTGGTGATGGGCAAGGCTGAACAGGCGTTTTCCCGTGCAGCCGAGATTTTCGACACCACCATCGGCTGGCGTTTCGTCAATCCGCTGATGAAAAAGACCTTTGGCATCGACTCCATGCCGGAAACCGCGGAGAACGTCGCCGCGCAATTCAACATTTCCCGCGCCGATCAGGACGCTTTCGCCCTGCGCAGCCAGCAGCGCGCCGCGGCTGCCCAGGCCAACGGACGCCTGGCCAAGGAAATCGTCGCGGTTGAAATCCCGCAACGCAAGGGTCCGGCCAAAGTGGTCGAGCACGATGAGCACCCACGCGGCGACACCACCCTTGAGCAGCTGGCCAAACTGGGCACGCCGTTCCGTGAAGGCGGCAGTATCACCGCCGGCAACGCCTCCGGCGTCAACGACGGCGCCTGCGCGCTGCTGCTGGCAAGCCCGGAAGTCGCCAAACGCCACAGCCTGATCGCACGCGGTCGGGTGGTGGCGATGGCGACCGCTGGCGTCGAGCCGCAAATCATGGGCATCGGTCCCGTCCCGGCCACCCGCAAGGTACTGGAGCTGGCCAACCTGAGCCTGGCGGACATGGACGTGATCGAGCTCAACGAAGCCTTCGCCGCACAGGGCCTGGCGGTGCTGCGCGAACTGGGCCTTAGCGACACCGATCCGCGGGTCAACCCCAACGGCGGCGCCATCGCCCTGGGTCACCCGTTGGGCATGAGCGGCGCGCGCCTGGTGACCACCGCCCTGCATGAGCTTGAGGAACGCAATGGCCGCTATGCCCTGTGCACCATGTGCATCGGCGTCGGCCAAGGGATCGCGCTGATCATCGAGCGTCTATCCCTCTAAAGAATCGCGATTCCCGGGGACCCGAGAGGTATCCTTGGGGCATGCACTCAAAGCCCTTGCATGCAGGGGCTGGAACACAAAAACAATTCGAGTGAACACATGAACATGCCAATTGCCCAAGCCGTGCTAGATCCTGTGCTGGACCCGCTGGAAACCGCCAGCATCGACGAGCTGCGCCAGCATCAGCTGGAGCGCCTGCGCTGGAGCCTGAACCACGCCTACAACAATGTGCCGCTGTACCGTCAGCGTTTCGATGCGCTGGGCGTGCACCCGGACGACATCAAGTCCCTCGACGACCTGGCGAAATTCCCCTTCACCACCAAGTCCGACCTGCGCGACAACTATCCCTACGGTATGTTTGCCGTGCCAATGCACGACATCGTGCGCCTGCACGCGTCCAGCGGCACCACCGGCAAACCGACCGTTGTCGGCTACACCCAGAACGACATCGACACCTGGGCCAACGTCGTTGCGCGCTCTATCCGCGCGGCGGGTGGCCGGCGTGCCGACAAGGTGCACATCTCCTACGGCTACGGGCTGTTCACCGGCGGCCTCGGCGCGCACTACGGCGCCGAACGCCTGGGCTGCACGGTGATCCCGATGTCCGGCGGCCAGACCGAAAAACAAGTGCAGCTGATCAAGGATTTCCAGCCGGACATCATCATGGTCACGCCGTCCTACATGCTAAACATCGCCGACGAGATCGAGCGCCAGGGCATCGACCCGCACAAGCTGGCCCTGCGCCTGGGCATCTTCGGCGCCGAGCCGTGGACCGCCGAACTGCGCAGCGCCATCGAGCAACGCCTGGGCATCACCGCCCTGGACATCTACGGCCTCTCGGAAATCATGGGGCCCGGTGTCGCCATGGAATGCGCCGAAACCAAGGACGGCCCGACCATCTGGGAAGACCACTTCTACCCGGAAATCATCGACCCGGTCACCGGCGAAGTGCTGCCGGACGGACAGATGGGCGAACTGGTGTTCACCTCCCTGAGCAAAGAAGCCCTGCCGATGATCCGCTACCGCACCCGCGACCTGACGCGCCTGCTACCGGGCACTGCGCGGCCGATGCGGCGTATCGACAAGATCACCGGGCGCAGCGATGACATGCTGATCATCCGCGGGGTCAACGTGTTCCCGACGCAGATTGAAGAACAGGTCCTGAAAGTCAAACAACTTGCCGAATGTTATGAGATTCATCTGTATCGCAATGGCAACCTGGACAGCGTTGATGTGCACGTAGAGCTCAAGGCCGAGCATCAGCACCTGAGCGACGAACAGCAGAAGGCTGTTTGTGGCGAGCTGAGCAAGCACATCAAGACGTATATCGGGATCAGTTCGCGGATCGTTTTGCAGCCTTTCCATTCGATCAAGCGTTCCGAGGGCAAGGCCTGCCACGTGTTGGATAAACGTCCGAAAGCATGACTGCTGCACCCCTTTGAGCCCCGCTTTTGCGGGGCTTTTTTTTGCCCCCTGTGGGAGCGAGCCGGCTCCGGGCGGCGTTCCGACGATAAACGTCAACGATGACACGGGCTGCCTGACACCCCGCGGCGATCTCAGGCTCATCGCGAGCAGGCTCGCTCCCACAATTGGATTGGGTACATCCGCGCAAATAAGGTCGGCCTTTCAGGCCACCAAGATCAAAAGATCGCAGCCTCCGGCAGCTCCTACAGAGGACCGCGCCAACCATCAGGTCGAGTGTCAGCTCGCCTCGGCTGCTTTTGATCTGCCCGCCCCTTCGGGAGGCTGAGTGGAGGCGTTCATCCGGGGATTGGCGCGCAGCGCCGTTCGACGCAGTCGAACACATCGCATGTAGGTGCCAGCGAAGCCAACCGGAGGGCGATGCCCCCGGATGAATGCCGGAGCGAAGGAACGCCGAGCCTCAGCGAGGGGCCGGACGCCGGGGCGAGCCTTTTTGGGTACTTTTTTGGCGTTTGAAAAAAGTGCCTCGCCGTAAGGGCGAAACCATAGGCGGCCGTTACCGCAGGAATGGATATGTACACAAACCTGCCACTCATCCCAAAGCGATACAAAAACAAATACGACACGTCATTTTATGTTTGATATTAATTTCTGTATCGCTTATAAAGTTCTCCATGCCCTCGAACAGATTCACGGCGGGAGACCCCCATGTACGCACAGCTCGTAGAAACAGGCGTAAAGCGCATAAAAGACCTCTCGGAGATGTCCGATCAGGAACGCGCCTTCCAGGAAAAAATCGATTCAGAAATCAAGATCGAAGCCAAGAACTGGATGCCAGATGCCTACCGGCAAACCCTGATCCGGCAGATTTCCCAGCACGCCCACTCAGAAATCGTCGGCATGCTGCCAGAAGGCAACTGGGTCACCCGCGCGCCATCGCTCAAACGCAAACTGCAACTGATGGCCAAGATCCAGGACGAAGCCGGTCACGGCCTGTACCTGTACAGCGCCATGGAAACCCTGGGTGCCGACCGCGATGAAGAGATCGCCAAGCTGCACAGCGGCAAGGCCAAGTACTCGAGCATCTTCAATTACCCGACGCTGAACTGGGCCGACATGGGCGCGGTGGGCTGGCTGGTGGATGGCGCGGCGATCGTTAACCAGGTGGTGCTGCAGCGCACCTCCTACGGCCCCTACTCCCGGGCCATGGTGCGCATCTGCAAGGAAGAGAGCTTCCACCAGCGCCAGGGCTACGAAATCCTGCTGACCATGATGCGTCACGGTAACCAGGCGCAGAAAGACATGGTCCAGGACGCGATCAACCGTCTGTGGTGGCCGTCGCTGATGATGTTCGGCCCGAGCGACGAACACTCGCCGAACAGCGCGCAATCCATGGCCTGGAAAATCAAGCGCCAGAGCAACGACGAACTGCGCCAGCGCTTCATCGACCAGACCATCCCGCAGCTTGAGCTCCTGGGCTGCACCTGCCCCGACCCAGAGCTGAAGTGGAACGCCGAACGCGGTCACTACGACTTCGGTGAAATCCAGTGGAGCGAATTCTACGAAGTGCTAAAGGGCAACGGCCCGTGCAACACCGAACGCGTCGCCACCCGCCGCAAGGCGATCGAAGACGGCGCCTGGGTCCGTGAAGCCGCCGTCGCCCACGCCCGCAAAAAACAAAACAAGAACGCCGCCTGATTCGGCCCAAAAACCCTGTAGGAGCTGCCGCAGGCTGCGATCTCTTGATCTTGCTTTTATAAAGTCAAAAGATCGCAGCCTCGTTGCACTCGACAGCTCCTACAGAGCAACTGATGTGGAGTGAATGTCATGTCCGAGTGGACCCTCTTCGAAGTCTTCGTGCGCAGCAAGCACGGCCTCAACCACAAACACGTCGGCAGCGTGCATGCCGCCGACACCACCATGGCCATCGAGAACGCGCGCGAGCTCTACACCCGCCGCAGCGAAGGCGTCAGCCTGTGGGTCGTGCCTTCGGCGCTGATCACCGCTTCGTCGCCGGATGAAAAAGACCCGCTGTTCGATCCGTCGGACGACAAGGTTTACCGCCACGCCAGCTTCTACGAGCTGCCGGCCGAAGTCGGGCACATGTGAGGTCGACCATGAACAACAAGACTGATCTGATCGAATACCTGCTGCGCCTCGGTGACAGCGCCCTGATCCAAGGCCAGCGCCTGTGCCAATGGTGCGGCAAGGCGCCGGCGCTGGAAGAAGAGCTGGCGCTGATGAACGTCGGCCTCGACCTGGTGGGCCAGGCGCGCAACTGGCTGGACTACGCCGCCGAGCTGCTGGACGACGGCCGCGACGCCGATCACCTGGCGTTCCGCCGCGACGAGCGCGCCTACCGCAACCTGCTGCTGGTGGAGCAACCCAACGGCGACTACGCGGTGACCATCCTCAAGCAGTTCCTGTACGACGCCTGGCACCTGCAAGTGCTCAAAGGCCTGAGTCAGTCCAGCGATGAGCGCATCGCCGGGATCGCCGCCAAGGCCGTGAAGGAAGTCACCTATCACCTGCGCCGCTCCGGCGAGTGGGTCGAGCGTCTGGGCGACGGCACCGAGGAAAGCCACCAGCGCATGCTCGCGGCCATTCCCGAGGTCTGGCGTTTCACCGTCGAACTGTCCAGCGCCGACGACCGCGAACAGCGTCTGCACGCCGCCGGCATCGTCCCGGACACTGCCCAAGTCGCTGCGGCATGGCAAGCCAAGGTCAACCAGATTTTCGCCAGCGCCACCCTGCCCGTGCCGGCCGCGCAGAGCTATTTCTACCTGAATGCTCGCAAGGGTCTGCACACCGAGCACCTGGGCATCCTGTTGGCTGAAATGCAGTTCCTGCCCCGAGCGTACCCCGATGCAACCTGGTGAGCTGATCGCCAGCGACCTCGGCGCGCGGCCGGCTCAACCGTCCGACCTGGCCGCTGCGTGGGCGATCCTGTCCGAGGTCATGGACCCGGAAGTGCCAGTGGTCAGCGTGGTGGACCTGGGCATTGTCCGCGATCTCGATTGGCAGGCCGGGCACTTGCACGTGGTGGTCACACCGACCTACTCCGGTTGCCCGGCCACCGAAGTGATCGAGGGTGACATTTGCCAGGCGCTGGAACTGGCCGGATTCAAGGCGCCGCAACTTGAGCGCAAATTGACCCCGGCCTGGACCACCGACTGGATTACTGACAGCGGCCGCGAACGCCTGCGCGCCTACGGCATTGCGCCGCCCGAGGGCAGCACCAGCAAACGCAGCCTGCTCGGTGAAAACCCTGTGATCGTCTGCCCGCAATGCGGCAGCGCCCACACCGAAGTGCTCAGCGAGTTTGGCTCCACCGCGTGCAAGGCGCTGTACCGCTGCGTCGATTGCCGGGAACCGTTCGACTATTTCAAGTGCATCTGAGCGGCGATCGGCCGACCCAGCTGGAGAACAACAATGAGTAAATTTCACAGCCTGACCATCAAGGATGTGCGCACCGAGACCCGTGACGCGGTGTCCATTGCCTTCGAGATTCCGCAGCACCTGCAAGACAGCTTTCATTACACCCAGGGCCAGCACCTGGTGATGCGCACCCAACTGGACGGCGAAGAAGTGCGCCGCTCTTATTCGATCTGCACCGGGGTCAACGACGCTGAACTGCGCATCGCCATCAAGCGCGTGGCCGGCGGACGTTTTTCCGCATTTGCCAACGAACAGCTCAAGGCCGGGCACAGCCTCGAAGTCATGCCGCCCGCCGGGCATTTCAGCGTGGAGCTCGATCCCGCTCGCCACGGCAACTACCTGGCCGTCGCGGCCGGCAGCGGCGTCACGCCGATCCTGTCGATCATCAAGACCACCCTGGAAACCGAGCCCCACAGCCGCGTCACCCTGCTGTACGGCAACCGGTCCAGCTCCGGCGCACTGTTCCGCGAACAGCTTGAAGACTTGAAGAACCGCTACCTGCAACGCTTGAACCTGATCTTCGTGTTCAGCCGCGAGCAACAGGATGTCGACCTGTACAACGGCCGGATCAACGCCGAGAAATGCGAGCAGCTGTTCAGCCGCTGGCTCGACGTCAAGACCCTCGACGCCGCCTTCATCTGCGGTCCGCAGGAAATGATCGAGACCGTGCGCGACAGCCTCAAGGCCAAGGGCATGGCGCCCGAGCGCATTCATTTCGAGCTGTTCGCCGCCGCTGGCAGCCAGCAAAAACGCGAGGCCCGCGAGGCGGCGCGCCAGGTGGATGCGGCGGTCAGCCAGATCACCGTGATCAGCGATGGCCGTGCCCTGACCTTCGACCTGCCGCGCAACAGCCAGAGCATTCTCGATGCCGGCAACGCCCAGGGCGCCGAACTGCCCTACTCGTGCAAGGCCGGTGTGTGCTCGACGTGCAAGTGCAAGGTCATCGAAGGCGAAGTGGAAATGGACAGCAACCACGCCCTGGAAGACTACGAAGTGGCCGCCGGTTATGTGCTGTCGTGCCAGGCCTTCCCGATCAGCGACAAGGTGGTGCTGGATTTCGATCAGCTCTGAAACACCGCTTCAACAGGAACAACACTAAACCATTGTGGGAGCGAGCCTGCTCGCGAAGAGGCCATCACGGCCAACATAGATGTCGCCTGTTACTCCGCCTTCGCGAGCAGGCTCGCTCCCACATTTGTCCGGTGATCGACGCGAATCAATTGTTCAACCCATAACAAAAACAAAAGGACACCACCATGAGCCCCCAAGACATAGAACTCATCCGCCAGCACCCCGACTTCATCCAGCTGGTACGCCGCAAGCAGGCGCTGTACTGGTCGCTGTCGCTGATCATGCTGGTGATCTACTTCGGCTTCGTGCTGCTGGTGGCGTTCTCCCCCTCCACCCTCGGCCAGTCCCTGAGCGGCGGCGTGACCACCGTGGGCATGCTGGTGGGTGTGGTGATCGTGGTGCTGGCCTTTGCCTTGACCGGTTTCTATGTCTATCGCGCCAACAACGTGATCGACCCGCTGAATGAAAAGCTCAAGCAGGAGTGTGCCCGATGAGCCGCCTTCTCGCGTTGTTCCTGTTGCCGCTGGCGCTGGTCACCGATCTTGCGGCGGCCGCCGAGGGCGCGTCCCGTCCACTGAACTGGAACGCCATCGGCATGTTCATGCTGTTCGTCCTGTTCACCCTCGGCGTGACGCGCTGGGCCGCATTGCGCACCCGCTCGGCCAGTGATTTCTACACCGCCGGTGGCGGCATGACCGGGTTCCAGAACGGTCTGGCGATTGCCGGCGACATGATCTCGGCAGCGTCTTTCCTCGGCATTTCCGCGATGATGTTCCTCAATGGCTACGACGGCTTGCTCTACGCATTGGGCGTATTGGCCGGCTGGCCGATCATCCTGTTCCTGATTGCCGAGCGCCTGCGCAACCTGGGTAAATACACCTTCGCCGACGTGGTCTCCTATCGTCTGGAACAGACCCCGGTACGCCTGACCTCGGCCTTCGGCACCCTGACCGTGGCGTTGATGTACCTGGTGGCGCAGATGGTCGGCGCCGGCAAATTGATCGAATTGCTGTTCGGCATCGACTACCTCTTTGCTGTGATGCTGGTCGGCGTGTTGATGGTGTTCTACGTGACCTTCGGCGGCATGCTCGCCACCACCTGGGTACAGATCATCAAGGCGGTGATGCTGCTGTTCGGCACCACTTTCATGGCGTTCATGGTGCTCAAGCATTTCGGTTTCAGCACCGAAGCGATGTTTGCCGGCGCCACCGCCGTGCATGCCAAGGGTAACGCGATCATGGCCCCCGGCGGCTTGCTGTCCAACCCGGTCGATGCGATTTCCCTGGGGCTGGGGATGATGTTCGGCACCGCCGGTCTGCCGCACATCCTGATGCGCTTCTTCACCGTCAGCGATGCCAAGGAAGCGCGTAAAAGCGTGTTCTACGCCACCGGTTTCATCGGCTACTTCTACCTGCTGCTGATCATCGTCGGCTTCGGCGCCATCGTCATGGTAGGCACCGACCCGTCATTCCGCGATGCCACTGGCGCGATCATCGGCGGCGGCAACATGGTCGCGGTGCACTTGGCCCAAGCCGTCGGCGGCAACCTGTTCCTCGGCTTCATTTCGGCGGTCGCCTTCGCCACCATTCTCGCGGTGGTCGCCGGGCTGGCGTTGTCCGGCGCCTCGGCGGTGTCCCACGACCTGTATGCCTGCGTGATGCGCAAGGGCCAGGCCAGCGAGCAGCAGGAAATGCGCGTATCGCGAATCGCCACGCTGTGCATCGGTGTGCTGGCGATCATCCTTGGCCTGCTGTTCGAATCGCAGAACATTGCCTTCCTGTCCGGCCTGGTGCTGGCCATCGCGGCCTCGGTGAATTTCCCGGTGCTGTTCCTTTCGATGTACTGGAAAGGCCTGACCACCCGTGGCGCGGTGATCGGCAGCCTGATGGGGCTGGTCTCGGCGATCGTCTTGCTGGTGTTGAGTCCGGCGGTGTGGGTCAACGTGCTGCATCACGACAAGGCGCTCTTCCCGTACTCCAACCCGGCGCTGTTTTCCATGAGCCTGGCCTTTTTCAGCGCCTGGCTGTTTTCCGTCACTGACCGTTCGCCACGTGCCGCCATTGAGCGCGGCCGTTACCTGGCGCAGTTCATTCGTTCCATGACCGGCATCGGCGCTTCGGGCGCCAGCCAGCACTGATCCTTTTGACCGGCGCGGCTGACACCGCGCCAGACACACTGACCAAACCCGGAGCAATCCTGATGTCTCATACCCCTACCCTGCAAAGCTTCATCGCCGGCCGCTGGATCGGCCAACAAGGCGCGCAAATCCTGCGCAGCGCCATCGACGGCCATGAAATCGCGCGCACCCATGAAGAGCGTCCGGACTTCGCCGAAGCCATCGAACACGGTCGCCGCCAAGGCGTCAGCGGCCTGATGGCGCTGGACTTCCAGCAACGCGCCCAGCGCCTGAAAGCCCTGGCCCTGTACCTGGCCGAACGCAAGGAACAGCTCTACGCGATTTCCCACCACAGCGGCGCGACCCGTGCCGACAGCTGGATCGACATCGAAGGCGGCAACAGCACGCTGTTCACCTACGCCAGCCTCGGCTCGCGGGAACTGCCGTCGGGCAACGTCGTCCACGAAGGCCCGGCGCTGCAACTGAGCAAAATGGGCACCTTCGCCGGCACCCACATCCTCGTCCCGCGTGGCGGCGTGGCGGTGCACATCAATGCCTTCAACTTCCCGATCTGGGGCATGCTGGAAAAATTCGCCCCGAGCTTCCTCGCCGGCATGCCATGCATCGTCAAACCGGCCAGCGCCACCAGCTACCTGACCGAAGCCGTGGTACGCCTGATGGACGAATCCGGCCTGCTGCCAGCGGGCAGCCTGCAACTGATCATCGGCGGCACCGGCGACCTGCTCGACCGCCTGCAAGGCCAGGACGTGGTGACCTTCACCGGTTCCGCCGACACCGCGGCCAAGCTGCGGGTCAACCCGAACCTGATCCGCAACTCGGTGCCGTTCACCGCCGAAGCCGACTCGCTGAACTGTGCAATTCTCGCCCCGGACGTCACCCCGGACGACGAAGAGTTCGAGCTGTTCATCAAGGAAGTCGCCCGGGAAATGATTACCAAGGCCGGGCAGAAATGCACCGCCATTCGCCGCGCCATCGTCCCGGCCAAACACATCGATGCAGTGGCCACGCGCTTGCGTGATCGCCTGGCCAAAGTGGTGGTCGGCGACCCATCGGTGGAAGGTGTGCGCATGGGCGCATTGGCTTCCCACGATCAGCAGAAAGACGTCGCCGAGCGCCTGGAAAGCCTATTGCAGAGCAGCGATATGCTGTTCGGTGCCCGTGACGGTTTCGAACCGCGCGGCGCGAACGTCGACCAGGGCGCATTCTTCGCCCCGACCCTGCTGCAAGCCCGCGACCCGCACGCCGAAGGCGGTGCCCATGACATCGAAGCGTTCGGCCCGGTCAGTACCCTGATGGCATACGACGACCTGGACGAAGCACTGGCACTGGCCGCGCGCGGCAAGGGAAGCCTGGTGGCCAGCCTGGTGACCAAGGATCCGCAGATCGCCGCCAAGGCGATCCCGGTGGCCGCCGCCTTGCACGGCCGTCTGCTGGTGCTGGACCGCAACTGCGCCGGTGAATCCACTGGCCACGGCTCGCCCCTGCCACAACTCAAGCACGGTGGCCCGGGTCGTGCCGGCGGCGGTGAAGAACTTGGCGGCCTGCGCGCGGTGAAGCACTACCTGCAACGCGCGGCAGTACAAGGCTCGCCGACCATGCTGGCAGCGGTCACTGGCGAATACGTGCGTGGCGCCAAAGTCATCGAAACCGAGGTGCACCCGTTCCGCCGCTACTTCCAGGACCTGCAGATCGGCGAGTCGCTGTTGACTCACCGTCGCACGGTCACCGAAGCGGATCTGGTGAATTTCGGCTGCCTGTCGGGCGACCACTTCTACATGCACTTCGATGACATCGCGGCCAAGGAATCGCAGTTCGGCAAACGTATCGCCCATGGTTATTTCGTGCTGTCAGCGGCCGCCGGGCTGTTCGTATCCCCTGGCGTCGGCCCGGTACTGGCCAACTACGGCCTCGACACCCTGCGCTTCATCAATCCGGTAGGCATCGGCGACACCATCCAGGCGCGCCTGACCTGCAAACGCAAGATCGACCAGGGCAAGATGAGCCCGCAGGGCATCCCGCAAGGGGTGGTGGCGTGGGATGTGGAAGTGACCAACCAGTTGGGTGAGCTGGTGGCCAGCTATGACATTCTGACCCTCGTGGTCAAACGCGAGGATTGATGATCACCCGGCACTGATCGTTCCCACGCTCCGCGTGGGAATGCCTCAAGGGACGCTCCGCGTTCCAGCTCTGGAAGGGACGCGGAGCGTCCCGGGCTGCATTCCCACGCGGAGCGTGGGAACGATCATGAACGGCTCAATGCTTGCGCAACCACTCGATGAACAGCGCAAACAACTCCGACTGCGAACCCACCTCCAGCTTCAGATACAGATTCTTACGGTGCATGCGCACAGTTTCCGGTGAGATGTTCATCTGGCTGGCCGTGGACTTCACCGAGTGCCCCCGCAGCACCATGTGCGCCACCTCCCGCTCACGTTCGGTCAGCAAATCACTGCCGAAATGCTCGAAAGCCGATTGCACCCGATGCTTGAGATCATCACGCAGAACTTGATCGCTATTGCACTGGATCTCGCTATTGCGCAGCAGGCCACGGCGGCTGAATTCGCTGATGAATTCACGCACCAGCGGTTCGACAGCGCGCAACAGATTCAGTTGATCGACCCGCAGGCATTCACCACCGAAACCTTGATAGAGGCTGACGGAAATCTTGGTGTCATTGCCCGTATCGACGATGTAGTAGCTGTCTTCCGAACAGCCCGCCTTCAGGTAATAAGCCTTGTAATAGTCACTGTCGAAGAAGTTGTCCGGGGCAATTTCCTCGAGGTGATAGAACCCTTGCGCCAACCCTTGATCCACCGCCAGACAGAACGGGTCGAGCAAATAGCCCCCGGCAAAATAACGTTCAAGAATCGAGACCTGATACTCCTGGGCAATCCCACGCTGATGCAGCAACTGGGGCGCGCGGTCCTTACGCTCCAGGCTGATCATCATCGACTCGATGGACACCAGTTGGCCCAAGGCTGACGCCAGGTATTGCAGGGCGTCGGGCTCGTCGATATGGGCGAATGCCTCGCGCATTCCCCCATGCCATTTATGCAGTGCCCCGAAGGGCATTGCGATCAGCGTTTCGTCGTTTGGTTGGCTCATGCCCCGCAGTCTAGCGGGTGAACAGTCCCTTGGTAACGACCTGAGGGATGAAATCATTGGCCGAAATACTGGCCGCTCGCCTCAAGCTCAGCCGCCACTTCCAGGATGCACTCGCGCAGGATCTCGACGATCTCATCGACCTGTGCATAAGTCAGGATCAGCGGCGGCGACATGACGTTAAGGTGCATGATCGGCCGCACCAGCAACCCCCTCGCCTGTGCCCGCACATGGATTTTCTCGCCGATGCTGATCTCGTCGGCGAACAACGCCTTGGTGCGTTTGTCGGCGACGAACTCCACGCACGCCATCAATTTCAGGCACCGCACATCACCCACCAGGGGCAGATCGCGCAACGTGGCCAGGCGCTGTTCCAGGTAACCGCCGACGTCGTCGACATGGGCCAGCAGGTTTTCCCGCTCGATGATTTCGATGTTCTTCAGTGCCGCCGTGCAGCACACCGGATGGCCGCTGTAGGTGAAGCCGTGGGTAAAGCAACGACCCTTGCCCGGCTCGGCAATGACCTTCCAGATGCGGTCGGAAAAGATGCACGCGCCCAGCGGCAGATAGGCTGAGGTCAGGCCCTTGGCGGTGGTGATGATATCGGGCTGCACGTCGAACACATCCTTTGACGCAAAGAACTTGCCCAGGCGCCCGAACGACGTCACCACCTCGTCGGCGACGAACAGGATGTCGTAGCGCTGGCAGACTTCCCACATACGCTTGAGGTAACCCTTGGGTGGAATGATCACTCCGCCCGAGCCCATGACCGGTTCGGCGAAGAACCCGGCGACCTTATCCGCGCCAATCGACAGGATCTTGTCTTCGAACTCCTTGACCAGGAATTCGAGGAACTGCGCCTCGCCCATGCCATCCGGCGCGCGGTAGGGATTGGGGTTGGACACGTGGTGAATCAGCGGGTTGGCGTAATCGAACTCCGGCACCCGGTCGGCTGCCTTGTTGCCGATCGACATGGTCAGGGTGGTGGAGCCGTGGTACGCGTTGAAACGGGCAATGACATGCTTCTTTTCAGGCAGGCCGCGGCAGTTCTGGTAGTACTGGATCAGCCGGTACGCGGTGTCCACGGCGGTTGAGCCGCCAGTGGTGAGGAACACGTGGTCGAGGTCGCCGGGCGCCAGGCTGGCGAGTTTTTCGCACAACTCGATGGCCACGTTATTGGACATGTCGGAAAACGGGTTGGAATAGGCCAGTTGCCGCACTTGATCGGCAATCGCCTCGGCCATTTCCTCACGGCCCAGGCCGATATTGGTGCACCACATGCCGCCCACGGCATCGAGAAAGCGGTTGCCCTGGGTGTCGTAGATGTAGGCACCATCACCGGCGACGATGTTCAGGGAGCCTTGTTCGGCGTGCTCGTCGAACACGTGATAGCCGTGCATATGGTGGGCCTTGTCGGCCTTGACCAGCCGGGACTCGTCCGCTGGGGAAAAAACGGTGCGTGATGGCGTCGCCATAAATAAACCTCTAACCGGATTGACTAACGATCGAACAAATCAGATGCCGCTTTTGACCGTGCTCCAGACACGGGTCATGGCCCGCATGTCCTTGGCGTCCTGGGTTTTCTGCGGGAACAGGCGCTCGCGGGTTGCTTCATCGGGGTAAATCGCCGGGTTGTTGCGCACATCGGCGTTCAACAGCGGCGTGGCTGCCGCGTTGCTGTTGGCGTAGTGGATGTAGTCGGTGACGTCCGCCATCACCTGCGGCTGCATCAGGTATTCAAGAAACTTGTGCGCATTGGCGACATGGGGCGCGTCGGCCGGGATGTACATGTTGTCGAACCAGATCAACGAGCCTTCCTTGGGAATGAAGTACGACAGGTTGATGTTCAACTTGGCTTCTTCAGCGCGGGCCATGGCCGTCGCGTAGTCGCCGGACCAGGTCATGGCCATGCACACATCACCGTTGGGCAGGCTGGTCAGGTAGTTGACCGAGTCGAACTTGCGGATGTACGGCCGCACCGACAGCAGCAATTCCTGCGCCGCCTTCAGGTCCTCCGGCTTGGCGCTACGTGGATCGCGGCCGAGGTACTTGAGCGCCAGGGGGATCACTTCGGTGGGCGCATCGACCAGGGTCACCCCACAGTCGGCGAAGCGCGAGACGATCTTCGGATCGAAAATCATCGCCAGCGAACCGATCGGCGCATCTGGCATGCGCTCCTTGATCTTGTCGACGTTATAGGTGATGCCGTTGCTGCCCCAGGTATAAGGCGCCGAGTAGGTCGGGCCCGGATCGAACCCTTGCAGGTCGTGCAAGACTTTCGGGTCCAGGTTGCTCCAGCCCGGCAGCAGGTTCTTGTCCAGTGGCTGGAAAACTTTGGCCTGGATCAGCGGCGGCGCGAGGGACGCATTCAGCACGACCAAGTCGTAACCGGAGTGGCCGGTAAGCAACTTGGCCTGCACCGTTTCATAGGCATCGAAGGTGTCGTAGATCACCTTGATCCCGGTGGCCTTTTCAAAATCGGCCAGGGTTTTCTCACCGATGTAGTCCGCCCAGTTGTACAGCCGCAGCGTATTGCTGTCGTTCACCTCGCCAGCGTGGGCACTCAGGGTCAGCGGTACAACAAACAGACTGGAAATCACCTTAAGCAGTGTCTTGCCCATAGCAAATGCACCTTATCAAGCGAGTTCGGCTCTGGATGAGCGGATGACCCTACTATTGGTGGATTCGCCGGACCGCACCATACCCCGAATGGGTGTGTGGGTCGTTTTGACGGCGCGATATGGCAAAAAGCATCAGGTCGGTTGACCCGTTTTGTCATAGCTGCGGGGATTGCCTGACGCTTAAAGTGTCCGTTGAACCGACTCTGCCAGAGCCATCCATGACCGACCTGATCAAACAAGAACTGCGCGATGGCGTGCTGACACTGACCATCGACCGCCCCGACAAGCTCAATGCACTGACCAACGGCATGTACACGCGCTTGGCCGACCTGCTGTTTGCGGCTGACGAGAACGACGAAATCCGCGTGGTCATCGTGACCGGTGGCCCGAACTGTTTTACCAGTGGCAATGACCTGGTGGACTTTCTGCAAGAGCCGCCGTCGCATCTGGACAGCCCGGCATTTCGCCTGATGCGCGCCGTGACCCACCTGCAAAAGCCGTTGATTGCGGCGGTGTGCGGGGCCGCCATCGGCATCGGCACCACCCTGCTGCTGCATTGCGATCAGGTGCTGGTGACCCGTAATGCCAAGCTGCGCACGCCGTTCGTCAATCTGGGCCTGTGCCCCGAGTTCGGCGCCAGCCTGCTGTTGCCACGCCGGCTGGGTCAGGCACGCGCGGCGCGCCTGCTACTGTTGGGCGACAGCCTCGATGGCAGCGAGGCGGTGGCTTGGGGTCTGGCCAACGAAGCCTTCGATGACGGCGATCAATGCCTGGCCGCGGCAAACAAGATCGCCCAGCGCTTTCTGGCGATGCCTCAGCAAGCCTTGCGCCAATCCCGGCAACTGATGACGCAGGGCGGCATGGCCGAACTGCAAGCTACCCTGCGCGAAGAAAACCTGCTGTTCATCCAGCGCCTCAACAGCATCGAGGCGAAAACGGCCTTGAACGCCCTGCTCAATCGCAGTACAGATAAGAATCCAGCGAAAGGAACACAGCCATGAACACCCCGGAAATTTACGTCGTCAGCGCCGCCCGTACCGCCATTGGCACCTTCGGCGGTTCACTCAAGGACGTGCCACCGTCCGATCTCGCGACCACCGCCGTGAAAGCCGCCCTGCAAAAGGCCGCCGTAGACCCGGCGCTCGTCGGCCATCTGGTGATGGGCCACGTGATCCCGACCGATACCCGCGACGCCTACATCTCCCGGGTCGCCGCCATGAACGCCGGCATCCCTAAGGAAACCCCGGCCTACAACGTCAACCGCCTCTGCGGTTCGGGTCTGCAAGCGATCATCAGCGCGGCGCAGACCCTGCTGCTGGGCGACGCCGACATCGCCATCGGCGCCGGTGCCGAGTCCATGAGCCGTGGCCCGTACCTGCTGCCATCCGCCCGTTGGGGCGCGCGCATGGGCAATGTCCAGGCCGTCGACTACATGCTGGGCATCCTGCATGACCCGTTCCAGAACATCCACATGGGCATCACTGCGGAGAACGTCGCCCAGCGCAACGGCATCACTCGTGAAATGCAGGATGCCCTGGCCCTGGAAGACCAGAAACGCGCAGCCCATGCGATTGCCAACGGCTACTTCGTTGATCAGATCGCGACCATGGAAATCCAGGATCGCAAGGGCACCAAGCTGTTCAGCGTCGACGAGCATCCACGCGCCACGTCCCTGGAACAGTTGGCTGCGATGAAGCCAGCATTCAAGAAGGATGGCTCGGTCACCGCCGGCAACGCCTCCGGCCTCAACGACGGTGCTGCCGCACTGGTCATGGCTACCGGCGCTGCGGTCCAGGTCAACAACCTGCGCCCACTCGCCCGCCTGGTCAGCTATGCCCACGCCGGCGTCGAACCCGAACTGATGGGCCTGGGCCCAATCCCGGCCACGCGCCTGGCGCTCAAGCGCGCCGGCCTGACCGTCGCTGACATGGACGTGGTCGAAGCCAACATCGCTTTCGCCGCGCAAGCCTGTGCGGTCAGCCAGGAACTGGATCTGGATCCGGCCAAGGTCAACCCGAACGGCTCGGGCATCGCCCTGGGTCACCCGGTGGGCGCTACCGGCGCGATCATCGCCACCAAGGCCATCCACGAACTGCACCGCATCAACGGCCGTTACGCGCTGGTGACCATGTGCATCGGCGGTGGCCAGGGGATTGCAGCGATTTTCGAGCGCGCCTGACCCCTGCAATGTAGATATCGTCTGAGACTGGTCGCGCAACTGCGGCCAGTTTCTTGCCGGGGTACATATTCATTGCTGCGAGTGAAGTCCATAGGAGCTGGCTTGTCGGGTCGCCGCATCGCAGCGATGGCGGCCTGACAGCCGACCATTTTCTTTCAAGCGTACATATCCATTCCTGCGGTAACGGCCACTTAGGGTTTCGCTTTTACAGCGAGTCACTTGGAAGAGCCTGTAGGAGCGAGCATGCTCGCGATGGAGGCCAACGATGACGCGGGGAACCTGACACCCCGTGGAGCTCTCAGGTTTTTCGCGAGCATGCTCGCTCCTACAGAGCCCGCCGCGATGGGCCATCCTTGGCCCAGCGCGGCTAACCCGGCATCCATGCCGGGTTACCCACTGCGCAGAACCTCCACTCGGCCTCTCGATGGGGCAAGAAAATCAAAAGCCAAAGCAGAGCGAGGCGGCCTTAAAGCCGACCTATTGCAGGTTTGTCCGCGATCCAATTGTGGGAGCGAGCCTGCTCGCGATGGACGTCCAGATAACGCGACCATACAGACAGCACGCGTTATCGTTGAAGTCCATCGCGAGCAGGCTCGCTCCCACAGGGGATCCAGGTACAGCCGTAAAAGTCAGGTCGGCTGTCAGGCCGCCTCGCTTTGGCTTTAGATCTGGGCGCCCCGTTAACCACGATGGCCGAACGCAGGCATTGCGTAGTGGGTAAACCGGCAGGACGCCGGTTTAGCCGCGCTGGGCCAGGGATGGCCCATCGCGGCGACCCACGGAGCAATGCCTTCGTTACGGCATGCCGAGCCCAGGCGAGGCACCGAGTGGTGGGGCAGAGCCTTTGGGTTCCTTTTTGGCGTTTGAAAAAGGGACTCGCCGTAAGGGCGAAACCATAAGTGGCCGTTAACGCAGCAATGGATATGTACTCAGACAACAAATCTCCCACAGGTTTTGACGCGGCGTGGATCAACGTTGGTAGAGGAGGTAGCCACGGGTTGACGGAAAGGCTCAGGGCGTGAGGGGGCGGCCGACCGGCCGGCCTGATTTCGGGTGGACGTGGTCACCTGAGCTGTCGAGTGAAACGAGGCTGCGATCTTTTGATCCTGAAAAACAAGATCAAAAGATCGCAGCCTGCGGCAGCTCCTACAGGGCAATGTCTTTTCAAGTGAGGCTCGCACCCGACATCAGACCTTCGGTCAGCAACGCGACCAGAGGTTGCACCAGATGTTGGGTGCGGGGCTCATCGCCAATCACCGCGACTTCCGTGGATGGCAGTGTCGGCAGCTTGTCCGACGGATCGAGAATGCGCATCCCCTCCTGCAGGAACGAGGTGCCCAGGGCGGTAATCCCAAGCCCGGCAGACACCGCCGCCTGAACACCGCCGAGGTTGCTGGCCAGGCACGCCGACGACCATTCCCTTCGCACCGAGGCCAGAGCCTCGATCATGATCGCGCGGTAAGCGCACGGTGGTCGCATCATCACCAGCCGCACCGGTCGCGCCGCTTCCATCTCGTAGTCACTGGCGGCCATCCACACCAGCGGCTCACGCCAAATAACCCGTCCCCGTTGGGCCGCGCCCATCTTGCGCTTGGCGATCACCACATCCAGAAGCCCGGCTTCATGATCGGCCAGCAGGTCATTGCTCAGCCCGGTGGTCAACTCCAGTTCCAGGTCGGGATACAGCTTGCTGAAACGCGACAGCAGTCTGGGCAGTTGCGTGGGCACCAGGTTTTCGGAAATGCCCAGGCGCAGGGTATTGAGCGTCTCCGGCGCCTTGATCTCGCGCATGAACGCATCGAAGTGCAGCAGCATTTTTCGCGCTCCGACCAACAGCCGTTCGCCCTCGGCCGTCAGCGCCAAAGAGCGGCTGGTGCGCTCGAACACCCGCATGCCGAGAATCTCTTCCAGACGGATGATTTTCTGGCTCACCGCCGATTGTGAACGCGCCACCACTTCCGCTGCCGCGGTAAAACTGCCGGTCTCCGCCACCGCGATAAAAGCCCGAAGCAAATCGATTTCAAGGTCGCCGGACGGCATGATGTATTCGCCTTTCAACTGGATGCGATAAATATTATGCGCTGGAGTTCTAGATAGCAAAGCTCAAATATCGCTTCCACAGCTCCATCCAACTTGAGAGGAACACCACCATGTCAGTCAACCAAGCCGTGGAAATCGTCGAAAACTTTTGGCGCGAAGTCTGGCAGGCACGAAACCCGCAAGCAGCGGCCAGGTTCGTCGCCGAAGACTTCGTCATCACTTCCGGCGGCGTCGATATCATCGGTCGCGAGCAGTTCATCGAATGGATCGGTGTGTTCCTGGCGAAGATCGAAGACTTCCAGTTCGACTCTATCGAAACCTTCCAGAACGCCGAAGGCACTCGTGTGGCTTCGCGTTGGAAACTGTCCGGCAAGAACAACGGATTCGTGGGCGGACGCGCCTGCCGCTCGCCTTTCGAAATGCTCGGCACCGCCGTCTGGGAAGTGCGTCCGGATGGTCTGCTGCAGCACAACTGGGTTGAGCGCAACTCGCTGGAAGTCCACCGCGACTTGATCGGCCTGTGAAACCGTTGGCGGTCATCCTGGTGCTTCTGCACGTCCTGACGCCGGCCCACGGCGCCAGGCCACCGCAAATTATCATGGACACCCGAGACTGCCTGCATCCGTCGACATGGCGGTAAATGCCTGCCAACAAATGACACATTCGGAAAAAGGAGACAGCCATCTCGGAAACGTCCCACAGCCAGAATCCGATACTCCCGGTAGGGTCAATGCCCCCAACGCACGTTGGATTCCCTCCAAGGAAGAAAAAAGCATGACTAAAAAGGCAGTTATCGTTTTCAGTGGCGGACAAGACTCAACAACCTGCTTGATCCACGCGCTACCGCTCTTCGATGAAATTCACTGTATTACCTTCGACTATGGACAGCGCCATCGCGCGGAAATTGAAGTCGCGCAACAACTTTCCAAGAAGCTTGGCGTGAAAGTGCACAAGGTGTTAGATACTTCATTGCTTAATGAGCTGGCCATCAGTAGCCTGACGCGCGACAACATTCCGGTTCCAAGCACAAATAGTTCCGGGGACAACCCACCAAGTACTTTTGTACCCGGCCGAAATATCCTGTTTTTAACATTAGCCTCTATTTATGCATATCAAGTGCGTGCCGAAACCGTCATCACTGGCGTGTGCGAAACAGAGTGTTCCGGCTACCCTGATTGCCGCGACAAATTTGTAAAATATTTGAATGACGCCATAGAGTTTGGCATGGACTATAAACTACACATTGAAACTCCGCTTATGTGGCTGAGCAAGGCGGAAACCTGGGCACTGGCGGACCACTACCAACAGCTTGACCTAATTCGCTACGACACACTGACTTGCTATAACGGCATAAAGGGAAGAGGCTGCGCCACTTGCGACGCGTGCAATCTTCGCGAGAACGGTTTGAACGAATTTCTAGGAGACAGAACAAAATTCAAAAATAGTCTAAAAACAAAACTAAATTTATAAACAGCCAAAAGCTAGGGGGATGAGCATTCAATAGCCGCCCCCTAACCTCACGCTACCCTGGGACCAGTCATATATCGTTTAAATAATGATCTCGCACCATAGGCCGGAAAAACGTTAAACACGGCAAAACACATCTTTATAGCTATCTGAACATAGACCAAATTCAATATATCGCCATTTTGCATAGCACCATAGAACGCGATATAGCAAAAAAGAAAACTATCTATTATCACAGCAAAAAAAGTACTAAAAAACACTCTCAAAAACAAAAACCTGGAATTTGTCAGCTCTTTTATCTTACATAACAAATAAGAATTTACGTTCTCCGAGAAGAGAAATGACACTGACGACGCCACCAAAACAGATGATACATGCGCCACAACCTCCCCGTACGGGACATCCAGCTTCCAGCCAGGCAGCCCTGGGAGATAGTTGACCGCGTTCAGTAATACAACAATTAGCGCATTACCTCCAAACGCAAACCACAACGCTTTTCTGGCGAGCTTAAGCCCGTACGTTTCATTCAACAAATCAACAACTAAAAAAGTTAACGGGTATAGAAATACGGCCGGCGGGACAACAAGATCCAAGCTCTGCAAATAAACAAGTTTTGTTGCAGCAATGTTTGTAAAAATATACAACGCAAGCAAAAGCAAATTTAAAACAACGTAAATCATCCATGAGCGCTCATTGCGATCATTAATCTCGTAAGTCGTGACCGCAGTTCCACCAGAGTAATACTTCCTATAAATATCTTTTATCTCCGCCCTACTCAAATCGTCTGCTATCTCGCTCTTCAACACCTCGCCTATTTTTACTTTAACAACCTTCCCAGTAGAAATCACCATAATCACGACAAGACCTTTACTATTCTCAAACCCCAACAACTTATATTTTTTATTCTCAGAGTCACTACCCATTAAACCGTTCCTCCATTACATCCCCTACAACACAAACACTATCAGCATCAAAACCAGAAGCACTAGTTATAAATAATTTTTTTGATGTCTTATCATAAGCCAATTTTTCCTGGCCACTGCTATATACTCCTCTCTTTACTACCAATAGGTCTCCAGGCTCGTTAACACCACCAACTTCATTCTCCAGAAGCACAGCGATCAGATTGCAAGCACTGCCAAAATAATAAGTAAGAGGATGAGTGGCAGCCAGCTCGCCGATTCGCTTGTCAAGGCTCTGAAAAAGTAAGCTTTCTTTGATAATAGGTACTGCAGCTGGATTCATGTTCCCCTGCAGAGAAACACTACTTTCTATTGTTTCCTTCGCTTCAAAATCAACAGTCTCTATTTCCTTATAAGATACGCCAAAAAAGTCAGAAATCTTACGAATAGTGGATTGCTGAACATTGACGACTTTCCCTTCCAGAATGTTATAGATGGTTGTTCTGGTCAAACCACTTGAATTGCACAACGACAACCGTGTCTCTCCACGACTCTTGATTAGATACTTAATATTACTCTTCAACTTTTCTGTTTTTTCTTTCTTGTACATTAAATATCTACCACTTTAGTTATCTATCAAAATACCTACTCAGGTATTTTTGTTCGAGACCGGCTTCTGCACCCTACCCTCTGGGCAAAAAAAACAATACTGCAACCACACCTAACAGCCGTCAAATAATGTTTCACAGCATCATATTCAGCGTCAAATCCTACAACCCTATCCTACTTATATTAAGGACGCTTCTTACAAAAATAAGAAATCACTTAGCGAATCAACCTACAGAAAAACGGAAGCAACTAGCAATGCAACTAAACATGAATCATTTAATTACATAGATGTTCATTTTTTTGATTAATTAAATGGTATTTTCTGGTAATAACTTTAGCGGCCCGCCAACTCACGCAGTGCTGCTAATCAATCCTGATTGACGGCATGGGTATGGCATTTCAACTCTTGCAAGGAGCTCCGACATGAAAAAGACCGCCCCCAACTCCCCGCAATCGCCCGACCGGTCGGCCTTCGAGGCTATCGATATCTCCAAGCTCTCCGAAATCACCGAACCCCTGGTCAGCGCGCGCCTGCGCAATCCAAATCGTCCCGACCCTGTCAGCCATGTCTTCACCATCATGCCGAACATCGACACCGAGTCCTTGCTCTGCCACGCGTGTGAAACGCTCGCGTCCTTGAATGTCATGGCCACCGACCTCGCGTGTGAACTGGAAGGCTCGCGCCGCAATGTCATGCTGGCCATTCAGCAACTGGCCGTGCTGGGCGAGCTACTGGTCAATCGAGCGCTGGACAACCTTGACCCACCGGGCGGCTTTCCTGAGGCACCGCCAAACAACTAGCTGAGTGGTCACGTTCTATTACCCAAAGGAGGTTTTTTGTCATGGATCGATACATGCCTGTCACCGGCATCGACTGTGCTGTCCCATCGTTGCTGATCGATACCGAAGCACCACTGGACGTGCTGCACGAAATTGCGGCCTACCGCATCCGCACCGCAACTCAACTGCTGGAAAGCTTTGCCCTCAGCGAAGGCGTTCACAGCGATTTAGCGCGGGTACTGGTAACCTCGTTACGCGACGGCTGTGATTTGTTGGATGTCGTTGGACGACGATTGCAGATGCAGCGATCGGCTTAGGAACACCGGTGCAGCCAGAACGAACAAGGGCGCCGTTTGGGCGCCCTTTGATAAACAGGTACGAAAAACGGTATGTCAGGCAACATCCTTTTCAACTGAACCACCACCCTCGCGGCTCGTCGCGCGCGCACCCTGCTGTTTGATCACGGACAACATCAGCGCCAATACCGCGCACAGCAACAGTGTCTGTCCCAACGCCTGCCCCCAGGCAGCAAGCATCAGCCCGCCTCCGATCAACAGGTAATACAACAATCCAAACAACGCTCCCGCCGTGCCCAGTCGATCACCATAGCGGACCAGGGCCGAGCCGAGGATGTTAGGGATCGCCATGCCGAACGCCAGCACCACCAGCAGCATGGGCAGGACAAACAAAGCGCTTTGCTCCAGCAGCAACACGCCGCTTGCGCCCAGCAACATCACCGCTGCGGCCACCTGGATCAGTTGCGGGCCGCTCAGTCCTCGTCGCAACAGGCGCTTGTTGAGCCAGGCGCCAAGGCCGGAGCCCAAGGCCAGGATAACGCCGCTATAGCCGAACCATTGCGCACTCAAGTCCAGTCGCTGGAACACGAAGGGGCCGAGGCTGTAGTAGCTGAACAACGCAATATTGAACAGTGCCACCAACAGCGTCGAACGCCAGATGTCGCGATCGCGCAACATTTGCCCCAGCGTCTCGAGCAGAGCCGGTGCCGTTAACGACTGCGGCCGGGTTTCGGGCAGGGTCCGCTGGCACCACAACAACAGCCCCAGGGACAACAGCAACAGGCATCCCAACACGCCCCGATAACCGAAGACTTGCACCAGACTCGCTCCGGTGAACAAGCCAATCGCCGGGCTGGCCGCCAGCGCGATGCCCATCACCGAAAACACCTGTGCCAACTCTGCCCCCTTGAATCGGTCACGCAGTACGGTTTGCGTCACGACCGAGCCCACCGCCGCCCCAAATGCGGCCAGCGCCTGGGCCATCAACAGGGCATTGAAGGTGCTGACACTGAGCGCCAGCACCGAAGCCCCGGCGTACAACGCCAATCCGGCAAGCATCGATGGTCGACGACCGATCCGGTCGCACATCCGGCCCCACACCACCACACCGAACGCGAAGGCCAGGAAATACACCGACAAGGTTTGCGCCGCTTGCTGCGGTCCGACGGCAAACGTCCGGCCGATGTCCGCCAGCGCCGGGCTGTAGAGGGTTTGGGCGATCTGCGGAAACATCAACAAGGCGACCGCCAACACCAACAGGTTTCTGCAATTCATCACGACTTCACTCTTCAGGGAAAACCAGTGAGCAGCTTAAAAAGCCGTGATTGACGTATTATCGAAACCAGGACAACTAATCGATGGAATCGGACAAACATGGCCTGGCTCGATGCCCACGCACGATTCAATCCCGACAGCTACCCGGCACCGGTCATAGGCATCGCCGCGACCCTTGGCGATCACGATTCGGGCATTCATCGACATCAGCGCGGGCAACTGTTGTTCACGCGACAGGGCTGCACCCGAATTACCCTCGCGCAGCAGTTGTGCCTGCTGCCGCCCTCCCGCGCCGCATGGATTCCGTCGGGCATTGCCCACCGCGCCGTGATGCAACAGAGCGTCGACTACCGTTCGGTTTACCTGATACCCGCGTTATGTGCGGACCTGCCGCGACAGGTCTGTGTGATTGAGGTCAGCCCATTGTTGCGGGCGGTGCTGGAGTCGATAGCCGATGCCGACTTCGACACCGACTGGCGCCAGGGTAAATTCAAACATTTGCTGGGGTTGTGCCTGAGCGAAATTCGCGACGCCGCGCAGCACCCCATGTTGTTGCCGCTGCCTTGGGACAAACGCCTGGCGCCTCTGCTCGCCACTGTCGAGCAACTGCCGCCGCCACTGCAGACTCTGCAGGAACAGATCGGCGCCAGCGGCCGCACCATCGGGCGGATCTTCCAGCGTGAAACCGGCATGAGCTATCAGCAATGGCGCCAACAATGGCGGTTGATGCGCGCCATCGAACTGCTTTCGACCGGTCGCAACATCGGTTACAGCGCGTTCGAACTCGGCTTTGCCAGTGACAGTGCGTTTATCAAGTTCTTCAAGGACATGACCGGCATCACCCCTGGGGCGTGGTTGAAATGAACACCGGACAGCCGGCAGCAAAAATCATTTGCGACCAAATATGACATGCATCATATTACGTACGTAATTAAATGATTTTCCCACAGGTGATTCTCCATGACCAGCATGCCCACCGTTGAGCCCGACCTTGCTGTCCCGGTGAACACTTCCAAGCCTCTGCTCAAACGCCTGCTCCTGCCGACACTGGGCATCGCCGCGTTGGTACTGGCCGGCATGTACGCCACGCACTGGTGGACCAGCGGCCGATTCATCGAGGAAACCGACGACGCCTACATCGGTGGCGACGTGACGGTAATCGGGCCGAAGGTGGCGGGTTACATCGATGAAGTGCTGGTGACCGACAATCAGCAGGTCAAGGCCGGCGATGTGCTTATCCGCCTTGATTCGCGCGACTACCGCGCCAACCTGGCCAAGGCCGACGGTGCTGTGGCGGCTGAAGAAGCCTTGCTCGCCAACCTCGACGCCACCGAACAACTGCAACAAGCCGTCATTGGCCAGGCCCGCGCCGGCATCGATGCCGCCGGTGCCGAAACCGCCCGTTCGCGCGATGACGATGCACGCTACAAAAAACTGGTAAGCACCAACGCCGTCTCGGTGGAAAGCGCGCAACGGGCCAACGCCACCTTCAAGACCGCCCAGGCCCAAAGCAACCGCGCCCAGGCTGAGCTGTTGGCGGCGCAACGGCAGTTGAACGTGATCGCCACGCAGAAACAACAAGCTCGCGCTGCCCTGATTCAGGCCCGTGCCGAGCGCGATCTGGCGCAGTTGAACGTCGGCTACACCGAACTTCGCGCGCCGGTGGATGGGGTGATCGGTAATCGACGGGCACGGGTTGGCGCTTATGCCCAGGCCGGTTCGCAATTGCTGTCGGTCGTACCCTCCAGCGGCTTGTGGGTCGATGCCAATTTCAAAGAGGATCAACTCGCACGCATGGTGCCGGGGCAGCGGGTCATCATTCACGCCGACGTGCTCTCGGGGCAGGTGTTCCACGGTCATCTGGACAGCCTCGCACCCGCCAGCGGTTCACAGTTCAGCGTGCTGCCACCGGAAAACGCCACCGGCAACTTCACCAAGATCGTCCAGCGGGTACCGGTGCGCATCCATCTCGACCCGGCTGACAGCGTGCTCGGCCACCTGCGCCCCGGCCTGTCGGTCACCGCCGAAGTGGACACGCGCAAGGAGCCTGAAACACCAGCCGTGGCCAGCGCGCCATGAGCCGCGCCCTCGCCGCCCCGACACAACCGTTCAACGCCGCGAGCATGGCGACGGCGACCAAGGTTTTCGCCTTCGCCAGCATGTGCATCGGCATGTTCATTGCGCTGCTGGATATCCAGATTGTCTCGGCGTCGTTGCGTGACATCGGCGGCGGGCTCTCCGCCGGCACCGATGAAACCGCCTGGGTGCAAACCAGCTACCTGATCGCCGAAATCATCGTGATCCCCCTCTCCGGCTGGCTGTCCCGGGTGTTCTCCACACGCTGGCTGTTCTGCGCCTCAGCAGTGGGCTTTACCCTGACCAGCCTGCTCTGCGGTGCGGCCTGGAACATCCAGAGCATGATCGCCTTCCGCGCCCTGCAAGGGTTTCTCGGCGGTTCGATGATCCCGCTGGTGTTTACCACGGCGTTCGTTTTCTTCACCGGCAAGCAACGGGTGATCGCTGCTGCAACCATCGGCGCGGTGGCGTCCCTGGCCCCGACCCTGGGGCCGGTGATCGGTGGCTGGATCACCGATATATCGTCCTGGCACTGGCTGTTCTACATCAACCTGGTACCGGGGATTTTTGTGGCCGTGGCGGTGCCGATGCTGGTGAAGATCGACCAGCCTGAACTGTCGCTGCTCAAGGGCGCCGACTATCTAAGCATGGTGTTTCTGGCGCTGTTCCTCGGCTGCCTGGAATACACCCTCGAAGAAGGCCCACGCTGGAACTGGTTCAGCGACCGCACGATCCTGACCACAGCGTGGATAAGCGGCTTGGCCGGCCTGGCCTTTATCGGCCGCACCCTGCACGTGTCCAACCCGATCGTCGACTTGCGCGCCCTGAAAGACCGCAACTTCGCCCTCGGCTGTTTCTTCTCCTTCGTCACTGGCATCGGCCTGTTCGCGACCATCTACCTGACACCACTGTTCCTCGGCCGGGTACGTGGCTATGGCGCGCTGGACATTGGTCTGGCGGTTTTCTCCACCGGTGTGTTCCAGATCATGGCGATTCCGCTGTACGCCTTTCTGGCCAACCGCGTCGACCTGCGCTGGATCATGATGACCGGCCTTGGCTTGTTTGCCTTGTCGATGTGGGATTTCAGCCCGATCACCCATGACTGGGGGGCCAAGGAATTGATGCTGCCGCAAGCACTACGCGGGATTGCCCAGCAACTGGCGGTGCCGCCGGCAGTGACATTGACCCTCGGCGGCCTGGCGCACGCGCGGCTGAAACATGCTTCGGGGTTGTTCAACCTGATGCGCAACCTGGGCGGCGCCATCGGCATCGCCGCGTGCGCGACCATCCTCAATGACCGCACCAACCTGCATTTCACAAGGTTGGCGGAGAACCTCAACAGCACCAACGAAGCGCTCAACCAGTGGCTGTCCCAGGTCGGCCACAACTTCGCCGCCCTAGGCCAGAGCGGCGATGTGGGTGTCACCGCCAGCCTGCGTCAGCTCTGGCTGCTGACCTACCGCGAAGCGCAGACACAAACCTATGGCGATGCGTTCCTGATGATCATGGTCTGCTTCATCATCGCCACAGCGATGGTGCCCTTGATGCGCAAGGTGCAACCACCGGCTGCGCCGAGTGCCGATGCGCATTGATGTGTTTGATAGCAGTTTGAGTCAGTTGTCATTATTAGACACCTATGCAGAATCTATCGACATCCCCCACGCTAACTTTTGCGATCTCACTTCGCTCAGTACTCGATGACACTTCGTTTTAAGCAGACAACTAAGGCAGCGGTGAAATGAGGCCATCCTATTTATTGTCAATTATCAATCTGCAAAACAGGGATAAACATTAAAAACCAAGGCTTCGTCGCCGCCATAAATTCACAAATCCGAGAAAGTAAAAAATAGGCGGCAAGCGAACTCCTCTGCCCACTCTAAAACTCACAACCCTACAATAGCCTTTAGATACCCGACAGCTTTGGCAGATACGGCTATATTTACTGCAACAACGGGAATCAATAATACCACTTTAGCAGGTAGCGAGATCTCCAGACCGAACAGTGACGGAATGAAAAATACCGCCCACGTCAGCCATATGGCTGAGTTGAACCATAAAAATGTCGAGAAAAACTCTACCATCGTCCTCATCCTCACTTAATGCGCCGCCAGCCTCAAGCCCACAGATCTATGAACACACCGTATAAGTGAGATGTGTTCGCAATATACAGCGGCATTACATCATTTGCTGCGCCTGTTCAGCGCTCAATGCAGATTCAGAACACTCTTACAACGTCCTACAGAAACGTCCTCAGATGATTGTCGATGGCTTCATCCTCGCCACAGCGATGATGCCCTTGATACGCAAGGTACAACCGCCGGCTGCGCCGAGTGCGGAGGGTCATTGAGTTCGCGTGGAATTTTTTTGATGGGGCTCGCGGTGCGCCTTCAGGCTGGATGAGCAGAAAATTACTTTGCTCCCTAATCTGTTGAATGTAGAGCACTACGCCTCTAATCATGATGCAACCTGTCAACTCTGACAGTAGCCGATTAAATCATAGTAGGGCTTACTTGAATGGCAATGAGTGCTTGAACCAATCGACTTGATTATAAGGAGCAGGACGATGAACGAACGCACTGTGGATCTCATCGACAAGACCGATTTTGAAGATTTAAAATGGAATAATTGGAAAAAAGTCGCGCCAAACCAACCTGGCGAGATCATTAGCAGAGATGAAAATTACTGCGTGTCGTTCGCCATTTCAGAAATTTTGAACACGACCCTGACCAAATCCTGGGCGTTGAAACCCGACACCTATTACATGCTTTCATTCTCACTCCAAACGCCGAATGAAAATAACCGTTACTCAATCAAGTGGAACGATCGCGATTTAGAAGAGAAAACACTCATCCCCGTCGGCAACACTTGGAAAACCGAAAGCGTGGTCTTTAAAACAAGTCCTGTCGGATTTCCACCCGAAGACACCATTGAACTGACGATCGAGCGGGAAACGGCTGATAATTTAGTGCTGCTCGATGATCTGGCACTATACGACCTTAACTGATGCAACACCCATCAAGCCCTTCACGCTTGACTACGGTAGCACCAAACCTTCGGCGACGCGGGTCTGATGATCATGGTCTGCTTCATCATCGCCACGGCGATGGTCCCCTTGATGCGCAAGGTACAACCACCGACCGCGCCGAGTGCCGATGCGCATTGAGGCTCGGCACCCGTGCTCAAGATCAGGCCTGAGGCATTTTGCGAAAGCCCACCGCCAGCCGGTTCCAGCTGTTGATGGTGCTGATGGCTACGGTCAGGTCGACCATTTCCTTGGGCGTGAACTGGGCGCTGACCACTTCGTAGTCTTCGTCCGGGGCGTGGGTCAGGCTCAGCTGGGTCAGCGATTCGGTCCAGAGCAGCGCGGCGCGTTCACGGTCGGTGAAGAACGGAGCCTCGCGCCAGGCCGTTACGGCGAACAGGCGACGCGGGGTTTCGCCGCCCTTGATCGCGTCGGCGGTGTGCATGTCGATGCAGAAGGCGCAGCCGTTGATTTGCGAAGCGCGCAGCTTGACCAGTTCGATCAGGGTCTTTTCCAGCGGCAACTTGGAGACGGCGCTTTCCAGGGCGATCATGGCTTTGAGAGCGTCAGGGGAAGCGGTGTAGAAATCGATACGTGGTTGCATTGGCATGCTCCTGGGCAAGTGGGTGTGTCACTAAGTTAGCCCTACGACCGGCATGCACAAATAGCCAATCCTGCAGAAGTCGAGGAGGCCAATGACCCGCGTAACGGCCATCTCCCCATCAAACCCGACTGCGCAACCACTTCAAAAACCCTTTTTTCTGCACAACGACGGGTACATCCGCGATCAGTGACTGTGCCTTGTTCAGGCGGAAATCCAACAAGGTTTTCATCGCATCGTTGATGTCCTGGCGGGCATCCAGGCAGGGTTTGAGGTACTGCTTTTCGATGCGATAAAGCGTGCAAGGGGTTTTCGCGGCGAATTGAGCGGGCAGCGAGCTGTCGGTCAGGATACCGGCCTCGCCGATCACCTCCCCCGGCCCCATGCGTCCGGATTCGATGGGCGTACCGTGACGGTTCAGCGTGACCGAAACCACCCCGGACTCGATGATGAACAAGTGATCGCTGACCTCCCCTGCATCCAGTATCGTCTCGCCGGTGCGGAAGGTTTGCAGGGACATGTTCTGGCTGAACGTCTCTTTCTCTTCCTGGCGCAGGGTGGAGAAAATCGGCGAGCTGTCGAGCAGCGCCCGTGGTCGGGTGTGATCGCTCGACGGGGTGGGTTCCACGCTCGACAGCAAATGGATTCCGGACGCCTGCAAATGCCGGTACGCCAGGTCGAACAGTTGATTGCGTACCGTGCGCTTTTCGCTCATCGAGGCGACAAACCCGCTGATTTCGTATTCGGCGCCAGCGGCGTTGGAGCTTTTCAACGCCACCTTGGCGCCGGGTGTACTCAACAACGTTCGGCAGCCCTGCATCGCTCGCTCAAGGGCATCGATCACGGTCTGCGGACGGACATGGGGGCTGACCTGCAAGCTGATCGAAAGGCCGAACATATCGCTGGGTCGGCTGAAGTTGGTGATCTTGGCCTTGGCCGCCAGCGAGTTGGGAATCACGATCATGCTGCCCTGGGAGGTCTGCAGCCGCGTGGCCCGCCAATCGATATCGATGACCCGGCCTTCGGTGCCGTCGATGGCGATCCAGTCATCCAGTTGATAGGGTTTGGTGGTGTTCAGGACGATCCCGGAAAATACGTCGCTGAGGGTGCTTTGCAAGGCCAGGCCGACGATGATCGCCAAGGCGCCGGAGGTGGCCAGTACGCCTTTGACCGGCAGATTGAGCACGTAAGCCAGGGCTGCGATGACCGCGACCAGGAAAATCACCGCACCCAGCAGGTCCTGCAGCAGTCGCCCGGTGTGTCCTACCCGCTGCATCATTCCCGCACCGATCAGCACGGTCAGGGTGCGCGCAGCGAACAGCCACCAGCCGATCTGCAACCCGGTGGCCGCCAGATGCAACGGCACGTTGTCGACCCAGGGCGCAGGTTCCAGTGGATTCATGCCTTCGTTGAACAGCACCAGGCTGAACAGCGAGAAAATCACCACCCGCACCAGCAGTTTCACGTTGTGGCCACGGGTACCGATCAAGCGCCACAACACCAGATCGGTCAGGATCAGGACCAGGGCGCAAATCAGCGGATGTTCGGTTAGTAGGGACAGCATCAAGCAGCTCCGGCACGGGACAATGTGCAAAAGATCGCACACATTGGCCAGAGTGTAGGAGCAATTGATGCTTTCAGAACACCGTAGGAGCGAGCATGCTCGCGAAAAACCTGAGAGCACCACGGGGCGTCAGGCTCCCCGCGTCATCGTTGACCTCCATCGCGAGCATGCTCGCTCCTACAGGGGGAGATTCTTCCTGGTTACTTGGTCAACGTGCTGTAGCTGGTCATCAGGTTGCGGTAGTCCGGGATGTGGTTGGAGAACAAGGTCCCCAGGCCTTCCACATCGTTGCGCCAGTCGCGGTGCAGCTCACAGGCCAGGCCGAACCAGGTCATCAGCTGCGCGCCAGCGGAGGACATGCGATTCCACGCCGATTCACGGGTCAGCTCGTTGAAAGTACCGGAAGCATCGGTGACGACAAAGACATCGAAGCCTTCGGCCAGCGCCGAGAGTGCCGGAAACGCTACACACACTTCAGTCACCACACCGGCGATGATCAATTGCTTCTTGCCGGTGGCCTTGATCGCCTTGACGAAGTCTTCGTTGTCCCAGGCATTGATCTGACCGGGGCGTGCAATGTACGGGGCATCCGCAAACAACGCCTTGAGCTCGGGCACCAGCGGGCCGTTGGGGCCGGTTTCGAAACTGGTGGTGAGGATGGTCGGCAGCTTGAAGTACTTGGCCAGGTCGGCCAGGGCCAGCACGTTGTTCTTGAACCGGTCCGGGTCGATGTCGCGCACCAGCGACAGCAGGCCTGTCTGATGATCCACCAACAGAACGGCGGCGTTGTCCTTGTCGAGACGTTTGTAGGAAGTTGTCATGGCAGTAGTCCTCGCGTGTTATCGATGCCGAAAAAAGTCGGCGTGGGTGTCCCGGTTAGCGCTGCGAATCCAGCACTTCATGTTCGTTCGCCACTTGTTGAGCCTTGAGGTAGCTCTCGATCAACAATTGATAATGCGGCATGGCCTGGGCATAGACAGCGGCCCACTGCTCGGCGTCCGGACGGTTCCATGAGCCTTGCAGCTCAGAGAGCGTAGCCATGATGTCGATCGGCACCACCCCGGCCTGGGCCAGACGGGCAACTGTCAGATCAGTGGCCAATTTGGAGTGATTACCCGAGGCATCGACCACGGCAAACACTTTGTAGCCTTCATGCACCGCCGCAATGGACGGAAACGCCAGGCACACGCTGGTCAGGGTGCCGGCGATCACCAGGGTTTTCTTGCCGGTGGCCTTCACCGCCGCGTGAAACTGCGGGTTGTCCCAGGCATTGATTTCGCCCTTGCGCGCCACGTATTGGGCATGCGGTGCAGCCTCGTGGATTTCCGGAATCAGCGGCCCGTTCGGCCCTTGCGGCACGGAAGCGGTGGTGATCACCGGCATCTTCAGCAAGGTGGCCGCCTTGGCCAGGGCAATGGCGTTGGCGCGCAGTTGCGGTACATCCATGTCCTTGACGATCTGGAACAGCCCGCTCTGGTGATCGATCAACAGCATGGCGCTGTCATTGGGGTCGATCGTCGGTTTCTGGCCATTGAAGTTGGCCGCATTGACGGTGTTCATCAGTGTTTCCTCTTTTTGACAGGCAACAGCCATCCCTGGCCTGGGAACCGGCCTACTCATCCTGTGTAGAGCGGGTTGTTGACGCGAAACGGATTAACCGTGCATCCGGCCGAAGCGACCGGACTGGAAGTCGGCGAACGCCTGGTGAATTTCTTGCTCGGTGTTCATCACGAACGGACCGTGACCGACAATCGGCTCGTCGATCGGTTCGCCGCTGAGCAGCAGCACCACCGCGTCCTCGCTGGCTTGGAGGGTCATCTGATCGCCCTTGCGGTCGAACAAGGCCAACTGCCCTTGACGCACCGACTCCAGGCCGTTGACCTCAATCGTGCCGCGCAACACCACCAGTGCGGTGTTGCGTCCTTCATGCAGATCCAGCGTGAGCAACTTGCCGGCATTCAGGCGCAGGTCCCAGACGTCGATTGGGGTAAAGGTGCGCGACGGCCCTTTGTGGCCTTCAAATTCACCGGCGATCAAGCGCAAGCTGCCGGCGTTGTTTTTCAAGGCAATGCTCGGGATGTCGCCATCGAGAATGGTTTGGTAACCGGCGTCGGCCATTTTGTCCTTGGCCGGCAAGTTGACCCACAACTGCACCATTTCCAGGGTGCCACCACTCTTGGCGAAGCCTTCGGAATGAAACTCTTCATGGAGAATCCCCGAGGCCGCGGTCATCCATTGCACGTCGCCGGGGCCGATCTTGCCGCCACTGCCGGTGGAGTCGCGGTGTTCCAGTTCGCCCTTGTAAACGATAGTCACGGTTTCGAAACCCCGGTGCGGATGCTGACCAACGCCACGTCGCCCGGTGGTCGGGGTGAATTCAGCGGGGCCGGCGTGATCCAGCAGCAGGAACGGGCTGATGTGCTTGCCCAGGTTGTCGTAGGAAAACAGCGTGCGAACCGGAAAACCGTCGCCGACCCAATGGGCCCGTGGGCTGGTGTAGATACCGATGATGTTTTTCATGGTGTCTCCTGATGAGGTGGGTAAAGCCATGGACAGAGCTTAAAACCGTGACCTTTGCTGCGCTAGACTGCAAAAATCAGCTTTAGCGTTCTATCTGGAGAACGATGGTGGAAGACCTCAACACCCTCTACTACTTCACCCAAGTGGTGGAACATCAGGGTTTCGCAGCGGCCGGGCGGGCCCTGGACATGCCCAAGTCCAAGCTCAGCCGACGCATTGCCGAACTCGAAGAACGCCTCGGTGTACGGTTGCTGCATCGCAGCAGTCGCCATTGTTCACTGACTGAAATCGGCCAGGCTTATTACCAGCGCTGCCTGGCGATGCGGGTGGAGGCGGAAAGCGCCGCCGAACTGATCGAACGTAACCGCTCAGAGCCTCAGGGCGTGGTGCGCATCAGTTGTCCGACGGCGTTGCTCAACTCCTGGGTCGGGCCGATGCTGACCCGCTACTTGCTCAAGTATCCGCTGGTGGAGTTATTCATCGAGAGCACCAACCGCCGGGTCGATTTGATCCACGAGGGTTTCGACATCGCCCTGCGGGTGCGTTTTCCACCGCTGGAAAACACCGACATGGTGATGAAGGTGCTGGGCAACAGCACCCAGAGCGTGGTGGGCAGTCCGGCCTTTTTGTCACGCCTGTCGACGCCTGCCTCACCGGCCGACCTCAGTGGCTTGCCGAGCCTGCACTGGGGGACGGTACAACGCGAATATCAGTGGGAATTGTTCGGCTCCGATGGCAGCAGCGCGATGATCAGGCACGCGCCGCGGATGGTCACCGATGACCTGTTGGCCTTGCGTCACGCGGCGATAGCCGGCATCGGGATTGTCCACCTGCCCAGCGTGGTGGTGCGTGATGAGATCGCCGCCGGCCAGTTGGTCGAACTGGTGCCGGGCTGGGCACCCAAAAGTGGCGTCATCCATGCGATCTTCCCGTCGCGCCGTGGCCTGCTGCCATCGGTGCGTACCTTGATCGACTTTCTTGGCGAGGAGTTCAGCCGCAGCGATATTGCCTGAAAGCAGCGGCAAGCTTTCAGCTACAAGCGGCCAACTGATTGAGGGGTAGCGGAGATTTTATTTTTGGCATAATATTTTTGAAGATTACAATCATAATATTTTCTTGCCTGAGGATCTGTACATGCAAAGCCCAAACCGCGAGGCCACGCTCGCCCAATGGATCGCTCAGGAACAGGCCATGCGCGCGCGCCTGGCCGGGCCTGGCAGCTTGTCCCTGGCCGAAGTCAGCGCGCTGTCGCCCGCCGAGTTTTTCGACGGCATCGGCAACGGCGAACTGCCCTCGCCGCCCATTGGCACACTGATGGATTTCATCCCGATTGAATGGTCCGCCGGGCTGTTCGTCTTTCAGGGCACTCCGGATTCGCGGCATTACAATCCGCTGGGCACCGTGCACGGCGGCTATGCCGCGACCCTGCTGGATTCGTGCATGGGTTGCGCGATTCATACGCAACTGAAAAAAGGCCAGGGTTATACGACGCTGGATCTGCGCATCAGTTATGTCCGTGCGTTGAATAGCGCCAGCGGACCGGTGCGGGCCGAGGGCAAGATCGTGCATTTGGGGCGTTCGACAGCGTTGGCCGAGGGGCGGATTTATGATGTGGATGGGCGGTTGTATGCGACGGGATCGACGACTTGCATGATTCTTGAGGCGCGGGGGTAAGCTCCGAAACCGAGTCGCTCCCTTCGCGAGCAAGCCCGCTCCCACAGGGAATATGCGGTGTACGCAAATCCAATGTGGGAGCGGGCTTGCTCGCGAAGGCGTCAGACTAGACACCCTCAATTCTCCAGACTGCCCCCGATTCTTGACTGACGGTAAACATTGCTTTGCCCACCCAGCGGTTTTTCTCACGGATGCAGGCGCGGATACTCGCGGCCATTCCCACTGCAACCTCTGGAGTCATTCATGTCTATCCCCGCTTTCGGCCTGGGTACTTTCCGCTTGCAAGGCCAGGTAGTCATCGATTCGGTGTGCACCGCCCTGGAACTGGGTTACCGGGTCATCGACACTGCGCAAATCTACGAAAACGAAGCTGAAGTCGGCGCAGCCATCGCCGCCAGCGGTGTTGCCCGTGAAGACCTGTTCATCACCAGCAAGATCTGGGTCGCCAATTTCGCCAGGGATCGCCTGATCAACAGCCTCAAAGAGAGCCTGCGCAAATTGCAGACCGACTACCTGGACCTGACCCTGATCCATTGGCCGTCGCCGGAAGATCAGGTGCCAGTCGAAGAATTCATGGGCGCCTTGCTCGAAGCCAAACACCTGGGCCTGACCCGGCAGATCGGTGTCTCCAACTTCACCGTCGACCTGATGAAACAGGCGATTGCCGCCGTCGGCGTCGAGAACATCGCCACCAACCAGATCGAACTGCACCCCTACCTGCAAAACCGCCAGGTCGTCGAGTTCGCGCAAAGCCAGGGCATCCAGATCACCTCGTACATGACCCTGGCCTACGGTGAAGTGCTCAAGGATCCGGTGATTACGCAGATCGCCGAGCGTCTTCAAGCGACCCCGGCACAAGTCACCCTGGCCTGGGCCCTGCAACTGGGTCATGGGGTGATTCCTTCGTCGACCAAACGCACCAACCTCGCCGGCAACCTCAAGGCCAGCGCCATCACGTTGAGCAATGCCGACATGGCATCGATCGCCAGCCTGGATCGCGGCCATCGCCTGACCAGCCCCAAGGGCCTTGCGCCGGCCTGGGATTAATCAGCCGGGTTTCAAGCCCCAGCCCTGTTCAAGACTGTGGTCCAGGCGCGTCATGGCTTGGTGCAACTGATCGACGGCTGCGTCGATCAGTGAGGCATCGCCCTCGCCACAGGCACGCTCGAGTTGTTCGCAACACGCCACCAGAGCCTGCGCCCGGACCATTTGCGCCCCACCCCTGATGCGGTGCGCCAAATCCTTCAAGCCGTGGTAATTACTGCTGGCATGTTCTTGCAGCAGACGTTCGCGATCATCGCGGTTGGTCACGGCCAGATCTTGCAGCAGTTGAACGATCAGTTCACTGTCAGCCCCCGTGTAGTGTTGCAACCCGCTTATATCGATTTCCGAGCGGGAGGGCGCTTCGGTCTCGCAGGGAAATGTGCTGGCCAACCATGCGCTCAGGTCGACCAATCGAATGGGCTTGAACAGACAATCGTCCATGCCCGCTTCAATACAACGAATTTTCTCCTCGGGTTGCGCGCTGGCGGTGAAGCCCAGAATCACCGTCGGCGGCCCCACCTGGAAGCGCTCCTCATCGCGGATCGCACCCGCCAGTTCATAACCGCTGACCACCGGCATGTTGCAGTCAGTGACGACCAGATCGCAGAGGTGTTCCCGCCATTGCTCGAAACCTTGCTGGCCATCCTCTGCGAGCAGAACCTGGTGCCCGAGGTAACTCAGTTGCCGCGAAAGCAGCAACCGATTGGCCGAGTAATCGTCCACCACCAGAATCGTCAGCGCCCGGGTCCTTGCCGGCGATTCGCCCGGCGCCATTTCAGTGGCGGGCAACGCGTGCAATGCCAGCAGTTCTAGGCTGATGTCCAACCGGGTGCCGCGCCCCAGGACGCTGGCGAGTTGCAAGCGCCCGCCCATCATTTCGCACAGCGTGCGGCTGATCACCAGCCCCAGGCCGGAGCCCTGTCGGTTTGATGCCTGACGGTTTGCGGCCTGCACGAACGGACTGAACAGGCGTTGCTGGTCAAAGGCGCTGATACCGCTGCCGCTGTCAGTGATACACACACTGACCGCGACTCGGTCCGGCGACGCGGGCACGACCCGCAACCTCAGGCTGACCTCGCCTTTGTGGGTGAACTTGATGGCATTGCTCAGCAGATTGGACAGCACCTGCTTGAAACGCGTGGGGTCGATCAACACATCGCGGTCGCTGTGCTCGTCCAGGTCGATCCGCCACTGCAGGTTCTTCTGCCGGGCCAGGCCTTCAAAGACCCGGCACACCGACACCACCAGCGCCTGCAGATTGGCCCGCTCCGGGGTCAGCGACAAATGCCCGGACTCGATACGCGCAATGTCCAGAATGTCGCCGATCACGGCCAGCAACTGTTGCCCGGCATTTGACGCCACCTCGATGGCCGCGCGGTCGGTAACGCCCTCATCGGCGCTTTTCAGCGCCAGTTCAAGCATGCCGATCAGGGCATTCATCGGCGTGCGGATCTCATGGCTCATGGTCGCCAGGAACGTGGTCTTGGCCCGGTTGGCATCGTCGGCTGCGTCCTTGGCCTCCTGCAATCGGGCAAGCCATTGCTGGCGCTGACGGATTTGCCGGCGCTGCCAGGCGATCCAGGCCAGGGCGAGCAAGAGCAAGGCACCGGCGGCCGCGAACGCCTGGAAAATGCTCTGGCGATGACGCAGCCAATAGCTCTGCTCCACCATCAGGTCATTGCGCCAAGGCATGATCAGCTCGTCGATTTCTTCCGGGGGGATACTGAGCAAGGCCTTGTCCAGGATCGAATGCAACTCGGTGGCGTCGCGACCGGTCGCCAGGGTACTGCGCGCGGGATCGGTGCCCACCGTGCTGGTGACCTGGAGGCGATCTCGGTACTGCCGGGATATCAGGTAACGGGCGCTGATCAATGAGTTGATGCCACCCTGTGCCTTGCCTTGGGCGACCATTTCCATGGCATCGGCCGACAGTGGCGCATCCACACAACGGATCAACGGAAAGTGTTGGCGAATGAACTCGCCAGCGATATTGCCCTGGGTCAGCGCCAGGGTTTTTCCGGCCAGATCATCCAGGGTCCTGGGGCTGTCCGGCGCCAGGCGCGTCACCAGCACGGAAGGGCTGGTCAGAAACGCCCGGGTAAACAGCAAGTCTTCCTCACGCAGGGAACTCAGGCCGATGCCGGCCAGCACATCGACCTGGCCGCTCTTGATCGCCTGCAGCATCTCGGTCACTGACCGCATGGCCCGGATGTCGAATTGCAAGCCGGTGCGCAGACTGATTTTCGCCAACACATCGACACCGATGCCGCGAAACTTGCCTTCACTGTCCATGAACGTGATCGGCGGGATGTTCTCGTTGATCGCCACACTCACCCGCGGGTGCCGGTCCAGCCAACCCTGTTCGGCCACGCTCAATTGCAGTGATTGCGTGCCCGGCATGGACACCCCGCTCGCGCCCCAGCGTCGCAGGATGTTCATCTGTTCATTGGCTGTTATCGCCGTCAGGGCCTTGTTGACAATGCGCAGCAGCGCCGGGTTGTCGCGGGTCATGGCAAAGGCGAAGCGCCCCGATTCCATGGGCGAGAAGTCAGCCAGCTGAACGTTGTTCAGGTAGTTTTTGCTGATCAGGTAATGAGCGCTGATCGCATCGCCCAGGTAGACATCCGCCTGACCGAAGGCAACTGCGCCGACCGCTGCCAGTGTCGAGGGGAAAAGCTGAACCTGGGCTTTGGGATAGAACCGCTGCACGCTTTGTTCAGGCAAGTAGTGGTAGAGCGTTGCCAGACGCTTGCCGGCCAGTGTCGGGTCCAGAACCTGGGGTGAATCAATGCGGGTCACCAATACCGGCTGATCCACCGCATAGGCGCGGGACATTTGTAATTGCCGGTCCTGGGACTCGTAGCTGTTGGACGTTCCCAGCAGGTCTGCCGCGCCTTGCTTGACGGCTCGAACGGCATCTTCGCGGGATGCATAGCGCCGCACTTCGACCTCCACCTGCAGCATCTGCCGAAGCAGATCGGCGTAGTCGGCCGTCACCCCCTCCAGCGCGTGATCGGTGGTGATGTCGAAAGGTGGATAATCCGGGGCTGAAACGGCGAGCACCAAACGGGCTTTTTGCTGCAACCAGCGCGAATCGGCTGCCGACAACTGCAGCACCTGGCCTTCCACGCTGGAACGGCCCAGCAGCGTCAATGTTTGCGGCTGCGCAAAGACACTCGATACCCCCAGGCAAAGAGCCAACAGCAGGTATCGAATAGTCTTCATTCAGATCAAATGATGACGCATGGCAAGATCCCGCAGATGCACCGACGACTCCACGTTGAGTTTTTCGGTCAAGCGGGTTTTGTAGGTACTGACGGTCTTGTGGCTCAGGTGCATGATTTCGGCGATAGACTTGTTGCTCGTGCCCCGGGCCAGATGCTGGAAAATGGACAACTCGCGGTCCGAAAGCCTCTCGATCATCTGTTTTTCACTGCGTTGCACCTGGCTCACGGACACCGAGCTCGAGGGCAACCGGGTGAAATAGGTGTAGCCGGCCATCACGGCGTGCACGGCTTTGTGCAAATGCTGCAAATCGTTGGTCTTGGCGACGTAGGCCACGGCACCGGCGCGCATGCAACGATCCTGGAAAAACGCCGGTTCCTGGGCCGTGAACACCACCACCCGGCAGTGCGTCTCTTCCATCTGGATCCGTGCCAGTACATCCAGGCCGTCGAGCTTCGGGATGTTGAGGTCAAGCACCACCAGTTCAGGTTGATGCTCGCGGATCATCGACAAGACTTCGTTCCCGCAGGCCGCTTCGTGGATGCGTTTGTATCCCTCCAGCTTGAGTACGATTTTGACTGCACCGCGAATCACCGGATGATCGTCCACAACCAACGCTGACTTCATGGCAACTCCCTATGCATAAACACGACCTTCGGACACTGACGGTCCATGGGCAAGAACCCGCACTGGACACAGTCGCTGCGCATAGACTCTTGCACGTAAAACCCGATTGAACTACCTGACAGAAATGACAGTCCCGACGAACGGTCGGGGTCGATCGATGATCGCCATCAACCGCTGGATCGTCGCCAGGTCCGGCAGCAAGGCGTGGCTCACCTGCACCTTCTGCCGCTCACAGGCCGCAATGGCGGGGAGCTGCGCGCGCTGGCCATCGAAGATCAGCGCGTGGGCCAGCTGCCCGTTGTCGAGACAGAAATCCAACAGGTCCAGCTTGCCGTGCGCCAGGCCAGCATTGATGACCAGCAGATCGAATGGCTCGCAACCATACTCGACCAGGTTCAGAAGCTCCTCGAGGCTTTGCACCGGCGCCACCCGGAAGTAATCGAGCTGGTTGAGCAGCCGTTCGACTTTCATCCGGTTGAAGTGTTGTTCGTCGGCGATCAGGATGCGTAAGGACTTGCTGGGCAACGTGGCCCCCCGGGTCAGATTGATGAGGGGGTAAGGCTACGGAAGAGCCACGGCGCATTCTGTAGGAAAAATCCGAAATACCGCCCGCTAAGTCTGACGCGGATCATTTCCTACGCCTGCGTGGGAAATGATCACTACCTGCTATTGCCAGCCAAACCGACGAATGTAGAACCCTTTCACCGCCTGGGTCAGGCCCATGTACGCCAGCAGGATGAGCGGCAGGTACAGGAAATACAGCGACGGCAACGCCTGCAGCTTGAAGTAGTGCGCCAGCGGCCCCATCGGCAGGAATATCCCCACGGCCATGATGACCCCGGTCATCACCATCAGCGGCATCGCCGCGCGACTTTGCAGGAACGGGATCTTCGGCGTTCGGATCAAGTGCACGATCAGTGTCTGGGTCAGCAACCCGACCACGAACCAGCCGGACTGGAACAGGGTCTGGTAATCCGGGGTATTGGCGTCGAACACGTACCACATCAGCGCAAACGTGGTGATGTCGAAGATCGAGCTGATCGGCCCGAAAAACAGCATGAACCGACCGACATCCGCCGGCTGCCAGCGCTGCGGTTGCCTGAGCATTTGCTCGTCGACGTTATCGAACGCAATGGCGGTCTGCGAAATGTCATAGAGCAGGTTCTGCACCAGCAGGTGCATCGGCAGCATCGGCAGGAATGGAATGAACGCGCTGGCCACCAACACCGAGAAAACATTGCCGAAGTTGGAACTGGCGGTCATCTTGATGTACTTGAGCATGTTGGCGAAGGTCCGCCGCCCCTCCAGCACGCCCTCCTCCAGCACCATCAGGCTTTTTTCCAGAAGGATGATGTCGGCCGCTTCCTTGGCGATGTCCACGGCGCTGTCCACGGAAATCCCGATATCGGCGGTGCGCAGGGCCGCAGCGTCGTTGATGCCGTCGCCCATGAACCCGACCACATGGCCATTGCCCTTGAGCAGGCGGACGATGCGTTCCTTGTGCGACGGCGTCAGTCTGGCGAAGACGTTCGTGCGCTCTACAGCTACCGCCAGTTCAGCGTCACTCATGCGTTCGACGTCGTTGCCCTGCAGCAGGCTTTGTTGCTCCAATCCGACTTCGCGGCAGATCTTCGCCGTCACCAGTTCGTTATCGCCGGTGAGCACTTTCACCGCCACGCCATGGGCCGCCAGTGCCTGGAGCGCCGGCGCCGTGCTTTCTTTCGGCGGATCAAGGAAAGCCACGTAACCGATCAGCGTCAGCGCCTGTTCGTCAGCGAGGCTGTAGCTGTCGCGCCCCTCGGTCATCGGCCGAGCCGCCACCGCGACCACCCGCAGCCCTTCGCCATTTAACGCCGCGGTGACTTGACGAATCCGCGCCAGCAGCGCTTCACTCAGCCCTTCATCCACCACGCCGCGGCGCACCCGGGTGCAGACCGCCAGCACTTCCTCTACGGCGCCTTTGCAGATCAGCAGATGCGGTTGATCACCCACGCCGACCACCACAGACATGCGCCGTCGGGTGAAGTCGAACGGGATTTCGTCGACCTTGCGAAACGCCGTGCCGACCTTCAGTTGCCGGTGAATTTCCACGTGATCGAGCACCGCCACATCCAGCAGGTTTTTCAGGCCGGTCTGGTAGTAGCTGTTCAGATAAGCCATTTCCAGTACGTCATCGCAATCGTTGCCCCAGACGTCGATGCTACGTGCCAGGAAGATCTTGTCCTGGGTCAGGGTGCCGGTCTTGTCGGTGCACAGCACGTCCATGGCGCCGAAGTTCTGGATGGCATCCAGGCGTTTGACGATGACTTTTTTGCGCGCCAGAAATACCGCACCCTTGGCCAGGGTCGAGGTGACGATCATCGGCAGCATTTCCGGGGTCAGGCCGACGGCAATCGACAGTGCGAACAGCAGTGCTTGCGTCCAGTCGCCCTTGGTGAAGCCGTTGATGAACAACACCAGCGGCGCCATGACGAACATGAAGCGAATCAACAACCAACTGACTTTGTTGACCCCGGTCTGGAACGAGGTCGGTGCGCGGTCGGTGGCGCCAACCCGTTGCGCCAGGGCACCGAAATAGGTGCTGTTGCCGGTGGTGAGGATCAGCGCCGTGGCCGTACCGGACACCACGTTGGTGCCCATGAACAGAATGTTGTCGAGGTCCAATGGGCTGACCGTGTCGTTGTCCCGCTGATGCGGGAATTTTTCCACCGGCATCGATTCACCAGTCATGGCCGCCTGGCTGACGAACAGGTCCTTGGCACTGAATACCCGGCAATCGGCGGGAATCATGTCGCCGGCCGACAACAGGATCAGGTCCCCCGGCACCAGTTGCCTGATCGGCAATTCCAAGCGCTGCGCGCTGTTGTTTCCCGGGTCTCGACGCAGCACCGTCGCGGTGTTGCTGACCATTGCCTGGAGCGCATCGGCGGCCTGGTTGGCTTTGCTTTCCTGCCAGAAGCGCAACAGGGTCGAGAGCACCACCATGGAAAAAATCACGCTGGCGGCCTTCATGTCTTCGGTCAGCCAGGAGATGACCGCCAGCAATGTCAGCAGCAGGTTGAACGGGTTCCTGTAGCAGTGCCACAGGTGCGTCCACCACTGCAACGGCTGTTCATGCTCGACTTCATTGAGCCCCCATTGCCCGCGCAATGCCTGGGCTTCAAGTTCGCTCAAGCCGTCGGTGTGGCTGCCCAGGGCGTCCAGCAACGGGCCGCTGTCACTGGACGCGGCGCGGACCAGGGTTAACGCCAGGGTCGGCGGCACCTCACGGCTGACCGTGGTGTCGGTGAAGTTTTCCAGCAGCGCCAGGCGACGGAAATGTCGGGCGATGTGGCGGGTACGCAAGAATCCGGCGAAGAATTCCTTGAGCAGGGTCAGGTTCATGGCGGCGCCCCCAGAGTCAGCCTCGTTTCTGGAGAGTAAACGTAGCGTCGGGGACGGTTGGGGGAATCGCAGGGTTCTTCAGGGACGGTTCAGGATTCAAGCATTGTGGTGTTCTTCAGGGCCTCTTCGCGAGCAGGTCGAATCGTCGCACCGTCGCTCCCACATTAGCCCTGCGAACACAGTTCCATTGTGGGAGCGACGGTGCGACGATTCGACCTGCTCGCGAAGACGTCCTTACAACCGCCAAAAAACTCAGCTGGCTGCCGCCAGGAGCAAATCCACCACCGAACGATGCCCACGGTTTTTCCCATGGTCATACAGCGACCCGGCAATCTCGTCCGCGCGAATCGGCAGGATCGACAGCAACGTGTCGCTCAAGCCATGGCTGGCCTGGCAGAAGCCCTGCATGTAGATGCCGGCCTTGCAGCGCTCATCGGTGATCAATTTGTAGTTGCGATCCACCTCGAAATCACCCAGATACTGTTCCAGCGGGGCCAGCAGCTTGCGGTGCATCTGCCGCTCGTAACCGGTGGCCAGTACCACGGCGTCGTAGTGACGGACCGTGACTTCGCCGGTGGCGTTGTTGCGCACCGCCAGTTCGATGCCATGCTCGGTGGCGCTGGCTTTTTCTATAGTGGTCAGGGTGCGGAACGTATGGCGAGCGATGCCCGAGACTTTCTGCCGGTAGAAAATCCCGTAGATGCGTTCGATCAGGTCGATGTCCACCACCGAATAGTTGGTGTTGTGGTATTCGTTGACCAGGCGCTCACGCTCGCTGCTTTCCTGCTGGAACACCAGATCGGTGAACTCCGGCGAGAACACTTCATTGACGAACGGGCTGTCGTCCGCCGGTTTCAGGGCAGAACCGCGCAGGATCATGTCGACCTGCACCGACGGGAAGCTGTCGTTGAGGTCGATGAAGGCCTCCGCCGCGCTCTGCCCGCCACCGATGATCGCGATGCTCATCGGCTGGTTGTTCACGCACGGCTGCTTGGCCATCTGCGCCAGGTACTGCGAATGGTGGAACACGCGATTGTCGCCCTTGAGCGCCTTGAACGCCTCGGGGATTCGCGGCGTGCCGCCCGCGCTGACCACCACCGAACGGGTGGTTCGCACATGTTGATGTCCAGTGCTGTCGCGAGAAATCACCCGCAGCGCTTCGACTTGCTGGTTGTGCAGCACCGGTTCGATGGTCAGCACTTCTTCGCCATAACGGCTCTGTTTCTCGAATTGCGCGGCCACCCAGCGCAAGTAGTCGTTGTACTCCATGCGGCATGGATAGAACGTGCCCAGGTTGATGAAGTCCACCAGGCGACCGTGAGCTTTGAGGTAATTGACGAACGAATAAGGACTGGTCGGGTTGCGCAGGGTCACCAGGTCCTTGAGGAAGGAAATCTGCAGCTCGCTCTGGGTCGACAGGGTGTTGCCATGCCAGCTGTAGTTGGCTTGCTTGTCGAGAAACAATACATCCAGCTCGCCCTGGGTCGGCCCGCGCTCTTGCAGGGCGATGGCCAGCGCCAGGTTCGAAGGGCCGAAACCGACGCCGATCAGGTCGTGAACGATGGGCGATGCAATTGCCTGTGTCATTTCCAGTGTCCTCTGGATGTACCCCCGAGCGGCGGGGAGATAAGCCTAAGTGACCTGACCGGCCTTGAGCAGGACAGCAGGTCGTCTGTTGATTAGGAACGAGGACAGTGAAATAAAATTTAACAAGAACAGATTTACGCGAGGATCAATGGGCATCCCATTGGCGCATCCGCACCCGGCAATGCTTCATGGCGTTGACGATGTGCTTTTCTACCAACGCCTTGGAGATGCCCAGGTGTTCGGCGATCTGCGGGTGTGACAGGCCTTCGATCTTGCGCAGCAGGAAACTCTCGCGGCACAGTCGCGGCAATTCCGCCAGGGCGCGCTGGAGCATGTCCAGGCGCTGGCCGTGATCGAGGCTGCTGAGGGGCGATGGGCTGAAATAGCGCTCTTCGTTGTCGAGCACCTCCAGCGACTCGACTTGGCGCAACGCATTGCGCCGGTGATCGTCGATCACCAGGTTCAATGCCGTGCGATAAAGGAATGCCCGGGGCTGCTCGATCGGCGTGTCGCTGGAGCGTTCCAGGACTCGCAGATAAGCGTCATGCACCACATCTTCGGCGACCTGACGGTTGCCGAGCTTGGCGTTCAGGAAACACACCAGCTCTCGATAGTAGTTTTCCAACATGACTCCGGCACGGGTGCGGTTTCTGTCCTTGAGCCAAACTATCGACCACAAAAACAGGCAGTGGCACGATAGTGGCAGTTTGAGATGCGTAATTTATAGTAATTCTCATATAGATTTAAAGTGTTGCTTTGTCTTGCCCGACAAATAGTCATGGGCTACCGCAAACAAAGCTCTTGTGGCGAGGGGATTTATCCCCGTTGGGCTGCGGAGCGGCCCCGGCATTTGAACGCTTTTACGACTGCTTCGCAGCCGAACGGGGATAAATCCCCTCGCCACAGAAGCTCACCCAGTGGATTGCTGCCTAAATTCCACGTCTCTTTCCTCGTTCACATTACAGCTCCATGTCCCTGCCGGCTCCACGGCAGTGTTCAACTGCTTTGGAACCCTGCATGAAACGTCCCCGTCACACCCGACGCGCCCTGCTTGTAGCACTCAGCCTGATCCCCGTTATCGCCGTCGCGGCCTGGCAGTTCATCCCGCCAGGCCGCGACCAGTTCGCTACCGTGCAGGTCACCCGCGCCGACATCGAAAGCAGTGTCACGGCCTTGGGTACCCTGCAACCCAGGCGTTATGTCGACGTCGGCGCCCAGGCGTCCGGGCAGATTCAAAAGATCCATGTGGAAGTCGGTGACGTGGTCAAGGAAGGCCAGTTGCTGGTGGAAATCGATCCGTCCACGCAACAGGCCAAGCTCGACGCAGGGCGATTCTCCATCGAAAACCTCAAGGCGCAGCTCCAGGAGCAACGCGCGCAACACGACCTCGCCCAACAGAAATACCAGCGTCAGCAAAACCTCAAGGCCGGCAACGCCACCCGCGAAGAAGACGTGCAGACCGCCCGGGCCGAACTGCGTGCCACCCAGGCGCGCATCGACATGTTCCAGGCGCAGATTCGCCAGGCCCAGGCCAGCCTGCGCAGCGATCAGGCCGAGCTTGGCTACACCCGGATCTATGCGCCGATGTCCGGCACCGTGGTCGCACTGGATGCCCGGGAAGGCCAGACCCTCAACGCCCAGCAACAGACACCGCTGATTCTGCGCATCGCCAACCTGTCGCCGATGACCGTCTGGGCCGAAGTCTCTGAAGCCGACATCGGCCACGTCAAACCCGGCATGAACGCCTGGTTCACCACCCTAAGCGGCGGAAGCCGGCGCTGGAAGACCACCGTGCGGCAGATTCTGCCGGTGCCGCCCAAACCCCTGGACCAGACCAGCCAGGGCGGCGGCAGCCCGGCCAGTTCGAGCAAAAGCGGCAGCGCGCGGGTGGTGCTGTACACCGTGCTGCTGGACGTCGACAACGCCGACAACGCGCTGATGGCGGAAATGACCACCCAGGTATTTTTCGTCGCAGACCAAGCGCAGAACGTCCTGACCGCGCCGATTGCCGCCCTGCAGGCAGGCACCCAAGCCGATAGCCAGACCGCGCAAGTGGTGGCCAGGAACGGCAGCATCGAACAACGCAACGTGCGCACCGGCATCAGCGACCGCCTGCGGGTGCAGATCCTCGACGGCCTGCAGGAAGGCGATCACTTGTTGATCGGCCCGGCCGACGGGAGTGGCGGTTGAATGCAGACGCCCCTGATCGACCTTTCGGACATCCGCAAAGCCTACGGCGGTGGCGACGCCCCTGAAGTTCACGTGTTGCGCGGCATCGACCTGTCGATCCATGCCGGTGAGTTCGTGGCGATTGTCGGCGCCTCCGGTTCCGGCAAGTCGACATTGATGAACATCCTCGGCTGCCTCGACCGTCCGACCTCGGGCGAATACCGCTTCGCCGGAGAGAACGTCGCCGCCCTGGACAGTGACGAACTGGCCTGGCTGCGCCGCGAAGCCTTTGGTTTCGTGTTCCAGGGTTACCACCTGATTCCGTCCGGCTCGGCCCAGGAAAACGTCGAGATGCCGGCGATCTACGCCGGCACTCCGGCCGCCGAACGCCATGCACGCGCCGCTGCCCTGCTCAAGCGCCTCGGCCTGGCCACGCGCACAGGCAATCGTCCGCACCAACTCTCCGGTGGCCAGCAGCAACGGGTGTCCATTGCCCGTGCCTTGATGAACGGCGGCCATATCATCCTCGCCGACGAACCCACCGGCGCCCTCGACAGCCACAGCGGCAAGGAAGTCATGGCGCTGCTCGACGAGCTGGCAAGCCAGGGCCACGTGGTGATCCTCATCACCCACGACCGAGAAGTGGCGGCGCGGGCCAAGCGCATCATCGAGATCCGCGACGGTCTGATCATCAGCGACAGCGCCCGGGACAATCCCGCCGCGCAAACCTCTTCCAATCCCGGTGCGCTGCAAGCGGTAGATCTGCGCAAGCGTCTGACTGAAGGCGCGCAAGCCAACGGCGCCTGGAAAGGCGAACTGATCGACGCGGTGCAAGCCGCCTGGCGGGTGATGTGGATCAACAAGTTCCGCACCGCGCTGACCCTGCTGGGAATCATCATCGGCGTGGCTTCGGTGGTGGTGATGCTGGCCGTCGGCGAAGGCAGTAAGCGCCAGGTCATGGCACAGATGGGCGCGTTCGGCTCCAACATCATTTACCTCAGCGGCTCTTCCCCCAACCCGCGAACACCGCTGGGCATCGTCACCCTGGACGAAGTCAAGGCGGTGGCGAGCCTGCCGCAGGTGATGCGCATCATGCCGGTCAACGGCCAGGAAGCCGGGGTACGCTTTGGCAACCTCGACCACTTGAGCTACGTCGGCGGCAACGACACCAACTTCCCGGCGATCTTCAACTGGCCAGTGGTGGAAGGCAGCTACTTCACCGAGGCCGATGAACAAAACGCTGCGGCGGTCGCGGTGATCGGCCACAAGGTGCGGACCAAACTGCTCAAGGACGTGGCCAATCCCATCGGCCAGTACATCCTGATCGAAAACGTGCCGTTCCAGGTGGTCGGCGTGCTGGCGGAAAAAGGCGCCAGCTCCGGCGACTCCGACAGCGACGACCGCATCGCCATTCCGTACTCCGCGGCGAGTGTGCGGCTGTTTGGCACCTACAACCCCGAGTACATCGCGATTGCCGCCGCCGATGCGCGCAAGGTCAAGGAGACGGAACACGCCATCGAGCAATTGATGCTGCGCCTGCACAACGGCAAGAAGGATTTCGAGCTGACCAACAACGCGGCGATGATCCAGGCCGAAGCGCGCACGCAAAACACCCTGTCGCTGATGCTCGGTTCGATTGCCGCGATTTCGCTGCTGGTGGGTGGTATCGGTGTGATGAACATCATGCTCATGACCGTCCGCGAACGGACCCGCGAGATCGGCATACGCATGGCCACCGGTGCCCGGCAGCGGGACATCCTGCGTCAGTTCCTCACCGAAGCGGTGATGCTCTCGGTGGTTGGTGGTTTGGCCGGGATCGCCCTGGCGTTGATTGTCGGCGGCGTGCTGATCCTCAGCGAAGTCGCCGTCGCGTTCTCCTTGATAGCGGTGCTGGGCGCGTTCGGCTGCGCCCTGGTCACCGGTGTTGTCTTCGGCTTCATGCCGGCCCGCAAAGCTGCCCGACTCGACCCGGTCACGGCCCTTACCAGTGAATAATCTTTTAATGAAGCCGCCCCTCAATCTTTTGCTAAGCAGCAGTTTGCTGACCCTTTGCCTGTTGCTCGGTGCTTGTGGCACACCTGCCCAGCGCCCGGACAGCGGCAACCAGCCGCCTGCCGCCTGGCAATCGCCGCACACAGTGGGTGCCACCCGCGACAACCAGCAATGGTGGAACCGCTTCGGCAGCCCGCAGCTGGGTCGCCTGATCGAACAGGCCCGGGTCGGCAGCTATGACCTTGCCGCTGCCATTGCGCGGGTGCGCCAGGCACAGGCCGAAACGGTAGTCGCTGGCGGCTCGCAGTTACCCGAGGTCAAGGCCGGGTTGAACGCTAACCGGCAGAAGTTGCTGCGCGGCAATGGCTACAGTCAACTCGACGCCGACAGTGATAACAACGCGGTCGACTACTTCACCGCCAACCTCACGGCCAGCTACGAAATCGATTTTTGGGGCGGCCAGCGCGCCTCCCGCGGCAGTGCGCAATTCGCCTTGCAGGCCAGCGAGTTCGATCAGGCGACTGTGGAGCTGACGTTGCTCAGTGGCGTCGCCAATACCTACGCGCAAGCCCTGTCGTTGCAGGAGCAAAGCCGTATTGCCCAGCTCAATCTGGCCAACGCACAGAATGTTTTGAAACTGGTGCAGACCCGCTACGACTCAGGTTCAGCGACAGCCTTGGAACTGGCCCAGCAAAAAAGCCTGGTCGCGGCGCAGCAACGGCAATTGCCGCTGGTGCAGCAACAGGCTATAGACGCGCAGATCAGCCTCGCCACCCTCCTCGGCCGCCCGGTGCAGGAACTGGCGCTGGGCCAGGAACACTTCGATCAATTGTCCTGGCCCGCCATCGACGCTGGCGTGCCCAGTGAATTGCTCAGCCGGCGCCCGGACATTGCCCGGGCCGAAGCGCAACTGGCCGCCGCCCAGGCCGACGTCACCGTTGCTCGCGCCGCGATGTTGCCGACCGTGACCCTGAGCGCGGAAATCGGCTCCGGTGCCGACCGTGCGGGCGACATTCTGCGCAGTCCCTTCTACAACCTGACCGCCGGATTGCTCGCCCCGGTGTTCAACAACGGGCGCCTGGGCGCCGAGCGCGACAAGGCTTTGGGCCGCCAGGAAGAACTGCTGGAAACCTATCGCGGCGCGATCATCAATGGCTTCGCCGACGTGGAAAAAGCCTTGAACAGCATTCGCGGGCTGGACGAACAGCGCCAGTGGCAAAGCGAGGAACTGAGCCAGGCGCAGACCGCGTTCAACATCGCCCAAAGCCGCTATGAGGCCGGGGCCGAGGATTTGCTGACGGTGCTGGAGACGCAACGTACGCTGTATGCGGCGCAGGATTTGAATGTGCAACTGCGGCTGTCGCGGATGCAGGCGAGTATTACGTTGTACAAGGCGCTCGGGGGCGAGTGGCAGATTTTGTAAATGCGGCGCCTGTCAGGCCGCCATCGCGAGCAAGCTCGCTCCCACAGGGATTTGTGTATGCCGCAACATTTGGGTACGACGCATAACCTGTGGGAGCGAGCTTGCTCGCGATGAACGATAACGCGGTGATTAAACCGGAGTCTGTTTGGCCTTCAGATTCCGCGCATACCACGGCCGCTGCGGCACCTTCCTGAACAAATTCGCGAGTTTCTTCTCATCCTCACCAAAGGTAATCCGCAACGCCAGCTTCATGGTCTCCGGATCCATTTCCACCGACTTACCCGCCTGCAACCCCGGCGTGGTGCTGCAACCATGGGTCCCCGGCCCCAGCCACGGATCGTCGATCTCAACCCAGCGCCCCGGCGCGAACCACTGCACGCCATTGACCTCAAGCCGACTCACTTCCCCCGGATGAAAACGCTCATGCGCGCGAAACCAGTCTTCCAGGCGATCGTCGATCCAGCCGTGGAAGTGCCAGAACACCGGGTTCACATGGGACGAGAAAGGATCGCCGAGGAAGTCGTTTTCCGGCGCATACCAGCGCGCGGAAAAGTCCGCCGGATCGCGGGCGAACGGCACCGGCTGGCCGTTGGACGGATCGCGTGGCACCGAGGCCCAACGCATGTGCAGCCAGTCATGCAGGCCCAACTCGACCTCTGAACCAAACTGCCCCAGGGTCAACTTCGACAGGTAACGCGGGTCGCGGTACTGCGACTCCCAGACCTGGAAATTGCTGTGGTAGGTCTCGGCGGTCTTGATGTCGCTGACCCATTGCGAATACTCGTCATCGTCTTCGGCGAGCCAGGTGGGCGGCAGCGCCGTGCCATCGTGGTTGTCGAAATAATCGGCGAAACCGATGCGGTCCCTGGCCAGCTCCGGTTGCGGCAAGGGGAACTGCGTCCACGACGGCAAGTCCATCAACGAACGCGCCGTGCCGAGCATGTGCCGGTGCATGAAGAAAAAGTCCACGCCCGAGCCGTTGCGATCCTTGCGCTTGCCACGGGCGTCACGCTCCTGGTCCCGCGGCCCGGGCTGCCAGCCGATGCCGCGCAAGGCGTTGCGCTTGTCTTCGGGCAAGGTGTGCCATTTATCCCTGGACGCATGCCAGAGCTGGTGAAACAAGCGATGCTCCTGGGACGTCAGCCAAGCCAGCAGTGGCGGATTCAGACCGGTTCGTTCGCGGGCTTCGGGGAACACTTTCTTGACCGCGACGAAGCGATTGTCCTGGGCCGTCATCATCAGGGGACGATCCAGATCCAGCACGCGACCACTGAGGCTGCCGCTGCCGGCATTACCGAAACCGGCCCAGACTTCGTCCAGCGCCATGCTGAACTCGTAGTCACAGCTGCCACGGGCGCTGAGCAAGCGCCAACTCAACTGCGCCGGCTTGACCCCGGCCACATCACCGAGCACCCGATACCGCGGCGCTTCGCTGGAACGCAAACGCTCGGCGGTGTCGAGAAAGCCAACCAGGCCACGGCCCTTGTGGCCGATGTCGAGAAACAGCTCCAGGCCGTCCCGTGGCAAGCCTTCAAGCCCGGCATCACGACCTTCGAAACGGATCTGCCAGACACCACGCAGCGTATCCGCCAAGCGCTGGCCGGCGACATCCGCCACATCGAACGAAGCTTCGCCGGGGGTGATCGTCGGATCCGGCTTCGTCCATTCGCGATGCCCATAAAAAGCCGCGGGCACGGCAGCGCCGGTCAGCGCCAGGCCTGCCATGAACCATCGTCGAGAAATCTTCATTGCCCTACCTGTGTCAGCCATGAAGCAGGCTTTATCCAAGCTAGAACGTTTGTTGCCCCCATAAATTTAAAAGCTTCGCGAGCAGGCTCGCTCCCACATTGACCGAGTGAACACTGAAGATCCCCTGTGGGAGCGAGCCTGCTCGCGAAGAGGCCCGCACAAACACTAAATTCCTCCCCCGCTGACTCGTTCCACCCAGATAGCAAAGGCTCCCTGACTGAGACGGCAATGACAAAACCACGTTCGAAAAAGGCTCTTTTCATCGGCCTGCCGCTGGCCCTGGCGATCAGCGCGGGTGCAGGCTTTGCGGCCTGGGATTACTGGTTCAAGGACAATCCCGGCTACCCGGTCAAGGTGATGAAACAGGCCGATGAACTGCATGAGCGCCTTCTCTCGTTCGACAGCCACATCACCGTGCCCATGGACTTCGGCACCGCCGGCAATGAAGCCGACAAGGACGGCAGCGGCCAGTTCGACCTGGTCAAGACCGGGCGCGGACGCCTGTCCGGCGCGGCCCTGACGATTTTCGGCTGGCCAGAAATCTGGAACGGCGCCAACGCGCCGCATCGTCCCACCGCCGGGTTCATCGAAGAGGCACGCTTCGAACAGGAAACCCGCTACAAAATCATCAGCGCCCTGGTGCGTGACTTCCCCAATCAGGCCGCCATCGCCTACACCCCCGACGATTTCCGGCGTCTGCATGGCGAAGGCAAGTTCGCGATCTTCATGAGCATGCTCAACGCCTACCCGCTGGGCAACGACCTCAATGCCCTGGACAAATGGGCTGCGCGGGGCATGCGCATGTTCGGCTTCAGTTATGTGGGCAACAATGCCTGGGCCGATTCGTCCAGGCCATTGCCGTTCTTCAACGACTCCCGGGACGCCCTCGGCGGTCTCTCAGACATCGGCAAGCAGGCCGTGCATCGTCTCAACGACCTCGGCGTGATCATCGATGTGTCGCAGATGTCGACCAAGGCCCTGGAGCAAGTGGCCCGGTTAAGCCGCACGCCGATGGTTGCATCGCACTCCGCTCCGCGTGCCCTGGTGGACATCCCGCGCAACCTCAGCGACCACGAAATGCAGTTGATCAAGGACAGCGGCGGCGTGGTGCAGATCGTCGGTTTCCCGACCTACATCCGCCCGCTGAGCCAGGCCACCCAGGACAAACTCAACGCCCTGCGTGCGCGTTTCGACCTGCAACCGCTGCAAGGCCTGGAGATGGCGTTGATGCCGGGCGACCCGATCATCACCGTGTGGTCTGAACAACGTTTCGGCGAATACGCCAGCCAGCTCTACGCCATCGTCGACGAAGAACCCAAGGCCACTCTCAAGGACTATGGCGACGCGATTGACTACGCGGTGAAGAAAATCGGCATCGATCACGTCGGCATCAGTTCCGACTTCAACGATGGCGGCGGCTTGGATGGCTGGAAGGACGTCAGCGAGGCGCGCAACGTGACCGCCGAGCTGATCAGCCGCGGTTACAGCGAGGCCGATATCGCCAAACTCTGGGGCGGCAATTTCCTGCGGGTCTGGGACCAGGTCGAGAAATCCTCCAGACCCGTCGCCAAAAACTGATGCCACTTTGCCAAGCGAACCCGAAGCTATGACCAACCGTCGCTCATTCCTCAAGCAGGCCGGCATTCTCGCCGCCGGCCTGCCCCTGGCTGCTTCCGTGTACCCGCCAGCCCTGGCCGACGATCTACAACAGCAGCCGCAACCCCTGCCAAAGGGAAAATGGGCGCAATTGCGCCAACTGTTCAATCAGGACCCGGACTACCTGCATTTCGCCAATTTCCTCGTCACCTCGCACCCCACGCCGGTGCGCAATGCGATCGACATGCACCGTGCCAACATCGACCGCAACCCTGGCCGGGCCATGGACTGGGACTTGCAGGAAACCGAGAAGCGTGAGCACAACGTGCGGGTCTGGGCCGGGCGTTACCTCAATGCCAAACCCGAGCAGATCGCGCTGACCGGCAGCACCACCGAAGGCCTGGCGATGATCTATGGCGGGATTCATGTGCGCCCGGATCAGGAAATCCTGGTCAGCGAACACGAACACTATTCCACTAACTACACCCTGGAATTTCGTCAGCAACGCCAAGGCACGAAAGTGCGCAAACTCAAGCTGTTCGAGAACAGCCGCGACATTTCCGTGGACGAAGTGCTGGGTTCGATCGCCAAAGGCATCCGCCCTGAAACCCGCGTGCTGGGCATGACCTGGGTGCAGTCGGGAAGCGGCGTGAAACTGCCGATCGGCGAAATCGGCAAACTGGTCGAAGAGCAGAACCGCAAGCGCGACGAGAAAGACCAGATCCTGTATGTGGTCGACGGGGTGCACGGCTTTGGCGTCGAAGACCTCGAGTTTCCCGACATGCACTGCGACTTCTTCATCGCCGGCACCCACAAGTGGATGTTCGGCCCTCGTGGCACCGGGATCATTTGCGCCCGCTCCGCCGAGGTCAAGGACATCACGCCGATCATTCCGACCTTCAGCGAATCCACCGACTTCGCGACCATCATGACCCCCGGCGGCTATCACAGTTTCGAACATCGCTGGGCCGCGGATGAAGCCTTCAAGTTGCACCTGGACCTGGGCAAGGCCGACGTCCAGGGACGCATTCATGAACTCAACACCTATGCCAAGGACCGCCTGCTGGAAGAGCCGCGGATCGAACTGGTCACGCCAAAGAGTGCGCAACTGTCTGCCGGTTTCACCTTCTTCCGGATCAAGGATCAGGACTGCGAAAAGGTCGCCAGCCAACTGATGCAGAGCCGCGTGGTCTGCGACTCGGTGGACCGCGACGTCGGCCCGGTGGTGCGCATCGCCCCCGGCCTGCTCAACAGCGAAAACGAAATCGACCGCTTCATGGCCCTGCTGAATAAAACAGTATGACGGCATGACGCTGAACCCTGTGGGAGCGAGCCTGCTCGCGAAAGCGGAGTTTCAGGCAACACGAGCGTCGTCTGACACTCCGCTTTCGCGAGCAGGCTCGCTCCCACAGTGGACCTCACACTACACCCGTTTTTTTTGATCGAGATGTCTCATGAACAGTGATCTGCTGTCTCCCCTCAAGGCCCTCGCCCTGACCGCCCTCATGGCCGGCCTGCTGCCGTCTGCCGTGCAGGCCGCCACTTCCCCGCCACCGGGCAAGGTATTCAAGGATTGCAAGAACTGCCCGGAAATGGTCGTGCTGCCCGCCGGCACCTTCACCATGGGCACGCCCGATGACGAAGTCGGCCGCGAGCCCGATGAAGGTCCAATGCATGCAGTCACCTTCGCCAAACCCTTCGCCATGAGCCGCTTCCAGATCACCGTCGGTGAGTGGGACAGCTATGTGAAGGAAAGCGGCGTGACCATCGCCAATGGCGATACCCGGCCAGGTCGCGAGTGCGTCGCCAGCAAGCCACGCTACCCGCAGAGTCCGCGCCAGCCGGCGGTATGCATGAACTTCGACGACGTGAAGAACTACGTCGCCTGGCTGTCGAAGAAGACCGGGCAGCAGTACAGCATGGTCAGCGAGGCTCAGCGTGAATACGCCGCGCGCGGCGGCACCCAGGGCCCGTTCCCCTTCCCCTTCGATGAAGGCAAGGGATACAGCATCGCCAAACACGCCAACACCTACGGCCCGGCGGACGGCTACAGCTACAGCTCGCCGGTTGGCAGCTACCCGCCCAACGCCTTCGGCCTGTACGACATGCACGGCAATGTCTATGAATGGGTCGAAGATTGCGAACACCCCAACTACGTCGGCGCCCCCACCGATGGTAGCGCCTGGCTGGAAGCCAACTGCGAAGCCGTGCGCATCCGCGGCAACGACTGGGGCGAAGCGCCGGTGTTCTCCCGCTCCGGTAACCGCAATAGCCAGTACCCGCAGGAACGTGGGGACTGGATGGGCTTTCGCGTAGTCCGCGAGCTCTAAATCCACACACCCCCCTGTAGGAGCCAGGCTTGCCGGCGAAGGCGTCTTCAAGATCGCCTTCGCCGGCAAGCCTGGCTCCTACAGGGCATGCGTGGTGTCGGCAACCCCACCACCAGTCGCCCCCCCTCTAAATTAACCCCTCGACCAGACGTTCTACTGGGTATCTGCCTTCCGACCCAAGGAACCGTCTTCCATGACCCAGCCTACCCGAGGCGCCATCGGCGAATTGTTCACTCTGCTCAAACCCTTTCGACTCATCGTCGCCGCGTCCATTTTCCTGGGCATGGTCGGCGGCCTGAGCGTCACGGTGTTGCTGGCGACCATCAACAATGCATTGCATTCGGACAGCGGCCTGACCCAGGGTGTGGTCGCGCTGTTCGCCGGCCTGTGCCTGCTGGCGCTGGCCAGTTCGATCTGCTCCGACATCGGCACCAACTACGTCGGCCAGCACATCATCGCCAAGCTGCGCAAACAGTTGGGCGAGAAGGTACTGTCGGCGCCGATCGAACAGATCGAGCGCTATCGCAGCCATCGCCTGATCCCGGTGCTGACCCACGACGTCGACACCATCAGCGACTTCGCCTTCGCCTTCGCACCGCTGGCGATTTCCCTGACCGTGACCCTGGGTTGCATGGGCTATCTGGCGATCCTGTCGTGGCCGATGTTCCTGATCATGGTGGCCGCGATCCTGATCGGCAGCGCGATCCAGGCCTACGCCCAGAGCAAGGGCGTGCAAGGTTTCATGGCCGCGCGCGACGCTGAGGACGAGCTGCAAAAGCACTACAACGCAATTGCCGAAGGCGCCAAGGAATTGCGCATTCACCGGCCACGCCGCCAGCGCATGTTCACCTCGGGCATCAAGGGCACCGCCGAATTCATCTGCAACACCCAGGTGCGTTCGATCAACACCTTCGTCATCGCCAAGACCTTCGGCTCGATGCTGTTCTTCGTGGTCATCGGCCTGGCCTTGGCCCTGCAAACGTTCTGGCCGAGTGCCGACAAGACCGTCATGAGCGGCTTCGTACTGGTGCTGCTGTACATGAAAGGCCCGCTGGAGCATTTGATCGGAACCCTGCCGATCGTCAGCCGCGCGCAGATTGCTTTCCGCCGCATCGCTGAACTGTCCGAACAGTTTTCCACCCCGGAACCGCACCTGCTGCTCAGCGATCAGGGCAACATCAAACAGGCCGTGCACGAACTGCAACTGGCGGACGTGCGCTACGCCTTCCCGTCGGTCGAGGGTGCGGCGCCGTTCCAGCTGGGCCCGGTCAATCTGTCGATCAAGCAGGGCGACATCACCTTCATCGTCGGCGAGAACGGCTGCGGCAAGACCACCCTGATCAAGTTGCTGCTGGGCCTGTACACGCCGCAACAGGGGCAGATCCGGGTCAACGGCGAGGCCATCGACGCGCACAACCGTGACGACTATCGCCAGCTGTTCACCACCATCTTCGCCGACTACTACCTGTTCGACGACGTGGTCCAGGGCGACACGCAGATCCCCGAAGACGCCAACAAATACCTGCAGCGCCTGGAGATCGCGCACAAGGTCAGCGTCAAGGACGGCAACTTCACCACCACCGACCTGTCCACCGGCCAGCGCAAGCGCCTGGCGCTGGTCAATGCCTGGCTGGAAGAGCGTCCGGTGCTGGTGTTCGACGAGTGGGCGGCCGACCAGGACCCGACGTTCCGGCGGATTTTCTACACCGAGCTGCTGCCGGATCTCAAGCGCCTGGGCAAGACCATCATCGTGATCTCCCACGATGACCGTTACTTCGATGTCGCCGACCAACTGGTGCGCATGGAAAGCGGCCGGGTCGTCACCGAGCTGATGCCTGCCTGATCGCTGCTCTCATAAACGCCACACAAACCTGTGGGAGCGAGCCTGCTCGCGATGGGGTCGTCACTTTCAACATAGAGGGCGACTGATCCACCGCTATCGTCGGAACGCCGCCCGGAGCCGGCTCGCGCCCACAGGTTTCGCGTTTTTTAGCCAATGACATTTTTTTCACATTTCTTTTCCGGTTTCGCAATCGCATCTCGTCTTAATAATCATTCCTATTAACAAAAACTCTGCACGACACTTTTCAGGAGCACAGGCAAGTAATGCGATCTCTTCCACGCCGTACACCTCTCGCGCTGGCCGTACAGCGCCCGTCACTGCATAAAACCCTGTTGACCAGCGTTCTGCTGACCGCCACGTTGCTGGGGAGCACGATGGCCAACGCAGCACCTGTAAAAGTGAGTATCTCGGTTCAGCCGCTGTCCAGCGCACTGACTCAACTGGGCATGCAGACCAACCTGCAGATCCTCTATAGCCCGGATCAGGTGGCCGGCATCAAGTCCCGTGCGGTGTCCGGCTCGCTGGAACCTTCCGCGGCCCTGGCCGAGATGCTCAAGGGCACCGGCATTTCGTTCCAGATCAACGGCAACAGCGTGACGCTGGTGTCTGGCGGCTCGTCGAGCCTGCAATTGGGCGCCACCACCATTTCCGGCCAGGCCCTGGGCCTGACCACTGAAGACACTGGCTCCTACACCACAGGCGCCACCACCACCGCTACAAAGTTGCCGCTGACCATTCGTGAAACGCCGCAGTCGGTGACCGTGGTCACCCGTCAGCAGATGGATGATCGCGGCGTACAGAGCGTTGGCGATGCGCTGAAGAATACCCCCGGTATCACGTCCCAGAAGTACGACAGCGACCGTACCGAATTTTCCGCACGGGGCTTTGCCATCACCAACTTTCAGTACGATGGCGTCAACATCCCCTACGACGGCGTGTACGGTGAAAACCCGAACAACACCGACGACGCTGCCAATCTCGACCGCGTCGAAGTCATCAAAGGCGCAACCGGCCTGATGACCGGCGCCGGCGACCCGTCCGCCACCGTCAACCTTGTGCGTAAAAAGCCGACCAAGGAGTTCAAGGCTTCCGTCAGCGCCACCGCCGGTTACTGGGACAGCTACCGCACCGAAGGCGATATCTCCGGCTCGCTGACCGAATCCGGCAACGTGCGCGGCCGCTTTGTCGGCGCCTTGTCGGACAAAGATTCGTACATCGACCACTACAGCCAGAAGAGAGACCTGTACTACGGTGTTCTCGAAGCCGACCTGACCGACGATACCCTGCTCACCCTGGGCGTCGACAAGTCCAGCGCCACTCCGCGCGGCAGCTCCTGGACCGGTAACACGGTTTACTACGCCGACGGCGGCAAGACCAACTTCTCCCGCGGCTTCAACCCGGGCGCCGACTGGAGCCGTCGTGATTTCGACAGCACCACCTACTTCGCGTCCCTGGAGCAAGCGCTGGCCAATGACTGGAAATTCAAGGCCAGCTTCGACCAGAAAACCACCGATCACGATACTCAACTGGCCTCGGCCAGCGGTGGTTACCCGAACCGCGACACCGGCGAAGGCATGTTCTTTTACCAGGGGCACTGGGAAGGCCATCGCGTGCAGAACACCGCTGACGTGAACGTCACCGGCCCGTTCTCCCTGGGCGGTCGCGAACATGAACTTGTGGCGGGTTTCATGGCAGCCCACTCCCGTCAGACTGGCGCAACCTATGGTACCCCCACCGACTCCGATGGACTTGTACCGGGCAACATCTTTGACTGGACGGGCCATATCGCGAAACCGGACTTCCCGAAAAACGGCAAGTACGAACGCACCCTGAGCCAGAATGGCGCCTACCTGGCCACGCGCCTGCGTCCGACCGACGACCTGTCGTTCATCCTCGGCGGCCGCGTAAGTACCTACAAGTACAACGAGGATTACACCTACTACCCGGGCGCCGGCCTGGCCGACACCCACGCCAGCTACAAGGAACACGGCGTCGTAACGCCTTACGCCGGCGTGGTCTATGACCTGGACGATACCTACTCGGTCTACGCCAGCTACACCAGCATTTACCAGCCACAAATCAACAAGGACGCCGATGGCAAGACCCTGGACCCAGTTGAAGGTGACAGCTACGAAACCGGTCTGAAAGCGGCCTACTTCGAAGGCAAACTCAACGCCAGCCTGGCCTTCTTCCGCATCGAGCAAGACAACGTTGCTGAGTCGATCGGCACCAATGAGATTACCGGTGACGGCATTTACAAAGCCGTCGACGGTGCCACCACCAACGGCGTTGAACTGGAACTGGCCGGCGAACTGGCACAGGACTGGAACGTATCGGCTGGCTACACCTATGCCCGTACTCGCGACAAGGACCATCAACGCATTTTCGGTTTCCCGTTGGCCACCAGCAAGCCGGAACACGTGGTGCGCACCTTCACCACTTACCGCCTGCCCGGCGCGCTGGACCAGGTCACCGTCGGTGGTGGTGTCAGCTGGCAGAGCGCGTTTTACGGCCAGAGCTACAGCCCTAACGTAGGCGGTGGCGAAGGCGGCAGCACCATGCTCAAGCAAGGTGGCTACACCCTCGTCGACCTGATGACCCGTTACCAGTACGACGACCACCTGAGCTTCACCGTCAACGCCTACAACGTCTTCGACAAGCGCTACCTGACCGGCCTTGGCAACTTCGGCACCACCTTCTACGGCGAACCGCGCAACATGCAGATCACGGCGAAGTACGACTTCTGAGGCTGAGCTGAAATGAAAAATGCCCGTATTAAGAGATACGGGCATTTTTTACGGGCGTTATTTCAAAATCAAAAGATCGCAGCCTTCGGCAGCTCCTACAGGGGAATACGTACACCTGTAGGAGCTGCCGAAGGCTGCGATCTTTTGATCTTCTACTCAGGCGGATCGATTCGGTCCAGCGCCCGGTTCACCGCCAACTCCCCCAGCATGATGACCTGGGCAATCCCCAACAGGGAATTGCGGCTCGGCCCTTCCATATGATCCGCCAAATCCAACGCCATGACATTGGCCGAAGCCAGCGACTCACAGGCGTGGGCCAGCAGCGTTTCGACATCGAGCTCAGGGTTGACGATGAACATGCTGCAGAGCTTGCGCGGGGTGGCCTGGATGTCGGCAGCCGAGGGGATGCGGTCGTTGGAATTATCTGAGTCGGAATTTTCTGACGAGGATGTCGGATCGGGGTCCGGTGGATTCGGTGTGACCTTGAACATGGGTGTTTTCTCCAGAAAGGGCCACGACCATCTCGCTACTACACGAAAGGGTGGTAGCTGTGCGCAAGTTAGTAGACCGGTAAAGTCACCCAAAACCCGGCGCGCCCGAAGGCGCCATGCGCACAGCCACCATCAAGTGCAGGCATATGCCTGACTGAATGACACCTGTACAACCGAGGATAACTAGCCGGGCTACTAAACCCGATCACTGACAATCAGTGACACGAACCAAGTTACTGGGCAGCCCCAAGGCGCACAAGCCGGCGGATTCTGGAGTAACTGTAGGCGACGACGCAAGGTGCTGTGGCTTTCATGAAGTAACTGGGTGGGGCTATTAAACAGACTTGAACCTATCCACGGGAGAGCTGTGAAAAGAGATCAATCCGCGCTCGATCTGCCCCGTCCAAAGTCGCTGTTCCCCTCCCCTTCGAAAAGCCCGTAAAAAATCCTACATCAAAAGCGCTACGACACAGAGACCAATCCTACACGCGCCGTAGATATTTCCTATATCCCCGCCTGTTTACTTTTTGAGAGGTTTTCAAGTCTTAACAGCGGGTGAAAAGGGCACCACGCTGAACGCTTATCCAGGCCAGGGAAGTCTGAACATGAACAATCCAGCTCCGGTCTTTCCACCAAAATCGCCAAAACCTTGGGTTTCTGATTTTAAGCGCAGGAGTTGAAAGTAATGCAAACGATGAGAAGGAAAGAAAGGCGGCTATGGTTGCTGGGCGGGGTGGCATTTACGGTGCTTGGGTGCACTCCTGCGGATAACAAGATGGCAGGCGGTAATATAGAAGCCGTCAATCATACAGTCCATGCTATCAACTGGTTATCGGTGAACGGCTATCGAGCTCATGGCGGAGGGGGAAGTTCGTGCTGCATTATTATGCCAACCAAATGGCGCCCTGGTTTGAAGGCTCATATTGAATGGGAAGTTGATCCTGAGCCTTTTGCTGACTCTCCACCTTTAGGAACAAATGAGTTTAGAAATTTTATAATAAAACACAAAGCTAAATATAGACTTTATAGTACAACCGTAGATATTCCAGCATGGCCAGGTACAGAGTCATGTGACCTGAAGGTGCATTTTTTAACTTGCAATCGCGTGAAGGTTACTACCGCCTGCGCGGTACATGGCCAACCGAATTATCCAATCAATGAACCTATGCAGATGAAGGAGCCAGCTGTATGCCAAAAATAAAAAACAACTCAATATCTAAAGCTTGGGCACCACCAGCATTCCCTTTAGAGGGGCGTCTTCCGGTGGATGTTCGGGTCGTCACACAAAATTATCAAAAACACACTTATGAGGAGAATCGCTTCCAACGGACACCTGATGCTCAAGGGCGGCGCTCACAACTTTTCTGTTGTTGCCACAGCCTGCACATCAGTCTGTTTTTCGATGGCACGAATAACAATGACAACAACGACACCAAAAACAATCACCCAAGCAACATCGCCAAGCTGTTCCATGCCTCGCTTCAAGGCACTGAGGCCAAAAAGAGTGGTTACTTTTCCTATTATATGCCCGGTGTAGGCACGCCCTTCCCTGAAATAGGCGAATTGGACTACAGCGAAGACGGGCTGAAATATGCCACAGGCGGTGAAGATCGTATCAACTGGGCTCTGGTTTCCGTCTTTGACGCTTTGCATACGGCGCTTAACAGAACTCCGCTATCTCAGGATCGTCGTACGAAAGCTGTCGACTCTATGAGCACCTGGAAAGCCCCACTGATGTTTAGAGCTGGCCCCAGCAAGCGGCGGCGGGTGATGAAAGAAGTGCTCGGTACCTTGCTAGACCGCGTGGAGCGGGCCACACCCAAGGTATTGGGCGTCAAGCTGTACATATACGGTTTCTCCCGCGGCGCAGCAGAAGCCCGCACCTTCGTCACCTGGCTCAGTCAGTTGTTCGATACACCGGAGGGGGCGGAACTACCGTCACAGAGCCTCATCGGCCTGCCGGTGAGCGTCGAATTCCTTGGCGTACTGGACACCGTGGCCTCAGTGGGCATCGCTAACGTAGCGCCATTTTTTGCCGGGCACATGGACTGGGCCGATGACAGCCAGTTGTTGCCGGAGGCGAAAACCTTTCCGGAGCTGGTCAAATGCTGCCGGCATTTCGTTGCGTCTTTCGAACAGCGTGCGTGTTTTCCGCTCGATTCGATCCGCAACGAGAATGGCCAATACCCGGCCAATACCTATGAAGTGGTGTACCCCGGCGTGCACTCCGATGTCGGGGGTGGCTACCCGCAAAATGATCAGGGTAAGGCGCGCGGTGGTACCAGTGAGCTGGTGTCGCAAATCGCCCTGCACGACATGTATGCCGAAGCCTTTGCTGCGGGTGCGCCATTGCAAGTTCCGGAGGTTGCATTGCCGAACACTTTACGCACTGAGAAGGCGTGGCGGATGCTTGGGCTGGATGCAAAAGAGGAGTTCGACATTAACTCCCAAGTAATCGAACGCTTCAACGCCTGGCGCCAAACCCTCCCCGGCATAGCCACCGAAGCCCCCTCCAGCACCTCACCTTCGGATTATCAGCCACAACAACTGAGCACCAACGTGGAAGACACCCTGGCCGATCAGTTGGGCTGGATCACCGGCTGGCGAATTGGCCGTTATGCCAATGACCCGCTGGATAACGACAGTTACAAGCATCAGCTTTTCTTCACCCAGGCCAACGAGGTAACAGGCTACGAAGTCGATAAAGGGCGTGAGAACTATAAGAAACAGCAAGATATCGCCCTGGGAAATCGCCTGAAATCACCTCAAGCGGCAACAAATCATCCCGGCCCGCCGATCTATGAGCCACAGATCGACAAGACCCAGCTCAGCCAGGCCGCCGCCGAATTCAAGCGCGACTACCGGGGCCTCAAACGCGAGCAGACCCACTGGAGCGCCGAGATCACCGATGTGCTGTTGCGCGACACGATCTACCTGCTCAATGAGAACGACGAGGCACGGGACCACGCGGCTATTCGTGAAGCGGGCGAGCGACGTGCCAAGCAACTATTTAGTGATGGCTGGGGTACGCCGAGCAAGGATCCGGTCATGGCCCTGTTGGTGGCGCTGTTCGATGACCAGGTGCACGATTCACGCGCATGGTTCATGCATGACAAGCTTAAATCCCGGGAGCTGTGGGCCGGTTACTTCTTCTATCGCATGACCTACTTCGGCAATGAAAACAGCCGCGAGCTGTCGCCGGTAGTGGTGGCTGGACGGGTATTGGGTGTGGCGATGCTGGCCGGGGCCACGGTGTATGGCATCAAGCGCGGCGGTGCACTGGGAGGGGTCGGCGGGTTGGCGGCGGGTATTGGCGGGGCAACCATTGGCTACCAGGTCATCGACAAGGCCAGCGGCCTGGCCCTGCCGTTCCTGCCCGGTGCCGAGCAACTTTTGCAACCTACCGCGCACATTGGCGAGTTGGTGACCGGGCTGAAATGGCAGATTGCTTCAGAAGACTACGCGCAGCGCATTGATCGCGTCACCGCCATGTTGCGCGCGTCGGGCAACTTGTTCGAGCTGACCTGATGGGGTCTTACCACAGGAGATGTTCGGCAAATCCAAAACCCAGGTTGCAAACAGTTCAATTGTGGGAGCGAGCCTGCTCGCGAAGGCGAAAGTCGCCCCACCAAAAAACCTTGCGCCGGACACAAAAAGGCCGCCATCCCTTTTATGGAGATGGCGGCCTTGTTCATTTCAGATCACAACCGCGAACGTACCCACCCCGCCACTTGCGCATGAATCCCTTCCACCTCACTCACCAACCCTGCCATGCGCAAAAAGTCATGGGTCATGCCCGGTTGTTCCAGCAACGTCACCTCATTCCCCGCAGCACGTAACCGCTCGGCATAGGCCATCCCTTCGTCATGCAACGGGTCATAGCCGGCCAGGTACACCAGCGCCGGCGCCAAACCCGATAGGTCATCGGCCAGCAGCGGCGAGCAGCGCCAGTCGGCCAGGTCCGCAGGCGTGCGTGCGTAGTGGGCGTAGAACCAGTCCAGGGTCGGGGTTTCCAGCAAGAAACCCTCGGCAAAATCCCGGTGTGAGGCGCGATAAGTGGTGGCGTCGGTCACGGGGTACACCAGCAGTTGCGCCTTGGGTTTCAGCGCCAGTTCCTCTGGCTCGCGTACGGCGATTATCGACAACACCGTGGCTAGTGTCGCGCCGACGCTGTCACCGGCCAGGGCCACCCGCGTGGCATCCAGGCCGCGGGTCGCGCCTTCGCGAGCCAGCCAGTTGCCGGCGTCGCAGGCGTCCTGCACCGGGGTTGGGAAACGCCATTCGGGGGCCAGGCGATAATCCACGGTCAATACGGCAAAACCGCCCTGGGCCGCCAGGCGTCGACACAGTGCATCGTGGGAGTCGAGGCTGCCGACCACGTAGCCGCCGCCGTGGAAATACAGGATTACCGGTTGCAGGCTGTCGAGCGTTTGGCCGTCGCGGTATAGGCGCGCCAACAGGCTGTGGCCGTCGCGGGCGGTGATGGTGAAGTTGTCGCAAGCGATATTGTCCAGCGGCACGTCGAGGAACCCGGAAGATGCCTCGAAGTCGATCCGCGCCTGTTGCGGGGTCTGTTCGTGCATGGGGCGGCTTTTGCCGGTGAGGCGGCCGAACTCGGCGAGTTCGAGGAAAGCTTCAAGTTCTGGCAGTAGGGCCATGGGGGATCCTTTTACACAAAGAGGTCAAAAATCGAGCAACAGAACATCTTGATTCGGATGAAGACCTGTGGGAGCGAGCCGGCTCCGGGCGGCGTTCCGACGAAAGCGGACTGCCAGCCAATATTGATGTCGACTGACAGGCCCTCTTCGCGAGCAGGCTCGCTCCCACAGGGGATGAGCGTAAGGTGGCAATTACGCGATAGCCGGGCTGTGCTCCAACAGCTCTTCCAGTTCGTCGAGCAACTCTTCACCACGCAGCAACTCGTAGTGCCCTCCCGCCAACAGACGGTCTACACCGTGATGGCCGACCTGGGCCTCGAACACCCGGCGTTCATCCTCGCGCCCGGCCACCCACCAGCGATGGGTGCCGACCTGTACCTTCGGCAATTGCCTCTGTGCCAGGGCGAGTTGCTTGAGCGACGAGCCGGTGGCGAAGATCTGCGTCAGTTCGCTGGCGCCCAACTCTGCGTGCTCATTAGAGCCGTGCATGGCTGCCTCGATCACCGCGGCGGCACCTTCGCGCTCGTTCAGGCCTGCGCCTTTCAAGGCAATCAATGCCTGTGCTTGTTCAGACGGTTGACCGAGGACAGACTTCAGGAAATCCGCCAAATCTTCGCGCCAGTCCCCCGCCTCGGCGGTACCCGCCACATAACTGTCGACCAGCCCGGCAAACACCACCCTCTGCCCTTGGCTTTCCAGTTCATGGGCGACCAGTTGCGTCAACGCGCCACCCAGCGACCAACCGAGCAGGTAGTACGGGCCTTCGGGCTGTTGCGTGCGAATCCGCTGCGCGTAGGCCTGGGCCATGGCCAGCAGCGATGGGTCCTGCCATTGCGGATCGAGCAGCATGCGGCATTGCAGGCCGTACACCGTGCGCCGGCCTTCCAGGCGACGGGCCAGTGGCTCGTAGTCGAACACCGTGCCGAAACCGGCGTGCAGGCAGAACAGCGCCGGCACGTGGGTGACCCGGCCATTCAACGCCAGCAGCGGGTCCGGCGCTTGCGCCGGTTCTGTGACCTGATAGCCGCTGAGTTCGGCGATGCAGGGTTTCTGCATCAGGTCGCGCAGTTTCAATTCGAAGCCCAGTTGCGGCTGGCTGCGCACCCGCGAGATGACTTTGAGCACTTGCAATGAGTCGCCGCCGAGTTCAAAGAAGTTGTCGTCGATGCCCACTTGCGGCACACCCAACACCTCTTGCCAGATCGTGGTCAGCGCGCTTTCCAGCGCATTGCGCGGCGCGCGGTAACCGCCAAGTGCCCATTCCGGCACAGGTAGTGCGCGACGGTCGAGCTTGCCGTTGGCCGACAGCGGGAAGCGCTCCAGCACGAGGATCCGCGCCGGCACCATGTAGTCCGGCATCTGCGCTTGCAGATCGGCCTTCAAGCGCCGATCCAGCCCGGCAGCCGCGACGGCCACCACGTAACCGACCAACTGTTTGCCGGTCGGCGTGTCGTGCACCACCACGGCGGCATCCTGCACCCCTGCGCAGTCACGCAGACGGGCTTCGATCTCGCCCAGTTCGATACGGAATCCACGGATCTTCACTTGCTGGTCGAGCCGGCCGAGGTAGTCGATCAACCCGCACTCGCGCTGGCGCACCAGGTCGCCGGTGCGGTACATGCGACCACCGGCTGCGAATGGATCGGCAATGAAACGCTCGGCGCTCATGCCCGGCCGCTGGTGGTAACCACGCGCCAGGCATTCGCCGCCCAGGTACAACTCGCCGCTGACACCGACCGGCAACGGATTGAGGTCGGCGTCGAGGATGTACAAGCCACGGCCCGCCACACCACGGCCAATCGGTGCATAGGCCGCCTCGCAGGTTTCGCTGGCTTCGGCACGCCACAGCAACGGCGTGACCACGGTTTCGGTCGGGCCGTAGCCGTTGACCAGGCGCTGCGGGCGCAAGGCGCGCTTGACCTGTTCGAAGCTGGCGTCCGGCACCGCATCACCGCCAAAGCAGTACACCTCGACCGCCGGCGGATTGCCCAGGCGCTCGGCCACTTCGGCCATCTGTTGCAGGTACGCCGGCGGGAAGCAGGCGACGGTGACGCTGTGGCGGTGCAGCACCTCCAGGGTGTGTTCCGGGGTCCACAGGCTGTCTTCGCGAATCACCAGGCTGCCACCTGCCAACAGCACACTCAGCCAGCGCTCCTGGGCACCGTCGAAGGCGAACGACATGAAGTGCAGTTCGCGGCTGCGTGGCGCCAGTTCATAGAGGTCGATGATGCCGCGGCAATGCCGGGCAATCGGTCCACGTTCCACCGCCACGCCTTTGGGCTGGCCGGTGGAGCCGGAGGTGTAGATCAGGTACGCCAGGTGTCCTGGCAGCGGTTGCGACGCCGGGCACTCGATGCTGCCAACAAGGCTCGACTGATCAAGCAACAAGCGTGGCGGACTGTCAGCCAGTGTCAGGCGATCACCCAGATCGCTGTCGCACAGCAACAGGCTGGCGGCCGAATCGCTGAGCATGTAGGCCAGGCGCTCGGCCGGGTATGACAGGTCCAGCGGCAGATACGCCGCACCGGCCTTGAGCACGGCAAGGAACGCAACGATCGTGCGTTCCGAACGTGGCAAGGCCACCGCCACCAGGCTTTCCGGGCCGACTCCACGCCTGATCAATTGCTGCGCCAGTCCATTGGCCTGGTTTTCAAGATCGGCGTAGCTGACTTCGCGATCCTCGCAGAACAAGGCGATTTTCTGCGGTTGGCTGCGCACATGCTGATTGAAGCTGTGCAGCAGATCGGCGTTATCGCTGGCGGCTTGGGGCAGGCTCAAGCGTGCTTCGGGCAGGCCGATGTTACCGAGCAGGCAGTCAGCGTCCTCTGGCAAGGCACGGAGCAAACCTTCCATCTGCGCGCGAATGCGCTGCACTTCCTGTTCGCTGAAGCGATCACGCAGGTACAGGTACTCGACTTCCAGGCCTTGGTCATTGGCGCTGACCATCAAGTCCATCGGGAAATTGGTGACGCCGCCGCTGCCGACTTCGGCAAAGCGCAACTCACCTTCCTCGCCACCGCGCAAGGCACGATCCACCGGATGGTTTTCGAACACGATGATGCTGTCGAACAGGCCCTGGCCACCCTGCCCGGCCCAGCGCTGGACGTCGGACAATGGCGTGTGTTCGTAGTCGCGCACGGCCAGGTTGTAGTCCTGCAAGTCGCGCAGCCACTCGCCCAGCGGCTGTTGCGGATCGAGGGTCTGGATCACCGGCAAGGTGTTGATGAACAGGCCGAGCATGTCCTGGGCACCGGCCAGCCCCGTCGGCCGCCCCGCCACCGTGGCACCGAACGCCACGCTGCGTTGGCCACTGTGACGTTGCAGCAGCAACAGCCAGGCGCCTTGTACCAGGGTGTTGAGGGTGACGCGCTGACGCTTGGCGAAGCTGTGCAATTTGCGCGTCGCCTCGGCGTCGAGGTCGCTGTACATCACGCCGTGGCCGGAGCCTGTGGCACCCGATGCCGTGGCCAGGATGGTCGGTGCCTCGAGCGACGCCAGGCGCTCACGCCAGAAGCCTTCTGCCTGCGTCTCGTCCTGACGTTGCAGCCAGGCAATGTAGTCCGCGTAACGCCAGGTCAGCGCCGGCAGGCTGTCGTGGTGGTACAGGCGCAGCATTTCGCCCAGCAGGCGCGAAGCACTCCAGCCGTCCAGCAGCAGGTGATGGTAGATCCAGATCATCTGGTAACGGTCTTCACCCAGGCGCACCAGGATGAAACGCATCAGCGGCGGGCAGCTCAGGTCGAAGCCCTTGGCCTGTTCGGCGGCGGCCAGTTCGCTCAGTGCTTGTTCCGTGTCCGTGCGGTCGCGCCAGTCGAACTCTTCGATCGGCAACTCGACGCTGGCAAACACCGCTTGCAGCGGATCGGCCAAGCCGTCGCGCCAACGGAACGCTGCGCGCAGCACTTCATGACGTTCGATCAAGGCTTGCCACGCTGCACGGAAACGCGGCACCTGCAAACCGTCCACCGCCACGCTCAACTGGTTGACGTAAGGGTTGAGCTGCGGCGATTCGAGGCAATGGAACAGCATGCCCTGCTGCATCGGCGACAGCGGATAGAGGTCTTGCAGACCGTCGCGGGAGGCCACATCAATGTGGGGCACCAGCCCAAACGCCTCGACTGTCGGTGTTTCGATCAAAGCCGTTTCACGACGGCTCGCCACCGCAGCCAGTGCCCGAATGGTCTGCTGCTCGAACAACTGCTTGGGACTGAACACCAGTCCGCGCTGCCCGGCGCGACTCACCGCTTGCAGGGAGATGATCGAGTCACCGCCCAGTTCGAAGAAGTTCTCGGTGACGCCCACCGATTCCAGACCGAGCAAGTCCTGCCAGATTTCCACCAACAGCGCTTCGGCAGGCGACGCGGCGGCCACCTGATCCTGAGTCTGTCGAGTTGCTTCAGGCGCTGGCAAACCTTGGCGATCCAGCTTGCCATTCGGCGTCAGTGGCAACGAGGCCAGGCACATCAAATGCGCCGGCAACATGTGCGCCGGCAGACGGCTGCGCAGGTGCGCGGTCAGTGCCTCATGCAGGTCCTGCTCGTCGGCCAGCGGATCGCGCGGCACCACGTAACCGACCAGTTGACGGTTCACCGGACCTTCGCGGTCGATGACGAAGGCTTCACGCACGCCTTCGTGCTCCAGCAGGCAGGCTTCGATTTCGCCGAGCTCGATGCGGAAGCCACGGATCTTCACTTGCTGGTCGATACGGCCGAGGTATTCGACGACGCCATCGGCACGGAACCGGGCCAGGTCGCCACTGCGGTACAGACGCGCCCCCGGTACGAACGGGTCCGGCACGAAACGTTCAGCGGTGAGGTCCGGACGCTGGTGATAACCACGGGCAACGCCCTCGCCGCCCAGGTACAACTCACCCGCCACGCCGACCGGCAACGGCTGCAAGCCGCCGTCCAGGATATAGGCACTGCGGTTGCCGACCGGCCGGCCAATCGGCATGAACGCCGAGTCGAATTCGGTGTCCGGATAGGCCAGCCAGATCAGCGGGGTGATCACCGTTTCGGTCGGGCCATAGCCGTTGATCAAGCGCTTGGGTTGCAGGACTTGCTGGACCTCGTCGAACGCATGCTTGGCCATCCCTTCCCCGCACGGGGTGTAGGAGCGGATCGGCAGATCACGCCCGGCTTCGCCCATGAAATCGGCGATCTGCCCCAGGTAGCTCGGGGTGAAACAGGCGATGGTGATGCCGTGTTTTTCAATCTCGGCGCAGGTGCGCTCCACGCTCCACAACTCGTCGTCGCGCGGCATCACCGCCGAACCGAACACCAGCGGCGTCAGCCAGCGCTCATGGGCGCCGTCGAAGCTGATCGAGGCAAATTGCAGTTCGCGGTCGTCCGGGGTCATGCCGTACAACTCGCCGATCTTCACGCAGTGCATGGTCAGCGGACCGTGGGCCACGCTGACGCCTTTAGGGCGGCCGGTGGAGCCTGAGGTGTAGATCAGGTAAGCGAGGTTTTCGCCGCAGGTCAGGTTGACCGGGTTGGTTTCGGCCATGCCCTCGAGCGGCTCACGGTCGATTTCCAGGACCGGCAAGCCTTCGGGCAGTGGCAGTTTTTCCCGCAACCAGGATTGGCTGATCAGCAGCGCAATCCCGCTGTCGTCCATCAGGTAGCGCAGGCGCTCCGCCGGGTAGGCCGGATCCAGCGGCACGTAGGCGCCGCCGGCCTTGAGGATCGCCAGCAGGCCGATGATCATTTCTGGCGACCGCTGCATGGCCAGGCCGACCCGCACTTCGGGGCCGATGCCGCGCCCGCGCAAGTGGTGGGCCAGGCGGTTGGCGCGGCGATTGAGCTGGTCGAAACTCAACTTCAGATCGTTGAAGATCAACGCCGTGGCGTCAGGTCGGATACCGGCCTGGGCCTCGATCAGTTGATGCACGCACAGCGGGTTTTCTTCCACGGTGAACGGTGGGTTCCACTCCAGCAATTGCTGCGTGCGTTCTGGCGCGGTCAGCAGGCCCAGCTCACTTAACGCTGCTTGTGGTGCGGCAACCATCGCCGCCAGCAACGCGGCCAGGTGCTCGCTCATGCGCGCAATGGCAGTACTGCTGAAATGGCTGCACTGGTAGCTCCAGTTCAGGCTCAGCTGGCTTTCGGCAGTGGCTGCCAGGGTCAACGGGAAGTTGGTGCGCTCGTGGTTCTGTGGAATCGAGAAACTCAAGCCGGCCGGTGCGCCCTGTTGCAAGGCTTCGGCCACCGGGAAGTTTTCAAACACCAGCAGGCTGTCGAACAGCGGTTCACCGGCACGTCCAGCCCAGCGCTGAATGTCACCGAGGGCGGTGAATTCGTGCTCGCGCAGCTCCAGGTTTTGCGCCTGCAAGCGCGTCAGCCATTGCTCGACGCTTTCGATGGCGTCCGGGCTGCTGATCACCGGCAAGGTGTTGATGAACAGGCCAAGCTGGCTTTCGGCCCCGGGCAAGTCCACCGGACGCCCCGCCACCGTGGCGCCGAATGCGACGCTGCGTTGGCCGCTGTAGCGTTGCAGCAGTAGCGCCCACGCGCCCTGGACCAAGGTGTTGAGGGTGACTTTCTGCTGACGGGCAAAATCGCTGAAGCGTTTGCTGGTGGCGACATCGAAGGTCTGGCGATGGTCGGCAAATGCGGTGTCCGACAGGTTGTTGTGGGCCAGGCTTTCAGCCAGCAGCGTCGGGTTGTCGAGGCTCGCCAGTTGCTCGCGCCAGAACAGTTCGTCAGCCTCGGCATCCTGACGTTGCAACCAGCCGATGTAATCGGAGAAACGCCCGGTTGGCGCTTGTACGTCTTGCTCGGCATAACGCTGCAGGACTTCACTGAGCAGCAGCGAATTGCTCCAGCCGTCGAGCAGCAGGTGATGGTGGGTGTAGATCAATTGCTGGCGATCGTCATCCAGGCGCACCAGGGTCAGGCGCATCAACGGTGCCTTGGTCGAATCAAGTTGCAGGCGTTCACTGTCGATCAACTGCAGCAGCGACTCGGCCTGATGGTCGCGGTTGCGCCAGTCGAGGCAGGTCATCGGCAATCGCAGATGACGATGCACCAGTTGCACCGGCGCCTCGAACCCTTCGGGGAAGTGGAAGCTGCTGCGCAGGATCGCGTGGCTGTCGAGCACGGCTTGCCAGGCACGCCCGAGGCGTTCGGCGTCGAGGCCACAAGCCTCGACGCTGAGCTGGTTCACATAGGCGCCGGACTGCGATTCGTAGAGGCTGTGGAACAGCAAACCGGCCTGCATCGGCGACAGCGGATACACGTCCTCGATCTGCGCCGGCGGTACCGGCAGCGCGTCGAGTTGCACTTGGCTCAAACGCGCCAGCGGGAAGTCCGCCGGGGTTACGCCACCCGCGCCATCGCTCAGGCAATGGTCGATCAGCGCCAACAGTTCAGCGTGGAAATCGTTCGCAAGGGCTTCGATCTCGCGCAGGTCAAAGCATTCGCGGCTGAAGGTCCAGTCGAGTTTCAGTTCACCGCCATAGACCTGACCGTCCACCGACAGCCAGTTCGGCAACGGTGCATCTGCCGATTGCGCAGCACCGCTGGACTCCCGGGCCGGCGTGAACAAAGCGTCTTCGGCAAAGCTCTGGTCGAACTGGCCGAGGTAGTTAAAGGTCACCCGAGCCTGAGGCAATGCGGCCAGGGCCGCTTGTGCCGAAGCATCGCCCATGTAGCGCAACAAACCGTAGCCCAGGCCTTTGCCGGGGATTTCCCGCAGTTGCTGCTTGATCGCCTTGATCGAGCCGCCGAGGTCGGCAGTCGGCGTCAGGCGCACCGGGAACAGGCTGGAGAACCAGCCGACGGTGCGGGTCAGGTCGATGTCGTCGAACAGCTCTTCGCGGCCATGGCCTTCGAGCTGGATCAATGCCGACGCGTGACCGGTCCAGCGGCTGAGGCTGCGGGCCAGCGCGGTCAGCAGCAGGTCGTTGACCTGAGTGCGATAGATTGCCGGGGCTTGTTGCAACAGCTGCCGGGTTTGTTCGCGGTCCAGGCCGATGCTCACGCCCTGACGCAGATGCCCGGCCTGACTGGCTTGGGCGTTGGCTGCCGGCAGCGAATCACTGGCACCGGCCAGTTGCGCTTGCCACCAGTCCAGTTCATTGGCGGCGGTTTCGGAGCGTGCGAAGGTATCGAGTTTTTCTGCCCAAGCCTGGAAAGCGCTGGTCTTCGGTGGCAGTTCTTCACCTTGATAAGCCGCCTGCAAATCCTCCAGCAGCACTCGCCAGGAAACCCCGTCCACCGCCAGATGGTGGATGACCAACAGCAACCGCTGCGAACCATCGGCCTGGGCGATCAGCGCCACGCGCAGCAGCGGCCCGTCCTGCAGGCTGAGGCTGCGCTGGGCTTCGTCGCACACCGACTCGAGCGACGCATCGCTGGCGACGCGGGCGGTCCAGAGCATGTCGATGACATCGGCACTGTCGGCGCCGACGTATCGCGCCGACCATTGGCCGTCGACCTGGCTGAAACGCAAGCGCAGGGCATCGTGTTGCTTGAGCACCCGTTGCAAGGCGCCTTGCAAGCGCGGCAGTTCGAGGGTTTCGCGCGGCGTCAGCAACACCGCCTGGTTCCAGTGGGCACGCTGCGGGATCGGTTCTTCGAAGAACCAGCGCTGGATTGGCGTGAGTGTTTGCACGCCATCCACTGGCCCTTGTTGCGCCAATGACGCTGCCTGTTCTTTCACTACAGCGGCAAGCGCTTGCAGGGTCTGCTGCTGGAACAGGTCGCGCGGTTGCAGGCTCAGGCCGGCACGGCGGGCGCGGCTGACCACCTGGATCGAAATGATCGAGTCACCGCCCAGTTCAAAGAAGTTGTCCTGGCGCCCGACCTGCTCCAGGCCCAGCACGTCCTGCCAGATCTGCGCCAGCACGCGCTCGTGTTCGCTGCGTGGCGCTTCGAACGCGCGCTGGCTGACTTGCGCGGTCGGTGCCGGCAGGCGCTTGCGGTCGAGTTTGCCGTTGGGGCTCAGGGGCATCTGTTCGATCAGCACGGTCTGTGCCGGCACCATGTAGTCCGGCAGGCTCCCGAGCAGATGGCTTTTCAGGGTTTCGCGCCAGCCGCCTTGCTGCTGCGCATCGACGCCGAGCAAAGCGCGATCCTGCGGCACGATGTACGCCACCAGTTGCTTGCCGCTCGGGCCGTCGAGGGCCAGCACCACGGCTTCCTGCACGTCAGCATGTTCTTGCAGGCGCGCCTCGATTTCCCCCAGTTCGATACGCAGGCCGCGAATCTTCACCTGATGGTCGATCCGACCGCAGTAATCAATGGCACCATCGGCGCGATAGCGCGCCAGGTCACCGGTGCGGTACAGACGCTCGCCGCTACCGAACGGGTCGACCACGAAACGCTCGGCGGTCAACGCGCCACGGCCGTGATAACCACGGGCCAGGCCGATACCGCCCAGGTACAGTTCGCCCACCGCGCCCAGCGGCAAGGGTTGCAGTTCGCTGTCGAGGATAAAGGTGCGCAGGTTGGCGATCGGCCGGCCGATTGGCACGCTGTCGCGGCCCTCTTCCACACAGGTCCAGTGGGTCACGTCGATGGCCGCTTCGGTCGGGCCATACAGGTTGTACAGATTGGCTTGCGGCAGGCTGCGCAGGGTCTGGCGTTGCAGCTCCATCGGCAATGCTTCGCCACTGCAAATGATGCGGGTCAGCGAGGTGCAATCCAGCGCTTCGTCAGCGCCGATGAACGCCGAGAGCATCGACGGCACGAAGTGCAGAGTGGTGATCGACTGCTCGACGATCAATGCGGCGAGACGTTGCGGATCGCGATGCTCACCCGGGGCGGCAATCACCAGCGTGGCGCCTTTCATCAGCGGCCAGAAAAACTCCCACACCGACACGTCGAAACTGAATGGCGTCTTTTGCAGCACGCGGTCCGCAGGTAGCAGGTTGTAGGCTTCCTGCATCCACTCGATGCGGTTATGCAGCGCCACATGGCGGTTGCCCGCGCCCTTGGGTTTGCCGGTGGAACCGGAGGTGTAGATCATGTAAGCGAGGTTTTCTGCCACGGCAAGGTTTGGCAGATCGGTGCCCGGCAGATCGCTCAACCAATCGGTATCACCGTGCAGGCACAGGGTGCGCACGCTGTCCGGCGTCGGCAGTTGCGCCAGCAGATGTTCCTGGGTCAGCAGCAGGGAAATGCTGCTGTCTTCGATCATGTAGCTCAGGCGATCGAGTGGATATTCCGGGTCCAGCGGCACGTAGGCACCGCCCGCCTTGAGGATTGCAAGCAGGCCAACGACCATTTCCAATGAACGGTCGCAAGCGATCCCCACGATCACTTCCGGGCCGACACCCTGGGCGCGCAAGTGGTGAGCCAGGCGGTTGGCCCGCAGGTTCAGCTCGGCGTAGCTCAAGGACTGGCCCTGGAACACCAGCGCCGTCGCTTGAGGATTTTCAACCACGCGTTCTTCGAAATGCCGCTGAACGCAGACTTCACCCGGATAGGCTTGAGCGGTGTCGTTGAGGTCGTCAAGGATGCGCAAGCGCTCGTCGGCCTCCAGCAACGGCAATTCGGCCAGCGGGGTTTGCGGGTTCGCCAGCACCCCGGCCAGCAGGTTGCGCCAATGCCGAGCCAGGTGCTCGATGCGTTCGGCGCCGAACAGGTCGGTGGCGTAGGTCAGGCTGGCGAACAGTTTGTCGCCCTCTTCCTGAGTGTCCAATTGCAGATCGAATTGCGTGGTGTGCGCCGTGGCGTTCAGCGCTTCAACCCGCAGGCCGGCCAGCAAGCCGCTGACGGCTGCGGGTTTGGCCTGCTGGTGGTTGAACATCACCTGGAACAACGGGCTGTGGCTCAGGCTGCGCTCGCCTTGCAGCGCCTGCACCAGGCGCTCGAACGGCAAGTCCTGATAATCCTGGGCATCCAGCGCAAAGGCGCGGGTCTGGTCGAGCAACTGGGTGAACGGCAGCCGGCCATCGAGTTCGGCGCGCATTACCTGGGTGTTGACGAAGAAGCCGATCAGGCCACGGGTTTCCGCACGGTTACGGTTGCCGATGGGTACGCCGATGCGCAGGTCGGCCTGGCCGCTGTAGCGATAGAGCAAGGCCTGGAAACTCGCCAGCAACAGCATGAACGGCGTGACGCCGCGCTGTTTGGCCAGGCTCATCAGGCCGCTGGCCAATGTTGAGTCGAGGGCGAAATCCAGGCGCGCGCCCTGCTGGCTTGGTTGCGCCGGGCGTGGACGGTCGGTGGGCAATTCCAGCAGCGGCTGTTCGCTGCCGAGCTTTTCTCGCCACCAATTGAGTTGACGCGCAAGCTCCCCCGCTTCCATCCAGCGACGCTGCCAAGCGGCATAGTCCGAATACTGGATCGGCAACGTTTCCAGCTCAGCGCTGTGGCCCTGGCAATGGGCCGCGTAGAGCAGGGAAAATTCCTCGACCAGTACTCCCATCGACCAGCCATCGGTGACGATGTGGTGCAGGGTCAGCACTAACACGTGGTCATCAACGTCCAGCTGCAACAGGCTGACGCGCAACAGCGGGCCGTGTTGCAGGTCGAACGGCCGGGCAATCTCCGCTTCGACTTTTTTCATCGCCGATTCAAGGCGCAGTGCCTCGGGTACGGCGCGCAGATCGTGCTGTTCGATGGGCAGCGTGTTGAAGCTCGCAAGAGCTTGCATCACTTGGCCGTCGTCCTCGACGAAACGGCTGCGCAGGCTCTGATGCCGCTCCAGCAATACATCGAAACTCTGTTGCAGCGCCGCAAGGTTCAGCGGCCCGTGCAGACGCAGGGCCGCGGGAATGTTGTAGGCCGAGCTCTGCGGGTCGAGCTGCCAGAGGAACCATTGGCGCTGCTGCGCATAGGACAGCTCAAACATCGCTTGCGGCTCGGCGGCGGGCGGGATCGGCAGTTGGCCGAAGCTCACGCCCTGCTCCTGCATTTTTGCCAGAAACTCGCGGCGCTTGTCGGCAGGCAGGCCAGCGAAGCGGGAGGCGATACGCGAAGCGGTGCTGTGTTCCATCAGTTGATCTCCATCTCGTCCAGAAGCGACTCAAGCGCATCCAGACGTGCATCGTTGTCAGTCGGGGCTTGGTGCCCGGCCGTGGCGGCATAAGCCTGAAGGTCGTTGCTTTCGAACAGCGCGCGCAGCGGCAGCTCGATACCCAGTACCAGTTCCACACGGGCACTGGCCTGGGCGGCGAGCAGCGAATGCCCGCCCAATTCAAAGAAGTTGTCGCGCCGGCCGATCTGCGCCACGCCGAGTACGTCGACCCAGATCGCCGCCAGTTGCTGTTCGAGCTCGCCCTCGGGGGCTTCGAACGGTCGTTGCCAGTCCTCGGCATCCGGCACTGGCAAGGCCTTGCGATCGAGCTTGCCGTTGCTGGTCAGCGGCAAGGCATCGAGCAACAGCCAGTGGCTGGGCACCATGTAGTCCGGCAAGTCGACCTTGAGCGCGGCACGCAGGTTGTTGCGCCAGGCGATCGGATCGTCCGGGAGGTGTTCGGCGACGACGTAGGCGCACAGCTGCGGGCCGCCGTCATCGACATGCACGCTGATCACCGCCTGACGCACGCCCGGTTGCGCCAGCACTGCCGCTTCGATCTCGCCCAGTTCGATGCGGAATCCGCGGATCTTCACTTGCTGGTCGATGCGCCCCAGGTAGTCGATGCTGCCGTCGGCACGCTGGCGCGCCAGGTCGCCGCTGCGATAGAGACGATGCGCAGCATCGAACGGGCTTGGCACAAAGCGCTCGGCGGTCAAGCCGGAACGCCCGTGATAACCGCGCGCCAGGCCGGCGCCGGCGATGTACAACTCACCCGCCACGCCCACCGGCACCGGTTGCAACTGGCTGTCGAGCAAGTACCAGCGCAGGTCGCGGATCGGCAGGCCGATCGGGCTCTGGGCCTTGCCGTCGAGGTCGGCCAGGCGGATCGCGCGGTAGGTCACGTGCACCGTGGTTTCGGTGATGCCGTACATGTTCACCAGGGTGGGTTGCTGGTCGCCGAAGCGTTCGAACCAGGGACGCAGGCTGGCCACTTCCAGTGCTTCGCCACCGAAGATCACCTGGCGCAACGCCAGGTGGCGCGGGCTGGCGCAGGCTATCGGCAACAACTGACGGAAGGCCGTCGGGGTCTGGTTCAACACCGTCACCCCTTCATCGCAGAGCAAGCGGTGGAACTCCTGCGGTTCGCGGCTGATGTAGTACGGCACGATCACCAGGCGCCCGCCGGTGCACAGTGAACCGAACAACTCCCACACCGAGAAATCGAAGGCATAGGAGTGGAACAGGGTCCAGACATCGTCCGCGCCGAAATTGAATTCGGCAGCGGTGGCCGTGAACAAACGACCGACGTTGCCGTGGCTGAGCAATGCGCCCTTGGGTCGGCCGGTGGAGCCGGAGGTGTAGATCACGTAGGCGAGATTGTCCGGGGTCGCCAACGGCGCCAGGTTGTCGGCGCTGTAGTGGTCCAGCTGCAAGGCCGCCAGGTCCAGGACCTGCACGCCTTCGCGGGCCGGCAAGCCGTCGATCAGGTGAGCCTGGGTCAACAGCAAGCCAATGCCGCTGTCATCGATCATGTAGCTCAGGCGCTCGGCCGGGTATTGCGGGTCCAGTGGCACGTAGGCGCCACCGGCCTTGAGAATCGCCAGCAAGCCGACCACCAGCGGCATCGCCCGCTCGGTGGCGATACCCACCCGCACTTCGGGGCCGACACCCTGCTCGCGCAGTTTGCGCGCCAGGCGGTTGGCCTGGGCGTTGAGTGCGGCATAGGTGAGTTGCTCGCCTTCGCAGGACAGCGCGATGGCGTCCGGGCGTTGGGCGGCTTGGGCTTCGAACAACTGATGCAAGGTTGGCGATTGCGCTTGCGCTTCGAAGGTCGGATTCCAGTGCTGGATCAACGCGTGCTTTTGCGGCGCTTGCAGCAATGCCAATTCGGCGACGCGCTGCTGTGGGTTTTCGACCACTGCGCGCAACAGGTTCAGCCACTGCTCGGCGAAGCGCTGCATCGAGGCCTCGTCGTACAGATCGGTGGCGTAGCTCAGGCTGGCGTCCAGAGTGTCGCCCTGCTCCTGGGTATCGAGCACCAAATCGAACTGCGCGGTGTGTTGCTGCCAGTGAAGTCGCTCGACCTGCAAATCGGCTACCGCGCGCTCGACACTGGCGCCCAGTTTTTGCTGATGGTTGTAGAGCACCTGGAACAACGGACTGTGATTCAGGCTGCGGTCCGACTGCAAAGCATCCACCAGTTGCTCGAACGGCAAGTCCTGATAAGCCTGCGCGTCCAGCGCGACTTGCTTGACCTGTTGCAGCAACTTGCTGAAAGGTTGCTGCCCGTCGATCTCGGCACGCAGCACCTGGGTATTGATGAAGAAGCCGATCAGGCCTTCGGTTTCCAGGCGCGAACGGCCGGCACTCGGCACGCCGACGCTGATGCCCGATTGCCCGCTCTGGCGGTGCAGCAAGGTCTGGAAACTCGCCAGCAACAGTATGAACAGCGTCACTTGCTGTTCTTGCGCACGCTGTCGCAGACCGGCGAGCAAGTCGCGATCGACCTGCAACAGCAGGCTGGCGCCGCGTTCGCTGCGACGGGCAGGGCGGCTCAGTTCACTCGGTAATTCCAACGGCGCCTGGCTGCCGTCCAGTTGCTCGCGCCACCACGCCAGTTGCCGTGCGCCCTCGCCGGCCTCCAGCCAGTCGCGTTGCCAACGGGCGTAGTCGCTGTAAGTCACCGGCAGTGCCGACAGGTTGGCGGCACGCTCTTCAACAGCAGCCTGATACAGCGCGCTGAATTCATCGACCATCACCTGCATCGACCAGCCATCGGCGGCGATGTGGTGCACGGTGAGCACCAGCACATGGTCTTCGGCGCCGACTTGCAGCAGCAATACGCGCCACAGTGGGCCGTTGCGCAGATCGAAAGGCTGGGCGATTTCTGCGGCCACCGCACTGTTGATCGCCGACTCATTGATTGGCCGTTCGTTGAACTGCAACGGCAGCTCGACATGCACTACCGGGCGCGTCTGCTGACCATCCTGATCGAAGGTGGTGCGCAGGGTTTCGTGGCGGACCTGCAACTGCGCGAAGGTTTTGCGCAGGGCTTCGCGGTTCAGCGGGCCTTTGAGGCGCAGCGCCGCCGGGATGTTGTAGGCCGCGCTGTGCGGGTACAGTTGCCAGAGAATCCACTGGCGTTGCTGGGCGTAGGACAGGATGCGTGGCTGATCGTCCGATGCGCGTTGCAACTGCGGCTGGCCACTGAGGTTCGCTTGCGCGGCGCGCTCGGCAAACTCCGCCAGATTCGCCGCGGAGAACAGGCTGCTCACCGACAGCTCAAGTTGCAGTTGCTGACGTACACGGGAGATCACTTGCAGCACCAGCAACGAATGGCCGCCCAGCTCGAAGAAGTTGTCGTCGCGACCGACTTTCTCGACCTGCAACACGTCTCGCCATATCTGCGCGAGTTGCGTTTCCAGCCCTTGCGTCGGGGCAACAAAGTCGCGATGCATATCGCCCGCTTCGATCCGTGGCAGGGCCTTGCGGTCGAGCTTGCCGTTGTTGTTGAGCGGCAACTTGTCCAGCAGGACCATGTGGTTGGGCACCATGTATTCCGGCAGCGACTGGCGCAGGACGGCTTTGAGTCCGTCCAGATAGTCAGCCTCGTGAACCACCGGGCCGCTGGCCACGACGTACGCCACCAGTTGTGTGCCGTCCTGGGCGATGACGGCGGCTTCGCGCACCTCGTCCCGGGCTTGCAGACTGGCTTCGATCTCACCCATCTCGATGCGGAAACCGCGAATCTTCACTTGATGGTCGATACGCCCGACGTATTCCAGAGCGCCCTTGGCGTTGTAGCGCGCCAGGTCGCCACTGCGGTACAGCCGTGCGCCCGGCTCACGGGCGAAGGGGTCTGGCAGGAAGCGTTCGGCGGTCAGCGCCGGACGGTCGAAATAGCTTTGCGCCAGGCAGGCCGGCGCGCCGATGCACAACTCGCCGACGCCATCGGCCGGCAGCAACTGACCGGCCGCATCCAGCACATACAGGGCACGGCCGGCAATGGCGCGACCGATCGGAATGCCGAATGCATCGCTGGCATCCTCCAGGCGGCACTCCTGCACGCTGGACACCACCGTCGCTTCGGTCGGCCCGTAGGTGTTGAGCAGGCGCACGTGACTCAAACCGGCCTGATGCCACAGGCGCAGGCCTTCCACCGACATGGCTTCGCCGCCGACGTGCACCTGGCGCAAATCGCCGAGGCTTTGCACTACACCACTGGCACATTCGCGGGCCAGCAGGAACCAATAAGCGGCCGGCAAGTCGGCCACGGTTACGCCTTGCTCGACGATTTCAGCAGCCAGTCGACCTGCGTCCCACAGCTCATCGCCGCGCATGATCAACGCCGCGCCGACACACAACGTCGGGAAGCATTGCTCAACGAAGCCGTCGAAGCTGAAGGTGGCGAACTGCAAGACGCGGTCCGTTGGCGACAGCTTTGAGTAATCGGCGGCGGTTTGGCAGAACTCGCGTAAAGCGTCGTGGGTGATGGCCACGCCTTTGGGTTGGCCGGTGGAGCCGGAGGTGTAGATGATGTAGGCGAGATCTTCGGCGACGGGGAGACCGTCTTCGCGAGCAAGCTTCGCTCCTACAGGGACCGTGGTGTCTTCGAGGCGCAGGCGTGCCAGCCCGGCCGGCAACGGCAGGTCTTCCAGCAGACCGGACTCGCACAGCAACACGTCGAGGCGGCTGTCGTCGATCATGTAGGCCAGGCGTTCGGCCGGGTATTTCGGGTCCAGTGGCACGTAGGCCGCGCCGCTTTTCAGTACCGCCAGCAGGCTGACGATCAGTTGCGGACCGCGACGCACGGCCAGGCCGACACGCTTGCCGGGGCCGGCGCCGTTGTCGATCAGGCGCTGGGCCAGGTGGTTGGCTTGTGCATTGAGTTGGCCGTAGCTCAGGGTGTGGCCGTCCACCTGCAATGCCAGTGCTTCTGGAGTGGTAGCGGCTTGCGCGGCGATTTGTTCGTGGGCCAAAAGCGTTGTGGATAACTCAACCGCAGGCGGCTGGCTGATCGCGAGCACCGCGTTTTTGCCCTCGACATCGAGCAGTTCCAACTCACCTAACGCTGCGTCCGGCGCTGCCACCAGCTGCGTCAGCAGATGCTGTAAATTGGCCGATAGCTGAGCGACCTGAGCCGCGCTGAAACGCGCCGCATCATAACTGAACTCCAACCCCAGGCCTTCTCCCAGTTCAATGCCCAACGTCAACGGATAGTGGGTGCGTTCGTGGTTGTGCAGATTGCCGAACGACAACCCGGCCGGCGCACCTTGTTTCAACGCTTCGGCCACCGGGAAGTTTTCGAACACGAGCAGGCTGTCGAACAGCGCCGAACCCTGCTGCCCCGCCCAACCCTGAATGTCGTACAGCGGCACATGCTCGAACTCACGCATGGCCAGGTTCAGGCCTTGCAACTCACCCAGCCACTGGCTGACGCTCTGATCGGGCTTCATCGTGCACACCAGCGGCAGCGTGTTGATGAACAGCCCGAGTTGTTCTTCGATGCCCGGCAACGGCGCCGAACGCCCGGCCACGGTGGCGCCGAACACCACGCAATCCTGGCCGGTGTAGCGTTGCAGCAGAAGGCTCCACGCCGCTTGCAGCACCGTGTTGAGGGTGACTTTCTGCTGCCGGGCGAACTCGGCCAGACGCTGGGTTACGCGACGGTCGATGGCCACGCGATAATCCTCGCTGCCTTCGCCACCGACCGGAGGGCGCAAGGCTTCGGCCAGCAGCGTTGGCGCTTCAAGCGGCGCCAGGGCTGCTTTCCAGAACTGTTCGCCAGCGATCGTCGATTGCTGCTGCAACCAGCCCAGGTAATCGCGGTACTGCCCGGTGGCCGCCGGCAGCGCTTGCCCGGCGGCGTAATGCTCGATCACTTGCGCCAGCAACTGCGCATTACTCCAGCCGTCCATCAGGATGTGATGGCTGGTGTAGATCAGGTGCCAGGCATCAGTGCCGGTACGCACCAGCTTCAAACGGAACAGCGGTGCCGTACCCAGTTCGAAACCTTGAGCGCGTTCGGCATCGGCCAGCGCGTCGGTATCGGTCGCTTCAAGCACTTGCAGCGGCAACGCGACCTGACGGGCAATCGCCTGATGCGCCAGGTCGAGGCCTTGCCAGTGGAAGCTGCTGCGCAGGATGTCGTGACGCTCGAGCGCGGCCTGCCAGGACCGGGTGAAACGATCGCTGTCCAGGCCGCCGATGTCCAGGCGTAGCTGACTGATATAGGCGCCGACTTGCGGCTCGTACAGGGTGTGAAAGAGCATGCCCTGCTGCATCGGCGACAGCGGGTATAGGTCTTCGAGGGCCGCAACACTGAGCGGCAACCCGTCGAGCTGCGCCTGATCGATCCGCGCCAACGGGAAGTCCGATGGCGTGGCCTGGGGTGCTGGCAGCGTGCAGCAGTGATCGATCAACGCGTTGAGTTGCAGCGCGTATTCGTCGGCCAGACCCTGGATGGTCGCTACGTCGAACATCTCGCGGCTGAAGCCCCAGCTCAGGGACAACTCGCCACCGTAGACCTGCCCCTCAACCGTCAGCCAGTTGCCCAGCGGCGCCGCCGGGTCCTGCGCCACGCCGTTGCCTTCGGTGGAAGGGGTGAACAACGCGCCTTCATCGAACTGACGGTCGAACTGCCCCAAGTAGTTGAAGGTGACGCGCGGCTGCGCCAGCGCCGCCAGTTCGGCTCGGACCTCAGGCGTACCGAGGTAGCGCAGCGCGCCATAACCCAGGCCTTTGTCCGGAACGTTGCGCAGTTGTTCCTTGATGGACTTGATACATGCGCCAAGGTCGGCAGCGGGTTTCAGATGGACCGGGAACAGGCTGGTGAACCAGCCGACGCTGCGGGTCAGGTCGACGTCATCGAACAGGTCTTCGCGGCCATGGCCTTCGAGCTGGATCAGCGCGCTGCCCTGCCCGCTCCAAAGGCAAACAGCGCGGGCCAGTGCGGCCAGCAGCAGGTCGTTGACCTGGGTGCGGTAGGCCGCCGGGGCCTGTTGCAGCAGCTTACGGGTTTGCTCGGTATCGAGCTTGAGTTCGAGTTTGTGTTCGAAGCGGTTTTCCAGCGCACCGTTCGGGCGCTCGCACGGCAGGTCGTCTGGCGCGTCTTGCAGTTGGGTCTGCCAGTGGCCGAGGCTGTGTTCGAAGGCTGGCAGATGCTCCTGCAAGCGCGAGACCCAGCGTTGATACGAGCTGGTTTTCGCAGGCTTGGTGCCGCCGTCGTAGAAGTGCTGAAGATCTTCCAGCAGCACACGCCAGGAAACACCGTCCACTGCCAAATGGTGAACCACCAGCAGCAAACGCTCGCTGCTGTCAGCCATCGAAACAAGCAGTGCGCGCAGCAACGGGCCGCTCTGCAAGTCGAGACTGCGCTGGGCTTTATCGCACAAGGCGTTCAGTGCTTCGACCGATTGTGCCTGGCGTTGCCACAACACCGAGTCGGTGGTCGGCGCGGCATAGGCCTGCTGCCAACCGCTGGCATTCTGTTGATAACACAGGCGCAGGCTGTCGTGATGGGTGAGCAATTGTTCCAGGGCGCGGTCCAGCGCTTCGACGTTCAACGCCTCGCGCGGCACCAGCAACAGCGACTGGTTCCAGTGCTGACGCGCAGGGATCGACTGTTCGAAGAACCAGTGTTGCACCGGCGCCAACGCCACCGCGCCGCTAGCCGGGCCCTGGTCGACCAGTTGCTGCTCGCCACTGCGCGCCGCCTGGGCCAGGCTGCGGATGGTCTGGTGCTGGAACAGGTCCTTGGGGCTGAGCACGATCCCGGCCTGCCGTGCGCGGCTGACCACCTGCATCGAGACGATGGAGTCGCCGCCCAGCTCGAAGAAGTTGTCTTCCAGGCCGACGTTGTCGATGGCCAGCACGTCCTGCCAGATCGCGGCGAGGGATTTTTCCAGCGCACTGCGTGGCGCGATGTGTTCGCGTTGTTGCTGGCTGCCGTCCACCGCCGGCAACGCCTTGCGGTCGAGCTTGCCGTTGGGGGTCAGCGGCAGTTGCTCGAGGAACAGCAGGAACGCCGGGACCATGTAGTCCGGCAGGTGCCAGCGCAAGGCCGCCTTCAGGGATTCACGCAGGGTCGCTTGCGCGTCGAGGTCGTCCAGCAACGCCGAATCGTTCGGCACGATGTAGGCCACCAAGTGCTGACCGTTGATACCGTCCTGGACCAGCACTGCCAGTTCGCGCACCGAGTCCTGTTGCAACAGCCGCGCTTCGATTTCACCCAGCTCGATACGGAAGCCACGGACCTTGACCTGATGGTCGATACGGCCAACGTACTGCAAGGTGCCGTCGGCCTGATAACGGGTCAGGTCACCGGTGCGGTACAGGCGTTCGCCGGTGCTGGAAAACGGGTTGGGTACGTATTTTTCAGCGGTCAGGCCTGGCCGTGCCAGGTACCCACGGGTGATGCCCGCGCCGCTGAGGTACAGCTCGGCGGATACGCCTTGTGGCACCGGTTGCAGGTCCGCATCCAGCAGGTAGCTGGCGGTGTGCTTTAGCGGCCGACCGATATTGGCGCGGCCACCGGCTTCGCGACGGGTCCAGGTGGAATAGGTGGTGTCTTCCGACGGGCCGTACAGATCGAAGACGTGCTCGACTGTCAGCTGCTGATACAGCGCGTCAACCAGGCTCTGCTTCAACGGCTCACCGGCCAGGTTGATGATGCGCACGCTCGGCGGAATCTGCCCGTCGCGTTGCAGCGCGTTGATCGCCGACGGCACGGTGTTGATCAAGCGCACCTGATCCCGGGCCGCCAGCTGCGGTAACTCCAGGGCGTTGCGGGCAATGATCAGCGAACCGCCGTTGGCCAGGGTGACGAACAGCTCCCACACCGACAGGTCGAAGCACACCGACGTCGACGCTAGCACGCCTTGAATGTCGTCGCAGTTGTACACCGTCTGCGACCAGTCGATCAGCGCCAGCACGTTGCGATGCGCAATCGCCACGCCCTTGGGCTTGCCGGTGGAACCGGAGGTGTAGATCACGTAGGCCAGGTTGTCCGGCGTGACGCGGGTGATCGGGGCGCTGCTCGGGTAATCGGCGAGCACCGCCTCGATATCGTCCATCGACAACACTTGCGTCCCGGACGCCACGTTCAGCGTTGCGGCGACCGCCTGCTCGGTCAGCAGCACCAGGGCGCGGCTGTCTTCGAGCATGTAGGCGACGCGTTCGGCCGGGTAATCCGGGTCCAGTGGCACGTAGGCACCACCGGCCTTGAGCACCGCCAACAAGGCCACCAACAGTTGCTCGGAGCGCTGCATGGCCACGCCGACCCGCACTTCCGGGCCGACGCCGAGCTCGATCAGCTTGTGTGCCAGGCGATTGGCTTGTTGGTCGAGTTCGCGGTAGGTCAGTTGGCGGGTGGCGAAGGTCGCGGCAAGCGCATCCGGGGTCGCCGCCACTTGCTGGTCGATCAACTGATGAATGCACACAGCCTGCGGGGCGCTGTCCTCGGCGCGGTTCCAATCGTGGACGATGCGCTGGTATTCGGCCTGCTCCAGCAGCGGCAAATCGCTGATGCGCTGCTGCGAGTCGCTGACCATGCCGTGCAGCAGGTGGGTCCAGTGCTGTGCCATGCGCGCGATGGTCCCGGCGTCGAACAGGTCGTTGGCGTAGGTCAGCGCGGCGTGCAGCTTGCCGCCTTTTTCGAAGGTGTCGAGGGTGAGATCGAACTGCGTGGTGCGCCCTTGCCACTCGATCATGCCCAGCGCCAGGCCAGACGCCGTGGTCACCGTGGAAATGTCCGCGACCTGCGGCTGGTGGTTGTACATCACCTGGAACAGTGCCGTGTGGCTGAGGCTGCGTTCCAGTTTCAGCGCTTCGACCAGGCGCTCGAATGGCAGGTCCTGGTGGGCCTGGGCGCCGAGCGCGGTTTCCTTGATGCGACTCAGCAGTTCGTCGACCCGGGTTTGGCCGTCCAGTTGCGTGCGCAGCACCTGGGTGTTGACGAAGAAGCCGATCAGGCCTTCGATCTCGGCGCGGTTGCGGTTGGCGATAGGGACGCCGACGCGGATGTCGGTCTGCCCGGTGTAGCGGTGCAGCAGCACGTTGAAGGCGCCGAGCAGCAGCATGAACAGGGTGATGTTGTGTTTCTGCGCGGTGGCCCGCAGTTGCTCAGCCAGTTGCCCGTCCACGGCGAACTCGTAACGGGTGCCGCGATAGCTCGGCATCGCCGGGCGCGGGTGATCGGTGGGCAGCTCCAGCACCGGATGCTCGTCGCCCAGTTGCGCCTGCCAGTAGTCGAGCTGACGCGCCTGCTCGCCAGCCTCCAGCCAGCGGCGTTGCCACAAGGCGTAGTCGCTGTACTGGATCGGCAAGGGTGGCAGGTGCGGTTGTGCACCGGCATCGAAGGCGTCGTAGCAGCGGATGAACTCGTCGATCAGCACGTTCATCGACCAGCCGTCGGACACGATGTGGTGCAGGGTCAGCAGCAGGACGTGCTCCTGCTCGGCGAGCTTGAGCAAGGTGACGCGCAGCAGCGGGCCGGTGCCCAGATCGAACGGCAGCACCGATTGCTGCTCGGCAGTCTCGGCCACGGCCTGCTCGCGCGCGGTGGCCGGCAAGGCGCTGAAATCCACCTGTTCGATCACCAGCGGCGCCGTGGCCGGCACTTGCAGTAAGCTGTCGTCGGCCTGGGGGGCGAACACCGTGCGCAAGGTTTCGTGGCGCGCCACCAGGCTGGCGAACGCCTGCTCCAGCGCCGGCAGATTCAGACGACCGGTCAAGCGCACCGCACCCGGCAGGTTATAGGCGCCGCTTTGCGGGTCCAGCTGCCAGAGAAACCACATGCGTTGCTGGGCGTACGACAGCGCCTGGCGATCCTCGGCCTCTACCCCGGCAGGTATCGGAAACCGGGCGAAATCCACGCCCTCCTTGTGCAAGGCCGCAAGGAACATCTGGCGCTTTTCCACGGGCAACCCGATAAACCGGCGAGCAAGTTTCAAGGAGTCTTCAGCATTCATTTCTCAGCATCCGGATCAGTGGCGGGAAGCACAAAGGCACGTCGTCCCTATAAAACGAATGCAGACCGGAAAAATTAGCGAATGAGAACAACTATCAGAAGGGAGGTGGAGCGCGATGTTTGAAGGTGTTGAAAATTATTGTGGGAGCGAGCCTGCTCGCGAATGCGGTCAATCATTCAACATCGATGTTGGCTGACCCACCGCTTTCGCGAGCAGGCTCGCTCCCACAGGGGATGAGGTGATGTTTGAGATTGGCTTAACCCACAGCGGCCATCGCATGCCGACGATGGTGAGCCTCCAGCTGATCCTTGATCACCTTGAGCACCTTGGCCTCATGCTCATGGATAAAGAAATGCCCGCCGGCCAGCATGTCCACGGAAAAGCTGCCGTGGGTTTCCTTGCGCCAGCCGATCAACTGCTCGCTGGTGGCGCGGTCGGCCTTGCCGCCGAGCACGTGCACCGGGCATTTGAGCAACGGCCGCTGCAGCGGCTCGAAACGCCCGCACAACTGGAAGTCGGCACGCAGGATCGGCAGTGTCAGGCTCATCAGCTCTTGATTGGCCAGCACTTCTTCACTGGTGCCGTTCAGGCTGCGTAATTGCTCGATCAGCTCGGCATCAGATTTGGGCTCGGCAAATCCCCGGTCGTAGTCCGCGCGCATTGTCGGCGCGGCCGTGCCCGAGGCAAACAGCGCCACGGGTTCAGGGCAGCCGAGCGAGCGAAACGCATGGGCCATTTCACAAGCGAGCAACGCGCCGAGGCTATGGCCGAACAAGGCATACGGCGCCTTGAGCGTGGTGTTTTGTTCCTGCGCCAGTTGCAGCGCCAAGCGGCGCATGTCGGTGTGCAAGGGTTCGCCGAAGCGCGCACCCCGCCCAGGCAGCTCCACGGGCTGCAGCTTGATCCACTCCGGCAGCTTGCGCCGCCAGCGGCTATAGACCATGGCACTCGCGCCAGAATAGGGCAGGCACAGCAAAGTCAGCTGGGTCACCGGGCTTACCTCGAAAGTTGTCTGTAAGGAGAACGGATGAAGTACGCAGAGAATTAGTCGTGCGGATAACCCTGTAGGAGCGAGCATGCTCGCGAAGGACGTCAACGATAACGCGGGGCATCAGACAGCCCGTGTCGTCCATGCGTCCATCGCGAGCATGCTCGCTCCTACAGTTAGATCTTCATTTCAGATAGCGATAGCTTTGGATCGCGGAACCGAGGACGACCGCACCCGCCGCAATCGCCAGCCAAAACCCGCTGCGCGCCCCGAACGCATCCACCATCCACCCCGAACCCGCCGCACCGATCGCCACGCCGATGCTCAACCCGGTCACCAGCCAGGTCAGGCCTTCAGTGAGTTTGGCCGGCGGCACGATCTGCTCCACCAGCGCCATCGCAACAATCAGAGTCGGCGCAAAAAACAGCCCGGCGACGAAGACCGCCAAGGACAACCCGAGAATGTTCACCGCCAGCAACAGCGGCAAAGTCGTCACCGCCGTCGCGACCCCACCGTAGAGAAACAGTCGCGGCAATGGCACTTTCGAGCGCAGCGCGCCGAACGCCAATCCGGCCAGGCACGAGCCGATGGCGTACACCGACAGCACAATGCTTGCCGCGGCAGGTTGCCCCTGCTGCTGGGCGAAGGCCACGCTGACCACATCGATCACGCCGACGATGGTGCCCATGGCGACCATTAGCAGCATCAGCCACTGAATGTCGCGGGAGCGGATGATCGAGCCTTGATGGTGTTCCTCATGGGGGTGCACCGGCGGCTCGGTGCTGCGTTGCAACACGAAGGCCGTGACCCCGATCGCCAGCATCAGCAACGCCGCCAACGGCCCGGCCTCGGGGAACGCCACCACGCATAACCCCACCGACAGTGGTGGCCCGACGATAAAGCAGACTTCGTCCAGCACCGACTCCAGGGCATAGGCGGTTTGCAGTTGCGGCTGGCCGCGATACAACTCGGTCCAGCGCGCCCGGACCATCGCCGACATACTCGGCATGCAACCGGCTATCGCGGCGAACACGAACAACGTCCAGTTCGGCACCTGCAAACGGGTGCAGAGCAACACCAGCAACAACGCCCCCCCGCCGATCAGCGCCGACACCGGCAGGATGCGGCGCTGGCCAAACCGATCCACCAGCCGCGACACCTGTGGCGCACAAAATGCGGTGGCCAGGGCAAAGGTCGCCGCCACCGCCCCGGCCAGGCCGTAGCCGCCCTGCAACTGCGAAAGCATGGTGATCAGGCCGATGCCGGTCATGGAAATCGGCATGCGCGCGATCATCCCGGCCAGCACGAAAGCTCGGGCGCCAGGGGCTTTGAACAGCTCGCGGTAGGGGTTTGCCATGGGGTCCGGCCTCGATAAGGGCCTGCAAGTTGCCATAAGGCTGATAGCTGGGAAAGGGCCGAATTGTTGGTTGAATGTGAAGGCCCATTCGCGAGCAGGCTCGCTCCCACAATGGACGGTGTACACAGGTCAAGTGTGGGAGCGAGCCGGCTCCGGGCTGCGTTCCGACGAAGAGGCCGGCAAACCACCTTGCCATTCCAGACGAATGAACTCTCATCCGCTCAAACCAGTCAGCTATTTAGGACCTCGATGCAACCCGGAGCCCCGCGACAATGCCCGACCATCACCCCGAACGCCAAAGCCCCATCGACGCCCACGGCATCATCGGCGACATGCGCAGCGCCGCGCTGGTCAATGACAAGGGCAGCGTGGATTTTTTCTGCTGGCCGGAATTCGACAGCCCGTCGATTTTCTGTTCGCTGCTGGACACGCCCGAAGCCGGAATCTTCCAGCTGTCCCCGGACTTGCCGGACGCTCGCCGCGAGCAAATCTACCTACCCGACACCAACGTGCTGCAAACCCGCTGGCTCAGTGATCGTGCCGTGGTGGAAATCACCGACCTGCTGCCCATCGGCGACACCGAAGACAACCTGCCAGTGCTGATGCGTCGGGTCCGGGTGGTCAGCGGCCAAGCGACGTTTCACCTGCGCTGCGCCGTGCGCCACGACTACGCTCGAGCCCGCACCCTCGCCCGCCTGGATAAACAGGACGTGATCTTCGAAGCCGCCAATCAGCCGTCCCTGCGTCTGGCGGCGGACCAGCTATTGCGCGTTGACGGGCAAGCAGCCGTCGCCGAGTTCACCCTCGAACAGGACCAGACCGCCGAGTTCCTGCTGGGCGCCATCGACGATCCGCGCTTCAAGGAAGGGGCGGCCACACTGTGCCTGGCACGCACGCTGAAGTTCTGGCGCGACTGGATCGGCCAGTCCAATTACCGTGGCCGCTGGCGGGAAATGGTCAACCGCTCGGCCCTGGCCATGAAGCTGCTGACCTCGCGCAAACATGGCGCAATCCTCGCCGCGGCGACCTTTGGCCTGCCCGAAACCATCGGCGGCGAACGCAACTGGGATTACCGCTACACCTGGATCCGCGACGCATCGTTCACCGTCTATGCCTTCATGCGCCTGGGTTTCACCGAAGAGGCCAACGCTTATATGCGCTGGTTGCGCGGGCGCGTCAGCGACTGTCGCGGCCAACCGATGAAACTCAATATCCTGTATGGCATCGACGGTCGCCAGGAACTGCCGGAAATCGAACTCTCGCACCTGTCCGGCCACGGCGGCGCCACGCCCGTGCGCATTGGCAACCAGGCGTATGCGCAGGTCCAACTCGATATATTCGGCGAACTGCTGGACGCGGTGTACCTGGTCAACAAGTACGGCGAAGCCATTTCCCACGAAGGCTGGAAGCACACCGTGGAAGTGGTCGATCAGGTGTGCGAAACCTGGCAGCAGGAGGACGTCGGAATCTGGGAAATGCGCGGTGAACAGCACCACTTCCTGCACTCGCGACTGATGTGCTGGGTCGCCCTGGACCGGGCAATCCGTCTCGCCTCGAAACGCTCGTTACCCGCGCCGTTCGCCCGCTGGGACCAGACTCGCCAGGAGATCTACACCGACATCTGGGAAAACTTCTGGAACGAAGAACGCGGGCACTTCGTGCAGCACATCGGCGGCACCGGCCTCGACGGTTCGATGCTGTTGATGCCGCTGGTGCGCTTCGTCAGCGCCAAGGACCCGCGCTGGCTCGCTACCCTCGGTGCCATCGAGAAAAACCTGGTGCGCGACGGCATGGTCTACCGCTACCACAATGACGATCAGCACATCGACGGCCTGCCCGGCACCGAAGGCGCATTCGCCGCCTGCTCATTCTGGTACGTCGAATGCCTGGCCCGCGCCGGCCAGGTGGAAAAGGCTCATCTGGAATTCGAACAACTGTTGCGATACGCCAACCCGCTGGGGCTGTACGCCGAAGAATTCGACAGCCGGGCGCGGCACATGGGCAACACGCCACAGGCGCTGACGCACCTGGCGTTGATCAGCGCGGCGTGTTTCCTGGATCGGAAATTGAGTGGGGAGAAGAGTAACTGGCAGCCGTGAGTGTGATCTATCAGATACCACCTATCCCCTGTGGCTCGGAGCTTTTGTGGCGAGGGGATTTATCCCCGCTGGGCTGCGAAGCAGCCCCAAAACCTTTGATTGCGATCCGTCAGATACACCGTGCCTGAATGGTTTCACGACTGCTGCGCAGCCGCACGGGGATAAATCCCCTCGCCACAAAAGCCCGCTTGTCGAAGGTCCAATGCAGGCCAAAGTCCTACATTTTTTAAACAAAACACCCGGAAATACCCTGTTGCCAGGCATTACATCCCCACCTAACATCCCCAATCAACGGGCACAGCGGAGCTGTCCAACAAAACCCGAATTCAAGGAAAAAGAATGACCCAACGCATCCATCGCAGCATCGACCTCCCCCTTCGAACCGGCCTGAACCGCAACGAACTGTGGGAAGCCCACGACAAGGGCCTGATCAAATGCTGGGAAGTCGGCCGCCAGCGCGCCGCCCGCTTCCCCGACCTCGCCCAGCAATGCCTCGCCGGCGAACTGCCGGTGCTGGGCTGGAAAGGTGGCGTCAGCCGCAGCCTGAAAAAACTGGAGAAATACGGATCCCTCAAGTACCTCGCCCAATGGCAGGGCTTGCGCGGGGAGGATCTGGATGTGGATCTGGGCGAAGAACGGGTGCTGACCTGTGCACGCACGAAAATGGTGGTGACGTTTACCCCGGATCGGACGAAGTATTTCAACCAAATAGCGGAAGTTGAGTCCTAGGAGATAGCTGACGAATGAGTAATCACGCGCTGATCCAGTATGCCCGCACTCCCAGCCTGAACCTCGCCTACGAGGAACACGGCCCCACCACCGGTGACCCGGTGATCCTGCTTCACGGCTTCCCCTACTCGCCCCGCGCGTACGACGAGATCGTCCCGCCCCTCGCGGCCAAGGGCTACCGCGTGATCGTCCCCTACCTGCGCGGCTATGGCCCGACCCGTTTCAACAGCCCCGACACCCTGCGCTCCGGTCAGCAAGCCGCCCTCACCCAGGATTTGCTCGATCTGATGGACGCCCTTTGCATCCCGCAAGCGGCCCTTTGTGGTTACGACTGGGGCGGTCGGGCGGCGTGTATCGTGGCGGCGTTGTGGCCGGAACGGGTGCGCTGCCTGGTGACGGGTGATGGCTACAACCTGCAGGACATTCCTCGTTCGACCCGGCCACGGGACCCGGAAACCGAGCATCGCCTCTGGTATCAGTACTATTTCCACACTCCACGCGGCGTCGTCGGCCTGACGGAAAATCGCCGATCCCTGTGTGAATTACTCTGGAAACTGTGGTCGCCGACCTGGACCAAGGGTCCTGAGTTGTACCCGTTGAGCGCGCTAGCCTTCGACAATCCGGATTTCGTCGAGGTGGTGGTTCACTCGTATCGGCACCGGTTCATGTATGCGCCCGGCGATCCGGCGCTGGAGTGGATGGAAGAAGCACTGACCCAACAGCCACCGATCAGCGTGCCGACGATTTCCCTGTGTGGCGCCGACGATGGCGTGGGCCCGGCATCCGAGATCGATGACGACAGCGAGCACTTCACCGGATATTACGAGCGCCGGGTGCTGGCAGGCGTTGGGCACAACATTCCCGAAGAAGCGCCCGAGGCCACGCTCAAGGCGTTACTGGATCTGCTGCAACACTGACCGAAAACCTCTCGCGATAAGCTTGCGGCGTCACCCCCATGGCCCGCAGAAAACTGCGGCGCAGGGTTTCTTCGCTGCCGAACCCGCATTGCACGGCCACCCGCTTGATGGGCACACCGGTATCGCTGAGCAGTCGCCGTGCGGTTTCGACGCGGATCAGCTCGATGGCCCGGGCCGGGGTCTGGCCGGTGTCGGCGCGGTAGTGGCGCACGAAGCTGCGTTCGCTCATGCCAGCCTGGATCGCCAGGGTTGGAATCCCCAGATCCTTGCTGAGGTTTTCGCTGATCCAGGCGTGAAGTTCGTCGAAGCGGTTGCCTTCTTTCTGCAAAGACAGGGTCACGCTGAATTGCGACTGGCCGCCAGGGCGTTTCAGGAACACCACCAGTTGCCGGGCGACTTCCAGGGTCATGGTGCGACCGAGGTCGGCTTCGACCATCGCCAATGCCAGGTCGATGCCGGCGGTGACGCCGGCCGAGGTCCAGACCGGACCGTCATTGATGAAGATCGGATTGGGCTCGACCTGCAGTCGCGGGTGTTGCTGCGCCAACTGTTCGCAACGGGTCCAGTGGGTGACCACGCGACGGCCATCGAGCCAGCCGCTGGCCGCCAGCAAAAACGCCCCGGTGCACACCGATGCCACCCGCCGGCACTTTGCCGCGTGCTCACGCACCCAACTGACCAGTGACGGGTCCTGCGCCGCCGCATAGACGCCCCAGCCCCCGGCAATGATCAAGGTGTCGCTACCCTGCTCGGGCAAAGGCTCGGCCAGCAACGCCAAGCCCGCCGACGACATCACCGCCCCGCCGCTGCTTGCAATCACCGACGGCGCATAAGGTGGCGGCGAACCTTGCTGGCGGGCGATGTCGTTGGCCGACGCAAACACCTGCAACGGCCCGGTGACATCGAGCACTTGCACATTGGCGAAGGCGAACACGTGAATGTTTTTCGGCATGTTGGCGTAATTCGTGGGGTGATTGGCGTATACGCCAAATCCTAGGCGCCTACAGTGAAGGCGTCCACCCACTTCAGGAGAAAAAACACCATGACCTTGCAGATCGGTTTTCTGTTGTTTCCACAGGTGCAGCAACTCGACCTTACCGGCCCGTACGACGTTCTGGCCTCGCTGCCGGACGTGAAGGTGCATCTGATCTGGAAGGACCTGATGCCCATCACCGCCAGTACCGGGCTGGTGCTCAAACCGACCGTCACCTTCGACGATTGCCCGGCGCTGGATGTGATCTGCGTCCCTGGTGGCAGCGGTGTCGGGCCGTTGATGGAGGATGAGCCAACCCTGGCGTTCCTTAAGGCCCAGGCTACCAATGCGCGGTACGTGACGTCGGTCTGCACCGGTGCGCTGGTGCTCGGTGCGGCGGGCCTGCTCAAGGGCAAACGCGCCACCACCCACTGGGCGTATCACGAACTGCTGGCGCCGCTGGGAGCGATTGCAGTGAAGGATCGGGTGGTGCGCGACGGCAATCTGCTGACCGGTGGCGGGATTACCGCAGGCATTGATTTTGCCCTGACCCTGGCGGCAGAGCTGTTCGACCAGGACACCGCTGAGCTGGTGCAACTGCAACTGGAATACGCACCTGCGCCGCCATTCCAGGCGGGTAGCCCGGAAACGGCGCCCGCCAGCGTACTGGAGGAAGCTCGCCAGCGTGCCGCCGGTTCATTGAAACTGCGCGCGCAAATCACCAAGCGCGCGGCAGCGAAACTCGACCGGCAATGAAATACTGGCTGCGGGAACCCGGTTCACGTAGCCAGAATTTTTCTGACGCACATAAAAAAACCCGCCTAAGCGGGTTCTTCCAAGACCATTACAACTCCCTGTCGTCAGTATCCTTACAATGGCCGATCATCCATGATCCTGAGCACTCCCTGTGCATCAGTGGATGGGGCCAGAATACGCAACGGATCCAATTTGTAACAGACGACATAGTTGTTACCGCGTGTAAGACATTCGCTATAGCTGCCCTTCCCAAAGCCCTTGGATGGGATGTAACCAAGGGTCGAAAATTCTGCCGTCAGTCGCTCCCACGCTCGCGGGCCTTGGAGTTTTCCGCAAGGAATTGTTCGAGTCGGTTCATTTGCTCTTCCCAGCCACGGCTGTCCATGTAATACGCCTCCTTCTGGCGTATGTCGGGAATGTGAGCGAAACCTGACTCGGAAATCTTGAGCAACGTGCCGTCTTCGTAGTCTTGCAGTTCGAATTTGACCAGCGTGGTGGGCTCCTGGGAGTAGTCGATCTTCGGGTTCACCGCATAGGGGTGCCAGCGAAACGAAAACAACTGCTGCGGCTCGACCCGCTCGACCAGCACGTTCCACAACACATGTTCATAACCGGGATAGGTAACCTGCCCCTGCGTCCACTCGCCGGCGATGAAACGCCTGCCTTCGAGCGCAACACCGAACCACTGACCGAACGCCTCGGCATCGACCAAGGCTCGCCATACATGGGAGCGCGGCGACTTGAGCATGATTTTGCGCTCAAAACTATTGGGTACTGGTTTCATACGTCACCTCCTGTAATGAACAACAGTAGGCCTGTAAGACCACATGTCCAGCCCGAAAGTTGTATCAATGCGGTGTAAGTGGTCGAAATTGCAGTCTTTGCATCGCTACACTGCCCTAAATTCCCCTGTCACAGCGAGCCTCCTCCATGTATTCACGCTTTCTCCTGGCACTGACACCTTTGCTGTTCACTCCCTTGGCCCAGGCCCTGGACTGCGACAACGCCAGCGACCAGGCCACGATGAACCAGTGTGCAGCGCAGCAGCATGCGGCGGCGGACAAGGAGTTGAATGCGCTTTACCAGCAGATCACCACACGTTTGAAGGTTAATCCCGACAGCAAGAAACTGCTGGTGGGGGCGCAGCGTTCGTGGATTGCGTTTCGCGATGCCGAGTGCAAGTTTTCGGCCTCCGGGGTGGAGGGTGGGAGTGTTTATCCGCTGATCTACAGCAATTGCGTGACCGAATTGACCAGGGCGCGGGTGGAGACGTTCAAGGCTTACCTGAAGTGCCAGGAGGGGGATTTGGGGTGTCCGGTGCCGGGGGTTTGATTTTGCGGTGATTTTGAGGGCCCCTTCGCGAGCTGGCTCGCTCCCACATTTTGATCGCATTCTTACTGAAAGAACTCGGTCAACTGTGGGAGCGAGCCTGCTCGCGAAGGCATCGGCAATTACCGCACAAAAATCTGCGCAGTCGTAATCGCCATATCCCCACCCGGCAACTTGATGCTGCCCACCTGTTTCAGGCTATCGGCATCGAAGATCGCCACATCGTTGAAGGTACCGGCCAGGTATATCTTGCTGCCGTCCTTGTTGAAGGAAATGCAGTAGTAGGAGTGATCGAGCGTCGCCGCCTGGAGCATTTTCTTCTCCTTGATGTCGTATTTGGCCAAGCGGTTGAGCACGCCAAACATCAGGTTCGGGTCCTTGGGCGAACGCATGCCACTGAAGTAGATTTCCGTCAGGGGGCCGAAGTCGGTGGTTTCGGTCTTGCCGGTCTTCAGGTCGACACTGAACAGGCCATAGAGGTATTCGGCGGTCGCCGGGTCCTGTTTCTTGTCCTTGAATTTCGCCGCGGTGTAGAGCAGCGAGAAATCATGCCGGTAGGTCTGCTGGTTCCACACGTAGAGCACGTCCGGCGCGCTGTAGTTCGGGCGTTTCCAGTGACGGCTGGGGATCAGCACGTCGAACTTGCCGGTTTGCACATTGACCTTGTAGACATCCGCCCCGGCCACATACAGCGTGCCATCGTCACCGCTCTGCATGATGGTCAGCTGTCGCGGCGCCGGGAAACTGCGCACGGGCTTGGCGTCCATGCCGGCGTCGGTCTTGTACACGTCGAGCCGTGGCTGCTGCACTTCATAACGATCGTTCATCATCAGCGTCGGGTTGGCGATGGTGAACAACTCCTTGCCGTCATGGCTGACGGTGAAGGCGAACATCGATTTCGCCTTTTCCCCCGGTTTCTGCGTGATGCTGGCGTGGAACACCTGCTTGCAGCTGTCCAGCTCGACGCCGTAGACATCCGCGTAGTGGTTGTTCAGCACGTAGGCGGTCTTACGGTCCGGCGACAATTGCACGCTACCGGGGCCGAAGGCGTCCGGCATCTGGCAGGTCTTGTACAAGGTGTCGGTGGCCAGGTCGATCACGTGCAGGTTGTTTGGGTAATTGGTGGTCACCATGTATTCGTGACCGTCTTGCAACGCGGTGTTTTCATCGGCCAGGACACTGAGCGAACAGGTGCTCAGGATGGCGAAAGCGGCCAGGCCGCAGGCTTTGATGCTGTGCATGCTGGAATCCTTCTTCTTATCTGATCACTTGTCTTTGGGGAAGACAGTGCCGAGGTTGCGCCAGTTGTCGTTGGACGCCTGGGCATCCTTGTTCCAGTCCGGGTAGGTGCTCATCATGTCGGGCACCTGCGCCGGCCACCAGCACGGGTCGGAGCAGCCATACAGGTCGGCTTCCATCGGCTGGCACAGCGACGACACACCGCCAAACGCATCGATTTCCCAGCCCGGGTCGGTGGTCGAGGCACAGCCCGCCACGGAGCTCATCGCCACCACTTCTTCAATGCGGTTTTCATCCGCGGCCTGATCCAGCTTCAACGCTTTGTTATTGATTGCCTTGAGATGTTTCATATCAGTGAGCCTTGCGCGGAGTGATGTAGCTGCTGATGAACGCAGGGTTGTGAGCCATGATCCGGGTGTAGACCTCGATGCCGAAGTCGACCCAGTCACGCATCAGTTCGCAGTAGTGATAAGTCGGGTGCGTCGGGTCGCCATAGCGGGCGTAGCTTTCGTGGTAGCAGCCGCCGGAGCACAGGTTGCGGATATTGCAGTCTTCGCAGCCGGTGTTGGTTCGGTCGAGGCGCTGGGACAGAAAGTCGTTCAATTCCACCTGTTTCACGCCGCTGTGCACGTTGCCGAAAGTCGGCAGACTCGAACCGGTAAAGCGATGGCACAGGTTCAGCTCACCCTTGTGATCCACCGCCAGCATCTTCAGGCCCGCACCGCATGGCAGGGCTTTCTTGTGGCCTTCGTGGATGTCGGTAATCAGCTGGTGCAGGTTGGAGAAGCCGATGTTGCGGTGCTCCAGTGCCGCTTCCAGGTAACGCCGACCCAGTGCCTTCATGTTGGCGAACACCTGCACCAGTTCATCGCTGGTCAGGTTGAAGCTGCTGATGTCGCCGGAGGTCACCGGGGCGAAACCGACTTCGGCGAAACCCAGTTCATTGAACAGGTGATCCCAGATGGTTTCGACGTCGGTGACGCCCGTGGTCAGGGTCACCCGCGCGCCCACCGGACGGCTGTTGTAGCGCGACAGCAGCATTTCGGCTTTGCGCCGCACCACGTCGTAGGTACCCTGCCCGCCCACGGTGATGCGGTTGCGGTCGTGCACGGTTTTCGGCCCGTCGATGCTGACGGACAGTCCGAAACGGTGGGCATTGAGATAGTCCACGGTCTCTTCGGTGAGCAACGTAGCGTTGGTGGTCATGACGAATTCGACGAACTTGCCGGCCTCGCGAAAACGCTTCTCACAGTAATCGACCATGTACTCGATCAGCTTGCGATTGCTCAGCGGTTCGCCGCCGAAGAACACCACGGTGAAACGCTCTTCGTCCGGGGATTCGCGCAGCAACATTTCCACCGAGGCTATCGCCGTCTCGACGTCCATTTTCTTGCCGGCCGAGGGCTTGTCGAGGTCTTCCTTGTAGCAGTAGGTGCAGCTCAGGTTGCAGCCGGTGTTGACGTTGAGCACCACGGTATTGATCGCCGTGCGCTCGACGCGCTTGGTGGCGATGTCCGGGGTCAGCGGCGAGCCGTCGCTGACCAGTTCCAGGGCCATCAGTTCGCGCAGGGTCTCGGTGATTTCCTCGCCGTTGAAACGCGCGGCGAGGCGCTGGATCAGGTCGTCCGAGGAACAACCGGGCCCGCGCAAGGTATCGATGATGGTGCCCGTCAGTTCATCGCTGGCGAACAGCGAACTGCTGGGGATGTGGAACAGCATACGGTCGGCATCGACCTGCACTTCGTGCAGGTTGCGTTCGACCAGATTCAAGATAGCGCCCATTGCCAACCTCCTGTGCAAGCCCCGATTGCGGGGCCTGCAATCATTCCGAAAAAGTGTCTGAAGCTCTGGCGTTCAGGTCACTCAAGGAATGGGTGGATTGTTCCAGCGTTGCACGGTCACGATCATTTGGCCTTCACCGGTCAGGGATTTCCCTGCGTCGTCGACGGCGGCGATCACCTTGAGGTTGCCGGCATTGTTGGTGGACATTTTGCGCGCCGGGTTCGGCCCGGCATCGCCCGGGGTGAATACGCCGGTGTCGGCCTGCATGGTGCCGGCGAACTTGACGTCTTCGTCTTCCTTGGCGCGGTCGTCGAAGGCCTCGACCTTCCACTGCGCCGGGAACACGCCGATGCGATACGGTTTGCCATCGGCGCCCTTGCCCCAGGCTTCGGCATCGAAACGGCCCTGGACTTTCGGCGTCGATCCACCGCCCTCGCCGATCCTCGCCACCGAGAATTCCGGTACGACCTTGACCTGGGCGATCTTGCTGTAGACCGACAGGCTCGGGCCTTTGAGCGCACCGACGGTGACCGCACGCAAGCCCGGCTGGGCATTGGCCGCGGCCTTGAGTTTGACCTTGATTCGCTCCGGGCTCTGCTCGACGACTTCAACCACTTCCACGCCTTTGCCGAAGTTCGGCTTGCCGCTCAGGCCGCTGCCGATCAGGGTGACTTCGCTTTCGCTGCCGGCCTTCAGGTAACCCGGCTGCACCGCCAGCAAACGGCTGCTGCCCCGTTTGGCGGCGACGAAGTCCAGACCGCGCTCATCGTGCTCAGCTTCGAACATCCGGCCCTGCATCGCATTGCCTTGGGCGGCGAACACCTGGCGCATGGTCACACCATCGATGCTGACGTTGCCGCGCCATTCGTAGCCGGTGTAGAGAATCGCGCTGCCGTCGCCGTTGAACGGCGTGCCGTCGGCGTATTGCCCTTTGACGCTGACCTTGAAGGTGTCGCTGCCGTCGGCGGTCACGCTCATCACTCCAGCCAGTTCGCCTTTGCCCGGCAAGTGACCGCTGAAGCTCCAGTCACCCACCAGTGCCTCGCTTTTGGGCGCCGTGCTCAGCCACTTTTTCCACGCCGGGTTGTCCAGCGGATAGCGCTTGGCCAACAGCGGCACCATTTCTTTGCGAGCCTGGTCGAACCAGTCACGGTCGCGGGACAGCGCCTGGTATTCCAGGGACGGCCATTGGCCGAGGTGGAAGTTCACCAGGCGCTCCCACTCCTGGGCCGGACGTCGTTGCAGGGCCACCCGCGCACCGGAGTGGCAGCGGCCGCACATCTGGCTGGTTGGGTCGTCGAACTGCTCGACGGTGTTGAGCCGGCGCTCCATGGCATAACGCACGCCGTCGGTTTCGCTTGGCGCCAGGCCCTGGGTGTCGGCCAGGTACTTGACCAGCGTGCGGCGGTCTTCATCGCTGATCTGCAAACCGTGCATGGTCTGCATACGAGCGATGCTCATCAGCCAGCCTTCCGGCGTCTTGCGCTGATGGCTGATGCGGCTCAGGGCGTTATCGGCCTCGGGGGTGTGACAGCCCTGACAGGTTTCCTTGAGGATGGTCTGGGCGTCGCGGGCTGCCAGGCTGTGAGGCGAATGCAGGGCCACGCAAGCCGCGATGGCTAGCAGACTGGCGCTCATGCCTGAACGGAGTTTTCTCTTCATCAACGTCGAACCTCGCACGGTGTTTTCTTATTTTTGTGGCTTATCGTTTTTTGGGTTTCTGCCGCCGGCGGCAAGCCGCTGACGGAGGCAAGAGAAACGTCTGCGATGAGCAATACACGGAGCGTGCCAGCTTGTGAATATTCAGCTTAATCAATGAGTTATTGGTAATGATCGGGGTTTTGACGTGGGCGTTATCGGCGTTCCACGTTTAATTTCGCGACAACTGTTGCAACCTGAGACAAACATAGCCCCGCCTCCTGTGGGAGCGAGCCTGCTCGCGAAGAACGTCTGACCAACGCGGCCAATCAGACAGCCCACGTTATCGTTGACGTCCATCGCGAGCAGGCTCGCTCCCACAGTTATTCAATGGTGTTCGAGGAGTCTCAGGTCGTCGCAATTTGCGACGTTTGATGATGCGAAGGCGCACCGAAAAGTGGCCGGGAAGCCTGTCCGCTAGGGCTCTTGCTGCAAAAAACCGCATCTGGCACAGCCATTGCGAAAGACCTCGCCACACAACAAGACGAGGTTTCATCATGTCGCTTCCCAACCTGCTTCCCGCCACTTCGGCGTTTATCCAGCGCGCCCCGCGCATGCTCATCGGTGGCGACTGGGTCGAGGCCGCCGACGGCCAGACCATGCCCTTGCACAACCCGGCCACGGGTGAAGTGCTGTGCGTGGTGCCGTGCGCCACGCCGGAAGATGTCGACCGCGCAGTGCTCGCCGCCCGGCAGGCGTTCGATGACTCGGCCTGGACTCGCACCCGCCCCCGGGAGCGGCAGAACCTTTTGTGGAAACTGGCCGACCTGATGCAGCGCGATGCCGAGCTGCTGGCGCAGCTGGAATGCCTGAACAACGGCAAAAGCGCGGCAGTGGCGCAAGTGATGGACGTGCAGCTGGCCATCGATTTCCTGCGCTACATGGCCGGTTGGGCGACCAAGATCGAGGGCTCCACGGTTGATGTATCGGCACCCCTGATGCCCAACGACCAGTTCCACAGTTTCATCCGCCGCGAAGCGGTGGGTGTGGTCGGCGCCATCGTCGCCTGGAACTTCCCGCTGCTGCTGGCCTGCTGGAAACTCGGCCCGGCCCTGGCCACCGGTTGCACCGTGGTACTCAAACCCGCCGACGAAACTCCGCTCACCGCACTGAAACTCGCCGAGCTGGTCCTTGAGGCCGGTTACCCCGAGGGCGTGTTCAACGTGGTCACCGGCACCGGCATCACCGCCGGTTCCGCGTTGACTCACAACCCGCTCGTGGACAAGCTGACCTTCACCGGCTCCACCGCCGTGGGCAAGCAGATCGGCAAGATCGCCATGGATTCCATGACCCGGGTCACCCTGGAACTGGGCGGCAAATCACCGACCATCGTGATGGCCGATGCCGACCTGAAAACCGCTGCAGCCGGTGCCGCCAGCGCGATTTTCTTCAACCAGGGCCAGGTCTGCTGCGCAGGCTCGCGCCTGTATGTGCAGCGCAAGCATTTCGACAATGTGGTGGCGGACATCGCCGGCATCGCCAACGCCATGAAACTCGGTAACGGCCTGGACCCGAGCGTGGAAATGGGGCCGTTGATTTCCGCGCGCCAGCAGGCGCGGGTCTACGGGTACATCGAAAAGGGCCGCGAAAGCGGCGCGACCATCGCCTGCGGTGGCGAGCAGTTCGGGCCGGGCTTTTTCGTCAAGCCGACAGTGATCGTCGACGTCGATCAAAAGCATTCGCTGGTGCAGGAAGAAATCTTCGGCCCGGTGCTGGTGGCGATTCCCTTCGATGACGAAGCCGATGCGCTGCGCATGGCCAATGACAGCCCTTATGGGCTGGGCGCGAGCATCTGGTCCAATGACCTGGCGGCGGTGCACCGGATGATTCCACGGATCAAGTCCGGTTCAGTGTGGGTCAACTGCCACAGCGCCCTGGACCCGGCGTTGCCCTTTGGTGGCTACAAGATGTCGGGGGTCGGGCGCGAGATGGGGTATGCGGCGATCGAGCATTACACTGAGTTGAAGTCGGTGTTGATCAAGCTCTGATATTCGGCGCTCTCTAGGCCGCCTTCGCGAGCAGGCTCGCTCCCACAGGGGATTTTTGATCGACACAAAATCACTGTGGGAGCGAGCCTGCTCGCGAAGAGGCCAGATCTGGCACTACAAATGTCAGGGCTTGAACCCTTGCCCCAACAACCAACTGCGAACCATCCTCCCCTGCTCTACAGTCAATCCGGCCAGCGCCTGTTCAGCCGGCTCACTCCACAACCGCCGAACCAAAGGCGCCAACTCCACCCCCTGCACATGCCAGATCCCCAACGGCTGATCCGCCGTGATCACCACCTCAGCCTCATCGACAAACCCGTCACGCAGCACCGGCGCCCGCTCGATTCGCAGCGCATTGAAATCCGCCTCGGCATGCGCAACCTCGGCATCCGGCCATTGCCGTCGCGCCTGCCAGAATGGCTGATCAAGCCAACGCTGCTCATCGGCATAAAAATCCCGGCCAATCCGTGCGAACCGCAGAAACAGCTGCTCCACCCTTTGCTGATGAAAACGTTGGGCCAGCGCTGCACGTTCGGGTTTGCGCAACAGGGTGTTGATCACCGTCGGTGCCTGCAATGCCGAGGACAGCGATTGAAAGATCCCATTGCCCGATAACGGGTCCACCGCCATCGCCGCATCGCCGACCCGAATCCAATTATCGCCGCACACCTGCGGGCTGAGAATCGCCGTACTACTGCGGGCGTGCAGCTGTAAATCGGCCTCTGGATCACTGCCGAAAAATGCCCGAGCCACTGCCGATTCACCACGCCGCTGTCGACAGTAGTCGAGCAACTGCGCCTTGCCCGGCAACCCGGCGCTGGCCACGTCAACTGTCCATTGCCAGTAGCACTGACCGTCAGCGCGCCGCGCCATCCAGGCCCAGCCGTCAGCGAGGCTTTCCACGGCGCTGGCGGTAGTGCCCGGTGTGCCTTGCCAGCGATTGAGCAGACTGACCGTCTCCGGCCCACGCAAGCCTTTACCCAGGGTTGGCGCCTGACGTCCGCGCGCCTCCACCAGAAACTCCGCGACCAGGTCATCATCTCCCTCGACCTGGATGTGATGCCCTGAAGACGACGACTGCACGCCGAGCACCCGACCTTCGATCAACGCCACGCCCGCGGCGCGCAAGTCCTCGCGCAAGCCCCGATCGAAGGCCGGGCGGTCCAGCAGGAACTCGATGTTTTGCGCATGCTGCTGGCCGTTCCAGTTCACCTGGCGTTGCGAAGGCAGTGTCGCCTGCGCCAACGCCTGATGCAGGCCCGCGCCGCGCAACGCTTCCAGCACCCGCACGGAAACGCCCTCCAGCGCGGCAAAACGGCGCCACTCGCAGACCAGCGTCACCGGATACCCCAGGCGCCGCAATCCCAGCGCCACCGCCGCGCCGGCCGGGCCGGCACCCAGCACCACAATCGCACTCATGCTTCGCTGCGCCGTTCAGGGCCACGGTAACGGGCGTTGTCACGCAGCCACTGGATGACCTGCTCGTTGCTCGCCTCGGGCTGGTCGACCAGGAAACCGGCAATATGCCCGCTCAACGCCGCGCACCCGAGGCTGGCCCCTGATTGCCCGGGATAGGTGCCGTGCACGCAGGCGCCGAAATCCGCCTGGGCACTGTCGAGCCATGACCATTCGAGTTCGGCGCAGCGCGCATCGCCGGTCACCCGCAATACCTGTGGGTAATTCGCCGGAAACACGCCTTCGCCCTGGGCCGGGCTGGATGCGCACAACAGCACGCCCCGCGCCACCGCCGCCGCGCAGGCGCTGCGCAACAGGCTGCGATCCTGACGCAAGCCCAGGCTCAGATTGATCAAGCGCACGTCCTGCGCCACCAGCCAGTCGATTGCCGTGGCGATCTGCAAGGCGCTGGTCACCCCGCGCCGGTCGAACACTTGCGCCACGCAAAACAGTGCCGAGGGTGCACGCCGGCCGATGGCTTCGATCACCGCGCTGCCATGGCCCAGCGGATCATCACGCAGGTCACTTTCGGCGAGCCCGTCTTCCACCAGGGAAAAACGCCGGCCGGCGACGACTTGCACCCGTTGCGCCGTCGAGTGACCGCTGTCCACCACGCCAATCCTCAGCTCAGGTTTCATAAGGCTCAGGCTTCATGCAGCACCGTTTTCGACATCAATACACCGTCGAGCAATTCAAAGCGCAGATCGGCATCGGCCAGAGTCGAGGGGCGATGGCTGATGAGGATGCGCGTACGCCCGGCAAACAGCCGGTCGATGGCTTCGATCACTTCGCGCTCGGTGGCTTCGTCCACTGCCGACGTGGCTTCGTCGAGCACCAGGATCAGTGGGTCCTGCAACAAGGCGCGGGCGATGGCGATGCGTTGTTTCTGCCCGCCGGACAACTGCTGGCCGCGCTCCCCCAACGGACTGTCGAGGCCCTCGGGCAAGGTCGCGATCAGGCTGTCGAGTTGTGCCAGCCGCGCAACTTCGGCGATCGCTTCACGGCTGGCGTCCGGCACGGCGTAGGCCAGGTTGTCGGCCAGGCTGCCGCGAAACAGCACGATGTCCTGACTGACCACGGCTATGCGCCGACGCAACTCGAACAGGTCGAGTTCGCGCACATCCACGTCCCCCAGCAGCACCCGCCCGGACTGCGGGTCGTGGTGGCGTTGCAGCAGATCGATCAGGGTCGATTTGCCGACCCCGGAACCGCCGCTCAGGGCGACTTTCAAACCGTAGGGAATCCGCGCCTCGATGCCGCGCAGGGTGGTCGGGCGACCGGGATGGCTGAAGTGCACGTCATCGAAACGCAGCTCGCCGGATGCCGGCATCGGCTTGGGCGTGGCCGGTGTGAGCACGCTCGCTTGTTCGCCGCGCAGCTCCATCACACGCCCGAGGCTGACGGTCATCCGTTGAACCGCCACATAGAGCCCGAGCAAACTCTGCACCGGCCCCACCGCCATGCCCAGGTACGTGGAAAAGGCGATCAACGCACCCAGCTGCCAGGTGCCCTGCACCACCCAGTAACCACCAATCAGGAACGCACAGGCGCGCGACAGCGAGGTCAGCGTGCCCGGCACGGCCTGGGTGAAAAACTCGGTGACCTGCAGGCGCAGCAACTGGCTCATGTAGCCCTGGCCGAGACTCTCCAGTCGTCGCGCCTCGCGCTGTTGCTGGCCGGCGGACTGGATGAACTTCATCACTGGCAGCGTCTCGACCATGAACGACGACATGTCCGCCGAGCGTTCACGCAACTGCCGCACATCGCGCTCGACCTTGCGCCGCATCCAGCGCAGCCAGAGCACGTCGAGGGGAATCAGCACCAGCGCCAGCAACGACAGTTTCCACGACAGGGTCAACAGCATCGCCACAGCGACCACCAAACCGATCACGCTCGACACCGCCGAGAACAACGAATCCACGGCAAAGCGCTGGATCTCCGCCACGTCGCCATCGAGACGCGACATCAGATCGCCGATGCGTCGCTGGCCGTAGAAGCTCGGCGACAGGGTCTGCAAATGCCGATACAAATCATCGCGCAGGGCAAACAGCATGCGCCCGGACAAGCGCGTATGCAGATAACGATTGATCCCGGACAACGCCGTGCCCAGCAATCCAGCGACGATCATCAGCCCGGCGATCAGCACCAGCATCGGGAAATTGCGCGCCAGCAGGCCATCGTCGATCAGCAACTTGGTCAGCCACGGCTGCACCAGTACCAACGCCGAGGCGCAGACGGACAGGCCCAGCAGCCCGGCAATCGCCAAGCGGTGCGGGCGCACGAAGCTGTATAGCCAGCGCAACGCCGCTTGCAGGGCCTCGGGATTTTGGCTGTCGATCAGCCGTACGATCAGGCGCTGCATCACGAGCGCAACTGTTTGAGCTTGCGATACAGGGTCGCGCGGCTGATGCCCAGGGCGTCGGCAGCGGCCGAGACGTTACCCTGGTGGCTGTCCAGGGACTGGCGGATCATCTCCAGTTCGTTTTCCCGAATACTGCCGGCCTGGGGCCGTTCGCTGGCGTTGAGCTCGTCGAGCATGCTGTCGGGCAAGTGGTCGAGAGTGAGCACGGTCTCCCCCGGTTCGCGCATGGCCAGCGCGGTCCGCAGGACCATCTCCAGCTGCCTGATGTTGCCCGGCCAGTGATAGCCGTCGAGCAAACGGCTCAGGTCGTCGTGCAGGACCACGCTCGGCGCGTCGAGCCTGGTGAGCAGACGGCTGACCAGGGCACTGAAATCCTCTCGTTCGCGCAGCGCCGGGAGCATCACGCTGATGCCGTTAACCCGGTAAAACAAGTCCTCGCGAAAGTGCTTGTCTTCCACCAGGCGCTTGAGGTCGCGGTGGGTGGCGCAGATCAGCGCGACGTCGATGTCCTGCTCTTCGCCGGCACCCAATGGCGCGACCTTGCGGTCCTGTAGCACGCGCAGCAGCCGGGCCTGCAAGGCCAGCGGCATGTCGCCGATTTCATCGAGAAACAAGGTGCCGCCGTGGGCCTGTTGCAGGCGCCCGACCATGCCGCCGCGGCGCGAACCGGTGAACGCGCCCTCGCGGTAGCCGAACAGTTCCGACTCGATCAGGCCTTCGGGGATCGCCGCGCAATTGACCGCGACGAAAGGTTTGTCGCAGCGGCTGCCGGCCAGGTGCAGGGCGCGGGCGATGACTTCTTTACCGGTGCCGGTTTCACCCAGCAGCAACACCGGCAGCTGGTTGGCCAGGCCTTGTCGGGCCATGCGCAGGGCACGGGCATAACGGGCATTGCTGCCGGCCAGGGATTCCAGGTCCGGTTGCGCCTTGGCGGTTTTTGCGACGCTGCGTGGTGGGCTGCCGACGTTGATCGAACGTTGCGGCGCGCGCAGGGTTTTGTAGAAGAATTCGCCTTTGGCAGTCTGCAGGCTGCCGACGCCGCCCTGATGCAGGCGTGCCAACAGTTGCAGACCATCGACTCCGAGAAACTCTTCGCAGCGCCGACCGACCAGCACCGAACGCTCGGCATGCAACAACTGACAGGCCTGGGCGCTGACCGCGAGGATCTGCCCGCCCAGGCTCACCGCCAACAGGCCCTGCCATGGCGATTCGAGGTACTGGCGACGACTGTGGAACGCCAGGACGATTTCGTCCGGATAGCTGGCGTTGAACACCCGGCTCTCGATCTGGCTGACGGCCATGGCCAGCAGTGCGGTGCTGTCGTGGGCGCGGCCCAGCGGGCCTTCGCGGGTCAGGTCGAGGACGCCGAGGATATCGCCCTGGGGGCAATGGATCGGCACCGACGTGCAGGAAAAATCACTGAGGCGATCCAGGTAGTGTTCGCCGCAATCGATCAGGGTTGGCCGGGCTTCGACCAGTGCCGTGCCGAGGGCGTTGGTGCCCCGCGCGGCTTCGCTCCAGCAGGCGCCGAGGGTGATGTCTTGCAGGCCACTGCCCTTGAGGCGGTCGGCGCGACCTTCGACGGCAAGGATGGTGGCGTCGGAGTTGGCGAGGATGATCAACCCTTCCTTGCCCTGGCGTTCGGCCAGGTAATCAATCGCCGGTAACGCCGCATCGATCAGCAGGCGATTGCTCGCCAGCAACACATCGACGCTGGCACTCGATTCCAGCGCCAGCTCATGCTTGGCATTGAAATGCACGCCATGGCTGAGGCTGCGCCGCCAGGAGGCATCGATTTCCGCGCGCAGGACGCCGTCCGGTACTTCGCCTTCCAGATGCAGTTTTTCCCGGGCCAGCCGGGCTTCGCGGTGCAATTTGGGGGAGTTTGTTTTTATTAGCGTCATCAAGCGCTCCGGGTCGTCCGCCCTGCGCCTTTTTGTAACGGCGCCCTGCCGCAATCTTTACGTTAACGTCAGGGCAATGGCAAGTGCCTTACGGCGCTTGTGTTCCGGCAGGTGGATCGGTCACAGCCTGCAGCGTCATGTCCAGTTGATCCAGAAAGTCCGGTTCAGACGTGAGGATCGCCCGGTGCCTTGCTCGGCACTGCGTATTGCGGTTTGAGATGACCGTCCTGGTCGAGTAACCAGGCGTCCATGATCTGCCGCACCACGGGACCGGCGACTCGGCCACCGGCCTCGCCGTTTTCGATCATCACCGAAATTACGATCTGCGGATGTTCGGCCGGGGCGAAACCGACGAACAAGGCATTGTCGCGGTTACGCTCGCGGGTTTTCTCGCGGTTGTAACGCTCGCCCTGCTTGATCGCCACCACTTGCGCGGTGCCGCTCTTGCCGGCGATACGGTACTGCGCCCCCGCCGCTGCCGCCCGGGCAATCCCGCGGGCATCGTGCATGACCATCTGCATGCCGTGGTTGACCTGCTCCCAGTCGCGCGGATCCTTGAGCAGGATGTTGGGCATTGGATGCTCGTCCACCGGCGCGACACCGTCCACGGTCCTGGCCAGGTGCGGTCGATTCCACACGCCTTTGTTGGCAATCAGCGCCGTGGCCTGGGCCAGTTGCAGCGGCGTGACCTGCATGTAGCCCTGACCGATGCCGAGGATCACGGTTTCTCCAGGGAACCATGGCTGACGGCGCGTGGCACGCTTCCAGGCCTGGGATGGCATCAACCCGGCGGACTCTTCGAACATGTCCAGAGAGACCTTTTCCCCGAGGCCGAACATTGACATGTAGTCATGCAGCCGATCGATGCCCAGTTTGTGCGCAAGGTCGTAGAAGTAGGTGTCGTTGGAACGCATGATCGCCGCGTCCATGTCCACCCAACCGTCACCGCTGTGGTTCCAGTTGCGGTACTTGTGATCGAAGTCCGGGAGTTGGTAATACCCGGGATCGAAGACCCGGGTCTGCGGTGTTACGATGCCGGCGTCGAGCCCGGCAATGGCGACTTCCGGCTTGATGGTCGAGCCCGGCGCGTAGAGCCCGCGCAGCACACGGTTGAACAGCGGTCGGTCAATGGAATCGCGTAGCGTCGAATATTCCTTGGAGCTGATACCGGTGACGAACAGGTTCGGATCGAAACTCGGGTTGCTGACCATGGCCAGCACTTCACCGGTCGACGGATCAAGCGCGACCACCGAGCCACGACGATCGCCCAAGGCATGTTCGGCAGCCTCCTGAAGCTTGACGTCCAGACTCAGGACGATGCTTTTACCGGGCACCGGATCCGTGTGCTTGAGCACTCGCAGCACGCGGCCCTGGGCATTGGTTTCGACTTCCTCGTAACCGACATGGCCGTGCAGTTGCGACTCGTAGAATTTTTCGATCCCGGTCTTGCCAATGGATTGGGCACCTCGATACTCGACCGTATCCAGCACCTTGGACTCTTTCTCGTTGATCCGTCCGACGTAGCCAACCGAATGAGCGAAGTGCTCGCCCAACGGATAATGGCGCACGAACTGCGGCTCGACATCGATGCCCGGCAAGCGGAACTCGTTGACCGCCAGTATCGCGATCTGCTCCTCGCTGAGTTCATAGAACAACGTCACTGGCACGAACGGGTGCCGTGCCTGTTTCATCGCCTTGTCGAACACCGTGCGGTCTTCCGCTGGCAGGTGCAGCAGGTTGACCACTTCGTCCAGCTCCTGACTGACATCGGCCGCGCGTTCGCGAGTGATGGTCAGGTTGTAGCTGGGCCGATTGTCCGCCAGGACCACGCCATTGCGGTCATAGATCAGGCCACGGGTAGGCGTGATCGGCAGCACGTGTACACGGTTGTTTTCGGAGATCGTGGAGTGGTAGTCGAATTCCACCACCTGCAAGACGTACAGGCGCACCACCAGTGCGCAGGTAATGGCGGCGACGAACAGGGCGCAGGCCATCAGTCTCTTGTTGACCAGCCGCGTCTCTTTTTCGTGGTCTTTGATCGGAATCGGTTGGGGCATTTCTGTTGCAACTCTTTGAAAAGAAAAATGCCAATCCCTGGGCTTGAAACAGTCCGTTAAAAAACGAGCTGCACCATAGCAAAAACTGCCGGGTGACCTTCGTGTCATTTTCTTTAAGTTGAACGTCGAACAGATTTTCCTGCGAACAAAAACAAAACCCCTACCTGCATACGCAGATAGGGGTTTTGGAATTTAATCTTGACGATGACCTACTCTCACATGGGGAAACCCCACACTACCATCGGCGATGCATCGTTTCACTGCTGAGTTCGGGATGGGATCAGGTGGTTCCAACGCTCTATGGTCGTCAAGAAATTCGGGTACTGAGTCGTGACCAGTTGGCCTCGCTTCAGCAAATTGGGTATGTGATAGCTTCGGTGCTTTGTGAGTATCTCGAACTTTCGGTTCGTTTCGTCTTCACACACCGCAATCTGATGCTCTTTCAGTAGTCAAATTGCTTGGGTGTTATATGGTCAAGCCTCACGGGCAATTAGTATTGGTTAGCTCAACGCCTCACAGCGCTTACACACCCAACCTATCAACGTCGTAGTCTTCGACGGCCCTTCAGGGGACTCAAGGTCCCAGTGAGATCTCATCTTGAGGCTAGTTTCCCGCTTAGATGCTTTCAGCGGTTATCTATTCCGAACATAGCTACCCGGCAATGCCACTGGCGTGACAACCGGAACACCAGAGGTTCGTCCACTCCGGTCCTCTCGTACTAGGAGCAGCCCCTCTCAAATCTCAAACGTCCACGGCAGATAGGGA
>NZ_CP166803.1:5220000-5695000 GCF_059716115.1 Pseudomonas sp. LBUM1653
GCCCGCACCGATTGCGCAGTATATTGCCCAATACCAAGAACAACACTCAAGCTCCATACCTCGGACGGTGCCTCCCTATGAATGATCAGCCTCGCAGCCTTGCCTCGACCCTGTTTTCGGTCGGCCTGCTATTAATAGCCATGGCATCGATCCAGTCGGGAGCCTCGCTGGCCAAAAGCATGTTTCCTATCATCGGCGCCCAGGGAACCACCACCCTGCGATTGACCGTTGCCAGCGTGATTATGGTGTTATTGCTGCGCCCATGGCGGGCGAAGCTCACCGCAAAATCACTGCGCACCGTCATTGTCTATGGCATGGCACTGGGCGGCATGAACTTCCTCTTCTATATGTCCCTGCGCACGGTTCCCCTGGGTATCGCGGTCGCGCTGGAGTTCACCGGGCCATTGGCCGTTGCCATCTATGCCTCACGCCGCGCCATCGACTTTTTGTGGATTGCCCTGGCCGCTGTCGGCTTGCTGCTATTGATTCCAACGGGCGCAACGGCGCAAGGCATTGATCTGCTGGGGGCCGGTTACGCATTGGGTGCTGGTGTCTGCTGGGCGCTGTACATTCTTTTCGGGCAAAAGGCCGGTGCCGACAACGGTATACAGACCGCCGCGCTGGGCGTCGTGATTGCCGCACTGTTCGTCGCCCCGATCGGCATTGTTCATGCGGGTGCGGCGCTGCTGACCCCATCCTTGATTCCGATCGCCATTGGTGTTGCCGTGCTGTCCACGGCCCTCCCCTATACGCTGGAAATGGTCGCCCTCACCCGCATGCCGGCCAGGACCTTCGGCACATTGATGAGCATCGAGCCGGCGGTGGGCGCCTTGTCCGGTCTGTTGTTCCTGCAGGAGTACCTGTCTTTGTCACAGTGGATGGCCATCCTGTGCATCATCCTGGCTTCCGTGGGTGCCACAATGACCATGGGCAGCGCCGCCAAGCCCGCCGTTGCAGCCGATTGACGGCCCGATTTGCACAGACTCTGGTATTTGCCGCTCATTTAGGCCATGTTTAGCCCCGCAACCCAGTTCCAGAAATGGACTTTTTCAGGACAGGGACCTCAAAACGCTTCATGCGTAAGCGAATACTGCCAGACCGGGCGATAGATCCGGGAACGCTACAAGGATAGCAATGAAACGAATTTTGATACTGATCGCCGTTCTTGCAGTTGCGGGCTGCGCGGCGACCTCCAAACCCCAGACCAAACACGGCAAGAAAGGCATCCACATCAACTGTTCGGGGTTGTCGTCCTCATGGGAACAGTGCTACGCCAGCGCCGCCAACTCGTGCGCCCCCAAGAACTACAAGGTCATCGCCAAATCCGGCGACGCCGTGGAAGAACCGGGTGATTATCCGTTCGGACTCAACCCCGCTGGCTACACCAGCCGCAGCATGATCGTTATCTGCAAATAATATGAAGCCATTCTGTCAGGCCCTCGGGCCTGCCAGCTGACGGCCAATCTCCTCATGGCTGGAATTCAGCACCCTGCGCTGCAGATCCGGCGTGACCAGCATTCGGGCCACCACCAATGCACCGATGCATTGCGACAGAATCGCCCAGGCCAGGCTGTCGCTCTCCAGCACCCGCGCCCAACTCTCCTGAAGCTGGCAGATCCAGTGCTCCGCCTGCTGTCGAATCAGAAGATCGGAGCGTGCAATCTCCGCTCCCAATGCCGGTAATGCACAACCGGTTTCCGGGTGCTCGACGTGGGACATACTCAAGTAGAGCTTCAGGCAACGCTCGAATTTGTCGCGATCCTGATCAGCCCCCAACCGCTCCAGGCTTTGACGTAGCTCACGCTCGACAATGGAAGCGAACAACTCGTCCTTCGACGCGAAGTGACTGTAGAACGCCCCACCACTCAAGCCGATGGCTTTCATCAAACCGTCGACACCCATCGTGGAAAAACCGGATTGCTTGGCCGACACCGCGCTGCTTTGCAGCAGTTTCTCTCGGGTTTCCAGCTTGTGATTGGCTGAATAACGCATTGCCCTTCCCTCACGTTCGATCATCTTGACGCCTGTCGAATCGTAGCATAACGTTCGTTTAGTTAACGATCGTTTACTAAAGGGGTCCAGGCAATGAATAACAAGAAGGTCGTACTGGTTGTCGGTGCGGGAGATGCCACGGGTGGCGCTATTGCCAAACGGTTTGCACAGGAGGGGTACGTTGCCTGTGTGACCCGTCGCAGCGCGGACAAACTCCAGCCTCTGGTCGATGCCATCAGGGCCGGCGGCGGTGAAGCCCACGGCTTCGCCTGCGATGCCCGCAAAGAAGACGATGTGGTTGCACTGGTCGAGCAAATCGAAAGCGACATCGGCCCGATCGAGGCGTTCGTGTTCAACATCGGCGCCAACGTGCCTTGCAGCATTCTCGAAGAAACCGCCCGCAAGTATTTCAAGATCTGGGAAATGGCCTGTTTCTCAGGCTTTCTCAATGGCCGGGAAGTGGCCAAGCGCATGGCCAAGCGGCAACGGGGCACTATCCTGTTCACCGGCGCCACCGCCGGCTTGCGCGGTGCTGCTGGTTTTGCCGCGTTTGCCGGCGCCAAGCACGGGATCCGTGCGCTGGCACAAAGCATGGCTCGGGAACTGGGGCCAATGAATATTCATGTCGCCCACGTCGTGGTCGACGGCGCCATCGATACCGATTTCATCCGTGAAAGCTTCCCCGAGAAGTACGCAACCAAGGACCAGGACGGCATTCTCAACCCAGAGCACATCGCCGAGAACTATTGGTACCTGCACAGCCAGCCCCGCGACGCCTGGACCTTCGAGCTGGACCTGCGCCCCTGGAGCGAACGCTGGTAATCCCCCCCCTACAACAACAAAAAGAGTGCATCGACCATGAGCAAAACCGTGGAGTTCTATTTCGACCTGGGCAGCCCCGCCACCTATCTGGCATACACCCAGCTGCCGAAGATCTGTGAGCAGACCGACAGCCAGCTGACCTATGTGCCAATCCTGCTCGGCGGCGTATTCAAAGCCACCGGCAACGCCTCCCCGGCGACCATCCCTGCCAAGGGCCGTTACATGTTCATCGACCTGGATCGGTACGCCAAACGCTACGGTGTGCCATTGAAAATCAACCCGCACTTCCCGATCAACACACTAGTACTCATGCGTGCCGTAACAGGCATGCAGTTGCGTCACCCTGAGCGCTTTGCCGCGTTCATCGATTGCCTGTTCAAGGCACTTTGGATCGAAGGTCGCAACCTCAATGATCCGGCGACTGTCGGGGCAGTACTGAGCGAAAACGGTTTCGACCCGGAAGAAATCCTGGCCCTGAGCGCCGAGGAAGAGGTTAAAACCGCCCTCAAGGAAGCCACCGAAAAAGCGGTGCAACGCGGTGTATTCGGTGCACCGAGCATGTTTGTCGGTGATCAGCTGTTCTTCGGCCAGGATCGACTGGACTTTGTCATCGAAGCCCTGAGTTAAAACCCGAGGACCAGGTCGACAACATGAGCCGGGCGCTGGAAACAGCGCCCGGGCTACATCCGGTCAAATAGCCGCAGTACGCGTGTTCAACCACTCCAGCGCAGCGCCGTCGAGCAACGGGCTCACACGCTCGCGCACTTCGGCGTGGTAAGCGTTGAACCAGTGCTTTTCCTCTTCGCTCAGCAGTGAGGTTTCCAGGCAGCGCGTGTCGATCGGGCACAGGGTCAGGGTTTCGAACTTGAGGAATTCGCCAAATTCGCTGCTGCCTGCCTCGCGGTTCATCGCCAGGTTCTCGATGCGCACACCCCAGCGGCCTGGACGGTAAGTGCCTGGTTCGATCGAGGTGATCATGCCTGGCAGCATGGCGGTTTGCGGCGCGGGTGCGGCCTGGTAGGCAATGACCTGCGGGCCTTCGTGAACGTTGAGGAAGTAACCGACGCCGTGACCGGTGCCGTGACCATAGTCGACGCTTTCGGCCCAGATTGGGGCCCGGGCAATGGCGTCCAGCAGTGGCGACAGGATTCCTTTGGGGAATTGCGCTCGGGACAGGGCGATCACGCCTTTGAGGACGCGGGTGCAATCGCGCTTCTGTTCTGGCGTCGGCGTGCCGACCGCGACCATCCGCGTGATGTCGGTGGTGCCACCCAGATACTGACCGCCGGAATCGATCAGCAACAAGCCGTCACCTTCGATCACCGCGTGCTCTTCTTCGGTGGCGTGGTAATGGGGCATGGCGCCGTTGGCGTTGAATGCGGCAATGGTGTTGAAGCTAAGCGACACGTAACCCGGCCGGCGTTCACGCGCCGCGGTCAGTTTTTCGTCGATGGTCAGTTCGGTAATGCGCTCACGGCCCCAGGCCGATTCGAGCCAGGTGAAGAATTCGCACAGCGCTGCGCCGTCCTGCTCCATGGCCTGGCGGATGTGTTCGGCGTCCGCCAGGCTCTTCTGGGACTTGGCCAGGGTGGTCGGATTCAGGCCTTCGAGCAGTTTGACACCGCTATCGAGGTTATCCAGCAAGCCCGCCGTTACCCGCGCCGGATCGACCAGCAAGCTCGCCCCTGTCGGCACGGCGCGCAGGGCGTCAGCCACTTCGCTGTAATCGCGCAAGGTCACGCCGTCCTGTTCCAGGACCGCACGCAGCTGCGCATCGACCTTGCTCAACGCGACGAACAGCGTCGCCTGCTGCTGGCTGATCAAGGCGAAAGAAACGAACACCGGATTGAACGACACATCGCCGCCGCGCAGGTTGAACAGCCAGGCGATGTCATCCAGGGTGGCGATGAAATGCCAGTCGGCACCACGTGCCTGCAGGGTTTCGCGCAGCTTGGCGAGTTTTTCGCCACGGCTGACGGTGGCTTGTGGCGGCAAGTGCTGATAGATCGGTTCGTTCGGCAGGATCGGGCGGTCGGTCCAGACTTCGCTCAACAGGTCGATGTCGGTGCGCAGGCGTGCGCCCCGCTCCTCCAGCTTGCTGCCCAGCGTGCGTGCGGAAGCCACGGCCATCACCGCGCCATCGACCGCGACCACGCCGCCTCGTGGGGTTTGCTCAGCCAACCAGTCCAGCGGCCCGGGTTGTCCCGGTTGCAGCTTGACCAGCTCGATGCCACTGCCGTTGAGTTCCTTGCTCGCTTGTTCCCAGTAACGGCTGTCGGCCCAGACGCCGGCGAAATCCGCGGTAACGATCAGGGTGCCGACCGAACCGTGGAAGCCCGACAACCATTGACGCCCTTGCCAGTAACCCGGCAAATATTCGGACAGGTGGGGATCGGCCGACGGCACCAGCAAGGCATGGATGCCCTCCCGGCTCATCAGCTCGCGGGTTTGCGCCAGGCGCTGGGGCACTGACCCGGTGATCGTAAACTGCGTATTCATCGTGACTCCTGCTAACCACTTGTCATTATTGTTCAGTGCCGATCGAAGTCGGCGCTTTGTTGCCCTATTGCCAGAATGACGGAGCACTGGCGCAGGCGGTTTTAATCAGCTGTACCGCTTGATCGATATCCTGTTCGGTGGTGAAACGCCCCAGGCTCAAGCGAATGGTGCGACTCGCCGTGCGGGCATCATGCCCCAGGGCCAGCAACACATGGGATGGCGCATTGCTGGCGGAATTACAGGCCGAGGTCGCGGAAAACGCCATCGAGGCGAGCAATGCCGCCGAGTTGAACTCGCCTTCACTGAAGGTCAGGCTCAACGTATGCGGGATGCGTTGAGTCACGCTGCCATTGAGCCGTACACCGGGAATGCTCAGCAATTGCCCAAGCAGGCGTTCGCGCAGATGCACGATCAAGGCTTTTTCTTCATCGAACAAAGCCGCCGCCAGGGCAAAGGCCGCGCCCATCGCGGCAATCTGGTGAGTCGCCAGGGTGCCGGAGCGCAGGCCGCCTTCATGACCGCCGCCGTGGATCTGCGCCAGCAAGCGCTGGTGCGCACGCGGGCCGACATACAGCGCGCCGATGCCTTTGGGGCCATAGAGCTTGTGCGCCGAGAAGGACATCAGGTCCACCGGCGACTGCGCCAGGTCGATCGCCACCTTGCCCGCGCCTTGCGCCGCGTCGACATGAAACAACGCATTGCGCTCGCGCACCACCTGGCCGATGGCCGGGATGTCGTTGACCGTGCCAAGTTCATTGTTGACCAGCATCAACGACACCAGGAAGGTGTCCTCGCGCATGGCTTCGCTGACCATTTGCGCGGTGATCAGGCCATCGGCGTCTGGCACCAGGTACGTCACCGCCACGCCGCTGTCCTGCAACTGCTTCGCGGTGTCGAGGATGGCCTTGTGTTCGATCTGGCTGGTGATGATGTGGCCGCAGGCCGAGCCGCGTGCCTGGGCAACACCCTTGAGTGCGAGGTTGTTGGATTCGGTGGCACCCGAAGTCCAGACGATCTGTTCAGGCGTGGCGCCGACCAGTTCGGCGACCTGGCGCCGCGCCTGCTCGACCGATTGCCGGGCCTGTTGGCCGAATGCGTGGGAGCTGGAGGCCGGATTGCCGAAGTTACCGTCAAAGCCCAGGCACTCGACCATGATCTTGATGACTCGCTCATCCACCGGCGTGGTGGCGGCGTAGTCGAAATACAGCGGACGTTTATTCATAAAAGACTCGCAGAGCGTGTTCCGGGATCAGGAGGCTCATGACTGCAAACGGCGAAACGCAGCCTTATGAGCTGCGTGCGGTTTTCAGAAGGTTACCAATACCTGATCGGATGCCGTTAAAGAAGTACAACTTCATTTAAAAGTGCGTCGGAACGCTCCTGAAAAGCCAGCTTAACAGGCATCGGGCAAGCGGTTGAAGCAATGCGTCAGCTAAAGCTATCGAGCAATATCGGATACAGCGACGCCACCAGCAGCGCGGCCATGCCCCAGTTGAACAGGCGCAACCAGCGCCGGTCCTTGAGAACGTTGCGCAACAGCGTGCCGCAGGCGGCCCAGACACCGACGCTCGGCAGGTTGATCAGGGCGAAAACCGCGGCAATCACAATCACATTGGTGAAATAGCCCTGCATCGGTGTGTAGGTGCTGATAGCACCGATGGCCATGATCCAGGCCTTGGGATTGACCCACTGGAACGCGGCGGCGCCCAGGTAGCTGATCGGCTTGGCCTCGCCTTTCTCAGTGTCCGAGACGGGACCGGAATGGGCGATTTTCCACGCCAGATACAGCAAGTACGCCGCACCGACGTAGCGCAGTACGGTGTAGAGCACAGGATAAGCCTGGAACACCGCGCCCAACCCTAAGCCCACTGCCACGACCAGCACGAAGAATCCGCAGGTGATGCCCAGCATGTGGGGGATGGTCCGCTGAAAGCCGAAGTTCACCCCGGATGCCAGCAACATGGTGTTGTTCGGACCGGGTGTGATCGAGGTGACGAGGGCAAACAGGGCAAAGCCCAGCAGCAGATCGAGTGAGAGTGTCATGGGTGGCAGTCCATCGGGGTCAGTCAGGTATTGACCCTATCGCGAACTCTCAGGGAAACCCACGGACAGTTAGGCGAAAGTTCGAGCAGTACAGTTTTGGCTCAGCTCTGGCGACCGTGCAGCTGTACAGCTCGCTCGGCGTTCATTTCGCCCTGCTTGTCGAAGCCAACGGCTTTTTGTGGCTCGCCGAGCAATTCGGCTTTTTTCGCGTGGTATTCGTCGAAGGACAAGCTGCGGCGATTCAGTGCTTCCAGCGCCAGCTCCCGGGTTTCTTCAGCGGTGTAGGGCCGCAATTCCGGGGAAACATGGCTGGCACATCCGGCAAGTACAGAGACCGCGAGCAGCAAGAAAGTGGCGATTAGAGGTTTCATCTTCGGCGTCCTGGCATCGGGTTCGGGGCAATGAACACAGGCTACTCGCGCCTTTGCCCGAGCAGAAATCAACGCTCTCGATAGTCGCTATCGGGTTTTTCTAATGCAGCCCTTGCAGCCCTCACATATTTCCTAACGATCTATAAATATCGTTTTATTGTATTTTGAGGAATAACAGACAACCCTTATAACAACTGCATCCACTGTTGCCCATGCAACTGTTTGCCAGGCAACAGTCATTCAACATACAGCCCCTGAAAATCAACAGCGTGGTCCTGCTCAAGGCGCTGAAAGCCCGGTAATCCGGGACCTCAAGGGATTGGTACAGCTTTTGCTCAACCCGGTGACTACTCACTGCTCGCTGAGCAACTGTTTGAAAAGGAACTGATCATGTCGCGTCCATTGAAAGTCGTTGCCCTCTCCGGTGGTACCTGGCGTCCTTCGCGCACGCTGGTGCTGACCCAAGCAATTTTGGCGCAATTGGCCGAGCAACTGCCGATCGACAGCAAGCTGATCGAACTGGGTGATATTGCCCGGCCACTGGGCGCGGCGCTGTCCCGTCAGGAACTGAGTGCCGACATCGAAGCCGAACTGCAAGCGATCGAAAACGCCGACTTGTTGATCGTCGCCGCGCCGGTTTATCGCGGTTCCTACCCGGGTCTGCTCAAGCACCTGTTCGATCTGATCGACCTGAATGCGCTGATCGACACACCGGTTCTGCTGGCCGCCACCGGTGGCAGCGACCGTCACGCGCTGGTGCTCGATCATCAACTGCGCCCCCTGTTCAGTTTCTTCCAGGCCCTGACCCTGCCGATTGGCGTCTACGCCACCGAAGCCGACTTCTCCAATTACCAAATAACCAGTGAGCCCTTGAAGGCGCGCATTCGTCTTGCTGCAGAACGCGCGGCGCCGTTGTTCGGCGTGCACCTCAACAATCTGCTGAAAATCGCTTAAGGATTTGTTCATGGAAGTTTTCTGGTTTCTGCCGACCCACGGCGACGGTCATTACCTGGGCACCACTCAAGGCGCACGCCCGGTAACACTCAATTATCTGAAACAGGTGGCCCAAGCTGCGGACAGCCTCGGTTACCACGGTGTGTTGATCCCGACCGGGCGCTCCTGCGAAGACTCGTGGGTGATCGCCTCGGCGCTGGTGCCGCTGACCGAACGCTTGCGGTATCTGGTGGCCATTCGGCCCGGGATCATCTCGCCGACCGTGTCGGCGCGCATGGCCGCGACCCTGGATCGACTGTCCGGTGGTCGTTTGCTGATCAACGTCGTGACCGGCGGCGACCCGGATGAAAACCGTGGCGACGGCAGTTTCCTCGATCACAGCGAACGCTACGAAGTCACTGACGAATTCCTCAAGATCTGGCGCCGGGTGCTGCAAGGCGAATCGGTGGATTTCGAAGGTAAACACCTGCGGGTGCAGAATGCCAAGGCGCTGTATCCGCCGGTGCAGAAACCTTATCCGCCGCTGTACTTCGGCGGCTCCTCCGATGCCGCCCATGACCTGGCGGCCGAACAGGTCGATGTCTACCTGACCTGGGGCGAGCCACCGGCTGCCGTGGCACAAAAACTCGCCGATGTCCGCGAGCGTGCCGCACGCAACGGACGCACGGTGAAGTTCGGGATTCGCTTGCACGTGATCGTGCGCGAAACTGCCGAAAAAGCGTGGAAAGCTGCTGACAAATTGATCGAACACATCAGCGACGAAACCATTGCAGCCGCGCAGAAATCGTTCTCGCGCTTCGACTCGGAAGGTCAGCGGCGCATGGCTGCACTGCATGATGGGCGTCGCGACAACCTGGAGATCTCGCCCAACCTGTGGGCCGGTGTCGGGCTGGTGCGCGGCGGTGCCGGGACGGCGCTGGTGGGCGATCCGCAGCAGGTGGCGGCGCGGATCAAGGAGTATGCGGACCTGGGAATCGAGAGTTTCATCTTCTCCGGATACCCGCACCTCGAAGAGGCCTATCGCTTTGCGGAACTGGTGTTCCCGCTGTTGCCCGAGCCGTATGCCAGCTTGGCTGGGCGCGGAGTCACCAATCTTACCGGGCCGTTTGGCGAAATGATCGCCAACGATGTGTTGCCCGCCAAAGCCTGACGCACCCCTGTAGGAGCCAGGCTTGCCGGCGAACCATACGACTCTGTGCATCAGATGCACCGCGTTATCGTTCTTCGCCGGCAAGCCTGGCTCCTACGGGGGCAGAGTGAAATTCAAGAAGGAAAACAGCGTGACTGCCAAACCGCAAAGCGCCCTGATACCCCCGTTGCAGACCGCCCGCCAATTGGCCGCCGAGTTTGCCTTGACCGCCGTCGAGCGCGACGAACGCGGCGGTACGCCCAAGGCCGAGCGTGATGCCCTGCGCCACAGTGGCCTGCTCGCATTAAGTATTCCCACCCAGTTCGGCGGCCTCGGCGCCCACTGGAGCGAAACCCTGACCATCGTCCGTGAGTTCGCCAAGGTCGACAGTTCGATTGCCCATGTTTTCGGTTTCCATCACCTGATGCTCGCCACCGTGCGCCTGTTCGCCCGGCCCGAGCAATGGCAGCCGTGGTTTGAACAAACCGCACGCAAGAACTGGTTCTGGGGCAATGCCCTCAACCCGCTGGACACTCGCACCGTGGTGAAAAACCTTGGCGGCTGGCGTGAGTTTTCCGGCAAGAAAAGTTTCTGCTCCGGCGCCAGCGATTCAGAAATGCTGATCGCCTCGGCGGTGGACGAAAACGCCGGCGGCAAGCTGTTGATCGCCGCCATTCCCAGCGGTCGCAGCGGCATCACCCTGCACAACGACTGGAACAACATCGGTCAGCGCCAGACCGACAGTGGCAGCGCCACCTTCGAACGGGTGCGGGTCGAAGAGTCGGAACTGCTGCTCGATCCGGGTCCGTTGAGTACACCCTTCGCCTGTCTGCGCCCGCTGATCGCCCAGCTCACGTTCACTCATATGTTCCTCGGCATCGCCGAAGGCGCCTTCGAAGAGGCGCGGCAATACACGCTGACCGAAACCCGGCCGTGGCATAAATCCACTGCCAAGGAGGTGCGCCAGGACCCTTATGTGCTCGGTCACTACGGCGAATTCTGGGTGGCCCTCGAAGGTGTACGGCTGCTGGTGGAACGTGCCGCCGAGTTGCTCGACAAGGCCTGGGCCAAAGGCCCGAACCTCAGCGCCGAAGAACGCGGGCATCTCGCCACCGCCATCGCCACGGCCAAGGTCGCGGCAACGCGCAATGGCCTGGAGCTGTGCAGCCGCCTGTTCGAAGTGACCGGCGCGCGTTCGACCCATGCCTCGCTGCGCCTGGACCGTCACTGGCGCAACTTGCGCACGCAAACCCTGCACGACCCGGTGGATTACAAACTCCAGGAACTGGGTGACTGGGCGCTGAACCAGGCCCTGCCGATTCCGACTTTCTATTCATAGCTTGCCCATCAAGGAGCGTGCCCCATGCAACTGCTGACCTTACCGCCCTCGCCCGCTCTGGCCACGTCGATCCGCGCCACGGCGCAGGTCTTCGAAGACCCGAAATCCCAGGCCTTGCTGGCGCATCTGCAACAAGTCGCACCCAGTGATGCCAGTGTGCTGATCATTGGTGAAACCGGCACCGGCAAAGAGTTGGTGGCGCGACATATCCACAACCTCGGCGCCCGGCGCAACCGGCCATTCGTGGCAGTGAACTGTGGTGCGTTCTCCGAATCCCTGGTCGAAGCCGAATTGTTCGGTCATGAAAAAGGTGCGTTCACCGGCGCCCTGAGTGCCAAGGCCGGCTGGTTCGAGGAAGCCGACGGGGGCACCTTGTTCCTCGATGAAATCGGCGATTTGCCGATGGCTATCCAGGTCAAGTTATTGCGCGTGCTGCAGGAGCGCGAAGTGGTGCGCCTGGGTTCGCGCAAGAGCATTCCCATCGATGTGCGCGTGCTCGCGGCCACCAACGTGCAACTGGAAAAGGCCATCAACGCCGGGCACTTTCGCGAAGACCTGTATTACCGGCTCGACGTCGTCAGCCTGGAATTGAGCCCGCTGCGCGACCGCCCGGGCGACATCCTGCCGCTGACTCGTCACTTCATCAACGCCTACAGCCAGCGCCTGGGTTACGGCACCATCACCATCAGCAAAGAGGCCGAACTGAAACTGCGCAGCTACAGTTGGCCGGGCAATATCCGCGAACTGGAAAACGTGATTCACCACACCCTGCTGATTTGCCGCAACGGCGTGATCGAACGCGATGACCTGCGCCTGTCGAACATGCGCATCGAGCGTCAGGACGACTATCACACCCAGGTCGACGACTGCGCCGAAGCCCTGCTCGACCGGGCCTTCCAGAAGCTCTTCGAACAACAGGCCGGCGCGCTGCATGAGAAAGTCGAAGACGCCTTGATGCGGGCGGCCTATCGTTTTGCCCACTACAACCAGGTGCACACCGCCGCCCTGCTGGGGCTGAGCCGCAACGTGACCCGCACGCGCCTGATCAAGATCGGTGAACTGGCGGTCAACAAACGCCGGCCAACGGAAAACATTCAGGGCGAGCGCTTGATGCAGCTATCGATCTAACCCACCAGATTGCAGTGCAACGCGTGGTCTTGGCTGCGTTCCAGGCTGCAGCACCCGGAACGAGCCGAAGGTGATGCTGTTGTCGGCGCAGTGGAGTCGCGATCTGGATGAGCGGATCAATCAGCTGACGTTGTTGCGGGACAAGTTGAATGGCTGCATTGGTTGCGGATGTTTGTCGATGGAGGCATGTCCGTTGCGTAATTTTGGTGATGTGTTGGGGGAGCAAGGGTCGGGGGCGCAGCTGCTGGACCCGAGTTGATTACATACCTGTGGCGAGGGGATTTATCCCCGTTGGACTGCGCAGCAGGCCCTTTTTTTAGGGCCGCTTCGCGGCCCAACGGGGCGGTGCGACGTTTCGCTAAATCCCCTCGCCACAACGCATTCGCTTAGAACCCCGGCGCGATCTGGCCTTTGTAACGGGTCAAAATGAACTGCCGCACCTCATCGGAGTTCAACGCCTTAGCCAGTTTCTGCAGGCCCGGATCGTTGATGTTGTCCGGCCGTGCCACCAGGAACTCGATGTACAGGCTCTTGCCCTTCTCCACGATCAAGGCACTGTTGGTATCGATCCCTGCCTCCAGGGCGTAGTTGGCGAAGACGAACGCCAGGTCGACCTGACTCACCGAACGCGCCAGCAAAGCGCCTTCGAGTTCACGGATTTTCAGGTGCTTGGGGTTTTCGACGATGTCCCGTTGGGTCGCCAGCGTGTTGCTCGGGTCCTTGAGCTTGATCAGACCCGCTTCGTGCAAGAGCACCAGGGCTCGGCCGGTGTTGACCGGATCGTTGGGGATTGAAACGGTGGCACCGTTCTTGAGCTCGACGATGTTTTTGATCCTGGTCGAATAAGCACCGAATGGCTCGATGTGCACGCCCACCACCGGCACCAGGTCGGTGTGACGGGTCTTGTTGTAGTCCTCGAGAAACGGCCGGTACTGGTAATAGTTGGCGTCGAGATTCTTCAGCGCCAGCTGCTGGTTGGGCTGGATGAAATCGGTGAACACCTTGATGTCCAGGTCCACGCCTTCCTTGGCCAGCGTCGGTTTGACGAATTCGAGGATTTCCGCGTGCGGCACCGGGGTGGCGCCGACGGTAAGCTTTTCGTTGGCGTGAGCGCTCAACGAGATTAAGGCAGCCAGTATGGCCAGGGGTTTTTTCATGCTGTGCTCCAATGCAGATTTTCAATGGCCGTCGTGGGGCGGACGTGGGGCCGGGTTTCAGGTTTTTGATTTGAATCGTCAACGGTGGCTGTAACGCGCCACCAATCGGTCGCCGCTCATTTGCAGGGCCTGGACCAGGATCAACAACAGCACCACGGTGACCACCATCACATCGGTCTGGAAACGCTGGTAGCCGTAGCGGATTGCCAGGTCGCCCAGACCGCCACCGCCGATCACCCCGGCCATTGCCGTGTAATCGACCAGCACGATCGCGGTGACCGTGACCGCCGCCAACAGCCCTCCCCGAGCCTCCGGCAACAAGGTGTAGCGAATGATTTGCCAAGTGTTGGCGCCCATGGCCTGGGTGGCCTCCACCACCCCGCGATCGACTTCGCGCAGCGCGGTTTCCACCAGTCGCGCGAAGAACGGCGTGCAACCGACCACCAGCGGTGGAATGGTCCCCGGCACCCCCAGCGAAGTGCCCACCAACAGGGTCGTCAGGGGGATCAGCACAATCAGCAAGATGATGAACGGCAGCGAACGCAGCATGTTCACGATCATCGACAGCACCCGGTAGACGCCGACGGCTTCATGCAGTTGGCGCTTGCCGGTGAGGAACAGCAGTACCCCCAGCGGCAATCCCAACAGCACGGTAAAACCGAGGGCCGCGCCGAGCATGCTCAAGGTGTCGAGGCAGGCCTGGCCGATATCGGCCCAATAAATGTTCTTGAACAATTCGGCCATGGTCACGACCAGTCATGACGTGGCGGTTTCACGCCATTGAGCAGCCAGTTGCCGACCACGTGGTACTTCCAGCGCACCGGGTCGTGCAGGGTGTGAACCCGGGCGTTGCGCCAGTGGCGATCGAAGTTGTGTTTTTTCAGGGTCGAGCGGGTGCCACCGAGTTCGAACAGTTTGTTGGTCGCTTCAATGGCGATTTCAGTGGTCAGCACCTTGGCCTTGGCAACGGCCAGGGACGCACGGGCAACGTTGTCTTCATCAGGTGCTGGACGCGCGGCATCCAGTGCACGACCGGCCCGTTCCAGCAAGGCTTCGGCGGCTTCCAGTCGAATCTCGAGGCCCCCGACCTGAATGATGGTCAGGGGATCTTCGCTGGCTTTTTCCACACCCGCGTCGATCCATGCCCGGGCGGATTGGCGGACGAACGCGATGGTGTCGCGCAGGGCCGCACGGGCGATGCCGGCATCGATGGCGGCGGTGGTCAACTGGGCGAACGGGCCGGCCAGGGTCGGGTTTTCGTAGGAGCGATACGTCGGGAACAGGTTGAACGCCGCGACGTGCAGATCCTCGGCCAAAACAGTGCCGCTGGAGGTGGTGCGCTGACCGATGCTGTCCCAGTCGTCGACAATCACCAGGCCCGGTGTGCCGCGTTCGACGAAGGCCAACTGGCCCTTCTGCTCTTCATCCAGCGCCAGCACCGCCAGCCAGTGGGCATACAGCGACCCGGTGCAGTAACCCTTGCGTCCATTGATCACATGACCGTCGCCGTAACGGCGGATGGTCGCCTGAATGTCCTGCACGTTTTTGCCGCCGGTTTCCGACAAGGCATTGGCAAACCGGTGGCCTTGCAGGGCCAGGCCGAAGAAATGCGCCTGCTGCTCCCGGGTGCCTTGCAAGCGGATGTCTTCGAGCAGGCAATAGTGGTTTTGCGGGATCTGCCCCAGGGACGGATCGGCCGCCGAAATGATCGCGATGACCTGCGCCAACACCGCGTAGGACACTTGGGCGCCGCCGAATTCCTTGGGCACGCTGATGCCCCACAGGCCACTGTTGGAATATAGATCGACGATCTCGGCGGGCACCTGGCGAGTGCGGTCGCGTTCCGCATCCTGCTCCAGCAGGATCGCGGCGACCTGTTCAGCCACTTGCAGCGCTTCGGCTTCGTCGGCGATCCGGTGGGCGGCCGGCGGGTTGATCGGATAAACGGCAGATTGGGACATACAAGACTCTCGATACCAGTGTTTATCGAAGGTCAGTGCAGCTTCTGTGCCTGACGGCGTGGGCTAATGTTTAAAGGGGTTTCAGGGTGTTTTCGAGGGAGTTTGTATGAGGAAGACCAGCAATCTGTTGCTTCACTGTTGATAGCCGAACATTGCCGATGAACCTTGTAGGAGCTGCCGCAGGTTCGGGCCGCGTTCGGACGATCTTTTTGTGAACTTGAAACATGCTGAAGATCAAAACAAAAGATCGCAGCCTCCGGCAGCTCCTACACTTGGTCGGCTGGAGAGCGATCTTCAATCCACAACAAGAAAAGGGAGAACCATCATGAGCGTTAAACCCATTCCAGAGGGTTATCACAGCATCACCCCGTACCTGGGCATTCAAAAAGCCGCCGAAGCCATCGATTTCTACAAAAAAGCCTTCGGCGCCATCGAGGTCATGCGCCTGGCCATGCCCGACGGCGGCATCGGCCACGCCGAACTGCGAATTGGCGATTGCCCTATCATGCTCGGCACTCCGTGCGATCAAGGGCCGCTGAGCAATCCGGACAACTCGCCGTCGGTGGGCCTGCATTTGTACGTGACCGATGTGGACAAGTCCTACAAACAGGCGATCGATGCTGGCGGCATCGTCGTTTCCGAGGTCAAGGATCAGTTTTACGGCGACCGTTCCGGGACCTTGAAGGATCCCTATGGGCACATGTGGTTTCTGGCCTCGCGCAAAGAGGATCTGACTCAGGAGCAGATCGAGCAACGGGCGAAGGAGATGTTTCAGCAAGGGTGACACACCGTGTAATCGTGTTGAATTCTGTAGGAGCCAGGCTTGCCGGCGAACGAGACCCCGCGGTGTATCTGTTGTACCGCGTTATCGTTCTTCGCGGGAAAGCCTCGCTCCTACAGCGCCTACCGTGAACACGAAACATTTTCTTTCATATCACCCTTCGGGATTTCGGGTGCTCATCCGTCCTATATAGATGCAGTCCTGTCGCGTAGGCAAAAGCCACGACCGGACCTTCCATTGGCCTCATCGCTGCGAAGCCCGTAGCAGAGGCCTTTTCATCGATATAAGACCCTTAATCATGTCGAAGAAATCCCATTCAAAAATCTGGTTCCTGGTCCATAGCTGGCTGGCACTGCCGATCTGGTTTTTCGTGCTGATCGTCTGTGTGACCGGCACGCTGGCGGTGGTCAGCCAGGAGATCGTCTGGCTGGCTAATCCGCAAATGCGCGCCAGCCAGCCGGCGGACGATGCGCCGCGGCTCAATTACGACCAGATCGTCGCCGCGATCAAGCAAGCCGAACCCGACATCATCGTCGACAGCATCAGCCGCCCCGACGAATCGCATTTCGCGCTGGACGTCGGCGTCACCTACCCCGACGGGCGTGCGTTGACGGTGTACGTCAACCCTTACACCGGTGCCATTCAGGGCCCCGCTCCGCAATTCAACTTCCAGGCGTTCACGCGTGCCCTGCATGGCTGGTGGCTGGTGCCGTTCACCAACGGCTACAGCTGGGGTTGGTACCTGGTGTCGTTCCTCAGCCTGCCGATGCTGGCCTCCCTGGTGACCGGGCTGGTGGTGTACAAGCGCTTCTGGAAAGGCTTTTTCCGGCCAACCCTGCGCATTCGCCATGGCGCACGTATTTTCTGGGGAGACTTCCACCGTCTCAGCGGCATCTGGTCGATCTGGTTCATCGCGGTGATTTCCGTCACCAGCACCTGGTTCCTGATCGAAGCGTTCATGTTCGATAACCAGATTTCCATCTCGACCGCGCCGGTGGCTGCCGTGGTCCCGCGTGAAAACGTGCCGCTCACCACCGATGGATCGCCCACACCGATGATCAGCCTGGAGGCGGCGATCCGCGAGGCCAAGGAGCGTATCCCGGGGCTCGACGAGAGCTTTGTCAGTATGCCGGCCAATGCCTACAGCTACCTGTCGGTGGGCGGGCGCAGTTGGTATCCGCTGATGTTCCAGACCGCCGACATCAACCCGTACACCGGCGAAGTCGCCGCCACGCGCCTGCTGTCGGACCGCTCGGGCCTGGAGTTCGTGACCGAGTCCATGCGTCCGCTGCACACCGGTGATTTCGGCGGTATCTGGATCAAGCTGATCTGGTGCTTCTTCGGCCTGCTGTTGAGCATGATGGTGCTCAGCGGCCTGTTGATCTGGACCAAGCGTACCGCCCTGGCCACGGCCAACGCGCTCAAGCGCAGCAACAAACGCCCACGCAACGAGCCTGTTACGGCCAGCAGCGGTGAAACCACGGAGGTCAGCCAATGAGCCAGGTCGCCACTCAAGCACCCCGTTCGACGCTGAGCCGCTTCTGGCACAAATGGCGTTTCCACATCAACGTTTTGCTGTTGCTGGTGCCGCTAGGTTTCATGCCCAAGTACTTCGCCGATGCCGCGCTGTTTCGCGGTGACACGGGCCTGGGGGAGCGGGAAATCGGCGAAGTCCAGGTCGGCCCCTGGAGCCTGCGCCTGGCCGAACTTCGTAACGAAGCACCACGGCCCGATGGTCCGGCCGGCTACATGAAGAGCTTCAATGCCGCGCTGTGTGACAGCTGCCGCGAGCAGGTCAAGGCGACTTACCTGCGCATCGGCAAGCCACGCAGCCTGCGCGCCGCCGGGGTGATTTTCTTTAGCACGCCCTACCGCATGGGCGCCATGCTGCCGGTCCCGGAAAAAACCAAAGCCGACGCCGAACTGTGGATCACCATGGAAGGCTGGGACGGCTCCATGCATCAGGCATCCATTCCTCTGAGCCAGGCCTCCCCCGCCACCCTCGCCTGGCTGTCCACCCAAGGAGGCAAACCATGATCAACCTTACCCGCCCTTTGAGCGCCGCGTTACTGGTGCTCTGCGCCAGTTTCAGCGCCAGCGCCCTGGCCCACAACCCGATGTGCGAATGCAAGGCCATCGACGCTGAGCAGATCCAGTGCACCGGCGGTTTTTCCGACGGCAGTGGTGCACCGGGCGTTACCCTGGACGTGATCGGCTACGACGAAACCATTCTGGTGCCGGGCAAGCTCGGGGCCGACTCGACCTTGACCTTCAAGAAGCCCGGGGCCGAGTTCTATGTGCTGTTCGACGCAGGGCCTGGCCATGTGGTCGAGATCGACCAGGCGGACATCGAAAGCCCATGAGTACGCCAACCACGCAAATCGTCCGCCCGGCCGGTGCCGGCCATGAAACCCTCTACGTCTTGCTGTTGTGCCTGATGATCCTGGCGGTGGCCGGTTCGGTGGTCGCCTGGCGCGGCGAGTCGCAGCAAGTGAGCAGCGTCAACAGCCATCAACTGGATGCCCGTCGCGATCTGAGCGCCTCCGAACAAGGTATCTACGCCGATTTGCGCGTGACGCTGGATGAGATTCACTTATTGGGCCAGGAACAACACAGCCTGCCGACACCTGAAACCCTCGCCGATGAAGGCTTTGCACCCTTTGCCCAGGACGCCAGTTCAGTCAGCCGAGGTGGCCATGCCTGGCAGTTGCTCGACGCCAAGGCGTACTTCGGACACAGCCAGAGCGTCACCGTGGCCGGCTCGTTCCTGATGCGCCTGAGCGCTGACGACGACGCCCCGGACATCTGGCTCAACCGCGCCACCGACCTCAAGGCCCCTGTCGACCTCAGCGATGCCACGCTCGAAGGCGCCGGCTGGCAGCAGATCGTCGCGCAATTCGATGCCGGCGTAACCCGCCAGCACCGGCACTGAACCCTCGCCTTCATCCGAGAGAAGACCGCTTTCCCATGCCTATTTCATCGCTACGCTCTTTCCTGCGCCTGTCACTGGTCGGCCTGCTGGCCTGCCTGCTGACACCCCTGGCCAGTGCCGATGAGGCCAAGCGCCTGCGCATCGGCATCACCCTGCACCCGTATTACAGCTACGTGGCCAACATTGTCGGCGACAAGGCCGAGGTGGTGCCGCTGATTCCGGCCGGCTTCAACCCCCACGCCTACGAGCCACGGGCCGAGGACATCAAGCGCATCAGCGGGCTCGACGTGATCGTGCTCAACGGCGTCGGCCATGACGATTTTGCCGACCGCATGATCGCTGCCAGTGAAACGCCGAACGTGCCGGTGATCGAGGCCAACGAAAACGTGCCGCTGTTGGCCGCCACCGGCGTCGCCGCGCGGGGTGCAGGCAAAGTGGTCAACCCGCACACCTTCCTGTCGATCAGCGCCTCGATTGCCCAGGTCAACAACATTGCCCGCGAACTGGGAAAACTCGACCCGGCCAACGCCAAGACCTACACCGAGAACGCCCGTGCCTACGGCAAGCGCCTGCGCAAGATGCGCGCCGACGCCCTGGCCAAATTGACCGAGGCGCCGAACGCCGAATTGCGCGTGGCCACAGTTCACGCCGCCTACGATTACCTGCTGCGCGAATTCGGCCTGGAAGTGACGGCGGTGGTCGAACCGGCCCACGGCATCGAACCCAGCCCGAGCCAGCTGAAAAAGACCATCGACCAACTGCGTGAGCTGGACGTCAAAGTGATCTTCTCGGAGATGGATTTCCCCTCCACCTACGTCGACACCATCCAGCGCGAATCCGGGGTGAAGCTGTACCCGCTGTCGCATATCTCCTACGGCGAATACACCGCCGACAAATACGAAAAGGAAATGACCGGCAACCTCAATACCGTGGTGCGGGCGATTCAGGAGTCTGGTGCATGACATCGAAAGAAACCATCCTGGCCGATGCAGAATCCCCTGAGGGAGCGAGCTTGCTCGCGAAGACGTCCAGTCAGGCGACATCATCATCGAATGACACACCGCAATCGCGAGCAGGCTCACTCCTACAGGTTTCGGGGCCGACCCTGGATTTTGCTCAAGTCGGCCTGACCCTCGGTCGCACGACGATCCTCGACAAAGTCACTTTTCAAGTCCGCCCCGGCAGCGTGCATGCGCTGGTCGGCCCCAACGGTGGCGGCAAAAGTTCGTTGATCAAGACCCTGCTCGGGCAGATGCCGCACCAGGGCCGCTTGAGCCTGCAATGGCCGGGCGAACCGGGGACGATCGGTTACGTGCCCCAGGCGCTGGAATTCGATCGCGGCCTGCCAATGACCGTCGACGATTTCATGGCCGCGATGTGCCAGCGGCGCCCGGCGTTCCTCGGTTTGAGCAAGCACTACGCGAAGGCAATTGGTGACGCGCTGGAGCGGGTCGGCATGCAGGACAAGCGCAAGCGCCGCATGGGCGCGCTGTCGGGTGGCGAGCGCCAGCGGGTGCTTTTGGCCCAAGGGCTGATTCCGGCGCCGCAATTGCTGGTGCTCGACGAACCGATGTCGGCCCTCGATGAAGCCGGCATCCGGGTGTTCGAACGCTTGCTGGGCGACTGGCGCGCAGCGGGCATCACCGTGCTGTGGATCGAGCACGATCTGGAAGCGGTCGGCCGCTTGGCCGATCACGTCACCGGGCTGAACCGCCGAGTGCTGTTCGACGCCACGCCGCAACAGGCGTTGACCCCGGATCGCCTGCTGACCTTGTTTTCGACCCATCCACGGAGCGCTGCCTGATGAGTTACGAAGCCTTTCGTTTGATGGTCCAGGGCTGGGCCTCGTCGGGTTACCTGCCTGAGGCGCTGGCCTATGGATTTGTCGTCAACGCCTTGCTCGCCGGCCTGTTGATCGGACCGGTGCTGGGCGGTTTGGGAACCTTGGTGGTGGTCAAGCGCTTCGCGTTTTTCTCCGAAGCGGTGGGTCACGCGGCGCTGACCGGCGTGGCCATCGGCATCCTGCTGGGCGAACCCTACACCGGGCCTTACGGTAGCCTGTTCGGCTACTGCCTGTTGTTCGGAATTTTGCTCAACTACCTGCGCAACCGAACGGGTCTGGCGCCGGATACGTTGATCGGTGTGTTTCTGTCGGTGTCGTTGGCGCTGGGCGCCAGTCTGCTGCTGATCCTGGCGGGCAAGATCAACGTACACATACTCGAAAACGTGCTGTTCGGTTCAGTGCTGACGGTCAACGGCAATGACCTGCTGGTGCTGGCCATCGTCGGTTCGCTGGTCATGGCCCTGGCCTTGCCGCTGTACAACCGCATCATGCTCGCCAGCTTCAACCCGCAATTGGCGGCGGTGCGCGGGGTGGCGGTGAAGTCCCTGGATTATCTGTTCGTGATTCTGGTGACGCTGATCACCGTCGCCGCCGTGAAAGTCATCGGCGCCATCCTGGTCGGTGCGCTGTTGGTGATACCGGCCGCGGCGGCGCGCTTGCTCAGCCAGTCACTGAAGGGCTTCTTCTGGTGCTCGGTGCTGATCGCCACGGTGAGCACGCTGTGCGGGATTCTCGGGCCGATTGTATTTGACCTGCCGATCCCGTCCGGTGCCGCGATCATCCTGGTGGCCGGTATCGCCTTCGCCCTGGCCGCCATCGCGCGCGGCGTCGTCCCCAGCCTCAAAGGGAACCTTGGATAAATGTCTTTTTCTCTGCGACAACTGACCCTGGCGCTCGCCCTGTGCGGGCTGGCCACGACATCCTTCGGCGCTGAGAGCAGCAAACCACTGCGGGTGCTGGCTTCACTGCCAATCACCTACGGTTTGGGCGAAGTGCTGCTCAAAGGCACCGATGTCAGCCTTGAGCGCGCAGCGCCAGCCAACCTGCCCGGCAGTCGCCAGACCGCCTACTTCACCGGCCGTGGCGCTCCGGCGCTGGCCAAACTGGCGACGGACGCCGATGCGGTGATCGGTTTGCGCTCGCTGTGGCCGGACGATCCGCTGTACCCGATCTCCCGGCGCAGCAACATCCGCATCATCGAAGTCGATGCCGCCCGTCCGGTGGATGGCGCCCTGCCCGGTATTGCCGTGCAGCCCAGCAACAAGGTCGATGGCTTGAACAGTCAACCCTGGCTGGCCAGCAATAATATGGGACGCATGGCCGACGTGATGGCGGCGGACCTGGTACGCCTGGCGCCTGGGGCCAAGCCTGCGATCGAGGCGAACCTGGCGACGCTGAAACAGCGTTTGCTCAAACTCAGCGCCGACAGCGAAGCGCGCCTTGCCACCGCTGACAACCTCAGCGTGATGAGCCTCAGCGATCATTTTGGCTACCTGATCGGTGGGCTCAATCTGGAGTTGATCGGCCTTGATGCGCGACCGGATGCCGAATGGACGCCTGAGGCACTGAAGACATTGACTGCGACGCTCAAGGACAATGATGTGGCGGTGGTGTTGCATCACCGGCAGCCCTCGGACGCGGTGAAAGCGGTAATTGCCGAGGCCGGGAGTCGGTTGGTGGTGTTGAGTGTCGACGCCGCTGATCCGGTGGCCGAGCTGGAGGGAGATGTGGATCTGGTGATCAAGGGATTGAGCGGCGCGTAGCGCCAGACACACCGCTTTATCGTTCTTCCCCCGTAGGAGCCAGGCTCGCCGGCGAAGAACGATGACGCGGTTCAACAGATACACCGCGGTGTCTGGTTCGCCTGTAGGAGCCAGGCTTGCCGGCGAAGAACGATAACGAGGTACAACAGATACACCGCAGCGCCCGGTTCGCGGGCAAGCCTCGCTCCTACAGGCGAACACGATTATGCGGTGTGGCAGATATACCGACGAATACAGGAATGAAAAAGCCCGCTGACCTTTCCGGTTCAGCGGGCTTTTTTTCAGGCGCTGACTCAGTGCGCCACAGCCGCCTGCTCGTCCATCTTCTGGCGCAGACTCAGCGGACGCATATCGGTCCAGGTCTCTTCAATGTAGGCCAGGCATTCCTTTTTCAGCCCGCTTTTGCCCACGGTACGCCACCCCTCAGGCACGGCTTTGTAGTCGGGCCAGATCGAGTATTGCTCTTCATGGTTGACCACGACCTGAAAGAGGATGTCCTCACGGTCGAATACTGACGTCATGCTGTCTCTCCATCGCTGTAGGGTGGGCTGTACGCTGTGTGCAGCCGCTATGTAGAAGGAACGTTCCAGGGCCCGGGAAATTTAGAGGCTGGCTGTGGCAGCAGCCAAGGCCCTGCCGAAAATCTCGGCCACTCGATCGATTTGTGCGGCGGTGATCACCAGTGGTGGCAGGAAGCGCACCACGGCACCATGGCGGCCGCCCAGTTCAAGGATCAAGCCTCGTTTGAGGCATTCGCGCTGCACCAGCGGCGCCAGTCGTGCAAACGACGGTGGATGACCCAAGGCATCCGGCGCGCCGGTCGGATCGACCAGTTCCACGCCGAGCATCAAGCCTCGACCGCGAATATCGCCCAGATGCGGGAAATCGCGCTGCAGGATGCGCAGGTGCTCGCTCAGGCGTTCGCCCATGGCCGCGGCATGTTCGCAAACCTTGTGTTCGACCAGGTAACGCATCACCGCGGAACCGGCGGCCATTGCCATTTGATTGCCGCGGAAGGTCCCGGCATGGGCGCCCGGCAGCCAGGTGTCGAGCCAGTCGCGATAGACCACCACGGCTAATGGCAAGCTGCCACCGATGGCCTTGGACATCACCACCACGTCCGGGATGATCCCGGCGTGCTCGAAAGCAAACATCTTGCCGGTGCGGGCAAAGCCGCTCTGAATCTCGTCGACGATCAACGCCACGCCGGCTTTTTCGGTAATCCGGCGCAAGCCGCGCAACCAGTCGAGATCGGCCGGGATCACCCCGCCCTCCCCCTGTACCACTTCAACGATCACTGCCGCTGGCAGTTGCACGCCGGCCTCGGGATCGTTCAACAGGTTTTCCAGGTAGTTGAGGTTAGCCTTCACCCCCTGCGCGCCACCCAGGCCAAACGGGCAACGATAATCATAAGGGTACGGCATGAACTGCACGGCGCTACTGAGCAAGGCGCCCAGAGGCTTTTTCGGCCCGAGGTTGCCCATCAGGCTCAGCGCGCCCTGGCTCATGCCGTGGTAGCCACCCTGGAACGACAGCACGGTACTGCGGCCGGTGGCCGTACGCACCAGTTTCAGCGCGGCTTCCACCGCATCGGTACCGGTGGGGCCGCAGAACTGGATCTTCGCTTCAGCCGCCAAGGCTGGCGGTAACAAGCCGAACAGGTCCTGCACGAACTGATCCTTGACCGGCGTGGTCAGGTCCAGAGTGTGCAGCGGCAGTTCGTCGCTCAGCACGCGCTGGATCGCTTCAATCACCACCGGGTGGTTGTGCCCCAGGGCCAGCGTCCCGGCGCCGGCCAGGCAATCGATGAACGTGCGGCCTTCGACGTCTTCGACATACAGGCCCTTGGCGCGCTTGAGTGCCAGGGGAATACGTCGCGGGTAGCTGCGGGCGTTGGACTCCTGCTGGCTTTGACGCGCCAGCAACGGCGATTCGTTGAACTGATAAAGCGTCTCGGCCGGCACCGGAGTGATCCGGGCCGACTGATCTTCCATAAGCCTGGTAGCGACTGACATCTCTCGACCCCTCAATAAGGTTTTCCTGTTCTGGAAACGCATCAGGAGCCCAAGGATTTAGACCTTCGACAACGCTTTGTGCATGGGGATGGCATGGAGGCCCGCTACCGCGAACGCTTGGGCGTACGCCTGATAACCCAGGCGTCGGTAAAAGGCTTCGCCGGTGCGGGTGCTGTTGAGTCGTGAATGACGCAGGCCCTGTTCGATCAACCAGCCTTCGAGATCGCGCACCAGCGCCTGCCCGACCCCGCGACGAAACCATTCCGGTAGTACGTAACAGAACGCTACCTTGCCGTTGCTGGCGGCCATGGCGACACCCACGGGCTTGTCCTGCAACAGCGCGATGGTCAGGTACAACCGCCGGTCGGTGAACCAGGGAAGAATGTGTTCGGTGGTCTTGTTGTGGGTCCAGTTGGCAACGGTTCGTCGGTTGTTGCGATGGTCGAGTGCGCAACCGACCCGGATGGAGCGCTCGATGATGCGACTGATGATGCCGGCGTCGGCCGGGGTCGCCTTGCAGGTGCGTACGGATGCTTCCATGGTGCGGTCACCTCAATCCATTGAGTATGAGCAACGATAGTCCTGCGAGGTCCGGGCGGCCAATTGAGAGAAGTTACATCTGATGTGCGACAGAGATTCCTGTAATTGGATGGACTCGCCCCAGCCGAGGCGTCAATGCGCCACGATGGCAGTCTAAACAGCCAACGACAGCGAGGGCGAGTCCATGAAAAATCATAGTTCGATTGATCAATCCCTGTCTTCTTCCGATTTGTCGGCCTGCACAACTTTGGCGGTCGATCTGGCCAAGCAGGTCTTTCAGGTCGCCGGTGAAGATGTCCTTGGCCAAGTGCGCTACGAGCAGCGGATCAAGTCGCGTGAGGCGTTTTATGAGTTTCTCCAGCAGTTGCCGCCTCATGTCGTGATTTTGATGGAGACCGGTCCGGGTGCTCAAGCCTGGGCCCGGCAGCTGCAAGACAAAGGCAATCTGGCGCGGATTCTTCCAGCCGGTTTGGTGGCCACACACCGCAGCGGGCCTAAAAATGATCGCAACGATGCGCTGGCGATTCTGCGGGCGGGTCGCGATGAAAAAATCTGCGCGGTACCGGTCAAAAGCGTTGCGGCGCTGGCAATGCAAGCGCTGCATCGCGCCCGTCAGGGCTATGTGCGTCGACGCACAGCGGTAAGCAATCAGATGCGCGGCCTGCTGCTCGAGCACGGCGTGGCCTTGGCGCAGGGCGATGTTGCGATCAGTCAGAAAATTCCGCGGGTACTGGAAGATGCCACCCAGCCGGTGCCGGGCCTGCTGCGTGAACTGATCCACGAACTGTTGGCCGAGTGGCGCCATTTGGGCGAGCGCATCAGCGTGCTGACGGGACGCCTGGAAGTGGCCGCCAACGCCGACATGACGGCGAAGCGACTGATGACTGTGCGCGGCATCGGCCCAGTCACTGCCACGGCACTGGTGGCCAAGGAAAGCAAGCCTGAGCGATTTCCCAATGCCCGCAAGTTTGCCGCGTACTTTGGCATGGTACCTGACCAGCACAGTAGCGGGCAGACGGTCCGGCTGGGGGACATGACCAAGCGAGGTGATGTTTATTTACGCAGCCTGATGATCCAGGGAGCCCATGCGGTGCTGCAACAACTACGACCTGATTCCCAGCAACCCGATGACCGCCGCTTGTTGCGGTGGATGAGCCGACTGGGCCGTAAGGAGGCTGCGATCAGGCTAGCCAACCGCAACCTGCGAATCGTCTGGGTGCTTCTACAGAATGACCAGTCTTATCGTCGCCATGCTGGTGATGGTCAGCAAGCGACGATGAGCCACTGAGCGACAGAGTTCTGCCACCGAGGTACTGACTGTCTGACCCTTTGCTGAAAAAAATTGACCCCAGGTAAGACCGGCGTGGATTGATGCCTAAGCTCCTACTGGCCTTCGAGGCCTGACTGTAATCGGCATACCACGAGCTCTTCCAATTTTGGCCAGAGGCCGAAGACGGCTTCCACGAATAGGCCTAATACATAGATGCAACGGGGCGACAGTTTTTCAAAAGCGGGTAGACAGTGGGGGCGAGTCCATACATAGGAGCTGCCGCAGGCTGCGATCTTTTGATCTTGCTTTTATAAAGATCAAAAGATCGCAGCCTGCGGCAGCTCCTACAGAGGTTGTGTGGTGTTTTAGACGGGTTGCAACGGCATCGTCAGCTCCACCCGCAATCCATCCGGCCGACTGTCGAAACGCAAAGTACAGCCGCAGCGCTGGACGATCGCCTGGACAATCGCCAGGCCGAGGCCGCAGCCGTTGCTCTGGCCGTTGCGCCAGAAGCGTTGGGTCAGGTGTTGCAGGTCGTCCTCGGCAATACCCGGGCCGTGGTCGCGTACCAAAAACTGCACGCGATTACCGGTGGTTTGCAGGCTCAGCTCCACCGGCCCCTCGCCGGGGGTATGGCGCAAGGCGTTGTCCAACAGGTTGCGCAGTGCGGCAATCGACAACACAGCGGGCATTTTCACCGGGGCGTGAGAGACCTTGGTCGGCAACTGGAGCCTGATGCGTTGACGATCACCACCGGCCGTGTCCTGAATCGCGAGTTTCGCCACCTGCTCGGCATTGCATTGCACGCCATCATCAAACGACAGGCTGCCCTCGACCCGCGCCAGCAACAACAATTGTTCAAGCGTGCGGTGCAGGCGATCGGCACCCTCTTCGGCCCGGGCCAGGGATTGATCCCGGGCCGCGCCTTCGGTCATGCGCGCCACTTGCAGGTGGGTCTTGATCGCGGTCAGCGGGCTGCGCAGTTCATGGGCTGCGTCACCGGTCAGTCGACGTTCACGTTCGATGGTCTTGCCGATGCGCTGGAACAACTGGTTCTGCGTGTCGAGCAACGGTTGCAGTTCGCTGGGCAACGGCTGGACCTGCAAAGGTTCCAGGGAGTCCGGGCTGCGGCGCATCAAAGCGTCGCGCATGCGGTTGAGCGGCGCCAGTCCCTGGCCGATGCCGAGCCAGAGCAGGCACAGGCAACCGAGCAGCGCCACGCCCACCGGCACCGAAGCGGCCAGCAGGATCGACATGTTCAGCGCCTCGCGTTCAATCTGCCGGTCAGCCGTGGTGATCCGCAGGTCGCCACGGGCCAGGGTGAAACTGCGCCACGGCGCGCCGTCGATGATCTGGTCGTGGAAACCCATTTTCTCGGCTTCCAGGGTTTGCCCCGGATCACTGTGGCTGCGGGCGAGGATCTCCCCCCGCAACGAACTGACCTGACACGCCATGCCACCGGGAATGTTCAGTTGTTCGGCACTGAAATGAGTGCCCTCACCCTTGCTCGGCAACGCCGGCAATTGCTCCATGAGCCCGGCGACCATGCGCGCCGACGCCACCAGGCGCTGGTCGAGGGAAAACATCATCTGATTGCGCAAATCGCTGAGCATCCAGGCTGCAGCCAAGGCCCAGATAAGGGCAAAAGCGCCGCCGAGCGTCAGGCTCAGGCGCAAACGCAGGCTCATCACTTTTTCAATTCCTCTCCGTCATCGGCCGGTCCCAGGCGATAGCCCAGGCCGCGCACGGTCTCGACAATGCCATTACCAAGTTTGCGCCGCAGGTGATGGATATGCACGTTGAGGGCGTTGCTTTCCAGTTCGTCGTTGAATCCGTAGACGCTGTCTTTCAACTGCTCGGTGGACAGCACCCGACCACGGTTGTGCAACAAGGCTTGCAACAGTGACTGTTCGCGACGGGAAAGGTCCACTGGCTGACCACCAAGCATGGTTTCGCGGCTGCTCGGGTCGTACGTCAACCGGCCGTGTTCGATCAGGTTGACGCTGCGCCCCGCCACCCGCCGCAACAGGGTGTGCAGGCGTGCGGCGAGTTCGCGCAGGTCGAACGGCTTGAGCAGGTAATCGTCGGCACCGGCCTGCAAGCCGTCGACACGATCTGTGACCGAGTCGCGGGCCGTGAGGATCAGCACCGGCAGTTCCAGGCCGTTGTGACGCAGTTGCTGCAACAGTTTCAGACCGTCCTCATCGGGCAAGCCGAGGTCGAGCACCATCACGTCGAACTCCGCGACCTTGAGCATCGCGCGGGCAGCGGACGCAGTGGCGACATGTTCCACGGTCAGGCCCTGGGCTTTCAGGCCGGCGACGATGCCGCTGGCAATCAACTCATCGTCTTCGCAAACCAGTACGTGCATGGGTGCTCCATGAATAAAAACACGAGTGAAGCAAGCCAGGATTAAGCCGCAATTATGGCAAGGTGCACCCCAGACGAGAAGCAAGGTCTTCCATTCAGTCGTCGCACCAGCGTATCAGAGGGTATTAGATAATCGCCGGGATATTTGAGCGCTTTTTGCTTAGTTGGATCAGACAACCCGGTTTCAAACCGAAACAAACTCTATGTAAAAAACATACAAATCCAAATTACATCACGATAATCTGAATCCGCAATCAACTTAAACCAACTATCATCCCCAAAGAACACTCTTCATTACTGGAAGCAAACTACCTGACTGAAAGGAATCAGATTATGCCAACACTCAAGAACTTTGTTGCCGTCGACTGGCGCTCCGGCAAAGACGCCATACACTTCTTTTTCAAAGACACCAACAAATACTCTCGCTTCAACATTGGCGACAACGAAGTCCCGGATGGATACCCTAGTGATATATCGAACAACAATTGGAAAGAGCTTCACCCCCACATCAAAAATCTGCGCTTCGGCTTCACCACCACCAACCTGTTCGAAGACAAAAATAGCTCTGATGCAGATTCGTCGTGGTTATTTTTTTATAAAGACGGTATACCAACGGTCTGCAAATATGATCAGGATACTGACAAAGTCATCTATATAAAATCCGTACTACAATCAGTATGGTCACCCCTGTATCGTTTCTTTCCTCTAATCGTAGCAGGCACATGGTGGCAGACTTCTGACGTTAGCAGAGCACACTTTCGCTTCCTCATGAGCGACGGTCGCTACTTGCGCATCGACTATAGAATATCGGCGCCAGACGCCGCAAGGTATGAATATGAGGGGATACCAGATATTGCGTGTGACGACATCACCGACAGCACATGGCCGGGCCTGGCGCAATACAAAGAACGAATCATCACTGCCGTACAAAACGATCGGTCTTTCGCCGATAACTATTACTATATTTTCCTGACGAACAACGAATACATCAGGTACAACATCGATAAAAACAAGGCCGACTCAGCACCGATCAAGGTCGATGACACCTCTTGGCCTGGACTCTTACGCGGCTAAACCTCATCCAGAGACCATGGCAGCAAAGCGTGGCGGTTAATCACCGGTTAATCGCCACCCTGCATTGTGCACCTCACTTGCACAGGGATAAGGCTTACCCATGCGTCGACTCTTTTTACTTTTTGTCCTGTTGATCTCGGGTCTGGCCCAGGCCGGGACCAATCCGTTCGAGACAAAACCCGACTTTCTCCCGGTCGGCAAAGCGTTCGTTTTCACCTCTGAACGCCTTGAGTCCGGTGAAACCCAGCTGTTCTGGCAGATTGCCGATGGCTATTACCTGTATCAGAAGCGCTTGAAGTTCGACGGTTTGCCTGTCGACCAGCATCCCGTGCTGCCGGAAGGTGAATTCCACAGCGATGAATTCTTCGGCGAACAGCAGGTATATCGCCAAGGTCTTGAGCTGAAGATCCCGGCAAGCGCGAGCGGCCAGATCAAGGTCGGCTTCCAGGGCTGTGCCGATGCCGGCCTGTGTTATCCGCCACAAACCCAGGTCGTGGATCTGGGCGGTAAATCCCTGAATGCCGCGGTAGACGAAGCACCGGACCAGGCTCTGGCCAGCAATCTGCAGCAACGAGCACTGGGTTGGAGTCTGTTGGTGTTCTTCGGGCTGGGCCTGCTGCTGGCGTTCACCCCGTGTTCGCTGCCGATGCTGCCCATTCTGGCCGGGTTGATCGTCGGCAGCGGCGCTACGCCGAGGCGCGGCGTAGCCCTGGCCTGCAGTTATGTGGTGAGCATGGCGCTGGTGTACGCGGCGATGGGTGTGTTGGCTGCATCCCTCGGGGCGAACCTGCAAGCCTGGTTGCAGAACCCTTGGCTGCTGGGCAGTTTCGCGGCGATTTTCGTGCTGCTGGCGTTGCCGATGTTCGGCTTCTTCGAGCTGCAACTGCCGGTCGCGGTTCGTGATCGCCTGGAACACGTCTCACGCAATCAGCGTGGTGGCAGCCTGATCGGCGCCGGTGCGCTGGGCGCTCTGTCCGGCCTGTTGGTTGGCCCGTGCATGACCGCGCCACTGGCCGGCGCACTGCTCTACATCGCGCAAAGCGGCAACGCGTTGCATGGCGGGTTGATTCTGTTTGCCATGGGCATCGGCATCGGTGTGCCGTTGTTGCTGCTGGTGACGGTTGGCAATCGCTTCCTGCCCAAGCCTGGCGCCTGGATGAACCTGCTCAAAGGCATCTTCGGTTTCCTGTTCCTCGCCACTGCGTTGCTGATGCTGCGCCCGGTGCTGGATGAATCGCTGTGGGTCGGCTTGTGTGGTGCATTGCTGCTGATCGCGGCTTACAGCGCCTGGAAGCAGTCGGACGGTTTCGGGCGCATCGCTCATCTGTTCGGCGCCACTTCGCTCCTGCTTGGTTTGTGGGGCAGCCTGTTGATGATCGGCGCGGCGGGGGGCAGCGATAATCTGTTCAAGCCGTTGCAGGTCTTCCGCGCCTCCGGCTCGGCCGTCGCCGCCGCCGTGCCAACCGGCCACGACGCCTTCACCACGATCAAGGACCCTGCGGCCCTGCAGCGGGAACTCGACGCGGCGCAAGCGCAGGGCCAATGGGTGCTGCTGGACTACTACGCCGACTGGTGCGTGTCGTGCAAGGTCATGGAAAAACAAGTGTTCGGCAAAGCTCACGTCCTGCAAGCTCTGAACGACGTGCGCTTGCTCCGGCTGGATGTCACCGCCGACAATGCCGCCAGCCGCGAACTGCTCGGCCGTTACAAAGTGCCAGGCCCACCGAGCTTGCTGTGGATTGGTGTCGACGGCATCGAGCGACGCAGCCAGCGCATCACCGGCGAGGTCAATGCCGACACTTTCCTGCAACGCTGGACCACCACCCGAGACGCCCGTTAATGCTGACTTTTACTCTCGGCACCTTTGCCATCGCGCTTAACCATCTGCTGCTGATCAGTGCCTTGGTGCTGGCGACATTCGTCGGCTGGCGGGTGGCCAAGCGCGGTGGCGAGAATCCTGAGTCGGTGCTGTTCGGCCTGTTCCTGATCGGCATGCTCGCGGCGCGGATCGGTTTCGTCGCCGTTTACTGGCCGCACTATCGTAGCGATCCCTGGCAGGTCATCGACCTGCGCGACGGCGGTTTCCTCGCCTGGCCGGGGGTCATCGCGCTGGTGCTCGCCACGCTGTACCGTGGCTGGCGTCGCCCGGGCCTGCGCCGTCCGCTGGGCTTCGGCGTGGCCAGCGGCCTGGCGTTCTGGTTGCTGGCGACCTTCTCGCTGACCATTTTTGAACAAGGCACGCGCCTGCCGGACATTAGCCTGCGCAATTCCGCCGGTGAAACCGTGCAATTGGCGGACTACAAGGGTGGCCCGCTGGTGATCAATCTCTGGGCCACCTGGTGCCCGCCGTGCCGCCGGGAAATGCCGGTGCTGGAACACGCCCAGCAACAGCGCCCTGACCTGACCTTCCTGTTCGTCAATCAGGCCGAAAGCATGCAAAGCGTCAGCACGTTCCTGGAAACCCAGGGCCTGAGCCTGTCCAACGTGCTGTTCGACGGCAGCGGTCGCCTGGGTCAGGCCGTCGGCTCCATGGCATTACCAACTACATTGTTCTATAGCCCCGACGGTCGCCTGTTGGGCAGTCATCTGGGCGAGCTGTCGCAAGCCAGCCTGGCCCGCGCCCTGGAAAACTTCGATTCCGTACCTGCCACTTCTTCAAGGAAACTGCCATGCCCCGCCTCCGCCATCTGCTGACCCTGAGCCTGGGTGCCGCCCTGCTGCACCTGCCGACGGTGCAGGCCGAAGAGCTGCCCGAGGCGATCAAGAAGATCGAAGCGAAGGGCGCGAAAATCGTCGGTCAATTCGACGCCCCCGACGGCTTGCGCGGGTACGCGGCGCAATACCAGAACCGCGGCATGGCGCTGTACCTGACGCCCGATGGCAAGCACGTTTTGCTGGGCAATCTGTACGACGCCGAAGGCAATGACCTGAGCAGCGCGCCGTTGCAGAAACTGGTGTACGCACCCATGTCCAAGGAAGTCTGGGGCAAGATGGAAGCGAGCAACTGGATCGCCGACGGCAAGAAGGAGGCACCGCGGATCGTCTACATGTTCAGCGACCCGAACTGCCCTTACTGCAGCATGTTCTGGGAACAGGCGCGGCCGTGGGTCAAGGCTGGCAAGGTCCAGTTGCGGCACATCATGGTCGGGATCATTCGTGAGGACAGCCCGGGCAAATCCGCCGCGCTGCTCGCTGCCAAGGATCCGCAAAAGGCCCTGTACGACCACGAAGCCGCTGGCAAGGGCAGCTCGCTCAAGGCATTGAAGGATGTGCCGCCGGCGATCCAGGCGAAACTCGCGGCCAATATGCAACTGATGGAAGACCTGGAGCTGCAAGCCACTCCGGCGATTTTCTATATGGATGACAAGGGCGAGTTGCAGCAACAGCAAGGGGCGCCGTCGCCGGACAAGTTGGCGAAGATTCTTGGGCCGAAGTGACCTCATCGGCCCCATCGCGAGCAAGCTCGCTCCCACAGGTGATCGCATTTCCCTGTGGGAGCGAGCTTGCTCGCGATGGGGCCATTACAATCGACTAATTTCTCTGGGCTAAAAACTCGAGCAACGCCTTGGTGACAAACTCCGGATTCTCCAGATTGGAAATATGCCCCGCCTCCGGCACCAGCACATACGGGCAACCAATCAACCCGGCCATTTCCATTGTTTCACTGGGCGGACGTGGCTTGTCCTGATCGCCACAGATCAGCAGCGTGGTCGCGGCATTCAACTCGCCCAGACGCGGCAACAAATCATCCCGACCAAAGGTAATTCGCCCCATCGGCACGATGCTTTCGCGCAACCGCTCAGGCGGCAGCGCGGCGAGTTTGGCGCGAAACGCCTGGTACAGCGCCGACTGCGGATCGATGCCCGGACGGAAGAAGATCGGCACCACGATATCCAGCAATTGCGCTGAGATGACGCCGGTTTCTTCAATCATCTTGAACAGCGAAAAGTAGTACTGCCGGGTCGGTTCCGGCTCTTCACCGACGTAGGTGTCCATCAACACCAGCCCGTTGAGCCGTTGCGGCGCCGCCAATGCCAGACGTACACCCCACATGCCCCCCACCGACAGGCCGACAAGGGTCACACGGTCGATATCCAGATGATCGAGCAGCGCCAAAGCCTGACGTGCGATGTCATCCAGCGACGTTGTACCGGCAGACAGCGGTCCGGATTCACCGTGGCCCCACAAGTCCAGGGCGATCACCCGATATTGTTGCGACAATACGGCAATCTGCGGTGCCCACATGGCCTGGTCCCACAGGTAACTGCCGGCCAGCAGGACTGCCGGGCCGGTGCCTTGGTCGATGTAGTGGAGGGGTTGGCCGTCAATGGTTACGAAGGGCATCGAGTGGCTCCGCCAGTGAAAATAGAGCAGGAAGACTGAGCGGCTAAAGGTTTGCAGTCAATCACACGATTGTATGCGTCTGTACCGGCCTCTTCGCGAGCAAGCCCGCTCCCACGGGTTCGTTGGTGAACACAATATGTGTGGACACCGCAAAACCCTGTGGGAGCGGGCTTGCTCGCGAAGGGGCCGGTACAGACGCTGAAGGACTAAAGCCCCTCCAACTCCGCCATCAAATCATTCAACCGATCGACCTTCTCCTCGGTGATATCGCTGGCCGCCAACCCGTCGATGTACCCGGCCAGTTCCTCCACCGTGCTGCATTCGAACATCGCTCGCAGCGGCACATCGCGCTGCAGGGTTTTCTGCACCCGCGAGGCGATTTGCGTGGCCAGCAGCGAATGCCCGCCCAGTTCGAAGAAGTTGTCGCGGATGCCGACCTTCTCCACCTTCAGCACCTCGGCCCAGATATCCGCCAATGTCTGCTCCAGGTCATTGCGCGGCGCCTGGTAGTCCTGGCTTTGCAACTGGCCGATCTCCAGCGCCGGCAGGGCCTTGCGGTCCAGTTTGCCGTTGGCGTTGAGCGGCATCTTGTCGAGCCACAGCCAGTGCAGCGGCACCATGTATTCCGGCAGCTCGGCGCGCAGGCGTTGCTTGATGGGCTCCAGACGTTCAGCCGGATTGAGCGTTGAATCCGCCGCCACCAGATAGCCCACCAGATGCTTGCCATTGACCCCTTCCTGCACACCAACCGCCGCGTCGCGGACTTCCGGCTGTTCATGCAGGCGCGCTTCGATTTCACCCAGTTCGATGCGGTAACCGCGAATCTTCACCTGATGGTCGATACGCCCGACGTATTCCAGCACGCCGTCACTGCGACGGCGCGCCAGGTCGCCGGTGCGATACAGGCGATCACCCGGTGCACCGAACGGGTTCGGCACAAAGACCTGGGCCGTGCGCAGCGGATCGCTGACGTAGCCGCGCCCAACCCCGGTGCCGGCGACGCACAACTCGCCCACCGCACCCAGCGGTACCAGTTCCAGCGCGCCGTCGAGCAGGTACAGGCGGTTGTTGTCGGTCGGTGTACCGATCGGCAAATAGCTGCCGCGGGTGGAGGCCATGTCGACGCGGAAGAACGCCACGTCATCCGAGCATTCCGCCGGGCCATAGGCATTCACCAGCCCGATATCCGGGTAGCGCAGCAGCCATTGATGCGCCAGTTCCGGCGGCATCGCCTCCCCTGTCGGCAGCATCCAGCGCAGGCCGTCGAGGCTCATGCGTTCCTGGGCGAGCATGCCCTGGATCAGCGACGGCACGCTCTCCAGCACGGTGACCCCCTGGCTTTCAACGTGGGCCAGCAAACCTTGCGGGTCGTGGGCGATGGTGTTCGGCACGACGTCCAACCGAGCGCCGAACAACGGCGCGGCGAGGAATTGCCAGACCGAAATATCGAAGCTTTGCGAAGCGGTCTGGGCAATCACGTCAGCCTCGCTCAGGCTCAGGTACGGCACCTTGCTCAACTGGTTGTTGAGCATGCCGCGCTGTTCGACCATCACGCCTTTGGGCAAACCGGTGGAGCCGGAGGTGTAGATCACGTAGGCCAGGTTATCCGGCCCGCTGTAGATGCCCGGATTGGCCACCGATACATCGCTCGCCTGCACCTCTTCCCAAACCAGCAACCGAGGCCGACTGGCGCAACCAAATTCGTCCAGCAACGCCAGCGCTTGGGCGTGACAGGCTCGGGTGCACACCAGCAACGGCGTGCGACTCAAGTCAATGATGCGGCTCAGGCGCTGGCTCGGCAGCCCCGGATCCAGTGGCAGATAACCCGCACCCGCCTTGAAGCTGCCGATGATCATGCCGAGCAAATCCAGGCTGCGTTCGGCCATCAGTGCCACCGGTTGATCCAGCCCGACGCCAGCGGCAATCAGTGCATGACCGAGGCGGTTACTGCGCTGGTTCAGCTCCAGGTAGCTGTAGTGCTGATCCAGGCAACTGGCGGCAATCCGCTGCGGATGCGCAGCCACTTGCGCTTCAAACAATGCAACGTAGCTCTGCTCCAGCGGGTATGTGTGTTCGCTCTGGTTGCAGCCATGGATCAGGAAATCCTGCTCTTCGTCTCCCAGTAGCGGCAAGTCTGCCATGTCGCCATGGAAACCCTCGACCAGTGCCAACAGCAGGCGCTTGAACTCGCCGAGCATGCGTTCGACGGTGGACTCATCGAAGTAACGCTGGTCATAGGACAGGTGCAAGCCCAGGTCATCACCCGGATAGCACACCGCCGTCAGCGGGAAGTTGGTGTGGGTACGGCCCGAATCCGAAGTCGCATTCAGACTTTGCGCACGGTCCAGCACCGAGACTTCCACCGGGGCGTTTTCGAACACGAACAGGCTGTCGAACAGCGGCTGGCCCTTGGGCAGCTCGCTGTTTTCCTGAATGTTCACCAGCGGCAGGTACTCGTACTCACGCAGTTGCATGTTGCTGTCGAGCAAACCGCTCAGCCATTGGCGCACGCTGCAACGCTGATCGTCGTCAGGCATCTTCACCCGCAGCGCGATGCTGTTGATGAACAGGCCGACGGTGCGTTGCATCTCTGGCATCTCGACCGGACGTCCGGCCACCGTGACGCCAAACAGCACGTCGCGATCCCCGCTCAACCGGCGCAATACCAGGGCCCACGCCGCCTGGGCAAAGGTGTTGATGGTCAGCTGGTGCGCCTGGGCCAGTTCACGCAGCCGTGCACCGTCACGGGCATCGAGGCGGGTGTAGCGGTCACCGACGATCATGCCGCCGCTGTCGCCGGCATGTTCGCGCAGGAACGGCCGGTCACTCGGGATCGGCGTGGTCCGCTCAAAGCCATGCAGGTTGGTTTTCCACCACTGCCGCGCTTCGGCCAGGCTCTGGTGTTGCAACCAGGCGATGTAGTCGCGATAACGCGGCGGCACGGCCAACTGCGCTTCCCGGCCTTCGCCGAGGGCGGTGTAGATCTCGAAGAAATCGTTCATCAGCAACGAACGGCACCAGGCATCGATCAGGATGTGGTGATTGCTCATCATGAACCAGTAACGCGCCGCGCCAACCCGGATCAGGCGCAGGTGGAACGGTGCCTGGTTGAGCAGATCGAACCCGGCCTCGCGCTCGGACTTGAGCAAGGCTTGCAGCTTCGGCTCCTGCTCGGCGGCGGCGATCTCGCTCCAGTCCAGGTATTCGATCGGCGTACTGCCCGGCTTGTGGATAACCTGCAGCATGTCTTCGCCGACGTTCCAGCAGAACGATGCGCGCAGGGCTTCGTGGCGGGCGATCACCGCTTGCCAGGCCTGGGCGAAACGCTGCGCATCGAGCTCGCTGTTGATGCGGTAGCGATCCTGCATGTAGTACAGGCCCGTGCCTGGTTCCAGCAGGGTGTGCAGCAGCATGCCTTCCTGCATCGGCGTCAGCGGGTAGACGTCCTCGATCACCGCTGCGGGAATCGGCAGTGCATCCAGTTGCGCCTGGTTCAGTTTCGCCAGCGGGAAGTCCGACGGCGTCATGCCGCCCGCGTCATCGCGCAGGCAGTGCTCGATCAGACTGCGCAATTCGCCCAGGTAAGCATCGGCCAACTCACTGATGATCTGTGGATCATAGCGTTCGGCACTGAAGGTCCAGCGCAGCACCAGCTCGCCGCCGTAGACCTGACTGTCGACGCTCAACTCATTAGGCAACGGCGCCTGCGCATCGTGGGCCGCACCAATGGCTTCATCCAGCGGATGGAACAGCGCATCGGCAGCAAAGCTCTGGTCGAACTGACCCAGGTAGTTGAAGATGATCGGCGCCACCGGCAGCTCGGCCATGCGCTGGCGACTCGGCTCATCCGCCAGATAACGCAGCACGCCATACCCCAGCCCTTTGTGTGGCACGGCACGCAATTGCTCCTTGATCGCCTTGATCGATGCGCCCTGCCCGGCCGCCTCCTCGATGTTCGAGGGTGTCAGGCGCAGCGGATAAGAGCTGGTGAACCAGCCGACGGTGCGGGTCAGGTCGATCTCGTCGAACAGCGCCTCGCGGCCATGGCCTTCGAGTTGAATCAGCGCCGACTCGTGACCGCTCCAACGGCACAGCACACGGGCCAAGGCGGTCAGCAGTAGGTCGTTGACCTGGGTGCGATAAGCACTCGGCGCCTGTTGCAGCAATTGCCGGGTGCGCTCGCTGTCGAGGCGCACGCTGACGGTTTGCGCATGACAATGCTGTCGACCACCTTCAGGACGATCACAGGGCAGTTCGGCGCTCGGCCCGGCCAATTGCGCCTGCCACCAGTCCAGTTCTTCACGCAGGGATTCGCTGCCAGCGTACGCCTGCAAGCGTGCGGCCCAGTCCTTGAAGGCGCTGGTTTTGGCCGGCAGTTTCACCGGCTGTTGCGCATCGAGTTGGCGATAGACGTTTTGCAGATCGTCCAGCAGCACGCGCCATGAAACGCCATCGATCACCAGGTGGTGAATCGCGATGAACAAGCGTTGCTGACCTTCAGGACCATCGACCAGCAACACGCGCAGCAATGGCCCCTCTTCGAGATCGAGGCTGCGCTGGGCGTCGGCGAACAGGGCGGCGCATTTGTCCATGGAGGAAACGCGTACTTGCCACAGTACCGGCATATCGGAAATCGCCTGGTGCTGCGCCTGCCATCGACCGCCAACCTGGCTGAAGCGCAAGCGCAACGCATCGTGCTGCTCAATGACCGCCAGCAACGCTTGCTCCAGGCGATGGGGTTCCAGGGTCACGCTCGGTTGCAGCAGCAACGCCTGGTTCCAGTGTTGGCGCTGGGGGATGGCGGTGTCGAAGAACCAGAGCTGGATCGGCGTCAGGCGCGACTCGCCGCTGAGCAAACCTTGCTCGGCGGTGACCTGCTCGGTGCGGGTCGCCACGGCGGCGAGGGTCTGCACGGTCTGATGCTGGAACAGGTCGCGGGGGCTGAAGTGGATGCCCTGCTGCCGCGCCCGGCTGACCACCTGAATCGACAGGATCGAGTCGCCACCCAGCTCGAAGAAGTTATCGTTGAGCCCGACCTGCTCGACGTTCAGCACTTCGCACCAGATCTGCGCCAACGTCAGCTCCAGCTCGTTGCTTGGCGCCACATAGTGCTGACGGTTCAACTCCGGGTCTGGCGCCGGCAGTGCGCGGCGGTCGAGTTTGCCGTTGGCGGTCAGCGGCATGCTTGCCAGCAGGATCAGGTGAGTCGGCACCATGTAATCCGGCAGCTGGGATTTGAGGTGCGACTTGAGTGATTCACGCAGTACGGTTTGTTGCGACTCGTCCTGTTCGGCGACGTCGGATACCAGATAGCCAACCAGTTGTTTGCCGCTCGGCGCATCGAGCGCCAACACAACCGCTTCACGCACCGATTCATTTTCCAGCAAACGGGTTTCGATCTCGCCCAGTTCGATGCGGAAACCACGAATTTTCACTTGATGGTCGATACGCCCGAGGTATTCCACCAGGCCATCGGCGCGCTGGCGCACCAGATCGCCGGTGCGGTAGATACGCCCGCCGTTGCCCGCAAAGGGATCGGCTACAAAGCGTTCCGCGGTCATGCCCGCACGTTGGTGATAACCCTGGGCCAGGCCGGCACCACCGACGTACAACTCGCCGGTCGCACCCTGCGGCACCAACGCCAGGTCGGCATCGAGAATGTACGCCACGCGATCGCCGATCACATTGCCGATCGGCACGCTGCCGGCGCCTTCTTCCAACACCTCGGGCGCCAGGCTGGCCAGTGGCATGACCACGGTTTCCGTCGGGCCGTAGGCGTTGAAGAACAGGTTCGGCTTGAACGCTGCACGAATCCGCGCCAGGTGTTCACCGGTCAGCGCTTCGCCGCCGGTGATGATCATGCGCACCGGCAGGGTTGCGTTTTGCGTCGCCAGCCACTGCGCCAACTGGCTGCCGTAGCTCGGTGTGAAGCCGAGGATGTTGATGTTGTGGCGACGGATCAGACCGCAGATCTCTTGCGCGTCCCATTGGCCCTGAGCACGCAGCACAACTTGAGCACCGCTCAGCAGCGGCACCAACAGGCGCTCGGTGGCGGCGTCGAAATTGATCGAATAGAAGTGCAACTCGCAGTCGTCCGGGCGCATACCGAAACGCTTGATCACCGCGCGGCAATGCATGGCGATTTCGCCGTGGGACACCACCACGCCTTTCGGTTTACCGGTGGAGCCCGATGTGTAAATCAGGTACGCCTGATGTTGTGGCAGGCTGATGTATGGCAGTTCGGAGACTGGATAATTGGCAAGCGGCGCCGTGTCTTCCTCCAGGCACCAGCGGCCGACGCCCGCGGGCAAATCGCCAAGGGCCTGGAACATCGCCGCGTCACTGAGCAGCAAGCCGACGCCGCTGTCTTCGATCATGTAGTGCAAGCGATCCAGCGGGTATTCCGGGTCCAGCGGCACGTAGGCGCCACCGGCCTTGAGGATCGCCAGCAGGCCGATAACCATCTCCAGCGAACGCTCCAGCGCCAGGCCCACGCGCACCTGCGGGCCGACTCCGCGCTCGCGCAGCATCCAGGCCAGGCGATTGGCGCGGCTGTCGAGTTCGGCGTAGCTCAGGGTTTTCCCGGCAAAGGTCAGTGCCGGCGCATCGGGGCGCGCCAGGGCTTGTTCGCTGAACAGCTGATGGATGCACTGGTCGAGTCGATGCTCGCCCAGCTCGACGCCTAGGCTGTCGAGCAGCAGTTGTTGTTCGCCGGCGTCGAGCAACGGCAGCTCACTGAGGCGCCGCTGCGGATCGGCAATCAGCGCCTCCAGCAGGTTGCGCCAATGGGCGGCCATGCGCGCAATGCGCGGCTCATCGAACAGATCGGTGCTGTAGGTCAGGCAGCAACCGAGGCGATGGTCGAGGTCGGTGACTTCCAGGTTGAGGTCGAACTTGGTCGCGCGGGCATCGTTGGCCAGGTATTGCACGGTCATGCCGGCCAGGGTGCGGCTCTGCTGGAACTCCCAGCGCTGCACGTTGCACATCACCTGGAACAACGGGTTGTAGGCGGCGCTGCGCGGTGGCTGCAAGGCTTCCACCAGATGATCGAACGGCAGGTCCTGATGGGACTGGCCCTCGATCACGGTGTGGCGAACCTGCTCGAACAATTCGCCGACGGACATCTGCCCATCGAGCTGGCAACGCAGCACCTGGGTGTTGAGGAACGCGCCGATCAGCCCTTCGCTTTCCGGGCGAATCCGGTTGGCTACCGGCGCGCCGATGCGCAGGTCGGTCTGGCCGCTATAGCGATACAGCAGCGTGGCCAAGGCAGCGGTCATGGTCATGAATAGGGTCAAACCGTTTTGCGCATTGAAGGCGCGCACCCGTGTCGCCAGCTCATCGCTCAGGTCGAAACGGTACAACTCACCCTGGTGGCTTTGCACCGGTGGACGCGGACGGTCAGCCGGCAATTCCAGCAGCGGATGCTCACGGCCCAGTTGTGCCGTCCAGTAGTCGAGCTGGCGCTGACGCTCACCGGACTCCAGCCATTGGCGCTGCCAGACGCTGTAATCCAGGTACTGCACCGGCAACGCTGCCAGCGGTGATTCGCGGCCGTCGACGAAGGCTTCGTACAGCGCACTGAGTTCCCGGGCAAAGATGTCCATCGCCCAGCCTTCGGTGACGATGTGGTGCAGGGTCAGCACCAGGTAGTGTTCCTGCTCGGCGGTCTTGACCAGGCAGGCGCGAAGCAGCGGTCCGGTTTCCAGATCGAAGGGTTTGTGCGCTTCATCGTCGGCCAGTTGCTGGACTTGCCACTCACGGCCATCTGCATCCAGCGCGGTGAAGTCCTTGCAGTCCATTCGCACACCTGTCTCGGCATGCACCTGCTGACGAGCGACGCCATCGACGCTCGGGAAAGTCGTGCGCAGGGTTTCGTGACGCATGATCAAGGCCTGCAGCGCAGCCTCGAAACGCTCGACATCCAGCACCCCGCGCAAGCGCGCCATGCCGCCGACGTTGTAGGCCGGGCTGTCCGGCTCCATCTGCCAGAGGAACCACATGCGCTGCTGGGAATAGGACAGCGGCACCGCTTGGCTGCGGTCGACTTTGGCGATCGGCGGCTGTTCGTTGGTACGGCCGCTGGCCTGGATCAGGCGCACCTGTTCGGCAAAGGGGCCCAGCTCACTGTGTTTGAACAGCGCGCGCAGCGGCAACTCGACGTCGCAAGCCTGGCGCGTGCGGGAGATGATTTGCGTGGCCAGCAGCGAGTGGCCGCCGAGGGCGAAGAAGTCGTCGCGCAGGCCGACTTGCCCGAGGCCCAGCACTTCACACCAGATGCCGGCGATTTGTTGTTCCAGCTCGGTCACTGGCGCGACGTGTTCCCGCACCTGCCACTGCGGTTCCGGCAAGGCACGACGGTCGAGTTTGCCGCTCGGGCTGAGGGGCATCTGGTCCAGGCGCATCAGTTGTGCCGGGACCATGTATTCCGGCAGTTCGGCTGCCAGTGCAGTTTTCAGGCGGGTGTTTTGGGCTTCTTCGGATTCAGTGGAATCGGCGGTGTAGTAACCGATCAGCTGGCCACCGGCCGACGTTTCGCGCACCAGCACCACGGCTTGGGCGACACCGACTTGCGCCAACAGCCGCGCTTCGATTTCTTCCGGTTCGACACGGAAGCCGCGCAGCTTGATCTGCTGATCGAGACGTCCGAGGTATTCGATCACGCCATCGGTGGTCCAGCGCGCTCGGTCACCGGTGCGGTACAGACGCGCGCCCGGCTCGCCCAGTGGATCGACCACAAAACGCTCGGCGGTCAGGCCCGGGCGGCCCAGATAACCGCGGGCCAGGCCGATGCCGCTGATGCACAGTTCACCCGGCACGCCGGCCGGTACGGGATTCAGATCATTGTCGAGTACACGGCAGATCACGTTGCCCAGCGGCCGGCCAATCGGCGAGCGCTCGCCATCAGCACGGGAGCAGTGCCAATGGGTCACGTTGATCGCGGTTTCGGTCGGGCCGTAGCGGTTGTGCAACTGCACGGCCGGCAGTTGTTCCAATACGCGGTTGCGCAGTTCGGCGGGCAGCGCTTCGCCACCGGAGAACAGCCGACGCAGGCTGGTGCTTTCGGCGCTGAGCGGTTCGTCGATGAACAACGCCAGCAGCGGCGGCACGAAGTGCAGCGTGGTCACGCCGTATGCTTGAACCAGTTGCGCGATGCGATGCGGATCGCGGTGTTCACCGGGCCCGGCGATCAGTAGCCGGGCCCCTGTGATCAACGGCCAGAAGCACTCCCACACCGATACGTCGAAACTGATCGGCGCTTTTTGCATCAGCACATCGGTTTCATTCAGGTGGTAAGTGTTCTGCATCCATTGCAGACGTTCGGCGAGGGCCGCGTGGGTGTTGCCGACGCCTTTGGGTTGGCCGGTCGAACCGGAGGTGTAGATCACATAGGCCAGGTTGTCGCCATGCAGGTGCAGGCCCGGCGTGTGGCTGGGCCAGTTTTCCAGATGCAGGGCGTCCATCGCGATCACGCTGACGCCGTCAGCCGCTGGCAAGCGATCGAGCAGTTGGGTTTGCGTCAGCAGCAACTCGACGCCGCTGTCGCTGAGCATATAGGCCAGGCGTTCGGCCGGGTAATCCGGATCGAGTGGCACGTAGGCGCCACCGGCCTTGATGATCGCCAGCAGACCGATCAGCAGTTGCGGCGAACGCTCGGCGGCAATGGCCACGCACACATCCGGGCCGACGCCTTTGTCGCGCAGGTAGTGGGCCAGACGATTGGCCTGGGTGTGCAGCTCGGCGAAATCGAGGCTGCCGCCGTCCCACAGCAGCGCGGTGCGTTCCGGGGTCAGGCGTGCCTGTTCGTTGAGCAGTTCCGGGAGCCAGTGGCTGGCGCGCGGGCACGGTGCAACGGCCCACTGCGCTTGCTGATCGGACTCAAGCCCGGTCAGCAGTTGCAGATCACCGATGACGGTTTTCGGTTGCTCACTGATGGCGCGCAACAGGTTGCTGTAATGCTCGGCCAGACGCTCGATGGTGGCTGCATCGAACAGCTCGCTGGCGTAGTCAAAGGACAGGCTCAAGCGACCGTTGCGGTCTTCTTCGCTGTGCAATTGCAGGTCGAACTTGGCCTCGCGACTGTGCCACGGCAGCTCTTCGGCGAGCAGCCCCGGCAAGCGTTTCAAGGCGCTGAGATCGCGTTGCTGGTGGTTGAACATGACCTGGAACAGGCCCTGCTCGCGCGCCTGCGGGAAGGCCTCGAGCAGTTGTTCGAACGGCAGATCCTGATGCGCCTGTGCACCCAACGCGGCCTGCCGGGTTTGCGCCAGCAGCTCAACGAATGGCAGTCGCGAATCCACCTCGGCACGCAGCACCTGAGTGTTGATGAAAAAACCGATCAGACCCTGGGTTTCCAGGCGCGGACGGTTGGCATTCGGCACGCCGATGCGGATGTCGCGCGCACCGCTGTAGCGATGCAACAAGGTCTGGAACGCGGCCAGCAACAGCATGTACGGTGTAGCTTCATGGGCCTGGGCAGTCTGGCGAATGGCATCGCTCAGCGCCGCCCCCAGACGCACGGTGTGGCGCGCGGCGCTGTGCAGCTGTTGCGCCGAACGCGGGTGGTCGGTGGCCAAGTTCAGGGTTGGATGCTCCTCACCCAACTGCGCCTTCCAGTAAGCCAGTTGGCGCTCGCCCTCCCCTTGCGCCAGCCACTGGCGCTGCCAGCTGCCGTAGTCGGCGTACTGGGTCGGCAGTGGCGCAAGCGTGGCCAGTTGTCCTTGCGCAGCCGCCGCGTACAGCCGGGAGAATTCGTCGATCAACACATTCATCGACCAGCCATCAGCGATGATGTGGTGCATGGTTACCAGCAGCTGGTGATCTTCGTCGTCGAGGCGCACCAGCGTCACCCAGAGCAACGGACCTTTCTGCAGATCGAACTGAGTGCGCGCTTCATCCTCGCGGATTTGCAGCGCCCGGGCTTCACGCTCGGCCATCGGCAAATCGCTGATGTCGATGCATTGCAGATTGAATTCAGCGGCCGCATCGACCTGCTGCAACGCCACCCCGTCACGCTCGAAGAAGCGCGTGCGCAGGGATTCGTGCCGCTCGATCAACTGCTGGAAACTGGCGCGCAGGGCGTCTTCGTCCAGCTCGCCACGCAGGCGCAAGGCACCGGGAATGTTGTAGGCGCTGCTCTGCGGATCAAGCTGCCAGGTGATCCACAGCCGATTCTGCGCCAGGGATTGCGGCATGGCTTCGCTGCGCGACAGCGTGGTGATCGCGCCTTGGGCGAGGCCACCGTCCTGCTGTTGCCGCGCCACCTCGTCGGCGAAGGCGCCAAGGGTCGGCGCTTCGAACAGCAGGCGCAGGTTTAGCTCCAGGCCGAGTGTTTCCCGTAGGCGCGCCACCACTTGCGTGGCCGCGATGGAGTTACCGCCCAGCAGGAAGAAGTGATCGTCGGCAGCGACCTGTTTGACCTGCAATTGCTCGCACCAGATCTGGCCGATCAGGCTTTGCAACTCCGAACCGGATTCGCTGTTCTCTGCGCTTTCTGTGACAGCCGAAGGGAACACCGCGTAACTGTCGAGGCTGCCATCGGCCAAGCGATTGCGGCACGCCGAGCGTTGCAGCTTGCCGCTGGAGGTCTTGGGCAAGGCGCCAGGATTGAGCAACACCACCACGCTCGGCGCTTCCTGATAGGCCTCGGCGACGGACTGGCGGATGGCCTTGATCAAGGCGTCGGGCGGGAGAATTTTTTGCACGCTACGGCTGATCTCCGCGGCGATACCGATGCCTTCCTGACCGTCGACATTTACCGCAAAAGCCGCGACGCGCCCCTTGCGCACCACCTCCACTTCACGTTCGACGGTCTGCTCGATGTCCTGTGGATAAAGGTTGTGGCCGCGCACGATCAGCATGTCTTTCAGGCGCCCTGTGATGAACAGCTCACCGTCGCGCATGAAGCCCAGGTCACCGGTACGCAGCCATTTTTTATCTGCGTGCTGGACGAAGGTCTTGGCCGAGGCCTCGGGGTTGCGCCAGTAGCCGTGGGCGATGCTCGGCCCGCTGGCCCAGACTTCGCCGACCGCGTTGTCAGCGAGTTCGCTGAGCAACGCCGGGTCAATGATCAACACCGCGTGATCCGGCTGGCTGATGCCGCAGCTCATGATCGCGCTGCCCTCGCCGGCTTCGGCACGGTTTTGCGCCAGGGCCTGATCGTCCACCCGCAGGTTGCCGATGCCTTGGCCACGCGGGGTACCGGCAACGAACAACGTGGCTTCCGCCAGACCGTAGGAGGCCATGAAACTGTCTTCGGAGAAACCGCAGGTGGCGAACTTCTCGGCGAAGCGTTCCAGGGTGTCGAGACGAATCGGTTCCGACCCGGAATACGCCACGCGCCAGCCGCTCAGGTCGAGGCGCTCCAGGGCGGACTCACTGACCCGTTCACTGCACAGGCGATAGGCAAAATCCGGCCCGCCGCTAATAGTGCCGCCGTATTCACTGATCGCTTCGAGCCAGCGCAGAGGTCGGCCGAGGAAGTACGCCGGCGACATCAACACGCAAGGCACGCCGCTGAAAATCGGCTGCAACAGGCCACCGATCAGGCCCATGTCGTGGTACAGCGGCAGCCAGCTGACGATCACGTCGTCGGGGTTCAGGTCGATGCCAAAACCGTGGCGGATCAGCAATTCGTTGGCCACCAGGTTGCCGTGGCTGACCTGCACGCCTTTAGGCAATGCGGTGGAACCGGAAGTGTATTGCAGGAAGGCGATGTCATCGCCTGCAAGGGCAGGCGCGACCCAGCGCTCGGCGTGGCCTCTGTCGAGGGTATCGACACACAACAGCGGCGGCGCCCCTTCGATTTGCAGCAGCGAATCGCGCAGGCTGGCACTGGTCAGCAGCAGGCGCGGCTCGGCATCGCCGATGATCGACAACAACCGCTCCTGATGATGCCGACGCGCCGACTCCGGCGGATAGGCCGGCACCGCGATCACCCCGGCATACAGGCAACCGAAAAACGCCGCGACGTAATCAGGACCACTGGGAAACAGCAACACCGCGCGATCGCCCAAACCGGCCTCTGCCTGCAGCGCACCGGCAATCGTCCGCGCCCGCTGATCCAGTTCGCGATAACTGAGCACCACAGCCTGGTCCCGGGTTTCGGCGAGAAAACGCAAGGCCACCCGATCCGGCGTCAGGGCCGCGCGGCGCTGGAGGGCTTGGACCAGTGTGCTGGGGAGTTCGAACGCGTCGGTCATGAGGTTTCCTGCCTGAATTCGGCTTGCAATTGGAATCGGTGTCGTAACGTCACGCCCCATCGGGGGGCATGCAGGACGCGGTCTTCGCCGACCGCGCAAGGCATTGGCAATGCTGTGGTGTCCGGGGCTGCAGCCCGAAGCCATTCACCAATGAGAACGGATGACCTTGGCAAATAATTAGTCGACAGCCCTGCGCACCAACCAGGCCAAGGCGCGACAGCGTGTCGCAGTTCTCACTCCGCACCTTTGAGGAGCATTAGTTCTCTTTCTCAATTGACAATCATTATCATTCAACATAATTTGTCGCTCGATGTGTAGGGCGACCCCGGCCTTCTTGTCGTCCCACTAACCTATTGGCAGCAAGGTGATCTCCAATGACGGAACAAGCGTCCACAAGCAGGTGCGATTCGCCGCTACTTCAGGCATTCGTCGACAATCGGCTGATACTGGTCAAGATTGCAGCCCGCATCACCGGCTGCCGCTCGCGCGCTGAAGATGTGGTGCAAGACGCGTTCTTCCGCCTGCAATCGGCGCCGAACATCACCTCCTCGTTCAAGGCGCAGCTCAGCTATCTGTTCCAGATCGTGCGCAACCTGGCGATCGACCACTACCGCAAGCAGGCCCTGGAACAGAAATATTCCGGCCCGGAAGAAGAAGGCCTCAACGTGGTCATCCAGGGTGCCTCTCCGGAAACCTCGCACATCAACTTCTCCACCCTGGAAAACATCGCCGACGCATTGACCGAGCTGCCGAGCCGGACGCGTTATGCTTTTGAGATGTACCGCTTACATGGCGTGCCGCAGAAGGACATTGCCAAGGAGTTGGGGGTGTCGCCGACGTTGGTGAACTTCATGATTCGCGATGCGTTGGTGCATTGCAGGAAGGTATCGGGGAGTCGGGCGGATACGTTTGCCCAGCGTTGAGGGCGTGCCGAAGGCAGAAATTCGATCTTATAAATCTTTCAGTTCGACGGGTACGGGCGTTTCGTGGCGGCGAGCGCGGACCAATTCCGCCAGATCAAGATCATCCAGCCGCTCCATCATGGCTTCGAAGACATCGGCAGGGACCATGTAGCCCATTACACGATTGTGGTTGAGGATCGCGACCGCACTGCCATGGGCGCCGCTCAATACTGCCAAGGGATTTTTCTTCAGTTCAGACATGCTGACTGCAGCATCAGCCAGTACGCTTTGCATGATCATGACTCCAGGACGACTCCACTTCAGGGGACGAATTTATATTTCGGTTCAGGTGGTTCGTGGCGGATCAATAGTCACGCAGCAAACCTGAACTGTGTTCGCTGAAGCTGCTGCCAAGCGCACTGCCGTGGAAATTCAGTTTGCTGATCTTGTTGCCGTGGCTCGGTGCAAAGCCATCAGACGGCTGGCAGTCTTCGGAATAACAGCTGTGAGTACTGGCCCCCGAACAGGCGCTCAACAGCAAAGCACCGGGGGTTAGCGCGACTTGATTGTGTTTGAGATCACTTTTCAGATTCCTGTGGGGAGGCGTAGTGGTTTAAACGCGAGCCTCCATCCTAGGCCGTACACCCAACGACCATAATGAAACCTTGCTGAGTGATAGCGTCGGTTCAGGATCGCCGGTTTCTCAATAAAAAGGACGTCAATTACGGACGTCCTTCTGTTTATCACCGCTCACTTTCGGTCGCGCCTTCATACACTACTGGGCGGGTCGACATTATCCAGGGCGCGATTGACCAACAGCTCGCCAACTACCGCCAACTGCTGAATCGACAACGCCAGGCTGCGTGGCGAACCTTCGAGCTTACAAGCCAGATCGGTCGTAAGGACGTTTAGCGACGCGAGCGTTTCGCAAGCGTGACAAAGCAAGGTTTCAGTGTCGACGTTGGGAACAATAGTAAACACGTGACAGATGGGATCGGCGTGATTCGGATTTCGTAGGCGTTTGGTGACAGCGCGATGACTGGCTTTCGAGAGCTGGTCGAGATCGACGGAAGCGGTTTGCGCTTCTGGAGGGTCAGGCGTGATTTTCTTCATCGTTTGCGTTCCTAGAATTATTAAAGGAACTGCCAGCATCACTTCCACATGATGGGGTGGCAGCTGTGCGCAGGTGTGGAAGACCGGGGATCTAGGAACCCGGCGCACCCGAAAGTGCCCCGCGCACAGCCGCCATAATTTAACAGCACACATAAAAAAGTGACTGCATAAATTCAGGTGGCGCCTGTGCGCCTAGATCACAAGAAGGGCTTCCACACCCTTGTCGCTGATTTTGCAGCGACAAAGGGAAGGTTATCTGGGTGATTGGGGGCAATACAAGATGGGCGATTTCGACGCGTGCTGAGGGAAATTTCCTACATTTTCGGCACCTAATCAACAGGTTGACCACTACAAGCTGACCAAGGTAATTTCGCCACTGAGGTAAAAGTGGCGGCGATGCGCGCTCGCCGTTCGAGTCGGAATGCGTATTGAGTAGCTGGAAAGGAACTCAAGAATCCTGCATGTTCAAGGAAGGTTAGTCCTCCCCCTTTCTGAAAGTGAGCAACGACAGGATTAAAATCATGGCCACCACACTTTTGTCTTTGAAGACCGCAGCCACAGAAAAAACCGTCCCCATCAACATGCAGGTCGAATTTAGAAAGCGAGACTTGATCGATATGGCTGTAGCCATTTCTGGAAGCGATCGGACCAGCTTCATACTGGATGCTGCCTGTAAAAAAGCAGAGGAAGTCATCCTGAATCAGCGCCTATTCAGCCTTGCAAGCCGTGAGTTTGACGCGTTCGATCAAGCCTTACAGTCGAATCTCGTCAGGAATAGCGAACGTCTACGTCAATTGCTCCAACGACCGCCTCGGTGGAGCTAAACGCCCCGGAAAACTGACTATGAGTCACGGTCTGCACTCCTTTGATTGTGGTGAAGAATCGATCAACGCTTACCTGACGAAACGGGCTCTCGAAGCGCGCAAAATGTTCCAGATCTCACGACGTTTCACTCTCTGCCACCGTTTTTGCCACTGACCATCACAACACATTCAGGGGCATGGTTTACCGGTTATCCGTCCAGAGTGGCAAAACATCCGCTTATTTGTGCTAATGCAAGCGGTAAACCGTTGCCTGCATCGGGAGGTTCTGCGCACGAAATTCCCGGCATCCAGCCCACCGCTAGCCCTCCCCCACACCAATGTATTAAAGACAGCTGTTTTCCCGGAGCCTACATTCGCTCACAGGCAAGGACGCATTTCAACCAGACACTCACGTCGAAGACACTGAGTAAAATGCGCTATTTAGCCATCCTCCTCATAGTCATCATCTTCGCCACCCTTGCTGTAGCGTTGTATGGCTGGTATCGCCACCTGCGAGATGATGACGATCACCTTGTTTAGCCTGCGTTCCTTTGGTAGGCGCTGCACAAACCCCATCGATTCCAGGTGGCGCACTCAGCTAGACGATACCCAGATGCACCCAGCGCGACCGTAATATGAAGTCAGGTCTCAGGATTGGATGCATGCTCCCCTTGAGCTCTCACCCCGAACAACCGATCGGCTATCTGCCGACCTCGCTCCAGCCCTTCCTCCGTCAACCAGATCGATTTGTTTTTGTTCACGGGATTGCTGATGAAACCCTGTTCATGCAATCGGTTCATGGTCTCGAAGTCGAACCCTTTCCAGTACCATTTATATACCTCTACCATGCGAGAGAGCAGATCACCTACCAGGTGTGCCTGGGCGACCGCTTGCGGCCATCAGGCAAAACCCCCAGCCAAATGCCAACCAATGCCCTGTGCCATGTCGTTACATAGCGAAGCCCCACCCCCCGCAAAACACTCATAGCAAGCCAAAACAGAAGCCTGAGAGCAAGCAATAATTTCAATAAATACTTCTCAATGGACAAAATTAAACCCCCATGCCACGATTCGTGCACTGACTTATTTTTCGTAATATCGCCAACTTTGGGCTAAACCTATGAAATTCTCAAAATTAACCATTACTGACTGGCGCCAATTTTCAGACATCGAAGTTAAATTCCACCCCCGCATGACAATCATTACGGGCGCAAATGGAACCGGAAAAACAACGATACTTAAACTTCTTGCACAACACTTCGGATGGAATCACCCATTACTATCAACACCTATTAAAATCGCTGGAAAATCATCATTTGTATATACTACCGGAGTATTTCGACAGCTACTTTCCGACCACAGTAAACCTAACGACCGGATATTCAAGATAGGCGATCTAACATACAGCAACAACACCTCCGCAAAATTATCCGTACCGGAAAACGAAGCCGCAGTTTTTACAATCCACATTGACAACATGCAGGCGATCTACGGACTAAGCATCAACTCACACAGATCAATACAGAACTATCAGCAAATCAATTCAATTCCTACAAGCCCTATAACTGCCGAGCTCGCCTATCAAACCTACAACAACGAACTAATGCAAAAGTTCCTCCACGGATACAGCCAGCACTCGGCAGTATACCGAATGAAGGAAACAATAATCTCGATGGCCATGTTCGGTGCCGGCAACGAATTTGTACAAAAAAACGATGAACTCGCTGCACTTTTCACCAACTTCAAAAAAGTGTTATCCGAAGTTCTTCCACCCTCGATTGGTTTTCTAGACATTAACGTCCGCATACCCGACGTAGTACTAGTCACCAAAACCGGCGATTTCATGATAGATGCCGCTTCAGGCGGCCTGATGTCACTACTTGATCTCGCATGGCAAATATTCCTATATTCCGTCGGAAAAGAGGAGTTTACAGTTCTTCTTGACGAGCCCGAAAACCATCTTCACCCCTCAATGCAAAGAACTTTGCTAGCTCGACTGACAAATGCCTTCCCGCAGGCCCAATTCATTGTAGCCACGCACAGCCCATTCATGGTCTCCTCAGTTAGGGACAGTGCCGTATATGCACTGCAATACATGAGCGAAAATATGAAAATTGAAACTACTGAGTTCAGCAGATCAGGAGTTTTATCACTAGAACTAAATTTAGACACGCGTGCAGCAACTGCGAACGAGATTCTTCGTGACGTCCTAGGAGTGCCAGTATCTCTTCCCCAATGGGCAGAAAACGATTTGCGCACCATCACTGCCAGCTTTACCGCACAAAGTATTACACCCGAGGGAATCACCCGCTTGCGGCAGGAACTGGAAAACGCAGGTCTCGGTGAGTATTATCCTGAGGCGTTGAAAATGGCCGTGGAACGTAAACCATGATAAAGCTCACAAAGCTGGCAGAACCAAAGGTTTTACTAGACAATGCCGAAAATTGGACATCCACCCTTCTGGACAAACTGAAAGCCGGAATTGATCCCACTGCAGCAGAAAAGTCGCGTTATCGTCACAAAGATATTAAAGCGAAACTTGAAGAGGAAACTGGTGGAAAATGCGCCTACTGCGAAAGCAAACTAAAGCATATTCACCACGGGGATGTTGAACATATTTATCCAAAATCTCTTGATGCCAGCAAGCAATTTGAGTGGGCAAATTTGACTTTAGCTTGCGAAATATGTAATCAGAACAAGTCTAACCGAGACCCCTACCTAGAGCACATCATAGACCCCTATCTGAAGCAACCTAGCGAACATATATGCTTTGTAGGCCCCATGGCTTTCCCCCTAGGCACACCGGAAGGGATAAATAGCATTGCACTGCTAGACTTGAACCGCCCCCCTCTAGTTCTCATGAGAACTGAAAGCATGGAAAAGGTCATGAAAATCTTTGACACGCTTCTGCGCCCCGACCTTCCCTTACCCTCTAAGAAAGCAATCTACGAAGACCTTCTAAAAAACACAGCCTCAGACGACTCTCAATATTCGGCGGTAGCTAAAAGCATCGTAGCCACAATGAAGCTTCGGCTTCCAGCAGAGATTATTAACCCGGCATAATTTCATAGCCGGATTGTTCCCAGGCGCACATGGAACGATCCGCTTGTTGACGTAGGTATAACTCTATGCCGAGCAAGCCCATCACCAGTGATTATATTTGACTGCAACCGAACCGACTGGACGTTTGCCAAAAAATCTTAGGCAGTCCTTTACTGTGCTCCCATACAGTATGAAAAAAAGATCACCCGTTAGCCGGTTTCAAGTCAAGGCTAATGTCAACACGCCATTAGAAAAGTGACTACTCAGGTGGATCGAGTCGATCCATCGCCCGGTTCACCTTAAGCTCACCTAACATGATGACCTGCGCAATATCTAACAGGGAATTGCGCCTGGGTCCCTCCATATGATCCGCTAAATCTATGGTAATAACATTGGCCGACGCCAGCGATACACAGGCATGCGCCAGCAGGGTTTCGGTATCGAGCTCTCGTTGACGGTGAATAGGAAAAAAGTACGGAAAAAGGGTATTGGTTTATTTTCGACAAAGGGACGATTTTATTATTCATATTAGATCGCCCACTTTTCGCTAAATAATAAATCCTCGCCTTTTTCCTATCCCACCCCCCCTTCTACTTGCACTTTTTCGCATCACGTCAAAGATAGAACCGACAATATTAATCGCCCGCTAGCAAAAGGAGAAAAGGAGTAAAAATCAATCAACAGGAAGAGCGACCCCAACATGAGCGAGACCAAAGAGAAGACTCACCTTTTTTAGACTACATGACTTACAAGATCCTACTCACCGCACATAGAAATTTCTGCACGCAACTTGTTTGCTGTCACGAACCCTGCCAACTGAACAAATACCACGATGAGAACACTCAACAGACAAGCGCCGCGAACAGACAAGGCACCCCACACCCAATACCTCGAAAACTCTAATTCTTTCATAAATACCATTTCACCAACGGCACCAACGACAAACGCAACTATCAACAAGACAACAACCAGAAAGACATTAACAATAACCTCATGCTTCAAATCCGTCAAAGCGCCAATAACTAAAACGTAAGCTTGTGGTCTTTGCAGCCTCAACTTTTTTGGAACATCCTTCATAACTCCTTCGACGTAATTAAAAAAAGCAAGCGAAAGAGCTCCAAACAACGCACCCAAAACGAATAGCACCGGATTAATATTGCTAAATATTGGACTCACCTCCCCAGCCGATCCCCACAACGACAAGAAGGATAAACCGAACGATGTCAAAAATACAAATAGAAGGCGAAACATTCTAACGCCTCAATGACTTACCTATTTTTGAATAAACGTCTGCAACCATTCGGGCATCGTTATCAAATCGACCCGGAGCAGGCTTCCCAGTTTCAAGTTCTAATTGACCTTCGTGCATCACCACATCGTCAGAAGGAACATCCAAGTCAAGTGTGACTATAGCAGATATACTTTTGTGTGTTTTTTTCCCACCATGCTCACCTTCTGTAGTTACGCTCCACTTACCCTCACCTTCTTCAATATAATCAACATAATCTTCAATAGGCGCAGTCGGAACTTTTAAATCGCCATATTCATTACTTAGTGTAATCTTCACTTCTTCTTGACCAAAAAGCTCTTTCATGGCCTTAAGAGCATCGCGAGCCCTGACATTTGTCTCTAAAATATTCGGAGATATAAGCTCCAGCTCGATTTTGTACACCTTCTTATGTGATCTTACAACATTCCAAAACTCACCTTTTATGGTTTTTGGCTCGATAAAAATCGAATAGTTAAACTCATCCAACACAGCGTCTCTTAATCCAGCATGAATAGCGTTTGCAATTTGCTCTTCAGTACCAAAACGCCAGTCATGCTGCACGAACACATATTGATCAATAATATCCACTATCGTGATAACAGGAACCCAATCATCGGCATCATGAGGAACGATATCACCAGGAATTTTATCGCCCACCTTTGTTATTTTGTGTTTAGCCGTTTTCCCTACCAAAAATCTGCCCTTCGGAAATTCATCAGCTACAGGTTCAACATAGGAGAACCCTACAAAACTATAACGAACTTTATTTTTTATAAATTCACGACCATCATCCTGAAGGGCCGACACGACAACCGCCCCCTTGGGTGTGGGTAAAGGCTTGGGAACAAGGGCGCCTTGCTTATTTTCGATCAGTGAGTATCGCAACACCAAAAACGGTTTGATTCCTTTCACAACAAAATCCTTCAGCGTCAATTAGGGGTTCAGCATTGCTCGGCAACGTAACCTTTTTAGAGAGTGATCTCAATATGCAATCACGCACAATAGTCGTATGCCGCTTCGCTCTGGCAGTTAAGCCAGCTTGCCTGACTACTCCCCTTTTCATAAGCGTCCCTTTCTTCGGAAGGTGGGTGTACCGCCTCAATGAGTTCCAGTCTCTGTGCCCCGCAGCACTCGTCACTTTTGGGATATCCCACTCCATCTCGAACAGCCGCTTACTCCGTCATGTCGAAGATCATGAAAATACAGATCCTCAATCTCAAGGAACAGGCATGCTCGGGTAAAGGATGCGGACACTGACTTGGCGTTGTAGGGAAAGATCCCCCTTTCCTTTTTGGGTATGGACTGAAGGATCACCCAAGCTTCGTCAGGCAGACAGCACCGCACGTCATTGCCGATCTTCTGCCCGGTTTTTTTTCATGTCACACACCAGGACGGCCCGTCGAGATCCGTCCAGATCCTCCCAACGAATCCTGGGTGATTTCCTCTGACCAACCCCTGCCCCCCCCCCCAATCCTGATAAACTCCCCCACCTCCCAGCCTCACCGATTCCAGATCCCCAATGTCCGTATCCAACGCCACACCCGCCCCACTCTCCCGCCGTTTCTCCGTCGCCCCGATGATGGACTGGACCGACCGTCACTGCCGTTTCTTCCTGCGCCTGCTCTCCAAGCATGCCCTGCTCTACACCGAAATGGTCACCACCGGGGCCCTGCTCAACGGTGATCACGAGCGGTTTCTGCGGCACAACGAGGCCGAGCATCCGCTGGCGTTGCAGTTGGGTGGCAGTGTGCCGCTGGACTTGGCGGCGTGTGCGCGGATGGCGCAGGAGCATGGGTACGATGAGGTGAATCTGAATGTTGGCTGCCCCAGTGACAGGGTGCAGAACAATATGATCGGGGCGTGCCTGATGGGGCATCCGCAGTTGGTGGCCGATTGTGTGAAGGCGATGCGTGATGCGGTGTCGATTCCGGTGACGGTGAAGCATCGGATCGGGATCAATGGGCGTGACAGTTATGAAGAGCTGTGCGATTTCGTCGGTACGGTGCGTGACGCCGGTTGCACCAGTTTTACCGTGCATGCGCGGATCGCGATTCTGGAGGGGTTGTCGCCGAAGGAGAATCGCGATATTCCGCCGCTGCGTTATGACGTAGCCGCGCGGTTGAAGGCGGATTTTCCGGAGCTGGAGATTATTCTCAACGGCGGGATCAAGAGCCTGGAAGCCTGTCATGAGCATTTGCAGACGTTCGACGGGGTGATGCTCGGGCGTGAGGCTTATCACAACCCTTACGTAATGGCCGAGGTGGATCAGCAGTTGTTTGGCAGCACTGCGCCGGTGATCACGCGCGCCGAGGCGTTGGCGCAGTTGCGGCCTTATATCGCTGCGCACCTGGACGCCGGGGGGGCGATGCACCATATCACTCGCCATGTGCTGGGGCTGGGCACCGGGTTTCCGGGGGCGCGCAAGTTTCGTCAGTTGCTGTCTGTGGATATCCACAAGGCGAAGGAGCCTTTGGCGTTGCTGGATCAGGCGGCCGGGTTGCTCGAGGGGCGCTGAGCGCCCCGCTGTTTCAGCGTTTGGGCAAATCGATGGTCACTTTCAAGCCGCCCCATTCGCTTTCGCGCAGCAGCAACACCCCGCCCCAGGTGTCGACGATGTCGCGCACGATGCCCAGGCCCAGGCCATGTCCGTCGGTCTGTTCATCCAGCCGGGTGCCGCGGCTGAATACCTGATCACGCTGGTCCTGGGGAATTCCCGGGCCGTCGTCTTCCACGCTTAGCTCGTAGGCTTGCGCAGTTTCGACCACGCTCAGGCGCACTTCGGCGTCCGCCCATTTGCAGGCGTTGTCCAACAGGTTGCCGAGCAGTTCCAGCAGGTCCTCGCGGTCCCAGGGCAGCTGCAGGCCGGTGGGCGCGACATAGCTGAGGTGCAGGTGTTCGCCGTGGATCATGTTCAGGGTGGCGAGCAACCCCGGCAATTCGGCATCGCAATCGAACAACGCCCCCGGCAAGGCGTCGCCGGCCAGACGGGCCCGGTTGAGTTCGCGATTGAGTCGTAGGCGGACCTGTTCCAGTTGATCCTTGAGCACCTGACGTAGATGCGGGTGCGCGTCGAGTTGTTCGCTGGAGGCCAGGCTCAACAACACAGCCAACGGGGTTTTCAGGGCATGGCCGAGGTTGCCCAGGGCATTGCGTGAACGCTTGAGGCTGTCTTCGGTGTGGGCCAGCAAGTGGTTGATCTGGGTCACCAGCGGTTCCAGTTCGATCGGCACCTGGTCGTCGAGTTGCGAGCGCTGGCCCTGTTGCAGTTGCGCGATCTGCTCACGGGCTTTTTCCAGCGGACGCAAGGCGCGCCGCACTGTGATCCGTTGCAGCAGCAGGATCAGCAGCAGGCCCGCCAGTCCCAACCCGAGGCCGATCTGCTGCATGCGCTGAAAGCTTTCGCGCACCGGGGTGTAGTCCTGCGCCACGCTGATGGAAATCGACTGGCCCAAGCGCCGATAGTCCGAACGCAGCACCAGCAACTGCTGGCCTTCCGGGCCCAGTTGCAGGTTGCTCTCAAGGCCCGGGCGGTCGAGGTGTGGCAGTTCCTGATCCCAGAGCGAGCGGGAACGCCAATGACTGTCGGCGAAATCGATGCGGAAATAGTGCCCGGAAAACGGTCGCTGATAAGCTGGTGATAACAGCCGCTCGTCCAGTTGCAAGCCCTGGGGGCCGCGCACCAGCGCTATCAACAGGTTTTCGCTGTCGTTGCGCAACCCGGCTTCGAGGTAGCGCTGCAAACCCACTTCGAACAGCCACAGGCTGGTTTGCGCCAACACCAGGCCGACGATCACCATCACACTGATCAGGCCCAGGCTCAAACGGCGCTGGATCGACCTCACCGGGCTTGCCCACCCAACAGGTAACCCTGACCGCGACGGGTTTCGATCACGCTGCGCCCGAGTTTGCGCCGCAGGTGATTGACGTGGACTTCCAGCACATTCGAATCGCGCTCGGTTTCACCGTCGTAGAGGTGTTCGGCCAGGTGGCTTTTGGAAAGGATCTGTTCCGGGTGCAGCATGAAGTAACGCAACAGGCGAAACTCGGCGGCGGTGAGCTGGATGTCGGCGCCATCGCGGGTCACGCACTGGCGCCCCTCATCCAGTTGCAGCCCGGCCGCCTTTAGGGTCGGTTGGTTGACCTGGCCATGGGAGCGGCGCAACAGCGCCTGGATGCGCAGGTGCAGTTCTTCAGGGTGGAAAGGCTTGGTCAGGTAATCGTCGGCGCCGGCCTTTAGGCCTTCGATGCGCTCGGCCCAGGAGCCGCGGGCAGTGAGGATCAGCACCGGCGTCGCCAGGCCACCAGCACGCCACTGGGTCAACACCTCAAGTCCTGGCAACCCCGGCAGGCCGAGGTCGAGGATGATCAGGTCATAGGGTTCGGTGCTGCCCTGGTACACCGCGTCGCGACCGTCGGCCAGCCAGTCCACGGCATACCCTTGGCGATTGAGGCCGGCCACCAGTTCGTCGGCCAGCGGCACGTGGTCTTCCACCAGGAGCAAACGCATCGGTCAATCTTCCTTGTCTTTGAGTAAATGGCCTGTGGTGGCATCGATGTCCAGTTCGCGGACCACGCCTTCGGTGGTCAGCAATTCGACTTCATAAATGTAGACGTCGTGCTTCTCTTCGAGCTCGGCTTCCAGCAGTTTGGCCCCCGGATAACGATCCAGCGCTTTTTGCAGAAGCTGCTCGAGCGGCAGGATCACACCCTGTTGGCGCAGGCGTAGGGCTTCGTCCTGGTCGAGGTCGCGGGCCACGACCACCGAGCAAAAAACCAGCAGCGCCAGCGCCAGGCGGCCGCTGACGCGTCGATGGGAAAAGGATTGCAGCGTCATTACGTGTCCTGATGATCCTTGAGAATCTGCCCGCTGACTGCGTCCATTTCCAGGTCCCACTCGACGCCCTGCGGGTCGCGCAGTTCAACCTGGTAGATGTACTTGCCGTACTCTTCTTCCAGTTCGGTTTCGGTGACGGTGGAACCGGGGTGCTTGGCCAGCGCGGTGGCATTGAGCTTCTCGAAAGACACAATGGTACCAGCGTCGCGCAGTCTCAGGGCTTCGTCGGGGCCGAGGTCGCGCGCATGGGCGAGGCTGGCGGTCAGGCCGATGAGGGATGCGACGGACAGGGCAGTGAAGGATTTCATGGGGTGTCTCCGTATCTTTTATGTGTTGCCTACGGAGGTCACCTTAGCGAAACGAACTTAATTGAAACTGAATTGCCATCATGCACAACTATTGCGCCAGCACCTCATCCGCCCTGCCGCCCTCGCGCTGGATCACCAGGTGGATGAAGTGCAGTTTGGCGATCACCGCTGGCGGCAGCACGAAGGGGTAGAAATCCGGCTGGCCCATGCTGCGCGACAGTTCATTGAGCATGCCGGCCAGTTCGATCCACGCATTGACGAATGACAGGAACGCGGTGCCGCCGGGGTGCTGTGGATCGTAAAGGGTGCTGGGAGCAAAGGGCTGATAGTCCAGGTCCATTTCCCGTGCGCTCATGCCAAAACCGAGCGCGGTGTCGACGGCGTCCATCATGTGCAGGTAGTGAGCCCAGGTTTCGGCCCAGTCTTCCCAGGGGTGCATGGTGGCGTAGGCGCTGACGTACTGCTGCTGCCAGTCGAGCGGCGCACCTTGCTGATAATGCCGATCCAGGGCCTCGGCGTAGCTGGCGCGTTCATCGCCGAACAGCCCGCGAAAGGGCTCCAGCCAGTCGCTGTTGGCGATCAAGCGGTCCCAATAGTAATGCCCGACTTCGTGACGAAAATGCCCGAGCAAGGTGCGATAGGGTTCGTGCATTTGCACCCGCACCTGTTCGCGGTGGGCGTCGTCGGCTTCCTTGATGTCGAGGGTGATCAGGCCGTTGGCGTGGCCGGTGGTCGGTGCCTTGCCTTCGAGATCGACGCCGATGAAATCGAAGGCCAGGCCGGTTTCTTCGTCCAGGGTCTTGGGGATGACCGGCAACCCGAGGCTGAGCAACTGCGCGATCAGTCGGCGCTTGGCGGTTTCCATCTTGCGCCAGCGCTCGTGGTTTTCGGCGATGGATAAATCGGGGATGGTGCGGTTCAGGCTGCAGGCGATGCACAAGGCATCGTGGTCGTTGGCGGGCAGCAACCAGTTGCATGCGGCCGGGGAATCGAGGTTGGCGCAGCGACGGAACACGCCGGCAGATGGATCGACATCGAGCAGCCAGGTGTCGGGCTGCTCGCCCGGTTGCAGCGAGGACAAGCGACTCTGCTGCGGTTGATAACCCAAGGCCGCCGAACAGGCCAGGCACTGGCTGTTGCGGAAGAACAGCGACTGCCCGCAACGACAGGACCAGATCTTGCTGTTGCGCGAGCTTTCGCCGATGAAGGGGGCAGCGATGCGCGAAGTGAGCTGTTCGAAGAAGCGGTACATGAGCGATCTCTCCCTGAGGCTTGCCAAGACTAGATCATCCTCCGGAGAAGATCGTTCCCACGCTCTGCGTGGGAATGTCTCAAGGGACGCTCCGCGTTCCAGCTCTCGAATGGGACGCGGAGCGTCCCGGGCTGCATTCCCACGCAGAGCGTGGGAACGATCAACTAAACCGCAATACCGTGCGTATTCAGGAACTCGACGAACGCTTCTTCATCCAGCACCTTCAACCCCAGCTCATTGGCCTTGGTCAATTTCGACCCCGCTCCCGGCCCCGCGACCACGCAGTGGGTCTTGGCCGATACGGAGCCGGCTACTTTGGCGCCGAGGCTTTCGAGTTTGTCCTTGGCTATGTCGCGGCTCATCAGTTCCAGCGAACCGGTGAGCACCCAGGTCTGGCCGGCCAGCGGCAGGCCTTCGACGACTTTCTTCTCGCTGTGCCAGTGCATGCCGAAATCGGCCAGTTGCTTCTCGGCTGCCTCGGCCAGTTGGCGATTGGCCTCGACGGCAAAAAACTCGCGAACCGAGTTGGCCTGCTTCTCCGGCAGCGCCTGGCGCATGTCCAGCCAGTCGGCGCTGATCACCGCTTGCAGTGAGCCGAACTTGTCGGCCAGTTTCTGCGCCCCGCCCGGCCCTACCGAAGGGATGTGCAGCTTGTCGAGAAAACCGCCCAAGGTGGTGCTGGCGGTAAACTCGGCGCCCAGCCCGCCCTGATCCTGTATCTGCAAGCCGTGGTTGAGCAGCTCGGTAATCACCTGCTGGTTGTGCGCGTCTTCGAAGAAGCTGTGGATTTCGTGGGCCACTTCCAGGCCGACGTCCGGCAGGTAGGTCAGTACTTGCGGCAAGGCCTGTTGGACCCGCTCCAGCGAACCCAGGGAGCGCGCCAGTACCTTGGCCGTCTCTTCGCCGACATCGGGAATTCCCAGGGCGTAGATGAAGCGTGCCAGGCCCGGCTTCTTGCTGTCGGCGATGGCACTGAGCAGCTTGTTGCTCGACAGCTCGGCAAAGCCTTCCAGGTCGACAATGTCCTCGAACTTCAGGGCGTACAGGTCGGCCGGCGAACTCACCAGCCCTTCATCTACCAGCTGTTCTACGCTCTTGTCGCCCAGGCCTTCGATGTCCATGGCGCGGCGGGAGACGAAGTGAATGATCGCCTGTTTGAGTTGTGCGCCGCAGGCCAGGCGACCGACACAGCGATACACCGCGCCTTCGCTGACGGTCTCGCGACCCTTGCTGCGCTTGACCAGTTGCGTGCGTTCGACGTGGGAGCCGCACACCGGGCACTGCTCCGGGATCTGCACCGGCCGGGCGTTTTCCGGGCGACGCTCGGTGACCACCTGCACCACTTGCGGAATCACGTCGCCAGCGCGGCGAATGATCACCGTGTCGCCGATCATCAGGCCCAGGCGCGCTACTTCGTCCATGTTGTGCAGCGTCGCGTTGGCCACGGTGACCCCGGCGACCTTGACCGGCTTCAGACGCGCCACCGGCGTCACCGCGCCGGTGCGACCGACCTGGAATTCCACGTCGAGCAGCTCGGTGAGTTCTTCCATGGCCGGGAATTTATGGGCGATGGCCCAGCGCGGTTCGCGGGCGCGGAAGCCCAGTTCACGCTGCGACGCGATGCTGTTGACCTTGAACACCACACCGTCGATTTCATAGGGCAACGCATTGCGGCGTTCGCCGATGTCACGGTAGTAATCCAGGCACTCATCGATGCCGTTCGCTAGCTTCAGTTCATGGCTGATCGGCATGCCCCAGGCCTTGAGCTGCTGCAGATTGCCAATGTGCGTATCGGCGATGTCCGCAGACACCTGGCCGATGCCATAGCAGCAGAACTCCAGCGGACGGTTGGCGGTAATCTTCGAATCCAGCTGGCGCAAGCTGCCTGCCGCGGCGTTGCGCGGGTTGGCGAAGGTCTTGCCGCCGACTTCCAGTTGCGTGGCGTTGAGCCGTTCGAAGCCGGCCTTGGACATGAACACTTCGCCGCGCACTTCCAGGGTCGCCGGCCAGCCGGTGCCGTGCAGCTTGAGCGGGATGTTGCGCACCGTGCGCACGTTGACGCTGATGTCTTCACCGGTGGTGCCGTCGCCACGTGTGGCACCGCGCACCAGCATGCCGTCCTGATAGAGCAGGCTGACCGCCAGGCCATCGAGCTTGGGTTCGCAGCTGTATTCCACCGCCACGCCAGCGCCGAACAGATCACCGGCCGGCAGGTCCAGGCCTTCGGTCACCCGACGGTCGAACTCGCGCATGTCGGTTTCCTCGAAGGCGTTGCCCAGGCTGAGCATCGGCACTTCGTGGCGCACCTGAGTGAACGCCGACAGCGCCGCGCTACCGACCCGCTGGGTTGGCGAATCGCTGGTGACCAGTTCGGGATGGGCCGCTTCGAGGGCCTTGAGCTCGTTGAACAACCGGTCGTACTCGGCGTCCGGGATGCTCGGCTCGTCCAGCACGTGGTAGCGATAGTTGTGCAGATCCAGCTCGGCACGTAGCTCTAGAATGCGGTCTTGGGCGGCAGTCATGGGTGGTCTCTCATAAAGCAAAAGAGCAGCCGAGGCTGCTCTATCTCATTTCATCAAGATCAAGAGATCGCAGCCTCGTTGCACTCGACAGCTCCTACAGAGTGAAACGATGCTGCGATCTTTTGACTTTAGCGCTTCTGGGTCAGTGCGCGACGTTCGAATTCGACGATGCGTTGACGATAGTGCTCGATTGTCTGGGCGGTCAGTACGCTGCGCTGGTCGTCCTTCAGTTCGCCGTTCAGCTCTTGCGACAATTTGCGCGCCGCCGCCACCATCACGTCGAAAGCCTGCTTGGGATGACGCGGGCCAGGCAAGCCGAGGAAGAAGCTCACCGCCGGGGTGCTGAAGTGGTCGATGTCGTCCAGGTCGAAAACGCCAGGCTTGACCGCGTTGGCCATGGAGAACAGCACTTCGCCATTGCCCGCCATGCTTTCATGACGGTGGAAGATGTCCATTTCGCCAAAACGCAGGCCGCTTTCGAGAATGTTCTGCAGCAGCGCCGGACCTTTGAAGCCGGCAGGGTCGCGGCAAATCACGCTGATGACCAGCACTTCTTCGGCTTGCGGCTGTTCCTTTTCGCTGGCCGATGGCGCTGCCTTGGTGTCATCCGGGAAATCGTCGTCACGGCTGCTGAAGCTCGGGCCGTCCAGATCCAGGCTGAGGTTCATGTCGCCTTGGGAAGGCTCGCCATGCCCACGCTTGCCGCGCTTGGAACCCGATTCGCGGGCCGGCATGCTCACCGACGGCAGGTCGTGCTCGTCCAGTTGCGGTTCCTTGTGCGTATCCAGGACGCGAGACGGGCCCAACAGCTCGGGGCTGGTGTCCTCTTCCGGCAGGTTGGACAGGCTCCGGTCAAGACGGAATTTCAGTTTTCCCTTGCCGCCGCGCATACGGCGCCAGCCATCAAAAAGAATACCGGCAATGACAATAATGCCGATGACGATCAGCCACTCGCGCAGACCGATTTCCATGTAATCCCGTGCCTCTATAAAAAATGCTGAAAAATAAGGGGCTTACAATCTGTAAACCGCTTTAAAACGTGGCGCCAACTCTATGTTCTGACAGGCGTTTTACCCACGTATACGAAAAATTGACATTAAACTAGCACGACCAAAGGCAACTTTACACCGTCTGGCACCTTGGTCCCGCGAATATGTCGATTGGCCAGCAAGTCGGCATGGCTAATTGTGCCCCACAATTAAAAAATCCCCCCTGAAAGCCACGCCTCAGGCGTCCACCATCGCCATGGCCTCCTCGACATCCACCGCCACCAGACGCGAGCAACCCGGCTCGTGCATCGTCACCCCCATCAGTTGATCGGCCATTTCCATGGCGATCTTGTTGTGGGTGATATAGATGAACTGCACCGTCTGCGACATCTCCTTGACCAGTCGCGCATAGCGTCCAACGTTAGCGTCATCCAATGGCGCGTCCACTTCATCGAGCATGCAGAACGGCGCCGGGTTCAACTTGAAGATCGCAAAAACCAGGGCCAATGCCGTCAGGGCCTTTTCGCCACCGGAGAGCAAATGGATGGTGCTGTTCTTCTTTCCGGGCGGCTGCGCCATGATCGTCACCCCTGTATCGAGTAAATCTTCGCCCGTCAGTTCCAAATACGCGCGGCCGCCACCGAAAACTTTTGGGAAAAGTGCCTGTAAACCGCCATTGATCTGATCAAAGGTATCTTTGAAACGGTTACGGGTTTCCTTGTCGATCTTGCGAATCACGTTCTCGAGCGTATCGAGCGCCTCGACCAGATCGTCGTTCTGGGCGTCCAGATAACGTTTACGCTCCGATTGTTGCTGGTATTCATCGATGGCCGCGAGGTTGATCGCGCCCAGGCGCTGGATTCGCGCGGCAATTCGCTCGAGTTCTTCCTCGGCGGCTTTCTCGCTGGCCTCGGCGGTCAGCGTGGCCAGCACACCGTGCAGGTCGTAACCGTCTTCGAGCAACTGGTCCTGCAACGCCTTGCGCCGCACGGTCAGGGCTTGCCATTCCATGCGCTGGGTTTCGAGCTGACTGCGAATCAGCTGCGACTGTTGTTCGGCCTGGTTGCGGCGCTTCTCGGCCTCACGCAGTTCGCGGTCGGCGTCTTCCAGGGCGATCTGCGCGGTCTTGAGTTCTTCGTCGACGGTCATGCGCTTGTCGAGCAGTTCTTCGAGTTTCAGGCGCAACTCTTCCAGCGGCGCCTCGCCCTCTTCCAGGTTGAGGCTTAGTTGCCCGCTTTTTTCCGTCAGGCGCTCAGCCTGCATTTCCAAGCGCTCCAGGGCCTGGCGCGTCGAATCATGCTGGGCCCGCAGCGAACCCAGGCGCACCGCCAGTTGATGGGCGTGATCCTTGTGCTGGCGGGCTTCCTGACGCACCCGGTCAAGCCGTTCGCGCAAGCTGTCGCGCTGGGCCAGCAGCAGCTCGCGCTGCTCGGTGTCCAGCGCCATGCTGTCGAGCGCTTCCTGCAATTGCAGGCGTGCTTCGCCGATGTGTTCATGTTCCAGGGCACGCTGTTCGGCCAACTCCTGGAGTTCTTCATCGAGGCGCGTGCGCCGCAGGTTCAACTGCTCGGCCTTGGCTTTGCCGGCCGACAATTGAGCTTTCAACTCACCTTGCTGCCGGGCTTCGTCTTGCAGCAGACGGCGCAAATGTTCGCGGCCGTTTTCCTGCTGGCGCTGTTGCGCCCGCAGGTTTTGCAATTCGGTTTCCAGGGTTTCGACGGCCGCTTCACGTTCTTCGCGTTCAAGGCCCAGTTGCTGGATTTCCTGACCACGGGCGAGCATCCCGCTTTCCGCTTCGCTGGCGCGGCGCACGCGTAAAAAGTGCCGACCAACCCAATAGCCGTCGCGGCTGATCAGGCTCTGGCCCGCTGCCAACTGTCCGCGCAACGCCAGCGCTTGTTCGAGGCTTTCGACGGGTTTGACCTGCCCCAGCCATGGCGACAGATCGATCTGCGCCTCGACTTTGTCGAGCAGACTGCCGGGCACGCGCGCGCCGTCGGTAGCGGGGCTGAGCAAGCGCAAATCGCCTTGGGTAAACCCGGATAAATCGAAATCGCTGAAATCATCCACCAGCACCGCTTGCAGATCGGCGCCCAATACGGTTTCTACCGCCAGTTCCCAACCGGCTTCGACTTTCAGGCCTTCGGCCAGACGCGGGCGGTCCGCAAGGTGCTGCTCGCGCAGCCATTGAGCGGTGCCGGTGCCCGGGTCGAGCGCGGCTTGCTGCAACGCTTCAAGCGAAGCCAAGCGACCATTGAGCCGCTGCAGATCGCCCTGGGCCTGTTGTTGCGCCGACAGTGCGTGCTGCAATTGCTGGCGCAGTTGCTCGAGCTTTTCGACCTGAGCTTCTTCACTGGTCTGCAAATCCTCGAGGGTCGCCTCGGATTCAGCGAGCTGCTCGTTGAGCGCCATGATCGCCGCATCTTCCGGGTCCGCCGACAACAGCGCGCGCTCTTCACCCAGGCGTCTGTGCCGATCGGCCAGGCGCTCCAGGCTGGTTTCCAGCTGCTGGATCCGTGATTGCTGAACTTCCGACTGACGCCGTGGTTCGGCAGCGCTGAGGTTGAACGTGTCCCACTGCTCCTGCCAGCCGTGCATGGTGGTTTCGGACTCTTCCAGCGCGGCGGCGGCCTCTTCGGCGGCGGCGCTGGTGACTTCCTGCTCCGGCGTGAGCATGTCCAGTTCTTCGCCGAGGGTCAGCAGCAGCGTGCGGTCGTGGCCCAGGTGCGACTCGGTTTCCAGGCGCGCACGCTCGGCTTCCTTCAGATCATCCTGCAACTGGCGCAACCGCTGTTGCCCGTGCTGGATGCTCTGTTCGACTCGGGCGATGTCGCCGCCGACCGAATAGAAGCGCCCCTGCACCAGATTGAAGCGCTCGGACAGGTCGTGATGACCATCGCGCAAGCGTTCGATGCTGGCGTCGGCGTTGCGCTGTTCGGCCACCAGGGCTTCGAAACTGATTTCCTGGGTGCCGATGATCGCTTCGCGCTGGCCGACCTGTTCGTTCAGGTCCTGCCAGCGCAGGGCCGACAGTTGTGCCTTGAGCTGACGCTCCTCGCCCTTGTATTCCTGATACTTCTTAGCCGCTTCGGCCTGGCGGTGCAAGCGTTCGAGCTGACGTTCGAGCTCTTCGCGCAGGTCGGTCAGACGCTCGAGGTTTTCGTGGGTGCGGCGGATGCGGTTTTCGGTTTCGCGCCGACGCTCCTTGTACTTGGAGATCCCCGCCGCTTCTTCAATGAAGTTGCGCAAGTCTTCAGGCTTGGACTCGATCAGCTTGGAGATCATCCCCTGTTCGATGATCGAGTAGCTGCGCGGGCCGAGGCCGGTGCCGAGAAAGATATCGGTGATATCGCGGCGACGGCATTTAGTGCCATTGAGGTAATAAGTGGTCTGGCTGTCGCGGGTCACTTTGCGGCGAATGGAAATTTCCGCATAAGCGGCGTACTCACCGAGCAGTGTGCCGTCGGAGTTATCGAACACCAGCTCGATGCTCGCCTGGCTCACCGGTTTGCGGCTGGTCGAACCGTTGAAGATGACGTCGGTCATCGACTCGCCGCGCAGGTTCTTGGCCGAGCTCTCGCCCATCACCCAGCGCACGGCGTCGATGATGTTCGACTTGCCGCAACCATTGGGCCCGACCACCGCCGCCATGTTGCTGGGGAAGTTCACCGTGGTCGGGTCGACGAAGGATTTGAACCCCGCCAGCTTGATGCACTTTAGCCGCACGCTTATGCGTCCGTCAGGGCAGAGATCACCAGATCGCAGCTGCGCTGGCCGTAAGCGGTCAGCACTTCGCGGATCTGTGGAAAGTCACGGGCAATCACGGCGGCGAGCAGGCGCTCGAACAACGCCAGGTATTCGCTCATCGAGGCCTTGCGCTGGTCCAGGGCGAGGAAATACGCACGGCTCATGGCCGGCTGCAAGTTCTCCACCGTTTCCTGCAAGTACGGGTTATCGGCGAACGGATACGTGGCGCGCATCACATTGAAGCTGTCGTCGACGAAGGTATGGATGTCCTGACGCTCGTAGCTGGCCGTGAGGCGCTGCTGAATCTGCAGGAACGGCGCCAGGTCGGCCTGGACTTTCCAGCCGCTGGCCACGGCGTTGGCGAGCAGGATGTACATCTCGCCCATCAGCGTGCACAGGCTCTTGACCTTGTGCGCGGTGAGTTCGGTGACGTGGGCACCACGTCGCGGCAGGATGGCGATCAGGTGCCGGCGCTCGAGAATCAGTAAGGCCTCGCGGACCGAGCCGCGGCTGACGTCGAGAGCCTGCGTGACCTTCTGTTCCTGGATGCGCTCCCCGGGCTTCATTTCGCCGCGAATGATACGTTCGGCGAGGTGATGCGCGATTTGCTCGGCGAGGCTGTCCGGCGCCTTGAACGTCATGGTTGTCCTTCAAACTCTTCGATTTGCACAAGCGGCGCAGTGTAGCGCAATTGATACGTCATGGCGCAGGGCCTGCCCGGTGGTTTTTGGCACGATTCAAGCAAAAAGCAGGCTGTCCCGCGAGGGTCAATACTGTAGGAACGTGGCGTTAATCGACAAAATGCACTTTCCTGACCTTTAGGTCAGAAAATCATTGACCGAAAAGTCAGACCTGCTAAATTCGGTTCATGGCGGTTAACAACAATAATGAGTCTGCGAGGCCTTCCGTGATCCAGTTTTTACTAAACCAGGAACTCCGTAGCGAGCACGCCCTGGACCCGAACCTGACCGTGCTCAATTATCTGCGCGACCATGTGGGCAAACCCGGCACCAAAGAAGGCTGCGCCAGCGGTGACTGTGGCGCGTGCACCGTGGTCGTCGGCGAGTTGCAGACCGATGACAAAGGCCGCGAACACATTCGCTATCGCAGCCTCAACTCGTGCCTGACGTTTGTCTCGTCCTTGCACGGCAAGCAACTGATCAGCGTTGAAGACCTTAAGCACAAGGGCGAGCTGCATAGCGTGCAGAAGGCCATGGTCGAGTGCCACGGCTCGCAATGCGGGTTCTGCACCCCTGGTTTCGTGATGTCGTTGTTTGCCCTGCAAAAGAACAGCGACGCACCGGATCAGCACAAGGCCCACGAAGCCCTGGCCGGCAACCTCTGCCGCTGCACCGGCTATCGGCCGATCCTCGAAGCCGCCGAGCAGTCCTGCTGCGCTAAAAAACCGGATCAGTTCGATGCCAATGAAGCCCAGACCATTGCCCGGCTCAAAGCCATCGCGCCGACTGATATCGGCGAACTCAACAGCGGCGACAAGCGCTGCCTGGTGCCCTTGACCGTGGCCGACCTGGCCGACCTGTACGACGCCTATCCACAGGCCCGCCTGCTGGCCGGCGGCACCGACCTGGCGCTGGAAGTGACCCAGTTCCACCGCACCCTGCCGGTGATGATCTATGTCGGCAACGTCGCCGAGATGAAGCGCATCGAACGCTTCGACGACCGCCTGGAAATCGGCGCGGCCACCGCCCTCTCCGATTGCTACGAGGCGCTGAAGGCCGAGTACCCTGACTTCGGCGAACTGCTGCAGCGTTTCGCCTCCTTGCAGATTCGCAACCAGGGCACCCTGGGCGGCAACATCGGCAACGCCTCGCCCATCGGTGACTCACCGCCCCTGCTGATTGCCTTGGGCGCACAGATTGTCCTGTGCAAGGGCGATACCCGCCGCACCCTGGCCCTGGAAGATTACTTCATCGATTACCGCGTCACGGCGCGCCAGGAAAGCGAGTTCATCGAGAAGATCATCGTGCCTCGCGCCAGTGTCGAACAGCTGTTCCGCGCCTACAAGGTGTCCAAGCGTCTGGACGATGACATTTCCGCCGTGTGCGCAGCGTTCAACCTGCGCCTGGAAAACGGTGTGATCGCCGATGCCCGCGTGGCGTTCGGTGGCATGGCGGCCATTCCAAAACGCGCCAACAGTTGCGAAACCGCGTTGCTCGGTTCGCCCTTCAACAGCGCCACCGTTGAACGCGCCTGCGCCGCCTTGGCCGAAGATTTCACGCCGCTGTCGGACTTCCGCGCCAGCAAGGAATATCGCCTGCTCAGCGCGCAGAATCTGCTGCGCAAATACTTCATCGAACTGCAAACGCCGCACATCGAGACTCGGGTGACCGCTTATGTCTAATCATCACGCCGTAGAGAAGACCCAGGCCGAACTGGCTGAACTGTTCGCCAAGGACCTGACCACCGGTGTCGGCCGCAGCGTCAAGCACGACAGCGCCGCCAAGCATGTGTCCGGTGAAGCGCAGTACATCGACGATCGCCTGGAGTTTCCGAACCAGCTGCACGTGTACGCCCGCTTGTCCGACCGCGCCCACGCCAGGATCATCAGCATCGATACCAAGCCGTGCTACGCCTTCGAGGGCGTGCGCATCGCCATCACCCACGAAGACGTGCCGGGGCTGAAGGACATCGGCCCGCTGATGCCCGGTGATCCGTTGCTGGCCATCGACACGGTGCAGTTCGTCGGTCAGGTGGTGCTGGCCGTGGCCGCCCGTGACCTGGAGACCGCACGTAAAGCCGCCATGGCCGCGGTGATCGAATACGAAGACCTGGAACCGGTGCTGGACGTGGTCGAGGCCTTTCGCAAAAAGCATTTCGTGCTGGACAGCCACACCCATGAACGCGGTGATTCGGTGGGTGCATTGGCGACAGCGAAAAATCGTATCCAGGGCACGCTGCACATCGGCGGCCAGGAGCACTTCTACCTCGAAACCCAGATTTCTTCGGTAATGCCCACCGAAGATGGCGGCATGATCGTGTACTGCTCGACGCAGAATCCCACCGAAGTGCAGAAACTGGTGGCGGAAGTACTGGACGTGTCGATGAACAAGATCGTCGTCGACATGCGTCGCATGGGCGGTGGTTTCGGCGGCAAGGAAACCCAGGCCGCGAGCCCGGCCTGCCTGTGTGCAGTGATCGCGCGCCTGACCGGCCAACCGACCAAGATGCGCCTGCCACGGGTCGAAGACATGTTGATGACCGGCAAGCGCCACCCCTTCTATATCGAATACGACGTAGGCTTTGACGACAGCGGGCGTCTGCACGGCATCCAGCTGGAACTGGCGGGTAACTGCGGCTGCTCGCCGGACCTGTCGAACTCGATCGTCGACCGGGCAATGTTCCACTCCGACAACTCGTACTACCTGGGCGACGCGACCATCAATGGTCATCGCTGCAAGACCAACACCGCCTCGAACACCGCTTACCGCGGGTTCGGCGGCCCGCAGGGCATGGTCGCCATCGAAGAAGTGATGGACGCGATCGCCCGGCATCTGGCCCTCGACCCGCTGGCGGTGCGCAAGGCCAACTACTATGGCAAGACCGAGCGCAACGTCACCCATTACTACCAGACCGTCGAGCACAACATGCTCGAGGAAATGACCGCCGAACTGGAAGAAAGCAGCCAGTACGCCGAGCGCCGCGAAGCGATCCGTCGCTACAACGCCAACAGCCCAATCCTGAAAAAAGGCCTGGCGCTGACCCCGGTGAAATTCGGTATTTCCTTCACCGCCAGCTTCCTCAACCAGGCCGGTGCCCTGGTGCACGTCTACACCGACGGCAGCATCCACCTGAACCATGGCGGCACCGAGATGGGCCAGGGCCTGAACACCAAGGTCGCGCAAGTCGTGGCCGAGGTGTTCCAGGTAGAAATGGACCGCGTGCAGATCACTGCGACCAACACCGACAAGGTGCCAAACACCTCGCCGACCGCCGCCTCCAGCGGTGCCGACCTGAACGGTAAAGCCGCGCAGAACGCCGCGGAGATCATCAAGAAGCGCCTGGTGGAATTTGCTGCGCGCCAGTACAAGGTCAGCGAAGAAGACGTGGAATTCCACAACGGCCACGTTCGGGTCCGCGATCACATCCTGACCTTCGAAGCGCTGATCCAGCAGGCGTATTTCGCCCAGGTTTCTCTGTCGAGCACCGGCTTCTACAAGACCCCGAAAATCTTCTACGACCGCAGCCAGGCCCGGGGACGTCCGTTCTATTACTTCGCCTTCGGTGCAGCCTGCTGCGAGGTGATCATCGACACCCTGACCGGCGAGTACAAAATGCTGCGCACCGACATCCTCCACGACGTCGGCGCCTCGCTGAACCCGGCCATCGACATCGGCCAGGTCGAGGGTGGTTTCATCCAGGGCATGGGCTGGCTGACCATGGAAGAGCTGGTGTGGAACAACAAGGGCAAGCTGATGACCAACGGCCCGGCCAGCTACAAGATCCCGGCCGTGGCGGACATGCCGCTGGACCTGCGGGTCAAGCTGGTGGAAAACCGCAAGAACCCGGAAGACACGGTGTTTCATTCCAAGGCCGTGGGCGAGCCGCCGTTCATGCTCGGCATCGCCGCCTGGTGTGCGATCAAGGACGCCGTGGCGAGCCTGGGCGACTACAGGCATCAACCGAAAATCGACGCACCGGCGACGCCGGAGCGGGTGTTGTGGGGCTGTGAGCAGATGCGCCAGTTGAAGGTGGCGAAGGCCGTTGAGACCGAAACCGAGTTGGCTTCGCTCTAAGACCGAGGCGCTGCCTTCGCGAGCAGGCTCGCTCCCACAGGGGAATGCATTCCAAATGTGGGAGCGAGCCTGCTCGCGAAGAGGCCCGAACAGACAACAGAGATGTTGAGGTGAGACATGTACAACTGGATCGACGCCCTCGCCGACCTGCAAAACCAGGGTGAACCCTGCGTGTTGGTGACCATCATCGAAGAGCTCGGCTCGACGCCGCGCAATGCCGGCTCGAAGATGGTTATCAGTGCCCACCAGACCTTCGACACCATCGGTGGCGGACACCTGGAATACAAAGCCATGCAGATCGCCCGCGAGATGCTCGCCAGCGGCAAGCAGGATACCCATCTTGAGCGCTTCAGCCTCGGCGCCAGTCTGGGCCAGTGCTGCGGCGGCGCGACCGTGCTGCTGTTCGAACCGATGGGTCAAGTCCAGGCGCAGATCGCCGTATTTGGCGCCGGCCACGTCGGCCGTGCGCTGGTGCCGCTGCTGGCCAGCCTGCCCTGCCGGGTACGCTGGATCGATTCGCGGGAAGACGAATTCCCGGAGCAGATTCCCCATGGCGTGCGCAAGATCGTCAGCGAAGAACCGGTGGACGAAATCGACGACCTGCCCGCCGGCAGCTACTGCATCGTCATGACTCACAATCATCAGCTCGATCTCGAACTTACCGCCGCGATTCTCAAGCGCAACGACTTCGCCTACTTCGGCCTGATCGGTTCGAAGACCAAACGGGTGAAGTTCGAACACCGCCTGCGCGACCGCGGCTTCGACAGCAGCGTCGTGCAACGCATGCGCTGCCCGATGGGCATCGGCGAAGTCAAAGGCAAGCTACCTGTGGAAATCGCCATCTCCATCGCCGGTGAGATCATCGCCACCTATAACGCCAATTTCGGCCAGCAAACGTCCAGCGCCGAACCGATTGCCAAACTGCTGCCCGTTTCACGCCGCAGCCAGGCCGCAAACCTGAAAGCCTCGAACTGAGAACGACCATGCCTCTGACTCGCAAAGCCTACCGTGCCGCCATCCTGCACAGCATCGCCGACCCTGCCGAAGTCGGCATCGAAGCCTCCTACGAATACTTTGAAGACGGCTTGCTGGTGGTCGACAACGGCCAGATCAGCGCCTTGGGTCATGCCAGCGAACTGCTGCCAACCCTGCCGGCCGATATCGAGATCACCCATTACCAGGATGCGCTGATCACCCCCGGCTTCATCGACACCCACATCCACCTGCCGCAAACCGGCATGGTCGGCGCCTACGGCGAGCAACTGCTGGACTGGCTCAACACCTACACCTTCCCCTGTGAAAGCCAGTTCGCCGACAAGGCCCACGCTGACCAGGTGGCGGACATTTTCATCAAGGAACTGCTGCGCAACGGCACCACCACCGCGCTGGTGTTCGGCAGCGTGCATCCGCAATCGGTGAACTCGTTCTTCGAAGCCGCCGAGCAGCTGGATCTGCGCATGATCGCCGGCAAGGTGATGATGGACCGCAACGCCCCGGACTACCTGACCGACACCGCCGAATCCAGCTACGTGGAAAGCAAGGCGCTGATCGAGCGATGGCACGGCAAGGGTCGCCTGCACTATGCCGTCACCCCGCGCTTTGCACCGACCAGCACGCCGGAACAGCTGACCCTGGCCGGCCAATTGCTGACCGAATACCCGGATCTGTACATGCAGACCCACATCAGCGAAAACCTCAAGGAAATCGAGTGGGTCAAGGAGTTGTTCCCGGAGCGCAAGGGCTACCTGGACGTCTACGACCACTACCAGTTGCTCGGCGAGCGCTCGGTCTTCGCCCACGGTGTGCACCTGTGCGATGACGAGTGCGCGCGACTGGCAGAAACCGGTTCGGCCATCTCGTTCTGCCCGACTTCGAACTTCTTCCTTGGTAGCGGCCTGTTCAACCTGCCGATGGCCGAGAAGCACAAACTCAATGTCGGCATCGGCACCGATGTGGGCGGCGGCACCAGTTTCTCGCTGCTGCAAACGCTGAACGAAGCGTACAAGGTGATGCAACTGCAAGGCGCGCGCCTGAGCCCGTTCAAATCGCTGTACCTGGCAACCCTCGGTGGCGCCCGTGCGCTGCGCCTGGAAGACAAGATCGGCAACCTGCAGCCGGGCACCGATGCCGACTTCCTGGTGCTGGACTACAACGCCACGCCGTTGCTGGGCTATCGCCTGCAGCAGGCCAATAACATTGCCGAGACGTTGTTTGTATTGATGACCCTGGGGGATGACCGGACTGTGTTGCAGACCTATGCGGCGGGGAATCTGGTGCATCAGCGGTAAACTTCTCCGGACATAAAAAATCCCCCGTCGCTGTACAGCCCGGGGGATTTTTATTGCCTGTCCGTCCGTCATCGCGAGCAAGCTCGCTCCCACAGGTTTTGGGTCGGGTTCCGATCCTGCGAGCACCACAGATCACTGTGGGAGCGAGCTTGCTCGCGATGGGCGCGACTCGGTCTTATTTAGAGCTTGGCGGTCGGCCGCCCTGGCTTCTTGGTCTGCAGCAAATGCGAGAACACCGCATGCAAATCATCCGACGCACTTTCTTCATCGAGATTCAGTTTGCTGTCGATGTGATCCATGTGATGCATCATCAGGTTCACCGCCAGTTCAGCGTCGCGCTTTTCAATGGCGTCGATCAACTGGGTGTGCTCGTCGTAGGAGCAGTGGGAACGGTTACCGCTTTCGTACTGGGCGATGATCAGCGAAGTCTGGGACACCAGGCTGCGCTGGAAGCTGATCAGCGGGGCGTTTTTCGCCGCTTCGGCCAGTTTCAGGTGAAACTCGCCCGACAGGCGGATGCCGGCACCGCGGTCGCCACGGGAGAAACTGTCGCGCTCGTCGTTGACCATTTGCCGCAATTCGGCAATCTGTTCGGCGGTGGCGTGCTGAACCGCAAGCTCAGTGATCGCACGTTCCACCAGACGCCGGGCCATGAACACCTGGCGCGCCTCTTCGACACTCGGGCTGGCAACCACGGCGCCGCGATTCGGACGCAGCAATACCACGCCTTCATGGGCCAGGCGCGACAGCGCGCGGCGAATGATGGTGCGGCTGACCCCGAAAATTTCCCCCAGCGCTTCTTCGCTCAACTTGGTGCCGGGCGCCAGGCGCTGTTCGAGGATGGCCTCGAAGATATGCGCGTAGACAATATCGTCCTGGGTTCCGCTGCGGCCGGCTTTGCCTGCTCGCGGCTGTTTCTTTAGGGGTTGCAACTGTTCGTTCATGGGCACTCGAGTCGGGAGAACTGCGGCGAATTGACGGTGACTGTAATACGGCACAGTGGGTCGCTGGCAAGTATCGCTTAAAAAACAGGACGATTGTACACAATGCTCAGTGGCAACACGACTGTACGGCTGTTTGTCACATCCGCTGTATCGCAACGATCCATTACGTTTGAGTTTAGGCTTTAAAGCAGAATCCGCCGCCTGAACAAGGAACACCACTGTCATGACAGACGCCACGCACACGCAGCTCCGCCCTCTGGCCGACACGTCGCCTTCGGCCATCGTCGCCGGGTTCATCGCCATGATGACCGGCTACACCAGTTCCCTGGTGCTGATGTTCCAGGCCGGGCAAGCGGCCGGGCTGACCAGCGGGCAGATTTCGTCGTGGATCTGGGCGATCTCCATCGGCATGGCGGTGTGCTCGATCGGCCTGTCCTTGCGCTATCGCACGCCCATCACCATTGCCTGGTCCACCCCGGGCGCGGCCTTGCTGATCACAAGCCTTGGTGGCGTGACCTACGGCGAAGCCATCGGTGCCTATATTACCTGCGCGGTGCTGGTGACGATCTGCGGGCTGACCGGCAGTTTCGAACGCCTGGTGAAAAAGATTCCAGCATCACTGGCGGCGGCATTGCTGGCGGGGATTCTGTTCAAGATCGGCAGCGAGATTTTCGTCGCGGCCCAGCATCGCACAGCGCTGGTGCTGGGTATGTTCTTTACCTACCTGGTGGTCAAGCGCCTGTCGCCGCGCTATGCCGTGCTGGGCGCATTGCTGATCGGCACGGCCTTGTCCGGCCTGATGGGCCTGCTGGACTTCAGCGCGTTCCACCTGGAAGTGGCCACGCCTGTGTGGACAACACCGCATTTCTCCCTCGCCGCGACCATCAGTATCGGCATCCCGTTGTTCGTGGTCGCGATGACCTCGCAAAACATGCCGGGCATCGCCGTGCTACGAGCCGACGGCTACAACGTGCCGGCTTCGCCGCTGATCACCACCACGGGCATCGCCTCGTTGCTGCTGGCGCCATTCGGTTCCCACGGGATCAACCTGGCAGCCATCAGCGCGGCGATCTGCACCGGGCCGCATGCCCATGAGGATCGCAACAAACGCTACACGGCGGCGGTCTGGTGCGGGATTTTCTATGGCATCGCCGGTGTGTTCGGCGCGACGCTGGCAGCGTTGTTTGCCGCGCTGCCCAAGGAGCTGGTGCTGTCGATTGCCGCACTGGCGTTGTTCGGCTCGATCATAAACGGCTTGAGCATCGCCATGAGCGAAGCGAAGGAGCGTGAAGCGGCGCTGATCACCTTCATGGTCACGGCATCGGGGCTGACGCTGTTTTCCATCGGTTCGGCGTTCTGGGGGATTGTGGCGGGGGTGGTGACGCTGGTGATTCTGAACTGTGGGAGCGAGCCTGCTCGCGATGGTCGTCAACGATAACGCTGGAAACCTGACACCCCGCGGAGCCCTCAGGTTCATCGTCGGAACGCCGCCCGGAGCCGGGCTCGCTCCTATAAAAAAAACGGCGACCCTCGGGTCGCCGTTTTTTAGAACATCATGCTACCGGATTGATCGGCTTTTCCGGGTACCAGACGTCCAGCAGCGGGCTGACTTCAACGCTGGTCAGCTCGGTGCGGCCTTTGAGCCAGGCTTCAACGGCAGCGCGTTGTTCAGCGCTGACCGAACCACGCTTGATCAGGCACACCAGACCGTAGTCATCACCGCCGACATAGCCCAGACCGTTGGCTTCCATGGCATCTTTGAGGAACGCCTCGAGGAAGGCATCAATGGCTTCTTCGGACAGATCTTCCTTGAAATCCAGGTTCAGTTCGAAACCCAGCTCTTGAAATTCATCGACGCACAGTTTTTTGCGCAGACGCTGGGAACGGTTAGTCGCCATTGGAACAATCCTCTTAAGTAATAACGGGCCGCACTTTAGCAGTTTAAGCCGCCAATTGCCCGACTCTCTGGGCCGCGACGCCTACCGTCGGTAAAAAATAGCCCATTAGTAGGCCCCGGCACGGCACAAGCCGTTACACCTTGGGGCATAATGCCGACACTTTCATGACCACTGAGGGAATTTATCTTCATGCCCTCGTCTTTTTCCCCTCGGCTGTAGGGTTTTATTTACATGATCAAATCGTTGCGTCCATTGCTGCTGGCCGGCCTCCTCCTTCCGCTGGCCCTCCCCGTTTCCGCTGACCCGATCAATACCAGCCTGTCGCCCAATGTCGAAAAAGCCCTCAAGGCCAGCAAGTTGCAGGACAACGCCCTGTCGCTGGTGATGATTCCACTGAACGGCCCCGGCACCCCGACCATTTTCAACGCCGACGTCTCGGTCAACCCGGCGTCGACCATGAAGCTGGTCACCACTTACGCGGCCCTGGAAATGCTCGGCCCCAATCACCAGTGGAAAACCGAGTTCTATACCGATGGCACCCTGAGCGGCGGCATCCTCAACGGTAACCTCTACCTCAAGGGTGGCGGCGATCCGAAGCTGAACATGGAAAAACTCTGGCTGCTAATGCGCGACCTGCGCGCCAACGGCGTGACCCAGGTGACCGGCGACCTGGTCCTGGACAAGAACTTCTTCGTGCAACCGCAACTGCCCGTGTTCAACGACGACGGCAACGACGACAACAAGCCCTTCCTGGTCAAGCCCGATGCGTTGCTGGTCAACCTCAAGGCCCTGCGTTTCGTCGCGCGCAATGACTCAGGCAGAGTGCTGGTCTCGGTGGAACCGCCGATCGCCAGCATCCGCATCGAAAACCAGGTCAAGGCCATCAATTCCAAGCAATGCACCGGTGGCGTGCGCTACAACCCGGTGCCCCAGGCCGATGGTAGCGTGACCGTTACAGTCGGCGGCCAGTTGGGTGAAGGCTGCAGCTCGCAGACTTACCTGTCGTTGCTGGACCACGCCACCTACACCGCCGGCGCCGTACGCGCGATCTGGAAAGAACTGGGCGGCAGCATCCAGGGCAAGGATGTGCTGGCGCCAACGCCCAAGGACGCCAAGGTACTGGCGCGGGCGTTCTCGCCGGATCTGGCGGAAATCATCCGCGACATCAACAAATACAGTAACAACACCATGGCCCAACAGCTGTTCCTGAGCCTGGGCCAGAAATTCCGCACCGATGCCGACGCCGACGACGCCAAGGCCGCCCAGCGCGTGGTGCGTCAGTGGCTGGCGAAGAAAGGCATCACCGCGCCGCACCTGGTGATGGAGAACGGCTCCGGCCTGTCCCGTGCCGAACGCGTCAGCGCCCGGGAAATGGCCTCGATGCTGCAGGCCGCCTGGCGCAGCCCTTACGCCGCCGAGTACATCAGCTCGATGCCGATTGCAGGCACCGACGGCACCATGCGCAAACGCCTGAAGACTACGGCAATGCGCGGTGAAGCCCACGTCAAGACCGGCACCTTGAACACCGTGCGAGCGATTGCCGGCTTCAGCCGCGACGTCAACGGCAACACCTGGGCGGTGGTGGCGATCCTCAACGACAAGGCACCGTTTGGCGCGTCGTCGGTGCTCGACCAGGTGCTGCTGGACCTGTATCGCCAGCCGAAACTGGCGCAGACGGCTTCGGTCCTCTAAGCACACCTCAATCAACTGTGGGAGCGAGCCTGCTCGCGAAGACGGCAGCACATTCAACATCGATGTGACTGGTAGACCGCTTTCGCGAGCAGGCTCGCTCCCACAGTGATCGTGTTCAGACCTGGATCAATTCATCTCCCCCTGCACCCGATCCCTGCCCTCCTGCTTCGCCACATAAACCCCCGAGTCCGCCCGCAACAACAGCGCATCCGCGCCCTCGTCGGGCCGCCAGCTGGCAATGCCAAAACTGGCGGTGACGACGCCTACTTCGTCGATCGGTGCACTGCGCAAGCTTTGCCACAACTCCACCGCCAGCAGATGGGCCTGCTCGCCGCCGATGTCCGGGCAGAGGACCATGAACTCCTCGCCACCCAGGCGGCAGAACACATCCGTGCGCCGCAGCCGAAGGCCGATGCGCTCGCACACTGCCTGCAACACCCGATCGCCCACGGCATGACCGTACTGGTCATTGATGCGTTTGAAGTGGTCGATGTCGAGCATGATCACCGACAGTTCGCCACCACCGCGCTCCACTCGGGCCATTTCGGTGGTCAGGCGCTCCTGGAAATAGCGGCGGTTGTGGATGCCGGTCAGGGAGTCGGTGACCGACTGCGCCCGCAGTTCTTCTTCCACCCGCTTGGTTTCGGTAATGTCGGAGATGTAGCCATGCCAGAGCACGCCGCCACCGGGCAGCTCTTCCGGGGTCGCCTCGCCGCGGACCCAGCGCAGGCCGCGCTGGGGCAATTGCACGCGGTATTCCTCGCGCCAGTGGCAGAGCGTGTCGGCCGAGGCACGGATCGAGGCGCGCACCCGGGTGGTGTCCTGAGGATGAATCCGGGTGAAAATCGCTTCGGCGTTGAGCAGCAGCACGTCCGGCTCCAGCTCATAGATTTCGCGAATGCCGTCGCTGGCGTAGATCACGCTGAAGCGCCCGTCGAACTCCATCTTGAATTGGTAGATCCCGCCGGGCACATGGGCACTGAGTTTCTTCAACAGCAGGTCCCGTGCGGCCAGGGCCTCATGCACGCGCTTGCGTTCGGTGATGTCGATGCAGATCGCCAGGTGCCCGACCCACAGGCCCTGCTCGTCGAGGACCGGGGTCGCCAGCATGTTGACGATCAGGTGACTGCCATCGCCACGCACCAGCGTCCATTCGCGCGCCTCATGGCCGCCCTCCACGCCGCCCTCGACCAGCATCGCATGACAGGCCGGTACCGGCTTGCCGTAACGCGCACTCAACTCTGCCGAGCGTGCCGCGAGCTCGCGGGGCAAGTGCAGGTTTTCCAGGGTCATGCGCCCGACCACTTCGGCGACGGTATAACCGAGCATCTGCTCGGCACCGGCATTGAAGGTACTGATCACCCCGCGCAGGTCCGTGGCAATGATCGCAACCTGGGTCGCGGCATTCAGCACCCCGCGCAACTGGCCATGGGTGCCGCGCAATTCCTGTTCGCGGGCGCGTAGTTCCTCGGTCCTTTGCTCGACCATTTTCAGCGCCCGTTGCCGCTGACTGACCAGTACATAGAGCAAAGCGCTGAGCAACACACTGAGCAAGCCGCCGAGCACGACCAGCGTGGTCACTGAAGAGTGGTTGGCCTTGAGGAAAGCCTCGCTGGGCTGGATGTCGACCTGATATTCGTGGTCGGCAAGACGTAACAACCGCGTCGCCGACAAGTCACTGAGCGCCGCCGCGTTGGGCGATTGAAACAGCACTTCATGCTGCTCATCGGTGGACAGGTCGAGGATGCGTACCGAGAGATAATCACGACCCGCCTCCGGCAACCCGTCCGCCAGCAACTGGCGCATGCTGATCACCGCCATGACATAACCGAACGGTTTGCTGGTTGCACCACCGACGTTGCTGCGCAGCATGACCGGCGCGACCAACAGTACGCCTCGCGCATAAGCCGGCTCGATATTGACCAGGTGCATCGGTTGCGACACGGCCATGCCCTGGTGCTGGTCGGCCCGTTCCAGCGTCGCGCGACGCAAGGGCTGAGCCAGCAAGTCATAGCCCAGTGGCGCACCGAGCTTGCTTTGCGTCTGGCTATACAGCACCGCCACGTACTCATCCCGCTCGCCGGCCAATTGCAGTTGGCCGTCGGCATTCAGCTCGCGCAGGGTGAACTCGCTCAGGCCCTCCTCGCGCGCCCGGCGCTCGAAGGCTGGCCGCTGCTCCCGTGTGACCCGTTCGGCGAACGAATAGGCCTGGGTCCGGTGCAACAGGGGTTGGGTGTAGCCGTTGAATTCCGCGCGGGAGACCGTATCGGAGTTGGCAAAGAACCGGCGCAAGCCATCGAGGCGCTGCTCCTGATCCTGGAAACGTTCTTCGATACGGCTGTAGCGTTCGCTGGCCAGCAACTGGAAGCGCTGGCGCAATTGATGTTGAAACAGGTTCAGCGTCGACCAGGCGAGCAATGCCGTGAGAATCCCGCCGACGAGCAAGACCATGAGCGCGACCAGCCCGGCCGAGACATCTTCGCTGATAAAACCCAGGATCTTGGGGCGCACGGCGTACAACGACATAGACGCAACTCAAAACGCCATGTGCGGGAAAGCCCATTGGCCATGAGTTGAGTTATAGCTATTAGCCACTAATTTGACCAGTACTGCCTGTTGGAGCGAGCGGTGCGGCGATCCGACTTGCCCGCGAAGAACGATGACGCGGTGCGGCAGGTACACCGCAGCGTCTGGTTCGCCTGTAGGAGCGAGGCTTGCCCACGAAGAACGGTGACGCGGTGCGGCAGGTACACCGCGGCGTCTGGTTCGCCGGCAGCCTGGCTCCTACAAAGCGAAGAACGATGAGGCGGTGCAACAGATGCCCCGCAGCGTCCGCTTCGCCTGTAGGAGCGAGGCTTGCCCGCGAAGAACGGTGACGCGGTGCGGCAGGTACACCGCGGCGTCTGGTTCGCCGGCAAGCCTGGCTCCTACAAAGCGAAGAACGATGACGCAGTGCAACAGATGCCCCGCAGCGTCCGGTTCGCCTATCAGCGAGCGGTGATTTTCCACGCGCGATGGATCTTGGCGTTACGGGAAAAATCCGCATCGATGGTCTGGGCGGTGATCTCTTCGATCGCGTAGCGCTCGCTGAGGTTGGGCTCGAGCTCGAACTTGCGGAAGTTGTTGGAGAAGTACAACACCCCACCCGGTGCCAGCCGCGCCATGGCCAGGTCGATCAGTTGCACCTGGTCACGTTGCACGTCGAAGATCCCTTCCATGCGCTTGGAGTTGGAGAAAGTCGGCGGGTCGATGAAGATCAGGTCGTACTCTTCACGGCAGGCTTCCAGCCAGACCATCACATCACTCTGCTCCAGGCGGTTCTTGTCGGAGAAACCGTTCAGCGACAGGTTGCGACGCGCCCAGTCCAGGTAGGTTTTCGACAGGTCGACGCTGGTGGTACTGCGCGCGCCGCCCTTGGCCGCGTGGACACTGGCGGTGGCGGTGTAGCAATACAGATTGAGGAAGCGCTTGCCGGCGGCCTCTTTCTGGATGCGCATGCGCATCGGCCGGTGGTCGAGGAACAACCCGGTGTCGAGGTAATCGGTGAGGTTGACCAGCAGCTTCACCCCGCCTTCGTTGACCTCGACGAACTTACCCTGGGCTGCCTGGCGCTCGTACTGCTTGGTTCCGCTCTGACGCTCACGGCGCTTGACCACCACGCGGTTCTTGTCGATGTTCAGGGCCTGCGGGATCGCCGCCAAAGCGTCGAACATGCGCTCCGAAGCCTTCTGCGGATCAATGGATTTCGGTGCGGCGTATTCCTGGACGTGGACCCAATCGTGGTACAGGTCGATAGCCATGGAGTATTCCGGCATGTCGGCATCGTAGACGCGATAGCAGTCGATGCCTTCACGCTTGACCCACTTGCCCAGCGCCTTGAGGTTTTTCTGCAGGCGGTTGGCAAACATCTGCCCGCCTTCGCTCAGGCGCGGCTGCTCGATCACCGGTGCCGGTGCTGGCGTCGGTTTGATCGGGTTGCCGTTCTTGTTGTACTGGCGCTCTTGCGGCTCGCTCGGCGCCTGATCGTAGACCGCCTGTTCACGCTCGGCCTGACGCTGCTCTGGGGTACGACGCTCGCCGGTGACGAACTGATCTGGCAACACCTTGATCAGCAACAGCTTGCACGGCAAGGCGCCGTTCCAGAACGAATACTGCTTGTGGCTGCGGATACCCATGCGCTTGCCCAGGTCCGGGGCGCCGGTAAACACCGCGGCTTCCCAGTTGAGGCAAGCCTGACGCAGGCGTTCGCCAAGGTTCTGATAGAGGTAGAGCAGGCTCGCCTCGTCGCCCAGACGCTCGCCGTACGGTGGGTTGCAGATCACCAGGCCTTTCTGGTTCTGGTCCGGACGCGGCTCGAAGGTCGCGACTTCGCCCTGGTAGATCTTGATCCACTCGCTCAGGCCGGCACGTTCGACGTTGTTGCGCCCTGGTTGAATCAGGCGCGGATCAGCTTCGTAACCGCGAATCCACAACGGTGGCTTGGCCATACCGGCTGCGGCGCGCTCGCTGGCTTCTTCATGGAGTTTTTTCCACAGCGCCGGTACGTGACCGAGCCAGGCGGTGAAACCCCATTGCTCGCGGCGCAGGTTCGGCGCGATGTCGGCAGCGATCATCGCCGCTTCGACCAGGAAGGTGCCGACACCGCACATTGGGTCAGCCAGAGCTCCGCCTTCAGCCGCAATGCGTGGCCAGCCGGAGCGGATCAGGATCGCCGCCGCGAGGTTTTCCTTCAGCGGCGCCGCGCCTTGCTGCAGGCGATAGCCGCGCTGGTGCAGGCTATGGCCGGACAGATCGAGCGAGAGGATCGCTTCACCGCGATCCAGGCGCAGATGGATGCGCAGGTCCGGGTTGAGCTTGTCGATGGACGGACGGTCACCCTGCGGGGTGCGCAGTTTGTCGACGATGGCGTCCTTGACCTTCAAGGCGCCGAAGTGGGTGTTGTCGATGCCCGAGCCGTGACCGCTGAATTCGACGGCCAGGGTGCCGTCATTGAGCATGTGGTCTTGCCACTCGATGTCCAGCACACCGTGGTAGAGGTCTTCGGCGTCTTTCATCGGGAAACGCTTGAGCACCAGCAGCACCCGGTTGGCCAGGCGCGACCACAGGCACAGGCGATAAGCGGTTTCCATGGTAGCCATGCCACGCACGGCAGAAGTGTGCTCACGTGCTTCCTCAAGGCCAAGCCCGACGGCTTCCTCGATGAGCAGGCCTTCAAGGCCTTTAGGGCAAGTGAGGAAGAGTTCGAAACGATCGGACATGAGGATTCGGAGCCTTTGCTGAGTGGACCGGCAACGCATTGCCGGCCCGGTTTTCAATCAGGCGCTTTTCTCGAAGAGCGCCCGCGTGGCACGAAGGTGTGCCGTTCCACCCTTGCTGCCCGGGTTAAATGAGCTTAGATGCAAGGACAGATAAAAAAGTTGATGCAACAAAATGACATAAGTCGACCCTTCGTCGAATAGTCCGTCCTGGCAACGGGAGGCATTCTCAGCAAGGGATGAACCTGATCATCTAACGCAGGGCCGATCATACCGGGGTTTGATCAATAAATTCGCCACAAACATCATGTTACTTAGTGCCATAGCACATTAACGGTTACGTCCTTATGACAAAACGATCATTCCCTCGATGTGACGCATTGGTTAGAACTCAATACAGGTTGGCGGCGCAATGACGCCAACACCTTGGCTCGTCACGCCGGCAACGAGCCCCCAACGGCAGAGTTTTTCTGCCAGACCTCGATTGAGGTCGACGCGATACATACAGTCAACAAGTGAGGGCAACACCCTATGAGAAGACTTAAGCGTGATCCGTTGGAAAGAGCATTTTTGCGCGGATATCAATATGGCGTTGGTGGCAAATCCCGTGAGCTTTGCCCATTTACTCTACCGTCGGTACGCCAAGCCTGGATTAACGGCTGGCGCGAAGGACGCGGCGACAATTGGGACGGTATGACCGGCACTGCGGGAATCCACAGACTCAACGAACTTCACGCCGTCGGCTAACACAGGGCACACACTCCGACACACAATCTGATTATGTAGCGAATTAACCACGCACGTCCCATCCGGACGGCGGGCTACGGCCCAAGGGCTCCTTTGAAGGGGCCCTTTTTTATGCCTACTGTATGGCCAGACACGATCCCTGTAGGAGCACGGCTTGCCGGCGATGGCGTCCTTGAGACCGCTATCGCCGGCAAGCCGTGCTCCTACAAGGGATCAGCGCAAGGCTGCTATGGCGTCTACGGACTCACGGATGAGCGCCGGGCCCTTGTAGATGAAGCCCGAGTAGATCTGCACCAGGCTCGCGCCCGCGCTGATTTTCTCCGCCGCGTGCCGGCCTTCGGTGATGCCGCCCGCCGCGATGATCGGCAAGCGACCGCCCAGTTCCGAGGCCAGCACCTTCACGGTGTTCGTGCTCTTGTCACGCACCGGCGCGCCGGACAGACCGCCTGCCTCGTCACCATGCTCCATGCCTTCGACACCCACGCGGCTCAAGGTGGTGTTGGTGGCGATGACAGCGTCCATTCCGGTTTCGATCAACGCCTGCGCGACCTGCGCGGTTTCTTCGTCGGTCATGTCCGGCGCGATCTTGATCGCCAGCGGCACGTGTCTGCCGTGACGCAGCGCCAGTTCTGCTCGACGCGTGGCGAGGTCGGCCAGCAGCTGCTTGAGCGAGTCACCGAATTGCAGGCTGCGCAGGCCCGGGGTATTGGGCGAGCTGACGTTGACCGTCACATAGCTGGCGTGGGCGTAGACCTTGTCCAGGCAGATCAGGTAGTCGTCCACCGCGCGTTCGACCGGGGTGTCGAAGTTCTTGCCGATATTGATGCCCAGCACGCCCTTGTACTTGGCGGCCGCCACGCGGGCCAGCAGGTGATCGACGCCAAGGTTGTTGAACCCCATGCGGTTGATGATCGCCTCGGCCTCCGGCAGACGGAACAACCGGGGTTTCGGATTGCCCGGTTGCGCACGCGGGGTAATGGTGCCGATTTCGACAAAACCAAAACCCAGTTGCGCAAAGCCGTCGATGGCGGCGCCGTTCTTGTCCAGGCCGGCGGCCAGGCCCACCGGGTTCGGGAAGTCCAGGCCCATGACATTCACCGGCAGTTTTGCCGGGGCCTTGCACAGCAAACCGTTGAGCCCCAGACGTCCGCCCGCGCCGATCAGGTCCAAGGACAGATCGTGGGAGGTTTCCGGGGAAAGTTTGAACAACAGCTGACGGGCCAGGGTGTACATGGGCGGGTTTGACTCGATTGGCGGCGAAATGAGGCGGCGATTATACCCGCGCATCGGGGTCGCAAGCGAGGCGCGCGGCAAAATCAGCGGGCGATGGCATATGCCTTGCACCAGCATAGGCATCAGCACGCAGGCCAAAGGCGGAATGCGTGCCAGGACAATGGCGTCGTCAGCCGGCCCTGCTTATACGGGGTCAGGGACGACGTTTTTTTTGGAAGGTGCGAAATCGATGAACGAACCCTCAACCGGCCCCTTGGCCTGGGTCAATGGCAGCGATGCCCCGGAAAAGACCGAAATCAACCTCGGCTTCATGGCACTGAGCGACTGCGCTTCGGTGGTGGTCGCCGCCACCCAGGGCTTCGCCCAGCCCTACGGACTGACCTTGAACCTAAAGCGCCAGTCGTCCTGGGCCAACCTGCGGGACAAACTGGTCAGCGGCGAACTCGACGCTGCCCACAGCCTGTACGGCTTGATCTACGCCGTGCACCTGGGCATCGGCGGTGTGGCTCCCACCGACATGGCGGTGCTCATGGGCCTGAACCAGAACGGCCAGAGCATCAATCTCTCCCACGGCTTGCAGGCCGTCGGCGTGACCAGTCCTGAAGCACTGGACCGTCACGTGCACCAAACTCGCCCAAAACTGACCTTCGCCCAGACCTTTCCCACCGGCACCCATGCCATGTGGTTGTACTACTGGCTGGCGAGCCAGGGCATTCATCCGCTGCACGACGTCGACAGCGTTGTGGTGCCGCCACCGCAAATGGTGGCGCACCTGCAAGCCGGGCGTATCGACGGCTTTTGCGTCGGCGAGCCCTGGGCCGACAGCGCGGTGAAGCAAGACCTCGGTTTTACCCTGGCCACGTCCCAGGCCATCTGGCCCGATCACCCGGAAAAAGTCCTCGGCTGTACGCGCGCCTTCGTCGAGCAATACCCCAACACCGCCCGTGCGCTGGTGATGGCGATCCTCGAAGCCAGCCGCTTCATCGACGACAGCAGCGAGAATCGCCGCAGTACCGCGCAATTGCTCAGCGCACCGCAGTACCTCGATGCGCCGCTGTCGTGCATCGAACCGCGGCTGCTGGGTGAATACGCCGACGGCCTTGGTAACGAATGGCAAGACCCGCACCCGCTGCGCTTCCATGGGCAAGGGGCGGTCAACCTGCCCTACCTGTCCGATGGCATGTGGTTCATGACCCAGTTTCGTCGCTGGGGCCTGTTGCGCGACGACCCCGATTACCTCGCCGTAGCCCGTCAGGTGCAACAACTAGACTTATACCGTGAGGCCGCCTGCGCCGTCGGTGTCGCCGCCCCCGGCAATGAGATGCGCAGCAGCCAGTTGATCGACGGCATGGTCTGGGATGGTTCGGACCCGGCCGGTTATGCCCGCAGCTTCAAGCTGCACGCCATGAGCGACAGCTCGCCACTTCTCGCCAGCCGCTGACAGGAGACTGCAGACATGTTGCGTATCCTGCTGATCAACGACACCGCGAAAAAAGTCGGCCGCTTGAAGGCAGCCCTGACCGAGGCCGGTTTCGAGGTCATCGACGAATCCGGGCTGACCATCGACCTGCCCGAACGCGTCGAAACGGTGCGCCCGGACGTAATCCTGATCGATACCGAGTCACCAAGCCGCGATGTCATGGAGCAAGTGGTACTGGTCAGCCGCGACCAGCCACGGCCGATCGTGATGTTTACCGACGAACACGACCCCGATGTGATGCGTCAGGCGATCAAGTCCGGGGTGAGTGCCTACATCGTTGAGGGCATTCACGCACAGCGCCTGCAACCGATTCTCGACGTGGCCATGGCGCGCTTCGAGAGCGACCAGGCCCTGCGCGCCCAACTGCACGCCCGTGACCAGCAATTGGCCGAGCGCAAGCGCATCGAGCTGGCCAAGGGGCTGCTGATGAAGATGAAGGACTGCAACGAAGAAGAGGCCTACACCCTGATGCGTCGCCAGGCGATGAGCCGCCAGCAGAAGCTGATCCAGGTGGCGGAGCAGATTATTGCCATGAGTGAATTGTTGGGCTGAGGTTTTTGGTGCCTTTGCAGGCCTCTTCGCGAGCAGGTCGAATCGTCGCACCGTCGCTCCCACAATTGAAATGCATTCCCCCTGTGGGAGCGAGCCTGCTCGCGAATGGCCGCGACTCGGTCCCGACTGTTGGCACAAATCTGGCTAGGTAATCCCTACAGGTAACCAACGGCGGTTGCCCCACCTACGACAAAGACGTCGCTCACCTCGTTTGCCCCATGGCGAATCAGGTGGCGGCGTTTTTTTTGTTTTGGCTCCCGTTCGAGACTCCTATCAGCTGAGGTGCGCGATGAATTCAAGCTTCTGGAAATCCGGCCATACCCCGACACTGTTCGCGGCCTTCCTCTATTTCGACCTGAGTTTCATGGTGTGGTACCTGCTCGGCCCGCTGGCCGTACAGATCGCCGGCGACCTGCACCTGACCACCCAACAACGCGGCCTGGTGGTGGCCACGCCGATTCTGGCCGGGGCGGTACTGCGCTTTGCGATGGGGATGCTGGCTGATCGCCTGTCACCCAAGACCGCCGGCCTGATCGGCCAAGTGATCGTCATCTGTGCGTTGTTCGGTGCCTGGAAACTCGGTATCCACAGCTACGAGCAAGCCTTGCTGCTGGGACTGTTCCTCGGCATGGCCGGCGCCTCCTTCGCCGTCGCCCTGCCCCTGGCATCGCAGTGGTATCCACCTCAGCACCAGGGCAAAGCCATGGGCATCGCCGGGGCCGGCAACTCCGGCACCGTGCTCGCGGCGCTGATTGCACCGGTCCTGGCCGGCGCCTTTGGTTGGAGCAACGTGTTCGGCTTCGCGCTGATCCCGTTGATCCTGACCCTGATCGTCTTCGCCTGGCTGGCAAAAAACGCGCCTGAGCGGCCGAAAGCCAAGTCGATGGCCGACTACTTCAAGGCCTTGGGCGACCGCGACAGCTGGTGGTTCATGTTTTTCTACAGCGTGACCTTCGGTGGGTTCATCGGCCTGGCCAGCGCCCTGCCCGGTTACTTCAACGACCAGTACGGCCTGAGCCCGGTCACCGCCGGTTACTACACGGCGGCCTGTGTGTTCGGTGGCAGCCTGATGCGTCCGCTGGGCGGCGCCCTGGCCGATCGTTTCGGTGGCATTCGCACCCTGCTCGGTATGTACACCGTGGCGGCCATCTGCATCGCTGCCGTCGGTTTCAACTTGCCTAGCTCCTATGCCGCGCTGGCCCTGTTCGTGTGCACCATGCTCGGTTTGGGTGCAGGCAACGGTGCGGTGTTCCAGTTGGTGCCACAGCGTTTCCGTCGCGAGATCGGCGTTATGACCGGCCTGATCGGCATGGCCGGCGGTATCGGTGGATTTGCCCTGGCGGCAGGTATGGGTGCGATCAAGCAGAGCACCGGCAGCTACCAGATGGCATTGTGGTTGTTCGCCAGCCTGGGGGTTCTCGCCTGGTTCGGCCTGCACGGCGTAAAACGCCGCTGGAGGACCACCTGGGGTTCGGCCGCCGTGACGGCTGCACGGGTCTAACGCCGCCATGAGCCTGCAACTGAGTTTCGCGCAAGCCAGCGCCATCGGCCCGCGCGATGAGAACCAGGATGCCTTGCGCCTCGTCACGCCGGCCCCGGCGCTGGCAGCCAGCAAGGGCTACCTGTTCGCCATCGCCGATGGCGTCAGCCAGTGCGCCGACGGTGGCCTGGCGGCACGCTCGACCTTGCAGGCCCTGGCGCTGGATTACTACGCCACTCCGGAAACCTGGGGGGTTGCCCAAGCGCTGGATCGCTTGCTGCTGGCGCAAAACCGCTGGCTGCAGGCCAACGGCGCAGGCCAACCGCTGCTGACCACCGTCAGCGCCCTGGTCTTGCGTGGCCGGCGCTTTACCTTGGCCCATGTCGGCGATTGCCGGGTGTATCGCTGGCACGCCGAGCAGTTGCAGCGGGTCAGCGAAGATCACGTCTGGGACCAACCGGGCATGCAGCATGTGCTCAAGCGCGCACTGGGTCTGGATCAGCACCTGGTGCTGGATTTTCTCGACGGCGAATTGCGCATCGATGAAAGCTTTGTTTTGCTCAGCGACGGTGTCTGGGCGGTCCTGGGCGACACCGCCATCGCGGCGATCCTGCGTGATCAACCGGACCTGGAAAGCGCCGCGCAAACCCTGGTCAATGCCGCACACCTGGCCGGCAGCCAGGATAACGCCAGCGCACTGCTGGTGCGGGTCGATGCCTTGGGTGAAGCGAATATCGGCGATGCATTGATCCATCTGCAGCAATGGCCGCTGCCCCCGGCCCTGAAACCGGGCCAGGTTTTCGAGGGCTGGCAGATTGAAGGGATTCTCGGCCAGAGCCAGCAATCGTTGCTCTATCGGGTGCGCGACAGCCAGCAGCAACCCTGGCTACTGAAAACCCTGCCCGCGCACTTGCATGACGATCATCAGGCCGGGCAAGCGTTGCTGTCCGAAGAATGGTTCCTCAAGCGCGTGGCCGGTCGGCATTTTCCTGAAGTGCATGCGGCCAGCCAGCGTCAACATTTGTACTACGTGATGCGTGAGTATTCGGGCTCGACATTGGCGCAACTGCAGGAACAGATCGGGCCCATGCCCCTGGCTCAATGGCAGGACGTGGCTGAACGCCTGCTACGAGCGGTCGGCATGCTGCATCGACGGCAGATCCTCCATCGCGATATCAAGCCGCAGAACCTGCTGTCAGGGGACGACGGCGAGCTGCGCCTGCTGGATTTCGGCCTCGCCTACTGCCCCGGCCTGTCTGAAGATCAACCCAGTACCCTGCCTGGAACCCCCAGCTATATCGCCCCGGAAGCCTTCCGCGGCGATGCACCGACGCCGCAACAAGACCTGTATGCGGTGGGGGTGACTTTGTATTTTCTGCTCACCGGGCATTTTCCCTACGGGGAAATCGAAGCCTTTCAGCGCCCCCGGTTCGGCGTTCCGGTCAGTGCCAGTCGCTACCGCCCCGACCTGCCGGAATGGCTGGCGCAAAGCCTGGAACGCGCGGTTGCCGCAGACCCTACTCAGCGCTTTGAAACTGCAGAGGAATGGTTGCGGCTGCTGGAACAGGGTGAGCGACGCAGCTTAAGCGTACGCCCCAGGCCTTTGCTGGAGCGCGAACCACTGAAGGTTTGGCGGACATTGGCCCTGCTGTCACTGGTGGCGAACCTGGCGTTGCTGTTCCTGGTGTTCCATGGCTGAGCTGGCATTGCCTTTAAAACCGATCATCGTCATTTCGTGAGGAAAAAAACCATGAACGCAAAAGTCTGGCTGGTGGGTGCGGGACCCGGTGATCCTGAATTGCTGACCCTCAAGGCGGTGCGCGCATTGAAAGAAGCGGATGTGGTGCTGATCGATGACCTGGTCAATGGCGCGATTCTCGAACACTGCCCTGAAGCCCGGGTCATTGCGGTGGGCAAACGCGGTGGTTGCCGCTCCACGCCGCAAGCGTTCATCCATCGCCTGATGCTGCGTTACGCCCGGCAGGGCAAATGTGTGGTGCGGCTCAAAGGGGGTGACCCGTGCATTTTCGGGCGTGGTGGCGAAGAGGCCCAGTGGTTGCGCGAGCGCGGGGTTGAGGTCGAGCTGGTCAATGGCATCACTGCCGGGCTCGCGGGCGCCACGCAATGCGATATTCCGCTGACCCTGCGCGGTGTGGCGCGCGGCGTGACACTGGTCACCGCCCATACCCAGGACGGCAGCAGCCTGAATTGGCAGGCACTGGCCCAGGGCGGCACGACCCTGGTGATCTACATGGGTGTAGCCAAGCTCAGCGAGATCCGCGAGCAGCTGTTGGCCGGAGGAATGGCGGCGGACACGCCGGTGGCGATGATCGAAAACGCTTCATTGCCCCATCAGAGGGAATGCAGGAGCGATCTGACGGCCATGGAGGAAGATGCCTACGCCTTTGAGCTGAAAAGCCCGGCCATATTGGTGATCGGTGCGGTTGCGGTTAGCGAACAGATCAAAAGGTCGACGCTTTTACAGAGTTCTGCGGAAACTGCGGCTTAGGACACCGCGGTGTCCGGTTCGCCTGTAGGAGCCAGGCTTGCCGGCGAAGAACGATGACGCGGTGCAGCAGATATACCGCTGCGTCTGGTTCGCGGGCAAGCCTCGCTCCTACAGAAACCCAAATCGCAGACAAAGAAAAGCCCGGCCTGAGCCGGGCTTTTCTCGGAGCTGCGGGGTAATTACTTACCTTGAGCTTCAACCTGCGCTTCTACGCGACGGTTTACAGCACGGCCAGCGTCAGTAGCGTTGTCAGCAACTGGGCGGGATTCGCCGTAGCCAACAGACTGAACGCGGGACGATTCAACACCGTACTGGTTGGTCAGAACCTGCTTAACGGCGTTTGCACGACGCTCGGACAGTTTCTGGTTGTAAGCGTCAGGACCGACGGAGTCAGTGTGACCTTCAACAGTGGTGCTGGTGGATGGGTACTGCTTCATGAAGTCAGCGAGGTTTTTGATGTCGCCGTAGCTGTTAGGCTTGACTACCGACTTGTCGAAGTCGAATTTCACGTCCAGCTCTACACGAACAACTTCAGCAACTGCTGGGCATCCATCAGCGTCAACGGTAACGTTGGCTGGGGTGTCCGGGCACTTGTCAACGTTGTCGCACACGCCATCGTTATCGCTGTCGGAGCAGACTTCTGGTGCTGCAACTGGAGCAGGAGCAGGCTTGGAGCCGCCACCGAAGTTCACACCGATACCGACGCTAGGAGCCCACTCAGTGTTGCCCTGGTCGATGTTGTATTGAGCTTCAACGCCGGCACGGGCGTAGAAGTTGTCGGTGAAGTACAGCTTGGCGCCGCCGCCAACGTTGGCGAAGGTGGAACGGTTACGACCGTTCGAACCGTTCTGGTCGATGCTCTGGTCGGAGAAACCGGCCGAGACATACGGACGCAGCATGTCGCCTGGGTTGTTGAAGTGGTACAGAGCATCCAGGGCGGTATCCGCGCCTTTGATGTTCTGGCCAGAGTCGGAACGTACGTTGTGCACTTCGTCGTAAGCCAGACGCAGTTCAACGTCGTCGGTCAGGAAGTAACCAACAGAACCACCGAACAGATTGCCGTCGTTTTTGAAGTTACGGTCGCTGTCATAGTACTCTTTCTTTGCGAAGCCTTCGATTTCAACTGCGCCTTGGCCCTGTGCCAGAGCGCCGATCGAAGTGGCGGCAATAAGAGAACCAATGGCCAAGCCCAAGGTGTTTTTCAGTTTCATCCGTTAAATCCCCATCTGGTGATTGTGAAGCAGTCCCGCAAACCGGGGGACAACTCGGCGGCAAGTCTATCAGAACTTGCCTACACGTAAGAGATATTTGCGCCGAACTAAGTTTCAGCAATGCCTGCAAATTTCTCACGCAATTTATCTAGAGCGCGCTTGTACCGCATTTTTGTTGCGCTCAAGCCCATGTGCATGATGTCTGCGATCTCCTGAAACTCCAGCTCTGCGACAAATCGTAGCACCAGAATTTCGCGGTCAATCGGGTTCACATACACTAACCAGCGATCAAGTCCACCCTTCTCTTCAGGTTTCGGCGCCTTTTCTTCGGACGCTTCCTCGAGAGGGTCAAGACTCAATGCGTCCATCAAGCGACGCTTTCGCCGTTCCTTCCGATACTGCGTAATGCACTCGTTGTACGTGATGCTATATAGCCATGTCTTGAACTTCGATTTACCCTCGAAGTTCTTCAGGCCGTACAGCACCTTCAACATGACCTCCTGACAGACATCATCAGCATCGCGATCGTTCCCGAGATACCGTGCACAGACGTTAAATAATGTTCGTTGGTAACGCCGCATCAGTTCTTCATAGGCGCGCGTTACGTGGAACAGCTCGGTATGCGAGCGCGCGACCAACTCCTCATCAGAGAGCTCGCGGGGGTCGTAGCGCATGGATAGCGATTGGGCTTTATTCAAAACAAGTCGTGCCGACAGTCAGGTCAATGTCCGCCGCAGCCAGTATCAGGCGGCATTTTGCGGCGGCATACATTAGCAGGGTTTGCCGGGTTAGCGGCTACTCACATGCTGCTCCAGGAGGATCCGATTGGAAAGAGAGACTAGCTCACCCTCATCGGTCAGCAATGTGGTTTTAACCGTGCCGATCTCTTCGATCTGCCCTTCGACCTCTCCAACTCGCACTTGTTGCCCAACCTGGTACAACTCACGCACATAGATTCCCGCAAGAATCTGACCGGCAATTTCCCGGCTTCCAAGCCCCATTGCCAGCGCAACCGCCAGACCAACGGTAATCAAAACGATCACGATCACGTGGTTGAGCAGGTCAGTTTTGACCTCCAACTGACTGATCGCGACCGAGATACTGATGATGATTACCAGGCCTTGGGCAATTCTCCCAAGCCCCGAAGCGTAGTCCAGGCCTACGCCTTCTGCCGCACCGCGCACCAGCCCATTGGCCAATTGCGCCAGCAAGACACCCACCAACAGCACCAGCGCCGCGCCGAATACTTTCGGCAAATACAACGCAAGCATATCCAGCGTAGCGGAAACTCGCTCAAGTCCAAGGGATTCTGCGGCAGAAACCAGAAAAATCAGCAGAACGAACCAATAGACGATTTTACCGATCAGCGTCGAAATGGGCACTTGAAGCCCGGCGCGGGACAACAATTTGGTCAAACCGGTACCGCCCATCAGGCGATCCAGACCCAGTTTGGCGAGCAATTTGGACAGCAGGGTGTCCAGCAGCTTGGCCACGACAAATCCGAGCAGGAGCACAACCAGTGCACCGAACAAGTTCGGAATGAAGTTCGCAACCTTGGTCCATAACGCAGTCATTGCAGTGACGAGGCTCTGTGTCCAGAGATCAAGTTCCATATTCAATCAGCCTTATCAGCAGTGCGAGCGGTAGGTTTACGTAGACGGGAGACCGGCGTGACATGGGCCGAGCCGTTATTGAGGGCGATCATCAGGGCGGGCAACCAGCGGCCCAGCAGGCTGAACAAATCACCGGCGCCGACCTGGCGATTGGCGGTTTTCAGGACACGCCCCAGGCACGCATCGTCGTCCCGGGTGGACGGTGATGCCTTGAGCATGTCGCGCAAAGACTGTTCAAACGGATCGTGCATACGCACCTCTCGTGATGTCTGTGAAAGACGCGGTCAAATTTGCCCGGGTCACATGGCGCACGTTCAGACCCAGCGCAAACGTCGGAATAACCACCACTGCCCGAGCGCCACCGAGAGCATCAGCAGGCAGGCGACGAGGAAGCCATAGGGGCTTTCCGAAAATGGAATGCCTCCGACGTTGATCCCCAAAAGACCGGTCAGAAAACTCATCGGTAAAAAAATCCCGGTGACGATCCCGAAGCGATACATCGTGCGGTTCATGCGCACGCTCAATCGTCGGTCTTCAGTCTCCAGGACCAGCCCCACGCGCTCTCGGGTCAACTCCAGCTCCTCAAGATAACGGGTCAGGCTGTTGTTCAATTCGTTCCAGTAATCCCCGTCGTCCTCGACAAACCAGGGCAATTTGATCCGTGTCAGTTGACCAAAAATGTCCCGCTGCGGAGCGAGAAACCGCTTCAACGCAGCAGCCCGGCGACGGATCTGCAATACAGCACCGTGCTCGGGTGTATACCGTTCGTCTGAATCCAGCTTTTCTTCTTCCTCATCGACCACTTCCGAGAGGCAACTGACCAGATCCTGCACCTTGTTGGTGAGGTACTGAGCCATATAGAGAATGAGTTCGGAGGCGGTTTTCGGCCCCTTGCCTTCCTCAAGCTGCACCAGCAGTTCTTCGGTGGCGCGCAACGGACGCAGACGCAGGGAAATCACCCGCTGGGCGGAACCGAAGATGCGCACCGAGACCATGTCTTCGGGCTCGGCCCCCGGATTGAGATTTACCCCACGCAAAAATAGCAGCAGTTCGCTGTCGGAAAGCTGTAGAAGACGCGGACGGGTGTTCTCTTCAAGCAAGAGGTCGCAGCTGAACTCACTCAGCCCACTGGATTTACGCAACCAGGTCTGGGTTTGCGGGTGACTGCGATCCCAGTGCAGCCACAGGCTTTCGTGAGCCTGCAGCTGCAAATCGTCGAGTTCTGTCCGGGCTATCGAACGCGCACCGCCTTTACCATCCAGCACCAGGGCATGTACCAGCCCCCATTGCGCGTTTTCTTCCTCGAACATCCGCATTCCATTCTTCAAAAAGTCGGCTGAATCTTATTCAGGCATTTTCAGCGGGCTTGGCGAGACGATCACGCCGTTGTTGTCCGCATAGATGTAGTGGCCAGGATGAAAGGTCACGCCGGCGAAGGTCACGGCAACATTCAGGTCGCCAATACCGCGCTTGTCGGTTTTCATCGGGTGGCTGGCCAATGCCTGCACCCCCAGGTCGGTTTGCGCGATGACGTCGACATCCCGGATGCAACCGTAGATCACCAGCCCTTCCCAACCGTTTTTAGCGGCCTTCTCGGCGATCATATCGCCCAGCAACGCACGGCGCAGGGAGCCACCACCATCGACTACCAACACTTTGCCATTACCCTTGAGCTCGGCTTGCTCCTTTACCAGCGAGTTGTCTTCGAAGCATTTGATGGTCACGATCTCGCCGCCGAAGGAATCCCGGCCGCCGAAATTGCTGAACATCGGTTCCAGCACCTGCACCAGCTCCGGGTAGGCGTCGCACAGGTCAGGCGTGAGGTAATGGTTCATCGAGAAACTCCTGTAAAGAGGAAGAAAGCACGAACATCACTACTGATTCAGTCATAGAAAATGACCAGAACAGCTCAATGCGTCATATCTTAGCCGCAAGCCGACCAGAGCGAAATGCCCTTGGTAGAGCGTCCAGCTTAGATCGCCTTGGCCAAATCCGCCTTATCACCGAGCAACGGCGTGTGCTGATCCGCCAGCCAGCGAGCGACCAAGGGCCAGACTTCAGCCTGGGCGGCTTTGCTGACCAACATTTCCACATGACCGAAATTATCGGCAAAGCCCTGCTCGCGTCCCAGGTTAATAAATTGCTTGTGCTCGGAACCCACTTGATCAAACAACTTGCGGCAAGCCCAGGCCGGGTCCTGATGATCGCCTGCGGCGCTCACCGCCAGCACCGGCATCCTGACCTCGGCCAAGCCCGCCCACCAGTCCTTGTCGGCATCGCCAAAGCGCCCGAACAGGCCGTACCAGCGCATGCTTTCCAGGGCCAGGCCGATCGGCTCGTCCTCCGGACCACGCTTGAGCCGTGAACCGGACAGTTGGGCAAAGCGCTTGAGGATGAAACGACCGCTCCATTCCACCGGTGGAATCTTCAGCGGCCAGTAGGTGCGACTTACCTGCGTGCCAAAGAACGCCGCGGACGCGACCACGGGTTCGCCAATGTATTCGCCACCCAGCGCGGCCGCCAGGGTAATGCCGCCCAGCGAGTGGCCGATCCAGTGCGGGACCTGGCCGCTTTGCTCGCGCACGAACGCGCCAATGGCTGGCAGATCGTAACGCGCGTAGTCGGCAACACGGTTCTTGCGATAGTTCTGGTTGCGCTGGGACAGGCCGTGACCGCGCATTTCGGCAATCCAGACATCGAACCCCAGGCGCGTCAGATAGGCACCCAGGCCCAGCCCCTTGGGGGAGAACCAGAAACGTCGATTGGAAAAACTGCCGTGCAACAGGATCACCGGCACGCCACGGGATGCCGATTCATCAGCCATGCCGAGCCGCGTCACCGCCAGTTCTACGGTGCCGTCGGGGCTGTTACCGGGTTTCAACCGGTAGACATCTTCGCTCAGATCGCCGCGCCGCTCGGCGCTGATCAGGGCGACAGGAAACAGGTTGCTGCTGCTTTGCATAATCTCTTTGCACAAAAAAGGGCGGCATCCGGAGGAGCCCGCCCTACTTGAATCTCAAAACGGGCCGCTCCATCCCTGTAGGAGCGAGCATGCTCGCGAAAAACTTCAAGACACCACGTTCATCCAGGACAAACGCGTTATCGTTGACGTCCATCGCGAGCATGCTCGCTCCTACAAAGGCATGTGAGCTGCCCGTTCACACACCATCAAGCCGAAGCCTGACCCTCAGCCAGGAAGAACCAGGTTTCCAGTACGGAATCGGGGTTCAACGAAACGCTTTCGATGCCCTGCTCCATCAACCACTTGGCCAGGTCCGGGTGGTCCGAAGGGCCCTGACCGCAGATGCCGATGTACTTGCCAGCCTTGTTGCAGGCGGCAATGGCGTTGGCCAGCAGCTTCTTGACCGCCGGGTTACGCTCGTCGAACAGGTGCGCAATGATCCCGGAGTCACGGTCCAGGCCCAGGGTGAGCTGGGTCAGGTCGTTGGAGCCAATGGAGAAACCGTCGAAGAATTCGAGGAACTCTTCAGCCAGGATCGCGTTGGACGGCAGTTCGCACATCATGATGATGCGCAGGCCGTTTTCGCCACGGGCCAGGCCGTTTTCCGCCAGCAGGTCCACCACCTGGCTCGCTTCGCCCAGGGTACGGACGAACGGCACCATGATTTCGACGTTGGTCAGGCCCATCTCGTTGCGCACGCGCTTGAGGGCGCGGCATTCGAGTTCGAAGCAATCACGGAACGATTCGCTGATGTAACGCGAGGCGCCGCGGAAGCCCAGCATCGGGTTCTCTTCTTCCGGCTCATAGAGCTTGCCGCCGATCAGGTTGGCGTATTCGTTGGACTTGAAGTCCGACAGACGCACGATGACCTTTTTCGGCGAGAACGCTGCCGCCAGGGTGCTGATGCCTTCGACCAGTTTCTCGACGTAGAAGCCGACCGGATCGTCGTAACCGGCGATGCGCTTGTCGACGCTTTCCTTGATATCTGCCGGCAGACCGTCGTAGTTCAGCAGTGCCTTGGGGTGCACGCCGATCATGCGGTTGATGATGAACTCCAGGCGGGCCAGGCCCACACCGGCGTTCGGCAGCTGTGCGAAGTCGAAGGCGCGGTCCGGGTTGCCGACGTTCATCATGATCTTGAACGGCAGATCCGGCATGGCGTCAACGGAGTTCTTCTTGATGTCGAAGCCCAGTTCGCCTTCGAAGATGAAACCGGTGTCGCCTTCAGCGCAGGAAACGGTCACGCCCTGGCCGTCTTTCAACAGCTGGGTGGCGTTGCCGCAACCGACCACGGCCGGGATACCCAGCTCACGGGCGATGATCGCCGCGTGGCAGGTACGACCGCCACGGTTGGTGACGATGGCGCTGGCGCGCTTCATGACCGGTTCCCAGTCCGGGTCCGTCATGTCGGACACCAGTACGTCGCCTGGCTGGACCTTGTCCATTTCGGACACGTCCTTGATGATGCGGACCTTGCCGGCGCCGATGCGCTGGCCAATGGCACGGCCTTCGACCAGCACGGTGCCGGTTTCTTTCAACAGGTAACGTTCCATGACGTTGGCCTGGGTGCGGCTCTTAACGGTTTCCGGACGGGCCTGCACGATGTACAGCTTGCCGTCGTCACCGTCCTTGGCCCATTCGATGTCCATCGGGCACTGGTAGTGCTTCTCGATGATCATCGCCTGCTTGGCCAGCTCGCTGACTTCGGCGTCGGTCAGGCAGAAACGCGCGCGCTCGGCCTTGTCGACGTCGACGGTCTTGACCGAACGACCAGCCTTGGCCTCGTCGCCGTAGATCATCTTGATGGCCTTGCTGCCCAGGTTGCGGCGCAAGATCGCCGGGCGACCGGCTTCCAGCGTACCTTTGTGGACATAGAATTCATCCGGGTTCACCGCGCCCTGCACGACGGTTTCACCCAGGCCGTAGGCGCCGGTGATGAACACCACGTCACGGAAGCCCGATTCGGTATCGAGGGTGAACATCACGCCGGCGGTGCCGGTTTCGGAGCGGACCATGCGTTGTACGCCGGCCGACAGGGCTACCAATTTGTGGTCGAAGCCCTGATGCACGCGGTAGGAAATCGCGCGATCGTTGAAAAGGGAGGCAAACACTTCCTTGGCGGCGCGAATGACGTTCTCGACACCACGGATGTTCAGGAAGGTTTCCTGCTGACCGGCGAAGGAAGCGTCCGGCAGGTCTTCGGCGGTGGCGGAAGAACGCACGGCCACGGCCACATCGGGGTTGCCGGCGGACAGCGCGGCGAACGCGGTACGGATTTCGGCGTTGAGCTTCTCGGGGAACTCGGCTTCCATGATCCATTGACGGATCTGGGCACCGGTCTTGGCCAGGGCGTTGACATCGTCGACGTCCAGGGCGTCGAGGGCAGCATGGATCTGATCGTTCAGGCCGCTCAGTTCCAGGAAGTCGCGATAAGCCTGAGCGGTCGTGGCGAAGCCACCGGGCACCGATACACCGGCACCTGCAAGGTTGCTGATCATCTCGCCCAGGGATGCGTTCTTGCCCCCCACATGCTCAACATCGTGTTTGCCGAGCTTATCGAGGGAAACTACGTACTCTACCAAGGTGATCTCTCCACTAACTGTGTTGGAAAAGCTCAGAAACCGGCTGCTCAGGGGAGCGTTTGCCAGTTGTATGGCCTGGACCTGGAAAATAAGTGAGAATGCGGGCCATTGGCGGCCGACAAATCGCGCCTATCATATCCAAGAATGCTCATTAGCTTAAGGCCCAAGGTGCAAATGAAACGATCTGCTTTCTTTATCTCCGATGGCACGGGCATTACCGCCGAAACCCTCGGCCAAAGCCTTTTGGCGCAGTTCGAAAACATTACCTTCAGCAAAGTCACGCGGCCGTACATCGACAGCGTGGACAAAGCGCGGGCCATGGTACAACAAATCAACAAAGCCGCCGAAACCGACGGCTTCCGTCCGATTATCTTCGATACCATCGTCAATCAGGACATTCGTGAGATCCTCGCGACTTCCAATGGTTTCATGATCGACATTTTCTCGACCTTCCTGGCGCCACTTGAACAGGAACTGACCGAGCATTCTTCCTATACCGTGGGCAAATCCCACTCCATTGGTGCCAACACCAATTACATGGAGCGTATCGAGGCGGTGAACTTCGCCCTCGACAATGACGACGGTGCCCGCACACATTATTACGACAAGGCCGACCTGATCCTGGTCGGCGTATCGCGCTGCGGCAAGACCCCGACCTGCCTGTACATGGCCATGCAATTCGGCATCCGCGCAGCCAACTACCCGCTGACAGAGGACGACATGGAGCGCCTGCAACTACCCAGCGCCCTGCGTGCCCACCAGCACAAGCTGTTCGGCCTGACCATCGACCCGGACCGCCTCACCGCGATCCGTAACGAGCGCAAGCCCAACAGCCGCTATTCGAGCTACGCCCAGTGCGAGTTCGAAGTGCGCGAGGTGGAAAACCTGTTCCGCCGCGAGAACATTCCTAATATCAATTCCACGCATTTTTCCGTTGAGGAAATTTCCGCGAAGATTCTGGTGGAGAAAGGCGTCGAGCGGCGGTTCAAGTAAATTTTCTGTGTCTGATCTGCCGTCTTCGCGAGCAGGCTCGCTCCCACAAGGTTCGTCATCGTTTGCAAAATTTGCATTCAGCGCGGATCCACTGTGGGAGCGAGCCTGCTCGCGAAGAACGATAACGCGGTCCTTCAGATTACAAACAAATCTACAAACCGGTTCACCGGTGTTGCCTCAAGCTTTTGCTGATCCTTGCACAGCGCAAATATCTCCTCGCTACGCTGACCGGTAAATCGTGTCATCAGGTTCGCCCTGAACTTGTCCTCCAACAACGGAATGCCCTCGGCACGGCGCCGACGATGGCCGATCGGGTACTCCACCACCACGTTCTCGGTGCTGGACCCGTCCTTGAAAAACACCTGGATTGCATTGGCGATGGAGCGCTTGTCGGCTTCCAGGTATTCACGGGTGTAATCCGGGTTTTCAACGATGACCATCTTGTCGCGCAGCACATCGATGATCGGATGCGCCTTGTGAAAATCATCTTCGTAGTACTCGGCCACCAGATTGCCGAAGGCCAATGGCACCGCTGTCATGTACTGAATGCAGTGATCGCGGTCGGCGGCATTGGCCAGCGGACCGACCTTGGAAATGATGCGGATCGCCGATTGATGGGTGGTGATAACGATTCGGTCGATTTCATGCAGGCGATTGCGCACTTGTGGGTGCAGAGTCACCGCCGCTTCGCAGGCGGTTTGTGCGTGGAATTCAGCGGGAAAACTGATCTTGAACAGCACGTTTTCCATCACATAACTGCCGTATGGCCGCGAGAAACTGAACCCGCGCTTGTCTTCAGGCTTGAGCGCCAGGTCGTTGTTGGTGTGGCTGAACAGCACGTCGTAAAAGCCCCATTGCTTGGCACTCAACACACCGGGAATGCCCATCTCGCCGCGCATGGCGATGTCCGCCAGGCGCACACCACGACTGGACGCATCGCCCGCCGCCCAGGATTTGCGCGAGCCGGCATTCGGGGCATGGCGGTAGGTGCGCAATGCCTGGCCATCAGCAAACGCATGGGACAACGCTGAGAGCAACTGTTCACGATTGGCGCCCATGAGTTTGGCGGTGACCGCGGTCGAGGCGACTTTCACCAGGATGACGTGGTCGAGGCCGACGCGGTTGAACGAGTTTTCCAGCGCGATCACGCCTTGGATCTCATGGGCCATGATCATCGCCTCAAGCACCGTGCGAACGGTCAGCGGCGCCTCGCCATTGGCCAGACGCTTTTGCGACAGGTGGTCAGCCACCGCGAGAATGCCGCCGAGGTTATCCGACGGATGACCCCACTCGGCCGCGAGCCAGGTGTCGTTGTAGTCGAGCCAGCGCACGATGCAACCGATATCCCACGCGGCCTTGACCGGATCGAGTCGATAACTGGTACCTGGTACCCGGGCGCCGAACGGTACGACGGTGCCTTCGACTACAGGTCCCAGATGCTTGGTGCATTCGGGAAAGCGCAGGGCCAGCAGGCCGCAGCCCAAAGTATCGATCAGGCAGTTGCGCGCGGTATCCAGCGCCTCTGCGGATTCGATCTTGTAGTTGAGGACGTAATCGGCAATGTCCTGCAGGATCTGGTCGTAGTCGGGACGATTGTTGAGGTCGACGTTGGCGCTCATGTTCGATTCACTCTGCGGTGGTTCGTTGATGGGACCTCGGTTCAGGACAATCTCAGTCAATGATGACTTTTTTTGAAATGCGATCCCCTGTAGGAGCCCGGCTTGCCGGCGATAGCGATTTCAAGGACGCCATCGCCGGCAAGCCGGGCTCCTACAGGGGCGGTGTCGCTTAGAAGGAGTCGCCCGGCACGCGAACGAAACCTTCCATCAACACCCGCGCACTGCGGCTCATGATGGCTTTGTTCACGGTCCACTCGCCGTTCACCAGACTGGCCTCGGCGCCGACGCGCAAGGTGCCGGACGGGTGACCGAAGCGCACAGCGTTGCGTTCTACACCGCCTGCCGCGAGGTTCACCAGAGTTCCGGAAATCGCCGCTGCCGTGCCGATCGCCACTGCCGCAGTGCCCATCATCGCGTGGTGCAACTTACCCATGGACAGCGCGCGCACCAGCAGGTCGACATCGCCCGCCGCAACCGCTTTACCGCTGGACGATACGTAATCCGCCGGCTTGGCGACGAACGCCACCTTCGGCGTGTGCTGCCGCTTGGCCGCTTCATCGATGTTGGAAATCAGGCCCATGCGCAAGGCGCCGTAGGCACGGATGGTTTCGAACATCAGCAATGCTTTCGGATCGCCGTTGATTGCGCCCTGCAGCTCGGTGCCCTTGTAGCCGATGTCTTCGGCATTGACGAAGATGGTCGGGATGCCGGCGTTGATCATGGTTGCCTTAAAGGTCCCGACACCAGGCACTTCCAGGTCATCCACCAGGTTGCCGGTAGGGAACATCGAACCGCCACCGCCCTCTTCTTCCGCTGCAGGATCGAGGAATTCGACCTGCACTTCCGCCGCCGGGAAGGTCACGCCGTCGAGTTCGAAATCGCCGGTTTCCTGCACTTCGCCATTGGTGATCGGCACATGGGCGATGATGGTCTTGCCGATGTTGGCCTGCCATACGCGCACCACGGCAATGCCGTTGTGCGGGATGCGGCTGGCGTCCACCAGGCCGTTGCTGATGGCGAACGAACCGACTGCCGCCGTCAGGTTGCCGCAGTTGCCGCTCCAGTCGACGAATGGCTTGTCGATCGACACCTGACCGAACAGGTAATCGACGTCGTGATCGGCCTTGATGCTTTTCGACAGGATCACGGTTTTGCTGGTGCTGGACGTCGCGCCGCCCATGCCGTCGATTTGCTTGTCGTACGGGTCGGGGCTGCCGATCACGCGCAGCAGCAAAGCGTCGCGGGCCGGACCTGGAACCTGTGCGGCTTCAGGCAGGTCTTTCAGACTGAAGAACACGCCTTTGCTGGTGCCGCCGCGCATGTATGTAGCGGGGATTTTGATTTGCGGTGCATGAGCCATGGTGTTGCTTACTCCTTGAAAACAGACACGGGACTCGAGGTCCCGTGTCTGTGCAGCATGTTTTAGACGGCAACCGCCGATTCTTCGAGGAAGTCCTGGGCGAAGCGTTGCAGCACGCCCCCCGCTTCGTAGATCGACACTTCTTCAGCGGTGTCGAGGCGGCAGGTCACCGGCACATCGACGCGTTCGCCGTTCTTGCGATGGATCACCAGCGTCAGGTCGGCGCGCGGGGTGCGATCGCCGATCACGTCGTAGGTTTCGCTGCCGTCGATGGCCAGGGTGTGGCGGTTGGTGCCCGGCTTGAACTCCAGCGGCAACACGCCCATGCCCACCAGGTTGGTGCGGTGGATACGCTCGAAACCTTCGGCGGCAATCGCTTCCACACCCGCCAGGCGCACGCCCTTCGCTGCCCAGTCGCGGGACGAACCCTGACCGTAGTCGGCACCTGCGATGATGATCAGCGGCTGCTTGCGATCCATGTAGGTCTCGATGGCTTCCCACATGCGCATAACTTTGCCTTCCGGCTCGACACGGGCCAGGGAGCCCTGCTTGACCTTGCCGTTTTCCAGAACCATTTCGTTGAACAGTTTCGGGTTGGCGAAGGTCGCGCGCTGCGCGGTCAAATGGTCGCCCCTATGAGTCGCGTAGGAGTTGAAGTCCTCTTCCGGCAAGCCCATTTTCGCCAGGTATTCGCCGGCGGCGCTGTCGAGCATGATTGCGTTCGACGGCGACAGGTGATCGGTGGTGATGTTGTCCGGCAGCACTGCCAGCGGGCGCATGCCCTTGAGCGGACGCGCGCCGGCCAGTGCGCCTTCCCAGTAAGGCGGACGGCGGATGTAGGTGCTCATCTCGCGCCAGTCGTACAGCGGCGCGACTTTGGGACCGGTGTCTTCATGGATGGCGAACATCGGGATGTAGACCTGACGGAACTGCTCAGGCTTGACCGAAGCTTTCACCACGGCGTCGATTTCTTCGTCGCTCGGCCAGATGTCTTTCAGGCGGATTTCCTTGCCGTCGACCACGCCCAGCACATCTTTTTCGATGTCGAAACGAATGGTGCCGGCGATGGCGTATGCGACCACCAGTGGCGGCGATGCGAGGAACGCTTGCTTGGCGTACGGGTGAATCCGCCCGTCAAAGTTGCGGTTGCCGGACAACACGGCGGTGGCGTACAGGTCGCGGTCGATGATCTCTTGCTGAATCACTGGGTCCAGCGCGCCGGACATGCCGTTGCAGGTGGTGCAGGCAAAGGCCACGACGCCGAAACCGAGTTGCTCCAGCTCATTGGTCAGGCCGGCTTCGTCGAGGTACAGGGCGACGGTTTTCGAACCCGGTGCCAGGGACGATTTGACCCACGGCTTGCGGGTCAGGCCGAGCTTGTTGGCGTTGCGCGCCAGCAGGCCGGCAGCGATCACGTTGCGCGGGTTGCTGGTGTTGGTGCAGCTGGTGATGGCGGCGATGATCACCGCGCCGTCCGGCATTTGCCCCGGCACATCGTCCCACTGGCCGGAGATGCCTTTGGCGGCCAGATCCGACACCGCCACACGGGCGTGCGGGTTGCTCGGGCCGGCCATGTTGCGCACCACCGAGGACAGATCGAAGGTCAGGCCGCGCTCGTATTGCGCGCCTTTCAAACTGTCGGCCCACAGGCCGGTGGTCTTGGCGTAGCTCTCGACCAGCTGAACCTGCTCGTCTTCACGGCCGGTGAGCTTGAGGTAGTCGATGGTTTGCTGGTCGATATAGAACATCGCCGCGGTGGCGCCGTATTCCGGGGCCATGTTGGAAATGGTCGCGCGATCACCCAGGGTCAGCGCCGCTGCGCCTTCGCCGAAGAACTCCAGCCATGCACCGACGACTTTCTGCTTGCGCAGGAATTCGGTCAGCGCCAGCACCATGTCGGTGGCGGTGATGCCCGGTTGCAGCTTGCCGGTGAGCTCGACGCCGACGCTTTCCGGCAGACGCATCCACGATGCGCGGCCAAGCATCACGCTTTCGGCTTCCAGGCCACCGACACCGATGGCGATCACGCCCAGCGCATCGACGTGCGGGGTGTGGCTGTCAGTGCCGACGCAGGTATCAGGGAACGCCACGCCGTCGCGCACCTGGATCACCGGAGACATTTTCTCCAGGTTGATCTGGTGCATGATGCCGTTGCCTGGCGGGATCACGTCGACGTTCTTGAACGCCTTCTTGGTCCAGTTGATGAAGTGGAAACGGTCTTCGTTGCGACGGTCTTCGATGGCGCGGTTCTTCTCGAACGCCTCCGGATCGAAGCCACCGCGCTCGACGGCCAGGGAGTGGTCGACGATCAATTGGGTCGGCACCACCGGGTTCACTTGCGCCGGGTCGCCGCCTTGCAGGGCGATGGCGTCACGCAGGCCGGCGAGGTCCACCAGCGCGGTCTGGCCAAGAATGTCGTGGCACACCACGCGGGCCGGGAACCAGGGGAAGTCGAGGTCGCGTTTGCGCTCGATGAATTGCTTCAGGGATTCGGTCAGCGTGGCCGGGTCGCAGCGACGCACCAGGTTTTCCGCCAGCACGCGGGAGGTGTACGGCAGGGTGTCATAGGCGCCGGGCTGGATGGCCTCGACCGCCGCGCGGACGTCGAAGTAATCCAGTTGGCTGCCGGGCAGTGATTTACGGAATTCTGTGTTCATCGGTCAGGACTCGGTCACGGTAATTTCAAAAGGTGGGGCCTGGCACCAGTACTTAAGGTCACACCATCCACTGTGGGAGCGAGCCTGCTCGCGAAAGCGGTATATCAGTCAACATCGATGTTGAATGTCAGTCCGTCTTCGCGAGCAGGCTCGCTCCCACAGGTTCTCGGTTCCTTCAGTTGCCTAGGTTCAGGCCCCCACCATTCAGCGTTGTTCGATTGGCACGAACTTGCGCTGTTCGACGCCGGTGTACTCGGCGCTTGGGCGGATGATGCGGTTGTTGGCACGCTGTTCGTACACGTGGGCCGCCCAGCCGGTCAGGCGCGAGCAGACGAAGATCGGTGTGAACAACTTGGTCGGGATGCCCATGAAGTGGTACGCCGAGGCATGGTAGAAGTCGGCGTTCGGGAACAGCTTCTTCTGTTCCCACATGGTCTTGTCGATGGCTTCGGAGACCGGGAACAACACCTTGTCGCCCACTTCGTCGGCGAGTTTTTTCGACCAGCCCTTGATCACCTCGTTGCGCGGATCGTTGTCCTTATAGATCGCGTGGCCGAAGCCCATGATCTTGTCCTTGCGCTCGAGCATGCCGAGGGTGCCTTTGATCGCGTCTTCCGGCGAGCTGAAGCGTTCGATCATTTCCATCGCCGCTTCGTTGGCGCCGCCGTGCAGCGGACCGCGCAGCGAGCCGATGGCCGCGGTGATGCAGGAATACAGGTCGGACAGGGTCGACGCACAAACACGTGCGGTGAAAGTCGAGGCGTTGAATTCGTGCTCCGCGTAGAGGATCAGCGAAACGTTCATCACCTTGACGTGCAGCTCGCTCGGCTTCTTGCCGTGCAGCAGGTGCAGGAAGTGACCGCCGATGGATTGCTCGTCGCTCACGCAATCGATGCGCTTGCCTTCGTGGCTGAAGTGATACCAGTACGTCATGATCGCCGGGAACGCGGCCAGCAGGCGATCGGTCTTGTCGTGCTGCTCGGAGAAGTCGTTCTCCGGTTCCAGGTTACCCAGGAACGAGCAACCGCTGCGCATCACGTCCATCGGGTGGGCGTCGGCGGGGATGCGTTCCAGCACTTCTTTCAGCGCTTGCGGCAGGTCACGCAGCTTGCTCAGTTTGGTGATGTAAGCCGCCAGTTGCGCCTTGGTCGGCAGTTCGCCGTACAGCAGCAGGTAAGCGACTTCTTCGAATTGTGCGTCAGCCGCCAGTTCGCGGACGTCGTAGCCACGATAGGTCAGACCTGCGCCCGACTGGCCCACGGTGGACAGTGCGGTTTGCCCGGCAACCTGGCCACGGAGCCCGGCGCCACTGAGTACTTTTGCTTCGGCCATTTCTGCCTCCAATTTTTAATTTTGTTAGGGAATCGGCAAATTGTGCTTCATCAGGTTATTCGGGTGATGCCGAAAAGATCGCAGCCTCGTTTCACTCGACAGCTCCTACAGAGGATCACGGCCGAGTAGGAGCTGCCGAAGGCTGCGATCTTTTGATCCTCATTTTTTCGCGGCAAACAACGCATCGAGCTTCTGCTCGAAGGTGTGGTAGTCGATGCGATCGTAAAGCTCCATGCGCGTCTGCATGGTGTCGATGACGTTCTGTTGCGTGCCGTCGCGGCGGATCGCGGTGTAGACATTTTCCGCGGCCTTGTTCATGGCGCGGAAGGCCGACAGCGGGTACAGCACCAGCGACACGTCGGCAGCGGCGAGTTGCTCGGTGGTGTACAACGGCGTCGCGCCGAATTCGGTGATGTTGGCCAGGATCGGCGCTTTCACGCGGTTGGCGAACAGTTTGTACATCTCGAGTTCAGTGATGGCTTCCGGGAACACCATGTCGGCGCCGGCCTCGATGCATGCCGCAGCACGATCCAGTGCCGATTCCAGGCCTTCCACCGCCAGGGCGTCGGTACGGGCCATGATCACGAAGCTGTCATCGGTACGGGCATCGACCGCCGCCTTGATGCGATCGACCATTTCCTGCTGGGTCACGATTTCCTTATTAGGACGGTGACCGCAACGCTTGGCGCCGACCTGGTCTTCGATGTGAATCGCCGCCGCGCCGAACTTGATCATCGACTTCACGGTACGGGCGACGTTGAAGGCCGAGGAACCGAAACCGGTGTCCACGTCCACCAGCAGCGGCAGGTCGCAGACATCGGTGATGCGGCGCACGTCGGTCAGCACGTCATCCAGGCCGGTGATGCCCAGGTCCGGTACGCCGAGGGAGCCAGCAGCCACCCCGCCACCGGACAGGTAGATCGCCTTGAAACCGGCGCGCTTGGCCAGCAATGCGTGGTTGGCGTTGATCGCGCCGACCACTTGCAATGGATGCTCGCTGGCGACCGCATCGCGGAAACGCTGGCCTGGTGTGCTCTTGTTCAAACTCATGACTCACCTCGTTTGGCTGTCGGGTTAGCGCCGTCCTGGTAATGACGGGCGATGTTGCGTTTGGAGGCGCCGATGTGACGGCGCATCAACAACTCGGCCAGTTCACCGTCACGGTCGGCGATGGCATCGAGAATTCGGTGGTGCTCGGCAAAAGCCTGGTGCGGGCGATTGGGCGTGGTGGAAAACTGGATGCGATACATGCGCACCAATTGATAGAGCTCGCCGCAGAGCATTTGCGTCAGGGTGCGGTTGCCGCTGCCCTGGATTATCCGGTAGTGGAAGTCGAAATCGCCTTCCTGCTGGTAGTAGCCTCGACCAGCCTGGAAAGCCTCGTCGCGCTCGTGGGTTTCAAGGACTCGGCGCAGCTCGTCGATTTCCTCGACGCTCATGCGCTCGGCGGCCAGGCGACAGGCCATGCCTTCGAGGGATTCGCGGATCTCGTAGAGTTCCAGCAGCTCGGCATGGTTGAGCGACACCACCCGCGCACCGACGTGCGGCACGCGCACCAGCAGGCGCTGGCCTTCCAGACGGTGGATGGCTTCGCGCAGCGGGCCCCGGCTGATGCCGTAGGTACGGGCCAGCTCCGGCTCGGAGATTTTGCTGCCCGGGGCAATCTCACCCTTGACGATGGCCGCCTGAATGCGCCGGAAGACGTTTTCGGAAAGCGTTTCCGAGTCATCCTGAACGGTAAGCGGGGGATCCAGTTGATCCAGCATATTGTCGACACCTTGAAAGCCAGTGCGGCAAAAACTAACCAAAACAGCCGCTCACGTCAAAGGATAATTAGATATTGTCGACAATCGTCTAATAACCGCCTGCACCATAACTAAGCAGGACCCTTTGCTTATAGCCGCCCGGCAGCGCTGGCGCCATCAACCCACCGTGCTAGAATGCCGCCCGCATTTGTTTGTCACATCTGCACTGTCTGTCATAAATAACTGATAGGCATACGAGGAGCTTGCGCAGCGATGCCAGGGTCTTGAATCAAAGAACAGACCGCTGCGCACCAGGATTTATGAGACTCAAGCCCTTCCCGATTGTCCTTTTTCTTCTTTGCCTGCCCGGTTTCGCCGCCGCAGGGGAAAAGACCGTGTACGGCCTCAATGAATACGCATCGCTGGGTGGCATCGACCTCGAAGTGGCCGCCAAACTCGATACCGGGGCGAAAACCGCGTCCCTGAGTGCCCGCGATATCAAGCGTTTCAAACGCAATGGCGAGTCGTGGGTGCGCTTCTACCTGGCCATCGACGCCGCCCATTCGCACCCGATCGAACGACCGCTGGCCCGCGTCAGCAAGATCAAGCGCCGGGCCGGTGACTACGACCCGGAAGAGGGCAAGAAGTACACCGCCCGTCCGGTGATCGAGCTGGATATCTGCATGGGTTCGGCTTTACGCAGCATCGAAGTGAACCTGACCGACCGTAGCGCGTTCCAATACCCGCTCTTGATCGGCTCCGAAGCGCTCAAACGCTTCGATGCGCTGGTCGACCCCAGTCTTAAATACGCTGCCGGCAAACCCGCCTGCGCCGCCGACGCTCATACCGCCGAGTAATTTAAATGCGCTCTCTTACCCTTCATCTGAAAATGCTGATCGCCATCCTGGTGGTGTTGGGCATTTCAGTCACGGCCTACCAGATCTTCGTACTCGGCATTCCCGTGACGGAAGACGCCACCGACGACTTGTGGAACATCGACGCCAAGGTCGAGTTCGTCGCCAGTGCCAAGGATCCGGTCAAGATCCAGATGTTCGTGCCACCGTTGAGCCGCGATTACGTGAGCCTCAACGAAAGCTTCATCTCCAATAACTACGGCGTGGCCGTGAACCGTGTCGACGGCAACCGCAAGGTCACCTGGTCGGCGCGCCGGGCCAAAGGCAACCAGACCCTTTATTACCGCCTGGTGCTGACCAAGCGCTACACCGCCGAAAAGGCCAAGATCAAGGGTCCGACCTTCCGCGACAGCATTGCCGTCGAAGGCCCTGAGAAACTCGCTGCCGAAGCGCTGCTGGCGCCGATTCGCCAGCACTCGGCCGACGTCGAGACCTTCATCAGCGAAGCGATCAAGCGGGTCAACAACAGCAACGACGAGAATGCCAAGATGCTCCTGGCCGGCGACCCGACACCGGCCCACAAGGCGAAGATCGTCGAACTGCTGCTGTCCATCGCCCACGTGCCGGTGGAAAAGGTCCATACCATTCGCCTGGTGGCCGACCAGCCGCAAACCCCGGAACTCTGGCTGCGCAGCTTCAATGGCACCGACTGGCTGTACTTCAACCCGGAAACCGGCGAACAGGGCCTGCCGACCGACCGCCTGCTGTGGTGGACCGGTGATGAAAACCTGATCACCGTCGATGGCGGCAAGAAGGCCACCGTGACCTTCAGCATGAACAACAGCGAAATGAACGCCATTCGCCTGGCCAAGCTGACCGATGAAAACACCGACGCCAACTTCCTCGAATACTCGCTGTACGGCCTGCCGCTGCAAACCCAGCAGACCTTCATGATCATGGTGATGATCCCGATCGGCGTGCTGGTGATCCTGATCCTGCGCAACCTGATCGGCCTGCAGACCCTCGGCACCTTTACCCCGGTACTGATCGCCCTGGCCTTCCGCGAGACCCAGCTCGGCTTCGGCATCGTGCTGTTTACCATCATCACGGCGCTGGGACTGTCGCTGCGCTCCTACCTTGAACACCTGAAACTGCAGATGCTGCCGAGGCTGTCGGTGGTGCTGACGTTCGTGGTGGTGTTGATCGCGGCCATCAGCCTGTTCAGTCATAAGCTCGGCCTGGAGCGCGGACTGTCGGTGGCGTTGTTCCCGATGGTGATCCTGACCATGACCATCGAACGCCTGTCGATCACCTGGGAAGAACGCGGTGCCAGCCATGCCATGAAAGTGGCGATCGGCACCTTGTTCGCGGCCTCCCTGGCACACCTGATCATGAGCGTGCCGGAACTGGTGTACTTCGTGTTCACCTTCCCGGCGATCCTGCTGATCCTGGTGGGCTTCATGCTGGCCATGGGTCGCTATCGCGGCTACCGCCTGACCGAGCTGGTGCGTTTCAAGGCCTTCCTGAAGAAGGCTGACGCCTGATGTTCGGCTTCTGGAAGACCTGGAAAGCCCTGGAGGCCCGGGGCATCATGGGCATCAACCGGCGTAACGCGGACTACGTGCTCAAGTACAACAAGCGCAGCCTGTACCCGATCGTCGATGACAAGATCATCACCAAGGAACGCGCGATTACCGCCGGCATCCATGTGCCGCAGCTGTATGGGGTGATCTCCACCGAAAAGGAAATCGACAAGCTCGGCGAGATCATCGACGGGCACAACGACTTCGTGATCAAGCCGGCCCAGGGCGCTGGCGGCGACGGCATCATTGTCATCGCCGACCGCTTCGAGGGCCGCTATCGCACGGTGTCCGGCAAGATCATCGGCCACGAAGAGCTCGAACACCATATCTCCAGCATCCTGACCGGCCTGTATTCCCTCGGTGGGCATCGCGACCGTGCCCTGATCGAGTACCGGGTGATCCCGGACCAGATCTTCAAGAGCATCAGCTACGAAGGTGTGCCGGACATCCGCATCATCGTGTTGATGGGGTATCCAGTCATGGCCATGCTGCGCTTGCCCACCCGTCAGTCCGGTGGCAAGGCCAACCTGCACCAGGGCGCCATCGGCGTCGGTGTCGACCTGGCCACCGGCCTGACCCTGCGCGGCACCTGGCTCAACAACATCATCACCAAGCACCCGGACACCACCAACGCGGTGGATGGCGTGCAACTGCCCTACTGGGACGGCTTCATGAAACTCGCCGCGGGTTGCTACGAGCTGTGCGGGTTGGGCTACATTGGTGTCGACATGGTGCTGGACCAGGAGAAAGGCCCACTGATCCTCGAGCTCAACGCCCGACCCGGCTTGAACATCCAGATTGCCAATGATTGCGGGCTGACCTTACGCACCCATGCGGTCGAGGCTCGGCTGGCAGATTTGAAGGCCCGCGGCGTGACTGAAACCGTCGAAGAACGCATGGCGTTTGTCCAGGAGATGTTTGGGCATATTCCGCCGGTCGAGGGTTGATCCAGAACCAAGGTGTCTCTTTCGCGAGCAGGCTCGCTCCCACAAGGACTGCGCTGAACCCTGTGGGAGCGAGCCTGCTCGCGAAGACGATCTGCCAGATTCCACAGTACTCATGCCTGCCTCCAATCTCCCAATCCCCGACATCCCCTCTAGGAGCAACTCCCCGAGAGGACTACAATCGCCACCCCGCCTCGATGGCTGATCGCCCCCGCCCATGCTGACCTGTTCCGTACACCCGCTGCCCTATCGCGCCAACCCCGCCGACTACTTTGCGGCCATTCGTCATGCCCCCGGTGCCGTGCTGCTCGACAGCGGCCGCCCCAGTGCCGAGCGCGGGCGCTTTGACCTGCTCAGCGCATGGCCGCTGGAACTACTGACGGTAGCGCCTGACGAACGTGGCAGCGATTTCCTGCAACGCCTTCGGGACAATCTGACGCGACTGGGCGAAGCCTCGCTTGCCCATGACCTGCCGTTCGCTGGCGGCTTGATCGGCTACCTGAGCTACGACTTCGGCCGCCACCTGGAACACCTGCCGAGCCAGGCCGTGGACGACCTGCAGTTGCCGGATGCGCGTTTCGGCCTGTACGACTGGGCGCTGATCAGCGATCACCACCAGGCCACCAGCCAATTGGTGTTCCACCCGACACTGACCGACAGCGAACGTCAGCGCCTGATCCAGCTGTTCAGCCAGTCAGCCGTCGAAGCGCTTGAGCCGTTCACGTTGCAGGCGCCGATGCATGCCGATCTGAACGCTGATCAGTATCGCCAGGCGATCGAGCGAATCCACCAATACATTCAGGCCGGTGATTGCTATCAGGTCAACTTCGCCCAACGCTTCCGCGCGCCCTGCCAGGGTGATCCATGGACGGCGTACTGCGCGTTGCGACTGGCGTGCCCAACGCCGTTTTCCGGCTTCCAGAGCCTGCCCGACGGCGGCGCGGTGCTGAGTCTGTCACCAGAACGCTTCGTCAAAGTGACCGAGCGCTGTGTTGAGACCCGCCCGATCAAAGGCACGCGCCCACGGGGCCTCACGGCTGCTGAAGACGCGGCGAACGCCGCCGAATTGCTGGCCAGCCCCAAGGATCGCGCGGAAAACCTGATGATCGTCGACCTGTTGCGCAACGACCTCGGTCGCACCTGCCGCACCGGTTCGGTTCGTGTGCCTGAGTTGTTCAGCCTGGAAAGCTATCCGAATGTGCATCACCTGGTGAGCAGCGTGACCGGCGAACTGGCGGATGATCGGGATGCGCTGGACTTGATCGCCGGCAGCTTCCCGGGCGGCTCGATCACCGGCGCGCCGAAAATTCGCTCAATGCAGATCATCGACGAGCTGGAACCCACCCGACGCGGCCTGTACTGCGGTTCATTGCTGTATCTGGACGTGCGCGGCGAGATGGACAGCTCCATCGCCATCCGCAGCTTGCTGGTCAAGGATGGCCAGGTGTGCTGCTGGGGCGGTGGCGGAATCGTCGCCGATTCCGAGTGGCAGGCCGAGTATCAGGAATCGATCACCAAGGTGAAGGTGCTGCTCGATACCTTGCAAAACCTGTAGGAGCGAGCCTGCTCGCGATGGTCGTTAACGATAACGTTGGAAACCTGACACCCCGCGGCGCTCTCAGGTTCATCGCGAGCAGGCTCGCTCCCACAAGGATCAGGCTTACAAACTCAACACCCGGTTCGAAGCCTTGATGAACTCCTGCTTCAACGCCTCGAAATCGTGCACCGCTGGAAACTGCGGGAACTCGCGAATCACATTGTCCGGCGCATGGAACAGAATCCCGGCATCCGCCTCACCCAGCATCGTGGTGTCGTTGTAGGAATCCCCCGCTGCAATCACCCGGTAGTAGAGGCTCTTGAAGGCCAATACCGACTGGCGCTTGGGATCTTTCTGACGCAGCTGATAGCCCGTGACGCGCCCGGTATCGTCAGTAATCAGACGATGGCAAAGCAAGGTCGGGAAGCCCAATTGACGCATCAGCGGCTGGGAAAACTCGTAGAAGGTGTCCGACAGAATCACCACCTGGAAGCGCTCACGCAGCCAGTCGACGAACTCGACAGCACCGTCCAGCGGCTTGAGCGTAGCGATCACTTCCTGGATGTCGGCGAGCTTCAGGCCGTGTTCGTCGAGAATCCGCAAGCGCTGCTTCATCAGCACGTCATAGTCGGGAATGTCCCGGGTGGTGGCCCTGAGGGATTCGATCCCGGTTTTTTCCGCGAAGGCGATCCAGATTTCCGGGACCAGCACACCTTCAAGATCCAGACAGGCAATTTCCACAAGACACTCCCATTGGTATTGTTTATTGAGTCGAGCGAGCCCGAACTCTAGCGACTCCTCCTCCACCGCGCAACGCAGAGGACGCCCCGGCCGGCGCAGCTTTTTGTTAACATCGGCCCCATATAGAGCGCCCAGCGCCACCGACCTGTAGGAAGCCGCCCTGATGAGCCCAACGTTCGACGTCGTGGAACTCGCCACGACCTATGCCAACAAATCCGCCCAGGACATCCTGAAACTCGCCTTTGCCGAATTCGGCGATGAACTGTGGATATCTTTCAGCGGCGCCGAAGACGTGGTGCTGGTGGACATGGCCTGGAAGCTGAACAAGAACGTCAAAGTGTTCAGCCTCGACACTGGCCGCTTGCATCCCGAGACCTACCGCTTCATCGATCAAGTGCGCGAGCACTACAAGATCGACATCGAACTGGTGTCGCCCGACTACACCAAGCTCGAACCGTTCGTGAAGGAAAAAGGCCTGTTCAGTTTCTACAAAGATGGTCATGGCGAATGCTGCGGCATCCGCAAGATCGAACCACTGCGCCGCAAGTTGTCTGGCGTGAAGGCCTGGGCCACCGGCCAGCGCCGTGACCAGAGCCCCGGCACGCGCAGCGCGGTGGCCGTGATGGAAATCGACACCGCGTTCTCCACCCCGGATCACACCCTGTACAAGTTCAACCCGCTGGCACAGATGACCAGCGAGGAAATCTGGGGCTACATCCGCATGCTGGAACTGCCCTACAACAGCCTGCACGAACGCGGGTTCATCAGCATCGGCTGTGAGCCGTGCACGCGCCCGGTATTGCCGAACCAGCACGAGCGTGAAGGTCGCTGGTGGTGGGAAGAAGCCACGCAGAAGGAATGCGGGCTGCATGCCGGGAACATCATCAGCAAGTCCAAAGCCTGATCCCACGTCTGGCTCCTACAAAATGTGTACACACGAATGTCACCTTAGGTGCCAATTGTGTGTGCACTTTTAGTTTCAACGCCCCAAAAAGTTACACGCTCCTTTCCTGACTTCCCCAGTCGACCGACCTCAAAAAACCCGCTGAAAAACAAATACCTGTTCAAACGCTCAATTTTTATTGCCGGTTTGTCAGTCAGTTAACTTCAGTTAATAACAAAACGAAATCAGCAAACGACTTTATAGATTCTCGACTGGCACAGATTTCGCTTTATTGCATACATATTTTGTATACAAGTCTGGCAACTGAACCACCCGTCATAAGGACTTCCCATGCGTATTCTCGTGGTCAACGTCAACACCACCGAATCCATCACTCAGGCCATCGCCCGCTCGGCCCAGGCAGTGGCCGCGCCCGGCACGGAGATCGTTGGCCTGACGCCCTTCTTCGGTGCCGACTCGATCGAAGGCAACTTCGAAAGCTACCTGGCCGCGATTGCGGTGATGGATCGGGTCATGGCCTACGACCAGCCCTTCGATGCCGTGATTCAAGCCGGCTACGGCGAACACGGTCGCGAAGGCCTGCAGGAATTGCTCAACGTACCCGTGGTAGACATCACCGATGCGGCAGCGAGCACCGCGATGTTTCTCGGCCATGCGTACTCGGTCGTCACCACCCTCGATCGCACTGTTCCGCTGATCGAAGATCGACTGAAATTGTCCGGGCTCTGGGACCGCTGTGCCTCGGTGCGGGCCAGTGGCTTGGCGGTGCTGGAACTGGAACACGAGCCGCAACGCGCGCTGGAGGCCATCGTGCATCAGGCTGAACTGGCGGTGACCCAGGACAAGGCCGAAGTGATTTGCCTTGGCTGCGGCGGCATGGCCGGTCTGGATGAGCAGATTCGTCAGCGCACCGGCGTGCCGGTGATCGATGGCGTGACGGCGGCGGTGACCATCGCCGAATCGTTGGTGAGGCTGGGGTTGTCGACTTCGAAGGTGCGGACCTATGCGACACCGCGGCCGAAGAACATCATCGGCTGGCCAGGGCGATTTTCCCGATAGACCGCGTTATCGTTCTTCGCGAGCAGGCTCGCTCCCACATTGGTTCTTCGGCGTACAAAAATCCCCTGTGGGAGCGAGCCTGCTCGCGAATGGGGACGACTCGGTCCCGAGTAAACTCACACAGCACTGAACCGCCGCCCCAACCCCTGCTCAACAAACTGCTCGATAATGAAATCCACAAACGCCCGGGTCTTGCCCGGCAGCAGCTTATGTTCAGCGTAATAGATAGAAATATTGCCATCATCGACATACCAATCCGGCAACACCCGCTGTAACGTCCCCGCCTCCAGATAGCCCACGGCAAACGGCATGCTCACCAGCGCAATGCCCAAACCCTGGACCGCCGTGGCACAAGCCGCTTCCGAATCGCTCATGGTCATCCGCGCCTTGAGCGTCAGCGGGCTGTGTTGTCGGGTGTGACTGGTCAACTGCCAGGAACGCACGCGGCCGGTCTGCGGCGAGCGAATGAGGATGCCGTCGTGAAGCTTGAGCTCATCAGGCTCGAGGATCGCTCCGTGCACCGCCAGATAACCGGCAGAGGCCACCAACACGCGATGGGCCGGGGTCAGCTTGCGCGCCACCACCCCTTGGGGCAGCTCGAATCCGCCACCAATCGCGGCGTCGAAACCCTGGGCTATCAGGTCGACCTGACGGTTATCGAAATGCCAGTCCGGATTAATCGCCGGAAAGCGCCGCAAAAACTCTCCGAGTAGCGGCACGATGTATAAACGCCCGAACACTGTGCCCATGCTGACCTTCAAGGTGCCCGCCGGACGACCTTCGGCGCTGGCGAGATTGGCCACGGCATTTTGGATCGTGTGCAGGCTGGCACTGACCTCACTCAGAAACAGTTGCCCAGCCTCGGTCAGCGTGAGGCTGCGGGTGCTGCGCTGAAACAACCGGACCCCCAGCCGCGCTTCCAGTTTGGCCACGCTCTTGCCCACTGCCGCCGGGGTTAGGCTCAAGCGTCGCGCGGCCTCGGCAAAGCTGCCTACCTCGGCGCTGCGCACAAAGCATTCGATACTGCTGAAGGTTTCCATGAGCACCATTATAAACTTATGGTTTACACAGACTATCGCAATTGCCGTCTACACAGCTTGTAATCCTGAATCGATACTAGGCTCCATCAACCGGGACATCTCGCCTCGGGACTTTGGAGATCGATATGACTACTCAGAACCTCAGCGGCAAAGTGGCTTTGATCCAGGGCGGCTCCCGGGGCATCGGCGCTGCCATCGTCAAACGCCTGGCCGCTGAAGGCGCGACGGTCGCCTTTACCTACGTCAGCTCCACGGCCAAGGCCGAAGAATTGCAAAACAGCATCACCCATGCTGGCGGCAAAGCCCTGGCTATCAAGGCTGACAGCGCTGACGCCGAGGCCATCCGCGACGCCGTAACGGCTACTGTAGAAGCATTTGGTCAGCTGGATATCCTGGTCAACAACGCTGGCGTGCTGGCCGTTGCACCGCTGGAAGACTTCAAACTCGAAGACTTCGACCAGACCCTGGCGATTAACGTACGCAGCGTGTTCATCGCCACCCAGGCTGCCGCCAGGCACATGACCGAAGGTGGTCGAATCATCAATATCGGCAGCACCAACGCCGACCGCATGCCCTTCGCCGGTGGCGGTCCGTACGCCATGAGCAAGTCGGCGCTGGTTGGCCTGACCAAGGGCCTGGCCCGCGACCTCGGGCCGAAAGGCATCACCATCAACAACGTGCAGCCGGGTCCGGTCGATACCGACATGAACCCTGCCCACGGCGACTTCGCCGACAGCCTGATTCCGTTGATGGCAGTGGGGCGTTACGGCACAGCTGAAGAGATCGCCAGTTTCGTCGCCTATCTGGTCGGCCCCGAAGCGGGCTACATCACCGGCGCGAGCCTGACCATCGATGGTGGTTTCGGCGCCTGATGAATTGAACGCAATCCAAATGTGGGAGCAAACCTGCTCCCACATTGTCGTCAGGACCAATCGAGCGCTGGCAAGCCACAGGCACTTGGTTTGAACGCCTTCAGCGTACGAAGAATGCCGTCGGCGTGTGCGTACTTTTCGTCAGCCATCGCCGCATCCGGAATCGCAATTGCCGTCATCCCCGCCGCTTTGGCCGCCGTGACCCCGAACGGTGAATCCTCGAACACCAGGCAATCCTGCGGCTCGACACCCAGGCGTCGCGCCGCCGTCAGGAAGATATCCGGCGCCGGTTTGGCCGCACCGACTTCAGGATCATCGGCCGTGACGATAAAATCGAACAAGGCGAACCAGTCGCGATGCAAGGTGGTTTTCTGGCCGAACGACTGACTCGAGGAACTGGTACCCACCGCAATGGGAATGTCATGCGCCTTCAAGTGCCGAACCAGCTCTTCTGCACCCGGCATCGCCTGCGCCGCAGGAAAACGCTCGCGCATAAGCGGCTCGCGAATCACCAAAAACTCTTCGGCGCTGATCGGCAAGTCCAGCGCCTGCACTACATAACGCGCCAGATCACTCGCACCACGGCCGATGATGTTCTGTTTGACGCTCCAGTCGAACGTCCGTCCATAGCGCGCGGCAATCGTGGCCGTGACTTCGGTGTAAATCCCCTCTGTGTCCAGCAGCAAGCCGTCCATATCGAAAATCACGGCCTTGATGGGGCCGAACTCTTTGAGCGGTGAATTCATCGCATCTGATCCGTTTTCATGACATTCCAGGCGGCCCAGGCACAGCCGGCTCCGAGACAGATTAAAGGTTTCAGCAGCATAGCGAGCAGCCATGGCCAAGAGCAACCGGGGGATGACGCAAAAAGCCCGGCAAATCGCCGGGCCCGTCAGTCACTGCTGCTGATCCTCTATCAGGCTAACCGCCCGCTTTACCTGTCCCGCTACCCGCAGGTGCTGTACTCCCGCCACTGCCGGTAGAATTACCTGATCCTCCAGACCCACTCCCAGAACCGCTCCCCATCGAACTGCCACCGGTCGAACCGCTTCCCGTCTCCGGGCGGGTGCTGCTCCCATTGGCATCGCCTGCATTGCCATCCTTGATGGCGCCAGGCGGCAACGTATTCTCCGATCCAGAGCCTGCATTCATTTCGGTAGACGGTGGCATTCCACCCTTATCGATCGGGGCATCGTTGCCACAGGACTGTGAAAAGGCCGTGCCTGAACCAAGCGACAACAGACTGGCCACCGTCAGGGCCGACCATCTTGACCTGATCATGTGCGTCTCCTTTACGAGTTGCATACCTTATGTCTGGCAGCAGTGCGTGGGCATGGTTGCCACTCATTCGACGGGCGGTCTTGCACTAAACGTTTATCAGCTGGGCTCGCCTGAGGCGTCTTCCCCGGCGATGTCCGGATCGTTCGGGTCCGCTTCGACATCAGTGCGCTTGACGTCTTCGTTGGGAACCTGCTCTACACCGGCCTCGTCATCGGGCCGACGTTGATCCCGACTCAGGGAATCGGTGGGTGAAGGCAGGGGGTATTCGGGAGTTTCGTCGATGTCGGAGTCTTTGGGATCAGCGTTCATGTGACACCTCTCAACGGACCTGAAAGGCAGGTCCTGACCGTTGGAGGGATAGTCGATCGTCAGGTTCGATCAGGGAGACCACCGGTTGCGCAGATCGATATCAGTCAGTGATGTTTGTTTTTATGTTTGTTCTTATGTTTATGGCCACCACCGGAATGGGATCGGTCATTGTCGCTTCCCAGATTGTTGCCGACCGCACCACCGGCTGCGCCACCCAGGCCTGCGCCAATGGTCGAACCGGTTCTGCCACCCAGGCTGTTTCCGATTATGGAACCGCCCGCCGAACCCAATCCACCACCCACCGCCGCTTCGGTGCGACTGCCCTTGGGTGCACCGACCGCACTACCGGCGGCGCCACCGACACCGGCACCAATCGCGGCGCCTGTGCTGCCGCCCATTTGTCCGCCAACCACGTTGCCCAATGCACCGCCAATACCGCCGCCAACGGCGGCAGTACCGTCTCCTGCCGCCAGCACGAACGGTGTAAGCAATATTCCAAAAACAAGCACCGGCAACGTCAAGCGGGTTTTCAGTTCCATGGCACGCCTCGCATTCTATCGGGGGTATGGAGGATTTGAGGCGCGAAAGCCAGAAACGTTCAAAAACGCAAAAGCCCGGCATCAAGCCGGGCTTTTGGTGGATCCCTCTGGATCAGTGACGCTTGTGACCTTTGGCCAGGTTGCTGCCTACGCCGCCACCCAAGGCGCCACCCAAGCCAGCGCCGATTGTCGAACCGGTCTTGCCGCCCAGGCTGTTGCCGATTACCGAACCACCAGCAGCGCCAACGCCACCACCGATGGCCGCGCTGGTACGGTGGCCTTTCTTGGCGGCAACCGCACTGCCCGCTGCACCAGCGACACCCGCACCAATTGCTGCACCGGTGCTGCCGCCCATGCTCTGGCCAACGACGTTACCCAGCGCACCACCCAAGCCGCCACCAAGGGCGGCAGTGCCGTCGCCGGCCATTGCACCTTGAGCAACCAGAAGACCCAGAACCAGAGCAGGCAGTGTGAAACGCATGACAGAAACCTCAAAAATAGGGGATGAAATTCAAAGGGTCGAGATTGAATGCTTTAGAGGAGGCAAAGTCCAGACATGCGCGCGCTCAACCTCGTGGTAGGCGACGGTTGGACAGCAATTTTGGAAAAGGTTTTATCGCGGGCAAAAAAAAGCCCGCTGGGGAACGGGCAGGGTGTTGCTTCTAACGGATGAGCTGAGCCTACGTAGGGCCTTGTGAAAAGTTTGTGAAAACTTTCCAGATTAAATATTCGTTCACACACCGGGCACAAAAAACCCCGTTCGATGACGGGGTTTGCTCGCGGGTACATTTTACTTGCTGGCCGGTTCCGTAAGCTTGGGTAGGAATTTCCCCTTCAGTACTCGACAAGCCTTGGTCTTGATCTTGAGGACCTTGGCCTGGTCTTCGCCAAAGCTGGCCACATACTCTGTCTGGCCGCACTGAACGTAGTTGTTGATCGGAAATTCTGCGCCGTCGTCTTCGATATACGGTTCAGTCATCGCTTCACCCCTCTCAAATGCGGGATCGACACCGGCAAGCCCTTTGCACGAAAAATATCGATCACCAAGGATTTTGAGACTAGTCGGTCATTACCGGACTTGTTATTCATAAACCCGAATGCCCGACGAATGGGCGACGCAGTGTCACCTCAGTTTGACCGCCGTTCCGGACACAAACACCACCACCATGCCGCCCTTTCCTGTTGGCATGCTGATCTGGTAATCGAGCCCCACTAGCGCATCCGCCTGCAGTGCCCGCGCTCGCTCCTTGATCTCGTCGGTGGCCTGGATTCGCGCTTCCTGCAACGCCCGCTCCAATGTCTGGGAGCGCCCACCGAAAAAATCCCGCATCCCGGCGAAAACGTCGCGGACAACGTTGACGCCCTGTACCGACTCGGCGCTGACGATGTCCAGGTAGGCGGTGATTTGTCGGCCTTCGACAGTGTGGGTGGTTGTCGTGATCATTGAATGTCCTTCTTGTTCAGGTATTGAGCCAGCGCATCGAACGCCGACAACGTCACCGGGTCGTTGGCCGAGTTGTTGGCAACCGGATGCGAGGCGTAGCGAACGATCACCATCTCGGCCGCGGGGTCAACATAGATTCGCTGACCATGGACCCCGCGCGCCATGAATGCCCCGCCCTCCTTGTCCGTGACCCACCACATCGATCGGTAGCTCCAGCCTTTGAGCAAGGCATAACCGGCCTTTGCAAAAGCCTGCTTGTCACCCCCGCGACGTATATCGTCGACCACCGCCTTGGGTACGATTTGCTCACCGTTGAATTGACCCTCATTGCGCAGCATCTCGCCAAACCGGGCAAGGTCGCGCAAGCCTGTGTTCAAACCACCACCAGCAAAGGGTGTGCCAATGGAATCCACGGTGAAGTAGGCATCCTGCTCGGCCCCCAGCCGACTCCAGATCCGCTCCGACAACAACTGCGCGACGTTGCGCCCGGTGGCGCGGGCGATGATCCAGCCCAGCACGTCGGTGTTGACGGTCTTGTAGGCGAACGCGGCGCCATGTTCACCTTGCGCCTGCACCGTCTGTAAAAATTCGTAGTAACTGCGCGGACCGCTGTAGTCCTTGGGCTTTGGCAGCGGGCTACCGGCTTGTGCATGAGCCCAGACCTCGGCGTTCGGGTCCGCGTAGTCCTCGCTGTATTTTAGACCCGTGGTCATGTCGAGCACTTGCCGCACCGTCGCGTTGCCGAATGCGGACGTCGCCAGTTCCGGTACATATTCGGCAACACGCTTGTGCGCATCGATACGCCCCTCCGCCACCAGCATGGCCGCCAGGGTGCCAATCACCGACTTGGTCACCGACATTGCCGCGTGCTGCCCTTGCGGATTCAGTACACCGAAGTAACGCTCGTAGACAATTTTCCCGCGATGCAGCACCACAATGCCGTCGGTATAGGTCGCTGCCAGGGATTGTTCCCACGTCATCGCGGCCTGCGAACCGAGCGGGAGAAAACTGATGGCGTCGATACCCTTGCGCAGCGCTGACCCCAGCGGCACGGGTGCGCCCAGACCACGTGAAACATTGATGGTTGGCATCAGTTGCCGGAAGTTCGAGACACTCCAGCGCATCGCCGGGAACCGGAAATAACTGCCGTCTTCAAACCGCACAGTGCGGTCGGCAGGTGGCGGAGAACCGACCATCCAGCCAAGCCTGGCCGGGTCGCTGGCGGCTGCGTCGGGAAAAGCCGTGGGGGTGGATGCGAAGGCGAATGATGGGGCGAAGCCCAGCACTACAGTGGCGATGGATATCGGGACACCGCAAAAAGCAGCGCGAAAAGGGTGCATGGTGTCGATTCCATTCGAAGGGTTCGGGAAGTTTAACAGGTGAACGGATGTGGTCGTGCGCCCTGGAAAGACCGATCGAATGGCGTCAGAGCAATTTCACCAGCACCGCAGTGACGGTGGCTACTGTGCCAATAAGCCCGGTGGCCACCGCCACCGGATACCAGAACGTTTCACGGGTCATCTTGCCTGCTTCGGCGTTCAGCTTGCGCTGCTCAGTCATCAGCTTGACGATTTCCACATGAACCTTTTCGAGTTCGGCCTGCTTCATGGTGAATTCCTGCAAAGCGGGTGCCTTTCCATCCTGGAGTGGGTCGCGGTGGGTGCCTTCGGCGTTTATGTGTGAGGCGACACATTGGAGGGGCAGTGGTCAGAGTAGGATAAGATGCCTGCAAATCAGGCTCGCTGTGAGTAGCCCCGCATGACAGAAAACAGTCGGAACACCACCCGTCTGATCAAGAAGTACCCGAATCGCCGTCTGTATGACACGCACACCAGCAGTCATCTGACCCTGGCGGATATACGCCAATTGGTCGTCGATAGAATTCCGTTCGAGGTGGTCGACGCCAAGACTGGCGAGAATCTGACCCGAAGTATTTTGCTGCAGGTCATTCTGGAAGCCGAAAGTGGCGGTGAGCCGATATTCTCCAGCGAGATGCTGATGGGGATTATCCAGTTCTACGGTCCCTACCAGAGCGTCCTCGGCAGCTATCTGGATAAAAGCATCCAGACGGTCATCGACATCCAGTCCCAGACCGGTGCCCAGTCCTCCGAAACCTGGAGCGCGTTCATGCACCAGCAGGCACCGGTCATGCAGGACTTGATGCGCCAGTATGTCGACCAGTCAAAAGCCCTCTACCTGAACACTCAGAACCTCTTCGGCCTGTTCGGCGGCATGCCACCAGCCAAACCAGGTGCCGGTGACGGGCCGAAAAAAAATGGCGATGGGGAGTAAACCCATCGCCATCATGCAACCACGCTAATCAGACTTACTTGGTATCAGCCTTGGCACCAGAAGCGGTTTTAGCGGCTGCGGCGGTCGCTGCGTCAAAACCGGTCTGGGCAACGTCAGCAGCCTGTTTTACGGCTTTCTGTGCACTTTCAAAAACGGTACCGGCATTGGCCAGCGACGATTTGAACCCGGCCACAACGGGTTCGGAGCCGGCCGGTGCATTCTTGCTGATCACTTCAACGAACTCTTGCACCTGCTGGGTGCCCGCCTCGAACTGACGCGAGGTCAGTTTGGCGATTTCGGAGTGAGTATCGACAATCAACGCCTGCACTTGGCGATTGAAATTGGCCAGTCGTTCGGCTTGCACATTAGGCTGGGTGAAAGAAGCCTGGAGCTCAGCGAACCCTTGTGGATCACGTACTGCAAGCAGCTTGCGAAAGCCGTCGAACTGCTCCTCGGTGGAGGCCTGCAGGGTCTTGAACTGCAACTGGCTCAGTTGTTCAACACTGGAGAAGATTTTGCCGCTGATTTGCTGCAGGAGGTCGAGGTTGGCTTTCTGAGCGTCTTGCAATTTTTCCGAGTTGAAAAAAGACATGCTTGAATCTCCTGGTACTGGAAGGCCGACTCTGGCCTGAGGACGCGATAGCGATCCTGCCGGTCATCGCGTTAGACTTTATATTGCAGCGCACAATTTTTTTTGGCAACGATTTTTTGTGCGGCGCACAAAAGCCTTTCCCTTCCTACCCATATTCGCTATAAACTCCCTACATCGAAAGGATAGCTAAAGCCCTGTTTGTTAACGAGCCGCATGCCCCCGGCTCCTCATGCCTATCGTCAGGAGATCATTATGGGCCAGGAAGACATTATTGCATCGCAATATTAAAGGCATTAGCGGTGCATCCGTTCGACGTAGTCGCTGGCGAAGCCTGCGATCTTGTGATCTCTGCGTAGACCGAAGGGGTTCATGGGTCGGACCGGCGCGACTTCCTTGGGCACAAGCAACAACTCGTGCGCTCGATATTGACCGGGTGTCATACCGAACCAACGGGTGCATGCCTTATGGAAGCTGCTGTGATCATGAAAGCCGAGCAGGTGAGTCACATGCTTCAGGTTGAAATGAGAATGACGCAAATAGAAGTCGGCCATCTGCCGGCGCACATCGTTCAGGACATCCTTGAATTGCGTGCCATCCTTCTCAAGGCCTCGTTGAAGCGTTCGCTTGCTGATGTTCAGTGCTGCCGCAATCGATTCCATATCACATTGCCCTTGGCCTTGCCCCTGACTCAAGCGCTCGGTCACCAGCCCGCGAATCCTGCCAACAATGGAGTAACCGGACAACAAGTCCAGTTGAGCCACGGCAAAACTGTCATGGAGAGTGGCCAACGCCTCGTTGGCCATACTCAACGGACTCAGAAGCTCTTGGCTATCGAACAAAATGCTGTCATAGGCCGCCCCGAAACTCAGCGGACAGCCAAAAAGTCGCTGATGCTCCGACGTGTCTTCGGGTTCGGGATAAGTGAACTCCACACTCAACGGTTGGGGTGACTTGCCACCTGCCAGCCAACGACAGAAACCCAGCAGCGAAGCCAAGGATGCATCCGTGTATTGCCGGGGTTTGACCGAGCCATGTTGCTGATGATCGAGACTGGCCAATCGGAAATGCTGCTGCTCCTGGACAAGGAAAAGGCTGAATCCGGTACCGATCAACGGGCTGAAACGAACCAGTCGTTCAAGCGCCCTTTTCAGATTCGAACTGGACATCATCGTGTAGCCCACGATCTGAAAACTGCTGGGATGGAATTCCCCGTAGGCTTTCAAGCCGATATTCGGGTCATTCGAAGCTTGAGCCGCCAGATCCCAAAGACGATAGATAACGCTTCGCTCGCAGAATGCTCCTGGTTTATTCACGAACTCGACATCCAGTCCCGCCTCCTGGCAGAGACCGGCAAGGTCAAGTCCTTGGGCCAAAAACGTATTCGCCAGCACGCTGGCATAACCTGAACTCATTCTATACATGGCGTCCTCAATGACCAGTGGAACCGAACGTCCTGTCCGGAGCCGATGCTGACACGTGTTGAACATATTTCAACTCTGTTGCAGAAATATTAACTACCCATTCAGTTCTAAGAATTGATCCCAGTATAGGTACTCCTCCTTTTTTGCCATCCCCCTCCCTCCCCGCGTGGCACCGAAGGACAGGAGAACGTCACCTTCAAACACTTCCGCATGGCCCGCCGATAACCAACAATCTTCTCTCCTGCAGCGCAAAAAAAAAACGGAGTAGATGTATGGAATCGCGTAGTCGTATTGCTTTGGTAACGGGTGGTATGGGCGGTATCGGTACGGCAATCAGCCAACGTCTATACAAGGAAGGATTCAAGGTAATCGTCGGCTGCAGCTCTGATTCCAGCCGCAAGAACGACTGGGCTGCCAGCCAGCGTGAAGCGGGTTATGAGTTCGAGTTCGTCTATGGCGACGTCACCGATTGGGAGACCACCCGCAAGGCTTTCGAGATGGCTCGTGAACAATTCGGCCCGATCGACGTGCTGGTCAACAACGCCGGCATCACTCGCGACGCCTCTTTTCGCAAGCTCACCCCGGAAGACTGGAACAGCGTGATCGGGACCAACCTGACGGGCTTGTTCAACACCACCAAGCAGGTCATTGAAGGGATGTTGTCCAAAGGTTGGGGGCGGATCATCAACATCTCCTCCATCAACGGTCAGCGTGGCCAGTTCGGTCAGACCAACTACTCCGCCGCCAAGGCTGGCATCCATGGTTTCACCATGGCACTGGCCCGCGAAGTCTCCGGTAAGGGCGTGACCGTCAATACCGTATCCCCAGGTTACATCCAGACCTCCATGACCGCGGCCATTCGCCCGGACATTCTCGAAGGCATGATCGCGGGAATTCCGGTTGGTCGCCTTGGCCTACCCGAAGAAATCGCCTCAATCGTGGCATGGCTGGCGTCCGATGAATCCGCTTACAGCACCGGTGCCGACTTCTCGGTAAACGGCGGCATGAACATGCAATAACCCCGAACAGGGCAGGAATGCCCTGGTTTGCTCGACGAATTTTGTCTTTTCGATGAGGTCTCGCATGAACGAAGTCGTAATCGTTGCCGCTACTCGTACCGCCATTGGCAGTTTCCAGGGTGCCTTGTCTGCAATTCCCGCGACCGAACTGGGTGCCGCAGTGATTCGCCGCTTGCTGGAGCAGACGGGTATCGATGCTGCGCAAATTGATGAAGTGATCCTCGGCCAGGTACTCACTGCCGGCGCAGGGCAAAACCCGGCACGCCAGACAGCGATCAAGGCTGGCTTGCCACACACCACCCCTGCCCTGACCTTGAACAAGGTCTGCGGCTCCGGTCTCAAGGCGGTCCATCTCGCCGTCCAGGCCATCCGTTGCGGCGACGCGGAACTGATCATCGCTGGCGGTCAGGAAAATATGAGCCTGGCCCCCTATGTTCTGCCCAAGGCACGCACCGGCCTGCGTATGGGCCATGCGCAACTGCAAGACAGCATGATCCAGGATGGTCTGTGGGACGCCTTCAACGACTACCACATGGGTATCACCGCCGAGAACCTGGCGCAGAAGTACGAGATCTCTCGTGAAGCTCAGGATGCCTTCGCTGCCGCCTCGCAACAGAAGGCCGCTGCAGCCATTGAGGGCGGGCGTTTCCAGAGCGAAATCACGCCGATCCTGATTCCTCAGCGCAAGGGCGAACCACTGGCCTTCGACACCGACGAACAGCCGCGTGTCGACAGTACTGCGCAAGCCTTGGCAAAACTCAAACCGGCATTCCAGAAAGACGGCAGCGTGACCGCCGGCAACGCTTCGACCCTCAACGACGGTGCGGCCGTGTTGTTGCTGGCCAGCGCCGCTAAAGCCCAAGCCCTGGGCCTTCCGGTGCTGGCCAAGATCAAAGCCTATGCCAGTGCCGGTGTGGACCCGTCGATCATGGGCATCGGCCCGGTCCCGGCTACACGCCTGACCCTGCAAAAGGCCGGCTGGAACGTCGAGGACCTGGACCTGATCGAAGCCAATGAAGCCTTCGCCGCCCAGGCGCTGGCGGTTGGCAAAGAGATGGGCTGGGACACCAGCAAAGTCAACGTCAACGGCGGTGCGATCGCCCTTGGTCATCCGATCGGCGCGTCGGGGGCACGGATTCTGGTGTCGCTGGTGCACGAACTGATCCGTCGCGATGGCAAAAAGGGACTGGCCACTTTGTGCATCGGTGGCGGACAAGGCGTCGGCCTGGCTATCGAGCGTTAACCAACGTCGTCCGATTAGCCCATGCGCGGACTTGGGACCCTTGCTCCGCGCATCAGGCTGGCATCAGACAACGTTGCCCGCATACCTGCCGTCGCTACGCCGTAATCCGGCATAGCGCGGCTTTTTTCTGCCCGGCTCATCGGCATGGGCAAGGAATTTTATGGACAACAACGCGCATACATTCAAAACCTATTGGTCAGGCCAGGTTCCGTTCATCGCGTCCTTTGCAGTGCAGCAATTGCGCCTTTGGGTCAGCAGTAACCCTTGGTTTTCCGGGCATGAGCACGGCAGCTGGTTTGACCTGCCTCGCGAAACCCTGGACAGCCTTCAAGCGGACTACCAGGTTCAATGGGGCCAACTCGGCCAAAAACTGCTGACCGGCCAACCCTTCAGTTTCGATGACCGACGTTTCGCCAGCGGCAACTGGAGCGCGCCACTGTTCGGCTCCCTCGCTGCGTTTTACCTGCTCAACTCCAGCTTTCTCCTGAAACTGCTCGACAAACTGCTGATCGACGAAAAGAAAGCACGGCAGCGTCTGCGCTATCTGGTGGAGCAGGCCATTGCCGCCGGTGCACCGAGCAATTTTCTGGTCAGCAACCCTGATGCGCTCCAGCGTGCCGTCGAGACTCAAGGAGCCAGCCTACTCACAGGTATGCAGCATCTGGCCAGCGACATGAACGAAGGCAAAATGCGCCAGTGTGATAGCGGCGCCTTCAAGGTTGGCGTCGACCTGGCCAATACCCCCGGCGAAGTCGTCTTCGAGAATCACATCTTCCAACTCATTCAGTACTACCCGCAAAGCGAAACCCAGTACAAACACCCGGTTCTCGTCGTACCTCCGTCGATCAACAAGTACTACATCCTTGATCTGCGTCCGGACAACTCGATGGTCCGCCACCTGCTGGAAAAGGGACATCCCGTATTCCTGGTCTCCTGGCGCAACTTTGACCAGGAACACGCGGGCACCACCTGGGATGACCTGATCGAGCACGGGGTGATCAACGCCCTGCAAGTGACCCGCGAGATCAGTGGCCAGCAGCGACTCAATTGCGTGGGTTTCTGCATTGGCGGTACCCTGTTGAGCACTGCGCTGGCCGTACTGGCTGCTCGTGGCGACCGCGAGATCGCCAGCCTGAGCCTGTTCGCCACGTTCCTTGATTATCTGGATACCGGACCCATCGACATCTTCGTCGACGAAGAACTGGTGTCCCACCGCGAGCGCACCATTGGTGGTGTGAACGGCCCCATCGGTCTGTTTCGTGGCGAGGACATGGGCAATACCTTTTCCCTGCTGCGCCCCAACGATCTGTGGTGGAACTACAACGTCGACAAATACCTCAAGGGGCAAAAACCGATCCCGCTTGATCTGCTGTTCTGGAACAACGACAGCACCAACCTTCCGGGACCGATGTACTGCTGGTACCTGCGCCACACCTATCTGCAGAACGATCTGAAATCAGGCGAGCTGGAGTGCTGTGGGGTCAAGCTGGATTTGCGTGCAATTGACGCTCCCGCTTACATCCTTGCCACCCATGACGATCATATCGTGCCCTGGAAGAGCGCCTACGCCAGCACCAACCTGCTCTCCGGGCCCAAGCGTTTCGTATTGGGCGCTTCAGGGCATATCGCCGGCGTCGTCAATCCACCGGCCAAGCAGAAGCGCCATTACTGGACCAACAATCGGGTCACGAAAAACCCGGAGACATGGTTCAAGAATGCCGAGCAGCAGCCCGGTAGCTGGTGGAATGATTGGTTCAACTGGCTGGAGGGACACTCCGGCGAACGTCAACCCGCGGTTGCGCACACCGGGAATGACAAATACCCGCCTCTGGAGCCGGCGCCAGGCAGCTATGTAAAGCAATGAAAGACTGCTGTGGACCAGAGCGCGACAGCGCCTGCGACACAGCAGCTTGATTGCACAGACAAAGATCAAAGGAGAGACGCTCCATGAGCACCCCGTTTCGCATCAACGAAGCACTTTTGATTGCCGGTCAAGCATTCGAACCGTTTCAATGCGTCGCTTGGGCTGGGCAAGACGGTAATGGCGAACTGAGCCTGTCCGTCATGGACCGGGCCAGCACGCGTATTTGTCGCAAACAGATTCCAAGCAGTACCTATTCCGACCCGGCGCAGCTGGAAAGCCTGCTGCAAGAAGTGCGCGCCGAGTTGAGCCAGGGAGGCTACACGCTGCAATCCTGGGCAATGCCAGAGTAAACATTCTCGCGGGCTGGAATTTTTTTCAGAAACGCAGAAACGAAAAAGCCCTGAATAATCAGGGCTTTTTCGTATAAATGTGGCGGTGAAGGAGTCCGCCAAATTAAGATCCACCAACAGCTGATACAATTCTCTAGCCCTTTATTTTAAAGGCGCTTCAAGCCTATCATCGTCTCAGGACATCCACTAGAACCCATCATGTTCCGACCGCTAGTGGGGGGACAGATGGGGGAACTTAACGGTACGTAAGGGCATAACTTGGGCAAGCTGACAGCGAAACAAATAGAGAACCTGACGGCCCCCGGCACGTATGAAGACGGGGATGGCCTGCGCCTATTTATTAAACCTAACGGGAAGAAATATTGGGTACTGCGTTTTCAGCTTGCGGGAAAGCGCCGGGAAATGGGTTTAGGCACCTATCCCGCAATCGGCCTCAAGGAGGCTCGACAAAAAAGCAGTGATCAGCGACGACTGCTGCGGGACGGTATTGACCCGTTGCAGGCGCGTGATGATGAGCGCACGGCACAGCAGGCTGCTGATCACCAACGCATAAGGAAATCCGTGACGTTCCAGGACGTGTCAAACGACTACATAGAAGCTCATCGTACCGGCTGGAAAAACGTCAAACATGCTCAGCAGTGGACGAACACACTGGCGACTTACGCTGCACCCGTCATCGGCGACCTCGCGACTAGCCAGATCACCACTGAACATCTTCTCGAAATCCTCAAACCTATTTGGGCCAGCAAAGCCGAGACAGCGAGCCGAGTGCGCAACAGGATCGAACTGGTCCTAGATGCCGCTAAAGCACGGGGATTACGAGACGGTGAAAATCCAGCCCGCTGGCGGGGGCACTTGGACAAGCTGTTACCGCCAAGCGCCAAGGCTAAACGCACCCAAAACCACCCGGCATTGCCCTACTCGGAGTTGTCTCGCTTTATACAGGCACTTAATAGTGTGGAAGGACTCTCTGCCAGCGCCCTCAAAATGACCATCCTCACGGCCTGCCGAACCAGCGAAGTGCTTGAAGCGGACTGGAGTGAAGTCGACTTGAAAGCCAAGCTATGGTCGATTCCAGCGGCGCGTATGAAAGCGGGCAAAGTCCATACAGTGCCGCTCTCCAATGCACTGATAGCCTTGCTGGAAGGGCTCCCACGAATCAAAGGCAGCTCGCTGCTGTTCCCAGGCGCCCGCAAAGGTCGACCGATTAGCAATATGGCCATGCTGATGACGTTGCGCCGCATGGATCAAAAGAACCTAGACGATCAGGGTAAAGGCTGGCGTGATAACAATGACAAAGTCATCACTGCTCACGGCTTTCGCAGTACGTTCAGGGATTGGGCTGCCGAGTGCACTCACTATGCCAGGGAAGTCTGCGAAATGTCTTTGGCTCACGTTGTCGCCACCGGTGCCGAGGCCGCTTATTGGCGCGGCGACATGCTGGAGAAGCGTCGCGCACTGATGACCGACTGGGCTGACTTTGTGAGCCTAAAAGTGAATGTGGCAGGTCTTTAGCCCGCAGTGTTGGGCTATCGAACGGAAACATCTACAAGCATCTCGGCTGCTAAACTTATCAACAGTTGCTGATGCAAGAATCGTAAGCGTCCAGCCAACACACCTTCCGAACTCCAGCATTAAGGGCGATGGTGTCCGCGTATTTTTAAGCGGACGCTATAGCCCTTAATGTCAGGATTTCCATGCGCCAACGAAGCTCTTATCCCAAACCGTTCAAAGCCCAAGTTGTTCAGGAATGCCTGCAACCCGGTGCGACCATCTCCAGCGTTGCCATCACCCACGGCATCAACGCCAACGTCATTCGCAAGTGGCTGCCGCTTTACCGGGATCAGTCAGCAGCGGCGCTGCCGGCGTTTGTTCCTTTGAGGACTTCGCCTAAACGGCCGGCTGAGGCGTTGGCGATCATTGAGCTGTCCGTTGGTGAGCAATCAATCACGGTGAAATGGCCAACTTCCGATCCTGAAGGATGCGCACGCTTTGTCCGTGAGCTTGCCCAGTGATCCGTAACTTCCTCGGCCCGTGGAATGGCAAGCTGGTGTGCGACGATTTTGCTGGCTACAAAGCCGGGTTCGAGAAAGGCATTACCGAAATTGGCTGCATGGCCCATGCCCGCCGCAAGTTTTTCGATCTGCACGTGGCGAACAAAAGCCAGTTGGCCGAACAGGCGCTGCACTCGATTGGCGGCTTGTACGAAGTCGAACGGCAAGCGCGGAACATGAGCGATCAGGATCGCTGGCGAATACGGCAGGAAAAGGCAGCACCGATCATCGAAACGCTGCATGAGTGGATGCTGGCCCAGCGTGATCTTGTGCCCAACGGATCAGCCACGGCCAAAGCTCTGGATTACAGCCTTAAACGCTGGGTAGCGCTGACGCGCTACTTGGAAGATGGGGCTGTGCCCATCGACAACAACCAAGTGGAGAACCAGATCCGGCCGTGGGCACTTGGACGCTCGAATTGGTTGTTTGCTGGGTCGCTGCGCAGCGGAAAACGGGCGGCGGCGATCATGAGCCTGATCCAGTCGACACGCATGAACGGGCACGACCCGTATGCCTATCTCAAAGATGTACTTATGCGGCTGCCGACGCAGCGAGCGAGTGAGATCGGGGAACTGCTGCCGCATCAATGGGTGCCTGCCTAGCTTACGCAAGGTGACTTCGGTAGACGCTGACGGAGAACAAGCTTCGAGCAGTCGCAACCGTTGGCTCGCAGTGTGGGAGTTGCAGCCCTATGTGTTGCTGAGCGTGGTCACGGCGTTTGCCGCACCCTTGCTTGGGCTATGGCTGCTGCGCCGATCTGGCCATTTCAGGATCTGGCCAGTCAAGCGCTGGGGATATCTGTTTTATCCGGGACATCTGCTTGTCTTGCAAATCATTCGGATTGTGGCTTAGCTTCACTCAGCGCGGGGCATTGAAGGCCAACGGAAATGACAGTTGATCTGTACTCAACACGTCAACTTTCAAGAAATGGGAGATTCTCGTCTCGAATGAGTCGAGCAGCTTCATCGTACAGAAACGGGAGGAACATATAGCGGCGACCTTTGGTTACAGGAGTGGCTTCGTGCAAAAGAGAACACGAAAATACCACAGCCCCTCCAGTTGGGGCGCTGTACAGGGCTTTCCCAAACTCTGGAAAATGCAGGAAACCTCCTTCGTACTCTCCCGAATTAAGGAACAAGGAAACGGCAAAGCGACGGTGAACCGTTCCCTTGGTGGTGTTATCCCGATGGGGCCGAAAATGCCCGCCTTCCTCGCTGTTGTAGCAGGCCACCAGATAGCGCTCCATCCATGTGGCATTGAACTGGAACGCTTTGTGTATCTCCGGAACCAGACGGTTGGTTATACGCAATGAGCATGCTTTGGACAGAGCCTTGTTCTCAATCGTGCAGTCGCGACGCTGTTTGTGACTGTGGTCGGCGATTTGGACGGTTTTGCCCGACCTCTCCACCATAAACCCGGACTCCTCCCCGCCACGTTCGTCGTAATAACTTATTAGCGCCTTACATAACGCAGGCTCAAATACACGGGGTATCACGAGGACGGGTGCGTGTGGAGTGACCACATGTGTGGGAGCCAGTGCGGGCAATCTATCCAGAAAGCGCATTAGCGAGGGCACGTGGTTATCAGCCGGCTCCTCTATCGGGACGATGGCCATGACTCGTAGCGCAGGGTCTAGCACGTAGGTCATTGGCCTGATGCTGCCGTCTAGCTGTAATGTGTCGTAGAGCGCACTAACTAACCGATCAAAATCCCAGATGAAGCGCATGCCAGGTATCGAGTCTTCTACCCGTTTCAGCTTTTCATCATCTGGATCTATGGAAACACCAAAGAAGCAGACTTGATCATCATCGAACCGCTGGCGATGAGCCCGAACACCTTCCAAAACTTTAATGGATGCAGGATCAGCCGCAGAGCCAAAGAATGAAATCACTACATACCGACCGGCAACACTGTCGAAACAAAAGCGCTCTCTTAGTTGAGTGCGGCAGTTGAACCAAGGAGCAGGTTCACCGACTGAAAATGCCGTGGCGCGCATAACAACTCCTTGCCGGTGAGCAGTGGATCATTTTTGGAGTAAATCCAAGAGGCACATGCTGAGCACTGTCTCTTCCCTCAAGGTGTCGCGTACAAATGGGCTTATGGCCGCCGCCAGGTGCGATGCCGAAGCAGAGAGACCTCACAGCTCTAGAAGCTAGTAGATAAAGCTAGTAGATAAGTATGCGTCCGGCAAAGCCATTTGTAAGCGTCCGGCAAACACGCCATCCCTATCGCGACCCTCATGATCTGCTTCATGGATCTAGTGACTGCATGCAGCGGCGGCGAAAAAGAAGCCGCACCAAGAGCGCTGTCCTCGGGCATTCGCACGAGTAATACCCTGAAAACAAACAAGGCCGCAAATGCGGCCTTGTTTTCTATTCTCACTCTTTACGCAACCGCACCCTCGTCACACGCCGCTCTTCGACCTCGACAACGGTCATGCTCCACTCCTGCCAATTGAGCTTGTCTCCAATGATCGGCAGACGATCCAGCAGGCTCATGACCAACCCTGCGAGCGTTTGGTAGTCATCGGTCGCTTTCGCCTGGAAACCGATGTGTTCGCGAATCTGGCTGAGATTCAGTGCACCGCTGACGAGGAAACCTCCATCCTCAGCAACGATATTCGGGCCTTCGATTTCACTGGCATCCGGCAGTTCACCTGCAATGGATTCTAGAATGTCGGTCATGGTGAGAAGACCAATGAAGTCACCGAATTCGTTCACCACAAAAGCGATGTGGGTCGATTCCTTACGCATCTGTTCCAGCGCGTTCAGGATCGTGAAACTGTCCAGCAAGTTGATTGCCTTGCGGGCCATGGCTTCCAGATTGGGTTGGTTACCTGCCAACAGCTCCTTGAGCAACTCCTTCTTGTGGATGAACCCCAACGGCTCATCAACGCGCCCCTCCCGGATCAACGGCAACCTGGAGTACGACGAGTGCATCAGCCTTGTGCGGATTTCTTCTGGAGAGTCGGCCAAGTCAATGTGGTCGATTTCTGCACGAGGGGTCATAACACCGCGTATCGGGCGTTCCGCTAACTGAAGCACGCCACTGATCATGACGCGTTCCCGTCGGTGGAAAACGTGATCAGCATCTCCGCCTGACAGCATATCAGCGATTTCCTCGCCGACTTCATCTGCCCCCAACTTGTGACCACCCAGCAAACGCATCACGGCATGCGCGGTACGCTCACGCATGGGGCGAAGACCATGCAGGCTCTTCTTGCGACGTGAGCGAGCCAACTGGTTGAACAGTTCGATCAGGATCGAGAAACCAATCGCCGCGTACAAATAGCCTTTCGGAATGTGGAAGCCCAGGCCCTCAGCGGTGAGGCTGAAGCCGATCATCATCAAAAAGCCCAAGCAGAGCATGATGACGGTCGGGTGCCCGTTGACGAAGTTAGTCAGCGGCTTACTTGCGATGATCATCAGACCAATGGAAAAAATCACAGCGATCATCATGACCGACAGGTGTTCCACCATGCCCACAGCAGTGATCACAGCGTCCAGCGAGAAGACTGCATCCAGCACCACAATCTGCGCAACGATAGGCCAGAACATCGCATAGGCCGCATTACCTGAACGTTCTGTCACATGTCCTTCGAGTCGCTCATGCAATTCCATGGTTGCCTTGAACAACAGGAACACACCACCGAACAGCATGATCAAGTCTCGGCCCGAGAACGTCTTGTCAAAGACCTCGAACAAAGGTTCGGTAAGGGTGACCATCCAGGAGATGCTGGCCAGCAAGCCAAGACGCATCAACAACGCAAGGGATAGGCCGATGACACGCGCACGATCTCGCTGCTCTGGCGGTAGCTTGTCAGCCAGGATGGCAATGAACACAAGGTTATCGATGCCGAGCACCAGCTCCAGCACGATCAGGGTCAGCAGGCCAAGCCATGCCGTGGGGTCAGCAATCCATTCCATAGGGATTATTCAATCTCTCGAAGAGTTAGGGCGAATGAGTAAATTGCACGAAAACACGGACTCCTGCTCGACGGAGCGGATTTGATGTTCAGGGCGAAAGGCGCAAGAGAGAAAGGCTTCCCCAAGCGTATGCAAGGAGGTAAAGCGTTGGAGATGACACAGTTCGTCTTGAGGAAGGTAATCGCTGAGAAATCTCCAGTCGAGATTTCGAGGTTAAGCGATCTTAAAAAACGAGATCTACGCCTAATAGCGGAGAGCGAACTGATACAAGGTGTGGATTGAAAAAAGCTACTGGGAGGCTCCAGGAGGGTGCTCATATAGACCTGAAAAAAATTGGGGATGAAATCCTACAATGTTTCGGAACGCCTCATACGAGACGAATTATTACAGAATCTGACAGAGCGGCAGTAGATGTTGGGTATGGCTGTGCACCGAGTTTGTCCCCCAGTGACTCGTAACACCATTCGGCCAACACATCTTCCTGGCCCCATCGCTTCAATAATCTGCGTCAGGAAGATGTGTTGGCCGGACGGTTACCAAGAATCAGCAATCCGCCTTGGGTAAATTTTCCATCAGTGCCAACAGTTGGATCTGCCATGGCTAAATCCTAGGGGTTGTATCAGCGACCTTTCCGCGGAGCTCGGGACTCAGTCCCGCAATCTTCATGGGGGCCAGGGGGCGTGACAGTAGGCCTGAAGACTGGCGTGTGGAGAGAAAGAGCTATCAGATGAGGCTCCGAACTGGTGATGGGGAACTGGTGGTCCAGCAGGCATACTTGAGTGAGTCGTTGCAAATCTTGGATGCCTGCAATGGGCATCCAGTTTTAGAGATTTGCGCCCTGCCTCTTGGGCTCAAGCCAGTTCCGGCGTTGTATCAAACTCCAGGCATTCGGAAAGTGTGGTGAACTCTGGACGCCGGCACAACCAAACGGTGAGTGCCGTATATGCCGCAGACAAGGCAGTGATCTGTGCCATCGTTTGCTTCTTCTCTCTGCGATTTCGGGCCTCAGCACGCGCTTGGGACTCGCCCTTGCGTCTGGCAGTGTTCGAAAAGAGCGACGCAATCAACATGCCGATCACAGCGTAGAACACCGAAATTATGGTGAGTTTGGTGAGCACAACGAGTACCACGTTCAGCACTCCCTGGTTCGCTCTGAGGGTCGCGTAAACGGCGTAGGTAATGCCCAGTAGTATCCCGATTGCCATAGCAATGCCTTGAACCAGGCCAGGCATTTCAAGCCACCGCAGAAGGAGGGCAGCTACCACTCCGCTGGCTGGCAGTAAATTGGTGATTGCTGCGTCTGTGTAATCGGTATAGATCGTTGCCGTCTCTGTGTGGTGCCGCCAGACAGTCCAGCAGGTGATCAAAAAACCTACCAACAGGGTGTACTTCCAGGCCGGACCGGACCAGAACGCCTGCCATGCTCTTTGAAAGAATGGTTTTTCCGCGGCAGCCTGAACTGCAGGTCGAGCTTGCTGCTGTGGTGTCACATAAGCAGGCGCTTGATAGGACGGCACCTCTGGCGCGATTTGCGGCTGCGTCTGAACTGTCTGTACTTGCCGTTGCTGGGCGGCCTGCTGTCTTTGCTGGCGAGCTAATTCTTGCGCGGTGTTGTATTGCTCGGTCCGTTTTGGGGTAGCAATCTCCTCGGCGTGGCGCTCAGCAGCTCGCTGCTCTTCTCGAATCTTTTCCTCTGCAGCGTAGGCCTTGCTCTTTTCAGCGCTTGCATAGTTGTCGAGGAAGGTGACGCGGGCACCTAGAGTCTTATCAAGACATGTCTGTGTCGTGCATTGATTACGCGCAGTCAGCCATTCGCGCTGCAACTCACGAAGCGCGTCTGGATTCTCAGCCTTAGCTAGCGCTTTTTTATAAGAGCGGGCCAGTATGCTGTCGACGCCACTGAGGTAACCGTCCTTACAAATAGTGACCTCTGCGAAACCTGCTGCTTTCGAACAGTCAAAGCTTGCTGCCACTGAGCTGCCAGCCGCCAATGCCAACAATAGCGCTACCGCACTGCGAATCATCATCCTGTATATCCCTATCCCATTAACAAAATGCCCATAGTTGGCGTTACTGTTATCGGCTGGATATCCTTAGACACGAGATCCTTTAAAAGAAATCACGCATGGTGAACTTGATTGGTAGCCGGGAGGGATTCGCACCCACTGATCTCATACGCCTTGTCTGGTGCGAAATTGCGACTCATTTGACCATGCGTTTGCATTCGACCTGACCAGTCATTTGCATTGGACTTGACCACCGATTGAAGAGGACTTGTCCTACCTGAGTGGCTCACAACGACCCGAAGAAGCCGTTCAGGTTACTCACCCTAGACCCTATGAAACTAGTGAGCAGCTTCAATTCGTGGTCAGCCGCATAGAGTTGTGAGCTTGATCAGCAAACGAAGTTCAGCTGAAAACTGTCTTTCCCAAGCAAGGTGTAACTGCCAAATAGTTACGGGGAAACTCTCAGCATTTATACGTGCGGACGCTAGGCATTAGAGGCAGCAGGGAGTACTCGTTTGAGGATGTCGGCCAGCGTTACAACGCCCAGCAAGCGATCCGCGCTCACGACTAAAGCAAGCTGAATGCTCGATTTACGCATGCGCGCAAGCGCTTCATAGACGGGGGTTTTCGCGTCAAGCACAAAAGCTTCTCGTGCAAGCTCATGCGCAAACCGAGTATCTGGCTCAAGCAAGGTGTCGCGTACGTGAACCACCGAGGGTTGTATGCCCTCGGTTCCCAGCACGAGAATGCGCAGGTGCCCGGACTGGATGGCCGCAGTGCGGACATCCGCCACCGTCGCATCCCGCGTAACGTGAACCAGCGCCTCCCCCTCGATTAGCAGAGCTTCGACGGGTAGCGTGCCCAGGTCGATCAGGCCTGAAATCTGCTGCTGCATCTGCGGCTGTAGCGTGCCGACCTTCGCCGAATGCTCAACGAGCTGCCTTATGGTCTCAATATCCTGACCACCAACTGCGGCGCTTTCAACTGGCTCAACACCTGAGGCTTTTACGAGACGGTTGGCGATTCGATTCACCCAGCGCAACAGCGGACGTAGCGGCCAGGTATAGATGCGCGAGACGATGCCAATTGCCAGAGCGGATCTTTCCGGGTGTGCAATGGCCCAGGACTTGGGCGCCATCTCACCGACAACCAAGTGTAAGAACGTCACCAGGAAAAGCGCGAAGCCGAAAGCTGCGCCACCAGCAGCCCACTCAGGCAAGCCCCACGCGATGAACACTGGGCCGAGCCATAAGTCGACCGCAGGTTTCGTCACCGCACCTAGGGCAAAGGTACACAGCGTGATACCCAACTGAGCACCGGCAAGCATCAACGTCAAATCATTCATGCCGCGCAGCGCAGCACGAGCGGACGGACTGTTGACGGCCAGCTCTTCAAGGCGGTGCCGGCGAGCGCCGAGCAACGCGAACTCGATGACAACAAACAAGCCACTCAGCGCGATGAGCGCGACTGTTGCTATCGTGACTATCAGCGGATCATTCACTGGCCTTCCTCCGCCATAGACACTTTGACCAGCCGTACGCGAACTTCAGTCGGAACATGTCGTTCAATACGCAGTACATCAACTTCGAGTCGATATCTCACCGGCTCGTCGGAGACCAGCTCGGCAGCATCGATAGGTAGATCAACGGTGACTGTGTCGCCTTCTCCAGGCAGTGCGCCAAGCTCAGCGATCAGCATACCTGCCACCGTCTCAACATCAACGCGCGGCAGGTCGTGACCAATAATGCGCCTGACCTCGTCGAGGTGAACGTCGCCTTCCATTGTCCAGGTGTTTTCCCCTTCAGACACGATGGCATCGCCGACTTCTGCGTCATGCTCATCGGTAATTTCACCGACGATTTCCATGGCGAGATCTTCAATCGTGAGCACCCCAGCGAAACCACCATACTCGTCGATAACACAAGCTAACTGATCGGTTGTTTGAACCAACTGATCAAGAGCATCTGGCAGCAGCATCAGCGTCGGCAGCACCTTGGCAGGTCTCATCAGCGACGCAACGGTCTCATTACTGTTTCCCGTGGAGAGACGTGCAAGCACGTCGGCGAGATGTACAACGCCCACAGGGGCATCATCGTCATCAATCACCGGGTATCGGGTGTGAGCACGCGCCATCAGCCCTCGCAGCTCTTCGAGCGTCGTATCTGGCTCAACCCAGTCAACTTGTGATCTGGGCACCATAGCGTGCTCGACGTTGCGTTGCGGGAAGTCGAGGATGCGATCCATCATGAGTGAAAGCTCACGTGGTAGGTCGCCACTGTCGCGCGAGTCAGCGATTATGTGCGGCAGATCGGTAGCTGAGGCGCTCACGTCGAGGTCATGAATCGGCTCGATACGCAGTAACTTCAGGAGAAGGTTGGCAGATTTGTCGAAGAAACTGATTAGCCAGCCGAAGGCCGACATATAAAAGAGCGTGGAGCGGGCAAGCCCGAGCGACAGGGGCTCAGGGTTCGCAATGGCAAGGTTTTTCGGATAAAGCTCACCCACGATCATTTGGATAATCGTAGCCGCAACTAGGGCTAGACCTGTACCGACGGCCACCCTAGCTTCAATCGGAATACCGGTTCCTGCGAGCAGAACGCCTAATGACTCACCCACCAAGGGCTCCGCGACATAACCAACAAGTAAGCCTGTGACGGTAATGCCAAGCTGGGCACCCGACAGCATAAAGCTTGTGCGGTTCGTGACGGCTAATGCGCGCTTTGCCGACGTATCACCGGCAGCAGCCAATGCTGAGAGCCTGGTACGGTCAACCGCCATGTAGGCAAATTCTTGCGCAACAAAATAGCCATTCACAGCGATGATCGCCAGGATGACCAGGATGCCAAGAATGAGGGTAAGGGTAGTTTCGATCATTTGGCGGCACGACCAAATTCAGAATCTGGACAGAGGCTGTGTGTTGCGGGGCTGGGGTCCACGAAGGAGTCCATGCAGATAAGGAATCGAGAGCATACGGGCGTTTGCTCCGTGTCGTCTAGCTAGAGAACCTTTTCCGTTTGTGAATGCCGACTCCAATCGACCTATGGCCTAGAAACTGGAAAAGCGCAGCTGGCTGCCACCAGCACAATCGCATTCATATCACGCAAACATCGTCATGAAATTGAGCTGTGACCCTCTACTCGAAGTCGGGTTTCAGCGCATTGAAACTATTTAACCATTCTCGCCAAATTGTTAGTTCTCTTTTAGCAAATGATATTAGCCACAGCTAGATAATAGATACTTCTGGCCGTTTTCTGACGATCACGCGATGAAGCTTACTGGTCAATTCCGATGTCATCCGTGGTCAGCACGCATGCAACTGACCGCTCTTGGCCGATCTCTGCCTGACGTCAATACGTCGTGTGCTGGTCAAGTCGATTGCAATTGACTGGTCAACGGCAATGCAAATGCATGGTCAAGTCCATGCAATTACGCAATCAGGGCGTACATGAACACTCAACGGGCCTCGCTTTAACCCAACGCGCTCATATCGAACGGTTCGATTTCCTTGAACCGTGCCGAGCGATCAAGACTTGCCCTCGCCCAGCACCCATTGAGCATCGAAGCAGGATCTATGTCATCCAGCTTATCGAAGTCCAACGCACTCCATTGATCGCGCGAAAGCAGTGCGGAGATGATGTAGGGCTTCTCCTCCCTCCCCGTTGCGGGATCGGGGCGCTGAACGTAGCCGGACACCAAGCACTTGTCGATCGCCGGTAGCAGTGCGAAAACCTCCCCCACCACCCGGAACAGAGACCCGTAGCACAAACCCACGAAGTCTCGGCGTACCTGGGCGTCCGATCGGGACTTGAAGGTTAGTTTGCCATTGCCTTTAGCTTCCGCAGTCCGGCGCGGAATATCGCTCTCATCTGGAAGGTCGACGTCGAGTGCCACACCAGTGGCATCATGTGAAAACTCATAAGCAACGAGCGTCTCCTTTGGCCAAGCAATGCCGCTGAGAACATAGTCCAGCGCCCTTTCCATCTGAGCGCTATAGCCTTTTGCTGCCAGCCTGAACGCTTTCTGGATTTCGGCTCGCTCAAGCTCGTGAGCGTCCCTGGCTGCAGTCCACTCAGTTAAATCCTGCTGGTACCGGTCCTCGGCGCTTTGTCGCTCACTCTCCATCCTTCCCGATCTCAACAGCATTCTATCCATCAGCCCTGGGGCTTGGAGCAATGGCAGTGCCGGAGGATCCACCTCAAACGCTGGCGGAATCAACGGGGATGAGCCTGGCCGGGGCGTGGACAAGTGCACACCGAGGCAGGCGTCGAGATCCTGATTGACCTTCTCTGCTGCTTTCTCCAGGAGCTCCTGGATTGCCTCAAACTGCTCGGCCTTCGCCCGTTTAACTACAGAAGGGGGAAGATCATTGTCATCAGTGTCTGTTATCAGCACTGTTCCGTCGTTGTCGACCTTGATCTTGATCGAACCTGGATCAAAGGCAGGCGCACGTGGCGCGCGTTGAGGGCCGTCCATGCGCTGCCTGTACGACAGGCCTGTGCCTGGGAGGCCTGCATTGAGAAAGGTGCCGTTGCGGCCCATCGTCATGCTCAGCCCACGCGGACCTACTGAGGTGCTGATACCGCTGCCGCTGATGTTTAGGCGCACGCCCGGGATGATCGTAATCCGCTTACTGAATCTAAAACCCATTTAATCCTCCTTTTGAAACCCAAAGGCCGGGATCAAAGCTCCGGCCGTGCTGTTGGACGTGCTCAGGTACGGCCACCAAGATAATCGTCAATGTGCGAAAAGCTTCGAGTCCTGGTCATCCAACCTGTCAGCAAAGCGAACAATACGCTGCCACCCAGCACTAGATTCCGTTGCCTGCGTCGCTGAGCGGCCGTCTTGGCACTACCGAATATGAGAACGGCCATGGACAGAAAGTAGATGGTGAACAGGAGCAGCTTGGCGTAGAGAGCGAGGATAAAGAAGATCGAAAACCCGTTGTGGCGGAACGTCTGGATGATCACCTGCAAAAGCATGAGACCGAATACCACTGCAGCGGTGATCTGAGCAGTCTGCGTTGGAAGCTCCAGCCAAGATCCAAGCAAGTACGCGGCGCCGGTAAGGAAAGGAGTCATTGTCGTCCAAAGCGCGTCGGTGTAGCAGGAGTAGATAACCATCGACCCGCGACTGTGCAGCCAGATGCAGATGATCAACAACACCCCCATAACTAAGAGTGCAAGTTTGAATGGGCGCAGCACATGTGGATCATCTGCAGTTGGACGCTGAGAGTTTGAGCTCGATGTCTGAGCCTGGCTCACGCTGTCACTGGGCTTAGTCACCGACTGCTGAGGATTCTGCCCTGAAACGTCCTGTGTAAGGTCATAGCGAGTTGCAAGCGCAGGTTTTACTTGGAGTGAAGACGCCACTGTTGGTGCCGTTGGCTTCTGTTGTACGCGTGATGGCTCCGCGGGAATCGCCGAGTTTTTGATCGCTTTGGTTCGACTGTCCATGGCCTGCGAAACACATTCTACGGTGGAGCACGCATCACGTTGTTTCAACCATGACCGTTGCACAGCACGTAACCTCGCCTTGTCCTGGGCGAAGGAAAGCGCCTCGACATAGGTGGAGTTCAGAAGCTCATCTTGCTGTTGAAGCTGAGGGCTTTTACAGATCTGTATCTCTGCGAAGGTTGAGGCCTTGACGCAGTCAAAACTCGTGGCGTGTGAAAACGTGCTGAGCAGGGCAAACACCACACATGAAAGACCCAATAGTCCGGTGCGCAAACACATCATGAGGTGATTCCTTAGCAGTCCATTACCGAGTCTGGCGTATCGGCCAGTATCCGGCGCACTTGTGCCCAAACGCATCACAGCGTCCGGGTACAGATCCCATGCCTACTTGGCAGGTTGAACGGTCTCTACAAACTGATTTCCAACCCACTTGTATTGCTGGGGGACTTCTACCGATGGACAGCAATCGGTATTGTCTGGCCCCAAAGTCAGAGCAGTCAGGTTGACAAGATTTGGCCCCGCCTGGCTTAGCCCTGCAGCGGAGCCTTTCACAAAGGTTTTACCCTGAAACTTCCAGCCACCCTGCTCGTGATAAAGCGCCGCCAGGGTCTGGTAGCCTCTCTGTGCACCGCCCTCACCCTCTATGGTGAACATCACCAAAGCGTCTTGCTGCCCATCTCCATTCAGATGTCGTTGGTATCGCTCCCAAAGCACTCTTGCCGAAGCTGGCCGCGCTCATACGTGAGCCTCGCGTCTGTCGCAGACTGACCACAACCTGCAAGCACCGTTACAGCTGTAATGCCCAATAAAACAATACGCAGATTCATTACTTCACTCCATGAACCACCGACTACAGGAGGGTTTCAGCGTCCGGATATTCTGAGGCCCTGCGGCTGGCATATTCGTGCGATGACAATAAAAAAGCCCCTGAACCATCGGTAGGGGCTTTTTTGAACAGCAGTCGGTTAACCGATGCTCACGCCGTGGGATTCAGCCAGAGGCTTCAGGCCGCCAGCGAAACCCTGGCCGATTGCCTTGAACTTGAACTCTTCACCGCTGCGATACAGCTCGCCAAAAATCATGGCGGTCTCGGTAGAGGCGTCTTCACTCAGGTCGTAGCGAGCCAGCTCTTTGCCGTCAGCCTTGTTCAACACACGGATGTAAGCGTTGGCAACCTGACCGAAGCTCTGTTTACGCTCTACCGAATCGTGGATGGTCACAGCGAAGACGAGTTTCTTCACTGCAGCGGCCAAGCCATTCAACTTGACGGTGGCTTGTTCGTCGTCGCCTTCGCCATCGCCCGATTGGTTGTCACCCATGTGCTCGACCGAACCGTCGGCAGATTTCTTGTTGTTGTAGAAGATGAAGCTTGCGTCGTCGAGCACCTTGCCATTTTCGCCAACGATAAAGATCGAAGCGTCGAGGTCGAACTTGGAGCCATCCGTAACGCGTGGGTCCCAGCCCAGTCCAACGATTACTTCAGTCAGGCCCGGGGCCTCTTTCGACAGCGAGACGTTACCGCCTTTAGACAGACTTACAGCCATTTTCAGATTCCTTGTTCCGTGGGTTCGATCAAGCTTTAATGCCGGTGATCTCGCCAGCGACTCTAGGCCGCTTGCGAAATCTTGTCCAACGGCACTGATTCAGAAATTCATGCCAAACGAATTCGCAAGCGCCTTCAGGCCGCCAGCAAAGCCTTGGCCAACGGCGCGGAATTTCCACTCGCCATTGTTGCGGTACAACTCTGCGAAAATCATCGCAGTTTCGGTCGAGGCATCTTCGGCCAAGTCATAGCGAACGACTTCAGCGCCGGTCACTTCGTTGGCGATGCGGATGAACGAGCCGCCCACTTGGCCGAAGTTCTGCTTGCGACCTTCTGCATCGTGAATGGTAACGATGAATGCGATCTTGTCTACGTCAGCCGGAACGCGGCTCAAGTCGACCTTCAACACTTCATCGTCGCCATCACCAGCACCGGTACGGTTGTCGCCAGCATGCTCAACCGAGCCGTCGGTGCTCTTCAGCTGGTTGTAGAAGACGAAGTCAGCTTCGCTGCGTACCTTGCCGTTCGCACCCAGCAGGAAGGCGCTGGCGTCCAGGTCAAACTCAACGCCGTCAGTGGCGCGAGGATCCCAACCCAGACCGATCAGAAGCTTGTTCAAGCTCGCATCGGTTTTCGTGAGAGACAGGTTGCCGCCTTTTTGAAGAGTCAGTGCCATGGGTGTATCTCCTTTTGGTTAATGCTGCTGCTCAGTTGTTTTCGGGTTGAGCTTCTTCCTTTTGAGGGAAGATCCAACTAGCGACTACGCCGATAACTAGGACAACCATAACGATCATTAAACTGGTGTTCGCGTCAATGTTATAGCCGTGGTGGAACATGTGGTCGGTCGCATTCAAGCCGAGCTTGACTGCGATGAAGAACAGCAGTGCGACGACCGCTTTCTCCAAGTGGACCAGGTAGCGTTTTGACGCTTCAAGGACGAAGTACATGGTCCGCAAGCCCAGGATTGCGAACAGCATGGCGGAATAGACGATCAGGGGTTCACGGCTCACCGCGATGATCGCCGGAACGGAGTCAAATGCGAAGAGGATATCAGACACTTCAGCAACCACCAGGCAGAGGAATAGCGGCGTAGCGAAGATGGTGCCTTTTGCCGCCAGAGTCATGCCTTTGTTTTCTGGCTTCTTGAGCTCTACCTCCAGGGCCTTGCGAGTCACGAAGAAGTTATGGCCGTACAGCTTTGGCCATACTGGGAACAGCTTCTGTGCGAAGCGATAAGCCATGTGCTTGGAGTAGTCTTCTTCCTCTTCGCCATCACCTTTGGCGCGCAGCATCATGACTGCAGTCCACGCAACGATCAGCGCAAATACGATCTCGACCCAGGGTCCGAAGGCCAAGAGGCCAGTACCGATGGCAACGAAAATGCCGCGGAACACGATAGCGCCGATGATGCCCCAGTACAAAACGCGATGGCGCAGGCCATCCGGCACTTTGAACCAAGCGAAGATCGCCATGAATACGAACAGGTTGTCCACACTCAGGACTTTCTCCAGGGCGTAGCCGGTTACGAAAAGACTTGCGACTTCCGGACCATGCTGAACGTACAGAAAACCTGCAAACACCATCGAAATGGCGATCCAGAACACCGACCATACCGAGGCTTTAGCCAACGAAATTGGCTTGTCGCTGCGGTGCGTGACCATATCCAGCAGAAGCGCGCCAAGCGCGATCCCGACGAATACAGCCATGGTCAGCGGAGGGAATCCGATTTGAGTAGCTTCCACGGTACCGCCCCTTAGAGTTCGAAATCAGCTGGGTTGAGGCCCAGCTCAAGGCAGATCAAGCGACAGGCCGCTTTTTCCTTGTCGTCAAAGTTGCCATCCGACGCACCGACAGCACAGACGACCCGTATCAACAGGCGAGCAGCGCCATCGTTGCCTTTAAGCTTGCCAACCACTTTCAGCGCTTCAGCCCGACCGATCTGTAGGTCGAACTCGAACTTCGTGCAGTGGTCGTTAAAGGAATTGATCACGTCCTTAAGGTCGAAGACTTTCAGTTCAGGCGAGTTGGTGATAAATCCAACCATCTTCGACTTCTCAGCCGCAGAGATGTCGCCATCAGCCGCAGCGACAAGTGCGCAACCCGCAGTGGTGGCATCCATGAACTTTTGGTTCTTGAATTTCGCGACCTCAGTGGTCAGCGTGTCGCGAGCTTTCGCCGCGTTCGTTTTAAGCCATGCAAGCATTTGAGTTCCCCTCAAAAGACAGGGTCAGAGGACCCTGCCAAGATTTCTATTTCGAGCCAGCTTTCCAGCTCATTCCCCAGCCGTAGGCTTTGTCCACCGCGGAATGCCCTCGGTGGAAGTCCACTCGCCGAGAGACCTTGACGGCACCGTCGACGTTTTCAAGCATGGCGATCGCGCACATGCCTTCACGCCCGCCTTCCTCGTTGAGACGTACCTCAATGTCTGGCTGACCAGGAATGTAGATGGTCACAACCCCATCGGTCGCTTTCCAGTCAGGCGCCCCTTCGTAGATGAAGGCGTAGACCAGGATGCGCCGCACCTCGCTCCACTTCGTCCCATTGATGTGCAGCCACTCCCCTCCCGCAACAGAGCCGGTCCGGTCATCGCCCATCAATTGGATGTAAGGCTCATGCGTCAGACTACCGAATGATTCACCCAGGGCTTGAACCACTCCCTTGTGGCCATCCTGAAGTTCGAAGAGACAGCCGACGTCGAGGTCTATGGATTTGTCACGGCTGAAGAAACCGCCACTGGTGCCCTTGTTCCAGTTCAAGTTCACTTTGATTTCGCCGAAACCAGCAGCGGTTTTCTCAAGGCTGATCGAGGACCGTGTCTTATCGAGGGTAACCTTGCTCAGGCTGACCGAAGACTTCGCTGCGGCCGGCGGAACCGGCGCAGGTTGGGGAGCGGCTTGAGCGGGGGCCGGAGTCGGGGCAGCGACTTCCACACCAAAATGCTTTGCCAGGGGTTCCAGCCCCCCGGCAAAGCCCTGGGCCACGCAACGGAACTTCCACTCGCCCTGGCGGCGATAGAACTCGCCGAGGATGAGTGCGGTTTCCTTCATGCCACTTGTGGGAAGCTGAGCTTCAATCCCGCCTGACACCGCTACCGAGAGCTGCGAGACACGGTCGAAGCTGGCCTTGTTTTCGTAGATCGTGGCGGTCAAGGCCACTTTCTCAACAGCCGCTTCCAGTCGGCTCAGATCCAGGGTAAACACTGCGCGACCGGAAGACGATTCGGTCATCTGCACCGCGCCACCCAGCACACTGGTTTGCCCGTAGAAACACATATCACCGTCGCCGCGGACTTTGCCTGCAGCGCCCAGCGCGAAGGCCGAGACATCAATGTCAGCCCCGGGAATCGGCGAGTAGTTGATATCGACGCGAAGTTGGCCGGTGGCAACCGGCGCATTACCGCCCGGTGTAAGAGTCGCCATTAACGCACCGCCTGAACAGCCAGACTCACCAGATCATCCGCAGTACGGCCATTGGTAACCTTGCCGATTGCCTTGAACTCCCAACCGCCACTTTCGCGTGCCAGGCTCGCCATGACGATGCCAGTGTGACCGCCACGCTCGGACAGGTTGAAGCGCGCCAGCTCCGACTTATTGCCAGCGTTCACGATCCGGCAGTAGGCATTTTCTACTTTCTCGAATGTCTGCCCGGTGAAGCTGTTTACGGTGAACACCAGGTATTTAACCGTCGCAGGCAGGCGCTGCAGGTCAACGTGAATGGTTTCGTCATCACCATTACCGTCACCGGTACGGTTGTCGCCCGAGTGCTGGATCGAACCATCCTGGGACTTCAGTTGGCGGAACCAGACCAGATCAATAGGTTTCAGATCGCTGTCGAGGAGGATGCAAGAAGCGTCAAGGTCGACCGCGCCGCCGTTCCCCATCAGCTTGCCAAGGAAGCCAGCTTTCACAGGATCCCAACCGAGGCCGAGGCTGATACTGGTCAGTCCGCCGCCAGCGGTTTTTTCCAGGGAGATGGATTGGTTTTTGCTCAGGGTAAGTGCCATCTTTACGCTCCGTGATGAACTTCAGTGTTAGCGAGGTGATCAGGTTTGACCGATATTCGCGGGTGGGTGAGCGCAACATCGCTCACACCTTAGTTGCCGATTTTGGTTCCATACGGGCGCCCACGACGCCACGCAGGATGAAAATGTCGCCAGTGGGCTTGTTGCGCCGCGGCCAACAATTCATGGTCGCCACGGGTGTCACCCCATGCTTTGAGCTGGTATTGACCCAGCGGTCCATAGACAGCCTCAAGCCTGAGCACCTTGTTTTCGCACCTACAGTTGTTACCGGTGATGCGCCCAGTCAGCAAACCATCGACAACCTCGAGCTCAGTGCCGATCAGCTTGACGCCCAGGCGATCAGCGAAAGGCTGAAGCACCAAGGAGGGAGATGCAGAGCACAGAGTTACCACTGCACCGGCCTTCACCTCGGCGGCGAGGGATAGTAAACCTGAAGGGCGCATCAGTCGGGTCCAAAACACCGTACAAAATATTTCTGCCTGCTGTTGCACCCATTTCGCTTCGACGTTAGTCAGAAACGTGCTGATCAAGTGTGCTTTGAGTTGGTCCCGGTTGATCCGCCGTGCGAGGAAACGAATGCCGGGTAGCGCGAGCATCAGAATGCGCCGACTAAACTCTCGCGTTCCGAAGGCAAACTTAAGGAATAAGACAAAGCTGTCATGCCGGGTCAGCGTGCCGTCGAAGTCAAAAACCGCCAGTACCTGCTTTCCTTGTACATCAGCCACGAGCGATTCCTGTGTCATCGAGCTGCCTCGGCCAGGCGGATCGGCGGCTCACCGCTGCCCACTTCTGCTTGCTTAACGCCGTGCCACTGTGCACGTTCGAGGATCTTGACTGCCCACCTGTAATGGGTCGCGGGCTCACACATCACATCGTTGTGCCTGAAAACGGCTGGGGCAACGTCACTCACGATTAACTTCGCGCTGTTCAGGTCTTCGATGCTAACGCGCAGCGTGTCCTGGATGATGCTGATCTGGCTTGGATGAATCGCTGTCTTGCCTACCAGGCCATGCGCGATATCCAGCTCCAGCTCTTCTTTTAGCAAGTCCGGTGTAGCCAGCTGCTCAAATACAGGGGCGGTCAGGGCGAAGCCCTGCGAGCCCATAATCCCGGCCAACATCGGTATGACGAAGCTCATCGGAGTCTGGTACAGCGTCGTGGTCGGGTTGCGCCGAAGGCCTAGGCACCCCATCAAATCGTTCCCGCCAATGCGCAGGGCAATGATTCGCTGGTCCAGATTTGCCTTGAGCGCCTGGCCCAATTCGACCATCGCCCCCGGATTGAATACGTCGTGAGTTTCCAGCGTCGGCATGAGGAACAAGTCAGGGTTGGTTACCGCCTGCTCCCATGCGACCAAGTTACGAAGCGTCAGTTTTGGGACGACGAACCCATCAACATGCCGCATAAGCGGCCATTCATTCAGTACGGCCGCCATTTCCGAATCTCGGGGACGGACGAACAACAGTGGACCATCAGCCGGACGGCCTCCACGCTGGTGAATCGCCGTCAGCAGGCTATGCAGATTGCACAGCGCAGTGTCGACATCAATGTCCGCCACTGCGTCTTCCAGGCAAACCACCAACGAACGAAGCTCTGGCAGCTTCATGCAAAAAACGACGTCAAGCAGATCCACTCGCGTGGCCGGCATATAGAGCGTGGCCCCAAGGGCGTATGGAGAACATCTCTTCATCAGCTCAAGCTCCGAATGATAGTCACCGCCCTGTAAGGCCCCAGATCGGAACCGACCTCCTCCACGGTAACGCCCGCCCCCTCAGTGAGGTGCAGTAGCAGCTGAACGTCACTATCACTGCGGTCCCGGACCAGGACCTGGTCAGGTACGCGGCGCAGTACAGCACGCGTGGCCTCGGCGATCCCCGGTTTCACCCGGTTCAAATTCGTGATGTCAAAACGTGTGGCCAACGACTCGACCACATCTGAGGCCGCTCCCTGGAGTTTCAGTCTTTGACTGTCTGCCCACGGCGATGCTTGGGCTACCGGCCCTAATGCCTGGCGCTTCGTCTCAATCTGCTCGATGAAATCACGGGTCACATCGTGTTCATGCAGGTGGTCGTAGACCACGCAACCATGCAGTCCGCCATCGACAGGCCAGATAGAGCGCGATACGAGGCCGGAAACAGTGGCCCCTAAAATGCCGGACGGAATGACCCAGTCCTCTGCCGAAGCCGACAGCCAAGCCCGGCCGCAAGGGTCGGCCAGCACCACTAACCGTGGCTCTATTGGGAAGCGCGAGTCGCCGCTCAGGCTTCGCTTGATCTCACCAGAGATCGCACCTTTGCCGGTCCAGCCGTCGACAAACACGATGTTCTCGGCACCATGTTCCTGAATGATCGCTTCCAGCGCAACGGTGTCGATCCCGCGGTCCCGGACGATGCTGATCCCATAATGGTAGGTGTTTCGGCCCATTTCGATGAGAGAGCGGCGCAGCAGTACACCAATCGGGAGACCTGCACGGACGAAGGAAACCAACACAATGGAAGCGCCGGCGTAGGCGTCATTTAACGCCAGAGCCAGGGACTGAACGTCCGTAGCCATGCGCGTGCCATTCTGCGCAAGTGCCCGCTCGTATAGCGCCTTGTGAACGGCAGTCGGAGCGTTCTCCAGACTGATCATCTCGGAGTAGTGCTTCTGTTTCGTTTGAATCAGTCGCTCTTTCTCTTCGACATCCGTTACTTCCATCCGCACTGGCTGGAGCAGGAAGTGAACGTCGTCAGGTGCATAGCTACCGCTTCCCACGGTTTTGAAGTCGCAAATAGGATTAACCATGGATTACGCGCCCTACGAGCTTGGCCAGTTGGCTACGCGCCGGGGTGGCCCACATATGGCACTCATCCATGAAGCCCAGGTCGGTGATGCTGTCGCCAAAGCCCAGCACCGGACGTTCGCCATTGACCTCGCGATCACGGCGCAGCCATTCCAGTACAGCCACGCGCTTCGACAAACCAGCCGGCAGGAACGCCAGATTGTTGCTGTTGCCGTGGATGTGCATACCATCCAACAGCCCCCGGGCTTGGACTTCAGCCAGTACCGTGTTCAGCACATCGTCATTAGATTCGTTGTGTTTGGTCACCACGTAGTTGCGCAAACCTTCCTCTTCGACAACCCACCCGCGCAGCGAGATGCCAAGCTCCTTGCCGATTGCGAGCGTTGCTTCGCTCAGGGCCGGTAGCCGATTCTGGAAGCCGTCGAGAATTTTACGCATGTGCGTTTGCCAGTCCTGATCGAGCTTGCCATCTGGGCCAAGAATCACTCCGCCGTGTGAGCATATGGCCCCAAGGCTAAAGGGCAGTTTCACGCGACTATAGGCTTCGACGCTGCGAGCAGTGACCGGCACAACGTCGGCGGTCGCCAGCAACCATTCGGCAAAAGACTTCTGAACGGTGCTCATGTAGCCGTTCGGTTGCCCCTCCACATCGAGGGTCGCTGGGTGGCGTGGCGCACCTTCTGGCATCTTGCGAGCGGTTTGAAACAGCGTGTCATCGAGATCGATCAACACCAGGGGGCGATTAATGCTCATCGACGATTACCTCCGCGTTCAGGGCTGCAACCAATTCAGCGGGGACAGCCTGGGCCGGGGTCTCCGAACAGATCAGCACACGGTCAAACTGACTGGGGCTAACGTTGTAGAGGAAGTTGGGGATACCGAGACCATAGTTGTCCGAAAACGACAGTGCGTGCTCGATGGCATGGCCAAGCGCGATGGGAGAGCGGCTCGTGGAGCTGAAATGCACGTCGGCGCCGGCACGCTCCAGCCGCTCAGCGAGGAGGAATGGACGCCAGACGAACTCACTGGTGCCAACCACAAGGATTCGCTCACCGGCGTTGACCTGCAGCTCGGGTGCCAGGGTGTCCTCGACATTGCGAACACCGAGACGGCCCCAGTCGTTTCGCGGCGACAGCGGCCACTCGCCAGCGGCGATAGTTCCTACGGACGGCATTTCCGGTAAGGGGGCGTCGGTATCTTCGATGAAGCGGTATGAGCCCTGCAACAGGGAAACCTGATGTGCGGATGCGCCAATAGTGTTGCGGACGGCGCCGCCGGACCAATCGGTCAGAACACAGGTTACGACACGCTCGACCTTGGTCAGGCCGGCATCGACCAGAGCGCGATGCAGATTGATGAAGGTCTTACCGGTGGATGCTTCGTCGTCGACCAGAACCAGCGAACGGGTGTTCAACATCATTTCCCGAACATCGGGATCAACGGGCAAGTGGATCAGGTGCGCACTGGCGTGACTGTGCTCCTCTTCGAATCGAGCGAACAGTTCGGTGCCCGTCGGATGGCGCGTACTGACCATATAGACGGTATCAGGGCGGGTGGCGCTGAAGGCGCGATGAACACCGGCCCCGAGGCCAACTGCCGTCTCGGCCATGCCAATAACGAGGACAGGGCCTGGTAAGTCAGCAGGAATTTCCGCAGCCAGGTTTTCAAAGCTTGCGTTCATCACCGACGGTCGTACGGGGATGTGACGTCCCAATACTTTGGACACGAACAGGAACGCACGCTTCGGGTTACGGCGCTCAGCAAATCCGAACAGTGCGTCGGGGGCGATTACAGAATCATCGACGTTTACGTCGAGTCGTCCGCGCATCAGTTGCGCGCTAAGCATTTTAGTAGCTGCGTTACGTACCATGAACAACATTCCTAGGTTGGCGGGAGGTCGATAACCTGACGCCTCTTCCGTGGGTTTCAAGTCAAAATGGGGTTACGGATTTCTGGCCTCGATTCGCCACAGAGAAGGCTGGGCTTCACGAGCCATTTCAGCAGTGGTGAAAGTCCGGCCGATAGGCGTTGTGATTGCCTCAACACGACAGGCATCCAGGAAAGACAGGACAAGTGCGCCCTTAACCGCGAAGTTCATATTCTGGGTATCGGGGCAAGTCGAGGTCACCATCCCGACCACGGCACCAGAGGAATCAAAAAGCGGGCTACCGCTCGACCCAGGTTGAATGGGGGCAGTAAATTGCAGCAGGCTTGAATCGTTGTGCAGACCAAACAAAGCCGACACACCGCCCTGAGTGACGTGGACACCTCCGCCAGCGAGGCCAGAGAGCGGGAAGCCCAATGCAACCACAGGTGCGCCAAGGTCACAGCCGGACCCATCTTGGAATGACACCGCCTTGAGTGTCGGAGAGTCCAGCACCCTGAGCAGGGCAATGTCATTGCGGCGGTCGACCATAACGGGCTCGGCACGATACCGCCCCTCGAACGAGGAGATGTGAATCTCCTGCATGTCTTCGACTACATGGGCGCAGGTCAAGATATGGTTTTTGGAAACAGCGAAGCCGGTACCGGTAGCCCCGCTACCAGCCCGACCAGACTCCGAGAGATTTGGGCGGCCCTTGGGATGCGCATCATCAATATTGAGTCCTATCCGCCGGCCCATCGCCGCCAGGCCATAGGCAGAGCCTTCAGCCAAAGCACGGAACTTCCATTGCTGATTACGGTTGTAGTACTCGCCGATGATGATCGCAGACTCTCCGTTGCCGCGAAGGTCAAGGCTGTATTCGATCTGGCCATCCACCTGTAAACGAAGAGTCCGTAGTTCACTGACCGGACCGGCTGCGGAATAGGTGTAGACGACTAAAAGCACCCGTTCACTACCACCCGGGAGCTCAGACAGGCTCAGGGTGCATCCAATCTTTTCCTGAGTCCCGCTCCACTCCATCCATTCGCGTGTCGTTTGGAACAAAGCCGGATCGCCTTTCGGGCGGCGTGTCTCATCTACCGGCAATATCGCAACCGCCGCGTACTCCCCAAAAGCAGAAGAGTTGCCGCATACCAGAGTCCATTCACTCCGTGTTCCCGATACGGCGGTGTTTGCGCCAGGCGCTAGCACCATCATTCCCTGACCTCTTCTTGGCTGCTCACCGCTACAAACGCAGCAGGGCTACATAGTAGCAAATTATTGATATCGATTTAATATCAAGACAATATTGGAATTGCAACGGTAATGGCCTTCACACGGACATCCGGGCGCCAGACGGTCGCCGGTTCCTTTAGCCCCAGCCGGCGAGTGGCAAAGATACCTGGCAGGTTTGTTCCTGTAGCACGGGTGTAACCGACCCCGCCCGAGTAGCGAGGATTGATTTCTAGAAGGTAAGGCTTGCCGCTGACGTCATCGCGCGTCTGAACATTGACGATACCGTCACAGTTGAAGTGCTGTGCGGCCACAAGTGCAAGCTCCACCGCTGCGCCGTCACGCTCAAATGTCTGATGTAGGCCTTCTTTGCGCCGACCGACAAAGGCCACCGGACGACCAGCCTCACAAACCATGTCAACCGAGCATTCGCTACCGGCCATGTATGGCATTACGAGCATCGATGGTCGGGTGGTGCCCGCGCAGTAAGCCTGCAGGTAGGTCTCAAAGTTCACTTCACGCGCATCTGGGTTGGCAAAGCAACGGAAAGGATCGGCGTCTTCGTTGAACCGCCAGAAGCCCTGGCCATAGATTCCAACTGCAGGCTTGATGCAAACCTCTCCCAGCGCCGAAAGGGCTTCATAGGCCTTTTTCAGTTCCTTCGCGCTAGTCACAGTGATTGCAGGTATACAGTCCAAGCCTGCTCGCTCTGCCTCAGCTGTAAACAGACTCTTGTCATCGACCATGTTGAAGGTATCAATCGATAGTCCACCGGTAACAAGGACCAGGCCCGCTGCTTCGAACCGCGGCCGAGCAAGTTCAAAGACACTGCCCTCGCGCCCGGCCAGTATTAACTTGATGTTGTTCGCCTGAGCGGTTTGAATCACCCATTCGATGCGTTCCTGGTTGTCCTTCGGCTCCATGAGGCCGACGTCGGCAAGCCCCGTGATTTCAGGGCGATCTTGACGGTGGGACGCGAAAATCTTCACACCTGCCGGCAACGCCTCGCGTGCGCCAATGATAATGTCGCGCTGACTGGATTGCCCTTCGAGTAACCAGATCATGTGGAGCTCCTATAAAATTTGCACGTCCGCAGTAGCTGGCCTCCTCTGAGTTAGCAGTTGCTGGACTTCAATGAAAGGAAGGGACGATAACGGTCCGTTCTGTGAATTCAAGACAATGCGTGGCGCCGGTGCCGGCTTGTGACGATAACTGCGACGCCCAGTTGATTAGGCGCTACAGCTAGAAGCTGAATCGTCCGAAACCATCCTCGAACTCAGATTCGCGAAGTGGCTTGGGGTGTTCATGAACTGGTAAAACAGACACGTCCCCGTGCACAGGTGTCCGTTTGACTAATTATTCTGGCCAATAATATCAGTTTGCCCCTTGGCAACACGGCCAGAAAAACCTTGTATCAATTGTCTACTCTTAGTAGCCCTGACACGAGTAACGCAGACTGAATTCCGCGGCCCAAACTCAAATCGGAAGGCCAATAGACTACGCAACAACACCCACCAATTTCCCCCTGGTTCGATTTGATGCATCCACACTCAGTCAATTCGTGTCGGGTTTTCTGAGTGCTCCCGGCCCTGCCGGAGGGAAAATCGTTTCAACGGATGTCTATGGCCAGATATCTAGCCCAGTCAGAACCAAACACCTGCCCTTGATCGGCAGAATTGGGGCAGAATTCCGCTAATTACAAACGGAGTGTGTACATGAAGTGGTTAAAGGGGTTGGTACTGGGTGCGCTTTTCCTGGTGGTCGGTGCTTCCGCACTAGGGCTTTACTATGTGCTACCTCAACACGAGGTGGTGCTGATCACCGGCGTCGAAGTTAAGCGCGTCGACAACGACGGAGTCATCAATGCCGAGAACCCCGCGGACGGCCCAACCCGGGATGTCTACTTTATCAATACCGAGGATCCAGACACGAAGAAGGTCGTTGTCTACCGCAACGAGGATACCGGCTGGAGCTTCCCTTGGTACTTCAAGTTTGGCTCGGCCGATGTGCAGGCGAAGGCCCAGGGCTATTCGCGTGATGCTCAGCAGCTGGCGCTCATCCGCTACTACGGCTGGCGGATTCAGATCCTGTCGGTCTTCCCCAACATTACGCACATCGAAGCAACGACCAGCCGTGATCAGCCGTTCCCGTGGTTCAACACAATTTTCTTCGGTGTGACCACACTGTTGGTGCTAGTTGTCGCCATTATCGTACGGCGTCACCTGAAACGCCGTGGCGAAGTTGTGGTGAGCTGATCACCCAGGGCCGGCTCAAAAGACCGAAGCAGTCAGGGGCAAGCTGTATCAAGCTCAGTCGGCGGTGGCCCCCAAAGATCCCGACTTGGACCAACTCCAGAAGGCCTTGCCAAAAACAAAGGCTGCCGAGGGTGCGCACCTCACTACCCAGGATGCCAAAGGGGTGCGTCAGCGATACCAATCCGGTGCGCGTAGTCGACGAACTCGACCTGGCGAATCTAGGTTTGAAGGCGTCATACCGGCAGATACTAGCCGGTCTGCTTATCATCCAGCGACCCTGTTAAAAGTCTACATCTACGGTTATCTCAACCGAATTCAGTCGAGCCGGCGCCGGCCCTGGAGGGCGACCCCCAACGCAACGTCGAGCTGATGTGGTTGTGGGCACGCTCATGTATTTCAAACTCAGTCGGGCAAGTTCGATAAGCCTAACGGGGTCGAGCGTGGATTCACGAAATTGCTGAAAAGCGCGACGCTCAATCATAGTGCCGATTGGTTGTCACTTCGGCGGGCCGTCAAACTCCATCGATGCGGTACAGCCCTTAAAGGCATTCTTTCCCTTTTGGTGGCCTTCGCACTCACTCAACGAAAGCGCAGTGCATGAGCAGTGTGCTGCCAAAAACCCATGGAATAGGCGACTTCAATTGAATCAGTCACTCAAACCCGGCGAGAACACAACAATCACCACTTCCCAAGGGAGGGTGGTGGTCACCCATGCCGCAGGAGACAACCTGGACGTAAATTTGACTGCGTTTCTAGTCACCGAAACCGGCAATGTGGTGGATGACAGCGGCATGGTCTTCTTCAACGCTCCGGAGCATTCTTCTGGCGCTGCCACATTCGCAGCGCCTGTAGTTCAAGGTGGTACAGTTAGCCACAGCATCAGTTTCGATTCATCTCGCCTCCCATCCAATATTACGAAGATCGCAATCACCCTGACTCAAGACGGCTGCGCTAGCGGTTTCGCCGCGGTCCGGGATCTCCGATCTCACGTCATTGCCGGCGACCAGGTTCTGGAGCTGGCACCTGAGCCCTTCTCTCAGGAGACTGGCATCATCGTGCTCGAGTTGTACGTTCGGAATGGCCAGCTAAAGGCTCGTTCTGTATGGCAGGGGTTCGCCTCGGGCCTTGCAGGCCTCTGTAGTTTTTATGGCGTCGACGTTGAGGATGAAGCACCATCTGTGCCGGCTGTCTCACCGACACCGGCCCCGAAGCCTGTCAACATCGCCAAGTCCGTTATTACCCTGGACAAGCCAGGCACCAGCCACAAGGTGTCCCTAGAAAAAGGGCCGTCCGCGCCAAAAATGATCCGGGTCAGCGCAACCTGGGTTGATAACGGTGACGGCTGTGACAATGACGACCTCGATCTCCGGATCGGCATCCTTCGACCTGATGGTCGAATGTCCATCATCCAGGCACCAGACAAGCGTGGCGCATTTGATGCAGATCCCTTCGTCTTCCATACGGGTGACGTTGTGAGTGCCAGTGCTTCTGCGCCTGGTGTAGAAACGGTCGAAATCAACCCAGCGATCTCTCAGCTTATGGGGGGAAAGGTGGCACTGGTCTGCAGCGTTTACTCAGCGGTAGCCAATGGTGCCGTCTCGGTGGCATCCCTAAAACCGAAGATGCGGATGGAATACGGTAACCAGGTAGTTGAGTGCGCTTTTGAGTTCAAGGGTGGGTTCTTCAGCAGCATGATCTACACCTACGTGATCGGCCAAATTGAGATCGACCAAGATCACATTGTACTGAGCCCGTCCGGAACCACCTCCAAGACTGGTAGTGAGGCTACCCCCTGGCTTACTCGGAAGGGGGAAAAACTTGAGCTCACAATGGACGGCCCAAACGTCTTCAAAGGGCACCCACTCGTAAGAAGCGGTAAAAAGCAATACGTCTGAGCCATTTTGCTGGCACGTGGCAGAGACCAGGAGATCCTCGACGTGTGAGGGCATCGAAGCATAAAAAAATGCCCTGATTCTGAAAATATAAACCTCATCCTGCGTTTTTACACACTCTGGGCCGACTGCCGCTGTTTCATCGACAAGTAAGTCGCTCAAATTCAACTCAAAAAAAATACAGCGCTACATCACTGCTATGACATCCCCATCATGGAGCTTCGAACCATGTCATTGCAGTGCCCTCGCTGTAACTCACCCAAAATCGCCTCTCTCCACCAGGCCATGAAAATTGCGGCTGCCATCGGCACGGTCGGCGGTGCAGCACGCGGCGTCAGTGCTGCGCTGGCAGGTGGCCAGTTAGGAGCCACTGTTGGCGCTCTCGCTGGCCCACTCGGAATCACTCTCGGAACTGTTTCTGGCGCCATTCTCGGCGGCCTTGTAGGTGGTGCCGGTGGCTGTGCATTGGGCGCTCAACTCGGCGACAAACTTGACCGCCATGTGCTCGCCCACAATCTCTGCCTGATCTGTGGACATCGTTTCAATCTACCAGCTTAAACCGTCCTCCCCTCCTCTCTTTTAGTACATCCGGACAGTGCCACGCGATGCGTGGCATTTATGCCGGCTTGCACCCTCTTGCACCTTAAGGAATCGTAATCATGGCTCATCAAATCGAACAAATGGCTTACGTTGGCGCGACCCCGTGGCATGGCCTCGGCAGTCAACTGACTCAAAAACAACCTATTGAAATCTGGCAGCGTGAGGCGGGTATGGACTGGAAGATCCAGGAAAGCCCCGTTCACTTCAAAGCCGACGCTATCGGCCATCTGGGTAGCATTCACTCGTTCCCGGAGCAAAAGGTGCTTTACCGCTCTGACACCAAAGCGCCGCTGTCAGTGGTTTCCAACCGCTATCAAATTGTTCAGCCGCGTGAGGTGATGGAGTTCTATCGAGACCTGACTGAAGTGTCCGGCTATGAGCTGGAAACCGCTGGAGTGCTCAAGGGGGGTCGTAAGTTCTGGGCATTAGCGCGAACCGGCCAAAACACCGCGCTGAAGGGCAACGATCAGGTCAACGGCTATTTGCTGCTGGCGACCTCTTGCGACGGCACACTCGCCACCACTGCCACGCCGACCACCGTTCGTGTGGTCTGCAACAACACCTTGACCATTGCACTGGATGGCACCACTCAATCCATCAAAGTGCCGCACAGCACCCGCTTCGACGCTCAGGTCGTCAAAAAGCAATTGGGTGTCGCCGTCTCGCAATGGGACGAATTCATGTATCGCATGCGCATGTTGGCCGAGCGCAAAGTCCAGTGGCCGGAAGCGATGAGCTTCTTCCTCAGCGTGCTGTGCGACACCCCTGCTAACAGCCCCATTCCTGAAGTCATTCCCAACGAACGCGCCCTACGCAAGGTACAGAGCCTGTACGAGGGACGCGGCCGTGGTGCAACGCTTGAGTCGGCGCAAGGCACTGCCTGGGGTCTGCTCAACGCCGTGACCGAGTACGTCGACCACGAGCGCAGAGCCCGCAGCAACGAATACCGCATGGACTCCGCCTGGTTCGGTCAGGGGGCGCAAATCAAGCAGCGCGCGTTGGATGCTGCCCTGCAACTCGTCGCCTGACATGCCCCCGTCCCTTAACCCTAACGCCCGTTCAGCTCTGCGCTCAACGGGCTTTTTTGTGTCTGCAGGAACCCCATATGAAAGCGATCCCCCTAAATGAAAACACCTACAAGAGCCGTCCTGCCCTTCGTCTGATCGGCACTAAGGAACTACCTCGTGAAGATTGGCTCGCCGTGCGTAAGCAAGGTATCGGCAGCTCAGACGCAGGCGCAGCGGTTGGCCTCAACCCCTACAAATCGCAGTTGGAGTTGTGGCTTGAAAAGACTGGCCGGGATGCCACGTTACCGAAAATAGATCCTCAGGATGAGGAAAGCCCAGCCTACTGGGGCAATGTTCTGGAGCCCATCGTGGCCTGGCATTACAACAAGCGCAGCGGCAATCGGGTTCGTCGGATCAATGCGGTACTGCAGCATCCGGATCCTAAACTGCCTTGGATGCTGGCCAATATCGACCGCGAGGTTATCGGTGCAGACGATGTACAAATCCTCGAATGCAAGACTGCCGGCATAAATGGAGCACGCCTCTGGAAAGAAGGCGTGCCCGAGTATGTGCAGTTGCAAGTCATGCACCAGCTCGCCGTCACCGGCAAACAGGCGGCGGATGTGGCGGTACTGCTCGGTGGTCAGTACCTGGAGATCCATCGCATCGAACGCGACGAGTCACTGATTGCTCGGCTGATCGACCTGGAGCGGCTGTTCTGGGATTACGTCGTCAGTGATACCCCGCCGCCCGCCGACGGCTCTGACTCGGCGGAGCAGGCCTTGCGGTGTCTGTATCCACAGGACAGTGGGCAAAGCCTGGACTTTAGCCAGGACACTCTGCTCTGTACGACCTTTACCGAACTGCAGAGCGTGCGCGAATCGATTGCTCTGCAGGAGAAGCAGGAAGCTCAGCTCAAGCAAACGTTGCAACAGGCCATGGGCGATGCCAGTCGGGCAGCCTTCGCAACCGGCTGCATCACGTGGAAGAAAGCCAAAGACAGCGTGGCCCTGGACATCCCCCGTCTGCTGAAAGAAAAGCCCTATCTGCAAGTGCGCTACTCGACCATCAAAACCGGCAGTCGACGTTTTCTGCTGGCCTGAACGCTCGTTCGCTCTTCTCTTATCCCCACGTCCTTTCTCTCCAAAGCCACACCGGTCGTTTGCACGGTCTCGGTGGCGTTTTTATTTCAGACACAGGAGAATTCCCATGCTCAAAGGTTTATCCATCACTCCCCCGATTTTGGGCCGAATTTCCATCGGCAAGGTCGTCGAAAAGAACGGCAAACGTCTGCCGGAGAAAGATGATCAGTTCACCATTACTTCGCAGGTTCAGAGCCGCGACGGCTGGCTGCTGCATCCACTCAATGAGGAGCTGCGCAACGGCCAGGACGGCAAACTACGCAGCGTTCCGATCCGTTTACTGTTCAACGAACCTGACCTCAACTTTCGGGCTGACTACAGCCTGTTCGACCGTAACACCGGCCGGCCGCTGTGCGTCGGCAACGGTGAGACCTGCAAGCGTTTGACCAAGGACGGCATCCAGTCGTTGCCCTGCCCTTCACCGGATGGCTGTTCACTGGCCCAAGGCAACGCCTGCAAGCCTTACGGCCGGCTGAACGTGGTAATTGGCGATGACGATCCGCTGGGCAGTTTTGTCTTTCGCACCACGGGTTACAACAGCATCCGCACCCTGGCAGCACGCTTGCACTACCTGCAAGCCATCTCCGGCAATCGACTGGCGTGTCTGCCGCTGGAGTTGCGTCTGCGCGGCAAGTCCACTCGGCAAAGCCATGGCACGCCGATCTTCTACGTCGACATCACGGTACGCAGTGGCCTGAGCCTAGAAGACGCCTTACTGGAAGCTAAGCAACTGGAGGAAACCCGGCAAGCCGCGGGCTTTGAACAGAGCGCCTTGGATCACGCGGCCCGGCAGGGTTTTAACCATGGGGCCTTTGAAGACAGCGAGGAGGACAGCAGTGCCATCGTCGAAGAGTTCTTCCCCTCCATTGAAAATCAGCGCTGCCCTGTAGAGCCCGAAGGCCAACGGGCAGCGCCTGCCAAATCCTCACTCGCGCAAAAGTTGGAGTCGCAAGTCACGCGGCACAACAGCAAACCCACCGTCCAGTAACCGCTCTTCTCAACCCCCTCCGTTCTCACGCATTCGTACAGGAATACCCGCATGAAATATCACAAGCTCATAGCCGGTGAAACGACCGGTACCTATGTCACGGAATCACCCGTCACCGAAGCTGACATCCTGCAGATGGTGCAACAACTGGCGATGAGTCGTCTGTCTAAAGGACGGGCCTTGACTGAGCCCAAGCACGTCTTCAGCCACCTGCAAACACTGCTGCAATACCACGAGTACGAAGTCTTTGCTCTGCTGCTGCTCGACAGCAAACACCGGGTTACAGGGTTCAGGGAGCTGTTCCGAGGCACCCTGGATGGGGTCAGCGTGTACCCACGGGAAGTAGTCAAGATCGCCCTGGAGTACAACGCTGCAGCCGTAATTCTGGTGCATAACCATCCCTCTGGAGATCCCGAACCCGGCCAACCTGATCGCACCCTGACCACGACCCTCAAGAACGCCCTCAACATGATTGGCACCCAGACGTTGGATCATATCGTTGTGGGCAGCGAAGGCTGCGTATCGATGGCTGAACGGGGCTACCTGTAGCAGTTTCCTTTTCATTCTCCACTTATCCGATGGGCTGCGCCTGACCTTGGTCGGTGCTGCCTTCGGCATGAGTCATCTCTGCAATCTTTTTTTCAGCGTGCTTTACGGAGAAAATACCATGAGTGCTATACGCTTTTTCTTCTTGTTGTTCGTTTTCATTGGCATCGTGGCTGCGTGTGCAGTAGCTGTACTGTTAAGCGTTTTGATGCTGCGCGTCCTGCCGGTACTGATTTTGGTGGTTCTGAGCTGTGTGGTTTTCTGGTGGTTGCTGAAAAAAGCAGGGACTGCACTACCACCAGGCTAGAGACATAAGCAATGAGATGGACTCCTCCTCACTTCGGCATCTTAAGTGCCCGACTGAAAGTGCGAACCACAGTCAACAGTGAGAAGGAGTCCATATACGGACACTTAAGGGCGTCCACTATCAGCTTGTTTTTTTCTTATGCTTGGCACCAAGCAGCTAAGCGCCGATATGAACTTGAATATACTTACCTTCAACCTGAAACGGATCATAAACTCATCGGCGCAACTAGCTCAATGAAAGTGTTAACGGCGTAAAAACCGGACTATTGGCCCATCCAGGGACTTCAAGAGTGGGCGTCCGGCCAACACACCTTCCTGATCCCACACCTCACGGTGTTTCTCCCTGACGATCACACTACTCTTCGTCCCACAGGGTGAGTTACCTCGAAGCCAAAAGAGCGATCCTAACCCGTTCGATGGCCATCCCAAGGTCCTCCGCGCCGCTGGCGGACGCGATAAACGCATGCAAACCCACATACTCTCTATGTACTGCAACCCGTGATAAGCGAGTGGTAAACGTTTGTCGAAGGGCTAGTTTCTCTGGGAGATCGAATCCTCCGCGGACGCAGCTGCTTAACGTGGCGAGCCCTAGGCCGGTAAGCGCCAGCTCTTGTTCAGTGCCTTTTTTGATCGTGCGCACCACCAATAATGGCAGGCTGAAGGCGAATGCAAGTTCAGGAACGAGTCGCAATACAAAGTTTCGCGCCAAGTCGCATTTTCCGAGTTTGGTGGTTTTTGTACCAAACGCGAGTTCGATCTCTACGAGCGTGGAGCCAGCCATCCAACGCTTCAGTGGATCCGTCACGTAACTGAGGATATAAAGCCCACGTTCGGTGTCAGTGCTAAGAGCTTTGTATGGTTTACCGAGCGCGGCATCCAGAGTTGATGGGCGAATGAGGTAGGGAACGAATTGCGGCACGGCCTTCAGCCACTCTAAGTACCAGTCTCGCCATTGCTCCATGGACGCGGTATTGGGAAGCTGTAACTCGCTTACGGCATTGCCAAGGTGCGCGATGAAATCGGTCGAACCCCCTGTGACAGCGGCAAGCCGGTCAACCCAGGTCGAGTTGGTAGGAGACTCGTTGGCCTTTCGCGCGGCGAGCGCGGCGCGTACACGATGCTCGATCCATACGAGATCGTTTTCTCTTCTCTTCCGGAATACAGCAAAAGACTTCTGAAGGAGAGTTCTAGCTGCAGTGTCATTGTCTCCGTCCTCTCCGAACGGTAATCGGCTGAGGAGATATTTAAGCGAAGGTGACTGGCCCTCACCCGGGAGTGCCAGTTGATCAAGAAGGGCCATCATAGGGTCGTCAATTGCAACGCACTGATCGCTCTGCGCGAAAATGGTTTGCAGGTCTGCCCAGTGCTTACTTATCTCATTTTTACCGTCACGAAAGTGAACCACTTTGCTCGGAACGACCAGCACAAAACCGTAGGATGACTCGCCGGCGCGACCGGCCCTGCCTGCTGCGTTTAAGAGCTCATGCGCTTCAAGTCGTTGAACCTTATTCGCGTCCCGATCGAAGCGGCTATCGCCGCCAATGATGACAATCTCGCTTGGAAGATTCATCCCTTGGGCGAGAGTCGACGTCGCCACCATGACGTTAACACCATCTGGGCGCCGAAACAGAGACTCGTGAAGCTGGCGTTCGGCAGGAAGAAGGAGGCTGTGATGGCAGACACTCGCGGAGTTAACACAGCCGACTCCTTCTGTCGAAACGTATGAGTGCAATACATTTCCGAGCTCTTCAATTACCTCAGTAAGTAATACGCTTTCCGCGGCGGTCAGCTCTATTAGCGTGGTGGTCGCGCCACTGTTGACCTCCTTCACCGCCGCATTTGCTAAGGGAATCGTCTGCACGAAAACCAGCGTCTTTAGGTTCTGTCTCGCGGTTGCCACGGCAAATGCGCTTGCCAGCTTGTTGCCGTTGGGCGTCAGATACCAGGTTCTACCATTCGGCGTTTTTCCGGTTCCCAATACGAGCGGATCCTCTAGCAAGGGGAGTAGCGTGTAATGAGCCCTGGATGTCGAGAGCCAGGTCTGCTGTAGCGAAAAGAGACCCAAAGGCTGCGCGATCAGTGTACGGGCTATCGCCGCTGGCACCCCCTTTGTAGTCGCAACGGCACGGGCCTGAGCAAGCTTACTTGTCAGTGTGTCGATGTGGTCGGCCTCATAGACCACGCATCCACGAACCTGGCGAGTTGGCTTCCACGTCAGGTCAAGCGCCAAGCAAGGTCTCCCTGTCATTGAAGCGATCCAATCCGCGATCTCGCTCGTGTTCTTCATCATTGCGGACAGCAAAAGCAGATCAGCTTTAGGTGCAATGATCACAAAGTTCAGAACACAGAGCATGGCATCCACAGCTCGATGACTCGTTTCGATATCTCCAGCATGCAGTAAATGACACTCATCGAACACCATCAAACCAACGTCCGAAAATATCTCAGGTTCTTGCCCAAGAAGCGCAAGGCATCTTTCGGTCGTCATTACCGAGACCGATGGCAGATCCCCGAGGAAGTCATCAAAAGTAAAGGCATCGCTTCTTTCTTGCTGAACCGTCGCTTCTGAGAATGTCGTCTTCAGCGCACTAGAGGTCTGTTCGACCAAAGCCAAGGTGGGGGCCAGAAAAATGACTTTCTTTCCTTGCAACAGCATTGCCGCGATCTTTAACTCCGAGAGCGTCGATTTCCCTGCACCAGTTGGAAAACTCACCGCTGAGGATGTCCCTGTCTCGAGGTAGCCTGAGTCGATGGCCGTCCGGTGATTTCGCCATAAATAGGGTCGACGCTTGGCGATTTTCCGCATCATGGAAAACCACCGCGCATTATCAATTCCTCTTGGAGGTTTGATGTTTACAATTGCCGATGGAGTCAAGTTTTCCGCTACTGACATCAGTAGAGACGAGAGGTGATGTGGGCCGGGGAATGCGCTGAACGCAGCGGTTAACTGTCCGCCCGCCTCTAACCGCTCGACGCACAGATCCTTGATGCTTTTAAATACGGCGACGGACCCCGTAACCGCATCATCAGCTCGTTCGACACCAAGTAGTTCACGAGCAAGCTGGCGTATGCCGCGAAGAAGTAAATAGAGAAGTCCTGCGACGCCCCGGTCACCTAAGTCCCCAGACTGAAGTATATCGACGCTTGGTAAATTAATGTCGGATACGTGCGTCAACTGACCTTTTGAAAGGCTGATAATTGATTGTAGGAGACAGCCTTCTATTAGATTGTCCGTCGGCACTACAATTTCTTTCGCCATTTCAGCTGAGTCAGCTGTTGCTTCAGCAATCATGAAGAGCAAGGTGGCGGAAATCTCCGGAGCGACAGAGTCGAGCGTTACTCGGGTTTGCGGCTTTTCCGATCGCCCAAGTCGTGCGGCCATTAGCGACGCGTGATGAGCTGCGCCGGCAACAAACGCAGCAGATGCTCGATTCTCTCTATTCGGAAGCGCAGAAACGAAGGCTTCATTTACGAATGCGATTCTACGCATCTGCGTGATAATCGCTTCGATGTCTTCAGGGCGCTGCGCATTGGCCGAGAGTTCCCGTAAGCGTACGCGGGCGGTCACGACGGACGCATAGGCATCTGTCAGTTGCTCGGGCAAGGCGGATAAGTCCAGTCCTTCAAGTTCAGGAGCACCCGAAATCAGGGAAACCGTATCGGAGTCAAACATGTGCAGCTCTCAATGCGGCGATGTGAGCCAAACCCTTACTGGCGATGCGGTCCATCCACGCTCGCAGGTCATCGACATAGAAAGTCTCGCCACGACGGCGCTTGACGTCGCCAGGAATTTTTTTGTCGTAGTCCTTAAAAAGACGACCACGCCCTGCGTCTGTGGCGTGACTGTCACCCACAGTGATACTGACTCTGAAATGGCGTGCGTCTTTCCATATCACCCGACGCACCACGTCATCCACGTCAATCCCTTGCCGCTTCTCCAGTAGCCCAATAACCTCTGCAACCAACACGTTGGCGTCACCTCCTCTTTCATACTCCTCAAACTCCGGCCAAACCTCATCGTGAATCGTCTTACGGGGGTTATCGGTTGCCTTGTCTTCGAATATGACCACTGCACTGATGGCACCTGCTGGGTCGAAGTCAAGTTGAACTCCATCGAAACCCTTCTGCGCGAAGATCATTTGCGGCGTATTTATCAGCGAGTCTGTTCCCGCCTTAAGCGCAGACAACCAAGACATGACCTGAAACATCCATCCGTCCCGGTGCCAGGGGTCTGCTCCCACGGGAACGGTGAGCATTTGCTCCGCCGCAGACCATGCTTCATCCATCGACGTAGGAAGAGCGGCCGCACCGATATTCAGTAGAATCTTGCTCACATGGCGCGCTTGGCCGAGTGCCACGTGGGCGATGAGCTCAGCCAGGCGATTTTCGTCCGATACCTTCCACGTATAGCCATGTACGAGAGATTTGTACACGATCGGCGTCAGTTGAACCGGCATAAAAAATATCCATTAGCAGAGCTAAAAAGTCGCGGCCCATTCAGTGCGCGCGCCGGGGAAGACGAATATCGTTGCCATAAATTCAGGGCCGCCAATTGTCTCAAAGCATACCGGAAGACCTTGCCCAGTAACGTCCTTCCCGAAACATTTACAGCACCCATTGACTGACCACTTCCACCACAGCAGACAATCCCCTACCCGATTTGCTATGGCAAAGACGACAAACCGGTTGGAGCTCACTAAAAATAAAAGCACGGAGCCTCCCGTCCCTTTAGTTATTATTTTTCAAGAGAGTCGAAATAACAGACCTAGTCACTCACTCACCGTCTGCGACCAGCCCCCTAAACATCAAGATCACCAGCACTCAGAAGGTCATTAAAAAACGCAGCACCCGATTCCGACAGCACTAAACTTCCTTTCCCATTCCTGTAAGCGATCGAGCGTAACTCCAGCTTCCTGACATGCTCCAGCAACGTGCCTGTCTTCATGCCACAGGCCATTAGCACCTCAATCTTATCTTGGGCTTTTCCAATCTCCTCAATATGTAGGTTCGACAAGCCCGCGGAGTCCTTGAGAAGCACGTCCATGGTGAAACCCAGCTCCATTACTCCACGAAACAGCACGAGCAGTACGCCCTGGATGGTCCGAACCAATTCCTCTCTGACGTCATTGCTGTCAGTGGTGCGGACAAAGGCAAAACCATCGCGCATCACCAACTCGTAGCCGATTAAGTCATAGAGGCTCTGGTAATGATCGTGGTTATTCATGACCTCTTCGAAGAACGGATTGGACTTCAGCTCACCGTCAACGGGAACGTTGCGGTTGACCATCTTGCCGTTCATGAACTGTCCATAGATATCAACCGACATCTTTCGGTTGATCACCTTGGTCTGAACGACCCGTCCCATGTTTTCTTGCTCAATCATGTTCGGTCTCCACTTGCAGCTTGTAATAGCGCAGGGTTTCGCGTTCGGTAGTGAGTTCGCAACGCTCAAACCGTGGGATCAACACCAGCCCTTCTCGCTTGCGCAGCCAACCGATTGACATGAGCAGGTCAGTCAACTCATATCCATTCAGTCGGCCTTTCAGGTGTTCGTGCATAGCAATGTAGGCATCGCAAGTCGACCTGGCCTCCCAGCCATCAACGAGCTTGCCAATCGCCAATAGTCGAGCATCACGCTGGCGCCTAAGTGAGCCTATTTCGTTGGTCTGTCCTATGACCTGATGAATATCCCCGGTGCTGATCTTGATATTGGGCAGCGTAGTACGGAGATGCTCGGTCAGCATCAGGCGGTGGTTTTCATCTGGCCATTCAATCTTTCCGTCGAATCTCCGCACACTGAGCCCAGAAAAGGTATTCCAGCGGAAAAATACAGGGTGATTGCTGGGCAAGACGTTGTCTTTTAGGCTGCCATCGTGAAGGGCTTTAACCTCCCCGTAGAGCTGGTTCCAGGCTTGCTCGATCCTGTCATAGGCCTTGCGGTGCATCTCACTCTGCTGCACATAGCGCATGAGCGATTTGCTGATTATCGAAATATCATGACGGTAGGAGCGGATAGACTCGACGGAGTAGTAAACCGCACTGGCAAGCCGCTCATGCCCATACTGGCCAAGATAGTCGCCTATATTGGTCAGCGCGGTTAGGGCAGGCCTACTGCCCTTCAAGTCGGTGTGCTCACCAAGGAACTGCAAGGACGGTAGGATGTTGCGTAAGTAGATGTTGTGGATCTCCCCGAGGGCTTCCTTCGCCTTAGACACGTCATCAATATCGTCGTCGCGCATCTTATCGACGATCTCGCCGAGATGCGTAAGTCGACCTTGAAGCGCATCAACACACTCCTTCATCTTTGAGACTCCTGCGCGAATTTCCTTGCGCAGAACACTGACCTGCTCCTTAAAGCCAATATCCTCACTACTCATCGATGGCAGATTTTGGAACACCTCATACAAACGGTTGAATGAGGCGCGAATCAGTTCGTAGTCCGCACTATTCAAGTGGCGCAGGCGGGCGCCATCGAAGTGGCGGAACATCTCGATCACGAATGGCGCAAAAACCATCGTGCCGCGTGCCTTGTCTATCTGAATGACCAGGCCTGACCGCTGAAGATTCTCGACCGAAAGTGCACTTTCTAGCTTGCGCCGCTCGGCCGGCATCTCGCGTACCTTAGCGCTAGGCATAGGTGCGACCTTATCCAGCAGTCCACACAACTTCTTTTCGTACATGACAGTACGGACTTCGTCACCCTCACCGACCTTGTCCATGTGGTCGATTAGATCCAGGAAGATCGACTTGTTCTCGATCATTTTAATGAGGGCAATATCAGTTTTGACGAACATCAATCCCCCTGCACTTCTTCATCCATGGTCACTGCTGCTTTGACTTTCCCCTGTTCGATATGAGCTCCACGGTCCAGTGCAATCAATGATTCGCTGAGGCCGGTGTATAGAATCGTACGATTGGGGTGATACGCCTGCTCCGTTGCGTTGAAGTAGTCGAGGTTCATGTAGTTACCCAAGACCTTGCTGATCCCAGAGGTGAGGCTAGGCGTTGCCCCAAACACGTAGAACCCATCGGCATCGGCAATGTCACAGGCCGAACGCAGGTTTTTGTCGTCGAGAGTAGACAGTTCATCGATAAACAATGGCAGGCTGACCTTAGTATCCGCTTGCAGCAATTCTTTGAGTAAAAAGGCCAGCAGCCGGCAGTTGATCATCACTGAGGTGCCCGTCGATTGAGCCTCGACGGTGAACTCCTGACTCCCTTTCAGACGAACTCGGTAGTCGACCGAGACAATCAGGCGGGACATATTCAGACTGGCTCCGCGTCGCTGATCGGCTTCGAAAAACTGTGTACAGAAACTCCCAAGACGGTCGTACATTAGTTGCGAAGGCAGATCGCTCCCAGTCATGTTTGCCGAGTCCACTGCGGTCAACAGTTCATCGAACTGCGGGTGCAGCTTGCAGTCGATGGCCACCGCATTGAGGTTCGACACTTGGATTGTAGACAAATGGCCTTCTATTTCTTTGATGAAACCATTGATCAGAGTGCGGGCATGCCTGATCGATTGCATTTGAATACTGGTATCGTCGTTATGCTCGATTACCTGTTGGCGGTGGTTGATCTCCTCCATATCTAGGCGGCCGTAGAGCAACATGTATTTCTCATGGAGGCTGGCGAGCGTTTCAAGGCTGAGCGTGCTTCGATGGGAAAAGTCGGCATCCTCATCCAGCGCCACAGCATCTAGCAGATTCGATACCAGTTCCTTGGCCTCGTTGAATCTCTTAGCGATCTCCTGGGTCCGCCTTTCGATGTTATCCATTAGTTTCTGCGTGACCACAACCTCACTTCGCTCACCTTGTCGGTAACCGCCCTTAAGGAATTCCAGGCGGGCATGGAGCGTCTCACTGACTCTACCACCCCAGGTGGTTAGGGAGAGCTCATGCCGCTTAGCCTCATCCAGCGCAGCTTTGGCCATATCGAGGCGGCCGACTGCATCCGAAAGTTCATTGTTGATCTCAAGGCACTGCGCCTCAAGAATGCCTAATAGTGCAGTGACCTCCTCGAGTTCCTGCCTGAGCCGAGCAAATTCGTCTTCAATGTGTTCACAACGCTTCAGCAGAGCAACGTTTCGTTCGCTCGATTCGAGCTGGCGCTGCTTACCGGCAATTGCGTTTTCAATCTGTTCCACGCTCATAGTGGTCTTTTTCGATAGCTCACCTTGACGTCTCTTTTGATGCCTCAGTCGCTCCTTAATGCGCACCAACTCGTCTTTGCGGTCCTGAAGCAGCTTGCCGGCATCGTACTGGCTGGCTATAACAGGCGTCTCCTTGCCCAAGAACGTCAGCGTCCCGTTGAGTTCATCAAAGAGCGCAGTGAAGCGGTTGATTGTCTCACTGTCGACCGCACGAATCTGCGGGCATTCGCCAGTAAAGGCCTGCTTATTCAGTGAATAGAGGATGTTCGCGGAGGATCCCGGGATAAGGTCCAGCAACGTCGGCCTGATGCCAGCAATGAGCCCCTCAAGGTGCTCAACTTTCGTATTGTCGTTGTTAATTGCGCGCGTCAGTTGCTCAAATTCTCGGCGGAACTGTTCATTGTCCTTGAGTGCTTCGATGTCGGCCTTCTCCTCACCGATCACTTCTTGTAGGATCTCCAAAATCTCCTCGACTGACTTGGAGCCATAGCCCTGCATGGCAGACGAAAGATCAAAGGAGTCCTTTTTTGACTTCTCGTAGTTCTTCTTGAGCTGACGCATCTCACCCGTGAGCTCGTTGCTCTTACGGTTACTGGCGCTCGCACTCTCCCGCAAGCTTGAAGTCTCGCGACTGAGGATGTCGTGCGTTGTATAGCGTGCCTGGCGCACCTCCAAGTGGGCCGCACGCTGATCGTTGATGTTTTGCTCTACATCGCAGAGAAGGTTCATCAGGTCCGAGCTTTGGACCTGTAAATTAGTGAAGTGCTGATCGAAGTGGTCCCAGCTTGGTTTGCCGTTACGAATTTTCTGAAGCCGATCCTTTACTCCGCGTAGGCTTGCATAGCGGGCCAAAATCTCAGTGAAGTTGACGTTCAGCTCTGCCTCGGTACGATCCTTGCGCCCTTCAATAATCGTGGCAATGGTATCCGGCAGAGTGCGCCGGTCTTTGGCCCCAATGTCGAAGGCCAGATGAATCAAGCGTTTCCAGGCTTCAATTTCACGGTTATCTTTTCCACCATTCCTCAGTGGCAGCAGGCAGTAGCGACCTAAATCCGGACGGGTTGGCTGGTGCCTGTAGATGCGCTCCTTAATAGTCGCCACATCCTTGAACACCACACCACCGAGCCTCTTCAGCTCCTCTGCGACCTTACTGATCGACAGCCCCTTAATCGGAGCTCCCATACCGTCATTGACCGGTGAGCCGTGATCCCAGAACAGATGCTCGATCTCTGAATACGGTACCGGTACCCCAGTGCGTTCGTAACTGTATAGCTTGGTGCCCATATTCAGGACAATGCAAAACGGCCCGTGTGGGTTTTCCGCCTCAAGCACGATAAATGAGTTTTTCTCGGGAAAGTAGAAGCCGAAGGTAGACTCTTTTGAATAGTGGCCCTTGGAGCTTTTGAAGGCGAACTTGCGCTCACAATCATGAAAATTTTCCTCGGGCAGGAGAAACAGCTTCAACGAGTTAAGCAGCGAGGTCTTGCCCTTGTTGTTATCCCCAAGCAGGGCGGTGTGCTGATCAATCCGTACCTGGGTATTGCAATAGACACCGCTGTTCACCAGGACAACCTGTTTAATCTTGAATGCTTCGTAAAACATCGATTCCATGACCATGCGCTATTCCTTTCCAGCCTTCGCCAAGTAAGTTTCTTGTTCAAGCACTCTGCTGCTGTCGCGCATGAAACGGATCAACTGATCCGTTTCATGCGACAAGTGCTGGTACTTAATTATTTCTTGCCGTTGCTGGTCAGTCAGCAGGGACTTCGACCGCCCTATGCGCTCTCGCACATCAGGCGGGGCAAGGAACACCGGCGGGTTGTTCGGCAGTAGAGCTACTAACGTGGAGAACATCCGTAATCCGCCCATGTCCACGTCGAACAGGCAGTACAGCTGACTAAACTCGCTTAGGAGGCTGGCATTCAGTTTATTGGTCACTTGATTACCCGAACCGAACACCAGCTCGATCTCTCCGGAAACGCCAGATAGAAGATTGGCAATAAAGGGCAGTGTTTCCTCGAAGCGGAGGAAATTCTCCAGATTTTCGACAATGACCCCAACGGAGCCCAGCGGGCGCGGCAGCAACCATCGTCCATCTTCAGTGACGGCCACCACCGGATGTCGCTGTGCGGCCGAGCGGAACATCAGCAGAGACTCGGATACAGCGACCCTATGGCTGTTTCCATCTACTGCCGCACCGACACGGCCACCGACCTCGGATGGCTGGAATCGCACAATCAACTGATTGAACGCATCGCGATCCAGCACGGTCACGTTGTACTTAGCCTTGCCCAGCTTGGCCCCTGAGATGATGGCGCTGATCTCAGTTCGCAGCACGCCAGCGGACACCAACTTCGCGATAAGCGGGTCAAGATTTACGGGGTGGCCGTGCTGGATCTTGGTGAGGTAGTTATAAATGACAGAAGACAACTAAATTCCCTTGTATAAATGAGCACTCTCAAAGCCCTTCGATAACCACACTATCGTCGACTACCAAAATCGCGTCTTCATATTTTCCGCTGGCGCTTTCGACGACTGCCCACCGAAGAAAGCAGTCCTCCCCTAGGGCTCAGCAGCCAAACCACACACGCGAGACCTGCAGGGACCGCCTCATTACGCTGCCCCTCTTGAACACCTCAATCACGATATGTAGTCTTCTACGACTTATCTAGAGTGTTTACACATACAGGTAAAGTTTTCAAACAGATGGGGTGGCGATGAAACGCAAGCAATCGATTGAATCCGTACGCTGGGATCTAGCGCTGCGCTATCGCCTGATTGAAACAGTAGCCTGGTGGGAAGGCCGCCTAACGACGAATCATCTGATGCAAAGCTTTGGCATCAGTCGCCAGCAGGCGTCGAAAGACATCAACACCTACATCAGTGAGCACGCTCCGAAAAACCTGGAATATGACAAGTATTTGAAGGGGTATGTACCGAGCAAGCAGTTCAAACCACTGTTCATCGACAACAGTGCCAGCGCCTACCTGCACCTGCTGAACCAGAATCACGACCGGGCACCACACATCGAAGGCCTGGCTCTGGCCTATGCCCATACCGAGGTGCTGCAAGTACCTGATCGCTCGGTGCGCCCCGAAGTGCTACGCCCTATCCTTCGCGCCTGTCGAGACGGGCTTCGCCTCGAGTGTGAATACGTATCCTTAAGCACACCTGGTGTGGAAGCTCGCCTAATCGCCCCCCACACACTGATCTACACCGGCATGCGCTGGCATGTACGCGCTTACTGCGAGAAGAACCACGATTATCGGGATTTCGTTCTGAGCCGTTTTCGGGGAATCCCTGAGCTGATGGATAACCAGTCTGGAAATACCCGTGAGCAGGACAGCGACTGGAACAGCCAGGTACAGGTCATCATCGAGTCTGACTCACGCCTAAAAGCCGAGCAGGCAGCCATAATCGAAACCGACTTTGGTATGAGTGACGGCCAGCTTGTCATCGATACTCGTGGTGCTTTGGTGCAGTACGTGCTGCAACGCTACCAAATCGACCCGACCAAGGTGCATGCAAAAGCTACAGCGCAGCAGATCGTGGTAGCGAACCTGGATGAACTGCAACCTTGGCTCTATCGGTGACGGGCTAGCTGCCTACCAGTCCCATTCGCAGGCATCGAGCCCTCAATGGCTTTAGCCGCAGCTGCTGAGCGTCCTTGACCAGGTAACACATCGCATAGTGGACATGGGGACGGATCTCCTGATCGTTCTGAAAGATCATGCCGATACCCAGTTCGCGCTTGCCCTCTGCCTTTTCCTCTTCCTTCTTACCGTACTTTTCTTCCTTGTCGTGGTTGCAGCTGTGGAAGTAGCCCTGCCCCCAAGTAATGCGCTCCCACAACTCGCCGATCTGCTGGGCCTTGTATACGTCAGCCCATACCTCGTTACCGTTGAAGAAGAAAGCCGCATGGATGTGGTAGCCACGATCTTCCCCCTGCTCCACTGCGCAGATATAGCCAATGAGGTGGTCGAAAATCGGGTTACGCTCACGCTCAGCAATCAACCGGTCGAGATCATCGAATATTTGCTCGACTCGCAGCCTGACCTGAACCGTCTGGTAGTAATAAAGATTGACCCGAATGATCAGCGTCCGCGAGTAGCGAGCAAGCATCGCGTCTGAATAATCACGGACACGGCCCCCCTGCTGGCCGGCCAGATCGCGACGATCCCCCTTCTTACGGCGATACCATTGCTGACCCGTTAACCGACGGATCTGGTCGACGAGTACGTTCATGCTGCGGTGATGGTCTAGGTAGGCTGTAGCGCTCTCGTTCAAGCAGACGGGACGTTCTATGCCACGTTCCAGCCCGACGTCTTGGCAAGCGTCCCAGAACGCTTGCAGGTGCTCGCTGTATTGGTATTCGCAGCGATCATCGAACAGGTCAATCATTTGCCGAATGTGTTTGAAGTACCTGGACAGTCTGGTCCGCTCAATCCACTCATTACCTGAACGCGTGCCTGGCAGCCAGAATGCTGGGGTGTCGGATCGCTCGATGGACTTAACGAGCCGCTCGATCTGGATGGCGATATCGGACTGGGGCAGGCTGGTATAGGGAGTGCTATGGCTCATGGTTGAGTACCTGGTTGGTTGTTCACATACCAGATACCGACTGTGCAATTTATAACTGTTGACCTACTCCCTTGATAGCCAGCAATGACTGGACCATAGGTAAATTATTCATAGGTCGTTGATGAGTGCTTCATGGCGAGTAGATTGGGTAGTGAATGTCTACCTAGGAGCTATATAAATAGATGCAGCTCCGACTCAAGTGAACGCTCCCGACGAGGCCGGGCAATGTCGATCCTCATTGCCAAGCGTGCCGGGGGATTTGCCAATCCGTCTTCTGTCGGAGTTAGCTGAGAGCTGATGACCATCAGTCGGCATAAACACCATGACCAACAGCAAGCTGGTCATGGTGTTTATGCTTGATGGTAAGACTTACTCGCCATTGTTTTCTGGGTCACGCGAGCGCCGCCAGATCACGTTCCTCGATCCTGGCCAGGATCCAGTCGGTCACTTCGCTCTCTACCCAACCGACGCACCGATCGCCTAACGAGACCGGCTTCGGGAAGCTGCCATCCCCGATGTATTTGTAAATGGTTGACCGGGCCAGACCGGTCGAGTCGATAACTTCTTTCAGGCGAATGATCCTCATGAACGGGGCTCCTCTGTTCGTTCAGAGGATGGGCAGGGTCGGTATAAAAATAATTGCCACCTCCACACCGCATGAATCGACTCGTCACTTCCTGAAGCTTTGAAACCACTCAGATTCGCGCAGGCAAAAACTACGCGAAGCGATGGCTATTTAGCTACAGCCTCACTATACGAACACTCTCTCCCTCAGCTACTACAGTCAGCCGCCCGCCTGGAGATGTTAATAGGCCGTAGCAAAATCGATCCTCAAGAATAATTTCCTGCTCCGTTGAAAACACTGCTGGAAAAGGCATTCTCAAATCGACTACATGACACCCACTTTCCTTACTTACAGCGCGGGAAGCCGAAAGCACGGACACGAATGGAAAAATTGAGTGCCCTCCATTTGAAACGACGGGACTCGGAAGGATCTGGTGATCCATTAAATGGAAATCTAAACGAACGACTAACTGCATTGCAGCTTGTACCCTTCGAGCCTTGCGGAGAGCAGCCAAATAAAGTGAATTCACAAGTTGCTGCAACTCGCCCTCATTGGGAAATACGTCACCTTCACTTCCAGTCGTTGTTCGTGGCGGTTCAAAATCCTCCCGAATACGATCCATCAAGACAGTGTTGTACGCGTGTGGAAAACTACTGAGTGACGTCCAGCTCGTAGACAAGAAGCAGGATGCATATTCATCAACTCTGACTTGAAAAATGCGTGAAACTGCTAACTGATGCTTATCATGGAAAAATGCTAGGAACCTATCATTCGAATGTATTTCTTCCCTGAACCGTACGGCCGCCTCCCCCTCGATTTCTTCACCCGCCCATGGATAGCACGATACGATTGAAGTCACTAATTGTCGGGGGCCCGCCAAATCGGGATGATTTAAATTTAGGAAGTAAAAGCTCTTAGTTGGTCTGAAGAGAACGGTGCTAGTCGCGCCTGGCACGTGCGCCCTGATCAGCCCGCCTGTCAAAAGTGTCTTTATCCGATTGCTCAAACGCTCACTGGTTAATCCGGTCAGCTTTGATAAATCAGCATGCCCAAGCGTACGAACAACGCCAAGCCGATCAGCGCGGCATAGCAGCACAGCCATAATCAGGCGATTCACATTACTCAGACGGCCAACCTGCCTAGTCTTCCTGACAGCTCTCCCCCGCACCCGAGCCCTTTCCAGCTGGACATCCTCACAATCCACTTCTGTTGGATAGTCCACAGGAGGCCTTTCTGTAGTCACCCGCGGTTGTTGCAATAGCTCGGCGATAGCCTCCAAGTGACAACTTGGGGACTCCGCGACACTGAGACAGCTGCCAGAGTCGCCCTTGATCCACTCTTTTGACGCCCGATAGAACCGTCCCGCGCGACCTTTGTTGCCTGTCAACTCAGAACGGCAAATGAGCGCCCCTACAGCGACTAGTGCCTTCAAAGACGCAGACATCACTGGCTCCGATACGCCAAAACTTTGCGCCATTTCTTTTGTAGAAAGCCCCTCGGACTCACGATATCCAAAGGACAAAACGAAGCATGCCAAGCAGTACCTAGACTCTGGCCCAAGTTCGTCACAGCGGGTGGTAAGCGCATCTAAAAGCATAAGTCTTCCGTGATAACCTCGTGATTGACTCTATATTACATTAGAAAATACACCCTGTATTTTTATTAAATATTATTCGTACCCCTATGAATAATTAGCCGTGATAAAGTGACCAAAAAATAGAGTTGAGTCACTTGATGAGCAATCAATCCCACCACCTGGCCTGGATCAACGAAAATGAAACCGGCCTAGCCGCTTGGATTCGCAGATACCTGACAAAGAGAGGGAAAAGCCTTCCGCGCAGCCTTCTTAAGCCCAATGAACTGGGTGGAATCAAAAGAGAGATTGAGAGGTGGCCGACTACCGGCCCAGAGGGCGACACGACATGGAAGCTATTGCGGCAAATGAACGAGGCCTGGACTCAGCAAAAGATCAGAGATAAGCGAAAGAAGAACAAGCAAAAGGCCTGTAGCTTCGTTCTATCCTCTGCAGCACAGAAAAATCTTCAGCAACTGACCAACGCGCATGGGCATGGCACTGCCGCTGATTGCCTTGAATGGCTACTGCAGAACAGCGGTGCTCAGTTCAAGGCCGCTGACAAGGAAAGGAAAGAGACAAAGGAACGACACAACGAAGAGTTGCGGGGAAAACAGAGCCATATCGACGCTCTAGGCCATCTTTTAGGCCATACGCTATGGGAACTTGCTATATCAACCACTGAATTGATTGAAGCCAAAAAGACGTGTCAGAAACTCTGCGGCGCTCAAGAAGGTGAAATTGAAAAAGCATACGGAGTTGCGCGTAAAAATGCGATTGGACGGATCTCAGGACTAACGCACCTATCACCAAAACATATTGCCGGACTCATTCAACGGCCAAGTAGTGAAAAAATTACAACCAGCGAGCCAAATACTCTGCCAGCCAAACTAGGGCAGCCTTCTACTTCAAACATCGAACCTCCCAACTCGCTAGAGCAAGAACACCTGAAAGCAGAGAATTACAAGGTCGGGGGAATTAGCACTGCGCGCCCAGAAGAGCCTTTAAAACTCGTAGGTCCCACTGAACAGTTCCCAAATATCACGAATCCAGATGATGCTGTGGAACTTCCTGGAGAACCAGAGCATTTTGAGCAATCACACACGCAACTAGAATTTTCTATAGAGGGGGTGAAACTACCAAAACGCGGAAAACTCTCTACCGATACGCAAAAGTCACTTTCAAAGCTTTTTCTTCCACCAAAGCAGCAGGGTTTAGTTCCATTAGAGCCGGACGATGCCAGCGATTGATTCAGGTCGCTGGCTCCCATCTCAACCATGCACAGAACTAGAGGCCTCAAAGCTGTCTTTCTGCGCTGATCGAGCAAGCAGATGAAAGTCGCCGCACCATGCATAACGATGTTCGACAACAGGCAGCCAAGGAAAAAGACAGAACATCAGAGCGAACGACTGAATTCAGCCCGTTAAAGTTCAACTGAACATCACCACGAAGCACTGCTTGAACGGATGAGCAACTGGGAGCTGTCCTTGGCGCAAGCTCAGCCATAGCTCTATAGGGCCGACACAGACACGGAGATGGAGACGCTGGTCCGGGACAAGATGGTCCAATCGAGGAAAGAGACTCAGAAAGCCATTTTCAGGCAGGATATTACGATACCGAAAGCGGCGTGGTTGCCAAGTCGGCGCCTGGAGCAATACTGACGATCTCAACATGATGATGGACGACCACTATCAACATGAATAGAAAACCTACCAGAATGATTTAACAGGCCACCCTGAGTACCTGTCGCACACCCTGATGAGTTAGAACCTATTCAGGGTTACAAGCACACAGAAAATCATCCACAGTGCCGAAACCGATCTGCCAATACTCGATGAAAATGAGGGGGCAGGCACTTCAGACTAACAATGCGGACCAACATCGTTTCAACCCGAAACCCACCCAAGTGAGCGCGGAGAAAAATCTACAGCCTAGGTGGCCTGAATTTGGCAATCTGGCCGTCGATCATCCCCATGAAACTCGTAGGAAACACTGAAAATCCAGGTGGGGGAACAAATGGGGGAACAGAATACGACGGATACAAAAAAGCCCCGTAAAACGGGGCCTTTAGGTTACAATTTGGCGGTGAAGGAGAGATTCGAATTTATCACTTCCAAGCCTCACAACTCCCTATATATCTGGGCTTAAAGTGTGATGAGTAGTACAATTGAGTAGTACAATACGCGACTTCCATACTCGTCAACGGCGTTCGAATGACAGACAACCTGATCCAGAAGAAAGGTGAATCCACATGGTATGTCCGGTTAGCTGTCCCGGCTGACGTACAGCGTAAGCTCGGAGTCAAGGTGTTGACCCTATCCCTGAAAACGGGACTACGGAAAGAAGCCCTTGATCGTCGCTTGCCAATCCTAGCGGCATGGAAATCTCGAATCAAAGCAGCGCGAGAAGGTATACCGTTACCTGAAGGCTGGCAGGACGACGCTATTTCGCTTCACACCGATCTTGGGCAAATGTTCGAAAATGAGAAGTTATCGCTAGTAGGTGTAGCTGCGGCACGTCCACCGACAGTTGACCCAACGATTGAAGCTCGGATGAGAAGCAACCCACGATTTGTTGCTGCCTTCGAGGCGTTCGTAAAAGAGCATCTCAAAGACGGGCTGGCTGGTAAGGTTCGTCTGATGGATGAATTGGCTAAAGATTTCCAATCCATGATTCCAACACTGTTGACCACTCGCTTCAACCTGCCTGATGGTCAGCAAAAAGAAGTGAGTGCGGTTCTCTCAGACCCTGCTAATCATAAGGCTAGGTCACCTATCACCACCGTTCGCTTGAAGACCTATCGCGAGTTTAGGGATAGTCGCGGCGGCGACCCCAAACATGTCGATCAGCAAGTGGGCAAGATGGAGCGACTGTCAGCCTTTCTCAAGAAAGAAGGATTGGTTTTGAACTTTGACACCGTAGACGTATGGCTCAAGTCGCTGGACCGGGCACCAGCGACGCTAGGTCAGTACCTAATGGCGGGTACATCTTTCTGGAAGTGGGCGATGAAGTACGACCCTGAATGGCGTAGAGAATACAAAGACAAGGTCAATCCGTTCGTAGGGCACGAACTTCCACAGGGTGGCGGTTCCGAAACAGCAGGGCTGGACCGGGAAATCTACACTCGGGACGAGACTCTCAAGCTGCACAAAGCCGCACTGGATAATGGAGATAGGCCGCTTGCAGATCTCATTGCACTAGGCTGGTACACAGGGGCCAGGATTGAAGAACTATGTCAGCTCAACAAAGTGAGCGTGATCACTGTTGATGGTATCCGGTGTTTCGACTTCCCTAAGAGCAAAAGCCCGGCAAGCAAGCGCGTGATGCCGATTCATCCGAGTTTCTTGCCTACCGTTGAACGCCTACTTCAAGACAGCACCGATACGTTCCTCATTCCTACGGAATCGGCCAATCACTATGGTAACCGCTCACATGCGATATCCAAGGCTTTTGGCAGACTACGCACAGCAGCAGGGTTTAGTAAACTGCACGTCTTCCACAGCTTCCGTCACACAGTAGTGACCGGGCTGATCAGGGCAGACGTGCCAGATGCCTTGGCAAAAGAGTTGGTTGGACACGCAACTGGGTCGGTGACACACGACATTTACTCGAAAGGCGCGAGTACCGCTCAAAAGCTGGCCGCGATTTCCAAATTACCTACCTTATTCTGATTAAGATGGAGATCGCTATTAGCAATCGAGTGCCACTGCGACGCTAGTCTTTTTTAGGCAACTCCTGCCTTTCAAGCCCCTCAGAGGCGCTCCTATGTATTATCCTTTCAGCATAAGAGAAAAAAACTCTCAAGGTGGTTTTTGCCGACCATATGGCACAAAAACATTGAATGACATAGCATATTGACAAAGCATACAGCGAATAATAGCCAGTCTGCACCTTTAAATCCATAACACCCGACAACCCATAGACGTAAGAAATCGCAAGCAAAACTATTAAAACGATCAGACTAAGAACCGCTGTTGTTGATATATCTTTGAACGCTACCACTTCATCGTTCGAAACAATATCCTTTACATTGCTTTTGGTTAAAGACTTCAATGCTCGCGGAAACACCAACGCAATCCACGCACCACTGATACCAAAAAGAATCATTGCAATGTTTATTAGTGAGTTTGTCAGATTTACAATATCTATGTCTTTCTTTTCAAACGCAGCAAAAATCTCTGGCTTATAAACATAAATAAAAACACACAAAACCACGGCCATTACAACATGTATAACTACCGCTATGATTGTGCTTCTATTAAGCATTGTATGCCTCTGCCTCATTTTCCATGCTTTGATCTTCGTCAGCAATGTCAACTGTATCATCAGACACCGCGTTATGTGTAGCAGATCCAAGTGGATTGTGTGAAACATCAATAAAATCTTGTATCTTATTGTTTTTATTGAAAAAAGACACCAAATCACTTGCCTTATATGGCCATTCTTTGCCATTCAAATCAAAGGCAGATGCTTTTCTGGCTTGAGTACCGTTGAGATAATAAATATTCTGCGACATATCCGTTGCAGTTTTCTTCGTAACCTTGAACCCAACTGTATCTTGCTTACCATTTACTTTTACGCACTCAATGTACTCGTCAATCTCAGACAAACTTTTAAAGTTAACCGGAACACTTATGCTAACCGTGCTCGACTTGGTTACTTCGCCTGCTGTTTTTCTAACCCAGGGACGTAACGCATTAAAAACCGCCCCCAAGTCTCTTGTAACAGTTTCAGTTGCCGTAATTTTATCCTTCATCATTACGCTTGAGATCGCGGAGAAATTCATTCTCAAATATTCTTCAATTGTTTTACTGGTAAATCGCTTTATAGCAAACGAGAAATAGCATGCTTTATCCTCCTCATTTGAAGGATCAGCCTTCAACACTGTTTCCTTATCTTTTTTGACACCATGCCCAGAATAATTATGAACAAAATCAGAAAGATAGTTCGTGAGCAAAGATGAGTCGCCAGAAGCACCTGGGAACTCCATGACAACTATAGAGTTAGTCGCTACGGAAATATAGAAATAGGCTGGCATCCCAATTATTCCAGAGGCATCGCCTTTGGCTTGCTTTAAATCACAGCCTATAACCCCATTTTTTGGCAGCGATAAAATTTTCCGATTCCCATAGCTCGTGATACCCAACCACAGTATTACTATGAAATCACCATTCGCCAATTTTTCAATATCATAGCAATATACTTCTTCCTTCCTAGCCGTGCTCATGCGACTATTTTTTGCCGTCCTACCTTTGATAAAGGATCTCAACAACTCTAAAAAATATGTTACATCTGTAATTTTTGGGGTGTGCGCATAATCAAACAGCCCTACTCGCTCAATCTCGAAAAGCTTTAATTTGCAGTCGCTCAATTTTTTTCTCAGCTATAATGGTAAAATGCCATATAACCATATTTTCTGTAAGTAGACTAGACCCTTTTTCAAGGCCCGAGTCGATTGAGGGATGATTATTTGTGCCCTTTGCTGATTGCGCTTCAGCGTATAAAAATAGAATGGATAGGCGTTCATAGGGAATGAACGTCGATTGATGCATAAAATGGCAGTCCGCATGGGATACTTCGTTCCATAGAATGGAACCAGCTAGATGTACCCACTAGCAGCTACCGGTACTAGTATGGAACCAGCTCAAATCCCCCCCCCCGAAAACGAGTGCCTAGCCCCCACGCTTGATTCTGTATACCGTCGCCACCCCCACTTCAGCGAGCTTGGCTAAATCTCCAGCCGACATCCCAGGATGCTTATTGATCAACGACTGCACCTTTGTCCATTTTTCGACATTTTTACCCTTGCCCTTAGGCATCCAAGCCGGATCCGCGAGACGCTTATTCGCCAAGCCTTGCTTGATTCGTTCGACGCGTTTTTCTTGGTCCAATCGTGACATAGTTGCCATGAGATCCAACAACATGCTGTTGATGACTTCCATTATTTGACCGGTCATCCCCTTGTCTTCGATCAGCATGTGACTTGTAGGTAAATCTGCAATCACAAGGCGTAAACCCTTTGCTTTGATCTTGGCTTTCAGTGTTTCCCAATCCGATTGGGACAGACGGCTTAAACGGTCAACGCTTTCACATACAATGCATTCACCGGGTTGTGCCGCATCTAGCAACCGCATCAACTCCGGGCGGTCTAGCTTTGTTCCGCTGACGTTTTCCGAATACACCCCAGCAATGACAAGACCTTTTTCGGTTACGAATGCATCCAAGCTAGCTTTAGCTCTTAAGGCGTCCTGATCTTTGGTGCTAGCTCGGAGGTACAGGTGTGCTTTCAATTTTTGTTATCCTTTATAGTTGAATTTGATAGATCTATGATAATTTGATCATATACCTATCTGCAATAGATTTTTGATAGCTCGAAACGAAGGGTCGTCGTACTACTAAAAAAGTAGACTTCTTTGATAGTGGCTACTGCCTCAACTTGAGAATACCGGCGGTAATTGCCGAGGCGTTTGTGTCGAGCGTATTCAGCGCCACGATGACGTTGCCATGTGTTTCAAGCGAACCATTTGAGCTAGCCCACAATGCAAGTTCTTCCACTGCTGCGGCTATCGCGTGCTGGTTGTGCAGCAGCAACGTCAGTACGTCAGCGGTTGCGATGTTGGCCTCTGTGTTGTCTGGCATATTGGTCATCCTTGGGTGGGGGTGAAATCGGTTATCGGAAGATCAGTTTGCTGTGCCATCAGTTTGCAGGCATCTTCCACTGTTGATACGTTCCACTCTGGTTCACGTCTTTTTTGATCGATTGCTTTTCGGAGAATGAAATGGATTTCACCGTCATTGACGTAGAGACAGCCAACCCTAACCTTGCGAGCATCTGTCAGGTTGGAATCGCGGTATTTCGAGACGGGAAACTTCACGATACGTGGACTTCCCTAGTCAACCCCAACGACTACTTTCACCCTATGAACGTATCCGTACATGGAATTGACGAAGCCATGATCTCGTCAGCACCATCTTGGCCCCAGATTTATAGCCAAATTTTGCCCTTCGTGACGGGTCAAATTGTGGCTAGTCATATGCCGTTTGATCGCACTGCAACCCTGCGAGCTTGTCAGAATGCGGGCTTAGCGCATTTCAATTGCTCTTGGCTCGATACAGCGAAGGTAGCCCGCAGAGCATGGGGCGAATTTTCGCGGTCGGGTTATGGACTGAAAAATCTTGCTGCCACCTTTGGGATCACTTTTGAGCACCACGATGCCCTGGAAGATGCACGGGCAGCAGGGGAAATATTGCTTCGCGCAATCGCTCATACTGGGTCAACGGCGGCGGAATGGTGTTCGCTCGTTAATTTGCCTCTATCAGCAGTGAATCCAACAGAACCACTCGTGGCCAATCAGGACGGTGTCTTGGCGGGTAACGTAGTAGTGTTTACCGGTGCGTTGTCGATCCCACGTCAAGATGCTTCTGCTATGGCAGCAGCGGGCGGTTGCGAGGTCGGTTCTGGTGTGACCAAACAAACCACTTTATTGGTGGTTGGCGATCAGGACATCACTCGATTGGCCGGAAAGAACAAGAGCTCGAAGCACATCAAAGCTGAAGAGTTGATCTCAAAAGGTCAAAAAATTCGCATTCTGGGTGAAAGCGACTTTCAGGCATTACTACTGCCAACATGACTGCTACGGTGCTTGGATGCCGCTTTTGAAATCTTTGATCAAATCGACAACGTCACATCCAAGCACCGCGCACAGGTCATAAATCTGGATGATGTCCAGTCGACGTACACCTCGCTCAACATCACTCATAAACGATTGTGGCCTTCCTAAAGCAGTTGAACACTGTACCTGTGTCAGCCCAGCATTGATTCGCCGTGCTTTCAGCAGGGCCAAAAAAACATCGTATTCCGGTCTGTAAATCGCCTTCGGCATGTGGCTGTCCAATAATTGAGCAGCCTTACAACCTATATCTGGTTTTCGTATATCTGAATTTCAGATATTCTGTCGGAGTGCATGACGACCAACCTAATGTTGGGCTGTGCAACGACCAAGGAAATGGATATGAAGCTTTACGCGGCAATGTTCCTCGCGACGTTATGTATGCCGCTGGCCAGTTTGGCCGGCATTTTTGCCATGGAGTTTGGATACGTCTGGAACATCCGCCAAGCGATTGGCATCGGCGCTCTTGCGGGCTCAGTGATTTTAATAGTGGCTATCATCACTTTCTTATCAAGCATTCCAATGACGTAGCGGTGTTTACGAAACCAGACCCGCGCCAGCAATGACTCCCATTGAGTTCAAGACATCATGCCGAAAATTGAAAAGGGATTTTTTGAATGAAGCTACCACTGATCGTTCTTCTATCGTCCATCACGTCTTTCGCGAATGCTGCCGAAATCGATTCCGGCGCATGGAGTCAATTCAATACCAGGATGCACGAGATGCTGGACACCACTGGTTGGCATTTCAATCAGGCTATGGACACCAAGCAAATCACCCAAGAATGGCAATCCAATCAAGCTAGAGCTCAGATTAAGTTCAGCAAACCGGGTATCTACCATGGGAGAATCAGCAAGGTTGTAGTCGATAGTCGCGGTACTTATTTTATTGTTGACCAAGGCAAAAGCACTGCTGTGACAGTGCTTCTGGACAATTATCAAGTATGGCCATGGAAGACGGGGAGTAAGCCGGAAATAGGCGGAATTCAGCCCGCTATCGAATTCGCTTCGAACTTTGGCGCAAGTCAAGAATTTTACTTTCAGTGTCGTCGAGTCGAATTTGGTTTAGGCATCTACCTAACCAACTGTTTGGCTTTCCCGCCAGCCGTTGCAATATCAAAATCTAGTCCTGAACTCATCAACGAAATTGATTCTGGCGAAGTCTTTAATGACTTGATCAAAGCCAGAGCTTCCGAAAGCTGGGTACGCCCACCATCAGCCCGAAGAAACCATTCAGTGACATTGCAAATTGGTATGGCTACCGACGGAAGGATCACTTCGGTAGACATTGCGAAGTCGAGTGGTGACGAACCTTATGATCAGTCTGTTGTGGCTACCATTAAAAATATTGGGCGGCTACCGGAAGCGCAAGAAATCAAACCAAGCGATCTAGCCAAATATCGGCTATTTAAGATGTCATTTACACCGGATGACTTGGCTTTATAACCGGTATCATGGCAGGCTAGTTGCATTAAAGAAAAAAACATCCCTGCAACCCCCTCCCAATCAAAACCCCCACAAGCCGTTTTGGGCGCAGTAAGCTGCTGGTCGCCACCCTCGCATTGCCGAAAACTTAAAAACCGGCCACGACCCTTGCAAGCGGCTTGCAGCCCCATCAAATTAGTCAGGCTGACATTAGCTCTTCTAACACCGTTAATTCTTTTTCCTTGAATGATAATTTCGAAAACCCAAAACGTCGATATGTTTCACCCGTGCCAAAATGCTTATCCCTAATCTTCGCCAGATAACTCAGATGCTCAAAGCACTCTGCAAACGCCTGCTTGTCGTCACGCTTCAAGAAGTGCGGCCTGATGAACTGTACCGTGCCACCTGTAAGCTCTTGCCAGCGGCATTCGAATAACTTCCACATGCCGGTGTGCCCGTCACCCGAAATCAGCCCCAAATTGCGCTGCAAGGTCTGGAACCCGAAAAACAAATGGTAGTGGGCGTTTTCGGCCTTACCAATTTCCTTGACCCATCCATGAATGAATCGTTTGTGGTTACTCCAATCGTTTGAACCAAGATCAGCCTTACACTTTCTGATGTACCGACTGAGCATTGTATTTTCATGCTTATGATTAGGTGTATGAACTGCCGAAAAATGCAAGTCGAGTCGAACAATCGTGATGCGGGAATGATAGCTTTGCAGGCTCATCAGCTGGTCGCGTGTACGGCCTAAAATTACCGGGTACACCCCGTGCCCCTTGGCTTTATTGGCATTTACCTTCAACCCCTTGAACCTATCATTGAAGCTTGCTTTCATTTTCATTTTTCGATTTGTTTCCTGTTCTCGTTAATTGTTAGTATGATGATTATAATATATAAAATGTTATTGGAACTAATTAGTGGAATACATATAGATATTAAAATGGTGCACGCAGCTGAATACTCCCCAAGCATTGCTGTTGGCGGTTATGGGTCGGCTTTATGATCGGACAAAAGAGGGTATTGCTGTTTGCACCCCTGAATGATAACGCACCAGCATCACACCACTAAACATTCAGAAAAAATAAGTTCTGGTGTCCGCATCGGATACGACTAAATCAATAGATTGTTATTGTCCCGTAGCAATCGGCGAACAGCCACAGCTAACTGCCGACACCATCTTCAGCATTGAGTAGTCGCTTCAAAGCACAATCGAAGTAGCACATTTCGGATGATGGATGCTGACAAGGGGCAAGGGGCAAGGGGCAAGGGGCAACACGGTAGAGTGGTACAAAACAGTAGTACAATCCAGAATGCAAAAACCCCGCAAACCGTTGATTTGCGGGGTTTTTCTGAATGTGGCGGTGAAGGAGAGATTCGAACTCTCGATACAGTTTCCTGTATACACACTTTCCAGGCGTGCTCCTTAAGCCACTCGGACACTTCACCGTTTCTCTTCAAACATGTTCTGTCTGTCGAGGCGCGCTAATGTAGTCGAAAGCTTTTCTGATGGCAAACATTTTTTTCAGAATTTTCATGCGCTTAACTCGCTTAGCTGTTTCTGGTTGCCCTGGGTAATGGCAAACCGGCCAATCTCCGGCCTGGCGCCTACCTCTATATAGCTGGCGGTGCGCGGCTGGCGTGCCGGGTGACGCTTGCCGACGGCGTAAAGGGTGACCGGCGAGTCAGTCACGGCGCTTTACCTGGCCGGTGGCGGTGAGTAACTTCTGCCCTACTTTATTGAAAGGATTAGCGTCATGAGTGAGTTGATTTCCTACCACCTCGAAGACGGTATCGCGACCCTGACCTTGAGCAACGGCAAGGTCAATGCCATCTCTCCGGACGTGATTGCGGCGTTCAACGCTGCGCTGGATCAGGCGGTGACTGATCGCGCGGTGGTGATCATTACCGGTCAGCCAGGGATTCTGTCGGGCGGGTACGATCTGAAGGTAATGACGTCCGGCCCCAAGGAAGCCGTGTCACTGGTGACATCCGGCTCGACGCTGGCCCGGCGCCTGTTGTCGCACCCCTTCCCGGTCATCGTCGCTTGCCCTGGGCATGCGGTCGCCAAGGGCGCGTTCCTGCTGCTGTCGGCGGATTATCGCATCGGTGTCGACGGTCCGTTCAGCATTGGCCTGAACGAAGTACAGATCGGCATGACCATGCACCACGCCGGTATCGAGATTGCTCGTGATCGCCTGGGCAAATCAGCCTTTCAGCGTTCCGTGGTCAACGGTGAGATGTTCAATCCGCAAAGCGCCGTGGCTGCCGGTTACCTGGATGCCGTGGTCGCGGCCGAAGAGCTGCAGGGCGCGGCGCTGGCGGCGGCTCGCCAGTTGAAGAAAATCAACATGACGGCCCACAAGAACACCAAGCTGAAAGTGCGCAAGGCGCTGCTGGAAGCCCTGGACAACGCGATCATTCAGGATCAGGAACATTTGGGCTGAGCCCGATGCCGTAGAAACTCAAGGAGCCCGACCGTCGTGTCGGGCTTTTTTTACGCGCCGTGTTGAAAAGGCCGGGATCGCTCTAGGACAAATCTGACCCGGCGCTTGGAAACATGTACTCAAACATCGCCTATCTCCCGCTTCTATAGTGGCAATTGCCGAAAACAGTGCACATCCGTACACTGCGCCACCTTTTGTCCCGGTGGGGCCTGCAAATGCTGTTCGCTTTACGTATGTCATTGATGGGCCTTCACTTTATTGTGGCGGGTGTGCTGGGCGTAGTGCTTGGCCTGTGTCGCCCGTTCAATCCGGACAACAGTCGCCTGTGCGCACGCCTCTATGCGTGGCCAGCGATGTGCATTTTGCGCCTGCGGGTAAAAGCCGACGTCGGGCCGTTGATGGATAAACCCGACAGCTGCGTGATCATTGCCAACCACCAGTCCAACTACGATTTGTTCGTGTTTGGCAATGTGGTGCCCCGCCGTACTGTGTGCATCGGTAAAAAGAGCCTGAAATGGGTGCCATTGTTCGGTCAGTTGTTCTGGCTGGCCGGCAATGTGTTGATCGACCGCGGCAATGCGCAGAAGGCGCGCCAGTCGATGTTGACCACCACCCATACCCTGCAAAACGAAGACACTTCGATCTGGGTCTTCCCGGAGGGCACGCGCAATCTGGGCGAAGAGCTGTTGCCGTTCAAAAAAGGCGCCTTCCAGATGGCCATCGCGGCCGGGGTACCCATCGTTCCGGTGTGTGTCAGCAGTTACGTCAAACACATGCGATTGAACCGCTGGCGCAGTGGGAAAATTCTGATCCGTTCCTTGCCGGCCATTCCTACCGCGGGTTTGAGCCTGGATGACATGCCCCTGCTGATGGCCCAGTGCCGCGAGCAAATGCGCGAATGCATCGATTCGATGGATCGGCAACTGCAAGCGGCCTGAAATAAAAACCCGCCAGCGGCGTAATGCAGCCTTGGCCATTTGGTGCTTCGCCAGCTACAGGGACCAGGGACGCTCGAAATCAGGCCGGTTGATAGGCCGCCTCGCTGTTGCTTTGGCTTTTATCTTCTTGCCCCTCGAGAGGCCGAGCGCAGGTTCTGCGCGTGCGGCCTGAGAGGATCGCTTTTTTTTTGCTGGATTTTTTTGGCGTACATATCCATTGCTGCGGTAACGGCCACTTATGGTTTCGCCCTTACGGCGAGTCCCTTTTTCAAACGCCTGTACGGACCGGACACAAACGCCAAAAAGGAACCAAAAGGCTTTGCCCCACCACTCGGTGCCTCGCCTGGGCTCGGCATGCCCTCTCTCCGGCATTGCTCCGTGGGTCGCCGCGATGGGCCATCCCTGGCCCAGCGCGGCTAAACCGGCATCCTGCCGGTTTACCCACTGCGCAATGCTTGCGTTCGGCCATCGTGGTTTAACGGGGCGCCCAAATCTGAAGCAAAAGCGAGGCGGCCTGACAGCCGACCTGATTTCAAGTGAACACGTTCTGATCGTTCCCACGCTCTGCGTGGGAATGCATCCTGTGACGCTCCGCGTCACCGTTGCGCATGGCTCACGTCATGCGTCGTCAGCGGAACGCGGAGCGTCCCTGGCGGCATTCCCACGCGGAGCGTGGGAACGATCCCATCGCGGACAGACCTGCAATCAGGTCGGCTACCAGGCCGCCTCGCTTTTGCTTTTGCTTTGGCTTTTGATTTTCTTGCCACATCGAGAGGCCGAGTGGAGGTCCTGCGCAGTGGGTAAACCGGCATGGATGCCGGTTTAGCCGCGCTGGGCCAAGGATGGCCCAGCGCGGCGGGCCCACGGAGCAGGACCGGAGCGAGGGCATGCCGAGCCACAGCGAGGCACCGAACGCCAGGGGCAAGAGCCCTTGGTTACTTGGGGCTCTTCCAAGTGACTCGCTGTAAGAGCGAAACCATAGGTAGCCGTTACCGCAGGAATGGATATGTACTCCGTCAACAAAATCCAGGTCGGCTGTCAGGCCGCCATCGCTGGCAAGCCAGCTCCTACAAAATTTCACTGACTCTCAAGTAGCAGACAAGGCTAAGCTGAACGCTGCCTGCCACGGCCATTTGCCATAGAAAGCTGCCAATAAGAAGTGAATCACCATCATGGGTAGAGTTGTTGCTGCTGCGGTTTACAGCGCTGGTAAGAAAGTCACCAACATCACCCTCGACGAAGGCGCGGCCTGGGCTGCAAAGCCGGGGCACTTTGTCTGGATCGGCCTTGAAGAGCCGAACGCAGAGGAACTGTACAACCTGCAACGCCAGTTCAACCTGCATGAACTGGCCATTGAAGACGCCCTGGAAAAACACAGCCGCCCGAAGCTTGAAACCTTCGGCGATGCGCTGTTCATCGTCACATATTCGCCGATACGTGAAGACGGCAAACTCAAATTCATCGAGACCCATATCTTTGCCGGCAACGGCTACATTATTACCGCGCGCAACGGTCATTCGGCCTCCTACGCCTATGTGAGGCAGCGTTGTGAGGCGCGTCCACTGTTGCTGGAGCACGGGGAAGATTTCGTACTCTATGCCATCCTCGATTTCGTCATTGAAAATTACCAGCCGATGGGCGAAGCGATTCATGCCGAGATCGATGAGCTGGAACGTAACGTCATGTGCAGTTCCCTGAACGAGCGCGACATTCAAAAACTTCACAGCCTGCGCCGCGACGTATTGCGCTTGCGCCGGTTTGCGGCGCCGATGGTGGAGATTGGCGAGGAACTGCAAAAGCTGAACTTCCCCTTCATCGACAAGAACATGCGCCCGTACTTTCGCGATGTGCAGATTCATGTGACGCGCCAGATGGAAGACCTGACGACCCTGGCGGACATTGCCAGCCAGACCATCGAGGTCGGGGTCTTGCTGGAAGCCTCACGCCAGAGCGTGGTGCAGCGCAAGTTTGCGGCGTGGGCGGCAATCCTGGCGTTCCCGACGGCGGTGGCCGGGATTTACGGGATGAACTTCCAGAACATGCCGGAGCTGACCTGGCATTACGGGTACTTCGGAGTGCTGGGGTTTATTGCGGTGGGGTGTGTGGGGTTGTGGGCGAGCTTCAAGAAGTCGGGGTGGTTGTAGGCGAGACCGAGGTGTCTGGGACAATCGCGAGCAGGCTCGCTCCCACATTGGATCTTCGATGCAGCACAGATCAGTGTGGGAGCGAAGTTTTTAGGTTTTAAACGGTTTCTGGCTTATGTGCCACAAACCGCATCATCCACTCGGCGACCGTAGCGCCGTGGTGCTCATGCTCCAGGCTGGCCATGCCTTGCGAATAAATCTGCTCGCCCAGCGCCTGCTGGCGAATTTCCAGCAACGCTCGGGAATAGTCGTGGATGAATTCCGGATGCCCCTGGAAGCACAGCACCTGATCGTTGATGTGGTAGGCGGCAAACGGGCAGAAATCGCTGGAGGCTATCACCGTGGCGTTTTCCGGTAGCGAGGTGACCTGATCCTGGTGACTGATCAACAGGGTCAGCTCTTCCTTCACCGGGCTCATCCATGGCGCCTTGGCGGCGAGTTTGTATTTATGGGTGCCAACGCCCCAGCCTTGCGTCGCACGTTCGCTTTTGCCACCCAGCAGCAGCGCCAGCAACTGATGGCCGAAGCACACGCCCAGCAGCTTGTCGCCACGTTCGTAGCGGTTCAGCAAGTAAGTCCTGAGCGTTTCGATCCACGGGTCGGTGCCAAAGGAATCGGCCTTGCTGCCGGTGACCAGATAGGCGTCAAACGTCAGGTCATCGCTGGGATACTCGCCCTGCATCACGTTGTAGACGGTGAATTCGGCGGCGATGGGTTGCTGCGAAAACAGGTGTCTGAACATCTGCCCGTAGCCCTGATATTGGTCAACCAACTCCGGACGCAGGATGTCGGTTTCCAGAATGCAGATGCGTAACGACATAAAAAATACCTGACACATGATGGGAATAATGCACACCCTAGAGCCTGCCTTGAAACACCGTGACAAGGCAAGCCCCGCAGTGTGTCACCGATCCCTAAAACTCCTCCCCTTTGGCGGCTTTTTCCAGCAGCAAGGCCGGCGGTGCAAAGCGCTCGCCATATTGCCCGGCCAGATACTGAGCGCGGGCGACGAAGTCCTTGACCCCGTACTGATTGATGAATTGCAGTGCACCGCCGGTCCAGGCGGCGAAGCCGATGCCGAAGATCGAGCCGACGTTGGCATCCGCCGTCGAAGTCAGTACGCCCTCCTCCACACAGCGCACGGTTTCGATGGCTTGCACGAACAGCAGGCGATCGCGCACATCCTTGGGCGAAATCTGCCCGTCAGCCTTTTCAAAGCGGGTTTTCAATCCCGGCCATAAATGCTTTTGGCCACCGGCCGGATATTCATAGAACCCACCCCCGGCGGCCTTGCCTGGACGCTTATATTCGCTGAGCAGCAAGTCAATCACGGCGTACGCCGGGTGCTCGATCAGCGCTTTGCCTTCTGCCTGCAAGTCTTTGGCGGTTTGCTGGCGGATATGGCTCATGAGGCTGAGGGAAACTTCGTCGGAGATCGCCAGAGGCCCGACTGGCATGCCGGCCTTGCGCGCCTCGGTCTCGATCATCGCCGCGCAGACGCCTTCACCCAGCATGGCAATGCCTTCATTGGTGAACGTGCCGAACACCCGGGACGTGAAGAAACCCCGACTGTCGTTGACCACGATCGGGGTTTTTCTGATTTGCAGGACGAAATCAAACCCGCGAGCCAGGGTTTCGTCGCTAGTACTGGCACCCTTGATGATTTCCACCAACTGCATTTTTTCCACGGGGCTGAAGAAATGCAGGCCGATGAACTTGCTCGGGTCCGGCACCGCCGTGGCCAGGCCACTGATCGGCAGGGTCGAGGTGTTGGAGGCGATCAGCGCATCCGCGCCAACCACTTTTTGCGCGGCCGATGAGACCTTGGCCTTCAACTCACGGTCCTCGAATACCGCTTCGATAATCAGATCGCATCCCGCCAGTTCGGCATCGTTTTCGCTGGTATGGATGCGCGCCAGCACGGCTTCACGTTGCTCGGCGCTGATCTGCCGGCGCGCCACTTTCTTGTCCAGCAACGCCGCCGAGTGCGCCTTGCCCTTCTCGGCCGCCGCGAGGTTGATGTCCTTGAGCACCACGTCGATACCGGCCGACGCGCTGACAAAAGCGATGCCCGCCCCCATCATCCCGGCACCGAGCACGCCGACTTTTTTCGTCACATAAAGCGCGAAGCCTTGAGGACGCGAACCTCCGGCATTGATTTGGTTGAGCTGGAACCAGAAGGTGCCGATCAGGTTTTTCGAGACCTGGCCGGTGACCAGCTCTGTGAAGTAACGGGTTTCAATCAGGTGCGCCGTGTCGAAATCCACCTGGGCGCCCTCCACCGCGGCACACAGGATTTTCTCCGGCGCGGGCAGCGTGCCCTGGGTTTTACTGCGCAGGATCGACGGCGCAATCGCCAGCATCTGCGCGACTTTCGGGTTCGACGGCGTGCCACCGGGAATCTGATAGCCCTTCACGTCCCAGCGCTGAACCGCCCTCGGGTTGGCAGTTATCCAGGTGCGCGCCTTGCTCAGCAGCGCCTCGCGATCAATCGCCAGGTCATCGATCAAACCCGCCTGCAAGGCCTGCTGCGGCCGGAGTTTCTTGCCTTCGAGTAGGTACGGCAGGGCTTTTTCAATGCCGAGCATGCGCACCATGCGCACCACCCCGCCGCCACCCGGCAGCAGGCCGAGGGTCACTTCCGGCAGGCCGAGTTGCACGGATGGATCGTCCAGCGCTATGCGGTGATGGCAGGCCAGGCAGATTTCCCAGCCGCCGCCCAACGCCGCGCCATTGATCGCGGCGACCACTGGTTTACCGAGGGTTTCCAGGGTGCGCAGTTGGCCCTTGAGGGTCAGCACCATGTCGTAAAAAGCTTTGGCCTGGGGTTTGCCGACCTTGATCAGCTCATTAAGATCGCCACCTGCAAAGAAGGTTTTCTTGGCCGAGGTGATGATCACTCCCGCGATGCCGTCCTTGTCGGCCAGCAGACGGGCGACACAGTCAGCCATGGCCTCGCGGTAGAGCGCATTCATGGTATTGGCGCTCTGGCCCGGCATGTCGATGGTCAGGACGACGATCTGGTCCTGGCCTTTTTCGTAGCGAATGGCTTGGCTCATAAACAGGTTCCTTGAAGTCCGGGCTCAGAGGCGTTCGATGATGGTGGCAATGCCCATGCCGCCGCCGACACACAAGGTCGCCAGGCCATAGCGCAGGCGTCGGGCTTGCAGTTCATCGAGCAGCGTGCCGAGAATTGCGCAGCCTGTGGCGCCCAACGGGTGTCCCATGGCAATGGAACCGCCGTTGACATTGACCTTGTCCGGGTCGACGGCCATGTCCTTGATGAACTTCAATACCACCGAGGCAAACGCCTCGTTGACCTCGAACAGATCAATGTCTTCGACCCGCAGCCCGGCCTTGGCCAACGCCTTGCGGGTGGCCGGCGCGGGGCCGGTGAGCATGAGGGTCGGGTCGGTGCTGGTGACCGCCGTGGCGACGATCCGCGCCCGTGGCTGCAAGCCCAGCGCCCGGCCCTTGGCTTCGGAGCCGATCAACATCAACGCGGCGCCGTCGACGATCCCGGAACTGTTGCCGGGGGTGTGCACATGATTGATACGCTCCACTTGGCTATAGACCCGCAGCGCGGTGGCGTCGAAACCCATTTGCCCGATCATTTCGAAACTTGGCTTGAGCTTGCCCAGGCCTTCCAGGGTCGATTCGGCGCGGATGAACTCATCATGATCGAGCAGGATGATGCCGTTCTGGTCCTGCACCGGCACCAATGAGTTTTTGAACGATCCATCGGCCCGCGCCCGTGCGGCTTTTTGTTGCGAGTGCAACGCGTAGGCATCGACGTCCTGACGGCTGAAACCTTCAAGCGTGGCGATCAGGTCGGCGCTCACACCCTGAGGGATGAAATGGCCGTGCAGGTTGGTTTCCGGGTCCAGCGCCCACGCCCCACCGTCGCTGCCCATAGGCACTCGCGACATGGTCTCGACGCCGCCGACCACCACCAGGTCTTCGAAACCGGAACGGACTTTCATCGCCCCCAGGTTCACCGCCTCCAGCCCCGAGGCGCAGAAACGATTGATCTGCACACCGGCCACGCTGACGTCCCAATCCGCCACCTGGGCCGCGGTCTTGGCAATATCGGAGCCTTGATCGCCGATGGGCGTTACGCAACCGAGGACCAGATCATCGACCTGGCTGGTGTCAAGGTCGGTTCGCTGTTGCAGCGCCGTGAGCAAGCCGGCCACCAGGCTCACCGGCTTGACACTGTGCAAGGCGCCACTGGCCTTGCCTTTGCCACGGGGCGTGCGTAAAGCGTCGAAAATCAAAGCTTGGGTCATGACGTCCTCGAACCTGACTGTAGGAGCTGCCGAAGGCTGCGATCTTTTGATCTATACCAAAGAGCCTCCACCTTATTCCGAGCTGCAGGCGATTCAATGACCGCAGCGCTCAAGGGCATTGACGCTCACGCTCAGACGGACGGTCATCCAACAGTCGGTGAACCGGTTCAGGACACGCAGGTGTCTAGCAAAAGGCCGCCCAAGAAGCTGGCAATAGGCCTCATGCCTTTTTAATAGCATTCAGCGAGAACACCATACTAAATGGATCTAAACCAAGCGTGACGCGGGCTCTAAGGTGAAGGTGTACGAAGTTGTCGTCGGGTTTTGCCGAGGCGCTCGTCCTACAGGAAGTGCAACGTTTGCCGTCATGGAGATGGGCAGGCAGGCATCAGGAAATAACAAAAAAAAGGCGGTCAGCCATGTTCAAACAATCGAAAGTTCGTCAAGCCGGGCTCATTCTTTTCGCCACCACTCTGTTGTTGATTTTGCCGAACCTGACCAAGGTGATCGGTTAGTCGATCTTAAAAAAGACGGCTATCGCCACGTAAATATGTGGCTGGCTCGCTTCCCGGACCAGCGTGGCTGTGCCAACCTTCGTGGCACTTCCACGACATGGATGGCGATCATTTGAAAACGCTCATTGTGTTCGGGGCCCTGCTGCTCAGCACGCCTCTTCATGCCGCACAGCTGAACCTGGAGCTGGGCGCGAACAGTCGCACGTGGCAAACCGAGGAGCTGCTCAAGCACCCTGAGGTTCAGACCATCAGCATCAGCAATGACGTGTCCTACAAGCGTGACATGACCTACCGCGCCGTACCGCTCGCCGCGCTATTGACCGACATCAAGCCTGACGACCACCTGCAAGCCGTGGCGCTGGACGGCTTTGCCGCGGAACTGGCGGCCGCGCCACTGCTTAACACCCAGGGCGCACGTGCCTGGCTGGCGATCAAAGATCCCGCCAAACCATGGCCGCCGCTGTCCGAAGGCAAACACAGCGCCGGGCCGTTTTACCTGGTCTGGACCGATCCGCGGGCAGGCAACATCAGCCCGGAACAATGGCCTTTCGAGGTCGCCAGCATCAAGCGCATGGCCCCCGTGGCCGCGCGCTTCCCTGCCCTGCTGCCAGATCCTGCGCTGAAGGCCGATGACCCGGTCAACCAGGGCTTTGCGCTGTTTCAGAAAAACTGCCTGGCGTGTCATCGATTGAATGGCGCCGGGGATTCACAGTTCGGCCCGGACCTGAATATTCCGTATAACCCGACCGAGTACTTCGGTGCGGATTTCCTGAAGCGCTATATCCGCGATCCGCAGAGTTTACGGCAGTGGCCGCAGGCGAAGATGCCGGGATTCTCGGCCGAGGTGTTGCCGGATGAGGATCTGCGGATGTTGGTGGGGTATTTGCAGCACATGGTCGGGCGCAAGGTAAAGCCGTGAATTTGTGTTATCTGCTCTGGCCCCTTCGCGAGCAGGCTCGCTCCCACATTTGTTCAGCGTAAGACACAAATGCTGTATCCACCGCGGTTCCCCTGTGGGAGCGAGCTTGCTCGCGATGGCAGTGTGTCAGTCACCAATGTTCTGACTGAAAGGCCGCTATCGCGAGCAAGCTCGCTCCCACAGGCTTATTGCGAGGTTCTGAATTACTGCTGTTGTACGGAAATCACTGGCATCGGCGTCGGCGATACGAACACCTTGGCATGCATCTGCTCACACCCACCACCGCGGCGCATCCCACGCACCGGGCAGGCGTCCAGGTAATCGAGCCCTACCGCCAGTTTCAAATGGCGCTCGGGACGGGCCAGTTCATTGGTCACATCGAAGCTGTACCAGGCGTCATCGAGCCAGGCTTCGGCCCAGGCATGGCTGGCCAGATGCTCGCTGTTTTCGCTGTACAAATACCCCGATACATAACGCGCTGGCACGCCCAGGCTGCGGGCACAGGCGAGGAACGCGTGGGTGTGGTCCTGGCACACGCCCGAGCGCCCGGCGAAAGCCTGCGCGGCGCTGGTGTCCACTTCGGTGGCGCCTGGCGTGTAGGTCATATGCTGGTTCAGGCCATGCATCAAGTCGATCAGCGCCGTACGATCGCGGCGCTGTTTGCACGCCTTGTCGGCGAACGCGCGTAGGGCCTGGTCGGCTTCGGTCAGCCGAGTGAAGCGCAGGAACGGCAATGCCGACTGGCTCTCGTGCTCAGCTTCGCGCAACTCGTCGATGTCGACCTGGCCACGGGCACCGATGATGATCGCCTCGTGGGGCTCGTCCATGGTCAGCACATGCAGGATGTTGCCGAACGGATCAAGTTGCGCGCGCACCGGCCGCGGCAGATCGAGCTGCCAGCTGAGCACGTGCTGGCGCTCACTGTCGTGTGGGGTCAGCCGCAGGTACTGGATGCTCGCCCGCACCTGATCCTCGTAGTGATAGGTGGTCTCGTGGCTTATGGAAAGTCTCATGCAGCCTCCAGGTAGGAACTGTGAATGGCGTTACCCAACTGGCGCACCAGCGGGATGAACTCGGTCAGCCAGGCATGCAGGCCTTCTTCGAGGATTTCGTTGATGCCGGTGTAGCGCAATCGCGCGTCCATCTCCGCCGCCAGCCGCTGTGCAGGGCGGCCGTTGGCCCCAGGCAGTTGCGCGAGGATCTGGTCGATTTCTTCGGTGCAGGCCCGCAAGGAGCGCGGAACATCGGCCCGCAGCAGCAGCAACTCGGCCACATGCCGGGCACCGGGTGCGTCACGGTAGATCTCGGTGTACGCCTCGAAAGACGATAAGGCCCGCAGCAACGCACTCCACTGGTAGTAGGCGTGGGCCGTGCCGTCGCTGACCGCTTCGGCCTGATCGCCAGCCATTTCGTAGCGGGCATCGAGCAGGCGCAGTGTGTTGTCGGCCCTTTCGATGAACGTTCCCAGGCGAATGAAGCGGAACGCGTCATTGCGCATGATGGTGCCGTAGGACGCGCCACGGAACAGATGGGACCGTTCCTTGATCCACTCGCAGAAACGGCTCATGCCGTAGCGGCTCAGGCCCTGCTCGGCGATGCCGCGAATCTCCAGCCAGGTGGCGTTGATGTTTTCCCACATGTCGGCGGTGATGCGGCCACGCACCGCATGGGCACTGGCCCGTGCGGCGCCGAGGCAACTGTAGATGCTGGCCGGGTTGGCCGCGTCCAGGGCAAAGAAATGCAACAGCCGTTCGGCATGCAGCTCGCCGTGGCGTTCGAGGTAATCATCCAGCGTGCCAGTAATCAGCAACGGCATGGCCAATTCGTGCAGGCCATTACCGCGGCCATCCTGCGGCATCAGCGACAGCGAATAACTGATATCGAGCATCCGTGCGAGGTTTTCCGCCCGCTCCAGGTAACGCGACATCCAATACAAATCCGAGGCAGTTCTACTTAACATGTCAGGCTTCCTTCAATCCTCGACCACCCAGGTGTCCTTGGTTCCGCCGCCCTGGGAGGAGTTCACCACCAGGGAGCCTTCGCGCAGGGCGACACGGGTCAAACCGCCGGGTACGACCCGGGTTTCGCGGCCAGACAATACAAATGGACGCAGGTCGATGTGGCGTGGCGCGATACCGCTTTCGACAAAGGTCGGACAGGTCGACAGCGACAGCGTCGGCTGCGCGATGTAGGCATGGGGCTTGGCGATGATGCGCGCGCGGAAGGTTTCGATTTCCGCTGCGGTCGCCGCTGGCCCCACCAGCATTCCGTAGCCGCCGGAGCCCTGGGTCTCCTTGACCACCAGCTCTGGAAGATTGGCCAGAACGTGGGAAAGTTCAGATGGATTACGACACTGCCACGTGGGTACGTTTTTCAGGATCGGCTCTTCGTCCAGATAGAAACGGATCATGTCCGTGACGAACGGATACACCGATTTGTCGTCCGCCACCCCGGTACCGATGGCGTTCGCCAACACGACATTGCCAGAACGATAGGACGACAGCAGCCCCGGCACGCCAAGCATCGAGTCGGGATTGAACGCCAGCGGGTCGAGAAACGCATCGTCGAGACGGCGGTAAATCACGTCGACAGCTTTCGGTCCGTCGGTCGTGCGCATGAACACCTTGTCGTCCCGCACGAACAGATCCGCGCCCTCCACCAGCTCGACGCCCATTTCCCGCGCCAGGAACGCATGCTCGAAGAATGCGCTGTTGAAGCGCCCCGGCGTCAGCACCACGACACTCGGGTTATCGATCGGGCTTGAGCTTTTCAGGGTGTCGAGCAGCAGGTTCGGGTAGTGGTCGATCGGGGCAATGCGCTGGGCCGCAAACAGCTCGGGGAACAGTCGCATCATCATCTTGCGGTCTTCGAGCATGTAGCTGACGCCGCTCGGCGTACGAAGATTGTCTTCGAGCACGTAGTACGTGCCATCGCCGTCGCGCACCAGGTCGACGCCGGAAATGTGCGAATAGATATCGCGGTGCAGGTCCAGCCCTTGCATCGCCAACTGGTATTGCTCGTTGGCCAGCACTTGCTCGGCCGGAATGATCCCGGCCTTGATGATGCGTTGCTCGTGGTACAGGTCGGCGAGGAACATGTTCAGCGCCTTGACCCGCTGGATGCAGCCGCGCTCGACCACACGCCATTCACTGGCGGGGATGCTGCGAGGGATGGTGTCGAAGGGAATCAGGCGCTCTGTCCCCTGCTCATCACCGTAGAGCGTGAACGTAATCCCGGCGCGATGAAATAACAGATCGGCCTCACGTCGCCGTTGTGCCAAAAGCTCGTCAGGCGTTTCGGCCAGCCAACGGGCAAACTCCCGATAATGCGGACGGACCTGGCCGCCGGCATCGTACATCTCATCAAAATAGGTGCGGATCATGCCGTACTCCTTGTCACCCGGACATCCAGGCCTTCGCAAGGCCCGTGCCATCGGCAGAAACGCTTAGATTTCAATCGGTTGGATAATCACCATGCGAGTACCGCACCAATCCTGTGCGGCAAATGCCCCAACCTGACTGCCCCCGCTTCATTGCAAGGCGTTGTTGTCGCCCATCACCAGCATAGACTGTAGGCGCCGGCTTGCCGGCTATGGGATCGGCCCTGTTCAATTTTCCCTGGGCAAAAAAGCTTGGGCAAAAACGAAAACGGCCAACCCGAAGGTCAGCCGCTATTGCTGGTTGTCACTGTTCATAAGTTTATGCGAGTCGCCCTCGTACCTCCTGTTTTACACCCCAGCCTTCAATGATGCCGCCCAGAGGCTCGACCACTGCCTCGAAACCCTGTTCGAAATCGCCAATGTCGTCGTAGGTGGCATACATGACTTTGCACAACTCCAGCGCCCAGGCGCCATCGTCGCGCGCACTGACTTGCGCATCCAGGGATTCACCGCGGTGGAAATGACCTGCCGCCCTGCGTGCCCGCTCCTCGTCCGGGAAAATGGCGTAGAACTCGATGGGATGAAACCGGGAAAAGTCGAAACCGCCTTCTTTCATGCGGCGCAGTACACTGCTGCTGATGTCTTCTTGATAGGCTGTGCTCATGAAACGTCCTCCTCAAACTGATGGATAGACTTTCCGTACTCCCTATGTGCATAACCAAACGGTGCGCACCAACCGACAAACATATGCCGACGGGAAACAAGCATGGAGCTGACAAGACCAGACCTTAGCGATCCATTCGCTGATCTCGATTGCAGAGTAGCCCCAAGATAGAGCCGCTGCCAAGGCCTGGTTTTGCTGTCGTCGATGACAAGAAGAGGTTCAGACGGGGGTAATGCTGCGGATTTCAATACTGTGCTGGGTTTTCAGGCTTTTGACGCCTGCATCAGAGGTTCGCCCCTCCAGATCGTTCAGATCCAGTTCGGCGGCCACGGGAAGGAGCCGTTCCTTGATGAGTTTGGCGGCCTGCTCATGATTCGGGCACTCCTCGCACTCGAAGACTTCGTCGATTACTTCACCATGATCATCCACGAAAGTGACTTTCCACTTTTGCATCGGTGCCTCCTCGATAAAACCCATGGATGGGCTTACACCTATCTCGACCCTGAACGCTGGGCAAATGTTCCGGCGAATCAACAATAGCAGGCGTCAAAAAAGTCTGCCTGACGCCGCGCAAGGCGGTGTTGCGCTATGAGATGCGCACATTCCCCCGGGGACCGGCAATGGCCCAGATAATCAGGCCCAGAACCGGCAGCAACAGGATCAACAGCACCCAGAAGATTTTCATCCCGGTCTCGGCGCCACTTTTCAGCACGTTGATGATTGCCCAGATGTCCAAGGCAAGAATGATCAAGCCAACCAGGCTATTGAACGTGGAACCCATGATGACGCTCCCGAAGAATGATATGCCCTCTTAGGATAGCCGGCCCTGACCAGGGTTCCTTTTTTTTGACAGCTTTACCGGTTCAGACGTGGATCGCCACTTTCAAGGCTTCCAGCGAGGGAGCGGCGGCGATGCCGACTTCGGCGCACAACTCGAGTACCCGTGGCACAGCATTGCCGTAGACCAGTACCACTTGCAGTTCATCGTCCAGCAAATGGCTGAAGTTCATCAGCGTGTAACCGCCGTTTTCCTTGTTCAGGCTGCTCATCTGCACCTGGATGCGATTCAGCGCAGTCAGGGCTTCGGTCTTGGCCAACTGCTTGGGTTTGAGATTGAACGCCACCCCCGGGCCGAACGAGGCAACGATCTGGGCAAACAGATCCACATAGGTGTCGGCCTGGAACAGCACGGTCTCGGGCAGACTGCCAACGACTACCCACTCACCCAGCGGGATCGGGAAGCTGTCGTCGTAGTTGATGTCCGGGTTGGCGCTCAGAAAAGCCGCCGGATCAGCGTAAGCCTGGGCCGCTTCGTCAGCGACTTTCTCGATTTCGTCATCGCCCATGCACCCGGAGCTGATGTTGCTGATGAGTTCGATGAGTGCGGCTTTCATGGGGGCGGATCCTGTAGCAAGAGAATTTTCAGGGCGCGCAGGATAGCGCATTACGCCCTGCGATGGCGGCGGGCAAGCAAGGCTCGCAATCTTGACCTGCATCAAGCGTTCAGCCGAAGAGTAGCGGCACAATAATGGCACCTTGCCAAAACTGTTTCCGCTATCAGAGAAGACCTCCATGGGTGCCTGGCTTAGCAACATCTCATTGAAGTACAAATTCTGGGCGGTGAATGCCGTCGCCTTCGTCACTACGCTACTGCTGGTGTTTTACGCCGTGCAACTCGAACAACAAGCCCGCAACCATGCCGCCCGGGTATCGGCCCAGGCCCAGGCGCGATTGCTCGCGGCCTGGCCTGCCGGGCAGCCACTGCCCAAGGCGGAGAATCTGCTGACCTTCGATCACGGCCAGGTACCACGGCTCAACGGACAGCCGCTGCAGGTACTGGCCGATGCCAACGGCTGGGTCGAGATCGATGCGCCGCGGTATTTCGGTGACAACCTGCCGATCGGCGCCGAAGTCTTCACCCGCGCGGATGGCCAGCGGGTCGCGCTGATTGCCCATGGCCCAAGCCTGAGCCAGGTGTTGGGCGAGCGTGTTGCCAACTATGCGCTGGCGGTGTTCATCCTGATGCTGGCGATGCTCGGTGCCTCACAGTTGTTGATCCGTTTTTTGCTCAGTCAGCTCAATACCTTGAAAGACGTGATGCTCCACGTTGAAAAAACCGGCGACCTGTCGGCCCGCGTCCCGCTGACCTGCAGCGACGAAGTCGGGCAGATGGCCAACGCGTTCAACGCCATGCAGGCCGGTTACCAACGCGTGGTCAACACCGTCGCCAGTACGGTCCGGCAACTGGACGACGGCGCTGCACGCCTGGCATCGAGCATGAATGAAGTGCGTCACGGCATGCTTGGCCAGCAGAGCGAAACCGACCAGGCGGCGACGGCCATCAATGAAATGACCGCCACCGTCTATCACATCGCCCAGCATGCCGGTGCCACCCGCGATCTGTCGCAATCCGCCGACACCTTGGCCGGCAGCGGGCAGGAGGTGGTCATGCGGGTGCAGCGATCGATTGCCGGACTGTCTACCGGGGTGCAACAGACCGCCGAGATGATCCAGCGCCTGGCCGAGGACAGCCAGAAGATCAACGGTGTGGTCAATGTGATTCACAGCATTGCCGAGCAGACCAATCTGCTGGCGCTGAACGCGGCGATTGAAGCGGCCCGGGCCGGTGAAATGGGCCGTGGGTTTGCGGTGGTCGCCGATGAAGTGCGCAACCTGGCCAAGCGCGTCCAAACTTCCACCGATGAAATCACCGTGATGGTGTCCGCATTGCAATCGGGCACTCGCGATGCGGTGGACTTCATGCAGGAGAGTTCATTAAAGGCCGATGAATGCGTACAGCAGGCCCAAGAGGCTGGGGCCGCGTTGGCGCAGATCACCGGGGCAGTGGCGCAGATGCGCGAAAGCAACACCCAGATCGCCGTGGCGGCCGAGCAACAAAGCCAGGTGGCCGAAGAGATGAACCGGGCGGTGGTGAGCATCCGCGATGTGACCGAGAATACGGTGCGCCAGACCGTCAGCTCGGCGACCACCAGCGATGAGCTGGCGGTGTTGGCCGGGGAATTGAGCAAGGCGATAGGGCAGCTCAGGCTATAACATCGATATTGAACATGATCCCTATCGCTTCGATAGCCAAGCTTGATTCGCCGCCTGCATTTACCGGGCCTATCCTTCACTCATGAGTTCAACATGGATCGAGGATCGACATCATGGGTAAACGTCACCCCAACCTACCCGCCTGGCAATGGCGTGCGTACCCGAACAATCACCAACACCCGACCAATCTGGTGTTGCACCTGATTGCCGTGCCGTTATTTATCGTCGCCTTTCTGTTGATCGTCACCGGGGTGTTCGGCCTGAACCTGGCAAACTTCGCCATCGGCGTCATCGGTGTGATTGCCGCCCTGGGCTTGCAACGTCACGGCCATACCCTTGAGGCGCAAGCTTCCGAGCCGTTCAGCGATCATAAGGATGCTGTATCGCGCTTGATGGTCGAACAGTTCCTGACCTTCCCACGATTTTTCCTCAGCGGCGGCTGGTGGCGCGCCTGGAAGGAGCGCCACCGTCGTCATTGATCAGCCGAACACCGTCACCGTCTGCCGACTCATGGCAATCAAGCGCCCTTCCACGTCCCACAGCTTCGCGGCGGCATGCCCATAGCCGTCGGCGGCATGCTCGGTTTCAACCAGGTATTTGCACCAGTCCAAAGTGCTCAGCTCCAGCAATGGCTGGACGAATTCGATGGTCCAGGTCAGCGTGCTGCCCATCGCCGGCTTCTTCAGAAACGGCATCAGGGCCGGTGGCCAGGCATCCACCAGCGCCAGGATGTGCGCCTCGGTGACCGGTTCCTCCTTCACATCACCACGCAAGCGCACCCAGCCGCCCATCTGGCGGGATGTGTTGCCGGTGAACGGCAACCCGCCAACACTCCAGCGCATGGCCAGATGCTGCATGAATTGCGGGAGCACGCCCTCGATGAAAGGCAGCTCCTGGCAGTCGTCCCAATGCTTCATCTCTGGCGCCGGCTCCGCTTGCACCGTCACTTGCGATGGACGCGAGGCGCCGAAGCTGCCTTGGACCAGGGTTACTACCTGCCCCCCCTGCATCGCCCGGCCCAGCACCTGGCTGACGGCCTTGCCCTCGCGCAATACATCCACTTCAAAACTGACCGGCACGTCGGGTTCGACCGGGCCGACAAAGGTGATTGCCAGCGAGCGCACCGGCCGGTCCGCCGGCACCTTGGCGCGCATGGCTTCGTATTGCAAGGCAGCCACCAGGCCGCCGAAACTGGCGCGCCCTTGCGCCCATCCGGCCGGGATCGACAGTTCCAGTGGCTGACGGCGGACAGCGTCGAGCAGATCGCAAAAGCGCATGAAGACCTCAAGGAAAGAAAAAGGATGACGGGATCTTAACCAGCCCGCGAAGGCTGTGCAGTGCCTATTCCGGTCAAATTGACTGACAGATGAGCCGCCTGTGCCGTGTCTTGGCCTTGGCGTTGGCCTGTGTAGGAGCTGCCGCAGGCTGCGATCTTTTGATCTTTCTAAGAGCAAAATCAAAAGATCGCAGCCTGCGGCAGCTCCTACAGGGGATTTCAGGTTTTGAAACAGGCCTTGCTGAGCTTGTCCAGTACACGGTCGGCACGCTGTTCAGCCACGGCCATGGTGGTTTGCCAAACGGTGACACAAGGCTGCAAATCCGCTTCCTGCTCGGCCATGGCCAACCATTGCACACAGTCGTGCCAGTCCCCCAGAGCCCCTTGGGCCGCTTTCAACCTGGGCATGGCGGCCTTGGGCAGGCGATCCAGTTCTGGATAGGCGTCGATGCCATAACGCACGCGCTTGATCAGCAGGCGCAAACGATGACGGTCATGGGCCGGATCGTGCAGGGCGGTGTCGAGTTTCTTCCACTGCTTGCCCAGGCGTTTTTCGATGCGCTTGCCGAACCCCTTGAGCAGCCCCTGACGCTGGGCGGCGCGCAGGAATCGCGGGAAGGCATCGAGGATCATCAGCAGCTGCGCAAGCTCGTTACTGGTCGCCACCGCTGGATACGCCTTGGCCATTTGCGCCATGCGCCGCTGCGCGGCTTCTGCTTGATCGTGCTCGAGCAAGTAGGCTGCCAGAACCTCGCGATCACGCAACGGCGTGGTCAAATCGCCCACCCCGGATGCCGCTACTTCCAGCTGCTCGACCCCGGGCAGGCCGCGCAAAGGCCGCAACAGGCTACGCAGCCGGCGTACCGTGGTGCGCAAGTCGTGCAAGGCCTCAGGGTCGGTGTGGGCACTCAAGCGTGCCTGACAGGCCAGCAGACGAATTTCCAGGCCCAGGACCCGGGCCACCAACCTATCGATCATGGGATTTACTCCGTAAACTGCTGCAAGCTGCAAGCAAACTGAATGTAGCTTGCAGCTTATTACTTGTAGCTGCTTCTATCGCCCCGCGCGCGATTCACGAATGTAGAACCGCGCCTTCTCGGCCTTCTTTGAGCAGCCCTCGAAGCCTTCGAACTGCTGCTGGGTCTTGGCCGCGGTCAACAGCGACAATGCCTTGGAGTAGCTGACGTTCCCGGCGAAACCTTCGGCCTTGGCCAGGTCCAGCTCACGCCACGCGGCATCGAGTTGGCTGCCGCAGCTGTCGCGATAAGCGGTTTTGCCGGCACAACCGGCCAGTGCCAGGGCAATCAGTGGCACACAGATCCAGGCTTTCATTTCTTACACCTCAAAGATAGGTAAACGCTCATGCAGGTAGGACGGTCTGGCGGGCAAAAAGTGCCGTCCATCGCCAACCCGAACCCTGCGGCGCGAGAATACCCATCTGCCGCCATGCAGTGTCGAAAAAACGACCCATTCGCGCGGCCGAACGACCTGGCGATTGAAGCGGGCCCCTCGATGGGTGCATTGTTGAACCATTCAAACGAGGGCGATCAATGAAAAAGCGTGTCGCACTGGTGTTGGGCTCGGGTGGAGCCCGGGGCTATGCCCATATCGGCGTCATCCAGGAAATCGAACGGCGTGGCTACGATATCGCCTGTATCGCCGGTTGTTCCATGGGGGCGGTGGTCGGCGGGATCTACGCCGCCGGCAAACTCGATGAGTATCGCGACTGGATCGAGAGCCTGGATTACCTCGACGTGTTGCGCCTGGTGGACGTCAGTTTTCGTCTGGGGGCAATCCGCGGGGAAAAGGTCTTCGGGCGGATCCGCAAGATCGTTGGCGAAATCAATATCGAAGACCTGCGCATCCCCTATACGGCGGTGGCCACCGACCTGACCAACCAGCAGGAAATCTGGTTCCAGGAGGGCTGCCTGCACCAGGCCATGCGTGCCTCGGCGGCGATTCCCAGTCTGTTTACACCGGTGATGCAGGGCAATCGCATGCTGGTCGATGGCGGCATCCTCAACCCGTTGCCGATCGTGCCGGTGGTGTCGAGCCATTGCGACCTGATCATCGCGGTCAACCTCAACTCCACCAACCAACGTCACTATCAGTTGCCGGTAATCCAGCGCCCGGCCGCGTTCAAGACCCGCTTCGACAGCCTGATCAGTTCCCTGGGTTCGAAGATGCCATTCCGGCGCAAGCAGGCCGAACAATTGCTGCTGCTGGAGAAGGAAGCGTTGCTGGCCGAAGCGGCGGAGATCAACCCTTGGGTCGAGTCTGCCAAGCCTGAAGCCCAACAACCGGCGGCCGCGCCTGAACGGGACGGTGCGCCGAAGTCCGCCACCGGGTCGTTCATCATCGACAACGTGGGGCCGGCGTCCCTGCTGGATTTGATCAACCAGAGTTTTGAGGTGATGCAGACCTCGTTGGCGCAATACAAGATTGCCGGGTACCCGCCGGACATCCTGATCAACGTGCCGAAGCGGGTGTGCCGGTTTTTCGAGTTCTACAAGGCGCCGGAGTTGATCGCGCTGGGGCGGGAGATTGCGCGCGATACACTGGATCGGTATGAGAGTGAGCGGGATTCCTGAGATTCTCGATTGAATGTGAGGGCCTCTTCGCGAGCAGGCTCGCTCCCACAGTTGATCTTCGGTGTTCACAATATATTTGTCTGACCCAGATCCAATGTGGGAGCGAGCTTGCTCGCGATGAGGCCGGATCAGGCAACACAAAACTAGAGGCTGCCCTCACTCAACAACCGATACCCCACCCCCGCCTCGGTCACGATGAACCGCGGCTGGGTCGGATCATCCGCCAGTTTCTGGCGCAAATGCCCGACCACGATCCGCAAGTAATGCGTGTCTTCGGTATGGGTGGCCCCCCAGATGTCCTTGAGCAGTTGCTGCTGGGTGATGACCCGTCCGGGATGCCGTGCCAGTTGCGCCAGCACCGCGTATTCCTTGCGGGTCAGCGCGACTTCGCTGCCATCAAGCAATACCCGGCGATAGGCCAGGTCCACCGTCAGCGGGCCGAAGGTCAGCGCCGCTTGCTGGGCCTCGCCCACCGGAGCCTGACGCAACAGCGCGCGAATCCGCGCCAGGAATTCCTGGATGCCAAACGGTTTGGTCACGTAGTCATTGGCGCCACCGTCCAGCGCTTCAACCTTCTGCCCTTCACCGGCACGCACCGAGAGCACCAGCACCGGCACCGTCGACCACTCGCGGAACTCGCGCAGCACCTGTTGGCCGTCCATGTCCGGCAGGCCGAGGTCGAGCACCAGCAAGTCCGGTTTGTTCAACGCCGCTTGCGCCAGGCCTTCGGTACCGGTACCGGCCTCCAGCACTTTGTAGCCTTGGGAAGCGAGGCTGATGCGCAGGAATTTGCGGATTTGCGGTTCGTCATCAATGACCAGGATGGTCGCGGTCTGGCTCATGAATTCACATCAACACAAAGAAGTGGCAAGAGAGTAACGCAAGCACGGTCAGGCTTCACTTTCGGCTCTTAATTTTCAAAGGCTGGCTGCGCCTGCAACGGCAAGTGCAAGGTGATACAGGTGCCGCGCCCCTCAATACCGTCGGCGACACTGATCCGCCCGCCATGGGCGCCGACCATGCCCTGACAGATCGCCAACCCAAGCCCGGTGCCCTGCCCGCCACGGTCACCGCGGGCGGCGGTGTAGAACATGTCGAAAATCTTGTCCCGCTCGGCCTGCGGAATCCCCGGCCCTTCGTCGCTCACCGAGAAGAACAGCTCTGTGTCATCCGCCCCGGCACGCAACTGCAGGCGCCCGTGGGACGGCGAGAAACGTGCGGCGTTTTCCATCACGTTGACCAAGGCCTGCTCGATCAGCGCGGCGTGGACGAACAGCAGCGGCAGTTGCGCCGGCACTTCGGTAGTAACCTGCAACGGGGCCAATACCGCGCGCAGGCGATTGAGCGCACTGCCGACGATGTCCGCCGGCGATACCCAGTCCCGCGCCAGCTTCAACGCGCCGTGACCGAGGCGGGTCATGTCCAGCAGGTTTTGAATGTAGCGATCAAGGCGTTCGGCTTCGTCGCGAGTACCTTCCAGCAGTTCACGGCGATCCTCCAGGGGAATGGCCTCACCGAGGGCCAGCAGGCTATCGATGCTGCCGCGCATGGAGGTCAGTGGCGTGCGCAAATCGTGGGACACCGAGGCCAGCAAGGCACTGCGCAGTTGCTCGGTTTCGCCGTGCAACCGCGCGGCTTCCAGGTCATCGGCCAGTTGTGCGCGGGCCAGCGCCTGGGCCAGCGGCTGGCTCAACGCGGTCAACAACCGCCGACGCTGGCCGCTCAAGGTCTGGCCCTCTTTCGCACACACACCGAGCAGCGCCAGCGGACCATCCTCCACCGACAATGGCCACCACCACCAACGGCCGAACGGCAAAGTCCCGGTGCCCGCGCCCGCCGGTTGATCGTGCTGCCAGGCCCAATCGGCAGCGGCGCGTTCGGCTTCGGTGAATTCCAGCGGGCCACCGGCTTCGACTTTCCAGTCGCTCTGACCGTCGCGGTCGAGCAGGCACAGTTGCACATCGCTCCAGCCGTTGAGGTGCTGGGCCGCCGCGCTGACCACGGCCTGACGATCGGTGGCGGCGGTGAGTTTGCGCGACAGGTCGAGCAGTTCGCTGGTCTCTTCCTGGGTATCACGCAGGGCCTGCAATTGCCGGCGCTGGCGTGCCGCGAGGTTGCCGGTGAGGGCTGCCATCAGCAGGAAGAACAGCAAGGTCAGCACATCTTCTTCGCGCTGGATGTTGAAGGAAAAATTCGGCGGGATGAACAAGAAATCGTAGGTCAGAAACGACAATGCCGCACAGGCCAGTGCCGGGCCAAGACTGCTGCGCACCGCCACCAGCAACACGGCGGCGAGGAACACCAGCGAGATGTTCGGCAACGGCAGCACACTCGCCACCGCCCATGCCAGGGCACTGGCCAATAGCGTCGCCACCACGGCCAAGGCGTAGTCGAACCATACCAGCGACTGCATCGAACGCTGGCGTGGCTGATGCTGTTCATGCTCAGTATCGAGCACGTTGATTTCCAGCCCGCGGGCATTGCGCAGCAGGCGCGCCGCCAGGCCGCCACCGAACAATCGACGACGTAGACGCGGCCTCGACTGGCCGACCAATACCAGGCTGGCGCGGCGTTCGGCGGCGTGCTGGATCAGGGTTTTGGCTACCTCGCCGGCTCGCAGCAGCACCACTTCACCGCCGAGGCGCTCGGCCAGTTGCTGGGCACTTTGCAGGCGTAGGCGCGACTGCTCGTCACGCAAGCTACCGTTATCCACATGCACCAGGCTCCACGGCAGATGCCGACGCTGGGCGACGCGACTGGCATGACGCACCAGGCGCTCGGCCTGGGCATCGCCATCGACGCCGACCAACAAGCGACCGCGCACTGTTGGCGCCGCTTGTCCCATCTGGCGATAGCCTTGGGTCAGGTCGTTATCGACCTGGGCGGCGGCCGTTTGCATCGCCAGTTCGCGCAGGGCGGTAAGGTTGGTCTGGGAGAAAAACGCATCGATCGCGGCCCGTGCCTGCTCCGGCACGTAGACCTTGCCGTCGCGCAGACGCTCGAGCAACTCCCGTGGCGGCAAGTCGATCAGCAGCAGTTCGTAAGCTTCCTGCAGCACCCAGTCCGGCAGGGTTTCGCGCACCTGCACGCCCGTGATGCCGCGCACCTGATCATTCAGGCTTTCCAGGTGCTGGACGTTGACCGTGGTGTACACGTCGATGCCCGCGGCGAGCAGTTCCTGAATGTCCTGCCAGCGTTTTTCGTGACGGCTGCCGGGGGCGTTGGTATGGGCCAGTTCGTCCACCAGCACCAGCCTGGGCTTGGCCGCGAGCAGACCGTCGAGGTCCATTTCCTCGAGCTCCACGCCACGGTATTGCGAGCGCACCAATGGCAGTTGCGGCAAGCCGCCGAGCAACGCTTCGGTCTCGAAGCGGCCATGGGTTTCGACCACCCCGGCGATGACTTTCACGCCTTGGCGCAGTTGGGTGTGGGCTGCTTGCAGCATGGCGTAGGTCTTGCCGACACCGGGCGCGGCGCCGAGGAAGACCTTGAGCCGACCACGGCCATCGCGGGGCAGGTCTGCTAACAGCGCGTCGGCGCGGCCGGAATCGCTCATGTTTTATGTTCTCTCTATTGATCGTTCCCACGCTCTGCGTGGGAATGCAGCCCGGGACGCTCCGCGTCCCATCCAGAAACGGACGCAGAGCGTCCATTGATGCATTCCCACGCGGAGCGTGGGAACGATCGCCAACTACAGCTTTTCCAGCGCCAGATTCAACTCAAGCACATTCACCACCGGTGGCCCTACCAACGGCTGTTCGGTGTACGCATCCAGCAGGTTTTGCAGGGTCGCCACCGGCAGATTGCGCGCCGCCGCGACACGCGCCAGTTGATAGGCAATCGCCGCCGGAGGCAAGTGCGGATCGAGGCCGCTGCCGGAGGTGGTGAGCATGGCCAACGGCACCGGCCCTTGACCGGGTACCAGTAGTTTGTTGGCGTCGTCGATCACCCGAGTGGCCAGGGCCGGGTTGCTCGGCGACAGGTTGCTGGCGCTGCTCGACACGGTGGCAAAGGCACCGGCCGATGGTCGTGGATGGAACCAGGCGTCGCCGACGAAATCCTGGGCAATCAGCGATGAGCCGCGAACTTTGCCGTCGGCATCGCGCACCAGGCTGCCATTGGCCTGATCCGGGAAGGCGACCTGGGCCACGCCGGTGACCACCAGGGGATAGGCGACGCCGGTGATCAGGGTCATCAGGACCAGCAGGCTCAGGGCCGGGCGTATCATTGTGGACATTTCAAAATCCTCGAATTCGGTGAACAAATACCGCGTTCAGTCAGGTGCAACCTGTCGTCTTCTTCGCGAGCAGGCTCGCTCCCACAGGGAAACACGGTGCCTTTGTGGGAGCGAGCCTGCTCGCGAAGGCGGTACGCCTGACACACGGTCAAACCAGATGCAACGCCGTCAACAGCATGTCGATCGCCTTGATGCCCACGAACGGCACCGCAATCCCGCCCAGGCCATAGATCAGCAAATTGCGCCGCAGCAACGCTGCCGCGCTCGCCGCCTGCACGCGCACACCGCGCAACGCCAGGGGAATCAGCACCACGATGATCAGGGCGTTGAACACGATCGCCGAGAGAATCGCGCTCTGCGGGCTGTGCAGCTGCATGACGTTCAACACGCCCAGTTGCGGGTAGATCGCGGCAAACAGGGCCGGCAGGATTGCGAAATACTTGGCCACGTCGTTGGCGATGGAAAAGGTCGTCAGCGCGCCGCGGGTCACCAGCAATTCCTTGCCGATCTGCACCACGTCCAGCAGCTTGGTCGGGTCGCTATCGAGGTCGACCATGTTCGCCGCCTCGCGCGCCGCTTGGGTGCCGTCGTTCATCGCCATGCCGACGTCAGCCTGGGCCAGGGCCGGGGCGTCGTTTGCGCCGTCGCCGCACATGGCGACCAAGCGACCGTCGTTCTGCTCGTGACGAATGCGTGCCAGTTTTTTCTCCGGCGTGGCTTCTGCCAGCACGTCATCCACACCGGCTTCGGCGGCGATCGCTGCAGCGGTCAGCGGGTTATCGCCGGTCACCATGACGGTGCGGATCCCCAGTTTGCGCAGTTCGGCGAAACGCTCGCGGATGCCGGGCTTGACCACGTCCTTGAGGTGGATCGCACCGAGCAGTTTGCCGTCGGCGCAGACCAGCAACGGCGTACCGCCACTCTGGGCAATCTTGTCGATTTCCCGGGACAGCGGCGCGGCCAGATCGGCGCGTTTGAGGCCGACAAACGCCAGCAGCGAATCCACTGCGCCCTTGCGATACACGCGGCCCTGATAGTCGACACCCGACAGCCGGGTTTCGGCGCTGAACGGTACAGCCGTCAGCAATTCAGCCCCCGGCTCAGGTTGCGGTTGCGTGCCACGCAGGTATTCGACAATGGATTTACCTTCCGCCGTGTCATCGGCCAGAGAGGCAAACAAGGCACCCTCGGCCAGTTCCCTGGCCGTCACGCCCGGAGCGGGAACAACGGCGGTGCATCGCCGGTTGCCGAAGGTGATGGTGCCGGTCTTGTCCAGCAGCAGGACGTGCACGTCCCCCGCCGCTTCCACGGCGCGTCCGGACTTGGCAATCACATTCAGGCGAACCAGACGATCCATCCCGGCGATACCGATGGCCGACAACAAACCGCCAATCGTAGTCGGGATCAGCGTGACCAATAACGCCACCAGGAACACCAGCGGCAGGCTGCCATTGGCGAAGTGGGCGAACGGTTGCAGGGTCACGACCACCAACAGAAAGATCAGGGTCAGGCCGATCAACAGGATGTCCAGCGCCACTTCGTTCGGGGTTTTCTGGCGCTTGGCGCCTTCGACCAGGGCGATCATGCGATCCAGGGTCGACTCGCCGGGGTTGGCGGTGATCTTCACCAACAGCCAGTCAGACACCAATCGGGTGTTGCCGGTAACGGCCGAGCGGTCGCCACCGGATTCACGAATCACTGGCGCCGATTCACCGGTGATTGCCGCTTCGTTCACTGCCGCGATGCCTTCAATCACTTCGCCGTCACCGGGGATCATCTCCCCCGCTTCGACGCGCACCACATCGCCTTTGCGCAGGTTGGCGGCCGGCACCACCTGGAAGGTGCCGCTGCTGGTTCTGCGGCGTGCGCTCAAGCCTTCGCTACCGGCCTTGAGGCTGTCGGCGCGGGCCTTGCCGCGACCCTCGGCCAGGGCCTCGGCGAAGTTGGCGAACAGCACGGTGAACCACAGCCACAGGGCAATTTGCGCGGCGACGAAGCTCGGCACCGCCGTGTCGGGAATGAAGCACAGCACGGTGGTCAGGATCGCGGTCAGTTCGACCACCAGCATCACCGGCGCGCGCTGTAATTGCCGTGGATCGAGCTTGACGAACGCTTGCACGAGCGCCGGGCGCCAGAGGGCCGAGATCGCGGTTTTGGGTTGTTCCGGCGCCTTGACGGCAACGGTTTTGGTTACGGGCATATTCATCATCAACTCCTTAGAAGCCCATGCTCAAGTGTTCAGCGATGGGACCGAGCGCCAATGTCGGCAGGAAGGTCAAACCACCCACCAGCAAAATGGTCACAGTCAGCAAGGTCACAAACAGCGGGCCATGAGTCGGGAAGCTGTTCTGGCCAATCGGTGCGGTTTTTTTCATCGCCAGGCTGCCAGCCAGGGCCAGCACCGGCAGGATGTAGCCGAAGCGACCGATCAACATGCCCAGGCCCAGCATCAGGTTGTGGTACGGCGTGTTGGCGCCGAAGCCACCGAACGCCGAACCGTTGTTGGCACTGGCCGAGGTGTAGGCGTAGAGCAATTGGCTGAAACCATGGGCGCCGGGATTGCTCACCGAGGCCACAGGCCCTGGCAGGCTGGCGGCAATCGCACCAAGGACCAGCACGCCGATCGGCATGACCAGCAAGGTCACCACCAACAGCTGCACCTCCCGGGCTTGCAGTTTCTTGCCGAGGTACTCCGGCGTCCGGCCGATCATCAAGCCGGCGAGGAACACCGCGATCAGCACGTTGAGCAACATGCCATAGAGCCCGGCGCCGACGCCGCCGAAGATCACTTCGCCGACCATCATGTTCACCAGCGCGACCATGCCGCTGAGCGGGTTAAGGCTGTCATGCATGCCATTGACCGAACCGTTCGAGGCCGCCGTGGTGGTCACCGACCACAACACCGTGGCCGTGGTACCGAATCGCGCTTCCTTGCCCTCCAGCGGTGCGGTCTGTTCGACGGCGACGTTGTCCAGGCTCGGGTTGGGCTGCGACTCTGCCCACAGCGAGGTCGCGCCGCCGATCAGGAACAGGGCGAGCATGCAGGCAATGATCGCCCGGCTCTGACGCAGGTCTTTGACGTAATGACCGAAGGTGAACACCAGCGCGACGGGAATCAGGATGATCGACGCCACTTCGAACAGGTTGCTCCAGGCCGTCGGGTTCTCGAACGGATGTGCCGAGTTGACGCCGAAGAAGCCACCACCGTTGGTGCCCAGCTGCTTGATCGCAATCTGGCTGGCGGCAGGCCCCAGCGGGATCACCTGATCGACACCCTGCAGGGTCAGCGCATTCACGTACTGCGCGAAGGTTTGCGGCACGCCCTGCCAGACCAGGTACAGCGCCAGCAGCAGGCACAGCGGCAGCAGGCCGTAGAGGGTGGCGCGTGTCATGTCGACCCAGAAGTTGCCCAGCAATGCCGTGGATTTGCGACCGATGCCACGGCAAAGCGCAACCAGTACCGCCAGGCCCGTGGCGGCGCTGACAAAGTTCTGCACGGTGAGGCCGACCATCTGGCTCAGGTAGCTCAGCGATGCTTCGCCGCTGTAGGCCTGCCAGTTGGTGTTGGTCATGAAACTGATGGCGGTGTTGAACGCCAGCGTCCACTCCTGGCCCGGCAGGTTTTGCGGGTTCAGCGGCAAGTGGTCCTGGAACAACAGGATCGCGAACAACAGCAGAAAACCTGCAAGGTTGAAAGCGAGCAAAGCCAGGGTGTACTTCTGCCAGCTCTGTTCGGCCTGCGGATCGACGCCGGCCAGACGGTAACAACCGCGTTCGATCGGGCCGAGGATCGGCGTCAGCCAGGTGCGCTGGCCTTCCATGACCTTGTAGTAGAAACGTCCAAGAAACGGCGCCGGGACCAATACCAGGGCGAAAAACGCCAGGATCAGCCAATAGTCATAACTGTGCATAGCCGCTCCTAGTTCCGGTCCGCGCGCAACAGCGCAACCAACAGATAAATGAACAGTCCCACTGCCAGCAGCAGTGACACTCCGTCCAGAACGCTCATGGAAGTTCTCCGTGTTACGGCGTATTGCCGCGTGTGGAGGTATTGTCGGCAGGGAGGCTGTAAAGGAACGAGACCGAGGGGTGTGGCGGGGCATAAAGAAAGCGTAAAGAGTGGGTTTATGGCTTTGTTACAGCGTTGTTCTTGCCGGCCTCATCGCGAGCAAGCTCGCTCCCACAGGGGAATGCGTTCGCCCATACACTCAAAAAACCTGTGGGAGCGAGCCTGCTCGCGAAGGCGGCAAGGCAGGCAACAATGCAGGGGTGAACGACGCAGAACAGGCATAGAATGGAACCACTGCGAAACCCAATCGCTCAAAGTGGTATGCACGTTCGACAGGCGAAACCCTCGCCCGCCGACCGGCTTTCAAGGAGGTCCTATGCCCTGGTATGCCTGGTTGATTCTGGTGGTTGCCATTGGCTCTATCGTTGGCGGTTTGATGATGCTGCGCGACACCGCCCACAAGGTTGAGCTAACCGATGAACAGCGCAAACGCGTCGCCGAACGCAATGCGGAAATGGACGCCAAGGAAGCGCAGGACCGCTAGCTGCAAAATCGTCCGAAGCCTCGCACGGCATTCGGACGATTTTTTGCCGTGGCCCCGGATCAGGTCAACGAGCAGCGATCAAAAAACCGCTCGCGCCCCAGCGCCATCAATGCTGCGCGCTTGTGTGGAAAGTCGAATTCCTTTTCGCAATGAAACCCCTGGCCCTGCATGTGCCCGATCATCTTCGCGTTGTCGGCACGGGGTTCGGCGACCACCCGCCGGGTCCGTGGATCATCGAGAAACAGGTAGTGCACCAGCGCCGACAGCCAGCTCGCCACCTTGTGCGGACCGCGGTGATTTTCTTCCCCAACCAGCATATGGATGCCACGGTCGTAATCATCCGCATCATAGAAGGGTGCGATGCGATCTTCCTTGGCCCAGTAGGCTTCAAAATAGGCGAACGGCTGATCGTCGAAACAACCGATCAATGTCAGGGTATGGGGATCGTCCTGGAGTTTGCCCAGGTACTCGCGGTGCTGTTCGAGACTGCCCTGCTCCTGCCAGAAACTCGCTACCCGAGGGCTGTTCTGCCAGCGATTGAAACGCGCAAGGTCCTCGTCGATATCCACCGTGCGCAGGGAAATCCAGGCCCCCAGCCTGGCATCGAAACGCCGATACACCTCGCCACGCGGCTTCGGCGGGCGCAGCGGGTGACGCTTGCCGCCGCTGATGACCATCTGCTGTGGATAACAGCCCGTCAGCGAGTGACCCACCCATGGCTGTGGCAACTGCCAGAACAGCGTGCGTTCGCTGCGATATTGGCCGACCGTTTCGGTAGGGACCAGCAATGCGCTGAGCAAGGCGGCAGGCGGCGCTTCATCCAGTTGCCAGAGCAGTCGCTGGCAAGCAGGGTCTTGGGCGAACAACCAATAGCAAGTGGCCCAGACGGCTCGATTGTCGAGGCTGCCTGCGCCCTCGTGCAACTGCAGCAGCAACTCGGGCTCGCGCGTCAGGTGCAGCTGGATCAGCGGCTGGCCTTCAAGACTGAGGCTCAGCCCGGTTTCGGTTTCATCGGCTACAAGACTGCTGCCGGTCGGTAAGGCCAGCGCAGTCAGGACATTGGGATTGGACATGGGTCGGGCTCACGATATTCGTCGACAGGTCAACGGTTGACGTGAGTGGAGCCTGGAAATTTAAGCGACATGCGCCGATACGCGACCTGTGGTGCCCGCTCAGTTACCCGGCACCGGCAATACCGCGATTTTGTAGGGGTCGAAAATCTTCAGCATTTGGCCATTATCGCGCAAACCTCGCAGCAACTTGGCGAAGGCCTCGCCGCTGATCGGCGCGGCCGGGCGAAGGATGGCGTAGTGGTGATAGATCTGGTCAACGCGCTCGGACACCAGCAACTCCTTGGCGACTTTCTCGTTGCGCAGAAAGTAGTCGCTCAGGTAGGACCGCGTGACCAGGGCGACATCGGCCCGGCCACGCAGCACCATCAGCAGGTTGCTGTCATGCGAATAGGTCGACGTAGCATTGAAATGAGTGGCGAGGTACTTGGGATCGGCGTTGAAGTTGGCGAATTCGTAGTGATACCCGCTGAACAACGCCAGGCGCTTGCCGGAGAGCTCGCTGAAGTAGCTTTGCTGTCGTTCCGGCAGGCGTTGCGCGACGAAGATTTCCGCATCTTCCAGGCCCATGTCGACGCTGGTGTGGGGAATTTCCTTCCAGCCCCAGTCGGGGTTTTCGAAGATCGCCATGTCCACCCGGCCTTGCTTGAAGTCGCCAAAACGGCGGGGAATGGAGGTGGGTACCAACACGAACTCATAGTCGCTTTGCAGGGTGTTGAGGGCCTCGACCAATTGCGGCAACAGCCCGGTGTCGGCACCGGACTCCGGGCGCACCGTATAGGGCGGAAAATGTGCGGCACCGATACGCACCAGTTGTGCGGCCTGGGCCGGCATGACTGATAACGCCGCGAGCACCGCCAGTAAAAGTCGCGAAGCCGTCCGAATTGGCGAAGACATCAAACAACCCACTCCCCGAAATACTGCATCAATGCATTGAAGCTAGGCGGTTTCGCCCAGTTAGCCAGTTTCCTGCCGCCCCGCCCCCACGCCTTACTTGCCCGCCAGCACCAGAATCAAGGCCTCCTCGGCCAGTTGATCCAGGTTCATGCTGCCATCGGCACGAAACCAGGTGGTGGTCCAGGACAGCGCCCCGGTCAGGAAACGCCGGGTGATAAATACATCGCCGCGGATAAAACCGGCGCTCTTGGCTTCACCCAGCACCTGAAGCCAGATGTCTTCATAGATATCGCGCAACGCCAGAACCCTGGCCTGCCCCTCATCGGACAGTGAACGCCATTCGTAGACCAGCACGGCCATGGCCTCGCCACTGCCGCCCATGATGGACTGCAATTCGCAGCGGATCAGCGCCAGGACCCGCTCGCGCACGTTGCCAGCCTCGGCGATGGCCGCACGCATCAACGCGGTGTTGTAGCGAATGGTCTCCTCCATCACCGCCCGCAGGATCTCGTCCTTGCTTTTGAAGTGATGAAAAATACTCCCCGACTGGATGCCCACGGCACCGGCCAGGTCGCGCACGGTAGTACGTTCATAGCCTTTGTTGCGAAACAGGTGGGCCGCCACTTGCAGCAACTTGCCACGGGCGCTGTCCGGGTCGGTCAATTGCCCGCTGTCGACCAACTCGCGCATGACACTCAAGGCCTTTTGCTCATCCACCCGTTCTCTCCTACAGTCGATCAGTCCAATGTCGCGCTCCCCGCGAAAACATTGGGGTTGCGCTGGCAATTTAAGCAACTGGCGACGACCAAGCAAGCGCTCGGGCAGAAGATAGTTCAGCCGTTTACAAACCAAGCGCTTGCTTGGTAGTCTCGAAGCATTGCTGCTGGAGGTGGTTATGGAGTTGACTGCGCCAAGAACAATTCGCATCGGTTGCGCCAGCGCCTTCTGGGGCGACACCTCGACCGCCGCCGCGCAACTGGTGGAAGGCGGGCGCCTGGACTACCTGGTCTTCGACTACCTGGCCGAAATCACCCTGTCGATCATGGCGGGCGCACGGATGAAAGATCCCCAGGCCGGGTACGCCAGCGACTTCATCGAAGTCCTCGGTCCTCTGCTCTCTCAACTCGCCGAACAAAAGATCCGCGTCATCAGCAATGCTGGCGGGGTCAATCCACAAGCCTGTGCCGTTGCCCTGCAGGCAGCCTGCGACAAGGCCGGGGTCGCACTGAAGATCGCCGTGCTGTTGGGCGATGACCTGCAACCGCAGTTCAAACAGCTGGGCAGCCTTGGCATTCATGAAATGTTCAGCGCCGCCCCCCTGCCGCCGATGTGTGTCTCGACCAACGCCTACCTTGGCGCGCCGGGCATCGTCGAAGCCCTGCGCCTGGGCGCGGACATCGTGATCACCGGGCGCGTGGTCGACAGCGCCGTGGTCAGTGCCGCGCTGGTGCATGAGTTCGGCTGGTCGTGGCACGACTACGACAAACTGGCCCAGGCGGCGCTGGCCGGGCACATCATCGAATGTGGCGCCCAATGCACCGGCGGCAACTTCACCGACTGGCGCGATGTACCCGATTACGAGCACATCGGTTTCCCCATCGTCGAAGTCAGCGCCGACAGCCAGTTCATCGTCAGCAAACCCGAAGGCACTGGCGGCCTGGTCACACCCTTGACCGTGGGCGAACAGATGCTTTATGAAATCGGTGACCCGCGGGCCTATCTGCTGCCCGACGTGGTCTGCGATTTCACCCTGGTCAAACTCGTGCAGCAGGGCAAGAACGCGGTCCGGGTCCATGGCGCAAAAGGCTTGCCACCCACCGCTCAGTACAAGGTCAGCGCCACCTATCCGGACGGTTTCCGCTGCACCGCCAGTTGCCTGATTGCCGGGATCGATGCGGTCGACAAGGCCCGCAGGGTCAGCGAAGCGATCATCAACAAGACCTCGCAGATGTTCAGCCAACGCGGCTGGGCGCCCTACAGCGAGGTGAATATCGAACTGCTCGGCAGTGAAGCCACTTACGGCCCCCACGGCCAGCGCCAGGACAGCCGCGAAGTGGTGATCAAGCTCGCGGTACGCCATCCGCACAAACAGGCATTGATCCTGTTCTCCCGGGAAATCGCCCAGGCCGCCACCGGCATGGCGCCAGGGCTGACCGGGATTGTCGGCGGCCGGCCGACGGTGTATCCGCTGATCCGCTTGTTTTCGTTCCTGATCGACAAAACCGCCTGCACGCTGGAAATTGATCTCATGGGCCAGCGCCACCCGTGCGCCCTGCCCGCCCTCGATGTGCTCGACAGCGCCGACTTGCCCGTGCCATTTGAGCCGCCCCGCCCCACGGGACCTGCCGACGCCAGCGTCGCCCTGGTCAAGCTCGCGGTCGCCCGCTCCGGTGACAAGGGCAACCACAGCAACATCGGCGTCATGGCCCGCGACCCGCAGTACCTGCCGTGGATCGCCGAAGCCTTGACCCCGGCAGTGATCGTCGACTGGATGAGCCATGTCCTCGACCCGATCCACGGGCGTGTCGAGCGTTGGTATTTGCCCGCCACCCACAGCCTGAATTTCCTCCTGGAAAACGCTTTGGGTGGCGGAGGCGTGGCCAGCCTGCGGATCGATCCGCAGGGCAAAGCCTTTGCCCAGCAACTGCTGGAGATCCAGATTCCGGTGCCACAGCGCATCGCCGACCAGGTCAACTAGAGGATTGCCGCCATGGCCTACGATTCGATTTTCAAAGCCGATGTATTTGCCGGCCAGACCATCATCGTCACCGGTGGCGGCAGTGGCATTGGCCGCTGCACCGCTCACGAGCTGGCGGCCCTCGGTGCCCATGTGCTGCTGGTCGGGCGCAAAGCCGAGAAGTTGAAAGCCGTCGCTGCCGAGATCGCCGAAGACGGCGGCAAGGCTGACTGGAGCACTTGCGATATCCGTGAGGAAGAAGCGGTCACGTACCTTGTCAGCGAATTGATCCGCAAGCACGGCCCGATTCACGGCCTGGTCAACAACGCCGGCGGCCAGTACCCGTCGCCACTGGCCTCGATCAATCTGAAGGGTTTCGAAACGGTGATGCGCACCAATCTGCTGGGCGGATTCCTGATGGCCCGGGAAGTGTTCAACCAGTCCATGAGCAAGCACGGCGGCGCCATCGTCAACATGCTCGCCGACATGTGGGGCGGCATGCCCGGCATGGGCCACTCGGGGGCGGCGCGCTCAGGGATGGACAACCTGACCAAGACCGCCGCCTTCGAATGGGGGCACGCCGGGGTCCGGGTCAACGCCGTGGCGCCGGGCTGGATCGCGTCCAGCGGCATGGACACCTACGAAGGTGCGTTCAAGGCGGTGATCCCGACCTTGCGTGAACACGTGCCGCTCAAGCGCATCGGCACCGAATCGGAAGTCAGCGCGGCGATCGTTTTCCTGCTCAGTCCGGCCGCGGCGTTCATCAGCGGCAGCACCCTGCGCATCGACGGCGCGGCCAGCCTCGGCGGACGGGCATGGCCGATTCACAAGGCGACCCACAGCGAGTCGTACAACGGCTTCCACCGCGCGTACTTGCCTGATGTCCTCAAGGACAAGGAATAACCCATGCCGGTGATTGAGTCGCAACTCGACCCCCACAGCGAACAGTTCGCCCGCCATCGCGCGGCAATGCTGGACGCCGTCGAGCAGGTCCGCACACTTGAACAGAACCTGCTGGACAAGGCTGCCGACGCCAGGCCCAGGTTCGAAAAACGCGGTCAGTTGCTGCCCCGCGAACGCCTCAACCTGTTACTCGACCCTGGTGCGCCGTTTCTCGAACTGGCCAGCCTGGCCGGCTACAAGCTGCACGACGACAAGGACGGCAGTTCGGCCGGCGGCGGCTTGATCGCCGGGATCGGTTACGTGTCGGGTGTCCGGGTGCTGGTGGTGGCCAACAACAGTGCGATCAAGGGCGGCACCATTTCCCCCTCGGGCCTGAAAAAGTCCCTGCGTCTGCAACAGATCGCCATGGAAAACAAACTGCCGGTGATTACCCTCGCCGAGAGCGGTGGCGCCAACCTCAATTACGCGGCGGAGATTTTCGTCGAAGGCGCGCGCAGCTTTGCCAACCAGGCACGGATGTCGGCCATGGGCCTGCCGCAGATTACCGTGGTCCACGGCTCGGCGACGGCGGGCGGCGCCTATCAGCCGGGGCTGTCGGACTATGTGGTGGTGGTACGTGGCAAGGCCAAGCTGTTCCTGGCCGGCCCGCCTCTTTTGAAAGCGGCCACCGGAGAAGTCGCCAGCGACGAAGAACTTGGCGGTGCCGAGATGCATGCGCAAACCGCCGGCACCGCCGAATACCTGGCCGAAAACGACGCCGACGGCGTGCGCCAGGTGCGCGAGATCGTCAGCCTGCTGCCCTGGAATTCGCGCTTGCCGGTGTTGCCTGCCAGGCAATGGCAGGAACCGCTCTACCCCATCGACGAATTGCTCGGCCTGATCCCGGATGACCCGAAAAAACCCTACGACGTGCGCGAGATCGTCGCCCGAATCGCCGATGGCTCGAACTTCCTCGAATTCAAGGCCGAGTTCGATCAGCAGACCGTTTGCGGCCAACTGAAAATCCAGGGTCGCGCCTGCGGATTTATCGGCAACAACGGTCCGATCACGCCCAAGGGCGCGAGCAAGGCTGCGCAATTCATTCAGCTGTGCGACCAGAGCCAGACACCGCTGCTGTTTTTTCACAACACCACCGGGTTCATGGTCGGCACCGAATCGGAGCAGCAAGGGGTGATCAAGCATGGCGCCAAGATGATCCAGGCGGTGGCCAATGCACGGGTGCCGAAACTGACCGTCGTGGTGGGCGGCTCCTATGGCGCCGGCAACTACGCGATGTGCGGCCGTGGCCTGGATCCGCGTTTCATCTTCGCCTGGCCCAACAGCCGCACCGCCGTCATGGGCGGCGCCCAGGCAGGCAAGGTGCTGCGCATCGTCACCGAGGCCAAGCAGGCCAAGGACGGCCTGGTGCCCGACCCGAAAATGCTCGACATGCTCGAACAGGTCACCGCACAGAAACTCGACAGCCAGTCCACGGCGCTTTATGGCAGCGCAAACCTGTGGGATGACGGGTTGATCGACCCTCGCGATACCCGGACCTTGCTCGGTTACTTGCTGGATATTTGTCATGAAGCCGAGGTTCGCTCGCTGCAAACCAGCAGCTTCGGTGTCGCGAGGTTTTGATCGTTCCCACGCACTGCGTGGGAATGCAGCCCGGGACGCTCCGCGTCCCAAGAGCGGACGCAGAGCGTCCATAGAGGCGTTACCACGCAGAGCGTGGGAACGATCATGGGACAAAGGAGAACAATAAGAATGATCTTCACCCAGGAACACGAAGCGCTGCGTCGCACCGTTCGCCAATTCGTCGATCACGAGATCAACCCTCACGTCGATGAATGGGAAAAGGCCGGGCGCTTTCCGATCCATGAGATCTTTCGCAAGGCCGGCGACCTCGGCCTGTTGGGCATATCCAAACCGGAAAAATTCGGCGGCATGGGCCTGGACTACAGCTACTCGATTGTCGCGGCCGAAGAGTTCGGCACCATTCATTGCGGTGGGATTCCCATGTCGATCGGCGTACAGACCGACATGTGCACCCCGGCCCTGGCACGTTTCGGTTCCGATGAGTTGCGCGATGAGTTCCTGCGCCCGGCCATCAGCGGCGAGCAGGTCGGCTGCATTGGCGTCTCCGAAGTCGGTGCCGGCTCCGACGTGGCCGGCTTGAAAACCACGGCGCGCAAGGACGGCGACGATTACGTGATCAACGGCAGCAAGATGTGGATCACCAACTCACCGAGCGCCGACTTCATCTGCTTGCTGGCCAATACCTCGGACGACAAACCGCACATCAACAAGTCGTTGATCATGGTGCCGATGAACACGCCGGGCATCAGCCTGAGCTCGCACCTGGACAAGCTCGGTATGCGCAGTTCGGAAACCGCCCAGGTGTTTTTCGACAACGTGCGGGTGCCACAGCGCAACCGCATCGGTCATGAAGGCGCGGGGTTCATGATGCAGATGCTGCAGTTCCAGGAGGAACGCCTGTTCGGTGCGGCCAACATGATCAAGGGCCTGGAGTATTGCGTCGACAGCACCATCGAGTATTGCAAGGAGCGCAAAACCTTCGGCAGTGCGCTGATCGACAACCAGGTCATTCACTTTCGCCTGGCCGAGCTGCAAACCGAGATCGAATGCCTGCGGGCGCTGGTCTATCAAGCCACCGAGCAATACATCAAGGGCCAGGATGTCACGCGCCTGGCGTCCATGGCCAAACTCAAGGCCGGTCGCCTGGGCCGCGAGGTCAGTGATAGCTGCCTGCAGTACTGGGGCGGCATGGGCTTCATGTGGGACAACCCGGTGGCGCGCGCCTACCGCGACGTGCGCCTGGTGTCGATCGGCGGCGGTGCCGACGAAATCATGCTGGGGATCATCTGCAAGCTCATGGGCATCCTGCCGGGGAAAAAGAAATGAGTACCCTGCCGGTTTGCCAGACCCTGCTGCTCGAACTGCACAACGGTGTGCTGCACATCACCCTCAATCGACCGGACAGCCGTAACGCCATGAGCTTGCAGATGGTTAGCGAACTGCGTGCGGTGCTGGCGGCGGTACACGATGACCGAGCGATTCGGGCCTTGGTGATCGGCGGTGCCGGCGGGCATTTCTGCGCTGGCGGCGACATCAAGGACATGGCCAACGCACGCGCCCAAGGCCCGAGCGCGCACCGTGATTTGAATCGATTGTTCGGTGCGTTGCTGCAAGAGGTGCAGCACGCGCCGCAAGTGGTGATCACCGTCTTGCAAGGCGCGGTGCTCGGTGGTGGCTTCGGTCTGGCCTGTGTCAGCGATATTGCCCTGGCCGATCACCAGGCGCAGTTCGGCCTGCCGGAAACCAGCCTCGGCCTGTTGCCAGCGCAGATCGCACCGTTCGTGGTGCAACGCATCGGCCTGACCCAGGCACGTCGCCTGGCCCTGACCGCGGCACGTTTCGACGGCACTCAGGCACGGCGGATGGGGCTGGTGCATTTTGTCGAGCACGATGCGCAGGCGTTGGCCGAGCGCCTCGATGAGGTGCTGGCCCATGTACTGTGTTGTGCGCCTGGGGCGAATGCGGCGACCAAGAAACTGTTGCTGGCGAGCGCGGTGCAGCCATCGGATGAACTGCTGGATCAAGCGGCCGAGTGGTTCAGCGAAGCGGTGACCGGGGCTGAAGGGGTCGAGGGGACCCAGGCATTTGTGCAAAAGCGTAAGCCGGGGTGGGCCTCTTAAATGCATCGCTGGCAAGCCAGCTCCTACAAAGAGATTTGTGAACCACACCGTCCACTGTAGGAGCTGGCTTGCCAGCGATGAGGCCCTCACATTCACCGCAAATCCCAGGGAATAGAACATGCCCGGATTCAGCAAAATCCTGATCGCCAACCGCGGTGAAATCGCCTGCCGCATCCAGCGCACCGCCCAGGCCCTAGGCTACCGCACGGTCGCCGTATTCAGTGACGCCGACGCCGATGCGCTGCATGTGCAATTGGCCGATGAAGCCGTGAACATAGGCCCGGCCCCGGTTCAACAGTCTTATCTGAACATCAAGGCGATCATCGATGCTGCCCGACGTACCGGGGCTGACGCCATCCATCCGGGTTACGGTTTCCTCTCGGAAAATGCCGGTTTTGCCCTCGCCTGCCAACACGCCGGCATCACCTTCATCGGCCCCAGTCCCGAAGCCATCGAACTGATGGGCAGTAAACGCCGGTCGAAAGTCGCCATGATCAATGCCGGCGTGCCCTGCATCGAGGGTTATCAGGGTGCCGAACAGGACGATGCGACCCTCATCCGCGAAGCCGAACGCATTGGCTACCCACTGATGATCAAGGCCAGTGCCGGCGGCGGTGGGCGCGGTATGCGCCTGGTGCATGCGGCCAGCGACCTGGCGCAACAGCTGCGCACCGCTCGCTCCGAAGCCTTGCACGGCTTTGGCAGTGACGAACTGATCCTCGAACAGGCATTGATCGAACCGCGCCATGTCGAGGTTCAACTGTTCGGCGACTCGCACGGTAACCTGATCTACCTTGGCGAGCGCGATTGCTCGATCCAGCGTCGCCACCAGAAAGTCATTGAAGAAGCGCCCTGCCCCGTGATGACCGATGAATTGCGCCAGGCCATGGGCGAAGCGGCGCTCAAGGCGGGGCGCGCGGTCAACTATGTCGGTGCGGGGACGGTGGAATTCTTGCTGGATGCACGCGGACAGTTTTATTTCCTGGAAATGAACACCCGACTGCAAGTGGAGCATCCGGTGACGGAACTCATCACCGGACTGGACCTGGTGGCCTGGCAGTTGAGCATCGCCCAAGGACAAGCGCTGCCGCTGCGTCAGGAGGACGTGCAACTCAAGGGACATGCCATGGAAGTGCGCTTGTACGCCGAGGACCCGGCTCAAGGTTTCCTGCCACAAACCGGACGAGTCACGGCGTGGGAACCGCGATTGCAGGACGGTGTGCGGATCGACCATGGCCTGATCGAAGGCCAGGACATCAGCCCGTTCTACGACCCGATGCTTGGCAAAATCATCGCTCACGGCCAAACCCGTGAAGAGGCTCGGCGCAAGTTGCTGCGGGCAGTGGAGGACAGCGTGCTGCTGGGGGTACAGAGCAATCAGCGCTTGCTCGCCAGCCTGCTGCAACATCCGCAATTCATCAACGGCGAATTCAGCACCGGGTTCATCGCCCGGTATTTTACTGAGCACCCCTGTTTGCATCGCCAGGTCCCGAGTGCCGAACAACTGGCCATTGCCGCGGCGTTGTTCTTTCAGGCATCCGCACAGGCGCATCCGGTTGCGCTGGCGGGTTGGCGCAACAACGCCAGCGTGCCGTTGCACTATCGTCTCGCACTGGACGATCAGGACTGGCCGGTGGCGTTGCACGCGATACCCGGTGAGCCACTGCGGATTCAAGTCGCCAGCCGCCACCTCGAACTGAAGATCATCCACAGTGACGGCCGCTGGGCCACCCTGCAAATCGACGGTATCCGCCAGCGTCACGCTTACCGCATGGAGGCCGGGCAGCTCTGGCTGTACACCGGTCCAGGCAGCCTGCGGCTGGTGGATCGCACTCAAGCGCCGGTCTGCAGTCAGGCCAACGTCAGCTCCGGCACCCTCAAGGCGCCCATGGACGGTTCGGTCATTGACGTGCTGGTCAGTGAAGGCAGCACGGTCAGCAAAGGCCAATTGCTGGTGGTGCTGGAAGCCATGAAAATGGAGCATCCGCTCAAGTCGGGCATCGACGGTGTGCTCAAGCGCTTGCAGGTGCAGGTCGGTGACCAGGTGAAAAACCGTCAGATTCTGCTGGAGGTCGAATAAGCCGCTAGGCGTAACCGTCGGCTTTGGCTACGCTCAAGCCCTATCAGCATGCGGAAACCGGGAACCCTGCGATGCCTCACTGGCTGGTCATTGATCTGGAAGCCACCACCGATGAGGGTGGTTGGCCAATAACGGAAATGGAAATCATCGAAATCGGTGCCACCCTCGTGGATCGCAAAGGCCGCGAGCTGGACTTCTTCCAACGTTTCGTGCGCCCGTTGCGGCGCCCCTTACTGACGCCGTTTTGCCGGGAGCTGACGCACATCACCCAGGCCAATATCGATGCGGCACAGCCCCTGGGCGAGGTCTGGGCGGCGTTCGAGCGCTGGTTGGGCCAACATCACTCGCGGCTTGAAGGCTGGGTCAGCTGGGGTGACTACGATCGCAAACAGTTGCTTCAGGAATGGCAACGCCTGGCACTCGACAGCGCGTTGAGCCGGGTGCCGCACATGAATCTCAAGCAGCGCTTTGCCAAGGCCCGGCGACTGGAACGACCGCTGGGGCTCAACGGTGCCCTGCAACTGGCGGGACTGCAGTTCACCGGTCAGCAACACCGGGCGCTGGAAGACGCGCGCAATACCGCACGCCTGTTGCCGCTTGTCCTTCCGCTTTAGAGAGGTGACTAGGCCTTGGGCCTTGTGCATACTGGCCGGCCCTTTATTAGTCCTTTTCAGCCCTTTTCGAGGAATCGCCCATGTTTAAAGTCAACGAGTACTTCGACGGCACCGTCAAGTCGATCGCCTTTGGCACTGCTGAAGGTCCAGCGACCATCGGCGTCATGGCTGCGGGCGAATACGAATTCGGCACCAGCCAGCGTGAAATCATGCACGTGGTGTCCGGCGCCCTGACCGTCAAGCTCCCGGACAGCAACGATTGGGAAACCTTCGCCGCCGGCAGCCAGTTTAACGTGCCAGCCAACAGCAAGTTCCAGCTCAAAGTGGCCGTAGACACTGCCTACCTGTGCGAATACCGCGGCTAAAACCCCGGGTTCACCACGAAAAAAATGCCCGTGTCCATCGACACGGGCATTTTTCATTGAAGGGCATTTATTCGAGGACGGTGACCGGCATGCCGACTTCGAGCTGGCCATTACCGTCGTTGACCAGGTTCTGCCCAAACATCGCACCATCGGCTTCGGTACGGTACTTCTGCAAGGTGGCGAAAGGTTCGCGGTCAGCGCTACGCTCGCCGGTTTGCGGGTCGATGGTGGTCAGGATGCAACGTGAACAGGGCTTGACCACGCGGAACTCGACATCGCCGATGCGCAGGCGTTTCCAGCCATCCTCGGCATACGCCTCGCTGCCCTCGATCACCAGGTTGGGCCGGAAACGCAGCATCTCCAGCGGGCGCCCGACGCGTTGTGACAAATCCTGCAGCGATGCCTGGCCAATCAGTAACAGCGGGAAGCCATCGGCGAAGGCAACCTGATCGTCGTCCTTGCCATAGCCCGATGCAGTGGTGCGTGCGCGGTCCAGTGGCACCTGCACCAGGCGCGTCGGCTTGCCGATGAACTGGCTGACCCAGGCGCCCGCCGCATCGCCGGCATCGGGCACGCGCAAGCTGTCACGCCAGATGGTCACGCCACGCAATTGAGCATCACTGGCGGGCAAGGCGACATCGATCGGCGAATGACCAGGGGCGCTGAGGGTCAAGCCACCCTCGGCATTCCACAACGCCGACAGCTGGCTCATCTGCGCCACCGCACGCTGGGTCAAAAAGCGTCCGCTGGCTTCATCCACCAACATCCAGCGTCGATCGCCGTCCAGCCCCAGCTTGTCGAGGCCGACCTGTTGCAGGATCTCCCCTTTGCCGGATTTCAATGGATAACGATACAGCGCGCTCAGACGCAACATGGCCAGCTCCCTGGGTGGACAAAAACGCCACCCTATACGAGCTTGATCACCGAATCAAAGCCCCAACCAAGGAGGCCTGACAGCCGACCTGGATTTTGTTGACTGAGTACATATCCATTCCTGCGGTAACGGCCACCTATGGTTTCGCTTTTACAGCGAGTCACTTGGAAAAGCCTGTAGGAGCGAGCATGCTCGCGATGGAGGTCAACGATGACGCGGGGAGCCTGACACCCCGCGGTGCTCTCAGGTTTTTCGCGAGCATGCTCGCTCCTACATGGCCCGCCGCGATCGGCCATCCTTGGCCCAGCGCGGCTAAACCGGCATCCATGCCGGTTTACCCACTACGCAGAACCTCCACTCGGCCTCTCGATGTGGCAAGAAGATCAAAAGCCAAAGCAGAGCAAAAGCAAAAGCAAAGCGAGGCGGCCTGACAGCCGACCTGATTACAGGCTTGTCCGCGATCCCCTGTGGGAGCGAGCCTGCTCGCGATTAACGTCCGGACAACGCGTTCATCCAGACAGCACGCGTTATCGTTGACGTCCATCGCGAGCAGGCTCGCTCCCACAGGGGATTTGGGGTATCCGGAAAAGTCAGGTCGGCTGTCAGGCCGCCTCGCTTTGGCTTTAGATTTGGGCGCCCCGTTAAACCACGATGGCCGAACGCAGGCATTGCGCAGTGGGTAAACCGGCAGGACGCCGGTTTAGCCGCGCTGGGCCATGGATGGCCCATCGCGGCGACCCACGGAGCAATGCCTTCGTTACGGCATGCCGAGCCCTAGCGAGGCACCGAGTGGTGGGGCAGAGCCTTTTGCTTACTTTTCGGCGTTTGGAAAAGTGAGTCGCTGTAAGAGCGAAACCATTAGTGGCCGTTACCGCAGCAATGGATATGTACTCCGACCCACACCCCGATCAGGCCGGCACCGCATCCCGCATCAAACGCTGGCGCACCACGTCGACGAGCTTGTCCGGCTGGAATTTGGAGAGGAAGTTGTCGCAGCCGACCTTCTTGACCATCGAGTCGTTGAAGCTCCCGGACAGGGACGTATGCAGCACCACATAAAGGCCGCGCAGTCGTGGATCGTTGCGTATTTCGGTAGTCAGGCGATAGCCGTCCATTTCCGGCATTTCCGCGTCGGTGAATACCATCAGCAATTTGTCGGTCATGTTGACCCCGGTATCCGCCCAAGCCTTGAGCATGTTCAGTGCCTTCAAGCCATCGCTGGCGATGTGCATCTTCACGCCCAGCTGCCCCAGGGTATCGCGCAATTGCGCCAGGGCCACATTCGAGTCATCCACCAGCAGCACCTCGCGGCCACGGGCGCGTTCGAGCAGCGGATCCTCGAGTTTTTCCCGGGAGACCTTGGCGTTGTAAGGCACGATTTCGGCGAGGACTTTCTCGACGTCGATAATCTCCACCAACTGATCATCAACCTTGCTTATCGCGGTAAGGTAATGTTGCCGACCGGCACTGCTGGGCGGCGGCAGAATCGCTTCCCAGTTCATGTTGACGATGCGATCCACCCCACCGACCAGGAAGGCTTGCACCGAGCGGTTGTACTCGGTGACGATGATCGTGCTGCCAGGGCCTGGCACCAGCGGACGCATGCCGATGGCCTGGGACAGGTCGATGACCGGCAGGGTCTGGCCGCGCAGATTGACCACGCCGCAAACGAACGGGTGACGCTGGGGCATCAGGGTCAGCTTCGGCAATTGCAGGACTTCCTGCACTTTAAACACGTTGATCGCGAACAATTGCCGCCCGGCCAACCGGAACATGAGAATTTCCAGGCGATTCTCACCCACAAGTTGCGTACGTTGGTCTACCGTATCGAGAATGCCGGCCATCGATGACTCCTGGGCTTGTGCGGATGAATTCACTGGATAGAGGGTTATCGGCTGTTTTTGCCGGACCTTGACCCCTTGGCATATGCCACGCTTTGGCATTGATGTCACATTAACATCATGCTTTACTGGCGCTGTTATTTCATCTGCTGCAATCTTTTCGTCGCGACCCCCGTTCGTGCGATTGGTTCCTCCATGTAGGGGATTCCCCTAGCAACAATCAGGTGCAACCTGATATTCGCAATATCCAATAGCCATTAATGTGACGCCATTCTCATTGCATGAATGGAGTCGGGCCTTTGTGTGCGATCACAAACCAGTGGCCAGCTGCCTTCTCAAGCGTTCAGCCCGCACTTGAGGCGTCCAGACCGCGAACTCAAGACATCAGGTTTACATTGCTCTCGTCGACACACACGACACCCTCCTCATTTCACATGACGTTGTGGAGATAAGCATGCCGAACAATCGTAAAGAGTGGGCAAAGCGTATTCCGGAGTTTCTCGTCGAGGCTGAAACACTCCTGGCCAGAACCGAGGAATGCCTGAGTCATCTGCAAATGATCAGCAATGACCCGGACGCCATCGACTGCATGCTCAGTACCCTGCTCAAACTGGCCAGCAAAGCGGATGCCCTCGCCCTCGCCGCCGTGTCAGAGTTTTCATTACACATACATGGCCTGCTCAATCACGCCCACAACCACATGGCACTGCACGACGAGGCCCTGGATGCGCTCAAGGACTGCCTGACGCTAATTGCCTGGCAACTTGAGCTGATCGACCAGAACACCGGCCAGCTCAGCCTCGATGAAACGGAACAGGCCACCCTGATCGAAGCCTTTGCGTTCCAGGTCGGCCAGAGTCAGTTTCGCCCCCCGGTTAATTCCAGGCCGTTCACTCTCGTTTCTTATTCGGAGCGCCAGGCTTAACTTCCCGCAAGTTCGTCCAGTTGCGAATAGATAACAGCATCACAAGACTCATGTCGCAATTGAATACTTCATATCTGCCAACGACACTTCGACACAAGTAACTATTGCTTGTACAAGTGTTCGCCTGCCCGAGCCGCGCGACCAACGGTATCCGAAGTGGTATTATGCCGCCCATTAGTTGACGTCAATTAACGGTAAGGCGATTGCAGCCTGCAAGTTCCAGGTCTGATTTCTTATACAAGACCCTGGTTTTCTTATACAAAATTCCGTAGAAGTCGACAGCTGACAATAAAAATCATCGATCTGTCAGCGCATGACCGATCGGCCCGCAGTGAACATCCATTGGCTCCATCCGCTATGTACGCCAGCCTCAAGTCAATCGCCAAGTGGCCACCCTCCCGAGAAAACGCACGCAGGCTCACGCTGTTGCTGTGCGCCGGCTCGACGCTCGGCAGCCTGCTGGTCTACAGCTTGTCCACGCGTTTGCCGCTGAGCCTGCTGGTACTCGATATTGCTGCTCTGGGCTGCGTCTGGATGCAGTACTGCCTGTCACGCAAGTCGATCAAGTTCCAACCCCAGGAGCTGGCCGACCGGTTGCTGCAAGTCCAGGAAAACGAACGCCACCGCCTCAGTCGGGAATTACATGACGACATCGGCCAGTTGCTGACCGCGGCAAAACTTCAGAGTGACTGGCTCAAGCGCAGGATGCCCGAAGACCTCCAGGGGCAATGCTCGGTGCTGTGCGACACGCTGGAAGAAACCCTCGCCAAGGTTCGCGATGTATCGGCCATCCTCAACCCCCGACAACTGGCCAGCCTTGGGCTGGAAGCCAGCTTGCGGGCGCATTTGCTCAAGACCCTGAGCAACACTCCGGTGCACTGGAGCCTGGAGTGCCATCAACGATTGACCGGCATCCCGGAAGAAATGGCCGTGGCGGCCTTTCGTATCACCCAGGAGGCTGTCACCAACATGCTGCGCCATGCCCAAGCGCAAAACCTGCTGGTCTGCCTGCAGCGTTTGCCCCAGGGCCTGGCGTTGATGATCAGTGACGATGGCCTGGGTTTCGCACCCGCCACTGACCCGGGGCGTGAAGGACAACGCGGAATGGCCGGGATGTCAGAACGGATCAAACAATTGGGCGGTACGCTGACCGTAACCAGCGAGCCAGGGAAAGGCACCCAAATCGAAGCCCTCTTCCCCTGGGCGCCTCGTGCGTTCGAACGGGCCAGTACGAATAAGGTTATGCATTGACTTGTAACTTACTTCTGGTGGATGACCACTCGCTGATCAGGGCTGGCGTACGCGCCCTGGTGCTGGACCTTCCTGGCTATGCGGTGATCGGCGAGGCCAACGATGGCTCGCAGTTGCTCGACATGGTCCAGCATCTGTCCCCGGATATCGTGCTTCTGGATATATCCATGAAGCAGACAGGCGGCCTCGAAGCCTTGCAACAGCTCAAGCGGGTGCGTCCGCAGAGCAAGGTGCTGATCCTGTCGATGCACACCGACCCGGCACTTATCATGCAGGCCCTGGAATCGGGTGCCCATGGGTATCTGCTCAAGGACACCACGGCCACCGAACTGGAACACGCGCTGCACGCCTTGCGTAACAATGAGCGCTACCTGAGCCCGGCCATCGCCCATACCGTGATCACCCAGGCATTGACCCGGACCCAGAAAAACCAGGCGGCCCCGGCAGACTCGCACAACCTGACAGCCCGCCAGCTGGAAATCCTTCGGCTGATCGTGCGTGGAAAATCCACCCGGGAAATCGCCAACGGCCTGGGCCTGAGCGTCAAAACGGTCGAAACCCATCGCTCGCAAGTCATGAAGCGCTTGCAGATCTTTGACGTGGCCGGCCTGGTGTTGTTCGCCGTGCGCGAGCAGATCATCAGTCTGGACGACTGACAGCTCCAGCCGCGCTCAACAAGGGTGACTGCTCGGGCAAATGCACCCACAACGCTGCCGGCCGAGCCGAGAACCGCAGGCTGTCACCCTCGAGTGGCTCGCCATCGAGGTTGATGAAAAGACCCTCCGAGGCTTTGATTTCAACCCATGGCAGGCGGGCCCGTACGAACATGTTATCGATGCCGAAGCCATCGGCCAGCAGGTCTTTCAAGGTGCTAACCAGCTCCTGCGGCGCCGGCAAAATACTGATGTCGAGCATCCCGTCGTCAGCCAGGGCCTCCGGGCAGAGCAGATGCCCCCCGCCCGCCTGCCGGCCATTGCCGATCCCCAAGGCCAGCAACTCGCCACTCCAGTGGAAACCAGGCCCCTGCAACTCACCGTACGCTGCATGCAACTCACTGAAACGCGTTAAGCCGGTGAACAGATACGCCGCACCACCCAGGACCTTTTTCAGTTCCTCGGAGGTATTGGCCGTGACCTGGCTGCCAAAACCCCCGGTGGCCATATTCAGGAATACCTGCCCACCGACTTCCCCCAGGTCGATGGCACTGGGTGCAACGTCCAGAAGCGCCAGTGCCTGATCCGGCTCCAGCGGAACACCGGCAGCACGGGCAAAATCGTTGGCGGTTCCCAGCGGCATCAGCACCAGGCTGGCCTGCTGCGACTGCCCGGCCATGGCTTCGGCAATATCGCGCAGGGTGCCGTCACCACCACCGGCAATGATCTGCCGATAGCCAGCCTCCAGCGCTTCGCCCACCAGCCGTTGCGCATCCCCGGCTTCCCAGGTCAGTCGAACGGCCAGCTCCCAGCCTTGTTCACGCTTGCTGTCGACGGCGGCCCGAACCGATTCGTTGAGCGCCTGCTTGCCATGCAAAATCAACAGCGCCTTACGTTCGCTCATTGTCGTCACTCCCTTCATTAATGGCGTATGGGATATGTGACCTTGCCACCCTGCGGAAAAGTCGAAAAAAACTGAATTATTTACAGTTGAGTCCAATAAGGAGATTTTTCTTACAAAACGTGAGGAATCGGCTCAATTGACCAGAAATGGCGATTGGTCCACTTTTGTGTCAGCGGTTTTCAGTCATCAGCAGGACACACACAAGGATGTGCAATGCAACGTCATGACATCAGGTCACCGGTGATTCCGGTGGTGCCGCTCGCAATGAAACGGGCCAATCAGAAAGCTGAACTCGTCAGCAGCGCAAAATCCAGCGGAGAAGTTGATATGCAACCTCGCGTCAACGAACTTGAGACACACCTCGAAACCCTGCGCAGCGATCTGGAAAAGATTCGAAGTGATGTCAAGTCCATTAGGTACAGGCTTGCCTATTCGGCCGGCGGGACAGCGGTTGTCCTTGGGCTGCTGGGCTGGATCGCCAACAGCCGTTTTGATCAGGTGGTATCACTGCTGCTGGCCCATTGACCCGCCATGGCTGCAAAACCCGGCTCGATCGACCGGGCTTGCTAACCTGGCGGCGGCCAGACTTAGCCCAACACTTCGCTCAGCGGGATGAAGTAGACGCTATCACCTGCCACCAGTGTGCGATCCTCCATGACCTCGACCAGCCCATCGGCCCAGGCGGCGCTGCGCAGCACACCGGAACTCTGATTCCTGTAGATGATGGCCCGACCGCTCTCCAGGCGACCGCGCAAGTACTCGCGTCGGTTGCCGGCCTTGGGCCAGTCGAACCCTGCCTGCACTTGCACCTTGAGAGGATCCACCTTCAGGACACCCATGCGCCGCAGCAGATAAGGCCGTGCCAGCAAGGCGAAGGTCACCAGGGTCGAGGCGGGATTGCCCGGCAAGCCGATCACCGGCACGCCACGAAAATGCCCGAAGGTCAGGGGTTTTCCGGGTTTGATGGCGAGCTTCCACAGCGCCAGCTCACCCTCTTCTCTCAGGGCGATGCCCAGAAAGTCGGCCTCCCCCACCGATACGCCACCGGTCGAGAGGATCAGGTCGACATCCCCTAACTCGCCCAGGCGCGCGCGCGTGGTCTCCAGGTTATCCGGCAGGATCCCGGCGTCGATCACCTCGCAACCCAAGCGCTGTAACCAGCTGCAGAGCAACACACGGTTGCTGTTGTAGATCTGCCCTGGCCCCAGCGCCTGCCCCGGCTCGATCAGTTCATCCCCGGTGGACAGCACCGCCACGCGCACCTTGCGAATCACTTCCAGCCCGGCACACCCTAGCGAGGCTGCCAGGCCCTGTTCGATCGGCCCCAGCCGTGTGCCCGCCGGCAGGATCAGTTCGCCAACGGTGGTTTCCTGTCCTTGTGGACGAATGTTCTGCCCGACGACCAGGGTTTCGGCGAAACGTACACGTCCATCGGACTGGACTTCGACGTTCTCCTGCATCTCGACGCAATCGGCACCCGCCGGGACAGGTGCCCCCGTGAAGATTCGTGCACAGGTGCCCGGCGTCAACGCAACCGGAGCCTGGCCGGCAAACACTTTCTGACTGACGACCAGCGGCCCTGTATTCCAGTCAGCCACGCGCAAGGCATAACCATCCATCGCGCTGTTGGGCCACGGCGGCAAATCGAGGGTCGACAGCAGATCATCGGCCAGCACCCGGCCCTGAACCTGCGCCAATGGCAAACGCTCGCGCTCGACAATTCGTGAGGCGTCCGCCATTTCCAGTAAACGCGCCAGGGCCACCTCGACCGGCATCAGGGGGCTGGTCTTGCCCGGCTTACCCGCGGGATTCACAGGGTGCCGCCTGTTTCAGGTGAGTCACGAAATTGCATGGGCGATGCCGCGAATCCAGCTGCTCGCCAAGAATGCCATCCCACCCCGTGCGCACGGCATTGGTCGACCCCGGCAAGCAGCACACCAGCGTGCCGTTGGCCAGGCCGGCCAAGGCGCGGGACTGGACAGTCGATGTGCCGATGTCTGCCACCGATATCTGGCGGAACAATTCACCAAAACCATCAACTTGCTTGTCGAGCAGGCAAGTCACCGCTTCCGGCGTGCTGTCGCGACCGGTGAAGCCGGTGCCGCCGGTGATCAGCACCACCTGTACGACGTCGTCGGCGATCCAGTTGGCAACTTGCGCGCGAATCTTGTAGAGGTCATCTTTGAGCAAGACCCGGCAGGCCAGGTTGTGTCCGGCAGCCGTCAGGCGGTCAACGAAGAGCTGGCCTGAGGTATCGGTTTCCAGGGTACGGGTATCGCTGACCGTCAGCACCGCGATGTTGAGCGGCGCGAAAGGTACATCAGCCTTGGCTTTCATAGGCTCGTCCAGTTGTAGGAGAAACAGCCCGGTGTTATATCACAGCGACCCCATTTTTCGCCGCCCCCATGGAGGCCTGGCATGACTTCAAACTTACCGTTGCCGCCCTGCTCCATTTTGCTCCTGGCAGGCGGCCGCGGCCAACGCATGGGCGGCCAGGACAAAGGATTACTGGAATGGCACGGCGAGCCTCTGATTGCGCATTTGCACCGCAAGACGCGCCCGCTGAGCGATGACTTGATCGTCTCGTGCAACAGGAACCTGGAAAAGTACGCGCCCTACGCCGATCAGTTGGTGCATGACGACGAAGGCGACTTTCCGGGGCCATTGGCGGGCATTCGTGCGGGTCTCAAGGCTGCTCGGCATACCCACCTGCTAGTCTTGCCTTGTGATGTCCCGCGCATCGACGAGGCACTGCTCACCCGCATGCGCGAAACCGCCGCCGAGCATCCCGACAAACCGTTGATGCTGCGCCATGACGGACACTGGGAACCCCTTCTGTGCATCATTCCCGTGGCCTTGCGCGCTGATTTCGAAACGGCCTGGAAGGAGGGTGAGCGCAGCCCGGGTCGACTGATGCGCCAGCTGGGCGCTACTGCATTGCAGTGCCTCGACAACGATCCACGGCTGGCGAACCTCAACACGCCGGAACTATTAAGCATGCCAGACACTGTGTCAGACTGAGTACCAAGGAACTTGCACGCGCTGTTTACGTCTCAAGCTCAGCAACCAAAAGAATTCATTTTCGGAGACACTTCCATGACTCAACGGACCCTGGCCACTTTCATGCTCGCACTGGGCCTCGCTACCCTCGCCGGTTGCGCATCGCCTACCGTGATCACCTTGAATGACGGTCGCGAAATCCAGGCCGTCGACACGCCAAACTTCGACAAGGATTCGGGCTTCTACGAATTCGAACAGCTGGATGGCAAGCAGACCCGCATCAACAAGGATCAGGTTCGTACCGTTAAAGAGTTGTAATCTTCGCGGCGACTACCGGATACATGAAAATGCCCCCGACCTGTCGGGTAGTGCTATTCACTTGAATAAGAACTGGATTGGGGGATATCCGTTGCTGCGGTAATGGCCACCTAGGGTTTCGCCCTTACGGCGAGTCACTTTTGAAAAGATCCCAAAAGTAACCAAAAGGCTCTTGCCCCACCACTCGGTGCCTCGCTTAGGCTCGGCATGCCGTAACGAAGGCATTGCTCCGTGGGTCGCCGCGATGGGCCATCCCTGGCCCAGCGCGGCTAAACCGGCGTCCTGCCGGTTTACCCACTGCGCAATGCCTGCGTTCGGCCATCGTGGTTTAACGGGGCGCTCGCGATCAAAAGCAAAGCGAGGCGGCTTGACAGCCGACCTAATTTCAACTGAACACGTTCGATCGTTCCCGCGCTCTGCGTGGGAATGCATCCTGTGACACTCCGCGTCACCGTTGCGCACGGCTCACGTCATGCGTCGTCAGCGGAACGCGGAGCGTCCCTGGCAGCATTCCCACGCAGAGCGTGGGAACGATCACAACGCGCACAGACCTGCAATCAGGTCGGCTGTAAGGCCGCCTCGCTTTGGCTGTTGCCGTTGCTGTTGCTTTGGCTTTTGATTTTCTTGCCCCCTCGAGAGGCCGAGTGGAGGTTCTGCGCAGTGGGTAAACCGGCATGGATGCCGGTTTAGCCGCGCTGGGCCAAGGATGGCCCATCGCGGCGGGCCCACGGAGCAGGACCGGAGCGAGGGCATGCCGAGCATTAGCGAGGCACCGAACGCCAGGGGCAAGAGCCCTTGGTTACTTGGGGCTCTTCCAAGTGACTCGCTGTAAAAGCGAAACCATAAGTGGCCGTTACCGCAGCAACGGATATACACCCAATCCAAATATGCACCAGCAGCCCCGGCGCTATGGGTTCGGCTCGTTGCTCAGTTTATCCACGCGTGCCAGCGCCTGCGTGGCTTCGGTGATGCATTTCTTGTCATCCTTGGCGGCTCGGGCCGCTTCAGCGCTGGCCTGCATCCGCTTGATTTCCATCGTGGTGTTTTCGGACGTGGCAGGCAGGCTGGTGACCTTGTCCTTGAGTTCCTGCAGCTTGATGGTGCACAGGTCGTTGTCTGCGGCGAATACGGGAGAGGCCAACATGGCGGCACAAATCAACATTCCAGCGAAAACGGTACGTTTCATGAATATCTCCTTGCATGGGAGGTCTCGGGGGCGCCTGAAGACCTTATGGCCGTGCCGAGATCATCGAACGCCACATGCGTGGCGCCTGATCAAAAGACTGTAGTCCTGCGCATAAATTCGATTTTTTTGAATCCCTTGCTCACCATTGCAACGTGATTGCGCTCTCGAACTCCCTTTCCTCGCCGGTGACCGGGTCTACAAACTTCAGCCCCTGGGCCAGCAGCTTCAACGGGTTGGCATAGTCATCTTCCACGTCCTTGAGCACCCGGGGATAAAACGGGTCGTTGCAGATGCTGGCGCCCAGGGCGGTCATGTGCACCCGCAACTGATGTTTTTTACCCGTCACCGGATAAAGCCCATAACGCCAGAGATCACCGTTCTTTTCCCTGACTTCGACAGCCGTCTCGGTGTTGCTGGCGCCCGGACCTTCCTGCATGCGAAAGAAAGGCTCGCCATCGATGAGCCGGCTCTTGTGCACCAGCGGGAAAGTCAATTCAGGCAACGCCCGGGCAATAGCCTCGTAGCGCTTTTCGATTTGCCGCGTTGGAAACAACGACTGATACGCCGAACGGCTTTGAGGGTTGGCGGAAAACAGCACAAGCCCCGCCGTATGCCGGTCAATGCGATGCAAGGGCACCAGATGCGGGTTATCCAGTCGACGGATAAGGCGACGCAACAAGGTTTGTTCGACGTATTCACCCGCCGGGGTCACGGGTAGGAAATGTGGCTTGTCCGCCACGACCAGATGCTCGTCCGCGTACAGAATAGACTCGACCACCGGGATCGGTTTTTCGTCCGGCACTTCGCGAAAATAGTGAATCCGCAGGCCTTCCTTGTAAGGCAGGTCAAGGGCAATTGGCGCGCCCTGCCCATCGAGGACGCGGCCGCGAGCGATTCTGTCCAGCCACTGTTCACGACCGATGGCACTGAAGTGCTCGCACAGGCAATCGAAAACGGTCTGCCAAGGGCCAGGCGGCAAGTACAGCGTGCTGGCCTGGCTGTGTGCAGCAGAGAATGTTGAAGTGGACATACAAAAGCTCTTACCTGGAATGCAGAGCGGTATTATCCAACAGCGGCGCAAACGAACCTAGCGCAGAATCCTCAAGCCGGTATCTGCGCACGCCCGGCTGCCTCGGTGTACTCCTTGAGCCAGCGCAGCACGTCGACCGCCTCCCAGCGACCCGGGTCATACAGTGCATACAACAAACCCTGGTAACCCACGACATCCAGCTGCCGGTGATAGCCTGCGCGCTGAAACAAGGCTTCGATTTCAGCAAAACAGGTATTGAAATGCGGCTTATTGAAGGGCGTTTTTCCTTCCGTCACCAGGCCGTCCAGGCGCAATTCGGCGACGGCTTCGCGTACCACATCCACCGACATGCGGTTAACGCTGCTCTTCAATTGTTCGACATTGACCACGACTCATCCCTCTCACGCCCGCAATTGCCCCGCCCATAACCGAAAACCAGCGGCGGCAGACAGCAATCCGGATAACTGTATGCGCATACAGTATCCGAATCGCGTCATTTAAGCCAAGGGGATTGTTCAGCGGGTGGGAGCCCACCCTCACAAAAACCGCTTACTGCAGGAATGCCACGACTTCTTCTGGCCCGAACGGCCAGCCTAACTCGGCACCTGTATCAACCCGACGCAGGACCGGAATCCGCAGGCTGTAGGCTTCGAACCAGGTTTCGTCGTCAGCGATGTCCACCAGCTCCACCAGCAAGCCACGCTCGACAAACTCCATCAGCATGGCTTCTGCCACTTCACAGAGATGGCACCCAACAGTGCCGAACAGCTGACATTCAGGAAGCATGAGCGCTCTACCAGAAAATTAAGTGCTTATTCTAGGCCTGCCCCGAAATGCCGTCGAGCCAATGAGCCCACTACTGATCCTGGCTGACGGCACCGATCTTGTGCACCGACAAATCCGCGCCGTAATACTCTTCCTCCTGGCTCAGGCGCAGACCATGGAACGCCTTGATCACGCCATACACCGCAAAGCCACCGGCCAGCGCCACCACCACACCCAGTGCAGTGCCGATCAACTGACTGACCAGGCTCACCCCGCCCAGTCCACCCAAGGCGGTCTGGCCGAAGAGGCCACAGGCAATCCCGCCCCAGGCGCCACACAGACCATGCAGCGGCCAGACACCCAGCACATCGTCGATATGCCATTTGCCTTGCGCGGCAGTAAAGCACCACACAAACAGCGCCCCGGCAATGGCACCGGTGACCAGCGCACCCACCGGGTGCATCAGGTCGGAACCGGCACAGATCGCCACCAGCCCGGCCAGTGGGCCGTTGTGCAGAAAGCCCGGGTCATTGCGCCCAACGATCAGCGCTGCCATCGTACCGCCGACCATGGCCATCAGCGAGTTCACCGCTACCAGCCCGCTGACCCCTTGCAGGGTTTGCGCGCTCATCACGTTGAAGCCGAACCAGCCGACAATGAGAATCCACGAGCCCAATGCCAGGAACGGGATGCTCGACGGCGCAAAGGCCACCAGCTTTCCTTCGCGGTAACGCCCATTGCGTGGTCCAAGCAACAGAACCGCCGCCAGCGCCAGCCAACCGCCCATGGCGTGCACCACCACGGAACCGGCAAAATCATGGAAGCTGGCGCCGAAGCGCTCCAGCAGCCAGGCCTGCAGACCCAGGTTACCGTTCCAGATCATGCCCTCGAAGAAGGGATAGATGAACGCCACGATCAGCGCTGTCGCGCACAATTGCGGGACGAACCGGGCACGCTCGGCGATGCCACCGGAAATGATTGCCGGGATTGCCGCGGCAAAGGTCAACAGGAAGAAAAATTTCACCAGGCCATAGCCGTGATCGGCATTGATCACGGCCGCCGGTTGCATAAAGGTGACCCCGTAGGAAATCCAATAGCCTATAAAGAAGTAAGCCAGGGTCGAAACGGCGAAGTCGCTGAGGATTTTCGACAAGGCGTTGACCTGGTTTTTTTGCCGGACAGTCCCGACTTCAAGAAAGGCGAAGCCGGCGTGCATGGCCAGCACCATGACCGCACCGATCAGGATGAACAACGTATTGGAGCTATGGACCAGGGTGTCCACAGCGCTTTGCAGATTTTCCATGGATTTGGCAGACCTTAAGGCTGAAAAAAGCACCAAAGCAGTTCGCGTGGGCAATCCATGCACCAAGTTGAGTCTTGTCGATTCGAGCAAGTCTCTCCCGATGAACCGTTTTGGAGCACTAGGTTCATCAAGGCCAATCATGACCGGGACATTTGCGCGGGTTTCGATTGTTTGAGTTAAGGTTTTACTGGAATCTTGCCCAGCAACAGCGCAACGGCGCGGGCCGACGCACCACGACACAGCAAAAGTTGTACCAGTCATTTGTACTGAACCTTCACACAAGGCTCATACTCGAACGATTCAGACGCCACTTATGGAGATCACCAATGGCCAGCATCAAGGCAAAGACTGCTCAAGAAATCCTGATGAGCGATTTTCAGACTCTGGTCAGCGATACCGAACGGTTGCTGGAACACACCGCCTCCCTGGCCGGTGACCAGGCCGATGAATTGCGCGAGCAGATCCACGACAGTCTGCTGCGTGCACGAGAAACCTTGAAATTGACCGAGGACTCCCTGCGCGAACGTGGCAAGGCTGCCGTGACCGCCACCGAGGACTACGTCCAGGCCAACCCGTGGCAATCGGTCGGGATCGCGGCCGGCGTGGGCTTCCTGATTGGCCTGCTGGCCACTCGGCGCTGATATGGCGATCGATGAATCCGGCTTGTCCGGGACAGGCTCAAACTCCTCACCGCGGCGCCTGGGTGCCGCCTTCCTTGGACTGCTGCACAGTCATGTCGAACTGTTCGGCATCGAACTGCAGGAACAAAAAGCCCGCACCGTGAGCCTGTTGCTGTTTGCAGGCCTGGCGCTGGTGTTTGCCCTGCTGTTGCTGGTGGGGTTGTCGACCCTGGTGATGATCCTGTTTTGGGACACTTATCGCCTGCCCGCCATCATCGCGCTTTGCGTGTTCTACACCCTTGCGTGCATCTTCTGCGGGATGCGCTTGAGAGCAGCGATCTTCGATGAATCCTCACCCTTCCATGGCACGTTGGAAGAACTGGCCAATGATCGGGAGCGCCTGTTGCCATGAACCTGCCTGAACTGCCTCGAAACAGCTCGCGCACGGAAATGCGCAAGACCCTGATCCGCCTGCGCATGGAAATGCATCGGCAGGAAATCCGCCACGAATCCGCGCAACTGCTGCAACCCTTGCAGCGTGTGCGTGGCATGACCCAAAACCTGCAGGATGGGTTCGGCATCAAGCATGCACCGCTGTGGGGCATGGCGGCCATTACCCTACTGGGCTTCCTGACCGGCAAGGGCACCAGGAACGGCGCCGGCGTGGGCAGCCTGACCCGGCTGGTCCGCTTGGGCACCACACTGGGGCCTCTGGTCAAACTGGTCATGCAAGGTTCTTCGCGTAAATACTGACCCTGTCAGTATCTGGCCACATTCTTGCAGTACCCTCGGGATTGAACCTCTTCATCGAGAGGTTCAATCCTGCGTGCCTACCCGGTGAACAGGCTTTATCCAAAAACAAAATCCATCAAGGAGGCCTTGTGATCGACGGGCAACCGCTCGCCTGCTTTCAGCCGTTCATCGATACCGCCACGGGCCTTATCGCCGGCGTGGAAGCACTGGGTCGACTGCGTCAGGCCGACGGCCAACTGGCTTCGGTGGGGCCGCTATTCGCCGATCCCCGAACCAACGCCGTTGCCCTGCGTCGCCTGGACCGCCAGCTACGCGATAACGCGTTGAGTCGCCTGCATGAAGCGCCCGGCGACTGGTTTCTCAGCCTGAACATTTCCCCTCGCTGGATCAGCCGCCTGCGCCCGGACCAACCCTTGCCGAGCCTCAGGCAACTGCAAAAGCACGGTGTAGACCCGCAGCGCATCGTTTTCGAAATTACTGAACTGGGTGGCGACATCCAGCGCCTGGCACAAGTGGTGGCGCGTTACCGGCAAGCCGGCGCGCGGATCGCCATCGATGATTTCGGCGCTGGGTATTCTCAGCTCGATCGGGTACTGGCGCTGCAACCGGACATCCTCAAACTCGATATGCGCCTGTTCCAAGCGGCGGCGCTGGGCGGGCCCAGCAGCGAGGTCGTCAAAGCCCTGGCACAAATGGCGGAAAAAACCGGTTGCTGGATCATTGCCGAAGGTGTGGAAACCGAAGCGCAACTGAATTTTGCCCTGGAGTGCGGCTCACGTTACGTCCAGGGGTTTCTGTTTGCCGCAGCTCAAGCGGATTTCTTTGCCGCTGACGCCTTCGTCGAGCGCTTTGCGCACCTACGTCAGGGCTATGTGCAGCAAAAGTTGGCCGAGCGCGGTCGCCTGAAGATCATGCGCCAGCAACTCAGCGAGCTGATGGCGATCCTGCAGGCCTGGGCACAGACTTGCGCCCCCCTGAGTGCCCTGCCGCAACTGGATGCCTTTCCCTGGCTGCTGCGTTTCTATCAGTGCGACCGTCACGGTACGCAGCTGACACCCAACCTGGAATGGCGCAATAACGGCTGGGTTGCCGACAACCGCTATCTGGGCCATAACTGGTCGTGGCGTCCGTATTTCTATCACCTGCTGGCTCAGGGTTGGGAAGAGCGTCAGCTGACCCTTTCCAGTACTTATCGCGACGCCACCAGCAACCAGTACTGCCTCACCGCCGGGCAATTTTTCGACAATGGCGAACGCCTGCTGCTGATCGATATCGATGCAGTCGGGCTGTAGTGACACTTGCAGGTACCGATGCGAACCGGGAAGCTAGTCAATCAGTCACCTGACGGAGAGAACCAGCCTTGGATTGGCCTACCCTGCTTACCCGCGAACGCCTCGGAAAGCCCCTGCACAGCCCGCAAGAACTGGGCCGCAGTCCTTTTCACAAAGATCATGACCGAATCATTTTCTCGGGGGCGTTCCGCCGTCTCGGGCGCAAGACTCAAGTTCATCCGGTCCACAGCAACGACCATATCCACACGCGTCTGACCCACTCGCTGGAAGTCAGTTGTGTTGGCCGTTCACTGGGTATGCGCGTCGGCGAAACCATCCGCAGCGCCCTGCCCGACTGGTGTGAACCCGGTGATCTGGGGATGGTGGTGCAATCGGCCTGCCTGGCCCATGACATTGGCAATCCACCCTTCGGCCATTCCGGCGAAGACGCGATACGGCACTGGTTCCAGCAAGCTGCCGGGCGGGGCTGGCTGGATGCGATGAGTGAAGCGCAACGCAATGACTTCCTCAACTTCGAAGGTAATGCCCAAGGCTTTCGGGTACTGACCCAGCTTGAATATCACCAGTTCGACGGTGGAACCCGGCTGACCTATGCCACCTTGGGCACTTACCTGAAATACCCATGGACAGCCAGGCACGCCGACTCCCTGGGGTACAAGAAACACAAGTTCGGTTGCTACCAGAGCGAACTGCCGCTGCTGGAGCAGATCGCGCAAAAACTTGGCCTGCCGCAGATTGAGGAGCAGCGCTGGGCACGCCATCCGCTGGTGTACCTGATGGAGGCCGCCGATGACATCTGCTATGCGTTGATCGACCTCGAAGACGGCCTGGAAATGGAGTTGCTGGAGTACGCCGAAGTCGAGTCCCTGCTACTGGATCTGGTGGGCGACGATTTACCGCAAACCTATCGCCTGCTCGGCCCGCAGGATTCGCGTCGGCGCAAACTGGCGATCCTGCGGGGCAAGGCCATCGAACACCTGACCAACGCAGCGGCCCGCGCCTTTGTCGAGCAACAGGACGCGCTATTGGCCGGCTCCCTGGCTGGCGACCTGGTGGAGCACATGCACGGCCCGGCCAAACGCTGCGTCCTCAACGCAAAAGACATGGCACGACAGAAGATCTTCCAGGACAAACGCAAGACCCTGCACGAGATCGGTGCCTATACCACCCTGGAAATTCTGCTCAACGCTTTCTGCGGTGCCGCACTGGAGCAACACAACGGTCGAACGCCGTCCTTCAAGAGCCGGCGGGTTCTTGACCTACTGGGCAACAATGCGCCAGATCCGAACGGCCCTCTACACAACTCGTTCCTGCGCATGATCGACTTCATCGCCGGCATGACCGACAGCTACGCCAGCCACATGGCCCTCGAGATGACGGGGCGTTCCAGCCACTGACGACAAACGGTCGATCAGCCATTACCCCCTCGGTAATGGCCGATCAATCCTGAAAATCCAAAAACATTCAACGAATACCGAATTCCCCTACAGCACCTGTCGAGTGCACTGATCGAAAGTTACGGCCTTGTCGGGAAACAATCACGCCTATCGGTTCCGATAGAAGAAGCGTGAATAATATGATCAACGACAATCTGCGCATCATGCTGGTGGAAGACCATCCGTTTCAGCTCAGGGCCACTCAGTGTCTGCTTGAGAGTTATGGCTTCACCCATTTGACCACCAGCGACTGTGCCGGAGGCGCCTTGCAACACATGTTCGGGGCAGAGAAGCCCTTCGATATCCTGTTATGCGATCAATGCCTGCCCGAAGTTTCCGGCATTGACCTGATAAAAATCGCCAGTCATCAGGGAATGATCAAGCAGGCAATACTTTTAAGTAGTCTGACAGCCACTGAATTGGGCGAACTTGAAAGCCTGGCAATCCTCAACGGACTGCCATTACTTGGCTACTTGATAAAACCTTTGAAACAATGCGAGCTGAGACAATTATTGAAATTGATTCCCTGACCCTATAACCAGGCGCTCATAAAAATGTTGCGATCCACAAATTACCGCGCTGCCTCCCCACAACTAAACAGCAACACTATGTGTGAAAACCGCCCCAAAAAACCGTTTGACACGTAAGTCAATTCCTTTTCGCTTGTAGGAACATTCCTATATTGCCACGACGGCCCCGTCAGTTCATACGTCGTCTCAACTATCTGAGCTAAGGTGCGCGCTTTATCTGAGCTCGCATGGGATTTGATTATGAACTCCGTTTTTATCGTCGACGATCACCCTGTCATCCGGCTTGCCGTTCGTATGTTGCTTGAACACGAGGGATTCAAAGTAGTCGGTGAAACCGATAATGGTGTCGATGCCATGCAGATGGTTCGTGAGTGCATGCCCGATCTGGTCATTCTCGATATCAGCATTCCCAAACTGGATGGCCTGGAAGTGCTGACCCGTTTCAACGCAATGCACACGCCCCCGAGAACTTTGGTATTGACTGCACAATGCCCGACGCTGTTCGGTATACGCTGCATGCAATCCGGCGCCTCGGGATATGTTTGCAAACAGGAAGAGTTGAGCGAACTGGTGAGTGCTATTAAAGCGGTACTATCAGGTTATAACTATTTCCCCAGTGAAGCCTTGAACCCTGCTCGTGGTGACGAAGCGCGGTGCGCCGAACTGGAACTGTTCAAGTTAGTCAATGACCGGGAGCTCATGGTAATGCAACTTTTTGCACAAGGTCGAAATAACAAGGAAATCGCCAAAGGCATGTTCTTGAGCAACAAAACGGTCAGCACCTACAAAAAACGCCTCATGCAAAAACTCAAGGCCAAATCACTGGTTGAACTCATCGAGATGGCAAAACGTAACGCGTTAGTGTGAGACACAGGATGCCCAGCCGCTTGAAGGACTATCTGCTGATCATGACCGCAGGCTTGTGCCTGTGCACCTCTTTGCAGGCCGCACAGGCCCCTGAACAATTCACCTTGCTCAGTCGTTCAGCGCCCCTGCACCTTGAAGTCCAGCTGGATCAACCACAACGACATTGGGTAGAAGGTAAACATGAACTGATCCTGGGTACTTCAGCGCCAGATTATCCCCCCTTCGACCTGACCAGCAGCGGTCATGACTACGAAGGTTTTACTGCGGATTACGCGGGAATTCTTGGCAAGGTCCTCGGCCTGCCCATCAAGGTTCAGCGCTTCACCTCCCGGGGAGCTGCGATCGAAGCGCTCGAAAACGGCGAAGTAGACCTGCTGGGCACCGCCAACGGATTCGAGGCGAGCAATGACGACATTGCGCTTTCCAGGCCCTATGCGGTCGATCAACCGGTCCTGGTGACACGTGAAGGCGAAACCCGGCCGCTCAATGATGGCCTTGCCGGGTTGCGCCTGAGCATGCTGTATCACTACTTGCCGCTTGAGGAGGTAAAGGCCCTGTATCCGAAGGCAATCATCACGTCCTACCCCTCTTACCAGAACGCGATCAATGCCGTTGCCTTTGACCAGGCCGATGTTTTTCTCGGTGACACCGTTTCAACCCATTACATGATCAACAAGGGCTATCTGAACAACATTCGCATGGCGAGTTTCGGCAAGCATGAAGCCCATGGCTTCAGCTTTGCCGTGCACAAGACCAATCCACAACTGCTCGACATCATCAACACGACGCTCGCGGCGATCCCCGCCAGCGAACGGGAAAACATCGCCAAACGTTGGAGCGCCGGGAGCGATATCCTGCTCACCGATCAAAAACTGGAGCTCAGTTACAGTGAGGAGCGCTGGCTGGCGCAACATCCGGTGGTCCGGGTGGTCGTCAATGAGGCCTATGCGCCGCTGACGTTTTTCGACAGTGCCGGCAACTTTCGCGGGATTGCCGCGGATCTGCTTGAGTTGATCAGATTGCGTACCGGCCTGCGCTTCGACATTCAGCGCAGCCGCAGTGACAGCGACATGATCGAGCGAATCAAGACCGACCAGGCCGACCTGATCGCCGCGCTGCTCCCTAGCGCGCGACGGGATACCTTGCTGAACTTTACCCGCCCCTACCTGCAGAACTCCTACGTCCTGTTGACACGCAAGGCGCACGACAGTCCGACAAACCTTGCACAGCTTCAGGGCAAGAGCCTGGCCATTGCCCGTGGCAACCCCCTGATCGACTATCTGCGCAGCGAGTTTCCGCAGATCCGGGTGATCAAGACCCGGGACACCTTCAGCGCCGTAGAAATGCTTGCCGAAGGCCGGGTGGAAGGCGCGGTGAACTCGCTGGTGATCGCCAACTACTTCATCGCATCGCAACTGTTCGAAACCGATCTGCAAATCAGCACCACCATCGGCACCCGGCAGGCGGCGTTCTCCCTGGCAACCGGGCGCGAGGCCAAGGAACTCAATGACATCCTCAACAAGGCACTGTTGAGCATCGCGCCGCAGGAGCTGGGCGTCATCAACAATCGTTGGCGCGGCTATTCGGCCTCCTCGCAAAGCACCTGGCGCAATTATCAACGGGTGTTCTACCAGATCGTCATCGGTGCAGGATTGCTGTTGTTGATCTCCGTGACCTGGAACGCCTACATGCGGCGCCAGATCAATCAACGCAAGGCGGCCGAGCGAGCGCTGAACGATCAACTGGAGTTCATGGGCTCATTGGTCAATGGCACGCCTCACCCGATTTATGTGCGTGACCGGCAAGGCCTGCTGCAAAGTTGCAATGACAGTTACCTGCAAACCTTCAACACAAATCGCGAAGACGTGATCGGTAAAAGCGTGACTCAGGGCACGCTGGGCAACGCCTTCGAAGCTCGGGAGTACCAGGCCGACTACCAGCGTGTCGTGGCCGAGGGCACGCCCATGATCCTTGACCGTGCGCTGCACATTGGCAGCCGCCGTTTGACGATCTATCACTGGATTCTTCCCTACCGCGACTCAAGCGGTGAGGTGCAAGGCATCATTGGTGGCTGGATAGACATCAGTGAACGAAGGCAATTGTTCGATGACCTGCGTTGCGCCAAGGAACGTGCCGACGAAGCCAACCGGGCCAAGAGCACGTTCCTGGCAACCATGAGCCATGAAATCCGCACCCCGATGAATGCTGTCATCGGCATGCTCGAACTGACACTCAAGCGCATCGAACACCACCATCCGGATCGTCCCGCCATTGATGTGGCGTACCACTCGGCTAAGGACCTGCTGGAACTGATCGGGGACATCCTCGATATTGCCCGCATCGAGTCCGGGCACCTGAGCCTGAACCCGGAACGGGTCAATCCAGAGGAAATCGTGGCGTCGGTGGCGCGAATCTTCGATGGTCTGGCCCGACAGAAGGGGCTCAAACTGCAACTTGAACTCAACCCGGCCAATCCGACGGTTGACGTGTTGCTCGATCCCCTGCGCTTCAAGCAGGTGCTGTCGAACCTGATCAGCAATGCCATCAAGTTTACCGAGCAGGGCCAGGTCAGGATCATTGTGGCCCTGCACCTGACCGGCGAGGCTGACCGGGTGCAAATGCTGCTATTGGTCGAAGACAGTGGCCCGGGAATCAGCCATGAGGATCAGCAACGCCTGTTCGAACCTTTCGCCCAGGCCGGTAATGCCGGGCAATCGGCCAGGGGCGGTGCCGGGCTTGGCCTGGTGATCAGCCGCAGCCTGTGCGACATGATGAACGGCAGCCTGCAGTTAAGCAGCCAGCCGGGCGTCGGCACCCGGGTGAGGATTTCGTTGCTGTTACCCACACTGCCTCGCGAATCCAGGGAGCAAACAGCTGAGCCCCCTATCCACTGCGCTACGCTTCCTTTGAATGTGCTGGTGGTCGACGACCACGCGGCCAATCGCTTGCTGATGTGCCAGCAGCTGGAATTTCTCGGCCATCGATTCAGTGTTGCAGCAGATGGCCAGGCTGGCTTGGACGCGTGGAAATCCGACGCTTTCGACCTGGTGATCGCCGATTGCAACATGCCGGTCATGAACGGATACGAACTGGCCCAAGCCATTCGTCGCCATGAACAGCACACGCAACAGCCGCGCTGCACCCTCCTGGGCTTTACCGCCAACGCTCAGCCGGAAGAGATTCAACGTTGCAAACAGGCCGGGATGGACGATTGCCTGTTCAAGCCTCTGTCCCTGGTCGCCTTGAGTCAATGGGTCAAAGGAATCCAGCCCAAGGTCGTCGCCCCGGCCTTCAGCCTGCAAGGCTTGCATTTGTTGACGGGGGGCAACCCGGCGTTGAACCTGCGCCTGCTGACCGAACTGTTGAACAGCAACCGCCTGGATCGACAGGGCCTGCAGACGCTGTCAGGCACACCGGACCTGCAGGCATTTCTCGACATCGCCCATAGAATCAAGGGTGCTGCCCGAATCGTACAGGCCACTCGGTTGATCGACAGCTGCGAGGCGCTCGAGGCCACCTGCCATGCCCACCTGTCCCCCGAGAAAGTGAGCGAATGTTGCGATGCGGTGGAGCGCGCACTGCTCGAACTGGAGCAGGCATTACTGCAACAAATCGGGCAAAACGACAACAGCACAATGAGCGAGGCTTAACTATGCTTGGTCGCGGAGCAGTGTGTTAACCATCACGGAGTGACCTGCATGCCCAGCCCACTGCGTCCGGATCAACGGCGATTTCCCCTGCACGTTCATATCAGCGTGATGTTCACTTGCCTGCTGTTGCTGACCGGGATCGTGCTGGGCATTTTCAACTACCGGCAAACCACTCAGATCATTCTGTCGAGCAGTGAAAAGCTGTTCAGCCGAATTGAGCAGGATGTGCGCCTGGACCTGCACGCCACCTATGAGCCGATTCGACATCTGCTGAGCCTGTTGAGGCACAACCCCGCAGCTCTGGCCCCCGATCTGCAACAGCGCCTGGCGCTGCTCCAACCCTTCAGTCAGTCGCTCAAAGACAACCCCGATCTGGCCTCGCTGTACGTGGGGTACGACACCGGTGACTTTTTCATGGTTCGCCCGCTGCGCACGCCAGAGCTGAAAGCGCTGCTCAAGGCCCCGGATACCGCGGCCTATCAGGTCTGGAGTATCGAGCGAAACAGCAGCGGCCGGGTGCATTCGCAATCCTTGTTTTTCGATCAGGACCTGACGCTCGTCAGCCGTCAGGACAACCTCGATGAAACCTATGATCCGCGTGGCCGCGCCTGGTTTACCAGCGCCAGCCAGGACCTTGACCAGATCACCACCGAGCCCTACGTTTTTTTCTCGACTCACAACGTCGGTACCACCCTGGCGCGGCGCAGCGGCGAGCATGCCGTGATCGCTGCCGACCTGACCCTGGCCGAGCTCTCGGCCACCCTGGCCAAACATGTGGTGACGCCCGCTACCGAGATCGTGCTGTTCGATGCCCAAGGCAATGCCATCGCTTATCCCGACAGCCGTCGCCTGATCGTTGACGATCAAACCGCCCGCCTGAGCAAGGCCGTCGACCTAAGTCCCGCCCTGGGAGCGCTGCTCGAGAAACCTGCGCAGGGCAATCGCCTGACCGCCATGGATCGCCAATGGATTGTTGCCCGCAGCAGCATCCAGGAAGGCGCCCCCCAAGGACTGCAACTGGCGATGTTGGTACCCGAAGATGAATTGCTCGCCGACGCCTACCGCATGCGCTGGCAAGGCGCGCTGATTACCCTGGCGACCCTGCTGTTGTGCGTGCCACTGGGGTGGCTGACGTCCAGGGTCCTGGTCAAGCCCCTGCGCGCCCTGGTGCAGGAGGCGGACGCCATTCGCAGTTTCGATTTCAACTTTCCCGCCGCACGCCGCTCTCCGGTGCTCGAGGTCGACCAACTGAGCGTGTCGATGGCGCGCATGAAAGACACCCTGGCGAGCTTCTTCCAGATCACTGACAGCCTGAGCGCCGAGACCCGGTTTGCCCCATTGCTGGAGCGGGTGCTGTTTGAAACGGTAAGGATTGGCCAGGCCCAGGCCGGCCTGATCTACCTGCGCGAAGGAGATGGCGATCTGATGGAACCCCAGGGCCTGGTGATCAACGACACGGCACAAGCCCTGTCTTCATTCGACCTTTGCACCCACGGGTTTCGGGACGCGCACAGCCCCGCCTGGCTGCAGCAGCTATCGACGGCCGACAACGTCGTCACCCACCTGGGCTTCGAACAGGCAGGGGATTTACAGCAAGTCCTGCTGGCAATGGCCTGTCCCCGCGTTCACCTGATCGGCATCCGCTTGCACAATCGTCACAACGAAACCGTCGGCCTGCTGGTGTTTCTGCTGGCCGACAGCGGTAACCAGAGCGACCTGGACAAACTGCGTCCCGACCGCATCGCGTTCTTGCAGGCGGTGTCCGGTGCTGCCGCTGTGAGTATCGAAAGCCAGCGCCTGCAAGGCCGGCAAAAACAGCTGCTGGACGCCTTCATCAAACTGCTGGCCGGCGCGATAGATGCCAAGAGTCCCTACACCGGTGGCCATTGCCAACGCGTACCAGCCCTGACGCTGATGCTCGCCCAGGCCGCGGCAGCCAGCCAGGAGCCGGCCTTCCGCGGCTATCAACCCACGGACGATGAATGGGAAGCGCTGCACATCGCCGCTTGGCTGCATGACTGCGGCAAGGTGACAACCCCGGAGTATGTGGTCGACAAAGCCACCAAACTCGAAACCCTGAACGACCGCATCCACGAAATACGCACCCGCTTCGAAGTGCTCAAGCGCGATGCCTGGATCAGCTATTGGCAAGCCATTGCCCAAAGTGGCGACGAGCAACACCTGGCGCAACAGCGCGATGTGACCCTGGCGGGGCTCGATGATGATTTCGCCTTCATCGCCCGCTGCAACCTCGGCGGCGAGGCCATGGCCGAAGCCGACCTGCAACGCCTGCGCAGTATCGCTCAACGCACCTGGACGCGAACCCTGGATGACCGGCTGGGTGTTTCCTGGGAAGAGAACCAGCGCCAGGCACGGACACCGGTACCGACACTGCCCGTCTGCGAAGCGTTGCTGGCGGACCGGCCCGAGCATCTGTTCGAGCGCGCCGAAGCCGAATTGATTGCCAAGGACAATCCCTGGGGCTTCAAGCTTGATGTCCCGCGTTACAAGTACAACCGCGGCGAGCTCTACAACTTGAGCATTGCCCGAGGCACCTTGACCTTTGAGGAGCGCTACATCATCAACCACCACATGGTGCAGACGATTCTGATGCTCAGCCACCTGCCCTTCCCCGAGCACTTGGGCAACGTCGCGGAGATTGCCGGCGGCCACCACGAGAAAATGGACGGCACCGGTTATCCGAAACGCTTGAAGCGTGAGCAGATGAGCCTGCCGGCGCGGATGATGGCGATTGCCGATATCTTCGAAGCGCTGACCGCCGCCGACCGCCCCTACAAGAAAGCCAAGACCCTGAGTGAAGCGCTGAGCATCATGGCCACCATGTGCCGGGATGCCCACATCGACCCGCAGTTGTTCGAGCTGTTCATCAACGCACAGATTTATCTGCAGTACGCCCGGCGCTTCCTCGACCCACGGCAGGTCGATGCTGTGGACGCACCAAGCCTGCTGATCAAGGCAGGCTTGAAAGTGTGATCAGCAGTCGGTCAGGCGCAGGAAAATAGCCGCCAGTTGCTCGATACCCGCTTGATCCTGCGCGGTGAAACGCGCCAGTTGCGGGCTGTCGAGGTCGAGCACGCCGATCAGGCGACCGTCCTTGACCAAGGGCACGACCAGTTCGCTGTTCGACGCACTGTCGCAGGCGATATGCCCGGCAAATGCGTGCACGTCTTCGACCCGCTGGGTCTGCAAGGTCGCCGCCGCCGTCCCGCACACACCCCGACCGAACGGAATCCGGACGCAGGCGATTTGACCTTGAAAGGGGCCCAGCACCAGCTCTTCATTACGATTGAGGTAGAACCCGGCCCAGTTCAAGCCCTCGAGCTGATTGAACAGGAACGCAGAAAACTGAGCGGCGTTGGCAATGAAATCGCGCTCGTCCGCCAGCAAGGACTCCAGCTGCGCGTGCAGCATGCCGTAGCCCTCGAGGCCCTGGCCGCTCTTTTGTAAATCGATCATGCCTTGTGCTCCAACAGTTTTAGCCCCACCCAATAGCGGGCGAATTGATACGCGCAGCGTCCGTTGCGATTGCCACGCCCCGTGGCCCAACGCACCGCGAGGATGTCCAGCTCTTCCGTGCGTTGCCACGGCAGGCCGGCCTTGTCGGTCAATTGACCGATCCAGTGTTCGACCACGTCGAGGAAGTGTTCCTGGGTGAACGGATAGAACGACAGCCACAAACCGAAGCGGTCCGACAGGGCGATCTTGTCTTCCACTGCCTCGCTGGGATGCAATTCGCCATCGACCCGTTTCCAGTTTTCGTTATCGCTTTCCTTTTCCGGCACCAGGTGGCGACGGTTGGAGGTGGCGTACAGCAACACGTTGTCCGGTGCCTGTTCGAGCGAACCGTCGAGAACGCTTTTGAGCACGCGATAATCGCCCTCGCCCGACTCGAACGACAGGTCATCGCAGAACAGCACGAAACGCTGCGGCAGCTTGGCGATCTGCTCGACCACCCGCGGCAAGTCCGCCAGGTGATCACGCTCGATTTCGATCAGGCGCAAACCAGCGTTGGCATGCTCGGCCAGCAAGGCGCGCACCAGCGACGATTTGCCGGTGCCGCGCGCCCCCCAGAGCAGGGCGTGGTTAGCTGGCATGCCATCGAGGAACTGGCGGGTATTTCGCCCCAGTTGCTCCACTTGGCGGTCGACGCCGATCAGGTCGCTCAGGCGCATGTCCAGGCTGACCTGCAGCGGCAGCAGAAAACCGCTGCGCCCCTCGCGCTGCCAGCGCGCAGCCAGGCAATGTGTCCAGTCGATGGCTTGCCGAGGGGTAGGCAGCAGCGGTTCGATACGGGCCAGAACGGCATCGGCACGTTCAAGAAAAGCATTTAATCGGGAATCCACGTCTTCTCCTCGGGCACGTTCACAGTAATGATGGCGATACAGCGACGAAACACAGCGTTCGATGAACGGTCAACCGCCCTGTAGCAGGGCTCACGGGATCACCCTGCATGATCGACTATGCTTGAGCAGCGAAGGAAAACGGAAGTGATTCAACACCCCATGGATATCAAGTTCACCAACCGTCTGTCTTACAAACAAGCGCGGCTCACCGTGCTGGTTGGTTTCGTTCTGGGTATGCTGCTCAGCGTGCTGCAAATAGGCATCGATTATGCCAGTGAAGACGCCTCCATCAACCGCGAAATACTGTCTTTGCTCGAAATCAGTCACAACCCCGCCTCGCGCATCGCCTACAACATCGACGCCGAACTCGCCCAGGAACTGACCCTGGGCCTGCTGCGCTCGCCCGCGATCATCGGTGCGAAACTGACGGACAACAACGGTAATATCCTGGCCAACGTCAAGCGTCCTGGCCTGCAAAGCGGCTATCGGGTATTGAGTGACCTTCTGTTCGGGGCCAAACGGCAGTTCGAAGACCGCCTGTACCTGGACCATTTGCCCGCCGAAGCCTTGGGTACATTGCAACTGGACGTCGACACTTACTCATTCGGCTACCGGTTCCTGCGGCGGGCCGAGGTGACCCTGCTCAATGGTTTCGCCCGCAGCCTGCTCCTGAGCGGTATCCTCCTGGCGCTGTTCTACGTAATGCTGACCAAGCCATTGGTGCGGGTCATCCGCGAACTCAGTAGCCGCGATCCGCGCAGCGCGGAGCCGACATCGCTGGAATGTCCGGCGGGACATGCCAAAGATGAAATTGGCGTGCTGGTGAAAGTCGCCAATCAGCAATTCGAAAACATCGCCACCGAAATCCAGCAGCGACGCAACGCCGAAAACCGCCTGACCGACTATCTTGGCCAGCTGGAGAACATCGTTTCGGCGCGCACAACCGAACTCAAGGCCATCAATGCCCGGCTCAGTCAATCCAACCAGGAACTGGAAGTAGCCCGCAGTACCGCCCTGGACATGGCCGAAGCGCGCTCAGTGTTCCTGGCCAACATGAGCCACGAAATTCGCACGCCCCTCAATGGCCTGCTGGGCATGATCGCGCTGTCGCTGGACGGCCCGCTGAGCGCCGAACAACAGCAACAGCTGGCCATCGCCCATGACTCGGGCAAAGTGCTGGTGGAGTTGCTCAACGATATTCTCGACCTGTCGAAATTCGATGCCGGCCAGCTCGAGCTCGAGCACATCCCGTTTGACTTGGGCTCGTTGATCGAAGACACCGCCAACTTGCTGTCGCAGAACGCCGCGCCGAGTGTCGAACTGACCTGCCTGATCGATCCGGACTTTCCTGCGCTGGTGCTCGGCGATCCGACACGGGTCCGGCAGATCGTCAGCAACCTGCTATCAAATGCGCTCAAGTTCACCCGTTTCGGCCGGGTCGATGTGCGTCTGTCGACCTACCAGGACGGCGTCAGCATCGAAGTCTGCGACACCGGCATCGGCATCCCTCGGGATGCCCAGGTCAAGATCTTCCAGCCCTTCACCCAGGCCGGTGCCGGGATCACCCGACAATTTGGCGGTACCGGGTTGGGCCTGGCCCTGACCTACAACCTGTGCGAAGCCATGCAAGGCCGGCTCACCATCAGTTCCGAACCCGGTTTCGGCAGCCAGTTCTGCGCGCAACTGCCACTGCCCAGTCACACCAGGGCACTGGCCCCGGCTCCCCTGCAGGGCAAGGTCATTGCAATTACCGCCGCCAGCAGCGGCTTGGCGGAACTGCTGAGCAGTGTGTTGCCCGGTTGGGGGCTTGATTGTCAGCAGCGTTCGATCGATGACCCGTTGCTCGGCCTGAACCCCGATGTACTGATCACCGATTGCCCCGAGTGCCTGTTCAACCTGCGCCCCACCATCTGTGCGCCGATTCTGCTGGTGACCGCTTACGGCAGTTTCTTGCCCAGCGAACAAGCCAACGCCCTCGCCCCCCTGCAGCAGCAGGCACGTCCCCTGGCACGCAATGCGCTGCATCAGACTTTGCGGCGCATCCTGCTGGCGCAAACCGACACCCCCAACGATACCCGGGTCGACGCTCGCGTCCCGCAGCGACGTGCGCGGGTGCTGCTGGTCGAGGACAACCCGGTCAACCAACTGGTGGCCAAGGGCATGCTGGGTAAACTTGGTTGCGACGTGGTCGTCGCCGCGCACGGAGCCGAGGCGCTTGATCAATTGGAGAACCGCGACTTCGATCTGGTGCTGATGGATTGCAATATGCCGGTCATGGACGGCTATGAAGCCAGTCGGCAAATCCGTCGCAGCGGTCGCTGGCCGCAACTGCCCATCGTCGCCCTGACCGCCAACGCCATGTCCGAAGAACGCGAACGCTGCCGTGCGGCGGGCATGAGCGACTACCTGGCCAAACCTTTCCGTCGGGAAGAGCTGGCCGCCCTGCTGGACATGTGGATACCCGCTACGACAGCGCCTTGATTTGCCCCAGCAAGTGATCAAGGCCGTCGCGCAGGTCATTCAGGCGATCCAGGTCCACGCCACTGTCGCACAACAGGCGAGCCTTGAGCGGCCCGACCTGGTCACGCAGCGCGGTGCCCTTGGGCGACAGGCTCAAGTGTACTTCCCGCTCATCCCGCGCCGAGCGCTGGCGTTGAACCAGTTGCAGTTGCTCAAGACGTTTGAGCAACGGCGTCAGTGTGCCGGAGTCCAGAGCCAGACGCTCACCCAGCGCCTTGACCGTCGGTTGCTCCGGGGCTGATTCCTGCCATTCCCACAGCACCAGCATCGCCAGGTACTGCGGGTAAGTCAGGCCCAACTGATCGAGCATCGGCTTGTAGGCGCGAATGACCGCCCGAGACGCGGCATACAGTTTGAAGCAAAGCTGGCTGTCGAGGTTCAGGGAATCGACGGACAAGGTGTTCATTTAAGCAGGGCTTCGATCTCGCGGCTCAGGTCCTGCGGCTTGGTCGCCGGGGCGAAGCGCTTGACCAACTTGCCGTCCTTGCCAATCAGGAATTTGGTGAAGTTCCACTTGATGCCCTGGGAACCGAGTACACCCGGTGCGCGCTTTTTCAACTGCACGAACAATGGATGGGCGCCGTCGCCATTGACTTCGATTTTCTTGAACAGCGGGAAACTTACACCGTAGTTCAGCTCGCAGAACTCGCTGATCGCCCCTTCGTTACCCGGCTCCTGCTTGCCGAACTGGTTGCAGGGAAAGCCGAGCACGACCAGGCCCTGGTCCTTGTAGGTCTGCCACAGTTCTTCAAGACCTTTGTATTGCGGGGTGAAGCCGCATTTGCTGGCCGTGTTGACCACCAGTACGGCTTTGCCGGCGTAATCCGCCAGGGTCTTTTGTTCGCCCTTGATGGTGGTGCAAGGGATGCTTAGGAGGTTGTCGCTCATGATTGGGGCACTCGAGGAGGGGGTGATGTGATAAACATAGCGAGCAATTGAATTGCGTGCAATTTAATTAATCAATCATCCCCACTTACCTGACGCAAACCTGAACCTGTAGGAGCCGGCTTGCTGGCGATCGGCGCGCCGCGGTGTGTCAAATCCACCGCCATCGCCAGCAAGTCGGCTCCTACAGGGGCTAATGCGTACTGCTCCCGATCAGGCCGGCCGGTAGGCCGCCCCGCTTTTGCTTTGGCTTTGGCTTTGGATTTTCTTACCCCCTCACGCCCTGAGCCTGTCCGGCAACCTGTGATTACCTCCATCGGCACCTATACCAACGTTGATCCATGCCGCGTCAAAGCCTGTGGGAGATTGTTGTCTGAGTACATATCCATTGCCGCGGTAACGACCACTTAGGGTTTCGCCCTTACGGCGACTCACTTTTCCAAACGCCGGAATGCCGGCCCAGCGAAAAGTAAGCAAAAGGCTTTTGCCCCACCACTCGGTGCCTCGCTAGGGCTCGGCATGCCGTAACGAAGGCATTGCTCCGTGGGTCGCCGCGATGGGCCATCCCTGGCCCAGCGCGGCTAAACCGGCGTCCTGCCGGTTTACCCACTACGCAATGCCTGCGTTCGGCCATCGTGGTTTAACGGGGCGCCCAAATCTAAAGCCAAAGCGAGGCGGCCTGACAGCCGACCTGACTTTTACGGCTGTACCTGGATCCCCTGTGGGAGCGAGCCTGCTCGCGATGGACTTCAACGATAACGCGTGCTGTCTGGATGAACGCGTTGTCTGGAGGTTTTTCGCGAGCAGGCTCGCTCCCACAATTGTATCGCGGACAGACCTGCAATCAGGTCGGCTGCCAGGCCGCCTCGCGCGGGCTTTTGATTTGGCTTTTGATTTTCTTGCCCCCTCGAGAGGCCGAGTGGAGGTTCTGCGCAGTGGGTAAACCGGCATGGATGCCGGTTTAGCCGCGCTGGGCCAAGGATGGCCCATCGCGGCGGGCCCACGGAGCAGGACCGGAGCGAGGGCATGCCGAGCCACAGCGAGGCACCGAACGCCAGGGGCAAGAGCCCTTGGTTACTTGGGGCTCTTCCAAGTGACTCGCTGTAAGAGCGAAACCCTAAGTGGCCGTTACCGCAGCAATGGATATGTACTCAGTCAACAAAATCCAGGTCAGCTGTCAGGCCGCCTTCGCTGCGATGCGGCGACCCGACAAGCCAATTACAAGGCTCGCATTATGAGCGTGGCACTAGGTCCAGGCACACGGAGTTGATGCAGTAACGCAACCCAGTCGGCGGCGGACCATCAGGAAACACATGGCCCAGGTGCGCGTCACATTTGGCGCAGACCACCTCGGTGCGGATCATGCCGTGGCTGACATCACGAATCTCGGTCATGGCGCTATCGCCGATCGGCGCATAAAAGCTTGGCCAGCCGCAGCCGGAATCGAACTTGGTCGTGGAGTCGAACAAAGGCTCATTGCAGCAGATGCAGTGGTAGATACCGTCGGTCTTGGTGTCGTTGTACTTGCCGGAAAACGGGCGCTCGGTGCCCTTGAGGCGGCAAACGTTGTACTGCTCCGGATCGAGCATGGCCTTCCATTCTTCCAGGGTTTTTTCCAACTTTTCCATCATCACACCTCAGCAGCTGAAAAAGCCCGATCTGTACCTTTTCCACGGATCGGGCGGCACGTATGATTGCGCCTCGTCAAACGCCAGTCTGGCAGCCAGACCACGCGCATTCAAACGGATTTATGGGTGCTGCCTCTCAAGGCGTCAGGCCTGTGTGATTACGCAGGATTCCCAGCACGGTTGTCCACACGCCGCCTGGATCGTTCATTTTCGGGAACACATCGCCATGCAGGTCAGCAAATCGAACAAGCTCGCCAACGTCTGCTACGACATTCGCGGCCCAGTGCTCAAGCACGCCAAACGCCTGGAAGAGGAAGGCCATCGCATCCTCAAGCTGAACATCGGCAACCCGGCGCCCTTTGGTTTCGAAGCGCCGGACGAAATTCTCCAGGATGTGATCCGCAACCTGCCGACCGCCCAGGGTTACAGCGACTCCAAGGGCCTGTTCAGTGCGCGCAAGGCCGTCATGCAGTACTACCAGCAAAAGCAGGTGGAAGGTGTCGGCATCGAAGACATCTACCTGGGCAACGGCGTTTCCGAGCTGATCGTGATGTCGATGCAGGCCCTGCTCAACAACGGCGACGAAGTACTGGTGCCGGCTCCCGACTACCCGTTGTGGACCGCCGCGGTGAGCCTGTCGGGCGGTAACCCGGTGCATTACCTGTGCGACGAGCAGGCCAACTGGTGGCCGGACCTGGCCGACATCAAGGCCAAGATCACCCCGAACACCAAGGCACTGGTGATCATCAACCCGAACAACCCGACCGGTGCGGTGTATTCGAAAGAAGTCCTGCTGGGCATGCTGGAACTGGCCCGCCAGCACAACCTGGTGGTTTTTTCCGACGAAATCTACGACAAAATCCTGTACGACGATGCCGTGCACATCTGCACCGCGTCCCTGGCACCGGACCTGCTGTGCCTGACCTTCAACGGCCTGTCCAAGTCCTATCGAGTGGCCGGTTTCCGTTCCGGCTGGATCGCCATTTCCGGACCGAAACACCACGCCCAGAGCTACATCGAAGGCATCGACATGCTCGCCAACATGCGCCTGTGCGCCAACGTGCCGAGCCAGCACGCGATCCAGACCGCGCTGGGTGGCTATCAGAGCATCAATGATCTGGTGTTGCCGCAAGGGCGCCTGCTGGAACAGCGTAACCGCACCTGGGAACTGCTCAACGACATTCCTGGCGTGAGCTGTGTCAAACCGATGGGCGCGCTGTATGCGTTCCCGCGGATCGACCCGAAGGTCTGCCCGATCCACAACGACGAAAAGTTCGTCCTCGACCTGTTGCTCTCGGAGAAGCTGCTGGTGGTGCAAGGCACGGCCTTCAACTGGCCATGGCCCGACCACTTCCGCGTCGTGACCCTGCCGCGCGTCGATGACCTGGACATGGCCATTGGACGCATTGGCAATTTCCTCAAATCCTATCGCCAGTAAGCGGCCTGTCACCGTGCGATGCCAGAAACATCGCACGGTGATTCATTCTGCAACACATGCTTGCGCCCTACCCCTGACCTCTGCCTCGATGCCTGTGCAATGACACATTGCCTGGTCACGTCGAGTAACGACGGGCACTCAGCCGTCGGTGGCCTGACAAACACTTCGCCGTCCCACGTCGGAAATGCCCTGCAAACAGCTACGCTATTGCTGTAGGACACAGTTTGAAATAGTCACTCGGTTGAATACCCCGTTGCAGCACCTTATATACCCCGCAGTACGCTACATCTTTAGCTTGAGGAGATTTCTACAACCATGATGCGCATCCTGCTGTTCTTGGCCACTAACCTGGCGGTCGTGCTGATTGCCAGCATCACCCTGAGCCTTTTCGGCTTCAACGGGTTCATGGCGGCCAATGGGGTTGATCTCAACCTCAATCAGCTGCTGATTTTCTGTGCGGTCTTCGGTTTCGCAGGTTCCCTGTTCTCGCTGTTCATCTCCAAGTGGATGGCGAAGATGAGCACCAGCACCCAAATCATCAGCCAGCCGCGCACGCGTCACGAGCAATGGCTGCTGCAAACGGTCGAGCAACTGTCCCGCGAAGCCGGGATCAAGATGCCCGAAGTCGGGATCTTCCCGGCCTATGAGGCGAATGCCTTTGCCACCGGCTGGAACAAGAACGACGCACTGGTCGCCGTCAGCCAGGGCCTGCTGGAGCGTTTCTCGCCGGATGAAGTGAAAGCCGTCCTGGCCCACGAAATCGGCCACGTGGCCAATGGCGACATGGTCACCCTGGCCTTGATCCAGGGCGTGGTGAACACCTTCGTGATGTTCTTCGCACGGATCATCGGCAACTTTGTCGACAAGGTGATCTTCAAGAACGAAGAAGGCCAGGGCATTGCCTACTACGTGGCGACCATCTTCGCCGAACTGGTCCTGGGTATCCTGGCCAGCGCCATCGTCATGTGGTTCTCGCGCAAACGCGAATTCCGCGCCGACGAAGCCGGTGCACGCCTGGCCGGTACCAGCGCGATGATTGGCGCACTGCAACGCCTGCGTGCGGAACAGGGCCTGCCAGTGCATATGCCTGACACCCTGAATGCCTTCGGCATCAACGGTGGCATCAAACAGGGCTTCGCCCGCATGTTCATGAGCCACCCGCCGCTGGAAGAGCGCATCGACGCACTGGCGCGTCGTCGCGGTTGAGAGCTTGCGAAGTAAATAAGAAGGCCCGCAGTGATGCGGGCCTTTTTTTGTCTGCTGATTTCGATTACCGGCTGGAAACCCGATAAACGCGCTCCTCAAACCGCGTAACGCCTGCCTCCAGAAACTTCCCGCTCTCGCTCAACACATCCTGGTCTTCCAGGATCTTCAGCGTCCACGAAGCACCGAACAAGCGTTGCACTTCTTCATCGAGCACAGCAAACGGCGGACCGGGCATCTGCGCCTGGTCGTAATCCAGCGTAATCAACAACCCAAGCGCATCCTTCGGCAGAATCCGCGATAGATGCGCGGCGTATTGCTCACGCATTGGCGGCGGTAGCGCAATCAGTGCGGCGCGGTCGTAAAGTGCGGCGCAATCGGCAACATCACCGGCAGTCAGTGCGAAAAAATCACCGCACCAAAGCTCGATCGAGCCTGCCCGATAGACCTTGAACGGGCCCTGTTCACTGACATCCGGGTCGAATTGGTGCTCATTGAAGAAATCCTCAATGGCCTTTTCCGACAGTTCGATTCCCAACACCTCATGGCCTTCGCGTGCGAGCCACAACAAATCCAGACTCTTCCCACACAACGGCACCAGCACGCGGGCGCCGTCCTCCACACCCAATTGCGGCCAAAACCTTTGCAGATAGGGATTCACTTGCGGCAAGTGAAAGCCGATCTGATTCGACGCCCACTTTTTGTGCCAAAACTCCGGCTGCATAAATAACCCCGAAAATTCGATCAAAACACCCTAAAACTTATATTAGATTTAGATCAATGATCTGACAGAAGATGGCGCTATCTTAACTCTCAGGAGCTCATCCATGTTCCCCAGCCTGTACATATCCCATGGCTCGCCGATGCTGGCCCTGGAACCTGGCGCCAGCGGGCCAGCCCTCGCTCGCCTGGCGACAGAGTTGCCCAGGCCAGACGCCATCGTGATTGTCTCCGCGCACTGGGAAAGTGATGAACTGCTGGTCGGCGGCAACCCGCAGCCAGACACCTGGCATGACTTCGGCGGTTTTCCACGGGCATTGTTCGAGGTGCAATACCCTGCCCCCGGTAACCCTGAGTTGGCCGCACAGGTGGTCAATCTGCTGCGCGCCAATGCCCTTCCCGCCCGCATCGACAGCACACGACCTTTCGACCATGGCGTCTGGGTGCCGCTGTCGTTGATGTACCCGCAGGCCGATATCCCGGTTGTGCAGGTTTCACTGCCCACCCGAGGCGGCCCGGCGCTACAGGCACGCGTTGGCCATGCCCTGGCAGGCTTGCGCGAACAGGGCGTTCTGTTGATCGGCTCCGGCAGCATTACCCACAACCTGCGAGAGCTGGACTGGCATGCCGGCCCCGAGAGCGTGCAACCCTGGGCTCAGGGTTTCCGCGACTGGATGATCGACAAGCTGGCGGCAAACGATGAAGCCGCCTTGCACGACTATCGCCGGCAAGCACCGAACGCGGTGCGTAACCATCCCAGCGATGAACATTTGTTGCCGTTGTACTTTGCCCGCAGTGCTGGGGGCCAATTCAGCATTGCCCACCAGGGATTCACCCTGGGCGCGCTGGGCATGGATATCTACCGTTTCGGATAAGGGCATGAAGCCTGCGGCGGCCAGGTTCAGGCCACATCGACGCCCACATCGACCCCAACATGGATCGCATCGTGGCGCCAAAACTCCAGGTCACAATCGATCAGCCGCTCATGCTGATCGTAATTGACCCGGGCGATGCGCAGTCCGGGACTGCCCACCGATACCCGCAAAGCGGCCGCCGCGTCCGCCGACAACGACGTCGGCACGATCTCGAAGCGCACCCGCCCGTAGTGCAGGTCGTAGTGCCGCGCATACAGCTCGGTGATCGACTGATTCAAGTCGAAATCCAGAATGCCCGGAAAATACTGCGGATTCAGATAGTGCTCCACGTACAACACCAGTCGCCCGTCGATACGTCGCGAACGACAGACCTGAATCACGCTCGACAACGCCGGCAACTGTAACCAGGCACAGACCGCCGCCGATGCCGGCTGCAATCGCGCCGAAATGACTTCGGTGGACGGCACCCGCCCCTGGGCGCTGACCATGGCGTGAAAGTGGCTGCGTTGCATCAGGTTGTAGGCCAGGCGCGGCGGCGACACGAACCAGCCACGACGCTCTTCGCGATAGATCTGGCCTTGGGCTTCGAGCTGCAGCAACGCCTCGCGTACGGTAATCCGCGTGGTACCAAACAACTCACTGAGCTTGCGTTCGGCTGGCAGCTTGCTCCCGGGAGCCAGCAGCCCGTGATCGAGCTGCTCCTGAAGCACCTGGCCAATGGCTGTCACCGCTTTTGTTGCCTCATCGCGCATCAACGTTACCTATCTGGACTAGACCAGCGCTCTTTCAGGGCAATACCTGCGAGAAAATCGGCTGTTTGAAGATTCTGCAAGCGTAGGCAATGCAGATGAACGAGAGATGACAAAGCCGCCCGACGGTCATTCCAATGGCGTGCAATACATCGGCCAAGTCCCTTATGTAATGGGGCTTCGCCCATGGTCTACGCTTACTTGGCACCCGCCAATACCGGGCAAATGAACATCCATCGGGGCGACGAACGACATCAAAGTGTCATCGAGCCGCCTTAGATTGGCTCAGGTATTGCTGACCTAGACCAACACAATCGCAATCGCAGCGTTGAAAACGCCCATAGGAGCTTCGGAATGAAACAGCTTTTCCTGGCATCACTGTTAGGCTCGACCATTGCCATGTGCACCGCCGCCATGGCGGCTGATGATTTGAAAACCCTTGAAGCCGCTGCGAAAGCGGAAGGCGCAGTAAACAGTGTCGGCATGCCCGATGACTGGGCCAACTGGAAAGGCACCTGGGAAGACCTGGCGAAGAAGTACGGCCTCAAGCACATCGACACCGACATGAGCTCGGCCCAGGAAATCGCCAAGTTCGCCGCGGAAAAAGACAACGCCAGTGCCGACATCGGCGACGTCGGTGCCGCCTTTGGCCCGATCGCGGTCAAGCAAGGCGTGGTGCAACCCTACAAACCAACGACCTGGGATCAGATCCCGGACTGGGCGAAAGACAAGGACGGCAACTGGGCGCTGGCCTACACCGGCACCATCGCCTTCATCGTCAACAAAAAGCTGCTGCACGGATCCGAAGTGCCGACCAAGTGGGCTGACCTCAAGACCGGCAAGTACAAGGTTTCCATTGGTGACGTAAGCACCGCGGCTCAGGCTGCAAACGGCGTTCTGGCGGCGGCACTGGCCAACGGCGGCGACGAGAAAAACCTTGAGCCTGCGCTGTTGCTGTTCGCCGACATCGCCAGGCAGGGTCGCCTGTCGATGTCCAACCCGGTCATTGGCGCCATGGAAAAAGGCGAGATCGAAGTCGGCGTGGTCTGGGACTTCAACGGCCTGAGCTACAAGGCCAAGATGGCCAATCCGGATGACTACGTGGTGCTGATCCCGTCCGATGGTTCGGTGATTTCCGGCTACACCACCATCATCAACAAATACGCCAAGAACCCCAACGCGGCCAAGCTGACTCGCGAGTACATCTTCAGCGACGCCGGCCAGATCAACCTGGCCAAGGGTAACGCCCGTCCGATCCGCGCCGAGCACATCACTCTGCCGGAAGACGTGAAGTCCAAGCTGCTGCCGAACGAGCAGTACAAAAAGGTCACGCCGATCAAGGACGCGGATGCCTGGGAAAAAACCTCCAAGGCCCTGCCGCAGAAGTGGAACGAAGAAGTCATCGTAGAAATGAAATGACGCGGTAGATCCCTGTGGGAGCGAGCCTGCTCGCGATAGCGATCTGACTTTCAACATTGATGTTGACTGACAGTCCCTCATCGCGAGCAGGCTCGCTCCCACAGTGGACCGAGTGAATTTCAAATTCCTGTTTCGCGGAGTTTGCCCCTATGAAACACAACGTCATCCTGGTCGTGCTCGACGGCCTCAGCTACAAGGTCGCCCACCACGCCATGGGGCACCTGCAGGCTTACGTCGGCGCAGGACGCGCCGCACTCTACAAATTGGAGTGCGAGCTGCCGGCCCTGTCCCGACCGCTCTACGAATGCATCCTGACCGGCGTGACACCGATCGACAGCGGGATCGTTCACAACAACGTCTCGCGCCTGTCCAACCAGCGCAGCATCTACCACTATGCCACCGATGCCGGCCTGAAAACCGCTGCCGCGGCCTACCACTGGGTCAGCGAACTGTACAACTGCTCGCCCTTCGTCGCGGCCCGGGATCGTCACACCGACAACCCTGACCTGCCGATCCAGCATGGGCATTTCTACTGGAACGATCACTACCCCGACTCGCACCTGTTCGCCGACGCCGAAAGCCTGCGCCTGCGTCACGCCCCGAATTTCCTGCTGGTTCACCCCATGAACATCGACGATGCCGGACACAAGCACGGTCTCGACACCCCTCAGTACCGTAACAGCGCCCGCTCCGCCGACATCATCCTGGCTGATTACCTGCAAGGCTGGCTCGACGCCGGTTACCAGGTGCTGGTGACCGCCGACCACGGCATGAACAACGACCGCTCCCACAACGGCCTGCTGCCCGAGGAACGTGAAGTGCCGCTGTTCGTCCTCGGCGATGCCTTCAGCTTCAATGCCGACGCGACGCCGAAACAGACCGACCTCTGCGGTACCGTCTGCGAACTGCTGGGCGTACCCCACGACAAACCCGTGTGCCGGGAGCTGCTCAAGTGACCTCCATGACTCGCGGCAAGTGGCTGGCAGCCCTGTGTCTGGTGCCCTTCGCCCTGTTCTTTATCGTGTTCGAAATCGCCCCGCTGACGTGGGTAATGATCAACAGCCTCGAATCGGAAGAGTTCGGTTGGGGTATTGCCAACTTCACCAAGATCTTCAGCTCGAAGTTCTATCTGCAGGCGATCCGGTACAGCCTCGAGATCAGCTTCTGGTCCAGCGTGTTCGGCATCATCATCGCCGTGCTCGGTGCCTATTCCTTGCGCCGGGTCGACTCCAGGCTGCGCAACTTCGTCAACGCCTTCGCCAACATGACCAGCAACTTCTCCGGCGTGCCTTTGGCCTTTGCCTTCATCATTTTGCTGGGCTTCAACGGCAGCTTCACCATCATGCTCAAGCAGGCCGGGATCATCCAGGACTTCAACCTGTACTCGAAAACCGGGCTGATCATTCTCTACACCTACTTCCAGATCCCCCTGGGCGTGCTGCTGCTCTACCCGGCCTTCGACGCCCTGCGCGAAGACTGGCGCGAATCCGCCGCGTTGCTGGGTGCCAGCGGCTGGCAGTTCTGGCGGCATATCGGCCTGCCGGTGCTGACTCCGGCGCTGCTCGGCACCTTCGTGATCCTGCTGGCCAACGCCCTCGGCGCCTACGCCACGGTGTACGCCCTGACCACCGGCAACTTCAACGTGCTGACGATCCGGATCGCTGCGATGGTCTCGGGTGACATTTCCCTGGACCCGAACCTGGCCAGTGCCCTGGCCGTGGTGCTGGTAGCGTTGATGACCCTGGTGACCATCGTCCATCAACTGCTGTTGAAGAGGAGCTACCATGTCTCGCGCTGAATTGGGGCCTGCCGGCATCTACCATCGGGTGGTGGTCTACCTGCTGTTTACCATCATGTTGCTACCGCTGATCGGCACCTTTATCTATTCGATTTCCAGCAGTTGGTCGGCCACCATTCTGCCCAGCGGTTTCAGTATTAAATGGTACGCGCAGCTGTGGAGCGATCCACGTTTCCTGAGCGCTTTCGGCCAGTCGCTGCTGGTTTGCGTCGGCGCACTGATTCTGGCGGTTGTACTGATCCTGCCGCTGTTGTTCGTGGTGCATTACCACTTCCCCAAACTCGATGCGCTGATGAACATCCTGATCCTGCTGCCCTTCGCCGTGCCGCCCGTGGTGTCATCGGTGGGACTGCTGCAGCTCTACGGTTCCGGGCCTTTTGCGATGGTCGGCACGCCGTGGATCCTGATCGGCTGCTACTTCACGGTAGCGCTGCCGTTCATGTACCGCGCCATCACCAACAACCTGCAAGCGATCAACCTGCGCGACCTGATGGACGCCGCCCAGTTGCTCGGCGCGAGCACTTTCCAGGCAGCGTTCCTGGTAGTGCTGCCAAACCTGCGCAAGGGCCTGATGGTGGCATTGCTGCTGTCGTTCTCGTTCCTGTTCGGTGAGTTCGTGTTCGCCAACATCCTCGTCGGCACCCGCTACGAAACCCTGCAGGTCTACCTCAACAACATGCGCAACAGCAGCGGCCACTTCACCAGTGCGCTGGTGATTTCCTACTTCTTCTTCGTGCTGGTTCTGACCTGGGCGGCCAATATCTTGAACAGGGACAAAAGCGAATGAGCTATGTCAGCGTCCAACATCTGCAGAAAAGCTACGCGGGCACCGCGGTGTTCAGCGATATCAACTGCGAAATCCAGAAAGGTGAATTCGTCACCCTGCTGGGCCCGTCCGGTTGCGGCAAGTCCACGCTGCTGCGTTGCATCGCCGGACTGACCTCGGTGGATGGCGGCCAGATCCTGCTCGATGATCGCGACATCGTGCCATTGAGCCCGCAAAAACGCGGGATCGGCATGGTGTTCCAGAGTTATGCGCTGTTCCCCAACATGACCGTGGAACAAAACGTCGCGTTCGGCCTGCGCATGCAAAAGGTTAACGCCGACGACAGCCACAAGCGTGTCGCCGAGGTGCTGCAGCTGGTGGAACTGACCGACTTTGCCAGCCGCTACCCGCACCAGCTGTCGGGCGGCCAGTGCCAGCGTGTCGCCCTGGCTCGTTCACTGGTAACCCGACCGCGCCTGCTATTGCTGGATGAGCCGCTGTCGGCCCTGGATGCGCGGATACGCAAGCACCTGCGCGAACAGATCCGCCAGATCCAGCGCGAGCTGGGCCTGACCACGATCTTCGTCACACACGACCAGGAAGAAGCGCTGACGATGTCCGATCGCATTTTCCTGATGAACCAGGGAAAGATAGTACAAAGCGGTGACGCTGAAACCCTTTACACGGCACCGGTGGATGTTTTCGCCGCCGGTTTCATCGGTAACTACAACCTGCTGGATGCCGACAGCGCGTCGAAGCTGTTGCAACGGCCGATCAACCACCGCATCGCCATTCGCCCAGAGGCCATCGAACTGAGCCTCGACGGCGATCTCGACGCCCAAGTGCGCAGCCACAGCCTGCTGGGCAATGTGATTCGCTACCGGATCGAAGCCCGAGGCGTGGAACTGGTGGTGGATGTGCTCAATCGCTCGGCGTCCGACCTGCATCCCGATGGTCAGCGCCTGGCGCTTTCCATCGATCCGACGGCCCTGTGTGAGGTAGCCTGATGCCCTTGCTGATGTTGAAGAGAGAGTTGCACTAATGGCCCTGGCAATTTTTGATCTGGACGAAACCCTGATCCACGGCGACTGCGCCTCGTTGTGGAGTGAGCAAATGGTCCGCCTCGGCTGGGTCGACGGCGAATCCTTCCTGCGTCGCGACAAGGAATTGATGGATGCCTACGGCAGGGGTCACCTGGCCATGGAGGACTACATGGCCTTCAGCCTGGAACCCTTGATCGGCCGAACACCAGCAGAAGTCGAGCACCTGGTCGGCCCTTGGGTGGAAGACTTCATCGAACCGATCATCTTCAGCGACGCCACCAAAGCCATCGCCGCCCACCGCAAGGCCGGCGACCGGATCCTGGTGATCTCGGCCTCGGGTGTCCATTTGGTCAAGCCGATCGCCGAACGCCTGGGCATCGATGAAATTCTTGGTATCGAGCTGGAAGTGGCTCACGGGGCGTATACCGGCAAGACCGTCGGCACCCTGACGTATCGCGAAGGCAAGATCACCCGGCTGCTGGAGTGGCTGGACGCGGAGGAAGAGAACCTTGAGGGCGCGAGTTTCTACTCGGACTCACGCAATGACTTGCCGTTGTTGCTGAAGGTGGATTTCCCGCACGTGGTCAATCCGGACCCGGTGTTGCTTGAGCAGGCCGAGAAATCCAACTGGCCAATCCATCTCTGGAAATAACACCGATCCCCTGTGGGAGCGAGCCTGCTCGCGAAAGCGGACATACATTCAACACATACGTCGAATGACACACCGCCTTCGCGAGCAGGCTCGCTCCCACAAGGTTTTGTGGTGTCAGGTCAGGCTTTCATCAATCACCAGCACCAATTTCCCCGCCACCTTATTACTCGCCAACTCGGCAAACGCCGCTTCGGCATCCTTGATCGGGAAAGCCTTGGCCAGTTGCGGGCTCAGGCGTTTATCCGCAAACAGCGGCCAGACATGCAGGCGTAGATCGCTGAACAGATCCGCCTTGAACTGATCATCGCGACTGCGCAGGGTCGAGCCCAGCAGTTGCACACGTTTGGCCAGCACCTGCGCCAGATCCAGCTTCGCCTCGCGCCCTCCCATCAGGCCGATCAACACCCAACGGCCATCAGTCGCCATCAGTTTCAGGTTCAGCGCTGCGTAGTTGCCGCCCACCGGGTCGAGGATGACATCGAACGGCCCCAGGTCGCGCAGGCTGTCCAGCTCGTCAGTGCGGACCACACCGCCCTGGGCGCCGAGCGCTTCGCAATAGGCCAGACGCTCAGCGGAGCCGACACTGACCCAGCACGGATTGCCGAACGCCTTGCACAGCTGAATGGCAGCTGAACCAATTCCACTTGCCCCGGCGTGCAGCAGAACTTTTTCACCGGGTTTGAGCGCTGCCAGTTGAAACAAATTCAACCAGACGGTCGCATACACTTCCGGCAACGCGGCGGCTTCGGCCAGCGACATTTCGTCGGGTACCGGTAATACATGCCGTCCGTCGACAACCACCTCTTCGGCCATGCCGCCCCCGGCCAGCAAGGCGCAAACCCGATCCCCCACCTGCCACGACGAACCCGGACCCACTTCGCTGATCACCCCCGAACACTCTAGACCCAGCACCTGACTGGCCCCCGGCGGTGGCGGATAAAGACCGGCCTTCTGCAACAAATCGGCACGATTGAGACCCGCTGCCGCCACTCGAATGCGAACTTGTCCTACATCACACGCAGGACTGGGCTCTTCAAGCCACTCCACTTGACCGTCAACGCCTTGCAATGCTTTCACAGTGCCTCCATAGTGAGTCTGGACTGAGCCCGAAGCTGTAACGCCGGGCTTTTTGCATTATGCGACCGGCCCTTGTGGAACCGGCGACTTCAAAGACGGCCTAATATGCGTTATCAATTGTCCCCGCGTCGAATCAACATGAAGCGTTTGTTCCCCAGCACTGCCCTCGCCCTTTTCATCGGTTTCGGCCTGCTGCCGATGTCGAGCAGTTCTTTTGCAGCCAATAGCTGGGACAAGCTTCAGCCCGACCGTGACGAAGTCATCGCCAGTCTGAACGTCGTGGAGTTGCTCAAGCGCCACCACTACAGCAAGCCGCCGCTCGACGACGCGCGCTCGGTGATCATCTACGACAGCTACCTGAAATTGCTCGACCCGTCGCGCAGCTACTTCATGGCCAGCGACATTGCCGAATTCGACAAGTGGAAGACCCAGTTCGACGACTTCCTCAAGAGCGGCGACCTCAACGCCGGGTTCACCATCTACAAGCGCTACCTGGACCGCGTCAAGGCGCGTCTGGACTTTGCCCTTGCCGAGCTGAACAAGGGCGTCGACAAGATCGACTTCAACACCAAGGAAACCTTGCTGATCGACCGCAAGGATGCCCCTTGGCTCAAATCCACCGCAGAACTCGACGACCTGTGGCGCAAGCGCGTCAAGGACGAAGTGCTGCGGCAGAAGATCGCCGGCAAGGATTCCAAGCAAATCCAGGAAACCCTGACCAAGCGCTACAAGAACCAGCTGGCGCGCCTGGACCAGACCCGCGCGGAAGACATCTTCCAGGCGTACATCAACACCTTCGCCATGTCCTACGACCCGCACACCAACTATCTGTCGCCGGATAACGCGGAAAACTTCGACATCAACATGAGCCTGTCCCTGGAGGGTATCGGCGCCGTGTTGCAGAGCGATAACGATCAAGTGAAGATCGTGCGCCTGGTACCGGCAGGTCCGGCGGACAAGACCAAGCAAGTCGCTCCGGCCGACAAGATCATCGGTGTTGCCCAAGGCAATAAAGAGATGGTCGACGTTGTGGGCTGGCGCCTGGACGAAGTGGTCAAGCTGATCCGTGGCCCGAAAGGCACTGTGGTGCGCCTGGAAGTGATCCCGGCCAGCAATGCGCCGAACGACCAGACCAGCAAGATCGTGCCGATCACCCGCGAAGCGGTGAAGCTTGAAGACCAGGCCGTGAAAAAGTCGGTGCTCAACCTCAAGCAGGATGGCAAGGACTACAAGCTCGGCGTCATCGAGATCCCGGCCTTCTACCTGGACTTCAAGGCCTTCCGTGCCGGTGATCCGGACTATAAGAGCACCACCCGCGACGTCAAGAAGCTGCTGAGCGAGTTGCAAAAGGACAAGGTTGACGGCGTGGTCATCGACCTGCGCAACAATGGCGGTGGTTCCTTGCAGGAAGCTACCGAGCTGACCAGCCTGTTCATCGACAAGGGTCCTACCGTACTCGTGCGTAACGCCGATGGACGGGTCGATGTCCTGGAAGACGAAAACCCCGGCGCCTTTTACAAAGGCCCGATGGCACTGCTGGTCAACCGCCTGTCCGCCTCGGCTTCGGAAATTTTCGCTGGCGCCATGCAGGACTACCACCGCGCCCTGATCATCGGCGGCCAGACCTTCGGCAAAGGCACCGTGCAGACCATCCAGCCGCTGAACCATGGCGAGCTCAAGCTGACACTGGCCAAGTTCTACCGGGTTTCCGGGCAGAGCACCCAGCATCAGGGCGTACTGCCGGACATCGATTACCCGTCGATCATCGACACCAAGGAAATCGGCGAAAGCGCCCTGCCGGAAGCCATGCCGTGGGACACCATCAAGGCGGCGATCAAGCCTGCGGTCGATCCGTTCAAACCGTACATCACCCAGCTCAAGTCCGAGCATGACGTACGCACGACCAAGGACGCGGAGTTCGTGTTCATCCGCGACAAGCTGGCCCTGGCGCAGAAACTCATGACGGAAAAAACCGTCAGCCTCAATGAAGCCGAGCGTCGTGCCCAGCACGCCGATATCGAAGCCAAGCAACTGGCGATGGAAAATATTCGCCGCAAGGCCAAGGGCGAAGAGCCGCTCAAGGAACTGAAGAAAGAAGACGAAGACGCTATCGCGGCCGAGGACGACAAGACCAAGCCGGAAGACGATGCCTACCTGAGCGAGACCGGGCGCATTCTCCTGGATTACCTGAAGCTCAATACGGCAGTAGCGAAGCACTAAGATTGACGGCAGTTTAATGCTGACGCTCCCCGGAGCGTCATCAAACAGTCATCATTCTGTCGTGAAATAACGGACCGGTAGCGCCTCTTTCAATCAAGAGCACGCCCGGTCCTTTTTTTTCGCCAGAGATCGCCATGACCACAACCGAACAGCTGAGTGCCTTGAGTTCAATCCTGGCTCAAAGCGGTTTGCACAGCCTGTTCCAACCCATCATTTGCCTCTCTGAACGACGCATCCTGGGCTACGAAGCCCTGAGCCGCGGCCCCTCCAATAGTCCGTTGCACTCCCCTGTCGCCCTGTTCGCCGTCGCCCGCCAGGCGGGTCGCCTGAGCGAACTGGAAATCGCCTGCCGGCAGAGTGCGTGCCGGCGCTTCAACGAACAACAACTGCCCGGCAAACTGTTCCTCAACGTTTCCCCGGAATCCTTGCTCGAAGCGGCTCACCAGCCCGGCCGAACGTTGCAGTTGCTGCAGGATTTCGGCATTGAACCGAACCAGGTGGTGATCGAACTCACCGAGCAGACCCCCACCGACGACTTCCAACTGTTGCATACCGCCCTGCATCATTATCGGGCCATGGGTTTTTCCATTGCGCTGGACGATCTGGGCGCGGGTTACTCAAGCTTGCGCCTGTGGTCCGAATTACGTCCCGACTACGTGAAGATCGACCGACACTTCATCGACGGCATTCACCTGGATGCCCTCAAGCGTGAGTTCGTTGGCTCGATCCTGCAAATTGCCAAAGCCTCGCGGGCACAGGTAATCGCCGAAGGCATCGAATTGCCGGAAGAACTGGCGGTGTTGACCGAAATGGGCGTCGACCTGGTCCAGGGCTATTTGCTCTGTCGGCCACAGGAGCATCCGCCGCGCGATGCCCGCACCTTGATGCCAAGGCGCGACAGCAGCTCCGTAGTGTTGGGCGATGACGGCAGCGACCTGAGTGCCCTGCTCAATGACCAGCCCGCGGTGGCCCGCGACACCCCGACCGCCACCGTGCTCGAAGCCTTCCGTCGCCAAGCCAACCTGAACTCGCTGGCGGTGCTGGATGAGCAAGGCCAGCCTTGCGGAATCGTCCATCGACATTCGCTCTCGGATGCCTTGCTCAAGCCGTTTGCCACCGACTTGTTCGCCCGCAAACCGATCAGCCGCCTGATGAGCGACGACTTCCTGGCCGTCGAGATAAGCCAGTCGCTGCAGCAGGTCAGCCGGCTGATTACCAGCCGCGCCCGGCAACGCATCGAAGAAGACTTCATCATCACCCTCAATAGCAATTACCTGGGCCTGGGCCGGGTGATCGATGTGCTCAAGCTGATTACCGAACTGAAAATCCAGCAAGCGCGCTACGCCAACCCGCTGACCCTGCTGCCGGGCAACGTACCGATCCAGCAATGCCTGACACGACTGCTGCAACAGCAACGCGAATCGGTGATCTGTTACGTGGACATCGACAGCTTCAAACCCTTCAACGACATTTACGGCTACGGCCGTGGCGATGAAGTCCTGCTGTGCCTGGCGCAATGCCTGAACGATCGCATCGACCCATCCCGCGACTTTGTCGGCCATATCGGCGGCGATGACTTCCTGCTGGTGCTAGGCCCGGACGACTGGCGCAAACGTTTGAACCAGCTGCTCGACGACTTCCACAGCCAGTGCCGACGCTTCTACCGCAGCGAACACCTGGAAGCCGGCTGCTTCATCGCCCCCAACCGCCAGGGCATGCGCCAGGAATTTCCCTTGTTGTCACTGTCGATCGGCGTGGTGCATCTACACCCACAGGCTTGTGGGCAACTCGATGCGAGCCAGTTGGCGGAACTGGCTTCGCAGGCCAAGCATCACGCGAAGAATGTGCCGGGGTATAGCGTGCATGTGATTGATAGTCTGGCGGGGACAGGGCGAGAGAGTGAATTGTTGATTGCGAAATTGCACTCCACTTGAGTACTTGATTGCATCGGTACTAAGCACTCGTTTGCATGCACTTGACCAGGCGTTAGCTATTAAGGCCCTTGTTAGGTCCCCTTTTACTCTTTTTCCGATAGTGGCAACGTGCCACAATTACTGGATGCCTGGCATCCCAGGGATTTCTATTGCAACGGCTCACCGCCTTTCAGGGCGGCTGATCCGGCTAAAAACAAGGAGTTGGCAACGTTGACGCCTCAGCAGGATTTACTCGTACCCGTGACTCGTACCCAAAAAATCACTTCGCTGATCACCCGTGGCATGGCCGGTCTCGGTGTTGTACTCAGTGGTTTATGGGCGTTGATCACTTATGCCGTACCCGACCCAAGTGCATTCGGTTTCACCTTCATTAGTTGGAAGAGCGTGGTGATGGTGGTCAGTACCTTTCTCTTTCTGAGCGCTGTTTCCATCGGTTGGCAAATCCGTAACCTCGCGCCAATCCTGAGAGGAACGCTTCAGGTTTTCATGGCGATTGGTCTTTCTTTCGGCTTCTTCATCTTGGGCACCGAATACGCCAAGCCTTCTTTCGAATTTGCCAAACTGCAATCGAGAATTGTCGAAAACGAAGGAACCAATCTGCTCGGTAAACGCATGGAAGTATTGGATAACGTCCGCATTGAATTGCTGGGTTGCGAGAACATTGGTCGCTTGCCGACCTGCACTTTCGAGTTGACCAACCTGAATACTGATCGAGGTTTTCGATTTAACGATGGCACCCTTCTGTTCGACGAAACGGGCGGCCCACTCAAACTTGAGTCGGTACGCGTCGGCCAGTTGGATGACGGTTATTACAGGGCATTCCAGCTGGTCAGGAACGTGCCGACACGAGTGACGCTGAACTTTCAACAAAGCGGCAGCAAGCTGAACAGGACACCGGCTATCAAGCTCAGTTTCCGGGATAAGAACGATGATTCACTAATGCTCAAATTCAGCGATGTGGCGATGAATTAAGCGAGAAATCATGCCGCTGCTCAGGAAGGCTTACTAAAAAAGGGGACCGGAGAATAAGGAAAAAGGGGAAAAAGCGGACGGATTTATTTTTTCTTCCCGTTTTGGGAATAAATCCGCCCCCTTTTTTGGTCCCCTTTATGAAATCAAGGAGAGGTCGACCACACGGCTAGCTCATAGCCATCTGGGTCGATGAAGTGGAATCGGTACCCACCTGGAAAAGAGAAAACTTCACGGCTAATTGTAGCGCCTGCTGCCATGAGCCTGAGTTTGGTAAGGTCTAGATCTTCCGCGTAGAGGATAACCAAAGGCCCGCCAGTCCGCACAGGTTCTCCTGTAGTGAATCCACCTGTCATACGACCGTCGCTGAACTCGCTGTAAGTCGGGCCGTAGTCGACGAAACTCCAGTCGAATACGCTTCCGTAAAAGGCCTTGCTTCGAGCTATGTCGCCGACGTTGAACTCGATGTTATCGATCTGATGGTCTTTTCCTCGAATGCCCATTGTCGCTTCCTTGGCTGGTAGGTAGGAAGCGAGTTTACGGTGAAAAGGGGACGGATTTATTTTTCCTTCAAGAAGCACGGCGTAGCGACGGCAAGGTAGTGAATGGCAAGAGTACCTATATGACCAAGTCGTTTGGTAATGCACCTATAAAACCACCTCTGGGTATCGAACCAGTTGCTGGATGGCCAGTGAACGGCAACAACTTTTTTTGGTTTCTGCGAGCTACGGTGAAGCACTGGAAAGCTTCATTTTTAATCCCTGGGTCGGCTGCTGCCCTTCGTAACTGGTCGTTATCGACCGAACGCAAGGAGGTAGGAACCTTTAAGGCCCACCCTCCCACAACTCAGCAGCCACCTGGGAGCATTGCTACGTCCAGTAATCGACCTGATGATGCCAGCCGCTCGACAAAAGTCGCAATTCAATCCCGAGCAATCTTGTCATTTGCCAAGGCTTAGGGCAGGGTCGATACCACTGAGATTTCTGCCAAAGGAGTCACCCATGTCAAAGCTCTATCCCAGTATCGATCCTGAGGGGCTGGTCGAGTACTCGGTGGTCTACACCGACCGCTCGCTCAACCACATGTCGCAGTCGTTTCAAGGCGTAATGAAGAACATTTCCAGCACCCTGAAACAGGTCTACAACGCCCAGGCTGTTGCGGTGGTCCCGGGCAGCGGGACATTTGGCATGGAAGCGGTGGCGCGACAGTTTGCCACCGGCCAGCAATGCCTGGTGATACGCAACGGCTGGTTCAGTTACCGCTGGAGCCAGATCCTTGAGATGGGCAACATCCCGGCGGCCACCACGGTGCTGAAAGCCCGACCGGTCGACACTGGTCGCCAGGCTGCCTACGCCCCACCCCCTCTGGACGAAGTGCTGGCAGCCATTGCGGCGCAGAAGCCGCAGATTGTCTTCGCCCCCCACGTTGAAACCTCATCAGGGATTATCCTGCCCGACGAGTACCTGCGGGCCGTCGGCGACGCCGTGCATGCGGTGGGTGGCCTGTTCGTGCTGGACTGCATCGCCTCAGGCACGCTTTGGGTTGATATGCAGAAATGCGCAGTCGACCTGCTGATCAGCGCACCGCAGAAAGGCTGGAGCGCCTCCCCTTGCTGCGCCCTGGTGATGCTCAGTTCTTTGGCTCTCGAGCGCATCGAACAGACGCATAGCAGCAGCTTCGCCTGCGACCTGAAAAAGTGGCTTCAGATCATGCAGGCCTACGAACAGGGCGGACATGCCTACCATGCGACCATGCCCAGCGATTCCCTCGCGCGATTTAACGAAGTGATGAAAGAAACGCAAGCCTACGGTTTCGACAAGGTCCGCGGCGAACAACAGGCTCTGGGCGATCGGGTGCGCGCAATGTTGACCGGCAAAGGCATCAAAAGCGTGGCCGCAGCCGGCTTTCAGGCTCCTGGCGTAGTGGTGAGCTACACCGATGATGCCGACATCAAGAGCGGTAAGAAATTTGCCAACCACGGCCTGCAGATCGCCGCCGGAGTGCCGTTGCAATGCGACGAGCCGGCCGACTTCCAGACCTTCCGCATCGGTCTGTTCGGACTCGAAAAGCTGCACAATATCGAGCGCACGGTCAGCACCCTCGAGCAGGCACTGGACGAGGTGATGGTTAACTAAGCCCTCATCTTGCCCGCAGCACAAGTCAGTGCAATTACCCCATTGATGGGGCAGCGGTGATTGGGAAGGATGTCTTCGCGGGCAAGTCTAATCGCCGCCCGCGAAGTGGCCAGATCAAACACTACAACTCTCTGAGTTAATCCGCCGCTGACCGAGCCCGTAACCGCCGCCCAATCACATCCAGTGCTGACTTCAAACTGCCAGGACTAATGGGCAGATCCACGCGATTCCAGCTCTTGCAGCTTCATCTGCGCCAGCGGATGCCCGGCCTTGGCGGCCATTGCCCAGAAACGCGCCGCTTCTGCCGGATCCGGCGCCTTGCTCGGGCTTCCGGCGAGGCTGATCACACCCACCTGATAGGCCGCCTTGCCATCACCGGCCAATGCCGCCAGGCGCAGCAGCCGAACACCCTCTTCGCGCGCGCCCAGGCCGACGCCACGAAAGGTCAGGATGTGCCCATAGAAACTCATGGCGCGGACATCGCCCAGGTTCGCCATGCGCGCGAACTGGCCTTCCAGCCAGCTCCAACCGCGAGGCTGGCGCACAAACCATGGCCAGTGAAACAACCGGCGGGCCAGCCAGTAACCGGCCCGCGCCTTTAGCCGCAGAAACACTCAGGCTTCCGCCGATTCGGGGTACTCGTATTCGAACACGCGAACCACTTCCGACGCGTGCCACGAGGCTGCGGCGACGCCGTCGGACGGGCCGGTGAAACGCCCCAATCGCTCGACACACTCGAAGAAACCGGTTCGCGGCAAGCGGCTGGCACCCTGGCTGATCACCAGCGAACTGCGCAGCGGCTGTTCGGCCTTGGCATCCAGCGCGGCCAGATGCTCAAGTGCGGCAGTCAAGGTTTGCATGGCTGGCGTAGGAAGCTGCAAACGCTCCAGCAATGCCCGATACGTCAGGAGATGGCGCTGACGGCGCGCCTGATCCAGCTCCCCCAGCAATCCGTCCCAATGGTGACGACTGATGCGTACGCTCACGATTCATCCCTCCACCCTGGCACCGTCAATTCCCAGGCCAGGCTGCGGCGAATCGCGGCGTCGGGTTGACGCTCACCACTTTCGATCAAGGCCAGATAAGACGGGCTGATGCCTACCGTGCGGGCGAGCGCCTCGATGGCGATGCCCTTCCCTTCGCGCAAACTGCGGAGTTGATCCAGACCTGGAAGAATGGCGTCTGGCGTTGTCGCGAGCGGCGTCGTGGCCGGACGCGACGGTGCTTCGTTGATGCCTGCTGCTTTCAGTAGAGCCTGATACTGAGCCCACGGCAGAACCGCGTATTCGGGCTCGCCTTCGCGTGTAATTATCTGAATATCCATGACTACCCCGTAGGACAACAACACTTAGCGAGTCGGCACTTTTCCCTAGAAGTGTAATCCTAACAGCGGCCAAGGTCGCGGGGGCTATCTATCTAAAGCACAGACTGGATCGAATCAGGTTTTTTTCGGTTTCTGCAGCTTGAGTTGCTGAGGGGTGTCGGGCAGGCGCTCGACCACGGCGAGCTTTTCCGGTACCTGGCGTTTGCGCCAGGTGCGGAAGGCGTTGAGTTCATCGTCGAGGACTTTCATCAGCCAGGCCAGCACGGCGATGTCATCGATCATGCCGAACAGCGGCAGAAAATCCGGAATGGCATCGACCGGGCTGAGGAAATACATCAGGCCGGCGACCACCGATATCAGCGCCTTGGGGCTGATGGCCCGATATTCGCCACGCCAGTACGCCAGGCACAGCGCCTGCAACAGGCGCAGATCATCCTTGAGCTTGCCCAACCGGTTACCCTGGCTGGCACTTTTACTCGCCACCGCAAACAGCAAGGTCGGCAAGCGCCCGCGGGCGAGCAGGCGTCCGGCCAGGGGCAGGAAACGAGCAAAATTCCAGGGTGCTTTCATGACGCCTCCGGCAAGAATGTTATCCACACAAATTGTGGATAACCTTGTGAACAGAGCCACTTTTCATGGCTGAAAGGCCCGCTGCATAAGGGCTGAACTCAGATCGGGCGTTTTTTGCCCATCTAAAAAAACCTAATATTTCATTGACTTGGAGGTCTACCGAGGGTTAGGCACGGCCCCTACACTGACTATGACTTCAGCTTACCGCAACTGTTCGCTTTGTTTACCCATTCAGAATGCCAGATGCGACAACGCCCCGCATGAGCGAGGCGTTGTCGTCAAAGCAGACGCGGATTACTTGGCAGCGTCTTCTTTTGCTGGATCCTTGATTGCCAGCAGTTCCAGGTCGAATACCAGCACCGAGTTGGCCGGGATCGCCGGGCTTGGGCTTTGCGCGCCGTAAGCCAGTTCGCTAGGAATATACAGCTTGTACTTCTCGCCTACGTGCATCAGTTGCAGGCCTTCGACCCAACCCGGGATCACACCGCTGACCGGCAGATCGATCGGGCTGCCGCGCTCGACGGAGCTGTCGAAAACGGTGCCATTGGTCAGTTTGCCGGTGTAGTGAACGGTCACTACGTCAGTCGGCTTCGGCTGGGCGCCATCGGCTTTCTTTTCCACTTCATATTGCAGGCCCGAAGCGGTGGTCACGACGCCAGCTTTCTTGGCGTTATCTTCGAGGAATTTCTTGCCGGCGGCTGCCGACTCTTCGCTCATCTTGGCCATACGCTCTTCGGCACGCTTTTGCAGCGCGGCGAAGGCTTCTACCAATTCTTCATCCTTGAGCTTCTGTTCTTTCTTGCCGACCGCATCTTCGATGCCCTGGGCAACGGCTTTGGAGTCCAGATCATCCATGCCTTCCTGAGCCAGGCTCTTGCCCATGTTCAGGCCAATCCCGTAGGAAGCTTTTTGCGCCGGGGTTTTCAGCTCTGCGCTGGTTTGCGAGTCGCAACCCGCAAGTACCAGGCTAACCAGGGCCACCGCCGCCGCCAACCGATGCTGTTTCATGCTATTTCCTTGTTCATGCGCCTAAAGGGCAATCGAGTAAAGTCGCGAGCTTATCAGGCGGCCACGACCAATGGCTACCGGCATGAGAGCCGCAAACTGGCGATAAGTTCAGGTGTTTAAACGCATTTAGCCATGTTGATGATGAAACTTCTGTCATCTTGCGCTCAGGGGGGCTGAACATCTGGCGTAATGGCCTCTTGCCGCATAACTGGCGCTGAGGCATAACGGAAGAAAAAATCGACAAGGATGTTCAACGTGCGCCTTTTGCTCCGCTTGCTGGGTCTGATTGTTGCCCTGGCGGCCCTCGCCGTGGCCGTGGTCCTGTACTACATCGCCAACCCGAAACTGCCGCGCCACGCGGCCGCGCAACAGGTGCATTACCTGGACCAATGGAGCGCCGAAGATCGCCAGCGTTACTATTTCACGCCTCAGGGCACTCAGGTCAAGGGCTTGCACTACGACTGGTTCACCGCCCTGGAACTGCCGTTTTCGCAACGACGATTTGCCTCTCCCGAGTACCTCGCGCGCTTCGGTTTCCTGATCGAACTTGAGCAGAAACCCACACCGGACAACCCCGGCAACCTGCCCGTGGGCTTCGCCCGGCATCAGAATCCCGGAAGTGCGGATACATTTCTGGATATTACCTGCGCCGCCTGTCACACCGGTGAACTGCGCTTGAACGGTCAAGCCGTGCGCATCGACGGCGGCGCTGCGCAGCATGTGTTGCCCTCCAGTGTGCCCACCCTGCAGGGCGGCAGTTTTGGCCAGGCACTGGTGGCGAGCCTGGCTTCTACTTACTACAACCCATGGAAGTTCGAACGTTTCGCCCGCAAGGTCCTGGGTCCTGACTACGAGGCCGGACGCCAACAGCTGCGCGAGGCATTCAAGGGCTCCCTCGATACCTTCCTCAAAGTTGCCTGGAATGACACTCATCGCGGGCTCTACCCGACCGAAGAAGGTCCCGGACGTACCGACGCGTTCGGGCGCATTGCCAACGCCAGCTTCGGCGACGCGATTTCCCCCGCCAACTACCGCGTGGCCAATGCCCCCGTCGACTACCCGCAGTTGTGGGACATGTGGACCTTCGACTGGGTGCAATGGAATGGCTCGGCGCAGCAGCCCATGGCGCGCAATATCGGAGAAGCTCTGGGGGTAGGCGCCACGCTGAACTTTTTCGATAGCGACGGGCAGCCACTCAAGGGCGACAATCGCTATCCGTCCAGCGTCCGGGTGCGTGATTTACACCTGATCGAGCAAACCCTGCAACGACTCAAGCCGCCAGCCTGGCCGGAAGAATGGCTGGGCGCGGTCGACAAACCGCTGGCCGCCAAGGGTCGCACGTTGTTCACGCAGAACTGCGCCGGCTGCCACGTACCGCACGTCAGCCTCAGCGAAGGGCGCCCGGTGCAACAGCTGAAAATGCTGCCAGTGGAGGTGATCGGCACCGACCCCGGCGCAGCCAACAATATCGCCGATCACCGCTTCGACCTGACGGCCTTGCAGTGGGACCCGGCCGAGCTGGCGCGACTGGACGTACAACTGCATCCAGCCCCCACCGAACCTCTGGACATGAGCCAGCTTTCGGTCGCCAAGGGGTTGGCCTACGTCACGGCATTCGTCGGCAACCGCGCCTATCGCGAGGCCGCCATCACGCCGACCGAGCGAGCGGACATGGATGGCTTCGGCCTGCCGATCGGGGTCCAGGAATTGCGTGCCTACAAGGTCCGCCCCTTGGCGGGCGTATGGGCAACGGCGCCATTCCTGCACAATGGTTCGGTGCCGAGTATTTATCAATTGCTTTCGCCCCAGAACGAACGCGCCACCACCTTTTACAAAGGCACCTTCGAGTACGACCCGAGGCACTTGGGCTATCGCACAGAAGCTTTTACCAATGGCTTTGTGTTCGACACCCGCATTACCGGAAATCACAACAGCGGCCACGAATTCCGCGCCGGCAAGCGTGGCAACGGCGTGATCGGCCGCTTGCTGCAACCCGAAGAGCGCTGGGCGTTGCTGGAGTATTTGAAAGTGCTGGGCGGCCCCCTGGAGGCGCAACTGCCATGAAATTTCTGTGGATGCGCCTGGGCGCCTTTCTCGGCAAGACCCTGCTCTGTTTGCTGGGCCTGGGGTTACTCGGCTGGGCATTAGCCACGGCGTGGTTCGCCTGGCAGCACCGTGGACCGGTGTCGGCGCAAGAGCTGATACCCGATGGCGAAGCCGCGATGACCCAGGACATCATCCAGACGGCGGTGCGTATCGTCGACCAGCACCGTGAAAGCACCCGCTACCTGCGCGATGCCCACGCCAAGGCCCACGGCTGCGTGAAAGCCGAGATTCAAGTGCTGCCGGACCTGGTGAACGACCTGCGTCAAGGGGTGTTCAGCGAACCGGGCAAAACCTGGCAGGCGACCCTGCGCCTGTCCAATGGCAACGCCTACCCTCAATTCGACAGCATCCGTGATGCTCGGGGCATGGCGATCAAGCTGCACGATGTGCCCGGCAAACAGTTGCTCAGCGATCAACCGGGTCGAGGTGAACAGGACTTCGTGATGTTCAGTCATCCGAACTTTTTTGTCAGCGATGTCGCCGAGTATCGTCAGAATGTGGCCGCCCAGGCGGACGGCAAAAAGGCACTGGCGTTCTTCCCGAGCCGGGACCCGCGCACCTGGCAGCTCCGCCATCTGTTTATCGCCCTGGCGACACTCGCCCCCGCCCCGGAAAGTCCGACGCGGGCAACTTACTTTTCGGTTTCGCCCTACAAGTTCGGTGAGGCCAATGCCAAGTTTCGGGTCATGCCGGATCCTGACAGCTGCCCGGCCTACACCCTACCCGCGCAGAATCAGAAGTTGCCGAATTTCCTGCGCAATGCGCTGTACCAGCAGTTATCGACCGATCGGATGCCGGCGTGTTTCGTCTTGCAGATACAGCGGCAAGACCCGGGCAAGTACATGCCGATCGAGGACACCAGCATCGAATGGCAGGAAAGCGATGCTCCCTTCGAGACGGTGGCGCGGATCACCCTGCCCGCCCAGGATTTCGACACCCCGGCACTGAACCTGCAATGCGATAACCAGTCTTTCAACCCATGGTTCGGGATTGAGGCGCACCGCCCCATCGGCGGAATCAACCGGCTGCGCAAAGCTGTTTATGAAGCGGTCAGCGACTATCGACACAGTCGCAATGCCGAGGCTTCACTGCGCTGACTCGGACTCGGACTCAATGAACACCGTCGCAGCCGCAGCCCCAGCTGGAGCTGGAGCCTGGACCCGGCCCTTTGGCCAGACATCGCTCGGATAAAGGACACTCAGGGTGCCGGCAGCCGCTACCAGATCGACAAACGCTTGCGGACGCAATTCACCGCTCACTATTTTTTGTTCAAAATCTGGATAGCCAGTGTTTTGCGGATCCAGTTGCGCCATCAGCCCCTGGACTTTCTCCGGCTCCGGCTTGGCAAAACGCAATACAGCCCCATCAGGCGTGCACAGAAACAAGCGATGATGAGGCGCTACGCTCACTCGGCTTAACCCGATGCGCATATCTTTGATAGAGAAGAAGTTTTTATAGGTTTGCAGGTCCTGTGAGGGAAGCCTGTCAGCAGCGATCGAGCTCATGGAGTGATAGAAGCCGTGAACCCGAAACTCTGCCGGGAGCAGTATGTTTCCGTGCAGATCCCTGGGGAAGAGAATGTGCCTGTCGAAACTGGCGTAATCACTCGACACAGGTGCGGTGACGACAAAAATATCCTGGGTTTTGTGCTTGAGAACAATGCCGACGTACTGCTGCTCGTTCGATAACTCGAGCATCTGCTCGTGGAGATAATGAGCCACTGCACTGGCATCCCCGAGGACCGGCCCACAGACAGGCATCAGCTCTATCGGCGGATTGTGCTGCAGTATGTCGTTCCTCCAGCTGGCTTTCAGCTTGCCCCTACGCCTCCAGAGACTACCGGCTACCAGCGTAGTTACACTACCGGCCGCCAATGCCAGCAAAATCAGGATACTGCTTGGGATTGCACCTCTTTCATACAGGCTCTCGAAAGCTTGCGGTCTACCATCAGGTTTTTTCTGAAGCCGGGGCGACAACTCCTTCTCGAAGTCTGATTGGATTGAGGTGTAAGCGATGAGACCGCCATCACTTGTCGACAGATAACATCTGGAATATTTACGTCGCGAAGACATTACCTTGGACAAATCGGCAACTGCATGGAACAGCTTGCGCTGGCCCCACTCCGCAGTGCTTTCATCCATGCCTCTGACCTTGTCGACGTGGGAGAGCAAGCCCGCTTCGAGGGTATATCCGCTCGGCACATCCATCTCTCCTGTGAGATTCACGGATACGGCTAACGGGAAATCAGGGTTTTGTTGTGTATCAGCATTTTCATCGGCGTCCCTCACCTCCTGGGCACAAAAAAAATGCCCTTCCTGGTTTTTGAGGATAAAGCCCGTGAACTCGGTACCTCGCCGACCTTTCAACGTCTCATGCATACAGGCTGCGGCGTCATCACAGGTCAGGAAAGCCGGATTCGATCCTGCTACCGAATCGGTAGAGGATGACGAAACAACAATTTCTGGAGGGAGGATATTCATGCTTTCAGTCTCTCGGTAGATTTCGAACGCTTTCCATGACCGTCATGGAAACGTTGCCCATCATCCGAAAGCAGCGTGCCTTGCAGGCACTACATAGTTATATCCACGGCATCCAGAGCAGAATTGCCAAACGCCAGACAGCAAAAAGCCCGCATTGAGCGGGCTTTCTGTGGTGACCTGGCGTTCAGTGTTCCAGGTAACCGAATATGGCGCAGCGGACGGGACTCGAACCCGCGACCCCCGGCGTGACAGGCCGGTATTCTAACCGACTGAACTACCGCTGCGCGAAACGCTTGAAACGAATGGTGGGTGATGACGGGATCGAACCGCCGACATTCTGCTTGTAAGGCAGACGCTCTCCCAGCTGAGCTAATCACCCTTCGCTTCGTTACGGGACGCATTATGCCACAAGTTTTCGTAATGTGTTGATTTAATTGAAGTTTTTTTCAAATAAATCCGAAAACCGGTGGAACGACACATCCTGCGGGTACAACGTAAAAACTTGAGACAGAAAAAAACCCGCGTTAGCGGGCTTTTCCGTGGTGACCTGGCGTTCAGTGGTCCAGGTTACCGAATATGGCGCAGCGGACGGGACTCGAACCCGCGACCCCCGGCGTGACAGGCCGGTATTCTAACCGACTGAACTACCGCTGCGCTAAACACTTGAAACGAATGGTGGGTGATGACGGGATCGAACCGCCGACATTCTGCTTGTAAGGCAGACGCTCTCCCAGCTGAGCTAATCACCCTTCGCTTCGGTGTGGCGCGCATTCTACGGAGCGCCCCCACCTCTGGCAAGCACTTTTTTAATTAATTTTCTGATGCCTTCCAAAGGCTTAGAGAAGGGTTGGCCTATGGCACACGGAAGACAATAATGCCCCCCTTTGTATAAAGGAGAGACTCACCCCATGTGGTTCAAAAACCTGCTTATCTATCGCCTGACCCAAGATCTGCCTGTTGATGCCGAGGCGTTGGAGACTGCACTGGCCACCAAGCTGGCGCGTCCATGTGCAAGCCAGGAGTTGACCACCTACGGTTTCGTCGCGCCGTTCGGCAAGGGCGAAGATGCCCCCCTGGTGCACGTCAGCGGTGATTTCCTGCTGATCAGCGCGCGCAAGGAAGAACGCATTCTGCCGGGCAGCGTCGTGCGTGACGCGGTGAAGGAGAAGGTCGAAGAGATCGAGGCCGAGCAAATGCGCAAGGTCTATAAAAAGGAACGCGATCAGATCAAGGATGAAATCATCCAGGCCTTCCTGCCGCGCGCCTTTATCCGTCGCTCCTCGACCTTCGCCGCCATCGCGCCGAAACAGGGCCTGATCCTGGTCAACTCGGCCAGCCCGAAACGCGCCGAGGACCTGTTGTCCACCCTGCGCGAAGTGATCGGCACACTGCCGGTGCGCCCACTGACAGTGAAAATGTCCCCGACCGCGACCATGACCGAGTGGGTCACCACCCAGAAAGCCGCGGACGACTTCTTTGTGCTGGACGAGTGCGAACTGCGCGACACCCACGAAGACGGCGGCATCGTGCGTTGCAAACGCCAGGACCTGACCAGCGAAGAGATTCAGCTGCACCTGAGCACCGGCAAAGTGGTCACTCAGCTGTCGCTGGCCTGGCAGGACAAACTGTCTTTCGTCCTCGACGACAAGATGGTGGTCAAGCGCCTGAAGTTCGAAGACCTGCTGCAAGACCAGGCGGAACAGGACGGTGGCGATGAAGCCCTCGGCCAACTGGATGCCAGCTTCACCCTGATGATGCTGACCTTCGGTGACTTCCTGCCGGCATTGGTTGAAGCGCTGGGTGGCGAAGAGACTCCGCAGGGGATTTAAAGCCTATAGATTTCCCCTGTGGGAGCGAGCTTGCTCGCGATAGCGGAGTATCAGTCGATATATTTTTTGGCTGTTATACCGCTATCGCGAGCAAGCTCGCTCCCACAGGTTTTTTGGTGCTTCTGAAATCACTTCAATAACAAGGATCAGGCCATGCGCGCACTGGCTGCATTGAGTCGTTTTGTCGGTAACACCTTCGCCTACTGGGTACTGATTTTCGCCGTCGTGGCGTTCCTGCAACCGGCTTGGTTCATTGGCCTCAAAGGCGCCATCGTGCCGTTGCTGGGGCTGGTGATGTTCGGCATGGGCCTGACCCTCAAGCTCGAAGACTTCGCCGAAGTCGCCCGCCATCCGTGGCGTGTTGCCTTGGGCGTGGTGGCGCATTTCGTGATCATGCCCGGCGTGGCGTGGTTGCTCTGCCAGGCTTTCCATTTGCCGCCAGAGATTGCCGTCGGTGTGATTCTGGTCGGCTGCTGCCCAAGCGGCACCTCGTCGAACGTGATGACCTGGCTGGCACGCGGGGACCTGGCGTTGTCGGTGGCCATCGCCGCAGTGACCACCCTCCTCGCTCCGCTGCTGACGCCGGCCTTGATCTGGCTGCTGGCTTCCGCCTGGCTGCCGGTGTCGTTCATGGAGCTGTTCTGGTCGATCCTCCAGGTGGTGCTGCTGCCGATCGTGCTGGGTGTCGTTGCCCAGCGTCTGCTCGGGAACAAGGTTCGCCACGCGGTGGACGTGTTGCCTCTGGTTTCAGTGGTGAGCATCGTGATCATCGTCACCGCTGTGGTGGCCGCCAGCCAGGCGAAAATTGCCGAGTCGGGACTGTTGATCATGGCCGTGGTCATGCTGCACAACAGCTTCGGTTACCTGGTGGGCTACTTCACCGGGCGCCTGTTCAAGCTACCACTGGCCCAGCGCAAATCCCTGGCACTGGAAGTCGGCATGCAGAACTCCGGACTGGGTGCAGCCTTGGCCAGCGCGCACTTCTCGCCGCTGGCGGCGGTGCCGAGCGCACTGTTCAGTGTCTGGCACAACATATCCGGGGCGCTGCTCTCGACGTACTTCCGCCGCATGAGCGAGAAGCAAGATCGCCAGGTCGCGGCTCAGCAGGCGGCTGACTGAACCGCGAACTTGTTCGAAAACTTGATCCCCGGGTTAATGCTGGGCACTATATTGCGCAACGCGAGGACGACCTCGCGGCTCGATCGAGTCATTAACCTGGGGACGACCCCGTCAATCGATGGAGGTCTTCCATGTCCTGGATCATTCTGTTTTTCGCGGGTCTGTTCGAAGTGGGCTGGGCCGTTGGCCTCAAGTACACCGACGGCTTCAGCCGTCCGCTGCCCACCGCCCTCACTGTAGCGGCCATGGCAGTCAGCCTTGGCTTGCTGGGCCTGGCCATGAAGGAATTGCCGCTGGGCACGGCCTATGCAATCTGGACGGGTGTGGGTGCTGTCGGAACAGTGATTGCCGGAATCATTCTGTTTGGCGAATCCATGGCGCTGTTCCGATTGGCCAGTGTGGCATTGATCATCGCCGGGCTGGTCGGGCTTAAAGTCAGCGCCTGATGCCTGCAAAAAAAAAGCCCGCCCCCTGTCGTCAGGGGGCGGGTTTTTTCATGGGCGTCTACCCGATCAGGTTTCGGCCAGCGCCAGGCGCTCACGCATCACCGGGGCCTTTTCCGAATGCTCCAGCTGCATGCAACGTTCCAGGAACAGGAACATATAGTCGTAGCTCTTGCATACGGCCTGACGCAGTTCCACTTGCAATGACTTGCTCGGATTCATGCCCGCCAGCGTGCTGATGATTTCGAGCGCTTCCCACGGGTGGGCATCGTCATACTGGGCATGCATCTTCAACCACTTCATGGCCCGCTTGCGATCCTCCTCAGGAAACGCCGCCGCGTAAAGACCATTGGAACAGACCAGCGCCGACCACTCCCCGGTCGCGCCTTCAATGGCGTAGTTGGTGGCGGCAATGGCAACGATCAGCGAATCGGCGGAACTGGTGTGCCAGCACCAATGGCTCAATGCGTGTAGCTCAGGTGCCACCTGCTGCGCCTGCAGATCCTCCAGGCTGACGCCGTGAGCACGGCTCCAGTTCACCCAGTATTCGGCATGGTTCAGTTCGACACGAATATTGCGCATCAACCAGCGACGCGCCATGTCCTCGCCCGGGTGGCGGGCAAAACGGGTCTTGGTCAGGTTCTGTGCCATGTATAACGCGAACTGCTCGACCACGGGCCAGCCACCGATCAGGTACTGGCGCATCGTCCTGGCGCTGAGTCGGTTATCTCGCATGCGCTGATACAGTTCGTGCTCTACAACCCGGCGCTTACTCTCGCTGCAATCCTGAATCAGGCGCTGGGCCCAGGCGGGATAACTTGCAGCTTCCATGAGTGGGCCGGTTCGGTTGAATGTCTCGATCACTGTCGGGTTCCTTTTGATTGTGATTGTTCTGATCAACGAGAGACTTCAACGGAACGTGCCGGGCGCCTTGAACAACAGGGGCTGCGGCCTGGCTGGACGACTTTGCAAGCTGTCGCGGGTAAACAGATGCGGGCGTTCTATGACATACCCTTGAGCGTAATCAACCCCGATCTCCAGCAATGCCTGCTCGATCTGGGGTGTTTCGACAAACTCGGCAATCGTGCGCTTACCCATGACATGACCGATGTGATTGATCACTTCGACCATTGCGCGGTTAATCGGGTCGTCCAGCATATCCTTTACGAAACTCCCGTCGATCTTCAGGAAGTCTACAGGCAAATGTTTCAAGTAGGCGAATGAGGACATACCGGCGCAAAAGTCGTCCAGGGAAAACAGGCATCCTAAGCCCTTGAGTTCATTGATGAATCTAATTGCACTAGCAAGATTGGAAATGGCGCTGGTTTCAGTGATTTCAAAACAAATTATTTCAGGTGGTATTGCGTAAGTAATGAACTGTTGACGCAGGAAGTCCAGGAACGCCTCATCTCCTATAGTTGTGCCTGACAGATTAATCGCACACATCGCTAAAGGCCCTTTGTGCTTTTCGGCTATACATTGGGCAATGATCTTGAATACGTTCTGTACAACCCAACGATCTAAGGAAGTCATCAGGCCATAACGTTCCGCTGCCGGAATAAAACTGTCGGGCAATATCATGCGCCCGGCTTCGTCATGTAGACGCAGCAGAATTTCGATATGCCCGCCGCCCTGTTCGATATGACCGAGCGGGGCGATTTCCTGTGCATACAGACAAAAACGATCTTCCTCCAAGGCCATGTGCAAGCGCTGCACCCAAGCCATTTCGCCAAAGCGCAGGGACAGCTCCGAGTCGTCGGCGTGATACACCTGAACACGGTTGCGCCCTTTTTCCTTGGCCATGTAGCAGGCCATGTCAGCAGCGCGCAGCGAGACTTCCAGGGTGGTCGGCTGCTGAGTGACATGCACCAGTCCGATGCTCACGGTGGTCACGAACGGCCGCCCCTTCCAGACGAAGTGCAAGTTCTGCACGGTCTGGCGCAACGCCTCGGCAATTTTCTCGGCCGCCTCCGGTCCACAGTTCTCCAGCAGGATGCCGAACTCGTCACCGCCCAACCGGGCCAGGGTGTCGCCCTCGCGCAATCCGGATTGCAACAGCGCACAGATATGCCGCAGCAGTTCGTCACCCGCCGCGTGTCCGCAGGTATCGTTGACCAACTTGAACTGATCCAGATCGAGGAACATCAAGGCGTGGCGCCCAGGCGTTCGCGTCAGGACCTGCAGCGCCTGTTCCAGGCGAAATTCGAACTCGCGGCGGTTGGCGAGCCCGGTAAGCGCATCATGGGTCGCCTGCCAGGACAGGTTGGCGATGTATTGCCGCTCCTGGGTCATGTCATGCAGCACCAGCACGGCACCGCTGACCTTCCCGGCATTGCGGATCGGCGCCCCGACCAGGGTGACCGACACCGTGCTGCCATCGAGGCGCTGAATGAGCTTGGAGTGTTCGCTGCCACCACTGAGCTGACCGCTCAGGATGTGCTCGATCAAGGTAAAGCCATCGGCCTGGGCATTGTCGTCCAGCAGATTGAACAGTGCCGCCAGCGGCAACCCTGTCGCCTGTTCGGCTTTCCAGTGCGTCAAGACTTCGGCTGCCGGATTCATGTAGGCGATCGCGCCCTCGACATTCGTGGTGATCACCGCGTCGCCAATCGATTGCAGGGTGATTTGCGCCCGCTCTTTCTCCAGTTGCAGGGCGTCGGCAAAAGCATGCCGCTGCTTGAGCAATTTATGCGTGCGCAGCAGCGCCAGGGCGATCAGGCCGAGGGCGGTGGCCAGGTTCGTCGCCAGCAGCAGTCGCAGGATCATCCGCGAACCCTCGCCCAGCGCATCGCTGAAGGCCTTTGCCGCCGGCGTTACCCCGTTGTTGATGGCGAAGATCTGTTCCTTCCAGCCTTGGATGTCGGCAGGGTTGGCCTGCTTGATGCTGATGTGCTGATGCATGTCCCTGGCGACGTCATCGAGTTGAACCAGGTACGCGTCACCCACGGTCCAGCGATCGATGGCTTTTTCGAGGTAGCTGAAATGGCGAAAATTGAGGTATAGCCAGATCAGGCTAGGGACGTCATCGGGATGGTTGCCACCCTTGAGAATCGCCCGCCTGGCCGCCTCGATATCGGGTGGTTGCTGGTCCAGTGCCAGGCGCAGCTCGTGCCCTCCCTGAGGGACGGCAATGGCCTCCTGGTACTTGAGGAATTTGCTCTCGTCGCGACTGTCGGCATACAGATTGAGGTAATAGATCGCGTCCTTCTGGCCCTTGGACCACAGGCTTTCACCGGCAACATAACCGCGCACCGCCGACAATACATAAAGACTGACGCCCCCCAACAGGGCCTGAAATAACACAACGGCGATAAATGGCCAGACGATGCCCAGCAACCGTGGCGTTCCGAGAGTCCGCGTTTGATTCATGAGGTCCCTTGTTTTAGCACTGCCAGATCATCATCCACGTGATCGCTACAGCTAGACTAGGGGGCCTTCCGCATCCCGGCAAGCGGCAACCCCTCCTCCCATTGCGGGAAACTCCACTCAAGATGCTGTGGCGCTGACTCAGTGCTGCTGCAAATGCCCATAAAGCTTGGCGTATAGACCACCATCGGCAATCAGTTGCTGATGGTCGCCATCCTCGGCAATCTGCCCACCGTCAAACACCAGCACCCGATCGGCCTGCTTCACCGCGGACAAGCGGTGCGCGATGATCAACGTGGTGCGGTTGCTCAAGAATCGCGCCAGCGCCTGGTGCAGGTTGTATTCGGTGGCGGCATCCAGCGCTGAGGTGGCCTCGTCGAGAATCACCACCTTGGGATCGGCCAGCACCATCCGCGCAATGGCCAGGCGTTGGCGCTGGCCGCCGGACAAGCGCACGCCGGATCGCCCGACAATGCTGTCCAGGCCATTGGGCAACTCGCGTACCGTGGTGTGCAATTGCGCGATTTCCAGGGCGTTCCAGCAAGCCTCGTCGCTGCGCTCACGGCCCATGGTCAGGTTGGCGCGTACCGTGTCGTTGAACAGCGCCGGGTGTTGCAGGACCACCGCGACATTTTCTCGTACGGTTTCCAGGCCGATCTCCTGTTGGGTCGAACCGCCGAAACGGATGGTCCCGGCCAGCGGCGTGTACAAGCCCAGCAGCAACTGCACCAGCGTGCTTTTGCCACCACCGCTGGCACCGACAATCGCGACTTTTTCGCCGGGAGCAATGGACAGGTCCATCTGGTTCAAGACCAGTTCGTCGCCGTAACCGAAACTCAAGCCCTGGACTTCGATGCCAACGGTTTCGCGACCTTTGAACGGGTCGATACCACCCGGGTATTGGGGTTCATCGGCCCGGGCAAGCAACTCGTTGATCCGCGATAATGCGCCGCCGGCAGCGTAATACGCGTACTGCAAATTCAGCAGTTGCTCGACTGGACCGATCATGAACCACAGGTAGCTGAATACCGCGAGCATCTGGCCGATGGACAGGTCGGAAAACAGCACGGTAAGCATGGCTGCGGCACGAAAAATATCGATGCCGAACTGGAACAGCAAACCGCTGGCCCGGTTCGAAGCATCGGTTTTCCATTGCGAGTTCACCGCGTAATCGCGAACGTCCCGGGCGCGTTGCCCCAAACGACCGAGGAAAAACCCCTGGCGGTTACCGGCACGCACTTCCTGGATCGCGTCCAGGGTTTCGGTCAATGCCTGGGTGAAGCGCGAGGTGCTGTCGTTCTCGAGCTTCTTCAGGTGCTTGACCCGCTTGCCCAACTGCACCGTGGCGTAGATCACCAGCGGATTGAACAACAGGATCAACAGCGCCAGTTGCCAGTGCATCCACAGCAGAATGCCCGCTGTGCCGACCAGCGTCAGCATGGCCACCAGGAACCGGCTGAGGGTTTCGCCGACGAATTTGTCCAGAGTGTCGAGATCGGTCACCAGGTGTGTGGTCACCGTGCCGCTGCCCAGGCTTTCGTATTCCCCCAGCGAGATGCGCTTGAGTCGCTCGATCAGGCGGATGCGAATGCGGTAGACGATGTCCTTGGCCAAGGCGGCGAACAAGCGCGCCTGCACCACGTTGAACAGCAATGCCGCGCAACGCAGGGCCAAGGTCACCACCAGCATCAAGCCGATGTAGCCCGCGGCTTTCTGCCAGACCTCAGGCAGTGCGAGGTTCATGATTTTCAGCGCGGCGTCGCCGTGCCCCAACAACACTTCGTCCACCAGTAATGGCAGGAGCAAGGGAATCGGCACGCTACATAGGGTCGCCAACACGGCAACACCGTTGGCGATCCACAGGGATTTCTTGTGATGAAGGGCCAGACGACGGATTTCTGCCCAGCTCAGCCGGTCGACACGTTTAACGGTTGGGGTGTCGTTGGCCAGATCATGCACAGGCAGCGCGCTCCAGCCAGCGGCCGAGCAAGGGGGACAGGACACTGAGGGGCTGATAGCCATTGGTCAGCAACGCCAATTGACCATTGCGTTCAGCCAGCAACGTCGGGAAACCGGCAATGCCCAGGTCCTGGACCCAAGTGAAATCGGCAGCCGTCGCGGCGTGCGTATCGGCACGGTCGAAAGCGGCGGCGAACTCGATGCGGGGCACCCCGGCCTGTTCCGCCAACTCAACCAGGACGCTGGCGTGGGTGACATCGCGACCTTCGGCGTAAAACGCATGCTGGATCAACCCGAGCAGCTTCCACGCACAATCCGGCGCCAGACCGCGTGCCGTCACCAGCGCCCGACAGGCCGGCTCGGTGTCATAGACGAAGCCTTCGGGCAACGCACCGTCGAGCTTGAAGGGCTGGCCGGTGGCCTCGGTGACCGCCTGCCAGTGCTCAAGTATGTAGCGGCGGGTAGTCGGCTCCAGCGCCGCGCCGCTACCGGTGCGCAAACCACCCACCACCAGGTGCACGTCCACGCCTGAGGCTTGCGCCTGCTCGACCAATGCGTTGGCAACCGGCGCGAAGCCCCAGCACCAGGAACACATCGGGTCCATCACATAGAGCAGGCGTGCAGACATGGTTCAGGCCTCGGTGGATGCTTGCTTATAGTTGTAGCCGATCGGGTGCGGCATGTTGCGCGCCTTGGCCAGTTCGATCTGCTTTTGCCGGTCGATGGCGCTGCGACGGGTTTTCTCGCTCAGCGTATCCCAGCAATGCGGGCAACTGATCCCGGCCACGTAGTGCTCGGACGCGCGGTCTTCGACGCTGATCGGTGTGCGGCAGGCATGACATTGATCGTAGTCGCCTTCGCTCAGGTCGTGGCGAACCGTTACGCGGTTGTCGAACACGAAGCAGTCGCCCTGCCACTTGGTTTCTTCCTGAGGCACCTCTTCGAGGTACTTCAGAATGCCACCCTTGAGGTGGTAGACCTCATCGAAGCCCTCGTTGAGCATGTAGCTCGAGGCTTTTTCACAGCGAATGCCGCCGGTGCAGAACATCGCCACCTTCTTGTGCACGGCAGGGTCGAAGTTGGCTTTGATATAGTCAGGAAATTCGCGAAAACTGGTGGTTTTCGGGTCGATAGCACCTTCAAAGGTGCCGATCGAGACTTCGTAGTCGTTGCGGGTATCGATCAGCAGGACTTCCGGATCACTGATCAGCGCGTTCCAGTCTTGTGGATCGACATAGGTGCCGACTTTTGTGTTCGGGTCGACGCCTTCGACGCCCAGGGTCACGATCTCTTTCTTGAGCTTGACCTTGGTACGGTAGAACGGCTGTTCGTCGCAGTACGACTCTTTATGGTCGATGTCGTCCATGCGCGCATCGTTCTTGAGCCAGGCCATCAGCCCGTCGATGCCTTCGCGGCTGCCGGACACGGTGCCGTTGATACCTTCTTCGGCGATCAGCAGCGTGCCTTTGATGCCGTTGTCGACCATCGCCTGGAGCAGGGGCTCGCGCAGGGCGACGTAATCTTGCAGGGTGACGAACTTATACAGTGCCGCCACGACAATCTGTTGTGTCATGGGTAAATCTCCAGGTGGCTACCCTCGTAAGGGGTGAACCGGATGCGAAAAAAAAACGCGCCGCAGGAGCGGCGCGTTGGACATTCTAACAAATAATTGTAGGAGCCGGCTTGCTGGCGATGGCGATCTTGAGGACGCCATCGCCAGCAAGCCGGCTCCTACAAGGGACGTATCAGGATTTGCTGCCGCCCGCACAGGTCGGCGAAGCAGGCGCCGCGTCAATTTGCGCCCATTCCTCAGGCGTGTAGGTGTGCAACGCCAAGGCATGGAACTCGCCCATCAGCTCCCCAAGCGTGCCGTAGACCTTCTGGTGGCGCTTGACCCGGTTCAAGCCTTCGAACTGCGCACTGACCACCACGGCCTTGAAGTGGGTCTGTAAGCCGCGGCTGTGCATGTGGCTTTCATCCAGCACCTGCAAATGCTCGGGCTGTAGCAGGCTCAGTGTCGATTCAATGCGTTGTTGCATGCTCATGCCCAACTCCGGCTCAAGGCTTTTTCTTGGCTGGAGCGGCGGCGCCTTTAGGCTCCAGCTCGGCGGTCATGTCAGCCAGCAGCTTGTTGACAACAGGCACCGCGCTTTCCAGCTTGGCCTGGGTCATCTGGGCCGATTGCTGGGTCAGCTGCGGCATTTTCTCCAGGACTTTCTTGCCCAGTGGCGACTGGTAGAACGCGACCAGGTCCTTGAGTTCCGACTCGCTGAAGTTGGTGGTGTAGAGCTTGACCATGTCCGGCTTCAGCTTATTCCAGCCAATGGCCTGGTCCAGAGCGGCGTTGGCCTTGGCCTGGTAGGTTTCCAGTACGGCTTTTTTCGACTCGGGGGCTTTGGTTTGCTGAAAGCGCTGGGCGAACATCTGCTGTACTTGCATGTACACCGGAGTACCCAGTTTGTCGGCATGCGCCAGGGTCAGGAAAGCCTCGGCACTGGCGTTGTGGCTGGCGGTATCGGCAAAAACAGGGCCGCTGGCGCAGACCAGTGCAACCGCGGTACAGATGGCACGAAGACGAGTCATCGAGTTTCCTTTTCTAGCAGGCGAGGTAAAACCCCAAGGACGACCATTCTGCGCCTAAAAAACTCTGTCGCTCAACCCCAAGCCTTGTCGCGTCTGATTTAGAGGGGTTGAATGAGCAGAATCCAGACTGATGGAACCACGGCCGCCGATCACGGCCTAAACTGCGCAATCAGACCTACAGGAGTGTGCATGATGAGCCGAATCGAAACCGACAGCCTGGGCCAGGTTGAAGTCCCGGATGAGGCCTATTGGGGTGCTCAAACGCAACGCTCGCTGGTTAACTTTGCCATCGGCAACGAACGCATGCCGCTGGCGGTACTGCACGGCCTGGCGCTGATCAAGAAAGCGGCAGCACGGGTCAACGACCGTAACGGCGATTTGCCCGCCGACATCGCCAGGCTGATCGAGCAAGCGGCCGATGAAGTGCTCGACGGCGAGCATGACGATCAATTCCCGCTGGTGGTCTGGCAGACCGGCAGCGGCACCCAGAGCAACATGAACGTCAACGAAGTGATCGCCGGACGCGCCAACGAACTGGCCGGCAACCCGCGTGGCGGCAAGTCCCCGGTGCACCCCAACGATCACGTCAACCGCTCCCAGAGCTCCAACGACTGCTTCCCCACGGCCATGCACATCGCTACGGCACAGGCGGTGCAACAGCACCTGCTGCCGGCAATCAGCGAACTGTCCGGTGGCCTGGCCGAGTTATCGGCCCGCCACATGAAACTGGTCAAGACCGGCCGCACCCACATGATGGATGCCACGCCGATCACTTTTGGCCAGGAAATCTCGGCGTTCATCGCCCAGCTCGATTACGCCGAACGGGCGATCCGCAGCGCGCTGCCGGCGGTCTATGAACTGGCCCAGGGCGGTACGGCGGTGGGCACCGGGCTGAACTCGCCCCACGGCTTCGGTGAAGCCATCGCCGCGGAACTTGCCGCTCTTTCCGGCTTGCCGTTCATCACCGCACCGAACAAGTTCGCGGCCCTGGCCGGCCACGAGCCGCTGACCACATTGTCCGGCGCGCTCAAAACCCTCGCCGTGACGCTGATGAAAATCGCCAACGACTTGCGCTTGCTGGGCTCAGGTCCGCGCGCCGGCTTCGCCGAAGTGAAACTGCCGGCCAACGAACCGGGCAGTTCGATCATGCCGGGCAAGGTCAACCCGACCCAGTGCGAAGCGCTGTCGATGCTGGCCTGCCAGGTCTTGGGCAACGACGTGACCATCGGCTTCGCGGCGAGCCAGGGTCACTTGCAGCTGAATGTGTTCAAGCCGGTGATCATCCACAACCTGCTGCAATCGATCCGCCTGCTGGCCGATGGCTGCAGCAACTTCCAGCAGCATTGCATCGCCGGCCTGGAACCGGACGCCGGAAAAATGGCTGAACACCTGGAACAAGGCTTGATGCTGGTGACAGCGCTGAACCCGCACATTGGTTATGACAAATCGGCGGAGATCGCCAAGAAAGCCTATGCAGAGAGGCTGACGTTGCGGGAAGCGGCGTTGCAGCTGGGGTATCTGACTGATGAGCAGTTTGATGCCTGGGTAAGGCCAGAGAATATGCTGGAGGCTGGGGCCAAGGGCTGAGATTTTTAGCGTCTGGTAGTCAGTCTTCGCGAGCAGGCTCGCTCCCACAATGAACGGTGCACGGATCAAATGTGGGAGCGAGCCGGCTCCGGGCGGCGTTCCGACGAAGAACGATGACGCGGTCTAACTGGCTGCCATCCGCACCTTGCGAGCCTTGAGCCCGGCAATCAACGACGGCCCCAACGCCACCAACGCCGACCCCAATACCACCAACACCGCCCCGCCATAACCCAAACCATTGATGGTTTCGGCGTGGACATACTCCGGCCACCACCAGGCGGCCACGGCAACGGCGGCAAGGGTCACCAGCGGCGTGATCGCCAGTGTCGCACTGACCCGCGACGCCTCCCAATGCGCCAGCGCCTCGGCAAATGCGCCATAGGCAATCAGGGTGTTCATGCAGCACGCCAGCAGCAGCCAGCCTTGCACGGGGGTCAATTGCAGCGCCTCCAGGGGATGCACCCAAGGCGTCAGCAACAGCCCGCAGAACAGGTAGATCACCATCATCACCTGCAACGAATTCCACACGGTCAGCAACTGCTTCTGCCCCAGCGCATAAAACGTCCAGACCGTGGAGGCCAGCAACACCAGCAGCACACCGGCGGTGTAGTCACTCAACGAAGTCAGCAGCTCACTCAGGCGCTGGTTGAAAAACAGCGCAAAGCCGATCAACAACACCAACAAGCCAATCCCCTGCCCCAGGCTGAACCGCTCCTTGAACACGAACACACTGGCGATCAGCAACATGATCGGGCCCATCTGCACCACCAGTTGCGCGGTGCCGGGGCTGAGCAGATTCAACCCCATCAGGTACAGCACGTAGTTGCCCACCAGACCAAGCACCGCCATCAGCACCAGCCAGCCACCCCGCGGCCCTAGCACTTTGCGGCTCGGCAGGCGCCTGGTTGCCGCCAGGTAAATGAACAGGCATCCACCGGACACCATCAGGCGAAACCAGGTCACCGTGACCGGGTCCATCACCAGCAGCACCTGCTTGAGTTTGATCGGCAGGATCCCCCACAACAACGAGGTCAGCAAAGCCAGGAACAGCCCATAAGCCCAGCGACCCGATGAAATGTGCATGCGAACCCCAATCCGGAATACAAGTAGCGCCATTCTAGGGGTTGAGCCGCGTGACACACAGGGACAGTTAACGCTTGGCCGCGAATGAAACTGTGCAGGTCGCAACATTATTCTGGCGAGATGCCGTCGATCAGATGGCCAGGCACTGCAAGTGGTTCATGCATAAGCTGATCGGAGCCACTCACAGGACTTCCCTCAGGAGATCGCCATGTACGGCATGCGCGCCCAGGACCACGCCCCCGCTACGCACTTTCGCAGTGACCGGTTATGCCGGGTGAATGGGGAGCTGTATTTCAGCACCCGGGAAAACACCCTGGAGGGGCCGTTTGCCAACCGGGAGGCGGCGCAGAAGGAGATTCAGGCGTATATCGCGCGGGTGCAATCTTTGCAGTTGAGCCGGTAAACCGAGGCGCCTGCATCGCGGGCAAGTCGGATCGCCGCACCGCCGCTCCCACAGGGATTTGCTGTGTGACGAAGATCCAGTGTGGGAGCGAGCTTGCTCGCGATAGCTATTTAACAATCACTACAAAATGCCAAGGTGTTTAACGCACCGCCTCGAACAGCCCGGTAGCCCCCATCCCGCCGCCCACGCACATGGTGACGATGCCGTAACGCAGATTGCGCCGCTGCAACTCGCGAACGATATGCCCTACCTGACGCGAGCCGGTCATGCCGAACGGGTGGCCAATGGAGATCGAGCCGCCATTGACGTTGTACCTGTCGTTGTCGATCTCCAGCCGGTTACGCGCGTACAGGCACTGCGAGGCGAATGCTTCGTTGAGTTCCCACAAATCGATATCGCCCATGTGCAAGCCCTTGGCCTTGAGCAGTTTCGGCACCGAGAACACCGGGCCGATGCCCATCTCGTCCGGTTCGCAGCCCGCCACGGAGAATCCGCGGAAGAACGCTTTGGGTTTCAAGCCCAGCGCCAGGGCTTTTTCCAGGCTCATCACCAGGGTCATGGAGGCGCCGTCGGACAGCTGCGACGAGTTACCGGCGGTGACCGAGCCCCCCTCGGCAAACACTGGATTCAATCCGGCCAGGCTTTGCAGGGTGGTACCAGGACGGTTGCAGTCATCGTGATCCACGACACCTTCGAGAATCTGCACCTGGCCGGTGGCCTTGTCTTCAACCCGGTACTTCACCGCCATCGGCACGATTTCATCGTCGAACAACCCCGCAGCTTGTGCCTGGGCAGTCCGCTGCTGGCTTTGCAGGGCGTACAGATCCTGTTCTTCACGGCTGACGTCGTAACGTCGAGCGACGATTTCCGCGGTCTGGCCCATCGGGAAGTAGATCCCCGGCACCTGCTCCTTGAGCAGCGGATTGATCAGGTGATCGGTGTTGATGCTTTTCATCGTCAGGCTGATGGACTCGACGCCACCGGCAACGATGATGTCGCTGCAACCGGATGCGATCTGGTTGGCGGCAATGGCGATCGCCTGCAAACCCGAGGAGCAGAAGCGGTTGAGGGTCATGCCGGCGACGCCGATGCCCAGGCGCGACAACACCGCGACGTTGCGCCCGATGTTATAGCCCTGGGAGCCTTCGTTGGAGCCGGCACCGACGATGCAGTCCTCGACACTGGCAGGGTCGATGCCGGTGCGCGCCAGCAAGGCGTCGACGCAATGCGCCGCCATGTCGTCGGGACGGGTCATGTTGAACTTGCCGCGAAAGGATTTGGCCAGGCCGGTCCGCACGCTGTCGACGATCACCACTTCACGCATGGCATACCTCATTGTTGTTGTCGGTTGAGAGTGGACCGAGCATAAGCCCACCCAATTACCGACCGCGACAATCATTCACCCCGCGTATGCGTAACCATCGCCTGACTACTTACCCTTGCGCGAATGCTTGTCCGCCTTTTCGAACGCCTCTTCCAGTGCACGGTTGATGGTGCGCAATACCTTGACCCGCGCCCAGCGCTTGTCATTGGCCTCCACCAGCGTCCAGGGCGAGATCTCCGTGCTGGTGCGGTCAACCATGTCGCCGACGGCGGAGCGATAGTCGTCCCACTTGTCGCGGTTGCGCCAATCGTCCTCGGTGATTTTGAAGCGTTTGAACGGGATCTCTTCGCGCTCCTGGAAACGTTCCAGTTGCGTCTGCTTGTCGATGGCCAGCCAGAACTTGACCACAATCACCCCGGCATCGGTGATCTGTTCCTCAAAGTCGTTGATTTCACTGTAGGCGCGCAGCCAGTCCGCCGGGGTGCAGAATCCTTCGATGCGTTCCACCAACACCCGGCCATACCAGGAACGGTCGAATACAGTGAATTTCCCTCGTGCGGGAACATGCCGCCAAAAACGCCAGAGATACGGCTGCGCCCGTTCCTCTTCAGTAGGCGCGGCAATCGGCACGATGTTGTATTGGCGCGGGTCCAGCGCCGCGGCAACCCGGCGAATCGCCCCACCCTTGCCCGCCGCGTCATTGCCTTCGAACACCGCCATCAACGCGTGGCGGCGCATGCGTTTGTCGCGCATCAACCCGGAGAACTTTGCCTGCTCAGTGATCAATTGCTCTTCATAATCACCCTTGGCCAGATGCACGCTCAGGTCGAGGCTGTCGAGCAGGTTCAATTGATCAACACTGGGGAACACCGGCGCGGCGTTGACTTTTTCCGGGTGGATCTTCGGTCGTTTCAAGGCGCCCTGCAGGCCTTCGAGCAGAATTTTCCCCACCACCAGGCTGCGATAATGCGCATCCTTTCCGGCGATCACATGCCACGGCGCATAGTCGCGACTGGTGCGGCGCAAAATGCGCTCACCGTATTTCACAAAGCGGTCGTACGTCTGCGATTGCTGCCAGTCCAGCGGGCTGATGCGCCAGCTGTGCAGCGGGTCGTCGGCCAATGCCTTGAGGCGGGCCTTCATTTGTTTTTTGGAGAGGTGGAACCAGAACTTGAAGATCAGTGCGCCTTCATCGCAAAGCATTTTTTCCAGGCGTTCGGCGGCGTTGATACTTTGATCGAGCCTTGGGTCCTTGATCACACCGTGGACCCGGGCCTGCAGCATCTGGCTGTACCAGTTGCCGAAGAATATGCCCATGCGGCCCTTGGCCGGAAGCATCCGCCAATAGCGCCAGGCCGGTGGCCGCGCCAGTTCTTCGTCGGTTTGCTGATCGAAGGTGCGGACCTCGATCAAGCGCGGGTCCATCCACTCATTGAGCAACTTGACCGTCTCGCCCTTGCCGGCGCCTTCGATGCCGTTGATCAGGATGATCACCGGAAACCGGCTCTGCTGGCGCAGTTCGAATTGCGCTTCAAGCAAGGCTTCACGCAGGGCCGGTACCTCGGCGTCAAAGGTTTCTTTGTCGATGGCGTGATCGATTTCAGCGGATTCGAACATGGATGGCTCCCTGGCAGATGTGAGCAAGACTAGTGGATTGACCTCTCCTGCGGGGGAGAAATCCCATTTTCATCGCTTCGGCCGTAGCAGGCCTTGCCATGGATCAAGCATCCCTTCCGCGATCGGATAGAATGGCGACCTTGCCGTTACCGAGCCTGCCATGAAACCTGTAATGCCCCACGCCCAGATCGACTGGGACGACCAAGGGCTCCCGCGCTCGCGGGTGTTCGATGATGTGTATTTTTCCGACCTGTCTGGGCTGGACGAAACCCGCTATGTGTTCCTGGAACAGAATGCCTTGCGTGAACGTTTCGCTGCGCTGCCGGCGGGCGGGCGATTGGTGATTGGCGAAACCGGGTTCGGTACCGGGTTGAATTTCTTGTGCGCCTGGCAGTTGTTCGAGCAGCACGCGCTGGCCGGTGCGCGACTGCATTTTGTCAGTGTCGAAAAATACCCGCTGAGTCTGTCCGACCTGCAACGGGCGCTGGCGTTGTGGCCGGAACTCAAGCCGTTCGCCGATCAACTGCTGGCGCAATACAGGGCGATCCATCAGGGTTTCCAGCGCCTGGTCCTGGATAACGGCCGCGTCACGCTCACCTTGCTGATCGGCGATGCACTGGAGCAACTACCGCAACTGGACGCGCAGATCGACGCCTGGTTCCTCGACGGCTTCGCCCCGGCGAAAAACCCCGACATGTGGACCGCCCAATTGTTTGCCGAACTCGCCCGCCTGGCGGCACCCGGTTCGACCATCAGCACCTTTACCAGCACAGGTTGGGTGCGCCGGCTGCTCAATGCCGCGGGCTTCAAGATGAAACGTACGCCAGGCATCGGCCACAAATGGGAAATCCTGCGCGGCACCTTCCTCGGCTGGCCTGCAGAAATCCCGCCCCCCGCTGTGGCGAAACCTTGGTTTGCCCGCCCGACCTCGCTAACCGGCAAACGTCGCGCGCTAGTAATCGGTGCCGGACTGGCCGGTTGTGCTACGGCCGCCAGCCTGGCTGCACGCGGTTGGCAGGTGAGTCTGCTGGAGCGTCACGAGGCGCTGGCGCAGGAAGCCTCGGGTAATCCCCAGGGCGTGCTGTACCTCAAGCTTTCCGCCCACGGCACAGCGTTGTCACAATTGATTGTCAGTGGATTCGGTTACACCCGACGCTTGCTTGAGCATTTGCAACGGGGCGTTGACTGGGACGATTGCGGGGTCTTGCAACTGGCCTTCAATACCAAAGAAGCCGAGCGTCAGGCGCAATTGGCGACGGCGTTTCCCAGTGACTTGCTGCACACACTCGATCAGGCACGCGCCGAGGCTCGCGCCGGTATTGCACTGCCATCGGGGGGCCTGTTTTACCCCGAAGGCGGTTGGGTACATCCGCCTGCGCTGTGCCAATGGCAGGCTGGGCAATCGAACATTGAGCTGCTGACACATCACGATGTGCTGGAGCTGCGCCGTGTGGGCGGAAGTTGGCAAGCGTGGGATGGCGACAGGTTGCTGACCGACGCACCTGCCGTGGTGCTGGCCGGCGCTGCCGAGATCAAGCGATTCACCTACAGCAGCGAGTTGCCGCTCAAGCGCATTCGCGGACAAATCACCCGCTTGCCCCAAACCCCGGCGAGCCAGACGCTGAGTACCGTGGTATGCGCCGAAGGCTATGTCGCGCCAGCACGCCTGGGCGAACATACCCTGGGGGCGAGTTTCGATTTCAACAGCGACGACCTGACCCCGACCACGGCCGAACATCTCGGCAACTTGCAGATGCTCGAAGAAATCTCGCTGGATCTGGTCGCTCGGCTCGGCGCGCACACCTTGCAAGCTGATGAACTTGAAGGTCGCGCAGCGTTTCGCTGTACCAGCCCGGATTACTTGCCGATTGTCGGACCATTGGCCGACAGCCAGGCATTCGCCGACGCCTACAACGTATTGAGCAAGGATGCCCGGCAAACCCCGGACATCCCTTGCCCCTGGCTGGATGGTTTGTACGTCAATAGCGGCCACGGTTCGCGAGGACTGATCACAGCGCCATTGTCAGGCGAATTGATCGCCGCGTGGCTGGATGACGAACCGCTGCCGCTGCCCAGAGCCGTGGCCGAGGCCTGTCATCCTAACCGCTTCAATTTGCGTCGTTTGATACGTGGCAAGGCCTGAGGCGTTCAATCCAGCGCAAAACAGGTCTTTGACTCGTCGGCCGTCATGGCTGCCTCGGTCAGGCGCTTCAACAAAGCGGTCTCAGCTTTCTGCATTTCACCGTTGATGCCGTTGATCGTTGAAAGATAAGTCGCGCCAAACTCCACCTCGTTTCCAAAGACCGCATCCATCCGAGCTTGAAAAGGCGCAACCAGATCAGTGAACTGTTTGGCATGATGCCGTTGCAAAAAATCGACCCAGAACGATCGGCTGAGCATGTCATCCAGGAGTTCGTGCGAGAGCTCTGCGGCGAGGACTTTGATGCGTGCTATCTCCAGGTGACCAGCCGTCACGCCTGCAATTCGTGCATAGCGCATGTGCCTGGGTTGGCCGACCAGGTCAAGTTCTTCAGCCAGACCGGTGCGGTAGGCCAGTTCAACTTCCACCGGATCCGGCCTGGGGTTGGTCTGCCCAATATGTTCTTGGGCGAGCTTCGCAAGATAATCCTGGCGGAACAGGCGTCGCCCTAGACTCAATAACCGAGCGGCCTGATCATGGGAGTTAGCGGCCTGGCGAACCAACGTGTCAAGCTCGACTGCCACCTCAAGATTACTGAATATCGCTGCGGCGGCATCCTCGCAATTGGCATGCAGTGCGAGCTTGAACAATCGGGCGCGCAATTGCGAGTCAGCCTGAGCCGCATCGATGACACTCCAGACCCGTCGGGTCATGTCCTCGCGCAGAAAGCGGTTATCCGCCGAGTCTCCTACTGCTGCCAGCAAGTCAAAGAACTCTTTGGAACCGGGTTCGTTTTTCAGCGCCAGCCATGCTTGATTACGACTGGCATAGGTCACTTCACGCGAATCTGGCATCCACAGGTCTCGAGCCCTTATGTCATTGAACACCACGGTCTCATCGTCCAGCAGCCCCATACCGATGCCCGTATTGGTACGGTAAGCTTCCAGCTTCGTACGGCTCGCCGCGGATATCGGGTTGTACGCCAGGTTGATCGCTCGGGCGAATTGCCCATTGACCTGGAACAGCCAGTCGGGCAATTCCTGAATCTGGTTACCTTGCAGGTCCACGAAGTCCAGATACGGCAAACGGGAAAGCCCAACAGGCAGTTCCGTCGCGTGAGTATCGCGCAACAGCAGAGATTGCAGATTTAACATCTTGCTGACGTTAATCGTGGCCCCCAAACGATTACCGCTGAGCCCGAGCGTGCGTAGATTGAGCATGTCGGCCAGCTTGCGCAATGTATGTTCGGTCAGCTGTATCTGATTATTGTTCAGTCTCAATTGCTCAAGGTCAGGCATGTGCGACAACACCTCAGGCAATCGTGTTAGTTGATTGCGATCCAGCTCCAGGCTGACAAGGCCTTTGAACGGATTGAGGAAATACGCCAGCTCATCTCCAGCCTGCATATCCTTGATTGAAAGGCTGCGCACATGGGCAACATCCTGTTCTGTCAGCGTCGGCAACGAGCCCACTGGGTTGCGCTCCAGCGTAAGCGTTGTAAAAGGCTGGTCTTGTGGCCAATGCGAAGGTGGTACCCGGCGCCAGCAGTTTTCGATTGCACTGGCCACCAGTCGACGGTTGGCACGGATATCATTGAGGTTACCCGGCACCGTCTTCATTTGTACTTCATCGTTACACCAGGTATGCAGCACCCCGCGCAGTTTCTTCAGTTGCTGCCCCAGCGCCTTGATTTGATTCACCTTTAACATCTGGGTACTGCCGGCATTGTCGAGTAACGACGTAACCTGGGCATCGGTGAACAGTGGATAGAGTTTTTTGACTTTACGAATCAAGCCCCTTGCATAATGACTCGCGGCGGAAGGATCTGCCTGAACACAGGCTGCAAGGTGTTTCGGTGTCTCACTGCGTTCACCCCGTAGCACCCGCCCGGTACGCGCCGGATCGCCAGCGGCGGCCCTGAATATCCGTGAACGTAGCGTCGCGATTCCCGCATCGGAGTCAGTGAGACCCATGCGAGTGCGTTGGGTGCCAGGCAATGCATCAACTATCGCCTGAAGCAGAGTGTTGCTCGTCCGGGTGGAAGATATATTGCCGTTGCGGTGGGTGACCTTATAGCCGGTAGCGGTCTTGACGATTACCCCGCGTGACTGCGCATCTGTCTCCCCCACGCTGTCCAGCAAGGTGCCTGTCACTGATCCCTGTCGTACTTCAAGTCGATAGCCGTCATCCCAACCTTGCACCCGATCCATCAGACCAAGCGTCAGTTTGTCGGTGTCCGCATTGGCCAGATGCGGGAAATGCAATCCCGTGAGTGCACGGTCCTGCCTGATTGCTGCCCGTGCCTCACTGACCTGCTGCGCAAGATCCATTCCAGGGATCTTTCGATCACGCAGGAAGCTGCGATCCCTGCCAGAGGCATTTTCCAGCAACTCCTGACACACGCGGGTGGGAAGGTCAGCGGCGTGTTCGCGCAGTGTCGCAACGTCACCGGAGGCCGTACCGTCATAGGTGTTATACATCCAGTCTTGCAGCGGCCGGCGATTACTCTTGAGGCTTGTCGCGATCTTCTTTGCCAACAGCTGCGATTTCGATTCCGTGGTCGTGCGACCGAGGAGGCCCTCCACTTCTGTCGGATAGAGACCACTGATGACAGTCTCGAGCAGTTTCCCCGAATCCAGCTCCGACTGATTGACGAGCACGCTGTTGACGTCATCATCGGGTGGTGCTGTCTCGGGGAAGCGCGACACGACCAGGTCCGCCTCGCCGCGCACTTCCAGGAAGCGATCCTCCGGCCAGCCGGGCAGCTTCGGCAGTGTATGCAGTTGCTCTTGAATGAAGTCCTTGTTCGCGGTCTCTCCCCGGTCCATTGCCGCCACCATCGCAGTGATGCGCCGGTCAATCTTGAAGCGCTCGACACAATCATTCAGCCGCTGCGGTAACTTGAGGTTGCTTTCATGCAGCTGGTGCAACTTGTCAGGCGTCATGTCGGTGATGTTGGCAAGCGCTTCCAGATCATTGCCGAGCTCGCTTAGGCGCGGATTCGTGCGCCCCAACGCATAAGCACCGTCGCGCCACTCGTGCGCATGCTCATAGGTATGCCGCCAGCCACCTTCCACATTTCGCTCGACGGCAGGCTGAAATGCGTCAGTGCGCACAGGATGATTGATTGTCCATGCCGATTCCGCGGCGTTGCCGGTGACTCGATAGGGTGCTCCTTCCATGACGATCGACGTCTGTCCGGCATGCCGGTAAAGCCCTTGCGAATCAGGTTGCGCGTCGATTGGCAGACTCGTGGTCTGTTTATAGGACTCGAGGTTGGGCTTCCACAATCTTGCTTTACCATCAGTGCGAGTGACGGCCTCGAAACCGTCGAAAAATGCCGCCTGCTCCTTTGCGCCCCTACCGATAGCCGTCGCGATGATTTTTCCGCCGGCAGCAAACGCTGCCAGCTGCGCGACGTTTTCCACAACACTCAACAAATGTGTCAACGCCTCGGCCCGCTCGTCATGCGTCCAGTCAATCACACCTTCATACACCTCGATGACGATGTCGACGAGAGCCGTAGCCAGCATGAATTGGCCGATCACCGGTACGAAAAAACCAGCTGCGTTCAACAGCAGAAGTCCACCGTCGAGCAATGTCTGAAGGATTTTTTCCCGTTGTTGCTCATCGACGTCTGCAGTCGGTACGGCAAGGATTCGCGCGTCTTCTTGAGTTTTTTGGACAAATGCACTGAAGAAAAAATCGCCAAGGCAGGTGTCGGCGGGCGCGGCAGCGAGCGTGCCCACGTTCTTGCCCTTGTCAAACGAGGTAAAAAACCCGGTTTTATCGTGGCCGTGCAAGTACTGCTCGGCGAAAGACTTTCTGTAGCTTTTGCTTTGCAAATGGAGGGCAAGGTAGACCTTGAATTCATCCAGCGAGGCGTATTCATACAGCGGTCGTCGGGGTTCGTTCGGCATGTAAACAACACACCGGGCCTTCGGCTCGGTATCGATGGAGACTTTGGTAAATACCAGTGCTCCACAGATGCAGGTGTCATGAATCGTCAAGCCCTGCCAATGCACCGGCCCGCCATCAAACACTGCGCCCTTGGTTTGAGCCGCTGGGAGATCCTGATCGATCACACTCAGCAGCATCGTATAAACAGCGGGAGTGATGGTCTTTTGCAGGGAGGCCATGTGAAGGGCGACGCGCATGTCCAGCACTTTCAGCCGCCGGATATCCGCGACGCTGGCCCGATCATCGGCAAGCGCATCATTTGCGGGTTTGGCCGGCAATGCCAAGGCCTCGTCGATATGGCGCTGATAGCGGGCACCCAGGTCGAGTTCACGACAGAGTGCGGCGAATTTTTCAGGGGTTGTTTCAGCGTCTGATGAGACCTGTTTATTGATGCGTATTACCGAGTCCGCTGGAAAGCCGCCGCTGCTTGCTTCCCCAGCGGTAAAGTTTTCCATGGCCGCCTGGAGCAGGCTACGTGATGTGGTGGTTTTCAGATCAGGGGACCCGAAGGCCGGGAGCACGCCTGTGGACGTGTACAGTGTTGTCGTGATGTCCAGCATGTCGCGCTCGACATCGAAATCGATCGTCCATTTACCCTTGAGGAACACCGCCAGTTGCTCTTTGCAGAACTCGTCCAACGGCTTGAGCTTTTTAAGCGCCTCTGTGACCTGGCCTTGGGCAACAAAAGACTGCTCGAACGTGGCCTTCAAAGCCTGCACCATGTTCAGGTCTGCAGTCGCCAACCATTGTGGGATAGACGCTTGCAACACTTGCGCCTTGTCCAGATCGCCTGTGTGTTCCAACAACGCCTCGAGACGTTGTGCCGCTGTCATTGGTACCGCCACAGGGGCGGTTTCGGAAACTGTAGCCGGCATGAGCAATATCCTTATTGCGTTAAGAGACGCTCAGTTTAGGAAGCCCGTCAGGCAATTGATAATTCGAATACCGGGTCGATTTGCAATCCATCCAAGCAGCTACTTCCATGCATCCCATCAATAATTACCGCCACGGCCAACAGCATTTCTGCCGTGCCTGCCATTCATCCGGCAATTCCTGCTTATAACGTATCGTTCTAAAACTCCCACTACCGAGGCGGGTCAGTTTCTGAGTACCCGCTGTTTTGGCGCGGTATCGATTGAACCTCCCCAACGGAAAAACCGGTAAGGAATTTATGTGCGGATTAGCTGGCGAGTTACGTTTTGACAATCAACCTGCAGACCTTGCAGCCATTGAGCGAATCACCCATCACCTGGCACCTCGAGGCCCTGACGCCTGGGGCTTTCACAGCCAGGGGCCAATTGCCCTTGGCCATCGTCGCCTGAAAATCATGGACCTGTCGGACGGATCGGCGCAGCCGATGGTCGACAATCAACTGGGCCTGTCCCTGGCCTTCAACGGCGCGATCTATAACTACCCGGAACTGCGCACCGAGCTCGAAAGCCTCGGTTACGCCTTCTATTCCGGCGGCGACACCGAAGTGCTGCTCAAGGGCTATCACGCCTGGGGCGAAGCGCTGTTGCCCAAGCTCAACGGCATGTTTGCCTTCGCTATCTGGGAACGCGACGCCAAGCGCCTGTTCATCGCCCGTGACCGTCTCGGCGTGAAGCCGCTGTACCTGTCGCGCACCGGCCAGCGCCTGCGCTTTGCCTCGGCGTTGCCTGCGTTGCTCAAGGGCGGCGACATCAACCCGATCCTCGATCCGGTGGCGCTCAATCATTACCTGAATTTCCACGCCGTGGTCCCGGCACCGCGCACATTGCTGGCCGGCATCGAAAAACTGCCACCGGCGACCTGGATGCGCATTGAAGCGGATGGCCGTACCGAGCAGAAAACCTGGTGGACCCTGCCCTACGGCCCACACGAAGATGAGCAGGATCTGACCCTCGAGGACTGGCGTGACCGTGTGCTCGACAGTACGCGCGACGCGGTGGCCATCCGCCAACGTGCAGCGGTCGATGTCGGCGTGCTGCTTTCCGGCGGCGTCGATTCAAGCATGCTGGTCGGGCTGTTGAGGGAAGTCGGCGTGGAAAACCTGTCGACCTTCTCCATCGGCTTCCAGGACGCCGGTGGCGAGCGCGGCGACGAGTTCCAGTACTCGGACCTCATCGCCAAGCACTACGGCACCCATCACCACCAACTGCGCATCGACGAAAACGAGATCATCGAACAACTGCCCGCCGCTTTCCGCGCCATGAGCGAGCCGATGGTCAGTCACGACTGCATCGCGTTCTACTTGTTGTCCAGAGAAGTGGCCAAGCATTGCAAAGTGGTGCAGAGCGGCCAGGGTGCGGACGAACTGTTCGCCGGTTACCACTGGTATCCGCAGGTCGACGGCGCCAGCGATCCGTACGCGGCCTATCGTGAAGCGTTTTTCGACCGCAGTTACGACGACTACGCCGCCACCGTGCAGCCGAAATGGCTGACGGCCAATGACGCTGCTGGCGACTTCGTGAAGGAACATTTCGCACAGCCCGGTGCCGACGCGGCGGTGGACAAAGCCCTACGCCTGGACAGCACCGTGATGCTGGTGGACGACCCGGTCAAGCGCGTCGACAACATGACCATGGCCTGGGGCCTGGAAGCGCGCACACCGTTTCTCGACTATCGCCTGGTGGAATTGTCAGCGCGGGTGCCGGGCAAATTCAAACTGCCCGACGGTGGCAAACAAGTCCTCAAGGAAGCGGCGCGCCTGGTGATTCCAAGTGAAGTGATCGACCGCAAGAAGGGTTACTTCCCGGTACCCGGACTCAAGCATTTGCAGGGAGACACGCTGAACTGGGTGCGCGAACTGCTGCTCGATCCGAGCCAGGATCGCGGCCTGTTCAACCCCGCCATGCTCGACCGCCTGCTGACTGACCCGCAAGGTCAATTGACGCCATTGCGCGGCTCCAAGTTGTGGCAACTGGCGGCCCTGAACCTGTGGCTCAGCGAACAAGGAATCTGACCGATGAAACCTCACGCCACGGCTATCAGTCAGCGCTTGTTACGCGGTCAGGCGCCCTCCTACGAACGCTTGCAGGCGCGTCTGGCCGAAGACGGCAGCACACTGGGCACCGAGCCGATTGCAGTGCATTGCGGCTGGGGCCGGTTGCTGATCGGCCATACCTTCGCCGATGCCGCCAGCCTGGCCCGGGAGTTGCTCAACGAGCGGCCCGGCGAACGCGATATCGCCCTCTACGTCGCCGCACCCCAGCAAGTGTTGGGGCTGGAGCCGACCCAACTGTTCCTCGATCCGTCCGACACCTTGCGCCTGTGGTTCAGCGATTACCGTCAGGCCACCCGGGTGTTCCGCGGCTTTCGCATCCGCCGCGCCCAGAGCGACGCCGACTGGAACGCCATCAATCAGCTTTACCACGCACGTGGCATGCTGCCGATCGATGCCTGCTTGCTGACCCCCAGACATCAGGGCGGTCCGGTGTACTGGCTGGCGGAAGACGAGGACAGCGGCGCGGTCATCGGCAGCGTCATGGGCCTCGATCATCACAAGGCCTTCAACGATCCGGAAAACGGCAGCAGCCTGTGGTGCCTGGCGGTCGATCCGCGCTGTTCGCGGCCCGGCGTCGGTGAGGTGCTGGTACGGCATCTGATTGAACACTTCATGAGTCGCGGGCTGAGTTACCTTGATCTGTCGGTGTTGCACGACAATCGCCAGGCGAAAAACCTTTACGCCAAGCTCGGTTTCCGCAACCTCTCGACGTTCGCCATCAAGCGCAAGAACAGCATCAACCAGTCGTTGTTTCTCGGCCCGGGTCCTGAAGCGGCGTTCAATCCGTACGCGCGGATCATCGTCGAAGAAGCGCACCGTCGTGGCATCGATGTTCAGGTCGATGATGCCGAAGCCGGCATGTTCACCCTCAGCCATGGCGGACGCCGGGTACGTTGTCGCGAGTCCCTCAGCGACCTGACCAGCGCCATCAGCATGAGCCTGTGCCAGGACAAAAGCCTGACCCACAAAGTACTCAAATCCGCCGGATTGAACCTGCCCGCGCAGCAACTGGCGGGTAACGCCGATGACAACCTGGCGTTTCTCGACGAGCACCATCGGGTGGTGGTCAAACCGCTGGACGGTGAACAAGGGCACGGCGTGGCGGTAGATTTGCAAACCATCGAAGACGTCCAGGAAGCCATCGAAGCAGCCCGCCAATTCGACAGCCGCGTGCTGCTGGAAAGCTTCCACGAAGGCCTCGACCTGCGGATTCTGGTGATCGGCTTCGAAGTGGTCGCCGCGGCGATTCGTCGACCGGCCGAGGTGGTGGGCGATGGCCAGCACTCCATCGGCGCGCTGATCGAAGCCCAGAGTCGACGGCGCCAGGCAGCTACAGGCGGCGAAAGCAAGATTCCGCTGGACCATGAGACCGAGCGCACCGTGCACGCGGCGGGTTACGACTACGACAGCATTTTGCCGGCTGGCGAGCACCTGTTCGTGCGGCGTACGGCGAACCTTCATACCGGCGGGATTCTCGAAGACGTCACCGCGATCCTGCACCCGACGCTGGTGGATGCTGCGGTGCGCGCGGCGCGGGCGCTGGATATTCCCATGGTCGGACTCGACCTGATGGTGTCTGCCGCCGATCAACCGCAGTACGTGTTTATCGAAGCCAACGAGCGCGCCGGACTGGCCAACCATGAGCCACAGCCGACGGCCGAGCGGTTTGTGGATTTGTTGTTCCCGCATAGTCAGCCGGCCGTGTAGTCCCCGATCGTTCCCACGCTCTGCGTGGGAATGCAGCCCGGGACGCTCCGCGTCCCTCAAGAGCCGAACGCAGAGCGTCCGTTGAGGCATTCCTTTGCTGCGCGTGGGAACGATCCCTCAACCAATCAGGAGTTTCCATGACTCGCCAATACCCAGAACCAGATCTGACTTACCTGCAAAAAGTCCTGCTGGAAATGCTCGCCATTCCCAGCCCCACCGGCTTCACCGACACCATCGTGCGTTACGTCGCCGAACGGCTGGAAGAGCTGGGCATTCCCTTCGAAATGACCCGCCGCGGCACCATCCGCGCCACCCTCAAGGGCAAGAAAAACAGCCCGGACCGTGCCGTTTCCGCCCACCTGGACACCATTGGCGCCGCCGTGCGCGCCATCAAGGACAACGGGCGCCTGACGCTGGCCCCCGTGGGTTGCTGGTCCAGCCGTTTTGCCGAGGGCAGCCGCGTCAGCCTGTTTACCGACAACGGCGTGATCCGCGGCAGTGTGCTGCCCTTGATGGCCTCCGGGCACGCGTTCAACACCGCCGTGGATGAAATGCCGATCAGTTGGGATCACATCGAATTGCGCCTGGATGCCTATTGCGCAACCCGCGCCGATTGTGACTCGCTAGGCATCAGCATCGGTGATTTCGTCGCCTTCGATCCGTTGCCGGAGTTCACCGAAAGCGGCCACATCAGCGCCCGTCACCTGGACGACAAGGCCGGCGTCGCGGCGTTGCTGGCAGCGTTGAAAGCGATCGTCGACAGCGGCGAGGAGCTGGCGATCGATTGTCATCCGCTGTTCACCATCACCGAGGAAACCGGCAGTGGCGCCGCGGCGGCGTTGCCCTGGGACGTCAGTGAATTCGTCGGCATCGACATCGCGCCCGTCGCGCCCGGCCAGCACTCCAGCGAGCACGCGGTGAGCATTGCGATGCAGGATTCCGGCGGGCCGTATGACTATCACTTGTCGCGGCACCTGCTGCGCCTGGCCAGTGACAACGAGTTGCCGGTACGCCGCGACCTGTTCCGCTACTACTTCAGCGACGCTCACTCGGCGGTTACCGCCGGCCATGACATCCGCACCGCCCTGCTCGCCTTCGGCTGCGACGCCACCCACGGCTACGAACGCACCCACATCGACAGTCTCGCCGCCCTCAGTCGCCTGCTCGGCGCCTACATCCTCAGCCCGCCGGTGTTCGCCAGCGACGCGCAACCGGCCAAGGGTTCGCTGGACCGGTTCAGTCATCAGATCGAACACGAGACGCAGATGGAAAGCGACACGCGGGTGCCGTCGGTGGACAGCCTGGTGGGACAGCGATCCAATAGCTGAGTCAGGTATTTTCGTCGATTGATCTAACGCCTTCGCGAGCAGGCTCGCTCCCACAGGAGTAGGCGGTAAACTGTGGGAGCGAGCCTGCTCGCGAAGAGGCCGGATCAAACAATGCAAACCCGTAGGCTAGCGGCGACCTCCCGTTCACCGTAGCATCGCGCCATTGTTTAGCCGAGGTACCTATGCTGATTCCCCACGACCAACTTGAAGTCGATACCCTGACCCGCCTGATCGAAGATTTCGTGACCCGCGACGGTACCGACAATGGCGATGACACGCCGCTGGAGACCCGTGTATTGCGTGTTCGCCAGGCATTGACCAAGGGCCAGGCCCTGATTGTCTTCGATCCGGAGAGCGAGCAATGCCAGTTGATGCTCAAGCATGACGTGCCCAAGCATCTATTCGACTGATTTTTTGTCTCGCGTCAGCTTGCGCTGGATTCGCTCGTAGACTTCGCTACGGTGCACGTTGACATGGTTCGGGGCTTCGATGCCGAAGCGCACGTTGCCGCCATTGACGGCAAGAATGCGCACCGAAATGGTATCGCCGATGGAAATCAATTCGCCGACTACACGACTCAGTACAAGCATGGCTTTGGTCCTTCAGGGTTACCGGACCTTGAAGATGCCCGGTGCACGGCGGGCCTACAAGGCAGCCACGGTAATCCAGACCAAACCTACAACCACAGGATTGCCTTGCTGAAGGAAATGCCTGACACGCCGCTTCAATCAAGGGCCGATTCGTCAGGACGCCGAGAAGCGCGGGCCGAACAGGATAATGCTTGCCCCGATTACGCACAGCGCCACGCCGAGCCAGTCGGAGCCCAGTGGCCGAATCCGCTCGACCACCGCCAGCCAGCCAATCGAAGCAATGATGTAGATACCGCCGTAAGCGGCATAGGCACGGCCTGCGTAAGTCGCCTCTATTCGCGTCAGCAACAACGCGAACAACGTCAGGCTGAGTAACGCCGGCACCACCCACCAGACACTTTTACCCTGGCGCAACCACATCCAGAAGGCGAAGCAACCGGCGATTTCGAACAACGCGGCGAGGAAAAACCACAGGTAATTGAGCATGCGAACGTCTCGCGAGGATGGCCGATGGCGGCCACCCTAACGAGGCTGTTCCGTGCGGGCAAGTTCAGCTTGCGGATTGTTTGGCCTTGGCGCGCATCTTGTCGGCCATCAAGGTCATTTCGTTATAGAGCAGTTGCGGGTTCTTCTGCTTCAGCGCCCAGGCCATGCGGCCCTGTTCGTGGGGCAGGATCATGAACTCGCCGGCGGCGACCTGCTGGTAGATATAGTCGGCAATATCGGCGGCACTGATGGGCGAACTTTCCAGCAACTTACCAACCTGGGCTTTCATCGCCGGGGTCGGGCCGCGGAATGAGTCCAGCAGATTGGTCTGGAAGAACGATGGGCACACCACATGCACGCCGACTTCCTGATGCGCGAGTTCGATCAGCAGGCTTTCGGACAACGCCACCACGCCGGCCTTGGCCACGTTGTAGTTGCTCATGGCCGGGCCCTGCATCAAAGCCGCCATCGACGCGATGTTGATGATCTTGCCCTTGCTCTTCTCCAGCAACGGCAGGAAGGCCTTGCAGCCCTTGACCACGCCCATGAGGTTGATTGCGATCTGCCAGTCCCAGTCTTCCAGGGACAGTTCGCTGAAGAACCCGCCAGAGGCCACGCCCGCGTTGTTGACGATGACGTCGATGCCGCCGAATTTCACTTCGCAAGCCTGTGCGAAGGCGGTCAACTGGCTGTAATCACGCACGTCACAGCGCTGGATAAACCCGTCACCCCCGGCTTCTCGCACCAGCTTCAGGGTTTCCTGCAGGCCGGACTCACTGACGTCCGACAAGGCCAGTTGCCAGCCCTCGCGCGCCCAGCGCAGCGCGATTTCGCGACCCAGGCCGGAGCCCGCGCCAGTGATCATCATGCGATTTTGCATAGCAAACAGCCTTGTTGTTCCGGGGAAGATGCGTCGAGTGTAGCGAAGGATATTGGCCGTCCCACGCTCTATCAGATTGCTGAATGCCCCAAGCAAACCCCGGACGCGGGCTCAAGCAACTAACGCAACAGCAGACGGAATAGGGAATAGTTCTAAAAGCAGCAAAAAAACTTGGAATTTTTTGTCCTGCGTTGCGGTCGGATTTTTTAAGCAGCTAGAATAAATGACATTCCCGCTGACTGATAACGGCTAGGTCATTCCTAATACTTACAGCAAGGAAACAGACATGGGCACAATTCTTCTGATCATTCTGATCCTGTTACTGATCGGTGGTCTACCGGTCTTCCCGCACTCCAGAAGTTGGGGTTATGGCCCGTCCGGTATCATCGGCGTGGTGTTGGTGGTGATACTCATCCTGTTGTTGCTCGGCAAGATATGAAGTTCTGACCGGTAAAAAAAGAGGCCCTTCAAGGGCCTCTTTTTTATTGCATCGCTATTTTCTCGGTCTTGCCAGTTTAGTCCGGCTTGCCGTCGACCACACCGGCGGTGTTGTCGATCAGGCTCTTGGTCGCCGTTTGCAGGAACGCTTCGAGCTTGGTTTTAAGCTCAGCGGTACGCGGTGCATCCGGTACGACCACGGCACGCGGCGTAGCGCCCAGTTCGTACTGGTACATCTTCGGTGCCATGTCCTTGTCCTTCGGCAAAACCAGAATCTGGTCCGCTGTGATGATCGCGGTGGTCTGCTCGCTGCCCGAGGGCTTTATCACGCCAAAACCGGTATCGCCTTCAGGCAGGTTGAGCAAGTCGCGGCCCCAGCACTGATGACGCACTTCGCCACCGATCCGGCCCATGATGGTCGGCACGATGTCGACTTGAGTGCCAACGGTGTGGTTGAGCGTGCCGAATTTTTCCTGGATGCCCGGTGCAATCAGCAGCATCGGTACGTTGAAGCGGCCCAGGTCCATTTCAGTGATCTGGCGCTCGTTGCCGAAACCGTGGTCGCCGACCACGACAAACAGGGTTTCCTTGAAGTAAGGCTCCTTGCGCGCCTTCTCGAAGAATTGACCCAGCGCCCAATCGGAGTAGCGCATGGCAGTCATATGTTCGTTCAGGCTGCCACGATCGGTTACGCGCTCGACCGGCAATGGGGTCGGCAACGCATAGGGCGTGTGGTTGGACAAGGTTTGCAGCAAGGCATAGAAGGGTTTCTTGTCCTTGCCATCGCGGGCTTTGAGCTCCACCAGGCCACGATCGAACATGTCCTGGTCGGACACACCCCAGGTCGGATCGGAGAACACCGGGTTTACGAAGTCGTTACGTCCGATGAAGTTGGTCATGCCCTGGTTGCTGAAGAAACCCGACTGGTTGTCCCAGGCGAAATCGCCGTTGTAGACATACACATCGTCGTACTCACGAGCGCTGAGCAACTGTGGCAGGCCGGACAGTTTGTGGCTGCCTTCCGGGGTCTGCATCAGGTATTCGAAACCTGGCAGGTTCGGGAAGCAGGCCATAGTGGCGAACATGCCCTGGTGGGTGTGGGTACCGTTGGAGAAGAAGCGGTCGAACAGCAGGCCTTCCTTCGACAGCTTGTCGAGGTACGGCGTGATGTTGCCCGGTGCGCCCAGTGCACCCACCGAGTGACCGGCCATGCTTTCCATCAGGATCACGACGACGTTCTTGATCGGCAAGGTCTTGTCCGCTGGCGGCATGTAGTCGCGACGCACTGCGGCGGTCTCGCCATCCACCAGTTTGTCGTCCTTCATCACCAGCAGGTCGCGCACGGTCTGTTGTGCCATCGGTTGAGGCAACGTGGCCTTCCAGATGTTATCGCGATCTTCGGACATCCGGCTCTTCGCCGCAGCCACCAGGGACAGGGTACCGTTGAGGCCCAACTGGTTGGCGAAGTTGGAATCGGTGGTGTAGACATCACCCCAACGCATGGGCGGGCCTTGACGCAAGGTACCGCGGGCCGCGACCACGCAGATCAGCAGGCACACCACGAACACCATGGCGCGCGAGTACCAAGGGGCAACCTGCCGGGTACTGATACTGCCGCCGCTGAAAGGGCCACGAGGACGCGTGGCGCGGTCGGCGCCCTTGAACGCGAGGCTCAGGAGCCAGGTACCTACAGCCCAGGCCAGCAGGTAGCGAACCACCGGAAAACCGTACCAGAGCATGCTCATCACGGTTTTCGGGTCTTCCTTCACATACTGGAAGACCAACCCGTTGAGGCGCTGGTGGAATTCACGGTAGAAGTCCATCTCCATCAGGCCCAGGAATAGCGCGATGCTGGAGGTCACCGTCAGCCACAGGCGGAAAATCCCGCGCGCCGCCATGGCCCGGGCGCTGAACAGCGCCAGTACCAGTGGAACGCTCAGGTAGACCACCAGGCGCAGGTCGAAACGCAGGCCATTGGCGAATGCTTCGAGAAAGGTCGCGGCCGGTGTATCGAGGATCATTTCGCGGTTGTAGACCAGCAGCGCGACGCGCAGCGCGGAAAACATCACCATCATGACCAGAGCGCACAACAGCGTGTAGGCCAGATGCGATTTGACGGTCGGTTGCAGCAAGCGACTCGATGCTCGCTTCTGACTCAGGGCGTCCGGGATTGCCATGTCGTTTTTAGGACCCATTGGAAGTTGAAGTTTCGAAAATACAGCTGCGCCCTGCCCTCTGTTGGCCAGACTCGGCCCCGGGGTTTTGCGCGGAGCGCAAATGTTGCACGATCAATCGCGGCATTGCCATTGATTACTGTTCGTCGATGGCGGCGCGGGGGGATTGTCTTGGAGGCTTTGTGAAAATTTTGTGCAACGAATATTCGGAAACACATTAAATGTTTCTGTAGGAGCGATGCTTGCTCGCGATGGAGGCCAAAGTTAACGTGGGGTATTTGATACCCCGCGGCGCTCTCAGGTTTTTCGCGAGCATGCTCGCTCCTACAGGGAATAGGTGGCACCCGCTTTTATTTCTCGGCCAGAGCCTTCAGGTTTTTCAAGGTATTGAACGGCGCATCAACCACGAACTTGTTGGCCACCATCGATGGCACGCTACCACCCGGCTCGGTATGCACCTGATAGGTCACTTCAACCTGATCGCCCTTGGGTACGAACTTCCAGAACCCATCGACCTTGGCGACCCGGACAAAGCCCTTTTCTTCAGGAAGGTATTTCGGCACGCCCTCGAGCTTGCGCGTCAGGCTGCCATCGGCGGCTGCGATCGTGGTGATATGCAGCACCGAATCACGCGGCGTGACTGGCCATGGCGTATTGAACTGGGTGTAGGTCCAGCTCTGATCGCCTTCGTGCTTGAGCAACTTCTGGGTCTTGCACTCGTGAATCCAGGCGCAGGCGCCGACCACGTCTTCCTGCAGCGCGCGCAGTTTGGCCACGGTGGTCTTCATCAGGGTGACGCCCTGATAGGCCTTGTAGTCGGAGCCGGCCACTTCACTCAGGGAGATCTTGATGCCGTCTTCGTTCCTGGCGACTTTCCAGTCCTCGGCCTGGGCGACCGAAGTGGCCAGTACAGCCGTCAAACCACACAGCACAGCAATACGATGCAGCGAACCCATAATCTTATTCCTTATTGTTGAAGTTCCGTTCGTTGGGCGAGCCCACACATCACGCGGCTGTCATTTGCTCCCACCATCCAATCAACCGGATAGCCTCTTCGCTGCTGTCGCCACACACCTCGACGTCAGCCTCGAACGCCGAACACACCGCCGGGCGCTCGGGTTTACCGAAAATGTTGCACAGGTTTTCGGCAGACAGTTGCAGGCAACGTTCCCCGGCGGCTTTGCCATGGGGCATACCGGGAATCGGTGAACTGATGGAAGGGGCAATGCAGCAGGCGCCACAGCCCTCACGGCATTTCATGACGAAAAGCTCCTCGCGACGAGCAATGTGTTAAAGGACGGGGCACAGAGTAACCGCTAAAACAGTTGTTTTAAATTACCCTTGCCTGGGTATTTACCTGCAAACGGGCGTGACCGGCCAGTCTCCGACAAAGCGTCTGGCTGGCAGGTCAGCTAAAGGCGGAATTTACCGCTTGAACTCGAATTCCAGTGCAGCGCCCTCGACTTCACGGCGCTCTTCGTTACGCATTTGCAACTGCATTTCGTTGTTGATCAGCCTGCCGTTGAGCTGGAACTGGCTGTTTTTGTCACCGAACATTTGCGGCAAAACCGGTTCGCGCTTGGGCAATGGAACGGTACCGACCGGTTTCAGCTCTTCAACCATGTCCTTGGGCAGACTCAAATCCAGGTCGGCTGAAGGTACTGGGGTTTTCACCACCTCGCTGGCCGGTTTTGACTTGGAGCCAATCGGTGGGCGCTTTTTTACCGCGGCTGGCTTTTTGACCGGTGCGGTTTTTTTCGGGGTTGCCTTGGCATCGCTGGCGGTGGGTTTTTCCTGCACGGATTCGGCCTTCACGGACGCCGGCTGAACACTCACTAACAGGCAGATCAACAGCCAGACGACAGGTAAAATCGGCTTCATGTACCCAACGATGCAAACGGCGAAAACGACAGAGGTGCATATGCTCGCCTGTTGCGCGCCCCGTGACAAGCACGGACAGAAACCGCCCCGTCAAAAGCCGCCGGTCATCTCCTGGCAGAGCTGGGTGGCAAGCATGCCCAAGGTCATCAGCGCACGTTCAGCTTCGCGGTTCCACGGGATCCCGCAATTGAGCCGGATGCAGTGATTGAACTGCTCGGTGTTACTGAAAATCAGCCCCGGCGCGATACTGATGCCCTGCTGCAACGCTCGTACATGCAGCTCCTGGGTGTTTACCCGTCCCGGCAGACTCACCCACAAAATGAAACCGCCGGTAGGCCGGGTCATCTGCGTGCCTTCGGGGAAATACTGCTGCACCGCCAGCTGGAAAGCGCTGAGATTCTTGCGGTACTCCTGGCGGATGTAACGCAAATGGCGGTCGTAACCACCGTTTTCCAGATAGGCGGCAATGCCCATCTGCGTGACGCTGCAGGCCGAATGGGTACTGAAGGTCTGCAAGCGCTGGATCTCCTGCTGGTACTTGCCGGCAATCATCCAGCCGATCCGCACCCCCGGCGACAGGGTCTTGGAGAAGCTCGAGCAATAGATCACCCGATCCAGCCGGTCATAGGCCTTGAGCGATTTGGTGCGGCCCTGCTCAAACATCAGCTCGCCGTAGATATCGTCTTCGACTATCTGGATGTCAAAGTCCGACGCCAGGCGCAGCAGCTGCTTCTGCCGCTCTTCAGGCATGGTGCCGCCTAACGGATTGCTCAGGCGAGTGGTCAGCACCAGCGCCTTGATCGACCACTGGTTGGCCGCCAATTGCAGGGCCTCGAGGCTCATGCCGGTGGACGGGTCGCTAGGGATTTCGATGACCTTGAGGCCCAAGAGATCGGCCAGCTGCAGCAAACCGTAGTAAGTCGGTGACTCGGCCGCTATCAGGTCACCGGGGCGGGTCAGCACCCGCAGAGACATCTGCAAGGCGTCGACGCAGCCGTGGGTGATCACCACTTCCGAAGGGTCGACCACCACGCCGGCATCGCGCATGCGGATCGCCACCTGTCGGCGCAACGGTTCGAAACCGGGGCTGAACATGTAGCTGAAAGCCCGCGGGCTATGGAACCGGGTGACTTTGGCCAATTGCTGATGCAGGGCCCGCACCGGCAAATAATCGACGCTGGGCACCGCGGCACCCAGCGGAAAAACGCCTTCGCGGCGGGATTCGACCAACACCTGCTGAATGATACTGCTGCGGGTGACCAGGCCTGGACGTTCGACCCGGGCGATGTCCGGGGTCGGCGCAGTCAACGCCGGTGTCTGGTGCACGTAGTAACCGGACTGCGGCCGCGCACGGATCAGCCCCTGATCTTCAAGGTTGGCATACGCCTGCAGCACCGTGGCATGGCTGACGTTGAGCTGCGAACTCATCTTGCGCACCGAAGGCACGCGCTCTCCCGGTTGATAGACGCCACGGCGGATGTCTTCGGCCAGTTGCTGAGCAATACGTTGGTAGAGCAAGAGGTTGGTCATGACGCAGCACTCGATTTCACGGGCATTTTATTCTTGTGTGAAACAATACCGGAACAGTTTAGAAGTGTACTGGGACAGTTGCCACAATAGTCGACAGAACAGTGCAGTGTCAGCAAAAACTGTACTGTTTTTTCGCAGAACGCGACCTGATTGGCAGGCGAAAAAAACCCGGCGCTGTCTGGCAGGCCGGGCTTTCCAGCGACGCTACCCTTTAGCGGGCAGCGCCGAGCTGGCCTTTTTCGTCGGAGAACACAATTTCCACCCGACGGTTCTGCGCCCGGCCCCGTTCGGAGGCATTCGCGTCGACCGGGTACTCATCGCCATACCCTTCAACCCGGATACGTTTATCGTCGATGCCCAGGTCCATCAGCACATCCGCCACCGATTGCGCTCGGTCACGGGACAGCTTGAGGTTTTCCTGCTTGCCCCCGGTACTGTCGGCGTAGCCTTCGATGCGCACCACGCGCTTGGGGTTGAGCTGCAGGAACTGCACAATCTTCAGCACCACGCGGTTGGCCGAGTTTTTCAGCTCTGCTTCGCCGGTGTCGAACAGCACATCGCCCAGGGTCATCACCAGACCACGGTCGGTCTGGGTGGTGGCCAGTGCAAGGATCTGCTCTTCCAGCCATTTGCCTTGCTGCTGCACGCTGAGCAACTTGGATTCGCGCAAGGCCAGTTGCAGGCGCTGGCGTTCCAGCTCGAGTTTGGCTGCGCGCTCTTCGTTGAGCACCTGATTAGTGTGTTGCCTGGCGATTTCGCTGTAGCGCTGGCTCAGGTAGGCGTAATGCACCACATCCGAGCCGCTGCCCCAATAGCTGGACAAACGGTCGGCGCGGGCCAGGGACTCACCGGCGCGAATCACGTCCTTGGGGGCGATGCGCAGCACGTTGGAGTCTTCCTTGACCTTCTGGAAGTCGGCGCCCGCCTGTTGCAGCGCTGCTTCGCCTTGCTGGCCGGCGCAGCCGACGAGGCTGACAGTACCTGCCAGGATCAAAGCGCCGAGAACGTTGGATTTGAGGCTCATTGGGCAGCTCCCAACTGCTTTTGCAGGCGGGCTATGCGGGTATTGAGCACGTTCAGTTGTTCTTCACTCTTGAGGGTCAGGACCCGGGCTTCGGCCAGGCGCGCGTCCAGCTCGGCCTGCTCGGCGCGCATCCGCGCATTTCTGAAAGACTGGTCAGCCATGCTGCCCTTGGCCCGGTTGTACTTGTCTTCGGCCAGTTTCATTTCAGGCACTTCGTCGGCAGTGGCACCCACGGCACGGGCTTGCTCGACGGCCTGTGCGGTCAGGCGCATTTGTTCATTCGGCGCCGGATCGGCTGCACAACCCGCCAGAGCCAGAACGGCCAGGGCAGCGAAAAGAGGTCGAATACTCACTAAAAATCCCTACTGTTTTGGGGTACTGACAGGTTTCTTCTGCCGTTGAGAAAGTCGAGCGTTCCAGCGCTCGATATTGCGCAACAGCATGGCCTCCGTCAGTCCGGACGCGGGCAATTCTGTCATCTTTTTGGCCAACTGTCCGCGCAACCACGGATCGTTGCAGGAGGAGTTGTGGGAAATCGCCAGAAACAGTCCCGGTTTGTCGACCGGTTGCGCGCGGGCCACCAGGTCATTGGCCATACCCAGTGTCTGTGCCATTGCCATGCCGGAGTAGCGCCCTGCCAAGACAAATTCCACCTCGCCCAAGAGCAATTTCTGAAAGGCCTGGGTCAGGTTTGGCGTACGGGTAAGGGTTAGTTGCTGCTCGGCGAAAGTGGCGAATTGCGCGGTCAATCGAGACTTTTCCGACAACGCGCCGGGATGACCATGCAGGTCCTGGACTTCGTTGTAGACCAGCGACGAATCCTTGCGGGTCCACACCAGATAATCGTTTTCCAGCAACGGTGGATGAATGTAGTCCAGGGATTCGAGCTCAGCGACCGTCAGCGGCGCATCGGCCAGCATGTCCATGCGCCCGCTGCGCACTTCGTCCAAGGCCTGAGAGCGTTTGCCGGCGTAGAGCAATTCGACCTTGATCCCCAACTGCCCTGCTACCTGCTGCAACAAATCGGCACTGGCGCCGATCAGGTGCTTGGGATTTTGCGGGTCTTGCCACAGGTACGGTGGCGCATCGGGGCTGCCGGTGACCACCAGGCGTTCGCACTTGCCGGCGGCATTGGACAGCGCCGGGAATACCGTCAGCCCCAATAGCAATGACCAGCCACACACGCGGCGCAGATCCATGGCAAATCACCCCCGTTCAAACCCGGTTATTTCGAAACCAAAAAAAAGCCCGACCAAAAGGTCGGGCTCTTTATAAGTGAAGCAGCCGGATTAGACCAGCTTCTCCAGCTCAGGGATGGCTTCGAACAGGTCCGCCACCAGGCCGTAATCGGCCACCTGGAAGATCGGCGCTTCTTCGTCCTTGTTGATCGCAACGATCACTTTAGAGTCTTTCATGCCGGCCAGGTGCTGAATCGCGCCGGAGATACCGACGGCGATGTACAGCTGTGGAGCAACGATCTTGCCGGTCTGACCGACCTGCATGTCGTTGGGTACGAAACCTGCGTCGACCGCGGCGCGGGAAGCACCGACGGCAGCGCCCAGCTTGTCGGCCAGGGCGTACAGGTGTTTGAAGTTGTCGCCGTTCTGCATGCCACGGCCGCCGGAAACGACGATCTTGGCAGCGGTCAGTTCCGGACGATCGGACTTGGCCAGTTCTTCGCCAACGAAGCTGGAGATTGCAGCGTCGTGAGCAGCAGCAACGGATTCAACCGAAGCGGAACCGCCTTCAGCGGCAACCGGGTCGAAACCGGTGGCACGCACGGTGATCACTTTGACCGCAGCGTTCGATTGAACGGTAGCGATGGCGTTACCGGCGTAGATTGGGCGCTTGAAGGTGTCAGCGCTTTCTACCGAGATGATCTCGGAGATCTGGTCAACGTCCAGTGCAGCGGCAACGCGCGGCAGGATGTTTTTGCCGTTGGAAGTGGCGGCAGCCAGGATGTGGCTGTAGCCCTTGCCCAACTCTGCTACCAGCGGCGCAACGTTTTCCGGCAGTTGGTGAGCGTAGGCGGCGTTGTCAGCCACCAGCACTTTAGTCACGCCAGCGATTTTCGCAGCGGCTTCAGCCACGGCGCCAACACCCTGGCCTGCAACCAGAACGTGGATGTCACCACCGATTTTGGCGGCAGCAGCAACGGTGTTCAGCGTGGCCGGGGCCACTACTTTGTTGTCGTGTTCAGCAATAACCAAGATAGTCATTTAGATTACCTTCGCTTCGTTTTTCAGTTTCTCGACCAGTTCAGCCACCGACTTGACCTTGATACCCGCGCTGCGTGCAGCTGGCGCTTCGACTTTCACGGTCTTGTTGGTGGAGGCGGTGGAAACGCCCAAAGCGTCCGGAGTCAGCACTTCGAGAGGCTTCTTCTTGGCTTTCATGATGTTTGGCAGAGACGCGTAGCGCGGCTCGTTCAAACGCAGGTCGGTGGTGACGATGGCCGGCAGTTTCAGGGAAACCGTCTGCGCGCCGCCGTCGACTTCGCGAGTCACGGCGACGCTGTCGCCGCTGATTTCGACTTTCGAAGCAAACGTGCCCTGACCGTAGCCGCTCAGTGCAGCCAACATCTGGCCGGTCTGGTTGTTGTCGCTGTCGATGGCTTGTTTGCCAAGGATCACCAGCTGAGGCTGTTCCTTGTCGACAACGGCTTTCAACAGTTTGGCAACGGCCAGGGAAGTCAGGTCTTCGGCGGACTCGACGAGGATGGCGCGGTCGGCACCCAGAGCCAGCGCGGTGCGCAGTTGCTCTTGAGCGGTGGACGGGCCGACGGAGACGACGACGATTTCAGTCGCAACACCTTTCTCTTTCAGGCGTACGGCTTCTTCCACGGCGATCTCGCAGAACGGGTTCATCGACATCTTGACGTTGGCAAGATCGACGCCGGAATTGTCCGCCTTGACGCGGACCTTGACGTTGTAATCCACAACGCGTTTGACAGCTACAAGAACCTTCATGGATTCCTCGTTACTCTCCGGTGAAAAGAAAATCGCCTAGGCGAACCTGGCGGATAATGCTCATCGGGCGCAAGGGCACCTCCAAAAACGCCGGCAAAGGTGTCAAGTGACCATCGCTCATGATGCTGATGACCGTTCGTCAGGAGTGACTAACGGGTCATTCAATATCGCGACGTGTAAACTGCGCGCCAAAGCCGCGCGGCGCATCACCTTCTACTGCCATCGCCCTGTCTTTAGAGGTGCTCTTGAAACCAACAGTCAGCCTACGGCGAGCGCAAAACCGCCCGTATCTTGACCGGAACACCTATTCCGGTCAATACGCCAAAATAGCCGTTCATAAGCCGGGTGACTTTGATTTCTCTGGCTTGGAGCCATTTCAAACAAACGTTTGTATTGGACGCTGAGAGTGGTGTAGATATAATGCGCCACCAAAGAGAAAGGTGGTTAATCGATTGTCCTCTCCCGGCGTTGCGCAGGGATTCATGGATGCGACACCCAACCTCCATATTAGAAAAAAAACTGTTGAGCCTTGAGTAGGAGATAACCTGTGGAACGCGAATACATGGAATTCGACGTGGTCATCGTCGGTGCCGGCCCCGCTGGTCTTTCCGCTGCCTGCCGATTGAAGCAGAAGGCCGCCGAAGCCGGTAAGGAAATCAGCGTCTGCGTGGTCGAAAAAGGCTCCGAAGTCGGTGCTCACATCTTGTCCGGTGCGGTGTTCGAACCCCGCGCCCTGAACGAATTGTTCCCGGACTGGAAAGAACTCGGCGCGCCACTGAACACGCCGGTCACTCGCGATGACATTTTCGTGCTGAAAAACGCCGAAAGCGGGCAAAAAATTCCAGACTTCTTTGTGCCCAAGACCATGCACAACGAAGGCAACTACATCATCTCCCTGGGCAACCTGTGCCGCTGGCTGGCCCAGCAGGCCGAGAACCTGGGCGTGGAGATCTACCCGGGCTTCGCCGCTCAGGAAGCACTGTTCGACGAAAACGGTGTGGTTCGCGGGATCATCACCGGGGATCTGGGCGTTGACCGCGAAGGCAACCCGAAAGAAGGCCTGTACACCCCAGGCATGGAACTGCGTGGCAAGTACACGCTGTTCGCCGAAGGTTGCCGCGGCCACATCGGCAAACAGCTGATCAAGCGCTTCAACCTCGACAATGATTCCGACGTGCAGCACTACGGCATCGGCCTGAAGGAAATCTGGGAAGTCGATCCGGCCAAGCATCAGCCAGGCCTGGTGGTGCACACCGCCGGTTGGCCAATGGACATCATGGGCACCGAGAACACCGGTGGCTCGTTCCTCTACCACCTGGAAAACAACCAGGTGGTCGTCGGTCTGATCGTCGACCTGTCCTACAGCAACACCTACCTGTCGCCGTTCGACGAGTTCCAACGCCTCAAGCATCACCCGGTGCTCAAGCAGTACCTGGAAGGCGGCAAGCGCATCAGCTACGGCGCCCGCGCCATCTGCAAGGGCGGCCTGAACTCGCTGCCGAAGATGGTCTTCAAGGGCGGCGCGCTGATCGGCTGCGACCTCGGCACCCTGAACTTCGCCAAGATCAAGGGCAGCCACACCGCGATGAAGTCCGGCATGCTTGCCGCTGAATCCGTAGCTGACGCACTGTTCGCCGACAAGGATGGTACTGAAGAGCTGACCACCTACGTGGATGCGTTCAAGAACAGCTGGCTCCACGAAGAACTGTTCGCCAGCCGCAACTTCGGTCCGGCGATCCACAAGTTCGGCGCTATCGTCGGCGGTGGTTTCAACTGGCTGGACCAGAACATCTTCGGCGGCAAACTGCCGTTCACCCTGCATGACACCAAGCCGGATTACGCTTGCCTGAAACTGGCGGCCGACTGCAAGAAGATCGACTACCCGAAACCGGACGGCAAGATCAGCTTCGACAAACTGAGCTCGGTGTTCATCTCCGGGACCAACCACGAAGAAGAGCAGCCGTGCCACCTGAAGCTGGCCGACGCGAGCATCCCGATCAGCAAGAACCTGCCGCTGTACGACGAACCTGCCCAGCGTTACTGCCCGGCCGGCGTGTATGAAGTGGTGACCAAGGAAGATGGCGAGAAGCGCTTCCAGATCAACGCCCAGAACTGTGTTCACTGCAAGACCTGCGACATCAAGGACCCTGCACAGAACATCACCTGGGTGGCACCGGAAGGTGCCGGCGGCCCGACTTACCCGAACATGTAAGCCGAACGCCTGAACATCAAGGCTCCCAATTTGGGGGCCTTTTTGTTGCCCACAATCTTTGCAGCACCACTGCCCCCTGTGGGAGCGAGCCTGCTCGCGAAGGCGGCGTAGCATCCGATATTGATTTCGACTGACACACCGCTTTCGCGAGCAGGCTCGCTCCCACAGGGGATACTCGGTGAGTCAGGTGGCGCGTTCGTCTCCGGGGTTGCGCTCGAAGTAGCGTTTGTACTCCCGACTGAACTGCGACGTGCTCTGATACCCCACCCGATGCGCCACCTGCGCCACGCCCAGCCCCTCTCCCAGCAACAACTGCTGAGCCCTGAGCAAACGCAATCGCTTCAGATACTGCACCGGCGACAACAATGTGCTGCGCTTGAAATGCTCATGAAACGTCGACGCACTCATGTTCGCGCAACTGGCCAGAGTCTCGACGTTCAGCGGCTCGGTGTAATGCGCATGCAGATGACTAAGGGATGCCGCGATCCGCGCGAATTGCCCCTGTTGCTCGACCAGAGCGCGCAACACATCCGCTTGCGGACCGCGCAAAGCGACGAACAACAACTCGCGCAAACGCGCTTGCCCCATGATCTGGCATTCCAGCGGATCGTGCAGGCAGCGCAACAAGCGCTCGACACAACCGCGCATGGCGTCATCGAGCACCGCCGAGGTCATGGACTCCGGTGTTTGTGCCGGAATATGCCGCCCGGGCGCCAAGCCCATCGCCAGCACCAATTCGCCCAGCATTACCCGGTCAATCGCTACCGACACCCCGAGCATCGGCCCGTCTGGTGCGGCAAAGGTTTCACACTCGAAGGGTACTGGCAGCGCCTGAATCAGATAGTGCCCTGCCCCGTATTCAAGGGTGCGCGGTCCAAGGTACGCCAGTTTGCTGCCCTGGGCGATGATCACCAGGCTCGGCTCGTAGATCTGCGGCCCACGGGCCACATCGCAACTGGCGCGCAGAACCTGCACACCCGGCAACGCGGTCGGAACGAATCCGTCGCGAGTGGACAGCGGCTTGATCAGCGAAACCAACGTGGCATTGGCATCAAGATGACGGGTTAACAGCATCGGAGTTCTTCACAAAAAAATCACGGAAAAAGGAATGAAAGCATCATCGCAGGTCTGATCGCCAATGCGCTCGATCAAAGCCGGATGCCGGAGGAATAGGCATGACACCCGGAGGAATTGTCATGGCCGCGACGGGGTCCGGCGCCCAGAATGCGCCGCCTCACCTGTTAACGCTTTTGCGAGGCTCACCATGTACACCGCCATCGGATACGCCGCCCAGTCGGCCACCACTCCCCTCGCCCCCGTGAAATTCGAACGCCGCACCCCAAGGGCCGACGATGTTGCGATCGATATTCTGTTCTGCGGCGTGTGCCACTCCGACATCCACCAGGCCCGCAACGAGTGGGGCATTGCCGTTTATCCGCTGATGCCCGGCCACGAGATCGTAGGCAAAGTGACCGCCGTCGGTGCGAATGTCACCAAGCACAAGGTCGGCGATCTGGTTGGCGTCGGTTGCATGGTCGATTCCTGCCGCAGCTGTGAAGCCTGCCAGTCGAACCTCGAGCAATACTGCCTCGAAGGCCCGACCATGACCTACGCCACCCCGGACCGGGTCGATGGCAGCAACACCATGGGCGGCTATTCCGACAGCATCGTGGTCAGTGAGCACTTCGTCGTGCGCATCCCGGAAAAACTCGACCTGGCCACCGCCGCACCGATCCTGTGTGCCGGTATCACCACCTATTCGCCGCTCAAGCATTACGGCGTCAAGGCTGGCGACAAGGTCGGGATTCTCGGCATGGGTGGTCTTGGCCACATGGGCATCAAGTTCGCCAAAGCGATGGGGGCCGAAGTGACGTTGTTCACCCGTTCGGCGAGCAAGGCTGAAGAAGCCCGCCGCCAGGGCGCGGACCACGTCATCGTGTCCACCGATGTCGAACAGATGAAGGCTGCTGCCGGACATTTCGACTTTCTGCTGGACACCATTCCGGTGCAGCACGACCTCAATCCCTACCTTGATACGCTGCGCTTCGACGGCGTGCACATTCTGGTGGGCTTGATCGAGCCGGTGGATCCGCCGGTGCATGCCGGCAAACTGGTGATGAGCCGTCGCGTGTTGGCCGGCTCGCTGATCGGCGGTATCGCCGAAACCCAGGAAGTGCTGGATTTCTGCGCCGAGCACAACATCAGTTGCGACATCGAGATGCTCGACATCCGCCAGATCAACGAAGCCTATGCGCGCATGATCGCCGGTGACGTGAAGTACCGCTTTGTCATCGACATGGCAACGCTGAAGCTCTAAACCTTGGCGCCGAGTTCTGCCGAAAGCCGGGCCGTGACCCCTTTGATCAGGGGAATCAGCTCGGCCATTTTTTCCAGCGGCATGTACGGCACGGTGCTGGCGATGCTGATGCCGGCAACGATGCGCTTGCTGGCATCACGGATCGGCGCCGCCACACAGCGGATCGACGGTTCGTTGTCTTCCAGATCGAAGGCGTAACCGCCGGCCACGTACTCGATCATGCGCTGTTGGAATTGCTCCCAGGATTGCTCGGGGTGCTGCGGCCAGAACAGATTTTTCCCACCCGTCGGCAGGCTGACTTCGTACAAGCGCTGCCACTCTTGCGGCGAGTCATCGAGCATCAGCGCCTTGCCGATCCCGGTGCGCGCCAACGGCATTCGATGGCCGACCCGCGAGCGCATTTCCGGACCGTTGCGCCCCGGATTCTTGTGCAGGTACAGCACCTCGTCGCCTTCGCGGATGGCCAGGTGAATGGTGTCGCCAGTCAACGCCGACAACTCATCCAGATACGGCCCGGCCAGGGTCACCAGCGGCAATTCTTCGCGCGCCTGAAACCCCAGTTCGATCAGCTTGGGCCCCAACAGATAACCGACCTGCGGCACCACCCGCAGATACCGCTCGTCCACCAGGCAACTGGCCAGGCGATGGGTGGTGCTGCGCGTGGTGCCGATCAAACGGGCGATTTCCTTGAGATCGCGGGCACCACTGGCCACGGCCTGAACCACACCCAGACCGCGAAGCAGGGTCTGGGTGCCGGTCGGTGCGGCGTCCTTGGCGATTTTTGGGGCGTCTTCCTGCATATCCAGCCTTTACCGTTGAGCGAGTGAACGGGCGGCATTATGGTCGCCCGCAGGTCACGACTACAACTTGATACGCTCGACCTTGCCCACCAGCAAGATGTAGGAAAGTGCACCGATCAACGCCAAAACCGAGATATAGGTGATGGCCGGGGCAAAGGAGTCACCGCTGGCAAGGAAGCCGATGACGATCGGCGTGGCGATGGCCGACAGGTTGCCGATGAAGTTGAATACCCCACCGGTCAGCCCAAGCAAGCGCGCCGGAGCCAGAGTCGACACCAGCGACCAGGTGATCGAAGCCAGGCCGTTGCCGAAAAATGCCAGCGCGAGGAAGGCAATCACCAGCGGCGTCGATTCGACGAAATTGGCGCCAATGATCGAAGTGGAAATCAGCAGACCACTGATAATCGGCAACTTGCGCGCGAACCCTACGGTGTAGCCACGACGAATCAGGAAGTCCGAGAAGAACCCGGAACACAGCACGCCGACGAACGCCGCGAGAAACGGCAGCGACGCCAGCAAGCCGGACTTGATGAAGTCCATGCCGCGGTATTTCACCAGATAGGTCGGGAACCACGTCAGGAAAAACCACAGCGTCGAGTTGAGGCAGAACTGGCCGAGGTAGATGCCCCAGAGCTTGCGCTTGGTCAGGACAATCCCCAGGTCGGTCCAGCTGAATTTGGCTTTGACTTTGGCTTGTTCAGCCTGGATATCCACCAGCCCGCCACCTTCGCGGATCAGGTCGATTTCGGCGTCGTTGGCGCCTTTGAAATCCCGTGGCTCGCGATACACCGCGTACCAGATCACCGCCCAGAGAATGCCCACCGCGCCGGTGGCGACGAACACCATGTGCCAGCCGAATTCGTGCTGGAGCCAGGCCAGTACCGGTGTCAGGAATGCCAGGCCGACGAACTGTCCGGAGGTATAGAAACCGATGGCCGTGGCGCGCTCACGCTCCGGGAACCAGGTGGTAACCACGCGGCTGTTGATCGGATAGGCCGGCGCTTCCAAGGCACCGACCGCCATGCGCAACACGAACAGGGCGATGAAACTGCCGGCGAAGCCGAGCATGACCGTGGCAATCGACCACAACAGGAGTGCGGCGGTATAGAGAATGCGCGGCGGCACCCGGTCCACCAACCAGCCGCCGGGAATCTGCATGGCGGCGTAGGTCCAGCCGAAGGCCGAGAAGATCAGGCCGACGTGGATCGGATCGATGCCCAGGTCGCTGGTCAGCGCTGGCGCTGCGATCGACAGGTTGCTGCGGTCCAGGTAGTTGATCACCACGGTGATGAACAGCAGGACCATGATGAAAAAACGCTTGCGGCTGGGCGCCGCCAACGACGCCTGCCCGGTGAGGGTTTGCGGTTGCATGGGGAGTGCCTCTTTTTATGTTTATTGAGGTCGTTCTAAGACTGGCGCTAACCCTGTAGGAGCCGGCTTGCTGGCGATGGCGGCGTGTCAGGCACCATCAATGTTGAATGATGTGCCGCTATCGCCAGCAAGCCGGCTCCTACAGGGGTTTTGCGGTGGGTCAGGGAGAACTCACCACTCGGCAAAACTGCCGTCGGCATGGCGCCAGATCGGGTTGCGCCAGCGGTGGCCGACTGCGGCGCGTTCGATCACGTATTCCTCGTTGATCTCGATACCCAGGCCCGGACCGTTGGGGATCTTCACAAAGCCTTTGTCGTAGTCGAATACCCGTGGGTCTTTCACGTAGTCGAGCAGGTCGTTGCTCTCGTTGTAATGGATGCCCAGGCTCTGTTCCTGGATGAACGCGTTGTAGCAGACCGCGTCCAGTTGCAGGCAGGCGGCCAGCGCGATCGGCCCTAGCGGGCAATGCAGCGCCAGCGCCACGTCGTAGGCTTCGGCCATGTTGGCGATCTTGCGGGTTTCGGTGATGCCACCCGCATGGGAAGCATCCGGCTGGATGATGTCGACGTAGCCTTCGCTGAGCACGCGCTTAAAATCCCAGCGCGAGAACAGCCGCTCGCCCAGGGCAATCGGCGTGCTGGTCAGCGGTGCCAATTCCTTCAGCGCTTCGTAGTTTTCGCTAAGCACCGGTTCTTCGATGAACATCAGTTTGTACGGATCGAGTTCCTTCATCAGCACCTTGGCCATGGGCTTGTGTACCCGGCCATGGAAGTCGACGCCGATACCGACGTTCGGCCCCACCGCATCCCGCACGGCGGCGACGTTGGCCAGGGCAAGGTCGACTTTGTCGAAGGTATCGAGGAACTGCAGCTCTTCGGTGCCATTCATTTTCACCGCGGTGAAACCCCGGCTGACCGCTTCTTTCGCCGCGCGCGCGGTGTCTGCCGGGCGGTCGCCGCCGATCCACGAATACACGCGGATCTTGTCCCGCACCTGACCACCGAGCAGGTCACTGACCGACACACCCAGTGCCTTGCCCTTGATGTCCCACAACGCCTGGTCGATACCGGCCAGGGCGCTCATGTGGATCGCGCCGCCACGGTAGAAGCCACCGCGGTACAGCACGGTCCAGATGTCTTCGATGTTGCGTGGGTCTTTGCCGATCAGGTAGTCGGATAATTCTTCAACGGCTGCAGCGACAGTGTGGGCGCGGCCTTCGACCACGGGCTCGCCCCAGCCGGTCACGCCTTCGTCGGTCTCGACCTTGAGGAAGCACCAGCGTGGCGGAACGATGAAGGTGGTCAGTTTGGTGATTTTCATCTTTGGCTCTCTTATTAGATGCAGCGCGCTCGGCGCCTAAAAAAGTCTTAGCGAAGGGCTTTCCAGGCAGCGACATAGGCCTTGGCATTGGCCGCCACTTGCGCCGGGGTCATGCCCGGTTTGAACAGCCCGGACCCGAGGCCGAAGCCTTTGACGCCGGCGTCGATGAACACCTGCATGTTGTCCGGGGTGATGCCACCGACCGGCGCCAGAATCGTTCCCGCCGGCAGCACCGCGAGCCAGGCTTTGACGACCGCCGGGCCCATCTGCTCGGCCGGGAACATCTTCAACACATCAGCGCCTTCGGCCAGTGCCGCGAAGGCTTCGGTCGGGGTGGCGACACCGGGCGACAGATAAAGGCCGGCCGCTTTCGCCGCGCGCAAAACCTTCGGATCGCTGTGGGGCATGACGATCACCTGGCCGCCCGCTGCCTTTACCTGTTCAACCTGCTCCGGCGTCAGCACCGTGCCCGCGCCGATCAGGCAATCGGCAGGCAAGGTGCTGCGCAGGATGCGGATACTTTCGTACGGCTCAGGGGAATTGAGCGGCACTTCGATGACACGAAATCCGGCTGCATACAGGACTTCGCCGATGGCGGCTGCTTCTTGCGGGCGCAGGCCACGCAGAATCGCGATCAGCCCGTTTTGCGCCAGTGCTTGTTTGAGCATGTCAGGACTCCAGTCAGGTTTAACGATTTGGATTGGACGCGATCAGGCCGGCAGCCAGTGCCAGCTGCCACAACCCGCGTTCGGTGGCCTGCTCGGCCAACGTTACTCGGGCAAAACCGCAGGCATCGAGCGCCCGGCTATAGCGGCTGCACAGTTGGGAATTGCCGATCAGGATGATCGAAGGCAGATGCAGGCTGTTGCGTCGACGCCGCTGCACGCTGGCCAGGGCTGAGAGCTCATGGCCAATCAACAGGCCCGACAGATAATCCGGCTGCGCCGTGGCGCTGAGTTCACCGGTCAGGCCGAGGCTGCGGGCGCTGAACAAGGTCGACAAGGGACCGATTTCGCCGTCCGTCGACAGCGCCACTTGCACGCCGCGATCGAATGCATCGCCATCGAATGACGCTCCGCGCTGCTGGGTGCGCCCCAGAATGCTGTGTTCGCTGAGTACGGCGAAGACTTCGCCGGTCATGAAGGTATCGAAATGCACGATGCAGCCGTCGGCCACTTCCACCCATTTCGAATGGCTGCCCGGCAGGCCGATCAACAGATCGGCGCCCGCCTCGACCGCGAGGTTCTGCAGTACGCCGAGTACCTGGGTTTCCTCGCCGCGCATCACGTTCGGCAGGCGCGAGCGCTGGATCACCCCCGGCACGATGTGCACATCGACACCGCGAAGACTGCGTACGGTTTGCAGGGAAGTGCCTAGATTGGCGACGTTCGCCGGTGTGTCGCGATAGGCTGCTTCGCACCAGCCCTGGGCGCTGCCGACCATGCCGCAGGCGATCACCGGCAAGTGGGGCTGTGCGTCGAGCCAATCTCCACAGGCTTCGTCAAAAGCCAGTTCAAAACCGTCGACGCATTCTTGGCCGTTGATGACTCGCGCAGCCTTGGGCAACTGCATGATCCCCGACGAAAGCGAACGTTGTTCGAGCACCTGGCCGCCCGCGGCAAGATTGTAAGCACGTAATGAGGTTGTCCCCCAGTCGAGCGCGATCAATTGCGCCTGCATCGCTTCACCTGTTCTGTTTTTGGCAGTGAGTGAGCGGACTATAAACCTTGGCGCCGTTAAATCTCAATATATAAATATCAATCCCATATATTGAGACGAGACAAAAAAAGATCGCAGCCTTCGGCAGCTCCTACATCGACCGCGTGTTAACTCGATCCTGTAGGAGCTGCCGAAGGCTGCGATCTTTTGGAGCCGATCAATGACCTTCGGCGAATTCTCTCAACACCTTGCCATCCATGCGGTAGCGCACCCACTCTTCCTGCGGCTGCGCGCCCAGGGATTTGTAGAAGTCGATGGCCGGGGTGTTCCACTCCAGCACGCTCCATTCGAAGCGCCCACAGTCGTTGGCACAGGCGATCTTCGCCAGGTGACGCAACAAGGTTTTTCCCGCACCGCCGCCGCGCTGTTCAGGCGTGATGTACAAGTCTTCGAGGTACAGGCAGTTGCTGCCCAGCCACGTGGAGTAGCTGAAAAAGAACACCGCAAAACCGATGGGCAAGCCATCGCGCAGGCAGACCAGGCCATGGGCCGTCGCCCCTTCACTGAACAGGCTGCGTTCGATGTCGGCGACGCTGGCGATGACTTCATGGCGAGCACGTTCGTAGTCGGCCAGTTCAGTGATGAACGCGAGGATTTGCGGCGCGTCACTGGGGGTCGCCGGGCGGATTTCGATCGTCATGGACGTGCCTTGTCAGAAGTTGAAAACGCCATACTAAGTCGCCGCAGGGCCTGTGGCGAGCAGACCTGTGGCAAGCGAACTTGTGGCGAGGGGATTTATCTGTGGCGAGGGGATTTATCCCCGCTGGACTGCGCAGCAGTCCCTCTAAGGATCGACCGGTTTTATCTGAGAAACCACGGCGCCTGTTATTGGGGTTGCTACGCAACCCAACGGGGATAAATCCCCTCGCCACAGATCCCACCCCACCACAAAGGCATCTTTGCTTTTACTCCGGTCGTCGCTAACCCTGGCATCGCTAAGCTCAGACCTAACATAGACACGTCGCATGATAGATAGATGACCTGCGCATCTATCAGGTCAAGGAACGTGTCATGCCTACCGCAACACCCCCAATCTCCAGCAAGTTGTTCGGTCTGTTTTGCCTGGCCAGTTACCTGCTTTCACTGTCCTACGGATCGACCTTTCTGCTGTCGCTGCTGATCGGCTCGCGCGGGGGCAACGAGCACGATGCGGGCAGTGTAATTTCAGCGGCGATGCTCAGTACCTTTGTCGCGGTCATTGTTTCCGGCCACCTGTCGGACCTGCTCGGCGCCGCCCGTTCGGTGGCGTTGTTCGGCGTCCTGCTGGTGTTAGCCAGCCTGGGCTTCGCGGTGACGCCGGGCTTTGGCAATTTGCTGCTGTTTTTTGGGCTGCTGCTGGGTTTGGGCTGGGGCGTGTTCTACACCCTCGGGCCGATCATCGTTGCGAGTTTGGTAACGCCCACGCAGCGCGCCAAATACTTTGCATTGCTGTCTGGCAGCATGATGACCGGGATTGGCAGTGGACCGTTGCTAGGGCGCGCCGCAAGCGCCCTGGGCTATCCGGTGACGGCGGCTTTCTACCTCGCTGCGCTGGCTAGCCTGATCGGTGTGTTGCTGTTCTGGAGACTGGATCGAAACCTGAAAAAAGCCTCCGTGCAATCGACTGCCGTTTCGCGAATTTCCTTGCATGCGGCAGCGCAGGTGCTGACGTCCAGAGCGCTGTTCCCGATCATCATGGTCGGCCTCGGCGGTTGCGTTTTCGGTGGTCTGTCGAGTTTTCAGACCAGCTACGCCGCAGCTCGTTCTCTTGACTATTCATTGTTCTTCCTCGGTTTCATGAGTGCCGCCATCAGCAGCCGCATGCTGATCGCCGGCATCGTGGTCAAACGCGACCCGTTGCGTGCATCGTGCCTGCTGTCGGGGTTGATGACGTGCTCGATTCTGATGTTCAGCTTCGTAGTCAACGACGGCTTCAGCTACGTGCTTGCAGCAGTGATGCTCGGGGTCGGTTATGGGCTGACTTATTCGGTGATCAACGGCCTGGCCGCCAACGAAGCTCCGGGGGGCACCACTGCGCAATCCTTGCTTCTGTTCAGTTTGTCGTACTTCATCGGCGTGTTTGGCTTTCCACTGCTTGCCGGAAAAATCATCGTCGAGCACGGGATGGCGACGTTGTTGCTCACTGTGTTGGCGGTCGCTTCGCTCAACTGGCTGATTACCGTGGGACGCCTGATCTGGCGCCGGGTCGCCACGACAAAGGCATTGCAACGGGCCTGAACCGTTCGTCGTTCATCTGGCACCAATTCAAAACGGGGGCGGACCAACATCAGGTAAGGACACTAAATCAATGGAGACACCACCATGATCTCGTCCAGGTTAACCGCCCTAGCCCTCGCTGTTTTTCTGTCCCCGCTCGCCATCGCTGCAACCACCGCCTCCGGCACCGGCCCGACCAACCCGGTCGAAAGCCCCAAAGCTCCCGCCATCCAGAGTGCCCCCGGCATGAACAGCAATGGCACGGGCGTCGACAGCAGCTTGCCGCCGTCAACCGGCACCGATCCGCGGATCCAGGGCAACGATACGGGCCGCCAGGGCGGGTTGAACCTGCCCGATACCAAGACACCCGATAACGCCGGCCCCGGCATCGGCTCGACCACCACCGATGGCTCGGGCTCCTTAGGTGGCGGGAGCCAGTAATTAGCCGCTCTACCTACCCATCGCAATGCATCCATTCGCAACGAAGAGGTAACCATGAACGTCGATAAAAACCTGGAAAAAGAAGTCCTGACCCGCCTGCTGCACGCCCACCCAAGTGGCCTGGGCAAGGAGGTGCTGGACAATTACCGGGGGGAGAAAGTCGTGGCCAATACCCTCGCCACACTGCAGGAACGCGGACTGATTCAACATGGTCATGTGGTATGCAACGAAGCGGGCGAGCACTCGTTGAACCTGCCGATCAAACTCAGCGCTGCAGGGGTTGAGGCCGCGCGCAAGCTGGATGTTTGAACCCACCCAGAAGCCAGGGGAAATCCCATGCCTCGTGGAAGCAAAGACAAATACACCGCCGAGCAGAAACGCAAGGCCGAACACATTGAAGACAGTTACGAGCGCAAAGGCGTATCCACGGACGAAGCCGAAGCGCGTGCCTGGGCGACTGTGAACAAACAGTCCGGTGGTGGCGAGCGTGCCGGTGGTTCAGGGCGCAAGAAGCCGGCCCGCGCCAAGGCGGAAGATCGCAAGGAATCGTCGCGACGTGCGGTGTCCAGCCGCGAAGGTCAGTCGCGTAACAGCAAGGCTTCGCGCGACGTGCAGACGGTCGACAGTTTGATGAAAGAGGCCCGGGCGAAGAACATTCCAGGCCGGTCCAGCATGCGTAAGCAGGAGTTGATCGAGGCGTTGCGCAAGGCTGGCTGATCTGTGTTGAGTTTTAGGGCCTCTTCGCGAGCAGGCTCGCTCCCACATTCGACCCTTTTCTTCTTGAAGAAATGCGATCAAATGTGGGAGCGAGCCTGCTCGCGAAAGCGGCGGATCAGGCGCCGAAAGTCTTAAGGATAAACTCATCCACCTCAGCAGCCCCAGGCGATGTCGCCGGCCCCCACCGAGTCACCGCCAAAGCCGCCGCCGCATTGGCTCTTTGCGCTGCATCAAACGCCGACAACCCCTGCGCCAGCCCTGCCACAAACACCCCGGCATGGGCATCGCCAGCGCCATTGCTGTCCACCGCCTGCACCTTGAAACCCGGTACATGTCGACGTTCGCCCTGCTGATGAATCCAGCATCCTTGGGGCCCGTCGCGAACGACCATGAGCACATCGCGCGGCAAATGCTCAACCAGACGGTCCAGCGCCTGGGCGATGTCCGTCGCACCGGTAAACTTCAGCGCCTCGACACTGTTGCTGGTCCACAGATCAATCCGCGCCAGCAACGCCTGCATCAGCGGCGCGTCCGGCGGGTCCACCAACGGCCCAGGATCGAACACCACGTTTATCCCGCTCGGCAATTCCAGCACCCAATCCACCAGCGCCTGTGCCTTCCCCGCCTGCAGCAGGCTGTAGCCGCTGACGTAGACATAATCGCCCGCCTCGGCCGACACACTGGCCAGGTCTTGCGCAGTCAACCCGCCTTCGGCACCGATGTACGAAACGAAACTGCGTTCGGCCGAAGCGTCGGTGATGGCGACGCACAGCCCGGTATCGCGCTCGGCACGATCAGCGATGCCGAGCTGGATGCCTTCTGCATTCATGGCTTCACGCGCCAGGTCACCGAAACGCCCGGTGCCGTGGCGGCCAAGGTAGACCACCGACAAACCATTACGCTGTGCGGCCGCCATCACATTGAAACCGCCACCGGCTTCGAAACTGGCGGACTGCGCCAACACGTCGCCCCCCGCTTGCGGCAATTTATCCACGGCCATGACCAGGTCGATGATGACCTGGCCGGTGTGCAGCATCTTAGGCATGAGCATTCTCGATCAACGCGGCACGACGATCCTTCGCCCCGCCGAGTACAAGGTAAATGCCACCGGCGACCACAAAGGTCACGATCCAGCCGAGACCGTTATGCCCCAGCCACGAGTCGGACAGGAAACCTTTGAACCAGACGTTTTCTGCCGTGGTGCCAATGGTGGTGAAGCTGAAACCGAGCACGATCGCCACCGCCCAGGCACCGAACGCGCGCCACTCGACGCCGCCGCGGTACCAGTAGGCGCTGCTTGGGCTCACGTCCAGCAGATCCTTGGGGCTGTAGTAGTGACGATGAATCAGATCGACCACGAAGATCCCGACCCACGCCGTGATCGGCACCGCCAGCAGGGAAATGAAGGTGATGAACGGGCCGTAGAAACTGTCGGCGATCAGCATGAAATAAATCGAACCGGCGAAGATCGCCACGATGTCCACCACCACGGCGTAGACGCGCTTGACCTTCAGGCCGAGGGTCAGCGTGGTCAGGCCGGCGGAGTACACCGACAGATTGTTCGACAGCAGCAGGCCACCGAAGGCGGTGATCAGGTACGGCACGGCCATCCAGGTCGGCAGCATGTCGCGGATGGCGATGATCGGATCGGTGGCCTGGGCCAGGTCGTTGTTGCCCACCGACAGCAGGCCGCCGAGGGTGATCAACAGCACCAGTGGAATGCCCGCGCCGAACGCCGCCGACGCCACCAGGCGTATGGCCTTGACGCTGCGGTGCTGATAGCGCGACATATCCGCGCCGGCGTTGGCCCAACCGATCCCGGTGCCGGCCGCCATGGTGCCGATGCCGATGATCATCGCGCTCATTGGCGCCGGCGTGGCGTTGAACACCGCACTCCAGTCGATGGTGGCGCAAAGGAAGCCGCCGACCAGGATATTCAGTGCGCCGAATACGTAGGTCGCCCACTTCTGGATCACCAGCAACGTGGCGTGACCGAGGCCGGAAACCGACAAGGTCAGCAAGACGAAAATCGCGATGAACACCAGGGTCAGCAACGGCGCGCTTTTGGCCTCCACCGGCGAACCAAAGAGGATTGAGCACAGCGACAGCAACACGAACGCGGCGGTGGTGGTGTTGACGGTTTCCCAGCCCAGGCGCGACATCAGCGAAACCAGGGTCGGGCCGATATTGCCGCGCACGCCGAAGATGGCGCGTGACAGGGTCAGGCTCGGCGCGCGGCCACGACGACCGGCGATGGAAATGATCCCGACCACCGCGAAGGAACCGGCGGCACCGAGGATCGCGACGATGACCGCCTGCCAGATCGCCAACCCGCGAAAAGCCACGAGGGTCGCACCCAGCGGCAGGCCGAGGATGGAAATGTTAGCAGCGAACCAGACCCAGAACAGTTGCAGCGGATGGCCATTGCACTCGGCCTCCGGCACCGGCTCGATGCCGCGGGTTTCCAGTTGCCCGGCGTTCTGCCCGGCGTTCGATGAACTCATGAAAAATGCTCCTGTTGCCATTTTTGTGGTTGTGGGCAATGAGGGAAGTCGACACAACATCCCGGCCGTCCTGGCCGTGTTGGTGCGTTCCGTTGCGGGTTATCAAATTGAATCGGCGGAGCACCCTTCGCGAGCAGGCTCGCTCCCACAGGGGTATACACCGCACTTGTGGGAGCGAGCCTGCTCGCGAAGGCGTCAGTTCTGTCAGCGCAAAGCCAACAGTCCTTCCACCAAAGGCTCCAGCTCAAGATCATTGACGGCCTTGACCTTCTCGATCATCAAAACCGGCCAACTCTCCAGACCCAGGCAGGCCCCGAGCATCGCACCCAGAATCGCCGCGATGGTGTCGGTGTCGCCACCCAGGCCGGCGGCCATGCACAGTGCGTCGAAGGCACACATTTCGCCGATGGCCACTTGCTGGGCCAGGGCAAACGACACCACCACCGACTCCTGCGAAGCCACCGAGGTGCCGATCACGTCGTACAGCACATCGGCGAGCAACGCCTTGTCACTGTCGACGCTGATGCTGCGTGCCCAACTGATGCGCGAAGCGATTCGTCCGCCGGCCACCCAGTGGCCATGGCCTTCGGCTTGCTGGGCGATTTGCTGGCCGAGGTTCAGCGCCTCGCCCAGGTCCATGCCGTTGATCCCGGCGGAAACGACCGCCGCCACCGCCGCCGCGCTGGAAATGCCCAGCGTGGTGTTGTGGGTGACCTGGCATGCCTGCACCACGGCATCGATGAAACGCTCGGGATTGGCCACATCCGCGGCAATCCCGACCGGCGTGATCCGCATCGCCGCGCCATTGGTGGTGCCGTAGCGTCCGGCTTCTTCGGGTGAATGGCCGGCGAGGATCATCTCGATCGCGCGTTTGGTCGAAGGGCCGAGCAAGTCCTGCGAGCCCTTGGCCTGCATTGCTGCTTCCCATTCGATCAAGCGTTGTGCGAGTACCGATGGTTCGATTTTGCCTTGACCCTCGACCAACAATTGACCGACCAGAATGGCCTGCTCGGTGTCGTCGGTGATCGAGCCCTTGGGCATATTGGCAGCGATCGGCTGATCGGGGCCGGCGTCTTCAAGGTCGGTGATTTCGCCGAAGCGCGCCCGGATCTGGGCGCGGCTCAGGGATTGGGTCGGCATGCCCAGTGCATCGCCCAGGGCCAGGCCGTAGAACGCGCCAAGTGCTCGATTGAGCGCGGTCATTTCGAAGGTCCAAATTGCAGGTGCAGGCGAAAATGCACCGGGTCGAGCAGGCTTTCCACCTGTTCCATTAAGCGGTTTTGCCGGTCATAGGTGGTGCGCAAGGCCTTGAGGAATACCGTGCCGACCGGACGACCCAGCAGTTCGGCATCTTCGGCATTCAACGGCTCTGCGCCGATCCATTGATCGCCGCGCTCGCCAATGTAGCCATAAGCGGCCAACGTAATGGTCAGCGAGTTATCGATCAAGCCAACCCGCGGCAGGCTTTCCAGGCCTCCGGTAGCGGGCATCAATGAGCGTTCGAGGGAGACCAGCGTGCCGTCATTGGAGCGGCGGCGACGGTCGAGGGTGATGAATTGGTCGATGCCGAAACGCGGCAGCAGGTCAGGACGGGTCACCGCCTCCAGCCGCAGCACTTCGGTATTGACCAGCGCGCCGCTGTCGGCCAGGGCCTGGGCCCAGCCGCTGCGCTGATCCAGTGCCACACCGTCGAAGGTGACGATGGAACCGACCCCGCTTTGCGTCGCAATGTAGTTGCGCCGTTTCAACTCGGCCAGCGCTTCACGCAAGGTTCCTCGGCTGACTTTGAATTCTTGAGCCAACTGATGCTCGCCCGGCAGATGAAAACCGTCCTCCATGAGACCGCTTTCGATGCGACGAATGAGTTCGTCGACCACCCGTTGTTTCTTGTCGAATCGTACCTGTCTAATCATGTACAAATTGAACATGAAACACCTTGAAACGAGCAAGGGATATTTAGGGGAAGTGACGGAAGGAATGGTGATTTGGGAATGACCACTGCGTGGTCAATCGCGAGCAGGCTCGCTCCCACAAGAGTTTGCGACGTACACAAAATTTGTACACGACACAATCCACTGTGGGAGCGAGCCTGCTCGCGAAGACGTCGGCACATCCAACATCAAAGTGTCAGGCCCGACGCTTTCGCGAGCAGGCTCGCTCCCACAGGTTCTGGTGGTGTCAGCGCTGTTTCAAGCGGTCTATCACGACGGCCAGCAACAAAATCGAACCCCGAATCACATACTGGTAGAACGTATCGATGTTCTTCAGGTTCATCGCGTTCTCGATGATCGCCAGGATCAACACCCCGGCAATCACATGCCGGATCATGCCGATCCCGCCACTGAGCGACACGCCGCCGAGCACGCAGGCCGAGATCACCGTCAGCTCGAAGCCCTGCCCGATCATCGGTTGGCCCGAGGTCATGCGCGATGCCAGGATCACCCCGGCCAGCGCACCGATCAGGCCGTGCACGGCGAAGATGATGATCTTGGTCCGGTCAACGTTGACCCCCGCCAGCAGCGCCGCTTCCTGGTTCCCGCCGATGGCCATGGTGTTGCGCCCGTAGGTGGTGTAGTTGAGCAACCAGCCGAAGAACAGGAAGCAGACGATGGTGATCAGGATCGGTACCGGCACGCCGAACAACTGACCGTTGCCGAACACGAAGAACGACTCCTGGGACACACCCACCGCTTTGCCGTTGGCGAAGATGTAAGCCAGACCGCGCACGATCTGCATGGTCGCCAGCGTGGTGATCAGCGCGTTGACCCGCAGCTTGGCAATCACGATACCGTTGATCAGCCCGACGATCAGCCCCATCGCCAGCGCCGCACTGACACCGAGAAACACGCTGTCGGTGTCACGCATCACCACGGCGGCAACCACCCCGGCGCATGCGATCACCGACCCCACCGACAAGTCGAAATGCCCGGACGCCAGGCAGTACAACATGGTGCACGCCGCGATCCCGGTCGTGGAAATCGCCAGGCCCAGGCCGCGCATGTTCAATGGCGAGAGGAAGTTGTCGATCAACAAGGTGCACAGCACGAAGATACCGACGGCCGCCAGCAGCATCACCCAGTCGTCGAGAAAGCGCCGCAGGTCCAGCGGCTTGCGCGGGGTTGGCAGTGCGTTGTTTTGGCTTGTCATCATAGTCACCTCTCAGTTCGCCACGCCGTCAGCGCGTTGGCGCGGCAAAGCCAGTTGCAGCAGGTTGGATTCATTGGCCTGTTCGCGGCTCAGTTCGCCGCGCAGCGCGCCTTCGCACAACACCAGGATGCGGTCGGAAATGCCCATCACTTCCATCAGGTCGCTGGACACCACGATCACCGCAATGCCACTGGCGGCCAGGTTATGGATGATCTGGTAGATTTCGGCTTTGGCGCCGATGTCGATGCCGCGGGTGGGCTCGTCGAGCAGCAGGACTTTCATCGGCATCGACAGCCAGCGCCCGAGAATGGCCTTCTGCTGGTTGCCGCCGGACAGAAACTTGATCTGTTGCCCGGCGTGCGGTGTTTTTACCTTGAGCGCCTTGATCTGCTTGTCGGCGTTGCCCTTCTCCCACAGCCCACGCAACAGGCAACCGAAGGTCGAATGCGCACCACGAGCGCTGATATTGATGTTCTCGGCGACGCTCGCCAGCGGCAGGATGCCTTCCTTCTTGCGGTCTTCGGGACAGAGCAGGATCCCGGCCGCAATCGCATCCCGGGGCGAGCGCAATTTCAGTTCATGGCCGCGCAGTTCAAGGCGTCCGGCGCTGTTGCGTTCCAGGCCGCTGAGCAGGCGAAACAATTCCGTGCGCCCCGCGCCGACCAGGCCGAACAAGCCGAGAATCTCGCCTTTGTGCGCGTCGAAACTCACCGGTTCGCGCAGGCCAGGCCCGAGCAGGCTGTCGACCTTCAACGCCACCGCGCCGCGCTGGCGAGGGCGGTAATCGTAGATGTCCTGAATGTCGCGACCGACCATGCAGGTGACCAATTGGTCATGGGTCAGCTCGCTCATGTCTTCGAAGGTGCGCACGTAACGGCCGTCCTTGAACACCGTCACCGCGTTGCAGATGCGGAACACTTCCTCCATGCGATGGGAGACGTAGAGCACCACTTTGCCCTCGTCGCGCAGGCGAGCGATGATCGCCATCAAGCGATCGATCTCCCGTGCCGAAAGGCTACTGGTGGGCTCGTCGAAGGCGATGACATGCGCGCCACGGGACAAGGCCTTGGCGATCTCGACCAACTGCCGCTGACCGAGGGACAGGCGCCCGACTTTCTCCTGCGGGTCGATTTCATCGGCCAGGCCCCTGAGACAGGCCAGGGCTTGCTGGCGCAAAGTGCCGCGATTGATCAGGCCAAAACTGGCCGGCAGGTGACCGAGAAAAAGATTCTCCGCGACCGTCATTTCCGGCACCAGGTGCAGCTCTTGATGGATAACTGCAACGCCGCTGCCAATGCTGTCGGCGGTGGACTTGAAGGCCATCGTCTGGCCGCCGATCTGCAGGTCGCCGCTGCTCGGGGTGTAGGCGCCGCCGAGGATCTTCAGCAAGGTCGACTTGCCGGCGCCGTTCTCGCCCATCAAGGCATGAACCTGCCCCGGATGGGCGACGAAGTTGATGTTGTCCAGCGCCTTCACGCCGGGAAAGGTCTTGCCGATCCCGTTGAAGCGCAAGCTGCCGCCGGCGTTGTGTTGCTGTATTTGTGTTAGCGCGTGCATAACCACCTCATCACACAGATCAGGCAACCCCGTTGCCGGGGCCACCAATGAAATCAATCAGCCCTCAGTTCCACAGGCCGATCTTTTCCAGTTCCTGCTTGAAGTTGTCGCGCGTGATCAGTGTCACGTCGTCCATGGCGGTGTACTTCGCCGGTTCTTTGCCGCTGGTAACCCACTCGTACATCATGCTGGCGGTGTTGTAGCCCTCGATGTGCGGGCTTGGCAGCATCGACCCGTAGAAGCCGCTGTCGGGTTTCTTCAGCTCGCCAATGGCGTCGGTGCCGTTGATGCCGATGCCGATTACATTCGCCGCGGCAAAACCGGCGGCTTCAGTGGCACGCACGCCGCCGAGCACGGTGTTGTCGTTCATGCCGCCGATGATCAGGTTCTTCGCCGCGCTCGGCAGCTTCACCAGCGCCGAGTTGGTGGCATCCATGCTGCCCGGCACGTCGAGGGTTTTCAGGGCCGAGAACAGGATGTGGTCCTTGGGCATGCCGGCATCTTCCAAGGCCTTGACCGAGCCGTCGGTGCGTTTCTTGCCAGTGTCGAGTTCGTTGAAGGTGTTGATCACTGCATAGGTGTCTTTCCATTCCCAGCCGCGTTTTTTCGCTTCGGTGGCCATGGCGCTGCCTTGTTTCTGCCCGACTTCGAACGCGGCCATGCCCAGGTAAGGCACGTCTTCCATGAACTTGCCGCTGGCATCGACGAAGCGGTCATCCACGGCGATCACTTTCAAACCGTTGAGCTTGGCCTTGGCCATGATCGCAGGGCCCAGGGACACGTCCGGCGGGCAGATCACGAAGCCCTTGGCGCCGTTGGCCGCCAGGCTGTCGATGGCCGACAGGGTTTTCTCACCGTCAGGTACGGCGATCTTGATCAGGGTAAAACCCTTCTCCTTGCCGGCCTTTTCAGCGAAGGCCCACTCGGTCTGGAACCAGGGCTCTTCCGCTTGCTTGACCAGGAAACCGATTTTCACTTCTTCAGCCGCCAGCAGCGTGCTGCTCAGGCTGACTGCGCTGACTGCCAGGGCGGCGCAGCACAGGGAACGGATGGCATGACGACGATTCATAAGCTGACTCCTTGTTGTTTTTGTTGAGCGTACTGCCAATAGTCATATCGTATGATGATTGGATTTCAGGCGTAGTTCAGCCCTGAAACCTTGGGCTACCTAGTCGTGGTACATCACTGAGCGCCCGCCATCGATGGTGATGCACGAAGCATTGATGAACGGCGCTTCGTCACTGGCCAGGAACACCGCGGTCATGGCCACCTCAATCGGCTGGCCGATGCGGCGCGGCGGGTGCAGGTCGAAGGCGCGCTGACGTTCGGCATGCGGGTCGGCAAAACCGTTCCAGTAGTCGACGTTCAATTGGGTTTCGATATAACCCGGCGCGATGGCGTTGACGCGAATGCCCTTGGGTGCGTATTCGATACCCAGGGCGCGGGTCAGGCCGAGCAGACCGTGCTTGGCCACCGGATACGGGAAGCAGCCTGGAATGATGTGGGTGGAATGGGTCGAAGCAATGTTGATGATGCTGCCGATGCCCTGCTCGATCATCTGCGGCAATACAGCCTTGCAGCCGTACCAGGCGCCATCGAGGTCGATGGCGAAGCAGCGACGCCAGTCTTCCTCGGTCATTTCCAGCGGATCACGGAACACGTTGACCCCGGCGCAGTTGACCAGCACGTCGATCCGCCCGTGACGCTCGACCGCCAGTTTGGCCATGGCGTGCAGATCCTGCTGCTGCGACACGTCGGCCTTGATCGCCACCACGTCAGCCCCTTTTCCTCGCCACTGCGCCGCGACATTCTCGACTTTTTCGGCCTGGATATCGCTGATGATCAGCTTGGCTTGCTGGGACGCGAAGGTCGCCACAATCGCCTCGCCGATGCCTTGGGCGGCGCCGGTCAACAGCACGACTTTGTTTTTCAGGCGCTCGCCCTTGGGTGGTTCGGGCACCGGTGGTAGCGAAAGAGGTTCAGCCATGGATCAGGACTCCTGTTCGAAAGCACGACGAAAACCGGGCATCTGTGGATGTCCGGTCAAAAGGCGTTTTGGAAGAAACAGGCAGACGCAAAAACGTTTCAGCATCGGGGTGATCTGAAACGCGGACTCCACATGGGAGTGCGGGGAAATATCGCTGCATCACTTCACCTGTTTTGTTTTTTTAAGTGTGAGTGCGTGTATCTGATGGAGCCGACTATAAACCCGAGCGGGGAATAATCTCAATATATAATTTAACATCCCATATTTTGGGATTTATCCGGAAAATCGGCTACAGACCTTTCCGGGCACTTCGACGCGAATCGACAACACAGCCCCGTCCAGCGGATGCCCAAGCGGACTCGCGGCGCTGGTGATGTACAGGGTTTTGAGGTCGGCATCGCCAAATACGCAACTGGTCGGACGGCTGACGGGCAGTTCGATCACTCGATCGACTTTGCCTTCCGGGCTCAGCCTGAGCAGGCAACTGCCATCCCAACGGGCATTCCAGATAAAACCCTCGGCGTCCATTGCCGAGCCGTCCGGGCCGCCGAGTGGGTGGGGGCCGAACCAGGCCTGTGCCGGTTCGAGAAGGCCGTCGGTACGAATGAAGTGCCTGTACAACGTGCCGTCGAGGCTGTCGCCAAAATAAACAGTGGTGCCGTCATCGCTCCACAACAACGTATTGGGAATGCCCAGGCCACGCAGCAGCGGTGTCACCCGCGCATCGCGATCGATGCGGAACAGAGCACCGGTACGCCGCTCGATGGGCAGGTCTTCGCCCTGTTCGCCGATGTTATTTTGCATGGTGCCGAGCCACAGCCTGCCTTGAGCATCGCAGCGGGCTTCGTTGGCGCGGTTGCCGGGTTGTGGATCGGCGACGCAGAACAAGGTCAGTCGCGGGTCCAATCCTGGTGAGTCAAGATCAAGCCGATACACGCCGCTGCTCAAGGTCACCAGCGCATCGCCGCTCGCACAGGGGATGAACGCCGACACGTGCTCCGGCATCTGCCAGATCTGCACGTTGGCGCCGATCAACCGCATGGCCTGTTTGCCGGCGATGTCCACCCAGTACAGCGCCTGGGTCGGCGCATCCCAGAACGGGCCTTCCCCGAGTAGCGCCCGGTGCTCGGTAACCGCAGTCAACGTCATGAAACCTCCTGCGTTATTCTTGTTGTTATTGTCAGGAGCGTGTCAGCTACATGGACGTCGCCTGACACTCCATCGCGAGCATGCTCGCTCCTACCTTGTCGGCCATGACTTGCGGGTAGTAGCGCTTGATCGCCAGATCGGCGTTATCGATCAGGGTCATGCAGGCCCAGACACCTCGCGCGGTATCCCGGGCGGCGATGGCGTCGGCCATGTCTTTATGAATGGGCAAGGTGCGGCGCAGTTCGTCGGGGTCGGCAGCGGATACTTCAAAACACACGGCCAACAGCGCTCCAAGAGCCGGGACCATTTGCTCGATGAATTGATTGTGGCTGGCAGCGAGAATGCTCTCGTGGAAAAGCTGGTCGGCGCGGTTGTAATCGACGCCGCTGTCCACCGCCCGCTTTAACGCGTTGTAGGCCAGTAATATTGCATCGAGCTGTTCGGCGGTTGCCCGTTCGCAGGCCCAGCGCACCGCCATTGGTTCAATGGTTCGGCGCAGGTCGAGCAAGTCATCGACGAAATTTTCCGGCAAGCCACTGCGTGACAGCCACCCTACGACCTGTGGATCGAATAGATTCCAGCGCCGCACCGGCAACACCCGCGTACCGACTTTCGGCCCGACTTCGAGCATGCCCTTGGCGACCAGGGTCTTGATGGCTTCGCGAATAACGGTGCGGCTGACACCCAGCTGTTCGCCGAGGTCGGCTTCGACCTTCAGCGCCTCGCCTGGCTTGACTTGCCCGGCAGCAATCCAGCAGCCCAGCCAATCGACCGTCGACGCGTGAAAACTGCTGGACATGAACACCTCAAAGCCGTTCGCGATGGATGTCTACGCTAATCATCATATGATTGGGTGTCAAACAGATTTTATGAGGAACTGTAGGAATTCATTGTGGGAGCGAGCCTGCTCGCGAAGGCGACTGCATATCCGACATCTATGTGTCAGATCCACCGCTTTCGCGAGCAGGCTCGCTCCCACAGTGTCTTATGTCAGGGTTCCAGACCGATTCGGAAGAACTCGCCTGCGCTCCAAACACCGAGCCAACGCTGCCCATCGATCTCGCGGGTAACGGCCAGCTCTACCAATTGATAGAACACGTTGCGATGGATAAGCGCTTCGAGGTTGGTGCGCACATGCACATAGGGCGCCGGTTCTTGTGTGTCGGGATCGATGACCACGCGAATCGGATGCTCGGTGCCGGCTTCAGCAGTCTCATCGACGTTGGTGGTAAAGCGCAGAACCTGCGCCTCGCCCTCGCCTTCCACGTCCACCGCAATCGCCACAAAGGGCGCGTCATCGACCTTGATGCCGACCTTCTCCACCGGAGTGATCAGGAAGTAATCATCACCGTCGCGGCGAATGATGGTGGAGAACAGTTTGACCATCGGCTTGCGTCCGATCGGCGTGCCCAGGTAGTACCAGGTACCGTCGCGGGCGATGCGCATGTCGATGTCGCCGCAGAAATCGGGGTTCCACAAGTGGACCGGTGGCAAGCCTTGGGTCTTGGGGATTTGCCCCAGCAGGTCGTTGGCTTTTTGCGGGCCACTCATGGCGTTCTCCTTGAAATTACTGGTCGCTGAGCCCCAACAGGCTACGCGCGTACTGCTGCAGCGGCGGGCCCATCAGGTCTTCGGGTTTTTCGTCGTGGAATGTCAGCAGACCACCGCGACTCTTGATACGTGCAGTATCAATCAAATATTGGGTGCTGGTCTCGATCAACATGATCTGAATTACGCCGGTGTCGATGCCGAGGCGATCCACGGCTTCCTGATCCAGCCATTCATCCGAGTTGCCGATGCGGTCATCGGACTTGGCGAAACGGGTATAGAGCAGGTAATGGGCGCCGACGGCACGGGCTTCGCCCATGGCCTGGTCAAGGCCTTGCGGTGTGCGGGCGCGGCGGACCATCGGGAAATATTCGACGAAACCATCGAAGGCGACTTCGGCGATCACATTGGGGCGCGGGTATACGGCACTGCCCGGCGGCACAAAGGCGCCCTGGGCAATGTAGACGAAGGAGTCCGGCTGAATGCGCAGGTTATTCACCCGGCGGCTGTCGCTGTGGTCCAGCAGGCCGGCGTCGCTCATGTGGTAGCGAGTCCCTTCGGCCATGTCGCTGACATTCATGCAGCCACCGAGCGCCAAAATGGCCAGCAGCAAAACCAGGCTACGCATCCTATCCTCCAGAGGCCGGTGACGGAAAACCGGCGAATGGCCGTGGGATGCAGCTTTTGCGCCAGTCTTTTGTGGCGAGGGGATTTATCCCCGTTCGGCTGCGCAGCAGTCGTCAAACCATTGCATGCAATTATTTATTTCGAAATGCTGGGGCCGCTTCGCAGCCCAACGGGGATAAATCCCCTCGCCACAAAAGCCCCTCGCCACAGGCGGTTCAGCCACCGATAATCTTCATGATGGTCGCACCGCCGGAAAACGCCACTTCCTGCTTGTCACCCAAGGCTTTCACCAGAAGTCGCTGCAAGGCCGGCAACGCTTGATGACGCGGCTTGTCCAGCAGATCGCCGACATAGTGGCGATTACTCGACGACAGGCAGCCATGCAGCCAGCCAGTGGACGACAGGCGCAACCGCGAGCAGGTGCGGCAGAACGGAACACTTTCGTTGGCGATCACGCCAAAATAACCCTGCCCCGGAATTTCATAACGGACAGCGGTCGCATCGACAGGCGCATCGGCCTGGAGATACTCATAGCGTTCGCCGATCAGGCTCAGCAGCTGTTGCAGGCTGACAAACTGCTGCAGGAATGCATTGGAGTCGCTGGCCAGGTGGCCCATGCGCATCAACTCGATGAAGCGCAGCTCAAAGCCGCGCTCCAGGCAGTAATCGAGCAGTGGCATCACCTGATCGAGGTTCTGGCCGCGCAGCGGCACCATGTTGACCTTGACCTTCATGCCCGCCGCACGCGCCTGGTCCATGCCGCCAAGCACTGTCGCCAGATCGCCACCACGGGCAATGCTGCGAAACGCAGAGGCGTCCAGGGTATCTAGGGAAACGTTGATGCGCCGAATGCCGGCATCCACCAGGATCGGCAGCTTTTTCGCCAACAGCTGGCCATTGGTGGTCAGGCTGATGTCCTGCAGCCCCATCTGGCCGACGGCGGCCATGAAGGCTTCGAGTTTCGGGCTGACCAGCGGTTCGCCACCGGTGATGCGCAAGCGCTCGATACCCGCCGCTTCGATCAGGTAGGCGACTCCACGCGCCATGGCTTCTGCCGACAATTCATCCTGCGCAGCCACCAGCCGCTTGCCGTTGGGCACGCAGTAGGTACAAGCGTAATTGCAGGCTGAGGTCAGGCTGACTCGCAAATTGCGAAAACGCCTGCCTTGTCGGTCAACGATCATGATCACTCCGGCGCAAGAATATTCGGGCCGGTAAAACTTGACTCACAAATCAAGTTTTAGCAAGCCCTCTGCCTGAGTATATTCCTGCGGTACTGCGCCATGTAGCGAAATCACGGGCAATAAGGCGGCTGAATGGCTCAGCTGCTCGGGGTGTCGTTGTCGCGCTTGCGCTTGTTACCCATGCGCACGCCGATGTCCATCAGGAACTGGAAGAAGCCTTCCTGGTCTTCCAGCACATTGCTCCAGAACGGCGAGTGATACAGTGCCACGGCACCGTGCACCAGCGCCCAGGACGCGCAGTAATGGAAGTAAGGTGGCACGTCTTCGAGCTTGCCTTCGCTGATCCGGCCCTTGATGAGCAAGGTCAGGCGTTCGAAGTTCGAGGCACGTATCTTGTGCAGCTCCTCGACCATCTCCGGCACCTGGTTGCCCTTGACGACCTTTTCTTCCAGGCGGTCAAACAACCGGTAACGCTGTGGGTCGCGCATGCGGAATTCGAAATAGGCGCGGGACAGGGCTTCCTTGTCCTTGTCGACATCGGCCGAATGCAACAGCTCGTTCAAATCGCGCTCATAGTCGAGCATCAGGCGCAGATAGATCTCGGCCTTGGATTTGAAATGCTTGTAGATCGTGCCTTTGCCGATACCGACAGCATCAGCAATCATCTCGACGGTGACACTATCTTCACCCTGGTCGAGGAACAGCTTGAGCGCGGTATCGAGAATTTCTTGCTCGCGGCGACGAAACTCACGGACCTTACGAGGTTCTTTATGCATAAGAAAAGGTCTGTAGGGGTCAAAATTCGAAGCCGCGTATTATGCCTAAATTGCGCCAAAATGCACGGATCATCCGACCATATCTGTGTTTCTTGATGATTTCTCGCAACATCGTCCGTTGATGAGAACTCTTCTGAAGCGCCCGTATTCCAAATTTGTTTAAAAACCGCGGCCTACAAACTGGACGGTGCGAAATACTGATCAATACTTGAACTGTCGGCGGGGCATCTCCCCCAAGTGTCACGCCGATATTGGTACCAACGGACCGCGTGCCATTGTTTTACTCCTAATGGTCTTAACCCGGATTCACCCCCCAGAACCCGGGTTTTTTTTGCCTGCGATTTAACCTTGTGGGAGCGAGCCTGCTCGCGAAAGCGTCTTCGAACCCTAAACAGATTTCAAATGCGCCAGCGGGAACAACCGCTTGAAGTTCTCAGTGGTCTGCTCGGCAAATCGCTCGTAAGGCTCACCCCGCAACATTGCCAGAAATTCCGCAACTTCGCGTACGTACTGCGGCAGGTTCGGCTTGCCGCGATACGGGATCGGCGCCAGGTACGGTGAGTCGGTTTCTACCAGCAAACGGTCGGCCGGCACCTTGCTCGCCACGTCGCGCAACGCGTCGGCATTGCGGAATGTGACAATCCCGGACAGGGAAATGTAGTAACCCATGTCCAGCGCGGCTTTCGCCATGTCCCAGTCCTCGGTGAAGCAGTGCAGCACGCCCGCCTGGGGCAGCGCCGCCTCACGCAACAGGTTCAAGGTATCGGCGCGCGCGCCTCGGGTGTGGATGATCACCGGCTTGCCGGTCTGTTGGGCCGCTTGCAGGTGCAATCGGAAAGATTGCTGCTGCAACTCTGCCGCTTCCGGTTCGTAGTGATAATCCAGACCGGTTTCACCGATCGCCACCACGCGCGGATGATTGAGTTCGTGCAACAGCCAGTCCAGCGCAGGCGCCGCACCCGGCTGCACATCCAGCGGATGCACGCCGACCGAACAATCGACATCGTCGTAGCGCTCGGCCAGGGCTTTGACATCGGCGGCGTTGTCAGCGCTTACACCGATACACAAAAAATGCCCTACTCCACGCTGGCGGGCCGCATCCAGGGCGTTATCCAACGAGCCGTTGTGGGCGGCGAGGTCGAGGCGATCAAGGTGACAATGGGAATCTACGAGCATAAAAGGGCTGCAACTTACATCGTATGGATGGGAGGTCGGATTGTCTGATACATGAAGTCTAGGCGCAGACGGTCACCTCTGGGTAGGCAACGTCGCCCATTGCACCAGCAGCGCCTCCAGCAACAACACCCGGTTGAGGTTGGCTTTGCTCAACACTTTCTGGCGTTGGGCGAGAATCCAGTCCTGGATATTCAGGACTTTGTCCTGCGCGGTTTTTTGCGCCAGGTACTGAATCACCTTGCGCATGTCCATCAGCCCCAGCCCTTGTTCATCCTGGGTTAGTTGGTAGCGCAGGATCAGGCTCGACCAATCACAGAACCAGTCGAACAGCAGCAACAACGGAATCGCATTCCAGCCCTCGGCCAGTTGTGTCGGCGATTGTTGCTGCTTGAGCAACTTCTTCACCCCATCGACCACTTGCGCGCGCTGCTCGCGCACGCCCTGGGCGTTCAGGTTGACGGCGGCCAACGGCGAACCGGCTGCCAGGGTCAGCAACTCGATGCGTTCTTCCGGCGAACAATCCGGCAAGGCCTTGGCCAGCCAGTCCAGGCTCATGGCCTCGCCCGGCAGCGGACAGGCTTGCTGCACACAGCGGCTCTTGATGGTCGGCAACAGCCGGCTGGGCTGGTGGCTGACCAATAGCAACACGGTGTCGCCGGACGGCTCTTCAAGGCTTTTGAGCAAGGCGTTGGCGGCGTTGATGTTCATCGACTCCACCGGCTCGATCAGCACCACTTTGCGTCCACCCAGTTGCGCGGTCTGCACCACGAAACTGACCAGGTCGCGCACCTGGTCGACCTTGATCGCCTTGTCGGCTTCTTCCGGCTCCAGGATGTAGTTATCGGGATGACTGCCGGCCTTGAGCAACAGGCACGACTTGCATTCGCCACAAGCGCCCTGCACGGTCGGACGCTGGCACAGCAGGCTGGCCATCAAGCGCTCGGCCAGGGCCCGCTTGCCGATTCCGGCCGGGCCATGCAGCAAATAGGCATGGGCGTGTTGCGCACGACCGGCCAGATGCTGCCAGAGACTGTCCTGCCACGGATAGGCATCAGCCACGGCACAACTCCAACAGGCGTGGCAGCAAGGCATCCAGGGATTGCTGAACCTGCGCCAACGGCTGCGCGGCGTCGATCAGCACGTAACGCGCAGGCTGCGCTGCCGCGCGCTTGAGGAAAGCGCCGCGCACGGCATCGAAAAAGGTTCGGCCTTCCAGTTCAAAGCGATCCAGGCGTCCGCGGGCACTGGCGCGCGCCAGACCGACTTCCACCGGCAGGTCGAAAATCAGCGTCAGGTCGGGACGCAGATCGCCCTGGACAAAGGTTTCCAGCGTTGCAATACGCTCCAGTGACAAGCCGCGGCCACCGCCCTGGTAGGCGTAGGTCGAATCAGTGAAGCGATCACACAACACCACGGCGCCACGGGCCAGCGCCGGGCGAATGACTTCGGCCAGGTGCTGGGCTCGCGCCGCGAATACCAGCAACAACTCGGTGTCTGGGTTCATGACTTCATCGACCGGCGCCAGGAGCACTTCGCGGATGCGTTCAGCCAGCGGGGTGCCACCCGGTTCGCGGGTCAGCACCACCTCGATACCGGCAGCGCTCAGGCGCTCGGCCAGGTATTCGCGATTGGTGCTCTTGCCGGCGCCTTCCGGGCCTTCCAGCGTAATAAACAAGCCAGTCACAGGCAGTCCTTAGTCAGATTCATTGCGGGCTTTGCGGTGTTGTTGCATTCGGTTCCGTTTGCGGCTCCGGTTCCGTTTGTGGCACTGGCTCCGGTGGCGGTGCGGCTGCAGGTTCAGGCGCGGGTTCTTGCGTTGGCTCTGGAGGTGCAGCCTCGGGCGCGGTGTCGGGCGAGGCCGCCGGGACGGAGGGCTGGGCCTCGGGAGCCTCGGGTTGCGACGCCTCTGGTTCCACCGTCTCGGTTTGCGGCGCCTGGGCATCCGGCGTCTCGGGCGTGGTCACCGGCGCCGGACTCGAACGGTAATCGGCACGACGTTTGAGCTGGAACTCTCGCACGGCGTTGTTGTGCGCGTCCAGGTCATCGGAAAACACATGGCTGCCATCGCCGCGAGCCACGAAGTAAAGGCTGGTACCCTCCACCGGATTCAGCGCCGCGTGGATGGCTTCGCGGCCGACCATGGCAATCGGGGTCGGCGGCAGACCGGAAATCATATAGGTGTTGTAAGGGGTCGCTTCCTTGAGATGGGCGCGGGTCAGCCTGCCGTTGTACCGGTCACCCAGGCCATAGATCACCGTCGGGTCTGTTTGCAACAGCATGCCGATCGCCATGCGACGCACGAATACGCCGGCAATCTGCCCGCGCTCCTGTGGCACGCCGGTTTCCTTCTCCACCAGCGAGGCCATGATCAGCGCTTGATAGGGTCCGGAGTAAGGCAGGTCGGCCGCACGCTGATTCCACTCCTTGGCCAGCACTTCGTCGAGACGCTCGTAAGCTGTTTTCAGCACTTCGGTGTCGGTCATGCCACGCACGAAGCGGTAAGTGTCGGGGAAGAATCGCCCTTCCGGAAAAATCCCGCTATGGCCGAGCTTGTCCATGACCTGGCTGTCGCTCAAGCCGTTCAGGGTTTGCTCAAGCTTTTCTTCCTTGGCCAGGGCCGCACGGACCTGGTGGAAATTCCAGCCTTCGACCAGGGTCAGGCTGTATTGCACCATTTCCCCGCGCTTCCACAAATCGATCAGACCTTCGACGGTCATGCCAGGCGTCATGCGGTACTCACCGCTATGCAAGGGCTGTTTAGGCAAGTTGAAGCGCCAGTAGACGCGCAGCCAGAACGCGTCCTTGATGACGCCATCGGCTTCCATCCGCAGGAAGGTGCGGTTCGGAGTGGTGCCCTTGGGCACCTCCAGCAGTTCTTCCTGTTTGATATTCAGCGGTTGCACCAGTGCCGAATGAATTTTCCAGGCAGAAGCACCTATCATTAGCCCCGCCAGAACCAGTCCGGTTTCCAGCAGCAGCAAGAATTTACGTCTCACGTATCAAGCATCCAGTAGTGCGCGGGCAATGGTTTGGAGTTTACGGGTGAGCGGCCCAACCGGCCAGCTCAGTGCGGCATAGGCGCGCACCGGCCAAACGCCATACACGCTGTTGCAGACAAAGACTTCGTCAGCGCCTTGCAGCTGCTCAAGCGTGATATCGGTGATTTGTATGGGGATGCCCAAAGATTCGGCCTGAGACAACAACTCGGCACGCATCACACCTTCTACGCCGCAGCAGCTCAAATCCGCTGTGATCAACACGCCGTCACGCACCAGGAACAGGTTGCTGAAAACGCCCTCGATCACGCGACCGGCCTGATCGAGCATCAAGCCTTCGGCATGTTCGGTGTCCTGCCATTCGGCGCGCGCCATCACCTGCTCAAGTCGGTTCAAGTGCTTGAGCCCTGCGAGAAGGGGTTGAAAGGAAAGTCGTGTGGTGCACGGGAACAGGCGAATGCCCTGCTCTGCATGGGCGTCCGGGTAAACCGCAGGAGGATTACCCGACAGGATACGACGGGCCTGGGCCGAAGGATCGAAAGCGTAACCGCGCAGGCTGTCGCCGCGTGTAACGATCAGCTTGAGCACACCTTCGTTCAGTTGCTCGGCATAGGTCAACAATTCCGCGACCACAGCACCCTGATCCAGATTGATTGCCAACCGCCGGCAGCCCCTGGCCAGCCGCACCATATGACGATCCAGCAAGACCGGAAAGCCATCATGCACGGCGATGGTCTCGAACAGACCGTCGCCGTAGGCCAGGCCGCGATCCTTCAGCGACAATGCGTCAGCCGGCTGACCGTCGACCCAGCTGTCCATCAGCCTGCAAACCGGCGAAACACCAGCGAGCCGTTGGTGCCGCCAAAACCGAAGGAGTTGGACAAGACCACATCGATATCCATGTTGCGCGCGGTGTGCGGCACGAAGTCGAGGTCGCAGCCATCGTCCGGCTCATCGAGGTTGATGGTCGGTGGCGCCACCTGGCTGTTGATCGCCAGCACGCTGAAGATGGCTTCGACCGCGCCCGCCGCGCCCAGCAAGTGGCCGGTCATCGACTTGGTCGAGCTGACGGCCAACTTGTAGGCGTGCTCGCCAAATACCGACTTGATTGCATTGACTTCAGCGAGGTCGCCAGCCGGCGTCGAGGTACCGTGGGCGTTGATGTACTGCACTTGATCGCCATTGATTTTGGCGTCTCGCAGTGCATTGGTGATGCAACGTGCAGCCCCCGCGCCATCGGCTGGCGGCGAAGTCATGTGGTAGGCGTCGCCACTGGTACCGAAACCGATCAGTTCGGCATAGATGGTCGCGCCACGGGCCCTGGCGTGTTCCAGCTCTTCCAGAACCAGCGCACCGGCGCCATTGGACAATACGAAGCCATCACGGCCCTTGTCCCATGGACGGCTGGCGCGGGTCGGCTCGTCGTTGCGGGTCGACAGTGCGCGGGAGGCGCCGAAACCGCCCATGCCCAGGCCGCAGGCTGCCATTTCGGCGCCGCCGGCGATCATCACGTCGGCTTCGTCGTACATGATGTTGCGAGCAGCCATGCCGATGCAGTGCGTACCGGTGGTACACGCCGTGGCGATGGCATAGTTAGGTCCCTGTGCCCCCAGGTGGATGGACAGGAAACCGGAAATCATGTTGATGATCGAGCCAGGCACGAAGAACGGAGAAATCCGTCGCGGACCGGTCTCATGCAAGGTGCGACTGGTTTCTTCGATGTTGGTCAGTCCACCGATACCCGAACCCATGGCCACGCCGATGCGCTCACGGTTGGCATCGGTCACTTCCAGACCGGCATTGCGCACTGCCTGAAAACCTGCGGCCAGACCGTACTGAATGAACAGGTCGAGCTTGCGAGCTTCCTTGACCGACAGGTATTCCTCGACATTGAAGCCCTTTACCGAGCCGCCAAAACGGGTGGAATAGGCAGAAAGGTCGGTGTGTTCGATCAGACCAATGCCACTGCGGCCAGCCAGAATGCCCTGCCAGCTGCTTGGCACATCAGTGCCCAGTGGCGACAACATACCCATACCGGTGACTACGACGCGTCTACGCGACACAGCACTCTCCTTTTTTTCAAATGACGACTTTGCATCAGGCCTAAAGAAAAAACCGCACGCCATGATGGCAGTGCGGTTTTTCCATGACAGCGAGCAACGATTACAAACTATTACGCCTGGTGGGCAGTAACGTAGTCGATTGCAGCTTGTACAGTAGTGATCTTCTCAGCTTCTTCGTCAGGGATTTCGGTCTCGAATTCCTCTTCCAGAGCCATCACCAGCTCAACGGTGTCAAGGGAGTCAGCACCCAGGTCTTCAACGAAGGAAGCAGTGTTGACCACTTCTTCTTCTTTAACGCCCAGTTGCTCGGCAACGATTTTCTTGACGCGCTCTTCGATGGTGCTCATACCTTGTTTTCACTCCTAATGGACAAATTCAGGCAGCTGGCCAGTGGGTAAGTGTATAGAAAGACTTTTCAGCTTTTCAACTGAAAGCTTCACTCCTCAAACCCGGTGACCCGCTGCCTATAAATAGATTGCAGCTTTATAACGGATTTTAGACAGCTCGTATGACATTTTTTTGAAACGATCCGTCACATTTAACTCATGTACATCCCGCCGTTCACCGGGATTGTAGCCCCAGTAACGTAAGCCGCACCGTCAGACGCAAGAAAAGCGACCACAGACGCGATCTCTTGAGCTTGCCCCAGACGACCCAGCGGAATCTGCGTCTGCAAGGCTTCACGCTGTGCCTCGGGTAGTTCGCGAGTCATATCGGTATCGATGAACCCTGGGGTCACCGAGTTTACCGTAATCGAACGCGAACCGACTTCACGCGCCAGTGAGCGGCTGAAACCTTCCAGGCCGGCCTTGGCGGCAGCGTAGTTTACTTGGCCTGCGTTGCCCATGGCACCCACAACCGAGCCAATACTGATAATTCGTCCCCAACGGGCCTTGGTCATACCGCGCAAAACGCCCTTGGACAGGCGAAACAGACTGTTCAGGTTGGTATCGACCACGTCATGCCACTCGTCGTCTTTCATGCGCAGCATCAGGTTATCGCGGGTGATGCCGGCATTATTGACCAGGATCGCCGGCGCACCGAACTGCGCCTGAATGCTCGCCAGGACAGCCGCCACGGACTCGTCGCTGGTGACATTGAGCTCAAGGCCAGTGCCCTGAATGCCGTTTTCCTTCAGGGTGGCGGCAATGCGCTCGGCACCCGAAGCGGAGGTCGCGGTGCCCACAACGATGGCGCCCTGACGACCCAGTTCCAGGGCGATGGCCTGGCCGATACCGCGGCTCGCGCCGGTGACCAGTGCAACTTTACCTTGCAGACTCATGCAAGCTTCTCCTGATTCAGGCCAGCGCTGCACGGGCGGCAGCGAAAGCGTCTGGGGTGTTGAGATTGGAAGTCGATACGCCTTCGGCGCAGCGCTTGTTCAGACCGGCCAGTACTTTGCCCGGACCGCATTCGACCAGATTGGTCGCGCCTTTGGCGGCCAGGGTCTGCACGGATTCTACCCAGCGTACTGGCTTGTACAGTTGCTCGAGCAGATCACGCTTGAGGGTTTCCAGATCCGCCGGCACCTGGGCGCTGACGTTCTGTACGACCGGGATCTGCGGGGCCTGCCAATCGATCGCCGCGATCGATTCGGCGAAACGCTCGGCCGCCGGACGCATCAGTTCGCAGTGCGACGGCACGCTGACCGGCAACGGCATGGCGCGCTTGGCGCCACGTGCCTTGCAGCCTTCAATGGCACGCTCGACCGCCGCCTTCGCGCCGGCAACGACCACTTGCCCCGGGGAGTTGAAGTTGACCGCGCTGACCACTTCGCCTTGTGCCGCTTCGGCACAGGCAGCCAGTACGTCGGCGTCTTCCAGACCGAGGATGGCAGCCATGCCGCCCTGCCCCGCCGGAACGGCTTCCTGCATCAGTTGGCCACGGCGCTCGACGAGCTTCACCGCGTCAGCCAGGCTCAAGCTGCCTGCAGCTACCAGAGCGCTGTATTCGCCCAGGCTGTGACCGGCCACATAAGCCGGGCGCGCACCGCCTTCAGCCAGCCACAGACGCCACAGGGCGATCGAAGCGGTCAGAATCGCCGGTTGGGTTTTATCGGTCTGGTTGAGTTGTTCTTCCGGCCCTTGCTGGGTCAGTGCCCACAGGTCGTAACCCAGAGCATCGGAAGCTTCTTTGAACGTGTCGAGGACGACCGGGTATTGCGCGCCCAACTCGGCCAGCATGCCGAGGGACTGCGAACCCTGTCCCGGAAAGACGAATGCGAGGGAAGCAGACATGTAACAAGCCCCTAATGATCTTGTCGTCGAGAATTGGCGTCCCGCTCTGGGGACGCAAGAAACTGACAGTTGGATGGCCAATTGAACCAAGCGGTCACATTTAAGCACTGTCCGACGAAAACGCCTAAAGCAACAAATCCTCCAGACGACCGTGGATGCGTTCCGGCAGGTTTTCCTGGATCTCGATCAGAGCACGGGAAATGGCACTTTGAAAGCCCTGCACCCCTGCAGAACCGTGACTCTTTACGACAATCCCCTGCAAACCGAGGAAGCTCGCGCCGTTATGTCGCGCAGGTGCCAGGTCGGCTTGCAGGCGCTTCATCAGTGGCAAGGCCAAGGCTCCGACCATGCGTGACGGCAGGCTTTTCTTGAACAACGCCTCGATGCGCCCGGCAATCATGGTGGCCAGCCCCTCGCTGGACTTGAGCAGGATGTTGCCGACAAAACCGTCACACACCACCACATCCGCTTCGCCACGGTACAACCCGTCACCTTCGACAAATCCGATGTAGTTGATACCACGGGCACTTTGCAACAAGGTTGCAGCCAGCTTGACCTGCTGATTGCCCTTGATGTCCTCGGTGCCGATGTTCAGCAATGCCACGCGCGGACGCACAATGCCCAAGGTTTCGGCAGCAACCGAGCCCATCACCGCGAACTGCAACAGATGCTCGGCGCTGCAATCGACATTGGCGCCCAGGTCGAGCAACTGGCAATAACCTTTCTGCGTCGGGATCGCCGCCACCATGGCCGGCCGATCGATGCCCGGCAAGGTCTTGAGCACAAATCGCGACAACGCCATCAGCGCCCCGGTATTACCGGCGCTGACACAGGCCTGGACCTTGCCATCACGCAGCAACTCAAGCGCCACGCGCATCGACGAGTCGGGCTTGCCGCGCAGGGCCTGGGCAGGTTTTTCGTCCATGGCGATGACTTCGGATGCCGGAGTAATCGACAGGCGCGCGCGATCCACAGCCGATTGGCCAGCGATCAATTCTTCAAGGAGGGAGGGTTGACCGACGAGGGTCAGGTGCAGCGAGGGTGTGGCAGACAGGCAAGCAAGGCTGGCCTGGACAATGCTGCGGGGACCGAAGTCCCCGCCCATTGCGTCAATCGCGATGACTTGAGCGGACAAGTGATTACTCGTCAGCGCCCTTGTCGATCACTTTACGGCCACGGTATACGCCTTCTGGCGATACGTGGTGACGCAGGTGAACTTCACCGGTGGTTTTTTCTACAGACAGGGTGCTAGCCTCGAGAGCGTCGTGCGAACGGCGCATGTCACGGGCAGAGCGGGATTTTTTGTTCTGCTGAACAGCCATAATTGATTAACTCCTAAACGTTTGGGTCACGCTTTAACTGCGCCAATACACTGAACGGGTTGGACCGCGTTACCTCGTCCTCGCTCGGTTCGGGCTCATCTGCTCCCGCCGGCTGCTGGCATTCTTCCGGATGATGAGCAGGCACAATGGGCAAGGCGAGCAGAAGCTCCTCCTCGATCAGTGACTGCAGATCCAAAGGATCTTCGCCCAGTTCCAGCACGTCATAACCTTTCGGCAACGACTGGGTATTCGCACCCTCCTTCACCACAGCGTAACTGCATTCGCTATGGATCGGCAGGGTGACCAGCTCAAGACAACGCTGGCAAACCATTTTGACTTCAGTGTCGATAAAGCTGTGGATGACCACAGATTTACGTTCATCTCGTTCAAAAACGAATTTAGCCTGCACCGTACCGACATTGTCGGAAAGCGGGTCGCAGAGTCTCTTCAAATCGGCCAGCAGCATTTCACCTTGGAGGGTGGTGCCACGATCAGCCAATTTGCGCGGGTCAACGTGAGGTGGAATCGGGTCATTCAACATAGGCGCAGCATTATAGGGATGCACCCGCCCATGTCAAAGGAAATTCAACCCTGTCCGTCACTTGGAAGCCCCGCTAGAATTCGCGCCTGTCATTTGGAGTTGCGCATGCTGCCTTTATTACTCGCTTCAAGCTCCGTCTATCGCCGGGATTTGCTGGCCCGCCTGCAGCTGCCATTCAGCTGCAGATCGCCGGACATCGACGAAAGCCATCGCCCTGGTGAATCCGCCATCGAGCTGGTCAAACGCCTCGCCGAAGAGAAAGCGCGCGCACTGGCCGCCAGCCATACCGCTCATCTGATTATCGGTTCCGACCAGGTCGCGGTGCTTGGCGAGCGGATCATCGGCAAGCCCCACACCTTCGAAAAGGCCCGTGAGCAACTGCTGGCCTCCAGCGGCGCCAGCGTGACGTTCCTGACCGGATTGGCCTTGCTGAACAGCCAGACCGGTCACTGCCAGGTCGACTGCGTACCTTTCACGGTGCACATGCGCACACTCGACAGCGAACGCGTCGAACGCTATCTGCGCGCCGAACAACCCTACGACTGCGCTGGCAGCTTCAAGGCCGAAGGGTTGGGGGTGAGTCTGTTTCAGAGCACCGAGGGCCCTGATGCCACCAGCCTTGTCGGCCTGCCGCTGATTCGCCTGGTGGATATGTTGCTGGCGGAAGGCGTGCAAATCCCCTGACCCCACCCTTCCTTTTAGGAGCCGGCTTGCTGGCGATGGGATGGCGCGGTGTACCAGGAACGCCGCCATCGCCAGCAAGCCGGCTCCTACAGGTCGCGCACGAGCTCAAAAAAAAAAACCGGCTACCAGGGGCCGGTTATTTATACAGAAACAGCACTTATCGCAACGACGGCCCTTGAAACCCCATCCACATCGCCAAATGCTCAGCCACGCTGGCCCCGAGCTTCTTCGAGAAGCGATCGAACGGCGATTCCTGAACGGTAAAATCCACCAGCTCTTTCTCACCGATCACATCGCGGGCCACCGAACTGGCATTACCCAGGCCATCGATCAAGCCCAGCGGCAGCGCCTGCTCACCCGACCAGACCAGCCCGGAATACAGCTCCGGATGCTCCTTGTCTTTCAGGCGATCGCCACGGCCCTGCTTGACGCTATTGATGAACTGCTTGTGAGTGGTATCCAGCACGCCCTGCCAGAACGCCGTTTCTTCAGGCTTCTGCGGCTGGAACGGATCGAGGAAGGATTTGTGCTCGCCCGAGGTGTAGGTGCGACGCTCCACACCCAACTTCTCCATGGTGCCGACAAATCCGTACCCGGCCGCCGTTACCCCGATGGAGCCCACCAGGCTCGCCTTGTCGGCATAGATCTGGTCCGCCGCACTGGCGATGTAATACGCACCGGAAGCGCCCAGATCGGAAATCACCGCGTAAAGCTTGGTATCCGGATGCAGGCCACGCAGACGGCGGATCTCGTCATAGACGTAACCTGACTGCACCGGACTGCCACCCGGGCTGTTAATACGCAGAATGACGCCCTTGACCTTTTCGTCTTCGAAGGCGGCCCGCAGGCTACCCACGACATTGTCGGCACTGGCCGGCTCCTTGTCAGCGATCATTCCGTTGATGTCGATCAACGCGGTGTAGTTGCCACTGCGGGTAGCGGCCTTCTCCATGTCCATCAGTGGCGTAAACAGCGCCAACGCGACAAACAGGTACACGAAGGTCAGCAACTTGAAGAAAATCCCCCAGCGCCGGGAGCGACGCTGCTCCTGCACACCGGCCAACAGGGTCTTTTCCAGCAGCTTCCAGCTTTTTTCGTCATCGCTCTCTGCGCTCGCCTTGGCGGGCGCTTTCCATTCGTCGGCCATGCCATCTACCCCAGCAATAACGTATTAAGCCCGCTGACCCAGCCAGGCGTGCAATTGTGAAAACCGATCGATGCTCAGTCGCGGCTCGAACAGCTTCAGCGCTTCGATCGATTGCGCGCCATAGCTGACCGCCACCGAATCCATGCCGGCATTACGCGCCATCTGCAAGTCGAAGGATGAATCGCCAACCATCAGCGCCTGATCCGCACGCACCTCACAATGGGCAAGTATCTGCTCAAGCATCAACGGATGGGGCTTGCTGGCCGTCTCGTCGGCGGCACGGGTGATATCGAAGTAATCCTCCCAACCGTGAGACTTCAACACCCGATCCAGCCCGCGACGGGCCTTGCCCGTGGCCACGGCCAAATGATAGCCCTCGGCTCGAAACGCCTCGAGCGACTCGACCACGCCCTCGAACAAGGGCGAAGGCACCGCCTCCGAGGCGATGTAGTGATCGGCGTAGTGCTGACGAAAGGCAATCAGCTCGGCATCGCCGATATCGGGATACAGGGTACGAATCGCCTCCGGCAGTCCCAGGCCGATGATGCCCTTGACGGCAAAGTCATCGCACTGCTCAAACCCGGACCGCTGCGATGCCACGTGCATCGCCTCGACAATCCGACCAATGGAATCGGCCAGCGTGCCGTCCCAATCGAAGATCAGCAGCTTGTAATCAGAAGGGCGCACTCAATCGCTCCACAGTCTTGGCCCACATCTCGTCGACCGGGGCCTGCAACTTCAGCTCTCCGCCATCAGGCAACGGCACAGTCAGCATGTAGGCATGCAGGAACAGGCGCTTGCCGCCCAGATCGCGGATTTCCTTGCTGAAACCTTCTTCGCCATACTTGGTGTCGCCAGCGATGCAATGCCCGGCGTGCAAGGTATGGACACGGATCTGGTGAGTCCGGCCGGTAATTGGCTTGGCTTCGATCAGGGTGGCGAAGTCACCGAAGCGGCGCAGGACCTTGAACACGGTCACGGACTCCTTGCCCTCCTCCTCGTCGACCTCGACCATGCGCTCGCCGGAGCGCAGATTGCTCTTGCCCAGCGACGCACGGACTTGCTTGATCGAGCTCGCCCAGTTACCGCGGACCAACGCCATGTAGCGCTTGTCGACGCCATCACCGCGCAACGCGGTGTGCAAGTGGCGCAACATGCTGCGCTTCTTGGCGATCATCAACAGGCCGGACGTATCACGGTCGAGACGGTGAACCAGTTCGAGTTCTTTGCAATCGGGGCGCAACTGACGAAAGGCTTCGATCACCCCGAAAGTCAGGCCGCTACCGCCGTGAACCGCAATGCCGGCGGGCTTGTTGATCACGATCAGAGCCTTGTCTTCGAAGACAATCGAGGCTTCCAGGCGCTGCAACAGCCCCTGGGCCAGCGGCACCGGCTCGTCGCGCTCAGGCACGCGAACCGGCGGCACGCGCACGATATCGCCCGCCTGCAGCTTGTATTCGGGCTTGATCCGGCCCTTGTTCACTCGCACTTCGCCTTTGCGCAAAATGCGATAAATCAAGGTCTTGGGCACGCCTTTGAGCCGAGCGAGAAGGAAGTTATCAATACGTTGGCCGGCATATTCCGGCGAGACCTCAAGCAGTTGTACGCTTGGAGTCGGGGGGGTAGTCGTCGTCATGGCGGGAATGATAACAATTTTTTATGGAATTGAAGCACTTAATCATTACTGCTATAGTCGCGAACGCCGCCAAAAGCGGCTTGGACAGCGGACCAACGGTCAAAAACCGGCCCTGACCAACGCAATTCACCAGGACGCGAGGCCGTCCTACGGGGCTTTCGCTACTTAACGGTGGAGTTTGCAGCTGTAACGAGCGCAGGTGACATGAGGCCTGAATCAAACCGCAAGGCAGAGTTTTCACTCGCTTTTCGAGCCAATATTCACGGCCAGTTCACAAAGTGCAGTCAGTTGCGAATGACCCCGAGCGAAACGCTTCGGAAACAACGCCTAAATTAGCCATGATGCGTGACCTCCCCTTTCGGAGCTCACGGTAAATGCCAACCCGCTGCGGATTCTGCGCGCGGCAGCACCCGAATTATCAGGGATACGTGTAGGGTGGAGATGCACAACCGCTGGCCTGTGTAGCAATAGGCTTTATCAAGACGCTTCATCTCGTCCACAGCCGCCGGTTGATTCCTCCTCCTGACTGAGTGCTTAAGTAGCCACAGCAAGCAGGACGCGTACGTCGCGACGAAGGCCCACATTGGCCGGACATCGCTGGACACGGGAATGGCCAACCACTCCCGACGCACCTGACACCGACCATGAGAAGTCGTGTGTGCCGAACGCCGTTTCCGGCAGCCCGGAAACCGACGGTACTACATGAAAAGAATGCTGATTAACGCAACTCAACCCGAAGAGTTGCGTGTTGCACTGGTAGATGGCCAGCGCCTCTACGACCTGGACATCGAATCCGGTGCACGCGAGCAGAAGAAGGCCAACATCTATAAAGGCCGGATTACTCGCATCGAACCAAGCCTTGAGGCTGCCTTTGTCGATTTCGGCTCTGAGCGCCACGGCTTCCTGCCCCTCAAAGAAATCTCCCGCGAATACTTCAAGAAAGCCCCAGAAGGCCGCGTCAACATCAAGGACGTCCTGAGCGAAGGCCAGGAAGTCATCGTTCAGGTCGAAAAAGAAGAACGTGGCAACAAGGGCGCCGCCCTGACCACCTTCATCAGCCTGGCCGGTCGTTACCTGGTACTCATGCCGAACAACCCGCGTGCCGGCGGTATCTCCCGTCGCATCGAAGGTGAAGAGCGCAATGAACTGCGTGAAGCCCTGAACGGCCTGGTTGCACCGGCCGACATGGGCCTGATCGTGCGCACTGCCGGCCTGGGCCGCAGCAGCGAAGAAATGCAGTGGGACCTCGACTACCTGCTGCAATTGTGGACCGCTATCAAAGAAGCCTCGCTGGATCGTTCCGCGCCTTTCCTGATCTACCAGGAAAGCAACGTGATCATCCGCGCGATCCGCGATTACCTGCGCCAGGACATCGGCGAAGTGCTGATCGACAGCGTTGAAGCCCAGGACGAAGCCCTGACCTTCATCCGCCAGGTGATGCCGCAGTACGCCAGCAAGATCAAGCTGTACGAAGACAGCGTTCCGCTGTTCAACCGCTTCCAGATCGAAAGCCAGATCGAGACCGCTTTCCAGCGCGTCGTCGAACTGCCTTCCGGTGGCTCCATCGTTATCGACCCGACCGAAGCCCTGGTGTCCATCGACATCAACTCGGCACGCGCCACCAAAGGCAGCGATATCGAAGAAACCGCCCTGCAGACCAACCTTGAAGCCGCCGAAGAAATCGCCCGTCAGTTGCGCCTGCGCGACATCGGCGGCCTGATCGTCATCGACTTCATCGACATGACCCCTGCCAAGAACCAGCGCGCCGTGGAAGAAAAAGTCCGCGAATGCCTGGAAGCCGACCGCGCTCGCGTGCAAGTCGGTCGCATCTCGCGCTTCGGCCTGCTGGAAATGTCCCGTCAGCGCCTGCGTCCTTCCCTGGGTGAAAGCAGCGGCATCGTCTGCCCACGCTGCAACGGCACCGGCATCATTCGTGACGTTGAATCGCTGTCCCTGGCGATCCTGCGCCTGATCGAAGAAGAAGCCCTGAAAGACCGTACCGCCGAAGTTCGTGCACAAGTGCCGATCCCGGTGGCCGCGTTCCTGCTCAACGAAAAACGCAACTCGATCACCAAGATCGAACTGCGCACCCGTGCCCGCATCGTCATCCTGCCGAACGATCACCTCGAAACGCCGCACTTCGAAGTGCAGCGCCTGCGTGATGACAGCCCGGAAGCTGCAATCAACCAGTCCAGCTACGAAATCGCTGCTGCCGCTGCCGAAGTGGAAGAAGTGCAGCCAGCTGCCGCGACCCGCACCCTGGTTCGCCAGGAAGCCGCGGTCAAGACGGCTCCAGCCCGCGCCAACGCTCCGGTTCCGACCGAAGTCGTCGCCGCTCCGGTTGTCGCACCTGTCGCCGTACCAGAGCCAAGCCTGTTCAAAGGCTTGGTGAAGTCGCTGGTCAGCCTGTTCGCCACCAAGGAAGAGCCTGTCGCTCCAGCCGTGGTTGAGAAACCGGCTGCCACCGAGCGTCCAGCCCGTAGCAACGAAGAACGTCGCAACGGCCGCCAGCAGAGCCGCACCCGTAACGGTCGCCGCGATGAAGAGCGCAAGCCTCGTGAAGAGCGCGCCCCCCGTGAGGAACGCGCCCCACGCGAACCGCGCGAAGAGCGCCAGCCACGCGAAGTACGCGAGCCCCGCGAAGTACGTGAAGAAACGCCAGCCGTAGCCCGCGAAGAACGCGCCCAACGAGAAGAACGCGCTCCGCGCGCCCCACGTGAAGAACGCGCTCCGCGCGCCCCGCGCGAAGATCGCAAGCCACGTGGCGAGCGTGAAGAGCGTGTGCGTGAACTGCGCGAGCCTCTGGATGCTGCCGCTCCTGCCGCTGCTGCTGTCGCCGATATTGCTGCCGCTACCACTGAAGAACGCCCGGCCCGCCCGCCACGCGAAGAACGCGCTCCACGCCCACCGCGTGAAGAACGTCAACCACGTGCCGAACAAGCGGCTGCTGTCGCCGAAGAAGAGTTGACCGGCAACGAAGAGCAACTGCAGGAAGAGGGTCAGGAAGGCGCCGAAGGCGATCGCCCACGCCGCCGCTCCCGTGGCCAGCGTCGTCGCAGCAACCGTCGCGAGCGTCAGCGTGATGCCAACGGCAACGTGATCGAGGGTTCGGATGAGTCCGAAGCCGGCGAAAGCAATGAAGCGCCAAGCACTGCCGACCTAGCCGCGGGCCTGGCTGTTACCGCAGCCGTCGCCAGCAGCGTGATCAGCGCTCCGGCCGAAGCACAGGCCAACGAGCAAGCCGAACGCGCCACTGCCGCTACCCTGGAAACAGCTCCGGTCGAAGCGCCAATCGTGGAAGCGACGACTCCGGTCGAAGCGACCGCATCGCCGGAAATCGAAGTGGCACCAGCGCCAGAAGCACAGCCTGTGGTTGAAGCTGCCGCTGAACCAGCCGTGGTTGCAGAACCGGTTAGCGAAACAGTGACTGAAACCGTCACTGAAGCCGTTCGTGAAGTACGCGAAGAGCAAACCGCGTTCAACTGGGTTGCCGAGCCGGCTGTGGCCGAAACGCCTGCTCCAGCACCCGTTGCTGAAGCCGAAGTGGCGCAAGCGTTGGTCTCCGAGCCAGTGATTGCCGCTGCCGAGCCAGCTCCAGAGGTTGAAGCGCCGGTTGTTGCCGAAGTGCCTGCTCCGGTGGTTGAAGCCGCTCCTGTCAGCGCCCTGACGCCAAGTGGCCGCGCACCGAACGACCCACGTGAAGTGCGTCGCCGCAAGCGTGAAGAAGAGCGTCTGCAGAAGGAAGCCGAACTGGCTGCTGCTGCCCAGGTTGTCGCTGCCGAGCCAGCACCGGTTGCTGCCGAGCCGGTTGAGTCGGTGATTGCCGAAGCACCTCGCTCCGATCAGGAAGCGGTAGAGCAACACGAGCAAGCCCAGGAAAAAGAGCACGAGCCTAAACCTCTCGTCTGATTCCCTCGGCAATTGAAAAGCCCCGCCTGGTGATCCCGGGCGGGGCTTTTTTGTACCTGCATTCCTGACAGTTTCACCAAGCCCATGTGGGAGCGAGCTTGCTCGCGATAGCGGTCTGTCAGTCAATTTTTATGCTAGATGATGAACCGCAATCGTCGGAACGCCGCCCGGAGCAAGCTCGCTCCCACAGGGGATCTGTGATTACTTGAAGTTCAGCTTCTCAGGCACATCCACATCCCACAACACACCGGGATCATTCACCCTCACTTCAACCACACGCCCCTGCGCAAACAACGCCTTCGCCCCACGATCACCCGCTAACGCCATCAACCCCGGACCAAAACCGCGCCCAAAGCCCACCGGATGCCCGTACTCACCCTCCTGTACCGGCACGCTGATGCAGTCATCGGCCATTTGAGCCACAACTTGTTCGATGCTCGACGGCAGGATGAACGGCATATCCCCCAGCACCATCAGCCAACCATCGAGCTGCGCACAAGCCGCCACCCCGGCCGCAATGCTGTCGCCCATCCCGGTCGATTCGATCTGGACGATCTCACAGCCATAGGCCTTGGCCATGCGGCTCACTTGCGGGCGATCGGCCGTGGTCACCAAAATGCGCTTTTCCAACGTTGAAGGCAGGTTCACCAGAACTTGTTCGATGACCGATCGAACAGCGCCATCACGACCGACGCAGTCCGCCAACAACTTGTCCTTTTCGGTGCCCGCCACCTGTCGAAACCGGCTGCCCTGCCCTGCCGCCAACACGATGACGCCGATGGACTCACTCATACACCCTCCCGTAGCGGTTTCTTCTGTTTCAACTCGATGCCATTTTTGATCGCCACAATCTCGGCCATCAGCGACAGGGCGATTTCCGCCGGGCTATGACTGCCAATGTGCAAACCGATCGGGCCGTGCAGCCGTTCAATGGCCTGCGGTGACAAACCGAGTTGAGCCAGGTTGTCCCGGCGCTTTTGGCTGTTGACCCGCGAGCCGAGTGCGCCGACATAAAAAGCCCGGGAGTCGAGCGCGGTCAGCAACGCCATGTCATCCAGCCGCGGGTCGTGAGTCAGGGCGATGATGGCGGTACGTTCGTCGGTCTTGATGCTCAGTACCGCCTCGTCGGGCATGCCCGAGACAAATCGTCCGTGCTGCGCTTCCCAACCATAGACAAACTCGGTGCGCGGATCGCAGATCAGTACCTCGAAATCCAGTAGCCGTGCCATCTCGGCAACATACCGGGACAACTGCCCCGCACCGATCAGCAACAGGCGCCAGCGCGGGCCGTAAATAGCGCGCAATGTGAGCTCATCGAACGTCAGGACATCAGACTTGCCGGCCTGCCCTAAAACCACCTCGCCGGTTTCCAGGTTCAGTTCGCGCGCGACAAGTTCATGCGCCTCACAATGGGCCAGCAAGTCAGCGACCCAATCCGCATCGCCAACGCGCTCCTCGGTCAAGCGCAAAGTGCCGCCGCAGGGTAAACCGAAGCGCGCCGCTTCCTCACGAGTCACGCCGTAGGTGATCAGTTGCACCGGCGGTCCGTCGACCGCAATGCGACCGTCATGCAAGCGGGCAATCAGGTCGTCCTCGACACAACCACCGGACACCGAGCCAATCACCACGCCGTCCTCGCGCAACGCCAGCATGGCGCCAGGCGCCCGGGGCGCGGTGCCCCAGGTCTGCACGACGCTGTACAACATCACCCGCTGGCCGGCGCGGCGCCACTCGAGCACGCTGCGCAGGACATTCAGATCGGCACTGTCCATCATGCCTCGACCTTCTGCCAACCCTGCAATTGATATCGGATCGGCAGGTTGCGGATACGCTTGCCGGTGGCGGCGAAGATCGCGTTGCACAGTGCCGGTGCAATCGGCGGCACACCCGGTTCGCCGACACCACCCAACGGCACGTTGCCCGGCGGCGTGACCAGGTGTACTGCGACTTCCTTGGGCGCCAGGGACATGCGCGCCACTTCGTACATGTGGAAGTTGTCCTGCTGGACCTTGCCGTCCTTGAAGCTGATTTCGCCCACCACCGCGTTGCCCAGGCCCATGACGCATGCGCCTTCGAACTGCGCGCGAATCCGCTCGGGGTTGATCTGCGGCCCGCAATCCACGGCGATGTCGGCTTTGTGCACGATCAAGGTACCATCGTCTTTGACTTCAACTTCGATCACCGCCGCCACGTAGGTCACGAAGCTGTAATGCACCGCCAGGCCCAGGCCGCGACCCTTGGGCAACTCGCGCCCCCAGCCGGCAGCCTTGGCGGCGGTTTCCAGTACCGTACGCAAACGCGCGGTGTCGATCGGATAACGCTCGGGCGATTCACCGTAGTTCCACTCTTCACTCAAGGTGCGCGGATCGATCTGACGGTCCGGGCCGAGCAACCTGACCTGGTACTTGAGCGGGTCCTCCCCGGCCTTGTGCGCCAGCTCATCGATGAAACTCTGGATCGCAAAACCGTGGGGGATGTTCGACACCGAGCGAAACCAGCCAACCCGCGTATGGATGGTGGCCTCGGGGTTTTCCAGGCGAATGTTGGGAATCGCGTAGGCCATGTTGGTGAAGCCCATGCCCAACTCGAAGGCGGCCTCGTGGTTCATGCCCGGCGCGAACAACGCGGTGATGCTCGGCGCCACCGTGCGGTGCAGCCAGCCGGAGGGCAAGCCGTCCTTGTTCAGACTGGCTTTGAGGTACTCGGCCGACACCGTGTGAAAATAGGAGCAGTGAATATCATCTTCACGGGTCCATTGCACCCGCACCGCCTTGCCGGGGAATTCCTTGGCCAGAATGGCCGCTTCGATGATGAAGTCGGGTTTGGACTTGCGCCCGAAGCCACCGCCCAGCAGCGTCACGTTGAACGTGACCTTATCGAATGGCACGCCCAGGCGTTCGCCGATGCGCTCGCGGGTGACCTGTGGCGCCTGGCTTGGCCCCCAGGCTTCGCACGCGCCAGCCTTGTAGCGAGCGATGGCGACCATCGGTTCCATGGGTGACTGTGACAGGTGCGGCAAATAGTAGGAGGCCTCCAGCGTGCTGACGGCATTGCCCATGGCGTCATCGATGTTGCCGGTATTGCGCACCACTTTGCCGGGCTTGAGCGAGGCAGCCTCCAGCTCCTTGCGGTAGGCGATCGAGTCGTAGCTGGCGTTGGGGCCGTCGTCCCATTCGATTTTCAGCGCATCGCGCCCCTTGATTGCCGCCCAGGTGTTACTGGCCACCACCGCGATGCCGCCCAGGGGTTGAAACTCCGAGGGCAAGGGACGGCTTTCGATCTGAATGACCTTGACCACCCCCGGCACTTTCATCGCGGCGCTGCCATCGAAGCTCTTGACCTTGCCGCCGTACACCGCCGGCCGGGCAATGGTGGCGAACAGCATGCCATCGAAATGCACGTCTGCGCCGTATACCGCGCGACCGTTGACGATGTCCTCGCCATCGATGGCCTTGTTGCCTTCCTTGCCGATATAGCGAAACTCCGAGGGCTGCTTGAGTCGCAAGCTGTCTCGGGCCGGCACGGCCAGGGCGCCGGCAGCGGCGGCCAGGGCGCCATACTCCAGTTCGCGACCGGAAGGCTTATGGATGACTTTATGTAGCTGCGCATGACATTCGCCGACCGGCACTTTCCATTGCTCGGCGGCCGCCTGTTCCAGCATGGTCCGAGCGGCGGCTCCACAGCGGCGCATCGGTTCGTACCAGTGACGCATGCTGCGCGAGCCGTCGGTGTCCTGGTTGCCGAACCGCACTTCATCGCCCGGCGCCTGTTGCACCTTGACCCGCGCCCAATCGGCTTCCAGTTCATCGGCCACCACCATGGTCAGGCTGGTCCGTACGCCCTGGCCCATTTCCGAACGGTTGCAGACCACCGTCACCGTGCCATCAGTGGCAATGCTCACATAAACCTTGGGATCGTCGATCCAGCCGTGGGGCATGCCGTCGGCACCGAACTTTTTCTGCGTCTCTTCGGCAAACGCGTCTTGCCAGCCCCAACTCGCGGCGACCACCAGCGCACTGGTGGCACCCACGCCCTTGAGGAAACCCCGCCGACTGAGGTTGCTCAGGGCGAAATCATTCGGTAACCGGCTCATGCCTTGGCCTCCTTCAGGTGAGTGGACGCCTGGCGGATGGCAGTCTTGATGCGGTTATAAGTGCCGCAGCGGCAGATGTTGCCGACCATCGCCTCTTCGATCTGCTCATCGCTCGGGTCTGGATTGGTCTTGAGCAGCGCGGTGGCGGACATGATCTGCCCACCCTGGCAGTAACCGCATTGGGCCACGGCCGTATCGAGCCAGGCTTGCTGCACGACTTTGCCGACAGGGTCGGCATGCAGGTTGTCGATGGTGGTGACGTTCTGGCCGACCACCGAGCCAATCGGCGTGATGCAACTGCGCGCCGGGGCACCTTCGATATGAATGGTGCAGGCGCCGCAAAGGCCCATGCCACAGCCAAACTTGGTGCCGTTGTAACCGGCTACGTCGCGGATCGCCCAGAGCAAGGGCATATCCTCGGTGACGTCGAGTGGATGGTCTTGACCGTTGAGTTTCAGGGTAATCATGGGCACGCCCGCATAGTGCTTGAGTTATGGGGTCGAGCAATCTGCCACTGGATCTTGGTTGGTAACACAGATCGGCTCAGGCTAATGGGCTCTCTTGTGCGAACGGACACGTCTGCACCGGGCCTTTGGTGGAGCAAATGCTTGCATCGTCAGCAGACCAGATTAAGCCTGTATTAACAAAAAAGCCCTGCACAACTTGAGTTATGCAGGGCTTTGGCAATCCGTCATCAAAGCTTAGCTTCAATACCGATTGGGCTCCATTTCCAGGTCGACATGAAAACGTTCTGAAATGTCTTTCTGGATGCGCTGTGCCAGGCTCAGTAGTTGCAACCCTGTCGCGCTGCCGTAATTGACCAGCACCAGTGCCTGCATTTTGTGCACGCCTGCATCGGCATCGCGGAAACCTTTCCACCCTGCCCGTTCGATCAACCAGCCGGCAGCCAGCTTCATCTGCCCGTCGGGTTGCGCGTAGGCCACCAGGTCCGGATATTCGCCCTTGAGCTGTGCGACCAGCGCCGCTGGCACCAAGGGGTTCTTGAAAAAGCTGCCGGCATTGCCGAGCACCGCCGGGTCCGGGAGTTTCTCGTTGCGGATGCTGCAAATGGCCTGGCTGACGTCCGTCGCCGTCGGATGATCGATGCCCTGCTCGGTCAGGCGCTGACGCACAGGACCGTACTCCAGATGCAGGTGTGCAGTGCGATCGAGGATGAAACGCACGCGTAGGATCAACCAGCGCCCAGGCTCCTGTTTGAACACGCTGTCGCGGTAAGCGAAGTTGCACTCTTGCAGGCTGAAGTCGCGCAGCTCGCCACTCTGGCGATCCAGGGCGGTCAGGCCGGCGAACACATCCTTGATTTCCACGCCATACGCGCCGATGTTCTGCATGGGCGCCGCGCCAACGGTGCCGGGAATCAGGCTGAGGTTTTCCAGGCCCGACAAGCCCTGCACCAGGGTGTGTTGCACGAACGGGTGCCACGGCTCGCCCGCCTCGGCCTCGATCACCACTTTGCTGCCGTCGTCGCTGATCACGCGTATTCCGCGCGTGGCCATGCGCAGCACCAACGATTCAACGTCGGCCGTCAGCAGCAAGTTGCTGCCACCGCCGATCACCAGCAAGGGCACCTGGTGTTCCCGTGCATAGGCCAGGGCCTCACGCACATCGGCGTCGCTATGGGCCTCGGCAAACAGGCGAGCCTGGACATCCACGCCAAAGCTGTTGAACGGTTTTAGTGAAACCCGTGATCGCAGTTGCAAACTCATAACCGTTCCTTCAGTTCGATCACCAGCAGGTCACTGGCGCGCTCGATCAGGTCCAGCACCCGTTCAAAGCCATGCTCACTGTCATTGTACGGATCAGGGACTTCATCGATCTCCGATGGGTAGCGACGCAGGAACAGGTCCAGCTCCGCCTTACCCTTGGGCGGTTGCAGATCCATGAGGTTGCGCAGGTTGCTGTTATCCATCGCCAGGATCAGGTCGTACGTGGCGAAGTCGGCGCGGGTGACTTGCTGGGCGCGCTGCGCGGACAAATCATAACCACGCCGCTTGGCCGCCGCCTGGCTGCGCTTGTCCGGTGCACTGCCCACGTGCCAGTCGCCGGTACCGGCGGAGGCCACTTCGACTTGATCGGCCAGCCCCGCTTCGCGCAGTTTATGCCGCAGAACGCCTTCGGCCGTGGGTGAACGGCAGATATTGCCCAGGCAGACAAACAGAACCCGCATCAAGCCTCCAGCAGGCGACGAACGCGCTCAAGGTCTTCAACGGTATCGACACCGGCCGGCGGAGCGATCAGCGCATCGGCGACGTGAATCCGTACCCCGTGCCACAAGGCACGCAGCTGTTCCAGGCACTCGGTGTTTTCCAGCCAGCACGGGCCCCAGCTGACGAAGTCATGCAGGAAACCGGCGCGGTAGGCATAGATGCCGATGTGTCGGCGATACGGCACGCCTTCGGGCAATTGCTCGAGGCTCTTGGCGAACGTGTCCCGTGCCCATGGCAAGGTGGCGCGACTGAAGGTCAGTGCCAGGCCATTGAGGTCGCTGACGACCTTGACCACGTTGGCGTTGAACAGGCTCTCCACGTCTTCGATCGGCTCGGCCAGCGTGGCCATGCGCGCTTCGGTGTGGGCAGCCAGGTTAACGGCCACCTGGTCAATGACACTTGGCGGGATCAGCGGCTCGTCGCCCTGGACGTTGACCACGATCGCGTCAGGCGCCAAGCCCAGCTTCGCCGCAACTTCAGCCAGGCGATCGGTGCCTGAGTTGTGGTCTTCGCGAGTCATCACCACTTGCGCACCAAAACCTTCGCAGGCCTGGGCGATGCGTGCATCGTCCGTGGCAACCACCACGCGCTGGGCGCTACTTTTGCACGCCTGTTCCCACACGTGCTGGATCATCGGCTTGCCGGCGATCAACAGCAGCGGCTTGCCCGGCAGACGGGTGGAGGCGTAGCGCGCAGGAATAACAACGGTAAAGGCTGTAGTCATTTATCCAGACGCTCGTCGGTGGTCAGGGTACGGGCTTCGGTTTCGAGCATCACCGGGATGCCGTCTCGAATCGGGTACGCAAGGCCAGCGCCCTTGCTGATCAGCTCGGTCTTGTCGGCGCTGAGCTTGAGCGGACCTTTGCAGACCGGGCAAGCGAGGATATCGAGCAATTTGGTGTCCATGAACATTCCCTGGATAGAAACGGATTTAAGGCAAAAGACGCGCCGGCAACAGGCGCATCAACTGTGTATCGAACCAGGCCGTGAAGGCTGGCGACGGCACAGCGTCGACCGCCAGGTACCACCAGTCGGCGGCGGCGAAGGCACGGCACTTCACCGCGTCCTTTTCGGTCATCACCAATGGCAATGGCGGTTTGAAATTCAAGGCCTGCACGCTGTATTCGGCGTGGTCGGCGAACGCATGCGGGACTGGCTGCCAGTGTAGCGTTTCGAGGGTCTTGAAGAAACGCTGCGGGTGACCGATCCCGGCCACGGCATGCAGCGCCTGGCCTGCAGGAAAGTGATCGAGCGGGCGACGTTCGCCGCTTTGCAGATTGACCAGTGCCGTCGGTTGCAACTGGAAGGCAAAGTTGTCACCGTCGTCAGCCGTGGCGCCGTTGTAGAGCACCGCGTCGACACTTTGCAGACGCTCGACCGGTTCACGCAATGGCCCGGCGGGCAAGCAACGCCGGTTGCCTAGTCCACGGGCAGAGTCGATCAGCACCAGCTCCAGATCCCGAGCCATGCGGTAATGCTGCATGCCGTCATCGGACAGGATCAGGTCCAGCGGTTCACTCGCCAGCAAGGCCTTGACCGCACGGCTGCGATCCGGGTCGATCATCAATGGCACGCCGGTACGCTGCACGATCAACAGCGGCTCATCGCCAGCGACGTCGGCGCTTTGATCCGCCTCGACCCGCCACGGCAATTGCGCAGGTTTGGCTCCGTAACCCCGGCTGACCACGCCGACCCGCAAGCCACTGCGTTGACAGTGCTGGATCATCCACAGGATCAGTGGTGTCTTGCCGGTGCCGCCGACGGTGATGTTGCCCACCACGATCAGCGGTACCGGTGGCTGATAGATCTCACCCTCGCCCGCCAGAAAGCGCTTGCGCTTGTGGTTGACCACGCAGCGGTACAACCACTCCAGCGGCTGCAACAGTTTCAGGGCCGGATGACCTCGGTACCACGCGGCGAGCAGGCGATCGGACATGGCCATCAGGGCGCGGGCGGCGCCGCCTCGACTGTGGTCATGCGCAGATGGCTGAAGCCGAGCTTGCCGGCGGCGTCCATGGCGGTGATGACCGACTGATGCTGGGATTTTCCGTCGGCGCTGATGGACAGCGGTCGACTGGTGTCGCCATTGGATTGCTTCTGCAGTGCATCCATCAGGGTCGCCAGGTCGCTTTTGGGCAATACCTGATTGTTCACCGAAAACACGCCGTCGGCACTGATCGCGATGTCCAGTTGCCGGGTCTGGTCATCGGAGGGCGCACCGCTGACCGCTTCGGGCAGATCGACGCGCAACTGGGTTTCACGGGTAAAGGTCGTGGTCACGACGAAAAACAGCAGCAGGATAAACACCACGTCGATCAGCGACGCGAGGTTGATGTCCACATTCTCCCGTTGCTTGCGGCGGAATTTCACGCTTTGCCCCCCGCCAGGTCCACGTCACGATCACCCTGCACGACTTCGACCAGCTTGATCGCTTCCTGCTCCATGCCGACTACCAGTTCATCAATCCGGCGTTGCAGGAAACGGTGGAAGAATACCGACGGGATACCGACCATCAAACCGGCTGCCGTGGTGATCAGCGCCTTGGAGATACCCCCGGCCAGCACCGCTGCGTTGGTGGTCATGCCCGTGCCCATGAACGCACTGAAAATGTCGATCATGCCCAGCACCGTACCCAGCAGCCCCAGCAACGGCGCCATGGCGGCGATGGTGCCGAGGGCATTGATGTAGCGTTCCAGCTCGTGGATGACCCGCGCGGCGGCCTCTTCGATACACTCTTTCATGATCTCGCGACCATGCCGGGAATTGGCCAGGCCAGCGGCCAGGATCTCACCCAACGGCGAATTGGCGCGCAGCTCCTTGAGCTTTTCCTTGTTGAGTTGCTTGTCCTTGATCCAGACCCAGACCTGCCCGAGCAAATGCTCCGGGGTCACGCGACTGGCCCGCAGGGTCCACAGACGTTCGGCAACGATTGCCATTGCCGCGATGGAACTCAGGATGATCGGCAGCATCATCCAGCCGCCGGATTTGACCAATTCCCACACAGTGACAGTCCCCTCGAAAAAGTGCGCCACTCTAACATAGGGGGTGGGCGCACCGAAGACTGTGATGTCGCATCCGGTCGGCCTTTGATAATCCCCGGTTATTTGCCCGAGGGCGGCGGATCGCGCCAGAAGAGCCGTTCTTGACGCATCGAACGCGGTGGTTCGAAACGTCCCAGTTGCAGATGAACGGCACCTTGCTGCGCGCTGTCGTAGATCGCCATCCCGCGATTTCGATAGCGTTCAATCACCACCGGATGAGGATGGCCGAACGAGTTGCCCTGGCCACGGGAGATCAGCACCGCCTTGGGCTGCAAAACGTTGAGCAGCGCCATCGAAGACGAACTGCGACTGCCGTGGTGCGGTGCCTGCAACCAATCGGTAGGCACGGCCAATGCACTATCGAGCAATGCGCGCTCGGCGCGGGTGTCGATGTCACCGCTGAGCAGCATTCGCTCGCCATTGGCTTCGATCTGCAACACGCAGGAATTCTGGTTGCTGTCCCTGGCCAGCGGCCAGTGCCACAGTTGAAAATTGACCCCGTCCCACGTCCATTGCCGGCCGCTCTCACAGCCCTCGGCCTGCAACTCGGCAGGCAGGTCGGCAGGTTCCCCACTGAGCACCCATTTCACCGGCAACCCATTGGCAACTGCCCGGGCGCCACCGGCGTGATCGGCATGGGCATGGCTGATTAACATCAGGTCGACTGCCTTCACTCCCAGTTTGCGCAGTGCTGGCAGTACCACCCGCTCACCCTGGTCGAGACCACGCAAACGCGGACCGGCGTCATACAACAGTGTGTGATGGCGAGTGCGTACCACGATCGCCAGCCCTTGACCCACATCCAGTTGCCAGACCTCGGCAATGCCTTCGGGCAGCATCGGCCGCGGAGGAAAAACCAGTAGTAGCAGCAGAGGCCAGCCTAAAGGTCGCATTGGCACGCCGCGCGGCAGCAGCAACAGAAAGGCGCCCAAAGTGCCGATCCCCCAGACCCATAGCGGGATGGCTGCGGGCACCCACGCGGGAACCTTGCCGGCGACCAATGCCAGCCCGGTGAACAGCCAATCGACCAAGCCGCCCGCAAGCCAGAGTAACCATTCGCCCACGTAGGGCACCGGCAACAACAGTGTCCCGAGCAATGCAGGGGGCAGCACCACCAGGCTGATCCAGGGCACCGCCAGCAAATTGACCAACGGCCCGCTGAGGCTGATCGGCAATCCCAGGACCAGCAAAAAAGGGCCAAGGCCGATCCCGATCAGCCATTGGGCACGGGTCCAGGTTTGCCACCATGGCCAAGGCCCCAAGCGACCACCGAACGTGAAGATCAACACCGCCACCGCCGCGAATGACAGCCAGAAACCCGGTTGCAGACTCGCCAATGGGTCAATCAGCAAGACGCCATTGAGCGCCAGCAACAGCGGCCACCATGCACCCAGGTGGCGAAAGCGCAGGCGCCACAGCAGTACCAGGCCGATCATCAGACAGGCTCGGCGAACCGGCACTTCGAAGCCAGCCAACAGCCCATATCCAAGGGCAGCCACAAAAGCCAGGCCGCAGGCCCAGGGCAACCATGGCAGACGGCCTGGCCACAAGCCATAACGGGCAAGCCCGGCGACCAACAGATAAACCAGTCCCGCCAACAAGCCGACGTGTTGCCCGGAAATCACCAGCAGATGCACGGTGCCGGTGTCTTGCAACATCTGCCAGTCTTCGCGACTGAGCCCCCCGCCGTCTCCCAGCACCAACGCTGTCAGCACGCCTGTTCGACCTTGGGCGTCCACGGCCTGCAGCCTCTGGCGTACACCGTCGCGCCAGGCCCATCGGGCTGGCGCAAGTCGCTCCCCGGCCTTGACGGTCCCGGTCGCACCGATGCGTTGCGCCAACAGCCAGGCCTCGTAGTCGAAGGCGTGCGGATTGAGCAAACCTGCCGGTCGCTTCAGCTTGACCGCCAGCCGCCAGCGTTCGCCGCTGTTCACCGGCGGGCCGTCGTACCAGGCCAGACGCAAATGTCGCGGCAGGACGGTGCGTCGTGACTGACTGTCGGTCAGTTCGAAACGCACCACACCCTCGGCATTCTGTGGCAACCCACTGACCCGCCCTTCGACCCAACGCGTTTCCCCATCGAGGGCCGGCGACAACCGATCATCCAGCGCCCACTGGGCATGGAGGCACGCCCAACTCAAGCCGAACAGGAAAAACGCCGCCGGATACGTCCTGAACGGCAGTAACATCAAACCCACGACCGGCATCAACAACCACAACCAGACCGGCGGTAACACCGGTAAAAAACGCAAGGCCAGCAGGCCCAACGCCAGCGCCATCATCCCTGTGCGCATAAGCCCGTCCTTGAGAGTCCCGTCCCTAGGCATAGCCGGCCAGGCGCACGTTCGCCGTTAACAATTGTCACAAAGTCTGAATGGGCGACTCATAGAATCCAGACATACTTGCCGCCTTAACCGACCGAGAAGCCTTATGCCCCGGCGCTTATTCAAACGCTACATGCCAGATCCGACCAGCATCAGGGAACACAAGTCCTTACGCTTTCTCGGCACCCTGCTGCATGACCCGAACCTCTGGCACCTCAATCGCCATTCCGTCGCCCGGGCGATGGCGGTCGGTCTGTTCGCGGCATTCCTGCCGATTCCGTTGCAGATGCTGGTCGCCGCGATTCTCGCGATCATCGTGCGCGGCAACATGCCGATTGCCGTCAGCCTGGTCTGGTTGACCAACCCGATCACCATGCCGGCCGTGTTCTTCTGCACTTATCAGACCGGTGCCTGGCTGATGGATGTTCCTGCCCGGCATCTGCCGGATGAGTTGACCTGGGAATGGATCAGCAGTCAGCTCTCGACCTTGTGGCAGCCGTTTTTGCTGGGGTCGGTGGTGGTGGGCCTGGTGCTTGGGGCGTTGGCTTATTGTCTGGTGATGATGTATTGGCGTTGGTGGGTTGGGCGGCAGTGGCGGCGGCGTAAGAAAAGTAGGAGTTCAAAGGCCGTTTGATCGTGTACATATCCATTTCTGCGGTAACGGCCACTTATGGTTTCGCCCTTACTGTAGGAGCGAGCATGCTCGCGAAAAACCTGAGAGCACCGGGGGGTGTCAGGCACCCCGCGTCATCGTTGACCTCCATCGCGAGCATGCTCGCTCCTACAGGGGTCGCCGCGATGGGCCGTCCCTGGCCCAGCGCGGCTAAACCGGCGTCCTGCCGGTTTACCCACTACGCAATGCCTACGTTCGGCCATCGTGGTTTAACGGGGCGCCCAAATCTAAAGCCAAAGCGAGGCGGCCTGACAGCCGACCTGATTTTTACAGATACCCCCAATCCCCTGTGGGAGCGAGCCTGCTCGCGATGGTCGTCAACGATAACGCGCCCTGTCTGGATGAACGCGTTGTCTGGACGTTTTTCGCGAGCAGGCTCGCTCCCACAATGGGACGCGGACATACCTGCAATCAGGTCGGCTGTCAGGCCGCCCCGCTTTTGCTGTTGCTTTTGCTGTTGCTTTTGCTTTTGCTGTTGCTTTGGCTTTGGCTTTGGCTTTGGCTTTGGCTTTGGCTTTTGATTTTCTTGCCACATCGAGAGGCCGAGTGGAGGTTCTGCGCAGTGGGCAAACCGGCATGGATGCCGGTTTAGCCGCCGCCGGCCATGGATGGCCGATGGCGGCGGGCCCACGGAGCAGGGCCGGAGCGAGGGTACCCCGAGCCTCAGCGAGGGGCCGAACGCCAGGGGCAAGAGCCCTTGGTTACTTGGGGCTCTTCCAAGTGACTCGCTGTAAGAGCGAAACCCTAAGTAGCCGTTACCGCAGGAATGGATATGTACACCTGAAAGAATATGATCGGCTGTCAGGCCGCCTTCGCGAGCAAGCCCGCTCCCACAGTAGATCGGATACATCCATGAGCGATTGGTTGACTGTCAGGCCGCCATCGCTGCGATGCGGCGACCCGACAAGCCAGCTTGTATGGTAGGACTTGAAGGGGGGAGGAGGGACAAAGCCAGATTCTGACTGTTACTAGCAGTACAGACCGTGGGAGATTTCGCCCCTCCTCCTTTCACCCAAGCGCCGATAAAGAATGCTTCTGGTTCGACCGACGATAGAAACAAGCCTGCGCCTCTGGGTGACCCCAACAAGTGCTCAAACTTTATCCCGGAGGGTATTCGATGGCAATGCAGGTTCTCGCCACCAAACCGATTGTAGGTGTGGACGTCGCCAAGGATGAACTGGTGATCTATCGCGCCGAACTCGATCTGCTTGAGACGATTCCCAACAACAAGACAGCCATCAATAAGTGGCTGAAAGCGTTATCGGGAAGCGCAGCCATCGCCATTGAAGCCACCAATATTTATCACGTAGTGTTCGTCGATCTGGCCTATGAAGCCGGCTGCGACGTCTACATGGTCGACGGCTTTGAACTAAGCCACTATCGCAAAGGGGTGAAAATCCGCGCCAAGACTGACGCAATCGATGCTCGTCTGCTGGCCCGTTACCTGAAAAACGAGGCCGAGGAACTGCGTCCATGAACGCCTCCACCGCCGCTTTACCGTCAGCTCCTGAGCTTGTTCCGTCGGCGTGCGGCATTGGTTCAGGCGCGTACCGGCCTGGCGCAAAGCTGGGCCAATGAACCGCTGAAAACGGCGTTTGCCGCCCAGGTACGCTCGATGCAAAGACTCGAAGCCCTGCTTGAGAAGATGATCAAGACCCTTCTGGAAAAAGCCGGGCTGATGGATCAACTCAAGCGCTGCATGAAGATAGAAGGTGTCGGCTTTCTGACTGCAGCTCGGCTGCTGGCGTCTTTCCAGCGGGGTGAATTTGGTGGTGGCGATGCCTTCATCGCCTTTCTTGGACTGGATTTGAGGGTGGCTAAATCAGGCAAGAAACAAGGACGCCCCTGTTTGACCAAGCGCGGGGATGGAGAGGCTCGTCGGCTGCTCCACAACGCTGCCATGTCTGCGAGTCGTACAGCGGCTTGGAAACCCTACTATGAAGAGCAAAGAGCCCGAGGCTTCAGCACCACCCAGGCCTTGGTGATACTGGCTCGCAAGCTGGCCCGAGTCGTATTCGCCCTGCTGAAAAACCAGAGCGAATACGAATCTAAAGGCGGTTTGAGGGCTTCCCCTCAACCATAGAATCTCCCACGGGGGATACGTGCGCTTGAGATTTTAGGTACGCATCCCCCGCCCACTCACCAGCAACCGCGCACAACCGATGTACAACACGATAGTCGCCACCAGCATGAACGTGATCGCGATGCTGATCCGGATATCCGATACCCCAAGAATACCGTAACGGAACGCATTGACCATGTGCAGCACCGGGTTGGCCAGGGACACGGTCTGCCAGAACGGCGGCAGCAACGAGATCGAGTAGAACACCCCGCCCAGGTAGGTCAAAGGCGTCAGCACAAACGTCGGGATGATCGAGATGTCATCGAAGTTGCGCGCAAACACTGCGTTGATGAAGCCCAGCAACGAGAAAATCGTCGCCGTCAGCACCACCACCAGAATGGTCACGCCCAAGTGATGCACCTGTAAATCGGTGAAGAACAGCGACAGCAGCGTCACGATGATCCCGACCATCAAGCCGCGCAGCACGCCACCGAGGGTGTAGCCAATCAGGATGGTGTGCGGCGACACCGGCGACACCATCAACTCTTCGATGGAGCGCTGGAACTTGCTGCCGAAGAAACTCGACACCACGTTGCCGTAGGAGTTGGTGATCACCGACATCATGATCAGCCCCGGCACGATGTACTCCATATAGGTGAAGCCACCCATGTCGCCGATTTGCCGACCGATCAGATTACCGAAGATCACGAAATACAGGACCATGGTGATGGCTGGCGGCAGCAGGGTCTGCGGCCAGATCCGGGTAAAACGCCGGACCTCACGGTAAACGATGGTATTGAGGGCAACGAGGTTGGGCTGCAGCTCGGAACTCATACCGCCACCTTCGACAGATTTTTCTCCACCAGGGACACGAACAACTCCTCAAGGCGATTGGTTTTGTTACGCAGGCTCAGCACTTCAATATTTTGCTGTGCAAGCTGAGTGAACAGCGCGGTGATGCCCATGGACTTGTCCACCTGGACCTCCAGGGTGTGACCATCGAGCAATCGTGATGGATAGCCAATCAGCTGCGGCGGCGCGCTCACACCGTTCTTCAGATCCAGCAGGAAGGTCTCGACATGCAGCTGGCCGAGCAACTGCTTCATGCTGGTGTTCTCGACGATGGTGCCGTGGTCGATGATGCCGATGTTGCGGCACAACTGCTCAGCCTCTTCCAGATAGTGCGTGGTGAGGATGATGGTGATGCCTTTCTTGTTCAGCTCGGTGAGGAAGGTCCACATCGAGCGACGCAGTTCAATGTCCACCCCGGCAGTCGGTTCGTCGAGGATCAACAGGCGCGGTTCGTGGACCAGCGCGCGGGCGATCATCAGGCGACGCTTCATGCCGCCGGACAGCGAACGCGACGGCACATCGCGCTTGTCCCACAGGCCGAGCTGGGTCAGGTACTGCTCGGCGCGTTCCTTGGCGACTTTCGACGGGATGCCGTAGTAACCGGCCTGGGTGACGACGATGTCGAAGGTCTTTTCGAACTGGTTGAAGTTGAATTCCTGGGGTACAACGCCGATGGAACGCTTGAGCGCCGCCGGGTTCTTGTCCAGGTCGTGACCGAAGATATTCACCGTGCCGCTGGTCTTGTTCACCAGGGTCGAAAGAATGCCGATGGTCGTGGATTTGCCGGCGCCGTTGGGGCCGAGCAAGGCGAAGAAGTCACCTTCGGCGACATCCAGATCGATACCACTCAAGGCCTGGAAACCGTTGCCGTAGGTTTTGGTTAGCTGCCGGATGGACAGAGCGGAACTCATATCGGATTACGCACCAAGAAGGGAAGAAAGGGACAGATATGGGCGGGCGGCAAGCAATGCAACCGCGGCGCATGGACGCAATGGTGCTTGTCGCCGCCCTACAAGTACAGTCAAGTGTGTCGATAGTGAGTATTAAGTCAACGCGGTCATGACCGCTTTGCGATACGCCGGACGCTGTTTCAACCGTGCGTACCAGGCCTGCAGATGGGGATGCGGCGAACGTTCGATCGGCATCTCGAACCAGGCATAAATGAAACTGCCCAGGGGAATGTCGCCCATGCCGATCTCCTCACCGGACAGGTAGGGCTGGGTTGCCAACGCCTGGTCAGCCATCGCCAGCAGCGCTTCGCATTCCTTGATCGCAGCCTTTATCGCGGGCCAGTCCTGTTGATCGGCCGGGGTGCGCAAAACGCCCCAGAACACCGTGCGGAACGGTCCGGCAAAACTGGAAGTGGTCCAGTCCATCCACTTCTCGGCGCTGGCCCGTGCTTGCAGATCTGCCGGATACCACGGGGTATTCGCCGCATGCCTGGCCATCAGATAACGGACGATGGCGTTGGATTCCCACAACACGAAGCCATCATCTTCAAGCACCGGCACGCGACCATTGGGGTTCATGGCGCGGTACTCGGGCGTATCGACGACACCAAAGGCACCGCCCGCATCGATGGCCTCATAGGCCAGGCCCAGTTCCTCGGCGGCCCACAATGGTTTTCTGACATTCGACGAATTTTTCCGACCCCAAATCTTCAGCATGACCGCCTCTTTATGGATGAATGCGCAGGCAGCATACGCCGGATCAGGCGCGACTCAAATCGCTCTGCATGTCCCCCAGCAGAGGCGCAAGTTGCTCGTCGAACAAGTGCGGATAACACTTTTCAAGGTGTTCGAAGAAGAACCTTTCCGGCACGTCGGTGAACTGGCCGTGGTCGATCAGGTACTCCATCAATTTTGCGCCGTCGCGATTGAAGGGGTGGAAAACACTGTCGTTAATCCCATCGAATTCCAGCGGTGCCACATTGAACAGATCGCATAAGCCCTGGTTGAACGCAGGCGTAGCCTTGACCCAGCGACCGTTCAGATAGAGCTCGGTGTAGCCGTGCATGGCGAACACGTCGCTCTTGAGCAACTTGAGCAAGCGTGGGGTCGATAAATGATTGCGCACATCCGCCAGGCCGATCCGCGCGGGTATCGCGCAATGCCGTGCTGCACCTGCCAGCAAGGTGGCTTTGGGCACGCAATAACTTTCCCCGGTCGCCAGCGCGTAACTGCCGCACAAAGTCTGCGGATCACGGCTGAAGGAGTACGGGTTGTAGCGCACCGCCTCGCGCACGGCGTAATAGAGTCGGATCGCCTGCTCGATCGGGTCGCGACTGCTGCCACGGTGTTTTTCGGCGAACTCCACCACCGAGGGATGGTCACTATCGATGAAGCGGCCGGGGCTCAGATACTCGTGCATGAGGGCAATCTCCCTGCTGGTAATGTCTAGGGCAAGACCCGAGTCTAGCGAGAGGTTCAGCACAGAGATAACGACGTTTCGGCCAAATATGGGCGCTTTGCCGCCCGCTCAATGAACGATTTTTCACGGTCTGTCACGCAAAAGGCCTACACAATCATCCAGGGTTTCCCACGATTTCAATCCCATCGCTCTGACCACCCCGTTTCGCGGATGCCGTCTAAGCTCTCTGGGTTGGTTTGCCCTGGGTTCACGGAGGATTAAATATGCTGCTGTTGTGGATACTGGTTCTGGTTGTCGGGATAGCTTATTTAGCCCACCGTCGCATCGCGCCGCTGCCTGCCCTGGGCATCGTGGCTGTCTATCTGCTGGCAATGGGCGCCTTCAGCCGCGCACCGGGTTGGCTGCTGTTGATTTTCTGGGTGTTGACCGCCGCTGTGGCGGCCCCCCTGCTATTGCCTGATCTGCGCCGCAAATTCTTCAGCGCACCGATGTTCAACTGGTTCCAGAAAACCCTGCCGCCAATGTCGGAAACCGAACGCGACGCCATCGAAGCCGGCACCGTGTGGTGGGATGGCGAACTGTTCAGCGGTCGCCCGGACTGGAACAAACTGCTGTCCTATCCCAAGGCGCAACTGAACGAAGAAGAACAGGCCTTCATCGACGGCCCGACCGAAGAACTCTGCGCCATGGTCAGCGACTGGCAGCTCGGTCAAACCATGGACTTGCCGGCCGAGGCCTGGACTTACATCAAGGACAACGGCTTCTTTGCCCTGATCATTCCCAAAGAGTTTGGCGGCAAGGGCTTCTCGGCCTACGCCCACTCGCAAGTGGCGATGAAACTGGCCAGTCACAGCGGCGATCTCGCCTCCACCGTGATGGTCCCCAACTCCCTCGGCCCGGCCGAACTGTTGCTGCATTACGGCACTGACGAACAGCGCAACCATTACCTGCCACGCCTGGCGCGCGGCGACGAAATCCCCTGTTTTGCATTGACCGGTCCCCTGGCCGGTTCGGACGCGGGCGGCATGCCCGACACCGGGGTGATCTGCAAAGGTGAATGGGAAGGCAAGGAAACTCTCGGCCTGCGCCTGAACTGGGAAAAGCGCTACATCACCCTGGGCCCGGTGGCCACCCTGCTCGGCCTGGCGTTCAAGGCATACGACCCGGACCACCTGCTGGGAGATGAGGAAGACCTGGGTATCAGTCTGGCGCTGATTCCAACCGATCTCCCCGGTGTGGAAATCGGCCGCCGTCACCTGCCCCTGGGTGCGGCGTTCATGAACGGCCCGAACTCCGGCAAGGATGTTTTCGTGCCACTGGAGTTCCTGATCGGCGGCCAGGAAATGCTCGGCAAGGGCTGGATGATGCTGATGAATTGCCTGTCCGTCGGACGTTCGATTTCCCTGCCGGCGGTGGGCACCGGCATGGCCAAGTTCACCAGCCTGGTGACAGGCCAGTACGCGCAGATCCGCGAGCAGTTCAACGTGCCGATTGCCGCTTTCGAAGGCATTCAGGAAGCCATGGCGCGCATCGGCGGCAACGCCTGGATGATGGACGCCGCGCGGATGCTGACCGCCAATGCGGTGGACCTCGGCGAGAAACCGTCGGTGCTGTCGGCGATTCTCAAGTACCACCTCACCGAGCGTGGCCGCGAGTGCATCAGCCAGGCAATGGATGTGCACGGCGGCAAGGCGATCATCATGGGGCCGAACAACTACCTCGGGCGCAAATGGAACGGCGCGCCGATCTTCATTACCGTGGAAGGCGCGAACATTCTATCGCGCAACCTGATGATCTTCGGCCAAGGCGCCATTCGCTGCCACCCCTTCGTGCTCAAGGAAATGGCCTTGGCCACTCGGGAGGACAAGGATCAGGCACTCACCGAATTCGATGACCTGCTGCTCAAGCACATCGGCTTTGCCGTGGGCAACGCCGCCAGCACGCTGGTGCTGAACCTGGGCTTCGGGCACCTGGAGCAAGTGCCCGGCGACAAGCTCAGCCAGCGCTACTTCCGCGCGCTCAACCGTCAGGCCGCTGCGTTCGCCCTGCTCGCCGACCTCAGCATGATGCTGCTCGGCGGCGAACTGAAACGGCGCGAACGCCTGTCGGCACGGCTGGGTGATGTGCTGAGCAACATGTACCTGGCCAGCGCCGCGCTCAAGCGTTACAACGACCTCGACTCGCCGGAGTACATGAAGCCGCTGTTTACCTGGGCCATGGAGGAAAGCCTCGGTCACGGAGAGCGGGCCATGGATGAACTGCTGAACAACTTTCCGAACAAGGTGCTGGCCTGTCTGTTGCGGGTGATCGTGTTCCCGTTCGGCCGTCGCCACAAAGGGCCGTCGGACAAACTCGGCGCCGAAGTTGCGGCAGTGATTGGCCGTGCCAAGGGCGATCCGGCCCTGGAGGAAGTGCTCCTGGGTTGCTACCGCCCGCAATCGGTCGAAGACCCTGTTGGCGTCCTGCAGCACACCTGCAATCAGTTGAACGCTGCGCAACCCTTGCGCAAGAAACTGCATGTGGCGCTCAAGAGCGGTCAGGTCAAACCGATCGCTGGGGAAAATATCATCGATGCAGCATTGGAAGCCGGCGTGTTGCAACCGGTGGAAGCACACACGCTTCGTGAGGCCGAAGTGTCGCGGCGTAAAGTGATCGATGTCGATGCTTTCGACAAAGAGGAAATAGCACTGACCGATGGCAAGGTCCGCTGATCCATCCAGCGCTCCATCATGGGAAAATGCGCGCGGGAGCTTTATACTCCCGCGCCCGTTTTGCTCTTGAGGACTTATCTCGTGTCCAACATCGTTGCCGATCATCTCGTTTTGCTCGACCACTTGCGTAGCATCCTGGTCGCCGTAGGTGAGGCCGAGCAGGTTCCCGAAGAAAGCCATGCCTTGTTCCTGGAGCGCTTCGACGAACTGCTGGCGTCATTGCCGATCGATCCGATCGAAAGCCAGTACCTGGGCCAGGACATCCTGACTCAAGTGATTTCCCGTTATCCGCAAATCGCCCACCTGATTCCACGGGATCTGCTGTGGTATTTCGCCGGTGACTGCCTGCACTACTTGTCCGATGAAGAAATCGACCTGTATCAAGCACTGGAAGAGCGTCGTTTCGAAGCCGAACAGAATGACGAGCCTTTTGACTGGAACCAGGAAAAGCAGCTGCTGGCCTTGTCGAATCAGGACAGCAAGCACTGATACGAAATCCGCAATGCAAAAGGCCCGCATGGTTGAACCTGCGGGCTTTTTTTTTGGATCAAAAGATCGCAGCCTTCGGCAGCTCCTACAGGGTGCACGCAATTCCCATGTAGGAGCTGCCGAAGGCTGCGATCTTTTGCTTATGATTCAGAACAACCCATCACTCTCGGGCAGCTCATACTCCGATACAGCCGTACTCAGAAGGCTCGACTTACCTGGCTTGCCCAAAGTCGGCTCCTTCTCCAGGCATTCCACCAGGTAATCAATCAACACCCGTAGCTTTGGCGGCAGGTAGCGGGTTGGCGAGTACAGCAACCACGCGCCCCCGTGGTAGGACGCCAGAAACGTCCAGTCCGGCAGCACTTGCACCATCAACCCCTTCTCCAAGGCACGGCGCGCGGTGAAATACGGCAGGCTGCCGATGCCGATGTGCTGCAATACCGCGCCAAAACGTACACCGGTGTGATTGGCGGCATATCGCCCGCGCACACCGACGGTTACAGATTTGTTGCCTTTCTTGAACTTCCAGCGCGCATCGCTCGGGGTTTCGCCCAAGTAAATGCAACTGTGGTTGAGCAAGTCATGGGGATGAGTCGGCGTACCGTGCTCAGCCAGATATTGGGGTGTGGCGCAGAGTAAATGGTCGATGGTCAGCAACTGTCGCCCCACCAATCCCGCTGGCGGCCGGTCGGTGATACGAATCGCCAGGTCGACGTGATCGTCGATCAAATCCACCTGACGATCCTCAAGCAACAGCTCCACATCCACCTTGGGATAACGGCGCAAAAACTCCGGTATATGCGGGTGAATCACGATTCGGCCTACGGCTTTCGGGACGCTGATGCGCACCACCCCCTCGGGCTCATCAGTGAACTGACCACTGATTTCCATCACTGACCGGGCGGCGTTGACCATCTCCCGGCACCGCTTGAAGACCTCCTCGCCACCGTCGCTCAAACGTAACTTGCGCGTGGTTCGTTGCAGCAGGCGAGTGGCCAGCGCCTTCTCCAGACGCGAGATGCTGCGGCTGACAGCCGAGGGCGAAGAACCCAACTGGCGAGCGGCTTCGGAGAAGCTGCCGGTTTCGACGACCTTGACGAAAATCGCCATTTCACCCAGTAACGGCAGTGGAAGATTTATGCTCACAACGCAACAGTCCTTTGATGTTTGAACGGATTATCACGCCAAACCACGCTTCATATAATAAAAAATAGAAATTTGAATACGAGCATGGAATATGACGCTTCGCCTCTTTTTCCATAGTGATGACCTCAAGGCCAATGTGGAAGTCCTGGACTGCGCACCTCACGAAAGCGAATTCGCCGTGGTGCTGCGCGCAACCTTGTTTCACCCTCAGGGCGGCGGACAACCTTGTGATACGGGCTGGATTGGCGACAGCCGGGTACTGCGCGTAGTCCAGGACCCAGACCGGATCGTCCATTTCGTCGATCAGCCGGTCAACCCTGGCATGACCCAGATCCGGGTCGACGAGCAACGTCGCCAGTTCAATACGCGCATGCATTCGGCCGGCCATCTAATTGGCCACTTCGTCCAGGCCATGGGCTGGATGCCGATCAAGGCGCATCACTGGCCCGGCGAAGGGCGGGTGCAATTCAAACCCGCGGAATCGGCGCAGGACGTTGACGCGCAGACCGTTCAATACGGCCTCGAACAGTGGATCGCCCATGATCTGCCGCGCCTGACATCGCTGCGCGAAGGCGCCCGGGAAATCAGTTTCGGTGAACTGCCCGCCTATGGCTGTGGCGGCACCCATGTACGTAGCCTGAAGGATTTGGGCGCGGTCACGATCACGGCCCTTTCGCAAAAGAAAGGCACGTTGTCCGTCCACTATCACGTGGACTGAGCCTTTGGGCGAAGGCGCCGCCGCTTTCGTTGCGGCTGCCGCCTGATGCCGGGCAAGCCTGCATCCGCAGGCTTGGTTGACTCTCTGATAGAGGGACCTGAACCATGATGCTTGACGTCGAGCGTCTCGATGAGGCGTGCATAAAAAAACTGGCCCATGAGGAAGTGCTCGCCATCCGGATCAAAGGCTGGCTGTCTCCGGCGCTGGCGACTCAGATTGGCGACAAGATCCTCGCTCCCGGATTTGAAGGCTATATCAACGCGCCGAGCATCGGTCGCATCGGCATGGCGTTTTACGAAGCGGAAAATCAGGCACTGCTGATCGAGGATTACTTCGAGCGTGCCACCCGCAACATCGCAGAGCTGCGTAATCGTTGTGCACCCTATGCGTCCCCGGTCGACACCCTGCGCTGCATCCTCGACGAATCCTGGCCAGCCGGCGCGCACCTCGAAAGCCTCTACGGCCGCAAGATGTACGTCGGGCTGTCCCGGGTGGTCAAACCCGGCGTGTGTTTTCTCGCCCATCACGACATTTTCGCCAAGGACGCCCCGGACAGCTTCCAGGCCAGGAGCCTGGAAGCGCAGTTCGCCTGCAACGTCTACCTGAACATGCCCGCCGAGGGCGGCGCACTGCAAGTGTGGGACCACGACATTACTCCTGCGCAGTTCGACGAAATGCGTGGCGACAGCTACGGCATCGACCCGGCCCTGCTCGGAACTCCGGCGCTGGAGATCCTTCCGGCACCGGGCGATTTCATCATGTTCAACTCACGCCGCATGCACTCGGTGACACCGGGTGCGGTCGATCCCCGCTTGAGCCTTTCATTCTTTGTCGGCTATCGCGGCACTGCTTCCCCCCTGACTTTCTGGAGTTGAGATGCTTTCAAATTACCTGGGCGAGTTCCTGGCGTTGGCGACGATTCACTTTCTGGCCGTGGTCGCCCCCGGACCGGATTTCGCGGTGACCATCCGCCAGAGTGTGCGGTTCGGCCGAGTGGTCGGCATCTGCACGGCACTGGGCATTGGTGCGGGGATTTCCGTGCACGTGCTGTACACCTTGCTCGGCGTCGGTGCCTTGATGCATACGATTCCCTGGTTATTGACGGTGGCCAAGGTCGTGGGTGGTGCCTACATTCTTTATCTGGGTGTGAGCCTGGTGCGCAGCCGGCCGAAATCTGTATTGGAAGGCGATCAGCCGACTGATCAACCAGTCGTTGAGCAAACACTGCTGAAGGCGTTTACGACAGGCTTTTTGACCAACGCCACCAATCCCAAGGCCACGTTGTTTTTCCTGGCGATCTTCACCACGATCATCAGCGCCACGACACCGTTGAAGATTCAAGCGTTGTACGGTGTATGGATGTGCGTTGTGAATGCCCTGTGGTTTGTGATCGTTGCGTTGTTCTTTTCCAGCAGCAGGGTGAGGTTGCTGTTCATGCGCATGGGGCACTGGTTCGAACGCAGCATGGGGGTGATCCTGATCCTGTTTGCCGGGCGGTTGATTCTGTCGATGTAATACGACGCGCATCGCGCACAAACAAAAACGCCGCTCAATGAGCGGCGTTTTTGTTAAATATGGAGCGGGAAACGAGACTCGAACTCGCGACCCCGACCTTGGCAAGGTCGTGCTCTACCAACTGAGCTATTCCCGCAAATGGCATCCCCTGGGGACTTAAACACTTGTTGCAAACAAAAACGCCGCTCAATGAGCGGCATTCTCGTTAAATATGGAGCGGGAAACGAGACTCGAACTCGCGACCCCGACCTTGGCAAGGTCGTGCTCTACCAACTGAGCTATTCCCGCAAATGGCGTCCCCTAGGGGACTCGAACCCCTGTTACCGCCGTGAAAGGGCGGTGTCCTAGGCCACTAGACGAAGGGGACACGCTGCCCGGAACACATGGTGTGTGTTTCGGTGCCCAGACCCGCATCCGAAGACTTGGTTCTGGTTTCACTCAGCCCTGCCCGAAAGCAAGACTGTTTAAAAATGGAGCGGGAAACGAGACTCGAACTCGCGACCCCGACCTTGGCAAGGTCGTGCTCTACCAACTGAGCTATTCCCGCATTGGCGTCCCCTAGGGGACTCGAACCCCTGTTACCGCCGTGAAAGGGCGGTGTCCTAGGCCACTAGACGAAGGGGACACACTACAACATTCACTACCTGCTTCGTTTCGCTGTGTGCTTTACGCTGCAAGTGGCGCGCATTCTATGGATGGATTGAGAGGTCGTCAACCCCCTGTTATAAATTTATTTAAATCAATGACTTCGCCCTGCTTTCCACCCCCGTTCGGGTTTTCCGTCGCTTGGGGTCTGGCGCCTATATTCTGACACCCGCCAAGACGTTATAGTCGACGCCATGAGTGATGGCAATATGCTCCAGAGTGCCAGCATTTATATAAGCGGGCTGCGGCCGATAAAACTTCAGCCACGCCGAGGCAATCAGTCGAGCGGCTTCAGGCACCTGGATGCCAAGCCACTACACTCGCATGCAAACCCTATAAAGAGGTCTTACCGGTGACACCACTCATGATCACCCTGCTCGTCGTAGCCGGGATTGCACTCTTGATCGCCATTGGCTACATCAACCATGTGGTGGAAAACAATAAGCTGGAAAGGGCCCGCACCAAGGTTGAACTCAATGACCGCCTGCGTCGCTGTGGTGAGATCACCGAGACGTTTCCCGGCCAGTTGATGACGCCAGCGCTCAAACTGTTGCTGACCCGCCTGGAACTGAATGTTTGCCAACGCCTGCTGAATCTGGAAAAGACCAGCGCCAACCTCAAGGCACGGATTACTGAACTGGAGGCTCTGGTTGCCCAGGGCGAATCGATTCCGGTCAACAACCCGCCGGCACCGATCCAGACTGAAGCCAAGGCCAAGGACGTACGTTTCCTGCTCGAAGCCCTGCACGGCCAAATCACCCGCGCTGCCCAGGATGGTTTCTTGCCACCCAGCGAAGCCAAGGGCTGGATCCGTGAAGTGCGCCATATCCTTGTGCTGCTGCACATCGAATTTTTCAACAACCTCGGCCAGCACTCCTTGCAGCAGAACCAGCCCGGCCAGGCGCGGCTGGCGTTCGAACGCGGCGTGCAGTACCTGCGCAAACAGCAGGAACCCCAGGTCTACGCCGAACAACTGGAATACCTGGAAAAACTCCTGGCCCGCGCCAACGACCAGGTCATGGACCGTATCGCTCCGGTAGAAGGTGACGTCAACCAATTGACCGAAGGCCTCAAGGACGTCGAGGCGGATGCGGACTGGAAGAAGAAAGTGATCTACGACTGATCATCTTGTAGGAGCCGGTTTGCTGGCGAACCAGGCGCTGCGGTGCATCTGGTGCACCGCGTTATCGTTCTTCGCCGGCAAGCCTGGCTCCTACGGTGGAGATGCGTACGAACTCTCGATCAGGCCGGCCGGTAGGCCGCTCGCTTTTGCTTTTGATTTGGCTTTTGATCTTCTTGCCCCATCGAGAGGCCGAGTGGAGGTTCTGCGCAGTGGGTAACCCGGCATGGATGCCGGGTTAGCCGCGCTGGGCCAAGGATGGCCCATCGCGGCGGGCCCTGTAGGAGCGAGCATGCTCGCGAAAAACCTGAGAGCACCGCGGGGTGTCAGGCTCCCCGCGTCATCGTTGACCTCCATCGCGAGCATGCTCGCTCCTACAGGCTCTTCCAAGTGACTCGCCGTAAGGGCGAAACCTTAGGTGGCCGTTACCGCAGCAATGGATATGTACGCGGTCAACATAATCCAGGTCGGCTGTCAGGCCGCCTTCGCGAGCAGGCTCGCTCCCACAGTAGATCGAGTGAATACACCGAGGGACAAGGCTCAAAGCCTGAAATGCCCCACCATCCCCTTCAACTCAACCCCCAACTGCGCCAGCTCGATACTCGACGCCGCATTGCCCTGCATCGCCAGCGAAGACTGGTCTGCACTCGCACGAATACTCGTGACGCTGCGATTGATTTCCTCGGCCACCGAGCTCTGCTCCTCGGCAGCAGCGGCGATCTGCTGGTTCATCTGCTGAATCAAGGACACGGCCGCGGCAATACTCCCCAGCGCACTCTCGGTCTGCAGTGCATCACTGACGGCCAGTTTCACTAACTCACCACTGCTTTGTATCTGCTGCACCGACGCCTGCGCCGCCGTGCGCAAGGCGCTGACCAGTCGCTCGATCTCTTCGGTCGATTGTTGGGTCCGCTTGGCCAGGGCCCGCACTTCATCGGCCACCACCGCAAACCCCCTGCCCTGTTCACCGGCCCGGGCCGCTTCGATGGCCGCGTTCAGGGCCAACAGGTTGGTCTGTTCCGCCACGCTCTTGATAACGCCGAGCACCGTGCCGATGTTCTGGATTTCCGCGCTCAGGCTTTCGATACTTGAACTGGCCGAAGTGGCGGAATCCGCCAGTTGCTCGATCCGCACCATGCTCTGGCGCACCACCTGTTGCCCACTTTCAACCTTGCCATCCGCCGTTTGCGCTGCCAGTGCGGCCTCCTCCGCATTACGCGCGACGTCGTGCACGGTGGCGGTCATCTGGTTCATGGCCGTCGCAACCTGATCGGTTTCTTCCTTCTGGCTGCTGACTTCGAGGTTGGTCTGTTCGGTCACGGCAGACAGCGATTGCGCTGAAGTTGCCAACTGCTCGATGCCAGCCTGCAAGCCGCTGACGATCTGGCTCAGCCCTGCGCCCATCTGCTGCATGGCCTGCATCAACTGGCCAATCTCGTCACGGCGGGTCACTTCAACCTTCGCACTCAGGTCCCCTGCAGCGATCTGCTGCGCCACACGAATCACAGTGCGCAGCGGCGCCACGATCAAGCGGGTAATCACCCACGCCGCAATCAACCCGACCAGCAAGGCCAGTACGGAAGAGCCGAGTATCAGCAACGAGTTGTTTTTCAGCTGCGACTGCATCGACTGGTCTTCGGCGACATAGGCCTGATCCACCCGTTCCACCACTTGGGCAGCGCGTTGATGCAATTGCTGGTAGACGGTTTTTTCCTGTTCCAGCAGGCCGGTGTACTCAGCGAGCTTGTCGCTGAAACTGGCGATATGGCCGGTGACTTCATTGAGGACCGTCTGGTAGCCCTCATCCTTGACCGTGGTCTTGAGTTGCTCGGCCTGGGCCAGCGCCTGACTGGCCTGCTCGATCTTGCCCTGCCCGGCGCTGTCGTCGCCCTTGCGGCTCTGGTCCAGACGCACGCGTGCTTCGTTCATGGCTTGCAGCATCAACCGTGAAACCTGGCTGACCTGGTTGGCTTGCTCGATGAATGACGCGCCGTCCTTGCCTTCGGTTTCCTTCAACGTATAAGCGCCGTCATCGGCGAGCCCGGCTTGCAGGACGTCGAGGTTGTTGGCCACGCTGGACACCGACCAACTGGCCATTTCCAGCGCCAGGTCCTTGGCCTGGCTGAGCGAGACAAATTCGTCAAACGCCTTGCGGTAAGCCCCCAGGGACTGCTCGACGTCATTCATGACCGGTACGTTGGCCGCCGACGCTGCCTTGAGCTGGTTTGCCAGGTCGATCAGGCCGTCAACGCCTGCGTGCAAGGCATCGACGGTTTTCGGGCTGCCGTGCAAGGCATATTCCTGCTCCAGCAGTCGCACCTTGAGCAAACCGCTGTTGAGCGAAGACATCTGCTTGAGCCCGTCGAAGCGCTGGCTGATGGTTTGCAGCGACCATACGCCGATGGCCGCCACCAGGGCCGTCAGCAACAGCACCAGCGCAAACCCGACACCCAGTTTTTTTGCCATACCGAGGTTGGCAAAACGTCCTTGCACGGCCGAAATCATTGCACTCAGTCCCCCGCCATTATCAGTAGCGGCAGATTCGCAACGGGCCTGTAGCAACACAAGTCTCTGGCGTCGCAATAATGGCAAAAAGCTACGCCCACGTCGTTTTCAGAACGCTGGAGGTCGATCCGCTATCAAAACGCAGTAACCCCGCCATCCACGGCCAATGAGTGCCCCGTGGTGAAAGCGGCGCCATCGCTGCACAGGTACAGCACCGCACTGGCGATTTCCTCGACCTTGCCGATGCGGCCCACCGGGTGCATCGCATTGGCGAACTCGCCCTTCTTCGGGTCTGCTTCATAAGCGCGGCGGAACATGTCGGTGTCGATCACCGCCGGGCACACGGCATTGACGCGGATTTTCTTCTTGGCGTATTCAATCGCGGCCGATTTGGTCAGGCCGATGACCGCGTGCTTGGAAGCCGCGTAGATGCTCATCTTCGGGGCAGCCCCAAGACCGGCCACTGACGCCGTGTTGACGATTGCACCGCCGCCCTGGGCCAGCAGCAAAGGCAGCTGGTACTTCATGCACAACCAGACGCCTTTGACGTTGACGCCCATAATCGCGTCAAACTCGTCGACCGTACCTTCGGCCAGTTTGCCTTTCTCGATCTCGATACCGGCGTTGTTGAAGGCATAGTCGAGACGGCCGTAGGTATTGACCACTTCATCCATCAGATTCTTTACATCGCTTTCCACCGTCACGTTGCAACGCACGAAAGTCGCTTCGCCGCCTGCCGTACGGATCAGCGCTACCGTGCCTTCTCCGCCCGCGGTGTCCATGTCGGCCACCACTACTTTCAAGCCTTCGGCGGCAAACGCCTGGGCAGTGGCCCGGCCGATACCGGCTGCCGCGCCTGTTACTACTGCCACCTGGCCGGAAAACGTCATGCTCATTGTTCTGTCCTCGAAGATAAGTTTGCGGGGGGTCGCGTTTTCCCAGCATAGCCACCGCCCCCCTGCCCAGGCAGCACTATCAAAAGGCCGGTTGAGCCCCCATGAGTGCCAGTGATGGAACTACCGTACCAACTATCACTGCACTGGATCAGGGCGTATTCGCCGAATCAGCCGAACTTGCGACATCGCTCTTGAGGGTCTATCAACAAGGTTTCATTCATCCTGAGTGCCTGCCATGACGTCCCAGACCAATCGCCAATTTCTGCTCGCCAAACGCCCAGTGGGTGCCGCGACCCGGGAAACCTTTACCTATCAGGAAGTACCGCTCGGCGAACCGGCTGCAGGCCAGATCCTGGTCAAGAACGAATCCCTGTCCCTGGACCCGGCCATGCGCGGCTGGATGAACGAAGGCAAGTCCTACATCCCGCCGGTCGGTCTGGGTGAAGTGATGCGCGCGTTGGGAGTAGGCAAAGTCGTAGCCTCGAACAACCCTGGGTTCGCGGTCGGCGATTACGTCAACGGCGCCCTCGGTGTGCAGGATTATTTCCTGGGTGAGCCGCGCGGGTTCTATAAGGTCGATCCGGAACTGGCGCCGCTGCCGCGCTATTTGTCCGCGCTGGGCATGACCGGCATGACCGCTTACTTCGCGTTGCTCGACGTGGGTGCGCCCAAGGCCGGCGATACCGTCGTACTGTCGGGCGCTGCCGGTGCGGTGGGCAGCATTGCCGGGCAGATTGCCAAGATCAAGGGTTGTCGGGTAGTCGGCATCGCCGGCGGCGCGGACAAGTGCAGGTTCCTCATCGACGAACTGGGTTTCGACGGCGTCATCGACTACAAGAATGAAGATGTCGTTGCAGGCCTCAAGCGCGAATGCCCGAAAGGCGTCGACGTGTATTTCGATAACGTGGGCGGCGATATCCTCGACGCTGTATTGAGCCGCTTGGCCATGAAAGCACGGGTGGTGATCTGTGGCGCCATCAGCCAGTACAACAACAAGGAAGCGGTCAAGGGCCCGGCCAACTACCTGTCACTGCTGGTCAACCGCGCACGCATGGAAGGTTTTGTGGTGATGGACTACGCCGCGCAGTTCGCCGCCGCCGGGCAGGAAATGGCCGGTTGGATGGCCAAGGGGCAGCTCAAGAGCAAGGAAGACATTGTGGAAGGGCTGGAGACGTTCCCCGAGACGCTGATGAAGTTATTCAGCGGGGAGAATTTCGGCAAGTTGGTGTTGAAGGTTTAACTCAGAAACCGAACACACCACAAAACAACTGTGGGAGCGACGGTGCGACGATTCGACCTGCTCGCGAAGACGGACTGACAGCCAACATCAATGTTGACTCATACACCGCTTTCGCGAGCAGGCTCGCTCCCACAATGGTACTTCAGTGCTTGATCAGGCGAGTTCGGCCACCACATCGGCCAGCGCCTGGGCCGGATCCGCCGCCTGGCTGATCGGACGGCCGATCACCAGGTAATCGGAACCGGCATCCAGCGCCTGGCGTGGGGTCAGGATACGGCGCTGATCGTCCTGGGCGCTGCCCGCCGGACGAATCCCCGGGGTCACCAGTTGCAGCGACGGGTGCGCCGATTTCAGCGCCTGGGCCTCCAGGGCGGAGCACACCAGGCCATCCATCCCGGCTTTTTCCGCCAGTGCAGCCAGACGCAGGACCTGCTCCTGCGGCTCGATGTCCAGACCGATACCGGCCAGGTCCTCACGTTCCATGCTGGTCAATACCGTCACACCAATCAGCAGCGGTTTTGGCCCGGTGCGCTGGTCCAGCACTTCGCGGCAGGCAGCCATCATGCGCAGGCCACCGGAGCAGTGAACGTTGACCATCCACACGCCCATTTCCGCCGCCGCCTTGACCGCCATGGCCGTGGTGTTGGGGATATCGTGGAACTTGAGGTCCAGGAACACTTCGAAACCCTTGTCACGCAGGGTGCCGACGATTTCCGAAGCGCAGCTGGTGAACAGTTCTTTACCGACTTTGACCCGGCACAGTTTCGGGTCCAACTGGTCGGCCAGCTTCAGTGCGGCGTCACGGGTAGGGAAATCCAGGGCGACGATGATAGGAGTCTGGCAGGCGGACATGAGTAGGCTCTCAGGCAAGTCGAAATCGGCGCGCATTGTAGCGGAACCAACGGCCCTGCGGGACCCGATGATCGGTAAATCGTCGAGAACGCTTCGGCAAGACTAGCCTCTGCGACGATTGTGTCGAGTTCGGTACAGTCACGACACGCGCTGCTCAAGGGTTGAATTCAGCGACGGTCATCAACCCGAGCCTGGCTCTTGCTCCAGTCGGTCAACAGGCTGTAAGCCACAGCCAGCAACGTCGGCCCGATAAACAGGCCGATGAATCCGAACGCGATCAACCCGCCAAACACCCCAAGCAACACGATCACCAGCGGCAAATTCCCGCCCCGGCTGATCAGGTAGGGTTTGAGCACGTTGTCCACGCCACTGATGATGAACATGCCCCAGATGCCGAGGAACACCGCCATACCGTAATCACCCTTCCAGGCCAACCAGGCAGTGGCCGGAATCCATACCAGCGGCGGCCCCATGGGAATCAGGCTGAGCATGAAGGTCACGATACCGAGTACCAACGCTCCGGGAACGCCGGCAATCAGGAACCCGATCAGCGCCAGCACGGCCTGGGCCGCGGCGGTGCCGATCACACCGTTCACCACCCGTTGCACCGTGCCCGCCACCAACTCGATGTAGTACCCGGCACGGTGGCCAATCAGCCGCTCCAGCAAGCCATGAACAAAGGCTGCCAACCGTGGGCCGTCGCGGTAGAAAAAGAACACGAAGACAATGCTCAGGGTCAGCTCGAGAATGCCGCTGCCAATCTGCGCGCTACGCGCCAGCAACCAGTTGCCGACCTGGCCCAGATAAGGCTTGAGCGACACCATCATCGCCGCGCCCTGCTGATCGATACTGTTCCAGATCACCACCAGCCGCTCGCCCACCAGCGGAATGCTGACCAGCCAGGTCGGCGCTTCAGGCAGGCCGTCGACCTGCACATCCTTGATGAACGCCGTGGCGTCGCGCACATGGTCCGCCAGGTTGAACCCCAGCCACACCAGGGGCGCCGCCACCAGCACCATCCAGCCCACGGTCAGCAAGGCTGCCGCCAGGGACTCGCGGCCATTGAGCCAGCGGGTCAGCAGGCGCATCAGTGGCCAACTGGCGAAGGCCAGCACTGCGCCCCAGAACAGGGCCGACCAGAACGGCGCCATCACCCAGAAGCTCGCGCCAAACAGCACCAGGAGCAGGATCTGCACCAACAGCCGATCGTTATTGATCATCACAGTCTCGAAAAAATCATTCAGCAAAAAGAGTAGGCGAACACGCCACGCGTGTCCGCCGGATAACGCTTATCGCAGCAATTTGATATGCAGGCCAGAGCCGTCGACACCACCGGACTCCATCCGTGCCGCACGTACGCCCTGTTCGATCAACGACTGACGCCAGGCTTCGGCGTTGGGCCCGGACACACTGACCCGCAAGGTCGCGTCCAGGTTCAGGCCCCGGGAGATCAGGCGCAGCCAGGTGTCATCGGGTGTTTCAGTCAGCTTGGGAAAGTCGAGTTCACCGGTACTCTTGAGCTCGCGCAGCAAGGTCGCGGACGTTGGCAGCAAATCACCCAGTGGGGCGACGGCGTCGAATTGTTCGACGTGCAGATAGGCTTTGCGATTGCCACGGGTGATGCTGTAAAGCGCCACCAGCGTATTGTCCCGCGGTGCGGCCAGGCGTAACAGCAGGTACGCCTGCTCATTGTCGGCGCCATAGAGTTTGGCATTACCGAACACTTCGTTGGCCCACAGGCTGCTTTCGCCGCAATCTCGAGCCTGGCACCAGAATAGCAACTGGGCGTCCTGCTGCTGCAGGGCTTCGCGCGCGGCGGTGAAGGCCTGGGTTGAAGAATGCTCCGCCGGCAATTCATAGGTCACTGACGTGACATGCCCACGCGCACTGACCTGTCCGTCAAAGCGCAGCTGACCGCTGATCTTGCGGATCGAGCCGAGCGGGTAGATCCGTTCAAGCTCTGCCGAGGGGCGATAGTCGACGATTTGCGCATCGGTCATGCGCGGCACGATCGGCAAGTCCTGACTGCCGGGCAGATCGGCGGCTAATGATAGAGGACTGAAACAACAGAGCATCAGCAAACTGAGTGAGCGCATGGATAAACTCATCAGATCGGCATGACCTTGTGGCCAGTCGGGGTCGCAGCGGTGTAGAGGTCTATCATGGTTGTCTCCCTTTTCAACCCGCCCAGCCTCGACAGTTGCCCGGCGCAAGTCAAGGAATGGCGAAGAACCGATTGAAACAGTCTGCGACAAGGTCGGCGCCGGGTTCGTCATTCAGGTGCAAATGATGGCCGCCTGGCAGCTGTTCAAGGCTAAAGGGTAGACGCTCCAGCAACTCGGGGTGCTTGGCGAGCATGCCGTCGGCGGCGACCACCAGTTTCGCCGGGCAAGCGATCCGCTGGACGAAGGCCATGGCCTGCTCGGTGGTGAGACGCAGCGGCGATGGCAGCGTGAGGCGATTGTCGGTGCGCCAGGTGTAGCCGCCCGACACCGGCATCAAGCCACGTTGGGCCAGCAGCTCGGCGGCTTCGCGACTCACCGCCACCAGACCTTTCATGCGCGCTTCGATGGCGCGGCCCTGGGTGCTGTAGACCGGTTTGCGCTTTTCCCGCAGATCCAGTTGCGCCTGCAGGGCCATGCCCATGCGTTCGGCAGCGTTTTCGCCTTTGTCCGTGGGTGGAATGACACCGTCAATCAATGCCAGGTGGGTGACACGCTCCGGCAACGAGCCGGCAATGATCAGCGATGCGATGGCGCCCATCGAATGCCCCAGCAACGCAAACCTCTTCAGGCCAAGCTGCTCTGCAACTTGCAGCACATCGTGGGCATAGTCCCACATGGCGTAACCAGCGCCCGGCGGGCGGTGCCCCGAATGCCCGTGACCGGCCATGTCCAGGGCGATGATGCGCAGGCCTTTGAGCTTCGGTGCCAGGCGGGCGAAGCTGTTGGCGTTGTCCAGCCAGCCATGCAGGGCAATCACCGGCAAACCGTCTTCGGGGCCAAACAAATGCGCCGCCAATTCGATATGCGGCAGGCTCAGGCGGACTTCTTCGACGACCTGGCTCATGCGCAATCCTGTTGCTGGCGGTCGTCCCAGCGGTTGAACAGGTTTTTCAGCAGTACTGCCGTCTCCTGCGGACGCTCCAGAGGAAACATGTGACCTCCAGGCATACTCAGCGCCTCGCCATTTGGCATGCGCCCGACCGAACTGGTGTGATGGCGCATCACCACCCGGCTCTCGTGCCCGCGAACGACCGCCAGCGGCACTTTCAACTGCCGTAAGCGGCCGGGGCTTGTGTGCGGTACGCCCCGGTAGATGCTGATTTCCGTGGCCGGGTCGAAACGCAGGCGCAACCTGTCGCCGTCCAGCTGCAAACCATAGTGCAGGTAGGCATCGAAACAGTCCGGATCGAAGCTGCGAAACAGGCTCTTGCCAGCGAAATAACGGCGGGCACTCTCGAGATCGGCGAATTCTTCACGACGACCCAGGGTGCGACCGGCCGGGGTCAGGCGGTCGATGAAACCCAAGCGCTTGGCCGCGCGGATGACCCATTGATCGGTGCGGGTCAGCACCGGCGAATCGAGCATCACCACACCGCGATACAACTCGGGGCAACGCAACGCCGCGTGCAGATGCAGTACGCCACCGAAGGAATGACCGACGCCCCACACCGGCTGCGCCTGTTGCTGCAGGTGGTGGATCAGTTCATCCACCAGGTTGTACCAGTTGTCGTCCGCCGGGAAACGCGGGTCGTGGGCATGCTGCTCCAGATGCGTCACCTGAAATTCGGGTGCCAGCGCCGCAAACAACTTGCCGTAGGTTCCCGAAGGAAAACCATTGGCGTGGGCGAAAAATATCTGTTGCGACATACCTGCAAATCCATGAGCGAGACCAGGCGTTGATTGTCCGCAAGACCGCGTCCTGCAGCAATGACCGTAACTGACAGGAATGATGACAGTCCGGCCATGCGAATAAAGGAACGTGGGGGTCACCGTGCTGGTGGATTCTCACCCAGCGGCACCACGGCCATGGTCAGGCGCGATACGCAACTGGCTTTCCCTTCATCACTGGTCAACCGGATATCCCAGACGTGGGTCGTGCGCCCGATGTGAATCGGCTTGGCCACCGCCGTCACCCGCCCGCTGCGCAAGCCGCGCAGGTGGTTGGCATTGATTTCCAGGCCCACGCAATAAAATTTGCTGGTGTCGATGCACAGGTAGCTGGCCATGGAACCGACTGACTCAGCCAGCACCACCGAAGCGCCGCCATGCAGCAAGCCATAAGGCTGGTGAGTGCGGTGGTCGACAACCATGCTCGCGGTCAGGGACTCTTCATCGAAGGTTTCGAAACGGATGTCCAGCACTTCGCCGATGGTGTTTTTCTGAATTGCGTTCAACTGTTCCATGTTCGGAGCGGTACGCCACAGACTCATAGCAGGTTTTCCTTGTTGATTTATTCGTGGCTCAATCCTGCCACAGCACCGCTTCGCTGCGCTCGCTCCATTCTTCGAAGCGAGCGCCATAAGTGGCTTCGATCACGTTGCGCTTGATCTTCAGGGTTGGCGTGAGAAAGCCGTTTTCCACCGCCCAACTGTCCTTGACCACCACCAGTCGCCGCAAGCGTTCGTGCTTGTCGAGGGCGTTGTTGACCTCTTCCAGCAGTTTCTCCAGGCTTGAATGCAACCCGGCCCGTGCCTCCTGCTGCCCGACGGCCGAAAGCACGCACAGGCCCAGTGGCGCACTCAAGCCATCACCAACCACGCACACCTGCTCGATGCGCGAATGCACCGCCAGACGATTTTCGATGGGCGCAGGCGCTACGTACTTGCCTTTGCTGGTCTTGAAGATTTCCTTCAGACGCCCGGTCAGCCGCAGGTTGCCTTCGGCATCTTCCTCGCCCTTGTCGCCGGTACGCAGGAAGCCATCTTCGGTGATGGTGTCGGCGGTTTTCTGCGGTTCCTTGAAATACCCGAGCATGGTCGCGCCGCTGCGCACCATGACCTCGCCCGATTCGTCGATGCGCACCTCAACGTCCGGGCAAGGCTTGCCAATCCAGCCTGGTTTGTTCTGCCCCGGCAGGCAAATGTGCGAGTAGCCGCAACTTTCCGTCATGCCGTAGACCTCCAGCACGTCCAACCCGAGCTTGCGGTACCACAGCAGCAGACTCAGCGGCACCGGCGCGGCACCGGACAAGGCAACGCGCAAGGCATCAAGCCCCAACCCGGCGAGGACTTTGTGCCCGATCCGCTTGCCGATAATCGGCAGGCCGAGCAGGAAATCCAGGCGTTTTGCCGAAATCTTGCTGTACACCCCCATCTGGAATTTGGTCCAGATGCGCGGCACGCCAAACAGCGCCGTTGGCCGGGCACGGCGTAAATCCGTCAGGAAGGTGTCGAGGCTTTCGGCAAAAAACACGGTTTGCCCGCTATAAATCGATGCCAGTTCGACGAACATCCGTTCGGCAACGTGGCACAACGGCAAATACGACAGCAGTCGATCCGACTCATTCAGGCCGAACAACTGCGTGCCGCGCGCGGTGGCGAACCCCAGATTGGCGAAGCTGTGCATCACACCCTTGGGCATGCCGGTGGTGCCGGAGGTGTAGATGATGGTCGCCAGTTGATCGGCGGCGGGCTTGGGATCGTCCTGGATCGGCGAGCTGCGTTGCAGGTCGGCCCAGCTGAAATCGAAGGTGCCGGGCGGATGCAGCGGCAGGCTGATGGTTGGCAGATCGGGATTGACTCCCCGGGACATGCCAGGCCAGTCGTCGAGTTTGCCGATGAATGCCAGCGCTGCTTCCGAGTGTTCGAGCACCTGGGCCACCGATTCAGCGGTGAGGTTGGGGTACAACGGCACCGAGACAAGCCCGGCCATCCAGATCGCCAGGTCGGCAATGATCCAGTGCGCGCAGTTTTTTGAGATCAGGGCGATATGACTGCCCTGGGGCAGTTCCCGCGACCGCAGCCAATGTGCCGCGCAACGGGCCTGATGACCGACGTCCTCCCAGGTCAAGGTCTCGACATGGCCACCGCCCACAGGCTGGACAAGAAAGCGCTGGCGGGGATGACGGGCCTCGCGCTCGTAGAAAATGTCCAGGGGCAAACGAAAAGCAGCAGGCATGGGACTCGCTCCTTTGTTTCCGGGTCTGGAGCAAGCGTAGCCAACCAAGCAGTTGCTTGGTCGGCTATTTCACAGAAAAAATTTCAAGCCGTTTTCGACAGCCGCAACACGATCAAGGTTGTTTAACGCTGTTGAGCTTCATGGACCCTACCAACAGCTCATCGCCCTTGAGCTCCGCCAGACCGGCAGTGCCGACCCTCTCCGGCGGATGCCCGGCACCATGTTGCAGGTAGCTCAGCAGATTTCCCACCAACGGGTTGTGACTGACCAATAGCACGTCACTGACCGCCACCATTTGTTCGGCCACCTTGTCCGGCTCCGTGTCCGGTGTCAGCCATTCGACGGTGCGGATTTCCGGTTCGAAACCCAACGCGTCTCGCACCAGTCGCGCCGTTTCCTGCGCTCGCAGGTACGGGCTAGCGTAGATGGCGGTCAGCGGTTGCCCGATCAAGTTTGCAGCGCTGCGCAGCACTTCCTCACGCCCGTGCTCCGTCAGTTCCCGCTCCGAATCGTGGGGGCGGGAGCCGTGTGGCACGGCTTCACCATGACGCAATACCCAGATTTTCATAATTTAGGTTCCTCATCCCGGGCCGGATGCGGCGCAGGCGCCACGACGTGCGGCGTTTCACCTTCCGGTGTACGCGGCGTCGGCCAATCGGCGAACGGCCAGGGCTTCTGGTCGCTGTGGAAACTGCCGAAACGACCGATCTGTGCCAGGAACTGGCTCAGACTGTCGCCGAAGTTCATCAGGCTGGCGCTCGGGGCGCCATAGATTAAACGATAGATCAACTGCACCAGCACCACGGCGCCAAGTATGAACTGCGCCACCTGCCAGACCAGCAGGAACACCACCATCCACAGCACTCGAAGCAGAATGGACTCGTATTTGGCTTCTACTTTTTGATCACTCATGTCTCGCTCCGTTCCTGTGAGGTAAGGGTTCAGTTGAAGCCGCTGGTGGAAATAAAGTCGACATCGGTCTTCGGCTCGCCGCGCATCAACAGTCCGATCACCTGCTCAAGCGTGCGCCCTTCGAACAGGATCGCGTGCAGCCCGGCGACCAACGGCATGTACACGCCAACCTCCTGGGACTTGGCCTTGAGCACCTTGAGCGTGTTCACGCCTTCGGCGACTTCGCCCAGTCGATTGACCGCCTCTTCGAGGCTCAAGCCCTGACCGAGGGCGAAACCGACCTGATAGTTACGGCTTTTTGGCGACGAGCAGGTCACGATCAAATCACCCACGCCCGCAAGTCCCAGGAACGTCATCGGGTTCGCACCCTGATTCACCGCGAAGCGAGTCATTTCCGCCAGCGCCCGGGTAATCAGCATGCTCTTGGTGTTTTCGCCCATGCCCATCGCCACCGCCATGCCGGCGATGATCGCGTAGACGTTTTTCAACGCCCCGCCCAGCTCCACGCCAAACCGGTCGGCGCTGGCATACACGCGAAAGGTGCGGCCGTGCAGCACTTCCTGAACATGCTGGCAGAGTTCTTCGTCTTCGCTGGCGACCACCGTGGCGGTCAATGCGTGTTCGGCGATTTCACGGGCCAGGTTCGGCCCGGACAACACACCGATGCGTGCCAGTGGCGCGATCTCTTCGAGAATCTGGCTCATCAGCTTGAACGTGTGGGCTTCGATGCCCTTGGTCAGGCTCACCAGCATTTTGCCGCTCAACCGTTCGGCGTGTGGGGCCAGCACCGAGCGCAACGCGCTGGAGGGCAGCGCGACAAAACTCAGGTCGCAGGCCTCCAGGGTGGCCAGCAGATCGGTGACTGGCGTGACACCGGGCAGAATCTTGATGCCTTTGAGGTAACGCGGGTTCTCGCGATTGACCCGGATGGCCTCGGCCTGTTCGGGGTCCCGCATCCATTGCAGGACTTGATGACCATTTTCGGCCAGCAGATTAGCCACGGCGGTACCAAAACTTCCGCCTCCCAAGACCGCGATCGGGCGCTGTTCAGTCATATGCAATCCGTTAATCCATACCAGTGGCGATGTCAGCATTATACGGAGCGCCCCCGTGTCGGCCAGCCCCCGCGTCGATTACCGGCATGCGTAGGAAGAAGTCCGTCAAAACCTAAGAAATTGCTTACATCGTGACTGGAAAACTGATCGAGCTCGGTTAACATGCGCCCTATCATTCGTTAATAAGAATGCGGCAATTATCAACAATAACTATAACGAGTGTCGGATGATGTATTTCAGCGCAGAGTTGGCGTTTTAAAATGCTGCATCGTCCGTCACGGAAGACACCAACCCTTGGCCATCTGCTGGTCATGGCCTGCCTTATATTCGGTGGCTGGCTAAACAGCCTGTCGGCCAGCGCCGCGGACATTCTCCTCACCGGTGTCGACGATAGCCCCGGCGTGCAATCCTTTGCCCAGGCCCTGCGGCAATTGCGACCGGCCGACAACGTGCGCTTCCAGGCACTGGCCAGCCTGCCGCTACCGGGCAAGCTGGCGGCGGACACCCGCTTGATCCTGCTCGACCTGCCCAGTCTCGACTGGCGCCTGCAGGACCCGCGCGGCCCGGCGACGCTGGTGCTGCGCATCAGCCGCCTGCAGGCAAGGCAACATCTGGGGCACGCCTTGCCCCCGCATATCAGCCTGCTCTGGAGCGATCCGCCACTGGATCGGCAATTGCGCCTCACCCGCGTCCTGCTGCCCCAGGTCAAACGGGTTGGCGTCCTGTACGACAGCCATAGCGAGTTCCTGTTACGGGAACTGCGCCAGGCCGCCCATCCCTTGGGTCTCGAGGTGGTCACCGAGCGTTGGGAAAACACTCAGGACAGTCGTCCTTTGCAGGCTTTGCTGGACAACAGCGATGTAGTGCTGGGCCTCGACGACCCCGACCTGTACAACCCGAAAACCGCGAAAAACCTGTTGCTCAGCAGCTATGCGCGACAGCTGGCCTTGATTGGCCCCAATGCAGGATTCGTCAGAGCCGGGAGCCTGGCGAGTACCTACAGCGATCAGAGCGACTGGCTGGCGATTCTCGATGAGCTGCTCGACCTGCCGCCCGCCACGTGGCCACGCACGCAGTACCCACACCGCTTCAAGGTCTCGAGCAATCCGCAGGTGTCTCGTTCCCTGGGTCTTGAACAGGTAAACGAAGCGGCTGTCGCTACGCTGTTGGCAGAAGGAGAACGCCACCCATGACCTTCCGTCGCCGCTGGGACATCAGTACCCGTACCCAGATCATCAGCCTCGGCCCTGCCCTGCTGCTGACGCTGCTGTTGATCAGCTTCTTCACCTTCGTGCGGATCCAGGACCTGCGCCAGGAGCTCAATCACACCGGCCAGTTGATTGCCAACCAACTGGCGCCGGCCGCCGAATACGGGGTGATTTCGGGCAATAACGAGGTGCTCGACAGCCTGCTCAAGGCCACGCTGGCCACGCCCAACGTGCGGTTCCTGGAAGTACAGGACAGCGCCAACCGGATTCTGGTGTACGTCGAGCAACCCTCGGCAAGCTACCAAAAGCCGCACCAGGTCGAAGTATTCCAGGCCCCCGTGCGGCTGCAACGGATCGCGCTGCACAATGACTTTTTCCAGGACGGCAAAGTTGCCCCCACCGCTCCCGCAGAGGATTACCTGGGCCGGGTGATCGTCGGCCTGTCCAATGATGCGTTCAGCCAGCGCCAACAGGAGATCCTGCTCAAGGCCGGCATTCTGGCGCTGTTCGCCCTGCTGTTTACCTTCCTGGTCGCCCGGCGTCTGGCCGCAAGCCTGTCGCAACCGTTGCGTGATATCGGCAATGCGGTCAAGGCGATCCAGGCCGGCGACTACAAAACGCCCCTGCCCATCGTTGACGACACGGAACTCGGCGCCCTGTCGCAACACATCAACAATCTCGCCAGCGGCCTCGAGCAGGCCAGCCACGAACAGCACCAGGCCATGGCGCAGTTGATCCAGACTCGCGAGGAAGCGGAAAAAGCCAACAACGCCAAGTCCGATTTCCTCGCCATGATGAGCCACGAACTGCGCACGCCGATGAATGGCGTGCTGGGCATGCTGCAGTTGCTGGAAACCACCGAGATGACCGAAGAACAGGTCGAATACGCCGCGCTGGCCTCGGAATCCACCGAGCACCTGCTCAAAGTCATCAATGACATTCTTGATTTCTCGCGTATCGAACGCTCGGAACTGGAACTGGAACACATACCTTTCAACCTTGCGGACTTGATCGGCAGTTGCGCCCAGTCGTTCCAGCACAGCGCCGCACAACGCGGGCTCGATCTGCAGTTGCAGGTTCCGGAGGACATGCGCGCGCTGCAGGTTCAGGGCGACCCGACGCGCATCCGGCAAATACTGGTCAATCTGGTCGGCAATGCCCTGAAGTTTACCGAACAGGGCCGCGTCTCCATCGAATCGCAGTGGCAGTCCCTGGATCACGAACTGCTGTGGTTCACCTGCACGGTACGCGACAGCGGGATTGGCATTCCCCCCGAAAGCCTGGAATTGATGTTCGATGCGTTTCAGCAGGCCGACAGTTCCATTTCAAGACGCTATGGCGGCACCGGCCTGGGCCTGCCGATTGCGCGCACACTCGCCGAACGAATGGGTGGCACCTTGCGCGCTCAGAGCGAGGAAGGCCATGGCTCGGTGTTTACCCTGGAAATTCCGCTGGCGTTGTATCAACAGGCGTTGCCGGCGCGGGTACCGCGCGTATCGACCCACAAAGGTGACGGCGAAGGGCGCAATGTGCTGCTGGTCGAGGACAATCCGGTCAACCAGACAGTAATCGAAGCCATGCTGCGCAGCCTGGGCTTTACTGTCAGCGTTGCCGCCGATGGCGCACAGGCGGTGCGCAGTGCCGAGAGCCTGATTTTCGAAGCGATACTGATGGACTGCCGACTGCCGGTCATCGACGGTTATGAGGCCACCCGGCAGATCCGTGAACTGCCAGGTTGCACCGACTTGCCGATCATTGCCCTGACCGCCAACGCCCTGCAGGGGGATCGCGAAGCCTGCTTGTCGGCGGGAATGAACGATTACCTGGCCAAGCCCTTCAAACGGATTGATCTTCAGCAAATTCTGCAGCGATGGGTGCAGTAGTACAGGCCTTTCGAGCATCTGTGACTGGCGTGAAAGGCGAAAGTGCGGCAGTCTTAGGCACCCGTACAAGTCCGAAAATGGACTTGATTAAAAATTTCAGTGCACAAGTGTACATTCATGTCCTTGGTGCTGTGACTTTCACTACAACGCAATAGTCTATGAGTAGGCTGCCGGTTCGAGGCATGAACGCTTCGATCGGCCGGGAAGATTTGCCCCACCTGCCGCATGGGACTATTGAGGAGCTCGCATGACCAAACAAAACGCCTTTACCCGGGAAGATCTGCTGCGCTGCAGTCGCGGTGAGCTGTTCGGCCCAGGTAACGCGCAACTGCCCGCCCCGAACATGCTGATGGTCGATCGCATCACCCTGATCAGCGAAGAGGGTGGCAAGTACGGCAAAGGTGAATTGGTCGCAGAGCTGGATATCACTCCGGACCTGTGGTTCTTCGCCTGCCACTTCGAAGGTGATCCGGTGATGCCGGGCTGCCTGGGCCTCGACGCCATGTGGCAACTGGTCGGCTTCTTCCTGGGCTGGCAAGGCCTGCCGGGCCGTGGCCGTGCGCTGGGTTCGGGCGAAGTGAAATTCTTCGGCCAGGTCCTGCCGACAGCCAAGAAAGTCACCTATAACATTCATATCAAGCGCGTCCTCAAAGGCAAGCTGAACCTGGCCATCGCCGACGGTTCGGTGACTGTCGACGGTCGCGAAATCTACACCGCCGAAGGCCTCCGGGTCGGCGTGTTCACCTCCACTGACAACTTCTAAGGGTTATCCGCATGCGCCGCGTCGTTATCACTGGTCTGGGCATTGTTTCGTGCCTGGGCAATGACAAAGAGACCGTCTCCGCTAACCTGCGTGCAAGCCGCCCTGGCATCCGGTTCAACCCGGAATATGCCGAAATGGGTCTGCGTAGCCAGGTTTCCGGCTCCATTGACCTCAACCTTGAAGAACTGATCGATCGCAAGATCTATCGCTTCGTCGGCCACGCGGCGGCATACGCCTACCTGGCCATGAAAGACGCCATCGCTGACTCCGGCCTGACCGAAGAGCAAGTGTCCAACCCGCGTACCGGCCTGATCGCCGGTTCCGGCGGCGCATCGACCCTGAACCAGATGGAAGCGCTGGACATTCTGCGCGAGAAAGGCGTCAAGCGCGTTGGCCCATACCGCGTGACGCGGACCATGAGCAGCACCGTTTCCGCCTGCCTGGCCACGCCGTTCAAGATCAAGGGCCTGAACTACTCCATCGCTTCTGCCTGCGCTACCAGTGCTCACTGCATCGGTACCGCCATGGAACAGATCCAGATGGGCAAGCAGGACATCGTCTTCGCCGGTGGCGGTGAAGAAGAGCACTGGAGCCAGTCGTTCCTGTTCGACGCCATGGGCGCACTGTCCAGCAAGCGCAACGACACCCCGGAACAAGCCTCCCGCGCCTACGACGCCGACCGTGACGGTTTCGTCATCGCTGGCGGTGGCGGCATGGTCGTGGTCGAGGAGCTGGAACATGCTCTGGCCCGTGGTGCGAAGATCTACGCGGAAATCGTTGGCTACGGCGCGACCTCCGACGGCTACGACATGGTCGCCCCAAGCGGCGAAGGCGCAATCCGCTGCATGCAGCAGGCGCTGTCCACCGTGGATACCCCGATCGACTACCTGAACACCCACGGCACTTCGACTCCGGTCGGCGACGTCGCGGAAATGAAAGGCGTGCGTGAAGTGTTCGGCGACAAGGCTCCGGCCATCAGCTCCACCAAGAGCCTGTCGGGTCACTCCCTGGGCGCCGCCGGCGTTCACGAAGCGATCTACTGCATGCTGATGATGGAAGGCAACTTCATTGCCGGTTCCGCCAACATCGACGAACTGGACCCTGAAGTGGCCGATCTGCCGGTGCTGACCAAGACCCGCGAAAACGCCACCATCAACACCGTGATGAGCAACAGCTTCGGTTTCGGTGGCACCAATGCCACGCTGGTACTGAAGCGCTGGGAAGGTAAGTAATTCCCCGCTGCTGAGCCGCACATAAAAACGCCCCGACTGGTTCGGGGCGTTTTTTTTGCCTTTGGGGAACGCTCGCTAACTGGTTTTTGTAGGAGCACAGCTTGCTGGCGATGGCGATCTCAGGGACGCCATCGCCAGCAAGCTGTGCTCCTACAGATGTTCATTTCAAACGAGGTGAACATGAAGCTTTTGTCATGAAACTCAAGGGCCTGCGACTGAATGTCGCGGTTTCCGTGGGCTGCAGGACTGTTTCCAATTCTGCAACAAACCCTTTCCAAACTCAGTCGTTTACTTAGCAAGCTACCAAACCCTATAACAGAGTCCTGCACATGCCTTGCTGCAGATAACAGAGATTGGAGCTAGCAGATGACTGTAAAAGTAACTGAACGCGACGATTCACATATGTCCCATGAAGGCGTAGCCGCCGGCATCCGGATCTGGGATGTGTACCAACAGGACCTGTTGGTCGGGATGTTCCATTCCGAGACTGACGCCCACAGCTACAAGGCCGAGCTGGAAACGCTGGAGCAGCAACGAGATCTACGGTCCGCCTGAACAATTGTAGGAGCGAGCATGCTCGCGATGGACGTTAACGATAACGCGTGTTTACTGGCTAAACGCGGTGCTCTTTAGTCCATCGCGAGCAAGCTCGCTCCTACACGGCTTACCACATCAGATCATCAGGGATCTGATAGGCCGCGTACGGATCGTCCTCGGCGGCAACTTCTTCGGTCTGCACATTCAGCTGCACGATACGTTGCGGATCTCGCTCCTGGATCTTCAGGGCTGCTTCACGGGGGATCACTTCATAGCCTCCGGCGTGATGCACGATGGCCAGCGAACCGTTGCTCAGCTTGTTGCGCATCAGCGTGTTGACCGAGAGGCGCTTGACCTTCTTGTCGTCGACGAAGTTGTAGTAGTCCTCGGTCGTTAACTTCGGCAGGCGTGTGGCTTCGATCAATTGCTTGATCTGGGCGACACGGGCCTTGGCCTCAGCCTTCTCCTGCTGCTGGCGGTTGAGCTCCTGATCGCGCTTGACCTTCTCGGCCATGGCTTCCTGAGCCGCACGCTGTTGGGAGTCATCCAGTTCAATCTGACCCTTGTGGGCCAAACGCTGCTGCTTCTGTTTGTCTTTGCTGACCTGCTTGGCCTGCTTCTGGTTGACCAGCCCTGCTTTGAGCAACTGGTCGCGAAGGGAAATGCTCATGGTGCTTATTACTCACTTAGGCAACTGCTCAACCGCAGCTGGGCACATTCTTTTCCTGACGTTTGGCTTCGCCCCACAGGGCGTCCAACTCTTCGAGGGTGCAATCTTCCATGGGACGGTGGGTGTCGCGCAATGCCTGTTCGATAAAACGGAAGCGTCGTTCGAACTTGGCATTGGCGCCACGCAGCGCGGTTTCCGGGTCGACCTTGAGATGCCTTGCCAGATTGACCACGGAAAACAGCAGATCGCCGACTTCATCGGCGATCGCCACCGAGTCGTTGTCGGCCATCGCTTCGAGTATTTCATCGAGTTCTTCCCGGACCTTGTCCAGTACGGGCAAGGCGTCGGGCCAGTCGAAACCGACCTGCCCTGCGCGCTTCTGCAATTTTGCCGAACGGGACAATGCCGGCAATGCTGCCGGGACATCATCGAGCAAGGACAGCTGTTGCGGCGCATCGGATTTCTCCGCGCGTTCTTCAGCCTTGATCTCTTCCCAGCGCTGCTTGACCTGTTCCTCACTCAAACGCGGGACATCCAGTGGCGCGTACAGATCTCCCGCGGGGAATACGTGCGGGTGACGGCGAATCAATTTACGAACGATGCTGTCGACCACGCCAGCGAACTCGAAGCGCCCTTCTTCCCGGGCCAGCTGGCTGTAGTAAACCACCTGGAACAGCAGGTCGCCCAACTCACCCTGCAGGTGATCGAAGTCACCGCGCTCGATGGCGTCAGCAACTTCATAGGCTTCCTCGAGGGTGTGCGGAACGATGGTGGCGTAGGTTTGCTTGATGTCCCACGGGCAACCGTACTGCGGGTCGCGCAGGCGGTTCATCAGGTGCAATAAATCTTCAAGGCTGTACATCATTCATGCCTCATCACAAAACACTGTGGGAGCGAGCCTGCTCGCGATAGCGGTATACCAGGCGACATTAAAGTCGCCTGACACGCCCTCTTCGCGAGCAGGCTCGCTCCCACATTAATCACCATCACGGTGTACGGTTACGCCGGGTTTCGATGATGTTCGGCAACTGGGAAATCCTGCCCAGCAACCGCCCAAGCGCGTCCAGCCCCGGAATCTCGATGGTCAGGGACATCAGCGCGGTGTTGTCCTCCTTGTTCGAGCGGGTATTGACCGCCAGCACGTTGATCCGCTCATTGAGCAGCACCTGCGAGACGTCACGCAGCAATCCGGAACGGTCGTAGGCACGAATGACGATGTCCACCGGATAGGTGAGCACCGGCACCGGCCCCCAACTGACCTGGATGATCCGCTCCGGCTCACGACCGCCCAGTTGCAGCACCGAGGCGCAATCCTGGCGATGGATACTGACGCCACGGCCCTGGGTGATGTAGCCGACGATCGCATCCCCCGGCAGCGGCTGGCAGCAACCCGCCATCTGGGTCATCAGGTTGCCCACGCCCTGGATCTGAATGTCGCCACGCTTGCCTGGCTTGTAGCCGGTTGCCTTGCGCGGAATCAGTTCCAGCTGTTCGTTGCCACGTTCCGGCTCGACCAGTTGCTGCGCCAGGTTGACCAGTTGCGCCAGGCGCAGGTCACCCGCCCCCAGGGCGGCAAACATGTCTTCGGCGGTTTTCATGTTGGCCTTGTCGGCCAGTTTTTCGAAATCCACCTGCGGCAGACCGAGGCGATTGAGTTCGCGCTCGAGCAAGGTCTTGCCGGCGGCGACGTTCTGGTCGCGCGCCTGCAGCTTGAACCAGTGAACAATCTTCGCCCGCGCCCGCGAGGTGGTGATGTAGCCCAGGTTCGGGTTCAGCCAGTCGCGGCTCGGCGTGCCGTGCTTGCTGGTGATGATCTCGACCTGTTCACCGGTTTGCAGGCTGTAGTTGAGCGGCACGATGCGCCCGTTGATCTTGGCGCCGCGGCAGTTGTGACCGATCTCGGTGTGCACGCGGTAGGCGAAGTCCAGTGGCGTCGCGCCCTTGGGCAAATCGATGGCGTGACCGTCCGGGGTAAAGATGTAGACCCGGTCGGGTTCGATATCGACCCGTAGCTGTTCGGCCAACCCGCCTATGTCGCCCAGCTCTTCGTGCCACTCGAGCACCTGACGCAGCCAGGAGATTTTTTCTTCGTAGTGATTGGAGCCGGACTTGACGTCGGTGCCCTTGTAGCGCCAGTGCGCGCACACGCCGAGTTCGGCCTCTTCATGCATGGCGTGGGTGCGGATCTGCACCTCCAGCACCTTGCCCTCAGGCCCGATCACGGCGGTATGCAATGAGCGATAGCCGTTCTCTTTCGGGTTGGCGATGTAGTCGTCGAACTCTTTCGGGATGTGCCGCCACAGGGTGTGGACAATGCCGAGCGCGGTGTAGCAGTCGCGCATTTCCGGCACCAGCACGCGAACGGCGCGTACGTCATAGATCTGGCTGAACTCCAGACCCTTACGCTGCATTTTGCGCCAGATCGAATAGATGTGTTTGGCCCGGCCGCTGATGTCGGCGTCGACACCGGTGGCCTGCAATTCGTTTTTCAGTTGGCTCATCACGTCGCTGATGAAGCGTTCGCGATCCAGTCGCCGCTCATGCAGCAACTTGGCGATCTGCTTGTACTGGTCGGGCTCAAGGTAACGGAAGGACAAATCCTCCAGCTCCCACTTGATGTGACCGATACCCAGGCGGTGGGCCAGTGGCGCGTAGATGTCGAAGACTTCGCGGGCCACGCGGTTGCGTTTTTCGTCGTCGGCGGTTTTCACCGCACGGATCGCGCAGGTGCGCTCGGCCAGTTTGATCAGGGCCACGCGAACGTCGTCGACCATGGCCACCAGCATCTTGCGCAGGTTTTCCACTTGGCCCTGAGTGCCCATCACCAGGGATTTACGCGGGCTCAGGCTGTCGCTGATCGCCGCCATGCGCTGCACGCCGTCGATCAGTTTGGCCACCACGGGACCAAAGCGCTGGCTGACCGCCGGCAACGGGATCTGGCCTTCGCGCACGCCCCGATAGAGAACCGCGGCCACCAGCGAATCCTGATCGAGCTTGAGGTCGGCGAGGATCTCGGCGATCTCAAGGCCCGTGCGGAAGCTCGAGGTCCCTTCGGACCACAGGTTCTTTGCCGCATTGGCTTGTTGTTCGGCTTCGCGAGCGAACTCGCAAGCTTCCTTCAAGGCTTCGCGATCCAGTGCCAGATCGACACTGACCGCGTGATCGAGCCAAGCCTCGAGATTGATACTGCCGTCGGTGTTGATCGGCTGGTGTGCTCTCACCTGTACCATCTTGCTTACCTTCCCTACGACGCAGATTCAATGCGTCAAATCGCTGACCTTCGTTGCCCATGAGCCCACGTCGGGCTGGTACGCGGCTGCACGGGCGGGCCAGTCGGACCAGACGAGCATCCTAGCTCGCTTCAAATAACGCCATGGCTTCGACATGTGCCGTCTGAGGAAACATATCGAGAATCCCGGCACGTTTTAACCGGTAGCCCTGCTTGATCAATTCGACCGTGTCGCGCGCCAGGGTTGCCGGGTTGCACGACACATACACCAACCGCTCGGCCCCCAGGGACTTGAGCTTGTGCACGACCTCGAAAGCGCCGTCACGCGGTGGGTCCAAGAGTACCGCAGAAAAGCCTTCACGCGCCCATTCGGCATCGGTCAAAGGCTGGGATAAATCGGCCTGAAAAAACTGTGCATTATTCAGATTGTTGCTGACAGCATTCGCGGCTGCGCGATCGACCATCACCTGCACACCCTCCACCGCAACGACTTCGCGAACGGCTTTGGCCAGCGGCAAGGCAAAGTTACCCAACCCACAGAATAGATCGAGAACTCGCTCATCGGCTTGCGGTTTCAGCCAGTCCAGCGCCTGGGCAACCATCGCTTCGTTGACCCCGGCATTGACCTGGATGAAATCCCCAGGTCGATACGCCAGATTCAGATCCCACTGTTCAAGACGATAGCCCAAGGACTGATCGGCCTCGACCGGATGTGGCTCGCCGTCCCCGTGCAACCACAACTGCGCTTCATGGAACGCACAGAAATCCTTGAGGATGGTCATGTCACTTTCGGACAATGGCGCCATGTGTCGCAGCAACACCGCCAGTGATGAGCCGCTGAACAATTCCACGTGCCCCAGGGCTTGAGGCTTGCTCAAACGCCGCAGCATCTCAGGCAAGCGGGCCATGATCGGCTGCAAGGGTTGTACCAGTACCGGGCACTCATCGATGCCGACAATGTCCTGGCTGCCGGCGGCGCGGAAACCGACTTCGAGCTTTTTCGCTTTCATGTCCCAGCGCACCGCTACTCGGGCGCGACGGCGATAGGCGAACTCCGGACCGCTCAACGGCGCGGCCCACTCTTCGGGTTCGACACCGGCCACCTTCGACAATTGCTCGGCGAGCATGCGCTGTTTCAGGGCGAGTTGTTCGTTGTGGGGCAGATGTTGCACGCTGCAGCCGCCGCAACGACCGGCATGGGCGCACGGTGCCGGGCGACGTAGTTCGCTGGACTTGAACACCCGCTCGGTGCGCGCCTCGACCACTTTACCGTGGGCACCGAGCACACGCGCCTCGACTTCTTCACCGGCCAATGCGCCGATGACGAACCAGGTGCGACCTTCGAAAAACGCGATACCACGACCGTCGTTGGCCAGGCGCTCGATACTCAGGCGCTGCTTTTTGCCGGTCGGGACTTGCGGGGCCTTGCTACCGCCCGTGGGCTGGAAGCGCAGGCCTCTCTCGTGCTTGGCCATCAGTTGGGCGCGTCGAAAATACCGGTCGACAGGTATCGGTCGCCACGGTCGCAGATGATCGCGACGATCACCGCGTTTTCAACTTCTTTAGACAGGCGCAGCATCGCTGCCACCGCACCGCCCGAGGACACGCCACAGAAGATGCCTTCTTCGCGGGCCAGGCGACGGGTGACGTCTTCGGCTTCGCTTTGCGCCATGTCGACGATTCGGTCGACGCGCTCGGCCTGGTAGATCTTCGGCAGGTATTCCTGCGGCCAGCGGCGGATACCGGGAATGGCCGAGCCTTCCATCGGTTGCAGACCGATGATCTGCACGCTCTCGTCCTGCTCTTTCAAGTAGCGCGAGACGCCCATGATCGTGCCGGTGGTGCCCATGGAGCTGACGAAATGGGTGATGGTGCCCTGGGTCTGGCGCCAGATTTCCGGACCGGTGGTGGTGTAGTGCGCCTCCGGGTTGTCACCGTTGGCGAACTGATCCAGCACCTTGCCACGGCCTTCGGCTTCCATACGCTGGGCGAGGTCGCGGGCACCTTCCATGCCCTCTTCCTGGCTGACCAGAATCAGCTCGGCGCCATAAGCGGTCATCGCGGCCTTGCGTTCGGCGCTGGAGTTGTCCGGCATGATCAGGATCATCTTGTAACCCTTGATCGCGGCGGCCATGGCCAGCGCGATCCCGGTGTTACCCGAGGTCGCTTCGATCAGCGTATCGCCGGCGTGGATCTGCCCGCGCAACTCGGCGCGGGTGATCATCGACAGCGCCGGACGGTCCTTGACCGAACCCGCCGGGTTGTTCCCTTCGAGCTTGAGCAAAAGGGTGTTGCTGGTTTCGCCGGGCAGGCGCTGCAAACGGACCAGCGGAGTGTTGCCGACGCAATCGGCGATGGTTGGGTACTGCAAGGTCATGGCGTATTCGCAATCCAGACTGCGGGGGCGCCTATCATACCGGCAATCCTCGCAAGGCCATATCACGCAAAGTGTGGTGCTTATGGTTTATGGGAATAAGCGGCGGGATTCAGCCCTCTTCTGTTTGTGCGACATTCAAGGCATAGAACTCATGCAGCTTGGCCTGCAACAACTGTTTGTCCGGCAGTTGGACCTGATACTCGGCGATCAGCGCTGGCGACAGGCTGCGGTTAAGGGCGTACTCGACGACTTCGTCATCCTTACTGGCACAGAGCAGGACACCGATTGCCGGGTTTTCATGAGGTTTGCGTTCGTCGCGATCCAGTGCTTCCAGATAGAAGCCCAACTTGCCCAAATACTCCGGTTCAAAACGCCCGACCTTGAGCTCGATGGCCACCAGGCAGTTGAGACCGCGGTGATAGAACAGTAAGTCCAGCGCAAAATCACGCCCGCCGACTTGTAGCGGGTATTCGGAGCCGATAAAGCAGAAATCGCGGCCAAGCTCACTCAGGAACTGCTTGAGGCGTCCCAGTAAGCCCCGATGCAGGTCTGTTTCGGCGTGGGCGCCGGGCAAGTCGAGAAACTCGACCATGTAGGCGTCACGGAATATCTCTAACGCAGAGGGAAGAGTTTGTTTCAGTACTGCGGAGACTTTGGCCGGCTGGGTCACGCTGCGTTCAAACAGCGCCGCCTTGAACTGACGCTCCAGTTCGCGCTTTGACCATTTTTCCTGAACGGTCATTCGCAGATAGAACTCGCGCTCTTCCGGCCGTTTGCATTGGCCGAAGATGATCAAATTGTGTGACCAGGATAATTGTCGCGCCAGTGGTGCGACTTTTAATTCGGTGCGGTAGGTTTCGTAAAACTGGCGCATGCGGAACAAATTCGACCGAGTAAAGCCACGCTGCCCCGGCTGGGTCTGGCTGAGATGTTCCGCCAGTTGACCGACCACGGAATCACCCCATTCGGCTTTCTCCAGTTTGCGGCTGATATAGGCGCCAACTTGCCAGTACAACTCAATCAGTTGGGTATTGACCGCCTGCATGGCCTGGCGCCTGGCACTTTGAATCAGTGCAAGCACTTCATTGAAGCGGTCGTCGGTTCTACTTCCGGGCAACTGGGGTACGGTCATGCATGACACCTTGAACATGAGTAAAAGCCTGAGCTTAAACCGCCAAGGGTGTTTGAAATGACCGGTGATACCCTTTGGGAAATGTCGTACAGAAACTCGGGAACGCTCCGGCAAAATCAGAGCGTTACAGGATGGGATAGTCTCCTCGCAAAGGTGTCATCACTGACAGTTCCATCATCCGCCACCAAGCGCATGTTCATCCGCAACCCGTTCCCGGTGTTCTGCGCCCAAAGCCTTCCACCCTGTCGCCGCACCGCATTCCTGGCAATGCTCAAACCCAAGCCGAATCCGCCATCCCCCGGCCGCGAGCCGTCGAGTCGGGTGAAGGGCAGGAAGATTCGCTCAAGATCGGCTTCGCCCACGCCGCCGCCCTGATCCTCCAGCCATAGATGCCAGAAGTCGCCGTCGCGCCGCCCGCCCAAGTGGACAATGCCACCCTTGGGCGAATGTCGAATGGCGTTACGCAGCATGTTCTCCAGGGCCTGGGCCAGGGTATTGAGATGGCCGCGCACCCAGCAGGAGGCGTCCACCGAGCACTGCAATTGCGCGTGCGGCCAGCAACTTTCATAGCAGGCGTTTTCCGTGAGCATTTCCCACAAAGCCTGGATCTGGATCGCTTCGTCGGGTAATCGCGTGCGCTCTGTATCGAGCCAGGCCAGTTGCAGCGTGTCTTCCACCAGCCGTTGCATGCCGTCGACCTCGCGGCCGATGCGCTCACGCAACTGTTCAAGCCCCTGCTCGCTTTCACTGGCCACCCGCAGACGGCTCAACGGCGTGCGCAATTCGTGGGACAGGTCGCGCAACAGTTGTTGCTGCAGTGCCACGGTGCTTTGCAGGCGTTCGGACATGTGATCGAACGCCCTGCCCAGCTCCCCCAGTTCGTCGGCCCGGTTGGTGGTGCGGCGGGACAGTCGCACATTGAGCTGATCGGCACGCCAGGCATTGGCCTGTTCGCGCAAATGATTGAGCGGCACCACCAGCAAACGATAGAGGCCGACGCATAGCAACAAGGTGAACAAACCCGGAATCACGCCGTTGGTGATCACCCGCCAGAAAACCCGATAGCGTCCGGGTACAAAACGTTCGGGCAGTTCGATCACCAGGCTGCCGGCGGACGAATCGCCGGGAAACGGCACCCGCATCCATGGCCGGCCTTTCTTGTGGACGGGCCAATCCAGGCCGCGTAGAAAGGTCAGGCGCTCGATTTCCTTGTCCGTTAGCGTATAGCTGCTCAACGACTGTAAATCACCGCCGATGACACCGACCCATCCCGTTTCGCTTTGGTGCATGCTCTGTAGCCAGCTATCGACACCCTCCTGTTGACGCTGCTGCCACGCTTGCTCAGCCTCCGCGGCATAGCGCGTCAGCGTGCCGCGCGCTTCATCCGACAGAAACTGGTTGCGCTGCTCCATATACCGGCCCCAGGACCAGCTCAACCAGATCATCAACAGACAGAACGCCACCAACAGGCAAGCCAGTTTCCAGAACAGCGAATGCCGGCCAGGCAAGTTACATTTCATCGACGGCACTCAGGATGTAGCCCTTGCCCCAGACCGTGCGCACCTCCCGCTCGGTATAGCCGATGGCCTTGAGTTTGCGGCGAATCTGGCTGATGTGCATGTCCAGGCTACGGTCGTGGGCGGCATAACCGCGTTGCAGTACCTGCTGATAAAGGAAGGCTTTGCTCAACACTTCATCGACGCTGCGGCTCAGGGTTTCCAGCAGGCGATACTCACTTCGAGTCAGGCCGGCAGGCTGCTGGCCATAAAAAACGTCGAAGCGTTCGTCGTCAAAACGCAGACTGTCGACTTCGGCCACCATCGCCACCGGGGTCGGCCGGCGATCGAGCGCTACGCGGCGCAGGATGGCTTCGATGCGCACGCGCAACTCGACCATGCTGAAGGGTTTGGGCAGGTAATCATCGGCCCCCAATCGAAAGCCGCTGATGCGATCGGCCTCGGCGCCGAGTGCCGACATCAGCAACACCGGGGTGGAATGGCTGCGGCGCAGTTGCGTCAGCACCTCCAGCCCGTCCAAACCCGGCAACAGGATATCCATCAACACCACATCGAAGGCTTGCTCGCGGGCCATGTCCAGACCTTCCTGGCCGTTCTGGCACCAGGTCACCTGGAAGCCGCTACGGCCCAGATGTTCATGGACATAGGCACCGAGTACGAGGTCGTCTTCGATGGAGAGGATACGGGGATGGCCAGCGCTGATGGTCGTCATTAGTATCTGCAAATAATTCTCAGTTGGTAATTATTCAAGATTGCCTCTCCCGGGGCAACCCAAGGGTTTGCGCAGGGCGCAAAAGCGCCCAACCAACCGACGAGTGACGACCTCAATTATCGAGGATTGCCCGCCTGCAAATCGCTACACTGCGCAAGTGGCGCGTGCCGGACGCATGCGCAGCCCGATAAATAGCCGGTTGCAGGAGAGTGGCGTGCTGACGAAACTGGGAATTAAAGGCCGCGTGCTGTTGCTGACGCTGCTGCCGACCAGCCTCATGGCATTGGTTCTGGGCGGCTATTTCACCTGGATGCAGCAATCGGACCTGCAAACCCAGCTCCTGCAGCGCGGCGAAATGATCGCCGAGCAACTGGCGCCGCTGGTGGCGCCGGCCATGGGGCACCACAACAACGAAATGCTGGAACGGATCGCCACCCAGTCCCTGGAACAACCGGACGTGCGCGCCGTGACCTTCCTTGCGCCAGACCGCTCGGCACTGGCCCATGCCGGGCCGATCATGCTGACCCAGGCACCAATGGGCGAAGGCTCGCAGATGCTGCGCCGCACAGGCAGCGAAGCAACACGTTACCTGCTGCCGGTGTTCGGCAAACACCGCAACCTGGCAGGCGACGTGATCCCCGATGAAGCCGACCGTCTGCTGGGCTGGGTCGAACTGGAGCTGTCCCACAACGGCATGCTGTTACGCGGCTACCGCAGCCTGTTCGCCAGCCTGCTGATGATCGGTGCCGGTCTCGGCGGCGCGGCGCTTTTGGCATTGCGCATGGGCCGCACGATCAATCGGCCGCTGACCCAGATCAAACAAGCCGTGGCCCAACTCAAGGACGGTCACCTGGAAACCCGCCTGCCGCCACTGGGCAGCCAGGAGCTGGATGAATTGGCCTCCGGCATCAATCGCATGGCCGGCACCCTGCAGAATGCCCAGGAAGAACTGCAACACAGCATCGACCAGGCCACCGAGGACGTGCGCCAGAACCTCGAGACCATCGAGATCCAGAACATCGAACTGGACCTGGCGCGCATGGAAGCGCTGGAGGCGAGCCGGATCAAGTCCGAGTTCCTGGCCAACATGAGCCATGAAATACGCACGCCGCTCAACGGCATCCTCGGCTTTACCCATCTGCTGCAAAAAAGTGAGCTGACCCCGCGCCAGCTCGATTACCTGGGCACCATCGAAAAGTCTGCCGACAGCCTGCTGGGGATCATCAACGAGATCCTCGACTTTTCGAAGATCGAAGCGGGCAAGCTGGTGCTCGACCATATTCCGTTCAATTTGCGTGACCTGCTGCAAGACACATTGACCATCCTCGCCCCGGCCGCCCACGCCAAACAGCTGGAACTGATCAGCCTGGTGTATCGCGATACGCCCCTGTCGCTGGTGGGCGATCCGTTGCGGCTCAAGCAGATCCTCACCAACCTGGTCAGCAATGCGATCAAGTTCACCCGCGAGGGCACCATCGTCGCCCGGGCCATGCTCGAAGAAGAACACGAAGACAGCGTGCAACTGCGCATCAGCATCCAGGACACCGGCATCGGCCTGTCGAACCAGGATGTGCGCGCGTTGTTCCAGGCCTTCAGCCAGGCCGATAACTCGCTGTCGCGGCAACCCGGCGGCACGGGCCTGGGGTTGGTGATCTCCAAGCGCCTGATCGAACAGATGGGTGGCGAGATTGGCGTCGACAGCACCCCGGGCGAGGGTTCGGAGTTCTGGATCAGCCTGAACCTGCCCAAAACCCGCGACGATGCCGAAGACCTGCCGAGTGCGCCGCTGCTCGGACGGCGAGTTGCAGTGCTGGAAAATCATGAGCTGGCGCGCCAGGCGTTGCAGCATCAACTGGAAGACTGCGGCCTGGACGTCACCGCGTTCAATACCCTGGAAAGCCTGACCAACGGAGTCACCGGCGCGCATCAGACCGATCAGGCGATCGAACTCGCAGTGCTGGGAATCACCAGCAACGACATGCCACCGGAACGCCTCAACCAGCACATCTGGGACCTCGAACACCTGGGCTGCAAAGTGCTGGTGTTGTGCCCCACCACGGAACAGACGCTGTTCCACCTGTCGGTGCCGAACCCCCACAGCCAGCTCCAGGCCAAACCGGCCTGTACCCGCAAGCTTCGGCGCGCGCTGTCCGACCTGGTCAACCCGCGGCAGTTGCGCAGCGAGACCAGCGAGCCGCTGTCCAGCCGCGCGCCGAAGGTGCTGTGCGTCGACGACAACCCGGCCAATTTGCTGCTGGTGCAGACCCTGCTCGAAGACATGGGCGCCAAGGTGCTCGCCGTGGAAAGCGGTTACGCGGCGATCAAGGCGGTGCAGAACGAGACGTTCGACCTGGTACTGATGGACGTGCAAATGCCCGGCATGGACGGGCGCCAAAGTACCGAAGCGATCCGCCAATGGGAAAGCGAGCGGCATTGCACGCCGCTGCCGATCGTGGCCCTCACGGCGCATGCCATGGCCAACGAAAAACGCGCATTGCTGCAAAGCGGCATGGACGATTACTTGACCAAGCCGATCAGCGAGCGGCAACTGGCGCAAGTGGTACTTAAATGGAGCGGGCTGGCACTGCGTAATCACACGCCAGAGCGCGCAGGCGACAGCCACGGCAGCACCTACGAGTTGCAGGTGCTCGATCACGAAGAAGGCTTGCGCCTGGCTGCTGGCAAGGCCGATCTGGCGGCGGACATGCTGGCGATGCTGCTGGCGTCGCTGGAAGCCGACCGCGAAGCCATCCGCCAGGCTCAGCAAAGCAACGACCACAACGCTCTGATCGAGCGGGTTCATCGCCTGCACGGCGCAACCCGTTATTGCGGCGTACCGCAACTGCGCGCCGCCTGCCAACGCAGTGAAACCTTGCTCAAGCAGCAAGACCCGAAGGCCTTTGGCGCACTTGAAGATCTCGACCGGGCGATCAATCGCCTGGCCGCCCAGGCGCGCATCAATGCCTGATGCACTTTCCAGGAGGACCGCATGCGCACGATTCTTTTCAGCAGCCAGACCTACGACCGCGACAGCTTTCTCGCCGCCAACCTGCCGCCAGGTATCGAGTTGCACTTTCAGTCGGCACGACTGAGCCTCGATACCGTCGCGCTGGCGGAGCATCACGAGGTGGTTTGCGCCTTCATCAACGATGACCTCGGCGCCCCGGTGCTCGAACGCCTGGCCGCGGGCGGTACCCGCCTGATCGCCCTGCGCTCGGCCGGGTACAACCATGTCGACCTGACGGCGGCGAAGCGCCTGGGGTTGGCGATCGTGCGCGTCCCGGCCTATTCGCCCCACGCCGTGGCCGAGCATGCCGTAGCCCTGATCCTGGCACTCAACCGCCGCCTGCACCGCGCCTACAACCGCACGCGCGAAGGCGACTTCAGCTTGCACGGGCTGACGGGGTTCGACCTGGTGGGCAAGACCGTCGGCGTAGTCGGCACCGGGCAGATCGGCGCGACCTTCGCGAAAATCATGAACGGGTTCGGCTGCAAACTTCTGGCCTACGACCCCTTCCCCAATCCGCAGGTCGAAGCGCTTGGCGCCCGCTATCTGAGCTTGCCGCAGTTGCTGGCCGAGTCGCAGATCATCAGCCTGCACTGTCCGCTTAACGAGCAGAGCAAGCATTTGATCAACCGCCAATCCCTGGCGCACATGCAGCCAGGCGCCATGTTGATCAACACCGGCCGCGGCGGCCTGGTGGACACCCCGGCGCTGATCGATGCGTTGAAGAGCGGCCAACTGGGTTATTTGGGACTGGATGTGTATGAAGAGGAAGCTCAACTGTTTTTCGAAGACCGTTCCGACCTGCCGTTACAGGACGATGTACTGGCGCGGTTGCTGACCTTCCCCAACGTGATCGTCACGGCACACCAGGCCTTCCTGACCCGCGAAGCCCTGGGCGCGATTGCCGCGACCACCTTGCAGAACATCGCGGCCTGGGCGGCCGGAGCGCCAGAGAATCAGGTCGAGGGTGATTGAACCTGATCGAAGGTCATATGCCCGCGCCATGCTGCGCGTATGCCCGTGCTAGCATATTGCGCATATTTGGAGGACCCATGGTCGAACACGATTTCCGCTACACCCTGATGAACCCGCAACACACCCTCACCGAATGCCGCGCCCTGGTGCCGGGACGTTATCAAGTCACCGGCAACGGCGGCTCGATTCGTAATAACGACGTGCTGGTCGTGACCCTCAAGGGCGCCAAGGACTTGTCCATGCGCCTGACCGTCGAAACGGTTCGCCATCTGATCAACCCGCCTGGCCAATGGGTCGCGGTGGCCAGTGGTCCGGTGTTCGGCGAGCTGGCGATCCACACCTGGCAGGTGAACTGCGACAGCTGCGCCAAAGAACTGAGTTTCGAGTTCGCCGTTGACGCCAAGCTCGGCAACAAGGCCGAAAAGCCTGCCGCCACCGCGCGGATTGCCGAGTTGGGTTGGACCACCGTTGGCGAGAAACACCTGTGCCCCAAATGCCAGGAGCCTGCGTGATGAAACGCCTCGCCCTGACCGCGATGGTCGGTGCAAGCCTGCTGGGCTGCGCCGCCGACCCGGTGCAACTTGAACACAATCGCAGCTACATCCTGGAATGGATCGGCGAACGTCCGTTGATGGATTACAGCCACCTGACCATTACCCTGGGTGACGACGGTCGCGCCTACGGTAGCGGCGGCTGCAACCACTGGTTCGCGCCCTACACCCTGGATGGCGACAAGCTGAGCTTCGGCAAGATCGGCAGCACCCGCAAACTCTGTGCGCCGGCGCTGATGGAGCAGGAAAAACGCTTCCTCCAGGCGTTGGAACACGTGCAGCGCTGGGACGTCTCGTCAATCGACCAGATGCGATTCTGGCCAGCCGAAGGCAAGCCGCTGCGCTGGTGGCTGGAAGAGGGTTGATACGCCTCTAGACGATCGTTCCCACGCTCTGCGTGGGAATGCATCAAGTGACGCTCTGCGTCACAGGGACGCGGAGCGTCCCGGGCGGCATTCCCACGCAGAGCGTGGGAACGATCAGCGCGTAGAAACGATCAGTTGGCGGCCTGCAACGCCTCCAGCTTCGCCACCACCCCCGCCGCCGTCTGCTCGCCCATCAACTGTTCCCGCACCTTGCCCTTGTTATCGATGATGTAGGTCACCGGCAACGCTTCACTGCGCGGCAGTTCGAACAACTCGGAAGGGTCCTGTGCCAGCACGGTGAACTTGATCCCGAGTTTCTCGCTGGCACTTTTCAGCTCTTCGCCCTGCACGTTGTCGAAGTTGACCCCGAACACGCCGATCTTCTTGTCCTTGAGCTGGTCTGCCAGTGTGTTCAACTCCGGAATCTCGGTACGGCACGGGCCACACCATTCAGCCCAATAATTGATCACCAGCCATTTTCCGTCCAGACGCTCGGCGGCGACCTTCTGTCCGTTCTGATCGATCCCGTAGTCGTTACCGCAGCCCCCCAGCATCAACGCTCCGATAATCGTCAATGCTGCTGCCAGTCGCCTTGTCATGTTGTGTTCCTTGTCAAAAATTGAAAGCGCTGCGACCCATCGCCTGGCAAGGTTCAGGATTACGCGCTGCCCAGTTAGAATAGCCGCCACCTTACGCAAGATGCGACCCGCTCATGACCGATCTGACGCTTTATCACAACCCGCGCTGCTCGAAATCCCGCGGTGCGCTCGAACTGCTTGAAGCCCGCGGCCTGACTCCGACCGTGGTCCGCTACCTGGAAACGCCGCTGGACGCCGCGCAAATCCAGAGCCTGCTGGGCAAACTCGGGATCAGTGCGCGGCAACTGCTGCGCACCGGCGAAGACGAATACAAGACCCTCGCCCTGGCCGACAGCAGCCTGAGCGAGGCGCAATTGATCGCCGCCATCGCCGACCACCCGAAACTGATGGAGCGACCGATCCTCGAAGTCGGCGACAAGGCCATCATCGGTCGTCCGCCAGAGCAGATCCTGGAGCTGTTGCCGTGAGTGCGCCGTACATTCTGGTGCTGTATTACAGCCGCAGCGGTTCGACCAATGAGATGGCCCGGCAAATTGCCCGTGGCATCGAACAGGCCGGCCTTGAAGCCCGATTGCGCACGGTACCGGCCATTTCCACCGAGTGCGAAGCCGTGGCGCCGGATATCCCGGATGAAGGCGCGCTGTACGCCAGCCTCGATGACCTGAAGAACTGCGCAGGCCTGGCGCTGGGCAGTCCGACCCGCTTCGGCAACATGGCGGCGCCACTCAAGTACTTTCTCGACGGCACCAGCAACCTGTGGCTGACCGGCGCCCTGGTGGGCAAACCCGCCGGTGTGTTCACCTCCACCGCGAGCCTGCATGGCGGGCAGGAAACCACCCTGCTGTCGATGATGCTGCCGCTGTTGCATCACGGCATGCTGATCACCGGCCTGCCCTACAGCGAGTCGGCATTGCTGGAAACCCAGGGCGGCGGCACGCCGTACGGCGCCAGCCATCACGCCGGAGCCGATGGCAAAAGCGGGCTGGATGCCCACGAAGTGGCACTGTGCCGGGCCCTGGGCATGCGTTTGGCCAAGACTGCACTGAAACTGGAGGGTTGAGGGTGGCCAAGAAGCCGAAGGTCCTGCCCCCTATCGAATGGCTTGAACCACGCGTCAAGGCGATGCGCGCCGTCAGCCTGCTGTGCTTCTTTGGCCTGGTGGGATTGCTCTGCGTTTACTACCTGATGGTCGCCGACCTGCACGGTGCGCGGCCGTGGGTGATTCTGCTGATTGAGCTGGTGCCGTTGCTGTTGCTCGCGCCGGGGATGATTGTCGGCAATGCCCGGGGGCATTCATGGATGTGTTTTGTGGTGAACCTGTATTTCATCAAGGGCGCGTTGGCAGCTTATGACCCGAATCGGCAGATCTTCGGTCTGCTGGAGATGGGCGCGAGCCTGGCCGTGTTCTGCTCGGCGTTGCTATATGTACGGTGGCGGTTTCAGTTGAACCGCAAATTGGCGGGTGAAGGCGAAACCTCCGTCGCATGAGATACCGCCATCGCGAGCAAGCTCGCTCCCACAGGATCACTGTTGAAACATAACGGTGTGATCGACGCAAAAACCTGTGGGAGCGAGCTTGCTCGCGATGGGCGCGACTAGGTGCTAATGATTCACTGTGTACGCGAGCATCATCGAAATCTGGCTCATCGGCCGCCCGCCACTCTCTTCATGCCACTGGTTGAACACATCCTGTACCAACGCCAGATCCCGCTGGCTACTGGGCACCTTGTCGACGATCTTCTGCGCATTCAACGCCGCTACCACGTCATAGCTCGGCACAAAGGTATCCTTGCCGACCATGCGCAAGAAGCGCGGCGCCGACAGTCCGCCCAATTGATGTCCGCGTTTTTTCAGCAAGGTCCACAGCCCAACGATGTCGGTCACCGGCCAATCGGCAATCATTGCCCCGAAACTGCCCTTCTCATGGGCCACGTCCAGCACGAACTGCGCATTGCGCGGCACACTCTTGAGCTTGCCCAAATGGCGGATGATGCGCGCGTCCTGCATCAACCGCTCCAGGTGTTCGGCGCTCATCAGCACGACTTTTTCCGGGTCGAACCTGAAGAACACTTCTTCGAAGGCCGGCCACTTGGCGTCTACCAGGCTGTGCTTGAGCCCGGCGCGGAAAACGCGCAGTGCCATGGTCGAGAGGTAGCGGTCATCGCTGATCTTGCGCAATTGCGCCGGGGTCTTGGGTGCGGGCAGATGGGCTTCCAGTTCAACTGCGGAACCGAAGCGGTTCAGGCAGTATTCGTTCAGCCACTTGTAGTCGCGCATGCCCTCTCCTGAGGATTGAAAAATGAACTGCCAACTTGTGACAAAACCTGTGGTTAGAGGTTGACCACGTTGACGAAGCGCGAAGCGGCGGATTCGTCGATCTTCAGGCTGGTGAAGTCGAACAGGTTGCGGTCCGCCAATTGCGACGGAATCACGTTCTGCAGGCTGCGGAAAATGCTGTCGGTACGGCCCGGAGTCTTGCGCTCCCAATCCTGCAGCATTTCCTTGACCACCTGACGCTGCAGGTTTTCCTGGGAGCCACAGAGGTTGCACGGGATGATCGGGAATTGCTTGAGATCCGAGTAGGCCTGGATGTCTTTTTCGTTGCAGTAGGCCAAGGGTCGGATCACCACGTTGCGCCCGTCATCGGCACGCAACTTCGGCGGCATGGCCTTGAGCGAACCGTTGAAGAACATGTTCAGGAAGAACGTCTCGATAATGTCGTCGCGATGGTGCCCCAGGGCCATCTTGGTCGCGCCGATTTCGTCGGCGAAGGTGTAGAGCGTGCCACGACGCAGGCGCGAGCACAGGGAGCAGGTGGTCTTGCCTTCCGGAATCAGCTCCTTGACCACCGAGTAAGTGTCTTTCTCGACGATGTGGTACTCGATGCCCAGCTCCTTGAGGTAGGCCGGCAGCACGTGCTCGGGGAAACCCGGCTGTTTCTGGTCCATGTTCACGGCCACGATCTCGAACTTGATCGGCGCGACCTTCTGCAAGTGCATCAGCACATCAAGCATGGTGTAGCTGTCCTTGCCGCCGGACAGGCAGACCATGACCTTGTCACCGTCTTCAATCATGTTGAAATCGGCGACCGCCTCACCGGCCTGTCGGCGAAGGCGCTTCTGCAGTTTGTTCTGGTTGACCGTAAGAGTGCCCATGACGCGAAATCCGTGAGGTGTGACGAAAGGCCGGCATTTTACGCAAAAAACCCTTCAGGGGCGAAGCGCCCCGACGGATATACCCCTCTACAGACGTAAGTGCGATTAAGTCCGGGCTTTACAGCGCAATTTGCTCTAAGCCCTACCCCCTGTAGGGTTAAGTCCTTCCTATACTGCGTCATAAGGTCGCATTCACATACAGACCTACTGCTTACTTGGCCTCATTGGCCCGTAGGGCGCTCCACTGGGGGGCGACGGTAAAAACGAGAGGAGTGACTGGCATGATCCATCACGTAGTGGGGCTCTTCACCCACCCTGACCAAGAATGGAAAGAGATTCGTGGCGATCAGGAAGAAAGTATCAGCCACATGTACCTGACCCATACGCTGATCCTGGCGGCGATACCGGCGGTATCGGCATTTATCGGGACCACGCAGGTGGGCTGGGTCATCGGCAATCGCCCCCCGGTGATGCTGACCGTGGAAAGCGCACTATGGATGACAGTCATGTCGTACCTGGCGATGCTCGGCGGTGTGGCGGTGATGGGCGCGTTCATCCACTGGATGGCCCGCACCTATGACGCCAATCCAAGCCTCGCACGCTGTATTGCGTTCGCAACCTATACCGCTACGCCGCTGTTCGTCGGCGGCCTCGCGGCCTTGTACCCGCACTTGTGGCTGGGGATGGTCGTCGGCACGGCGGCTATCTGCTACACGGTGTACCTGCTGTATGTGGGATTGCCAACATTCATGAACATTCCATCTGACGAGGGCTTTCTGTTTTCAAGTTCGGTGCTCGCTGTAGGTCTGGTGGTGCTGGTAGCCATCATGGCGTTCACCGTGATTGTCTGGGGACTCGGCGTGGGGCCGGTCTATACCAATTAACAGCTCACCACAAAAAAATCAGATCTGCCGACACAGGCCGCCGCAAGGCGGCCTTTTAATGCCCAGGCACAAAGAGCGCCGAAGACCATTCGGCACTTCGCAGATTCGCAAGGCCCCTGGCTTGCGGCATACTCGACCGCTCTGGAGATCCATCAAGCATGCCCGAGCAACTCAATATCCGCGTCGAAGACTGTTTCCAACAAGCCGAATCCTTTTTCAAACGACCTTTCAAACGCCCCGTGGTGAGTTTCAAGCTGCGTGGGCAGAAAGCCGGTGTCGCGCACCTGCACGAGAACCTGCTGCGGTTCAATCCGCAGTTGTACCGCGAAAACACCGAAGATTTTCTCAAGCAGACCGTTGCCCACGAGGTCGCGCACCTGATCGCCCATCAACTGTTCGGTGACCGCATCCAGCCCCATGGCGAAGAGTGGCAACTGATCATGCGCGGCGTGTACGAATTGCCACCCAACCGCTGCCACACCTACGACGTCAAGCGCCGTAGCGTGACCCGCTACATCTACAAGTGCCCGTGCGCCGACAGCGATTTCCCGTTCTCGGCGCAACGTCATGGTTTGGTGAGACAGGGGCGGCGGTATTTGTGTCGGCGGTGCCGCAACACCTTGGTGTTCAGTGGCGAGATGCGGGTCGAGTAGTGCGATTTGGGTCGACCTCTTCGCCAGCAGGCTGGCTCCCACAGGGGATCATCGGTGCGCCACAAATCCATTGTGGGAGCCAGCCTGCTGGCGAAGGCGATATATCAGACGCTAGAGAACCACCTTGGCACGCCGCAACTCGGCAACCTGCTCAGCGCTGTACCCCAACTCCTCCAACACCTGATCCGTATGCTGCCCCAGCGCCGCGCCAATATGCCTGGGCTCCGGCAACCCTTCTGAAAACTTCAACGGACACGCCATCTGCGCCTGACTCGAACCATCGCCCCGCGGCACTTCAGTCACCAGCTCCCGCGCCTGCAACTGCGGATGCTGCACAGCCTCCGCCAGACTCAGTACCGGCTCGACACACGCATCAAGCTCGGCGAACAGCGCGCACAGCTCGGCAAAGTCATGCTTTTCGAACTCAGCCGTCAACGCATCCTTGAGCTTGCGTTGCTGTGCAGGTTGCGCAGATAACCCCAGGCTCGCCCACTCCTCCAGCCCCAGCGCCGCACACAACCGCTTCATGAACTCCGGCTCCAGGCTGCCCACGGACATCCAGCGCCCATCCCGGGAACGGTAATAGTCATAGAAGCTGCCACCATTGAGCATCTGATCTTCCCGACCCGGCTCGACACCACAGGCAAGATACCCAGCGCCCGCCAGGGCGTTCAGGCTGAACGCGCAATCGGTCATGCTCACGTCCAGATGCTGACCCTGCCCGGTTTGCTGTCGAGCGATCACGGCGGCCAGCAGGCCGATGACCCCGTGCAGCGAGCCACCGGCAATGTCGGCCACCTGCATGCCCAACGGCAGCGGCCCACTGTCGACGCGACCGCTGTAGCTGGAAAGCCCGGCCAGCGCCAGGTAGTTGATGTCATGGCCGGCGCGGTCCTTGTAGGGGCCGGTCTGGCCGTAACCGGTGATCGAGACATAGATCAGTCGGGGATTGATCGCTCTCAAGGCTTCATAGCCCAGCCCCAGTCGATCCATGACACCGGGTCGGAATTGCTCCAGCACGATGTCATGGTCCTCGAGTAAGGATTTGATCACTTCCAGCGCTTGCGGCTGCTTGAGGTCCAGCGCCAGGCTACGTTTGTTGCGATGCAGATAGGCATGGCTGGCCGATACGCCCCGGTCGTGGGGCGGCAGCACGCGCAGCAGATCGATGCGGGTGGGTGATTCGATGCGCAGCACCTCGGCGCCCATGTCCGCCAGCAACAGCGAAGCGAACGGCCCCGGCAGCAGTGTCGAGAAATCCAGAACCTTGAGTGATGCCAGTGGACCGAGCATGAGAGTTCTCCCAGGATGATGCCCCAGCCTAGGCAGCCAAGCGCTTTGCAGCAATCACCTTATGCGCCACATGCAATGACCGTTGCGCTCAAATCCCGGGCAATAAAAAACCCGCCGAAGCGGGTTTTTCATTACAACAAGACTTACTTGGCGTTAGTCGGGGTTGCCACGTCGACGTGACCCAGAACATCGTCTTTAGGCTCGTCGGCAATGCCGCGACCGCCCGAGGCCAGCTCCGCTTGCAGCACGTCGGTGTCCAGCTCCTTGACCCACTTGGCCACAACGATGGTGGCAACGGCGTTGCCGACCAGGTTGGTCAGTGCACGGGCTTCGGACATGAAACGGTCGATACCCAGGATCAGCGCCAGGCCGGCAACCGGCAGGTGGCCCACGGCGGACAGGGTGGCCGCCAGTACGATGAAGCCCGAACCGGTCACGCCCGCAGCGCCCTTGGAAGACAGCAGCAACACCACCAGCAAGGTGATCTGGTGCGTGATGTCCATGTGGGTGTCGGTGGCCTGGGCAATGAACACGGCCGCCATGGTCAGGTAGATCGCAGTACCGTCAAGGTTGAACGAGTAGCCGGTCGGGATCACCAGGCCTACCACGGACTTCTGCGCCCCCAGACGCTCCATCTTGATCAGCATGCGCGGCAGTACCGACTCCGAAGAGGAAGTACCCAGTACGATCAGCAGTTCTTCACGGATGTAGCGGATCAGTTTCAACACGCTGAAGCCGTGTGCGCGGGCGATACCGCCCAGCACGATCAGGATGAACAGCAGGCAAGTGATGTAGAAGCAGGCCATCAGCTGACCCAGTTGCACCAGCGAGCCGACACCGTAGGCACCGATGGTGAAGGCCATGGCACCGAAGGCACCGATTGGCGCGAGCTTCATGATCATGTTGATGATGTTGAACATCACGTGAGCGAAGCGATCGATGAAGTCCAGCAACGGCTTGCCGTAGGCACCCAGGCGATGCAGGGCGAAACCGAAGATCACCGAGAACATCAGCACTTGCAGAATGTCACCGGTGGCGAACGCACCGACGATGGTGGACGGAATTACGTTGAGGAGGAAGCCGACGACGCTTTGATCAGCACCGGCCGAGACATAGGCAGCCACTTTGGAGGCATCCAGCGTGGACACGTCGATGTGCATGCCGGCGCCCGGCTGCACGATGTTGACCACCACCAGGCCCACCAGCAGCGCGATGGTCGAAACGATTTCGAAGTACAGCAGCGCGTAACCGCCGGTCTTGCCGACCGACTTCATGTCCTGCATGCCAGCGATACCGCTGACGACGGTGCAGAAGATGATCGGCGCGATGATCATCTTGATCAGCTTGATGAACCCGTCACCCAGGGGTTTCACGGCCACACCGAGCTGTGGATAGAAGTGACCGAGCAAAATACCGATGACAATTGCAACGATCACCTGGAAATACAGGGATTTGTACAGTGGCTGACGAGTCGTCATTGCAAAGTTCCTCAAGAGTGCGCGGCGACAACATCCAACTGTTGCCCACCCCACCTCAATGGCGAACCCTCCTGCACTGGAGGGATTTGTTTTTTCGAGCTGCGCGATGGCAGGCATCTGCTGGTTCTATCGCAAGGCCCGTGCCACCTTGTACGAAACGCCTGTAAGCCTTTTTGCATCAAGGGCTGCAGGATTTTCCGGGTCACCGCGCGGCGTTAGGCCATTGGCGGATTTCCGCCCACTCGTCGAATCACGTCCTGTAATCTGGCGGATATCCGCCTTGTTCATGTGTATAAAGCGCGGCTACCATCCGTCGCTCAATGGACGGACTTGCCCGCTATGCGCGAACGCACCATCGCCAGTCATTTCGCCCGTGCCGCCCTCGGTGGCGCGCAACGGCGTGGCTACGATTACTCGAGACTGTTGCAGCAATTGGGGATCAGCCCCGAGTTGCTCGACGAGCCTCGAGCGCGCATCCCTCCAGAACAATTCACCCGCCTGATCCAGGCGCTGCGGCTGGAACTGGACGACGAATACCTGGGTTTCGGGCAAGGCATCAGCAAGCCAGGCAGCTTCGCGATGATGTGTCATGCCGTGATCCATTGCCGCAATCTGGATAAGGCACTTCATCGCGGATTATTGTTTTATGGCCTATTCCCGGACGCCCCGTGTCTGACGCTGACGCGCGAAGACGAAATGATTCGACTGAGCCTGGACGGTTCGCAGCTCTGGGACCCGGAACATTTCCTCACCGAGAGTCTATTGGTGATCTGGCACCGCTTCGCCAGCTGGTTGATCGGCCAGCGTATTCGACTGGAGCACGCCACGTTCAGTTACCCGAGACCGGAACATGGCGCCGAATACGAGTTGATGTTCTCGTGCCCGCTCGAATTTTCGGCACAACAGAGCAGCCTGCTGTTTCACGGCCGCTACCTGAACATGCCATTGCTGCAAGACGAACGCACGCTCAAGCAGTTCCTTGAACGCTCGCCTGCCGATCTGTTATCGCGCCCGGATGACGGCCACAGCCTGAGCAGCCAGTTGCGACGCTTGCTCAGTCGCGACCGCTCACCCTGGCCAGACTTGGAGGCCGTGGCTGCGCACCTGCATCTCAGCCCGCAAACGCTACGCCGGCATCTGCGTGAAGAAAACACCAGTTTTCAGGAACTGAAGGACCAACTACGCCGCGACATCGCCATTTATCACTTGGGTCGCAACGACTTGCCCTTGCAACAGATCGCCGAGCAATTGGGGTTTTCCGAACCATCGGCGTTTCATCGGGCATTCAAGAAATGGACCGGGCTGACGCCCGGGGCTTATCGGGCTCGGGAAAACTGAGTTCAAGATCCAGATCGACTTGCCGGACGAAAGTATCAAGCAGCGTCAACGGGATGATGATTGCGAATCGGTATTGCTGTACCTGCACGCGTAATTCAGCTGTGTGAATCGCCTTTGTAGGAGCCGGCTTGCTGGCGATAGCGTCTGTACTATCGCCATCGCCAGCAAGCCGGCTCCTACAAGATCACACCAGCGGAAAATGAATACGGAAGGCCGCGCCGCCCAGGGGCGAGTCGCCCAGGGTCAATTTTGCGCTATAGCTTTCGATGATGTCCTTGACCACCGCCAGGCCAATACCCTGTCCTGGATGCTGGCGGTCCAGGCGTTCACCGCGCTGCAGGATCCGCGTGCGCTGATCGAGCGGGACGCCTGGACCATCGTCTTCTACGCATATCTCGATACCATTGAGGGTGCGCACACTGATGCGCACTTCGCTCAGGCACAGTCGATAAGCGTTCTCCAGCAAATTACCCAACATTTCCAGCAAGGCGCCATGTTCGATTGGCACCAGACACTGCTCCGGCAAATCGAAGGTAACCTGCACCCGTTTATCGCGATAAACCTTGCCCAGCGTATCGCAAAGGCTCTGCAACACGGGCTGCAGGCGTACCTGGTGGCGCACCAGGCCGCTTTTGCGCAGACTGGCGCGTTGCAGTTGGTAACTGATCTGCTGGCTCATGCGCTCGATCTGGGTCTGCAAGACCCAGGCCTGATCCCGGTCCTCGGGGCGTTGCGCCATGCCTTCGCTGACACCCTGCAATACCGCCAACGGGGTTTTCAGGCTATGAGCCAGATCGTCGAGGGAATCGCGATAACGGCTACGCTGTTCGCGCTCGCTGTACAGCAAGCGGTTGAGAGAGCCGGTCAGGCGCAGCAGTTCACGCGGGTGTTGTTCGCTGAGACTTTCGCGGGTGCCGCTTTCGATCTCGTCCAGTTCCTGGCTCAGCCGGCGCAATGCCTGCAACCCCCAGGTCAAGCCCACCCACAGCAACGCCAAAAGCACCAGCAAGGCCGCGCCGAAACCCAGGTACAGGTTGTCCCGCAGGCCGTCGAGCGTGGCATCGTATTCATGCGCCGGCTGCAACGCGACGAAGCTGAACGCCGCACTTTTGCCGCCGAGCAGTTTGACCTCGACGTCATAGACGAAGTATTCCCGGCCATTGTCCTGGCGGATCCGGGCGAATTCATTACCGTGCCCGTCGTAACGCGGGTTGTAATTGATGTTCTCGTCAAGGGTGTCTTTCGAGCGCCACACCAACTGGCCTTCGCGGCTGTAGATGTAACCGAGCAAATTGCCATCAGCCAGGTTAAAGCGCTCATCGGGCAACTGTTCCGGCATCAGCAAGCGGTTGTTCTCTACCCGTGCGGCAGAGATCAACGTGGTGACGTCCGACGCCAGTCGCTGCTCGATGGCGTCCTGCAGCGCCAGGCTGAACGCTCCCTGCATCGCCGGCAGCAACGCCAGCATGAACAATACCGCCAGGATCGTGGCGGCGAGCATCAGGCGAACGCGAAGAGAACCGATCAAATGCAACGCTCAGTGAACAGATAGCCCAGACCACGCACCGTATCAATTGGCTTGAAACCGGACGTACCTTCGAGTTTGCGACGCAGACGGCCGACCAACACTTCGATCCCGTTCGGATCGCGGTCGTCATCGTCCGGATAAAGCTGCTCCATCAAACGGTCCTTGGGCACCACCTGCTGATGATGGCGCATCAAGTACTCGAGAATCCGGTATTCAAACGGGGTCAATGCCAGCAGTTGCTCATCCAGGGACGCCTGCTTGCGATTGAGGTCCAGCAGTAGCGGCCCGGCAACGATGGTTGACTGGGTAAATCCGCTGGAGCGACGCAACAAGGCATTCAGCCGAGCCTCCAGTTCTTCAAACTGGAAGGGCTTGACCACATAATCATCGGCACCGGCAGCAAAGCCTTCCACCTTGTCCTGCCAGTTACTGCGTGCTGTAAGGATCAAGATTGGAAAGGTTTTGCCCTGCTTGCGCAACTGACGGATCAGATCCAGCCCACCCATACCCGGCAACCCAAGATCGATCACCGCCAGGTCGTGGTTGAACTGCTCTGTCTGATACCGCGCATCGACGGCGTTGGCCACGGACTCGACCACATGGCCGCTATCCGTCAGACGGGTTTGCAGGTGATGACGCAACAGCAATTCATCCTCGACGACCAGAAGTTTCATGTCGCTCTCCCAGGCAAATCAAATACTCCAGAGGCACGATCGACGCACCTCCATGCGTTGACAGGCCGTGCCGGATCAATCTCCTTGATTGATCCGGCGCGGCGGTCCCACCCGCTTTTCAGAAAGCGTAGTTGGCTGAAAGATAGGTCTGTGCGCTGCTGGTCAAGCTCAGCGAACCCTGTTTGCTACCACCTCGCTCACTCATTTCGGTGCTGGCGTTGCTGCGCAGATAACGGTACCCCAGTTCAACCGACGTGTTTTGCGAAACTTGTTGCAGAATCCCTGCCTGTGCGCCAATGGCGTAACCGATGTTACTGTCGCGACTGAAGCCTGGCGACTCCTGGGTCATTTTGGTCAACCCGGCCGAGGCGCCGCCGAACAGCTTGGTGCTGGCACCCAACGGATGGAACAGATCGTAGCTGCCCAGCAGGTTTTCCTGACGCAGTTTAATGCCATTGTGCGAGCCCGACACGTTATCGTAAGTGGCGTAATAGCGGCCTTGGCTGTTTTGCTGGCCCACACGCAAGCCCAAGGTGTTGTCCTTGCCAATCACACCGTCGGCGTTCGGACGGTCGAGGTTATCGTTCAAGGCGTGGGACTTTTTGATCTTGTCGCTGGTCTGCCCATAAGTAAGGCTGGCGAAATTGTCGTTGGAAGCGATCGCTGCAGTGCTCGCGCCGAAAACGGTGAATGCCAACAGCAGTTTTTTGAATCCAGTCATGGGTGAAACTCCTCGTGAGTTACTTGTTGTTTGGCTACGGAGCAAGATTACCCGCGCCGCCCTGAACTCAACCTGAACACCCGCCTCCCCGAAGCTGAACCACATCCACCCAGCTGTTTCAACGAATTTCTTGCATGAGATCCGACCATGCGTATTCTCTTTGCCCTCTACTTGCTCGCCGTCAGCGGGCTGGCCCAGGCCGCCATCAAGACTCAGGAAATCCCTTACCAAAGTACCGACGGTACCCGGATGGTTGGCTATTACGCCTACGATGACGCGATAAAAGGTCCGCGCCCCGGTGTCGTGGTGGTGCATGAGTTCTGGGGGTTGAACGACTACGCCAAGCGTCGCGCCCGCGACCTGGCCGGCCTGGGTTACAGCGCCCTGGCCATCGATATGTATGGCGACGGCAAGAACACCGAGCATCCCAAGGACGCGATGGCCTTCATGCAGGCCGTGCTCAAGGACAACACGATTGCCAGCGCGCGGTTTCAGGCGGGACTCGACTTGCTCAAACAACAGGTGCAAACCGACCCGACCAAGCTTGCCGCCATCGGCTACTGTTTCGGTGGCGGCGTGGTGCTCAATGCAGCTCGTCAGGGTGTCCCTCTGGCCGGGGTCGTGAGTTTCCATGGCGCGCTGGCCACCAATACCCCTGCGACACCGGGCAGCGTCAAGGCGAAAATCCTCGTCGAACATGGTGCCCAGGACAGCCTGATCACCCCGGAAAACGTTGCCGCCTTCAAGGCCGAGATGGATAAGGCCGGCGCCGACTACCGATTCGTCAGCCTCGACGGCGCCAAGCACGGTTTCAGCAATCCCGATGCCGATCGCTTGAGCCATGGCGATCACGGTGGGCCGGACATTGGTTACAACAAAGCGGCGGATGAAAAATCGTGGGCAGATATGAAGGCATTTTTCAAAAAGATTTTTAGCTGATCAGGTAGATCCTGTGTTGAGAGCTACCCAGCAACAAGGCAACCCGGCAAAATGCCCGACATGAATCCCCTCCCCGCCCTGCCCGTCTGCTGCACGCCCCTCGATGCCCATTGGCCGCTGCCGTTGGTGCTGCCCGATGCGGTGCTGTTGAGTACCCACTTCGATACTTCGCGACTGCTCAGCGATGATTTCCAGCGCAGCGCCATCGAGGCACCAGCGAGCATTCAGCGCTCGGTCGCCAAACGCCAGGCAGAATTTCTCGCCGGGCGGATCTGCGCCCGCGCAGCCCTGCAACAACTGGAAGGCCTGAACGTCAGCCCGGCCATCGGTGATGACCGGGCGCCTGTCTGGCCTGCGCACATCACCGGCTCGATCACCCATAGCACCGGTCGGGCCGCGGCGATCGTCGCGAAGAAAACCCATTGGCGCGGGTTGGGGATGGACATGGAAAACCTGCTCAATGCCGAACGTGCCGAACGCCTGGCCGGGGAAATCCTCACCCCGCCGGAACTGCAGCGCATGGCCGCTGGGCATCGCGATCAGCTGGCGTTGCTGGTCACCCTGACTTTTTCAGTGAAAGAGAGCCTGTTCAAGGCGCTCTACCCGATCGTCCGGCAACGTTTCTACTTTGAACACGCCGAGGTGCTGGAGTGGACCGAGTCAGGTGAGGTGCGGTTGCGGTTGCTGACAGACCTGTCCGGTGAATGGCGCAACGGTACCGAGCTGGAGGCGCAGTTCGGGGTCAAGGATGGGCAGCTGTTGAGTCTGGTCAGCATCAAGGCCTGAGGATTCTCAGGTCTTGTTAGCGGGCCTCAACGCTTCTCCTGACTCCTCGGCCAGCTCAAGCTGAAACACGCGCCGCCCAGGCTTTTGCTCTTGCCAATCAACGCCCGGCCGTCGTGCCAATGGATGATCCGCCGTACGATCGACAACCCCAACCCATGACCGCCCGAGGCCCGGGTCCGGCTGTCGTCAAGTCGCAGGAATGGCGTGAAAATTTTCTCCCAGGCGATTTCCGGTACGCCCGGCCCGTCATCTTCGACATCCACCCGACAGCGCTGCTGCCCCACCTGATAACTGATGGTGACCCGCGATTGAGCGTGGCGCATGGCATTGGTCACCAGATTTTGCAGCGCCCGGTGCAGGTAGCGCGGCTCGGCCTCGACCCACGCGTCGTCGCAGTCGGCGGCCGACAGGCACAATCCTCGATGCACCGTGACGTCGGCGCGCAAGGGTGCCAGCTCCTCGATCACCTGATTGACCAAGGCATCCAGGTCGATACGCTGAAAATTCAGTGCCGGCGAGCCTTGCTCCAACCGCGCGTAAGTCAGCATCTCGTCGACCAGGCGGTCGAGATCCTCGATATCGTGGTCCATGCCTTCGCAGTATTTTTCCAGGGCTTGCGGTGTCTTGGCCGAGCCGATCATTTCCAGGCCAAAGCGCAGGCGCGCCACCGGCGTGCGCAATTCGTGGGACACGGCACGCACCAGCTCTCGCTGAATGGCCAGCAGCTGTTGCAGGTGCTCGGCCATGCCGTTGAACGCCGACGCCAGTCGCCCCACCGAGTCCGCACCCCGCGTCGGCACACGGGTTTCCAGGCTGCCCTTGGCGATCCGCGTGGCCGCCGCTTCCAGCCCGCGCAAGCGGCGCTCCAGTTGCCGCACGAGCAAATAGACGATCAAGCCGATCAGGCTCAACCCCAGTGCGGCAATCAGCACCAGCCACTCTGGCGGATAAGGATTCATCTGGTACAACGGGCCGATTTCCAGCACCCAAGGCGTGCCAACCATGCCGGCGAACACCCGGATCGAATCGCCCTCCTTGCCCAGCGCCATCACGGTGTCGCCCTCGGACACCCGACGACTCTGGTCTTCGTCCATGTCGGCCTCCTGGACCGTGACCAGGCGCAAATCGAATCCAAAACCCTTGTCCTGTTTCAATTGCGCCAGGCGCACCGGCTGCTCGCCCACGGGGTAGCGCACCAGTTCGTCCGCCAACAGGTAAATCGTCGCCCGGGCGAGTTGTTCGCTGATCTGCTGGACTTCACCCGTGAGCACCAGCTGCTCCTTGTCGCTGACCAGTCGATAAACCCTGGCCGCATGCGGGCCGGTCTTCTCCACCAGGGCCTGGCCGCGCAAGACGCGGGTGCGCTGGGTGAGGTCGAGGTCGGTCTGGGCAAAGGTTTTCAGCGCCAGCGGAATCCCCAGCAGCCGCTCCCACACCAACAACGCCCGGTGGCGTTCGGTCTGGTTCATCGGTTGCAGGTTCTCGGCCATCAGCGAAAAGGTGCCGTGGGCCAGTCGTTCGCGGTACTGCTCGCCGCGCACCTGATTGAGCAAGTGCAAGGCCAGCACACCGAGTACCGCCACCAGTATCAGCGCGGCACACATGCCGCCGTAGATGCGCAGGAAGATCGAGTTCACAAGGTCGGGTCTACGCAGGCCTCGGGGACAAACAGGTAGCCTTTGCTGCGCACGGTCTTGATCAGTCGCGGGTGGTCCGGGTCATCGCCGATCTTGGGGCGGATGCGCGAGATGCGCACGTCGATGGAGCGGTCCTGGCCGTCATAGCCAATGCCGCGCAACGCGGTGAAGATTTCTTCCCGGGACAGGATGCGCCCGGCGTTGGCAACCAGCAGCCAGAGCAAGTCGAACTCGGCGCTGGTCAGTTCGATGCCGTTATCGTGCAGCCAGGCTTCGCGCAATGCATTGTCCACCACCAGCGGGCCGAATTGCAGGCGCCGTTGTTTTTCCGGAGTCACCTCCGGCGTCTCACTGCGTCGCAGCAATGCCTGGATGCGCGCCAGCAGCAAGCGCGGGCGCACCGGCTTGCACACGTAGTCGTCGGCTCCCAGGTCCAGGCCGAGGATCTGGTCGGTGTCGTCGGTGCGTGCGGTGAGCATCAGGATCGGGCCGTCATAACGGTCACGAACCTTGCGGCAAATGCTCAGGCCATCTTCGCCCGGCAGCATCAGATCGAGAATCACCAGGTCCGGTTGTTCCTTGATGATGCGGGCCGCAGCCAGCGCACCATTGCCTTCGATCGATACCCGCAGGCCATTGGCTTGCAGGTAATCGCGCGTCAGTTCGGCCAGACGTTGATCGTCCTCCACAATCAATACCTGCCAGGATTCTTGCTCCACGGGTGACCTCTACTTGCCAGAACGCTCATAAGGAAGGATCCGCCCGTCTTTTTGTAATGATAGGGGTGGATAAATTGCATACACGCTGACCGATTGTATAAACGTCGCCCACGCAGAACACAAGCCGGTAAATGCGTTCGGACAACCGGTTTTTTTGTGATAGGGTTCGCGCCCTTAAAAATCCGATCGAGCGTTTTCGCTGCTTGAAAATCGATGAAAAAAAAGCCGGGTCCAGCAGCATCGCGGCCTGCACGCCGATTCCTTTAATCACACACAATTTACGCACAGGTTTATCCACAGGTAGTACGTTGCAATCCCCCCCCAAAACGCATTATCTTGTAGCCCAGCGTAAAAAAAACCCTAGATGTAGGGTTTTTCGCAAAAAACTAAACACAAACCGGATACCAATTTCAAGCGCTTTTATTGCCTCTTTCCGGTTGAACCAAACGTAATTTCCAAAGCCCAAAACCGCGCGCGCGGATGGCTACTGTATTTCGGCCTATGGGGTGAAAAACGGTACGGGTGTTGCAGTTCCAACTGTCACCTACCAACTGTCATCTCAAAGGACCCCGGTCTCAAGCCCCAGGCGTGAGACCAAAGACTTCGGCATGGAAGCGGCGCCCAATAGCCCCCTTCCTACTGTCCCGAAGTTGTTATGCCCGGCCTTCGCCGGTTGTAGTGCTTCAGGACGGAACGGTGGGCACCGTGATAGTGCCCAAACAAACATAGAGAATGTGGAGACACCCCCCCATGCAAACCGACACAACTCGCGAGAACCCGCAGGGCACCTTGCCGCAGGCCGCTGATTCGAATTCGGATCTGTCCGCCACCGCGCCAGGCCAGCTGCGCGTGATCAAGCGTAACGGCACTGTCGTCCCTTACACCGATGACAAGATCACCGTCGCCATCACCAAAGCGTTTCTCGCAGTTGAGGGCGGCACCGCTGCCGCTTCGTCGCGAATCCACGACACCGTGGCCCGCCTGACCGAACAGGTCACTGCCACCTTCAAGCGTCGCATGCCATCGGGCGGCACCATCCACATCGAAGAGATCCAGGACCAGGTCGAACTGGCCCTGATGCGTGCCGGCGAGCAGAAAGTGGCCCGCGACTACGTGATCTACCGTGACGGTCGTTCGAAAGAACGCGCCGCCCACGCTCCGGCCGAGGCAGCGGTCGACGCTCACCCGTCGATCCGCATCACCCGCGCCGACGGCAGCCTGGCGCCGCTGGACATGGGCCGCCTGAACACCATCGTCACCGAAGCGTGCGAAGGCCTGGAAGAAGTCGACGGCGACCTGATCCAGCGCGAAACCCTGAAGAACCTGTACGACGGCGTGGCCCTGACCGACGTCAACACCGCCTTGGTGATGACCGCCCGTACCCTGGTCGAGCGTGAGCCGAACTACTCGTTCGTGACCGCCCGCTTGCTGATGGACACCCTGCGTGCCGAAGGCCTGGGCTTCCTCGGCGTCGCCGAGAGCGCGACCCACCACGAGATGGTCGACCTGTACGCCAAGGCGCTGCCGGCTTACATCGCCAAGGGTATCGAATTCGAATTGCTGAACCCGGTCCTGGCCGACTTCGACCTGGAAAAACTCGGCAAGGCAATCAACCACGAGCGCGACCAGCAGTTCACCTACCTGGGCCTGCAAACCCTGTACGACCGTTACTTCATCCACAAGGATGGCGTGCGTTTCGAACTGCCGCAGATCTTCTTCATGCGCGTGGCCATGGGCCTGGCGATCGAAGAGAAGAACAAAGAAGACCGTGCGATCGAGTTCTACAACCTGTTGTCGTCCTTCGACTACATGTCCTCGACTCCAACCCTGTTCAACGCCGGCACCCTGCGTCCACAGCTGTCCAGCTGCTACCTGACCACCGTGCCGGATGACCTCTCGGGCATCTACCACGCGATCCACGACAACGCCATGCTGTCGAAATTCGCTGGCGGCCTGGGCAACGACTGGACCCCGGTTCGTGCACTGGGTTCGTACATCAAGGGCACCAACGGCAAGTCCCAGGGCGTCGTGCCGTTCCTGAAAGTAGTGAACGACACCGCCGTCGCCGTTAACCAGGGTGGCAAGCGCAAAGGCGCTGTGTGTGCCTACCTGGAAACCTGGCACATGGACATCGAAGAATTCATCGAGCTGCGCAAGAACACCGGTGATGATCGTCGTCGTACCCACGACATGAACACCGCCAACTGGATCCCTGACCTGTTCATGAAGCGTGTCTTCGATGACGGCAAGTGGACCCTGTTCTCGCCGTCCGAAGTTCCGGACCTGCACGACCTGACCGGCAAGGCCTTCGAAGAGCGCTACGAGTACTACGAAGCCCTGACCGAGTACCCAGGCAAGGTCAAGCTGTTCAAGACCATCCAGGCCAAAGACCTGTGGCGCAAAATGCTGTCCATGCTGTTTGAAACCGGCCACCCATGGCTGACCTTCAAAGACCCGTGCAACCTGCGCAGCCCGCAGCAGCACGTCGGCGTGGTCCATAGCTCGAACCTGTGCACCGAGATCACCTTGAACACCAACAAGGACGAAATCGCCGTTTGCAACCTGGGCTCGATCAACCTGCCGAACCACATCGTCAACGGCAAGCTGGACACCGCCAAGCTGGAACGCACCGTGAACACTGCCGTGCGCATGCTCGATAACGTGATCGACATCAACTACTACTCGGTGCCACAAGCGAAGAACTCCAACTTCAAGCACCGTCCGGTTGGTCTGGGCATCATGGGCTTCCAGGACGCGCTGTACCTGCAGCACATCCCTTACGGTTCCGACGCTGCCGTCGAGTTCGCCGACAAGTCGATGGAAGCGGTCAGCTACTACGCGATCCAGGCTTCCTGCGACCTGGCTGACGAGCGCGGCTCGTACGAGACGTTCCAGGGTTCGCTGTGGTCCAAGGGCATCCTGCCGCTGGATTCGCAACAGATCCTGATCGAAGCCCGTGGCCAGAAGTACATCGATGTCGACCTGAACGAATCCCTGGATTGGGCACCGGTTCGCGCCCGTGTTCAGAAAGGTATCCGTAACTCGAACATCATGGCCATCGCACCGACGGCGACCATCGCCAACATCACTGGCGTATCGCAGTCGATCGAACCGACCTACCAGAACCTGTATGTGAAATCGAACCTGTCGGGCGAATTCACCGTGATCAACCCGTACCTGGTTCGCGACCTCAAGGCTCGCGGTCTGTGGGACTCGGTCATGATCAACGACCTGAAGTACTACGACGGTTCGGTGCAGCAGATCGAGCGCATCCCGCAAGAACTCAAAGAGCTCTACGCGACTGCCTTCGAAGTGGACACCAAGTGGATCGTCGACGCGGCCAGCCGTCGTCAGAAGTGGATCGACCAGGCTCAGTCGCTGAACCTGTACATCGCTGGCGCTTCGGGCAAGAAGCTGGACGTGACCTACCGCATGGCCTGGTACCGTGGTCTGAAAACCACCTACTACCTCCGTGCCCTGGCAGCGACCAGCACCGAGAAGTCGACCATCAACACCGGTAAGCTGAACGCTGTTTCCAGCGGTGGCAACCACGGTGAAGATTCGGTCCTGGCAGCACCTGCCGGCCCTGCTCCAGTGCCAAAGGCTTGCGCCATCGACGAGCCGGATTGCGAAGCTTGCCAATAAGCTGAGCCGGTAACGCCAAACCCCCGACAGGCCCCTGGTCTGCCGGGGGTTTTCTTTTGCCCATGAAAAAGATCGCAGCCTCGCTCGCGAGACAGCTCCTACATTGAAAGGCGATCTCTGTAGGAGCTGTCTCGCGAAGCGAGGCTGCGATTTTGATCTAAAAAAAAGCCCCTCTTGCGAGGGGCTCCTTGTGCAGCGCTTTGAGCTAACCCGCATCAGGCCATTTGAATGATGGTCTGCATGATGGTGCTCTGGGTAGAGATGGTCTTGGCGTTCGCCTGGTAATTGCTCTGCCCCTTGATCAGATCGACCAGTTCATTGGTCACGTTGACGTTCGACTCTTCCAGGGAGTTGGAGCGGATCGAACCCAGCGAGCCGGTTTCCGGCGCATCGTAACCCGGGATGCCCGAGGCGTAGGTTTCTTTCCAGCTGGTACCGCCGACTGGCTGCAGACCTTGTTCGTTGGTGAAGCTGGCCAACGCCAGTTGGCCAATCGGCTTGGTCTGGTAGTTGCTGAAGTTGGCCAACAGTACACCGCTGCCGTCGATGGTCAGGTTGGTGATCTGACCCGTGGCATAACCGTTTTGCACGGGAATGGAGCGTGCGGTGTCGGCGTTGAACTGAGTCGTGTTACCCATGGCAATCGTCAGGCCGTCCGGATCGGCGGCTGCACCATTGGCCGTCCAGACGCCATCCTTGACTGTGCCCGGGGTCCAGTCGGTGATTTTCAGCTCATTACTGATCACCGGGGCAGGCGTTGGAATGGTCGGAGGCACGGTGGGCGGAACCGGCGTGCTGACCGACACCAGTTTGCCCGATGTGTCGAAGGTCATGGTCGAAGCGATTGGCGGTGTCGCAGCGTCCGTCGGGTCGCTGCCGTCCGGATTGCGATCATCGATCAGGGTATAGGTGTCCCAGGTGTTCGGCCCAGTCTTGACCATGTATTGATCCATGGTGTGCTGGTTGCCCTGAGTGTCGAAAACCGGAGTACTGAACTGCTTGCTGAAGGTTTCCGACTTGCTCGGGTCGAACTTGTTGGCCGCCACAGTCTGATCGATCACGGGAGCCGTAGAGTTCAGGTTGATCGTCGACGACACCGCGGTGGTGGATTTCGGCGCCAAGTTGGACGTGTCGATACGCAGGTCAGTCAATACGCCGTTGACAATCTTGCCATTGGCATCCACACCGTAGCCTTGCAGGCGCGAGGTACCATCGCTGTTGGTAACGTAGCCTTCCTTGTCGACCTTGAACGTACCGGCACGGGTGTAGGACAACGAGCCGCTGTTGTTCAATACGAAGAAGCCTGAGCCATTGATGCCCATGTCCAGCACATTACCGGTGGCGCTGATATCGCCCTGGGTAAATTGTTGGGAAACGTTGGCCAGACGCACGCCGCTGCCGGTGACCTTGCTGCCCGTACCCAGTTTGGACGCTGAGTACACGTCTTCGAATTCTGCGCGGGACGATTTAAAGCCGGTGGTTGCAACGTTGGCGATGTTGTTACCGGTGACGTCCAATTGTTTGTTGGCGGCATAGAGACCGCTAAGGCCGATGTTGAAAGACATATTCCACTCCTTTTGTGCCGCGTTAGTCGGCTCTATATACCAATGGTTTGCACTTTGGACAGGGCGACACTGCCGAGCCCGGCCAGGTTGAGCATCAACTCACCGCCGGTCTGGCTGATGGTCACGCTGTTGACCGTTGCCGGCAGGTTGGTGACCAGTGCCACGCCCTTGTCATCGATGGTGGTGTTCGCCGCAAAGGTATAAGTACCCGAATCAACGACCTTGCCGGCATCGTCCTTGCCATCCCAGGTGAAGCTGCTGGTGCCGGCCTGCTGATCGTCCAGCTTGATGGTGCGGACAGTCTTGCCATCCTTGTCGGTGATTTTCACCGACACTTCAGCCACCGACTGCGGTATGACCACCGAACCGGTCATGCCCTTCGTGGTGTCGACCACGGACTTGTCGCCCGGCGCGATGACGGAACGCCCGACCAGTGCCGAAGCCTGCAACGCCTGGGACGAGTTGTAGTTGCCGGCGATGCCGGACACGGTACTGTTGAGCGTGGTGATGCCTTCCAGGCTGCTGAACTGCGCCAGCTGCGCCACGAACTCGCCGTTGCCCTGAGGCTCCAGCGGGTTCTGGTTTTTCAGCTGGGTCACCAGCAATTGCAGGAACGCATCCTTGCCCAGGGCCTTTTTGCCCGTGGCACTACCGGCTGCCGATGCCAGGCTATCGGAGTTGGTATTGGTCTTGATCGAAGAGTTGGCCAGGATGTCGTTGAGGCTCAGGCCACTGGTGGTATCGGTAACACTCATCTGAGTCGCCCCTTATCACTGACCGAGGGTCAGGACCTTCTGCATCATGGTCTTGGCGGTATTCATCATTTCGGCGTTGGTCTGGAACGAACGGCTCGCGGAAATCATGTCAGCCATTTCTTCCACCACGTTGACGTTCGGGTAGTAGACATAGCCCTTGGCATCGGCGGCCGGATGGTTCGGCTCGTAGCGTGCTTCAAGGTTGCTTTGGTCTTCGACTACGCCCAGTACCTGCACGCCTTGACCGGCCGCGTCCTGATTCTGGAACAGAGAATCGCTGCCACCGCCTTGGCCGCCCTGGAACATGGTGGCGAACACCGGGTGACGCGCACGGTAGGTCTGGTCGATGCTCGACGAGACAGTCTCGGCGTTGGCAATGTTCGAGGCCACGGTGTTCAAGCGCGTGGTCTGGGCACTCATGCCGCTACCGGCAATGTTGAAAACACTGGATAGAGACATGACTTACTCTCCGCGCAGGGCTGACACCAGCCCTTTGAATTTACTGTTGAGCAGGGTGAAGCTGGCCTGGAAGTTGACGGAGTTTTCCGCGTAGTTCGACTGTTCCAGCTGGGCGTCCACGGTGTTCTGGTCGATCGACGGTTGCATCGGCGTGCGGTACATCAGCGACTCGTCGCCATTGCCTAGACCCTGGGCTTCGATATGACGGCTGTTGGTCATGTTCAGGGCGAAGGTGCCGTTTTTGGCTTTATCGTTCTGCGCCTCGAGCACTTTCGAGAACTCCAGGTCCCGAGCCTTGTAGTTCGGGGTGTCGGCGTTGGCAATGTTGTTGGCCAGGACTTCGGCACGCTGAGCGCGGAAGCCCAATGCCTTTTCGTGAATACCGAGCGCTTTATCGAAGCTGATGCTCATGTCGGGAAACCTTCGGCTGACCTGATTTTTCGTACGATGGACATAGCAAGCGTCATGCCAATTCAAAAAAGCCCATAAACCGGGGCTTTGCGAGCACAGGTCCAGGCGGCAACGACAGAAAAGCGGCAACCGGTTTCCGCTGGATGCCGCTTTTCTGCCGCTTAGTCGACGCAACACGTTCCCTGTAGGAGCTGCCGGAGGCTGCGATCTTTTGATCTGGATCTTTAACAAAACAAAATCAAAAGATCGCAGCCTGCGGCAGCTCCTACGTGATGCAAAAGCGGCGGTCATAAAAAAGGGAGTCCTTGAGGACTCCCGTTTTTATGACCGCCGCTTTTGCATCACTTCGCCTGGTAAATAATCCCCGGGCTGCACTGGACCATCTGGTAATGATCCGGCAATCCGTTCAGCGCTTCGGACGCACCGAGGAACAGATAACCTCCCGGCTTCAACGTGCTGTGAATGCGCAACAGGATGTCCTTCTTCACTTCGGCGGAGAAGTAGATCAGCACGTTGCGACAGAACACGATGTCGAACTTGCCAAGGCTCGCGTAGCTGTCCAGCAGGTTGAACGAGCGAAACTCGACCCGGCTCTTGATCGGTGCCTTGATCGCCCAGCGCCCCGGCCCCTTAGGGTCGAAATAACGCTGCAGCCGCTCGGGGGACAGGCCGCGACCGATGGCCAGGCTGTCGTACTCGCCGGTCTTGCAGTTGTTCAGCATGGTACCGGAAAGGTCGGTGGCCACAATCTGCACGCCCATCCTCAACTGCCCGGCATTGAATCGCTCGAACTCGTCGATGGACATCGACAGCGAATACGGTTCCTGGCCCGACGAACACGCCGCCGACCAGATCCGCAGACGCTGGCCGGGACTGGCCTTGATCGCTTCGGGCAGCACCTTGTTCTTCAACACTTCAAACGGATAGGTATCACGAAACCATAGGGTTTCGTTGGTCGTCATCGCATCCACGACCATCTCGCGCAACCCGCTGCGCGGCTGGCTCTGAATGCGCTGGACCAGCTCACCCAGGGACTTGATGCCTTGCTGCTCCATCAGTTTGTTGAGACGGCTGGAGACCAGATACTGCTTGTTTTCACCGAGCAAAATGCCACAGGCTTTTTCCAGGAACACCCGGAACTGTTCGAAATCCAAATTACCCGTAGACAATGCTGCCGCCTCTAAAATCGTGTTGACTGCCGGGGGCCGAACGCCCCTAGCTGATGTCTGCTGCTTTGATCCGGTCGACTACCCGGGATGCCAGGTCATCAGGACGGAATTTGGCCAGGAAGTCATCGGCACCGACCTTCCTCACCATCGCCTGATTGAACACACCCGACAACGAAGTATGCAGGATGATATGAAGCTTTTGCATGCGAGGGTCGTTGCGGATCTCGGCCGTGAGGGTGTATCCGTCCATTTCCGGCATCTCGATGTCGGAAATCATCATCAGGAACTCCTCCTCCGGCTTCTTGCCCTCGTCGACCAGTTTGCGCAGGTAATCCAGCGCTTGCCGACCGTCGTTCAACGCCACCACTTCAACACCGACCGTTTGCAGGCAACGGGTGACCTGCTTGCGCGCCACCGACGAGTCATCGACCGTCAACACGCGCAAGGAGAGCGCCTTGTGCTGGGTCTCGACATCCACCACGCCGGCGGAAATCGCTTCCGGGGTCGGTGCCACTTCCGCCAGCACCTTCTCGACGTCGATGATTTCCACTAACTGGTTGTCGACCCGAGTCACCGCCGTCAGGTAATGATCACGCCCCGTGCCCTTGGGTGGTGGATGAATCTCCTCCCAGTTCATGTTGACGATGCGTTCCACCGAGCGCACCAGGAAGCCCTGGGTCTTGGTGTTGTACTCCGTGATGATCACGAAGGGGTTGTTCTTGTCCTTCAAGCCACCGGAACCGGTCGCCATCGCCAGATCAAGGATCGGAATGGTCGCCCCCCGGATATTCGCCACACCACACACGACAGGACTGGACTTGGGCATCAACGTCAGTTTGGGGCATTGCAGCACCTCCCGCACCTTGAACACGTTGATCCCATACAGCTGCTGGCCGTCGAGACGGAACAACAGCAACTCAAGGCGATTCTGCCCCACCAGTTGCGTGCGCTGGTTTACCGAATCCATTACACCAGCCATGCCTGACTCCTACGCCAACGCTAAGTGTTGTTGCGACGCGCCTTCATCACTAAACGGCACGGCGCTTGCTTTTTAACTGTTATGAACACAGAACCGACATTATTCCGACGCCTGACCACTCCGTGCCGCCACTGGCTCGGGGTGTTGTCGGCTGTTTGCCTGTTCAACGCTGGCAGCCCTGCCCTTGCTGACGCGGTTACCTTGCCTGACATGCTTATCGGCGTCACCCAGGGCTTTCTTGAATTCACCGTAGAGGACTATTTGGCGACCAGTCAAACCCAAGGTCGCTACGAAATCCAGGTGAACCCGCTCGATCCGCGCTTGCGCATGCCGATGTGCGACAAGGAATTGACAGCCACCTTGGAGAGTCCGGCCAAGCCGTTGGGTCGCGTAACGGTCAAGGTTCGCTGCGAGGGAACATCCCCCTGGACAGTCTTCGTACCCGCTCAAGTACGCCTGTTTCGCGAGGTCGTCACCACCACCCGGCCACTGCGTCGCGCCGGTATTGTCGAACCGCAGGACGTCATGCTTCGTGAGCGCGATATCAGCCTGCTCAACCAGGGTTATCTGACGGCCGTGGACCAGGCCATCGGGCAACGACTTACCCGACCAATGGTCAATGATCAGGTCATCAGCCTGGTGCACATCGAACAGGCGCAAGTCATAAGCAAGGGCGACCAGGTGGTGATTACCGCCCGCAGTGGTACGCTCAGCGTGCGAATGCCCGGCGAGGCATTGGCCAGTGGTGGCCTGAGCGAACAGATTCGAGTCAAGAACCTCAATTCCAAACGGGTCATCAAGGCGCAGGTCATCGCGCCGGGCCAGGTGGAAGTGTCCATGTAGAGCTTGTTGCGGGTGAAGATGTGGCGCCGACCTCGGCGGTTCCCTAAACTGTGTGCCAGGCACGGCAAGCGCTGGCGCGCGCAAGCTCATTTGATAAATGAGCCTAAAGTTTTTCAGGGAATGGCCGAAAACATGGCAAGCGTCCAAATTCCCAGAGGTTTTTTACCATGGTCATCGATTTCAGCCGTTTGAACAGCTCCCCGTCACCCACGGGCAGTACACGTACCAGCGCCGCCAGGGAAACTGCCGAAACCGGCAAGCCTGCCGAGCCCACCCCCTCGGCCGAACAGGCCAGTACCGTCAAAAGCGGGGAATCGGTACATCTGAGCAATGAGGCGCAACAGTTGCAGAAGATCACCGATACGCTGCGCGATCAGCCTGCCGTCGACAAATCCCGCGTGGCCGAGTTGAAAGCAGCCATCGCCGATGGCAGCTATAAAGTCGACAGCAACCGTGTAGCCAGCAAATTGCTCAACTTCGAAGCCCAGCGCTAGGCCTCGGCCCGCGCCAGGCTTTTGGACGCTTAAACCCCAAGGCCAGCCATGCACGACACTAATTTACTGCAACTGATCACCGACGACCTTGCTCCAGCGCAACGCTTGCTGGAGTTACTGCGCACCGAATCCCTCGCTTTGCATGGCCGCGACATGCAGTTGCTGGAAGAGATTCTGGCGCAGAAGCAGGCAATGATCATCGAGCTCGAACAGCATGGCCGCAAACGCAGTGAGATTCTCGCCAGCCTCAACCTGCCAGCCAACCGCAGCGGTCTGGAGCAACTGGCCAGCCAATCGAGCGTTGGCGAAGCGCTGCTGGCGCAAAGTGATGTACTGACCGACCTTCTGGCTCAATGCCACGCCGCCAACGCGAACAATGGACAGTCGATCCTTGTACAGCAGGCCGCCACGGCCACCCAGCTGAGAATCCTTAACGGCGGCGAACAGCCCGCGCTCTATGACGCCAGCGGATCATTCTCCAGGCTTGTGAAACCACGCCCGCTCAGTCAGGCTTGAGCCTGTCGATAAGCACGCTCTATCAAGACGCGAAACATGCTGGCAAAATGCCGCCTGCCGTAGTCAACATTTGTCTGGAGATTGATTAACCGTGTCCAATGCCTTAAACGCGGAAGATGCGCCGCAGCCACCCAAGGTGCTCAGCACGCCCCTGGAAATCTCCGGCAATTTGCGCCAGCTGCTAGACAGCCATGACCCGCTGATTATCACGTTCCACGAGCGCAGCCAGCGCTTCCAGAGCTATCTGGTGGACCTTGATCGTGAACGCAACATGATTGCCCTGGACGAAATGATTCCCCGCGATGGCGAACGTTTCCTGCTGGCCGGCGAACCCTTCAAAGTCGAAGGTTTCCATGAAGGCGTGCGCATCGCATGGGAAAGCAATGGTCCGCTGACCATCGACGAATCCAACGGCAGCCGTTGCTACCGTGGCATCCTGCCCGATGAAGTCGTCTACCACCAGCGCCGCAATGCGTTCCGTGCCGCATTGAAACTGGCCCAACTGGTCAACGTCAATCTGGACGGTGAAAAACTCAAGGCATCGATCAGTGGCAAGCTACTGGACATTTCCGCCACTGGCTGCAAGTTGCGCTTCGAAGGCGACATCACCGGCAGCCTGCAACTGGGGCAGGTTTACGACCGTTTCAGCGCCGATCTGCCCTTCGGCAAAATGACGGCACCGGTTGAACTACGCTACCTGCACTTCGAAGAAAAGATCTCAACCACCTTCGCCGGCGTTCGCTTCCACAACATGAGCGGGCTGGTGCAGCGTCAGGTCGAGCGGTTCGTCTACCAGTTGCAACGCGAAGCGCGGCGCTTCGACAAAGACGACTTCTGAGACAACGTCTCAAGCAAAAAACGGGCAGTCCCTTGCGGTGACTGCCCGTTTTTTTTGCCTGAATGTCAGGGCCTGGCTTCGGTAAAACTCTGCTCCCTGCCTGAATCCGGTTCTTGCGGTGGATGATCGGTTTCCGGTTCCGGTTCCGGTTCCGGACTCGGCTCAGAAGGAATCGGATTCTGCATCTGATCCTGCACCACTTGCTCATCCACCCGCGGGTCAAGGGCCGCCACCAGTGGCGAACTCGACATGCTGTCCGGCATGGCGACGTGGTGCAGTGGCGCGTCGTCCACCTGATGCAGATTGGTCACCGCTTTCGGACGAATTCGCCACACCAGCACCAACGCAAAGAAACTGAAGAACGCGTAGAGCATCTGGCTGCCGAACAACTTCATCAGCACACCCGCCACCAGTGGCCCGATGCTGGCGCCCACGCCGTAGGTCACCAGCAACATCGCCGTCAGCGATACCCGTCGATCTCCTTCGACATGGTCATTGGAGAAAGCCACTGCCAACGGATACAGGCAGAACTGGACCAACGAGCAGAGGAATCCGGCGGCAAACAGGACTTCCAGCGGCACCCGTTCCATGATCGCCAGCGGCAACGCAGCCAACGCCAGGCTGAACGCGAAACACCGAATCAACAGCGCCCGGTCATAGCGATCGGACAACCATCCCAACGGCCACTGCACCAGCAACCCGGCAAAAATGCAGCTACCCATGAACAGGCCGACCTGCTCCGTGGACAACCCTTGCTGAGAGGCGTACAGCGGCGCCAGACCGTAGAACGAGCCGACAATCAGCCCTGCCCCCAGGACGGTACTCAATGACTGCGGCACGCGCTTGATAAAGAACCGAGGCTCCATCGGCGCTGGATGCAAGGGCGCCGGGTGAATCCGCCGGGTCAGGGCCACCGGCACCAGGCAAAGCGCGAAACAGAGGGCCACCAGCATCAGCAGTTCCAGCCCCAGACCCGGGTGCATGACCAGAATCAACTGACCCAGCACCAGCCCCAGGTAGGAGGCGATCATGTATCCACTGAACACCAGCCCGCGCTGCTTGGCATCGGCCTGCTCATTCAGCCAGCTCTCAATGACCATGTACTGGCACATCATGCCCAGACCGACGATCACCCGCAGGAACAACCAGGCAGGCAACCAGTTCACCAGGCCATGGCCCAGCACCGCCGCGCCGACGATCCCGGCACAGGCCGAGTAGGCTCGGATATGCCCGACCCTGGCAATCAACCGATGGCCGATCTTGCCACCCAGCACCAGGCCGAAATAGTTGGCGGCCATCAACGCACCGACCCACAGGCTGTCGACATGATCGGCAGCCAGGCGCAACGCCAGGTAAGTACTCAACAGGCCTGAGCCGATCAGCATCATCAGCGAAGCGAAATAAAGCGCTCGAAAGGATTTCCAGATTTGGCGCAACGAGCGGCTCCTCGCAGTGGGTGACGGGCTATTCAAACGATAGCCCGGTGTCGACATTTCGTCAGGCCTGGGCGGCTAGGACACGCCGCTCCCAGGGAGTAATTTCATCATAGAAACTGGTCAGCTCCATGGTCTTCGAAGCGATGTAGCCTTCGATGAACTCCTTGCCGAACAGTTCAATGGCCAACTGACTACGTTTCAGACGTTCCAGCGCTGCATGCAAGGTACAGGGTAATGAAAGTTTATCCGGCACTTGGAACTCACCCTGGATCGGCTCGTCGGGTTCCAGTTGGTGTTCGATGCCGTGCAACCCGGCCGCCAGACTCGCTGCAATCGCCAGATACGGATTGGCGTCAGCCCCCGGCAAGCGGTTCTCGACCCGACGAGCGACTGGCGAACTGGCGGGAATGCGCAAACCGGCCGACCGGTTGTCATGGGACCAGCAGGCGTTGTTCGGTGATGCAAAAGGATGGCACAAGCGCTGATACGAATTCACGTTAGGCGCAAACAACGCGGTGAAATCCGCCATGCCGGCTTGCTGACCACCGATGAAATGACGGAAGGTCGCGCTCGGTTCACCGGCTTCGTCGCTGAAGACATTTCGACCCGTGCCAATCTCGACGATGCTCTGGTGAATGTGCATCGAGCTGCCTGGCGTATGCGCCAATGGCTTGGCCATGCAAACCACGATCAGGCCGTGCTTGAGCGCGACTTCCTTGAGCAAATGCTTGAACAGGAATGTCTGGTCGGCCAGCAGCAAAGGATCGCCGTGCAGCAGGTTGATTTCGAACTGACTGACACCCATCTCGTGCATGAAGGTATCGCGAGGCAGGCCCAGCGCTGCCATGCACTCATAGACCTCGCGGAAGAACGGCCGCAGGCCATTGTTGGAACTGACACTGAACGCCGAGTGACCCTCCTCGCGACGACCGTCCAGGCCCGTCGGTGGCTGGAAGGGCTGGGTCGAATCGGGATTGGGAGCGAAGACAAAAAACTCCAGCTCGGTGGCCACCACCGGCGCCAGGCCAATGGCCGCGTAACGCGCGATGACCGCCTTGAGCTGGCCGCGGGTCGACAGGTTGGAGCTTTCGCCCGTCAACTCATCCGCATCGCAGATGGCCAATGCCCGAGGCTGCTTACTCCAGGGCAAGCGGTGGATCTGCGCCGGGTCAGGGACCAGCGCGAGGTCGCCGTCGTCGCAACCGTAAAAGCGTGCCGGCGGATATCCGCCCATGATGCATTGCAGCATCACGCCCCGCGCCATCTGCAAACGGCGTCCTTCAAGGAAGCCCTCGGCAGTCATCACTTTGCCCCGGGGTACGCCATTCAAGTCCGGCGTGACGCATTCGATCTCATCAATGCCCGTCAATCGCTGCGCGAGTGAGCTCAGGCCATCGGTTGTCATGACACTATCCTTGTTTTTATACGAGCCGCGAGCGGCAACTCGTACAAAATAGGCTCCGCGTGTTCAGAATATCAAGCACGATGCACAAAAATGTAGGAGCTGTTGACTCAAGGAAGAAAGAGCCTGAAGACGCCCCCACCCAAAGGGCCACCATTGCTGATTTCCGTGCGTCCACCTACGCCGTTGCGTTGATGCAGTGCCGCAATCCGATCGGCGAAGTACAGCCCCAGGCCGGTGCTGCCAGTGCTGTAATTGATACCCTGCACGTACTCGGCCTGGCGCTCGATCATCTGTGGGGGATAACCTTCACCATCGTCGTTGATGGTCAAGACCAGTTGCCCGGCTTCGTCGCTGGCACTGATCAACACCGCGTGACGGGCATAACGGATCGCGTTGTTGATGCTGTTGGCCAGTACCGAAGCGATCAGCTCACGGTCGAAGAAACCCAAGGGGCTCAAGGGATCGACTTCAAACGTGGCGGCAATACCGCGGCTGGCGAACACGTCTTGATGACACGCCAATTGCGCCTCGATGAAGTCGTCCAGTTCGTGGTAGGCCGGCTGCAGGGGCATCTGGTTGACACCCAGTTTGTACAGGCCCAGCAACTGCACCAGCATGCCATTGAGGTGCGCGAACTCGAATTCGATCACACCCAGCGAAGGAGTATGTCGGGCAGACGCCGGCAAACCCGCCAGGCATTGGCTATGTGCCTGCATCAGCATGGCCAGCGAATTCTTCATGTCGTGTACGGTGGACGCAATCACCGTCGAGAAATCAAGTGCCTGTTGGTGCTCGTTCATTCGCCAAATGCCTTGTTCTTGAGCTTTTGATAACGCGCAAAACGCGAGTCGGTGTCCGGCATCAAGCCGACCATTTTCAGGCAGGCCCGACATTCCACCAGTTCCGTCGAGGGGACATTGGTATCAGTGCCATGCAGCAACGCCTGTGCGAGGTTCAGCGCGATACTGATGTTCTTCGGCTGCAGCGCCAGGGCTTTGCGGAAAATGCCCCGGGCCTGCACCAGGTCACCGGTCTTGTACACGCGCACGCCCTGCCGATTGAGATCAGCTGCTACGTTGACGGAGTTGAGGATGCTCGGATCGTCGGTCAACTTTGCAATGCCCTTCATCACCGCAGGATCGTCGCCGTAAATCTCTGCGCAGTTTTTCAACATCGAAGCGCCCGCATTGGCTTGACCAAGCATTTGCAATTGCTTGGCCACCAACAGCGCCGCTTCGGCACTCATGAACTGCTGCATGCCATCGAGTCGCATCATGGCTTGCTCGGTCAGTTTTTCCGCCGTTTCGGCGTCGTTGATCAGCAGACTGGTCGCCTTCATCAATCGCGCCCTGATTTGCAGACCGGGATCGGACGGGTTCTCCTTGGCCACCGCACTCAGGGTCGTGTTGATTTCCAGACGAGTCCGGGTATCCAAGCCTTTTTCACTGCCTTTGCTGATCAATGCGTGAGCCAGTCCAAGGTTGCTTTCCGCATCCTTGAAACGTGACTGGGCACCTTGGGCAACAGCCTGGCGGTAAGCTTTGGACGCCGTGTCAAAATCTTCATTGGTCATTGCCAATTTGCCCAGTTGCGCTTGCCTGCGCACAGCCAGTGGCGACAAGCGAATCGCCTCTTCCAGGACGCGTTGGGCGGCCTTGGTGTCCCCTTCGGCAACCAGCACCTCTGCCATACCATCGTAGAGCGCCGGCATCATCGGGAACACTTTCAGGGCTTTTTGGTAGAGGGCTTTTGCCTGGGTGACCTGACCCCGCTTGAACAGCAACTTGCCCAGCCCGGCAAATGCCCACGGCAAGGGTCGATCGGCAATGATGCCGTCGTAGAGACGTTCCAAGACCTCATTCTGATTGAGGTCGCGCAGAGCATCGGCGCGGTAGCGCAAGCACAACGGCGAATAGCGAATGTCCTGTTTGCACAAGGCTATGCAGGCATTGAGCACTTCAACCGGCTTGCCCCGGTCGAGGGCCTGGAGTATCGGCTTGAGCAACGTCTTGCGCTGCACCAGTCGCTCCAGGCGTTGGGCCAGACCGGAACGGTTGAAGGGCTTGGTCAGGTAAGCATCAGGCTCGTGCTCCAGGGCGCTGAGCACCATGGCCTGGCTGGTTTCAGCGGTGACCATCACGAATACACTCTCATGACTGATCAACTTGTCGATCATCAGGTCTTCAAGCACCTGCTGACCATTCTTCTTGCCATCGCCCAGATGGAAATCCTGCAGGATGAAATCGTAGGATTTCTGCGAACACATCTTCAGCGCCTGTTCGCCAGTGTCGGCCGTGTCCACATCCTTGACACCCAGCTCCCGCAACATCGACCTGACCGAACTGCGGAAATCCGAGAAATCATCGACGATCAGAAAACTCTTTTGGTGATACGACAGCATCGAAGATTTCCAGGCAATTTAAGAAGAAGAACCTAAAGGCGAATGCACGAACAAGATCAGCTTCACTGCCCTTTACGGCGCGCAGATGATAGCTGTTAGCCATCACTCATCAAGGGATTTCTCTGGAAACCGTGATGCCTGTTAAAGGCTGCGAGAAGTAAAGATCGCTGCGAGCCTATGGGTTATCGGCCAGCAGTAGCGTTCTCTTGAAGCGAAGGAGTGGAATTTGACGGTTTGGCTTCATTGTAGGGTAGGAGCGAGGCTTGCCCGCGAAGCATACGCCACGGTACGTCAGATACAGCGCGTCATCGTTCTTCGCGGGCAAGCCTCGCTCCTACAGAAAAAAGAGCCAGAAAGACAAAACCCCTACCTGCATGCGCAGATAGGGGTTTTGGAATTTAATCTTGACGATGACCTACTCTCACATGGGGAAACCCCACACTACCATCGGCGATGCATCGTTTCACTGCTGAGTTCGGGATGGGATCAGGTGGTTCCAATGCTCTATGGTCGTCAAGAAATTCGGGTACTGAGTCGTGACCAGTTGGCCTCGCTTCAGCAAATTGGGTATGTGATAGCTTCGGTGCTTTGTGAGTATCTCGAACTTTCGGTTCGTTTCGTCTTCACACACCGCAATCTGGTCTCTTTCGTCTTTTCAACTAGGAGCATCAAATTGCTTGGGTGTTATATGGTCAAGCCTCACGGGCAATTAGTATTGGTTAGCTCAACGCCTCACAGCGCTTACACACCCAACCTATCAACGTCGTAGTCTTCGACGGCCCTTCAGGGGACTCAAGGTCCCAGTGAGATCTCATCTTGAGGCTAGTTTCCCGCTTAGATGCTTTCAGCGGTTATCTATTCCGAACATAGCTACCCGGCAATGCCACTGGCGTGACAACCGGAACACCAGAGGTTCGTCCACTCCGGTCCTCTCGTACTAGGAGCAGCCCCTCTCAAATCTCAAACGTCCACGGCAGATAGGGACCGAACTGTCTCACGACGTTCTAAACCCAGCTCGCGTACCACTTTAAATGGCGAACAGCCATACCCTTGGGACCGGCTTCAGCCCCAGGATGTGATGAGCCGACATCGAGGTGCCAAACACCGCCGTCGATATGAACTCTTGGGCGGTATCAGCCTGTTATCCCCGGAGTACCTTTTATCCGTTGAGCGATGGCCCTTCCATACAGAACCACCGGATCACTAAGACCTACTTTCGTACCTGCTCGACGTGTCTGTCTCGCAGTCAAGCGCGCTTTTGCCTTTATACTCTACGACCGATTTCCGACCGGTCTGAGCGCACCTTCGTACTCCTCCGTTACTCTTTAGGAGGAGACCGCCCCAGTCAAACTACCCACCATACACTGTCCTCGATCCGGATAACGGACCTGAGTTAGAACCTCAAAGTTGCCAGGGTGGTATTTCAAGGTTGGCTCCACGCGAACTGGCGTCCACGCTTCAAAGCCTCCCACCTATCCTACACAAGCAAATTCAAAGTCCAGTGCAAAGCTATAGTAAAGGTTCACGGGGTCTTTCCGTCTAGCCGCGGATACACTGCATCTTCACAGCGATTTCAATTTCACTGAGTCTCGGGTGGAGACAGCGCCGCCATCGTTACGCCATTCGTGCAGGTCGGAACTTACCCGACAAGGAATTTCGCTACCTTAGGACCGTTATAGTTACGGCCGCCGTTTACCGGGGCTTCGATCAAGAGCTTCGCGTTAGCTAACCCCATCAATTAACCTTCCGGCACCGGGCAGGCGTCACACCCTATACGTCCACTTTCGTGTTTGCAGAGTGCTGTGTTTTTAATAAACAGTCGCAGCGGCCTGGTATCTTCGACCGGCGTGGGCTTACGCAGTAAATGCTTCACCCTCACCGGCGCACCTTCTCCCGAAGTTACGGTGCCATTTTGCCTAGTTCCTTCACCCGAGTTCTCTCAAGCGCCTTGGTATTCTCTACCCAACCACCTGTGTCGGTTTGGGGTACGGTTCCTGGTTACCTGAAGCTTAGAAGCTTTTCTTGGAAGCATGGCATCAACCACTTCGTGTTCCAAAGGAACACTCGTCATCAGCTCTCGGCCTTAGAATCCCGGATTTACCTAAGATTCCAGCCTACCACCTTAAACTTGGACAACCAACGCCAAGCTGGCCTAGCCTTCTCCGTCCCTCCATCGCAATAAC
>NZ_CP166803.1:5700000-6107500 GCF_059716115.1 Pseudomonas sp. LBUM1653
CTGTCATTGCATGAGCGCGAGCTGCTGCAGCGCTTCCGCCAACTCTCTCACCGCCAGCAAAACGCTCTCGTTTCACTGATCGCCCATGACGCCGAAATGGCTGCAGACGCCTCCTGATTCATCCCCGCAAGTTCAAGCCAGCCTGATCGCTGGCTTTTTTTGCCTGAAATTCGGCCGAAAAAAAGCCCGCCGTAGGGCGTAATGCTGTTCACATAAGCATGGGGTTGTATATAAGAACTGAATTGGGGGGGGGGGAATATCCATTGCTGCGGTAACGGCTGCTAATGGTTTCGCCCTTACGGCGACTCACTTTTCCAAACGCCGGAATGCCGGCCCAGCGAAAAGTAAGCAAAAGGCTTTGCCCCACCACTCGGTGCCTCGCTTAGGCTCGGCATGCCCTCTCTCCGGCATTGCTCCGTGGGTCGCCGCGATGGGCCGTCCCTGGCCCAGCACGGCTAAACCGGCGTCCTGCCGGTTTACCCACTGCGCAATGCCTGCGTTCGGCCATCGTGGTTTAACGGGGCGCCCAAATCTAAAGCCAAAGCGAGGCGGCCTGACAGCCGACCTGATTTTTGCAGATACCCCCAATCCCCTGTGGGAGCGAGCTTGCTCGCGATGTTCGTCAACGATAACGCGCCCTGTCTGGATGAACGCGTTGCCTGGAAGTCCATCGCGAGCAAGCTCGCTCCCACAGTTGGATCGCGGACAGACCTGCAATCAGGTCGGCTTTAAGGCCGCCTCGCGTTGCTTTGGCTTTTGATTTTCTTGCCCCATCGAGAGGCCGAGTGGAGGTTCTGCGCAGTGGGTAAACCGGCATGGATGCCGGTTTAGCCGCGCTGGGCCAAGGATGGCCCATCGCGGCGAGCCCACGGAGCAGGACCGGAGCGAGGGCATGCCGAGCCACAGCGAGGCACCGAACGCCAGGGGCAAGAGCCCTTGGTTACTTGGGGCCGGGCGGCGTTCCGTTTTTCCAAGTGACTCGCTGTAAGAGCGAAACCGCCAGTGGCCCTTACCGCAGCAACGGATATTCACCCAAGCCAAATATGCACCCGCCCCCCCCAACCTAAAGCGAACAGCATTACGCCGTAGGGCGGGCTTCAAAACAAGCGCATCAGAGCAGGAAAATCGTTGCCAGCCCAAGGAAGATAAAGAAGCCACCACTATCGGTCATGGCGGTAATCATTACGCTGGCACCCATGGCAGGATCTCGCCCGAGCCGCGCCAGGGTCATCGGGATCAAGACCCCCATCAATGCCGCAAGTAACAGATTGAGGGTCATGGCAGCGGTCATCACCACACCGAGCGACCAGCTGCCATACAACAGGTAGGCAACAACGCCAATCACCCCACCCCAGATCACGCCGTTGATCAAAGCAACCGCCAGCTCCTTGCGCATCAGCCGCGAAGTGTTACCCGTACTCACCTGGTCCAGCGCCATGGCCCGAACAATCATGGTGATGGTCTGGTTGCCGGAGTTACCTCCGATACCAGCAACGATCGGCATCAGTGCGGCCAGCGCCACCAGCTTCTCAATGGAGCCTTCGAACAGACCAATCACCCGGGAAGCCACAAATGCGGTGATCAGGTTCACTGCCAGCCAGGCCCAGCGGTTACGCAGGGACTTCCAGACCGACGCAAAAATATCTTCCTCTTCACGCAGACCCGCCATGTTGAGAACTTCGTTTTCGCTCTCTTCACGAATCAGGTCGACCATTTCATCGATGGTCAGACGACCGATCAGCTTACCGTTCTTGTCGACGACGGGCGCCGAAATCAAGTCGTAACGCTCAAACGCCTGAGCAGCATCGTAGGCCTCTTCATCCGGATGGAAACTCACCGGATCGCTGGCCATGACTTCGGAAACCTGCTTTTCCGGATCGTTGACCAGCAAGCGCTTGATCGGCAGCACACCCTTGAGCACGCCGTCGTAGTCAACCACAAACAGTTTGTCGGTATGGCCTGGCAGTTCCTTGAGGCGACGCAAGTAGCGCAGAACCACTTCGAGACTGACATCCTCACGGATGGTGACCATCTCGAAGTCCATCAGCGCGCCGACCTGCTCCTCGTCATAGGACAACGCCGAGCGCACACGCTCGCGCTGCTGAGCATCGAGGGTTTCCATCAGCTCGTGGACGACATCTCGTGGCAGCTCGGAAGCCAGGTCGGCCAGCTCGTCGGCATCCATGTCCTTGGTCGCAGCCAGGAGTTCGTGATCGTCCATGTCGGCGATCAGGGTTTCACGAACCGAATCGGATACTTCGAGCAGGATGTCGCCGTCGCGATCGGCCTTGACCAATTGCCAGAGCGTCAGGCGGTCATCCAGCGGCAAGGCTTCAAGAATATAGGCGACGTCGGCGGAGTGCAGGTCATCGAGCTTGCGTTGCAGCTCAACGAGATTTTGCCGGTGAACCAGGTTTTCGACGCGATCCTGATTCGGACCTTCCTGGCGATGAGTCAGGTCTTCAACCACTCGCTGACGCTGCAACAGCTCAACAACTTGAGCCAGGCGGTCCTGCAAGCTTTCCTGCGTTTTCTTTACTTCAACTTCAGACATAGGCGAACTCCACTCCCAGCAGCGGGGTGCGCCGGAAGGATCAATCAGTCAATTCATGATTGGAAAATCGGGTTATTGAGTAACTACTGGGTAAGTCCATGGAGGTAATCCAAAAGCCCCGGCGGGGCTGACGGGCGCAATCATACACCGACTGACGGCTTAAAACGTTAAAAAATCGCGGATGAAACAAGCGCTTGCGAAACAATCTTGAGCGCGTGCCTGACACTTGAAAGTGCGACGACTCATCTCGAAAAGAAAACACACTGGTGATGAAAAATGCAGGCGCCAGGCTTGATCGGAAGCTGTCATGGAGGACGCTGAATGTCACCGAGAACATCCCGCCGCCGGCTTGAGCCAACTGGAGGTCGAAAGCGCTCTGGGCAAGATCAGCATTCAAAACTCAAGCATCAGCTACCAGGCGAGGTCGCAGCACCAGCATTGAGTTCGACGAGAGAGGATGCACGAAGGGAAAAGCCAAATCCCAGACGGCAAAAAGCCCGCTTTAAAGGCGGGCTTTTTGTTTGTATGGTGCACTCGACAGGATTCGAACCTGTGACCGCTCGGTTCGTAGCCGAGTACTCTATCCAGCTGAGCTACGAGTGCATTTGTGTTTTTATACCAGATCACAACTGGTTGGAGCCAAGCTATTCACATCACTGCAAACAACTCTTAAATGGTGCACTCGACAGGATTCGAACCTGTGACCGCTCGGTTCGTAGCCGAGTACTCTATCCAGCTGAGCTACGAGTGCATTTGTTGCCGCGCATTATAGGCCGTCTAATCTCTATGTCAAGCACTTTTTCTAGTAATTTCAACAACTTACCGAAGAAGCCAGATTACAACGTACTACGCAAATAATGGCGGAGAACGGGGGATTCGAACCCCCGACACCCTTTTGAGGTGTACTCCCTTAGCAGGGGAGCGCCTTCGGCCACTCGGCCAGCTCTCCGCAACACGGGGCGTATCTTAACCAACCTTTTCCCCGTTTGCAAACATAAAAAACGATAAAAATTAATGGCTTGGTTCTTCGTCCTTCTCTTTCTTTATACGCAGGTAAATTTCCTCACGGTGGACCGCAACCTCTTTCGGGGCGTTGACACCGATGCGCACTTGATTTCCTTTGACGCCGAGCACGGTCACGGTGATTTCGCCATCACCTATAATCAGGCTTTCTGCGCACCGACGAGTCAGAATCAGCATACCTTTCTCCTCACGCATTACATTTTCAGGGACAACAGTCTGCAAAAAAAAGGCACTCGACCTACAACCAAAAAGGTCGTAGCCCTACATGCCTGAGTATTGACCAGCGCGAGCAAAAGAACAGCCTTGAGGTCGCGCCTTGCAAAAAAACAAAGGGCGCGGTCAGACCGCGCCCTTTGGCAAACGCATCACTCGCCCTGGCGGACCGGTGCGTCCAGTTCGAAAGCCGTGTGCAAGGCGCGCACAGCCAGTTCCAGGTACTTCTCTTCGATCACTACGGAGACTTTGATTTCCGACGTCGAGATCATCTGGATGTTGATGGTTTCCTTGGCCAGCGCTTCGAACATGCGGCTGGCGACGCCTGCGTGGGAGCGCATGCCAACGCCGACGATCGACACCTTGGCGATCTTGGTGTCGCCGATGACTTCACGGGCACCCAGCTCGCCAGCGGTCTTTTCCAGCACGGTTTGCGCCGCCTGGTAGTCGTTGCGGTGCACGGTGAAGGTGAAGTCGGTGGTGTTATCGTGCGCGACGTTCTGCACGATCATGTCGACTTCGATGTTCGCGGCGCTGATAGGGCCGAGAATCTTGAAGGCAACGCCCGGGATGTCTGGCACGCCACGGATGGTCAGCTTGGCTTCATCGCGGTTGAAAGCGATACCGGAAATGATCGGCTGTTCCATGGTTTCCTCTTCATCAATAGTAATGAGGGTGCCCGGACCCTCCTTGAAGCTGTGCAATACGCGCAGCGGGACGTTGTACTTGCCGGCGAACTCCACCGCACGAATCTGCAGCACCTTGGAACCGAGGCTGGCCATTTCCAGCATCTCTTCGAAAGTGATCTTGTCCAGGCGCTGAGCCACGGACACGACGCGCGGGTCAGTGGTGTAGACGCCATCGACGTCGGTGTAGATCTGGCACTCGTCAGCCTTCAAGGCTGCCGCCAGGGCCACACCGGTGGTGTCGGAACCGCCACGACCGAGGGTGGTGATGTTGCCGTGCTCGTCGACGCCCTGGAAACCGGCGACAACCACCACGCGACCGGCCTTCAGGTCGCCGCGAATCTTCTGGTCGTCAATCTGCAGGATTCGCGCTTTGTTGTGTGCGCTATCCGTCAGGATCCGTACCTGGTTGCCGGTGTAGGACACTGCCGGCACACCGCGCTTGATCAGCGCCATGGCCAACAGGGCAATCGTCACCTGCTCACCGGTGGAGACGATCACATCCAGCTCGCGAGGAACCGGTTGATCACCGCCACTGATTTGCTTGGCCAGATCGATCAGACGGTTGGTTTCGCCGCTCATTGCAGACAGCACAACCACCAGGTCATCGCCGGCATCGCGGAATTTCTTAACCTTGTCGGCGACCTGCTCGATTCTCTCGACAGTGCCGACCGAGGTGCCTCCAAATTTCTGTACGATCAAAGCCATTTCAAAGCCGCCTCTGCCCATGAAGGGCGCCCAAATAATCACTCAAACAGCGTTGCGACCCGCCACTAGACTGCGCGCCGCAGGCACTGCCTTATAAACCCTGCTCTACAAACGGAACGGTCAGCGCCAGTGCCGCATCCAGGGCGCCAGCGTCGGTACCGCCGCCTTGCGCCATGTCTGGACGACCACCGCCCTTCCCGCCCACTGCCGCAGCGGCCTGCTTCATCAAATCACCGGCTTTGAGTTGGCCAGTCAGGTCTTTGGTTACGCCTGCAACCAGAACGACCTTTTCCTCATGGACACTGCCGAGCAGGATCACTGCGCGGCCGAGTTTGTTTTTCAGTTGATCGACCAGCGCCAGCAGCGCCTTGCCATCCTGCCCGTCCAGACGCACGGCCAGCACTTTCACGCCCTTGACGTCCAGGGCTTGCGCCGACAGATCGTCACCCGCCGCACTGGCGGCCTTGGCTTGCAACTGCTCGAGTTGCTTCTCCAGCAGACGGTTGCGCTCCAGCACAGCCGACAGCTTGTCGATCAGGTTGTCGCGGCTGCCCTTGACCAGGCTGGCCGCTTCCTTGAGTTGCTCTTCCGCAGCGTTCAGGTAAGCCAGTGCTGCAGCGCCTGTCACCGCTTCGATACGACGCACGCCAGAAGCCACACCGCCTTCGCTGATGATTTTCAGCAGGCCGATGTCGCCGGTACGGTTGGCGTGGATACCGCCGCACAGCTCGACGGAGAAATCGCCCATGCTCAGCACCCGCACGTTGTCGCCGTACTTCTCGCCGAACAGCGCCATGGCGCCTTTCTGCTTGGCGGTTTCGATATCGGTTTCTTCGGTTGCAACTTCGGAGTTCTTGCGAATCTCGGCGTTGACGATGTCTTCCAGTGCTTTCAGCTGTTCAGGCTTGATGGCCTCGAAGTGGCTGAAGTCGAAGCGCAGGCGCTGACTGTCGACCAACGAGCCTTTCTGCTGGACGTGATCGCCCAGCACCTGACGCAATGCGGCGTGCAGCAAGTGAGTCGCCGAGTGGTTCAGCGACGTCGCGTGACGCACTTCGGCATCGACATGAGTCTCGACCGGAGCACCTACGATCAGGCTACCCGAATCCAGCACACCGTGGTGCAGGAACGCACCGCCGGTCTTGGTGGTGTCGCGCACGTCGAAACGTGCAGCGCCAGCCTGGAGGAAGCCGCAATCGCCAATCTGACCACCGGATTCGGCATAGAACGGCGTCTGGTTCAGAACGACCACGCCCTCTTCGCCTTCATTCAACACGTCGACCGATTGCCCGTCTTTATAGATAGCAACGATTTTTGCCGAACCGCTGTGAGCGGTGTAGCCGGTGAACTCGGTGTCCACATCGACCTTGACCAGGCTGTTGTAGTCCATGCCAAAGGAGCTGGCCGAACGTGCACGGACGCGCTGGGCTTCCATCTCACGCTCAAAACCTGCTTCGTCGATGGTCAGGCTGCGCTCGCGAGCGATGTCGCCCGTCAGGTCCATCGGGAAACCGTAGGTGTCGTAGAGTTTGAACACTACGTCGCCCGGTACCACGTCGCCCTTCAGCTCGGCCAGATCCTGCTCGAGGATCTTCAGGCCCTGTTCCAGGGTCTTGGCGAATTGCTCTTCCTCGGCTTTGAGCACGCGCTCGATGTGCGACTGCTGGGATTTCAGTTCCGGGAAGGCTTCGCCCATCTCGGCGACCAGGGCCGCGACGATCTGGTAGAAGAAGCTGCCCTTGGCGCCCAGTTTGTTGCCGTGACGGCAAGCGCGACGAATGATGCGGCGCAGTACATAACCGCGGCCTTCGTTGGACGGCAGCACGCCATCAGCGATCAGGAAACCGCAGGAACGGATGTGGTCAGCCACGACTTTCAGGGAAGCCTGGGCGTCGTTGGTGCAACCGATGGCCTTGGCCGATGAGCTCAGCAGACTCTGGAACAGGTCGATTTCATAGTTCGAGTGAGCGTGCTGCAGCACGGCACTGATTCGCTCCAGACCCATGCCGGTATCGACCGACGGCGCTGGCAGCGGGTGCAACACGCCGTCGGCGGTGCGGTTGAACTGCATGAACACGTTGTTCCAGATTTCGATGTAGCGGTCGCCGTCTTCTTCCGGCGAGCCCGGTGGGCCGCCCCAGATGTCGGCGCCGTGATCGTAGAAAATCTCGGTGCAAGGACCGCACGGGCCGGTATCGCCCATGGTCCAGAAGTTGTCGGACGCGTAAGGCGCGCCTTTGTTGTCGCCGATGCGAACCATGCGCTCGGCCGGAACGCCGATTTCCTTGGTCCAGATGTCGTACGCCTCGTCATCGCTGGCGTAGACGGTGACCCAGAGCTTTTCCTTCGGCAGGTTCAGCCACTTGTCGGAGGTCAGGAAGTTCCAGGCGTAGGTGATGGCGTCACGCTTGAAGTAGTCACCGAAGCTGAAGTTACCCAGCATTTCGAAGAAGGTGTGGTGACGTGCGGTATAACCAACGTTTTCCAGGTCGTTGTGCTTGCCGCCGGCGCGCACGCATTTCTGGCTGCTGACGGCGCGGGTGTACGCGCGCTTTTCCTGGCCCAGGAAGCAGTCCTTGAACTGGTTCATCCCCGCGTTGGTGAACAGCAGGGTTGGGTCGTTGCCCGGAATCAAAGAGCTGGAGGCTACACGGGTGTGGCCTTGCTCTTCGAAGAAGCGAAGGAAGGCTTCACGGATTTCTGCGCTTTTCATTAGGTTCTTCCACGGAGGCTGCGGCCAAAGGCCTGTTCGAAACGTCAACAGACGAAGCGACGGCAAAGGGCCGCATTATATCGGCCCTGCGCGCGGGGTACAGCGTGTTTATACGATAGAAACGGTCAATTGGAGCGCTAACGCTATCACTTACTGGAAAAGTCGACGAATGTCGCGACGACCTGCTCGATTTGCGTAGCGCTGACGTCCATGTGCGTGACCATGCGCAGACGAGCGGCAGCGCTGAGCTTGATCCCGCGCTCGGCGGCGAAAGACTTGAGTGCTTCGGCCTTGTCGCCCATTGCGACGTAAACCATGTTGGTCTGCACGGGCTCTACCTCAAAACCTGCTGCACGCAGGCCTTCGGCGAGCAATTGGGCATTGGCGTGGTCCTCGGCCAGGCGCTGAACGTTATGCTCCAGCGCGTACAGGCCTGCCGCCGCCAGGATCCCGGCCTGGCGCATGCCGCCACCAACCATTTTGCGCAGGCGCCGTGCCTTGCCGATCAGCTCCGCCGAACCGCACAACACCGAACCAACCGGTGCGCCCAGGCCTTTGGACAGGCACACCGAGACGGAATCGAAATGCCGGGTGATGTCCCGGGCATCGACACCCAGCTTCACCGCCGCGTTGTACAGCCGCGCACCGTCCAGGTGCAGTTGCAACCCGTGTTCGCGGGTAAAGCTGCGCGCCCGGGCCAGGTATTCGAGGGGCAGGACCTTGCCCTGCATGGTGTTTTCCAGCGCCAGCAAACGGGTGCGGGCAAAGTGGAAGTCGTCCGGTTTGATCGCCGCGGCAACCTGCGAAAGGTCCAGCGAGCCATCGGCCTGCACTTCCAGTGGCTGCGGCTGGATCGAGCCGAGCACCGCCGCCCCGCCTCCTTCGTACTTATAGGTGTGAGCCTGCTGGCCGACGATGTATTCGTCACCGCGCTCGCAATGGGCCATCAAGCCCAGCAGGTTGCTCATGGTGCCCGTCGGGACAAATAGTGCCGCGGCGAAATCCAAACGATTTGCCAGCTCTGCTTCCAGTCGATTGACCGTCGGATCTTCGCCATACACGTCGTCACCGGTGACGGCGGTGACCATCGCGTCGAGCATGCCAGGGGTGGGTTGGGTGACGGTGTCGCTGCGAAGATCGATAACGCTCATGAATCCGGCCTCGGTTAGCAGGGGGAAATCCCTTTCGGACAGCAAGTACTGCGGTCATGCCAACGAATATTCAACCCTTGGGGAGCAAACGACTCCTTGAGCTGACGAAAAAGTCGATAGCAATCATCAAATAGCAGCAATGCGCAGATGAGAAATATGTGATAAAAAAGCTGCGCCGCCAAACAATCTGGCGGCAAAACGTTCTCAGGGCGGGGTGCAACTCCCCACCGGCGGTAATTGCGTGCAACACGCATAGCCCGCGAGCGCTTGGTGGCAGACACGGCCTTTGCCGTGCATGGCGACAAGGTCAGCAGACCCGGTGTGATCCCGGGGCCGACGGTCATAGTCCGGATGAAGAGAGAACGGGATTGGCGCCGCCTAGGCTCTATACCAAAGCGCCGTCCGTAGGCACTTATGCCTGCGCAGCCTTAAATCCCATTCGATTCATAAGCCCTGTTTTTCACACAAACAGGAACCAGAACATGCAACCCACCGCAATCGACAGCAAAAGCAAACACCATCATGGCGAGCGCGTTGCGTTCATCCAGGCCTGCTGGCACAAAGACATTGTCGACCAGAGCCGTAAAGGCTTCGTCAGCGAAATGATTGCTCAGGGTTATCAGGAGTCAGACATCGATTTCTTCGAAGTCGGCGGCGCCTTTGAAATGCCCCTGCACGCCAAGTTGCTGGCCAAGACCGGCCGTTATGCCGGCATCGTCGCGGCAGCCCTGGTGGTGGACGGCGGGATCTACCGTCATGAATTCGTCGCCCAGTCGGTGGTCAGCGGCCTGATGCAGGTTCAGCTGGAAACCGAAGTGCCGGTGTTCTCGGTGTCACTCACCCCGCATCACTTCCATGCCGGTGAAGAGCACCAGAAGTTCTTCTTCGAGCACTTCCTGCATAAAGGCCAGGAAGCGGCGAAGACGTGTGCGGATACGTTGCTGAAGATCCGCTCCCTGCGTCGCAGTGAGCCGCGTGCGTTAGCTGTCTAAACGCCACAAAAACCTGTGGGAGCGAGCTTGCTCGCGATTACGGGCTATCAGTCGACGATTATGTTGACTGATGCACCGCTATCGCGAGCAAGCTCGCTCCCACATTGGTTCGATGTCTGGCTTGAGATCGCGGTCAGGCCAGGTTTTCGTCGGTGGTCGGCACGATCAGGATGCCGGCACGCAGGCCATTCTTTACTTTGGGGTTCGGGAAGATGATCCGGGCGCCCTCCTCCTCGATGATCCAGCGGGTATTGGCGATGTCTTCCGCCAGCAGGTAACCAACCTCCAGTTCCGAAAAGTTCTCGATGTCCACTGGCAGGTTCAGGCGGAAGCTGTCGCTGTGCTTGATGATTTCCCGTGCCACGCTGAACAGCTGCAAACCGTCCAGCGCCTCTTCAGCCATCTCGGGTTCGGTGCCTTCGATGATCTGTTTGAGACGGGTTTCCAGCCGGGAGACGTTCACCCCGTCGTTCTGCCCGAACGGCCGCGCCTTGCCCAGCTCAAGGGTGAAGGACTCGGCCCCGAGCTTGTCGTAGGTATAGGAGCTGAAGACGATGGACGGCTTGTTCTGCAACAGCACCGCTTCCATGCCTGCGGCGCGCAACCGGGCTAGCTCCTGGCGCGAATGCTGGCGATCTTCCTTCCAGGGGTACAAGGCGAACTGCTCGATTTTCGAGCCGCGAATCGCGGTGTGCAAGTCGTAGTGCAGACGCTGGCGATCCGGCAGGCTGAAGAAACTGGCGGCCAGCCGCTCCAGCTCACAAGCACGCAGGGCTTCGCAGCCACTGCTCTGCTCGTGACGACCATTGAACAGCCGATTGACGTCCTGCTCGACGAAACGCTCGCCACGGCGAATGGCGTCGGGGTTGCCGAACAGGAACAGAATACGTGCGCGCGGCTTCAGATCGCCGCGAGCGATGTCATGCAGCAGCCGATCAAGTAATTCGATCGGTGCTGTTTCGTTGCCGTGGATCCCCGCAGACAGCAGCAGGTCCAGGCCATTGTCGCGCGCTTCGGGTGGCCGGACTTCCAGCGCACCTTCGCTCAACCAGCGCATGCGCACGCCTTCGACAGTCAGTTGAGTCTTCTCCGCCGGTTCGCGGCCGGCGAGGGTCAGTTCAAGCAGTTTGCCGAGGGCGAGCATAGAGCGGTTTCCTTAATGGTCGTGATTGCAGTCCGGGCCGTGAACGTGGTCCTCGTCGTCACCGAGTTCCGCCGGTTCCATCTCCAGTTGCAGACTTACCAGATTAGTCGCCAATGGGCGCAACAGCAGGTTGGCGTATTCGGCGTCGCCTTCTTCGACGTCCACGCCGATCAGCAATTGGCCACGGCCATCGTGTTGGATCCACAGCTCTTTGCCTTGCCACATGACCGCGACGCGGGTGCAGGACGTTTCCAGTTGCGTGCCATCGGTGTCTTCAAGGATCAGCTGCAGGGTATCGCTCATGTCTTTACGCTCTCGGTGGAGATGAAGCGGCGCGCTGTCATGCATAACAACGCGCCGTCGATCAATTGATCTGGAATGGATAAACCGCGCCCAGTTTAAGGATTTGCGTCAGTTCATCCAGTGCCGTCCGGCACTCAAGCAACAATTGCGGGTCCGCCAGATCGTTTTCGGTCATGCGGTCGCGGTAGTGCTTCTCGACCCATTCGGTCAGAGTGCCGTACAACGGTGCCGTCATGATAACCCCTGGGTTGACGGCCGCCAGCTCGGTTTCGTTGAGCGCGACACGCAACCTCAGGCAAGCAGGGCCACCGCCGTTCTGCATGCTCTGCTTGAGATCGAAGACTTTCACTTCGCGGATCAGGCCGCCGGAGGTGGTCAAACCCTGCAGGTATTGCCATACGCGCTCGTTGCCACGGCATTCTTCCGGCACGATCAACAGCATGGAGCCGTCAGGACGCGAAAGCAGCTGGCTATTGAACAGGTAGGACCGAACTGCGTCTTCGACGGTTACCGCGGAACGCGGAACGCACACTGACTGAAATTTCCCACCGACCTTGGCGAGTTTGCTCTGCAATTCGGCAAGCATCTTCTCGGTCTCGAGGAAAGCGTCCTCGTGATAGAACAATACTTCACCATTACCGACCGCGATCACGTCATTGTGGAACACGCCCTGATCGATCACAGACGGGTTCTGCTGGGCGTAGACCACGCCGTCATCGCTCAGACCGTGCAGGCGAGCGACCGCCTGGGATGCTTCGAGGGTCTGGCGAGCCGGATATTTCTGCGGTGCCGGGTAACGGGTGTCGAAGGCACTGCGACCGAACACGAAGAACTCGACACCGGCTTCGCCGTACTCACGGCAGAAACGCGTGTGGTTGGCCGCGCCTTCGTCACCGAACTGCGCCACGGCCGGCAACGCGGCGTGGTGGGCGAAGTGCTGCTGGTCGGCGAACATGGCGCCCAGCACGCGACTGGTGGTCGGATGCTCGATGCTGCGGTGGTACTTGCAGTTGAGATTGGCGGCGGTGAAATGCACGCGGCCATCCGCGGTGTCGGCGCTCGGGCTGACGGTGGCGGCGTTGGCCACCCACATGCTCGATGCCGAGCAGCTGGCGACCAGCAATGGCATCGCTTCTTTGGCGGCGCGCTCGATGACTTGAGCGTCGGTGCCGCCAAAACCCAGGCGACGCAGTGCAGCCACGTCCGGGCGTTCTTGGGGCGCCAGCACACCTTGTTGAAAGCCCATGTCCGTCAGCGCTTTCATCTTCGCCAGGCCTTGCAGCGCCGCTTCCTTGGGATTGGAAGACTGCTGGCTGTTGCTCTGGGACGCGACGTTGCCGTAGGACAGGCCGCCGTAGTTATGGGTCGGCCCCACTAGACCGTCAAAATTGACTTCATAGGATTTCATCAGCGAGGCTCCACGAGAATCTGTTGTTATGGCTTCAAGTAACAAATCTTTTAGACCGAGTCGCGGCCTTCGCGAGCAGGCTCGCTCCCACATTGGAATGCATTTCCCTGTGGGAGCGAGCCTGCTCGCGAATGGCCGTTACGCCATCTTCACGCCAGGCGTCAAAGCCGCAGGCAACACCAGGCTCGGCGTTTCCAACGAAGCCACCGGGTACGCGCAGTAATCGGCTGCATAGTAGGCGCTGGCGCGATGGTTACCCGAGGCACCGACGCCACCGAATGGCGCGCTGCTCGCCGCACCGGTCAGTTGTTTGTTCCAGTTGACGATACCGGCACGGCTTTCCAGCCAGAACTGCTGGTAGCGTGCTTCGGAATCCGACAGCAGGCCGGCCGCCAGACCATATTCGGTGTCGTTGGCTTCAGCGATCGCCGCTTCAAAATCAGCGTAGCGGATCACTTGCAGCAACGGACCGAACAGCTCTTCGTCCGGGCGCTCAGCTACTGCCGTGACGTCCAGAATCCCTGGGGTCAGCAAGGCGGCCCGGGCCTGAGGCTGCGTCATTTCCAGCAGCGCCACGGCGCCGTTGGCCAGCAAATGCTCCTGGGCATCCATCAACGCTTTCGCCGCGCCGAGGGAAATCACCGAGCCCATGAATGGCGCCGGTTGCTGATCGAAAGCACCGACATCAATTGTCGAGCTGACCGCGACCAGACGCGCCAGCAATGTGTCGCCCCAGGCGCCTTGCGGCACCAGCAAGCGGCGGGCACAGGTGCAGCGCTGGCCGGCAGAGATGAACGCCGACTGGATGATGGTGTAGACAGCGGCATCGAGATCGGCGACCTGATCCACCACCAGCGGATTGTTACCGCCCATCTCCAGCGCAAGAATCTTGTCCGGACGACCGGCGAATTGATTGTGCAGGTGATTGCCAGTGCGGCTGGAACCGGTGAAGAACAGGCCGTCGATGCCCGGGTTCGCCGCCAGGGCGATACCGGTTTCGCGAGCGCCCTGCAGCAGGTTCAGCACGCCCGCCGGCAAACCGGCTTCGATCCAGCACTTGACCGTCAGCTCGGCGACTTTCGGCGTCAGTTCACTCGGCTTGAACAGCACGGTGTTACCGGCCAGCAGCGCCGGCACGATATGCCCGTTGGGCAAGTGGCCCGGGAAGTTGTAAGGGCCGAACACCGCCACCACGCCGTGCGGCTTGTGGCGCAGCACTGCGGTGGCGTCGCCCAGCGGGCCGCTCTTCTCGCCAGTGCGCTCACGATAGCTCTGCACCGAGATCGCAATCTTGTTGACCATGCTGGTGACTTCGGTGGTTGCTTCCCACAGGGGCTTGCCGGTTTCCTCACCGATGGCATGGGCCAGTTCGTCCGCGTGATTTTTCAGGGCTGCAGCAAAGGCTTCCAGCACCGAAATACGCTCTTGCAGGGTCCGACGGGCCCAACCGGCAAACGCCTGGCGCGCAGCCTGCACGGCCGACTCGACCTGATCAGTGGTAGCACCGGTGCCGGACCACAGCACTTGCTGGGTCACCGGGTTCAGCGATTCAAAGGCTTCGCCCCCACCTGCCAGCCATTCACCTGCAATGTATAGCGACTTCATTATTTCGACTCCCGAGCAGCGGACAACGCCACGGCGCGCACTTGATCGCCAGCGTTGAGTTGAAGACGTTTGGCGGTCAGCGGATCGACCACCAGCGTGCCGGCGGCGAGACGTGCCGGAGCGGCAGTGATGCGGCAGTCATCGCGCTTGCGGTTGTGAATGATGAACGGCGTGGCGTCGTCACCCGGTGTGCCGATGGCCAGCACCAGCGCCTGGCTGTCGCGCACTGCGCGGATCTTGCCGGTTTCGCACTCGATGGCCGGACCGGCGTCGAAGATGTCGACGTAGCCTTGATAGCTGAAGCCTTCGCTCTTGAGCATCGACAACGCAGGCTCGGTGTCAGGGTGCACCTGGCCAATCACGTTGCGCGCATCGGGCGACAGGAAGCAGGTGTACAGCGGAAACTTCGGCATCAGCTCAGCAATGAAGGCTTTGTTGCCCACGCCGGTCAGGTAGTCAGCCTGACTGAATTCCATCTTGAAGAAGTGCCGGCCCAGGCTTTCCCAGAACGGTGAACGCCCGGCTTCGTCGGAAACACCGCGCATCTCGGCAATGATCTTGTTGCCGAACAGTTGCGGGAACTCGGCGATGAACAGCATCCGCGCCTTGGACAGCATGCGGCCGTTGAGGCCAGTGCGATAATCGGCATGCAGGAACAGCGAGCACAGCTCGGAATTACCGGTCAGGTCGTTGGCCAGGAACAGCGTCGGGATTTCGCGATAGATGTTCAGCTCTTGCGAAGCGCTGACAGTCAGGCCGACCCGGAAGTTGTACCAGGGCTCACGCAGGCCGACGGCGCCAGCGATGGCGGAAATGCCCACCACACGGCCGTTGTCGTCTTCGAGCACGAACAGGTAGTCCGCATCGCCCCGCCCGGCTTCGCCGCGGAAGGTCTTCTCGGCCCAGCCGACCCGGTGGGCCAGACGCTCTTCGTTGGCCGGCAAGGTGGTCAGGCCGGTGCCAGTGCTGCGGGCCAGGTCGATCAGAGCGGGTAAATCGCTGCTGCGTACGGGACGAACGATCATGCTATCTCCTCAATCGGGCCGCTTGCGCCACCCGTGAAACTTCGCTGCTTTCTTGGCAATTCTCTAGCGCTTGAAGCAGGCGTTAAACCGCCACCAGGCGCACGCTCGCACCTTCACCGACGCCCAGGGCTTCGGCCGCTTCCAGATCCAGGGTCACGGGCTTGCCCGGCGCGTAATCGAGCTCGAGCATGATTGCGCGGTAATCCTGCAACTGGGCGTTGGCCACCAGGTACTGACGACCGGCACCTTTGACCGGCTCACCGATCTTCACCGGCACCACGCGGCTCTGGGCGATCGAACGGATCCCCGAAACACGGGCATGCAAGGTCGGGCCGCCGTCGAAGATGTCGATGTAGTGATCGGTTTCGAAGCCTTCACGCATCAGGATGTCGAAGGTGATTTGCGCCCGAGGGTGCACCTGGCCCATCGCTTCCTGAGCGGAGTCCGGCAGCAGCGGCACGTAGATCGGGTAGTGCGGCATCAGTTCGGCGAGGAAGGTCCGGCTCTTCAGGCCACACAGACGCTCGGCTTCGGCGTAGTTGAGGTCGAAGAAGTTGCGACCGATGGCATCCCAGAACGGCGAGTCGCCATTTTCATCGCTGTAACCGACGATCTCGGTCACCACCGAATCGGCGAAGCGCTCCGGGTGGCTGGCGACGAACAGCAGGCGGCCACGGGAATTGAGCTCGGCCCAAGGCGAACCCACCAGCTCGCGCTGCACGTAGAAACTGGTCAGCAAGCTGTTACCGGTCAGGTCGTGGCACTGCGAGAGCACGTGTATCTTGTTATGAATCTTCAGCTCGCGGGAGGCGTGCACGAAGGTTTCATTACGGAAACTGTAGAACGGCTCGGAATAACCCGCCGAGGCCACGATCGCCGAACAGCCCACCAACTTGCCGGTGGCCGTGTCTTCAAGCACGAAGAAATAGCTCTCTTCACCGTTGAAGCTGACTTCGGCGGCGAACGAAGCTTCGCTCGCGGCGATCTTGTCGCTCAGGCGTTCAACGTCATCCGGCAAGGAAGTGACACCAATCGGGCTGTCCGCAGCCAGACGCTGTACCTCGCCCAGATCAGCCATTTGCGCGGGGCGCATCACCAGCATGGTGTCACTCCTTTCTCTTATAAATTTCACAGAAAAAACGCCGGATACTGTGGGAGCGAGCCTGCTCGCGAAAGCGGTGTATCAGTCAGCAGAGATATTGACTGACACGCCCTCTTCGCGAGCAGGCTCGCTCCCACAATGGAACAAGCCCGGCATCAAAATTGGGTTCGACGCCTGACGTGCAGGCGCCGAAGGGTCCATCAGGCTTGCGTCAGTTTTGCCGCGGCGCGTTCGAAACGGTCCAGACCTTCGTCGATGTCCGCGTCTTCGACCACCAGGCTTGGCGCGAAACGCACCACATCCGGGCCGGCTTGCAGCACCATCAAGCCTTCACGCTCGGCGGCGTTGAAGATGTCCTTGGCCTTGCCTTTCCAGGCATCGCTCAGTACGCAACCGATCAACAGGCCCATGCCACGGACCTGGGTGAACAGGCCGTACTTCTCGCCGATCTGCTCAAGGCGCGCCTTGAACTTGTCGTGCTTGGCGTTGACACCGGCCAGCACTTCAGGGGTGTTGATCACATCGATCACGGCCTCGGCAACAGCGCATGCCAGCGGGTTGCCGCCGTACGTGGTGCCGTGGGTGCCGACGACCAGGTGCTTGGCCAGGTCTTCGGTGGTCAGCATTGCCGCGATCGGGAAACCGCCGCCCAGGCTCTTGGCACTGGTCAGGATGTCCGGGGTCACGCCGTAATGCTGGTAGGCGAACAGATGGCCGGTGCGACCCATGCCGGTTTGCACTTCGTCGAAGATCAGCAGCGCGTTGTGCGCGGTGCAGAGTTCGCGGGCACCTTGCAGGTATTCGAGTTCCGCCGGAATCACCCCGCTCTCGCCCTGGATCGGCTCCAGGACCACAGCGCAGGTCTTGTCGGAAATGGCAGCTTTCAGCGCGGCCAGATCGTTGTACGGCACATGGGTGATACCGGTGATCTTTGGACCGAAGCCGTCGGAGTACTTCGACTGGCCACCGACGTTGACGGTGAACAGGGTACGGCCGTGGAAGCTATTGAGCGCGGCGATGATCTCGTACTTCTCGCTGCCGAAACGGTCGAAACCGACACGACGGGCCAGCTTGAAGGCCGCTTCGTTGGCTTCGGCGCCAGAGTTGCAGAAGAAGGCACGCTCGGCAAAAGTGGCATCGACCAGCTTATGGGCCAGGCGCAGGGCCGGCTCATTGGTGAATACGTTGGACACGTGCCACAGCTTGTTGGCCTGCTCGGTCAAGGCACCGACCAGCGCTGGATGTGCGTGGCCCAATACGTTGACGGCGATGCCGCCGGCGAAGTCGATCAGCTCGCGACCAGACTGGTCCCATACGCGGGAACCGGCGCCACGCACAGGAATAAAGGCGGCTGGCGCGTAGTTGGGAACCATTACCTGGTCGAAATCGGCGCGTTCTACCGCAGCGTGCTCAACGGACATCGGAGTCTCCTGAAGAGGAACACCCGCCTGAAACTGGCGAGCGATGGGGGGATTGTAAGGACAGTTTTCAGCCCGGCCTTGCCGCCAAGCGACAACTTCTTATAGCGCAAACCCCGGTTTTTCCCGGGTTTACGGCAATGCGACATATAGGGTCGCAAAGGCGCAGTTTAAACTGCTGGAGGGGTTAGAGGCAGGGTTGTCGGGATTTCAATTCAGACATTCGGCACACCTTTAAATATGTACCGCATCTTGAGAGGTGCTTTCTGTTTTGCTCGGCGCTCTCTCAACGCTAAAGGATTGGCAAGATGCCCCCGACCGACGAACAGCAAGTAACCATTCTGGCTGAAGCGATAATCGCGCAACACCCGGACACCCACTATCAACATCTCAGCACCGCCATACCGCAATGGGTGGGCAAGGCTTCGCCTGCCAAGCGCCAAGCGTTGAAAAACACCCGCCCTCAGCTCCTCGAGCAACTCAAGGCAGCGCCAGCCACAGAACACGAAAAACTGCAGGCACTCAACGCTGCACACTGGACGGCGCAAAATGAAGTCGATCGAACGCTGGAACACCTGCAAGACGCGAGCGCATTTGCCGAGCCCTTGCTCAGAGAAGCCCTGAAAACCCGATTCGGCCTCGATCTGGACGTCAGAAAAACCTTCTTGCGCCTGTACATTCCCGCGACGATCCCCTGGTTCCCGGTCAAGTCCGGAGCGGCTCGCGCCTGGACGGTTTCGCTGCTGGACGCGGCCTTGCACAACTTTGAAGAGTCAGAAACCGAAGACAGCGCCTATGAGCCTGACTCGACCTTCATTACTGAACCCTCTGCGTCCGGACAATTCGACACCCTGCCCGCCCTCAAACGCACAATCACCATCCCGGCGTTTACCAGGTTATGCCGGGAGCTGGATATTGGCGGCCAATACACCACCTACCTGGAAGACGCCCTGGGTGTGTCCAACCCTGTCGTCGCGGCCACACTGCAACCCAAGGTAGCGACGAGTCAAAAAGCGGCGCTGAAAGCTGCGCTGCAATTTGCCCGGATGAACGGTGATATTCAGGTTGATTATTTCCGCCTGATTCAGGGCATGCTCGATGGCCTGCAAGGCATGAGACTGGATGGCCTGGACTTGCGGTGTCACGACTTGACGATGATGTCTACCAAACTCACCGGCATCGTGCTTTTTTCCCCGGACCTTGAACAGGCCCGGAAGGTGGTACGGGTGGTGGCTTATGTCCCGGAAGACCCGGAGCACCCGATCAAGGAGTACAGCTCGTTCGTCGAACTGATCAAGGAACTGACCCGACAATTACGCTCAAGCGATTATCAGCGTTATTTCAGTCGTTTCGTGGCCCATGAGCAACGAGGTCATTTCTTCGGCGAGCTGAGTCATCGCCTGGCAAAAATGACATGGCATCCAACCGTCGAAGGCAGCCACCTGCCCAATTGGCGGGAGACGCCCGTCGACGATCCCAATCTGCAATTCGCTGCCACCCCGTTCTACGACAATCTGTGGCAACACCTCTATCAGGAAAAACTGAACAAGATCCTCAATGACGCACGGGTCATTGCCGTTTCAACCGCAACCGTCGACCAGAACGCCCGCTGGGCACTGTGGGACTCCTTCTCAAAAATAGTATCTACGATCCTTGAGATTGCGACGTTCGTCATCGCGCCGTTCGTACCTTACCTGGGTGAACTGATGTTGGCTTATATGGCCTATCAACTGCTCAACGAGGCGTTCGAAGGCATCATCGATTGGGCACAAGGTCGGACCACCGAAGCGTTCGAGCACCTCATGGGCGTGGTCGAGTCTCTGGTCCAGCTAGGCGCCTTTGCAGTAGGTGGCACCATCGTCGCCGGTGAGTTTCGGGCAGTGCTTCCCGGTGAAATAGTGAAATTCATCGATCAGTTCAAACCCGTTGAGGTCCGCAACGGTAAAACCCGTTACTGGAAACCGGACCTGGCCCCCTACGAGCAGAACATTGCACTGCCGCAAGGTTCGAAAGCCAACAACCTGGGCCTGCACCGGTACGAAGGCAAAAACATTGTGCCCATCGAGGATGCGCACTACGCCGTGAGCGAGAACCCTGACAGCGGCCAGCACCACATTGAGCATCCGAGCCGACCCGACGCTTACAAGCCAACACTGCGGCACAACGGAGATGGCGCGTGGCACACGGAACTGGAGCAACCACTGGAGTGGGATACAGCCACTGCATTGCGTCGTATTGGCCACCCTGTCGAGTCATTTTCTCCTGCCCGGCGCGAGCAGATTCTCAAGGTCAGTGGCTACCCGGAGAACGCACTGCGCAAAATGCACGTCAACCAGGAGCCATTACCGCCACTGCTGGCCGACACTATCAAGCGTTTCAAAATAGATCAGGACCTTCAACACTTTGCTGACCAGATCGCCAGCGACCTGCCTGAACATTACCTCAACGCCGATCCACAGACTCAGCTGCAGACTCTCAAGGACGAAGGCTTATGGCCAGATAGCAAAAGGCTGCGCCTGCTCAATGAACAAGGACAGATCGCCTGGGAATCTTCAACCAACGAGAACCTGCCCCTGACAGTGATTCGCCAAGACAAGCTGAGCGACGGGGATTTGCTCAAAACACTCCTTCAAACCCTTGATGAAAGTGAGATGAAAACGCTGCTGGGTGAAGAGTTCGGCGGTCCGATAATCACCCTCGACATCCGCACCAGGACCCTGAGGACGAAATTGGCGCAGATCGCCAAGAAGCAAAGAGCCTCACGCTTTGATTCACGCTACAAATCCCTCGAGCAAAATGAAAACCCACTCGTACAAAACATTGTCCAGGCTGAACCAGAGCTGCCTGCAAGCGTCGCGCAAGAACTGCTGAACGTTGCCACCGGTTCGGAACTGCAACAGATCAGCCAGGGACAACTGCCTGATCGACTGGTACCACTCGCAAACCTGGCCAAACAAGAAGTGCGCGTCACCCACGCCTATGGAGGACTGGAACTGGAGTCGGTTGAAAGTCCGGATACCGACATACTCGCGCTGCACACCCTGCAAACATTGCCTGGCTGGTCTTCTGACGTGCGCATAGAAGTGCGCAATGACTCCTATGGCGGAGAACTGCGCGACAGTATCGGCCGCGAGGATGCGTCCATATACAAAGTTTTGGTCCGCCAGGAAAACGGTACGTACGAGGCCTATGACAACGAGGGACAGCAATTACATGGGGCCGCGGATCTCTACACCAGCATCTTGCAGGCGCTGCCAAATGCCGAGCGCACCGCACTGAACACTCACATCGGCCAAGGGGAGAAGCTCAAACAGATGGTTCGCGACAAGCCTCTGGAGAGAAACGAGCTTCGAACGGCGCTTTCGTTCCAAAGCATCCGGGAACCGGTCGTTGACACACTGCGCCTGTTAGGCATGGAAGGGTATCCCCGCCTTGTGGGTGAGCCTCCACGCACATTGGAAGAAAGGGTACTGGAAGTTTACCCGAGCCTTTCTCTCGAAGAGGTCCAGTCCCTGATTCAGACGCTGCAAAACCATCCCGCAGGCCCGCGCGCAGAACTTTCCCGCTTGCGCAACGAGTACTTTGAGCTGATGAATGATCTGCAAATATGGGCCAATGATCCACCGCGCCTTCACCCGGAAACCGGTGTCAGGCTCAGCCGGGAGGAATCTACAATCGCAACACGAAATCGAAGACTCTTCAGGGAGGAAATACTGCGTTGCTGGCGCAGGGAAACAGGCGGAAATCATGGCTATGCACTTCAACTCCTGGAACCGACACTCGGGGACCTCCCCACCCTGAGCGCCGACTTCAGCCATGTTTCCATTCTGTCGCTCAACGGAAGCAGCACCACGCGTGGAGTCCTTCCTTTCCTTGAGCACTTCCGAAGGCTACTACGCCTGGAAATGCGCAATTTCACCCTGGATGATCTGCCCCAGGCAATCAGCAGAATGCCGACACTTCGGCAACTGAGGTTGCGCGATTGCGGCATCGTACTCACCCCCGACGGTCAGGCAACACTCTCATCACTCGACAGCCTCACAATGCTGGATCTGCATGGCAATCCACTAGGGCTCACCCCCGATATGGAAGCCATGCCCGGGCTGAGCTACATTCGACTGTCCAACACAGGTATTTCCAGCCTTCCAACCGGTCTGTCGAATCACCCGCGGCTTAGAATAGCGATCTTCAATGGCAACCAGATAAGCGAACTTCCCGACGCGCTCTTCAATCTTCCCGTTAACCGCAGCAAGGGGTTTCATTTCTCCGGCAATCCACTGCACTCAACCACCCGAGAAAGAATAAAGACCCACTACAGTCGAACCGGGCAGAACTTTGGGGTATTGGCCGAACAGGCCGATCTCGATCTAACCAGAGCGTTGTATCCTGGCCTGGACAACGAACAAGCAAGTGATTTGATCTATCGCTTACCCGGGACGCTGGATGAAGGCCGAATCCAGCTCACCCACCGGGAAGCAGAGATCACCCAGTTAATCATCGACCTTACTGCATGGGCTCGTGACGTTCCTGACCGCCACCCCTCAACTGGCCAGCCTCTCTACGCCACCGAGATGTACGCCAATCACGTCGCAAGAGAAGTATTCAGCCAAGACCTTGAACGGTTCTGGCGCCAGAGATCGACAGACAATCCAGGAGTAACAAGGGGAGACAAGCTCGAGTCGACCCTGGCATTCACAGGTGATATGCCTGTGCTCACAGCGGATTTCAGCCATGTTTCCTTCCTGACCCTCAATGGCAACCGTGCCGTCGGTGCAACCGACCCGTTCCTCGAGCTGTTTGCGGGATTACGCAGCCTGCAAATGCGCAATTTCGCCCTGGAACAGGTTCCCCGGGCGATCACCCGCATGCCGGTACTTGAGGAGCTGGTGTTGAGTGATTGCGGCGTTGTACTCACTCCCGAGAGCCAGGCAGCTCTTTCATCACTCAGAGAGCTTGCAATACTGGACCTGCGCTACAACCCGCTAGGCATCGTACCCAGCCTGGAGGCCATGCCTGGGTTAACCCATATCGACCTTTCCAATACCGGCATTTCCAGCGTTCCCGCCGGCCTGTCGAGTCATCCACGGCTTGATATGGCGATCTTCAGTGGCAATCAGATAACCGAACTGCCCGACGCCCTCTTCAACCTTCCCGCCAGCACCAGTGAGGAGTTGGATTTCGGCAACAATCCACTGTCCGCAGTCACCCGAGAACGGATAAAAACCTATTACAGTCAGACCGAGCAATACCTTGGGGTATCGGCTGAACAGGTTGATCTCGATCAGGCACAAGCGCTATATCCAAGCCTGGACACCGAAGAGGCGAGTCACTTTATCTATAGCTTACCTGGCACGCTGGAGGACGGACGAACCTTACTGACACGCAAGGAGGCCGAGCTCGTCGCCTTGGTTAACGACCTTACGGTATGGATGACCGATATACCCCAAGACCACCCAATAACAGGCAACCCCCTCAATGCCGAGGAACTGCTCCAGGAGCAGTACAAAAGAAAGGAGTTCAAGGAGAGCCTGGAACGGTGCTGGCGCCAGATCCCAACAGAAAGTGTGGCCACGAGCGAATTCGGGTTTGCATCGAGCCTGCCGATCATGGGGGATTTGCCTGTGCTGACAGCCGACTTCAGCCATGTGCCCGAACTGTACCTGACGAGCGCTGGCGACATTGCCCCAAGGGCAAGTCGTTTCCTGGAGTATTTCCCGAACCTGGAAAGCCTTACCGTACGGGGCTACCAGCTGGATAACATCCCCGAAGCCGTCTTCAGGATGGGTAGGTTGACGGCATTGAACCTGCCTGAATGCCGTATCACCTTGACTCAGCAAACGCTCAATGCATTGGCAGGCATTGAGCACCTTGACCATCTGAATCTCAGGAACAATCCACTAGGCCTCACCCCCGATCTCAGCAACATGACGGATATATCGACATTGGATCTGAGTCATACAGGTATCACGGAAATTCCAGGCGGTTTGCTCAGTATCGATTCCTTGACGGACGTCGACCTGAGCCATAACGCAATTACCGAGATGCCAGTCGAGCTCATGCAAGTCCATCCGGATCGCAGTGACGGTTTTGACCTCAATGGTAATCCATTCACTGAAGAAAGCCTGCAACGCATTGCCGCTTACTTTCGCGCCACGGGGAACGATCTCAATATTGACGAGGTAGCCAATAGGCCAGCTGCGGCGGATGAGGCCCCAGATACTGATATGGAAGACTGAGCGCAGGGAATGTGCCCGGGGCCATGGTGCATAACGGCGTCCCATGGCCTCCACTCAATATCCCGTTCAGCCTATCCTCGCTCTGAAGGCACCGAGGACAATTCGAACGGGCTGCTGCTGCGCCGCTGGTTGCGATCTTCGCGCGGTGTGGCACCGAAGAAATTGCGGTACGCGCTGGAGAAGTGCGGCCCTGAGGAGAAACCACAGGACAGGCCGATCTGGATGATCGACTTGCTGGTTTGCATCAACATCTGCCGGGCCTTGTTCAGGCGCAGTTCCAGATAGTACTGGCTCGGCACGCGGTTGAGGTATTGCTTGAAGATCCGCTCCAGTTGCCGACGGGACACGCACACATGCTGAGCGATTTCGTCGGTGGTCAGCGGCTCTTCGATGTTGGCTTCCATCAGCAACACCGCCTGGGTGAGCTTTGGATGGCTGGAGCCAAGGCGGTTCTGCAACGGAATGCGTTGGCGCTCACCCCCCTCACGAATACGCTCGACCACCAGCTCCTCCGACACCGCGCCGGCCAGCTCGGCGCCGTGATCGCGAGCCAGTACCGCCAACAGCAAGTCGAGCACCGACAGGCCGCCACACGCGGTCAGGCGATCGCGATCCCAGTCGAACAGATGACTGGTGGCGATGACTTTCGGGAAGCGCTCGGCGAAATCATCCTGCCAGCGCCAGTGCACCGCAGCGCGGTAACCGTCGAGCAAGCCCAGTTGCGCCAACGGATAAACACCAGCCGACAGCCCGCCGATCACGCAGCCCGCACGCACCAGCTGCTTGAGCGCACTGCTCAGCGCTGGCGCGAGACTGGTCGGCGGCTCGTCAGCGAGCAGGAACAGTTTCTGGAAGTTTTCGAGCTTGCCGGCCCAGGGTTCACCGGGCAATTGCCATTGGCCTTCGCTCGGCGGTTCGGCCTGCAAAAACGAGAGTTCGTAGACCACGTCCGGGTGCACACGCTGGGCAACTCGCAAGGCCTCCTCAGCCAGCGCCAGCGTCAGTGCTTTTGTGCTGGGCCAAATCAGGAAACCTATTCGATGGGCAGTCATGGCGGGCAATCCGAAACGAAAACAGTGAAGAAGGCATGGGCCAATGCTAGCCCGGAAATGAACGCAAATCTCAAAACCAACTGAGATCAACTGTAGGAGCCGGCTTGCTGGCGATGGCGGTATGTCTGTGCCAGATATTTAAATTGACCCACCGCTATCGCCAGCAAGCCGGCTCCTACAGGGGATCGGCCAGCCTCTGGATCGCGAAGCATGCACTATCCCGGTGCACAACGGCAGCCCTGATTACTTCAGGCTGCCCGAGAGGAATTGTTGCAAACGTTCGGACTGTGGATTGACCAGCACCTCACGCGGGTTGCCGCTTTCTTCAACGATACCTTTGTGCAGGAACACCAGTTGGTTCGACACTTCACGGGCGAAGCCCATTTCGTGGGTCACCACCACCATGGTCCGGCCTTCCTGGGCCAGGGCCTGCATGACCTTCAGCACGTCGCCGACCAGTTCCGGGTCGAGGGCTGAGGTCGGTTCGTCGAACAGCATCACCTCAGGCTCCATCGCCAGCGCACGGGCAATCGCCACGCGCTGCTGTTCACCGCCGGACATGTGGCCCGGGTAAGCGTCTTTACGATGCGCCACGCCAACCTTGTTCAGGTAGTGCTCGGCTTTTTCACGGGCTTCGGCCTTGGACATGCCCAGCACGTGAACCGGCGCTTCCATGATGTTTTCCAGCGCGGTCATGTGCGACCACAGATTGAAATGCTGGAACACCATCGACAGGCGCGAACGCATGCGTTGCAGCTGTTTCGGGTCGGCAGCTTTCATTGCGCCGTCCTTGTTCGCCACCAGTTTCAGCTCTTCGTTGTTGAGCAGGATCCTGCCCGCGTGCGGCTGCTCCAGCAGATTGATGCAGCGCAGGAAGGTACTCTTGCCGGAGCCACTGGAGCCGATGATGCTGATCACATCGCCGGCCGCCGCTTTCAGGGACACGCCCTTGAGCACTTCGTGACTGCCATAGCGTTTATGCAGGTCTTGGACTTCAAGTTTGTACATGCGGTCGGTTCTCACAAAAACAGTCAGTCAGTCGTTGAGCAAGCGCCCGTGACGCAGCGCTTCGCGCCCCGCCACCTTGGCCAGCCAGAAACCGGGTTGGGCGTAACGCAGCCGTTCAATGGCAAACAGCACCCCGGACGTACCAGCACACACCGTGCTGACCCGATCCGCCAGCGGATCGATCACTTCGAAAATCTCATCGCCTGCCTCAACCCATTCACCGGGTTTGCGCAGGAAACTCACCACACCGGGATGCGGCGCGAACAGCAATTCAGTACCTTCGAACGGCAGGCCTTCGCACGCCTCCTGCGCAGGTTGCGGCCAGTCACCGCTGATCAATCCCTGCTCGGCGAGGAACGCCAGAATGCCTTCGGCGTAGGCCTCGGTTTCAGAGCGGCCGGTATCAGCCTGACCACCCAGTTCAAGGGTAGTCGCCAGGCACGCCAGCGGAATCTGCGCATCCGGGAACAGACGCGACAGGCGCAACCACGGCAGCGAACAGGCTTCATCAAAAGAGCTGCCGCCGGAATCTTCCGCCAGCAAGCCAACCCGGACATTCAGGTGCGCCGCTAGCGAACGCCACTGCGGCCAGTGTTGCGGCAAGGCGTACATGTGCAGCGCGGCTTCGGTATCGCAATGCAGGTCCAGCACCACATCGGCGGTGCAGGCATGGCTGAGCAGGATGCGCTGCATGCCTTGCAACTGACTGGAGGCAGGCGGCAAAGCGGCCAGCACATCACTCATGGTCTGGCGAATCAAACGGATATTGGCGTGAGGATCATCGCCCAGGTGCCCGGCAAGCTCGGCGGCCACTGGCGCGCTCAACTCAACGAAATCCCGGTTGAAATTCTTGCCGCTACCGGCCTCGAAACGCCCTTGATGATTGCCCTGCAGCAACTGACCGAGACCCAATGGATTGGCCACCGGCACCAGTTCAATCACACCGTTCAACAGGCCTTGGGCTTCGAGTTCGGCCAGGCGCTTTTTCAGCGCCCAGGCCGTGCGCATGCCCGGCAGTTCGTCGGCGTGGAGGCTGGCCTGGATGTAGGCCTTGCGCTCGCCATTGCCGAAGCGGAACACCGAGATCTGGCGTTCGCTGCCCAGGTGGCTCCACGGCAATGAATGATCGATGCGTTCCATATCAGTGCTTCCGCGGGGCCAGGTAGCCCAGCCAGCGGCGCTCGGCCATCTTGAACAGCTTCACCAGAATGAAGGTCAGGCACAGGTAGAACACGCCGGCGGTGATATACGCCTCGAACGGCAGGTAGAACTGCGCGTTGACCGTGCGCGCAGCACCGGTGATGTCGATCAGGGTCACGATGGATGCCAGACTGGTGGTCTGCAGCATCATGATCACTTCGTTGCTGTACTGCGGCAGCGCCCGGCGCAGGGCCGACGGCAGCAGGATGCGCTTGTACATCTTGAAGCGCGACATGCCCATGGCCTTGGCCGCTTCGATCTCGCCGTTCGGCGTGGCACGCAGGCTGCCGGCGATGATTTCGGCGGTGTAGGCGCTGGTGTTGATGGCAAACGCCAGGCACGCACAGAACGTGGCGCTGGACAGCCACGGCCACAAGAAGCTTTCACGTACGGCTTCGAACTGCGCCAGACCGTAGTAGATCAAAAACAGCTGCACCAGCATCGGCGTGCCGCGGATCACGTAGGTATAAAGCCAGGCCGACATGTTGACCACGGCGTTTTTCGAGACGCGCATCAAGCCCAGCGGCAACGCACACAGCAAGCCGAAGAACAGCGACAGCGCGAGCAATTTGAGGGTGGTCAGCAGGCCGCCAAAGTACAGCGGCAAGGCCTCCCAAATGACGTTGTAGTCGAAGATCATAGCTCAGCCGCCCTTACGCCTACCGAGTAGCGCTTCTCGAGGTGACGCAATGCCAGCAACGAGACACTGGTGATCACCAGATACATCGCCGCCACTGCGAGGAAGAAGGTGAATGGTTCGCGGGTAGCGTCTGCTGCCTGCTTGGCCTTGAACATCATGTCTTGCAGGCCCACCACCGAAATCAGTGCGGTAGCCTTGGTCAGCACCAGCCAGTTGTTGGTGAAACCCGGAATCGCCAGGCGAATCATCTGCGGCACCAGCACCCGGAAGAACACCTGGAAACTGCTCATGCCGTAGGCCATGCCCGCTTCGGCCTGCCCTTTGGGGATCGCCATGAACGCGCCACGGAAGGTTTCCGACAGGTACGCACCGAAGATAAAGCCCAAGGTGCCGATACCGGCGGCCAACGGGTTCAGGTCGATGTAGTCGTCATAGCCCAGCATCGGCGCGACGCGATTGAGCAGGTCCTGGCCGCCGTAGAAAATCAGCAGGATCAGCACCAGGTCGGGAATCCCGCGGATCACCGTGGAATACAAATCGCCCAGCCAGGCCAGCCAGCGCACCGGCGACAGACGCAGTGCCACGCCGATCAGGCCCAGGACAATGGCCAGGGCCATGGACGACAAGGCGAGCTGAAGCGTCAGCCAAACGCCATCGAGGATGACAGCCCCGTAGCCTTTCAACATGATTCAGGTCCTCGAAAGTTGGGATGAAAAAATGGCGCAAACCTCAGAGATCCTGTTGCTTGCGCCATTTAGGACTTGTCGTTGCGACGTGTTTACTTGCCGTAAATGTCGAAATCGAAGTACTTGTCCTGGATTTGCTTGTACTTGCCATTCTCGCGGATGGCAGTGATCGCGGTGTTGATCTTGTCCTTCAGTGCGTCACCTTTACGAACTGCGATACCCACGCCGTCGCCGAAGTATTTGACGTCGGTGAACGCCGGCCCAACGAAGGCGAAGCCTTTACCGGCGTCGGTTTTCAGGAAGCCGTCATTCAACAGGGTAGCGTCTGCCACGGTGCCGTCGAGGCGGCCGGCGGCCACGTCGAGATAAATTTCGTTCTGCGAACCGTATGGCTTGATCTCGGCACCCAGTGGCGCCAGGACTTCGCGGGCGAAACGCTCGTGGATCGAACCACGCTGTACGCCGATGTTCTTGCCCTTGAGCTCGGTCAGGCCGTCGCTGACCTGAGTGCCTTGCTTCATGACCAGGCGAGCCGGGGTGTTGTAGTACTTGTTGGTGAAGTCCACGGACTTCTTGCGGTCTTCAGTGATCGACATGGAGGACAGGATCGCGTCGATCTTGCGCACTTTCAGGGCCGGGATCAGACCGTCGAACTCTTGCTCGACCCACACGCACTTGACCTTCATCTCTTCGCACAGGGCGTTACCGATGTCGTAGTCGAAACCCACGATGCTGCCGTCCGGTGCTTTGGAAGCGAACGGAGGGTAAGCCGCTTCGATACCGATCTTCAGAGGTTTTTCATCGGCGAAGGATGGCATGGACAGCACGGCGGACATTGCCAGGGCGCCAAGCAGCACGAGTTTCTTCATCTTGGGACTCCATCGGTAAAGGGCTAAAACGGCAGAGTGAGCGACAGCCCAATATGCGAATGAGTGGAACCGGAAAGCGTTGCTGCGTCCCGGGATGCGAGTGTTGAAATTAAACACCGGCAACGACGAGCGAGTGATCGGCATTCTAACGACAGGCCCGAAGCCGATATTTCTTCAATGCGACAACTAATTACAGATGCACCGAGAAAGCCGTTCGAGCACGTTGACAGCCCTGCAAAATCATGCAAGAGCAAAAGACAGTGAACCGATCTATATTGCAAGTTGCGGGCCTATTATTGGCAAACCCTTCTAATCCGGCAAGCGCAGCGTGGGGTCTTATTTTTTGCGCAAGCGTCTGAAGCCCTGACCGGGGGCTTGGCGTTTCCCAATGCCCCGTATGGGCGCGGCGCGGTTACACATTCAGTAACCTGAAAAATCGCGGGTAACAGTAGGAAACATCCCACAGAGGAAGCCGATAATTATTGGCCGATATTTAAGTGGCGCCTGACAAACCGCCATCGCGAGCAAGCTCGCTCCCACAGTGGTTTGGTATCGAACGCAAATTCCGCATTCACTGCAGATCCCCTGTGGGAGCGAGCTTGCTCGCGATGAGGCCAGCCCAGACCACACAAAAACCTCAGGCACAAAAAAGCCCCGCCAGACTCAACATCTGACGGGGCGTTTATGTGACTCAGAACCGCCGCTTACGCCACATTCATGGTCCTGTGCGTATCAATCAAATGCTGCACCACACCCGGATCTGCCAGTGTGGAGATATCGCCCAACGCATCGTACTCAGCGGTAGCAATCTTGCGCAGAATCCGGCGCATGATCTTGCCCGACCGAGTCTTCGGCAGCCCCGGCGCCCACTGGATCACATCCGGCGAAGCAATCGGACCGATCTCCTTGCGCACCCAGTTTTTCAGCTCCAGGCGCAGTTGCTCGTTCGGCTCCTCGCCAGAGATCAGGGTGACATACACGTAGATGCCCTGCCCCTTGATGTCGTGCGGCACACCGACCACCGCCGCTTCGGCGACTTTCGGGTGAGCGACCATCGCGCTTTCGATCTCGGCGGTGCCCATGCGGTGGCCGGACACGTTGAGCACGTCGTCGACGCGACCGGTGATCCAGTAGTAACCGTCTTCGTCACGACGGGCACCGTCACCGGTGAAGTACATGCCGCGGAAGGTCTTGAAGTAAGTGTCAACGAAGCGGTCATGGTCGCCGTACAGCGTACGCGCCTGGCCCGGCCACGAATCGAGAATCACCAGGTTGCCCTCGGCCGCACCCTCGATGATATTGCCCAGGTTGTCCACCAGGGCCGGCACCACGCCAAAGAACGGACGCGCCGCGGAACCCGGCTTCAAGCCATGGGCACCGGGCAGCGGGCTCATCAGGGTCGCACCGGTTTCGGTCTGCCACCAGGTGTCGACGATCGGGCAACGGGATTGACCGACGTTCTTGTAGTACCAGTCCCAGGCTTCCGGGTTGATCGGCTCGCCCACCGAACCCAACAGGCGCAGGCTGCTGCCATCGGCGCCTTCAACGGCGGCGGTACCCGACGCCATCATCGCGCGAATCGCGGTGGGTGCGGTGTAGAGGATGTTGACCTTGTGCTTGTCGACGATCTTCGCCACCCGGGTGATGTCCGGATAGTTCGGCACGCCTTCGAACAGCAGCGTGGTCGCGCCGTTGGCCAGCGGGCCGTAGACGATGTAGGTGTGGCCGGTGACCCAGCCGACGTCGGCGGTGCACCAGTAGATTTCACCCGGGCGGTAGTCGAACACGCGTTCGTGGGTCATGGCCGCGTACAACAGATAGCCGCCAGTGGTGTGCTGCACGCCCTTGGGCTTGCCGGTGGAGCCGGAGGTGTAAAGGATGAACAGCGCTTCTTCGGCGCCCATCTCTTTGGGGGCGCAAACGGTGCCCGCCACTTTCATCAAGTCTTCGTACCAGATGTCGCGGTGCTGGTTCCACTTGATCTCGCCACCGGTGCGCTTGCACACGATGACTTTCTGGATGCTGCTGGTTTCCGGATTGGTCAGGGCGTCATCGACGTTGGCCTTGAGCGGAATCTTCTTACCGGCACGAATGCCTTCGTCAGCGGTGATCACCACCTTGGAGCGGCAGTCGATGATGCGACCGGCCAGGGCCTCCGGCGAGAAACCGCCGAACACCACCGAGTGAATCGCGCCGATCCGGGTACAGGCCAGCATGGCGACCACGGCTTCGGGGATCATCGGCATATAGATCGTTACCACATCGCCGCGGTGCACGTCCTGGCCACGCAAGGCGTTGGCGAACTTGCAGACTTGTTCGTGCAGTTCGCGGTAGGTGATGTTGCGGCTTTCGGACGGATCATCACCTTCCCAGATGATCGCAACCTGGTCGCCGCGCTCGGCCAGATGACGGTCGAGGCAGTTGTAGGAAACGTTCAGGGTGCCGTCGGCGAACCATTTGATGTCGACATGGTGATCATCGAAGGAAGTCTGCTTGACCGTGGTGAAAGGCTTGATCCAGTCGAGGCGCTTGGCTTGCTCGCGCCAGAAGCCGTCCGGGTTGACGACCGACTGCTGGTACATGGCCTTGTAGGTCGCCTCGTCGGTCAGGGTATTGGCCAGAACCTCGGGACGAACGGGATACAGGGAAGCCGCACTCATCTTTCTTACCTCGGTGGAATAGTTGTTTTTGTATGACCCTGTTGTAGCCGGGTGGGGCCTATAGAACCATTCGACGATGGTAGTAACAAGCCCACACAAAACGTCCTGACAACCGCGAAACACGCCTGGTACAAATGTCCCAAATCCCCCTTACTGATCGTTCCCACGCTCTGCGTGGGAATGCAGCCCGTGACGCTCCGCGTCACTGGACGCAGAGCGTCCCTTGAGGCATTCCTTTGCGGCGCATGGGAACGATCAGAATCTAATCAGGGATTGTTACAAAATCCGTCAAAGGTGTTTATCAAATCCACGCCTATATGAATGCCACCCCCACGCCTAAAATTCGCCCCGCCAACCCGGCAAACTGAGTTAACCCAGTTACAGCCCCCACGAAGGCAGTTAACCCAAATCCAAATAGTCAGACCCACACGCAACCCCAAAAAGGTTGCGTGACCCCACTCGACTTTTAAAAGGTAAACACTAGATGAAAGCTTTATTGGTTCTGGCCCTCACTAGCCTGTGCGCAACCGCCATGGCAGACGAGGTCCAGACTGATGTCGCGCAGCAACAACCGGCCATCGAGGATTACACTTACTCGATGCACCTGGACATCGCCAAAGTTATTTCAATGAGCGAAGTCCCCAATGTGTGTGAAGTTGTCCCGATGAAAATGGAATATGACGACTCCAAAGGCCAGCGCCATATTCTGCGTTACAGCGTCATGGGTAACGGCTGCTCCAGCGGCTGATCTGACTGCGCCGAATCCGCCCTGCTCAGCAGCTTGTTGAAGGTCGATTCCAGCCCGGCTAACGTCGGGCTCAGTTGTGTCTGGACTGGTTAAAAATCGCTCAGAAACACAAGATGTAGTGAAAAAGGCCCTTTTCTGCTTACTTTTTGAGCAAAACAGATTCCACGCCATTTCCACGAAAAAAAATCTTCACCCGCCAAAGCCCTGTAAACCCTCGCTCCGACCGAAAAACCCGCCCTCTCGACCGCTGCATGCGCGGATTCGCCCCACCACGACCGTGAAAATTTCCCTATAATGCGGCCTTAAACGGGCCTGCAATATCCCCTTACAGGGATGAATAGCCAGTCTGAAGCCCCGCAGCAGCATTCGATGCTGATTGCGCCCATCAGTGGCTCTCGGAACCCCGTACTAATTTATGTTTATTTGCCTGCGTAGCAACGGCGCAAAAAACGATATCCAACGCGGCCAGCACCGCCGTGTGAAAAAACCAACCGATCAATTTTCACACGGGCACACTGGCCCTCACGCAGGAGACGACACGTCATGCTGAGCTGGGACGAATTCGACAAAGAAGACACGGAAGTAGCAGTCAAGAGCGCCAACGCCGGCCACGCTACCGAAGCCAACATGGACCGTCTCGACAGCGCCGGCGGTGCCGCCGCCCTGGAAGCTCGCGCCGTGACCGCCGCTGACTCCGCCGCCGTTGCCCGCGCCAAGGCTGCCCTTGACTCCCTCGACGTCGCCGAAGGCCTCGCCGAACTCGAAGGCGCCTCCGCCCGTGTCGCTGTCGATGAAAAGCGCATGATCAACTGCCGTGCCGACCTCAACCAGCTCGTACCCTTCAAGTACGACTGGGCCTGGCAGAAGTACCTGGACGGCTGCGCAAACCACTGGATGCCGCAAGAAGTCAACATGACCGCCGACATCGCGCTCTGGAAAGACCCGGAAGGCCTGACCGACGACGAGCGCCGCATCGTGATGCGCAACCTCGGCTTCTTCTCCACCGCCGACTCCCTGGTAGCCAACAACCTGGTCCTGGCCGTATACCGCCTGATCACCAACCCGGAATGCCGCCAGTACATCCTGCGCCAGGCATTCGAAGAGGCGATCCACACCCACGCCTACCAGTACTGCATCGAATCGCTGGCCATGGATGAAGGCGAGATCTTCAACATGTACCACGAGATCCCATCGGTCGCGAAAAAAGCCACCTGGGGCCTGAAATACACCCGCTCGATCTCCGATCCGAAGTTCGAAACCGGCACCGTCGAAACCGACAAGGAATTGCTGCGCAACCTGATCGCCTACTACTGCGTCCTGGAAGGCATCTTCTTCTACTGCGGCTTCACCCAGATCCTCTCCATGGGCCGCCGCAACAAAATGACCGGCGTCGCCGAGCAGTTCCAGTACATCCTGCGCGACGAATCCATGCACCTGAACTTCGGCATCGACGTGATCAACCAGATCAAAATCGAAAACCCACACCTGTGGGACGCCGAAATGAAGGAAGAAGCTTCGCAGATGATCCTGCAAGGCACCCAACTGGAAATCGAATACGCCCGCGACACCATGCCTCGCGGCGTGCTGGGCATGAACGCGGCGATGATGGAGGACTACCTCAAGTTCATCGCTAACCGTCGCCTGTCGCAGATCGGTTTGAAGGAAGAGTACCCAGGGACGACTAACCCGTTCCCTTGGATGAGCGAGATCATGGACTTGAAGAAGGAGAAGAACTTCTTTGAGACTCGCGTAATCGAGTACCAAACCGGTGGTGCGCTTAGCTGGGACTGATTCCAGAGTTAGCCACGATTTGACGACTTGAATCGACAAATCGAAAATCTAAAAGCCCCCGATCCGTTCGGGGGCTTTTTTATGAAGTAGGAAAACTCTTACTAACCCTCTCAGTAGTTGCTAAACCTCCCACGAGAATTACAGCTGCGTCCGTATTGAAGACTGTCTCAAGTGCTTTTAAGCTCTGTTGTAGGTGCCTAAGAAACGCCCAACGTAGAAGCAATTCCCTCACACGGTACGCATGCTGGCACAAGCTATGTATGCGCAATCTTGTGTGTCAAAGGAGCTGCTGGTTGGGATTTCTTTGATCCTCTACGTCGGGTTCCGGCCCTCTCCAATTTCATACGTAGAGGTAATGGATATGCCTGCAGAAATCCCCCACCGATCAGTCATTCCTGATCCTTGCAGACCGACAGTCTTCACCCGTCATAACCTTCGACTCCATGCCCTTCTCGTGGAAAACCAAACTTGGTTCTGCGCCCGAGATATCGGTCGCTTAATGGGGGTCCATCTGAGTGATCGAATGGTCAGCAAGCTAGATAAGGATCAGCGCCGCATTTTGTGGATTGAGTATTTCAGAAATCCAGAAAAACAGATGATGCTCAGCGAGTCTGGCGTGTATGCATTGTTGGTATATCACTACGTCCCAGGGAATCGATTGTTGCGTGAGTGGCTGACTCATCAGGTCGTGCCAGCCTTACGCGACGCTGCACCCTCGGCAAATACAGAGCGACCGATGCTGAGTTTGCTGGATTGGCCGGATATGTCGTTGAGCCTACTGCACTGGCAGAATGAGGGTTGGATTCGGCTGCGAGATATGCCTTACGTTCTGCACGATCACACGCAACGGAGAGTGCCTGTCGCTAAGCCTTGGTGGCGGAGAGTCGCGCAGATATTTCAATCGTCGAAGCATTCGATGGGTTAGATGACGCGTTTGTAGGATCCACTGCAAGATCCGTCGCTACTTCTTGTAGGAAAATTCGTAGACAGCCGTAATGGCCACTCAGTATCGTCCGAGGGTTTTCAACTCTCGGCGATTTTATGAGCGTAAAGATAAAAGATAGCGACTGGAGCGTTTTTGAGATCAAGGCCGCGGTGAATGCCTATCTGAAGATGCTCGCGCTGGAGCTAAGCGGCCAGAAATTCGTGAAGACGGAAGAAAATCTTGCTCTACGCGAAACGGCCCTACCCACCCGTACCAAAGGCTCCGTCGAATTCCGGATGCAAAACATCTCTACGGTTTTGATGAAGATGGATAGGGAATTCATCAAGGGCTATAAACCTGCCAAGAATGTTGGTTCGAATGTTGAGCAGTTAATTCGAGCAGCGCTCACCGAACGAGGCGTTCGGCCTGGCGACCCTACCGCTCCGACAGCTGATGAACAAACGCTAGAGCGTCGTGCTGCTGCGCTTCAAAAGCAAAAGATCAAGGAGCCGCCAAAAGGCATTAAGAAACCGAAGCGAGCGGCAAGCTCTAGCACAGTTTATGTTCGCGATCCCGAGGTGCGAGCGTGGGTGCGAAATGAAGCCGAAGGTCATTGCGATAGCTGTGGCGAACGCGCTCCGTTTCAAAAACTTGGATTGCCTTATCTCGAGGTTCACCACGTTAAGCCCCTCGCTGAAAAAGGCTCGGATCAAGTCACCAACGCCGTAGCGCTGTGCCCGAACTGCCATCGTCGCTGCCATCATTCAAGTGATAGCGAGGAGTTCACCGCTTCCCTTTATAAGAAGGTCAGACGGTTGATTCCTGAATAATCGAGCTCAGTGTCGGGATCGCAAGTCTTGTCGAAATCCGCGAACATCCGAATTTTCCCTTTCAACCGTCCGGGCTTGCGCGCGCGAGGTGTTTCGACATGAGGTAGCAGATCCAGATAAGGCTTGCCGGCCTTGGCGATTACAACCTTGTCACCATGCCATGCACGCTCAGCAAGCTGGGAGAGTTGGGATTTTGCTTGATGCATATTTACTTGCACAAGTTCATTCATATGGCATCTCGATAGAGTTAGCTAAGCTAGCCTAAGCCGTTGTCGGACTCACCGTCTGTCAGGCAGGTCGTTCGCGAATGCCGCTGGCTCAAGCTCTTGCCGAAGCTGATCTTCCAGAGCCCATATTTCCCGCTTCACTTCCATGCGCCTATCTCGGGCGGCTTGAATGCGAGACTCATCAAGACCACCGTAACGGCGTAGCCAATGAACGATCATTTCCTCATCCGGGTAGTAATAGTCCTTGCGGCCTTTACTACTTCTCGGGGTGTCGTTCATATCACTGTCGAAGCGGCCAGCCGCGAACTCATCCGGGGGCAACGTACCCCATTCGGCGGCGCAATCCTCGAATATCCAGGCAATTTCATTGAGGTGTTTTTGCGCACCGCGATGACCGCGTTTGTAGAACACGTGCTCGCGGCAACTCTCCTTGAAACGCTCCATCATCGGCTCGTCATCGACCCAGCGAAGGATGTCGTGGTGGCCCGCATGGCGGATCAGGCCGTTTAACCAACGCTCGGCAAAACGATCGACAAAACCTTCCACATCCGCTTTTTTCGCGTCCGCGAAAATCATGCAATACCGGGTTTGCACATGGATGACGAACAGCACGTGCTTGCGTTGAACGGTAATAGCGTGGACCAGCCACTGTTCGGCCGACTCATCAGGCGCATCGTCCTCAATAATGAGCGATGGCGGTTTCTCCACCGGGGTGATTTTCTTGCCCTTGTGAACACGACTGAAAAAGTTGCTGGCGGCTTCGGTGCAATTGAAGATCAACATCCTGGTCCTCTGGTAGACGGCTGGCGATAGCGGTTGTCAGTCTTGCGGCACAATCTCATCAGCCCATTCAATCTCATAGGGCTGGCGAACCGCGTCAGCAATCTCTTCCCGTGCCGCTTCGCTGAGGACCGATAGCTCTGCATCGGTCAGCAAGTCGTGCCTGACCATCATTCTCAAAGCCATAATTGCGTTAGAGCGACTGTAAGGATCGAAAGTCCGGACGATGTCTTTATCCCGGTCGCGCATCAGTCGGTAAAGCATCCCATACCTGGCTTGAGCCGAAAGCGCACCATGTTGAGTGATGGTCTGGGCATCGGCCAACACACCCTGGCAGAAACGATCGAGCGCTAGCTTGTGCAGTTCCTTGAACTTCTTCCAGTCGCTTTCGATGATGGACATGAGCATTACCTTTGCGAAGAATTATTGCCGAAGTAAAACTCATTCTTGCTAAAAAGTCCTGTCGCATTCAGGTCATCACTGTCCATCAGGCGCCGCAATCAAACGCTTATCCGCTTTGCCGACTCCACGAAGTCCAAAGCAGCTGCGCCGCATACCCTCGATAAGGCCGCCACCCCTCAGCCCGCGCCAACAACTGCCGAGCCGTCACCGGCCCGCCCTCCAATGCCGCCAACGCATTGATCAGCCCCACATCCCCATTCGGCAACCCATCCATTTCCCGCAGCTGCCGCAGGGCGATGTATTGCGCCGTCCAGTCGCCAATGCCATACAACGCCAGCAACCGCGCCACCCCGCCGTGCCGACCGGGTTCAAACAACAGGGGATCATCGAGCACCGCCTGAGCCACGCCCGACAGCGTACGGCCTCGGCTTTTGGGCATTCCCAATGTCGCAAGGTCCGCCGCCGCCAACACTGCCGCCTCGGGAAACACATGGGTCAAGCCACCGCGCGCCGAGGTCAAGGGCGCGCCGTATTGCGCCACCAGTTTCCCGGCCAGTTTGATGGCCGCGCTCACGGTAATCTGCTGCCCCAACACCGCGCGGATCGCCAGTTCCAGACCATCCCACGTCCCCGGCACGCGTAGCCCTGGGCGCTCTGCAATCAGCCGTGCCAGCAGTGGATCAGCCGCCAGATGCCGATGAATCGTGATCAGATCGGCATCCAGATCAAACATCCGCCGCAGTCTGGCGACGATCTCTGGGACTGCATTGGTATCGGGAAAGTCCAGGGTCAGTTGCAGTGAGTCCGCCGTTGCAGGCTTGATCGACAGCGTGCCGTGTACCCCGTTCAAGCCGATGCTGCGCGAGTAGACGTCGTCGACCACTTCTTCGATTCCGGCAATCGCCCGTGCCGACAGGAACCCCATCATCGCGGGCCAGTCGTAGGGCGGCTGGAACGCCAGCAGCAACTTCACAGGCTGAGCACCCCGCTGTACAGCCCATACGCCGCCAACCCGGCAGCGCTGATGACACAGGTAAATATGCCTTTCTCGATCGTGGTAAACAGCGGCTTGCCCTGTTCATGCCTGGCCTTGGCGAACAGGATCACCCCCGGCGCATAGAGCAACGCCGAGAGCAGCAGATACTTCACGCCACCGGCATACAGCAACCACACCGCATAGCTCAGGGCGATGCCGCCGATCAGCAGGTCCTTGGTCCGTTCGGCGGACGCGTGTTCATAGGTTTCTCCGCGCCCACTTAACAACACCGCATACGCTGCCGACCACAGATAGGGCACCAGGATCATCGACGAAGCGAGGTAGATCAGGCTGGTGTAGGTGCCGGCGGAAAACAGCGTGATCAGCAAAAATAGCTGAATCATCAGGTTGGTCATCCACAGCGCATTGACCGGCACATGGTTGGCGTTTTCCTTGGTCAGGAACGCCGGCATGGTCTTGTCCCTGGCCGTGGCAAACAGAATCTCCGCGCACAGCAACGCCCAGGACAGCAAGGCACCCAGCAGTGAAATCCCCAGGCCGATACTGATCAGCAACGCGCCCCAAGGGCCGACGATATGTTCCAGCACCGATGCCAGCGACGGGTTCTGCAAGGTGGCCAGTTCCGGTTGGCTCAGGATCCCCAGCGACAGCACGTTGACCAACACCAGCAGCGCCAGCACCCCGAGAAAACCGATGACCGTGGCCCGGCCCACATCCGAACGTTTCTCCGCCCGCGCCGAGTAGACACTGGCCCCCTCGATGCCGATGAACACGAACACCGTGACCAGCATCATGCTGCGCACCTGGTCCATCACGCTGCCGAAACTCGGGTTGCTGTGCCCCCAGATGTCTCGGGTAAAGATGTCCGCTTTGAACGCCACGGCAGCGATCACGATGAACATGATCAGCGGCACGATCTTGGCCACGGTCGTCAGCAGGTTGATGAACGCTGCCTCCTTGATCCCGCGCATCACCACGAAATGCACTGTCCACAGCAGCACCGAGGCACAGGCGATGGCGATCGGTGTGTTGCCTTCGCCGAACACCGGAAAGAAAAAACCCAGGGTGCTGAACAGCAACACGAAGTAACCGACGTTGCCCAGCCAGGCGCTGATCCAGTAGCCCCAGGCCGAAGAGAATCCCATGTAGTCGCCGAATCCGGCCTTGGCGTAGGCGTACACCCCGGAGTCCAGTTCCGGCTTGCGGTTGGCCAGGGTCTGGAACACGAAGGCCAGGGTCAGCATCCCGACGGCGGTGATGGACCAGCCAATCAGGATCGCCCCCGCATCGGCCTTGGCCGCCATGTTCTGCGGCAGGGAAAAGATCCCGCCGCCAATCATCGACCCCACCACCAGGGCGATCAGTGCGCTCAGGCGAAGCTTTTGCGTCGATTGCGACATGGCGTCTCCAGTTACCTAGGGGCGGCAGTCGCCGCGAGAACGTCACTAAACCTGTGTTAACTAAATGGATGAAGCGTAATGACGTTTATTGGATAACGCCAACAAACGTCCTTTTAATTGCCAGATATGTCGGAACAGCCATCGATATAATCATTCGCTTTATACAAGTTAATCTATAAGCCATATCTGTTCTGATTCACCATGGAGAAAATTTGCGTATTGAAAAAAACGAACTAGTTTGATAATTCGCAAGAATGCGAAAAAATTTCAACAAAAGTTCAACGAAGCCTCTGGAACAAGCCTTACAGGCAGTATCCGTGCACGAACTAATCTTTCAGTTATTAACGATGGAATGTAGACCTGCGTTGATCTAAGTCAGTCGACTGGATGGCTGGCGGACTTAGTCTGCTATCTCACCTCTCCTGCAATGGAGTCATGCAATGTCTGAAGCACCCGGAAAACTGAAACTCGGCGCACTGGTTGCCTTGGTCGTCGGTTCGATGATTGGTGGCGGTATCTTTTCCCTGCCGCAGAACATGGCGGCCAGTGCGGACGTCGGCGCCATTCTGATTGGCTGGGCGATCACCGCTATCGGCATGCTCACCCTCGCTTTTGTCTTCCAGACCCTGGCCAACCGCAAGCCTGACCTGGACGGCGGGGTCTACGCCTACGCCAAGGCCGGTTTCGGCGACTACATGGGTTTCTCTTCAGCCTGGGGTTACTGGATCAGTGCCTGGCTGGGCAACGTCGGTTACTTCGTGCTGTTGTTCAGCACCCTGGGCTACTTCTTCCCGGTTTTTGGCGAGGGCAATACCGTAGCCGCCGTGATCGGCGCGTCCGTGTTGCTGTGGGCCGTGCATTTGCTGGTGTTGCGGGGGATCAAGGAAGCGGCGTTCATCAACCTGGTCACCACGGTCGCCAAAATCGTACCGCTGATACTCTTTGTGCTGATTGCGATTTTCGCCTTCAAACTGGAGATCTTCACCGCCGACATCTGGGGCCTGAAGAACCCGGACCTGGGCAGCGTGATGAACCAGGTGCGCAACATGATGCTGGTCACCGTATGGGTGTTCATCGGCATCGAAGGCGCGAGTATTTTCTCGGCGCGTGCCGAAAAACGCAGTGATGTGGGTAAAGCCACGGTGATCGGTTTTATCAGCGTGCTGCTGATCCTGGTGCTGGTGAACGTGCTGTCGCTGGGCATCATGACCCAGCCGGAACTGGCCAAGCTGCAGAACCCGTCGATGGCCGCCGTGCTGGAACACGTAGTGGGTCAGTGGGGGGCGGTGCTGATCAGCGTCGGCCTGATTATCTCTTTGCTCGGAGCGCTGTTGTCGTGGGTGCTGCTGTGCGCGGAGATCATGTTCGCCGCCGCCAAGGACCACACCATGCCAGCGTTCCTGCGCAAGGAAAACGCCAACCAGGTACCGGTCAACGCGCTGTGGCTGACCAATGCCATGGTCCAGATATTCCTGGTTATCACGCTGTTTTCGGCCAGCACCTACCTGTCGCTGATCTACCTCGCCACCTCGATGATTCTGGTGCCGTACCTGTGGTCGGCGGCCTACGCCCTGCTGTTGGCCGTGCGCGGCGAAACCTACGAAGGCGCGGCGGGCGAGCGCCAGAAGGACCTGCTCATTGGCGCCGTGGCCCTGATCTACGCGGTCTGGCTGCTGTACGCCGGTGGCATCAAATACCTGCTGCTCTCGGCCCTGCTCTATGCCCCCGGCGTGATCTTGTTCGCCAAAGCCAAGCTGGAACTCAAAAAACCGGTTTTCACCAACGTCGAGAAGCTGATCTTCGCTTTGGTGGTCGTCGGCGCCCTGGTGGCGGCCTACGGTCTCTACGACGGCTTCCTGACCCTGTAACACGATTGTTTTGCCATCTGGAGGTTCACTGAAATGACCACGGAAAAAGTTAAGTACGGCGTCCATTCCGAAGCCGGCAAACTGCGCAAAGTCATGGTTTGCTCCCCCGGCCTGGCCCATCAGCGGCTGACCCCGAACAACTGCGACGAACTGCTTTTCGATGATGTGCTGTGGGTAGCCCAGGCCAAGCGCGACCATTTCGATTTCGTCACCAAAATGCGCGAACGCAATGTCGATGTGCTGGAAATGCACAACCTGCTGACCGACATTGTTGCCATCCCCGAAGCCCTGGACTGGATTCTTGAACGCAAGATCACCGCCGATTCGGTGGGCTTGGGCCTGATCAATGAAACCGGCTCGTGGCTGCGCAGCCTGGAGCCGCGCAAGATCGCCGAGTTCCTGATTGGTGGTGTCTCAGCCGATGACCTGCCGGACAGTTTCGGCGGCAAGACGATTCAGATGTTCCGCGAATTCCTCGGCCACTCCAGCTTCATTCTGCCGCCACTGCCCAACACCCAATTCACCCGCGACACCACGTGCTGGATCTACGGCGGCGTCACCCTCAACCCGATGTACTGGCCGGCGCGTCGCCAGGAAACCCTGCTGACCACGGCCATCTACAAGTTCCATCCGCAATTCACCAACGCTGATTTCCAGATCTGGTACGGCGACCCGGACAAGGACCACGGTAGCTCCACCCTTGAAGGCGGCGACGTGATGCCGATCGGCAACGGCGTGGTGTTGATCGGCATGGGCGAACGTTCTTCCCGCCAGGCCATCGGCCAACTGGCGGTCAATCTGTTCAAGAACAAGGCCGTGGAAAAAGTCATTGTCGCCGGCCTGCCGAAATCCCGCGCAGCGATGCACCTGGACACCGTGTTCAGCTTCTGCGACCGCGACGTGGTGACCATCTTCCCGGAAGTGGTGAACCAGATCGTCGCCTTCACCCTGCGCCCCGATGAAAGCAAACCGGGTGGCATCGATATCCGCCGCGAAGAAACCAACTTCCTCGACACCGTGGCCCAGGCCCTCAACCTCAAGGCCCTGCGCGTCGTCGAAACCGGCGGCAACAGTTTCGCCGCCGAACGCGAGCAATGGGACGACGGCAACAACGTGGTCGCCGTGGAGCCTGGCGTGGTCATCGGCTACGACCGCAACACCTACACCAACACCCTGCTGCGCAAGGCCGGGGTAGAGGTCATCACCATCAGCGCCGGCGAACTCGGACGCGGTCGCGGCGGTGGCCACTGCATGACCTGCCCGATCATCCGCGATCCGATCGACTACTAACCTATCAGCCTTGGCCCGCACCGACCGAGTGCGGGCCAACGGGATAACCGACACCTTAGGAGATCCAAAATGGCGTTCAATATCCATAACCGCAATCTGCTGAGCCTGGAACACCACACCCCTCGCGAATTGCGCTACCTGCTCGACCTGTCCCGCGATCTCAAGCGTGCCAAATACACCGGCACCGAACAGCAACACCTCAAGGGCAACAACATCGCGCTGATCTTCGAAAAAACCTCGACCCGCACCCGTTGCGCATTCGAAGTCGCCGCCTATGACCAGGGCGCCAACGTCACTTACATCGACCCGAACTCCTCGCAGATCGGCCACAAGGAAAGCATGAAGGACACCGCCCGCGTGCTCGGGCGCATGTACGACGCCATCGAGTACCGTGGCTTCAAACAGGAAATCGTCGAGGAGCTGGCCAAGTTTGCCGGCGTGCCGGTGTTCAACGGCCTGACCGATGAATATCACCCGACGCAAATGATCGCCGACGTGCTGACCATGCGTGAACATGCCGACAAGCCGATTCACGAAATCAGCTACGCCTACCTTGGGGATGCGCGTAACAACATGGGCAATTCGCTGCTGCTGATCGGCGCCAAACTGGGCATGGACGTGCGCATCTGCGCGCCGAAAGCCCTGTGGCCGGCGGACGACCTGGTGGCCCGATGCAAAAAATACGGTGAAGAAAGCGGTGCTCGCATCACCCTCACCGAAGACCCGAAAGCCGCGGTCAAGGGCGTGGACTTCATCCACACCGACGTCTGGGTCTCCATGGGCGAACCGGTCGAAGCCTGGGCCGAGCGCATCCAGCAACTGCTGCCGTATCAGGTGAATGCCGAACTGATGAAAGCCACCGGCAACCCGCGCACCAAGTTCATGCACTGCCTGCCGGCCTTCCACAACAGCGACACCAAGATCGGCAAACAGATTGCCGAGCAGTACCCGAACCTGAAGAACGGCATCGAAGTGACCGATGACGTGTTTGAGTCGCCGGCCTGTATCGCCTTCGAGCAAGCGGAGAATCGCATGCACACGATCAAGGCGATTCTGGTGTCGACGCTGGCGGATCTCTGAAGACCCACCCGGTCAATGTGGGAGCGAGCCTGCTCGCGAAAGCGGTCTGACATTCAGCATTGATGTTGACTGACACGACGCCTTCGCAAGCAGGCTCGCTCCCACAAGGGATCGAGTCGCTTGTGACTAATCTTTTAGAAGGACATGCACCATGCGTATCGTCGTTGCTCTGGGCGGTAACGCCCTGCTCCGCCGGGGTGAACCCATGACCGCGGACAACCAGCGCGCCAATATCCGGATCGCCACCGAGCAGATCGCCAAGATCCATCCCGGCAACCAGTTGGTCATCGCCCACGGCAATGGTCCGCAGGTCGGCCTGCTGTCGTTGCAGGCGGCCGCCTACACCTCGGTGTCGCCTTACCCGCTGGACGTACTCGGCGCCGAAACCGAAGGCATGATCGGCTACATCATCGAACAGGAACTGGGCAATCTGCTGGACTTCGAGGTGCCGTTCGCCACCTTGCTGACCCAGGTCGAAGTCGATGCCAACGACCCGGCCTTCCAGAACCCCACCAAACCCATCGGTCCGGTGTACACCAAAGCCGAGGCAGAAAAGCTCGCTGCCGAAAAAGGCTGGGCCATTGCCCCCGATGGCGACAAATACCGCCGTGTGGTCGCCAGCCCCAAACCCAAGCGCATCTTCGAAATCCGCCCGATCAAATGGTTGCTGGAAAAAAACAGCATCGTGATCTGCGCCGGCGGTGGCGGCATCCCGACCATGTACACCGCACCCGGCAAGCTGGAAGGCGTCGAAGCGGTGATCGACAAAGACCTGTGCTCGGCGCTGCTGGCCGAACAGCTGGAAGCCGATCTGCTGGTGATTGCCACCGACGTCAACGCCGCGTTTATCGACTTCGGCAAACCGACCCAGAAAAGTATCGCCCAGGCGCACCCCGACGAAATGGAAAAACTCGGCTTCGCTGCCGGCTCCATGGGACCGAAGGTGCAGGCAGCCTGCGAGTTCGCGCGCCATACTGGAAAGGTCGCGGTGATCGGCTCACTCGCGGACATCGAAGCGATCGTCCAGGGCAAGGCCGGCACCCGCATCAGCACGGCGACACCTGGCATTACCTACTCGTAAGGAGAGACGCCCATGGCACAGTTTGAGCCAGGTCACTTGCACATCGAGCGTCATGCGCTGACACCGGACGATGTCAGCTACAACGTGCACCTCGACTATGAAGTCAGCAAGAATGACAAAGGTGAAAAGGGCATCCAGTTCACCATGCATGGCAGCATTCAGGGCAAGGAGATGTCAGAGCCCTTCTTCCTGCTCAAGGAGGATGCCTACAACTTCGCCAGGGATGTGACGAGAATTGCCGAGAAGTACGGAATTCCGAAAACACATAGCCAGATCGGCTCGATCCACAAGCATTACGATTTGATGTTTGAAGACATCCGGCAGCAGTTGAATATGAAATCCGGCGATCCGGTAAACCCCGAGCACTTCGAATAACCCGAACACACATTCTGTGATCAACCACAAACTACTGTGGGAGCGAGCCTGCTCGCGAAAGCGGTGTGTCAGTTGCCATCCACGTTGCCTGACACGACGCCTTCGCGAGCAGGCTCGCTCCCACAAGGGGTCATCGCCGCGTTGAAATCCCGCGCAGGATTTCACCATTAGCCCGCCCCAAGGCATACTTGCCACCCTCCGCATTCCAGAACCCAAAACCGCACCATGCGTATCCACGTCAGCTTCATCGATCGCGTCGGCATCACCCAGGAAGTCCTGGCCTTGCTCGGTGGACGTAACCTCAATCTGGATGCGGTGGAAATGGTTCCGCCCAACGTCTATATCGACGCGCCGACACTTCGCCCGGAAGTGCTCGAAGAGTTGCGCGATGCGCTGCTGAGCGTGCGTGGCGTGCAGGCGATGACAGTGGTCGACATTCTTCCAGGCCAGCGTCGGCACTTGCAGCTTGATGCGTTGCTCGCGGCGATGACCGACCCGGTGCTGGCGCTGGACAGCGCCGGCAAGGTGTTGCTGGCCAATCCGGCGTTGATTGATTTGTACGGTCGCGAGCCGGCCGGAGAAAGTGTCGCCGACCTGTTTGCCGACCCGGCGCTGCTCGGTGCGTTGCTCGAACACGGTTTTCGCCTGCCGCTGCGGGAAATTACCGTCAACGGCCAGACATTGTTGCTGGACGCCACACCGATCACCGACGCCGGCGCCCTGTTGACCCTGTATCAACCGAACCGTATCGGCGAACGACTCTCTGCACTGCACCATGATCACGCCGAAGGCTTCGATGCACTGCTAGGCGAATCGCCGGTGATTCGCACGCTCAAAGTCCGCGCGCAACGGGTCGCGGCACTCGATGCACCGCTGTTGATCCAAGGCGAGACCGGCACCGGCAAGGAACTGGTGGCCCGGGCTTGCCACGCGATCAGTGCGCGACACAATTCACCGTTTCTGGCGTTGAACTGCGCAGCATTGCCGGAGAACCTCGCCGAAAGCGAACTGTTCGGCTACGCCCCCGGCGCCTTCACCGGCGCGCAACGGGGCGGCAAGCCGGGGCTGATGGAACTGGCCAACCAGGGCACGGTTTTTCTCGACGAAATCGGCGAGATGTCACCGTACTTGCAGGCCAAGTTGCTGCGCTTCCTCAACGATGGCAGCTTCCGTCGGGTCGGCGGTGATCGCGAGGTCAAGGTCAACGTGCGGATCCTCAGCGCAACCCACCGCGACCTGGAAAAAATGGTCAGCGAAGGTTTGTTCCGCGAAGACCTGTTTTACCGGCTCAACGTGCTCAATGTCGAAGTCCCGCCCCTGCGCGAACGCGGACAGGACATCCTGCTCTTGGCCCGCTATTTCATGCAGCAGGCCTGCGCACAGATCCAGCGCCCGGTCTGTCGCCTGGCGCCGGGTACTTACCCGGCGTTGCTGGGCAACCGCTGGCCGGGCAACGTGCGGCAACTGCAAAACGTGATCTTCCGTGCAGCGGCCATTTGCGAAAGCAGTCTGGTGGACATTGGCGACCTCGACATCGCCGGCACCTCGGTGGCACGCCAAGGCGATCACGATGTCGACAGCCTGGAGCAAGCCATGGATGAATTCGAGAAAACCCTGCTGGAAAAGCTCTACGTGAGCTACCCCTCGACCCGCCAACTGGCCAGCCGCCTGCAAACCTCGCACACGGCGATTGCCCATCGGTTGCGCAAGTACGGGATTCCCAACAAAGCCTGAGGTGCTGATTGATCGTTCCCATGCTCCGCGTGGGAATGCAGCCCGGGACGCTCTGCGTCCCAAAGCGTGACGCAGAGCGTCACAAGAGGCATTCCCACGCAGAGCATGGGAACGATCAAGTTGGTCCTGATATCGCATCAAAAGCGACCTCTACCTGTACTGAAAGCGCTACAGCGGAACGATATCGCTACACCCCTCTTCAACTAGCCCTGCGCAAGGCTTTGATCCACTTCAGCTTTTTTCTCCTGCTGCCGCTGTAGCGATTTCGCTACAGGCTGCCCTTTTCGTCGAACCACAAATCAACATAACTTATTGATTTATAACAATAAAAAAACATTGGCAGCGTTCTTGCTTAGTAACCCCTCATAAATCAGGGCATTGCCCAAGCATTCAATCGCGTCCACCAGACGAGTCTGGCCCCCTAGGAGTTTCCATGAGCGAGTTGCGTTTTACTGAAGATCACGAATGGCTGCGCACCGAAGCTGACGGTAGCGTCACAGTCGGTATCACCGCTTTCGCACAGAACGCACTGGGCGACGTGGTTTTCGTACAACTGCCAGAGCTGCAGTCCTACGACAAAGGCGCTGAAGCAGCCACCGTGGAATCGGTAAAAGCCGCCAGCGGTGTGTACATGCCACTGGACGGAGAAGTACTGGAAGTGAACCCGGCGCTGGATGGCAGCCCTGAATTGGTCAACGAAGATCCGCTGGGCGAAGGCTGGTTCTTCCGTTTCCAGCCAAGCGACGCTTCGGCGGTCGCCAAACTGCTGGATCAGGACGCGTACGACCGTCTGATCAAAGCCCAAGCCGAAGCCTGAGGAGCCCGCCATGACTATCAATCTCAGCACCGCCAACGAATTCATCGCCCGTCACATTGGCCCCCGCGCCGGTGACGAGCAAGCCATGCTCAACACCCTCGGTTTCGACTCCCTCGAAGCCCTGAGCGCCAGCGTCATTCCCGACAGCATCAAGGGCACCAGCGTGCTCGGCCTGGAAGACGGTTTGAGCGAAGCCGACGCTCTGGCGATGATCAAAGGCATCGCCGGCAAGAACCAGCTGTTCAAGACCTTCATCGGCCAGGGCTACTACGGCACCCACACGCCGTCGCCGATCCTGCGTAACCTGCTGGAAAACCCGGCCTGGTACACCGCCTACACCCCGTACCAGCCGGAAATTTCCCAGGGCCGTCTCGAAGCGCTGCTGAACTTCCAGACCCTGATCAGCGACCTCACCGGCCTGCCGATCGCTAACGCCTCGCTGCTCGACGAAGCCACCGCCGCCGCCGAAGCCATGACCTTCTGCAAGCGCCTGAGCAAGAACAAGGGCAGCCACCAGTTCTTCGCTTCCGTGCATTGCCACCCGCAAACCCTCGACGTGCTGCGCACCCGTGCCGAGCCGCTGGGCATCGAGGTGGTGGTCGGTGACGAGCGCGAATTGAGCGACGTGACGCCGTTCTTTGGCGCCCTGCTGCAATACCCGGCGAGCAACGGTGACGTGTTCGACTACCATGCCCTGACCGAACGCTTGCACGCCGCCAACGCCCTGGTGGCGGTGGCCGCCGACCTGCTGGCCCTGACCCTGCTGACCCCGCCGGGCGAGTTCGGCGCCGACGTGGCCATCGGTAGCGCGCAACGCTTCGGCGTGCCGCTGGGCTTCGGTGGCCCGCACGCGGCGTACTTCTCCACCAAGGACGCGTTCAAGCGCGACATGCCGGGCCGTCTGGTCGGTGTCTCCGTCGACCGTTTCGGCAAGCCGGCCCTGCGCCTGGCGATGCAAACCCGCGAGCAACACATCCGCCGCGAGAAGGCCACCAGCAACATCTGCACCGCGCAGGTTTTGCTGGCCAACATCGCCAGCATGTACGCCGTGTACCACGGTCCGAAAGGCCTGACGCAGATCGCCCAGCGCGTGCATCAGCTGACCGCGATCCTGGCCAAGGGCTTGAGCGCACTGGGTCTGAGCGTCGAGCAGGAAAACTTCTTCGACACGCTGACGATCAAAACTGGCGCGCAAACCGCTGCGTTGCACGAGCAGGCCCGCGCCCGTCAGATCAACCTGCGCGTGGTCGATGCCGAACGCCTGGGCCTGTCCCTCGACGAAACCAGCACCCAGGCTGACGTCGAAACCCTGTGGGCGCTGTTCGCCGCTGGCCAGACCCTGCCGGACTTCACCGCCCTCGCCGCGTCGACTCAAGCGACTATCCCGGCCGCCCTGCTGCGCCAATCGCCGATCCTCAGCCACCCGGTGTTCAACCGCTACCACTCGGAAACCGAGCTGATGCGCTACCTGCGCAAGCTGGCGGACAAGGACCTGGCGCTGGACCGCACTATGATCCCGCTGGGCTCGTGCACCATGAAACTCAACGCCGCCAGCGAAATGATCCCGGTGACCTGGGCCGAATTCGGCGCCCTGCACCCGTTCGCCCCGGCCGAACAAAGCGCCGGTTACCAGCAACTGACCGATGAACTGGAAGCGATGCTCTGCGCCGCTACCGGCTACGACTCGATCTCGCTGCAACCGAACGCCGGTTCGCAGGGTGAATACGCCGGCCTGCTGGCCATTCGCGCCTACCACCAGAGCCGTGGCGAAGACCGTCGCGACATCTGCCTGATCCCGTCCTCGGCCCACGGCACCAACCCGGCCACGGCACAAATGGCCGGCATGCGCGTGGTGGTCACCGCCTGCGACGCCCGCGGTAACGTCGACATCGAAGACCTGCGGGCCAAGGCCATCGAGCACCGCGAGCACCTCGCGGCCTTGATGATCACCTACCCGTCGACCCACGGCGTGTTCGAGGAAGGCATCCGCGAAATCTGCGGCATCATCCATGACCACGGCGGCCAGGTGTACATCGACGGCGCCAACATGAACGCCATGGTCGGCCTCTGCGCCCCGGGCAAGTTCGGCGGCGACGTCTCGCACCTGAACCTGCACAAGACCTTCTGCATCCCCCACGGCGGTGGCGGCCCGGGCGTCGGCCCGATCGGCGTCAAGTCGCACCTGGCGCCGTTCCTGCCGGGCCACGCGCACATGGCACGCAAGGAAGGCGCGGTGTGTGCCGCACCGTTCGGCAGCGCGAGCATTCTGCCGATCACCTGGATGTACATCCGCATGATGGGCGGCGCCGGTCTGAAGCGTGCGTCGCAACTGGCGATCCTCAACGCCAACTACATTTCCCGCCGCCTCGAAGAGCACTATCCCGTGCTGTACACCGGCAGCAACGGCCTGGTGGCCCACGAGTGCATCCTCGACCTGCGTCCGCTCAAAGACAGCAGCGGCATCAGCGTCGATGACGTGGCCAAGCGCCTGATCGACTTCGGCTTCCACGCCCCGACCATGTCCTTCCCGGTGGCCGGCACCTTGATGATCGAGCCGACCGAAAGCGAATCCAGGGAAGAACTGGACCGCTTCTGCGACGCCATGATCCGCATCCGCGAAGAAATCCGCGCGGTGGAAAACGGCACCCTGGACAAGGACGACAACCCACTGAAAAACGCCCCGCACACCGCGGCGGAGCTGGTCGGCGAGTGGTCGCATCCGTACAGCCGTGAGCAGGCGGTGTATCCGGTTGCCTCGTTGATCGAAGGCAAGTACTGGCCGCCGGTCGGTCGTGTCGACAACGTCTTCGGTGATCGCAACCTGGTCTGCGCCTGCCCGTCGATCGAAAGCTACGCTTAAACGAATGAAGGGGCGGATTTATCCGCCCCCAATTTCAAGAACAGCGCATATCCCCCTGTGGGAGCGAGCCTGCTCGCGAAAGCGGTATGTCAGGCAACATCGATGGTGACTGACCCACCGCTTTCGCGAGCAGGCTCGCTCCCACAGGTGATCTGCACCTGATATCAGATTCCGCCATTCCTATAACAAGAAACCGGAGAACAACCATGTCGTTAAGCGTGTTCGACCTGTTCAAGATTGGCATCGGCCCCTCCAGCTCCCACACCGTCGGCCCGATGCGCGCTGCTGCACGTTTCGCCGAAGGTTTGCGCCGTGAAGGGCTGTTGGCTGCAACCACCTGCGTCAAAGTCGAGCTGTACGGCTCACTCGGCGCCACCGGTAAAGGCCACGGCAGCGACAAGGCTGTGTTGCTCGGCCTGGAAGGCGAACACCCGGATACCGTGGATACCGAAACCGTCGCCGCCCGTCTGCAAGAGATTCGCGGCAATGGTCGTTTGAACCTGCTCGGCGAACACAGCATTGCGTTCAATGAGAAAGAACACCTGGCGATGATTCGCAAACCCTTGGCCTATCACCCCAACGGCATGATTTTCCGCGCCTTCGACGCAGCGGGCTTGCAGATCCGCAGCCGCGAGTACTACTCGGTCGGCGGTGGTTTTGTCGTCGATGAAGACGCCGCCGGCGCCGACCGCATCGTCGAAGACGCCACCCCCCTGACCTTCCCGTTCAAAAGCGCCAAGGACCTGCTTGCTCACTGCGCCACCTACGGCCTGTCCATCAGCCAGCTGATGCTGACCAACGAAAGCGCCTGGCGCCCGGAAGCGGAAACCCGCGCCGGCCTGCTGAAAATCTGGCAAGTGATGCAGGACTGCGTCGCCGCCGGTTGCCGTAACGAAGGCATCCTGCCGGGCGGCCTGAAGGTCAAGCGCCGGGCAGCAGCGCTGCATCGGCAATTGTGCAAGAACCCCGAATCGGCACTGCGCGATCCACTGTCGGTATTGGACTGGGTCAACCTGTACGCCCTGGCGGTCAACGAAGAAAACGCCAATGGCGGACGCGTGGTTACAGCCCCGACCAACGGCGCGGCCGGGATCATCCCGGCGGTACTGCATTACTACATGCGCTTCATCCCCGGCGCGAACGATGACGGCGTGGTGCGCTTTCTGCTGACCGCCGCGGCCATCGGCATTCTGTACAAGGAAAACGCCTCGATCTCGGGCGCCGAAGTCGGCTGCCAGGGCGAAGTCGGCGTGGCCTGCTCCATGGCGGCGGGCGCCCTGTGCGAGGTGCTTGGCGGCACCGTGCAGCAAGTGGAAAACGCCGCGGAAATCGGCATGGAACACAACCTCGGGCTGACCTGCGACCCGATCGGCGGGCTGGTGCAAGTGCCTTGCATCGAACGCAATGCCATGGGTTCAGTCAAGGCCATCAATGCCGTGCGCATGGCCATGCGCGGCGACGGACAGCACTTCGTGTCCCTCGACAAGGTCATCCGCACCATGCGCCAGACCGGCGCCGACATGAAAAGCAAATACAAGGAAACCGCCCGTGGCGGTTTGGCGGTCAACATTATTGAGTGCTGATGCGCGCTCATCTTCACACTTCTCCAGGAGCTGAATATGTCCACCGAACAACTGTTGAAAACGCCGTTGCACGCCCTGCACATCGAATTGGGCGCGCGCATGGTGCCGTTCGCCGGCTATGACATGCCGGTGCAGTACCCGCTGGGTGTGATGAAAGAACACCAGCACACCCGCGAGCAGGCCGGCCTGTTCGACGTCTCGCACATGGGTCAGATCCGCCTGACCGGCGCCAATGCCGCCAAGGCCCTGGAAACCCTGGTGCCAGTGGACATCGTCGACTTGCCGGTCGGCATGCAGCGCTACGCGATGTTCACCAACGAGACCGGTGGCATCCTCGACGACCTGATGGTCGCCAACCTGGGTAACGACGAACTGTTCCTGGTGGTCAATGCCGCCTGCAAGGACCAGGACCTGGCCCACCTGCGCAATCACATCGGCGATCAATGCACCATCGAGCCGCTGTTCGAAGAACGCGCCCTCCTCGCCCTGCAAGGGCCGGCTGCAGTGACCGTGCTGGCACGTCTGGCGCCAGAAGTGGCAAAGATGACCTTCATGCAGTTCGCCCGCGTGAAACTGCTGGGCGTGGACTGCTTTGTCAGCCGCTCGGGTTACACCGGTGAAGACGGTTACGAAATCTCGGTACCGTCCGACAGCGCCGAAGCCCTGGCCCGGGCCCTGCTGGCCGAGCCTGAAGTGGCGGCCATCGGCCTCGGCGCACGCGATTCGCTGCGCCTGGAAGCCGGCCTGTGCCTGTACGGCCATGACATGAACACTGACACCACCCCGATCGAAGCCAGCCTGTTGTGGGCCATCTCCAAGCCGCGTCGTGCCGATGGTGCGCGCGCCGGCGGCTTCCCTGGCGCAGAAAGCGTATTCGCCCAACAACAAGCCGGTGTTACCCGCAAGCGCGTTGGCCTGCTACCGCAGGAACGCACCCCGGTGCGCGAAGGTGCCGAAATCGTCAACGAAGCCGGCGAGATCATCGGCAGCGTTTGCAGCGGCGGCTTTGGACCGACCCTGGGTGGCCCTTTGGCCATGGGTTACCTGGACAGCGCCTACATCGCCCTCGATACGCCGGTATGGGCAATTGTGCGTGGGAAAAAGGTAGCGTTGCTTGTAAGCAAAATGCCATTTGTTCCACAACGCTACTATCGCGGCTGATTGACTGTTCCTATAAGTAACGCGGTTGCGCTTACACTGCACTAATGTGTAACGCAACCGCCATAAAATAGTGCATCGTTTGGCTCTAAGCTTCGATTATGAACTTTGCTTATAACGATCGAAAACAATTGAACACCGCCAGCGCATAAGCCCGTGCTAGTTGTCGGGTGTGCCAGCAACCTGAGCAAATCCGGGCCTCTCACAGGGCTTGTTTTTTCTCCCGTAGTTGGCGTAGAGTTTGTTCACTGTGTTTGCATGGGTCGCTTGGAATCGTGACCTGGGCAGTAGCCTACAAGTTAGCTACATCCCGTTCGACGTCTTCTTACTCTCCTGCAACCAGCCCCAGTACTCTTTCATGAGAAGGAGACTGTCATTAATTTTTGCGTCAAAGGAAATAAGAAATGTCCCAACGTCAGAGCGGTACCGTCAAGTGGTTTAACGACGAGAAAGGTTTTGGTTTTATCACGCCTGAAAGCGGTCCGGATCTGTTCGTGCATTTCCGCGCCATCCAGGGCAACGGCTTCAAGAGCCTGAAAGAAGGCCAGAAAGTGACTTTCATCGCCGTGCAGGGCCAGAAAGGCATGCAGGCTGACGAAGTACAAGCAGAAGCATAATCTTCTGTAACGAAAAAGCCCCTGATGCTGACATCAGGGGCTTTTTTGTGTGCGTAAATCCGTAAAATGGCTTCTTTTGCGTCCAGAGGCTGCCATGTCGAAACACCCGCTCAAACCCCAGGGCGATTTCCCCGCCGTCGGCCTGGGTCGTCGCCTGGCAGCGATGTTCTATGACTTCCTGCTGTGCACAGCCCTGCTGATCGTCACCAGCGGCGTCTACAAGATGATCCAGATGGCGATCATCGGCGAAGAGAAAATGCGCACCCTCACCGAAGCTGGCGCGCTCGACGGCGATCCACTGCTTTCAACGGTGCTGCTGTTCGTACTATTCGGTTTCTTTGCCAAGTTCTGGACTTACTCAGGCCAGACCCTGGGTATGCAGGTCTGGGGCGTGCGCGTGCAGAATGCCGATGGCTCGTCCATCAGCCTATGGCAGGCGCTGCTGCGGTTTGTAGTGTCGATCGCATCGTTGCTGTGCGTGGGCTTGGGGTTCTTCTGGTCGCTGTTTGACGAGCAGAAACGCAGCTGGCATGACATGTATTCCAATACCCAGCTGGTGCGGATCCCGAAGAAGACCAAGTAACCCCGGTAAGCACAAACCAATGTGGGAGCGAGCCCGCTCGCGAAGGCGGTGTTTCAGCAACATTCATGTTGGCTGACACTCCCTCTTCGCGAGCAGGCTCGCTCCCACAGTTTTAGCGATTTTGATGGCAATTAAGCGTTGCCGGCCAATTTCATCCGCGCAGCCTGGGTGAAATCGAGCATGCGCTTGAGCGGTCGAATAGCCTGCGGAATCAACGCCGGATCAACAAAGATCTCGTTCGTCCCTTCCTTCAAGCTCTTGAGCGTGCGCTCAAGGGTGTTCATCGCCATCCAGGGGCAGTGCGCGCAACTGCGGCATGCCGCGCCGTTACCGGCCGTAGGCGCTTCGATAAAGACCTTGTCGGGGCACAACTGCTGCATCTTGTAGAAGATACCGCGATCGGTGGCGACAATCAGGGTCTTGTTCGGCAGGCTCTGTGCCGCAGCGATCAACTGACTGGTGGAGCCTACGGCATCCGCCAGCTCGATCACCGCGGTCGGCGACTCCGGGTGCACCAGGATCGCCGCATCCGGATACAGCGCCTTCATGTCTTCGAGCTGCTTGGACTTGAACTCTTCGTGAACGATGCAGGCACCGTCCCACAGCAACATGTCGGCGCCGGTCTGACGCTGGATGTAGGTGCCCAGGTGCTTGTCCGGCCCCCAGATGATGGTTTCACCGTTATCCATCAGGCTTTCGACGATTTCCAGCGCGCAGCTCGAAGTCACCACCCAGTCCGCCCGGGCTTTGACCGCCGCCGAGGTATTGGCGTAAACCACCACCGTACGCTCCGGATGCTGGTCGCAGAACGCAGAAAACTCATCGACAGGGCACCCAAGGTCCAGCGAGCAGGTCGCTTCCAGGGTCGGCATCAGGATGCGTTTTTCGGGGTTGAGGATCTTGGCCGTCTCGCCCATGAATTTCACACCGGCGACCACCACGGTCTTGGCCGGGTGGGCATTGCCAAAGCGGGCCATCTCCAGTGAGTCGGAGACACAGCCTCCGGTCTCTTCGGCCAGGGCCTGAATCACCGGATCGCAATAGAAGTGCGCCACCAGCACCGCGTCCTGAGCTTTTAGCTCGGCAGCGATGGCGGCACGATAATAAGCTTCCTCATCGGCGGTCAGCGGTTTGGGCTGCTTGGCGTCGAGGTGGGCTTGAACCAGAAGGCGTTCGGAAATCTGCGTCATGTTCGCAAGACCTGCAGGCGCGTTCGCGCGAAAGTCGAGTATACACCCGGCTCCGGACCCATCAGGGTACCGCCGGGAAAGTGAGTATTGATCAGGCACGGACAGCGTTGAAGCTGCGCAAGGCTACAGAATATCGGATGGATGCAAAAGATGATTCTGACCTGCGCCCTGCAGTGCAGCCCAGGAATCGGGCGGCGTTAAATTGCGGGCAAAAAAAAACCCGGAAATCCTCACTTTCGTGGGCCTTCCGGATTTTCTAAACCGCCAAAAATGGTGGGTCGTGTGGGATTCGAACCTACGACCAATTGGTTAAAAGCCAACTGCTCTACCAACTGAGCTAACGACCCGCTGTGTGGTGGCGCGTATAATACTGATTTTTAAGGACTATTCAACACCTATTTTAAAATAATTCAAAAATAAGGTGTTGGGTCGCTGATTCCGGCCGCGGCAAAGCCTTCTGCACGCAGGCGGCAGCTGTCGCACTTGCCGCAGGCACGGCCATTGTCGTCGGCCTGATAGCAGGAAACGGTCAGGCCGTAGTCCACGCCAAGCTTTACACCCGCCTGGACGATCTGCGCCTTGCTGAGGTTTTGCAGCGGCGCCTGAATGCGAAACCCCTTCCCTTCTACGCCGGCCTTGGTTGCCAGATTGGCCATGCGCTCGAAGGATTCGATGAACTCGGGACGGCAATCCGGGTAGCCGGAGTAATCCACTGCGTTCACGCCGATAAAGATGTCACGTGCGCCGAGCACTTCTGCCCAGCCCAGCGCCAGGGACAGGAACACCGTGTTACGCGCTGGCACGTAAGTCACCGGAATGCCCTCGCCCAACTCTTCCGGGATATCGATGCTGCTGTCAGTCAGCGCCGAGCCGCCCATGCCGTTCAGGTTAAGACCGATGACCTTGTGTTCGACCACACCCAGGTCGCGAGCGACGCGTTCGGCGGCATACAGCTCAGCGTGAGACCGCTGGCCGTAGTCGAAGCTCATGGTGTAGCAGCTGTAGCCTTCGGCGCGCGCCATGGCCACGACAGTTGCCGAGTCCAGGCCACCGGACAACAGGATGACCGCACGTTTTTCAGCAGTGTTGAGTGGTTCAGTCATTTCAGCGCCCCGGCTCGTCATTCCATAGATATTTATGCAGCTGCAATTGCAAACGCACTGGCAGGTTGTCCGCCACCACCCAGTCCGCCAGGTCTCGAGCATTGAGATCATGGTGGCTTGGCGAGAACAGGACTTCACCGGCGCGCTTGTCCAGACCGTATTGGATCAGCTTGGACACGGACCAGTCATAATCTTCCCGCGAGCAGATGACAAACTTCACCTGATCGTTGGGCGTCAGCAGCTCGATGTTTTCGTAGCGATTGCGGTGCGCTTCCTTCGAACCTGGGGTTTTCAGGTCGACAACGCGACTGACCCGGGAATCTACCGCCGAGATGTCGATAGAGCCACTGGTTTCCAGTGACACTTCGTAACCGGCATCACACAAGCGCTTGAGCAATGGAATGGCGTTGGGCTGGGCCAGGGGCTCGCCACCCGTGACGCAGACGTAACGCGGCCGAAAGCCGGCTACCTGCTCGAGGATATCGTCGAGGGTGCGGATGGTCCCACCGGTGAAGGCGTAGGCGCTGTCGCAGTATTGGCAACGCAGAGGGCAACCGGTCAGGCGCACAAAAACAGTGGGCAGGCCAGCAGTCCGCGTTTCACCCTGCAACGAGTAGAAAACTTCGGTAATTCTCAATGTGTCTTGCATAGTCGCCACGGGCGTAACAGCTAAACAGGCTGTCCGCCTCCGTCAGGCACTTCAAGGAACCCCGGCAATGCGCAGGCCCCAAAAAGCGTGTTTCATAAAAAGGGCGTGAATTCTAACGAAAAAACCCGCGACAAGCGCGGGTTTCTTCGAAACGGGTCAAGCAGCCCTTACATTTTTTGCAGATCACGCTGGGCCAGCTGAGCGGCGGAAGTGCCCGGATACTGGGACACAACCTGTTGCAGAATGCCTTTTACCTTGTCGGGATGACCCAGGCGGCGCTCTACATCAGCGAGCTTGTACAGCGAGTCAGGCACTTTGGCGTGCTTGGGGTACAGCTGCGAAACCTTGGCAAAAGCCTGACCTGCACCTTGCAGATCACCTTTGGCCAGGTTCACTTCGCCCAACCAGTACTGGGCATTGCCTGCGTACTGGCTGTTCGGGTACTTGCGCAGGAAAGCGGCAAAAGCCTGGCTGGCCTTGTCGAAATCCTTGGCCTTGATCAGGTCGAAGGCAGCATCGTAATAGAGCTTTTCCTTCGCCGGATCCGCCGGTTCGCTACCCGCGGCGGGTGCTTGAGCGGCTGCCGCTCCCGCACCTGCAGCTGCGCCAGCTGCTGCACCGGGGGCGTTCAAGTCGCCACCGGTTGAAGAATTCTCAGGAGTCGCGGCTGGTGCAACGCCGGTTCCTATGCGCCTATCAAGATCCTGGTATCGCTCCAGGCTTTCCTGCTTCATGCGCGCTACATCATTTTGCAGTTCTTCGATCACACCTTGTTGGCGCGAGATCTGATCCTGCATTTGTTGCAGTTGGTTGAACAGCTGGCCCTGTGCCGAGACAGGGGTCGAAACCCCTCCCCCGGCATAGGCGCCGTTCGTACCGTAACCTGCAGGCGGATTACTGGTCCCGCTATTGTTATAGCCGGAGTCGTTTTCGACCACAGGAACCGCAGCCCACGCCGCAAGCGGCGCGAGACTGAGAGCCAGGACAGTTACAGCACGACGGCACGTTCGCATGACGAATTACTTACGCAGTTCGACGCGACGGTTTTGAGCCCAGGACTGCTCGTCGTTGCCGGTAGCAACTGGACGCTCTTCGCCGTAGGAAACCAGTTCCAGCTGAGCTGGGGAAACACCTTGCAGTACCAGGTAGCGCTGAACGGCTTTCGCACGACGCTCGCCCAGTGCCATGTTGTACTCACGAGTACCACGTTCGTCGGTGTTGCCTTCCAGAACAACGCGAGCGCCGTTTGCTTTCAGGTCCTTGGCGTGAACGTCCAGAGCGCGCATGGCTTCTGGCTTCAGGTCCGAACTGTCGTATTCGAAGTAGAAAGTGGTGATAGCGCGCAGAGCAGCTTCTTCGCTCAGGGAGCCGTCAACTGCACCAGTGTTTGCGCCGTAACCAGCGTTTGGATCTACCGCGCCTTCACCGGCATTGTCGCCGCCTTTGGACGAGCAACCTACAGCTACAGCCATGGCCAGTGCCAGCGCAGCAAATTTACCAAACTTCAGCATTTCCATCGTGAAACTCCTAATGAACCCCAGTGTGTTAAGTACAACGTATAGCGCCGCGTCAGTTCAGGTAAGGGGACCAGGAAGGTTCTCTGACTTCGCCTTGAGCGGTAGGAAGCGGGAGCCTTACGCGTCCATTAATGGACACGAGCATCAAGACTCCCCGGCCCTGCTGGCGGGTGGCGTAGATTACCATGGTGCCGTTGGGCGCGACAGTAGGCGACTCGTCCAGAGTGCTATCAGTGAGGATTTTTACGCTACCGCGTTGCAAATCCTGGGCCGCCACCTTGAAATTGGTGAAACCTTCCTGACGATGGATCATCACCAGGGTCTTTTCATCGGCCGACAGTTTAGGGTTGGCGTTGTAGTTACCGACGAAAGTCACGCGTTCCGCACCACCACCGCTAGCGCTGGTTTTGTAGATCTGTGGCTTGCCGCCACGGTCGGAAGTGAAGTAGATGGTCGAACCATCCTTGCCCCAGAACGGTTCAGTGTTGATGCCCTGACCGTTGGTGACGCGACTGATCGAACGCGAACCCAGGTTCATCACGTAGATGTCCGGGTTACCGTCCTTGGACAATACGAATGCCAGTCGCTGACCATCCGGCGACCATGCTGGCGCGCCGTTCAGGCCTTCGAAGTTGGTGATCTGCTCACGGCGACCGGTGTCGATGTTCTGCATGAAGATGCGCGGACGCTTCTGCTCGAACGAGACGTAGGCGATACGCTTGCCATCGGGAGCGAAACGCGGCGACAGGATCGGCTCGCGCGATTGCAGCAGGGTCACGGCGCGGGCACCGTCATAGTCCGAACGCTGCAGTGTGTAACGCGTGTTCTTTTCGGAGAAGCGCTCGGCCGTCACGTACAGCAGGCGAGTCGAGAACGCACCCTTGATACCGGTGAGTTTTTCGAACGACTGGTCAGCGATGTAGTGCGACATGTCGCGCAACTGATCGACGCTGCCCGACACGCTGCCGGTGAGCACTTGCTGCTCGGTGGCGACGTTGAACAGGGCGTATTGAACCTGCAGGCGACCGCCCGCTGGCGCAATGCTGCCGACCATGACGTACTGGGCGCCCAGCGCCTTGAAGTCACGGAAGATGATTTCGCTGGCCTGGCTAGGCTGGCTGATCATGTTCTGCTTTGGAATCGGCGAGTAGTAACCCGAGTTACGCAGGTCGTTACCGATGATTTCCGCCATGTCGTCCGGTAGCACGCTACCGCCCTGGTTGCCGAACGGCACGACTGCAATCGGAGTAGCCCGATCGGTGCCGCTGGTGACCAGAATGTTTTTCTCATCTGCCATCGCGATCCCTGCCATGCAGCAGATCACGACGAGCATTCCTCGAAGGAGGTTTCTCACGGGGCTAGATCCTCAGGTGTGAATGTCATCTTGAATGAACGATACGGAGCAAAATCGCTCGGCTTCATTCCCTGCATTTCTGTCAAACGTCCAATATTCTTCACTGCCGCTACGGCTGAAGCGTCAAACGGACCGTCGCCACTGGACTTGAGCACCTTGACCGAAGTCACCGTACCGTCCGGCAACATGCCGATTTGCAGCTGAACCGTCATGCCTTTGCGGGCCGAAGGTGGACGAGCCCAGCCTTCCGCTGCACGCAATCGAATCAAATCATCGAAGCTGCCGGCGACTTCGTCGCCCTGCTCATCCGCCAAGGCCTGCTGACGCTGCGGCGTGTCGGAAAGCAAATCTGCCAAGGCCTGGGCCTTCTTGTCTTCGGCGGATTTACGTGCCGCATCCTGCGATTTCTTCTTCGCAGCATCGGCAGCAGCTTTCTTCTTCGCTTCGTCGGCGACTTTCTTCTTCGCCTCTTCAGCTTCAGCTTTCTTCTTGGCGTCTTCGGCGGCTTTCTTCTTCGCGTCTTCGACGATCTTTTTCTTCGCTTCTTCAGCGGCCGCTTTCTTGGCCTCTTCTTCAGCAGCCTTCTTGGCTTCTTCTTCCGCTTTCTTCTTGGCTATATCAGCCAATTGTTTCTCTTCTGCCTTCTTGGCTTCGGCGGTCTTCTTCGCTTCATCGGCTTTCTTGGCTTCATCAGCCTTCTTGGCCTCATCAGCCTTTTTCGCCTCTTCCGCTTTCTTCGACTCGTCGGCCTTCTTGGCTTCCTCGGCCTTTTGAGCCGCTTCTTCTTTCTTTTGTTCCGCAGCCTTCACCGCTTCCTGCTCGACCTTCTTCTGTTCCAACTGCTCGACTTCGGTCTGGCGCGCGGCGGATTTCTTCGCCTCACCCGCAATCTTCTGATTGGTCTGGGTGGTTGCCTGACTTTTCGATTTCAGCTGGTACAGGGTCGCCTGGACAATCGGCTTGGCCGGCGGCAACTCCGGAGTGAAGGCAAAACTGACGAACAGCATGCCGAACACCAGCACGTGCAAGCCAATCGCCCAGACACTAGGCCAGAAGTAGCTTTCCGAGGCGGACGGCTCTCGCTGTTGCTGCATCAGGGCGCCTCGGTAATCAAGCCAACATTACCGACGCCGGCTTTCTGCAACCCGCCCATGGCGCCCATGACGGAGCCGTAGTCGACACTCTTGTCACCGCGGATGAAGACCTGGGTGCGCTTGCCGCCTTCGTTGCCCACGCGAATGATCTTGGTCACGGCGTCGGTCATTTGCGGCAAGGTCATGGCCCTGTCCTGCTGCTTCTCGGTGTCGACTTCGCTGCCAAGGTTCCAGTAGTAGGTCTTGTCAGACTTGATCGAAATGGTCAGGACCTGGGTGTTGTTGTCCTGCGGCAAGGCTTCGCTGGAAACCTTGGGCAGATCAACTTTCACGCCCTGATTGAGCATTGGCGCGGTCACCATGAAGATGACCAGCAGCACCAACATCACGTCGATGTAGGGCACCACGTTCATCTCGGCGACCGGCTTGCGCTTTTTGCGAGCTCGAGCGATTAAAGCCATTGGAAATTACCTGCTTATTCTTCGCTGGTGTGCACTTTGCGGTGCAGGATCGCCTGGAATTCATCGGCGAAGGTGTAGTAACGGCCCAGCAAGGTTTCGCTGCGGGCAGCAAAACGGTTGTAAGCGATAACGGCTGGAATGGCGGCGAACAGACCGATCGCGGTGGCGATCAGGGCTTCGGCGATACCCGGAGCCACAGTGGCCAGAGTGGCTTGCTGGGCAGTCGCCAGGCCACGGAAGGAGTTCATGATGCCCCAAACCGTACCGAACAGACCGATATACGGGCTCACGGAACCGACGGTGGCGAGGAACGGCAGGCTCTGCTCGAGCTTTTCTTCTTCACGGGAAATGGCAACGCGCATGGCACGGGCCACGCCTTCCATGACCGCCTCGGGATCGACCCCTGGCTGTTGGCGCAGACGGGAAAATTCCTTGAAGCCGGCGCGGAAGATCTGCTCGACGCCGGAATCCGGGTCCGGGTTGCTACCCGCCTGACGGTAGAGTTTGGACAGGTCGATACCCGACCAGAAGCGCTCTTCGAAGCTCTCCAGGGCGCGTCGACCGGCGCGCAGCAGGTTGCTGCGCTGAAAGATCATGATCCATGAGGTCACCGATGCGGCTACCAGGGTCAGCATTACCAGTTGCACCACGATACTGGCATTGCTGACCAGGCTCCACATGGAGGAATGGTCGACGACGTTAGCTTCCACGCTTTATCTCCTGCTTTGAGTGTGTACCCGCGCCGCTCACGTCGGCAAAGGCCGCTCGTAGAGCTTCGGGAATGGCCCGGGGTTTTAAACTTTCAGTGCGCACACAGGCCACCAGAAACTGCCCTTCACAGAGCAGTGCATCATCCGTGGCCCGCCTGACCTGCTGCTTGAAGCGCAAGCTGGCACGGTTCAATTCGATTACTTCAGCGCTTACCAGCAGTTCGTCGTCCAGTCGCGCCGGCGCGTGGTAGCGCGCTTCGCTGGAATGCACGACGAACAACAGGTCCTCTCCGGCAAGCTGCGATTGGGCAAAGCCCAGCTCTCGTAGCCGCTCGGTTCGAGCCCGTTCCATAAACTTGAGGTAATTGACGTAATACACGATGCCGCCCGCATCGGTGTCCTCGTAATAAACGCGACAACGATGTGCGAAAGGCTCAAGCCCGTTTTGCGCGCGCATACTCTAGTGCTTACTCCTCGGGTTGCCAATCCGGCCAGGCAACTGTTTTTCAATGTTCTGCGGCTTTTTCGCGAAAGTACGGTCCTAGGACAGCACAATGCCGGAAAATTCAGCGCGCAAAAGTTAATTAATCGTCCACGGCATCAAGGAACTCGTCTACCACGGGCATCTCACCCAATCGTGACGGAATGTTTAAGCCGAAGTGCAGGTACGCATGCCGGGTCACCACCCGACCACGCGGCGTGCGCATGATATAGCCCTGCTGGATCAGGTACGGCTCCAGCACGTCTTCAATGGTGTGACGCTCTTCGCTGATGGCCGCCGCCAGGCTGTCTACCCCTACCGGCCCGCCATCGAACTTCTCGATCATGGTCAGCAACAGGCGTCGGTCCTGGTGATCGAAGCCACGCTCGTCGACATCCAGCAGGTTGAGGGCCAGGTCGGCAATCGGCTTGGTGATGTGGCCTTTGGCGCGTACTTCTGCGAAATCGCGCACCCGCCGCAGCAAGCGGTTGGCGATCCGCGGCGTGCCGCGGGCACGGCGGGCAATTTCGAAGGCGCCTTCCGGGTCCAGCGGCAAGCCGAGAATGCCCGCCGAACGACTGACAATCGTCGAAAGATCGGCGGTGTTGTAGAACTCCAGGCGCTGGACGATGCCGAAACGGTCACGCAACGGGTTGGTCAGCATCCCCGCCCGCGTGGTCGCACCGACCAGGGTGAACGGCGGCAGATCAAGCTTGATCGACCGCGCGGCCGGCCCTTCGCCGATCATGATGTCGAGTTGGAAATCCTCCATGGCCGGATACAGCACTTCCTCGACAATCGGCGACAAGCGATGGATTTCATCGATGAACAGCACGTCGTGGGGCTCAAGGTTGGTCAGCAGCGCCGCCAGGTCGCCAGGACGCTCGAGGACCGGGCCCGATGTGCTCTTGATCGACACCCCCATTTCCTGGGCGATGATATTGGCCAGGGTGGTCTTGCCCAGACCCGGCGGGCCAAAGATCAATGTGTGGTCCAGGGACTCTTTACGCCCGCGGGCAGCCTGGATGAACAGTTCCATTTGCTCGCGAACGGTCGGCTGGCCAATGTACTCGGCCAGGCTGACTGGACGAATCGCCCGGTCCTGGACTTCCTCGCGATCACGTGGGGCACCCGTGGCGGCGATCAGACGGTCAGCTTCAATCACTTAGATCATTCCCTTCAGGGCACGACGAATCAGGTCTTCGCTGCTCAAGCCTTTCTCCTTGATTGCGGAAATCGCCTTGCTGGCTTCCTGTGGCTTGTAGCCAAGGGAGATCAGCGCGCTGACCGCGTCGTTTTCGGCGGTATTGACCGGCGCAGGGGCATCCGGCTGGTTGGGCACCAGGGCAAACATGGCAGGCACGGTTTCCCAGGCCTTGAAGCGATCCTTGAGCTCTACCAGCAGGCGCTCGGCAGTTTTCTTGCCCACGCCCGGCACCTTGGTCAGCGCCGATGTGTCCTGGGACTGCACGCAACGCACCAGCTCGTCGACTTCCAGGCTCGACATCAAGGCCAGGGCCAGTTTCGGCCCTACACCATTGAGACGGATCAGTTCGCGAAAAAAGTCTCGCTCACGCTTGCCGACGAAGCCATAGAGTAACTGCGCGTCTTCGCGTACGACCAAATGGGTATGCAGCGTCAGCGGTTCACCGACCGACGGCAGGCGATAAAGCGTGGTCATGGGCACTTCAAGCTCATACCCCAGGCCATTTACATCCAGAATCAGGTGCGGTGGCTGTTTCTCAGCCAGTGTGCCGCGCAAGCGTCCAATCACGTTACAGATCCTTGAGCGTTGGCCAGCCCTGGGTCAGCGACTGAGAGAACAAGGGTTTTGCGCCGACAACACAGGCGCATGACCCTCATTCCAGAAAAATGATTGCTGATGCTATCAGAGACGCAGGCGCCCGCCACGACTGCGTGCCGCGCCCAGGCCATGGGGCAACAGGCTGGAACGGGTGTGCGCATGGCAAATGGCAATGGCCAGGGCATCGGAGGCATCGATTTGCGGTTTGCTGGTCAGCTTCAGCATGTGCATGACCATCATCTGTACCTGCTCTTTATTGGCCGCGCCGGTGCCGACCACCGCCTGCTTGACCTGGGTTGCCGTGTATTCGGCGATTTCCAGGTTTTCTTCCGCGCCGGCCACGATGGCCGCGCCACGGGCCTGCCCCAGTTTCAGGGCGGAATCGGCGTTACGGGCCATGAACACCTTTTCGATGCCCATGGTCACCGGACCGTAGGTCTGGATGATTTCCCGCACGCCGCGATAAACAATCTGCAGGCGTTCATGCAGCTCGCCGGCACCGGTGCGGATGCAACCGGAGGCCACGTACTCACAGCCACGACCGGTATCGCGTACCACGCCGTAACCGGTAATGCGCGAACCGGGGTCGATACCAAGAATTAAAGTCATAACGCCTGCGGGTTCAATAAATGCACGAATAACAAATGTGGGAGCGAGCCTGCTCGCGAAAGCGGTTTCATATTCAGCAACTATGTCGCTTGAAAATCCGCATTCGCGAGCAGGCTCGCTCCCACAAAGGATCCTGTTCGCCCTTAACCGAGCTGTGCGGCGACCGACTCCGGGATATCGGCATTGGAGTAGACGTTCTGCACGTCATCCAGGTCTTCGAGCATATCGATCAGCTTGAGGACTTTCTCCGCCCCTTCCAGATCCAGTTCGGCACTGGTGGTCGGCAGCATGACGATTTCTGCGTCATCACCCTTGAAACCAGCCGCTTCAAGCGCGTTACGTACGGAATAGAACCCGGCAAACGAGGTGAAGACATCGATCGAACCGTCTTCGTTGGTCACCACGTCATCGGCATCGGCTTCCATGGCGGCTTCCATCAGCGCGTCTTCGTCAACGCCCTGGGCGAAGGAAATTTGTCCCTTGCGCTCGAACAGGTACGCCACCGAACCGTCGGTGCCGAGATTACCGCCGCACTTGCTGAACGCGTGACGAACCGCGGCTGCGGTGCGATTGCGATTGTCGGTCATGCATTCGACCATCACCGCCACGCCACCCGGGCCGTACCCTTCGTAGGTCAGCTCGACCATATCGTCGGTATCGGCAGCACCGGCACCACGGGCAACCGCGCGATCAATGATGTCGCGGCTCATGTTCGCACCAAGGGCCTTGTCCAGCGCCAGGCGCAGGCGCGGGTTGGAGCCTGGATCGCCACCACCCTGACGGGCCGCGACGGTCAGCTCACGAATCCACTTGGTGAAGATCTTGCCCTTCTTGGCATCCTGACGTTCTTTGCGGTGCTTGATGTTCGCCCACTTGGAATGACCTGCCATAACTCGCTCCGAATTCTCTTTGAAACATTGCCCGCCACGCTGTTGTGCGCCGGCCGGCAACCAAAAATCTTGAAGTGCTCTACGTATAAAGAAAGGGCGCATCCGCAGATGCGCCCTCCAGGTGAGCCTTACTCTGCCTTAGGCGTTTCGCGCAGACGAATGTGCAGTTCGCGCAATGCCTTGGCATCGACCTGACCCGGTGCCTGAGTCATGACGTCCGCCGCGCTCTGGGTTTTCGGGAAGGCGATCACTTCACGGATCGACTGGGCGCCGGTCATCAACATCACCAGACGGTCCAGACCGAAGGCCAGGCCACCGTGCGGCGGCGCGCCGTATTTCAGGGCGTCGAGCAGGAAGCCGAACTTCTCTTCCTGTTCCGCTTCGTTGATACCCAGCAGACGGAACACCGACTGTTGCATCTCTTTACGGTGGATACGGATCGAACCGCCACCCAGCTCGGTACCGTTCAATACCATGTCGTAAGCACGGGACAGAGCGCCAGCCGGGTTGGCTTCCAGTTCTGCCGGGGTGCACTTCGGCGCGGTGAACGGGTGGTGCAAGGCACTGAAGCTGCCGTCGTCGTTCTCTTCGAACATCGGGAAGTCGACGACCCACATCGGCGCCCACTTGCAGGTCAGCAGCTCCAGGTCGTGGCCGAGCTTGATCCGCAGCGCGCCCAGGGCTTCGCTGACGATCTTGGCTTTATCGGCACCGAAGAACACGATATCGCCATCGACTGCGCCAACGCGATCGAGGATCACGTTGAGGTTGGCTTCAGGAATGTTCTTCACGATTGGCGACTGCAGGCCTTCGACGCCTTTGGCGCGCTCGTTGACCTTGATGTACGCCAGGCCCTTGGCACCGTAGATACCGACAAACTTGGTGTAATCGTCGATCTGCTTGCGCGGCATGCTTGCCCCGCCTGGAACACGCAGAGCGGCAATACGGCATTTAGGGTCGTTGGCCGGGCCGCTGAACACCTTGAAGTCGACTTCCTTGAGCTGGTCGGCAACATCCACCAATTCCAGCGGGTTACGCAGGTCTGGCTTGTCGGAACCGTAGCGACGCATGGCTTCTTCGAAGGTCATGTGCGGGAACTCGCCGAATTCCAGACCCAGCACTTCCTTGAACAGGTTGCGGATCATTTGTTCGGTCAGGCCCATGATCTCTTTTTCATCGAGGAAGCTGGTCTCGATGTCGATCTGGGTGAATTCCGGCTGACGGTCGGCGCGCAGGTCTTCGTCGCGGAAGCACTTGGCGATCTGGTAGTAGCGGTCGAAGCCAGCCACCATCAGCAATTGCTTGAACAGCTGCGGCGATTGCGGCAGGGCGAAGAACGAACCGGCGTGGGTACGGCTTGGCACCAGGTAATCACGCGCGCCTTCAGGGGTGGCGCGAGTCAGGATCGGCGTTTCGACGTCGAGGAAGCCATTCTCGTCCAGGAAGCGGCGGATGCTGGTGGTCATGCGCGAACGCAGGCGCAGCTTCTCGGCCATTTCCGGACGACGCAGGTCCAGGAAGCGATAGCGCAGGCGGGTCTCTTCGCCGACGTCGGAGAACTCGTTCAGCGGGAACGGCGGGGTTTCCGACTCGTTCAGCACTTCTAGCTCATAGCCCAGGACTTCGATCATGCCCGACGCCATGTTGGCGTTGGTGGCACCGGCCGGACGCAGGCGAACCTTGCCGGTGATCTTCACAACGTACTCGCTGCGCACGCGATCGGCAGCGGCGAAGGATTCAGCGCGGTCCGGATCGAATACCACTTGGGCCAGACCGTCACGATCACGGATATCGAGGAAAATCACCCCACCGTGGTCACGACGACGGTGGACCCATCCGCAAAGGGTAATTTCCTGGCCTTCCAGGCTTTCGTTCAGTTGGCCGCAATAATGGCTGCGCATCATGGTAGTGGTTTCACTTCTCGTAATTCGACATTCGGTTGGAGACCTTGCGTCGATCCGCTGACGGATGACGCAAGAGCTCGCGCGTGTGGTTCAACTCAGGTCCTGATCCCTAGTCAGCTTTGTCGCCGCCGGCCAGGTTCTTCTTGGAACCGGTCTTGAAATCGGTCTCGTACCAGCCCGTGCCGCTGAGGCGGAAGCCCGGCATGGACAGCATCTTCTTTAGCTCTGGCGCCTGGCACGCAGGGCAGTCGACCAACGGTGCATCGCTGATCTTTTGAATGGCTTCCAACTGATGACCACAGGAAGCACATTGGTAATCGTACATCGGCATGGGGGTTGTCTCGGCGATCAGATTGCTACCGCGCACGCTGGGTTTTGCGGCAAAGAGCGGGATTATATCCATTAAATGCAGCCTGTGCAGCCGTAAGACTGCACAGATCGACACGCTGCTCTTTGATTCATCGGGTTCAAGCCATGACCGGGCAACGCCCTTCCTTGAGGCTGTGGACAACACAGACTACCCGCACCAGCCCGCTGAAATTTCTTACCCCGCCATGACGCAAATGCACCTGGCGATCGACATGGGACAGCAACGCACTGACCGAACAGCTATTGACCCTGGCCATGTCGCCCAAAATATCCCAATACACCTGCTCAAGCCGCAAACAGGTGGCAAAGCCATTCAATCGCACCGATCGGGATAAAGGCTGGGCCAGCCCCATATCGAACTCACTGACAAATGGATCGATCCTTATATCCCTGGCCAGCCCACCCCGCCCCTCATCTCTCCTGCCTTCATATTCCATATCACTGACACTCCTTTGCCAATTGCGATTTCCATAAAAGCAATTTGAATGCCTATAAAAACGCTAGGGCAAAGTTATAGCCAGATGACTTTATGACCATCCGCGTAGGATAAGCCAACAACGGAAGGCAGATCAGGGAGAGCGTCCTAGTCCGGCACTTTTCCCACAGCAACAAGCGAAGATTCGCTCAACCAACAGGTCGCCTATCTGAAGGAAAGAAGCGCGCGAACAACAGTGCCATCCACGCGCCGGCGAATCATTGATCCAGCAGTGCGCGGAGCATCCACGCGGTTTTCTCGTGGACCTGCATGCGCTGAGTCAGCAGGTCAGCCGTAGGTTCGTCGCTGACTTTATCGAGCAACGGGAAGATCCCTCGGGCAGTGCGCGTGACAGCCTCCTGCCCCGCCACCAATTGCCTGATCATGTCTTCGGCAGCCGGCACACCTTCTTCTTCCTTGATGGAGGACAGGCGCGCATACACAGAATAGGCGCCCGGCGCCGGGAATCCGAGCGCGCGAATTCGCTCGGCAATCGAATCGACCGCCAAAGCCAACTCGTTATATTGCTCCTCGAACATCAAATGCAGGGTGCGGAACATCGGGCCGGTGACGTTCCAATGGAAGTTATGGGTTTTCAGGTAAAGCACATAGGTGTCCGACAGCAGCCGCGAAAGTCCGTCGACGATGGACTTGCGGTCCTCTTCACTGATACCGATATCGATTGCCATGTTTTTCCCCTAAAGGTGATGAAGTTCATCCAACAGGTGCACGACCACTCTAGCAAGCCTGCCGCCAGGCTGCAGCCCGGATGCCCCGCCAAGCGGCGGCAAGGCCCTCCGATACACCGCTGGACTCCTTGATTTGAGTAGGCTGCAGCTTTGCTGTTAAATAGGCAGCGTGTCGTCAGTGCCTATTTTTTCGGGCGCGGCGCATAGGCTGATACCGGGTACGTGTCCAACGCCTCTCATTTATTCCGAAGCGAACCGTGCGCCATCAGCTCTTCCTTGTGAGCTGTCTTAACGTGAGTTAATCAAAATGTTGAAAATCGTCCACCTGCTGATAGGCGCAGCGGCCTTGCTGCTGTCCTTCTTCCCTAGCCTGCGATCCGAAGCCCTGCCTTACCTGCAACAACCCGAGGCGCTGTACCTGGCCTTTTTTGGCCTGCTCAACCTGACGCTTGCCCCAGTTATCCCTTACTGGAACAAAGGCCCGCGCCATCAACTGCAGAACCTGGTCAGCGCCCTGCTGGTTCTGGCTGTCGTCCTGCAAACCCTGACGCTGATCGCGGAGATTTCGGTCATTGCCGGCCAGCCTGCCGTGCTGTTCAGCCTGGTTGCAGCCCTGGTCGCTGTTGCCCTGCACCTGGCCATCAGCTTCTACAAATCGTCACCGGCCGCCGCTTCGCCTAGCTACGACATGAGCAACCGCGATACCGGGACCGTCAAGTGGTTCAACACCTCCAAAGGCTTCGGCTTTATTTCCCGCGACTCCGGTGACGATATTTTCGTGCACTTCCGGGCCATTCGCGGAGAAGGCCATCGCGTTCTGGTCGAAGGCCAGCGCGTCGAGTTCTCCGTCATGAATCGTGACAAAGGCCTGCAAGCCGAAGACGTCATCGCCGCCCTGCCGCGACGCTGATCAAAGGCAATAAAAAACCGCGAACATGTTCGCGGTTTTTTTATGTCTGCGCTTCTACCTGCACTTCTACTAGTAGTTAGTAGTGCGGTGGCGGCGCATCTTCTTCGAAAGACTCGAACTGGCCGACCATTTCCTCTTGCCGCTTGAGCAGCGCGGCCATTTGCAGCTGCAGGCGCTCGACCACCCGCTGCTGCGCCACCAGGACATCATTCAACGCCTGGATGGTGTCATCTTGAAACGCCAGTCGGCTTTCAAGGTCGGTTACGCGCTCTTCAAGGCTCATGGCTCAACCCTCCACAAACGTAAAATCATCGGTCAGCACCAGGCGCAGCCGTTCGCGAATCGCCGCGACCTGCTCTGCATTGTAAGGCCTGGCCGGGTGCTTGCCCCAGACAGGTGCCGGCCAGGCCGCGTCTTCACGCTTGCGCACGATCACATGCATGTGCAACTGACTGACCACGTTGCCCAGGGCAGCGACGTTCAGCTTGTCGGCATCGAACGAGTCCTTGAGCAACTCTGACAACGAGGTAGTTTCCTGCCACAGCTGCACCTGATCGGCGACACTTAACTGAAATATCTCGCTGATATCGTCCCTGCGTGGCACGAGGATGAACCAGGGGTAGTTCGAATCATTGGACAACAGCAACCGACAAAGCGGGAAATCACCGATCGGTAGTGTGTCTTGTTGAAGTCGTGGATCTAAAGCGAACACTGCGCATACTCCCGCCAGGTCATCATTTTTCAGCTTGGCGCTCCTCTAGAGTGATCGTACGCCAGGCCACTGGACGGCAGCATACCCTGCCGGCTTCGCAGCGAACCACTGGCTATGCCACTCGAGGATCTACAAATGGCTTCAAGCCCGCCCCGAGATGAGACATTTGCTGCAAAAACGCACCAATACCGCACCAGCATGCTTTAAAAAACGCCGAAATGACCAGAAAACCACGGCCTGTTCACACTACGTATAAACGCCCACTGTTTGAATTCAGTACAGTCATTGAAATTTTTTGCACCAAAACCGCACAGTACGTCTACGCTGAGTGCTTCGCATATCCGCCTTTTACTCACTGGCGGGGTGAACCGGTAACGCTTTTGCATGTCACGTGGCCTGACAGGAGGCTGAAACACGATGCCAACCTTCGCGTCAAGCCCGAAGTAAAGAAGCATGAGCCCCCCGGTTTTATGAGGTTTTTACCGCATCAGGCAGCCAGACAGAAAAAAACATCGATGGAGTTCTGATTTGTGCACGCTTGTTGCATTGATACCCACATCGTCTATAAGGCAACCGCTGGAAGCGGGCGGCCTTAAGACCAAGAAAAACAGCGGCAGGGTAGCCCGATGGAGATTCAAACGTTTCACCAGGGACTCTTTTTATCGATGCGCCAGTCCAGAAAAACAGCACTAAAGTTGTCAGTCCGGTTGCATCGGGGCTGTAAATTTGCGACATCTAGCTAGCCGTTTACGACAGGGTCGTAAAGAAGCTGAAAGGTTAGATGCGCAAGTATCGCCAACATTGTCGGCGTGATATAAGTTTGCGCCGACACAAAAAGAAAGAGCCGCCCAGATAATAAAACAGGTGGGACGGCAGTACTCTTCTAAAAACCAAAGGAGCAAATCACGATGCGCGTGATGAAGTGGAGCATGATCGCACTGGCTGTTGCAGCTGGTACCTCGCAGTTCGCAGTGGCGTCGTCCCAGGACGAGTCCAAGGGTTTCTTCGGCGACCAAAGCCTGAAACTCAAAACCCGTTTTGAGTATATGAACCGCGACTACAAAAACGGTGCAAGCAACCCATCCAGCGGCACCGCCGGCTATCGTCAGGACTCCGGTCTGAGCCAGTTGCTCTCTTACGAGTCGGGCTTCACTCAAGGTACTGTTGGTTTCGGCCTCGACGCCATGGCCATGGGTTCGGTCAAACTGGACGGCGGCTCGGGCAAGCGCGGTAACGGCCTGTTCGCCAACGACAGCGAAGGCAACCCTGAAAAATCCCAGGGCAAGGTTGGCGGTGCAGTGAAACTGCGTCTGTCCGACACCGTCCTGAAATACGGCCAGCAATTCGTTGCCAGCCCTGTATTCGCCACCGACGACAGCCGTTTGCTGCCAGAAGTCGCTACCGGCACCCTGCTGACTTCCAAGGAAATCAAAGGCCTGGAAGTGAGCGCTGGTCGCTTCACCGCACTGAGCAAACAAACCGGTATGGCCCGTGACAGCATCGGCGGCCTGCCAGATGAAGACGGTTTCCACTCCAAAGGCCTGAGCGACGGCATCAACATCTTCGGTGCCAGCTACGCCTTCACCGACAACTTCACCGCTGCCGTGGCTGCGTCGGATGCTGAAGAGTACTTCAAGAAGTACTACGTCAACATGAACCTGACCGTGCCGATCAACGACGAACAGTCGCTGAACTTCGACCTGAACGGTTACAAAACCAAGGGCGACAAACGTGGCGACCTGGTTGACGCCATCGGCGACGGCACCCTGGGTGTGGACAACAACCTGTGGTCCCTGGCAGCTGCCTATAGCCTGGGCGCTCACAAGTTCACCCTGGCTTACCAGCAGTCGAGCGGCGACAACGCTTACTACTACGGCGTTGACGGCAACAGCACCATCTTCGTCTCCAACTCCATTCAGATCTCCGACTTCGTGGGCCGCGAGGAGAAATCCTACCAAGCTCGCTACGACCTGAACATGGCGACCTACGGCGTACCTGGCCTGAGCTTCATGACCCGTTACGTAATGGGTGACAACATCAAGACCAACGGTCTGGGTGAAGGCAAGGAAAACGAGTGGAACCTGGAGTCCAAGTACGTCGTACAGGAAGGTCCGGCAAAAGACCTGTCGTTCCGTGCACGTTTCGCCAACTACCGCTCGAACGGCGCGTACAGCGGCTACTCGTCTGACGTCTACGACACCCGCCTGATCATCGAGTACCCACTGAGCATCCTGTAATCAGGGTGTAAAACCGGAACTCTGTAGATCAAGAAACCGCCCACCTCTTCAGGTGGGCGGTTTTTTTATGCCTGCCACATGCCAAACATCGCAGCAAGCAACTTCCGCGCATAACGTTAATACTTTTTTCAATGAACCGATCAATAGTCACAAAAAAACCCAAGAGACTATTAGCCTCTTGGGTTTATGCATTAAGAAACAAATCAGGCTTACTGCACTGCCGCTTCCTGAACCACGCGAACTACACGCTGAGGAAATGGAATGTCAATACCCGCCGCTTTCAATCGATCACGGGACTGTTCGTTGAACATAAACATTACATCCCAGTAATCTGCAGTCTTTACCCACACACGCAGGGAAACAGTGATCGAACTGTCACCAAGCGTCGAGATGACGGCCTGAGGTTCCGGATCAGGCAACACTCGTGGATCCTTGGCCAGGTCCAGTAATACTTGACGAGCCTTTTGCAGGTCCGCTTCGTAATCAACGCCAACATCAAATACCACCTTGCGGGTCGGTTGGCGGTTGGTGTTGGTGATAATGCCGTTCGACAGATTGCCGTTAGGCACGATGATGGTTTTGTTGTCACCAGTGCGCAGCACCGTGTGGAAGATCTGGATACTGTCGACGGTACCCGCCACACCCTGGGCTTCGATCCAGTCACCAATACGGAACGGACGGAACAACAGAATCAGCACGCCGCCAGCGAAGTTCGCCAGGCTGCCCTGCAAGGCCAGGCCGATGGCCAGGCCTGCCGCACCGATCGCTGCCACGAACGAAGTGGTTTCCACACCGATCATCGACGCCACGCTGACGACCAGCAGGATCTTCAGAATGATGTTCGCCAGGCTGCTGATAAAGCCTTGCAGCGCAAGGTCAGCGTTACGCAGGGCTATCAGACCACCGAGCTTGTGCGTGACCTTGTTGATCAACCACCAGCCGATAGCCAGGGTGAGCACCGCCAACAGCACACGGCTGCCGTATTCCATGATCATCGGGATCCAGGACTGGGACACCTTGACCAGGTTGTCTACTTCAGCATTTAAGTCCATCTGCTTTCTCCTGCACTTTTCCGGCTACCCGGCACGCGAAAAATAAAGCGGCAGAAAGACCGAACCCTATCCGGATCGATCGTTCCTGCCGTTGCTTGGGCCTCGGACGCCGAAAACGCCGAGAGGTTCCCGCCTTGTACGTTAATCGCGGAAGTTGTTGAACTGCAGCGGCATGCCAAATTCCTTGGCCCGCAACGCAGCAATGGCTTCCTGCAGATCGTCACGCTTCTTGCCGGTGATGCGCACTTGCTCACCCTGGATGGCGGCCTGCACCTTCAGCTTGGCGTCCTTGACGTGAGCGACGATTTTCTTCGCCAGCTCTTTGTCGATGCCTTCCTTGAGGACAGCTTCCTGCTTCATCAACTTGCCCGACGCAAAAGCGTCCTTGACCTCAAGGCACTGCACATCGATCTTGCGCTTGACCAGCGCCAGCTTGAGGATCTCAATCATCGCTTCGAGCTGGAAATCCGCTTCAGCGGTCAGGTTGACGGTCAGGTCCTTTTCCTTGAACTCGAAGCTGCCTTTGCCTTTCAGGTCATAACGACGATCGAGCTCCTTGACGGCGTTCTCGACCGCGTTGGTGACTTCGTGTTTGTCCAGTTCGGATACCACGTCGAACGACGGCATGTAATCTCTCCAATAAATAGGGCGCGCTCGATCAAGATGGAGCACGCCTGGCTTGCGGTTAAAATCCGCGCTGATTATAACGGGTCTTTCCGATCATTCACTGCGAGCCTCCCATGCGCGCCTTAAACAGAGCAAAAAGCTGATGTCCACCACCTGGCATGTTCTAGGCGCCGGTAGCCTCGGCACATTGTGGGCCACCCGCCTGGCGCGGGCCGCAGTGCCGGTGCGGCTGATACTGCGTGACGCGGCCCGGTTGCAGTCGTACGAGGCGGCAGGCGGTTTAACCCTGGTCGAACATGGCCAGGCCCAGCGCTATCCGGTGAGCGCCGAAACGGCCGACAGCCTCGCCCCGATCAATCGCCTGCTGGTCGCCTGCAAAGCCTACGACGCGGAACAGGCCGTGGCACAGCTGGCACCCCGCCTGGCGCCCGGCGCCGAGCTGATCCTGTTGCAGAACGGCCTGGGCAGCCAGGACGCCGTGGCGGCGCAAGTACCGCAGGCGCGCTGCATTTACGCGTCAAGCACTGAAGGCGCCTTTCGCGATGGTGACTGGCGTGTGGTCTTTGCCGGGCACGGGTTTACCTGGCTGGGGGATGCCGGCCATCCTGTCGCACCGATCTGGCTGGACGACCTCGACGCCGCGGGTATTCCCCATGAGTGGAGCACCGAAATCCTCACCCGGTTGTGGCGCAAACTGGCACTCAACTGCGCGATCAATCCGTTGACGGTGCTGCACGATTGCCGCAATGGCGGGTTGCAGGAGCACCACTGTGAGGTCGCCACCCTGTGCGGTGAACTGATCGAGCTGTTGCAGCGTTGCGGCCAGCCGGCTGCTGCCGAAAACCTGCAACAGGAGGTTGAACGGGTGATCCACGCGACCGCTGCCAACTACTCCTCGATGTACCAGGACGTCAGCAACCGGCGCCGCACCGAAATCAGTTACCTGCTGGGTCATGCCTGTAAAGTCGCAGCACGGCATCAACTGAACCTGCCGCACCTCAATCAGCTTGAGTCGAGGTTGATCGCGCGCCTGCAAAGCCTTGGATTGCCCAGCGACTGAGCAGCGGCTACGCTGGCCACTTGTTCCTTTGCAGCGATAAACCTGATGCCATTGCGCCAGCGTCTTGAAAACCTTCCTGTCGGCCAGAAACTGCTGGCCGCCCTGTTGGTGCTGTTGACCACTGTACTGCTGGTTGCCAACCTGACCTTTATCAGCGCCGCGTACTATATCTCCCAGGAAAGCATGGCGCCCCAGGCCCTGCAGACCATCGGCCGCCTGGTCTCCAACCCAAGCCTTGTGGCCGAGGCACTGGAATCGCCGCAAAGCGCCCAACGCCTGCTGGACGAGCTCGACAGCTATTCACCGCTGCGCGCTGCGGCCCTGTATGACGGCAAGGGCGAGCGCCTGGCGCAGTTGCAACATGGCGATCATCTGAGCCTGCCCAAGCGTTACCAGCACATCGAATCCTGGCAAGTCACCGAATTTCGCAGCAACCAGGTCATCACGCTGCCCCGCCCCGGCACCGCACCCGGCCATCTGCTGCTGGTGGCCAGCAGCGAGTTGCCCATGGCGTTCTATACCGGGACCCTGACCGCCAGCCTGGGGATCCTGATTTTCAGTGTGCTGCTGTGGCTGGTCATCGCGCGGCAAATCAAACGCCTGATTACCCGGCCGATTCATCAACTGGAGGAACTGTCCCGGCAAGTGACCCGGGAAGAGAACTACGCCCTGCGTGCTTCCCGGGGCAACCACGATGAAATCGGCAGCCTGGCCGAAGCGTTCAATACCATGCTCTCGCGAATCGAGGCACGGGAGCAGCAACTCAAGCGCGCCCGTGATGACTCCCAGGCTGCGTATGACCAGGCCCAGGGCCTGGCCGAAGAAACTCGCCACACCAATCGCAAGCTCGAACTCGAAGTCCAGGTACGGAGCAAGATCGAGAAAAAGCTCACAGGTTTTCAGAATTACCTCAACAGCATCATCGACTCCATGCCATCGGCACTGATCGCCCTCGACGAACAGCTTTACGTGACGCAGTGGAACCAGGAAGCCAGCGCCCTTTCCGGTACGCGCCTGGACGAAGCCTTGAACCAGCCGATCTTCCTCGCCTTCGAACCGCTCAAGCCGTTTCTGCCGCAGCTCAAGCAAACCGTCGAGCAGCACACGGTGGCCAAAATCGAGCGCGTGACCTGGGTCAAGGACGATGAACCCCGCCACTACGCCCTGACCTTCTATCCGCTGATGGGCGGCGCCGGGCGTGGCGTGGTAATCCGCATCGACGACATCACCCAGCGCCTGTCCCTTGAAGAAATGATGGTGCAGTCAGAGAAAATGCTTTCCGTCGGCGGCCTCGCCGCGGGCATGGCCCACGAAATCAACAACCCGCTCGGCGCGATCCTGCACAACGTGCAGAATATCCGCCGTCGCCTGTCCCCCGAACTGCCCAAAAACCTGGAGCAGGCCGAGCAGGTCGGCATCGAACTGTCGACCGTCAACCAATACCTGCAAGCGCGCGAAGTGCCGCAGTTGCTCGACGGCATCCAGCAGGCCGGGGCCCGGGCGGCGAAGATCGTCACGCACATGCTCAGTTTCAGTCGCCGCAGCACCCGACAAATGGCCCCGTGCGATCTGCCCGCGCTGATCGATCAGGCAGTGGAAATCGCCGGAAACGACTTCGACCTGGCGATTGGTTTCGACTTCAAAGGCCAGGCGATCATTCGCCAGTTCGACCCGGCGCTAGGCCCGGTACCCGGCACCGCCAACGAGTTGGAACAGGTGCTGCTCAATCTGCTGAAAAACGCCGCGCAAGCCATTCACCAGCGTGAAGACGACAGCGAACCAGGGCGGATCATTCTGCGCACCAAACTGAATCCGCCATGGGCGGAGATCCAGGTCGAAGACAACGGCATCGGCATGAGCGAAAGCGTGCGAAAGCGCACCTTCGAACCGTTTTTCACCACCAAGGAAATCGGTCAGGGTACCGGCCTTGGCCTGTCAGTCTCGTACTTCATCATTACCAATAACCACAAGGGCCAGATGGAAGTGCAATCGACCCTGGGCCAAGGCACCTGCTTTACCCTGCGCCTGCCATTGGCGAGCACCCCGCTCGTCTCTCAAGAATTCAACCAGCTAACGAGGTAACCATGGGCTTTCGCTTGTCGAAGATTTACACCCGCACCGGCGACAAAGGCGAAACCGGGCTGGGCGACGGTCGCCGTGTGCCCAAGGACCACCCACGGATCGAGGCCATTGGCGAGGTCGATACGCTGAACAGTCAGGTGGGCGTTTTGCTGGCCGGGCTGGCAGCGGAAAGTGTCGAGTATCCAGGGCTGGATGAAGTGATCGAGGTATTGGCGCCCTGTCAGCATCGATTGTTCGACCTGGGCGGTGAACTGGCGATGCCGGAGTATCAAGCGTTGAATGCGGCGGAAATCGAACGCCTGGAAGCGGCGATTGATGTGTGGAATGAAGAGCTGGGGCCGCTAGAGAATTTTATTCTGCCGGGGGGTTCGGCGTTGATTGCCCAGGCTCACGTCTGCCGCAGTCTGGCCCGCAGTGCGGAGCGCCGGTGTCAGCATTTGAATTCTGTAGAGCCGTTGGCCGGGGTGGGTTTGGCGTATATCAATCGGCTGTCGGATTTGTTGTTTGTGGTGGCAAGGTTGATTGCCAGACGCCAGGGAGTTGCCGAGATTTTGTGGCAACCTGCGGCGAAGCCAGAGATTTAGCCGTCGCCTTTCAGACCGCCTTCGCGAGCAGGCTCGCTCCCACATTCGACCGTGTTCTCGGTCAACTGTGGGAGCGAGCCTGCTCGCGAAGGGGCCACTCGCAGCGCTTTAAAATCAAGCCTCAGGCCAGAACGCCCGAATCCCCGCCACACCCTGGGCACCGGCAGCCCATGCCTTCTGAACTTCCGCAGGGCCAACACCACCGAGCAAAAACACCGGCCTGCTGAAGCCCTCGATCAAGGTCGACGCCTGCTCCCAACCCAGCGGCTCAGCCCCCGGATGCGTCAAGGTCGGCTGCACCGGCGACAGGGTCACGAAGTCGACACCCATCTCCTCGGCCAGCGCCAGCTCTTCAGCATTATGGCAAGACGCTGCCAACCAGCGCGATGCCGGCAGAGGCCGACCGGCAGCCGCGTACTTGCGCAACTGGGCCGACGTGATGTGCCAGCCGGCGGACGGAAAATCCCCCAGCCACTCGAACGGCCCCTTGATCATCAACTGCGCCTTGCCGGCACACAGACCCACTGCATCCACTGCCAGATCACGGTACTTGGGGTCGTAACCGTTTGGCGCGCGCAACTGGATCAGCTTGATGCCGCCCGCGATGGCTTTCTGGATCCCCCGCAACAGGGCCGGGGTTTCCAGGTCTTCCGGGGTGATCAGGTACTGCTCGGGCAAGCGCGCGGCCGCCACGATTGGCCGGTTGGCCTCAGGGAACTCGTAACCCGAGAGTTCACGCGCCGTCACCCAGGCCAATGGCTGACCTTCGGCGCCGTGAGGTTCGCCGCTGAATGCCGAGACCTCCCAGACATCCAGCAACACCTGTTTATCCGGGTAATCATGGCGGACCTTGATCAACGGGCGCGCCGCGCCGACCACGATACCCAGCTCTTCCTGCAGCTCACGGGCCAAGGCGCTTTCAACCGACTCGTCGGCCTCGACCTTGCCACCGGGAAACTCCCACAGGCCGCCCTGGTGCTGAGTGTCCGCACGGCGGGCGATGAGGATCTTGCCGCTGCCATCACGGATAACGGCGGCCGCTACATGTACTCGTTTCACCGCTCGATTTCCTCCAGGCCAGCCTTTTGCCAGGCCTTGAAAGCGGGCCATTGGTAGATGGTTTGAACATAGGCTTCGTCAGCCTCGGGCAGCTTCACCTGATAGGTGCGCAGGCGCACGGCAATCGGGGCGAAGAACGCATCGGCCAGGGTTATACGGCCAAACAGGTACGGGCCACTTTCGGTCGCCGCGGCGCGGCACTCGGCCCACAATGCCGACATGCGCTCAACGTCCGCCTGCACATCCGCCGGAACCGGAGACAGCGGTGCATCATGGCTCAGGTCGAATGGCATGTTGCCGCGCATGGCGAAGAATCCACTGTGCATTTGCGCGCACGCCGAACGCGCCTGGGCACGGGCGGCGATATCTTTCGGCCACAGGCCCGCTTCGGGGAACTGTTCCGCCAGATACTCGGCAATCGCCAGGGAGTCGGCGATGGTGCCGTGTTCGGTCTTCAACAGCGGGACTTTGCCGGTCGGCGAGTGTTTGAGCAGGCGCTCGCGGGTGTCAGGCTGATTCAGCTTGATCAGTTCTTCGGTGTAGGAGGCGCCGGTCAGATCGAGGGCCAGCGCGCCGCGCAAGGACCAGGAGGAAAGCAGTTTGTCGCCGATGATCAGGTGCAGGCTCATGTTCAGGCGTCCTTATGCATAAAGAGGACCTGTAGGAGCTGGCTTGCCAGCGATAACGGTAGCGGCCTCAACACAACTATCGCGGCAGAGGACGCCTTCGCCAGCAAGCCGGCTCCTACAGGTTTTGCACCGTTAAGTACGGTACTCGGCGTTGATCTTCACGTACTCGTGGGACAGGTCGGTCGTCCAGATGGTTTCGCTGCAATCGCCGCGACCCAGTTCGATACGGATGGTGATTTCTTCCTGCTGCATCACCGCCGCGCCCTGGGCTTCGGTGTAGGTCGCAGCGCGGGCGCCACGGCTGGCAATGCACACTTCACCGAGGAACACATCGATCTTGCTCACGTCCAGGTTCGGTACGCCGGCACGACCGACAGCCGCGAGGATGCGGCCCCAGTTCGGGTCGGAAGCGAACAGTGCGGTCTTGATCAATGGCGAGTGAGCCACGGTGTAGCCGACGTCCAGGCACTCCTGGTGATTGCCGCCGCCGTTGACTTCAACGGTAACGAATTTGGTCGCGCCTTCGCCGTCGCGCACGATCGCCTGGGCCACCTCCATGCACACCTCGAACACCGCTTGCTTGAGCTTGGCGAACAACTCGCCCTCGGCACGGGTGATTTCCGGCAGCGCCGCCTGACCGGTGGCGATCAGCATGCAGCAGTCGTTGGTAGAGGTGTCGCCATCGATGGTGATACGGTTGAACGACTTGTTGGCGCCGTCCAGCATCAAGTTTTGCAGCACATCGCGGGCAACCTTGGCGTCGGTGGCGATATAGCCGAGCATGGTCGCCATGTTGGGACGAATCATGCCCGCGCCTTTGCTGATACCGGTGACGGTGATGGTCACGCCGTCGTGCTGGAACTGGCGGCTGGCACCCTTTGGCAGGGTATCGGTGGTCATGATGCCGGTGGCGGCAGCTTCCCAGTTGTTTACCGACAGATCGTCGAGGGCGGCTTGCAGTGCGCCTTCGATTTTCTCGACCGGCAGTGGCTCGCCAATCACGCCGGTGGAATATGGCAGCACCAGGCTGGCATCGACACCGGTCAACTCTGCCAGTTTGGCGCAAGTGCGCTCGGCCGCGGCCAGGCCCGGTTCACCGGTACCGGCGTTGGCATTGCCGGTATTGGTCAGCAAGTAACGCACCGGACCTTGCACGCGCTGTTTTGCCAGGATTACCGGGGCTGCGCAAAAGGCGTTCAAGGTGAACACACCCGCCACCGTTGAGCCTTCGGCACAACGCATGACCACAACATCCTTGCGCCCCGGGCGCTTGATACCGGCCGAGGCGATACCGAGTTCAAATCCGGCAACCGGGTGCAACGTTGGCAAAGGACCAAGACCAACAGCCATGAATGCGCTCCTTTATAGATGATGTCTGCACCGCTTCAGCAAAAGCGGTGGTCAAATTGGCAAAACGCCGCGACGGCATGAGCCGGTCGCGGCGCGGGTATTTCAGCGTATGAAACGGGGGTTACTGGATCTGCCCGTGGCAATGCTTGAACTTCTTGCCCGAACCGCAGTAGCACAGCTCGTTACGGCCCAGCTTCTGCTCGTTGCGAACCGGGGCGGTGGCGAGGGCCACATCGACCTCTTCACCCAACTGCTCCGGCTGCTCAAGGCCAGGGGCCTCTTCATGCAGAAACTGCATGCGTGCCGCCAGTGCCTCGGCTTCCTGGCGCAGGCGCGCCTCTTCCTCGGCCGGATCTTCGCGACGCACCTGAACGTGCGACAACACACGGATCGAGTCGCGCTTGATCGAATCCAGCAGCTCGGAGAACAGCGTGAACGACTCGCGCTTGTACTCTTGCTTCGGGTTCTTCTGCGCATAACCACGCAGGTGGATACCGTGACGCAGGTGGTCCATGGTCGACAGGTGGTCTTTCCACAGGTCATCCAGCACGCGCAGGACGATCTGCTTCTCGAAGGTGCGCAGCGCTTCGGCGCCCGCCTGGTCTTCTTTCTCGTTGTACGCGGCGATCAGCTCCTGCATCAGTTTCTCGCGCAGGGTTTCCTCGTACAGGTGATCGTCTTCGTCGAGCCACTGCTGGATCGGCAGCTTCACGCCGAAATCGCTTTCCAGGGTCGCTTCCAGACCCGCCACGTCCCACTGCTCTGGTAGCGATTGCGGTGGAATGTGCGCGCTGACCGTAGCGTTGAGTACGTCCTGACGGAAGTCGGCAATGGTTTCGCCGATGTTGTCAGCGGCCAGCAACGTGTTACGCATGTGATAGATCACTTTACGTTGTTCGTTGTTGACGTCGTCGAACTCGAGCAGTTGCTTGCGAATATCGAAGTTGCGGCCTTCAACCTTGCGCTGGGCCTTTTCGATGGCGTTGGTCACCATGCGGTGCTCGATCGCTTCGCCAGGCTGCATGCCCAGGGCCTTCATGAAGTTCTTCACCCGGTCAGAGGCGAAAATGCGCATCAGGCTGTCTTCCAGCGACAGGTAGAAACGGCTGGAACCGGCATCACCCTGGCGACCGGCACGACCACGCAACTGGTTGTCGATACGGCGCGATTCGTGACGCTCGGACGCGATCACCTGCAAACCGCCCGACTCGAGCACTTGCTGGTGACGTTTCTGCCAGTCGGCCTTGATCTGGGCAATCTGCTCAGGGGTCGGATTTTCCAGGGAAGCAACTTCGACTTCCCAGTTGCCACCCAACAGGATGTCGGTACCGCGACCGGCCATGTTGGTGGCGATGGTCAGTGCACCCGGACGACCGGCCTGGGCGATAATCTCGGCTTCTTTTTCGTGGAACTTGGCGTTCAGGACCTTGTGCTCGATGCCTTCCTTGTTGAGCAGGTCGGACATGCGCTCGGAGGTTTCGATGGTCGCAGTACCCACCAGCACCGGTCGGCCCGCAGCCATGCTTTCCTTGATGTCAGTGACGATTGCCGCGTATTTCTCGTCGGCGGTCAGAAACACCAGGTCGTTGTAGTCTTTACGGGCCAGCGGCTTGTTCGTCGGAATGACGATGACCTGCAGGCCATAGATCTGATGGAACTCGAACGCTTCGGTGTCGGCCGTACCGGTCATGCCGGACAGTTTGTTGTACAGACGGAAGTAGTTCTGGAACGTGGTCGATGCCAGGGTCTGGCTTTCGGCCTGGATGTTCAGGTTTTCCTTGGCTTCGATGGCCTGGTGCAGGCCTTCGGACAAACGACGGCCCGGCATGGTACGACCGGTGTGTTCGTCGACCAGTACGACCTGACCGTCCTGCACGATGTATTCAACGTTGCGATGGAACAGCTTGTGCGCGCGCAGGCCAGCGTAAACGTGCGTCAGCAGGGCCAGATTGTGTGCCGAGTACAGGCTCTCGCCTTCCGCCAGCAGGCCGAGACGGGTCAGCGCGTCTTCGACGAACTGGTGACCGGCTTCGTTGAGTTCGACCTGACGGGTCTTTTCGTCAACGGTGTAGTGGCCGGCCTTGGTGACTTCGCCTTCGACTTCTTCGATGTGCAATTCCAGCTGCGGGATCAGTTTGTTGATCTCGATGTACAGCTTGGAGCTGTCCTCGGCCTGACCGGAAATGATCAGCGGGGTACGGGCTTCGTCGATGAGGATGGAGTCGACTTCGTCGATCACGGCAAAGTTGAGTTCGCGCTGGAATTTTTCTTCCATGCTGAACGCCATGTTGTCACGCAGGTAGTCGAAACCGAATTCGTTGTTGGTGCCGTAGGTGATGTCGGCGGCATAGGCCAAACGCTTCTCTTCCGGCGGCTGGAATGGCGTGACCACGCCGACCGTCAGGCCGAGGAATTCGTAGAGCGGACGCATCCAGTTGGCGTCACGACGGGCCAGGTAGTCGTTCACCGTCACAACGTGCACGCCCTTGCCGGACAATGCGTTGAGGTAAACGCCCAGCGTTGCCACCAGGGTCTTGCCTTCACCGGTACGCATCTCGGCGATCTTGCCTTCATGCAAGGTCATGCCGCCGATCAGCTGGACATCGAAGTGGCGCATGCCCATGACGCGCTTACCGGCTTCACGGGCGACCGCGAAGGCTTCCGGCAGCAGCTGGTCGAGGGTTTCCCCTTTGGCGAAGCGGGCCTTGAACTCATCTGTCTTGGCACGCAACTGATCGTCCGAAAGGGCCACCATCCGCTCTTCGAAGGCATTGACGAATTGCACCGTCTTGAGCATGCGTTTGACTTCACGCTCGTTCTTGCTTCCAAAAAGTTTCTTTAACAAAGGCGCAAACATATCGGCAGGATCTTCCACACTAAAGGGATGGAGGGCGGCCCCGTGAGTCGCCCGAGCAGCCCTCATGGCCGCATGCGAACGAGCATTCTACCCGGAAACGGTGGTGAGGAAAGTGGCGTTATTCCACGATGCTGGCACAGCGTTGTGACGGGGCTCACTTAAAATAAGGGCAAATAGCTGAACTTCAACCCATTCACGGCAGAAGTTACTTGTTGATTTAATGGGTAATGCGCGCGCAAAGCAATGGGTCGGGCGCATCCGGCGCTTTCTGCTACCATGGCGGCTCTGTTACTTCAGGTGTCTGATCATGGCATTTCGCCCTCTTACGGCCAGAGCACCCGCCGTTCTCCTTCGCGAAGCCAAGCCGCTAAAAGCCATTCTCGGCCACGCTCAACGCCTGGGTCATTTGCAACGCCTGCTCGAAAGCCAGCTGCAGCCCGCCGCGCGCGCGCATTGCCACGTGGCGTCCTGGCGCGAAGGCAGTTTGCTGTTGATTGTCACCGACGGTCATTGGGCCACTCGCCTGCGCTACCAGCAAAAGCGCCTGCTGCGGCAATTGCAGATGTTCGACGAGTTCGCCAACCTCACGCGAATCCTGTTCAAGGTCCAGCCACCCACCGTTCAGCAAGGCGCAGTGGGGCATACCATGGACTTATCCTTTGATGCGGCCGCGACCATCCAGGCCACGGCCGACGGGATCAGCGATCCTAATCTGCGGGCGGCACTGGAGCGCCTGGCGGCGCACGCCAAGTCCAAGGCATGACATAGAACCCATGTGGGAGCGAGCCTGCTCGCGAAAGCGGTGGATCAGTCAACATAAATGTTGAATGTAAAATCGCATTCGCGAGCAGGCTCGCTCCCACAGTTTTTAATTGTGCTCACTCCAATCAGCGGCGTTTGCTGCCACCGAGTAAAGACCCCATCAACCCACGCACCAATTGCCGCCCCAACTGATTGGCCGCCTGTCGCATCGCCGATTTCAATGCCTGCCCCGCCGCCGTGCCGAGAAACTCTCCGGCCTGCTCGGTGAAGCTCGGTTCCTGCGCCGCCGGTTTTGCCGGTGCCGCCTCAGATTCGGGCGCAAGTCCCTTGCGCCCCATCAGCACTTCATAAGCCGATTCGCGATCGATCGGTTTTTCGTACCGCCCCTTGCACGGCGAACCGGCTATCAGCAGCGTGCGCTCCGTTTCGCTCAGCGGCCCGATGCGTGATTGCGGTGGGGCTACCAGCACGCGCTGGACCATTGCCGGTGTCCCCTTGTCCTGCAAGGTGCCCACCAGCGCTTCGCCGATGCCAAGTTCGGTCAATACTGACAGGGCGTCAAACGCCGGGTTCGGGCGGAAGCCGTCGGCCACCGCCCGCAGGGATTTCTGCTCCTTGGCAGTGAACGCTCGCAAGCCGTGCTGCACGCGCAGGCCCAGCTGTGCCAGCACGTCGTCCGGCAAGTCGCCCGGTGACTGGGTGACGAAATACACCCCCACGCCTTTGGAACGAATCAGCCGCACCACTTGCTCCAGACGATCCTGCAGCGCCTTGGGCGTACCGGCGAACAACAAGTGCGCCTCGTCGAAAAACAGCGCCAGCAGCGGTTTGTCCACATCGCCGCGTTCCGGCAGTTGCTCGAACAGTTCGGCCAGCAGCCACAACAGGAAGGTCGCGTAGACCTTCGGCGCTTCATGCACCAGACGACTGGCATCGAGCAGGTGAATGCGTCCGCGGCCATCGGCGGTCGGTTGCAGAATGTCCTCCAGTTGCAGCGCCGGTTCACCGAACAGCGCTTCAGCGCCCTGCTGTTCCAGGGTTGCCAGGCGTCGTAGCAGGGCCTGGCTGGAACCGGTGGTCATCAACGCCGCGTCATCGCCCAGCAGCTCGGGGTTGTCCTTGAGGTGATTGAGCAGCGCCTTGAGGTCCTTCAGATCCAGCAGCAACAGGCCTTCGCGGTCGGCAACCTTGAACGCGGCATACAGCGTCGACTGCTGGCTGTCGGTCAATTCCAGCAGGCTGCCCAGGAGTAACGGCCCCATTTCGCTCAATGTCGTGCGTAACGGATGACCGGACTGACCGTGAATGTCCCACAAGGTCACCGGATACGCCGCAGGCTTGTGGTTCAGCCACGGCATGCCGGCGATCCGCTCGGCGACCTTGCCCTGGGGGTTGCCGGCGGCGCCCAGGCCGCACAGGTCACCCTTGATGTCGGCGGCAAACACCGCCACGCCGGCATCGCTGAAGGCTTCGGCCATGCGTTGCAACGTGACGGTCTTGCCGGTCCCGGTAGCGCCCGCGATCAATCCGTGGCGGTTCGCCAGGCGCATGGCCTGGGCGATCGGCTGACCCGCGAGATCGGCGCCGATAACAAGTTGCAATGAATCAGGCATTTGGTCACCCATGGTTAATCTTTGGTCCTACACGGCCGATAGAAATAACGACAAAGCAGACAGACACAAATTTGTCGGACATTTCCCTTAAGGAGCGTCGGAAATATCTCTTGCTTTCAACATTGCCCATCGTGCGTCCCTTTATAAAAGCACGCGCTGGACATTAAGACCTTAGCGGAACCCCAAGCCATGAACAAAAATCTACGCTTCAGCCATAAAATCCTGCTTGCCGCCGCCCTCATCGTCATTGCCACTTTCGCCTCATTCACCCTGTATAACGACTATTTACAGCGCAATGCCATCCGCGAAAACCTGGACAACTATCTTACTGAGATGGGCGACGTCACCGCCAACAACATCCAGACCTGGTTGACCGGCCGCATCCTGCTGATCGAGAGCCTCTCGCAAAACATTGCCATCAACCCGGAACAAGCCAACGTCGCTGCTCTTCTGGAACAGAAAGCACTGACGTCGACGTTCATGGCGTCCTACCTGGGTGACGCTACCGGGCACTTCACCATCCGTCCGGATGCGAAGATGCCGGAGGGTTTCGACCCACGGGTTCGCCCTTGGTACAAGGGTGCGCAAAACAGCAGCACGCCGACCCTGACCGAACCCTATATCGATGCAGCGACCGGGCAAACGATCATTTCCATGGCCATGGCCTCGACGAAAGCCGGGCAAAGCGTTGGCGTGGTGGGCGGCGACCTTAGCCTGCAAACCTTGATCGAGACCCTCAGTGCCCGGGATTTCGACGGCATGGGCTACGCCTTCCTGGTCAGCGCCGATGGCAAGATCCTGGTCCACCCGGACAAAGCCCTGGTCATGAAGTCCCTGGGCGAGGCCTACCCGCAAAATACCCCGCGCATCAGCAGCGACTTCAGTGAAATCGTGGTCGACGGCAAGACCCGCATCGTCACCTTTACCCCGATCAAAGGCCTGCCGTCGGTCAATTGGTACATCGGCCTGTCGGTGGATAAAGACAAAGCCTTCTCGATGCTCAGCGAGTTCCGCGCCTCGGCGGTGGTTGCCACGGTGATCGCCGTCGCCATCATCATCGCCTTGCTGGGCATGTTGATCCGCCTGCTGATTCAGCCGCTGCACGTGATGACCCGGGCCATGGCCGACATCGCCGACGGTGAAGGCGACCTGACCAAGCGCCTGGTGATCCAGAACAATGACGAGTTCGGTAGCCTCGGCACCGCGTTCAACCGTTTCGTGGAGCGTATCCACGGTTCGATCCGCGAAGTGTCCTCGGCCACGGGCCAGGTCAACGAAGTGGCGTTGCGCGTGGTCGCCGCCTCGAACTCGTCGATGTACAACTCTGACCAGCAGGCGTCGCGCACCAGCAGCGTGGCAGCGGCGATCAACCAGCTCGGTGCCGCCGCCCAGGAAATCGCCCGCAATGCCGCGCAAGCGTCGAGCCAGGCCAGCGATGCCCGCAACCTGGCCGAAGATGGCCAGCAAGTGGTGGACCGCAGCATTGCCGCCATGAATCAACTGTCGAATATGCTCAGCGCCTCAAGCAGCAACATCGAATCGCTGAATAGCAAAACCGTGAACATCGGACAAATTCTCGAAGTGATCACCAGCATTTCCCAACAGACCAACCTGCTGGCGCTCAACGCCGCCATCGAAGCGGCGCGGGCCGGTGAAGCCGGGCGTGGCTTTGCCGTGGTGGCCGATGAAGTGCGTAACCTGGCACATCGCACCCAGGAATCGGCGCAACAGGTGCAGACCATGATCGAAGAACTGCAAATCGGCGCCCGCGAGTCGGTCAGTACCATGAGCGACAGCCAGCGCCACAGTCAGGACAGCGTGGTAATTGCCAACCTGGCCGGCGAGCGCCTGAGCAGCGTGACGCAACGCATCGGCGAAATCGATGGCATGAACCAGTCGGTGGCAACCGCCACCGAGGAACAGACCGCGGTGGTCGAGTCGATCAACGTGGACATCACCGAAATCAACACGCTGAACCAGGAAGGTGTGGAAAACCTGCAATCGACGTTGCGCGCGTGTACGGACCTTGAGCAACAGGCGGCGCGGTTGAAGCAGTTGGTGGGCAGCTTCCGCATCTAGCGCTTGATCCAGCCTCTTCGCGGGCGGCAATCCGACTTGCCCGCGAAGACGATCGCCAAAACACCAATCCCCCCGCCCCCCTCCACCAAACCCCAACCGAACATCTATTCTTCATAAAGGTCAACCAAGGAGATCAACGGACCGGAGGGATGTTCATCGTGCATATCGCTGACATAACCATGTTCTACGCCCCTGCCAGCGGTGGCGTGCGCACTTATCTGGATGCCAAGCATCATCGCCTGTGCACCAGGCCAGGCATTCGCCACAGCGTGCTGATTCCGGGGGCCGTTCTCAGCGAACAGGATGGCATCTACACGGTTCCGGCTCCCGCCCTGCCCTTCGGCAAAGGTTATCGTTTCCCTCTGCGCCTCGCGCCCTGGCGCAATGTCCTGCAGGCTCTGCAACCCGAGCTGATTGAAGTCGGCGACCCTTACCTCACCGCCTGGGCGGCCCTGGACGCTCGCCGCCAACTGGATGTGCCAGTCATCGGCTTTTATCACTCCGACCTGCCACTGCTGGCCAGCAATCGAATGGGCAACTGGGTCACGCCAAACGTCGAGGCCTATGTCAGCAAGCTCTACGGCAACTTCGACCGGGTACTGGCTCCGAGTCAGGTCATGGCCGACAAGCTGACTGGCCTTGGGGTGAAGAACGTTTTCGTGCAGCCCCTGGGGGTCGATCTCCAGGTGTTTCATCCCGATGCAAGGGATACCGGCCTTCGGGCCGAGCTGGGTCTCGACGAAAACACTCATCTATTGATCTTCGCCGGGCGCGGTTCCAAGGAGAAGAACCTGCCGGTGCTGCTCGATTGCATGATTCGCCTGGGTCGACGCTATCACCTGCTTCTGGTCGGTTCGTCGATGCCGACCACCGTGCCGGGCAACGTCACGGTCATCGACGAGTTCTGCCCTGCCACGCAAGTCGCCCGTCTGATGGCCAGTGCCGACGCTTTGCTGCATGCCGGCGACCAGGAAACCTTTGGCCTGGTGATCCTCGAAGCAATGGCCTGCGGCATCCCGGTGGTGGCGGTGGCCGCTGGCGCGTTTGAGGAAATCATCACCGATCAATGTGGCTTGTTGTGTGCCCCCAACGATCCTTCGGCCATGGCCAACGCCGTGCGCGAACTGTTCAACCAGGGCAGCGCAGCTCTCGGCCAGCAAGCCCGACGGCATGTCGAGCGGTATTACGCCTGGGACGCCGTGGTCAACAGTTTGCTCGGCCATTATCACGCCGTCCTCGGCAGCCAATGGCCGCGAGCCGCCAATGGCTGAACCCATGAATGCGCCCAGCCTGCTACTGGTACTGCACGATGTCGCGCCACCCACCTGGGCCGATTACCAGCCCTTTGTCGAAGCCGTCGACGCGCTAGGCAGCGTGCCAATCACCTGGCTGGTGGTGCCGGATTTCCACAAACACAACGACCTGCAAGCCCACCCGCAATTTTGTCGTCAGCTCAGCGCACGGCTCGAGCGCGGCGATGAACTGGTGCTGCACGGTTATTTCCACTGCGATGACGCTCCGAAGGCGAGTAATCCCCGCGACTGGTTCATGCGCCGGGTCTACACGCACGAAGGCGAGTTCTACAGTTTGTCTCGCGAGGCCGCCCTCACCCGCCTGCACGCGGGCATTGAAGTATTCCAGCGATACGATTGGCCGTTGCAGGGTTTCGTCGCGCCGGCCTGGTTGATGAGCGAAGGCACGCGCCAGGCCTTGAGACAGTTACCGCTGAATTACACCAGCGACGCCCGGCATCTTTTTCGCCTGCCTGATTTCACTGCGATCGATGCCCCAGGCCTGGTCTGGAGTGCGCGCAGTGTCTGGCGGCGTGGTGTATCGAAACTGGTCAGCCAGCAACTCGAACAGCGCTGGCGAACGGCGCCGGTGATTCGCTTGGGCCTGCACCCGGTGGACATGCGCCATGAGTTCTCGCGTACATACTGGTTGCAAACCCTCAAGCGCCTGCTCGATGAGGGCCGCGTACCCATGACCAAAACCCGTTGGCTAGCCTTGCACAGCGAGCGCATGGGGCGTGCGGCATGAGCCGCACGATTGTGCTGTGCATCGGCCTGCTCGCTGCGCTGCTGATTCCCTGGCTCTTGGGCGGCAGCGAAACCTGGTCGCGGCTCAATGACTTTCCACTGAGCAGCTTGCTGGTCATGTTCGGCATGATCTTGCTGTGCTGGGTCGTCAATACGATGCGATTGCGCCTGTTGCTGGGAGATCAGCGCCACAAGGTCAGCCCCGTGAAAAGCCTCGGCGTGGTGATGGCCGCCGAATTTGCCTATTGCGCCACGCCGGGTGGCAGTGGCGGGCCACTGACCATCATGGCGTTGCTGGCGCGCAACGGCGTGCGACCGGCCAGGGGCAGCGCGGTGTTTGCCATGGACCAACTGAGCGATCTGTTGTTTTTCCTCTGCGCATTGAGCGGGATTCTGATTTACGCCCTGTTCCAGCATCTCAGCCAGCACATGGCGTGGTTGCTGATCGTCAGTGCCGTTTCGATGTTCGGTGGACTGGTCAGTTGCGTGGTGGTGGCGCGCTATCACCGCCTGCTGATCCGTATGGGGGGCCGACTGCTGGCACGCCTCAACGTCGAGTCCTCGACCCGTATGCGTTGGGCACGAAAACTCCTGCACTTTCTGGCGGCGTTTACCGACACCCTGAAGCTGCCCCTGCAGACGCTGATCATTGTGTTTGGCTTGACGTGCGTGCATTGGATCTTGCGTTACAGCGTGTTGTACCTGGCGCTGCTTGGGCTCGGCGCGGACTTGCAGTGGGCCTGGAGCTTTCTGATCCAGATGGTTTCATTGAGTGCGGGGCAGTTCAGCCTGTTGCCAGGCGGGGCGGGGGCTGCGGAATTGACTTCCGCGGCGCTGTTGGCGCCCATGGTGGGGAAATCCACGGCAGCGGCGGCCATTCTGATCTGGCGGGCGGTGACCTATTACTTCTATTTGCTGGTGGGTGGGCCGGTATTTTTACTGATGCTGGGCCGGCCGTTGCTCAAGAAGCTTATGAAGAATGTGTACCTGTAGGTGTTGGCTTGCCGACGATGGCGCCCTGACAGCCGACTAATCGCTCGCGCCTGTACCCGATCTACTGTGGGAGCGAGCTTGCTCGCGATAGCGGCCTGACAGCGTACATATCCATTCCTGCGGTAACGGCCACCTATGGTTCCGCTCTTACATCTATGGTTACCCCCTTTTCTGCAATACTGTTTTTGATGCGTGTTTGGCTTGCTTTCATCTATTCGGCGTCTGAGTGGGGGTGTCGCCCCGCGCCTCGATGAGAATCGATGCCCAACGATCCTTATTAGCGAGACGGCCTTTCAGCCGTGTAAGAGCCCAGGGTTGTCGTCAGGCCGGTTGGCCGTTCACGTCATCAGTTATCCAGCATCGCAAAACCAGGTGGGTGGTGCTCGGGTGACAGCAGGGTCAGGCGCTCATCGCGTTTGGCCCTGCATCGAATTCAGTACGGTGTGCCGCAATCGCCCAGGCGATCCTCGCCAGCTTGTTGGCCAGCGCGCAAACCACGTGGTTGGAATGATGGCGGGCCAGTAGCTGCCGGACCCAGTCCGCCAGCCAGCCTTTCTGGTGGTTCAGATGCATCAGGTACACCCGGGCGCACTGGACCAGCAAGCGTCGCTGGTTGCGATCTCCGCGCTTGCTGATGCCCAACAACACGCTCTTGCCGCCCGTGGAATGCTGCTTGGGCACCAGGCCGATCGAGGCCGAGTAGTCTCGACCGCATTTGAACTGTTTGCCATCGCCCAACTCGGCGGCCAGGACGGTGGAGGTGATCGGGCCGACGCACGGCATGGTCATCAAGCGAGATGCCAGATCATCTTCAGCGGCCTGGCATTGCACCTCCTTGTCCAGCGACTTGATCTCCTCTTCCAGATTCTTGAAATGTCGATACAGCCTCGTCAGATTTTTTTTGAAGGGCTCAGACATTGAACTCGCCTCAAGCAGCGCCGGCAGAGTGTTGATCGATTTGAAGCCGGGGCCAGGCTGACGCCAACCTCCAGAAGGGCTGCATGAATCCGATTGGCGGTTGCGGTGCGATCCTTGATGAACGCATCGCGTATCGAGTTGGACATGGCCAGCACCTGCTGGGTCTGGGTTTTGGGCGGCACAAAGCGCATCGTCGGGCGAGTCGCTGCCTCGCAGATCGCTTCGGCATCGGCGAAGTCGTTTTTGTTGCTTTTCACGTAGGGACGTACAAGATGAGGGGCAATGAGCTTGGGTAAATGTCCAAGCTTTGCGACCTCCTGTGCCATGAAATGGGCTCCGCCACAGGCTTCCATCACCACGGTGCAAGGCTCGACATTTGCCAGATGCTGGATGAGCGCGGTACGCGTAAATTTTTTGCGGTAGAGCTCATGCCCGCGATCATCTTGAGCATGCAAATGAAAGGTGTGTTTTCCCAGGTCGATGGCGGCAATAGCTACTTTGTTCATGGCAATGGTCTCCGGTGAGCCCCCGGTGAAAGCTTAGTGGGCGATCACCGGGGGCGGCGGGGGTAGCCATCTCATTAGCGAGTCACTTGGAAGAGCCTGTAGGAGCGAGCATGCTCGCGATGGAGGTCAACGATGACGCGGGGAGCCTGACACCCCGCGGTGCTCTCAGGTTTTTCGCGAGCATGCTCGCTCCTACAGAGCCCGCCGCGATGGGCCATCCTTGGCCCAGCGCGGCTAAACCGGCATCCATGCCGGTTTACCCACTGCGCAGAACCTCCACTCGGCCTCTCGAGGGGGCAAGAAAATCAAAAGCCAAAGTAAAAGCGAGGCGGCCTACCGGCCGGCCTGATCGGGAGCCGTACGCGTTTCCCCGCATAAGGGCGCAACCATCAACTCATGTATCGTGCCCATTTTTTGGCAAGCCAGCGCCTGCTGGCTCTTGCTGCAACTGTTCCCACAATTCAGCGGCCCCCGGAAACTCCGTGCCATCTTCCGGGCTCAATTCATCGGGGTCGTAACGGCTCAAACAACCCTCACCCAAGGTGGCGGGTGCCTTGGAGGTGGCTTTGTCCAGTGGATCGGCCATGGTCATGTCCTCGGTGCAGAAACGGCGAAGGGCCTGCAGCGATTGAACGCCCAGGCCCTTCGAATTTCAACCGTGCCGTGCAGCGATCAGAACACCACGGTTTTGTTGCCGTGTACCAGCACCCGGTCTTCCAGGTGGTAACGCAGACCACGGGCCAGCACCATTTTCTCGACATCACGACCGAAGCGCACCATGTCTTCGATGCTGTCGCTGTGGCTGACGCGCACCACGTCCTGCTCGATGATCGGGCCGGCGTCCAGTTCTTCGGTTACATAGTGGCAAGTAGCGCCGATCAGCTTTACCCCGCGCAGGGAAGCCTGGTGGTACGGCTTGGCGCCGACGAACGACGGCAGGAAGCTGTGGTGGATGTTGATGACCTTGTGTGCATATTCACGGCACAGTTCAGGCGGCAGAATCTGCATGTAGCGGGCCAATACGACCACTTCGGCATCATGCTGCTTGACCAGGCGCGAGACCTCGGCAAATGCCGGCTCCTTGTCCTGGGGATTCACCGGTACGTGGTAGTACGGAATGCCGTGCCATTCGACCATGCTGCGCAGGTCGTCGTGGTTGGAAATCACACAGGCGATTTCACAATCCAGTTCATCGCTGTGCCAGCGATGCAGCAAGTCGGCGAGGCAGTGAGACTCGCGGCTGGCCATCAGCACCACGCGCTTCTTCTCCTCGGTATCGGTAATACGCCAGTCCATCGAGAACTCTTCGGCAATCGGCGCAAAGGCTTCGCGCAAGGCGTCGATCCCGAAAGGCAGCGAATCGGCACGAATTTCGTGACGCATGAAGAACCAGCCACTGAGATTGTCCGAGTGGTGGCTCGCTTCAGTGATCCAGCCGTTATGTGACGCCAGAAAGTTACTGACTTTGGCAACGATGCCGACGCGGTCCGGGCAAGAAATCACCAGCCGAAAAGTGCGCATGAGGGGGAAACTCCAGAACTTCGCAAAGGCGGCCATTCTAGCGATTGCGCAGAAAAACTGCAGTAATGATGACGCGCCGCTTTCCCCGATGGCTTACGCCAAGGTTTGCGCTGCACCAGAGTGACGCCCGGCACACTGTACTTGGCGATCGACCAGCACTGGTTTGTAAATATCTGTAGCACAGGCTGCGCATTATTTAACTGCGCATCCAATGCGTGCTGAATTTACTGGAATTTAATTAAATAAACTCGGGTTTAATGTTTACTTGATGAAACAGCCTGACTATTATTGCCGCACTGTCACCTGCCATCCAGCGCCCTACATAAGGTAGTAATCATGTCCTTGATCAACGAATATCGCGCCACCGAAGAAGCTATCAAAGAGCTGCAAGCCCGTTTGAAGAATCTGTCCCAAGACGACAAACTGCAGACCGAGCTGGAATTCGAAGGCAAGCTGCGCACCCTGATGGGCGAATATTCCAAGTCCCTGCGCGACATCATCGCGCTGCTGGATCCAGAAGCAAAAACCAAAGCACCACGTGGCGGCGCAGTAAAAACTACTGGCACCAAGCGTGCTCGCAAAGTTAAACAATACAAAAACCCGCACAACGGCGAAGTCATCGAGACCAAAGGTGGCAACCACAAAACTCTGAAAGAGTGGAAAGCCAAGTGGGGCGGTGACGTGGTTGAAGGCTGGGCTACCCTGCTGGGCTAAGCTTGCGCGCTTGTCGCGGATCGATTGCGACAAAAAAACGCCAGCACACGCTGGCGTTTTTTTATGCCCGGAGTTTAACCCCGGGACATTTTCGATATCAAAGATTCAAACGTTTGCGTAAACCCTGAACATATTCCTGCCATTCATTCAGTACCACCTGCTGCAACGATGTCGCTGTAAGGCTCAACTGGGCTGCGGCCTCTACGAAACTATCCAGGGTATTCGGCGCGCCCCATTCAGGCACTGACAAACGTTTCTGACAGAATATTCGCCAGCGTTCTTGCTCGTCGAGACTCAAGGTGTCGGGAAAGTTACGCGCTCGATATCGAAACAATAGCTCTGGCAAACGTTCATCATCGAAAGGCCATTGCTCTTGTGCCAATTGCAGCGGGTCGACTGTTCTCACTTGCTCGCATAGACGCCGATCACGGTCGCCGATAAATCCATCGTATAACTGTTGTTCAGGATCCTCGCTCGAGGAAAAATCTTCACGGGCATAAATCGCCAGAACTTTAGCTTGCCAATCTTGCTGCGCGTCACTTAGCCGCAGTGCGCGTTGCTGATAGAGCGCAACATCCATTCCCAGGCGCAGCTGGTCTTCAGGACGAAGAACCGATACCGGCGCCACCACGGGGCATTTATTGATATGGATAAGCTTGAGCGGTACGGGCAACTCACCCTCTGCCAGGTCTTCGCGGCGGGTATACAAGCGCTGGCGCAAGGTTTCGGCATCGAGATCGAGCAAGCCCTGCGGGTCGATGTGCAGGTCGCAGACAATCAGTGCGTTCTTGTTGCGTGGGTGCCAGGCCAAGGGCAACACCACGCCGACATAGTTGCGCGCCGCAGAAAAGCGCCCCGACACATGCACCATGGGTTGCAGCAGGCGTATCTGGTCCAGAACCTTTTGCTTGCTGCGAAGCTGAAACAACCAGTCATACAACTTTGGCTGCTTTTCCCGGATCAGGCGCGCCAGGGCGATCGTGGCGCGAACGTCCGACAGCGCTTCGTGGGCGTTGCCATGATCGATGCCGTTGGCGGCGGTCAGGCGTTCAAGCTTGAGGGTCACCCGCCCCTCATCGTCTGTCGGCCAGACAAGGCCATCGGGGCGCAAGGCATAGGCCGCGCGCACGACATCGATCAGGTCCCAGCGACTGTTACCACCCTGCCATTCCCGCGCATAAGGGTCGAAAAAATTGCGGTACAGACTGTAGCGGGTCATCTCATCGTCGAAGCGCAACGTGTTGTACCCGGCGCCGCAAGTACCCGGCGCCGCCAGTTGGGCATGTACCCGGGTCATGAAGTCGGCTTCGCTCAACCCGTCCTCGGCCAGTCGGGCGGGCGTAATGCCAGTGATTGCGCAGGCCGCGGGATGCGGCAGGATGTCGTCGCTGGGCCGGCAAAAGAGGTTGACCGGCTCGTCGATTTCATTGAGCTCGAAGTCAGTACGCAACCCCGCCATTTGCAGCGGGCGGTCGCAACGAGGATTGATTCCCGTCGTTTCGTAGTCGTACCAGAAGATGGAGGTCACGGGCTATTCCTGAACTGAAGATTGGCGAAGTCTAGGCGTTCCCGTCCCGCTCCGGCCAGCAATCCTGCCATTCAATCATCCCTGGCTACTCAATGTGCAATACATAGTTATGTCGTTTTTCCCGACGAGGCTGCTAGCATCCGGTGAAGAGACAAACCGATCAGGCCACACCATCAGGTTGCCCATGCTCGACACCACAGCACTGCCACGGAAAGCGACGCTGCCCCCACCACTGGACACGCGGTATCAGGTCGAAACGCCCGAAGGCATAGACTTGCCACTGCGCCCGGCCGGGTTGATGGTGCGCGCACTGGCGTTTTCCATCGACCTGGGGTTGCGCGGGTTGATCCTGGGCCTGCTGTTCATTGCCCTGGCGATGCTCGGAAAACTCGGTGCAGGGCTGGGTTCGATCCTGCTCTTCGGCGTGAGCTGGTGGTACATGGTGCTGTTCGAAGTCTTCAACCAGGGGTGTTCACCGGGCAAACAATGGATGGGCCTGCGTGTCGTTCAGGACGATGGCACGCCTGTTGGCTGGTCCACGTCACTGTTGCGCAACCTGCTGCGATTTGTCGACATGTTGCCGTTCGGCTACTTTCTCGGCGCCATCAGTTGCCTGCAGCACCCCAACTTCAAGCGCCTCGGTGATCTGGCCGCCGGCACGCTGGTGATCTACCGCGAGCAGCCGCTCACCCGCCCCCAGCTCCCACCCTCGCAACCCCGTCGCGCACCTTTTGCACTGACACTGACCGAGCAACGCGCCATCCTCGGGTTTGCCGAACGCCAGGCCGGGCTGTCCGATGCCAGGGTCAATGAGCTCGCCTCGATCCTCGCGCGCCCCTTGCAGGTTTCTGCTCCCCGGGCCGTGGTCGAACTCAACGGCATCGCCCACGGTTTGTTGGGTCCGGCATGAAACAAAGCCTTTTCGAACATCGGCACATGGCCGAATGGGAGCAGTTTTCCCTCATGCTGGACAGGCTGGAGCGGGACAGGAAAGCCAATGAGGGCGGCAATTTCCCGGCCGATTATCGGCGCATTTGCCAACACTTGGCACTGGCCCGCGAGCGGGGTTACAGCAGCTTCCTGATCGACTCATTGCAGCAACACGTGTTGCGCGGGCATCAGCAGCTTTATCGACATCGCAGTCAGCTCGGGGCCCATGCGCTGGGTTTCATCCTGGCCGGCTTCCCCCGGCTGGTACGCGAACAATGGCGCTTCGTGCTCGCCGCCAGCCTGATGTTTTTCGGCAGCCTGATCGCGATTGCAGGGCTGGTGTATCTGTTTCCGGACTTGGTCTATAACCTGATTCCGGCCGATCAGGTCAGCGACATGCAAAGCATGTACGACCCCGATGCCGGTCACCTGGGGCGCTCGATGGAGCGGGCAGCCAGTGAAGACTGGGCAATGTTCGGCTACTACATCATGCACAACATCGGGATCGCCTTTCAGACCTACGCCAGCGGTTTGCTGTTTGGCCTGGGCAGCGCGTTTTTCCTGGTCTTCAACGGTTTGATGATCGGCGCGGTGGCCGGGCACCTGACGCATATTGGATACGGGCAAAGCTTCTGGTCATTCGTGGTCGGCCACGGTGCCTTTGAGTTGACAGCCATTGCCCTGGCGGGTGCCGCAGGCCTGCAACTGGGTTGGGCGTTGATTGCACCGGGACGTCTGTCCCGTGCCGAAGCCTTGCGCCTGGCGGCCCGCAAGAGCGTGCTGCTGATTTGCGGCGTCATGTTGTTTCTGCTGATCGCGGCATTTATCGAAGCCTACTGGTCGTCGATGGCGACCCCGGCGCCCCTGACCAAATACCTGGTCGGTGCGGCCCTCTGGGTGCTGGTGGCGGTTTACCTGCTATTCGCCGGACGGACCCACCATGCGCCTGAGTGATACCACAGTGGTCATCCGCCCAAGACCGACCTGGGAAGCTATGGACCTCGGCGTGCTGTTGAGCCAGCGCCACCGGCGCCTGCTGATGAGCAGTTGGGCGATTGTCACTTTGCCGGTTTTCGCGTTGCTCACCTGGTTGCTGTGGGATTCGCCGACCCTGGCCGTGTTCATCTTCTGGTGGCTGAAACCGGCCTTCGAGCGCTTGCCGTTGTACATCCTTTCCAAAGCCATTTTTGCAGAAACGCCCACCCTCAAGCAGGCGCTTTACCAGTGGCCACGGTTGCTCAAGCCGCAACTGTTGGCCAGCCTGACCTGGCGACGCCTGAGCCTGAGTCGCAGCTTGGTGCTGCCCGTGTTGCAGCTCGAAGGCCTGAGCGGTGATGCGCGCCAACAACGATTGCAGGTGTTGTTGCAGCGTGACGCCAGCGCGGCACGCTGGCTGACCGTGATCGGTGCGCATCTGGAAGGCGCGTTATGGATCGGTTTGATGGTGCTGTTTTATCTGCTGTTGCCACAACAGGTCGCACTTGACTGGAGCTGGCAGTCGCTGATCAGCGCCGCGACGCAGGATTGGCACTGGCTGGAACACCTGTCCAACGGCTTCTACGTCCTGGTGCTGGTGGTTTGGGAACCGGTCTACGTGGCCGCAGGCTTCAGCCTGTACCTGAACCGGCGCACCGCGCTCGAAGCCTGGGATATCGAGCTGGTGTTTCGCCGCCTGTCCCAGCGTTTGAGCGGCACAACCCTTGCCCTGTTACTGGCAGCGACCTTGTTGCTGCCGATCGCACCCACCGTCTGGGCGGCCGGGTCGCCCCCTGCGACGCCCGACAGTCCGCGCTTGCTGGAGCAACCACTGACCAGCCAGGCGTCCCGGGACAGCATCAAGACCCTCCTCGAACAGCCACCGTTCAAGAACAGGGAAACCGTCACCCGCTATCGATTCGGCGAGAACCAGGCCGCCGACGAACGCGCGGATGACGACAAGCTACCTCAATGGCTGCAGGCGCTGCTCCAGCTGTTTGACAACCAGCACTTCGGCGCATTGGCCACGTTGATCGAAGTCACGCTGTGGACAGCCGTGATCACCGCCATCGGCGTCTTGATCTGGAACTACCGTGAGTGGTTGCAGGCGTTCGTAAGCCGTCGCCCGCGCCCCGCTAAAAAAGCCCGGCAGCCGCCTACCCCGCAGGCCTTCGGTTTGGACCTCAGCCTCGAGACCCTGCCCCCCGACATCGCCGCCAGTGCCGAAAGTCTCTGGCAGAGCAACCCGCGTGCAGCGCTTGGCTTGCTCTATCGCGCCCTGCTCAGCCGCCTGTTGCACGACTTCAACATGCCACTCAAAGCCGCCGACACCGAAGGTCAGGTACTGGAGCGCATCGAGCAACTGCAGCAACCGGCCCTGTTGGCCTTCAGCAAAGACCTGACCGCGCATTGGCAAAACATGGCCTACGGGCACCGACTGCCGCCCACTCATGTGCAGCGCGAACTGTGCGACGCCTGGCGTGGCGTATTTGGCCCGGAAATCGCCCGTTGAACCGGCGCACCTGGCCAATCGTCAGCGCAGTGACCGCTGTGCTGCTGGGCGTGCTGATGACTTGGCTGTACCTGAAGGCAACGCCCTACTCGGCCGAAATCGACCACGGCCCGGCGCCTGAAGCCCTGGCCAATCCCTACCTGGCCGCCGAGCTTTTTCTGCGCAAGCAGGGCCTGAGTGTCAGCCATGCCAATAGCCTCGACATCCTGCCAAGCCTTGCGCCAGCCCATCACAGTCTGTTGTTGCTCGGCGACCGCTACAACATGACGCCCAGGCAAATCGATCAAGTGCTGAACTGGACCCGGGCCGGCGGGCGCCTGCTGTTCGTCGCACAGTCGCTGTGGGATGAAAAAACCGGGCAAAGCAATGACCTGTTGCTTGATCGGGTGCAACTGCAGCAATCGCTGAGCAAAGACCTCAAGGACCCGCCGCCCGATACCCCGGGCGACCCCTACCCGCAACTGACCAAACTCCATCTGGAAAATGAAGACGCACCGGCCTACGCTGGCTTCGATACCGCGTTCCATCTCGAAGACCCGAAAAACCTCGCCCAGGCCTGGGCCAACAGTGCCAAGGCCACCCATATGATGCAACTGGACCACGGGCTCGGCTCGATCATTGTGGTGACCGACGCCGACCTGTGGAAAACCCCGGCCATCGATCAATACGACAATGCCTGGCTGCTCTGGTACCTGACCGTCGATACCGGTGTGACCCTTTTGTTCAACACCGAGCACGACAGCCTGCTGACACTGCTGCTGCGCCATTTCCCACAGGCGCTGGTCGCCTTGGTCGCCCTGATCGGACTGGTCTGCTGGCACTTCGGTGTGCGCCACGGCCCACTGCTGGAACCGCAGGCCAAAGCCCGTCGCCAGCTGCAGGAACACCTGCGCGCCAGTGCCGATTTCATGTTGCGGCACAATGGCCAGGACAGTCTTCTGCAGGCCTTGCAGCAAGACATACTGCGCCGAGTGAGACACCGTCATCCTGGCTATGAACAACTCGATGTCGCCGAACAATGGCGGGTGCTCGCCCGCCTGAGCGGCCAGCCCACGGACGCGATCAGCCAAGCCATGGGCCCGAGGGCGAAGCAGCGGCTTTCCAGCACTGAATTCAGCCGCCAGGTCGCCCGTCTGCAAACTTTGAGGAATGCGATATGAGTCAACCGATCGAGCCCGATGCGATCAACCACGCCAGCCAGCAACGCCATCGCGCCTGCCAGCTGGCCCAGGCGGTGCGCAATGAATTGCAAAAAGCCGTGATCGGACAGAACACGGTCATCGACGACGTTCTCACAGCCCTGCTTGCCGGCGGTCACGTATTGCTCGAAGGCGTGCCGGGCCTGGGCAAGACGTTGCTGGTAAGGGCGCTGGCACGCTGCTTCGGCGGCGAATTCGCGCGTATCCAGTTCACCCCTGACCTGATGCCCAGCGATGTCACCGGGCATGCGGTGTACGACTTGCAGACCGAGCAATTCAAGCTGCGCAAGGGACCGTTGTTCACCAACCTGTTGCTCGCCGACGAGATCAACCGTGCCCCGGCAAAAACCCAGGCCGCGCTGCTCGAAGCCATGCAGGAACGGCAAGTCACCCTCGAAGGCCGCGCCCTGCCGATCGCGCAGCCGTTCATGGTGCTCGCCACGCAAAACCCCATCGAACAGGAAGGCACTTACCCGCTGCCGGAAGCCGAACTTGATCGTTTCATGCTCAAGGTGCGCATGGACTACCCCGACGCCGAGCAGGAATTGAACATGGTGCGCCAGGTCAGCCGCTCGACCCGGGCCGACATGCTCGATGTGCAACCGCTGCGCACCGTGCTGCAAGCCAAGGAGGTGCTGGCCTTGCAGCGCATCGCCAGTGATTTGCCGTTGGACGATCAAGTCCTCGACTACGCCGTACGCCTGGCCCGCAGCACCCGCAGCTGGCCCGGCCTCACCCTCGGCGCCGGGCCTCGGGCGTCCATAGCGCTGGTGCGCTGCGCAAGGGCACGGGCCTTGTTGCGCGGCGGCGAGTTTGTGATACCCGATGACATAAAAGGCTGCGCCCTGGCCGTGTTGCGCCATCGCGTGCGCATCGCGCCGGAGCTGGATATCGAAGGGCTAGACGTCGATCAGGTCCTGCGGCAACTGCTCGACCAAGTGCCGGCGCCACGGCTTTGAAACCCTCGCGCCTGCTGCTGATCTGGCTCGCGATCCTGCTAGCCATCGGCATCGTGCTGGGCACCTTGCGGGCGCTGGACATGGCGTTGCCATCGAGCCTGTTCTCGATCAACTGGGGATTGCTGCTGGCACTACTGGCACTGGCGATACTCGATGCTGTTCGTCTCAAACGCCTGCCCTCCCCCCGAGTGCAGCGACAAATGCCCGGCAGCCTGGCCCTCGGCCGCTGGAGTGCAGTGCGACTGGAAGTCGAGCACGACTTTCCCCTATCACTGCACATCCAGATCTACGACCACGTACCCGACGGCCTGAGCTTCGAGAACCTGCCCCTGTCGGTCGAACTTCAACCAGGCCAGCACAGCGACGTCGAGTATCGCCTGCGCCCGCTCAAACGCGGCCACTTCAGCTTCGATACCTGCGAAATCAGCCTGCCCAGCCCATTGGGTCTATGGCACGGCAAACGCCTGTTGAGCGTGATCGACCACACCCGCGTCTACCCCGACTTCGCCCGACTCTACGGCGGCCAACTACTGGCGGTGGACAACTGGCTCAGCCAACTCGGCGTGCGCCAGCGCCAACGACGCGGCCTTGGCCTGGAGTTTCATCAGCTACGGGAATTTCGCGAAGGCGACAGCCTGCGCCAGATCGACTGGAAAGCCACCGCCCGCCAACGCACACCGATTGCCCGGGAGTACCAGGACGAGCGTGACCAACAGATCATCTTCATGCTCGATTGCGGGAGACGCATGCGCAGCCAGGACGGTGAACTGACGCATTTCGATCACGCGCTCAACGCCTGCCTGTTGCTGAGCTACGTCGCGCTGCGCCAGGGGGATGCGGTCGGCCTCAGCACCTTTGCCAGCGATCACCCGCGCTACCTCGCCCCGGTGAAAGGTGCTGGCCAGCTGAACGTGGTGCTCAACACGGTCTACGACCTGAACAGCACCCAACGCAGTGCCGATTATCAAGCCGCTGCAACTCATCTGCTAGCCCGACAAAAACGCCGCTCGCTAGTAGTGTTAATGACCAGCTTGCGGGACGAAGACGATGAGGAACTGCTCACGGCTGTCAAACGCCTGAGCAAGCAGCATCGGGTGCTGGTCGCGAGCCTGCGCGAAGACGTACTCGACAACCTGCGTCAGACAACCGTGCAAACCTTGTCCGAAGCGCTGATATATTGCGCAACGGTGGACTTCTTGAATACTCGGTCCGAACTTCATGAACGACTGAATGCCCATCGCGTGCCGGTACTTGATGCAAGCACTCGTGAACTGGGCGCCGCGCTGGTGACGCGCTACCTGGAATGGAAGAGGGCAGGAGTCTTTTAGCTTTTGTCACATACTACGAATAAAATTTCTCTCAAAATGCCAAACGGGTAGAACGTCTAGCGACGATCATAATTTGAGTCAATGGGGGATGAAAAAGATACTCAATCGCGGGCAACTGAGTGGTGAAACCGTGAAATGATCAAAATAACAGCTGTAGAGCTCCGAAGGAGATAACGCCCCTTTAAGAGCTCTACAGCTCAAATGCTACCTTGACTGAAAGCATCCAACTACAAAAAAAAACGGCTATTGCACATTAAACCATCCGCTGGAATACAACACAGACGTTTCGTTCTTGGAGATGAACCGATAATTGATAGCGTTGTTGCCAACTGGCATTTGAAAATCCGTGGTAAACCTAAACGGGTTCCCCTCCATTTTCACGCCCTTGCGGAGATACTGATTAGTGTCCTTGTCGTAGAATTCCATCACTATAGATTCCCACCCTCCCGAATCAACCATTAAATTCACATTTGGACCGCGAGAAATAGTCTGTCCAGGACCTGGAGTGATCCAGGGACGAATGGTAAGCGGTTCTTCGGTTTTGGCTGAGTCATCTTTTTTATCTGTCATGTTCTTAAGCTCCGAAAGTTACTTGGCCAGAAGGGTGGCAAGCACAATCTAGAGCGATAAAAAACCAATTACAGCTGTCACAATTGACAGTCCAGACCAACGGTTATCACGCTCAAGCGCCGCAGGTTTCCCAGCGATGAGCCTCTTCCCCGCCAACTTTATAACCTCATCTCAGGCAGACGCCGGTAACGGCTGAAAACTGAAGTACTGCTTCAATGCCTCCACCAGTTGCCCATACTCCGGTGGTGCCCGTTGCAGGCTAAACCCGGCGTCATAATGGTGGGGTGTTGCGTCTTCATGGCACCACAAGCAACACGCCCGCAGATCGATGACCTGCATACACCCGCCGCTCGCGGGGATTTTCAGGCGCAAATCGAAATCCGCGCCGATCATCATCGGCAGCTGACTGATGAGCATCAGCCCGTCTTCGGAAACATTGCCGAGATAGCCAATCGGTTTATCGGTAATGCTGTTGAACACTTTCAGAAAATACGGCAGTTGATGCCGCTCGATCCGGCGGTCAGTGAACATGCTGAATTCGCTATGCCAGGCCCTTAAGCAGGGCCGCACTAATGCTTCGGAACGGGCCGACCTGCTGTTGAGTCAGGCATGGGCGCGCTCTCCCCGATCCTGGTGCGACAGTCCATGAACCGCTGCCGCTTACTCCTGCCGATCACAGGTGTTACGTCGGTCTGGAGGCAAGGCTCTAAACCGCTTTATTCGACTATAGCTCACCGTCGCCGGTGAGCCAGCCATTGAATGAGAAACGTAATCAGAAGCGGGTCGGACGCACCACCGCCGCGCTGCGCAGCGGGTAGTGACCCAGCGCTTGCAAGGTTTCCAAGCGTGCCTGGGCGCGGTAGGCGTATTCGCTTTGCGGGTACGACGCGATGATGAACTGGTAGGTTTGCGCCGCATCGACAAACAGTTTCTGCCGTTCCAGGCACAAACCGCGCAGCATCGACACTTCCGGCCATACATAAGGCCGCGCACGGCTGGCGCGTTCAACTTTGGACAGCTCGAGCGTCACTTGCTCGCAATTGCCACGGTCATAGGCGCTGTAGGCGAGGTTCAAATGGTGGTTCATCGACCAACGGGTGCAGCCCACAACACTGAGGGCAAGGACGGCTATGAGCACGAATCGCATGGGAGTTCTCCTGACTTGAGCTCTGTATCGACCCGTGGCTCAAAATCTTCAGGCTTCCGGTAACCAAAAGTAATCGGGTCAATAAACAAACGAATAAGTAGTGCACATGAACAATGACTACACCCCAAGAGCATAGTAGCCTCACTCAGCGCTTGAACTCAGGAGTCTTTGCATGTCCGTCCGTCGTACCAAAATCGTCGCCACCCTTGGCCCGGCCAGTAACTCGCCGGAAGTTCTCGAACAGCTGATCCTGGCTGGCCTGGACGTCGCCCGCCTGAACTTCTCCCACGGCACCCCCGACGAGCACAAGGCTCGCGCTAAGCTGGTGCGTGACCTGGCGGCCAAGCACGGCCGCTTCGTCGCCCTGCTGGGTGACCTGCAAGGCCCGAAAATCCGTATCGCCAAATTCGCCAACAAGAAGATCGAGCTGAAGATCGGTGATCAATTCACCTTCTCCACCAGCCATCCCCTGACCGAAGGCAACCAGCAAGTGGTCGGTATCGACTACCCGGACCTGGTCAAGGACTGCGGTGTAGGCGACGAGCTGCTGCTCGACGACGGCCGCGTGGTGATGCGCGTCGATACCGCCACCGCTACCGAACTGAACTGCACCGTGATCATCGGTGGTCCGCTGTCCGACCATAAAGGCATCAACCGTCGCGGCGGTGGCCTGACCGCTCCAGCCCTGACCGAGAAAGACAAGGCTGACATCAAGCTCGCCGCAGAAATGCAGGTCGACTACCTGGCAGTGTCCTTCCCGCGTGACGCCGCCGACATGGAATACGCCCGTCAACTGCGCGACGAAGCCGGCGGTACTGCCTGGCTGGTGGCGAAGATTGAACGCGCCGAAGCTGTGGCCGATGACGACACACTCGACGCACTGATCAATGCCTCCGACGCCGTCATGGTGGCGCGTGGTGATCTCGGCGTGGAAATCGGCGACGCCGAGCTGGTGGGCATCCAGAAAAAAATCATTCTGCACGCACGCCGCCACAACAAGGCCGTGATCGTGGCGACCCAGATGATGGAGTCGATGATCCAGAACCCGATGCCGACCCGCGCCGAAGTGTCCGACGTGGCCAACGCCGTGCTCGACTACACCGACGCCGTGATGCTCTCGGCCGAAAGTGCTGCCGGCCTGTACCCGTTGGAAGCCGTGCAGGCGATGGCGCGCATTTGCGTCGGCGCTGAAAAGCACCCGACCAGCAAGACCTCCAGCCACCGCATCGGCAAAGAGTTCCAGCGCTGTGACGAAAGCATTGCGCTGGCGACCATGTACACCGCCAACCACTTCCCAGGCGTAAAAGCGATCATCGCCCTGACCGAAAGCGGCTACACCCCACTGATCATGTCGCGCATCCGTTCCTCGGTGCCGATCTATGCCTTCACCCCACACCGCGAAGCCCAGGCACGCGCGGCGCTGTTCCGTGGCGTGTACACCATTCCGTTCGATCCGGCTTCGCTGGCGCCGAACGAAGTCAGCCAGAAGGCGATCGACGAGCTGGTCAAGCGCGGCGTCGTAGAGAAAGGCGACTGGGTCATCCTGACCAAGGGCGACAGCTACCACACCACCGGTGGCACCAACGGCATGAAGATCCTGCACGTTGGTGATCCGATGGTCTGAATGATCGCCTGTTGAAAAAGCCCCGCAGCGGACAGCTCCGGGGCTTTTTTATTCTGAATAATTCAGGAATTACTGTCAAATATGACAGTATTCAGCGCTTTTAAACTTCGATTGAATGTCTCTCATCAGCGTGCCACTTCGGCCGCTAAGGCCACAATTGGAGATTCAAAATGTTGAACCAGTCGACTCCCCAAAAATTTAATGCCGGTGACCTCGATCAAACTTTTGGTGTGAACGGTACAAGTATCCTCGCAGGCGAAAATGTGATGGCTATCGTCGTCCTGAAAACACCAGGCAGCCATCAGGGGAAAATTGTTGGTGTACTGAGAGACGGTGTTGAATTCAAACTGTTCCGACTTGAAAAAAACGGGCTGCTCGACACTTCATTTGCTAATGCCGGCTACTTGCACTGGGGTTTCGCAAGCAGCCCGACCCGATCGATTCCAACCGGCATTACTGAACTCGGGGGCGATAAGCTGCTCGTTACGGGATACATTACCGAGGGTCCAACCCAGAACTACCCGGCAGTCGCGCGCTTCAACATCAGTGGGTCCATTGACCCCACGTTTGGCAGCAACGGTATTTTTATTTTCAAGGAGCCGGCGCCCGTGATGCAGCAGGCATCTACCACCACTGCGCAAACTGAAGCCAGCGGAAGCGTCTCTGTCATCCCGTCCAGCGACGACAGGATCCTTATTTGCTTTAACAGCGGGAGCCTGCGACCTTACATCAACCATGGCCTACTGTTTCAACTCACATCTGCTGGACAGCTCGACCTACGTTTCAATCAAAAGGGTTATTCCTACTTTCAGTACGAACTGCAAAATACCTCATCCGTCGGATTAGTGGCACGCGAAAACGGCAACATTCTGATTGCAGGCATTACCGGCAATAACGGTTTCATGGCGGAGTTCACGGAAACCGGGGAAGTCCACACTGAATTCGGAAGTGAGGGTTTTGTCTTGCTCGAGGCGCCTGGCGTGCCGCTAAGACTCAGTGCGTTACTGCTTCAACCGGATAACAAACCTGTTGCAGTCGGCTCGTTTGCAGTGGGCTCGTCTGTAAAGGGTTATGTAGCAAGAACGCTACCGGATGGTAAAAAAGACAGTAGCTTCAATGACGGCAAGGCTCTCATCATTGAGCGTCAGTTCCAGAGTTATCAGTTTAACAGCGCCACATTGGACTCAAACCAGGCAATCATCGTGGCAGGAGAGCATGCTTCGCGCAAACTAGGGCTGGTGGGTCGAGCAACGACACTGGGCCATATGGACAGCAATTTCGGTAACGACGGCTTAACCGATACCGCAATTGTCGGCGTTCTCAATTTCACCAATAGCGTGGCCCATCAAGACGAAAACATCGTTACTGCCGGGCAAAAAGCTGGTGCCTCTGCACTCACTCGTTATCACGGTTGAATTTTTCAACTGGCAAACGATAAATACAACAAAGCCCTGCCATGTAAATGGCGGGGCTTTTTATTTGTACTCGGGCTGGATGGCATCGCTGATGATGGGGCTCGCATCTGAAAAGTCAGTGTTCACCCGCGGGGCAAGAACACATCGGCCAGCAGTTGATTGCGCGGCAGTCCCGCCAGGTACAGGCGCCGGGCAAAGGTGTCGACGCTGTCGGGAGCCCCGCAGACCAAGGCCAGGGTTTGCCGAGAGACAAGCCGCAGTTGTGCCAAAGCCGCAGGCAACCCGGCCGGGGTCCAGAGCTCGACGCTGAGGTTCGAGCGGCTGGCCGCCATGGCTTGCAGGGGTTTGGCCAGATAATGCTCATTGGCGTCATGGGCCAGGTGAATGACGCGAATAGCACCCCGATGATCCTGACGCAACGCTTCGCGCAACACGCCAAACAACGGCCCCAGGCCGGTGCCGGCGGCCATCAGCCACAGCGGTCGGTCGTGCCAGTCCGGGTCGTAGTGCAACGCCCCGCCGCGCAACTCGCCGAGGCGGATCGAATCACCAATCCTGAATTGGCGGGCTGCGTCGCTGAACGCCCCCGACTGGCGGCAATCAAGGTGAAACTCGAGAAAGCGGTCCTCTTCCGGCAGGCTGGCGAGGGAATACGGCCGTGCCACATTGCCCGCCCATAGCACCAGATGCTGGCCGGCGCTGTAGCGCAACGGCCGCTGTGGCGTCAGGCGCAAGCGCAACACGCTGGCGCTCAGCCAATCGATGGCAGCGACCTCGGCCGGCCGACCATCCTCCAGCGGGTCGAAAGTGTGCACCTGCAAGTCCACGACTACCTGACACTGGCAAGCCAGGCGCCAGCCTTGCTGGCGCTGCTCCGCGCTCAAGGCATCGGGGCGGCTGTCGCTCGGCAGCCCTTGCACACATTGCACCAGGCACGCATGGCAACTGCCGGCACGGCAGCTATAAGGTACCGATACGCCGTTCTGGTTCAGGGCATCAAGCAGATTACTGCCAGCCGCCACCGACCATTGGCGGTCGCCGACGCGCAACTCAGGCATCGACGTTTTCCCATGCCGCCGCGCACCGGTTGCGGCCGTCACGCTTGGCGCGATAAAGCGCCTGGTCAGCCCGCTGCAAGGCCTCGTCAAGATCATCGCCCAGTTCCAGCAGGGTCATGCCGGCGGAGAGGCTGAGACTGCCGACCTTCAAGCCAATCAGCTCGACATCGATGAAGGCGATACGCAGCCGCTCGCAACAAGCAGTCAATCGCCCGGCATCGCAATCAGGCAGCAACACCACGAACTCTTCTCCGCCGTAGCGTGCCAGGACATCACCGTCGCGCAGGCAGGCCGAGGCCACGCCGGCAAAAGCTTGCAACACCTGATCGCCAGCCGCATGGCCGTGAAGGTCGTTGATGCGCTTGAAGTGATCGAGGTCGATTAGCGCCAGGCCATGCACGACGCAGGGGTCCATGGCTTTGAGTTCGCGCGAAGCCAGGCGCAGGAAATGTCGGCGATTGAACAATCCGGTCAACTCGTCGGTGGCCACCAGGTCCTCGAGCTGGCGCATCATCCCGCGCAACGTGTCCTGGTGCGCCTGCAAGGCGAAGCGGCGCTGACGCATGCGTTGGCGGGAGGCCTGGACGTATCGGGCGTAGAGTTCCAGCCAGACCAGAACAATAAACAGTATGCACACCTGCAACACGGCCAGCGCCGGGTCGGCCAGCTGAAAGTGATAACCCTCCCACAGCGTGATCGCGCTGAAACTGAAGAACACCAGCAACGCGCATCGCGCAAACGCACGGCGCGACAGATGAAACAGCCCGAACAACAGAATCAGCACGTAGAACACCAGAAACGCGCCGCGAGCCTCATCCAGATTGGCAATCAGCCAGGTTTGCCAGCCCAGCCCCAGCAGCACCTGCGCCTCGGTCAGGCTGGGGTCGGAAAAACGCAGGTTGCAGCCGCTGTAAAACACCACGAACAACGCCGCCTGGCTGATGACCACGAGTGCGCTGCCGACGGCAACATTGGCCAGCGGTTCATCGAAATGGCCGGTAAAAAACGTCAGCCACAGCAGCAGCAAAGCCAGGGCATAAGTGCCGGCCCCGAGGGCAAACCGTTTGAACAACAGGCGCTGGATGGCGTTATGGGTCAATCGTTGACTCACCCTATGAAAGGAGACTGACAGAGCGTCCTACTCTACAGACCGATGGCCACTTTAGTGGCGCGGCCGATAAATGACCATTCAATTTTCGGGCTGACCCGATTCCACTGTAGGAGCTGCCGCAGGCTGCGATCTTTTGATTTGATTTTAAAGATCAAGATCAAAAGATCGCAGCCTGCGGCAGCTCCTACGGGGATCGGGTACGACAATGAGACCAAGGTTTGACCGCCGGCACGTGTACCCGCCATTGATGCGCGGTATACTGCCGCGCCTTTTTAGCGTCGCGCCAGCATGCCCGGCGTGCCTTGAAAGGTGCTTGCAACCGACCGATGCACCCAAGCTGCAAGCACCTTATTGAATGTTCCCGTCTTTTAGAGGAGCGCGACTCATGACCGTGATCAAGCAAGACGACCTGATTCAGAGCGTTGCCGACGCCCTGCAGTTCATTTCCTACTACCACCCCGTGGATTTCATCCAGGCGATGCATGAAGCCTACCTGCGCGAAGAATCGCCAGCGGCCCGTGACTCGATCGCACAGATCCTGATCAACTCGCGCATGTGCGCCACCGGCCACCGCCCGATCTGCCAGGACACCGGCATCGTGACCGTATTCGTGCGCGTGGGCATGGACGTACGTTGGGATGGCGCCACCATGGGCCTGGACGACATGATCAACGAAGGCGTGCGCCGGGCCTACAACCTGCCGGAAAACGTCCTGCGTGCCTCGATCCTCGCCGACCCGGCGGGCGCTCGCAAGAACACCAAGGACAACACCCCGGCCGTTATCCACTACTCCATCGTTCCGGGTAACACCGTGGAAGTGGACGTGGCGGCCAAGGGCGGCGGTTCCGAGAACAAGTCGAAAATGGCCATGCTCAATCCATCCGACTCGATCGTCGACTGGGTTCTGAAGACCGTTCCGACCATGGGCGCCGGCTGGTGCCCACCGGGCATGCTCGGTATCGGCATCGGCGGCACTGCCGAGAAAGCCGCGGTAATGGCCAAGGAAGTGTTGATGGAGTCCATCGACATTCACGAGCTGAAGGCCCGCGGCCCGCAGAACCGCATCGAAGAAATGCGCCTGGAGCTGTTCGAGAAGGTCAACCAGCTTGGCATCGGTGCCCAGGGCCTCGGTGGCCTGACCACCGTGCTGGACGTGAAGATCATGGATTACCCGACCCACGCCGCGTCCCTGCCGGTGTGCATGATCCCGAACTGCGCCGCCACCCGTCACGCGCACTTCGTGCTCGACGGTTCCGGCCCTGCCTCGCTGGAAGCGCCACCGCTGGATGCCTACCCGGAAATCGTCTGGGAAGCCGGTCCATCGGCCCGTCGCGTCAACCTCGACACCCTGACCCCGGAAGAAGTGCAGAGCTGGAAGCCGGGCGAAACCGTCCTGCTCAACGGCAAGATGCTCACCGGTCGCGATGCCGCGCACAAGCGCATGGTCGAGATGCTTAACAAGGGTGAAACCCTGCCGGTGGACCTCAAGGGTCGCTTCATCTATTACGTCGGCCCGGTCGATCCGGTGCGCGAAGAAGTGGTTGGCCCGGCGGGCCCGACCACCGCGACGCGGATGGACAAGTTCACCCGTCAGATCCTCGAACAAACCGGCCTGCTGGGCATGATCGGCAAATCCGAGCGCGGCCCGACCGCCATCGATGCGATCAAGGACCACAAGGCCGTTTACCTGATGGCAGTGGGCGGCGCGGCTTACCTGGTGGCGCAAGCCATCAAGAAGTCCCGCGTGGTGGCGTTCGCCGAACTGGGTATGGAAGCGATCTACGAGTTCGACGTGAAAGACATGCCTGTGACCGTTGCGGTCGACAGCAAGGGCGAGTCCGTACACATCACCGGTCCTGCCATCTGGCAGCAAAAGATCAGTGAAAGCCTGGCGGTGGAAGTGCAGTAAGCGCTTCGACTGGCACGAAAAAGGCGTCAGGGGATTCTCCTGACGCCTTTTTTATTGCCGCCTTTTGCAGGAGCCGCTTTTGTGGGATGACCGCGAAGGCCCATGTTATGGTGCGCCCCCCGTACACGGTGTAATGCCCAGCATGTTTGAATCCTCTCGCCCTTTGCGCCTGGCGCTGTATACCTTGTTGATTATCGCGGGAGCCGCCCTCGCAGCGACCCTGGCCGTTCGTCAAACCGTGCGCCAGTCACTGGTCGATGACGCGGCCCGTGCCAACCAGCAACTGGCGCTGTACGCCACGTCCCTGCATACCCTGATCGAACGCTATCGCGCCCTGCCCTCGGTACTGGCGCTGGATCCGCAGCTGCGTGACTCACTCAAAGGCCCGGTGAGCCCAGAGCAGCAGGACGTGCTGAACCGTAAACTGGAAAAGATCAACGGCGCCGCCGAGTCCTCGACCCTGGAACTGCTCGATCGCACCGGCCTGGCGGTGGCAGCGAGCAACTGGCGTTTGCCCAGCAGCTATGTCGGCCACAATTACGGATTTCGTCCCTACTTCAACCAGACCCGCACCCAGGGCACGGGGCGCTTTTATGCCGTTGGGGTGACCAGCGGGATACCGGGGTACTTCCTGTCCAGCGCCGTGACCAACGACGACGGGCAGTTTCTCGGTGCCATGGTGGTGAAGCTGGAGTTTCCCGAGCTGGAACGCGAATGGCGCCAGGGCAGCGACACCCTGCTGGTCAGTGACGCCCGCGGGATCATCTTCATCGCCAACCAGCCGGGCTGGCGCTATCGGCACCTGAAACCGCTGAGCGACAGCGATCACGCCGAACTCAAGGCCACCCGCCAATACGACAAGCAGCCGCTGACGCTGCTCGGCTATCAATCGCTGCGCCGCTTCGACGACAACAGTGAACTGGCGCGGGTCGATGGTCCGGACGGCAAAACGGATTACCTGTGGGAATCCCTGCCGCTGACCGCTGAGGGCTGGACGCTGCATCTGCTGCGTCGTCCGCAAGTGGCGTTCGAAGACAGTCGCAACGCCGCAATCGCCGCGGCCGGCCTGTGGCTGACGCTGGTGTTTCTGCTGCTGTTCCTCAACCAGCGCTGGCGCCTGGCGAAAATACGCCAGCGCAGTCGCGAAGAGCTCGAACAGCTTGTACAAGAGCGTACCCGCGACCTGCGCACCGCTCAGGAAGGCCTGGTGCAATCGGCCAAACTGGCCGCCCTCGGTCAGATGTCCGCCGCCCTCGCCCATGAGATCAACCAGCCGTTGACCGCCCAGCGTATGCAGCTGGCGACCCTTAGGCTGCTGCTTGATCACGGCCGGGTCGACGAAGCCTACAAGGCGCTCAAGCCGCTGGACGAGATGCTCACTCGCATGGCTGCTCTCACCGGTCACCTGAAGACCTTTGCCCGCAAAAGCCCCAGTGGCTTGCGCGAACGCCTGGATCTGGCGTCGGTGGTGGACCAATCGCTGCAACTGCTCGACACACGATTGCGCGACGAACAGGTCAGCACCGTGCTGCACTTGACGCGACCGGCCTGGGTCCGTGGTGACGCGATTCGCCTGGAGCAGGTGCTGATCAACCTGCTGCGCAACGCCCTGGATGCGATGCAGGACAAACCCTGCAAGCGTCTGGAAATTCGCCTCGAAGCCGACGAACAACTGTGGTGCCTGAGCGTCATCGACAATGGCAGCGGCATCGCCGAAGAAAACCTGTCGAAGGTCTTCGATCCCTTTTTCACCACCAAACCGGTGGGCGATGGCCTGGGCATCGGCCTGGCCGTATCCTTTGCCATCGTTCACGAATCGGGCGGACGCCTGAGCGCCGATAATCACGACAACGGCGCGGTGTTCACACTCACCTTGCCTATCGATCCGGAGGCTCCTGGCACATGCTCAATTCAGTGATGGTGGTCGACGACGAAAGCAGCATTCGCAGCGCCGTCGAACAGTGGTTGAGCCTGTCGGGTTTCGAGGTGCAACTGTTCAGCCGCGCCGATGAATGCCTGGCGCAACTGCCCGCGCATTACCCTGGCGTGATCCTCAGCGACGTGCGCATGCCGGGCATGACCGGGCTGGAACTGCTGGCCGAAGTTCAGCGCCGCGATGCCGACTTGCCGGTGATTCTGCTGACCGGCCATGGCGACGTGCCGATGGCCGTCGATGCGATGCGCGATGGCGCTTACGACTTCCTCGAAAAACCCTTCAGCCCGCAAACCCTGCTTGGCAGCCTGCGCCGCGCGCTGGACAAGCGCCGGCTGGTGCTGGAAAACCGCGCCTTGCACGAGCAGGCCGACAACCGCGCCAAACTCGACGCGACGCTGCTGGGTGTGTCCCGTGGCTTGCAAACGCTGCGTCGGCAGGTTCTGGACTTGGCGGCGTTGCCGGTCAACGTGTTGATCCGCGGCGAAACTGGCAGCGGCAAGGAGCTGGTTGCCCGCTGCCTGCACGACTTCGGCCCACGCGCGGATAAACCTTTCGTCGCCTTGAACTGCGCGGCCATCCCCGAACAACTGTTCGAGGCCGAGCTGTTCGGCCACGAAAGCGGTGCGTTCACCGGCGCCCAGGGCAAGCGTATCGGCAAACTCGAATACGCCGATGGCGGTACGCTGTTTCTCGATGAAATCGAAAGCATGCCCCTGGCGCAGCAAGTGAAATTGCTGCGGGTGTTGCAGGAGCAGAAGCTTGAGCGCCTGGGCTCGAACCAGAGTATTCGTGTGGATTTGCGCATCATCGCCGCGACCAAGCCGGACCTGCTCGACGAAGCTCGGGCCGGACGTTTTCGCGAGGACCTGGCTTACCGTTTGAACGTCGCCGAATTGCGTCTGCCACCGTTGCGCGACCGTCGCGAAGACATTCCCTTGTTGTACGAGACCTTTGCCCAGAGTGCCGCCGAGCGTTTGGGCCGCACCTTTGCGCCGTTGAGCGGGCCGCAGTTGAGCCATCTGTTGAGCCACGACTGGCCAGGCAATGTGCGCGAGCTGGCAAACGTGGCCGAGCGCCAGGTGTTGGGACTGGGCGAGCCTGTACCGGCGGGCATCGAGCCGGGGCAGTCATTGGCGGCGCAGCAGGAAGCCTTTGAAGCGCAGTGCCTGCGGGCAGCGTTGACCCGGCACAAAGGTGATGTGAAAGCGGTGCTCGAAGAACTGCAACTGCCGCGTCGTACCTTCAATGAAAAGATGCAGCGGCATGGGCTCAACCGTGAGATGTTCCTGTAGCGCCCGAACTGGCCCCTTCGCGAGCAGGCTCGCTCCCACAATGTGCGATGTGCACCGATCCACTGTGGGAGCGAGCCTGCTCGCGAAGGGGCCGGCAAATACAACGAATCTCCCGAGTCGAATGAGCAATTTTCCGCTCGCGGCCAATTTTCAATAAGCGGATTCCCGCTCACTCAAGGCTCTAACCCCCTCTAAACCGGCCCTCTCCCTCTTGGCACAGCTCCTGCTATAGCCCCCGCAGGCTGCGTTTATGCGCGCTCCATAAAAAATAATTAAACGAAGGATCCTTCAATGGATAACTCCAATACCCTGCCCCGTGGGTCGGCTGCCGCGCCGACAAAAGAACGCACCACCTCCAGCCGTATCAAATCGATCTTCAGCGGCTCTGTAGGCAACATGGTCGAGTGGTATGACTGGTATGTCTACGCCGCTTTCTCTCTCTATTTCGCCAAGGCCTTTTTCCCCAAAGGCGACACCACTGCACAACTGCTGAACACCGCTGCGATTTTCGCCGTGGGCTTCCTGATGCGCCCGATCGGGGGTTGGCTGATGGGCCTGTACGCCGACAAAGTCGGGCGAAAAAAGGCCCTGATGGCCTCGGTGTACCTGATGTGCTTCGGCTCGCTGCTGATTGCCCTGAGCCCGGGCTATGAAACCATCGGTATCGGTGCGCCGATCCTGCTGGTGTTTGCCCGTTTGCTGCAGGGCCTGTCGGTCGGGGGCGAATACGGTACCTCCGCCACTTACCTCAGCGAGATGGCGACCAAGGAACGTCGCGGTTTCTACTCCAGCTTCCAGTACGTGACCCTGATCTCCGGTCAGCTCATAGCGCTGGGCGTATTGATCGTCCTGCAAAACGTACTGACCACCGAAGAGCTGTACGCCTGGGGCTGGCGCATCCCGTTCGCCATCGGCGCGCTGTGTGCCGTGGTCGCGCTGTACCTGCGTCGGGGCATGGAAGAAACCGAGTCGTTCACCAAGAAAGAAAAGGCCAAGGAAAGCGCGATGCGCACCTTGATGCGCCATCCGAAGGAACTGATGACCGTGGTCGGCCTGACCATGGGCGGCACCCTGGCGTTCTACACCTACACCACCTACATGCAGAAATACCTGGTGAACACCGTCGGCATGAGCATCTCCGACTCCACCACCATCTCTGCCGCCACGCTGTTCCTGTTCATGTGCCTGCAACCGATCATCGGTGGCCTGTCAGACAAGATCGGCCGCCGTCCGATCCTGATCGCCTTTGGCGTACTGGGCACGATTTTCACCGTGCCGATCCTGATGACCCTGCACACCATCCAGACCTGGTGGGGCGCGTTCTTCCTGATCATGGCGGCGCTGATCATCGTCAGCGGCTACACCTCGATCAACGCGGTGGTGAAAGCCGAACTGTTCCCGACCGAAATCCGCGCCCTGGGCGTGGGTCTGCCGTATGCCCTGACCGTGTCGATCTTCGGCGGCACCGCTGAATACATCGCGCTGTGGTTCAAGAGCATTGGCATGGAAACCGGTTACTACTGGTATGTAACCGCGTGCATCGCCGTGTCGTTGCTGGTGTACATCACCATGAAAGACACCCGCAAGCATTCGCGGATCCTCACGGACTAAGTCCAGACGCGTTACAAGCAAAAGGGGCAGATCGTCGGGATCTGCCCCTTTTTTGTTGCCTTGAGCCCTGTATGAAAAATCCTTCATCCCCTTGGAAGACGGATTAATCACGAGTTAATGCTCTTCCCCCATTCTGAACCTGCCAAATCGATTAGCCGTGACGCGCTCACTCAGACCTTGAAAGCGAAAAAACCCAACAGCGTTAACATCTGCTTAATCGATTGTTTTTAGCATTATTCTGCGCTTTTTAATCAGTTTAATTGGCGTAGCATGAAACCCATGCCCAAGAGACAAAACGCCAAAGAACCTGGAGAAATGAAGATGAAAACCAAACTGTTCCTCGCTATCGCCCTGTCCGTACTGGCCGCCAACACCTTCGCTGCCGACGGTTACGACCGTACTGGCTCCGCTGTTGCAGCAGACGGCTATGACCGTACAGGCTCCGCTACCGTTGCGGCTGATGGCTACGACCGTACCGGTTCCGCCACCGTCGCTGAAGATGGCTACGACCGCACTGGGGGCGCTTCCGTCAGCTGATCTACAAACGCGGCATCACAGCCCGGCTTCGGCCGGGCTTAGTCATTTCTGGGGCTGAGCAATTTCCCCGGCTGGTATAGATCCTGTGGGAGCGAGCCTGCTCGCGATTACAATCGGTCAGTCAACATTGATGGTGAATGTCAGTCCGCAATCGTCGGATCGCCGCCCGGAGCAAGCTCGCTCCCACAGGGTTTTCATGTGACTGGAAAACAGCGAAGCACCCTTGCACTATGGCTCTCCTCCGATTCAAGCCTTCAGGAAGACTGGCCATGCCCGACGACATCCACTATTACGAACCCGCCAACGGCCACGGCCTGCCTCACGATCCGTTCAACGCGATCGTCGGCCCGCGTCCCATCGGCTGGATTTCTTCACAGGATGCCGAAGGCCGCTTGAACCTGGCGCCTTACAGCTTTTTCAACGCCTTCAACTACATTCCGCCAATCATTGGTTTTTCCAGCATCGGGCGCAAAGACAGCCTCAACAACATCGAACAGACCGGCGAATTCGCCTGGAACCTGGCCACCCGGCCATTGGCTGAGCAGATGAACCAGAGCAGCGCCATGGTCGGGCCGCAGGTCAACGAGTTCGAACTGGCTGGCCTGACCACCGTCGCCTCGAAAATCATTCAGGTGCCAAGGGTCGCCGAAAGCCCAGTGTCTTTCGAGTGCAAGGTCACGCAGATCATTCAGTTGCAGCGGGCGGACGGGAATGTGGTGCCGAGCTGGCTGATTCTCGGCGAAGTGGTCGCCGTGCATATCGCCAAGTGGCTGTTGAAGGATGGGGTGTACGACACCGCCGCGGCAGAACCGATTCTGCGCGGCGGCGGGCCGGCGGATTATTTCCAGCTGGGGCCTGAGGCGTTGTTCAAGATGAATCGCCCGGGGGCGGTGAAGTAATTACCAGAGCAGGTCGGCGTCTTCTTTGACGTCTTTGAGGCGGGTCAGCTCTTTGGCGGCCGCCAGATCGGCGTCATGGGCGGTCTTGAAGGTCTGACCTTCCAGTATTTTGTGAAAACGCGGGGCGCCGGAACCGGCCAACGCTTTGACGGCGATAGCGGCATGGTAACCACCCTCGCCCGGTACTACGGCTGAAACGGCTTCGAAGTGATCAAAGGCTTTGCGTGCCATGTCGCGCATCCTGGCTAGTTGAGAATGCTGCCATTAAACCCTCAACCGGCCAGTTTGTGTACCGCTGCCCCGGACTGACGCAACGCCTGCGCCGCGGACACATCCTCGAAGGTGTGAAAATCCAGGCTGTCGATCACCAGTTCCTGCACCACCTCGGCAAAAACCTCCATGGCCGGCGTGCTGAAGTACGCGGTCATGGCCTGCTGGTTGGCCCAGAAACCGGACACCAGCCACAACTGCGGATCGCATTGCGAGTGCTGCAAGGCAAAGCTCAGGCAGCCTGGCGCGGCGCGGGACGGCTCGATCAGCGCGCTCAAGCGCACACCCAGCTCTTGAGTACGCCCGGCGCGCGCCCGGACAAAGGCCATATGACTGACGGGGATCTGCTTTGACATGTTCAACCCTCCCGGGGAGTCGCGTGGCAGCCGGGGGAAGGGCTGCGACAGGATCAAAGGTTAAAGGCCTCTGTGCCTGTGTCGTTAGTCGATTCCTGCCGGCGTGTTGCACAATCCTGCGAGCGTGCATAACTGGCTGTAACAACGTGTAAAACCCTGTCACGACTCTGCCCTGTAGGAGCTGCCGTAGGCTGCGATCTTTTGATCTTGAAATCAAAATCAAAAGATCGCAGCCTACGGCAGCTCCTACAGGGGTTGATTGGCGTCAGGTAGTCTGTCTGGGCGCTGAACATCGCAGGGATAGAAACAACCCCGTGCAGAATCAGGCAAGCATCAGGCAGGATGTGTCTACCGCTGTTGCTTGCACAAACTTATGCTCTGCCCCATCACCCATGCCTTGCCGAGGATGCCTTGCATGTCGTCTCTCGATCACTTTTTACACCCGCCCCAAGCCCCGCTGGATACCGACATGGAAAAACAGCGCGCGGAACTGGCGGCGATCATTCGGCGCAACACCGCCGAAGATGGCAGTTATGCCACTGCCATCGGCTCACTGTTCATGTCGCGCCACAGCCAGTCCCACGAGTTCGCCCCGGTGCTGGCGCAACCGGCGCTGTGCATCATGGCCCAGGGGCGCAAGGAAGTTCAGCTGGCTAATGAGTACTTCAATTACGACCCGCTGAACTACCTGGTGGTCTCGGTCTCGATGCCGCTGAGCGGGCGGGTGGTCAATGTCTCGACCGAGGAACCGATCCTGGCCTTGCGGCTGGACATCGACCCTGCGGAGATCACCGCGCTGATCGCCGACGCCGGCCCCCTCGGCGTACCCTCCCGGCCAACCGGGCGCGGGCTGTATGTCGAACGGCTCGACAGCGCAATGCTCGACGCCGTGCTGCGCCTGGCGCGGTTGCTCGACACACCGAAAGACATCGCCATGCTCGCGCCGCTGATTCGTCGGGAAATTCTCTACCGGTTGTTACGCAGCAAGCAGGGTCACCGGCTGTATGAAATCGCCATTGCCAACAGTCAGAGTCATCGCATCAGCCAGGCAATCAAGTGGCTCAACAGCAACTATGAGCAGCCGCTGCGTATCGATGACTTGGCAAAGGAAGTGAACCTGAGCGTGTCGACCTTGCATCACCGCTTCAAGGCGATGACGGCGATGAGCCCGTTGCAGTATCAGAAGCAACTGCGCCTGCAGGAGGCGCGGCGCTTGATGCTGGCCGAAGGGCTGGAGGCTTCGGCGGCGGGGTATCGGGTCGGGTATGAAAGCCCTTCGCAATTCAGCCGTGAGTACAGCCGGTTGTTCGGGGCCCCGCCGTTGCGGGATCTGGCGCGGTTGCGGTTGAGTGTTTAGCTGAGTTTGGTGTTGGTTGTGCCGGCCCCTTCGCGAGCAGGCTCGCTCCCACAGGGGGCTGGGGCACGCCGATCCATTGTGGGAGCGAGCCTGCTCGCGAAAGGGCCAGTCAGTCAGGCGCCGAGTACGCGGCAAGACTCCGCCGGCAAGGTCACCGAAACCGGATGCCCAACGCTCAAGCCAAACCCCTGGCACGGCGTGCTCAACGCCGTAAACGACACCCCGGAACACTCCACCGTGGTCTCGATGGTCGCGCCGATGTCCCGCACGAACGTCACCTTGCCCAGCAAGCGGTTACCCGCCGTGGCCTGCGGCGCCGACAGTTGCAGGTCTTCAGGGCGAATCAGCATCTTCACTTTTTCACCGACCACAATGCTGCTGCAAATCGGCACTTGCAGCGCATCGCCGCCCGGCAGGCTGACCTTGCCGTTGCCCAGCGCCGTGGCCGGGAAGATGTTGCCCGAGCCGATGAAGTCCGCAACGAACTCGTTGGCCGGGTGACGGTAGATCTCGATCGGCGTACCCACCTGCTGCACTTTATGCTCACCCAACACGACGACGATGTCGGCCATGGTCATGGCCTCGCGCTGGTCGTGGGTGACCATGATGGTGGTGATGTTCAGGCGCTGTTGCAGCTGACGGATTTCCACCTGCATCGACTCGCGCAGCTTGGCGTCCAACGCCGAGAGTGGTTCGTCGAGCAAAAGGATTTTCGGGTGATTGGCAATCGCCCGGGCAATCGCCACGCGCTGACGCTGGCCGCCGGACAATTTCGCCACCGGCCGGTCGATCATGGGTTGCAGCTGAATCAATTCCAGCAACTCCACCACCCGCGCCTGCTGATCAGCCTTGCTGACGCCGCGCAGTTTCAATGGATAAGCAATGTTCTCGCCCACGGTCATGTGCGGGAACAGCGCCAGCGATTGGAACACCATGCCGAAATTACGCAGGTGCGCCGGGGTATGGCCAATGTCCTCGCCATCCAGGCGAATCTCGCCACCGCTCAGGGTTTCCAGGCCGGAGATCATCCGCAGCAACGTGGTTTTGCCACAACCCGAGGGGCCCAGGAAACACACCAGTTTGCCCTCGGGCAAATGCAGGTTCACATCTTTTACCGCGCAGGCCGAGCCGTAATGTTTCTCGACGTTTTCCAGAATCAGACCAGACATAAGAATCACCTTCAGAATAAAGGTTCTGGCTGGAGGTCGCCGAGCGAAGATCAGGCAAGGCAAAAGTCTGCGAAGAAGCGGAGTTGACTTTAGTCAATGAGCATTCTGAGCTGACTTTTAACGCAGCATGATCGAGCGCAGGCACCTCCAGGCAGAAGCTAGAACGAAACGCCACCTTCACCGACTAACTTCTCCAGCGCCCAGATCAGGACGAAGTCGATCAGCACGATCAGCACGGCAAACGAAAATACGGTTGGATCGAGCGAAGACACGGTGCGGCTGTACATCCAGATCGGCACGGTCATGACGTCGATGGTGTAGAGGAAATAGGTCACGGTGAATTCGTTGAACGAGACGATGAACGCCAGCAGCATGCCCGCCAGAATCCCCGATTTCATCAACGGCACCACCACGTCGACGATCGCCCGCAGCGGTGAAGCGCCGAGCATTTGCGCAGCCTCTTCGACTTCACTGCCGATCGAGAGCATGGCCGCCGTGCAGTTCTTCACCACGAACGGCAACGCCAGAATCACGTGGGCGATCACCAGCCGTGAGGTGGTCATCTGGAACGGCAGGCTATCGAACACCAGCAGCAACGCCAGGCCCAGCACCACCATCGGGAACACCAGGGGCAGCGACATCAGTTGCAGTGCCACGGCCTTGCCACGGAACTCGCAACGGGTCAGGGCATAGGCCGCCGGCACTGCGATGATGGTCGCGAAGACCATGGTCAGGCACGCCACCATCAGGCTGGTGGTCATGGCCTTGCCCAGGCTCAGCACATCGCTGGCATCCGGCGACACGAAGGTGTGCCAGGCGGCCTTGTACCATTGCAGGCTATAGCTGCTCGGCGGGAAGTCGAGGTTCGACGCGCCGCTGAACGACATCACGATCATGGTCAGGATCGGCAATACCGCCAGCAGCAGGATGAAACCCGAGAGGATGCCGGCGAACTTGCCGGTTTCGCCCGGTAGCAGCCCATAACGTTTCTTGATCAGCGTGCTCATTGCGAAGCCTCCAGCATGCGCCGACGACGGCCAGTGATGTATTCGGACAGGGTCATGATCGCGAGAGTCGTGACGATCAGCACCACACCGGCAGCGGATGCGGCGGGCCAGTTCATCAGCGGGGCGATCTGGTCATGCACCATCACTGCCAGCATCGGCACGCGGCGACCACCGAGCAGCAACGGCACCACGAAACTGCTGGCGTTGTAGGCGAATACCAGGGTCGCACCGGTGATGATCCCCGGCAGGCTCATCGGCAACACCACTTGGCGGAACACCTGGAAGCGACTCGCGCCCAAGGTGGCAGCCGCTTCTTCGTAGCTGCGGGCGACGCCGCGCATGGCGCTGGCAATCGGCAACACGGCCAACGGGAAGGCAGTTTGTACAAGACCCATCAGCACGCCGTTCTGGTTGTACAGCAGCATGATCGGACGCTTGATCAGACCCAGGCCCATCAGTGCCTGGTTGAGCATGCCGCCCGGGCCGAGAATCACCAGCCAGCCGTAGCTTTGCAGCAGCAGGTTGACCAGCAACGGCAACAGCACCGCAGCAAGGAAGATTCGGCGCACAAAGGGCGAGGTCAGCCGGGACATGGTGTAGGCCACCGGGATCGCCAGCACCACTGCGATCACCGCACTGATCAGCGCCAGGCGCAGGGTGAGCATCAGGGATTTGAGATAGTAGGGTTCGAGCAATTGGGCGTAACTGGCCAGGCTGAACCCGGACCATTCCGCGCCTTTGGTGCCCACGCTCATGCGCAGTACCAGCAGGCTGGCGGCAATCAGCACGCCCAGGAACAGCATCGACGGCGTGAGGAAAAACCAGGCACGGGCTGTCGGTGAAACACCGAGGCGTGGGCGCGACTCAGCGACGCTGACCGAATGGGTCAAAGGTTGGTGTTCCATAGCAAAGGTCTCGTCAATGGAAGGCAGCTGTCAAACACATGTCTCGAAACCACTTCAGCCCCTGTGGGAGCGAGCTTGCTCGCGATAGCGGTGTATCAGTCGACATCAATGTTGAATGACAGTCGGCAATCGCGAGCAAGCTCGCTCCCACAGAGGATCTTCAGTGCTTGAAGATCCTGTGTTCGTCACACGATCAGGAAGAAAAGATTTCCGTGTAACGACGAATCCATTGGTCATGCACGGTGGCCAGGAAGGCGTTGTCGTGCATGATCGCCTTCTCGGCAATCTGCTCCGGCGTGAGAATGAACGGGCTCTTGCGCGCTTCGGCGGAGATGATCGCCTTGGCGTTGACCGGGCCGTTGTAGATGTCTTCAGCCATCTTGCCCTGCACCAACGGGTCCAGAGAGTGGTTGATGAAGGCGTAGGTCAGGTCGGTATCGCCCGGACGATTCTTCGGCATCACCGAGAGCATCAGGTCGGTGTAGAAACCTTCCTTCATGCCGAAGGTGGCGCCCAGGCCGTAGGCCGGATCGCGGATCTGTTTCGGGAAAAACGCCGGCGCGTACAGGCCGCCCATGTCCAGGGAACCGGTGCGGAACAGCTCGGCAATCTGGTTCGGGTTCTCGCCCAGGGTCACCACACGATCCTTGAGCTCGGCGAGTTTCTTGAAGCCCGGCTCGATGTTGTGTTCGTCACCACCGGCCAGTTTGGCGGCGATGATGATCAGGTCCATGGCCTCGGTCCAGTTTGGCGGCGGCAGGAAGATGTTCGGTGACAGCTCGGCGTCCCAAAGGGCGGCGTAGCTGTTCGGGGCTTCCTTGATGGTGCGGGTGCTGTAGACCAGGCTGTTGCACCAGAGCAGGTAACCGATGCCGTGGCCATTGGCGCCGGTGCGGTATTTTTCCGGTACGTCGACCAGGTTGGGAATGCGATTGAGGTCGGGTTTTTCCAGCAGGTTGGCGGCGGCCAGACCTTCGGCGCCGACACCGGCCAGGGTAATAATGTCGTATTGCGGACGATCACCGGCGGCCTTGAGTTTGGCGACCATTTCCGAGGTACTGCCGGTGCGGTCGGCGATGACCTTGCAGCCGTACTTGTCTTCGAAGGTCGCGGCGATGTTGCGCAGTGCAGCCAGGCCGGTGTCGTCGGACCAGGTCAGCAGGCGCAGGGTCTTGCCTTGAAAGCGGGTGTCGCTGGCATTGGCCTTGACGAACGGCAGGCTCATGGCCGCCGCGGCAACCGAGGCTACGCCCACGGTCTTGATGAATTGACGTCTGTTCAGATCATGCTCGCCCATTACGGACTCCCGTTGTTTTTGTAGGTATAAGGCAGGTCGAAACTGTTGCATCCGCGCGGCTGGATCAGCGTTACTCCTCGTATCTTCGGGAGTTTTACCGGGCCAGCGAGTTCATCCTGAGGTCGTGTAAAACACCTGACTATCGATAAAAACTCATTGAAGCCATGACGTCGGCGCATGCCTCATCGCGAGGCATGCGCGGACCGTTTTCGTGCCTTCAGACGGCCCGAATCACGTGCTTGATTTCCTGGAAAGCCTGCAAGCCCCACGGACCCAATTCGCGGCCGATGCTGCTCTGCTTGTAGCCACCCCAGGCGGTCTGCGGGAAGATCACTTGCGGCGCGTTGATCCACACAAGCCCCGCCTGCAAAGCGTTGGCGACGCGATCCGCCGCCTCGGCATTGCGCGTGACCACGCTGGCGACCAGACCGAACTGGCTGTCGTTGGCCAAGGCAATCGCTTCGCCCTCGGAAGCGAAACTGCGCACGCAGATCACCGGGCCGAAAATCTCTTCACACCACAGCGCACTGTCGAGGGGCACTTCAGTGAAAACAGTCGGCTGCAAAAAATATCCGCGCGGCAGGTCTGCCGGACGATTGCCGCCGCAAACCAGCTTGGCGCCAGCGCTCAAACCGCGATCGATGTGGCCGAGCACGCGCTGGTATTGCGCCTGATTGACCAGCGCGCCCATTTCCACGTTCGGGTCGAACGGGTCGGCCACGCGAATGGCTTCGGCGCGGGCCTTTACACGGGTGAGGAATTCATCGGCCAGCTCATCGGCGACCAGCACGCGGCTGGTGGCGGAGCACATCTGCCCGGCGTTGAAGAAACCGCCACCGCAGGCCACTTCCACCGCCAGGTCGAGGTCGGCATCGGCCAGCACCAGCAAGGAGGATTTTCCGCCCAGTTCCAGGCTCACGCCCTTGACGGTTTCCGCTGCACGCTGCATGACCTGCACGCCCACCGCGTTGCTGCCGGTGAACGACACCTTGGCGATACGCGGGTCTGCCGACAGCGGTGCGCCAACGGCCAGGCCGGTGCCGCACACCAGGTTGAACACACCGGCAGGCAGGCCGGCTTGGGCAATGATCGTCGCCAGTTCCAGCTCCGGCAGCGGCGTCACTTCTGAGGGCTTGAGCACCACGCAGCAACCGGCGGCCAGGGCCGGGGCGAGTTTCCACGCGGTGGTGACCATCGGGAAGTTCCACGGCACGATCAGTCCGACCACACCGCAAGGTTCACGGCGCAGGCGCGCACTGAAATCGTCAGTCGGCAGTTCTACCGGGCTGTCCTGTTTCGCGTCCAGCCCTTCGGCCAGAGCGGCGTAATACTCGAACGTGGCGATCACGTCATCGACGTCGATGGCCGCTTCGAACAATGGCTTGCCGTTGTTGCTCGACTGCAAATGCATCAACTGGTCACGACCGGCCTGTACACCAGCGGCGATTTTGCGCAGGATCGCGCCGCGCTCGGCGCCGCTGGTTTTCGACCAGTCGGCAAAGGCTTTGGTCGCTGCGCTGACAGCCTGATCGACGGCGCGCTCATCGCCGCCATTCACCGTGGTCAACAGGGCTTCGGTGGCCGGGTTGATCACACGCAAGTGTTCGTTGCCGGCCGACCATTTACCGTCGATGTAAAGGCCATCCAAAGTCGTCGGAAAAATCGTAGAAAAGCTCATTTCGACACTGCCTTCGTCCACTCGGTCTGATCGATTTCAATCAGGGTTGGACCCTGGCGATCGGTGGCGACACGCAATGCCGTACGCAGTTGTTCGACACCATTGACCGCCTCGGCGGCGCAGCCCAAAGCCTTGGCCACACCGATGAAGTCCGGGGTATAAATATCCACGCCGACCGGCTCGATGGCACGGTTGACCATGTACTTCTTGATCTCTTCGTAACCCTGGTTATTCCACAGCAGCACGATCACCGGCGTGCGCGCTTCAACGGCGCTGGCCAGTTCCGGCAGGGTGAATTGCAGGCCGCCATCGCCGATCAGGCACACCACTGGAGGACGTGCGCCACCTTCGACGGTGCCGCCCAGCCAGGCGCCAATCGCCGCCGGCAAGGCGTAACCGAGGGTGCCGTAACCGGTGGACGAGTTGAACCAGCGACGCGGGCGCTCCGGGTTGAACGTCAGGTTGCCGGTATACACCGGTTGGGTCGAATCGCCGACAAATACCGCGTTCGGCAGTTCGTGCAAAACGGTTTCCAGGAAGCGGGTCTGGGCCAGGGTCGGCGCATCCCAGGTGGCGGCCAGTTCTTCGCGCAAACGGGCGGCACGCACCTGGCCCCAATCGTTGCGGCGCTCGTCCAGCGACTTGTGCGACAACGCGCTGAGCAGGGCTTGGGCAGCGTTGCGCGAGTCGGCTACCAAGGCCACATGCGGCGGGTAGTTGCGTACGGTCTGGTCCGGATCGATGTCGACGCGCAGCAGCTTGCCTGGAATCTCGAACCCACCGGCGAAGGTGACGTCGTAGTCGGTCTCGGCCAGTTCGGTACCGATGGCCAGCACCACGTCGGCCTCGGCGACCAGTGCGCGGGTCGCGACCAGGCTCTGGGTCGAACCGATCAGCAACGGATGAGCGGATTGCAGCATGCCCTTGGCATTGATGGTCAGCGCTACGGGCGCGTCCAGCAGTTCAGCCAGTTCGGTCAGCTCGGCAGCGGCGTCGATGGCACCGCCACCGGCGAGGATCAACGGACGCTTGGCGCCCGCCAGCAGTTCTGTCATGCGCGAAACAGCGGACGGCGAAGCTCCGGCGCGGTCGATGTTCACCGGCAGGCTGGCGAGCAGGTCGTCGGCTTCTTCAACCAGAACGTCCAGCGGAATTTCGATGTGCACCGGGCGTGGACGACCGGCCTGGAACAGCGCGAAGGCACGGGCCAACACGCCCGGCAATTCGGATGCCGACATCAGGGTATGGGAGAACGCCGCCACGCCGCCGACCAGTGCACTCTGGTTCGGCAACTCGTGGAGCTTGCCGCGACCGCCGCCCAGCTGGTTGCGGGTCTGGACGCTGGAGATCACCAGCATCGGGATCGAGTCGGCATAAGCCTGGCCCATTGCCGTGGTGATGTTGGTCATGCCAGGACCGGTGATGATGAAGCACACACCCGGCTTGCCGCTGGTGCGGGCATAGCCGTCAGCCATGAAGCCGGCGCCCTGCTCGTGACGCGGGGTGACGTGGTTGATGCTCGAACGGGCCAGCCCGCGATACAGCTCCACGGTATGAACCCCGGGAATGCCGAATACCTGCTCGACTCCGTAACCTTCGAGTAACTTGACCAATACTTCGCCGCACGTCGCCATGTGATTGCCCTTCTTGTTCGTTTGAGACGCCGGGCCTGCGCAGTGTTTATGATGGATTCGCAGGTCCAGGGATGGCCTCATTGGAACGGGCGACACGTAGCCGCAACAATGGATAAAAAGTCATACTAGCCATGTCCTCACGTCATACCTTGGATCCCAATGAAACGATTGCCTCCCCTGCCGGCGCTGCACACTTTTCTGATTACCGCGCAGTGCTGCAACTTCACCCGGGCCGCCGAGCAACTGCACATCACCCAAGGCGCCGTGAGCCGGCAGATCGCCGGGCTGGAAGATCATCTGGGTTATGAGCTGTTCATTCGCCAGGCCCGAGGCCTGGACCTGACCGCCGAGGGACGCGAGTGGTTGCCACGGGTCCAGCAGATTTTCGGCTTGATCGACGAAGCGGTCGAACAGATCGGCGAGAAGCGCGAAACCCTGCAGCTCAAGGCCCCGACCTGCGTCATGCGCTGGCTGTTGCCACGGCTGTTGCAGTGGCAAAGAGAACGCCCGGACGTGCCGGTCGAGCTCACCACCACGGTCAAGCACGGCGTGGATTTTCATCGCGAGCAGTTCGATGCGGCAGTGATGTATGGCGCGCCGCCGGACGGCTCACTGGAGTCGCAAAAACTCTTCGATGAGCAACTGACGCCGGTGTGCTCCAAGCCGTTGCTCGAAGGTTCGGTGCCGCTCCAATCGCCGGAAGATCTGGAGCAGCACATGCTGCTGCACCCGACCCGGGATGAACGGGACTGGAAGGCTTGGCTGGCCACTGCGGATATTCGCTTGAGCAATGTGAGCAAGGGCCAGCATTTCGAAACGCTGGACCTGGCCATGTCGATGGCGTCCCAGGGAACGGGGGTAGCGATCGGTGACTGGTCGTTGATCGGCGATGATTTGAGTGCCGGGCGGCTGGTCATGCCTTTCGAATTGAAGGTAAAAACCGGGCTGGCGTATTACCTGGTTTTCCCGGAAAAACCGGGGCCTTCGGCGAAGTTGCGCGAGTTGATGGGGTGGTTGGTGGAGCAGGCGCAGAGTCGCTGAAATACCCTTGTAGGAGCTGCCGCAGGCTGCGATCTTTTGATCTTGTTTGTAAAAAGCAAAATCAAAAGATCGCAGCCTGCGGCAGCTCCTACAGGATGCGGTGCCGCGAGGATCAATACCCGACGGTAAACCGCTGCCGCGAATGTTTCGGCACTTCCACTTCATCGAGCATCGCAATCGCATAATCGGCGAACGTGATCCAGCTACGCCCTGCGCTGCTCACCAGCAAATCATCCTTGCCGACCCGAAAAGTCCCCGTACGCTCACCTTCGACAAACTCCGCTGACGGCGACACAAAGGTCCAATCCAGCGCCTTTTCCTGACGCAGGTTTTCCAGGAACTCGGCACCCGCGCCCGCCTCTGCCTTGTACTCCGCTGGGAAGCCTGCGCTATCGATCACCCGGGTACCGTCCGGCAACAACAGAGAACCGGCACCGCCCACCACCAGCAGGCGTTTGACCCCGGCCTGCTTCACCGGCCCGATGACGGCACTGGCAGGCATTGTCGCGAAATGCGTCGCGCTGATCACCACGTCATGCCCGGCGATTGCCGCTTGCAACGCTGCCCCATCCAGCGCGTCGACAGCCTTGCTCACCACACCATCACGCGCGCCGATCCTTGAGGTGTCACGGGCGATGGCGGTAACGCTGTGACCGCGACGCAGGGCTTCTTCCAGCAGTTGGCTACCGGCACGACCGGTGGCCCCGATGATTGCGATTTTGCTCATAGCATTCTCCAGTTGGATTGGGTCGGTCATTGCACATCTCGATGGCGAAAGCGCTTTTGTGGCGAGGGGATTTATCCCCGTTGGGCTGCGAAGCGGCCCCAGCTTTTCAAAGTCAAACCGCATGCAATGGTTTGACGACTGCTGCGCAGCCGAACGGGGATAAATCCCCTCGCCACAAAAGCCCCCTCGCCAACATCATTCACCCCACTTCATCTCGCCCTTGGCGACTTTGGCGCTCAGCTCCAGGGAGCTTTCCTCGCCCAGTGTCGGGAAGCGCTTTTTCATCGCCGCGATCAGTGCCGCTGAATCTTTTGCCTTGGCGGTTTCTTCGTCGAAGGCCTTGATGTAATCGGCGGTGAACTGCACGGCGACCAGGGAACGGCCGCTTTCGCCGAGGTAATGACCCGGCACGACGATTTTCGGCTTCAGGGTTTCGATCGAGTGCAACGTAGCCAACCAATCGGCATGGGACTGGGGAGTCTGGGTGTCGGCCATCCACACGTGGATGTTTTCTGCCACGACCACTCCACCGACAACGGCCTTGATCGATGGAATCCACACGAAGCTGCGATCCGGTTGCTTGCCATCAAGGCCGATCACCTGCAACTTCTGCCCTTCGAGGATCAGGCTGTCGCCCTTGAGCACATCCGGCACGATAGTTTTGGCGGGCGCGTCAGTCCCCAGCTTCGGTCCCCAGAACGCCAGTTTGCCATCGACGGTTTGCTTGATGTGATCAACGGTCGGCTGCGAAGCGAGCACTTTGGCCTTGGGGAATGCTGCGGTCAGGGTATCGAGGCCGAAGTAGTAATCCGGGTCACCGTGGCTGATGTAGATGGTGGTCAGTTGCTTGCCGCTGGCGCGGATTTTTTCCACCACTTGCGCGGCCTGGGATTTGCCGAATTGGGCATCCATCAGGATCGCCTCTTTCTCGCCGCTGACCAGCACCGACGTCACCGGGAATATCGCTTGAGCGCCGGGGTTATAGACATCCAGCGTCAATGTCGACGCAGCTGCGTGGGCGGCGAAACCGAGGGCGACGCTCGCCAGCAAAACGCGTTTAAGGGTGGTGAAACCGATCATCTGTTACTCCGTTGTTCGATGGCCTGGGTTGGCCGGTATGGGAACAGAGCTTAGTTGCTTGCTTCAGTACAAAAAATGCGATGATTGAACATAGTTTGTTTCTGAAATCGGTCAAATCATGGATCGTCTACAAGCAATGCGGGTGTTCGTCACGGTGGTCGATCTCGGCAGTCAGTCGGCTGCCGCCGATCATCTGGAGCTGTCACGGCCGGTGGTTTCGCGCTATCTGTCGGAGCTGGAAAATTGGGTCGGCGCACGCCTGATGCACCGCACCACACGCAAATTGAGCCTGACCGCCGCCGGCAGTGAAATGCTGCCCCGCTGCCGGCAGATGCTCGACCTGTCCACGGACATGCAAGCCGCCGTCAGCGTGCCGGACGATGCACCCCGCGGCCTGCTGCGAATCAGCGTCAGCACCTCGTTCGGCCAGGCGCAATTGGCCGATGCCATGACGGCATTCGTCAAGCGCTACCCGGGTGTCAGCATCGACATGCAGATGCTTGACCGCACGGTGAACCTGGTGGATGAGCGCATCGACCTGGCCATTCGCACCAGCAATGACCTGGACCCGAATCTGATCGCCCGACGGTTGACGGTATGTCGCTCAGTGATCTGCGCATCGCCCGCTTATCTGCGCGAACACTCGACGCCGCAACGGATCGAGGACCTGAGCCAGCACAATTGCCTGACCCACTCCTACTTCGGCAAAAGCCTGTGGCACTTTGAAATGGATGGGGAACAGGTTTCGGTGCCGGTGCAGGGCAACATCAGCGCCAACGAGGCCAGCACGTTGATGCGTGCGGCGATGGCCGGTGCCGGGGTGGCGATGCTCCCCACTTATCAGGCCGGCGTGCACATCCACAGCGGTGAGCTGGTCCGCCTGCTGCCCCAGGCCGAACCACGGCAGATGAACGTCTACGCGGTGTACGCCTCACGCAAACACATGCCATCGGCGCTGCGCAGCTTGCTGGATTTTCTGGTGGTGAGGTTTCCCGAAGAACCGGAGTGGGATATCGGCCTGTAACACCGCTCCCCCTGTAGGAGCGAGCATGCTCGCGAAGGTCGCCAATGATGACGCTGGGAACCTGATACCCCACAGCGTTCTCAGGCTCTTCGCGAGCATGCTCGCTCCTACAAGGGTCATCAGCGTGTTGAATACCGCGTTACAAGCGTGGCCCGTGTTGCTGGCAACTCACCGCCCCTGACCTATGCTCAAGGTAGTACCGAAGGGTATTCGTTCAGAGGTCTACGCCATGAACATCAAAACAAGAAGGTACCTCGCCATTTTCGTCACCTGCGCGGTCACGCTCGGGCTGTATGGCGCTGCTGCCTGGCGCGTCGAGCAGTTGCGCAACTCGCCCCGGGAGGCCGCCAGCTGCAATTTCGAGCACTGCATTCCGCACAACGCGACCCTTAACGCCCTGCGGTAACGAAGGGGTCAGGCCTCGCTGTCCTGATCGGCCTTCAAGCGGTCGCGGAACGCCTTTGGCGAGATTCCCACGCGACGTCGGAACAGGCGCGTGAAGTTCGTCGGATCAGAGAACCCCAACACGTCAGACATTTCATAGATGGTCATGCTGGTGTAGGTCAGCAGGCGCTTGGCCTCCAGCAATTGCCGTTCGTGCATGATCTGCAACGCCGGTTGCCCCGCCAGCTCACGGCAGGTGCCATTGAGGTGAGAGACCGAAATCCCCAGTCGATGGGCCAGGTCTTCAACCTTGACGTGCTGGCGATAGGTTTCTTCCACCAACTGGATATACCCATTGAGGTATTCCCGCGCCCGCTGCGGTCGCTGACTGGCTGAGCGGCGCTGGATCACCTGACGACTGACCCACACCATGATCACGCTGACCAGCGAGTGCATGAGCATTTCCCGCGCCGGTTGATGGCTGGTGTATTCGTTCTGCAACGCGCTAAACAGACTGTTGAGGTACTCGGCGTCCTGATCTGCCGGGTAGCTCTCGGCCTGGGCCAACGCGTTCACCGAATGCCCCAATTGCACCTGAAGATGCGCGATCAGCGGTGCCGCGAGGGTGACCACGAATCCCTCGACATCTTCGCTGAACCGGAAGCCATGCACCGACAGCGGCGGCAGGATCTGGATCGCCGGCTCAGTCAGTTGCGTACGTTTGCCTTCGATTTCAAGCTCTGCCTGACCTTTGAATACGAAGAGCAACTGACATAAATCGGCGTGACGGTGAGGTTTGATTTCCCATTGATGTTCGCGACTGCGTTTGGAAATGGTTTCACAGTGCAGCAAGTCCGGGGTCGGCCAATCCAGGCTTTCACCGTAGAGCTTGAACACCGGAATCGAAGGCAGGTCAGGCTTGTTCATCACTTCAATCCAGGTTTCGGAATAGATGACGGGCGATAATCGCACCGATTGGCAGAATGTACAGCTATCCGCTCAGTTTTCACCTTCAATTGACGGACCCGCAAGGGAAAAATGCAAGCACTCGATCCATAAAAATCATTCACCGACCTCCGTCGCGTGTAGCTTGCGAGCCATAAAAACAATGAAAACGCTGAAAACCCAAGTCGCCATTATCGGTGCCGGTCCGTCCGGTTTACTGCTCGGTCAATTGTTGCACAAGGCTGGCATCGACACGGTCATCGTCGAACGCCAGCCCCCCGATTATGTGCTCGGGCGAATCCGTGCCGGCGTTCTCGAACAGGGTATGGTAGAGCTGTTGCGCCAGGCCGGTGTGGGTCAGCGCATGGACGCCGAAGGGCTGGTCCACGGTGGCTTCGAACTGGCGCTGGACGGGCGTCAGGTGCATATCGATCTACAGGCACTGACCGGTGGCAAAACGGTGATGATCTACGGTCAGACCGAAGTCACCCGCGACCTGATGGCCGCTCGTCAGGTCGAAGGTTTGCAAACGATTTACCAGGCCGCCAATGTCGTTCCCCACGACATGAAAACCGATGAAGCGTTCGTGACATTCGAAAAGGACGGCGAAAGCTGGCGACTCGACTGCGACTATATTGCCGGATGCGACGGGTTCCATGGCGTGGCGCGCCAGTCCATCCCCGCCGATTGCCTGAATGTTTTCGAACGGGTGTACCCGTTCGGCTGGCTGGGGATTCTCGCCGATACCCCTCCTGTCCACGAAGAACTGGTCTACGCCCGCCACGCGCGCGGTTTTGCCTTGTGCAGCATGCGTTCGGCAACGCGCACCCGCTATTACTTGCAGGTACCGGCGGACGAAAAGGTCGAGGCCTGGTCCGACCAACGCTTCTGGGATGAACTCAAGTCGCGCCTGCCGCCAGCCTTGGCGGACAAGCTGGTGACCGGTCCGTCCATCGAAAAAAGCATCGCGCCGTTGCGCAGTTTCGTGGTCGAACCGATGCAGTACGGGCGGATGTTCCTGGTCGGCGACGCGGCGCACATTGTCCCGCCCACCGGCGCCAAGGGCTTGAACCTGGCGGCCAGCGATGTCAGCACGCTGTTCAATATCCTGCTCAAGGTCTACCGCGAAGGCCGGGTCGATTTGCTGGAGAAGTACTCCGAGGTCTGCCTGCGCCGGGTGTGGAAAGCCGAGCGGTTTTCCTGGTGGATGACGTCGATGCTGCACCGCTTCGATGAGCACGACGCCTTCAGCCAGCGCATTGCCGAATCGGAGCTGGACTATTTCGTCGACTCCGAAGCGGGTCGCAGGACCATTGCGGAAAATTACGTCGGTCTTCCCTATGAGGCTATCGAATAGCTTCCTACCGACTTACACTGGCGAGCATCCCGCTCGCCTTGCCTCTGGCGGGTCAATCACTGCCGCAGGTTTGCCCGTGACCAATCTCCACCAGCCTGAATTGCCCAAACCAGCCATTCGCAGCGTGCTGATCGCGCTGATGCTGGCGATTTTCCTCGGCGCGCTGGACCAGACCATCGTTGCCGTGTCGATGCCGGCCATTTCCGCGCAATTCAAGGACGTCAGCCTGCTGGCCTGGGTGATTTCCGGCTACATGGTGGCGATGACGGTGGCGGTGCCGATCTACGGCAAATTGGGCGACCTGTATGGCCGGCGCAAATTGATGCTGTTCGGCATGGGCCTGTTCACCGTGGCGTCGCTGTTCTGCGGCATGGCCCAAAGCATGGAGCAGCTGGTGCTGGCGCGAATTCTCCAGGGGATCGGTGCCGGTGGAATGATCTCGGTGAGCCAGGCGATCATCGGCGACATCGTGCCGCCCCGCGAGCGCGGCCGTTATCAAGGCTACTTCAGCAGCATGTATGCGGTGGCCAGCGTAGCCGGCCCGGTGCTGGGGGGGTACATGACCGAATACCTGTCCTGGCGCTGGGTCTTCCTGATCAATTTGCCGCTGGGCCTGGGGGCGTGGCTGGTGGCCAATCGGACGCTGGTGGGCTTGCCGATTCCGCAACGCAAGCCGGTGATCGACTACCTCGGTACCCTGTTGATGATCATCGGGTTGACGGCGTTGCTGCTGGGCATCACCCAGTTCGGTCAGGGCCACTCCTGGCGCAGTGCCGAGGTATTGGGGTGGCTGACTTGTGCAGCAGCTGTGCTGGGCTTGTTCGTGCTGCATGAACGACGGGCGTCGGAACCATTGCTACCGATGCACTTGTTCGCCAACCGTAATGCAATCCTGTGCTGGTGCACGATTTTCTTCACCAGCTTCCAGGCCATCTCGTTGATCGTGCTGATGCCCCTGCGTTTCCAGAGTGTCACCGGTGCCGGTGCAGACAGCGCCGCCCTTCACCTGCTGCCTCTGGCCATCGGTTTGCCGATAGGTGCATATTTCGCCGGCCGTCGTACCTCCGTGACCGGGCGCTACAAGCCGATGATTCTGAGCGGCGCCCTGCTGATGCCGCTGTCGATTCTGGGCATGGCGTTCAGCCCGCCCCAGGCCTTCTTCCTGAGCAGCCTGTTCATGTTGTTCTGCGGGATCGCCTCGGGCATGCAGTTTCCGACCTCCCTGGTCGGCACCCAGAACTCGGTGCAACAGCGTGACATCGGCGTCGCCACCAGCACCACCAACCTGTTCCGCTCATTGGGCGGTGCGGTGGGCGTGGCATTGATGTCGGCGCTGTTGCTGGCGTTGTTGCAGGATTCGAGCTTCGCCCATCTGGCCGGCTCTGCACTGATGGCCGAAGGTCACTCGGGGAATGTTCTGCTCGACGGATTGAACGCAGCGCCGGGGGATGCGCAGGATGCCTTGCGCGCGGAACTGTTGCTGACGTTCCGGCATTTGCTGATGGTCAGTGCGGCGGTGTCGCTTCTTGGATTGGCGGCGGCGATTGCCATGCCGAACATGATGTTGCGTGGGCGCGAGGACAAGGTCCGGTAGAGAGACCGAGTCGCCAGCATTCGCGAGCAGGCTCGCTCCCACATTGAATCTCCAGCGATCACACATTTTGTGTACCCTGGAAATCACTGTGGGAGCGAGCCTGCTCGCGAAAGCGGTGTATCAGGCACTACCATTCAAGGGCTGTAATACCCCACAGCCACCAGGAAATGCCCGACCTTTTTCAGGTAGGCATGCTTGTCCTCGACCTTCCCGGTCACCGGGTTTTTCCAGCGGTACTCATACTCGCCATAATCCTGTTTCGCAATCAGCGCCAGCATCGGCTCCCCCACCGGCTTGCCATCCGGATCATTGATCTTGCTGAAATCGGTATTGATCAATCGCAGGTTGGTGCCATGGGCGACATAGCGCCGGGTGTTGAGGTCGACGACAAATACATACAGGTCATCCTGCAGGTAGCCGCCCTTCAGGGAGTTGATCGCTGCCAGGGTACCCTTCTCGTCCTTGGCCAGGTCGGTCGCCGCCTTGTTCAGCAAGGCCATGGCCTGTTCCGCCGAGGCCCGTGGCAGGTAGTAGCCGACCGCGAGGATTCGCTGGCCGACACGCTGATAGTACACATGCTTGCGCTCGACCTTGCCGTCTGACCAGTTTTGCCAACGGTACTCCGCTTGCTGGATGCCATTGCCCTCGGGAATTTTCAGCGCATCCTTGAAGGCCTTCTGCAGATCCGGCCCGAGCACATCTGACACATCCCGGCCAATCAGCGCCGCCGAGGGCCCGCCACTGGCAAGCATCACGCCCTTGGTATCGACCACAAAGACGTACCGGTCCTGGTCGACAAACTCGCCCTGGCGGCTGAATGCGGCGAAGGCCTTGTCGCCATTATCGTGGTAGTAGGCCAAGGCTTTTTCCAGCAAGGCGATGGCGGCCTGGCTGTCAGCCTTTTCGGTTCCGGCAGCTTGAACCTGACCCAGGCACATCAGCAGCATGCCGCCCAGCCAGGCCAACTTGTGCACAACTCCCATGGCGCATCCCTCGTTCTTTCAGGTGTTTGAAGAGCGTAGACGGCAATGGCGTATGCAGGAATATTCAACGAAACAAGGGGATCATTCCCGGCGAACCGGGAATGAGGCAGGACCTACTGGCGAGTGCGCATCTGCTGTTGCAGGTTCTGGATCTGTGCTTGCAGGCCGTTGATGGTCCGGGTGACCTGGCTACGGAAGGCATCGAACTCAGCGGTGCTTGCGCCTTGAGGGGCGCCGGGACGGTTGTCCTGCTGACTTTTCAGGACAACGATGTCCTGTTCCAGGCGGTCGATGGCAGCGTTCGGATTGCCCTGCTTCTTCAGCGCCGTGATGTCGGCGCCCAGACTTTTCAGCTGTGCGTCGAATTTTTCGGTGTCCGCCGGGGTATTTTTCAGCGTGGTCAGTTCACTGCTCAAGGCTTTGACCTGCTCCTGAACTTGCGCATTGGCCTTCTGCTGCTCGGTGTCCTGGGCGGCCATCTGGGCCAGGCGCTTGTCCAGTTCGCTGGTCTGCGCGGTCATCTGCGCCAGACGCTTGTCCAGGTCGCTGGTTTGCGCGGTCATTTGCGCCAGACGCTTGTCCAGGTCCGAGGCCTGACCGGCGACGCCCTGCTGTTGCTTGCCCTGATCCTGCAACTGGCTTTGCAGCTGCCTGATTTGCAACTTCAGCGCTTCGCTGTCGGTGCTGACGTTGGTCTGGCTGGCGACGACCTTGCCGGAAATATCCTGCAAGCGCCCCGCCGCTTCTTCACTGATTCGCGCAAAGCTTTCCTGGGTCGCCACCAGCTGTTGCTCCATCAGCGAAATCTGCTGGAAGCTCCACCAGGCCAGGCCCGCGAAGGCAAAGAGCAAGGCGCCGACCAGTGCCCACAACGGGCCGGTGCTCGCCGCCTTGACCTTGACCACTGGCGGCGTGCGCGAATGCACGGCGGTGCGAGCGTTCTTCGGGAAATCATCGTCATCGAGGATGTCTGCACGCAGGCTCGGTACATCGTCGAAGTCATCGTTGGCATCGTTACGCATGGACATTGAGTCAACCTTTGTGAAACGCGGTGATGGCTTGATGCGGCGCAGTATAACCCCCATGGCCGCAACGATTGACCCTGAACCCGAACCCCGGTTCAGTGAGGCCGGTTTCAGCGAATGTCCTGAGCCTTCCACCAGGCGCAGAATTCATCGAGCGCCGTCCAGAGACTGACCTTGGGGTCGTAGTCCAGATAATGCCGGGCGCGACTGATATCCAGGGTGAAATTTTTCTTCATGACCTGCATGCCCAGTCGCGACAGGGTCGGCTCGGGACGCCCCGGCCACACCTTGCAAAACCCCTCATTGAGCGCCGCGACGCTGTAGCCCAGGCCGTAGGAACGGTAGCGCGTCACTTGTGGGACTTCCATTTTGCGCATGACGTAATTGACCACGTCCCACAACGGGATCGGCGCTCCGTTGCTGATGTTGTAGACCTTGCCCAAGGCTGAACCGCTGGCCAGCAAACTGCTGAGCAACGCTTCATTGAGGTTGTGCACGCTGGTGAAATCGACCTTGTTCAAACCGTTGCCAATGATTGCCAAGCGGCCCTTGCGCTGCATGTTGAGCAACCGTGGGAAGATGCTCATGTCACCCGCCCCGGTCACGAAACGCGGACGCAGCGCCAGAGTTTCGAGGCCGAACTCCTGGGCGCCGAAGACTTTTTGCTCGGCCAGGTACTTGGTCGCGGCGTACGGGTGCTTGAAGCGTTTGGGTACCTGCTCTTCAGTCAGCCCCAGATGATCGCGGCCATCGAAATAGATCGACGGTGATGACAAGTGCACCAGGCGCCGGACCCGCTGTTTCAGGCAGGCTTCGACCACATTCTCGGTGACCTGGACGTTGCCTAGATGAAAGTCCTGATAACGCCCCCACAGGCCAACGGCACCGGCGCAATGCACCACGGCCTCAACGTCGGAACACAGGTCGCGTGCCAGCAGCGGGTCGCTCAAGTCGCCCTGGATGAACTCGGCGCCACGGCGCACCAGATGCTCGACACTTTCGGCCCGGCGACCGTTGACCCGCACGTCCAGGCCCTGCTCCAGGGCGAAACGCGCAAAGCGCCCGCCAATGAAGCCGCTTGCGCCGGTGACCAGAATTTTCATGTATTGCTCCGAATATTTCGTTTTGCGTTTTGCATATTGCGTGGGGCGTGAGGACTTGACGCTGCCCGTCAGTCCAACGGCACCAACCATTCCTTCGACGCGCGCACCAATTGCTCAGTCAGCAACCCCAGCAACTGACCGCCATTGCGCCAATGATGCCAGTACAGCGGCACGTCGATCGGTTTATCTGGCAAAAGCTCCAGCAAAACGCCACGCTCCAGTTGTTCGCGCACTTGCAGTTCCGGCACCAGGCCCCAGCCAAGGCCGGCTTCGGTGAGGCGGATAAAGCCTTCAGACGATGGGCACAGATGGTGCTCGAAACCGCCATCGACGCCGAGGGACGCCAGGTAGCGATGCTGCAGGAAGTCGTCCGGGCCGAACACCAGCGCCGGGGTCCGGGCCAGCTGATCGGCACGCACGCCTTGAGGAAAGTGCCGTGCAATGAAGGCCGGGCTGGCCAACGCACGGTAACGCATCGCTCCGAGCAATACGCTGCGCGCACCGGCGACCGGGCGCTCGCTGGCACACAGGCACGCCGCGACTTCGCCTGCGCGCATGCGCTTGAGGCCGACGGTCTGATCCTCTACCACCAGATCCATCAACAGGTGTTGTTGCGCGCAAAAATCCCCCACCGCCTGGGCCCACCAGGTCGCCAGGCTATCGGCATTCAGGGCGATCCGCAGGCGTTCCGGCAGGCCCTCTTCGTCCAGCGCCGGCACCAGCGTCTGCAAATCCCGCTCAAGCAGACGCACCTGCTGCACATGGTTGAGCAAACGCCGACCGATCTCGGTCGGCGACGGCGGCGTACCCCGCACCAACACCGGTTGACCGACCCGCGCCTCGAGTAACTTGATGCGTTGGGAAATGGCCGATTGCGACAACCCCAACACTTGGGCTGCCCGTTCGAAACCGGCCTGCTCGACCACCGCGGCCAGGGCAGAAAGCAATTTATAGTCGAACATCAGTTTTCCTAATGAGCGATCAGCAATATTGGTTTTTCTTATACAGGTTCCTGCCGGAGAATGGCCAGCACGAACTCTTGCACAAGGATCACCCACATGGCTGGCGAAACTTCACTGGCAACGCTGCTGCGCAGCATGAGCCCGCAACTCAACGCCGGCGAATACGTGTTCTGCACCCTGGGCGACGGCCAATTGCCTGCGGGCCTGGACATCGTCGGTAGCTTTCGCGAGCAGGAAGGCCTGACCGTGATTGTCGAACGCTCCCGCGCCGAGCAGGCGGGTTTGAGCTTCGACTATGTCGCCGCGTGGATCACCCTGAACGTGCATTCGGCCCTTGAAGCCGTCGGCCTCACCGCTGCGTTCGCCACGGCCCTGGGCCAGGCCGGGATCAGCTGCAATGTGATCGCCGGTTACTACCACGACCATTTGTTTGTCGGCCAGGCCGACGCCGAGCGCGCCCTGCAGGTACTGCGCAACCTGGCAGCCAACGCGGAGTAAAGAACATGTGGCAAAGCTATATCAACGGCCTGCTGGTGGCCTTCGGCCTGATCATGGCGATCGGCACGCAGAATGCCTTTGTACTGGCGCAAAGCCTGCGCCGCGAACATCACCTGCCGGTGGCGGCACTCTGCGTGGCCTGCGATGCCTTGCTGGTGGCCGCCGGCGTATTCGGCCTGGCGACGGTGCTGGCACAGAACCCGACCCTGTTGGCCATCGCTCGTTGGGGCGGCGCGGCTTTTCTGCTGTGGTACGGCAGTCAGGCGTTGCGTCGGGCCTGTTCCAGGCAGAGCCTGCAACAGGGTGAAAACCAGACGGTTCGTTCGTTGCGCGCGGTGATGCTCAGCGCGCTGGCGGTAACGCTGCTCAATCCGCATGTTTATCTGGATACCGTTTTGCTGATCGGCTCCCTCGGCGCACAACAGACCGAACCTGGCGCTTACGTGGTGGGCGCGGCCAGTGCTTCATTGCTGTGGTTTTTCACCCTGGCCCTGGGGGCGGCGTGGCTCGCGCCTTGGCTGGCACGGCCGAGCACCTGGCGTATTCTTGACCTGTTGGTGGCAGTGATGATGTTCGCCGTAGCATTCCAGCTGATCAGTGCTGGTTGATTTATTCCAAAAGGCTCTGGAACCTCTATTCCACACAGTTGTTGCGTGGTTATGCCGCCACCCCGGTGCTATGATCCGATTCCCTGCGCCGCAAAGAGTACAAACTCCCCGGCGCTTGTCTGGCCGCCCGTGATCGGCCTTGCGCTCACCGCAACTGACCTGATTAGGAGAATCATAATGGCTTTCGAATTGCCGCCGCTGCCGTACGCACACGATGCCCTGCAGCCGCACATTTCCAAGGAAACCCTGGAATTTCACCACGACAAGCACCACAACACCTATGTCGTGAACCTGAACAACCTGGTGCCTGGCACCGAGTTCGAAGGCAAGACCCTGGAAGAAATCGTCAAGACTTCCTCGGGCGGCATCTTCAACAACGCCGCTCAAGTGTGGAACCACACTTTCTACTGGAACTGCCTGGCGCCAAACGCTGGCGGTCAACCAACCGGCGCGCTGGCTGAAGCCATCAACGCAGCCTTCGGTTCGTTCGACAAGTTCAAGGAAGAGTTCAGCAAGACTTCCATCGGCACTTTCGGTTCCGGTTGGGGCTGGCTGGTGAAAAAGGCTGACGGTTCCCTGGGCCTGGCCAGCACCATCGGTGCCGGCAACCCGCTGACCAACGGCGACACCCCGCTGCTGACCTGCGACGTCTGGGAGCACGCTTACTACATCGACTACCGCAACCTGCGTCCGAAGTACGTCGAAGCGTTCTGGAACCTGGTCAACTGGAAGTTCGTGGCTGAGCAGTTCGAAGGCAAAACCTTCACCGCTTAAGCTCGACGTCCATTAAAAAACCCGGCTTTCATGCCGGGTTTTTTTGTGGGTGAAGAAAATGAAGGCCATAAAAAACCCGCTGACGAATCAGCGGGTTTTTTATGGCGGCGATCAAAGGATCAGAAATCCTCCAACCGCCACACTTCATAAGCCGGCGTCTCATAGGGGTGACTCTGTTTCAGAGCCGCCACCACCGAGCCAATCAACTCATCGGCCACCACAAGCTCGACCTTCCATTCCTCGACCTGCTCGACCTGCCCCGCCTCGCCAATGAACGGCTGACTGCCGTCCAGTGGACGAAACTGGCCCTGGCCCAACACCTGCCAGGCGCAGTGATCGTAAGCGCCGATCCGTCCGCCACCGGCAGCGAATACGGCACTCTTGACCACGTCGACATGACTGTCGGGAACAAAAAAGCTGAGCTTGTACACGACGCTTAGTTCACCCACACGCGAGCATTACGGAACATACGCATCCAAGGTGCGTCTTCGTTCCAGTCTTCCGAACGCCACGAGTTCTGCACGGCGCGGAACACACGCTCCGGGTGCGGCATCATGATGGTCACGCGACCGTCGCGGCTGGTCAAACCGGTGATTCCGCGCGGCGAGCCGTTCGGGTTGGCCGGGTAGCTTTCGGTGACCTTGCCGTGGTTGTCGACGAAACGCATCGCCACGCAACCGGACAGATCGGCTTCCAGCAACGCCTCTTCGCTGGCGAACTCGGCGTGACCTTCACCGTGGGCGATGGCGATCGGCATACGCGAACCGGCCATGCCTTGCAGGAAGATCGAGTTCGACTCCTGGATCTGAACCATGGCTACACGGGCTTCGAACTGCTCGGAACGGTTGCGCACAAAGTGCGGCCAGAACTCGCTGCCCGGGATCAGCTCGTGCAGGTTGGACATCATCTGGCAACCGTTGCACACGCCGAGGGTGAAGCTGTCGTTACGCTCGAAGAAGCCCTGGAACGCATCGCGGGCGCGGCTGTTGAACAGCGCCGACTTGGCCCAGCCTTCACCGGCGCCCAGTACGTCGCCGTAGGAGAAGCCGCCGCAAGCGACCAGCCCCTTGAACTCGTTCAGGTCGACACGGCCGGCCAGAATGTCGCTCATGTGCACGTCGATCGCGTTGAAACCGGCGCGGTCGAACGCTGCCGCCATTTCCACCTGGCCGTTGACGCCCTGCTCACGCAGCACGGCAACCTGTGGGCGGATGCCTTTCTTGATGTAAGGCGCGGCGATGTCCTGGTTGACGTCGTAGCTCAGCTTGACGCTCAGGCCCGGGTTGTCCTCTTCCAGCAGCACGTCGAATTCCTGATCGGCGCAGTCGGCGTTGTCACGCAGACGCTGGATCTGGTAGCTGGTCTCGGCCCACTGGCGTTGCAGCAGACGACGCTGGCCTTCGAACACGGTGTCACCGTTGAAGGTGATGCTGATCTCGCCGTTGTTGATCGGCTGACCGACTACCGACACGCAATCGCCCAAACCGGCAGCGCTGAACTGCGCGAGGATGTCCGGGGTAGCGTCCTGGCGAACCTGGATGACGGCACCCAGTTCTTCGTTGAACAGGATCGCGGCGATGTCAGCGGAAGTTTCCGCCAGGCCGTCGAGATTCAGGCTCAGGCCGCAATGGCCGGCGAAAGCCATCTCGACAACGCTGGTCAGCAGACCACCATCGGAGCGATCGTGGTAAGCCAGCAGGTGACCGTCGGCGTTGAGGCCCTGGATCACCGCAAAGAAGGCTTTGAGGTCTTCGGCGTCATCGACGTCCGGAGCTTGCGAGCCGAGCTTGCCGTGAACCTGTGCCAGGATCGAGGCGCCCATGCGGTTCTGGCCACGGCCCAGGTCGATCAGGATCAGGTCGGTGGTGCCCTTGTCCATGCGCAGTTGCGGGGTCAGGGTCTGACGGATATCAGTCACTGGCGCGAAACCGGTCACGATCAGGGACATCGGCGAAGTGACGGACTTGTCCACGCCTTCATCGTTCCAGCGCGTGGCCATGGACATCGAGTCCTTGCCCACCGGAATGGTAATGCCCAAATCAGGGCACAACTCCATGCCGACCGCTTTCACGGTGTCGTACAGACGCGCGTCTTCACCCGGGTGACCGGCAGCCGACATCCAGTTTGCCGACAGCTTGATGTCGGAGATCTTGCCGATGCGCGAAGCCGCGATGTTGGTCAGGGTTTCGCCGATGGCCATGCGGCCCGACGCCGGAGCGTCCAGCAGTGCCAGCGGAGTACGCTCGCCCATGGCCATGGCTTCACCGGTGTAGACGTCGAAGCTGGTGGCGGTGACGGCAACGTCGGCCACCGGAACCTGCCACGGGCCGACCATTTGGTCACGGGCCACGAGGCCGGTGATGGTGCGGTCGCCGATGGTGATCAGGAAGCTCTTGCTCGCGACGGCCGGGTGATGCAGGACGCGCTCGACGCAGTTGGCGATGTCCAGGGTCGACGGGTCGAAATCGTCGCCCAGCTCGTTTTCACGCACCACCGAACGGTGCATGCGCGGGGCTTTGCCCAGCAGCACTTCGAGCGGCATGTCCACCGGGCTGTTGCCGAAGTGGCTGTCGGTGACGGTCAGCTGCGGCTCGGCCGTGGCTTCGCCGACTACCGCAAACGGGCAACGCTCACGTTCGCAGATCGCCTTGAAGCGCTCGAAGTCGGCCGGGCCGACTGCCAACACGTAGCGTTCCTGGGACTCGTTGGACCAGATTTCGTGCGGGGCCATGCCCGGCTCGTCGTTTGGAATGTTGCGCAGTTCGAAACGGCCACCGCGGTCGCCGTCGTTGACCAGTTCCGGGAAGGCGTTGGACAGACCGCCCGCGCCCACGTCGTGGATGAAGCTGATCGGGTTCTTGTCACCCAGTTGCCAGCAACGGTCGATGACCTCTTGGCAGCGACGCTCCATCTCAGGGTTTTCACGCTGTACGGAGGCGAAGTCCAGGTCTGCCGAGCTGGTGCCGGTGGCCATGGAGGAAGCCGCGCCGCCGCCCAGGCCGATCAGCATCGCTGGGCCGCCGAGCACGATCAGCTTGGAGCCAACGACGATCTCGCCTTTCTTCACGTGTTCTTCACGGATGTTGCCCATGCCGCCGGCCAACATGATCGGCTTGTGGTAACCGCGCACTTCATCACCGTGCGGGGTACTGATCGACTGTTCGAAGGTACGGAAGTAGCCGGTCAGCGCCGGACGACCGAATTCGTTGTTGAACGCAGCGCCGCCCAGCGGGCCTTCGATCATGATGTCCAGCGCGGTAACGATGCGCTCGGGCTTGCCGTACGGCACTTCCCACGGCTGTTCGAAGCCCGGGATCTGCAGGTTGGATACGGTGAAACCGGTCAGGCCAGCCTTTGGCTTGGCGCCGCGACCGGTCGCGCCTTCGTCGCGAATCTCGCCACCGGAACCGGTGGACGCGCCCGGGAACGGGGCAATCGCGGTCGGGTGGTTGTGGGTCTCGACTTTCATCAGGATGTGCACCGGCTCCTGCACCGCGCCGTACTGGCGGGTCTCAGGGTCCGGGAAGAAGCGACCGGCCACGGAGCCGACGATCACCGAAGCGTTGTCCTTATAAGCCGACAGAACGCCTTCGCTGTGCATCACGTAGGTGTTCTTGATCATGCCGAACAGGCTTTTTTCCTGGCTCTCGCCGTCGATGTCCCAGCTGGCGTTGAAGATCTTGTGGCGGCAGTGCTCGGAGTTCGCCTGGGCGAACATCATCAGTTCGATGTCGTGCGGGTTGCGCTTCAAGCCGACGAAGGCGTTGACCAGGTAGTCGATCTCGTCTTCGGCCAGGGCCAGGCCCAGCTCGGTGTTGGCTTTTTCCAGCGCGGCACGGCCGCCACCCAACACGTCGATTGCAGTCAGCGGCTTGGGTTCGGCGTGGCTGAACAGGCCGGCGGCCTGTTCCAGGTTGCCCAGGACGATCTGGGTCATGCGGTCGTGCAGTGCATCGGCGATCAGCTGGGCGTCAGCATCGCTGAACTGGCCGGCGACGTAGAAAGCAATGCCGCGCTCCAGGCGCTGGATCTTGCTCAGGCCGCAGTTGCGAGCGATGTCGCTGGCCTTGCTCGACCAGGGCGAGATGGTGCCGAAACGCGGCAGCACCAGGAACAGACGACCGGTCGGCTCCTGGACAGGAACGCTTGGACCGTACTTCAGAAGGCGCGCAAGCACCTGCTGTTCGTCGCCAGTCAGGACGCCGGTAACTTCGGCGAAGTGAGCGAATTCAGCATACAGGCCACTGACAGCCGGGACCTTCTGGCTCAGTTGCTCAAGGAGCTTGCTGTGGCGAAAGGCAGAAAGGGCAGGAGCGCCGCGCAGGATCAACATCTTCGGGACAGCCTCGGGAAGGGGTGTGCTTTGAGGCCGTGCATTCTAGCCTAAACAGCCCGCGACAGCACCCGAAACGCTACGTGCGGTTGCACTCGAGCGTCGATCTGTGTTTCTGCCTCGAAAGTCAGGTTAACCGGGCGTTTAACGACAGCTTATTTTTACTGTATCAAAATGCAGAAAAGGCCCATTCCTACGGTGTTTCGGCCGGTTTTTTGATTGCTAGCAGACTACCCCATCGCTGTCGAGATATGGCGCTCGTGGTCCTTTGCGTATACTGCGCAAATGTTTTCCCCAACGGCTTTGCGTCCGCGGTACGCCAAATGGCTGATCGCAACCGGACTCTTCCTGATGCTCAGTGGCTGTGTTGATAAACCCAACACACTGGAGCGCGTAAAGGAGGATGGTGTGCTGCGGGTGGTTACCCGTAACAGCCCCGCCACCTACTTTCAGGATCGCAACGGTGAAACCGGCTTCGAATACGAGCTGGTGAAGCGCTTCGCCGACGATCTGGGGGTCGAGCTCAAGATCGAGACGGCCGACAACCTCGACGACCTGTTCAATCAGGTGGGCAAGCCCAATGGCCCGGTGCTGGCGGCCGCTGGCCTGGTCAGTAGTGAAGCACGCAAAAAGCAGGTGCGGTTTTCCCACCCCTACCTGGAAGTCACTCCGCAAATCATCTACCGCAACGGTCAGTCGCGCCCTACTGACGCGAAGGATCTGGTCGGCAAGAAGATCATGGTGCTCAAGGGCAGCACCCATGCCGAGCAGCTCGCACAGCTGAAACAGAAATTTCCCGGCATCGAATACGAAGAATCCGACGCGGTCGAGGTCGTGGATCTCCTGCGCATGGTCGACGAAGGTCAGATTGATCTGACACTGGTCGACTCCAATGAAGTCGCGATGAACCAGGTGTACTTCACCAACATCCGGGTCGCCTTCGACCTGGGTGACGCCAGCAATCAGAGTTGGGCGGTGGCGGCCGGGGTCGACAACAGCCTGCTCAACGAGATCAACGAGTACCTCGACAAGGTCAAGAAAAACGGCACCCTGCAACGCTTGAAAGACCGCTACTACGGGCACGTCGACGTACTCGGCTACATGGGCGCCACCACATTCGCCCAACACCTGCAGCAACGTCTGCCCAAGTACGAGCAGCACTTCAAGGCGTACGCCAAGAAAGAGAAAGTCGACTGGCGCCTGCTCGCGGCAGTCGGTTATCAGGAATCGTTATGGCAGCCCGCAGTGACGTCCAAGACCGGCGTGCGCGGCCTGATGATGCTGACCCAGAACACCGCGCGAGCCATGGGCGTGTCCAACCGCCTCGATCCAAAACAGAGCATCATGGGCGGCGCCAAGTACCTGGCCTACATGAAGGACCAACTGGACGACTCGATCCAGGAGCCGGATCGCACCTGGTTTGCCCTGGCCGCCTACAACGTCGGCAGCGGTCACCTCGACGACGCCCGCAAGCTGGCGGCCAAGGAAGGGTTGAATCCGGACAAATGGCTGGACGTGAAAAAAATCCTGCCGCGCCTGTCGGAGAAGAAGTGGTACAGCAAAACCCGTTACGGCTACGCCCGTGGCGGCGAGCCGGTGCATTTTGTGGCAAACATCCGTCGCTACTACGACATCCTGACCTGGGTTACACAGCCGCAGCTTGAGGGCGATCAGGTCGCCGAGGGCAACCTGCATGTGCCTGGGATCGACAAGACCAAGCCATCCCAGGAACCTGCGCCGCTCTAACGGCCTTTCCCTATCAAAACTGTGGGAGCGAGCCTGCTCGCGAATGCGGTGCATCAGTCAAAGTTCATGTCGACTGACACCCCGCTTTCGCGAGCAGGCTCGCTCCCACAAGGTTTTACATTGTTCTTCAGGCCTTGGCAGCAGCAGCCAGAATCAGCGCCTTCATCTCCGAAACAGCCGACTTGAAGCCCACGAACAGCGCATGGGCCACCAACGCATGGCCGATGTTCAATTCGTTGATGCCCTTGATCGCCGCCACCGCCTCGACGTTGTGATAGTGCAGACCGTGGCCGGCATTGACGATCAGGCCCTGGGCCAAGCCAAACGCCACACCGTCAGCGACGCGCTTGAGCTCTTCAGCCACTTCGGTCGGCGTCTCGGCATCGGCGTAACGGCCGGTGTGCAGCTCGACAGCCGGGGCACCGACACGGCGAGAAGCTTCGATCTGCCGCTCATCGGCATCGATGAACAACGACACTTCAGAGCCGATCTTCGACAGGCGCTCCACCGCGGCCTTGATCCGCGCCTCCTGCCCCGCCACGTCCAGCCCGCCTTCGGTCGTCAGCTCCTGACGGGTTTCCGGCACCAGGCAGATGTGCGCCGGGCGGATGCGCTCGGCGAACTGCATCATTTCTTCGGTGATGCCCATTTCGAAGTTCATGCGGGTTTGCAGCACGTCCTTGAGCAGCAGCACGTCGCGCTCCTGGATGTGTCGGCGGTCTTCGCGCAGGTGCACGGTGATGCCGTCAGCGCCCGCCTCTTCCGCATCCAGTGCCGCCTTGACCGGATCCGGGTAGCGAGTTCCCCGGGCCTGACGCAGGGTGGCAACGTGGTCAATGTTCACGCCAAGAAGAATGCGGGTGCTGGTGGTCACGGAAGCGCTCCAGAATAAGAAAAAGTTCGGTGCACAGCATACGGGGAGACTACGGCTTGCGAAACAGCTCGCGACTGACCAGGGGACGACCGCCCAAATGAACCGCCAGTGCCTGACGCATCAAACGCTTGGCCGCGGACAACGCACCCGGTGTGCTCCAGTCAGCTTCAGCCATGGCCAGCAGTTCGGCGCCATTGAACAACCCGGGCTGCAGCAGGTAGACGCGCTCCAGCCCCGCATCCACCTGCAAACGGTAGAGACCGTCTGGTGCAATGGGTTCGTCGTGGATATCGGCAATCAATGAAAAACCGTAGCCCAGATCATCCAGCAAGCGCCATTCGAACGAACGCAGCAACGGCTCCAGCGCTCGACCTTCGGCCAGGGCGAGCAAGGTCGCGGCATAGTGATCGAAAACCGAAGGGAAAGGGTCTTCGGCGGGCAGCAGGCGAATCAACAGCTCATTGAGATAAAGACCGCTGAACAACGCCTCACCGCTGAGCCAGGTGGCGATGCCAGCACTCTCCATGCGACCGACATTTTTCAGCTCGCCACGCCCGCGAAACTCCACCTCCAGCGGCACGAACGGCCGCGCCAGCGTCCCGGCCTTGCCCCGCGCACTGCGCAATACCGCCCGCAGCCGACCTTGCGGCGTGAGGAAGTCCACCAGGGCGCTGCTTTCGCGGTAGGCGCGGGAATGGAGGACGTAGGCGGGTTGGGGGATGGGTTGGGACATGGAACTCGCAGATCTCAATGAAGGAACGCAGTTTTACAAACAACCCAAAACCAATGTGGGAGCGAGCTTGCTCGCGATGAGGACCTGACATTCAACATTGATGTTGACTGGTAGACCGCTATCGCGAGCAAGCTCGCTCCCACAGGGTGCTTCGGTGTAACAGGAACCGATATTACAGGTCGCCGTAGCCCAGCGAGCGCAGGGCGCGTTCGTCGTCGGACCAGCCGCCCTTCACCTTGACCCACAGGTTGAGCATGATCTTGGAGTCGAACAACAGCTCCATGTCCTTGCGCGCTTCGGTGCCGATGCGCTTGATGCGCTCGCCCTTGTCGCCAATGATGATCTTCTTCTGGCCATCACGCTCGACGAGGATCAGGGCATGGATGTGCAAGGTCTTGCCCTGCTGCTTGAACTCTTCGATTTCGACGGTGATCTGGTACGGCAGCTCGGCGCCCAACTGGCGCATGATTTTTTCGCGCACCAGCTCGGCGGCGAGGAAACGGCTGCTGCGGTCGGTGATCTGGTCTTCCGGGAAGAAGTGATCGTTTTCCGGCAGGTGCTCGGCGATCACCCGCTCCAGCGCGTCGAGGTTGTGCCCGTGCTGCGCGGAGATAGGGATGATCTGCGCGTTCGGCAGCTGCTCCTGCAACCAGCTCAGGTGCGGCATCAGCTCGGCCTTGTCTTCGATGCGATCGGTCTTGTTCAGTGCCACGATCAGCGGACCGGTCACGTACTGGACGCGCTCGAGGACCATCTGGTCTTCGTCGGTCCACTTGGTGCGATCCACCACGAAGATCACCACGTCGACGTCTTTCAACGCCGCCGAAGCGGTCTTGTTCATGTAGCGGTTCAAGGCCTTTTCGCCACCCTTGTGCATACCGGGCGTATCGACGTAGATCGCCTGCACATCACCCTCGGTCTTGATGCCGAGCATGTTGTGACGGGTGGTTTGCGGCTTGCGCGAAGTGATCGCCAGCTTCTGGCCGAGGATGTGGTTGAGCAGCGTGGACTTGCCCACGTTCGGACGGCCGACGATGGCAACATAGCCACAGCGCGTTGCGTTTGTATCAGTCATTGCCATTCTCCACACCCAGGGCAATCAGTGCTGCGGCGGCCGCTACCTGTTCGGCAATACGACGGCTCACACCCTGACCTCGGCTTTTTTCATTCAAAAGGGTGATTTCACATTCGACGAAGAACGTCCGGCAATGCGGTTCACCCTGGATATCCACCACTTCGTAACGCGGCAGCTCGCAACCACGGGACTGCAGGAATTCCTGCAGGCGGGTTTTTGGATCTTTGTTGGTGTCGACCAGCGTCAGGCCTTCGAACTCTCCGGCCAGCCAGGCCAGCACGCGCTCGCGTGCCGTTTCCATGCCGGCGTCCAGGTAGATCGCGCCAATCAGCGCTTCCAGGGCATCGGCCAGAATCGACTCGCGACGAAAGCCCCCGCTTTTCAATTCACCGGAGCCCAGGCGCAGGTACTCGCCCAGATCGAAACCACGGGCCAGTACGGCCAGGGTCTCACCTTTGACCAGGCGTGCGCGCAAACGCGACAGCTGGCCTTCGCGGGCCAGCGGGAAGCGATCGAACAACGCCTCGCCGGCAACGAAGTTGAGGATGGCATCACCGAGGAATTCCAGGCGCTCGTTGTTACGCCCGGCAAAACTGCGGTGAGTCAGGGCCAGGACCATCAGTTCCTGATCCTTGAAGGTGTAGCCGAGCTGACGCTCGAGACGGCTTAAGGAGACGCTCACGGTTTACCCACGCTGAGTTCGTGGTTGGATTCCACCGCCATCGCCGGGAGTCGGCGCAGGCTTGGGACAATTAACGCTGTGTTCAAAAATAACGTCCTGAATATCGTTGTTTTCATGCATCTGACGCCGATTGTGTCGACTCCAGAAATGCATTCGGCGCTGTGTTCAACAGCGCCGTGTTTGATTACTGGATCAGGCCAACCCGCGAGAAATTCGGCAGGTGACTGAGTTTGGGTTCCGGCCAGCTCATCCAGACCGCGAAGGCCTTGCCGACGATATTCTTGTCGGGAACCATGCCCAGCAGATCCTTGGGAATGGCTGGATCATCCCAGTAGCGACTGTCGTTGGAGTTGTCGCGGTTGTCGCCCATCATGAAGTAGTGCCCGGCCGGCACGGTCCATGTACGGTCCGGCGATGCGCGGTAGCGGCTCATTTCCTTGCGGATCAGGTGCTCGGCGACACCGAGTTTTTCCTTGTAGAGCTCGGCGCTGCCCAGCGTGCCCGGCTCGGAGCCGACCAGCTTTTCGGCAATCGACTCACCATTGACGAACAGACGCTTGTCAGCGGTGTACCGCACCGTATCGCCCGGCAGCCCCACTACACGCTTGATGTAGTTGACGTTCGGATCGCTCGGATAGCGGAACACCATCACATCGCCACGCTGTGGCTCACCGATTTCGATGACTTTCTTGTCGATCACCGGCAAGCGGATCCCGTAGGAAAACTTGCTCACCAGAATGAAGTCGCCGACGTCCAGGGTCGGTTTCATCGAGCCGGACGGGATCTGGAACGGTTCCACCAGGAACGAACGCAGCACCAGCACGATGAACAACACCGGGAAGAACGACTTGCCGTATTCGACCAGCAGCGGTTCTTTGTTCAGCTTCTCGACCACCACCCCGTCAGGCTGGCTGACGCTGCCCTGATAGGAGGCGATGGCGGCACGCCGACGCGGTGCCAGGATCAACAGATCAAGCAACGCCAACAGGCCGCAGACGAACACGGCGATGACCAGCAACAGCGGGAAATTTAGCGACATAGGACCTAACTATCCAACCTGAGCACGGCAAGGAAGGCTTCCTGTGGAATTTCCACGTTGCCGACCTGCTTCATGCGTTTTTTACCGGCCTTTTGCTTTTCCAGCAGCTTTTTCTTACGGCTGACGTCACCGCCGTAGCATTTGGCCAATACGTTCTTTCTGAGCGCCTTGACGGTTGTACGCGCCACAATCTGCCCGCCAATGGCGGCCTGGATTGCCACGTCGAACATCTGCCGCGGAATCAGTTCTTTCATCTTCTCGGTCAACTGGCGACCTTTGTAGTGCGCATTGTCACGGTGCACGATCAACGCCAGCGCGTCGACCTTGTCGCCGTTGATCAGCACGTCCAGTTTCACCAGACTAGCCGATTGGTAACGATCGAAATGGTAATCCAGCGAAGCATAGCCGCGGCTGGTGGATTTCAGGCGATCGAAGAAGTCCAGGACCACTTCGTTCATCGGCAAGTCATAGGTCACTTGTACCTGGGTGCCGAGGAACAACATGTCGACCTGCACACCACGTTTTTCGATGCACAGCGTAATGACGTTACCCAGGTGCTCTTGCGGCACAAGAATGTTGGCGCGCACGATCGGCTCGCGCATGTCTTCGATGGAAGACAGGTCCGGCAACTTCGACGGGTTATCGACGTAGATCGTCTCGCCGGTCTTGAGCAGCAGCTCGAAGATTACCGTCGGCGCCGTGGTGATCAGGTCCAGGTCATACTCGCGCTCCAGGCGCTCCTGGATGATTTCCATGTGCAGCATGCCGAGGAACCCGCAGCGGAAGCCGAAGCCCAGGGCGTCGGAGCTTTCCGGGGTGTACTGCAGCGACGAATCGTTCAGGGTGAGCTTTTGCAGGGCCTCACGGAAATCTTCGAAGTCGTCGGAGCTGACCGGGAACAGGCCCGCGTATACCTGCGGCTGAATGCGCTTGAAACCTGGCAGCACATCGACGTCCGGCGTCGAGCTCAAGGTCAGGGTGTCACCCACGGGTGCACCGTGAATGTCCTTGATACCGGCGATGATGAAGCCCACTTCACCGGCTTTCAGGTCGACGGTAGCGGTGTGTTTCGGGTTGAACACACCAACGCTGTCCACCAGGTGCATCTTGCCGGTGGACTTGACCAGGATCTTGTCACCCTTCTTCACGCGACCATGGCGCACGCGCACCAGGGACACGACGCCCAGGTAGTTGTCGAACCAGGAGTCGATGATCAACGCTTGCAGCGGATCTTCGATGTTGCCGGTCGGTGCAGGAATGGTGGCGACCAGGCGTTCAAGCACTTCATCGACGCCCAGACCGGTCTTGGCAGAGCAAGTGACCGCGTCGGTGGCATCGATGCCGATGATTTTTTCGATTTCTTCTTTTACGCGGTCCGGATCGGCCTGTGGCAGGTCGATTTTGTTCAGCACCGGCATCACTTCCAGGCCCTGCTCGATCGCCGTGTAGCAGTTGGCAACCGACTGCGCTTCAACACCTTGACCGGCATCGACCACCAGCAGCGCGCCTTCACAGGCCGCCAGCGAACGGCTCACCTCATAGGTGAAGTCAACGTGACCGGGGGTATCGATGAAGTTCAGTTGGTAGTTGATACCATCGCGAGCCTTGTAATACAGGGTGACGCTGTGCGCCTTGATGGTGATCCCGCGCTCACGCTCAAGATCCATGGAATCCAGTACCTGGGCTTCCATTTCACGCTCGGCCAGGCCGCCGCACATCTGGATGAAGCGATCGGCCAGCGTCGACTTGCCATGGTCAATGTGGGCGATGATGGAGAAATTGCGGATATGACTCAAATCACTCACGGATCAACACTCAAAAAGGCTGCAGGCATAGCCCGCCGAAAAATAGCCGGGAATTGTACCTGATCCACGGCGCTAGCGTCACGTTTGCAGGCCAGACGGCCCGTACAAAAACGCCCCGGTCTTGCGACAGGGGCGTTTTTTATCAGCAGCGAAGCGAGGAACCAGCCGCCATCAACCGGCGCGACGCAACAACCAGAGCCCGGCCACGGCACACACACTGGCTGGCACGAGCACCGCGAACAGTGGCGAAAAACCGAAGACCAGGCTCGAAGGCCCGAGCAAATCCTGGGCAATACGGAAGGTGAAGCCCACCAGCACACCGGTAAACACCCGCTGACCGAGGGTCACCGAACGCAGCGGACCAAAGATGAAGGAAATCGCCATCAGCACCAGGGCAGCGGTGACCAGCGGCTGCAACACCTTGACCCAAAATGCCAGCCAGTAACGGCCATTGTTCAGCCCCTGGTCAGCCAGATAGTGGATATAGCCCCAAAGCCCCGAGATCGACAGCGATTCCGGCGCCATGACCACCGTACTCAACAATTGCGGACTCAACGCCACCTCCCAGCGCTCGACTGGAGCGGTAACCACTTCGGTGCTCTTTTCGTGGAATACCGTGGTGGTGACATCGGACAACTGCCAGTGATCCTTGTCGAACTCCGCGCGCTTGGCGAAGCTCGCCGACAGCATGTGCCGCTCCTTGTCGAAGTGATAGCGGGTCACGCCATACAGCAGGCCATTGGGTTGCACGGAGTTGACGTGGATGAATTCGTCACCCTGGCGATGCCACAGACCGTGCTTGGCGCTTTGCGCGTCGCCACTGCCCTGGGCCAGCGAACGGTTGGCCTGGGCGGTGCTTTCAGTCGCCGGCGCAACGTATTCACCAATCAGCACCCCCACCACCATCAGCACCAGCATCGGCTTCATGACCGCCCAGACGATCCGCCCGATGGACACGCCGGCAGCACGCATGATAGTCAGCTCGCTGTTGCTGGCCAGGCTGCCGAGACCGATCAGGCAACCGATCAGGGCCGCCATCGGCAGCATGTCATAGAGCCGGCGTGGCGCGGTCAGCAGCACGTAGCTCAGGACGTCGACCAGGGTGTAGGTATCGCTGGCGTCGCCCATCTCGTCGATGAACGCGAACAACGTGGCCAGGCCGAGAATGATCCCCAGTACCGCCAGGATCGCCACGAACACGCTGCTACCGATGTAGCGGTCGAGCTTAACCACGGGCCACCTCCAGCGCGCTGCGGCGACTCGCCATCTTCAAGCGCAAGGGCTCCCAGTAGAGCAGGCCCAGGCCAATGACCAGGAATATCCCGTGTACCCACCACAAGCCCAGCGCCGGTGGGATCTTGCCCTTTTCGAGGGCGCCGCGGGCGGCAATCAGGATGGTCAGGTAAGCCATATAAAGAAGGATTGCCGGCAACAGCTTGAGGAAACGCCCCTGGCGCGGGTTGACCCGCGACAGCGGCACCGCCATCAAGGTCACGATGAACACCAGCAACGGCAAGGACAGGCGCCATTGCAGCTCGGTGCGCGAACGGATGTCGTCGCTGCCAAGCAAGGAAGCCGTGGTCATGGCGTCACGGTCGGTCACTTCGTCGCTGACGTCCGGCTTGGGCAGCAGCACGCCGTATTCGTCGTACTTGATCGCCCTGTAATCGGCCTGCCCCGGATTACCGTCATAGCGGTAGCCGTTATCGAGGATCAGGTAGCGGTTGCCGTCGGGGCGGATTTCCTGCCGGCCCTTTTCGGCCACCAGCACGGAGATCCCGCGATCCTTCTTGTCGGAATTGATGTTCTTTTGCGAAATGAAGACTCCCGCCAGATTGATGCGGTCGTCGGACAACTGCTCGGTATAGGTCACCCGCGTACCGTCGCGCAGGGCCTGGAAGCGACCAGGCTCCAGGGTGTCGAATTCGGTCAGGGCATCCTGCTTGTTCAGCAACAACTGGAACTGATTGGCACCCTGTGGCGCCAGGCTCAGGCTCAACCAGGCAACGACCAGTGCAACCAGGGTGGCCGGGAACAGGGTCATGCGAAACAGGCGTTGCTGGCTCATGCCTGTGGCCGAAAGCACGGTCATTTCGCTTTCAAGGTACAGGCGGCCGTACGCCAGCAGGATCCCGAGAAAAAGGCCCAGCGGCAGGATCAACTGCAGGAATCCCGGCAGGCGAAAACCCATGATGAGGAACAGCGAGCCTGGGTCCAGTTGACCCGAGGCTGCCTGCGCGAGGTACTTGATGAAGCGTCCACTCATGATGATGACCAGCAGCACCGCACTGACGGCACTCAAGGTCAACAGGACTTCGCGGGATAGATAACGGAAGACAATCAAACCAGACACTCCAGGGTTGTCAGGCTATGGCGGCCAAACAAGCAAACACATCAGACAGCCCGCAATTCAGGGCTGCCGAAAAAAAGATGGCGCATTATCCTGTGATTGGGTGCGCCTGTCACTGCGCAATGCATTGGGGGGACTGTAGGAGCGAGCCTGCTCGCGATGGCCGTCAACGATAACGCGGGAAGTCTGAAGCCCCGCGGCGGCCTCAGGTTTTTCGCGAGCAGGCTCGCTCCTACATTGGCCGACAAAACCGCGAAGATCGTACAACCGAGGGTTGTCAGGCGCCGCTGGCGAGGTTCAAACTGCCGCCTTCGTCGCCGGTCGATCCTGGCGCCTTTCTATTTATAAGCAAGCGCTGCCCGCACCTTGTCGAGCGCTTGCGTATTGACCATCAATTCAGGGACCCGGACATGGAACTGGTTGTAAAAAGCGTCAACCCGCAAACGTTGAAAACCGCCACGCTGGTGGTTGCCGTCGGCGAAGGCCGCAAGCTCGGCGCTCTGGCCAAACAGCTCGACGAACTCAGCGCTGGCGCCATCAGTGCCGTGCTCAAGCGCGGCGACCTGGCCGGCAAGGTTGGCCAGAGCCTGTTGCTGCACAGCCTGCCGAACCTGAAAGCCGAACGCGTATTACTGGTCGGCGTGGGCAAGGATGAAGAACTGGGTGACCGCCCGTTCCGCAAAATCATCGCCGGCATCCTCAACACGCTCAAAGGCCTGGGCGGCAGCGACGCAGTGCTGGCCCTGGACGAAATCGTGATCAAGAGCCGCGACAGCTATGGCAAGACCCGCCTGCTGGCCGAAACCCTGGTGGACGGCGAATACCAGTTCGACCAGTTCAAGAGCCAGAAAGCCGAGCCGCGCGCCCTGAAGAAAATCACCCTGGTGACCATCAAGGCCGCCGAGGCTGAAGTGCAACGCGCCGTGACCCACGCCACCGCCATCGCCAACGGCATGGCCTTCACCCGCAACCTGGGCAACCTGCCGCCGAACATCTGCCACCCGACCTTCCTCGGCGAGCAAGCGAAAGACCTGGGCAAGCAATTCAAGGACCTGAAAGTCGAAGTCCTCGACGAGAAGAAGATCAAGTCCTTGGGTATGGGCTCGTTCTACGCCGTCGGCCAGGGCAGCGCCCAGCCGCCACGCCTGATCGTCATGCAATACAACGGTGGCAAGAAGTCCGAGAAGCCCTACGCCCTGGTCGGCAAGGGCATCACCTTCGACACCGGCGGCATCAGCCTCAAGCCGGGTGCCGGCATGGATGAAATGAAGTACGACATGGGTGGCGCTGCCAGCGTATTCGGCACCCTGCGCGCCGTGCTCGAACTGAAGCTGCCGATCAACCTGGTGTGCATCCTGGCTTGCGCCGAGAACATGCCGAGCGGCAACGCATCGCGCCCGGGCGACATCGTCACCACCATGAGCGGCCAGACCGTGGAAATCCTCAATACCGACGCCGAAGGCCGTCTGGTGCTGTGCGACGCCCTGACCTACTCCGAGCGTTTCAAGCCGCAAGCGGTGATCGACATCGCCACCCTGACCGGCGCCTGCGTGGTTGCACTGGGCTCCCACACCTCGGGCCTGCTGGGCAACAACGAGCAATTGATCGACCAGCTGCTGAGCGCCGGCAAGGCTGCCGACGACCGCGCCTGGCAACTGCCGCTGTTCGATGAGTACCAGGAGCAACTCGACAGCCCGTTCGCCGACATCGCCAACATCGGTGGTCCGAAAGCTGGCACCATCACGGCGGCCTGCTTCCTGTCGCGCTTCACCAAGAACCTGAACTGGGCGCACCTGGACATCGCCGGCACCGCATGGACCAGCGGCGGCAAGGACAAGGGCGCCACTGGCCGTCCGGTTCCGTTGCTGACCCAATACCTGCTGGACCGAGCCAAAGCCTGAAACCGATAACCTCGGGTGGCGTCGCTTTCGGGCGGCGCCGCTCAAGGCTCAGGAACTGCAATGACCAAAGTCGACTTCTATATCCTGCCCAGCGCCGATCCTTCGGCGCGGCTGGATTTCGCCTGCAAGCTCACCGAAAAAGCCTGGCGCATGGGCCATCGCGTCTATCTGCATTGCAGCGATGCGGCCCAGCGAGACGATCTCGATGCGCGCCTGTGGGCGTTCAAGGGTGAAAGCTTCGTGCCCCACGGCCCCGCCGAAAGCGAACCGGACAGCCTGATCGTGCTGGGCTTTGGCGATGACTGCGGTCAGCATCAGGACCTGCTGGTCAATCTCGATCTGAAAGTACCGGCCTTTGCCCAACGTTTCGCCCGCGTGGCGGAAGTGGTGGTCGAAGACCCGGTGATACGCACGGCTGCGCGGGAGAGTTTCCGTTTCTACCGCGAACAGGGCTATCCTCTGCAAGATCACCGTTTACAGCGACTCTGAGCATTCCGATGGACACTCCAAAACCGCTGCAACAATCCGCGCACCTGCTGGACGACCTCGAGTCGATCCGCCAACTGCTCGGCGATGACAACCTGCAACCCCCTCTGCTGACCGACACGGTCGAAGAAGGTGATCAGGAACAGATACCGATGCTGTTCGACACCGTCAGCGAACCCTCGCCGACCGTCGAGCCAACACCGCCCAAGCCCGCCGCCGAGCCCGCGCCGAGCACCAACCAGAACGCCGACGCGTTGCTTTACCTGGACAGCGAACTGCGCGCCGCCGCGCAATTGATCATGCAAGACGTGATCGACGACTTCGCGCCGCACATCGAAACCGAAATCAAACGCCGCCTCAGCGCGCGGATGGAACGGTTGCTGAGCCAGTACAACGACTGAACCAACCAGCAGGACAGAGCCCTTGTGGTGAGAGGGGGATTCTGTGGCGAGGGGATTTATCCCCGCTCGGCTGCGCAGCAGTCGTTAATGCGTATTGCGACTGAAATGCCGGGGCCGCTTCGCAGCCCAACGGGGCGGTGCGACGTTTCGATAAATCCCCTCGCCACAAGTCCGCACCTGCTCGCCCTGCGCCCCATGCCCCGCTATACTTGCCGGCTTTTCCTGAACAAATGCCAATAGGGTCCCGCCGCGCATGGATAAGACCTACCAGCCGCACGCCATTGAAACTTCCTGGTACAACACCTGGGAGTCAGAGAATTACTTCGCCCCGCAAGGCGCGGGCGAGTCCTACACCATCATGATCCCGCCGCCGAACGTCACCGGCAGCCTGCACATGGGGCACGGCTTCAACAACGCGATCATGGACGCCCTGATCCGCTTCCGCCGCATGCAGGGTCGTAACACCCTGTGGCAACCGGGTACCGACCACGCCGGTATCGCCACGCAGATGCTGGTGGAGCGTCAACTCGAAGCCCAGGGCCAGAATCGCCACGACCTGGGCCGCGACAAGTTCCTCGAGAAAGTCTGGGAATGGAAGGATCAGTCCGGCGGCAACATCAGCCGTCAGATCCGCCGCCTCGGCTCGTCCGTGGACTGGAGCCGTGAGCGCTTCACCATGGACGACGGTCTCTCGGAAGCCGTGAAAGAAGCATTCGTGCGCCTGCACGAAGACGGCCTGATCTACCGCGGCAAGCGCCTGGTCAACTGGGACACCAAGCTGCACACGGCCATTTCCGATCTTGAAGTGGAAAACCACGACGAGAAAGGTTTCCTGTGGAACCTGAAGTACCCGCTGGCAGACGGCGCCAAGACCGCTGAAGGCAACGCCTTCCTGATCGTCGCGACCACCCGTCCGGAAACCATGCTCGGCGACTCCGCCGTCGCGGTTAACCCGAACGATGAGCGCTACAAAGCCCTGATCGGCAAATTTGTCGAGCTGCCGCTGGTCGGCCGCCGCATCCCGATCATCGCCGACGATTACTGCGATCCTGAATTCGGCACCGGTTGCGTGAAAATCACCCCGGCCCACGATTTCAATGACTACGAAGTCGGCAAGCGCCACAACCTGCCGCTGCTGAACATCTTCGACAAGAACGCCAATGTCCTGCCTGCCGTTCAGGCGTTCAACCTCGATGGCACCCTGAATGAAACGATCGACGGCAACATCCCGGCTGAATATGCCGGCCTGGACCGTTTCGAAGCGCGCAAACAGATCGTTGCGGCGTTCGAAGCCGCGGGCCTGTTGGTCAGCGTCGACGATCACGCCCTGAAAGTGCCGAAAGGCGATCGCTCCGGCACCATCATCGAGCCGTGGCTGACCGACCAGTGGTACGTGTCTACCAAGCCATTGGCCGAACCTGCGATTGCCGCCGTTGAAGACGGTCGCATCCAGTTCGTGCCGAAACAATACGAAAACATGTACTTCTCGTGGATGCGTGACATCCAGGACTGGTGCATCAGCCGCCAGCTGTGGTGGGGCCACCGGATTCCGGCCTGGTACGACGAGTCGGGCAAAGTCTACGTCGGTCGCGACGAAGCCGAAGTGCGCGCCAAGCACAACCTCGGCCCGGACATCGCGCTGCAACAGGACAACGACGTACTCGACACCTGGTTCAGCTCGGGCCTGTGGACCTTCTCCACCCTTGGCTGGCCGGAACAGACCGAGCTCCTGAAGAAATTCCACTCCACCGACGTCCTGGTCACCGGCTTCGACATCATTTTCTTCTGGGTTGCCCGGATGATCATGCTCACCATGCATTTGGTGAAGAATGAAGACGGCACACCGCAGGTGCCGTTCAAGACCGTGTACGTGCACGGTCTGGTGCGTGATGGCCAGGGCCAGAAGATGTCCAAGTCCAAGGGCAACGTCCTTGACCCGCTGGACATCATCGACGGTATCGAACTGGAAGAGCTGGTGCAGAAACGCACTTCCGGCCTGATGCAGCCGAAACTGGCGAAGAAGATCGAGAAGCAGACCCGCGACGAGTTCGCCGAGGGTATCGCCAGCTACGGCACCGACGCCTTGCGCTTCACCTTCTGCTCGCTGGCTTCCACCGGTCGCGACATCAAGTTCGACATGGGCCGCGTCGAAGGCTATCGCAACTTCTGCAACAAGATCTGGAACGCCGCGCGCTACGTGCTGGACAAGGGCGAAGACTGCGGTCAGAACGGCGAAGCCTACGAGCTGTCGCTGGCCGATCGCTGGATCATTTCGCAGCTGCAACGTACCGAAGCCGAAGTGACTCGTCAGCTCGACCAGTTCCGTTTCGACCTGGCCGCGCAAGCCTTGTACGAGTTCATCTGGAACCAGTATTGCGACTGGTACCTGGAACTGTCCAAGCCAGTGCTGTGGGACGAAAACGCACCGGTCGAACGTCAGCGCGGCACCCGTCGCACCCTGGTTCGCGTGCTCGAAGTGGCCCTGCGCCTGGCGCACCCGTTCATGCCGTTCATCACCGAAGAAATCTGGCAGCGCCTCGCGCCGCTGGCCGGTATCGAAGGCAAGACGATCATGCTGCAACCTTGGCCAGTGGCCAATGAAGCACGCATCGATCAGGCCGCCGAAGACGACATCGAATGGCTCAAGGGCCTGATGCTTGGCACCCGCAACATCCGTGGCGAAATGAACATCGGCCCGGGCAAACCGCTGCCGCTGTTCCTGAAGAACGTCGGTGCGGAAGATCAGCGTCGCCTGACCGAGAACGAAGCGTTGCTGAAGAAGCTGGCACGCCTGGAATCGATCACCGTGCTGGCCGCCGGCGAAGAGGCACCGCTGTCCGCCACCGCACTGGTCGGCGAGATGGAAGTGCTGGTGCCGATGGCCGGCCTGATCGACAAAGGTTCCGAGCTTGCGCGCCTGGACAAGGAAATCCAGCGTCTGCAAGGCGAAGTGCAACGCGTCGGCGGCAAGCTGTCCAACGCCGGGTTCGTTGACAAGGCCCCGGCCGAAGTCATCGACAAGGAACGCGCCAAACTGGCTGAAGCCGAACAGGCTCTGGGCAAGTTGGCCGAGCAGCATGCGCGGATTGCCAGTTTGTAAGGGCGAACCGCAATAAAAAGGGAGGCCCGCAACGGCCTCCCTTTTTTGTGCCCGCCCCATTCCCCAAACACCACATATCCCCTGTAGGAGCTGCCGCAGGCTGCGATCTTTTGATTTTAAAAATCCAGATCAAAAGATCGCAGCCTCGTTCCCCTCGGCAGCTCCTACAGGGGATGTGCGTCATCAGGGAGCTAATGTGGGACAATGCCCCCCACTTTCAGCCATACCCGAATCGACCACACCCATGAACGCCCCCCGCACACCCCGCCCTGCGCGCAAGAAGCCTGATTCCGCCACCCCGGCCACAACCGTGGAACCGCGTGAAAAGGCCAGCCTGCACCCGCGCAACCGCCACCAGGGTCGTTACGACTTCCCGGCGCTGATCAAGACCACGCCGGAACTGGCGAAGTTCGTGATCATCAACCCGTATGGCAAGGAAAGTATCGACTTCGCCAGCCCGGACGCGGTGCGGGTGTTCAACCGGGCGTTGCTCAAGTCGTTCTACGGCGTGGCGCATTGGGACATCCCGGCGGATTACCTGTGCCCGCCGGTTCCGGGACGAGCCGACTACGTGCACTTCCTGGCCGACCTGCTGGCCAGCGTCAACGACGGTGAAATCCCGCGCGGCGCACCGGTCAAGGTGCTCGATATCGGCATGGGCGCCAACTGCGTCTATCCGTTGATCGGTTACAGCGACTACCGCTGGCACTTCCTCGGATCGGAAATCGATCCAACCGCCGTGGCCGCCGCCAAGGCCATCGTGCAGTCCAACGGGCTGAACAAAGCCATTCAGTTGCGCAAGCAGAGCAATCCCAAGCATATTTTGCTGGGCCTGCTGGAGCCGGGCGAACGCTTCGACCTGACCATGTGCAACCCGCCGTTCCACGCCTCGATGGACGAAGCGACCAAGGGCAGCGAGCGCAAATGGCGCGCACTGGGCCGCGCCGACCCGAAACGCAAGCTGCCGGTGCTGAACTTTGGTGGTCAGTCGGCCGAACTGTGGTGCGAGGGCGGCGAAGCGCGCTTCGTGACTCAACTGATCGCCGAGAGCGCGCATTTCCAGCACAAAGTGCTGTGGTTCAGCACCCTGGTGTCCAAGGCGTCGAACCTGCCGGCCATCGAGATCGCCCTGAAAAAGGCCGGAGTGCTGGAAAGCCAGGTTGTGGAAATGTCTCAGGGCCAGAAGAAAAGTCGTTTCGTCGCCTGGACCTTCCAGACCAAGAGCGAACAGCAAGTCTGGCGCCAGCGCTGGACGCGTAAAAGCTAAGTTGGGCTGACAAGCTTAATTGCCGAAGAAATCAACTCAAACGCCTCGAACTCTCGGGGCGTTTATCTTTCAGAAGGCAAAGCAAATCTACAGCCGCCGCCAATAACCACCTTCAACATGAAATGTAATTTTTTCTATTAAATCCTGCCACCCCGACATTTAAAATCCAGTTAACCTCAACACTGCAAAGCTTTAAGTTTGCACATGACACTTTATTGATAAAGGACTATCAACATGAGCACAAATCGACAAAAATCATTCATCGCAACCATGAGCTTTTATGGCCAGTCTGTAGCCATGGTGCCAGATCCCAGAAATAAAAAACGCATGATATGGGGTCAAAACGGCAAGTATGCCCCCGACCAGCTTTATTTCAGGTGCGAGGGTGATTACTACAACATTTACATTCGCAGTAAAGGGCAACATTACGGAAAGACTATAGACCAGGAAGGAAACGACTTCGTAGCCAATCCTCCAGCGGGAGGTGATACGACTTCCTTCAACATCACCGACAAGAACTCGAACATCCTGACACTTGACGATTTGCCAGGCGAACGTGAAGAAATCTACTTGAGAACACGAAGCGGCTGCAAACTTACAACCCACTGGGCCTTTACTGACGAACCAACGATGATAATTGTGGGCGGCCAACGGATGCCACCCTTCACGTTGCATATTCTAGAGCGCAATGCTCCTTATCTAAGTAACCCAGAAGAAATATAACCGGCCAAATCCCGCCTCCCCTGGAGACTTCGTCATCGCTCCACGCAGGATGCCGAATGACGGGCACAAAAAAACCGTGCCCGGATCGCTCCGGCGCACGGTTTTTTTTTAACAAGTCTTACTTGTTAACAGCGTCGGTCAGGCCTTTGGCCACAACCAGCTTGATCACTTTCTTGGCAGCGATTTCGATGGCAGCGCCAGTCGAAGGGTTACGGCCAGTACGGGCAGGACGCTCGGTCACTTTCAGTTTGCCGATACCTGGCAGAGTGATTTCGCCGCCGTTTTCCAGCTGATCGGCAACGATTTGGCCCAGTTGGTCCAGAGCGTTACGCGCGGTGGTTTTCGGCGCGTCGATAGCTTCAGCGATGTCGGCGATCAGTTGGTCTTTAGTAAGAGCCATGTAGTGTTCCTTCCCTATCAAATTCATATGGATTGCAGAGTGCAGTGTCAGCCATCGAGCCCGATCTTCTGGATCTGGCACCCTCGGCCAAATAACCACGGGATCGGGGTTATAGATACCGAAATCAGGGTTTGGTTCGACCTGACAAATGCTGAATGCACGCTTAACGCAGTGACTACGCGTAAGACCGGGCAAAACTAGCACAGAGACGGGGAAATATCCGCCTCTAGCTACCCAATTGGTCAGCTTTATTGCTCTAAATCGGCAAAAAAACGCATAAGCACCGCCGGTCGCCCCACAATTGCCGTTCGCACCGCGCCAAAACCAGTGGTTGCGGTACACTGAGCGCTTTTTCGGGGAGCGCGCCCTCCCGTCTTCAATCAGCCGAGAAGCCCATGCCGATCCGTCATTGCATCGTCCACCTGATCGACAAAAAACCCGACGGCACGCCCGCAATTCTCCACGCTCGGGACTCGGAACTGGCCGAGTCCAGCGCCATCGAGAACATGCTTGCCGACCTCAATGAGAGCTACAACGCCAAACAAGGCAAGGCCTGGGGTTTCTTCCATGCCGAGTCCGGGGCACATCCGTTCAGCGGCTGGCTGAAGGAGTACTTCGATGGCGGCAAGGATTTCACTGCCTTCAGTCGCGTGGCGGTGGAGCACCTGCAAAAACTGATGGAAGAGTCCAACCTCTCGGTCGGCGGTCACGTCCTGTTCGCCCACTATCAGCAAGGCATGACCGATTACCTGGCCATCGCCCTGCTGCACCACAGTGAAGGCGTCGCGGTGACCGAACAACTGGACGTGACCCCGTCCCGTCACCTGGACTTGGGCCAGTTGCACCTGGCGGCGCGAATCAACGTGTCCGAGTGGCAGAACAACAAACAGTCCAAACAGTACATCTCGTTCATCAAAGGCAAGAACGGCAAAAAAGTCTCGGAGTATTTCCGCGACTTCATCGGCTGCCAGGAAGGCGTCGACGGCCCGGGCGAAACCCGCACCCTGCTCAAGGCCTTCAGTGACTTCGTCGAAAGCGAAGACCTGCCCGAAGACTCCGCGCGCGAGAAAACCAAGACCCTGGTGGATTACGCCAGCAGCCAGGCCAAGCTCGGCGAACCGATGGGCCTGGAAGAGTTGTCGGAACTGATCGACGAAGAACGTCCGAAAGCCTTCTACGACCACATCCGCAACAAGGACTACGGACTGTCGCCGGAAATCCCTGCCGATAAACGCACCCTGAACCAGTTCCGCCGTTTCACAGGCCGCGCCGAAGGTCTTTCCATCAGCTTCGAGGCGCACTTGCTGGGCTCGAAAATCGAGTACGACGAAGAAGCCGGCACGCTGATCATCAAGGGTCTGCCAACTTCGCTCACCGATCAGCTCAAGCGCCGCAACTGATGCTCGGTAGCGTATTGAAGAAATTCCTGCTGATACTGCTGGTGGTCGTGGTCTATCAGCAGTGGGGCAAGATCGAGCGGGTGTTCAACCCGTCGCAAGTGGTGTCCGAGCAGACCCAGGCCAAGGCCAACGTCGTGCTGTACGCCACCGAGTGGTGTGGCTACTGCAAGCTGACCCGGCGCTTTCTCGATCAGAAAGGCATTCCGTACAAGGAATTCGACATCGAGAAAGATGCCGTGGCGCGCAAGGCCTATGAGGCATTGGGGGGCGGCGGGATTCCGATCATCGATGTGAACGGGACGCTGATTCGCGGGTACGACCCGGATGCGATTCTGGCTGCCCTGAAATAATTTCTTCAGGGGCAACTGACTCTTGTGGCGAGGGGATTTAGCGAATCGTCGCACCGCCCCGTTGGGCCGCGCAGCGGCTCCAAAAGAGGGACTGCTGCGCAGTCCAACGGGGATAAATCCCCTCGCCACAGTTGTGTGTGTGCAGGTGTAGGTTTTCAGCGTGCCTCGATACGGAATCCAAACCGCGGAACGTGCACATGCACTACGCCGCCGCGCTCATCCTCACGACGCACAATCAATTCCTCGCTACCGGCAAACAACAACTCACCCGCCACCGGATCAACACCATAATCAGTGGCCGCGATCACCACTTGCTGACCCGCCTTGAAACCATTCGGGTCATCGAACGCTTCATCCGGCAGAGCAGCCGGCGTGGCGTTGCGGGCGACGTTCAGGGCTTCTTCAGAGGTCATCTCGCTTGGGGCACCATGACCGAAACCCAGCACTCGGGCCAACCAGGCCGACACCGCCGGATAGTTATCCACAAGTGGTGAGGTCACTGGTGTCGCCTTGAGGAACCACAATGGGTGAGCCAGAGCGAAGTCGGCAATCGATGGCTCGCCGAACAGGTAATCGCCCTCCTCGCGCTGCAGTTGCTGCTCCAGGCGCACCATGATCGTCGGCCATTGATGCCTGGCCTGCTCGGCGGATAAGCGGGTTGCACTGCCGCCACTGAACACGCCCGCCCGGTCGGCGATAAACGCCTTGATCGCTTCGGGGGATAAATTGGCAAAACGTACCGCTATCGATTCCGGCTGAAACACCAGGCTGACTGCATGCTGGAACACCACCGAATCGGCCCACGCCGCGAAGGACGCGGCGATCATTTCCTGCCCCTCGGGAAAGAATGCTGGCAAGGCTTTTTCCTGTTCCAGGCGCCGGGCAATCAAGGCCGTGTCGCAATAGATATCCGCACCGATCTGCAGCACCGGAGTTTTGCGATAGCCGCCGGTCAACGCGGTCAAATCGGGCTTTGGCATCACCGGCGAGATCTTCACCGAGCGCCAGGACAGCCCCTTGAAACCCAGGAGCAAACGGGCTTTTTCGGCGAAAGGGGACGTCGGGTAATGATGCAGGATCAACTCGGACATGCTCGGCTCCGTCGCACGAATGGGAACCCCAGCTTAGCGCGCAATCGGCAGGCAGCCTACCGATCTGCCTGATGGGAACTGATCAGTCAGATTGATAAGCCGGCAGCCGCGCTCGCCACCAGGCATTCCTTGGCGCTTTTCCTGAGTTTTTTGATCAGCCGTTCCTGACGCAGCGCTTCGCTTTTATCGCGGCAGATTTCGGTATAGACCAGCGCTACGGCCGGGCTGGAAAGAAAGAACCGCGCCCCTTTGCCACTTTGATGAGTGGCGAAGCGACGCACAGGATCATCGCTGATTCCGCAGTAGAGCGAACCATTGGCCGCGCGAACCAGATAGACGAACCACGGCTTAGTCACCTGTGAATCGGTGTCGGCAGGTTTTTCGTTGAGGGTGCTCACGTAACGATCAAGACTTGAAAGGAAACAAGCGGCGATCTTATCAGCGACTGGCCTGGAAAGCCTTCAGGCCCTTCAACGCTTGAGCGCGAACAGCGTTCTTCACCAGTGGCGTCCAGCCCAACAACAGGCCTTTGAAACCCAGTGCCTGACGTGACCAGGTCCATAGATCGAAGCTGTCGTGGTGCTCGCAGATCTTGCCGTCACGGAAGACAAAACGCGCCTGAATATCGTTGACCACGGTGTTGCCCGTCTGGCTGAACACATACGTCGCCACCCAATGGGCGCCACCCGTGCGTTCATCACTGCGCACATTGTCGAATGTCAGGGAAAAATCCTTGGCCCGGGTGGTGAGCATGCGCCACATGTCGCCAGCCTCTTGACCACGCAACTCGCCGAACGCCGGATCACTGAACACCACGTCATCGGTATAGCAGGCGCTCATGGCCTCGGCATCCAGCCGCGCAAAGGCCTGGTAGAACTGGGTGATCAATGCGTTGTGGGCATCACTCATGGGCAGGCTCCGAACGTTCACAGGATTGCCTGCACGATAGTCTGCAAATGCGTTGAAGACCATCGGCATTCGTGACAGGAATACCGGTTCACCTATTGCACTATGCCGCTCTCACGGGCATAGGCAAAAAGATCCACATCCGAGGAAATGCCCAGTCGTTGCATGGCCATGTTTTTCTGTTTGCTGATCGTTGAAACGCTGCGTTTGAAGTGACCGGCGATTTCACTGACGGTCATGCCGCTGGCTAGCATTCTTACGACTTCATGTTCTTTGGCCGACAATGCCGGGGAACTTGATTGGGCACCCGCATCTGCCTGAACCAGCGCCGTGCGCAAGGATTGGCTGATAAACCGCCGCCCTTCTTTCACCGCTTTGATCGCCTTGGGCAGTTCCGTTGCCGACGCGCCTTTGGCAACAATAGCCACCACACCCTGAGCGAACGCTGCCCGCAACGTCGCGACGTTGGCGAGCATCGTGACCAGAATGATGGGTGTCGCAGGATAGCGACGTCGAACCGTGCCCAACATTTTCAGGCCATCGGCCTGCTGATTGCCCGGCATCGAAAAGTCCGTGATCAACAAATCGCAAGGCGTGGCGCAGAGCAGGCGCAAAAGACTGTCCGGGTCATCGGCCTCACCCACGACTATGCACGTCCTGCTCAGATCGATCAGCATCCGCAAGCCGATGCGAACGACGGGATGGTCATCAGCAATAATTACCCTCATTGTCGGATTTTTCCTGTTTTGTGACTGGAATGCGCGAAAAATAGCGCCGTCCATCTCCCACCACAACGACCAATATTGAGCGAAAAATCGCCTCGCCCAACGCATTCGGGGTGTTGGGTTTTATCCTATAAAAGAATAAGAACCGCCCTACGATTTCAGGCTACAAGGGTTACGCAGAAGGACTACAGACAACACTACAAAAGCAGCGATTTGTACTGCGCCAACTCGCTTTCATACGCCGAACCGCCCGTTTTCGTATTAGTTGCATTCCACCTGGCTACATCGATCGATAGATTGCGCCCACCAACATGGGGCACAGCCCGCCAATCTTTCATCGAGGTAGCGTTCCACATGAACAAACGTATATCCCTTCTGGACACTGCATTGTTGTTGGCGCCCGTGTTGATCGCCTGCGCCCCCGCGACCCATGCCGCCAGCAGCACCGAGTTGAGCGTCTCCGGACTGATCACTCCCAGCGCCTGCACACCCAGCCTGTCCGGTGGCGGCATCGTCGACCACGGCAAAGTGACGGTCAAAGACTTGAACCCGGAAAAGCCCACCAGCCTGCAAAACGGCACGCTGTACCTCGATGTGAATTGCGAAGCCGCCACGCTGTTTACCCTGACGACCATCGACAATCGCGACGGCTCTTCCGCCTTTCACCCCAATAGTCACGGACTGGGCGTCATCAACGACGACCAGAACCTGGGCAGTGTTGCGTTCGGGCTGTTTGATGCGATAGCCGATGGGGTTCCGGTGAAAACCATCATGTCCCTCAACGATGGCGCCAACTGGCGAGTCTCTTCCTACCTGGGGCACGCCGGCCTGACTTCGTTTGCGTCATTGACTGACCTGACCACACCCATCGCCATTAAAGACTTGAACGCCCGTCTGACGGCCTTTACCACCATCGTTCGCGCGAACGACCTGACGCTGTCCGACGAAATCCCCATCGACGGGCACATCACCGTGCAGCTGAACTACTGATGGGCCGCAGAGCCCGGCTACTTTTACTCGCACTTTCAACGGGACACGTCATGACCAGATTTTTAACCGGTACGCGTCACCTGCTCCATTACGGCGTCGGTGCGCTCGCCCTCCTGCTGGCCGTACAAGCTCAGGCCGACGGCATGGTGCCGAACACTTCCGTGGTGATCGTCGACGAGGCCGACGGCGAAGCTTCTGTTTCGGTGACTAACACCGATGCCAACCTGGCATTGATGCACGTCACCATCGAAGACATCGCCGAGGACAGCGAGTCCCTGGTGTTCGTGACACCGCCGCTGGCGCGGGTAGACGCCTCAAAAACGCAATTGGTGCGGTTCATTCTTCAAACGGAAAAACCCTTGCTCACTCAGCGCTTGAAGCGGGTGATCTTCGAAGGCATACCCCAAGGCAAACCTGAGGCCCAGGCCGGGCAGGCACGGGTTGGCGTGACCGTGCGCCAGAACCTGCCCGTGATCCTCCATCCCAAAGGCCTGGCGCCTAATCGCACACCCTGGACCGACCTGCAATGGTCGCTGCAAGACGGTCAATTGAGCGTGCGCAACGACACGCCTTACGTCGTGCGTCTGGGCCAGGAGGTGCAATTGTTGCCTTCGGCGGGCCATGCGATGTTGCCCAAAACCTATGTGTTGCCCGGGGAAAACATCAGCATCAAGGCACCTGAAGGGGCCGCCACGCAGGTGCGTTTTCAACCGGCGACTGTCTATGGTTTCGCCGTGCCGCATTACGAGGCGCCAATCAAATCCTGAAACCCACCCTGAGAGCGCCTACAACGGAACAGTGAGCGCCTGATTCAAGGCGACGGCACTTCAGCCGTCGCCCCAGGCGTGTCTGAGCCATAGCGAATGGGCCGGCACGCCGACATAACCCAAGTGAACCCGATGAACACAGTATCAATTTACCGTGATGGCGAAGCCGTGCCCGTGAATCGTGCCAGCGCTCGCCCTCACCTGTTGCGGCGGCGAACCACGGTGGCGTTGCTGTTGACCAGCGCGCTGATGGTGCCCGACGTCTGCAGTGATGTTTTGATACCGGCGTCGTTCGACAAAGACACGTTGCAGCAGCGCGGTATCGATCCGGCACTCGCGACGTTGCTGATGCAAGCGCCGCGATTCGCCGCCGGAAGGCACCCGGTCACCCTCACGGTCAACGGCCAGCGCCATGGCCGGGTCGACGTTACGTTCAATCGCGAAGGCGCGTTGTGCTTCGATCGCCCGTTACTCGATGCGGCCAACCTGACTGTGCCCACCCGCATGCTGGACGATGGCCCGTGTCACGACTTCCTCGGCACCTCACCGCAGACCGTGATTGAACCGGATCCGGCGAGCCTTGCCCTGGCACTGGTCGTGCCTACCGACGCGATACGCCCCACGGCCCGGGATTTCACCGGTTATCAAACCGGTGGTGTCGCCGGTCTGCTCAATTACGACGTCACTGGCCTGCACAGTCGTTTTGGCGACCAGTCGAGTCGCTATGCCTCGGCCAACACCGAACTCGGCTTCAATGCCGGCGACTGGATCGTGCGCAGCCGTCAGGTACAGACCTGGCAGGACAATGTTTCCCGCACGACCCATATCGCGGCCTACGCCCAACGCACCTTTGCCAGTCATGAGGCGGTGCTGCAGGCGGGTCAGATCAATCTGTACAACCCGGTCCTGGCCGGTGCGCAGATCACCGGCGTGCAAGTGCTGAATGAGCAAGCGCTGCAGATCGAAGGACAGAGCGCGGTCATCGAAGGTATCGCCAACAGTCAGGCTCAGGTCGAGGTTCGGCAGAACGGTTCGTTGATCTATTCCACGGTAGTGCCCGCCGGGCCGTTTGCCCTGACCAACGTACGACGACTCAACACTCGCTCCGACGTAGAAGTCACCGTCAAGGAAACCGATGGCAGCGAGCGCAGCTTTACCATACCTGCCACGATGCTCGGCATAGGTTTGCCAGCCCCCGGCTATTCGCTGGCGGCCGGCCAGGTACGCAGTATCGGCGATGAACAGGGTGGCGATCCCTGGGTGATCAGTGGCGGCTGGAGCGGTGCGCTCACCCCGCAAGTGTTGCTCAGTGCAGGCCTGACCGGCGCCGCCGATTATCGCGCGGCCGGGGCCAGCGTCGGGCTGCTGCCCTCCCCTGTCACCCAGGTTCAAGCCACGCTGACCGGCGCCGACGCCGGTGGCCGACAAGCCAGTCAAGGACTTCAGGCAGACCTGAACGTATCGCACCGATTAAGCGAGCAGTGGGCGTTCAATGTCGGCAGTTCCTACCGAACCCTTGGCTACCGTGAACTGGAAGACGCGGTGTTCGACAACACCGCAGGCGACAGTAAGTCCCGTTATCGCGACCAGCAAAGCGCAGCCCTGTCATGGTCCCATCCGTGGCTGGGCGCCTTCAGCGGGGGCTTCAGTCGATCCAGCTCATTCGACGGGCAAAGCAACAGCCGCGCCCTGGCCTCCTGGGGCACTTACATCGGCGGGGTTTCTGTCTCGGCAACGGCCGAATGGCAAGTCAGCGGCGCCAATCGCAGCGATGACAGCATTTACCTGAACCTCAGCTTTCCCTTGGGCGAGAACCGCCGGGCACGCACCTGGGTGCGCAACGCCGGTGGCGAATACCGCAGCGGCGTTGGCCTGAGTGAACAGGTCAGCGATCAACTGGCGTACCGGGTCGGCGTCGAACATGACACACGGGACAAACAGGTGCAGTCCACGGCCGGTGTTTCGCTGTTGCCGCGCTACAGCCAACTGGACCTGAACTACAGCCGTTCCGACGCCGAGCGCTCCAGCTATCAGGCCAGCGCCCGTGGCGGCGCGGTGCTGCACAGCGGTGGCGTGACGCTGTCGCCTTATCCAGTGAGCGACACCTTTGCCCTGCTCTCGGTGGGCGAAATGGGTGCGATCAAAGTGACGACGCCCAGCGGTCCGGTCTGGACTGACTGGCGAGGTCAGGCGGTGGTCCCGCAAGTGGCGGCTTATGGTCGCAGCCCAGTGGAAGTCGACACCAAAACCCTGCCGCGCAACGCCGACATTCACAACGGGCTGGCGGTGATTTCCGCTGGACGCGGTGCCGTCGACAACGTCGAGTTCGGCATCAGCATGACCCGTCGCGCCTTGCTCAAAGTCACCAGCGCCAACGGTGCGCCACTGCCGCGTGGCGCGACTGTGAATACCGAGGATGGCGAGTTCGTCACCCTGGTACAGGACGGCGGCCTGGTGTTTTTGCCCAACGTCCTCGACGCCCGTTCGTTGTGGATAAGCGCGCCGGGGCTGGATCGCTGCGAACTGCGTTTCGAACTGCCGGCCGATGCCGACATCAACGCGTATTACGAAACCGTCCCCGCCAAGTGCCGAGCGCTCTGAACATGAATGCAATGAACCTGTCCCGATATTGGCTGCTGCCCCTCGCTCCGATGGCGCTGAGCGCACTCCCCTCGCTTGCCGAGGCGTCCGCTGATAACTGCCAGTTCAACCTGAGCCAGCCCGTGCTCGATTACGGGTTGATGAACCGGGCGATTCGTCCCGATTCTGCACCAGAGCGAAACTTGGGTGAACGTCAGCTACGCCTGAACCTGAGTTGTCCACAGCCCATCGACATGCACCTGTTTTATCGAGCCACGGCTGCGACGGCTGAGCGTTTTCGCTTTGCCGAACGCGGCAGTTATCAGGTACGTATCCGTGACGCGGTACTCGATGGCAAATCCGTCGATATCGGATTGATTGCCGGTGCCGGCCAGCCCCCCAGGGAAACGGCGGCCAACCTGATCTGGCGACCGGGGCATGGTGTTGTTCCCATGCAAGCCGGCGCGTCGTTACAGGGCCGCCGTTTCTCGGCACAGCTTGAGCTGAGCGCCTGGGTTCAAGAGCAAGGAATGCAGGTGCGTGACGCGGTCACCTGGGAGACTTCCGGTGTGTTCGATGCCGTCGCTGCCGGACGCACCCAAGAGGCAACCTTGCGCGCCCGATTCGCCCCGGCAGCCTGCGAACCCATGCTGTCCAACGGCGGCGTGGTCGACTTCGGCACCCTGTCGAAAAACCAGCTCAACGCCGATAAGAGCACGCGCCTGCCGCCCAAGTCCCTGAGCCTGAGGGTTGCTTGCGACGCGCCCACTTCATTCGCCCTGATCATGCAAGACAACCGCTCAGGCTCAGCCTCGATCACCAGCGACATTTACTACGGCCTGGGAGCTGACAGCCGCCAGAACAAGATCGGCCTGTATTCATTGAACGTCGACCCGGCCGACGCCAGTGCCGACGGCTTCGCCCGTCTCTATCGAACCGACTCCACCACCAACGGCGTGGCCTGGAGCACCGCCAGCGCCAATCCGATCCCCATTGGCAAAACCAGTTACCTGGGCTTTACCGACAGCCCCGGTAGCAACGCCGGCCCGGCGCTGATCCAGAACCTCAGCACCACCGTAACCGTCGATGCCGTCATCGCCCCCACCAACAATCTGGATTTGAGCAGCGCCATCGACCTCGATGGCGCTGGGACGATCGAGATTGTTTACCTGTAACACCCAACCCGATCCTGCTGAATCCGGGGCGCGTTCGAGCACCTCGGGGCCGTCAGGACAACAACCGTAGAAGTGAGTAAAAAATGATTAAAAAATACTTTGTAGCACTCTCCGCCACCACGCTGATCAGCATTACGCCTTATGCGCTGGCAGCGTCCAGTACTGATCTGACCGTCACCGGCACTATCACGCCAGGTGCTTGCACGCCGACCCTGTCCAACGGTGGCGTCATTGATCATGGAAAGACTTCGGCAAAGGATCTAAATCTGGACCGCAATACAAATCTGCCAAAAGAGACGCTGCAATTTTCGATCAACTGCGATGCTGAGCAGCCTTTCAAACTACGCGCCATCGATAACCGGCCTGGCACGTCGATAAGCACCAGCACATACGGTCTGGGCTTCATCAATGGCAATCAAAAGCTCGGGGGGTTTTTCATAAGAATGGTGAATCCATTGGCAAACGGCGTCCCGGCATCGACCCTGGCCTCTTACGATGGCGGCGCAACGTGGATACCGAACAAGTGGATGGATCCTGAGTATCCCCTGCTCTCGGTCGGTTCCGTTAGCGACACAACCACCCCGATAGCCGTCAAGGACGTGACGATGGACCTTGAAGTATCCACCGCGATTGCCCGCGCCGACGGCCTGGACCTGACTGACGAAGTCGCTATCGACGGTTCCATCACCCTGGAAGTCGACTACCTGTAACACCGTAGCCACCCTTGCCCGGGGTCATGCTTCGGGCAAGGATTGATTCCGCTGACCCTCCATAGCGAAACCCTGCCCCATGAAAACAATCGCCCATGCTCTGACGATGGCGTTCATCGTCACGACTTCGCCACTCACATTCGCCGCCTCGTCGACGGACCTGAGCGTAAAAGGAACCATCACCCCGCTAGCCTGCACGCCGAGCCTGTCCAACAGCGGCCTCGTCGATTTCGGAAAAATCCCCCGGCAGAACCTGAGCGTCGACAATCGAACGCGACTGCGCGACCAGACGCTAGACCTAGGCATCCAGTGCAATGCCCCCACACGTTTCGCCCTGCTCATGCGTGACAACCGCGACGGCTCGGCCATCGTCAACAGCGAGATTTATTACGGCCTGAACCTCGACCGCAGCAACAACAAAATCGGCCTGTATTCGCTGCACTTCGAGCCAGCCAGCACTGTGGTGGACGATCTGCCGCAAGTCTTCAGAACCGACTCCACCACAGGCGGCTTGGCCTGGAGCTCATCGAGCAGCCGTTCGATTGCAATTGGCGCCAGAAGTTACCTGGGGTTTACCGACGTGGCCGGCAGCAGCGCCGGCCCGATTGCTATCCAGAACCTGACGAGCCGAGTGACTGTCGAAACCGTCATCTCGCCCACCTCCGAGCTGGACCTCAGCGCCGAGGTGCAACTCGACGGCGCGGCGACACTGGAGGTTGTTTACTTGTAGTTCAGACCTTCTCGCTGACCACCTGAACGTACAGCGAACGCCCGGCACCGAGGCCGGCAATGATTGCACCGAGGCCGATCACGCCGAAGATCCAGCCCACGGCGGTCCAGCCGCCGGTCCAGTCGTGCACGATGCCGACTGCGAACGGTCCCATGGATGCCAGGGTGTAACCGAAACCCTGGGCCATGCTCGACAGGTTCGCCGCCACGTGGGAATCGCGCGAGCGCAATACGATCAAGGTCAATGCCAGGCTGAACGTCCCTCCCTGCCCCAGCCCCAACAGAATCGCCCAGCCCCAAAGGCCTTCGATCGGAGCATACAAACAACCAAACAAACCGCCGAGGGTCAGCACCATGACAATCACAATGGCCAGACGCTGATCCTTTCCGCGCGTCGCCAGCCACGGCGCCGCCAGAGAGCTGGCCAACTGGATGATGACCGAACCCGACAACACCAGGCCGGCCTGGGTTGCGGTCAGGCCACGACCGATCATGATCGACGGCAACCAGCCGAACACGATGTAGGCCAGGGACGATTGCAGGCCCATGTACAAGGTGACTTGCCAGGCCAACGGGTCGCGCAGCAATCCCCGGACGCGATAGGCAACGTTGTGCGCGCCGTGTTTCTGCCCGACTTGCGGTAGCCAGAAAATCGCCGCGATCAAGGCTGGAATCACCCAGAACCCGAGCCCCAGCGCCCAGCTTTTGTCCCAGTGTTCGCTCAACGGCACCGTGGCGCCCGCCGCCATGGCCGCGCCCAGGCACAGGGCCATGGTGTAGACACCGGTCATGGTTCCGGCGTGTTTGGCGAAGTCGCGCTTGACGATGCCCGGCAGTAACACACCGATCACACCGATGCTGGCGCCCGCCAAAACGCTGCCGGCGAACAGGCCGATCTCGCCAAAGGAACTGCGCAGGATGATCCCGCCCGCCAGCGTCAGGAGAATGCCCAACACCACCCGCTCCGCACCGAAACGACGCGCCAGAACCGGTGCCAGCGGGGCGAACAGGCCCAGGCACAGCACCGGCAACGTGGTCAGCAACCCGGCCTGTGACGCTGACAGACCCAGGTTTTTCGACACCTCGCTCAGCATCGGCGCCATGCTCGACAGTGCCGGGCGCAGGTTCAGCGCCACCAGAATCAGGCCCAGCAGCAACAGCCACGGTCGACCCAGGATTGGCTGGGTTTGCTGGACCTGATCGTCATCGGCCTCGGCGTCGATCAGCAGCTCTTCCAGTTCTGCCGTGCGCTTGGGTGAGGTGAGATCGGTTGGCTGGCTGGACATGGTTCTCTCGGTTTCAAGGTTCATTGATCAACTGCCTCGACAGGGCTTTGGCCCGCTCCGGGTCGCGTTGCTCCACGGCATCGAGCAGTTCGACGTGCAGGTCGAAGACTTCCTGGCGCCGGGGTGTGATGTTCAGGCAGTGGCGCAATTGCGCGCCGACTACGCTGGAGAAATAGCGATACAGCTCGCTGAGGGTCGGGTTGTGCGCGGCGTCCACAAGACGGCGGTGGAACACCAGGTCGCAAGCGATATAGGTGTCGAGATCGCCGTGATAGTGGCTACCGCTGACACCCAATGCCTCACGCAAGGCCACCAGGTCTTCCTCGGTGCGGCGCAATGCAGCCAGGCCGATGGCCTCGACTTCGAGGATGTGCCGGGTTTCACGGGCCTGCTCCTGGGAGCAACGAGTCAAGGCCTTCATGGTGTCCAACGGATCGACCACGGCACGCAGATAACTGCCATCGCCCTGACGAATCTCGATCAACCCGGAAAACGCCAACACACGCATGGCTTCGCGCACTGTGTTGCGGCTGATGCCCAGCTCTGCAGACAGCTCGGGCTCGGTTGGCAAGCGCTGGCCCACCGCCCAGACGCCCTGATTGATGCGCAGGCGCAACTGCTCCAAGGCCTGATCGACCAGGGAACGCTTAATCAATGGAGAAATTTCTGACATAGGATTCGCCCTGTCATCCAATCATAGGATGAATTTTCTGACATATTAGTCAGGTCGGTGCGAGAGAACAACCTTCTCAGAGGGAATCGCGATCCCCTGTGGGAGCGAGCCTGCTCGCGATGGACGTTAACGATTACGCTGGGAGCCTGACGCCCCGCTGGGTTCTCAGGTCCATCGTCGGAACGCCGCCCGGAGCATGCTCGCTCCTACAATTTGCAAATGGGCAGGCGAAAAAAAGGCCCTTCACGGTTTGCCGTGAAGGGCCTTCTTGATGCCCGAGTATCAGGCTTCGGTCTTGGCTGCCGCAGCTTTGGCAGCCGCATCCTTGACCAGGGCCTGCAACGAACCGTCAGCGGACATTTCAGTCATGATGTCGCTACCGCCGACCAGCTCACCAGCTACCCACAGTTGCGGGAAGGTTGGCCAGTTGGCGTATTTTGGCAGGTTGGCGCGGATTTCCGGGTTCTGCAGGATATCCACGTACGCAAATTTTTCGCCACACGCCATCACGGCCTGCGCGGCTTTCGCGGAGAAGCCACACTGCGGGGCGTTCGGCGAGCCTTTCATGTAAAGCAGAATGGTGTTGTTGGCAATCTGCTCTTTAATCGTTTCGATGATATCCATGGAGCACCTCGGCTGAACTTTCCGACTCATGGGTCGGCACGGTGGCGCATTGTAACGGAAAGCCGAGCGCCCTGCTCGGTCTCTCCGTCAGATGCGATCAGGCCGCTGCGACCGTCACAGGAACGCCGTTCAACGCCGCATTACCCGACAATTCGTCAAGCTGACACTCGTCCGTCAGGTCATTGGCGCTGGAGCCCGGCTGGCCACTGGCGATAGTCATTTTCACCCCCGGTCGCGCATGGCCCCAACCGTGCGGAAGGCTGACTACACCTTTCATCATATCCAGGCTGGCCAACACTTCCACTTCGATGACCCCGACCCGCGAACTGACCCGCACCTTCTGCCCGTCGCTTAACCCGCGACTGGCCAGATCATCCGGGTGCATCAACAACTGGTGACGTGGCTTGCCCTTCACCAGACGGTGATAGTTATGCATCCACGAGTTGTTACTGCGCACATGTCGCCGGCCGATCATCAACAACTCATCGGTGGTCGGCGCCTGCAATGCCGCGAAGCGTACCAGGTCGGCGAGGATGGCGGCGGGGGCAGCCTGGATTCGCTGATTGGCGGTTTTCAGACGGGGCGCCAGGTTGGATTTCAATGCTCCCAGGTCAACCCCATGGGGATGATCGAACAGGGTCGCCAGCGACAATTTGTGCGCCGAAGCGTCGCCGTATAGCCCCATGCGCAAACCGCGGTCGATCATCTGCGCCGGGGCGATGGTGGGCTTCAACTCCTTGCCGGTCTTCGCCGCGAACGCCTTGGCCAACCCGACAAAAATCTCCCAGTCGTGCAATGCACCTTCAGGCTTGGGCAGGATGGCGCGATTGAAGCGGCTGACGTTGCGCACCGCAAACATATTGAAGGTGGTGTCGTAATGATCGTTTTCCAGCGCCGAGGTCGACGGCAGGATCAGGTCGGCATATCGCGTGGTTTCGTTGATATACAGGTCGACACTGACCATGAACTCCAGGCCGTCCAGCGCCTGCTCCAGCCGGCGGCCATTGGGCGTGGACAGCACCGGGTTGCCCGCCACGGTGATCAACGCGCGGACCTGCCCTTCGCCTTCGGTGAGCATTTCCTCCGCCAAAGCCGACACCGGCAGTTCACCGCCGTACTCAGGGCGCCCGGACACCCGGCTCTGCCACAAATTGAAATGCCCGCCCGACGTCGAAGCCACCAGGTCGACGGCCGGTTCTGTGCACAACGCGCCGCCGACGCAGTCGAGGTTGCCGGTGACCAGGTTGATCAACTGCACCAGCCAATGGCACAGCGTGCCGAACGCCTGGGTCGAAACACCCATGCGGCCGTAGCAAACCGCGCTCGGCGCTGCGGCGAAGTCCCGCGCCAACTGGCGGATCTGCTCGGCCGGCACCGCGCACAGCGGGCTCATGGCCTCGGCGCTGAACGTTGCGGTGGCTTCGCGCACGTCATCCAGGCCGTCTACCGGCAAATGGCTGTCGCGGGTCAAGCCTTCAGCGAACAAGGTATTGAGCAGCCCGAACAGCAACGCCGCATCGCCACCGGGGCGCACGAACAGATGCTGGTCGGCGATCGCCGCCGTTTCGCTGCGACGCGGATCGACCACCACCACTTTGCCGCCCCGGGCCTGGATCGCCTTCAAGCGCTTTTCCACATCCGGCACGGTCATGATGCTGCCGTTGGAAGCCAGCGGATTGCCGCCCAGGATCAACATGAAGTCGGTGTGATCGATATCCGGTATCGGCAGCAGCAAGCCGTGGCCGTACATCAAGTGACTGGTCAGGTGATGGGGCAACTGGTCGACGGACGTAGCGGAAAACCGGTTGCGGGTTTTCAGCAAGCCCAGAAAGTAATTGCTGTGGGTCATCAACCCATAGTTGTGCACGCTGGGATTGCCCTGATAAACCGCTACCGCGTTTTGCCCGTGGCGCGCCTGGATGCCCGCCAGGCGCTCGGCGACCAGGTCGAAGGCGGCGTCCCACTCAATCGGTTGCCATTGGCTGCCCACCCGCAGCATCGGTCGATGCAGGCGATCCGGATCGCTCTGAATGTCTTGCAGGGCAACCGCCTTGGGGCAGATGTGCCCACGGCTGAAGGTGTCCTGGGGGTCGCCCTTGATCGAGGTGATCTGCAGGTTGCCTTCGAGCTCAGTGGTTTCGATGGTCAGGCCGCAGATGGCTTCACACAAATGGCACGCACGGTGATGGAGAGTCTTGGTCATGGCCAGTCTCTGTCTTGTTCTGGGCGGGCAAAAGCGACCGCGGGAACAAAACTATGGCGCCTGCCCCGCCACCGCGCCAGCGACGTTCGTCTTGTGAATCGGTGGCCATCAGGCCTGCCGATAACCGCCGACGATCAGCTCGAGGGCAACCTCGGCGGCGCCTGCAACTGGATTTCCTGGATGGTTTCTATCTGCTCATGGGCGACGTGCACACCGGTCAGCTCGCCTATTAGACGCCAGTGTTCGTCAAGCCCGGCACTGATGGTGGCCATGCGGTCGATCATGCGCCGTCCTGCGTCCCGCGTGACCTGGTCGTCGCTGCGCAGCAGTTCGAAAGACATCGACGTCATGGAGGCGGTCAGGTGAGTCAGCGAGCGGGCCGTGAGGCCGAGCAATTCCATTAGCTGCTGTTCTTTCGATTCCATCGCCGGGCTTCCTGCGTCACTCGTGATTTATTTATAACCCAGCACTTTGCATTCGCAAATATTTCAGATCGACTGCGCTCAGTTCCAAGGCCACGCACCACGTCAGAAACCGACTGCCTGCGCGCTATCCCCGCCCCACTGGATTGCCAAGCTCCACGGCGCCGGTGTACAAATGCTTGGCTGCAGTCAGGAAACAGGCTTCAAAAGCGCTATCGCGGTCACCCCATAGCCCCTCTGAAATCCCCTAAAAACCGTAGCCCTATTGGTAAGACGCGACATTTAATTATAAGATCGCGCCTTCCCCTATTTCGTCGCCCCGTGCGGCTTACGCCGCAGGTCTCGCCCGTTGTTCCGTTAAACAAGGCTTTGAGCATCTGCGGTTTGTAGCAAAAAGGTAGTCAATGATGAGCGCAAGGCACTTTCTCTCCCTGATGGATTGCACGCCCCAAGAGCTGGTCAGCGTGATCCGTCGCGGCGTTGAGCTCAAAGACCTGCGTAACCGCGGCGTACTGTTCGAGCCTTTGAAAAACCGCGTGCTCGGGATGATTTTCGAAAAGTCCTCGACCCGCACCCGAATTTCCTTCGAAGCCGGCATGATCCAGCTCGGTGGCCAGGCGATCTTCCTTTCGCCTCGCGATACCCAGCTGGGCCGTGGCGAGCCGATCGGCGACTGTGCGATCGTCATGTCGAGCATGCTCGACGCCGTGATGATCCGCACCTTTGCCCACAGCAACCTGACCGAATTCGCCGCCAACTCTCGCGTGCCGGTAATCAACGGCTTGTCCGACGACCTGCACCCGTGCCAGTTGCTGGCCGACATGCAGACGTTCCTCGAACACCGTGGCTCCATCCAGGGCAAGACCGTGGCCTGGATCGGTGACGGCAACAACATGTGCAACAGCTATATAGAAGCGGCGATCCAGTTCGACTTCCAGTTGCGCATCGCCTGCCCGGAAGGTTACGAACCCAATCCCGAATTCGTGGCCAAGGCCGGCGACCGGGTGACCATCGTCCGTGATCCGCAGGACGCCGTGCGCGGTGCGCATCTGGTGAGCACCGATGTCTGGACCTCCATGGGCCAGGAAGAAGAAACTGCCAAGCGCCTTCAGCTATTTGCCCCGTACCAGGTCAACCGTGCTCTGCTCGACCTGGCCGCCCCGGACGTGCTGTTCATGCATTGCCTGCCGGCCCACCGCGGCGAAGAGATCAGTCTCGACCTGCTCGACGACCCGCGCTCGGTGGCGTGGGACCAGGCTGAAAACCGGCTTCACGCACAAAAGGCCCTGCTCGAGTTTCTCGTCCCGCCTTCGTACCATCACGCATGAGCCAGCCATTACTGCTTAACCTGCGCAACCTCGCCTGCGGCTATCAAGACCAGCGCGTGGTGCAAAACCTCAACCTGCACTTGAACGCCGGTGACATCGGTTGCCTGCTGGGCTCCTCAGGCTGCGGCAAGACCACCACCCTGCGCGCCATTGCCGGCTTCGAACCGGTGCACGAAGGTGACATCCAGCTGGCTGGCGAGACCATCTCCAGTGCCGGTTTCACCCTCGCGCCCGAGAAACGTCGCATCGGCATGGTGTTCCAGGATTACGCCCTGTTTCCGCATTTGAGCGTGGCCGACAACATCGCCTTCGGCATTCGCAAGCATCCGAACAAGGAACGCGTCACCGAAGAATTGCTCGAACTGGTCAACCTGAAAAACCTCGGCAAGCGTTACCCCCACGAGCTCTCCGGCGGCCAGCAGCAACGGGTCGCCCTGGCTCGCGCCCTGGCGCCGGAACCGCAATTGCTGCTGCTGGACGAACCGTTCTCCAACCTCGACGGTGAATTACGCCGCAAACTCAGCCACGAGGTGCGCGACATTCTCAAGGCCCGCGGCACCAGTGCAATTCTGGTGACGCACGACCAGGAAGAAGCCTTCGCGGTCAGCGATCACGTCGGCGTTTTCAAGGAAGGCCGGCTTGAGCAATGGGATACGCCCTACAACCTCTATCACGAACCGCTGACACCCTATGTGGCCAGCTTCATCGGTCAGGGTTACTTCATTCGCGGCCAGCTGAGCAGCCCGGAGTCGGTGCAGACGGAGCTTGGAGAATTGCGCGGCAACCGTGCCTACACCTGGCCGGTCGGTGGTGCGGTGGATGTACTGCTGCGTCCGGACGATATCGTTTATGCGCCAGACAGTGCATTGAAAGCGCGGATCGTCGGCAAGTCTTTCCAGGGCGCTTCGACGCTTTATCGCCTGCAAATGCTGACCGGCGCACAACTGGAATCGATCTTCCCGAGCCATGTCGACCATCTGATCGGCGCAGAAGTCGGCATTCGTGTTGCGGCGGAACATCTGGTGCTGTTCCAGGCATCCGGTAGCATGGCGGCGCAGATTCCAACCGTTGATTCAGGCGTCCGGCGCCACAGCACCGCGCACTGATCAACCAATCCCTGTAGGAGCGAGCCTGCTCGCGATGAGCCCGGGAACACCACGGGGTGTCAGGTTGCCAGCGTTATCGTTAGCGACCATCGCGAGCAGGCTCGCTCCTACAGTTCAGGCGCGGCCAATATCGGCGAATGTTGCCTGGGTATGTTCGGCCAGCACGGCGGGGGCTAATTCGACTTCAAGGCCCCGCCGTCCCGCGCTGACAAAAATGCTCGCAAACGGCTGGGCCGAATTGTCGATAAAGGTCCGCAAGCGCTTTTTCTGCCCCAACGGGCTGATACCGCCCAACAGATAACCGGTGGAGCGTTGGGCCGCCGCTGGGTCGGCCATTTCGACTTTCTTCACCTTGGCCGCCTGGGCCAAGGCCTTCAGATCCAGGCTCCCGCCAACCGGCACCACCGCCACCAGCAACTCGCCTTTTTCACTGGCCGCCAGCAAGGTCTTGAACACTTGCGCCGGGTCCAGTCCGAGCTTCTCCGCGGCTTCCAAGCCATAGGACGCAGCTTTCGGGTCATGTTCATAACTGTGCACACGGTGTTCGGCCCGAACCTTTTTCAGCAAATCCAATGCGGGTGTCATGACAGCTCCAGACTGGTGGCAGTAGAAAAATCCTGCGCCGGATTCTAGGACATTGGTCCACAAAAGGCTCTATCGCCGCACCGTTGCAAAAAGCGCGCGATCCGAATCCGCCCACTCACCGGCGCGATCATTCACACAACTAATAGATTATTTGTGACCGACGGTTCACTTTCGACCTTTGACAGCAGCGTTTCTTGTCTATATTTTTTCGTTTGTGAAACTGTATGAAATATCTTACCGCAGTGCCCAGCTGTAAACCGGGGACAGGACGGGGATCCTGCCTCAGTGAAAACCGCGCTTTGACCATGATGCAATGGATGCGTCAGACAAGAAAAAAAATGAGGTTTCAATGACTACTGCTTTACAACAATCGTCGCTGTCGAGCCAATGCATGGCCGAGTTCCTGGGCACTGCACTGCTAATCTTCTTTGGTACGGGCTGCGTTGCCGCGCTCAAGGTCGCGGGTGCCAGCTTTGGCCTCTGGGAAATCAGCATTATCTGGGGTGTCGGCGTAAGCATGGCGATCTACTTGACCGCCGGGGTTTCCGGCGCTCATCTGAACCCTGCCGTCAGTATCGCGTTGAGCATTTTTGCCGACTTCGAAAAGCGCAAACTGCCTTTCTATATCATCGCGCAGGTGGCTGGCGCCTTTTGCGGGGCCTTGCTGGTGTACACGCTGTACAGCAATCTATTCTTCGATTTCGAACAAACTCACCAAATGGTTCGCGGCAGTGCAGCCAGCCTTGAATTGGCCTCGGTGTTCTCCACCTTCCCCAACCCAAGCCTGTCCACGGCCCAGGCGTTCCTGGTCGAAGTGATCATCACCGCGATCCTGATGGGCGTGATCATGTCGCTGACCGACGATAACAATGGCCTGCCCAATGGCCCGCTGGCGCCCATCTTGATCGGCTTGCTGATTGCAGTGATTGGCAGTTCGATGGGACCGCTGACCGGTTTTGCGATGAACCCGGCACGAGACTTCGGGCCTAAACTGATGACTTTCTTCGCGGGCTGGGGTGAAATTTCCTTCACTGGCGGCCGCGCTATTCCGTACTTCCTGATTCCGGTTTTTGCACCGATTGTCGGTGCCTGCCTGGGTGCTGCCGCCTACCGCGGCTTGATTGCCCGTCACCTGCCTGGCGCCGCACCTGCTACAAAGGATGCACTACCTGGCATCGACGGCAAGCCCAGAACTTCTTGATACCGTTGGCGCGCGACCCTGCCCGTTTGCTCGCGCGCCAGACTTCATTCCCTATTTCGTCCAAGGCAATCGACATGACCGACACTCAGAACAAGAACTACATCATTGCCCTCGATCAGGGTACGACCAGCTCCCGCGCGATCATTTTCGACCGCGACGCCAATGTGGTCTGCACCGCCCAGCGCGAGTTCGCGCAGCATTATCCGCAAGCCGGCTGGGTCGAACATGACCCGATGGAAATCTTCGCCACCCAAAGCGCGGTGATGGTCGAAGCCTTGGCGCAAGCCGGCCTGCATCACGATCAGGTCGCGGCCATCGGCATCACCAACCAGCGTGAAACCACCGTAGTCTGGGACAAGAACACCGGCCGCCCGATCTACAACGCGATCGTCTGGCAATGCCGGCGCAGCACCGAGATCTGCCAGCAGCTCAAGCGCGATGGCCACGAGCAATACATCAGCGAAACCACGGGACTGGTCACCGACCCGTACTTCTCCGGCACCAAGCTCAAGTGGATTCTCGACAACGTCGAAGGCAGCCGGGAACGCGCGCGCAACGGTGAGCTGCTGTTCGGCACCGTCGACAGTTGGCTGATCTGGAAATTTACTGGCGGCAAGGTGCACGTCACCGACTACACCAACGCCTCCCGCACAATGCTCTTCAACATCCACACCCTGGAGTGGGATGCGAAGATGCTGGAGTTGCTGGACATCCCGCGGGAAATGCTGCCGCAGGTGAAGTCGTCGTCGGAAATCTACGGCCACACCAAAAGCGGCATCGCCATCGGTGGTATCGCTGGTGATCAGCAGGCCGCCCTGTTCGGTCAAATGTGCGTCGAAGCCGGCCAAGCGAAAAACACTTACGGCACCGGTTGTTTCCTGCTGATGAACACCGGAGACAAAGCCGTGAAGTCCAACCACGGCATGCTCACGACTATCGCTTGCGGCCCACGTGGCGAAGTCGCTTACGCGCTGGAAGGCGCGGTGTTCAACGGCGGCTCCACCGTGCAGTGGCTGCGCGACGAGTTGAAGATCATCAACGATGCCCACGACACCGAATACTTCGCCAATAAGGTCAAGGACAGCAACGGCGTGTACCTGGTGCCGGCCTTCACCGGCCTGGGCGCGCCGTACTGGGATCCGTACGCGCGAGGCGCGCTGTTCGGCCTGACCCGTGGTGTGCGCGTCGATCACATCATTCGCGCTGCGCTGGAGTCGATTGCCTACCAGACCCGCGACGTGCTCGACGCCATGCAGCAGGATGCTGGCGAACGCCTGAAAGCCCTGCGCGTGGACGGCGGTGCAGTGGCGAACAACTTCCTGATGCAATTCCAGGCCGACATTCTCGGCACCCAGGTCGAGCGCCCGCAAATGCGCGAAACCACGGCACTGGGCGCCGCTTACCTGGCGGGCCTGGCCTGCGGCTTCTGGGGCAGCCTGGACGAGTTGCGCGGCAAGGCGGTGATCGAGCGCCAGTTCGAACCGACACTCGATGAAGCGGCGAAAGAAAAACTCTACGCCGGCTGGAAAAAAGCCGTCAGCCGCACACGCGATTGGGAGCCACACGAAGGGGCTGAATAAGCCAGGCTGAGGGCTCGTATCGGGATGTAACTGGTAGGGAGCAGATTCCTGCGGCATCATGGGCAAATTTTGCACGGCAGCCCAAAGGACGCCCCATGAATCTGCCTCCCCGTCAGCAGCAAATCCTCGAACTGGTCCGCGAACGCGGTTATGTCAGCATCGAGGAAATGGCCACGCTGTTCGTTGTTACTCCGCAGACCATCCGCCGCGACATCAATCAACTGGCGGAAGCCAATCTGTTGCGCCGCTACCACGGTGGCGCGGCTTACGATTCCAGTGTTGAAAACACCGCCTACGCCATGCGCGCCGATCAGATGCGCGACGAGAAACAGCGCATCGGCGAAGCCATTGCCGCGCAGATCCCCGACCACGCCTCGCTGTTCATCAATATCGGTACGACCACCGAGTCGATTGCCCGCGCCCTGCTCAATCACAATCACCTGAAGATCATCACCAACAACCTGCATGTGGCCTCGATGCTCAGTGCCAAGGACGACTTCGACGTTCTGCTGACCGGAGGCAATGTGCGGCGTGACGGTGGCGTGGTCGGGCAGGCCAGCGTCGATTTCATCAACCAGTTCAAGGTCGACTTTGCCCTGGTCGGCATCAGCGGCATCGATGAAGACGGCAGCCTGCTGGATTTCGATTATCAGGAAGTGCGGGTATCCCAGGCGATCATCGCCAACGCGCGCAAGGTGATTCTCGCCGCCGACTCCAGCAAGTTCGGGCGCAACGCCATGATCCGCCTGGGGCCGATCAGCCTGATCGATTGCCTGGTCACCGACCAGCAGCCGGTGCCGGCGCTGGCGCAGTTGTTGAATCAGCACAAGATTCGGCTGGAAGTCGTTTAACCCCCCATTGTGGTGAGGGATTTCTGTGGCGAGGGGATTTATCCCCGTTCGGCTGCGCAGCAGTCGTCAAACCATTGCATGCGGTTTGACATTGAAATGCTGGGGCTGCTTCGCAGCCCAACGGGGATAAATCCCCTCGCCACAGAAATCCCCTCGCCACAAAGTCCTCCGCTCGCCCACGTAATGTTCGAATATTTTCCTTTCCCTGCCCTTCGATGAGTTTTTTCAATCGAACTTGACTGGCTGCGCGCGTCTTAATGGGCTAAGATTTTCGCAAATGAACATTAATGTTCGAATTCAAATACAGAAAATCAAAGAATTCCGAGGCCTTAGCCGATGCCCACTTCTACCTTACCTACGCCACCTCTCGCCGAGGTCTACGATATCGCCGTCATCGGTGGCGGCATCAATGGCGTAGGGATCGCGGCAGATGCCGCTGGTCGCGGCCTCTCGGTGTTCCTTTGCGAAAAGGATGATCTGGCCAGCCACACCTCCTCGGCCAGCAGCAAGCTGATCCACGGCGGCCTGCGCTACCTCGAACATTATGAATTCCGCCTGGTGCGCGAAGCCCTGGCCGAGCGTGAAGTGCTGCTGGCCAAGGCCCCGCACATCGTCAAGCCAATGCGCTTCGTGCTACCGCACCGCCCCCACCTGCGCCCGGCCTGGATGATCCGCGCCGGCCTGTTCCTTTATGACAACTTGGGCAAACGGGAAAAACTGGCCGGTTCAAAAAGCCTGAAGTTCGGCCCCGACAGCGCGCTGAAAAGCGAAATCACCAAAGGTTTCGAATATTCCGACTGCTGGGTCGACGATGCGCGACTGGTGGTATTGAACGCCATGGCGGCCCGGGAAAAAGGCGCCCACGTTCACACCCAGACCCGTTGCGTCAGCGCGCGTCGCACCAAAGGCCTGTGGCACCTGCACCTGGAACGCGCCGATGGCAGCTTGTTTTCGATCCGCGCCAAGGCACTGGTGAACGCGGCCGGCCCTTGGGTCGCCAAGTTCATTCGTGACGACCTGAAAATGGAATCGCCGTACGGCATCCGCCTGATCCAGGGCAGCCACCTGATCGTGCCGAAGCTGTACGAAGGCGATCACGCGCACATCTTGCAAAACGAAGATCAGCGCATCGTGTTCACCATTCCGTACCTCAATCACTTCACCCTGATCGGCACCACCGACCGCGAGTACACGGGTGATCCGGCAAAAGTGGCGATCACCGAGGCAGAAACCGATTACCTGCTGCAAGTGGTCAACGCCCACTTCAAGAAACAGATCGGCCGTGACGATATCCGGCACAGCTATTCCGGCGTTCGTCCGCTGTGCAACGACGAGTCCGACAACCCGTCGGCCGTCACCCGCGACTACACCCTGGCGCTGTCGGGCAGCGGCGAGGAAGCGCCCCTGCTTTCGGTGTTCGGCGGCAAACTGACCACCTACCGCAAGCTGGCCGAATCGGCGCTGGCGCAACTGGCGCCGCATTTCCCGCACATCAAGCCAAGCTGGACCGCCAACGCCACCCTGCCGGGCGGCGAAGACATGAGCACACCCCAGGCGCTGAGCTCGCTGATCCGCGACAAGTACGACTGGATCCCCAGTGAAATCTCGCGCCGCTGGGCCACCACCTACGGCAGTCGCACCTGGCGCATGCTCGAAGGCGTGCAGAACCTCAACGACATGGGCGAACACATTGGTGGCGGCCTCTACACCCGTGAGGTCGATTACCTGTGCAGCGAAGAGTGGGCGACCAGCGCCCACGACATTCTGTGGCGTCGCAGCAAACTCGGCTTGTTCACCACCCCAGAGCAACAGCAAGAGCTCGCCGATTACTTGAGCAAGGTCGAGCAGAACCGCAGCAAGACCGAAGCGGCCTGATCAAAGTCCCGGCTTGTAGGAGCCAGGCTTGCCGGCGAAGGCGTCCTTGAGACTTGCGGTTGTCTTTCGGGCGCCTTCGCTACAACGCATCACACGCGTCCGACGCATCCGACGCATTCGGTTTTCCGAACGCGACTTGGCGGTCGATTCGGTTAACCGGATTTCTCCTGCCCAAGAAAATCTCAATAAATATTTAATCTCCTTATAAATCAATATATTGAGTCGTTCAGCCTGGCCTGGCACGAGTCATGCTCTACACTCTTGGACGAATGCCTGTTGCGCCATCACTTCAGGAGCCTTCAAGCATTCGAAGCACAAAAGGGCCGACGAACTGGCTCCATAAAAAAAACAATGTCGAGGAAAATTTGATGCGCATCGTTCCCCATATCCTGGGCGCAGCCATTGCTGCCGCTCTGATCAGCACGCCAGTTTTCGCCGCCGAACTCACCGGCACCCTGAAGAAGATCAAAGAGTCCGGTGTCATCACCCTCGGGCATCGTGACGCCTCCATTCCTTTCTCCTACATCGCAGACGCTTCCGGCAAACCGGTCGGCTACTCCCACGACATCCAGCTGAAAGTCGTCGAAGCCCTGAAAAAAGACCTGGACCTGCCGAACCTGCAGGTCAAGTACAACCTGGTCACCTCGCAAACCCGTATCCCGCTGGTGCAGAACGGCACCGTGGACCTCGAATGCGGTTCGACCACCAACAACGTCGAGCGCCAGCAACAAGTCGACTTCTCCGTCGGCATCTTCGAAATCGGTACTCGCCTGCTGTCCAAGGTTGATTCCAAGTACAAGGACTTCCCGGATCTGGCCGGCAAGAACGTCGTGACCACCGCCGGCACTACGTCCGAGCGCATCCTCAAGGCGATGAACGCCGACAAGCAGATGGGCATGAACGTCATCTCCGCCAAAGACCACGGCGAGTCCTTCCAGATGCTGGAAACCGGCCGTGCAGTGGCCTTCATGATGGACGACGCCCTGCTGGCAGGCGAAGCCGCCAAGGCCAAGAAGGCAAGTGACTGGGCCGTAACCGGTACCCCACAATCCTATGAAATCTACGGCTGCATGGTGCGCAAGGGCGACGAGCCGTTCAAGAAGGCCGTGGATGACGCCATCAAGGCCACCTACGCGTCGGGCGAGATCAACAAGATCTACGAAAAATGGTTCATGCAGCCAATCCCGCCGAAAAACCTGAACCTGAACTTCCCGATGAGCGACGAGCTCAAGGCCCTGATCGCCAATCCGACCGATAAAGCGGCTGACGACAAGAAATCCTGATTTCTGACTAACCTTATCTCCTGGAAGGGTCTCGGCCCTTTCGGGAGGTTGTCACTCCCTGCTGGCATTTCTGGAAACACTCGAACCGGTGGCTGTCGAGCCGTTCGCGTGTGCCTGATCGTCAAGATCAGGCGGGAACGGAGCTTCCCCCAAACGGGTACCTGTACATCGATCGATCTGAGGGGAGACCCTAATGAATTACAACTGGGACTGGGGCGTGTTCTTCAAGTCCACCGGCGTTGGCAGCGAGACGTATCTCGACTGGTACATCACTGGTTTGGGCTGGACCATCGGCATCGCCATCGCGGCCTGGATCATTGCCCTGACACTGGGTTCGATCCTGGGTGTCATGCGCACTGTGCCGAACCGCATCGTATCGGGCATTGCCACCTGCTACGTCGAACTCTTCCGTAACGTGCCGCTGCTGGTTCAGCTGTTCATCTGGTACTTCCTGGTACCCGACCTGCTGCCTGCCGACCTGCAAGAGTGGTACAAGCAGGACCTGAACCCGACCACCTCGGCCTTCCTCAGCGTCGTCGTGTGCCTGGGCCTGTTCACCACCGCGCGGGTTTGCGAACAAGTGCGTACCGGTATCCAGGCACTGCCACGCGGCCAGGAATCCGCTGCCCGCGCCATGGGTTTCAAGCTGCCGCAGATCTACTGGAACGTGCTGCTGCCCCAGGCCTACCGGATCATCATTCCGCCGCTCACCTCGGAATTCCTGAACGTATTCAAGAACACCTCCGTGGCCTCGCTGATCGGCTTGATGGAATTGCTCGCGCAGACCAAACAGACCGCCGAGTTCTCCGCCAACCTGTTCGAAGCCTTCACCCTGGCCACGCTGATCTACTTCACCCTGAACATGAGCCTGATGTTGCTGATGCGCCTGGTCGAGAAGAAAGTCGCCGTACCGGGCCTGATTTCCGTAGGGGGTAAATGATGGAATTCGACTTCTCGGGCATCATCCCGGCCATTCCCGGTTTGTGGAACGGCATGGTCATGACCCTCAAGCTGATGGTCATGGGCGTGATCGGCGGGATCATCCTCGGCACGATCCTGGCGTTGATGCGCCTGTCCCACAACAAACTGTTGTCGAACATCGCCGGCGCCTACGTCAACTACTTCCGCTCGATCCCGCTGCTGCTGGTGATCACCTGGTTCTACCTGGCGGTGCCATTCGTGCTGCGCTGGATCACCGGCGAAGACACCCCGATCGGCGCGTTCACCTCGTGCATCGTGGCCTTCATGATGTTCGAAGCAGCGTACTTCTGCGAGATCGTCCGCGCCGGTGTACAGTCTATTCCCAAGGGCCAGATGGGTGCCGCCCAGGCACTGGGGATGAGCTATGGCCAGATGATGCGCCTTATCATCCTGCCGCAAGCGTTCCGCAAGATGACCCCGCTGTTACTGCAACAGAGCATCATCCTGTTCCAGGACACCTCGCTGGTCTACGCCGTCGGCCTGGTGGACTTCCTCAATGCTTCGCGCGCCAGTGGCGACATCATTGGTCGCTCCAATGAGTTCCTGATCTTCGCAGGTCTCGTGTACTTCATCATCAGCTTTGCCGCCTCGCAGCTGGTCAAGCGTCTGCAAAAAAGGTTCGCCGTATGATCTCTATCAAAAACATCAACAAGTGGTATGGGGACTTCCAGGTGCTGACTGATTGCAGCACCGAGGTCAAGAAAGGCGAAGTGATCGTGGTGTGCGGGCCGTCCGGTTCCGGCAAATCGACCCTGATCAAATGCGTCAACGCCCTGGAACCGTTCCAGAAAGGCGACATCGTGGTCGACGGTACGTCCATCGCCGACCCGAAGACCAACCTGCCGAAACTGCGTTCACGCGTGGGCATGGTGTTTCAGCATTTCGAATTGTTCCCGCACTTGACCATCACCGAAAACCTGACCATCGCGCAGATCAAGGTGTTGGGTCGCAGCAAGGAAGAAGCCACCAAGAAAGGCCTGCAATTGCTGGAACGTGTCGGCCTCTCGGCCCACGCCCACAAGCACCCGGGCCAACTGTCCGGCGGTCAGCAGCAGCGTGTGGCGATTGCCCGTGCGCTGGCGATGGACCCGATCGTTATGCTGTTCGACGAACCGACTTCGGCGCTTGACCCGGAAATGGTCAACGAAGTGCTGGACGTGATGGTGCAACTGGCCCACGAAGGCATGACCATGATGTGCGTGACCCACGAAATGGGCTTCGCCCGCAAAGTGGCCGACCGCGTGATTTTCATGGACCAGGGCAAGATCATCGAAGACTGCAAGAAGGAGGACTTCTTCGGCGACATCAACCACCGTGCCGAGCGTACGCAGCACTTCCTCAACAAGATTTTGCAACACTAACAGCTGTGCGCCCCTCCCCTGTAGGAGCGAGCTCTGTGGCGAGGGGATTTATCCCCGTTCGGCTGCGCAGCAGTCGTAAACCGTGTACATGCGGTTTAACGATGAAATGCCGGGGCCGCTTCGCAGCCCAACGGGGATAAATCCCCTCGCCACAAAAGCTCGCTCCTACAGTTGGGGCGAGCGCTGGTTGACCCAAGGCATCTGTGATGAAATGCGACTCCACTCTCTATCGCGCCACGTCGCCATCACTCGCCGTGAAACCCCGCCTGATTCGCCATCTGTTCCTGCCGCCGCTGATCATCGCGCTGATGATCGGACTGGGTTATATCGGCTTCTGGACCAGTGAACACTATGGTATCCGCAGCCTCGGCGAAAACGGCCAGCGCCAGCTGGAACTGCACGCCCGCGCCGTCGAAAGCGAGATCAGCAAATACACCTACCTGCCGAGCCTGCTGGAACTCGAAACCAGTGTTTCGAAACTGCTGGCCGACCCGACGCCGGAACACCGGCAGACCGTCAACGATTACCTCGAAGGCCTGAACCGGCGCAGCCGCAGCCGGGCCATCTATGTAATGGACACCACCGGCCGTGTCATGGCCACCAGCAACTGGCGCGATGTCGATAGTTACCTGGGTGAAGACCTGTCTTTCCGCGCCTATTTCCAGAACGCCGTGCGTGGCCAGCCCGGACGCTTCTATGGCATTGGCAGCACCAACGGCGAACCCGGTTACTACCTGGCCCATGGCCTGGAAGAACACGGCAAGATCATCGGCGTCGCGGTGGTCAAGGTCCGCCTCGAAGCCATGGAAGAACGCTGGCAGCGGGCGCGCCTGGAAGCCTTCGTCAGCGACGAGAACGGCATCATCATTCTCTCCAGTGATCCCGCGCGACGCCTGAAGTCAGTGGTGCCGCTGAGCGAAGAAACCAAGGAAAAGCTTGCCCGCAGTCTCCAGTACTACTGGTTCCCGCTGAACGAATTGCAACCGCTGGCCCGGGAAACCCTGTCCGAGGGCGTGGAAAAACTCACCTTCCCGGCCAATAGCGAACTGGTTTCCGATGACGAAAACATCAGCTACCTGTCGCAGACCCGCCCGTTGAGCGATACCCCGTGGAACTTCACCCTGCTCACGCCACTGCAGGACCTGCGCCGCGAAGCGATCAACCAGGGGATTCTGGTCGCCGTCGCATTTGCCTTGGTGGCGTTCCTGCTGATTGCCTGGAACGAGCGGCGCAAAGTGATTGCCACCCGCCTCGCCGCCCGCGAAGCCTTGCAGGAAGCCAACAATCAATTGGAGCGTCGGATTACCGAACGCACCACAGACCTGCGCGCCAGCAACGAGCGGCTCAAGGGGCAGATCCGCGAACGCCGTCACGCCGAAGAGACGCTGCGCCGCGCCCAGGATGAACTGGTGCAGGCCGGAAAACTCGCCGCCATCGGCCAGATGTCCACCAGCATCGCCCACGAACTGAACCAGCCGCTGGCGGCGCTGCGCACCCTTTCCGGCAACACCGTGCGGTTTCTCGAGCGCGGTCAACTGGACGTGGCCAGCACCAACCTCAAGACCATCAACGAGTTGATCGACCGCATGGGCCGGATCACCGCCAGCCTGCGCTCCTTTGCCCGGCGCGGTGACGACAAGGGCCAGGCCTGTCTTGGCAAAGGGGTCGACGCGGCCTTGCAGTTACTCGGCAGCCGCGTTGAAAACGCCCATTTGAAACTGCATCGCCACTTCGACGATGTGCAGGTGCAGATTGACCAGACCCGTGTGGAGCAGATTCTGGTCAACCTCATCGGCAATGCCCTCGATGCCATGCAAGCGCAGCCGCAACCGGAGTTGTGGCTCGAAGGTGAAGTTGTCGATGGCAAATATCGACTGCGCGTGCGGGACAACGGCCACGGCATCGATGCAGAAGCGCGCAAGCATCTGTTTGAACCGTTTTTCACCACCAAACCCGGCGAACAAGGCCTGGGCCTCGGCCTGACCCTCTCCGCGAGCCTGGCCGCTGCCACTGGCGGTCACCTGGGTGTCGAGCACCCGGCCAGCGGTGGTACCGCTTTCGTCCTCAGTTTACCGTTGGTAAGCCCCACTTCCGCTGAGCCAATATGAACAACGACCTTAGTGTATTGATCGTCGAAGACGACCCCCATGTGCTGCTCGGCTGCCAACAGGCGCTGACCCTGGAAGACATTCCCTGCATCGGTGTCGGCAGTGCCGAGGAAGCCCTGGAACGGGTAGGCGAGAACTTCGCCGGCATCGTCATCAGTGACATTCGCCTGCCGGGCATCGATGGCCTGGAACTGCTGAACCGCCTCAAGGCTCGCGATCGCAGCCTGCCGGTGGTACTGATTACAGGTCACGGCGACATTTCCATGGCCGTCGGCGCCATGCAGAAAGGCGCCTACGACTTCATGGAGAAACCCTTCTCTCCCGAACGCCTGGTGGACGTAGCCCGCCGAGCCCTGGAACAACGCAGCCTGGCACGGGAAGTCTCGTCCTTACGCCGGCAACTGGCCGAGCGCGACTCCCTCGAAGGTCGGATCATCGGCCGTTCGCCGGCCATGCAAAACCTGCGCGAACTGATCGCCAATGTCGCCGATACTTCAGCCAACGTGCTGATCGAAGGCGAAACCGGCACCGGTAAGGAACTGGTCGCGCGCTGCCTGCACGACTTCAGTCGTCGGCACACCCGGCAATTCGTGGCGCTCAATTGCGGTGGCCTGCCGGAAAACCTGTTCGAAAGCGAGATCTTCGGCCACGAAGCCAACGCCTTCACCGGCGCAGGCAAACGGCGGATTGGCAAGATCGAGCACGCCGATGGCGGCACGCTGTTCCTCGACGAAGTGGAAAGCATGCCCCTGCCCCTGCAGATCAAACTGCTGCGGGTATTGCAGGAACGCACCCTCGAACGCCTCGGCTCGAACCAGAGCGTGGCGGTAGATTGCCGGGTGATCGCGGCAACCAAATCCGATCTCGACGAGTCGAGCAAGGCCGGTGAATTCCGCAGCGACCTGTATTACCGCCTCAACGTGGTGACCCTGGAACTGCCTCCCCTGCGCGAGCGCCGCGAAGACATCCTGCAATTGTTCGAGTACTTTTTGCAGCAGTCGTCCCTGCGCTTCGACCGCGCAGTGCCGGAGCTCGACAACCAGACCTTGTCGAACCTGATGAGCCACGACTGGCCGGGCAATGTGCGCGAACTGCGCAACGTCGCCGAACGCTACGCCCTTGGCCTGCCGGCGTTCAAGAAATCCGGCGCCAGCGGCAGCAATCAGGGCCTGGCGTTCGCCGAAGCGGTCGAAGCCTTCGAGCGCAATCTGCTGGTGGACGCGCTGCAACGTAGTGGCGGCAACCTGACCCAGGCGAGTCAGGAACTCGGCATGGCCAAGACCACACTGTTCGACAAAGTGAAGAAATACGGGTTGAGCCACTGATGGATCTGGTTCTCAAGGCGACCCAGTGCACCCACATGGGGCCATGGGCCGCGGGTCAAAGGAGATTGTGCTCAGCCACCGGATCAATCTGCGCCCAATGCGAGGTGTCTTCGCGGTGGGCCTGCAGGTACGGCAATACCGCCGCCAGTAACGGCGCCTTGAACGCTTCCTGAAAACGATGAGCCAGCCCCGGAATCAGCTTCAACTGACTGCCGCGAATATGCGCCGCCAGGTGCACCCCGTGCATGACCGGCAACAACGGATCAGCTGTGCCGTGCACCACCAGCGTGGGCACCTGCAGTTGATTGAGCAGCGCCACCCGGCTGGGCTCGGCAAGTATGGCCATGATCTGGCGCTTCACGCCCTCGGGGTTGAACGCCCGGTCATAGGACTGGGCGGCCTGTTGCAGCAAGGCCTGGCGATCATCGCTGATGGTCGGGCTGCCCAGTGCCGCGAGCAGGTCGGCTTGTTGCTCGAGTGCCGCCTCGCGATTGGGCGCACCGCGCCGCGCCAGCAGCTGTACCAATGCTGAGTTGGGCGCCGGCAAGCCCTCAGCGCCGGAGCTGGTCATGATCAGGGTCAGGCTTTCAACCCGCTGCGGCGCCATGGCCGCCATATGCTGGGCGATCATTCCGCCCATGCTGGCGCCCAGTACGTGAAATTGCTCGATATGCAGGGCGTCCATCAACCCGAAACCATCGTCGGCCATGTCGGTCAGGGTGTACGGCGCCGCCACGGGTAAACCGAGCTTGTAGCGCAGCACTTCGAAGGTCAGGTTGGCCTCGACCGGCGTCTGCCGCCAGGTGGACAGGCCGACATCACGATTGTCATAACGGATCACCCGAAAGCCCTGCTGACACAGCGCGACCACCACCTCGTCCGGCCAGTGAATAAGCTGCCCGCCCAGGCCCATGACCAACAGCAACGCAGGGTCCGACGCACGGCCGATGCTTTGGTACGCCAGGCTCACTTCGGCCAGGTCGACCCGTTCCGTCGCTACATTCACATCACATCGAGAGGCCGCCCACGACGGCAGGCTGAACAGCGCGGCAATAAATATGACCGCTGAATAAAACAAAGCACGCATGAAAAAACACCAAAACGCAGAACCCCAGTAGAGCGCGAGTTTGATGATATTTGTGCCAGCGCGCTGCCACAGTTGCGTGACAGTTTGATGAACATCGCCGAACGGTTGCGGCGATAACTATGTAGTGCCTGAGACCGGCAAATTTTCCCTTAAATGGCCTGCTTCAGGAGCGGACCATCCGCTTCACGCACCGAGCCATATTGCCATGATCGACAAATCCGCTTTCGACCTGCCCCTGCCAGCAGAGAGCTTCGTGCCCCCTGCTTCAGCACAACCGCCGCTGCACGACGCCAGCCTCTTCCTCGAGGCTTCGGCGCGCTGGCGCACCAGTACACTAGGCTGGCGTTCCTTGCTGGCCGCCAGCCCGGGTATCCGCGATACGATCGACGATCTGCTCAAGCGCGAACTGGATCTGGACGGACGCATTGCCGGACTGCTGTTCGCCCCCGTAGACGGAAAGCAGGCACGTTTTGTCAGTTTCACCGATGCCTGCGCGTTTGTGCTGCAGCACCCGACACTGGAGACAGACCTGGACCAGCGTTGCCAGGTCAGTGGCCTGCGCCTGGGTCATCCACTGTCCGAGCTGACCCCGCTGCAAATGCTCGAAAGGCTCAAATCCCTTGTGCCGGAGCAGGCCCATGGCGAGCGCTGGCGCAAATTCTGGGAGGGCCGTGCCAGCGGGGCAGCAGTCTCGCGACAAGCCTGGACGATGCAACAGTACCGAGACCATTTCGAGGCTGCCGCCCAGCTGGCATCCGCCGAAAAAACCCTCACAAAAGAGCAGTTAGCTCCGCTCCTGTTGATCATCAATCCACCGGCCGGCGCGTTGACGCTGAACGGCCTGCCCATCCATACCGAGCAACTGGCCCTGGTGTTGAGCAACCAGAGTCGAGTCAAACTCACGGGTGCCTGGGTCATCACCGTTGGCGATTCATCCAACACCAGCAACCTGCTGTACCTGCCCAGTCGACCCATCGCAATTCAGCACTTCGCTCAACGTAGCGCCATGGAAGACTGGTTGTCACGCCAGTCCCTGGTGCCCATCGGTCTGCCAGCCGCCAACTTGAAATTTGAATACACCGCCCAGACCGATCCGCTGACGTTGGGCGCCAGCGACCTGCTGGCCGCCCACCATCAGGCGCAGATCACCGCACTGCGGCACGGCCTAAGGGGCAAATCCGGGCTGGCGGAATTTGGCGCGCAGGCCCTGCAGCAGGTTGAGCAAGTTGAAACACAACTGCGCGGCGCCAGCTTTTTTGCCTCACCACCCAAAATGCCGGAAGCGCCTGAAGGAATCGAGGCTGATGACCAGGCGCTGTTCGGCAGCCTGTATGCCGATATCCCCAGGGGTATGCGCGAAACTGCGCTGGCCCGTCAGCGTGAGGCGCTGGAAAACCTCTCGCAAGAGCTGGGCGATGGCGACGCACTGCAGCCGTTCAAGGACTCGCTGAAAGCCTTGGACAACGCCGAAAAGGCCGGCGACGTGGCTGCCGAAACTTTGTTGTACCGCGCGCGCGCCCTGGACCTTGCCACTTTCCAGCAGGCATTTACCGACCTGCATGCCGCCCACAAGGCAGGCCTGCACGCCGAAGCCGCGGTGCAAGTCATGCTCAAGCTACTGGGCAGTGATGAACACACTCTGCTCAAGGCGCTGCTCGACACTCCCGACGATCCGGGCACTGATCCTGTCGCAGCGAGCCTGACCCTGTCGCTGACCGAACAGCAAGGTGACGAGACCACCGTCCGTAGCGCGGTACTGCGGGGCGTGCTTGTCATGACCCGAGCCGATGCGCTCGCGGACGTCGATTCGCCCCACAGTGTGCTGCTCTATTGGCCAGGTAACGGTGGTGGGCTGCAACGCTTCGCCAACCGTCGCGAGCTTGAGCGCGAGCTGTTTCGGATTCAGCCACAGGACTCCGTGACGAGTTTGCAGTTGAGCAAAATCACCGGTGATGCGCTCCTCCACGGCTTGAACCAGCTGACCAGCGAATTCGAAGAACAGGCCGGCCCGCTACGCCAGAGCCAAACCCTGGCTGATCAGACTGCGCAGCAAGTCGAACAACTGGACATCCTGCGCAAACAGACCCGCGCCCTGCTGCAGGTGCCGGTGAACGCGGCCAGGACTCTGGCGTTTACCCATATTGAGGAGCAAGACCGCAGCAGCGCCCTCACCTCTGACGTGCCGGACTGGTTGAGCGCGCTGAGCGAGCCTGACCGCCTCCACCTCAAGAGTCTGATCGAGGCATATATAGCGGCGATGCATCGCAGCCACGAACTGATGACGGTTGCGCTCGAACCCCGGGACGACTTCACCCGCAAGCGCCTGGACAAGCGCCTGCGCCAGGACTTTTCGCTCAAGGGCAGTTTCAGCGTGACCCTTGACCTGCCTGATTCGGTGCGCAAGGAATACCATTTCACCGAGGGTGCCGGGGCGCCCGGCACTCCACGCAAAATGGTGCTGGTCCCCAGCGCGGCCCGCGGCAAGATGAGCCTCGAGGACCTCGCCCAGCACAACGTCGACAATTCTCCCTGGCTGAGCCTGGAGCCCCTGGTGCTGCGCCTGGCCTACATGCAGGTGGAGGTGACGGCGGCGGATGAAACCGAACGCCAGACATTAAAAGACGGCATCACCCTGGACTGGCTGAAACGGGTCCTGCCCGAAATGGACTTGCCCAAGGCTTACGAAACGCAGATTCGCGAGGCGTTTCATGGAGGCGCCAGCGAGTCTACCTTCGTCATTGAACACCGCCGGGAAAGCCTGATCGAGCCCTGGAGTCTGATGATCAAGCTCCAGGGTGAAGCTGCGCGCCTGCAAAAACAGATCTACGCCAAAGATCTGCAGGTGCTCGATATTGCCATCAATGCCAGCACCCCAGAAGCCTGGACCACCGGCGGCAAGCAAATCGTGTTGTGGCCCGCGTATCTGAGCCCGGGAGGCAAGGACACCCCCGGCGAGGGTTCCGTCACCCTGGCGGGCGTGACCTTTATCGAGGAACAACTCAGCGGGGCCACTTTGTTGTATGCGCCCGACAGTCCGGATGGCCAGTTTCTGCGCCGTTACGACAGCCTGGAAGAAGCCCGCAAATCCCTGTTCAACCTGTGCCTGCATGATAAATGGGCTGACTACCTCGCGGGTCGGGCATTACTCGGTGAAGTCGACTCGCATAAACAACGCATCAAGCAGAGCCTGCTGAACAACTTCGACGACCTGATCGGAGTCGGTACACGCTGGCCAGCAACCACCTCTTTGGCTGCCCACCAGCTCAATACGCACATGGGGCGCCTGATCGAAGCACATCGTGGCAGCTCCCGTTCCAATGACGCCTTATATTTCGAGCGTTATGCCCTCAAAGGCCCGCGTGCTTTCAACTACATAAAAATGGCGTTGGGGGTGGTGCCGTACGTGGGCACAGTCATTTCCCTGTACGACGCCTGGACCGATACAAACGCGGCGGTGGCGAATTTTCTGCGCGGAGAAACGGCTGACGGTTTGTCCGCTCTGGAATCAGCGCTGGCATCATTGGTAGATGCAGCCGTGGACATGGTCCCCGGTGAAGCCCAAATTTCGGTCGTGTCGCGCACGGCGCGTGCTTTCGCGCGAGCGCGCCAATTAAAGAGACTGGCCAGGAACGTTGGCGCACTCAAGGCATCGTCCCTTCGTCAAGCCGAGCACGTGGTGCAACGTTTCGCCGGTTACGAGTATGAAAAACCCATTTCGCTGTCCGGCCTGCAGCCCGCAACCCACGGCCTGTTCCGCAATATCTTCCGCCATGCCGATGGCGACTTTATCCTGCGCCAGGGGCGTATTTTCCAGGTAGAACGCAGTGTCGACTCACGCAATTGGCGCTTGAGCGGTACCAGCAAGAAGACGTACAAGCAGCCTCTCGCGCTGGACGAGGCCGGTCAGTGGGATACCTACTACGGGGTATATGGCGTCACATTCGAAGGCGGTGGACTCGGTGGCGGCCAGGTGTTCGGGCATCTGGCCGACGCCTTCGACCCTCTTTGGCCGCGTGTTATCCGTGAACGGCTGCCGCGCTGGTGGGCCGATCAAGCCTACCGCCGCCAGGGACAATTGCAAGACACGGTCGATGACCTTACTCGGCGTTACAATTCAGAAATTGCGCAATCTGAAGCGGTGCTCGCGCGGTTCAGGAAGAGTACACCAGCTCAGAGTGCAGAACATGGCCGGGCAGCGGAAACCACATGCCTGAGCGATATAGAACTGGGCACCCGGCGTTATGAAGCGGCGGAAGAACTGAGACTTCTCAGCAGTGGCAACAACCAGGCCACGGCCAAGCTGGCCAAGAACGAATCCGCCTGGCTGGTGAGTGATCGACTTACCCAGCGCATCCACATTGCCGGCAGCCGGATAAATACTTTGGTGGACAAGGCAGATTTGCTGTCGAGCCGTCTGGATGACTTACCGGAAGGAAAACTCGGCGAGTACCTGGATATCCTCGAGGAACTACGCAACGTGCGAACAAATATTGTTCGTGAAATGGATCATATTGAAGAACTGAGGATCCAGATGAACCTGTGGTTTGGCAAAGTCAAGCCACCCAATAAACACCCGACAACACCGACCAGGGACGAGAAATTGTTCGCCGGATTGAGAGGGGACATCGAGTCCATCAATAAACGTTCCAGCGAAGCGAGAGTGACGCTTGTCAAAATCGGACACCTGCTGGAAATGGTCAAGCGGGTTGGCACCACCAGCGACATGTCCTGGATTGACCTGCAACAGCAGACCAGATCCTTGCGTACCCGATTCGAGCGGGCCCTATATGCGCAGTTCGGCCTGACGGAAGCCGACGCCACCCGCGCCCAGCGTAACCAGATATTTACCGATTGCGTCGAGGTTTATGCTGAGTTCCGGCGTGGCACGCGAGCCTGGACGACCGGCTATCCGCAGCACTTTCACATGGAGGTGGTCGAACCGCTGCTGCTGAACATCGAAAAAGCTTCCGACCACGCGCGTAAAGGTATTGATAAACCGGCACCCGTCAGAAAGGCCGGCGAGATCAAGAAAAAAGTCTTCACCTCCGAAGATAATCAGACGCTGATCGGGGTCGAGCGTTGGGAAGAAACCACCGGCAAGCGCCAATTCACCATGACTGGCCAAGGTGGGCACACGGAAATTTGGGAACAGGGCAGCGATGGCAAGTTCCGTCTATTGAACCCGCAGGCGGCGCCTGCCCCCTCTGCTCCCAGGACCATTGAGTCGTTGGTCACGGACGCCCGCAGCCGCCTGCAGTCCCAGTCCACCTATCAAACCAAAGTACAGTCCTACTCCGATGGGGCCATGTTGCCGGTCGACCTGGAGCACATGATGGTCAGCGAGGCGCAGGAACTGACCCGTCGTGCTGATGCCATCCAGGCGATTAGCCCGCAGCATGAGCTGATCAAGCAACTGCGGGACAAGGCCACTGAGTTGACCGCCAGCGGACGCAGGATGCGCACCAGTCAGGCACTGCGCAGTAAAAAACCCACCGATGGCATGCTGGACGATCTGGCGCGCAACAACGCGGTGGATATTCGCAAGACCAACCCGATCAAAAACCTGGGCAAACGTCGGGACGGGCGCAGCGACTATATGCAGGAATACGAAATACGCGATACCACGCAAACACCGCCAACTCTACTTTGGTACGCGCACTTCCATTACACCAGGGCAGCGCCGACTTTCGCCGAGTTCGAGAAAGCGCATCTGAAGCTGCCGGAACACCGTTATCGGACTCACGCCGACGACGCCGAACTGCCTTATGCCGACATCGGCAAACGCTCGGCCGCGCTCGTCCACTTCCAAAACCTGTAAAGCACGGGCTTTTTGCAGGAGCGAGCTTGCTCGCGAAGAACCCATGGACAACGCGTTTTTCCAGGCTTCACGCGTTATCGTTGACGTTTTTCGCGAGCAAGCTCGCTCCTACAATTTCAAGCCAACTGACTGCGCAACTGCCGCGCCGCCGCCACCATATTCACCAGCGCCGCCTCGGTTTCCGGCCACGCTCGGGTTTTCAGTCCGCAGTCGGGATTGACCCATAGGCGCTCAGCCGGAATCCGCTGCGCGGCCTTGCGCAGCAAATTGATCATCTCGGCAGTGTCGGGCACCCGCGGCGAGTGAATGTCATACACGCCCGGGCCGATATCGTTGGGGTAGTCGAAGGCTTCGAAGGCTTCCAGCAGTTCCATATCCGAGCGCGAGGTTTCGATGGTTATCACATCGGCGTCCATGGCCGCGATGGCCTGGATCACGTCGTTGAATTCGCTGTAGCACATATGGGTATGGATCTGGGTTTCGTCGCGCACTCCCGAAGCGCTCAAGCGGAAAGCCTCTACCGCCCAGTCGAGGTATTCCTGCCATTGCGCTCGACGCAGGGGCAGGCCTTCGCGAAACGCCGCTTCATCGATCTGCACAATCTTGATGCCGGCGTTTTCCAGGTCCACCACTTCGTCACGCAGGGCCAGCGCCAGTTGCTGCGCCTGGACTTTGCGCGAGACATCTTCCCGGGGGAACGACCACATCAGCATCGTTACCGGGCCGGTCAGCATGCCCTTCATGACTTTGTCGGTCAGGCTTTGAGCATAGGTGATCCAGTCCACCGTCATGGCGCGGGGGCGACTCAGGTCACCATAGATGATCGCCGGTTTCACGCAACGTGAACCATAGCTCTGCACCCAGCCAAACCGGGTAAAGACATAACCTTCCAGCTGCTCGGCGAAGTACTCGACCATGTCGTTGCGCTCGGCTTCACCGTGCACCAGTACATCCAGGCCCAGGCGTTCCTGGATTTGCACGGCGTGCCGAATTTCACGGTGCATGGCGTCGGTGTAATCGTTGGCCGACAGCTTGCCTTGCTTGAACGCCTGGCGCGCCAGTCGGATCGACCCGGTTTGCGGGAACGAGCCGATGGTGGTGGTCGGGAACGCCGGCAGTTGCAGGCGCGCACGCTGTTGTTCGATGCGTTGGGCAAACGGCGATCGGCGCTGACTGTGAGTGGCATCTACAGCAGCAACACGGGCCTGCACTTCGGCTTTGTGGATGCGCGGCGACTCGGCGCGACTGGCCTGAATGGCATTGCTTTCAGCCAGCGCAGCTCGCACCTTGGGTGCTTGTGGATCGTTCAATGCGTCACGCAGCACGGCGATCTCGCCACACTTTTGCACGGCAAACGCCAACCAGCTTTTCAGTTCCGGATCAAGCGTGTCCTCGCGATCCAGATCCACCGGGCTGTGCAGCAGCGAGCAGGAACTGCTGACCCACAGGTTATCGCCGAAACGCTCCTGGGCCGGTTGCAGTTGCGCCAGCACCGACTCCAGTTCGCAGCGCCAGACATTGCGCCCGTTCACCAGGCCCACCGAGAGAATCTTGTAGGTCGGCAGGCGATCCAGTACCTGGCCGAGCTGGTCCGGTGCGCGTACGGCGTCGATGTGCAAGCCTTGCACCGGCAGGCCGACTGCCAGGCCGAGGTTGTCTTCCAGGCCGCTGAAGTAGGTGGCCACGAGTTTTTTCAGCGGCGAATACTGGAGGATGTGGTAAGCGCGTTCGAAGGCATTCTTCCAGGCCTGGGGCAAGTCGAGGGTCAGGATCGGCTCATCGATCTGCACCCATTCCACACCTTGGGCGGCGAGGCGACTGAGGATTTCGTTATAGACCGGCAGCAGACGTTCGAGCAGATCGAGCCTGTCGAAGTCGTTGCCTTTGGCCTTGCCCAGCCACAGGTAGGTCAGCGGGCCGATAATCACCGGCTTGACGTTGTGACCGAGCGCCAAAGCTTCGTCCACTTCGTCGAACAATTGCTCCCAGCTGAGCTTGAACTGTTGCTCGGCGCTGAACTCCGGCACCAGGTAGTGGTAGTTGGTGTCGAACCACTTGGTCAGCTCCTGGGCGTATTGCGCCGTGCCGTGCTCACCACCGCAGCAGGCCGCGGTCGCGCCACGGGCCATGGCGAACAGGGTGTCGAGGCTCGGCAGGCCGTTCTCGCACCTGACGTTGTCAAAACGTTGCGGGATCACGCCGAAGGTCAGGGAATGGGTCAGCACCTGGTCGTACCAGGCGAAATCGCCGACCGGCAACAAATCAATACCGGCATCTTTCTGCAACTGCCAGTGGGTGGCGCGCAACTGGCGGCCAACGCTCTGCAAGGCGGCTTGGTCGAGGTCACCTTTCCAGTAGGACTCCAGGGCTTTTTTCAGCTCGCGATCTGCGCCGATGCGGGGGAAACCGAGGGTGTGGGCCAGTGCCATGTTGAATGCTCTCTATCTAAAAGGGGGTGCAAAACATGGCGCTATTGTCGACAGGCAAGGCAACATGAGACAAACTCAACCTTTTCGTGTTGATCACAAGTTTTCCTCATGGAGCCACCGGTGCTTGAAATCCGCCACCTGAAAACCCTGCACGCCTTGCGCGAAGCCGACAGCCTGGTCGATGCTGCCGACCGCCTGCACCTGACCCAGTCGGCGCTGTCCCATCAGTTCAAGGAGCTGGAAGAACGCATGGGCATGCCGTTGTTCGTGCGCAAGACCAAGCCCGTGCGCTTCACCAGCGCCGGTTTGCGCCTGCTGCAACTGGCCGATGCCACCCTGCCGCTGCTGCGCGGCGCCGAGCGCGATATTGCGCGGTTGGCTGGCGGCACTGCGGGGCGCTTGCACATGGCGATCGAATGCCACAGTTGCTTCCAGTGGCTGATGCCGACCATCGACCAGTTCCGCGATGCGTGGCCGGAAGTCGAGCTGGACCTGGCCTCGGGCTTTTCCTTCGCTCCTCTGCCGGCCCTGGCCCGTGGCGACCTGGACCTGGTGGTGACGTCCGACCCGCTGGAACTGGTAGGGATCACCTATGTGCCGTTGTTTACCTATGAAGCGATGCTCGCGGTGGCGAACCAGCACCGCTTGGCCAGCAAGGCCTGCATTGTCCCGCAAGACTTGCTCACCGAGACCCTGATCACTTACCCGGTGGAACGTGACCGGCTGGATATCTTCACGCGCTTCCTGGAGCCGGCCGACGTCGAACCGGCCCAGGTCCGCACCTCGGAACTGACGGTGATGATGATGCAACTGGTGGCCAGCGGGCGCGGCGTGTGCGGCATGCCTCATTGGGCGCTGCATGAATACAGCTCACGGGGCTACGTGAAGGCCAAGCGCCTGGGCGAGAAAGGCTTGTTTGCGACGCTGTACGCGGCGATCCGCGCCGACATGCTCGATGCGCCGTATATGCGGGACTTTTTGCTGACGGCCAAGGACACGTCGTTTTCGACTTTGGATGGGGTCAGCGCCGTTCGTTAGAACACCCTTGTGGCGAGGGGACTTGTCCCCGTTGGAGTGCGAAGCACTCCCCAGCATTTTTCAGACAAACCGTGCTCGCAGGTCTTAGGGCCGCTTCGCAGCCCAACGGGGACAAGTCCCCTCGCCACAAAAGCGGTCATCCCTTGGATTCTGGGGAAATCTCGCGCCACATGTGGATCTTGTCGAAGTATTCCTCGCCCACCCGCACCGCCATCGGCTCCAGACCAAACTGGACGAAGCCGCAGCGCCGATAGAGGTTGAATGCGGCGTCGTTGCCGGTGGTGACGGTCAACTTGATCAGCCGCAGATGTTGGTGGGTCCGCGCCTCGGCCAGCACCGCCTGCACCAGTTGCACGCCGAGCCCGCGCTGGCGCACGTTGGCAGACACGTACATGCCAAACAACGTCGCCTTGTGCCGGGCCTTTTCCCGGGGCTCGAAGGCCAGCCCGGCGATGCCCGTCAACCGGCCCTCGTCGAAAGCACCGAGCACCACATCCAGCTTGCCGCTCAGGCGTGACTCCCACCAGCTCAAGGGCATTGCTGCCCGCTCGCGCACACTTGAGGTGAACGCCTGCGGGTGCCGGTCACAGGCTTCGAGCGTCATCGCCCGATAGTCCAGCGCATGGCTGGCATCCAGCGGCTGAATCCACATGTTCAGGCCATCCGTTTTTGCTCGAGCATCAAGCGCAGCGCCAGCGCCGACAACACAAAGCCCATGAAATAACGCTGCATCGCCAGCCAGGTCGGATTGCTGACAAACCATGACGCGATGCCCGCCGCGAACATGGCGATCATCAGGTTCACGCAGAAACTGACGCTGATCTGGGTCAGGCCCAGAACAATACTTTGAGTGAACACCGAACCGTGCTCGGGGGTAATGAATTGCGGAAACACCGACAGGTAAAACACCGCAATCTTCGGGTTCAGGGCGCTGGTGAGAAAACCCATGGTGATCAGCTTGCGCGACGAGTCCGGTGGTAACTGTTGGGCTTCGAACGGCGAACGCGCACCCGGCTTGACCGCCTGCCAGGCCAGCCACAACAGGTACAGCGCGCCGGCCCACTTCAACACTTCATAGGCCATCGGCACCGCCAGGAACACCGCGGTCAAACCGGCCGCGGCCGCGAACAGATGCACGAAGAACCCCGCGACCACGCCGAGCAACGAAGTCACCCCGGCCTTGCGTCCCTGGCAGATCGAACGGGAGATCAGGTAGATCATGTTCGGCCCCGGTGTCAGCACCATCAACAACGCGGCAGCGGCGAAAATCAGCAGGTCTTGAAGCGGGATCATGGGCGAAGTCCTTTGCGTAAATGATCAGGCGGTCACGGTCAGCGAAGCTCGATAAAACGGCAGGATCAGGTCCCGTGTCAATGGCGCCAGAACGACACCACCGTCGGTGCCCGGATCAATCCAGAGCACCTCTTCTATCTCGGCAGCCGGGGTGACATCGGCATCGATGGTCAGCAGAAACAGTTCGGCCTGTACGACAAAACCCGGCTCATTGGCGGCAGGGGCCGAGAACTGCCCGAGGAAAGTGGCGTGCGTCGGATCGATGAGCAACCCCAACTCTTCTTCCAGCTCCCGGGCCAGTGCGCTGACCGGTTGCTCATGGGCCTCGATCTTGCCGCCCGGTTGCATGAACGCCTGGGTGCCGCGCTTGCGCACCAGCAGGGTGCGGCCGTCGGGGCCGATCAACAGGGCGGCGGCGATGTGGATAAGTTCAGAAGGTTGGGCAGGAAACGTCGACATGAAAAAAGGCCTTTGACTCAAAAGCGGCAAGGATCACATGTCCGCCACCCGGCGTCATGTTTGATCGTTCCCACGCTCTGCGTGGGAATGCAGCCAGGGACGCTCCGCGTCCCAAATCAAGAGCCGAACGCAGAGCGTCCGTTGATGCATTCCTTTGCTGCGCGTGGGAACGATCGGTTAACGCAAAGGAATCATCAGCTCGCGCAATCCATTGGCATGCTCAACCATCTCCCCCGGCAACTTCAGCCGCTGATCAGCCAGATACCGATAATCCTGACGCGCCGCCGTCAACCGCTTCAGGTCCAGCTCCACCGCGAACTGCCCTTCTTCGCGACCCGCCTCGAACAGCAGCGTGCCCAAGGGATCGACCAGCGCACTGCCACCGGCGAACAACAACCCGCCATCACCCTCTTCCACGCGGTTGACCATCAGCGCAAACGCCTGGTTTTCCTGGGCGCGGGCCATGATCGCGGTGCGGTGAGTCGGACCGTAGGGGTCCATGTTGCCGTTGGTCACCAGCAGCAACTCGGCCCCCAGTTGCGCCAGGGCGCGGGCGGTTTCCGGGAACTCGATGTCGTAGCAGATCAGCAAGCCGACGCGTACGCCGTTCCACAGGCAGGTGGCGTAACGATCACCGGCTTCATACACACCACGATCCGATGCCCACAGGTGCGTCTTGCGGTACTTGAGCGCGATACCTTCGGGGGTGATCAGCAACGTAGTGTTGTAAAAACGGCCGTTGTCGTTTTCGCAGGTGCCGATGACCACGGCGATATTGCGTTCACGGGCGGCGGCGACTATCGCGCTGACTGTCGGTCCGTCCAGCGGCTCGGCGACCTCGGCCACGGACTCGGCGGACGGGAAGCCCATCAGGTGGCTTTCCGGGAACATGATCAGTTGCGTGTCGGCGGCGCAGGCATTAATTACAGCCAGGGCACGTTCGAGATTGTAAGCCGTGTCGTTGTCACGGCCCGCCAATTGGGCGAGTTCGACTTTCATGGGTAGTCCTTGTTCTGCGCACCGGAAAGATTGCCCGGTCGTTGTGTGTGCGCCAGTATGCGCAGCAAGCACGCGGTCGAAAATCACGCCGCTGGGGTAACACGATAGGGGTAGAGGCATGACACTCTCGTTGGACGACATCGCCTGGCACCGTTCGGTCGGGCAATTGATCGATGCCCTGGACAAGCCCAATTTCTGGACGCAGCTGGTGCGCCTGCTGGATCAATACGTGCCCTGCGACAGCTGGGTAGCCTTGCTGTTCAGCGCCGATCAGCACCCGCAGGTGTTCGCCGAATGCCCAGGCATTGACGGCAGCCCCGACCAGTTGTTCCAGGATTACCTGCGCGGTCTATACCTGCTCGATCCGTTCTACATCGCCTGCCGCGAGCAGTCGCGTAGCGGTCTGTATCGCCTGTCGGAAGTGGCGCCGGAGCATTTCGAACTCACCGAGTACTATCAACGATACTTTCGTGTGAATGTCGTGGCCGACGAAATACAGTTTAATTGCCAACTGGAGGGCGACCGCACGTTGTGCCTGTCACTGGGCAGTCGGCAACGCTTCAGCGCACAGCAGATTGCCTTGCTGTCGCTGATCCAGCCGTGGGTGCTCGGATTGTTGCGCCAGCGTCTGCCCTACGAAATCAACGAAGTGGTGGCCCTTGCCCCAACGCCGGTACAAGGCGACTGGCGAGTGCAGCTGGAAGCTTCGGTGCAGCAACTCAAGGGCGCGCAATTGACCGCCCGGGAGCTGGATGTCGGGCGCCTGATGCTCAGCGGTTGCTCCAGCAAGGAAATCGCCCGCAAACTGGAAATCTCGATCGAAACCGTGAAAGTCCATAAGAAACACATGTACAGCAAGCTGGGGATCAAGTCCCAGTCCGAGCTGTTTTCGATTTTTCTCCAGGCACAAAATGCCTGACACAGCGCTGAAATGCTTTCCTGTGGGAATAGATTCCCTGTGGCGAGGGGATTTATCCCCGATGGGTGGCGAAGCCGCCCCAAAACCATTCACTGCGGTTTAACTGAAAGACCGCATGCACTGATTTTGCGACTGCTTCGCAGCCGATCGGGGATAAATCCCCTCGCCACAGAAGCCCATGCCACAGGTTTGCAAACCATTGAGTCCGAACCCAAGGAAACCGTATGAGCCTGTCACTCCTGAGCCGCTACGCCTTCTTTGCCGTCTGCGTGATCTTTACCCTCGCCAGCCTGCCTTTCCTCGAACACGACTGGCTCTGGCCAATCACTGCCGTCACCGGCGTGCTCAGCCTGATCGGCGTTTTCGATTTAATGCAAAGCCCTCACGCGGTGCGGCGCAATTACCCGATTCTCGGCAACATCCGTTACCTGGTGGAAGCCATTCGCCCGGAAATCCGCCAGTACCTGCTCGAATCCGACAGCGACGCCCTGCCCTTTTCCCGCGCCCAGCGCTCGCTGGTCTATTCCCGGGCCAAGAATGAAAGCGCCGACAAACCCTTCGGCACCTTGATCGATGTGTACCAGTCGGGTTTTGAATTCATCGGCCACTCGATGCGCCCGGCCCCCTTGAGCGACCCGAGCGGCTTCCGGGTCACGGTCGGCGGCCCGCAGTGCACCCAGCCGTATTCCGCGTCGGTGTTCAACATCTCGGCCATGAGCTTCGGCTCGCTCAGCGCCAACGCCATTCGCGCGTTGAACCAGGGCGCCAAGCTCGGCAACTTCGCCCATGACACCGGCGAAGGCAGCATCAGTCCCTATCACCGCGAACACGGTGGCGACCTGACCTGGGAACTGGGCAGCGGCTACTTCGGCTGTCGCACCCCTGATGGCCGCTTCGACCCGGAGCGTTTCGCCGCGCAGGCGCAAACGCCTCAGGTACGGATGATCGAAATCAAGATGAGCCAGGGCGCCAAGCCAGGCCACGGCGGGATCCTGCCCAAGCACAAGGTCACCCGAGAGATCGCCGAAACCCGCGGCATTCTGATGGGCGAAGACTGCATCTCGCCGTCACGCCACAGTGCGTTTTCCACGCCGATCGAGATGATGCATTTCATCCAGCAATTGCGCGAGCTGTCCGGCGGCAAACCGGTCGGTTTCAAATTTTGCCTGGGCCACCCGTGGGAGTTCATGGGCATCGCCAAGGCCATGCTGGAAACCGGCATTCTCCCGGACTTCATCGTCGTCGACGGCAAGGAAGGTGGCACCGGCGCCGCGCCCGTGGAATTCACCGATCACATCGGCGTGCCGATGCGCGAGGGCCTGTTGTTCGTGCACAACACCCTGATCGGCCTCAACCTGCGGGACAAGATCAAGCTCGGCGCCAGCGGCAAGATCGTCAGCGCGTTCGATATCGCTAGCGTGCTGGCCATCGGCGCCGACTGGGCCAACTCGGCGCGCGGTTTCATGTTCGCCATTGGTTGCATCCAGTCGCAAAGCTGCCACACCAACAAATGCCCGACCGGCGTCGCCACCCAGGACACCCTGCGCCAGCGCGCGCTGGTGGTGCCGGACAAGGCCCAACGCGTCTACAACTTCCATCGCAATACCCTCAAGGGCCTGGCCGAGATGCTCGCCGCCGCGGGCCTTGAACACCCATCGCAACTGTCGGCCAAGCACCTGGTGCGGCGCATGTCAGCGACCGAAATCAAGTTGTTCTCACAGCTGCATGTGTTCCTCAAGCCGGGGGAGTTGCTCACCGGGGAAGTGAATGGCGAGTTCTACTCGCGGATGTGGCAGATGGCGCGGGCGGACAGTTTCGAGCCCAATGAGGTGGCGGCGGCCTGACCTTCACGGCCCCGACATTGCGCTTCACCAATGAAGCGATTTGATCGGGGCCGGTTCCTTCATGACGATAAAACCGTAATCCCCAATCAGGTAAATCCGGTAGAACTGGCTCTCCACCAGCGGCGGGTAACCTTGATAACCCACCCGCGTCGCGTTGCGTCGCTCCTTCTCCGCGACCACGTTGGTGATGCCCACCTTGGGCAGGTTTTCAGCCAGCATGTAGAAGTCGACGTTCAGCAGATAATGCAACACCGGCATCTGCTTGAACGAACCCGCCGCCCCCAGCAGCCAGTGATCGGAATAGGTCACCGACATGTAAATGCGCTTGGCGTCACGCAAGGGTTGATGGCTGGTGATGTCGCGTTCAAGGCTGTTCAGGGCACTGTTGGCGAAGGATTTCTGCACTGTCAGGACCCGGCCATAGGCAAACGACAACGACAACATGGCCAGCAGCGGCACCAGCAGCAGCAGCGGCAGGCGTTCGTGGAGCGTTGCCAGCGCCAGATGACTCAAATAGAACAGCAGCACCAGCAACACCGCGAACCCCATCAAGGTCCTGGCGCCTTCGTTGAAGTCGCGGAAGAACAGCGCGACACCGGACACCAACACCACCACGACCGGCACTGTCAGCAAACACAGCAGGCCGATCAGGAGTTTCTTCGGCCCGCTGTCGTTGCGCTCGACAACCTTCAATCCCAGGCGAACAGCTCCGGCAATGCCGCACAGCACCAACCCGGCGGACACCCAGGCAAATCCGCCATGGAACAGCAGCACGACTTTTTCCAGTAATCGCGCGATGTTGATATGAATCTGCAGCAAAGGCTGCGCTGACCCATTCAGCAGCAACGTGCGATCCTGCCCCATGAAGGGGAATGCGCTGACGCAGTAAATCAGCCAACCGAGGAACAGCTGGGCGACTCTCCAGCCGATCAAACCGCCCCACCGCGACCAGGCCACTTTGTCATTGACCGCCCTGAGCACTTCAAGACAGCACAGTCCTAGAAACACATTGATGCTGACTTGATACAGGCCCAGCGCCAGCGCAATCAGGAAGGACGGCACCAGCCATTGCAGACTGCGCGACGGGTGACGAAAGGTGATGGCGTAGATCACCGCCACCACACTCAAGGTCATGACCGGGCCGTCGTATTGATAGGTCAGGTTTTGCAGGAAGAACGGGTTGTACCAGAGCGGCAACAGCACCAGGCAGCATGCGACGGTCGGTTGGCGGAAGTGATGAAAGGTCAGGCTGGTCAGTGCCCAGGACATGGCCAGGGTGGCGATCAACAACGGCAGCGGGAAGATGTTCGGCGCCCCACTACTGAACGTCAGCGCGTTGTAGAACAACTCGGCGAACAAACGCCCTTCCTTGGCCCAGGCCATACCGGCCGACAGCGAGCGCCAGTTGTCATCGATGTAGGGATAATCCGCGAGGATCAGCGGCAGGACATATACAAAGGTCGCGAGCAGAAAAAACAGCCATGCCTGGCGTCGAGTGAGTTCCTTGATGAAGAAATCGCTGAACCTGCTCATCCTAAGGTTTGCGCCTGTCTTTGCCGCCGACGATGTCCTTGACCACATAGCGCGGCCGGTGCTTGGCTTCGATGTAAATCCGGCCGACGTATTCGCCTAGGATACCGATGCCGATCAGTTGCACGCCGCCGAGAAACAGAATAGCGGTCATCAACGAGGGGTAACCGGGCACGCTGTTACCGAAGAAAATCTTGTCCAGCACCATGTACACCGCGTACAGCACCGCAAAAATCGAAATCACTCCGCCGACGTAGGTCCACAGGCGCAACGGCACGGTGCTGAAAGACGTCACGCCCTCCAGTGCCAGGTTCCACAGTTTCCAGCCGTTGAACTTGCTGCTTCCTGCCACGCGCCCGGCCCGTTCGTATTCCACCACCACCGTGTTGAACCCGGCCCACGACAACACGCCTTTCATGAACAACTGATGCTCGGGCAAGGTGCGAATCACGTCCACCACCTTGCGGTCCATGAGCCGGAAGTCACCCACGTTCTCTTCGATCCGGGTGTAGGAAATTCGATTCAACAAGTGATAGAACAGCGCGGCGCTGTGACGCTTCAAGTAACCATCGGCGGTGCGGTCACGGCGCTTGGCCAGCACCACATCCGCGCCTTTTTGCCATTGTTCGATCAACCGCGGGATGACGCTGATCGGGTCCTGCAAGTCGACGTCCATCGGGATGACCGCATCGCCGCTGGCATATTCCAGACCGGCAAACAGCGCCGGTTCCTTGCCGAAATTGCGCGAAAAATTGATCAGCAGGACTTGTTCGTCCGCCTGCGCCAAGGCCGACGCCTGTGCGGCCGTGCCATCGGTGCTGCCGTCATTGATAAACACGATCTCGACTTCGGCCCCGTCGAGTTTCAACTCACGTCGTACCGCCTGATAGAACAGATTGATCGCCTGTTCTTCGTTGAACACCGGGACGATGAGCGAAACCTTCATTGGTCACGCTCACGAAACACCACGTACTTGGAAAACAGGAAGCCCAACACCAGGCTCAACGCAGAAAACAGTGCCACGGTCAGCAAGCCATGTAACCGCCAGACATCGCCGGCGTGGCCGACACCGAGGCTGAGCGCGCCCATCGCCACCATGAACGACAGATAGCCGCCGACTGACGCCTTGGCATCAAAGGTATAGAGCGCGTTCATATAAAAGGAAAACGAGGCCGCCACGCAAAAGGCTGCCAGGTTGCTGGCCGCTTGCGTGAAGCCGGCAGCCACACTCAAGAGAAAAAAGATCTGCCAGTGAATCAGCGTGTTCGCAACGCCAATCACGGTGTAGCTGGACAAGCCTTTGCATGAAAGTCTCACGTGACGCTCCTGCGATAGAACGCGGATCACACAAGTATTTGAGCTTGTCTACTGTCATAAATCGCAGGTATGCCAACCTTTCAGACCAGCGGTCAGGGTCCGCGCTAATGCCAGGAGACATTCCGAAATACCCCGCCTTTGCAATTGCAGGCGAATCAGTCCACCCTGCGCGCCGCCAATATGCGGCGCGCAACTGTTTGCGCCCTCGGCCAATCCTTTGTTCAATACCTGTTTACGAGCCTGCCGTCATGACGTTAGCGCGCGATCACCGGATCGATTTTTTTCGCGGTCTGGCACTGATCTTCATTTTCTGGGATCACGTGCCCCACAACCCTTTGGGTCAAATCACGCTGCGCAATTTCGGCTTCAGCGATGCCGCCGAAGTCTTCGTGTTCCTGGCCGGTTATGCGGCCGTCCTGGCCTACGGCAAAGTCCTTGCACGGGAAGGCTTGCTGATCGCCTGTGTGAAAATCCTGCGCCGCGCCTGGGTGCTCTATGTGGTGCACATCTTCCTGCTAGCGATGTTGATGGGCATCGTATTCTTCGCCAACAGCCACGTGGAGACCCGCGATCTGGTGGAGGAAATGGGCATGCACCACTTCATCAGCGACCCTCAGCAGGCCTTGATCGATGAGCTGCTGTTGCGTTTCAAACCGAACCTGATGGACCCTCTGCCGCTGTACATCGTGCTGCTGGCGGGCTTGCCGCTGGTGCTGCCGATACTGGTGCGCAAAGTCTGGCCGGTGGTGGCGGTGTCCTTTGCGCTGTACCTGACCGTGCCGTTGTTTGGCTGGAACCTGGCCGCGATCAAGGATGGTGTCTGGTACTTCAACCCCGTGGCCTGGCAACTGCTGTTTATCCTCGGCGGCGCGGCGGCGATTCATGCTCAACGCCCACGTTTGCCCGACACCCGGCCGCTGGTGCGTCAGCCGTTGTTCATGACGGCGGCGGTCTATGCAGTACTCGCCGGGGTGCTGACTATCGCCTGGCGCTGGCCACAGATCCACGACGCCCTGATGCCCACCAGCTTGAGCAATCTGTTGTATCCGATCAGCAAGACCAACCTGTCGCCTGTGCGCCTGCTGCACTTCCTTGCGCTGGCCTACGTCACCGCGAAACTGCTTCCCGATACCGGCTGGACACAAAACTGGCTGGCACAGCAAAGCTGTCGCATGGGGCGTTTTTCCCTGGAGATTTTCTGCCTGGGCGTGCTGCTGGCGCCCCTGGCGGACATGCTCAATGCGCTGACCGACGATGCATTCGCCATGCAAATCTTCACCGCGTTGGTGGGGGCCGGGTTGATGGCGTTGCTGGGGGCGTGGCTTGAGTTCAACAAGCGCTTGAATCGACCCGCTCCAGCGGTAAACGCCTTGTAAAAAAAACCGTATATAAGAACTGGATTGGGGGGATATCCGTTGCTGCGGTAACGGCCACTTATGGTTTCGCCCTTACGGCGACTCACTTTTCCAAACGCCGAAAAGTAAGCAAAAGGCTTTGCCCCACCACTCGGTGCCTCGCTGTGGCTCGGCATGCCCTCTCTCTGGCATTACTCCGTGGGTCGCCGCGATGGGCCATCCCTGGCCCAGCGCGGCTAAACCGGCGTCCTGCCGGTTTCCCCACTGCGCAATGCCTGCGTTCGGCCATCGTGGTTTAACGGGGCGCCCAAATCTAAAGCCAAGGCGAGGCGGCCTGACAGCCGACCTGACTTTTGCAGATACCCTCAAACCCCTGTGGGAGCGAGCCTGCTCGCGATGGACGTCAACGATAACGCGCCCTGTCTGAAGGATCTCGTTGTCCAGACGTCCATCGCGAGCAGGCTCGCTCCCACAATAGGATCGCGGACAAGCCTGCAATCAGGTCGGCTGTCAGGCCGCCTCGCTTTTGCTTAGGCTTTTGATTTTCTTGCCCCATCGAGAGGCCGAGTGGAGGTTCTGCGCAGTGGGTAACCCGGCATGGATGCCGGGTTAGCCGCGCTGGGCCAAGGATGGCCCATCGCGGCGGGCCCACGGAGCAGGACCGGAGCGAGGGCATGCCGAGCATTAGCGAGGCACCGAACGCCAGGGGCAAGAGCCCTTGGTTACTTGGGGCTCTTCCAAGTGACTCGCTGTAAAAGCGAAACCATAAGTGGCCGTTACCGCAGGAATGGATATACACCCAATCCAAATATGCACCTTCCCCCCCAACCTAAAATGGACAGCATTTCGACCGGGGCTTTTGCATTTCGGGCGTTACAACTTACGAAGCCGAACGCACCGCACCTTGGGTCGTATTGGTCGGTTGCAGCTTGAAGACATAGAACAACACCGTCAGCAGCACCAGGAACGCAGGGCCGACATACAACGCCACGCGGGTATCCGGGAAATACGCCATCAAGCCGACCACCAGCACCAGGAACGCCAGCGCCAGGTAAGAGCTGATCGGGTACAACCACATGCGGTATTTGAGGCCGGCACGCTCGCTGGCGCTCAGGCCTTGGCGGAATTTGAGCTGGGCCAGCAGGATCATCACCCAGGTCCAGATCGCGCCGAAGGTGGCAATCGCCGTCACCCAGACAAACACCTTCTCAGGCACCAGGTAGTTGAGCAGCACGCCCAGCAGCAGGGCGCCAATCGACAGCAGCAAGGCGCGACGCGGCACGCCATTGCTGGAGGTCTTGGCAAAACCGGCCGGGGCCTGGCCATTCTGCGCCAGGCTGTAGAGCATGCGCCCGGTGCTGAAGATGCCGCCGTTGCAGGACGACAGCGCGGCGGTGATCACCACGAAATTGATGATGCCGGCGGCGGTCTTGATGCCCAGACGCTCGAAGGTCATCACGAACGGGCTGCCCTGGGTGCCGATTTCGTTCCACGGGTAGATCGACAGAATCACGAACAGCGCGCCGACGTAGAACAGCAGGATGCGCCAGAACACCGAGCCGATTGCGCTGGGAATGGTCTTCTGCGGGTTCTTCGCTTCACCGGCGGTCAGGCCGATCATCTCCACGCCGAGGTAGGCGAACATGACCATTTGCAGAGACATCAACACGCCCTGCACACCGTTTGGCATGAAGCCGCCGTGGGTCCAGAGATTGGAAATCCCCAAGGCCACACCGTCGTTGCCGAAACCGAATGCGATGATGCCGATACCGCCGAACACCATGGCAATGATGGTGACGATCTTGATCAGGGCGAACCAGAACTCGAATTCACCGAAGGCTTTCACCGCGATCAGGTTGATCGAACCCATGCTGATCAATGCCGCCAGCGCCCAGATCCAGCGCGGCACATCGGGGAACCACACGCCCATGTACACCGCCACGGCAGTGATTTCCGCGACACAGGTCACCAGCCACAGGAACCAGTAGTTCCAACCGGTCAGGAAGCCCGCCAGCGGGCCGAGGTAGTCTTGGGCGTAACGGCTGAACGAGCCGGCGACCGGGTTGTGCACGGCCATCTCGCCGAGCGCACGCATGATCACCAGGATGGCCAGGCCGCCGATGATGTAGGACAGCATGATGGCCGGGCCAGCCATTTCAATGGCCTTGGCCGAACCGAGAAACAGACCGACGCCGATACAGGCACCGAGTGCCATCAAGCGAATATGCCGTTCGCCGAGTTCACGTTTGAGCGGGCCGCCCTGAGCGGTCTCGCCGTGGGGCAGGTGATTGCCTACGGACATGGGTACAACCTCGTCTTGTTATTGGATATATCCACCGAGTGGCGAAGCGCTGACCGATAAGCCAGCGCCTCCCTTGACCGACCCTGCTTCGTGGGCAGAACCGTCTTGCAGGGCAAAACCTGCGAGATCAGCGGGGGAGTAGTATAAAAAGCTGATGATAGAGATTTTCACTCTATAAACCACAAAAAACAGGCGTAAATCTCGGCAAAACCGCTATCTACGGAGATGAATTATCTGAGCCTTGTAGGATTTTTCGCAACCTGTGATGAGGGGATTTATCTGTGGCGAGGGGATTTATCTGTGGCGAGGGGATTTATCCCCGTTGGGCGGCGCAGCCGCCCCCTGCGTCCATTCAGACCGACTGAGCTGTCAGGATTTACGACTGCTTCGCAGCCGGACGGGGTGGTGCGGCATTCCGATAAATCCCCTCACCACAGATAAATCCCCTCGCCACAAAGGCACACTCACCAGTCCTTCGTCACAATCAGAATATTCACTCAACAATTGAGGACCCGAAAATGGCTGTCGGCACCTAGCCTGATTGCATCACCCGACAATCACGCTAAGGAAGCAATGGATTGCCTACTCATCCGAATTCACATCGCCTGCGCTTCGGCCGGCACTCCGAAAACGGTCGCGCCTATCTCATCACCACAGTCATCCACAAGCGCCAGCCCATCTTTTCTGATTGGCGTTTAGGGCGCTTGGTTGTTGCGGAACTTCGTCGAGCTCATGACTCGGGGCTAGTGAGCTCAATTGCCTGGGTTGTTATGCCTGATCACTTTCATTGGCTGATGCAGTTGCATGACAGCAATCTAGGGAATGTCATCGGCGCTACCAAAGCACGCAGCACCCAAGCAGTGAACAAAACGATTGGTCGGCGTGGCCCACTCTGGCAAACCGGCTATCACGACCGGGCTATCCGCGATGGTGAAGATCTGTTGCCGTTCGCGCGCTATATCGTCGCCAACCCATTACGAGCAGGAATTGTAGAGAAAATCGGCGACTACCCGCTTTGGGATGCCTGTTGGCTGTGATGCCGAACAGGATTTGCTGTGGTGAGGGGATTTATCCCCTCACCACAGATAAATCCCCTCACCACAGATGAAAGTGGATCCATGATGATTGGAGCTCCACAATTTTTTCACCAACGCCAACCACCGACTAAGCTTCAGACAAGTCCGATCAATCTGCGTGAATGGATCAATCGACTATGGGCGCTTTACAGCAAAACGATACGAGTACAACCGTGGTCCAGACTGAACCTGTGGATGAAGCGCCAATACCTGAAAAACCCCCTCGCAGCCGCGTCAAGCACGGCTGGAAAGCGTTCTGGTTGCTGTTGGTGATCATTGCGATTGTCCTGGGCCTGGCGGCGTCCAAGGAGATGCGCACCTCGAGGTTTCAAGCCAGGGAAGTCAGCAAGTTTGCCAAAACCCTGAGCTATGAACTCAAACCCGGTCCCAGCGACGCGATTCACTACCCTGGCGCTGGCCCCTTCGACATGCGCCTGGGTTACAGCTCGCTGGACGAGTTCCTGCCGCGCCTGCTCAAGCGTGATTACGTCATTTCCGCCCAGACCCGGTTTTCCAAGGCTTTGATGGACTACACGGACAAGGGCCTGTTCGTGCCCTATACGGAGAAAATCCAGGCTGGATTGTCAATCACCGATTGCCGCGCAAACCCTGTGTACCAGTACAAGTATCCGCAACAGCTCTATTCCAGCTTTGAGGCGATCCCGCCGGTGGTGGTCAATAGCTTGCTGTTCATCGAAAACCGCTTTTTGCTCGACCCTCGCCAGCCCCTCGCCAACCCGGCTGTGGACTGGCCGCGGTTCGGCATGGCGGCGTATACCCAGGTCGCCAAGATGCTGCACCTGCCCGGTCAATCGGCGGGGGGCAGTACCCTGGCAACGCAACTCGAGAAATATCGGCACTCACCCGATGGGTTGACCGTGTCGGGCGGAGAAAAAATTCGCCAGATGATTTCCGCCACCGTGCGCGCCTACCAGGATGGTCCGCAAACGCTCAAGGCTCGGCAGAACGTGGTGCGCGACTACCTCAATAGCGTGCCGCTGTCGGCGGTGCCGGGCCACGGTGAAGTCCATGGCATGGCTGAGGGCCTGCGCGTGTGGTACGGCGCTGACTTCAACAAGGCCAACGAAACCCTGGCGAGCGACGCCACGGATGCAAAAAGCCTGGCGGAAAAAGGCCTGGCCCTGCGCGAGATGCTGTCCTTGATGATTGCCCAGCGCCGTCCTTCCCATTACTTGACCAAAGGCCACGATGAACTGGCCGACCTCACCGACAGCCACATTCGCCTGCTGGCACAAAATGGCGTGATCGATGCGCCCTTTGCCGCCGCGGCATTGGCCAGCAAAGTGACGTATCGCGACTGGGCTACCCAACCGACCATTCAACCGATCGAAACCAACAAGGGCATCAGCGTGGCGCGCAGCCGCTTGGCCGGGTTGCTCAATCGTCCGCTGTACGATCTCGACCGGCTCGACCTTTCGGCCACCAGCACCCTGCAAGGCGAGCTGCAAACCCAGGCCACCGCCTACCTCAAACGCCTGGCCGACCCGGCCTATGCGGCGGAAATCGGCCTGATGGGCGAACGCTTGCTGACCCCCACCAGCACCACCCAGGTGCGCTACAGCTTCACGCTGTTCGAGCTGACACCGGATGGCTCACGGGTGCGGGTGCAAACCGACAGCACCGATCAACCGTTCGATATCAATGAAGGCAGCAAACTGGAACTGGGCTCCACCGCAAAAATGCGCGTGCTGACCACTTACCTGCAAATCATTGCCGAGTTGCACGACAAATATGCCGAGATGACCATCCCGGAACTGAAGAAAGTCGAGGTGCCGGAGCAGGATCGCCTGAGCCGCTGGGTGGTCGATTACCTGATCCAGAACAAAGACCACAGCCTGCAACCCATGCTCGGCGCCGCGCTGGATCGCAAATACTCCGCCAGCCCCGGCGAAGCGTTTTTCACCGGTGGCGGCCTGCATACGTTCAATAACTTTCGCAAGGAAGACAACGGCCGCAACCCGACCCTGCGCGATGCCCTGCGTGAGTCGATCAACCTGCCGTTCATTCGCCTGATGCGCGACCTGGTGCGCTACACCACGTATTCCGGCACCAACAACAGGGCCGAATTGCTCAAGGACGACCGCGACCCTCGGCGTCAGGAATACCTGGCTTCGTTCGCCGACCGCGAAGGCACTTCGTTCCTGCTCAAGTTCTGGAAAAAATACCGCAACAAGGACACCCAGGCGCGGCTCGAGACCTTCCTCGACAGCATGCGCCCGACACCGATCCGCCTGGCCGCCGTGCACCGTTACCTGTTGCCGCAGGCCAGCCAGCAAAGCTTCAACACCTTTGTGCGTTCGCACCTCACGGGCGAAAAGCTCACCGATAAAGAGAAACTCACCGACGAGCGCCTCGAACGCCTGTACCTCGCCTACGGCCCCGGCACCTACGACTTGCCCGACCAGGGCTTCATCGCCAAGGTCCACCCGCTGGACCTGTGGATGATGGGCTACTTGCTGACCCACCCGGACGCCACGTTCAAAGACATCGTCAAAGCCAGCCAGTTCGAGCGCCAGGAAGTCTACAGCTGGCTGTTCAAAAGCCGCCACAAGGGCGCCCGTGACAATCGGATTCGCACCATCCTGGAAATCGAAGCCTTCCTCGACATTCACCAGCGTTGGCAGAGCGTCGGCTATCCGTTCGATCACCTGGTGCCGTCGCTGGCCACCGCCATCGGCAGCTCCGGCGACCGTCCGGCCGCGCTGGCTGAGCTGATCGGCACCATCCTTAACGACGGTGTGCGCATGCCGACGCTGCGCATCGACAGCCTGCACTTCGCGGCGAATACACCCTATGAAACCAAACTGATCAATGACCCGGATGTCGGCAAACGGGTGATGCCGTCTGAGGTTGCCACGGCCATGCGCGAAGCCTTGTCGCAAGTGGTGGATGCCGGTACGGCCAAGCGGGTTTCCGGCAGTTTCACCACGCCCGATGGCAAGCCGTTGGCCATGGGCGGTAAGACCGGCACCGGCGATAACCGCATCGAAGCCATCGGTTCCGGCGGTCGAATTCTGAGTTCGAAGTCGATCAACCGCACGGCGACCTTCGTGTTCTACATCGGCGACACCCATTTCGGCACCCTGACCGCATTCGTGCCGGGGCGCACGGCCGAAGCCTTCAAGTTTACCTCGGCGTTGCCGGTGCAAGTGCTCAAGGGCATGGCACCGATTCTCACGGCGTATCTGCAACCGGGGAGCGATACGCAGTGCCTGCCGGTCGAGGTGGCACGGCGCTGAAGAAAAATCCGGTGGCCGGGTGGTAAATAGTTGTTTTCGACATGGATAATTCAAAAGGTTTGAGCGTGCTTGCACCGATTCGGCAACGATAAATCAAACTTTTACTTTAAGCCCCAAGCGTTAGGCTGGAACTCCACTTAACGCTTGAGGTTTATTGAAACATGCCGCAAATACATGGACGTACATTTGCTGACACCGGCGAAGACAAAGGTCGCCACTACCAATTCATCAAGAGCCGAATCGACCCCACGTTCAAGGGAGCCTCGCGCCACCGCATTGACGAAATGAGCCTGACCAAAAGCACGCCAGGGCAGTGGACAAAAATCTCCAGGGCTTTTGATCACACGGCGCTGCAACAGGCCAACCTCGAACTCTGGTCAGCACAAAACACCGTCGACCGAACCCTGGAGAAAGTACAAGGCGTCTACGAGTTCGCCGCACCGTTACTCACGGACGCCCTGCTGGAACAGTACAAGGTTGATGTCGATGTAACAAAAACCTACCTGCACCTCTATCTACCGAAAACCCTGCCCTGGTACGCCAGCGATCTGGGTGGCGTGGTCACCCGCACTGTCTCAATGCTGGACGCGGCCCTGCACAACTTTTCGAGCAAGGAAACCTGCGAAGCGGACTCGGATTTCATCAGCCAGCCCGATGCGCGCAGTCACTTCGATATCCTGCCGATCAAACAAAAGATGACCATCGCCCAGTTCCAGACCCTGTGCCGCGAACTGGACATCGGTGCACGCTACAACAAGTACCTGGAAGAACAGTTGAAGCCCAAGGACGGCCTTGCCCAAGGCGTCTTGAAACACAAGCTTATCGAGAGTGACAAGGCCGCGTTCAAGGCCGCCGCGCAAATGGCGGTCCTGACCGGCGACATCGACGCAGACGCCCGAGACCTGATCCTGAGCATGCTCGATGGCCAGCGCAACCTCACCCGCAAAGGCTGGGTGATGGAATTTTGCGAGTTGTCCATTCTCGACAGTCGGCTGACCGGCATCGTGTTGCTCACCGCCAATGCGCAACAACGCGTGCGCACCGTCACTCCGCTCATTGCCTATGTCCCGCAAGACCCGGAGCACCCGCTCAAGGAATACGCTTCGAGCGTCGCCTTCATGGATGAACTGACCCGACAACTGCGCGACAATCCCGTCGTGTCGTCCACCGGCATGACCTACCAGCAATACTTCAGCCGGTTCGTCGATCAGGCCGACCGCGGGCATTTTTTCGGCGGGCTGCAGCAACGTCTGTTCGAAGTGAAATGGCACGAAAAAGCCCCACTGGATCAGGGTCCGAGCTGGCGCGAAATACCTGTCACCGCCCCCAACCTGCATTTCGCAGCGACCCCGATCACCGGCGAACTCTGGCAGTACCGTTTCGAACAAAAACTCAGCAAGATCCTCAACGACGCCAAGTTCATCGCCGTGTCCACCGCCGAGGCCGACTCCAACGCTCGCTGGGCCTGGTGGGAGAACTTCAAGAAAATAGTCTCGGACCTCTTCAACGTCGCCCTGATGGTCTTCACACCTTTCGTTCCTGGGCTGGGTGAGTTGATGCTGGTGTACTCCGTGTACCAGATGACCAGCGACGTCGTCGAAGGCATCCTCGACCTGACCATGGGGCTGCGGATCGAAGCCGGCGAGCACATTGCCGCTGCATTCACGGACTTGCTGTCGCTGGTGGCGTTTGCCGCTGGCGCCGAGATCGGTGACCTTGCGCGCCTGAAATTGTCGCCGCTGATCGAGGGTATGAAACCGGTGACCCTGCCCAATGGCGAACCTCGCCTGTGGAATCCAGACCTCACCCCCTATCGGCGGCCCGAAGTGCAACTGCCGGTCGACTCGCGTCCTGACGCGCTGGGGCTGCATACCCACGAAGGCGAGAAAATCCTGCCTCTGGAGAACGAGCACTACGCCGTGCAAGAGGACGCACAAACCAGCGCCTGGCGAGTCAAGCACCCCGAACGCGACAATGCCTATCAACCCGAGGTGAAACACAACGGTCAGGGCGCCTGGACCCATGAAGCGGAAAACCCGCGCGCCTGGGAACGCCCGACCCTGATGCGGCGCCTCGGCCACTCGGTAGATGCCTTTACCGACGCCGACCTCGAACAGGTACGCATCGCCAGCGGCACCGATGAAGGGGCGTTGCGCCGAATGTACGTCGACAACACCGCCCCGCCCCCCTTGCTGGACGACAGCCTCACTCGCTTGCGCATCCAGCGCCAGACCCGGCAAAACATAGCGAACATTCGCGCAGGCCAGGCGCTCGATCCTGACGCCTACTGGTTTGAACCGCTGGCGACTTACCTGGAGGGCTGGCCGGCGGACAAAGCTCTGAAGATCTACGAAAAATCCGATATGACCGGCCCGTTCCGTCAGTATGGCAATGCCGATGCAACGAACGAGCAGACGCTCTCCATCAGCCTGGCACGGCTCACAAGCGCCGAGTTCGCCCCCGACCTGGCCGAGTTTCTCAGCGAAGAGGAACTGCAGACGGTACTCGGCGGGCCGACCGAGAAAAGTACGCAAGTGCAGGCGATGCGCGATCGCCTCGCGGATGAAGCCACCCGGCTGCACACCGACATCGTCAATCAGCTGTACCAGGGTGCGCAAGCCTCTGACGACACGCAGATAAGCCTGATCCGGCAGAGGTACCCCGAGCTCCCATCACGGGCAGCCAGAACCCTGCTGGACACTGCCGAACCGGGCGAGCGCGCACGCCTGACCCAGGAGCAACGTCTGCCCCTGAGCCTCAAGAGCCGCGCCCGTGAAGCCGCGTTCGAAGCCCGGGCGAATCATGCCTACGAAGGTTTCCACGACGGCGCGCAGTGGTCGGCGCAAACCGAAAGCCTGGTGCTGAACGCCTTGAGGATTCATACCGACACCTTCGCGCAGTTGCGCATCGAGGTTCGCGAGGGCACCACTGACGGCGCTCTGCGCACGAGCGTGGGGAACCAGGACGCCTCGACAGTCCGGCTGCTGGTCAGGAACGAGCAGAACCAGTTCGAAGTCTGGGACGGCGCCAACCGCAGACTGAATGACGCCGCTGATTTTTACGAGGCCACCCTCAATGCCGTGCCGAGCGACAAACGCGCACAGCTTGGGTATCAACCAGGCCAGGGCGAGCGCTTCAGGCAATGGGTCATGGCCAAGACCGACACCCCGCTCGAACGCCGCGCCGCCCTCGCCGCGCCGCCGATTCTCCCCATGGCCAACCACGAAGACATGACGCTATTGCGCGGCCCCACATTCTCCCGCTCCGCTGCCACACTGACCGAGCGAGTCGAAGACCTTTATCCCCATTTCAACGACCGAGAGGTCAGTAACTTTGTGCAGTCCCTGGGTTCGCAAGAGCAGGGGCATCAGACGCTCGACACCCTGGACCGGGAACTGGATGACCTGAACGTACTGTTGAATCGCTGGCGCTACGAACGAGCCGAGACCTGGGGGCCGGATCGAGAAGGTTTCGTGAACGGTGGCGGGTTGCACATTTCTGAACGGCTTATCGAATGCTTCCAACGAAAGCCCACGGTGCTGGGTGAACGCAACACCACCGCCAATGGCCGCTACGTGCTGGACTTGTCCACAGAGATGAATGTTATCGATCTTGAGAACTGGTGGCAGAAGCTGCCGGACCTCAAGCACTATCTGGATCAGATCGACACCCTGAACCTGGACCGCACGACCTTTTCCGCCAGCGCGTCCAGCCTGCTGGAAGACTTCCCTCACCTGCGCCAGCTGAGCGCCAGGAGCTGCGGTTTGACGCAGCTGCCAGAAAGCATCGGCGAGATGCACTTCCTGCGCACCTTGCGCCTGATGAACAATGACCTCACCCTGACGGCTTCGGCCGTCGAGCAACTGCGCAACCTGACTCGCCTGGAAACCCTCAGGCTCGATGACAATCCGCGACTCAGGTTGCTTCCGGATGTCTCACGCATGCCCAAACTCAGGATCCTGGGTTTGAGCACCACGGGTGCAACCCAATGGCCCGAGGGCCTGTTCGGGCCATTCAGCAAGCGTCGCCCCCGGGGTTTCTTCCTGGACTTGCTGAACAACCCGATCAGCGAACTGCCGAACGTGGTTCCCGGTTCCGACGATGCCTTTATCGTGGCCCGCACCCTGATCCACGAAACACCCTTGTCGGAACGCAATCGACTGCTCTACAGGGAGTATCGACGTTCGGTCGGCCTCGCCCCCGAGCAGGTGTACTCGCCGGCGGCGACCAACGCCATGGACCAGTGGCCGATGAACAACGACTCGACCTGGTGGAGTAACCGGGCGCCGGGCCTGGGAACCTTCCGCGAAGAGGCCTGGGACAACCTGATGACCGAGCCGGACTCCGAAGGCTTCTTTTCCCTGATCGACAAGCAGACCCGCTCGGCCGATTACCGCGCCGGTGGCCAGTTGCGCCAGCAGCTCAGTGATCGCGTGTGGCGCATGATCGAAGCCATCGACCTGGACACCGAACTGCGCAAGGACCTGTTCGAAATGGCCAGCTCACCCACCACATGCGCCGATGCGGGAGCCCAGGTGTTCAACCATATGGGCATCAAGGTGCTCGCCACCGAAGCCTATGCCCAGTCGACCTCCAACGCCGTCCTGGAAAGCAAACTGGTGAGCCTGGCCAAAGGCGCCGCGCGCCTGGGGCGGGTGGATGATATAGCCCGTGCGGATTTCGCCAGCCGTGAGGGTAATCCGGATGAGGTGGAAGTCTACCTCGCTTACGAAACCGGCCTGGCCCGGCGCCTCGAGCTCCCCTGGCAGTCGGAGTCGATGATACATCGCGAGATCGCCGGTGTGAGTACGCAGACTCTCGATACCGCCTTCGACACGGTGACCTCGATGGAGGCCGGCGATGGCTTGATTAATGACATGCTCGAGCAGCCGTTCTGGCAGAAGTACCTGCGCGACACCCATCCGGACGAGTTCCTGCGCAATACCCGCCTGCTCGAAGCCAAAAGCGACTTGCTGGATGAGTTGCGCGAAGCTCAACACGTTTGGGCCACCTCCAAAAGTCAGCCAGTGGCGCAACGACAGGCACTGAAACAGCGCCTGCAGGACATCGCCCGGCGCCTGGAGGTAGATGACAGTGTGGTACTCACCGAGGAGGACATGACCGATGAGGTCTACAACCGCCTGTTTCTCGACATGGGCTACGAAGAGAAAGAGCTGAGTAGAAAACTGACCCGCACGGCATTGCAAAGAGACACCGAGCAGTAACTGGTAATCCCTGATGCATCGGGCGATGCATCAGGCCCCCGGCAGCAAGGCATTAAAAATCAGATTGACGCTGCCAAAGTAACTGCCCGGTTTATAGACGCCGTCAGCCGGTGGTATTGGCAGCACTTCCAGTAATACCCGCTTGCCTTGCGCGGCTTCGCTCAGTGAAACCACCTCGGTGTTTTCCCGCTCACTCAGGGATTGGCCGTTGAACAGCACACGTAAACCTATGTCGTCGACATCCTTGCCATTGGACAGGTAAGGCCGACCTTCGAGCCTGGCTTCGATGGAGCCGGCCTCATTCTTCACATCGAAGTATTTGCGCAAACCGCCCAGGGTCGAGGTCACCAGATTCCACGGCAACTGCTGCTCGCGGTGAATCCAGTCGGGGTCGGCGGGAATGACGTAGAACGCCTGGCTCGGAATCGTCACGAACACGTCGAACTGATGCACCTCTCGGGCAGCAAAAGCTGAATGGCATGCCATTGCAGACACCATCAGAACCGTCAGTTTTCTGAACATAGTCATCAACCCTTCACATCGAGCTTCTTGCTGCTCTCGCCTTCAACCAATGTGAAGCGATACTCGCGACCCGCCTGCTTTTCAAACTCGAAACTGCGACCCGCCAGAATGTGATGCTTGGTGGTCGGCATACAGTCCTGCTCGTTCTTGACCGAGCAATCCTTGAACTCATCGATTACCACCACGGTGTTGCCGTTGTTGCGAATGCGATAGGTGGCCTTGTCGTTTTCGATCACGCTGGCGAAACGCGCGTCCTTGGGCCGCACGAAAAATACCGCGCCGTAACCGGCCAGTACCGTGACCCCGGCGGACAGGGTTTTCCTGTATTCCTCACGCTCTTCACCGGAGACCGCGAACTCGTCTTCCTTCTCGGGCACCACCGGGACAAAGCGCACGCGAAAATAACGCTCGCGGTCACGTTCGCCCATGTACAGCAGGCGCGTGCCCTGCATGCCGTTGGCGGGCACGATCAAACGCGCCGGGCTGGCCATCAGGCCATCCCGGGCGGCGCCGTCGGTGCTGGCTTTGAGCGGCACCTCCGTGGATTTCCCATCGGCGTCGTAGAGGATCTCCAGGATGTTGACCTTGACGAAGGCGGTGCTGTCGCCGCCATTGAAGACCCGTTTCAGGTAGGTGCTTTTATCGCCGTCCATGTAGTCGTAAACGGTGCCGATATTGATGCTCGGGCCGGCATGAGTGATTTGGGTCATCAAACAAAAACCAAATAATGCCAACAGGCGTTTCATATTCCAGTACCTCGTTGATTGTATGCAGCAGTGCTGCGAAGACCTGTTTCAAGAACTGGCTAAATTGCCGAATCCCAGATAACCGTCACATTGCCGGAGTATTGCCGGGACGCGCCTGGACGGATCATTTCGGCCACTTCGCCCGAAGGAATTTCGAAGTGCAGCGTTCCCGGTTTACTTTCCACATAAAAACCCGGCTGGAACAATTCGGTACCACTGCCATCACGCAGTAACTGCCGACGATTGACTGATTGCCCGCCAGCGTCGGTCAAGCCATGGGGAAGACTCACACTGACTTTCAGCGGCACCACATGACCGGAAACCGGCTCTCGTAAAGAGCAGGTATTACCATCCTGGGTGTACTCACACTCCATGCGCATCTTGAATTGGGTGGAGGTCGAGATATTGAAGGTTTGATCGCGAAATAACCGTGTTGGTCTTCGACCTTGATTCAGCCAGGCCTGCCAACCACCTTGTGGCTCAAGCTGCACCCGGTTACCGCCCGGCGGTACATCGACTTTAAGAAGGTGTTCTACCCTCAAGCTGAAATTCAATTCGATAGTGTTGTCGTCCGGTACCATGATATCGCCCATATCAATATCTGCGCCGGGCCCCAAGGACACTATCAGGCTGCCGGTGTAAGTCCCGGTCGCCATTTCCAGCGGGTTCGGAGTGCGCAGTTCGTAGGCAAAATCGAAGGCGTAGTATTGAAATTCGGGAATATCGAAGTTGGCGTTTTTCGCGCACAGCCCATCAACAGGGATCAACCAGAAAAACAAAAACTGACTGGGCCAGGGAACAGCCTGGGCCCCCGTTGTTAAACAAGGTCGTGGGGCCGCATCCCAGTTGCCTTGATTGCCTCCGGTCCAGAGCAGACGATGTGCCTTGGGAGTATCGTTGGGAGCTACACCCACCAACTCGGTAACCGGTGTGGTGGTCTTATAGGTACTGGAAATCCCGGATATCCGAAAGCTCAACCTTTCCGATTTCCCGCCCCCGACCGGGACTACCTCCAGATCCCGCCATCCTGACCTGGCCTGTATCATCGCCCCCATGCGCGGGTTGGTATGCTTGGCACTAATAGGCCCTGTCGAGTTAAACAAGATGGGTGTATTGATGCTGAACAAGTTTCTTGATCGACAAAAAGCACTGTATTGACTGTGAGCGCAAATTCCCGTTATCGACGTTGTGTTCTTAAAATAATTAGCGCTGGGGTTGGTGCGATCTGGTTTGAACTCGGCGGTAATGGGCACCGTTACAGCGAAAGCAGGCACTGTGAAAAACAACGCCATGGCGGTAGCCAGGAGTTTCTCGGCCATGCGCTCAGCCAATTCTTTTGGGATAGTCATATCAAATCCAAATATCAAATGTATTGCTCAACCGGTCGTTTCAGCGGCATAAGTCGCTTCCGCCAGAGAGTCCGGCGTGCACCGCAAGTCACCGATCATCAGTACTTCGCTCTCGCGGCTGGCCTGACTTGGGTCGAGGCGGAACTGGCACAGCAACTGATCGCCGTAACGTACTTCCAGGGTCGGTGAGCCGGCCTTCATTTCCATCGAGAAGAACCCGTCCACTTCACTGACCCCACGGCTGGCGTGGTTGATGATGTGATGCCCCTTGAGCGGTTTGCCCTGAGGGTCGATCAAACGGCCGAGCACGGTCAGGGTTTTGCTGATGGTGATCTTGCGGTAATCCACACCGCCCTTGTTCAGGTGATAGCTCGACCGCGCCGGCTGGATGGTCGCTGCGGGTACGTGATTACCTTCGAAATCGAAGCTGATCGAGCTGCTTCTGTAAGCAGTGATCGGCACAAAATTGCGCCCGGGCTTGAGCAGCACGCTGCCGCCGCTCAAGTCGTCGGCACGCAGGGCGATGCCGTCGATGTCCGACTCCACATCGATGATCATGCCGGCACCGTTGCGGTGGTACTGGCTGGTCATGATCATTTTTTTGTCACCGACGGCCACGGTACTGTCCAGATTGAGGCCACCGGTGAGGTCATTGTTGTAAGACGAACGCTGGATGAAACCATCGCCGTGGACCAGGTCCGTTTGCATGGTTGCCATTGCGTTCAAGCCGACGCCGTAGGTGTCGGTGATGGCCGTGGCCGAGACGCTTTGCAGCAGGTGATCCTGCAGGTCTTTGCGGTAGGTGACCGAGGCGTTGTTATCCCGACCGCCGTCTCGGGCAGTGCGAGTGCCAATGCTGCCGGAGATCTGCTCACCCGGGCCGCCCAAGGCAATGTTCACGCTCAAGTCGACGCCACGATTGCGGTCGTCACCCGAACTGAAGCTGCCGGGTCGGTCGAACAATGACAGCCGCCAGTTGGCGTCACTGCCAAACAGTCGGGTGCGCTGGGTCCAGCCCAGATCCACGCCCGTGCCTTCGGTGTTGCCTTCGCTGTGGGAGACCCTGGCATTGACCGAGCTTTTGCTGGTGATTCGATGATTCACCGAGAGCGACGAGTTACTGGTCTGACCGACAAACACATTGCGCTGGCGCACCCGCGTGCCGTCGGGCAGGGTGTCGTAGAGCCGGGTGGTGTCGAGCCAGCTGCGGTTATGGCTGGCGACGATGCTGCCGCTGCCGTAGGAATACAGCCCCTGCACATCCAGGCCAGTGCCGTAGTCTTCAGTCTGGTAGACGTTGGCAAAGAGACTGGCATTGTTGACGATCGCCCAATCGACCGAAGTGCCGTACTGCAACGCATCGCGCACCTGTCGCCCGCTCAACCCCAGAATGACCCGTGGGTGCAGCAGGAAGTTGAACGCCGCGCCCGCGGTCATGTCGCCATCGTCCTGCTCGTCCCAGTTGCTGAGCACTTTGGACTCACGACCGGCAAACAGGTTGTAGCGCCAGCGTTCTTCGTGATTGCGCCAGTTACTCGGCTTGTAGACCAGCTCCTGGGTGCTGGAGGTGATCTGACCGTCCTCGATCAGGCGTACTTCCACTTCATAGATGCCACCCGGTAGCGGGCGGGTATCGAGGGTTTGCAACCCGGCGGGCATCGCCTGGGTATTGATCAACAAACCGTCGCGGTAGATTTCCACCGAGCCCTGGCGATTGGCGGTGACGTAGATCGGATAGACCGCCGGTTTCGGGTTATTGATGGCCAGGCTGTCGGAACTGCCATACATCACGCCCAGCGCAGTGTCGGGGCTGGTGCCAAAAGTACGCGGTTGTCGGGTCAGCCCTTCGGACGAGGGCGTGAACAAACCCAAACGTAGAAAACTACCCTCCAGTTCGCGTTGGGTGTAGAGCTCGTTCACCGAGTGATAAAGCTGGTTATCCAGGCCACCCAGTCGTGACAGTTGAATGTTGACCGCCTGAGTCCAGTTGCCCAGGCTGCTGCTGGCCTCAAGGCCATAGCGCCCACCCAGGTCCTGATTCTGACCGCCGTTGAGGTTCAGCTGGTTGCGCACGATCAAGCCGGTACTGCCGCCTTCGGGCAGGCTGTAGTAACGCTGCTGCTGGTCGTCGCGCTCAGCGTTTTGCGTGAGGATCGACACCAGTGAGTTTTCCAGGCTGTAGTGCACCGCCATCAGTTGCTCCGGGCAGTTGGCCTGGCAGCCGCCCAGCGCTACACCTTGCTTCAAATAGCCCGACCAGGTGTCGCGCTCACCGGGTTTGATCGTACTGTCGCTGACATCAGCGAAGTCAACGAGGGTGAGGCGATCGTCGCGTGATAACACCACCATCGCCTCACCGAGAAATTGTTGGTCAAGCTCCACGCGCACTGCCAAGGGCACATCAAAAAAATGCTCTTCGAACTCGCTGGGCAGACCCTTGGCCTGCGCCAGCAAACTTCGAGGCGTATTAGCGTTATCCGCTGGCGCGGCCAAGGCCGTTGCGCAGAAAAAAAGGGCAAGCGCCGTCGCGATGGAAGTCATCGGGAACATGAACGAAATACTCTGAGGATAAGTGCGTTAAAACCCGATCGACAGGCAGTGACTACCCATCGACCGGTAAGTGTTAACGAATAAGGCCGAGCCTTAAGTCAGGGCTTGTCTTAAATGCGCGGGATGGCATCGAAGATTACGACTGGAGTGGCCGTGAACTGTCCCGTTTGTGTGGCAGTGGGTTTGGCCGCGGCAATCACCAGATCAGCCCGCATACCCCCGTTGGACTCGGTATCGCCAACCACTTCCTGAGAAGCACCGGTCAAGGTGACACCGTTGAAGGTATAGGTCAGATCGATGTTGCTGCTGCCGTTGTACAGGGGTTGCGGCCCGCCTTCCACATAAGCACCGACCGAACCGTTGGTGTGTCGAATATCGTAAGCAGCACGCAGCGGGCTCAGGGTGCCGGCCGCCAGGTTGTAGGCCATCACTTCATCCCTGCCGAATTCAGGATTGACCGGTTGGGCATGGAAGACCTGGGTAGGAATGGTGGCGCTGATGTTGATGGACGTGCGCGCTTCTTCCGCAGCGAACGCCATCGAAGAGCTGAGGGCCAGGATGGTCATCGGGACGGCGATTGCAAACTTCTTGAACATGGTCGAGTACCTGTTTTTTTTCAAAGGATTGGTCTGTGGAAAGTTTCAATGGTACGTGCCAACACGCTGAATGATGGCATTTCGCTTCAACTTTCGACGGGAAGAATGATCGACCAAATTCCTAAGAAAGTAAGTACGAAACCTCTACAAAACATGTAGTAAAAGAGACCCACACACCTGTAGAAAAAGTAAGTAATTCAGCAAACTACGACATTTATCCATCAGCTGTATCCTACACACAGTTTTATCTGAAAAAGCATACAGACAAAAACACAAACAACTTCTGTAAGAACCATACTACTTATCCAACAACCAACTTCCAACAACAAGTATCAGCCTGATAATTAGTTTAATTACTCTAAAAAAGCCAGCTCTCCCTTTACCTATCGGACCGGTGGGAAGCTGACATCCCGACCGTCGGTCAATAAAGCTTGCATACGCCATAAGATATATCTTACGTTGTATCTAGACACGACAGGAGAAGGAAAAAATGAGAGACCATCATTCCCCGCACCGCGAACACGGCGACGGTCGCGACGGCTTCGAAAAACGCCCAGGCCGCGAACGTGGCGGTCGCGGACCACGGGTATTCGCCCCCGGTGACCTGAAATTGCTGCTGCTGGCGCTGATCGCCGAACAGCCCTGCCACGGCTACGACCTGATCCGCCAGATCGAAGGCATGTTCGACGGCGCCTACAGCCCCAGCCCCGGCGTGATCTACCCCACCCTGACCTTTCTGGAAGAAAGCGAAATGATCCAGGGTGATGCCGAAGGCGGGAAGAAACGCTACAGCGTGACCGACGCCGGCCGCCTGTCCCTGAGCGAACAAGCCATTGCCCTGGAAGGCGTGCGGGTACGCATCGATGTCAGCAAACGCTCGCTGCGCGGTCATGATCGCCCGCCGGAAATCCACGAGGCGGTGCATAACCTGCGCCATGCCTTGCAACTGCACCACGGCCGCTGGAGTCCGGAAGAAATCCAGCGCGTCGCCACCCTGCTCAACAACACCGCCAAAGCCGTTGTCGACGGCCCTGCCGTTCAATCTGCCCAGGAGCCAGCTGAATGACTGACGTTATTGCGCCTTCCCAAACCATTCACCGCGTCATGCATGAAATAAAACGTCGTCGCCTAGAGGTGCTGCGAGTGGTCGACCTGACCCCGCGCATGCGCCGCATTACCCTGGGTGGCCCGGAGCTGGCCGGCTTCATCAGTCTCGGCACAGACGACCACGTCAAACTGCTGTTCCCGCAGAACGCGGCGGAACAGGCGGCGCTGGAAACCCTGGTGCTCGGCGCCGGCAAAGACAACGGCCCGATGCCGGCCATGCGCGACTACACCCCGCGCCGCTACGACCTGGAAACCCTGGAGCTGGATATCGATTTCGTGCTGCACGGCGACGGCCCTGCCTCGACCTGGGCCGAACAAGCCCAACCCGGGCAGTTCCTGCACATCGGCGGGCCTCGGGGATCGATGATCGTGCCGGATATCTTCGACAGCTACCTGCTGATCGGCGACGAGACCGCCCTGCCCGCCATCGCCCGACGCCTCGAGGGCTTGGCCGCCAATCGCAAGGCGCTGGTGGTGATCGAGGTCGAAAACGGCGCCGAACAACAGGTGCTGGAAAGCGCCGCGCAGGTCAACGTGATCTGGGTGTTACGAGAGGGCGGCAAGGCCAACCTGTTGACCACCGTTAAACAACTGCAGGTGCCCAAGGGCAATCTGTACGCATGGGTGGCCACGGAGAGCAAAGTATCGCGACAGATTCGCCGGGTCTTGCTCGACGAACATGGCTTGAACGAGCAGTTGGTCAAAGCCGTTGGCTACTGGCGGCTGGACGATAGCGACGAGGAATAAACGCTGTTGGCGGTGCTACACGCGCCGCCCTTGCCAGCGGTCCAGGCCGATCAGCGCCAATGCAACCAGCACGAACCCCGCCAGAATCCCTCCTGCATTGACCAACACCCGGGGATAACCCAGCGTGGCCACATCAATGAACGGATAGGCGTATGCGCCTAGTGAATGCCCGCGCAACAACGCGTAAGCGAAGTACAGCAAGGGATAGCCCAGCCACAATGGCAGGTGCCGGACACGCAAGGTGCCCTTGGGCACGCAGCACCACCAATAAACCAGAAACAGCATCGGCATCACGTCATGCAGCAGCTCATCGGCAATAAACTGCCAGCCTTCGGGGTGCCATAGATGTCGCAGCAACAGATTGTAGGCGAGGCCGACCACGACAATGCTCACGGCGATTGCGCTGCTCACCCAGGGTTGTAAAAACCAACGGCGCGCGGCCGATTCGCGACGGGTCACGGCACAAGTCAGTACCACCGCCACCAACGTGTTGGTCACTACCGTGAAATAGCTGAAGAAACTCACCAGGCCGCCCAGCAGACTGGCGCCGATACTCCAGCGCGCGAAAAAAATCAGATACAGCTGAATACTCAGTCCGGCCCATCCAAGCAAGGCCGCCAGCGTAATCAAGCGTCGCTGCATACCCTCCTCGGGCGGCATGTCAAACCGGACGCTTGGTGCGCATCAGTTTCACGTACAGGCGCTCGACTTTCTCCCGCGCCCATGGGGTCTTGCGCAGGAACGTCAGGCTCGACTTGATGCTCGGATCGCTCTTGAAGCAACGGATATCGATGCGCTCTGCCAACCCCGACCATTGGTAATGGGTCACCAGCGCATTGAGGATCTGTTCCAGGGTCACGCCGTGCAGCGGATCGGGGGTTTGTTCGTTCATGCCAGGCCTTTGGGCGAAGTGAAAATGCAGAAGGCGCGCACCTTAGCCGAGGGCTTCGCCGGGGGGAAGCGATCTGTGTGCTCTGGATTAAATGTAGGTGAAACCCAAAAGATCGTCCGAACGCGGCCTGGACCTTCGGCAGCTCCTCAGGGGAAGCTGCATACTGTTACCAAATCCGAAAGGATGCATGTCAGTAAAAGCCCTTTCTCTATTTGTAACAGAACATTATCCTTACGCCCGCCCTGGCTGAAACGCTTCCGCCATCCGCTTTGCGTCTGCTGTTCACGTTCATTCCCCAGAAAAAGATCAAGAATTTCTTCCCTATGCCTGATTTACAATTCTCGAAAGACAGCGCTGTCTTTACGCCTGTTGCTCGTCTAAAAGCCCTGAGCCTGTTCGCAGGGCTTAGCGCTTTCAGCCTCGTCACTTGCACCCAGGCGGCGCCGGCCTTCGATAGCGACTCCCCGTGGATGCTCGGTGACTGGAACGGCAATCGCAGTGATCTGTCGGCGAAGGGCTACGATTTCAAAATCGACTACACCGGCGAAATGGGCAGCAATCTGCATGGCGGCTACGACCACGATCGCACCGCTCGCTACAGCGATCAGTTCGGTTTCGGCACTCACCTGGACCTGCAGAAAATCCTCGGCTGGAACGACGCCGAGTTTCAGCTCACCATCACCGAACGCAGCGGCAACAACATCAGCAACGACCGGATCAACGATCCACGCGTCGGCGGTTTCACCTCGGCCCAGGAAGTCTGGGGCCGCGGGCAAACCTGGCGCCTGACGCAGATGTGGTACCAGCAGAAATTCTTCGACCAGGAACTCGACATCAAGGTCGGCCGCTTCGGTGAAGGCGAAGATTTCAACAGTTTTCCTTGCGACTTCCAGAACCTGGCGTTCTGCGGCTCCCAGGTCGGCAACTGGGTGGGCGACATCTGGTACAACTGGCCAGTCAGCCAGTGGGCGATGCGGGTCAAGTATCACCTGACACCCGAGTTGTACGCGCAGGTCGGTGCGTATGAGCAAAACCCCTCGAACCTCGATCGCGACAACGGTTTCAAGCTCAGCGGCAGCGGCACGCAAGGGGCAATCCTGCCGGTGGAACTGGTGTGGACGCCAAAACTCAACGGTCTGCCGGGTGAATACCGGGCTGGCTATTACTACAGCAACGCCGACGCCACCGATGTCTACAAGGACAGCAACGGCCAGCCTGCCGCCCTGAGTGGCGAGGCCTACCGCAGCGCATCGAGCAAGCACGGCGTGTGGCTCGGTATTCAGCAGCAAGTCACCAGCATTGCCAGCGACCATTCCCGCGGCCTGAGCCTGTTCGCCAACGGCACGATGCACGACAAGAAAACCAACGCCATCGACAATTACGTCCAGGCCGGCATCGTCTACAAAGGCCTGTTCGATGCCCGCGCGAGGGATGACATCGGCTTTGCCATGGCCCGCGTGCACGTCAACCCGGCGTATCGCAAGAATGCCGAGGCGAGCAATCAGGCCAAGGCTGTCTTTGACTACGACAACCCGGCCTTCCTGCCGCCGCAGGACACCGAATACAGCGCCGAGCTCTATTACGGCGTGCACGTCACGAACTGGCTGACCGTGCGCCCGAACCTGCAATACATCCGCCACCCCGGTGGCGTGAACGAAGTCGATGACGCGCTGATTGGCGGCATCAAGATCCAGTCGTCCTTCTAACCAACACCACAAAACCCCTGTGGGAGCGAGCTTACTCGCGATGAGGCCGTCACAGCCAACATTGATGTTGCGTGAACTACCGCTATCGCGAGCAAGCTCGCTCCCACAAGGGATTGCGTGAACCCGATAGATATACCTGAACCCTGCCCACGCGGGATCGTCATCTACAGTGAACCTGCGCGGGACCACTTGAAACGTCACGGAGAACCACACTATGAGCACTGAGGGTGCTTTGAGTCGAAGCCGTCTATTGCCGACCCTGCTCGGCATACTGCTTCTGCTAATGGGCCTGGCCATGCTGGCCGGCGGGATCAAGCTGAGCATGCTCGGCGGCTCGCTGTACTACTTGCTGGCCGGTATCGGCCTGGCGCTGACCGGCATCCTGCTGATCGCCGCGCGCCGTGCCGCGTTGGGCCTGTACGCACTGGTGCTGTTCGCCAGCACCGTTTGGGCACTGTGGGAAGTCGGCCTCGACTGGTGGCAGCTGGTGCCGCGTCTGGCGATGCTGTTCGCGCTGGGCCTGGTCATGTTGCTGCCGTGGTTCCGCCGTCCGTTGTTACGCACAGGCGCGACGCCGATGGGCACTGGCGCACTGAGCGTGGCCGTGGTGATCGCGGGCGCAACGGCCCTGGCCAGCCAGTTCACCAACCCGGGTGAAATCAAGGGTCAACTGGACCGCGACAGCGTGCCGGGCATGACCAACACCGCACCGGCCATGCCCGACGGTGACTGGAACTCCTACGGCCGCAGCGCCCATGGTGACCGTTACTCGCCGCTGGCGCAGATCACCCCGCAGAACGTCAACAAACTGGTACCGGCCTGGACCTACCGCACCGGTGACCTGCCAGGGCCGAACGACCCAGGCGAAACCACCGCCGAAAACACCCCGCTGAAAGTCAACGGCATGCTCTACGTGTGCACGCCGCACAGCCAGGTGATCGCGCTGGACCCGGACACCGGCAAGGAAATCTGGCGTTTCGATCCGAAGCTGTCGACGCAGAATGCGGCGAACTTCAAGGGTTGGGCGCACATGACCTGCCGTGGCGTGACCTATCACGATGACGCCGTCTATGCCTCCGAACAGAGCCCGACCGGTTCGGCCAGCCCGGCCCCGGCAAGCGCTTGCCCGCGCAAGATCTTCCTGCCCACCGCCGACACGCGCCTGATCGCGCTGAACGCCGACACCGGCAAGATGTGCGAAGACTTCGGCGACAAGGGCCAGGTCGACCTGCGCGCCAACATCGGCGGCTTCACAGCCGGCGGCTACTACTCCACCTCGCCACCCGCGGTCACCAAGGACCTGGTGGTGATTGGCGGCCATGTCACCGACAACGTCTCCACCGACGAGCCAAGCGGCGTGATCCGCGCGTTCGACGTGCACACCGGCAAACTGGTGTGGAACTGGGACAGCGGCAACCCGGACGATACGACGCCGATTGCCGAGGGCAAGACCTACACCCGCAACTCGCCGAACATGTGGTCCATGTTCGCGGTCGATGAAAAACTCGGCATGCTGTACCTGCCGATGGGCAACCAGACCCCGGACCAGTTCGGCGGCGCGCGTACCCCCGAGTCGGAACTGCACGCGGCCGGCCTGACCGCTCTGGACATCGCTACCGGCAAAGTGCGCTGGCACTTCCAGTTCACTCACCATGACCTGTGGGACATGGACGTTGGCGGCCAACCAACCCTGATCGACCTGAAAACCGCCGGCGGCGTGAAACAGGCCGTCCTGGCGTCGACCAAGCAAGGTAGCATCTACGTGCTCGACCGCAGCACCGGCCAGGCCATCGTGCCGATCAACGAAGTGCCGGTGCCGCAAGGCGCGGTGGAAGGCGACCACACCTCGCCGACGCAACCGAAATCCGACCTGAACCTGATGCCGCCGCCGCTGCAAGAGCGCGATATGTGGGGCGTCACGCCGTTCGACCAGCTGATCTGCCGGATCGACTTCAAATCCATGCGCTACGACGGCCCGTTCACCCCGCCATCGCTGCAGGGTTCGATCGTTTATCCAGGCAACTTCGGTGTGTTCGACTGGGGCGGTATCGCGGTTGATCCGGTGCGTCAGATCGCGTTCGTGAACCCGAGCTACATGGCGTTCAAATCGAAAATGATCCCGGCCGCCGAAATCGCCGCCCAGGGCCCGCGCAAAAGCGAAACCGAAGGCGTGCAGCCAAACAAGGGCGCGCCGTACGGCGTGGTGCTCGAAGCCTTGCTGTCGCCAATGGGCCTGCCGTGCCAGGCACCAGCGTGGGGATACGTGGCCGCAATCGACCTGACCACCCATGAAACAATCTGGATGCACAAGAACGGTACCGTGCGCGACAGCTCGCCGGTTCCGATCCCGCTGAGCATGGGCGTCCCGAGCCTGGGCGGCACCTTCACCACCGCCGGTGGCGTCGGTTTCCTCAGCGGCACCCTCGACCAGTACCTGCGTGCCTACGACGTGAAAAACGGCAAGCAACTGTGGGAAGGTCGCCTGCCGGCAGGCGCGCAAACCACGCCGATGACCTACACCGGCAAGGATGGCAAGCAATACGTGCTGGTCGTGGCTGGTGGTCACGGTTCGCTGGGCACCAAACAGGGTGACTATGTGATTGCCTACAAACTGTCGGAATAAGCGGCAACTGTAGTTAAAGCCAAGGCGACTCTCGCAAGGGGGTCGCCTTTTTTGTGGGCGAACGACCCATCCGGCACCTTGCCTCAACGCCACAGCCGTCTAACATCAAACAAAAGGAAATTTTGTCCCAATCCCCCTCAAGTTGAAGGACTCGACTACCGACACAGTACTGATCGGGCAATTGCCCCAGACACAGCAAATCGGCCAAGCTGCAGGCAAAATTCCGCAGGATGGATTGTCCCTTTGACTGCCATCACGGGATTGCCAATACTCATGGCAACTTGATGCTACCCGCACGGAACAAGGAATTACCCTTTGAAGCTGGAACTCAAGAACAGCTTGTCGGTGAAGTTGCTCCGGGTCGTGCTCCTGTCGGCATTGATCGTCGGCGTAGTCTTGAGCTGCGCGCAGATCGTTTTCGATGCCTATAAAACACGCCAGGCCGTTGCTGGCGATGCCGAACGCATCCTCGACATGTTCCGCGACCCCTCGACCCAGGCCGTCTACAGCCTTGACCGGGAAATGGGCATGCAGGTGATCGAAGGCCTGTTTCAGGATGATGCCGTGCGTCAGGCGTCCATAGGCCATCCCAACGAAGCCATGCTGGCGCAGAAATCTCGTGAGTTGCAGCACTCAAGCAGTCGCTGGCTGACCGACCTGATCCTCGGCAAGGAACGCACCTTCACCACCCAGTTGGTGGGACGTGGCCCTTACAGCGAGTATTACGGCGACCTGAGCATCACCCTCGACACCGCCACCTACGGCAAGGGCTTTATCGTCAGTTCGGTGATCATCTTCATTTCCGGGGTATTGCGTGCCATGGCGATGGGACTGGTGTTGTACCTGGTCTATCACTGGCTGTTGACCAAACCCTTGTCGCGAATCATCGAGCACCTGACCGAAATCAATCCCGACCGCCCCAGCGAGCACAAGATTCCATTGCTCAAGGGCCACGAGAAGAACGAACTGGGGCTCTGGATCAACACCGCCAACCAGTTGCTCGAATCCATCGAGCGCAACACCCACCTGCGCCACGAAGCGGAAAACAGCCTGTTGCGCATGGCCCAGTACGATTTCCTTACCGGCCTGCCGAACCGCCAGCAATTGCAAACGCAGCTGGACAGGATCCTCGTCGATGCCGGCAAGTTGCAACGCCGGGTCGCGGTGCTGTGTGTCGGGCTCGATGACTTCAAGGGCATCAACGAACAGTTCAGCTACCAGACCGGCGACCAGTTGCTGCTGGCCCTGGCCGATCGCCTGCGCGCGCACAGCGGACGCCTTGGCGCCCTCGCCCGCCTGGGTGGCGACCAGTTCGCCCTGGTCCAGGCCGATATCGAACAACCCTACGAAGCCGCCGAGCTGGCCCAAAGCATTCTCGATGACCTGGAAGCGGCGTTTGCCCTGGATCATCAGCAGATCCGCCTGCGCGCCACCATCGGCATTACCCTGTTCCCCGAGGATGGCAACAGTACCGAGAAGCTGCTGCAAAAAGCCGAGCAGACCATGACCCTGGCCAAGACCCGCTCGCGCAACCGCTATCAGTTCTATATCGCCAGCGTCGACACCGAAATGCGTCGCCGTCGCGAGCTGGAAAAAGACCTGCGCGATGCCCTGACCCGCGACCAGTTCTACCTGGTCTACCAGCCGCAGATCAGCTATCGCGATCACCGGGTAGTCGGCGTCGAAGCGTTGATCCGCTGGCAGCATCCCGAACACGGCCTGGTGCCGCCGGACCTGTTCATTCCCCTGGCCGAGAAGAACGGCACCATCATCGCCATCGGTGAATGGGTGCTGGACCAGGCCTGCAAACAGTTGCGCGACTGGCACGACCAGGGCTTCAGCGACCTGCGCATGGCAGTGAATCTTTCCACCGTGCAGTTGCACCACGCCGAGTTGCCACGGGTGGTCAACAACCTGTTGCAGATGTATCGCCTGCCCCCGCGCAGCCTGGAGCTGGAAGTCACCGAAACCGGCCTGATGGAAGACATCAGTACCGCCGCCCAGCATTTGCTCAGCCTGCGCCGCTCCGGTGCGCTGATCGCCATCGACGACTTCGGTACGGGTTATTCGTCACTGAGTTATCTGAAAAGCCTGCCGCTGGACAAGATCAAGATCGACAAGAGTTTCGTACAGGACCTGCTCGATGACGATGACGACGCAACCATCGTTCGCGCCATCATTCAATTGGGCAAGAGCCTGGGCATGCAGGTGATTGCCGAAGGCGTGGAAACCTTGGAGCAGGAGGCCTATATCATCTCCGAAGGCTGCCACGAGGGTCAGGGCTACTTCTACAGCAAACCCTTGCCGGCGCGGGAATTGGGCGCTTATCTGAAGCAGGCCCAGCGCAGCAACGCGGCTATTTTGTAAACGATCAAACGATCGCAGCCTGCGGCAGCTCCTACAGGGATCAATGCGTCCGTAGGAGCTGTGTAGGAGCTGTCGAGTGAAACGAGGCTGCGATCTTTTGTTCAGTCCCCCCCGCGAATAAGAAATATTTCCAACCACAACCCTTTACACATAATGCGAAAGATTTGCATTATGTGGCAGTTTTGCGCGCTGGACGCGTTATACCACCCCCTCTCGAAGCAGGATGTTCGCCATGATTCGTATGCCTCTGGCTACCGCCAGTCTGTTGGCCATCGCAATTTCCCTCGCCGGTTGCGGTGAAGGCAAAGACCAAGGAAAAGCTGCCGCTCCTGCGCCGGCGGCCAGCACTGCCGCAGCCCCGGTCGCTCCAGCCGCTGCACCTGCCGCTGCCAGCAAGGTCGACGAAGCTGCTGCCAAAGCCGTTGTCGCGCATTATGCCGATATGGTTTTCGCTGTTTACAGCGATGCCGAATCTACCGCGAAAAACCTGCAATCCACCGTCGACGCCTTCCTCGCCAAGCCGAACGCCGACACCTTGAAAGCCGCCAAGGCTGCCTGGATCGCCGCCCGCGTTCCTTACCTGCAGAGCGAAGTGTTCCGCTTTGGCAACACCATCATCGACGACTGGGAAGGTCAGGTGAACGCCTGGCCACTGGACGAAGGCCTGATCGACTACGTCGACAAATCCTACGAGCACGCACTGGGTAACCCTGGCGCCACGGCCAACATCATCGCCAATACTGAAATCCAGGTCGGCGAAGACAAGGTCGACGTGAAGGACATCACTCCGGAAAAACTCGCCAGCCTGAACGAGCTGGGCGGTTCCGAGGCCAACGTCGCCACTGGCTACCACGCCATCGAATTCCTGCTCTGGGGCCAAGACCTGAACGGCACCGGCCCTGGCGCCGGCAACCGTCCAGCTACCGACTACCTGGAAGGCAAAGGCGCCACCGGCGGTCACAACGATCGTCGCCGCGCCTACCTGAAATCCGTGACTCAACTGCTGGTCAACGACCTGGAAGAAATGGTCGGTAACTGGAAGCCGAACGTGGCCGACAACTACCGCGCCACCCTGGAAGCGGAACCGGCTGAAAGCGGCCTGCGTAAAATGCTGTTCGGCATGGGCAGCCTGTCCCTGGGCGAACTGGCGGGCGAGCGCATGAAGGTTTCCCTGGAAGCCAACTCCCCGGAAGACGAACACGACTGCTTCAGCGACAACACCCACAACTCGCAGTTCTACGATGCCAAAGGCGTGCGTAACGTGTACCTGGGCGAATACACCCGCGTCGATGGCAGCAAAATGACCGGCGCCAGCCTGTCGTCCCTGGTGGCCAAGGCCGACCCGGCTGCCGACACCGCGCTCAAGGCCGACCTGGCCGCCACCGAAGCCAAGATGCAGATCATCGTTGACCACGCCAACAAGGGTGAGCACTACGACCAGCTGATCGCTGCCGGCAACACCGCCGGCAACCAGATCGTCCGTGACGCCATCGCTTCGCTGGTCAAGCAGACCGGTTCGATCGAAGCCGCCGCTGGCAAACTGGGTATCAGCGACCTGAACCCGGACAACGCTGATCACGAGTTCTGATCAACGCTGGCTGAATGAAAAAGGCGACCTTCGGGTCGCCTTTTTCATGGGGCAGGATGCGGTCCATTGTGGGAGCGAGCCTGCTCGCGAAGAGGCCATTACAGGCAACATCTTCAGTGCGGCCAATACCGCATTCGCGAGCAGGCTCGCTCCCACAGAGGTTTGTAGTGTGTTCATGGCGTGTGCCCACATCAAGCAAACGATAATTCCTCTTATTCAAATTCCCCTGCCCTGTTAGACTTTGCGCCCTTGTTTTGCTCGTCTTGCAGGATGTCTGATGCCCTCGCTGCCTCTTCGCTTGTCCGCACTGTTGCTGGCCCTGGGCCTGAGTGCCTGCGATGACGCCCCGAAGTTCACCCAGGCTGAACCCGGTGAAGCCCGCTCCGGCGGCAGCACGACCGTGCGCAAGACCGATCAGAACGCCTTTTCGCTGCCCTCCGCCAACCTGCCGCCGTCGCGGCGCGTGGACTTCAGCGTCGGCAACAGTTTCTTTCGCAGTCCCTGGGTGATCGCTCCGTCGACCACCACCGCCCGCGACGGCCTCGGCCCACTGTTCAATACCAATGCCTGTCAGGGCTGCCATATCAAGGACGGCCGCGGTCACCCGCCGGCGCCCGATGCGCGCAATGCCGTGTCGATGCTGGTACGCCTGTCGATTCCCGACGCCGCGGCCTACGCCAAAGTCATCGAGCAACAGGGTGTCGTTCCGGAGCCCGTCTATGGTGGGCAGTTCCAGGACATGGCCGTGCCCGGTGCCACGCCGGAAGGCAAGGTGCGGATCGACTACACGCCGGTGTCGATTCGCTTCAAGGACGGCACCGAAGTCGAGCTGCGCAAACCGAGCTTGAACATCACCCAATTGAACTACGGCCCGATGCACCCCGACACGCGATTCTCGGCACGTGTGGCGCCGCCGATGATCGGCCTGGGCTTGCTGGAGGCCATCCCGGAAGAGGCGATCCTGGCCAACGCCCAAGCCCAGGCGAAAGATAACAACGGCATCGCCGGCCGCCCGAACCGGGTCTGGGATGACGTGCAGCAGAAAACCGTGCTCGGGCGATTTGGCTGGAAAGCCGGGCAGCCGAACCTCAATCAACAAAATGTCCACGCGTTTTCCGGTGATATGGGCCTCACGACCCGCCTGAGACCCTTTGACGACTGCAGCGACGCGCAAACGGCCTGCAAGCAGGCGCCGAGTGGCAACGGCCCCGATGGCGAGCCGGAAGTCAGCGACAATATTCTGCGTCTGGTGTTGTTCTACACCCGCAACCTCGCCGTACCGGCGCGCCGCGATGTCGGCGCGCCTGAAGTGCTGGCCGGCAAGAACCTGTTCTACCAGGCCGGCTGCCAATCTTGTCACACACCCAAGTACACCACCGCCGCCAACGCCGCCGAACCTGAACTGGCCAATCAAGTGATTCGCCCATACAGCGATCTGCTGCTGCATGACATGGGCGACGGCCTGGCCGACAACCGCACTGAATTCCAGGCCGGTGGCCGCGACTGGCGTACCCCGCCGTTGTGGGGCATCGGCTTGACGCAGGCGGTCAGTGGCCACACCCAGTTCCTGCATGACGGCCGCGCCCGCAATCTGCTTGAAGCCGTGCTCTGGCATGGCGGCGAGGCAAAATCGGCGCAGCAACAGGTTTTGTCTTTCAATGCCGAGCAGCGCGCTGCGTTGCTGGCGTTTTTGAATTCCCTTTAATACGTATCTTCCCGCGGGAGCCCGACATGTTCCGTCCCAAATTATTGTTCACCAGCCTTGCCGCGCTAGCCCTGGGCGCCTGCTCGCCGCAGGACCCACAAGCCGTCACCTCGGCAGCGATCGCCAAGTCGGTGATTCTGCCGACCTACACCCGCTGGGTTGAAGCTGACCGCCAGTTGGCCGTCAGCGCCCTCGCCTACTGCGAAGGCAAGGAAAACCTCGACACCGCCCGCGCCGATTTCCTGCACGCGCAAAAAGCCTGGGCCCAGCTGCAACCGCTGCTGATTGGTCCACTGGCCGAGGGCAACCGTGCCTGGCAGGTGCAATTCTGGCCCGACAAGAAGAACCTGGTCGGTCGTCAGGTCGAACAACTGGTCACCGCGCAACCGCAAATCGATGCCGCTGCACTGGCCAAATCCAGCGTGGTGGTTCAAGGCCTGTCGGCCTACGAATACATCCTGTTCGACAGCAAGCCTGATGTGGCCAACGCCGAGCAGAAGGCCAAGTACTGCCCGCTGCTGATCGCCATTGGCGAGCGTCAGAAACAGCTGGCCGAAGAGATTCTCAAAAGCTGGAACAACACCGACGGCATGCTCGCGCAGATGAGCAAGTTCCCGAACCAGCGTTACGCCGACTCCCACGAAGCGATCGCCGATCTGCTGCGCGTGCAGGTGACCGCCCTCGATACCTTGAAGAAGAAGCTCGGCACGCCGATGGGCCGCCAGAGCAAAGGCGTGCCGCAGCCGTTCCAGGCCGATGCCTGGCGCAGCCAGTCATCCCTGACCAGTCTCGAAGCCAGCCTCGCCGCCGCCAAAACCGTGTGGGAAGGTGTCGACAACAAAGGCCTTCGAGGCCTGTTGCCGAGCGAGCAGAAGCCATTGGCCGACAAGATCGACGCGGCCTATGCCGCCTCGTTGAAACTGTTCGCCAGCAGCCAGCGCTCGTTGACCGAAATGCTCAACGACGACGCCGGTCGCCAGCAACTCAATGACCTCTACGACAGCCTCAACGTTGTCCACCGCCTGCACGAAGGCGAGCTGGCCAAGGCGCTGGGCATCCAACTGGGCTTCAATGCCAACGACGGTGACTGATGAGGGCGAGTTCCATGCTGCGACGCCAGGCTCTGAAGTTAGGGAGTTTGCTGCTGGGTGCGGTGACACTAAGCGGCTGGACGCTGTTCAGGCACAAGGATAAAAGCCCGCTGCTGCTCTCGGCGCGGGACGATACCGACGGCAAGCACTACGCCGTCGGTTACCGGCTGGACGGCACCCGGGTGTTTGCCACCCAGGTCGGCCAGCGCTGCCACGACATCATCAACCACCCTGCGCTGCCGATCGCGCTGTTCGTTGCCCGGCGTCCGGGCACCGAGAGCTACATGATCGACCTGCGTGACGGCACGCTCCTGCAAACCGTGACGTCGCAGCCGAACCGGCACTTCTACGGTCACGCGGTGATTCACCACAGCGGTGACTGGCTGTACGCCACCGAAAACGACACCACCGATCCGGGTCGCGGCCTGCTCGGCGTGTACAAGTTCGAAGGCGAACGGTTGGTACACAGTGGCGAGATTTCCACCCACGGCATCGGCCCGCATCAAGTGTCGTGGATGCCCGACGGCGAAACCCTGGTGGTGGCTAACGGCGGCATCCGCACTGAAGCCGAAAGCCGGGTCGAGATGAACCTCAATGCCATGGAGCCGAGCCTGGTCCTGATGCAGCGCGACGGCACCCTGCTGAGCAAGGAAACCCTCGGCCAGCAGATGAACAGCGTGCGTCACCTGGGCATTGCCAGTGACGGCACCATCGTCGCCGGCCAGCAATTCATGGGGGCGGCTCATGAACACTCGGAGCTGCTGGCGATCAAGCGTCCTGGCAAGCCGTTCGTGGCGTTCCCGGTACCCGAGCATCAATTGCAGGCCATGGGGCATTACACCGCCAGCGTTGCGGTGCACAGCGACTTGCGCCTGGTCGCGTTGACCGCGCCTCGGGGCAATCGCTTTTTCATCTGGGACCTGGACAGCGGCGAAGTGCGGCTCGACGCGCCACTGCCCGATTGCGCCGGGGTGGGCGCGGTGGCCGACGGATTCGTCGTGACCTCGGGCCAGGGGCGCTGCCGGTACTACGATTGCCGCCTGACGAGTTTGCTCGCCAAACCGCTGGAACTGCCTGCGGGGCTCTGGGACAACCATCTTCACTTGATGGCGTGAGTCAAGCCCAAAAGATCGCAGCCTTCGGCAGCTCCTACAGGTGTACACCCTATCCCTGTAGGAGCTGCCGAAGGCTGCGATCTTTTCCGGATCCAACAAAAATCCCCCATTGGATTCCCCTTCCCACTCGCGGTAATGTGCCCCACTGTCTCACCTGATTTCTCCAAGGAACTGGAAATATGCTGCGTCGCCGCATGCTGATCATGTTGGGTGTAGTTCTGTTGATCGTGCTGGTCCTGGCCGGTTACAAAGCCTTCTCCATCTACACGATGGTTCAAGGCTTCTCCGCGCCCAAACCGCCGATCAGCGTCGCCGTGGCCACGGCCACCGAGCGGCCATGGCAAGCTCGCCTGCCTACCGTAGGCACCCTCAAGGCGCTGCAAGGCGTAGACCTGAGCCTGGAGACCGACGGCACGGTCGTCGATTTGCAGTTCGAGTCCGGGCAGAAAGTCAAAGCCGGTCAACCACTGTTGCGCCTGGACAGCGCCGTGGAAAGCGCCTTGCTCGAAACCGCCCTGGCCGACCTCGGGCTGGCCCAACTCGATTACGGTCGCGGTAGCCAGCTGGTGGGCAGCCAGGCCATCTCCAAAGGCGAGTTCGATCGACTGTCGGCGGTACAGAAAAAGAGCAGGGCCACGGTCAATCAACTCAAGGCTGCGCTCGGCAAAAAAAGCATCGTCGCCCCCTTCAGCGGGACCATCGGCATTCGGCAGGTGGACGTTGGCGACTACCTGGCCAGTGGCACCATGATCGCCACCCTGCAAGACCTCAGCAGCCTCTACGTCGACTTTTTTGTGCCCGAGCAGTCGGTGCCGAAGATTGCACTCGGCCAGCCGGTTGAAATCATCGTCGCGGCCTATCCGACCCAGACCTTCCCCGGCACCATCAGTGCGATCAACCCGAAACTGGAAAACAGCACGCGCAACATGCAGGTCCGCGCGACCCTGGCCAACCCCGATGGCAAGCTGCTGCCAGGCATGTTCGCCAGCCTGCAGGTCATGTTGCCCGACCCTAAGCCGAGCATCGTCGTGCCGGAAAGCGCGATCACCTACACACTCTATGGCAACTCCCTTTATGTAGTCGCAGAGAAAAAGGCCGAAGACGGCAGCCTCGAAAAAGACGACAAGGGCCAACCGATCCTGATCGCTGAACGGCGCTTCATTGAAACCGGTGAACGCCGCGACGGGCAGGTGGTGATCACCAAAGGCGTGCAGAACGGCGTAAAAGTGGTCACGGCCGGCCAGATCAAACTGGACAACGGTGCGCACATCGCCATCAGCGACGACAAGACCCTGGCCGAGAAGAACAGTCCGCCACGCGCGGACTGATCAAGGAACCCCCAATGGCTTTTACCGACCCGTTCATCCGTCGCCCGGTGCTCGCCACCGTGGTCAGCCTGTTGATTGTGCTGCTGGGCTTCCAGGCCTGGAGCAAGTTGCCGCTGCGCCAATACCCGCAAATGGAAAATGCCCTGATCACGGTCACCACGGCGTACCCCGGGGCCAACGCCGAAACCATCCAGGGCTACATCACCCAACCGTTGCAACAGAGCCTGGCCAGCGCCGAGGGTATCGACTACATGACCTCGGTCAGTCGCCAGAATTTCTCGGTGATATCGATCTACGCGCGCATCGGCGCCAACAGCGACCGCTTGTTCACCGAGCTGCTGGCCAAGGCCAACGAGGTCAAGAACCAGCTGCCCCAGGATGCCGAAGACCCGGTGCTGAGCAAGGAAGCCGCCGATGCCTCGGCGCTGATGTACATCAGTTTCTTCAGCAAGGAACTGAGCAACCCGCAGATTACCGACTACCTGTCGCGCGTCATCCAGCCGAAACTGGCGACCCTGCCGGGCATGGCCGAAGCCGAGATTCTCGGTAACCAGGTATTCGCCATGCGCCTGTGGCTGGACCCGGTGAAGCTGGCCGGTTTCGGCCTGAGCGCCAGCGACGTGACCAACGCGGTGCGCCAGTACAACTTCCTTTCCGCCGCTGGCGAAGTGAAAGGCGAGTACGTGGTCACCAGCATCAACGCCAACACCGAGCTCAAATCAGCCGAAGCCTTCGCCTCGATCCCGCTCAAGGTCGACGGTGACAGTCGCGTGCTGCTGCGCGATGTCGCGCGGGTCGAGATGGGGGCGGAGAACTACGACACCATCAGCTCGTTCGGCGGTACGCCCTCGGTGTACATCGGCATCAAGGCCACGCCCGCGGCCAACCCGCTGGACGTGATCAAGGAAGTGCGCAAGATCATGCCGGAGCTGGAGGCCCAGTTGCCGCCCAACCTCGAGGCAGAAATTGCCTACGACGCCACGCTGTTCATCCAGGCCTCGATCAACGAAGTGATCAAGACCCTGTTCGAAGCGGTGCTGATCGTGATCGTGGTGGTGTTCCTGTTCCTCGGTGCGTTGCGCTCGGTGGTGATCCCGGTGGTCACCATTCCGCTGTCGATGATCGGCGTGATGTTCTTCATGCAGATGATGGGTTATTCCTTGAACCTGCTGACCCTGCTGGCGATGGTATTGGCCATCGGCCTGGTGGTGGACGATGCCATCGTGGTGGTGGAAAACATCCACCGCCACATCGAGGAAGGCAAGACACCGCTGGACGCCGCCATCGAGGGCGCCCGGGAGATCGCCATGCCGGTGGTCTCGATGACCATCACCCTGGCGGCGGTGTATGCGCCGATCGGCTTCCTGACGGGTCTTACGGGGGCCTTGTTCAAGGAGTTCGCCCTGACGCTGGCCGGTGCGGTGGTGATCTCCGGCATCGTCGCCCTGACCCTGTCGCCGATGATGTGCGCCCTGCTGCTGCGTCACGATGAAAACCCCACGGGCCTGGCCCATCGCCTGGACATGATTTTCGAAAGCCTCAAGCGCCGTTACCAGACAATGCTCCACGGCACCCTCAACACCCGGCCGGTGGTGCTGGTGTTCGCGGTGATCGTGCTGTGCCTGATTCCTGTGCTGCTCAAGTTCACCAAGTCGGAACTGGCACCGGATGAGGACCAGGGCATCATTTTTATGCTGGCCAACGCTCCGCAACCGACCAACCTCAACTACTTGAACACCTACACCGACGAGTTCATCACGATCTTCAAGGCGTTTCCCGAGTACTACTCGTCGTTCCAGATCAACGGCTTCAACGGTGTGCAATCGGGTATCGGCGGTTTCCTGCTCAAGCCCTGGGACGACCGCAGCCGGACGCAGATGGCGATCCTGCCCGAGGTCCAGGCCAAGCTGGAGAGCATTTCCGGGTTGCAGGTTTTCGGCTTCAACCTGCCTTCCCTGCCGGGCACCGGCGAGGGTCTGCCGTTCCAGTTCGTCATCAACACCGCCAACGATTACGAGTTGCTGCTGCAAGTGGTCGACCGGGTGAAAAAACGCGCGATGGAGTCGGGCAAATTCGCCTTCGTCGACGTCGACCTCGCCTTCGACAAGCCTGAAGTGGTGGTGGATATCGATCGCGCCAAGGCGGCTCAGATGGGTGTGTCGATGCAGGATCTGGGCGGGACACTGGCGACGTTGCTGGGTGAAGCGGAAATCAACCGTTTCACCGTCGAGGGACGCAGCTACAAAGTCATTGCCCAGGTCGAACGGCCCTTCCGGGATAACCCTGACTGGCTGAACAATTACTACGTCAAGAACACCCAGGGCGAACTGCTCGCCCTCTCGACCCTGATTACCGTGACCGACCGGGCGCGCCCGCGGCAACTGAACCAGTTCCAGCAACTCAACTCGGCGATCCTGTCCGGGGTGCCGCTGGTCAGCATGGGTGAAGCCATCGACGCCGTGCGTCAGATCGCCCGGGAAGAAGCGCCGGCAGGCTTTGCCTTCGATTATGCCGGCGCATCGCGGCAATACGTTCAGGAAGGCAGTGCGCTATGGGTGACCTTCGCCCTGGCATTGGCGATCATCTTCCTGGTGCTGGCTGCCCAGTTCGAAAGCTTCCGCGACCCGCTGGTGATCCTGGTGACCGTACCGCTGTCGATCTGCGGCGCATTGCTGCCACTGTTCCTCGGCTGGTCGAGCATGAACATCTATACCCAGGTCGGGCTGGTGACGTTGATCGGCCTGATCAGCAAGCACGGGATCCTGATCGTCGAATTCGCCAACCAGCTGCGCAAGGACAAGGGCCTGACGCCCCGCGAGGCGGTGGAGGAAGCCGCGGCCATTCGTCTGCGTCCGGTGTTGATGACAACGGCGGCAATGGTGTTCGGTATGGTGCCATTGATCATCGCCACGGGGGCGGGGGCGGTGAGCCGGTTTGACATCGGTATGGTGATCGCGACGGGGATGTCGATTGGTACGTTGTTTACCCTGTTCGTGCTGCCGTGCGTTTACACCTTGCTGGCAAAACCCGACAAGCCAAAAGAACAACCATAACCCTGTGGGAGCGAGCCTGCTCGCGAAGGCGGTGTGACATTTACATCAATGCTGACTGACACACCGCATTCGCGAGCAGGCTCGCTCCCACAACGATTCGTGCAAGGCTTGAAATTCGGGCACAAAAAAGGCCTCGCATCAGCGAGGCCTTTTATTTGGGCTTCAATCTGTTCAACTTTGCGGCCTCAGTCCTTGAGAAAGTCCGAACATGAACAGCAACAAATCATGATCGGGTTGAGTTGCGACGGATGCCTTGGCAACCCGTGGCAACGGACAGTGCGCGTCACTGTGTACTGAACTGAGGACTTGCGTGCGGGGCTGCTCCCATGCCGCCACCGCGAGTGAAGCAACTGCCAAGGCTCCTACCAGAAACAAACCTCGCGCAACTTCAAGTTTCATTGCTATAAACCTTTGATAGCGCTGCCAAACGCCGTCTCATAAAAATAGACGAGTTTCTTCCAGTCCGTCGTGCTGAATGACGAGTGGCGGCGCAGCTGCTTCATGTCATGGGCAGCAGCCTGCCGAGCGCTCAATCGCTGCCGGCACTTCTCCAGATCGATCAAGGCAACCTCGACTTTGGCAGCCTCGCCCTCACCGGTGACGCGAACGAATACGTGCTTGATATAGATGCAGCTGTGTTGCCAGCGACCCTTGTGCATCCGCGCCAGATTCTCGGCCAAGTCCTTGAGCACGCGATCGTGCACAGCCTCACCATGGCGCTCGCGTCCGCCACCGGCGTACCAATGTTCGATTTCCTCGAAGCCGTCCAAGGACTTGGTCACCAGCAATGCGCGCCATTTGTGCACCGGATCGCGTTGCGCAGCGCAGAAAACGATTTCCGGAACTCGCACACCGAGCAGGTGCAGGCCGGTGAGTGCATCACGCTCGCGCAACACCGTCGGCCGTCCAAAAGGGTGCAAAAGATCACGATGGATATGGCCGGTCTGGCGTTTTACGTAGAGCAGTTGTCCATCACTGCCCATGAGGCGCTGCACGCCACTCTCACCACCGCGCCGGACGTTAGGCTCTTCCACCCATTCTCCGCGCTGATTCCAGAAATAATCGAATCGGTCCTGGGAACCTGCTGCGTACTGCTCTGCCATCTGTTACCTCTTGCGTAATACATAAACTCGCCACATGGCATAGAGCGGTAAAAAGTCGAGTCGTTCCTGAATTCGGAAACCTGCCTGCTCAAATTCTTTTTCTACCATCGCTGCCGGTAACACAAATCGGTTTTGGTAACCTTCCTGCCCACGGGTTCGCTCGGCGCGCTTGCGTTTCCAGGCTTTGAAGTTGCCGTCGACCCACAGTGAGAGGATGACGCTGTCTCGGCTGACACGCTCGAATTCGCGCAAGATCGCCAGTCGATGCTCGGCTTCACCGATGTGGTGGAGCAAACGCATGCAGAAAATACTGTCGACGGCGTTATCCGGCAAGGCGATGTCGAACGCGGACGTCTGCAAGGGTTGTACCCGTTTCACCACTTCAGCCGGTTGCGACTGTGTAGCGATCTTGATCATGGACTCGGAGTTGTCGGCGCCGATGATCACGCGGTTGGGTTTTTCCGCCAGCATCGGCCAGAAACGCCCCGCGCCACAGGGCAGATCGAGGACCAGGCCCGGCTCGCCGACCAACGCCAGCGCCTTGCGCGCCATTTGTACGTCACGCCAGTGGGACAGGCGGCGGCCCACGCCATCCTTATGTTTTTGCAGGTAACGTTGGGCGTGTTGATCGTCGTACTTGTTGGAAAAATCCAGTTTGATCGGGCCATCCACCATCTTCAATGTCTCCTGAGCTTCTGATACCGACCACCTTAGGTAGCGATGTGTCAGTGTCAGGTCATGTGATTGTGAAAAATTTGTAATGGGAAACCTCGAATCGTTTCGAGATTTTACAAGGCGACGACCTCGATCAACCCTCTTCCGGCCGATCACCTCACATTCGAGGAATTGAACTGAACCTGAAAGCGACAGCCATTGGGATCCATGGTCGTCAGGCTGACGCTCCAGCCCTGGTTTTCACAGATCCGTTGTACTAACGATAGCCCAAGCCCGAGGCCCTCTCCGCGTTTCTCGTTACCGCGCACGAAAGGTTCGAACATCGCTTCGCGTTTTTCTTCGGGAATGCCCACGCCACTGTCCTCGACCATGAACCCCAAAGGCGTCAGGCTCAGTCGGATAAACCCCTGCTCGGTGTAATGCAGCGCGTTACGCAACAGGTTGCCCATGACCGCATGCAGAAGCGTCGCGTTGTAACGAGTATTCTGTGGGTTTCCCCAGTCGACAATCAGCTTGAGGCCTTTGGCCTCGATCGGCCCGCGCCACAGGCTGATCAAGCCATCGGCCACTTCGCCCAGCGTCTGCTGCGCAGACATGCAGGTGTCTTCGCGCTGAGCGCGGGCCAGCATCAGGAAGGTTTGTACCAGCTCGCGCATCTCTTCACTGGCACGGGCAATTCGCTCGACCTGAGCGCGGCCGCGCTGATCGATGCCTGGGTTTTCCAACAGCAACTCGCAGGAACTGGCCAGCACCATCAAGGGTGTACGCAGTTCATGGCTGACGTCACTGGTGAACATGCGCTCGCGGGTCAGCGCCTGACGCAAACGGCCGAGGGTAGCGTCGAAGGCCACGGCCAGCTCGCCCACTTCATCGGCCGCATAATCCGGCGCCAGAGGCGGTGCCAGCCCCAGCAACTGATCGCGATGACGTACCTGGCGCGCCAGCCTTACCACCGGTGCCATCACCTTGCGTGCCAGCACCCAGCCGAGGAACACCGCCAGCGCCAGACTCAGCACGAAACCCACCAGCACCACGGCAAACAGCACCCGCTCGCGTTCTTCGAAGTCACTCTGGTCCTGCAACAGCACATATCGCCGGCCATCGACGATCTCGACCATCGCGTGGTACGACAGCTGCTCGCGAAAGACCTCGTGAAACCCCGAATCCAGGTGCCGCAAATCCTTGGGCAACTCGAAATCGCCCGGCCCGCCGCTGAAATAGAACAACTGGTCCGGTTCCGGGCGATGGCTCCAGTCCGAGACTTTGTCCATCAGCAACAGGCGCTGCAAATCGCCGCCCAGGCCCGCCGAGATCAGTTTTTCTTCCACCAGGTGCACAGTGGCGACGATGCCCATGGCAAAGGCGCCCGCCACCAGTGCGCTCATCAGCGCAAAGGCAATGATGATCCGTTGAGCAAGGCTCTGTCTAAACTCCATCACGCCCCTCGGCCAAGCGGTAACCCACACCGTGCACGGTTTGCAGCAGCGGTTTGGCGAACGGCTTGTCGATCACCTGGCGCAATTGATGGACGTGGCTGCGCAGGCTGTCGCTGTCCGGGCAGTCATCGCCCCACAGGGCCTCTTCGAGAATTTCACGGCGCAGCACATGCGGGCTTTTCTGCATCAGGACCGCCAGCAACTTCAGGCCTACCGGGTTGAGTTTGAGCAATCGGCCTTCGCGGGTGACTTCCAGCGTGTCGAGGTCATAACTCAGGTCGCCGACTTGCAAGGTTCGGCGACCGCCCCCCTGGGTGCGACGCATCACTGCTTCGACCCGCGCCGCCAGTTCAGACAAGGCGAAGGGTTTGATCAGATAATCGTCGGCACCGGACTTGAAGCCCTGCAGCCGGTCGTCCAGTTGATCGCGCGCGGTGAGCATGATCACCGGCGTGTCGCGCCGGGCATCTTCGCGCAGGCGTTTGCACAGGGTGTAACCGTCGATGCCGGGCAGCATGATATCGAGCACGATCAAGTCGTAATGCTCGGTGGCCGCCAGATGCAGGCCCGACAAACCGTCCTGTGCGCAATCCACGGTATAGCCTTTGAGTCCCAGATAATCGGCCAGATTGGCCAGGATATCGCGGTTGTCTTCAACCAATAAAATTCGCATGGGCACCTCCTCCGTACACAGTAACGGCCGTCTTGGCCCGCGCAGCTTAAGGCCAAGTGTGACTCAGGGCCAGGGTTGTGTGCAGTCGTCAGTTTGGCGAAATGGCCGGCTCAGGCCGCAACGTTTTTTTCACTGTCGGTTCACAGGTTGACGACAGGATAGAGCGCAGACTCCATGCGGCTGCGTATCCAAGAACATTTCACTGACCAAGGATTTGCCATGGTTTCGATCTTTGCACGCCCCGCTTCCCGGCCGCTCAACTTCTGGGTGTGCCTGGGAGTTCCCGCCGTTGCAGCAATCATTCTGGTATTGCTCGAACTGACGACCCTGGACATGGACCTGGCCAGGCTGTTCTACGACCCGGTCGCCGGGGAATTCATCGGGCGGCACAGTTATTTCCTGGAAACCGTCCTGCATGACCGCGCCAAGCAAGTGGTCATCGCCTTCTCGGTGCTGGCTATCCTCGGTTTTGTCGGTTCGTTCTTCATGACCTGGCTCAAGCCGTTCAAGCGGGAATTGGGCTGCCTGGTGCTGTCCTTGGGTCTGGCGACTTCCTTCGTTACCCCGATGAAAGCGGTAACGGCGGTGCAATGCCCGTGGAGCCTTGAGCAATTCGGCGGTCACGAGACCTACAGCGAATTGTTAAGCCCGCGTCCGGCCACGGAAAAACCGGGTCGTTGCTGGCCTGGCGGTCACGCCGCGACCGGTTTCACCCTGTTTGCGCTGTTCTTCGTATTGCGTGATCGCCGTCCACGCATGGCTCGGGGGGCGTTTGTTTTCGCCTTCGCCCTGGGCACGGTGTTTTCCATCGGACGGATGCTGCAGGGGGCGCATTTTTTCTCGCACAACGTGTGGACGGCGGTGTTCTGCTGGCTGATTTGCCTGGGGGCGTATTACTGGATTCTTTATCGGCCAGCATTGAAAGCTGAGCGGGTAGTCGAGAGGGAACCTGTAAGCGTCTGAACTGACGCCATCGCGGGCAAGCCTTGCTCCTACAGGAACTGAGTCGGACACAATGCCTGCGTAACACCACATACCTGTAGGAGCAAGGCTTGCCCGCGATGGCCGCGCTGCGGTCTGGCGTCAAAGCCATGCCGAAGGTAATAAAAAACCCCGCCTGCTTACGCGGGCGGGGTTTTTAGTACAGGGGGTAAGGCTGGCTTACATCATGCCGCCCATGCCGCCCATACCGCCCATGTCTGGCATGCCGCCGCCAGCACCGCTGTCTTTCTTCGGTGCATCAGCTACCGCAGCTTCGGTGGTCAGGATCAGACCGCCGATCGACGATGCAGCTTGCAGCGCGGAACGGGTGACCTTGGTCGGATCCAGGATGCCCATTTCGATCATGTCGCCGTATTCGCCAGTCGCAGCGTTGTAACCGAAGTTACCTTTGCCGTTCTTGACTTCGTTGACCACAACGCTTGGCTCGTCACCGCTGTTGGCAGCGATTTGACGCAGCGGTGCTTCAACGGCACGGCGCAGAACAGCGATACCTACGTCCTGATCAGCGTTGTCGCCTTTCAGATCGTTCAGGGTTTGCAGAGCGCGGATCAGCGCAACGCCACCGCCAGGTACCACGCCTTCTTCAACGGCTGCACGGGTAGCGTGCAGGGCGTCTTCAACGCGGGCTTTCTTCTCTTTCATTTCGACTTCGGAGCCAGCGCCAACCTTGATCACTGCAACGCCGCCGGACAGCTTGGCCAGACGCTCTTGCAGTTTTTCACGGTCGTAGTCCGAGGAAGTCTCGGCAACCTGGGCACGGATCTGAGCAATGCGGGACTCGATGTCGCCTGCTACGCCAGCACCGTCAACGATGATGGTGTTTTCCTTGGAGATGGTCACGCGCTTGGCGCTGCCCAGGTTTTCCAGGGTGGCTGCTTCCAGGCTCAGGCCGATCTCTTCGGAGATAACGGTACCGCCGGTCAGAACGGCGATGTCCTGCAGCATGGCCTTGCGACGGTCGCCGAAGCCTGGCGCCTTGACGGCTGCGACTTTAACGATGCCACGCATGTTGTTCACGACCAGAGTCGCCAGGGCTTCGCCTTCAACGTCTTCGGAAACGATCAGCAGTGGACGGCCGGCTTTGGCAACGGCTTCCAGCACTGGCAGCATTTCGCGGATGTTCGAGATCTTTTTGTCGACCAGCAGAACCAGCGGGTTGTCCAGCTCGGCAACCATGGTTTCCGGCTTGTTGACGAAGTACGGGGACAGGTAGCCACGGTCGAACTGCATGCCTTCTACAACCGACAGTTCGTTTTCCAGGCCAGTGCCTTCTTCAACGGTGATCACGCCTTCTTTACCGACTTTTTCCATGGCTTCGGCAATGATGTCGCCGATGGAGTTGTCGGAGTTGGCCGAGATGGTGCCAACCTGAGCGATTGCCTTGGTGTCAGCGCATGGCTTGGACAGGTTTTTCAGCTCTTTGACAATGGCGATGGTCGCCTTGTCGATGCCGCGCTTCAGATCCATCGGGTTCATGCCGGCAGCGACGGCTTTCAGGCCTTCGTTGACGATCGACTGAGCCAGAACGGTAGCAGTGGTGGTGCCGTCGCCTGCGTCATCGTTGGCACGGGAGGCAACGTCTTTGACCAGCTGCGCGCCCATGTTTTCGAAACGGTCTTCCAGTTCGATTTCTTTGGCTACGGAAACGCCGTCCTTGGTGATGGTCGGAGCGCCGAAGCTCTTCTCGATGATCACGTTACGGCCTTTCGGGCCCAGGGTCGCTTTTACCGCGTCAGCCAGGACGTTGACGCCTTTGAGCATTTTCTTGCGGGCGGAATCGCCAAACAGAACTTCTTTAGCAGCCATGATCGATATTCCTTAAATACTTTGTAGTAACGGGAAAATGAGCGGGTAATCAGCCTTCGACAACAGCGAGGATTTCGTTCTCGCTCATTACCAGCAGGTCTTCGCCGTCGACTTTCACTGTGTTGCTGCCGGAGTAAGGACCGAACACAACCTTGTCGCCCACTTTCACGGACAGTGCACGCACTTCACCGTTTTCCAGTACGCGGCCGGTGCCGACAGCGAGGATTTCGCCGCTGTTGGCTTTTTCAGCAGCCGAACCTGGCAGGACGATACCGCCAGCGGTTTTCTTTTCTTCTTCGCTGCGACGGATGACGACGCGGTCATGCAGAGGACGAAGCTTCATTGTCGATCTCTCCTAATTGTGGTTTTCATCGGCCGGTGTAGTCCCGGCGGGTTTAACAAAGTCCGGCGGTGCCGGGTGCGGTTCGTCGAGCGAACCGCGGAAGTCTGTCTGGCGTGATCACCAGAAACCTTGCGGTGACCGTTACATAAGGGCGCATAAGCTTATTACAAGGGCGGGGATCGAAAAATTTTTACGGCGATCTCCCGAAAACGAACACGGCACCCGAAGGTGCCGTGTCGATAGGGGCGTTACTTGGTATCGCGATGTTCGAACTCGCCTTCGATCACGTTCGGCTCGCGGCCCAGTGGCTCGCGTGGCACAGGGCCGCCACGGGACTGGAGGTCATCGGCGAACGCACGCTGGCGGATCGCTTGCTCCTCGGCACGCTGGCGCATTTTATTGGCCAGCAGGCGACGGCTGATCGGTAGCAGCATGATCAGGCCGATCACGTCGCTGATGAACCCCGGAAGGATCAACAGGCCACCGGCCAATGCCAGCATCAGGCCTTCAAGCATGGTCTGGGCCGGCAGCTCGCCACGGTTCAGGCTTTCACGGGCACGCAGCGCTGTGGCCAGCCCGGCGACGCGCAACACAAATACCCCGAACATCGAGCCGAGAATGATCAGCAGCAGGGCCGGGAAAAACCCGATAGCCCCTGCCACCTTGACGAATACGAACAGCTCCAACACCGGGAACAGCAGAAAGAGCAACAAAAAAGGGCGCATCAAATGGTTCCTCAACGCAAGAATGCCTTGCCAGTAATCCTTAGATGACGTCGCCGTTTCGTGAATTCAAGCGTCAGCCACTGCATTTTTCGGCCAATGCTCGGCGTGAGCCAGGAAAACCAAGGCTTCGCGCACTTGTGTCGGCGTATTACAAGGTGCTTGAAACGGCAACCAGTGCAGCCCTTGGCCAATGAGCAGGTGCATGCCTTCGCTGTCGATGCCCACCATTGTCGCTGGCGAGGTTTTCGGCAGGCCGGCCAGCTCGACGTAATGTGCAATGGCCTTGGCGTGATCGGCGTTCATGTGCTCGATCATGCTCACCTCGGCATTGCCGGCAAACGGATTGGCCAGGGTCAGCTCGTTGACCCAGTGGATCGCGCCAAACCCGCCAATGTAGCGATGGCGCACCGGCTTGAGCACCCAGAAATCGAAATCATGGGCCTGGTGATAGCTCTGCGAATCCGGGAAGTAGCGGTAGTAACGTTCGGCAGCCGCCTCGATGGCAGCTTCGTCTTCGATCTGTTGCGCCTCGGCCAGGTAGGTCAGGCGACCAACGGCTTGCACGTCTTCAGCCCCACGCTCGCCGACAAAAAGTGAGCATTTCGCGTCTTTTTGCAGATTATGGGTGTGTTGGGCGATGCGGCTGATCAAAATCAGCGGTCGACCCTCGTCGTCCAGGCAATAAGGCACCACAGAACCAAACGGGAAACCTGGCATAGACTTGGAATGCGTCGAGAGCACTCCACGGTATTCCTTGAGAAGCAATTCTCGGGCATTCTTGGCCGCTTCAACGCTCAATTTATGACTCCTTATAGAGATTCCGTCGAAAAAACGGACGGGCGAACCGGGAAAGTCCCGGTACGCGATGGGGCAGTTCTCATGTGCAGCCAGGCCATATCAGGCGCAGATCGAGAGACTCTCTAAAAGGAAATCACTCAGATCTGCTACCGGGGGCATACGAATGCAACTCACTGACAAAGTAATCATTATCACGGGCGGTTGCCAAGGTTTAGGCCGCTCGATGGCCGAGTATTTCGCCGACAAAGGCGCAAAGCTGGCGCTGGTGGACCTGAACCAGGAAAAGCTCGACGACGCCGTTGCCGCCTGCACGGCCAAGGGTGTCGAGGCCCGCGCCTACCTGTGCAACGTCGCCAATGAAGAGCAAGTGACACACATGGTCGCGCAGGTCGCTGAGGACTTCGGAGCGATCCATGGCCTGATCAACAACGCCGGGATCCTGCGTGACGGCCTGCTACTCAAGGTCAAGGATGGCGAAATGACCAAGATGAGCCTGGCCCAGTGGCAGGCGGTCATCGACGTCAACCTGACCGGTGTATTCCTGTGCACCCGTGAAGTCGCGGCGAAAATGGTCGAGCTCGAGAACAGCGGCGCGATCATCAATATCTCGTCGATATCCCGCGCCGGCAACGTCGGCCAGACCAACTACTCCGCCGCCAAGGCCGGTGTCGCGGCGGCGACCGTGACCTGGGCCAAGGAGCTGGCGCGCTACGGCATTCGCGTGGCCGCCATTGCACCGGGCTTCATCGAAACCGAAATGACGCTGAGCATGAAACCTGAAGCGCTGGAGAAGATAACGTCGGGGATTCCGCTCAAGTGTATGGGCAAACCGGAAGAGATCGCCCACTCGGCGGCTTACATTTTCGAAAATGACTACTACACCGGTCGGATTCTGGAATTGGATGGCGGGTTGCGTATCTAGAGCCACCAAAAAAAACAAATGTGGGAGCGAGCCTGCTCGCGAAAGCGTTAGATCAGTCAACTTATCTGTTGAATGACACTCCGCATTCGCGAGCAGGCTCGCTCCCACAGGGGACAGCATTTCAGATCATCAATCGTCGCTGATGGTGATATTCGGCATCGCTGGCGTAGCGGCTTCCTGCAACACAATCCGCGCGCCGACATGGCGAGCCAGTTCCTGGTAAACCAGTGCAATCGGGCTGTCCGGCTCGGCGATCACTGTCGGCTTGCCGCCATCGGCCTGTTCGCGGATAGCCATCGCCAGCGGCAACGAAGCCAACAGTTCGACGCCATACTGATTGGCCAGTTTCACACCGCCACCCTCACCGAACAGATGCTCGGCATGCCCACAGTTCGAGCAGATGTGCACGGCCATGTTTTCCACCACGCCCAGCACCGGGATGTTGACCTTGCGGAACATCTCCACGCCCTTGCGTGCGTCCAGCAATGCCAGGTCCTGTGGCGTGGTCACGATCACCGCGCCGGCCACCGGGACTTTCTGCGCCAGGGTCAGCTGGATATCACCGGTGCCTGGCGGCATGTCGATGACCAGGTAATCCAGGTCGCCCCACGCGGTTTGCGTCACCAGTTGCAGCAATGCGCCGGAGACCATCGGCCCGCGCCAGACCATCGGCGTGTTGTCGTCGGTGAGGAACGCCATGGACATCACTTCGACGCCATGGGACTGGATCGGTACGAACCATTTCTGATCCTTGATCTGCGGGCGGGTACCTTCGGCGATGCCAAACATGATGCCCTGGCTCGGACCGTAGATGTCCGCATCGAGAATCCCGACCTTGGCACCTTCGCGGGCCAACGCCAGCGCGAGGTTGGCGGCGGTGGTGGACTTGCCCACGCCGCCCTTGCCGGATGCCACGGCCACGACGTTCTTGACGTTGGCCAGGCCCGGGATCTGTGCCTGGGCCTTGTGCGCGGCGATCACACTGGTGATGTCGACGCGGGCAGCGCTGACACCGTCAAGGCCTTCAATGGCCATTTGCAGCATCTGCGCCCAACCACTCTTGAACAAACCGGCGGCATAACCCAGTTCCAGCTGCACGCTGACGCGCTCGCCCTGGATCTCGATGTTGCGCACGCAACCGGCGCTGACCGGATCCTGGTTCAGATAGGGGTCGGTGTATTGGCGAAGGACGGCTTCCACCGCTGCGCGATTGACGGCGCTCATGGGCAACTCCGAAACAAGACTGGGAAAAGATGGCGGTATCCTACCCCTTCTGTCTTCCGGACGGCATGCCCGGCAACGATTTGCAGGGGTGAAATATCTTTGCCGGCGCTTTATAGTGGCCGACCTCCGTTTCATCAAGTAGCCGAGCCCCATGTCCGAGCCACGCAAGATCCTCGTCACCAGCGCCCTGCCCTATGCCAATGGTTCGATCCATCTTGGCCACATGCTGGAATACATCCAGACCGATATGTGGGTGCGATTCCAGAAGCACCGCGGCAACCAATGCATTTATGTCTGCGCCGACGACGCCCACGGTTCGGCGATCATGCTGCGCGCGGAAAAGGAAGGCATCACCCCGGAACAACTGATCGCCAACGTCCAGGCTGAACACAGCGCCGACTTTGCCGAGTTCCTGGTGGACTTCGACAATTTCCACTCCACTCACGCCGAAGAAAACCGTGAGCTGTCGAGCCAGATCTACCTCAAGCTGCGTGACGCCGGGCACATCGCCACGCGTTCGATCACGCAGTACTTCGACCCGGAAAAGAAAATGTTCCTGGCCGACCGCTTCATCAAGGGCACCTGCCCGAAATGCGGCACCGAAGACCAGTACGGCGACAACTGCGAAAAATGCGGCGCGACCTACGCACCGACCGACCTGAAGGATCCAAAGTCGGCGATTTCCGGCGCCACCCCGGTGCTCAAGGATTCCCAGCACTTCTTCTTCAAGCTGCCGGACTTCCAGGAAATGCTGCAAGCCTGGACCCGCAGCGGCACCCTGCAAGACGCCGTCGCCAACAAAATCGCCGAGTGGCTGGATGCCGGCCTGCAACAGTGGGACATCTCCCGCGATGCGCCGTACTTCGGCTTCGAGATTCCCGACGAGCCGGGCAAATACTTCTACGTGTGGCTGGACGCGCCGATCGGCTACATGGCGAGCTTCAAGAACCTCTGCGACCGCACGCCGGAGCTGGACTTCGACGCGTTCTGGGGCAAGGATTCCACCGCCGAGCTGTACCATTTCATTGGCAAGGACATCGTCAACTTCCACGCCCTGTTCTGGCCAGCAATGCTTGAAGGCGCGGGCTACCGCAAACCGACCGGCATCAACGTGCACGGCTACCTGACCGTCAACGGTCAGAAAATGTCCAAGTCCCGTGGCACCTTCATCAAGGCCCGGACCTACCTGGACCACCTGTCGCCGGAATACCTGCGCTACTACTACGCGGCCAAACTGGGCCGTGGCGTCGACGACCTGGACCTGAACCTCGAAGACTTCGTGCAGAAGGTCAACTCCGACCTGGTCGGCAAAGTCGTCAACATCGCCAGCCGTTGCGCCGGGTTCATCAACAAGGGCAATGCCGGCGTGATGGTCGAGACCAACGCCGCGCCGGAGCTGACCGAAGCGTTCCTCGCCGCCGCGCCAAGCATCGCCGACGCCTATGAAGCCCGCGACTTTGCCCGCGCCATGCGCGAGATCATGGGCCTGGCCGACCGTGCCAACGCCTGGATCGCCGACAAGGCGCCGTGGTCGCTGAACAAACAGGAAGGCAAGCAGGATGAAGTCCAGGCCATCTGCGCCACCGGCGTCAACCTGTTCCGTCAACTGGTGATCTTCCTCAAACCGGTGTTGCCGCTGCTGGCCGCCGATGCCGAGGCGTTCCTCAACGTCGCGCCGCTGACCTGGAACGACCACGCGACCTTGCTCGCCAACCATCAGCTGAACGAGTTCAAGCCGCTGATGACCCGTATCGACCCGGTAAAAGTGCAGGCCATGACCGACGCCTCGAAAGAAGACCTGACCGCCAGCCAGACCGACACCGGCGAAGCTGCACCAGCGGGTAATGGCGAGCTGGCCAAGGATCCGCTGTCGCCGGAAATCGAGTTCGACACCTTTGCCGCGGTTGACCTGCGCGTCGCCCTGATCGTCAAGGCCGAGCACGTGGAGGGCGCCGACAAGCTGTTGCGCCTGACCCTGGATATCGGTGACGAGCAACGCAACGTGTTCTCGGGTATCAAGAGTGCTTACCCGGACCCGTCCAAGCTCGATGGTCGCCTGACGATGATGATCGCCAACCTCAAGCCGCGCAAAATGAAATTCGGGATTTCCGAAGGCATGGTGATGGCGGCCGGCCCTGGCGGTGAAGAAATCTACCTGCTCAGCCCTGACAGCGGCGCCAAGCCTGGTCAGCGGATCAAGTAAGGCACTGCGGTAAACCGATCCCACAGTCGTGCCTGGCGCGACTGTGGGATTTTCATGTCTGGCCCATACTGTCTCACAGGTCTGGCTTCATCTTGTAGGAGCTGCCGCAGGCTGCGATCTTTTGATCTTGGCTTCAAGATCAAAAGATCGCAGCCTGCGGCAGCTCCTACAGGGTTATCCAGCAGCGGATACGGACGATCATGACCGAAACCCTGCTTACGCTTATCAGCACTGCCCTGCTCAACAACCTCGTGTTGCACTGGCCGCTGGGTGTCGATCCGCTGTTGGCCAGCGAACGTCGCCAGGTCCATGCCCTGGGCATCGCGACGACCTGCCTGATGCTGATCACGGGGGTGCTCGGCTATGCGTTCTATCAATGGCTGCTGGTACCGCTGGAGTTGACGGCGCTGCACCTGTTCGTGTTTCTACCATTGAGTGCGCTGCTGATCGGCCCGTTATTGAAGCTGCTTGCACGGGTGTTTTCGACGCTGTCCTTCGAAGGCCTCTGGCCGTTGCTGCTGTGCAATGCCGGGGTGCTTGGCGTGGCATTGCTCAACGCTCGGGAGGACAACGGCTTTTTCCACGCCACAGCTTTGAGCCTCGGTGCCGGGCTGGGCTTCTGGCTGGTACTGAGTCTGTTCCAGGACCTGCGCCAGCGCACACTCGACAACGATGTGCCCCTGCCCTTTCGCGGCCTGCCGATCGACCTGATCGGCGCCGGTTTGATTGCAGTGGCCTTTCTCGGATTCAGCGGACTGATCAAAACATGAGTCTGATTCAACGCATCGACGCTCTCTTGCCGCAGACCCAATGCGGCAAATGTGGCCATCCCGGATGCAAGCCGTACGCCGCCGGTATCGCCAGCGGCGAGCCGATCAACAAGTGCCCGCCTGGCGGCAGTGAAACCATCAACGCCCTGGCCGAACTGTTGCACGTGCCGGTGCTGGAACTGGACGTCAGTCGCGGCTCCGCCCCGGCGCAGATCGCCTATATTCGTGAAGCGGAGTGCATTGGTTGCACGAAATGCATTCAGGCCTGCCCGGTGGATGCGATCGTCGGCGCGGCCAAGTTGATGCACACGGTCATCATCGACGAATGCACCGGTTGCGACCTTTGCGTGGCGCCATGCCCGGTGGACTGCATCGAAATGCATCCGCTGCCCTTGAGCAGCGTGCTGCCGATTGTCGGTGGCCTGGCCTTCAGCCTGGAAGAGCAACGGGCCCGCGCCGCCAAACGCAATCATGCACGGCACCGTTTCGAGCAACGCAACGCCCGTTTGCAGCGTGAAGAACAACAAAAAACTGCCGAGCGAGAGGCCCGTGCGCAACGGGTTGCCCAACCCAGCGAAGTGAGACTCGACCCGGTACAGGCAGCCCTTGAACGCGTCCGCGCGCAGAAGGCCGCGAATGCCGATGCGGCCCTGAAAAAAGCCAAGGTCGACCTGGCGATGAGCCGGGCGCAATTGAACAAGTCGCTCAAGGCCTTCGGTCACCCGCCGACCTTCGAACAGCAATCGCAGTTGATTGTCCTGCAACAGCAGTTCGAAGCCGCCGAGCAAGCCTTGTCCCAACTGGAACGCGCTGCGCCGCCGGCTCCCGTGGCACCCGTCGCGGCTGTGGCGAAAGACGCCGAGCTGAAACGGGCGAAAATCCAGCTGGCCATGCGTCGCGCCGAACTGAAGAAGGCCCAGGCCAGCGCAGCACCCGCCGAGCAGATCGAAGCCCTGGAGCGAGCCTTGGGCGAAGCCGAACGCCAGGTGGATGCCCATGCCGCCCCTTGAATCAGTCGATTTACGCCTGCAGCAGGCGATGAAACTGGTTCTGCTGGCGACGCTGCCAGGGATGTTGGCGTTGTTCTGGTTCTACGGCTGGGGGGTAGTGATCAACCTGATGCTGGCAAGCGCCAGTGCGTTGGCCGCTGAAGCAGCGGTGCTGCGATTGCGCAAGCGCGCGCTCATGCCGACCTTGAGCGACGGCAGCGCCCTGGTCAGTGCCACGCTCCTGGCCCTGGCCTTGCCGCCCTATTGTCCCTGGTGGCTGACGGTCAGTGCCGCCGCGCTTGCCATGTTGTTCGGCAAGCACCTGTATGGCGGGGTCGGCAGCAACCCGTTCAACCCGGCGATGCTCGGTTTCGCCCTGGTGATGGTGACCTTTCCACAGCAGATGACCCATTGGCCCGCCTCCCAAGGCATGGACCTGTGGGGTGGTGTGCAGCAAGTGTTCGGCTTCGGCCATAGCCCGGACGCCTGGGTCCGGGCCACGGCACTGGACAGCCTGCGGATCAACAAAAGCCTGACCATGGACGAACTGTTCTCGGCGAACCTGGCCTTTGGTCAGTTCGGCGGCCGCGGCGTGGAATGGGTCAACCTGGCCTTTCTCGCCGGTGGCGCGTTTTTGCTGCAACGCCGCGTGTTCAGCTGGCATGCGCCGGTCGGCATGCTCGCCAGCCTGTTCGTCATCAGCCTGGTGTGCTGGAACGGTTCGGGCTCAGACTCCCATGGGTCGCCGCTGTTTCATCTGCTCACCGGCGCCAGCATGCTGGGAGCATTCTTCATCGTCACTGAACCGGTGTCCGGCGCCAAAAGCCCCGGTGCGCGATTGCTGTTTGGTGCCGGCGTGGGGTTGCTGACCTATCTTATTCGCACTTGGGGAGGCTACCCGGACGGCGTGGCCTTTGCCGTGCTGTTGATGAACCTCTGTGTACCGGTGCTGGAGCGGTTGGTCGCGACCAGGCAGGAGCGGAGCGCACCATGAGCCGAGTGTGGAGCGCCGCCATCCTTGCATTACTGGCCACCTTCGGGGCTGGCCTGACCTATCTCGCGCAGCACGGCAGCGCGCCACGGATTGCGGCTGAGCAGCGCCTGATCGACAGTCGCAACCTGCTGGACCTGCTACCGCCCGACAGCTACGACAACCAACCGCTGGAACAACCGCTCACGCTCGAAAACACCGCGCTGGGCAACAGCACGCTGCTGGCGGGTTACCGCGCGACCAAGGCCGGCCGAACCTGTGCCGTGCTGCTGCGCAGCCAGGCCCTGGGCTACGCGGGCGCGATCGATTTGCTGATCGCCATCGATCCCGACGGCAGACTGCTGGGGGTCAAAACCCTCAAGCAAACGGAAACCCCGGGGCTAGGCGCACGCATCGCCGACTGGCCCAATGCCTGGCTAGCAGCATTTTCCGGCAGGTCGCGAACCGATCCGGGTGACAACGGTTGGGCCTTGAAAAAGGACCAGGGACAGTTCGACCAGATTGCGGGAGCGACCATCACCTCAAGAGCGGTGATCCACGCCACCCATGACGCATTGCGCTACTTCGATGAGCACCGGCACTCACTGCTCGGGAGCCCTCCAGATGAATAATTCGTTGCGGTTGCAGAACACCTTGATGCTCGCGCCGCTGATTGGCGCCACCGGCTCACTGGTGAATGCCTTGGGCCTGTGGTTGATGTTCATGGTGGTAACCAGTGCGTTCGGCCTCTGCATGAACGCCTTGCGCTCGCGCCTGCTCCCGGCGACCCATTTGCCGGCCAGCGTGCTGCTTGCCGCAACGTTGACCAGTTGCGCAGAACTCGGCACGCAGGTCTGGTCGCTGCAATGGCATCAGCATGCCGGGATCTATGCCGGCTTGATCGCCTTGCAATGCGTCATGCTGGACCGCAGTGATTTCTTCCAGAGCCCCTGGCGGGAGCGCTGGCGCCTCTGTGGCCTGTTCGGCGCATTGATGGTGGCCTTGGCCCTGCTGCGCGAACTCATTGGCTACGGGACACTCGGCAATCATCTACCGTGGCTGGCGGCTGCGACACACGCCGACTGGCAGGGCTGGGTGCTGACAGCTGACGGTGGCTTGCGCCTGGCCACGCTGGCCCCTGGCGGTTTCATATTGCTGGGATTGCTGATCGCCGCCTGGCAAGCCTGGCACCGCACGCCACCCTCACACTGACCGCCTTCGAGGAAACGCATCGCACATGAATGCCGCAAAACGTCTGGAAATTTTCCGCAGGCTGCATGAAGACAATCCGGAGCCGAAGACCGAACTGACCTATTCCTCACCCTTTGAATTGCTGATTGCGGTGATTCTTTCGGCGCAATCGACCGATGTCGGCGTCAACAAGGCAACGGCAAAACTGTTTCCGGTTGCCAACACCCCGGCGGCGATTCATGCCTTGGGCGTCGAGGGATTGTCGGAATACATCAAGACCATCGGCCTGTACAACAGCAAGGCAAAAAACGTGATCGAGACCTGCCGACTGCTGGTTGAGCGTCATGCCGGTGAAGTGCCGCAGACCCGTGAGGAACTGGAGGCCTTGCCCGGCGTAGGCCGCAAGACCGCCAACGTGGTGCTCAATACTGCATTTCGCCAATTGACGATGGCCGTGGACACCCACATTTTTCGGGTCAGCAACCGCACCGGCATCGCGCCCGGCAAAAATGTGGTCGAAGTCGAGAATAAATTGATGAAGTTCGTGCCCAGGCAGTACCTGCTCGACTCCCATCACTGGCTGATCCTTCACGGACGTTATGTTTGCCTGGCCCGCAAGCCTCGCTGCGGCAGTTGCCGGATCGAAGACTTGTGCGAATACAAGCACAAGACCTCGGACGATTGAGCCGCTATTGGGTTTTTCGATTTATCGATTGAAAAAATCTTTTTTACCCGTCGCGAGATTGTCGATATAAGGAGCCCCAAAGGCCTTCTTCGCCTGGAGTACTAAATGAGCACTGCCAAAGAGCAATTGGACGTAGATGACGACTTCACCCCCGTAGAGGCTGATGATGCCGAGCCGGTGGCTGAAGTGGCGAAAACCAACCTGAGCAAACGCCGGACCATCGACAACCTGCTGGAGGAGCGCCGACTGCAAAAGCAATTGGCCGATTACGATTTTGACTTGTAAAACCTAAAAGCCTCCTGAAACGGAGGCTTTTTACTAAGTGCCAAGTCGGTAAATACTCGCCTGTCGCACTTCGTCAAACCCAGGTCCATCATGCCAGGCCGTTACGCTGGGCCAGTTCGATCAGATCGACCAGGGACCGCGCATTGAGTTTCAACAGCAGTCGGGTCTTGTAGGTACTGACGGTCTTGTTGCTGAGAAACATCCCATCGGCAATCTCTTTATTGGTCTTGCCCCGGGCCAACTGCTGCAACACCATCATTTCCCGCCCTGACAGACGATCCACCATATCGGCTTCACTGGCGTTGCCAAGACTGGCTCGCACAGTATGCAAGGCCTGATTGGGAAAGTAACTGTAGCCTGACAAGACAGCCTTTATTGCACTGAGCAACTCCGTGAGGTCCTGTTGTTTGCACACATATCCGGCGGCTCCCGACTGCATGCAGCGCATGGAAAAATGCCCAGGGGACTGAGAAGTCAATATCAGCACTTTCATCGGCATCGCAGCCGATGTCAGTCGCGCAATAACTTCCAGCCCATCAAGTTTCGGTATTCCAATATCCAGAATGACAATGTCCGGCATGTATTCTCGGGCTAGTTGTAATGCATCCACACCATTATCTGTTTCTGCAATGACTTCGTAGCCATGACGCTCCATCAGCATTCGTACCGCAAGACGAATGACGGGGTGATCATCCACAATCAGCACTTTATTCATGGGCAAGTCCAATTTCACTATTCGAATTTTTAGAGCCCGCACAATAGCCTAGTCGTTTCGTCCCTGGCATGTCGCCCCCCCCGGCCACTCGCACCAAGAGACATTCCCTACAAACATCAAAGATTTTTCTTACAAAAAATCCAAGAAATCCCCGGGCAGAAAACTTTTGTTGAGGACTTGACTTTCCAATTGTAATTATTTTTTTGTATCGACCTGCAACAAAAAAATCAGGGGAAATTGATTTTTAGACAGCAGCCAGACATGTATCTATCCCACCCAAAAACTAGAGGCAACCGGGGTTACCCAATATCAACCCTCACTCCAGAAATATCACACACAACTTATCCACTCGTTCTTACAGCAAAAAACAACACGTCAACCATCATAAGAAAATCACAATCAGGAAAAGCGCCCGCCAGACATTAAATCAATTGATAAATAGAAACCCGAGGATGCCCAAGATCAGTTAGATGCATTAAATTCAAAACAAACAAGCATTACCCAACCAACACTCACAACGAGAATGAAAATGGATAAGCTCAAAAAAAGAATAAGCAACCCCATGACAGTGATTGCAATATTCGCCACACTGTCTGAAACATCGGCAGCCGTTTCATTACCCTTCCTCGATGACGATGATAGAGACGTCTACATCTGGTTTCTGATCAGCTTTCCCTTTTATCTGCTGTTACTATTCTTCGCCACGCTCAACTTCAACTATCGATCGCTTTACGCCCCCTCCGACTTTGAAAAGGGAAAACATTTCATAAAAGTCATGGACGGTGCAGAGCAACCCGAGAACAAGAAGAATAGAAAGTCTGCTGGCAGGACGTCAGACAGTGGCGGCCGATCCACTCGCCGTCCCTCCAAAGCACAAGACCCACCTTCAGAATCGGTCCCTGGCGTCGCTCTTTCGGCGCTACATCGCGTACGTCTGCCTGAACGGCTGAGAAACCTGTATGTCGTTGATGCACGCGCGATGACAGGAAACGCCGAGTTCAGCCACGTGATGGAGAGCATTCACAACGAACCGGGAAAAGCTGCACGTGCAGTGGTATTCCTCACTTGTACCGAGTCAGATTCGATACTGAAGGAAAGCGCAGCCACCCCTTCAAAACACGTGAAGAAACACTGCCGCACAACGTTCTGTGCTGCCTACAATTTGAATTCACAGGGTTTGACGGTCATTGATCAACACTTGCCAATCGACGCACGGCAGCCCGTAGCGTTTGACGATCAATCAGAAGGGAAGGATGAGAGAGACAGTAGCAAAAACCAGGAAGAATGCTGAATCAGGCAGGATCCCCCTTTTCAAATGTGTGGCCCCGTCGATGACCGGGCCACACATTCCATTACATCAAAGGTCTCAGAAAAGCTTGCGACCTTTGTTCGCCGCGATGCGCATGCGCAAGGCGTTGAGCTTGATGAAGCCCGCTGCGTCGGCCTGGTTGTACGCGCCGCCATCTTCTTCGAAAGTGGCAATGTTGGCGTCGAACAGCGACTCGTCGGACTTACGACCGGTGACGATCACGTTGCCCTTGTACAGCTTCAGGCGAACAACGCCGTTCACGTGGGCCTGGGAGGCATCGATCATCTGTTGCAGCATCAGACGCTCAGGGCTCCACCAGTAACCGGTGTAGATCAGGCTGGCATACTTGGGCATCAGCTCGTCTTTGAGGTGAGCCACTTCGCGGTCCAGGGTGATCGATTCGATCGCACGGTGGGCGCGCAGCATGATGGTGCCGCCAGGGGTTTCGTAGCAGCCACGGGACTTCATGCCCACGTAACGGTTCTCGACGATATCCAGGCGGCCGATACCGTGTTCGCCACCGATGCGGTTCAGGGTCGCCAGCACTGTGGCCGGGGTCATTTCGACGCCGTCCAGCGCAACGATGTCGCCGTTGCGGTAGGTCAGTTCCAGGTATTGCGCTTTATCTGGAGCCTTCTCCGGGGAGACGGTCCATTTCCACATGTCTTCTTCGTGCTCGGTCCAGGTGTCTTCCAGCACGCCGCCTTCATAGGAGATGTGCAGCAGGTTGGCATCCATCGAGTACGGGGATTTTTTCTTGCCGTGACGCTCGATCGGGATCGCGTGCTTTTCGGCGTAATCCATCAGCTTCTCACGGGACAGCAGGTCCCATTCGCGCCACGGAGCGATCACTTTCACACCTGGTTTCAAGGCGTAGGCGCCCAGTTCGAAACGAACCTGGTCGTTACCCTTGCCGGTGGCGCCGTGAGAAATGGCGTCAGCGCCGGTTTCGTTGGCGATTTCGATCAGGCGTTTGGCGATCAACGGACGAGCGATGGAAGTACCCAGCAGGTACTCGCCTTCGTAAACGGTGTTGGCGCGGAACATCGGGAAAACGAAATCGCGCACGAACTCTTCGCGCAAGTCGTCGATGTAGATCTCTTTCACGCCCATGGCTTGAGCCTTGGCACGTGCAGGTTCGACCTCTTCGCCCTGACCCAGGTCAGCGGTGAAGGTCACCACTTCACAGTTATAAGTATCCTGCAGCCACTTGAGGATCACCGAAGTGTCCAGGCCGCCGGAATACGCCAGAACGACCTTGTTTACGTCCGCCATGCCATCACTCCACGGGGTTCTACGGAAAGCCGTCAAGTCTACCGCCCATGCAAGATAATTTACAGTGGCGCGACAGCTTATGACGACGAAGCGACAGATTATGTCGAGAGCGCGACGATGACCAAAGGGTCAGGAAGTTGCCGAAGTGCCGGGCTTCGTCGCTTGAGGGGCCACCTGCTCCGCGGGGGCTCCGCGCTCAAGGCGTATCGCTACCCGACGGTTTTTCGCGCGATTGACGTTGCTGGTATTGGGTGCCAGGGGATACCGCTCGCCATGGAAACGCAGGGTGATTTGCGATTCCTGGATGCCGTTGGCCTTGAAGAATTCCATCACCGCCAGCGCCCGTCGCCGCGACAGGTCACGGTTGGTCAGGCGATTGCCGCTGTTATCGGAGTGGCCATCCAGTTCGATGTGATTGACCGTCGGATCGGCTTTCATGTACTCCAGCATGACTTGCAGCCTGGCCTTGGCGGCCGCATCCAGATCAATACCGCCACCGGGGAAGCCGACCTGGGATTGCTTGACCTGATCGAAGTTCTGCGGCAGCAACTTGGCCACACAACCCTGATAGTCGGCAAATGCCTTGTTGAACCTGACCGGCAACAAACGCACCTCCGATACCCGGCCATCGCCCGAGGAGTGCCGGACCACGGGACTGCGTCCGTCCATCAGGCCGCTGATCAAGCGTCCGGCCTGGGCCTGCGAGCTGTTGAACAGGACATTGCCGCTGCCGATCCTCACCGTGCCCAGATTGATATCACCGCGCCCCGGTTGCCAAGGCGCGGCGGCGGCCAGCAAGGTGGCAGAACCGCCGCCCATCATTGCGTTGTAGGCATTCAAACGAAACGTCGCCTGTTCGCCAGCGCGCCGCACGAATTCGCCCGAGCCGAAATCGGTGATCGGCTGAGTCAGCCGGCACTCGAATTTGTCGCCTTCGACCGTCCACTCAATGCTCTCCAGGCGAGTCTGGAAAGTCAGCGCCATTGCGGGAAGGCTGGCAAACACACTGAGCAAGGCTAAATAACGCTGGCGCACGGGAGGCTCCACTGGCTTCTACGACAAAAAGACCGACACACAGATGTTTACGGCATACCTGTTGGATATCGGAAGCTTCCCGTAAAACTTGATAGCGAGTGCCTGCAAGAGTCTTTTCCGGTAGCATTCCCTTCAGTTTGACCCGCCTGGAATCCCCTCATGTCCGACCGCCTGACCCTGCTGCGTCCCGACGACTGGCATATTCATCTTCGCGATGGTGCCGTGTTGACCAATACCGTCGCGGATGTCGCGCGCACCTTTGGCCGCGCCATCATCATGCCCAACCTGGTACCACCGGTGCGCAATGCGGCTGAAGCCGATGGCTATCGCCAGCGGATTCTCGCTGCCCGCCCGGCCGGCAGCCAGTTCGAACCGCTGATGGTCCTGTACCTGACCGACCGCACCCAGCCTGAAGAAATTCGCGAGGCCAAGGCCAGCGGTTTCGTTCACGCCGCCAAGCTGTATCCGGCCGGCGCGACCACCAACTCGGACTCTGGCGTCACCAGCATCGATAAGATCTTCCCTGCACTCGAGGCCATGGCCGAAGTGGGGATGCCTTTGTTGATCCACGGTGAAGTCACCCGCGGCGATGTCGACGTGTTCGACCGCGAAAAAATCTTCATCGATGAGCACATGCGTCGTGTGGTCGAGCGTTTCCCGACCCTCAAGGTGGTGTTCGAACACATCACCACCGCTGACGCCGTGCAATTCGTCAACTCGGCTTCGGCCAACGTTGGCGCGACCATCACCGCGCATCACCTGCTGTACAACCGCAACCACATGCTGGTGGGCGGGATTCGGCCGCACTTCTACTGTTTGCCGATCCTCAAGCGCAATACGCACCAGGAAGCCCTGCTCGACGCCGCCACCAGCGGCAGCGAAAAGTTCTTCCTCGGCACCGACTCGGCACCCCACGCCCAGCACGCCAAGGAAGCCGCCTGCGGCTGCGCCGGTTGCTACACCGCTTATGCTGCGATCGAGATGTACGCCGAAGCCTTCGAGCAGCGCAACGCGCTGGACAAGCTCGAAGCCTTCGCCAGCCTAAACGGCCCGCGTTTCTATGGCCTGCCGGCCAACACCGATCGCATTACCCTGGTCCGCGAAGAATGGACCGCCCCGACCAGCCTGCCGTTTGGCGAGCTGACCGTTATCCCGCTGCGCGCCGGTGAAAAACTGCGCTGGCGCCTGCTGGAGGAACACGCGTGAGTGAAGACCATTTCGACGACGAACAGGAAGGTCAAGGCGGTGGCGGCGGTTCCCGTCATCCAATGGCCGCCAGGTTTCGTGGCTACCTGCCAGTTGTCGTCGACGTAGAAACCGGTGGTTTCAACTCGGCCACCGACGCCCTGCTGGAAATCGCTGCAACTACCATCGCCATGGATGAAAAGGGTTTTGTATACCCCGATCACACCTACTTCTTCCGGGTCGAGCCTTTTGAAGGTGCGAACGTCGAAGCGGCAGCCCTGGAGTTTACCGGGATCAAGCTCGATCACCCGCTGCGCATGGCAGTGAGCGAAGAAGCGGCGCTGAACGATATCTTCCGCGGCGTGCGCAAGGCGCTCAAGGCCAACGGTTGCAAACGGGCGATTCTGGTTGGGCACAACAGCAGCTTCGACCTGGGCTTCCTCAATGCCGCGGTCGCGCGCCTGGACATGAAGCGCAACCCGTTCCATCCATTCTCCAGTTTCGATACCGCAACGCTCGCGGGCCTGGCTTATGGTCAGACCGTGCTGGCCAAGGCCTGTCAGGCTGCGGACATCGACTTCGACGGTCGCGAGGCGCACTCGGCGCGTTACGACACCGAGAAGACTGCCGAGTTGTTCTGCGGCATCGTCAATCGCTGGAAACAAATGGGTGGTTGGGAAGATTTCGGCGATTGATATGTTCGCGGATTAATCCCGCCCATAAAAAAACCGGCCTCAAGGGCCGGTTTTTTTGTACCTGGAGCGTGCCTTACAGCGCAGCAGCGTGCTCGGTCAGGTAAGCCGCAACGCCTTCTGGCGAAGCGTTCATGCCTTTGTCGCCTTTTTTCCAGTTGGCAGGGCAAACTTCACCGTGCTCTTCGTGGAATTGCAGAGCGTCGACCAGACGCAGCAGCTCTTCCATGTTACGGCCCAACGGCAGGTCGTTGATGATCTGCGAGCGGACAACGCCTTTGTCGTCGATCAGGAATGCGCCACGGAACGCCACGCCGTCAGCGGACTGAACGTCGTAGGCCTTCATGATTTCCTGCTTGATGTCGGCAGCCATGGTGTAACGAACCGCGCCGATACCGCCATCGTTTACCGGGGTGTTACGCCATGCGTTGTGGGTGAAGTGCGAGTCGATCGACACAGCGACCACTTCAACGTTGCGCGCCTTGAACTCGGACATGCGGTTGTCCAGAGCGATCAGCTCCGACGGGCAAACGAAGGTGAAGTCCAGCGGGTAGAAGAACACCAGGCCGTATTTGCCTTTGATGGCCGACGACAGGGTGAAGCTGTCTACGATTTCGCCATTGCCGAGTACGGCCGGTACGGTGAAGTCTGGGGCTTGTTTGCCTACGAGTACGCTCATTGGATATCTCCTGGTGTAGAAGCGTTAAGAACAAGGTTTGCATCAGCCTGCCACCCTCAGGCGACAGCCCTGTGACACGAACCCGTTTCGAAAAGACCGGCCATCATACACTGCGTTTTTGGCCTGTCCGTAACGGTTTCTCCCCTGGGCGTAAAAAAGGACGAAGGGTATTTCAGTTTACAGCGCAGGGTTGGCCAACCGTTCGTCAGACCTGTCAAAAAGCCTCCCCAAAGCACTTTGACAATCATTCTCGTTAACATTAAGATCCATCGCATTCGAGACATAAACAGCGACGGTTTTCACTTATGTATGTTTGCCTCTGCACTGGCGTCACCGACGGCCAAATCCGCGATGCGATCTATGAAGGATGCTGCAGCTACAAGGAAGTGCGCCAGGCCACCGGCGTTGCCAGTCAATGCGGCAAATGTGCCTGCCTCGCCAAGGAAGTGGTCCGCGAGACCCTGACCAAATTGCAAACGGCCCAGGCTGCGATCCCTTTTCCAGTTGAATTTACTGCTGCATAAATACCGTATTCCAAAGAACCGGACTCATGTCCGGTTTTTTTATGCCTGAAAATCAATTGCTTAGGCTCTAGACGCGGAACACAAACATTCTTATTCCGATTAATTTTCATATATTATTCAATAACTTAGGTTTGACACTCTTAGTTGTGCGGCTCAAACTCTGCCTTATAGACAGCTAATACAGGGCAGGACCCCATCATGAAAGGCGACGTTACAGTCATCCAGCATCTCAACAAGATCCTTGCCAATGAGCTGGTCGCGATCAATCAATATTTCCTGCATGCACGCATGTACGAAGATTGGGGTCTGAACAAGCTCGGCAAGCACGAGTACCACGAATCCATCGACGAGATGAAGCACGCGGACAAGCTGATCAAGCGCATCCTGTTCCTTGAAGGCCTGCCGAACGTCCAGGATCTGGGCAAGCTGCAGATCGGCGAGCACACCAAGGAAATGATCGAGTGTGACCTGCGCATCGAGAAGACCGGCCATGCCGATCTGAAAGTGGCGATCGCGCATTGCGAAACAGTGGGCGACTTCGGCAGCCGTGAACTGCTTGAAGATATCCTTGAGTCCGAAGAAGAACATATCGACTGGCTGGAAACCCAACTGGGCCTTATCGACAAGATCGGGATCGAGAACTACCTGCAATCGCAGATGGGCGACGACGAGTAAGTTCTACTCCGCCCGCCTCGATGTAACACTAGAGCCCCGCTCTCTTTTGAAGAGGCGGGGCTTTTTTGTTTCAATTTGCATGTGTCTGGACCGGCTCAGGGGTTTTTTCCTAAAGCCTGCCCCCTACAAGTCGATAACCTGGCATCGATAGCTGTGGGCGATCCACTGATCGCCTGACCACCTTTTTTCCACAGAAGGTTTTTATGTCCTCCACCAAAGCCCGCGCAGATTCACTTTCGCTTCTGCTGTTTACCTTGCGCAGTGGCAAGCTGATGGCGATCAACCTGCTCAAAGTCAGTGAAATCATCCCTTGCCCGCCACTGACCAAACTTCCCGAATCGCATCCCCACGTCAAAGGTATCGCCACCCTGCGCGGCGCCTCGTTGTCGGTGATCGACCTCAGCCGCGCCATCGGTGAGCGCCCGCTGGCAGACCCGGACGGTGGGTGCCTGATCGTCACTGACGTCAGCCGCTCCAAACAAGGCCTGCATGTCCAGGCGGTGAGCAAGATCGTGCACTGCCTGACCACCGACATCCGTCCGCCACCCTTCGGCTCTGGCGGTTCGCGCTCGTACATCACCGGCGTCACCTCCGTCGACGGCACCCTGGTGCAGGTGCTGGACATCGAGAAGGTCATCCATGGCATCGCCCCAGTACCCATCGACATGGCGCCGACCGAGCTCAGCATGGAAGATGCCGAAATACTGGGTAGCGCTCGTATCCTGGTGGTCGATGACAGTCAAGTCGCGCTGCAGCAATCGGTGCACACCTTGCGCAACCTGGGCCTGCAATGCCACACGGCCCGCAGCGCCAAGGAAGCCATCGACTGCCTGCTAGATCTGCAAGGCACCGCCCAACAGATCAACCTGATCGTCTCCGATATCGAGATGTCCGAGATGGACGGCTACGCCTTCACCCGTACCCTGCGTGAAACCCCTGATTTCGCCCACCTCTACGTGCTGCTGCATACGTCCCTGGACAGTGCGATGAACAGCGAAAAGGCACGGCTTGCGGGTGCGAATGCGGTGCTGACCAAGTTCTCCTCGCCGGAGCTGACCAAGTGCCTGATCGACGCGGCCAAGGCTGTGGCCGAACAAGGTCATTGAGTCTTGAACGAGCAATTCTGCTTTCTCATGCGGCGCAGTCTCGCTGAAGCTGTGCCCGCCATCACCTGGCCCCAGGGGATCATCCTGACCGGGTATCGTCCCGAACAGGCAGGAGAGGTTCATCGCTTGCTGCAACTGGGTCACTCGCAAGGCGGTGGCCGCGTCCCGGCTCTGGACGTATGGCAACAACGATTTGAAACCGATCCTGAATATGATCCGACACTGTGTTTCATCGCTCTGGATGCCCAGGGTATCGTGGGTGTATGTCAGTGCTGGACCAGCGCCTACGTCAAGAATCTGGTGGTGCATCCGCGAGCTCAAGGCCGTGGCTTGGGGCGAGCGTTGCTGCTCAATGCCTTCAAGGTGTTTCAACTGCGGCGCGAAGGGTATGTCGATTTGAAAGTGCTGGAAGGCAATTTTCGCGCACAGCGGTTGTATGAAAGCGCCGATATGTATGTGGTCCGCCGGGAACCGGTTCCGACCTGATCCAGACCTTCAGGCATACTCAGGCCTTGGCCAACACCCGCCCAAGGACCCCTGAACCATGAAAGCTGTCACCCTGACCTTCGTTTGCCTCACGACCCTCGCTACCCAGGTACACGCCTCCAGCCCCGAGGCCTGGGCCGCCTTCGACAAAGCCGTACTCGCCAGTTGCACCAAGGCCAGCGGTCTTGCGAATGCCAAACCGGTCGGCAATGCCGCGCAGTTCGATGATCGGGTCGGCTATACCGCCCTGCTGCTGCAAGGCAAGTACCCGCAAAAGCACATGAAAGGCCAGCAAGGTACCGAACTGTGCCTCTACAACAAGAAAAGCAAAACAGCCTACGTGACCGAGTGGGACTCCATACGACCAAACTGACACGGCTGTCAGTTAACAGTCACCTTCCTGACCGGGTCACAGGGATATAACGTAGGTAGACAAAGCTGCGCACACTTCCATTTTCCGACCCGGCGCCACTCTCGCATGCGAACTCAGAAAAAAACCGTTGTTCTTGCAGCCGTTCTGATCGTGCTGGTCGCGCTGGGTGCGTGGTACCTGGTCAAACCCTCCGCGGCCAAAGTGGCTGCACCGACCGCCATCCCGGTGCGCGTGGTCAACGTGGTCGAACAAGACGTGCCCCGCTACGTCAGCGGCATCGGCTCGGTGTTATCGCTGCATAGCGTGGTGGTCCGACCGCAAATCGACGGCATCCTCACCAAAATACTGGTCAAGGAAGGCCAACTGGTAAACAAAGGCGACCTGCTGGCCACTATCGACGACCGGTCGATCCGCGCCAGCCTGGATCAGGCCAGGGCGCAACTGGGCGAAAGCCAGGCGCAACTGCAAGTGGCCCAGGTCAACCTCAAACGCTACAAACTGTTGAGCGTCGACGACGGTGTTTCCAAACAGACCTACGACCAGCAACAAGCATTGGTCAACCAGCTCAAGGCCACTGCCCAGGGCAATCAGGCCTCGATTGACGCGGCCCAGGTGCAGTTGTCGTACACGCAGATTCGCTCCCCGGTCAGTGGCCGCGTCGGAATTCGTACGGTGGATGAAGGTAACTTCCTGCGCATGACTGACGCCCAAGGACTGTTCACGGTGACCCAGATCGACCCGATCGCCGTGGAGTTCTCCCTGCCGCAGCAAATGCTGCCGACCCTGCAAGGCCTGATCAGCGATCCACAACACGCCAAGGTCAAGGCCTACATCGGTGCCGACACCGATGGCGAAACCGGCAACCTGCTGGGCGAAGGTCACCTGACCCTGATCGACAACCAGATCAACGCCAACACCGGTACCATCCGCGCCAAGGCCGAATTCAATAATCCCGGGCAAAAACTCTGGCCCGGCCTGCTGGTGACGGTAAAGATTCAGACAGCGCTGGATAAAGATGCGCTGGTCGTACCGCCCACCGTCGTACAGCGTGGCCTCGATCAGCACTTCGTCTATCGGGTAAACGGCAACAAGGTTGAAACCGTGCCGGTGCAGATGGTTCACCAAGGCAGCGGCCAGAGCATCATAAAGGGTGTGAATCCCGGTGACGTGCTGGTCAGCGACGGTCAGTCGCGGCTCAAGCCCGGCGCCACCGTGCAGGTGCTCACCGAACCGCCGCAGGTCGTACAATCGGAGTCGACGCCATGAAAGGCCACGGTTCGATATCCGCCTGGTGCATCGACCACCCTGTGGCAACGATTCTGCTGACGTTCGCCTTGGTGCTGCTGGGGGCGATCGCCTTCCCGCGCCTGCCCATCGCGCCGCTCCCGGAGGCAGAATTTCCGACGATACAGGTGGCCGCCCAACTGCCGGGTGCCAGCCCGGAAACCATGGCGTCATCGGTGGCCACACCCCTTGAAGTGCAATTCAGCGCCATTCCCGGCGTGACGCAAATGACCTCGAGCAGCGCCCTTGGCTCAACCAACCTGACCCTGCAATTCACCCTCGACAAAAGCATCGATACCGCCGCCCAGGAAGTCCAGGCCGCCATCAACACCGCCGCAGGCAAACTGCCCAAGGACATGCCGAACCTGCCCACCTGGCGCAAGGTCAATCCGGCCGACAGCCCGGTGCTGATCCTCAGCGTCAACTCGTCCTTGATGCCAGGTCCCGAACTCAGCGATCTGGTGGAAACCCTGTTGTCCCGCCAGATCAGTCAGATCGACGGTGTAGGCCAGGTCGCGATTACCGGCCAGCAACGTCCGGCGATTCGTGTCCAGGTCTCGGCGGACAAACTCGCCGCCATCGGCCTGACCCTGGCCGATATTCGCCTGGCGATCCAGCAGACCAGCCTCAACCTGGCCAAAGGTGCGCTGTATGGGGAATCGAGCATCTCGACCCTGTCCACCAACGACCAGTTGTTCCATCCCGAGGAATACAACCAACTGATCGTTTCCTACAAGGACGGCGCACCGGTTCATCTAAGGGATGTCGCCAAAGTCGTCAACGGCTCGGAAGATGCCTACGTCCAGGCTTGGGCGGGCACACAACCGGGCGTCAACCTGGTGATTTTCCGCCAGCCGGGAGCCAACATCGTCGAGACCGTTGACCGGATTCAGGCGGCGCTACCGGGCCTGAAAGCGATGCTGCCGGCTTCGGTGCAGGTCAAGACGCTGATCGACCGCACGCAGACTATCCGCGCATCGCTGCATGAAGTGGAAATCACCCTGCTGATCGCGATCATGCTGGTGGTGGCGGTGATGGCGTTGTTCCTGCGCCAGCTGTCGGCAACCCTGATCGTGTCGGCAGTACTGGGGGTTTCACTGATCGCCAGTTTTGCATTGATGTATGTGATGGGCTTCAGCCTGAACAACCTGACGCTGGTGGCGATCGTGGTGGCCGTGGGGTTTGTGGTCGACGATGCGATTGTGGTGGTGGAGAACATTCACCGCCACCTGGAGGCGGGCGACGGCATGCGCGAGGCCGCGATCAAGGGCGCCGGAGAAATCGGCTTCACGGTGGTATCGATCAGTTTCTCGCTGGTCGCGGCGTTCATTCCGTTGCTGTTCATGGGGGGCGTGGTCGGACGCCTGTTCAAGGAGTTCGCCCTGACCGCTACTTCCACCATCATGATTTCGGTGGTGGTGTCGCTGACGTTGGCGCCAACCCTGGCAGCGCTGTTCATGCGCGCGCCAGTGCATCACGCCCACGATAAGCCGGGCTTCGGCGAACGCCTGCTGGCGCTGTACGAAAAAGGCCTGCGCCGCGCGCTCGCGCACCAGAAGTTGATGATCGGCGTATTCGGTCTGTCGCTGGCCCTGGCCGTTGCCGGTTACATTTTTATTCCCAAGGGTTTCTTCCCGATTCAGGACACCGGGTTCGTCCTCGGTACAACTGAAGCTGCTGCCGATATTTCCTACGGCGACATGGTGAAAAAACACCTGGCAATGGCTGAAATCGTCGCCGCCGATCCCGCCGTCGAGACCTTCTCGCACTCGGTCGGGGTATCGGGCAGCAACCAGACCATCGCCAACGGCCGCTTCTGGATCGCCCTGAAAAAACGCGGCGACCGCGATGTTTCAGCCAGCGAGTTCATCGACCGTATTCGCCCGCAATTGATGAAAGTACCGGGCATCGTCCTGTACCTGCGCGCCGGGCAGGACATCAACCTCAGCTCCGGGCCGAGCCGGGCCCAGTACCAATACGTGCTCAAGAGCAACGACGGTGCAGTCCTGAGCACCTGGACCCAGCGCCTGACGGAAAAACTGCGCGGCAACCCGGCCTTCCGCGACATTTCCAACGACCTGCAACTGGGCGGCAGCATCACCCATATCAGCATCGACCGCAGTGCCGCGGCACGCTTTGGCCTGACTGCCAGCGATGTCGACGAAGCGCTGTACGACGCCTTCGGCCAGCGCCAGATCAACGAATTCCAGACCCAGATCAACCAGTACAACGTGATCCTGGAACTGGACACCCGGCAACGCGGCAAGGCCGAAAGCCTCAACTACTTCTACCTGCGCTCGCCCCTGAGCGGAGAAATGGTGCCGCTGTCGGCCCTGGCGAAATTCGATGCGCCAACGGTGGGGCCGCTGTCCATCGCCCATGACGGCATGTTCCCGGCCGCCAACCTGTCGTTCAACCTGGCACCCGGTGTGGCGCTGGGCGATGCGGTGATCATGCTCAACCAGGCCAAGGTCGACATCGGCATGCCAACGGCCATCAGCGGTAATTTCCAGGGCGCGGCCCAGGCGTTCCAGAGTTCGCTGGCCAGCCAGCCATGGTTGATCCTGGCGGCGCTGGTGGCGGTGTACATCATTCTCGGCGTGCTCTACGAGAGCTTCGTCCACCCGCTGACGATCATCTCGACACTGCCCTCGGCCGGGCTGGGCGCGGTGATCATGCTGTGGATCTGCGGCCAGGACTTTTCGATCATGGCGCTGATCGGGCTGGTGCTGCTGATCGGCATCGTCAAGAAAAACGGCATCCTGATGATCGACTTCGCCCTCGACGCACAGCGCAAGGGTGGCATGGCGCCGGAAGAAGCGATCTACCAGGCGTGTCTCACGCGGTTCCGGCCGATCATCATGACCACCCTCGCCGCCCTGCTCGGCGCCCTGCCGCTGATGCTCGGGTACGGCACCGGTGCCGAGCTGCGCCAACCCCTGGGGATTGCCGTAGTCGGCGGTTTGCTGGTGAGCCAGGCACTGACGCTGTTCACCACGCCGGTCATATACTTGTGGTTGGAGCGGCTATTCCATCGACACTCTCTCCCACCAGCAGCCGCGCCCGTACCGGCGCTGGCGAACACAGACTGAGGCGGGGTCATGCGCGTTCTGATTATCGAAGACGAAGAAAAAACCGCGGACTATCTGCACCGCGGCCTGACGGAACAGGGTTACACCGTGGACCTGGCCCGCGATGGCGTGGAAGGCCTGCACCTGGCGCTGGAAAGCGACTACGCAGTGATCGTCCTCGACGTCATGCTGCCGGGCCTGGACGGCTTCGGCGTATTGCGCGCCTTGCGTGCGCGCAAGCAAACCCCGGTGATCATGCTCACTGCCCGCGAACGGGTCGAAGACCGCATCAAGGGCCTGCGCGACGGTGCCGATGATTACCTGGGCAAACCGTTTTCCTTCCTCGAACTGGTGGCACGCCTGCAGGCGCTGACCCGGCGCAGCGGTGGCCACGAACCGGTGCAAGTGAGCATCGCCGACCTGTGGATAGATTTGATCAGCCGCAAGGCCACCCGCGCAGGCTTACGCCTGGACCTGACAGCCAAGGAGTTCTCGCTGCTCAGCGTGCTGGCCCGGCGCCAGGGTGAAATCCTCTCGAAAACGGCGATTGCCGAGATGGTCTGGGACATCAATTTCGACAGCGACGCCAACGTGGTCGAAGTCGCGATCAAACGCCTGCGGGCCAAGCTCGACGGGCCGTTCGAAGAAAAGTTGCTGCACACCATCCGCGGCATGGGTTATGTGCTGGAGAGCCGTGGTGTCCAGTAACTCTATCGCCCTGCGCCTGAGCGGCATGTTCACGCTGGTGGCGCTGTTGGTGTTCCTGTTGATCGGCTGGGCGCTGTACCAGCAGGTCGACAAAGGCCTGGGCCTGCTGCCCGAAGCGGAACTCGATGCACGTTACAGCGTGCTCGAATCCACCGTCGGCCGCTACGGCACGCCCGAGCACTGGGTGAAGATCAATAACAAGCTCAAGCTGCTTGGCGAAGAAGACAAGCGCATCAGTTTCTGGATCGTCAGCGGCGATCCGCGCTACGAATACGGCAACCCGACACCAAGTATCCGTGCCTTCGCCGAAGGACCGTTGGGCATGCGCGACATGCAACTGGCGGATCACCCCTATCCGCTGAAAGTGCTGGTCAGCCAATTCCCGGCCAAGGATCAGCGCCCGCCCCTGCGCTTCATGATCGGTATCGATACCGAAACGTTTTTCCATACCCAGCACCAGTTGCTGATCGCCCTGATCAGCCTCGCGGTTATCGGCGTGCTGATGGCCTCGGCGCTGGGCTACTGGGTGGCGCGGATCGGGCTCAAGCCGTTGATCAAGCTGTCTCAGGAAGCCCAGCGCCTGGCCCCTCCGTTGCGTTCAGGCCGCTTGCGGCTGTCATCGCTGCCCCCCGAGCTAAATCAGTTCGTCGACTCGTTCAACTCGACACTGGAGCGGGTCGAACAGGCCTACTCACGCCTGGAATCGTTCAACGCCGATGTCGCCCATGAACTGCGCTCGCCGCTGACCAACCTGATCGGCCAGACCCAGGTCGCCCTGACACGCGGGCGTTCGGCAGAGCATTATTTCGAGGTGCTGCAATCGAACCTTGAAGAGCTTGAGCGACTGCGCTCGATCATCAATGACATGCTGTTCCTGGCCAGTGCCGACCAAGGCAGCAAGGCCACCAAACTGACGTCCACCTCGCTGGCGGAGGAAGTGGCCACGACCCTGGAATACCTGGATTTCATTCTCGAGGATGCCCAGGTACAGGTTCAGGTCAGCGGCGATGCCCTGGTACGAATCGAAATCGCCCACCTGCGCCGGGCCTTGATCAACCTGCTGAACAACGCCGTGCAGCACACCGGCCCCGGACAAGTCATCGAAGTGCGCATCGAAGCAGGCGAGCACCAGGTCAGCATCGGCGTCGCAAACCCGGGCGTACCGATTCCCAGCGAGCATTTGTCGCGTCTGTTCGAGCGCTTCTACCGGGTCGATGCCTCGCGCAGCAACAGTGGTAACAACCACGGGTTGGGACTGGCCATCGTCAAGGCGATTGCACTGATGCATGGCGGAGATGTGTTCGTACGCAGCGACCATGGCATGAACACCTTCGGCATGCATTTGCCCGTCTGAGGCCCCACGCCCCCCCCGAAAACAGGCCGGTACATATCCATTGCTGCGGTAACGGCCACTTATGGTTTCGCCCTTACGGCGACTCACTTTTCCAAACGCCGAAAAGTAAGCAAAAGGCTCTGCCCCACCACTCGGTGCCTCGCTTAGGCTCGGCATGCCCTCACTCCGGCATTACTCCGTGGGTCGCCGCGATGGGCCATCCATGGCCCAGCGCGGCTAAACCGGCGTCCTGCCGGTTTACCCACTACGCAATGCCTGCGTTCGGCCATCGTGGTTTAACGGGGCGCCAAAATCTAAAGCCAAAGCGAGGCGGCCTGACAGCCGACCTGGCTTTACGGCTGTACCTGATCCCCTGTGGGAGCGAGCCTGCTCGCGATGGACGTCCAGACCACGCGTTCATCCAGACAGGGCGCGTTATCGTTGACGTCCATCGCGAGCAGGCTCGCTCCCACAATGGGATCGCTGACAAGCCTGCAATCAGGTCGGCTTTAAGGCCGCCTCGCCCTGCTTTGGCTCTTGATCTTCTTGTCCCATCGAGAGGCCGAGTGAAGGTTCTGCGCTGTGGGCAAAGGATGGCCCATCGCGGCGGGCTCTGTAGGAGCGAGCATGCTCGCGATGGTCGTCAACGATGACGCTGGGCACCTGACTCCCCTCGGTGCTCTGAGGTTCATCGCGAGCATGCACGCTCCTACAGGCCGGGCGGCGTTCCGTGCTTCCAAGTGACCCGCTGTAAGAGCGGAACCATAAGTGGCCGTTACCACAGGAATGGATATGTACACCTGAAAGATTAGCTTCAGCTGTCAGAACGTCTTCGCCGGCAAGCCTGGCTCCTACAGGGCAAAGCGTTCACGCGCGTTGTGTCGGGCACCCGATCTTTGCTCTTTACGTAACAGTCCTTTCATGAATCCGCTCTTTTTCCTTTCCCCCAAGCCCCTTATCTTTGCCCGCACCAAACAGCACTTGCCAAGCAAGAAGGTTTAAAAGATGTCCAACAGTATGGGTATTGCCAGCGCTTTCGTTCTGTCTTCTCTGTTCCTGTCTCCGTTCGCCATGGCCGAAGAGTCGCAGGCTTTCGTCGCGCAAAATGCCGCCCGGGCCGCCGCGTACGAAGAGCCTCAGATCGAGATGACCGCCAAAGCCCAGGAGGCCACCCAAGCCCCACAAGCGTCGAGCGCTCAGGCCAAGCAGGCCGAGAAAGACAGCTGATCTACACGCATTGCTCCAGTTTCCCTCGACACTTTTCATCGGCTCTTCCCATTGAAAAGCTGTCTTCAAAGCCGCTGCCATCAGCGGCTTTTTTTTGTTGTGGTTTTACCATCCGCTGCGCCCGACAAAAAACCGCTGCGACTGCAAGAAAGTGATGTATCCAGCTGACCCAGGAGCTTTACCCCCCGTGCGTTTCCCACTCAGTTCACCTGCGCTGTTCGTTGCATTAGTTGCAACGATGGCCGCCAATGCTCACGCCGCCGACGACTCACCTGCCCAAGGTTTCACCGAAGACGCCAGCCTCACGCTCAACGCACGCAACTACTACATGAACCGCAATCGCCAGCAACACGCAGACGACAATATTGAATGGGGTCAAGGTTTCCTGGGCATCTTCGAGTCGGGTTTCACCGAAGGCAGCGTCGGGTTCGGCTTCGATGCCCATGCCATGCTCGGGCTCAAGCTCGACGGTGGCGGCGGCACGGACAATTCGAGCATCCTGCCGGTCAGCGATGGCAACGGCAAAGCACCGGGCTCGTTCTCCACGGCTGGCGGCACCCTGAAAATGCGCGCCTTCGATACCGAATTGAAGGCTGGCGACCTGTTTCTCGCCAACCCGGTAATTGCTGGCGGTGAAACCCGCATGCTGCCCCAGACCTTTCGCGGTGTCAGCCTGACCAACCACAGTTTCGACGGCTGGCTGATCGAAGGGGGTCAAGCGAGCTTCACCAAACCCTATAACCAGAGCGGCCATACCCGCATCGGTACGTCCTACGGCACCCTGGCCGAGGGTGACGAGAGCCAGCATCTCAACTGGGCCGGCGTGGCCTGGAGCGGTCTGCCAGGCTTGACCAGCAGCCTGTATGCCGCCGAGCTCAAGGACATCTGGAACCAGTACTACTACGACCTGGATTACACCTATGCGCTCAACGAGGTGGTCAGCCTCAACCCGGGCCTGCACTTCTATCACACGCAAGACACGGGTGATGCGCTGCTCGGCCACATCGACAACAACACCTACAGCCTGCATTTCACTGTCGGCATCGGCAATCACAGCGTCACCACCGCTTACCAGCGGGTCAACGGCAACACCCCGTTCGACTACATCAGCCAGGGCGACAGCGTCTTCCTCGACAACTCCCAGCAATATTCGGACTTCAACGGCCCGAACGAACGCTCGTGGAAACTCAAGTACGCCTATGACTTTGTCGGGCTCGGCCTGCCGGGACTGACCTCGTCGCTGTCCTACTCCCGAGGCAAACTGGACCTGACCAAGGTCGATCCAGACAGCCCCGGGTATAGCGCGTGGTACAGCGCCGACGGCAAAAACGCCAGGCACTGGGAGCGCGACATCGAACTCAAGTACGTGGTCCAGGCCGGCCAGGCCAAAAACCTGGCCCTGCGCCTGCAATGGGCAACCAACCGAGGCGGCGACGGCTATGATGCACTGGATCAGGACACCGACGAGTACCGGGTGATTTTCGACTACCCGCTCAATGTCTTCTAAGCTTGAATAAACAAAAGGCCGGCACATTTTGCTGGCTTTTTTTTATCTGGAGTGAGAATGGATGCTGTGGATATAGCGGGTGTCCGGGACGCTGCCCGATTCTTGTAAAAGAATGTTCCCGACGCCTAGACAGCAGAAGCCAGAACCATGAGCGAGCGCAGCGCGACATCTCACCCAACCACCCATTTCACGCGATCCGAACGACTGGTGATTCTCGGCAGCGTATTACTGGTGATTGCCATCCTCAGCATCGTGGCGTTTCTGCTGGTGCGTGAACGCGCCAATGCCGAACTGTCAGCCAGCCGCTCCGCCGCCAACATCGTGCAATTGATCGAAGCCGACGTCCTGCGTAACGTCGAGCTCTACGACGTGTCCTTGTTGGGCTTGATCGCGGCCTCACGACGTGAAGACCTCATGCACGTTTCTCCGCAGATCCGTCATCTGGCCTTGTTCGATCGCGCCACCGCGGCACCGTACAAGGGTGACATCCTGTTGCTGGACCAGCACGGCAACGCGCTCGCCGACTCGGCTTCGCGAGAACCCAGGACAGGCAACTTTGCCGACCGCGAATACTTCCTGCCCCACGTGAACAATAGCGACCCGAGCATGTTCATCAGCCGTCCTTTTCGCTCCCGGCTGGCAAACAACGAATGGCGCATCAGCTTCAGTCGCCGGATCAGTGGCGTCCAAGGCGAGTTCCTTGGGGTCGCCGAAGCGGCCATGCGCCTGAGTTACTTCGAACAGCTGTTCAACAGCCTGAACATCGGTCCCGACAGCTCGGTCAGCCTGATCAACAAGGATGGAATCCTGCTGGCCCAGGTCCCTCGCCAGGGTGAAGACCTGACCGGTTCGGACTTCAGCAACCGCCCCAATTTCCAGCGCATCGTCAAGGAAGGCAACGGCAGCTTCAGCAGTGTCTCGGCTCGCTACCAGGATCAGCGGCTCTACACCTTTTCCCAGGTTGGCAATCTGCCGCTGATTGTCATCGTGGCGCTGTCGGGCGCTGAAGTGTTTGCTTCGTGGCAACGCACGGCGGTGGTGGTCAGCGTGGCCACGATTGCCCTGTGTGCGTGCCTGCTGTGGCTGACCTGGTTGCTCTGCCGCGAACTGCGCCTGCGTCACCATGCCGAACTGGAACTGGCGCAATTGGCCGCCACCGACGCGTTGACCGGCCTGGCAAACCGCCGCACGCTCGACCAGACGCTGCGTCATGAATGGTTTCGCGCCCAGCGTTCCGGCAAGCCATTGTCGTTACTGATGATTGACGCCGATCACTTCAAGGCCTTCAACGACCGCCATGGCCATCAAGCCGGTGATGAGGCCTTGCGTGCGGTGGCCGAGGTGTTGCGCAACCACGTACGGCGGCCTGCCGACCTGGTCGCGCGCTACGGTGGCGAGGAGTTTTCGGTGATCCTGGCGGAAACCGACATGGCGGGCGCACAACAGATCGCCGAGAACATTCGGCAGGCTGTCGAGCAGCTACCGTTGATCGACGGCGCCGACTCGCCGATTACCGTGAGCATTGGCATCAGTACCTGGAACGCCTGCACCGACATCAATCTGGAGGTGCTGATGTTTGCCGCGGACAAGGCGTTGTATCAAGCCAAGGAAACTGGACGTAATCGGGTGGTGGCGCTGTAGCGACTGGCGAAGAACCGCCATAAAAGGGTTCTTCACGCAATCCCCGGGAAACACAGAAACAAGAACGCCCCACCTTTGTAGGAGCCGGCTTGCTGGCGATAGCAGTCGGATATTCAACATTAGCGCCGACTGTTACACCGTTATCGCCAGCAAGCCGGCTCCTACAGGGATTGGTGGTGAGCCATGAATTCGGGGCATAAAAAAAGGCCGCCCGAAGGCAGCCTTTAAAAAACTAGAGAGGTTTTTTACTTACACGGCCGCGACAGGGCGCATGTAAGAGATCGGTGCAGTGCTGGCGTCTTCGAAGGTCACGACTTCCCAGGCATCTGTCTGCTCAATCAACTTGCGCAGCAGCTGGTTGTTCAGCGCGTGGCCGGACTTGAAGCCCTTGAACTCACCAATCAGGCTGTTGCCCAGCAGGTAGAGGTCACCAATTGCATCGAGGATCTTGTGCTTCACGAATTCGTCTTCGTAGCGAAGGCCGTCTTCGTTCAGTACACCATCGGCGTCGACCACAATGGCGTTTTCAACGCTGCCGCCGAGTGCGAGGTTGTGCTTGCGCAGGTACTCGATGTCACTCATGAAACCAAAGGTACGGGCGCGGCTGACTTCTTTTACGAACGAAGTGCTGGAAAAATCCACGCTTGCACTTTGTGTGCGGTCACGGAAAACCGGGTGATCGAAGTCGATCTCGAAGCTCACCTTGAAACCTTCGAAAGGGACGAAAGTGGCGCGTTTGTCGCCGTCTTCCACAGTCACTTCCCGCAGGATGCGGATGAACTTCTTGGCGGCGTCCTGTTCTTCCAGGCCAGCCGACTGAATCAGGAATACGAAAGGTCCAGCGCTGCCATCCATGATCGGCACTTCGGACGCGGAGAGCTCGACGTAGGCGTTATCGATGCCCAGGCCAGCCATGGCCGAGAGCAAGTGCTCCACCGTGTCCACTTTGACGTCACCGTTGACCAGAGTGGTCGACATGGTGGTTTCGCCAACGTTTTCCGCGCGTGCAGGGATCTGCACCACAGGATCGAGGTCGGCACGACAAAACACAATGCCGGTGTCGATCGGCGCAGGCTTGAGGGTCAGGTATACCTTCTCCCCGGAGTGCAGACCTACACCTGTGGCACGGATAATATTTTTCAGTGTGCGTTGTTTAATCATGGCTTGGGCCGCTTCAGCGCAAATTGCGAACTGGTATCAACAAAGGCTGGCGATGATAGCAGACCACGCCTTTGCTGAACACCAATCAACTTCATAGCCCTGATACATTTCATCAATCGGCCTGACGACGCAGGAAGGCCGGGATGTCCAGGTAGTCCAGATCATCTTGCGGATTCATCTTCGCGGCAGCCGCAGCACCGGCCTGAGCCTGGTTGCGCATGACGGTCGGACGGTCCAGGTCACGGTAGTTCACCGCTGGAGCTTCCTGACGAACAGGGGCCTGTTGTTGCGGCTGGGAAGCCATCGACGTGTGAACGGTATTGTCGATGATCTTCACCGGCTTCTCGATTTTAGCGCCTAAACCGGTAGCAACGACAGTCACGTGCAGCTCGTCGCGCATGTCCGGATCGATAACGGTACCAACCTTGACCATGGCGTGCTCGGAAGCGAAGGCTTCGATGATGCTACCCACGTCGGAGTACTCACCCAGGGACAGGTCAGGACCGGCGGTGATGTTCACCAGGATGCCGCGTGCACCTTGCAGGTTCACGTCTTCGAGCAACGGGTTGCGAATGGCCGCTTCGGTGGCCTCGCGTGCACGGTTCGGACCGCTGGCGCAGCCAGTGCCCATCATCGCCATGCCCATTTCGCTCATCACGGTACGTACGTCGGCAAAGTCGACGTTGATCATGCCCGGGCGCTTGATGATGTCGGAGATACCGCGAACGGCACCGGCCAGTACATCGTCAGCCTTGGCAAAAGCCGACAGCAGGCTGGCGTCTTTACCGAGGATGGTCAGCAGCTTCTCGTTGGGAATGGTGATCAGCGAGTCGACGCTTTCCGACAGCAGGCGGATGCCTTCATCGGCGATCTGCATGCGCTTGCGGCCTTCGAACGGGAACGGACGGGTCACCACCGCAACGGTGAGAATCCCCATTTCCTTGGCCACTTCGGCAATGATCGGCGCAGCACCGGTACCGGTACCACCGCCCATGCCTGTGGTGATGAACACCATGTTGGTGCCCTGCAGGACTTCGGCAATGCGCTCACGATCTTCGAGAGCGGCCTGACGACCTACTTCAGGGTTGGCGCCGGCGCCCAGACCTTTGGTCACGCCGGTACCCAGTTGCAGGATGGTCCGCGCGCCAATGCTCTTGAGCGCCTGGGCATCAGTGTTGGCGCAGATGAATTCAACGCCTTCAATGTTGCTCTTGACCATGTGATTCACGGCGTTGCCGCCGCCACCGCCTACACCGATAACTTTAATTACCGGGCTTGCGGGGATGTTGTCTACGAGTTCGAACATTTTCCCTCTCCTTTACGTTCTCTAGTTTTTTCGCCTACTGCCTGTATCTACAACGGTGTTGCGGTGTTGCGGTAAATCTTAGAAATTTCCCTGGACCCAGCTCTTGATACGATCGAGCAAGGCGCCTTTGGGTTCTTCGTTGCTGTAGCTGTCGCGGCTGCCGATACCCGAGAACGAGATGCCGTCGGATTGCTTCTGCAGGCCGTACATCAACAGGCCAACGCCAGTGGAATAAATCGGGTTGCGCACCACGTCATCCAGACCTTTCACGCCGTGAGGCACGCCCAGGCGCACTGGCATGTGGAAGATTTCCTCGGCCAGTTCGGTAGCGCCTTCCATCTTCGCCGTACCGCCGGTCAGCACGATGCCGGCCGGGATCAGGTCTTCGTAGCCACTGCGACGCAGCTCGGCCTGGATCAGCGTGAACAGCTCGTCGTAACGCGGCTCGACCACTTCGGCCAGGGCCTGACGGGACAGCTCGCGCGGCGGACGGTCGCCGACGCTCGGGACCTTGATGGTTTCACCGGCGCCCGCCAGTTTGGCCAGGGCACAGGCGTAGCGGATCTTGATTTCTTCGGCGTACTGGGTCGGGGTGCGCAACGCCATGGCGATGTCGTTGGTCACCTGGTCGCCCGCGATCGGGATCACCGCGGTGTGGCGGATCGCGCCTTCGGTGAAGATCGCGATGTCGGTGGTACCGCCACCGATGTCCACCAGGCACACACCCAGTTCTTTCTCGTCGTCGGTCAGGACCGAATAAGCCGAAGCCAGTTGCTCGAGAATGATGTCATCGATTTCCAGGCCGCAGCGACGCACGCATTTTTCAATGTTCTGTGCGGCGTTGACGGCGCAGGTGACCACATGGACCTTGGCTTCCAGGCGCACACCGGACATGCCCAGGGGCTCGCGGACGCCTTCCTGGTTATCGATCACGTAATCCTGCGGCAAGGTGTGCAGCACCCGCTGGTCAGCCGGGATCGCCACGGCCTGGGCAGCGTCGAGCACTCGCTCAAGGTCGGCGGAGCTGACTTCGCGATCACGAATCGCCACGATGCCGTGGGAGTTCAGGCTGCGGATATGATTGCCAGCCACACCGACAAACGCCGAGTGGATGCGGCAACCGGCCATCAGCTGCGCTTCTTCGATGGCGCGCTGGATCGACTGCACGGTGGACTCGATGTTCACCACCACGCCCTTCTTCAGGCCGCGGGATGGATGGGTGCCGATCCCGACGATTTCCAGCGTGCCGTCGTCCGCGACCTCGCCGACCAGCGCGACCACCTTGGAGGTGCCGATATCGAGACCGACGATCATTTTGCCGCTTTGCACGTTTGCCATGGGGTCCTGCCTCTCTTAATTCTTCGCGACAGCCGGTTGGGCTATCGTCGGCGCTACTGGTTCCCGCCAGCCAACAGCGAGGCCGTTGGCGTAGCGCAGATCGATGCGCGCAATGTTCGTAATCTGCTCTTTGAGCGTCTTGTCATAGATGGCAATGAAACGGCGCATCTTTTCCACCAGGTTGCCGCGTCCCAGCAGCAGCTCGATCCCGGGCCCGGCACTGCCAGGTCCGGTCGTCAGGAACCAGCTGCCTCGCTCACGCAACTCCAGGCGCGCAATCGAGAAGCCCAAAGGCCTGAGCAACTGGCTCAGTACCTGGTATTGCTGCATCACTTGCTGTTGGGCCCGCTGTGGACCGAACAACTGCGGCAAGTGTTCGTAATTGGCCAGCTCGCGCGGGGTAAAGGCCTGCCCCTGGTTGTTCAGCAGCGATTCTTCGCCCCAACGGGCCACCGGCAGTTGTTCCTCCAGGCGAATCACCACCTGATCCGGCCACACCCTGCGCACTTCGGCATGAGCAATCCATGGCATCGTTTCAAGCTCGGTGCGCATGCTCGCCAGGTCGATGGTGAAGAAGCTCGACGCCACGTATGGGGCGATTCGCTGCTGCACTGCCTGCTGGCTGATGTAGCTCAGGTCGCCCTGCACGTTGATCTTGGTGATCGGCCGGTCCGCATACGGCAGCAGCCGCTGCGCACCTTCGTAAGTACCGAACCCCAACGCGACCAGCAGCACTGGCCAGAACAGGGCTTTGAGAAAACCGAAGTTGGCTTTCGGCAGGCGCGCGGACATCGGCTCTTTGGCCACCATTCGGCTGGCACCCCGCGGCACCGGCTTGCGGCCGGTCGGTGCGGTAGGCTGATGACGAAGCTGTGCGCCTTGCATGGTCTTAACCTCGCGGCTCTTGCTTGCCGAAGCTCTCGGCCAGAATGGCCAGAACCAATTGCTGGAAATCCAGACCGGCAGCACGGGCCGCCATCGGCACCAGGCTGTGATCGGTCATGCCCGGTGTTGTGTTGACTTCCAGGAACCAGAACTGCCCTTCGGCGTCCTGCATCACGTCCGCCCTGCCCCAACCGGCGATACCCAACGCTTCACAGGCTTTCGCCGTGAGGTCCATGAGTTCCTTTTCCTTGGCGCTGTCCAGGCCGCACGGAATGCGGTACTGGGTATCGTTGGCGATGTACTTGGCGTCGTAGTCGTAGAAACTGTGCGTCGTGCCCAGGGCGATTGGAGGCAACACCTGGTCACGCAGGGTGGCGATGGTGAACTCCGGACCTTGAATCCATTGCTCGACCAACACTTGCGAATCGTAGGTACTGGCCGCTTTCCAGGCGTCGATCAATTCAGACGCGGAACTCACTTTGGCCATCCCGATACTTGAACCTTCATGGGCCGGTTTGACGATCAAAGGGAAGCCCAGTTCCGTCGCCGCCGAAATACAATCGGCTTCGCTGCTCAGCACCGCATGACGTGGCGTAGGAATGCCCAGGCTGTGCCAGACCTGCTTGGTGCGCAGCTTGTCCATGGCCAGCGCCGAGGCGAGGATGCCGCTGCCGGTGTAGGGAATCCCCAGGCACTCGAGCAGGCCCTGCATGCTGCCGTCTTCACCGCCACGACCGTGGAGGATGATGAAGGCGCGGTCGATCTTTTCGTCCAGCAGACGCTGCAGCAGGTCATCGCCGACGTCGAGGCCGAACGCGTCCACGCCTGCGCTTTGCAGCGCATCGAGAACGGCGTTGCCGGACTTCAGGGACACTTCGCGCTCGGCACTCTTGCCGCCGAACAGCACGGCGACGCGGCCGAAGTCTTTCGGCGCGACGGTGCTGACGAGGTTGGCGTACGCAGCAGTCATTTCAACTTCCCCTTGACCGGTGCGACAACGGCACCGGCGAACAACTCACTCTTCAACAGTTTCGGTGCGAGACCGCCGATATCACCGGCGCCCTGGCACAGCAGGATGTCGCCGGCACGCAACAGCGGCTTGACCAGCGGCGCGAGGTCGACACCGCGCTCGATGTAGATCGGGTCGAGCTGGCCGCGCTGGCGGATGCTGTTGCACAGCTTGCGGCTGTCGGCGCCGGGGATCGGTTCTTCACCGGCCGGATAGACTTCCATCAGCAGCAGGACGTTGGCGTCGGCCAGTACATTGACGAAGTCGTCGTACAGGTCGCGGGTACGGCTGTAACGGTGCGGCTGGTAGACCATCACCAGGCGACGCTCCGGCCAGCCACCGCGCACGGCCTTGATCACCGCGGCGACTTCGGTCGGGTGGTGACCGTAGTCGTCCACCAGCATCACCTGGCCACCGTCCACCGGCAGTTCGCCGTAGACCTGGAAGCGTCGGCCCACACCCTGGAACCCGGACAGGCCCTGGACGATGGCCTCATCGCTGACGCCCTCGTCGGTGGCAATGCAGATAGTTGCCAGGGCGTTCAATACGTTGTGGTTGCCCGGCATGTTCACCGACACGTCCAGTGGCTCGCGGTCGGGGCGCAGCACGGTAAAGAACGTCTGCATGCCTTGCTGGCGCACATTGATGGCACGCACGTCGCAGTCTTCGCCGAAGCCGTAGGTGACGGTCGGACGCTTGACCTGCGGGAGGATTTCACGCACCACCGGATCGTCCAGGCACACCACCGCCAGGCCATAGAACGGCAGGTTGTGGAGGAACTCGACGAAGGTTTTCTTCAGTTTGTTGAAGTCACCGCCGTAGGTCGCCATGTGGTCGGCGTCGATGTTGGTGACCACGGCCACCAGCGGCTGCAAGTGCAGGAAGCTGGCGTCGCTTTCGTCGGCTTCGGCGATCAGGTAGCGGCTGGTGCCGAGCTGGGCATTGGTGCCCGCGGCATTCAGGCGGCCACCGATGACGAACGTCGGGTCCAGGCCACCGGCGGCGAACACCGAGGCGATCAGGCTGGTGGTGGTGGTTTTGCCGTGGGTACCGGCAACGGCGATGCCGTGGCGATAACGCATCAGCTCAGCCAACATTTCTGCCCGTGGCACGACCGGAATACGACGTTCCAGCGCGGTGGCGACTTCCGGGTTGGAAGTGTTCACGGCACTGGACACCACCAGCACGTCGGCAGCGGCAGCGTTCTCGGCGCGGTGACCGATGAAAATCTGCGCGCCGAAAGATTCCAGGCGCTCGGTGACCGGAGAAGCCTTGAGGTCGGAACCGGACACTTCGTAGCCCAGGTTCAACAGCACCTCGGCAATCCCGCACATGCCCACGCCGCCGATACCGACGAAGTGGATGCGACGGATGCGGCGCATTTCCGGTTGCGGCATGGCTTTCTGATTCTCAACCATGGGCCACCTCCAGGCAGGTATCGACCACGTTACGGGTGGCATCGGGTTTGGCCAGGCGGCGGGCCGCAGTGGCCATCTCGTTGAGTCGTTGTGGTTGCATCAGGACCTCTGTCAGGCGCGCGGCAAGATCCGCTGCACCGGTCGTTCTTTGCGGCATCAGGAAGGCTGCGCCTTCACGGGCCAAATAATCGGCGTTGCGGGTCTGGTGATCGTCGATCGCGTGGGGCAACGGCACCAGCATCGAGGGCAGACCGGCGGCAGCCAGTTCACTGATGGTCAGCGCACCTGCGCGACATACCACCAGGTCGGCCCAGCCATAGGCTTGGGCCATGTCTTTGATGAAAGGCTGCACCTGCGCCTCTACGCCAGCCGCGCGATAGCGCTCTGCAGTCACTTCATCGTGGTTTTTGCCGGCCTGATGGAACACTTCCGGACGCAAGTCGACGGCGACTTGCGACAGGGCTTCAGGCAGCAACTTGTTCAACGGCTCTGCGCCCAGGCTACCGCCCAGGATCAGCAAACGCGCCTTGCGACCCGCCAGGGCGGTCCGCGGTGTTTCGAGGAACAGCTCGGTGCGCACCGGGTTACCGGTGGTCCGTCGGCTGCTCGACAGGGTAAAGGTGTCGGGGAACGCTTCACAGACTCGGGCGGCCAACGGCACCAGCAACCGATTGGCGGTACCGGCCACGGCGTTCTGTTCGTGAACGATCACCGGCACTCCGGCCAGTTTGGCTGCGACACCGCCTGGACCGGTCACATAACCACCAAAGCCCACCACGCAAGCCGGCTGCAAACGACGAATGATCGCCCGCGCCTGCCAGACCGATTTGAGCAACATGAACGGCGCCTTGAGCAGGGACAACTTGCCCTTGCCACGCAAACCGCTGGCGTTGATCCGATGCAGTTCGATACCGGCCGCCGGAACCAGCTCGTTCTCGATACCCCGCGGCGTGCCGAGCCAGTGCACGGTGTAACCGCGGGACTGGAATTCGCGGGCACAGGCCAGCGCCGGGAACACATGCCCCCCCGTGCCGCCAGCCATGATCAACACATTAGCGCCCATGGTTCGGCTCCTCGGCGAAGTCGCTCTCATGGAACTCCATCTCTTCGCTGCCCAGGTGGGTTCGACTCTCCCACTCGATGCGCAGCAACAAGCCGAGACAGGCACAGCAGATCACCAACGAACTGCCGCCATAGCTGAGGAACGGAAGCGTCAGGCCCTTGGTCGGCAGCAGGCCGACGTTCACGCCGATGTTGATCAGGAACTGACCGATCCACAGGAATGACAAACCGTAGGCGACATAGGCGGCGAAGAACTGCTTGGCTTTCTCGGCCCACAAGCCGATGTACATGCCGCGAATACAGACGAAGACGAACAGCGCCACCGTACACAGCGAACCCACGGCACCCAGCTCTTCGGCCAGGACCGAGAACACGAAGTCCGTGTGGGCTTCCGGCAGGTAGAACTGTTTCTGCACACTGTTACCCAGGCCAACGCCCAGCCATTCGCCGCGACCGAAAGCGATCAATGCCTGAGACAATTGATAGCCGGCGCCGAACTGGTCAGCCCACGGGTCGGCAAAGTTGGTCAGACGCGCCATTCGATAGGGCTGCATCTGGATCAACAACACCACCGCGCCGACAGCCAGCACAACCATCAAGGAAAAGCGGAACAGCCCGACCCCGCCGAGGAACAGCATCGCCGCCGCAGCACCCATCATCACGACGGTGGCACCGAAGTCCGGCTCCATCAGCAACAGGCCCGCCATCGGCAGCAGCACGATGAATGGCTTGAAGAAACCCATCCAGCTTTCACGCACTTCTTTCTGGCGACGCACCAGATAACCGGCGAGGTAGATCACCACGAACACCTTGGCGATCTCGGAAGGCTGGACGTTGAAAAAACTGAAGCCGATCCAGCGCATCGAACCGTTCACCTCGCGGCCGATCCCCGGAATGATCACCATCACCAGCAAACCGAAGGCACCCAGCAGCATCAACCAGCCCAGGCGTTGCCAGGTGGCGATCGGAATCATCATGGTGACGATGCAGGCACCCAGGCCCAACACCGCGTAGATAAGGTGGCGAATCATGTAATACAGGGCGCTGCCCGACTGGACCGCCGCCACTTCGGTGGAGGCCGATGCAATCATGACCAGCCCCAGGCCGAGCAGCGTCAGGCAACCGGCGAGCATCGGGAAGTCGAGGTCGATACCGCGCCCGGTGATGAGCGGCGATGGGTACGGCTTGATGATGCCTCGAAGACTCATGCCAGTTCCTCCACTGCTTGGACGAACTGGTGACCACGGTCTTCGTAGTTCTTGAACATGTCGAAACTGGCGCACGCCGGCGACAGCAGCACCACGTCGCCTGGCTGCGCAGCGGCGCGGCATTGCTCGACAGCCTCGACCAGGGAGCCTGCACGAATCAGTGGAACGGCATCGCCAATGGCCTGGCCGATCTTGTCGGAGTCGCGACCCATGAGGATCACGGCGCGGCAGTTGGCCGCCACCGGATCGCGCAGGTCCTTGAATTCGGCGCCCTTGCCGTCGCCGCCGGCGATCAGCACGACCTTGCCGTCGATGTCCGCACCCAGGCCTTCGATGGCCGCCAGTGCGGCGCCCACGTTGGTGGCTTTGGAGTCGTTGTAATAACCCACGCCATCCAGCTCACGCACCCATTGGCAACGATGCTCGAGCCCGGCGAAGGTGCGCAGGGCCGACAGCATGGCGTCGAACGGCAAGCCGACGGCGTGACCGAGTGCCAATGCCGCCAAGGCGTTGGATTGGTTATGGGCGCCGCGAACTTTCAGTTCGCGCACTGGCATCAGGTTCTGGAATTCGAAGGCCAGGTACTTCTCACCGTCTTCTTCGCGGATACCGAATGCCTTGAAGTCAGGCTTGTTCAGGCCGAAGGTCCAGCACGGCTGGCCCTCACCCATCAGCGGCCGGCTCAGGGCATCCTGGCGGTTGACCACGAACTGCCGTGCACCACGGAAAATCCGGTGCTTGGCCAGGTGATAGGCCGGCAGGCCGCTGTAGCGGTCCATGTGGTCTTCGCTGATGTTGAGCACGGTCGCCACTTCGGCGTTGAGTTGATCGGTGGTTTCAAGCTGGAAACTCGACAACTCCATCACGTACAGCTCGACGTCGTCGCTGAGCAAGTCCAGTGCTGGCGTACCCAGGTTGCCGCCGACGGCCACTCGCTTGCCCGCCGCAGCCGCCATCTCGCCGACCAGGGTGGTCACGGTGCTTTTCGCGTTGGAACCGCTGATGGCCACGATCGGCGCCTTCGCGTTACGCGCGAACAGCTCGATGTCACCGGACAATTTCACGCCACGGGCAGCGGCGGCCTGCAGGGCCGGGGTCGCCAGTGCCAGGCCGGGGCTCACATAGAGCTCGTCGGCACGGCACAGGAACTCGACGTCCAGCTCGCCACAACGCACTTCCACCTGCGGGTAGTCACGCTTGAGCGTGGCCAGTTCCGGTGGGTTTTCCCGCGTATCGGCCACCGCAAACGCCACGCCCCGGTTCGCCAGGAAGCGAACCAGGGACATGCCGCTCTTGCCGAGGCCGACAATGATGCGGAAGTGGTCAGACGCGATCAGGGACACGAGTTATTACCTCAGTTTCAGGGTGGCAAGACCGATCAGCACGAGAATCACGGTGATGATCCAGAAGCGGACAATCACGCGTGGCTCGGGCCAGCCCTTGAGTTCAAAGTGGTGGTGAATCGGTGCCATGCGGAACACACGGCGACCGGTCAGCTTAAAGGAAGCAACCTGAATGACGACTGACAGGGTTTCCATCACGAACACGCCGCCCATGATGAACAGGACGATTTCCTGACGGACGATCACCGCGATGGTGCCCAGGGCCGCGCCCAGCGCCAGCGCGCCGACGTCACCCATGAAAACCTGCGCAGGGTAAGTGTTGAACCACAGGAACCCGAGGCCCGCACCAATCAATGCGCCGCAGAACACGATCAGCTCGCCCGCGCCCGGCACGTAAGGGATGAGCAGGTATTCGGCGAATTTCACGTTACCCGACAGGTAGCAGAAGATCCCCAGGCCACCACCAACCATCACGGTCGGCATGATCGCCAGGCCGTCGAGGCCATCGGTCAGGTTGACCGCGTTGCTCGAACCGACAATCACGAAATAGGTCAGGACGACGAAACCTGCACCCAGGGCAATGCTGTGATCCTTGAGCATCGGCAGGATCAGCGTGGTTTCAACCGGCGTCGCCGCGGTCATGTAAAGAAAGATCGCCGCGCCCAGGCCGAACACCGACTGCCAGAAATATTTCCAGCGACTCGGCAAGCCACGGGAGTTTTTCTCGATCACTTTGCGGTAGTCGTCGACCCAGCCAATGGCCCCGAACAACAGGGTCACCAACAGAACGACCCAGACATAACGGTTGGTCAGGTCAGCCCACAGCAGGGTGCTGACACCGATCGACGACAGAATCAGCGCGCCGCCCATGGTCGGGGTGCCGGACTTGGACAGGTGCGATTGTGGACCGTCGTTGCGAACGGACTGGCCGATCTGACGGTTCTGCAGGGTGCGGATCATCCACGGGCCATAACACAGCGACAAGACCAGCGCGGTCAGTACACCGAGAATCCCGCGCAGGGTCAGGTACTGGAAGACCGCGAAGCCTTTGTAGAACTGTTGCAGATACTCCGCTAGCAGCAGCAGCATTAATGTTTCTCCGGACTGGTCCCACACAAAGCGGCAACGATGTTTTCCATCGCAGCGCTGCGCGAGCCCTTGATCAAAATGGTGGTGTTTGTGTCTTGCTCGGCCCCAAGGGCCTTGATCAGTTCAGCCTGCGTGCTGAAGTGAAAGGCTTGTGGTCCGAAGGCGTTGACGGCGTGAACCATCATCGGCCCGACGGCGTACAGCGCAGAAACCTTGCCACGGGCGTACTCGCCCACGTCGCGGTGCCCCTGCTGTGCCCAGTCGCCCAACTCGCCGATATCCCCGAGCACCAGAACGGTGCGACCGGAAAAGCCGGCCAGTATATCAACGGCAGCGCACATGGAGGTGGGGTTCGCGTTATAAGTGTCATCGATCACGCGCATGCCATTGCTGGCCAATTGCGCGACAGTGCGACCCTTGACCGGTTGCACCGCACCGAGGCCGGTGGCGATGCCGAACAGCGACACACCCAGGGCATGGGCGGCAGCCGCAGCGGCCATGGCGTTGGCGACGTTATGGGTGCCGAGCAGGTTCAGTTGAACGCGCTCCACACCTTCCGGCGTGTGCAGGTTGAACGCCGGGCAACCGCGAGCGTCGCGGTCCAGATCGCTGGCATAAAAATCAGCGCTGACATTGCTCAGGGCGAATGTCAGAACCTTGCGCTCGCCGGCACGGGTCTTCCAGATGTCAAAAGCCTTGTCGTCCAGGTTGAGAACGGCGACACCATCGGCGCCCAGCCCTTCAATGATCTCGCCCTTGGCTTCGACGATTTTTTCCGGCCCGCCAAACTCGCCAACGTGGGCGGTCCCGGCATTGTTGAGAATGGCCACATGGGGTTTGGTCATGCCCACGGTGTAGGCAATTTCACCCAGGCGCGAAGCGCCGAGTTCGATCACGGCGGCGGTGTGTTCCGGCGCCAGTTCGAGCAGGGTCAGCGGCACGCCGAGGTCGTTGTTCAGGTTGCCACGGGTGGCCAGCACCGGACCGCGGGTACGCAGGATGCTCGCGAGCATTTCCTTGACCGTGGTCTTGCCGCTGGAGCCGGTGATGGCGGCGACCGGATGGGTGAACGCCGCACGATTCAGCGCGCCCAGTTGCCCCAAGGCCTGGCGGGTATCGGCCACCAGCAATTGCGGCAGCGTGCTGTCGGCCACTTCGCGCTCGACCAGGGCTGCCACGGCACCTTTGGCCGCGACTTCATTGAGGTAGTCATGGCCATCGAAGCGTGGACCGGCCAAGGCAATGAACAGCTGGCCCGGCTTGATCGCGCGACTGTCGATGCTGACACCGTCGAAGCTCGCATCAGCGGCGATCAACCGTGCATTCAGCGCGCCGGTCAGTTCGCTCAGTTTCAAGGCTTTAAGCATGGGCCACCTCCCACGCAGTCAAGGCATGATCGGCCTCGACCAGATCGGAAAAGGCATGGCGCTCGCCGTTGATTTCCTGATAGTCCTCATGACCTTTACCGGCCAGGACAATCACGTCATCCGCCGACGCACCGGCGATCAACTGGGCAATCGCCTGGCCACGGCCGGCAACGAAAGTCACTTTATCCACAGCGGTGAAGCCGGCACGGATGTCGTCGAAAATCACTGACGGGTCTTCAGTGCGCGGGTTGTCGTCGGTGACCAGCACGCCATCGGCCAGACGCTCGACCACTTCGGCCATCAGCGGACGCTTGCCCCGATCGCGGTCGCCGCCACAGCCGAACAGGCACAGCAGCCGACCTTTGACGTGAGGGCGCAGGGCTGTCAGGACTTTTTCCAGTGCATCCGGGGTGTGGGCGTAATCGACCACCACCAACGGTTGGGTGCCTCCACCCAGGCGCTGCATGCGCCCGGCCGGGCCTTCGAGTTTCGGCAGCACCTTGAGAATTTCATCCAGTGCGTAATCCAGACCGAGCAAGGCGCCAACCGCCGCCAACACGTTGCTCAGGTTGAAACGACCTAGCAACGTGCTGCGCAGATGGTGTTCGCCCTGGGGCGTGACCAGCGTGGCACGCACGCCTTCGTCGTCGAACTGCGCCTGGCGGCAATAGAGGTAAGCGCTGCTGTCGAGCAGGCTATATGTGATCAGCCGAGATTCGCGTTTGTCAGCGGCCAGTTGCCGGCCGAACTCGTCGTCGAGGTTGACCACCCGGCATTTCAGATCGTCCCAGGCAAACAGCCGCGCCTTGGTTTCGCCATAGGCCTGCATGGTGCCGTGGTAATCCAGGTGGTCGCGGGACAGGTTGGTCATCACGGCCACATCGAATGCCAGCGCGGTGACCCGGCCCTGATCCAGACCATGGGACGAGACTTCCATGGCAACCGCCTTGGCCCCGGCCTTTTTCAGGTCGCCCAAGGTCGCTTGCACCGCAATCGGGTTCGGCGTGGTGTGCAGGCCGCTTTCCAGCGCGCCATGGAAACCGCAGCCGAGGGTGCCGACAATGCCGCAGTGCTGGCCAAGCAGATCCAGCGCCTGGGCCACCAGTTGGGTCACGCTGGTCTTGCCGTTGGTGCCGGTCACGCCCACCAGTTTCAGGTGATGGCTCGGCTCGCCATAAAAGCGCCCGGCGATGTCCGACAATTGCGCTGCCAGCCCCTTGACCGGAATCAGCGGCACTTCAGTGATCGGCAGCACTGTGGCGCCTTCTACTTCATAAGCCACGGCCGCAGCGCCGCGCGCAAGCGCATCGGCAATGTGCGCACGGCCATCGAATTTGCCGCCCGGCACCGCGAGGAACAAGTCACCCGCGCGTACGTTGCGACTGTCCAGCGCCAATTCACGGATCAACAGATCGTGACCGGCGTGGGGGAAAATCTTGTTCAGGCTCAAAGACATCAGCCGCGCCCTCCATTGGCTTTCAGTGGAACGACCGGCGTTGCGTTCGCTTGTTGGGTAGGTGGCAGGTTGTCCGGGGTGACGTTCATCAGACGCAGGGTGCCGGACATCACGCGGCTGAACACCGGCGCAGACACCAGGCCCCCGAAGTAACCGGCCTTGGTCGGTTCGTCGATAACCACCACGATGGCGTAACGCGGATCGCTCATCGGGCCGAAACCGGCGAACAGCGAGCGGTAGGAATTCTCGGCATAACCTTTGGTGCCGACCGACGTTTTACGCGCAGTACCCGACTTGCCGCCCACGTGATAGGCCGGCACCTGCGCACGGAATACACCGCGCGGCGCTTCGATCACTTGCTGCAGCATGCCTTGCATGGTTTTCGCGACTGCTTCCGGCAGCACCTGGGTGGTCTGCGGCGCCTTGTCGGTTTTGATCAGCGTCAGTGGCGCGAGGCGACCGTTGTTGGCCAGCGCCGAGAACGCGTGGACCAACTGGATCGCCGTCACCGAAACACCGTAGCCGTAAGACAGGGTGGCGGTTTCAGCCTTGCGCCATTCGCGGTAGTTCGGCAGGTTGCCGACACGCTCGCCCGGGAAGCCGAGGCCGGTATCCTGGCCGAGACCGACTTTCTGTGCGAGACGGTAAATCGTCTCGCCACCGATATCGAACGCGATCTTGCTCATGCCGACGTTACTGGAGTTGATCAGGATGCCGGCCAGGTCGAGCACCGGACCTTCGGACTTGGATACGTCCTTGATGGTGTATTTACCAATCTGCAAGGAGCCCGGATACACCTCGACAGTGTCGCTCGGTTTCCAGCGCCCGGTTTCGATGGCGGCGCTCATGGAGATCGCCTTCATGGTCGAGCCCGGTTCGAACACGTCGATCATCGCGCGGTTACGCATCATCGCCGGTTGCAGGTTGCGGCGGTTGTTCGGGTTGTAGGTCGGCTGGTTGACCATGGCGAGGATTTCGCCGGTCTTCACGTCCATGATCACCAGGCTGCCGGCCTTGGCGCCGTTCTCGATGATCGCGTTGCGCAACTCGCGGTTGGCCAGATATTGCAGGCGCAGGTCAATGGACAACGCCAAGGGCTTTCCGGCCTTGGCGTTTTTGGTGACTTGGACATCCTTGATCAACCGGCCGCGCCGGTCCTTGATCACCTGCCGTTTGCCGGGGACCCCGGCCAGCCATTCATCGTAGGCAAGCTCGACGCCTTCGCGTCCGTGGTCATCGATGTCGGTAAAGCCGACCATATGGGCGGTGACCTCACCAGCCGGGTAGAAACGGCGGAACTCTTCGATCCCGTAGACACCCGGCACTTTCAGGTCGAGTACGGCCTGGCCTTGCTCAGGCGTCAGCCCACGCACCAGATAAATGAATTCCTTGCTGGCTTGCGCCTCAAGGCGCTCGGCCAGGGCTTTGGGGTCTTGCCCCAGCGCAGCAGCCAGTGCTGGCCACTTTTCCTTGGCCAGTTGCATTTCCTTGGCATTGGCCCACAGGGTGGTGACCGGGGTACTGACGGCCAAAGGTTCGCCATTACGGTCGGTGATCAGGCCACGGTGAGCCGGAATCGGAATATGCCGAACGCTGCGCGCATCGCCCTGGCCTTTGAGGAAGGCACGGTCGACCACTTGCAGGTCAATGATGCGCCAGGCGATCGCCGCCACCATGACACCGAGCAGACCCAGCACCAGGCGGAAGCGCCATGGAAAAAGAGCGCCTTCGAGTTTCATCATGGCGCCACCATCTGCACTTCGGCGGCGCCGGGAATGCGCATTTTCAGCTGTTCGGTGGCCAGCACTTCGATACGGCTATGGGCGGTCCAGGTGCTTTGTTCAAGAATCAAGCGACCCCATTCGGCCTGCGCCTTGTCGCGCACGCTCAACTCGCCGTACAGCGCGTTCAGCAACTGGCGGTTCCAGTGTGCGCTGTAGGACACGCCAATAGCCGACACGAGCACGCCAACGAACAACAGCAGCATGAAAAAGCTTCCGCCGGGCAGTGGCTTGGCGAAAAGCTTGCTCACCGCAGCTTCTCCGCCACACGCATGACAGCACTACGGGAACGTGGGTTGGCCTTCAGCTCGGCGTCGGAGGCCGTCTGTGCTTTGCCATGGATTTTGATTTTCGGTTCGAATGCGACGTGTCGAACCGGCAGGTTGCGTGGCAGGTTGTCGGCTTCGCCTTTGACCAGCTTGCGCATGAACAGCTTGACGATGCGATCTTCCAGCGAATGGAAGCTGATGACCACCAGGCGACCGCCCACTTCCAGGCTCTCCAGCGCCGCTTCGAGGCCGGCTTCCAAATCGCCCAGTTCGTTGTTGACGTGAATGCGCAGGCCCTGGAAGGCACGGGTTGCCGGGTTCTTGCCCTTTTCCCAGGCCGGATTCGCAACTTTCAGGACTTCAGCCAGATCGGCGGTGCGTTCGAACGGTTTGATATCGCGACGTTCGGCCACGGCACGGGCCATGCGCCCGGAAAAACGCTCTTCGCCGTATTCCTTGAACACCCGGGCGATTTCTTCCACGGGCGCGGTATTGACGAATTCGGCAGCGCTGATCCCGCGGGATGGATCCATGCGCATGTCCAGCGGACCATCGTTGAGGAAGCTGAAACCGCGCTCAGGATCATCCAGCTGTGGCGAAGAAACGCCAAGGTCCAGCAACACACCGCTGACCTTGCCGTTCATGTCGCGCGCGGCAACTTCCGCACCCAGCTCGGCAAAGCTACGCTGTACAACGACAAAGCGGCCGTCTTCGGCCGCTAGCGTCTGCCCGGTGGCAATCGCTTGAGGGTCTTTGTCGAACCCGAGCAACCGACCATCGGGACCGAGCTGGCTGAGGATCAACCTGCTGTGTCCGCCGCGTCCGAACGTGCCGTCCAGATAGCAGCCATCAGGACGTACGGCGAGAGCCTCCACGGCTTCGTCAAGCAGTACGGTGATGTGGTTAAAGCCGCTATCTATAGTCACAGGATCAATTCACGCAGTTCGTCAGGCATCGCGCCCGGTTCTTGAATAGCAGCCAGGTCAGCGGCAGCAACCGCATCCCAGGCATCCTCGTCCCACAATTGGAACTTGTTGAGTTGGCCTACCAACATCGCGCGCTTATCCAACTTGGCATATTCACGAAGACGCGGTGGAACCAGAAAACGACCACTGCCATCGAGCTCGAGGTCGACGGCATTACCAATCAGTAAACGTTGCAGACGGCGGTTCGCTTCGTGAAGCGAAGGCAGTGCGCGCAGTTTGGTTTCAATAATTTCCCACTCATCGAGGGGGTAAACACACAAACACGGATCAACGGCATCGATTGTGACGATTAACTGCCCGGAACTACGCGAAACCAGCTCGTCGCGGTACCGGCTCGGCATGGCGAGACGGCCCTTTGCATCAAGACTGATAGCGTTGGCTCCGCGAAACACGTCAGCGTTTCTCCAAATTCTAGCGTTTTTAGCTCAAAAAACCCACTTCATGCCACTTTCCGCCACTTGCGCACACTATAGGAATGCGCCCACCGCACCGTCAAGGCGCGGATTACAGGAAAACCCTTACAGAACTGAGATTTACGAGCATATAGAGGGGAGCAAGCAGGATCAGGCGGCTGAAACCGCCCAATAACTTGAATCAGCACAAGGGGCTGCGTTCAGAAGTTAAAGTGATTTATTAAGAGTAAGATTTTTTTGATATTACGAAAGTGATAATGAGGACGATTGAGAAAGGAGGGAAATTGCCATCATCGAAACCCCTGCTCAATGATTTAAGCAGAGGGGAGAAAAAAGGTGGAGAGTCGATCTGTAAGCCGGGTTCTGTCTTGAACAGTCATTCGTCTACGATGGCCATCACTGGACATCTTTAGCAACCTACCCGGTCCCAGCGCGGGCCACGCCTTGGGACCCTATTTGGTCTTGCTCCAAGTGGGGTTTACCTAGCCACGAACTGTTGCCAGACGTGCGGTGCGCTCTTACCGCACCTTTTCACCCTTACCGGCGCCGAAGCGCTTAGGCGGTTATTTTCTGTGGCACTTTCCGTAGGCTCACGCCTCCCAGGCATTACCTGGCACTTCGCCCTATGGAGCCCGGACTTTCCTCCCCCCCCTAATTTTCATAGAGGGCAGCGACTGTCCGATCGACTCTCCGCCGCGAAGGTTAACGGCAGAGCGGCCGAAGAACAAGTGATAAACGCCTCCAGCCACGCCAGCGCGTCGGGTTTTTACTCGGCTTTCTGTTTATCCAGCGCAACCTGATAGAGAACATTCTTGCGTTCGCCGGTAATTTGCGCGGCCAACGCTGCGGCACGCTTGAGCGGCATCTCTTCGAGCAACAGGTCGAGGATCCGCATCGCTTCACTGCTGACAGTGCCTTCCTCCTCGGGAGCCGTCCATCCCGCCACCAACACCACACACTCGCCACGCTGCTGGTTACTGTCCGACTCGACGAACTCGCGCAACTCGGCGAGCGGCAAGCCCTTGAGCGTTTCGAACGTCTTGGTCAGTTCCCGCGCCAGCAATGCAGGGCGCTCGGCGCCGAACACCTGCTCCATGTCCTGCAGGCATTCGAGGATACGGTGCGGCGCCTCGTAGAAAATCAGCGTGCGCGGTTCCTCTTTGATGAGCTCCAGACGCGCACGCCGCCCCACCGCCTTGGCCGGCAGGAAGCCTTCGAAGATGAAACGGTCCGACGGCAAACCCGCCGCCGACAGGGCCGCAATCAACGCACAAGCCCCCGGCACCGGCACCACATTGATGCCCGCCGCACGCGCCTGACGGACCAGGTGATAGCCCGGATCAGAAATCAGCGGCGTGCCGGCATCGGAAATCAACGCGACATCGTCACCCGCAAGCAAGCGGGTAATAAAGCGGCTACCTTCATCGCGCTCGTTGTGTTCATGACAGGCAGCCAGGGGCGTAGGAATGCCGAAATGCTGCATCAGGCGCTGGGAATGACGGGTGTCCTCGGCGGCAATCAAGGCGACCTCACGCAGAATCTTCAGCGCCCGGGCACTGATATCGTCCAGGTTGCCGATGGGCGTCGCCACCACATATAGCGAGCCAGCAGCGGAATTCAAAGCACCTGGAGCAGTCAAAGCGCACACCTCATGATCGATAAAACGGCCATTGTAGCGCGTAGCGACGCTCGCGATACGGGCAAGCAGCACACGCTTTTGCAGCCTTTTGTGCCGCACAGCAACATTTACACCAGCTAAATTGGCTGATTCACACCAGCAACATCGCGCCCCGGCCAGTGCTTGGGTACAATTCCACGCTAATTTGATCGAGTATCAGGAACACTACATGATCGCTTGCCTGCGGCTGTTCTCTGCCCTATGCCTCGCTGCCTTGCTGGCGGCTTGCGCCAGCTCGCCCTCCTCCAGCCTTGGCGAACTTCCACGGACCCCGGATGCCAGCATCGAGCAACTGCTCGAAAAGGCCGCCCAAAGCAAAACGCCTGAAGACGCGGCGCTGCTGCGCCTGAGCGCAGCCGACCTGGCCTATCGCCAGGGCAATGCCGGCCAGTCCGCGCAGATCCTGCAACAGGTTCCCGTGGAAACACTCAAGCCGGGCCAGCAGATCTTCGCCAACACCCTGGCGGCCGAGCTGGCCATGACACGCAATCAACCGAAAGCCGCGCTGACTGCCTTGAGCCATCCAAGCCTGCAGCGCCTCGGTGAAATGCCGGAAGAGCAACAAGTCCGCACCGGCACCGTTCACGCCCGCGCCCTTGAAGCCGATGGCCAGACCCTCGCCGCTGCGCGGGAACGCATCTTCATCGCCCCCATGCTCAGCGGTGAAGCGGCCAGCAAGAACCACGAGGCGATCTGGGTCCTGATCGCTTCGCTGCCGACCGATCAATTGCAGCCGACCACCACCGACGATCTTGGCGGCTGGATGGCCCTGGCGCTGGCGGTGAAATCTGCCGGCACCCTCGAACAGCAGCAGGCGGCGATCGACAACTGGCGCGCCCAGAACCCGAAACACCCGGCCGCCATCCAGCTGCCGCTGCCACTGACCAACCTCAAGGACCTGGCCAGCCAGCCCCTGAGCAAAATTGCCCTGCTCCTGCCGCAGGACGGCCCGCTGGCGTCGGTCGGCAAGGCATTGCGCGAAGGCTTCATGGCCGCCCACTACCAGGCGCAACAAGCCGGGCAGAAACCTCCAGCCATCGAGTTCTACGACAGCTCGCGCCTGACCTCGCTCGACGAGTTCTATAGCAAGGCCCAGGCCGATGGCGTGCAACTGGTCGTAGGCCCGCTGGAAAAACCACTGGTCAAACAGCTCAGCGCCCGCCCACAACTGCCGATCACCACACTGGCACTGAACTACAGCGAAGGCGCACAAGGTCCAGCCCAGCTGTTCCAGTTCGGCCTGGCCGCTGAAGACGAAGCTCGCGAAGTCTCCCGCCGCGCTCGCGCCGACGGCCTGCATCGCGCCGCCATCATGGTGCCCAAAGGCGAATGGGGCGACCGCGTACTCAAGGCGTTCAGCCAGGACTGGCAAGCCAATGGCGGCAGCATCGTCGCCACCGAGCGTGTTGACCAGCCGGTACAACTGGCCCAGCAGATTGCCGACATGTTCCAGCTACGCCAAAGTGAAGGTCGCGCCAAGAGCCTGCAAACCACAGTTGGCTCGCAGGTAGCCGCCCAGCCGTCGCGCCGCCAGGACATCGAGTTCATTTTCCTCGCCGCAACGCCACAACAGGCGCAGCAGATCAAGCCGACCCTGAACTTCCAGTACGCCGGTGACGTTCCGGTCTACGCCACGTCCCACGTCTTCAGCGCCAGCGGCGACGTCAACCAGTACAACGACATGAATGGCGTGCGCTTCTGTGAAACCCCATGGTTGCTGGACGCCAATGACCCGCTGCGTCGCCAGGTAACCGCGCAATGGCCGCAAGCGGCCGGCAGCCTGGGTCGCCTGTACGCCATGGGCGTGGATGCCTATCGCCTGGCACCACGCCTGGGCCAGCTCAAGGCCCTGCCGGATAGCCGTATCGAAGGCCAATCGGGCAGCCTGAGCATGACCCAGAACCAGCGAGTGGTGCGTGAGTTGCCATGGGCGGAGTTCGTCAATGGCCAGGTTCAACGCCTGCCGAACACCCCACGCTAATGCCTGAAAGGTCACGCCAGCAATGCGGTAAAGATGCCGAGCGCCATGCGCTCGAGCATCTTCAGCAACACGGCCTGCAGCTACTGGCGCAGAACTGGTTGTGCAAACGCGGCGAGCTTGATCTGGTCATGCTAGATAGCGATACAGTAGTATTCGTTGAAGTTCGCTACAGAAAAAACACTCAATGGGGTGGCGCGCTCGATAGCATCGATGAGCGCAAACGGCAAAAACTGATTTTTGCCGCACAGTATTTTCTTCAGCGAGAGTCGCGCTGGGCCAATTCCCCTTGCCGCTTCGACGTAGTCGCGATCGACAGCGACCTCGATCAGTTGAACTGGTTGCAAAATGCCTTCGACAGCTGATTGCCTGCGCCCCGAACCGGGCACTACCACTCAACACTTTTGCTCTTTGCTTTGCGGGCTGCACATTCACGTGCCGGACAGCCGCGCTCATTAAGGTCACACAGATGGACATGCAATCCCGAATTCGCCAGCTTTTCCAGGCCAGTATCGACACCAAGCAACAGGCGATGGAAGTACTTGCACCGCACATCGAGCAAGCCAGCCAGGTGATGGTCAACGCCTTGCTCAACGAAGGAAAGATGCTTTCCTGCGGCAACGGTGGTTCTGCTGGCGACGCTCAGCACTTTTCGTCCGAACTGCTCAACCGCTTCGAGCGCGAACGCCCGAGCCTGCCCGCCATTGCGCTGACCACGGACAGCTCGACGATCACCTCGATCGCCAACGACTACAGCTACAACGAAATCTTCTCCAAACAGATCCGCGCACTCGGCCAGCCGGGCGATGTACTGCTGGCAATTTCCACCAGCGGCAACTCGGCAAACATAATTCAAGCGATCCAGGCCGCACATGATCGCGAAATGATTGTCGTAGCATTGACCGGTCGCGATGGCGGCGGCATGGCGTCGCTGCTTTTGCCCGAGGACGTCGAGATTCGCGTACCGGCCAACGTCACCGCACGTATCCAGGAAGTCCACCTGCTGGCGATCCACTGCCTTTGCGACTTGATCGACAGCCAACTGTTCGGGAGTGAAGAATGACCCCTAATCGCCTCGGCCTACTGGCCCTGACCCTGTGCCTCGGCATCAGCGGCTGCACCTCGGTGGTTAATGCCAGCCGTGAAGCACCGATTGAAGATGACCGCGGCACCCGCACTTTCGGCAGCAAGATCGACGATTCATTGATCGACACCAAGGTCGGAGTCAACATCGCCAAGGCCGATCCGGCCCTGGACAACGACTCGCACATTGTCGTCACCAGCTTCAACGGCGTCGTGCTGCTCGCCGGGCAAACCCCGCGCGCCGACCTCAAGGCCAAGGCCGAACAAGCCGCTGCTGCCGTTCAGCGGGTGAAGACGGTCCACAACGAACTTCAGGTCCTGCCACCCTCCGGTTTCCTTGCCCGCCAGAACGACACCTGGCTGACCTCCAAGATCAAGACCCAGATGCTCACCGACCCGAACATCCCCGGCTCGCGCATCAAGGTTGTCACCGAGAATGGCATCGTTTACCTGCTGGGCTTGCTGACCAAGCAGGAAGCCGCTCAGGCGACGAGCCTGGTGCAAGGGGTTTCCGGGGTGCAGAAGATTGTGAAGCTGTTTGAGTACATCGACTGATCCTCCTCGGCGATCGCGATTCTGAAATCGCCACCGCCTTGTAGGAGCCAGGCTTGCCGGCGAAGGCGCCCTTAAGATCGCCATCGCTCTGTAGGAGCCAGGCTTGCCGGCGAAGGTGGCCGAAAGACTGGCGCAATGTTCAAAGACGCCTTCGCCGGCAAGCCTGGCTCCTACAGAAATAAAAAAGGGCGATCCTTGCGGATCGCCCTTTTTTATTTCACCACCTTCAAGCTCGGCCGGCCGCTTGGCCGCGGTGGCTCGCTGTCCGGAGGCGGAATATCATCATCCGGCTCGATCTCTTCCTCGTCCTCCATGGGCGACTCCAGATCGAACACCATGCCCTGGCCATTCTCCCGGGCGTAGATGCCCAGGATCGATGCGATAGGCACGTACAGGGTATGCGGCACCCCACCAAAGCGGCCTTCGAAGCTCACTGCCTCGTTGTCCATGTGCAAATGACGCACGGCCTGTGGCGATACGTTCAGGACGATTTGGCCATCACTGGCAAAACCTTGCGGCACCTGCACCGAGGGATACTCGGAATTGACCAGCATGTGCGGGGTGCAATCGTTATCAACAATCCACTCGTAGAGCGCACGGACCAGATAAGGTCGACTGGAGTTCATAGCGGCTCCTTAAGCCTTAGCGCATGTCGCGTTCGACACCAGACAGACTCGCCTGGAAAGCCTCACGCGCAAACTGGCGCTCCATGTAATCAAGCAGCGGCTTGGCTGGCCGCGGCAGTTCTATACCCAGAATCGGCAATCGCCAGAGTATTGGCAATAGGCAGCAATCCACCAGGCTTTGTTCCTCACTGAGGAAAAACGGCTTGTCGGCAAACAGCGGCGACACGCCTGTCAGGCTCTCGCGCAGCTCTTTACGCGCCACGGCACGCGCCGCTTCCTTGGTCCGCGAATCCAGGATCAGATCCACCAGACCACACCAGTCACGCTGAATACGATGAATCAGCAAACGACTGTTGGCACGCGCCACCGGATAGACCGGCAACAGCGGCGGATGTGGGTAACGCTCATCCAGATATTCCATCACCACCGTAGACTCCCACAACGCCAGGTCACGATCGACCAGCGTCGGCAAGCTGCCGTAAGGGTTCACTTCGATCAGTTTAGGCGGCTGGCGACCAGCCTCCACGTAAATGATCTCGGCGCTGACACCCTTCTCTGCCAGTACGATTCGCACTCGGTGGGAATAGTGGTCGGCGGGGTCGGAGTAACAGGCCAACCGATTGGTCACGCCCATGGCGATCCTCCTCGCTTGTTGAAATTATCGGAAGCGGAAAAACGAGCGCGCCCAGAGGGCGCCTCCCGTAACGCCTGGCTCACCAGGCTCGTTACCCCTTCAGAGGCGCCCTTGGGCGCGCGCGATTAACAGCAATTGCTTGAAGCTTTATCAGTGCACATCTTTCCAGTATTCGCGCTTGAGCAAGTAAGCGAATACGAAGAAGAACGCCAGGTACAGCAATACGTACGTACCGATGCGCTGATGTTGCAGCTTAACCGGGTTAGCCGAGTAAGCCAGGAAGGTTACCAGATTCTTGACCTTCTCATCGAACTGCTCTTCGGTCAGGGCACCACTCTTCGGCACGATGGTCAGCTGATCGCACGCTTCATGAGTCAGCGCCGTACCGGTCAGCGGATCATATTGCTTCTTGCCGTCCTCGACGATTTGAACCTGCTTGCAACCGACGACCTGACGACCTTGCAGGCCGACCAGCACGTTGGGCATGCCCACGTTCGGGAAGACCTTGTTGTTCACACCCCATGGGCGCGACGGATCTTCATAGAACGACTTCAGGTAACCGTAGAGCCAATCGGTGCCACGTACACGAGCGACCAAGGTCAGGTCAGGCGGCGCCGCACCGAACCAGGTCTTGGCGTCAGCTGGCTGCATGCCGATGTTCATGTGATCGCCGATCTTGGCACCGGTGAACACCAGCTTGTCGAGCATCAACTCATGTGGAATACCGAGGTCATCGGCAACACGCTCATAACGCTGGAACTTGGCGCTGTGGCAGCCCATGCAATAGTTGGCGAACGTACGCGCGCCATCCTGCATCGCAGCCTTGTCGGAAACGTCGATGTCGACTTTTTCCAGCTCGGGACCACCGTGTTCAGCCGCAAAGGACAACACCGGCAGGGCAGCAAGAATCAGTACCGCAAATAGTTTTTTCATCAGCCAGTCACCCTTTCCGGAACCGGTTTGGTCTTCTCGAGCCTGGTGTAGAACGGCATCAGAATGAAGTAGGCGAAGTACAGGAAGGTACATACCTGCGACAGCAACGTACGGCCTGGAGTCGGAGCCAGAACACCCAACACGCCCAGGATCACGAACGAAATGCAGAACACCCAGAGCCAGATCTTGCTCATCCAACCCTTGTAGCGCATCGACTTGACCGGGCTACGGTCCAGCCATGGCAGGACGAACAGCACGGCAATGGCCGCACCCATGGCGATCACACCCAGGAGCTTGTCCGGAACCGCGCGCAAGATCGCGTAGAAAGGCGTGAAGTACCAGACCGGAGCGATGTGCTCTGGGGTCTTGAAGGCGTTCGCCACTTCAAAGTTCGGCTTCTCGAGGAAGTAGCCACCCATTTCCGGGAAGAAGAACACGATCGAACAGAAGATGAACAGGAACACCACCACGCCGACGATATCTTTCACGGTGTAGTACGGGTGGAAGGCAATGCCGTCCAGCGGTACGCCGTTTTCGTCTTTGTATTTCTTGATGTCCACACCGTCCGGGTTGTTCGAACCGACTTCGTGCAGCGCCAGGACGTGCAGCACCACCAGGCCGAGAATCACGATGGGCAGCGCCACCACATGCAAGGCAAAGAAGCGGTTCAGGGTGATGCCGGAGATCAGGTAGTCACCACGAATCCACTGGGTCAGGTCGTTTCCGATGACCGGGATCGCACCGAACAACGAGATGATCACCTGGGCGCCCCAGTAGGACATCTGACCCCACGGCAGCAGGTAACCCATGAAGGCTTCAGCCATCAGCGCCAGATAGATCAGCATGCCGAAGACCCACACCAGCTCACGCGGCTTCTGGTACGAACCGTAGAGCAAACCACGGAACATGTGCAGATAGACCACGACGAAGAACGCCGAAGCGCCGGTGGAGTGCAGCAGGCGCAGGATCGAGCCGTACTCGACGTCGCGCATGATGTACTCGACGGAAGCGAAGGCTTCTTCCGCCGACGGGGTGTAGCTCATGGTCAGCCAGACACCGGTGACGATCTGGTTGACCAGAACGAGCAGCGCCAGGGAGCCAAAGAAATAGAAGAAGTTGAAGTTCTTCGGGGCGTAGTACTTGCTGAGATGGTCTTCCCACATTTTGGTCGCGGGAAAGCGCGCATCAACCCAATCCATGAACTTGCTCATCACGCTTTCTCCGTATCGACGCCAACGACGATGATGTCATCGGTCTCATAGGAATGCGGGGGAACTGGCAGGTTCAAAGGCGCAGGTTGCGACTTGTAGACGCGGCCAGCCAGGTCGTAGTGGGAGCCGTGGCAAGGGCAGAAATAGCCACCTACCCAGTCCTTGCCCAAGTCTGCGGGCGCGACTTCGGGACGGAAGGTCGGCGAGCAACCCAGGTGCGTGCAGATGCCGATCAGCAGCAAAACTTCAGGCTTGATCGACCGCGTTTCGGGGTCGACATAGGTCGGTTGTGTCGAGTTCTTGGAGGTCGGGTCAGAGAGCTGGCCCTCGATCTTTTTCAGATTCCCCAGGATTTCCTCGGTACGGCGGACGATGAACACCGGCTGGCCGCGCCACTCAGCAATCATCTGCTGGCCTGGCTCGATCTTGCTGACATTCACTTTCACCGGTGCACCTGCGGCTTTCGCCTTGGCACTGGGAAACCATGACCCCACGAACGGGACCGCAGCCCCCACCGCTCCTGCAGCACCCACCACGGATGTGGCTGCTACCAAGAAGCGACGCCGGCCTGCATTCACGCCGTCATTGCTCATTCAGTCCTCTCCCATCAGCTTTGTGGCCTGTTAAATCAGGCATCTACTAAGTAAAACTCTGTACTTATAAAAATTTTGCCGAATGGTAATGAAAAGCCCCAATTCTGACAAGGTAATTACCCCAGGGCACCATTGCCAAGCCTTGTAGTATAGGGGCTCTGCTGATGTGGCAAGTTGTCACAGCGCAATTCTTTGAGAAATCGCACGCACAAAAAAACGCCCAGATCCGTGAGGAAACTGGGCGTTCTTTTTTGAACGTGGAAGCGAATTAACGCTTCGAGTACTGCGGACGCTTACGCGCTTTACGCAGACCAACTTTCTTACGTTCAACTTCACGTGCATCGCGGGTTACGAAGCCGGCTTTACGCAGAGCGCTGCGCAGAGTTTCGTCGTAGTCCATCAGAGCGCGGGTGATGCCGTGGCGGATTGCGCCAGCTTGACCACTCACACCACCGCCGATCACGGTGACGTAGATGTCGAACTTCTCGACAGTCTCAGTCAATTCCAGCGGCTGACGAACTACCATGCGGGCAGTTTCGCGGCCGAAGAAATTATCCAGCGAACGGTTGTTGATGGAGATGTTACCAGTACCCGGACGCAGGAAAACGCGTGCGGTTGCGGTCTTGCGACGGCCAGTGCCGTAATTTTGAGTCGCCGACATAATGTACTATTCCGTTAAAACTTCAGTTCTTGGGGCTGCTGAGCAGTATGTGGGTGTGCAGCGCCCGCATAGACTTTCAGCTTACGGTACATGTCGCGACCCAGCGGGTTCTTAGGCAGCATGCCTTTGACCGCGGTCTCGATCACGCGCTCAGGGGCCTTGGCGATCAGCTTTTCAAAGTTGATCGACTTGATGCCGCCCGGGAAACCGGAGTGGGAGTAGTACATTTTGTCAGTGGTTTTAGCACCGGTAACACGGATCTGCTCGGCGTTGATTACGACGATGTAGTCGCCGGTGTCAACGTGAGGAGTGTACTCAGGCTTGTGCTTGCCACGCAGACGGCTCGCGATTTCGGTGGCCAGACGACCCAGGGTCTGACCAGCAGCGTCGACGACAAACCAGTCGCGCTTTACTGTTTCCGGTTTAGCAGTAAAAGTTTTCATTCTTTATAGCCTCAGGGGCCGCCCTGTAAATTAGACGGCGGATCTTACTGAATAGTGCGTACTTTGACAAGTCAAAGGCAGCCGGATACAGACGCTTTCGGGGGCTCGGGTCGGCGCGTCCGTTCAACGGCAAGATTCTTCGGCGGCGGCGCATCACTTCCACTGCAGAAAGAGGTGCGCAATTATGCAGATTGCGAAAAATAATTCAACCTGCTTTTATGATTGTTTTGCCCAGGGAGCACCCGATGGACTATCGCCAGCTAGGCCGAACCAACCTGAACGTCAGTGCAATCTGCCTCGGAACCATGACCTGGGGCGAGCAAAATAGCGAGGCAGACGCCTTCGCCCAGATCGAGCGAGCCAAGGGCGCCGGGATCAACTTCATCGACACCGCTGAAATGTACCCGGTACCGCCCAAGGCCGAAACCTACGCCACCACCGAACGCTACATCGGCAATTACTTCAAAAGCCGCGGCGACCGCAGCGACTGGATCCTCGCCAGCAAGATCGCCGGCCCCGGCAACACCATCGACTACATCCGCGACAAAAACCTGCGGCACAATCGCCAGCACATCACTGAGGCCGTGGATGCCAGCCTCCAGCGCCTACAGACCGACTACATCGACCTGTACCAGTTGCACTGGCCGGAGCGCAGCACCAATTTCTTCGGCCAACTGGGCTACAAGCACCAGACCGAAGCCAACCTGACGCCACTGGAGGACACCCTCGAAGCGCTGGACGAACAGGTCAGGGCCGGCAAGATCCGCCACATCGGCCTGTCCAACGAAACGCCTTGGGGCACCATGCGCTTCCTGGCCCTGGCTGAGGCCCGCGGCTGGCCGCGCGCGGCGTCGATCCAGAACCCGTACAACCTGCTCAACCGCAGCTTCGAGGTCGGCCTGGCGGAAATCGCCATTCGCGAACAGTGCGGCCTGCTCGCCTATTCGCCGCTGGCGTTCGGTTTCCTGTCAGGCAAGTACGAAGGTGGGGCGCGTCCGCCAAAAGGTCGCCTGAGCCTCTACAGCCGCTTCAGCCGCTATTTCAACCCGCAGTCGGAAGCGGCATGCAGCCGTTACGTCGCACTGGCCCGCGAGCACGGCCTGGACCCGGCGCAAATGGCCCTGGCATTCGTCACGCAACAGCCGTTCGTGACCAGCAACATCATTGGCGCCACGACCCTGGAGCAACTGGATAGCAACATTGCCAGTTTTGATCTGAAACTCTCGGATGAAGTCCTGGAAGGGATCGAGGCGATTCACAAGGATCATCCGAATCCTGCCCCGTAGTTTGTGCCGATCGTTCCCACGCTCTGCGTGGGAATGCAGCCCGGGACGCTCCGCGTCCCTTTCTGAAGCTGGAACGCGGAGCGTCCCTTGAGGCATTCCCACGCAGAGCGTGGGAACGATCAACACTGCATTACAGTGACCGTGCAATGATCTCCTTCATGATCTCGTTCGTCCCCGCATAGATCCGCTGCACCCGCGCATCCGCCCACGCCCGGGCAATCGGGTATTCCCACATGAAACCGTAGCCGCCATGCAACTGCACGCACTCGTCGAGCACCTTGCATTGCAGGTCCGTGCCCCAATACTTCGACATCGCCGCCGTCGGCACGTCGAGCTTGCCTTGCAGGTGCAACTCCAGGCAGCGGTCGACAAAGACCCGGCCAATCTGGATCTCGGTCGCCATCTCGGCGAGTTTGAAACGGGTGTTCTGGAAGTCAGCAATCGCCTTGCCGAAGGCCTTGCGCTCGCGGGTGTATTCCAGGGTCCATTGCAACGCCGCTTCGGCTGAAGCCAGACCGCCGATGGCCACCGTGAGGCGCTCCTGCGGCAATTCTTGCATCAGATACGCGAACCCCATCCCTGCCTGGCCCAGCAGGTTTTCCTTGGGTACTCGAACGTCCTGAAAGAACAGCTCCGAAGTGTCTTGGGCTTTCATACCGACCTTTTCCAGACGCTTGCCCTTGTCGAAGCCCGGCGTATTGGCCTCGACCAAAAACAGACTGGTGCCCTTCGCGCCCGCCTTCGGATCGGTCTTGGCGACGACGATCACCAGGTCTGCGAGAAAACCGTTGGTGATGAAGGTCTTCGAGCCGTTGATCACATACTCGTCGCCATCGAGCACTGCGGTGGTCTTCACCCCTTGCAGGTCGGAACCGGCACCGGGCTCGGTCATGGCAATGGCACTGACCATCTCGCCAGACACCAGTTTCGGCAGGTATTTGTGTTTCAGCATTTCACTGCCGTAATGCAGGATGTAGGGCGCAACGATGTCCGAATGCAGGGAAAAACCAATACCGGTCAGCCCCAGGCGTCCCACCTCTTCGATGACCACCGCGCTGTACAGAAAGTCCGCCCCCAACCCGCCGTACTGTTCCGGCAGATGCGAGCACAACATCCCCGCCTCCCCTGCCTTGTTCCAGAGCTGTCGATCGATATAGCCCTGTTTTTCCCATTGCCCATGGAACGGCACCGCCTCTTTTTCGAGGAACGTTCGCACGCTGTCGCGAAAAAGTTCGTGCTCGGAACTGAACAAGGTTCTGGGAATCATGCGGCACCTTATCTTTGTTTTTAGAAGGAATAGACCTTCAGAGACTATGCCTCGCGTCCGATACAGGACACTGGACACATCCGACAAAAAATAAGACGATCCAGCCGTCTGGTGACCACTTTCCCCTATAAGAATAAAGTTGAATTATGTCTAACCAAGCCTCCACGCCCTTGCGGCGCGTCAGCATCCTGGCCATTGACCGGGTTTTCGCTTCCACCCTCATGCAGGCCAAGGATTTCTTCCACCTCGCCAGCCTGCGCTACGGAAAACAACTGGGCCAAGGCCTGACTCCAGCGTTCGAAACCCGACTGGTCAGTCCCGACGGCAAGCCGGTGAACACCTTCAGCGACGTGATGATCCCGGTGGATGGCGGCCTGGAAAATGCCGACATCATCGTCATTCCCGCGTTCTGGGACGATTTCGAAACTTTGAGCAAACGTTATCCACAGGTCCTGACCTGGCTGCGCCAGCAACATGCGCGCGGCGCCGTACTTTGTGGAGAGGCCACCGGCGTGTTCTGGCTCGCCGAAGCCGGCCTGCTCGATGGCAAGGAGGCGACCACCTACTGGCGCTTCTTCAATGCCTTTGCGGAACGCTTCCCCAAGGTCCAACTCAATCAGGACAAGCACCTGACCGACGCCGACAACCTGTATTGCGCGGGCGGCACCACTTCGGCATGCGATCTGTACATCTACCTGATCGAGCGCTTCTGCGGCGCCAACATCTCCCAGGCCGTGGCGCGAGACATCCTCTATGAAGTGCAACGCAGCTATTCGCCAGGAAGAATCGGCTTCGGCGGACAAAAGCTGCACCAGGACGTGATCATCCTGCAGATCCAGCACTGGCTCGAAGAACACTTCGCCGACAAATTCCGCTTCGAAGACGTCGCCCGCGGACACGGCATGAGCATCCGCAACTTCATGCGCCGCTTCCAGACCGCTACCGGTGACAAGCCACTGCACTACCTGCAGAGACTGCGCATCGAAACCGCCAAAGGCCTGCTTTCCGGCAGCCGCAAGAGCATCAAGACCATCAGTTACGAAGTCGGCTACGACGATGCGAGCTTCTTTGCACGATTGTTCCGCCAGCATACGGAGTTGTCGCCGAACCAGTATCGGCAGCAGTTTCAGCAGGCTGCGTAATTTCTGAAAACACCCCACTCCAAGGTGGGAGCGAGCCTGCTCGCGAATTTGGTTTTACATTCAACAATACTGTTGGCTGATACACCGCTTTCGCGAGCAGGCTCGCTCCCACAGGGGATTGTGGTGAATTCTGGACATAAAAAAGGGCCAGCAATTGCAGGCCCTTTTTTGTATGCCGAATCTGTTAAGGCTTGTGCGCCCGGGACAAGAATTCGTGTGACTGCATTTCCAGCAGGCGGCTGAGGGTTCGCTGGAACTCGAAGTTCAGGCGACCGCCGGTGTAGAGATCCTTGAGTTCGACTTCGGCAGAAATGATCAGTTTTACGTTGCGATCGTAGAACTCGTCGACCATGTTGATGAAGCGTCGGGCGATGTCGTCGGTGGTGACGCTCATCTGCTCGACACCGCTGAGCAACACGGCGTGGAAGATCTTGCCCAGTTCGATGTAGTCGTTCTGGCTGCGCGGGCCGTCGCAGAGTTCGCGGAAGTCAAACCAGGCCACGTCGTCGCACGTACGCACGGAACGAATTTCGCGGTTCTCGATCATCAGCACGTCGTTCTCGATCGCTGCTGTGCATTCCGGCGTCAGCGCGCGGAAGCTTTTGCGCAGGCTTTCGTGGGAAGCTTCGTCGAGCGGGAAGTGGAACAGTTCCGCTTGTTCGAGGTGACGCAGGCGATAGTCGACGCCGCTGTCGACGTTGACGATCTCGGTGTTCTGCTTGATCAGCGCGATGGCCGGCAGGAAGCGCGCGCGTTGCAGGCCGTCCTTGTACAGGCCGTCCGGCACGATGTTCGACGTTGCAACCAGGGTCACTCCGTTCTTGAACAGCTCTTCCATCAAGGTGCCGAGGATCATGGCGTCGGTGATGTCGGAGACGAAGAATTCATCGAAGCAGATCACCCGGGCTTCGGTGGCGAAGCGCTTGGCGATGATGGTCAGCGGGTTTTTCTCGCCGCCCAGGGTCTTCATCTCTTCGTGCACGCGCTTCATGAAGCGGTGGAAGTGAGTACGGGTCTTTTCCTTGAACGGCAGCGCTTCGAAGAAGGTGTCGACCAGGTAAGTCTTGCCGCGACCCACGCCGCCCCAGAAGTACAGGCCCTTGACCGGTGCCTGTTCCTTCTTGCCAAACAGTTTGCCCAGCAGGCCCGGCTTGTTCTGCTCGGCCGCGACCAGATCGTCGTACAGGCGTTGCAGATGACGCACGGCAGTTTCCTGCGCGGCATCATGGAAGAATTCAGGGCGCTTCAGATCAGCTTGATATCGTTCTAGGGGCGTCATAATTCGTTAGCAAGGCAACAAAAACGGGCCGTCACTGTAGCGATGGCCCGTGGGAATGGCAATCAGCCCTTGGTCGGGCCGAGCCGTTTATTCCTGAACTGGCGTCAGGGCGATCCGCAATGCTTTGATCGCAGCATCGCGCGCAGCACTGTCAGCGAACGCCGGGCTGTCGCCCACGCACTGTCCTTCAAGCCAGACGCTGAAGCTCAGGTCTTCGTTGCGCACGTCCAATGGCTGGCCCGATTGCAGTTGCTTGGTCACCTGACCTGCGGTTTTACCGTCGGCGAAGTTGCGCGACAGGAGCAATTGCTCGCCATCGGCCGCCAGCAAACGGAAGCGGAAACTGCCGTCGTCTTCACGAAAGCTGACAAAACGCGCAGCCTTCGCGGCTTTCTTCTTGGTGGTCGCTGCCACTTGAGTCTGGGCAACGAACGAACGCAAACCTACCGCTTCGCGCAACTCGTTGAGGAAAGGGGTCGCGACTGTCCGCGCCTTTTTCGCACCGTGCTGCAGAATGTCTTCAAGATCCGCCGGGCGCTCGATCAGTTGGTTGTAACGCTCGCGGGACTCGCCCAATTCGCTGTCCAGCAGCTGGAACAGGCGGTTCTTCGCCTCGCCCCAACCCAGGCCCTGCAGCAGATCGCTGCGGAATTCGTCAGCTTGCGCCGGGGTGGCGAACGCCTGGAACAGGGTGAACAGGTGCGAATTGTCCGGATCTTTTGCCTCACCCGGTGCACGGGAGTCGGTGACGATTCGAGAAATCGCGTCCTTCATTTCTTTGGCGCTGCTGAACAACGGAATGGTGTTGTCGTAGCTCTTCGACATCTTCCGACCGTCGAGGCCTGGCAGCGTGGCCACGCTTTCCTCGATCAACGCCTCGGGCATGGTGAAGAATTCCTTGCCCTGGCCGAACAGGTGGTTGAAGCGCTGGCCGATGTCCCGGGCCATTTCCACGTGCTGGATCTGGTCGCGGCCGACCGGCACCTTGTGCGCGTTGAACATCAGGATGTCCGCGGCCATCAGCACCGGGTAGCTGTACAGGCCCATGGTGATGCCGGCGTCCGGGTCTTCACCGGTCTCGACGTTCTTGTCCACCGAGGCCTTGTAGGCATGGGCGCGATTGAGCAGGCCCTTGGCGGCGACGCAGGTCAGCAGCCAGGTCAGCTCGGGGATTTCCGGGATGTCGGACTGACGGTAGAAGGTCACGCGGTCCACATCCAGGCCACCGGCCAGCCAGGTCGCGGCGATTTCCAGGCGCGAGCGCTGGATGCGCAGCGGGTCATCGCACTTGATCAGGGCGTGGTAGTCGGCCAGGAAATAGAACGAATCGGCATTGCTGTCACGGCTGGCAAGGATCGCCGGGCGGATGGCGCCGGCGTAGTTGCCCAGGTGCGGCGTGCCGGTGGTGGTGATGCCGGTGAGGATACGGGTACGAGTCGTCATGGGTAATCGCTTGTCAGACTGCAATCAATTCGAGAGACGCGGCAGAATCAGATCCTTGAGATCGGTCAGCTTGCCATGAAAAAAGTGTCCGCATTCTGCCACTTTCAGCAGCTCATGGGGACGTTCGAGCTTGTCGGACCATTGGTAAACCAGCTGCGGATCGATCACTTCGTCGGTTTCCGGCTGGATCAGGGTCAATTCGCCATGTTGTGGCAGTTGATCCTGAGCACCCAGGCGCATGACCGCCGGTGCGACCATGAACAGATGCTTGATCTGTTCACCCTGCGCTTCCAGGCGTCCGCCGAGACTTGCTGCAACAAAACCGCCGAAGGAAAAACCGAACAGGGTCAGCGGCAATTCCGGGTGTTTGGCGCGAAACCATTCGGCCACGGCTTGGGCATCGTCGACTTCGCCGGTGCCCATGTCGTGGGTGCCTTCGCTGGCACCGACGCCCCGGTAATTGAAGCGCAGGGTGATCAAACCGGCATCGCGCGCGGTGCGCTGCAAGGTCGAGACCACTTTGTTGAGCATGGTGCCGCCCTGTACAGGATTCGGATGACAGATCAGCGCCAGACCGCGCGGCTGCTCGTTGTCCAGGCTCTTGTTTTCCAGAAGCAGGGCTTCCAATTGGCCGACCGGGCCATCAATGACTACAGGGGTTTCACGCATAAGCAAGGAAGGAACTCCGTGACCTCGAATCGGGTCGACTCGTCTAGCAAATTGTCTGTAGCTGTCTATTGCGAGTGAATCGCGGTATACAGCGCAGGTTCGAGCCGTTAACGTAAAGCAAAGCCGTTTATAGAGGAAGGACTCGTGGAACACTCGCTCTTAGTTTGGTTGTTGCCGACTCTTGCCCTGGTTGTGGGTGTCGCCATTGGATTCCTGATCGCTCGCCTTGCGCCGAATGCCGCGCCTAGCAGCACGCAACGTCAGCTGGACGATATTCAGGAACGTTTCGACAGTTATCAGAACGAGGTGGTGACCCACTTCAACAGCACTGCGACACTGGTCAAGAAACTGACTGCGAGCTATCAGGAAGTGCAGGATCATCTCGCCGAGGGTGCCAACCGCCTGGCCCTGGACGAGCAGACCCGCCAACGCCTGCTGGCCTCCCTGCACGCCGATGCGACGCAGACCCCACGGGAACGCCTGACGCCGCCGCGCAATCAGGAACCGCCGCGCGACTACGCACCAAAAGCCCCGAACGCACCGGGCATGCTCGATGAGCATTACGGCCTGAAGAAGTAATCAGGTTTCAGGTGTGAAAAAGCCCTCGGACACGTGAATGTTCGGGGGCTTTTTTGTTTCTGAATGCCTCTTTGCCTGTGCCGGCCCCTTCGCGAGCAGGCTCGCTCCCACAGGGGAATGCGTTTCAAAGGTGGGAGGAACCGCCGCGCGACTACGCACCGAAAGCCCCGAACGCGCCGGGCATGCTCGATGAGCATTACGGCCTGAAGAAGTAATCAGGTTTCAGGTGTAAAAAAGCCCTCGGACACGTGAATGTTCGAGGGCTTTTTTGTTTCTGAATGCCTCGCTGCCTGTAATGACCCCTACGCGAGCAGGCTCGCTCCCACAGGGGAATGCGTTTCAAAGGTGGGAGCGAGCCTGCTCGCGAAGGGGCCGGAACTGGCAACACAAAAAAACCGCCCGGTCTGTTGAGGATCGGGCGGTTTTTTTATGCCTGGGGTTCAGTCAGGCGATCAAGGGTACTGCTGAACGTTGCCTTATTGCTGACCACCATACTGCTGGCCTGGAATCGCTTTCAGGTTCACCTCTACCCGGCGGTTCTGCGCGCGACCATTGGTGTCGGCGTTGCTGGCGACCGGGTTATCCGGGCCGGCGCCACGGGCGCTCAGGTTGGTACCGCTTACGCCTTGCGAGGTCAGGTAAGTCGCCACGCTCTGGGCGCGACGCTGGGACAGGTCCATGTTGTGCTGGCGGGCGCCGGTGCTGTCGGTGTAGCCGACGATTTCGATCTGGTTCTGGTTGAACTCTTTCAGCGAGCCAGCCAGGTTGTTCAGCGGCTGGTAGAAGCTCGAAGCGATGTTCGCCGAATCGGTAGCGAACGTGATGTTGCCCGGCATGATCAGCTTGATCTGATCGCCTTCACGCTGCACTTCGACACCGGTGTTGGCCATGCTGGCACGCAGCTTTTTCTCCTGCTGGTCGGCGTAGTAGCCGTAACCGGCGGCGGAAGCACCCACTACGGCAGCACCGATCAGCGCGCCCTTGCCACGGTTGTCATGGTTGATGGCAGCACCGGCTACTGCTCCGGCCAGAGCCCCGAGACCACCGTATTTCGCGGTCTTGCTCATGCCCGTGGAGCCGCTATCGGCCTGGCCCTGGTTGTCGTAAGCGTTGGGCGATGCGCAACCGGCCAACAATGCCACGGCAGTAGCGACAATAATCAAACGAGGCGTGGTGAACATGAAGAGCTCCTACTTTTTTGCATTCTGAGGTGCAACGGACTTAAGCATCGGACCTTTGCGGGCGTTGGATCATTTCCGGCGGTAAAAATTCCGCGCGTTACAATTCACGCGCGAACAAAAGGGTTCTCGCGCATTTCATCACCCAAGCGGGTGTCCGGACCATGCCCGGCCACGACCGTCGCCTCTTCGTCGAGGGTATACAAACGCTGCTTGATCGAACGCACGATGGTCGCCTGGTCGCCGCCCCACAAATCCGTGCGCCCTACCCCGCGCCGGAACAAGGTGTCCCCGGCAATCAACAGCTTCGCCTCGGAAAACCAGAAGCTCATGGAGCCTGGTGTATGACCCGGTGTGTGCAACGCCACGCCACAGCCACACGCCAGCTCTTCATCGTCGGCCAACCAGCGGTCCGGCGACGGTACCGGCGTGTAGGGCACACCGAACATCTGGCATTGCATCTCGAGGTTGTCCCAAAGAAATTGATCTTCCTTGTGCAAATGCAGGGTGGCGCCGGTTTTTTCCTTCAACTGGCCGGAGGCCAGGAAGTGATCGAGGTGCGCGTGGGTGTGAATGATGCTGACCACCTTCAGGCCCAGGGCATCGAGCCGCGCGAGGATCAGTTCGTGATTGCCGCCCGGGTCGACCACGATGGCTTTTTTCGTGATCGGATCGCCGATGATCGTGCAGTTGCATTGCAAAGGGCCGACGGGGAAGGTTTCGCGGATCAGCGCAGGTTTGGCAGCGTCCATGGATGTTCCTGGAAAAAAATGGATGGCCTATTCTGGCACAGGCGTGCCCGATTGCGGGACGTGAGGGGCGCCTGACGCTACACCAACACCCCCAACTCCTTCGCCCGCGCCACCGCCTGTGTACGCCGCTCTACCCCCAGCTTGCTGTTGATATGGCTGGCGTGGGTCTTGACCGTGTGCAGGGAAATGAACAGCTGGTCGCTGATTTCCTGATTCGAGCAGCCTTGGGCAATCAGCCGCAGGACGGCCATTTCCCGGGTGCTGAGTTGTTCCGACGCGGGGATGGGCTCCAGCACCGGGCGAGAGGTCACGGCTGGAAGTTTTTCTGCAAGGTCCTGGGACACCGGGGTCGGCGTACAGAGTTGAAGTTGTCCACGCAGCCAGTCCGGATGCTCGGCCAACAGCCCGTCGAACGGTTGCAACACGCCCCCGGCTGCGGCGTCCAATGCCTGAACCAGCGCCTTGCGGGCCTCGGGTTCGCGTCCGCTGCCCAGCAACAGCGAAACCTTTTGCGTCAGCGCCATTGCACTGAGCATCTGTCGACCGGTTTGCTGACCATGTTCGAGCAGCGTATTCAAACGCCCTTCGGCCAGCATTGGCTGGTTCTGAATGACCTCCAGCAGCGCTTGCTGCAGTTCGATATGCAGCGGCAGTTGCGGATGGAATTCCGGTGGTGCGGCCGGCTGCTCGCCGTTGTAGGTCTGCCCCAATCGCGTCAACCAGGCTTGCGCCAGATCGGTGCGCCCCTGGGCCAGCCAGAGCTCGCATTTGACCAGGGTAATCATTGCCAGGTAGTAGATCGGCGGCACGTCCCAGATGTGCATCAGCCGTTCGGCTTCGGCGAGTTCGGCAAAGGCCTTGGCGAATTCACCGCTGCTGCCTTCAAGCCGGGCGATCACGCAATGGCCGATCAGGACGCTGATGTCGCGACAGGCGCGGGCCTCGCTCAAGCCGGCCTGCAAGCGCAGCCGCGCCGCTTGTGGTTGCAGGCGTACGGCCAACAGAAAGCCCTCGTACAACGTCAGTCGGGCGCGTACGGCATAGAGCCGCTGCGCCGACAGCCCCTGCAAGCGTTGCAGCCCTTGTCGGACTTCATCCAGCGAGCGCAGAACTTCGCCCCGTGCCTGCAATACTCGAGCGCGGTCGTAGTGGGCCAATGCCTCGAACAGCGGGTTGCCAACCCGTTGCGCCAGCTCCAGGGAGTCGCGATTCAATTCCCTGGCGCGCCACATGTCGCCATCGGCAATCGCCAGGTTGGACAGGGTCGAGAGGCACATCAATCGCTGGCCATAGCGCTTGCATGGAAGGCTCTCCAGCGCTTCGGTGCAATAACGTATCGTCAGTTCGCGGTTACCGCGCCCGCGCGCGATGATCCCGCTCAGTGCCAGCCATTGCGCCAGCATCGACTTTTGCGCGGTGGCCGACGGCGCCGGCAGAAAGCGGCTCAGGTGGCTGGCCAGTTCCTCGGCGGCGTCCAGCTGGCAGGCCAGCCCCAACGCCCAGCTATAGAGCACAATCAGGCGAGGCGTGCTGATCAGCAGGCTATCGGGCAAGTCCATTTTCCAGCGCAGCAACATGCCGACGTTCTGTTCGGCCAGCAGTTGTTCTTCGGAAAGGTTTTGTACCAGGTTTGCCGCAACGTCCAGGTGCCCGGCCCGCAACGCCTGCTCTACCGCCTCATCGAGCAGGCCCTGGGCATTGAACCAGCGACAGGCGCGCAGGTGCAGGCTGGCGGCCGGCACCATCGATTGCGCGCCAGGCCGGGTGCGCAGCAGATCGGAAAACAGATGGTGATAGCGATACCAGTGGCCGTGCTCGTCCAGCGGCACCAGGAACACCTGATGGGCAGCCAGAAAGCGCAGGATTTCGGCGCTGTCATGGGCGTCGCGAACGGCGTCGCAAAGTTCGCTGCAAAAGCGTTCCTGGTGGGCGGTGTCATAGAGAAAGGCTTGTACCTCGGCGGGCAGGCAATCAATCACCTCTTCGAGCAGGTAATCGCGGATCAGCCCTTCCCCGCCGTGAAGCGCCTGGGGCAATGCCCCCTGGGTGCCTGCCTCGGAGGCGGCCAGCAACCAGAAGCGCAACCCGGCAACCCAGCCTTCGCTGCGCTGGATCAGATTTTCCAGCGCCTCGCCACGCAAGGAACTGCTGTGCCGATCGAGCAGGCTCAAGGCTTCATCGTGGGTCAGGCGCAAATCCTGCTCATGCAACTCCAGCAGCTGGCGCGACAGGCGCAACCGCGCCAGGTGCCAGTCTGGACGCTGTCGACTGGTGACCATCACCAGCAAGCCATCGGGAAGGTGATTGAGGAAAAACTGCAGGCAGCGATCGAGCACCGGCCCCTGGGCCAGATGATAGTCATCGAGCACCAGCAATAGGGGGGTCGCTGTCGACAGGTGCACGGCCAGTTCGTCGAGTAGCCCGTCCAGCCATTCTTCGAAGGCAAACGGCTGATGCCGCTGGCGCATCTTCAACAACCCGAGGGACTGCCTGCCCAGTTGCGGAAAAAAATCCTGCAGGCCTTCGAGCAATCGCTCGAGGAATCGACCAGGGTCACTGTCTCGCGGGCTCAACCCCAGCCAGAGACTGCGCCAGTGGGCCGGCAGTGCCTGACAGAACTCCACCGCCAACGAACTCTTGCCGAACCCGGCCGGTGCGCTGACCAGCAACAGCCTGCCACCGAGACCGGCGCTCAAGCGCTCGCACAGGCGTGGGCGCAACACATGGCCGTCGGGCAATGGCGGTCGGAAAAAGCGCCCGTCCAGCGCGGCGACAGCGACGCTTGCAGGACCGGGTGGTGGGGACAGATCAGTCATGGCCGGCTCTTGTTTGTGTTGCGGGTGGCGGCGTTGCAGATGTCCGCAGACTAGCGGTAAACGAGGAGGGAATGAAGGTTATTGCTACAAATGGCTACAAAAAGTCTATGAATCAAGGTAGCAGCAGAAATGGATCGTGGAAGATTGCGTTCTATTGTAGGAGCGAGCCTGCTCGCGAAAAACCCGAGAGCGCCGCGGGGTGCCTGGTTTCACGCGTTATCGTTGACGACCATCGCGAGCATGCTCGCTCCTACAGTAAAAAAACGCCCCGAACCAGTCGGGGCGTTTGCAGAGGTTGCGGCCTCTATTGAGTGCCGGTCAGCGAACACCCTCCTGGCGCAGTGCCGCCGGGGTGAAGTCACTGGTGGTGGCGGTGAAGCCGAAGTCATACGCCGACTTTTCTTCGTTCTTCATGCCCAGCGCCAGGTAACGGCCCGATTGCAGGTCGTACAGGGTTTCCAGGGCGTACCACGGTACTTGCTTGTCGTAGTAGTTCTCGGCATGCGCCTCTGCAACGCGCCACAGTTGGTTGCGACCGTCGTAATGGTCGATCACTGCCGCCTGCCAGGTGTCTTCGTCGATGTAGAAGTCACGCTTGGCGTAGATGTGACGCTGGCCTTCCTTCAGGGTCGCCACCACATGCCAGACCCGGCGCAGCTCGTAGCGAGCCAGGTCCTGGTTGATGTGGCCGGCCTTGATGATGTCGGTGTACTTGAGCTTCGGATCGTCAAGCTTGTAGGCGTCGGAGGCGATGTACATCTCTTTCTTGCCTTCGAGCTTCCAGTCGTAACGATCCGGCGCACCGTTGTACATGTCCAGGTTGTCGGAGGTACGCAGGCCGTCGGCAGCGGTACCCGGACCGTCATAGGACACTTGTGGCGCACGGCGTACGCGGCGCTGACCGGCGTTGTAGACCCACGCCGAACGCGGCTCCTTGACCTGGTCGAGGGTTTCGTGGACCAGCAGTACACCACCGGCCAGACGCGCAGGCGCGGTCACTTTCTGCTTGAAGTAAAACAGGATGTTGCCCGGGTTCGCCGGATCGTAGTCTTTCATCTTGTCGCGGAACACGAACTGATCCTGGAAGTACACCAGGCTGAACGAGCCGTTCGGCTGTGGCGTGGCCTGCGTCACCAGACGGGTCACGCTGCCGCCACGATAGCGGGTGATGTGGTTCCAGATCACTTCAACACCGCTTTTCGGAATCGGGAACGGAATGGCGGTTTCAAAGTTCTCCAGGCCGTTGCCACCGGACACCAGCTTGGTGTTGGTGGCGTTCTTCTTGATGGCGGCGAACACGTCATCCGGCACGGTGGCACCGCGGTGTGACGGGTACACCGGCATCTTGAAGGTTTCCGGGTAGCGCTTGAACATCGCGTACTGACCCGGGGCGAGCTTTTCCTTGTACTGGTCGACGTTCTGCGCCGTGATGGTGAACAGCGGTTTTTCACCTGGATACGGATCGGACAAGAAGCCCTTGCTGTCGACGCTGCCGGCATTTTTCGGCAGAGGTTTCCAGGCCGGAATCGAACCGTCGGCATTGCCCGCCATTTCGGCGCCCATCGGGGTCAGGCTCTTGCCCAGCTTGTCCGCTTCGGCCGCCGGGACCGCTGCCATTACGCCGGTCGCCAGCAGCGAAAGCCCTAGGACACCGACGTGGAACAGACTCTTGGTTATTTTCATATGTGTGCTCGTCCTGAAAATACAGTGCTTAGAAGTTCACGCCGAAGCTGAGCGCAACGAAGTCGCGGTCATCCACGGTGGTGTACTTGCCGTCGAAGAAGTTGGTGTACGCCAGGCTTGCGGTGTAGGTGTTCTGGTACTCGGCATCGACACCCAGGCTGACCGCTTTGCGACCTTCCTCGAAGTTGCCGCCAGGGCCAGGGGAGTAACCTTCCACGTCGTGGGACCAGGCCACGTTCGGCTTGAGGTTCACACCGGCGAATACGTCGTTGTATTCCCAGATGGCGCGACCGCGATAGCCCCAGGAGTTGGCAGTGGTGAAGCCGTCGTTTTCGCAGTAGCGACTGACGTTATTTTGCGGCCCGCCTGCCAGCGTTCCGCTGTTCAATGCTACGCACTGGTTGTTTGGCAATGGACCAGGGCCATAGCTCGGGTCACGGCCGTAACGCGCCTCGGAATTGCTTTCCAGGCCGCCGACGTGGGTCCAGCCGACCTCACCCACCAGGGTCAGGCGCTCGGCGCCCATCACCTGGTCGAAGAAGTGGGTCAAGGTCGTTTGCAGCTGGGTCACTTCCTTGCGGCGATAACCTTGCTGGTCCTGCCCTGGCGAGCCCTGGAGCACGGAAACGTTAGGGTTCAGCGGCGTCAGGCCGGAGAACAGGATGTCGGTGGTGTTGAGCTGGACTGGCGCATTCGGCCGGTAGCTCAGTTCACCACTCCACGCGGTGCCTGTCGGCAAGGTGGTGGAGAAGCTCAAGCCATACAGGCGGATATCTTCAGGGTACTCGACGTAGTAGTTGGAATTACCCGCCACTACCAACGGCAACAAGGTCGGTGCCAGGCCTGCCGCAACACCCAGTGGCACACCGGCGCCCACCAGCCCGCCCACCAGACCTGCTCCACTGTAGGCGCTCGCCGGTGCCCCTTGACCACTGAAAATCGGCGCACGGCTGTGGTAGTTCATGAAGTAGGCACCGAATTCGGTATCCAGCGGATCGAACATGTACTTGAAGGACACACCGAACTGGCCGCTGTCACGGGCGTCGCGATCCGGGCCACGACGAACGATCACGCCTTCGTCCGGGTTACCCCAGGTCACGCCCCTGGCGCCGAGGGTGTTGATCGCGGCATTACGCAGTCCGGCCGGCAGCCCCGCCGCCGCCAATGCATTGTTGAGCCCGTTCTGGGTGCGCAATACAGCCAGGTTTTGGTCGCAACCATCGGCGATCACGTCCGGTTGCGAGAAGAAGGTGCCGCAGTTGTCGGCAACCGTCTGGTCCCATTCGATCTGGTAGAAGGCTTCGGTCGAGAGATTCTCGGTCAGGCTTTGGGACACGTAGAACATGTTGACCGGGATCAGGCCTTCCTTGATCTCGGCACCGGGACGACGGAATGCGGACACATCGATCGGGTTGATCGAGTTGATACCGCCGCCGATGAAGGTACTTTCACCCCAGCTCACCACTTGCTTGCCCAGACGTACGGAACCCGGCTGATCGGCAATGGCGTAGTTGTGATAGACGAAGGCGTCGAGGATCTGACCGCCAGAAGACTTGGCGCCTTCCTTGCGATTGTCGTCGCTGATGTCCTTGAACGGACGGCTCTCGTCCTTGAGCTCAAAGTCGTACCAGTATTTGCCACGGACGAAAATGCCGGTGTCGCCATACTTCAACTCAAGGTCATGGATACCCTTGAAGATTTTCGAGAAGGTTTCACCGCTTTTGAAGTTCAGGTGACCGTCATCGGAAGTCTGGGACAGGCCGCGACCGCCGTTGTTGACGCCGATGAGGTTTTTGTTGGCGCTTTCAGTAGACCAACTCGCACCGACCGACAGGGAAGAGTCGAATTGACCTTCGATTTCCCCGATGTTGAAACTGACGCCGAATGCAGGCCCGGCGAGCGTAGAGGCAAGGCTGACGGCCAGAGGCAGTTTAGCCCGGCGCCAGAACTGGTTTACTGATGTCATCGACGCTACTCCATGTGCATTTTATTGTTATGGCAAATAGCACTTCTAAAAACGCTTGGATAACAGGGAGCCATGGCTTCCCAAAGTCATTCCAAAGTTGCATCGCCCCGGTTTGTGCGTTTGCTCCGTTCTTAAAAATCCTTGAGCGGACTATAGCCAGCAGGTAGTAGTGCTTGATCCCTCTAAAGTGTGATTTGCGCCTGCCAGCCACTCTGGAACAGTCCTTTGCCATGCCGACACCCGTCGGCACGGCAAGAATGGCTGAAAATTCGGATTTGACAAGCCAAGCGCTTGCTTGGTGGGGCTGGCGTGCCCTTTTGAGCACGCCGAGAGACGCTTAAAGCGTCGAGAGGAAGGCGCTGTTGTTGGCCTGCCATTCGGTGATGTCGACGCGAATTCGCTTCTTGTCGAGCTTACCGACACTGGTCTTGGGAATTTCAGTAACAATGGCGATCTGGCTCGGAATGGCCCACTTGCTCAGGTGCCCCAGTTCCACGAACGGCTTGAGATGCTCCTTGAGTTCCCGGGCTTCGATGGCCTGGCCCTCGCGCAGCACCAGCAAGGCAAACGGCCGCTCTCCCCACTGCGGATCGGCAATCCCCACCACTGCTACTTCGCGTACCGCCACGTGGCGACTGATCAGGTCTTCGAGGTCCAGGGAGGAGATCCACTCGCCCCCGGTCTTGATCACGTCCTTGATCCGGTCGCGAATGTCGATCACACCCATGCTGTCCAGGGTTGCCACGTCCCCGGTGTGCAGCCAGCCACCGGCCCAGAGCTCGGCGCCCTTCTGCGGTTCGTTGAAATAGCCCTCGGTAAGCCACGGCGCGCGCAACACCAGTTCGCCCTGGGTTTCGCCATCGGCGGGCAGGAAGTTGCCTTCGGTGTCGACGATCGCCGCTTCCACCAACGGCCCTGGCACACCGGCCTTGATCCGGTAGGTGGTGCGTTCGTCCTCAGTTCCGGCCATCAGTTCATCATTGAGGTGCGCGCAGGACACCAACGGCCCGGTCTCCGACATGCCGTAGGCGGCGGTCAGCTGAATGCCCTTGGCCTTCGCGGCTTCGTACAGCGCACGGTTGAGCGCGCTGCCACCGATGACGATTTTCCAGCCACCGAAGTCGGTGTCCTGGGCAGCCTTGGCGTTGAGGACCATTTGCAGGATGGTCGGCACGCAGTGCGAGAAGGAGACCTTTTCCTTGCGCCACAACTCCACCAGGTACTCCGGATCGTAGCGTCCCGGATACACCTGCTTGAGCCCGAGCATGGTCGCCACATAGGGCAGGCCCCAGGCATGCACGTGGAACATCGGCGTGATGGGCATGTACACGTCGTTGGTGCCCAACAGACGCACGCTGTCGATCGCCCCCATGATCGTCGACACCCCCATGGTGTGCAGCACCAACTGCCGATGGGTGAAGTACACGCCCTTGGGGTTGCCGGTGGTGCCCGTGGTGTAGAACGTGGTCGCCACCGAGTTTTCGTCGAAGTCCTGGAAGTCGTACTGCGGGCTTGCCGCTGCCAGCAATTGCTCGTACTCACCGACGAGGTTTGGCAGGTCGGCGGTCTTCTCCGGCAGGTCGGTCAGGAGCAGGGTTTTCTCGACCGAGGTCAGGTTCCCGGCAATCGCGTTGTACAGTCCGACGAATTCGCTGTTGACCAGGACATAGCGGTCCACGGCGTGATTCATGGTGTAGAGGATCTGCTCCGGCGACAGGCGCACGTTGATGGTGTGGATCACCGCGCCGATCATCGGAATGGCGAACATGCATTCCAGGTATCGGTGGCTGTCCCAATCCATCACCGCCACGGTATCCCCGGGCTTGACCCCGGCAGCCGTCAGCACATTGGCCAGCCGTGCGACCCGTTCGATCAGGGTCGGATAGCTATAGCGCAACTGGTCGCGGTAAACGATCTCGCGGGTTTTCTCATAACGCGCGCCGGACATCAGCAGCCGTTTGATCAGCAGCGGATACTGGTAAGCGCCTTCGGCTGGGGGGATAACGCGAGTCTGCAACATAAGAATCCCTTTTCTGACTGCTCGGTCGTGACTGTAGAGTAAGCACTGTAGTGCCCCTTATCGCCAGCCAAATCAGCCAAAGGGATGATTTGCAGAACCGCGCGAATGCCGGCATTGCGCCAGCATTCGCGAGTAATCGTGGACCGTTACGCTCAGTGCATCTCGGTAAACGCGAGTTTCACACCAATGGCGATCAACACCGCGCCCATGGTCCGGTCGAACCAATGACCCATGCGGGCGAAACCGGCGCGCACGCGCTGCTGGCTGAACAGCATGGCCACCAGGCAGAACCAGATCGCTGTCGCCACCGCCAGGTAAACCCCGTAACCGGCCTGCACCGCCAGCGGCGTATGCGGATTGATCACCACGGTGAACAGCGACAGGAAAAACAGCGTGGCTTTCGGGTTCAGACCGTTGGTCACGAACCCCGAAGTGAAGGCGCCCCGCGCGGTGCGCTCGCCGGCTTCCTTGTGCAGATCGTCGGTCACGGCCTTGGCCGGTTGCGCCCGCAGCGCCTTGAAGCCGATGTACAGCAGATAAGCGGCGGCGGCCCACTTCAACGCGTTGAACAGAACGATCGACTGGGACACGATCAGGCCGATGCCCAGCAGCGAGTAGCCAACGTGGAGGAAAATCGCCGTACCGACGCCCAGCGCCGTCCAGGTACCGGCGCGACGACCGTGGGTCACGCTTTCACGAACCACCACGGCAAAGTCGGGCCCGGGGCTGGCCACGGCCAGCAGGTGAATCAGCGCAACGGTCAAGAACTCGGTCCAGTACATGGGGGCTCCTTTAGGCCAAGCGTAACTATTTATTTCATCTGGTAGGCTCGGCAGATTACGCCTTCAGTTCATTGCACAAAAGGTACAGTTGATGACGAACATTCACCGCGCTGTTTTCCTCGACCACCCGTCCCTGGACTTGGGCGATCTCGACCTCAGCCCTCTGCGCGAAGCTTTCAGCGAACTGCAGTTGTTCGCCCAGACCCTACCCGATCAGGTGATCGATCATCTCAAGGGCGCCAGCGTCGCCATCACCAACAAAATCCGGATCGACGCGGCCGCCATCGCTGCCAGTCCCGATCTGAAACTGATCCTGATCACCGCCACCGGCACCAACAACGTCGACCTCGCGGCCGCCCGTGCCCATGGAATAACCGTGTGCAACTGCCAGGGTTACGGCACGCCATCCGTGGCGCAACACACGATCATGCTGCTGCTCAACCTGGCAACGCGCCTGGCCGACTATCAGAAAGCCGTCGGTGAAGGGCGCTGGCAACAGGCCAAACAGTTCTGCCTGCTGGATTACCCGATCGTCGAGCTGCAAGGCAAGACCCTCGGCCTGCTCGGTCATGGCGAATTGGGCGGCGCGGTCGCGCGACTGGCCGAAGCCTTTGGCATGCGCGTGCTGCTGGGCCAGATTCCGGGGCGCCCCGCCCGGCCAGACCGCTTGCCGCTGGAACAACTGCTGCCGCAAATCGACGCGCTGACCCTGCACTGCCCGCTCAACGAACACACCTGCCACTTCATCGGGGCCCCTGAATTGGCGTCGATGAAACCCGGCGCGTTCGTGGTCAACACCGCCCGTGGCGGCTTGATCGACGAGCAGGCGCTGGCCGATGCCTTGCGCAACGGTCACCTGGGCGGTGCCGCCACCGACGTGCTGAGCGTGGAGCCGCCGATCAATGGCAATCCACTGCTGACCCAGGACATTCCACGTCTGATCGTCACCCCGCACAACGCCTGGGGCAGTCGCGAAGCGCGGCAACGAATCGTTGGCCAATTGACCGAAAACGCCCAGGGATACTTCAACGGTAAGGCGCTGCGGGTCGTCAGTTGATAAACTGCGGCACTTTTTTTCACAGGAGCAGTTATGGATCCGCGCAGTGAAGTACTGCTTCGTCAGGCTGAGTTATTCCAGGGCCCGGTGCTGTTGGCCGGTCTGCCCGCCGACGACTTGTTGGGCCGCCTGCCCGACGCCCATGGCTGGAGCTGGCACGCCGGCGATCAGGCCGCGCTGGATGCGCGCTTCGCCGAGCGCAGCCATTTCGGTGTTAACGCGCCTGAGCGCGCATTCGATAGCGCCGTGGTGTTTCTGCCCAAGTCCAAGGACCTGACCGATTACATCCTCAACGCTCTCGCATCTCGGCTGGCCGGCCGCGAGTTGTACCTGGTCGGAGAGAAAAAAAGCGGCATCGAAGGTGCAGCCAAACAGCTGAACCCGTTTGGTAAACCACGCAAGCTCGACAGTGCGCGGCATTGCCAGCTCTGGCTGGTCACCGTGGCCAACGCACCAGACGCCAAACCGCTGGAAAGCCTGGCCCAGACCTATGAATTGCCGCTGGCCGAAGGCCCGTTGAAAGTCATCAGCCTGCCAGGCGTGTTCAGCCACGGTCGACTGGATCGCGGCAGTGCGCTGTTGCTGGAACATCTGGATAAACTGCCAAGCGGCCACTTGCTGGACTTCGGTTGCGGCGCAGGGGTGTTGGGCGCAGCGGTGAAACGCCGTTATCCCCACAACCAGGTCACGCTGCTGGACGTCGATGCCTTTGCCGCTGCCAGCAGTCGCCTGACCCTGGCGGCCAACGGTCTGGAAGCAGATGTCATTACCGGTGACGGCATCGACGCGGCACCGATGGGATTGAGCGCCATCCTGAGCAACCCGCCCTTCCATGTCGGCGTGCACACCGATTACTACGCAACAGAAAATCTGCTGCGAAAAGCAGCCAAACATCTAAAAAATGGCGGCGAACTTCGGCTTGTCGCCAATAGCTTCCTGAAGTATCAACCGCTGATCGAAGAGCATCTCGGGGTGTGCGCCATTAAGGCCGAGGGCCAGGGCTTTCGCATCTACCGTGCAAAACGCGGATAGAAATTTGTACTTGCCGAATGGGTTTTGCAAGGGCAGAATCCGCTCCGTCCTAGGGGAGTAGTCTCCCACGAGCACCATGCTCGTCCGGCATGCGTCAACATACTTGGTCAACAGACCATGGCGCATGCGACCCAAGCGTCCGCATCAGACGGATCGCAGGGTTTGACAAGACCTATGACACGAACACCTTACCCGGGGCGGGAAGGCTGTACGTGTCATAGCCGTGTCGACCCGCCCCTTAGGAAAACCCCTGATGCTGGATTCACTCCTGGTACCCACCGCAATCGTTGCCTTGGCCGAAATCGGCGACAAGACGCAATTGCTCGCGCTCATTCTCGCCGCCCGTTTTCGCAAACCCTGGCCGATCATCGCCGGCATCGTCGCCGCGACCCTGGCCAACCATGCGGCAGCCGGCGCTGTGGGCGCTTGGGTTGGCAGTTTCTTCTCCGACACGATGCTGCACTGGATTCTCGCCGCGAGCTTTGCCGCGACGGCGCTGTGGACCCTGGTGCCGGACAAAATGGACGATGACGAAGCCAGTACCGCCCGCAAGTTCGGACCGTTCCTGACCACGTTGATTGCGTTTTTCCTCGCGGAGATCGGCGACAAGACCCAGATCGCGACCGTGATGCTCGCCGCGCAATATCCTGAACTGTGGCTGGTGATCATCGGCACCACCCTGGGCATGTTGATTGCCAACGTGCCGGTGGTTCTGGCGGGTAATTTTGCAGCGGACAAACTGCCATTAACGTTGATCCGTCGACTGGCGGCGTCGGCGTTTTTCATCCTGGCGATTGTTGCGGTGTACAAGGCGATGCAGAGCAGCGGGTGGGTTTGACGGTGTAGGTCGGTAGACCGCGTTATCGTTCTTCGCGAGCAGGCTCGCTCCCACAGGGATCACTGTCGATCACAAAACCAATGTGGGAGCGAGCCTGCTCGCGAAGGCGCCAGCGGCCTCACCGCATCTTTATCAGTGCTTCCTGGTCTGCTCGTAAAGCGGCATGACCTTCGGGATCGCCGCCTGCAACGCAGCAATACGACTCGACGACGCCGGGTGAGTACTCATGAACTCCGGCGGCGAACCTTCCGACGCCTTGGCCATCTTGTTCCACAAGGTGATCGCGGCGTTCGGGTCGTAGCCGGCGCGGGCAGCCAGTTCCAGACCAATCAGGTCCGCCTCGTTCTCATTGGACCGGCTGTTGGGCAAGGTCATGCCGTAGTTGGCCACGGCATCGGCGAGAGCCAGGCTGCCCTGGCCCAGGCCGAACAAGGCACCGGCGCCCTGCTTGGCCATTTCCATGCCATAGGCCTTGGACATCGCCTCACGACCGTGCTCGCGCAGGGCGTGGGCGATTTCGTGGCCGAGAATGGCGGCGATTTCATCATCGGTCAGCTTCAGGCTGTCCATCAGGCCGGTATAGAAAATGATCTTGCCACCAGGCCCGCAGTTGGCGTTGAGCTCATCACTCTTGATCAGATTGACTTCCCACTTCCACTGGGCCGAATCCGGACGAAAAATCGGAGCCTGGGCAATCAGCCGATCGGAAATCACCTGGATGCGCTTGGCATCGCTGCTGGTCTTGTCCAGCACTCCCTGGCTGCTCGCCTCGCCCACCGTCTTTTGATAAGACTGGGCGTACATCTGATTGACCTCATCAGTGGACAGCATGCTGAACATGTATTGCTTGCGTTCAACACCCACGGCGCCACCGCTGGTGGTGTTGACCGACTGGCAGCCGGCGAGCAGCAGCGCTGCGCCCAGTGCACCTACAACCAGAATCTTGTTCATCGAAAACTCCATGAAAACTACCGCCTATCCTAGGCGTGGAAATGTATCGACGCCAGATACACTGAAGATAAGACGCCTGTTTCGAGCAAAGCACTCATCAACGCAGGAAAAAATTCACGCCCTGTAGGAGCGAGGCTTGCCCGCGAAGATTTTGGTCCAAACACCGCACCTTAACCGGGCGTCAAACACTCCGGCCCATTGAGCTTCGGATCATTGACCATGTTGGCCAGCACCCGCTCACGCAACGCAGCGGGTTCGCTGGCGAGCAAGGCTTGCAAGGCATGCAGAGGCGTCTCGGGATCGAGCCAGATTTCCTGCCCCACCTCATCGAGAATCAACGGTCGACGCTGACTCGCCGCCGCTTGCGTGATCACCGCCGTGCTCAGCCACACCTGCTCCTGGACAGGGTAGGCCTCCCAGATGGCGGCAAAAAACAGCGACGAGCCCTCACCCGGTGTCAGCCAGTAAGGCCGCTTGCGAGTGGTGCCGCGCCATTCGTAGAAACCGTTGGCCGGCAGCAGGCAACGACGCTCGCGCAGGGCCTGGCGGAACATCGGCTGTTCGGCAACGGTTTCGGCCCGGGCATGGGCCGGGGTGCGGGACAAGTCGGTCAGCCACGGCGGTGTCAGGCCCCAGCGGGCACGGGCCAGTTCACGTTGACCGTCCTGGCCTGCGCGCAGCATCAGCACCGAATCATTGGGGGAAATGTTCCACTGGGCCTGTTGATCGGCCGGAAAACCTGGAAGGGTCGCAAAGTCGCGATTCCAGCGAAACAGGGCATAACGTCCACACATGGGGCAGCACGACTCTTGATCAAACGAACGCCAGCCTAACAGACCAGCGTGCCGGGAAAGCTGTCCGGTTCATCGCCGGACAGCGGCAGTGCAGCATTGTACGCGGCGATCAGCTCGCGGGCGTATTCAGCCTGGTCATTATCCACCGCCAGCCCCAGCAGACCGAAGATCGGCAATTCACCAGAGCCGCCGACCAGATCTCGCCCCACCAGATGCGCTTCGATGCCTTCGCTGGCGAGCATGCCCTGCAGCAACTCGCCTTCCATCAGGTTTTCCGGTTCGTAGACTCGCTGCATACACACCCCTCATTCGTTTTCACTGAAAACTTCGAGATGCCATTCATCACCGTGAACTTGCAGAACAAAGGTTATCGGCCGGCAACAGACCTGACAGTCCTCGATATAGGTTTGATCACCTCCGGATAAATCCAGCGAAGTCTCAACCGCCTCACCACAATACGGACATTCATACTTCGCAGTTTCCAGCATCGCGGTCTCCCAGGTGACTTGTGCGTATAATCGCCGGTCTATTTGCAGGGCTATTTTTGTCTGACTACTTTTTCAGACCGTGCCCCGCTGGTTTTCTATCAAAACCTTTACTTACCCTAGCCGTTTCTAACAAGAGAGCATGATGGGCGAATTCGATGCCATCCGACCTTACGACGATAGCGAAGTCCCAGCGGTGCTGGCACGACTGCTCGGCGACAAGGCGTTTCTAGATATCCTCACCCACTTCCGCTTCCCGCGTTTTGCCGGCGCCTTGGGCTGGGCGCTCAAACCTCTTATAGCTCATCGGCTGCGCCGCGAGTTCGCTGGCATCACCTCGGTGGCCACCTTGCAGGACAAAGTCGAGTACTACGTCGACCACACCATCGAGCGCGCCACGGACGGTGTGACGTACACCGGTGTGGAACAGTTCAAGTCCGGCAGTGCCTATCTGTTTATCGCCAACCACCGTGACATCGTGATGGACCCCGCCTTTGTCAATTACGCCGTGTACCACGCCGGCCTGCCGACCCCGCGCATCGCCATCGGTGACAATCTGCTGCAAAAGCCCTTTGTCAGCGACCTCATGCGCCTGAACAAAAGCTTCATCGTGCACCGCTCGATCACCGGTCGCCGCGAGAAAATGGCGGCGTACCAACTGCTGTCGGCGTACATCAACCATTCGATCCGCAACGATTGCGCCTCGATCTGGATCGCCCAGGCCGAAGGCCGGGCCAAGGACGGCGACGACCGCACCGAGTCGGCGATCCTCAAGATGTTCCACATGAGCCGCAAGGACGAGCCGTTCGGTGAGGTCATCCGCTCGCTGAACCTGACCCCCGTGTCGATCAGCTACGAGTACGATCCGTGCGACCAGGCCAAGGCCCGCGAACTCTACATCCGCGCCACCACCGGCACCTACACCAAGGCCCCGGGCGAGGATGACGTGAGCATCGCCAAGGGCATCACCGGCTACAAGGGCCGGGTGCACGTGAACTTTGCGGCGCCCATCACCGAGCTGTTCGAAGACACCAAGCAATTGGCGGTCGAGATGGACAGGCAGATCCTCGGCGGCTACCGCTTGTTCCCGGTGCACTACCTGGCCTACGCCCAATGGCAGGATGCCGATCCGCAACTGCAGGTGCCAAGCGCCAGCAAGATGTTCCCGGCCGACGAACTGGCCAAGGCTCAGGAACAATGGCAGCAACGCCTGGATGCCTGTCCCGAGGAACATCGCCCGTTCCTGGTGCTGCAATATGCGACCCCGGTGCGCAATCAGTATCGGGTGAAGGCTGGGTTGCCGCTTTAACCGCTTGTGGTGAGGGGATTTAGCGAATCGTCGCACCGCCCCGTTCGGCTGCGAAGCAGCCGCAAATCTTGAAAATACGGTGCATCTAAAACACCGTCGTCAGGTTTTGGGACTGCTACGCAGTCCAACGGGGATAAATCCCCTCGCCACAAAATCCCCTCACCACAAAAATCCCCTCCCCACTGAAGCCCCTCACCACAGTGTTCAGACGCGCGTGCTGATCCAGGATACGAGCAGCGCCAAGCCGAGGCAGGCAAAACCGAAGCGGTAGAAAAACCGGTTCATGCGCAGGGTTGCCCAATCCAGCGTTGGCTCCTGAGTAGGACTGCTCTGGCGCTGCGCCTGCAGACTGGCCATCGCGCGCTGTTCACGGCGACGCGTGGCGTGCAGCAGCCAGCTGCCCGGAAAGGCAAGGAGCAAGGCAAGTAGATTGATCAATTTGGCGGGATGGGCGGTTAACAGCGTCATCAAATGCAGCGACATCACAAACCTCAAACAAAACCGTGGGCTGCAGGCACCTCACCTGCGACAGCGGGCGAATTCTACCGAAAGCCTGCGCACCTGCCCCTGCTTTTGCGACAATTAACGAATCAAATGATCAATGGCCATGAAAAAAGCCCGAGGCCATTGCTGGCATCGGGCTTTGGGCATCTGGCGAACAGTTTATTCGCCGAGAACCTGACCCACGGTTGGATCCTTGAACAAGCGGGTCAACGCATCGCTTAACACGTCGCTGACCAGCTTGGTGTTGGTTTCCTGGTTCGGCGCCATGCCGAAACGCTGGTCCAGGGACGCGCCATAACGACCGCTGTAACGACGGTTGGCATTCTGCACATCGGAACGGAAGGTCGCACCAATGGTTGCCTCGGTCACGTACATGCCTTCTTTAGGCGACTGGTACTTCAATTCGGCCAGGGTCACGGTGATCTGTGGCGCGTTCAGCGCATTGGTCGTCGGGGTGAAGCCCAGCAACCGCACGGCCGCTTCGGCCTGCGCCTGCAGTTTCGGCAGGATCTGCGCGCCCTGCACGGTAATCGCGCTGGTTTCAGGGTACAGACCACCACGGGTGCCCAGGGTTGGCGACGGACGCCCGTCGACCACTCGCACCACCACCGGCTGGCCGTGGCCGACCGGCGCCAGTTGAGCCGTCAGCTTGGGTTCCGGGTTCAGTTGTTGCGGGCTGTGGGCGCAGCCGACCAACGTCAAACTGGTCACAGTGATCAAACCGAACAACAGGCGTTGCAACATACTCTTCTCTCCAGAATCAGGCACAAACAGGTCCGCAGTATAGCGGTGCGCCACTGCAGCGAACCAGCGCAACAATTGCAGAAAATTCTGACAAATCTTTCAGAAACGGCCTCCTGTCACACATCTGTCACCCCCCATACACTTGCACGTAACGGCTCGCTGCCATTCTCCCCAGCAGTCACCCACAAGGTACTTCGCCATGCGCTTTCTCGTTTCGCTGTTCGCCCCACGCCCACGGCACCGCAGCTTTGCCCTGCTCGACAGCAGCGGCAATTGCCAGGCATTCAAGCAGTGCTGCCTCCAGCCCATGGGCGATGGCTGGGTCGAAATCGAAGAAATTCGCCTCAACTGGCTGCAGCAACCCCTGCCTGCCAGCGCCCGCGTCAGCCAGCATCCACCGCGCTCACGGGCACAGCACCTGATGGCGACCTGACCAGACGCCTAATAAAAGTCATTAAACACGACCAATTCCCTGCGTTTCTTCGCTACAATCTCCCCCCGATTATAAGGACGTCTCCTGATCGGGCCTCGCAGCATCGTCAATGCTTCGGTTTTGGCACCCCGCACCGCCCACAGAGAGCCGCCCACACAGATCGAGTGAAGCTGGCGCGCTTGCTGTTCCTTTGGCAAAACCTCCACTTTTCGCGAATCTGCAGAGCTGTCATAACGCTCGGTCACTGAGCTGTTTGCCCGTTTTGCCTGTCATGTATTTCATGGCGGCAATTCATTCGGGCACGGTGCCAGGCTGGGACAGCCCTTTTTTGAGGTTCACGTCTCCAAAAGAGCGTGAAAAAAACGGGTTTTCACAACTTCACAAGAGTGTGGCGAGCAAATGAATAGTTTTGCGTCTGAATATGCACCATTAGCGTCCAGTACAGCCCAACGACACAGGACCGAGTACACCTCGAATACCGGAGCCTGAAGCCTGTCCGCTACGGATTTGGTTGCACAAGCGGATGTATCGACCATAAGTCGAATTGCCAGTCGCACGTTGAAATGAGTTCATATGACTCTTATTAGACCCGGCAGGTAGCGTCCGTCGAAGTTGCGAAAAATTGCGAAGATTCGGACATGGCGATACTGCCATGAGTTCGAGGGGCATCACTGACTCGCCCCGGAACGCCTGGCAGCCATGCCGACAATTTGGTGCTGCAGATTTTGGAGACGCGTTAAATGGCGCATAACGAAGCAGTCGACGTAGTACTGGTTGGGGCCGGCATCATGAGTGCCACCCTCGCGGTACTGCTCAAAGAGCTCGACCCCGCGATCAAGCTGGAAGTCGTCGAGCTGATGGATTCCGGTGCCGCGGAGAGTTCCAACCCGTGGAACAACGCCGGTACCGGTCACGCCGGCCTGTGCGAGCTGAACTACACGCCGCAGGCAGCCGATGGCACCGTCGACATCAAGAAAGCCGTGCACATCAACACCCAGTTCGAGGTGTCGAAGCAGTTCTGGTCGTACCTGACCAAGAAAGGCACGTTCGGCTCGTGCAAATCGTTTATCAGCCCGGTGCCACACCTGAGTTTCGTTCAGGGCGAGAGCGGCGTGTCCTTCCTCAAGGAACGCTTCAACGTGCTGAGCAAGCACCACGCCTTCGACGACATGGAATACACCGAAGACAAGGCCAAGATGGCCGAGTGGATGCCGCTGATGATGCCGGGGCGCGATCCTGGCGAAACGCTCGCGGCCACTCGCGTGATCAACGGTACCGACGTCAACTTCGGCGCCCTGACCAACCAGTTGCTCAAGCACCTGACCAGCGCCCCCGATGCCCAGGTCAAGTACTGCAAGCGCGTGACCGGCCTCAAGCGCAACAACGGCGGCTGGACTGTCAGCATCAAGGACGTCAACAGCGGCAACAGCCGTGAAGTCGACGCCAAGTTCGTCTTCCTCGGTGCCGGTGGCGCGGCATTGCCGCTGTTGCAGGCTTCGGGCATCGAAGAGAGTAAAGGCTTCGGCGGTTTCCCGATCAGTGGCCAATGGCTGCGTTGCGACAACCCGGAAGTGGTCAAGCACCACCAGGCCAAGGTCTACAGCCAGGCTGCCGTGGGCTCGCCACCGATGTCCGTGCCGCACCTGGACACCCGTGTCGTCGACGGCAAGAAATCCCTGCTGTTCGGACCTTACGCCGGTTTCACCACCAAGTTCCTCAAGCACGGCTCCTTCATGGACCTGCCGATGTCGGTTCGCGCCGGCAACATCGGCCCGATGCTGGCGGTGGCGAAAAACAACATGGACCTGACCAAGTACCTGGTCAGCGAAGTGATGCAGTCGATGGAGCAGCGCCTGGAGTCCCTGCGTCGCTTCTACCCTGAAGCGAAAGCCGAAGACTGGCGCCTGGAAGTGGCCGGCCAACGGGTGCAGATCATCAAGAAAGACCCGAAAAAAGGCGGCGTCCTGCAATTCGGTACCGAACTGGTCGCGGCCAAGGACGGCTCCCTTGCTGCCCTGCTCGGCGCCTCGCCAGGTGCCTCTGTGACCGTTTCGATCATGCTGGAACTGATCGAAAAATGCTTCCCGGGCAAAGCCAAGGGTGAATGGGCTGCCAAACTGGCAGAGATCTTCCCGGCCCGGGAGAAAGTCCTGGAAACCGACGCGGCGCTGTATCGCAAGATCAACACGCAGAACAACATCGCCCTGGAACTGGTTGAAGCCAGCAGCGAGACTGAAAGCTACGCTTGATCCGGCTCCATGAAAAACGCCCCGTCCATCATTGATGGCGGGGCGTTTTTTTATGCATTTAAAAGATCGCAGCCTCGCTTCGCGAGACAGCTCCTACAGGTGCAGGCGATCCATGTGTAGGAGCTGTCGAGTGAAACGAGGCTGCGATCTCTTGATTTTTAACCGCGAGCCTTTCTGATCAGCTCGATGTAATCCGGCGCATTGCGCTGATCCTGGATCAGGGCAACGAAGTCTTTGCCGTGCTCATCCTTGCCGTCCAAATCCAGGCCTGCCTCGACGAAGAATGTCAGGAAACGCTCGAAATCGTCGATCCGCAGACCACGGTAAGCCTTGATCAGCTTGTGCAGGGACGGAGAAGTCGCGTCGACCGGTTCGAAATCGAGGAACAACTTGATCTGCTCATCGCCGATCTCGTCACCAATCACTTGTTTCTTATCTTTACGCATTGCCGACTCCAGCTCGCAGACATTTCACGGGGCGGGCAGTTTACCCCTGCGCGGGCGCCGGGCTCAACGCGGACGAACAGCCCCGGTGTGCAGATCGGCCCAGATGTGGCCGTTGGCGTAGCTGAGAAACTGGCAATAGACCGTATCGTTACGCAACAAGTCGATGACCACCCGGTATTGAGCCAGCGGGTAATAAAGCGTCAGCGTTTTGCTCTTGTCGTCGTAGAGCGGTTTTTTCAGGCTTTTGCTTTCGCCATCGAAATTGACAAGTACCTGACTGATGGTCGCGCCCTTGTTCAAGGATTTGCCCTTGAGGCGAATCATCAGCGGCGAGGTGACGGGGATCGGCTGCTGGCTGGACTGGCGCTGACTGCCGACCACCACCGAATACTCGGTGACTTGCAGCAGTTGTTGCTGCTCCGGTTCCGCGTCACGCAGGGTCAGGTCATCCGGCGGCAGGAACTGCCCGTGCATAGGTGTCGGAGCGGCCGCCAGGGGTAGGCTGAGGGTCAGCAACAGGGCGGCACAGCAGCGGATAAACAGACTCATGACAGGCTCCAAGGATGAACGCGTCCCTGTAGGAGCGAGCATGCTCCGGGCGGCGTTCCGACGATGGTCGTCAACGATAACGCGGGAAACCAGATGCCCCGCGGTGACCTTGGGTTCATCGCGAGCATGCTCGCTCCTACGGGGGGGGTAGTGATCAATCGAACTGCGCGCGCATCCAGGCCTGATACTCGGCAACACCGGGTTCGCCTTCACGTGGCGCCCAATGCGCCAGCTCACCTTCGCCGACCGGACGATAGGGACCCGCCTTGCACTCGAACATCAGGCTATCGGCTTCGAGCACCACCAGGCCGTGGAACACTCCCGTAGGCAAGTCCACGCCGACACAGTCGCCACCGGCCTGCAGGACCGTCTTGCTCAGGACAGCGCCGGACTCATCGAAGATCAAAACGCCCAGCCGCCCCTTGAGCACCAACAAGGTTTCGGCCTTGTTGTCGCCCAGGTGACGATGAGGCGGGATATACGTCGAAGGTTGCAGCCCCACGGCCATGCGATGGCAGGCGTCTTCCATCTGGTGGAAGTTGTGATGCTGGCGCCCGCGAGGGTTGGCCGCGGCTTTCTCGGCCAACTCGGCGAACAGGGTCTGATCAAGAAAGCGAGGCGTGGTCATGTCTTACATTCCTTTAACGGCAAAAATCCCGTTGGCGTTACGCCAGTAGCCTTTGTAGTCCATGCCGTAGCCAAAGATGTAACGGTCGATGCACGGCAACCCGACGAAATCGGCCTTCAGGTCCGGGCGAGCCTTGCGGTCGTGGTCCTTGTCGATCAGCACGGCAGTGTGCACTTTACGTGCGCCGGCGTGTTTGCAGAAGTCGATGATCGCGCCGAGGGTGTGACCTTCGTCGAGGATGTCGTCGATGATCAGCACGTCACGGTCGATGAACGACACTTCCGGCTTGGCTTTCCAGAACAGCTCGCCGCCGCTGGTTTCGTTGCGATAGCGGGTGGCGTGCAGGTAGGACGCTTCCAGCGGGAATTGCAGGTGCGTGAGCAGCTTGCCGGCGAAAATCAGGCCGCCGTTCATCACGCAGAACACCACCGGGTTGCTGTCCGCCAATTGTTCGTTGATGTGTGCACCGACGCGGGCGATGGCCGCCTCGACTTCAGCTTCGGTGTACAGGCAGTCAGCCTCTCGCATGATTTGACGGATATGCTCGAGATCAGCGGACATGGCGCTCTCCAAGGGGGTGACGGATTCAGGAAAAGCGGGCAAAGGTACGCATCCAGCGAGGCCAGATCAAGCATTTGTGGACTAACGTACTCTATGTCTATAGGACAACACCCTCGGATAGATTAATCTAGGCCGGTTTTTTTGCCCGCCGCCGGAGCCTTTCCCATGCCCATCCTCGAGATCCGCCACCCGCTGATCCGTCACAAACTTGGCCTAATGCGCCGCGCAGACATCAGCACGAAGAATTTCCGCGAGCTCGCTCAGGAAGTCGGTGCACTGCTGACCTATGAAGCCACCAAAGACCTGCCGCTGGAATCCTACGACATCGAAGGCTGGTGCGGCACCGTGTCGGTCGAGAAAATCGCCGGCAAGAAAATCACCGTGGTGCCGATCCTGCGCGCCGGTATCGGCATGCTCGAAGGCGTGCTCAGCCTGATCCCGGGTGCCAAAGTCAGCGCCGTGGGCGTAGCCCGCAACGAAGAAACGCTGCAGGCCCACACCTACCTGGAAAAACTGGTTCCGGAAATCAACGAACGCCTGGCGATGATCATCGACCCGATGCTCGCCACCGGCAGTTCGATGGTCGCTACCATCGACCTGCTGAAAAAAGCCGGTTGCCGTGACATCCGCGCCATGGTGCTGGTCGCCGCGCCGGAAGGCATCGCCGCTGTGGAGAAGGCTCACCCGGACGTGACCATCTACACCGCTTCCATTGACGAGAAACTGAACGAGCACGGTTATATCATCCCAGGCCTGGGCGATGCCGGTGACAAGATCTTCGGCACCAAGCAGAAGGACGCGTGAGCATGCAGCAAGAGTTCAACGATCCGCTCTGGCGCACGGTGCTGTCCGGCGCCCAGATGCTGTTCGTGGCCTTCGGCGCCCTGGTGTTGATGCCGCTGATTACCGGCCTCGACCCGAACGTGGCGCTGTTCACGGCGGGCCTGGGGACGATTCTGTTCCAGATCGTCACCGGGCGTCAGGTGCCGGTGTTCCTGGCGTCGAGCTTTGCCTTCATCACCCCGATCATTCTCGCCAAGGGTCAGTTCGGCCTCGCCGCGACCATGGGCGGCGTGATGGCGGCCGGTTTTGTCTATACGTTCCTCGGCCTGGCAGTGAAGATCAAAGGCACCGGCTTCATCGACCGCCTGCTGCCGCCGGTGGTGATTGGCCCGGTGATCATCTCCATCGGCCTGGCCATGGCGCCGATCGCCGCCAACATGGCGATGGGCAAGGCTGGCGACGGTAGCGAACTGATTCATTACCAGACGGCGATGCTGATCTCGATGCCGGCATTGCTGACCACCCTGATCGTCGCAGTGTTCGGCAAAGGCATTTTCCGCCTGGTGCCAATCATCTCCGGTGTATTGGTGGGTTTCGCCATGGCGTTCTACTTTGGCGTGGTCGATACGGCAAAAATTGCTGCCGCTCCATGGTTCGCGATCCCGCATTTCACTGCCCCGGAATTCAACTGGCAGGCGATTCTGTTCATCGTTCCGGTGGCCCTGGCCCCGGCCATCGAGCACATCGGTGGCGTGATCGCCGTGGGTAGCGTGACCGGTCGCGATTACCTGAAGAAGCCTGGCCTGCATCGCACCCTGCTGGGCGATGGCATTGCCACCACCGCCGCCGGCCTGTTCGGTGGCCCACCCAACACCACGTACGCTGAAGTCACTGGCGCGGTGATGCTGACCAAGAACTACAACCCGAAAATCATGACCTGGGCGGCGATCTTCGCCATCAGCCTGGCATTCATCGGCAAATTCGGTGCGCTGCTGCAAAGTATTCCGGTGCCGGTGATGGGCGGAATTCTCTGCCTGTTGTTCGGCTCGATTGCGGCCGTGGGGATGAACACGCTGATTCGCCACAAGATCGACCTGGGCGAAGCGCGCAACCTGGTGATCGTTTCGGTGACCCTGGTGTTCGGCATTGGCGGCGTGCTGGTCGGTACCGGCACCGGCCCGGACGACTTCGGCCTCAAAGGCATCGCGCTGTGCGCGGTGGTGGCGATTGCGCTGAACCTGATCCTGCCGGGCAATGACAGCTGGAAGCACAAGAAGGCAGAAGAGCCGCTGATTTAACAGCTTGATTCCATCGGTGCCTGAGCGATAGTTATCGCGAGCAAGCTCGCTCCCACAATTTGGAATGCATTTCCCTGTGGGAGCGAGCTTGCTCGCGATGCTTTTAAAGCACCAACGGTGCCCTTTCGCACAACGCATTCAACGCCTTCGCCCAATGCGGGTCGTCGTTGAGGCACGGCACCAGCACCAACTCCTCCCCCCCCGCTTCGCGGAATTGCTCCAGCCCGCGATCGCCGATTTCTTCCAGCGTCTCGATGCAATCGGCCACGAAGGCCGGGCACATCACCAGCACTTTCTTGACCCCGCTTTTGCCTAGTTCATCAAGGCGAGCCTCGGTATAGGGCTCGATCCACTTGGCTCGCCCCAGGCGCGACTGGAACGACACCGACCATTTGCCGTCCGGCAATCCCATGCGCCTGGCGAACGCTGCGGCGGTGCGCAGGCATTGACCGCGATAACAGGTCGCGACCACTTGCGGTGGTGCACCGGCGCAGCAATCGCCCCCGCCTTCGAAGCTGTGGCCCGGGTTGAGCTTCGTCAGGTGCCGCTCCGGTAAACCGTGGAAGCTCAACAGCAGGTGATCGAAGTCCTGTTCCAGATAAGGCCGGGTCGTGGCCACCAGCGCATCGAGGTATTCCGGCTGATCGTAAAATGGCTGGAGCACCGATAGCTGCACATCGAGCTTCTTCTCGCGCAGTACACGCTTGGCTTCTTCGATCACCGTCGTGGTGGTGCTGTCGGCAAACTGTGGATAAAGCGGCGCCAGCGTGATCCGTTTGTGACCCTGAGCTACCAGGCGCACCAGTGCCGACTCGATCGACGGCTCACCGTAACGCATCGCCAGCTCCACCGGGCCGTGATGCCACTGCGCAGTCACGGCCTGTTGCAGGCGCCGGCTGAGCACCACCAGCGGCGAACCCTCATCCCACCAGATCGACGCGTAGGCATGCGCCGACTGCTCGGGGCGCTTGATCAGGATCAGCGACACCAGCAAGCGCCGCAGCGGCCAAGGCAGGTCGATCACATACGGGTCCATCAGAAATTGATTGAGGTAACTGCGCACATCCGCCACCGAGGTGGAGGCCGGTGAGCCCAGATTGACCAGAAGCAATGCGTGATCGGTCATGCAACGTCCTATTTCATAGGCGGCTGGACAAGTCGTCCAGAGCCGCGCGCAAATCAGTGAACTGGAAAGTGAAACCCGCTTCCAGCAAGCGAGCCGGTACTGCCTTCTGGCCGCCCAGCAACAGCAATGACAACTCGCCCAGGCACACCTTTAAAGCCAGGGCTGGCATGGGCATGAACGTCGGACGGTGCAGCACGCTGCCCAACGTCTGGGCGAACTCTCGGTTGCGCACCGGTTTGGGCGCGCAGGCATTATAAGGACCACTGGCGCCTTCCTGATGCAGAAGAAAATCAATCAAGGCGATTTGATCGTTGATGTGAATCCACGGCATCCACTGCCGGCCACTGCCGACAGGCCCGCCCAGCCCCAGTTTGAATGGCAGCAACAGGCGCGACAAAAAGCCGCCCTCTGCCGACAACACCAGTCCGGTGCGAATGAAGATCACGCGAATACCCAAACCTTCGGCGCGCTGGGCAGTTTCCTCCCAGGCTATGCATAACTGACTGGCGAAATCATCGATGACCGGTGGGGAATCCTCGGTCAGTTCCCGCTCACCACCATCGCCGTACCAACCGACCGCGGACCCCGAGATCAGCACCTGCGGTTTCTGTTCACGGCTTTCGAGCCAAGCCAGCAGGGTTTCCGTCAGGGTGATACGGCTACTCCACAACAGAGCTTTGCGCTTGTGGGTCCATGGACGATCGGCAATCGGCGCACCGGCCAGATTGACGATGGCGTCCACCGGGTCTTGCCCGACCTCTTCAAGTCGTGCAATACCACGGACCTGGGCACCGCAGGTTTTGGCGACTTTTGCCGGCGTCCGGCTCCAGACTGTAAGGCGATGCCCTTGACTCAACCAGTGTCGGCAGAGCTGACTTCCTATCAAACCAGTACCGCCGGTCAGCAATATGTGCATGACTACTTCCTCGCGTGGCGTTTTACCCTGATCACTAGTCTATTTTTATAAGTAAGGGATCTTTTGGTATCGGGCAGGCTCTGTGTTTAACAATAGGCCAAGCTGTCAGAACGAGAACGCTGAAAGTTATACCAAAAAACAATATTGTACAGGTTTCAACCCCGGCGTAGTCTGTACAGACAGGTAAACGAGGCCCTTATGACTGTACCTATCGCAATCATCGGCACCGGCATTGCCGGACTCTCAGCCGCACAAGCCCTGACCGACCTGGGGCATGTCGTGCAACTTTTCGATAAAAGCCGCGGCAGTGGCGGACGCATGTCGAGCAAGCGCAGCGATGCGGGTGCCCTGGACATGGGCGCGCAGTATTTCACCGCCCGCGACCGTCGCTTTGTCACCGAAGTCCAGCGTTGGCAGGCCCATGGCTGGGTCGCCGAATGGACACCGCAGCTGTATACCTTCCATGGCGGCCGGCTTGATTTATCGCCGGACGAACAGACGCGCTGGGTCGGCACCCCGCGCATGAGCGCCATCACCCGTGCCCTGCTGGGCGACCTGGAAGTTCATTTCGCCTGCCGGATCACCGAGGTGTATCGCGGCGAAGAACACTGGCATCTGCAGGATGCCGAAGGCTTCACCCACGGTCCGTTCAGTCATGTGATCATCGCCACCCCGGCACCTCAGGCAACTGCGCTACTGGCCTCCGCGCCGAAGCTCGCTGGCGCCGCCGCCGGGGTAAAAATGGACCCCACCTGGGCCGTTGCACTGGCCTTCGAGACGCCCCTGGAAACGCCGATGGAGGGCTGCTTCGTGCAAGACAGTCCGCTCGACTGGCTGGCTCGCAATCGCAGCAAACCGGGACGCGACAACACCCTCGACACCTGGGTGCTGCACGCCACCAGTGCCTGGAGTCGCCAGCATATCGACTTGCCGAAAGAAGCAGTGATCGAGCAATTGCACGGAGCGTTCGCCGAGCTGTTGCACGATGCCATGCCCGCGCCCAGCTTCAGCCTGGCCCACCGCTGGCTTTACGCCCGCCCCGCCAGCAGCCATGAATGGGGCACCCTGGCCGACGCGGACCTGGGCCTGTATGCGTGCGGCGACTGGTGCCTGTCCGGACGCGTCGAAGGTGCGTGGCTCAGCGGCCAGGAAGCTGCGCGCCGGCTGCACGCACACTTGCAGTGAACGCAACCCCGACACGGGCTTGCCAGCGATGAATGACAACGCGGTGCAGCTGAACACTGCAGCACCTGAATCGCTGGCAAAATAGCTACGGCCAGGCCCCCTTTGCTCAAAAATACTTATACAAAAAATTTGACTTGTACATCTTCGAATCTATGATGAACCTATGTTGTACAAACTTTCAGTTCTGTATAGGTTTAGATTTCGAGGTGCTCGATGCCCCTAATCCCCGCCAAACCGAAAATAGGCATCAGCGCCTGCCTGATGGGTTTTGACGTGCGCTATAACGGCGGGCACAAAGCATCGCGGCTGTGTAGCCAGGTCCTCGGCGACTACTTCGATTTCGTCCCGGTCTGCCCGGAAGTCGCCATTGGCCTGGGCATTCCGCGCCAGCCAATCCGGCTGGTGGGGGATGCGGATGCACCGCAGGCCGTCGGCACGGTCGACCGCGAGATCAATGTCACCCAGCCGCTGGCCAACTATGGTCGGCAGATGGCGGCGGAACTTGGCGATATCTGCGGTTACATCTTCATGCAGCAATCCCCGTCCTGCGGCCTGGAGCGGGTCAAGGTCTACCACGTCAATGGCACACCGGTGAATGGTGGTGGCCGGGGCATCTACGCTCGGGCGTTCTGTGCTCAGCAAGCGGACATACCGGTGGAGGAAGACGGCCGGCTCAACGACCCGGTGCTGCGAGAAAACTTTCTCACCCGCGTATTCGCCTACAGCGCCTGGCAACAGTTGTTGCACGAAGGCCTGAACCGCCGCGGCCTGACAACATTTCACTCGCGCTACAAATACCTGCTGATGGCCCACAACCCGGTGCAATATAAAATACTCGGCAATTTGCTGGGCACTATGGGCCAGACCGACCCGAAAGAACTCGGACCACGCTACTTCAGCCTGTTGATGGCCGCCCTGAAGAAATGCGCAACCCGCCGCACTCACACCAATGTATTGCAGCACCTCTGCGGCTACCTGAAAAAGGCCATCAGCGCCGAGGACAAGCAGGAAGTGCAACACCTCATCGGTCAATACCGCCAAGGCATCGTGCCGCTGGTGGTGCCGCTGACGTTGCTCAAGCATCACTTTCGTCAACATCCGGACCCGTACATCGATCAGCAGGTGTACCTGCAACCCCATCCGGAAAATCTCAGCCTGCGAAACGCAATCTAATGAAACCCCTACTCGACAGCAGCGCCCGCGAAGACCTCGGTGCCGACTTCAAGAAAGCCCTGGACGAAGGTTGGCTGCCAATCCGCGAAGTCGCCCGGCAGACCGGGGTGAATGCCGTGACCCTGCGAGCCTGGGAACGTCGCTACGGCCTGATCGTGCCGCAACGCACCCCCAAGGGACACCGGCTGTTCTCGGCTGAACATGTACAACGCATTTTGGCGATCCTCACCTGGATCAACCGCGGCGTGGCTGTCAGCCAGGTCAAGCAATTGCTCGACACCCCGCAGGCCTTCAGCGAGTTCGTTGAAAACGATTGGCAGGTGTTGCGCCATACATTGCTGCACGCCGTCACGCAGCTGAGCGAACGTACCCTGGACGACACCGTCAACCAGGCGATGGCGTTATACCCGCCGCGCACCCTGTGCGAGCAGTTGCTCATGCCCCTGCTGGCGGAGCTGGAACAACGCTGGCAAGGCCAGTTTGGCACGCAGCTGGAACAGGTATTTTTTTACTCTTGGCTACGAAGCAAGTTCGGCGCACGCATCTACCATAACAACCGTCAGTTACACTCTGCGCCACTGCTGTTGATCAATCACTCGGACCTGCCACTTGAACCTCACTTGTGGCTCACTGCCTGGTTGATCAGCAGCGCCGATTGCCCGGTGCAAGTGTTTGACTGGCCATTACCCGCCGGTGAACTTGCGCTGGCTGTCGATCTTCTGCAAGCACGCGGCGTACTGCTGTATTCCAGCAAAGCCATAAAACTTTCAAAATTGCCGAAACTTTTGGACAGCGTCAGTTGCCCAAAAATGATCGTCGGACCAACGGTGTGTATCCACCACGCCGAGTTGTCCGATAAAACTTCAGAAATCAGTGATTTGTACCTGGCCGAAACCCCATTGGCGGCGCACCAGGCACTCGTTCAACGCGGGCTCATTTAATGGCGCTTGTTCAATGAATCGGGCGAACACAAAAATGCAATTGATCTGGCTGCGCAGCGACCTGCGCCGACATGACAACACCGCCCTCTCGGCCGCGGCAGCGCGTGGCCCGACGGTGGCGGTGTATCTGCTGAGCCCGGAGCAATGGCGCGAACATGACGACGCCCCCTGCAAAGTGGACTTCTGGCTGCGCAACCTGCAGGTGCTGAGTCGTGCGTTGGGCCAATTGAACATTCCCCTGCTGATCCGCCATGCCCCACGCTGGGATGACGCACCGGCCGTGCTGCTCGAATTGTGCCAACAATTGCAGATCGACGCGGTGCATCTCAACGAAGAATACGGCATCCACGAAACCCGTCGCGATGCAGCGGTGGCCCAGACCCTGAAGGCCGAAGGCATTGAGGTAAACCGCTACCTCGATCAACTGCTGTTCAAGCCCGGCAGCGTGCTGACCAAAACCGGTAGTTACTTTCAGGTCTTCAGTCAGTTCCGCAAAGTCTGTCATGAACGGCTGCATCATTCGCTGCCCGGCCTGGTGCGCACACCGGTGGCGCAAGCTGCACTGAATATTGCCAGCGATGCCATCGCGACGCAGGTCGAAGGCTTCGACGTGCCCTCTGACAGCCTGCGTGACCTGTGGCCGGCCGGTGAAGACGAAGCCCGGCGCCGCCTCGACAGCTTTACCGAGATACAGATCGACTACTACCAGAGCGAGCGCGACTTCCCGGCAAAACCCGGCACCAGCCAACTTTCGGCCTATCTGGCCGCCGGGGTGATTTCTCCCCGCCAGTGCCTGCATGCCGCGCTGCAAAGCAATCAGGGCGAGTTCGAAAGCGGCAAGGTCGGCGCCGTCACCTGGATCAATGAACTGTTGTGGCGCGAGTTCTACAAACACATTCTGGTGGGCTACCCGCGGGTTTCCCGTCACCGTGCCTTTCGCCCGGAAACCGAAGCCCTGGCGTGGCGCAACGCCCCCGAAGAACTCGCCGCCTGGCAGCAGGGTCGTACCGGCTTGCCGATCATCGACGCGGCCATGCGCCAACTGCTGGAAACCGGCTGGATGCACAATCGCCTGCGCATGGTAGTGGCGATGTTCCTGACCAAGAACCTGTTGATCGACTGGCGCGAGGGCGAACGTTTTTTCATGCGCCACCTGATCGATGGTGACCTGGCAGCGAACAACGGCGGTTGGCAATGGAGTTCGTCCACCGGCACCGACTCGGCGCCTTACTTCCGCATCTTCAACCCGCTGAGCCAGTCGGAAAAATTCGATGCCGAAGGCCTGTTCATCAAGCACTGGCTTCCACAACTGTCGGGGCTCGATAAAAAGGCTGTGCATAACCCGGCGCATCTTGGCGGTTTGTTCGGTGTGGCAGGTTACCCGGCACCGATCGTCGACTTGACCACCTCCCGCGCCCGCGCCTTGGCCGCGTTCAAGAACCTGCCGTCGCGACAAACTGCCGGGAGCCTGCATGAATAGCCTCCCGCCGTGCCATTATGAACATTTACCGATATTGGGCCGGGTGAACGCCCTGCTGCAAAGGAGAATGGGATGAGCCTTGTGCCTCCACGACGATATTGGTTGACCGGTGCAAGCAGCGGCATTGGCGCCGCGCTGGCCGAAGAAATACTGAAGACCGGTGCCCACCTGGCCGTTAGCGCCCGCTCGCTGGCCCCACTGAAAGTCTTGTCCCGGCGCTATCCCGGGCAAGTATTGGTGGCGGCTGGCGACTTGACCAACAGCCAGACGGTACGTGAAATCGGCGAACAGCTTGCCCGGGACTGGGGCTCTCTGGACACCGTGATCCTCAACGCCGGTACCTGCGAATACGTGGATGCCAAGCAGTTCGACGCTTCGATCATCGAGCATGTGGTGCGCACCAACCTGCTCGCCAGCAGCTACTGCATCGAAGCGGCGTTGCCACTGCTGCGCTTTGGCACCGCGCCGCACCTGGTGGGCCTGGCCAGCTCGGTGACCTACTTGCCACTGCCCCGCGCCGAAGCCTATGGCGGCTCGAAAGCCGGGATGCGTTACCTGTTCGAATCCCTGCGCATTGACCTGGCACCGGAGGGGATCGAAGTCACAGTGGTCAGCCCTGGGCACGTCGAGACGCCACTGAACGCGAAAAACGATTTCCCCATGCCACTCACCTGGTCAGCGGGTAAAGCTGCGCAGCACATCTTCCACGAACTCAGGAACCGGCCACTGGAAATCCCGTTGCCGGGGACGTTCATGGCCACCCTGTGGCCGCTGTCGAAAACGCCCAACCGGACGAAGTTGGCGATCGGCAAGCGTATGGTTCGCAGCAGCCCGCCGATCATGGATCAGTTTGTGATCGATAGACTTGTATCGGATGCCCTCGAGTGAGCGTCCGTCAGAGCTTTCACACTGTACCGGCTGACTGCCTTACACTGCGCGCCATGAAAACCATCCCTCACACGCAAATCGCCACGCCGGCGGTGACCTGCTCGACCTGTGCAGCCTGCTGCTGTCAACTCGAAGTCATGCTGATCACCGATACAGGCGTGCCCGAGCGATTCATCGACACCGATGACTGGGGTGGGGAGGTCATGCTGCGCCTGGATGACGGCTGGTGCGCCGCGCTGGATCGCAACACGATGATGTGCACCATCTACGAAAAACGCCCGCTGATCTGCCGGGAATTCGAGATGGGGGCACCGGAATGCATTGAGGAGCGTCAGGGAATTTCGACGGTGTATCGCTGAGACTCAAATCACCGGAGTACAAATGTGGGAGCAAGCCCCCACATTGACCGAGCCTTACAACGGCATCGTGTAATGCAATGCGTAACTTTCTACGCCTTGGTTGGGACTGGTGATCCCGGCATTGGAATAGTGCGTCGCGCGAATTCCGACTTCGTGCCCGCCGGCAAAACGAAGGCCGACACCGAGGCGGTCTTCGAACTGAAACGCGGTGCCCAAGTCGTTGTTCTCGACTTCGGTACTGGCGAACACCGCCACGCCAACCCCGAGTTCGACGTAGGGTTTAACACTCTGACCGGCGAATTCATAAACAAACACTGGCGAGAACGAAAGACTGTGATTGCTGGATTTCTCGTCGCCATCCCAATAGGTGTAGGCGCCGCTCCAGTAACCGGTCAAACGACCCACGTCGCTCTGCCACCAGCTCTTGTCCCAATCGAATTGCATGCCCAGGCGATAGGTCATGGTCGACTCGGGGGTTTGGCCGACCCCGAACTCCACGCCTGCCGCCTGTGCAGTGAAACTGTGCCCCATCAGTGCAGCCGCAATCGCGGCCAAGCAAAATAGTCGCTTCATAGAAACATCCTTTTCCGCACGATTACGTTTGGTTTTTTTGTTGCTCTACGTACACAGCTATAGAAGTCGACAGTTATTCAGAAGTTCACCCCAAATTCTCCCCTGCCCCAGAATTTAGTTACCCTTCAAAGCTTCGCACAACGCCAGCGTTATTCCACAGGATCGGCAATATATTTGTGAAATGAACAGGATCGGCGCTCGTCCAGAATTGCGCAGCTCGAGCAGGCCCGGTGGCGAGCAATTCGCGCTCGGCCAGCAGGCGCTGAAGCTGGCGCGCGACCGCCGCACCGGTGTCGATCAGGCTGATGTCGTCGGGGATCATCTGCTTGAGTAGCGGCTTGAGGAACGGGTAATGGGTGCAGCCCAGAATGATGGTGTCGGCGCCCTCGCCAAGCAGCGGCTGGACGTAACCCTCCAGCAACTGACGCAGGGCGGGACTGTGCAGATCGCCTTTTTCGATCAGCTCAACCAACCCTGGGCAGGGTTGGGTGATCACCCGAACGTCGGTGGCGAAACGGTCGAGCAACGCGGCGAACTTGGCGCTTTGCAGGGTGCCCGTGGTAGCCAGTACGCCGACCACGCCACTGCGGGTAGCGGCGGCGGCCGGCTTGACGGCGGGCTCCATGCCGACGATGGGCCACTGCGGGTAATCGCGACGCAAGTCGGCAACACCGGCGACAGTGGCGGTGTTGCAGGCCAGGACCAGAGCCTTGGCGCCCTGGCGTTGAAAAAACCCGGCCATGACGCTGCAACGCTGTTTGATAAATTCCGGGGTTTTCTCGCCGTAGGGAATATTCCCGCAATCGGCGACATACAACAGAGATTCGCCAGGCAACAACCGCTGGATCTCGGCCAGCACCGAAAGTCCACCGACACCGGAGTCGAACACGCCAATTGGCGCTTCACGCATGCTTGGGCCCACAGACGTTGCAACCCGGATCACGCTTGACCCGCAACTCACGGAAACGCGTACCCAAGGCGTCGATCAGCAACAGGCGCCCCACCAGCGGCTCGCCGAAACCCGCCAGCAACTTCAGCGCTTCGAGGGCTTGCAGACTGCCGACCAGCCCCACCAGGGGGCCGACCACACCGGCCTCGCTGCAGGTCAATTCGGCTTCGCTGCCGTGCCCATACAAACAGTGGTAGCACGGACTTTCTGCTCGACGCGGGTCGAACACCGACAATTGCCCTTCAAGGCGAATCGCCGCGCCGCTGACCAGCGGTTTGCTGGCACTCACGCAAGCCGCGTTGACCGCTTCACGGGTGGAGAAATTGTCGGAGCAGTCGAGGACCAGATCGACCCCGGCCACGACAGCAGCCAGTGAGTCTTCATCGAGCGCCTTGCGATGGGCGATCAGCCCGATCTCTGGGTTGATTGCCGTCAGGCGCTTGATGGCCGAGTCGACCTTGCTCATGCCGACGCTGTCGGTGTCGTGAATGATCTGGCGTTGCAGGTTGGTCAGGTCGACAGTATCGAAGTCCGCCAGATGCAACTCACCCACGCCGGCTGCAGCCAGGTACAGCGCCACCGGCGCGCCAAGCCCGCCGAGGCCGACAATCAGCACGCGGCTTTCTTTGAGCCGCAACTGACCGTCGATATCAATGTGCTGTAACAAAATCTGCCGGCTGTAACGCAGCAATTCCTGATCATTCAGCATGGCAGGCACCCCAGGCTGATGCGTTGATGACCGCCCAGGTCGATGCGGCTGTGGACCTGTTCAAAACCACTACTCAACAGCAAGTCACGCACCGCCTCGGCCTGATCGTAACCGTGCTCGAGCATCAGCCAGCCGCCCGCGTCCAGATGGTCCGGGGCCTGGGCAATAATCAAGCGCAAATCGTCGAGCCCGTCGACACCGGCTACCAGGGCGCTGGCCGGCTCGAAGCGCACGTCGCCTTCCACCAGGTGCGGGTCGGCGGACGCTATATAGGGCGGATTGCTGATGATCAGTTGAAAACGCTGCCCTTCGAGGGCGCCAAACCAATGACTGAGCAGCACCGTGGCGTTGTCTAGGTGCAGACGCTGGCGATTGCGTTCGGCCAGGGCCACGGCTTCCAGCACACGATCCACGGCAGTAACTTTCCATGCCGGACGTTCGCTGGCCAGGGCCAGGGCAATCGCACCACTGCCAGTGCCCAGGTCGAGTACTTTGGCGGGAGTGGCCGGCAACAGTTCCAGCGCGGCCTCCACCAGCAACTCGGTGTCCGGGCGCGGGATCAGCGTGTGCGGCGCGACTTCCAGGTCGAGCTTCCAGAAACCTTGCTGGCCAAGAATGTACGCCACCGGTTCACCGCTGCGGCGGCGCTGCAAATATTCGGCGAAGGTCAGCGCCGCTTCGCTCGGCACGATGCGTTCCGGCCAGGTGTGCAAGAAGCTGCGGGACTTGCCTAACGCGGCCGCCAGCAACAATTCGGCATCCAGGCGCGCCGTGGGCGAGTCGGGCAGATCGGCCGCGCGCAACAGACTGGCAATGATCGTCATTTACTCACCTATCGCTGCCAGTTGATCGGCCTGGTACTCGGCCAGCAACGGCTCGATCACTGCGTCGACGCCCCCGGCGAGGATTTCGTCGAGCGAATACAGCGTCAGGTTGACCCGGTGGTCGGTCACCCGGCCCTGGGCAAAGTTGTAGGTGCGGATACGTTCGGAGCGATCCCCCGAACCCACCAGCAATTTACGCTCACTGGCAATGGCATTGGCGGCGGCACTGGTTTGCTGGTCGTTGAGCTTGGCCGACAGCCAGGACATCGCCCGGGCACGGTTCTTGTGTTGCGAACGCTCTTCCTGGCATTCCACTACGATACCGGACGGCAAGTGGGTGATGCGGATCGCCGAATCGGTCTTGTTCACGTGCTGACCACCCGCACCGGAGGAACGATAGGTGTCGATGCGCAAGTCTGCCGGGTTGATCTCGATCGCTTCCTGTTCGTCCGGCTCGGGCAATACCGCCACGGTGCAGGCCGACGTGTGGATGCGCCCCTGGGACTCGGTCGCCGGCACGCGTTGCACGCGGTGGGCGCCGGACTCGAACTTCAACTTGCCATAGACGTTGTCGCCTTCGACCCGCGCGATGACTTCCTTATAGCCGCCGTGCTCACCCTCGTTTTCCGAGAGGATCTCCACCCGCCAGCCGCGACGCTCGGCGTAACGCGAATACATGCGGAACAGATCGCCGGAAAAAATCGCCGCTTCGTCACCGCCGGTACCGGCGCGGATTTCGAGGAACACGTTGCGCCCGTCGTTCGGGTCCTTGGGCAGCAACATGCGTTGCAGATCGGCTTCGAGCTCGACCAGGCGTTCCTTGGCTTCGCGGACTTCTTCCACGGCCATTTCGCGCATGTCCGGGTCGCTGTCCTTGAGCAGGGCCTGGGCGCCTTCGAGGTCGCCCTGCACTTTTAGCAGCTGTTTATAGGTTTCGACGATCGGCTCGACTTCCGCGTATTCCTTGGAATAGGCGCGGAACTTGTTCTGATCGGAAATGACCTCGCCATCGCCAAGCAAGGCGGTCAATTCCTCGAAACGGTCCTGGAGGATGTCCAGCTTATTGAGCAGTGACGCTTTCATTGCGGTTTCTTATCCGAAAAGCTATCCGATGAGCCCTCACCGAGGGCAAAGAGTTCCTGGGCCATCGCCAGCGCATCGAGGCGACCTTCGGCAGAGAGCTTTTTCAACTGCACGCTCGGTGCATGCAAGAGTTTATTGGTCAGGCCGCGTGCCAGTTGCACCAGCACCTCTTCGGCACTGCTGCCGTTGGCCAGCAGGCGCTGGGCCTTGTGCAGTTCTTCGTCGCGCAAGCGTTCACTCTGTTGACGATAGGCCTTGAGCACATCCACCGCCGCCAGTTCGCGCAGGCGCACCATGAAATCTTCAGCGCCGACCGAGACCATCTCTTCCGCGGCCTGGGCTGCACCCTGGCGACTCTTGAGGTTCTCGGCAACCACTTCGTGTAGATCGTCGACGCTGTACAGGTAGACGTCGTCCAACTCGCCGACTTCTGGCTCGATATCACGCGGAACGGCGATATCGACCATGAAGATCGGTTTGTGCTTGCGCAACTTCAGGGCGCTTTCAACAGCGCCCTTGCCAAGGATCGGCAACTGGCTGGCCGTGGAGCTGATGACGATGTCGCTGCGCACCAGCTCCGCCGGAATGTCCGACAGCAGCACCGCATGGGCGCCGAACTGCTCGGCCAGCGTGCTCGCGCGCTCCAGTGTACGGTTGGCGACCACGATACGCTTCACGCCCAGGTCGTGCAGATGGCGGGCGACCAGGGTGATGGTCTCGCCGGCGCCGATCAGCAAGGCCTGGCTGCGTTGCAGGTCACTGAAAATCTGTTTTGCCAGGCTGACCGCGGCAAACGCCACGGACACCGGGTTCTCACCAATGGCGGTGTCGGTGCGCACTTGCTTGGCCGCATTGAACGTGGCCTGGAACAAGCGCCCGAGCAACGGCCCGATGGTGCCGGCCTCCCGAGCCACGGCGTAGGCCGATTTCATCTGGCCGAGGATCTGCGGTTCGCCCAGCACCAGCGAATCGAGCCCGGAGGCGACCCGCATCATGTGACGAACTGCCGCATCGTCTTCGTGCACATAAGCACTCGCGCGCAGCTCATCAAGGCTCAAATGATGATATTCGGCCAGCCAGCGCAGCACGGTATCCGCCGACAGGTGATCCTGTTCTATATAGAGTTCACTGCGATTGCAGGTGGAGAGGATCGCAGCTTCGCGGCTGTCGGTGAGTCGGCAGAGCTGCTGCAAGGCCTCAACCAGCTGCTCAGGGGTAAAGGCCACGCGCTCGCGGACGTCTACTGAAGCAGTCTTGTGGTTAATACCGAGTGCAAGGAAGGCCATTCAAGGTCGCTGGTGGTGACGTGAAGCCGGCAATTGTCCTACTTCGACAGATTCAGAACAACTACTCGATATCTATTGCCCTGGTAGACGACGCCCGTGCTTGAGAGTCGTTATCGTTTACGTGTGCGTGCGCAACTTCTGTAGGAGCTGGCTTGCCAGCGATGCGCGTTAACGATGACGCGTTCCTGCAGGTTGAACGCGGCGCCTTCGAATCCATCGCTGGCAAGCCAGCTCCTACAGGGGGCGGTGTAAACCGGAAAATGGCCGGCCGGTTATGTTTGACCGAAGGCTTGTGTCATGATGATCCGACCGCAGGTTAGTCGTCCTTTTCCTATATGAATAGATCTTCCGCGTTGCTCCTCGCCCTTGTCTTTCTCAGCGGCTGCCAGGCCTTGGCCCCCGTGTCGACGGACGACCCGTCGCCGGTCGAAGACACCACTGCCGCCCCTGAAAAGCCCAAGGTCTACAGCTCATTCAGCGAAGACACCGTCTTCAGCCTGCTGAGCGCGGAACTGGCTGGCCAGCGTAATCGTTTCGACATCGCCCTGGACAACTACGTGACCCAGGCCATCAACACTCAGGATCCGGGCATCTCCGAGCGGGCATTCCGCATTGCCGAGTATCTGGGCGCCGACCAGGCCGCCCTGGACACGGCACTGATCTGGGCCAAGAACGCTCCGGACGACCTTGAGGCCCAGCGGGCCGCCGCCGTGCAACTGGCGCGCGCCGGGCGCTATGACGACTCCATGGTCTATATGGAAAAAGTCCTGCAAGGCAAGGGCGATACCCATTTCGACTTCCTCGCGCTGTCCGCGGCCGATACCGACCAGGATACGCGCAATGGCCTGATGAAAAGTTTCGACCGTTTGTTGCAGCGCCACCCGAACAACGGCCAGCTTATTTTTGGCAAGGCCTTGCTGCTGCAACAGGATGGCGACACCAAAGGTGCGCTGACCCTGCTTGAAGACAATTCGCCGGACGACGGCGAAATTGCCCCGATCCTGCTGCGCGCGCGCCTGCTGCAAGGCCTCGATCGCGGTGACGAAGCCTTGCCGCTGCTGCAAAAAAGCATCAAGAAGTATCCGGATGACAAGCGTCTGCGCCTGACTTACGCACGCATGTTGGTCGAACAGGACCGCATGGACGATGCCAAAGCCGAGTTCTCGAGCCTGGTCCAGCAATACCCCGAAGACGACGACCTGCGTTACTCGCTGGCACTCGTCTGCCTCGAAGCCAAGGCCTGGGACGAGGCCAAGGGTTACCTGGAAGACCTGATCGCCCGTGACAGCCACGTCGACTCGGCGCACCTGAACCTGGGGCGCATCGCCGAAGAGCGTAACGACCCACAAGGTGCGCTGATCGAGTACGCCAAGGTCGGCCCGGGCAACGACTACCTGCCGGCGCAGCTGCGCCAGGCCGATATCCTGATGAGCAACGGCAGGACCGCCGAAGCCCAAACCCGGCTCGCGGCGGAACGCGACGAGCAACCGGACTACGCGATCCAGTTGTATCTGATCGAAGCCGAAACCCTGTCCGCCAATAAACAAGGCGACAAGGCCTGGAAAGTTTTGGAACAAGCCCTGCAAAAATACCCGGACGACCTGAACCTGCTCTATACCCGGGCCATGCAGGCGGAAAAACGCAATGACCTGGCGCAAATGGAAAAAGACCTGCGCCTGATCATCAAGCGCGACCCGGACAATGCCATGGCATTGAACGCCCTCGGCTATACCCTGTCTGACCGGACGACGCGATACGCCGAAGCCAAGGCACTGATCGAACAAGCGCACCAGATCAGTCCGGAAGACCCGGCGGTTCTCGACAGCCTCGGCTGGGTGAATTATCGCCTGGGCAATCTCGACGAAGCCGAGCGCCTGCTGCGCCAGGCCCTGGAGCGCTTCCCCGACCAGGAAGTCGCCGCCCACCTGGGCGAAGTCCTGTGGGCCAATGGCAAACAACGCGAAGCTCGGCAAATCTGGGGCAAGTTCCTCAAGGAACAACCCGACAGCCCTACCCTGCGCGGCACCATCAAGCGCCTGACCGGATCAGAGACTCTTTAAGATTATGTTTTTGCGCCACCTCATCGTTTTCAGTTTCATCGCCCTGCTCGCCGGCTGTGCGGGTTTCACTGCCCGCGAATCGGTCGAAGGCCACGGTAACCCTGCGCAATGGCGCGAGCACAAACAGCAGCTTGCGAGCCTTGACGGCTGGCAGATCGACGGCAAGATCGGCATCCGTGCGCCAAAAGATTCCGGCAGCGGCACCCTGTTCTGGCTGCAACGCCAGGATTACTACGACATCCGCCTCTCGGGCCCATTGGGTCGTGGTGCGGCGCGCCTGACCGGGCGTCCGGGCAAGGTTTCCCTGGAAGTCGCCAACCAGGGGCGCTACGAAGCGTCGTCCCCGGATGCCCTGCTTGAAGAGCAGCTGGGCTGGAAGCTGCCGGTTGCCAACCTGGCCTGGTGGGTCCGCGGGCTACCGGCGCCGGACAGCAAAAGCCGTTTGACGCTCGATGGCGACAGCCGCCTGGCCAATCTCGAGCAGGACGGCTGGCAGGTCGAATACACCGCCTACACCGAGCAAAACGGCTACTGGCTGCCCGAGCGGATCAAATTGCACGGCACCGACCTGGATGTCACGCTGGTGATCAAGGCCTGGCAACCGCGCAAATTGGGGCAGTGACATGCCGACCAATCGCCTGACTCTGCCCTCTCCAGCCAAACTCAATTTGATGCTGCACATTCTCGGTCGCCGTGAAGATGGCTACCACGAGCTGCAGACGCTGTTTCAATTTCTCGACTACGGCGACGAAATCACCTTCGCCGTGCGCGACGACGGTGTCATTCGCCTGCACACCGAGTTCGAAGGCGTCCCCCACGACAGCAACCTGATCGTCAAGGCCGCAAGACAACTTCAGGCGCAATCGGGCTGTTCACTCGGCATGGATATCTGGATCGACAAGATCCTGCCCATGGGCGGCGGCATTGGCGGCGGCAGTTCGAATGCCGCCACCACCCTGCTCGGCCTCAATCACCTCTGGCAACTGGGTTGGGATGAGGATCGACTGGCCGCGCTGGGTCTGACGCTGGGCGCCGATGTCCCGGTTTTCGTGCGCGGCCATGCGGCTTTCGCCGAGGGCGTGGGGGAGAAACTGACCCCTGTCGACCCGGAAGAACCCTGGTATCTCGTGCTGGTGCCGCAAGTCTCTGTAAGTACGGCAGAAATTTTTTCAGATCCGTTGTTGACACGTAACACTCCTCCCATTAAAGTGCGCCCCGTTCCCAAGGGAAACAGTCGAAATGACTGCTTGCCGGTGGTAGCAAGGCGTTATCCAGAGGTACGTAACGCATTGAATTTGTTAGGTAATTTTACCGAAGCAAAACTCACCGGAACTGGAAGTTGTGTGTTTGGGGGCTTCCCAAGCAAAGCTGAAGCTGATAAAGTCTCGGCCCTTCTTACAGAGACCCTTACAGGGTTTGTAGCAAAAGGAAGCAACATTTCGATGTTGCATCGCAAGCTGCAAAGTCTGCTCTAAAGGAACCGATTACTGGGTAATCGTTGCAACAGATACAGGGGCGTCGCCAAGCGGTAAGGCAGCAGGTTTTGATCCTGCCATGCGTTGGTTCGAATCCAGCCGCCCCTGCCATTTTCTATACTCATCCAGGTTACCCTCAGCCTCTAGGTACTGCGCGTGTCCAAGATGATGGTCTTTACGGGGAATGCTAACCCCGATCTGGCTCGGCGTGTCGTACGTCAGCTGCATATCCCTCTCGGTGACATTTCTGTCGGTAAATTTTCCGACGGCGAAATTACAGCCGAGATCAATGAAAACGTCCGCGGTAAAGATGTCTTCATTATTCAGCCGACTTGCGCTCCGACCAACGATAACCTGATGGAACTGGTAGTGATGGCTGATGCCTTCCGCCGCTCCTCGGCTACTCGTATCACTGCTGTTATTCCTTACTTTGGTTATGCCCGTCAGGATCGCCGTCCGCGTTCCGCACGTGTGGCTATCAGCGCGAAAGTCGTGGCTGACATGCTTACCGTAGTCGGCATCGACCGTGTTCTCACGGTTGATCTGCATGCTGACCAAATCCAGGGTTTCTTCGATATTCCGGTAGATAACATCTACGGCTCCCCGGTTCTGGTGGATGACATTGAAGATCAGCGCTTCGAAAACCTGATGATCGTGTCCCCGGACATTGGTGGCGTCGTGCGTGCACGTGCTGTTGCCAAGTCGCTGGGCGTGGATCTCGGGATCATCGACAAACGCCGTGAGAAAGCCAATCACTCTGAAGTGATGCATATCATCGGTGATGTCGAAGGGCGTACCTGTATTCTGGTCGATGACATGGTCGATACCGCCGGCACTCTGTGCCACGCGGCCAAGGCCCTGAAAGAGCATGGCGCTGCCAAGGTTTTCGCCTACTGCACACACCCTGTGCTGTCCGGTCGGGCGATCGAAAACATTGAAAATTCCATGCTGGACGAACTGGTGGTGACCAACACCATCCCGTTGTCCGCTGCTGCTCAAGCCTGCTCGCGTATCCGTCAACTGGATATCGCGCCGGTTGTTGCCGAAGCGGTCCGCCGCATCAGCAATGAAGAATCGATCAGCGCGATGTTCCGCTAAGGGCCCTGCCCTTCTCGAAATGTCTCGTTGACGAAAAGCGCCCCGCCCCGGCATTCCTGTCGGGGCGGGGCTTTTTTGCCCATATCGCCTTTAGCGCTGGTCGCAAACGCTGGGGCGAATGTGGTTATTTTGGAGATACAACATGAACGATTTTACTCTGAATGCTGAAGTGCGTTCCGACCTGGGGAAAGGTGCGAGCCGCCGCCTGCGTCGTCTCGCAAGCCTGGTTCCAGCTGTAGTTTACGGTGGCGAAAAAGCCCCTGAATCCATCAGCATGCTGGCTAAAGAAGTTGCCAAACTGCTCGAAAACGAAGCGGCTTACAGCCACATCATCGAGCTGAACGTTGGCGGCACCAAGCAAAACGTAATCATCAAGGCTCTGCAGCGTCACCCGGCCAAAGGCCACGTGTTGCACGCTGACTTCGTACGCGTTGTAGCTGGCCAGAAACTGACCGCTACCGTGCCTGTACACTTCGTTGGCGAAGAAGCTCCGACCAAGAAAGGCGGCGAAATCTCGCACGTTGTTTCGGAAATCGAAGTGACCTGCCTGCCGAAAGACCTGCCTGAATTCATCGAAGTCGACCTGGCTAACGCCGAAATCGGCTCGATCATTCACCTGTCGGACCTCAAGGCTCCTAAAGGCGTTGAGTTCGTGGCCCTGGCACACGGCGATGACAAGGCTGTTGCCAACGTTCACGCTCCACGTGTTGCTCCAGAAGCTACCGAAGAAGGCGCAGCAGAGTAATTTTACTCTGTTCGCCGGAGTGACCGGAAACATCGCGGACTAGAGCGTAGCGAGAAAGCGGGCGAGAACGCGGAGTTTACATCTATGGTAAATGAGCAATTTTCGTCCACTTTTGCCGCACGCACCGATTGCGGCGATGTTATCCACCACTCCAAGGAAGGGCCCCTATCGTGACTGCCATCAAACTGATCGTTGGCCTGGGTAATCCAGGCGCTGAATACGAACAGACCCGGCATAACGCAGGGGCCCTTTTTGTTGAGCGCATCGCGAACGCACAAGGCGTAAACCTTGTGGCGGACCGCAAATATTTCGGCCTGACCGGGCGCTATTCGCATCAGGGTCAGGATGTTCGTCTGCTGATTCCCACCACGTACATGAACCGCAGCGGCCAGGCCGTGGCGGCCCTTGCAGGTTTCTTCCGCATCAAGCCTGAAGAAATCCTCGTGGCACACGACGAACTCGATCTGCCTCCGGGCGTCGCCAAACTCAAAGTGGGCGGCGGCCATGGCGGTCACAACGGGCTGCGCGACATCATTGCGCAACTGGGCAATCAGAATACCTTTCACCGCTTGCGGCTTGGCATTGGCCACCCGGGCGTTGCCAGTATGGTTTCAAACTTCGTCCTGGGTCGTGCGCCACGCGCCGAACAGGAAAAACTCGATGCCAGCATCGACTTTGCCCTCGGCGTGCTGCCGGATATCCTCGCCGGTGAATGGAACCGCGCGATGAAAAACCTGCACAGCCAGAAGGCCTGACTTTTACCCGAGGGGAAACACCATGGGATTCAATTGCGGCATCGTCGGCCTGCCTAACGTCGGCAAGTCCACCCTGTTCAACGCCCTGACCAAATCCGGGATCGCGGCCGAGAACTTCCCCTTCTGCACCATCGAACCGAACACCGGTATTGTGCCGATGCCGGACAGCCGTCTGGAAGCCCTGGCGGCCATCGTCAATCCGAAGCGCATCCTGCCGACCACCATGGAATTCGTCGACATCGCGGGCCTGGTTGCCGGCGCCTCGAAAGGTGAAGGCCTGGGCAACAAGTTCCTCGCCAACATCCGTGAGACCGATGCCATCGCTCACGTTGTCCGCTGCTTCGAAGACGAGAACGTGATTCACGTCTCCAACAGCGTCGACCCAAAACGCGACATCGAAATCATCGACCTGGAACTGATCTTCGCCGACCTCGACAGCTGCGAGAAGCAACTGCAGAAAGTCGCCCGCAACGCCAAGGGTGGTGACAAGGACGCCGTAGTCCAAAAAGGCCTGCTGGAGCAATTGATCGCTCACTTCACCCTCGGCAAGCCTGCGCGCACCCTGATGAAGACGATGGGTGCCGACGATAAAGCGGTGATTCGTGGCTTCCACCTGCTGACCACCAAGCCGGTCATGTACATCGCCAACGTCGCTGAAGACGGTTTCGAGAACAACCCGCTGCTGGACATCGTCAAGGCCATTGCCGAAGAAGAAGGCGCCATGGTGGTTCCGGTCTGCAACAAGATCGAAGCCGAAATCGCCGAGCTGGATGACGGCGAAGAGAAAGACATGTTCCTCGAAGCCCTGGGCCTCGAAGAACCTGGCCTGAACCGCGTGATCCGCGCTGGCTACGAGATGCTGCACCTGCAGACCTACTTCACCGCCGGTGTCGAAGAAGTCCGTGCATGGACCGTCCGCGTCGGTGCCACCGCACCACAAGCCGCTGGCGTGATCCACACCGACTTCGAAAAAGGCTTCATCCGCGCCGAAGTGATCGCCTACGACGACTTCATCCAGTACAAGGGTGAAGCCGGTACCAAGGAAGCGGGTAAATGGCGTCTGGAAGGCAAGGATTACATCGTCAAGGACGGCGACGTGATGCACTTCCGCTTTAACGTCTGACGTTCGCGGCCATCAACAAAAAAAGCACCCTGGGGTGCTTTTTTTGTGGGCGCTATCTAGCTGAATTAATTCGCCACCCTGGCGCGGGCCGAGTGCAGTTTCTTGTAGCTGTCGATCAGACGCAGGTGCCTGTCGAGACCCTCCAGCTTCATGCTGGTAGGCGTCAAGCCGAAGAAGCGCACGCTGCCGTCTACGGAACCGATCGCGGCGTCCATGCGCTCGTTGCCAAACATCCGGCGGAAGTTGGCCTCGTAATCGCCCAGCTCCAGGTCCTCGTCCAGCTGCATTTCCAGCACCACGTTCACGGCTTGGTAGAACAAGCCGCGCTCGACCGTGTTGTCGTTGTACTGGAGGAACATTTCCACCAGTTCCTTGGCCTCTTCAAATTTCTGCAAGACGAGATAGATCAGCAACTTCAACTCCAGGATCGTCAACTGACCCCAGGCGGTATTGTCGTCGAATTCGATGCCGATCAAGGTGGTGATATCGGTGTAGTCATCCAGCTCGCTGTCTTCCAGACGCTTGACCAGTGCCTTCAGGCCGGCCTTGTCGAGGCTGTGCAGATTCAGGATGTCCTCGCGGAAAAACAGCGCCTTGTTGGTGTTATCCCAGATCAGATCGTCCACCGGATAAATTTCCGAATAGTCCGGCACCAGGATGCGACAGGCCGTTGCGCCGATGTGGTCATACACCGCCATGTACACTTCTTTGCCCATGCCTTCGAGAATGCCGAACAAGGTCGCGGCTTCCTCGGCATTGGAGTTTTCACCCTGGCCCGAGAAGTCCCACTCCACGAATTCGTAATCCGACTGGGCACTGAAGAAGCGCCACGACACCACGCCGCTGGAATCGATAAAGTGCTCGACGAAGTTATTTGGCTCGGTCACCGCATGACCTTCAAAGGTCGGCAGGGGCAAGTCATTAAGGCCTTCGAAGCTGCGGCCCTGCAACAGTTCCGTCAGGCTGCGTTCCAGCGCCACTTCCAGGCTCGGGTGCGCGCCGAACGAGGCGAATACACCACCGGTACGCGGGTTCATCAAGGTGACGCACATCACCGGGAATTCGCCCCCCAGGGACGCATCCTTCACCAGCACAGGGAATCCCTGCTCTTCCAGCGCCTGGATACCGGCCAGTATCCCGGGGTACTTCGCCAGCACGTCGGCCGGCACATCCGGCAGGGCAAATTCACCTTCGATGATTTCGCGTTTTACCGCGCGCTCGAAGATTTCCGACAGGCACTGCACCTGCGCTTCGGCCAGCGTATTACCGGCACTCATGCCATTGCTGAGGTACAGGTTTTCGATCAGGTTGGACGGGAAATACACGACCTCGCCGTCCGACTGGCGCACATACGGCAGCGAACAGATGCCGCGCTCTTCGTTGCCCGAGTTGGTGTCGAACAGATGCGAGCCACGCAACTCGCCATCGCGGTTGAAAATCCGCAGGCAATACTCGTCAAGAATCTCGGCCGGCAGCGCATCTTTAGGGCCAGGCTGGAACCAGCGTTCGTTCGGGTAGTGCACAAACGCCGCGTTGGCGATGTCTTCTCCCCAGAACTGATCGTTGTAGAAGAAGTTACAGTTCAGTCGCTCGATGAACTCGCCCAACGCCGACGCCAGCGCGCCTTCTTTGGTCGCGCCCTTGCCATTGGTAAAACACATCGGCGAGTGCGCATCGCGGATATGCAGCGACCACACATTGGGCACGATATTGCGCCACGAAGCGATTTCGATCTTCATGCCCAAGTCGGCCAGGATGCCCGACATGTTGGCGATGGTCTGTTCCAGCGGCAGGTCCTTGCCCACAATGTAGGTGCCCGCTTCTGAACCTGAATTGGCAGCAGGCATCAGCAACGCCTGGGCATCGGCATCGAGGTTCTCCACCTCTTCAATCACAAACTCAGGCCCGGCTTGCACCACCTTTTTCACGGTGCAACGGTCGATGGAGCGCAAGATGCCCTGGCGATCCTTGTCGGAGATGTCTGCCGGCAACTCGACCTGAATCTTGAAAATCTGGTTGTAGCGGTTTTCCGGGTCGACGATGTTGTTCTGCGACAGACGGATGTTTTCGGTGGGAATATTGCGAGTGCTGCAGTACAACTTCACAAAGTAAGCCGCACACAACGCCGACGAAGCCAGGAAGTAATCGAACGGACCCGGTGCCGAACCATCACCCTTATAGCGGATAGGCTGATCGGCCACCACGGTGAAGTCATCGAACTTGGCTTCAAGTCGAAGGTTGTCGAGAAAGTTGACCTTGATTTCCATGCGGGATACCAGAATAACGAGCAAACGAATGGCCGCCATTATCCGGTTTTTCAACCGGAAGTCTTGTGCAAGCTCGCGCTTACGGCTCAGTGGTGCGTGATCAGGCCTTTTTGGTACGCGGCAGGAAAATCGCCAATACGCCCAACAACGGCAGGAACGAACACAGGAAGTACACGTATTCGATGCCGTGGATGTCCGCCAGGTGACCCAGCAGTGCCGCGCCAATCCCGCCGAAGCCGAACATCAGGCCGAAGAACACCCCGGCAATCATCCCGACATTGCCCGGCACCAGTTCCTGGGCGTACACCACGATGGCCGAGAATGCCGAGGCGAGGATGAAGCCGATGACCACACTGAGGACACTGGTCCAGAACAGGTCCACATGCGGCAGTAGCAATGTAAACGGTGCAACGCCAAGGATCGAGAACCAGATCACTGCCTTACGCCCGATCTTGTCGCCGATGGGCCCGCCGAAGAATGTCCCCGCGGCCACCGCACCGAGAAACAGGAACAGGTGCAGTTGCGAACTGGCCACCGACAGGTCGAACTTTTCGATCAGGTAGAACGTGAAGTAACTGGTGAGGCTGGACATGTAGAAGTACTTGGAGAACACCAGCAGCCCGAGCACCACCAACGCGCTGGTCACCCGGCCCTTGGACAGGCCATGAGTCGCTGCCTGGCCTTGCTTGAGCTTGAACAGGTTCAAGTGGTTGGCGTACCAGCGACTGATCCGGTAAAGCACGAACAGTGCAAACACCGCGAACAAGCCGAACCAGGCCACATGCCCTTGCCCATAAGGGATGATGATCGCCGCCGCCAGTAACGGACCGAAAGCCGAGCCCGCGTTGCCGCCGACCTGAAAGGTCGATTGCGCCAGGCCAAATCGCCCACCCGAGGCCAGTCGTGCCACGCGAGAAGCTTCCGGGTGAAAGGTCGAGGAGCCAATGCCGATCAAGCCCGCCGCCAGCAGAATCAGCGGGAAGCTGCCGACCACCGACATCATCACGATGCCGATCAAGGTGCAGACCGTACCGGCTGGCAACAGCCAGGGCTTGGGGTGGCGGTCAGTGTGGTAGCCGACCCAGGGTTGCAGTAGCGAAGCGGTCAGCTGGAAGGTCAGGGTGATCAGACCGACCTGGGTGAAGGTCAGGCCATAGTTGGCCTTGAGCATCGGGTAGATCGACGGCAGTACCGATTGAATCAGGTCGTTGATCAGGTGCGCCAGAGCCACTGCGCCGATGATGCGCATGACCAGAGGACTGCTTTGTGAAGTCGCGGGCGCCGCCGCTGTGGCGGACTGAACGTTGCTGATAGCCATGAAATTTCCGAAAAACAGAGGGGTGCACACGGGCAGGTACGTCAATGTGCCATTTTTCGCTGCAGCTGCGCCATCCCCTTAGCCTGCTAACGACCTCGCTATTCGGCAGATTTCAGCTCGATTGATGCCCTCCTCTGAGCTGTTTTTACTGCTCCGGAGGATAAGCGGTTGAAAGTGTAGAGAAATATTTTAGATTTACGCTTGACGCATCTCCATTACCGGTGAATAATGCGCGCCATCTTGGCTACATAGCTCAGTTGGTTAGAGCATAGCATTCATAATGCTGGGGTCCGGGGTTCAAGTCCCTGTGTAGCCACCAAGTGCTAAAAACGGCTTACCGAAAGGTAGGCCGTTTTTTTATGCCTCAAGAAAAGTGCTGCTCCATTGTAGGAGCGAGCATGCTCGCGATGGTCGTCAACGATGACGTGTGCTAACTGACTAAGCGCGGTGCCCTTGAGTCCATCGCGAGCATGCTCGCTCCTACATCATCAGCATCAGCAACGAACCATCGGTAGCGCCGACAACGCCCGCTCCCAGATCTGCCAGGTCCGCAGCCAGACCATGGCCTGCCAATCGCTATCCGCCGGATAGAATTGCTCAAGCAGATTCAGTTTGATCTCACGCCCTACGCCATCACTCGGATTGCCATGCAAATGCAGCCAGTGATCATCGCGCAGATAACGATGCACCTGTGGCCCCGGATAAGTCCCGCACTCGATGACGAATGGCATCAACCGCACGTGTGGTAACGCATCGATCAAGGCTTGCGAGGTGTAGCCGGTGGCCGTCGCCGCCACACCGGTTGCGCTCAGCGTGTCGGCACCGGTGTGCAGGGTGTAGAGCCACGGGCCGTAAATCGCCTGGGCATCGGCTAGCGCCGGATAAGCCGCCTCGGTGATCGTCAACAACATCGGATGCCCATACTCACCGGCGCCTGTGTGCAGGTCGAAACACAGGGCGACGTCAGCATGGGCCACGTGCTTTTGCATGATCTGCTGCAACGTGCGGTTCGACCAACTGGGAGCTACCCCGCCGTAGAACAATCCATCCGGATGCGCATGCTGGCCACCTTCGACCACCGACATGACCGCAGGCCATCCCTGCAGGCGGATCTGCTCGTCGAGCAAGGCATCGGCCCGGTCACGCTCGGGCCCGCGCAACTGCGTGCAGGCATAAATGTCATGCAGCGCGTCATAAGCCTGGTTGTCCGGCAGCGCACGTTCGAAGTCCAGGTGATTGCGGTTCAGGTCGATATTGTCTTCGTTGACCCGACGCAGCCACGCCATGCCCCAGGGATTGATCGCATGAATCATCACCACGGCGACATCCGTCGGCAATGAGCGCTTGCCGAGTTCCTGCAGCCACTTGATCTGGCAACCCGAGCCATAGAAGCCCTCGACCCCGTGGGTGCCGCTCAGCGCGATCAGCAGGCGTTCGGCGCCAGGATCTCCGAGCACCGCCACATCGGCGAACAGGGCCTCGCCTGATGGCCCTCTGAGTGGATGGGGATACTCGCTCAGCGTCGCACCGGCTGCGGTTGCCGCCGCCAGGAATTGTTCGCGCTGGGAACGGTAGCTTGGCTGGGTGGGAAACTCGCTCTGCATGTCTGCCCCTTGTGGGTCTTCTGGCCTGATCGCTGGCAATGACCCTACCGAAAATCCGCCCATTGATGAAGCGCAACCGCATCATCACCTCGCGGCCTGGTTTGCGTCACTGCGAGGTCGCCGATACAGTCCCCGGTACATTTATCCAACGGACGGAGTGCCTCCCGTGTTCTCAGCCTCCCATTCGAGTCGCGCTCGCCTGCCAGCCCTCGCGCTGATCCTCACCGCGCTGACGCTTGGCGCCTGCCACAACGCGTCGGCCCCGACGCTGCCAACTGCACCGGAAAGCGCTACCGGTTATCGCACTGACCTGCAGACCCGACACGCTTCAAGCCACATGGCGGCAGCCGCCAACCCATTGGCGGCCGAAGCCGGACGGGAGATGCTGCGTCGGGGTGGCTCGGCCATCGATGCCGCCATTGCCATGCAAGCGGTACTGACGCTGGTCGAACCGCAGTCCTCGGGCATCGGTGGCGGCGCCTTGATCGTCCTCTGGGATGGCCAATCCGTGCGCACCTACGACGGGCGCGAAACCGCACCGGCCCGCGCCACCGAGAAACTGTTCCTGCAGGCCGATGGTCAACCGATGCCCTTCACCCAGGCACAGATTGGCGGGCGCTCGGTGGGGACGCCGGGGGTGTTGCGAGCCCTTGAACTGGCCCATCAGAAACACGGCCGCCTGTCATGGGCGCAGCTATTCGAGCCCGCCATCGAACTGGCGGAGCAAGGCTTTGTCATCTCGCCCCGCCTGCATCGGCTGATCGCTGCGGATTCGTCCTTAAGGCGTTCAGCAGAGATGACCGCCTATTTCCTGAATGCCGATGGCAGCCCGAAAGCCAGCGGCACGCTGTTGAAAAATCCGCCCTTGGCCGCCGCGTTGCAACGCATCGCCAAGGAAGGACCGGATGCCTTGTACAAAGGGCCCATTGCGCAAGAGATCGTGGCCAAGGTCCAGGGTCACACCAACCCGGGTAGCCTGTCGCTGAGCGACCTGGCCAACTACAGCGCCAAGGAGCGCGCGCCCTTGTGTACCGACTACAAGCGCTGGCAGGTCTGTGGCATGCCGCCACCGTCGTCGGGCGGGATCGCCATGGCGCAGATCCTCGGCACGCTGCAAGCCCTGGAGACACGCGATAAGCGCTGGGCCCTGGCGCCGATGCGACCGGTGAAAACCAGCAGCGCCGCTGGCTTCGAACCGCCCGCCGAGGCCGTGCACCTGATCAGCGAAGCCGAGCGCCTGGCCTATGCCGATCGCGCCCAGTACGTGGCCGACTCGGACTTCGTGCCGGTGCCCGTCAAGGGCCTGGTTGACCCGGCTTACCTGGCCAGCCGGGCGGCGCTGGTCGGCGAGCGCAGCATGGGCACGGCTAAACCCGGCACGCCGCCGGGCATCCAGGTCGCCTACGCGCCAGACCGCTCACCCCTGCGAATCTCCACCTCGCAAGTGGTGGCGGTCGATGACCAAGGCGGCGCGGTGTCCATGACCACCACCATCGAATCCGCTTTCGGCTCGCATGTGATGGTCCAGGGCTTCCTGCTCAACAACGAGCTGACCGACTTCTCGTTCATTCCCGAGGAGAACGGACAGAAAGTCGCCAACCGCGTCGAACCCGGCAAGCGTCCGCGCTCCTCCATGGCCCCGACCTTGATCTTCGACCGCCGCAGCGGCGACTTCCTCGCCAGCATCGGGTCGCCCGGTGGTTCGCAGATCATCGAGTACGTAGCCAAATCCACCATCGGCCTGCTCGACTGGCAGCTCGATCCGCAAGCAGCCATCAACCTGCCCAACTTCGGCAGCCGAAATGGCCCGACCGAACTGGAGAACGGCCAGTTCAGCGCGACGCTGATTCAGGCACTCAAGGACAAGGGCCACACCGTCAACGAAATCGACATGACCAGCGGCACCCAGGCGATTGTTCGGGTCAAGGATGCACAGGGAAAGGCGTCGCTGGCCGGTGGGGCCGATCCTCGACGTGAAGGGGAAGCATTGGGGGATTGAGTCGTACAAAGGCGTGGGAAAGGGCCTACCGGAAGGCAGGCTCTTGGTTATTGATTACAGCTCCTGATCGCCTTCAAACCCAGCCCCTTCCTACCCGCAAAAGTTGGCCACTTCAGTAGAGTTCACTGCGGGCGAACTCAAAATAGCCCATCACATACAGGTCGCTCACACCGTTGTCGGGAGCGTCCGAGCATCCATATCGAACCCACTCCGTACGTCGACTACACTTCCCCAGACTTGCACAAGTCCCACCTTGGGACTAGGATCATGCCATGAGAATCATCGCCATCAGTCAGCTAAAGAGGTTCTGGAAGAAATACCCCGACTCGGAACAATCCTTCCTGGCCTGGATTGATGAGGCAAGGAACTCAGACTGGAGAACGCCTGCGGACATAAAGACACACTTTGCTACCGCCAGTATTCTCAAGAGCCGCCGAGTCGTGTTTAACATCAAGGGCAACGACTTTCGGCTGGTCGTCGCGGTGGCTTATCGCTTCGGTGCCGTGTACATAAAATTTGTTGGCACTCACAAACAATACGACGCAATCGACGCTGACACCGTCGAGATGGAGTAACCCATGAACATTCACCCAATTCGCACCGACGAGGATTACCGTGAAGCCCTCAAGAAGGTGTCAGCGCTGTTCGACAACGAACCAGAGCCTGGCACCCCTGAAGGTGACTACTTCGAGATAATGATCACGCTTATCGAAGCTTATGAATCGAAACAGTTTCCAGTTGACCTGCCCAATCCGATCGACGCGATTAAATTTCGAATGGAGCAATCCGGCCTATCGGCTTCTGATCTTGCGCCAGCCATTGGTCGAACAAATCGAGTCTACGAAGTACTCAATGGTAAACGCGCATTGACACTGCCTATGATTTGGAAACTTCATGAACTCTTTGGCATACCAGCCCAGAGCCTGATCAAGCCGATAAAACAGGCTTGATCAGGTGCCCGCCAACTTTGGAAATCAAACCGGCACACTCGCTTAACGACTGATTTTCAGCGCCCGTCGAGCCCGGTGTTTTTCCAGTGCCAAGTCGATCAGCCGCGTGACCAGCTCACTGTAGGTCATGCCGGCAGCCTGCCACAGTTTCGGGTACATGCTGATGCGGGTGAAGCCTGGCAGGGAGTTGATTTCGTTGATCAACACTTCGCCGCTCTCAGTCAGAAACACGTCGACCCGCGCTAACCCGGAACAACCCAGCACCTGAAACGCCTCGACCGCCATGGCACGGATGCGTTCGCTGGACTCGACGCTGATATTGGCCGGCACTACCACTTCAGCGGCTTTGTCGTCGATGTACTTGCTGTCGTAGGAATAGAAGCCACTGTGCACCACGATCTCGCCACAACCGCTGGCGATGGCATCTTCGTTGCCGAGCACCGCGCACTCGATCTCGCGCCCCTTGACCGCCGACTCGATCAACACCTTTTCATCGAAGCTCAATGCCAGCTCGACCGCCGCCACATATTCGGCTTCGTCGGCCACTTTGCTTACACCGACAGAAGAACCCTGGTTGGCCGGTTTGACGAACAGCGGCAGGCCGAGCTTGCCGCGGACCTCGGCGAAGCCTGTGCGCGCGGCGCTGGCGCGGGTCAGAGTGACGAACGGCGTGACGGCCAGACCGGCATCACGCAACAGGCGCTTGCTGATGTCCTTGTCCATGCAGACCGCCGAACCCAGCACATCGGAACCGACAAACGGCAAATCGGCCATGCGTAGCAAGCCCTGCAGGCAACCGTCTTCGCCAAGGGTGCCGTGGACGATCGGAAAGATCACGTCGACGTGGCCCAACAGCTCGGGACCCGCAGTTTCCACCAGTTGCTGGCGGGCCTTGCCCGGAACCACGGCCAATTCGCGATTGGATTGATTGAGCGCGATCAGGGCCGGGTTTTCCTGGTTCAGCAGGAAGTTCGAGGGGTCGTTGAGGTGCCAGTGGCCTTGCTTGTCGATGCCGATCAGTACCGGCTCGAAGCGCGAACGATCCAGTGCATCGACAATGTTTTTTGCCGACTGCAGCGACACCTCATGCTCGGCCGAGCGGCCCCCAAAAATAACGCCCACACGCAGTTTACTCATTGCCTGACCTCATTGTGGATGGCTTGCAGCTTGGGTAGCCGCCACGTTACGACTGCAAGGTCTTGCCGTCCAGCGGCTCGCCGATGGTCACTGTAGGAGCGAGCTTGCTCGCGATGGTCGCTAACGATAACGAGTGCTTTCTGGTTTAACGCGTCGCCGAGGCGTTTTTCGCGAGCAGGCTCGCTCCTACAGTGGGTCACGCATTCCTCAAAAGCGCAGAAGTCAGGTCGCCAACTGATTGGCAAACTGCCCCACCGCATTGACCACTTTCTGCGCCCCGTCCTGAATCTCGACGATCACCGTGCCCGCTTCCGCCGCCAGCGCCAGGCCCTGTTCCGCCTGGAGCTTGCCGTCGGCCATCAGGGCCACGGCGTTACGCGCCATGTCCTGGTTTTGCCGCACCACGAGGACAATTTCATCGGTGGCCTGGCTGGTGCGCGAAGCCAGTTGCCGAACCTCGTCCGCCACCACCGCGAAACCTCGCCCCTGCTCACCGGCACGGGCCGCTTCGATGGCTGCGTTGAGCGCCAGCAGGTTGGTTTGTTCGGCAATCCCGCTGATGGTCTTGACGATGGTGCCGATCACCAGCGATTGCTCATTCAAGGCTTCGATGCCATCGCCAGCGGTTTGCATGTGTCTGGCCAGGTCACGCATCACATCCACCGCCTGCGTCACCACGGTGTTGCCGCGCTGGGCGCTTTGATCGGTTTGCTGCGAGGTGCTGTAGGCAATGTTGGCCGCTTCGGCCACCGCCTGCTCCTGGTGGACCTGATCGGTGATCACCGTGGCGAATTTCACCACTTTGTAGAGCTTGTTGTTGGCGTCGGTCACCGGGTTGTAGGAAGCCTCCAGCCAGACTGTACGACCGTGGCTGTCGACGCGCTTGAAACGGCCGGCCACGAACTCGCCGGCGTTCAGGCGGCGCCAGAAAGCCTGGTATTCGGCGCTGTTGTAGTCCTCGGGAAAGCAAAAAGTGCGGTGATGTTTGCCTTTGATCTGGGCCAGGCTGTAGCCCATGCCGCTGAGAAAGCGGTCGTTGGCGGTCAGTACGTTGCCGTTGAGGTCGAACTCGATGACCGCCGTCGAGCGCACCAGCGCACCGATCAGGTTTTCATGCTCGCGGGAGGCCTCGATGGTGCGGGTCAGGTCGCTCGAGAAAATCGAAAAATGCTTGATCCGGCCGTCTGCCGAGCGCACGGGCTGCACGATCGAACGCAACCAGGCTTCCTGGCCGGTGCCGCGCAACAGGCGCACGGCACCGGCAAAGTGCTCGCCACGACTCAGTGCGATCTTGAAACGCAGCTGGAATTCGTCGTCTTTTACATGATCCGGAACCATCTCTTCGATGTGCCGGCCGATCAGCTCATTGCTCTTGTAGTGCATCTCGCTGAGGAAGTTCTGATTGACCGACTGCACCCGCCCATCAATATCGAGGGTCAGCACGAGCATCTCGCTTTCCAGGCTTTCCTTGACTTGCTGAAGGCTGGAGAGTTCTTCGCGAAGAGCCGACAGCTCCTGCTTCAAGCGTTTATTGAACATGGGGACGCACCGATGGGCTGGGATAGAAAGCGGCTTACAGCCTAGCCATCGGCCTTGCGGGGGGTTTCTGAAGAGCGCTTGAGGATTGTCCTACAAATATAATGACACCGCGCCAATCGCCCCCTGTCTATCACGCCGTACCGGCGGCCGGGCAACTGGCGATTCTCGGCATCCGCGTGCCGAAATATTCCGCGCTGCCCACGCCCACCGCGCCCATCACCGCGCAGAAGATCACGCAGATCCACGGGCTCCACGGCATCAAACCGATCAACAGCAAGGGCGTGATGCTCGCCCAGGCGGCGTAGGCAATGTTGTAGGTGAAGGAAATACCCGAGACGCGAATCCGCGCCGGGAACAGGCTGACCATCACCGACGGCACCGCGCCCACTACTCCGCAACTCAGTCCGGCCACCGCATAAGCCAGGCCGATCCAGCTGCCACCGCTGATCAGGCAGGCGTAGAGCACGCCGATGCCCAGTGGCAGCAGCAGGCTATAGAGCATGACGGTGCGCCAGGCGCCGATGCGGTCGACCAGCAAACCGGCGAGCACGCAGCCAATGTTCAGGAAAACGATGCCCAGTGCGCTCAGGGCGAAGGTGTGGCTTGCCGTCATGCCGAAGGTTTTCTGCATCATGGTCGGGGTGATCACCACGAACACCACCACCGCTGACGTCAGCACGCAGGTAAGGATCATCGCTGGCAGCAGGGCCAGGCGATGTTCGCGCAGGACCGCCCGCAGCGGTAACTCAACGGCCGCCTCGCGCCGAGCCTGCATGGCCATGAACACCGGAGTTTCACTGAGCCAGCGCCGCAGCCAGACGCCAATCACGCCGAACACCCCACCCAGCAGGAAGGGATAACGCCAGGCGTAATCGAGGATTTCAGCCGGGGTGAAGGCCTGCGCCAGGAACGTTGCCGTCAGCGCGCCAAGCAAATAACCGAAGGTCAGCCCCGCCTGCAAGAAGCCCAGGGCGTAGCCGCGATGGCCGACCGGCGCGTGCTCGGCCACGAACACCCAGGCGCTCGGCACCTCGCCACCCACCGCCGCGCCCTGGAGGACGCGCAGGACCAACAGCAGCAGTGGCGCGAAATAACCGATCTGCGCGTAGGTCGGCATGATCCCGATCAGCAGGCACGGCAGCGCCATCATCAGGATGCTCAGACTGAACACCTTCTTGCGGCCCAGGCTGTCGGCGAAATGCGCCATCAGGATCCCGCCCAGAGGCCGCGCCAGGTACCCGGTGACGAAGATGCCGAAGCTTTGCAGCAGCCGCAGCCACTCGGGCATCTCCGGCGGGAAAAACAGCTGGCTCAAGGTCAGGGCGAAAAATACGAAGATGATGAAGTCGTAGATTTCCAGCGCACCGCCGAGGGCCGCTAGCCCCAGGGTCTTGTAGTCCGAGCGGCTGAACGGCAGCGGACGTGGATCGGTATTGGCAGTCATGAAAAGAACTCTGGCACAGGCAAAAACCAAGGCGCTCATGGTCTACGCAAACGCGTCCGCGGACAACCCGTTAGACCAAAGTCCCATAGCCGCAAAACAGCACCGCAAAAAACATGCGCTTGAATTAAGGTTGGCGTCTGTCCGGAGGGGCCTCTGCAGCCCCGAAGACCACTACAAACATAAAAATTCGAGGTAGTCCCGTGGCCGCTGATATCGAAGATACCCGCTCCGCCCGCTTTGCCCTGCGCTGTTCAAGTTTTGCCGAACGCTGGTTCCCCGACTCATGGGTGTTTGCCGCCCTGGCGGTGATCATCGTCGCCGTGGCCACCATGGCCATGGGCGCTAAGCCGACTGACGCGGCCATGGCCTTTGGTGACGGCTTCTGGAGCCTGATCCCGTTCACCATGCAAATGGCCTTCGTGGTGATCGGCGGTTATGTGGTCGCCAGCTCGCCACCGGCGGTGAAGCTGATTGACCGTCTGGCGAAGCTGCCGAAAAACGGGCGCTCCGCAGTGGCTTGGGTGGCGCTGATTTCCATGGTCGCGTCGCTGCTCAATTGGGGTCTGTCGCTGGTGTTCGGCGGTCTGCTGGTGCGTGCTCTTGCCCGCCGTACGGACCTGAAGATGGACTACCGTGCCGCGGGTGCGGCGGCGTACCTGGGGTTGGGCGCGGTGTGGGCCCTGGGCCTGTCTTCGTCTGCTGCGCAGTTGCAGGCCAACCCGGCCAGCCTGCCGCCGTCGATTCTGTCGATTACCGGGGTGATTCCTTTCACTCAAACGATCTTTCTCTGGCAATCGGGCGTCATGTTGCTGGCCTTGATCGTCATCTCGCTGATCATCGCCTATGCCACCGCCCCCGGCCCGAATACGGCGCGAGACGCCGAGGCCTGTGGCGTCGACCCGAGTTTCAACCTGCCACCGCTGCAGCCACGTACCCGCCCCGGCGAATGGCTGGAACACAGCCCGCTGCTGATCATCCTGCTGGTGCTGCTGGCGGCTGGATGGCTGTTCCATGAGTTTTCCACCAAACCGGCGATCAGCGCGATTTCCGGCCTGAACACCTACAACTTCCTGTTCATCATGCTCGGTGCCCTCCTGCACTGGCGCCCGCGCAGCTTCCTCGACGCGGTGGCCCGTGCGGTGCCAACTACCACCGGCGTGCTGATCCAGTTCCCGCTGTACGGTTCGATCGCCGCGCTGATGACCACGGTCAAGGGCGCCGATGCGCAGACCCTGGCCCACCACATCTCGACCTTCTTCGTCAGCATTGCCTCCCACGACACCTATGCCCTGCTGATGGGCGTGTACTCGGCGATCCTCGGTTTCTTCATTCCGTCCGGCGGCGGCAAGTGGATCATCGAAGCGCCATACGTGATGCAAGTGGCGAACGACCTGAACTATCACCTGGGCTGGGCGGTGCAGATCTACAACGCCGCCGAAGCCCTGCCCAACCTGATCAACCCGTTCTACATGCTGCCGCTGCTGGGTGTGCTGGGATTGAAGGCGCGGGACCTGATCGGCTTCTCGTTCGTGCAATTGCTAGTGCATACACCGCTGGTGCTGGTGTTGCTGTGGGCACTGGGGACGACGCTGGCGTATACGCCGCCGGTGATGCCGTAAGGAAACGGCCACAGCGCGCGTTTTTCTTTCTGGTCCCCCCGCATCAGCGGGTCGGACCAGGGAGAGGAAGCTTCGACTAGTGAAATCGAACGAAACCGACAGACTGAAAGATCCCTTCTTACAAAACGCGCAGCGTTGTCCCACTCAATCCGAAGGCAAGTCCTGACTCTTGCAGCCAGCCTCCTTGAATTAACCTGTCCCGGAGTATCAATCACCAAAAACCCAAGGAAGATCCGATGACACCGATATCCAAGACACTGGAAGAGTTGATCAATGAAATTTACCAGGACGGTAACGTCTCGGTGGTTGAGTACAGGGCCCTGCGAGACGATGCCGATCGCCGCATGGACGCCGTTGTCCGCGAATTTGGCCAGCACAACAATGTGACGGCCTTTCAGAAAGCGATGGATGTTGCCATGCAGTTATTGCAGAGCGCCGTTCTCGATGCCAAAAAAGCCAAGCTGAGCGATACCGGTGAAGCGATCGTCAAGGATGCGGTCACCGCACAAGTTGAATACTTGCGCGCCGGCAGCCAATTGGCCCTGCGTCTCTTGTGATCGCCCGACCTCACGCTGCCCGCAAACACTGATCGCGGGCTGCATCGCACGCTGCAAAAAAAATGCGTGAGGCCTACTTTTCTGCATCATTGCGTTGATCCAGTATGAAGTGCATCTTCGTATCGCGACCACGCTGAAAAGGATCTGAGCATGTTAAGACTCGCAGGCCTCACCCTCGCGGCCCTCACCCTCGCGACCCTCAACCTGAGCACCGCTGCCCACGCCGATGTCGCCCTGAAGCTGGGCAGCACAGAACGCGTCAGCCGTTTGTTCGCCTACCCCAACAACTGTAACGTGATCTGCTTTCGCAATTGGACGCTGGAGCAGACCGTCGAGCACTACCTGACGCAAAGCGTTCAGCGCGATGGCTACAGTGAGGCCAAGGTTCTGGTCAAAACCGATAACAATCAACTCCATGCCGAAATCACGGGTGTGCCCAGGAGCTATGAAAAGCCCCTGGCAGCACTGCTTGACGCTGGCGACCTGGCCTACAGCGGTGCCAGCAAACTGAATGCCGACGGCAAGTGGGCCTATAGCTGGTATTTTTTCCTGCCACTGGGCATGGCCCTGGAAAACCGCAGAAGCGTTGAACTGCTGCACTTCCCCCCGGACTATTCGCTGACCCAGGCCCAGGATTACCTGAAGTCGGCCACCACGGATCGCTGGGCCACGCTGCTGACCGTCAATGGCATCCCGGCCGAGCAGACACCGGGCTACCAGACCATCATCGATATCGCCCCGATTGCCGCGCCGTCGAACGCCGGCAAGGACCTCGCAGGCGTCTACGACTACTTCAAGGACTACCAGACCAGCATGGTCAAGCAGGTCACCCTGCATTCCAGCGGAGTGGCATTGCCAACGGTTGCCTTCGGTGTACCGGTGCGTAACTGGATCAAGCAGCAATACGGGCCAACCGTGAACGTGTTGAGCCTGGTGACGATCAGCCCGGTCGACGGGGTAAAAGTACCGGTATTGGGCGCCAACCATCCAAGCTACATCTGGTACGCCGCCGATCCGGCCAGCTACACCGGTAAAGATGCCCAGGCCCAGGCCGATACTGCAGGCCTGAAAGTCATGGGCCAGGATTTGAGTGCCGCGTGCTGGCAGGCCGCCATGGGCCGTGAAACGGACAGCAACGCTGATGTCGAGCTGAAAACCTGCACCCAGACCTGGCAAGTGGCCCAGGCCGATAAAACCTGTGCGCTGTTCTACACCTCGATCCGCAAGCTGACGTCCGCACAGGCCGCAGGCAAATGTGCGACGGCAACGATCAAGGCCCAGCTCAAACTGCTAAAGGCGCCAGCGCCAGCCCCGGCGATACCCGCTCCTGCGCTATAACCGTCGGCTGGATGGTCAGCTAACGGAAGGTGCCGACGACCAGATGTTTTTGCAACACTGTCGTCGGCAAAGCCTCTGCTGCTGACGCTTACAACTTCTCGACAGGACGCAGTCGGTACTGCGGCGGCAATTGCTCGAACCCGCTGATGGTGGTGTTCAGGCTCTTCCAGCGACCGTCCTTGATGCCGTAGATGCAACCGTGAATCGACAGGTTCTGCCCGCGGTGCCAGGCATTTTGCACAATGCTGGTATGGGCAACGTTGGCCACTTGCTGAATCACGTTGAGCTCGCAGAGGCGGTCGACCTGTTCCTCTTCGGTAGCCAGTTTGGCGAGTTCTTCGCGCTTCTCGTAGTAGAGATCGCGGATCGAACGCAGCCAACCGTCGATCAGGCCGAACTGGCGATCCTGCATCGAGGCGCGTACGCCGCCACAGCCATAGTGGCCGGTCACGAGGATGTGTTTGACCTTGAGCACGTCGACCGCGTACTGGATCACCGACAGGCAGTTGAGGTCAGTGTGCAGCACCACGTTGGCCACGTTGCGGTGCACGAACAGATCGCCCGGCAACATGCCGACGATCTCGTTGGCCGGCACCCGCGCATCGGAACAACCGATCCATAGGTACTCCGGCGTTTGTTGACGAGCCAGCTTGGCGAAGAAGTCAGGATCTTCTTTGGTGATCGCGTCGGCCCAGCGCTCGTTGTTATCAATCAGATCTTGTAATTCGTTCATGCAATGAAGCCTCGATAATGGTGCGCTGCTTTGACAGACATCCGTCCGTCGGGGTCACGCGCGTTATGCAAATGCCCGCTGCTGCCTGATGGCGCTCCATGCCGGTGGAATTCTCTGCAACCCAGTGGGTCCACCCTATAAGGCTAACAGTATGAGGAAATGCCATGAATGATTCACGACGTCCGTACGATGCGGTGCAACCGGAACCCATCGATGATAACGAAGATCGCATGGGCTCGATGCATGAGCTGGATTTCGACGAGGAAGAACCCAGCGCAAAAATCGGCGACGAATTGCCGGAAAGGGAACGCAAACAACTGATGCCCGAAGAACGCGTGCGTGAAGCCGGCATGACGGGAGCATCGACCGATGACCATGAGTCTACCGATGATGACATGAGCCCCGAAACGTTGATTCGTGAAGACGGTGCGCGGGATGCCCAGGAAGTGGGTGAAGGTGATCAGGCCGATTGGGACTTGAGCATTGTCGATGAAGACGATATTGGTGGGGGCAATGGGTTGGACGAGGCGGAGATGGCGCAGAGCGATCCTCTCGATAGAAAGCGGTAATCATCCGGGCTTGAACGGACGCCTTCGCGAGCAAGCTTGCTCCCACAGGTTTTATGTACGACACAAATCCATTGTGGGAGCGAGCTTGCTCGCGATGCTTCTGATGTTCAATCCACCAAGGTGCAGGCCATGACCACGGCATCTTCGCGCCCACCGACCGCCGGGTAGTAATCGCGCCGCCGGCCGATCTCGTTGAAACCGTAGCGCTCATACAACTTGAACGCCGCAGTATTGCTGTCCCGCACTTCCAGGAAGCATTCCCGGGCGTCGGCCTTGTAGGCGATTGACATCAAATGTTCCAGCAAGGTCAAACCCAGGCCTCGGCCCTGGTTTTCCGGCTTGACGGTGATGTTGAGCAGATGCGCCTCATCAAGAATGATCTGCACCACCCCATGGCCCACCTGCTGCTGGCCTTCGTACATCAGCCAGATCTGATACTTGCCCAGGCCATCGAGAAAAATTCCGCGGGTCCAGGGATGGCTGTAGGCCGCGTATTCGATCTTCAGAACAGTTTCCAGGTCCGCCTCGGTCATCGGGCGGAACGATACAGCGTCACTCATTCGATTCTTTCCAGCGCGCCATCAGCCGACGCATGGCTTGCCACACGGCGGCCTTGCGCTGTGGCTCTTCCATTAATAATTCCAGGCCCGGTACCGCCCACGCCGAGCCCAGACCTTCGATCTGCAGTTCGCGGTTCAACGCATCGACGTCCGCCTCACCGGCAAACCGCACCGCGGGCAGGCCGATCAGCCAGAGGCAAGCGCATGGTGCTTCCTCCATGCGCACCGAGAGGAAACCTTGCACAAAGTCACGGGCCGCATCCGGGCCCTGGTCCATCGTCCCACGCACCAGCAGCGGCCAGCGAACCGGCTCGCCGACGATTTGCGGGCTGTCCGGGAGACCGGCGGCACGCAGCATGTCCTTGAGCAGCAGATAAGCGGGGTCGCGCGCCTGGAACGATTCGCCTGTGGGTAACTCCACCAGCAGCAGGCAGCGGCCGGCGCGCAGCAGTTGCAGGGCAAAACGCGGCGGCGGCACCGGCGCGACCCTGGCGACAACCGGCGCCTCCTCGGCCGCAGGTTTGGCGGCGGTGCGCGTGCTCGCCTGCGATGGCCTCGGCACCTCGATTTTCACCCGTTCGGCCGGTTTTACCGCAGGCTTGACGGGCGCATCGACCACGGGCACCGGCGCCACGGGAGCAACGACCGGCGCCTCGGGCGGCTCCAGCAGCTCGGGACGCGACGGGGCGGCAAAGGGCAATTCGGTGCGCGGCAGCCAGTTGACCACCTGCATGGCGTTCAAATAAGCGCGACGACGGGACTCGATAAGCAAAGGTCGGCCACTTGTGGATAACTAAAGTGCGGAGATTCTACCGCCCTTCGCTCAAGATCGCCCGCTGTTGATCGATTGACTTCACCGATAGTCTTTCCACCTATGAAAAATGCGACAGCCCGTCCCGAGAGTGAATCGCATCGCGCCTGATGCAGTACAATCGCGGCTTTTAATCGCCAACAGCCGGCCATTCCGATGATCGAACCCAAGCGCGTCTTGCGCGCCCTCGCTGAACACTGGGCACTTCTGGAGCCACTGTGTGAGCATTTCGACCAAGGCACCCTGAGCCTCAACGAACTGCGCACGCAACTGGCCGCCCAGCAACTCGACAGTACGCCGCAGGACATCACCAGCCTGCTGGACGTGTGGATTCGCCTCGATATTCTGGTTCCGGTGGCGAAAAGCCCGAACCGTTTCGAGCTCAACGCGCAAATTCACGACTTTCTCGCTTACCTGCGCCGTGAACACCGTTTGGGCCTGTGCCTGGAAATCGAAGCCTATCTGCGCCATCTCGAGCGTCTGGCCGGCTACATCCAGGACGCCTTCGACATCCGCGACGGCAACGACCTGGCCCGCCAGCTGCGCCTGCTCGACATGCGGGTGCGCGATGTACTGAAAAAACTCGATAACGACGAACAGGCACTGGTGGCCGTCGCCGAAAGGGCGAAAACCAGCGACCGCCAGATTCCGTTGCGCCAGCGTTACGCTGAAGTGCTGGCGACCTGGGACGAATACGTCGAGCCGATGATTGATCTGGTAAACGCCGACGGCGCCTTCGAACAAGGCGTGCGCAAGGTCGAAACCGTCCTGTTGAAGATGCTCAGCGAACAGCAGCGCCTCGGCCACCTGGTCGACGACGACATGCTGCTGCGCACCCACGCGCGCATCCTCGAAATGCAGACCAGTGCCCAGTTGACCCTGCGTCACGCGCGCGAACTGTTGCTGCCGCTGCGTGAAGAGGCCCGTCGCCACAACGCCGTCACCCGAGGCGCGGCACTGGCCCTGGCCGCCATTCGCCGAAAAGGCATCGATGCCGTGCCGCAGGCGGCCATGCCCTTGTTCACACGACCGCAAAGCACCTTCCTCGGCAGCGCCAGCCAGGTCGAAGCCTACGTTTACGCCCTGGCCCGTTTCGAACCGAAACCGGCGCGCTTCCCCAAGGCCCACAAGACCCAGAAAGGCGAAGCCCCGCGTGCGCCACGCACGGTTCGGGAAATGCTCGAACGCTGCGAAGACGCCCTGCCGATGCCGGACCTGATGACCTGGCTACTGGAGCAGGAACCGGACGGCGCCACCGACGAACTGCTGTACTGGTTCTCCCGCCTATCCCGGGAAAAAAGCTTCAAGCGCGAGCGCCTGGAACGTCGCGACTACTTCACACACGAGCACCAGGTCAGCCTGCGCTCCTTCGCCCTGCTCTCGGTCGGCGACGCCACCGAGAATTCTGCGAGCACCCTCTATGCAAGTACTTCGCATGCAACTTGATCTATCCGAACTATCCCAGCTGGCACCGATCTTTCGCGAGTTATTCAAGGGCTACCACGTCAGCCGCCGCGATCCAGAGTTGTATGCGCAGCTGTCGAACTTCCAGGACCAGTACCGCACGCTGTTCAAGGCCCTGGGTTTTGAACTGGTCTGCGACACCCGTGGTTTCTACTACTTCGTGCCGGATCTGGCGGCCGCGGCGGTGAACAAGACCGCACAGCGTCTGGCGCTGTTCACGTTCATCCTCGTCGAGCACCTGGCCGACCAGGGTCGCGACCCGATCGCCGTGCTCGACGGTGGCAGCCTCGGTCGCGATGAACTGCCATCGCTGCTGGAAAAGTACCGCGACCTGTTCATTCAGGCCGAAGTGCAGACCCAGGATGAGCTGGAAGAAAAAATCATGCGGCGCATGACCCAGCTCGGCTTCGCCGGCGAAGAAAACGGCGTGTACCGCTTCCTGCCGCCGATGCACCGTTTCCTCGATGTGTGCCTCTCGGTGCAACAGGACCGTGACCTGGCAGCCAGCCTGCACAGCGTATTGCCGTTGCCGGTACCGGTGCTGATCGACGATGACAGCGATGAAAAACTGCTGCAGACCGACGACCCGCTCGACTTGGCGGGCTTTGAAGAAGGCAGCGAAGACGAAAGCGAAGAAGACGCTCTCGCTCTCGCCCGCGCCATTGCCGAAGAACAGGAGCTCGACGCATGAGCAAGGAACGCTACGGCATCCGCCGCTTTGCCCTTTTGAACACCGCCGGCTACAGCCTCGGCCTGTTCCCGCTGGAAGAGCCACTGTCGGTCTACGGCGCGAACAACCTTGGTAAATCCGCTTCGATCAATGCGCTGCAGTTCCCGATCCTGGCGCGCATGTCGGACATGAGTTTCGGCAAGTACAGCCTGGAACAATCCCGGCGCTTCTACTTCGCCTCCGACACCAGCTACATCCTGGCGGAGGTGAACCTGCCCCATGGGCCTCACGTGATCGGCGTGGTCGGACGCGGTCCGGGCGGCGGCTTCGGTCACCAGTTCTTTGCCTATGCCGGCCAGTTGGACCTGGCCCACTACCAGAAAAACGACACCTGCCTGCGCCAGAAAGAACTGTTCAGCAACCTTGAGCGCGAAGGCCTGAAAGCCTACGAGCTCAAGCCCGATGAACTACGGCGCTTGCTGGTAGGTGGACACACTTCGATCCCGCTGGACCTGACACTGATCCCGCTGCGCTCCACCAGCGAACAGAGCCTGAAGACCTTCCGCGCACTGTTCATCAACCTGCTGCACATGCGTGAAATCACCGCGGCCAAGCTCAAGCAACTGTTCCTCGATGCCTTCGAGCACAGCTTGCGTTCCGGCAGTGTCGATTACATCGCCGCCTGCGAAGAGGCCTTCCGTGACGTACGCCGCATGGAACAGGACTACAACTCGCTGGTGGCCGCCGGCCCGCTGGTTGAAGCCCTGGCCAACGGCGTGAAACAGCGCGACATCCTGCGCGGCAAGCTGCACCGGATCTCGCCGCTGCTCGACTCCTTGCTCGGCACCTGGTCGGACTACGCCAGCGCCCGCAAGGAAGAGCTGACCCTCCAGGCCGAGCACTATCGCCACGAGCAGGACGCCCTGCAGAACGATCAGCGTGGCGGCACCCAGGAGCTGATGCGTCTTGAGCGGGAAATCACCGGCATCCAGCGCTGGCTCGGCGAGCTGTCGGTGCTCAAGCATCGCTTTGCCCTGGTCGAAGACGTCAAGGTGCTCGAGCAACAACTGCTCGCGGCCAAGGACGCCCACGACGAGCTGGCAGGTGCCCTGGCGCAGTCGCGACAGTTCAGCGCCGAGGATCTGGAAGAACGCCTGCGTGACCTGGAAAAACGCCTGAAGTCGGTCAAGCAGCAACTCGACCACGCCGACAACAACAGCTACGCCCGCCTGCGCGAGGAATTCTCGCAGCAGGACGTCGAGCGCCTGATGCGCCTGTTCAACAGCGCCCTGTTCAGCCTGCCGCTGGGCGAACACGGAATCACCCTCGACGAGAACGGCGAGTGGGTGAAATCCATGGAGCTGATTCTCGACGCTTTCAAAGGCGAGCGCTTCGAAGTGCCGGGCCTGTCGATCGACCTCTCGCACATCGAGCCACCGGCTCTGCAAGCCCTGGCTGACCGCGCTGCGCTGCGCGACCAGAAAGAGCGCCTGGACAAAGAACTCAAGCAACTGAAAACCCAGCAAGCCGTGGCGGCCGACCGCGCCGCGAGCAAGACCCAGACCGAAGCGCTGTACCAGCAAGTGCTGGATGCCCAGAAAGCCTTGGAAGACTTCCGTCGCGCGCAAACCCTGAGCGCCGAAGAAAGCGACAAGCTGGAGCAGCTGGCGCAGATCGAGGCCGCCCAGGACGAATTGAAGCGTTCCAGCGATGCCTTTACCGAACGCGTCCAGCAACTGTCGGCCAAGCTGCAACTGGTCGGCCGGCAGATCGGTGACATGGAAGCCAAGCAACGCACCCTCGACGACGCCCTGCGCCGCCGTCAGTTGTTACCGGCGGATCTGCCGTTCGGCACGCCGTTCATGGATCCGGTCGACGATTCGATGGACAACCTGCTGCCGCTGCTCAACGACTATCAGGACAGCTGGCAAGGCCTGCTGCGCGCCGATGGCCAGATCGAGGCGCTGTACGCCCAGGTGCGCCTCAAGGGCGTGGCCAAGTTCGACAGCGAAGACGATATGGAACGTCGCCTGCAACTGCTGATCAACGCTTACGCACACCGCACCGATGAAGCCCTGACCCTGGGCAAGGCCCGGCGTGCGGCCGTTACCGACATCGCCCGGACCCTGCGCAACATCCGCAGCGACTACGACAGCCTCGAGCACCAGCTGGCGTTGTTCAACCGCGAAATCAACAAGCGCCAGGTGTCCAACCTGCAAAGCTTCCGCATCGTGCTGGCGCCGAACAAGGAAGCACTCAAGCACATCGACCAGATCATCCACAGCGCCGGTCAGTACGAAGAAGGCGAGACCCTGTCCGTCTTCGACCTCAGCCAGAGCGCCGAGCAAGACAACAAGAACGAAGAGGCCAAGGAATACCTGGCGCGGCTGGTGGCGGCGAACCACAACCAGCTAGGCCTCAAGGACTTGTTTGAACTGGCGTTCGAAATCACCAAGGTCAACGGATCGCCGGTGATCCACACCGACATCGACGGCGCCGCGTCCAACGGCACCACCATGACCATCAAGGCGCTGACCAACATGTACTTGTTGCTGCACTTGATGGACCGCGACCTGGCCGGGCGCGTGCGCTTGCCGTACTACCTCGACGAGGCCGCGGACATCGACGAGAAAAACCAGGCGGCGCTGCTGGAAACCAGTCTGCAACTGGGCTTCGTGCCAATCCTGGCCAGTGTGAAGCCGCAGGTTTGCGCCAGTGTCGCCATCGACCTGGAAGGTGGCAGCGGCCCGGCTGGCATCTACATCGATGAGGAGGACTGGAAGTACATTCGTCGTCACGATGAGGTGAAGGCGACTGTGCATGTTGAAGCGGATGAGCCGGAGCTGGATGCGGTCTGAGTTGAACCGTTAGATACGAAAAAGGCCGCGTTCCAATGGACCGCGGCCTTTTTTGTGGTTCTTACAGTGCTCTTATGGGCCTCTTCGCGAGCAGGCTCGCTCCCACAGTGGACCGGTGTACATAAATCCCCTGTGGGAGCGAGCCTGCTCGCGAAGGCGTCATTCCTGACGCCTTATTAGCTCAGGGTTATTTACCCAGCGAAATCTTCGGCGCCCAGGTCAGCCATTCCTCTTCAAACTTGTCGAACAGCGGGAATGTCTGCTCCGGCCGCACCGGGTTTCCCATACGCTCACCGTCTGGCGTAGCGAAGGCAACACCGCCCTGAATCATCGTCTCCAGCGATTCAGTACGCACCGTCGCCCCTCTGAACAGGCCAACATCAAAGTCAAAACCGCTGGTGTTCCAGAAGCGCGTGCCGCTGCGGACCAATGGCGCGTACTTTGGCTCGATCAGGATGCGGATCAGCACACGATCAGCCGTCTGGCCCAACTCATAACCCGTGACCTTGCCCACGGTGATTTCGCGATAAGTCACCGGCACACCAGGCTTCAGCGAACCACGGCGAGGAGCGCTCAACACCAGGCTCAAACCGGCTTCCTGTCGGGCAGTTTCCGGCGGACTGGCCAGCGCCACGAAGTTCTTCTGCGGCCCCAGATTCTTCGGTGCCGGTTGCACCTCGATGTATTGCCCGGTGACCAATGTTTCCAGGTTCGACGTCTTGATCAGACCCAGCTCGGGCTTGACCACCCAGAATTGACTGCCGACGCGAGCGATGCGCTCCGGGACTTCATCGATCCGCGCAGTCAGTAGCACCGACTGCAGATCGTCACTCAGGTCAACGTCTTCAATCTTGCCGACATCCAGCCCCTTGAAGCGAATCGGTGTGCCGGTATGCAGGCCATCGGCACGGTCGACCTTGAGCGTGATCATCGTGCCTTTCTGGTTGGCTTGCTCATGACTGGCGAACAGGCGGAAACGTGGGATGCGCTTCTGCAATGGCGCCTTGGCCTCCGGTGTTTCAAAGGCGATGCCGCCGGCCATCAGGCTTTGCAACGATTCGCTCTTGACCTGGATCCCGCCGGTCAGCCCGCCCGTCAAGGTGATGCCGCTGGCATTCCAGAACCGCGTAGAGGCGTTGACCAGGTCTTCGTATTCCTTCTCGATATGGACCCCAATCACCAGCTGTTTCTTTTTCCGCGAAAACTGATAACTCTGTACCGAGCCCACCTTGACCTGCTTGTAGAGCACCGGGCTGCCCACTTCCAGCGAGCCGAGGTTATCGGTGAACAACACCAGGTGCAGCCCCGGTGAACGCAAATCCAGCGGCGGCGCCTTGGGCCGTGCGACAAACTCACGTTGCGGCGCGGCGCCTTTGTCCCCGGGACGCACGGCGATGTAGTTACCCTTGACCAATGCTTCAAGGCCGGTAATGCCCGCCAGGGAAATCGACGGTTTGACCACCCAGAACTGGGTGCCATCGACCAGGTAATCCTCGGCCAGCGGGTCCAGCGTCAACTCGGCGCTGGCACCGGACAAATCGGGATCGACCTTGAGCGCCTTGAGGGTGCCGACCTGAATGCCTTTGTACATCACCGGCGTGCGGCCAGCCTGCAAACCTTCGAAGTCACTTAGCTTGACCTTGACCTTGATCCCGGCGGCGGCCGCGTCGAAGTCTTCATAAAGACGGAACGGCAGGCTCGGATCGGTCGGCGGGCTGTCCTTGCGGTTTTCAGGCGTGGCAAACGCAATACCGCCAGCAACGATACTGGCCAGGGACTCACTGCGTACTTTTACACCGGACAGATTGGCATCGATGCTGATGCCGCTGGCGTTCCAGAAGCGCGTGTGTTTACGCACGAGCTTGGCGTAGGTCGGCTCGATGAATACCTTGAGTTCGACAGTACTCTGGTCCTCGGAGAGCACGTAGCTTTTGATCTGCCCGACCTTGATCTGCTTGTAGAATACCGGGCTGCCACGGTTCAGCGAGCCCAGGCGGTCAGCCTTGATCGTCAGGTGCAGGCCGGGCTGAGCGTCCGATAGCGGCGGCTCCTGAGCCAGGGCCTTGAACTTGCGGGCAGGCTCGCCCTCACCCGGGCTGATCGCGACATAGTTACCCGAGACCAGCGTCTCCAGCCCGGTGATACCGGCCAGCGTCACGCTCGGCTTGACCAGCCAGAAGCGCGTGCTGGTGCGCAGGTATTGCTCCACGTCCTTGTTCATCTCGACGGTCGCGATCACCCCTTTGGAGCTGCCTTCATCATCAAGTTTGAGGGTTTTCACCTTGCCGACCGACATGCCTTTGTAGACGACTTCGGTCTTGTTGGCCTGGATGCCTTCACCGCTTTCGAAGCGTACCTGGATCTCGATACCGGTCTCGGTGTAGGCGCGCCAGCCTAGCCAGCCACCAATGATCAAGGCAATCAGGGGCAACACCCAGATGGCCGACCAGTTCGAAGCAGGTCGGGTTTTAGCTGTAGGCAAATCAGTCATGGTCGTCGTCCGACTCCGTGTTATCCCAAATCAGTCGGGGATCGAAAGTTACTGCGGCAAGCATCGTCAGAATCACCACGCTGGCGAACGCAATGGCGCCCAGATCAGCTTCGATGGTGGCAAGCCGACCAAAATTCACGACCGCCACCAGGATGGCGATCACAAAGATATCGAGCATCGACCAGCGGCCGATGAACTCGATAAAGCGGTACATCCATATGCGCTGACGGGCCGAGAGTGGCTGGCGGCGCTGTACGGAAAACAGCAGCAAGGCGATACCCACCAGTTTGAACGTGGGCACCACAATGCTGGCGATGAACACCACCGCGGCGATGGGAATCATGCCGTGCTGAACCAGTTGGATCACGCCGGACATGATGGTGCTGGGGTCTCCCTTGCCCAGGGAGCTAACGGTCATGATCGGCAGCACATTGGCCGGGATGTAAAGAATCGCGGCGGTGATCAGCAACGCCCAGGTCCGCGCCACACTGTTCGGGCTGCGGGCATGCACCAGCGCGCCGCAGCGAGTGCAGACCTGTTCGTCGGTATCAGCTTCCTGCTTGTTCAATTCATGGCATTCGGCGCAAATCAGAATGCCTGCATCAATCGCCCGCATGGGCATCCTCTCCTGATAAAGCCTGCCAGATCTGGTGAGGAGACATAACGACCTCCAGCCAGACCTGAACCAACAACAAACCAATGAAGCACGCCAGGCCCAGGCCGATGGTCATTGCTGCCATATCTGCCAGCTTGACGATCGCGACCAGTACGCCCATGAGGTAAACCTCAAGCATCCCCCAGTCCCGCAAATGGTGATAAATACGGTAAAGCAGCAAACCATAGCTGCGTCCGACGTCAAAACGGATACTCAGCAATACGACCAGTTGGCAGAGCAGCTTGAGCAGAGGAATCGCCATGCTGCTCAGAAACACAATGACTGAAACGCTTTGCATGCCTGTATCGAAAAGCGCGACAACCCCGCTCCAGACAGTGTCTTGCGACGACTGCCCGAGCAGATTGAGTTGCATGATGGGTAAAAAGTTCGCCGGGATATACAACAGCAGTGCCGCAATAACCAGGGCGAGACTACGCTGCACGACGTTGTATCGATGGGCATAAAGCTCGTAACCACATCGCGGGCACAGGGCTTTCTCGCCATGCTCGAGCTCGGGCTTGCGCATAAGCAAGTCGCACTCGTGGCATGCCACCAAATCGTTCAGCGGTAATTCTGACAGCCTTGGGGCGTCAACCGGATCTGGCATATAACGCTCTGACTCCGAAAAGGTTGGGCCTATTCTAGTGCCCTGAATCGAAAATAACTGTGCCAATTTGTGCACGAGTCTTCGTGATTTTCTTTCGGGAAAAGACAAAACCCCTACCTGCATACGCAGATAGGGGTTTTGGAATTTAATCTTGACGATGACCTACTCTCACATGGGGAAACCCCACACTACCATCGGCGATGCATCGTTTCACTGCTGAGTTCGGGATGGGATCAGGTGGTTCCAATGCTCTATGGTCGTCAAGAAATTCGGGTACTGAGTCGTGACCAGTTGGCCTCGCTTCAGCAAATTGGGTATGTGATAGCTTCGGTGCTTTGTGAGTATCTCGAACTTTCGGTTCGTTTCGTCTTCACACACCGCAATCTGGCCTCTTTCGTCTTTTCAACTAAGAGCAGCAAATTGCTTGGGTGTTATATGGTCAAGCCTCACGGGCAATTAGTATTGGTTAGCTCAACGCCTCACAGCGCTTACACACCCAACCTATCAACGTCGTAGTCTTCGACGGCCCTTCAGGGGACTCAAGGTCCCAGTGAGATCTCATCTTGAGGCTAGTTTCCCGCTTAGATGCTTTCAGCGGTTATCTATTCCGAACATAGCTACCCGGCAATGCCACTGGCGTGACAACCGGAACACCAGAGGTTCGTCCACTCCGGTCCTCTCGTACTAGGAGCAGCCCCTCTCAAATCTCAAACGTCCACGGCAGATAGGGACCGAACTGTCTCACGACGTTCTAAACCCAGCTCGCGTACCACTTTAAATGGCGAACAGCCATACCCTTGGGACCGGCTTCAGCCCCAGGATGTGATGAGCCGACATCGAGGTGCCAAACACCGCCGTCGATATGAACTCTTGGGCGGTATCAGCCTGTTATCCCCGGAGTACCTTTTATCCGTTGAGCGATGGCCCTTCCATACAGAACCACCGGATCACTAAGACCTACTTTCGTACCTGCTCGACGTGTCTGTCTCGCAGTCAAGCGCGCTTTTGCCTTTATACTCTACGACCGATTTCCGACCGGTCTGAGCGCACCTTCGTACTCCTCCGTTACTCTTTAGGAGGAGACCGCCCCAGTCAAACTACCCACCATACACTGTCCTCGATCCGGATAACGGACCTGAGTTAGAACCTCAAAGTTGCCAGGGTGGTATTTCAAGGTTGGCTCCACGCGAACTGGCGTCCACGCTTCAAAGCCTCCCACCTATCCTACACAAGCAAATTCAAAGTCCAGTGCAAAGCTATAGTAAAGGTTCACGGGGTCTTTCCGTCTAGCCGCGGATACACTGCATCTTCACAGCGATTTCAATTTCACTGAGTCTCGGGTGGAGACAGCGCCGCCATCGTTACGCCATTCGTGCAGGTCGGAACTTACCCGACAAGGAATTTCGCTACCTTAGGACCGTTATAGTTACGGCCGCCGTTTACCGGGGCTTCGATCAAGAGCTTCGCGTTAGCTAACCCCATCAATTAACCTTCCGGCACCGGGCAGGCGTCACACCCTATACGTCCACTTTCGTGTTTGCAGAGTGCTGTGTTTTTAATAAACAGTCGCAGCGGCCTGGTATCTTCGACCGGCGTGGGCTTACGCAGTAAATGCTTCACCCTCACCGGCGCACCTTCTCCCGAAGTTACGGTGCCATTTTGCCTAGTTCCTTCACCCGAGTTCTCTCAAGCGCCTTGGTATTCTCTACCCAACCACCTGTGTCGGTTTGGGGTACGGTTCCTGGTTACCTGAAGCTTAGAAGCTTTTCTTGGAAGCATGGCATCAACCACTTCGTGTTCTAAAAGAACACTCGTCATCAGCTCTCGGCCTTAGAATCCCGGATTTACCTAAGATTCCAGCCTACCACCTTAAACTTGGACAACCAACGCCAAGCTGGCCTAGCCTTCTCCGTCCCTCCATCGCAATAACCAGAAGTACAGGAATATTAACCTGTTTTCCATCGACTACGCTTTTCAGCCTCGCCTTAGGGACCGACTAACCCTGCGTCGATTAACGTTGCGCAGGAAACCTTGGTCTTTCGGCGTGGGTGTTTTTCACACCCATTGTCGTTACTCATGTCAGCATTCGCACTTCTGATACCTCCAGCAAGCTTCTCAACTCACCTTCACAGGCTTACAGAACGCTCCTCTACCGCATCACCTAAGTGATACCCGTAGCTTCGGTGTATGGTTTGAGCCCCGTTACATCTTCCGCGCAGGCCGACTCGACTAGTGAGCTATTACGCTTTCTTTAAAGGGTGGCTGCTTCTAAGCCAACCTCCTAGCTGTCTAAGCCTT
>NZ_CP166803.1:6112500-7038159 GCF_059716115.1 Pseudomonas sp. LBUM1653
GTGCGTTGCGTCCTTGAACGGCGTGATCGCCTCATCCTTCACGCTGACGGCGCCCCACTGGGTGGAAGGAAGCTTTTCGCCAAACCAGGAGGGCGCGTTGCCAGGCTCGACATCCGGATAGCGCGCCGCTTCATCGGCCACAGCCCATCGAGGCAGGCTGGTCACGGCCAATCCGGCCACGGCAGCACCCAATACATTGCGTCGCGAAAGATAGAAGGATTCAGGCGTGACGTCCGACTCATGGCAGTCGGACGCTTTTGGGACTTTGATCAGCATGGCTACTCCGCAGCATTGGAGAACAGACGCACCAACAGACTGCGGAGTATGAGGGAAATTACATCACTCGGCGCTTTTGCGCCGACGAAGATGTAACAGGTATTGCACCGGACCGGATGCAGCGTAGGCGAGGAACACCAGGAGCAGAATACGCGGCGGATCACTGAACACGACCGCAAACACCAGCACCACGGCGAGGATCGCCACGAAAGGTACGCGCCCCTTCAGGTCCAGCTCCTTGAAGCTGTTGTACTTGATGTTGCTGACCATCAGCATGCCGGCCGCCGCCACCATCAGCGCAACCAGGAAGGACATCTTGGAACCCTGGATGCCGTAATCGCTGAACGCCCAGACAATCCCTGCCACCACACCAGCAGCGGCCGGGCTGGCCAGACCGATGAAATAGCGTTTGTCGGCCGTACCGACCTGGGTGTTGAAACGCGCCAGGCGCAACGCCGCGCCGGCTACATAGATGAAGGCGACCATCCAGCCGACCTTGCCCATATCGCCCAGGGCCCAGCCAAAGGCGAGCAATGCCGGTGCAACGCCAAAGGCGACCATGTCCGACAGCGAGTCATACTCGGCACCAAAGGCGCTCTGGGTATTGGTCATGCGAGCGACGCGACCATCAAGGCCGTCGAGCACCATCGCGACAAAAATCGCGATCGCTGCAAAAGCAAAATACTTGCTCGCACCGATCGAGTCACCGGCACTCAGGGCGCTCTGTGCGCTCATCGAGTTGATGATGGAATAGAACCCTGCGAAGAGATTCGCAGTGGTGAACAGATTCGGCAGAAGATAGATACCACGATGCCGGACTTTACGGCCTTCAGCGTCATGCCCTTCTTCGATGTGCTCATCGATGGGCAGAAGGCTTTCGGCGTCAGAAGCCTGCTTTGGCTCTTCGGGACGTTCGCTCATGGACATTACCTTGCAACGGGGTGGAAAGTTTCGACAGGTGTCTGGGACGACGGTTCGACCGCAAACGATGCAGCTTTATACCAGAACCGGTCACCCAAACGAAAAAACGCGGCCTAAGCCGCGTTTTTCGTACAAGTGCTCGACTTAGTTTTTGGCTTTGTCGACGATCTTGTTGGCACCGATCCAAGGCATCATGGAGCGCAGTTGCTCGCCGATGACTTCGATACCGTGCGCGGCGTTGTTACGACGCTTGGCGGTCATCGAAGGATAGCCGGTAGCGCCTTCGCTGATGAACATCTTGGCGTATTCGCCGTCCTGAATACGTTTCAGGGCGTTGCGCATGGCCTGACGGGATTCGGCGTTGATGACTTCCGGACCGGTCACGTACTCGCCGTACTCGGCGTTGTTGGAGATCGAGTAGTTCATGTTGGCGATACCGCCTTCGTACATGAGGTCAACGATCAGCTTCAGTTCGTGCAGGCACTCGAAGTAGGCCATTTCCGGCGCGTAGCCAGCTTCAACCAGGGTTTCGAAACCGGCTTTTACCAATTCAACGGTACCGCCGCACAGAACGGCTTGTTCGCCGAACAGGTCGGTTTCAGTCTCGTCCTTGAAAGTGGTTTCGATGATGCCGGTACGACCGCCACCAACGCCAGCAGCGTAGGACAGTGCAACGTTTTTGGCGTTGCCGGAAGCATCCTGATAGATAGCGATCAGGTCAGGGATACCGCCGCCCTTGACGAACTCGGAACGCACGGTGTGACCCGGAGCTTTCGGCGCGATCATGATCACGTCAAGGTCAGCGCGCGGAACAACCTGGTTGTAGTGGATCGCGAAGCCGTGGGAGAAGGCCAGGGTGGCGCCTTTCTTGATGTTCGGCTCGATTTCGTTCTTGTAGAGAGCGGACTGGAACTCGTCCGGGGTCAGGATCATGACCAGGTCGGCAGCCGCAACAGCGGAAGCAACGTCGGTCACTTTCAGGCCGTGAGCTTCGGCCTTGGCAACAGTCGCCGAACCTTTACGCAGGCCAACAGTAACGTCAACGCCGGAGTCTTTCAGGTTGCACGCCTGAGCGTGGCCCTGGGAACCGTAACCGATGATGGCAACTTTCTTGCCCTGGATGATCGACAGGTCGCAGTCTTTTTCGTAATAAACTTTCATGAAATTCCCCTATATATCCAGGCCGTTCAGGCCATTCGCTAATTTGGTTTAGATGCTGAGTACTTTGTCGCCGCGGGCAATACCGGTGACGCCACTGCGGACGGTCTCCAGGATCGAGGCGGTGCCAATGGACTGGATAAAGCTGTCGAGCTTGTCGCTGGTACCGGTCAATTGAACGGTATATACGCTGGCACTGACGTCGACGATCTGTCCACGGTAAATATCGGTGGTGCGCTTGATCTCGGCGCGCTGGGCGCCGGTGGCCTTGACCTTGACCAGCATCAGTTCGCGCTCGATGTGAGCACTTTCCGACAGGTCGACCAATTTGACCACTTCGATCAGCTTGTTCAAGTTCTTGGTGATCTGCTCGATGACCTCATCGTGACCGACAGTGGTCAGCGTCAGACGCGACAGGGTCGGGTCTTCGGTGGGTGCCACGGTCAGGCTTTCGATGTTGTAGTTGCGCTGCGAGAACAGGCCCACTACACGAGACAAAGCGCCAGGTTCGTTTTCCAGAAGCAAGGAAATAATGTGCCGCATGATTAAGTACGCTCCGTCTTGCTCAGCCACATATCGCGCATGGAGCCGTCTTTGATCTGCATCGGGTAGACGTGCTCGCTGGTGTCGACCGAAATATCGATCACTACCAGGCGATCTTTCATGGCGAACGCTTCTTCCATCTTCGACTTCAAATCTTTCGAATCGGTGATGCGCACGCCAACGTGGCCGTAGGCCTCCGCCAGCTTGACGAAATCAGGCAGCGATTCCATATAGGAATGAGAATGACGGCTGCCGTAGCTCATGTCCTGCCACTGGCGAACCATGCCCAGTACACCGTTGTTCAGGATGACGATCTTTACCGGCAAACCGTATTGCAGGCAGGTCGACAATTCCTGAATGTTCATCTGGATGCTGCCTTCGCCCGTTACGCAAGCGACGTCGTCATCCGGAAAGCTCAACTTGATGCCCATGGCTGCCGGGAAACCGAAGCCCATGGTGCCCAGGCCACCCGAGTTGATCCAGCGGTTTGGCTTGTTGAACTTGTAGTACTGCGCAGCGAACATCTGATGCTGACCCACGTCGGACGCTACAAAGGCATCGCCCTTGGTCACTTCGCACAGGGTTTCGATCACCGCTTGCGGCTTGATGACACTGCCGTCGCCCTTGTCATAAGGGAACAGGCCGCGGTCACCGCGCCACTCGTCGATCTGCTTCCACCAGCTGGCAACGGACTCCTTGTTCGGGGTCTCGCCGATTTCCTTGAGGATCGCGACCATTTCGGTCAGGACGCTCTCGACCGGACCCACGATCGGCACATCGGCCTTGATGGTCTTGGAGATCGAAGCCGGGTCGATGTCGATGTGAATGATCTTGGCGTTCGGGCAGAACTTCGATGGGCCGTTGATGACACGGTCGTCGAAACGTGCGCCGACGGCCAGGATCACGTCAGCATGGTGCATGGCCAGGTTGGCGGTGTAGCTGCCGTGCATGCCCAGCATGCCGATGAACTGGCGGTCGGTACCAGGGTAGCCGCCCAGGCCCATCAGGGTATTGGTCACTGGCAGGTTGAGCATCTTCGCCAACTCGGTGAGCGGCGCGGAGCCACCACCGAGAATCACGCCGCCGCCTGCGTACATCACAGGACGCTTGGCCGCCAGGAGCATTTCTGCCGCCTTGCGGATTTGCCCCGAGTGGCCGCGAACGGCCGGGCTGTAGGAGCGCAGCTTGGCTTTTTTCGGGAAGACGTATTCGAACTTCTCGGCCGGGTTGGTCATGTCTTTCGGGATATCGACAACGACTGGACCAGGACGACCGGATTGCGCCAGGTAGAACGCTTTCTTCATGACTTCCGGGATTTCCGACGCGTGCTTGATCATGAAGCTGTGTTTCACGATCGGCCGGGAGATACCGATCATGTCGGTTTCCTGGAAGGCGTCGGTACCAACCATGGTGCTAGGCACCTGGCCGGAAATCACCACCATCGGAATGGAGTCCATGTAGGCCGTGGCGATACCGGTGATGGCGTTGGTCGCGCCCGGGCCGGAAGTCACCAGTACCACGCCGGCTTTACCGGTGGCACGGGCGTAGCCGTCAGCCATATGGGTCGCGGCCTGCTCGTGACGAACCAGAATGTGGGTCACTTCCGGTTCTTTGAACAGGGCATCGTAGACATGAAGAAGAGCACCACCCGGGTACCCGTAGATATATTTGACGCCTTCGTCGCGCAAAAAGCGGACGAGCATCTCACCGCCAGATAAAAGCTCCACGTTGCTCACCTCTAAAACGCCAGAATACCGTCCACGAAAAGGGGGACGGGTCTTAATAGGTTTACTTCTCAGCAGAGCATGAGCGACGGTGGTCGCCGACTACGTCAGCACTGACTGAGCAAGTATTGGGATCGTCCCAAGTGTTGCGGGCCTTTCCCACCCAGCGCGAGGTAACGCGTTGCGGGTGTAACAGGTCGGCGCTGGTGTGCGCCTCATGATCTGCCGAGTGGGTCTGCTTCTGGCAGTCCCTCTACAGCGGACTTTGGATTCTTCTGTTTCGTCCCCTGCAAGTCAAGTCGTCTATGAGCTTTATTCTACTAACCACATGAGAACGCAAGAAAAAACCTGTAAACCCCATGTGTGTTAGCTTCAATTGCGCAACTTTTGACAAGGAATTGGCATGCGTACGCACTTCTTCATCGCCGGCCTGCTGGTCGCCCTTAGCCCGCTGTCCATGGCCGCGCAGATTTACAAGTGGGTCGACGCCCAGGGCGTCACCCATTTCGACGCTCAACCGCCTCGGGATCAGCCAGCCACTACTATCGTCACGCCCGCCTCACACTCAGGCAAGCCGGGCACTGCCGCACACAGCAGCACCATTGGCGACCAACAGGCTATCGACAAGTCGGTGAAGAAGCAGGTGACCGAGCAACAAAACCAGCTGAAGGCTTTCTGCGAACAGGCACGAACCAACCTGGCGCAGTTACAGAATAATCCGCGTTTGAGAGAGGAAGTGGATGGCCAGATGCGGCGTCTTGATGACTCCCAACGTCAGGAGCGCATCAGCGAAACGCAAAAGCAGATAACGCAGAACTGCATGTAGGAGCAAAGCTTGCTCGCGAAAAACGTCCAAGCAACGCGGGTATTCAGACAGCCCGTGTCACCGTTGACGACCATCGCGAGCAGGCTCGCTCCCACCTTTGATCGAAGATCGGGGTTCAGCGCGAAGCGGTGATCAATTGATCGAACTCTTTGAGCAAAACCTGCAGCTGCCGATCCTTGCCCTGGACATTGCGCCCGGCGAAGACCATTTCGGCCATCTCCTGAATTCCCGATGCATTCGGCAAGGGCAGATCCTGCTCCAGGATTGCTTTCATGCGCGGCAGGAAGATCCATTGCAGCCACTGCTCGAAGTCCAGCGTATCGACCGAAAACGGCTCAACGCTGGACAGCGCTTCAGCGGAGGGTGCGACTTCGTCCCACCACCCTTGCACCCGCAACTCACGCTCGATCAGCAGCAGCTGATCGGCGATTTGAAGAAAGCGCGCATCCATCACGAAGTAACCTTGGCTTTTTGACGAGCCAGCGTTGCGCCCGCAGAATCGCCCTGCTTCTCACGCGCCTGGGCGATCAATTCCCACAGGCTGGCCTGGAGTGCCGGACGCCCGTTGGCTAAGGTCAGGCCACGGCGAGCAAATTGCTCGGCCTGTGGCGCATCACCTTGAGCCATGCGCACTTGCGCCAGGCGATAGAGCACTTGCGGCTCACGCGGGGCGACACGCTGGGCACGTTCGAGGCTGGAAGAAGCGCCATTGAGGTCGCCGCCGGCCTGTTGCTGCTGAGCGGTAGTCAACAGGGCCAGTACCGGACCGTCCAGTTGTTCGTCGGCGGACAGGCCACCGGAACTGGCCGACGGAATCCCGCTCGGCGTCGAAGGCATGCTGTAGCTGCCCTGATTGACCGGCGCGGACTGGACCGGCGACGTGCCGATCGATCCTGGCGTAATCGGCCCCGGGGTAATCGGGCCTGGGGTAATTGGGGCAGTGCTGATCGGTGCCGACGTTGCCGCACCACCCCCTGGCACCATCACGACAACACCGGTATCGCCTTGTGGAATCTCTTGGGTCTGAGATTGCACAGGTCGTTTTACCGTCGTCTGACGGTAGCCTCCGTTCGCCGATACGCGCTCGCTATTGGAAACCTTGGTGCCGGAGTCTTCTACCGGAATCGAGCCGCGCTGTACCGTGGAGCAACCGCTGAGCAAAGCCACGGCGGTAACCGCTGGAATCAACCACTTGTTCACTTGAAACCCTCTTTGCTTAATTCATCCAGCCCTTGACCCAATCCATCACCGTTTCACCGTTGATAGGGCTTTCGCCACCACAAGCGGCACCGGGAGGCGGTTCGCTGCCGCGAATATACGGCATCTGCACGGCGCCCGGGCAACCGGCGTCGGAACCTTGGCCGGTTCGCGAATCGACCCAGGCCTGAACGATATTATCCGGCTGCGGCATGTCCAACGGCAACGGGTCGGCCTTGCGCATGAAGCTGGTCCAGACCTGCAACGCACCGGTGGCACCCGTGAACGGTGTCTTGCCGTTGTCGTCGCGTCCCAACCAGACCACCGCCAGCAAGTCCTGACTGAAGCCTGCGAACCAACTGTCTCGCGAGTCGTTACTGGTCCCGGTCTTGCCAGCCAGGGTCAAGGTTTTCGGCAACACGTTGTAGACCGAGCTACCGGTACCCTCACGCATCACGCGCTGCATGGCGCTCTGGATCAGGTAGATCGACGCCGGGTCAAAACGCTGCTGGATCTGGAACGGATAACGCTTGAGCGGCTCGCCTTCGGCCGTCAATACGCTACGAATCCCGCGCATCGGCGTATTGAAACCACCGTTGGCGAGCGTCTGGTACATGGTCGCCACTTCGATCGGGGTCATGCCGCCGGCGCCCAGCAACATCGACGGGAAGGCCGGGAACTCGCGACTGACACCCAGGCGCCCGAGTGTCTTGAGGACATTCGGCACACCCACGGCCAGGCCCAGGCGTGCGGTCGACAAGTTGTAGGAGTGCGCCAGCCCTTGATAAAGGAAAACCGTGCCGTGGGAGCGCCGATCATAGTTCTGCGGCTTCCAGACCTGGCCGTCCGCGCCCTTGACCGAGAAGGAATCGTCCGACAGCCAGCTGGTCAACGTGTACTGGCTCGGTTTTTCGAGTGCCGTCAGGTAAACCGCCGGTTTGATCAACGAGCCGATCGGCCGCACCGCGTCCAGTGCCCGGTTGAAACCGGCAAAGCCGGCCTGGCGACTGCCGATCATGGCCTGCACCTCGCCGGTTTCCGGATTGGTCACGACCATCGCCGCCTCGACTTCATCCGAACCCTTGCGGCCGGACAGACGCTTGAAGGTGTCGTTGACCGATGCTTCGGCTTTCATCTGCAGGATCGGATCGAAGCTGGTAAAGATCCGCAGCCCCTCTTCGGTCAAGTCTTCGTCGCGGTAGTCTTCGCGCAGCTGGCGCTTGACCAGATCAAGGAAACCGGGGAACGAGCTGTCCGCCAGACTGCCGCGCTTGGTCACGCCCAGGGGCATTTTCTTCGCGGCTTCGACTTGCTCGGCCGTGGCAACGCCCTGCTCCAGCAACACATCGAGCACCAGGTTGCGCCGCTCAAGTGCACGCTCCGGATACCGGCGCGGGTTGTAAGAGGACGGCCCCTTGACCATGCCTACCAGCAAGGCAACCTGATGCAGCTTGAGCTCGGCCAGTGGCTGACTGAAGAAGAACTGGCTGGCCAGCCCGAATCCGTGCACCGCGCGTTGACCGTCCTGGCCGACAAACACTTCGTTGAGGTAAGCCTCAAGGATTTCACGCTTGTCGTAGTGCAGCTCCAGCAGCAGCGCCATCATTGCTTCGGTCAGCTTGCGGCTCAGGCTGCGCTCGTTGGTCAGGTAGAAGTTCTTGACCAGCTGTTGGGTCAGGGTACTACCCCCCTGACGCATGCGACCCGACGAGCCGTTGACCCAGATCGCCCGGGCGATCGACTTCGGCGAGACGCCAAAGTGGTGATAGAAATCACGGTCCTCGACAGCGACCAGGGTCTCGAGCAGATACGGCGGCACCTGATCGATCTTGATCAGGATCCGGTCTTCGAGGTTTTTCGGGTACAGGCCGCCGATCAGCAGCGGTTCCAGACGGACCACCGACAACTTCGCACCCTTGGTCGCCGACAGTTCGGCCACGTAATCACCCGAGAAACGCACCCGCACCGGTTGCGCTTGCTCCATGCCTTCATAGAACTGGAAGCCACGGGTATTCAGATCGACGGTATTGCCGTTGACCGAGGCCGCGCCCGGACCGTTGGCCACGCTTTCACGGCGATAGCCCAAGGCATCGAGCTCGGTGAGAAAATCGTCCCTGCTCAGCTTTTGTCCGACGAACAGCTCGAGCGGACGCGCGTAGACCTTGGCCGGAATGGTCCAGCGCTTGCCGGAGAACTTCTCCTGCACGATGGCATCGAGGTAAACGGCGAACCCGGCCAGCACCACAAGGCCGACCAGGCTGAGTTTAAGGGCCCAGCCCAGCCAGGGCCGCAGGCCTCTGGAGGGGGGTTTCTTTGGGGTACGGGGGGATCGAGTACGAGTCATGGCGGCGGATTATACGCACTTTATTCATCCTCAACAGGAGGCCCGCGAGTTTGCGTTAGGCTGGCTAGACGCCATAATGACCGCCTGAATTTTTCCCACTCTTAAGGATCGCCTGTGAGCCAGTCACTGATCGCCGCCCTGCAAAACCCGGCCCTCTACCCGCATCCTGTAGATGGATTCAAGGTCATCGAGACCCACATTTCCTGGGTCGTGCTTACCGGCCCCTTTGCTTATAAAGTGAAGAAGCCGATGAACTTCGGCTTCCTCGACTTCACCACCCTTGAGGCTCGGGAGCATTTCTGCGCTGAAGAGCTGCGCCTGAACCAGCGCCTGACCCAGGATCTTTATCTCGAAGTGTTACCGATCACCGGTAGCGCTGAAGCGCCGCAACTGGGCGGCGAGGGTCCGGCCATCGAGTACGCGCTGAAAATGCGCCAGTTTGCCCAGGACGGATTGCTCAGCACGCTGCAAGCCAACGGCGAATTGACGCCCGCGCACATCGACCAGATGGCTGATCAGATCGCCCGCTTCCACCTGGACGCACCGCGTGTGCCGGCAGAACACGAAGCCGGTACCGCGGACAGTGTCATGGCTCCTGTGCTGCAAAACTTCGAGCAGATTCGCCCCTTCCTCAGCGACAAGGCCGACCTGCTGCAACTGGACGCCCTGCAGGCCTGGGCCGATAGCAGCTTCGAACGCCTCAAGCCACTGTTCGCGCAACGCAAGGCCGAGGGCTTCATTCGCGAATGCCACGGTGACATCCATTTGGGCAACGCCACCGTGATCGACGGCAGCGTGGTGATCTTCGACTGCATCGAATTCAACGAACCGTTCCGCTTCACCGACGTGTACGCCGACACCGCCTTCCTGGCGATGGACCTGGAAGACCGCGGCCTGAAGTGCCTGGCGCGTCGATTCATCAGCCAATACCTGGAGCTGACCGGCGATTACCAGGGCCTGGAACTGCTGAACTTCTATAAAGCCTACCGCGCACTGGTTCGCGCCAAGGTCAGCCTGTTCAGCATGCCGGCCGAGGCCACTCCGGTGCAGCGCGCCACGACACTGCGCCAATACCGCAACTACGCCAACCTGGCGGAAAGCTACAGCACCATCCCGTCGCGTTTCATGGCCATCACCCACGGTGTTTCCGCCGTTGGCAAAAGCCACGTGGCCATGCGTCTGGTGGAAGCGCTGGGGGCGATTCGCCTGCGCTCCGATGTGGAGCGCAAACGCCTGTTCGGCGAGCAAACCGTCGCCAATGACCTGCAGGCCGGCATTTATAGTGCCGACGCCAGCGCCGCGACCTACCAGCGCCTGCACGAAATTGCCGCGCTGATCCTGCACGCCGGTTTCCCGGTGGTAATCGATGCCACTTATCTCAAGCACGAGCAGCGCAACAACGCGGCGAAAGTGGCCGAGGCCACCGGTGCGCCTTTCCTGATCCTTGACTGCAATGCACCGCAAGCGGTGATCGAGAGCTGGCTGGCCCTGCGCCAGGCAGACAAAAAGGATCCGTCCGACGCCACCCTGGCCGTTATCGAAGCCCAGCAAGCCAGTCGTGAAGCATTGACGCCCGCAGAAATCCTCTGCAGCAAACGCGTGCAGACCAACGAAAGCGGAACCCTCGACACGGTGGTGGAACAGATTCGCCAGCGCCTGCCGGGCCTGTAAGGAAGCATTTCAGCCGTGAAGCCTGACCCGGCTTCGCGGCTGTCAAATAGCGGCACTATACTGGCGCCATGAATCCAACAGGTGACGCGACATGAGCCAGCCGAAACTGCTCGACACCCCGCTGTATGCCTTGCTGCACAAAGACGACATCTCGGGCTTCAACAAAGAGCGCCCAGAGCTTGGGCCTATCGACATGGTCGGTGGTGATTTCCGCGGCCTGGACCTGCGCGAACTGAACGCCGACGGCATCGATTTCACCGACGCCTATTTCCGCTCCGCCGATTTGCGCGGCATCGATTTTCGCAACACTTCGCTTGAAGGTGCGAGCCTGGCCCACGCACAGATTTCCGGCGCCTACTTTCCGGTGGAACTGAGCGCCGATGAAATCCTGATGTCGATGAATTTCGGTACGCGCCTGCGTTATCGCACCCGCTGACCGCCAGTCTGAATTGACAAGTCCAGCGCCCCCGCTTCGCGCTTGACTGTGGACTGCCTTGCTTGAAAATCTGCCAATTTGCTCGCTATTTCCCTCCTTTTCCTCGTTTTTAGCAGCACTACTGCCAGCTGCCGCTTAGAAGCATTTGCGTCAAAAACGAGCAAACAATCACGCTTTTCCTACTGATGGCTACACTCCTCAGAAGCTTGCCCACGCACCATTCGGCCATCGCAAGGAGGCTTGATGAATGATGAACTGCAACACCTGAAAAATCTTGGCAAGACGTCGGCGCAGTGGCTGCATGCCGTGGGCATCCACAGCGCCTCGGACTTGCGTCGCCTGGGGGCGGTGGATGCTTATCGGGCCGTGCGCACGCGCGGGTTTCGGGCGTCCAAGGTGTTGTTGTATGCAATCGAAGGCGCCCTAATGGACGTGCACTGGAACGACATTCCCGCCGAACGTAAGGAGGCATTGAACAAACAACTCGAAGCTATCTCGTCACGCCACAAGAATTGAACGAGTACCGCTCGCCATGTACCTACTCGGGGAACAACCGGCTTACGCCGAAACACTGATCAATCGACTGCAAAACATTCCCGCCAGACTGTTGCAGGGTTTGGCACCGAGTGGGCCCGCAGTCGAATTTCCTGCCATCGACGACCTCGCCGCCGCATTGCCCGGCGATCAACTGTTCACGCTGGATAACGGCCGGCTGCACGGATGTATCGATGATCGCGCGCTGTTCTATCTGCAGCAGGGCGATCTGATCGGTCTGCGCCAGGACGCGGGACTGCTCCGTTGTCGCTTGTGCAGCAAGACGCCCCTGGCGTTGACACCCTACCTTCGATCGCAGGTGTTCCAGCACATCCATGCAGACCAGACCCGCTCGGAGCTGTTCCTGCAGTACATGACAGGCCAGACCGCCCTGCTGTCCGATGCCGTGGCGCGCCTAAAGCAACCGGAATTTCGCGCCACCAACGGCTTCCAGCGCGTCGCCAGCGGCGAAATGCTGATCCATCAGGGCGATGAGGCGGACCATGTGTTCGTGATCATCGACGGCCACGCCGAAGCGTTTGTCGATGGATTGAAGGTGGGCGATGTGCCCAAGGACGAGATTTTCGGCGCCATGGCCGTGTTTACCGGCGAGAAACGCAACGCCACGGTCATCACCAGCGAACCTTGCACCATCATGCGCATTCCCAAAGACCAGTTTTTTAGCCTCACCCAGAGCAACCCGAAGATTGCCAGCAGCCTGATCGAGGGTATGGCCCGGCGAATAGACCTGCTGAATAAACAGGTTACGCAACTGACCGTACTAAAAACGACAGGCAGAACTCAATAAATACAAGGACTTGGAACGAGTGTGCGACACCAATTGAATAAATGAAAAATCACCTGTTGACTTGGTAATGAGAATCGATATGATTACCACAACTGGTCGCGAGACTAGTGGATATTCTGAAAAGCCCTTGGTTCGGACTCTCAGATTATCTCCTCATCAGGCTAATCACGGTTATTTGACCCGGCTCTTGCCGGGTCTTTTTTTGCCTATGAAAAAGTCGCGCAGCGCTGTAGCAAGTATCCTGAGCACCTGACACTGGCTTGCGACCTGAGGAACAGCATGAAATTTCTGTGTACAGGCATTGAGCTGGCCGATAACAGCAGCCGGGGGTTCGAGCTCGACCGCCAGAAACTGTTTGCCGTGCGCCGGGGCGGCCAGGTCTACGTCTATATCAATCGTTGCCCGCACCGTGGCGTCGGACTCGAATGGACCCCTGACCAGTTCCTCGACCCCAGCAACAGCTTGATTCAGTGTGCCACCCATGGCGCCCTGTTCTTGATCGAGGACGGTGAATGTGTCGCCGGCCCCTGCGCCGGGCAATCGCTGACCCAGGTCGATTGCCGCGAAGACGCACAGGGCATCTGGGTGAGCCTTTAACCGCCGAGCAATACCTCCAGACGCCGATCTACCACCATTTCCTCATGGGTCAGGCGCACACCGTAGGCCAGCACTTCAACCCCGCACGCCACGGCCTCACGCAAGGCCTGCGCGTAGGCTGAATCGATTTCTTCAGCCGGACGCACGGCTTCGATGCCACTCAGATTGACGCAATACAACTGCACCGCGCGAATCCCGTCCCGGGCCAGATGGGCCAATTCACGCAAATGCTTGGCCCCACGCTGGGTAACCGCATCAGGGAACGCTGCCACGGGCGTGCCGTCATAACCCAGGGTGACGCTTTTGACTTCCACGTACGCCGGCCCGCTCGGGTAATCGAGGCGAAAATCGATGCGGCTGCTTTCCTGACCGTAAGCGACTTCGCGTTTCAGCTCGGTGAAGCCGTTCAACTCGGTGATCACCCCCGCCCGCAATGCTTCTTCGATCAAGCCATTGGCCCGCCCGGTATTCACGCAGAACAAGCGCCCGTGCGGGGTTTCGCCGATTTCCCAGGTACCGGGCAACTTGCGCTTGGGGTCATTGGAGCGACTGAACCAGACCTGCCCGCCTTCGACCTGACAATTGAGCATCGAGCCCGTGTTCGGGCAGTGAATGGTCAGCAACTCGCCATCGACGGTTTCGATGTCGGCGAGAAAACGCTTGTAGCGGCGAATCAGCCGACCTTCTTCGAGGGGGGGATGAAAACGCATCAGCCTTGCCAACTCCGCAGACCGCGCCCGATACGTTCCACCGCTTCCTGCAAGCGTTCGAGGTTTTGAGTGTAGGCAAACCGCACGTGGTGCCCGGCTTGATACCGGCCGAAGTCCAGCCCCGGCGTAATCGCGACATGTTCGGTTTCGAGGAAGTGACGGCAGAACGCGAAGGCATCGCCGCCGAACTTGCTGATATCGGCGTACAAGTAGAACGCGCCTTCTGGTTCAACGGCGATACCAAAACCGAGATTCCTCAACGCAGGCAGCAGGAAGTCCCGACGACGACCGAATTCAGCGCGACGTTCTTCCAGAATCGCAATGGTAGCAGGCTCGAAACACGCCAATGCCGCGTGCTGGGCCATGCTTGGCGCGCTGATGTAAAGGTTTTGCGCGAGTTTTTCCAACTCTCCCACCGCCGCGTCCGGCGCTACCAGCCAGCCAAGACGCCAGCCCGTCATGCCGAAATACTTGGAAAAACTATTCAGCACAAAAGCACTGTCGTCGACTTCCAGCACGCTGGCCGCATCGGTGCCGTAGGTCAGGCCATGGTAGATCTCGTCCACCACCAAGTGACCGTGGCGCTGTTTGATGGACTGGGACAGCCCCGCCAGTTCATCGCGGGTGAGGATCGTGCCGGTCGGGTTGGCCGGCGAGGCCACCAGCGCACCCACGCTGTCGTGATCCCAATTCCGCTCGATCAAATCCGGGGTCAGTTGGTAACGCACGTCCGGACCTACCGGGACCAGCTGCGCGGCGCCTTCCACCAGCCGCAGGAAATGCCGGTTGCACGGGTAACCCGGGTCGGCCAGCAGCCAGTGCCTGCCCGGATCGACCAGCAAGGCGCTGGCCAGCAGCAACGCACCGGAACCGCCGGGGGTGATGAGGATGCGTCGCGGGTCGATGTTCAAGCCATAACGCTGCTGATAAAAACCCGAAATGGCCTCACGCAGTTCGGGGATTCCGCGGGCGGCGGTGTAACGCGTCTTGCCCCCCGCCAGTGCGGCCTGTCCGGCGCGGATGATCGGCTCGGCGGTGGTGAAATCCGGTTCGCCGATTTCCAGGTGGATCACATCGTGACCGGCAGCCTGCAATTCATTGGCCCGCGCCAGCAACGCCATGACATGAAAAGGTTCGATCGCGCGACTGCGGGCACTGTAGGACTGAGCCATTGGCCTTCCTTCAACAGGGAAAAGAACGATTCTACTCAAGCGCAGGAACGAGCGAGAACCTAAAGCGGTCAGAGGCCTTAAGACCCAGGCCACAAACGAGCTGAGCGAGTGCCCCAGGTTTGACTAAAATCATTAATTGAGCGGGTTCCAGAGCCACCAGGCAACGCTTTGCCATCATTTGCAAGCACCGCGGGCTGCGGCCTCGACATCCGGGAGTAGCGCGGTCTGATTTGATCTGGTAAGTTCGCCCGCTTGCAGCCGCAGGGCCGGCGGGTGCCGGTGATGGAGCAATCCTGCGCAGATGGATTACAAGAGTAGAGGCGGTCTATTTCATGTCCACCCAAGCAAAGCAACAAGCGAATCAGACGATCAGCGGCTTCGAGCCCTATGTTCAGAAAGCTGGCGAAGAGTACATGGGCGAGCCCATGCGCAAACACTTCACCAAAGTTCTGAATCAGTGGAAAAAAGAGCTGATGGAAGGTGTCGACAAGACTGTGGATCACATGAAGGACGAAGCGGCCAACTTCCCGGACCCGGCAGACCGTGCCAGCCAGGAAGAAGAGTTCGCTCTCGAGCTTCGAGCCCGCGATCGTGAGCGCAAGTTGATCAAGAAGATCGACAAGACGCTTCAGTTGATCGAAGACGAAGAGTACGGCTGGTGTGAGTCCTGCGGCATCGAGATCGGCGTCAAGCGCCTTGAGGCACGCCCTACCGCTGACTTGTGCATCGACTGCAAGACACTGGCGGAAATCAAGGAAAAGCAAGTCGGCAAATAATGGCGGCTTGAACGAAGAACGGAGCGTGCGAACGCTCCGTTTTTGTTTCCGAAATTCGCCTCGGCGCGAAACCCTGTGGGAGCGAGCCTGCTCGCGAAGGGGCCTTCAGTTTCAACATTAATGCTGGCTGACACACCGCCTTCGCGAGCAGGCTCGCTCCCACAGGTGGCTGGCGCAAGCCCGGACAAACAAACATCACCTCATGACCGCCATCACCAGTTCCTCCTACATCGGACGCTTCGCCCCCACGCCCAGTGGCCATCTGCATTTTGGTTCGCTGGTCGCCGCATTGGCTTCGTACCTCGACGCCCGCTCGGTCGGTGGCCGCTGGCTGATGCGCATGGAAGATCTCGACCCACCCCGCGAAGAACCCGGCGCTCAGGCGGCGATCCTCAAGGCTCTGGAGAGCTACGGTTTCGAGTGGGATGGCGAGATGGTCCGCCAGAGCGATCGCCACGATGCCTATGCCGAAGTGCTCAATCGCCTGTTCAACCACGGCCTGGCCTACGCCTGCACGTGCTCGCGCAAACAGCTGGAGCCGTACCACGGCATCTATCCGGGATTGTGCCGCAATGCCGGGCATGGCACCGAAGATGCCGCGATCCGGGTGCGCGCGCCCGAACTGGACTATCACTTCATCGACCGGGTGCAGGGCGAGTTCCACCAGCATCTGGGCCGGGATGTCGGCGATTTCGTGATTCGCCGGCGCGACGGGCTCTACGCTTATCAACTGGCAGTAGTGCTGGACGACGCCTGGCAAGGCATCACCGACATCGTCCGCGGTGCCGACCTGCTCGACTCCACGCCGCGTCAGCTCTACCTGCAGGAGCTGCTCGGCCTGCGCCAGCCGCGTTACTTGCACATCCCGCTGATTACCCAGCCCGATGGCAACAAACTCGGCAAGTCCTACCGTTCACCGCCGCTAACCGAAGATCAGGCTACACCGTTGTTGCTGCGAGCCCTGCGCGCTCTGGGACAAAAGCCCGGCGCCGAACTGGCTTACGCAACGCCTCGGGAAGTGCTGGACTGGGGAACTGCCCACTGGGATGCCCTGTTGATCCCGCGCACATTGAGCCTGCCCGAGGCGCAGCTACAGTGATCATGCTTGCAGTGGCGCGCCCATCCGTTACCATCGCCGCTCGTTTTCGGGCACGGGCATAAAAAAAGAGAGGCCGGGATGTACATCTATCGCTTGGTCCTGCTCCTGGTAGTGGGGATTTATCTGTTTTCCCCAGCCATCATGGATTGGTGGATCGACGCCACTGGCGCCTGGTATCGCCCTTATCTGCTCTGGCTGATCCTGATCGTCGTGACCTTCATCCTGCAGAGCCAAAAAGATGCCGATGAGCTTTAGCCTGACCCAGATGATCCTGATCAGCGCCGCGTACCTGGCGGTGCTGTTCGGCGTGGCCTGGGTCAGCGAACGGGGCATGATCCCGCGGGCGATCATTCGCCACCCGCTGACGTACACCTTGTCGCTGGGGGTCTACGCCAGTGCCTGGGCATTTTATGGCACCGTGGGCCTGGCCTATCAGTATGGCTACGGCTTCCTGTCAAGCTACCTGGGCGTTTCCGGCGCGTTTCTGCTGGCGCCGGTGTTGCTGTACCCGATCCTGAAGATCACCCGCACCTATCAGCTGTCGTCCCTGGCCGATCTGTTCGCGTTCCGCTTTCGCAGTACCTGGGCTGGCGCGCTGACCACGATTTTCATGCTGGTCGGGGTACTGCCCCTGCTGGCGCTGCAAATCCAGGCGGTCGCCGACTCCATCAGCATCCTCACCCGCGAGCCGGTCCAGCATCGCGTGGCGCTGAGTTTCTGCGCACTGATCACGCTGTTCACGATTTTCTTCGGCTCCCGGCACATCGCCACCCGGGAAAAACATGAAGGCCTGGTGTTCGCGATTGCCTTCGAGTCGGTCATCAAGCTGATCGCCCTCGGCGGCGTCGGCCTCTATGCGCTGTATGGCGTATTCGACGGCCCGCAACAGCTGGAGTTGTGGCTGTTGCAAAACCAGACCGCCCTTGCCGCGCTGCACACGCCGCTGCAGGAAGGCCCTTGGCGCACGCTGCTGCTGGTGTTCTTCGCCTCGGCAATCGTCATGCCGCACATGTACCACATGACCTTCACCGAAAACCTCAATCCGCGTTCGCTGGTCAGTGCGAGCTGGGGCTTGCCGCTGTTCCTGCTGCTGATGAGCCTGGCAGTGCCGTTGATTCTCTGGGCCGGCCTGAAGCTCGGCGCCACCACCAACCCTGAATATTTCACCCTGGGCATCGGCATCGCGGCCAACAGCAAGGCCCTGGCATTGCTGGCCTATGTCGGCGGTCTGTCCGCCGCCAGCGGCCTGATCATCGTCACCACCCTGGCCCTGTCCGGCATGGCCCTGAACCACCTGGTGCTGCCGCTGTACCAGCCACCGGCCGAAGGCAACATCTACCGCTGGCTGAAGTGGACCCGTCGGGCCCTGATCGTCGCGATCATCATGGCCGGCTACGGCTTCTACCTGCTGCTGGGTGCCGAGCAAGACCTGGCCAACCTCGGCATCGTCGCCTTCGTGGCCACGCTGCAGTTCCTCCCGGGCGTGCTGTCGGTCCTGTATTGGCCGACCGCCAACCGTCGCGGCTTCATCGCCGGGCTGCTGGCGGGGATCCTGGTGTGGCTGGTGACCATGTTGCTACCGCTGGTCGGTAACCTGCAGGGCTTCTACATACCGTTGTTGAACATGATCTACGTGCTCGATGACACCAGTTGGCACATGGCCGCGATCGCCTCCCTGGCCGCCAACGTACTGATGTTCACCCTGATTTCGCTGTTCACCAATGCCAGCACCGAAGAGGCCAGCGCCGCCGAAGCCTGCGCCGTGGACAACGTGCGTCGCCCGCAACGCCGGGAACTGCACGCCGCCTCGCCGCAGGAATTCGCCACCCAGCTTGCTAAACCGCTGGGTGCCAAGGCTGCGCAGAAGGAAGTCGAGCAAGCCCTGCGCGATCTCTACCTGCCCTTCGACGAGCGTCGGCCGTACGCCTTGCGCCGCTTGCGCGACCGGATCGAAGCCAACCTGTCCGGCCTGATGGGACCGAGCGTGGCCCAGGACATGGTCGAGACGTTCCTGCCCTACAAGGCCGGCGGCGAAAACTATGTCACCGAAGACATCCACTTCATCGAAAGCCGCCTTGAGGACTACCATTCGCGCCTGACCGGCCTGGCCGCCGAACTCGATGCCCTGCGCCGCTATCACCGCCAGACCCTGCAGGAGTTGCCGATGGGCGTCTGCTCGCTGGCCAAGGACCAGGAAATCCTCATGTGGAACAAAGCCATGGAGGAATTGACCGGGATCGCCGCGCAGCGTGTGGTCGGTTCGCGCCTGAGCACCATTGCCGACCCGTGGAAAGAACTGCTACAAGGCTTCATCAATGTTCCGGATGAGCACTTGCACAAACAGCACCTGGCCCTCGACGGCCAGACCCGCTGGCTGAACCTGCACAAAGCGGCGATCGACGAACCGCTCGCACCGGGCAACAGTGGCCTGGTGTTGCTGGTGGAAGACCTGACCGAAACCCAGATGCTCGAAGACAAACTGGTGCACTCCGAGCGCCTGGCCAGCATCGGTCGCCTGGCCGCGGGCGTGGCCCATGAAATCGGCAACCCGATCACCGGCATCGCCTGCCTGGCGCAGAACCTGCGCGAAGAGCGCGAGGACGACGGCGAACTCAAGGAAATCAGCGGGCAGATCCTCGAGCAGACCAAGCGCGTTTCGCGCATCGTGCAGTCGTTGATGAGCTTCGCCCATGCCGGCAGCCACCAGCACAGCGACGAGCCCGTCTGTCTGGCGGAAGTGGCCCAGGACGCGATCGGCCTGCTGGCCCTGAACCGGCGCAATTTCGAAGTGCAGTTCTACAACCTGTGCGACCCCGATCATTGGGTCGAAGGCGACCCGCAACGGCTTGCCCAAGTGTTGATCAACCTGCTCTCAAACGCCCGCGACGCCTCGCCTCCCCACAGCGCGGTGCGGGTCAAGAGCGAAGCCGGCGAACACACGGTCGACCTGATCGTGGAAGACGAGGGCAGCGGTATTCCGAAGAACATCATGGACCGATTGTTCGAACCCTTCTTCACCACCAAGGACCCGGGTGAAGGCACCGGTCTGGGCCTTGCACTGGTCTATTCCATCGTTGAAGAGCATTATGGACAAATCACCATCGACAGCCCGGCTGATGTTCAGAGCCAACGCGGCACCCGTATCCGGGTGACATTACCGCGTCATGTCGAAGCGACGTCCGCTGTGAACTGAGACCGTCGAGAGTATCGAATCAATGCCGCACATTTTGATCGTCGAAGACGAAACAATTATCCGCTCCGCCTTGCGCCGCCTGCTGGAACGTAACCAGTACCAGGTCAGCGAAGCCGGTTCAGTGCAGGAAGCACAAGAACGCTTCACCATTCCCACGTTCGACCTGATCGTCAGTGACCTACGCCTGCCGGGCGCGCCGGGCACCGAGTTGATCAAGCTTGGCCAAGGCACTCCGGTGCTGATCATGACCAGCTATGCCAGCCTGCGCTCGGCGGTGGACTCGATGAAGATGGGCGCGGTGGATTACATCGCCAAGCCTTTCGATCACGACGAAATGCTCCAGGCCGTCGCGCGCATCCTGCGTGACCGGCAATCGGCGCAAGCCAGCGGCGAACCGGTTGCCGGCAAAGTCGCCAATGGTGCGGCCAAAACCGGTAGCGATAACAGTAACGGTGAAATCGGCATCATCGGCTCGTGCCCACCGATGCAGGACCTGTATGGCAAGATCCGCAAAGTCGCGCCGACTGACTCCAATGTCCTGATCCAGGGCGAGTCCGGTACCGGTAAGGAACTGGTGGCGCGTGCCCTGCACAACCTCTCCAAGCGGGCCAAGGCACCGATGATTTCGGTGAACTGTGCGGCCATTCCAGAAAGCCTGATCGAATCCGAACTGTTCGGCCACGAGAAAGGCGCATTCACCGGCGCCAGCGCCGGACGTGCCGGCCTGGTGGAAGCGGCGGACGGCGGCACCTTGTTCCTCGATGAAATCGGTGAGCTGCCACTGGAAGCCCAGGCGCGCCTGTTGCGCGTGTTGCAGGAAGGTGAAATTCGTCGAGTGGGCTCGGTCCAGTCGCAGAAAGTCGATGTGCGCCTGATCGCTGCGACCCACCGCGACCTCAAGAGCCTGGCGAAGATCGGCCAGTTCCGTGAAGACTTGTATTACCGCCTTCACGTGATTGCCCTGAAACTGCCGGCCCTGCGCGAGCGTGGCGCGGACGTCAATGAAATCGCCAACGCCTTCCTGGCGCGTCAAAGCGCACGGATCAACCGGACAGACCTGAAGTTCGCCCCGGATGCCGAGCAAGCCATTCGTCATTACTCGTGGCCAGGCAACGTTCGCGAGCTGGAAAATGCGGTCGAACGTGCGGTCATCCTGTGCGAGAGCCCGGAAATTTCCGCCGAGCTGCTGGGCATCGACATCGAACTGGGTGACCTGGAAGACGACGAGTTCATCGGCCTGCCCCCACAGCAGGGCAACGGTAGTACAGGCAACAACAATCATGAGCCGACTGAAGACCTGTCCCTGGAAGACTACTTCCAGCACTTCGTGCTTGAGCATCAGGATCACATGACCGAAACCGAGCTGGCACGCAAACTCGGGGTCAGTCGCAAGTGCCTGTGGGAACGCCGTCAGCGCCTGGGCATCCCACGACGCAAAACCGGGGTACCGAGCGAGAGCTGAACCACACCTGTCTCATGTGCGGGTAACACGTGATTTTGTGAAAAAACTGTTACCTCAGGTTTTTCACGTAACAGAAGCCGGGGCTTACGGTAACGAAGCCCCGGTTTTTTTTGGCCCTCATTTACCCCAGCGACACGCCTAACCCCTTGTTTTACTGGGATTCACAAAAGTTGGCACGCACCCTGCTATATGTTTGGTACAAGAACAATAACAAGCAACGTACAAGACAATAAAAATAAGACGAATCGACTCACGCACAATAAAAACAAGACGGCGAGAGGCGCAGCTAACTGATTCTTTTGGAGAGGCGTTGTATTTGGGGCTTGCCCCACGACCAGGCCGAGAACAACAAAAAACTGTCTTAAGACAGAGCCTGAACTGGTTGGATCGCGAGATCACTGCAGCACAGCGACCAAAGCAATCCGTTTGCTCTTGGCTCCCGATTGGGAGGGTCATGAAGGAAAGCTTCATGGCAAGGGCACTCAACAAAAACAAAAAGCCCGAAACCAATAACAAAAATAGAGCATGCAACTACTTCTTGGGGAGCTTCGGCTCCCCTTGTAGTTTCTGCGATTTGAGCCCCGCCCCTGATTACTGTGGGAGCGAGCCTGCTCGCGAAAAACTCAAGAGCGGCGCTGGGTATCTGGTTCACCGCGTTATCGTTCACGTTTTTCGCGAGCATTCGAGCGTCGACCGGCTGCTCCTACGCCTCAAATCTGCTGTGTCCTACACCATCCCCCGACTAAATGCTAGAATCCCCGCCCATCATGCGGTCATTCTTCGTTTTGGCCGAACATTCCTTCAAACAGTGCATCCCATGCTGAAGAAGTTGTTCCAGTCATTCCGTACTCCCGTGCGTCGTACGCAACACATCCGCAGCACGCCTGAAGTGCTCAACAGCGGTCAACATTCGCTGCAAAAGGCGCAATTCAGCCGTTACGCGGTGAACATCGTCGATCGCCTGCAGGGCGCCGGTTACCAGGCCTATCTGGTCGGCGGCTGTGTGCGTGACATGCTGCTCGGCATCACGCCGAAAGATTTTGACGTTGCCACCAGCGCCACGCCCGAACAGGTACGGGCCGAATTCCGTAATGCACGGATCATCGGCCGCCGGTTCAAACTGGTGCATATCCACTTTGGCCGCGAAATCATCGAAGTCGCGACGTTCCGCGCCAATCACCCGCAAAACGATGAAGAGGAAGACACCAATCAATCCTCGCGCAACGAAAGCGGGCGCATCCTGCGCGATAACGTCTACGGGACCCTGGAAGAAGACGCGCAACGCCGTGACTTCACCATCAACGCCCTGTATTACGATCCGGTCAGCGAGCGCATTCTCGATTACGCCAACGGCGTGCACGACATTCGCAACCAACTGATCCGCTTGATTGGCGACCCCAAGCAGCGCTACCAGGAAGATCCGGTGCGGATGCTGCGCGCGGTGCGTTTTGCCGCCAAGCTGAATTTCGGTATCGAAAAACACAGCGCCGCGCCCATTCGCGAGCTGGCGCCCATGTTGCGCGAGATCCCGTCGGCCCGCTTGTTTGAAGAAGTGCTCAAGCTGTTCCTGTCCGGGCACGCTGCAGACACCTTTGAAATGCTGGTCGACCTGCAATTGTTCGATCCGCTGTTCCCGGCCAGCGCCGAGGCACTGGAACATAACCCGACCTACACCCATACCCTGATCAGCGAAGCCCTGATCAACACCGACCTGCGCATCAAGCAGAACAAACCGGTGACCCCGGCATTCCTGTTTGCAGCCCTGCTCTGGCCTGCCCTGCCGGCGCGCGTATTGCGCCTGCAAGACCGTGGCATGCCGCCGATTCCGGCGATGCAGGAAGCGGCTCACGAACTGATTGCCGAGCAGTGCCAGCGCATCGCCATCCCGAAACGCTTCACCATGCCGATCCGCGAGATCTGGGACATGCAGGAGCGCCTGCCACGGCGCAGCGGCAAACGTGCCGACCTGCTGCTGGACAATCCGCGATTCCGCGCCGGCTACGACTTTTTGCTGCTACGCGAAAGCGCGGGCGAGCAGACCGATGGCTTGGGCGAATGGTGGACCGACTATCAGGATGCCAATGACAGCGAGCGTCGCGACATGATTCGCGACCTCAGCGGCAAGGACGACGGCACCGGCGGCCCACGCAAACGGCGCCGCAGCGGCGGCTCCAAGCGCAAGCGCTCAGCAGACGCTTCGAGTACCACGGGCGAGTAATTCATGGAACGCATCTACATCGGCATGGGCAGCAACCTCGCTGACCCCGCCGAACAGCTGCGCAGCGCCATCGAGGCGCTGGCACAGTTGCCGCAATCGGAACTGGTCGGGGTTTCAGCCTTCTATCAAAGCGACTCGTTGCTCCCCGGCCAACCGCGTTACACCAACGCGGTTGCCGCTCTCGACAGCAATCTGGCACCGCTTGAGCTACTGGACGCTTTGCAGTCAATCGAAAACGGCCAGGGCCGCGAGCGCCTTGAGCGCTGGGGGCCACGCACGCTGGATCTCGACATCCTGCTGTTCGGTGACCGCCTGATTGACGAACCTCGGCTCAAAGTCCCGCACTACCATATGCAGGAGCGGGCCTTCGTGCTGTATCCGCTGGCCGAGTTGGCGCCTGCGAATTTGCGTCTGGCGGACGGTCGCCATCTGAGTGACTTACTCGCTGCCTGCCCGTTCGTCGGGTTGGAACGCATCACTACAAATTGACACAAACCCCTGTGGGAGCGAGCCTGCTCGCGAAAGCGATCCAGCATTCACCAGCAATGGTGACTGTCGATACGCCATCGCGAGCAGGCTCGCTCCCACATTGGTTCGTGCAGGACAAAAACTCCGCGATAAGCCCGCCCAGCCTGCTGAATCGCATCAGTAACCCCGGTAACACCACGGACGTAACAATGCGGTAACACACGCAATTGACTTCCCACGTTCTCCTCACGACTATAGGCGTCCCGCTGCCGCCAACACGGCATCAAGGGCGCAATCCAGGCCTTAAAAGCACGACAAAAGACCGTGCGCCTGTATTCAACGAAGAATCACGCGCGTTACTCGCAGTAGTTTCCACAGCGCCTGAATGAGGAATTTTCATGCCAGCCATCACCCTGACCACTCTGCAAGGTCTCAAGCACAAAGGTGAAAAAATCACCATGCTGACCTGCTATGACGCGACCTTCGCCCACGCCTGCAATCAGGCCGGTGTCGAAGTGCTGCTGGTGGGCGACTCCCTCGGCATGGTTCTGCAAGGTCATGACAGCACCCTGCCGGTCACCACCGCCGAAATGGCTTACCACGTGGCAGCCGTCAAACGCGGTAACACCGATGCGTTGATCCTTGCCGACTTGCCCTTCATGGCCTACGCCACCACGGAACAGGCCATGACCAACAGCGCCCTGCTGATGCAGGCCGGCGCTCACATGGTCAAGGTCGAAGGCGCGTTGTGGCTGGCGGACTCGATCCGCCTGCTGGCAGAACGAGGCATTCCGGTCTGTGCCCACATGGGCCTGACGCCGCAATCGGTGAACATCCTCGGCGGCTACAAGGTCCAGGGTCGCAACGAAAACCAGGCGCGGCAGATGCGTGCCGATGCGATTGCCCTGGAACAGGCGGGCGCGGCGATGCTGCTGCTCGAATGCGTGCCCAGCGAACTGGCCGAAGAAATCACCCAGGCCGTGAACATTCCGGTCATCGGGATTGGTGCCGGCCACAGCACCGACGGCCAGGTACTGGTCCTGCATGACATGCTGGGCCTGTCCATTACCGGTCGCGTACCCAAATTCGTGAAAAACTTCATGGCCGGCCAAACGAGCATTAACGCCGCCTTGAGCGCGTATGTCACCGAAGTCAAAGCGGCGACCTTCCCTGGCATCGAACATGGATTCTCTGCATGAACACCGTCAAAACCGTCCGCGAACTTCGGGCCGCCGTGGCCCGTGCCCGCAGTGAAGGCAAGCGCATCGGCTTTGTGCCGACCATGGGCAACCTGCACAGCGGTCATGTCGCGCTGATCACCAAGGCCACCCAACGGGTAGATTTCGTGGTCGCGAGCATTTTCGTCAACCCGCTGCAGTTCGGTGCCGGTGAAGACCTGGACAAATACCCGCGCACCCTCGCCGCCGATCAGGAAAAACTGCTCGAAGCCGGTTGCGACCTGCTATTTGCGCCAACCGTTGCAGAGATATACCCCGACGGCATGGCCGGCCAGACCCGCGTGAGCGTCCCGCAGATTTCCGAAGGCCTTTGTGGCACCAGCCGTCCGGGGCATTTCGAAGGTGTGGCAACGGTGGTCAGCAAGCTGTTCAACATGGTTCAGCCGGACCTGGCGGTCTTCGGCCAGAAAGACTTCCAGCAACTGGCGGTCATTCGCGCGCTGGTGCATGACCTGAACATGCCGATCCAGATCATTGGCGAGCCGACGGTGCGGGCCGCCGATGGCCTGGCACTGTCATCGCGCAATGGCTTCCTCAACGAAGATCAGCGAGCCGTGGCACCCGTGGTGTATCGCACGCTGAGCGAGATCGCCGAAGCGATCAAGCACGGTGAGCGCGATTACCCGGCCCTGATCCGCGCCAAGCTGCAACAGCTCGAAGCGGCGGGCCTGCGCCCCGACTACCTGGAAATTCGCCATGGGCTGAGCCTGCGCCCGGCAACCCCGGAAGATCGGGACCTGGTGATTCTGGTGGCGGCGTTCCTGGGGACGACGCGCTTGATCGACAACCTGCACCTGAACCTCGACACCCCCGCCTGAATTCCACCCCACATTTCCCCCCACACCTCCCCCCTGTAGGAGCGGCCGGTATAAAAAAGTACCGGTCGCAGGTCTTACAAAGCCAAGACAGATCGTCTCTCTGGGTTTACTGTTACCGGCCTGCGCTATTTAATCGTGTGCACGCAGGCTAACCGGGCACCACCCAGACAGTGGTCAGGACATTCCGGTATTTTCAGTGTCTTAAAGGCAGTTCAAGTAAAAGGAAACCCGCAGCGATGGCGTACTACCGCACCCCCCACGACGTGACCGCCCTTCCCGCCTGGCAAGCGTTGAAAGACCACCGCCAGGCCATGCAGGATTTCAACATGCGCGAGGCCTTCAACGCCGACCCGCAGCGTTTTACCCAATTCACCCTCAGCAGCTGCGGCCTGTTTCTCGACTATTCGAAAAACCTGATCAACGCCCAGACCCGCGACCTGCTGGTGTGCCTGGCCGACGAAGTCGACCTCAAGGGCGCGATCAAATCGCTGTTCGATGGCGAAATCGTCAACGCCTCCGAAGGACGCCCCGCCCTGCACACCGCCCTGCGTCGCCCGGTCGGCGACAAGTTGTCGGTCAACGGCGTCAACGTGATGCCTGAAGTGCACAAGGTGCTGAACCAGATCACCGACCTCGTGGGCCGTATCCACGACGGCCTGTGGCGCGGCTACTCCGAGAAGCCGATCACTGACGTGGTCAACATCGGCATCGGTGGTTCGTTCCTCGGCCCGGAGCTTGTGTCCGAAGCCCTGCTTGCCTATGCCCAGAAAGGCGTGCGCTGCCACTACCTGGCGAACATCGATGGCAGTGAGTTCCACGAACTGGCCATGAAGCTGCGCGCCGAGACCACGCTGTTCATCGTCTCGTCGAAATCCTTCAACACCCTCGAAACCCTGAAAAACGCCCAGGCCGCACGCGCCTGGTACCTGGCCCAGGGTGGTTCGGAAGCCGAGCTGCATCGCCACTTCATCGCGGTCTCGAGCAACAACGCTGCCGCCGTGGCGTTCGGCATCCGCGAAGAGAACATCTTCCCGATGTGGGACTGGGTTGGCGGGCGTTACTCGCTCTGGTCGGCCATCGGCCTGCCGATCGCCCTGGCCATCGGCATGTCGAACTTCAAGGAACTCCTGTCCGGTGCCTACACCATGGACCAGCACTTCCTGAACACCCCGTTCGAACAGAATATGCCGGTGCTGCTGGCCTTGCTCGGCGTCTGGTACGGCAATTTCTGGGGCGCGCAAAGTCACGCGATCCTGCCGTACGATCACTACCTGCGTAACATCACCAAGCACCTGCAGCAGCTGGACATGGAATCCAATGGCAAGCGCGTGCGCCAGGACGGTACTCCCGTCAGCACCGATACCGGCCCGGTGATCTGGGGCGGCGTGGGCTGCAACGGTCAGCACGCTTACCACCAGTTGCTGCACCAGGGCACCCAACTGATCCCGGCCGACTTCATCGTGCCGATCGTCAGCTTCAACCCGGTGGCCGACCACCACCAGTGGCTGTACGCCAACTGCCTGTCGCAAAGCCAGGCGTTGATGCTCGGCAAAACCCTGGCCGAAGCCCAGGCTGAGCTGCGTGACAAAGGCATGAGCGAAGAGCAGGTGCAGAGCCTTGCGCCGCACAAGGTGATCCCGGGCAACCGCCCGAGCAATACCCTGGTGGTCGAGCGCATCAGCCCGCGGCGCCTGGGTGCGCTGGTGGCGATGTACGAACACAAAGTCTTCGTGCAAAGCGTGATCTGGGGCATCAACGCCTTCGACCAATGGGGCGTGGAACTGGGCAAGGAGCTGGGCAAAGGCGTCTACAACCGTCTGGTCGGCAGCGAAGAAACGCCGGCTGATGACCCGTCCACTCAAGGGCTGATCAACTACTTCCGCGGTCGTCACCGCGGTTGATCTGACGCCATTCCTGCGGGGGTACTAACCTTGTAGGAGCCGGCTTGCTGGCGAAAGAGCCGTGTCATTCAACATTTTTGTCGACTGATACGCCGCTTTCGCCAGCAAGCCGGCTCCTACGAGGGTCGCGCAGCTCCCCTCTTGTCGCCAAAACAAGAATAAGGAACCGTCATGTTCGATATCAGCACGTTCCCCAAAGCCGATGCCGTCCGCCGGGCTGCACAACTGAGTCAAGACGACTATCACCGCCTGTACCGCGAATCCATCGAACACCCCAGCACCTTCTGGGCCGAACAAGCCACCCGCTTCCTCGACTGGAGCACACCGTGGCAGACTGTCCAGCGCTACGATCTGAAAACCGGTGAAGCCCACTGGTTTGCCGGCGCCAGGCTGAACGTCAGCTACAACTGCATTGACCGTCACCTGGCAACTCGCGGCGATCAAACCGCGATCGTCTGGGAAGGCGACGATCCCGCCGAATCCACACAGATCACCTACAAGAAACTTCACCATTACGTCTGCCGCCTGGCCAACGTGCTCAAAAGCCGTGGCGTGAAGAAAGGCGACCGTGTGTGCATCTACATGCCGATGATCCCTGAAGCGGCCTACGCCATGCTCGCCTGCACACGCATCGGTGCAGTGCATTCGGTAGTGTTCGGTGGGTTCTCGCCGGATTCGCTGCGCGACCGGATCCTCGACGCCGACTGCCGCACGGTGATTACCGCCGATGAAGGCGTGCGCGGCGGTAAGTTCGTGCCGCTCAAGCACAATGTCGACAAGGCGCTGCAAAGCTGCCCGGATGTCAGCACCGTGGTCGTGGTCGAACGGACCCAGAACCCGGTGAATTGGGTCGAGGGCCGCGACCTCTGGTATCACCAGGCGCTGCGCGACGTCGGCGACGACTGCCCGCCCGAGCCGATGGACGCCGAAGACCCGCTGTTCATCCTCTACACCTCCGGCAGCACCGGCAAACCCAAAGGCGTGCTGCACACAACGGGAGGCTACCTGCTGCAAGCGGCAATGACCTTCAAATATGTGCTGGACTACCGCGATGGCGAAGTGTTCTGGTGCACCGCCGATGTCGGCTGGGTCACTGGCCACAGCTACATCGTCTATGGCCCCCTGGCCAATGGCGCCACCACCCTGATCTTCGAAGGCGTGCCGAGCTACCCGAGCACCTCGCGGTTCTGGCAGGTGATCGACAAGCACAAAGTGAACATCTTCTACACCGCCCCCACCGCGCTGCGCGCCCTGATGCGCGAGGGCGCAGAACCGTTGAAGGAAACGTTCCGCGCCAGCCTCAGATTGCTCGGCACTGTCGGTGAGCCGATCAATCCGGAAGCGTGGGAGTGGTACTTCAATGTCGTCGGCGAACAACGTTGCCCGATCGTCGATACCTGGTGGCAGACCGAAACCGGCGGCATCATGCTCAGCCCTCTGGTCAGTGCCCAACACATCAAACCCGGCTGCGCCACAAAACCGATGTTCGGTGTACAACCGGTGCTACTGGACGAGCATGGCAAGGAAATCAAAGGCGCCGGCAGCGGCGTGCTCGCCATAAAATCAAGCTGGCCGGCGCAGATCCGCAGCGTCTACGGCGACCCGCAACGGATGGTCGACACCTACTTCAAACCCTATCCCGGCTACTATTTCACCGGCGATGGCGCCCGCCGCGACGAAGATGGCGACTACTGGATCACCGGGCGCATCGACGATGTCATCAATGTCTCCGGGCACCGCATCGGCACCGCCGAAGTGGAGAGCGCCCTGGTACTGCACGACAGCATCGCCGAAGCCGCCGTGGTCGGTTACCCCCATGACATCAAGGGCCAGGGCATCTACGCCTTCGTCACCCCCATGAACGGCGTCGAGACCAACGAAGAATTGAAGAGAACCTTGCTGGCCCACGTCAGCAAGGAAATCGGTAGCTTCGCCAAGCCCGACCTGATCCAGTGGGCGCCGGCCTTGCCGAAAACCCGTTCAGGCAAGATCATGCGCCGCATTCTGCGCAAGATCGCCTGTAACGAACTGGACAGCCTGGGAGATACCTCGACCCTGGCCGACCCGAGCGTGGTCCAAGGCTTGATCGACAAGCGCCTGAACCAGTAGTCCCCAAGGCGCGGCCAGTGGCCGCGCCCCCCCTCTGCCACGAGCCTCCATGGAATTCATCCGTAGCCGTATTGAAACCCAGATCATGAGCCTGACCGGTCTGTCCCTGGGCAAGCTCGACCTGGAAAACCCCAAGGGCGACCCCGGGCTGTTCGGACCGGATTCGGTGAGCTGGCAAGTCCACGGCGACTTCAGCAGCATGTTGATCGGCGGTATCAGCGCCCTGATGTTGCAAGCCTTGCACCCGCTGGCCCTGGCCGGCGTGTGGGACCATTCGAATTTTCGCGAGGATATGCTCGGTCGCCTGCGCCGCACCGGGCAATTCATCTCCGGTACCACCTTCGGCTCACGACAGGACGCCGACTGGCTGATCGAGAAAGTCCGCACCATCCACCTGCAAGTCACCGGCACCGCGCCCGATGGCCGGCCCTATGCCGCCAGCGATCCCGACCTGCTGACCTGGGTGCACGTGGCCGAGGTCAGCAACTTCCTCGCCGCGCATTTGCGTTATCGAAATCCGCACCTGTCCCTGGCCGATCAGGATCGTTATTACGCAGAGATCGCGTTGGTGGCTGAACGCCTGGGCGCCCGTGACGTGCCGCGCTCCCGGCAGGAAATTGCCGCTTATCTTGAGCGCGTTCGCCCGCAACTGTTGTGCGACGAGCGCAGTCGTGAAGTGCTGCGGCTGTTGTTGAATGCTCCCTCCCCCAGTCGTTTGGCCAGGCCGTTCGGCGGTTTGATGATGCAGGCCGGGATCGACCTGCTGCCGGATTGGGCCAGTGACATGCTCGGTGTGAGCCAAGGGCCGCTGCAACGCAAACTGATCCGCGCCAGCGTCAATCGCAGCGCACCGATGCTGCGCTGGGCGGTGCGCAATGGCTCGGTACATCGTGCGAAACGGCGTATGGGCCTGCTGTAGGAGCGAGGCTTGCCCGCGAAGAACGATAACGCGGTGAATCAGCCAGACCGGGGTGCCTGCTTCGCGGGCAAGCCTCGCTCCTACAGCTCAAGCTGTTAAACTCCCGCGCCCAATTCCACCTGCAAGGCGCCCAGCATGTCATCCTTGAATCAGGCGCTGCGCGCCGCCCTTGAACATCGCCAGGCTCTGCTGGCCGAGCTGCACAGCCAGGGCACAGACTGCTATCGCCTGTTCCATGGCAGCCAGGAAGGCGCCGGGGGGCTGACCATCGACCGCTATGGCCCACAACTGATGGTGCAGAGCTTCCACCAGTCGCTGGACCGCGAAGCATTGCTGCAACTGCACGAAATCGTCAATCAACACCTGGGGCTTGAAACCCTGCTGGTCTATAACGACCGTTCCCGTGGCAACTCGCGCATCGATCGTGAAGACACCGTCTACCGCGCCGATGAAGCCGCGCTGCAGGACCTGGTTGGCCACGAGTGGGGCCTCAATTACCGGGTACGCGGGCGCCATGCCGGGCAAGACCCACTGCTGTTCCTCGACCTGCGCAACACCCGTGGCTGGGTCAAGGAGCACAGCAAGAACAAACGCGTGCTGAACCTGTTCGCCTACACCTGCGGGGTCGGCCTCAGCGCCGCAGCCGGTGGTGCCAGCGAGGTGTGCAACCTGGACTTTGCCGAAGGCAACCTGGCGGTCGGTCGCGAGAATGGCTTGCTCAACCCGCAATTGCCGCCCATGGAATTCATCCAGTCCGACTACTTCCCGGCCATTCGCCAGTTGGCTGGCCTGCCCATCAGCCAGCGGCGCGGGCAGAAACTGCCGAGCTATCAACGCCTGGAACAGCGTCAATACGACCTGGTGCTGCTCGATCCCCCTGCGTGGGCCAAGAGTGCTTTCGGAACTGTCGACCTGCTGCGCGACTATCAGAGCCTGCTCAAGCCGGCAGTGCTGACCACCGCTGACAATGGCGTGCTCATCTGCTGCAACAACCTGGCAAAAGTCAGCATGGACGACTGGCGTGAGCAGGTTTTGCGTTGCGCCGAGAAGGCCGGCCGGCCGGTACGGGAGTGGACAGTCATGCAACCTGGCGGCGACTTCCCGTCGATGGACCAGCAGCCCCCCCTGAAAACCCTGATTCTGCAGTTCTGAAAGTCGCCCTTGTTTTCAGACAAATCCTGCCAGATGTGAGGACTTCGGAACCGAAATCGCGTGCCATACTCCAAGGCACTCCGATCCAGACAGATGAAGCCGCACATGTACAAAGGATTGATTCGCGCCATCGGCGCCTTGTTGACTGCTCTGGCCCTCTACAGTCTGCTGGGCTTTCTGATTTTGCCGGGCATCGCGTTGCGCGTTGCCAACCAACAGCTGGCCAACTACGCCACGACGCCCGCCACCCTCCAGCGTATCGAACTCAACCCGTTCAGCCTTGAAGTGACCCTTTGGGGCTTGAACATCGGCGAACCCGGCAAGGAGCAGCTTGGCTTCGAACGCCTGTACGCCAACCTGCAGCTCGACAGCCTCTGGACCAAGGCGCTGCATCTGTCGGATGTCGAACTGGAAAAGTCCAAGACCGAGGTGCTTTTCGACAAGGACGGCAAACTGAACCTGATCGGGTTGTTCAAACTGCCACAGAGCGAGCCGACGCCCGTGGATCCCGAGGCTAAACCGTTCCCGCTGCGCATCGACCGGATCAATCTGGCGGGTGGTGCCGTGCACTTCGTGGATGACCGTCCCAGCGAACCCATCGAATTCCTCTACGACAAACTCGATTTCGAGTTGAAAAACCTCAGCACCCTGCCCGAAGACAGTGCCGACATGACCTTGGTCGCCATCGGCCCGGGAGGCGGACAGGTCGACTGGACCGGCAATTTCAGCCTGATCCCGCTCGCCTCCGAAGGTAAGCTGAAAATCACCGACGGCAAGATGAAATCCTTTTGGCCCTATGTGCGCGACGCCGTGCCCCTGGACCTTGAAAGCGGTGTACTCAACCTCAGTACCGATTACAAACTCAACCTGTCCAAGCAAACCGAACTGCTGCTGAGCAACGTCGCGGTCAGCGTCGCCCCCTTCGCGATCAAGGCCCCGGACGGTCGGCCGCTGGTGAAACTCGAGCGTCTGGACATCAGCGAAACCACGGTGGACCTGGCCAAGCAACAAGTGGTGGTCGGCAAGATCCGCAGCCACAAGCTGGAAACCTGGGCAGCACTCGAAGCCGACGGGCAACTCGACTGGCAGAAACTGTTCGCCAGCCAACCGTCCAAACCGGCGGCCAAGGCCAACGCCGAAAAGCCGAGCACCCCGGCGGCCGCCGATTCACCGAAACCCGAACCGGCGACGCCAGGCAAACCCTGGCAAGTGCTGCTCAACGATGTGCAGTTGCGCGATTACAAAGTGCATCTGGCGGATCGCAAAGCGCAGCCTGCCGTGGAACTGGAACTGAGCCCGCTGAATCTCGATTTGCAGAAGTTCGACAGCCTCAATGGCTCGCCCTTCATCCTCAAACTCGACACCGGCGTAGGCAAACAGGGCAAGCTCACGGCCGATGGCGAGGTCAATCTGGCTCCAGTCAGCGCTCGACTCAACGTAAAGACCAAGGACATCGACCTGCGCGTCGCCCAGTCCTACATCAGCCCGTTCATTCGCCTGGAACTGCGCAGCGGCATGCTCGGTAGCGACGTGGCGGTCAACCTGAAAAGCACCGAACCGCTGGCCCTCAGCGTCACCGGCCGGGCCCAGGTCGATCAATTGCATACTCTCGACACCCTGAAAACCCGCGACTTCCTGAAATGGCAACAGTTGGTGGTCGAAGGCCTGAACTATCAACACGGCGACAGCCTGTCGATCGACAAGGTAAACCTGCTGCAACCCTATGCGCGCTTCATGATCAACGATGACCGGACCACCAACATCGATGATCTGCTGATCCCGCAACCGGCCGATACCGGCGCCAAGCCCGCCGCCGCCAAACCCGCCGCCAGCAAGGACAAGCCCCTGGGCATCCATATCGGTGGCATTGCCATCAACGACGGTTCTGCGAACTTCGCCGACTTCAGCCTGACCCCGAACTTTGCTACCGCCATTCAGCAGCTCAACGGTTCGATCGGAACCATCGACAGCCGTCAGGCGAAACCGGCCAGTGTCGATATCAAAGGCAAGGTTGACCGCTACGCACCGGTGACCATCAAGGGCGCGGTCAACCCGTTCGACCCGATGGCCAGCCTCGACATCGCCACCAGCTTCAAACGCGTGGAACTGACCACACTGACCCCCTATTCCGGCAAGTTCGCCGGTTATCGCATCCGCAAGGGTCGACTCAACCTCGATCTGCATTACGTGATCATCAAGGGCCAGCTCAAGGCTGAAAACAAGGTGGTGGTCGAGCAGTTGCAACTGGGCGAGAAGGTCGACAGCCCGGATGCCGTGAGCCTGCCACTGAAACTGGCGATTGCCTTGCTCAAGGATGTCGATGGCAAGATTTCCATCGAACTGCCGGTGACCGGCGACCTGAACAATCCGCAGTTCAGCGTGATGCCGATTGTCTGGCAGACCCTGCGCAACCTGATCGTCAAGGCCGCCGCCGCTCCGTTCAAACTCATTGGCGGATTGGTGGCCGGTGGTGGTTCGCAAGACTTGGGTACCGTGTCGTTCGCGCCGGGGTCGAGCGACCTGAACAAGGACGCCGAAGCGGCACTGGTCAAGCTGTCCCAGGCCCTCAAGGAACGCCCGGCCCTGCGTCTGGAAATTGAAGGCACCGCCGCCAAGAGCAGTGACGGCCCGCTGATTGCCGAGCAACGCCTGGAACGGGAATACCAGTACAACTACTACAAAATGCTCCAGCGCCGCGGCGACAAGGTGCCGGCGAAGGCGAATTTGCTCGAGGTGCCCGACAGCGAGAAAGGTCCGTTGCTGGAAGGGATCTACCGCACACGCCTGAAGGTCCAGCCACCCGCCGAATGGAAAGACCTGGGCAAAGAAGAACGCACCGCGAAAATGCGCGCGGACGTGATCCAGTTCTGGAGCTCCAGCGAAGTGCTCTTGCGTGAGCTGGGCCAGGAACGCGCCAGCAGCATCAAGGACTATCTGGTCGACAAGGGTCAGCTCGCCGACGACCGTGTGTACTTCATTGATGCCCAGTTGGGCGAAGCTGAAAAAGACGGCAAGGTCGTTACGCCATTGCATCTGGACGCCGAGTGATGGGCAAACGTCTGCTGCCGGATCTGGGTCTGGGTCTGGCGCTGGCGATCTCGGCCAGCCAGGCCGTTGCGGCGGATACCTTGCGTTGCGGCAGCCAGTTGATCAGTGTCGGTGATCGCTCCAGCGAAGTGCTGCAAAGATGTGGCGAACCGGTCAGCCGTGATCTGCTGGGCTACAAGCGCAGCGCAAATCGCCGGGAAGAGTTTCAGGTCGAAGAATGGACCTACGGGCCGAATGGCGGGATGTATCAGTACCTGCGGTTCGAAGGTAACCGCTTAGTGCAGATCACCAGTAAACGCGGCAGTTAAATCCAACACATACCCCTGTGGGAGCAGTTATTTTGCGTGGTCCTCAATAGAACAAGCCCCGACACGAATGCCAGGGCCTGTAATGGCCACATCCTTATGGCCGGTCGCATGAACTCTTCAGTTGCGGCAGACGTATGTCTCGGCCCGTCTACCGCGTCTTCTCCCAGTCCAGGCGAGAAGTCTTGCCTTAATCGGCTTTCAGGCCGTCAGCGGAGACCGCTTTGACGCCTTTGATTTTCTTGGTGATTGCCACGGCGGTGGATTTCTGGGCATCCGTTACCGCAACAGTGGACGACAGGGAAACAACACCTTTGTTGGTTTCGACCTTGATGTCAGTGCCTGGAATGCCTTTTTCGGTCACCAGGTCTGTTTTGACTTTGGTAGTGATCCAGGTATCGGAAACATCCTCTTTCGCTTCGGTGACTTCACCGGCGGCCAGCATCATCGGTGCTTGTGTGGCCTGAGTCTGGGCAAATGCAGCGTTGGCCATGGTCAGGGTCAGCGCGGTAGCAGTAGCGGCAGCAATAGCGAACTTCTTCATACGAGTAACTCCTGTTTTTCTGGAAAATCTGCTGGGTTATCTGTCAGCAGGGTTACTGGAGATATTGCGAACGCTGTGCCAACTTTGAAACAAGTGATAATTACTTATAAATCAACAACTTATAAAAACAGTCATTTTTCGCAATCATGCAAAATGCATGAGTTGGAAATTATCTACATGCAAGTTGCGGGTTTTGAAGAAGGCCTAAGGCCATGAATTGTTGGAAGTTTTCTCAATTACTCGATATTGCTGAACGACGAACAGAAAAATACCCCGCACAGGCCCAATGCTGTTCACTTAAGCATGGGGTTGTATATAAGAACTGGATTAGGGGGATATCCATTGCTGCGGTAACGGCCACCTATGGTTTCGCCCTTACGGCGAGTCCCTTTTTCAAACGCCAAAAAGGAACCAAAAGGCTTTGCCCCACCACTCGGTGCCTCGCTTAGGCTCGGCATACCCTCACTCCGGCATTGCTCCGTGGGTCGCCGCGATGGGCCATCCCTGGCCCAGCGCGGCTAAACCGGCGTCCTGCCGGTTTACCCACTGCGCAATGCCTGCGTTCGGCCATCGTGGTTTAACGGGGCGCCCAGATCTAAAGCCAAAGCGAGGCGGCCTGACAGCCGACCTGATTTTTACGGCTGTACCTGATCCCCTGTGGGAGCGAGCCGGCTCCGGGCGGCGTTCCGACGATGGACGTCAACGATAACGCGCCCTGTCTGGATTAACGCGCTGTCTGGACGTTCATCGCGAGCAGGCTCGCTCCCACAATTGGATCGCGGACAGACCTGCAATCAGGTCGGCTGTCAGGCCGCCTCGCTTTGGCTGTTGCTGTTGCTTTTGATTTTCTTGCCACATCGAGAGGCCGAGTGGAGGTTCTGCGCAGTGGGCAACCCGGCATGGATGCCGGGTTAGCCGCCGCCGGCCATGGATGGCCGATGGCGGCGGGCCCACGGAGCAGGACCGGAGCGAGGGTATGCCGAGCCACAGCGAGGCACCGAACGCCAGGGGCAAGAGCCCTTGGTTACTTGGGGCTCTTCCAAGTGACTCGCCGTAAGGGCGAAACCTTAGGTGGCCGTTACCGCAGCAACGGATATACACCCAATCCAAATATGCATCAGCCCCCAACCCAAAGTGAATAGCATTACCCGCACAGGCGAGGTATCAGGCAATAAGTGGATGGTTCAAGCTTTCGGGGCAACACCCGTGCAGCCTTTCGGCGCGTATTCCTGGTCGACACCGGTGGTGCACACCCAACCAGTCAACGAACGCGTCAGGGTAATGGTTTTATTCAGCACTGGCGCCGGAGCATTGAGGATTGTGCAACCAATCGTGCCCGTACCCTCTGCGGCTTTGCCCGCTGCTGTCGTGGTGCAGTTGGACGTGGTTGTACCGCCCACCTTCGTCAGATCCGGATCGGTCCCTTGATTCATGAGGTCTTCAAAAGGCACCTTCAATGCTGAAATCTCGGCCAGCCCAGCTGTGACCTTGGCCTTTGCCTGGTACTTGGAGTAAGCCGGGATCGCAAACGTCGCCAGAATCCCGATGATCGCCACCACGATCAGCAACTCGATCAGCGTAAAACCTTTTTGATTGTTCATGGACAGCCTCCGTGCATGAGTCGAAATCTCATGATCTGTACCTGCTGCAGCACAGCCCATGCCAGGCCCGACGCGCCCTGTTCGTGGGGTGCTCCGTCGCCAAGAAGCACCTTCCTACCCTCAGGAACCGCACTATCTGACACTTTTTGTCACCTCAAGACCGCAGGTTTGGTTCCATCGCTTGACTAGGCTATAAGTCTTGAATCGCTTGTGCCCGGTATCCCAATGAATGACATCGCCCTCAGCGGTCTGGCCAAACAATTGGTCCTGGCCGGACTGCTCACCGACAAAAGCGCGCAACAGGCGTATCAGCAAGCCCAACGCAACCGACTTTCGCTGGTCAGTTACCTGGTGCAAAACAAACTGGTGAAAAGCCGCCAGGTGGCAGAGATCGCCTCCGAGCACTTCGGCATGGCCCTGCTGGACCTTCATTGCCTGGACAAGGACACCCAACCCAAAGGGCTGGTCAGTGAGAAACTGGTGCGCCAGCACCACGCCCTGCCCCTCTGGCGCCGCGGCAACAAACTGTTCGTGGGGGTTTGCGACCCGACCAATCACCAGGCCATCAACGACATCCAGTTCAGTACGGGGCTGATCACCGAAGCGATCCTGGTCGAAGAAGACAAGCTCAGCGACGCTATCGAGAAGTTCTTCGACACCCACGCCACGGGGCTCGGAGACATGGCCGATGTCGACCTCCATGGCGTGGACATCGAAGCGATCGACGACAGGCAAGACGCGATGGTCGGCCAGGATGCCGATGACGCACCGGTGGTGCGTTTCGTCCACAAGATGTTGCACGACGCGATCAGGAGCGGCTCGTCCGACCTGCATTTCGAGCCCTACGAAAAAACCTACCGGGTGCGCATGCGCACCGACGGCATGCTGCGCGAGGTCGCCAGACCACCGATTCAATTGGCCAATCGTATCGCAGCACGCCTGAAAGTCATGGCCAGCCTGGACATCTCCGAGCGCCGCAAACCCCAGGACGGGCGAATCAAGATGCGCCTGTCAAAGAGCAAATCCATCGATTTACGGGTCAACACCCTGCCGACCCTGTGGGGCGAGAAAGTGGTGCTGCGGATTCTCGACCCCACCAGCGCCCAAATGGGCATTGATGCCCTGGGCTATGAACCCGAACAGAAAGACCTGTACATGGCCGCGCTCAGGCAGCCACAGGGGATGATCCTGGTCACAGGTCCCACCGGCTCGGGAAAGACCGTTTCGCTGTACACCGGACTGAATATCCTCAACACCGTGGATATCAATATCTCGACCGCCGAAGACCCGGTGGAGATCAACCTGGAAGGCATCAATCAGGTCAACGTCAATCCGAAACAGGGCATGGACTTCGCCCAGGCGCTGCGCTCGTTCCTGCGCCAGGACCCGGACGTGATCATGGTCGGCGAGATCCGTGACCTCGAAACCGCCGAAATCGCCATCAAGGCCGCCCAGACCGGGCACCTGGTGCTCTCGACCCTGCACACCAACAGCGCCGCGCAAACCCTGACCCGCCTGCACAACATGGGCATCCAGGGTTTCAACATCGCCACCTCCGTCAGCCTGATCATTGCCCAGCGCCTGGCGCGCAAGCTCTGCAGCCATTGCCGGGTGCCCCTGGAGATTCCCCGCGAAACATTGCTCAAGGAAGGTTTTCCCGAGGAACGCATCGGCACATTCACGATCTATGAGCCGGTCGGTTGCGATCAATGCAACGGCGGTTACAAAGGACGAGTGGGAATCTATGAAGTGGTGAAGAACACTGCGCAGCTGCAGCGGCTGATCATGGCCGAAGGCAATTCACTGCAAATCGATGAGCAGATGCGCAGGGACGGCTTCAACGACCTGCGCACCTCAGGCTTGATCAAAGCCATGCAGGGCATTACCAGCCTTGAAGAAATCAACCGGGTCACCAAGGACTGAACATGGCAGTCAAGGCAGTAAGAACCAGCGTGTACACCTGGGAAGGCACAGACAGGAAAGGCACGAAGGTGTCGGGCGAGTTGAGCGGCCAGAACCCGGCGCTGATCAAGGCGCAGTTGCGCAAGCAAGGCATCAATCCCGGCAAGGTGCGCAGGAAAACCACGTCGATTTTCCATCTGGGTAAACGCATCAAGGCCCAGGACATTGCCCTCTTCACCCGGCAGATGGCGACCATGATGAAAGCCGGCGTGCCGTTGCTGCAGTCGTTCGACATCATCGGTGAAGGCTTCGACAACCCTGCCATGCGCAAGCTGGTCGATGAGGTGAAACAGGAAGTGGCGGCGGGCAACAGCTTCGCCGCGGCCCTGCGCAAAAAACCGCAATATTTCGATGAGTTGTACTGCAACCTGGTGGACGCCGGGGAACAGGCCGGCGCACTGGACACCCTGCTCGAACGGGTAGCGACCTACAAGGAAAAAAGCGAAAGTCTCAAGGCGAAAATCAGGAAAGCCATGACCTACCCGCTGATCGTCGTGTGCGTCGCGATCATCGTCACCGGTATCCTGCTGATCAAGGTGGTGCCGCAATTCGAATCCGTCTTCAAGGGCTTCGGCGCTGAGCTGCCGGCCTTCACCCTGATGGTCATCGGCCTCTCGCAATTCATGCAAACGTGGTGGTGGCTGTTGCTGGGTGCGCTCACCGCGGCCGTTTTCGCTGTGCGCCACGCCCTGAAAACCTCGCAAGGTTTTCGCGACCGAATGGACACCTGGTTGCTGAAACTGCCGCTGATAGGCACCTTGATGTACAAGTCCGCCGTGGCCCGTTTCGCCCGCACCCTATCGACGACCTTCGCCGCCGGTGTGCCGCTGGTCGAAGCCCTGGAGTCGGTGGCCGGCGCCACCGGCAACATCGTGTTCAAACGCGCGGTGTTGCGCATCCGGCAGGACGTTGCAACGGGCATGCAGCTGAATTTTTCCATGCGCACGTCCGGCATATTTCCGAACATGGCCATTCAGATGACCGCCATTGGCGAGGAGTCTGGCGCTCTCGACGACATGCTCGACAAAGTCGCCGGTTTCTACGAGGACGAGGTCGACAATATGGTCGACAACCTCACCAGCCTGATGGAGCCGTTCATCATGGTGGTGCTGGGTGTTATTGTCGGCGGCCTGGTGGTCGCGATGTACCTGCCCATCTTCCAACTCGGCTCAGCGATCTGACATGCCCTTGAACGAAATTCTGACTCACTTCCCGCTGGCTTTCGTCGTCATCGCCGGGGTGATCGGCCTGCTGGTTGGCAGCTTCCTCAATGTACTGGTCTGGCGCCTGCCGAAAATGCTCGAGCGCGAGTGGCGCGTGCAGGCCCATGAAATCCTCGGGCTGCCCGGCGAAACGCCGTTGCCAACCTACAATCTGATGCTGCCGCACTCCCAATGTCCACATTGCGGCTACCGGATTCGTGCCTGGGAAAACATTCCAGTATTCAGCTTCCTGTTCCTGCGTGGGCGCTGTTCGGCCTGCGCGACGCCGATCAGCAAACGCTATCCATTGACCGAACTGGCCTGCGCCCTGCTGTCGGCATTCATTGCCTGGCACTTCGGTTTCGGCTGGCAAGCCGGCATGGCGATGCTCCTGACCTGGGGCTTGCTGGCCATGAGCCTGATCGACGCCGAGCATCAACTGCTGCCGGATGTACTGGTGCTACCGTTGATGTGGCTGGGGCTGATCGTCAACAGCCTCGATCTGTTCGTGCCATTGCCCGAGGCGTTGTGGGGCGCCATTGCCGGCTACATGGCGCTGTGGACAGTGTCCTGGGTGTTCAAGCTGATCACCGGCAAGGACGGCATGGGGCATGGCGATTTCAAGCTACTGGCGATGTTTGGCGCCTGGGGCGGTTGGCAGATCCTGCCGCTGACGATCGTCTTGTCATCCCTGGTGGGCGCGATCATCGGCGTGATTTACCTGCGAATGCGCAAGGCAAAAACATCGACGCCAATCCCTTTCGGCCCCTATCTGGCCATTGCCGGCTGGATTGCCATGCTCTGGGGTGGTCAAATAACCGACTTCTATTGGCAGTTTGTCGGTCTGAAATGAATACCCCTGTGGAAAAACCCTGGATTCTCGGCTTGACCGGCGGCATCGGCAGCGGCAAAAGCGCGGCGGCCCAGCACTTCATCGACCTGGGTGTGCACGCGGTCGATGCCGATCATGCCGCTCGCTGGGTGGTGGAACCTGGTCGCCCGGCACTGGTGAAGATTGCCCAACACTTCGGCCCCGGCGTGTTGCAAGCCGACGGGCAACTGGACCGCGCCGCGTTGCGCAAACTGATCTTCGAAGTACCCGAGCATCGCCTTTGGCTGGAAGCCTTGTTGCATCCGCTGATCGCCGAAGAGATTGCCCATCACCTGGCACTGGCAAAATCACCTTACGCGATCCTGGTTTCGCCGCTGCTGATCGAGTCCGGCCAGTACGCCATGACCCAACGGGTCCTGGTGATCGATGCCCCCGAACAATTGCAGATCGAGCGCACCCTGCGGCGTGACCAGACCAGCGAACAGCAGGTCCAGGCGATCCTCAAGGCCCAGTCCAGCCGTCAGGATCGCGTAAGCCATGCCGACGACGTCGTGGTCAATGACCGCGACCTCGCCTGGCTGCACAGCGAGGTCGAACGCCTGCATCACTTTTACCTTACTTTGCGTGGAGGCCAGTCATGAGCCAGATCCCAACCGTCGAATGCCCAACCTGTGGTGCCCCTGTCGAATGGAGCCCCGAGAGCAAATTCCGGCCGTTCTGTTCCGATCGGTGCAAACTGATTGACCTGGGCGCCTGGGCGTCGGAAGAGCACAAGATTCCAGTGGCCCCGGATGCCGAGGACGAGCTGTTCAGTGGCGATTTCGACCCGCGTCACTGATCCCGATCACCGGGGGCCTGACTTGCGCCAGAGATCGACGAGATGTGCCAGGCCCTGATGCAGTTTTTTTTGGATCTTGACACCTAATTTTCCGCATGCTAGCGAGTGCTATACTTCTTTCGGGTTGCATGAAGAGTGCAACGTTTCCTACGGGAACCAATACCGACGGTGAATCTCAGTTAACGGCTGCTGGACAGAGGAGGTCTACAGCAAATAAAAACGAGATGGGAGGTGTGGCATGAACCGACACTATTACATCAGTGACAATCTCGACGATCTTGAAACCGTTGAAAATGAACTGGAAGCCAGCGGCATCAATTCAGAACAGATTCATGTGCTCAGTGAACAGGTTGCCGATGTTGAACAACATCACCTCCACGAGATCAGCTCGTTGATGGAACAAGATGCCGTTCACTCTGGTGAGATTGGTGCGGTGATCGGTGTGCCACTCGCGGCGCTGGTCCTGGGTGGCGCCTATTGGATGGGCTGGACGGAATCCGCTGCAGGCTGGATGCCCTTCATCTTCCTTGCCATTGTTATTTTGGGCTTCAGCATCTGGGAAGGCGGTTTTTTTGGGTTCCAGGTGCCGAACACTCACTTCCGCAATTTCAAGCAGGCGGTACAAGAGGGCAAACACATTTTCTTCGTGGATGTTGAACCGAATCAGGAATCGGTACTGGACCAAGTAATCGGACATCATCCAATGCTGGAAATCGCCGGCACGGGAGCGGCAGCCCCCCACTGGACAGTTGCCTGGCAGCACAAATGGCATCAATTCAAGCGTGTGATATCGGGTTAGCGCCTGGAGACTGAGGGCCATCCGAAAGCGGCTTATTGGCCAAAGGAAATGACCCTACTGAGGAAAACATAGTCTGCCTCGGTGGCCATCAGTCCGACGAGCACCAGTAAACATAAAGGTGGCACCAATATGGCGTACACCATGGCCAACCGTTCCCAGGCCATATGCATGAAGATGGAGACAATCAAGCCTGCCTTCAGCAACATGAAAGTGATAATCAGTGACCACCGGAGGTAGCCGTGGAACTGGAAATAGTCGACAAGGTACGACAGCGTACTGAGGACGAATAACAGACCCCAGATTTTGAGATACAAGCTTATTGGATGTTGCTGACCCTGAGCATGTGCCATCACCCGTGCTCCTCTACCATAAATAGAAGAAAGCAAAAATAAACACCCACACCAAATCCACGAAGTGCCAATAAAGCCCGGCTATCTCGACGTTCTGATAGTTTCCGGAGCGCTCATAATCTCCCCGCATTACTTTCATCGCCACAATGCTTAGATAGATAGCGCCGATTGACACATGCAGGCCGTGGAAACCGGTAATCATGAAAAAGCTGGCACCAAATTGCGCCGCCCCCATGGGGTTCCCCCAGGGGCGCACCCCTTCTGAGATGAGCTTGCTCCATTCAAATGCCTGCATGCCGACGAAGGTCACCCCCAAGGCAGCGGTTGCCAGCATCAGGGCAGTGGTTTTCGCGCGATCACGGCGATAGGCGTAATTGACGGCCATGGCCATGGTGCCGCTGCTACTGATCAGCACAAAGGTCATGATGGCGATCAGAATCAGCGGGATTTCCTTACCGCCGATCGTCAATGCAAACACTTCACTGGGGTTCGGCCAGGCATCGGTGATGGTCATGCGGACCGACATGTAGCCGGTTAAAAAGCAGGTGAAGATAAACGTATCGCTGAGCAGGAATATCCACATCATCGCCTTGCCCCAGGGGATTTGCTTGAAAGCGTCTTTATCCGAGGACCAGTCGCTGGCGATGCCCTGCCATCCCGGCGCAGGCAGCGGACCTGTTGAATCGGACTCGACTGGGGCTTGTGGATGCGATGCCATGGCTTTTCACCTCAGGCCGCAGAATCTGGCGATGGCTTCATAGGTTTCTGGCGTGCTGGTCAGCAGCGCGAACAGCACGAACCAAAGACCCAACAAGTAGTGCCAATAGATGGCACAGAGCTCTACGCTGGCGCTGAGTTGCGGCAACGGCACATGACGCCAGAATTTAGCCACGGTCCTGCCCCAGGCAATCAACCCGCCCAACAGGTGGAGGCCGTGCACGCCGGTCAACAAGTAGAAGAAACTGTTGGCCGGATTGCCGGCGACAAAGTAGCCCCAGGTGACAAACTGCTGCCAGACCCAAAGTTGCCCCCCCAGAAACGCAATGGCAAATCCTCCCCCCACTACAAAGCCAATGACCGTTGCGTCCATTCGAGCCCGGCGGGCGGCCATGCGCGACCACTGCAGTGCGATGCAACTCAATACCAGAAAAGCCGAATTCACCCACAGCTGCCAAGGATTGGCCAGCGGCGCCATGGGTTCTGTCAGGGGCAGCCAGTCGGCCATTTGTGACCGGGCGATAAAGGCCAGCAGGAAGAGAAAGAATAACGAGCTCACCACGCCCAGAAACAAGCGCAGGCCTGTTTTTGCGATTTGGTTTCTATCGGCGCCCTGGGCCGACTGAACACCTTCAGGGTCGCGATTCCAACTGCCGCCGGGGTCAGCGCCGTCGGCATTTCTCAATAGCAGTCTGTTCATGTCTTAACGTCCGCTATCTTGGTTCCGCCGAGTTGCCGCATTTGCTCCAGTTCCTCGGCGGAGACCGTTTGCGGCACGAAATCCTGCTCTATCCCTGGCACGCTGTAGTCATAGGCCCAGCGATGCACCACTGGCAGCTTCGCTCCCCAGTTACCGTGTACCGGTGGGGTGTCCGGCGTTTGCCATTCCAGACTGGCCGCGCCCCAGGGGTTACTGCCTGCGGGTTTACCTTTAAATACACTCCAGGCCATGTTGAACACGAACAGCAATTGAGAAACTCCGACGGCCAATGCGACCACCGTAATGAAGGCATTCAACTCTTGCGCCGACTGCGGAATGAAGGCGTAGTTGTCATAGGCGTAGTACCGACGAGGCATCCCCTGGAAGCCCAGATAGTGCATCGGGAAGAAAATGGCGTAGGTGCCCAGAAAAGTTATCCAGAAATGCAACTTACCCAGGGTGTCGTTAAACATGCGCCCGGTGACTTTCGGGAACCAATGATAAATACCGCCGAACACCACCAGTACCGGTGCGACCCCCATGACCATATGAAAATGGGCGACGACGAAATAGGTGTCCGAGAGCGGAATATCCACAATCACATTGCCGAGGAACAACCCGGTCAGACCGCCGACCAGGAAGGTGACGATAAAGGCCAGGGCAAACAGCATCGGCACGGTCAGATGGATGTCGCCCCGCCACAGGGTCAGCACCCAGTTGTAGACTTTCAGTGCAGTCGGCACCGCGATGATCAAGGTGGTGACGGCGAAGAAAAAGCCAAAGTACGGGTTCATTCCGCTGACATACATATGGTGCGCCCAGACCACAAAGCTGAGTACGCCAATCGCAATAATGGCCCACACCATCATTCGGTAGCCGAAGATATTCTTACGCGCATGCGTGCTGATCAGGTCGGAGACCAGGCCAAACGCAGGGAGCGCAACGATGTAGACCTCCGGGTGGCCGAAGAACCAGAACAGGTGCTGGAACAATATCGGGCTGCCACCCTGGTGATCGAGCTGCTGCCCCAGCGAGATCATCGCCGGCATGAAGAAGCTGGTGCCCAACAGCTTGTCGAACAGCATCATGACCGCACTGACGAACAACGCAGGGAAAGCCAGCAAGGCCATGATCGAGGCCATGAAGATTCCCCATACGGAGAGCGGCATGCGAAACAACGTCATGCCGTGCGTGCGCGCCTGCAACACCGTGGTGACGTAGTTCAACCCGCCCATGGTGGCGGCGACGATAAAAATCGCCAGTGAGACGAGCATCAGGACGATGCCCCACTCGACCCCTGGTGTCCCCTGACTAATGGACTGTGGCGGATAAAGCGTCCAGCCCGAACCGGCGGGGCCGCCAGGGACAAAGAAGCTGGCGAGCAACACCACTACCGCCAACAGGTAGAACCAGTAACTCAGCATGTTGACATAGGGGAAGACCATGTCGCGGGCGCCCACCATCAGTGGGATCAGATAGTTGCCGAAGCCCCCCAGGAACAAGGCCGTCAGCAAGTAAATGACCATGATCATGCCGTGCATGGTCATCGCCTGATAGTAAGCACTGGCGTCCATGAACGCCAAACTGCCGGGGAAGCCTATCTGCATGCGCATCAAGCCGGACAACACCACGGCGATAACACCTACGAACAGAGCCGTCAGGGAGTATTGAATGGCTATGACCTTGTGGTCCTGACTCCAGATGTATTTGGTCAGGAAACTTTTAGGCTCGTGCAGTGCTTCTGTTTCGGCTTGCTCCGCATAGGCCATCACGTCATCCTCCTGTCGAAGTTTCGGTGCATTCCTGGCTGCTTACGGCTACTTCCCTGACTGCGCCTTGCTCGCATCAGCGTCGGCGTTGGCTTTGGATTTGATAAAGGCGATCAGTGCGTTCAACTCCTGATCACTCGGGGTAAAGGCCGGCATGACGGCTGCATAGCCTTTGACGATTTTGGCGCTGGGATTAAGAATCGAATCCTTTATGTAGCCCTCATCGGCCTTGATACTCGTACCGTCGGCAAAGGTTACGGTCTCGCCATACAGGCCCTGCCAGCTGGGGCCGACACCCTTGCTGCCATCGACACTGTGGCAGGCCAGACAGCCGAGCGACTCGGACAGCCGCTGCCCCTGGGTCGCCAAGTCGTCACCCCTGTCCAGCTTTTCGCTGGCAGAAGGTTCTTGCTGCGCGGCACCCAGTGATTTGATCAGGGCGACGACAGCAGCCAGTTCATCGTCATTGAGAGTATAGGCCACCATGACCGGCGGGTAGCCCTGTACCAGGCGGGCCTGCGGATTGAGGATCGACTCTTTCAGGTAAGCCTCATCGACCAGCGCACTGGTGCCATCGGCAAACTGTTCAGTGCGACCGTACAGCCCCTTCCATCCCGGGCCGAGACGGGTACTGCCATCTTGGCTATGGCAGGCACTGCAGCCGTATTGTTCGACCAACTGGCGACCTTTTTCCAGTACGCTGTCCTGACTGGGTTTGGCAACTGTGGCTAATGTCTGGGCAAAGGTCGGCTGGCCGCTCAGCCATTGATCGAAGGCGCCCTGCTCCTCCACGATCATCTGGCCGCGCATGTTGTAATGACCTACGCCACAAAACTCAGCGCAAAGGACTTCATATTTCCCGGTTTTGGTTGGGGTAAACCAAAAGTACGACACCATCCCTGGCACCATGTCCATCTTGCTACGGATTTGCGGGATATAGAAGTTGTGCAACACATCTTTGGAACGCAGTAAAACTTTTACCGGTTTATTCAGTGGAAGTCTGATTTCATTATTTTTTATAAGTACATCGTCCTGCCCAGCGGGATCCTTGGGATCAACGCCGAGGGGATTGGTGGCATCGACAAATTTGATATCCGATTTGCCCAACTTTCCGTCCTGGCCGGGAAAACGATAGGCCCACTGCCACTGCTGGGAGACTACTTCAAGTTCATAAGCCTCTTTCGGCACCCGGATGAAATCATTGTAGACAACCAGGCCCGGCGCCAACATCGCGGCGATACCGATCGAGGTCACTACAATCAACCAGAACTCCAACCTTTTACTTTCGGGCTGGTAGTGCGCCCTGGAACCTTCCTTATGGCGATAACGCATCACGGCGACTGCCATGAACACCGTAATGGCGATGAAAAATATTCCGCTAATGATCAGGGTAATGAAAAGCGTGGTGTCTATTGATCCCCAGTTGGAAGCGGGCGGTGCTGCATGCCAAGGCGCTAGTACATGAAAGAGCACTGAGGCAATAACGATTAGAATCAAGACAATTGCTATCGCCATTTTCTCTTCATCCTATTCCTGTTGCTCATTGGTTATGCGCAAGCATCGCCACTGACGTCCAGGCAGGGCAGGCAACTACCACCCGTGGTGCCAAAACCAGTAAAAAGTATAGGTCGGCAAGCGAGATCCGGCTGGTAGCTATACTCAATTGCAGATTTCCAGCAGCCCCGATGGAGGATTCGTCATGAGTAACCTGACGCTCGAAGGCAGGTGCAAACCCAACCCCGACCAACCATCCGACCCGATAGGCGAGATCCATTTTTACGTCGACGGCCCCCTCCATCTACGCCTGGAGGAAGCGGAAGAACGCCTGCAGAAGACCCCTGAGCTGAAAGAACTCATGGTCGATGTCGACATGGACACATTGAACCTGGTGTTGCCAGAGGAGTACGGCCCCCTGTCCGACTGTCAAATGCGCGTCTATTTGCACTTCGAGCGCGGTCAGTTCCATCTGGTCGGACACCGGGCGAGCGATGGCAGCCTGATCTATTCCAACGTGGTCCTGATTGATCAGCTGATTGATTGAAACGGCGGATCTGGAATCAAGACTTTGGATCGTCGTCCTTCCAGGGCGCCGACAGATAGCGCGTGCGGTTGAAGGTCTCCAGCCATTCCGGGCAGAACACCACCAGCGCACTGACCACCATGCCGTTGATGAACGCCTCGGGAAAAATGATCAGCCACAGGTAACCGACAAAATCTTCCAGCCAGTACGGCATGGCAAAACGCTCGTCGTACCACAACAACGTCAGCGCTAGCACCAGGCACAGCAACGCTGAAAGGGCTGCGGCGAAGAACCCGGAAACGAAGATGTACACGAAGGGATTTCGTGGCTGCGCGCGCTCCACCAGAATCGCACAGCATTCGGTGATCAACACCGGCAACAAAATGAACAGCGTGCCATTGACCCCCATGGCCATCAGGTCCTGACGGCCCAGCAGCACCAGACCTGCTTGCGCCACCAGACCGCCGACGATCGCCAGCGGCCAGTCCAGCAACAGCGTCACCGCGGTCATGCCGATGAAGTGATAGGACACGCCGGTATCGAAATCCCGCCGCACCAGCCACAACGCAAACAGCGCAAACACCGTACCGAACAGTAAATGCTGGCGACGCCTGTCGCTGAACAGCTCGACCCAGGACACTCGCGCAACGGCCCAGATCAGCACCGGCACATAGATCAGCCACCCCACCGTGAGGGTTTCGGATGACAGTAACTCGGCGCCGATCATGGCGGGGCACACTCCCTTGGCTTGCCGAAAGAGAACAGGCCCTCAGTCTACACCGCCCTCTGCCCGCCCTTCGACTTCACGCCCAATGCCGTGGGTCGTTCATCACTGCTTCATGCTCAGCGAACAACCTGGGTAACTCGGCCTTGAGAAAGTCCACCCACGTGCGGACCTTGGCATCGAGAAAGCGTCGCGACGGATACAGCGCATAAACATTGCGCTGACGCGGGCGGTAGTTCGGCAGCAAGCGCAACAAGGTGCCGTCGCTCAGGGGCCGCGTCGCGGTGTAGAACGGCAGCAGGCTGATGCCCATGCCGGCCTCCGAAGCCTTGACCATCGACTCGGCAACGTTGCACTGAAAGGTCCTGGCCGGGCTGACGGCATGCTCGCCCGCTTCGTCCTGGAACAGCCATTGATCGCTGTACAACGGGTCGAGCATCCGCAAACACTGGTGATCGTTCAGCGCCAGCGGATTGTCTGGTACACCCCGGCGTTGCAGGTACTCCGGGGAAGCGCAGGGCACGCTGTAGATTTGACCGATGGCCTGGGCGACCAATTGCGAATCGGCCAGTTCGTGGGCAATCGAAATGACGACATCGTGTCCTTCTTCCAAAGGATCCGGATTGCGCTGCGACAGGGTCAGTTCGAATACCACATCGGGATAAAGCTCGCTGTAGCGGGCAATCAGCGGCGTGATCAACACCCCCAGGCCGTTCATGCTGTGCACCCGCAACCGACCGCTTGGCTTGAGATGGGCACCGCGAGCCTCCGCGGTCGCCTCCTCCATTTCTTCGAGTATCAGCCGACTGCGCAACAGGAAGCGCTCGCCGGCCTCGGTCAAGCTCAAGCGGCGCGTGGTGCGTTGCAGCAGGCGCGCTTGCACATGCTGCTCCAGGTCGGCAACCAGGCGCGAGACTTGCGCGGTGGACAATTCCAGCGCGTCGGCGGCGGCGGTGAAACTTGCGCAGTCCACGACACGGACGAACACGCGCAAGTTGTTAAGCAAATCCATGAGTCCTCCAGGGTGGGTGACTGTTACGTTTAATGTAAGGCTGTATCAGGCGTTGGGCCCTTTTTCGGTTGCGGGCAAAGACTAGAATTCAGGTATCGGAATCAACGCGGAGTACAGAAAAATGAAAACCTTGATCAGCCTGTTCCTGACCCTCTTCGCCACCTCGGCCATGGCCGCTGACAACGAGCCCCTCGCTGTCTTGTACAACCCGGCACAGCCGCTGGACATCGCCAAGGTGGTGTCTGTGTCGAACACCGCGACTTCATGCGGGGTTGTACCGGCAACCATGGTGTATGTCGATCATCAGGGCCAGACCCGCCGCGTGACGTACAACGTCATCGGTGATTGCACCAGCAGCCTGTAATCTGCCGCTGCACTCAGAGCAGTGTCCAGGTGTAACTGAGGATCAAGCGGTTTTCATCGATATCACTGCGGTAGTTGGAACGCGCCATCGCATTGCGTACACGGATACCAAGGCCTTTGAGACTGCCGCTCTGCAGCACATAGCCGATATCCAGGTCACGCTCGCGGTCCTTGCCTTCGTAGCCTTTGCCGGTGTCGACGTTGTTGCCCGAGATGTAGCGCACGGTGCTGGTCAGACCCGGCACGCCGAGGGCCGCAAAGTCATAGTCATAGCGTGCCTGCCAGGAGCGCTCATCGGTGTACGCGAACTCGTAGGTCGGCACTTCGTTGCCCAGCGGTGAGATGTTGGCAAACACCCGCGGGAACGCGCTGTCGCCGAACATACCCTGATAACCGAGATAAAACGTGTGACCGCCACGCTTGGCCGACAGAAGCGAGAAGAACGCCTGGTTGTCGATATTGCCCAGCAGCTTTTTGCCGTCCTCGCGCGAATCGAAGTAGCCGAGGTTTGCCCCCAATATCCAGTCACCCATCGGCTGGTTGTGCTTGAAACCCAGGAAACGCTGGTTGTAGATATCTTCCAGTTGCCCGAACCAGGCGCTCACCGAGCTGCGTTTATCGTTAAAGGCGTAATCGGCCCCGGCAAAATTGAAGCCATCACTGCTGACCTGACGTTGCGGTACGTGACCGAGCATGGCCTGCATTTTTTCGTCACCGGCCTCGTTGCGCAGGCTGGTCGTATTCAAATGACCGGCCTGCAGTGTCAGGCCATTGATCTCATTGGAGCTGATGCTCGCACCCTGATAGCTGGGCGGTAGCAGTCGGATATCACTGAACACCAGCACCGGCAGGTTGGGCTGCAGCTCACCGGCCTTCAGTTCGGTTTTGGAGTAGCGCACTTTCAACGCGCCCTCCAGACGGCTGTAATTGTTCGCCGCGCGCCCGTCATCCTGTACGGGCAGCAAACCGGTATTGACCCGATCCGGGCTGCTGTCGAGCTTGAGGCCGAGCAGGCCGATCACATCCACACCGAAACCGACTGTCCCTTGGGTGTAACCCGATTTAACGTTGAGGATGAATCCCTGCGCCCATTCTTCGGCCTTCGATTGTTGATTGGCCCCGACGATGTCGGAAAAGTCCCGGCTGAAGTAGTAATTGCGTGCCTGCAAGGTGGCCGTGGTGTCTTCGATGAAACCGCCCTCGGCGGCCGTAGCGCCGGAGGAGAAACTCGAGACGACAGCCATGGACAACACTAAACCGGTTGTTGGAAGAATCTGTTTCATCGTTTTTTCTCTTATTTTTATTGATCGACAGGTTGAAGTGCTTCAGCAGTGGACTCACTGCGAGAGACGCAGTGACGGGCGCTCAACATCAAGTGGGTGGCCATGCCGAAAATCAGTCCCCAAAAAGCCGCGGACAACCCAAACAGCGACATGCCCGAGGCGGTGGTAAGAAAGGTCACCAGCGCGGCTTCGCGATCACTGGGCACCGCCATCGCGCCCGCCAGCGCTCCGGCAATCGCAGCGAACAACGCCAGCCCGGCGAGGGCCGCGATCAGTTCCTTGGGGAATGCGGAAAACAGTGAGACCAGGGTGGCGCCGAAGATCCCCAGCACCAGGTAACACAGGCCACCCACCACCCCGGCCACATAGCGCTTGCCGGGATCTTCGTGGGCCTCGCGGCCAGTGCAAATGGCCGCGGTAATCGCCGCCAGATTCAGCCCGTGGCAACCGAACGGCGCCAACAGTGCCGTGCCCAGTGCGCTGCTGGCGATGATCGGGCCGGATGGCGTGGCGTAGCCGCTGGCGCGCAATACCGCCATGCCGGGAACGAACTGGCCGGTCAGCGCCACCATTACCAGTGGCAAGGCGATGTTCAGCGTTGCGCTGAGGCTGAACGCCGGGGTGATCCACACCGGCGTGGCCAAACCGATGACCAACGCCTCGCGATGCAGATCACCGGCGAGCAAAGCCATCGAGCAGCCCACCAGCAGGACCATCAGCACCGCATAACGCGGCATCAGCCGTTTGCAGATCAGGTACGTGGCAAACATCGCCAGCACCAGCAACGGCTTACCCTGCAACGAGACGAACAACCCGGTGCCGAAGCTGAACAGAATCCCCGCCAGCATCGCCGCCGCAACCGCTGCCGGCAGCTTGCCGATGATCCGGTCAAACGCCCCCGACACCCCGACCAGGAAAATGATCAGGCTGCTGACCAGGTAAGCACCCACCGCTTCCGGCATGGAAATCCCTGGCAACAACGCCACCAGCAACGCCGAACCGGGCGCCGACCACGCGATGATCACCGGCACGCGGTATCGCAAACTCAGACCGATGCCGAGCACGGCGCTGCCGATGGAAATCGCCCAGACCCACGACGACAGCACTTCCCGCGACAGGTGTGCGGCCTCGGCGGCCTGGAAAATAATCACCAACGGACCTGCGTAGGAAATCACTGTGGCGATGAATCCGGCGACGGCCGCAGACAGGGAAAAGTCGCGCATCAAGGTTTTCATGAAGCCTCGCCGACAGCTCCGTCAGACGAGCCCTGCTGCGCGCCTGATAGTGGTTGTCGGGCACTGCGCCGACTGCTAATGGCGAACACCGTCATGGCGACGGCGGCAATCGCACCGGGCAAGGCAAACGCCATGAAGTTCAGTTGCAGCGGCAGGCTGATCCCGAGCAAGGCACCACCCAGCAATGGTCCGACGATCGCACCGTTGCGACCGATGCCAGAAGCCCAGCCCAGACCGGTAGAGCGGATGTTCATGGAGTAGAACTGGGCGGCGCAGGCGTACAGCAGAATTTGCGAGCCGATGGTGGTGGCGCCAGCGATGGCGATCAGCAGGTACAACACCGGCATCGGGCTGTTGAAGCCCAACAGGGTGATCGACACCGCCGACATGGCGAAGAATACCGATAGCACTCGCGGCAGGTTGAGCTTGTCACCCAGCACACCGCCGCCGACTGCACCGAAGATCGCCCCGAAGTTCAGCACCAGCAGGAACGACAGGCTCGAACCCAGGCTGTACCCGGCGTTGGCCATCAGTTTGGGCAGCCAGGAACTCAAGGCGTAGACCATCAGCAGGCAGCAGAAAAACGCCAGCCACAACATCAACGTGCGCAGTGCACGGCCCTCGCGGAACAACTGCAACACCGGGGTGCCGGTGCCCTTCACTTCACTCATGTGCAACTGATCATCGGTTTGTGCGACGTAGGTCGGGTCGATCCGCTGGAGAATGTTGCGGGCTTCTTCATTGCGCCCCTGGCGCAGCATGAAACCCACCGACTCGGGCAGGAAGTACATGATCAGCGGCAACAGCAGCAATGGCAGGACCGCCACGTAAAACACCGACTGCCAGCCAAAACTCGGGATCAGCACGATACCCAGCCCGGCGGACAGCATGCCGCCCACCGAGTAGCCGCTGAACATGATCGCCACCAGGGTGCTGCGGATTTTTTTCGGCGCGTATTCGTTCATCAACGCCACGACATTGGGCATCACGCCACCAATGCCCAGGCCGGCAATGAAGCGACAAAGACCAAACTCGGTGGGGTTTCGGGCGAACCCGTTGAGCACGGTGAAACCACTGAAGAGCATCACGCAGATGGTGATGGCTTTCTTGCGGCCGATCCTGTCCGACAGCGGACCGAAGAACAGCGCGCCGAACATCATGCCGAACAGTGCATAGCTGCCCAGTGCACCCGCTTGCAGAGGACTGAGCCCCCACTCTTTCATCAGCATCGGCAAGACCACGCCGTAGATCACCAGATCGTAACCGTCGAAAATGATGATCAGGGCACACCAGAACAGCACCATCCAGTGAAAGCGGTTGAACCGAGCGTTGTCGATAGCCTCATGTACGTCGATCTTGCGCATGGCATTCATCTCTTGTTGTTGTTTTAAGGCGCAGCGGTAGCACGGCTCACGTCCGTACAGCCGAGGGTAGAGTCATCAGGCGCGGGTCAATATCCGCATTGCGCAGACCACTATCCGTTTTGTGCAGCGCCCTGAACCGGGCTCGGAGGCGCGAGGATTTGCCCTTCTCCGACAAATTGTCTTCTTTGCAATCACATTTGGACGCTAAGCTTGGGCGTATGGATGATTCAGATTACCTACGCCTGCTGACCATTGCGGCCGAGCAAGCCAACGCGTTCCTGTCCAATGCCCGCAAATGGGAGCGTGAGCGTTGGGTCTGCCAACGCCTGCTGCAAGGCCTGAACATTCCCTACCGTGCCGACGAATTCGCCCCGGCCGGGGAACCGCCGGACGTGTTGTTTCGCGACGCCAGTTTCGAGGTGTTCTTCGTGCTCGACGAGGGCCGACGCCTCAATGATGAATGGCGCGACGAACTGCAGCGGCGGCGTAGCGCGTTCTCCCTGAGCCAGCTGGTACGGCGCGAAGCCAAGCCCCGGCGCATACCGGCCAACGAGTTCTTGCTACGGCTGGCGCCGACCTTGCGCAAAAAAGCGCACAACTACAAAGAACGCGGCATGGATCTGGGCGAGCTGGACATTATTGCCTTCGCCAGCCTCAAGCGCGAAGTGCTGGACCTCAACAGTCATTTCCCGCCGCCCACCGAATACCTGCGCCAGGGCTGGCGCTCGCTGTCACTGGTGGGCCCGACCTTCGCCCGTGTGCTGTTCGCACATCCCGATGCGCCGGATTTCCTGCGCAGTAACCTGGGACGCAGCATCGTGTTCGACGTCGGGATCAGCCTGTGAGCCCATTGCAGGAACTGCTTGCCGAAGTCCCGCAAACCGGCCGCGTGCGCTGGATTGGCGTACGTCCGGAGCGTCACGTACCGATGATCGAACTGGATGCCGTGGAAGCGCGACTGGAGGCCGGCTTGACTGGCGATCGTGCCCGACCCGGCGTACGCAATGCGCGGCAGGTGACGCTGATTCAGTGGGAGCATCTGGCGGTGATCAGTTCGCTGATGAGCCGCCCGGACGATCAACCAGTCAAGCCTGAAGATTTGCGGCGCAATCTGGTTATCAGTGGGATCAATCTGTTCAGCCTCAAGGGCCGGCGCTTCCGGATCGGCCAGGCGATTTTCGAAACCACTGGCTGGTGCCAGCCCTGCGCACGTCTGCAACACAACCTGGGGCCCGGGACGTTTCAGGCCGTGCGCGGACATGGCGGAATCACCGCCCGGGTGTTACAAAGTGGCATCATTCGACTGGACGATACGGTGAGCGTCGAGCCCATTCCGGACAGCGGCTATGCTCCGTTCAACGTTCGTTGAGTCTGCCTGTAGCTTCTTCACCTTCAGCAACGTCTACCTGACGAGGCCTTTATGACCAGCCGCCTGAACCCCGAAGACCAAAAGCATGTCGAAAAGTACCTGCAATTATCCCAACACCGAGTCGAGCGCCGGCCTTTCCGGCCGTGGATGCTCCTGGTGATGGTGCTGGCAGTGACCATTGGTTTGGGCCTGTTGAGCCGACTTATCAGTTACCTGACGCTATGAGCTGCTTCGCGCTCGCTTGGGTAACCACACCTATTTCCTTTAGCCTTGCGAGTTATCCCCATGTCCCATCGTATTGTTATTGTCGGCGGCGGCGCCGGCGGTCTGGAGTTGGCTACCCGTCTGGGTAAGACTCTGGGCAAGCGCGGCACGGCCAGCGTGATGCTGGTCGACGCGAACCTGACCCACATCTGGAAACCGCTGTTGCATGAAGTCGCGGCCGGGTCGCTGAACTCGTCCGAAGACGAACTCAACTATGTTGCCCAGGCCAAATGGAACCACTTCGAGTTCCAGCTGGGGCGCATGAGCGGGCTTGATCGCGCCAACAAAAAAATCCAGTTGGCCGCCACTTATGATGAAGCCGGGCTGGAACTGGTGCCCGCCCGGGAAGTGCCTTACGACTCGCTGGTGATCTCCGTCGGCAGCACCACCAACGATTTCGGCACCCAGGGCGCGGCGCAACACTGCCTGTTCCTGGATACGCGCAAACAGGCCGAGCGCTTCCATCAGCAGCTGCTCAACCACTACCTGCGCGCCCACGCGGGGCAGACCGACAAGGTCGAGCAGATCAGCGTCGCCATCGTCGGTGCCGGTGCCACCGGGGTCGAACTGGCCGCCGAACTGCATAACGCCGCCCATGAACTGGCGGCTTATGGCCTGGATCGGATCAAACCGGAAAACATGCACATCACCCTGATCGAAGCCGGACCACGGGTCCTCCCGGCCCTGCCCGAGCGAATCGGCGGACCTGTGCATAAAACCCTGGAAAAACTCGGGGTCAACGTCATGACCAACGCCGCAGTCAGCGAAGTGACGGCCGACAGCCTGATCACCGCGGATGGCAAAGTGATTAACGCCAGCCTGAAAGTCTGGGCCGCCGGGATTCGTGCACCAGGGTTCCTCAAGGACATCGATGGCCTGGAAACCAACCGCATCAATCAACTGCAAGTGCTGCCGACCCTGCAAACCACCCGTGACGAGAACATCTTCGCCTTCGGTGACTGCGCGGCTTGCCCGCAACCGGGCACTGATCGCAATGTGCCGCCTCGCGCCCAGGCTGCGCATCAACAAGCTTCGTTGCTGGCCAAATCGCTGAAACTGCGGATCGAAGGCAAGCCTTTACCTTCGTACAAGTACACCGACTACGGGTCGCTGATCTCGCTGTCGCGTTTTTCGGCTGTGGGTAACTTGATGGGTAACCTGACCGGTAGCGTAATGCTGGAAGGCTGGCTGGCGCGGATGTTTTACGTGTCGCTGTACCGCATGCACCAGATGGCCCTGTACGGACCGTTTCGCACGGCGATGCTGATGCTGGGCAGCAAGATCGGGCGTGGGACTGAGCCACGACTGAAGCTTCACTGATGTAAAAACCTGTGGGAGCGAGCCTGCTCGCGAAAGCGGTGGGTCAGTCAACATAAATGTCGGCTGACCCGGCCTCTTCGCGAGCAGGCTCGCTCCCACAATGATTTGCAGCACGCATGAGATTTTTTGGACAAAAAAAATCCCCGTATCTTTCGATACGAGGATTTTTAATATGGTCGGGGTAAGGGGATTCGAACTCCTGACATCCTGCTCCCAAAGCAGGCGCGCTACCGGACTGCGCTATACCCCGGTAAAAAAAAGGCACCTTTGAAAGGCGCCTTCTGCGAACAGAGCTTTTGGCGTCTGATCTTAAGATTCGATTCCAGCGTTAACTGGTTTCAAAAATGGTGGGTCGTGTGGGATTCGAACCTACGACCAATTGGTTAAAAGCCAACTGCTCTACCAACTGAGCTAACGACCCAAAAATGGTCGGGGTAAGGGGATTCGAACTCCTGACATCCTGCTCCCAAAGCAGGCGCGCTACCGGACTGCGCTATACCCCGGCTTGAAATTGGCTCCGTGACCAGGACTCGAACCTGGGACCCAATGATTAACAGTCATTTGCTCTACCGACTGAGCTATCACGGAACTACATATTTCAATTACAACATTTGAAGCTTTACTGCGTTCTCTTCGACCCGTTCGCATCGCTGCGTTCGTGTGTCTGAGGCGCGCTATTCTACAATCTTCAGCACCTCTGTCAACCCCCTAAATTGCTTTCAAGTTAATGATTTGCAACTTATTTTCGATTCCTGCTTTGGGAGCAGAAACCCTGGCGGGTGACTTACTGCGGGGCGCACTTTACAAGCCTTTTCCTTAGAGTTCAACAGCCTAGATGAAAAAAAGGCCTCGCAATGCGAGGCCTTTTCAATTTTGCTGCGGTTATGGATCAGACGAAGACGATTTCGTCGTTTTCTACAACGCCGTGAGCCACGTCGCCCGGCATGAATCGACCGGAAAGGATCAACTGCGCCAGCGGGTTCTCGATCCAGCGCTGGATGGCCCTCTTGAGCGGCCGTGCGCCGTACACCGGGTCGTAACCGACCGCGATCAGCTTGTCCATGGCCTCAGGGCTCAGTTCCAGCTTCAGTTCCCGCTCGGTCAGGCGACTGCGCAGACGACCCAACTGGATCTCGGTAATGCCAGCGATCTGATCCCGCGCCAATGGCTCGAAGATCACCACTTCGTCGACCCGGTTGATGAACTCCGGCCGGAAGTGGCTGGAAATCGCATCCATCACCGCAGCGCGCTGCGCCTCGCGATCACCTACCAGTTCCTGGATCTGCACCGAGCCGAGGTTGGAGGTCATGACGATCACGGTGTTCTTGAAGTCCACCGTGCGACCATGGCTGTCGGTCAAGCGACCATCTTCCAGCACCTGGAGCAAAATGTTGAACACATCCGGGTGCGCCTTCTCGACTTCGTCCATGAGGATCACCGAGTAAGGCTTGCGGCGCACCGCCTCGGTCAGGTAACCGCCCTCTTCATAACCGACGTAGCCTGGTGGCGCGCCGATCAGGCGAGCCACGGAATGCTTCTCCATGAACTCGGACATGTCGATCCGCACCATCGCCTCTTCAGTATCAAAGAGGAATTCGGCCAGCGCCTTGCACAGCTCGGTTTTACCGACACCGGTCGGGCCGAGGAACATGAACGAGCCGCTCGGGCGATTCGGGTCGGACAACCCGGCGCGGGAGCGCCGTACCGCGTTGGAAACGGCGACCACCGCTTCGTCCTGGCCGATCACACGCTGGTGCAACAGGCTTTCCATCTTCATCAGTTTTTCGCGCTCGCCCTCGAGCATTTTCGACACGGGAATGCCGGTCCATTTCGACACGACTTCGGCGATTTCCTCTTCGGTCACCTTGCTGCGCAGCAGCTGGTTTTCGCTCTTGCCATGCTGATCGACCATTTGCAGGCTGCGCTCCAGGTCCGGGATCACCCCGTACTGCAACTCGGCCATGCGGTTCAGGTCGCCTTTGCGGCGAGCGCTTTCCAGCTCCTGACGTGACTGTTCGATCTTCTGCTGGATCTGCGCCGAACCCTGCACCTCGGCTTTTTCCGAGTTCCAGATTTCTTCGAGATCCGAGTACTCACGCTCGAGACGCGCGATTTCTTCCTGGAGTTTTTCCAGGCGTTTCTTCGCCGCGTCGTCGCTTTCTTTCTTCAGCGCCTGGGATTCCACCTTCAGCTGAATCAGACGACGTTCCAGGCGGTCCAGCACCTCCGGCTTGGAGTCGATCTCCATGCGGATGCGGCTGGCGGCCTCGTCGATCAGGTCGATGGCCTTGTCCGGCAATTGCCGGTCAGTGATATAGCGATGGCTGAGTTTGGCCGCCGCAATGATCGCGCCATCGGTGATCGCCACCTTGTGGTGGACCTCGTAGCGCTCTTTCAGGCCACGCAGGATGGCGATGGTGTCTTCTTCGCTCGGCTCGTCCACCAGCACTTTCTGGAAGCGTCGCTCCAGGGCAGCGTCCTTCTCTATGTATTGGCGGTACTCGTTGAGCGTGGTGGCACCGACGCAATGCAGTTCACCACGCGCCAAGGCTGGCTTGAGCATATTGCCCGCATCCATCGAGCCCTCGCCTTTACCGGCGCCGACCATGGTGTGCAGTTCGTCGATGAACAAAATGATCTGCCCTTCCTGCTTCGACAGTTCATTGAGCAGGGATTTCAGGCGCTCTTCGAACTCGCCACGATACTTGGCACCGGCAATCAATGCCCCCATGTCCAGGGACAGCAGGCGCTTGCCCTTGAGACCATCGGGCACTTCGCCATTGATGATGCGCTGGGCCAGGCCTTCGGCGATGGCGGTTTTACCCACGCCAGGCTCACCGATCAGCACCGGGTTGTTCTTGGTGCGGCGTTGCAGCACCTGAATCGTCCGGCGAATCTCATCGTCACGGCCGATTACCGGATCGAGCTTGCCGTCTTCGGCACGCTTGGTCAGGTCGACGGTGTATTTGTCCAATGCCTGGCGCGCTTCCTCGTGGTTGGGGTCATTGACCGCCTCACCACCGCGCAGGTTGTTGATCGCGTTTTCCAGGGCTTTCTTGCTCACGCCCTGACCGAGCAACAGCTTGCCGATCTTGCTGTTCTCGTCCATGGCGGCGAGCAGCACCAGCTCACTGGAAATGAACTGGTCGCCCTTCTGCTGGGCCAGGCGATCGGCCTGGTTGAGCAGACGCGCCAGATCCTGCGACATATTCACGTCGCCGGTCGGATTCTGGATTTTCGGCAGCTGGTCGAGCTCTTTGGTCAGCTCTTTACGCAGGCTGTTGACGTCGAAGCCCACCTGCATCAGCAGGGGCTTGATCGAGCCGCCCTGTTGTTCGAGCAGAGCTTGCATCAAATGCGCCGGCTCGATGGCCGGATGATCGAGACCGACGGCCAGGGATTGGGCATCGGACAACGCTAACTGCAATTTGCTGGTTAAACGGTCTATACGCATGGGTCACCTTCCTTTTGAGCAGGCCGGACCTATAAAACATCCTGAATGAAGAAACCTGCCAGATAGCACAATAGATGTGGTCGATTCTGGGAGTTTCAAGCGTCGAGACGTTGATGCAGGTCAGGCAAGTCTAGCGGTCGAGCCAGATAAGGGAGGCAAATCGGCCGGTGCGGGACGCACGGCGGTAAGAAAAGAAGCGTGGATCGGTGACGGTGCAGAATCCGCCACCGTAGACAGCCGTGACACCACGCGCTGCCAGACGCAAGCGCGCCAGCGTGTAGATGTCGGCCATGAACTTGCCGGCGTTTTGACTCGGTGCAAAGGCGTTAGACGTTTCGGGCAACTGCTGAACGAAGGTTTCGCGCACTTCCGGGCCGACTTCAAACGCTTGCGGGCCAATGGCCGGGCCAAGCCAAACCAACACCTCGTCAGGTGGCACGGCCAGACTGTCGAGGGTGGCTTCCAGCACGCCCGCCGCCAACCCGCGCCAACCGGCATGTGCCGCTGCAACGCGAGTACCGGCACGGTCGCAAAACAGTACTGGCAGGCAATCGGCAGTCATCGCCGCACAGGCGATACCGGGAGTTGCCGTCCAACTGGCGTCGGCAGTCACCACCCGACTCGGGTCCGCATCCGCCACGACAATGCCGTGGACCTGCTGCAGCCAGGCCGGTTGAATGGAGAAGTGTTCGGTAAGGCGACGGCGGTTTTCGGCGACAGCTTCGGGGCTGTCGTCGACGTGATCGCCAAGATTGAGGCTGTCGAACGGCGCCAGACTGACGCCGCCCGCACGGGTGGTCACACAGGCTTTGACCCCGGCCGGCGCGGGCCAGTCAGGAATCAGCCAGTCACTCATCCGACAAACGCCTCGCGGTCTTGCTTGAGCAGGGTCAGCAACCAGACGAAGTCTTCCGGTAGCGGCGACTCCCAGCTCATGCGGATACCGGTGGTCGGGTGATCCAGCTCCAGGAACCGCGCATGCAGCGCCTGACGCGGGAAGTTCTTCAGCGACTCGACCATGGTCGGGTTGGCTGCCGGCGGAATCCGGAAACGACCGCCATAGGCAGGGTCTCCGACCAACGGGAAGTTGATGTGTGCCATGTGCACGCGAATCTGGTGCGTACGACCGGTTTCCAGTTTCACCCGCACGTGGGTGTGGGAACGGAAACGCTCGAGCACGCGGTAATGGCTGACGGCCTGCTTGCCACCTTCCATCACGGCCATGCGCTGGCGTTGCTGGCCATGACGACCGATTGGCGCGTTGATCTTGCCACCAGCCGTCACCACGCCGATCACGATGCACTCGTAGATCCGGCTGACGCTGCGGCTCTGCAACTGTGTCACCAGCTGCGTCTGCGCCTGAATGGTCTTGGCCACCACCATCAGACCGGTGGTGTCCTTGTCCAGGCGATGCACGATCCCGGCGCGGGGCACATTGATGATGTCCGGCACGTGATGCAGCAAGGCGTTGAGCAAGGTGCCATCAGCGTGGCCGGCGGCCGGATGCACCACCAGGCCCGCAGGCTTGTTGATCACCAGGATGTCGTCATCTTCATAGACGATGTCCAGCTCGATGTCTTGAGCGATCCATTCGCCCTGAGCTTCCTGCTCGGCAGTGAGTTCAAGAATGGCACCACCATGAACGATGTCTCGCGGGCGGATAACCGCCCCATCCACAGTCAGGCGGCCGTCTTTGATCCAGGCGGAAAGGCGCGAGCGCGAGTGCTCAGCGAATAATTGTGCGGCGACTTGATCGAGGCGTTGGCCGCCCAATTCGGACGGCACCTCTGCGCGAAGTTCAATTTTATCGGACATGCTCGGACTGGGCGTCGGCACAGCCTTTGGTTTCGGCTGCGCGCTTGTGGTTAAATACGGCGTCTTTTGCCCCGAGGCTATTCAACGGGGCGCTCATCATAACAGGACGGCCTCGCCCAAGACAGCGGCCGTCATAGGGACGCAAGCCGCCATGCAAGTGAAACACCTGCTGCTGATCGCCATCCTCGCATTGACCGCTGCTTGCTCTTCGAAGGAAGTCGTAGACGAAAACCTGAGCGAAGTCGAGTTGTACCAACAGGCTCAAGCCGATCTGGACAATAATAGCTACACCAGCGCCACTGCCAAGCTGAAGGCTCTGGAATCGCGCTATCCGTTCGGTCGTTATGCCGATCAGGCTCAACTGGAGCTGATCTACGCCAACTACAAGAACGCCGAACCGGAAGCCGCCAAGGCGGCCGCCGAGCGCTTCATTCGCCTGCACCCACAACATCCGAACGTCGATTACGCCTACTACCTCAAGGGCCTGACTTCGTTTGACCAGGACGTTGGCCTGCTGTCGCGCTTCCTGCCGCTGGACATGACCAAGCGTGACCCGGGCGCCGCTCGCGACTCCTACAACGAGTTCGCCCAGCTGACCAGCCGCTTCCCCAACAGCCGGTACTCGCCGGATGCCAAGCAGCGCATGATCTACCTGCGCAACCTGCTGGCAGCCTACGAAATCCACGTGGCCGACTACTACCTGACCCGCCAGGCCTATGTCGCCGCCGCGAACCGCGGTCGCTACGTGGTGGAAAACTTCCAGGAAACCCCTTCGGTCGGCGACGGCCTGGCGGTGATGACCGAGGCCTACCAGCGCCTGCACCTGGACGAACTGGCTGCCACCAGCCTCGAAACCCTGAAGCTCAACTACCCGAATCACCCAAGCCTGGTGGACGGTCAGTTCGTGCCGTCGATGGACGAAGCCGACAACCGTTCGTGGCTGAGCAAGGCGACTCTGGGCCTGATCGAATCCAGTGCTCCGCTGCCGCCGGGAGAAACCCGCGCCAACCAGGACGTGCAGAAGCAGTTCCAGGATGCCAAGGACGCGATTCCGAGCGAGCTCAAGCCTAAAGACAGCAATGGCGATGTGATCGAGGAAGAGGAACACGAAGCGGAAGGCAACAATGAAGACCGCTCGTGGTTCAGCTACATGACCTTCGGCGTATTCGACTGATACGACCGGCGGTGCATAAAGGGAGACTCTTGAGTCTCCCTTTTTTATTGCGCCGTTTTTATGCAATGCGAATACGCTGTGCGCCTGCCATGTCCTTGGCTAAACTGGCGATTCATCCGTCATAAAGCAGCTCACCATGCTTCGTTTATTATTCTGGATCGCAGTGATTGCCGCCGCTGTTTGGCTCTGGCGCAAGTACAAGGGCCAGGCTTCTGCACCCAAGTCCTCCGCCGAGCTGGAAGCAGCTCCCATGGTCCGCTGCGCCCATTGCGGCGTGCACCTGCCCCGCGACCGCGCACTAAGTCTTCAACAACAGTGGTATTGCAGCCAGGCTCACCTTGAGCAAGGCCCCGGTCCAAGTGATCGCTGAGACGTCCAGTCCCGGCGAAAAACAGGCCCAGCGACTGCTGCGTCTCTATCATCTCTACCGTTTAAGCATCGGCATCACCCTGGTGCTGCTGATTTCCAGCAACCTGGACAACCGGTTGCTGACGTTCGCCAATGACGACCTGCTGCGCAGCGGCAGCTGGTTGTATCTGGTGCTGAATATCCTGCTGGTGGTCTTCTTCGAGAACACCCGCCGCCCGGCGCAACTGTTCAGCCTGGCGCTGGTCGACGTCCTGCTGCTTTGCGCGTTGTTCTACGCCGGCGGCGGTGTAGCCAGCGCCATTGGCAACTTGCTGATCGTCTCGGTGGCTATCAGCAATACCTTGTTGCGAAGACGTATCGGCCTGCTGATTGCCGCCATCAGCGCACTTGGAATCCTGGGTTCAAGTTTCCTGCTGAATGTCAGCCATCGCGCCAGCCCCAACGATTATTTGCAGGTCGGCACCCTCGGCGTCCTGTGTTTTGCCGCCGCGCTGCTGGTCCAAGGCCTGATCCGACGACTGGAAGTCAGCGAAACCCTGGCGGAACAGAAGGCCAGCGAAGTCGTCGGCCTGGAAGCTCTCAATGCCCTGATCCTGCAACGCATGCGCACTGGCATCCTGGTGCTTGACGACCAATGGCGCGTGCAACTGGCCAATCATAGCGCCTTGACCCTGCTTGGCTGCGAGCGCCTCGAAGGCCGACGGATCGACGAACATGCCCCTTCCCTGGTCGAGCGTCTGCAACTGTGGATCAACAACCCGACGCTGCGCCCGCACAGCCTGAAAATCGCCAGCAGTGGCCTTGAGCTACAGCCGAGCTTCATTGCCCTGGACCCCAGCCCGCATCACCAGACCCTGGTCTTTCTCGAAGACCTCGCCCAGATCACCCAACAGGCTCAACAACTGAAACTCGCCGCCCTGGGCCGCTTGACCGCCGGTATCGCCCATGAAATCCGCAATCCGTTGGGTGCCATCAGTCACGCCGCGCAGCTATTGCGAGAATCGGAGGAACTGAATGCCGCGGACCGACGTCTGACGCAGATTATTCAAGACCACTCTCAACGCATGAATCGGGTTATCGAAAACGTCCTGCAACTGTCCCGCCGCCAGCAAACCGTGGCCCAACGACTCGACTTGAAGCCGTGGCTGGAACAGTTCGTGACGGCAACTCGCGAGCAGGCGACCGAGCGCCAGAAGATCCATCTACGCATTGTTCCCGGTGACTTCAAGACTTTGATGGACCCGAACCAGCTGGAGCAGATTCTCGACAATCTGGTACGCAATGCATGGCGCCACAGCGCCCTGAACCACGACCAGGCACAGGTCTGGCTTGAGTTGTTCACCGATCCCGACAGCCAGCTGCCGATCCTCGAAATCCTCGACGACGGCCCCGGCGTAGCCCCGGAGCATCAAGCGCAATTATTCGAGCCTTTCTTCACCACCAGCCACCAGGGCACTGGCCTGGGGCTTTACCTGTCCCGTGAGCTGTGCGAAAGCAACCAGGCCCGCCTGGACTTCAAATCACGCCAAGGCGGCGGCTGCTTTCGCATCACCTTTGCTCACGGACGCAAACAAGGTTGAACATGAGCCCACGGCAAAAAGTCCTGATCGTCGACGACGAACCGGACATCCGCGAACTCCTGGAAATCACCCTGGGACGGATGAAACTCGATACCTACAGCGCCCGCAACGCTGGCGAGGCCCTGTCCCTGCTCCAGCGCGAGACGTTCGACCTGTGCCTGACCGACATGCGCTTGCCGGACGGCAGCGGCCTCGAGCTGGTGCAACACATCCAGCAACGCTACCCCCAAGTCCCGGTGGCCATGATTACGGCCTACGGCAACCTCGACACGGCGATCAATGCGCTGAAGGCCGGTGCGTTCGATTTTCTGACCAAGCCGGTAGACCTGACCCGCCTGCGGGAACTGGTGACCAGTGCCTTGTTGCTGCCCGCCCCTGGCACCGCCATCGATCGCCGCTTGCTGGGCGACTCGCTACCCATGCGCAATCTGCGCAAGCAGATCGACAAATTGGCCCGCAGCCAGGCACCGGTGTACATCAGTGGCGAGTCCGGCAGTGGCAAGGAACTGGTCGCCCGCCTGATTCATGAGCGAGGACCACGGGCCAACCAACCCTTTGTCCCGGTCAATTGCGGCGCGATTCCGACGGAGCTGATGGAGAGCGAGTTTTTCGGCCATCGCAAAGGCAGCTTCAGCGGCGCCATCGAGGACAAACCCGGATTGTTCCAGGCGGCCCACGGCGGCACCCTGTTTCTTGACGAAGTGGCAGACCTGCCTCTGCCGATGCAAGTCAAACTGCTGCGGGCCATCCAGGAGAAAGCTGTACGCAGCGTCGGTGGGCAACAGGAGATGGTGGTCGATGTGCGCATACTGTGCGCTACTCACAAAGACCTTGGCGCCGAAGTCGCTGCTGAACGTTTTCGCCAGGACTTGTACTACCGCCTGAACGTGATCGAGCTATGCGTTCCACCTTTGCGCGAACGCCGTGACGACATCGAGCCGCTGGCCAGCCACGTGCTCCAGCGCCTGGCTGCAGACACTGGGCAGCCCGCGGCAAAACTCCACCCCAATGCCCTCGACGCCCTGAAAAGCTACCGTTTCCCGGGCAATGTGCGGGAGCTGGAGAACATGCTCGAACGGGCTCACACCTTATGCGAAAACCAGCAGATCGAGGCCAGCGACCTGCGCCTGGCCGAAGGTAACTGTGCCGCCGAAGCGGGCGTGCCGGACCTCACGCAGATCGATAACCTGGAAGCGTACCTGGAAAACGTTGAACGCCAACTGCTTCTCCAGGCGCTGGAAGAGACCCGCTGGAACCGCACGGCGGCGGCTCAGCGGTTGAATCTGTCGTTCAGGTCGATGCGCTACAGGCTGAAAAAATTAGGGTTGGATTGAGGGCCTCTTCGCGAGCAGGCTCGCTCCCACAGTTGATCGCATTCCACTGTGGGAGCGAGCCTGCTCGCGAAGGCCATCTGACAGACGCCAGATCTTTCCAGGTTAGATCCGCCCAGCCGGCGCATACGGTGCCGGATCAATGATCGGCGCCCTTCCCAACATCACATCGGAAAACAATTGGCAGGACGCTGGCGCCAGTACCAACCCGTTGCGGTAGTGCCCGCAATTGAGCCAGAGACCGTCAAACCCCGGCACCCGGCCAATGTAGGGAATGCCCTCCGGCGAGCCTGGCCGCAACCCGGCCCAATGCCCCACCACCTCGGCGTCGGCCAGCGCCGGAATCAACTCCACGGCCGAGGCCTTGAGGCTTTCCAGTGCCGATTCGGTAGGCGTCTTGTCGTACCCTTCATGCTCCAGGGTACTGCCAATCAGGATGTGTCCATCGCGCCGGGGAATCGCATAACGCCCTTTGGCCAGCACCATGCTCGGCAGGAAGTCCGCCGCGCACTTGTAGAGGATCATCTGCCCTTTCACCGGTTCGACCGGCAACTCAAGACCCAGGCTCTTGAGCAAATCGCCGCTCCAGGCGCCAGCGGTCAGGACCACTTGATCGCCATGGATCGCGCCTGTGGAGGTCTGCACACCGACTATTTTTTCATCCTGATGAATAAACCCGCTGACTTCGCACTGCTCATGAATTGTCACGTTCGGCAGCGCCTGCAATGCCGCCTTGAGCGACTTCACCAGCCGTGGATTGCGCACGTTGGCCACGTCGGCCATGTAGATCGCTCGAGAAAAGCTACCACCGAGCACCGGCACCGCATCGTGGGCCGCCGAGATATCCACAGCCCGCAGCGGACGGCCCTCGCGCGCGGCCCAGGCCAGCGCCTCGGCTTCATCGTCCAGGTCCAGCCAGTACAGGCCTGTGGTGTGCACCTCGGGATCAATTCCGGTAGCAGCAAACAAGCGCTCGCCCAGCTGTGGATAAAAATCCTGGGACCAATGCGCCAGCGCGGTCACCGCAGGGCTGTAGCGCCATGGATAGAGCGGAGAAACGATGCCGCCGCCCGCCCAGGACGACTCCTGGCCGACGTTCGATCGATCCAGCAGCACAATACTCTTCACTTGGGACGCGAGATTGAATGCCGTCAGCAGGCCGATTACCCCTCCACCGACGATCACCACTTGCTGTTGCCTGGTCATGTTCTGATCCAACCGTTAAATAGACAGAGGCGCAAAGAGCGCCGGAAAAGAAAACTCAGCGACCCCAGCAATCCTTGGTGGTCAGGCCGGCCGTAGCATTGACCATGCTTCTGACACCGGTGTTGGTGAGGGTGAAATCACCACACTTGTCAGTGGCCATGGCGCTACCGCTCTTGCGTGTTGCCGTCAGCAGGAACGTCTGGTCGGTCAGGGTCGGCGTGATGCTGTAGTAGTCGTTGCCGGCGCTCAGGCCGGTGGCATTGGTGTAGACGTTAGTCTTCGAATAGTAGCGCTCGAGGATCTGCGCCTGTTCGGAGAGCAGACCGGCGACTTCGGTGCGACGACCCTTTTTCACGTACTCGGTGAGGCTCGGATAGCCAATTGTGATGACGATCCCGATGATCGCAATCACGATCATGATTTCGATCAGGGTAAAACCGCGGTTGGATCTGCGCATGCCTCAACTCTCACTTACTGTATTTGTCGCCACATGATGCGACGGCTGCCGCCGCCGGATTTTTCCACCAGCGTGGTGATACCGCCACTGGAATCGTTCACGATCTTGCGGGTCGCGCCATTGACGATGGCGTTCAGGGTCGGAATCCCGCCGGTAAAGACAACGCCGCTGGACAGCGTGTCGGTGCTGTCGACCACACCGTCGCCGTTGGTGTCGAGCACTGCGTAATTGAGCATCTTACCGCTGAACGCATCGAGTTCGACCAGTTTGCCGGTACCAAAGCTGGCGCAAGGGTCCGTGGTATCCACGTTTGCCGTGGTAAAGACGATCCGTCCAAGCACCAGACTGGCCTGGTTGATCACCCGCTCACCGGCCAGCGCGCTGTTATACAGCAGTGGCAAGTACCACCCCTTCTCTGCCGGGTAGGTCACGTCGTTCTGGCTGGTGGTGATGAACTGCCCCGAACTTCCCGAAAACACCCCGGTCACCGCCTGAGCCTGCAGACTGGAGGTGGTGATCTGCCCGGAGCCACCGTCCGCGTCCCACACCGCGTAGAACGCCTGCAGGTCCTTGTTGGTCTTGTCCGCCGTCTCGTTGAATTTCCCTGTGCCGAAAAACACCACCTTGCCACCCAGGGCATTGTCCGCCAGCAACGGCTGCGCGGTGATTGGCTGGGTTGCGCCGCCGGCGGCGGTAAACAACGGCTTGCCGGCAAATGCCAGGCCCCAGGTGTCCGGGGTGGCGCCACTGAGATCAAACTTCCAGAGCCGTCCCTTGAGATCGCCGCCATAAGCAGCCTGCACCACATTCTGCGAGTTCACCTTGAGTTTCACCGAAGACAACCCGTTAGTGGTTTCGCTGCTGTCGATCACGATTTTCTTGATCAGGCTGCCGTCGCGAATGTCCACCACGTACAACGCCGCCACCCCTGAATTGCTGCCATAGCCGTTGGATATGAACGCCGCCCAGCGTCCATCCGCCAAGCGTGCCACCTCCGGACGGGCGTAGGCATAACCCAGATCATTGAAAGCGTTCGCCGCACTGGCAGCGGCAGGCGCGCTGATTTCCCACAAAGCCCTCGTAACATTCCCGGCCGACGCGTCGAACAGCTGCAGCGCATAGAAAGTTCGCCCGCCCGCCCCTGTTCCGCCCAGTGCGAGGGTTTTCCAGGCACTGTTCAACTGAGCATCGAACACGCCCACCTGCCCATCCACCAGAAACTTGTGGCTGACGCCATTGATGTAGGTGGTATCGGCGATGTAACGCAAAGACGGCACCACGCTGGAAGGCATGTAGGCGTAGCGCCGGGCACCGTTGCCGGTATTGATGACGCTGACGAACCCGTCGTTGGCGTTGACCACCAGACTGGCATTCATGTTCGCCGCCTTGGTGGCCAGGTAAGTGCTGTAGGTGGTGTCCCCCGACAAGTCCGATGCGGTTTTATCCGCAGGTGCCGCGAGGACTAGCGGTGAGTTGACGATATCGCCCAGCAACACACTGCGCACTTTCAGGCCGGTCTTGTTGGTGCCCTTGCTCCACTCCACCAGATCGCTGCCCGTAATACCGCTGGGCATGCCCTGGTTGAGAACGGCTTGCTGGGCCGCGGACAAGTTGGCGAAGGCCAATGTCACGACGCTGTTGGTCTGGCTGTTCCATGATTGATAGGTCGGTGCCGTAGCGCCCGGCACGATGGCGGTATCGGTGGACCACAGCACCGATGCGCTATTGACCGCGCCACTGGCGGTGAAGCCGTAGGACTTGATCGTGCCACGCCAGTCCTTGGGGTCGTAACTGGTCTGGAAATAGCGGGTGTCGCTGGCGACACCACTGCCGCCGGAGCCGGCCTTGGAAGTCATGCCGCTCAGGGTAGAGGACAGCGCCGGGGACAGCGCCGCGGTGCACAACAAGGGCGAGTCCGATGGCGTGAAGGCATAGGCCGGCGCTGCCAGGTACAAGGCGCAAATGGCACCACTCAACAACCGCCACAGCTGCGCGCGCCTTTCAATACTTCGCATAAATGCTCTCCACCACACTGCGCGAGCTGCCCGCAATGCCCACGGAGGTCACCCGGTACAACGTTGCCGAGGTGTTGCTCGGCACGTTCACCGCCGTCAAGGTGGTGCCAATGTTCTGCACGCCGTAGAAACCGTTGCCGGACGCGATCCAGGTCACCCCCGAGGTGGAATTGAACCCGGCCGCCTTGAGGGTCGCCGATTCGGCAGGCGGTGCGCACTGGGTCGTGCCGCTGCACACTGGCAACGAATAACTGTCGAGCTGCACCGCGCTTTCACCGACGCGCAAAACCGCTTCGGCGCCCTGGAATGACTGATTGCGCAAGCTCAGGCTACCGGCCATTTTTTCCTGCAGGGTGGCGTTTTGCATTGATGAAATGCCGATCAGCGTCAACAGCAACAGGAACACCAGGCTGACCAGCAGCGCCATGCCGCGCTGGGAACCAGGGGATACACTCATCGGCCCTCCCTTCATGGCAAGCGGTTGCGCAGGGCGGCAACCACGTTGAAGGTTTGGTTGCCCACCCGATTGTTCGGGTCAGTGAGGGTCAGGCTCAGGCGTACGCTGCGGATGCGCGCCGGGTCCGACGGGTTGCTGCTGTAACTGGAAGCCGCCGAATCGGAAGCCGAGCTGGCGAGGCCGAAGCTCACGTTGAAGGCACTGACGTTATCCACCAGCACTTGCTGGGGCGGCGTCCCTCTCCCGGCACCCAGCGTCAGCTGACCGTTCTTCAAGCTGTAGATCAATCGCCGGATGGGAAATGCCAGTTGCCCCGAAGCAGGTGCGCGCAAGTCGGAATAAGCCGTCGCGCTGTTTCGACAATCGGAAACCACCGTCCAGGCCGGCGTCCCGCCATTATTGCCGACGTCCGCCGTCACCAGGATCAGCCTGAGACTGGCGTTGTCCCAACTGATCGGCGTTATCTGGCTGGCATTGAAGTCACTCGCAGTGCTGGCATCGGTGATCGTCCCCAGGCAGCCGAACATGCCGACCATGCGGATTTCCTGAATCATTTTGCTCAGCACGAAACGCGCGTCCTCCTGCATGGCCGCGGCGGCATTCTGGCTGATGTAAGTGTTTTTCGCGGCGATGAAAACCTGCACCACACCCAACACCACGACCAGGCTCAACGCCAGGGCGATCAGCAACTCGATGAGGCCGAACCCCCGATTGAAGCGGCTCATGGCGTCGCCACCGGGTCGACGGTGGCGCGGCTGCTGAGGACGAAACTGCGCCGTGAGTTGGCGCTGTTGGCGGCCCGCGAGTCATCCCAGGTAATGGTGATGGTGTATACCCGGTGACTCAGGGAGATGCTGCCGGTCGCCGTGGCGCCTCCGAAATTGACAATGTTATTGGTGAAATCGTAGAGGTCCTGATCCCGTACGACGTTCAGATTGCCCGAGGTTGGCGGTGTAACGGTGTAATCGGCGGCAGCATTGGCGCGAATGCGGTCCATCATGTCGTAGGCGATAAAACTGGCCTGGCTGGTCATGCGCGCACTGTCGGTGTACTTCAAGGCATTCAATTGAAAGGCCGCCGCACCCAACAGGCCCACGCCCAGAATCAGCAACGCCACCAGGACTTCAATCAGCGTCATGCCCTCCTGGGCACGCTTGCTCCATGAACTCATCCGCAACTTCCACCCAATAGAATTCGTCCGTTCAAACACACATTCAGCGTCCTGCTTTGCGTTCCGAGCACATAGCTGATCACCACTGCCGTGGAGGGTGACGACAGCCCGCCCAGATTATTGAAATCGATGGCTGTCACACCTGAGGTTAGCGTCAGAGTCGCGCCGCTGCTCATCGCTGGAACAACCCGCAATACATTGGCCGGGGTGCCCGTACCGTCATAGACCGACAACTCCCCGGTCCAAACGCTCCCACCCACCGTGGGTCGTACCCGGATGGTCACACCTCGGTCGATGGCTTCCAGCCTGGCGTAGTTCAGGCCACGCTGCAGATCCCCCATCTCGGTGTCGGCCTTGGTGCCTTGTGTCGAACGGGTAAACGCCGGGACCGCCAGGGTGATCAGGACCAGAAAGATCGCCAGCGCGACCAACAACTCGATCAGCGTGAAACCTTTTGTACGATGATCCATCGTTGCCCTCCGTTGCCGTCGGCTATACCTGCTTCAACACGCTAGAACATTCCAGGGAGGAAAATCTCATGCGTGAGCAAGGTTTCAGTCTGATCGAATTGCTTATGGGACTCGCGATTGTCGGGATTGTTCTGCACCTGGTCAGTCCGGCATTCGCTGCCGTCACGGAAGCGAATTATCGCGAGGAAGCGGCGAGGTCGCTTTTTAGCGGCATACGCACAGCAAGAACCGAGGCCATTACACGCAATCAGACCATCGTTATTCACGGCATCAACAATGACTGGGCCCAAGGCTGGCGGATGATTCTGGATATCAATGGCAAGGGACATGAGGACAGCAGCAATCCGCTGCTTTTCGAACGCCAGAGCAGTGCTCGGGTGCCTGTTGTGGGCAATCGACCGGTCATGAGTTTTGTCAGGTTCAGCGGCCTGGGTGAGCCACTGCTACCAAGCGGAGCTTTTCAAGCGGGGACATTACACATTTGCTCAACCCGTGAACCGTTGAGCCAATACCAAGTGGTACTGGCCCGTACCGGCCTCGTCAGCCTGCGCAGCAAAAAGACTGAACAGGCGCTATGTGTAGGTGGTGAAGACTCAGAGCAAGGAGCGAACGCGTAGTTCTTTGGGCATGGAGAACGTGATGTTCTCTTCACGACCGGCCAACTCATCGGCACCGGTAGCGCCCCAGGCCTGCAACTGCTGAATCACGCCACGCACCAGGACTTCCGGAGCGGAAGCGCCGGCGGTGATGCCGATCCGCTCGACACCGTCGAACCAGCTCTTTTCCAGGTCCTCGGCACCATCGATCAGGTAGGCCGGGGTAGCCATGCGCTCTGCCAGTTCGCGCAGGCGATTGGAGTTGGAGCTGTTCGGACTGCCGACCACCAGCACCACATCGCATTCGTCGGCCAGCTGCTTGACGGCGTCCTGGCGGTTTTGCGTGGCGTAGCAGATGTCGTCCTTGCGCGGGCCGCCGATGGCCGGGAAACGCGTACGCAATGCGTCTATGACGCGACTGGTATCGTCCATGGACAAGGTCGTCTGGGTGACGAACGCCAGTTTCTCCGGGTTGTGCACCTGCAGTTCGGCGACATCCTTTTCGTCTTCGACCAGATAGATTGCACCACCGTTGCTGGCATCATACTGGCCCATGGTGCCTTCGACTTCCGGGTGACCGGCGTGGCCGATGAGGATGCATTCACGACCATCACGGCTGTAACGGGCGACTTCGATGTGCACCTTGGTGACCAGCGGGCACGTGGCGTCGAACACTTTCAGGCCACGGCCGGCGGCTTCGGTACGTACGGCCTGGGACACGCCGTGGGCACTGAAGATCACGATCACGTCGTCCGGCACCTGATCCAGTTCCTCGACGAAAATCGCCCCGCGGTTACGCAGGTCTTCGACGACGAACTTGTTGTGGACCACTTCGTGGCGCACATAGATCGGCGGCCCGAAGACCTCCAGGGCGCGGTTGACGATTTCGATTGCCCGGTCAACACCGGCGCAGAAGCCACGGGGATTGGCGAGTTTGATTTGCATGCTGTGCCTCGTGTCTTGCGCGCGAAAACAATGAAAAACCAAACTGTGGGAGCGAGCCTGCTCGCGAAAGCGGTGTATCAGTCAACATTTATGCTGAATGTGATGACGCTTTCGCGAGCAGGCTCGCTCCCACAGTGGACCGCATTGGGTCAGTTACAGCGCCTTGACGGAAATGATTTCCACGTCAAAGGTCAGCGTCTTGCCAGCCAGCGGATGATTGAAGTCGATGGTCACTTGCGCGTCGTCGAACTCTTTGACCACACCCGGCAATTCAGTATTGGCCGCATCGTTGAAGATCACCAGCAAACCTGGCGACAGGTCCATGTCCTGGAACTGTGAGCGCGGGATGATCTGCACGTTTTGCGGGTTGGGCTGGCCGAATGCGTTTTCCGGCTCGATGCTCAGGGTACGCTTGTCGCCCGCCTTGAAACCGAACAGCGCCACTTCGAAACCTGGAAGCAGGTTGCCATCACCGACCTTGAAGGTCGCCGGGGCCTTGTCGAAGGTGCTGTCCACTGTGTCGCCGTTCTCTAGGCGCAATGCGAAATGCAAGGTGACTTCCGTGTTCTGGCCGATGCGTTGCTCAGCCAATACCTGTTCAGTCATGAACGGTTTCTCCGGTCTTTTTACTTTTAAACATATCCAGTGCCAGCATTACAGCACCGACGGTAATTGCACTGTCGGCAAAGTTGAATGCCGGGAAATGCCAGATGTTCTGCCAATGCACCAGGATGAAATCGATCACATGGCCCAAGGCTATGCGGTCATACAGATTGCCCAGCGCGCCACCCAACACCAGCGCCAAAGCGATGGCCAGCCAGGTTTCGTTACGTCCCAGGCGTTTGAGCCACACCACCAGCACAGCACTGACCACCACGGCGATCAGGGCAAACAGCCAGCGCTGCCAGCCGGAGCTGTCGGCCAGGAAACTGAACGCCGCGCCAGTGTTGTAGGCCAGGGTCCAGCTGAACAAATCGGGGATCACCACGATTTGCTGATACATCTCGAGCTTGCCTTCGAAGTAAAACTTGCTGGCCTGGTCGATGACCAGGACCAGCAAGCTCAACCAGAGCCAGCTCAGCCGTCCGAAACGGCCAGCAGCGTTAGGCATAATGACGAACCTCGCCAGCGCCGCTGATGTTGTCGACGCAACGACCGCAGATTTCCGGATGCTCCGGGTTCACGCCGACGTCTTCACGGCAGTGCCAGCAACGGGCGCACTTGGCGAAGGCCGACTTGACGATTTTCAGCTTCAGGCCGCTGACTTCGGTGACAACCGCGTCTTCTGGCGCCTGAACAAAAGGCGCAACGCTGGCGGTGGAAGTGATCAGCACGAAGCGCAGTTCATTGCTCAGCTTGGCCAAATCAGCGGTCAGCGCGTCTTCGGCGAACAGCGTCACTTCGGCTTGCAGGTTGCCACCGACGGCCTTGGCCGCGCGCTGGATTTCCATCTCTTTGTTAACCGCGACCTTCACTTCCATGATGCGGTCCCAGTAGGCGCGACCCAGCTCGAAGCCTTCCGGCAGTTCGCTCAGGCCTTCGTACCAGGTGTTGAGCATCACAGATTCGTTGCGCTCGCCCGGCAGGTATTGCCACAGCTCGTCGGCGGTGAACGCCAGGATCGGAGCGATCCAGCGCACCAGCGCTTCGGAGATGTGGAACAGCGCGGTCTGGCACGAACGACGGGCCTTGCTGTCGGCGCCCGTGGTGTACTGGCGGTCCTTGATGATGTCCAGGTAGAAACCACCCAGCTCCTGCACGCAGAAGTTGTGGATCTTCGAGTAGACGTTCCAGAAACGGTACTCGCCGTAGTTCTCTTGCAGCTCGCGTTGCAGCAGCAAGGTGCGATCCACCGCCCAACGGTCCAGCGCGAGCATTTCTTCGGCCGGCAGGATGTCGGTGGCCGGGTTGAAACCGGTCAGGTTGGAAAGCAGGAAGCGCGCGGTGTTACGGATCCGCCGGTAAGCGTCCGCACTGCGTTGCAGGATCTGCTCGGACACGGCGATTTCGCCGGAATAGTCGGTCGAAGCGACCCACAGACGCATGATGTCGGCGCCCAGGGTGTCGTTGACTTTCTGCGGTGCGATCACGTTGCCCAGGGATTTGGACATCTTGCGGCCGGACTCGTCGACGGTGAAGCCGTGGGTCAGCAACTCGCGGTACGGCGCGTGGTTGTCGATGGCGCAACCGGTCAGCAGCGACGAGTGGAACCAGCCACGGTGTTGGTCCGAACCTTCCAGGTACAGGTCGGCACGCGGGCCAGTTTCGTGGCCCATCGGGTGCGAACCGCGCAGCACGTGCCAGTGAGTGGTACCCGAATCGAACCAGACATCGAGAGTGTCGCTGATCTTGTCGTACAGCGGCGCTTCATCGCCCAGCAACTCGGCAGCGTCCATCTTGAACCAGGCCTCGATGCCTTCGACTTCGACGCGCTTGGCAACTTCTTCCATCAGTTCAACGGTACGTGGGTGCAGCTCGCCGCTTTCCTTGTTCAGGAAAAACGGGATCGGCACGCCCCAGTTACGCTGACGCGAGATGCACCAGTCCGGACGGTTGGCGATCATCGAATGCAAACGCGCCTGGCCCCAGGCCGGAACGAACTTGGTCTCTTCGATGGCTTTGAGCGAGCGCACACGCAGGGTGTCGCCGCTGACTGGCTCTTTGTCCATGCCGATGAACCACTGCGCGGTGGCGCGGTAGATCAGCGGGGTCTTGTGGCGCCAGCAGTGCATGTAGCTGTGTTCGATGACGGTGGTGTGCAGCAGCGCACCGACTTCGGTCAGTTTGTCGACGATGGCCGGGTTGGCCTTCCAGATGAACTGGCCGCCGAAGAACTCCAGCGCTGGCACGTAAACGCCGTTGCTCTGCACTGGATTGAGGATGTCGTCGTTGACCATGCCGTATTTCTTGCAGGTCACGAAGTCGTCCACACCGTAGGCCGGGGCGGAGTGAACCACGCCGGTGCCAGCGCCCAGTTCCACGTAGTCAGCCAGGTACACCGGCGACAGGCGGTCATAGAACGGGTGACGGAAGTTGATCAGCTCCAGTTCTTTACCGGTGGTGGTCGCAACGACCGAACCTTCCAGGTTGTAACGAGCCAGGCACGCCTCGACCAGCTCCTCAGCCAGTACCAGCAGCTTGTCGCCGACATCAACCAGCGCGTAGTTGAATTCCGGGTGGACGTTCAGCGCCTGGTTGGCCGGGATGGTCCACGGGGTGGTGGTCCAGATCACGATCGAAGCAGGTTTGCCCAGCGATGGCAGACCGAAAGCGGCAGCCAGCTTGGCTTCATCGGCAATCGGGAACGCCACGTCGATGGTCGAGGACTTCTTGTTCTCGTACTCGACTTCCGCTTCGGCCAGGGCCGAACCGCAATCGAAGCACCAGTTCACGGGCTTGAGGCCCTTGAACACGAAACCGCCCTTGACGATTTCAGCCAAGGCACGGATTTCACCGGCCTCGTTCTTGAAGTCCATGGTCTTGTACGGGTTGGCGAAGTCGCCCAACACGCCCAGACGGATGAATTCGGATTTTTGCCCTTCGATCTGCTCAGTGGCGTAGGCACGGCACAGTTCGCGGGTCTTGTCCGCGCCCAGGTTCTTGCCGTGGGTCACTTCGACTTTGTGCTCGATCGGCAGGCCGTGGCAGTCCCAGCCTGGAACATAGGGCGCATCGAAGCCCGAAAGGGTCTTCGAACGGATGATCATGTCCTTGAGAATCTTGTTCAGTGCGTGACCGATGTGAATCGTGCCGTTGGCGTACGGAGGACCGTCGTGCAGGACGAACTTCGGACGATCCTTGCCAATCTCGCGCAACTTTCCGTACAGGCCAATGCTGTCCCAGCGCTGCAGAATCTGCGGTTCGCGCTGAGGCAGGCCGGCCTTCATTGGGAAGGCGGTGTCCGGAAGGTTTAGCGTGGCTTTATAGTCGGTCATTTAAGGCTCTTCATTAGCGATTGGCGCTAGGTGCGACAGGGCACGGGCGGCGGCGACATCCGCATTGATCGCCGTCTTAAGCGCCTCCAGAGAGGCGAAACGCTGCTCTTCACGCAGCTTTTGGTGGAAAACCACCGTCATACGCCGGTCATACAAATCGCCGGCAAAATCTAAAAGATGTACTTCGAGGTGGGCTTTGCCATCTCCCTGGACCGTGGGTCGAACGCCGATATTGGCGACGCCTGGCCAGGTCTTGCCGTCCAGGTCGACGCTGACCAGGTACACCCCGGTCAGCGGCACGCGCCGACGCTTGAGTTGAATGTTGGCGGTGGGCGTACCCAACTGCCGCGCCAGCTTCTGACCGTGCAACACGCGACCGGCGATCCGGTACGGGCGACCCAGCAGACGCTCTGCGAGGGCAAAGTCAGCGGCGGCCAGCGCATTACGTACCTGGGTGCTGCTGACGCGAATGCCATCGAGCTCGACGGTCTGCGCCGCTTCGACAGTGAAGCCCTGCATGACGCCGGCCTGTTGCAGGAAATCGAAATCCCCTACCCGGTCACAGCCGAAACGGAAGTCGTCGCCGACTTCAAGGTGCTGCACACCGAGACCGTCCACCAGGATGGTATCGACGAATTCACTGGCGCTGAGCTTGCTCAGGCGCTGGTTGAAGGCCAGGCACAAGACTCGGTCGACCCCTTCGGCGGCCAACAGCTGCAGTTTGTCACGCAGCCGGGCCAGGCGGGCCGGTGCCGTGTCCGGGGCGAAGAACTCCCGTGGCTGCGGCTCGAAAATCACCACGCAGCTGGGCACGCCTAACTCCAGCGCACGCTCGCGCAGCCGCGCCAGGATAGCCTGGTGGCCACGGTGTACACCGTCAAAGTTGCCAATAGTGGCGACACAGCCCCGATGCTGGGGGCGCAGATTGTGGAGGCCTCGAACCAGCTGCATAACGCGCTTCTTGCTCATAAAGTGGTCGATTATAACCACACCCGGCGGCCGACGACAGGCAACACCGTATCCCAAAGTAATCGAGCCGACAAAAACGCCGGCTCGCCCGTGTTTATTGAGGTCTTTGCCTCAGCCAAGCGTCTTGCGATTGAAGTCGCGCAACCTGAAGCCCATCAACACTAACATGCCGAAATACGCCACCACACCAGCGATCACCAAAGCGCCCAGGCGCAGGAAACGCTCAAGCATCTGCCCCTCGCCCCAGGCGGGCATGAAATGCATCCCGGCCAGCAATACAGCGGACATCACCGTCACCGCGATCACCAGCTTGAAGCCGAACTTCGCCCAACCAGGTTGCGGCTGGTACATCTGCTGTTTGCGCAGTTGATAGTAGAGCAGCCCGGCATTCAGGCAGGCACCGGCACTGATGGCAAGCGCAAGGCCAGCATGGGCCAGCGGGCCAATCAACAACAGGTTGAACAGCTGGGTGACCACGAGGGTGAAAATCGCGATTTTTACCGGCGTGCGGATGTTTTGTTGCGCATAAAAGCCCGGCGCCAGCACTTTGATCACGATAATCCCGAGCAATCCGACCGAATAGGCAATCAGTGCGCGCTGGGTCATGGCCGCGTCATGGGCATCGAACTGACCGTACTGGAACAGTGAAACCGTCAGCGGCTCGGCCAGAATCCCCAACGCCAGGGCGCAAGGCAATACCAGCACGAAACACAGGCGCAGGCCCCAATCGAGGATTCGCGAATATTCCTGGCGATCCTGGCTGGCGTAGGTCTTGGCCAGGGTCGGCAGCAAAATCGTGCCCAACGCCACGCCCAGCACACCGGACGGCAACTCCATCAGGCGATCGGCGTAGTACATCCATGACACCGAGCCGGCAACCAGAAAGGAAGCAAAGATGGTGTTGATGATCAGCGAGATCTGACTCACCGACACCCCGAGAATCGCCGGCAACATCTGCTTCATTACCCGCCAGACGCCGCTGTCGCGCAGATTCAGGCGCGGCAGGACCAGCATGCCGATCTTTTTCAGGTGTGGCAGTTGGTACAGCAACTGCGCCAGACCGCCCACCAGCACCGCCCAGCCCAGCGCCATCACCGGGGGATCGAAATACGGCGTCAGGAACAGCGCAAAGATAATCATGCTGACGTTAAGCAGGGTCGGCACAAAGGCCGGCACCGAAAAACGGTTCCAGGTGTTGAGGATTGCGCCGGCCAATGAGGACAGGGAGATCAGCAAGATGTAAGGAAAGGTCACCCGCAGCAAACTCGTGGTCAGCTCGAACTTCTCCGGTGTATCGATGAAACCCGGGGCGGTCACCCAGATGACCCACGGGGCGGCAATCATGCCCAACGCCGTGACGAGTGCCAGCACCAGCGTCAGCAGGCCAGAAACATAGGCAATGAAAGTTCGCGTCGCCTCATCGCCTTGCTGACTTTTATATTCGGCAAGAATCGGTACGAATGCCTGGGAAAACGCCCCTTCGGCAAAAATCCGCCGCAACAGATTGGGCAGTTTAAAGGCGATGAAGAAGGCGTCGGTCGCCATTCCCGCGCCGAATGCACGTGCAATAAGAGTGTCACGAACAAACCCCAAAACCCGGGAAAGCATCGTGATAGAGCTGACGGCGGCCAACGATTTGAGCAGATTCATTGAAAGAGTTTGTGCCTGTCGATAAACAGCAGGCGAACTACGCGCCTACTTATGCGATACTCCGCGCCGCAACAGCACAGAGCCAAAGCTCGCGAGTTTACAGGTCGCACGCTGGAAAGAAATATCCAGAGGTGTAGCACCTACCACTTAGCGGAACGTCTCAACCGCCCTTGACAAGACCTCAACTCATCGGCATGATTCGCGGCCTATTTTGTTTGCTATTTCCTAAAAAGTCTTTCGAGGAGCTCGACGGTGGCCAACTCACCTTCCGCCAAAAAACGTGCAAAACAGGCTGAGAAGCGTCGCAGCCACAACGCCAGCCTGCGTTCCATGGTTCGTACCTACATCAAGAATGTAGTTAAGGCCATCGACGCAAAAGACGCTGAAAAAGCTCAAGCTGCTTACGTTCTGGCTGTGCCAGTTATCGACCGTATGGCCGATAAAGGCATCATCCACAAGAACAAGGCTGCTCGTCATAAGAGCCGCTTGAATGGCCACGTAAAGGCCCTGAACGTTGCCGCTGCTGCCTAAGCGACACGCTCATTAAAAAACCGACCTCAGGGTCGGTTTTTTATTGCCTGCGATTTGCTACGCACACAAAAAAACTGTGGGAGCGAGCTTGCTCGCGATGACGGATTAACATTCAGCATTTGTGCTAGCTGAAAATCCGCTATCGCGAGCAAGCTCGCTCCCACAGTTCTGATTGCGTCAGATTATTGAGCGTTCGCCCACGGCAAAATCGGGATCGCCGTCACCGCATTCTGCGGACTGCCTTCAATCACACGATCGCTGTACACCAGATACACCAGCGTATTGCGCTTCTTGTCGAGAAACCGCACCACCTGCATGGTCTTGAACACCAGGGAGGTACGCTCCTTGAACACCTCATCACCGTCCTTGAGCTCACCCTTGAAGCTGATGGGCCCGACCTGGCGACAGGCGATGGACGCCTCGGCGCGATCCTCGGCCAATCCAAGCCCACCCTTCACGCCACCGGTCTTGGCGCGCGACAGGTAGCACGTCACACCCTCGACCTTGGGATCATCAAAGGCCTCGACCACGATGCGATCATTCGGGCCGACAAACTTGAACACCGTCGACACCTGGCCGATTTCCTCGGCCGACGCCAGCAGCGGCATCGCCAACAACAACCCCAACAATCCTTTTGCCACGCGCATCAGGTATTCCTTCAGACCAGAATCAGGTTATCGCGATGAACCAGTTCCGGTTCCGCCATGTAACCCAAGAGACCGACAATCGCTTCAGACGACTGACCGATGATTTTTTGTGCTTCCAGCGCACTGTAGTTGGCCAACCCACGGGCAATTTCACGACCGTCAGGCGCCACGCACACCACCATTTCGCCGCGACGGAAGCTACCCTGGACCAATTTGACCCCAACCGGCAGCAAGCTCTTGTTGCCCTGGGACAACGCCGTCACCGCACCCGCATCCAGCACCAGGGTGCCACGGGTTTGCAGATGCCCGGCCAGCCACTGCTTGCGCGCCGCCAGCATGCCGCGCTCAGGTGAAAGCAAGGTGCCGATGCGCTCACCCGCCTTGAGGCGATCCAGCACACGCTCCAGACGACCACCGACGATGATCGTATGCGCACCCGACCGCGCCGCCAGGCGTGCCGCGCGCAACTTGGTCTGCATGCCACCACGCCCCAGCGCACCGCCAGTACCGCCCGCCACCGCATCGAGCGCCGGATCATCGGCGCGCGCTTCGTAGATCAGCTGGGCATCAGGGTTGTTGCGCGGATCGGCGTCGAACATGCCATCACGATCCGTCAGGATCACCAGCAGGTCGGCCTCGACCAGGTTGGCCACCAGCGCCGCCAGGGTATCGTTGTCGCCGAAACGAATTTCGTCGGTGACCACGGTGTCGTTCTCGTTGATCACCGGGATAACCTTCAGCTCGACCAGCGCGCGCAAGGTGCTGCGGGCGTTCAGGTAGCGCTTGCGGTCGGACAGGTCATCGTGAGTCAGGAGAATCTGCGCAGTGTGCCGGCCATGCTCGGCAAAGCTCGACTCCCAGGCCTGCACCAAGCCCATCTGGCCGATTGCAGCAGCGGCCTGGAGCTCGTGCATCGCACTGGGTCGCGCGGTCCAGCCCAGACGGCTCATGCCGGCCGCCACCGCCCCTGAGGACACCAGCACCAGCTCGACACCCGCCTCATGCAAGGCCACCATCTGTTCAACCCAGACACCCATTGCCGCGCGATCCAGGCCCTTGCCATCCGCCGTCAGCAAAGCGCTGCCGATCTTCACGACCCAACGCTGCGCACCTGTCACCTTGCTCCGCATCATCTTCAACCTTAGCTTGAGGGCAGCGCGACCTGGCACTGCCCGTGACGTTATTCGTGGTTATTCGTGACCAACAATCGATTTCCAGATACTAAAACGCCGCTCGATTGAGCGGCGCTTAAGTTTATCGCAACGAATCAGTCACGCACGTAAATGATTTCCGGACCGTCTTCGTCATCCACATCTTCTTCATCCCAATCATCGTCGCCGATGTCGTGGACCGACTTCACGCCGCTACGACGCAGGGCACGCTGATCATCCAGCGCCTGCAGCTGGGCACGGGCTTCGTCTTCGATGCGCTGATCGAGATCAGCCAGCTCTTCCTTGTAGGCCGGGTCGTTAGCCAGGCGATCGGCACGATCTTCCAGGTAACGCATGATGTCGTGGCACAGCCGCTCGGTGTTCTGCTTGGCGATGGCTGAGATCACATAGACCGGACCCGTCCATTCCAGGCGATCGACGATTTCCTTGACCCGCTCATCGTGCTCTTCTTCAAGGATCTGGTCGCACTTGTTGAGGATCAACCAACGATCACGCTCAGCCAGGGACGGGCTGAACTTGGTCAGCTCGTTGACGATGACTTCGGCAGCGTCTGGAGCACTGGTGTCATCCAGCGGCGCCATGTCGACGAGGTGCAGCAGCAGACGGGTACGCGACAAGTGCTTGAGGAAACGGATCCCCAGGCCGGCGCCATCGGAAGCACCTTCGATCAACCCCGGAATGTCCGCGACCACGAAGCTTTTCCAGCGATCGACACTGACCACACCCAGGTTCGGCACCAGGGTGGTGAACGGGTAATCAGCGACTTTCGGCTTGGCAGCCGAGACCGAACGAATGAAGGTACTTTTACCGGCGTTCGGCAAGCCCAGCAGACCCACGTCAGCCAGCACTTTCATTTCCAGCTTGAGATCACGCTGCTCACCCGGCTTACCCGGAGTGGTTTGACGCGGCGCACGGTTGGTACTGGATTTGAAACGGGTGTTGCCCAGACCGTGCCAGCCGCCCTGCACAACCATCAACTTCTGACCAGCCTTGGTCAGGTCGCCGATGACTTCCTGGGTAGCGGAGTCGATCACGGTCGTGCCGACCGGAACGCGCAGCACCAGATCTTCACCTTTCTTGCCGGTACAGTCGGTGCTGCCGCCGTTGGAGCCACGCTCGGCATCGAAGTGCCGGGTGTAACGGTAGTCGACCAGGGTGTTGAGGTTTTCGTCAGCCATCATGTAGATGGAACCGCCGTCACCGCCATCACCGCCGTTAGGGCCACCGTTTTCAATGAATTTTTCCCGGCGGAAACTCATGGCACCGTTGCCACCGTCGCCAGCTTTTACGCGAATCGATACTTCATCAACAAACTTCATAACCAACGCCTCTCGCCATACGGACGAGCCGAAAAACAATCAAGACATAAGACTCTTGCAAAAATGAGCGCAGCGACCCCAATCCACGACCTACATCGTACGCCGACAGCCCATACAAACAGTTTTGCAAGAGACTCACCCCACAAACGAAAAAGCCCCGTCGCGAGACAGGGCTTTTCCAGCGATCGCGCAATTAAGCGGCGACAACGCTCACGTAACGGCGGTTGAACGCGCCCTTTACTTCAAACTTGATCACGCCTTCGATTTTTGCGAAGAGGGTGTGATCTTTACCCATGCCAACACCGTAACCGGCGTGGAATTGGGTGCCGCGCTGACGCACGATGATGTTGCCCGGAATGATTTTCTGGCCGCCATACATCTTCACGCCAAGGCGTTTGGCTTCTGAGTCGCGACCGTTACGGGTACTACCACCAGCTTTTTTGTGTGCCATGAGTCAATTCTCCTAGTGAGGAATTAGGCTGAAATTAAGCCTGAATACCGGTGATTTTGATCTCGGTGTACCACTGGCGGTGGCCCATGCGCTTCATGTGGTGCTTACGACGACGGAACTTGATGATGCGGACTTTATCGTGACGACCTTGGGAGATCACTTCAGCCACAACGGTAGCGCCGGCAACAACTGGAGCGCCGATGTTCACGTCATCGCCATTGGCGACCAACAGAACGCGATCAAAGGTAACGGATTCGCCGGTAGCGATTTCCAGTTTTTCGATCTTCAGGTATTCACCTGGGGCGACCTTGTATTGCTTGCCACCAGTAACAATTACTGCGTACGACATGGTATTTCTCCGATAATCCTGCTCACCCAGCTCTTTATAAGAAGAGGTATTGGCTGGCATGGCTGCATGGGGCTGGAGGCCCGCTTGCAATTGCGTAAGGCAGGTGCTGCCCAGGAAGTTCAGGGTGCGCGATTGTACGCAAGGCACGAGCGCCTTGCAATAGGCCGTCCATCGCGCCTTGACACCTGCAGGCGTGGGTCCTAGCATGCCGCGCAACCCTTCTGGAGCAACTGTCGCTGATGCAACCCCAAGCTTTCTACCGCGCGGTGGCGGACGATTTTAGCGCCGTCGACGGCATCATCAAGAAGCAGCTGACTTCCCGAGTGCCGCTGGTATCGAAAATCGGCGATTACATTACCTCGGCCGGCGGCAAACGCCTGCGTCCATTATTAGTGCTGCTGTGTGGCAAGGCCCTCGGCCGTGAAGGCGACGACCTGCGCCTGCTGGCCGCCACCATCGAATTCCTGCACACCGCGACCCTGCTGCATGACGACGTGGTCGACATGTCCGGCATGCGCCGTGGCCGCTCGACTGCCAATGCCATGTGGGGCAACGCCCCAAGCGTGCTGGTGGGCGACTTCCTGTATTCACGCTCCTTCGAAATGATGGTCGAGCTGGGCTCCATGCCGGTGATGAAGATCCTTTCGCAAGCCACGCGCATCATCGCCGAAGGCGAAGTGTTGCAGCTGTCGAAGGTCCGCGACGCCAGCACCACCGAAGAAACCTACATGGAAGTCATCCGCGGCAAGACCGCGATGCTCTTCGAAGCCTCGACCCACAGTGCGGCAGCCCTGGCCGGTGCGACGCCTGAGCAGTGCGAAGCGCTGCGCACGTTCGGCGACCATCTGGGCGTGGCCTTCCAACTGGTCGACGACCTGCTGGACTACAAAGGCGATGCCGAGACCCTGGGCAAGAACGTCGGCGACGACCTGGCCGAAGGCAAACCGACCCTGCCGCTGATCTACACCATGCGCGAAGGCACGCCGGAGCAGGCTGCACTGGTGCGCAAGGCGATCCAGAAAGGCGGCATCGAAGACCTGGAAAACATCCGCGAAGCCGTGGAGTCTTCGGGTTCGCTCGAATACACCGCGCAGTTGGCCCGCGACTACGTAGCCCGCGCCATCAAATGCCTCGACGCGCTACCTGCCAGCGAGTATCGCGATGCATTGGTCGAATTGAGTGAGTTCGCGGTCGCCCGCACGCACTGACCCCTGTAGGAGCCGGCTTGCTGGCGATTGCATCACCAAGGTGTTCCTGACACACCGAGTTGCATGCATCGCCAGCAAGCCGGCTCCTACAAAACCCTATACAATGTGCGCTTTTTAGCGATCCTGAATCCAAGGAGCCTTAGTGAGCACGTTGCCACCCTGCCCGAAATGCAATTCCGAATACACCTACGAAGACGGCGCCCAGCTGATCTGCCCCGAGTGCGCCCACGAATGGTCCGCCAGCGGTGAAGCCGAAGTGGTCTCCGATGACGCGGTGAAGAAGGATTCGGTCGGCAATGTCCTGCAGGACGGCGACACCATCACCGTGATCAAGGACCTCAAGGTCAAGGGCACGTCGCTGGTGGTCAAGGTTGGCACCAAGGTCAAGAACATCCGCTTGTGCGATGGCGATCACGACATCGACTGCAAGATCGACGGCATCGGCCCGATGAAGCTCAAGTCCGAATTCGTCAGAAAAGTCTAATTCAGCTGTAAGCCATCCCGCGCCCAGACGTGGGGTGGTGCTTCGCCCATCCCCGCCTCGCCCAATGAATCCTCGTCGCAATAGCCAAACGCCAGCCGTTTTGACCTTACACAAGCTTTACCCAGAAAAACCCCGAATCCGCCAATAGGCCCTTGCTATTTACTGAATAAGAATTATTCTCATTGAATCCAATCAATGGAGATGAGAACCCATGACTTATTTGATCGATGCCTGGCTGGACCGCCCACACCCCTACCTCAGGATTCTGCATCGGGAAACCGGGGAAGTCTGTGCAGTACTGGAAGAGGAAGCCTTGAACGAACTGCAGGATCAAGGGGACCTGGACGTCAATGGCTTGAGTTCCAGCGAGCCGGTGGTGCTCAAGGAAGTGGTGAGAAATCTGTTTCTGTTCTGCTATGCCCGGGCATTGCGCCCGACCAGTGAGCTGCATCACAAGATTGAAATATGAAAGTAGCCCAAAAAACTGTGGGAGCGAGCCTGCTCCGGGCGGCGTTCCGACGAAGGCGGTGTGCCAGACAACATCAGTGTTGAATGTCAGACCGATTCGCGAGCAGGCTCGCTCCCACATTAGCCCGAAGTGAATTCAGGCAAGGTATTACAGAACGTTAAGCAGCTCGACGTCGAACACCAGTACGCTGTGCGGCGGAATGCTGCCAACGCCTTGAGCGCCGTAAGCCAGTTCGCTCGGCACGTACAAACGCCATTTGCTGCCGGCATTCATCAGTTGCAGCGCTTCGGTCCAGCCAGCGATCACGCCGCCGACCGGGAACTCTGCAGGCTCGCCGCGCTCGTAGGAGCTGTCGAACACAGTGCCGTCGATCAGGGTGCCGTGGTAGTGAGTACGCACGGTGTCTTCACGGGATGGCTTGGCGCCTTCACCGGCGGTCAGTACTTCGAATTGCAGGCCGGAAGCCAGGGTGGTGATGCCATCACGCTTGGCGTTCTCAGCCAGGAACTCCAGACCAGCGCCAGCGGCCGCTTCAGCCTTGGCTGCAGCTTCGGCCTGCATGATTTCGCGAATCACCTTGAAGCTCGCGGACATTTCTTCCTGGCCAACACGGCTTGGCTGACCGGCAAAGGCGTCGGTCAGGCCTGCCAGGATCGCGTCCAGGCTAACGCCCGGTGGCGGGTTGTCGCGCAGCTGGTCGCCCAGCTGACGGCCAATGCCGTAGCTGACGCGAGTTTCGTCGGTGGACAGATTTACTTCGGACATGACACTACTCCGCTGTGCGGACGCCTCGGAACTGGCCGTGCGTGCACAGCGCGTCCCGGAGCGCCCGGAACCAAAAGGGCCAGCAGACTAGCACAGTTGTAGTGGCGTTGATCAGAGGCGTCAGGCGATCGGCACCTTCAGGTTTTCCTCGAGATCATCGGCAACCAACCCGCACATTTCGTCATGAACCACGGTATGTACGAGATTGAAGTTCAACTTGGGAAAGGAACGCAGCACATCACGGGCATGCTCCACCGAGCGCAACTGCATCGTGTGACCTGGCGTATCGTTCAATGGATACGCCGCGCCATGCATCCGCGCCTCCAGCAGGTAGATACCTCCCTCCATCGAGATCAGGTTCAGCTCATCGACCTTCCCGGCGACGGCATAGGCATTCAACTCTTGCAGGTTCATGAACGCACCTCACGCAGTGACCAGCCAACACCTTTACAGGGATAGGCCTCGGCGCCTCAAAGCACAAGCCATAAACGACGCCGCCCGTCTGTTTTGCAACAGACGGGCGGCGCGCAAGAACAGGGCAGCCGTTGTTTAGTGCTTGGTCAATTTATCCAGGTAACCCATGGCAAATGCCGACACCACAAAGGTCATGTGGATGATGACATACCACTGCAAATGCTCGGGATCGACGTTCTTGGCATCCATGAAGACGCGCAGCAGGTGGATGGACGAGATCGCCACGATCGACGCGGCCACCTTCATTTTCAGCGACGACGAGTCCATGGTGCCCAACCAGTTGAGCTTCTCCTTGCTGTCGTCGATGTCCAGTTGAGAAACGAAGTTCTCATAACCGGAAATCATCACCATCACCAGCAAACCGCCTACCAGCGCCATGTCGATGAGCGACAGCAGCACCAGGATCAGGTCCGATTCGGCCATCGAAAAGACGTTGGGGATGACGTGAAAGACTTCCTGGAAGAATTTCAGCGCCAGTGCCAGCAGCCCAAGGGACAGACCGAAGTAGATCGGCGCCAGCAGCCAGCGCGAGGCGTACATTGCATTTTCGATAAAGCGTTCCATTGAATCTCACATGTGGACTGGAAATGGCCGCGAGTATAACAGCCGCCCGTTACAGCCAAAACCATCGACAAATCCGCCACCTGCGCATGTGTGTCAAATTTTTTCTGCTAGTGTCCAAGCCATTGACAGCAAAATGACATCAGACAGGAAGACTGGAAATGGATGGGCGATTGCCGTTAACGAGTGCCGGAATTTGCCTGGCCCTGCTGATCAGCGCCTGCTCGCCCAGCGACGAGAAGCGTCAGGTCAGCCTCGAGGAAAAGACTGCGCAGTTCGAGAAGTCCCTGGATGCCATCGAGGACCCGAAACTCAAGGATGCGGTGGCCGAACTGGGCGGCTCGCTGTTGTTGCTCGAGCGCGCGCAACTCAAACTCGACAGCAAACCCGTGGAAACCGAGTACGGCGAAGACGCCCTCGCCGTGCTCAAGCACTACCCAACGCCTCAGGCCTTGGTCGACACCTACATCAACGGCCTGTTCGTCCTGCACAAAGACTCCAGCTCTGACTATCTGACGGACCTGCAACCGGTGTTTCCCTTCAACTTCAGCATTCCGGCGGCGTTTCTGTTTCCCCATGGCCTGCAATGGCAGTCGGTCACCCTGAGCAACAAACAAGTCATCGCCTTCCAGCCGGAATGGTCGGAAACCGACCCTGGCATTCAACTGAGCCCATCGAGCTCCAACGTGACCAACCCAGACGACCTGACCGTGACCTACCCGTTCATTGAAGGCCTGGACGTCGACATCAAGAACCAGCCACAACCGGTAAGCCTGCAAGGCACGGTGGATGTCATTGCACCGCGCCGGCTCTACAGCTTCGACCTGACGAAAAAGGACATCGGCCAGACCCGCACCAATGACAATTTGAGCATCACCTTGCTGAAGCTTGCGGACAACTACGCCGAAATCGAGTTCAGCAACAGTGCACCGCTGGCCCCCGAGATCGCTGAAACACCGTTGAATCCGCTGATCGTCCAGGCCAGGGATGCCACCGGGCAGTTTCTGTCGCGCTCAGGCTCGATCAATGAAACCGCCGCGCAAATTGCCTTCTACCAGAAGCAGCTGACGAAGATGCAGCAACAGAAGCTCTGGAGCGAGTCGCTGGAAAAACAGCTCAACGAAGAGCAGCGAACTTTCGAGAAACAACAGAAAAGCCACTACTCCAAGGTGTACTTCAACGGGACCATCGAAACCCTTGAAGTCAGCCTGCTGGATTTCTCCAGCGTTACCCTGACCCGCAAGGACCTGGACCTGCCGGTACGCCGCTTCGACCGCCATACCACGGCGAAGACCATCCAGCCGCTGGACTTGCCGGTGGTGGTGTATGACGACAGCGCGCCAGCCTGGCTCAAGGGCGCGACCTTGACCGAGGAGCAGTTGAAAAAAGGTGTCAGGATCAATCAATCGGTCGAGGACCCCAGCGCTGCGCGCGTCGAGTTCACTCACCTGCGCAGCTTCAACGATGAACTGCTCGGTACCTCTTTCAACCCGGGCGATAGCCCTGTCAGCTTCTTCACCGAAGACAGTAACGGCAAGCGCGATGAGCCGATCGAATTGCCTCCAGAGGCATATGATGTCGACCCCTTGCGCGGCACCATCACCTACGACCTGAACCTGTTTCCACAAACGCCTGCCTTTGTGGTTGGTTCCATCCCGCTGTTTCTGGCCACCGTCGACAAGCAAACCTTCGATGTCCACCAATTGCCCAAGGGGCTTGAACTCAAGGGCAATGCACTGGTGGTGGATTCGAAAGTGTTTGCCGAACAGGACTGGCGTTTTTTTGCCAAGGATGACAGTGGCAATTACCTGAAGGAGATTCTTGCGGTCAGCCATGACGCGAGCACAGAAGGCCCCGCGTTATTCGCCGTGCATTACTTCTACGGGCAGCCGACGCGCCTGGAAACCTATCAACGAACTGACCTCGCCACCGTGCAATACGGTTTCGAGGTCAAGCTCGACAAGGCGGACATGTCCAGCCAGGCCCAATAGCGCTGTCAGTGCTCGGGCCGGAACTCGAAGCCACCCACGTTACGACAACGGCCACCGTTGATTTCCCGCAACTGGGCTTGCAGATGCAGGCACCAGATCTGCGGGTCATCGGCCAGTTCATAGCCGTGCAGGGTCAGGCTTTCAACGATGGTATCGAGGATGGACTCAGCCACAAAAGGGCCATGAAACGGGCCTTGGGCCTTGATGGCTGAAGGTTGTTCACCGGCCATTCCGGCGGCGAAGAGCAAGGTCCACATGCCCGTATCGCCCGCCAGGGGGCGGATGGCGCATTCAATACGGGTCACAAGACCTAGACATTGACGAGTTAGGCAGAGGTTGCGCGGCATGGCGGCGACCCTCGGTAGATCCGGTATTCAGCCTCCACGGGAAGGCTGTCTCGATCCAGTGATACTGTCGATATCCTTGAGCAGAGAATAGAGGAAAAGTCTGACTAGCACGTCAAGTAAGACCAGAAGGCGCCGAATGGTCACTGTGTGAATATTGACGCCAGAGTGATGGCACTTTATTGCGATTCACAAGCAAATGTGGGAGCGAGCCTGCTCGCGAAAGCGGACGATCATCCAACATCAATGTTGAATGAGAAACCGTCTTCGCGAGCAGGCTCGCTCCCACAGTAGATCGGTGAAAGCCTCAGGTTTGCATCAAGCCGGCTTGGCCTCCACCAGCGCCTCGACCGCCATCTCCTTTTCGGCCTCTTTCAGATCATCCTCGCTGATCATCTCCGCGATCACCCGCAAGCGCTCCACCACCCGTGCGTTGACGCTGCCTTCAGGGAACTCGCCATTTTCATCCGGCTCGCCCGCCGGCTCGCCCACCAGCAGGCTCAGCGCCTCGTCGGCCTGACGCACGGCGTAGACGTGAAACTGTCCGGCGCGCACGGCGGCCAGCACTTTCTCGTCAAGCATCAGCGTAGCAACGTTGGCCTGGGGAATAATTGCCCCCTGCTCGCCAGTCAGCCCGCGGGCTTCGCAGAGACGGAAGAAGCCTTCGATCTTCTCGTTGACGCCGCCCACGGCCTGCACTTCACCGAACTGGTTGATCGAGCCGGTAATTGCGAAGCACTGCTTGAGCGGGGTTTTCGACAATGCCGAGATCAGGGTGCACGCCTCGCCCAGGGAAGCACTGTCACCATCGACGTAGCCATAGGACTGCTCCAGCGCAATGCTCGCGGAGATCGCCAGCGGAAACTCCTGGGCGTAACGGCTGCCCAGGTAACCGGTGAGAATCATCACCCCTTTGGAGTGGATCGGTTGACCGAGGTTGACCTCGCGCTCGATGTCGACGATGCCGCTGCCGCCGGGATACACCGTGGCGGAAATCCGCGCCGGTACACCGAAGGCCGAGTCGCCGACTTCCAGCACGGTCAGGCCGTTGCACTTGCCGACCGCCGCACCCGCGGTGTCGATCAGGATGATCCCCGCCAGCATGTCATCGAGAATCCGCGCCGACACACGTCCGGTACGGGTGGCCTTGGCCTTGAGCGCGCGCTCGATGTGACCGGCGTCGGTCATTTCATCCCCGGCCAGGTGACGAATGAAGTCCGCCTCGCTGACCAGCTGAAACAGATCACCGATGCGCGCCGACAACCGCCCCTGATGCTCGGCCAGACGCGCGCTGTAGGTCGCCAGGCGCGCCACCGCATCGGCGGTCAACGGCGCCATGCCCTCCTCGGAAGTACGGGTCTTGAGCAACTGGGCGAACTGCTCCAGGCTCTCGTCGACCATCGGAATGTCTTCATCGAAATCCACCAGGACGCGGAACATTTCCTGGAAGTCCGGATCGAGGTCCTGCAGTGTGTAGTAGAGCTGGCGGGCCCCGATGATGACGACTTTGACCTGCAATGGAATGTGCTGCGGCGTCAGGGTCACGGTTGCGAAACGGCCCATCTCGCCCAGTGGCGATTCCATTTTCAGTTTGCGCGATTGCAGGGCGCGCTTCAGCGCGTCCCACACGAACGGTTCGCCGAGCATTTTATCCGCTTCAAGGATCAGGAAACCGCCGTTGGCCCGGTGCAACGCACCCGGTCGCAGTTGCCGATACGTGGTGTAGAGCGAGCCCTGGTCGGTGCTGTATTCGATGCGGCCGAACAGGTTCTCATAGGTCGGATGCGGCTCGAACACGACGGGCGCACCCCCACTGGCCGAATGCCCGACCACCAGGCTCGGCGCGTATTGCTCCTCCAGCAGCTTGCGGGCGACCGCATCGGTCTTGCTGTCGTCGACCAATTGCTCGACCACGGTCTTGAGCAAATACACCTGCATCGCTTGCAGGTAACCGCACACCGCCGCGTTCTCGGCGTATTTCTCCGACAACGGCGACAGCAATGGCTGCAGGGCCAGGGTAATGGTTTCTTCGTTGAGATGGCGCAGTTGATTGCTCGACTCGCGCTTCCATTGCGGCAGGCTGGCGAGTTCCTCGTTCAGGCGCTCTTCGAGGTTGGAAATATCCTCGTGGAAGCGCTCGCGCTCGGCTTCCGGCAACTGGGCGAATTCCGCCTCGTCCAACGCCTTGCCTTCGAGCATCGGAGTGAATGCGATATTGCTGCTGTCGCGGTAGAGCGCGACCTCTTTTTCCAGCGCCAGCCGCTCGATCACATCCAGCGCCTTGTCGTAGCGCTGATTGAAGGTGCGGTCGATGGCGCTTTTTTTCTGCTGGTAGGACGGGTGCTCGAACACCGCCGGAAAGGTCGCCAGCAGGTTGTCGATCAAGCCGTTGATGTCACCGATGAAGGCACCGGCGGTGCCCGACGGCAACTCCAGGGCACGCGGTTCGCGCGGCTCATCGAAATTGTTGACATAGACCCAGTCCGCCGGGGTCTGCAGGCGTTTGCCTTCGGCCTTCAGGTAGCGTTTGACGAACGAGAAGCGACCGGTGCCGGGCTCGCCCATGACGAATACGTTATAACCGGGGCGTGGCATGGCCACACCGAACTGCAAGGCTTCGACCGCGCGTTCCTGGCCAAGCACACCGCGAAAGGGCTCCAGATCATTGGTGGTAGAGAAGCTGAACTGTTCAGCGGAAAACGGACGGGTCAGCGCTTCAGGCGCTAGACGCAAGCTGGCAGCAACAGGATCAGGCATCGGGCTTCCTTAACAATCAGGCGGGGCAGATAGCGGCATTCTGGCGCTGCCCATGCTGACTGGCAAGGAGCGCCTCAAGGCAAAGCATAGACAAACCACCAGCCTCAGGCGGGCCGGGGCTAAATCAATGTTTGCGGTGAATCTTTTGCAAAAAATCACGGAACCCCGCGATCGTGCCTAAACTCCAAACTGCGCGGCTGGACTAATAACCGGCCCACTGGCGCCGGGATGGGCCAGAACCCTTGTCCATTGGTATGCACATAAAGAGAACAAAGCTATGAAACGGATTCTTCTTGGTACTCTCTTCACCGCTGTATCCATCAACGCCATGGCTCAGGCGCCAGGCGGCCCGGATTGCGGTTGGGGCAACATGCTGTTCGAAGGTCAGCGTGGCACCCCGGCTCACTTCCTGGCATCCACCACCAACGGCACTTCCGGTAACGCAACTTTCGGTATGACTTCCGGCACCAACGGTTGCGCTACTAACGCGTCGCTGACCTATGGCGGCAAATCCTGGTTTGCCATGAATGGCATGATGAACGAGCTGTCCGAAGACATGGCTAAAGGTCAGGGCGAAGCGCTGACCACCTACGCCGTGGTACTGGGCGTGGCGCCGGAAGACCGTGCGCACTTCGCCGCCGTCACTCACGAGCACTTCCAGCAGATCTTCAGCAAGGCTGACGTGACCGCGGAAGATGTGCATACCAACACCCTGGCCGTTCTGAAGAGCGATCCTCGTCTGGCCAAGTACGCAACTCAGGCTTAAGCTCGACCCGCCCCGCTTCTTTCGGGAAGCGGGTTTTGTTTTTTTGGAACTGCCCTGCTTTGGGTCTTTGTTTCTTTCGACTTAAGTTGCCACTTATGCTCAAACGCCTTGCCTGGCTGGCGCTCTGTGTCTGCGCCCCGCTGTCCGCCGCGCCTCACATCGATCCTCAACGTTTGCAGCAACTGGCCAACGACCCCTTCTGGATTTCCCTGGGTCATTACGAAACCGCCAAGCTCGGTGGCTGGCGCAGCTATGTCAGCGACAAAAAATTCTTTCTCGCCGCCGATGGCAACGAACATCCGGACCATGAACTGGCCGCCACCGTACAGGCACTCTACGCACCGGCAACCGCTGGCGAACAACACGCCCAATGTGTTTACCCCGCCCGAACACGCTGGCTCAAAGCGCAGCTCAACCTGACCGATCTACCGGCACCGGATTGCGCCGAGTTCAAGCAATGGTTCAAGGACGTCTCGCCCCACAGCGCGGTGATGATCTTTCCGGCGGCCTACCTGAACAGCCCGTCATCGATGTTCGGCCACACGTTGCTGCGCATCGATCAGGCCGATGTGCAAAGCGACAAGACCTCGCTGCTGAGTTACGCGATCAACTTCGGCGCTTACATCGAGGGTTCGGACAACAGCATCCTGTACGCCTGGAAAGGCTTGATGGGGGGCTATCCGGGGCTGTTTGCGCTGGTGCCTTATCAGGAAAAGCTCTCGGAATACCGCAGTCTCGAAAACCGCGACTTGTGGGAGTACCGTCTGAACCTGACCCAGCAAGAAACAGCGCGCATGGTCGAGCACGTCTGGGAACTGAAACAGATTCAGTTCGACTATTTCTTCTTCGACGAAAACTGCTCCTATCGCCTGCTGGAACTGCTGCAAGTGGCGCGTCCGAGCCTGCGGCTGACCGAGCAATTCCCGCTGACTGCCATTCCCACCGACACCGTCAAGGCCGTGAAAGAGGCCGGGCTGGTGGAGTCCATCCAGTATCGTCCGTCTCGCGAACGGGAATTGCTGAGCCGCGCCGAGCCTCTGACCGATGAAGAACAACAGTGGGTGCTGAAAGTCAGCGCCGACCAGAAGCAACTGCAAACGCCGGAATTCAAGGCACAGCCCCGTGACCGTCAGGCGCTGATCATCGATGCGGCGTATCGCCTGGAGCGCTATCGCGCCAACGGTCAGGAACGCGACCCGCAACGGGCTCAACGCAGCTTTGAGTTGCTGCGAGCGATCAACCAGAACCCCGCGCCGGAGCTAGACATCCCGCAGCCTGGCCTGCCCGAGGATGGCCACGAATCGCGCACCTGGCAGGCCGGCCTCGGTACCCGCGGCGACCGTGCCTTTGGCGAGTACGGCCTGCGCATGGCCTATCACGACCTCAACGACAACGCCGAAAGCTTCCCTCTCGGCGCACAGATCGAAATCCTGCAACTGAAACTGCGTCAGTACGAAGGCAATGACTGGCAAGTGCAGCAACTGGACCTGGCGACGATTCGCTCCCTGACCCCGCGCAACGAGTTGCTGCAACCGCTGTCGTGGCAGGTCACCGGTGGGCTGGAGCGGGTGCCGGGCAAACATGACGATGAAACCCTGGTCAGCCACGTCAATGGCGGCGGCGGCGGAACCTGGCAACTGGCCGACAACCTGCTCGGCTTTGCCCTGGGTACCGTGCGCGTGGAGCACAACAATGACTTCGCCGAATTCATATCGCCGGCGGCGGGTTTCAATACAGGCTTGCTGTGGAAAAACCCGCTGGGCAATTTGAGCCTGGAAGCAAAAGGCGATTTCTTCACCAATGGTGAAGTGCGCCGTAGCGTGAGCCTGAATCAGCAGTGGGAATTGTCGCGCAACCTCGGTTTACGCCTGAGTGCCCAGCGCGAATTCAGCCACCTGGCCACGCCTGAGAATGAAGTGATGCTTGAGGTGAAGTGGTATCACTACTAACCCATAACCTGTAGGAGCACAGCTTGCTGGCGATGGCATCTACGCGGTCATTCAGACATACCGAGGGGATGCCATCGCCAGCAAGCTGTGCTCCTACAGGGGCTGCGATCTTTTGATCTTTCTTTCACATCCCGCTCACGATCCCACTTCTAGACTTCCCTTATAGGCCGTATTGCGGCCCGGGAGTCCGAGATGTGGCGTTGTGCAGGCGTGGTTGTTTTGTTGGTCTTGATCGCAGGTTGCCAGACAACCCACGAGGACCTGATCGCCAAGGGTTACCCACCCGCCTTTGCCGATGGTTTCGATGACGGCTGCAGCAGTGGTCGGCAAGCGGCCGGAGCCATCACCGGCGAGTTTCGCAAAAACGTCCCGCGCTATCTCAAGGACAAAAACTACGCCGAAGGCTGGAGCGATGGATTGCGCCAGTGTCAGGCCATGCGCGAAAGCGAGGACCGCGATGACTATCGCAATCGCCATTGGGACGACCGTGACAAAGCCTGGCAACAACAGAAGGATCAGGATGCCGCACGAGCCTATCGCTCGCCCTAAGTCGCTTTCAGACATCCAGTGCAACCAAATGCCTGCGAGCATGGCCCAAACCCTATTACGGGAGAAAACCATGAGCCGGGCTTTCGTCAATGAAGACAATGCCGCCGCGCAAGCCGATCAGCCGGTCGAACGACAGGTCAGCGCGCAGCCCAACTACGTCACGCCACCTGGCCTGAAACTGCTGCAAGGCAAAGTTGCCGAACTGCAAACCTTGCATGCCGAACAAACTGCGAAGGGCGAACAGGCGGACAAGCAGCGCCTGGCGGATCTTGAGCGCGACCTACGTTACTTCAACCAACGCCTGAGCAATGCCCAGGTCGTGCCCGTCGCCACGTCCTCCGAAAAAGTGCAGATCGGCAGCTGGGTGACCTATGCCGACGAACATAACACCGAACACCGGGTGCAACTGGTCGGCGAAGATCAGGCCGATGCGAGCAATGGCCTGATCAATTGGGGGTCCCCTCTGGGTCGGGCGTTGCTCGGGGCGCAACTCGGTGACGAGGTGCTGTGGCAACGCCCGGCCGGCGATCAACTGATCGAGGTCATCCGCATCGATCCGGCTTAAACCACGCCCTGGGCGAGCATCGCGTCGGCGACTTTGACGAAGCCGGCGATGTTTGCACCCTTGACGTAGTTGACCTGGCCATTCTCCTCACCGTAATGCACGCAGGCGTGATGGATCGACTGCATGATTGCGTGCAGCTTGCTGTCCACCTCACCTCCGGTCCATAGCAGACGCATGGCGTTCTGCGACATCTCCAGACCGCTGACGGCAACACCACCGGCATTGGACGCCTTACCCGGCGCGAACAGGATGCCGGCTTCGATAAACAGGTCCACGGCTTCGAGGGTGGTCGGCATGTTCGCGCCTTCCGCCACACAGATGCAGCCATTGCGCAGCAACGCATGTGCCGCATCGGCATCCAGTTCGTTTTGCGTGGCGCACGGCAGCGCGATGTCGCAACTGAGCCCCCAAGGGTGCTGGCCAGCCAGGAACTCCAGGCCAAAACGCCCCGCCAATTCACTGATGCGCCCGCGCTGGACGTTTTTCAATTCCAGCACGGCCTGCCATTGCACCTCGGTCAGCCCGCTTTCGCAGTACAGAGTGCCTTCGGAGTCAGACAGCGAAATCACTTTGCCGCCCAGGTCCATGACCTTGCGCGCGGCGTATTGCGCAACGTTGCCGGAACCCGAGATCGCCACGCGTTTGCCTTCGACCGTTTCACCGCGACGCTTGAGCATTTCCTCGGCGAAGTACACGCAACCGAATCCGGTGGCTTCAGGGCGAATCAGGCTGCCGCCATAGCTCGGTCCCTTGCCGGTCAACACGCTGGTGAACTGATTGCTCAGGCGCTTGTACTGACCGAACAGGAAACCGATTTCGCGGGCACCGACGCCGATGTCACCGGCCGGCACGTCGACATCGGCACCGATGTGACGGTACAGCTCGCTCATGAAGGCCTGGCAGAAGCGCATGACTTCGGCGTCGCTTTTGCCTTTGGGGTCGAAATCCGAACCACCCTTGCCGCCGCCCATGGGCAACGACGTCAGCGAGTTCTTGAAAGTCTGTTCGAAGGCGAGAAACTTCAGCACGCCGAGGTTTACCGAAGGATGGAACCGCAACCCGCCCTTGTACGGGCCGATCGCGCTGTTCATCTGGATGCGGAACCCCCGATTGACCTGCACCTTGCCATGATCGTCCACCCACGAAACCCGGAACACAACCGCCCGCTCCGGCTCGCAGATGCGCTCCAGTATGCCGGAGGTCAGATAGTGTGGATTGGCTTCAAGAAATGGCCACAGGCTACTCAAGACCTCTTCGACGGCCTGGTGGAATTCAGGCTGGTCCGGATCGCGTTTTTTCAGGCGCGCAAGGAAGGATTCGACGGATTCGATCATGGAAAAAGTCTCGGAAAATTATTGTCGTTGGAAGAAATTGGGCCGGACTTTAACAAACGAATCGCGCACAGGAATAGAGCAGAATGTCGCCTTTATGAAATTAAATGGTGCATTGGATATAAATTCAGTCCGGTTATCGGCCACTTTTGCACCTAAACAGGGATTCACATATCGGATTCTGCACCACCAACGACTCCGCCTTCGCGAGCAGGCTCGCTCCCACAATTGAAATGCGTTCCCCTGTGGGAGCGAGCCTGCTCGCGAAGCCCGCAACTCGATGCAGCTGAAAAAATGCAAAAAAAAACGGAGCCCGAAGGCTCCGCTTTCTCATGCAACCAACCCGATATCAGGCCAGTTTCTTGTGCCGTACCCGGTGCGGCTGAGCAGCCGCTTCGCCGAGGCGTTTGCGACGATCGGCTTCGTACTCGGTGTAGTTACCTTCGAAGAACACCGCTTGCGAGTCATCTTCGTACGCGAGGATGTGAGTTGCCACACGGTCAAGGAACCACCGATCGTGAGAGATCACAATGGCGGCGCCCGGGAAGTCCAGCAGGGCTTCTTCCAGGGAACGCAGGGTTTCAACGTCGAGGTCGTTGGACGGTTCGTCGAGCAGCAGGACGTTGCCGCCCTCTTTCAGGGTCAGGGCCAGGTGCAAGCGACCGCGCTCACCACCGGACAGGTCCTTGACGAACTTCTGTTGATCGCCGCCCTTGAAGTTGAAGCGACCGACGTAGGTGCGCGACGGGATCTCGTAGTTGCCGATGCGGATCTGGTCGGAACCGTCGGAGATTTGCTGGAATACAGTCTTGCTGCCATCCAGGTCTTCGCGGCTCTGGTCGACGCACGCCAGTTGCACGGTTTCGCCGACTTCAATGCTGCCCGAATCCGGTGTTTCCTTGCCCATCAGCATGCGGAACAGGGTCGATTTACCCGCACCGTTACCGCCGATCACGCCAACGATGGCGCCTTTAGGCATAGAGAACGACAGGTTGTCGATCAACACGCGATCGCCATAGCCCTTGGAGACGTTCTTGAACTCGATGACCTTGTCGCCCAGGCGCGGACCGGCCGGGATGTAGATCTCGTTGGTTTCGCTGCGCTTCTGGAATTCCTGCGATTGCATTTCTTCGAAGCGTTGCAGACGTGCCTTGGATTTCGACTGGCGGGCCTTGGCGCCTTTGCGCACCCACTCCAGTTCTTCCTTCATGGCTTTTTCGTGAGCCGACTGCGACTTGGATTCAGCAGCCAGACGATCGGACTTGGCTTCAAGCCAACCCGAATAGTTGCCCTCGTAAGGAATGCCCGCGCCGCGGTCGAGTTCCAGAATCCAGCCAGCGACGTTGTCCAGGAAGTAACGGTCGTGCGTGATCGCTACCACGGTGCCTGGGAAGTCGTGCAGGAAGTGCTCCAGCCACGCAACGGAATCGGCGTCCAGGTGGTTGGTCGGTTCGTCGAGCAGCAGCATGTCCGGGGCGGACAGCAGCAGGCGGCACAGGGCCACGCGACGTTTTTCACCACCGGAGAGGACTTCGACCTTGGCATCCCAGGCTGGCAGACGCAGCGCATCGGCGGCGACTTCCAGTTGGCGCTCCAGGTTATGGCCATCGCTGGCTTGCAGGATGGCTTCGAGCTTGGCCTGTTCGGCAGCCAGTTTGTCGAAATCTGCATCTTCATCAGCGTAAGCCGCGTAGACCTCGTCCAGTCGAGCCTGGGCGTTCTTGATCACGCTGACCGCTTCCTCGACCACTTCACGCACGGTCTTGGTCGGGTCCAGGATCGGTTCCTGCGGCAGGTAGCCGATGTTCAACTCCGGCATCGGACGAGCTTCGCCCTCGAACTCGGTGTCGACGCCAGCCATGATTTTCAGCAGGGTGGACTTACCCGAACCGTTAAGACCGAGTACGCCGATCTTGGCGCCCGGAAAGAACGACAAGGAAATGTTTTTCAGGATTTCCCGCTTCGGCGGCACAACTTTGCCCAGCCGATGCATGGTGAATACGTATTGAGCCATGGAGAACCTTGGGTCAGTGACTGATGAATGAATAGAGCGCAGGCGATGCCCGGCCAGACCATGCGCGCTGTACGCTTGACGAGGCCAATGCGTATGCGCTGAAAAAAGTCTGATTCTAGGAGCTGGAACGCTCCCGCGTAACCGGCAAAGCTACCTTAATGACAGATGGCAGTCCAGCCGAGCGGGACTGGCACTTCGCCACAACTCAAGGCATGCTAGCCGCCCTTCGGGCGTCCGGCTTATAGTGCACGTCGCGCCAGTCCAGCCAAACCGCAGGATTACAGTTTGTCCAGTGTCCCTCCGTCCCTGATCACCCGTGCACCGACTGTTGCACCCGGCTCGCCCATGCGCGGCACACTCAAGGGCGCTTTGGCGATGCTCGTGTTGCTGCTGCTCGCCTTGTTGCTCTGGCAACTCCTCGATCAGCTGCGGGAAACCCAGAAAAGCCAGCGCCAGGCCACCATCGACCATACCGCCGACCTGGCCGCACAAGTCAGCCTGAACATGGCGCTCAACGCCCAGATCGCCCTCAACCTGCTACCGATTGTCGAGCAGCCGCAAAGTGCCGACGAGCTGCAGGACTTGCTGCGCAAATTGCAAAAGTCCTTGCCCGACCTGCTAAGCCTGGCACTGCTCAGCCCCTCGGGAAGAATCACCAGTGACACGGCTGGCACCAGCGACGATGCCGACTATCTGGGGGAACTGGTCCGACGCAGTCGCGCCCAACCCCACTATTACAGCAACGCCATCGACGGCTCACGGGTGCATCTGCTGTTGCATCAAGCCAGCGGCAGTACTCGCGGCTATTGGGCGTTGCGCTTCAAACCGACTTTTTTCGCCTCACTGACCAAACTGCATGAAACGGGCACTGCCCCGCTGTGGCTGGTGGAAAATCGCTTCAATCACCAGATCATCAGCCGCGAAGAGGCGTTGCCGCAGGTCAATCCGGGCACCTTGACCCAGGACGATGTGGCCAACAGCGTACTGACCGTTGCGCTGAGCAGCAGCGACTGGCAACTACGCGGGCTGTTCGATCGCCAACGAGTGCTCGAAGAACTGCTGCCGGCTTTCATCGGCAAATGCCTGCTATGCCTGGCCTTTTCCATGCTGCCGTTCATCGTCCTGCTGAACATGCGCCGTCGCCAGCGACAGCTGCACGAAGGTCGCCGACGCTACCAGGAGATTTTCGAAGGCACCGGCGTGGCATTGTGCGTACTCGACATGTCCGGCCTGCGCAGCGTGTTCGACAAGGCCCAGCTACTGCGCGACGAGCAACTGCAAGCATGGCTGGCGGCCCCGGAACAACGCCGGCAGTTGTTGCAGGAGCTGCGCATTACCGAGGTCAATCAGGTCGCTTTGCAACTGCTTAACGTCAATACCTGCGATCAAGTCTGGAGACTGCTGATCGATGGCAACCCTGTGGGGGGCAGCGCCATCGGCAATCAGGTACTCGAAGCGGTGCACAGGCAACAGCAACAGCTTGAACTGGAAATCAAACTCCAGGACGCCACGGGTCGTGACCAGCATCTGTGGCTGGTGTTGCGCTTGCCGGAAAACCCTGACGACTTCAAGGCGGTGATCCTGAGCATCACCGATATCACCAGCCGCAAGCTCATCGAGCTGTCGCTGCAGGAGCGCGAAGGTTTCTGGTCCGACGTCGTGCGGACCGTGCCCGATCACCTTTACGTGCAAGACGTGATCAGCCAGCGAATGATCTTCAGCAACCACCATCTGGGCCAGACGCTGGGCTACAACCACACCGAACTGCAGCAGATGGGCGAGTACTTCTGGGAAATCCTCCTGCACCCCGACGACGCCGAATACTACCACCGCTCGCGCCAGAGCCAGCGGCAAGGCGGTTACAGCCAATTGATGCAGTGCCAGCTGCGCTTCCGCCACCGTGACGGGGAATGGCGGCGTTTCGACATTCGCGAGCAGGCACTGGCACGGGACAAGCATGACCAGGTCACCCGCATCATCGGCGTGGCCAAGGACATTACCGAGCAGATCGAGGCCAGTGAGTCGCTGCGCGACAGCGAGCAGCGTTACCGCATGCTCGCCGAAAGCATCAGCGACGTGATTTTCTCCACCGACAGCCGCATGGCGCTCAACTATGTCAGCCCTTCGGTGCAGGCGGTGCTGGGCTACGAAGCAGAGTGGATTTTCCAGAACGGCTGGCAATCGACCATTGCCAATCCTCAACAGTTGAGCGGCATCTACAACCTGATGGATCGGGTCAGCAAAGCGCTGGATAAACCCGAACAGCTGGCCCTGTTACGGAGTCAGGTGCAGACCCAACTGTTTTTGTTCGACTGCCTGCGCGCCGACGGGCGCAAGATTCCTATCGAACTGCGGCTGGTACTGGTCTGGGACGAGCACGGTGCATTCGAAGGCGTGCTGGGGGTCGGTCGCGACATCAGCCAGCAACGCCGGGCCGAGAAAGACCTGCGAATGGCCGCCACGGTATTCGAACACTCGACCTCGGCGATCCTCATCACCGACCCGGCCGGCTATATCGTCCAGGCCAACGAAGCCTTCAGCCGGGTCAGCGGTTATGCCGTGGAACAGGTACTCGACCAGTTGCCGAATATGCTCACCGTCGACGAGCAGCAGGAAGCCCATTTGCGCTACGTGCTCAAGCAACTGAACCAGCACAGCACCTGGGAAGGCGAAGTGTGGCTGCGTCGCCGCAATGGCGAGCATTACCCGGCCTGGGTTGGCATTACCGCGGTACTGGACGACGAAGGCGACCTGGCCAGTTACGTGTGTTTCTTCAGCGATATCAGCGAACGCAAGGCCAGTGAGCAACGGATTCACCGCCTGGCCTATTACGACGCTTTGACCCACCTGCCCAACCGCACGCTGTTCCAGGATCGCCTACACACCGCGTTGCAAGCGGCTGAACGGCAGAGGTCCTGGGTGGTGTTGATGTTCCTCGACCTGGACCGCTTCAAGCCGATCAACGATTCCCTGGGCCATGCTGCCGGTGATCGCATGCTCAAGGAAATGGCCACGCGCCTGCTCGGTTGCGTCGACGACGACGATACCGTCGCACGCATGGGCGGCGATGAGTTCACCTTGCTCCTGCAACCGCGAGCCAACCGTGAAATCGCCTTGAACCGGGCGATTCACGTGGCTGAGCAGATCCTCGCCAGCCTGGTCAAACCCTTCGTTCTCGAAGGCCGCGAGTTCTTCGTCACGGCCAGTATCGGCATCGCCCTGAGCCCGCAGGACGGCAATGAACTCAGCCAGTTGATGAAGAACGCCGATACCGCGATGTACCACGCCAAGGAGCGCGGCAAGAACAACTTCCAGTTCTATCAGGCGGACATGAACGCCAGCGCCCTGGAGCGCCTGGAGCTGGAAAGCGACCTGCGACATGCCCTGGAACAGAACGAATTCGTGCTGTATTACCAACCGCAGTTCAGCGGCGATGGCAAACGCCTGACCGGCGCCGAAGCTTTGCTGCGCTGGCGTCATCCGCGCCGTGGCCTGGTACCGCCGGGGGATTTCATTCCGGTGCTCGAAGAGCTCGGCCTGGTGGTGGATGTCGGCGACTGGGTGATCAGCGAGGCCTGCCGTCAGCTCAAGACCTGGCATCAGGCCAAGGTGCGCGTGCCGAAGGTATCGGTGAACATCTCCGCCCGGCAGTTCTCCGACGGCCAGCTCGGCACGCGGATCGCCAACATCCTGAAGGAAACCGGCCTGCCCCCGGCGTGCCTGGAACTGGAGCTGACCGAAAGCATCCTGATGCGCGAAGTCAGCGAAGCCATGCAGATTCTCGCCGGGTTGAAAAACCTCGGCCTGAGCATCGCGGTCGACGACTTCGGCACGGGCTACTCATCGCTCAACTACCTCAAGCAGTTCCCGATCGACGTACTGAAAATCGACCGCACCTTCGTCGACGGCCTGCCGTCGGGTGAACAGGATGCGCAGATAGCCCGGGCGATCATCGCCATGGCCCACAGCCTCAACCTGGCGGTAATCGCCGAGGGTGTGGAGACCCAGGAGCAGCTGGACTTCCTGCGAGAACACGGTTGCGACGAGGTTCAGGGCTATCTGTTCGGCCGTCCGATGCCGGCGAACAAGTTCGAAGAGCAATTCAGCAATGATGCCCTCTTCATGTTCGACTGAAACTTTGCAGCGAGGCTGATGGCCTCTTCGCGAGCAGGCTCGCTCCCACAGGGTTCTGGGTGTACACAAGACTTTTGACCACTGAAGATCCACTGTGGGAGCGAGCCTGCTCGCGAAGAGGCCGGCACATTCACCGCTGATCCCGTCATGAAGCCCACTTGTCTGCGACATGATGTCGTTTCATATGCCTTCCAAAACCCATTGGGTTAGAATGCCCCCCTTTTCTGCCCCCGATCCTTGAGGACCGCCATGTTCAGCCGTGATTTGACTATTGCCAAGTACGACGCCGATCTCTTTGCCGCCATGGAGCAAGAAGCTCAGCGCCAGGAAGAGCACATTGAGCTGATCGCTTCGGAAAACTACACCAGCCCTGCGGTGATGGAAGCTCAAGGCTCGGTACTGACCAACAAGTACGCCGAAGGCTACCCGGGCAAGCGCTACTACGGTGGTTGCGAGTACGTCGACGTCGTTGAGCAGCTGGCCATCGACCGTGCAAAAGAACTGTTCGGCGCCGATTACGCCAACGTTCAGCCACACGCAGGTTCGCAAGCCAACAGCGCCGTTTACCTGGCCCTGCTGCAAGCGGGCGACACCATTCTGGGCATGAGCCTGGCACACGGTGGTCACCTGACCCACGGTGCCAGCGTCTCGTCTTCCGGCAAGCTGTACAACGCCATCCAGTACGGCATCGACGCCAACGGCCTGATCGACTACGACGAAGTCGAGCGCCTGGCTGTTGAGCACAAGCCAAAAATGATCGTGGCCGGTTTCTCTGCCTACTCGCAGATCCTCGACTTCCCGCGTTTCCGCGAAATCGCTGACAAGGTCGGCGCCTACCTGTTCGTCGACATGGCCCACGTGGCCGGTCTGGTCGCCGCTGGCGTCTACCCGAACCCGGTGCCATTCGCTGACGTCGTGACCACCACCACCCACAAGACCCTGCGCGGTCCACGTGGCGGCCTGATCCTGGCTCGCGCCAACGCCGACATCGAGAAGAAGCTGAACTCCGCGGTATTCCCGGGCGCCCAAGGTGGCCCACTGGAGCACGTAATTGCCGCCAAGGCGATCTGCTTCAAGGAAGCACTGCAGCCTGAGTTCAAGACTTACCAGCAACAAGTGGTGAAAAACGCCAAGGCCATGGCCGGCGTATTCATCGAGCGCGGCTTCGACGTGGTTTCCGGCGGTACTGAAAACCACCTGTTCCTGCTGTCGCTGATCAAGCAGGAAATCTCCGGTAAAGACGCCGACGCCGCTCTGGGCAAGGCTTTCATCACCGTGAACAAAAACTCCGTACCGAACGATCCACGCTCCCCGTTCGTCACTTCCGGCCTGCGCTTCGGTACTCCGGCTGTGACCACTCGTGGCTTCAAGGAAGCAGAGTGCAAGGAATTGGCCGGCTGGATCTGCGACATCCTGGCAGACCTGAACAACGAAACGGTGATCGACGCCGTTCGCGAGAAGGTCAAGGCCATCTGCAAGAAACTGCCGGTGTACGGCGCTTAATCAGCCCGCCAAACCGCAACAGTAAAAAAACCGGCCAGTGATGGCCGGTTTTTTTTGGTCCCGGCACAACTGGTCAGACCGGTCATGCCAATTTTTCGATTTCCGCTTGTAAACCTGAAAAAAACCAGCGTAGACTGAGCCCGCACTGGACATACCGGTAAGACCACAATAATTAAGTCCTGAATCTGATGCGCGATGCGCACGGCAGCCAGGACACCGACCAGGATTCCTCCCATGCTCAGATGGTGCTCGCGTTCAATCTTCCTCCAAGTGGTTCTCGGACTGGTGCTCGGCATCGTCTGCGGGCTGACCCTTCCCGAATACTCCGCTCAGCTCAAACCGCTTGGTGACGGTTTTATCAAGCTGATCAAAATGCTCATCGGCCTGATTGTGTTCTGCGTGGTGGTCAGCGGCATTAGCGGTGCCGGCGACCTGAAGAAGGTCGGACGCATCGGCCTGAAATCAGTGATCTACTTTGAAATCCTCACCACCATTGCGCTGGTGATCGGCCTGGTGTTTGCCTTCAGTACTGGAATCGGCAGCGGCGCGAACATTCATCTGGATCAGCTTTCCGCCGCCGACATGGGCGATATCGCCCAACGTGGCCAGCACATGCACACCACCACGCAGTTTCTGATGGACCTGATCCCGACCTCGGTAATCGGTGCCTTCGCCGACAACAATATCCTGCAAGTGCTGCTGTTTTCGGTGCTGTTCGGCAGTGCGTTGAACCTGGTAGGTGAAGCCGCGTCCGGCATCTCGCGACTGATCAATGAGCTCAGCCACGTGATCTTCCGCATCATGGGCATGATCGTGCGCCTGGCGCCGATCGGTGTGTTCGGCGCAATCGCCTTCACCACCAGCAAATATGGCCTGGACTCGCTGCAGCATCTGGGAAGCCTGGTCGGTTTGTTCTACTTGACCTGCGTGGCCTTCGTTGCATTGATTCTAGGCCTGGTGATGCGCCTGTCCGGCCTGCGGATGTGGCCGTTGCTCAAGTATCTGCGCGAGGAGTTGCTGATCGTCATGGGTACCGCTTCGTCCGATGCCGTACTGCCACAGATCATGCGCAAGCTGGAGCATCTGGGCATCGGCAGCTCGACGGTCGGGCTGGTGATTCCCACCGGATACTCGTTCAACCTCGACGGTTTCTCGATCTACCTGACCCTGGCCATTGTGTTCATCGCCAATGCCACCGGCACGCCGCTGGCGATGACCAACCTGCTGACGATTCTGCTGGTGTCGTTGATCACCTCCAAGGGCGCGCACGGTATTCCAGGCTCGGCCCTGGTGATTCTGGCAGCCACCCTGACGGCGATCCCGGCGATTCCGGTGGTGGGCCTGGTGCTGGTGCTGGCAGTGGACTGGTTCATGGGCATCGGCCGGGCGCTGACCAACTTGATCGGCAATTGCGTGGCGACCGTCGCTATCGCCCGGTGGGAAAAGGACATCGATGTGCAACGGGCGAACAAGGTACTTTCCGGCCAGGTGGGTTATACCTTCCAGCCGCGAAAACCGGTGACGCCCGCCCATCAACAGGACTTCTGAATTCAGCACTGTAGGAGCTGCCGCAGGCTGCGATCTTTTGATCTTGCCTGCGACGCCGCCCTTACAGGCTCATGGAGCAATCAAGTGATTACCACATCAACCGTCGTAACTTCAGTAGTAGAAAAACTCCGGGCCGCATTGGCCCGTGGTCAGTGGCGCTCCGGCGAAATGCTGCCGGGGCAACGCGAGCTGGCCGAACAACTGGGCATCAGCCGCCCGAGCCTGCGTGAGGCTGTCATCGTCCTGGAAACCCTCGGACTGGTGCGCTCCATGCCGGGCAAAGGCGTGGTGGTGCTGGACGCGAATCTCAACGACAGCCAAAGCCACGATAGCGCAGTGGCCGGCGCGAGCCTGGAAGACGTGCTGCAACTGCGCTACACCCTTGAGCCGTTTATCGTCGGCCTCGTGGCGCAGTCCATCAGCAGCAAGGAAGTCGGGCAACTGCGCCTGACCCTGATGGACATGCGCGAAGCCCTGGAAGCCAACGACAGTGAGGCCGGCGTGAATGCCTACATCGCGTTCCATGAAGAGCTGTTCACGCTGACGTCGAATCCGATTTTCCAGAGCGTGGTCCAGCAGACCAGCAATGCCCTCAAGCAGAGCGCCGACGTGTTGCGCAACTCCCCGGAACACCTGGCTGAACGCCTTGAAGAAAACGAATCAGTGGTGCGCGCGATCCGTAGCAAGAACAGCGCCCAGGCCAGTGCCGAGATGCGCCGGCACATCTTGCGCGAAGGCCAGCGCATGGGCATCGAACTGAACATTCCGGACGACAACCTCGGCAATTGAATCCGCTTCGAACTGGAGACAGGCCATGAACAGCTTCGCTTCGCCACAGACACTCGCTGCCCTACCCATCCCCCTTCTGGTGGATGATCTGTATTCACGGGTTTTCAACGCCATTCTCAAACAGCGTATCCATTCGGCCAGTCGCTTTACCGAAGAGAGCCTGGCGCAGATGTTTGGCGCTCGACGCAGCGACATTCGTGGAGTGCTGGCGCGACTGTCCCACCAGCAGGTCATTGTCCTTCGGGCCAACCATCGTCCTCGCGTCGCCGAGCTCGATGCCGAGCAAACCCGGCAAACGTTGCATGCCCGGCGCCTGACCGAACTCATGCTGGTGAGGCTGGCCTGCCAACGCCCCTGCACGCATGCCTTGGAGCGCCTGCGAGCGCTGGTCGAAAGCGAGCGCCAATGCGCCGAGCGTGGCCTGGCCATTCGTCTGTCGGGAGATTTTCACCTGCAGTTGGCAGAAATGGCGGGCAACGCACCGTTAGCGCATTTTCTCGGCAGCCTGGTGCCACTGACCTCGTTGGCGATTGCACAGTTTGACGTTGCCTTCGAGGACTATTGCGTTTGGCAGCTGCACGAGAAAATCGTGGATGCGCTAACGCGTAGGGATTCCGCGATGGCGGTGACATTACTGAACCGGCACCTGGATCATCTGGAGGCGGTATTGCTGAACGCTCAACCGCTCTCCAGCCAGAAGCGTATTGCCGGTTAGCTCGCCGCCACTCGCGCGAACCCCTGGCGAATCTTTTCTTGCGGCAAATCATCGGCAATGAACACGATCACGCTTTCACGGGTTTCATCGGCCGCCCACTCCGTGTCCCAGTCGAAACCGTAAAGCTTCAGAACGCCCTGAAACACCATGCGGCGCGGCTCGCCGAGGATGTTCAATACGCCTTTGTAGCGCAGCAGTTGCTTGCCGTGCTCCTCCAGCAGCTCGTTCATGAACTCGCTGAGCTTGTCGATATCCAGCGGTTTTTCAGTGCGCAGCACCAGGCTGGAAATACGGTCGATGGACGGGGCCTGGCTCACTGGGCGCAAACTCACGCCGCCGCCCAGATCTGCGTTGAGATTGAACCCACGCACATCAAGCAGTTCTGCCAGGTCGATCTTGCCGTGGTCGACCACGCGGATCGGTGCACGACGATTGATACGGGTCAGGCGTTCGCTCAACGCCGTGAACGCAGGTTCGTCCACCAGATCACGCTTGCTCACCAGCAAGCGGTCGGCGAAACCGATCTGCGCCTGGGCGATGGTCTGGGTCAGGTGCTGTTCGGCGTGTGCCGCGTCCACCAACGTGATGATGCCGTCGAGGATGTAGCGCTCGCGCAACTCCTCGTCGATGAAGAAGGTTTGTGCCACCGGAGCCGGGTCGGCGAGGCCGGTACATTCGATCACCAGGCGGTCGAAGGCGATGTCACCGTTATCCAGGCGTTCGAGCAGCAGATACAGGGCCTTGGTCAGGTCGGTGTGGATGGTGCAACAGACGCAGCCGTTGGACAGCGTCATGACCTGTACCGGTTCGTCACCCAACAGTTGGGTGTCGATGCCGGCGTCGCTGAATTCGTTTTCGATCACGGCAATTTTCAGACCGTGCTCGGCTTTGAGCAGGTAGCGCAACAGCGTGGTTTTGCCGGCGCCGAGGAAGCCGCTGAGGATCGTGACCGGAATTGGAGTGAGCAAAACAAAATCTCCCATATGCTAAAAAACTGTAGGAGCCAGGCTTGCCGGCGAAAGCGTCCTGAAGATCGCTTTCGCCGGCAAGCCTGGCTCCTACAGTGTTGTGTTGCTTAGCCTGCGTGCATCAACAGCACTTCGGCCCACCCTTGCCACCGTAACGAGCCTCCTGGCGTTCCCGAAAGAACATCTCGTAGCTCATCACCGGTTTGTCCGGGTGCTTGCTTTGCATGTGCTCGACGTAGTTGTCGTAGTCGGGCATCCCCACCATCAGGCGCGCGGCCTGACCGAGGTATTTACCGAGGCGACTCAGGTCATTGAACATGCTGCATTCCTCAGGTTAAGCATCCGGCAGCGCCTGGAAGGGCGATTCTTTATCCGTGCGCTCTTTTTTACCCCAGGCGGCAATACCGACCTTGAGCGCATAGAACAGGATGCTGAACACCACGAACAGGAACAGCGCGGTCAGCGTGGCGTTGGTGTAGGCGTTGAAGATCACGTGCTGCATCTGAGTGATGTCCTTGGCCGGGGCGAGGATCTGACCGTTGGCCAGGGCATCGCTGTATTTTTTCGCCAGGGCCAGGAAGCCGATCGCCGGGTTGGCGTCGAACAGCTTGATGAAGCCGGCAGTGGTGGTGCAGATCAGCAACCACACGGCGGGCAGCATGGTGACCCAGACATAACGCTGGCGTTTCATCTTGATCAGCACCACGGTGCCGAGCATCAGCGCGATACCGGCCAGCATCTGGTTGGAGATGCCGAACAGCGGCCACAGGGTATTGATGCCACCCAGCGGATCGATCACGCCCTGATACAGCAACCAGCCCCACATGGTCACGCAGCCGGCGGTGGCGATCAGGTTGGCGGTCCACGATTCGGTGCGTTTTAGCGCCGGTACGAAGGAGCCGAGCAGGTCCTGCAGCATGAAGCGCCCGGCACGGGTACCGGCGTCTACCGCGGTCAGGATGAACAGCGCTTCGAACAGGATCGCAAAGTGGTACCAGAACGCCATGGTGTTTTCACCCGGCAGCACGCTGTGCAGGATCTGCGCGATGCCAACGGCCAGGGTCGGCGCACCGCCGGCACGGGCCAGGATAGTGGTTTCACCGATGTCCTTGGCCACCGCTTGCAGCGCCTCCGGGGTAATCGCAAAGCCCCAGTTGCTGACCGCGGTCGCCACTGCCACCACATCACCGCCAACCACGGCGGCCGGGCTGTTCATGGCGAAGTACACCCCTGGCTCGATCACCGAGGCAGCGACCATGGCCATGATGGCCACGAAGGACTCCATCAGCATACCGCCGTAACCGATGTAACGGGCATTGACCTCGTTATCAAGGAGCTTCGGCGTGGTGCCGGAAGAAATCAGTGCGTGGAAACCCGAGACCGCACCACAGGCAATGGTGATGAACAGGAACGGGAACAGGCCACCCTTCCACACCGGGCCTGTGCCGTCGACGAATTGGGTCAGCGCCGGCATTTTCAGCTCAGGCATGGTGATCAGGATGCCAATCGCCAAGGCCACGATGGTGCCGATTTTCAGAAAGGTCGACAGGTAGTCACGGGGGGCCAGGATCAGCCACACCGGCAATGAGGCTGCCACGAAACCGTAACCAATCAGCATCCAGGTAATCTGCACACCGGTGAAGGTAAAGGCCTTGGCCCAGACCGGATCGGCGGCAATTTGCCCGCCAAGCCAAATGGAACCCAGCAGCAGCAACACACCGATCACGGAAATTTCACCGATGCGACCCGGGCGGATGTAGCGCATGTAGATGCCCATGAACATCGCGATCGGGATGGTCGCCATCACCGTGAAGATCCCCCACGGGCTCTCGGCCAGGGCCTTGACCACGATCAGCGCCAGCACCGCGAGGATGATGATCATGATCAGGAAGCAGCCGAACAGCGCGATGGTGCCGGGGATGCGGCCCATTTCCTCACGGACCATGTCGCCCAGGGAACGGCCGTTGCGGCGGGTGGACATGAACAGGACCATGAAGTCCTGCACGGCACCGGCCAGCACCACGCCGGCAATCAGCCACAGCGTGCCGGGCAGGTAGCCCATCTGCGCTGCCAGGACCGGACCGACCAGCGGCCCCGCGCCGGCGATGGCCGCGAAGTGGTGACCGAAGAGGATATGCTTGTTGGTCGGGACATAATCCAGACCGTCGTTGTTGAGCACAGCGGGAGTGGCCCGCCGAGCATCGAGTTGCATGACATTATTAGCGATGAACAGACTGTAGTAACGGTACGCAACGAGATAGATGGCCACGGCAGCGACCACAATCCACAAAGCGTTGATCGCTTCACCTCGGCGCAGTGCCACTACGCCCAGGGCGCACGCCCCAACGATTGCCAGCACCAGCCAGGGTAAGTGGCGTAGCGGGCTATTATTATTTTTCATTTTATTATTCCAGCCAGAGTGGACAAGAAAGACAGCCACCTCGAGTTTAGCTTGCCTGACAGCAAAGGCCATACTCCTACATTGGTCTAGACACCTGGCGCGCTGGCAGCCTTTTGCAATGCCGGTCTATAGTCAGCGTACATTTCCGAGGATCGTGCCATGAGCGAGCACCCTGCCGAACGTCGCCGCTTCAAACGTATTGCGTTCGATGCCAGAACCGAGCTGGGCCAAGGGGCGTCCATCTGGCCGGTGAAGCTGATCGACCTGTCGCTCAAGGGCTTGCTGATTGAGCGACCGGACCCCTGGCTGGGCGATCCGCAGGAGGACTTTTTTGTCGACATCCATCTGAGCGAAGACATCGACATCGAAATGGATGTGCAGTTGACCCATCAAGACCATGGGCAATTGGGTTTCGTGTGCAGGCATATCAGCCTGGAGTCGATTGAACGTCTGCGCCGATTGATCGAATTCAATCTGGGTGATCCGCTAGAGCTTGAGCGGGAACTGGGCGCCCTCATCGAAATCTGAATGCACCCCTGTAGGAGCGAGCATGCTCGCGAAAAACGCATCGGCGACGCGGGCAACCAGAAGCACTGCGTTATCGTTGACGTTTTTCGCGAGCATGCTCGCTCCTACAGGGGACTGGTGTTATTCGAAGAGGGCGTCGAGTGCCTGCTCCAGACGGGTGACCGCGATGATCTGCAAACCCGGCGGCGCCTCTTTCGGTGCATTGCCCTTGGGCACGATGGCACGTTTGAAGCCATGTTTGGCCGCTTCCTTCAGGCGCTCCTGACCACTTGGCACCGGACGCACTTCGCCGGACAGACCGACCTCACCGAACACCAGCAGATCATGGGGCAGCGGCCGGTTACGCAAACTGGACATGACGGCTGCCATCAATGCCAGGTCAGATGCCGTTTCCAGTACTTTCACCCCACCGACCACGTTGAGAAACACATCCTGGTCGTGGGTGGGTATGCCGCCGTGCCGGTGCAAGACTGCCAACAACATTGCCAGCCGGTTCTGATCCAGGCCCAGTGTTACCCGGCGCGGATTGGCCAGGTGACTGTCATCTACCAGCGCCTGGACTTCCACCAACATCGGCCGTGTGCCTTCCCATGTCGCCATGACCACACTGCCTGGGACTTCTTCCTGGGCACGGGTCAGAAAAATTGCCGAAGGATTGGAGACTTCCTTCAGGCCCTTGTCGGTCATCCCGAACACGCCCAGTTCGTTAACTGCGCCGAAACGATTTTTTACCGCCCGCAACAAGCGCAGGCGCCCGTCTGATTCGCCTTCAAAATACAGCACGGTGTCGACCATGTGCTCCAGCACTCGGGGCCCCGCCAGGGCGCCCTCCTTAGTCACGTGCCCCACAAGGAAAATCGCGGTGCCGCTCTGCTTGGCATAACGCACCAACAGCGCCGCGCTTTCGCGAACCTGAGACACACCACCCGGTGCCGATTGCAGTTGCTCGGTGAAAATCGTCTGGATCGAGTCGATCACCATGACCCGGGGCTTTTCCAGCCGGGCGGTAGCAATGATGGTTTCAATGCAGGTTTCGGTCATGACCCGCAGCTGATCCTGTGGCAGCCCCAGGCGTCTTGCGCGCATGGCCACCTGCTGCTGCGACTCTTCACCCGTGACATACAGCGCCGGCATGCTCTTGGCGAGATTGCACAAGGTTTGCAGCAGAATGGTGGATTTGCCGATGCCGGGATCACCGCCGATCAGCACCACCGAACCGTCAACCAGGCCGCCACCCAGCACCCGGTCAAGCTCACTGGAAGCCGTGGAGAAACGCGGGACTTCCTCGACACTCACTTCAGCCAGGGTCTTGATTTGCGCCTGCTGGCCGGTCCAGCCGGTGCGACCGCTGGGCGCCGCCGCCCCGCCGCTTTCCACCATGGTTTCAGTGAGTGTGTTCCAGGCGCCGCACTCGCCACATTGTCCGGCCCATTTCGGAAAGGTTGAGCCGCACTCAGTGCAGCCGTACATGCGCTTGGCCTTGGCCATCTGAACTCCCGGCAAAAACCGCGATGATAGCTCAGGTCGGCCGTCTCGGTATGTCGCGATTGATGCCAAGCAGTCTTAAGCGAATAATTCAATCTCAACACTTATAATCTTGGTCGATGGCCCTCAAACACTGGCTATAAAGTACACGACCAACATTGAAACAAAGCAGAAGTTATTGTTTTGCATATAAACACACCAGAACACCTGCCCCGCCCAACAACTCTAGCAAAAAACCTATACAAAAATTAACCATTCAATATCCAGACGTACAGCTATACCCTTGAAAAACAGTCATACAAATATAAACACGTAGTTTTTTGCCGACTGAATTTGACTGTCAAATTGGCGCCTGCTCTAAAAACCAGAATACCTCCTATAAGACTTATGACTGGCGGGCATCGAAACCCTCAAATCACATAGTGCAACCCACAGCGACTTTCTCGTATACCACTCACCTGATTGCCAAGCGCCGAGAGGCAGCTGCGAAGAAATGACCTCGCGTGGCGAAGAAGTATTTTAGTAAACTTTTTACCACTGGTCCGGTCGATTGCAGGCGGCCCCCGCAGGCAGTCGTTTCGAGCAGGATGCGATTTGCTGATTTACACTGCGTTCACCAACCTCATCTGTAACAAGGAAATGACCTATGGGCGTGATAAACGAGTTCAAGGCCTTCGCGGTCAAAGGGAATGTGATCGACATGGCCGTCGGTATCATCATCGGCGCTGCTTTCGGCAAGATCGTAACGTCGTTTGTTGGCGATGTGATCATGCCCCCTATCGGCTTGCTGATCGGCGGGGTGGACTTCAGCGACCTGGTCATTACGCTCAAGGATGCCCAAGGCGATGTCCCGGCAGTGGTCCTGGCGTACGGTAAATTCATTCAGACCCTGATTGACTTCATCATCGTCGCCTTCGCGATCTTCATGGGCGTCAAGGCCATCAACCGCCTCAAGCGCGAAGAAGCCGTCGCGCCCACCCTGCCTCCGGTTCCGACCAAGGAAGAAGAGTTGCTCGGTGAGATTCGCGACTTGCTCAAGTCCCAGAACAATCGACCCTGAATCCAACGGCGCCTTCAAAGCGCCGTTTTTTTTTACCAGAAGTTCTCCACCGCCACCTGACCGGGCCGCCGGCTGAGGCTCAAGTGCATGTCTCGCTGCTTGAGCAATTTGCGCGTGTCTTCAATCATCTGCGGGTTTCCGCACAACATCACTCGCGAATGTTCAGGCGTCAGCGCAACGCCAGCCTCCCGCTCCAGTTCGCCGTTTTCAATCAGGGTGGTGATCCGTCCGTTCAGGGCACCCGGGTGCCGCTCGCGAGTCACGGTGTTGATGAGCTGCAACTTGTGGGCAAATTCCATCAAATAGTCGCGCTGCGCCAATCCGGAGATCAGTGCCTGATAGGCCAGCTCTCTGGACTCCCGGACGCTATACACGAGGATGATTCGCTCAAATTTTTCCCAGACCTCGAAGTCCTGCAGGATCGATAGAAACGGCGCCAGCCCAGTACCTGTGGATAACAGCCACAAATCACGCCCATCGACGAAGCGGTCGAGTGTCAGGTACCCGAAAGCCTGCCGATCGACCAACAGCGTGTCGCCAATGCCCAGCCGGCTCAGCTCGCTGGTGAATTCGCCGCCGGGCACGACGATGGAAAAGAACTCGAGAAACTCGTCGTAGGGTGAAGACACCATGGAATAGGCGCGCCACACCGTACTGCCGTCTGCCTTGACTACGCCCAGCCGGGCGAATTGCCCTGCGCGAAAGCGAAAGCCCGCGTCCCTCGTAGCGCGCAGGGTGAACAGGTTCGGCGTCAACGGCTGGACGTCGAGCAAGGTCTGACGGGTAAATTTCTCTTCACTGGCGGTCATGGGGTGCTCCCTTCAACACATAACCGAAGTGTCTCGCAAAGCGGTTCGCAGAAACACCGGCGATTTGTAGTGTCTTTAGAGAAACATTATCGATTGCATGATTACCCCAATCACCTCCCAAACTTAACTACTTAGTTACCACAACAAAAACATAATGCAATCACATTAACATCAACATCAACATTCAATACATATTTCAAACTGAATCACATTAGAACCAGAAACTTTATTAAGAAATTGGATAAAAACAAAAAATTCTCACCGCCCTGTATGAAATATCCTACACTCCGTGCCTATTGGACATTGGATCCATACGCCCCCCCCGAGCTGATAAAAAGCGAGCCAGAAGATGGAAAGGTGGAAGGAGTCACAACTCAGAGAGATAGCCTGCGCAAAGGAGATAGACACCGCCTATCAGGTATCGCTCCGTTTCGCAAAAAACATAGGTTATAAATTTTTCGACTTTTCAGTCACTTACAAAACCAGATCTGATCAAGTAAATACACTGAAACTCAATAATTACCCTGCAAGCTGGAACACCGAATATGATCAAAAAAAGTTTAGAGACATCGACCCAATAGTGGCTCATTGCAATCAAACTATGTTGCCAATTCTTTGGAGTGAAGAGCTCTTTTCCAAGGTCCCAGCGATGTGGGAAGCGCTTGGGCTGCAAGGATTTCAGCACGGCTGGTCGCAATCGGTACATGATGATGAGAGCGGTCTGTGTAGCATCCTGAGCCTGGCCAGGAGCCATTGTCCAATCAGTGCGTTTGAGTTGTACGAGAATCTCGGTTTTTCCGTCTTCATGGGACGGCATCTGCATGCACTGGTTGCACAATCGCTTCCAAAACGCTCGCCAGAACTGGCTACTTCGCATTTGTCGTTGCGGGAAATCGACGTGCTGAAACTCGCAGCCGATGGCAAGACGGCCTTCGAGAGCGCCAGGATTCTCAATCTCAGTGCACGCACCGTCAATTTCCATGTGCAGAGTGCGATTGGGAAACTGGGCGTCAATAACAAGATTTCGGCAGTCATTGCTGCGGTCAAGGCCGGTTATCTCAGCAGCGGCGCGCTGCGCTGATCACAAAAACCTGCGAGTAATCCAAAAGAAAAAAACGTACCATTTGCATCCTTCTTGAGTGTTGACGTGTAAAACATCATGCCGCAGTTCACTCGGACGGTCCCGCCCGCAACAACGCCTCAGGGCCGCGGAACATTCTTGTACATCTATTATTCAGAGCCTCCTGCCCGATGCCCTTGCTCGAAACCCCGTTCGCCCAGCTCGACCTGATCCGCCAGCCCGAACAGCAAAACGAACCGCTGCAAGCTTTTGATGCTGCAGATGAGTACTTGCTCAATCATCTGGCTGAACAGCTGCCCACGGCGAATACGCGGGTGCTTGTGCTGAACGACAGTTTTGGTGCATTGGCCGTCAGCCTGGCAGGCAAGGTCAATGTGACCAGCAGTGGCGATTCTTTCCTGGCCTTGCAGGGGCTGGAAAAGAACCTGGCCCGTAATGGCCAGGCGTTTGATGCCGTGCCCCACGTATCGGCCAGTGAACCCTTCACGGGGCCGTTCGACCGAGTGCTGATCCGGGTACCGAAGACACTGGCATTACTGGAAGAACAACTGATCCGCCTGCAAGGCCAATTGGCTCCCGGCGCCCAGGTGATTGCCGGGGCAATGATCAAGCATTTGCCGCGTGCGGCCGGCGACCTGCTTGAGCGCTATATCGGCCCGGTGCAAGCTTCGTTGGCGGTAAAAAAAGCCCGGCTGTTGATCGCCACAGCCCAAGCCAAAGCCGCCGTGGTGTCCCCCTACCCGACCCGCTACCGACTGGATGATCCTGCGATCGAACTGCTCAATCACGCCAACGTGTTCTGCCGTGAAGGCCTGGACATCGGCACGCGAGCCTTCCTGCCACACCTGCCGAAGAACCTCGGCAGCGCAAGGGTCGCCGATCTCGGTTGCGGTAACGGCGTGCTGGCCATCGCCAGTGCCCTGCAAAACCCCGAAGCCCGCTACACGCTGGTCGATGAATCCTTCATGGCGGTGCAATCGGCCGCCGAGAACTGGCGCGCCACGCTAGGTGAACGGCAGGCGATCGTGCGGGCGGGCGATGGCTTGGCCGGGCAGGAACCCCAGTCGCTGGATGTGGTGCTGTGCAATCCACCGTTTCACCAACAACAGGTCGTCGGCGACTTCCTGGCCTGGCGGATGTTTCAGCAAGCCCGGGAGGCGCTGGTGGTGGGCGGTGCACTGTACATCGTCGGCAACCGTCATTTGGGCTACCACAGCAAGTTGGCGCGGTTGTTCCGCGGGGTCGAGCAAGTGGCGGCCACCCCGAAATTCGTGATCCTCAAGGCTCGCAAGTAACGCGCAAAAAAAACCCTCCAGCTCAGGAGGGTTGTAAGTCCGCGCCTGAGGGCTGCGCGATGGGATGTCGTTTCTTTCAGTGAGTGCTCAGGCCTGCGGCGTTCATGAACATCCGCATCAGGCTGGCCACAATGAACAGCGCACCGACGCTGCCAGCCCAGATCATGGCCAACCAGCCGAGCCGCTGCCACAGCGGCTTTTTTTCGGCTTCTTCAATGTCGTGCAAGGAATGTTTACCGGTCATTGCTTCGATCTCCTTCCGATCGATGGCGCCGTGGCTGACGCCAACGCGGGTGCGTGACTAGTGGTAACCGTCTTCATGGGTGACCTTGCCGCGGAACACGTAATAGCTCCAGAAGGTGTAACCCAGTATGAACGGGATGATGAACAGCGTACCCACCAGCATGAAGCCTTGGCTTTGCGGTGGTGCAGCAGCGTCCCAGATCGAGATCGACGGCGGCACAATGTTCGGCCACAGGCTGATGCCCAGGCCGCTGTAACCGAGGAAGATCAGCACCAGTGTCAGCAAAAATGGCGTGTAGTGCGCGTTGCGGGCCACGGCACGGATCAGGCCATAGAGCGTCACCAACACCAGGATCGGCACGGGCAGGAACCAGAACAGGTTCGGCAAGGTGAACCAGCGGGCTGCGATCTCGGCGTGGGCCAGAGGGGTCCAGATGCTGACGATACCGATCACCGCCAACAACACGAACGCCAATGGTCGCGCCAGGTCGTGCATCTGTTCCTGCAACTTGCCTTCGGTCTTCATGATCAGCCAGGTGCAACCGAGTAGCGCATACGCCACCACCAGTGCCGCGCCGCAGAACAGGGTAAAGGGTGTCAGCCAATCCAGCGAGCCGCCGGCAAACTGCCGATCGACCACCGGCAAGCCATCGATGAACGCCCCCAGGGCCACACCCTGGAAGAACGTCGCGGCAATCGAACCACCGATGAATGCCTTATCCCACAAGTGACGCTTGTCATCCTTGGCCTTGAAGCGGAACTCGAACGCCACGCCGCGGAAAATCAGCCCGATCAGCATGAAAATCAACGGTAGGTACAACGCCGAGAGCACCACCGAATAGGCCAGCGGGAAAGCCCCGAACAACGCCGCACCGCCCAGTACCAGCCAGGTTTCGTTGCCGTCCCAGACCGGGGCGACGGTGTTCATCATTACGTCGCGGTCGGTCTTGCCGGGAATGAACGGGAAGAGAATGCCAATGCCCAGGTCAAACCCATCCATGACTACGTACATCATGATGCCGAAGATGATGATCACGGCCCAGATCAGCGGAAGATCAATACCCATGATTCAATTCTCCTTGGTCACGATGTGGTCGGCATCGGCATGATCGTCGTCAGCTGCAGAGAGCGGACGTGCCGGCGTACGTTTCTGCCCGGGACCACCGTCGTTGGTTTCCTTGCCTTCGTCGATCTTCGGCCCCTTGCGCACCAGGCGCATCATGTAACCGAGGCCGGCACCGAACAGGGCGAAATACACCACGACGAACAAGATCAAGGTGATGCTCATCTGCATGAAACTATGATTGGAGGACGCATCCGCCGTGCGCATCAGACCGTAGACCACCCACGGCTGACGACCGATTTCCGTGGTGAACCAGCCGGCGAGGATCGCGATCAGGCCGGACGGCCCCATCCACAATGCCAGGTAGAGGAAAGGCCGCGAGGTGTACAGCTTGTCGCGCTTGCGCAGCCACAGGCTCCACAAACCGGTGAAGATCATCAGGAAGCCAAGGCCGACCATGATCCGGAACGACCAGAACACAATGGTCGAATTCGGTCGGTCCTCGGGTGGGAATTCCTTGAGCGCCGGCACCTGCTTATCCAGCGAGTGAGTCAGGATCAGGCTGCCCAGGTACGGAATCTCGACGGCGAACTTGGTTCTCTCTTCTTTCATGTCCGGCCAGCCGAACAGGATCAGCGGCGTCGGCTCGTTGCCGTGGTTCTCCCAGTGCCCCTCGATCGCGGCGATTTTGGCCGGCTGATGTTTCAGTGTGTTGAGACCATGGAAGTCCCCGATAACGGCCTGGATCGGTGCGACGATCAGCGCCATCCACATCGCCATGGAAAGCATCTTGCGGATTGCCGGGTTGTCCTTGCCGCGCAGCAAATGCCAGGCCGCCGAGGAGCCAACGAAGAACGCCGTGGCAACAAATGCCGCCGTCGCCATATGCATAAGGCGGTACGGGAACGACGGGTTGAAGATCACCGCCAGCCAGTCGGTGGGAATGACCTGGCCGTTGATGATTTCAAACCCCTGAGGCGTTTGCATCCAGCTGTTGGAGGCGAGAATCCAGAAAGTCGAGATCAGCGTGCCAATGGCCACCATGACCGTGGCGAAGAAGTGCAGGCCGCGTCCGACCTTGTTCCAGCCGAACAGCATGACGCCGAGGAAACCGGCTTCGAGGAAGAATGCCGTGAGCACTTCGTAGGTCAGTAACGGACCGGTCACCGAGCCGGCGAAGTCCGAGAAGCGGCTCCAGTTGGTACCGAACTGATAGGCCATGACCAGTCCGGAGACCACACCCATGCCGAAGTTGACGGCAAAGATCTTCGACCAGAAATGGTAGAGGTCTCGGTAGGTGTCGTTATGGGTTTTCAGCCATAAGCCTTCGAGTACCGCCAGGTAACTGGCCAGGCCGATGGTGATGGCTGGAAACAGGATGTGGAACGAGATAGTGAACGCGAACTGAATTCGGGCGAGATCAAGTGCCTCTAAACCGAACATAAGTCTTCCTCTGTCAGGTAGTACGGCTGCGGGCTCGAAGCCTGCACCCACGGCCCCCACGGATATGGAGTGTGGCGATTCTCTGTTTGTTCTTTTTTTGCTCGCATCACAACGCAGGGAGTCTGGCCAACCGGCCGCCGGATCAATTCCTTCTGTGGGTTTTGATCTGGATCAAGCAACGATGAAAGAGTAGTCCCATTTGCAGGGATGACCCGCGTGGTCTTTTGCCGCGTGACAAGTTGCCTCACGGTTTCAGTCACAGGTTGAAATGAATTCCCGGGGAGGCAGTCAGCAACCAGCCAGTGAAATCGATGCTTGGCTAACGAAATTTTCTCCCGCGGCAACTTCCTGTTACAGGTTGGTGATAGTCTCGCCCTTTCCCTCCCCAGACTTGCCTTCAAATGCCCAGCCAAGAGCCCTTACTGTTACGTCGCCATCGCCCTTTCATCGCCTTCTGGCTGGCCCGGGTTTTTACCGCAAGCGGTTTTCAGATGCTCACCGTGGCCATTGGCTGGAACCTCTACCAACTGACCGGCAACGTGCTTGACCTGGGCCTGGTCGGGCTCGTGGAGTTCGCTCCGCGCGTGCTGTTCATGCTGCACACCGGGCATGTCGCCGATCGCTACGACCGGCGCAAGGTCGCGGCCATCTGCCAGTCGCTGCAAGCGCTGATCGCCCTGTCGCTGGCGATCGGCAGCGCGACCGACCATGTCACCCGGGAAATGATCTTCATCCTCGCGTTCCTGCTCGGCGCCGCACGCTCATTCGAAATGCCGACCACTCAAGCCTTGCTGCCGAGCATCGTGCCCAGCGCACTGTTTCCCCGGGCCGTGGCCGCCGCGCAGTCGGCCCAGCAATCGGCGACCATCGTCGCCCCGGCCCTCGGTGGCTTGCTCTACGCCTTCGGCAGCGTCTGGGTGTATGGCCCGACGGTGATCCTGTACATCATCGCCTGCGCGCTGATGCTGAACCTGCCCGCCCGGCAAACACCCCTGAACAAGGGCAAGGCCACACTGGACTCACTGTTGGCGGGCATCCGTTTCATCCGCAGTCGCCCGGACATTCTCGGGGCCATTTCCCTTGACCTGTTCGCTGTCCTGCTGGGGGGTGCGACGGCGTTGCTGCCGGTGTTCGCCAAGGACATTCTGCTGACCGGTCCCTGGGGGCTTGGCCTGCTGCGATCGGCACCGGCGGTGGGTGCGCTGCTGATGTCGCTGTTCCTGGCGCGGTTTGCCGTGGAACGCAATGTCGGACGGGTGATGTTCACCGCTGTGGGTGTGTTCGGCGTGGCGACGATCGCCTTCGGCCTCTCGACCTCGTTCTGGTTTTCGTTGGCCGTGCTGGTGGTGCTGGGCGCGGCCGACATGATCAGCATGGTGATCCGCGCATCCTTCGTGCAACTGGAAACCCCGGACGAAATGCGCGGCCGGGTGAGCGCTGTGAACGGTCTGTTCATCGGGGCTTCGAACCAATTGGGCGAATTCGAATCCGGCCTGACTGCCCACTGGTTCGGCACCGTGCCGGCAGTCGTTATGGGAGGGATTGGCACTCTGGTGGTGACCGGGACCTGGATCAAATTGTTCCCGACCCTGGCCAACCGCGACCGTATGCATGTGCCAGTGGAAGAGGCGAAGGCCTGAGGCTGATCACAAATTTGCCGACCAGGTGCAATACATAGTTAACGCATAGGGTGTAATGTATCGCCTTACACTTCCCCCATGATCAAATCCTTTCAGCACAAAGGCCTTCGTGGCTTCTATGAAACAGGTTCGACTCGGGGGATTCTTGCAGATCATGCGAAACGTCTGGGCCGCATGCTGCAATTCATGGAGCGCGCAGTGGTACCCGGCGACCTCGACCTTCCAGGGTGGCGGTTACATCCACTCAAGGGAGAGTTGGCCGAATACTGGTCACTGACCGTTTCCGGAAACTGGCGGGTTATCTTTCGTTTTATCGGGTCGGATATCGAACTGGTCGACTATCTGGACTACCACTGACAGGAGGCAGGACATGCCCATGCACAACCCGCCGCACCCTGGCGAAACACTGTTGATGGATGTATTACCAGAGCTGGGCATCAGCGTCGCGGAACTCGCCCGGCACCTTGGGTTTGCACGCCCGCATCTGTCGCGGGTACTGCATGGACATGCGCCAGTCAGCCCGGATTTGGCCGTGCGTCTGGAACGCGCTGGAATCGGCAAGGCCCGCATGTGGTTAGGGGTTCAGACCGACTACGATCTGTGGCAAGCGGAGCAGCGTGAGCAACCGCCCATCAAACCCATCGCCGCTCACGCCTGACGCCGTCTAAACCACCAACTCCCCCGCCACCATCGCCCGCGTGGCTTTGCCGCACAGCTGTTCCACCAGCGTCAGCGCAAATGCCAAAGCGCCACCCGAGCCTTGGGCGGTGATGCAATTGCCGTCGACCACCACCGGTTGATCGACGAAGTTGCAGCCCGACAATTGATGGCTGGCCGAGGGCAGGCAAGTCATGCGGCGCTGGCGCAGCACGCCGAAGGTTTGCAGGGCTATCGCGGGCGCTTCGGCAATGCCGGCGAACAGGCGTCCCGCCGCGGCCTGGTCCTTGATCAATTGTTGCAGGGGTTGGTGGGCGGTCAGATGTTGCGCCCCTACGGCTCCGCCAGGCAGGACGATCAGATCGAACGGCTGGGCCAGCAAATCCACCAGCATCGCATCGCACGTCAAGCGCGTGCCTCGGGCACAAGTGAGCATGCGCCGCCCCTCGATGCTGGCCACTACCACTTCGACCTTGGCGCGGCGCAATACATCGATCAAGGTCACTGTCTGCAGGTCATCAGCGCCCTCAGCGAGGGTAATCAAGGCTCGAAAGGTCATGGGAACAATCCACGGAAGGGTTCCTAAAGCGTAGTCAGCTTTCCTGACGCTTGTTCGGGCCCCTGTGGTTACTTGATGTAAAGCTGGGTCGACATCGTGTTGCCCGGCGCGTTGATCGAGGTGTTGCTGAAGGTGAATGTACCTTCCTGCTTACCCGCCAGATTGAAAATGTACAGGTTGCCGACGACCTTGGTCCTTTGCGAGCAGTCGGTCAGGTTGCCGTTGTCATAGGCACATACCGGCGTACGGGTGCCATCCACTTCGAAGCCATCCAGCGCGACATGGGGCTGGCTGCGACCGTAGCCCACTTCCAGCACGTAGATCCTGATGTTCGGGCCCGCGTGGTTGCAGCGGGTCTGCGCCTGCCCTTCGTCAATCGTCTCAAAACCACAGCCTGGCGACTCGACCTTGAGCACTTTTACCTGGGTCAACGGCGGTGCCGAAGCCGCCGAGGCCGATTGTGCGGCCAGCGACAACGCCATCAAGACACCAGACATGATCGTCAGACGCTTTTTCATCCAGTTACCACCGCAAAAAACCAGCGCGCAGTATGGCTGGTTTGGACTAAACGCAAAACATCGACGACGATCACCGCCATAAGCAGCCATAACCCCACGCTGCTGGTATGATGCGCGGCTTTTTCCGGCCCACAGTATTTTCCCAGGCGCGTTCAGCGGTCTGTGCTTTGCTGTTGAGGTCGATACATTCACGGCGCCGGGCGCGCCACGGGGAGCAGACATGCTGGAAAGGCTGTTTCAACTCAAGGCACACAACACCAACGTGCGAACCGAGATTCTGGCGGGCGTCACGACCTTCTTGGCCATGGCCTACATTCTGTTCGTCAACCCGAGCATCCTCGGCGAGACCGGCATGGACAAAGGCGCCGTGTTCGTCGCCACCTGCCTGGCGGCAGCCATCGGCTCCACAACCATGGGCCTGATCGCCAACTACCCGATCGCGCTCGCGCCGGGTATGGGCCTGAACGCATTCTTCACCTACACCGTGGTCCTGCACATGGGCCATACCTGGCAAGTGGCGCTGGGTGCGGTGTTCATCTCGGCCGTGTGCTTCTTCCTGCTGTCGATCTTCCGCATCCGTGAATGGATCATCAACAGTATCCCGCTGCCGTTGCGCTCGGCCATTGCCGCCGGTATCGGCCTGTTCCTGGCGCTGATCGCCCTGCACAACGCCGGCATCGTGGTCAGCAACCCGGCGACCATGGTCGGCCTCGGCGACCTGAAACAACCGGCACCGATCCTCGCCACCCTCGGCTTCGCCCTGATTGTTGCCCTTGAAGCCCTCGCCGTACGCGGTGCAGTGCTGATCGGCATTCTGGTAGTGACCACTGTTTCCATCGTGATGGGCTTCACTCCGTTCGGCGGCGTGATGTCGATGCCGCCGTCGCTGGCCCCGACCTTCCTGCAACTGGACATCAAGGGCGCACTGGACATCGGTCTGGTCAGCGTGATTTTCGCCTTCCTGTTCGTCGACCTGTTCGACAACTCCGGCACCCTGATCGGCGTCGCCAAGCGCGCCGGGCTGATGGGCAAGGACGGCCACATGCCTAAGATGGGCCGCGCGCTGATCGCCGACAGTACCGCCGCGATGGCCGGCTCCCTGCTGGGCACCTCGACCACTACCAGCTACATCGAATCCGCCGCAGGCGTGAGTGCCGGCGGCCGCACCGGCCTGACAGCTGTCGTCGTGGCGATCCTGTTCCTGCTGGCGCTGTTCTTCTCGCCGCTGGCCGCCAGCGTTCCCGCGTTCGCCACGGCACCGGCGCTGCTGTTCGTCGCCGTACTGATGACATCCGGCCTGGCCGAAATAGACTGGGACGATATCACCGTCGCCGCACCGGTCGTAATCACCGCGCTGGCCATGCCGTTTACTTATTCCATTGCCAATGGCATCGCCTTCGGTTTCATTGCCTGGACCGCCATCAAGCTGATGTCCGGTCGTGGCCGTGAGCTGAATCCGGCGCTGGTGATCCTGTCGATTCTGTTCGTGATCAAGCTCGGTTGGTTCAACGCATGACTTTTGATTCCCAGGCCTACACCGTCCAGCTCGAAGACAAGGTCACGCGCCTGCGTGACCTGCTGGCCCCGTTCGACGCACCCGAGCCGGCCGTCTTTGACTCGCCGCTGCAAAACTTCCGCCTGCGCGCCGAATTCCGCCTGTGGCGCGAAGCCGGCGAGCGCCACTACGCGATGTTTTCCCAGGAAGACAAACGCACGCCGATCCTGATCGAAGAGTTCCCGATCGCCAGCCAGCGCATCAATCAGTTGATGCCGCAGCTCAAGGCCGCCTGGCAAGCCAGTGCCGCCCTGAGCCACAAGCTGTTTCAGGTGGAGTTCCTGACCACCTTGGCCGGCGATGCGATGATCACCCTGTGCTACCACCGCCCGCTGGACGAGCACTGGCACACAGCGGCCTCGAAACTGGCTGCCGATCTTAACGTCAGCGTGATTGGCCGCTCGAAGGGCAAGCGCGAAGTCATTGGTCACGATTACGTAGTCGAGAAACTTGAAGTCGGCGGCCGCACCTTCAGCTATCGCCAGCCCGAAGGCGCCTTCACTCAGCCAAATGGCACCGTGAACCAGAAGATGCTCAACTGGGCGTACGATGCGCTTGGTGATCGCCCGGACGATTTGCTGGAACTGTATTGCGGCAATGGCAACTTCACCCTGCCACTCGCCACCCGCGTGCGCAAAGTGCTGGCGACCGAAATCAGCAAGACCTCGGTCAATGCAGCGCTGAGCAACCTCAGTGAAAACGCTGTGGATAACGTCACCCTGGTGCGCCTGTCCGCCGAAGAACTGACCGAAGCGCTGAACGAAGTGCGACCGTTCCGCCGCCTGCACGGCATCGACCTCAAGAGCTACGAGTTCGGCAGTGTCTTCGTCGACCCGCCCCGCGCCGGCATGGACCCGGACACCTGCGAGCTGACCCGACGCTTCGACAACATCCTCTACATTTCCTGCAACCCGGAAACCCTGGCGGCCAACATCGCCCAACTGCACGACACCCACCGCATCACCCAATGCGCGATGTTCGACCAGTTCCCGTGGACGCATCACATGGAATCCGGGGTGCTGTTGACTCGGCGGTGATTGCAGAGGCCACAAACAAATCAGCCGTCATCACGACGGCTTTTTTGTGCCTGCTCAAAGGACAACGTCGACCTTGCGTGGACGTCCACCCTTCCTGCCGTTGGCCCGCGCAGCCTCGGCCTTGGCGGCGCTGCTCTGGCGGCCATTGCGCGAGGCAATTACCGATGCGGCCATGGCCATCAATGGCTTGCTCGCCGAGATCATGCCGGCGAGAGATACATGCAGATCCTTTCCTTCATGGCACAGTGCGGTACCCGCGTAGCCAACGGTCAGGCCTGCGAAATCCTCGACGTCGTAACCATCGAATTCAGGATAATTCACCACGGGCAGCAATACGCCGCTGCCATCCTCGAAGCTTACCGCCAGACAAGGTGCCAGGAAGGTAACTGCCGTCGCGTGAAGACTGTTGTTCCTGCGTAATTTCCCACGCTCAATCGCTTCGTCCAGGCTACGTTCCGTTATCGGGGTGTCTGCCTGGGCCTTGGCTTTTACCGTTTTCATAACTCGATCTCCACAGCTTCCCGTGTACTTATCAGGAATAACCGCGTCTTGTTCGTTTCAGGTTCGTAGCAAGCCGAGCCAATCATGTTGGTTGTGCTGGCAATCCTTTTCACCACAACGATTTCGTTGCTTTGCCAGTCCCACAATTGATTATCAAGGCAGACCGTGTGCAGTTTTCTCCACCAGATGCCACGGGCACGCAGCAAATGGACAGGTTGCTTGAGCGACTGACATAACCCTTCCAGCACCGCCAACGTCGGCCGGCGCGAGAGTGGAACAACGTCCCAGAGCTCAACGCCGTTGTGCCAGAAGCTGAACTTGAATCGAGCATTCCAGCCTCCTCCATCGACATGCGCATGGGGCGGACAATGCTCGTCACGCAACATGATCTCCACCGAGAGCCCTTTGTAGCTGCATACTTTCATGCTAACCCATCCGTTAGGTTATTGAGTCGAAAGATTCGACATTCCCTGGAAAACCTGACGACCGGCGCGACGCACCCAATCGTCAACACGCCTCTGAGACTAGCGCTCAGCAGCGCCTGGTACCGACAGCGGCCCCGGCAAAATCGTAAGCATTGCTTTCACCACACCCACAAAAAAGCCGTCGTTCAGACGGCTTTTTGTTTTTCGTGAAATCATCCCGGCAGGTTTTTTCGATACTCAGTCGTGGTAATCCCCTTATACCCCCAGTTATCGGTGTCGACTTCCTCGATCACGATGTGGGTCAGCTCCGGCGGCTTGCCGAGCACGCGCTGCAAGGTCTCGGTGATTTCGGCGATAACCTGGGCTTTCTGCTCCCGGGTTACGCCGTCTCGGGTGATGCGTACGCTGACGAAAGGCATGCTGCTTCTCCTGCTCGCTCATTAAGTAAGGCTGACTGTATCTGCGTGCGGGCATTTGATAAATACTGATTCACAGACTTCATTTGATCCCCGGTGTAATCAATCATGCAGCGACAATTCGACGATCTCCAACTGGGCAGCATCGAGCTGTTTTGCCTGGCCGCCGAAGCCGGCAGCTTCACTGCCGCAGCGCTGGTGGCGGGTGTCACGCCGGCCGCGGTGAGCCGCTCGGTGTCGCGCATGGAAGAACGTCTGGGCGTGCGGCTGTTTGCGCGCACCACCCGCAGCGTAAAGCTGACCGACAGTGGTCGCCGCTATTACGAAGAGTGCCGCCAGGCGCTGGCGCAACTGGTTGAAGCCCAGCGCGAAGTCATGGGTCAGCAGCAAGTGCCCTCCGGGACCTTGCGCATCAGTATTCCGACCACCTACGCCCACCATCGCATCCTGCCGTTGCTGCCTGAGTTTCGCGCGCGTTTCCCGGCGGTGAAGGTCGAGTCGCACATCAGCAATCGCAATATCGATTTCGTCGGTGAAGGTTATGACATGGCCATCCGTGTGCGGGCGATTCCAGATTCCGGCCTGATCGCCCGGCAACTCGAAGACGCCGCGCTGGTGATGATTGCCAGCCCTGATTACCTCAAGCGGGCCGGGACGCCGCAAACTCTCGATGACCTGCAACAACACGAATGCATTCAGTACGAACTGCCCAGCAGCGGGCGGCGCATTGCCTGGTTGTTCAATGACAATGGCGTGCAACGGGAGATTCTTGCCGAGGGAAACTTCAGTTGTTCCGACGATGTATTGGGTGGCGTGACCTTGGCGAAACATGGTGCGGGATTGTTTCAGACCTATCGATTTATCGTCGAGAAGGAACTGGCCGATGGCTCGCTGGTGGAAGTGCTCAAACCTTATGGGGGGCGTTCGCGGCCGTTTACCCTGCTCTACCCGCAAAGTCGGCATATGCCCTTGCGGCTGCGGGCATTCATCGATTTTTTGGTCGAACATTTGCCTCGTTAAAAGACCGTCCGATCACCGCACACAATCCGCCCACTAGCCAGCTGTCCAATTGACCAAATTAACCATCTAGTACATTTTATCTCCACAGGCTGAAACCTCGGCCATGCCAAAAATAATAAGTGGAGAAACCTTGATGTCCCCTATCATTCTGGTGCTCAACGGCCCCAACCTGAACCTGCTTGGCACCCGTGAACCGGCGACTTACGGCCACGAAACCCTGGCTGACATTTCCGCCATGTGCGGTCGAGCCGCCGAAGAGTTCGGACTGGCAGTGGAGTTTCGCCAGACCAACCATGAAGGCGAACTGCTCGACTGGATTCATGCCGCCCGCGGCCGTTGCGCCGGGATCGTGATCAACCCGGCTGCCTGGACGCACACCTCGGTGGCGATCCGCGACGCGCTGGTCGCCAGCGAACTGCCGGTGATCGAAGTGCACCTTTCCAACGTGCATGCCCGTGAACCGTTTCGGCACCACTCCTTTGTCTCGGCCATTGCCACTGCGGTAATGGCCGGCTTCGGCAGCCATGGTTATCGCCTGGCCCTGGAGCACTTCAGCCAACGTCTGAAGGGGTGAGCATCATGAACAAGAATCAAACGGTACTGGCCGGCCTGATCGGCGCCGGCATCCAGGCTTCCCGCACCCCTGCCCTGCACGAGCATGAAGGCGATGCCCAGGATTTGCGTTATCTCTATCGCCTGATCGATCTCGATCAACTGCAACTCGACACCGACGCCCTGCCCGAGCTGCTGCTGGCCGCCGAGCGCATGAACTTCACCGGCCTGAACATCACCTTTCCGTGCAAGCAGGCGATCATCCCGCTGCTTGACGAGTTGTCGCCAGAAGCCCGGGGTATTGGCGCGGTGAACACCGTGGTGCTGAAGGACGGCAAACGCATTGGCCACAACACCGACTGCCTGGGCTTTGCCGAGGGTTTTCGTCGTGGCTTGCAGGGCGTTGCCGTTGAGCACGTCGTACAAATGGGCGCCGGTGGCGCTGGTGCGGCGGTGGCTCACGCGCTATTGAGCGAAGGCGTACGGCAACTGAGCATTTTCGATGTGGAAATCAACCGCGCACAGAGCCTGGCGGACAATCTCAATCAACATTTCGGCAGTAACCGCGCGGTGGCCGGTCATGATTTGGCACTGACCCTGGCCGAGGCTGATGGCCTGGTCAATACCACGCCCATGGGCATGAAAAAACTGCCAGGCATGCCGGTGCCGGTCGAGTTACTGCGGGCTGAGTTGTGGGTGGCGGAGATTGTTTATTTCCCGCTGGAAACTGAACTGCTGCGCAATGCCCGTGCGCTGGGTTGCCGCACGCTCGATGGCGGCAACATGGCGGTGTTCCAGGCGGTGAAGGCGTTCGAATTGTTCAGCGGCGTGGTACCGGATGCGCAGCGGATGCTGGCGCATTTTCAGAGCATGAATGGTTGATGCAATATGTAGGAGCCGGCTTGCTGGCGATGGCGATCGTATAGACGCTATCGCCATCGCCATCGCCAGCAAGCCGGCTCCTACAAAGGCGATTCACCCAGCTGAATTACGCTTGCAGGTATCGCAAAACCGACTCGCAAATCATCTCTCGATGGCGCTGCTTGATGCTTTCGTCCGGCAAGTCGATCTGAAAGATCTCGCCGAAGGTGTGGCGGTTCGACACGCGATAGAAGCAGAACGAACTGATCAGCAAGTGCACATCCAACGGTTCAAGGCCGGCGCGGAACAGCCCTTGCTCGGCACCGCGACGCAGGATCTCGCCCAGTGAGTCGAGGATGGTGTTGTTCATTGCCTTGATCGCATCGGAGCGTTTCACAAATTCGGCGTTGTGAATGTTCTCGATGCTGACGATGCGCACGAAATCGACGTTGCGGTCATGGTGATCGAAGGTGAACTCCACCAGCCGCCGAATCGCTTCCACCGGCGCCAGCTCCGCCAGGTGCAGACGGTTTTCGGTGTTGCGGATATCGCCGTAGAGCTTTTCCAGCACCTCGACGTAGAGCTGTTCCTTACTGCCGAAGTAGTAATAGATCATGCGCTTGGACGTGTGGATGCGCTCGGCGATGGCATCGACGCGAGCCCCGGAAAGCCCTTGCTGAACGAACTCGACTATCGCTTCTTGCAGGATGTTCTCGCGAGTTTTTTCCGGATTGTTCTTGCGACTCTTGCGCGGCTCGGCAATCGGTTGATCAGGTGCTGCGGAGAGTTCTGAAGTCATAGTCATTGCGGGCTCACGGCCATCACTGCACAGGCTGGCGATTATGAGCCGCGCCGCACAGTGAAGGAAGCCGTGCGGCAGCGGTTTCTCTACGTGATTACGATTTTCCTACAACTTTGTCTGACGTACGGCACCACTTCGGGACTTTGCCATTGCCGCCAGGCGTACCGCGACGTTGGCCGCGCCGTAACCGGCATAGCCGTTCTTGCGCTGGATGATCTCGAAGAAGAACCGCCCTTCGAACGGCTCAGTGTACACATGGAAAAGCTCACCGCCCTGGGCATCGCGGTCGTACAGCACGTTGTAATAGGCCAGTTCGCTGAGGAATTCGTCGTCGAAATCGAAGCGTGCCGCCAGGTCATCGTAGTAGTTGAGCGGAATATCCAGCAGCGGGACGCCCGCCTCCTTGGCGCGACTGACTTCGGCAAAGATGTCGTCGCAATCAAACGCAATGTGGTGCACGCCGGAGCCGCGATAACTCGACAACGCGTGTGAGATGGCGGTGTTGCGGTTCTCGGAAATGTTCAGCGGCAAGCGGATCGAACTGTCACGGCTGCGCAGCGCGCGGCTCTTCACCAGACCATAGGGATCAGGCAGCACCACTTCGTCATCGGCCTCGAAATCCAGCAGGCTCTTGTAGAACAGCACCCAACTGTCGAGGCTGTCGGCGGGCAGCGCCATGGCCATGTGGTCGATGCGCTTGAGGCCGCCGCTGCTCACCGCGGTCGGCTGCAGGTTGAAGTCGGTACCATAGACATCGGCGTCTTGATCGACGAGGTAAATCAGGCTGCCATCCGGCGCGCGCACGGCGGCCAGCTCCAGCTCATTGGGGCCGACCAATCCGCGATATGGCTGGCCTTTGTAGGCCACCGCCCGGGCCAGCGCGCTGGCACTGTCCTTGACTCGCACGGCAGTGGCGCACAGCGATGGACCATGCGCCTCGAAGAAACTGTGGCCGAACGAGTAAGGTTCGGAGTTGAGGATCAGGTTGATATCGCCCTGGCGCAGCAGGCTGACGCTCTTGGAGCGATGCTGACCAGCCTTGACGAAACCCAGCCGCTCCAGCCAATGGGAGAGCTTGGCGCCGAGGCTCTCGTCCACGGCAAATTCGAGAAACTCGATGCCGTTGTATTCGCTGGCCTTCGGCGTCTCGAACAGAATCTCGGGATTGGCGGTTGGCTTGGCCTCCTGGGCCAGGCGCTCGCGGGTTTTTTCTTCCAGGTACAACAACGAGCGCAAACCGTCAGCAGCGTTGGCCCGTGGCGGCGCGGCGCGGAAACCGTCGTTGAAGATCTCCAGCGACAGCGGCCCGGTGTAGCCACTCTTGATGATCGGCGCGAGGAAGCCAGGCAAATCGAATTCGCCCTGGCCCGGGAAGCAACGGAAATGCCGGCTCCACTCAAGCACATCCATGGCCAGGATCGGTGCATCGGCCATTTGCACGAAGAAAATCTTGTCGCCGGGAATCTCGGCGATAGCGCTCGGGTCGCCCTTGAGCGACAAGGTGTGGAAACTGTCGAGCAATACACCGAGGCTCGGATGATCGGCCTGACGGACGATGTTCCATACCTGTTGCCAGGTATTGACGTGACGCCCCCAGGCCAGCGCTTCGTAACCGATACGCAGGCCTCGCGCACCGGCGTGCTCAGCCAGCAGGCGCAAGTCGTCGACTAGAATCTGTTCATCACCGATGGAATCGGCCGAGGCGTTGCTGCACACCAGCACCAGATCGGTGCCCAATTCCTGCATCAGGTCGAACTTGCGTTCGGCCCGCTCCAGGTTGCGTGACAGACGGTCACGGCGGCAGCCTTCGAAGTCCCGGAACGGTTGAAACAGGGTGATGGCGATCCCGAGATCGGCGCACATCTGTTTAATTTCTCGCGGGCTGCCGTCGTAGTAGAGAAGGTCGTTCTCGAAGATCTCTACGCCGTCGAAACCGGCGGCGGCAATGGCTTCGAGTTTTTCCGGCAGGGTACCGCTCAAGGACACGGTGGCAATGGAACGCTGCATTTTTCGACTCCCGGTGGTGGAGGCAATCTTGTTTGGGGCACTGACAATCCCTGTAGGAGCCCGGCTTGCCGGCGATCTCGCGGACGCCATCGCCGGCAAGCCGGGCTCCTACAGGGATCGCGTTTAGCTTTGAGTGAATTATTGGCTGCGCGACCCCACACAGCAATTCAAAGTGTACTACCCAGTTAGTTTTGCGTGCGATTATCGAACACAATGGCCTTTGACGAATTGACGATTTTTTGCTCAATGCGCAACATCAACACCACATTGAGTCCGGTCATGAACCGCCGGCCTCAGTTACCAAAGACCCTGAACACCACATAAAAATTTCAAAAACCGGGTATATGCTCATGCGCTCATTCAACGCCTTGCTCACTCGAACCACCGTCATTACGCCCTGCCTGGCGTCCATCCGAACCTTGCGCACCGCCGGCATCCCCGTGCCGCTCGCTGAATAAACCGTCAGACGACGAAACCAGCCGATCAGTCCTGCGCCCATCGCCATCGATTGATCACGCGCCCTTGAAGTCCCGACGAGCTTTGCTTGTCAGTCATTGAACGGATGGCACACATGAATCCTACACCTAGCTCACGCATGGCTCCGGCCATGAGCGCTGCCTCTGGCGGCATCGGCGACAAAATCCGCGGCGCCATGGCTGTCGGCAAAACCCGTTGGGGCATGCTGGCGCTGGTGTTTTTCGCCACCACCCTGAACTACATCGACCGCGCCGCTCTCGGCGTCATGCAGCCCATCCTGGCCAAGGAAATGAGCTGGACGGCGATGGACTACGCCAACATCAACTTCTGGTTCCAGGTCGGCTACGCCATCGGTTTCGTGATACAAGGCCGCTTGATCGACCGGGTCGGCGTCAAGCGCGTGTTCTTCTGCGCCGTGCTGCTCTGGAGCCTGGCGACCGGTGCCCACGGGCTGGCCACTTCGGCGTTCGGCTTCATGGTCTGCCGCTTCATTCTCGGCCTGACCGAAGCCGCCAACTACCCAGCCTGTGTGAAAACCACGCGCCTGTGGTTCCCGGCCGGCGAGCGCGCCGTGGCCACCGGTATTTTCAACGCCGGTACCAACGTCGGTGCCATGTTCACCCCGATGCTGTTGCCGCTGATCCTCCACGTCTGGGGCTGGCAGGCGGCGTTCCTGTGCATGTCGGCATTGGGCGGGATCTGGCTGGTGTTCTGGGGTCTGAAGTACTTCAACCCGGAAGATCACCCAAGCGTCAAACAGTCGGAACTGGACTACATCCAGAACGAAGTGGAACCGGAACAAGCTCGCGTACCGTTCTCGAAAATCCTGCGCATGCGCGGCACCTGGGCCTTCGCCCTCGCCTACTCGATCACAGCGCCAGTGTTCTGGTTCTACCTGTACTGGCTGCCACCGTTCCTCAATCAGCAATACAACCTGGGCATCAACGTGACCCAGATGGGCATTCCGCTGATCATCATCTACCTCACCGCCGACTTCGGCAGTGTCGGTGGCGGGATCCTGTCCTCGTTCCTCATCGGTCGCGGCGTCAACCCGATCAAGGCGCGACTGATGTCCATGTTCCTGTTCGCCTGCTGCATCATCGGCGTGATCATGGCGGCGGGCTCCAGCAATCTGTGGGTCGCTGTGGCCGCGATTTCCCTGGCCATTGGCGCGCACCAGGCCTGGACCGCGAACATCTGGAGCCTGGTGATGGACTACACGCCCAAGCACATGATGAGTACGGTGTTCGGTTTCGGCGGCATGTGTGCGGCGATTGGCGGGATGTTCATGACCCAGTTGGTCGGCCACATCCTGACCGTCACCAACAACAACTACACGGTGCTGTTCACCCTGATCCCGGCGATGTACTTCATCGCGCTGATCTGGATGTACTTCATGGCACCGCGCAAGATTCCGAAAGTAGAAGACTGATGTTCCCTCGGCGCAGGCCCGGTTTCGGGCCTGCGCTTTTTTTGTGCCTGTTTTTTATGAATTCATGAATGTTCACTCATGCCAAGGAGGTCAAACCATGTCGCCAGGTCACCTGAGCATCGCCAAGCGCGCCATGATCAGCTTCGGCCTCATCGCCTTGCTGGTCCTGTTGCAAGGTTTGTTCGCCCTCAAGCAAGTGGCCGAAGTGCGTGCCACCGGCCAGCACACCGAAAACGTTTCCCTGCCCAGCACCCGTTATCTGGGAGAAATTCGCGACTACGTCCTGAGCATTCGCGTGCTCAGCCTGCGCATGGCGCTTAATCGTGAGCCCAAGGTGCTCGACGCGACCGTCACACGCCTGCATCAAGTGCAGGGCTGGCTTGCACAAGCACTGGACAAGTTCACCCCGCTCGTAGGTGACTACAACCGGGTCCCGTACGAAAATTTCGTTGCGACGGTCACCCGCTACCGTCAGGCGCTGGCGCAATACGAAAGCCTGTCGCAGGCAAACCGCCTCGAAGAAATGACCGCGCTGCTCAATGGCAAAATCCAGGATTACTCGACCCAGACCGGAGACCAGTTCGCCGAACTGGTGGCGCTCACCGCCAACGAAGTCAGTCAGTCAGCAGCGCAAGCCGACACGCTCTATGGCCAGGTGAAGGTCACGGTGTTCGGGGCCTTGCTTGGCGTGTCACTGCTGACCGCGCTTCTCGCCTGGCTGTTGATTCGCAGCATCGTGGTGCCCATCCGCCAGGCAGTGGAAGTGGCCGAGCAAGTAGCCGCCGGCGATCTCGGCACGCCGATACAGAGCCAGGGTAGCGATGAAACGGCGCGCTTGCTCACTGCCCTGTCGATCATGCAGAGCAGCTTGCGCGACACCCTGCAACGGATCAGCGCCGCATCGAAGCAACTGAACGCAGCTGCCGAGCAAATGAACCAGAGCACTCATCAGGATTCCGGGCGACTGCAGCAGCAACACAACGAAATCGAACAAGCCGCCACCGCGGTCAACGAGATGACGGTTGCCGTGGAAGAAGTCGCACGCAATGCAGTCTCGACGTCTGACAGCACACGCCAGTCGACACAGCAGGCCAGTCAGGGCCAGGCGCGAGTCATCGAGACACTGGACTCGATTCAGGCAATGAGCGCCGATGCCGGCACGGCCCTGCAACAAGTGCAAACCCTGGCCGAGCAATCCCGGGAAATCGGCAAGGTGCTGGACGTGATTCGCGCCATCGCCGAGCAGACCAACCTGCTGGCGCTCAATGCCGCGATCGAAGCGGCCCGGGCCGGGGAAGCCGGGCGTGGTTTTGCGGTGGTCGCTGATGAAGTGCGCGCACTGGCCCATCGCACCCAGCAATCGACCCGGGAAATCGAACAGATGATCGGCCGGGTTCAGGGTGATACCGAGAGTGTGGTGTTGTCGATGCACAGCAACAGTCAGCGCGTCGCCCAGACCCTGTCGATCGCCGAACAGGCCGGCATCGCCTTGGCGCAAATCACCCGGGCCATGGAGCAGATCCACGAGCGCAACCTGGTGATCGCCAGCGCATCGGAAGAGCAAGCCGCAGTGGCCCGCGAGGTGGACAGGAATCTGCTGAACATCCGCGACCTGTCACTGCAAAGTGCTGATGCCTCTACCCGTACCAGCGCCACCAGTCAGGAGTTGTCGCAATTGGCCGCGGGCCTGCAAAATCTGGTGGTGCGCTTCAGGTTTTGAGTGACCTCAGCGGCGGCTTTGTTGCCATGCCGCCGCCAGGCCACTGCAGCAAATAATGGCGATCCCGACGATAGTGGTCAGGGTTGGCGTGTGGGAAAACAGCAGCCAGCCCAGCAGGCCGGCGAACACGATCTGGCAATAGCTGAAGGGCGCCAGCAAGGCCGGCGCCGCATGGCGGAAGGCCTGGGTCAAGAACAGGTGCGCCGTCATCCCACAGGCGCCCAGCGCCAGCATCATTGCGCCGTGCAGCAAAGTCGGCACCTGCCAGAAGAACGGCACCAGCGCACTCATTATCAGGGTGTTGCACAGCCCGGCAAAGAAGTTGCTGGTGGTAGGGCTGTCGATCTCACTGAGCTTGCGAGTCAGCAGTTGGTAGAAGCAGAAAAACAACGCCGAGCACAGCGGCAGTAGCACCGCCGGAGTGAATAAATCACCACCGGGGTGAACGATGATCAGCACCCCGATAAACCCGCAAATCACCGCCAGCCACTGGCCCCGCGTCACCCGTTCCTTGAGCAGCGGCACCGACAACGCCGTGACCAGCACCGGTGCGAGGAAGTTGACCGACGTTGCCTCGGCCAGCGGGATGTACATCAACCCGGTGGTAAAGAACAGGCTGGTACCCAACAGGCATAACGCCCGAATCAGCTGCAGCAGCGGCCGCTTGGTACGCAGCACGCGCAGCCCGGATTGCGGCAGGAATATCCCGGCCATCAGCAAGGTATGCACCACATAACGCGCCCAGACCACCATGACGATCGGATAGAACCCGGAAAGGTACTTCGACAATGCGTCATGGCTGGAAAACAGGAAGGTTGCGACAACGATCAGCAGGATCCCTTTGAAGGGCTGATTGACGCCGGAAAGCGGGGTGCTGACGGTCATTGGGGTTCCTTGTTCAAAATCAAAAGCTTCGCGGGACCTAGGTCAGCCGCGCGAGCAATTCCCGGGTTTTACTCAATGCCATCTGCGCCCGGTCCAGCCCACTCACGCCCTGCTCCAGCAGTTGCACGGTGGGAATCTCCAGGCTCAATGGAATGTTAGCCGGCAAACACCGCAACAGCCCCGGCAGATCACAATCGCCATCGCCGGGAAAACGCCGTTCATTACGCGCCTGCCGCAAGATCTCGGCCATGTCTTGCGGCCTGGGCCCCGCCACGTCACACAACTGCGCATACCGTAACCGTGAGGGGCCAACCCTGGCCAGATCTTCCAGCCGCGACCCAGAGCGATCGAAGTGAAAGGCGTCGACCAGCACCGCCGCGTTTTCACGCTCGGCCTTTTCAACGATGCGCACGGCTTGCTGCAAATCGCGCGCGTCGGTCCAGGGCATGAACTCCAGGTGCGGATGCAGCCCGTAAGGCGCCGCCAGATCACATAGCCTTGCAAAATTTTCCGTCAGCCGCTGCTCGTCAGGATCGTTACCCGCCACCAGCAACTCACTGGCACCGAATTCGGCACCCACTGCCAGCACCTGCTCGAAATCGGCAACAACGGTGTCCGGTTTAAGCCGCAGGATTTCAACATCCAATACACGAATGCCGGTATCGCGCAGACGCGCCAGGGTCTGGCGCCGCAGATCGTCATCTGCCAACAGCGCGAAATGGTGTTCCTGCGGCGTCGCCGGCACCAGGCGCAAGCCGACATGGCTGTAACCGGCTCGTGCCGCGACCTCGACCATGTCCGGCGGTGACAACTCCAGCACGGTCAGACTGGCCAGGGAAAAGATTCGTTCACTCATGGTCAACCCTCGATCCAGGATGGTGCGCAAGCGCGGCCGGTTTCGGCGGCCTCGCGGATGGCTTCGATCAAAGCCAGAGTACGGGCGGCATCGGCAACACTCACCAACGGCTCGACTTCCCGGCGCGCGACGCGCACGAAGTGTTGCAACTGCAAACGCAAGGCTTCATCGCCACTGAAACTTTCCTGAGTCTGCACCAACGACTCATGCCATCCACCATCAGCTTCTGCGTAATGCCAACGCTTGAGTTGCGGAATACTCAACGCCCCGCCGGTCCCGGCCAGCAAGTAGCAGGGTTGGTCGTCCTGACGCGGGTAAACCGGGTTTTCCCCGGAGTCCAGCTCCCAACTCCAAGGTGCCGCCACCGCATCGGACCCGGTCAGACTGCCCAGCGCACCGTTGTCGAATTGCAGTAGCACTGCCGCGCAATCTTCATTGGCAAACCCGCGTACCGCGTTGCTGGTGATGGCCTGAACCTGCCGCACTTCGCCGCACAAGTGCCGCAGCAGATCGAGGTCGTGAATCAGGTTGGTCAGCAACATTCCCGCACCGGCCTCGCGGCGCCAGGGTGTTTCGAAGTAGCTGTCGGGCTTGCGCAACTGCCAGAGCGCCGTCACCGTGGTCAGTCGACCCAGTGCACCACTGTGGACAAGTTCATGGGCGCGGACGATCAACGGATTGTGGCGACGGTGATGGCCCACCAGCACGGGTACGCCCGTGGCTTTCGAAGCCGCCACCAGCTCGCGGACTTCATCCATGTGCACGCCCACCGGTTTTTCCAGAAGCACCGGCACGCCCGCAGCGAGGCAGTCGAGGGCAGTGCTGACGTGAAGGGTATTCGGATTGGCGACAATGACGGCGTCTGGCTTTGCCTGCTCCAGCATCTGACGATGATCGGCGAAATACCCCACGCCCCATTCAGCCGCGAGACCTGCCGCTTGCGGACCCGGATCGGCCACAGCGCACAGGGTCCCATCAGTCAGGGATTTGAGATGCTGGTAATGCTGCTGGCCCATGTTGCCAGCGCCGATCAGGGCAATTCGAAGGGGCGAACTCATGGAGCGGTCCTCTTGTGGTTATTGTTGGAGGATGAATTCCGACAATTTAGAACCTGGTTCCAGATTCTTACACAAGCGTGCATTGAAAGTGTTCGAACAGCGCACAGCTTTAGCAAGCTCACCCCCTATCAAATGTGGGAGCGAGCCTGCTCGCGAAGACGGAGCGTCAGTCGAAATCAATGCCAGCTGTTACACCGCTTTCGCGAGCAGGCTCGCTCCCACAGGGGTTTTGTGCAGGACTCAGCTGAATAGCTCCGACGCCAGACTCGCCGCCGACAACTCATCGGTAAACGCCAACAACAACGGCGCCAGTTCGTGCAGCCGCGCCCCTGGCATCCGCGCACTCGGTCCGGCGATGCTGAGCACGCCGATCACCCGACCATCACCGGGATGGCGCACCACCGCGGCAATCGCCGAGGTGCCTACCGCCGAACTTTCCTCGACACAGGCGTAGCCCTGCTCCCGTGCCAGGCGCAAGCGTTCAAGCAATTCAATGTTGGACCTTGGGGCATTTGGGCCCAGATCCAAAGGCCGGTCCGCCGCCTGGCGTTCCACCAGCGACAAGGCTTCGGCATCGCTCATGCACGCCAGCCAGGCATGACCGGAGGCGGTGTAGAACAGCGGTGCATCTCGGCCCATGTCCGGGTCATAGCGCAGCCCGGAACGAGCCCCCTGAGACTTGGCGATCCAGGTCTGGCGCTCACCTTCGATGACCCCCAGGCGCACCAGTTCGCCGGTTTCCTGAGCCAGCCGGTCGAGCACCGGTTGCACGATATCGGCACCGCTGCTCGACAAATAACGGAAACCCATCGCCACCAGCCTGGTCGACAAGTGATAACGCAAGTTGTCCGGATTCTGCCGTACATAGCCGAGCCGGATCAGCTCGGCAAGTAACCGGTGAGTGGCACTTTTGGGGATGCCCAGTTGCTCCGCCAGCACCTGCATCGGCAGGCCACGAGGGTCGCTGGTAAGGCTTTCAAGCACACTGAAAACACGTTCGATCTGACTGCCGGCCATGGGGATATCCACACAAAATTTGCTCGATTCTAGAAGACAACGTCAGGAATGCGAAATCTGGAACTGCCTGTCCGATTACCGCCCGCTTTACGCAGCCTCGACTTGCCGGCCCTCTTCCGGCCTCATATATTTTCTGGAACCAGATTCCAAAATAATAAACCCCGGAGCTTAAACCATGCCTGCCCAACCGTATTGCCCTCCCGACATCGACTGCGATGTGCTGATCGTCGGCTCCGGTGCGGCCGGACTGGCAACGGCCGTGACGGCGGCATGGCATGGCCTGAAAGTGATAGTGGTGGAAAAAGACCCGGTTTTGGGCGGTGCCACCGCCTGGTCCGGTGGCTGGGCGTGGGTACCGTGCAATCCCCTGGCCCGACGCGCAGGCATCGTCGAAGACGTTGAACAACCGCGCACTTACTTGAAACACGAACTGGGCGATCGGTATGACCCTTTGATGATCGATGCCTTCCTGGAAGCCGCTCCGCGCATGGTGGCGTTCTTTGAACAACACACCTCGCTGCAATTCGCCGACGGCAACGCGATTGCCGACATTCATGGCGACACGCCGGGCGCCGGTACCGGTGGGCGTTCGGTGATCGCTGCACCCTATGACGCGCGCAATGTCGGCAAGCTGCTCAAGCGACTGCGTAAAACCATGCGCGAAACAGCCTTCATGGGCATGCCGATCATGGCGGGCGCAGACCTTACCGCGTTTCTCAACCTGACCCGTTCGTTGTCGGCGACCTGGCACGTTACACAGCGTTTCACTCGCCATTTGCTCGACCTCGCCGTGCATGGTCGGGCGATGCAACTGGTCAACGGCGTGGCGCTGGTAGCGCGCCTGGCGAAATCCGCCGACGATCTTGGCGTGTTGCTGTGGGAGTCGGCACCGGTTACCGAGCTGTTGCGCGAGAACAATCAGGTTCAAGGTGCGGTGGTTCGCACCGCCAAAGGTTCGATTCGCATCAAGGCACGCAAGGCCGTGGTGCTTGCGGCCGGCGGTTTCGCCAATGACATCGAACGGCGCAAGGCTCTGTTCCCCCGCACGCCGACCGGACACGAACACTTGGCACTGCCGCCCCTCGGTGTGTCCGGCGATGGCCTGCGGCTTGGCGAGAGCGTCGGCGCCCGAGTCGACACCAACCAGGCATCGCCGGTGGCCTGGGCACCGGTTTCACGAGTGCCACACCGTGATGGCAGCAGCGGCCACTTCCCGCACATCATCGAGCGCGGCAAGCCGGGGATCATCGGCGTGCTGAGCAACGGCCAGCGTTTCGTCAACGAAGCCAACGGCTACTACGACTATGTGACGGCCATGGTCGCCTGCGCCCCGCCCGGGGAAGAAGTGGCCTCCTGGCTGATCTGCAGTCATGGCTTTCAGCGACGTTATGGCCTGGGCATTTCCCGGCCGTTTCCGGTACCGCTGTCATCCTTTATCCGCAGCGGTTATCTCAAAACCGGCAAGACCCTGGAGGAATTGGCACAGGCCTGCGGAATCGACCCGGTCGGCTTGCGCACGACCGTGGCGGACTACAACCGATACGCGCGTAACGGCCAAGACCCGCAGTTCGGCCGCGGGTCAACGCCCTACAACCGCAAACAGGGTGATGCGCTGCAGCAGCCCAACCCCTGCGTCGCGCCGATCGAACAAGGGCCGTTCTATGCCGTGAAAGTCGAACCGGGTTGTTTCGGCACCTTTGCCGGGCTCAAGGTCAATCAACACGCCCAGGTCCTCGACGACTCGGGCCAGGCCATCACCGGCCTGTATGCGGCGGGAGGCGACATGGCCAGCATCATGGGCGGCCACTACCCCGCTGGCGGCATCAACCTGGGGCCGGCGCTGACTTTCGGCTACATCGCCGCGCGCCATATCGCCGGCATCACTGCTTATGAAAAGGAGATCGACCATGACGCACATCGTTAATGCCCAGGGTTTGAACATGCCCAAGCTCGGCCTCGGCACCTGGCCAATGCTTGGTGAGGAATGCACCCGAGCCGTGGAACAGGCCCTGGCGATGGGTTATCGACACATCGATACCGCTGCGGCCTACAACAATGAGGACGCTGTCGGTCAGGCGCTGGTGAACAGCCCGACACCCCGCGAACACGTCCATGTCACCAGCAAAGTCTGGTGGGACCAGCTGCAACCCGACGCCATGCGACATTCCATGGACCGCAGCCTCAAGGCTATGCGCAGCGATTACGTCGACCTCTTCATGATCCATTGGCCCAGCACCGATTGGGACTTGCCGCGTACGATCGAAACCCTGGTGTCATTCAAGGAGCAGGGGCTGGCGCGCAATATCGGCGTGGCGAATTTCCCGCTGCCCCTGCTGCGCACAGTAGTCGAGGAACTGGGCGCGCCGCTGTCAGCCATTCAGGTCGAGTACCACGTGCTGCTTGGCCAAAACGCTCTGCTGGACTACGCCCGTCAACAGGATCTGGCACTGACGGCCTATTCGCCGCTGGCACGCAATAAGGTGTCGGATGTTCCGGTTATCCAGCAGATTGCCGCCAAACACGGGGTATTGCCGACCCAGGTCGCACTCAAATGGCTGCTGGATCAATCGAATGTGGCTGCTATCCCCAAGGCCAGCAGCGAGGCAAACCAATTGGCTAACCTGGCAGCGCTCACCGTCAACCTGGATGATCAGGATCGTGCGCTGATCGCCGGCCTGTCCAAGCGCGAGCGCCAAGTCAGTCCGGAGTTTGCACCCGTGTGGGACGCGTTCGATCGATAACCGCGAAAGGGCCACTTTCGATGTGCGACAGCCATCGCATTGACTGTGGCCTTACCAAACCTTACACATTTCACCCACACGCCTTTGCCAGTGCGGTTATTCATAGACTTGGCTACACGCCCCATCAATCTATGAGAGACCGCTAACATGCTATGGAACAAGGCAAGACGCAGCAAAAACGTGGACGACACACGCGAGGGCAAGGATGCCCGCATGCTTACAGGGACAACATTGGCTGCCGGGCTGGCCGCCGTCGCCCTGGCCAGCGCAGGACTTTATTCGACACTTGAAACGTCACCGGACGCTCCTGCGCTCGCGCCCTCCTACACCCTGAACCGCCCCCTCCCTCAACCATCGATAGAGCCTGAAGAAGATCTGCAGCTGATGTTTGTTCAGTCAGTGTTGGGCGATACCGAAGACACCTGGGACCAACTGTTTGCGCAAATGGGCCGGCACTATCCACACCCCACCCTGACGCTGTTCAACAACGGCGTGGTCTCGGGCTGTGGTTTCGCCAGTTCCAGCAGTGGCCCGTTCTATTGCCCGAGCAATCAGCAGGTGTATCTCGACCTCGAGTTTTTCAGCACGCTGGAGCAGCAGTTTTCAGTGGTTGGTGACTTCGCACGGGCCTACATCATCGCTCACGAAATCGGGCATCACGTACAGCTTGAACTAGGCCTCTCCGAACCCTTCGAAAAAGCCTTGCTCGAGCAACAACCCGTCAGCGGCGATGGCGGACTGGAAGTCCGCGCGGAGTTGCAGGCCGACTGCCTGGCCGGTGTCTGGGCTCACCATGCGCAACAGCGCCTGGACTGGCTGGAGCCGGGGGATATAGATGCCGCCCTGCATGCCGCGGCAACGTTCGGTGACGACCACCTGCAAGGATCGCGCAATGCCCAGGTTCGGCCAGAGACATTCAGCCACGGTACTTCCCGGCAGCGCGTGAACTGGTTCAAGACCGGATTTGCCACAGGCCTGGCGGAGGCCTGTGACACCTTCACCGCCGATGTCCTGTGATACCCGCCCGCCAATGAAGCCTCAAATGTCACTGCCTGGATAGAACCGCTGCCACTCATGGCTGTCTGACGACCGGACTGGCGCCGCTCCCACTGAGCAGCAACACTCATCCCACGGTTCTTTACCCGCAACATCAGAGGATTCCCACATGCTATGGAAAAAAGGTCGACGCAGCGACAACGTGGTCGATGCCCGTGGCGATGATGTCGGAGGCGGTGGCGGCGGGATGCGTTTTGGTGGCGGCAAGGGCCTGAGCCTGACGGCGATCGTGCTGATCGTAGGCATCGGCTGGATCACAGGCCAGGACCCGATGCAGATTCTCGGACAACTGACCGGGCAGATGGGTGAACAATCGGCGCCGACCACGTCCCAGACGCGCAAGGCGCCACCGGCCAATGATGAAGGGGCCGAGTTCGTCCGCTCGGTTCTCGGCGATACCGAAGATACCTGGCGTCAGATTTTCCAGCAGGCGGACCGGCAATATAAGGATCCGACCCTGGTGCTGTTCAGTAACCGGGTCAATTCGGCCTGCGGACTGGCAACATCGGCGACTGGTCCCTTCTATTGCCCCGCAGACCAGAAGGTTTATCTGGACATGGCCTTCTTCCAGGAGATGTCCCAACGCTTTGCTGCCGCGGGCGATTTCGCCCAGGCCTACGTGATCGCTCACGAAGTCGGACACCATGTACAAACCTTGCTCGGTGTTTCGGCGAAGATGCAGGTCGCCCGCCAGCAAGGCCGGCAGATGGAAGGCGATGGTGGTTTGCTGGTGCGCCAGGAGCTGCAGGCCGACTGCCTGGCCGGGGTCTGGGCCAACAATGCGCAGAAGCGTCTGAACTGGCTGGAGCCGGGCGATATTGAAGAAGCGTTGAACGCTGCGAACGCCATTGGCGACGATCGCTTGCAGCAAAAGGGTCAGGGCCGTGTGGTGCCGGACTCATTTACCCATGGTACGTCAGCGCAACGGGTGCGCTGGTTCAAAACCGGATTCGCCCAGGGCCAGGTTGGCCAGTGCGATACCTTTGCGGCGAAAAATCTGTAAATGAAGAAGTGGTGGTTAGTCGTACTGTTCACCTGCGTAACGTCCCAGGCTGCGGAGCACGGGGTCAAGGAAATCAGCCCCGGGCGCCTGCTGTTGAAATCCGGTGAGATCGCGGTGGGCATAAGCCCGGCCCCGGCAAAAATCGAGCGCGTATTGATCATCGTCCATGGTCGCCTGCGCAATGCGCAAACCTATCTCCAGACCGCCGAACACGCGGCCGAACTGGCCGGGCAAAGCGCTACGACCCTGGTGATCGCCCCGCAATTTCTCAATGAAACCGACGTTGCGCAGCACCCGGTGGCGGACACCGTTTTACGCTGGCAGGGTAATGAGTGGATGGCCGGCGGTGAATCCACAGCGCCATTTCGTCTGAGCACCTACGACGCGCTGGACGAAATCGTCGCCCGCCTGGGTGATCGTCAGCAGTTTCCGGATGTGAAGCAAATCGTCATTGCCGGTCACTCGGGGGGCGCTCAAGTGGTTCAGCGCTACGCTTTGCTGGGCCACGATCAGTCGGCCCTGGAAGCCGCCGGCGTGCAGATGCGCTATGTGATCGCCAACCCCTCTTCCTACACCTATTTCGATGAGCGTCGGCCAGTGGCCTTCAGTCATGCAGGGTGTCCGCAATTCAACCGTTGGAAGTACGGGCTGACAGATTTGCCTGCGTACGCAGAGGGACAAACTGCCGCGCTGCTGCAGGAAAAGTACCTCAAGCGCGACATCGTTTATCTGCTGGGGCAGAAGGACGTCGATCCGAACCATCCAGCGCTGGATAAAACCTGTGAGGCAAAGGCCCAGGGTCCGTATCGATTGGCCCGGGGACGCTACTACTTCGCTTACCTGAAGCGGCTGCAACCGCAAGGGTTGCAGCAGCAACTGGTTGAAGTGCCCGGTGTCGGGCATAACGGGGACGGGATGTTTACATCGCCGCAGGGGCAGCAGGCGTTGTTTCCGTAGCAACGAGGGCGGCGCCCGCGCAGGGCCCTCAAGCCGACAGCATCTGCCGCAACTCGACACAATCCGCCGCATGCCAATCGGTCAGCTCCGGCCACGGATTATCCGGCAGATTGACCAACACCGTCCGCGCTCCCGCCGCACGTCCGCAATCCAGGTCAAAACGGTAATCACCGACCATCACCATCTCGCTGGCCGACACATTCCAGGCTTCGGCCAGTTTCAGCAATCCACCAGGATGCGGCTTCGGTGGCGCCTCATCGCGGCCCAGCACATCGTCTACCGCAAAGCAGTCGGCCAGGCCGATAGCCTCCAGCGTGACATGCGCCAGTTCGCGGGCATTGCGCGTGAGAATGCCCAGGCGATAACCGCGGCCGGCCAATTCACGCACCAGCTCCACAGCCCCCGGTGCCGGTTTCGAACCTAGCGCCAGATCTCGCTCGTGCTCGAGCAACCAGGCGTGTTTGGCGTTGGCTTCATCGACCGGCAGTGCCGCCAGATGCGTCAGGATGTCGGCTTCAGCCGGGATCGCCAACGCTACGCGAATCGCCGCGAAATCATGCACAGCCACCGTCAGGGTGCCGTCCATGTCGAACACCCAGTGGCGCACATCGGCCAGGCTCATGCCCAATCCTTGCGATGGCGAATCAGGCCTTCCTGGGTGACCGAGGCCACCAGTTGCCCGGCGCGGTTGAATACGCTGCCACGGGAGAACCCGCGGGAATTGCCGGCCCATGGGCTGTCCATTGCGTACAACAACCAGTCATCGGCGCGCAGGTCAGCGTGGAACCACAACGCGTGGTCGAGGCTGGCGACCTGCATGTCCTTGTGCCAAACCGATTTGCCGTGGGGCTGCATCGAAGTGGTCAGCAGGCCGAAGTCCGACGCATAGGCCAGCAAATACTTGTGCAATGCCGGGGAGTCGGCCAAGGCGCCGTCGGCGCGAAACCAGACGTATTTGATCGGATCGCTGGCTGTCGGGTTGTAGGGATCTTCCTCAGCGACTGGCCGGAATTCGATCGGTTTCGGGCACAGCAGTTTTTCACGCATGTGCTCGGGGATCAGGTGAGCGCGTTGCTGGGTCAGCTCCAGTTCCGATGGTAGGTTTTCCGGCCCGACCACTTGCGGCATTTGTGTCTGGTGCTGGAAACCTTCTTCGTCGTACTGGAACGAGGCGCTGCAGGTGAAGATCGGCTGACCCTTCTGGATCGCCGTCACCCGGCGTGTGCTGAAACTGCCGCCGTCGCGCACCCGGTCAACGGAATAAACCACTGGCAACTTGGCATCACCAGGGCGCAAGAAATAGCCATGCATCGAATGCACATGACGCGCCTCTTCAACGGTCTGACTGGCCGCCGACAGCGACTGACCGAGCACCTGGCCGCCAAACAGCTGACGAAATCCCAGGTCCTGGCTGCGGCCACGGAACAGGTTTTCTTCGATCGGTTCCAGGCTCAGCAGGTCGACCAGATCATCCAACACTTGGCTCATTCAGACTCTCCTCACACAACGCAATGCCGCGCAGTCCTGGCTGCGTCGGTCGATTCAGTTTCTGGCCGGTGCCAACATAGGGGCCATTGTAAACGTCCGTGCCAGGTTATCCATGCAAGGTTTGCAGCCATTGTTCACGGCTGATGCGATACAGCACGTGATGACGCAGGGAATGATCGAGGGCAAGCCTGGGATGATCGAAGTCATCGGCCGGATCGTGATGCATGCCGATCGCCTGCATGACTTTCTGCGACGGCAGGTTGCTGACCGCGGTAAAGGACACGACTTCATTCAGTACCAAGCGATCAAACCCGCAGCGCAGAGCGGTCCATGCCGCTTCGCTGGCATAACCCAGCCCCCAGTGCTCGCGCGCCAGGCGCCAGCCGATTTCAATGGCCGGGGTGAAAGGCGCGTCGAAACCGACCACGCCCAGACCGGTAAAACCGATGAACTGGCCGGTGTCTTTGCGCTCTAGCGCCCAAAGGCCAAAGCCATGCTCGGCAAAGTGCTCGCGAACCCTGCCAATCAACGATGCACTTTCCGATCGGCTCAAGGGTGCCGGAAAATAGCGCATGACCTGCGGATCGGCGCACATCGCGGCAAACTCCGGCAAGTCCTCATCACGCCACTGCCGCAACAGCAATCGCGCGCTCGCCAGTTCCAGTATCGGCTCCATCGTCCCCCTCCCCCAATTCCATGCCGTCAGTCTACAACGCTGGTAGGATCCTTCACTCATTCCGAAACGAAATCATCATGCCGCTGCCGCTGATCTACCACGAAGACTACAGTCCCGAGTTTCCGGCGGATCACCGCTTCCCCATGGACAAGTTTCGCTTGCTGCACGATCACCTGGTGGACAGCGGCCTGACTCGCGACGCCGACCTGCTGCGTCCACAGTTGTGCCCACCGCAGATTCTCGCCCTCGCCCATGACCCTTCGTATATCGAGCGCTATATGAGTGGCGATTTGTCCCGCGAGGACCAGCGACGCCTCGGCCTGCCCTGGAGCGAAGCCCTTGCCCGGCGCACGGTGCGCGCGGTCGGCGGTTCGCTGCTGGCGGCGGAGCAGGCGCTGGAGCATGGCCTGGCCTGCCACCTGGCTGGCGGCACGCACCATGCGCATTACGATTACCCCGCCGGGTTCTGCATCTTCAATGACCTGGCGGTGATCAGCCGTTTCCTGCTGGAGAGTGGTCGGGTGAATCGGGTGCTGATCTTCGACTGCGATGTGCATCAGGGTGACGGGACTGCACGAATTCTGCACAACACTGCGGATGCTGTGACCGTTTCCCTGCACTGCGAGAAGAACTTTCCTGCACGCAAAGCCGAAAGTGATTGGGACATCCCACTGCCCAACGGCATGGGCGATGCCGATTACTTGAAGGTGGTAGACGATGCGCTCAACTACCTGTTGCCCCTCTATCAGCCGGACCTGGTGCTGTATGACGCCGGTGTCGATGTGCATAAGGACGACGCGCTCGGTTACCTGAAGCTGACAGATCAAGGCGTCGCCGCTCGCGATGAAGCCGTCATGCGCCATTGCCTGGGCCGAGACATTCCGGTGGTCGGAGTGATCGGTGGCGGCTACAGCAAGGACCGTAAGGCTCTCGCCCGCCGTCATGGCATCCTCCATCACAGCGCCCAGCGGGTCTGGCAGTCATCAGGCTGTCACTGAGTTGTGGATGCTTTACCCACAATGCCTGTGGAACCGCCTGTGGATAACCTGCGGGAAAGGGACTGCAGGCCATGTGCCGTATAGGCTACAGCGTGGCGGTTGTTTTTTGATCAGCTCTTGAATACACCGATGCCCCCTGTGGGAGCGAGCTTGCTCGCGATAGCAGTGTGTCAGATACATACAGGCTGAATGTGCCGCCGCCATCGCGAGCAAGCTCGCTCCCACAGGGATTTGGGCTGATAGAATGCCCGGCTTCATTCCGCCAATCCGCAGCCCACGCCATGACCCAGCACTCAACCTCCTCCCCTTCCAATGTCGCCATCATCGGCGGCGGCCCCGCCGGCTTGATGGCGGCTGAAGTGTTGAGTCAGTCCGGGATCAAGGTCGACCTGTACGACGGCATGCCTTCAGTGGGGCGAAAATTCCTCCTGGCTGGCGTCGGCGGCATGAACATCACCCACTCCGAAGCCTACCCGGCCTTCCTCTCGCGCTATGCCGAACGCGCACCGCAGATTGCGCCGCTGCTGCGCAGCTTTGGCGCCGATGCGTTGTGCCAGTGGATACATGACCTGGGCATCGAAACTTTTGTCGGCAGTTCCGGCCGGGTATTTCCAACAGACATGAAAGCCGCGCCGCTTTTGCGCGCTTGGCTCAAGCGCTTGCGCGATAGCGGCGTAGTTATCCACACCCGCCACCGCTGGCTCGGCTGGGATGATCGCGGCGGTTTGCGCATCGACAGCCCCGATGGCGAAAAAACCATTCAAGCCGATGCCATACTGCTTGCCCTCGGTGGCGGTAGTTGGTCGCGCCTGGGATCGGACGGCGCGTGGATGCTGCCACTGGAGCAACGCGGTGTAGGACTCGCGCCCCTGCAACCGAGTAATTGCGGCTTCGAGGTGCAGACCTGGAGTGATTTGATGATCAGCAAATTCGCCGGCGCGCCGCTGAAAAACATTGCCATCGGCCTCAATGATGACGTGCCAAGGCTGGGTGAATGTGTGATCACTGCGACCGGGATTGAAGGTAGCTTGATCTACGCCTTGTCGGCACTGATCCGTGAAGCAATCAACCAGCACGGCTCGGCGACCATTCATCTCGACCTTCTTCCAGGCCGACCTGTGGATAAAATCCAGACTGCATTGAGCAAGCCGCGTGGCTCACGCTCGATGGCTAAACATCTGCACAGCCAGTTGGGTATCGACGGGGTGAAAGCGGCGTTGTTGCGAGAGCTGACATCTGCCGAAACCTTTACCGACATGGCATTGCTGGCCAAAGCGATCAAGGCGTTGCCAATGACACTGGTGAAAACCCGACCGCTGGATGAAGCCATCAGCAGTGCTGGTGGTGTGTTGTTCGAAGCAATGGATGAACGATTGATGCTCAAGCAAATGCCTGGCGTGTTTTGCGCGGGCGAGATGCTGGATTGGGAAGCGCCAACGGGCGGCTATCTGCTGACTGCGTGTTTCGCCAGTGGGCGAGCGGCGGGAATGGGGATTGTTGAATGGCTGCAGCGCACGGGCTGAAGACCGAGTTGAACCCTTCGCGAGCAGGCTCGCTCCCACATTTAATCTTTGGTGCTCACAAATAGTGTGTTCACAGAGATCCACTGTGGGAGCGAGCCTGCTCGCGAAGGCGGCCTACAAGACGCCGCCGCTAATCAAGGTTTGCGCTTACGCGGCCCAGTGTTGAACACCGGTACCTTGCGCACAGGCTTGATCGAAGGCTCCGCTGGCGCAGCTTCCCCGCTATCCACCCACTTGCCGAGATTGCGTTTACCGCCACCACCCGACGCTTTGGGCTTCTTCGGTTTCTTCGGCTTCTTCATCACCTGACCACTGGCATCGGTGTCCGGCACGCGATGCTCTGGCTCGAAGTCCGGCTCGTTCTGACGCTTGAGTGTCTGACGGGTCAACATCTCGATGGCCGACAGCAGATTCACTTCATCGGCGCACACCAGGGAAATCGCCTCGCCGGTCGCCCCCGCGCGCCCGGTACGACCGATGCGGTGGATGTAATCTTCGGCCACGATCGGCAAATCGAAATTGACCACCAATGGCAGGTCTTCGATATCCAGGCCTCGGGCCGCGACGTCGGTGGCGACCAGGATCTGCACTTCACTGAGCTTGAAGCGGTCCAGCGCACGCTGACGGGTCGCCTGGGGCTTGTCGCCGTGGATGCCATCGGCGTTGATGCCCAGGCCCTGGAGTTTTTCCACCAGCGCGTCCACGCCGTTGCGGGTCTTGGCGAACACCAGCACCTGCTTCCACTTGCCCTTGCGCATCAAGTGCACGAACAGTTCTGGCTTGCGCTTCTTGTCCACCGTCACGATCCATTGCTTGACCGTATTGGCAGCGACGTTGCGCGGGCTGACTTCGATGCTCAGCGGGTCGTTGAGCATCTGCCCGGCCAGCAGGCGGATATCGTCGGAGAAGGTGGCGGAGAACAGCAGCGTCTGGCGCTTCTTTGGCAGCGCCTTATAGATATTCGCCAGTTCCTCGGAGAAACCCAGGTCGAGCATGCGATCGGCCTCGTCCAGCACCAGGGTTTGCAGCTGATTGAACTTCAGTGCGTTCTGGCGGAACAGGTCGAGCAAGCGGCCTGGGGTCGCCACCAACAGGTCGACGCCGCTGCGCAGCTTCATCATTTGCGGGTTGATGCTGACGCCGCCGTACACCGCGTAGGTACGCAGCGGCAGGTTCTCGGCATATTGGCGCACCGCTTCGTGAACCTGCTCGGCCAGTTCTCGGGTCGGCACCAGAATCAGCGCACGCACCGAGTTGGCGGTGACTTTCGGCCCTTCCATGGCCAGCAACTGCAGGAGCGGCAAGGCGAAACCGGCGGTCTTGCCGGTGCCGGTCTGGGCGGCGGCCATCAGGTCGCGACCGGCCAGCACCGCCGGAATGGCTTGTGCCTGAACCGGCGTCGGAGTCTGGTAGCCGAGCGTCTCAAGGGAGCGCAGCAAGGGTTCGATCAGGCCAAGGGTGGCGAAAGTCATGGGAGTACCGTAGGAAAATTCAGCGCGATTGTGCGAAACAGGTGTGCAATGGCGCGCAGTTTACCCTAATTCACACGAGATTCTGTCGGCACCACCGTCACCACTGGCCGTTGCGGTGTGCGGCGCCATTGCGGCAGGCCAATCAGCACCACGGCACTGATGATCACCAGCATGGCCAGCGCTTCCTCGATGCCAATGGTCTCGCCGACAAACACGATCCCCAGCAACACGGCCACCGCCGGATTGACGTAGGCATAACTGGTGGCCGCCGCCGGACGCACATGCTTGAGCAGATACATGTAGGCATTGAAGGCAATGATCGAACCGAACACGGTCAAGTACGCCAGCGCCGCCCAGCCCTCGATGGGTGGGACCTTCTCCAGGTGTTCACCGCTCACAGCGCTACCGATCAGCAACACTACGCCGCCGACCAACATTTCCACGGCACTGGCCATTGCGCCTTGAGGCAACGGCAGGTGTTTGCTCCACACCGAACCGAAGGCCCAGGTTGCCGCGGCAAAGATCAGCAACGCCGCACCCAGCGGACTCGATTGCAGGTTGGAGCCGAGGTTGAGCATGGCAATGCCGATCATCCCGAGCGCAATCCCGGCCCATTCGAGACGGGTATTACGCGCGCCCCAGAAATATCCACAGAGCAAGGTAAACAGCGGCACCGTCGCCACTGCCAACGCAGCGACACCGGAGGCCACGCCCGTGTGTTCAGCCACGCTGACCGCACCGTTACCGCAGGCCAACAGCAAGACGCCGATGATCCCGGCGGCTTTCCATTGCACCCAGGTCGGGGCCGGCGCCCCGCGCCAGCGCAGGAAGGCGTACATCAAGGTCCCGGCGATGACGAAGCGAATCCCCGCAAGCAGCAACGGCGGCCAGTACTCCACACCGATGCGAATCACCAGGTAGGTCGAGCCCCAAATCACGTACAGCGCGAAAAAGGCAGCGATTAACGGCAAGGGAAAGCGACGTAGACCAGGCATGGGGGGGCAGCTCACAGGCAAGACAAGTGAACGGCTATTCTAGAAAGGCTGACGCCGGAAAATAAGTTACAAAACCTGTTTAAAGCGTCGGTACACTTTTCAAAACACGGAGTTCGGCGCTATAAACCGTGTTTTCGAAAGTCCGTCATTTTCAGGAGTTGCCTCGATGGATAAGTACGACCGCATGCTGCTCAGCGCCCTGCTGGAAAACGGTCGCGCGTCCTACGCCGACCTGGCGCGCAAGGTCAACCTCTCCGCCCCGGCCGTGGCCGAACGCGTAGCCAAACTCGAATCCAGCGGCGTGATTACCGGTTACCAGGCGAAGGTCGACATGGCCAAGCTTGGCTTGCCGATCCAGTGCGTGATCGAACTGCGCTTGAACCAGCACGGCAACCAGAAAGCCTACGACGACCTGATCAAGATCCCGCAGCTGACCGAATGCCACCGCGTGACCGGTGACCCGTGCGTGATCATGCAGGCGGCGGTGGGTTCGATGCCGGAGCTGGAAGATTTGATCAACCGGATTGCCACGTTTGGCTTCAGCAAGACGTCGATTGTGTTGTCGAGTGCCATCGAAAAGCGGGTGCCGTTGGGGCAGTTGGAAAGCAATGGCAAGGCGATTTAATTGTTGTAGGTGATCCCCTGTGGGAGCGAGCCTGCTCGCGAAAGCAATTGATCATTCAACATTGATGTCGACTGACACTCCGCTTTCGCGAGCAGGCTCGCTCCCACAGGGGAATCGTGTCGCGGTCAGAATCCGCGATGCCGCTTCAGATGCTCATTGACCTTCGCCGCCGGCACTTTCTGCAACTTGCACAACAGATCATGGGACAACTCGCGCAACCCATGCTTCTGTCGCAACTCCTCGGCCAGGTGCGCCGTCAGGTTAGCCGCCATCTCGGCATCGGCCATGGCCCGGTGGGCCTTGCCGGTGTGGGGCAGGTTGGCGAAGGTGGTGAGGGTGCCGAGTTTGTGGTTCGGCGCGGCGGGCATCAGGCGCCGGGCCAGCAGCAGCGAACAGGCAAAATTCTGCAGGCGCGTGCGTTTGATCCGCCCCAGTTCAAAGTCCCAGAACTTCTGGTCGAACGCGGCATTGTGGGCCAGCAAAGGCGTGCAGCCGACGAACTCGTTGACCTCATTCATCACCTGCTCGGCCGAAGGCGCGGTGCGCAGCATGGCGTTGCTGATTCCGGTCAGTTGTTCGATGAAGCCCGGGACGCGCACGCCGGCGTTCATCAGGCTCTGGTAACGCTCGACGATGCGCCCTTGCTCAAGGATCACCACGGCAATTTCCGTGGCCCGGCAACTGCTGCTCGGCGAGATCCCGGTGGTTTCAAAGTCGATGACTGCTATGCGTTCCAAACCTGTTTCAACTCCGTAAAAATCAATTCTTGAGCAGCAACGCGCCTTCGATCGGCACGTAGCGGCTGGCGGCGCGGATCAGCGAGTTGGCCGTCAGGCCCGGTACCCCGTAGGCCACCGCTTGCACGCCGTGCTTGCTGATGATGCGTTCCAGCAGCATGTCGAAATCACCGTCGCCAGAGGCCAGCACCACTTCATCGACATGGTCGGCCGCGTCCATGATGTCGAGGGTGATACCCACGTCCCAGTCGCCCTTCGCCGAGCCGTCGCTGCGCTGGATATAGGGCTTGAGCTTCACGGTGAAACCGAGGTTGCGCAGGATCTGCTGGAACTGCTGCTGTTTGCTGTCGCCACGATCGATCGCGTAGGCGTAGGCCTCGACGATCTCGCCTTGCTTGCTGATGTCAGCCCACAACGCGGCATAGTTGAAATGGCAACCATAAGCCTGGCGCACGGTGTAGTAGAGGTTCTGGACATCGGCGAACACTGCGATTTTTTTCACCGGACACCTCATTAACGCGCAGGCAGGATCAGGCACCAGGCCCGAAAAGTCGCCCAGTATGCCAGCCAAAAGGAGTGTTTCGCGAATAATCGGCCCGAAGCGCCGCAGCGCCCCGGACGAATGGCGTATCAGACGAAGGAGTCGTCGCCATCGAAGAACGATGAGCTGTCATCGCTGTAGTCGGCGTCGGCAAGACCGCCCTGGTCGTTGGCATAGGAATCGTTGCCGGCCACGCGCTGGTCATCGCCCCAGCCATTGTTGCCCTGGTCGTTGACCTGGGCCGGTTCTTCCTTGATGACTTCGACGATTTCCTGCGCCGGCTGATTGTGCTGGAACAGACTGCTGATGCCTTGTGCCAACATCACGCCACCCGCCACGCCGGCCGCGGTTTTCAGCGCACCACCGAGAAACCCGCTGCCCGGTGCTGCCGGGGCCTGTTGCTGGGGTGCATAGCCCTGCTGTGGAGACCCACCGAAGTTCTGCTGCGGCGGCTGCGAGTTGAACGATGGACGCGCCGGCTCACGCCAGCCGCCCCCACTCGACGCCACCGGTTGCGCGGGCGCAGGCTGCGGATCACGACTGCCGCCACCAAAGATGCTCGACAAAAAGCCACCGCTGTTCGGCGCTGCAGTCGCCGTTTGCGCCTTGGCTTGCTGCAGTTCGGCCTGCAATTGCTGGATTTGCGCAGTCAGTTGCTTGTTCTGCCCGTCGAGGCTCTTGATCGCCGCCTCTTGCACCAGAATCGCCTGGGTCATGAAATAACCTGCCGCCGGTTGGCGTGTCAGGTGTTCCTTGATCCGCGCCTCGGCCCGGGCATCGCGCGGGGCTGAGTCCGTCTCGGCCTGTTGCAGCCGGGAAAACAGTCCATCGATCAGGGTTTGTTCTTCGCTGTTCATGGCGACCTCGTAGATTGCCGGGAAAATCGTTGCCTTTATCCACAAAGGATAAGGTGCTCGACCTTAATGGAGGCTGAAACAAGTTGTTTCAATGACCTTTACCGAACGTTTACGTTTGCGTCCTCCCGCGCATCATCGGTTAAAGTGGGCAACTGCTTTCAACCTGCGATACCAACTGATGAATCCGTTAGATGTACTGCGTGACTCCTTGTATTTCTTCAAGCGCAATCTGCGCCAGATCGTGCAGCTGTGCCTGCCACTGGTGATCATTGAGGCCCTGTTGCAACAAGTGGTCGACCACTCCACCGAGCCGGACAGCTTCCCGGGTATCAGTGTGATCGTCGGTTTGCTGGTCTATCCGCTGTACACCGCCGCCCTGATCCTGTTCCTCGACGCCCGCAGCCGTGGCGAATCGCCCAGTAATCGCGAGCTGCTGTCGAGGTCCGCCTATTTGTGGCCGCGTTTCGCCTTGCTGACCGCCCTGAACACCCTGCTGATTCTTCTGGGCTTGTCGCTGTACTTCCTCCCGGGCATCTGGCTGATGGTGACCCTGGCTTTCGGCGAGTACCTTCTGGTGCTGCGGGGCCTGGCGCCGTTGCAGGCCATGAAGGAAAGCCTGCGTCTGACCCGTGGCCATTTCCTGCGCATCCTGGTGTGCATCCTGTGTGTGATGGGGCCTTTGTGGTTGCTCAAGGGCGCAACGTTGGCGGCGTACCCCGAGCCGCAGAACCCGGCGATCTCGCTGCTGATCGACAGTGCCCACAGCTTCCTGCAGCTGTTCACCAGCGTGGTGCTGTTCCGCCTGTTCATGCTGATCAGCGAAGTGCCGGAAAAAATCGATGGCCCACGATGACCGTGGGCGACCGCCCGTCAGTCGGGTATGCTCGGGGTCAACTTCCGTAACGCGATAAGCCGAGCCATGACCCGACTGCTGCGCTACACCTTGCTGGGATTGTTGATCGTCATCGGCTTGGCTTGGGTGATGGTCTACAGCCTGACCTGGCGCCCCGAGGCCAAGGAAGTGATTGCGGCCAGTTGCAGCACCCAGGCACCGACGCTCGCCCCGGGCCAGGCGCTGAAGGTCATGACCTGGAACGTCCAGTACCTGGCGGGCAAGCGCTATGTGTTCTGGAATGACCTGGCCGCAGGCGCCGACGATTCCCCCACGCCGGAAGACATGGCCTTCAGCCTCGACGAAGTGGCGCGGGTCATCCGCGACGAGCAACCGGACGTCGTGCTGCTGCAGGAACTCGATGACGGTGCCAAGGCCAGCGACTACCAGAACCAGCTCAAACTGCTACAGGAGCGGCTCGCCGACCTGTATCCGTGCAGTGCCCATGCCTTCGACTGGAAGGCTGACTTCGTGCCGGATCCGCACATTTTCGGCAGCGTCGGCCGGCAACTGGCGACCCTGAGCCGCTATCAGATCGAGCACGCCGAGCGTGTGCAATTGCCGATCGCATCGGCCAACCCGATCAGTCGCCAGTTCCAACCGAAAAACGCCTTGCTGGTGACCTACCTGCCATTGAGCGACGGTGCCCAGCTCGCTGTCCTCAACACCCATCTGGACCGAGTGACTCAACCTGACGAGACGTTGCAAGCCCAGGTCGCGGCTGTGGCCAAGGCCCTCGACAAGTTCGAAAGCCGCGGTACGCCCTGGCTGATCGGTGGCGACTTCAATCTGCTGCCGCTGGGGCAATACCAGCGCCTGCCCAGCGAACAGCGCACCCCCTACTCCGCCGACAGCGCCCTGCATGTGTTGTGGGACAAGTACCCGATGATCCCCACCAACAACGAATCCGGCGGGATCGACCGCGCGCGCTGGCTGACCCATTACCCGAACGATGCCGGTTTGAACGGCCCGGACCGGACCGTCGACTATCTGTTCTACAGCCCGCGGATCAAACGGGTCGAGGCGATGGTCCGGCAAGACGATACCCTGCGCATCTCCGATCACCTGCCGGTGATTGCGCGGTTTCTGCTGCCCGCCGCGCCGTAGATCGCGGCGTCATTGCTTGCGCGGCTTGATCCGTGCCGTGGCTTCGGCCACCAGCGGGTCGTCCGGCCAGTAATGTTTCGGGTAGCGTCCCTTCAGGTCTTTTTTCACCTCGGCGTAGGTGCTGCGCCAGAAATTCGCCAGGTCCTGGGTCACCTGCACGGGCCGCCGCGCCGGGGACAGCAAATGCAGCTTGACCACTTGCCGGCCACCGGCGATGCGTGGGGTTTCGGCCAGGCCGAACAGTTCCTGCAAGCGCACCGCCAGGATCGGCGGCTGTTCGCTGTAATCCAGACGAATCGATGAACCCGATGGCACGCTCAAGTGGTGGGGCGCCAACTCGTCCAGCCGTTGCGGCAGTGGCCATGGCAACAGGTTGTGAACGATGCTCGAGAGGTCGAGATTGGCGAAATGACTGAGCCGCGAGACTTTGCCCAGATACGGCATCAGCCAGTGCTCAAGGTTGTTCAGCAGAGCAGCGTCGCTGACATCTGGCCAATCGCTTTCGCCCTTGCTACCCAGGTCCAGTTGGCGCAACAACGACACCCGTGCCTGCCACTGACGCAACTCCGGGGTCCACGGCAACAGCTCCAGGCCTTTGCGCCGCACCAGATTCACCAATGCCTGACTGCGGGCGTTTTCATCGAGACCGGTGAGCGGTTCGCGGCTGAGGATGAGCTCGCCAACCTTGCGTTGGCGCTCGGCCCGCAGCACACCTTCGCGCTCATCCCAATCCAGTTGATCGACGCAACGCACCTGTTCGGCCAGTACCGAGTCGAACAACGCCGGATCGAAATCCGCCGCCAGATAAATCCGCTCTTCACGCTGGCCCTGACGGCTGCCGAGATCGGCGATCACTAGCCACGGCTGTTTCATCAGGCTGTCGGCTTCGGCAAACAGCGCGGCGCGACCGTTGGCCAAGCGGTACTCGGCGCCACCGGCACGGCGCTGCTGGGCGACGCGGTCGGGATAGGCCAACGCCAGCAACGCACCGAGCCAGCGAGGATGGTCGGGATCGCTGACCGGCTCCGACGCCTTGCCGCGCAAATAGCCGCGATATTGCCGCGCCAGTTGCCGGACTCGTTGTACGCCGCCCTGAGCACCACGAGCGCCGCGCGCTTCGCCGGACAACAGCGCCAATCGGCTGTGCAAATCGGCGCCAGCGCCACGCAGGATATCGCGCTCGCCGAGCAATGCCGCAACATCGCAGGCCATGTCGGCCAAGCCGAGCGCCTGTCCGCGTAACAACAAGTGCGCAATACGTGGATGCGCCGGCAGTTCGGCCATGGCCTGGCCGTGACGGGTCAGCGCTTCGCCATCCAATGCGCCAAGACGAACCAGCAAGTCCTGAGCCTGTGCATAAGCGGCTGTCGGAGGCACATCAAGCCAAACCAATTGGCCCGGTGTCACACCCCAACGACCCAACTGCAGCGCCAACCCGGCGAGATCCGCCGATAGAATTTCCGCACTGCCATATGCCGCTAATTGTTCGTGCTGATCCTGCGACCACAAGCGATAGCACACACCCGGTTCCAGTCGCCCTGCCCGGCCCGCACGCTGGGTAGCGCTGGCCTTGGAAATACGCTGGGTGTCGAGGCGGGTCATGCCGCTGCCGGGATCGAAACGCGGCACCCGCGCCAACCCGGCGTCGATCACCACCCGCACGCCGTCGATAGTCAGGCTGGTCTCGGCGATATTGGTGGCCAGCACCACTTTGCGTTTACCCGGCGGCGCCGGATCAATCGCCGCACGTTGCGCGGCGAGGTCCAGTTCACCGTGCAACGGACAGAGCAAGACCTGAAGGTTATCGCCCAGCGCATCGGCCAGTTGTTGATGCACGCGACGGATCTCGGCCTGCCCCGGCAGGAACACCAGCACGCTGCCGGTTTCATCGCTCAAGGCTTCGAGGATGGTCTGCACCAGCCGTGGCTCGATGAATTCGCCTGCCTGGAATGGCCGGCCCCAGCGCATCGCCACCGGGTACATACGGCCTTCGCTGCGCAGGATCGGCGCGTCGTCCAGCAACCCGGCCAGCCGTTCGCCTTCCAGGGTGGCCGACATCAGGAGGATTTTCAGTGGCTGATCGTCGCGGAACAGTTCCCGGCCATTCAGGCTCAGGGCCAGCGCCAGATCGGCGTCGAGACTGCGTTCGTGGAACTCGTCGAAGATCAACAAGCCCACGCCTTCAAGCGCCGGATCGTCCTGCAAACGCCGGGTGAGTATGCCTTCGGTGACCACTTCGATACGGGTGTTGGGGCCGACCTTGCTGTCGAGCCGAATGCGATAACCCACGGTTTCACCGACCTTTTCGCCCAGCTCACTGGCCAAGCGCTCCGCTGCCGCCCGCGCGGCCAAGCGGCGCGGTTCGAGCATCAGGATGGTCTGCCCGGCCAGCCACGGCTCGTTGAGCAATGCCAGGGGAACACGGGTGGTCTTACCGGCGCCGGGCGGTGCTTCGAGCACGGCTTCGTGGCGTGTCGCCAGGGCGTCACGCAGGGCGGGTAAAACTTCATCAATCGGCAAAGAAATCATGCTGGCTCCAAAACAGAGGGCCGAGTATAACGGCGAACTGCTGGACGTTAGTCAGGGTCTTAATTCATACCGACGACGTTTCGTTTTCCAGAAGACTCAGGAGATTTCATATGCGTGTTCCCTTTCGCCTGATTGGCGGTGTTTTGGTCGCGACCCTGCTGACTCAGGTCACCGCGTGCGGGTCGATTTTCTACCCCGATCGCCGTGGCCAGATCGATGGCAAGATCGACCCGGCCATCGCCGTGCTCGACGCCGTGGGCCTGCTGTTCTACGTCATCCCCGGCCTGATCGCCTTCGCCGTGGACTTCGCCACCGGGGCAATTTACTTCGAACCGGGCAAGACTGCCCAGGTCGACCCGGAAAAACTCAAGGAAGCCATTGGCGCGGACGGCAAGGTCGATAACCTCAAGTTGCAGACTATTCTGCAGCGTGAACTGGGCCGCAGCTTGCCGCTGGACGATCCACGCCTGATCCAGCACAAGGGCAGCACCCAGCAACTGGCCATGTTCGGCCTGCAACCCGCCGCGTAACCGGGGCACGCCAAGGAAAATCCGCACCCATGATCACAAGCGTCGAACACGCCCGCCTGCTGCGGCTGGCGACCCGTGCCTCGGTGGCGGTGGCTTGCACCCTGATCATCGCCAAAGCCATCGCCTGGTGGCTGAGCGGCTCGGTGAGCATGCTCGCCGGGTTGACCGACTCCGCACTCGACGGCGTGACTTCGCTGCTCAACCTGCTGGCGGTGCACTACGCCTTGCGCCCGGCCGACGACGATCATCGCTATGGGCATGGCAAGGCCGAGTCTCTGGCCGGCATGGCCCAGGCGCTGTTCATCGGCGGCAGTGCGGTGTTGATTGCACTGCAGGCATGGGACCGGCTCAAGCATCCGGAACCGGTGGGCGCACCGTGGATCAGCATCGGGGTAATCGTGTTCTCGCTGGGCCTGACCCTGGCGCTGCTGATGTTGCAGCATCGAGTGGTCAAGGCCACCGGTTCCAACGCTGTGCGCGCCGACGCCCTGCATTACCGTTCGGACATGCTGCTCAATGGCAGCATCCTGGTGGCGCTGGTGCTCGCCGGGTTTGGCTGGCATCAGGTCGACGCCTGGTTCGGATTGGGGATTGCCGCCTACATCTTTTGGAGCGCGGTTACGATCGCCCGGGAAAGTTTTGCGGTATTGATGGATGAGGAACTGCCGCCGGACGTCAGCCAGCACATGCTGGAACTGGCTTGCAGTGTGCCCGGGGTGTTGGGCGCACATGATTTGCGTACGCGGATTTCCGGCAACCAGTGGTTTGTGCAGTTGCACCTGGAATTGCCGGGGGAACTGACCCTGTCAGTCGCCCACGGCATCAGCGATCAGGCCGCCGATGCGATTCATGCCGCCTACCCGCGGGCCGAAGTGCTGGTACACGCCGATCCGCAGGAAGTCGTCAAAGCCGCTCAAAACGTCACCCGATAACCGCGACTTGCCAGGCAACCGCCCTGGGCCTGACGGTAGGTCTGCAGCACCGCCGGGTCGGGTTGATAGGTATCGACCCGCGGGTCAAAACCACTCTGCTCGACCGCCCAGCGGTAGCAATCGTAGCCATCCTGGTTGACCTGCCCCGGTGACTGGCCGTTGGCCGGATAAGCCTCCACGTCGTAGCCATTGCCGGTCGCCAACGGTTGGCCGGGCGGCTCGACCACCACGTAATCCTGAGTGCTTTGCTGATAGGCGTAGTAGGAACCAGCCGCCAGGAACAACAACGAACCCCCGATCCAGACTTCACGGGCATAATCGGGCAGGTACTGGACGCGAATCCCGCGCGGCGGCTGCACCACCACATAACGCGAGCCTTGTGGGCGATACCAGTAGCCACCGGAGTAGTAGTAATCCCGGCCACCATAGGGCACGCGGTAGTCGCGCTCCGGGAAGCGGTCGATCACGTGCCCTGGACGATACTGCGGGCCAGGCCCCCAGCCATTGCCGTGGCCGCTGGGACGACCCTGCCAATGGTTGTTGTCATTGGACGGTGCGCCGATATAGCCATTCCAGTGCGGGTTAGGATCATTGCGCCGCGGCTCGTCCTGATAGTGACCACGCCGCGCTGGCTGAGTCTGTTGCACAGTGTCGGGTCGAGGCTGGATGGGCAAGTCATTGGCCGGCAGTTGCGGCGGTGGTGGCGGCGAGCGCACCCGGCTGTTGTAATCCGGAGGTGGACGGTTCTGCGGCTGGTCGGCTTGCGATTGCGCATTGACACTCACCTCTATACCGACAATCAGCAAACCAACACCGGCCAAACGCCAGATGCGCGATCTCATGCTTTTCCTCAATGCGGGTCAGGGCCTGTAGGTAAGACTGAAAATGCAAAGGCCGGTTCTGCAACAGGTTATCAGTCGCGAAACTTATTTATTGAGGGCAGGTGGCAAATTGCGGGCAAGAAAAAGGGGAGACCCGTCGGCCTCCCCTTGAGAACTTCGTCCGTGCTCGACGCTTTTGACGTCGGCTCACCTCACGCCGTCTTCTGGACAGTGTGCAGCTCGGGGGCCAGCACATCCCCTGTGGGGGTGGCGACCGCGGCGGGCCTGATTCGGCGGGCCGCATTGGACTGTTTGTCCGAGCAGTGATTCTGGTGATAAGAATAGGCTCGGAGCGCCAGCAGAGGATTGCGAAGATTGCTCAAATAAACATCACTTGCGCAATTTTTAACCCTGGATAGATAATCTGTCGCAATAGTTATGACAAGGGACCGTTTGATGAGCAAACTTGACCGATATGACCTGAGCATTCTGGCTGAATTGCAGCGCGACGCGCGCATCTCCAATCAGGAGCTGGCCGAACGCATCGGCCTGTCGCCTTCCCCCTGCTCACGACGGGTCAAGCAACTGGAAGACGATGGCTACATTTCCCGCCAGGTCGCCCTGCTCGACCGCAAGATGCTTGGCCTGAGCCTGACGGCGTATGTACTGATCGGCATGGACCGGCACACGCCGGAGCGATTCGAAAATTTCGAAGCCGCCATTCGTACCTTGCCGCAGGTACTGGAATGCAGTCTGGTGACCGGGATGGATGCCGATTATCAACTCAAGGTCGTGGTGCCGGACATGGACCATTATCAGAAATTGCTGCTGGGGCATCTGACGCGGATTGAAGGGGTGACCAGTGTGCGGTCGAGTTTTGTACTCAATCAGGTTTTGAACAGCACCGAACTGCCTTTGACACATCTGCGCAGCTGAGGACGCCTTCGCGAGCAGGCTCGCTCCCACAGGGATCTCACATGCGCTGGGGATTCACTGTGGGAGCGAGCCTGCTCGCGAAGGGGCCGGCACAGGCGACGAATAGCTGCGACACACCGCCGCAGGTCAATACTTCGTGAAGACGGCGTGACGTATACTCGCCGCGCCCTTTTAGCCTCGCCCGCGCCGGAGATGTTCAATGGATCCTGCAGTATTCGAAGAGTGGATGATGACCGCCCTGGTCAGCATCCTGATCATTTTCATGGGTTTCATCGTCTGGGATTTGGCGAAGAAGTCCAAGGCCGGACGCTTTGGCTCATTCATTCTGTTCTTCGTGCTGGGCCTTGGCGTCGCTGCATTTGTGATCAAAAGCGTGGTGATCGGCCTGATCGAATCCGGCACTTTATAAGCGCGCCGGCACCTCCTTCCACTGGCCCTGCTCGAGCCCCTCGATCGACCAGTCTCCGATCCTGACCCGCACCAGCCGCAACGTCGGCAGTCCGACCGCCGCCGTCATGCGGCGCACCTGCCGATTACGGCCTTCGCGAATCACCAGCTCCAGCCAATGGGTCGGCACACTTTTACGAAAGCGTACCGGCGGGTTGCGCGGCCACAATTGCGGTTCATCCAGTTGCCGCGCCTCGGCAGGCAGGGTCATGCCATCGTTCAATTCGACACCGTCACGCAAGCGCTGCAATTGCTCAGCGCTAGGCTCGCCTTCGACCTGCACCCAGTAGGTCTTGGCCAGCTTATGTTTCGGGTCGGCGATGCGTGCCTGGAGCTGACCGTCGTTGGTCAGCAGCAGTAGACCTTCGCTGTCGCGGTCCAGCCGTCCTGCGGGGTAGATCCCCGGAACATCGATGTAGTCCTTGAGGGTCGCGCGCCCTTCTGCGTCGCTGAATTGCGTCAACACATCGAAGGGTTTGTTGAACAGGATCAGCTTGGGCGCGGCCGGTGGCGCCTTGGCGATACGGCGCGGGGCTGCAGGGGATGGCTTTGCGCCAGGGCGGCGGGAAACAGGACGTTGTGGACGGGACATGGCGAAAGAACATCTAACGGTCAGGGCTGCTAATGCTAGTAGCCCGACCGTTAAATGACCATCGCCAAATCAGCGGAACGGCGGCTCGTCGAAGCTGCGCAGTTTTCGCGAGTGCAACGAGTTGAGCTCGGTGCGCAGCAAATCCACGGCTTCGATACCGATTTTCAGGTGCTGGCTAACCGCGCGTTCATAGAAGGCATTGGCCGAACCTGGCAACTTGATCTCGCTGTGCAGGGGTTTGTCCGACACACAGAGCAGCGTGCCGTAAGGCACCCGCAAGCGATAACCCTGGGCCGCGATCGTGCCGCTTTCCATGTCCACCGCCACTGCGCGGGACAGGTTGATCAGCGGCCGCTCCTGGGCCCAGCGCAGCTCCCAGTTACGGTCGTCGTAAGTCAGTACGGTGCCGGTGCGCAGGCGCTTTTTCAGCTCGTCGCCCTTCTCGCCGGTGATGTTCGCCGCCGCTTGCTGCAAGGCCATCTGCACTTCAGCCAAGGCCGGAATCGGGATGTTCGGCGGCACGACCCGGTCAAGAATTCCGTCACGGCGCATATAGGCGTGGGCCAGCACGTAGTCGCCAATGGTCTGCGACTGACGCAGGCCGCCACAGTGGCCGATCATCAGCCAGCAATGCGGACGCAGCACCGCCAGGTGGTCAGTGATGTTCTTGGCGTTGGACGGCCCGACGCCGATATTGACCAGGGTCACGCCGTGACCGTCAGTGGCGATCAGGTGGTAGGCCGGCATCTGGTAGCGATGCCAGACCACTCCTGCGGCAATCGCCGAGGCTTCGCCGTGATCCATGCTCTTTTCGATGATCACGTTGCCCGGCAGCACCATGCGCACGAAGCGCGGATCTTTGCGCAATTGCTCCAGGCCATGGACGATGAACTGGTCGACGTAACGGTGATAGTTGGTCAGCAGGATCCATGGCTGCACATGCCGCCAGTCACTGCCGGTGTAATGCACCAGTCGGCGCAGGGAAAAATCCACCCGGGCCGCATCGAACAGCGCCAAGGGCAGCGGATCTGTGTTTTCCCAATCGTACAAACCGTCGGCAATACCGTCGGTCGCCGCCGACAGGTCAGTACTCGGGAACACCCGCGCCAGCACGGCGGCGGTGACACCGGAACCGGCCAACTCATCGCCCTGCTCGACCACGTACGGATAAGGAATGTTCTGCTGGCTGACACCGACCTCTACCGTCACGGTGAAGTCGTGCATCAACGGCACGAGTTGCTCCAGCAGGTATTTACGGAAGGCGGCGGGATGGGTGACGGTGACGCTGTAGGTGCCCGGCAACTGGACCTTGGCGTAGGCGCGCGTGGTCTGCGGGACTTCGCCCTGGCAGTGGTAGGTCAGACGCAGTTCGGGATAACGAAACATCGCCCGTTGTTCGGCGTCCGGCTCGACACGATCCTTGAGATATTGCTTGAGCGCCTGGCTCAGTGCGGTGGTTGCACGATTGTGCAAGAGCGCAAGCCGGTCTACAGCTTGCTCGGCGGTTTGAACGACAATAAAAGCTTCGGTCACGATCAGCATCCTGTGTTCTGACTTGCAGGCCTTCATCTTGCCTGTATCGTCGCTTCACGGGAACAGTGGTGACACAAATGCAGGATGCACCGCAGCTCCACTGTGGGAGCGAGCCTGCTGTGGCGAGGGGATTTATCCCCGTTCGATTGCGAAGCAATCGTAGTCCAGTCAGCGTGTTCTCATTCAAGAACGCGCTGACTGGATTCAGGGGCGCTTCGCACCCCAACGGGGATAAATCCCCTCGCCACAGCTCGCTCCCACAGGGGACGGTGTCGTTCAGAAACCTTGCGGGGTCGAACGAGCAACAATCGCCTCCACATCCACCCCCCGCGGCAACGCACCATACGCCCGGCCACCACCATTCAGACGACTGGCGATAAACCCATCACTCACCGCCGCATTCCCCGCCTCCAGCAGCAGTTTGGCCTGCAACCCCAAGGCGATGTCTTCGGTCAGTTGCCGGGCCCGGTATTGAATGTCGCTGGTGTCCTTGAAAGCGCTCTGCAGCTGGCTAATGTGCGCGGCCAGGCGTTTGTCGCCATGACCATCGCCCAACTCGCTGAACAACGCATCGAGCACACCCGGCTCCTTGGACAGGGCTCGCAGCACATCAAGGCATTGCACGTTGCCAGAGCCTTCCCACGTAGAATTCACCGGTGCCTCGCGGTAAAGGCGCGGCAAGATGCTGTCTTCGACGTATCCCGCCCCGCCCATGCATTCGGCGGCTTCGTTGATCATGGCCGGCGCGCGTTTGCAGATCCAGTACTTGCCCACCGCCGTCACCAGTCGGGCGAACTTGGCTTCCTGGGCGTCGTCCAGATGATCGAGCGCCCGACCCATGCGCAGGCTCAAGGCCAGGGCGGCTTCGCTTTCCAGCGCCAGGTCCGCCAGCACGTTCTGCATCAGGGGCTGTTCGCTGAGCAACTTGCCGCCAACCCTGCGGTGGGCGCAGTGATGGCTGGCCTGGGTCAGTGCCTGGCGCATCAACGAACTTGAGCCGACCATGCAATCGAAACGGGTCATGGCGACCATCTCAATGATCGTCGGCACGCCGCGCCCCTCCTCACCGACCATCCACGCCAAGGCACCGCGAAACTCCACTTCGCTGGAAGCGTTGGAACAGTTGCCGAGTTTGTTTTTCAGGCGCTGGATGTAGAACTGATTGCGCGTGTCGTCCGGACGATGCCGCGGCAGCAGGAAACAGGTCAGACCCTTGTCCGTCTGCGCCAGTGTCAGGAAGGCATCGCACATGGGCGCCGAACAGAACCACTTGTGCCCCACCAGTTCGTACGCCTGGCCCGGACCGCTGGCTCCCACCGGATAAGCCTTGGTGGTGTTGGCGCGGACATCGGTGCCGCCCTGCTTCTCGGTCATGGCCATGCCGATCGTGACGCCGGCCTTGTGGGCCATGCCGACATTGCGCGGGTCATACTCGGTGGACAGAATCTTCGGCAGCCATTGGTCCGCCAGGTCCGGTTGCAGGCGCAGTGCCGGGACGCTGGCAAAGGTCATGGTCAACGGGCAGCCGCTGCCGGCCTCGGCCTGGCTATGCACGTAGGTCATGGCGGCGCGGGCGACATGCGCGCCGGACTGCGGGTGTGCCCAGGGCAACGAAGTCAGGCCATGCTCGATCGCCGTGCGCATCAGTTCGTGATAGGCCGGGTGAAATTCCACCAGGTCGATGCGATGACCATAGCGATCATGACTGCTGAACACCGGCTTGTTCTGATTGGCCAGGAACCCCGCCGCCATCAGCGGTCCACCGGCGAGAGCGCCGTATGCATCGATCCGCGATTCGGCCCAACCGGCCCCGAAACGCCGCGACCACTCCTGCAGGGGCAAGTCAATGCGATACAGGTTGGCGCCGTCCAGCGAGGGTGGCTGGTTAGTGACTTCGTGGGTTTCGGCGAACTGATGCAGGTTCATGACGGGGCTTCTTTGGTCAGCCAAGGGACTTCAGTTAAGCACCGCCCCCTGGCCGATCAAAGTGTCATATCTGCCTAACTGTCGGCGCTTTCGCCCTGCTCAGAACAGAGCACTCGACGATAAAGCGCGACCTGCAAGTCCTCGAATTTTACCGGCTTGCTCAAATGGTCAATCATTGCGCCGCTCGGGCAGCGCTCCCGGTCAGTACCCAGGGCGATCATGAACACCGGCACTTGCGCGCAACCGGGCAACGCCCGGATCTGACACCACACGGAAACACCGTCCAAGGCCTGCAACTGACAATCGACCAGCACCGCATCGAAGGTTTCGCGATGCAGCAGATCGAGCGCGGCGAGACCGCTGTCAGCTGTGCGCACGCGGAACCCGAGCTTGAGCAACATACCGCGCATCACCAATTGATTGACGTTGTTGTCATCCACCAGCAATACGCTGCAATCCTGAGGCAGACGCAGTTGTGACAACTGCCGCGTCGCGAGCGGCGTGGCAGGTCGCTGCGCTGCTGGCATGTCAAACTCGACGTCAAGCTGGAAACGGCTGCCACGCCCCGGCTCGGAGCGGTGTGTCAGGCGCCCGCCGAGCAGCTCCACCAGTTGCCGGCAGATGGCCAGGCCGACACCCAGGCCGCCGTACTCGCGCGTCATCGAACCGTCGAGCTGGAAGAAGCGCTGATACATCGTCGCCTCCCCAAGGTCGGTGAAGCCGATGCCGGTGTCGATCACCGCAAAGGACAACGCCATTCGCTCGGGGTTGACTGTTTTCCCGGTGACCCGCAGCGCCAGTCCGCCGACTCGGGTGAACTTGATTGCGTTATCCAGCAGGCACTCCAGGCATTGCGCCAACTTGGCGCTGTCGCCGTGCAGGCGATCCGGCACACCCGGTGCCACATCGACCTTGAAGTCCAGCGACTTGCTCGTGGCATTGCCGTAGAACTGGGCGCGCAATGCGTCCATAACGGCACGCAAACTGAAGGTGGCCGGGGTCGCCTTGAGCTTGCCCGCCTGCAGCTCGGTCAGGGTGAGAATGCCATTGACCATGCGCATCATGTCCCGCGCCGATCCCGCGGCCGTTTGCTGATATTGCTCCAGCTCAGGGTCCATCTCGACGGTCTGCATCAGCTCCAGCGAACCGATCACACCATTCATGGGCGTGCGCAACTCGTGGGTCAGGGTGGCGAGGAATTCGTCCTTGAGCTTGTTGCTGTGTGCCAGTTGCTGGTTGAGCACCTCAAGCTTTTGTCCCGCGTCGAGCAGGGTTTGCGCCTGCTGCTCGCGCATGGCGTTGATGCGGTCGGCCAGGGCCATGGACAGCAGCGCCACTTCGATGGCCGAGCCAATCTGGCTGGAGTACATGGTAAGGAACACATTCGGCAGGTAACCCAGCACCATCAATGTATTGATGATGCCGCCGAGCAGGAACGCCGACCAGGCAATGATGAAATAACGCGCGACCCGCAGGCCACGCAGCCAGGCAAAAATCCCCGCGGCAAAGATCACCACCGTGAAGGTCAGTGCCAGGGTCGTGGCCAGGCGCAAGGCCAGGGCGTAGCTGGTCATCAGGGATAACCCGACCACCAGCGCGCCAAATGCCACCAATGTCAGCAGCAAGCGGTCCATCCAGCGGCTGAGGGTGGCGGTCTGCAGGAAGCTGCGGGCGAACTGGCTACCGAACAACCCGGCACACCCGATGAAAAAGGGCGTCGAGGCGTTGGCCCACCAGGGATTGTCTGGCCAGAAGTACTGCACGGCGGCGCCGTTCACCGACAGCTGATACAAACCGAACGAGGCGATGTAGAAGATGTAGTAGAGATAGCTGGTATCGCGCACGCTGAGGTAGATGAACAGGTTATAGACCAGCATCCCCAGCAATACACCGTAGATCAGCCCCAACACATAGAGGCGTACCGGCTGGTCTTCGAGGTACGCAGTACTGGACCACAACGTGACCGGCGCCTGGATCGACCCCTGGCTTTGCAGGCGCAGATACAGGGTTTGCGCCTGGTCAGGGGTAAAGTCCAGCGTGAACAGGTAGTTGTTCTGGCGGATTTCGCGACTGGCGAACGGCAAGGCATCGCCGGTCTGCCTGGCCAATTGATAGTTGCCGCTTGCATCAGGCAGATACAGATCAAGGTGATCGAGCGGCGGGTAAGCCAGTTCCAGCAGCCAGGTCCGTTGCGCAGCCGGATTTAGAGGGCGGTAATGCAGATCGATTTTCAGCCAGAACACCGAACGCGAATAGCCAGCGTTGAGGGTGGCTTTATCATGCGCCTTGAAGTTGCCGGCCGCCGCCTGCGCACGGACATCCGCGACAGTCGCCTGACCACCCACGTCTTCAAACACTTGCAGGGTTCGTCCGAGGGGAAGGCTTTGGGTGAGTTCATTGAACTCAACGGCGTTCGCCAAGAGGGGCAAATACAACATAAACATCAACAAATAGCGCATTTATGCCCCAGCGTGGCCCGTCCGGTTTTGTCAGGAAGCCCCCCATTCCTTTTGAGTAGACGTAAAACCGGTGATACCTGTTATTGATTTGGATCCACTCTAGCATAGCCGTTGATGGCTAATGAGCACTACAGAAACTTTTCGCACAAAGGCTCTAGAACGGGCGTTCCAGCGAAGATTATTGAGATAGAGCTGTTCTGTCGAACAGAGAGCGACAAGTGCTCGAACCCAAGCGTAATTTCCCGCATCACCGTTTATTGGCCGACGCCCGAAAAAAGATGTTTGGTGGTAAGCTCGCGCACCATGAATATCTACAGCTCTCGCCCCGTTGTCCTCTGTCTCTCCGGCCACGACCCAAGTGGTGGCGCCGGCTTGCAGGCAGATATCGAAGCCCTGCTCGCTCAGGGTTGCCATGCGGCTCCGACCGTCACCGCCCTGACCGTGCAAGACACCGTCAATGTCACTGACTTCCGCGTCCTCGACCGTGAGTGGGTGTTGGCCCAGGCCAATGCCGTGCTCAACGATTCCGAAGTCGCGGCCGTCAAGCTCGGCATGCTCGGTTCCCTGGAAATGGTCGACACCGTGGTCGAACTGCTTTCGGCGCACCCGCACTTGCCGGTGGTCTGTGACCCGGTGCTGCGCGCCGGTGGTGGTGGTCGCCTGGGCAAGGACGAAGTCGGCTATGCCATGCGCGAACGCCTGCTGCCGCTCTCGATCATCGCCACCCCCAACCTTCCCGAAGCCCGGATCCTCGCCGAACTGCCTGAAGGCACCGCGGACCAGTGCGCTGAAAAACTCCTGCCGTTCGTCAAACACCTGCTGATCACCGGCGGCCATGGCGATGAAACCGAAATCCACAACCGCCTGTACAGCCGCGATGGCTTGCGCGAAACCTACACCTGTCAACGCCTGCCTGGCAGCTATCATGGCTCGGGCTGCACCCTGGCCAGTGCGCTTGCCGGCCGTCTGGCCCAAGGTGAAAACCTCGCCAGTGCGGTACAGACAGCGCTTAACTACACGTGGCGCACCCTGCGCGATGCGGAGCAGCTGGGCAAAGGCCAATTCGTGCCTCGCCGCCTGCCACTGGACTTCTGTTCGTAACTATCTATCAGCACTGCGGTGAGGCTTGTCCGATGAAACTACGTGGCCTGTACGCCATTACCGACAGCCAGTTGCTGGCCGGTAAATTTCTTTCGTACGTGGAGGCGGCGCTGGAAGGCGGCGTCACCCTGCTGCAATACCGCGACAAGAGCAACGATGAGGCCCGTCGTCTGCGCGAGGCCGAAGCCCTGCGCGATCTGTGCGAACGCTACAAGACCCAGTTGATCATCAACGACGACGCCGAGCTGGCGGCACGCCTGAACGTCGGCGTGCATCTGGGTCAGACCGATGGCCCGCTGTCGCCGACCCGCGCCCTGCTCGGCTCCAAAGCGATCATCGGCTCGACCTGCCACGCGCAACTTGAACTGGCCGAGCAAGCGGCAAAAGAAGGCGCCAGTTACGTCGCCTTCGGCCGCTTCTTCAATTCCAACACCAAGCCCGGCGCACCGACCTGCAGCCTCGGCCTGCTCGACCAGGCCCGTAAGCAGTTGCACCTGCCGATCTGCGCGATCGGCGGCATCACCCTGGACAACGCCGCCCCGCTGGTGGCCCACGGCGTCGATCTGCTCGCCGTGGTGCATGGCCTGTTTGGCGCCGAGAGCACGGCTGAAGTGACCCGCCGCGCCCGCGCATTCAACGAATTACTAAAAGTCTGAGAGCCCGATCATGTCTCGTTCCGAAACCCTGTTTGCCAATGCCCAGAAACACATTCCCGGTGGCGTGAACTCGCCGGTCCGCGCGTTCAAGAGCGTTGGCGGCACGCCGCTGTTCTTCAAGCACGCCGAAGGCGCCTACGTCACCGACGAAGACGACAAGCGTTATGTGGACTACGTCGGTTCCTGGGGCCCGATGATCCTCGGCCACAGCCATCCGGACGTCCTGGACGCCGTACGCAAGCAGCTTGAGCACGGCTTGTCCTACGGCGCGCCGACCGAGATGGAAACCCAGATGGCGGATCTGGTCTGCTCGCTCGTACCCTCGATGGAAATGGTGCGCATGGTCAGCTCCGGCACCGAAGCGACCATGAGCGCGATCCGCCTGGCCCGTGGTTTCACCGGTCGCGACAGTATCATCAAGTTCGAAGGCTGCTACCACGGTCACTCCGACAGCCTGCTGGTCAAGGCCGGCTCCGGCGCCCTGACCCAAGGCGTGCCGAGCTCGGCGGGTGTGCCGGCGGCGTTCGCCAAACACACGCTGACCCTGCCGTTCAACGACATCGACGCGGTCGAGGCCATGCTCGCCGAAGTTGGCCAGGACGTCGCATGCATCATCGTCGAGCCGGTCGCAGGCAACATGAATTGCGTGCCGCCGGCCCCAGGGTTCCTCGAAGGCCTGCGGACCCTGTGCGACAAGCACGGCGTGGTGCTGATTTTCGACGAAGTGATGACCGGCTTCCGTGTTGCCCTCGGCGGCGCCCAGGCTCACTACGGCGTGACACCGGACCTGACCACCTTCGGCAAAATCATTGGCGGCGGCATGCCGGTGGGTTGCTTCGGCGGCAAGCGCGAAATCATGTCGCGAATCGCCCCGCTGGGTCCGGTTTACCAGGCCGGCACACTGTCGGGTAACCCGCTGGCGATGGCGGCGGGCCTGACCACCTTGCGCCTGATCAGCCGTCCGGGCTTCCACGACGAACTGACCGACTACACCACTCGCCTGCTCGACGGCTTGCAAGTGCGTGCCGATGCGGCAGGTATTCCGTTCGTGACCACCCAGGCCGGTGGCATGTTCGGCCTGTACTTCAGTGGCGCCGACGACATCGTGACTTTCGATGACGTGATGGCCAGCGACGCAGCCTTGTTCGGCCGCTTCTTCCACCTGATGCTGGAAGGTGGCGTGTACCTGGCGCCTAGCGCTTTCGAAGCCGGCTTCACCTCGATCGCCCACGGCGACGCCGAGTTGAAACTGACCCTGGATGCCGCCGAACGCGCATTTGCTGCACTGAAGTAACGCCGTAGCGCTGACGCTGGCCATTGCCGGCGTCAGCCTGCACTCCTGCCCTTTTTCCTCCTCATCTGCTAATAATCCCCGTTCAGTGGCCGATATATTTCCCGCGCAGCAGAAAAACGAGTAAAGACTTTGTAAGGTTGGCCCTGCTTATTTCATAATGCGCGCTTATTGGATCCCCTCGATGGGTCCGCGCGCCCCTCAGAGGTAAGTCGATTCCCATGAACCGCACCGGCCGCGCCCTTTCACTGGGCTGCCTGTTGCTCCTTCAGCCCCTGCTCGCGCTCGCACAAGCAGGCGGTAACTCGTTGTTAATCCCAGCGATGGGTCGCTGCACCCTCAATACCCAGCCGCAAGACCTGGCCCAGGCACTGGCTGCCTGCCAGAAAGCGTCGGATGAAGGGGATGCTCAAGCGCAATACGAGTTGGGTGAGTTCTACTACGAGGGTAAAAACGCGCCGCGCGATCTCAACAAAGCCCTGAACTACTTCGAAAAGGCCTCGCTGCAAGGTCACGCCCAGGCACAATTCAAACTCGGCACCATGTTCTTTCACGGCGAAGGCGTACCGGCCAATAACATCCAGGCGTATATCGTGCTGAAAATGGCGGCGGTCAACGGTGCGGAAGAAGCGCTGGACACTGCCGACGAAGTCGCCGAGAAAATGCCGCGCCAGGAACTGGAAGTCGCCACTCAGGTGCTGGGGCAGATTTTCCGCAAATACCTGATGGAATTGCAGAGTGCCGATGGGCGTACGCCGTTCGCGCCGCTTCCCTGATTCTCATATCGCTCTGGCTGCCCCTTTTCGCGAGCAGGCTCGCTCCCACAGTTGATCTATTGCGTTCACAACATGTGTGTCCAACGGTGATCTATTGTGGGAGCGAGCCTGCTCGCGAATGGGGCAACTAGGTCTTGAGGCCTACTTCTCAGGCATCGGCACCGGAAACGGCATCACATTGCCGACCGTGCCGCGGGCTTCGCTGATTTTCGGTGTGCCCAGGCGCTCGACCTCGTCGATGCGCACGATCGAATGCATTGGCACGAAACTGCGCACGACCCCTTCGAATTGGGCCTTGAGCTTCTCTTCGCTCGGGTCTACGACTACCTGTGTGCGCTCGCCAAAGACGAACTCTTCCACTTCCAGGAAGCCCCACAGATCGCTCTGATAGATCTGCTTGGCGTACATTTCGAACACCTGGCCCTGATTGAGGAAAATCACCTTGTAGATTGGAGCTTCACGTTTGGTCATGGTGGGCGAGCAACACATCGGGGGATAAAAATGAGGGCGCGAACTATAGCATAGCCGCTGGACGCGCAGCGGTAGGAACCTGAGTACATGTTCCCTATAATGCGCGGTTCTTTGAATCACGTGATGACTCTGTCCATGGCCAAGAAGCTTTACATCGAAACCCACGGTTGCCAGATGAACGAGTACGACAGCTCGCGCATGGTCGATCTGCTGGGCGAACACCAGGCCCTGGAAGTCACCGCGCGCGCTGAAGACGCCGACGTGATCCTGCTCAACACCTGCTCGATCCGCGAGCGCGCCCAGGACCGTGTCTACTCCCAACTGGGCCGCTGGCGCGAACTGAAGCTGGCCAACCCGGACATGGTGATCGCGGTCGGCGGCTGCGTGGCCAGCCAGGAAGGCGCCGCCATTCGCGATCGCGCGCCCTATGTCGACGTGGTATTCGGCCCGCAAACCTTGCACCGCCTGCCGGAAATGATCGACGCTGCGCGCATCACCAAGCTGCCGCAAGTCGACGTCTCATTCCCCGAAATCGAAAAATTCGACCACTTGCCCGAGCCGCGTATCGACGGCCCGAGCGCCTACGTATCGGTGATGGAAGGTTGCAGCAAATACTGCACGTTCTGCGTGGTGCCCTATACCCGCGGTGAAGAAGTCAGCCGCCCGTTCGACGACGTGATTGCCGAAATCATTCACCTGGCCGAACACGGCGTGCGCGAAGTGACGCTGCTCGGGCAGAACGTCAACGGTTATCGCGGCACGACCCACGATGGTCGCCTGGCGGATCTGGCCGAACTGATTCGCGTGGTCGCCGCGGTCGATGGCATCGACCGCATCCGCTACACCACCTCGCACCCGCTGGAATTCTCCGACAGCCTGATCCAGGCCCACGCCGACGTGCCGGAGCTGGTGAAACACCTGCACCTGCCGGTGCAATCGGGCTCGGACCGAATCCTCGCGGCGATGAAGCGCAACCACACAGCGCTGGAATACAAATCCAAACTGCGCAAGCTGCGCGCTGCTGTGCCGGGCATCTGCATCAGTTCGGACTTCATCGTTGGCTTCCCCGGCGAGACCGAGAAAGACTTCGAACAGACCATGAAGCTGATCGAGGACGTCGGCTTCGACTTCTCCTACTCGTTCGTCTACAGCCAGCGCCCGGGCACACCCGCCGCCGACCTGGCCGATGACACGCCGGAAGTACTGAAAAAAGAACGTCTGAACGCCCTGCAACATCGGCTGAACCAGCAAGGTTTCGAGATCAGCCGACAAATGGTCGGTTCGATTCAGCGGATTCTTGTAACCGATTATTCGAAAAAAGACCCCGGCGAGCTGCAAGGCCGGACCGAGAATAACCGTATCGTCAACTTCCGCTGCGACAATCCAACCCTGATCGGCCAGTTCGCCGACGTGCATATTGATGCCGCGCAGCCACACTCGCTGCGGGGCTCGCTGATCCCGTAACCCCGCAATACCCTGTGGGAGCGAGCTTGCTCGCGATGACGGTCTGACATTCAACATATGAATCGCCTGACCTGACGCCATCGCGAGCAAGCTCGCTCCCACAGGGATCGTTGTTTGACCCAGGGTTATTTAAGAGCTTTCGCACCCGCGCCACTGGCGCTATCCTTGAATCATCCCAATTGCCCCAGGGCGGCTAAATACGACCTTGAACGCACCCATCGAACCACATCGTTTCATCCTCGAGCCTTTTGAGGCTCGCCGCTTCGCCAATCTGTGCGGGCAATTCGACGAGCACCTGCGCTTGATCGAACAACGCCTGACCATCGAGATCCGCAATCGCGGAAACCAGTTCGAACTGATCGGCGAGCCCAAACACACCACCTCCGCGGAAAACCTCCTGCGCCGCCTGTACCGGGAAACCAAGGGTACCGAGCTGTCGCCGGACCTGGTTCACCTGTTCCTGCAGGAATCCGCCGTCGAAGAGCTGGACAACCACTCGCCCGCCGAAGCCAGCGTCGCCCTGCGCACCAAAAAAGGCATGATTCGCCCTCGCGGCTTGAATCAGCTGCGCTACGTGAAGGAAGTCCTCGGCAACGACATCAACTTCGGCATCGGCCCGGCCGGTACCGGCAAGACCTATCTCGCCGTCGCCTGCGCAGTGGACGCCCTGGAACGCGAACAGATCCGGCGCATCCTGCTGGTGCGTCCGGCGGTCGAAGCCGGTGAAAAACTCGGTTTCCTGCCCGGCGACCTGTCGCAGAAAATCGACCCGTATTTGCGCCCGCTCTATGACGCGCTCTACGAAATGCTCGGTTTCGAACACGTCGCCAAGCTGATCGAGCGCCAGGTGATCGAAGTCGCGCCACTGGCCTACATGCGCGGCCGCACGCTGAACAACAGCTTCATCATCCTCGACGAAAGCCAGAACACCACGGTTGAACAGATGAAAATGTTCCTGACCCGGATCGGCTTCGGCTCCACGGCCGTCATCACCGGTGACATCACCCAGGTCGACCTGCCGAAAGGCACCAAGTCCGGGCTGCACCACGTGATCGAAGTGCTGAAAGATGTTCCGGGTATCAGCTTTACCCATTTCATGCCCAAGGACGTCGTGCGTCACCCGCTGGTGCAGCGCATTGTCGAGGCCTACGAGCGCTTCGAAAATCGTGCCACCGATGAAGCGCCAAAGGACAGCCGACGCGATGCTTGAGCTTGATCTGCAAATCGCGACCCAAGCGCCTGCCCCCAGCGAAGCCGAGTTCCGCCAATGGTGCGAACTGGCCCTGCGCCAGCGCACCGCCGACTCCGAGATGACCATTCGCCTGGTCGACGAAGCCGAGGGCCGCGAACTGAATAACACCTGGCGGCAAAAGGATTACGCCACCAACGTCTTGTCGTTTCCTGCCGATGTGCCAGACGAGTTTCTCGACATCCCGCTGCTGGGCGACCTGGTGATCTGCGTGGCGGTGGTCGAGCGTGAAGCCGCCGAGCAGGGCAAGGAACTCAAGGCCCATTGGGCGCATCTGGTGATTCACGGCTGCTTGCATCTGCTGGGTTACGACCACATAGATGATGACGAAGCCGAAGAGATGGAAGCACTGGAACGAACGTTGCTTGCAGAACTGGGCTATCCCGATCCGTACGCGGACGACGAAATCGAAGTCCCCCCTACCGAAACAACAAAGGATTCAGAGTAATCGCTATGAGCGAAGATCGATCGAGCAACGGGCAGAAGTCTTGGCTGGGTAAGCTCACCCAGGCTTTTGCCCACGAGCCGAAGAACCGCCAGGAGCTGCTGGAGCTGCTGCGCGATGCACACCAGAACAAACTGCTGGACAGCGAAGCGCTGGCCATCGTCGAAGGCGCTATCCAGGTTGCCGACCTGCAAGTACGGGACATCATGGTTCCGCGTTCGCAGATGATCAGCATCAAGGCGACCCAGACACCTCGCGAGTTCCTGCCTGCCGTGGTCGACTCGGCCCACTCCCGCTACCCGGTGATCGGCGAAAGCCACGATGACGTGATGGGTGTGTTGCTGGCCAAGGACTTGCTGCCTTTGATCCTCAGGGAGAACGGCGACAGTTTCAACATCAAGGACCTGCTGCGCCCGGCCACCTTCGTGCCGGAGTCCAAGCGCCTGAACGTGTTGTTGCGCGAGTTTCGCGCCAACCACAATCACATGGCCATCGTCATTGACGAATACGGCGGCGTGGCGGGCCTGGTGACCATCGAAGACGTGCTGGAGCAGATCGTCGGCGACATCGAAGACGAGCACGACGTCGAAGAAGACAGTTACATCAAGCCACTGCCCAGCGGCGACTTTCTGATCAAGGCCCTGACGCCGATCGAGAACTTCAACGAGTTCTTCGACAGCGAGTTTTCCAACGACGAGTTCGACACCGTTGGCGGCCTGGTGATGAGCGCGTTCGGGCACTTGCCAAAACGCAACGAAATCACTGAAATCGGCGCCTATCGCTTTCGCATCCTGAACGCCGACAGTCGGCGGATTCATTTGCTGCGACTGACACCTATCGCCCGGTAAAAATCTAAGGACTGAAATGCGCTGGACAACCCGCCCCGGCTGGCCCGGTAACCTGCTGGCCGTGGCGGCCGGTGCAATCACCACCCTGGCCTTGGCGCCGTTCGATATCTGGCCGCTGGCACTGCTGGCGGTCGGGCTTTTCTATGCCGGTTTGCGTGAACTGAATCCACGCCAGGCCCTGGGGCGTGGCTGGTGTTTCGGCTTCGGCCTGTTTGGTGCCGGCACCAGCTGGATCTACTACAGCATCCATCACTTCGGTGGCGCGTCGGTGCTGCTGGCTGGCTTCCTGATGCTGATCTTCACGGCGGCGATAGCCTGGTTCTTCGCCCTGCCCGCCTGGATTTGGGCGCGCTGGCTGCGGCGCAACGAAGCACCGCTGGCGGACACCCTGGCATTCGCGGCGCTGTGGGTCGGCCAGGAAGCGTTTCGCGGCTGGTTCCTGACCGGTTTCCCATGGCTCTACTCCGGCTACAGCCAGCTTGACGGCCCGCTGGCCGGTCTCGCGCCTGTCGGCGGGATGTGGCTGATATCCTTCACCCTGGCCCTGACTGCCGCATTGCTCTACAACGCCATGCGCCTGGTGCGCACGGGACGTAAAGGCTTTATCGCCGTGGGCGTCTTGCTGCTGGCAGGCCCGTGGGTGGCTGGCATGGCGCTCAAGCAACATGCCTGGACCAGCCCCTCCGGTGCGCCGCTGAGCGTCGCGGCGATCCAGGGCAACGTCGAACAAAGCATGAAGTGGGACCCGGCGCAGCTCAACGCGCAACTGGAGCTGTACCGCGACATGAGCTTCAGCTCGAAACGGGTCGACTTGCTGATCTGGCCGGAAACCGCGGTCCCGGTGCTCAAGGAGTCTGCCCAGGGCTACCTGGACATGATGGGGAAATTCGCCGCCGAGCGGGATTCGGCCATGATTACCGGCGTGCCGATCCGCGAAGTCGTCCACCAGCAGAAACGCTTCTACAACGGCATTACCGTGCTCGGCGAAGGCGATGGCACTTACCTCAAGCAGAAGCTGGTGCCGTTTGGCGAGTACGTGCCGTTGCAAGACGTGCTGCGTGGCCTGATCGCGTTCTTCGACCTGCCCATGTCGGACTTTGCCCGCGGCCCTTCCGACCAGGCCATGTTGCAAGCCAAGGGTTACCAGATTGCGCCGTATATCTGCTACGAAGTGGTATATCCGGAGTTCGCCGCCGGCCTTGCCGCGAAAAGCGACCTGCTGCTGACCATCAGCAACGACACCTGGTTCGGCACGTCCATCGGCCCGCTGCAGCACTTGCAGATGGCGCAGATGCGCGCGCTCGAGGCCGGCCGCTGGATGATCCGCGCCACCAACAATGGCGTGACCGGCCTGATCAACCCGTTCGGCCAGATCACCACGCAGATCCCGCAGTTCGAACGCGGCATCCTGTACGGCGAAGTGGTGCCGATGCACAACCTCACACCGTACCTGCAATGGCGGTCGTGGCCGTTGCTCATTGTTTGTGTGTTGTTATTTGGCTGGGCATTGATTGCCAGCCGGATGGCCAAGACCGTTTAAGTTTCGCGGCGCCACGCAAAAGATCGCAGCTTTCGGCAGCTCCTACAGTGGATTGCATTCCAATTGTAGGAGCTGCCGAAGGCTGCGATCTTTTGATTTTCAGCGGTAGAAAAGCGAATACCCGATCTGCCCCGCCGCCTCATTCAACAACTGCCCGCTACGCCAGATTGCCTTGAACTCGGGCATCCAGCCGCCCAGTGGCTCGGCGTTGTCCACGCTCAAAAACCCCACTGGCGCGGGTACCACTTCAAACCCGGCCTTCTGAAAACTCCAGACCGCTCGCGGCATGTGCCAGGCCTGGGTGACCACTACTACGCGCTTGATACCTTCAGGCAACAAGACCTCGGCACTGAATGTCGCGTTCTCCCAGGTGGTTCGACTTCGCCCTTCCTGCCAACGCACCGCCACGCCGAAATCATCACGTAATGAGTCAGCCATCAGTTTGGCCTCGCTCGGCGGCGTGCCGTAATGCAAACCGCCACTGGTCAGGATCGGCAAGCCCGAGGCCTTTGCCAGGCGAGCGGCATATCGCTCACGCTCCAGAGCCACCCCGGTGGGTTGATCGCTGCCCCAGGCCAGATCACCCCGTTCGCGCCCGGCCCCCAGCACCACGATCGCATCGGCGCGCCGGGCCAACGTTGCCCATTCGTCGCGAGCCAACGGCGCTTCACGCTCAAGAAGCCCGGCGCCCCACTGCACCATCACCGGCAGGCTCATCAGCCAGAAGCCACCCACGCCCAGCGCAAAGCACCAACCGGCAAGCCGCGGTCTTGAGCGGCGCCACCACCAGGCGAGCACCAGCAACAGGATAAGAATGCCGGGCGGCATCAAAAGGTGTTTCACGAAATAGCGAAAAGGCATCGGGCATCTCCTTAAAGATGCCCGAAGCCTAAGTGGGTTGACGCAATGGGACAATAAATACGGAAGGACTATGCTACAAAAAACCGTGGAGCATGGCTCTATGCGTTATTTGCACTGCAGGGACCGGACCTTTACCGCATCTCTGCCAGCTACTTTGTCCTTGAGCCAGATGATCTTGGCCGAACGTGGTGCGTCGAGTTGCTTCACTGCTTCAGACAAGCATCCCTGCGTTTCACGCTCACTGCGATCGAGGTACGCCTTGACCAGTGCAAACTCTGCGGGGCTCAGGCCACGCAACTCCAGTTCCAAAGGGCGTTCGTCGCGCAGCCGACCAGCTGTTTTGGCTGCATCAAGGGCCATGCCCAAACGATCGATCAGTCTTTCGTACAACTCCGGTTTTGTAACTTTTTGCCGTGACTCAACCATCCCTCACCTCATTGGAAGATAAGACCTACTCCCCAGTTAGAGCTTAGCTTCCATCGACAAACCGGCTGGACGCCGCGACCAACGGCCCTCGCAGCGGTTTTCACGAGACGCGCGGCAGTAATCAGGGTTTCCCTCGATAGAGTGCGGTCATGTATGCTACGGCGCTTCCTGTAACTCCACTTCCAGCTCCTCTGGACACCGAAACGCCGAATTGGCGTGTTCACCGTCCAGCGTCGCATTGAAGAGGATTAGGCCACCCCTATTCAGTTCAAAAGTAGCCATGCACGAACAATATCAGCCCCGTGAAATCGAAGCCGCCGCCCAGTCGTTCTGGGACGAGCAAAAGTCCTTTGAAGTCAGTGAACAGCCAGGCAAGGAGACTTTCTACTGCCTGTCGATGTTCCCTTACCCCAGCGGCAAGCTACACATGGGGCACGTGCGCAACTACACCATCGGCGACGTGATCTCCCGCTACCAGCGCATGCAAGGCAAGAACGTCCTGCAACCCATGGGTTGGGACGCCTTCGGCATGCCGGCGGAAAACGCCGCGATGAAGAACAACGTAGCGCCCGCCAAGTGGACCTACGAAAACATCGCCTACATGAAAAGCCAGTTGCGCAGCCTGGGCCTGGCGGTGGACTGGTCACGCGAAGTGACCACCTGCAAACCCGATTACTACCGCTGGGAACAATGGCTGTTCACTCGCCTGTTCGAAAAAGGTGTGATCTACAAGAAAAGCGGCACCGTGAACTGGGACCCGGTCGACCAGACCGTCCTGGCCAACGAGCAAGTAATCGACGGTCGCGGCTGGCGTTCCGGCGCGCTGATCGAAAAGCGCGAAATCCCGATGTACTACTTCAAGATCACCGCCTACGCGGATGAGCTGCTGGAGAGCCTCGACGAACTGACTGGCTGGCCTGAGCAGGTCAAGACCATGCAGCGCAACTGGATCGGCAAATCCCGCGGCATGGAAGTGCAGTTCCCGTACAACGTCGATTCCATCGGCGAAGCCGGTGCACTGAAAGTCTTCACCACCCGTCCGGATACCCTGATGGGCGCGACCTACGTCGCCGTGGCCGCCGAGCACCACCTGGCCACCCTGGCCGCGCAAAACAACCCTGAGCTGCAAGCGTTCATCGCTGAATGCAAGGGCGGCAGCGTCGCCGAAGCCGATGTCGCCACTCAAGAGAAAAAAGGCCTGCCGACCGGCCTGTTCGTCGAGCACCCGCTGACCGGCGAAAAACTGCCGGTATGGGTCGCCAACTACGTACTGATGCACTACGGCGACGGCGCGGTCATGGCTGTTCCGGCCCACGATGAGCGCGATTTCGAGTTCGCCCACAAGTACAACCTGCCGGTCAAATCGGTGGTACGCACCAGCTCGGGTGAAACCAACCCGGCACCATGGCAAGACGCCTATGGCGAATACGGCACACTGATCAATTCCGGCGAGTTCGACGGCCTCGACTTCGCGGGTGCCTTCGACGCCATCGAAGTCGCGCTGATCAAGAAAGAACTCGGCGCCTCGCGCACCCAGTTCCGCCTGCGCGACTGGGGCATCAGCCGTCAACGCTACTGGGGCTGCCCGATTCCGATCATCCACTGCACTGCCTGCGGTGACGTGCCGGTGCCGGAAGATCAATTGCCAGTCGTACTGCCGGAAGACGTCGTACCCGATGGCGCCGGTTCGCCACTGGCGCGCATGCCCGAGTTCTACGAGTGCAGCTGCCCGAAATGCGGCCAGCCTGCCAAGCGTGAAACCGACACCATGGACACCTTCGTCGAGTCCTCGTGGTACTACGCCCGCTACGCCTCGCCGCACTTTGAGGGTGGCTTGGTAGAAAAATCCGCGGCCGACCACTGGTTGCCGGTGGATCAGTACATCGGTGGCATCGAACACGCGATCCTGCACCTGCTTTACGCGCGCTTCTTCCACAAGCTGATGCGCGACGAAGGCCTGGTCAGCTCCAACGAGCCGTTCAAGAACCTGCTGACCCAAGGCATGGTGATCGCCGAAACTTACTATCGTCGTGAAGCCAACGGTGCCTACACCTGGTTCAACCCGGCAGACGTCGAACTCGAACGCGACAGCAAGGCCAAGGTCATCAGCGCCAAACTGATCGCAGACGGCCTGCCGGTGGAAATCGGTGGCACCGAGAAGATGGCCAAGTCAAAGAACAATGGGGTTGACCCACAGTCGATGATCGACCAGTTCGGCGCCGACACCTGCCGCCTGTTCATGATGTTCGCCTCGCCTCCTGACATGAGCGCGGAATGGTCCGACTCTGGCGTAGAGGGCTCGCACCGCTTCCTCAAGCGCGTCTGGCGTCTGGCTCAAGCGCACGTGACCCAAGGCTTGCCGGGGAAACTGGACGTTGCCAGCCTGAACGACGAGCAGAAAGTCATTCGCCGTTCGATCCACCAGGCCATCAAGCAGGCCAGCCACGACGTCGGCCAGAACCACAAATTCAACACCGCCATCGCCCAGGTGATGACGCTGATGAACGTGCTGGAAAAAGCCGCGCAAGGCACCGAACAGGATCGCGCGCTGGTTCAGGAAGGCCTGGAAACCGTGACACTGCTGCTGGCGCCTATCACCCCGCACATCAGTCACGAGCTGTGGCATCGCCTGGGTCACGCCGATCCGGTAATCGACGCCGGCTGGCCGGTGCTGGACGAGAGCGCGCTGGTGCAGGACAGCCTGACGCTGGTCATCCAGGTTAACGGCAAACTGCGCGGCCAGATCGAAATGCCGGCCAGCGCCACTCGCGAAGAAGTCGAAGCCGCCGCTCGGGCCAACGAGAACGTGCTGCGCTTCGTCGATGGTCTGACCATTCGCAAAGTGATCGTGGTGCCCGGAAAATTGGTCAACATCGTCGCCAGCTAATTGGATCAGGCGCCCGGCCACGCCGGGCGCCGAATAAAACCTTTCGGGCCGTTTGATTGGCCCACATGGTTTCAAGGGGAGCAACACAATGATCAAACGCAACTTGCTGGTGATAGGCCTCGCGGTCTTGTTGAGCGCCTGCGGCTTCCAGCTGCGTGGTACCGGCACCACCGACCTGGCGCTCAAGGAACTAGACCTGAGCGCCCGCGACGCTTACGGCGAAACCGTGACGCAACTGCGCCAGATGCTGACAAGCAGCGGCGTCAAGGTCTACAACGGCGCGCCTTACAAACTCATCCTGACCGACCAGCAGGAATCCCAGCGCATCCTCAGCTACGCAGGCGCCGGTCGCACTGGCGAATATCAACTGAGCACGGTGCTCAGCTATGACATTCGCGGCCAGGGCAACCTGCCCCTGCTGAGCGACAAACTCGAAGTGCAGAAGGTGTTCATCCATGACGGCAACAACCTGGTAGGTTCCGACCAGGAGGCTAGCGATGCCCGCAAGGAAATGCGTCGCGAGCTGGTTCAACGCATGATGTTGCGCCTGCAGCAATTCACCCCGTCCCAGCTGGACCAGTTGCAGCAAACCGCCGAAGCCAAGGCCAAGGCGGAAGCCGCGGCACTGGAAGCGGCGCAGAAGGCTGAGGCAAACACGCCGCGTCAGTCGCCAATCGAACTGCCTCGGCAGTAAGACTTACGGGGCGCTCTGGCGCCCCGTTTGCCCTCTCTTATGAAGCTCGCTCCCGCCCAACTCGCCAAACACCTGCAAGGCGCCCTCGCGCCGGTCTACGTCATCAGTGGCGATGATCCCTTGCTGTGTCAGGAAGCCGCCGATTCCATTCGCGCGGCCGCACGCCAACAAGGCTTCGACGAACGCCAGGTGTTCGCCGCCGACGCCAGTTTCGACTGGGGTACGTTGCTGCAAGCCGGCGCCAGCATGTCGCTGTTCGCCGAAAGACGCTTGCTGGAATTGCGCCTGCCTTCCGGCAAACCCGGCGATAAAGGTGCCGCCGCGCTCATTGAGTACTGCTCGCGACCGGCCGAAGACACGGTGCTGTTGATCAGCTTGCCGAAGCTCGATGGCAGCGCGCAGAAAACCAAATGGGGCAAGGCGCTGGTCGAAGGCCAACAGACCCAGTTTGTACAGATCTGGCCGGTGGATGCCAACCAGTTGCCCAGCTGGATCCGTCAGCGCCTGTCCCAGGCCGGGCTATCCGCCAGCCAGGACGCCGTCGAGCTGATCGCCGCCCGGGTCGAGGGCAACTTGCTGGCCGCCGCCCAGGAAATCGAAAAACTCAAGCTGATGGCCGAAGGCGGCCAGATCACCATTGAAACCGTACAAGCCGCGGTGGCCGACAGTGCGCGCTTCGACGTTTTCGGCTTGACCGACGCCATTCTCAATGGCGAAGCCGCCCATGCACTGCGCATGCTCGAAGGGCTTCGCGGTGAAGGTGTCGAGCCTCCGGTGATTCTCTGGGCCCTGGCCCGGGAACTGCGTCTGCTAGCCAACATTTCGTTGCAATACAGCCAGGGCACGCCGCTGGACAAAGCCTTCAGCCAGGCCAGGCCGCCGGTGTGGGACAAGCGTAAACCGCTGATGAGCAAAGCCCTGCAACGCTATTCGGCGCAACGCTGGGCGCAATTGTTGCTCGAAGCCCAGCGCATCGACGCACAAATCAAGGGTCAGGCGGCGGGTTCGCCTTGGATGAGCTTGAGTCGCCTGACATTGTTGATGGCTGGGCAGAGATTGTCGTTGCCTGCCGAGTAAGGCGTTAGACCGTGGCATGTTCGCTCCCTGTAGGAGCGAGCATGCTCGCGAAGAACTCAAGGACACTGCTGGCTTTCAGGATGCCCGCGTCATCGTTAACGTCCTTCGCGAGCATGCTCGCTCCTACAGGGAAGGCGTCCGAAAGGTCCTACATACTGTAGGGGCTAGACAGCCCCCTAATTCTCGCCGATGATTTGCCCCGCAAAAACCACTCACTTGCGAGAGCCCATCATGAGCAAAAAGCCATCTAAACATGGCCCCAACAAGGCCAAATCCATTGTCGCCCAGCCATTGTTCCGCAGCCGCCAGGAACGAGCCGGCAAGGGCAAAGGCAGCTACCGCCGCGAAGCCTTCCAGTCTGACAACTGGGAGGCTTCTTACTTTCTGGCGGCCTGAAAGGCAAGCATTCGCTCAACATGTTAAGGTCTGTACCTGATTCGTTTTCCCTGGACCCGTGCATGCCCTTTTGTCTTTCCCGTCGTTGGCAGTTTCGCCAACTGATTGCTGCCTCCAGCCTCATTTTGCTAGTCGCCTGCGCGGAAAAACCCACCGCCGCCGACGCCCAGCCGATTCAGACCCTACCTGTCGCCACCGCCCCCGCGGTCATCGCGCCCGTGGTTCCGAGCGGCGAAAACCTCGACATCCAGCCAACCCAGACCTTCGCTGAATGGCAGGCGGGTTTTCGCAAGGACGCCCTGGCCGCCGGTATCCGTGCCGACCTGTTCGACCGCGCCTTCGCCAATGTCAGCCTCGACCCAAGCGTGATCCGCGCCGACCGCAGCCAACCGGAATTCGCAAAACCGGTGTGGGAGTACCTCGACGGTGCCCTGTCACCGCTGCGGGTTCGCAAGGGCCAGGCATTGGTCGACGAGTACGCCGGCATCCTGCAAAGCATCGAACAGCGCTACGGCGTCGATCGCCAGGCGCTGGTCGCGGTGTGGGGCATGGAGAGCAACTTCGGCCAGTTCCAGGGCAGCAAGTCGGTGATCAACTCACTGGCAACCCTGGCCTACGAAGGCCGCCGCCCAGGCTTCGCTCATGCGCAATTGATCGCCGCCCTGCAAATCCTCCAGCAAGGCGATATCGAACCCGACAAAATGCTTGGCTCCTGGGCGGGCGCCATGGGCCAGACCCAGTTCATCCCGACGACCTACAACACCCATGCCGTGGACTTCGATGGCGACGGTCGCCGCGATATCTGGGGTAGTGCCACCGACGCCCTGGCGTCGACCGCGCACTACCTGCAAAGCTCCGGCTGGCAAAAAGGCCAGCCGTGGGGCTTTGAAGTGCAGTTGCCGGGCAGTTTCAACTACATTCTCGCCGATGGCTCGATTCGCAAGAGCGTTGCCGAATGGCGGCAACTGGGCGTGGTGCTGCCCAACGGCGGCCAGTTCCCGGCAGGCTCCGAGCAACTGTCCGCGGCGCTGCTGTTGCCGGCGGGCTATCGCGGCCCGGCATTCCTGGTACTCGACAACTTCCGCGCGATTCTCAAGTACAACAACTCGTCGTCCTACGCCCTGGCGGTGAGTCTGCTGTCCGAGCGCTTCAATGGCGCAGGGCTGATCAGCGGCACGTGGCCCAAGGATGATCTACCCCTGAGCCGCACCGAGCGGATCGAACTGCAAAACCTGCTGAGCGCGCAGAACTATGACGCGGGCGCTGCCGATGGGATCATCGGCGCCAATACCCGCAAGGCGATCCGCAGCGCCCAGCAGTCGTTTGGCTGGCCGGCGGATGGTTATCCGACGCACAAGTTGCTGGATGGATTGCGCAACCGCTGATGCTTCCCTGTAGGAGCGAGCATGCTCGCGATGGTCGACAACGATAACGCTTGTTTACTGGCTAAACGCAGCGTTCTTGAGTCCATCGCGAGCAGGCTCGCTCCCACAAGGGCGAGGAGTTTCTAGCGCCTGACGACATTTTGTTCCAGCACCAGCTGCTGGCTACCCGCATCCAGCTTCACCAGCGCCCCCATCGGCAGCGTCAGGTTCGGATTGCAGTGCCCGCTGCGCCAGCCGGACAGCACCGGGATGCACAAGGGTTCCAGGGTCTGCTTGAGCAATCGGTCCAGGGCCTGTGCCTCTACCCCCGCTATATCACCCACCAGAACCCCGCGCAGCTTGTGCATCACGCCCGCCAGGCGCAGATGGGTCAACAGCCGGTCGATGCGATACAGCGGCTCGTTGATGTCTTCGATAAACAGAATGACACCCGCGGCATCAATCTCGAATGGCGTGCCCATGGTCGCGGCAATCATCGACAGGTTACCGCCTAGAAGGCGTCCATGAGCGACACCCGGCACGATCGTCGTCAAGGGGCGGCCAACCGGATGGGGAAGCACGCTTCCGGCCCTGTACTGCCCCCTGAGCATGTTGAAGAATGAGGACTCGGTCGGTGGCAGCCGCTCACCCAGCAGATCGGCGTTGAGCAGCGGGCCATGGAAGGTTACGAAACCCGCGTAGCGGCTGATCGCCAAATGCAGCGCGGTGATGTCGCTATAGCCGATGAATGGCTTGGCGTTGTGGCGCAGCAGCTGAAAATCGATACGATCAAGCAGCCGCGGCGTACCGTATCCGCCACGCAGGCAAATAATGGCATCGACCTCAGGGTCAGTGAACGCGGCGTGCAGGTCATTGAGTCGCACCTCGTCGCTGCCGGCCAGGTAGCCGTCCTTCTCGAACACGCCGGGAAATATCCGCAGCGAATACCCACGAGCACGCATCCAGGCAATGGCTTTATCGGTGTCCAGCGCTGCCGGACCTGCGGGCGCGATAACAGCGATCAGCCCTTGCATCGGCAAGGCCGGTACAGGCGTGTGAGGCATGAGCGTCGGGTCAGGTCTTGCGGTCATCCATGGATCTCCCTGCATGAAAGCATCGAGCACACATTAGTCAGGAAACGCCGACAAACAGAAGCGGATCAAGCATAGCGCTGTCGCAGGAAAAGACTGATTTCCTTGTGAGACAGGCAAAAAAAGCCCGCAAGGCCGATTGAACGTTGCGGGCTGTTTCTTTCATGGTCGGATCAGGACGACATCAACTCGGCCTTGACCAACTTCGCCTGCTCGTCGGCGTGGTATGAGGAGCGTACCAGCGGACCGGAAGCAACGTTCTTAAAGCCCATTTTGTAACCTTCCTCGGCGAACCAGGCGAAGGTGTCCGGGTGCACGAAACGCTGCACCGGCAAGTGGCTGCGCGACGGTTGCAGGTATTGGCCCAAGGTCAGCATATCGATGTCGTGCTCGCGCATGCGCTTCATGACTTCGATGACTTCTTCGTCGGTCTCGCCCAGGCCCAGCATCAGGCCGGACTTGGTCGGGATGTGCGGCATCATCTGCTTGAAGCGTTGCAGCAGAGTCAGCGACCACTGGTAGTCCGAACCCGGACGCGCGGCCTTGTACAGGCGCGGCACGGTCTCCAGGTTGTGGTTGAACACATCCGGCGGCTCGGCCGCGGTGATTTCCAGGGCGATGTCCATGCGGCCACGGTAATCCGGAACCAGGGTTTCAAGCTGCACGTTCGGCGACAGTTTGCGGATTTCACGGATGCAGTCGGCAAAGTGCTGGGCACCGCCGTCACGCAGGTCATCGCGGTCCACCGAGGTGATCACCACGTACTTCAAACGCAGGTCGGCGATGGCGATGGCCAGGCTTTCCGGCTCATTGACGTCCAACGGTTTCGGACGCCCGTGACCGACGTCGCAGAACGGGCAGCGACGGGTGCAGATGTCACCCATGATCATGAAAGTCGCGGTGCCGCCGGAGAAGCATTCGCCCAGGTTCGGGCAGGAAGCTTCTTCGCACACGCTGTGCAGCTTGTGTTTGCGCAACAGGGCCTTGATGCGGTCGACTTCCGGAGAGACCGGAATACGCACACGAATCCAGTCAGGCTTCTTCGGCAGCTCGGTGGTCGGAATGATCTTTACCGGGATGCGTGCAACCTTCTCGGCGCCGCGCAGCTTGACGCCGGCTTCAACCTTGGGACGCGGGGCCGGGCGCTCGGAGACATCGAGCGTCGGGATCATGGTTTGCACTGCATCAGTAGTCATATCAGTCGATTCCGCCCGTGAGGGTCGTCTGCTCAGCATAGTCGAGGTGTTTGACGAGCTGCGCGCGCAGCCGGGCACTTACCTCGGCAAATTCAATCGATCCTGCGTGATCGCTCAGCTGGGTCATCGCCAGCCCGGCGTAGCCGCAGGGATTAATCCGTCGAAACGGTTCCAGGTTCATGTCCACGTTCAGGGCCAGGCCATGAAAGGAACAACCGTGGCGGATCCGCAGCCCCAGGGAGGCGATTTTCGCGCCATCGACGTACACGCCCGGAGCATCCGGCTTGGCCGCAGCAGTCACACCGTAACTGGCAAGCAGCTCGATCAGGCATGACTCCATGCGACTCACCAGGTCTCGTACGCCGAAACCCAGCTTGCGCACGTCCAGCAACAGGTAGGCCACCAGTTGCCCGGGGCCGTGATAGGTCACCTGGCCACCGCGATCGACCTGCACCACCGGGATATCTCCCGGCAGCAGCAAATGTTCGGCCTTGCCGGCCTGGCCCTGGGTGAAGACCGGCGGGTGCTCGACCAGCCAGATCTCGTCGGCTGCATCGCTGCCGCGTTCGTTGGTAAAGCGCTGCATGGCGTGCCAAACGGGCTCGTAAGCCATCTGGCCAAGCTCGCGAAAGCCCAGCGTGCCGGACATCACAGCACCATGTGCACGAAACCGGTGGCCCGCAGTTCGCTGTTGATGTTGTACAGCTGGTCCTGGTCGGTCGCGACGATGTGCAACTGGATAGTGGTGTATTTGCCGTTGCTGCTTTGACGCTCGTCCACACGCTCATCGTTGATCTTTGCGTGTTTGCGGACGATGTCGATGATCTTGTCCTTGTTGCCCACACCCGTATCGCTGATCACCTTAACCGGATAATCATTGGCAGGGAATTCAATCTTTGGCGCCTTTACTTCGGTATCGGTCATGGCGTAACGGCCTCGTAAGCGTAAGCCGTGGCGACGGCAAAGCCCCGCGCCGGGTCAGCGCGGGGCCTTGCAGGAGCACACTATCAGTTGAACAAGCCGTAGAAGAATAGACGGATGCTATCCCACATGCGACGGAAGATACCACCCTCTTCGACGCCATCCAGAGCGATCAGGTCGGCGCTGTGCACCACCTTGTCTTCCAGTTTGACTTCGACTTTACCGATCACGTCGCCCTTGGCGATTGGCGCGATCAGTTGCGGGTTCATGGTCATGCTGGCAGCGAGCTTTTTCAGCTGGCCTTTTGGCAGGGTCATGGTCAGGTCTTCAGCCAGGCCGGCCTTGACTTGATTGGTGGAGCCTTTCCAGACAGGCGCCTGAGCCAGCTCGGCACCTTTCTGGTAGAAGGTCTGGGTTTCGAAGAAACGGAAACCGTAGGTCAGCAGTTTCTGGGTCTCGGCAGCGCGAGCCACTTCGCTGTTGGTGCCGAACACCACGGCGATCAGGCGCATGCCGTCACGTACGGCCGAAGACACCATGCAGTAGCCGGCTTCGTCGGTGTGACCGGTTTTCAGGCCATCGACGGTCTTGTCGCGCCACAGCAGCAGGTTGCGGTTCGGTTGCTTGATGCCGTTCCAGAAGAACTCTTTCTGCGAGTAGATCGCGTAGTGAGCCGGGTCTTCGTGGATGATCGCGCGAGCCAGCACAGCCATGTCGTGGGCCGAAGAGTAGTGCTCAGGGTTCGGCAGGCCGGTCGGGTTCATGAAGTGGCTGTTGGTCATGCCCAGGTCAGCCACGGTCTTGTTCATCATGTCGGCGAACGCGTCTTCGCTGCCGGCGATGTGCTCGGACAGTGCAACGCTGGCGTCGTTACCCGACTGGATGATGATGCCGTGCAGCAGGTCGCTGACGGTCACTTGCGAGCCGACCTTGATGAACATCCGCGAACCGCCGGTACGCCAGGCGTTTTCGCTGACGGTCACCGGATCGTTTTCACCGATCTGGCCGCGACGGATTTCGAGGGTCGCGATGTACGCGGTCATCAGCTTGGTCAGGCTGGCTGGCGGCAGACGCTGGTCACCATTGTTTTCGACCAGCACGTTGCCGCTGCTGGCGTCCATGAGCACGTAGGCCTTGGCGGCCAGTTGCGGTGGCGACGGCATCATCTCGACCGCGAATGCGGCAGGCGAGAGGAGCAGCGGGACTAGAAGGCACAGGCGTTTGGCAAAGGTGGTGATGTTCATCCGTCTCTCGAAATCGCTAATGGAAACTGCCCAAGGGCAAAACTAATCAGATGACTCTCTAACGAGTCATCGCGTGTTCAGCTGCTCACTCTGTAACCCTTGCCGGGCTTTTGTTCTTCAAAGAGCCAACAACCTGGTCCACCCCCCAAAACCGCAGATGAACCGTCAATCAAGTTCTACGTATTACTCAGTGGCTTACTCAGTCACGACGCTCGGCGAACCGAGGTTGGCCAGGCGCACACTGTTCTGTACTTGCTGGATTTCACCCGGCGAACCGATCGGCCCCAGGCGCACCCGATGCAGGGTCTGCTGATTGCGCACGATCGAGCTGATGAACACCGGAGCGCTCACCATCCCGCTGAGCTTGGACCTCAGCAGTTCGGCAGCGTCCGGGTTGGCGAACGCGCCCACCTGCAGATACTGGCCAGAGGCTGGTGCAGAAGCGTTTTTTTTTGCATCCAGTTGTACCGGGATAACGGGGGCGGCATGTTGCTGCGGCGGTGGCGTCCATTGCTCGACGGTGCCGGCCGAGGCCGTTAGCACCGGGGCGCTATTCTGCGCGACTTTCGGCTCATTGAGCATCAATGGCGCCGGACGGCCTTTGGCGGCCCACCATTGCTGCGGGTCGATGCCTTCGACCTTGACCCGCGCGGTGCCGGTTTCGGCGTAGCCGAGCTTCTTGGCGGCCGCGTACGACAGGTCGATGATCCGGTCCGAATAGAACGGACCGCGGTCATTGACCCGCAGGATCACAGTCTTGTTGTTGTCCAGGTTGGTCACCCGGACGTAACTCGGCAGCGGCAAGGTCTTGTGCGCAGCACTCATACCATACAAGTCATAGACTTCACCGTTGGCGGTGTTCTGGCCATGGAACTTGGTGCCGTACCAGGACGCCGTGCCCGACTGCACGTAGGTCTTGGACTCTTGCAACGGAAAATAGCTTTTGCCCAGTACCGAGTAAGGGGCGGCCTTGTACGGGCCGGTGTGCAGGGTCGGCGTGGCGTCCGGGATGCGCGATACATCAACGTCCCACCACGGCGCGCCATCCTTGTGCGCGCGGTTGATGTCCAGCCCCGGCGTCGAGCGCACGGCGGTGGAAGTCTTCTGCGCTGGCGCGCGGCTGGTTGAACAACTGGCGACCAGCACTGCCAACGCGGCAAATGCCATCAGCTTCAGGGGTTTATTCATAGGCAATGCCCGCATTACTTGACGCCCCGTGCTTGGACCAGCTGTTCAGACAGTTGATGTACGGCCATGGCGTACATCACGCTGCGGTTATAACGCGTAATCGCGTAAAAATTCTTCAGGCCCATCCAGTATTCCGGGCCATTGTCGCCTTCCAGGCGGAATGCGGTAACCGGCATATCATCGCGCAGCGCATCATGACTTGACCAGCCCAGGGCCCGCAACTCTCCAACGGTTTTAGTCGGCTCGATCCCGGTGGTCAAACCTTCGTCCACCTGTTCGCCGCGCACATCGGCGCGGCTGACCACCGGCTCGCCGGCGACCCAGCCGTGTCGTTTGAAATAGCTGGCGACGCTGCCGATGGCATCGTCCGGGTTGTTCCAGATATTGATGTGGCCGTCACCGTCGAAGTCCACCGCGTAGGCGCGAAAGCTGCTGGGCATGAACTGCGGCAAGCCCATGGCGCCGGCGTAGGAACCCTTGAGGGTCAGCGGATCGACCTGCTCTTCCCGGGCCAGCAGCAGGAACTCACGCAATTCCTTGCGGAAAAATTCGGCACGGGGAGGATAGTCGAAACCGAGGGTCGACAAGGCGTCAATTACCCGAAAATTGCCGGTATTACGGCCAAAAAAGGTTTCAACGCCGATAATCGAGACAATCACCTGCGCCGGGACGCCGTATTCCTGCTCGGCACGGGCCAGCACGGCCTCATGCTGACGCCAGAAGTCGACGCCACGGGCAATTCGCGCATCGGTGATGAACATCGGCCGGTATTCGTTCCATTGCTTGACCCGCTCGGCGGGTTTCGAAATGGCATCCAGGATCGATTGCTTGCGCTGCGCCTCGCGGAACACGCCCATCAGCTGCTCACCGGCGAAGCCATAGTCGCGGGTCATTTCGCCGACGAACTCGGCCACTTGGGGCGAGCCTTCGTAATCGCCGGCCAACGCATACTGCGCAGTACCAAGGATGCTTACCAGGCCGACCCATGGCGCGAATCGAGTCGCCCAGCCACGCATTACTTGCATTGAACTCTTCACCTTATTCAAACCTGCGCGATCCACTTGCGATGGGTATGGATCGACATCAAAACCCCAAACGCTGACAGCAGCGTCACCAGCGAAGTTCCTCCGTAGCTAATGAACGGCAACGGCACCCCCACCACCGGCAACAGGCCGCTGACCATACCGATGTTGACGAAAACATACACAAAAAACGTCATGGTCAAGGCGCCCGCCAGCAGCTTGCCGAACAATGTCTGCGCCTGAGCGGTAATCACCAGCCCACGACCGATCAACAGTAGGTAGATCAGCAGCAGCGCACAAATGCCCACCAGGCCGAACTCTTCCCCCAGCACCGCGATAATGAAGTCGGTGTGGCTTTCCGGCAGGAAATCCAGGTGGGACTGGGTGCCCAGCAACCAGCCCTTGCCGAACACGCCGCCGGAACCGATCGCGGCCTTGGACTGAATGATGTTCCAGCCGGTACCCAGTGGATCGCTCTCTGGATCGAGGAACGTCAGGATTCGCTGCTTCTGGTAGTCGTGCATGATGAAGAACCACATGGCGATAGCCACGGGCACGGCGGCCGCCAGCACACTGAGAATCCAGCGCCAGCGCAGGCCACCCATGAACAGTACGAAGGCGCCGCCCGCCAGAATCAGCAGCGACGTGCCGAGATCGGGCTGGCGCACGATCAGAATGAACGGCACGCCAATCAGCATCAGACTGACACCCACGTGCTTGAGCTGCGGCGGCAGCGTGCGCTTGGACAGGTACCAGGCGATGGTCGCCGGCATGAGGATCTTCATGAACTCCGAAGGCTGGAAGCGGACGACCCCGGGAATGTTGATCCAGCGTGTGGCACCCATGGCGTTATGCCCCATGATGTCCACCACCAGCAGCAGCATCACCCCGACCACATACCCCAGCGGCACCCAGCGCGCCATGAAACGCGGCTCGAACTGGGCGATGACGATCATCGACACCAGGCCGATACCGAACGAAGTGGCTTGCTTGGCCAGCAGATCCCAGCTTTTGCCACTGGCCGAATACAACACGAACAGGCTGCCGGCGGCGAGTGTCAGCAGCAGGATCAACAACGGTCCATCGATGTGCAAGCGCTGCAACAGCGTGGCACGGCGGCGCATCACATCCTCGCTGGAGAGCATGCGATCGAAATTATTCATCACGGGCGGTAGCCTCTGCGGTGTTAGGGCTGGCGTATTCGGCCTTGAGATGACCACTCTGATCCAGCAGCCAGGCGTCCATGATTTGACGCACCACCGGCGCGGCCACGCCCGAGCCGGATTCACCGTTCTCGACCATTACCGACACCACGATCTTCGGATCGTCGGCCGGCGCGAAGCCAACGAACAGGGCGTGGTCTCGATGACGCTCCTGCACCTTGGATCGGTCGTACTTCTCGCCTTGCTTGATCGCAACCACCTGGGCTGTACCACTTTTGCCGGCAATCCGGTACTGCGCGCCGATCGAAGCCTTGCGCGCGGTGCCTCGGGCACCGTGCATGACCTGCTGCATGCCATGGTTGACCCGCGTCCAGTCCGACGGATCGCGCAGGATGATGTCCGGCATCGGGTTCTCATCCACTGGCTTTTCGCCTTCGATGGTCTTGGCCAGGTGCGGACGGTTCCAGACGCCTTTGTTGGCCACCAGTGCCGTTGCCTGGGCCAGTTGCAATGGCGTCGACTGCATGTAGCCCTGCCCGATCCCCAGAATCAGTGTTTCACCCGGGTACCATGCCTGCCGACGGGTCGCACGCTTCCATTCCCGGGTCGGCATCAGCCCCGGCGATTCTTCGAACATGTCCAGGGAGACCTTCTGGCCAATGCCGAACTTGCTCATGTACGCCGACAACCGATCGATCCCCAGCTTGTGGGCCAGGTCATAGAAGTAGGTGTCGTTGGAGCGCATGATCGCCGTGTCGAGATCGACGAAGCCGTCACCGGTACGGTTCCAGTTGCGGTACTTGTGATCATAGTTGGGCAGCATGTAGTAGCCAGGGTCGAACACCCGGGACGAGGCAGTCACCACGCCCGCATCCAGACCGGCAATCGCCACCGCCGGCTTGATGGTCGAGCCTGGCGGGTACAGACCGCGCAGCACGCGGTTGAACAGGGGCCGGTCAATGGAGTCGCGCAGTTCGGAATAGGCCTTTGAACTGATCCCGGTCACGAACAGGTTCGGATCGAAGCTCGGCTGACTGACCATCGCCAGGACCTCGCCGGTTTTCGGGTCCAGGGCCACCACCGCACCACGACGACCACCGAGCGCGGCTTCAGCAGCTTCCTGCAATTTGATATCCAGGCTCAGGACGATGTCCTTGCCGGAAATCGGTTCAGTACGCTTGAGTACCCGCAATACACGGCCCCGAGCGTTGGTCTCGACTTCCTCGTAACCCACCTGACCGTGCAGCTCCGGCTCGTAGAAGCGCTCGATGCCGGTTTTGCCAATTTGATGGGTGCCGCTGTAACTCACCGGATCCAGAGACTTGAGCTCTTTCTCGTTGATCCGCCCCATGTAACCCACCGAGTGCGCAAAGTGCGCGCCCTGCGGATAGTGACGGACCAGCTGCGCGACCACTTCCACCCCGGGCAGGCGGAACTGGTTCACGGCAATACGGGCGATCTGCTCTTCGGTCAATTCAAACAGGATCGGCACCGGCTCGAACGGCCGTCGCCCCTGACGCATGCGTTTCTCGAAAATCACCCGGTCCTCGGGCGTCAGCTCCAGCACCTCGACGATCACATCGAGCGCTTGCTGCCAATCGCCAGAGCGCTCGCGAGTCATGCTCAGGCTGAAGCTGGGCCGGTTGTCGGCAATCACCACGCCGTTGCGGTCGAAAATCAATCCGCGAGTCGGCGGAATCGGCTGCACATGAACGCGGTTGTTTTCCGACAGGGTCGAGTGGTATTCGTACTGGATGACCTGCAGGAAATACAGACGCGCGATCAGCACACCAATCAGCACCACCACTGCAATGGCCCCGAACACGACGCGGCCACGCACCAGACGGGCGTCTTTTTCGTGGTCCTTGATGCGGATCGGTTGGGACATGAGGGCAGAACTACTTGTGGTAAGGGTGGCCGGACAAGACTGTCCAGGCACGATACAGCTGCTCGCCGATGAGGATTCGCACCAGCGGGTGCGGCAACGTCAGCGGTGATAGCGACCAGCGCTGATCGGCACGGGCGCAGACTTCCGGTGCCAGCCCTTCGGGGCCGCCGACCATGAAATTCACTGTGCGCGAGTCCAGCCGCCAGCGATCGAGCTCGACCGCCAGTTGCTCGGTACTCCAGGGCTTGCCGTGGACTTCGAGGGTGACAACGCGCTCGTTCGGCCCGACCTTGGCCAGCATGGCTTCGCCTTCCTGACGGATGAAGCGCGCCACGTCGGCGTTCTTGCCACGGGTATTGAGCGGTATTTCCACCAGTTCCAGCGCCAGTTCGGACGGAAGACGCTTGGCATATTCATGCCAGCCTTCTTCCACCCACTTGGGCATGCGTGAACCGACGGCGATCAGTCGCAGTCGCACAGCCGTTCCTTATTCCTGGTCTTTGTTGAGCTTGGTGAAATGCTCATGACCGACTTCAGGGCTGTGGTGTTTGCCATCAGCGGCACGGCTCTGCTCGGCACCTTTCCACAAGCGCTCCAGGTCGTAGAACTGGCGGGCATTGGAGGTCATCATGTGGACGATCACGTCGTCCATGTCCAGCAGTACCCAGTCGCTGTCGCCCTTGCCTTCTTCACCCAGCGGCTTGATGCCCAGGGCCTTGACTGCTTCGCGGACCTTGTCCAGCATCGCGCCGATCTGGCGGTTGGAGGTACCCGTGGCGATGATCATGTAGTCGGTGATGCTCTGCTTGTCGCGAACATCGATGACCAGCACGTCCTGGGCCTTGACGTCTTCCAGGGCGGCTACGGCGATCTTGACCAGTTCGTCGCCTTTAGGCGGCTCGGCAGCCAGGACCTTCTCAGGCAGCGGGGCACTCTTGAATGTGCCTTTGCGCTTAACTTTGTTTACTTCGTTGTTCGTCATATAAAACTCGTTTTGCTCGTTTGTTCGGGCGCTTCAATACACGTTGTTGCCACGTGCCTTGAGGCACTCCTATTCAGTTCGACGCACGGTAAAGTCCGTGCGCATCGATGTAGGCCAGGACCGCGTCGGGCACCAGGAAACGTACCGACTTACCGCTGGCCAGCAGTTGACGGATCTGGGTGGCGGATACCGCGAGCGGCGTCTGCCAGACGAATGCAATCTGTCCGCTCGACCCCTTGAGGGCCAGCGGGTCGCTCACCGAGCGCGCTGCCAGCAGGTTGCGCAAGGCATCCGGCGGTTCGCTGTCGGCATCCGGGCGTTGCAACACCAGGATATGGCAATGCTGGAGCAACTCTTCCCAGCGGTGCCAAGTGGGCAGGCCGCAAAATGCGTCCCAGCCCAAAAGCAGAAAAACCTGGTCATCCGCGGCCAGTTCGGCGCGCATCAGTTCCAGGGTATCAATGGTGTAGGACGGTTTGTCCCGCTGCAATTCGCGGTCGTCCACCACCAACGGCGCCACTCCGGCCACCGCGCACTCGACCATCGCCAGCCGGTCCTTCGCCGACACCTGCGGCGTACCCCGATGGGGTGGCCTGGCACTGGGCGTCAGGCGCAGCTCATCGAGCGCCAGCGATTCGGCGACTTCCAGCGCACCACGCAAATGGCCCACATGCACCGGGTCGAAGGTCCCGCCCAGTACGCCGATGCGTCGAGGTGAAGGCGCGCTGGCGGTTACCGGGGCTGACGGGTCGAGGTCGCCCAAGTCAGACCGGCTCCTGTCCGCGCAGCTGGCCATCACCGACCACCACGTACTTCTCGCAGGTCAAACCTTCGAGACCGACCGGTCCACGGGCGTGCAGCTTATCAGTAGAAATGCCAATCTCGGCACCCAATCCGTATTCGAAGCCATCGGCGAAGCAGGTCGGGGTGTTGATCATCACCGACGAAGAATCGACTTCAGCCACGAAACGCCGGGTGTCGCCCTGGTGTTCGCTGACAATCGAATCGGTGTGATGGGAGCCGTAATGGTTGATGTGCTCGATGGCCTGGTCAAGCCCGTCGACCACGCGGATCGACAGGATGGGCGCCAGATACTCGGTGCTCCAGTCCTCTTGCGTGGCCGGCACGGCATCGATGATTGCCCGGGTGCGTTCGCAGCCGCGCAGTTCGACGCCTTTTTCGCGGAACTGGGCCGCCATCGCTGGCAGGAAATCTTTGGCAACGGTTTGATCGACCAGCAGCGTTTCCATCGCACCGCAGATGCCATAGCGGTAGGTCTTGGCGTTGAACGCGATGCGCTGGGCTTTCGCCAGGTCGGCATGCTCGCTCACGTAAACGTGGCAGATACCGTCCAGATGCTTGATCACCGGTACCCGGGCGTCACGACTGACGCGCTCGATCAGGCCACGGCCACCACGGGGCACGATGACGTCGACATATTCAGGCATGCTGATCAGTGCGCCGACGGCAGCGCGATCGGTGGTTTCGACCACTTGCACCACGGCGGCCGGCAGATCGGCCTCGGCCAGGCCGCGCTGGATGCAGGCGGCGATGGCACGATTGGAATGAATGGCTTCGGAGCCGCCGCGCAGGATAGTCGCGTTGCCGGACTTCAGGCACAGGCTGGCCGCATCGATGGTCACATTCGGCCGTGACTCGTAGATGATCCCGATCACGCCCAGCGGCACGCGCATCTTGCCCACCTGGATACCCGACGGACGATAACTCATGTCGCGGATCGCGCCGACCGGGTCGGGCAGCGCCGCGACCTGACGCAGGCCAACGATCATGCCGTCGATACGCGCCGGGGTCAGCGCCAGGCGCTCGAGCAGGGCCGGCTCCAGACCATTGGCGCGGCCAGCCGCCAAGTCCAGCTCATTGGCAGCGGTCAATTCGCCGCGGGCAGCATCCAACGCATTGGCAGCCGCCTGCAACGCGCGGTTTTTCTGCGCGGTGCTGGCACGGCCGATGACGCGGGAAGCCTCGCGGGCAGCGCGACCCAAACGGGTCATGTAGTCAAGAACGGACTCAGTCATGGTCTGGAGTGGTCTTTGATAGGTCTTGGTAAAGAGTAAAGCGGCAGATTATAGCTGTCGTGTCCGCCGACTAACAGCAGTGACGGGCGGATGGTCGAAATCGAGGGCAATTTGCCGACATTCAGTCGGGATTAAGCTGCAAATTGTTATCATCACGACTCACTCAGCCTTGATATACGCTGCCCATCATGTCCAACCTGACTGTTCGTGCGCCTTCCGCGAGCCTGCCCAAGGGCCTCCCAGACGCGTTTTTCGACCGCGATGCGCAAATTCTTGCCCGGGAATTGCTGGGTAAAGTCATCCGTCATCGGGTCGGCGATCTGTGGCTCAGCGCCCGGATCATCGAGACAGAAGCCTACTATTGCGCAGAAAAAGGCAGCCACGCCTCCCTCGGCTATACAGAAAAGCGTAAGGCTTTGTTTCTGGACGGCGGGCACATCTATATGTATTACGCCCGTGGCGGCGACTCGCTGAACTTCAGCGCCCAGGATCCGGGTAACGCGGTGCTGATCAAGTCCGCCTACCCCTGGGTCGATGAATTGAGTGGTCCTTCGAGCCTGGCGCAGATGCTGCTGAACAACCCCGACGCCCAAGGCCGCCCTCGCCCGTCGCAAAAACTATGCGCGGGGCAAACTCTGCTGTGCAAGTCCCTGGGCCTGAAGGTGCCGGTCTGGGACGCCAAGCGCTTCGACCATGAGGTGCTGCTGGTGGAAGACGTCGGCCAGACGCCCTCCCATGTTATCCAGGCCGCGCGCCTGGGCATTCCCCATGGGCGCGACGAACACCTGATGTACCGCTTTGTCGACGCGGCCTATGCGGCTTATTGCACGCGGAACCCGCTGCGACGGGGCCAGGTCGAAGGTCGTGATTATTTTGTATTGTCCTGACCTGGCCCGAACTTGAACCAGAAGGAATTCCCTGTGGGAGCGAGCCTGCTCGCGAAGAGGCCCTGTCAGCAAACATTAATGTTGAATGACACACCGCTTTCGCGAGCAGGCTCGCTCCCACAAGGGGCATTTGAACATTCAATGGAGTTGTTTTTATGGGCCCATGGCTCGATAGCGTGACCGGTTGGTTGACGGTCAACCCGCAATGGCTGGCGGCAGCGGTATTCATCGTGGCCTTTGTGGAATGCCTGGCGATTGCCGGTCTGATCGTGCCTGGCACGGTGTTGCTGTTCGCCGTGGCGGTACTGGCCGGCAGCGGCGCACTGTCGTTGAGTGAAACGCTGCTGCTGGGATTTCTCGCCGGCGTGCTTGGCGATGTGGTCTCGTATTTCCTCGGCCGGCATTTCCATCAGAACATCCGGCGCCTGCCAGGCTTGCGTCATCACCCGGAATGGATCGCCGGTGCTGAGGCGTATTTCCAGCGTTACGGCATCGCGAGCCTGCTGGTCGGACGCTTCATCGGCCCCTTGCGCCCCATGCTACCGATGGTCGCCGGGATGTTCGACATGCCATTCCCGCGATTCTTCGCGGTCAGCCTGCTGGCCGGCGCGGGTTGGTCGGTGGCGTACCTGCTACCGGGCTGGGCCACGGGCGCGGCGATTCGCCTGCCACTGCCCGAAGGCTTCTGGCCTGAGGCCGGCATCGTTGCCGGCAGCATTGCGCTCATGGTCGGATTGAGCGCAACCAGCAGCCTGCGCCGCCATCGCAAGGCCACGGTGTTCATTGCCGGCATGAGCCTTCTGATCCTGGCAGGCCTGTTTATCGGCTATCCGCACCTGAACGCACTCGACCAGGGGCTGATGACCCTGGTGCAGGAACACCGCAGCCCGATGCTCGATGAGGTGGCGGTGGTCTTTACCCTCATTGGCGAATTCCGCAACATGCTGATCTTCAGCGCCTTGCTGGTGGTGCTGCTGCTGATTACACGGCAATGGCGGCAGCTGATCTTCGCCACCACCACCCTGCTCTGCACCGCGCTGGGCAACACTCTGACCAAACACTTCTTTGCCCGCGTGCGCCCGGAGGTATTGAGCGACCCGCTCACCAGCTACAGCATGCCCAGTGGCCACGCATCCGGGTCGTTCGCGCTATTCCTTACCCTCGCCGTACTGGCCGGCCGCGGACAACCCCCGCGCATGCGCCTGACCTGGTTGTTGGTGGCGTGCCTGCCGGCGCTGGCGATTTCCCTGTCCCGGGTATACCTCGGCGCGCACTGGCCGACGGACGTGCTGGCGGGCGCAATGCTGGCGTCGTGCGTCTGCGCGGCGAGCCTGTGGCTCAGCCAGCGCCAGACCTCGCTCAACGCCATGCCGCCAAAAGTCTGGTGGCTGGTGCTGCCGTCGCTGGTGGCATTGTTCGGGTTCTTCGTATTAAGGCATTTGCCGCATACGATGTTGCGGTACGCGTATTAGCCAAATACGGGACATGCGTTCACCCGAGATCAGGCCGGCCGGTCGGCCGCCTCGCTCTTGCTTTGGCTTTGGCTTTGGCTTTGGCTTTGGCTTTGGCTTTTGATTTTGATTTTGATTTTCTTGCCCCCTCGAGAGGCCGAGTGGAGGTTCTGCGCAGTGGGCAACCCGGCATGGATGCCGGGTTAGCCGCGCACGGCCATGGATGGCCGATCGCGGCGGGCCCTGTAGGAGCGAGCATGCTCGCGATGGAGGTCAACGATGACGCGGGGAGCCTGACTCCCCGTGGTGCTCTCAGGTTTATCGCGAGCATGCTCGCTCCTACAGGGCTCTTCCAAGTGACTCGCCGTAAGGGCGAAACCGTAGGTGGCCGTTACCGCAGGAATGGATATGTACTCAGTCAACAAACAATAGGTCGGCTGTCAGGCCGCCTTCGTCGGAACGCCGCCCGGAGCAAGCCCGCTCCCACAGTTGATTCGAGTACATCCGTCATAGCCAGGACGGCTGTAAGGCCGCCATCGCTGGCAAGCCAAGTCACCTGAGCGAATTTCAGGCAAACAACTCACCCTGCAATTCATCGAGCAACGCCTGAATCGCATCCAGCCGCTGCTGCGGATCATCGAGTTGCAACAGGTCGATCTTGTCCACTTCAGCGAACGGCAACAGGTACGCCAACTGATTGGCCAGTGATTGCTGCCCAGCCGCTTCGGTGCCCATGTTCAACGCCTCCACCATCGGGTGCTCGGCCAGGGCCTTGAGCAAAGCCACCAGATCGGCGTCTTCATCCTGCAGCGGTTGCTCGGGTTCGTCCTCCAGCCATTCGACCTCGGCGAGGATCAACTGGTCTCGCTGGACTTCGGTCGTCAACACGTTGAACCGTCGCCCGCCCTCAACCCGAATCCCCAGCAGGCCGTTGTCCTGCTGCTGAAAATCGGTGATACGCGCTTCACAACCGACCAAGGCAAAGCCCTGCGGCGCGATACCGACTTCACTCCCCTCAAGGATGCACACCACGCCGAAGCCGCCGCCCTGTTTCATGCAGCGACTGATCATGTCCAGGTAACGCGCCTCGAAGATCTGCAGGTCGAGGATGCAACCAGGAAACAGCACCGTGTTCAGCGGAAAAAGCGGCAGACTCATAGACATATTCCTTACACCACCATCGACACCGCCAACGGCAGGAATACCGCCGTGGCCACGCCCATCAAACTCATCGCCAGCGCCGCGAAGGCGCCACATTCGTCACTTTCCTGCATCGCCACCGCAGTGCCTACCGCGTGGGCGGTCATGCCCAGTGCCATGCCGCGGGCCTCGGGGCTGTGGACACCGAGCCGAGTCAACAGAGTCGGGCCGAAGATTGCCCCGATCACCCCGGTGATCAGCACGAACACCGCCGCCAGCGCGGCGACGCCGCCAATCTGCTCGGCCACCAGCATGGCGATAGGCGATGTCACCGATTTCGGCGCCATGGTCATCAGGATCATGTGTTCGGCCCCGAACCACCAGCCCAACAGCACCCCCATGCACGTGGCGACCACACCGCCTATCACCAGCGTAGTAAATATCGGCCAGAACAACTGTCGAATCCGCCGTAGATTCAGGTAAAGCGGCACGGCCAACGCGACCGTCGCGGGGCCGAGCAGAATGCTGAGGATCTCGGTGCTCTTGCGATACTCGGCGTAGGTCAGGCCGCAGCCTACCAGCACACCGATCACCAGCAACATGGAGACCAGCACTGGCTGCAAAAAGATCCAGCGGGTTTTCTCGAACGCCGCCAGCACCAGCTGATAGGCACCGAGCGTGATGCCGATGCCGAACAATGGATGATGAATCACCGACGTCCAGGCGCCATGCCAGTCAAGGATCATTGGCCGTCCTCAGGGTGAACATGGCGCCTGACCATGCGCTGCATGAGGACGCCGGCGAACGCCATCGACAGCAACAATGACAACACCAGCGCGCCGACAATGGCCCAGAAATCGGCAGCGATATCCGCGGCGTACACCATCACCCCCACGGCCGGAGGCACCAGCAGCAACGGCAGGTAGCGCAGCAGGCTGCTGGCTGCAAGGTTCAGCGGCTCGCCGACCTGACCACGACCGATCAGAAATATCAGCAACAGCAGCAGACCGATAATCGGCCCCGGCAGGAAGGGTAAAAACAAATGGTTGATCGCGGTGCCGAGCAATTGGAACAGCACCAGCCAGGTCAGGCCACGTAACAACATCAATGATCTCCCGCAAAATCCGTCACCCGCATTGGCCCAAGCATTATAAGCACGCTTGCGCTATGGATCGGCATTCGCCATAAGCATGTTCAGTTGACTGCGGCGTTTTGCCATGTTGATCTAAAGTGGTAATCCGGGAGGTCAAATCCCCCCACCTAAAAACTATAAAACCGATGAACCCAAGGAGAGTCTCAATGCCCTTTGTACCTGTTGCAGAGCTCAAAGATTATGTCGGCAAGGAACTCGGACGTTCCGAATGGCTCACCATCGATCAGGAACGCATCAACCTGTTCGCCGAAGCCACCGGGGACTATCAGTTCATCCACGTCGACCCGGTCAAAGCCGCGCAAACGCCATTTGGCAGCACCATTGCCCACGGTTTCCTGTCGTTGTCACTGATTCCAAAATTGATGGAAGACATCCTTGTCATGCCAGAAGGCTTGAAGATGGTGGTCAATTATGGCCTGGACAGCGTGCGGTTCATTCAGCCGGTCAAGGTCGACTCGAAGGTGCGCCTCAAGGTCGAACTGTCCGAAGTCACCGAGAAAAAACCCGGCCAATTGCTGCTCAAGGCCATCGCCACACTGGAAATCGAAGGCATGGACAAACCGGCGTACGTCGCCGAATCCCTGTCGCTCTGCTTCGTGTAAGCCCGCCCGGATGCGAAGCAGCACATGCTGTTTCGCACCTGCTGCTTTTCTACCGGCTGTATATGGACACATAGCTGCGGCATACTCGGTCGCCTAATTGCCCGGAACCCGCTATGCGCCCATTTGCACTCCTCGCCTTGACCCTGATGCTCACCGCTTGCGGCGACGGCGAATCGCTATTGCCCGCCGACGCCCGCCTGCCGGACGGTGGACGCTATCGCGGTGACCTGGTCAACGGATTGCTGCAGGGCCAGGGCCGCATCGACTACCCGAACGGCAGCTGGTACGCCGGCGAGTTCGACCAGGGCCAATGGCATGGCCAGGGGGAGTGGCATGGCAGCAATGGCGAGGTCTATCGCGGCCAGTTCAAGCAAGGCCTGTTCGATGGCCAGGGGACCCTGACCACCAGCGGCGGCAGCTACAACGGCGGCTTCAAGCTTGGCCGACGCGACGGCGAAGGCACCCTCAAAGAACACGGCATGCTCTACCGCGGCGAGTTCAAGGCCGATCAATACTCAGGGCTCGGCCGCCTGGAACTCGAAGATGGCAGTGCCTATCAGGGCCAGTTTGCTCACGGTAAGCCCCACGGCGAAGGCCAACGCAGCGACGGCAGCGGCAATCAATTCACCGGACACTTCGTCGACGGTCAGCTGGAAGGTAACGGAACCTTCAACAGCGCTGAAGGTGACATCTATGTCGGCGGGTTCAAAAACAACCAATTGCACGGCAAAGGTCGTTATGAAAACGCCGACGGCGACGTATGGCTGGGTCAATTCAAGGAAGGCTCGCTCAACGGCAAGGGCGAATTGATCGGTGCCGACGGCAGCCATTACATCGGCCACTTCAGCGACTGGCGCTTCACCGGCCAAGGCCGCTTGAACCTGGCCGACGGCAGTTTTTACGTCGGCCAGTTCGACAATGACAGTTACTCCGGGCGCGGCACCCTGGTCCTCACCGACGGCGCTGTGCTCAGTGGCACCTGGATCAACGGCCAGCGCGTGCGCGACGCCGAGGGCAAATTGCTGCCTGACGCCCTCGAGCTTGGCTTGCTGGCCCAGGGGCGCTTGCTCGAGGAGGCGTTCACCAACGTTCCAGCCTCGACCCCGGCGGTGGAGCTGTTCACCCTGACCCTTGGTGGCGATGGCAAGCAGAGCGTGTTCCTGCGCGAATCCGACTATGTCGCGAACATGCTCACCAGCCGCTTCGGCGCCTATGGCCAGATCCGCCTGGTGAACCATCGTGACCACCTTGGCGACCGACCGATGGCCACCCGGGAAAACCTGCGACGCGCCGCCCTGACGCTGGCCGAACGCAGTGGCCCGGAAGACCTGATTTTCATCTATCTAACCAGCCACGGCACCAGCGAGCACGAACTGGTGCTCGACCAGCCGCGCATGGAACTGGCCGACCTGCCGGCCGACGAGCTTGCCGCCGTCCTTGCGCCACTGAAAAATCGCGACAAGATCATCGTGATTTCGTCCTGCTACTCCGGCGGCTTCATCCCCGCCCTGAAGGACGAGCGCACCCTGATCATGACTGCCTCGCGAGCTGACCGCGTGTCTTTTGGCTGTTCCGAGGAAGCCAACTTCACCTACTTCGGCGATGCCCTGTTTGCCCGGGCGCTGAACCAGACCGATGATCTGGAGCAAGCCTTCAAACTGGCCAAGGCCACCGTCGCCGAGCGCGAGCTGGCGGACAATTTCGAAGCCTCCGAACCGCAGATCTGGGCGCCTAAAACCGTGCTCTCCCACTGGCAACTGTTACGTAAGCAGCAGGCACGAAAAGCCCTGCAAAGTGTCTCCATTGACAGCAAGGATGCAAAGAACAACTAAGCTGAACAGTATCAAGGGAGAAACACTATGTACTTGACGCCTCAGCACGTGTTGCTTGCCGGAGCCACCGGTTTGACCGGTGAACACCTACTTGATCGCTTGCTCAACGAGCCAACGATATCGCGAGTATTGGCCCCCTCGCGCCGGCCATTGGCCGAGCATCCCCACCTGGAAAACCCGGTGGGCGACCCCACTGAGTTTCTGCCGCAATTGAACGGCCGCGTCGACATCGCCTACTGCTGCCTGGGCACCACCATCAAGCAGGCCGGCTCGGAGCAGGCGTTTCGCGCGGTGGACCTGGACATGGTGGTGGCTTTCGCCAAACGTGCCCGGGAGATGGGCGCACGGCACCTGATCGTGATCAGCGCCTTGGGGGCCGATCGCAGATCCTCGATTTTCTACAACCGGGTCAAAGGCGAGATGGAACATGCATTGCGCGCGCAGGACTGGCCGCAGCTGACCATCTGCCGTCCGTCGTTGCTGCTGGGCGAACGTACCGAGCCACGCCTGGGCGAGCAGTTCGCCGGCCCCTTGTCGAAACTGATTCCCGGCAAATACCGAGGCATAGAAGCCTGCCAATTGGCCCGCGCGATGTGGCGCCTTGCTCTGGAGGAGCAGGATGGCGTGCGGATTGTCGAGTCGGATGAGTTGAGGAAGTTAGGCAAATAAATCAAAAGATCGCAGCCTGCGGCAGCTCCTACAGGGTGTACACCTACCCAATGTAGGAGCTGCCGCAGGTTCGGGCCGCGTTCGGACGATCTTTTGTCTTTTTACAACCCACCCGTCGCCTGAAAGCTGACCCCGATAACCGTCAGCAACGACAACGGCAACAGCAACGTGTCAAGCAACGCACTGGCCGGCAAATCAACGCCCGGATAGCTCGGTGCCTCGGCGCCGAAACGGTCTTTCGCGCAACAACCGCCATTCAGCGCATACAAATCAAGCCGCGTCCCGGAGTACACCACTGGCGCCCCCGGCTTGGCCGCATCCAGCGTACGCGCCGTGGCACATCCCGCCAGCTGTAGCGCCAGCACAATCACCCACAACTTATTCATCACTGCTCAGATGGTATTCGCCCCAACGCGGCAGCATGTCCTGAGGAATGTTCAGCAGATTGAGGATGCGCGCCACGACGAAATCGATCAGGTCGTCGATGGTTTGTGGCTGATGATAGAACCCCGGCGATGCCGGCAAAATCGTCACGCCCATGTTCGACAACTTGAGCATGTGCTCCAGGTGAATGCTCGAGTACGGCGCTTCACGGGGCACCAGAATCAGCTGGCGGCGCTCCTTGAGCGTGACATCGGCGGCACGTTCGATCAGGTTGTTGCAAGCCCCCGTCGCGATGGCCGACAGGGTCCCGGTAGAGCATGGCACCACCACCATCGCCGCCGGCGCGCCGGAGCCCGAGGCCACCGGCGACATCCAGTCTTCCTTGCCGTAGACCCGGATCTGTCCAGCGGCGGCACCGGTGTACTCAGTGAGGAAGGCTTGCATCGCCTGTGGCTTGGCCGGCAGCGTGACGTCGGTTTCGGTGGCCATCACCAGTTGTGCGGCCTTGGAAATCAGGAAGTGCACTTCGCGCTCTTCGCGCACCAGGCAATCGAGCAGGCGCAAACCGTACTGGGCGCCGGAAGCGCCAGTCATCGCCAGCGTGATGCGATCCGGGCCGTTACTCATTTAAGCGCCTCGGCCAGCTTGCCGTGCAGGCCGCCGAAGCCGCCATTGCTCATGATCACCACGTGGGTGCCCGGCTGGGCCTGGCTCTTGACCCGCTCGATGATGCCTTCCAGCGAGTCGCTGACTATCGACGGTACCGTGCAGAGCGCGGCGGTGCCTGCCAGATCCCAGCCGAGATTGGCCGGTGCGTACCAGATCACCTGGTCGGCATCGACGACGCTCTCCGGCAAACCGTCACGGTGCGCGCCAAGCTTCATGGAGTTGGAGCGCGGTTCGATGATCGCAATCAACGGCGCATCGCCAATGCGCTTGCGCAGGCCGTCGAGCGTGGTGGCAATGGCCGTCGGATGGTGTGCGAAGTCGTCATAGATGGTAATGCCACGCACCTCGGCGACTTTTTCCATCCTTCGCTTCACGCTCTTGAAGGCGCTCAATGCGGCGATGCCCATGGCCGGCACCACGCCAACATGGCGCGCCGCGGCCAAGGTGGCCAATGCGTTGGCCACGTTATGCTGGCCGGTCATGTCCCAATCGACCACACCTTGAGCGACGCCTTCGAACATCACTTCGAACTTCGAGCCATCGTCGCTGAGCAGTTTGACCTGCCATTGCCCGCCCGCACCCGTGGTTTGCACCGGGGTCCAGCAACCCATCTCGATGACGCGCAGCAAGGCCGGTTCGGTGGTCGGATGAATCACCAGGCCTTCGCTCGGGATGGTCCGCACCAGATGGTGGAACTGCCGCTCGATCGCCGGCAGATCCGGGAAGATATCGGCGTGGTCGAACTCCAGGTTGTTGAGGATCGCCGTGCGCGGACGGTAGTGAACGAACTTGGAGCGCTTGTCGAAGAACGCGCTGTCGTACTCATCGGCCTCGATCACGAAAAACGGCGTGTCGCCCAGGCGCGCCGACACCGAGAAATTCTGCGGTACACCGCCGATCAGGAAGCCCGGGCTCATGCCCGCGTGCTCCAGCACCCAGGCGAGCATGCTGCTGGTGGTGGTCTTGCCATGCGTACCGGCGACCGCCAATACCCAGCGACCTTGCAGCACGTGGTCGGCCAGCCATTGCGGGCCGGAGACATAAGGCAGGCCTTTGTTCAGCACGTACTCGACCGCCGGGTTGCCTCGCGACATGGCGTTGCCGATGACCACCAGATCAGGGGCCGGGTCCAGTTGCGCCGGGTCGTAGCCCTGGGTCAACTCGATGCCCTGCGCCTCGAGCTGAGTGCTCATCGGCGGGTAGACGTTGGCATCGGAGCCGGTCACGTGATGGCCGAGCTCTTTGGCCAAAACCGCCATCGAACCCATGAAAGTGCCGCAGATACCCAGAATATGAATGTGCATAATCGACCTCGTAAAACATGGCCGCAGGTTAGCGTAGGGAGGGGGAAATCGCACCTTGTGTTTGAGCTGACCTATGCTGCTTTCCCATACGCTATTGCAACATCCGGAATCACCTGGCATCAGAATGCGCTGTTGCAGGCTGGATTTGCCTTGATAATGGCGCTCATTCCTTGAACGTTCAGTTGGAGCAGTTCGTGAAAAACAACACTTCTCAGATCAACATCGCAGCTGCCTCAGGCACGAAAAAACTGTCCGCCGGACAGCGAAAATTCAACGGTCTCATCAAGAAGATCGAAAAACAACGCCTGGTGCTTCAGGAATGGCAAAACGCTACTCCCCTGTATATCGAACGTTGGCATCTCGAGTTCGCCCCCCGACTTGACCAATATCATCAAGGCAATGTTGAGCTTGTGCATGTCCTGGACCATCTCAGCGAACGGATCAGGCTTTCGAAAATCGATCGCCAGACCCTGATTCAGGAGATCCTGGACCAAGCTTACTCGTTGATCGATAGCGGCTGTAACGAGGAGCAGGAAGCCGCTTTGAAAGCGCTGTACAACAAGCATAGCGGTGGTGACTTCGACGCAGATGAGCGTGAAGGAGACGAGTTGCTCAAACTCGGCCTGAAAGACATATTCGGTGTTGAGTTGGACGATGTCGACATGCAGTCCCCTGAAGACATTGCGCAGAAAATCCTCGAACAGCAGCAAGCCGAACAAACCGCACAGCAGCAAAAACCGGGTAAAAAAAACGTACGCCAGCAACGCCTGGAAGCGGATGCCGCTCAAGTGAGCCAATCTTTGCGTGAGGTTTACCGCAAACTGGCCAGTGCCCTGCACCCCGACCGGGAAACCGATCCGGACGAGCGCAAACGAAAGACATCGCTGATGCAGCGCGTCAACCGAGCTTATAGCGAACGGAACTTGCTTGACCTGCTGCAACTGCAGTTGGAAATCGAGCACATTGATGCGGCCACTCTTGAAACACTTTCCGCTGATCGACTCAAGCACTACAACCAGGTCCTGACCGAGCAACTGCATGAGTTGGAACTGGAAGTGCTCAACCTGGAGATGTCTTTCAGGCAGCAATTCAATCTCGAGCCGTTCGATGAGTTATCCGTTCAGAACCTGCCTGACATCTATCAACACCAACTCGACATACTGAACGTTGACATCCAAGAGCTTAGCGCTCTGCGTGAGGAGCTCGAGGATCCTAAAACCCTGAAATCATGGCTCAAGGAAATACGGCAATATGAGAAGGCCATGGAACTGGATGACGGTCTGTTCGACGACTTCCCGGATACATTTTTTCGCTGAGCCTCCGTCGTTTAGTTTTACTCAAACACATATTCCCTGACGGGAAATCCCGTGCTTGCGCAACTTCCTGTAGAGGGTGTTGCGGCTGACGCCAAGCTGTTCAGCCGTATTCGTCATATGCCACCGCGTGTGCTCCAGCGCATTCAACAGCGCCAGGCGCTCGGCATCTTCCAGTGGATGTTCGCAAGGCTCTTCAATTTTCGGCATGACGACCGGCCGCGCCTGGCGAATCATCGCCGGCAGATCCTCCAGTCCGATCCGCCCGCCGTCACACAACGCCGCCAACGTACGCAACACATTGCGCATCTGCCGCACGTTGCCCGGCCAGGCAAATCCCAACAACGCCTCTCGCGCCGGCCCGTCGATCAGCACGGTTTCCCCGCGCGCCTCTTCGGCCAGCAAGAAGTCGAGCAACTGCGATTTATCACCGCGCTCGCGCAACGCCGGCAACGCGACTTCCAAGCCATTGAGCCGGTAATACAGGTCCTCGCGGAAACTGCCGTCCTGTACCCGCCCCAGCAGATTGCGGTGCGTGGCACTGATGATCCGCACGTTGACAGACTCCGGCTCGCCACCGATTGGCACCACTTGCCGATCTTCCAGCACGCGCAGCAAACGGGTCTGCAATGCCAGGGGCATGTCGCCGATTTCGTCGAGGAACAAGGTCCCGCCATCGGCCTGCTGCAGCTTGCCGCGCATGCCCTCCTTGCGCGCGCCGGTGAAGCTGCCGCCGCGATAGCCGAACAGCTCACTCTCGATCAGGCTTTCGGGGATAGCCGCACAATTGAGGGCGACGAAGGCTTTTTCCGCGCGCTGGCTGGCATGGTGCACCGCCTTGGCGAAGGCTTCTTTGCCCGAACCGGTTTCGCCGTTGATCAGCAATGGCACGTCCCGCTCGTACACACGCAGGGCCTTGCGGAAATCCGCCTGCAACGTCGGATCGCCCAGGCAGATGCCCAACAAGCGCGGACGCTCTTCAACCAGCGGGCCTGGCACCAGCGGCACAGATACTTTTCGCGATTGCCCGCGTAACACGGCGAACAGGTTGCGTCCGTCCCGGGTACGCAGTGGCCAGCTGGCGCTGGCATTGACGCTCGCGCGGCCAAGCAGTTCGTCCAGCGAGCAGTCGAAAAACGCCTCCACCGGTTTGCCCAGCAAGCCGCCACGGATATGCCCGAGCAGATTCAATGCACTCTGATTGACCGCGCAGATCCGCCCTTCGCCGTCGAACGCCAGCAGCCCTTCGCTGAACAAACCGACGGACTCGGCCTGCAGATGAAAACGCAGCAGCCATTGATTATCGAAACAACGCAGGAAATAGCAGCTCTCGATCATCTTCGCCGACAGATTGACCAAGGCCATGGTATGAAACTGACTTTGGCGCGATACCTCGTGCCGGGCAGAGGACACGTCGAGTACCGCCAGCAGCTCGCCGTGCGGATCGAATACCGGGCTGGCCGAGCAGGTCAGGCCAGTGTGTCGGCCACGGAAATGTTCGTCCTGATGAATGGTCAGCGACTGGCGCTCCACCAGGCAGGTGCCGATGCCGTTGGTGCCTTCACAGGCCTCACTCCAGTCGGCACCCAGCCAGAGGCCAGCACGCTCGAAAATCTTGCGTTCGGCCGGTGCCGTCACGCAATTGAGGATCACGCCGCGAGCATCGGTCAAAAGTACGGCGTGGCCGGCACCGGAGAGCTGCTGATGAAGACTGGTCATTTCATTGCCGGCGATGTGCAGCACCTGCTGCAAGCGTTCGCGGCTTTCCAGGACGCGACCATGCTCCAGCACCGTCGGCGCCATGTTCAGGGCCGGGTCGAGGTGATAGTCCTCCAGACAGCGCAGCCAGGAGCGGGCGATGGATGGGTCGCTGCCCGGGCCGTGCAGGTGGGCTTTGCCCTGGGTTACGGTCAATACCTGCTGGGCATGGCGACTCAAATGATTGTCGTGCATTTCTTATTATTCTCCCCAGGGCTCGGCGACCGATGCATGCGGTGATGCCGAGCATCCTCCAGCCTGGGCTGCATTGCAATGCTGGCAAGACCAGTCAGTCACAGCCTGTGCCAGAACCGGTACAAAGTGTCACGGGGACTGTACCGAAAGCGTCACAGAGGCCACCCGCCCGTCCGACAAAAACCGCGCAAGGCCTTGATTTACCTGACTTGCAAGGCAGTGGCCCGACCTTTGCTCTACGCTTAAAGCAAGCGCACACGCGCGTCTTCCTTATAAGCACAAGAACCCAAGGAGAAACCATCATGCGTTACGCTCACCCCGGTACTGAAGGCGCAATCGTTTCGTTCAAGAGCAAATATGGAAATTACATCGGCGGCGAGTTCGTCGCGCCTGTCAAAGGTCAGTACTTCACCAATACCTCGCCAGTAAATGGCCAACCGATTGCCGAATTCCCGCGCTCCACGGCTGAAGACATCGACAAAGCCCTGGACGCTGCCCACGCGGCCGCCGATGCCTGGGGCGCCACGTCCGCCCAGGCGCGCTCGCTGGTCCTGCTGAAAATCGCCGACCGCATCGAACAGAACCTGGAACTGCTGGCAATCACCGAATCCTGGGACAACGGCAAAGCCGTGCGTGAAACCCTCAACGCCGACATCCCGCTGGCGGCCGACCACTTCCGCTACTTCGCCGGCTGTATCCGCGCCCAGGAAGGCAGCGCTGCCGAAATCGACGGCAACACCGTGGCCTATCACATCCATGAACCCCTGGGCGTGGTCGGGCAGATCATCCCGTGGAACTTCCCGATCCTGATGGCCGCGTGGAAACTCGCCCCGGCCCTGGCCGCCGGTAACTGCGTGGTGCTCAAGCCTGCCGAGCAAACCCCGCTGGGCATCACCGTGCTGGTCGAACTGATCGGCGACCTGCTGCCGCCCGGTGTGCTGAACATCGTGCAAGGCTACGGCAAAGAAGCCGGCGAAGCCCTGGCCACCAGCAAGCGCATCGCCAAAATCGCCTTCACCGGCTCGACCCCGGTCGGTTCGCACATCATGAAATGCGCGGCCGAGAACATCATTCCGTCCACCGTGGAGCTGGGTGGCAAGTCGCCGAACATCTTCTTCGAAGACATCATGCAGGCCGAACCGTCCTTCATCGAAAAAGCCGCTGAAGGCCTGGTGCTGGCGTTCTTCAACCAGGGCGAAGTCTGCACCTGCCCTTCCCGCGCCCTTGTGCAAGAGTCGATCTACGACGAATTCATGCAAGTGGTGATGAAGAAGGTCCTGCAAATCAAGCGTGGCGACCCGCTGGACACCGACACCATGGTCGGCGCCCAGGCGTCCGAGCAGCAATTCGACAAAATCCTTTCGTACCTGGAAATCGCCAAGGGCGAAGGCGCCGAGCTGCTGACCGGCGGCAAGATAGAAAAACTCGAGGGCAGCCTGGCGACGGGTTATTACATCCAGCCGACCCTGCTCAAGGGCACCAACAAAATGCGCGTGTTCCAGGAAGAAATCTTTGGCCCGGTGGTGAGCATCACCACCTTCAAGGACGAAGCCGAAGCCCTGGCCATCGCCAACGACACCGAGTTCGGCCTCGGCGCCGGCCTCTGGACCCGCGACATCAACCGCGCCTACCGCATGGGCCGCGCGATCAAGGCCGGTCGTGTCTGGACCAACTGCTACCACCTGTACCCGGCGCACGCCGCGTTCGGCGGATACAAGAAGTCCGGTGTCGGTCGTGAAACCCACAAGATGATGCTCGACCACTATCAGCAGACTAAAAACCTGCTGGTGAGCTACGACATCAATCCGTTGGGCTTCTTCTAAAAAACTGGGGCGGCACGGGATTTCCGTGCTGCCCTTCCCACCGCCTTCGCGAGCAGGCTCGCTCCCACAGGGGTTTTGTGGGGCCGCCCCCGCTCACTGTGGGAGCGAGCCTGCTCGCGAAGGCGTCCTTAATGACACCGCATAACTACCCTGGCCGCTCTGGCACGGGCTTTGCGTGCCCGCAGTACACGCAAATGCAGCTCCCGAAAGTCCAACAGATCAAAAAATAAAAAGACAGCGAGGACTTATGACTTCTTCAACACAGCTCAAACCTACACTCGGCACCCTGCATCTATGGGGCATTGCCGTTGGCCTGGTGATCTCCGGCGAGTACTTCGGCTGGAGCTACGGCTGGGGCACGGCCGGGACCCTGGGGTTCCTCGTCACCGCCCTGATGGTGGCAACGATGTACACCTGCTTCATCTTCAGTTTCACCGAATTGACCACGGCCATTCCCCATGCCGGCGGGCCGTTTGCCTATAGTCGGCGGGCCTTCGGTGAAAAAGGCGGGTTGATCGCCGGCATCGCCACCCTGATCGAGTTTGTTTTCGCGCCCCCGGCCATCGCCATGGCCATCGGCGCCTATCTCAATGTGCAATACCCGGAACTGGACCCGAAAATCGCCGCGGTTGGCGCCTACTTCGTGTTCATGACCCTCAATATTCTCGGCGTCAGCATCGCCGCTACCTTCGAACTGGTGGTGACCGTGCTGGCCGTTGCCGAATTGCTGGTATTCATGGGCGTGGTCGCTCCAGGCTTCAGCTTCAGTAACTTCGTACTCAATGGCTGGTCAGGCGCCAACGAATTCACGATGGGCTCGATTCCCGGCATTTTCGCGGCCATTCCCTTCGCCATCTGGTTCTTTCTCGCCATCGAAGGCGCGGCCATGGCCGCCGAGGAAGCCAAAGACCCGAAACGCACGATTCCCAGGGCATACGTCAGCGGCATCCTGACCCTGGTGTTCCTGGCCATCGGCACAATGGTGATGGCCGGTGGCGTCGGCGACTGGCGTCAATTGGCAAACATCAACGACCCACTGCCTCAGGCCATGAAAGCGGTGGTCGGCAACAATTCCACCTGGATGCACATGCTGGTCTGGATCGGCCTGTTCGGCCTGGTGGCGAGTTTCCACGGGATCATTCTTGGCTACTCGCGGCAGTTCTTCGCCCTGGCCCGCGCCGGTTACCTGCCGCGCAGCCTGGCCAAGCTTTCGCGCTTCCAGACGCCACATCGAGCAATCCTGGCCGGTGGTGTGATCGGCATTGCGGCCATCTACAGCGATGGCCTGGTCAACCTGCAAGGCATGTCGCTGACGGCGGCAATGATCACCATGTCGGTATTTGGTGCCATCGTGATGTACATCATCAGTATGCTGAGCCTGTTCAAACTGCGTAAAACCGAGCCGAACCTCGAGCGCACCTTCCGCGCACCGGGCTATCCGATCGTACCGGGGATTGCGCTGTTTCTGGCGGTGGTGTGCCTGGTCGCGATGGCGTGGTTCAACACCTTGATCGGCCTGGTCTTCCTCGGCTTCATGGCCGCCGGCTACCTGTATTTCCAACTGACCGCGCGGCAACGCTCCGAAGCACCGGCGGACGCTATGCTCGAAGGAGCTTGAGTTGCACTGGCGCCGGGCTTCAAACCTGGCGCCTGCCCTATTTGGGGTCGAAAAACCCGCCCCAGGGTTCAACATTCAATCAGGAGGACACCGCCCATGGCCGTATATGCCCATTCCGTCGGCGCCCAGACCTACCGCTTCGAGAACCTCAAGGAAGTGATGGCCAAGGCCACCCCGGCACGCTCCGGGGACTATCTGGCCGGCGTCGCCGCCCTCAATGACGGCGAGCGTGTCGCTGCGCAGATGATGTTGGCCGACATCCCGCTGAGCCACTTCCTGCAGGAAGTACTGATTCCCTACGAGGCCGATGAAGTCACCCGCCTGATCATCGACACCCACGACAAACAGGCTTTCGCGGTGGTCAGCCACCTCACCGTCGGCGGTTTTCGCGACTGGCTGCTCAGCGACGCCGCCGACGAACAGGTGCTGCGCGCCCTCGCCCCCGGCCTGACCCCGGAAATGGCGGCTGCGGTCTCGAAGATCATGCGCGTTCAGGACCTGGTGCTGGTGGCGCAGAAGATTCGCGTCGTCACGCAGTTTCGCGGCACCCTCGGCCTGCGCGGCCGCCTGTCCACCCGCCTGCAACCCAACCACCCGACTGACGAGCCAGCCGGCATCGCTGCGAGTATTCTCGACGGCCTGCTGCACGGTAACGGTGATGCCATGATCGGCATCAACCCGGCCACCGACAGCATCGCCTCGATCTGCGCCATGCTGGACATGCTCGATGCGATCATCCAGCGCTACGAAATCCCGACCCAGGCCTGTGTGTTGACCCATGTCACCACGTCAATCGAAGCGGTCAATCGCGGCGTACCACTGGACCTGGTGTTCCAGTCGATTGCAGGCACCGAAGCGGCAAACGCCAGCTTCGGGATCAATCTGAATGTGCTCAAGGAAGGTTACGACGCCGGGTTGAGCCTCAATCGCGGCACACTCGGCAAGAACCTGATGTATTTCGAAACCGGTCAGGGCAGCGCCCTGTCGGCCAATGCCCACCACGGCGTCGACCAACAGACCTGCGAAACCAGGGCCTACGCCGTGGCCCGCCATTTCAATCCGTTCCTGGTGAACACTGTTGTAGGATTCATCGGCCCCGAATACCTCTACAACGGCAAACAGATCATCCGTGCCGGCCTCGAAGACCACTTCTGCGGCAAGCTGCTGGGCGTGCCGATGGGCTGCGATATCTGTTACACCAACCATGCCGAGGCCGACCAGGATGACATGGACACCCTGTTGACCCTGCTCGGGGTCGCCGGAATCAACTTCATCATGGGTATCCCCGGTTCCGACGACATCATGCTCAACTACCAGACCACGTCGTTCCACGATGCGCTTTACGCCCGGCAGACGTTGGGGCTCAAGCCTGCGCCGGAGTTCGAGCAATGGCTGGCGAAAATGGGCATCTTCACTCAGCCGGACGGCAAGGTCCTCTTCGGTAACAGCCTGCCGCCGGCCTTCCGCCAGGCCTTGGCGCAATTGGGATGAGTGTCGATATGGAAAAACCACCCTTTGATCCGCACAACCCATGGCTGGAGCTGCGACGCCTGACCCCCGCACGAATTGCCCTGGGCCGCACCGGCACCAGCCTGCCCACCCGTGCCCAGCTGGACTTTCAGTTTGCCCACGCCCAGGCGCGAGACGCGGTGCACTTGCCGTTTGATCATGCCTCCCTCAGCGAGCAACTGGCCGAATGCGGCCGTGACAGCCTGTTGCTGCATAGCGCCGCGCCTGATCGCAACAGCTACCTGCAGCGCCCCGATCTGGGGCGCAAATTGAGCGTGGAGTCGGCAAAAAAACTGCGCGAATACGCCGCGGCCCATCCTGCCGGGGTCGATCTGGCCATCGTGGTCGCCGATGGTTTGTCGGCATTGGCTGTCCATCGCCATACACTGCCGTTCCTGACGCGCTTTGCAGAGCAGAGTTCAACCGACGGATGGGCCATGGCGCCCGTGGTACTGGTGGAACAGGGCCGGGTCGCGGTAGCCGACGAGATCGGCGAACTGTTGGGCGCAAAAATGACCGTGATCCTGATCGGCGAACGCCCTGGCCTGAGCTCTCCAGACAGCCTGGGATTATATTTCACCTACAATCCAAAGGTCGGCCTGACCGATGCCTATCGCAACTGCATCTCGAACGTGCGCCTCGAAGGCCTGACTTACGGCATGGCGGCACACCGTTTGCTGTATTTGATGCGCGAGGCATGCCGGCGACAGTTATCCGGCGTCAACCTGAAGGACGAAGCGCAGGTGCAAACACTGGAGTCAGACGCCGGAACGGACATTAAAGGAAATTTCCTACTTGATTCACCGCAATCCTGAACCGCTTCCGCATTGCGCTTTCTGAGCCTTTTCAGGCAGGATCGACGCACGGCTGCCAGTGAGTACCCTTTGCCGCCAAAGCACGTAAAGACAGCCACTTGAAGACGAGACCTACCATGCGGATTATTCAAGCGACCCTCGAACACCTGGACCTGCTGACCCCGTTGTTCGTCAAATATCGCGAGTTTTATGGCTCCCTGGCGTATCCGGACTCGTCCCGGGCGTTCCTAGAGAAACGTCTGCGTCGCAAGGAATCGGTGATCTACCTGGCCCTGTCCGAGGACGGCAACAACAAACTGATGGGTTTCTGTCAGCTCTACCCCAGCTTTTCTTCGCTTTCGCTTAAACGCGTGTGGATCCTCAACGACATCTACGTCGCCGAAGACGCCCGCCGCCAACTGGTGGCCGACAACCTGATCCGCACCGCGAAGAAAATGGCCAAGGAAACCAACGCTGTGCGCATGCGTGTGTCCACCAGCAGCAACAACGAAGTGGCGCAGAAAACCTACGAATCCATCGGATTCAAGGAAGACACCGAGTTCAAAAACTACGTGTTGCCGATCAGCGACGAGTTGTAAGGTCAAAAAAGATCGCAGCTTTCGGCCGAGGGCTGCGATCTTGTGCTCAATACACTCCGAAATTCCCTGCTACAAACCCCACACGCTTTTCACCTCCCAGCCCGTATAATTCCCTTCTTTCCGGCTTGTAAGAAAAACTACCTCCTGTCTGTAGTCTTACGCGAAGTCATCCGCACAGGCCTGCCGAATCGGGCCGTTACCACAGGTGCCGTCCATGGATTTCAACCCGCTCGATCTCGTCCTGCATCTCGATGTCTACCTCGATTTGCTGGTCACCAACTACGGGCCATGGATTTACGCCATTCTGTTTCTGGTGATCTTCTGTGAAACCGGCCTGGTGGTCATGCCCTTCCTGCCGGGCGATTCCCTGCTGTTCATCGCTGGCGCCGTCGCGGCCGGTGGCGGCATGGACCCGGTGTTGCTGGGCGGTTTGCTGATGCTCGCGGCGATCCTAGGTGACAGCACCAACTACATCATCGGACGAACGGCCGGCGAGCGGTTGTTCAGCAACCCGAACTCGAAGATCTTCCGGCGCGACTACCTGCAGCAAACCCACGACTTCTATGACAAACACGGCGGCAAAACCGTGACCTTGGCGCGTTTCCTGCCGATCATCCGCACTTTTGCCCCCTTCGTCGCCGGCGTCGCGAAAATGCCTTACCCGCGTTTCTTCGCCTTCAGCGTGCTGGGCACGATTCTCTGGGTTGGTGGCCTGGTCACCCTGGGTTACTTCTTCGGCAACGTACCGTTCATCAAGTCGAACCTGTCGCTGTTGGTGGTCGGCATCATCCTGCTGTCGCTGGTGCCGATGATCATTGGCATTGTGCGCAGCCGTTTTGGCGGTTCGAACTCCAAAACCGCATCGCGCTGAACGATGTGGTCCCTTGGCGCCTGGCGACGTCGGCGCATCCTGGCCAGGCACCCGATAGCCGACGAAATGTGGCAGCAGGTGCGCCATCACCTGAGCTTTCTGGATGGCATCAGCGCCGCCGAAGACCAATGGCTGCGCGAAGCCTGCGTACTGTTTCTGCAAGACAAACACCTGTCCGCCCTGCCCGGTGTCGAGCTGCATCAGGAACAACGCCTGCTGCTGGCCGCCCAGGCGCAATTGCCGTTGCTGCATCTGGGTGACCTGAACTGGTATCAGGGTTTTCACGAAATCGTTCTCTACCCCGACGACTTCATAAGCCCCCAGCGCCATCGTGACGCCAGTGGCGTCGAGCACGAATGGGACGGCGAGCACAGCGGCGAAGCCTGGCAGCAAGGGCCGATCATCCTCGCTTGGCCCGGCGTCATGGCCAGCGGCAGCTGGGAAGGCTACAACCTGGTGATCCACGAACTGGCGCACAAGCTCGACATGCTCAACGGCGACGCCAACGGCTTGCCACCGTTGCACGCGGACATGCGGGTCAGCGACTGGGCCAGGGTCATGCAAGAAGCCTACGACGACCTCGACCGCCAACTGGACCGCAATCCGGACGCCGAGACCGCCATTGATCCGTATGCAGCAGAAAATCCTGCCGAGTTCTTCGCCGTCACCAGCGAATACTTCTTCAGTGCCCCGGATTTGCTGCACGAGGCTTATCCACAGGTCTATGAGCAACTGAAGCTGTTCTATCGTCAGGACCCGCTGGCGAGGCTGCGGCAACTTCTGGCCGAGAACCCGGTCTATCAGGCACACGACTAAGGTCTACACGACCTCTGGTACGTGGCGTCGACGTAGGAATATGCCTATAATCGCCGCCACTTTTTGGTCAATCCGGCCAAGTGTTTCTGGTCAACTAACGGGGGCAACGCCCAATGAGCTACAGCAAGATTCCGGCTGGCAAAGACCTGCCGAACGACATCTACGTCGCGATCGAGATTCCGGCCAACCACGCGCCGATCAAATACGAAATCGACAAAGACAGCGATTGCCTGTTCGTTGACCGTTTCATGGCCACCCCAATGTTCTACCCGGCCAACTACGGTTACATCCCGAACACCCTGGCAGACGACGGTGACCCCCTCGACGTGCTGGTCGTAACCCCTTATCCGGTAGCTCCAGGTTCGGTGATCCGCGCTCGTCCGGTCGGCATCCTGAACATGACCGACGATGGCGGCGGCGATGCCAAAGTGATCGCGGTTCCACACGACAAGCTGTCCCAGCTGTACGTCGACGTGAAGGAATACACCGACCTGCCAGCGCTGCTGATCCAGCAGATCGAGCACTTCTTCGCGAACTACAAAGATCTCGAAAAAGGCAAATGGGTGAAGATCGAAGGCTGGGACGGCGCAGACGCCGCCCGTGATGCGATCATGAAGTCGGTTGCTGCCTATAAAGGCTAAGAGCAGCTGCCGGCTTTGAGCCGTAAGCTTCGAGAAGAACCCCGGTTGATCCGGGGTTTTTTTTGGGCGCCTGCAAAGCCGCTTTAAACAATTCGTTTAACGCGCGGTATTTCCGGGTTTTCCTGTTTATTTTTTACCCAACGCGTCTCACATCCAGTCGTAAATTTCCCTCGAAATTTGAACGGTCCGTTTATTCAAACCCCTGACCGGCGCCAGTAGACTCCCGTTCATGAAAAAGAACACTAGCGGCCCACGGTTTAAAGCGCTCCTTGAAGCAGCGAACATCACGACAACAGGATTTGCCGAATTCCTGGATACGGCTCCGCAAAATGTACACAACTGGTACACCCGCGGCGTCCCCGCCCATTGCATGGAAGAAGTCGCCAGGAAACTCTCGGTCAACAGCGACTGGCTGAAAACCGGCGAAGGCTCAAAAGACGCCAGGCACCTGCGCCTGGTCGACGACACCGGCTACACCTTCGACGCCCAGGCGATCCGTGGTGTCTACACGGTGGTTGAGCCCACCGACATCGATTTGCCCTTCTACAAGGAAGTGATCAAGGCCCCCGGCTCCAACAAAACCCACGTCATCGAAGACCGTGAACAATGCTTGCGCCTGCCCCGCAACCACCTCGATTCCCTGGAAATCAATCACGCCGACGCCATCGGTGCCGCCATGATCGGCAACAGCATGGCCGAGAAAATCGATGACGGCTCCACCCTCGCGATCGATCGCGGGCTGACCCAGATTATCGATGGCGAGATCTACGCGATCGAACATGACGGCATGCTGCGCATCAAATACCTGCACCGAATGCCGGGCAACTCCCTGCGCTTGCGCAGCCATAACCGCGCGGATTACCCGGACGAAATCTTCAGGCCCGCGCAAATCGAAGAACAGAACATCAGGGTACTGGGCTGGGTGTTCTGGTGGTCGACACTGAACAAACGACGGCCACCGCTACCGTTTCTGTGACAACGTGGCGCTTTCATCGCGGGCAAAAACTTACTCCCGTAGGAGCGAGGCTTGCCCGCGAATGCGCCAGTCAATTCACCAAAAAACGCCGATCCGATCCCGTTACCCGAGCAACCCAGGCACCCCAACTCACACACCAAGCTGGGAATTCTGCAAAAAAATCAGTATGCTGCGCCCCACATTTGCGCATCAACCCGCCAAGCGGCCCTGATCGCACCGACAAGGCAGATGACTTTCTCGCCGAGTCCCACAGCCGGACGCAAGATCCGGGTGTACGTTTTGAAGGCTGGCGCGGTTTACCAAAAATGAACCAAGCCAGTCCCCGAGAAGCCGGCCACAAGCCGGCTTTTTAATGCCTGATATCCCCGTAAAAACGGGCTCTAATACTCTCCCGCCCCAGTCGACCCACACTTAGACCCACACTCCCATACCGTGCGCCCTCCCCATAGATCGTTTGATTCTTCCGCCAGTCCGCAAAGGGGACGCGGAAGGCTCTCTTGATGATAGGGAAAGCCTGAAGGACGAAACCCAAGGGATATCCCCGGATTTAAGGAGGCGTGCCTATGCCATTTGAACCACTACGTTTCCCGCCTCCCTCCTAGATTGTGCTCGGTTCAACCTGATTGAGAATGGCACCGCCCACCCCTTTCAGCGCCACCGCCGGAGGACGACTCTGGGTATTGCAGGTATCATGCGCCCCTAAATGCAGATTGAAATTTATCGAAATATTGATGGTAGGCTAAATGAATTCATCGAACAGGACTAACCCACGACCTATCGGCATCGATCTGTTTGCGGGCGCCGGTGGGTTGTCCCTCGGTTTCGAGCAAGCTGGGTTCGACGTAGCCGCAGCGGTAGAGATTGACCCTATCCATTGTGCAACTCACGAATACAATTTTCCGAATTGCAAGACCATCTGTGCCAGCGTTACTGATGTGACCGGCAGCGAGATTAGGCGCCTAGCAGGAATTGGCGACAAAGAAATCGATGTCGTGTTCGGCGGTGCGCCATGCCAAGGTTTCTCGATGATCGGAAAACGCGCACTGGACGACCCCAGAAACCAACTCGTATTTCACTACGTCAGAATCGTGGAAGAGCTTCAGCCAAAATACTGTGTCTTCGAGAACGTCAAGGGCCTTACGCTTGGCAAGCATGCTGATTTTTTGAACGAGTTGATTGCCGCTCTTGGCGATGCTGGCTATGACGTACTGCTACCTTATCAAGTGCTTAATGCTGCTGATTACGGTGTACCGCAGGATCGCAAGCGACTCTTTTTGGTTGGAACACGCCGTGGGCTCAACATTCCTTACTACCCATCCCCTTTGACACATCGGGTAACCGTCGAGGAGGCCATCGGTGATTTGCCAGACGCGAATTCGTTCGACGAACTGGTATCCGGCGACACCGTTAGCGCTAGATGGACAACCAATTCACCTTATGCACAACGACTTCGAGACTTACAGAAAGATCCCGGTGACTTCAGCTACAAGCGTGACTTCAACCGGGACATGCTCACTTCCAGCCTACGCACCGAGCATACGGCCTTGTCCCAAGAGCGCTTCATGGCTACCGCGCACGGTAAGACCGAACCAATTAGCCGCTTTCGCAAGCTGCCACCAGAAGGCCTCTGTAACACCCTTCGTGCAGGGACTGATAGCGCTAGAGGAGCATTTACCTCTCCTCGACCAATACACCCTCACCAGCCAAGAGTAATCACTGTGCGGGAAGCCGCCCGCCTGCACTCGTTCCCAGACTGGTTCCGCTTTCATACCACTAAGTGGCATGGCTTTCGCCAAATCGGCAATAGCGTTCCCCCGCTGTTAGGCCGCGCCATTGCATCATCTATAGTCAATGCGCTGGGGATAGAGCCTACAAAGCCCAAGAAAATCCTAGCCCAGGGCTCACCTTCGTTGCTCGGCCTCGATATGGGGAATGCGGCACGTTACTTTGACGTACCTCGCGACACTATTGCCCAGCGCACTCGAAAGATCTCCACGGATTTACTTATGGAAGAGAACAATGCCTGAACCAAAGAAAGCGCGAACAATTGGAAGCTACGAACAAATTATTGAGAACGTATTTTTCAATAATTACAAGAAAGGAAACACACAGTTCGAGTTTTCACGCACAGAGTTTGCGCCGATTGCAAAAAAACTAGGGATCAATCTCCCCAAAAACATTGGTGATATCCCTTACTCTTTTCGCTATCGAAAGGAACTACCTGACTCGATCAAAAAAACGGCCAAAGCTGGAATGGAATGGATCATCAAAGGGTCTGGCACAGCCCTTTATACATTCAAGCAGGTAAAGCTTAATCGAATAGTACCCAGGGAAGAACTTTTAACAGTTAAAGTTCCAGACTCCACACCAGAGATAATTGAAGCGTACTCATTGAGCGATGAACAGGCGCTACTCGCAAAAGTCCGTTACAATCGACTGATCGATATTTTTCTTGGAGTTACGGCCTACTCATTACAAAACCATCTGCGCACCCAACTTAAAGAGATTGGCCAAATCGAAATTGACGAAGTATATGTTGGGATCGACAAGCACGGGCGTCAATTTGTAGTACCGGTTCAGGCAAAAGGTGGTAACGACAAGCATGGAGTAGTGCAAACCGAGCAAGATATTCTGTTTTGTCAACAGCGATTCCCCGATCTCGTCTGCAGGGCCGTTTCTGTACAATTCATGACAAACGGTCGAATCGCCATGTTCGAACTAATCGTCCAAGATGATGAAATAAAAGTAGTTGAAGAGAGGCATTATCAATTGGTGATGGCTTCAACAATTTCCGTTACAGACTTGCGAACTTATGTCGCCCACGGATCGTAGTCAATCGGCGCAACTTCTTCAGCACACCCTCGCAACCATGCACTCCGCACCTATTTAATTGCTTCTCAAATAGGTGCCTCTTCTCTAAAAAGAGCCTTAAAGTCCAGCGAAACGCTGGCCCACCAAACGAAGTTTGTGTAGTGGGTTACACAAAGTGTTGCTTTGCTCTTTGCTCCATAGGCAAACTACAACTAGAACAACAATAAGACGGGGAAACCGCCGCTATGCAAAGCGCTATCTTTTTGACCACCGATCAAAAGACGATGTGGGCCGAGGCTGGTACTACCTTCCCGGGTGAACAACTCAATCAAGTAGTTCAGCGAGCTTTGACTGACTTACCTAAAGATCACCAGCAAACCGACTTTTATGAGATTCGCCGGTTCGATGCCCCCCATGCTTTCGATGCACTCCTGAAGCTGCAAAACACAGGGTCAGCGAGTCGGCATGTTGAAGTCGATGAGGATGAATGCCGAGAGGTTTTACGCGTCGAAGCAACGCTTTTTGATTTGATCATGCAGGCTATTGCGATGCTTCTGGACGTCTTTTTACGTGTCCTCGGGGGAGCGTTAAAGAGCCCTTCGACTCGCTCGATAGAACCACCACCAGAGCCACCTATGGTGGCGCCCATCCCGCAAAAATACGTCCCATCATGGCAAAAGCATCTGCCCCAGATCGAGCACGATGATGACAGGTACACCCGATGAATTTTGTGATCATCCGTGCCAAAAAGTTGAAGTCGTTTGGCGCTGTGGCGCGCTCCGGAAAACACACTTTTCGTGAACAGCCAACGCCGAACGCTGACCCCGCGATGACCCCAAAAAACAGGGTCGTGGGGGCGAAAAACACTGAAGATCTCAAAGCACGGCTAAGGCACCGACTACCTGAAACTATCAAGGCCCGATCGGTGCTCTGCATTGAATACTTGATCACAGCCTCTCCGGAAGCTTTTAAGCGCCACGGTGGTCGGTTGGACGATATGGGGGACGGGTACTTCAGCGACGCTCTGGCGTGGCTTCAGCATCGTCACGGGAAAGAGAATGTCATCTGCTCGGCAGTGCACCTAGACGAGACCACTCCGCACCTTGTCGCGTACGTTGCTCCAATGACCAGCGACCTGCGTTTGTCATGCCGGGACTTTCTCGGCGGCAAAGAAAAAATGAAACAACTGCAGACCGATTTCCATGTTGCGTGCGGCAAAAAACGCGGACTTGATCGTGGCATTGAAGGCAGCAGGGCAAAGCACCAGGACATTAAAAAATTCTATGCCGCACTAAGCGCGGCAGGAGCCGCACCAAAGCTCGATGCCAAGGATTACGCAGCAGCAGCTGTAGGAATCAAGACTGCGGCTTGGAGACGAGCACAGGTGGTTGCAGAGGTAAATACGAAGGGAATCGCTGCGGTGCCCGCGATCAAAAAAGCGCTGGGCCGGAGAGGGAAGTTTCTCGCTGCTAAAACGACAGAAATTGATGAACGCATGCAAGCCATCAAGCATCGTCAACTGTTGCTGAAAGAGGCTGAACAAGAGTTTGTTAAACGCGCTGAGGCGCTCGCTGAGCGTGAACGAAAGGTCAGCGCTGATGCGCATAAAGTCATCGAACTGGAGGCCGAGCGCGATGCTCTGGAGCGACGGATAGAGATGATCGAGGAGCGTAAGGCTATACAGAATATAGCCCCTACTCGGGGCCAGGTGAGGAACTTCTCCGACGGCAATTCTTTAAAGACTTGAGGTCACGCGGTCTGAGTCCAGAGATCGTGCATGGCATCCAGAAGGCCGCCGAGAACGGCGTAGAGCTCTGCGTACGTCTCATAGTCCTCTTTCATATTCTCTGAAAAGAGCACATCGCCGTTGAAGAAGTCTTCAACACCGGCAAACCCACCCTTGCCCACCTCACCGAAAAATCGGAACGCTGCCGCTGGGTCAAAACCCTTGGTCTTCCACAGGTCGAGCATGTGTACGAGTTCGTAATTTGGAACGATTTTGAACTTAGGGAAACTCATGCCTGCCAGCTCCAACCACGCCGCGTCAGCTCGGCCTGAGATTTCTTACAGCCGCGTTTAGCCATCTCCACGAGCCTTTCCTTGCAGTTCGCTGCGATGCGCTCACACTCGGCAATCATCGCGGCCACCTTCTTCTCTTCCGTCATATCGGTAGTCCCTCTTGAATAATTAACAATAATTGCGTTCTGGCCTTCTCAACCACCAGTTTTGATTTTCTCGCCTAATTCTGCGTCAATATCCTCACACAACCCGGAAATTGCCACTGAAGACATGTCATCTTGATGCTTGATCCCGACAATCTTTTCTATACGTTCGCCAAAGGAGTTCAGCCCAAACTCCTTAATGAAATGAACCTTACTTGCCTCACCTAGAAAGAATTCCACCCTTGCTTCCAACTGAATTTCATTTCGACCCTCAACACCCTGGTCAACGTGCAGACGATTGGCCAGCTTAAGAATATTCTCTGGACATCCTGACAACCGCTTTACTTTCGCCAGAGCCCTCAGCTTTCCGCGAGCCCCTTTGACTCCAAATGGTTGATATTGCCTGCCACCCATAGCTTTGATAGCGCACTGGTATTTATGCGCAGTGCTAGAGTTTCCACCACTGCCTTCACCGCCTGAAAGCGCGAAAGCCAAATACGCGTAGATGTAGGTTGCAGCGCTGGCCGCCGATGCGTTTTCTTTAGGTGCCCCAATACGGATAATATTTTTTTTGTTATTTTCAAAGTATGAAGGTGGCCTATTAGAATAAATCCGCCTGATAGCTTTTTCGACTACCGTTTCTACCCCTGAGGTGTGAAAGACGAGAATGTGCCAGTGCGGACAACCATCTTCGTGCACCTCTGTAACTCTGAATCCGAAATAACTCTCAGAGGGCTTAAACCCTTGCTCCTTGAGCGCCCCCCCTATTGCTTTCCAATCCTGCCCTATAGATTTATTAGCATCACGGGGGCTAAGATTTTGGTTATAGCTGTTTTTTCCCATAGCCGGATTCGAGTGATACTCACTTGGTGCCGTAAGAGTAATGAACATCCACCCCCACCCCTTATCGGTCGCGATTTGCTCCATGGCTTTGATGTCCACGTATAGCTCGTTGACCCGATTGGCCTGTTGAGCCCGAGCTACTTCTAACAACGAAAACACCACTGGGCGATCATGCTCGACCGTTCCACTTACCACTTTATAAGCTCGGCTCAAAAATTTATCTGTTTTTGATTTCCTGGCTTTCATCACGGCCATAGTTGCGTCACTACAGCACTGCTCACGAGCAAATTTACCTAGCTGCCGTCTCACCTGCGCCAGGTGCTCTCGTCTTTGATCTGCTAGTCGATTGATCTGTCGTCGCCACCAGCGGGAATCGCTAAGCCTGCCAACCAAACCATCCAGGGTCGAGTGTTTTGTAACTCGCACCCTCACACCAAAAGCATGCGCCGACCGCACATGAGAATTTTTTTCTAATGGAGAGGCATTTTTCAAATACTGGTTATGAGATAAGGCGATTACTTGCGCCAGTTGCGTTAACTCGGCTTCATCATTGCCCGCAATTTGATCGAGGGGAGAGTCCAGGCTAGGCAGAATCGAAAGATAAATATCATCGTCCCATCCTTCAAAATAACCATACTCACATTTGGTTTCGAAATAAAAACCAAGCTGAGGTTTAGTTGGGAAAAGATCTTCAAAAACATCCGCAGGAGTGACTGGAGGAACGGAAAAGCCCTTCATGCAATGACATTCGCATCAAGACGGGCATCAACCCAAGCTTGGATCTCTACAGAACTCCATCCTACAGCACGTCCGCCAATTGATTTGGCTTGAGGGAACGTTCCTTTCTGCATCAGCTCATAAATTGAGGAACGCTTATAACCAGTAGCTTGCATTACTTCAGGTAAACGCATGACACGACGATTCACGATCAGGCTCCAGGGCTCTTTCGAAGCTAGGGTTGGTGACCGCGAACTCTAAGGATTTCTTGAAGCTTGAAAACTCCCAGCCGTATCGGTAATACCTATATCCGTTACGTTCTTGATGATTTTTTACGTCCAGGTTTTAGGGCGTACTCCGGGGCCTCCGGCTTGATCCACTTCTTCAGGCGGTCAGGTGAGCCAGGCAAGAACTCGAGCAAATTAAGGCTGATCATCGCTTTGTAGACCTTATCAGCCATTTCTCCGCTCCGGATCTCTTGTAGCGTATCAGCGGCCCAGAGCTCGCGCGCCTTCGCCCTCGCAAGACTTATGATGAATTCTTTCTCCTCGTTTTGACGCGCGAGCGGAGCCATCCTTGCGACTTCAACATCGATGCGGTCACTCGCAATTACGATGGCGATATTGCACATAGCAATCAGGATCTTCTGCGCCCCATACGCAATTTCTTTGGCCGAATCAGGGCTATCATATGCAGCCATCTCAAGCTTAAAAAATCCCTCAGAGAAACCCTTCAAGGCCATGCATTTTGCATCCTCATTACCAATCAGGAGGCATATTGCCTCGGCCATATCATTCAATCGTGCAAAACCAAGCGGTTTATCTGAAACACGCAACTCTTCGTCGATCTCGTTTGTCAATTTCAACAGAGCAGAACCAACAGACTTATAAGTCGGGGTGGATATAGCTTTCATAGCTCAAGCCCTACGTTCAGCGTTGGAATATTTTTCTCACCGGTAGCAAATTTCGCCCAAGTGCTCATCAGATTTCGACGCTTATCAAAAAAATCCGTCCGGGAATAGGCACCCTCCGTTTGGGTACGCTCATCATGCGCCAATGCCATCTCACAAACTTCGTGTGGGAAATCCGTAGACTCTCCAGCCCAGTCTCTGAAAGAACTTCGAAAGCCATGCCTGGTGATATCTTCATACCCTAACTTATGAAGTAAATTCCTGATCGCATTCGCATGCATTGCTCCGCTCTTCCCCCGCCCAGGAAATAAAAAGTTAGTATCAGCGTTCTTTTTTAACTCCGTTAAAAGCCCCACCACTTCATCTGCCAGCGGAACTTTAAATGCTACTTTCATCTTCATTCTTTCTGCCGTTAATGACCAGACTTTTATATCCAAGTCAAATTCATCCCATGTAGCCAAACGAACCATGTGGCTACGTGCGCCAGTGAGAATCAGTAACCGGGCTGCGTGGGCATCACGAGATGATATCTCGGAGAGCTGGGACATTAGAGTCGGTACGCTCATCCAGTCCAGAGCGGCAAAATGCTCCCGTTTCCTAGCTTTCTTTTTCTCATTATTATCTAGAAGGTTGACGAGATGGCCGCGCCATCTGGCAGGATTATCACCATGTCGCCAGCCCAACGCCTTCGCGGCATCAAGTATTAGCTCAATCTGTCCCCGAACCTCGTCAGCCGTGCGCGTCTTATCCGCCCAAATGGGAGTTAGTATTTTCAGCACCGTATCTGTATCAATCTCTCCAACTGGCATCGCACCAGCAAGTGGAAAGGCGTAAAGCTCTAGCTTCCTCCACCACCCCCGAAACCATTTATCAGACCACGCGCCGCCATGTCTTTGGCGGTAGCCCTCCGCCGCCGCCATGAATGTTACCTTTCGCGCCTCGTTGTCGCTGGCTGCTTTTCTTCGCGATTCTCTGTCAGCAGCACGCGCATCTAATGGATCTACTCCTCTGGTAATCCCGCGACGGGCGTCTTCGGCAGCTTCCCTAGCCTGAGCCAAAGAGACGGGCGGAAACGCACCCAGCCCCATATATCTTGCTCTTCCATCGATCTTGTAGCGGTAAATCCAGCTCACTCCCCCAGTTTTACTGACTTGCAAATAGAGTCCCTTACCGTCACCGGTCATCCCCGGCATCGCCGCTTTCGCCAGGCTTTTGATCTTTGCAGTCGTCAACTTTGCCATCTACCTCACCACCCACACTCTGACCCACACCAAAACACCAGATTTCAGCGCATCGCACTGGACGTTAGTGGACGGATACTACCTTCAAACCCCCATAAAACAAACGGATAGCTGGTAGATAATGAACCTTAATGGACATCAGAAAAGCCGGCCACAAGCCGGCTTTTTAATGCCTGCAAGAACATGATCCGACGGTTCCCCTCACGGATAACTAAACGATTTCACCAACGTCAACTCCCCCACCGCCCGCATCGGCACCAAAAAAAACTCCATCTTCTCGCTCGGCGTCCCTTTCTCGGTAATCACGGTTACCTGCGCCGTCGTCAGCGGTTGAACCGCGGCCTCGCCCTTTTTCATCGCTGCGATACCCGCCGCCGAAGTAGTTCACATACACCAGATACTGCCCCTTGATCAGCGCTTTGATGGCGAAATTTTTTCGGGCCGTAGCCGGTGGTGACGTCGATGTCCCGGGCCGCACCATTAAGAGCAAGCGGTAGCGGTACCAATGCGGGCGCCATTGCCAGCGGTAAAGCCGAACAAGGTACCGATCTAAAGCCAAAGTCACGAATGGTTACCATTTGTATATAGCGCCGAAAATTTGTATGGATGTACAGTTACCTGGCTTGATTATTCGTACCACTACCTAAATCAAGTATTCGCAGCCTGATTCCACCTGCGGCGTTACAGAAGTAGGGGAACCTAAAATTTGTACGGCTGCTCTCACGCACCATATCAAAATAATTAATATAAAAAAGGAATCTCATATGTCTGGAGCAGGAAGATATTTAGGGCCACATGTACAAACGGGACCAAACTCGTACGTATTGAGCCCGATACCTATCAAGGCACTCAGGCTGCCCTCATTTAGCGGGAGTAAAGGCCTATATATAAACACTGGTATAAATGATGAAGGTCGCAGAGGGAGCAGTTTAGGCAAAGACAAACTTAGCCCCCTGACACCTTACATATGGGATGACTTCATAGGAGAACATCGCCTTAACCAATCAATTATCGATAATGAATACAACGAGATTTTTGGTAAAATTACAAACACCACTAACAATGAAATCGAGCAAAGAAAACAAGGCGCTAAGGCTGGCCAACAACTCACTCAAATAGGTGCAACCAAAAAAGATCGAGAGACAACTGTTAACACCATCCTTCTTAAGGAAAAAGAGTATCAATCTCAAACCGAGAGCGCACACTCGCTCTATGGACATAATCCATTTTTTCTAATGAAAGAACTGCCCTTCCGAAAAGTGGTAGATGGTGTAAATTCGGTCCCCCCTGATTTACTGGGAGCCTATGCCGCGATAGACAGAGCATACCGCTCAGCACTAGAGCTCAAACGAATCTCACTAGAAAACAATATTCTGGCTAGTCAGCTTGCCAGTCTGGCTCAAAAAATCGATCAAGCTGAAACCGAGTCTCAAACCGACACAACGCAAATGTCGAGCTGGTTGGCGGATAGGCTCTATTCGGTGAACACTGAAAAAGACATTCGCATTCAGTTACTCGCCTATTTCCTTCAAGAAGAGATAGTGACGGCAACAGGCTCAGTAGAAGGGCTCACTCATTCTCAATCGCTAGAAAAGTACAAAGCCGTAATAGATAGCATAATCGATCGAAACAAGTCTGCAGTTGGTACCTATCTAACTGCCAACCCTAACATACAAACTCCACTCAGCAAGCCTGAGCTTGAGGCCCTTAGAAATCTTGTCAATCTACAGGCTACGACTGATCTTGGCAAACGGTGGGATGCCTACCACATATCACTTCTTCACTCTGAAACTGCTCGACAACTGACAGACGCTACGAATGCTTTCGGAGAGCTTATCGCACGTGCTAAAGAGGCAGAGAGTTCGCTAGAACAAATTCGACTTGCAGCAGAGGCTGAAGCCAGGCGGATTGCTCATGAGCAAGCACGCATTGCAGCAGAAGCGGAAGCTCAACGAGTAGCAGCCGAAGCTGCGGAACAAGCCCGAGCCGCCGCCGAAGCAGAAGCAGAAGCTCAAAAAATAGCTTTAGAAGCCGCAGCAGCCCAAGCCGAAGAAGCCGCCTATAAAGAAGCAGTAAGCTTCCTGGCAGATACCAATAAACACATTCTGGAAAAATACGGCGCCAATCTGAGTAAAACGGCTAAAGACCTGCAAACTAATATTTTGGGAAAGAAGATCAGAAGCTACAACGAAGCATTAGCCTCCTTTGAAAAGATCAACGCCAACCCAAATTTAAAGCTGAATGCTAAAGACACCCAGGCTGTAGTCGATGCTCTCAATGCGTTAGATAAAGCCACCCTCGCGGACAATGTAAACCGCTTGGGAAAAGCATTTGGTGTTGTTGGGAAAATTGTTCAAGCAGAGGCCATTCGCGAGAAGACTGTTATCGGTATTCAAACCGGGGATTGGAAACCGCTGGGGTTAGAGGTTGAAGCAATAGCGGCTGGAACCTTGGCTGCTTATGCGACAGGGGTTCTTTTCGCTGGACTTTTCGCACTATTAAGCACACCTATTGTTTTAAGCACTCTGATCGTAGCACTACTTATGGCTTTGGCCGCATCATACTTTGACTCAGAAACAGTTGACGAGATAAATAACTTTATTATAAATTCCACCCAACACAACCCTGAAAACCAACTACAAAATTAAATAGCTATTAATTATCGCCCTCAGCACGACCCAGGTGCAGGGGGCTTTATATACTGGAAACTTTAATGCAGAAGCTTGGTATAAAATTTAAAAAAATGAATATCCCATACTTATTCATGACAGCCACCTGCATTCCGATTTTTTTATTTATTTACATCATCCCAAACAACGCCGACACCACCCTATTACACTCTATCGAGAAAATTATTGACCAAAATCTTTTCGGAAAAGTTGGAGCATGGTCATCAAACTTCCCTTTAACCTCAAAAATAATAACCAACTACATATGTATAACCGCCCCTATATTCGCCACAATATTCACCTATAGAACTTTAAAAAAATCAATCTTCGAACGAACAAACTACCCCCAACACTCGGTGAGAAAAGTGATTTTTTTATCACTAGGCCTCATTGCATTTTCAATTTTCATATTATTCACTTTGTACTTAGATAACACAAACCTAGCTCACGCCAGGACTCGCTACGCCATTTTTGGCGCATATAAAATTACCTACGCGTTGTATTCAGCAGGCACACTATTCGTCTTCTACATTTTAACAGTTATGAACTACCTGATTTTCAGATTTTTCCCCGCCTACATAATTCAAAGAATTCGATCAACACGATAGCCAATCATTAGAAGTAGAGTGGCCATTGAAAGCGCGGATAACGTCGGCGACACCTGAGCCAACAGTTCAAAAAGATGCCCAGAACCGAATCACGGATAACTAAACGACTTAACCAAAGTCAACTCCCCCACCGCCCGCATCGGCACTAGAAAAGTCTCCATCCTCTCGCTCGGCGTCCCTTCCTCGGTAATCACCGTCACCTGCGCCGTCGTCAGCGGTTGAACCGGATCCTCCTGTCCCTCTTCATCACCGCGATAACCACCGCCGAAGTAATTCACATACACCAGATACTGCCCCTTGATCGGCGCAGGCATGGCGAAGATTTCCGGGCCGTAGCCGGTGGTGACGTCGACATCGAGTGCAGCGCCGTTTGCCACGGCGCGGTCGCCGTACCAGATGTGGGCGCCGTCAGGGGTGATCAGGTGCAGGTCGAGGTCGGTGCCGTCGCTGTCCCAGGCCAGCAGTACCCGCAGTTTGGCTGGAGTTGCTCCACCACTGGCGTTGAGGAATTGGGTTCGGCGGCGCTGCTGGCCGTCAGGGCTGCGGACTTCGACGCTGTTGCTGCCGTTGGGGAATGAGAACGGCCGATCGTAGCCACCCGCTGGATCGATTTTCAGGGGCATGCTGACGCCGTTGACGATCAGCCGGCCGGGTTCGCCGTTCTTCGGCGCTGCTTTGATCTGACCGGCGATGCGCGCGGTGTTTGCCTGTCCCGCCGGGGTGTTCACCGACGATGCGGGATAGTTGACGACCTGGCGAAAATTTTCGCCTTCACCTTCGGCGGCGCCGGTTCGCCAGCCGCCAGAGGGGGTGTCGAGTTTGACACTGTCGGCGGCGGTTGCCGGGGATAGCACGGCAAACGCGCAGAGCAACAGCAAGACCTGTGGATAACGATCTGTCATGGCCTATTCCAGCAAGAGGTGGCGGGCGAGCCCTTCGATGTAGGTTTCATCCTGGCCGTTGGGGTGCGCTTCGAAGGCCAGGTGCAGGTATTCGTGGGTCAGGTCGAGGCGGTCCTGCAGCGAGAGCACGCCGCGTGCGTAGATGCGCTGGCGTTCGCGGTCGACGAAGGGGCGGCCGAAAGCCAGGCGGCATACGGCGAAGGTGCTGACTTCGTTGTAGCCGGCTTCACCTTCCAGACGGGCGCGCCAGCCGCGGCGCTGCTTTTGCAGCCAGTCTTGCGCGGCGGGCAGCGCTTCGCAGGAGGCAACTGGATTGTCCCAGCGGCTGAGGCTGGCGCGTGGGTAAGCGTGGAGCAGGATGGCGTCGTAACGCTGGCCGGCGTTGGCTTGTTCCACGGCTTGTTGCCAGGACATTCTGTCGAGGCCAGGCTGATTGGAGTGGTAGGTCACGGTGCTGCCGGCGAGTACCAGGTCGCTGGTCCAGGCGGCGATGGTGCGCGCCTGCGCCGTGGCCGGGCGTGGGGCGACGCGTTGGCGCTGACTGCTGTCGTCGATGCTCAGGCAATCACCGTGGCGCGTGGCGTTTTGCAGCAGGTAGGTGCGGATGGCCACGGCCAGGGCCTTGGCGGCTTCAGCGGGTTCAGCGCTGGCTTCACGCTGGAGCACACGGGCAACATACTCTTCGCGATCCAGACGGGCGACCAGCTTTGGTGAGGGGCTGTCGTTGAGTAAATACAGCTCGCCGTCACTGTGGATATCCAGTTGGTTGCCGTTGACGAACTCGACGCGGTAGTCGCCCTGCAACTGGCCGGACGACATGACACGGTCACCTGAGAATACCCGCTGCAGTGGATAACGGGAGAACAGATCGACCTCGACACACTTCCCCGTATCTGCTGGCCAGGACGTCGGCACCACCGCCGACAACGCCTGGGCGTAATCGCCCAGGACCCGCTGGCTGGTTCCGCGCCCTCCCGCCCAGATCGGCGTGCCATCCGCCGTCCATCCGGCGAATCCACCCTGACGCGACGCCGCATCCCGATCCCCCAGCCAGCTCCAGGTCTTTACCCGCAAGCGGCTGCCGAGCTCGCCCACGACGTTGCCATCCGCCGCGTTCAACAGCACATCCAGCAACACGCGACGAGCCTGGTCCTGCGCTGGCATCACCGCCAACATGCGCAACAATTCAACCACCGAAACCTGAGTAGCTGGCTGCAATGACGACAAGTCCAGCAGCCACTCCGGTGCCTGTCGTGCCTGCCAATATTCACGCCAGGCGCCAGGATCGAGCGCAAGGCGCGCCGGCTCGAAATACAGCCCACAGGACTTCACCAACGCCTGATCCCGCTCGATCTTGCCACCGGCGGCGCAGCAATAGACTTCCTCTTTCGACTGCCCGCGACAGGTGTACGCCGGCTCACGTGCGCCGGTATCCACCAGCCAGCCGTACACAAACAGCTTCCAGACACTGCCCAAGGGTGCCTGCAGACTGTCGGATAACGGTTCGCGCGACAGCAACTGCGTGCGACTCACCGTCAGCAATTGGTCCTTGAAAGCCAGCCGCAACGGTTCTTCCTGCGCTGTTGCCAACGCGGGAATCAGACTCAGCAGCAACCAGACCCAGGGCCGATACATGTCAGTGAACCGTCACCTGACCGAGCGCCGGTTTTTGCTCCTGAGCCTGGTGCTGCGGCGCGTACACCTGGGTGAAGCGCGCCGGCGGCAAGCTGAACTGGCCTTTCTGCGAGAAACGCACCAGGTGACGCAGACGCAGTTCGCCGCTCAAGGCATCCACCGGCACGGCGTAGGCCATTTGTCCCGGTTCGAAACGAGCCTTCTCCAGGGCCGTCGGTTCGGTCCCGGCCTTGCCCATGAGCTTGATGCCCCAAGTTGTGCGTTCGACATCCGCGCCCGGTGGCAGCGGCACTTCGAGCAGGCCATAGCGCAATGGCTTGGCGGCTTTGCTGGTCAGGATCACTTCGTCGAGATACAGGTTGTCGCTGGACAACGGGGCATTGCCAACCGGCTGCAGCTTGAAGGTGAACGCTTCATCGCCCGGCACCAGTCGCGACAGGCGACGGGTGATGGTCACAGGCAGCGGATCGACCGCTGGCTGTTTACTCTGGAAGCTCAACGCGGCGCTCAGTGGACGTTCTTGCGCCCCAGTCAGCGACAATACGTTGGGTACCTGTGCGCCTTGCCATGCCCAATAGACTTCACCCGTCGCGCCCTGCTCCTGCTTCCAGCCGTCACCCGGTTTCAGGGCCACGGCCGGCGCGGCCTGTTCGATGCTGCGTTGCAACCAGGTCAGAGCCAACGCGCGTTCCAGGGTGGATTGCTGTGGCAGTAAACGTAGCAACAGCGCTTGCGCATGCGCTTGGTCGAAAGGTTGCAGCGATGCATTCAGCGCCTCGGCAAATGGCTCGGAGCTGGTGGCCAGTCGCTGCTGCGCGTCGGTCAGTTGCCGCTGGAACGCGTCCGGCAGAGCGACCTTCGATTGCCTGGCCAGCGAGGCGGTCAATGCCCGCGCAGCGGCCAGGCCCAGTGCCGAATCCGGATCCGTCATGACCAGGCTATCGCCAGTCACGTCCATGACGTTTGCGGTAGTCCCCTCACCTGCTTGCGCCAGATCCTCCATCAATCCGCTGAGCAAGGTGTCGACCGGCAATTGCATCTGTTTGGCAAACGACAGAATCAGGGCCCGTTGCAACAGCGGTGTGTTCTTCGCCTGTTTCGCGTACACCTCCAGCACTCGCTGCCAGTGCTCCGGCGGCAGGCTGAGTTCCAGCACCCGGCTGGCGTGCCAGTCGGCGTAATACGCGTAGGCGGTGAGAAACGCGTCCGGCTCGCCGTCCATGCCCCACCAGGTAAAGCTCGCCAAAGGTCCGGCCATTTGCACCAGGCGCAGGCGACTGTTCTGCATGATCAGGCGCAAGCGATCGCGGACTTGCGGGTTCGACGACAAGGCTGGATAGGCGATGCTCAACGGCAGCAAACGACTGGCGGTTTGCTCGACGCCGCCGTACGGGTAGCTCAGCAGATCATCGAGGGCAGAACGGAACAGCGCTTGCGGGCTGTCATCCAGACGCAGACGAATATCCGATGCATCCGCCGGCAGGGTCAACGGCGTATCGGCGCTGGCCACGTCCAGGCGTTGGCTTTGCGTGACTTGCCAACCTTCGCCGGTTGCGCTCAGCTGCACGGCCAAAGCATCGGCGGTTTTGCCGTCCTGCACCAGTTCGGCGGTCCACTCGCCATTGACCAACCCGAACGCCGGCAGCGGTATGTAGTTGATGCCGCTGTTGAGCGTAACGGGAACGCGTTGATCGCTGCCCGCGTAATGAATCACCAGTTCAGCCTTGACCTGGTTTTGCGCCTGGCTGAAAGCAAACACACCGAGATCCGGTTTGTCGCCGGCGCGGAATCGGGTCGGCCCGCTCCACTTCAGGTACAGCGGTTTCTCCGAGCGCACGAACTGCTTCTTCTGCCCGACCTGGCCGTCATCAGCGATGGCTCGGGCGGTGATGCGCCAGCGGGTCAGCGAGTCCGGCATCTTGAAGGTGAAACGGGTTTTGCCGCTGGCGTCGGTCAGCAATTCCGGTTGCCAGGCGGCGGTGTCGACGTCTTCGCGACGCGGCCGCTCCAGCACTTTCACTCCGCGCTCGCTGCGATTGGCTTTGCCCGGCGCGCCGGGGCTGCCGGGCAACGCCACGTCGTAGCTGATGAACGACAGACTGGCGCTGGTGCGCACGTTGTTACGGCGCGGATGGTAGAAGAACTGGTCGATGGTCGGGGCGATTTCCGGCTGCAAGGCATAGACCATTTCGTCGACCACACTGACCGTCAGATGCGCCGGGATCGGCTTGCCCTCGAACTGCGTGGTCAGGTCGACCGACACGGTGTCGCCGGGTCGGTAGGCCTCTTTGTCAGTGACGAGGGCCACGTCGATCTGCGGCGTGATCACCTTGATCCCGGCGTTCTGAAAACTGTACTGACCACCCTTGGTGTACAGCACCGAGAACGTCAGGTTCGGCGCGAAGCTGTCCTGCACTGCAATGCGCGCGCGGTATTGGGTGTCGCTGAGTTTTTCCAGCTTCAGCCAGTCGCCGCCCTTGGACAGCAGCGCCGTGGCCTCGACCTTGTCGCGCTCCAGCGACAGCAGCGCATCGCTGATCGGCTCGGGGAAGGTGATCAATACCAGCGCTTCGTCGCCGGCCTTGTACTCGGGTTTGTCGAGGACGATTTCCACGGTGCCGGGCACCGCTTTGACGCCCTCACCGGTGACGGAATGGCCGGTGGCGCCGAGGGTGCGGCCATGATCATCCTTGAGCGTCAGGTTGTAGGTGCCCGGGCGCTCGAAGGCCAGGGTGAAGCCCTTGTCGGTTGCCGCGAGTCGGCTTTCGCCAGTGCTTTGATCCTCCAGGCGAACCCAGCTATAGCTGCCTGGCGTGACTGCCTCAGTCTGCTCGCTTTGGTTGACGTAGCTGAACGCAACCTTGTCGCCCACCGCACTGAAGCGCTGCGGAGCACTCAAGCGAAAATTCGCCGCGCCGCGATCGATGAGGATTTCCTTGGTGGTCTTGACCCGATACGCCGCACCATCGCTGGCGAACACGGTGAGCATGTAGCGACTCGGTTTGTCGGCTGCCGGCAAATCGAGAACTGCGTTGCCTTTGGCGTCGGTGGTCAGTTCGGTGCTGGTCAGTTCCACCGGGAATTGCCCGAGGTATTGCAGCTCGTTGTCGACCATCGACAGTTGCTGGGCACGCAGGCTCAGGCTCAGCTTGGCGTTGGCCACCGGCTTGCCGTCCGGATAGAGCAGCACCAGGTTGCCCTTGACCGGTTCGCCAGTGCGGTAATCCTGCTTGGCCAGATTCAGCGAAATTTCGAAGTGCGGCTTGATGTATTCAGCCACCCGAAAGGCGCTGCTGTAGGCCTGATCCTTGTAGTTGAAACGCAGCTCGTAACCACCGGCGACCGCATTGTCGGGCAACTGGAAACGGCCTTGAGTGCCGGCCTTGGAGTCGAGTTTCAAGTCCAGGCTTTGCAGCGCCGTACCGGTCGCATCGAGCACTGTCACATTGACCTCGGCAGCGGCTGGCTGCACTGAATCCCGGGCGTTCTTGAACTCGCGCCCGACGATTTTCAGCGACACCCAATCCCCCGGCCGATACAGCGGGCGATCAGTGAAGGCAAAGAGTTTGGTGTCGTAGATTTCGCTGTCGTAGTAGAAGTTTTCCGAGACAAAAACGCCGCCCTCTTCATCCTCACCGATCACGAACGAACGCTCGGGGCTGACGTGTTTCAGGCGCAGCAAACCATCGGCATCGGTCGCCCCGCTGCTCATCACACCAAGGCCATCGGTCCACAGCACGTTGACCTTGGGCACCGAACTGCCCTCGTGTTTACGCGCGGCCCACACCAGCAATTCATCCCCGGCAATCTTGCTCACGGCCACGGTGTTGGAGACGAAGACCATGGTGGTCGCACGGTACTTGCCGATCAGCGCTTCCACCAGATACAGGCCCGGTTTCAAGTTGCCCAAAGGGATGTAGACGTTGCCCGGCGCAACACTGACGAACTCACTGGAAGACCCGGCGAGGTTCACGCCCTCAGGCGGTTGGATCGGCTTGGCTTGCCACAGCGGATAGCGAAACTGGCTGACCACCGGCAGGCCCGGGATCAGTGCGAATTGCGGCTGCGCGTCGTAGGGCGTTGGCGCGGCCATGGCATTGCCCATTTTCAGTTCCGGTACTTCCTCGGTGACTTGTTTACGCGACTCGTAGGAAAACGCCCGCTGCATCACCCGACGGGATTTTCGGTACCAGTTGTCCCACAAGTAGGCGAGCGTATTCGACAGGCCTTCGCCCTTGAACTGGCCGTCACTGACCACCCGGTGCAGGTTCTTCTGGCGCTTGAGAAAGTCCAGCGGCTTGTCGATGCGATACACCCGAATGTCGGCGCCGCCGTAGGGTTCCATGCGCAAGCGGCGGTAGTCGCGACCCGGTGCTTCAAGGCGCACCATTGCCTGTTCATCGCTGGCAAAACTGCTGTCGGCCAGCAGGAAAAAACTTTCTCCGGCCACCGGCGCGTAGCCACTCGGCTCGACAGTGTCTTCGGCGTTGACCGTCGAAAAAGGCAGCACCAATACCAACAGCAGAGACAGAAAGCGCAGCATGCGGGCACCGGTCATTGGGAGAGAAAATTCAGTCGATAGACGCCGATGAAGTTGGGGTTGGCTGCATCGGGTATCCATCGGGTGTCCTTCCATGTCATGAGTTGTTGCAGGCTTGCCGAGCGCATGCCGTTGTCGGTGGGAGTAGTGCTGCCGGTGTGATAGGCGATGTAGCGGCCCATCCAGATCATCAGGTGCTGGTCGTCACCCTGGTCGAAAAACATCAGGTCGCCGGGACGCGCCTGTGCGACATCTCGGCCAATCAACTGGCTGTTGAACTGGATCAGCTTGATCGCGTTGACGTAGGGTCCGACCTTGCCGCCACCTTGCTGCCATTGCTGGGCCAAGCCGCGTTGCGCAGCACTCAGTTGCAGTTCCGGGGGCAGGTAGCGGTTGGACAGGCCATTGCTGCGCAGCCATTTGTCGTCATGGACTTTCAGCGCTTCGTTGGCGGCGAAACGCACCAGCCCCGCGCAGTCCTGCTGATACCAGCGCGGGCTCGGGCCTTGGCTCAGTTGCTCCTGGGCGATGCGCACGAACCAGGCGCGGAACACCTGGGATTGCTGCGGATCCAGCGCCGGTGTTTCGATGGCCAAGGCGCCCGCGCTCAACAGTAACGCGAGCACTCCGAGGCTGCGGATCAGTACGTTCACAGCGCTTTCCATTGCAGCGGCAGCCATTGCCAGTGGCCATCGGGTTCGCTGCCCTCGGGCAGGGTCAGGGCGTACTTGCCGTAACCGCCGAGCTTGCGCAGTTTCGGGATCAGGTAGGTTTGCGCAGCGTTGTAGAACACCGGTTCCATGTCTTGCGGCAGGCTGTCGAGGGTTTCGCGCTGCATCAGTTGCGCCATGGCGTCCGGGCCGAAATACACCGGCATCAGCAGGTCTTTGGGCACCACGTCGGCCATCGGCGGGAAGCGTTTGTCGAGGGTGCCAAGGGCCTTGTCCAGCAGTTTGTCATCGAGGGAAAACAGCAGCGTCGAACCGTGACGCGCCAGGCTGACATTCATGAATGCCTTGCCGGTGATCGCATCGGGATCAGCCGCATCCTTGGCCGCATACGGACCGAAACTGGAGCTAACCTGACGCTGCCATTGGCGGTTGTTACCTTGCTGTTTCTCGACCACCGGGAACGCGTGCTCATCGACCTTGCTTTCATAGGCGCCGACCATCGAGCCGAACAGCTTGCCCAGTTCGCCATCAAGACTGGCGCTGTCTTCATCCTTGAGGCTTGCCACCAGCAGCGGCGTGTACAGCCGCGAATCGGCGTACCAGCACAGGCCCGCCGCTCCAGCCATGTGCTCGGTCAATGCCTGGGCGGCGGTCTCGTCAGCACCGAGCTTGAGCAGCAACGGCTGCTGTTGTTCGGCGGCCAGCGGCAGGGCCACGCAAGCGCTGGCGCCCATGGGCATGGCCTGCCAGATCGGTTTGAAATCGAAGTCCGGCTGGTTGTCCAGCTCATCCATGGCGAGGAAGCTGTGCCAGCCCTTATCGTCCATGTCGAAACGCAACCCGGCGAAATTCGGGATGAAGCGCTGATACCCCATGGCCAGCACGCTGGCATTCACCGATAGCCGCTGTTTCACCTCTGGCGCGCGGGGCTGCAGGCCAAAGGCTTCGGGGAACAGTTTGTCGCCGTTGAGCAGCGCAGCAAGGGCTTGGGTCGAGACGCTGCCCGATTCCTGCGTCGCCCCACTTTGCGGATCGTAGAGCTTGGTCGGATTCGACAGCACCACCAGTTTGTCGCCATGGGAAGCAAACAGCAGCGCCTTGCTGGCGTTGTAGGTGAGCTGATAAAGCGCCACGTCGTCGTTGCCGACTTTTACCTCAGCGAGTTTGCTCAACTGCGAATCATCCAGCGCCACCTTGGCTAGCGGCTCCAGCACCTTGGCCAGGCCACCGCGATCCATCACCAGCAGGAAATCCTTGAGCCGGCCATCCGCCCCGCGCCACATCGCAACGTCCGCCGGTTGATCGAAGAGTTGCTCGATCAGCGTGTCCTGCAACTTCAGGTCATGTTCGTAGATGATCCGCCGCAGGCTGCCGATCAGCCCTAGGCGATCGGCGTGGGTTTCGTAATAGAAAACGAAATCTTCGGTCAGGGTTTCCTTGAGGAACGGCACCGCCAGCAGGTCCTTGGGCAACTGGCTCAGGGAGTGGGTTTCGAGCAAGCCATCGGGGCGGCTCATGCCGAGTTTTTCAGCCGCCAGTTGCGGTGCCGGGGCTTTGCTTTTCTGCATCAGCCAGCCCATACCAGCGGCTACGCCGACGACCAGACACAGCCCGGCCACAATGAACGGCCAACGGCGGGACGGCTTGGCGCTCGGTGTTTCGGCCGCCGGTAAAACAGTGCTATCGCTCATTTCACAAAACCCAGTTCATCCGTGGAGCGGGATGCTTAATAGTTGAAAGTCTTGACCAGCAGCAGATCCCCGATCGCACGCAGAGGCACGATGAAGGTTTCGCGTTTTTCGTCGACGGTGTTTTCGTTGAGCACCAGGTTGATCTGCGAGGTGATGACCTCGTTCTGGTTGCTGGTCTCATCGAAGTTATAGCCGCCACCACCGAAGTTGCCCCAATAGTTGACGTAAACCAGATAGGTGCCATGCAGCGGCGCGGTCATGGTGAACATTTCCGGGCCAGGGCCGTCGACGCCATCCGGGTCCAGGCCGCCGCCATTGCTCATAGCCGGCCGTGCCCAGAACGCGTGCTGGCCGTCGGGGGTAACGATGTGCAGGTCGAGTTCGGCTTTCGGATCGTCCCAGCCCAGCACCACGCGAATCCGCGCCGGCGTGCGCAGGTTGTTGGCTTCATAGAACTGCACGCGTTTGAGCGACTTGCCTTCGGCACTGCGCACTTCGACGCTGTTGGAACCGGCACCGAACGCATACGGCCGGGCGAAACGCCCCTGGTCGTCGGTGTACAGGTTCAGGGGATTGCCGTTGACCGCCAGGGTGTGCGGGCCGCGTTGTGTGCCGATGGCCTTGAGCTGACCCTGGATCATCGTGCGATTGCGCTGCACACCGCGGTCGATGGGTGGCGTGGGATAGGCGACTTGCGGATTTTCCGTACGGTCCAGCAAACCGTTGAAGCGCCAGCCGCCCACCGGTTCCGACAATTCGGCACTCGGCGCAGCCAGGGCGGGCGCACAGACCCACCCGATCAACAGCAAAAGAAATGAGCGCATGTGACGCCTCCTGCCATGCATGACGAAACCTTGCGCCTGATCCTCGGCGCGTTACAGATGCGGATACTGCGTTTCGTCTGAAAGACCCATGACTGTCGAGTCGTAGATGGCGCGAAGGTTAGACGCTCAGTCGGCGCCTAACAATCAGATCCGTCTGAAAATGCGGTGGGAATCACACGGGTGGCTGGACGGTGAGCCGAATAGGGATCATATTCGGCTCACTATATGAGCCGAATAGCGTTTTTAATCGGCTCACACCTTCAAGAGCATCGAATACATGGCGCCTCACTGGATCTGGCAGCAGCCCGAGTGGCCGAATTTCATCTGGCAAGCTGAACGCTTGGCGCCGCTGCTGCGTGAGTGCGTTCAGGCACAAGGTCGATTGATGGGCATGGCCAGTTCCGTGGGCAGTTCGCTCAGTGCGCAAAGTGAACTGGATGCATTGCTGCAAAACATCGTCACCTCGTCCGCCATCGAAGGTGAGCAGCTGAATGTCGGTTCGGTGCGTTCTTCATTGGCGCGACGGCTGGGGCTGGAGCAGCTTGATGGCAACCATGTCAGCCAGCGCAGCGAAGGCCTGGCGCAGTTGATGCTCGATGCCACACAGCATTTCGCTGAGCCACTGACACTGGAACGATTGCTGGGTTGGCATGAATGGTTGTTTCCTGATCTAGACACCGACCTCGCCGCCCGGAGCATGCGTGTCGGCGCATTGCGCGGCGATGATCCGATGCAAGTAGTGTCCGGTCGCCTCGACAGGCCGACCGTTCACTTCGAAGCGCCACCACGCCATGGCCTTGAGCGCCAGGTCGATGGCTTCCTCGGCTGGTTTGAAAGCAGCCGGAATGTGGCGGGACTCGATCCGTTACTGCGGGCCGGGATCGCGCACTTCTGGTTCGTCACGCTTCACCCTTTTGATGACGGCAATGGCCGTCTGACGCGAACCATCACCGACCTTGCACTGGCTCAGGGCGAGGCTCAGGCGATTCGCTTCTACGCCATGTCGGCGAGCATCCTGGAAGATAGCTCTGGCTATTACCGCGTGTTGGAAAACAGCCAGAAAGCCACCCTGGACATCACCGAATGGCTGGCTTGGTTTCTACAGACCTTGTTGCGCAGCTTGCAGCAGGCCATGACGCGGATCGAGTCGGTGCTGGGCAAGGCCCGCTTCTGGCAGGCGCATCGGCAATCCGGGCTGTCGGTCGAACAGATCAAGGTACTGAATCGCTTACTGGATGGCGGGGAGCGAGGATTCGAGGACGGGATCAGCGCCGCGCAATATCAAACTGTGGCGAAAGTATCCAAGGCGACCGCGACCCGTCACTTGACTGAACTGCTGGCAAAGGGCTGCCTGAAACGACTACCGGGTGGCGGGCGCAGCACCCGGTATCAGATCAATTATCCTGCACTGTAGGAGCTGCCGCAGGCTGCGATCTTTTGATCTTGATTTTAAAAGCCAAATCAAGAGATCGCAGCCTGCGGCAGCTCCTACAAGGGGGGTTGCGGCGCCGGTGAGTTTGCCCATAAACCCCCTATCTGCTAGTGTCGCGCCGGTTTAACGTCAACCGGAAATCGCCGCCATGGCCCGCAAAAAAGCTGCACTGGATTTCGAACAATCCCTCGCTGACCTGCAAACGCTGGTAGAGCGTCTGGAGAATGGCGAATTATCGCTGGAAGACTCGCTGACCGCTTTCGAGCAAGGCATCGGCCTGACTCGCGATTGCCAGGCGGCGCTGGCCCAGGCCGAGCAAAAGGTTCAGGTGCTGCTCGAGCGTGACGGCGAGTTGGCCGAGGAACCCTTCGACGCGGATCAACCAGAATGATTGCAGCGTATTCGGCAACCAGCCAGGCCCGCGTCAACGCCGCCCTGGAAACCCTGTTCATTGCGCCAGGCCCTGAACTGGCGCGCTTGTACGAGGCCATGCGCTACAGCGTGATGAACGGCGGCAAACGGGTGCGCCCGCTATTGGCCTACGCCGCGTGCGAAGCGCTGGGTGGCAAGGCCGAGCAAGCCAACGGCGCAGCCTGCGCGGTGGAGCTGATCCACGCCTATTCGCTGGTGCACGACGATTTGCCGGCAATGGACGACGATGATCTGCGTCGTGGCCAGCCGACTACGCACAAGAAATTCGATGAAGCCTGCGCGATCCTCGCCGGCGACGGTTTGCAGAGCCTGGCGTTCAGCGCCCTGCTCGACCCACGCCTGAGCAATGCCGACGCAGAGATCCGCCTGCAAATGGTCAGTGCGCTGGCATTGGCGGCAGGTCCGGCGGGCATGGTTGGCGGTCAAGCGATCGACCTCGGCTCGGTCGGCCTGAAGCTCGACCAGAAAGCCCTCGAATACATGCACCGGCACAAGACCGGCGCGCTGATCGAAGTCAGCGTCAAGCTTGGAGCCCTGGCCAGTGGTCGCGCCGAGAAGGACGAACTCAAATCCCTGCAGACTTATGCACAGGCCATCGGCCTGGCATTCCAGGTCCAGGACGACATTCTCGACGTCGAAAGCGATACCCAAACCCTCGGCAAACGCCAAGGCGCCGACATTGCCCGCGACAAGCCAACCTACCCGGCGCTGCTCGGCCTCGACGCCGCCAAGGCCTACGCTCTGGAACTGCGCGATCAGGCGCTGCATGCGCTGCGACCGTTTGACGCGGCTGCCGAGCCACTGCGCGACCTGGCCCGCTACATCGTCGATCGACGCAGCTGACGGCGTATCCGCCAAAAAAGACCAACGCGTGGGCAGGGGCCGATGCATCAGGTAAACTGCCGCATCTTTTATACCTATAACGATTCGCCTGATGCCCACGACGTTTCATGAGATTCCCCGCAAGCGCCCGACCACGCCCCTGCTCGACCGCGCGAATACGCCGGACGGCCTGCGCCGGTTAGGCGAAGCCGAGCTGGAAACCCTGGCCGATGAGTTGCGCCTGGAATTGCTCTACACGGTCGGTCAGACCGGTGGGCATTTCGGTGCAGGTTTGGGCGTCATCGAGCTGACCATCGCGTTGCATTACGTTTTCGACACCCCGGACGACCGGCTGGTGTGGGACGTGGGTCATCAGGCTTATCCACACAAGATCCTCACCGGTCGTCGCGAGCGCATGGGCACCCTGCGCCAGAAGGACGGCATTGCCGCCTTCCCGCGCCGTTCCGAAAGCGAGTACGACACCTTTGGCGTCGGCCACTCCAGCACCTCCATCAGTGCAGCCCTGGGCATGGCGATTGCCGCCCGCCTGCAGAACAGCGAGCGCAAGGCGATTGCCGTGATCGGCGACGGCGCACTGACGGCCGGCATGGCGTTCGAAGCGCTGAACCATGCCCCGGAAGTGGACGCCAACATGCTGGTGATCCTCAACGACAATGACATGTCGATCTCGCGCAACGTCGGCGGCTTGTCAAACTACCTGGCGAAGATCCTTTCCAGCCGCACCTACGCGAGCATGCGCGAGGGCAGCAAAAAAGTGCTGTCGCGCCTGCCCGGTGCCTGGGAAATCGCCCGTCGCACCGAAGAATACGCAAAAGGCATGCTGGTACCCGGCACGCTGTTCGAAGAGCTGGGCTGGAACTATATCGGCCCGATCGATGGTCACGACCTGCCAACCCTGATCGCCACCCTGCGCAACATGCGCGATCTCAAAGGCCCGCAGTTCCTGCACATCGTCACCAAGAAAGGCAAAGGCTTCGCCCCGGCGGAAGTCGACCCGATCGGTTACCACGCCATCACTAAGCTTGAACCCTTGGACGCTCCCGCCGCTGCGCCGAAAAAGGCCAGCGGCCCGAAGTACTCCGGCGTGTTCGGCGAGTGGCTGTGCGACATGGCGGCTGCCGACCCGCGTCTGGTCGGGATCACCCCGGCGATGAAGGAAGGCTCGGACCTGGTGGCCTTCAGCGAGCGTTTCCCGCTGCGCTACTTCGACGTGGCGATTGCCGAGCAACACGCCGTGACCCTGGCGGCCGGCATGGCCTGCGAAGGCGCGAAGCCGGTGGTGGCGATCTACTCGACCTTCCTGCAACGCGGTTACGATCAGTTGGTGCATGACGTCGCGGTACAAAACCTCGACGTGCTGTTCGCCATCGATCGTGCCGGCCTGGTAGGCGAAGACGGTCCGACCCATGCCGGCAGCTTCGACCTGTCGTTCCTGCGTTGCATCCCCGGCATGCTGGTGATGACCCCGAGCGACGAAAACGAACTGCGCAAGATGCTCACCACCGGCCATCTGTACAACGGCCCGGCGGCAGTGCGGTATCCGCGTGGCAACGGCCCGAACTCGACCATCGAGAAAAACCTCGAACCGATCGAAATCGGCAAGGGCGTGGTTCGTCGTCAGGGCAGCAAGGTCGCCCTGCTGGTGTTCGGCGTGCAACTGGCCGAGGCGCTGAAAGTCGCCGAGACGCTGGACGCGACCGTGGTTGACATGCGTTTCGTCAAACCGCTGGATGAAGCGCTCGTTCGAGAAATCGCCGCCAGCCACGAGCTGCTGGTGACCGTCGAAGAAAACGCCATCATGGGCGGTGCCGGCGGCGCGGTCAGCGAGTTTCTCGCTCGGGAGAACATCCTCAAGTCGATGCTGCACCTGGGCTTGCCGGACATCTATGTCGAGCATGCCAAGCCGGCGCAAATGCTGGCTGAGTGCGGGTTGGACGAGGCTGGGATCGAAGCTTCGATCCGCGAGCGTTTGCAACTGCTCAACATTTAAACACCACCCCTTGTGGGAGCGAGCTTGCTCGCGATAGCGGACTGTCAGTCAAAATATTCTTTGGCTGACACACCGTCATCGCGAGCAAGCTCGCTCCCACAGTGGTTTTCAGCGCCTATCAAATCTGTATTCGCCGCAAGCACCAACGGATCGCCGATGAAACTCTCCCCCCTCGCCCTGACGCTGAGCCTTCTGCCGGCCGGCCCGCTCCTGGCCGATACCTTCGAACGCGACCAGGCCCTGAAGCTGCCCGATGTGCTGATCAGCGCCAACCGCCAGGTCGAGGCGCGCAACGATAGCAGCGCCGCCAACACGGTCTTCACCCGCGAAGACATCGACCGGCTGCAACCGAACAGCGTCACTGATCTGCTGCGCCGTGTACCGGGGGTGCAAGTGGCACAAACCGGGGGGCGCGGCAGCCTGCCGGGGATTTACATTCGCGGCACGCAGTCGGCCCAGAGCCTGGTGCTGGTGGACGGCCAACGGATCGGCAACTCGTCCTCCGGCGACAGCAACCTGCAACACATCAACATCGAACAGGTCGAGCGCGTAGAAGTGTTACGCGGCTCCCGTTCGGTGATCTACGGCAGCGATGCGATTGGCGGGGTGATCCAGATCTTCACCCGGCGTGGCAGCGAAGCCGGCCTGCAACCCCGGCTGCATGCAGGTTTTGGCAGCAACCAGACCTGGGAGCGCAGCCTCGGCTTGTCCGGCGGCGATGAGAAGACCCGCTTTAACCTCGGTGCCAGCCTCGACGAAACCGACGGAATCGATCGCACCCACGAGTCGTATCCCAGCGACGGCGATCACGACGCATACCGCAACAAATCCCTGAGCATGAGCCTGAGTCACGCCCTCACCGACGACGTCGAGATCGGCGCCAACCTGCTGGATAACCGTGGCAAAAGCGAATTCGACAATCCGTTCGGCCGCTTCGACCTGAACACGTTCGAGTCGGTCCAACAACAGCCCTACAACGAATTCGATGTGAGCAGTGTCAGCAGCTATGTCGACGCACGGGTCAACGACTTGTGGAAAACCCGCGTCGAATTCGGCCACAGCGAAAACCGCGAGAAGACGTTCGACAAACTCAGCGATGAGCGCAGCGTGTTCAACACCTACCGCGACTCGGTGAACTGGCAGAACGACCTCACGCTCAACGAGCGCAACAGCCTGATCCTCGGCGGCGACTGGTACGAAGACCGGGTCAACAGCAGCACGCCGTTCGACGAGGACAGTCGCTGGAACCGCGCGGCATTTATCCAGCATCGCTATCAGGCCGACAGCTTCTCCACCGAACTGGGCCTGCGTCGCGACCAGAATCAGCAGTTCGGCGGCCAGAACAGCTGGAGCGGCACCTTCACCCTGCCGCTGAACCCGGACAACGATGTGCTGCTGACCTACAGCGAAGGTTTCCGTGCACCGACCTTCAACGACCTGTACTACCCGGACTTCAGCAACCCGGACCTGAAACCCGAGACCTCGAAAAGCTATGAACTGCAATGGCGCAGCCAGTTGACCGAGAGCAGTCGCCTGGAGGCCTCGCTGTACCGCACGGACCTCGAAGACGCGATCATCTTCGGCAGTAACTCACGGCCAGAGAACGTGGCCTCGGCACGCATCAACGGCTTTGAAGCGACGTTGAAACAGGAACTGTTTGGCTGGCAGAGCAACCTCGGCGTGGCGATCATCGACCCACGGGACCGCGACACGGGGCATACCCTGGCCCGTCGTGCACGTCGTACGTTGAGCTGGGATCTGGATCGACAGTTTGACCGCTTGGGCCTGGGCGCCAGCTGGCAAGCAGTGAGCAGCAGCTATGACGACTTGAACAATCAACAGCCATTGGCTGGTTATGGATTGCTGGGATTGCGCAGCAGTTGGGCACTCAACCGTGAGGTCAGCCTGGAGCTGAAGGTCGATAACCTGCTGGACAAGGGATACAGCCGGGCGCTGTACAGCCATGAAGGCAGCCAGTATGGGTATCGCGAGGAGGGTCGGGCGTGGATGTTTGGGGTGACCTGGACGCCGGAGATCTAAAAGCGATTCGGTCACCCTGTGGTGAGGGGATTTATCCCCGTTGGGCTGCGAAGCGGCCCCAAAGCCTGCAAGCACGGGAGTGTCAGATACACCGTAATCATTGTTTTACGACTGCTTCGCAGCCGAACGGGGATAAATCCCCTCGCCACAGGTCAGCGGTCCGGCGTAATCAATTGGCACAGCTTCGCCGTCGCCTCGACCATTTGCCCGCTCGGCCGCTCCAGGCCCTTATCTAACACCAATCGCAATTGCCCCTGCCGCACCGCCGCCACCTGCGACCACAACTTCCAGGCATCAAGCTGCGCCTGATCACCAGCCAGAATCACTTCGGGATCACGCTGCAACACCGCCTCCACACTGACCTGCGGTGCCGGCAGCGTCAAATCGGCAAACACGTTTTGCGCCCCACAGACTTCAAGCGCAGCGCTGATGATCTGCCCACCGCCAACGGTGTACAGCGGACGGTCCCACACCTGATAGAACACCCGCAACGGCTGATCCCGTCGATAACGCTGACGCAGTTCATCCAGCCGCTGGCGCAATTCATTGGCCAGAGACGTCCCACGTTCAGGCCGACCAAGCTGTAAGGCAATTGCCTCGATCTGCGCGGTGAGTTGTTCGAAATCATGCGGTTCGGCGACGTAGGTCGGGATGTTCAGGCGCTTGAGTTGCTCACGCTGGGCCGGGCCGACACTGCCGGGCCAGAGCAGCAGCAAATCAGGCTTGAGGCTGAGCAAGCGCTCCATGTCCAGCTGACCGTAGCGGCCTACGGAGGGCAAGTCCTTGAGTTCGGCGGGACGCTCACCGGCGTCCAGCACGCCGACCAGCAAGTCGGCCGAACCCAGTTCGACGACCATTTCAGAGAGGGATGGGGCAAGGCTGACAACCCGTTCGACCGCCCCGATCGAGTTGCAGGTGGCCAGTAGCAACACCGCTAGCCAGGCAGGGCGCATCAACCGAGCTGGCGCGGAATACGATAGAGATAGAACAGCACCGCGGTCGACAGCGCCAACAGCACCAACGGCACCGCTTCGAGGCCGACGAATACCGCCAATGCACCGATCCAGGCCGGCAGGCCGGCCGCGAGGAATGCCGTGCGCCGCTTGGCCGCCAGATCGATCCACGCGCCGGGCTCTTCAGGGGTATCGAGGGCTTTCTGGGTGGCGATCAACGCATGTTTGTAGACGCCAAAGAACTTCAGGCTGACAAACATCGAGGCGACACCGGCGATGAACAACGGCATCGCCAGCACCGGCAGGATGGCCTCGCTCTGGCCGAACACAGCGTTGATCACGAACAGCGGCAACAAGGCCAACGCCAGGTATTGCCACCAGTTGACGGACAGACGCCGCCGCACCTGGCCGCGGGTCACGCCCGGTCTACCTCGCCCTGATGTTCGTTGCCCATCATGTGGTCGAGTTTGCTGGCCTTGGTCGCCAGGTAGAGTTTGTTGTGCGGATTGTGGCCGGTGTGCAGCGGCACGCGCTCGGCGACCGCGATGCCCATGTCGGTCAAGGCTTTGACCTTGCGTGGGTTGTTGGTCATCAGGCGCAGGGACTTCACTCCCAGGTGCTCAAGCATCGGCAGGCACATGGCGTAATCGCGCTGGTCGGCGGCAAAGCCCAGACGCTCGTTGGCCTCAACGGTGTCGGCCCCGCCGTCCTGCAGCTCATAGGCGCGGATCTTGTTCAGCAGGCCAATGCCACGGCCTTCCTGACGCAAGTACAGCAACACGCCCCGACCTTCACGGGCGATGGCCTGCAGCGCGGCCTCAAGTTGCGAGCCGCAGTCGCAACGCTGACTGAACAAGGCATCGCCGGTCAGGCATTCGGAGTGCAACCGGCCGAGTACCGGGGCACCGTCGGCGATCTCACCCAGGCTCAGCACAACGTGCTCGCGACCGGTGGCCTCATCGAGAAAGCCGTGCATGATGAATTGCGCAAAAGGCGTTGGCAGCTTGGAAGCGGCGACAAAAACGACAGGCACCGGTGTGCTCCTGATCTAAAAGTCTGAAGATTCGCAGGCCGGCATTGTAACAGCAGGTTCCAACCGACGCTTAGGCTGAATTATCGGCCATAACTATCAAAAAGTTTGATTACTGGCCGCTTAGCTGCTCATTCTCATCGAATGGATAGGGTTGCTTCCAGCGCTCGAAGATCGGTTTGAGCTCACCGCTTTTCACCAATTGCGCCATGCGCTGGTCGAACAACTCCATCAGGCTGCGGGCCGTCGGGGTCTTGGCAAAGCACAGGTACAACGGCAATTCGGCGATATGCGTGCGGCGGAACTGGGAAGGATCCTTCGCCCGCCTGAGCACCCAATCGACTTCGGTCAGTGCGTCTATGTAGAAGTCGGCGCGGTTCTGCGTCAGCATCGAAACAATGCCGGTACGCCGTAGCACTTCGTTGTAGCGGCGGATATTGGGCAGATAATCCTGATAATCGTAGCCACGCACCCATGCCAGGCGGTAATTGCCCAGGGTTTGCGGGGTCGGTTGCGGATTGCTGGCCAGACCCAGCGCATAGATATGATCGGTATCGAAGTTCCAGCGCGGATAGAGCACATCGCTGGATTCTTCATGGTAGGAGCCGACACACGCGTCGACCTCACCCCGCTCGGCCAGCCCCATTGAGCGCACATAGGGTTCGGTTCGGATGTCCAGCTTGACCCCCGCCGGCTCGAAGACTTTGCGCAACACGTCCCAGCCCAGGCCGTGGCCGTCGGCAGCGGTATAGTCTTCCCAGTCTTCGCTGGCCAGATGAATCACGGACGGCGTGGTGGGTACCTCTTCCGCCTGGGCGAGTACACCGAACAGCGCAATCACCATCGCTACCAACCAGCGTCGAGCCATCCCTAGTTCTCCCAATTAATCCCTTAGGCGAAAATCCATACCAGCCCCTGCATCGCCAACCAGGCAAATACCCCGGCCAATACATCATCGAGCATGATGCCGACGCCTCCATGCACATGCCGGTCAACCCAGTGAATCGGCCAAGGCTTGAGGATATCGAAGAAGCGGAACACCAGGAACCCCGCCAGTAACCACTGCCAGCCTTCCGGCACCAGCCAGAGGGTGATCCACATGCCGACCATCTCGTCCCAGACGATACCTTCGTGGTCGTGTACCCGCAAATCATCGGCCACCTTGCCGCACAGCCAGAAGCCGAACAGCATGGTGATACCCAGCATCAGCCAGTAACCCCAGTCGGGCAACATCTGCCATAACGGGATAAAGGGTAGCGCAACCAGCGACCCCCAGGTGCCCGGAGCCTTTGGCAAGGTGCCCGAGCCAAAGCCGAACGCCAGGAAATGCCAGGGATTGCGCCAGACCGATGGCGGTACGAACTCCGCCGGAACCTGTTTGGGATGATCTGTCACGGCGTCTCCCGAAAATGTTGATAGCCCCGGGATTGCGGGGTGATGTCTTTGCCTTCGGCGTCCAGCAGCGTCACGCCCTGCCCCGGTACCACCCGCCCAATCACATGGATCGGCCAGCCGTCGGCCAGCAACAGCGGCAACTCGACGGACGGTAAGGTGAAGGCCAGGACGTAATCGTCTCCGCCGCTCAGGGCCGCAACCTGTGCGTCCGATTGACCGAGAAAGTCGACCAGGCTCTGCGACAGCGGTAAACGATCCCGCTCGACTTCGATACCGACCTTCGAGGCCAACGCGATATGCCCGCAATCAGCCAGTAGACCGTCGGAAATATCCATTGCCGAAGTGGCTTTACCACGCAGCGCCTGCCCTAATCCGAGCTGCGGTTGCGGCGACCAGTAATGCGCCAGCAACGGTTCGGCAATGCACGCTTGGGCCGTGCGCTGGCCGAGCACCAGTGGCAAGGCACCGGCGGCATTGCCCAGGTTGCCGCCCACACACAGCAGATCACCCGGTCGCGCACCGCTGCGGGTCAGCGCCAGACCACCCGGCACGCGCCCGAACACGGTCATGGTCAGGCTCAGCGGCCCGCGGGTGGTATCGCCGCCTACCAGTGCCAGGCCGCAGTTCTGCGCCATAAGGTTCAAACCACGGGCATAGGCCTGCAACCAATCGGTGGTCACCGTCGGCAAGGTCAGGGCAAGGGTAAAGGCAACGGGTGTGGCGCCCATGGCAGCCAGGTCGCTGACGGCCACGGCCAGCGAGCGCTGACCGAGCAAAAACGGATCGCAAGGGTCGGCGAAATGCACGCCGGCCACTAACGTATCGGTAGAAATCGCCAACTGTTCCCCGGGAGGAACAGCCAGCAAGGCGCAATCATCGCCGATTCCGAGGGCAACGCCTTCGCCGCCCTGCGCACATGGCGCGACGGCGAAGAAATTGCGGATCAGCTCAAACTCGCCCATCAGGTATCCTGTCTCACCAATACTGTTCATTTTTTAGCGGCGTCTGGTGTCGCCATACTGCGTTGCCGCTCCTCGCCATAGCACGCTATGACTCGTCGCGGCGCCTTGTCTGGCAACACCAGCCACTCGCTAAAAAACGAACGTATCGGCAAGACAGGACACTCTTCAAGCGCCGATCAGCGCTTGAACGCCTTAACTTCAGCTTCACGCAGACGCGGGGCCAGCTTGTCGAGCACGCCGTTGACGAACTTGTGGCCATCGGTGGAACCGAAGACCTTGGCCAGTTCGATCCCTTCGTTGATCACAACGCGGTACGGTACGTCGACGCGCTTGAGCAGTTCCCAGGTGGACAGGCGCAGAACCGCCAGTTCAACCGGGTCCAGCTCTTCGATGGTCAAGTCCAGGCAAGGCGTGAGCGCCGTGTCGATTTCGGTCTTGAACTGCGGCACCCCGTGCAGGATCTCGCGGAAATAGGCGCCATCGACATCGGTGAAATCGTTATCGACCCGGAACTGCGCTTCGATCTCGTTCAGCGACTGCTTGGCCATGTGCCATTGGTACAGCGCCTGAGTCGCGAGCTGACGGGCTTCGCGACGCTTGACGCTTTTCGATGGCTTGCCAGCATCCGCAGGTTTTGGATCGCGCGGGTTGAAACGATCGCTTTCGTCGCTAATCACTTGGCCTCCAACTGCGCCAGCAGGCTGACCATTTCCAGAGCGGAGAGGGCAGCTTCGGCACCTTTGTTCCCGGCCTTGGTGCCGGAACGTTCAATGGCTTGCTCGATGGAATCAACGGTCAGGACGCCGAAAGCGACCGGCACGCCGAACTCCATGGACACTTGGGCCAAGCCCTTGGTGCACTCGCCAGCCACGTATTCGAAGTGCGGAGTACCGCCACGAATGACCGCGCCCAGGGCGATGATTGCCGCGAACTCGCCCTTCTGAGCGACTTTCTGCGCAACCAGCGGGATTTCGAAGGCGCCAGGAGCGCGGATGATGGTGATGTCGCTTTCGCTCACGCCATGGCGAACCAGGGCATCAACAGCACCGCTGACCAGGCTTTCAACGACGAAGCTGTTGAAACGGCCTACTACCAGAGCATAGCGGCCTTTAGGGGCGATGAAGGTACCTTCGATGGTCTTCAGGGTCATTCGATAGATCTCTTAAAGAGCCGGGACGCGTCTCGTACGCATCCCTCAGTGATATTTGAACCGCGAATACAGGGCCGGATACGACCGGTCATTATTCGGAGGGCACGTATTCTACAACTTCCAGATCGAAACCGGATATCGCATTAAATTTCATCGGTGCCGACATCAGGCGCATTTTGCGCACGCCGAGGTCGCGCAGGATCTGCGAACCGGCACCCACAGTGCTGTAGGTGGTCGGTTTTTTCACCGGCGCGTGGTCGGCGGTTTCGCGGATGTGGGCCAACAAGACGTCACCGTCGAGCGGGTGTCCGAGCAACAGCACCACACCACTGCCAGCCTCGGCAACCGCGGACATGGCGGCGCGCAGGCTCCAGCGGCCCGGTTGCTTGACCATCAGCAGGTCGCGCAGCGGGTCCATGTTGTGCACGCGCACCAGGGTCGGTTCTTCGGCGCATACATTGCCCAGGGTCAGGGCCATGTGCACGTCGCCTTCCACGGAATCACGATAGGTCACCAGGTTGAATTGGCCCAGTTCGCTGTCCAGCGGCTGCTCGGCAATCCGCTGAACGGTACGTTCGTGAATCATCCGGTAGTGAATCAGGTCGGCGATGGTGCCGATCTTGATGTTGTGTTCGGCGGCGAAAGCTTCCAGCTCGGCGCGACGGGACATGGTCCCGTCGTCGTTCATCACTTCGCAGATCACACCGCTCGGCTCGAAACCGGCCATGCGCGCCAGATCGCACGCGGCTTCGGTGTGGCCAGCACGGGCCAGGGTGCCGCCGGCCTGGGCCATCAGCGGGAAAATGTGGCCTGGGCTGACGATGTCTTCCGCCTTGGCATCACGGGCGGCAGCCGCTTGCACGGTGCGCGCACGGTCGGCCGCAGAGATGCCGGTGGTGACGCCGGTGGCCGCTTCGATCGATACGGTGAACTTGGTGCCGAAACCGGAACCGTTGCGCGGGGCCATCAGCGGCAGCTTGAGCAGCTCGCAGCGCTCGCGGCTCATCGGCATGCAGATCAGGCCACGGGCGTGCTTGGCCATGAAGTTGATGTGTTCGGGCTGGCAGCACTCGGCGGCCATGATCAGGTCGCCTTCGTTCTCGCGGTCTTCGTCATCCATGAGGATGACCATCTTGCCTTGGCGGATGTCTTCAACCAGTTCTTCGATGCTATTGAGCGCCACAAGGCACCCCCTTGGGTCAGGATTTGAGGTAGCCGTTGGCGGCCAGAAAGCTTTCGGTAATCTTGCCGGACTTTGCGGGCTCTGCGGCCTTGTCGCCCAACAGCAGGCGCTCCAGATAACGGGCCAGCAAGTCCACTTCCAGATTCACCCGGCGACCTGGCTGGTATGACGCCATGATGGTTTCGCTCAGGGTGTGCGGAATGATCGTCAACAGGAACTCGGCGCCATCGACCGCGTTCACGGTCAGGCTGGTGCCGTCGACGGTGATCGAGCCTTTATGGGCGATGTACTTGGCCAGTTCCTTCGGTGCACGAATGCGGAATTCCACGGCACGGGCGTTCTCGGTGCGGGCAACCACTTCGCCCACGCCATCGACATGGCCACTGACCAGATGCCCGCCGAGGCGAGTGGTTGGGGTCAGGGCTTTTTCCAGATTGACCGGGCTGCCGCTTTTCAGGTCGTTCATGGCGGTGCAGTCGAGGGTTTCGCGACTGACGTCAGCCGCAAAGCCGTTGCCCGGCAGTTCAACGGCGGTCAGGCACACGCCGTTGACCGCGATGCTGTCGCCCAGTTTGACGTCGCTCAAGTCGAGCTTGCCGGTTTCTACATGGACCCGCACATCTCCGCCTTTTGGGGTCAATGCACGAATACTGCCGATGGATTCGATGATGCCGGTGAACATGGAGTCCTCCTCGAGAACAGAGCCTTCGCTTGGCGCAGGCCGGGAATTATACGCTCGCTACTGGCACAGGAATGGCGATGACTCGCCAGTCATCGCCAACCGCACGAATTTCGGTAATTTTGAGCTCCGGCGCATCCTTCATTTGCGCGAGCGGCCAGTCCAGCAGCGGCCGCGCCGAAGAGCCCAAGAACTTGCCGGCGATGAAAATCTGGAACTCGTCCACCAACCCGAGTTGAGCGAAAGCACCGGCCAGCCGTGGACCGGCCTCGACCAACACCTCGTTGACGCCACGGTGGGCGAGCTCGACCAGCAACTGGCGCAGATCGACCTGACCGTCATAGCCGGGCACGATCAAGCATTCGGGGCCATTGGCGTATTGCTCTTCCACCGCTACGCAGGTGGCAACCAACGCCGGGCCGGCCTTGAAAAATGGCGCATCCAGCGGCACGCGCAGACGCCCATCGACCAGTACGCGCAGCGGCGGACGGCTCATCGCCTGCGCGGTTTGCCTGGCGTCCAGGCCCAGCTCATCGGCACGCACGGTCAAGCGGGCGTTGTCCGCCAGCACGGTGTCGGCACCGGTCAGCACCACGCTGGCCTGGGCACGCAGGCGTTGCACCGCCGAACGTGCCGCGGGCCCGGTGATCCATTGGCTTTCGCCGCTTTCCATCGCCGTGCGACCGTCCAGGCTCATGGCCAACTTGACCCGCACGAACGGCAAGCCATGTTCCATGCGCTTGAGGAAGCCCTGATTGAGCTTGCGCGCCTCACCCTCCAGCACACCACTTTCGGTGGCGATGCCGGCCTCGGCCAGGCGCTGCAGACCACGACCGGCAACTTCCGGGTTCGGGTCCTGCATCGCCGCCACGACCCGCGCCACACCGGCGTTGACCAACGCATCGGCGCACGGTGGCGTGCGACCGTGGTGACTGCAGGGTTCAAGGGTCACGTAAGCGGTGGAGCCCCGGGCCAGTTCACCGGCGGCGCGCAAGGCGTGAACTTCGGCGTGGGGCTCACCGGCGCGCTCGTGCCAGCCTTCGCCGACGATCTGCCCGTCACGCACGATCACGCAGCCGACTCGCGGGTTGGGGTGTGTCGTGTAATGACCTTTGCGCGCCAGTTCCAGGGCGCGGGCCATGTAATGGGCGTCGAGGATGGCAAGTTCTGCGGATGTGGTCATTCTTTCACCGGTTCCCGGGCCAGGCGATCGATCTCTTCACGGAACTCATTGAGGTCCTGGAAGCGGCGATACACCGAAGCGAAGCGGATATAGGCGACTTCGTCGAGCTTTTGCAGCTCGGCCATCACCAGCTCACCGACCACGAGGGACTTAACCTCGCGTTCGCCAGTGGCGCGCAGTTTGTGTTTGATGTGCACCAGCGACGATTCGAGGCGCTCGACACTCACCGGGCGCTTTTCCAGCGCACGCTGCATGCCGGCGCGGAGTTTTTCTTCGTCGAACGGCTGGCGACTGCCGTCGGTTTTGATCAGGCGCGGCAACACCAGTTCAGCGGTTTCGAACGTCGTGAAACGTTCGCCGCAGGCCAGGCATTCACGCCGGCGGCGCACCTGTTCGCCCTCGGCGACCAGACGCGAGTCGATGACCTTGGTGTCGTTGGCACCGCAGAAGGGACAGTGCATGGTGGCAGGCAACAAAAAAATGGAGGGTCATGGTAGCGCATCCGGGTGGCAAGACAAGCCATAGGGTTTGCGGTATACAGACGGGATGATCACTTGATCCATGGATTTCACCCTTCCGGAGCTGCCAATGCCGTTACGACCGCTCATCTTGCTCAGCCTTTTCAGCCTGTTGGTGGCTTGCAGCAGCGATGCTCCCCAGCCGCCAGCACCAGGCCCGGCGCCGCAGCAAGCGCAGAAAAAAGCCCGGGAGTCGGCCAACCTCGGCCCGCTGCCGGCGTATCAACGTGAATTGAGCGGAACCCTGCAAGGCGTGCCGGATGGCGCCGAAGTCGAGCTGGCGCTGCTGGTGATCGACGAAAAGGACCGCCCGCAACAATTGCTCGCCAGTTCCAATCTGATCGGCACCAATCAGGTGTTGCCGTTTCATCTGCGTTTCAATCCAGAATCGTTCCCGGCCGGTGCCCGTGTTGAACTGCGCGGCCGCGCCAGCCAGTCCGGCCAACTGATCCTGCACCTGCCGTCACAGCGGATCAATCAGCCGACCACCCAGGCGCTGGGCCAGCTGCAATTCGTCAAAGCCCCATGAAGACGCCGCTGGACCTGCAAGAGGCGTTGGGTGAATTGCTCGGAGATGCGCGACTGGTCGCCTGTGATTTGCCGGGGACTGATCTGAAGTTGTGGCTGATGGATGGCGACAACATGGACCGCGCCTTCAGCCCGGAAGAGACCCGGCGCATTCTGCATGATCCGCCGTACTGGAGTTTCTGCTGGGCCAGCGGGCTGGCCGTGGCACGCTACCTTGCCGAGAATCCGCACTGGGTGGAGGGCAAGCGGGTGCTGGATTTCGGGGCCGGCTCCGGGGTCGCGGGGATTGCCGCGGTCAAGGCCGGTGCGCTGGAAGTGGTGGCCTGCGACCTTGACCCGCTGGCGATTGCCGCCTGTCGGGCGAATGCCGAACTCAATGACGTACAGCTCGATTACTCGACGGACTTTTTCGCCGAAGACGACCGCTTTGATCTGATCCTGGTGGCGGACGTGCTGTACGACCGGGCGAACCTGCCGCTGCTCGATGAATTCCTCAGTCGTGGCCGGGAAGCGCTGGTGGCGGATTCACGGGTGCGGGATTTTCGCCATCCGCTGTATCAACGCATCGAAATGCTGGAGGCGATGACCTTGCCGGATCTGTGTGAGCCCGAAGAGTTTCGGCATGTAAGCCTGTACCACGCGCGGCGCTAGTTAAAAGCTTCGCGAGCAGGCTCGCTCCCACAGGATTTGTATTCGACACGCAACCACTGTGGGAGCGAGCCTGCTCGCGATGGCGTCCTGTCAGGCAACACACCTCTCACGGCCACCCCGCTTCCGGCCGCCCCCCGCCAGGCCGTATAGTTCACCTATTCACGCTTTTACGAGATCCCCCATGAGTCAGCAAACGCCGTACATCTTCGACGCCACGACTGCCGATTTCGACCAGTCGGTGATCGAGAACTCCTTCCACAAACCGGTGCTGGTGGATTTCTGGGCCGAATGGTGTGCGCCCTGCAAGGTGCTGATGCCGATGCTGCAGACCATTGCCGAGAGCTATCAGGGCGAGCTGCTGCTGGCCAAGGTCAACTGCGACCTCGAACAGGACATCGTCGCCCGCTTCGGTATTCGCAGCCTGCCGACCGTGGTGCTGTTCAAGGATGGCCAGCCGGTAGATGGTTTTGCCGGAGCGCAGCCGGAGTCGGCCGTGCGGGCGCTGCTCGAGCCCCACGTACAAATGCCACCACCGGCCGCTGCCGATCCATTCGAACAAGCCCAGGCCTTGTTCGACGACAGCCGCTTCGCCGATGCCGAAGCCCTGCTCAAAGTGCTGCTGGGCGAAGACAACACCAACGCCAAGGCGCTGATTCTTTACGCCCGCTGCCTCACCGAGCGTGGTGAGCTGGGCGAAGCACAAGCCGTGCTCGACGCGGTCAAGAGCGATGAACACAAGGCCGCCCTGGCCGGCGCCAAGGCGCAGATCAAGTTCCTCGGCCAAGCCAAGGATTTGCCGGATGCCGCCGACCTGAAAGCGCGCCTGGCGAAAAACCCGCAGGACGATGAAGCGGTCTACCAACTGGCCGTTCAACAACTGGCCCGCCAGCAGTACGACGCGGCGCTGGATGGACTGCTCAAGCTGTTCATCCGCAACCGCAGCTACAGAGAAGGTTTGCCGCACAAGACCTTGCTGCAGGTGTTCGAATTGCTGGGTAACGACCATCCGCTGGTCACCACTTACCGCCGCAAGTTGTTTGCTGCGTTGTATTAACAAGCCTCTGTAGGAGCGAGCATGCTCGCTCCTACAGCCAGCGATAGAGCGGCGTATCTGCGCCGCTCTCGACCTTCACGTCCGGACTATGCCGCAAGCGCACCAGCAGGCGCTTACCCGCCGCAGCACTGCCGGTCAGCCCTTCCAGTTGATCGAGTAAGTCCGGCCCGCTCAATTGCCCGGCCTTACGCAGCAAATCCCTGGCAACCTGCCACAGCGCATCGTCCTGATTCAGCGGTTTCGCCGCTGGCACACTGACCTCGGTTTTTTCCACCTGCAACTGCGCACCCAGCCGCGCCCAATCGGCGTCATCCATCTCCAGCGTCAAATCCACCGGCCAGTCGCCGATGCTTCCGCGAATTCGCAACATGAGTCAGCTCCCGAACATTTCTTCACAGCCATGCTCCCATGAGGGCTTGTGCAACGCCAAGCAGGCAGTCACACTCTGCGCACAATGTTATAAGATTACATAACATTTTCTTCATCTTGTCTTTCGGAGACTCGCCATGCGTCACCTGCTTCTCGCTCTGCCGTTTGCCTTGTTGCCGCTGGCTGTCGCCCAGGCCGCTGACGAACATAATCACGAACATGAGCACGGCAGCCTTGGCGCCCACGAGCACGGCGTCGGGCGCCTGAACGCGGCGCTGGACGGCCAGACTCTGGAGCTTGAGCTGGACAGCCCGGCGATGAACCTGGTGGGGTTCGAGCATGCCGCCACCACCAATGCCGACAAAACCAAGGTGGCTGCGGCCCGAGCTCGACTTGAGCAACCGCTGGCGCTGTTCAGTCTGCCGATTGCCGCTGGCTGTGTGTTGGAAAACCAGGAGCTGGAAAGCCCGTTGTTCGGCGACAAGCCAGATGCCGACGATGATCAAGATGAAGACGCTCACGAGCACGCCCATGACCACAGCGAAATCCACGCCCGTTACCAATTCACCTGCGCCACGCCGGGCGCGCTGAAGACCCTGGATCTGGCGAATATTTTCAACAGCTTCCCGGCGACCCAGAAAATTCAGGTACAACTGATCGGCCCGAGCGGGCAGCAAGGGGTTGAAGTGACGGCCAAGGCTGCCTCCCTCAAATTCTGAAGCTACCTCTATTCCTGTAGGAGCCGGCTTGCTGGCGATAGATACGCCGCGGTTCGTGAGTTGAACCACGTCATCGTTCATCGCCAGCAAGCCGGCTCCTACAGGTCATCACCATTCATGAAATCGGCGCTATGACCCAAGCACTCATCGAACTGTCCGACCTGGGCTTCAGCTGGCCCGGGCATCCGCCTTTGCTGGATATCCCGGCGTTTCGCCTGGAGCCGGGGGAAACCCTGTTCCTCAAGGGCCCAAGCGGCAGCGGCAAGACCACCCTGCTCGGTCTGCTCGGCGGTGTGCAAAAACCCGATCGCGGCAGCATTCGCCTGCTCGGCCAGGAGCTCACCGAACTCTCGGCCGGTGCCCGCGATCACTTTCGCGTCGATCACACCGGCTACATCTTCCAGCAGTTCAACTTGCTGCCGTTTCTGTCAGTGCGCGAGAACGTCGAACTGCCCTGCCACTTCTCGAAATTGCGCGCCGAGCGGGCGAAACAGCGCCACGGCAGCATCGATCAGGCAGCCGCTACCCTGCTCGCCCATCTGGGCTTGAAGGATGACAACATCCTCGCTCGCCGTGCCGACTCCCTGTCCATCGGCCAACAACAACGAGTGGCCGCCGCGCGCGCGCTGATCGGTCAACCGGAACTGGTGATCGCCGATGAGCCGACCTCGGCCCTCGACTACGACGCCCGGGAGAACTTCATTCGCCTGTTGTTCGCCGAATGCCGCGAAGCCGGGTCGAGCCTGTTGTTCGTCAGCCATGATCAGAGCCTGGCGCCGCTGTTCGATCGCCACCTGTCGCTGGCCGAACTCAATCGCGCCGCCACGTCTGCAGAGGTCTGAGATGTATCTGTTTCGTCTAGCCATGGCCAGCCTGGCTAACCGTCGTTTCACCGCGATCCTCACCGCGTTCGCCATTGCCCTGTCGGTGTGCCTGCTGCTGGCCGTGGAACGAGTGCGCACTGAGGCCAAGGCCAGTTTCGCCAGCACCATCAGCGGCACCGACCTGATCGTCGGCGCGCGTTCCGGCTCGGTCAACCTGCTGCTGTACTCGGTATTCCGCATCGGCAACGCCACCAACAACATCCGCTGGGACAGCTTCGAGCACTTCGCCAACAACCCGAAAGTGAAGTGGGCCATTCCGATGTCGCTCGGCGATTCCCATCGCGGATATAGGGTGATGGGCACCACCGAGGCCTACTTCGAACACTACCAGTATGGCCGCCAGCAACACCTGGAACTGGCCGAAGGTCGTGCCTTCGCCACCGACCCGTTCGAAGTGGTGCTCGGTGCCGAAGTTGCGGATGCGCTGCACTACAAACTCGGCGACAAGCTGGTGCTGGCCCACGGCGTGGCCGTGATCAGCCTGGTCAAGCATGACGACAAGCCATTCACCGTGGTCGGCATTCTCAAGCGTACCGGCACCCCGGTGGACCGCACGCTGCACATCAGCCTCGGCGGCATGGAAGCCATTCACATTGATTGGCACAACGGCGTGCCGGCCCGGGGCAACGGGCGGATCAGCGCCGATCAGGCGCGCAACATGGACCTGACGCCCCAGGCGATCACCGCATTCATGCTCGGTCTCAACAGCAAGATTTCAACCTTTGCCTTGCAGCGCGAAATCAACGAATTCCGCGGCGAACCGATGCTGGCGATCCTGCCGGGCGTTGCGCTGCAAGAGTTGTGGAGTTTGATGGGCACGGCGGAAAAAGCCTTGTTCGTGGTGTCGCTGTTCGTGGTGCTGACCGGGTTGATCGGCATGCTCACAGCGATTCTCACCAGTCTCAACGAACGCCGGCGGGAGATGGCGATCCTGCGTTCGGTGGGCGCGCGGCCGTGGCATGTCGCAACGCTGCTGGTGCTGGAGGCGTTTGCCCTGGCGCTGGCCGGCGTGGTTGCCGGCGTGGCGCTGCTTTACGTCTGCATCGCGGCGGCCCAGGGTTACGTGCAAGCCAATTACGGCCTGTTTCTGCCGCTGGCGTGGCCTAGTGAATATGAATGGACGCTGCTCGGTGGCATCCTGATCGCTGCGTTGCTGATGGGCAGCGTGCCCGCCTGGCGCGCCTATCGCCAATCCCTGGCCGATGGCCTGTCGATCCGTTTATGAGGACGTTGAAATGCCCCGCGCTGTCTTTGCGCTGTTGATGCTGGTCGCCCTGCCGTTGTGGGCGGCCGCGCCGAAAGAGCTGACCTGGTCGGAAATGATCCCGCCGGATGCGGCGCCGGAAGTGCCGAACATGACGCCGCTGCACGACCTGTCGAAGATGAGCGATGCACTGTCCGCCGAATCGGCGCCGGCAGCCAAGCAGGACATGCCCAACGCCCCTGTGGTCAAGGCCCTCGACGGGCAGAATATTCGTTTGCCGGGCTACATCGTCCCGTTGGAAGTGAGTGAAGAAGGTCGTACCACGGACTTTCTGCTGGTGCCGTATTTCGGCGCCTGCATCCACGTACCGCCACCGCCGTCGAACCAGATCGTGCACGTCAAAAGCGAAGTCGGCGTGAAGCTCGACGAACTGTATCAGCCGTACTGGATCGAGGGTGCGATGCAGGTCAGGCCATCCACCAGCGAATTGGCGGATGCCGGTTATCAGATGGAGGCGGACAAGATCTACCTGTATGAATTGCCGGAGTGAATCCGGTAGTCATGTGTTGTTTGATCGATAGACATCGCGAGCAAGCTCGCTCCCACAGGAGATTTGTATTGATGCGCAAACCAATGTGGGAGCGAGCTTGCTCGCGATGAGGCCCTCTAAACCGCCAACTAAATCCCGCCCATCACGATTTCATTGAGCTGCATCAAAAGACCAAATCGTTAGCCGCCTTACCATTGGACATCGAACATTTTTAACGTCCTCTGGAGCCCCCATGAACAAGTCCTTGCTCGGTGCCTCGCTGGTAGCGCTGGCGCTCGTAGCCCCGTTCGCCCACGCCCACGAAGCCGGCGACATCATCCTTCGTGCCGGTGCAATCACCGTCAACCCGAAGGCCGACAGTTCCACGGTCAAGGTCGATCAAGGCCCGCTGAGCGGCGCCGACCTGGGTGGCAAGGCGACCATGAGCAGCGACACGCAATTGGGCCTTAACGTCGCCTACATGCTCACCAATAACTGGGGGATCGAACTGCTTGCGGCCACGCCGTTCGAGCACGAAGTGAAACTCAAGGGCACCGCGTTGAGCGCGGCGAACGGCAAGCTCGGTTCGTTGAAACACCTGCCGCCGACCCTGAGCGTGGTGTATTACCCGCTGGAGGCGAAGTCTGCGTTCCAACCCTACGTGGGCGCCGGCATCAACTACACCTGGATCTACGATGAACACGTCGGCAGCGAAGCCAGCGCCAACGGTTTCAGCAACTTCAAGGCGAAGAATTCCTGGGGCATGGCCTGGCAGGTCGGTGCCGACTACATGCTGACCGACAACGTGATGATCAACGCCCAGGTGCGTTACATCGACATCGATACCCGCGCGACCGTGGAAAACGACGCCGTGGCGCCGGGCACCCGGGCACGGGTGAACGTGGATGTCGATCCGTTCATCTACATGGTTGGTCTGGGTTACAAGTTCTAAGCATTCACGTGGTGGTGGATTGATCGTTCCCATGGACGGGAACGATCAGCAACAAAAAAAGGCGCCTCAACAGGCGCCTTTTTCTATTGTCCCAGCAACCGCGCCAGCCCGACACTCAACGGCGTCGGCTCGGGCGCTCTGAAGCGCTCCAGCAAACGCTGGTTGTTGGCCCGTGAATGACGAATGTCACCTGAGCGTGCCGGGCCGTAGCTCACCGGTGGCAGCTTGCCAACCACTACCTCAAGGGCTGCAAGCATTTGCTTGAGACTGGTCGCCTGGTTCCAGCCGACGTTCACCGCGCCGTCTTCCACCTGTGGTTTCTCGATGGCCTGCACCAGCAAATCGACCAGATCCTCGACATAGAGAAAATCCCGCGTCTGCTCACCGTCGCCAAACACGGTGATCGGCAGGCCTTTCTGCGCGCGCTCACTGAAAATGCTGATCACCCCGGAGTACGGCGAGGACGGATCCTGGCGTGGGCCGAAGATGTTGAAGAAGCGAAAAATCACCGGTTCCAGCCCGTGCTCGCGCCGGTAGAAATCGAAGTATTGCTCGCTCGCCAGCTTGTCCGACGCGTAGGGCGTCAACGGTGCCTTGGGCGTGTCTTCATCGATCGACTCGCCTTCGCCATTGTTGCCGTACACCGCGGCACTGGAAGCGAACAGCACACGCTTGACGCCCGACTGGCGCATGGCTTCGCAGACATTCAGCGAGCCGATGAAGTTGCTCTGGTGGGTCTTGACCGGGTCGTCCACCGACGCCTGTACCGACGCCACTGCTGCCAGGTGCACCACGGCGCTGCAACCGGCCATCGCACGGGTTACCAAGGCGGCATCGGCCACGTCGCCGACGATCAGCTCGATCCTGGGATTGTCCAGCGGCAGGTTGCTGCGTTTACCGGAGGACAGATCATCGAGAATCCGTACCGAACAGCCCTTGGCGAGCAAGGCATCGGTGAGATGGGAGCCGATGAAACCGGCACCCCCGGTAATCAAAACGGGGCGATCAGCCATGACGATAGAACCTGTCCAGAAGACTCGGAAGGGCCGCACGCCAGGCGCGTGGCTTGATTCCGAAGGTGTGCAGAATTTTCTTGCAGGCCAGAACCGCGTGCTGCGGTTCTTCCGCGGCGTCCGGTCGCGCGGCATGAGCCTGGGCGGTCGGCGCTTCGATGGCCAGCGGGTGCAGGGCGCGTGCTTCGGTGAGAATCGCCTGCCCCAAGGCCAGCGGCGTGGTCGCCTCATGCCCGGCGTAGTGGTAGGTGCCCCACAGAGGCGCAGAACAATCGAGTTGCTTGAGCACCGAAATGATCACGCGGGCCGCGTCGTCCACCGGTGTCGGATTGCCCCGGCGGTCGTCGGCCAGCAGCAGCTCCTGGGGTTGCTCGGCGCGGCCGAGGAAGCGCCCGAGGGAGCCGTCGGGACTGTCATCGAGCAGCCAGCCGAAACGCAACAGCACGTGTTGCGGGCAGGTGGCGCGCACGCTTTTCTCGATTCGCCACAAGGCCTGGCCACGCAGGCCCAGCGGCATTGGCTCGTCTTTTTCGCTATAGGCCGTCGCCCGGGAGCCGTCGAACACGCGATAACTCGAGGGCTGCAACAGCACGATGTTGTGATGCTGGCACAGTTCGGCCAGGCGCTCGATTGCCCGCTCCTGCCCGGCCAGGCGCTGTTCGCTGACCGTCTCCGCCTGGAACCAGTCAAAGTAGTAGGCGAGATTGATCAACGCGTCCGGGCGGGTGTCGTCGAGCAGTTGCGTCAGGCTCGCGGCATCCCAGCCGTCTTGAGGTGGGCGGGGGGCGAGGAAACCGATGTCTTCCTCCGCACCGAGGCGAATCAGCGCCTGCCCAAGGGCATTTCCGCCGCCCAGTAACATAAGGCGCATTCGCATAGAGTCAGCAGGCCCAGTCTGATTGGAACGATGGCTGTATCGACAGCGCCCGCGGGCGATGTCGTCGATAGTTGCCGGAATCGTTGCATTTTGCGGGTTTAGTGCGCAACCGTCATCCGTAAAGTGTAGATGTCCGGGTTTTGTAGTGCTGCTAATGGCCTCTTCGCGAGCAGGCTCGCTCCCACAATGGAATTGTGTACGCCGGCCCAATGTGGGAGCGAGCCTGCTCGCGAAGGGGCCCTGAAGGCCAGCAAAGGTCTTGAGCGGTACTTGCAACTTCCCTCCCCCACCCGCATAAATTGCCCCATGAACCTGCCCATCCCCGCAGACAGTGCCCTGACCGGCTTCCACCCCGCCGTCAGCGCCTGGTTCAACAATACTTTCGCGACGGTCACCGCCGCCCAAGCCCGGGCGTGGCCGCTGATCCGCCAGCGCCGCTCGACCCTGATTGCCGCGCCCACAGGTTCCGGCAAGACCCTCACCGCCTTCCTCGCCGTGATCGACGACCTGATCCACCGTGGCCTGGAAAGCCCAGAAGGCCTGCCGGACGAAACCCTGGTGGTCTACGTCTCGCCGCTCAAGGCGCTGTCCAACGACATCCAGATCAACCTGCAAGACCCGTTGGCTGGCATCACCGAACAGTTGCGGTTGATGGGTCTGCCCGAGCTGCGGATCAGCACCGCCGTGCGCACCGGCGATACACCGCAAAAAGACCGTTCGGCGATGCGCAAGACCGCGCCGCACATTCTGGTCACCACCCCGGAATCGCTTTACGTGCTGCTCGGTTCCGACTCCGGGCGGCGGATGCTCAGCACCACCGGCACAGTGATCGTCGATGAAATCCATGCCATCGCCGCCAGCAAGCGCGGAAGCCACCTGGCGCTTAGCCTTGAGCGCTTGCAGGCGTTGTGCGCCAAACCGTTGGTGCGCATCGGCCTGTCGGCCACGCAAAAACCCATCGAGGCGGTATCGCGCTTTCTGGTGGGCCGCGATCGCCCTTGCGAGATCGTCGATATCGGCCACGCCCGCCCGCGTGACCTGGACATCGAAGTACCGCCCGTGCCGCTGTCGGCGGTGATGGCCAACGATGTCTGGGAACTGGTCTACGACCGTCTTGCCACCCTCGCCCGTGCACACCGCACCACACTGGTGTTCGTCAACACCCGGCGCCTGGCCGAACGCCTGAGCCGCCACCTGAGCGAACGCCTGGGCAAGGACGCCGTGGCCGCGCACCACGGTAGCCTGGCCAAGGAGTTTCGCCTGGACGCCGAACAGCGGCTCAAGCGTGGCGAGCTGCAAGTGTTGATCGCCACGGCGTCGCTGGAGTTGGGCATCGACATTGGCGACGTCGACCTGGTGTGCCAGATCGCCTCGCCACGCTCGATTGCCGGCTTTTTGCAAAGAGTTGGACGCTCCGGGCACCAGGTTGGCGGCACACCCAAAGGCCGCCTGTTCGCCACCACCCGCGACGACCTGATTGAATGCGTCGCGCTGCTCGACTGCGTGCGCCGGGGCGAACTCGACACCCTGCAGATCCCCGAAGCGCCGCTGGACGTCCTGGCGCAACAGATCATCGCCGAAATCAGTTGCCAGGAATGGCCAGAGGACGCGTTGCTGGCGCTGTTCCGGCAGGCCTCGCCTTACGCCGCGCTCGACGAAAAACATTATCAGGCGCTGCTGCACATGCTCGCCGAGGGCTACAACGGGCGTCAGGGTATCCGCAGCGCCTATCTGCACCGCGACGCCGTGAACCGTACCCTGCGCGGTCGCCGGGGCGCCAAACTGACGGCCGTGACCAGCGGCGGGACGATTCCGGACAACGCCGACTACAGCGTGTTGCTGGAGCCGCAAGCGCTGAATATCGGCAGCGTCAACGAAGATTTCGCCGTGGAAAGCATCGCTGGCGACGTGTTCCAGTTGGGCAATACCTCGTACCGGATCCTGCGGGTCGAAACCGGCAAGGTCCGGGTCGAAGACGCTCAGGGCCAACCTCCGACCATTCCGTTCTGGCTCGGTGAAGCACCGGGGCGCAGTGCGGAACTGTCGTTTGCCGTCGCGCGCCTGCAAGCACGTCTCGATGAGCTACTGGGCGCCACGCCCGGCAACTTGCAGCCAAGCCTCGATTGGCTGACCGACAACCTCGGCCTGAACCTGGCCAGCGCCGAACAATTGGTCGAATACCTCGCCCGTGCGCGCCAGTCCCTCGGCGCCCTGCCCTCTCAAGACACGCTACTGATGGAGCGGTTTTTCGATGAATCGGGCGGTACGCAACTGATCATCCACAGCCCGTTCGGCAGCCGCATCAACCGCGCCTGGGGCATGGCCCTGCGCAAGCGCTTTTGCCGCACCTTCAATTTCGAATTGCAGGCCGCCGCCAGCGAGGACGCTATCGTCTTGTCGCTGTCCACCAGCCACAGTTTTGAGCTGGACGACGTCTGGCGCTATCTACACAGCAACAGTGCGCAACACACGCTGATCCAGGCCGTGCTCGAGGCGCCGCTGTTCGGTGTGCGCTGGCGCTGGAATGCCGGAGTGGCGCTGGCGTTGCCGCGCTATACCGGCGGGCGCAAGGTCGCGCCGCAGATCCAGCGCATGAAAAGTGAAGACCTGATCGCCAGTGTGTTTCCCGATCAGATTGCCTGCGTGGAAAACCTGGTTGGCGAACGGGAAGTTCCCGACCATCCGCTGGTGGAGCAAACCCTCGATGATTGCCTGCACGAAGCCATGGATAGCGAAGGCTGGCTGGCGTTGTTGCGGCGCATGGAACGCGGTGAGATCCGCCTGATCAGCCGTGACCTGCCGGCGCCCTCGCCGCTCGCGGCGGAAATACTCAGCGCCCGGCCTTACACCTTTCTTGACGATGCGCCGCTGGAAGAGCGCCGCACACAAGCCGTTATCAATCGGCGCTGGAGCGACCCACAATCCACCGATGACCTCGGTGCGTTGGACGCCGAGGCGATTGCCGCCGTGCGCGATGAAGCTTGGCCGACACCCAGCGGTGTCGATGAAATGCACGAGGCGTTGATGAGCCTGGCGTGCATCACCGAGGTTGAGGCCAGCGCCAACCCCCCTTGGCTCGATTGGTTGAATACCCTGGCCGACAGCGGCCGTGCCTGCCGCATTAACCATTCACTTTGGCTGGCGCGGGAACGACTGACCTGCCTGCGGGCAATTTATCCACAGGCTGTTTTGTTGCCGGCGCTGGAGGCGTTGCCGGGGTTCGATGAAAACTGGGAAGCGGACGACGCCGTGCTTGAAGTGATTCGCGCACGGCTCAGCGCTTTTGGTCCATTGCCGCTGAAGGCGATTGCCGAACCGCTCCAACTGCCGGCGACTCAACTCATCCAGGCGCTGGCGCAACTCGAACGCGAAGGCTACGTGCTGCGCGGCCGATTTACTCCGGGCAGCACTGAAGATGAATGGTGCGAACGGCATCTGCTGGCACGGATTCACCGCTATACGGTGAAGCGCCTGCGCCGGGAAATCGAGCCGGTGGCATTGCAGGATTTCATGCGGTTTCTGTTCGACTGGCAGCATCTGTCCAGCAGCACCCGAGGCCAGGGCAGCGCGGTGTTGCCGGCGATCATCGGCCAGTTCGAAGGCTACCCTGCCGCTGCTTCGGCCTGGGACAGCGACATCTTGCCGGCCCGACTCAAGGATTATTCGCCGACATGGCTGGATGAGGCGTGTCGCAGCGGCAAACTGGTCTGGACCCGGCTCACTGCGCGCAACCGCAGCACCGGCACCGCGCTGCGCAGCACGCCGATCGTGTTGTTGCCGCGCAATCGGGTCGGTCTCTGGAGCGACTTGGCCGAGCAGACGCCGGTCAGCGTATTGTCGCCCAAAACACAGAAGGTTCACGCCGCCCTCAGCCAGCACGGCGCGCTGTTTTTTGATGAGCTGATTCACGAAGCTCATCTGCTGCGCACGGAACTGGAAATCGCCTTGCAGGAGCTGGTGGGTGCCGGGCTGGTGAACGCCGACAGCTTCGCCGGCCTGCGGGCGCTGATCACGCCGGCCAGCAAGCGCCAGCAGCGTAGTAGCCGACGCGGGCGCGGGGCCTTTGTCGGCGGCATGGACGATGCCGGGCGCTGGGCACTGTTACGACGCGGGGTTGCCGCGCCGGTTGTGGATAACCCGCGACCGACGTCAACACCCACTGACACCCTGGAACACATCGCCATGACCTTGTTGCGCCGCTACGGTGTGGTGTTCTGGCGATTGCTGGAGCGTGAGGCCGATTGGCTGCCGAGCTGGCGGGAATTGTTGCGCACCTTCCATCGGCTGGAAGCGCGGGGCGAGATTCGTGGCGGGCGCTTTGTCAGTGGGTTGGCGGGCGAACAGTTCGCGCTGCCGGAGGCGATTCCATTGCTGCGCGAAGTCCGGCGCCGGCCCCATGATGGCAGCTTGATCGCGGTCTGCGGGGTCGATCCGCTGAACCTCGCCGGCACCCTGCTGCCCGGTGCGAAAGTGCCGGCGCTGGCGAGTAATCGACTGGTGTATCGCGATGGGCTGCCGGCTGCCGCGGAGATCGCGGGTAAGCAGTGTTTCTGGCTGGAGCTGGATCAGCAGGCCATGGCTGAAGTGCAGAGCAAGCTGATCCGACACTGATGTTAGCTGGCCCGGCCTCTTCGCGAGCAGGCTCGCTCCCACATTGGCCCGGTTCACATAGATCCATCGTGGGAGCGAGCCTGCTCGCGAAGAGGCAAGCCCAGACGTCAACTTACTGGGGACGAGGCCGATCCGGCAATAACACCGCCGAATGCTCCGGCTCAACCGCCCCATCATGTACAGGCTCCGCCACCTGTCTCTGCATCAAGACCTGCTGTGGATAAGTCTGCGCGAAATGTACCCAGGGGCTGTTATCCACAAGCTTTTTCAAACGCTGGTTGAATGCCCGGCTCACCGCATACTGCCCGCCCGACACGGTGCGAAATTGTGCCGTCAACACCACGCCATTAAGGTCCATCTTGTCAACGCCGAACACATCCAGCGGCCCTTGCAGGTTGTACCTGAGGAACGGGTCGTCGCTGATCGAATGCCCAGCCTCGCGAATCAGTTCGATGGCCTTGTCGACGTCGGTGTCATAGGTGAACTGCACGGAGAAGAACGCATAGGCAAATTGCCGCGATTGGTTGGTCACGGCCTTGATCTGGCCAAACGGCACCGAGTGCACGAACCCTTTGCCGTCGCGCAGGCGCAAGGTGCGAATAGTCAGGCCTTCGACCGTGCCGGCATGTCCGGAATCTAGCACCACCCAGTCGCCAATGGACAGGGTGTCTTCGATGATGATGAACAACCCGGTGATCACGTCCTGCACCAGTTGCTGGGAACCGAAACCGATGGCCAGGCCAATGACCCCGGCACCGGCCAGGAACGGCGCAACATTGATTCCAAGATTGGCCATGGTGGTGATGGCGCAGATCACCACCAGGATGATTTTGATCGCATTGCGCAGCAACGGCAGGATGGTCTTGACCCGCGTACTCGGCTGGCGTGCCCCGCGTTTGCTGGCCGGTGGTTTCAGGGCTTCCTGGATCGCCGTGTCGAGCACCACCCAGACCATCCACGTCACCAGGAAGATCAAACCTATATGGCTCAAAGAGTCACTGATCGCCCGCCCCACGGCATTGCTCACCGCAAAATCGAACAGCGACACACCCCAGATTCGTCCGAGGATATCGATGAACACGATGGCCATGGCGATACGCAACAACGCGTGGGAGAGGCTCAGGAAGCGTTCTTTGTAGGCGCCACTGCGGCGCACGTCGGACTCGTTGCGGGACTTGAACAAGTGGTGCAGCGTGGTGCTGAGAAACACCGTCGCAATCAGCAGCACCGTGGTGAACAGCGCGCTGCGCAGCACTTGCTGGTTGTCATCGCCAATGCCGATCAGGTTGATGATAGACACCAGCACCATCAACAGAATCGGCCAGTACCAGAGCCCGGAAAAAATCCGCAAGGTTTCGCGCAAGGCTGGCTGCGCCCGCCGCTGGGCCAGCGGCAGGATGCGGATCACATGGGCGACCGGACGGCGCATGCGAATCACCAGCAAACCAAAGGAAATCGAAGCCGCCAGCCCGGTAAACACGGCGATGCTGCTGGTGAGATTGTTACCCAATTGATGCGCAATCTGCGGGCTGGTCAAGGCGTCGCTCAGGGCGACGAGGAAGCCTATCGCGAACAGCGGTCGTGGGCTGTCATGGCGAATGATCTGCACCGCCCGGCGTTTGTGCCCGACATTGAACAGCACCACCAGGGACATCACTAACGATGCCGCGAACACGCCACTGCTGGTGGCATAGGCAAAAGACAACGCCAGCGCCCGACCGGCCGACACGGGCAAAAACTGGCTGGCATAAATCGTCAGCGGCAGGCTGATCACCGCAGGGATGCTGTAGGGCAATACATAGCCAAGCAACGCCTGCCCACGCTCTCGACTGAGCAGCAAGCGATGGCGGCACAGGCGTTCGGTCAAAAACTTGCCGAACATCCAGAGCAGGCCGAAGACACCCGCCCACACCGCCGTCAGCAGCAGGAAATCCCCCGCCACGCTCCAGCTCGAACGGGCCGATGGACGATTGACCAGTTGATCCACCTCATCGGCCGCACGGTCAGCGCGAAGACGCCAGGCGTCTAGCAGGTCCTTGTTGAGATTGAGCTTGCCCTGGATGTCATCGATGCTCGAACTGATGGCGCCCAGCAACCCGCCCTGTACCAAGGGTTCAGGGTGTGCCGGCGGTGTGGCGGCGGTGGCCGCTGCCGGCACCCCCGGTATCGCCGCGGCCTCCAGTTCCTCGCTGCCGAGGAACAGCAGCGCCCCCAGTAATAACGCCGTCTTGAGCCTGATCAAGGCATCCGCTCCGTTGGATAGGACTGTAAGGAACTGATCGAGAAATGCCGGACTAGTTCGGTGCTGGCCGGCAAATGCCCGGCAATCTTTGCGCTCAAGACAAATATCAAATGCTCATCCCTGTATTTTTCCGCACAACCCAACCCCTGACACTGCGCTCCATCAAATCAACCCACCGGAGTTGCAGTCATGCCCATTGCCTTGCTCGCGCTGACCCTCAGCGCCTTTGCCATCGGGACGACCGAGTTCGTCATCGTTGGCCTGTTACCTACCATTGGCGCCGACCTCGGTGTCAGCCTGCCGTCGGCCGGGCTGCTGGTCAGCCTGTATGCGCTGGGTGTCGCCGTCGGCGCCCCGGTACTGACCGCCCTGACCTGCAAAGTCCCGCGTAAGTTGCTGCTGTTGTCATTGATGGTGCTGTTCACCCTGGGCAACCTTCTGGCTTGGCAAGCGCCAAGCTACGAGTCGCTGATCCTGGCGCGGATCGTCACCGGCCTGGCGCATGGGGTGTTTTTCTCGATTGGCTCGACCATCGCCACCAGTCTAGTGCCCAAGGAAAAAGCCGCCAGCGCGATCGCGATCATGTTCACCGGCCTGACCGTGGCCCTCGTGACTGGCGTGCCGCTGGGGACCTTCATCGGCCAGCATTTCGGCTGGCGTGAAACCTTCCTCGCCGTATCGGCGTTGGGTGTGATCGCCTTTATCGGCAGCCTGCTCTACGTGCCGAAAAACATCGCCCACAGCAAACCCGCTTCACTGTTGCAACAGTTGCAAGTGCTCAAGCAACCTCGTTTGCTGCTGGTGTACGCCATGACGGCAGTCGGTTACGGCGGTTCGTTCATCGCTTTCACGTTCCTGGCGCCGATCCTTCAAGATATCGCAGGCTTCAGCGCCAGCACCGTCAGCCTGGTGCTGCTGGTCTACGGCATCTCGGTGGCCGTCGGCAACATCTGGGGCGGCAAACTGGCGGACAAGCGTGGCCCGATCAGCGCCCTGAAAATCATCTTCGCCCTGCTCGCCGCCGTGCTGTTCGTGCTGACCTTCACCGCCGGCAACTCATGGCTGGCACTGGCTACCGTACTCGTCTGGGGCGCCGTGGCGTTCGGCAATGTGCCAGGGTTGCAGGTGTATGTGGTGCGTCAGGCTGAACATCACACGCCGAATGCGGTGGATGTGGCTTCCGGCCTCAACATCGCGGCATTCAACCTCGGTATCGCCGGGGGCGCCTGGGGTGGTGGCTTGATCGTTGCGCACATGGGGTTGATCCATACCGCGTGGATCGGTGGGTTGGTGGTGTTGGTGGCGTTGGCGTTGACTGCCTGGAGCGGACGTCTGGATCGCGGTGGGCCGGTGTATACCGAGGGCTCAACCCGGATCGTCGTGTAGGAGCTGCCGCAGGCTGCGATCTTTTGATCTTATAAAACAAAATCAAAAGATCGCAGCCTGCGGCAGCTCCTACAGGTGCGATCATCATTACCGTCCGTAGCCCCACCGAAACTTTCGTCACCGTCTGGCAGTCATCAAAAGATCAGGGGGCAGTCAGACGGGAGGCGACATGGCGGCGATTCACATCGGCATTTCAGGTTGGCGCTACACGCCCTGGCGGGGTGATTTCTACCCGAAGGGGCTGGCCCAGAAGCGCGAATTACAATTCGCCTCACGGGCGGTTAACAGTATCGAGATCAATGGATCGTTCTACGCCCTGCAACGGCCCGAACGCTACGCCCAGTGGTATGTCGAAACCCCGGCGCAGTTCGTGTTCAGTGTCAAAGCGCCACGCTTCATCACCCATATCAAGCGTCTACGTGACATCCACAAACCCCTGGCGAATTTCTTCGCCTCCGGGGTTCTGGAACTCAAGGAAAAACTCGGCCCGATCCTCTGGCAGTTCCCGCCCAACTTCAAATTCGACGCCGAACTGTTCGAGACCTTCCTCGAACAATTGCCTCACGACACCCAACAAGCCGCCGCCCTCGCCCGCCAGCACGATTCCCACGTGAACGGCCACGCCAGCCTCAAGGCGAGCAAGAAAAAGCCCTTGCGCCATGCCGTGGAAATCCGCAACGAAAGCTTCATCGATCCGGCATTTGTCCGCCTGCTCAAACGCTACAACACAGCCTTGGTCATCGCCGACACCGCCGGCAAATGGCCGTATCGCGAAGACCTCACCAGCGACTTCGTATACCTGCGCCTGCACGGTGCCGAAGAGCTCTACGCCAGCGGCTACACCCCTCAGGCATTGACGCGTTGGGGTGACCGGATCGAGGCTTGGCATCATGGGCGGCAACCGGCTGATCCCCATCTGATCGCGCCGCGCCTGAAACCCAGGGCGCGCAAATCCCGAGAAGTGTTCTGCTACTTCGATAACGACATCAAGGTCCGCGCACCCTTCGATGCGCGGCGTTTGCTGGAACGCTTCGACCTCGACAAAGACCTGCTCACCGCCCCCGGTGAGCTGGCTGCCGAAGGAGTGCTGGCATGAGCATTTCCGAACCGGTTGGCGCCACCGACGAACAGGCGACCATCGATACCACGGTGCACCGTTTCACTATACTGACGGTCAACACCCACAAGGGTTTCACTGCGTTGAACCGGCGTTTCATCCTGCCTGAACTGCGCGAAGCGGTACGTAGTGTGTCCGCCGACGTGGTGTTTCTGCAGGAGGTACACGGCACCCACGAACATCACCACAAGCGTTACGACAATTGGCCGGCGATGCCCCAGTATGAATTTCTCGCGGACTCTCTCTGGCCGCAGTTTGCCTACGGCCGCAACGCGGTCTATCCGGCAGGCGATCACGGCAATGCTTTGCTGTCGAAATTCCAGATCGTTCGGCACGACAACCTCGACGTGTCCATCAGCGGCCACGAGAACCGCGGCATCTTGCATTGCGTGCTGCGCCTGCCGGGTGAAGGCCCGGAGGTACATGCCATTTGCGTCCATCTCGGCTTGCGCGAACCCCACCGTAATGAACAGCTCAAGTTACTGCGCCGCCACCTTGAGTCATTGCCCGGCGATGCGCCCGTGATCGTGGCCGGCGATTTCAATGACTGGCGCCAACGCGCCGATGCCCTGCTCAAGCCCTGCGGTTTGCGCGAAGTGTTCGCCGAGCACCACGGCAAGCCGGCGCGCAGTTTCCCCGCGCGCTTACCGGCGCTGCGACTGGACCGCATCTACGTACGCAACCTCAAGGCCAGCCATCCGCAGGTGCTGGCGACCCGCCCCTGGTCCCACCTTTCGGATCACGCACCGTTGTCGGTGGAGATCGAGCTATGAGCATCCCGTCGATGGAAAAAACCACGGTGAAAACGATGGCCGCGCCCCCCATGAGCGCGCCGACGGCGGTCGACGTCGAGTACGGCTGGCACGGAAATAATCGGGTCGAAATGCTGGAAAACGGCGAAGCCTATTTCCCCCGGGTATTCGAGGCAATGCGCCAGGCCAAAACTGAAATCCTCCTGGAAACTTTCATTGTGTTCGAGGACAAGGTCGGCGAAGAGTTGAAAACCGTGCTCATCGACGCGGCTCAACGTGGCGTTCGCGTCACCGCCAGTTTCGACGGGTTTGGCTGCGGCGAACTGAGCGCCGCCTACCTCAGCGCCCTCAGCGGTGCCGGCGTGCACTTACAGATGTTCGACCCGGCGCCGAAGCGCCTGGGCATCCGCACCAACTGGTTCCGACGCCTGCACCGCAAGATCGTGGTGGTGGACGGGACGATTGCGTTCATTGGCGGAATCAACTTCTCCGCCGATCATCTGGCCGACTTCGGCCCCGAGGCCAAGCAGGATTACTCGGTTGAAGTACAGGGCCCGGCGGTGGCCGACATTCATCACTTCGCCCTGCTGCAATGCGGACGCCCGGCGCGCGCCAAATACTGGTGGCAACGGCGCCGGCAGCGGCGCTCGGAACTGGCTGTGACTGATCACGATGGCCAGGTGCGACTGGTGTACCGCGATAACGCCGAGCACGCGACCGACATCGAAGAGGTGTACCGCCTGGCGCTGCGCACGGCGCAGCGGCGCGTGGTCATCGCCAACGCCTACTTTTTTCCAGGCTACAGGTTACTGCGCGAGATCCGCAACGCCGCGCGCCGCGGCGTTGAAGTGCGTCTGATTCTGCAGGGGCAGCCGGACATGATGGTGGCCAAACTGGCGGCGCGCATGACTTACGATTACCTGCTCAAGTCCGGGGTGAAAATCTACGAGTACTGCGACCGGCCACTGCACGGCAAAGTCGCGTTGGTAGACGAGGACTGGAGCACCGTCGGCTCCAGCAACCTGGACCCGTTGAGCCTGTCGATGAACCTCGAGGCCAACGTGTTGATCCGTGACCGTGCGTTCAACCGTGACCTGTTCGAACGGCTCGAAGAACTCAGCGACAACCATTGCAAGGCGATGTCGGTGGACAAGGCGCCGCGCGGGCGAGTCTGGCACATGACCGTGGGTTTTCTGGTGTTCCACTTCCTGCGCCATTTCCCGGCATGGGCCGGTTGGCTGCCAGCACATAAACCACGCCTGAAAGCGTTCACCCCACCGACCGGGAGCGATCAACATGAGTCGCACTGAAGCACATGCGGCGTCCCACGCCGAGCACCCGGCGAAATCGCGCTGGAGCCGTTGGAAAAGACCGCTGACGATGCTGTTTTTCCTGGCGCTGATCGTCCTGTTGACGATGTTCGCCCAGCGCATCGAATGGAACGAAGTGTTCGACACCCTGGCCGATTTCAAGGTACGCACCTTGATCATCGCGGCCGGGCTGACCCTGGTGAGTTTTCTGGTCTACGCCTGTTTCGACCTGATTGGCCGCACCTACATCCGCCAGGACCTGACGTGGAAACAGATCCTGCCGGTGGGCATCATCAGCTACGCCTTCAACCTCAACCTGAGCGCCTGGGTCGGCGGCATTGCCATGCGCTATCGCCTGTATTCGCGGCTCGGGGTGAGCAAAGCCAACATCGCGAAAATCCTCGGCCTGAGCCTCGCGACCAACTGGTTCGGCTACATGGTGATTGCCGGCGTGGTATTTAGCAGCGGGCTGGTGCGCATGCCGCCAGGCTGGAAACTGAGCAGCGGCGCGCTACAAGCGGTGGGCGTGTTGCTGTTGTTGGTGAGTGCGGGGTATCTGGCGGCGTGCCAGTTTTCCAGGCGTCGGGAATGGGCGATCCGCGGGGTGGAAATCAACCTGCCGTCGCTGCGCATGGCGATCCTGCAACTGGCTCTCGGGGCGTTGAACTGGTCGTTGATGGCTGCGGTAATTTTCACTCTGCTACCGAGCAAACTGGACTATCCGCTGGTGCTTGGCGTGTTGCTGATCAGCGCCATCGCCGGGGTCATCACGCACATTCCGGCCGGGCTCGGTGTACTGGAAGCGGTGTTCGTGGCACTGCTGCAACACGAGGCATCGCGGGGCAGCCTGGTGGCGGGGTTACTGGCTTATCGGGCGATTTACTTCCTGTTGCCGTTGTTGATCACGCTGGTGATGTATCTGCTGGTGGAGGCCAAGGCCAAGTCGTTGCGGATCTCGAAAAAGCCCAAGTAATTGGTGGTGTTCTTTCGGACGCCATCGCGAGCAAGCTCGCTCCCACAGTGGATCTGTGGTGAACACATTATTTATGAACACCAGGGACCCTGTGGGAGCGAGCTTGCTCGCGATGGCGGCCGCATGAACACCACAAAATCATTTGGACTGAATAATGCTCAACCGCTCACCCACCACCATTTCCGTGATCCAGTCCACCAGGATCGAGGTGTAGGCCTGCTGTGAAACGGGATCGCTCAGCGCGTGATCGGCACCGTCGATGATGCGGTGGGTCAATGAGTGGGTCTGCTGGCACGCCGCGCGGTAACTCATGATGGTCGCGTGGGGTACGTACTCATCGGTTTCCGACTCCACCAACAGCACATCCCCGGTAAATCCGGAGCAGGCATGCAGCGCCCGATTGCCATCGGCGCGCACCAGCGTGCTGCGGTAATCGCGCAGATCGAGCTTGTCCAGATCGCGCTTGGGCGTGTGCCATTGGTCATCGCGGTACAGCGCCGGCACCCGCAGGGCCAGCCAGCGCACCGGCCGCAGAGAGGTCAGGATCGAGGCAAGGTAACCGCCGTAACTGGTGCCGACCACGGCAATCGCCGAGGTATCAAGCGCCGGGTGCGCGAGCAAACGGTCGTAAGCCGCCAGCAGGTCTCGCAGATTGTCTTCACGGGTTACGCGGGTCAGCGGAATACCCGTACCACCAGTGTGCCCGCGCAGGTCGAAGGTCAGGCACACACAACCCAACCCGGCGATGCCTTTCGCCCGTTCCAGGTCGCGCTCCTGGCTACCTCCCCAACCGTGCACGAATAACACGCCGGGGACTTTCGATTTGGGGCTGAGAAAAGTCCCGCTCATCTGTTCGTCGTCGATGTCGATTTGAATGCTTTCGCTTCTAGCCGTCATAGGATTTGACCGTTACGTACTTGAGGAGGAAATCACTGTTTTCTGCCGGCCCGCGGTACACCTCGATAGCGTCCGCCGGCAGCGGCTGATCGGTGTAGGTTTCCACCGAAGACACGCGAATCGCGCGCATCCCCGGATCGTTGACGAAGCTCTGCAAGGCTGCGACTTCGGCGCTGCTGGCTCCGCCCATACGCCAGGATTGCTCGAGCACGCCACTGCGTTGCTGGCCGTCGCTGGCGACACCCTGGGCGATGTCGTAATTGCGCCGTGAAGCGTAGAAACCGGGATAGGCTTCGTCTGCGGCGCCGTCAAACACCTGTGCCTGCCTGATCGCCAGTCGCACATCATCAGGCAAGTCCAGCGTCAGCAGATCGTCGTAGCTACCCTGCACCACCAGCAGGTTGGAACCACCATAGACCTCTTCGCCGAGAGCGTCTTTGGTCAAGTATTGATCACCACAGTAACTCAGCACCTTTTCGCCGATGAAACTCTGTCCGACGCTGTGGGTAATCACCTGGTCAAGGTCCTGCTCCAGCACCACGCCTTCACTGAACAGCGCTTTCGCTTCAGGGCGGGCAAGAATTTCATCAAACTGGTCGAGGCTATTGATGACTTCCTGACCGCGCCCCGCGCAGGCATGAATCGGCTTTATGCGGATCGGACCGCTGTAGAGCAGATGCTCCGCCGCCGGCCGTGCATCGTCGAAGGAGAAAACACTGAGACCGTCGAGCACCACAGTGCGCACCCGCTCGGAAAACATCGGCGCCCAGCCCTGCGGTGCATGGGCATGCCTGTTCAACAAACCATGGCTGATGGCCTTGGTGCAGATGAAATCGTGCTCGACGTAACCGCCCCACAAATCCTCTGGGCCCCTGACGCCCAACTGGAGGGCGGCAGCGGCGCCCACCAGTGTCTGGGTCGGCAACAGATAAATGTCTCGACCGCTATGCACCTGCGGGTCGTAACTGCCGCCGAATTTGAGCCCGAGGATTTGCGCCAGCCAACGGGCCAGGGCGCGATTGGTTTCGACTTCGTGCACCGGCGCATCGGGGCGCACCGAATGGGCGACTACCAGTTTCTTGCGGGTTGTTGGGGTCATGCGTCCCCCTTCAGTTGTCGCTAAATGAATGTAGCTGATGGGGTGCAGAGTTCAGGCCAAGCGCGCCTTGATCAAAACACTTTATAAATCAGTCTATTGCTGAAAGATTAATGGCACCGCGCCTGCTTTATTCTGCACGACCCCCTTCAACATTCCGGCATTTTGCACGACCCAAGCCTAACTACTCCCACAGGTTAGGAGGTGATGTTTTTTATCGGGTTGCAGCACTCGGCATCACCCCAAACCGCGCCCGATAATCACTCGGCACCAACCCGGTAATCTTCTTGAATGTCGAACGAAACGCCCCCGGGTCCTGATATCCCACGGTCCAGGCAATGTGATCGATGGTGCCGTTGGTGAACTCGAGCATTTCCCGGGCCTTGCCGACTCGCAGGTGCTGGCAGTACTCCGTGGGCTTGAGCCCGGTTGCCGCACGGAATCGGCGCAGGAACGTCCGCTCTTCCAGCCCTGCCCGCTCCGCCATCGCCGTCAGCGAGACATCGGTGGCCCCAGTGCTTTGCAGCCAGTGTTGAACCTTGAGAATCGCGGCATCGCCGTGGTTGAGAATCGGGGCGAAGTTGCTGCCGCACTCACTGGCGCTGTCGCTGTGTTCCACTACTAGAAAACGCGCAGTGCCGGTAGCAATGCTCGGGCCCAACAGACGATCCACCAGGCGCAGACCCAATTCAGACCACGCCATCAGTCCGGCAGTGGTAATCAGGTCGCCGTCATCGACGATAGGCGTATCGGCCTTGAGCTTGATCGCCGGGTAGCGCTGGGCGAAGGTTTTTGCGGAAGTCCAGTGAGTGGTGGCGCTACGACCGTCGAGCAGTCCACTTTCAGCCAACAGCAGCGAACCCACGCAGACACCGCCGAGGGTCGCGCCATTGGCGTGTTGTTGGCGAAGCCAGCGCAGCAGCGTCTGCGGCGCCTGACCTTCGGTGAACCCGGCAATCGACGGTGGAATCAATACCGCCACCAATGCGTCGTCCGTTGCGGGATGGCTGTCATAGACACGAGCTGGCGCCTGCTCGCCATCGACCTGCCAATGACTGACCCGCAGCAATGGCAAGCGCGCCTCTTGATGCTCGGCGGCGATCCGGTTGGCCACCCCGAACAGATCCGTCAATCCATGCACCGCCGCCATCTGCGCGCCGGGATAGATCAACACGCCCAGCTCGGCGATTGCCCTTTGTGCGTCCATTGTCAGTTTTCCCCCTTCTATTGTCGGTGCGGCCAATCCCCGGACGGTCTGCCAAGGCCGATACTTCATTCCACACCCAAATCGCACTTCGAGGAAACAGTCATGGCCAAGCAAGCACTCATCGTAGTCGATATCCAAAAAGACTACTTCCCCCAAGGCAAGTGGCCGCTGGCCGGCGCCGATGCCGCTGCGGACAACGCCGTTCGTCTGCTCAAAGCCTTTCGTGACGCCGGTGATTCGGTGGTGCACATCCGCCACGAATTCACCTCCGAAGAAGCACCGTTCTTCACCCCAGGTTCAGACGGCGCGAAGCTGCACCCGAAAGTCCTCAACCAGGGCAATGAGCCGGTGGTGCTCAAGCACTTCGTCAACTCGTTCCGCGAAACCGAACTGCAGTCGATTCTCGACGAGCAAGGCATCAAGGAGCTGGTGGTGGTTGGCAGCATGAGCCACATGTGTGTCGACGGCATCACCCGCGCCGCCAACGACCTCGGCTACAGCGTCACGGTGATTCACGATGCCTGTGCCTCCCGTGATCTGGAGTTCAACGGCCTCACCGTCCCGGCGGCTCACGTTCATGCGGCATTCATGTCGGCCCTGGGATTTGCCTACGCCAACGTGGTGTCCACCGACGAGTTCCTGGCTGCCAGCCACTAACCACAAAACCCGGACAACAAAAAGCCCGGCATCCTGATAAGAGTGCCGGGCTTTGATTCGATCGAAGCTATTGCTTAGAACGGAATATCGTCATCGAAGCTGTCGAAGTCCGGAGCCGGCTGAGGCGCGGCCTGCTGAGGAGCCGGGCGCGACTGTTGCGGTGCCGACTGCTGTGGACGCGGAGCCTGCTGGCGCGGAGCGGATTGCTGGTAGTTGTTACCGCCGCCCTGGCCTTGTTGGTCACCCTGTTGTGGACGACCGCCCAGCAGTTGCATGGTGCCTTGCATGTCGACCACGATTTCAGTGGTGTAACGCTTGATACCGTCTTTCTCCCACTCGCGGGTCTGCAGCTTGCCTTCGATGTAGACCTGCGAACCTTTGCGCAGGTACTCACCGGCGATTTCCGCGACCTTGCCGAACATCGACACACGGTGCCATTCGGTTTTTTCGACTTTCTGACCGGTTTGCTTGTCGGTCCACTGTTCGCTGGTTGCCAGACTCAGGTTGGTCACGGCGTTGCCGTTCGGCAGGTAACGAACTTCAGGATCCTGGCCGCAAGTGCCGACCAATATGACTTTGTTAACCCCACGGGCCATTACGTTCTCCTAGGCTACGCACGCTGCCCCGGCCGGGTTGTTCACCAGGCTTTCAAGGGTGGTGCGATCCAATAGTTCGGTGTCCAATTTGATGTAAATCGCCGCTTCGTCTGCGACTATCACTGCATCTGTTACCCCTACGACGGCCTTCAGGCGCTCGACCAGCCCCGCTTCGCGGATCGCCTCGGGCGACAATGGCAAGCGCAGGCTTGTCACGTAGGGAGGTTCACGCATGGTAACAGCAAAGGCCAGCCAGAGGGCAGCCAGACCGGCGCATCCCAGGAACACAACCGACAGACCGCCATGCTGGAACAGCCAGCCACCGAGTATCCCGCCCAGTGCCGACCCGAGGAACTGACTGGTGGAGTAGACCCCCATCGCCGTGCCCTTGCCGCCCGCCGGTGAAACCTTGCTGATCAGCGACGGCAACGAAGCTTCCAGCAGATTGAACGCCGTGAAAAACACCACGGTACCGATCACCAGAGCCCGCAAGCTGTCGCCGAACTGCCAGAAGAATAGCTCAGTGAGCATCAGCGTCACGACGGCGCCGAGTAAAACTCGTTTCATTTTGCGTCTCTTCTCGCCGTAGATGATGAACGGGATCATGGCGAAGAAGGAAATCAGTAGCGCGGTCAGGTACACCCACCAATGCTGCTCCTTGGGCAGCCCGGCTTTTTCGACTAGCGCCAGCGGCAAGGCAACGAAACTCGACATCAGCATCGCGTGCAACACAAAGATACCAAGATCCAGGCGCAGCAGGTCAGGGTGCTTGAGCGTCGGTATCAGCGCTTGGCGGGCAACGCCGGATTCACGGTGCTGCAACGGCCCCATGGAGCGCGGCACCATGAACATCACAATGACAATGCCGAACAGCGCCATGCCACCGGTGGCAAGGAACAACCCGGACAGGCCGAAAGCACGGGTCAGCAACGGCCCTACTACCATGGCGACCGCAAACGACAGACCGATCGTCATGCCGATCATGGCCATGGCTTTGGTCCTGTGCTGTTCGCGGGTCAGGTCTGACAGCAAAGCCATCACTGCCGCGGAAATGGCCCCGGCACCTTGCAGGATGCGCCCGGCGATCACGCCCCAGATAGAGTCGGCGTTGGCCGCCAGCACGCTGCCGAGGGCGAAGATGATCAGCCCCAGGTAAATCACCGGGCGGCGGCCGATGCGGTCGGAAATGAAGCCGAAGGGAATCTGGAAAATCGCCTGGGTCAGGCCGTAAGCGCCAATCGCCAGCCCGATGAGGGCCGGGGTTGCTCCTGCCAGGTCCATGCCATAGGTCGCCAGAACCGGCAACACCATGAACATGCCAAGCATACGGAAGGCGAACACCAGGGCCAGACCGCTTGCCGCGCGGGTCTCGCTGCCACTCATGCGCTCGCTGTGGGGATCGTGCATGGAAAAACCTCATGTGAACCGGCGGCGATTCTACCAGTCCCATCGATTGGCAGGGTATATCGCGACGCTTTGCCGCGTGTAGATGACAGAGCTTTCATGTAAGGCAGCAACAGCAGCATTCGATAGTGTGCATCCATCCAGTATTTGGCCGTATACTCCTACGTTTTCGACGCCCGCCGAGCGAGGCCACTTTGGACAAGATCCTGATTCGTGGGGCTCGAACCCACAACCTGAAGAACATCGACCTGACCCTGCCAAGGGACAAGCTGATCGTCATCACCGGCCTGTCCGGCTCCGGCAAGTCGTCCCTGGCTTTCGACACGCTGTACGCCGAAGGCCAGCGCCGTTATGTCGAGTCGCTGTCGGCCTACGCCCGGCAGTTCCTGTCGATGATGGAAAAACCTGACGTCGACACCATCGAGGGCCTGTCACCGGCGATTTCCATCGAACAGAAGTCGACCTCGCACAACCCGCGTTCGACCGTCGGCACCATCACCGAAATCTACGACTACCTGCGCCTGCTTTATGCACGCGTCGGCATTCCGCGCTGCCCGGATCACGACATTCCCCTGGAGGCGCAGACCGTCAGCCAGATGGTCGACCTGGTCCTCGCCGAACCGGAGGGCAGCAAGCTGATGCTGCTGGCCCCGGTCATTCGCGAGCGCAAGGGCGAACACCTGTCGGTCTTCGAAGAGCTGCGCGCCCAAGGTTTCGTCCGTGCCCGAATCAACGGCAAGCTTTATGAGCTTGATGAAGCGCCCAAGCTCGACAAACAGAAAAAACACACCATCGATGTCGTGGTCGACCGCTTCAAGGTGCGTGCCGATCTACAACAGCGCCTGGCCGAATCCTTTGAAACCGCGCTGAAACTGGCAGACGGCATCGCCCTGGTGGCGCCGATGGACGACGAGCCGGGCGAAGAGATGATCTTCTCCGCGCGCTTCGCCTGCCCGATTTGCGGGCATGCCATCAGCGAACTCGAGCCCAAGCTGTTTTCCTTCAACAACCCGGCCGGCGCCTGCCCCACCTGTGACGGCCTGGGGGTTAAGCAATTCTTCGACATAAAGCGCCTGGTCAATGGTGAATTGACCCTGGCCGAAGGCGCGATTCGCGGCTGGGACCGGCGCAACGTCTATTATTTCCAGATGCTCGGCTCGCTGGCCTCCCACTACAAGTTCAGCCTGGAAGTGCCGTTCAACGAACTGCCGGCCGATCAGCAGAAGAGCATCCTGCACGGCAGCGGTTCGCAAAACGTCGATTTCAAATACCTGAATGACCGGGGCGATATCGTCAAGCGCTCGCACCCGTTCGAAGGCATCGTGCCGAACCTGGAACGCCGCTATCGTGAAACCGAGTCGGCCTCGGTGCGCGAGGAGCTGGCCAAGTTCCTCAGTACCCAGTCCTGCCCTGATTGCCGCGGTACCCGCCTGCGTCGCGAGGCGCGGCATGTGTGGGTCGGCGAGAAAACCCTGCCGGCGGTGACCAACCTGCCCATCGGCGATGCCTGCGATTATTTCGAGGGGTTGAAGCTGACTGGCCGCCGTGGCGAGATTGCCGACAAGATCCTCAAGGAAATTCGCGAGCGCCTGCAGTTCCTGGTCAACGTCGGCCTCGATTATCTGTCGCTGGATCGCAGCGCGGACACCCTGTCCGGTGGTGAGGCCCAGCGTATTCGCCTGGCCAGCCAGATCGGCGCCGGCCTTGTCGGCGTTCTGTACATCCTCGACGAACCCTCGATCGGCCTGCACCAGCGTGATAACGACCGGTTGCTTGGCACGCTGAAACACCTGCGAGACATCGGCAACACGGTGATCGTGGTAGAGCACGACGAAGACGCGATTCGCCTGGCCGACTATGTGGTGGATATCGGCCCGGGCGCCGGGGTTCACGGCGGGCACATCGTCGCCGAAGGTACGCCGGCCGAAGTGATGGCGCATCCCGACTCCCTGACCGGCAAGTACCTGTCGGGCCGGGTGAAGATCGCGGTGCCGGCCAAGCGTACGCCGCGCAACAAGAAGCTGTCACTGACACTCAAGGGCGCCCGTGGCAACAACCTGCGCAACGTCGACCTGGAGATCCCTATCGGCCTGCTGACCTGCGTGACCGGCGTGTCCGGCTCAGGCAAGTCGACGCTGATCAACAACACGCTCTTTCCGTTGAGCGCCACGGCGCTCAACGGTGCAACCACCCTCGAAGCTGCCGTTCACGACAGCATCAAGGGCCTGGAGCATCTGGATAAGGTCGTCGACATCGACCAGAGTCCCATCGGCCGTACGCCGCGTTCCAACCCGGCCACCTACACCGGCCTGTTCACACCGATCCGCGAGCTTTTTGCCGGTGTGCCGGAGTCTCGCTCCCGCGGTTATGGCCCCGGGCGCTTCTCCTTCAACGTGAAAGGCGGACGCTGCGAAGCCTGCCAGGGCGATGGCCTGATCAAGGTGGAAATGCACTTCCTGCCGGACATCTATGTGCCGTGCGATGTCTGCAAGAGCAAGCGCTACAACCGCGAAACCCTCGAGATCAAATACAAGGGCAAGAGCATCCATGAAACCCTCGAGATGACCATCGAGGAAGCCCGGGTGTTCTTCGATGCGGTACCGGCCCTGGCGCGCAAGCTGCAAACGCTGATGGACGTGGGCCTGTCATACATCAAGCTGGGACAGTCGGCGACCACGCTGTCCGGTGGTGAGGCCCAGCGGGTCAAGCTGTCACGCGAGCTGTCCAAGCGCGACACCGGCAAGACCCTGTACATCCTCGATGAACCGACTACCGGCCTGCACTTCGCGGATATCCAGCAATTGCTGGACGTGTTGCATCGACTGCGCGACCACGGCAATACGGTGGTGGTGATCGAGCACAACCTCGACGTCATCAAGACCGCCGACTGGCTGGTGGACCTGGGGCCGGAGGGGGGTTCCAAGGGTGGGCAGATCATTGCCGTCGGTACGCCGGAAGAAGTGTCAGAGATGAAGCAATCCCATACCGGTTACTACCTCAAGCCGCTGCTGGAGCGTGACAGGGCTTAACCGGGCCCCATGAAAAAGCCCCTGTCACTTCATCAGTGGCAGGGGCTTTTTTGTATTCGCCGCAATCAGGTGTGGGATTGCAGGTAATTTTCGAGACCGATGAGCTTGATCAGGCCCAACTGCTTCTCGAGCCAGTAGGTGTGATCTTCTTCGGTGTCATGTAATTGGACCCGCAGCATTTCGCGGCTTACATAATCCTTGTGCTGCTCGCAGAGCTTGATGCCCTTGCACAGCGCAGCCCGCACCTTGTACTCCAGGCGCAAGTCCGCTTCGAGCATCTCTGTCACCGTGGTGCCGACATCCAGATCGTCCGGACGCATGCGCGGCGTGCCTTCGAGCATCAGAATCCGACGCATCAACGCATCAGCGTGCCCTGCTTCTTCTTCCATCTCGTGGTTGATTCGTTCGTAGAGCTTGGTGAAACCCCAGTCCTCATACATCCGCGAGTGGACGAAATATTGATCACGCGCGGCCAGTTCGCCGGTCAGCAACGTGTTGAGGTAATCGATAACGTCTGGGTGGCCTTGCATCGCCCTACATCTCCCTGCTTGAAAGTCTGTAGTTTGAACCAACCTGACCATATCGTCACCCGGAAGACGCAATAAAAGCGAAGATATTCTGAGAAAAGCAGCTTAAATAACGCAAAAACCGCCCTAATAAGGGCGGTTCTGCTTCTCATTTAGACTTCGTTAAGCTGTACGTTGAGCAGCGTTGCAATTGCTTCTCCATACGCCGGATCGGCCCTGAAGAAATGCTGCAATTGACGGTCGACGACGTCACTCGAAACACCTGCCATCGCTCCCGCAATGTTGCCCACCAGCAGCGCTTTCTGTTCGTCACTCATCAGGCGGAACAGCGCACCGGCGTGGCTGTAGTAGTCCGTATCCTCGCGATGATCGTAGCGATCGGCTGCACCGTTCAGGGCCAACGCAGGCTCAGCGTAACGAGGTGCTTGCTTTGGCGATTCGATATAGCTATTGGGCTCGTAGTTCGGTGCCGCACCACCATTGCTGCCAAAAGCCATCGAGCCATCCCGCTGATAGGTGTTCACCGGGTTGCGTGGAGCGTTTACTGGCAACTGCTGGTGATTTGTGCCGATACGGTAGCGGTGGGCATCAGCGTAAGCGAACACACGACCTTGCAGCATGCGATCTGGCGACAAACCTACACCTGGCACCATGTTGCTTGGGCCGAAAGCGGCTTGCTCGACTTCGGCGAAGTAGTTCAATGGATTTCGATTGAGCTCCAACTCACCGACTTCGATCAACGGGAACTCCTTCTGTGACCAGGTTTTGGTCACGTCGAACGGGTTCTCGTAGTGCGCTGCGGCCTGGGCCTCGGTCATGATCTGGATACACACGCGCCATTTCGGAAAGTCGCCGCGCTCGATGGCTTCGAACAAGTCACGCTGGGCGTAGTCCGGATCGGTACCTGCCAGGCGCGCCGCCTCTGCAGGTGCGAGATTCTTGATTCCTTGTCTGGTCTTGTAGTGCCACTTGACCCAATGACGCTCGCCCTGGGCGCTAATCAGGCTGTAGGTGTGGCTGCCGAAGCCGTGCATGTGACGGTAACCGTCGGGAATGCCCCGATCGGAGAACAGGATGGTGACCTGGTGCAGCGCTTCCGGAGAGTGCGACCAGAAGTCCCACATCGCCTGTGCGCTTTTGAGGTTGCTTTGCGGCAGACGCTTTTGGGTGTGGATAAAATCCGGGAATTTCAGCGGATCACGGATGAAGAACACCGGCGTGTTGTTGCCAACAATGTCCCAGTTGCCTTCCTCGGTGTAGAACTTGAGTGCGAATCCGCGAGGATCGCGTTCGGTATCCGCCGAACCGCGCTCACCACCGACAGTGGAGAATCGCAGAAAGGTTGGCGTTTGCTTACCGATTGCCTCAAACAGCTTGGCGCTGGTGTACTCGGTGATATCGCGAGTCACGGTAAACGTACCGTAAGCGCCAGAGCCTTTGGCGTGCACACGGCGTTCCGGGATGTTTTCGCGGTTGAAGTGGGCGAGCTTCTCGATCAGGTGGAAATCGTCGAGCAGCAATGGGCCACGAGGGCCGGCGGAGCGGGAATTCTGATTGTCGGCGACAGGAGCGCCACTGGCGGTAGTTAGCGTTTTATTTTGGCTCATGGGATTTCATCCTTTGTCAGTCTCAAACTGCCGGCTAATCGGCTGGCGTAGAGTATTGACGATCCACATGACACCTTCTAATTCATTAACTCATGACAATCGATAGAGAACGCCTAATAGAACACGGGGACTTCTGTACTTTTCTAACGCGCACAAAAAACCGGGCACTAGGCCCGGTGTTTTGTATCTGACGACTTACTCAGCGGATACAGCTTCACCGCCGGTAGCGCGATCAACCAACTCGACGTACGCCATAGGCGCGTTGTCGCCAGCGCGGAAACCGCACTTGAGGATGCGCAGGTAGCCACCCTCACGGGTAGCGTAACGCTTGCCCAGGTCGTTGAAGAGCTTACCAACGATAGCTTTCGAACGAGTACGGTCGAAAGCCAGGCGGCGGTTAGCAACGCTGTCTGTCTTGGCCAAAGTGATCAGCGGCTCGGCAACGCGGCGCAGTTCTTTAGCTTTTGGCAGAGTAGTTTTGATCAGCTCGTGCTCGAACAGCGACACCGCCATGTTTTGGAACATGGCCTTGCGGTGCGAGCTGGTGCGGCTCAGGTGACGACCACTTTTACGATGACGCATGGTTCATTCCTTACCAAACACTACGTTCGGTGATTACGACGATCAGGCAGTCGCCTTGTCGTCCTTCTTAAGACTTGCAGGCGGCCAGTTGTCGAGGCGCATGCCGAGGGACAGACCGCGGGAGGCCAGAACGTCCTTGATTTCAGTCAAGGATTTCTTGCCCAGGTTCGGAGTCTTCAACAGCTCTACTTCGGTACGCTGAATCAGGTCGCCGATGTAGTAGATGTTTTCCGCCTTAAGGCAGTTAGCCGAACGTACAGTCAGTTCCAGATCGTCAACCGGGCGAAGCAGGATCGGATCGATCTCGTCTTCCTGCTCGACAACCACTGGCTCACTGTCACCTTTGAGGTCGACGAACGCAGCCAACTGCTGTTGCAGAATGGTTGCAGCACGGCGGATAGCCTCTTCAGGATCCAGGGTACCGTTGGTTTCCAGATCAATAACCAGCTTGTCCAGGTTAGTACGCTGTTCGACACGGGCGTTTTCCACCACGTATGCGATACGGCGAACCGGGCTGAACGAAGAGTCAAGCTGCAAGCGACCGATGCTGCGGCTTTCGTCTTCATCGCTCTGACGCGAGTCTGCCGGTTCATAACCACGACCACGAGCTACTACGAGCTTCATGTTCAGGGCGCCGTTAGACGCCAGGTTAGCGATTACGTGATCGGGATTAACGATCTCGACATCATGATCCAGCTGAATATCGGCAGCGGTAACCACCCCCGAACCCTTCTTCGACAAGGTCAGCGTAACTTCGTCACGGCCGTGCAGCTTGATAGCCAGACCTTTAAGGTTCAACAGGATTTCAATTACGTCTTCCTGTACACCTTCGATGGCGCTGTACTCGTGGAGCACACCGTCAATCTCGGCCTCGACTACTGCACAGCCGGGCATTGAGGACAACAGGATGCGGCGCAGCGCGTTGCCCAGGGTGTGGCCAAAGCCACGCTCGAGAGGCTCGAGCGTGATCTTGGCGCGGGTTGGACTGACAACTTGCACATCAATGTGGCGAGGTGTCAGGAACTCATTTACCGAAATCTGCATGGATGCACCTATTTTCTAGCCCTTACTTGGAGTAGAGCTCGACAATCAGGCTTTCGTTGATGTCGGCGGACAGATCACTGCGAGCTGGAACGTTCTTGAAAACGCCCGACTTCTTCTCAGTGTCTACTTCTACCCATTCTACGCGGCCACGTTGGGCACACAGATCGAGAGCTTGGACAATGCGAAGTTGGTTTTTTGCTTTCTCGCGAACAGCAACCACGTCACCAGCACGAACCTGGTAGGACGGAACGTTAACGGTCTGACCGTTTACGCTGATCGACTTGTGCGATACCAGCTGACGGGATTCGGCACGAGTCGAACCAAAGCCCATACGGTATACAACGTTGTCCAGACGGCATTCGAGCAGTTGCAGCAGGTTTTCACCGGTTGCACCTTTCTTGCCAGCAGCTTCTTTGTAGTAGCCGCTGAATTGACGCTCGAGAACGCCGTAGATACGACGGACCTTCTGCTTTTCACGCAGTTGGGTGCCGTAATCGGACTGGCGACCGCGGCGTTGGCCGTGGATACCAGGTGCTGCTTCAATGTTGCACTTCGATTCGATCGCGCGCACGCCGCTCTTCAGGAAGAGATCGGTGCCTTCGCGACGAGCGAGTTTGCATTTTGGACCAATGTAACGAGCCATTCTTTACAATCTCCTGGATTACACGCGGCGCTTCTTCGGCGGACGGCACCCGTTGTGCGGGATTGGCGTCACGTCGGTGATGCTGGCGATCTTATAGCCACAGCCGTTCAATGCACGGACAGCAGACTCACGACCTGGACCTGGACCTTTGACGTTGACGTCGAGGTTTTTCAGGCCATATTCCAGCGCAGCTTGACCAGCACGTTCAGCAGCTACTTGAGCAGCAAACGGGGTGGACTTGCGGGAACCGCGGAAACCCGAACCACCGGAGGTAGCCCAAGAAAGCGCGTTACCTTGACGGTCGGTGATGGTCACGATGGTGTTGTTAAAAGAAGCATGGATGTGGGCGATGCCATCAACCACTGTCTTTTTAACTTTTTTACGAGGACGAGCAGCAGGTTTTGCCATGATTAATTTCCTGTCGATTCGCGTGGGCGATTACTTGCGGATCGGCTTACGCGGACCTTTACGGGTACGCGCGTTAGTCTTGGTACGCTGACCGCGTACTGGAAGACCACGACGATGACGCAGACCGCGGTAGCAACCGAGGTCCATCAAACGCTTGATTTTCATGTTGATTTCGCGACGCAGGTCACCTTCAGTGGTGAACTTCGCCACTTCGCCACGCAACTGTTCAATCTGCTCGTCGCTCAGATCTTTGATCTTTGCGGCTGGGTTTACCCCAGTCTCTGCGCAAATTTTCTGCGCAGTAGTGCGACCAACACCATAGATGTAGGTCAGCGAGATAACAGTGTGCTTGTTATCTGGAATGTTAACGCCTGCAATACGGGCCATTCAGTGGGACTCCAATTGACAGCTACCTACGCCCCGGAAGCCAAGAAATAGGGCGCGAGATAATATCGCTGTAATAACAAATAATCAACCCGGCAGCGCACTAGCTGCCGGGCTTCAAGCAGATCACACTCAGCCTTGGCGCTGTTTGTGACGCGGTTCCGCGCTGCAAATTACTCGAACAACACCTTCGCGGCGAATAATCTTGCAGTTACGGCACAGCTTTTTCACCGATGCACGAACTTTCATCACCAACTCCTCGAACCTTATGGGTCAGCGCAGCATGCCGCTGCCGTAACCCTTCAGGTTGGCTTTCTTCATCAGGGATTCGTACTGGTGCGAAACGAGGTGCGATTGTACTTGGGACATGAAGTCCATCACAACCACGACGACGATCAGCAACGAGGTCCCGCCAAGGTAGAACGGAACGTTGGCTGCAACCACCAGGAACTGGGGCAACAGGCACACGGCCGTCATGTAAAGAGCACCGAACAGGGTCAAACGAGTCAGAACGCCATCAATGTAGCGCGCAGACTGCTCTCCTGGACGAATGCCCGGAATAAAGGCACCGGACTTCTTCAGGTTCTCCGCTACGTCTTTCGGATTGAACATCAACGCCGTATAGAAGAAGCAGAAGAAAATAATCCCTGCACTAAACAGCAGAATATTCAACGGCTGACCAGGAGCGATCGACTGCGAGATGTCCTGCAACCAGCCCATACCTTCAGACTGACCGAACCAGGCACCCAACGAAGCCGGGAACAGCAAAATGCTGCTCGCGAAAATAGCCGGAATAACACCGGCCATGTTCACCTTCAGCGGCAAGTGGCTTGTCTGTGCAGCGAAAACCTTGCGGCCTTGCTGACGCTTGGCGTAGTGAACAGCAATACGACGCTGACCACGCTCAATGAACACCACGAAACCGATAATCGCTACTGCCAGCAAACCGATGGCAACCAGGGCGAAGATGTTGATATCACCCTGACGCGCAGACTCGAAAGACTGCCCGATCGCTCTCGGAAGACCGGCGACGATACCCGAAAAAATCAACATCGAGATACCGTTGCCAACACCACGCTCAGTAATCTGCTCACCCAGCCACATCATGAACATCGCACCAGCCACAAAAGTGGATACCGCGACGAAATGGAAGCCAAAGTCACCAGTGAACGAAACGCCCTGCCCTGCCAGACCAATGGACATGCCAATGGCCTGGACAAGAGCAAGAACGACGGTGAGGTAGCGGGTGTACTGGCTGATCTTGCGACGGCCAGCTTCACCTTCCTTCTTCAACTGCTCCAGCTGCGGGCTGACGGCGGTCATCAGCTGCATGATGATCGATGCCGAAATGTACGGCATGATCCCCAATGCAAAGATGCTCATCCGTTCCAGCGCGCCGCCGGAAAACATGTTGAACAAGCTAAGAATGGTCCCCTCATTCTGTCGAAACAGGTCCGCGAGTCGGTCCGGGTTGATACCTGGAACCGGGATGTGTGCGCCTATTCGGTAGACGATAATCGCCAGGAACAGAAAACGCAGACGAGCCCAGAGTTCAGACATACCGCCTTTGCCGAGCGCAGAGAGAGCACCTTGCTTAGCCATTTATTCCTCGAACTTGCCGCCAGCTGCTTCGATAGCCGCACGCGCACCTTTGGTGGCGCCGATTCCCTTGCCGATAGTGACAGCGCGAGTCACTTCACCGGACAGCATGATTTTCACACGCTGTACGTTGACGTTGATCACGTTGGCATCTTTCAGGGACTGCACGGTGACGATGTCGCCTTCCACTTTAGCCAGCTCGGACAGACGCACTTCTGCGCGGTCCATGGCTTTCAGGGAAACGAAACCGAACTTCGGCAGACGACGATGCAGCGGCTGTTGACCGCCTTCAAAGCCTGGAGCAATGGTGCCACCGGAGCGGGAAGTCTGACCTTTGTGACCACGGCCACCAGTCTTACCCAAACCACTACCGATACCACGGCCCGGACGATGCTTTTCGCGACGGGAACCCGGCGCTGGACTCAGATCATTGAGTTTCATCGATTAACCCTCGACACGCAGCATGTAGTAAGCCTTGTTGATCATCCCGCGATTCTCGGGAGTATCCTGGACTTCTACAGTGTGACCGATGCGACGCAGACCCAGACCCTTAACGCACAGTTTGTGGTTAGGGATGCGGCCGGTCATGCTTTTGATCAGCGTTACTTTAACGGTAGCCATGATCAGAAGATCTCCTTGACGCTTTTGCCACGCTTGGCGGCAATGGATTCAGGAGATTGCATAGCCTTCAGACCCTTGAAAGTGGCGTGAACCACGTTTACCGGGTTAGTCGAGCCGTAGCACTTGGCCAGAACGTTCTGAACGCCAGCAACTTCGAGAACGGCACGCATTGCGCCGCCAGCGATGATACCGGTACCTTCAGAAGCAGGCTGCATGTACACCTTCGAAGCGCCATGGGCGGACTTCATTGCGTACTGCAGGGTGGTGCCGTTCAGATCAACCTGGATCATGTTGCGGCGAGCAGCTTCCATTGCCTTCTGGATCGCAGCAGGCACTTCACGCGACTTGCCACGGCCGAAGCCAACACGCCCTTTACCATCACCCACCACGGTCAACGCGGTGAAAGTGAAGATACGGCCGCCTTTAACGGTTTTGGCTACGCGGTTAACTTGAACCAGCTTCTCGATGTAGCCTTCGTCGCGCTTTTGGTCGTTATTTGACATAACTTAGAACTCCAGCCCAGCTTCACGAGCAGCATCAGCCAGCGCTTTAACGCGGCCGTGGTACTTGAAGCCAGAGCGGTCGAAAGCCACTTGCGAGACGCCAGCGGCCTTAGCACGCGTAGCGACCAGCTGGCCAACCTTAGTGGCCGCGTCGATGTTGCCAGTGGCGCCATCACGCAGTTCTTTATCCAAAGTCGAGGCGCTTGCCAGGACTTTGTTGCCGTCGGCCGAAATGACCTGGGCGTAGATGTGCTGCGACGAGCGGAACACGCAGAGACGCACGACTTCGAGTTCGTGCATTTTCAGGCGTGCTTTGCGAGCGCGACGCAGTCGAGTAACTTTTTTGTCGGTCATTTGCTATGCCCTACTTCTTCTTGGCTTCTTTACGACGGACGACTTCGTCCGCGTAGCGCACACCTTTGCCTTTGTACGGCTCTGGTGGACGGAAGTCGCGGATCTCGGCGGCCACTTGACCTACCAGCTGCTTATCGATGCCCTTGATCAGGATATCGGTCTGGCTAGGAGTCTCAGCGGTGATGCCTTCCGGCAGTTCATAATCCACTGGGTGCGAGAAGCCAAGAGCCAGGTTCAGCACTGTGCCTTTTGCTTGCGCTTTGTAACCAACACCGACCAGCTGGAGCTTGCGCTCGAAGCCTTGGCTTACGCCTTGGACCATGTTGTTTACCAACGCACGAGTGGTACCAGCCATTGCGCGAGTTTGTTGATCGCCATTGCGAGCAGCGAAACGCAGCTCACCAGCTTCTTCAACGATCTCAACGGACGAATGGATGTTCAGTTCGAGAGTGCCCTTGGCACCCTTCACCGAAAGCTGTTGGCCTGCGAATTTTACTTCGACGCCGGCTGGCAGCTTAACGGGGTTCTTAGCGACGCGAGACATGCTTATCCCCCCTTAGAACACAGTGCAAAGAACTTCGCCGCCGACACCGGCAGCGCGCGCAGCACGATCAGTCATCACACCTTTGTTGGTGGAGACGATAGACACACCGAGACCGCCACGAACTTTTGGCAGATCATCGACGGACTTGTACTGACGCAGGCCTGGACGGCTAACGCGCTTCACTTCTTCGATAACCGGACGGCCTTCGAAGTATTTCAGCTCGATAGACAGCAGTGGTTTGGTTTCGCTGCTGATCTGATAACCCGCGATGTAACCTTCGTCCTTCAGGACTTTGGCAACAGCTACCTTCAACGTGGAAGATGGCATGCTTACGACGGACTTTTCAGCCATCTGGGCATTACGGATTCGAGTTAGCATGTCCGCTAACGGGTCCTGCATACTCATGGGCTAGACGCTCCTAATACAGAAAAATTAGCCTTGCGGCTACTACGTGTCGCCGAGAATCTCCGGGTAGAAAAAACACGGGCTCAGGCGAGCCGGGTATTCTAGACACACCCCAGAAATGAATCAAGCCCCAAAAGGGGCTTGATCCAGATTCAAGGCCACCGGTGGTCAGGTTCTCGCGAACCTTTGCACCGATACTTTGAAAGTACTTACCAGCTGGCTTTAACCAGACCTGGTACGTCACCACGCATTGCCGCTTCACGCAGTTTGTTACGGCCGAGGCCGAACTTGCGGTAAACGCCGTGTGGACGACCGGTCAGGCGGCAGCGGTTACGCATGCGCGAGGCGCTTGCGTCACGTGGCTGCTTCTGCAGAGCTACTGTCGCTTCCCAACGTGCTTCTGGACTTGCGTTCAGATCAACGATGATAGCTTTCAGTGCTGCACGCTTCTTGGCGTACTTGGCAACCGTGAGCTGACGCTTCAGCTCGCGGTTTTTCATGCTCATCTTGGCCATGGTCCTACTCCAATCAGTTGCGGAACGGGAATTTGAACGCACGCAGCAGAGCGCGGCCTTCATCATCGTTCTTGGCAGTGGTGGTCAGGGTGATGTCCAGACCGCGGAGAGCATCGATCTTGTCGTAGTCGATTTCCGGGAAGATGATCTGCTCTTTCACGCCCATGCTGTAGTTGCCACGACCATCGAAGGACTTGGCATTCAGGCCGCGGAAGTCGCGAACCCGAGGCAGGGAGATCGACAGCAGACGATCCAGGAACTCGTACATACGCTCACGGCGCAGGGTCACTTTGACGCCGATCGGCCAACCTTCACGGACTTTAAAGCCAGCGATGGATTTGCGAGCGTAGGTCACAACGACTTTCTGGCCGGTGATCTTTTCCAGGTCAGCAACAGCGTGCTCGATGACTTTTTTGTCGCCGACCGCTTCGCCCAGACCCATGTTCAGGGTGATCTTTGTAACGCGTGGAACTTCCATCACGTTCGAAAGCTTAAGTTCTTCCTTAAGCTTCGGTGCGATTTCTTTCCAGTAAATCTCTTTTAGTCGTGCCATGGTCTCATCTACCTAGCAGTGTTCAAGCATCAACCGCTTTTTGGGTCGACTTGAAGACACGAATTTTCTTGCCGTCTTCTACTTTGAAACCAACGCGATCAGCCTTGTTGGTTTCGCCGTTGAAAATGGCGACGTTAGAAGCGTCCAGTGGAGCTTCTTTTTCGACGATACCGCCTTGTACGCCCGACATCGGGTTAGGCTTGGTATGACGCTTGACCAGGTTCAGACCGCCGATAACCAAACGGTTATTAGCGAGAACCTTAAGCACCTTACCGCGCTTACCTTTGTCTTTGCCGGCGATCACGATGATCTCGTCGTCACGACGAATCTTTTGCATGTCGGATCTCCTTACAGCACTTCTGGGGCGAGCGAGACGATCTTCATGAACTTCTCAGTACGAAGCTCACGGGTCACTGGCCCAAAGATACGGGTGCCGATCGGCTCTTGCTTGTTGTTCAGAAGAACAGCAGCGTTGCCATCAAAGCGGATAATGGAGCCATCAGCACGACGTACGCCGTGACGAGTGCGGACTACAACAGCAGTCATCACTTGGCCTTTTTTCACTTTACCGCGAGGAATTGCTTCCTTCACGGTAACTTTGATGATGTCACCGATACCAGCGTAACGACGATGGGAGCCACCCAGCACCTTGATGCACATAACGCGGCGAGCGCCGCTGTTATCGGCCACATCGAGCATGGATTGAGTCTGAATCATATAATTTCTCCGACCCCTAGTCCTTAGACTTCCACAGCGCGTTCGAGAACATCAACCAGTGCCCAAGACTTGGTCTTGGCCAGCGGACGAGTTTCACGAATAGTGACCTTGTCGCCGATGTGGCACTGATTGGTTTCGTCGTGCGCGTGCAGCTTAGTCGAACGCTTAACGTATTTACCGTAGATCGGGTGCTTAACGCGACGCTCGATCAGTACGGTGATGGTTTTGTCCATCTTGTCGCTGACAACACGGCCAGTCAGCGTACGGACAGTTTTTTCGGCTTCAGCCATGATTACTTACCTGCCTGCTGGTTAAGCACAGTCTTCACGCGAGCGATGTCACGTTTAACTTGCGAGAGCAGATGAGACTGCCCCAACTGGCCAGTTGCTTTCTGCATACGCAGATTGAACTGGTCGCGCAGCAGGCCGAGCAGTTGCTCGTTCAGCTGCTGTGCGGATTTTTCACGAAGTTCATTCGCTTTCATCACATCACCGTCCGTTTAACAAAGGCGGTGGCGAGCGGCAGCTTTGCAGCAGCCAGGGCAAAAGCCTCACGCGCCAGCTCTTCAGTAACACCCTCGATTTCATACAGGACTTTGCCTGGCTGAATCTGGGCAACCCAGTATTCCACGCTACCTTTACCTTTACCCATCCGAACTTCGAGTGGCTTCTTGGAAATAGGCTTGTCCGGGAATACACGGATCCAGATCTTGCCGCCACGTTTAACGTGACGGGTCAGTGCACGACGCGCTGACTCGATCTGACGAGCGGTGAGACGACCACGAGCTACAGACTTCAGCGCATATTCGCCGAAGCTGACTTTGCTACCGCGCTGAGCCAAGCCACGGTTGTGGCCTGTCATCTGCTTGCGGAACTTCGTACGCTTTGGTTGCAACATTTGGCGTACCCCTTACTTAGCAGCTTTTTTACGAGGCGCTGGTGCTTGTGGTTTCAGTTCTTCTTGGCGACCACCAATTACTTCGCCTTTGAAGATCCAAACCTTTACACCGATCACACCATAAGTGGTGTGAGCTTCGTAGTTGGCATAGTCGATGTCGGCACGCAGGGTGTGCAGTGGCACACGACCTTCGCGATACCATTCAGTACGTGCGATTTCAGCACCGCCGAGACGACCGCTCACTTGGATTTTGATGCCTTTGGCACCAATGCGCATGGCGTTCTGTACAGCGCGCTTCATAGCGCGACGGAACATTACGCGACGCTCCAGCTGCTGAGCTACGCTCTGCGCAACCAACATACCGTCGAGTTCCGGCTTGCGGATTTCTTCGATATTGATGTGCACAGGCACACCCATTTGCTTGGTCAGGTCCTGACGCAGTTTCTCAACATCTTCACCTTTCTTCCCGATAACGATACCTGGACGAGCGGTGTGGATGGTGATACGTGCTGTTTGAGCCGGACGATGGATATCGATACGGCTTACGGACGCGCTTTTTAGTTTGTCTTGGAGATACTCACGCACCTTCAGATCAGCGAACAAATAGTCCGCATAAGTCCGACCGTCTGCGTACCAGACGGAGGTGTGCTCCTTGACGATTCCCAGGCGAATGCCAATGGGATGTACTTTCTGACCCATCTCTTCGACTCCGTTACTTGTCAGCAACCTTGACAGTGATATGGCAAGACCGCTTGACGATGCGATCAGCACGGCCTTTGGCACGTGGCATGATGCGCTTCAGCGAACGCCCTTCGTTGACGAAAACGGTGCTGACCTTAAGGTCATCAACGTCTGCGCCTTCGTTATGCTCGGCGTTGGCTACGGCCGACTCCAGCACTTTCTTCATGATCTCGGCGGCTTTCTTACTGCTGAAAGCCAACAGGTTGAGCGCTTCGCCCACCTTCTTCCCGCGGATCTGGTCGGCGACCAAGCGGGCTTTCTGGGCGGAGATTCGAGCGCCCGACAACTTAGCGGCTACTTCCATTTCCTAACCCCTTAACGCTTGGCTTTCTTGTCTGCCACGTGCCCGCGATAAGTGCGGGTACCGGCGAACTCGCCCAGTTTGTGGCCGACCATGTCTTCGTTAACGAGAACTGGGACGTGCTGACGACCGTTGTGTACTGCGATGGTCAAACCGACCATTTGTGGCAGGATCATCGAACGACGCGACCAGGTTTTCACCGGTTTGCGATCGTTCTTTTCCGCCGCCACTTCGATCTTCTTCAGTAGGTGAAGATCGATAAAAGGACCTTTTTTCAGAGAACGTGGCACTGTCGTATCCCTCTATTTACTTGCGACGACGGACGATCATTTTGTCGGTACGCTTATTACCACGAGTCTTCGCGCCCTTAGTCGGGAAGCCCCATGGCGATACCGGATGACGACCACCAGAGGTACGACCTTCACCACCACCATGCGGGTGGTCAACCGGGTTCATGGCAACACCACGAACGGTTGGGCGAACGCCACGCCAGCGTTTGGCACCAGCTTTACCCAGCGAACGCAGGCTGTGCTCGGAGTTCGAGACTTCGCCCAGGGTCGCACGGCATTCAGCCAGGACTTTACGCATTTCACCGGAACGCAGACGCAGGGTCACGTAGACACCTTCACGAGCGATCAGCTGAGCCGAAGCACCAGCGGAACGAGCGATTTGCGCGCCTTTACCTGGCTTCAATTCGATGCCGTGTACGGTGCTACCAACTGGAATGCTGCGCAGTTGCAACTGGTTGCCTGGCTTGATCGGAGCCAAAGCACCCGAAATCAGCTGGTCGCCAGCGTTCACGCCTTTAGGGGCGATGATGTAACGGCGTTCGCCGTCTGCGTACAACATAAGAGCAATGTGAGCAGTACGGTTTGGATCGTATTCGATACGCTCGACAGTGGCTGGAATGCCATCTTTGTCGTTGCGACGGAAATCGACCAGACGATAATGCTGCTTATGGCCACCACCGATGTGACGAGTGGTAATACGACCATTGTTGTTACGACCACCAGACTTCGATTTCTTCTCGAGCAGCGGTGCGTGAGGAGCGCCTTTATGCAGCTCCTGGTTGACCACCTTGACCACATGACGGCGGCCAGGGGAAGTCGGTTTGCATTTAACGATTGCCATGATGCACCCCTTCCTTACTCAGCACTGCTGCTGAAATCGAGATCTTGGCCTGGCTGAAGGGAGATAACTGCCTTCTTCCAGTCATTACGCTTGCCCAGACCGCGAGCAGTGCGCTTGCTCTTACCCAGAACATTCAGGGTAGTAACACGCTCTACTTTCACGCTGAACAGGCTTTCGACGGCCTTCTTGATTTCCAGCTTGGTTGCATCAGTAGCAACCTTGAAAACGAACTGGCCTTTCTTGTCTGCCAGAACCGTAGCCTTCTCGGAAACGTGCGGGCCAAGCAGAACTTTAAATACGCGTTCCTGGTTCATCCCAGCAGCTCCTCGAATTTCTTCACGGCCGACACGGTGATCAACACCTTGTCGTATGCGATCAGACTAACTGGATCGGAACCTTGCACGTCACGTACATCTACGTGTGGCAGGTTACGAGCAGCCAGGTACAGGTTCTGATCAACAGCGTCCGACACGATCAGAACGTCGGTCAGGCTCATGTTGTTCAGCTTGCCCAGCAGGTCTTTGGTTTTCGGCGTTTCAACGGCGAAATCCTGAACCACGACCAGACGATCAGTACGCACCAGCTCAGCAAGGATGGAACGCATTGCTGCGCGATACATCTTCTTGTTCAGCTTCTGGGAGTGATCCTGAGGACGAGCTGCGAAAGTGGTACCGCCGCCACGCCAGATTGGGCTACGGATAGTACCGGCACGAGCACGGCCAGTACCTTTCTGACGCCATGGGCGCTTACCGCCACCACGAACGTCGGAACGGGTCTTCTGCTGCTTGCTACCCTGACGGCCGCCGGCCATGTAGGCCACGACTGCTTGGTGAACCAGCGTCTCGTTGAATTCGCCGCCAAATGTCAGTTCGGAAACTTCGATCGCTTGAGCGTCATTTACATTTAATTGCATGTCAGCTTCCCCTTAACCGCGAGCCTTGGCTGCTGGACGTACAACCAAGTTGCCGCCAGTAGCGCCAGGAACAGCGCCCTTGACCAACAACAGATTGCGTTCAGCGTCCACGCGCACTACTTCGAGGGACTGCACGGTCACGCGCTCAGCGCCCATATGACCGGACATTTTTTTGCCCTTGAATACACGACCAGGAGTCTGGCACTGGCCGATAGAGCCTGGAACGCGGTGGGATACGGAGTTACCGTGGGTGTTATCTTGCCCGCGGAAATTCCAACGCTTGATCGTACCCTGGAAGCCTTTACCCTTGGACTGACCGGTTACATCAACCAGTTGACCAGCGGCGAAGATTTCAGCGTTGATCAGATCGCCGGCCTGGTACTCGCCTTCTTCAAGGCGGAATTCCATTACGGTACGACCAGCGGCAACATTCGCTTTAGCGAAGTGGCCAGCCTGAGCTGCTGTTACACGCGAAGCACGACGCTCGCCGACAGTGACTTGCACTGCACGATAGCCATCGGTCTCTTCAGTTTTGAACTGGGTGACGCGATTCGGTTCGATCTCAATGACCGTAACCGGAATGGAGACACCTTCTTCGGTGAAAATACGGGTCATACCGCATTTACGACCGACTACACCAATAGTCATGTTGTAAACCTCATGAGTGTACGGGGCTTTCACCCGCTATGGCCGCCCATTTCAGAGCGTTACACGACTAAGACCGAGTCTTAGCCGAGGCTGATCTGCACTTCCACACCGGCCGCAAGATCAAGCTTCATAAGTGCGTCAACGGTTTTATCCGTTGGCTGGACGATGTCCAGAACGCGCTTATGAGTACGGATCTCGTACTGGTCACGCGCGTCTTTGTTGACGTGCGGGGAGACCAGAACGGTGAACCGCTCTTTACGGGTAGGCAGTGGAATTGGACCACGCACTTGAGCACCAGTACGTTTCGCGGTTTCCACGATTTCCTGGGTGGATTGGTCGATCAGGCGATGGTCAAAAGCCTTCAACCTGATACGGATTTGCTGATTTTGCATTGGATTTCAGACTCCGGCTGCTATTCCCACCGAGCGCAATACGCCCGTTAAAAGGAGGCGCAATTCTATAGACGCCCCATATAGGTGTCAACCCAATAAAAAAAGCCCCCGCTGAGCGGGGGCCTTTTCAAAGCATCGAAGCTATCTCAAAAGAGATGCTTACTCGATGATTTTAGCTACAACGCCAGCACCAACGGTACGGCCGCCTTCACGGATAGCGAAGCGCAGACCGTCTTCCATTGCGATGGTTTTGATCAGGGTAACGGTCATTTGAACGTTATCACCTGGCATTACCATTTCAACGCCTTCTGGCAGCTCGCAGTTACCGGTCACGTCAGTAGTACGGAAGTAGAACTGTGGACGGTAGCCTTTGAAGAACGGAGTGTGACGGCCGCCTTCTTCCTTGCTCAGAACGTAAACTTCTGCGGTGAACTTGGTGTGCGGCTTAACCGAACCTGGCTTAACCAGAACCTGACCACGCTCAACGTCGTCACGCTTGGTGCCACGCAGCAGAACGCCGCAGTTCTCGCCAGCACGACCTTCGTCGAGCAGCTTGCGGAACATTTCAACACCGGTGCAGGTGGTGACGGTAGTGTCACGCAGACCAACGATTTCCAGTGGATCTTGAACGCGAACGATACCGCGCTCGATACGACCAGTCACAACAGTACCACGACCCGAGATCGAGAATACGTCTTCGATTGGCATCAGGAATGGCTTGTCGATCATACGAACTGGTTCTGGGATGTAGCTGTCCAGAGTCTCTACCAGCTTCTTAACAGCGGTAGTACCCATTTCGTTGTCGTCTTTGCCTTCCAGCGCCATACGAGCAGAACCGATGATGATCGGAGTGTCGTCGCCCGGGAAGTCGTAAGTGCTCAGCAGGTCGCGCACTTCCATCTCAACCAGTTCCAACAGCTCAGCGTCGTCTACCAGGTCAGCCTTGTTCAGGAAGACCACGATGTACGGAACGCCTACCTGGCGGGACAGCAGGATGTGCTCACGAGTTTGCGGCATCGGACCATCAGCAGCCGAGCAAACCAGGATCGCGCCGTCCATCTGAGCAGCACCGGTGATCATGTTCTTCACGTAGTCAGCGTGACCTGGGCAGTCAACGTGAGCGTAGTGACGAATGGCCGAGTTGTACTCAACGTGAGCGGTGTTGATCGTGATACCACGAGCTTTTTCTTCTGGCGCGCTGTCGATCTTGTCGAAGTCAACGATTGCCGAACCGAAAACCTCGGAGCAAACACGGGTCAGAGCAGCAGTCAGAGTGGTTTTACCGTGGTCAACGTGACCGATGGTGCCAACGTTGACGTGCGGAAGGGAACGATCAAATTTTTCTTTAGCCACGACAATTAACTCCTAGCCTAAAGGGGCTGAATCAGCCTTGTTTTTTGGTAACGGTTTCGACGATGTGCGACGGAGCCGTATTGTATTTTTTGAATTCCATAGAGTAGCTAGCGCGACCCTGGGACATGGAACGAACGTCGGTCGCATAACCGAACATCTCGCCCAACGGAACTTCAGCACGGATAACCTTACCGGAAACCGTATCTTCCATACCCAGAATCATGCCGCGACGACGGTTAAGGTCGCCCATCACGTCACCCATATAGTCTTCAGGCGTAACAACCTCTACCGCCATGATCGGCTCGAGCAACTCACCACCGCCCTTCTGGGCCAGCTGCTTGGTCGCCATGGAAGCAGCCACCTTAAACGCCATCTCGTTCGAGTCGACGTCGTGGTAAGAACCATCAAACACGGTAGCCTTCAGGCCGATCAGCGGATAGCCGGCAACAACGCCGTTCTTCATCTGCTCTTCGATGCCCTTCTGGATAGCCGGGATGTATTCCTTAGGAACCACACCACCCACCACTTCGTTCACGAATTGCAGACCTTCCTGACCTTCGTCAGCAGGAGCAAAGCGGATCCAGCAATGGCCGAACTGGCCACGACCGCCGGACTGGCGAACGAACTTGCCTTCGATCTCACAGTTCTTCGTGATGCGCTCACGATAGGAAACCTGAGGCTTACCGATGTTGGCTTCGACGTTGAACTCACGGCGCATCCGGTCAACCAGGATGTCCAGGTGCAACTCGCCCATGCCAGAGATGATCGTTTGACCAGTCTCTTCATCAGTCTTGACACGGAAAGAAGGGTCTTCCTGAGCAAGCTTGCCCAGTGCGATACCCATTTTTTCCTGGTCATCCTTGGTCTTAGGCTCTACGGCAACCGAAATAACCGGCTCCGGGAAGTCCATGCGAACCAGGATGATTGGCTTGTCAGCGTTGCACAAGGTTTCACCAGTGGTGACGTCCTTCATGCCGATCAGGGCCGCGATGTCGCCAGCGCGTACTTCCTTGATCTCTTCGCGGGCGTTTGCGTGCATTTGCACCATACGACCCACGCGCTCTTTCTTGCCTTTAACCGAGTTGATCACGCCGTCGCCGGAGGCCAACACGCCCGAGTAAACGCGGACGAAGGTCAAGGTACCCACGAATGGGTCAGTAGCGATCTTGAACGCCAGAGCCGAGAACGGCTCGTTGTCGTCTGCATGACGCTCCATCTGCTTTTCCTCGTCATCCGGGTCAGTACCCTTGATGGCAGGAATGTCGGTTGGAGCCGGCAGGTAGTCGATAACGGCGTCGAGAACCAGGGGAACACCCTTGTTCTTGAAGGAAGAACCGCAAACAGCCAAGACGATCTCACCAGCGATGGTACGCTGACGCAGAGCGGCCTTGATTTCCTCGATGGAAAGCTCTTCGCCTTCGAGGTACTTGTTCATCAGCTCTTCGCTGGCTTCGGCCGCAGCCTCAACCATGTTGCTGCGCCACTCTTCAGCCAGTTCCTGCAGTTCAGCAGGGATGGCTTCGCGACGTGGAGTCATGCCCTTGTCAGCATCGTTCCAGTAAACCGCTTCCATGGTCAACAGATCGATCTGACCCTGGAAGTTGTCTTCGGAACCGATAGCCAACTGGATTGGCACCGGGGTGTGACCCAGACGCTGCTTGATCTGAGCGATCACGCGCAGGAAGTTCGCACCGGCACGGTCCATCTTGTTCACGTAAACGATACGTGGAACACCGTATTTGTTGGCTTGACGCCATACGGTTTCGGACTGAGGCTCAACGCCGGAAGTGCCGCAGAACACAACGACCGCGCCGTCGAGTACACGCAGGGAACGTTCAACTTCAATGGTGAAGTCTACGTGGCCCGGGGTATCGATGACGTTGAAGCGGTATTGGTCCTTGTGCTGCTTCGCAGAACCCTGCCAGAAGGCGGTAATAGCAGCAGAAGTAATGGTAATACCACGCTCCTGCTCCTGAACCATCCAGTCGGTGGTCGCGGCGCCGTCATGCACCTCGCCCATCTTGTGGCTTTTGCCAGTGTAAAAAAGGACGCGCTCGGTGGTGGTGGTTTTACCAGCATCCACGTGAGCAACGATACCAATGTTACGGTAGCGGTTAATCGGTGTAGTACGAGCCATAAAGCCCTCGCAAATTGAGTGACGCTAAAATTAGAAGCGGTAGTGCGAGAAAGCTTTGTTAGCTTCAGCCATACGGTGCACGTCTTCACGCTTCTTAACTGCAGCACCTTTACCTTCGGCAGCGTCCAACAGTTCGCCAGCCAAACGCAGAGCCATAGACTTCTCGCCGCGCTTACGGGCGAAGTCTACCAACCAGCGCATTGCCAGAGCGTTACGACGGGACGGACGAACTTCAACCGGAACCTGGTAAGTAGCACCGCCTACACGGCGCGACTTTACTTCGACCAGCGGAGCGATGGCGTCGAGAGCTTTCTCGAAGATTTCCAGGGGGTCGCTGTTCTTGCGTTCTTTAACCTTTTCCAGCGCGCCATAAACGATACGCTCGGCAACGGCTTTCTTGCCGCTTTCCATCACGTGGTTCATGAACTTGGCCAGGATCTGGCTGCCGTATTTTGGATCGTCAAGCACTTCGCGCTTGGCTGCTACGCGTCTTCTTGGCATGGATAAGCCCTCAAACGGTCTTCAGGTTCGCTCGGAATCGGTGCCCATTACGGGACGCCTCCGACCTTACTCTTATCGACTCAGAAAAATAGAAATCAGTTTTTTGCAGCAAGCGACCATTACTTCGGACGCTTGGTACCGTACTTCGAACGACCCTGGTTACGACCTTTAACGCCGGAAGTATCCAACGAACCGCGAACGGTGTGGTAACGAACACCTGGCAAGTCTTTTACACGACCGCCGCGGATCAGTACCACGCTGTGCTCTTGCAGGTTGTGGCCTTCACCGCCGATGTACGAGGAAACCTCGAAACCGTTGGTCAGGCGCACACGGCATACTTTACGCAGTGCCGAGTTAGGTTTTTTCGGCGTGGTGGTGTACACACGGGTGCACACGCCACGACGTTGCGGGCAGTTCTGCAGCGCAGGCACGTCGGATTTCTCGACGATACGCTTACGCGGCTGACGTACCAGCTGGTTGATAGTTGCCATCTACTAGCTCCACTGTTGTCTTGCGACGCTATTGTCTTGCAAGAAAAGCAAAATGGCAGGAACGAATTCCCGCCAAATTTAGGGGTACAAGAGTCTAAAGAGGATCTTGTCCCCAGTCAAGGCAAGGCCCCGACCTCCCCACCCATCAAACCTCGACAAATTGTCTCGATTCGATGAACGGAGCGACCAGGGCCTCAGCTCATTTACCGCAGAACTCAGTTACCGCTCGAGTTCAGCGCTTCGGTCAGTGCAGCTTCCACTTCACTGGCGCTCACGCGCAACGGCTTGTCTGCATCACGGCGACGCTTACGCTCGCTGTGATAAGCCAGACCGGTACCAGCCGGGATCAGACGACCCACGACCACGTTTTCTTTCAGGCCGCGCAGGTAATCGCGCTTGCCGGTTACCGCCGCTTCGGTCAGTACACGGGTGGTTTCCTGGAAGGAAGCCGCCGAGATGAACGATTCGGTGGACAACGACGCCTTGGTGATACCCAGCAGAACGCGAGTGAACTTGGAGACGAATTTGTCGTCGCCGCTCAAACGCTCGTTCTCTACCAGAACGTGAGTCAATTCCATCTGGTCGCCCTTGATGAAACTGGAATCGCCGGATTCAGCGATCTCAACTTTACGCAGCATCTGACGCAGGATGGTCTCGATGTGCTTGTCGTTGATCTTCACGCCTTGCAGACGGTAAACGTCCTGGATCTCGTTGACGATGTACTTGGCCAGCGCACTCACACCCAGCAGACGCAGGATGTCGTGTGGATCGCTCGGGCCGTCGGAGATAACTTCGCCGCGGTTTACCTGTTCGCCTTCGAACACGTTCAGGTGACGCCACTTCGGAATCAGCTCTTCGTACGGATCGCTACCGTCGTTCGGAGTGATAACCAGACGGCGCTTGCCCTTGGTCTCTTTACCGAACGCGATGGTGCCGCTGACTTCAGCCAGAATCGAGGCTTCTTTCGGACGACGGGCTTCGAACAAGTCGGCAACACGCGGCAGACCACCGGTGATGTCACGGGTCTTCGAAGTCTCTTGCGGAATACGAGCGATAACATCACCGATCGCGATTTTCGCGCCGTCCGCCACACCGACCAGGGCGTTGGCTGGCAGGAAGTACTGAGCGATAACGTCAGTGCCTGGCAGCAACAGATCCTTGCCGTTGTCATCAACCATCTTCACAGCAGGACGGATATCTTTACCGGCAGCTGGACGGTCTTTGGCGTCGAGTACTTCAATGTTGGTCATACCGGTCAATTCGTCAGTCTGACGCTTGATCGTGATGCCTTCTTCCATGCCCACGTAGGTCACGGTACCTTTCATTTCGGTAACGATTGGGTGAGTGTGCGGATCCCACTTGGCCACGATTGCGCCAGCGTCGACCTTGTCACCTTCTTTAACCGAAATCACAGCACCGTACGGCAGCTTGTAACGCTCGCGCTCACGACCGAAGTCATCAGCGATCGCCAGCTCACCCGAACGGGATACAGCAACCAGGCAACCATCCACTCGCTCAACGTGTTTCAGGTTGTGCAGACGGACGGTACCGCCATTCTTCACCTGAACGCTGTCGGCTGCGGAGGTCCGGCTTGCCGCACCACCGATGTGGAACGTACGCATCGTCAGCTGGGTACCCGGCTCACCGATGGACTGGGCAGCGATAACGCCGACCGCTTCACCGATGTTCACCTGGTGACCACGAGCCAGATCGCGGCCGTAGCACTTGGCGCAGATGCCGAAGCGGGTTTCGCAGCTGATCGGCGAACGCACGATCACTTCGTCGATGCTGTTTAGCTCGATGAACTCGACCCACTTCTCGTCGACCAGGGTGCCGGCCGGAACGATGACGTCCTCGGTGCCTGGCTTGAATACGTCACGGGCGATAACACGACCCAATACGCGCTCACCCAACGGCTCTACAACGTCACCGCCTTCAATGTGCGGAGTCATCAGCAGACCGTGTTCGGTGCCGCAATCGATCTCGGTTACAACCAGGTCTTGCGCCACGTCTACCAGACGACGGGTCAGGTAACCGGAGTTCGCCGTTTTCAACGCGGTATCCGCCAGACCTTTACGAGCACCGTGAGTGGAGATGAAGTACTGGAGTACGCTCAAACCTTCACGGAAGTTCGCAGTAATCGGTGTTTCGATGATGGAGCCGTCCGGCTTGGCCATCAGGCCACGCATACCGGCGAGCTGACGGATCTGCGCAGCAGAACCCCGTGCGCCCGAGTCGGCCATCATGTACATCGAGTTGAAGGATTCCTGGTCGACTTCGACGCCATGACGGTCGATGACTTTCTCTTTCGAGAGGTTGGCCATCATCGCCTTGGAAACTTCGTCGTTCGCCTTGGACCAAAGGTCGATCACTTTGTTGTACTTCTCGCCCTGGGTTACCAGGCCGGAGGCGTACTGACTTTCGATCTCTTTCACTTCGTCGGTGGCAGCACCGATGATGCGGGCTTTTTCATCCGGGATAACGAAGTCGTTAACGCCGATGGAAACGCCGGAAATGGTCGAATAGGCAAAACCGGTGTACATCAACTGGTCAGCGAAGATCACGGTCTCTTTCAGACCAACCACGCGGTAGCACTGGTTGATCAGCTTGGAGATCGCCTTTTTCTTCATCGGCAGGTTCACGACGTCGTACGACAGACCTTTTGGCACAACTTGATACAGCAACGCACGGCCAACAGTAGTGTCGACGATACGAGTGCCGCTCACGCTGCCACCGTCACGGTCGTTGACGGTTTCGTTGATCCGCACTTTGACTTTGGCGTGCAGTGCGGCTTCGCCGGCACGGAACACACGGTCAACTTCCTGCAGATCCGCGAACACGCGACCTTCGCCCTTGGCGTTGATCGCTTCACGAGTCATGTAGTACAGACCCAATACAACGTCCTGCGACGGAACGATGATTGGCTCACCGTTGGCTGGCGACAGAATGTTGTTGGTCGACATCATCAACGCACGCGCTTCGAGCTGGGCTTCCAGCGTCAGCGGTACGTGCACGGCCATTTGGTCGCCGTCGAAGTCGGCGTTGTACGCAGCACAGACCAGCGGGTGAAGCTGAATAGCCTTACCTTCGATCAGTACCGGTTCAAACGCCTGGATACCCAGACGGTGAAGGGTCGGTGCACGGTTGAGAAGAACCGGGTGTTCGCGAATCACTTCAGCGAGGACGTCCCAAACTTCCGGCAGCTCGCGCTCGACCATCTTCTTGGCAGCTTTGATGGTGGTAGCAAGACCACGCATTTCCAGCTTGCCGAAAATGAACGGTTTGAACAGCTCGAGAGCCATCTTCTTCGGCAGACCGCACTGGTGCAGACGCAGGGTCGGACCTACGGTAATTACCGAACGACCGGAGTAGTCAACACGCTTACCGAGCAAGTTCTGACGGAAACGACCCTGCTTACCCTTGATCATGTCAGCCAGGGATTTCAGAGGACGCTTGTTGGAACCGGTGATAGCGCGACCACGACGACCGTTGTCGAGCAGTGCGTCGACAGCTTCCTGCAACATACGCTTTTCGTTGCGCACGATGATGTCCGGAGCGGACAGATCCAGCAGGCGCTTCAAGCGGTTGTTACGGTTGATCACTCGACGATACAGATCGTTGAGATCGGAAGTCGCGAAGCGACCGCCATCCAGCGGGACCAGTGGACGCAGATCTGGCGGCAGAACCGGCAGAACGGTCAGCACCATCCACTCTGGCAGGTTGCCGGAACCCTGGAAGGCTTCCATCAACTTCAGACGCTTGGACAGCTTCTTGATCTTGGTTTCGGAGTTGGTTTGCGGAATTTCTTCGCGCAGACGGCCAATCTCGTGTTCCAGGTCGATAGCGTGCAGCAGTTCGCGGACAGCTTCGGCACCCATGCGGGCATCGAAATCGTCGCCAAACTCTTCCAGCGCTTCGAAGTACTGCTCGTCGTTGAGCAGTTGACCTTTTTCAAGGGTGGTCATGCCTGGATCGATAACGACATAGCTCTCGAAGTAGAGAACGCGTTCGATATCACGCAGGGTCATGTCCATCAGCAAGCCGATACGGGACGGCAGCGATTTCAGGAACCAGATGTGGGCAACTGGCGAGGCCAGTTCGATGTGCGCCATGCGCTCACGACGAACTTTTGCCAGCGCGACTTCAACGCCGCACTTCTCGCAGATCACACCACGGTGCTTCAAGCGCTTGTACTTACCGCACAGGCACTCGTAATCCTTTACCGGGCCAAAGATCTTGGCGCAGAACAGGCCGTCACGCTCAGGTTTGAACGTACGGTAGTTGATGGTTTCCGGCTTTTTAACTTCACCGAACGACCACGAACGGATCATCTCAGGCGATGCCAATCCGATACGGATGGCGTCGAACTCTTCGACTTGACCCTGGTTTTTCAGCAAATTCAGTAGGTCTTTCAAGGCCTTTCCTCCTGGCGGAGCAGAGAGCGGGCAATCCTGCCCCGCTCTCGATTCGCGTCACGTGTTATTCGGTTTCCAGATCGATATCGATGCCGAGGGAACGAATTTCCTTGATCAACACGTTGAAGGACTCGGGCATGCCCGGCTCCATACGGTGATCGCCATCCACGATGTTTTTGTACATCTTGGTACGGCCGTTCACATCGTCCGACTTCACTGTGAGCATTTCTTGCAGAGTGTAAGCGGCACCGTATGCTTCCAGTGCCCAGACCTCCATCTCCCCGAAACGCTGACCACCGAACTGCGCCTTACCACCCAGCGGCTGCTGGGTAACCAGGCTGTACGAACCGGTAGAACGAGCGTGCATCTTGTCGTCTACCAAGTGGTTCAGCTTCAGCATGTACATGTAGCCAACGGTAACCGGACGCTCGAACTTGTTGCCGGTACGGCCGTCGGTCAGCTGCATCTGGCCGCTTTCTGGCAGGTCTGCCAGTTTCAGCATGGCCTTGATTTCGCTTTCCTTGGCGCCGTCGAACACTGGAGTGGCCATCGGAACGCCGCCACGCAGGTTTTGAGCCAGATCCAGGATTTCCTGGTCGGAGAAGTCATCGAGGCTTTCCTGACGACCGCCGATCTCGTTGTAGATCTCGTGCAGGAACTTGCGCAGCTCGGCAACTTTACGCTGCTCTTCAACCATGCGGTTGATCTTCTCGCCCAGACCTTTGGCCGCAAGGCCCAGGTGGGTTTCGAGGATCTGACCGACGTTCATACGCGAAGGTACGCCCAACGGGTTGAGGACGACGTCGACCGGGGTGCCATTGGCATCGTGCGGCATGTCTTCAACCGGCATGATCACGGAGACCACACCTTTGTTACCGTGACGACCGGCCATCTTGTCGCCCGGCTGGATGCGACGACGGATTGCCAGGTAAACCTTGACGATTTTCAGCACGCCTGGAGCCAGGTCATCGCCCTGCTGCAGTTTGCGCTTCTTGTCTTCGAACTTGTCGTCCAGCAGACGGCGACGATCAACGATGTAGGCCTGGGCCTTCTCGAGCTGCTCGTTCAGAGCATCTTCAGCCATGCGCAGTTTGAACCACTGGCCGTGCTCAAGACCGTCGAGAACTTCGTCGGTGATGTCCTGACCTTTCTTCAGACCGGCGCCGCCTTCGGCTTTGTGGCCGACCAGAGCGGAACGCAGACGTTCGAAAGTAGCACCTTCGACGATGCGGAACTCTTCGTTGAGGTCCTTGCGGATCTCGTCCAGCTGGGACTTCTCGATCGACAGAGCACGAGCATCACGCTCAACGCCATCGCGGGTGAAGACCTGCACGTCGATGACAGTACCTTTGGTACCGGTAGGTACACGCAGGGAGGTGTCTTTAACGTCGCTGGCTTTCTCACCGAAGATCGCACGCAGCAGTTTTTCTTCCGGAGTCAGTTGGGTCTCGCCTTTCGGAGTGACCTTACCGACCAGGATGTCGCCTGCGCCAACTTCAGCACCTACGTAAACGATACCGGCTTCGTCCAGCTTGTTCAGTGCAGCCTCACCCACGTTCGGGATGTCCGCAGTGATTTCCTCTGGCCCAAGCTTGGTGTCACGGGCCACACAGGTCAGTTCCTGAATGTGGATCGTGGTGAAACGGTCTTCCTGAACAACACGCTCGGACAGGCAGATGGAGTCTTCGAAGTTGAAGCCGTTCCATGCCATGAACGCGATGCGCATGTTCTGACCCAGTGCCAGTTCACCCATATCGGTGGACGGACCGTCGGCCATGATGTCGCTACGCTGAACCCGATCACCTTTACGCACCAGCGGACGCTGGTTGATGCAGGTGTTCTGGTTGGAGCGGGTGTACTTGGTCAGGTTGTAGATGTCGACACCAGCTTCGCCGGTTTCAACTTCGTCATCGGCAACACGAACCACAATACGGCTGGCGTCGACGGAGTCGATCACGCCGCCACGACGAGCCACGACGCAAACGCCGGAGTCACGGGCTACGTTACGCTCCATGCCGGTACCTACCAGCGGCTTGTCAGCGCGCAGGGTCGGTACAGCTTGACGCTGCATGTTCGAACCCATCAACGCACGGTTGGCGTCGTCGTGCTCGAGGAACGGAATCAGCGACGCAGCAACCGAAACTACCTGCTTCGGCGATACGTCCATCAAGGTGACGTCTTCCGGCGCCTTGACGGTGAATTCGTTCAGGTGACGAACAGCTACCAGCTCGTCGATCAGGACTTTCTTGTCGTTCATCGTGGCCGAAGCCTGAGCGATCACGTGATCGGCTTCTTCGATGGCGGACAGGAACACGATCTCGTCGGTGACCAGAGCGTCTTTCACCACACGGTACGGGCTCTCGAGGAAGCCGTACTGGTTGGTGCGCGCATAGGCAGCCAGGGAGTTGATCAGACCGATGTTCGGACCTTCCGGCGTTTCGATCGGGCAAACACGACCGTAGTGCGTCGGGTGTACGTCACGAACTTCAAAGCCGGCACGCTCACGAGTCAGACCGCCAGGGCCGAGTGCAGAGACACGACGCTTGTGCGTGATCTCGGACAGCGGGTTGTTCTGGTCCATGAACTGGGACAGCTGGCTGGAACCGAAGAACTCTTTCACCGCCGCAGCCACTGGCTTGGCGTTGATCAAGTCTTGCGGCATCAGGCCTTCGCTTTCTGCCATCGACAGACGCTCTTTGACCGCACGCTCAACACGTACCAGGCCAACGCGGAACTGGTTCTCGGCCATTTCGCCTACGCAGCGAACACGACGGTTACCCAGGTGGTCGATGTCATCGACGATGCCTTTACCGTTACGGATGTCGACCAGGGTCTTCAGTACCGCGACGATGTCTTCCTTGCACAGCACGCCCGAACCTTCGATCTCGGTACGACCGATACGACGGTTGAACTTCATCCGGCCGACCGCAGACAGGTCGTAGCGCTCAGGGCTGAAGAACAGGTTGTTGAACAGGGTCTCGGCAGCGTCTTTGGTTGGCGGCTCGCCAGGACGCATCATGCGATAGATCTCGACCAGCGCTTCCAATTGGTTGCTGGTGGAGTCGATCTTCAGCGTGTCGGAGACGAACGGACCGCAGTCGATATCGTTGGTGTACAGAGTTTCGATGCGAACAACCTGAGCCTTGGCGATTTTTGCCAGGATCTCGGTGTTCAGCTCGGTGTTGCACTCTGCCAGGATTTCGCCGGTTGCCGGATGCACGATGACCTTGGCGGTTGTGCGACCCAGGACGTAGTCCAGAGGCACATCCAGCTCTTTGATCCCGGATTTTTCCAGCTGGTTGATGTGGCGAGCAGTGATACGACGACCTTGCTCGACAATAACCTTGCCTTTTTCATCCTGGATATCCAGGACAGCGATTTCACCGCGCAGGCGCTGAGGCACCAGCTCCAGGCTCAGGGTCTCGCCCTTAACGTGGAATACGTTGGTGGTGTAGAACGCGTCCAGCACTTCTTCAGTGGTATAGCCGAGCGCGCGCAGCAGTACCGATGCAGGCAGCTTGCGACGACGGTCGATACGCACGAATACGCAGTCTTTCGGGTCGAACTCGAAGTCCAGCCACGAACCGCGGTAAGGAATGATGCGCGCGGAGTACAGCAGTTTACCGGAGCTGTGCGTCTTGCCACGGTCGTGGTCGAAGAACACGCCCGGAGAACGGTGCAGCTGGGAAACGATTACACGCTCGGTACCGTTGATTACGAAGGTACCGTTCTCAGTCATCAGGGGGATTTCACCCATGTAGACTTCTTGCTCTTTGATGTCCTTGATCGCTTTGTTCGACGATTCTTTGTCGAAAATGATCAGGCGCACTTTTACCCGCAAAGGTACGGCGTAAGTTACACCGCGCAATACGCATTCTTTGACATCAAATGCCGGTTCGCCCAGGCGATAACCGACGTACTCCAGCGCAGCATTGCCGGAGTAGCTGATGATCGGGAAAACGGATTTGAAGGCCGCATGCAGGCCCACGTCGCGGAACTGATCTTTAGTCGCTCCCGCTTGCAAGAATTCACGATACGAATCCAGCTGGATGGCCAGGAGGTACGGCACATCCATGACGTCCGGCAACTTGCTAAAGTCCTTGCGGATACGTTTTTTCTCAGTATATGAGTAAGCCATCAGCGTTCCCCAGCTTGGTCACCTGCTTGTTTGGCCCCTCCCGACGGGAGCAGCCAGAAAATCGTGCAAACCCCTTGGTTTGCGCCACCGCATCGGGTGGTTACAGCTCGTTACCGGCACCGACCCAGTCGGCTGCCAATAACGGAAAAAGGCCGGTGGCAAGAGCCACCAGCCATCAGCCTGTCGCTTAACGCTCGGGCTGGAGACGCAAAGTCGATGCTTACTTCAGCTCGACTTTAGCGCCTGCTTCTTCCAGAGTTGCTTTGGCTTTGTCAGCTGCGTCTTTGGCAACAGCTTCCAGAACCATGGCAGGAGCGCCGTCAACTACAGCCTTGGCTTCTTTCAGGCCCAGACCGGTCAGTTCACGTACTGCCTTGATCACGTTAACTTTCTTCTCGCCAGCTTCCAGCAGCATGACGTTGAATTCAGTTTGCTCTTCAACAACGGCAGCAGCAGCGGCAGGACCTGCCGATGCAGCAGCAGCGGTAACGCCGAATTTTTCTTCGAAAGCTTTGATCAGCTCAACAACTTCCATTACGGACATGTTGCCAACTGCTTCAAGGATATCGTTCTGAGAGATAGACATGAATCTAATTCCTGATATTGGGGACGGCCTACGCGACCATCGAAAAAAACAAAAAACGCGAGAAGTTGACGAGCCTTAGGCTGCAACAGCTTCTTTCTGGTCGCGAATTGCCGCCAGAGTACGAGCCAATTTGCTGGTAGCGCCTTGAATCACGCTCATCAGCTGAGAAATTGCTTCGTCACGGGTCGGCAGAGTTGCCAGTACGTCGATTTGGTTAGCTGCGAGGAACTTGCCCTCGAACGCAGCTGCCTTGATCTCGAACTTGTCCTGACCCTTTGCGAACTCTTTGAAAATCCGGGCAGCAGCGCCTGGATGTTCCTTGGAGAAGGCAATCAGGGTAGGGCCAGTGAACACGTCGTTGAGGACACTGAATTCAGTGTCAGCAACGGCGCGCTTGAGCAGGGTGTTACGTACAACACGTACGTAAACGCCAGCTTCACGAGCCTCTTTACGGAGTCCGGTCATCGCGCCTACTGTTACGCCACGGGCATCAGCCACGACAGCGGACAGAGCGACTTTGGCAGCCTCGTTGACTTCAGCGACGATGGCCTTCTTGTCTTCGAGTTTAATTGCCACGGGTTTAACTCCTGCTTGTTACCGTTTCATTCGATCGAAACCGAATGTCGTTTTGGTGTCTGATTCGGTAAGGAACCGGGAGCACCATCTGCGTAGGCTTGTGGTTTAAGACTTGCGTCGCCTACGGTCTTGGATAGCCCCCGCCAGGCAGGGACCCCAATTTTTCAATTGGCGCAATCGCTTGCGCCAATTTGTGTCTTACGCGTCCAGCGAGCTCTGGTCGATGACCAGACCTGGGCCCATAGTGGTGCTCAGGGTAACGCGCTTGACGTAGATGCCTTTCGAGGAAGCTGGCTTGATACGCTTCAGGTCAGCGATCAGGGCTTCAACGTTTTCCTTCAGCTTGACGGCGTCGAAGCCAATCTTGCCAACGGAAGTGTGGATGATGCCGTTTTTGTCGGTGCGATAACGAACCTGACCAGCCTTGGCGTTTTTAACCGCGGTAGCTACGTCTGGCGTTACGGTGCCGACTTTAGGGTTAGGCATCAGACCACGTGGACCGAGGATCTGACCCAGTTGACCTACAACGCGCATGGCATCCGGGGATGCGATCACTACGTCGTAGTTCAGGTCGCCGCCTTTCATTTCGGCAGCCAGGTCGTCCATGCCTACACGGTCAGCGCCGGCAGCCAGAGCGGCTTCAGCAGCTGGACCCTGGGTGAACACAGCAACGCGAACGGTCTTGCCAGTGCCGTGTGGCAGCACAGTAGCGCTACGAACGACCTGGTCGGATTTACGCGGGTCAACACCCAGGTTTACAGCAACGTCGAACGACTCGCTGAACTTGACAGTCGACAGCTCAGCCAGCAGAGCAGCAGCGTCTACAAAGTTGTAGGCCTTGCCTGCTTCGATTTTGCCGGCGATAGCCTTTTGACGCTTGGTCAGCTTAGCCATTACACACCCTCCACGTTAAGGCCCATGCTACGAGCAGAACCGGCGATAGTACGCACGGCTGCGTCCATATCAGCTGCAGTCAGATCCGCGTTTTTGGTTTTCGCGATTTCTTCCAGCTGAGCACGGGTTACAGTGCCAACCTTAACGGTGTTCGGACGAGCGGAACCGCTGGTCAGACCGGCCGCCTTCTTCAGCAGAACCGAAGCAGGGGTGGATTTGGTTTCGAACGTGAAGCTACGGTCGCTGTAGACAGTGATGATCACTGGAGTCGGCAGACCTGGCTCAAGACCCTGAGTACGGGCGTTGAAAGCCTTGCAGAATTCCATGATGTTCACGCCGTGCTGACCCAAAGCAGGACCAACAGGTGGGCTTGGGTTAGCCTGAGCGGCCTTCACTTGCAGCTTGATGTAAGCGGTAATCTTCTTGGCCATGAGGCACTCCAATTACGGGTTCAAACGCCTCGAAAGGCTCCCCGGTTACTTGCGCGTTTATCCCAGTGACGACAAAACCCCACAGCCTAAGGCTGCGGGGTTGGGATGCTTGCTCAGCTAGACCTTTTCGACCTGACTGAACTCCAACTCTACCGGGGTAGAGCGTCCGAAAATGAGCACCGCGACCTGGATCCGGCTCTTTTCGTAGTTGACCTCTTCGACCGTGCCGGTGAAATCGGCGAACGGACCGTCGTTGACACGCACCGACTCGCCTGGCTCGAACAACGTCTTCGGCTTAGGCTTGTCACTACCATCGGCGACGCGACGCAGAATCGCTTCTGCCTCTTTATCGGTAATCGGTGCCGGCTTATCGGCAGTACCGCCGATGAAACCCATCACACGAGGAGTGTCCTTGACCAAGTGCCAAGTACCCTCGTTCATATCCATCTGGACCAGCACATAACCAGGGAAGAACTTACGCTCGCTCTTGCGCTTCTGGCCATTACGCATTTCAACCACTTCTTCAGTGGGAACCAGAATTTCGCCGAAGCCATCTTCCATGCCAGCCAGCTTTACGCGCTCGATCAGCGAGCGCATGACATGCTTCTCGTAACCGGAGTAAGCATGCACAACGTACCAACGCTTAGCCACGGGACACCCTTAGCCGACAATCAAGGAAACAAGCCAGCCGAGCAGGGAATCAAGACCCCACAACAGCAACGCCATAACCAGAACAACAGCCACAACGATCAACGTGGTCTGCGTGGTTTCTTGGCGAGTTGGCCAAACGACTTTACGAATTTCAGTGCGCGCTTCCTTAACCAGTACAAAGAAAGACTTGCCCTTGACCGTCTGCAGGCCTACAAAGGCAGCTACGGCAGCAATAGCAAGCAATGCGAGTACGCGGTACAGGATCGGCGAAGCAGAAAAGTACTGATTGCCAACAACGCCAACAACCACCAAAGCGACTACTACTAGCCACTTGAGCAGATCGAAGCGCGAGCCTTGAGCTTCAGCTTTAGGAGTCATCTATGAAGATCCTGTGAAAAGAAAGCCAGACACACCGAGTGAATCTGGCAGGTCAGGAGGGAATCGAACCCCCAACCTACGGTTTTGGAGACCGTCGCTCTGCCAATTGAGCTACTGACCTAAAACAAAATCAGGCCGACCATTATGCCGGCCCGAAAAAGACTTTACAACAATTTACTCAATGGTCTTTGCGCTTCACCAGCACCGAGGCCCAACAGCAGCCCCGAACAACGAAACACAACCAGACCATTAAAACAAAGGCAGATATTTTCATATCTGCCTTGTTATATGGAGCTCTTGAGCGGATTTGAACCGCTGACCTCACCCTTACCAAGGGTGTGCTCTACCAACTGAGCTACAAGAGCGTAACACTGTGCAAAACCTGCAAACTTGGAGCGGGTAGCGGGAATCGAACCCGCATCATCAGCTTGGAAGGCTGAGGTTCTACCACTAAACTATACCCGCGAGGCTTGCAGCTCTCGCTAAAAATGGTGGAGGGGGAAGGATTCGAACCTTCGAAGTCGTAGACGTCAGATTTACAGTCTGATCCCTTTGGCCGCTCGGGAACCCCTCCTAAGCGAGCCGGCATTCTACATCATGCCAGCCTTCTGTCAAGCATTTTTCTCATTAAAATCCTGAGCTTATCTGCGTTGACCTCGCCTCACCTCGTTGACCGCTTTAGGTCTTCGCTGTGGAGCGGGCGCCATTCTATGCAAACTATTCGGTGGGTGCAACCCCCCCACACGGCATTATTTTATGTTTTAACTCATTGAATTCTTTAGAAAGGTTTATCAGCTGCAATGCATCCAGCCAACGCTTGCTTTCAGGGGCCACACGAACCCAGTACGCCGGGGGCTCAGCCGGACTTCCAGGCAGCGTCTGATACTTCACGCCCATGCCTGTCAACCTGCGCTCAAGTGCTTGCTCGACATCCTGACGAACAAAACCACCCAGATAAAGGCAATCCGCCTCTGCCTGCACCACCTTTCCTTTATCACTGGCCGCATCCGTCGCCTCACTCAAGAGACGAATGTCCTGCTGGGAGCCGCGATACAGGCTCAAGGGCGTTACGTCCTTGGCACGCAGGGGCGCCTCCTGTTGATGCCAGATGTAATAAAACACATTGAGAACGAGCAGCAGCAGAAACAACCAACGCATAAAGACCTCAGGACAAAGGGCATGCCATCGCCAAGCCGACGAACACCAGATCCGGAACCACCCGGGCCTCAGGCACTATCTCGGAGACCAACGCCGCGTCGCCACCGGTGAGGAATACCGTAAAGCTCTCCCCCCAATAACCACGCGCCATCTCCAGCTGCGTCAGCACAAACCCCCGAAGCATCAGCAGGCACCCGCGCTCAACCGCCTCGACCGTCGTGCGCCCCGGAACAAGACGCTCCAAAGCGCGCTCAGCGGCTAGATCGCCATAACGAATCTTGCGGGTATGGGTGCGCAACTGGTTTCGCATCAACGGCATCCCAGGGCATATGAAACCACCGAGATGCTCTCCGTCACCGGAAACGAAGTCCGCGGTCACCGCAGTACCGAAATCAAGCACCAGGCACGCGCCAGAAGCCAGATGAAACCCTCCGAGCAGCGCCAGCCAGCGATCGAGGCCGAGCCGCTCGAATTCTTCATAGCCGTTACGAACACCGGCCATTCCCTCGGCTGGCGCGGCACAGACCACGGAAATATCGAAGGCCGCCTTCAGCCGGGCAATCAATTCGCCGGTTTCTTCGGCAGTCCTGACACTCACCAGCCGACAGAACTTCAGCGCAAGACCATGAATCTCTTTTACACCCTCAAGCAATGCCAGATCGGAATCGACAACACCCTCTCCCACCACCTGACGGGCGTTCGCCTCGAGCACACGCCACTTGATGAAACTATTTCCGCAGTCGAGCTCAAGAATCATCACGCAACCTCAGACTCAGCTCACCGCCACTGAAGACTTTCTCCACACCACCCACCTTCAAGCGCAGCGCACCCTGACTATCGATGCCCAGCACTTCGCCATCTATTTGGTTTGCACCCGCAATCAACGACACCGCACGCCCCTGCCACAGGTGATGTTGCTCCCACTCAGCCTGGATCGCCGAAAATCCATCGGCCTGGTGGCGAGCCAGGTACTTCTGCAGCATCTCCCCCAGCTCCGCGACCAGGCGATTGCGATCAAACGCCTTGCCCGACTCCAGGCGCATGGACGTCCATTGCTGGTCGACCTCATCGGTCATCTGCATGTTTACATTAATTCCGACACCCAGCACCACGTGACAGACGTCGGCAGGATCCCCCACCAGTTCAAGCAGTATTCCGGCGATCTTCTTTTGCCCTACCAGAACGTCATTGGGCCATTTCAAACCCACACCGGGAACACCAAGCTCGCGCAAGGCCTGCATGACGGCGAGCCCCACCACAAGGCTCAAGCCTTCCAGCTGGCGCATCCCTCCTTCAACCCGCAACACCAGGCTGTAATAGATATTCTCCGCGAACGGACTGACCCATTTTCGCCCTCGGCGCCCGCGCCCCGCAGTTTGCCGCTCGGCAAGCACCAGAAAAGGTGCAGCCTGGTGCCGCTCGATGGCGCGCAGGGCTTCGGCATTGGTGGAGTCAATAGAGTCGAAGACCAGGACCGGCCAGTTACAAGTCGGAGCCAGTTGCCCTATCTCCACAGGATCAAGCAGCGTCAACGGTGCAGCCAATTGATAGCCGCGCCCTCGAACCTTGTGAATGGACAACCCCAACTCAGCCTCAAGATGCTGAAGCTGCTTCCACACAGCACTGCGGCTGATACCCAGGGCAGCGCCCAATGCTTGACCCGAATGGAATCGGCCATCCTTTAGAAGCTTTAACAACGTCAGCATGCAAGTCTCGCCTCACAATGAGGCCCGCATGATAGCCACGCCCTGAGCCGTTGCATAGAAACCCGAGGAGACAGATTTTCCTGCGGACAAAAACAAAACCCCTACCTGCATGCGCAGATAGGGGTTTTGGAATTTAATCTTGACGATGACCTACTCTCACATGGGGAAACCCCACACTACCATCGGCGATGCATCGTTTCACTGCTGAGTTCGGGATGGGATCAGGTGGTTCCAATGCTCTATGGTCGTCAAGAAATTCGGGTACTGAGTCGTGACCAGTTGGCCTCGCTTCAGCAAATTGGGTATGTGATAGCTTTGGTGTTTTGTGAGTATCTCGAACTTTCGGTTCGTTTCGTCTTCACACACCGCAATCTGGCCTCTTTCGTCTTTTCAACTAAGAGCAGCAAATTGCTTGGGTGTTATATGGTCAAGCCTCACGGGCAATTAGTATTGGTTAGCTCAACGCCTCACAGCGCTTACACACCCAACCTATCAACGTCGTAGTCTTCGACGGCCCTTCAGGGGACTCAAGGTCCCAGTGAGATCTCATCTTGAGGCTAGTTTCCCGCTTAGATGCTTTCAGCGGTTATCTATTCCGAACATAGCTACCCGGCAATGCCACTGGCGTGACAACCGGAACACCAGAGGTTCGTCCACTCCGGTCCTCTCGTACTAGGAGCAGCCCCTCTCAAATCTCAAACGTCCACGGCAGATAGGGACCGAACTGTCTCACGACGTTCTAAACCCAGCTCGCGTACCACTTTAAATGGCGAACAGCCATACCCTTGGGACCGGCTTCAGCCCCAGGATGTGATGAGCCGACATCGAGGTGCCAAACACCGCCGTCGATATGAACTCTTGGGCGGTATCAGCCTGTTATCCCCGGAGTACCTTTTATCCGTTGAGCGATGGCCCTTCCATACAGAACCACCGGATCACTAAGACCTACTTTCGTACCTGCTCGACGTGTCTGTCTCGCAGTCAAGCGCGCTTTTGCCTTTATACTCTACGACCGATTTCCGACCGGTCTGAGCGCACCTTCGTACTCCTCCGTTACTCTTTAGGAGGAGACCGCCCCAGTCAAACTACCCACCATACACTGTCCTCGATCCGGATAACGGACCTGAGTTAGAACCTCAAAGTTGCCAGGGTGGTATTTCAAGGTTGGCTCCACGCGAACTGGCGTCCACGCTTCAAAGCCTCCCACCTATCCTACACAAGCAAATTCAAAGTCCAGTGCAAAGCTATAGTAAAGGTTCACGGGGTCTTTCCGTCTAGCCGCGGATACACTGCATCTTCACAGCGATTTCAATTTCACTGAGTCTCGGGTGGAGACAGCGCCGCCATCGTTACGCCATTCGTGCAGGTCGGAACTTACCCGACAAGGAATTTCGCTACCTTAGGACCGTTATAGTTACGGCCGCCGTTTACCGGGGCTTCGATCAAGAGCTTCGCGTTAGCTAACCCCATCAATTAACCTTCCGGCACCGGGCAGGCGTCACACCCTATACGTCCACTTTCGTGTTTGCAGAGTGCTGTGTTTTTAATAAACAGTCGCAGCGGCCTGGTATCTTCGACCGGCGTGGGCTTACGCAGTAAATGCTTCACCCTCACCGGCGCACCTTCTCCCGAAGTTACGGTGCCATTTTGCCTAGTTCCTTCACCCGAGTTCTCTCAAGCGCCTTGGTATTCTCTACCCAACCACCTGTGTCGGTTTGGGGTACGGTTCCTGGTTATCTGAAGCTTAGAAGCTTTTCTTGGAAGCATGGCATCAACCACTTCGTGTTCCAAAGGAACACTCGTCATCAGCTCTCGGCCTTAGAATCCCGGATTTACCTAAGATTCCAGCCTACCACCTTAAACTTGGACAACCAACGCCAAGCTGGCCTAGCCTTCTCCGTCCCTCCATCGCAATAACCAGAAGTACAGGAATATTAACCTGTTTTCCATCGACTACGCTTTTCAGCCTCGCCTTAGGGACCGACTAACCCTGCGTCGATTAACGTTGCGCAGGAAACCTTGGTCTTTCGGCGTGGGTGTTTTTCACACCCATTGTCGTTACTCATGTCAGCATTCGCACTTCTGATACCTCCAGCAAGCTTCTCAACTCACCTTCACAGGCTTACAGAACGCTCCTCTACCGCATCATCCGAAGATGATACCCGTAGCTTCGGTGTATGGTTTGAGCCCCGTTACATCTTCCGCGCAGGCCGACTCGACTAGTGAGCTATTACGCTTTCTTTAAAGGGTGGCTGCTTCTAAGCCAACCTCCTAGCTGTCTAAGCCTTCCCACATCGTTTCCCACTTAACCATAACTTTGGGACCTTAGCTGACGGTCTGGGTTGTTTCCCTTTTCACGACGGACGTTAGCACCCGCCGTGTGTCTCCCATGCTCGGCACTTGTAGGTATTCGGAGTTTGCATCGGTTTGGTAAGTCGGGATGACCCCCTAGCCGAAACAGTGCTCTACCCCCTACAGTGATACATGAGGCGCTACCTAAATAGCTTTCGAGGAGAACCAGCTATCTCCGAGCTTGATTAGCCTTTCACTCCGATCCACAGGTCATCCGCTAACTTTTCAACGGTAGTCGGTTCGGTCCTCCAGTTAGTGTTACCCAACCTTCAACCTGCCCATGGATAGATCGCCCGGTTTCGGGTCTATTCCCAGCGACTAGACGCCCTATTAAGACTCGCTTTCGCTACGCCTCCCCTATTCGGTTAAGCTCGCCACTGAAAATAAGTCGCTGACCCATTATACAAAAGGTACGCAGTCACCCAACAAAGTGGGCTCCCACTGCTTGTACGCATACGGTTTCAGGATCTATTTCACTCCCCTCTCCGGGGTTCTTTTCGCCTTTCCCTCACGGTACTAGTTCACTATCGGTCAGTCAGTAGTATTTAGCCTTGGAGGATGGTCCCCCCATATTCAGACAAAGTTTCTCGTGCTCCGTCCTACTCGATTTCATGACTAAGAGATTTTCGCGTACAGGGCTATCACCCACTATGGCCGCACTTTCCAGAGCGTTCCGCTAATCTCAAAGCCACTTAAGGGCTAGTCCCCGTTCGCTCGCCACTACTAAGGGAATCTCGGTTGATTTCTTTTCCTCAGGGTACTTAGATGTTTCAGTTCCCCTGGTTCGCCTCTTGCACCTATGTATTCAGTACAAGATAACCATCTTATGATGGCTGGGTTCCCCCATTCAGACATCTCCGGATCAAAGTCTGTTTGCCGACTCCCCGAAGCTTTTCGCAGGCTACCACGTCTTTCATCGCCTCTGACTGCCAAGGCATCCACCGTATGCGCTTCTTCACTTGACCATATAACCCCAAGCAATCTGGTTATACTGTGAAGACGACATTCGCCGAAAATTCGATAATACTCAATTAAGAGCAACTCACAAATTTTACCTTAGCCTGATCCGTTACCAGTGAAAGTAACGTTCAGTCTATCTTTCTATCACATACCCAAATTTTTAAAGAACGAACTAGTCAAAGACTAGAAATCAACATTCACCATCGAACCGATGGAATGCTCATTTCTAAGCTTTATACAATCAGAAGCAGTAGTGGTGGAGCCAAACGGGATCGAACCGTTGACCTCCTGCGTGCAAGGCAGGCGCTCTCCCAGCTGAGCTATGGCCCCGTATTTCTACAGGTTTCCCACACAAAATTGGTGGGTCTGGGCAGATTCGAACTGCCGACCTCACCCTTATCAGGGGTGCGCTCTAACCAACTGAGCTACAGACCCAATTTCGAGCTGCTAAGGCCGACCTCACCCTGCTCTTAACCACAGAGCATGGGGTGCGCTCTAACCAACTAAGCTACAACCCTTTAGGCTGCTTCTTATCGTCTTCTTCAATGAATCAAGCAATTCGTGTGGGAGCTCATGGAGCAGCTGAGTCGTCGATTAAGGAGGTGATCCAGCCGCAGGTTCCCCTACGGCTACCTTGTTACGACTTCACCCCAGTCATGAATCACACCGTGGTAACCGTCCTCCCGAAGGTTAGACTAGCTACTTCTGGTGCAACCCACTCCCATGGTGTGACGGGCGGTGTGTACAAGGCCCGGGAACGTATTCACCGCGACATTCTGATTCGCGATTACTAGCGATTCCGACTTCACGCAGTCGAGTTGCAGACTGCGATCCGGACTACGATCGGTTTTCTGGGATTAGCTCCACCTCGCGGCTTGGCAACCCTCTGTACCGACCATTGTAGCACGTGTGTAGCCCAGGCCGTAAGGGCCATGATGACTTGACGTCATCCCCACCTTCCTCCGGTTTGTCACCGGCAGTCTCCTTAGAGTGCCCACCATTACGTGCTGGTAACTAAGGACAAGGGTTGCGCTCGTTACGGGACTTAACCCAACATCTCACGACACGAGCTGACGACAGCCATGCAGCACCTGTCTCAATGTTCCCGAAGGCACCAATCCATCTCTGGAAAGTTCATTGGATGTCAAGGCCTGGTAAGGTTCTTCGCGTTGCTTCGAATTAAACCACATGCTCCACCGCTTGTGCGGGCCCCCGTCAATTCATTTGAGTTTTAACCTTGCGGCCGTACTCCCCAGGCGGTCAACTTAATGCGTTAGCTGCGCCACTAAGAGCTCAAGGCTCCCAACGGCTAGTTGACATCGTTTACGGCGTGGACTACCAGGGTATCTAATCCTGTTTGCTCCCCACGCTTTCGCACCTCAGTGTCAGTATCAGTCCAGGTGGTCGCCTTCGCCACTGGTGTTCCTTCCTATATCTACGCATTTCACCGCTACACAGGAAATTCCACCACCCTCTACCATACTCTAGCTTGTCAGTTTTGAATGCAGTTCCCAGGTTGAGCCCGGGGCTTTCACATCCAACTTAACAAACCACCTACGCGCGCTTTACGCCCAGTAATTCCGATTAACGCTTGCACCCTCTGTATTACCGCGGCTGCTGGCACAGAGTTAGCCGGTGCTTATTCTGTCGGTAACGTCAAAACAGCAACGTATTAAGTTACTGCCCTTCCTCCCAACTTAAAGTGCTTTACAATCCGAAGACCTTCTTCACACACGCGGCATGGCTGGATCAGGCTTTCGCCCATTGTCCAATATTCCCCACTGCTGCCTCCCGTAGGAGTCTGGACCGTGTCTCAGTTCCAGTGTGACTGATCATCCTCTCAGACCAGTTACGGATCGTCGCCTTGGTGAGCCATTACCTCACCAACTAGCTAATCCGACCTAGGCTCATCTGATAGCGCAAGGCCCGAAGGTCCCCTGCTTTCTCCCGTAGGACGTATGCGGTATTAGCGTCCCTTTCGAGACGTTGTCCCCCACTACCAGGCAGATTCCTAGGCATTACTCACCCGTCCGCCGCTGAATCAGAAAGCAAGCTCTCTTCATCCGCTCGACTTGCATGTGTTAGGCCTGCCGCCAGCGTTCAATCTGAGCCATGATCAAACTCTTCAGTTCAAACATCTTTGGGTTTTGAGAAAACCCTAAACTTGGCTCAGCAATCGTTGGTTACATCTTTGATTTCTCGCGGAGTAACTTGTGATGCTGATAATCTGTTGACTAGCAGTCTGACTCCACAAGCACCCACACGAATTGCTTGATTCAGTTGTTAAAGAGCGGTTGGTTAAGAGCTTTGTCTCAACCGAGGCGCGCATTCTACAGCAGCCTCATTTGCTGTCAAGTGGTATTTTTCAGAAGTTTTCAAGGAATCCTTAACAACTTCAACCACTTGCGCTTCAGATCTCTCATCAGCGGGAGGCGAATTCTACAGCGTTACACGCTGCTGTCAACACCTCTTTTTCAACTTCCTTCGCGCTTCGATGAACTGAAGCAACCTGCTGTCGAAAACAGCGTAACTCATTGTTTACCAAGGAGTTTTCCGTTTCGACTGCGCCGGAAGTGAGGCGAATTATAGGCTTCTAGAATTCGCCGTCAACCTTTTGTTTCAGGTTTATTCGGATTTGAGCGTAATACGCGCAAATGCCTTCTTCCCAGCCTGGCAAACGTGGGTCGCGCCCAGTACGTATATAAAGGAGCGATCGACAACCTCGCCATCGATGCGCACACCACCAGAACCGAGCAGATCACGAGCCACAGCCGAATTCTTCACCAGCCCTGCCTTATTAAGGACAGCAGCGATCGGCATATCTTCGGCAGCAGTCAACTCGATCTCAGGCAGATCGTCTGGCAACTCGCCATCCTTCATACGGTTACCTGCCGCACGATGAGCGTTGGCCGCAGCCTCCTCACCATGGAAACGAGCAACGATCTCTTCAGCCAGCTTGATCTTGATGTCACGCGGATTGGCACCCGCCTCAACATCGGCACGCAAAGCATTGATCTCATTCATGGAACGGAAGCTGAGCAGCTCGAAGTAACGCCACATCAGCGCATCAGGAATGGAGACCAGCTTGCTGTACATCACACCCGGTGCTTCCTGGATGCCGACGTAGTTGCCCAAGGACTTGGACATCTTCTTCACCCCATCCAGACCTTCGAGCAATGGCATGGTCAGAATGCACTGGGCTTCCTGGCCGTAACCACGCTGCAGCTCACGCCCCATCAACAGGTTGAACTTCTGGTCGGTACCACCGAGCTCGACATCCGCGCGCAAGGCGACCGAGTCGTAACCCTGAACCAGCGGATAAAGGAACTCGTGAATGGCGATCGGCTGATTGGTCGTGTAGCGCTTGTCGAAGTCATCGCGCTCGAGCATGCGAGCCACGGTGTACTGCGAAGTCAGGCGAATGAAGTCGGCCGGCCCCATCTGATCCATCCAGGTGGAGTTGAACGCCACTTCGGTTTTGGCCGGATCGAGAATCTTGAACACCTGAGTCTTGTAGGTCTCGGCGTTTTCGAGAACCTGCTCGCGAGTCAGCGGAGGACGTGTTGCGCTCTTGCCGCTCGGATCACCGATCATCCCGGTGAAGTCGCCAATCAGGAAGATCACCTGGTGACCCAGCTCCTGGAACTGGCGCAGCTTATTGATAAGTACGGTGTGACCCAGGTGCAAATCCGGGGCGGTCGGGTCAAAGCCGGCCTTGATACGCAGCGGCTGGCCACGCTTGAGCTTTTCGATCAGCTCGGACTCGACCAACAGTTCTTCCGCACCACGTTTAATCAGCGCTAGCTGCTCTTCAACCGACTTCATAACAGACCCGCAAGGCTCGAATTCAAAGAGGACCAACCATACAAGATCGCGCGTCAAATACAAAGTTTGGCCGGCGCAATGACGCCAATCCGCTGGCAGAGCATGCCCGGACTTGCTTCAGGGATGATTTGGTTATATTTTATACAGTTATTTCATCTTCATCATGTCATTCATCTTTTCCAATTCATCTTTTTCAAAGTCAAAACACTACTTATGACCAAAGAATCGTCTAAAGCGCCACCGCTTTACCCGAAGACCCACCTGCTCGCAGCCAGTGGCATCGCCGCCCTGCTGAGCCTGGCGCTTCTGGTATTTCCTTCCAGTGATGTCGAAGCCAAAAAGACAACCCTGAGTCTTGAACTGGAAAGCCCTGCTGAACAACTGATACAAGAACAAGACGCTGCGGACGTCGTCCAAGCCACAAATGAGCCGGTCGTGCCTCCTTTTGCGCAGATCGAGGACGGCGCGCAAGAGCCCCAGGAAATCGCGCAAGTCGCACCAGCACCAGCACCAGTCCCTGCGCCGGTCGCCGAAGAAAAGAAGGCGCCGAGCCACAGGGAAGTGATCGTCGCCAAGGGCGACACGCTCTCCACGCTGTTCGAGAAAGTTGGCCTCCCAGCCACCTCAGTGCATGACGTGCTGGCCAGCGACAAACAGGCCAAGCAATTCAGCCAGCTCAAGCATGGGCAGAAACTCGAATTCGAACTGGGTCCGGACGGCCAATTGACCAACCTGCACAGCAAGGTCAGCGACGTCGAGACCATCACCCTGACCAAGAACGACAAGGGTTACAGCTTCAACCGCGTTACCGCCAAGCCCACCGTGCGCTCCGCCTACGTGCATGGCGTGATCAACAGCTCGCTGTCACAGTCCGCTGCGCGCGCGGGCCTGTCGCATCGACTGACCATGGACATGGCCAGCGTGTTTGGCTACGACGTCGACTTTGCCCAGGATATTCGCCAGGGCGACCAGTTCGATGTGATATATGAACAGAAAATGGTTAACGGCAAGGCGGTCGGCGACGGCCCGATCCTGTCTGCGCGCTTCACCAACCGCGGCAAGACCTACACCGCTGTGCGCTATACCGACAAGCAAGGCAACAGCAGCTATTACACGGCTGACGGCAACAGCATGCGCAAGGCATTCATCCGCACCCCGGTGGACTTCGCCCGCATCAGCTCGAAATTTTCCATGGGCCGCAAGCACCCGATCCTGAACAAGATCCGCGCCCACAAAGGCGTGGACTACGCAGCACCGCGCGGGACGCCAATCAAGGCGGCCGGCGACGGCAAAGTATTGCTGGCGGGTCGTCGCGGCGGTTACGGCAACACCGTAATTATCCAGCACGGTAATACCTACCGCACGCTGTACGGCCACATGCAGGGCTTCGCGAAAGGTGTCAAGACTGGAGGCACGGTCAAACAAGGCCAGGTCATCGGCTATATCGGCACTACCGGCCTGTCCACCGGTCCGCACTTGCATTACGAGTTCCAGGTCAATGGCGTACACGTCGATCCGCTGGGCCAGAAAGTAGCGATGGCTGACCCGATTTCCAAAGCCGAACGCGCCCGTTTCCTGGCGCAGAGCCAGCCACTGATGGCCCGCATGGACCAGGAAAAATCCACCCAACTGGCTTCGGCCAAGCGCTAAGCCATGGCGCTCTATTTAGGTGTGATGTCCGGGACCAGTCTTGATGGCCTGGACATAGCGCTGATCGAGCAAGCGCCGGCGATCAGGCTGATCGCCACCCAGTACATCCCGATGCCCGACTCCCTGCGCGCCGAGCTGCTTGGCTTGTGCGCCAGCGGTCCGGACGAGATCGCGCGCTCCGCCATCGCCCAACAGAACTGGGTGAAGCTGGCGGCGCAGGGCGTTCATGCCCTCCTTGCCCAACAACACCTCAAGCCTGAAGACATTCGCGCGATTGGCAGTCACGGCCAGACCATTCGCCATGAACCCGCGCGCGGCTTCACGGTGCAAATCGGTAATCCGGCGCTGCTGACCGAGCTGACCGGCATCACGGTGGTCAGTGATTTCCGCAGCCGTGATGTCGCCGCTGGCGGGCAAGGCGCGCCACTGGTTCCAGCCTTTCACGAAGCGCTTTTTGAAGAACGGTCCGGCAACCGCGCCGTGCTGAACGTGGGTGGTTTCAGCAACCTCAGCCTGATTGAGCCCGGCAAGCCTGTTGCGGGTTTCGACTGCGGCCCGGGTAATGTGTTGCTGGACGCCTGGATTCACCAACAGCGCGGTGACAACTTTGACCGTGATGGCCAATGGGCTGCCAGCGGCAAGATCGAGCCGATACTATTAAAGGCACTGCTCGCCGACCCCTTCTTTGTGACAAAGGGCCCGAAGAGTACCGGCCGGGAAGTCTTCAATCTGCCATGGCTGACCCGGCATCTGGCAGAGCTGCCGACCTTCGCTGCCGAGGATGTTCAGGCAACGCTGCTGGAACTGACGGCATTGACCATCATCGAGTCGCTGCAAAGTGCCCAGGCAGATACTCAGGAGCTGCTGGTCTGCGGCGGTGGCGCGCACAACGCCGCGCTGATGAAGCGCCTGACCAGCCTGCTACCGAATGCGGCGGTCAGCAGCACCGCCACTCACGGCGTAGACCCGGACTGGGTCGAAGCCATGGCCTTCGCCTGGCTGGCCCACTGCTGCCTGGAAGGTATCGCGGCCAATCGCCCGAGCGTCACCGGTGCCCGTGGGCTGCGCGTACTCGGCGCTATCTACCCCGCATAAACGCCAGACAGCAAAACGCCGCAGGACCGTGAGGCCATGCGGCGTTTTGATGATACAGACGCGCTGATCAGATCGAGAACGAAGAGCCACAGCCACAGGTGGTGGTAGCGTTCGGGTTCTTGATGACGAAACGCGAGCCTTCCAGACCTTCCTGATAATCCACCTCGGCTCCTGCCAGGTACTGGAAGCTCATCGGATCGACAACCAGACTCACACCTTCGCGTTCAACGATGGTGTCGTCATCGGCCACTTCTTCATCGAAAGTGAAGCCGTACTGAAAACCTGAACAACCGCCGCCCGTAACGAATACGCGCAGCTTCAAGCGATCATTGCCCTCTTCATCGACCAGGCTCTTCACCTTGTGCGCGGCACCGTGGGTGAATTGCAAAGCCGTGGGGGTGAAGGATTCGACGCTCATGCTGACTATCTCCCGGCGTTACGCCGCCATATTGCGTGATGACGCGCATTATCCGCTTCTCCTAGAAAAGCGGTCAACTATTGTTATGGTATATCAACCAACCCAACCGCCCGCCCTGAAATGCAAAAGGCCCGTTCAACGGGCCTTTTGCTGTGCGCGATACAGCCTTACGGCAACATGCCCGCATGGGACAGACCCAGGCGTTCATCCAGACCAAACAGGATGTTCATGTTCTGTACAGCCTGACCCGACGCACCTTTGACCAGGTTGTCGATCACCGACAACACGACCACCAGATCGCCGTCCTGTGGACGGTGCACGGCAATACGGCACACGTTGGCGCCGCGCACACTGCGGGTTTCCGGGTGGCTGCCGGCTGGCATGACGTCGACGAACGGTTCGTTGGCATAACGCTTTTCAAACAACGCCTGCAAATCCACCGAGCGATCCACGACGGTCGCGTAGAGCGTGGAATGAATGCCACGGATCATCGGCGTCAGGTGAGGTACGAAGGTCAGGCCAACGTCCTTGCCCACGGCACGACGCAGACCCTGGCGAATTTCCGGCAGGTGGCGATGCCCTTTGACGGCATAAGCCTTCATGCTTTCCGACGTCTCGGAATACAGCGAACCTACGGCAGCACCACGACCGGCACCGCTGACGCCGGACTTGCAGTCGGCGATCAGGCGCGAAGCATCGGCCAGACCCGCTTCGAGCAACGGCAGGAAACCCAATTGCGTAGCAGTCGGGTAGCAACCCGGCACGGCGATCAGGCGCGCCTTCTTGATCTGCTCGCGATTGACTTCCGGCAGACCATAGACCGCTTCATCCAGCAGCTCCGGCGCACCGTGTGGCTGGCCGTACCATTTGGCCCATTCGTCGGCATCCTGCAGGCGGAAGTCCGCAGACAGGTCGATGACCTTGGTGCCTGCCGCCAGCAGTTCACCCGCCAGGGCGTGCGCGACGCCGTGAGGAGTTGCAAAGAACACTACATCGCAGGCGCCCAGGGTCTTGATGTCCGGAACGCTGAACGCCAGGCCGTCGTAGTGGCCTCGCAGGTTCGGATACATGTCGGCCACAGCCAGGCCGGCCTCGGATCGGGAAGTGATGACGACCACTTCTGCTTGCGGATGCTGTGCCAACAGACGCAGCAGTTCGACACCCGTGTAACCCGTGCCGCCGACGATACCGACCTTGACCATAAACCTGCCCTCAACGAACCCACTGGAAAGCCGTCGATAATAGGGGCCGCAAGCCCCTGCGACAACCGTCAAGGTGACGTGCGGGCGCTCTACCCTCTACTATCTTCGCTACTGTGAACCTGGGAATAACCAAAAATGCTTTATCTGTGGCTCAAAGCTTTCCACATCATCAGCGTAGTTTGCTGGTTTGCCGGCCTGTTCTACTTGCCGCGCCTTTTCGTCTACCACGCCCAAAGCGAGGACACGGTCAGCAAGGAGCGCTTCAGCATCATGGAGCGCAAGCTGTACCGGGGCATCATGGGACCGGCGATGATCGCCACGCTGATCTTCGGTGGCTGGCTCATCTACCTCAATCCAGGCATCTTCAGCCAGGGCGGCTGGATCCACGCCAAGCTGACCTTGGTGGTGTTGCTGATCGGCTACCACCACATGTGCGGCGCCCAAGTAAAACGATTTGCCCGTGGCGAGAACACCCGCTGCCATGTCTTTTATCGCTGGTTCAATGAAGTGCCGGTCCTGATATTGCTGGCTATCGTAATTCTGGTCGTCGTCCGGCCGTTTTAAATCAACAGGCACAAATCACCGGGGTATTTCCAATGTCGCTGCCCGCTCTGCTCGAACAACGTTTGCGTCTGCCCGTGGTGGCGGCGCCGATGTTCCTGATATCCAACCCGCAACTGGTACTTGCCTGCTGTCGCAACGGCGTAGTGGGCAGTTTTCCTGCGCTGAATCAGCGTGAGAGCAGCGGCTTCAAGGCCTGGCTGGAGGAGATCGAGGCAGGGTTGGCGACCCTGGAGAACCCCGCGCCCTACGCGGTGAACCTGATTGTGCACAACAGCAATCCGCGATTGCAGGCGGACCTGGACATCTGCATTGAACACAAAGTCCCGATCGTGATCACCAGCCTCGGCGCCGTGAAGGAACTGGTCGACGCAGTCCACGGCTATGGCGGCCTGGTGTTCCATGATGTGACGACCCGCCGCCATGCCGAGAAAGCCGCCGAGGCGGGTGTGGACGGGCTGATCGCCGTCGCTGCGGGTGCCGGCGGGCATGCCGGGACCTGGAGCCCGTTCTCGCTGATCGCCGAGATCCGCCAGTTTTTCGACAAGACCCTACTGCTGGCCGGGTGCCTGAACCACGGCCACGAAATTCTCGCCGCGCAATTGCTCGGTGCGGACCTGGCCTACTTCGGCACACGATTCATTGGCACCACCGAAAGTCACGCGCCTGACGCCTACAAGGAGATGCTGCTGACATCCAGAGCGGCAGACATCATCCATACTCCAGCGGTGTCTGGTGTACCGGCGAGTTTCATGCGCCAGAGTCTGGAGGCCGCCGGTTTCGACTTGGCAGCGCTGCAAAACAAGGGCGAGGTCAATTTCGGCTCCAAGCTCAAACCCATCAGCGATGAAGCCAAAGCCTGGAAAACCGTGTGGTCCGCGGGCCAGGGCGTGGGTGAAATCGATGACTTGCCGAGCGTCGAGCAGCTGGTAGCGCGCCTCGACGCCGAGTACCGCACGGCACAGGAACAAGCAGCACAGTTGCGCCAACACTGGCCGCGCTAAAAACCGGGCCAACCGCGGTTGGCCATTCGTATCGATGACTCGCGACAAGGATGCCTCGGCAATGAGCGAAAACCGTTACAAGATCGTGTTCGACGGCGCTCTGTTGCCGGGTGTTGATATCAACACCGCCAAACTCAATCTCGCTGCGCTGTTCAATAGCGACGTCGGCGCCATCGAACGCCTGTTCAATGGTCGACCTGTAGCACTCAAGCGCGACCTGTCGCAGGCTGATGCGCAGACCTATCTTCAAGCCCTGAAGAATACTGGCGTCGATGCCCGGATCGAGGCGGAACCTTCGATCGAGCTTGACCTGGCCGATGTTCACGACCATGCCGCCGAGGCTAAGCCGCAATCGCCTTATTCGCCGCCACAGGCCAGCGTCGGCGAAAAACTGCCGGAGTTCGCCGCACTCAAACCCTTCGGCGTCGAAGGTCGAATCGGACGCCTGCGTTTTCTGGCGTGGACGATGGTGCTGAGCCTGGTGACATTGCCCATCGTTGGCGTGTTTGCGCTCATCGCCTTGGGATTGGTCAGTGACAACTCCACCACAGGGCTGATCATCGGCGGCATCTTTGCCTTCTGCCTGTTCCTGGCGTTCCTGGTTGTCAGCGTTCTGTTCTGCGTTCAGCGTTTGCACGATATTGGCTGGTCGGGCTGGCTCTGGCTCCTGAATCTGGTTCCGTTCGTAGGCAGTTTCTTCCCGCTGGTGATCATGGTCATGCCAGGCAACGCCAGTGCTAACCGCTATGGCCCGCCTCCCCCGCCTAACAGCACGGCGGTCAAGGTTCTGTGCGCATTGTGGATTGTGTTTATCGGGTTGTTTTCGGTCGGTGCGATGGTGGGTGGAATCTCGGCAATCCAGCAAGGGTATGAAGACACCCTGGAAAGCAGCTACCAAAGCGGCTCGGTGAGCACCGACGAAATCGATGTCGAAGTCGAACCGCAAGCAAATTCGGCAGCCGAGGCAGCCGAAGAAGCCCCGCCCCCTGTAGACTCTGCGAAAGAATGAACAGCGCTCCCCGCCCGTGACACCTGCGTCGCGGCGCGGAGCTGTTGCGATGGAGAATGGCATGACCCGTTACGCTCTGATCACTGGCGCTTCCAGCGGCATCGGCCTGGCGATGGCCGAAGCGCTGGCCCGGCGCGGCCGCAGCCTGATTCTGGTGGCCCGACAGCGTGATCAGCTGGAAAGTATTGCGATTGAACTGACCCAACGTTTTGGCGTGGAAGTGTTGTTCCGTGCCTGCGATCTGGGCGAGCCGCTGCGCCTGTCGGGCTTCCTGCTGGAGCTGGAGGAAGGTGACCGGCAGATCGACCTGCTGGTCAACTGCGCCGGCATCGGCACTTGCGGCCCGTTCCTGGCTCAGGACTGGATGACCGAGCAGGACCTGATCGAAGTGAACATCCTGGCGCTCACTCGTCTTTGTCATGCCATCGGTAACAGCATGGCGTTGCAGGGTGGCGGCCAGATCCTGAACGTCGCTTCGGTCGCAGCATTCCAGCCCGGCCCGTGGATGAGCACTTACTACGCCAGCAAGGCCTATGTGCTGCACTTTTCCGAAGGCCTGCGCGTCGAGCTGAAAAAATGCGCGGTCAAGGTGTCGGTACTCTGCCCCGGTCCCACTCGCACGGCGTTTTTCCGCACCGCGCAACTGAACAACGACAAACTGGCCAACAGTAAAATGCTGATGAGTCCGGAGGAAGTCGCGCTCTATACCGTGCGGGCCCTGGAGAAAAATCGCGCAATCATCATTCCCGGACGGCGCAACCGCTGGTTCGCCAGCCTGCCCCGGTTCGGTTCGCGCTGGCTGATCCGGACAATCACCGGCATGGTCATCAAGGCTCATTGCCCACGCTGAATTGTCATACGGTAAAACACTGGGCGGGTGCAGCCTCCATGGGTACACTCGGGCCAGCTCAAACAACGGAGAAAACAGCTGTGGATACTCTGTTCACCAAGATCATCAACCGGGAAATCCCGGCGAATATCATTTACGAGGACGACCAGGTACTGGCCTTCCACGACATCGCCCCGCAGGCACCGGTGCATTTCCTGGTGGTCCCGAAGAAACCGGTACGCACCTTGAACGACCTGACTGAGGACGATAAGGCTCTGGCTGGACACATCCTGTTCACCGCCCAGCGCCTGGCGCTGGAACTGGGTTGCGAAAAAGGTTTCCGCGTTGTCATGAACTGCAATGAAGAAGGTGGGCAGACTGTCTATCACATTCACATGCACGTACTGGGTCAGCGCCAGATGCACTGGCCGCCGGGCTGATTCGTAGCGTCCCTTGTAGGAGCCCGGCTTGCCGGCGATGGCGTCACTGAGATCGCCATCGCCGGCAAGCCGGGCTCCTACAGGGCAAGCCTGCGTCGCAATGTCCCAGCGCAAACCTTCCCCGGCCGATTGGGTTAAACTGGCCGCCGAGATTCCTCCGGAGGTCAGCATGACTACCCAACGTCACTACTCGCCGATTGACCGCCTTCTGCTGCAAGCCGACGCCGCGATGCGGACCTTGCTGCCTTTCAGTGGCCAACCCTACCGTCCGTCGCCCGCCATCGTGCAGCCCGATGCGAAATTGAGCGACGATGACACCCGACACGTTGCCGGGCTGATGCGCATCAACCATACCGGTGAAGTCTGCGCCCAGGCGCTGTACCAGGGACAGGCCCTGACTGCCAGGCTACCGCAGGTGCGCGTCGCAATGGAGCACGCCGCCGAAGAAGAAGTCGACCATCTGGCGTGGTGCGAGCAACGGATCCATCAGTTGGGCAGCCACACCAGCATTCTCAATCCACTGTTCTATGGCATGTCGTTCGGGATCGGTGCGGTTGCGGGCCTGATCAGCGACAAAGTCAGCCTGGGCTTTGTCGCAGCGACGGAAGATCAGGTGTGCAAGCACTTGAATGAACACCTGGAGCAACTGCCGGCCGAGGATGAAAAATCCCGGGCGATCCTGGAGCAGATGCGCATCGATGAAGAACAGCATGCCGAAAGCGCACTGGAGGCTGGCGGTTTCCGCTTTCCGGCACCGGTGAAGTTCGGGATGAGCTTGATGGCCAAGGTCATGACCAAGAGCACTTATCGGATCTGAGCTCTCGTTTGTCTATCCGGGCCCCATCGCGGGCAAGCCCGCTCCCACAAGGTTTTGCGACAGACATGAAAAAGGCGACTGCCGTGAGGTAGTCGCCTTTTTTATTGTCAATCAACCGAGTTCGATGATCTCGTAGTCGTGAGTGATCTCTACACCTGCCGCACCGAGCATGATCGAAGCCGAGCAATACTTCTCAGCAGACAGTTCGATGGCGCGCTTGACCTGCGCTTCCTTCAGGCCACGGCCCTTGACCACAAAATGCATGTGGATCTTGGTGAAGACCTTCGGATCTTCAGTCGCACGCTCGGCTTCGAGAAAGGCCTCGCAGCTCTCGACTGCCTGACGGGACTTCTTGAGGATGCTGACCACGTCGAAATTGCTGCAACCGCCTACACCCAGCAGGAGCATTTCCATCGGCCGGACACCCAGGTTACGACCGCCGGCATCGGGCGGACCGTCCATGACCACGACATGACCGCTGCCGGATTCGCCGAGGAACATGGCTTCGCCAGCCCATTGGATGCGTGCCTTCATCGCCAAGACTCCACTGTCTAAAAAAGGGTCGCCAGCTTAGCACAGGCCCCTTGATTGACAGTGATTGGCGTCCTAGGACATAACCATCGGCGCTGTAGGTAAAATCTCGAATATTGCAATAAGTGTCTGGTAAGCTGGCGCCAATTCGCTGGCGCCTGGCCAGCTATGCCGCAATTTCCGCAATTCATAACAAACCCAACACACCGTGCAGTCTTTTCGGGATACAACCATGGTTGCTATTGCCCCCACCCCCAAGATGAAAAACCTCGACAAGCTGTTAATGCATTGCCAGCGCCGTCGATATCAGGCCAAGAGCAATATCATTTGTGCCGGTGACCGCTCGGAGACGCTGTTCTTCATCATCAAGGGTTCGGTCACCATACTGATCGAAGACGACGACGGTCGGGAAATGATCATCGCCTACCTGAACGCCGGGGATTTTTTCGGTGAGCTGGGTCTGTTCGAGCAGGCCGGCCTCGAACAGGAACGCAGCGCCTGGGTGCGGGCCAAGGTCGAATGCGAAGTGGCGGAAATCAGCTACGCGAAGTTCCGCGAATTGTCGCAGCAGGACCCGGACATTCTTTACGTATTAAGCGGACAAATCGCACAACGCCTGCGCAACACCACCCGCAAGGTCGGTGACCTGGCGTTTTTCGACGTCACCGGTCGCGTCGCCCGCTGCCTGCTTGAATTGTGCAAGCAGCCAGACGCCATGACCCACCCCGATGGCATGCAGATCAAGGTGACCCGTCAGGAAATCGGACGGATCGTCGGTTGTTCCCGGGAGATGGTCGGACGTGTGCTCAAGGATCTGGAAGAGCGCAACCTGGTGGATGTCAAAGGCAAGACCATGGTGGTCTTCGGTACGCGCTAAGCTCGTAGACTTAGCCGCTGAACATCTGCGCCAGCATCAGGCGGTAGAGTTCATCGAGACGTTCCAGCGCATCCGGCGCGGTGAACTTCTCATGCAAGGCGATGTGGCTTTCGGCGCGCACCCGCTGCTCCAGACCGCACGCCTCATTGAAGCGATTGACCGCCGCGACCATCGATTCGCGCTCGTTATCCAGCAACATTGCACCGTGCACCAGTCCTACCGGGCGTTGGCCACCCTGGCTCTGGCGCCAACGCTGGGCAGTACCGACCATCTTGCGCCCATCCAGATTGACGTTGAAGCGGCCATCACAGAACGCGCCTTCGATTTCCCCAAGTGACGAAGTCCCGCCAAGCTCATCCAGCAACTGGCAGATCGGATCGCACAAACGCCGGTAGCCGGTCTCGATGCGGTTCAGATCCCCTTCGCTGCGCGGCGGCGCGTAAACCAGGGCGATGTTGATCGTCGAGGCGGATTGCGGCACCGGTTCGCCGCCGGTTTCGCGCAATAGAACCGGCCAGCCGGCAGCGGCGGAGACTTCGCAGGCATGTTCGAAACCCGGCAAACGATTCAAGCGGCGCGGCATGACCAATGCGCGATCGCTTGGCTGCCAGAACAGCAAGCCGAACTCCGCGTCGCCGGCACAGACCGATGCCAACAGATCCTGTTCGGCCTGCAGGCCGGCTTCGATGGTCAGAGAAATAGGTGAGGTCACAAGGTACTCCGTAAGACAAAAAAGTCTATGGTGTTTCTTATGCCGCTATCGCGAGCAGGCTCGCTCCCACAGTTGAGTTCGGCAGTACACATACATTGTGGCCACCCTCAAACCCTGTGGGAGCGAGCTTGCTCGCGATGCTTTTTTAGTCGAGGGTCGAACCGCTGACAGGAATGCCGCGCTCAGGGAAGAACAAGCGTTGCAGTTCAGTCCCCGGATTTTCGGCGCGCATGAACGCCTCGCCCACCAGGAACGCGTAGACGTCGCTGATTTCCATCAACTCGACATCGGCGCGATTGAGGATGCCACTTTCGGTGATCACCAGACGATCGCGCGGGATACGCGGCAACAGGTCCAGTGTGGTTTCCAGGCTGACCTCGAAGGTGTGCAGGTTGCGGTTGTTGATGCCGACCAGCGGCGTGTCGAGGGTTTTCAAGGCCCGCTCCAGCTCATCGCCATCGTGAACTTCCACCAGCACATCGAGGTTGACGCTTTTCGCCACGGCCGCCAGTTCGGCCATTTTCACGTCGTCCAGGGCGGAGACGATCAACAGCACGCAGTCGGCCCCGAGGGCACGGGCTTCAACGATCTGGTACGGATCGATCATGAAGTCTTTGCGGATCACCGGCAGGTTGCACGCGGCACGCGCCTGCTGCAGGTACGCATCGGCGCCCTGGAAATAATCGATGTCGGTCAGCACGGAAAGACAGGTCGCCCCGCCCTTCTCGTAACTCTTGGCAATGTCAGCAGGGACGAAATTCTCGCGGATCACGCCTTTGCTCGGTGAGGCCTTTTTGATTTCGGCAATCACCGCTGGCTGTTTCGTCTTGGCCTGCGCCAGCAATGCATTGGCAAAACCACGGGGTGCATCGGCCGCCTTCGCCAGACTTTCCAGCTCGCTCAGGCTCACACGGGCGCTACGCTCGGCGACTTCCTGAACTTTTCGGGCCAGAATGTTTTCCAGAACCGTCGGTACACTCATCCCTCATTCTCCACTTTGAATACCGCGGTAAATGCACCCAGCTCCTCGAGCTTCTCCCGAGCGAGGCCGGTGTGCAGCGCATCGTGCGCCAGGGCTACGCCTTCTTTCAGACTGCTGGCATGGTCGGCCGCATACAGCGCGGCACCGGCATTGAGCATGATCATTTCGGCAGCTTTCTGACCGTTTTCAGTTTTGCGCTTGCCCAACGCATCGCGAATCAGCTCAAGGGAAGCCGCCGGGCTTTCGACTGCCAGGCCATGCAGGCTCTGGCTTTTCATGCCCAGATCTTCCGGCTCGACCCAGTACTCGGTGATCTGGTCGTTTTTCAGTTCCGCCACGAACGTCGGCGCGGCCAGACTGAACTCGTCCAGACCATCCTTCGAATGCACCACCAATACGTGCTTGCTGCCCAGGCGCTGTAAGACCTCGGCCAACGGCCGGCACAACGCCTGGGTAAATACGCCAACCACCTGATGTTTCACACCGGCCGGATTCGTAAGCGGGCCAAGCATGTTGAACAGAGTGCGCAAGCCAAGCTCCTTGCGCGGGCCGGCAGCGTATTTCATGGCACTGTGATGAGTCTGGGCAAACATGAAACCGATGCCGACGTTATCGATGCAGCGCGCCACCTGGACCGGGGTCAGGTTCAGGTAGATACCGGCCGCCTCCAGCAAATCGGCACTGCCGCTTTTACCCGAGACCGCGCGGTTGCCGTGTTTGGCCACCGTGCAACCGGCCGCTGCGACCACGAAGGACGACGCGGTCGACACGTTGAAGATGTTGGCACCGTCACCGCCAGTGCCGACCACATCGACTACACCGTCGAGGGTCTTGAGTTCGACCTTGTCCGCCAGCTCACGCATGACCGACACCGCACCGACGATTTCGTCGATGCTTTCGCTCTTCATGCGCATGGCCATCATGAACGCGCCGATCTGCGCGTCCGTGCATTGGCCGGTCATGATTTCGCGCATCACGTCGCGCATTTCATCGGTGCTGAGGTCGAGCTGCTCGACGATACGGCCCAGGGCTGTCTTGATATTCATGAAAAGTCCTTAGCGCGTGCCGCCGGTTTGTTTGAGGAAGTTCGCGAACAACTCGTGACCCTGTTCGGTGAGGATCGACTCAGGGTGGAACTGCACGCCTTCGATGTTCAGGGTCTTGTGGCGCAGGCCCATGATCTCGTCGACCGAGCCGTCTTCCAATTGGGTCCAGGCGGTCAGCTCGAGGCAATCAGGCAGGGTTTCGCGCTTGACGATCAATGAATGATAGCGGGTGACCGTCAGCGGCATGTTCAAGCCTTCGAAAACACCTTTGTCTTCGTGGAACACCGGGCTGGTCTTGCCGTGCATGACCTGGCGCGCGCGAACCACATCGCCACCAAAAGCCTGGCCGATGGACTGATGGCCCAGGCAGACACCGAGAATCGGCAGTTTGCCGGCGAAGTGCTTGATGACGTCGATCGAGACGCCGGCTTCGGTCGGGGTGCAAGGACCGGGAGAAACGACGATGCGCTCAGGATTGAGGGCCTCGATTTCGGCGACGGTGAGTTCATCGTTGCGCACGACTTTGACCTGGGAGCCCAGCTCACCAAGGTATTGCACAACGTTGTAGGTAAAAGAGTCGTAGTTATCGATCATCAGCAACATGGCGTTAAGAACCTCTTGAATTCACTGACTTGATACAGCCTTCGAATGATTTACCCGCAGCGTCCTGCTCTTTGACGGTCGCTGGAATCGCGAAGCAAAGGGCAATGTCTTGCGAGTAAAGAAGGCGAAGCGGTAAAGATCCGGCCGGGCCGGCAGAAGGAGTCAGGCGCGCCAACGCCAGCGGGCGTGTGCCTTGATGACTTGATCCAGAAGTTTGCTGACGATCAACACGGGGAAGGTCTCATTTATACGTCCTGGCACAGTAACTTAGCTGGGCAGAGCGTGCAATATGGGGCGATCGAAGCGAGTGAAACATTCGGCAGGTTCGCGCCGAATGGCATCAGGCTCTATAGTTTTTTGGCACTGTCGTTTCATCCACTAAAACAATAAACAAACGGACTTGCTCATGATCAGACAGACGCTGTTTGCACCACTGGCCGGTTGCTTGCTCGCCATGGCCTGCGCTCAGGCGATCGCGGCGCCCAATCCTTATTCGAACTTCATCGTCTTTGGTGACAGCCTCAACGATGCGGGGCAGTTTACCGACACGGGCGGCCCTCCCGGCTCGACCCTGCGCTTCACCAACCGGACCGGGCCGACTTATCAGGACGGCAGCGGCGAAGCCTATTCCGCCAACTCAACCCAGTTGCTTGGGGACAGACTTGGATTCTCCGCGGACCAGACCGCCGCTTCGACTTCAGCCGCACGCGCCGCCCAAGGCTTGCCGGATGGCAATAACTGGGCCGTCGGCGGTTACCGCACCGATCAGATCCTCGAATCAATCACCACGGTATCCGCCACGGGTGAACGTGCGCGAGCGGGATACTTGCCGGCCAACAATTTGCGCGCCGATCCGAACGCGCTGTATTACCTCTCCGGCGGCGGCAACGACTTTCTTCAGGGCCGTGTGCAAAGTGGCGCCCAGGCGAATGCCGCTGCGGACCGACTGGCCAACAGCGTTCAGGTTCTGCAAACCGCCGGCGCCCGGTACATCATGGTCTGGCTGTTGCCTGACCTGGGTTTGACACCTGCCATCAATGGCTCCCCACAGCAGGGACCTACCTCGCAACTGAGCGCGGCCTTCAACCGGCAACTGGTCACTCGACTGGCGGGCATCGATGCCGAAATCATTCCACTGAACATTCCACTGTTGTTGCAGGAAACCTTCGCCGATCCAGCGCGATTCGGTTTTGCTACCGGCCAGAACCTGACGGCGACTTGCTTCAGCGGCGACGGCTGCACCGAAAACGCTACTTTTGGCATCAACAGCGCCACCCCGGACCCCAGCCAGCTGATTTATAACGATGGGGTGCATCCGACCGAAGCCGGGCAAAAGCTAGTGTCCGACTACGCCTATTCCTTGCTCGCTGCGCCCTGGGAGCTGACGCTGCTGCCAGAAATGGCCCACGCCACGCTACGCGCGCATCAGGATGAACTGCGCAGCCAATGGCAATCCGACTGGGAGAACTGGCAGGCCGTTGGCCAATGGCGCGCCATAGTCGCCGGCGGTGGCCAGCATCTCGATGTCGATCACCAAAGCAGTGGCGCCGATGCCGATGGCAGCGGCTACAGCTTGAACATCGGCGGCAGCTATCGCCTCAATGAAGCCTGGCGCGTGGGTGTGGCGGCAGGCTTCTATCGTCAGGAGCTGGAGGCAGGCGATAACGATTCGGACTACAAACTCAACAGCTACCTGGCCACGGCATTCGCCCAGTTCCAGCAGAACCGTTGGTGGGCCGATGCCGCGCTGACCGGAGGCAAGCTGGATTACGACAATCTCAAACGCAAATTCGATCTAGGCGCGGGTGAAGGTGCGGAGAAAGGCGACACCGATGGCTATCTCTGGGCCTTCAGCACACGCCTGGGCTATGACATTGCGCAGCCGGGCAGTGAGTGGCACCTGTCGCCGTTCATCAGCGCCGATTACGCGAAAGTGGAAGTTGATGGTTACTCGGAAAATACCAGTCGCTCCACGGCGCTGACCTTTGATGACCAGAAGCGCGATTCGAAACGACTCGGTGCCGGGTTGCAGGGTAAATACCAAATTACTGCGCAGACTCAAGTGTTTGGCGAATATGCCTACGAGCGTGAGTATGAAGATGACGTGCAGAAGGTGAACATCGCCCTCAATAGCCTGCCTTCCCTCGACTTCACGCTTGATGGCTATACACCGCAGAGCCATTTGAATCGCGTGAGCCTGGGAGTCAGCCACAAGTTGACGGCCGATCTGGCGCTGCGTGGCGGTTACACCTTGCGCAAAGACGATGATTTTACCCAGCAAGGGATTACCGTTGGGGTCGCGCTGGATTTCTGATTCAGCAAACAGCAGCCATAAAAAACGCGGCGCCCTTACAGGTGCCGCGTTTTTTATGCTGGTGAAGTCTTTGTGGGAGCGAGCCTGCTCGCGATAGCGGTGGGTCAGACAGCATCAATGTTGGCTGTGCTGGCCTCTTCGCGAGCAAGCTCGCTCCCACAGGTATTGCACGAACTCAGGCGTCCGGGGTTTGTTCGGCCAGCGCCACCGCACGGAACATCGCGCGGCGTTTGTTCAGGGTCTCTTCCCATTCCAGCGCCGGCACCGAGTCGGCGACGATGCCGCCACCAGCCTGTACATGCAGTTCGCCGTTCTTGATCACCGCCGTACGGATGGCAATGGCGGTGTCCATGTTGCCGTTCCAGGCGAAGTAGCCGACGGCGCCGCCGTAGACACCGCGCTTGACCGGTTCAAGTTCGTCGATGATTTCCATCGCACGGATCTTCGGTGCGCCGGACAAGGTGCCCGCCGGCAGAATCGCCCGCAGTGCATCCATTGCCGTCAGGCCGGCCTTCAATTGGCCGGTAACGTTGGACACGATGTGCATCACGTTGGAGTAACGCTCGATGACCATTTTCTCGGTGAGTTTCACCGAACCGATTTCCGAGACTCGACCGGTGTCGTTGCGGCCCAGGTCGATCAGCATCAGGTGCTCGGCGATTTCCTTGTCGTCCGACAGCAGGTCTTTTTCCAGTGCCAGATCGGCCTCTTCGTTCGCACCCCGTGGGCGGGTGCCGGCGATCGGGCGCACGGTGATCAGATTATCTTCTACCCGCACCAGCACTTCCGGCGAACTGCCGACGACGTGGAAGTCGCCGAAGTTGAAGAAGTACATGTAAGGCGTCGGGTTGAAGCAACGCAACGCCCGGTACAGATCGATGGGTGCAGCCTTGAAGTCAATCGACATGCGCTGGGACGGCACGACCTGCATGCAGTCACCGGCCAGGATGTACTCCTTGATGGTGTCGACGGCTTTTTCGTAATCGTTCTGGGTGAAGCTGGAGCGGAACACCGGGTCAGCCGCTTGCTGCTTGCTGAAGTCCAGGCCACGGCGCGGGGTGATTGGCTGACGGAGTTTTTCCAGCAACTCTTCCAGGCGCGCGCGACCTTGCTCGAAGGCATCTTCCCGGGCCGGATCGGCCAGGACGATCGCATGCATCTTGCCGGCGAGGTTGTCGAACACCACCACCGCGTCGGACACCATCAGCAGGATGTCCGGCACGCCCAACGGGTCCGGGTTCGGGCACTTGCCCAAACGCGTCTCAACATAACGCACGCAGTCATAACCGAAATAGCCCACCAGGCCGCCGTTGAAGCGCGGCAACCCGGCAATGGTCGGCACGTTGTAACGGGCCTTGAAGGATTCGACGAAGGCCAGTGGGTCTTCTACATCGTGGCTTTCAGTCTCGACACCGTCGATGGTCACGCTGACGTGATGGTCATGCACTCGCAGCACGGTGCGGCACGGCAGGCCGATGATCGAGTAACGGCCCCACTTCTCGCCGCCATGTACGGACTCCAGCAAGTAGGAATTGGGCTCGTCAGCCAGCTTCAAGTAGATCGACAGCGGCGTGTCGAAGTCGGCCAGGGTTTCGCAGGCAAGCGGGATGCGGTTGTAGCCGGCAGCGGCCAAACGCAGGAATTCTTCGCGGATCATGAGGTGCCTCGTGGCTTGAGGGTCAAACAGTCAGGTATGCAAACGCGCCGGACAACCGGCCAGGATCAGTCAGGCGCGCCAACGCCAGCGGGCCAGGGCCTTGATGACTTTCATCCAGAGTTTACGAGTGACCACCACGATGGCGTTTCCAGAAGGGGGTTGAACAGCGTCGGCCAACGTTATCTCAGCGGCCGGGTCCAGGCAACCGCGAATTAGCTTGCGCAGATCGTCGATCACCAGCGTCGGTGACTCTTCGGCAATCGGCCGGCCGTGGTTGTAGCCGTAACTGAGCGCCACACATTTGACCCCTGCCGCTTTCGCCGCCTGCACATCGCTGCGCGAATCGCCAACGAACAACGACTGGGACGCCGGAATGTTGGCCATTTTCATCACGAAAAACAGCGCGGCCGGGTCGGGTTTCTTCTGTGGCAGGGTGTCGCCGCCGATGATCCATTTGAAGTACCGGCCGATTTTCATCTGATCCAGCAGCGGTGCTACGAAGCGCTCCGGCTTGTTGGTGATCAGGGCCATTTCCACACCTTGCTTACTCAGCCACTTGAGGGTGTCACGCACGCCGGGGTAAACAACCGTCAGCTCATGACCGTCCTCATAGAAACCGTTGAACAACTCCAGAGCATGCTCGGCCTCGACTTCATCGACACCCTCTGCGTCGATGTGGTTGGCCAACGCACGGCGCACCAGCATCGGGGCGCCGTTACCGACCCACTCGCGCACCAACTCGAGGCCGGCTGGTGCGCGACCGAGTTTGAGCAGCATGTTATCCACAGCCGCTGCAAGGTCAGGGACCGAGTCGATCAACGTGCCATCCAGATCGAACATCACCAGCCTTGGCAGACGTCCCGGGAACAGCTGCTCAAAGCCACTCATGGGCGAGCCAGCGCCAGTTCGGAACGCATTTTTTCAATCACTTCCTGGTAGTTCGGTGCATTGAAGATCGCCGAACCGGCAACGAAGGTGTCGGCGCCCGCCGCAGCGATTTCACGAATGTTGTTCACGTTGACGCCGCCGTCGATTTCCAGGCGAATATCACGACCCGAAGCGTCGATCAGCGCCCGCGCCTCACGCAGCTTGTCGAGGGTGCCTGGGATGAACTTCTGCCCGCCGAAACCCGGGTTGACGCTCATCAGCAGGATCATGTCGACCTTGTCCATCACGTACTTGAGCACGTCCAGCGGCGTCGCCGGGTTGAACACCAGGCCCGACTTGCAGCCGCCTTCGCGGATCAGCTGCAGGGAGCGGTCAACGTGCTGCGTGGCTTCCGGGTGGAAGGTGATGTAGGTCGCGCCGGCTTCGATGAAGTCACCGACGATGCGGTCTACCGGGCTGACCATCAGGTGCGCGTCGATCGGCGCGGTCACGCCGTACTTGCGCAGCGCCGAGCAGACCATCGGGCCGATAGTCAGGTTCGGCACGTAGTGGTTGTCCATGACATCGAAGTGCACGAAGTCGGCACCGGCGGCCAGGACGTTGTCCACTTCTTCGCCCAGGCGGGCGAAGTCGGCGGAAAGAATCGACGGAGCAATTACGAAGGGCTGCATGACGCACCTTTTCTGAGCAGAATCACGATGGCGCGCATTGTAGCCTCATGCTTTGGCGCGCGCACTGTGACTGCGATAATCAGTAGGCCGCTCGGTAAATCTTCTCGATGTCGACGGAGTTCAGTTTGCGCGGATTATTGCGCATCAGACGCTCGATCCCGGCGGCTTCGGCGGCCATGGCCGGAATGGCGTCCTCGGGAACCCCGAAACTGCGCAGTCCCGACGGGATTTCCACGGCCGCGCACAGCTCGGTCATAGCCTCCACGGCTTTGTCGGCGGCTTCATTGGCGCTCAGATGACCAGTCTGTATACCCATGGCCTCGGCAATATCCTGCATGCGTTCAATACAGGCCATCTTGTTCCAGGTCATGACATAGGGCAGCAGCAAGGCATTGCTCACGCCATGGGCAATGTTGAAGCGCCCACCCAAGGGGTAGGCCAGCGCATGCACCGCACCCACCCCGGCGTTGCCGAACGCCATGCCGGCCATCAGGCTGGCGGTGGCCATGTCTTCACGGGCCTGCAGGTTGGACGGGTTGGCGTAGGCCTTGGGTAGCGCCTTGGCTATCAGTTTGATGGCGCCGATAGCCAGGGCGTCGGTAATCGGCGAGGCATTGACCGACAGATAGGACTCAATGGCATGCACCAACGCATCGACGCCGCTGGCCGCCGTGACACCGCGCGGACAGGTCAGGGTCATCTGCGGACTTACCAATGCCACGTCCGGCAACAAGTAATCGCTGACAATGCCCTTCTTCAACTGCGCGACCTTGTCGGAAAGGATCGCCACGTTGGTGACTTCCGAGCCGGTGCCGGCCGTGGTCGGGATGGCAATCAATGGCGGGCCTTTGCGCGGTACCTGATCGACACCGAACAAATCTTCGAGCGCACCGTGGTAGCCGGCGTAGGCCGCCACACTTTTGGCGATGTCGATGGCACTCCCACCGCCCAGGCCAATCAGCCCGTCATGCCCACCGTCGCGGTAAACCCGCATGCAGTCTTCGACGATGGCGATTTCCGGGTCCGGCAGCACCCGGTCGAAGATTTCGTAGGTGCGGCCGCCCAATTGCGCCAGCGCCAACTCTACCGTGCCGGACTTGACCAGGGCGGCGTCGGTGACGATCAGCGGATGGTCGACGTCCAGCCGTGTCAGCTCGGTGGACAGTTGCTCGATGGCCTCTGCGCCGGTGATCAGTTTGTGAGCAATTTTGAAAGAGCAAAGACCCATGTGCGCAGCCTCTTATAGATGTGGGAGCTGGGCACAATAGTAGCTGGGGATTGGGGGATGTCTGGTATTCAGGCCATGAATGACCACAACCCCTGAAAACACCAAAGATCACTGTGGGAGCGAGCTTGCTCGCGATAGCGGACTGTCTGGCGACATCAGTGGTGAATGTCAGGCAGCCATCGCGAGCAAGCTCGCTCCCACAGGAAATGATGTAATCTGTCAGACCTGTGCGGTGCGCAGTTTCTCGCTGCGACCACGCAACCATTCCAGGGTCAGCAACAGGATCACCGAGAAGGCGATCAACAGCGTCGCGGCGGCGGCGATGGTCGGGCTGAGGTTTTCGCGGATGCCGCTGAACATCTGCCTTGGCAAGGTCGCTTGCTCAGGGCCGGCGAGGAACAGCGTCACCACCACCTCATCGAACGAAGTGGCGAAGGCGAACAAAGCACCGGAAATCACACCGGGCGCGATCAACGGCAAGGTCACCCGACGGAACGCCGTCAGCGGCGAAGCACCGAGGCTGGCCGCCGCACGCACCAGGTTCTGGTTAAACCCCTGCAATGTCGCCGACACGGTGATGATCACGAACGGCACGCCCAGCACCGCATGCACCACAATCAGCGAGAAGAAGCTGTTGCCCAGACCCAACGGCGCAAAGAACAGATAGCTGGCCACACCAATGATCACCACCGGCACCACCATCGGTGAAATGACCAGCGCCATCACCAGCGGTTTGCCGGGGAAGTCGCCACGGGTCAGGCCGATGGCCGCCAGCGTACCGAACACCATGGCCAGCACCGTAGCCGCCGGGGCGACGATGATGCTGTTCTTCAGGGCGCGCATCCATTCCGCCGAGGCGAAAAAGTCGTGGTACCACTGCAGCGAGAAGCCTTGCAGCGGGTACACCAGAAAACTGCCGGAGTTGAACGACAGCGGGATGATCACCAGCACCGGCAGGATCAGGAACAACAGAATCAAGCCGCAGAGGATCCGCAAGCTGTAGAACCACACCCGCTCAATGGGCGACATATAAGGACTCAGCATTTCATTCTCCCCTTAGCTCAGGCGCAGGCGACTGGCGCCCACCAGCCAGCTGTAAATCAGATAAAGCACCACGGTCGCCAATAGCAGCAGCCCACCGAGTGCGGTGGCCATGCCCCAGTTGATGCTGGTGTTGGTGTAGAAGGCGACGAAGTAGCTGACCATCTGATCGTTCGGGCTGCCCAGCAACGCCGGGGTGATGTAATAGCCGATGGCGAGTATGAACACCAACAGGCAACCGGCGCCGACACCGGCATAGGTTTGCGGGAAGTACACCCGCCAGAAGCTGGCGAACGGGTGGCAGCCGAGGGAAATGGCGGCACGCATGTAGGTCGGCGAAATGCCTTTCATCACGCTGTAGATCGGCAGGATCATGAACGGCAGCAGGATGTGCACCATGGAGATGTAGACACCTACCCGGTTGAACACCAGCTCTATCGGCTTATCGATGATGCCCATCGCCATCAGGCCGCTGTTGATCAGGCCACCCGATTGCAGCAACACGATCCACGCTGCGACACGTACCAGGATCGACGTCCAGAACGGCAGTAGCACCAGAATCATCAGCAGGTTGCTCTGGCGCGACGGCAGGTTCGCCAGCAGATAAGCCAATGGATACGCGAGCACCAGGCAGATCACGGTGATGATCAGGCCCATCCAGAAGGTGCGGGCAAAGATGTCGAGGTAGATTGCCTGATCCGGGGTAGCCGGGGCGATTTCGCCGAGGTCGTCGATGCGGTGATCGACGGCGGCCAGCAAATAGTACGGAGTAATGCTGCTGGTGTTGCGGCGTACGGCTTGCCAGTAGGCCGGGTCACCCCAACGCTCGTCGAGACCTTCCAGCGCTTCTTTATAAGAGGCCGGTTCAGTGGCGAACGGCAAGGCGCGGGCGGTTTTGGTCAGCAGGCTGCGATAGCCGGCCAACTCCATGTTCAAGCGTTTGGACAAATCGCCCAGGGTCTGATTCTTGCGCGCTTCGGCGAGGTCTTCGCTGGCCGCCTTGTAGACCGGCTCGGCAGGCAGGCCTCGGCCATCCCAGCTGGCAATGGCTGCCACGGTGCGCGGCATACCGCCGACCACTTCCGGGTTACCCACGCTTTTGTAGAGCAGCGCCACGATTGGCACCAGGAACACCAGCAACAGAAACAGCACCAGCGGCGCGATCAACGCCTGGGCCTTCCAGCGGTTGACCCGCTCGGCATGCTTGAGCCGCTGCTTCAAGGTGGGGTCAGTGCCCGCGTTCACGGGAACGGCGATAGCCATGGCGTACTCCGGAAATCTTTGATCGTTACAGAGGTGACATATCACCTCGAACTTTTAGTGTGGGAGCGAGCCTGCTCGCGAAGGCGTCGGCACATGCGAAATCATTGCCGTCAGATCTACCGCTTTCGCGAGCAGGCTCGCTCCCACAGGGTCGTGCGTTTATTTTGCAGCCCAGGAATTGAAGCGCTGTTCCAGTTGCTCTCCGTTGTCAGCCCAGAAGCTGACGTCGATCTGCACCTGGTTGGCGATGTTTTCCGGGGTGGTCGGCATGTCTTTCAGGACATCCTTGGACAACAGTGGAACGGCCTGGGTGTTGGCCGGGCCGTAGGCGATGTTTTCCGAGTAGGTCTTCTGCTGCTGTGGCTGTACCGAGAAGGCGATGAATTTCTTCGCCGCTTCGGCGCGCTTGGGGTCCAGACCTTTTGGAATCGCCCATGCGTCGAAGTCGTAGATGCCGCCGTTCCACACCACTTTCAGGTTGCTTTCTTTCTGCACGGCAGCGATGCGGCCGTTGTAGGCCGAGCTCATGACCACGTCACCAGAAGCGAGGTATTGCGGCGGTTGTGCGCCGGCTTCCCACCACTGGATGTTGGGCTTGAGTTCGTCGAGTTTCTTGAACGCGCGGTCTTGACCGTCTTTGCCGGCCAGCACCTTGTAGACGTCTTTCGGCGCAACGCCGTCAGCCATCAGTGCGAACTCCAGGGTGTACTTGGCGCCTTTGCGCAGGCCGCGCTTGCCCGGGAACTGCTTGGTGTCCCAGAAATCCACCCAACTGGTCGGTGCGGTTTTCAGCTTGTCGGCGTTGTAGGCCAATACGGTCGACCACACGAAGAAACCCACGCCGCATGGCTGGATAGCGCCTTTGACATAGTCTGAAGTCTTGCCGAACAGCGCCGGGTCGAGCTGTTCGAACATGTCTTCGTCGCAACCGCGGGACAGTTCTGGCGATTCAACTTCCACCAGGTCCCAGGACACGCTCTTGGTGTCGACCATGGCCTTGACCTTGGCCATTTCGCCGTTGTATTCGCCCGCCACGATCTTGCCGTTGCCTGCCGCTTCCCACGGTGCGTAGAAGGCTTTGACCTGCGCGGCCTTGTTCGCCCCGCCAAAGGACACCACGGTCAGGTCCGGGCCAGCCGCCATTGCGCTTGCTGCCCCCATCATGCCCAGTGCCAGGGCGGTGAATTTCAGGGATCTCAACATTTATTGTTCTCTCCACGTGCAGGGTTAGTGTTGTTGAAGCCGGGGCGATCAGTGCGCCTCTAGAAGTGGGTCGAGCGCACGAACGTGTTCGACCTGCCAGCCAAGCGGTACCACGTCACCGACCGCGAGCGCAGGATCGAGCTCGGCAATCGGTTGCTTCACGAAGAAGTCGGTCTTGCCACAGACTTCCAGGCGAACCCGGACGTGGTCGCCCAGATAGATGAATTCCGCCACCCTTCCCGAGAAGCGGTTGACGCAGGACTCGCTGGAGCCATTGAGGCTCACGCGTTCCGGACGAATCGACAGGGTGACGGGTTCGCCGGTCTTGCCGACATTCACCGCCAGTGCTTCAACTTTTTCACCACGGCTCAGTTCGACCACACAGCGGTCGCCGGTCTGGCTGTGCAGACGGCCATTGAGGCGGTTGTTCTCGCCGATGAAGTTGGCGACGAAGGTATTTTTCGGCTCTTCATAAAGGGTTCGCGGCGGTGCGATCTGCTGGATTTCGCCTTGATGGAACACCGCCACACGGTCGGACATGGTCAGGGCTTCGCCCTGGTCGTGGGTCACGTAGACCACGGTCACGCCCAGACGCTGGTGCAGGTGCTTGATTTCCATCTGCATGTGTTCGCGCAGCTGTTTATCGAGTGCGCCAAGGGGTTCGTCCATCAGCACCAGCTGCGGCTCGAACACCAGTGCGCGGGCCAGTGCCACACGCTGCTGCTGGCCACCGGACAGTTGCGCCGGATAACGCTGGGCGAACGTATCGAGCTGCACCATGCTCAGGACTTTTTTGACTTTGTCGCTGACGTCGCTTTTGTTCAAACCGCGCACGGTCAGCGGGAACCCGAGGTTCTCGGCGACCGTCATGTGCGGGAACAACGCGTAATTCTGAAACACCATGCCGATGTCACGCTTGTGCGGCGGCACGTTGTTGATGGCGCGTCCGGCCAGCAGGATTTCGCCCGCTGTCGGTGTTTCGAAACCGGCGAGCATCATCAGGCTGGTGGTCTTGCCGGAGCCGGAAGGCCCGAGCAAGGTGAGGAATTCGCCCTTGCGAATGTCCAGGTTGAGGTCCTTGACGATCAGGTTCTCGCCATCGTAGCTCTTCTGCACTCCACGAAAGCTGACCAGAACATCATTGGCCCCTGCGCTTGAATCGACCTGGCTCATACCCACACCCTTGTTGTTGATGACTGCTGTGGACTAAGCCTAGTGGACGCTGGGGACCACGCAAATCGGGGCGCAAGAGAGAATCGCCTCAGCCTTATGGAAGACTGGGGGTAGGGATTGCCCTACAAGGATGGCGCGTTTTGGCAAACGCAGTGGCAAGCTGTCAGCTAGAAGCAGCAAGTAAAGGCAAAAACGCTGTAACTATGTGTCGCAAATGGGTATGCGAACACGAAACCTGTGGGAGCGAGCTTGCTCGCGATGGCGTCCTGCCAGTCAACACATGCATATCTGACAGGACGCCATCGCGAGCAAGCTCGCTCCCACAGGTTCAGAGAAGCTTATGTTCCATCGCGTATTTCACCAGCTCCGCCAGCGAGGTGATGTTGAGCTTCTGCATCAACCGCGCCTTGTGAGTGCTGATGGTTTTGCTGCTCAGCGCCAGTTGCTGGGCAATGTCGTTGACGTTGGCGCCTTGGGCAAGGCGTTCGAACACGGAAAACTCACGTTCCGAGAGCAATGAGTGCAACGGCCGCGAATCGGTCAGGCCGACCTCGAAGACCATACGGTCGGCCAGGTCCGGGTCGATGTAACGACCTCCCGCGGCTACCCGGCGGATGGCCGTCAGCAACAGGGCCGGATCACTGTCCTTGGTGGCATAGCCCGCCGCACCGACCTTCAAGGCCCGTGCCGCCATCTGCGCCTCGTCATGCATCGACAACACCAGGATCACCGGTGGGTTGTTCAAGGCACGAATCCGCGGGATCGCCTCAAGGCCGTTGACTCCCGGCATGGAGATATCCAGCAGCACCACTTCGCAGGGAACATGCCGCAGGGTCTCGAGCAACTGTTCGCCATTGCTCGCCTCCCCCACCACCAACAAGTCCTTGGCCAGGCCGATCAATTGCTTGATGCCTTCGCGGACGATGGTGTGGTCTTCGGCTACCAGTACACGGATCACTTACGTCTCCTTATCCAACGGTACTCGCACAGTCAGGGTCGTGCCCTCACCCGGCTCACTCTCAAGGGACAGTTGCCCGCCCATGATCAACACCCTCTCGCGCATGCCGACCACCCCAAAGGATGTCGGCCTGCAGCTTGAGGGGACAAATCCTACGCCATCATCGCTGACGGTCAGACACAGGTCATTGCCTTCAAGGGCCAGTGTCAGCTCGACAGTATGCGCCTGGGCGTGACGCATGACATTGGTCAGCGCTTCCTGAAGGATACGAAACAGGCCGATGGCCTTGGCATCACTGAGCACCGGTAAATTTTCCGGCACCTGTACCAGACACGGAATCTGCGTGCGCGCCTCGAAGCGGCGCGCCTGCCATTCGATGGCCGAGGCAATCCCGGCATCCAGAATCGGTGGTCGCAACGCCGTCGCCACATCGCGTACCAGCTGGAACAGCTGGGCGATCAAACGCTTCATGCTGTTCAAGCGCTCGTTCAATCCGGGGTCGAGTTGCGAATAAGCCAGCTCGCACATGGACGTTTCCAGCTTGAGCACCGTCAACATCTGGCCCAGTTCGTCGTGAACTTCCCGGGCAATGCGCGCCTTCTCCTCTTCGCGCACGCTCTCCAGGTGCGCGGACAACTCGCGCAATTGCTCACGTGAGCTGGCCAGTTCCAGTTCGATGCGCTTGCTCTCGCTGATATCCCAGACAATGCCATCCCAAACGTAGGCGCCGCCCTCAAGTCGACGGGTAATCGCCTTGATTTCCGCCCAGCGTTGTTCCCCCTGACGCGTGAGAATCCTCCCTTGCCAGGACCAGTCGCTGTCAGTGTCCAGCGCATGGTCCTGGGTCTGGTGATAGCTGGCCTTGTCGTCTGGGTGCACCAGACTGCGCAGGCCTTTGTCGCGATGGGCCAGGGTCGCTGGCGAGTAACCCACCAGACTCTCGCTGCCTTCACTGATGTAGGCAAAGTCGATCTGACCTGTCACCGGCGCCCGCTCCAGGCGAAAGACCAGGCCAGGCACATTCGCCGCGATCCCTTGCAAACGCGCTTCACTTTCCTGCAACGCTGCCAGGGCACGACGCCGTTCGGTGACGTCGGTCAGGTAGACCACCAGGTACTCGCCCTCGCGAAAGCGCAGAAAGCTCAAGGAGACATCGGTCGGCAGGATGCTGCCATCGGCCCGCAGGCAATTGGTTTCGAAACTTTGCGGCGCGTCGTCACTGGCCCTGGCACGCTTCCACAGGTTCAACCAGCGATCCATGTGCAGGCCGGGCTCGAACTCGATCAATGGCCGGTTGATAATCCCTGCGGGCGGATAGCCCAGCATGCTTTCAGCAGCTCGGTTGGCGTAGCGCACGTGGCTGTCCCAGTTCACCCAGAGAATGCCGACGGTGCTCTGGTCGATGGAAAACTGCGTGAGCCGCAGGGCCTCTTCGCTGGCAGCGCGCAAAGCGATGTCAGCCTGCGCCGCCGCCAGTCGTTGCTCCAGGCCGTGCTGCTGGCGCCGCTGCCAGAACACGATGGCCATGGCGCTGAGCGCCAACACCAACAACAGCAGGCAGAGGTTTTGCCAGAACCCCGGGGATTCGCTGAGCCGTGGGTACTTGGGTTGCAGCCACTGGTTGTGCAGCGCCTCCAGGTCCTTGGCCGGGATCGCACGCAGCGCGCTTTCGACAATACCGGCCAACTCCGGCAGGTCGCGCCGCGTGGCCACCCGCAGCAGTTGTGGCAAGCCGACATCACCGACCACCACCAGCCCGGCGAACTCAGGTTCGACGGACAGGCGCCCCAACTGCGCCTCGTCGACCACCGCGTAGGCAGCTTGCTGGCTCAGCAACAGTTGCAACGCCTGGCGTTCGACCGGTACACCCTGCAGGTTCAAATGGGGATAATTGCCGCGCAGGTAGTCGGCGGTGGCACTGGGCATACGCACGGCGACGCGGGTTTGGCTGTCGAGTTTTTCCAGCTCAATCGCACCGGTGCTTTTCTGGTCGCTGACCACCAGCTGCGGCACCCGCATGTACGGATCGGAAAACTGCCACAGGCGCAGACCGCCAGGGGTCTGGGTCAGCCCTGGGGCCATGTCGATTTCGCCTGCGCGCGCGGCCGCTTCCAATTGCTCGAGATCGGGAAAGTTGCGCCAGCTCAGTTCGACCTTGAGCGACTTGGCCAGCCACTTCATCAGCTCGACATTGACCCCGGACAGGCGCTGCAAGCGGCGGTCGTACTGGGCGTAGGGCGCTTGCAACACCAGTCCGACACGCAAATCGCCCTGCTGCGCCAGCCATTGTTGCTGACCTGCCGACAATGGCGCGACATGCGCCGGTAGCGCGGCCGCCGCCCAGCCCATCAAGGGCAACCACAAACAGCCGATAACCCACAGGCAGCGAAAACGCATCATCGAACTCTCACACACTGACAAAAACTGACCAACCCTTTAGGCTGCCGGAATCACTTCTGGCCTGGAATATCCGATGCCCCCTGTCTACCGCCTGGCACTGCCAGCATTGTGCCTGTCGCTGATCCTGCCATGGGCTTTTTCCGTTGAGGCGGCCGATCCGGCAACTGCCGCAGCGGAAAAAACCGAAGGAAAACCGCTCGAACGCCAGCCGTTGCCTGAGCGTAGTCAGGAAGAAGCCACTGCACTGGAGCGAAAAATTCCACTCCAGGAACAGCAACCATTGCAAGCGGGCAGCGATACGTTCCTGGCCCTGTGGAAGCCGGCCAACTCCGCTGACCCCAAAGGCGCAGTCATTATCATCCCCGGCGCTGGCGAAACCGTTGACTGGCCGCAAGCAATCGGTCCGCTGCGTCGCCAATTGCCGGATGCCCAATGGAGCAGCCTGAGTATCACCCTGCCTGATTTGCAACGTGATGCCATTGCGCCACGCGTGGTGGACGCCGTTCCAGCACCCAAGGCGCCAGATGTCGGCAGCAAAGATTCGACCACCGCGGGCCCCATCGAACAGGCGGCGGGCGGTGAAGCCGAAGTGGCAGACAGGGCTGTAGCTGAAACCGCCGACGAGCAGACCAAGGCTGACGCCGAGCGGATTTTCGCCCGAATCGACGCGGCCATCGCTTTTGCCGAACAGCAAAGCGCTCGCAGCATCGTGGTGTTGGGGCACGGCACGGGGGCCTATTGGGCCGCGCGGTATCTGAGCGAGAAGCAGACGGCGCAAGTCGAGCGCTTCGTCATGGTCGCCGCGCAGACGCCAGTCAAAGTGACACCTGAACTGGACGAACTCGCGCCAACCCTCAAGCTGCCCACCGCCGACCTCTTCTATATGGACAAGCAGCTGGATCGCAACGCGGCGCTGGCCCGCTTGCAGGCCAGCAAACGCCTGAAGACCTCGGCCTTCAGCCAGGTCTCGCTCAAGGCTTTGCCAGGTAATAACAAGGCACAACAGGAACAACTGGTACGCCGGGTGCGGGGCTGGTTGAATCCGCAAAATGCGCCGGGCTGATTGACCGAGTCGCCCCCCATTGATCTGTAATCCATACAAATCCCTGTGGGAGCGAGCCTGCTCGCGAAGGCGGCATCACTGGCGAGACAAATCTCTGCTAGCGAAAATCCCGCCGCTGACGAATCAACGTATAGGCATTGTGCAGCTCGCGCGTCTTGTCGGTGGCCTCGCGAACCTGTGACGCCGTTGCGCCACTGCCGGCAATCTTGTCCGGGTGATGGCGACTGAGCAGGCGTCGATAGGCGCGCTTGATCTGGGCGGGCTCACTGGTGGCAGACACACCCAACAGCCGCAAGGCGTCCTGATAGGTTGTCACACTGCTCACCAACGGTCGCTGCTGTGGCTCGTAATCGGCCGCCAACGCCTTGACCTGTCGCTCGCTCCACCCCAGCCAATGGCCCCACTGGAGCAGCAGTTCACGCTCGCGGGTGCCCGCATGCCCATCGGCCCAAACCATCCGCCAACAGGCGCGCAAAACCCCTTCTGCGGCAAAAGGCTGCGAACGCAGCCGGCGTAAATGACCACGCAACCGGTCACTGCCCGATTTGCCACGATTGAACGCGGCAATCGCCCGACGCTGTACAGATTCGGACATTTCCAGGGCACGCATCTCCGCGCGAGCCTGCTGGATATGCCCCTCCACTACCCTTCCATCACACTTGGCCAGGCGCCCCAGCAACACAAACAACAACTCGTCGTTGCGCAGGACAGGTCGACCCCCGAGCTTTTCGCGCAGATGCGCCCAGCTTTGCAGATGCAGGTGCCTATCCAGCACCTGCCCCAGCAAGGCCCCGAGCATGGCCCCCGGAATGCTGGCGATGGCAAAGCCCGCTCCGGCCCCGATCAGAGTCCCTGGCCACAGCATGTCAGCGGCTCGCTTCGATCAGGGCTTCAGCTTCGGCCAAGCGCTCGTGGGTGCCGACATCGACCCAAAGTCCCTTCAGGCGTTCGCCGGTCACTTGCCCGTCCGTCATGGCCTTGCGCAACAGCGGCGCGAGCTTGAAGGCCCCTGCCGAGCAACCATCGAACAGCTGTGGATGCAGCACGGCGATACCGCTGTAGGTCAGGGTTACAGTGTCCGGCTGACCGTCCCGGACCTGGTCGCCGGTCAGGCTGAAGTCACCGGCGAGGTGATGGGGCGGGTTGTCGGCCAGCACCAGGTGCGCCAGCCCGGTGATGGGCTGATGCAACACGCTGAAATCGTAGTCGGTCCAGATATCACCGTTCACGACCAGGAAAGCCTCGTCACCCAACAACGGCAACGCGCGGAAGATTCCGCCACCGGTTTCCAAGGGTTCGCCTTCGGCCGAATACTCAATGCTGACGCCGTAGCGCGAACCATCGCCCAGAAAGTCTTCGATCTGCTGACCGAGCCAGGCATGGTTGATCACGATCTCGGTAAACCCTGCAGCGGCCAGCGCTCGCAGGTGATACTCGATCAGCGGCACGCCACCGGCGCGAACCAGCGGCTTGGGCGTGGTCAGGGTCAAGGGACGCATGCGCTCGCCCTTGCCTGCCGCCAGAATCATCGCCTTCATGCCGTCACTCCAGCACGCAGGCTGGCCAGCAATACATCCAGTTCAGCCAGTTCTGGACGACGCGCAATCACCGCATCTATATACGCAAAGAAGCGTGGCACATCGCCCAGGTAGCGCGGCTTGCCGTCGCGGTGGCAAATGCGCGCGAAGATTCCGATCACTTTCAGGTGACGCTGCACGCCCATCAGGTCGCTGGCGCGCAGGAAGTCTTCGAAGTCGGGCTGCACCGGAATATCCAGAGCACCCGCTTGCTGCCAATAATCTTTCAGCCAGCCGCGCACGCGCTCCTCGGGCCAACTGAGGAAGGCATCCTTGAACAGGCAGGTCACGTCGTAGGTGACAGGACCATAGACGGCGTCCTGGAAATCCAGCACACCGGGATTGGGTTCGCTGAGCATCAGGTTGCGCGGCATGTAGTCGCGGTGCACCAGGACCTTCGGCTGGGCCAGGGCACTGTCGATCAACAGATCGCTGACCTGCTGCCAGAGCACTTGCTGCGCCGCATCGAACTCGATGCCCAACTCATGCTTGACGTACCACTCGGGGAACAATTCCAGCTCGCGTCGCAACAACGCCACGTCGTAACTCGGCAGCGGCGCAACCATCGGCAATTGCTGGAACGCCAATAGCGCTTGCAGGGCATCCTTGAACAAATCGTCGGCGTTTTCGCTGCCGATCACGTCCAGGTACGTCTTGGTGCCCAGGTCGTTGAGCAAAAGAAATCCGCGCTCAAGGTCTTCGGCGTAGATTTTCGGCACATTTATTCCGGATTTCGCCAGTAGAAAGGCGATATCCACGAAAGGCTTGCAGTTTTCCTGGGGCGGTGGCGCGTCCATCACGATCAAGCTTCTACCGGCGCCCTCCCAACGGAAATAGCGCCGAAAACTCGCGTCGCTGCTGGCCGCAGTCAACGTGGCCGGGGGGACGGCACCCCATCCCTGTTGCGCAAAAAGGATTGCCAATTGTTCATCGAGCCAAACTTTCAGGTGTTGCAAACGTATATCTTGGTCAGGCATTGCAAGGGTCTCCGACGGCGCTAGCCGTCAAGCGGGTCATGCTTTATTATCCAGCATCTTTTTCAGACCATCGAGAGGCGTGCGGCCCACACCGCGGGCAGATGGCACGCAGGAAGCCCGGACTAATAAGATGGCATTGAAATCCCCCGCGTTTCGTAAAAAATTTCCGTTGTTGATGACCGGCAGTTTGCTGGCTCTGCAACCCCTGGCCACCCCTTTCGTGGTCGCCGCGGAACAGTATGACTGCTCGGTCTCCGCTTCGGGTGCCTGGAATTGTGCGCCAAAATCGCAGGCGGCTGCATTGCCACCGCGTCCAGTCCATGAAGGCAGCGCAGTCTCCGCCACCGGCGAGTCGCCAGCCCAGACGGGCACCAGCGAAGACACAGGTGCAAAACCTGCACTGGTCACCGAATCCAAAGGCCGTGGCCTGAAGTCGCGTAGCGCAGACTACAGCCACCTCGACTGGGTTCCGCGCGAGCAGCTCACTGCAGCACAATTGGCCGAAACCGGTCCTTATTGCTCTGGCTCCTATATCGAACCGATTCGTCCTGGCATGAATGACAAGACGAATAAAAGTGACGCCCCTACCTTTATCGGCGCCAAAGCCTCCCGCTACAAGCAGGATGAGCAGGTCGCCACCCTGGCCGGTGACGTCGTCATGCGACAGGGCAGCATGCAGGTCGAAGCCGACGAGGCCAACCTTTACCAGGCCGAGAGCCGTGGCGAACTGGCCGGCAACGTACGCATTCGCGACAACGGCGCACTGATCGTGGGCGACCACGCCGACGTGCAGCTCGACACCGGTGAAGCCAAGGTCGATAACGCCGAATACGTGATGCACAAATCCCGTATCCGCGGTAATGCGCTGTACGCCAAGCGTGCCGAAAACGCGATCATCCGCCTCAAGGATGGTACGTACACCACGTGCGAGCCGAACAGCAACGCCTGGCAGCTCAAAGGCAACAACATCACCTTGAACCCGGCTACCGGCTTCGGTACCGCGACCAACGTGACATTGCGGGTCAAGGACATTCCGGTCCTGTACACGCCCTATATCTATTTCCCGATCGACGACCGTCGTCAATCCGGCTTCCTGCCGCCGACCATCGGCACCGGCAGCGATACCGGCTTCCTGCTGGTCACGCCGTACTACTTCAACCTGGCACCGAACTACGATGCCACGTTGTACCCGCGCTACATGAGCGATCGCGGCCTGTTGATGGAAGGCGAGTTCCGCTACCTGACCAAGTCCAGCGAAGGTCAGTTCGGCGCCGCGTACCTCAACGACGAGAACGACGATCGCAAGCTGCAGACCGATTACGAAAAAACCCGCTACATGTACAACTGGCAGCACAAGGGTGGTCTCGACTCGCGTGTATTCTCGGAAGTCGATTACACCAAGATCAGCGACCCTTATTACTTCCAGGATCTGCAGACCGACCAGATTGGCGTGAAGAGTGCCGACTACGTCAACCAGCAGGGCGCCGTTACCTATCGTGGCGACAGTTACACCGCCCGCGTGAATGCCCAGGCTTATCAACTGGCGACTGTGTCGAACATCACTCCGTACGACCGTTTACCGCAGATCACCTTCAACGGTGCGCTGCCGGATCGTCCAGGCGGCCTCAATTTCACCTATGACACCGAGCTCGTGCGGTTCGACCGGGACTTGAAGAACGGCAGCTTCACCGATGAAGACGGCAATGTAGAGCCACGCCTCGACACCAACGTTCAGGGTCTGGCCCGCGCCAATGGCGATCGCCTCAACCTTGCGCCAGCGGTCAGCTTCCCGATGGAGGCCAGCTATGGCTTCCTGACGCCAAAACTCAAGTACCAGTACACGCAGTACCAACTGGACCTGGACAGCATCGGCAAAAGCCAGGTTGCCGCGCAGAATGCAGAACAGGACCGGCTCAACGGCACGTTCGACAGCAACCAGAACCGTGGCGTGCCGATCGCAAGTATCGACAGCGGCCTGTATTTCGATCGCAAGACCAACTGGTTTGGCAAAGACTATAACCAGACCCTTGAGCCACGCCTGTTCTACCTCTATGTACCCGAGAAGGACCAGGAAGACATTCCGGTATTCGATACCAGCGAATACACCTTCAACTATGCGTCGCTGTTCCGCGACAACCGTTTCTCTGGCTCCGACCGTGTCGGCGACGAGAACAAACTGTCCCTGGGCGTGACCAGCCGCTGGATCGAAGAAAACGGCTTCGAGCGCCAACGCATCAGCGTCGGCCAGGCTTTCTACTTCAAGGATCGCGAAGTCCAGCTGCCGGGCATCGATGCAAAAACCCGCGAAGACGCGCACTCTGACGTTTCTCCTTATGCGCTGGAGTACGAATATCGCTGGAACCGCGACTGGCGCACCACTGCCGATTACAACTGGGACCCGGACAGCCGCAGCCCTCGCTCGGGTAGCGCGATGTTCCACTACCAGCCAGAAGACAACCCGAACAAGGTCATCAACGCCGGCTATCGCTATCGCAATGACCAGGTCCGTTACGACCAGAACTCCGGTACATGGCAAGTGGGCGGCGGTGACTACGGCACCCCTGGCCAGCCTGGCTACGTGAAGGACTACTACAAGATCGAACAGCACGACTTCTCGGTGATCTGGCCGGTCGTGCCGCAATGGAACGTCATCAGCCGCTGGCAGTACGACTACAACCGCAACCGTACCCTGGAAGCCTTTGGTGGCTTCGAGTACGACAACTGCTGCTGGAAACTGCGCCTGATCAACCGTTACTGGGTCGATTATGACGAAACCAGTCAAGACGCTCCGGAAAACGAAAAAGGCGACCATGGCGTCTTCCTCCAAATTGTTCTGAAGGGACTCGGCGGCCTCACTGGCTCCAAAGTAGAGAGTTTCCTCGACAAAGGCATCCAAGGTTATCGTGAACGTGAAGACCAAGCTTTCTGATTGTCTGCGCCCGCTGTTGCTGGGCGCGCTGTTCCTGGGTACCGCGGCCAACGCCGCGGTTCAGTCCATCGATAAAGTGGTGGCCATTGTCGACAACGACGTGGTCATGCAGAGCCAACTGGACCAACGGGTTCATGAAGTTCAGCAAACCATCGCCAAGCGCGGCACCGCCGTGCCACCGGCCAGCGTACTGGAGCAACAGGTGCTTGAGCGCCTGATCGTCGAGAACCTGCAGCTGCAGATCGGCGAACGCTCCGGCATCCGTATCACCGATGAAGAACTGAACCAGGCTGTCGGCACCATTGCCCAACGCAACAACATGTCGGTCGAGCAATTCCGCGCCGCCCTGACTCGTGACGGGCTGTCCTATGACGACGCACGCGACCAGATTCGTCGCGAAATGGTCATCAGCCGCGTGCGCCAGCGCCGCGTCGCCGAGCGCATCCAGGTCTCCGAGCAGGAAGTGAAGAACTTCCTGGCGTCGGATCTTGGCAAAATGCAGCTGTCCGAAGAGTTCCGCCTGGCCAACATCCTGATTCCTACACCGGAAAGCGCCAACTCCGACGCAATCCAGAATGCCGCCAAGCAGGCTGACGCGGTTTACCAGCAGCTCAAGCAAGGCGCTGACTTTGGTCAGTTGGCAATCGCCAAGTCCGCCAGCGAAACCGCGCTGGAAGGCGGCGACATGGGCTGGCGTAAAGCCGCTCAACTGCCACCACCCTTCGATCGCCTGTTGAGCACCATGGCGGTTGGCGACATCACCCAACCCATGCGCACGCCGGGGGGCTTCATCATCCTGAAGATCACCGACAAACGTGGCGGTGAGGCGCAGGTGCGTGACGAAGTGCACGTACGTCACATCCTGGTCAAACCAAGCCCGATCCGTGACGAAGCAAAAACCAAGGCCCTGGCCGAGTCGCTCTACACCCGCATCGAAGCAGGCGAAGATTTCGGCGAACTGGCAAAAAGCTTCTCGGAAGATCCGGGTTCCGCTCTCAATGGCGGCGACCTGAACTGGATCGACCCGAATGTATTGGTTCCTGAGTTCCGCGAAGTGATGGCCAAGACCCCGCAAGGTCAGCTGTCCAAGCCATTCCAGACTCAATACGGCTGGCACGTCCTGGAAGTCCTCGGTCGCCGCGCCACCGACAGCACGACCCAGGCTCGCGAACAGCAAGCGATGACCGTGCTGCGTAACCGCAAGTACGACGAAGAGCTGCAAACCTGGCTGCGTCAGATCCGTGACGAAGCGTACGTTGAAATCAAGCTCCCTGGCGCCGACCAGGCAACGCAGTGAAACCCAAACGTTTCGCGCTGACACCCGGCGAACCGGCCGGCATAGGTCCCGACCTGTGCCTGCTGCTCGCCGCGCACGCCCAGCCACATCCCCTGATTGCCATCACCAGCCGCGACCTGCTCCTTGAGCGGGCCGCGCAGCTGGGTGTGGCTGTCGATGTGCTGCCCGTCACGCCGGACAACTGGCCGGATGTTCCCGCTCCCGCCAACAGCCTGTACGTCTGGGATACACCGCTCAACGCCAAGGTGGTCGCCGGGCAACTGGACAAGGCCAACGCCGCTTTCGTCCTGGAGACCCTGACCCGCGCTGGGCAAGGGTGCCTGGACGGGCATTTTGCCGGCATGATCACCGCCCCGGTGCACAAAGGCGTGATCAATGAATCCGGTATCGCGTTTTCCGGGCACACGGAATTCCTCGCCGACCTGACCCATACCGAGCAAGTGGTCATGATGCTCGCCACTCGCGGTCTGCGCGTGGCGTTGGTCACCACTCACCTGCCCCTGCGCGAGATTGCCGATGCAATCACGCCGGAGCGCCTGGAGCGGGTCACGCGAATCCTGCACGCCGATCTGCAGGACAAATTCGGCATCGCCCAGCCACGCATCCTGGTGTGCGGGCTCAACCCCCATGCCGGTGAAGGCGGACACCTGGGCCATGAAGAAATCGATATCATCGAACCCACGTTAGAGCGCCTGCGCGGCGAAGGCATGGACCTACGCGGCCCCTTGCCCGCCGACACTCTGTTTACCCCCAAATATCTGGAGCACTGCGATGCAGTGCTGGCGATGTACCACGACCAGGGCCTGCCTGTGCTGAAATACAAAGGCTTCGGCGCAGCAGTCAATGTGACCCTCGGCTTGCCGATCATCCGTACATCGGTCGACCACGGCACCGCCCTGGACCTGGCCGGCAGCGGCAAAATCGACACCGGCAGCCTGCAAGTCGCCCTGGAAACCGCCTACCAGATGGCCGAGACCCGTTTATGACCGAGCAATACCAACACAAGGCGCGCAAGCGCTTTGGCCAGAACTTTCTGCACGATGCTGGCGTTATCGACCGCATCCTGCGCTCCATCCATGCCAAGGCCGAAGACCGTCTTCTGGAAATCGGTCCTGGCCAGGGCGCGCTGACCCAGGGCCTGCTCAGCAGCGGCGCCCAGCTCGACGTGGTGGAACTGGACAAGGACCTGATCCCGATCCTCAACCAGCAGTTTGCCGGCAAGAGCAACTTCAACCTGCATCAGGGTGATGCGTTGAAGTTCGATTTCACCAGCCTGAACGCTGCACCTGCCAGCTTGCGCGTGGTCGGCAACCTGCCATACAACATTTCCACACCGCTGATTTTCCATCTGCTGCACAACGCCCACCTGATTCGCGACATGCACTTCATGCTGCAAAAGGAAGTGGTCGAGCGTCTGGCGGCAGGGCCAGGCGGCGGTGACTGGGGCCGGCTGTCGATCATGGTCCAGTACCACTGCCGGGTCGAACACCTGTTCAACGTAGGTCCTGGCGCGTTCAATCCGCCACCGAAAGTCGACTCGGCCATCGTCCGCCTGGTGCCCCACGCGGTACTGCCGCACCCGGCCAAGGACCACCGTTTGCTGGAGCGCGTCGTGCGCGAAGCTTTCAACCAGCGCCGCAAAACCTTGCGCAACACCCTCAAGCTGTTGCTGAGCAACGCCGAAATCGAAGCCGCCGGCGTCGACGGCAGCTTGCGTCCCGAGCAGCTCGATCTGGCGGCCTTCGTGCGCCTTGCCGACAAGCTTAGCGAACAGGTCCTACAGAAAGCTGCGGACGCCTGACAGAACTGAAGCGTTATCGGGTAGGACACCAGCGCCCATGTCTGGTTTACTATCCGATACCTGGCCTAGACTGACTTATCAGTTACGCCCCGCGTTCCGCTTCGTTTTTAAGGCCCTTTGCATGTCCGATCCTCGTTATCAGGTCGACGTCAGCGTCGTCACTCGCTATCTGGCAGAACAATCGCAACCCGAGCAAGAGCGTTTTGCCTTCGCGTACACCATCACCGTGCAGAATAACGGCCTGCTACCGGCCAAACTGTTGTCACGGCACTGGGTCATCACCGATGGCGATGGGCATGTCGAGGAAGTTCGCGGTGCGGGCGTGGTTGGCCAGCAACCGCTGATCGAACCGGGTGAAAGCCATACCTACAGCAGCGGCACCGTCATGACATCCAAGGTCGGCACCATGCAGGGCACCTACGAAATGCTCGCCGACGACGGCAAACATTTCGACGCCATCATCGCCCCATTCCGCCTGGCGGTGCCCGGAGCCTTGCACTAATGGCAACCTATGCCGTCGGCGACCTGCAAGGCTGCCTCGAGGCATTGCAATGCCTGCTCAAGAAGGTCGCCTTCGACCCGGCAAAAGATCGTCTGTGGCTGGTAGGCGACCTGGTCAACCGCGGCCCGCAGTCGCTGGAAACCCTGCGCTTCCTCTATAGCATCCGCCACTCGCTGGTGTGCGTACTCGGCAACCACGACCTGCACCTGCTAGCGGCCGGGAAGAACATCGAGCGCCTGAAGAAAGCCGACACCCTGCGCGAGATTATCGAAGCCCCGGATAGCGCCGAGCTGCTGGAATGGCTGCGTCAGCAAAAACTGATGCATTACGACGAACAGCGCAACGTGGCGATGGTGCATGCCGGCATTCCGCCGCAATGGTCGCTGCGCAAAGCGCTGAAATGCGCGGCCGAAGTCGAGACGGCCCTGCGCGATGACAACCTGCTGCCGCCCTACCTCGACGGCATGTACGGTAACGATCCGGCGAAATGGGACAGCGACCTCAAGGGCGTGACGCGCCTGCGGGTGATTACCAACTATTTCACACGCATGCGCTTCTGTACGGCCGAGGGCAAGCTTGACCTCAAGAGCAAGGAAGGCCTGGGCACGGCACCTGCCGGCTACAAGCCCTGGTTCCAGCACAAGGAACGCAAGACCAAGGGCCTGAAGATCATCTTCGGCCACTGGGCAGCACTGGAAGGCAAGATCCAGGAGCCGGGCATCTCGGCCCTCGACACCGGCTGTGTCTGGGGCGGTGCCCTGACCCTGATGAATGTCGACACAGGCGAACGCCTGGCCTGCAAATGCGACGAACACGGCCATGCCGCCGTGCCACCAGTCGCCCCACAGATTTCCGAACCATCGTCAGCCAGCGCCCCGCGCTAGACTGCGCTTTCAGCCGAGCCACAGGAGCCCGCCATGAGCGAATTCAAACGTATCCCCCCGGAACAGGCCCAGGCCCTGCGCGAGCAAGGCGCAGTGGTGGTCGACGTCCGGGATCCTGCGACCTTTGCCGCCCTGCACATCAGCGGCTCGAAGCATCTGGACAACCACACCCTACATGCCTTCATCCAGGGCGCCGATCTGGACGCGCCAACCGTGGTGGTCTGCTATCACGGCAACTCCAGCCAGGGTGCCGCTGCCTACCTGATCAGCCAGGGCTTCTCCGACGTCTACAGCATGGATGGCGGTTTTGAGCTGTGGCGTACGACTTATCCTGCGGAAACGGCGCAAGGCACCAGCGAATAATTTTTTTGTCATGCGCAAGCCCCGGCTACCGCGGGCTCGCGCGGTGGCAGACGAACGGTCTGCCACAACTAATTACGTATCTCGCCTTTACCTCCTGAATTCCCAACTATCCTTAAGCGCAGGCCATCCAAAACAGGGGAGAGCCGGTACACCGGCGCACGGGTCATCGGGAGTAGCTTTCGGGGTAGTCAGCTTCGAAAGAGTTCTGGGGGGTAAACAGCGACTGCCTGTTCGGTTGCTGCCAGCATCGACTGAATGATCCGGCGTCGGCTCCACGTATCGAGCGAGGTGACGTCATGAGTATCTTTAGCCACTTCCAACAACGTTTCGAGTCCACACGCCAGGAAGAACTCTCTCTGCAAGAGTATCTGGAGTTGTGCAAAAAGGACCGTAGCGCCTACGTTTCCGCCGCCGAGCGTCTGTTGCTGGCCATCGGCGAGCCGGAGCTGCTCGACACCTCGACCAACTCGAGGCTGTCGCGAATCTTCTCCAACAAGGTAATCCGTCGCTACCCGGCCTTTGAAGACTTCCACGGGATGGAAGAATGCATCGACCAGATCGTGTCGTATTTCCGCCATGCTGCCCAAGGCCTGGAAGAGAAGAAACAGATCCTTTATCTGCTCGGCCCTGTCGGCGGCGGTAAGTCGTCCCTGGCCGAAAAACTCAAACAACTGATGGAAAGAGTGCCCTTCTACGCGATCAAGGGCTCGCCGGTATTCGAATCGCCCCTGGGTCTGTTCAACGCCACTGAAGATGGCGCGATCCTCGAGGAAGACTTCGGCATCCCGCGGCGCTACCTCAACACCATTATGTCGCCATGGGCCACCAAGCGCCTGGCGGAATTCGGCGGCGACATCAGCCAGTTCCGCGTGGTCAAGCTCTATCCGTCGATCCTCAACCAGATCGCCGTGGCCAAAACCGAGCCGGGAGATGAAAACAACCAGGACATCTCGGCACTGGTGGGCAAGGTCGATATCCGCAAACTGGAAGAATTCCCACAGAACGACGCCGATGCCTACAGCTATTCGGGCGCACTGTGCCGGGCCAACCAGGGCTTGATGGAGTTCGTCGAAATGTTCAAGGCGCCCATCAAGGTGCTGCACCCATTGCTGACGGCCACCCAGGAAGGCAACTACAACAGTACCGAAGGCCTCGGGGCGATTCCGTTTACCGGGATCCTGCTGGCCCACTCCAACGAATCTGAATGGCACACTTTCCGCAACAACAAGAACAACGAAGCGTTCATCGACCGGATCTACATCGTCAAGGTTCCGTATTGCCTGCGGGTCAGCGACGAAGTGAAGATCTACGACAAGTTGCTGTTCAACAGCTCGCTGGCCAAAGCCCATTGCGCGCCCGACACCTTGAAGATGCTCGCCCAGTTCACTGTGCTTTCACGCCTGAAGGAGCCGGAAAACTCCAACATCTACTCCAAGATGCGCGTGTATGACGGCGAAAATCTCAAGGACACCGATCCGAAGGCCAAGTCGATCCAGGAGTATCGCGACAACGCCGGTGTTGACGAAGGCATGAACGGTCTATCGACCCGCTTCGCGTTCAAGATCCTGTCCAAGGTCTTCAACTTCGATCCGCACGAAATCGCCGCCAACCCGGTGCACCTGCTCTACGTGCTGGAGCAACAGATCGAACAGGAACAGTTCCAGGCTGAAACCCGCGAACGCTACCTGCGCTTCCTCAAGGAGTACCTGGCACCGCGGTACATCGAATTCATCGGCAAGGAGATCCAGACCGCCTACCTCGAGTCCTACAGCGAGTACGGCCAGAACATCTTTGATCGTTACGTGCTGTATGCGGATTTCTGGATTCAGGATCAGGAGTACCGCGACCCGGAAACCGGCGAAATTCTCAACCGCGTAGCACTGAACGAAGAACTGGAGAAAATCGAAAAACCGGCCGGCATCAGCAATCCGAAGGATTTCCGCAACGAGATCGTCAACTTCGTGCTGCGCGCCCGTGCCAACAACAACGGCAAGAACCCGACCTGGCTCAGCTACGAAAAACTGCGGGTGGTCATCGAGAAGAAAATGTTCTCCAACACCGAAGACCTGCTGCCAGTTATCAGCTTCAACGCCAAGGCCAGCAAAGAGGACCAGCAGAAACACAACGACTTCGTCACACGAATGGTCGAACGCGGTTACACCGACAAACAGGTACGACTGCTGTCCGAGTGGTACTTGAGGGTCAGAAAGTCCCAGTAAGGGAGCTGCAAGCGGCAAGCGACACTGCACCACCGCGAACGCGTTGTTTGCGTAATTGTGGCCATATGTCGCGCGCCGCTTGTTTCTCAAGCTTCTGTCTTGCAGCTTGAAGCTTATGACTCGAAGCTCCCCGGAGGGCCTATGAGCTATGTGATCGACCGACGTCTCAATGGCAAGAACAAGAGCACGGTGAACCGCCAGCGGTTTCTACGGCGTTACCGTGATCACATCAAAAAGGCTGTCGAAGAGGCGGTCAGCCGGCGTTCCATTACCGATATGGAACACGGCGAGCAAATCAGCATCCCGGGGCGCGACATCGACGAACCGGTGCTTCACCACGGTCGTGGTGGCAAACAGACCGTCGTGCACCCAGGCAACAAGGAATTCACCAGCGGCGAACACATTGCCCGCCCACCTGGGGGTGGCGGCGGCAGAGGACCTGGCAAGGCCGGCAACTCGGGCGAAGGGATGGACGAATTCGTCTTCCAGATCACCCAGGAAGAATTTCTCGAATTCATGTTCGAAGACCTGGAGCTGCCGAACCTGGTCAAGCGCAACCTGACCGGCACCGATACCTTCAAGACTGTGCGCGCGGGGATCAGCAACGAGGGCAACCCGTCGCGGATCAACATCATCCGCACTCTGCGCTCAGCCCATGCACGGCGAATCGCCCTCTCGGGCAGCAGCCGGGCGAAGTTGCGCGATGCCAAGGAAGAACTGCTGCGACTCAAGCTGGAAGAACCGGACAACTTCGGCGATATCCAGGAACTTGAGGCAGAAATCGAAAAACTCAGCGCACGCATTCATCGCGTACCGTTTCTCGACACCTTCGACCTCAAGTACAACTTGCTGATCAAACAACCCAACCCCAGCTCGAAGGCGGTGATGTTCTGCCTCATGGACGTTTCCGGCTCCATGACCCAGGCGACCAAGGACATCGCCAAGCGCTTCTTCATCCTGCTGTACCTGTTTCTCAAGCGTAACTACGACAAGATCGACGTAGTGTTCATCCGTCACCACACCAGCGCCCGCGAAGTGGACGAGGAAGAGTTCTTCTACTCCCGCGAAACAGGCGGGACCATCGTGTCCAGCGCCTTGAAGTTGATGCAGGAGATCATGGCCGAGCGCTATCCGGCCAACGAATGGAACATCTACGCCGCCCAGGCCTCCGACGGCGACAACTGGAACGACGACTCGCCGATTTGCCGCGACATCCTGATCAACCAGATCATGCCATTCGTGCAGTACTACACTTACGTTGAGATCACCCCACGGGAACATCAGGCCCTGTGGTTCGAGTACGAGCGTATCGCCGAAGCCTTTTCCGACACTTTTGCCCAGCAACAACTGGTCTCGGCCGGGGATATCTATCCGGTCTTCCGTGAACTCTTCCAGCGCAGGTTAGTGACATGACCGCCAAAGAGCTGAAGCGCCAACCCATATCTACCGGATCGGAGTGGACGTTCGAGCTGATCCAAGCCTACGACCGTGAAATCAGTCGTATTGCAGCCCGCTACGCGCTCGATACGTACCCTAACCAGATCGAAGTGATCACCGCTGAACAGATGATGGACGCCTACGCCTCCGTCGGCATGCCCCTGGGTTATCACCACTGGTCCTACGGCAAACACTTCCTCAGCACCGAAAAGTCCTACTCGCGTGGTCAGATGGGGCTGGCCTATGAAATCGTGATCAACTCCGATCCGTGCATCGCCTACCTCATGGAGGAAAACACCATCTGCATGCAGGCACTGGTGGTGGCGCATGCGTGCTACGGGCACAACAGCTTTTTCAAGGGTAACTATCTGTTCCGCACCTGGACCGATGCCAGCTCGATCATCGATTACCTGGTGTTCGCCAAGCAGTACATCATGCAGTGCGAAGAGCGCCATGGCATCGATGCGGTCGAGGACTTGCTCGACTCCTGCCACGCATTGATGAATTACGGGGTCGACCGCTACAAACGCCCCTACCCTATTTCCGCGGAGGAAGAACGGCGCCGGCAAAAGGACCGGGAAGAACATCTGCAGAAGCAGATCAACGATCTGTGGCGCACCATTCCAAAAGGCGCGGACAAGTACAGCGACAAGGATAACGCGCGCTTCCCCGCCGAACCGCAGGAAAACATCCTGTACTTCATCGAAAAACATGCGCCTCTGCTGGAGCCTTGGCAGCGGGAAATCGTGCGGATCGTACGCAAGATTGCCCAGTATTTTTATCCACAGCGCCAGACTCAGGTCATGAACGAAGGCTGGGCGACATTCTGGCACTACACCCTGATGAACGACCTGTACGACGAAGGCCTGGTGACCGACGGTTTCATGATGGAATTCCTGACGTCCCACACCAGCGTGGTCTTCCAGCCAGGCTTCGACAGCCCTTACTACAGCGGCATCAATCCCTACGCCCTGGGTTTTGCCATGTACCGCGACATCCGGCGCATGTGTGAAGAACCTACTGAAGAGGATTACCGCTGGTTCCCTGACGTTGCCGGCACCGACTGGCTGGCAGCCATCAAGTTCGCCATGAGCAGCTTCAAGGATGAGAGTTTCATCCTGCAGTACCTTTCACCCAAAGTGATTCGCGACCTGAAGCTGTTCAGCATTCTCGATGACGACCAGAAGGACGATCTACTGGTACCGGCCATTCACGACGAAGGCGGTTATCGCATCATCCGTGAAACCCTGGCGGCACAGTACAACCTGGGCAATCGCGAACCCAACGTGCAGATCTACAGCATCGACAGACGCGGCGACCGCTCCCTGACCCTGCGCCACCAGCAGCACGACCGTAAACCCCTGGGAGAGTCCACCGAGGAAGTGCTCAAGCACCTGCATCGTCTCTGGGGCTTCGATATTCACCTGGAAACCCTGCAGGGTGACCAGGTCATGAAAACCCACCACGTGCCACCCAGAGGAGAACACAGCGAAGGCGATTACGGCCGGCTGGACCTGGCCGTCATCCATTTGTGATCCTGTTTGAGCCTCCGAACGCTCGACGTAACGGTTATCCTGTCGAGCTAACGGAGGTTTTTCATGCAGATTTATAAAGTTGGCGGTGCCGTACGAGATCGCCTGCTCGGCATAGCTGTCACCGATATCGACCGAGTCGTGGTTGGCGCGACCACTGATGAAATGCTCGCCAAGGGTTTTCGGCCGGTAGGTGCTGATTTTCCGGTGTTTCTTCATCCGAAAACCGGCGAGGAATATGCCCTCGCCCGCACCGAACGCAAAAGCGGACGCGGTTACGGCGGGTTCACGTTCCACGCCAGCCCCGATGTGACCCTCGAAGAAGACCTGATTCGCCGCGACCTGACGATCAACGCGATGGCCGAAGACGATCAGCAGAACCTGACCGACCCCTATCACGGTCAGCGCGATCTCGAAGCCCGTGTTCTGCGCCACGTTTCCCCCGCGTTTACCGAAGATCCTCTCAGGGTTTTGCGCGTTGCCCGCTTCGCGGCGCGCTATGCCGATCTCGGCTTCACCGTCGCCCGCGAAACCCTCGAACTGATGCGCCAGCTCAGTCAGTCGGGCGAACTCCAGGCGCTGACGGCGGAGCGCAGCTGGAAAGAAATCTCCCGCGCCCTCATGGAAAATCAGCCACAGGTGTTTGTCGAGGTGTTGCGCGAATGTGGCGCGCTCAAAGTGCTGATGCCGGAAGTCGACGCGCTGTTCGGGGTCCCGCAGCCCGCGACCCACCACCCGGAAATCGACACCGGCGCCCACACCCTGAGCGTGCTGCAGCAAGCGGCACAACACCAACAACCGCTGACCGTGCGCTGGGCCTGCCTGCTGCATGACCTGGGTAAAGGGCTGACGCCAGAGGAGCAATGGCCGCGCCACATCGCTCACGAGTCCACGGGGCTAAAACTGATCAAAGCGGTCAACGAACGCTTCAAGGCACCGAAAGATTGTCAGGAGCTGGCGTTGCTGGTGGGCGAATATCACACCCACGGGCATCGCGCACTTGAGCTGAAGCCTTCGACCTTGCTCGAGCTGCTGCAGAGCTTTGACGTTTACCGTCGGCCGCAACGGTTCGAGGAATTTATCGCAGCGTGTGAGATGGATGCGCGTGGGCGCAAGGGGTTGGAGCAGAGAGGTTATCCACAGGCGGATTATTTGCGTGGGGCGGCGACGGCGGCGCGCAGTGTTGCCGTTCAGCCGTTGCTGGAGCAGGGATTTAAAGGGCCTGAGCTGGGTGAGGCAATCAAGCGCGAACGGCTGAAAGCGTTGAAAGCCTACAAAGAAGCGGCGTCGCCCTGAAAAAGCTTCGTCGGAATGCCGCCCAGACCAAGCCTCGCTCCTACAGGGACACACTTTGTAGGAGCGAGGCTTGCCCGCGAAGGCGTCAGCGGCATCAAAGCAAATTTGATGGCGTCAGCTGTTCCCCACGCCACTCAAACGCCACCGGCGCCAACACCTGATCAATCTGTGCTTCAGCCCACAAGGTCGCAAAGCTTTTGCCTACACCTGGATGCACTCTGTCCGGCGCAATCAGCGACAACGGCCACAACACAAAGGCATTTTTAAGAATTTCCGCCCTCGGCAGCACCAGGCCATCGAAGTTGCCCACCAGGTCACCGAACAGCAAAACGTCGATATCCAGCGGCAAGCCTCGGCGATCAGGTGCGTAACGCCCGTTGTCCGCCTCGATAAATTTCAGCCGGCGATCCAGCTCCATCAGCGGCAAGTCGGTATAGGCCGATACCACGAAATTGAAGAACGGCCCGCTCTTGATCCCCACCGGCTGGCTTTCGAAGACCGCCGAGCAACGTATATCCACCAGAAAACCCGCCAGGGCTTCCAGGCCGGCCTGCAAATGGGTTTCGCGCTCGATATTGCTGCCGAGCCCGAGATACACCTGAGTCAGCGACATCCGCGCTCGATCTCCACGCCCACGCCACCTGTAGCGGCAGGAACCGCACCTGGCTTGGTCAGCTTGAGGCGCACCCAGGTGATCTTGAATTCGCTCATCAGCACTTCAACCAGGCGCTCGGCAAAGGTCTCGACCAGCTGGAACTGTGCCTGCTCGGCAAAGGCCTGGATGCGCGACGAAACGCTCGCGTAATCAAGCGCCAGGGTCAGGTCATCGCCAGCGGCGGCCGGACGATTGTCCCAAGCGAAACTCAGATCAAGCCGCAAGCACTGTCGGATGCCTCGCTCCCAGTCATAGGCACCGATCACGGTGTCGACTTCCAGGCCCTCGATAAACACTCTGTCCAAGCACTTTTCTCCGCTACACGACAAGGGCGCAATGCGCCGTTAGAATCAGGGCGTCCTCGCCCGGAATAGTTAGCATGTTTTGGTTACTGGCGATCCTCGCCTACCTGCTCGGCTCTCTGTCCTTCGCCATCTTGCTCAGCCGCCTGACCGGTAACCCCGATCCGCGAATGAGTGGCTCGGGTAATGCTGGCGCCACCAACATGTTGCGCCTGGCCGGCAAGAAACTCGCCATCCTGACTCTGCTCGGCGACCTCTGCAAAGGCCTGCTGCCCGTACTGGTCGCCGGCCTCGCAGGCTTGTCACTGCAGGATCAGGCCTGGATCGGCGTTTGCGCCGTCATCGGTCACCTGTTCCCGCTGTACTTCCGCTTTCGCGGTGGCAAGGGTGTCGCCACCGCTGCCGGCATGTTGCTGGGGCTATACCCGCCTGCGGCCTTGATGGCAGTCTGCGCCTGGCTGCTGACGTTCTACCTGACCCGTACCAGCTCGCTGGCCGCCTTGATCGCCACGCCCTTGACCCTGCCACTGCTGGCCTGGCAAGAACCGGCAGCACTGCTGCCCATGTGCGCCCTGACCGGCATGATCGTCTGGCGCCACCGGGGCAATCTACGCGACCTGTTTGCCGGGCGCGAACGGCATTTTTAGCGGCCAGGCATGAGCGTCCTTCATCACAGGGGCGACAACTGCTCCATCGGCCACCGCGCCTGCACACTGATCGCCAGGCTTTCCTGCTGACCGGCCTGCAGGCGCTGGCAGCCGGCAAACGCAATCATGGCGCCATTATCGGTGCAGAACTGCGGGCGGGCGTAAAAAACATCGCCCTTCATGTCGCCGAGCATTTTTTCCAGGGAAGCACGCAACGCTTTGTTGGCACTGACGCCTCCGGCGATCACCAGGCGCTTCATGCCAGCCGCTTTCAGGGCGCGCTTGCACTTGATGGTCAAAGTCTCCACCACGGCCTGCTGGAACGCCAGCGAGATGTCGCAACGGGCTTGCTCGCCGTCGTCCCCGGCGCTTACACACTGCTGCCAGGTGTTCAGGGCGAAGGTTTTCAAGCCGCTGAAGCTGAAGTCCAGACCAGGGCGGTCGCACATCGGACGCGGGAAGACGAAACGTCCTGCAACGCCCTGTTCTGCCAGGCGAGCGATTTCCGGCCCCCCCGGATAATTGAGCCCCATCATCTTCGCGGTCTTGTCGAAGGCTTCGCCCGCGGCGTCGTCCAGTGTTTCGCCCAGCAGTGTGTACTGACCGATGCCGTCGACCTGAACCAACTGCGTATGACCGCCTGACACCAACAAAGCGACGAACGGGAATTCCGGTGGTTGCGACTCCAACATCGGCGCCAGCAAGTGACCTTCCATGTGGTGCACGCCCAGCGCCGGAATGCCCCAGGCAAAGGCCAGTGCCTGAGCACAGGAAGCACCGACCAGCAACGCACCAACCAGGCCAGGACCCGCGGTATAAGCGATGGCGTCGATCTCGGTCGGCACGCAGCCGGCTTCGGCCAACACCTGACGAATCAAGGGCAGCATGCGCTTGACGTGATCACGCGAGGCCAGCTCCGGCACTACGCCACCATAGGCACGGTGCAGGTCGATCTGACTAAACAGCGCGTCGGCCAGCAGGCCGCGTTCACTGTCGTAAAGTGCGACACCAGTTTCGTCGCAAGAGGTTTCTAATCCCAGTACTAGCATGGGTTTGCGCCTTGTTTAGGCTGAATTCGAAGGCGCGCATAATAGTCGTCGCGTGATGCCCCGACCAGCGGTTTTCGATCAGAGGCTTTGCATTCCGTGCGATGAGGGGTTAACATCCGCAACCCTTAAAAACCGACGTCTTCAAGTGCTCTTTTGCCGCGAGGATGTTGACCCCGGTAATGAATGAAGGTAGCTCTGGATGCCAGCCGTCAAAGTAAAAGAGAACGAACCCTTCGACGTAGCTCTGCGTCGTTTCAAGCGCTCCTGCGAAAAAGCCGGTGTACTGGCTGAAGTTCGTAGCCGCGAATTTTACGAGAAGCCAACTTCTGAGCGTAAGCGCAAAGCAGCAGCCGCTGTTAAGCGTCACGCCAAGAAAGTTCAGCGCGAACAGCGCCGCGCCGTTCGTCTGTACTAATACACAGACGATCGTAGCAAGCTTCTGCCAAGCCCGGCTCCAAGCCGGGCTAATGGCATTTGCGTAAAACGCTTGATGCTTCACCGTCGAAGCCGCAGACGCGACCGAGACAAATCTGCTTCACTGCGTCAGACCTGGCTCTTTTGCCAGCGGTGCACGTCATTTCTGACGAGCCTTTCAAGGCTACTGACGAGCACACCCACTGATTCCTCTCACGACGATCAGCCCAAGGCACCTGTTTGCGTGCCGAATAACGAGCTATCCGAGGCCATTGACTGGCCGCAGCCGGATTCAGCGCAACATTTTCAAATAGTCGAATACTGATGGGTAATACGTCAGTGGATTTTCGGCAGATACACTTCCCGAAAGCGATCATGCAGGCGATACCGGTCGAGCCGCACACATTGCGCGCCTCAAGCAATGACCCGCGCTCAGCTACCCTTCGCTTCGGTCCCTTTTCAGCGCAGACGACGAGAACGCCATGGCCGGGCTAATTCCCCAGAGCTTCATTGACGACCTTCTGAACCGCACCGACATCGTCGACGTGGTCAGCTCGCGCCTGCAACTGAAAAAGGCCGGCAAGAACCACACTGCCTGCTGCCCGTTCCATAAAGAGAAAACCCCCTCTTTCAGCGTGAGCCCCGACAAGCAGTTCTATTACTGCTTCGGCTGCGGCGCTGGCGGTAATGCCCTGGGCTTCATCATGGACCACGACAACCTGGACTTCCCCCAGGCTGTCGAGGAACTGGCCAAAGCCGCCGGGATGGAAATCCCCCGCGAAGAAAGCGGGCGCCCGCACAAGCCGCGCCAGCCAACCGATTCGCCGCTGTATCCGCTGCTCACGGCCGCCGCCGACTTCTATCGTCAGGCCCTGAAAAGTCATCCGGCGCGCAAAGCCGCCGTGGACTACCTGAAAGGTCGAGGGCTGACCGGTGAAATCGCCCGGGACTTCGGCCTCGGCTTTGCACCACCTGGCTGGGACAACCTGTTCAAGCACTTGAGCAGCGACACCCTGCAACAAAAAGCCATGATCGATGCCGGCCTGCTGATCGAGAACGCCGAAACCGGCAAGCGCTACGACCGTTTTCGTGATCGCGTGATGTTCCCGATCCGCGACAGTCGCGGGCGCATCATCGCCTTTGGTGGCCGGGTGCTGGGCGACGACAAGCCCAAGTACCTCAACTCGCCGGAAACCCCGGTCTTTCATAAAGGCCAGGAACTCTACGGTCTGTACGAAGCACGCAAGAACAACCGCAACCTCGACGAAATCATCGTCGTCGAGGGCTACATGGACGTCATCGCCCTCGCCCAGCAAGGCTTGCGCAATGCTGTCGCGACCTTGGGCACCGCAACCAGCGAAGAGCACATGAAGCGACTGTTTCGCGTCGTGCCCAGCGTGCTGTTCTGCTTCGACGGCGACCAGGCCGGCCGTAACGCTGCCTGGCGAGCCCTCGAAGCAACACTATCGAGCCTGCAGGATGGTCGTCGCGCCCGATTCCTGTTCCTGCCCGAAGGCGAGGATCCGGACACCCTGGTCCGCTCCGAAGGCACCGACGCCTTCCGTGCACGCATCAACCAGCATGCGCAGCCATTAGCCGATTATTTTTTCCAGCAATTAACGGAAGAAGCCGATCCGCGCTCACTCGAAGGCAAGGCCCACATGGCCACCTTGGCAGCACCGCTGATCGACAAAGTCCCGGGGGCCAACCTGCGCATCCTGATGCGTCAGCGCCTGAGCGAAATCACCGGCCTGAGCGGGGAAGCCGTCAGTCAGCTGGTGCAGAGCACCCCGCAAGAAGCGCAACCGGCCTACGATCCCGGCATCGATTACGACGCGATGCCCGATTACAGCGACTATCATCAGCCGCAATCGCAGGAAATGTACGCACCACAGCAGGAATGGACGCCGAAAAAACCCGGCGCGGGCGGCAAGAAGTGGGACAAGAAGCCGTGGGACAAGAACGGCAAACGTGGCGGTGATCGTGATCAACAGAACGCCCCGCGCAAACCGATTGCCGTCGAAGCTCCTACACTGATTGCGCTGCGCACGCTTATTCATCACCCGCAATTGGCCGGCAAGGTAGAAACCGCCAATCATTTCGCCAATGAGAGCAGCACCTATGGGCAATTGCTTGTAGCCCTCGTCGAGGCGGTGCAAAAAAATCCTAAGCTAAACTCTATTCAGCTAATGGCCCGCTGGCACGGGACCGAACAAGGCCGCCTGCTCAAGGCCTTGGCAGAAAAGGAATGGCTGATTGACGGCGACAACCTTGAACAACAGTTTTTAGACACCATTACTAGGTTATCAGCGGGTCAACACACCGATAGCCTGGAAGAACTCATCAGGAAAGCGAGGCAGCCAGGATTGACTGCCGAGGAAGCAAATCAGATCGCAAATCAGATGCGCGACCTATTAAAACGCAATATGGCTGTACCAAACCCGACCTCAACTGGCGCGTGAGGTCATAGCTCAGGTATAATCCTCGGCTTGTTTTTTGCCCGCCAAGACCTTCAGTGGATAGGGTGTTATGTCCGGAAAAGCGCAACAGCAGTCTCGTATCAAAGAGTTGATCACACTGGGTCGTGAGCAGGGCTACCTGACTTACGCGGAGGTCAACGACCACCTGCCGGAGGATATTTCAGATCCGGAACAGGTGGAAGACATCATCCGCATGATTAACGACATGGGGATCAACGTATTCGAGGTTGCGCCAGATAAGGATTCCCTTATGCTGGCCGACGCCGATACCGACGAAGCCGCGGCCGAAGAGGCAGCTGCTGCGTTGGCAGCGGTCGAGACCGACATTGGTCGCACTACCGACCCGGTGCGCATGTACATGCGCGAAATGGGTACGGTCGAGCTCCTCACACGTGAAGGCGAAATCGAAATCGCCAAGCGTATTGAAGAGGGCATCCGTGAAGTGATGAGCGCAATCGCGCACTTCCCTGGCACGGTTGATCATATTCTCTCCGAATACACTCGCGTCACCACCGAAGGTGGCCGCCTGTCCGACGTCCTGAGCGGTTATATCGACCCGGACGACGGTATTGCGCCGCCCGCAGCGGAAGTGCCGCCGCCGATCGACGCCAAGGCCGCGAAAGCGGATGATGATTCCGACGACGATGACGCCGAATCTTCCGATGACGAAGAAGAAGCCGAAAGCGGTCCAGATCCGATCATCGCCGCCCAGCGTTTTGGTGCCGTCGCCGATCAGATGGAAATCACCCGCAAGGCGCTGAAAAAGCACGGTCGCCACAACAAGCTGGCGATTGCCGAGCTGTTGGCCCTGGCCGAGCTGTTCATGCCGATCAAACTGGTTCCGAAGCAATTCGAAGGCCTGGTCGAGCGTGTGCGCAGTGCCCTGGATCGTCTGCGTCAGCAAGAGCGTGCAATCATGCAGCTCTGCGTCCGTGATGCGCGCATGCCGCGTGCCGACTTCCTGCGCCAGTTCCCGGGCAACGAAGTGGACGAAAGCTGGAGCGATGCACTGGCCAAAGGCAAAAGCAAATACGCTGAAGCCATTGGTCGCCTGCAGCCGGACATCATTCGTTGCCAGCAGAAGCTGACCGCGCTGGAAACCGAAACCGGTTTGACGATCGCCGAGATCAAGGACATCAACCGTCGCATGTCGATCGGTGAGGCCAAGGCCCGCCGCGCGAAGAAAGAGATGGTCGAAGCGAACTTGCGTCTGGTGATCTCCATCGCCAAGAAGTACACCAACCGTGGCCTGCAATTCCTCGACCTGATCCAGGAAGGCAACATCGGTCTGATGAAAGCGGTAGACAAGTTCGAATACCGTCGCGGCTACAAATTCTCGACTTATGCCACCTGGTGGATCCGTCAGGCGATCACTCGCTCGATCGCCGACCAGGCCCGCACCATCCGTATTCCGGTGCACATGATCGAGACGATCAACAAGCTCAACCGCATTTCCCGCCAGATGTTGCAGGAAATGGGTCGCGAACCGACCCCGGAAGAGTTGGGCGAACGCATGGAAATGCCTGAGGACAAGATCCGCAAGGTGTTGAAGATCGCTAAAGAGCCGATCTCCATGGAAACCCCGATCGGTGATGACGAAGACTCCCATCTGGGCGACTTCATCGAAGACTCGACCATGCAGTCGCCAATCGATGTCGCGACCGTTGAGAGCCTTAAGGAAGCGACCCGCGAAGTGCTGTCCGGTCTCACTGCCCGTGAAGCCAAGGTACTGCGCATGCGCTTCGGTATCGACATGAATACCGACCACACCCTCGAGGAGGTTGGTAAGCAGTTCGACGTGACCCGTGAACGGATTCGTCAGATCGAAGCCAAGGCGCTGCGCAAGCTGCGCCATCCGACGAGAAGCGAGCACCTGCGCTCCTTCCTCGACGAGTGACACCAGAACCCCCGGCCCAGGCCGGGGGTTTTGTTTTATGCAGATTAAATCCCCCGTTGCGCCCCACCCGCCGATTTGCCCGTCTACACTCGAAACATTCCCAGAGCCATAACGAGACCGTTATGCCCAGACTGCCGACCGTGTTTTTTTTGCTGTCGCTGATAACCTGGACCGCAACGGCTGGCGCGCTGACTCTAACCGACGAAGAACGTAGCTGGATTGCGGCCCACCCGGACCTGCGCCTGGGTGTCGATGCGTCCTGGCCGCCCTTTGAGTTTCGCGACGACCAGGGGCGTTACCAGGGCCTTGCGGCAGACTATATCGACCGTATTCGCCAGCGATTGGCCATCAAGCTCACGCCGATCGAGCCCGTGAGCTGGACGGTCGTTCTGGACCAGGCCAAACAAGGCAAACTGGACCTTTTGCCGGGCATCATGTCGACCCCGGAGCGCCAGGCCTACCTGTCATTCACGCGTCCCTACCTCGACTTCCCGATCGTCATCCTGGCGCACGTCGGAGGCGCCCAGCCGCGCAAACTCAAGGACCTGTATGGGTTGAAAATCGCCGTAGTGGAAAACTACGCACCTCATGAACTGCTGCGCACCCACAATCCCGATTTGAACCTGGTGGCGATGCCCAACGTCAGCTCGGCCTTGCAGGCGCTGGCCACCGATGAAGTGGACGCGGTGGTGGGCGATCTTGCCTCCAGCGTCTGGAGTTTGCGCCAGCTCAAGCTCGACGGGCTGTACGTCAGTGGCGAAACCCCCTACCGCTATCAGCTGGCCATGGGGGTACCCCGGGACAACAAAATACTGGTCGGCATTCTGGATAAAGTCCTGGCCGACATGTCGCCTGCTGAAATCAGTTCGATCCAGGAGCACTGGGTCGGCAACGTCCTCGATCATCGAACATTCTGGTCCGATCTGCTGATCTACGGCTTGCCTGGGCTACTGCTGCTGATCGCCGTGCTGGCAGCCGTGATCCGCGTCAACCGCCGCTTGAGCTCGGAAATTGCCCGCAGGGTCAACCTTGAGCAGGAACTGCGCAGTAGCGAATACCACTACCGCGGGCTGGTGGAGAGCCTGTCGGCCATCGCCTGGGAAGCGCGGGTGAGCGACTTCACCTACAGCTATGTGTCGCCCCACGCCGAAGACCTGCTCGGCTACCCCCTGTCCCATTGGCTGATCCCAGGTTTCTGGCGCAACATCATTCACCCCGCCGACCTCACCCGCGCGCAGAACTTCTGCGACCACGAAGTGTTGGCCGGGCGCGACCACAGCCTCGATTACCGGGTGATCACCGCTGACGGGCGTTGCCTGTGGGTCCGCGACATCGTCAGCCTGATCGAACACGGTCATGAGCCGGTAATGCGCGGCTTGATGATCGATATCAGCGAAACCAAACGTACCGAAGAAGCACTGCGCCTGTCTGAACAGAAGTTTGCCTCAGTGTTCCAGCAGTGCCCGGACATCCTGGTGATCGCACGCCTGAGCGACGGCTGCCTGCTGGAGGTCAACGAGGCGTTCGAGGAGCAGATCGGCCTCAGGGCCGAAGACGTCATCGGCCAGACCGCCACCGACCTTAATATCTGGGGCATCCCGGGTGTCGGGCCAGGGCTGCTACAGCGCTTGCAGGCCGGCAGCATCCGCAACCTGGAGATGCCCTTTCGCCGCAACAATGGCCAGGTGTTCACCGGCCTGATCTCTGCCGAACCGTTCGACCTCGATACGACCCCGGCGCTGGTGGTCGTGGTGCGAGACATCACCCAGCTCAAGGAAACCCAGCAACAACTGCAAACCTCCGAAGAAAAGTTCGCCAAGGCCTTCCACGCCTCCCCCGACGGCTTGCTGCTGTCGCGCCAGAGCGATGGCTTGCTGTTGGAGGTCAACGAGGGGTTCAGCCGCATCACCGGTTTCAACAGCGCGATGTCGGTCGATCGCTCGGCCCTGGACCTGGGGATCTGGGTCAACCTCAACGAGCGCAAACAAATGCTCGACCTGTTGCACCGGGACGGTTTCGTCCGCGATTTCAGCTGCCATATCCGCCGCAGCGACGGGCAGATCCGCCTCTGCGAGGTCTCCAGCCGTCCGCTGCCGATCGGTGACGACGACTGCATGCTGACCATCGCCCGGGATATCACCGAACGCCACCTGATGCAGGAAAAACTGCAACAGGCCGCCACGGTGTTCGAGAGCACCGCAGAAGGCGTATTGATCACCGATACCCAGCAACACATCAGTGCGGTCAACCGCGCCTTTACCGAAATCACCGGCTACAGCGAAAGCGAAGCACTGGGCCATACCCCGCGCCTGCTTGCCTCGGGCCTGCATGACAGCGCGTTCTACGCCGCCATGTGGCATCAACTGACCGACGAAGGTCATTGGCAAGGCGAAATTTCCAACCGACGCAAGAATGGCGAACTCTATCCGAGCTGGCTGACCATCAGCGCCGTGCGCAATCGTGACAACTTCATCACCCACTTCGTGGCCGTGTTCGCCGACATCTCCAGCCTCAAACACGCCCAGGCCAAACTCGACTACCAGGCTCACCACGACCCGTTGACCGGCCTGCCGAACCGCACGCTGTTCGAAAGCCGTTTGCTCAACGCGCTCAGTCACCAGAAGGAAAACGGCGGCCAGGGTGCAGTGCTGTTCCTGGACCTGGACCGTTTCAAGCACATCAACGACAGCCTCGGTCACCCGGTCGGCGATCTTTTGCTCAAGGGCATTGCCGTGCGCCTCAAGGACCAGTTGCGAGATATCGACACCGTCGCGCGCCTGGGCGGCGACGAATTCATCATCCTGCTCCCTGGCCTGCAGCAAGCCAGCGACGCCGACAACATCGCCACCAAACTGCTCAATTGCTTCACCGCGCCATTCCAGGCCGGCGAACATGAATTTTTCATCAGCTCAAGTATCGGTACCAGCCTCTATCCCAAGGACGGCAGCGACGTGGCCACGCTGATCAAAAACGCCGACGCGGCGATGTACCGCTCCAAGGCCAAAGGCCGCAACCGCGTCGAAAGCTATACCTGCGACCTCACCGCACAAGCCAGCGAGCGTGTGGCGCTGGAGCACGAACTGCGACGCGCCCTCGAGCGCAATGAGCTGCACCTGTGCTACCAACCCAAGATCAGCCTCGACGACTATCGCGTGGTGGGGGCCGAAGCGCTGATTCGCTGGCGTCATCCAACCTTCGGCGACGTACCTCCCGAACACTTCATCTCGCTTGCCGAAGAAAACGGCATGATCCTGCAGATCGGCGACTGGGTACTCGAAACCGCCTGCCGGCAGATGTTTGAATGGAACCAGATGTACGAAGGCCTGGGCCCGCTGTCGGTCAACCTCGCCGGTGCCCAGTTGCGCCAACCGAACCTGCTGGGGCGCATCGAGCAACTGCTCAAGGACAACCGCCTCCAACCCGGTTACCTGCAACTGGAAATCACCGAAAACTTCATCATGAGCCAGGCCGAAGAAGCGCTTGCGGTGCTGCACCAACTCAAACATCTGGGCGTGCAACTGGCGATCGACGACTTCGGGACCGGGTACTCCTCACTGAGTTACCTCAAGCGTCTGCCGCTGGACATTCTCAAGATCGACCAGTCCTTCGTCCGCGGCCTGCCGGACGACCCCCACGATGCCGCTATCGTGCGCGCCATCATCGCGCTCGGCCGCAGCATGCAATTCACGGTCATCGCCGAGGGCGTCGAAACCCAGGCGCAGCAGCAATTCCTGGCCGCCGAAGGCTGTGAACAGATCCAGGGCTACATCGTCAGCCTGCCCCTGCCACCCGACGAATTCGCCGCGACGTTTCTTCGTACAGCAGTAATAGATTTTTCGGATAGCACAGCCGCGAAACCGTCGCTATAATCCGCGACCACTGGGGCCTATAGCTCAGTTGGTTAGAGCAGAGGACTCATAATCCTTTGGTCCACGGTTCAAGTCCGTGTGGGCCCACCAAACAAGAAAGCCGCGCAATGCGCGGCTTTTGCGTGTCTGGCGTTTGATTTTCTCGTGCTGTGCGTCACACAGACAACTCACGCAACGCCGCCGTCGCCAAAAAACCTGACCGCGAGGCGTAGCGATGATCTTTTTGAACGCGCTCATCAATGCGGTGCAGTAGCTGCTCCGGTAAAGAGGCGTTGAACCGCACCGACTTACCCAAGTATGGCGTGAGATCAAAGTCGACTATCGCCCATACACCACCGGCAAAATCCGGATTATCCAAATGAGCATCGACCTCTTGTGCCTGGGGAAGCTTTTCCTGGTCGGCAACCAACCCTTCGAGGTGTAGCGCCAGCGCCTCGCGGACGTTGTCCAGCGCTTCGGAGAACGAGGCACCCGCCGAGAAGCAACCTGGCACATCAGGAACTGTCACGCTGTAGTCTGAGGCAGCATCTTTGTGTACTACCACTGGGAATTTCATTGCTCCTCCTCTGAATGAGCCCCTAAGAACTCATTCAACTCATCAGCCAGAACCCTCACTTGAGACCTGCTGATTTGGAAATACCGTAGCGGCACATACTCCATGTCGCCAATGGAATAAAAGGATTCACAGGCCTGGAAAATGGCTCGCCGCACTAGTTTTGATTTACTGAGGGTGTCGCAATATCGGATGACGTCCGTAAATCTTGTAGGCAAACTCCGAATCTCGCGTTTGGGCACTTTGCCGCCTTGTTGCGCTTTTCTTTGACGGGATAGTCTCTGGTCGTCGCTGAACATTCAGCGATCGGGCTTGGAAACCCGTCAGATCACAGTGCAACAGTAACCCTACCGCGATTCCAGACGTTCTTTACGATTGCGAATCCTGTGTTATGGCAGCTGTGCGTGGGACGCCTTCGGGCGTGCCGGTTCTGTGGTCTCCGGTTTTCCAACCTGCGCACAGCCGCCACCTATTCGCTTGGAAACGAACGTGGCGACTACTCTAATTTTGGAGTAAGACCATGACGAAAACAGATTCCTCAGCACCATCAGAACTGAAAACCATCGGCTTCACACCTTTCCTGTATCTCTCGAACCAACCGCTATTCCACGTGTGTCGCGACGTCCCCATCGCCGACGCGTTGGCCCAAGCCTCCGACCTGCTGTTCCTCGCCAAGTCCCTCACTGTGGATGCCGCCTACGCCCAAGACTCTGACCGCCACGCGTTGGCCGCGCACTATCTGACGACGATGAGCAAAGCGGTGATTGATGATGTGGTGAAGGTGCTGACGCGAAGACCCGTTCGAGCAGCGCCGAACCCTAAGGACTAATTTCGGTTCATCTATCGAAAACACGCCCCGACTTTTCGGGGCCTCCAATTCCAATAGACGGAATGGCCTGCACTGCCCGCAGCCGTTCAAGCATCTGCCCCGACAACACAACCTCATACGTATCTGCCGCCCGCCCCCACTGCTCCACGACAACCATGCCGTCTACCAAGACCGCTGCCAATTCGGCAATGGTCCCGGACAGTTCTTCTACGATGTCTTGAGTCCGCTGCCATGCGCGATCCGTCAGCGTTTTAAGCTCAGCCGTGATGCGCTCAGACGCCGCTGGATCGGTCTCGGGGTAGAGGATATTGCGCAGCAGATGCTGCAACTCCCTGATCTTTGCGTAATCCTGTTGCGCCCCCTGCTCGCCTTTGAGGATGGCCGTCGCTTTCGACTTGTCGACGCGTTTTCCGGCTGAATATTTTGCAGGCAGTGTCTGCGCTATCGCACCAGCCAGGAGGACCATCATCCGGGCCTCCAGATGTTGCTTCATGGCTTCTATCGACGAAATCGCCCGCACCAGGCTAATGGTCGCCCCGCCTTGATGCCGTAAGTCCATGGTCACTGTCAGGCTCACGCTGCCCGTGGCGAAACCCAAGGCGCGAGCCACGACGTAGTGGCCCATTTCGTGATGGGCAATCTCCCAGGCGTGATCCCGTACAGCAGGAGGCAATTTCTTCGTCATGACCTGTCCCCTCGCGCCACGGCCTCAATTGAGCATTCCTTTACGAGTTTTCATACATCACAGACCCAATGCGGGTCCAGGGTCAATCATCAAAACCTGAATCGAACCACGGTGCGCCAGATGTTTTTCCACACCGAGCGTTTGTGTTTCTTCCAGTTGCGCTCCCACCACTCATCTTCATTCATGGCGAGCGCCTCGATGTCGCTGCCTGCCACCGCCGCCGCGTGCTGGCGAAACAGCATGGGAAACACGCAATGTTGTTTGATCTGCCGTTTGAACAAGACATCGACTGGCTCTCCGACATAAGGTGTTTGAACCAGTACCTTGCAGCCTTCGCGGGAGATGATGTAGGCATGCAGCGCCACCACGTTGCCACGAGCAATGAACGGGAACCAGGTCAGCCATGTGCGACCCATGCTGTACCCCAGGTGCAGCGCTTGAAACCTGTGGCTGCGAATAAACCGGTTCACCCAGCACACCTGTGCCGGATGAAACCTGTAGGGCTTGGCATCGTCCTCGAAGATCAACACCCGTTGCCAACCTTCGGCCAGGATTTTTCTGGCCAGTGCCTGATGCGACTCGTAACAGCCTCGGATCGGGTCGCTGCAGCGCTGCGCGATGAAGAACTCGATCGGATTGGAAATGAGCGTTGCGACGGTGCTGCGGAATAGTTGCCGCCGATCATGGCGCTCACTCAGGGATATGCAGTACACGTGATCAACATCGAACGAGAGCCTTTTCATCCGCACCTTGGCACCTTCACAAACCTCTCCGCGACACGACGCCACGGAAAAAATCAATGATCGGCAAGTGGGCCCGCCGCGTATGTCAGACACGTCCTGAAATGGCGTTGCTTATTTCTCTCCCCGATTATCGCCCACGAAAAAGCCGCGACATTGCGCGGCTTTTTCGTACCAGGAACTCAGCCTTTATTTAGGCAATGCGTAGGCAATCACATAATCGCCACGGTCCGTCGACTGACGTGCGCCGCCAACGGTGAGCAGGATGTACTGCTTGCCGGTTTTCGGCGAAACATAGGTCATCGGCCCGGACTGGCTGCCCACCGGCAACCGCGCCTTCCAGATTTCGTTACCGTTGCCGGTATCGAAGGCGCGCAGGTAGAAGTCCTGGGTGCCGGCGAAGAACAGTAGGCCCGACTGGGTGGCGAGCGAGGCGCCGAGGGTCGGCATGCCGATCGGGATTGGCAGGTGCATGCGGATGCCCAGCGGGCCGGTGTCCTGCACGGTACCGACCGGTACTTGCCACATCAGTTTGTGGGTTTTGAGGTCAATGGCGGACATGGTGCCAAACGGTGGTTTCTGGCACGGAATACCGACCGCCGAGAGGAAGCGCTCGCGCATGGCGCCGAACGGCGTGCCTTCCTGGGGTACCACGCCCATTTCGATGCCACTGGCCCCGGCGCCGATCTTGTCGCGCGGGATCATGTAGTTGGCCAGGCCCAGGCGCATGTCGTTGACGAACATGTAGTGGGTGTTCGGGTCGACCGAGACACTGCCCCAGTTCATCCCGCCCAGCGAGCCCGGGAACTGCAGGGCGCGATCCATGCCCGGTGGGGTGTAGACGCCTTCATGGCGCATGCCTTTGAACTGGATGCGGCACATCAACTGGTCGAACGGGGTGGCCCCCCACATGTCGGATTCGGTCAGTGTCTTGTTGCCGATTGACGGCATATCCACCGAAAACGGCTGCGTCGGCGAGTAGCGTTCGCCAGGCACATGGCCCTGCGGCACCGGACGCTCTTCGACCCGCGCTATCGGTACGCCGGTTTCGCGATTGAGCAGGAAAATCTCGCCCTGCTTGGTGACTTGCGCCAAGGCAGGCTGGGTGCCGCCCTTGTCGTCGGGCACGTCATATAGCAGCGGTTGTGCGGGCAGATCGAAGTCCCACAGATCGTTGTGGGTGGTCTGGAAGTGCCAGCGTACCTGACCGGTTTTCACGTCGATGGCAACGATGGACGAGTTCCACTTGTCGTCCATGGCGGTACGCTGACCGCCGAAGAAGTCCGGTGTCGCGTTGCCGGTAGGCAGGTAGACCAGACCGAGCTTGGCGTCGTAGGACATTGCCGACCAGACGTTCGGTGTCCCCCGGGTGTAGGTCTCGCCGGCCGGTGGGCGTTTGGTGATGTTCGGGTTTCCCGGATCCCACGCCCACACCAACTCGCCGCTGCGCACGTCGTAGGCGCGGACCACACCTGGCGGTTCGCCGGTGGAGTAGTTGTCGGCGACACGGCCACCGACGATCACCACGTCCCCTGCGACCAACGGCGTCGAGGTCTGCTGGTAGTAGCCGGGCTTCACTTCACCCATGTCGGTGGTCAAGTCGACGGTGCCCTGGTTGCCGAACTCTTCGCATGGCTTGCCGGTTCCGGCATTGATGGCGATCAGGCGGGCATCGCCGGTCGGCAGGAACAGACGTTTCGTACAAGCGCTTGGCTGCTCGGCTACAGGTGCAGCGCCAGCATCGAAGTAACCCAGGCCACGGCAGCGCTGCCAGTTGGGCGCGGTGCCTTGCGGGTCAAACTTCCAGCGCTGGACGCCGGTGTCGGCGTCCAGGGCGAAAACCTTGCCGTACGCGGTGCAGGTGTAGACCGTGTCACCGATCTGCAACGGGGTGTTTTGGTCCTCGGCTCCGGCGCCGGTGCTTTGCGGGATATCCCCGGTGCGGAAGGTCCAGGCCACCTGCAACTTGTCGATGTTGCCTTTGTTGATCTGGTCCAGCGCGGCAAAGCGGTTGCCGGCGGTGGTGTTGCCCCAATGCGCCCAGTCTTTCTGTTCGGTACCCGGTACCACCGGCGTTACCGCCGGCTCAGTGGTGGCCTTGACCACCGGAGTCGGTACGAACATGTAAGCCAGCGTCGCGACAACACCGACACCCAGCAGCCCGGCCAGGCCATAGGCGCCTCGCCCTGTGGTTGCGCCCGAAGCGCGTACCAGCGTCGGATAAATCAAGGCGACAACCAGGCCGATGACGGTAAACGTCAGCACGCGCGAGACCAGTGGCCAATACTCGAAACCGGCATCCCACACCGCCCACACGGCCGTTAGGATCAGCGCCAGACCATACAACCACGCCCCCAGCGGTCTACGCCGGGAGATCATCAGCCCCGAGACCAGCATCGCCAGGCCCATTAGCAGGAAATACCAGCTGCCGCCGAGCGCGATCAGATAGCCGCCGCCACCGGCCAGGCCGAGCCCGATCAGTGCTATCAGGACACCCAGCCCCGTCAGCAGCCATTTGCTGCCGGCGGCAGCCCCAGAATTATTCATGTCGGAAATTTTCCCCATTTGTGACAAGGCGGAATAATGTACTACCTAGTTACTTATGGCAATTTGTCGCAGGCAGAAATGTCATGAACGGTACTGAGACTAGATCAGACAGCCGTCGCGAGCGCTGTGCGGGATGTGCCTGTAACATGCCTGGACATTGATCCATGCCGCTGGAGACCGCCCTTGCCTGACATTCGCCCGCCCGCTCTTGACGAAATCGACCGTCAGTTGATTGCGGCCCTGCAGATCAACGCCCGCGAAAGCGTGGCCATGCTCGCCCGGCAACTGGGCATCGCCCGGACCACCGTCACCTCGCGCCTGGCACGCCTGGAAAAGGCCAAGGTCATCACCGGCTACGGCGTGCGGCTCGGCCAGCGCGTGGTCGATGGCGGGCTGCAGGCGTATGTGGGGATTACCGTGCAGCCGCGCTCCGGCAAGGAAGTACTGCGGCGCCTGAGTGCGATGGCCCAGGTGCAGCAGTTATGTGCGGTGAGTGGCGAATTTGATTATGTGGCTTGGTTGCGCAGCGATTCGCCGGAGCAACTGGATCAGTTGCTGGATCAGATTGGCAGTGTCGATGGGGTGGAGAAGACGACGACGTCGATCATCTTGAGTAGCAAGATTGATCGGGGACAGCCTGTTTGAGTTTTCAGGCCTGGATTCATCGGTGAATGAACTAGCGCTATCGCGAGCAAGCTCGCTCCCAGATTGGTCGGTGTGCACATCCACATCGTCATATTGACCAATAAAATTGCAAAATGACGACACTTTGCTTCTTATTAACGAGTTCTACGCTCTCTAGAATGGCTGACATCTTTTCCTATACTCAGATGCGCATTCCGCGTCGGGTCGCCAGCAAGGTCAGCCATGAACAAGAACAATCGCCATCCTGCAGACGGTAAAAAACCAGTCACCATTTTCGGTCCGGACTTTCCTTTCGCCTTCGACGACTGGATCGAACACCCGGCCGGCCTGGGCAGCATTCCCGAGCACCATCACGGTGCCGAAGTGGCGATTGTCGGCGCCGGTATCGCAGGATTGGTGGCCGCGTACGAATTGATGAAGCTTGGCCTCAAGCCCGTGGTCTATGAGGCCTCGAAGTTGGGCGGTCGCCTGCGCTCCCAAGCGTTCAATGGCACCGATGGCATCGTCGCCGAGTTGGGCGGCATGCGCTTTCCGGTATCGTCCACCGCGTTCTATCACTATGTCGACAAGCTGAACCTTGAAACCAAACCCTTCCCCAACCCGCTGACACCTGCCTCCGGCAGCACCGTCATCGACCTGGAAGGCAAGACCCATTACGCACAGAAACTGGCGGATCTTCCTGCACTGTTCCAGGAAGTGGCTGACGCCTGGGCCGATGCCCTGGAAGCTGGCTCGCAGTTCGCTGATAGCCAGCAGGCCATCCGCGACCGCGACGTACCGCGCCTCAAGGAACTATGGAACACCCTCGTGCCGCTGTGGGACGACCGCACCTTCTACGATTTCGTTGCCACCTCCAAAGCCTTCGCCAAGCTGTCGTTCCATCACCGCGAAGTGTTCGGCCAGGTCGGTTTCGGTACCGGTGGCTGGGACTCGGACTTCCCCAACTCGATGCTGGAAATCTTCCGCGTGGTGATGACCAACTGCGACGATCACCAGCATCTGGTGGTCGGTGGTGTGGAACAAGTGCCGCAGGGCATCTGGCGCCATGTCCCGGAACGCTGCGTGCACTGGCCGCAGGGCACCAGCCTCAAGTCGTTGCACAGTGGTGCCCCACGTTCCGGCGTGAAGAAAATCGCCCACGCGCCGGACGGCCGTTTTGCGGTCACCGACAACAACGGCGACACCCGCGAATACGCCGCGGTACTGACCACCTGCCAGAGCTGGCTGCTGACCACCCAGATCGAATGCGACGAAACCCTGTTCTCGCAGAAGATGTGGATGGCCCTGGACCGCACCCGCTACATGCAGTCGTCGAAAACCTTCGTGATGGTCGACCGCCCGTTCTGGAAGGACAAAGACCCGGAAACCGGCCGCGACCTGATGAGCATGACCCTCACTGATCGCCTGACCCGCGGCACTTACCTGTTCGATAACGGCGACGACAAGCCCGGGGTGATTTGCCTGTCGTATTCGTGGATGAGCGACGCGTTGAAAATGCTCCCGCATCCGGTGGAAAAGCGCGTAAAACTGGCGTTGGATGCGCTGAAAAAGATCTACCCGAAAGTCGACATCGCCGCGCGAATCATCGGCGATCCGATCACCGTGTCCTGGGAAGCCGACCCGCATTTCCTCGGCGCCTTCAAGGGTGCCCTGCCCGGCCACTACCGCTACAACCAGCGCATGTACGCGCATTTCATGCAGGACGACATGCCGGCCGAGCAGCGCGGGATTTTCATCGCCGGCGACGACGTGTCATGGACGCCGGCCTGGGTCGAAGGCGCGGTGCAGACCTCGCTCAATGCGGTGTGGGGCATCATGAAACACTTCGGCGGTGCAACTCACGCCGAGAATCCGGGTCCAGGAGATGTGTTCAACGAGATCGGTCCGATCGCCCTGCCCGAGTAAGAGGAATCCGAAATGCGCGTAGCCCTTTACCAATGTCCACCGTTGCCCCTGGATGTCGCCGGCAACCTTCAGCGCCTGCATCAGCTGGCACTGGAGGCAAAGGGCGCCGACTTGCTGGTACTGCCGGAGATGTTCCTGACCGGCTACAACATCGGCGTCGATGCCGTCAGTGTACTGGCGGAGGTGCACAACGGTGAATCGGCGCAACAGATTGCGCGCATTGCCAAGGCCACCGGGATCGCCATTTTGTATGGCTATCCCGAACGCACCGGGGACGGACAGATCTACAACGCCGTGCAACTGATCGACGCCAATGGCGAGCGTCTGTGCAATTACCGCAAGACGCACCTGTTCGGTGACCTCGACCGTTCGATGTTCAGTGTCGGCACCGACGACTTCCCCATCGTTGAACTCAACGGCTGGAAGCTCGGGTTCCTGATCTGCTACGACCTCGAGTTTCCGGAAAACGCCCGGCGCCTGGCCCTGGCCGGTGCCGAACTGATACTGGCACCGACGGCCAACATGATCCCGTTCGATTTCATCGCTGACGTCACCGTCCGCGCCCGGGCTTTCGAGAATCAGTGCTATGTGGCGTATGCCAACTATTGCGGGCACGAAGGCGATATCCACTACTGTGGCCAAAGCAGCATCGCCGCACCGGATGGCAGCCGCATCGCCCAGGCGGGACTCGATGAGGCGCTGATTGTCGGTGAGCTGGACCGCCAGTTGATGGTCGACTCCCGCGCCGCCAATCGCTACCTGACCGATCGCCGCCCCGAGCTTTACGGCGCGCTGAACAAGCGCTGAACCACCGTTATCCGCTAGCATTGGCACTTCTCTGTTCTGGAAGTGCTCATGCCTGCGCTGAATCACCCTCGCCCCCACACTGAAACCCTGGCCAACGGCTTGCGGGTGACGCTGCGTCATGCCCCGGATTTGAAGCGCTGCGCGGCGGCGTTGCGGGTTGCCGCCGGCAGCCATGATGTGCCATTGGCGTGGCCAGGCCTGGCGCACTTTCTGGAACACCTGCTGTTTCTCGATACCGAGCGCTTTGCCGCCGATCAAGGGCTGATGGCCTACGTCCAGCGTCACGGCGGCCAGGTGAATGCGCAAACCTGCGAGCGCACCACCGATTACTTTTTCGAGCTGCCACCCCAGGCGTTTGCCAAGGGCCTGGAAAGACTGGCAGACATGCTCGCCCATCCACGCATGAACCTGGATGACCAGCGCCGGGAACGGGAAGTGTTGCACGCGGAATTCATCGCCTGGTCGCAGGATGGCGCGGCTCAGCAGCAGCTGGCCTTGCTGGGCGGGCTTAGCGACGCTCATCCGTTGCGCGGTTTTCATGCCGGCAACCGCGACAGCCTGCCGGTGCCGCAACCCGATTTCCAGCAGGCCTTGCAGGATTTTTATCAGCGCTATTACCAGACCGGGCAAATGACCTTGAGCCTTGCCGGTCCCCAGAGCCTTGATGAGTTGAGGCTGTTGGCCGAAGCATTCGGCAAGGTCATTGCCAAGGGCGAGAAGGTCGCGCAACAAGCCCCCGCACCGCTGATGGCTGGGGCGGGGAACCGTTATCAACAGGCTGGCGAGCATCGGCTGGACCTGCTGTTTGCCCTTGAAGCACTGCCCGACTCATCGCCCGAGGCGCTGGACTTTCTGTGCCATTGGCTGAACTCTGCGAAACCCGGTGGACTGCTGGCTGAATTGCGAAAACAGGACCAAGTTGAAAACCTCAAGGCAAGGCCCTTGTATCAGTTCGCCGGACAGGCCTTGCTGCACATTGAATTCACACTGCCTGCCAATGCACCGGCGACCGGCATTGGCGAGCAATTGCAGGACTGGCTGGGCTTTTTCGCCCGCCAGGACTGGCGCGGGTTGCGCGAGGAATACGCGGCGCTGCGCCAGCGCCAGCGAGGTGTCAGCAGTGCCTTGCAGCTGGCCCGGCAGGACAGCGAAGAGCGCGAAACAGGGTTATCCGAAGTCGGTGTGATTGTCCTCAAGGCTATTCTGGAACAAATCGGCGCTGTGGATAACTTCCACGGCCCGTGGCAGCTGCCCGCACCCAATCCGTTCCTGCACACCGATGCGGCTACTCCCAACGCAGGCCTGATTCGCGGACAAACCAGTGCCCACCGGGGCCTGCGCACTTTTGCTCAAGACCGCTCGCGCAGTCGCCGCGAACGTTCACCGATGCAATTCAGCCAGGCGCTGCCGGATAACGGCACTGAAGGCGCGGTGTACCTGCGCTGGCGCCTGGAGGCGGCCCCCAGCGCCAGCCTTCAATCGCGCCTGGACAACAACCTGCAAGCGTTGCGCGAAGACGCCGGTCAGGCCGGTGTGGATTTTTCCTTCGGTGCATCGGGCAATCAATGGCTGTTGAAATTGACCGGCCTGCAAGCGCCGATGCCCACCGTCCTCGAACACGCGCTGAACTTGCTCACCCAACCTGATGCCGCGCTCTCACAGCAATCACCGGCCCGCCCCGCCTTGATGCCGATACGACAACTACTCAAGGTGCTGCCCGATCTCTGCCTTGAGCCATCGGCCGAATCGGACAACCTGGAGCAACTGTGGTCGAGTGCTCGCTGGACCGGCCTTGCAACCGGTTTTTGCGCCCAGACTCAAGCGGTCATGGGGCTGGCTTTGAGCCGAGTGCCGGGCACTGCGGATACGCAACTAGCAGCGACATCGACAATTCATGCGCAGCACCTGTGGAGCACCGTAGAAGCCGACTCCAGCGACCACGCGCTGTTGCTGTTCTGTCCGACAGCCAGCCAGGAATTAGCCGACGAAGCCGCATGGCGTTTGCTCGCCCATGTCTGTCAGACGCCGTTCTATCAGCGCCTGCGGGTGGAGTTGCAACTGGGCTATGCGGTGTTCAGTGCCCTGCGACAGGTTCACGGGCAGACCGGGTTGCTGTTCGGTGTGCAATCGCCGAATGTTGCCGCGGCGGTACTCTTGCAGCACATCGAACAGTTCCTGAACGGATTGCCGGCACTGATTCAGGCCCTCGACGAGAGCGCCTTCGTCGCCCAACGCCAAGCCTTGGTGGATCAGTTTTCCAGCGCCACCCTGACCACAAGCCAAACCGCCGAACTGCTCTGGCAGGGCAAGTTGGCTGGCCGCCCGTCGGATTATCTGACGCAGTTGCCCCAGGCCATTCTCCTGACCGATCGCGTCGCGCTGCTGGCCGCGGTTCAGCGCTTGAATCGGGCCGCAGGGGGCTGGCGCTGCCTGGCGAACAGCCCTGCACCCGGCGCGCCCTGGCAAGCGACAAAATGATCATTACCCAGACTGTAAGGAGCTTTTTCAAAGTTTCACGGGCAATCCCTGTGAAATTTTGAGTAACATAGCAGCCTAACTATTTGGAACATCTCTGACTGGAGGTGGACTATACATATAGATAGCGCTGTCCAACCCTACCTGAAGGAGTTCAACTGATGGCCTGGACCAAACCGGCTTACACCGACCTGCGTATCGGCTTTGAAGTCACCATGTACTTCGCAAGCCGCTGATCTCTGCCCTGGCAGAAATGCAGCACAACGCCTCGGATATCCGAGGCGTTTTATTTTCAGCGTTGAAATGATGGAGCGCCCATGTTTGTCCAGATCCTAGGTTCCGCCGCTGGCGGCGGTTTTCCTCAATGGAACTGCAATTGCGAGAACTGCGCAGGTTTTCGCAACGGCAGCCTGCGGGCCAAGGCGCGCACCCAATCGTCCATCGCGATTTCCGATAACGGCGTGAATTGGGTGCTGTGCAACACCTCCCCGGACATCCGTGCCCAGCTCCAGAGCTTCGCGCCCATGCAACCAGGGCGTGCACTGCGCGATACCGGGATCGGCGCGATCATCCTGATGGACAGCCAGATCGATCACACCACCGGCCTGCTCATGCTGCGTGAAGGTTGCCCGCACCAGGTCTGGTGCACCGACATGGTCCACGAAGACCTGAGCACCGGTTTCCCGCTGTTCAACATGCTGACCCACTGGAACGGCGGCTTGAGCTGGAACCGCATCGAACTCGACCAGAGTTTCACCATTGCGGCCTGCCCGAACCTGCGGTTCACCCCGCTGCCCCTGCGCAGCGCTGCCCCGCCCTACTCGCCGCATCGCTTCGATCCCCATCCGGGCGACAACATCGGCCTGATCGTCGAAGACCTCAATACCGGTGGCAAACTGTTCTACGCCCCGGGCCTGGGTAAAGTCGACGCGCCGCTGCTGGAGATCATGGCGGCCAGCGATTGCCTGTTGGTCGACGGCACGCTGTGGGACGACGACGAAATGCAGCGCCGTGGAGTCGGCACCCGTACCGGCCGGGAGATGGGGCACCTGGCGCAAAACGGTCCCGGCGGCATGCTCGAAGTGCTGGAGCAACTGCCCAAGCAGCGCAAGGTACTTATCCACATCAACAACACCAACCCGATTCTCGATGAAGATTCGCCGCAGCGGGCGGAGCTGGATCGGCGCGATGTTGAAGTGGCGTATGACGGCATGAGTATTGTGTTGTAGCGGATGGCCCAATCGCCTGTAGGAGCCAGCGATGCGGCGACCCGACTTGCCGGCGAACCAGGCGCTGCGGTGCACCTGTTGCACCGCGTAATCGTTCTTCGCCGGCAAGCCTGGCTCCTACAGGCGATGAGGCCAGTGCAGACACCCAAGAATCCACCGGACGTTCCCCGGAGAACCGCAATGACTGACACCCCAATGTCCCCCGCCGAATTCGAAGCCGCCCTGCGCGCCAAGGGCGCCTACTACCACATCTATCACCCGTATCACGTGGCGATGTATGAAGGCCGGGCGACCCGCGAGCAAATCCAGGGCTGGGTCGCCAACCGTTTTTACTATCAAGTAAATATTCCACTCAAGGATGCGGCCATACTGGCCAACTGCCCGGACCGCGAGATCCGCCGCGAATGGATGCAACGCCTGCTGGACCATGACGGCGCCCCCGGCGAAGACGGCGGCATTGAAGCCTGGCTGCGCCTGGGCCAGGCCGTCGGCCTCGACCCGGACCAATTGCGCTCCCAGGAACTGGTGCTGCCCGGTGTGCGTTTCGCCGTCGATGCCTACGTCAACTTCGCCCGCCGGGCCAGTTGGCAGGAAGCGGCCAGCAGCTCGCTGACCGAACTGTTCGCACCGCAGATCCATCAGTCGCGCCTGGACAGTTGGCCGCAGCATTACCCGTGGATCGACCCCGCCGGCTACGAGTATTTCCGCACGCGCCTGAGCCAGGCGCGGCGCGATGTCGAGCACGGTCTGGCAATCACCCTCGAGCACTACAAGACCCGGGAAGGCCAGGAACGCATGCTGGAAATTCTCCAGTTCAAACTGGACATTCTTTGGAGCATGCTCGATGCCATGAGCATGGCCTACGAACTCAATCGCCCGCCGTATCACAGCGTGACCGAGCATCGGGTCTGGCATAAAGGAATCACCTTATGAGTTTCGATCGCAGCAAGACCCCGTCATGGCGCCCTGGCTACCGTTTCCAGTACGAACCGGCGCAGAAAGGACATGTGCTGCTGTATCCCGAAGGCATGATTAAACTCAATGAAAGCGCCGCGCTGATTGGCGGTTTGATCGATGGCGAGCGTGATGTCGCCACGATTATCAATGAGCTCGACAAGCAGTTCCCGGGCGTGCCTGAGCTCGGTGACGACATCGAGCAATTCATGGAGGTTGCCCGTGCGCAGCACTGGATCGAACTTGCCTGATTCATCGAGGCAAGTGCCGCCCAAACCCGAGATCGGCCTGCCCCTGTGGCTGCTGGCCGAGCTGACCTACCGCTGCCCGCTACAATGCCCGTACTGCTCCAATCCGCTGGATTTTGCCGAACAAGGCAAAGAACTCAGTACTGAACAATGGATCAAGGTGTTCCGCGAAGCACGCGAGATGGGCGCGGCACAGTTGGGCTTTTCCGGTGGTGAGCCACTGGTGCGCCAGGACCTTGCCGAGCTGATTGCCGAGGCGCGCAAGCTGGGTTTCTACACCAACCTGATCACCTCTGGCATCGGCCTGACCGAGCAGAAAATCAGCGACTTCAAGAAGGCCGGCCTCGATCACATCCAGATCAGTTTCCAGGCCAGCGACGAGCAGGTGAACAACCTGCTGGCGGGCTCGAAAAAAGCCTTCGCGCAAAAGCTGGAAATGGCCCGTGCAGTGAAAGCCCACGGCTATCCGATGGTGCTGAACTTCGTGACCCATCGGCACAACATCGACAAGATCGACCGCATTATCGAGCTGTGCATTGCCCTGGAAGCCGACTTCGTCGAACTCGCCACCTGCCAGTTCTACGGTTGGGCGCAGCTCAATCGAGTCGGGCTATTGCCGACCCAGGAACAACTGGTCCGCGCCGAACGCGTTACAAACGAGTACCGCGCCAGGCTCGAAGCCGAAGGCCATCCGTGCAAGCTGATTTTCGTCACGCCGGATTATTACGAAGAACGCCCGAAAGCCTGTATGAACGGTTGGGGCAGTATTTTCCTGACGGTCACACCGGACGGAACGGCGCTGCCTTGTCACGGTGCCCGACAGCTGCCGGTGCAATTTCCCAACGTACGCGACCACAGCATGCAGCATATCTGGTACGACTCGTTCGGCTTCAACCGCTTTCGCGGTTACGACTGGATGCCCGAGCCGTGCCGCTCATGCGATGAGAAGGAAAAGGACTTCGGCGGCTGTCGCTGCCAGGCGTTCATGCTCACGGGTGACGCGAGCAATGCCGACCCGGTGTGCAGCAAGTCGCCTCAACACGGCGTGATCCTCAAGGCCCGCGAAGAGGCGGAGCACGCGACCCAGACCATTGAACAACTGGCCTTTCGCAATGAACGAAACTCACGCCTCATCGCCAAAAGCTGAACCCTTCAGCGCCGCCAACGCCGTCGCGGCCGGCATCGATTTTGCCGAACTGCAGATCGGCCCCCATGGCTTGTTCTGGAACGAATATCGCCCGGAGGATGCCGCGTGTCGGATCTGGCACTGGCGTGATGGCGTGGCCAACTGCCTGACGCCATCCCAGTTCAGCGTGCGCAGTCGGGTGTACGAATATGGCGGTGGTGCGTTTTGCCTAATCGACGACGGCGTGGTGTTCGTCAACGAGGCGGATCAGCAGCTGTATCGCCAATCACTGCAAGGCGAGACGCCCGAGGTGCTGACGTCCGGCGTGTGTCGATACGGCGATCTGCAGTTCGCCAGTGGTCAGGTGCTGGCGGTCGAGGAAAATCGCAATGAACACCGCCTGGTGGCGATCGACCTGGTGGATGGCGCGCGGCATTTGCTGGCCGAAGGCGCGGATTTTTACGCCGCACCGACCTTGAGCCCCGATGCGCAACGCCTGGCCTGGATCGAGTGGAGTCGCCCGGATCAGCCGTGGACCGCGACCCGTTTAATGGTCGCTCAACGCCAGACAGATGGCGGTTTCGCTGCGCCCTGCTGCCTGGCAGGCGACCAGGCGCAAGAGTCGCTGCAACAACCTCGCTTCGATGGTAACGGCCGCTTGTACTGCCTGACCGATCGCGGTGGTTACTGGCAGCCCTGGATGGAATCGGCCGATGACCTGACGCCATTGCCAAGCGCCGCCGCCGACCACGGCCCGGCGCCGTGGCAACTGGGCGGTTGCACATGGTTACCACTGAGCGAGGGCAGCTATCTGGCCAGCTGGACAGAAGGCGGCTTCGGCCGATTGGGGCTTTGCGCTACCGCGTGCGACGATTTTACCGGTGACTACAGCCGCTTCCGCCATCTTGCCGTGGATGAGCAGTTCATCTACTGCATTGCGGCTTCACCCGTCAGTTCATCGGCGGTGATCGCCATCGATCGCCAGACCCGCCAAGTGAAGGTCCTCGCAGGCGGCATCGCGCCGCTGCCTGCGGAGCGAATCAGTCGCCCGCAAACCCTGCGCTACCCAAGCGGCTCGGGCGAAGCCCACGGTTTCTTCTATCCGGCGATGACCGGCGACGCCAAGCCGCCTCTGGTGGTGTTCATCCATGGCGGCCCGACTTCGGCGTGCTATCCGATGCTCGACCCGCGCATCCAGTACTGGGCGCAACGCGGTTTCGCCGTGGCCGATCTCAACTATCGCGGTAGCAGCGGTTACGGTCGGGACTATCGCCAGGCCCTGCATCTGAGTTGGGGCGAAGTCGATGTCGAAGACGCTTGCGCGGTGGTCAGCCATCTCGCCGAACGTGGTTTGATCGACGGCGACCAGGCCTTCATTCGCGGTGGCAGCGCCGGTGGCTACACCGCGCTGTGCGCGCTGGCGTTCCACCAGGTGTTTCGTGCCGGCGCCAGCCTTTATGGGGTCAGCGACCCTGTGGCGCTGGGCCGGGCGACGCACAAGTTCGAGGGAGACTACCTGGACTGGCTGATCGGTGATCCACGACAGGATGCCGATCGCTACGCCGCACGCACGCCGTTACTGCATGCCAGCAACATCCGCGTGCCGGTGATCTTCTTTCAAGGCGAGCTGGATGCCGTGGTGGTGCCGCAGCAGACCCGCGACATGGTCGAGGCCCTGCAGAACAACGGTATTCTGGTCGAAGCCCATTTCTACGCGGACGAACGCCACGGCTTTCGCAAAGCCGGCAATCAGGCGCATGCGCTGGAGCAGGAATGGTTGTTCTATCGGCGGGTGATGGCGTTCACAAATTGAAAACGCGGTGCATCATTCGCTGGCGAATCGGCCGACGCGGTGTGTCATGTAGGAGCCAGGCTTGCCGGCGAAGAACATAACGCGGTGAGACAGATACACCGCGGCGTCTGGTTCGCGGGCAAGCCTCGCTCCTACAGGGCAAACGCCTCAACGCTTGGCAATGATGTACACCGCATGCACGATCCCGGGAATGTAGCCGCACAGCGTCAGCAGAATATTCAGCCAGAACGCTCCGCCGAAACCCACTTGCAGAAACACACCCAGTGGCGGCAACAGAATGGCGATGATGATGCGGATAATGTCCATGGAAGCAGCTCCTGATTAAAGTGGGCTCACGCGAGCCCCATAGTTAATCGACCGTTACCGTTGGTCAGGGTTCAGCCCGACTTTCCAGGCCAGTGTATCCAGGCCATGTTTCTGAACGATGCAACCGCCACAAAAAAACGCCCCACGCCAAAAGAATCAGGCGTGGGGCGTGCGTTATACCGCGAGACGGTTCGGGAATTCGTGCAGGACGCGTCTGCTCAGACGGCAACCCCTTTGCGGCATTGCAGCTGCGCGGTGCGCACGCGGGAAAAGGCGCGGGCCAGGCGCAGCAACATTTCATCGATGTTGGATTTGCTGACCGTCAGCACCGGGGTGAAACGCAGGCAATCGGCTTGCGGCGCATCGAGCAACAGCCCTTCATACAGCGCGGCTTTGACCACGGCGTCGGCCGAGTCGTCGGACACGGTCAGCCCCCAGAGCAGCCCTTGTCCGCGTAATTCGCCGTGGCCATAGCGATGGGACAAGCGCTGCAGGCCTTCGCGCAGGTGCTGGGCCATTTCCCCGACATGCTCGAGAAAGCCCTTGTCCTGCACGCTGTCGAGCACTGCCAGGCCGGCGGCGGTCAGCAGCGCATTGCCATGATGGGTACCGGTCATTTCGCCCGTTTCGAAGCAGCAGGCCTTGCCCCGCGCCAGCAGCGCCGCCACTGGCACACCACCGCCAAGCCCTTTGCCGAGCACGACAATATCTGCCCGGACGCCGTAGGACTGTTCAGCCAGCAAGCTGCCACAGCGACCGACACCGGTTTGCACCTCGTCGAAGATCAGCAGGATGCCCAGTTCGCGACACAGGCGCTCGACCCCTTTGAGGTAATGCGCAGTGGCCGCGATCACCCCGGCTTCACTCTGGATCGGCTCGAGCATGATCGCCACGGTCCGTTCATCCACCGCCGCATTCAGCGCCGCAAGATCGTTGAAGGGGACGCGGCTGAAACCCGGAAGCTGCGGCTCGAAACGGTTGACCAGGGTCGAACTGTCCGACGCCGAAAGCGTCCCCAGGCTACGACCATGGCAAGCCTGATTGGCAACGATGATCCGCGAAGCGCCGCCGCGATGCCATTGACCCCATTTGCGCGCCAGCTTGATCGCCGCCTCACAGGCCTCGCTGCCGCTGTTGAGCAGATACGCCTGGTCGCTGCCAGTGCTGGCACACAGTCGCTCGGCGAGCTTGAGCATGCCACGGTTATGCAGGCCGAAACCGGGATTGATCAGCGCTTGCGCCTGCGCGGTAATGGCACTGACCAGCGCCTTGGGGCTGTGGCCGAGGCTGTTGGCGCCGCCGCCCTGGGAGAAATCCAGATACGCGCGGTCATCGCTGTCCCACAACCAGGAACCCTGGCCACGGACAAAAACCTGTTTGGGCCGATCGACACTGGGCATCAGGTACTCACTGCAAAGATTGTCGTCTGTGGGCGGGAAGGAACTGTCCGCCAGCAAATCATCGAGACTGGGCGAATGTCGACGCAGGCTGAACAGATTCATGGGTTCAACCCTCGCAGCAGTTTTTTTGCGTTACCTATGCAAACGCCATCGAAGCAAAGGGTATTCATCGTGTTCCGGGGCCCTGTAAGCCTTGTGAATACGGTTAGACTAGGCCCAGGCGAGGCGATGAGCCATTTCGATTTCCCAGTATTTTCGATAAGTATTACTTATGGATTTCAAGCAACTGCGTTATTTCGTCGCGGTCTATGAAGAGGGCCATGTGGGCCGGGCTGCCGAGCGACTGTCCATTTCACAACCGGCGCTGTCCCAGCAGATCCGCCACCTCGAACAAACCCTCGATGTGAGCCTGTTCGAACGCAGCAGCAAACGCCTGTTGCCGACACTTGCGGCCCATACGCTGTACAACCATGCCCTGCCATTGCTCGATGGCATGCAACGGGCACGCGAAGCACTGGGCAACTTCAAGGGGCACGCGCTGCGTACCCTGGCCATTGGTGTACTGCAAACCGTCCATACCAGCCTGGTGCCACAAATGCTCGAGCGGGTGCGCAAGGCGCAGCCCCATCTGGTGGTGCAGATCTATGAACTGACGGGGCTGGAAATCGAGCGTCGACTGCTCAATGGTTCGCTGGACATCGGCATCAGCTACTTGCCACCGCGTCAGCCGGGCTTGCATGGGGTGCTGTTGTACGAGGACGAACTGACACTCGTCATCCCGGCAGACCATCCATTGCGCGAATTCAAGAAAGTCTCCATGAGCCAGGCCGCCGAATTGCCGATGTTGTTGCTGGGCGAAGAGTTTCAGATACGGCAGATCTGGCAGGCGCAACTGGCCAGCCTGGGACGCCGTCCGCAGGTGCAGGCCGAGCTGAACAACATGGCAGGCATTCTCGACAGCCTGCCGCATACGCGACTGGCGACGGTGCTGCCCGGACGCTCGCAGAAGACCCATGGCAACCAGGAATTATTGTGGAAGCCCCTGAGCGAGCCGCGGGTGCCGCTGAAAGTCGGGTTGGTCTGTCGCGATGTGCAACGGCAACAGGCATCGCTGGCCTTGCTGCGCACGTTGCTGGAGGAGGTAATCAATCGGCCGGATGAGCGCTTGAACAGCCCGCCTGCACTGGATGGCCTGAGCTGAACACTTTTCTCGAGAACACTTTTCTCGAGGCCAAAGAAAACCCCGCCGAAGCGGGGCTTTGCAGACTGTTTCCCTGACATCCATTTCACTCCGCCGTCCTGGCAGAATCCTACGTGTCCGTGTTGTTACTTTGCGCTTCCTGCGCTACGTCCATGAGAAGTAGATTAGCCGTGGATCCAATTTACGACTATGGGAGAACAGCAGCACGTCATGTAAGAGAATGCTTACATCAGGTTACAACGTCAGAATTGACCGGCGTCCAACAGGAACAGCGACTCGCTACCAGCCTTCACCGACGCGCTCAGCGAGTGAATACGCGGCAGCAAGCGGGCGAAATAGAAGCGTGCGGTGCCCAGTTTGCTGGCGTAGAAATCGTCCTGCGTTTCTTTGCCCAAGGCAGCCTTGGCCATCAACGCCCACATGTAGGCATAGGCCATGTAGCCAAAGGCTTGCAGGTACTCGACCGACGCCGCACCGATTTCATTCGGGTTGTTTTTCGCCCGGTCCAGCAACCATGCAGTCAGCTCGTCAAGGGTCGTCACCGCATCGTTGAGCGGCTTGGTGAATTCCGCCAGGTCAGCACTGGCGGTGGCGGTGAAGTGACGAATCTCGTCGGCAAACAGGTTGTAGAACGCCCCGCCCGTACCGACGATCTTGCGCCCGACCAGGTCCAGCGCCTGGATGCCATTGGTGCCTTCGTAGATCTGGGTGATGCGCACGTCACGCACCAGTTGCTCCTGGCCCCACTCACGAATGTAACCGTGACCGCCGAACACCTGCTGGCCGTGAACCGTGGTTTCCAGGCCGAGATCGGTCAGGAACGCCTTGGCCACTGGAGTCAGCAGTGCAACCAGGTCTTCCGCGCGCTTGCGCGTGGTGGCGTCTTCGCTGAACTTGGCGGTGTCCAGTTGCATGGCCACGTAGGTCGAGAAGGCGCGGCCGCCTTCGTTTGAGGCTTTCATGGTCAGCAACATGCGACGCACGTCCGGGTGGACGATGATCGGGTCGGCGACCTTGTCCTTGTTCTGCGCGCCGGTCGGCGAACGGCTTTGCAGACGATCGCGGGCGTACTCGACGGCGTTCTGGTAGGAGCGTTCACCGGTGGCCAGGCCCTGGATACCGACGCCCAGGCGCTCGTAGTTCATCATGGTGAACATCGCCGCCAGGCCTTTGTTCGGCTCGCCGACCAGGTAACCCACGGCTTCGTCGAAGTTCATCACGCAGGTCGCAGAGGCCTGGATGCCCATCTTGTGTTCGATCGAGCCGCAGTTTGCCGGGTTGCGCGCGCCCAGGCTGCCGTCGGCATTGACCATGAACTTGGGCACCAGGAACAGCGAAATCCCTTTCGGCCCCGCCGGTGCATCCGGCAGTTTGGCCAGCACCAGGTGGATGATGTTCTCGGTCAGGTCGTGTTCGCCGCCGGTGATGAAGATCTTGGTGCCGCTGACCTTGTAGGAACCGTCGGCCTGAGGCTCGGCCTTGGTGCGAATGATCCCCAGGTCAGTACCGGCGTGCGGCTCGGTCAGGCACATGGAGCCGGCCCAGACCCCGGCGTACATGTTCGGCAGGTAGGCGGCCTTCAGCTCTTCACTGGCGTGGGCGTTGATCGACAGGCACGCGCCGGCGGTCAGCATCGGGTACAGACCGAACGCCAGGCTGGCGGAGTTGACCATTTCCTCGACCTGGGCCGAAACGGCCTTGGGCATGCCCATGCCGCCGTAGGTCGGATCACCACCAACACCGACCCAACCGCCTTCAGCGTAGGTCTGGTAAGCCTGAGGGAAACCAGCCGGCGTGGTGACGGCACCGTCCGCCCAACGGCAACCTTCTTCGTCAGCCGCACGGCTCAGGGGCGCGATGCTTTTGCTGGTGACCTTGCCGGCTTCTTCGAGAATGGCTTCGACCGTTTCAGCATCAATGGAATCGGCCAGTGCTGGCAGCTCGGCCCAGAGTTTGGCGACCTCGAACACTTCATTGAGGACGAAGCGCATATCGCGCAGGGGGGCTTTGTAGTCAGCCATGGCAAACCTCGCAGGATCTATACAGGGTGGTTCGTAGGAGTGGTGTTTTCGTTGGGTCCGAGTGTAACCCAACAACTTTTGCGACACATAGGGTCAGCCAGTGACCGATTTGTAATGTTTAGTCACTGACTATTCGGTCATAAAAAAGCCCGCAATTCAGCGGGCTTCCTTTGTGGTTCATTTTTAAAAGATTAAAGCGCAAACAAATCCGCTGGCAGCTTCATCAGGCAATCACTGCCTGCTTCGATTGCTGCCCGATGAGCGGCAGTACGCGGTAGCAAACGCTTGAAGTAAAACTCGTTGGTCGCGAGCTTGCCCTGACAATAACCGGCGTCACCGCTGCCCGCATCCAGCTGCGCCTGCGCCACCAACGCCATGCGCAACCACAGATAGCCGAGGATGATGTAACCGCTGTACATCAGGTAATCCACCGATGCGGCGCCGACTTCATCCGGGTTTTTCATCGCCGCCATGCCGACCTTGGTCGTCAACTCGCCCCATTGCTGATTCAGCTCATTGAGCTGCGCCACATAGCTGGCCAACTGCGGATGCCCGACGTTGGCCGCGCAAAACTTGTGGACGATTTTGGTGAAGCCGCGCAGCAGCTTGCCCTGGCTGCCGAGGACTTTACGCCCGAGCAGGTCCAGCGCCTGGATGCCGTTGGTGCCCTCATAGATCGGCGCGATCCGGCAGTCGCGGACCAACTGCTCCATACCCCATTCACGAATGAAGCCGTGGCCACCGAACACCTGCATGCCATGGTTGGTCACTTCCAGTCCCGTTTCGGTCATGAAGGCTTTGCAGATCGGCGTCAGGAACGCCAGCAGGTCTTCGGCATCCTGGCGCGCCGTTTCATCCGCGCTCAGGTGCGCAACGTCGAGCAACTGCGCAGTGAAGTAAGTAAGTGCCCGGTTGCCTTCGTTGAAGGCTTTCATGGTCAGCAACATCCGGCGTACATCCGGATGCACGATGATCGGGTCGGCGGCTTTTTCCGGTGCTTTCGGGCCGGTCAATGCGCGCATCTGCAAACGGTCGTTGGCGTACTTGATCGCGCCCTGGAAACTCGCTTCGCCCAGACACAAACCCTGCATGCCCGTGCCGAGTCGCGCGTGGTTCATCATGGTGAACATGCAGTTGAGGCCCTTGTTCGCTTCCCCGATCAAAAAGCCCTTGGCCCCGTCGAAGTTCAACACGCAGGTGGCCGAGGCCTTGATTCCCATCTTGTGCTCGATGGAGCCACAGGAAACACCATTGCGCTCGCCCGCTTCACCCTCTGCATCGGGCAGGAACTTGGGCACGATAAACAGCGAAATACCCTTGGTCCCGGCCGGTGCATCCGGCAGTTTCGCCAGAACCAGGTGAATAATGTTGGCGCTCATGTCGTGCTCGCCGGCGGAGATGAAAATCTTGCTGCCGGAGATCGCGTAACTGCCGTCGGCCTGAGGCACGGCGCGTGTCTTGATGAGGCCCAGGTCGGTGCCGCAATGAGCTTCGGTCAGGCACATGGTGCCGGTCCATTGGCCGGCGGTGAGTTTGCTCAGGTAGGTGTGTTTCTGCTCTTGTGTGCCATGGGCGTGGATCGCCGACATGGCGCCGTGAGTCAGGCCGGGATACATGCCCCAGGACGTGTTGCTGGAACCGACCATTTCGCTGATGACCAGCCCCAGTGAGCTGGGCAGACCCTGACCGCCATACGCCGGATCAGCCGCCAGGCCATGCCAGCCACCCTCGACGTATTGGGCGAAAGCCTGCCTGAAGCCCCTAGGAGTCGTGACCACGCCGTTGTCGAAATGGCAGCCCTCTTCGTCGCCGCTACGGTTGAGCGGCGACAGCACGTTTTCACAGAATCTGGCGCCCTCTTCGAGGATCGCACTGATCATGTCCGGGCTGGCATCGGTAGCGCCGAGGGTGGCGTAGTTGCTGTGAAAATCGAAAACGTGGTCAATCAAAAAGCGCATGTCGCGCAGGGGAGCCTTGTAGTCGGGCATGGTCATTTCTCCGGCAGCAGATGACTCAAACCTACTGCCACCGCCCCGCCCTTCACAATCACAGTCCAGACGCTGAATGCGCCGTCATCACTCAACCGTAGCGGCGTCCATGCGCACGGCGCCACGGCGGCTCTGACCGAACGCCATCACGCAGTTGCGCCCGGCGCCCTTGGCGCTGTAAAGCGCCTGGTCCGCGGACTTGAGCACTTTCTCGGGCGTGCGTTGTTCCACTCGTTCGGCAACGCCGATGCTGACAGTCACCGACACACTCGAGGCACTGGCGCCGGCGCGACGCTGGCGGCCCTGATTATCATCCTGTGGACGGCTGTCCTGATTGCGCAGATGAATGTTGTAGGTGGCGATGGATTCGCGAATGACCTCCAGGTGCGGCATGCACTCTTCGAGAGTCTTGCCTGCAAACACCAGGGCGAATTCCTCACCGCCATAGCGATACGCCTTACCGCCTCCGCCGATTTTCGACAGTTTGCTGGCGACCAGTCGCAGCACCTGGTCACCGACGTCATGCCCGTGGGTGTCGTTGAATTTCTTGAAGTGGTCAACGTCACTCATGGCCAACACATAGTTGCGCCCCAGGCGCTGCATGCGCTCATTCAACGCACGGCGCCCCGGCAGTCCGGTCAGTTCGTCACGGAAGGCCATTTGATAGGCCTCATGGGCAACGGCGGCCGCGATCATCAGCATCACCTGGCTGCACATGATGTTCAGGGTGAAGGGCAGGATGAAGGTTTTCGGCAACATCCAGAACAGCCCGAGCAATCCCACCAGCTGTGCCGCATGCAGGGGTCTGGGGTGACGCCAATACTGGTAGGCCAGCAGCACGAACGATGCGATGAACACCGGATAGGACAACTGGATCAGGCTCATCCACGCGCCGTGCAAGGCAGGCCAGCGAATCTCCGCCAGCCACGCCAGCAACGCCTGTGGGTAACTTTGTTCAAGCGCCAATGCGACGCTACCGACGGCCAGTAACACGGCGAAACGGGCGACCATGTCCTGAAACAGATGCGTGCGCTCCTGCCACGCGGCGAACACGCCGAACAGCAACGGCACCAGCAGGCAACACAAATGAAAAACCACTGCGGCGTCGTCACGTACCTTGCCGTTGTCACGGTAGTAATCGGTCTGGGTGTCGAGCAGGAAGTAGGCGATGTACACCGTGGCCATCAGAAACAGCTCGCGCTGGCGTCGGTAAACCGCACAGTAAGCACCGCCGAGCAACAGCACCAGGGTTGGAAGCACGTGGAACAACGACGTGAAGAAAACGTTCAGGTCCTTGATGTAGGCAGCCGCGAGCCCCGCCAGTAACAGCAGCAATGACGGCAAAAAGTGACTCACACGTACAGGGGAAGAACGTTGCAAGGGTAAAGCTCCGACCCGTCATTTCAATTGATGGCAATGTGCCAACAACTGTAACGGCACCAACCCCGACTTGCTGAGTCAATTGCCGAGATTTTTATTCAATAAAAACCTCTGAACAAAAAAAAGCCGCTGCTCCCAAAGGAACAGCGGCTTTTTGAAGAACAGCGTTAAGGCTTAGTAGCCCAGCGCAAAGTCTTCTTCTTTCATGTCCATCAGGTTGTTGGCGCCCGACAGCATGGTTACAACGTGAGTGCGGGTACGCGGCAGGATGCGCTGGAAGTAGAAGCGCGCCGTCTGCAGCTTGGCGGTGTAGAACGCCGCGTCGGAGGTGCCGGCAGCCAGTTTTTCGGCAGCCAGGCGCGCCATGTCAGCCCAGAAGTAGGCCAGGCAGGCGTAACCGGAGTACATCAGGTAGTCCACGGAGGCCGCGCCAACTTCTTCGCGATCTTTCATGGCGGCCATACCGACCTTCATGGTCAGCTCGCCCCATTCTTTGTTCAATGCAGCCAGCGGTGCGACGAACTCTTTGACAGCTTCGTTGCCTTCGTTGGTCTGACAGAACTTGTGGACGATCTTGGTGAAGCCTTTGAGGGCCTCGCCTTGAGTCATCAGCACTTTACGGCCCAACAGGTCGAGTGCCTGGATGCCGGTGGTGCCTTCGTACAGCATCGAAATGCGGCTGTCGCGAACGTTCTGCTCCATGCCCCACTCGGCGATGAAGCCGTGGCCGCCGTAAATCTGCACGCCGTGGTTGGCGGATTCGAAACCGACTTCGGTCATGAACGCCTTGGCGATTGGGGTCATGAACGCCAGCAGTGCGTCGGCCTTCTTCTTCTCTTCCTCATCCACACCGTACTTGACGATGTCGACTTGCTTGGCGGTGAAGTAGACCATCGCGCGGTTGCCTTCGGCGAATGCCTTCATGGTCAACAGCATGCGACGTACATCCGGGTGCACGATGATCGGGTCAGCGGCTTTTTCCGGCGCTTTCGGGCCAGTCAGCGAGCGCATTTGCAGACGATCACGAGCGTATTTCAGACCGCCCTGGAAGCCGATTTCGGCGTGGGCCAGACCTTGCAGCGCGGTACCCAGACGTGCGGTGTTCATGAAGGTGAACATGCAGTTCAGGCCTTTATTCGCCGGGCCGATCAGGAAACCGGTAGCCTCGTCGAAGTTCATCACGCAGGTGGCGTTGCCGTGGATGCCCATCTTGTGTTCCAGGGAACCACAGGACACGGCGTTACGCGCACCGATCGAACCGTCTTCATTCGGCATGAACTTCGGCACGATGAACAGCGAAATGCCTTTGGTGCCAGCCGGCGCATCCGGCAGGCGGGCCAGCACGATGTGCACGATGTTGTCGGCCATGTCGTGTTCACCGGCCGAGATGAAAATCTTGGTGCCGGACACTTTGTAGGAGCCGTCGGCCTGAGGCTCGGCCTTGGTGCGCAGCATGCCCAGGTCGGTGCCGCAGTGCGGTTCGGTCAGGCACATGGTGCCGGTCCATTCACCGGATACCAGCTTGGTCAGGTAAGCCTCTTGCTGCTCAGGCGTGCCGTGCTCGGAGATGGTGTTCATCGCGCCATGGGACAGACCTGGGTACATGCCCCACGACCAGTTGGCTTCGCCAACCATTTCGCTGACCGCCAGACCCAGAGACTCCGGCAGGCCTTGGCCGCCGTGCTCAACGTCGTGGGCCAGGCTTGGCCAGCCGCCTTCGACGAATTGTTTGTAGGCTTCTTTGAAGCCGGTCGGAGTCTTAACGCCGGACTCGCTCCAGGTGCAGCCTTCGGTGTCACCCACGCGGTTCAGCGGAGCCAGCACCTGCTCACAAAACTTGGCGCCTTCTTCGAGAATGGCGTCAACCATGTCCGGAGTTGCGTCTGCACAAGCCGGAAGGCTCTGATAGTGCGCTTCGTAGCCGAGCAGTTCGTCACGAACGAAGCGAATATCACGCAAGGGGGCCTTGTAGTCAGGCATAGCGATAAACCTCTGCTGATGTAACCGGGAATGAGCGACCGTTGTCGAAACGATCAAACAGTTGTTTGAAACATACGTTTACGCCCAAATCTTGTCAAGCACCGATCTTTCGCCATTCGTCATTCGACGACCAATCAACGCGCACGCAGGCCTGACGCCGTTGACCTAAGCAACGCGCAGCGCGAGAAAGATGATGGGTAACAGGACTCACGCTGAAAGCGTACCGTCAGGCGGTGCGCTTTCAGCGTGAGTTCAGGCGTAGGTGTCGATCAGGGTGCCAAGCATTTCGTCGGAAGCCTTGGCGACTTTTGCGCCCAGCTCCACCTGAAACCGGCCTTCGGCCATCTCGATAATATTGCTCACGAGGCCCGACTGCCGACTGCGGTCGACCGAACGCAGGCGATCGACCTGAGCTTCGGAAGACTGGCTGGTCACCGAACGCTCAATCGTCGTGTTGGCGATTTGTCCGGCGGCTTGATCGACACGATTCTGCCCCGTCTGAACAGTGCTCAGACCGGCATAAAAAGCGGTATTTCCCGAGATTTCCATGGAAGAGCTCGTCCTTGCAAAGAGTCATCAACGCTTAAAGAGCCAACAACACTCATTGAAGCAGACATACCGAGAAATCGCCCGTCAAAAACGCTAATGGCACAGTGCCGCGCCATAGCCAATACCTAGTCCAGGAGATCCAGTTGCAGGTGCTCCGCCACCGCTTCGGCCGTGACCACCTTGAGCTTCGGCACCCGACCCAGGCATGGCGCCGGGAGGCGTTCAGCGAGGGTTGCGAGGTTTTCTTCCAGGCGCGAGGTCTTCGGATCGATGATGTTCGCCACCCATCCCGCCAGCTGCAAACCGTCTTGGGCAATCGCCTCGGCCGTCAGCAACGCGTGGTTGATGCATCCCAGGCGCACACCGACCACCAGGATGACTGGCAGGCCCAGCGCCATCGCCAGGTCCGACAGGTTGTCCTGGTCCGCCAATGGTACGCGCCAGCCTCCAGCACCCTCGATCAGAGTGAAGTCGGCCTGCATGTCGAGTATCTCTCGCATCGGCGTCAGCAGCGATTGCACGTTCAACACGATGCCTGCCTCACGCGCGGCCAGGTGCGGCGCAATCGCCGGCTCCAGTGCCACCGGATTGACCTGGGTGTAAGTCAAGGGCACCGAACACTCCGCCAGCAACGCCAGCGCGTCAGCGTTGCGCAGGCCCTTGGGCGTTACCGAGCAGCCAGAGGCCACCGGCTTGCCCGCTGCCGTGCTTAACCCGGCTGATCGCGCCGCATACAGGAGACCAGCGGCAATCGTGGTTTTTCCGACATCGGTGTCGGTACCGGTGATGAAATACGCGGAGCTCATAAGGGTTTCTCCAAAACGGCATACACCACTTGATAAGTCGCCGGCAGACCTCGGACCTGACGAAACTGCTCATAAGCCTCGACCAGGCCGAGAATCCGCGCCCGACCGGTCAAGCCGCCCGGCCGCCCAGGGTTCAGGTTGTGCGCCCCCAAGGCCTTGAGTTCATGGGTCAGGCTGCGCACGTCCGGGTAATGCAGCACATGCGGTTGGTTTTCCAGGCTGATCGCCCGCAAGCCGCTGGCCGCGCACAGCTGTTGATAAACGCTGAACCCGCGGAAACGGTTGACGTGCACCATGCCATCCACCTGACGCCAGCTGTCACGCAGCTCGAACAACGTGCCCACACAGAGACTAGCAAATGCAAACACACCGCCCGGTTTGAGTACCCGATGCGCTTCGCTGAGCACCGAAGCAAAGTCCGCGCACCACTGCACGGCCAGGCTGGAGAAAACCAGGTCGCACGTCGCATCGCGCAACGGCATTCGCTCGGCGTCGCCGGCGATGAAGTGCGTGGCGCCACCTAACGGCCGGGCGTGATTGAGCATGCCTTCGGCGATGTCCAGCGCCACGCCCTGGCCGTCGGGAAATCGCTCACCCAGCGCACGACTGAAATGGCCGGTGCCGCACCCAAGATCGAGCCAGCGCTGCGGCACGAACGCCTCTGGCAAACGGCGGAGCAACTGGCCACCGACATCACGTTGCAACTCGGCCACGCTGTCGTAGCTTGCCGCCGCACGGGAAAACGAAGCGGCTACCTGGCGTTTGTCGGGCAAACCGCCGGGCAATTTGGGAAGGGATAAATCAGTCATCACCGCACTCATGCAAAAAGGCCTGGATCGCCCCCGCGACACCGTGGGGATTTTCCAGGAGAAACGCGTGGCCGGCCTGTTCGATCAGACCGATTTCGACATCCGGTAGCAACGTCAATAACGCCTCGGCGGCTTCGGCCGGCACCAGCCCGTCAAGGCCGCCATACAGATGCAATTGCGGACCGCGGAATGTCTGCAGGGCCTGACGGGTGTCCAGTTGCGCGAGCAACTCCAGGCCACTCATGAGCACCGCCGCTGCGCAGTGTGGCGCGCCCCCCAACAACAGCCTCGACAAGCCGCGCGGGTCTTGCGCACCTTGGGCGCAGAGCAATGAAAAGCGCTTCAAGGTCATGCGCGGATCGGCAGCGCAACCCGCCAGAAAGGCATCGAACGTTTCGCCGGGCATTGCGTTTGGCCATTGTTCATGGCTGACGAAAGAAGGGTTGCTCGCCAGGGTCAGCAGGCCACAACAACGGTCGCCACGGCGCGCCGCCAACTCGGACGCGAGCATGCCACCCAGCGACCAGCCACCCAGCCAGGCGTCCTGTGGCACGCTGGCGTCGAGTTCATCGAGCCATAGCTCAAGATTGCTCGAGTCCAGCTCAGGCAGCGGCTCGATTTCCACCCGCAGGTGTTCGTCCAGGCCTTGCAAGGCTGCGGCCAACGGTTGCAGCGGCGAAATTCCGAGGCCCCAGCCGGGCAACAGAATCAGTCGATCACGCATGGCCAGGCTCCGCTCCCAGTCGTTGATAACAATCGGCCAGTCCCTCTAACAATAGCTGTACCTGCGCTTCGCTATGGGCAGCAGTCAGGGTCACGCGTAGTCGGGCGCTGCCGGTCGGCACGGTTGGAGGGCGGATCGCGCTCACCATCAAGCCGCGTTCACGCAGCATCTGCGACAAGCGCACCGCGCGCCCGGCGTCACCGATCATGATCGGCTGAATCGGCGTGAAGCTGTCCATCAGCTCCAGGCCGATCTGCTCGGCGCCTTGGCGGAACTGGCGGATCAGCGTCTGCAAATGCTCGCGGCGCCAATGCTCGCTGCGCAGCAGTTCCAGGCTTTTCAGGGTCGCGCAGGCCAGGGCCGGTGGTTGGCTGGTGGTGTAAATGTAGGGGCGGGCGAACTGGATCAGACTCTCGATCAACTCTTCGCTGCCGGCTACAAAAGCACCCGCCGTTCCGAACGCTTTGCCGAGGGTGCCGACCAGTACCGGCACGTCTTCCTGGCTCAGGCCAAAATGCTCGACGCTGCCGCCACCGTGGGCACCCAAGGGACCGAAACCGTGCGCGTCATCAACCAACAGCCACGCACCTTTGGCCTTGGCTTCTCGCGCCAGCGCCGGCAGATCGGCGATGTCGCCGTCCATGCTGAATACGCCGTCAGTCACGACCAGCGTATTGCCGGTGGCTTTCTCAAGACGATTGGCCAGGCTCGTCGCGTCGTTGTGCAGATAGCGGCTGAAACGTGCGCCGGACAACAGTCCGGCGTCCAGCAACGAGGCGTGATTGAGCCGGTCTTCGAGCACCGTATCGCCCTGCCCCACCAACGCCGTGACCGCCCCGAGGTTGGCCATGTAGCCGGTGGTGAACAGCAGGGCACGCGGACGACCGGTGAGGTCGGCCAAGGCTTCTTCCAAGGCGTGATGCGGACCGCTATGGCCGATGACCAGATGCGAAGCCCCGCCACCCACACCCCACTTTGCCGCCCCTGCGCGCCAGGCTTCAATCACTTGCGGGTGATTGGCCAGGCCCAGGTAGTCGTTGTTGCAGAACGCCAGCAATGGCTGGCCGTCGACCACCACCTGCGGGCCTTGCGGGCTTTCGAGCAATGGACGTTGGCGGTAGAGGTTTTCAGCACGACGGGCAGCCAGGCGTGCGGCGAGATCGAAAGACATGCAGGCCTCGGAGCTCAATCACAGAAATCAAAATGAATGCGATCCCTGTGGGAGCGAGCTTGCTCGCGATGGCGGCGTCACATTCACATCTGATGTCGACGGACCTGACGCAATCGCGAGCAAGCTCGCTCCCACAGTGTTTTGCATTCCAACCAGAGAAGTTGGTGGAAGACTCAAACAGCCGCGTTATAGAACTGCTCGCTGCTCTTCTGCTCCACCAGCGCCTGTTCAATGGCGGCCTGGTGCACTTCGTCAGCGTGTTCTTCGCGGGCTTCCGGCAGGATGCCGAGACGCGAGAACAGTTGCATGTCCTTGTCCGCCTGCGGGTTGGCGGTGGTCAGCAGTTTTTCGCCGTAGAAAATCGAGTTGGCGCCGGCAAAGAACGCCAGGGCCTGCATCTGCTCGTTCATGGCTTCGCGGCCAGCGGACAGGCGCACGTGGGATTTGGGCATCAGGATCCGCGCTACCGCGAGCATGCGGATGAAGTCGAACGGGTCGACGTCGTCGGCATTTTCCAGCGGCGTGCCAGCGACTTTCACCAGCATGTTGATCGGCACCGACTCCGGATGCTCCGGCAGGTTGGCCAGCTGGATCAGCAGGTTGGCGCGGTCATCGAGGGACTCGCCCATGCCTAGGATGCCACCGGAGCAGATCTTCATCCCCGAATCACGTACGTAGGCCAGGGTTTGCAGGCGCTCGCTGTAGGTGCGGGTGGTGATGATGCTGCCGTAGAACTCAGGTGAGGTGTCGAGGTTGTGGTTGTAGTAGTCAAGGCCAGCCTTTGCCAGCGCTTCGGTCTGGTCCTGATCGAGGCGGCCGAGGGTCATGCAGGTTTCCAGGCCAAGGGCTTTAACGCCTTCGACCATCTTCAGCACGTAAGGCATGTCTTTGGCCGACGGGTGTTTCCACGCCGCGCCCATGCAGAAACGGGTCGACCCGATGGCCTTGGCACGCGCGGCCTCTTCGAGGACCTTCTGCACTTCCATCAGCTTTTCTTTTTCCAGGCCGGTGTTGTAGTGACCGGACTGCGGACAATATTTGCAATCTTCCGGGCAGGCACCGGTTTTGATCGACAGCAGGGTCGATACCTGGACGCGGTTGGCGTCGAAATGCGCGCGGTGCACCGTCTGTGCCTGGAACAACAGGTCATTGAATGGCTGAACGAAGAGTGCTTTGACTTCGGCCAAAGACCAGTCATGACGCAGGGTTGCAGAGGTGCTGGCGCTCATGGGCGTTTCCTTTGTTTTATGCTTTGGCAGGCGACCGGGAAATGGAATTTCCACAGGCGCATCACAGATGTTTCGGCATATTTAAGGAAGAGTCATGCGCTGTCAACCACGATACGACGAGCAGGTTTACATCTGGTTAAAAAACAACCAATACTGTTTGCTGTGCGATGAAGCCGCCGATGGCACCACGCCGCTTTGCATGGCCTGCGAAACCGAGCTGCCCTGGCTCGGCGATCACTGCCAGACCTGCGCCCTGCCCTTGCCCGCTGCCGGCATGACGTGCGGCCAATGCCTCAAGCAGCCGCCGGCCTTCGAGCGAGTGGTCGCTCCCTGGACTTACAGCTTCCCGATCGACAGCCTGATTACCCGCTTCAAGCACAGCGCGAAATGGCCGTTTGGCCACCTGCTCGGCGAACTTCTCGCTCAATCCCTGCAACATCACTACGACGATGACCTGCCGCGCCCCGATGCGCTGGTACCCGTGCCGATGGCTACCCGGCGTCTACGCCAACGAGGGTTCAATCAAGCGGCGATGCTGGCGCGCTGGCTCAGCGAGTACCTCGACGTACCTTCCGATGAACGGCTGCTAGTGAGACCCCAAGACACCGACGCCCAACAAGACCTGAACGCCGCAGCACGCAAAAAGAACCTGCACCACGCCTTCGCCCTGGCACCCGACGCATCGGTGAAGGGTCGCCACCTGGCGCTGGTGGACGACGTACTGACCACTGGAGCCACGACGCAAGCACTGGCCCGCCTGTTGATAGACGCAGGCGCCAAACGGGTCGACGTCTATTGCCTGGCGCGTACACCCAAGCCTGGCGAGTCGCCGTGACTTGACTCCCGGGCCTCCAGCCGCCAACGTCCTTCCCATCGTCATAGCCCAAAGCGTCTTGCCATGTCCTTGCCTACGTTGTTGTCCCAGCACATTGTCCGCCGCCCGCAACGCATTGCCCTGCTGCAACACATCGCCGAGCAGGGGTCGATCACCCGCGCGGCAAAAAGCGCGGGCCTGAGCTACAAGGCCGCCTGGGATGCCATCGATGAGCTGAACAACCTTGCGCAGAAACCGCTGGTGGAACGCAGTGTCGGTGGCAAAGGGGGTGGCGGCGCCAAGCTGTCCGCCGAAGGCGAGCGGGTGCTGCGCCTCTATCAAAAGCTGCAGGCGCTGCAAGCCCAGGTACTGGAAGCCGCTGAAGACGCCAGCGACCTCGACCTGCTCGGTCGCCTGATGCTCAGGACCAGCGCACGCAATCAGTTGCACGGAAAAGTCGCGGCCATTGAAACCCAGGGCCATAACGATCGGATTCGCCTTGAACTGGCCGAAGGCTTGAGCATCGCTGCGCAGATCACCCACGACAGCACCCTGCGTCTTGACCTGCAAACCGGCACCGAAGTCGTCGCCCTGATCAAGGCCGGTTGGCTCGATGTGCTCGGCAGCGGCGACGAAGCAACACCCGGACACAATTGCCTCGAAGGCATCATTGAGGAGGTCCTCGACGCCGAGGACGGTCCCTGCGAAGTACGCATTGGCCTGCCTAATGGCCAGACGCTCTGCGCCCTGGTTGAACCCTGGCATTTGCAATCGCGCAAGCTGACCAGCGGAAAACCGGTACGCGCGCAGTTCTCGCCCTCCAACGTATTGCTCGGCACGCCGCTTTAAATACAACTGCAACAAAAGCTTCATCGCCCACGATTAAGGTGACTGCAAAAATCGCAGGGAGCCTGATGTGAGCCTATTAGAAGACAACCAACCCACCGACCTCGAACAGATGGTCGGCCTCAGCCGTCGTGGCTTTATCAGCGCAGGTGCCTTGTGCGGTGCCGCCATGTTCCTCGGCGGCAACCTGCTGAGCCGCAGCGTACTGGCCGCCAGTGTCAACGCCGGCACCAGCCAGTTGCTGGGTTTCGAAAGCATTCCCGCCGCGACCAGCGACGCGATCAGCCTGCCTCCCGGCTACAAATCTTCGGTACTGATCAGTTGGGGTCAGCCCCTGCAGAAAAACGGCCCTGCCTTCGACGCGAGCGGCAACGGCACCGCTGAGCATCAGGAAGTCCAGTTCGGCGACAACAACGATGGCATGAGCCTGTTCGCCTTCCCCGATGACAACAACCGGGCGCTGATGGCGATCAACAACGAATACACCAACTACCGCTACCTCTACCCCCATGCGGGCATGCCGCAATCGGCGCAAGAAGTGCACAAGGCCTTGGCCTGCGAAGGTGTGACGGTGATCGAAGTGCAGCGCAAGGACGGGCATTGGCAGTTCGTCCAGGGCTCGCCCTACAACCGGCGCATCCACGGCAATTCGCCGATCAGCCTGAGCGGCCCGGCCGCCGGTCACGCACTGCTGAAAACCAGTGCCGATGCGCAAGGCAAAACAGTCCTCGGCACGTTCCAGAACTGCGCCAACGGCAAGACGCCGTGGGGCACCTATCTGACCTGCGAAGAGAACTTTACCGATTGCTTTGGCAGCAACGATGCCGGGCAGAAGTTCGACGCCGCGCAGAAACGTTACGGCGCGGTGGCGACCAGCAAAGACATCAATTGGCATCAACACGATCCGCGCTTCGACCTGGCAAACAATCCCAACGAACTCAACCGTCACGGCTGGGTGGTCGAGATCGACCCGTTCGACCCGCAATCGACCCCGGTCAAGCGCACCGCACTGGGTCGCTTCAAACATGAAAACGCCGCCCTGGCTGAAACCAGCGACGGCCACGCCGTGGTGTACATGGGCGACGATGAGCGCGGCGAGTTCATCTACAAGTTCGTCAGCCGCGACAAGATCAATCACCAGAACCCCAAGGCCAACCGCGACCTGCTGGACCACGGCACCCTGTACGTGGCACGTTTCGACGCGGGCGACGGCAATGCCGATCACCCCAAAGGCCAAGGGCAATGGATCGAACTGACCCACGGTAAAAACGGCATCGACGCCAGCAGCGGTTTTGCCGACCAGGGCCAAGTGCTGATTCACGCGCGCCTGGCGGCCAGCGTGGTGAAGGCCACGCGCATGGACCGTCCGGAATGGATTGTCGTCAGCCCCAAGGACGGTCAGGTTTACTGCACGCTCACCAACAACGCCAAACGCGGCGAAGACGGGCAACCGCTGGGCGGGCCGAACCCGCGCGAGAAGAATGTCTACGGGCAGATCCTGCGCTGGCGCACCGATCGCGACGACCACGCTTCGAACACCTTTGCCTGGGATCTGTTCGTGGTCGCTGGCAACCCGCAAGTGCATGCCGGTACGCCGAAGGGCGGCTCGTCGAACATCACGCCGCAAAACATGTTCAACAGCCCGGATGGGCTGGCTTTCGATGATGCCGGGCGATTGTGGATTCAAACCGACGGGGATTCGAGCAATGCCGGTGATTTCGCCGGCATGGGCAACAACCAGATGCTTTGCGCCGACCCGGTGACGGGGGAGATTCGTCGGTTCATGGTCGGGCCGGTTGGCTGCGAAGTGACAGGCATCAGTTTCTCGCCGGATCAGAAGACGTTGTTCGTCGGGATTCAGCATCCGGGGGAAAGCGGTGGTTCGACCTTCCCTGAGCATTTGCCCAATGGCAAGCCGCGGTCTTCGGTGATGGCGATTACCCGGGAGGATGGCGGGATCATCGGTGCCTGATCGGCCCTCATCGCGAGCAAGCTCGCTCCCACAGGTTTTGTGAACGACACAAATCACTGTGGGAGCGAGCCTGCTCGCGATGGCGTCAGCCCAGACACCACACATCTCAAGCCCAGCCCCTAAAGAAGCCCCGTCTGCGCTACCATGCCTGGCCGGACGCAGCAGCCTGCTGCGCGCAGGAGTCAGCATGGCCCACCCGTTTGAAACGCTCACCCCAGACCTCGTGCTCGATGCCGTCGAAAGCATCGGTTTTCTCAGCGATGCCCGCATTCTGGCACTCAACAGCTACGAAAACCGTGTCTACCAGGTCGGTATCGAAGACGCAGAGCCGCTGATCGCCAAGTTCTACCGCCCGCAGCGCTGGACGAACGAAGCGATTCTGGAAGAACACCAGTTCACCTTTGAACTCGCCGAAGTCGAGGTGCCGGTCGTCGCGCCGATGATCCACAACGGTGAAACCCTGCACGAGCACAACGGCTTTCGTTTCACCCTGTTCCCCCGCCGCGGCGGACGCGCGCCGGAACCTGGCAATCTCGATCAGCTGTATCGCCTGGGACAACTGCTCGGTCGCCTGCATGCGGTAGGCTCGACCAAGCCGTTCGAGCACCGTGAGGCGTTGGCGGTGAAAAACTTCGGCCATGATTCGCTGGCTACCTTGCTTGAAGGCAATTTCATTCCCCGCAGCCTGCTGCCGGCCTACGAGTCCGTGGCCCGCGATCTGCTCAAGCGTGTGGAAGATGCCTACAGCAATACACCGCATCAGAACATTCGCATGCACGGCGACTGCCACCCCGGCAACATGATGTGCCGCGACGAGATGTTCCACATCGTCGACCTTGACGACTGCCGCATGGGCCCGGCGGTGCAGGACATCTGGATGATGCTGGCCGGTGATCGCCAGGACTGCCTGGGTCAGTTGTCGGAATTGATGGACGGCTACAACGAATTCCACGACTTCAATCCCCGGGAACTGGCGCTGATCGAACCCCTTCGCGCGCTGCGCCTGATGCACTACAGCGCCTGGCTCGCCCGGCGCTGGGACGACCCGGCATTCCCCCGCAGTTTTCCGTGGTTCGGCACAGAGCGATATTGGGGAGATCAGGTGTTGGCGTTGCGCGAGCAACTCGCGGCGCTGAATGAAGAACCGCTGAAACTTTTTTAAATGCGATCCCTTGTAGGAGCGAGGCTTGCCCGCGAAGAACGATGACTCGGTATCACAGACAAATCGCGTAATCATTCTTCGCGGGCAAGCCTCGCTCCTACAAGGGATCAGCACATCACGGCAAATCTCCTTACAATCCCCTCTTTGTTAGCTGCCTAAGCAAGGATTCTGCATGCAAGCCGCCAACCCGCGTCGCGGGTACATTCTGGGCCTGAGTGCCTACATCATCTGGGGACTTTTCCCGCTCTACTTCAAGGCCATCGCCAGCGTGCCCGCGGTGGAGATCATCATTCACCGCGTGCTGTGGTCGGCGCTGTTCGGCGCCTTGCTGCTGATGGTCTGGAAACACCCAGGCTGGTGGCGCGAACTGCGGGAGAACCCGCGTCGGCTGGCGGTCCTGGCCCTGAGCGGCACGCTGATCGCCGCCAACTGGCTGACGTATGTGTGGTCGGTGAATAACGGGCGCATGTTGGAGGCCAGCCTCGGTTACTACATCAACCCCTTGGTGAACGTGCTGTTGGGGATGTTGATACTCGGCGAACGGCTGCGACGCATGCAATGGATCGCGGTGGGGCTGGCGGCGGTTGGCGTGGCGCAACAGGTCTGGCAAGTCGGCAGCCTGCCTTGGGTGTCGCTGGTGCTGGCATTGACCTTCGGTTTCTACGGGCTGATTCGCAAGCAGGCGCCGGTCAAGGCACTCCCGGGACTGGTGGTCGAAACCTGGATGCTGGTGCCGATCGCGCTGGGCTGGTTGGTGCTCAATCCCACCGCCAGCAGCGCCCAGGCTGAATTCTGGTCCACCTCCGAAGCCTGGTGGCTGGTGGCTGCCGGTCCGGTAACGCTGGTACCGCTGGTCTGTTTCAACGCGGCCGCGCGGCATCTGCCCTACACGACCCTGGGATTCCTCCAATACCTGGCGCCGACCCTGGTGCTGCTGCAAGCCGTCCTGCTGTTTGGCGAGCACTTGTCGTCCAGTACGTTGGTGGCGTTCATCTTCATTTGGGCCGGCCTGGCGGTTTACAGCGTCGATGCCTGGCTCAGCCTGCGCCGTCGCAGCTGATCAAAAAACGCACAAACCTCTGCAGGCCACGCTCTCCGTGGCCCGCATCGATCCTTCCCAAGGTTATCCACAGCGTGATCCCCGCCGTTTGTGCGCAAGTTACTGAAACTGCTGGTTTTTTGATCAATGTTTGAAAAGCCCCGGCTGGCGTGGCCTAGCGGGCTGTCTCTACAGGTTATCCACAGGCAGGTGCACGTTTAATCTGGATAACCTGGATCAAGGCTCACTGCGCAGCACCAATTCCACCATCAGATCGTCCGCCAGAGTTTCCAGGCGCGATTGCAGCACGTCCAGAGACAGCGTCAATGGCACCGCCAGTATCGCTTCGGCGTGGAACAGCGGCTCGCTGCTCATGGGGGCTGGACGCACTTCAGTCACCAGTCGTTCCAGGTTTACCCCCTGCTCAGTGAGCAAGCGAGTGATGTCGCGCACGATCCCTGGCCGGTCATTGCCCACCAGTTCCATGGCGATCGGTTTCCAGGTGCACGATTGTTCGATACCGCTTTCGGCAATGAGTACGCGAATGCCGTGAGCCGACAATCCTTGCAAGGCATCGACCAATGAATCGTAGGCTTCCGCCGGTACCCCTACCCGAAGAATCCCGGCGAATTGTCCGGCCATGCGTGACATGCGGCTTTCCAGCCAGTTGCCGCCATGCTCGGCGATGCATTGGGCTATGCGCTCGACCTGCCCAGGCTTGTCCGGTGCAAAAACAGTGAGTACGAGGTGGTCCATGGCGCAGCCCTCTTTTGTTATTGAAAGAGAAGTATAGGCAAGGGATGTTTCGGCGCTGGCAGGTCTGACGTCTTCGCGAGCAGGCTCGCTCCCACAAGGTTGGCGCAGGCCTCTGTGGGAGCGAGCCTGCTCGCAAATGGGACTCCGCCCATGAACCTGCGAAACACAAATCGTGTACAACTTTTTATATTTAACTGGAACAATCTCATGGTTTTTTGAGAACATCCCGATCCCCGACGTGACTGCAATGCGTCATGGGGTCGCAGAACGACGTAATTAGTCTAATTTTCACAACCGCAACTCATCATGTAGTATGCCGCTGCGCGCACTACATAACGTTGGATCGATGTCCGCCACAGGCGCAGTCGCATCCCTGAAAGCCCTGTCAGCAAGGCCCTAAAGCCGTTGATTGGTCCCCACCCAGCCGTCAGAAATGGCATGTACTGGTCGCAGGGTTTGTGGTTTAAATGGCCAGAGGCTTCATTGTTAAATTGAAGAGCTGAAAAGCGAAATAGCTGAGCAGAGTGAGGCAAGCAATGACTGAACACGTTCAAGTCGGTGGCCTGCAGGTCGCCAAAGTCCTGTTCGACTTCGTGAACAACGAAGCCATTCCCGGTACCGGCCTCACCGCCGATAAGTTCTGGGCCGGTGCCGACAAGGTCATTCATGACCTGGCACCGAAGAACAAAGCCCTACTCGCCAAACGCGATGATTTCCAGGCTCGTATCGATGGCTGGCACCAGTCGCGTGCCGGTCAGGCGCACGACGCCGTGGCTTATAAAGCCTTCTTGCAAGACATCGGTTATCTGCTGCCAGAAGCGGCCGATTTCCAGGCAACGACGCAAAACGTCGATGAAGAAATCGCCCGCATGGCCGGTCCACAGCTTGTGGTGCCGGTGATGAACGCCCGCTTCGCGCTTAACGCTTCGAACGCCCGCTGGGGTTCGCTGTACGACGCGCTCTACGGCACCGACGCCATCAGCGAGGCTGACGGCGCGGAAAAAGGCAAAGGCTACAACAAGGTCCGCGGCGATAAGGTCATCGCCTTCGCCCGTGCCTTCCTCGACGAAGCGGCGCCATTGGCGGCCGGCTCCCACGTCGATTCGACACACTACAGCATCGTTGACGGCAAACTGGTCGTCGCCCTCAAAGGCGGCAGCGACTCGGTTTTGAAGAGCTCTGGCCTGCGTAGCGACGCTCAGCTGATCGGTTTCCAGGGCGATGCGGCGGCGCCGACCGCGATCCTGTTGAAAAACAATGGCCTGCATTTCGAAATCCAGGTCGATGCCAGCACCCCGGTCGGTCAGACCGACGCTGCCGGTGTCAAAGACATCCTGATGGAAGCCGCACTGACCACCATCATGGACTGCGAAGACTCGGTCGCCGCCGTCGACGCCGATGACAAAGTGGTGATCTACCGCAACTGGCTCGGCCTGATGAAGGGCGACCTGTCGGAAGAAGTCGTCAAGGGCGGCAAGACGTTTACCCGCACCATGAACGCCGACCGCACCTATACCGCGGTCGACGGCAGCGAACTGAGCCTGCACGGTCGTTCGTTGTTGTTCGTGCGCAACGTCGGTCACCTGATGACCATCGACGCGATCCTCGATAAAGATGGCAACGAAGTGCCGGAAGGCATCCTCGATGGCCTGGTGACTTGCCTGGCGGCGCTGCACAACCTCAACGGCAACACCTCGCGCAAAAATACCCGCACCGGTTCCGTCTACATCGTGAAGCCGAAGATGCACGGTCCTGAAGAAGCGGCGTTCACCAACGAGCTGTTCGGGCGCATCGAAGACGTGCTGGGCCTGCCGCGCAACACCCTGAAAGTCGGGATCATGGACGAGGAGCGCCGTACCACGGTCAACCTCAAGGCCTGCATCAAGGCTGCCAGCGAGCGCGTGGTGTTCATCAACACCGGCTTCCTCGACCGCACCGGCGACGAAATTCACACCTCCATGGAAGCCGGCCCGATGGTGCGCAAGGCCGACATGAAGGCGGAAAAATGGATCGGCGCCTACGAGAACTCCAACGTCGATATCGGCTTGAGCACCGGCCTGCAAGGCCGTGCGCAGATCGGTAAAGGCATGTGGGCGATGCCTGACCTGATGGCGGCAATGCTGGAACAGAAAATCGCTCACCCGCTGGCAGGTGCCAACACCGCGTGGGTGCCTTCGCCGACCGCCGCTGCGCTGCACGCGCTGCACTACCACAAGGTCGACGTGTTCGCTCGTCAGGCCGAATTGGCCAAGCGTGCCCATGCGTCGGTGGACGATATCCTGACCATCCCGCTGGCAGTGAACCCGCAGTGGACCGCCGAACAGATCCAGAACGAACTGGACAATAACAGCCAGGGCATTCTTGGTTATGTGGTGCGCTGGATCGACCAGGGCGTTGGTTGCTCGAAGGTGCCGGACATCAATGACGTCGGCCTGATGGAAGACCGTGCCACGCTGCGTATTTCCAGCCAGCACATCGCCAACTGGCTGCGTCATGGCATCGTTACCGAAGAGCAAGTGATGGAAAGCCTCAAGCGCATGGCGCCGGTGGTTGACCGTCAGAACGCCAACGATGCGCTGTACCGTCCGCTGGCACCGAACTTCGACAGCAACATCGCCTTCCAGGCGGCAGTCGAACTGGTGGTGGAAGGCACCAAGCAGCCCAACGGCTATACCGAGCCGGTTCTGCACCGTCGTCGTCGCGAGTTCAAGGCCAGGAACGCGCTGTAAAAAACAGCCTGCTCGATAACAATCCCCCGGCCTAACGACCGGGGGATTGTTGTTTCTGACCCGTTATTTCCTGTGGCGCAAGGCGCTTTCAGTGATGCAGCTCGCGATTTTCGGTGCACACATGAACAGGGCAATACCCAGGACCGTAAGCACGAGGGCAAACAATTTCTCGCCGCCAATGGGTTCGTCGAGCACATACCAGGAGGTCACGATGCCGGATATCGGAATGATGACCGACAACGGGGCAACCTGGCTCGCCGGATATTTCCTGATCAAGCGGTTCCATGCCCAATAACCGAAAATCGTCGCCACGTACGCCTGGAACAGGATGGACAGCAGCACTGGGGCGTTGAAGTCCGTCAACAACGCCTGAAAAGGCGCAGCCCCCTTGGCCCAGTAAGTCATCAAATACAGCGGCGGAATTGCATACAGACTCGACCAGACAACGAATGCAAAGATGTCGATTACCTTGCTTTTCTTGATCAGGACATTGCAAAGGCTCCAGCACAAAGCTGCCAGCAGTATCAGAAACAGACCATGGCTCTGACCTTGCGTCTCGGTCACATGAATGATGAACATCAGCCCCACCAATGCCAGGAGAATTCCTGCAACTTGTATCCCCGACATTTTTTCGCCGAACAACATCACTCCCCAGATGACCGTAAAAAAGGCACTGAATTGCAGGAGCAAAGAAGTCACACCGGCACTGACTCCTAGAAACATGCCGTAGTTCATCAGCCAGGACATCCCGACCCCAAACAACAAACCATATAAAGCGATAGTTGCAGAACTGATGTTTTTCGGCTTGCGAACGAAGAACACCAATGGAAATGCACAAAAAGTGAAACGCAAGGCAGTCAGCATAAACGGATCTATACCATCTAGGCTGATATCAATAACCGAATAGTTACTTCCCCACATAACAGTCACCACGAGGATCAGGAGCAGGTCGCGCGAATCCATTTTTATCATGTTGTTTCCTGGTTATCACTCACACGCATGCAACCCAGAAAAGTCGAACTTCCTGGTAAAGCCACAGTTTTTCCAGCAGCATGAGAACAAGCGCTCGTTCCATAACGCTCCTCAGGAAGCTCGTTTCTCCGGGCGTAAATGTCAGCGTGGAATAATTAATTATTATTTTTTTTGAAACAAACGACGACTACAAACAGCCATCCGCATTTCAATACTCAGGAAGATATCTGAAACTGCATCAGCAACCGCCAGACATTTATGAAGGGATATTTCTCAACCCAGGCAGACAAACTTAATTACACCCAACAGAAGCAAACTCAACTCAAATACGCTGTTCCCGGGTTTACAGGCAACTATCATTTACAAATCTTTGGTTACTCAATTCCCAACTCATGTTTGACCAGCGCTAACAGCTTGTCGGTATCAATAGGCTTGAGCAAAAAGTCGACCACGCTCAAATGCATCGCGGCAATGGCATCTTTCACGTCGGCATCGCCGGAAACGATGATGATCGGGAGCGCTGCTCGTACGGTTTCACGAATCTGACGGACCAGATCCAGACCATCTACGTTGCCCATGCGCAAATCAGTAATCAGCAGGCCGATAGAAGGCTTCTTGATCTCCGCCTCTGCCACCAAAATTTTGAGTGCGCTTTCTCCACTGGCTGCCGTCATGCAACGAATACCGTCCAGTGCCAGAATCTCCGACAGCAGCTCCCGGGCGTCCTTGTCGTCGTCGACGATCAGCACCCGCTGCGCAGGCAGGTCGGGTTCCAGCATGACGTCACTGAGCGCCTGGCGCTCGGCGTCACTCAAAATATCGTGGTCGGACATGGCATTCTCTACATGTTCAATTCAATTCCCTAGCACAGTGGTGAGACATCGCTAAGCACACCATCAATGTGCACTCCGTCGGATAATTTTCCAATAGGGGCAACGTGAGGTTTTTCTCACATTTAGGTAGGGTTTTTCCGACACTGCATCACGTTTCCAGCCTACCTAGACTTACGTCCAATGGGCACCCCGCCCGTAGGGGTCGACCATAGGTGAGTCATCCGACAACAACAATTCAAAAAAGACTGCGGTAATGGTTATGAGTAAAGCGGACGCCTTCACACAGGCAGGGAAAACCGCGGTGTTGCAGAACATCCAGGGCACTTTGCAATTCCTTCAGCGCTTCCCGCCCTTCAACCAGATGGAACACGCCCACCTGGCGTACCTGGTCGAACAATGCCAACTGCGCTTCTACGCCCCCGGCGAGAGCATCATCAAGCCCGTGGACGGCCCGGTTGAGCACTTTTACATCGTTAAACAGGGTCGGGTTGTCGGCGAACGTCCGCACTCGGCCAAGGGCGGGACCGAAACCACCTTCGAAATCACCACGGGCGAGTGCTTCCCCCTCGCCGCGCTGCTGGGGGAGCGGGCGACACGCACTGAACACCTGGCTGCCGAAGATACCTTTTGCCTACAGCTGAACAAACTTGCATTCATCAAGTTGTTCGCCATTTCCGGCACCTTCCGCGACTTTGCCTTACGGGGCGTGAGCAGCCTGTTGGATCAGGTCAATCAGCAGGTCCAGCAAAAAGCCGTGGAAACCCTCGGCACCCAATACTCGCTCAATACCCGTCTGGGTGAATTGGCCATGCGCCATCCGGTGACGTGTAGCCCAACCACGCCCCTGCGTGAAGCCGTGACCCAGATGCACGAGCAGCAGGTCGGCAGCATTGTGATAGTCAACGAACATAAAGCGCCGCTGGGAATTTTCACCCTTCGCGATTTGCGCCATGTGGTGGCGAACGGCACCGGCGATTTCAACGAGGCGATCGAGCGGCACATGACCCGGTCGCCGTTTTACCTGTCTCCGGACCACAGCGCCTTCGATGCCGCGATTGCGATGACCGAGCGGCATATCGCCCACGTCTGTCTGGTCAAGGATCAGCGCCTGTGCGGCGTGGTCTCGGAACGCGATCTGTTTTCCCTGCAACGGGTCGACCTGGTGCACCTGGCGCGCACCATCCGCAGCGCCCAACGTGTGGAAAACCTGGTGTTGCTGCGTGGCGAGATTGGTCAACTGGTGGAGCGCATGCTGGCCCACGGTGCGTCTTCGACCCAGATCACCCACATCATCACCCTGCTCAACGACCACACCGTGTGCCGGGTGATCGAGCTGACCCTGGCCGAGAAAGGCGATCCCGGCATCCCGTTCAGCTGGCTGTGTTTCGGCAGCGAAGGGCGCCGTGAACAAACGCTGCACACCGACCAGGACAACGGCATTCTGTTCGAAGCACGGGACGCGGCCCACGCCGCCGAGATTCGCGGAAAATTGCTGCCCATCGCCCATCAGATCAACCACAGCCTGGCACTGTGCGGTTTCACCCTGTGCAAAGGCAACATCATGGCCGGCAATCCCGAGCTGTGCCTGTCGCGGGTCGAATGGGCGCGACGCTTTTCCGCGTTCATTCGCGAAGCCACGCCGGAGAACCTGCTGGGTTCGAGCATCTATTTCGATTTGCGCGTGGTCTGGGGCAGCGAGCAAGGCTGCGAACAATTACGCCGCGCGATTCTCGACCAGGTGGCCGACAACCGCCTGTTCCAGCGAATGATGGCTGAAAACGCGCTGCGCAATCGTCCTCCCGTAGGACGTTTCCGCGAGTTCGTGTTGGCGCGCAAAAATGGCGAAAAAGCCACGCTGGACCTAAAGATCCAGGGCCTGACCCCCTTCGTCGACGGGGCGCGATTGCTCGCCCTCGCCCACGGCATCGAATCGAACAATACCCTGGAGCGCTTTCGCCAGCTGGTTGCCAAAGAGGTCATCGAGCCACTGGACGGCGCGGCGTACGAAGAGGCCTATCACTTCATCCAGCAAACCCGCATGCAGCAACATCAGCTACAGACCCGGGAGAATCTGCCCTACTCCAACCGGGTCGACCCCGACAGCCTCAATCATCTGGATCGACGCATCCTGCGTGAATCACTGCGCCAGGCCCAACGCTTGCAAAGCAGTCTGACCCTGCGGTATCAACTATGAGCTATCAGCTATGAGCCTGTTTTCATGGTTGCGCCCGGCCGGCCCGAGCTTGTCCGCAGACCTGCAACAACGCCTTCAACGCCTGCCTTTGGCTCCCGGATTGAGTGAATGCAGCCTGCGCGAGCAGCGCTGGGTAGTGCTCGACCTGGAAACCACCGGGCTGAATATGAACAAGGACCGGGTGCTGTCCATCGGCGCCGTGGTGATCGAGGATGGCGCGATCGATTTCAGTCGGCAGTTCGAGCGCACTTTGCAATGCGACGAACTCAAACTCGGCCCCAGTGTGCTGATTCACGGCCTGGGTCCCAGTGCGATTGCTGCCGGCAGCGACCCCGCTCAGGCGTTGCTCGAATTCATGGAGTTTGTCGGCGACAGCCCGGTACTGGCCTTTCATGCGCCGTTCGACCAGCACATGCTTGGACGCGCATTGAAAGATCATCTGGGCTACAAATTGCAGCATGTTTTTCTGGATGTGGCGGACATCGCCCCGCTGCTGTGTCCGCAGGCCAACATCCGCGAGGCCGGCCTGGACGAATGGATCGACTGGTTCAAGCTGGAAGTCTTCGAGCGTCATAACGCCAGTGCCGACGCCCTGGCTACCGCCGAACTGGCGCTGATCCTGTTCAGCCGCGCGCGGCAGCAGCAGATTCATAGCCCGTTGAACCTGCAACAGCGGTTGAGTCAGTGGAAGCGGCGGCAAAATACTCCGTCCTTTTAATCTTCGGCGTCTGTTCTGACGCCTTCGCTTTGTAGGAGCGAGCGGGCGGCGATCCGACTTGCCCGCGAAGAACGATAACGCGGTTCAACAGATATACCGCGGCGTCCGGTTCGCCGGCAAGTCGGATCGCCGCACCGCTGGCTCCTACAGGCGAAGAACGATAACGCGGTCCAACTGAACTCACCCCACCCGACCAACGCCAATTGCTTTACCTCCCCCGCCTCTGACACAATCGCGAACAATTCTCGTTAGTTAACACTTCCCAATCGGTGATGCTGCGTGTCGTCAGTCCCAAGCCCTCAAAGTGAGCTCGTCGGTGCGCTATATCGCGACCATCGCGGCTGGCTATTGGCCTGGCTGCGTCGCAATGTCGCCTGCCCGCAACGAGCCGAGGACCTGAGCCAGGACACCTTCGTGCGCTTGCTCGGGCGTGAGGAGCTGAAAGAACCGCGCGAGCCGCGGGCGTTTCTGGTGGCGATTGCCAAGGGCTTGCTGTTCGACTACTTCCGCCGCGCCGCGCTGGAACAGGCCTACCTCACCGAACTGATGCTGATTCCAGAAGCCGAACAACCGTCGGTGGAAGAACAGCAAATGATCCTCGAAGACCTGAAAAACATTGATCGCCTGCTGGGCAAGTTGTCGAGCAAGGCCCGTGCGGCGTTTCTTTACAACCGTCTTGATGGCCTCGGCCACGCCCAAATCGCCGAGCGCCTCGGTGTATCGGTGCCGCGGGTGCGCCAGTACCTGGCCCAGGGCATCCGTCAGTGCTACATCGCCTTGTACGGCGAGCCAACATGAGCCCGCTCAGTTCCAAGCCGGTGTCGGCACAAGTGCTCGACGCCGCCATCGCTTGGCAACTGTCGCTGGACTCCGGCAACCCGGTGGAACGCGAAGAGTTCGCCAAATGGCACGCCGCCCACGAAGAACATGCCCGCGCCTGGCGTCAATTGGGCATGCTCGACCAGCGTTTCAGCGTCGCCAGCGGCCCGGCACGCACCGCCCTGCTGCAATCGCGCGAAGGCATTCGCCGCCGGGTGCGCAAACTCGGCAGCGGCCTGGCCAGTGTCGTCGCAGTGATTGGCCTGGCGGTGTTTGCCGGTGAGCGTTACCTGCCGATCGACTATTGGCTGGCCGACCAGCGCACCGCCACCGGCGAGCAACGCACGATTCGCCTGGACGACGGCACCCTGATCAACCTCAACACCCACAGTGCCGTGGACGTGCGCTTCGATGAGAAGCAGCGGTTGGTCATCCTTCAGGAAGGCGAAATCCTTATCGAAACCGGTCACGGCGATGCCCGGCCGTTTATCGTTGAAACCCGCGAAGGCAGCATGCGCGCCTTGGGCACACGGTTCCTGGTCAAGCGTGAAGAGCAAGGCACGCGTCTCAGCGTATTGCAGTCCGCGGTGGCCGCCCATCCGCAATCGAGTCCTGAAGAGCTGATTCTGCGCGAAGGCCAGCAAATGCTGATCCGCAGCGACAGCCTGGGCCCGATTGCCGCGCTCAACCTCGGCGCCGATGCCTGGACTCGCGGCATGCTGGTGGTGGACAACGCGCGGTTGGAAGATCTGGTAAACGAACTCGGTCGCTATCGCCACGGGCATCTAGGCGTTGCACCGGAAGTGGCCAACCTGCGGATTACCGGCAGCTTCCCGCTCAAAGACACCAACCTGGCCCTGAGCGCCCTACTTCCGACCCTGCCGGTGCAGATCGAACAGCACACGCAGTGGTGGGTAACGGTCGCGGCGAAGACCGAGGTCAAGCCCTGAGAGGAGGTGGGTCAGTGAAGCCGCCTTCGCGGGCAAGTCGGATCGCCGCCCGCTCGCTCCTACAGGTTTCACGTCGTTCGTTAATTTTGTGAGCGACACCAAACTTGTAGGAGCGAGGCTTGCCCGCGAAGAGGCCATCAGCCTTAGCACAATTGATGAATCGAAATTATTTTCATCCAGCCCTATCACTTTTTGATTTTCGTTCGGCACCTAGGCAATTGAGAAGTATTCCCTTTCAGGAGCCGCTGTATGTCCCGTTCGCCAGGTAACTTGTTGCGCCCCAGTTTGCTGGCCGTAGCCCTTGCTTTTTGCACCCCTTTGGCCAGCAGCCAACTGATCGCCGCTGAACAGGCGTCCAGCGTTCGCACTTACAACCTGCCGGCTGCGCCACTGGCCAGCACCCTGAACCAGATTGCCAGCCAGGCCGGTCTGGCGCTGTCGTTGAACCCGTCGCTGGCCGCAGGCAAGACTTCGGCCCCGGTCAAAGGCCAGTTCGACGCTGCCGACGCCCTGCGCGAAGCCCTGCGTGGCACCGGTCTGCAACTGGAACAGAGCGGCGGCACCTACACCCTGGTGGCCGTGCCCGAGGGTGTCATGGCCTTGCCAGCCACCAGCGTGATCGGCGTGGAAAACTCTGAAAGCGCGTGGGGCCCGACCAACGGTTACCTCGCCAAGCGTACCGCCGCCGGCACCAAGACCGACACCGCACTGGTTGAGGCACCACGCTCGATCTCGGTGGTAACCCGCGAGCAGATGGACGATCGCAACGTGCACACCCTCGATGCCGCCGTGCGCTACTTGCCGGGCACCACCGGCGCCAGTTTCGGTAGCGACACCCGTGCCGACTGGTTGCGCGTGCGCGGTTTCGAGCCAACTCAATTCCTGGACGGCCTGCCGTTGCCCAAGGGCGTCTATGCCAACCCCAAGCAGGAAACCTGGAACCTGGATCGTCTCGCCGTGCTGCGCGGCCCCGCTTCGTCCGTGTATGGCCAGACCCCGCCGGGTGGCTTGCTGGACATGGTCAGCCGTCGTCCCAGCGCCGAGTCGAGCAATGAAGTCCAAGTGCAATACGGCAGCGACAATCACCGCCAGATCAACTTCGCCAGCACCGGCAAGATCGACGATGAAGGCCAGTTCCTGTACGGCCTCAGCGGTGTGGTGCGTGATGGCGGCACGCCCATCGACCATATCGACGACAAGCGCTACAACATCGCGCCGAGCCTGACCTGGAACATCGACGAAGACACGCGGCTGACCCTGCTCACCCAATTCACCCGTGACGATACCGGCATCACCAGCCAGTTCCGCCCGATCCAGGGCACCAAGATCGACTCGCCCCAGGGCGATATCTCCCATCACAAGAACCTGGGCGATCCGGACTGGGAGTTCTACGACCGTACTTACTACGCACTGGGCTATGCCTTTGAACATCGCTTGAACGATGTCTGGCAGTTCCGGCAGAACCTTCGCTACACCAAGTCGGACCTGTCCTTCCAGGCCCTCACCCCCGGCGCCTACCCGTTCACCCAGGTCGATGCCGACGGCAACGTCGGCCGTACCAGCACCACGACCGACGAGGACATCAGTCAGTTCGCCGTGGACAACAACCTGCAGGCTGACTTCTCCACCGGCGACATCAGCCACACGCTGCTGATCGGCCTCGATCACCAGCGCACCAACACCAACTACACCTCGATCTTCGGCGACGGCCTGACCACCAACGTCAATAACCCGATCTATGGTCAGCCAATCGTGCGTCCGCCACGCTCGCAGGCCTTCTACGATTACAACCAGAAGACCTATCAGACCGGCCTGTACGTTCAGGACCAGATGGCCCTCGATCAATGGCGCCTGACGCTGGGTGGTCGTGAGGACTGGGTTCATACCAGCACCAAGTTCTTCAACAAGGGCGATGCCACCAACACTGACCGCAACAAAAACTTCAGTGGCAACGCAGCGATCAGCTACGTATTCGACAACGGCTTCGTGCCGTACCTGTCCTACGCCGAATCGTTCCAGCCGGCGAGCAACGCCGATACCTCCACCACCGAATCGTTCAAGCCGACCGAAGGCAAGCAGTGGGAACTGGGTATCAAGTACCAGCCACCGGGCAGCAGCACGTTGCTGACCGCCGCGGTGTATGACCTGACCCAGAAAAATGTCTCGGTCACCAACAACGTCGGTGGCATTCCAGTCACCAACCAGACCGGTGAAGTGAAGGTCAAGGGCCTGGAGCTGGAAGCCGTCTCCGATGTGACGGAAAACCTCAAGCTCACCGCCGCGTACACCTTGGCTAAATCCGAAGTGCAAGATGGCACGTTCAAAGGCAATCGCCTGCAACTGATGCCTAACCAGACAGCGTCGATGTGGGCTGATTACACCTGGCACAACGGCGTGCTGGACGGTTTCGGTATCGGCGGTGGCGTTCGCTATACCGGCAACACTTATGGCGATCAGGCCAACACCGAACTCGGCAAGGCAGATGCCTATACCGTGTTCGACGCAGCGGTCCACTATGACCTCGGCCGCCTCGACAACAGCCTCAAGGGCGCGTCGTTGGCCGTCAACGCGACCAACCTGTTCGACAAGGACTACCTCTCCACCTGCGACAGTTTCTATTGCTACTACGGCGATGAACGCAGTGTCGTCGCCAGTGCCACCTACAAGTGGTAACCACTTGACCTGACATGCCCAACGACCAGGCCGTCCTTCGAGGACGGCTTTGGTGTTTCTGAAGGCTACGAAATGAAAAGTAAAACAATCCGCCGCTGGTCCTTCGTCCACACCTGGACCAGCCTGATCTGCACGGTCTTCCTGCTGATGCTGGCACTGACAGGCCTGCCGTTGATCTTCCACCACGAGATCGACCACTTGCTGGGCGATGCCGCCGAGTTGAAGCAAATGCCGGCCGACACCCCGCCGCTGAATTTGCAGCAGCTTGTGCAGGCGGCTGAAAAACATCGTCCCGGCGAAGTCATGCAGTACTTCGGTTTCGACGATGACGAGCCCAACGGCGCAATCGCGATTATGGCGGCCACCGCCGGCACCGAGCCGAACTCGTCCCACACCTTCATGCTCGACGCCCGTACCGGCGAAGCGCTGGAGATGCCGTCGGCCAATGGCGGCTTCATGATGGTCATGCTGCGCCTGCACGTGGACATGTTCGCCGGGCTGCCGGGCAAGTTGTTGCTGGCGTTCATGGGTTTGCTGTTCGTCGTCGCGATTGTCTCCGGCACCGTGTTGTACCTGCCGTTCATGCGTCGCTTGAAATTCGCCACCGTGCGCCAGGACAAATCCACCCGCCTGCGCTGGCTCGACCTGCACAACCTGATCGGCGTGGTGACCCTGACCTGGGCCTTGGTGGTTGGCGTGACCGGCGTGATCAGTGCCTGCGCCGACCTGCTGATCGCGGCGTGGCGCAACGACAGCCTGAGCGCGATGGTTGCGCCGTATCGCGATGCACCACCGCTGACGCAACTGGCGCCGGCCACGCGTTTGCTCGACATCGCCAAAGAAGTCGCACCTGGCATGCAGCCGGATTTCATCGCCTTCCCTGGCACGCGGTTCTCCAGCGAGCACCATTACGCGGTGTTCATGAAAGGCAGCACGCACCTGACCTCGCACTTGCTGACGCCGGTACTGATCGACGCCAGCACCCTGCAAGTCACCGCCGTGGCCGAGCGACCCTGGTACATGGACGCCATGGGCATGTCGCAACCGTTGCATTTCGGTGACTACGGCGGCATGCCGATGCAAATCCTCTGGGCGACCCTGGACGTGCTGACGATCATTGTGCTCGGCAGTGGCGTTTACCTGTGGGTGGTGCGGCGCAAGGCTGCGAAACCCGTGCTGGAAAAAGCGGAGAGCGTGGCATGAGGCCCCGGCAGTCGAATTTCTGGAAGGTGTTCGCCACCCCTACCGTTATCGCCTTGTTCAGCGCGGCGGGTTTGTTTGCCGCGTTGCTCGGCGATGGACTGTGGGATGCCTTGAGCTGGCTTGGCCTCGGCATTCCTGCTGCACTTGCGTTGCGCGGCTTCCTGCAACGCCGATAAAGCGACACACCCCTGTAGGAGCTGCCGCAGGCTGCGATCTTTTGACTTTGGTTTTTCAAGATCAAAAGATCGCAGCCTCCGGCAGCTCCTACAAGTTCCATGCATCGACCTGGTTGCCAGCCCGTACACGGCGATTGCGTTGCTGTGCATCGGCGGTTTCGCTTACCAGACCTTGTCCGGTGCGCTGTACGCAATCACCTCTGACTCGTTCGGAAAAAACGTAGTGGCCACGGCCACCGGCATGGGCGGCATGTTCGGCTACCTCGGCGCGGCCGCCTTCACCCTGGTGTTTGGCGTGATGGTGACCAAGATCGGCTACAGCCCACTGTTCGTGACCCTGGCGATCTTCGACAACGTCGCCGCGTTCATCGTCTGGACAGTTGCCCGCGAACTCAAGCCTCAGCAGGCTGCTCCGGGCCCACAGGCTGCATTGCAACCGGCTGGCTGAACGAGCCCCCCTGTGGGAGCGAGCCTGCTCGCGATAGCGGTGTGTCAGACAGCATTGATGTCGACTGACACTGCCCCTTCGCGAGCAAGCTCGCTCCCACAAGTTCGTCTGTGCTTGTCATCTTGAGCTCTCGCATCAACGCGCTATGCTGCCCGACACCCCCTCTGACCGAGACGTCGCCATGTCCGCCCCGAGCATGACCCTGTACCACAACCCCCTCTCCCCCTTCGTGCGCAAAGTCATGGTGCTGTTGCACGAAACCGGGCAACAGAACCGCGTGGCCCTGCAGAACTGCGTGCTGACGCCGGTCGACCCGGACCAGACGCTGATCAACGACAACCCCCTGAGCAAGATCCCCGCCCTGCGCCTGGCCGACGGCACCATCATTCACGACAGCCGGGTGATTCTCGACTACCTCGATCACCAGCACGTCGGCAACCCGCTGATCCCCCGCGAAGGCTCGGCCCGCTGGCGGCGCCTGACCCTGGCCTCCCTGGCCGACGGCATCATGGACGCGGCGGTACTGGTACGCTACGAAGTCGCCCTGCGCGCTCCGGAAAAACACTGGGACCAATGGCTCGACGGCCAGCGCGACAAAATCCGCCGCGCCCTGGCGCTGCTGGAAAAAGACGCGATGGCCGAGCTGACCAGCCATTTCGATGTCGCAGCGATCAGCGTGGCCTGTGCGTTGGGGTATCTGGATTTACGCCATCCTGATCTGGACTGGCGCACGGCGAATCCGCAGTTGGCGGCGTGGTATTTCGAGGTGAGTCAGCGGCCTTCGATGTTGGCGACAATGCCGAAGGTTTAAAGCCTGCAAGGGTGGACGACTAGCAGTTCTGATAGTAGGCAGAAGTTGAAGAATCTCCGACACTGATACCGCTCCCTCTTGGGCCAGATTCGGAGATCAGCCAATGCCTACTTACTCTCGCACGACGATTTTGTTAGCAACCGATCATTCGGGCTCGGTGTTGAATGCAATCGACACGACCAAAAATAATACCATTGCCTACACTGCCTTCGGTGATAGCCCAATGGACGGAGACCCACAAAGTCAGCTTCGATTCAATGGCGCATTTCGGGAATCAATAACAGGCTGTTATTCGCTGGGTAATGGTTATCGAGTGTATAGCCCAATACTGATGCGGTTTCTAAGTCCGGATAGATGGAGTCCGTTCGGAGCGGGTTGGTTAAATGCCTATGCGTATTGTGGAGGGGATCCAAGAAATCGGTACGATCCAAACGGACAGGCATTTCAATATTTCCTGAAACTTAAAATTCTGCGACCAACATTCAAATACGCAAGTAAGACATCCAATGAATTAACACGAACACCTCTTTCAACAACATCCAGAACAGGATCCGCATACGATAGTATCGGCTTACCCAATAGCAGGGGAAGTTTCTCCTCAAACTACGAATCCATCAAATCATATTCGAGCGCAGCTACTATCCCTTCAGTGCCAGCGCGCTCTCCTCCCCCAAGTCTAAGCGATCTTTCCAGTATTGGCTCTCATTCCTTTCCCTCTCTTCGCAGTGAAAATCCAATGTATGTCTCGATACATGGAACTACGAACAACAGAGCGAGTCACGGGATCAATAAAACAAAAATTAAGGAATGGGCTGAATCGACTGAAAAATTTACTCCTTATGAGCCATTTGAAACACTTGTACAAAACCCCCGGAATGACATATTACAAAAAAAGAACCTGATCCTGAGAGATAAGTACATACAAAAAGATAATAAGCGGAAATTGTACGCTGCATTGGCAACACCCTCTTCGAAACTTCCTTATTGGTTGGATTTTTAAATTTCAAACGCGAGATCTGCGAGATGGAAATAAACTGGCGATCAACACAAAGGATAAGGGGACGGATTTATTTTAAATCAATAAACCTGCCCCCTCGTTTCTCTATCTCCTATTGATTTTCCTGGCAACAGGAAACAACCCAGCAATCAGTACCGCCAAAACCCGACCCTCCCGCTGATCCTCCCTCAACCCCAACGACCGACTCATTTCACTACCCCAATATCAAACTCCAACGGCTTCCCAGCCTTCTGCCCAACCCCATACCAATCCAACTTGCGCGTCAGCACCATAAACACACCCAGCACCCCAAACAGCAACAACGATCCCATCAACAGCGCGTAATCCTCGGCGCTCAACAACCCATAAAGCAGCCCATACAACGCTGCCAAACCCGCCGAAAAACTCAAGCCGTGGCGCACACTGCGCAGCACATGGCAGACATAGAACCCGATCAACAACACGCAGCCGCCGGCCGACAGCAGATAAGCCAAGGCAAAGCCGATGTGTTCGGACAGCGACAACAACAGCAGATAGAAAAATGCCAATGCCACACCCACCAACGCGTACTGCACCGGATGCACCGCCAGGCTTTTCAGCACTTCGAAAAGGAAGAAACCGGCGAAGGTCAAAACGATGAACAACAGCGCATATTTGATCGCCCGATCGCTTTTCAGGTACTGGTCCACCGGATCGATGAAGCTCACACCGAAGCTGCGGCTGGACAACGCCTCACAACCGCCACGGGACACGCAGCTGTTCAGGGTTTCTTGCAGGTTGGTGGAGAAAAACGAGGTTTGCCAATTGGCGGTGAAGCCCTGATCGGTGATTTCGCGCTGCGCCGGCAAGTAGTTGCCGATGAAGCTGGGATGCGGCCAGTTGGCAGCCAGCGAGACGTTGCTGGTCTTGCCTACCGGCAGGATCTGCAGCTGGCCAGTACCTTGTAACTTCAGGTCGAAACCGAAGGTCAATTCAGTGTTTTGCTTAGGGTCCAGCGCCGGCAGCGTCACATGAACGCCCTCGCCCAGCCAGCCGACCTGACTGCCTGGGACGAAGTCCAGCTTCTGGTCGTTCAGTTCGAGTTTCAAGGCATTCTCGATGCCGCGAATGTCGCTGATGCCGACCGCAAGAAATGGCTGGTCGAATTGGTAATCGGCGAAGTCTTCCTTGATACCCAGTTGTGCTGGCAGGGAAAAATGCCCGCTGATGCGGTTGTCGGCATGGAACAGCCGGGCCTGGTAAATGCCCCGGGAACGCAGTTCGGTTTGGACCTGGCCGTCGAGTTCGAAGCGCTCCGGCAGGAAGTACAAACGACCGCGTTCTTCACCGATTTCCTCATAGTGCTCGTTGGTTTTTTCGTGGGTCTTCCAGGTGCGCACGACTTTGCGATAGGGCACCACCATCAACGGCCCGCTCAATTGCTGGCTGTAACTGGAGCTGCGGGCGATGTCTTCAAGCACGCCGTCGCGCAGCTGCTGGCGGTCCTCGATCACGCCGTTGATCATCAGCAGCGGGATCAGCAATAACAGAATCAGCAGGGCAATCGCCCCGAGTTTCAAGGTCAGGCTTCGGTTCATGGGACTCTCCCTGTTTTGGATGGGCAGAGTCTGGATTGGCTGTGTGGGGGATTTATGGGGGGAATGTGGAGATTATGTGGAGACTGGGCCGGCCTCTTCGCGAGCAAGCCCGCTCCCACAGGGAAATGCATTGCTAATGTGGGAGCGGGCTTGCTCGCGAATGGCCGCGACTCGGTTCTAAGCCAGGCGCAACCTGACTTCAACCCCGCCTTCGACATTACCGATGCTAATCGTCCCACCGTGCAAGCTGACGACTTCTTCAACGAAATTAAGCCCCAGCCCGGTGCTCTTGCGCCCGCTGTCCGGCCGCGGCAGTGAATAGAAACGCTCGCTCAATCGCGCCAGCGCATAGTCAGGAATTGCCTCGGCCTGATTGAACAGCTTGAACTCGATCTGCTCGCCAATTCGTTCGGCGGTGAATCGCAGCACGCCCTGAACAGGGGTGAAATCCAGCGCATTCTCCAACAGATTTCCCAGCGCCTGGCGCAATAGAAACGGCTCACCGAGCAACGTCAGGTCCGCCGCGATGGTCTGTTCAACGCGCAACTGCCTGCCTTCGATTCGCCCGGCCTGAGCGATCAACAGCTCTTGAACCAATGCCGCCAAAGGCACTGCGACCTGCTCTTCCAGCCCCTGACGCTGTTCAACCTGCGCCAGATTCAACAGCCGCTCGATCAACTGTTGCATGCGCGCGCTTTCACTGTCGATGTTGCCGACAAAACGCTGCCGTTGGGCCAACGGCATCTCGCCCTGCAGCAGTTCCGCGGCGCCGCGAATTGCCGCCAGCGGGCTCTTCAGTTCATGGGTGAGCGTATGCACATAGCGCTCGACATAGGCCTTGCCTTCGAGCTGCGTGCGCATCTGTTCCACCGCCGTCGCCAGTTGCTCCAGTTCGCCACCGCGATAATGCGGCACCTCGATTCGACGGCCTTCGCTCACTGCCTGGGCATAAGCGGTCAACCGCCGCAGCGACCGACTCAACCACCAGGACAACAGCGCACCGAACAGCAAGCCGAGGCCGATCAGCCCCGCGCCATAAGCCAGCAATCGCCGTTCAGTGCGATCCACATAAGGCTGCAACGAGCTGTTGGGCTTAGCCACGGTGACCACGCCGATGATCCGGCCGTTATCGCGAATCGGCGCGCCGACGTGCATCACCGAAGAGCTCGCATCAGTGGGGTCACTGCGGGTCGAGCGAGCGCCGTATTCGCCACGCAGGGTCAGGTAAACGTCGTTCCAGCGCGAATAATCCTGACCGACCGCTGCGCCACTGGAATCCAGCCCCACAATGCCGTTGGCATCGGTGACGTAGATGCGGTGGTTGACCTGATTTTTCGGCAAACCCCAGATGTTCGCCGCCGGTTGCCGCTCGCCGTAAGCCTTGAGCAGTTCCGGCCAGCGGCTCTGGTTGAGGGTGCCGGCCTTGAAGTCATCGCGCAGGATTTCCGCCATCAGGTTGGCGGTGTCGACCAGGGTTTCTTCGGTGGACTGGCGCACACCGGGGCGGATTTCTTCCATCACCGTGTTGAGCACGAAGTAGCCGGTCAAGCCGATGAACAGCACATAGACCAGGAAAATCCGTATCCCCAACGGCATCAGCTGTGTCCCGGGCTGTAGCTGTAGCCGAGGCCGCGATGGGTCTGAATCGGCTCTGCATCGGCCTTAACCAATCGCAACTTGGCGCGCACGCTCTTGATGTGGCTGTCGATGCTGCGCTCGTAGCCGGCATCGGCGGCCACACCCAACGCATCGAGCAATTGCTCGCGGCTGAACACGCGCTCGGGTTGTTCCAGCAGGCATTGCAGCAAACGGAATTCGTGGCGGGTGAGGGTCAGCGGATGGCCGCGATAACTGATCTGTATGCGTTCGTTATCGATGCGAAACAGTGCTGGTGCGATTTCGGTCAGGTTTTTTGGCGCCATGCGCTTGAGAATCGCCCGAACCCGCGCCGCCACTTCACGGGGGCTGAACGGCTTGACCACATAATCGTCGGCACCTATCTCCAGGCCGACGACACGGTCTATTTCGCCATCGCGGGCGCTGAGAAACATCACTGGTACTTCGCTGAAACGCCGCAACTGCTTGCAGGTTTCGAAGCCGCTGATGTCGGGTAGGCCGATGTCGAGGATGATCAGATCCGCCGGGGTCAGACGCTGATGCTCCAGCGCCGCCGCGCCAAGGGTCAGCCAAGTAGTGCTGAACCCCTCGCCTTGCAAGGCAAAAATCAGCGTGTCGGCAATCGCCGCTTCGTCTTCGACAATCAGGATATGAGGCATGGCGTCCGAGCCTGGTGGTTGAGTGGGCGAACGGTGACTCAAGGCTGAATCGACGTCAATCGGACTGAGTCAAATCAGCGGGGTCTGTAGGACCTAGCAGTTCTGATAGTGGGCAATGGCTGAAAAAGGACCGATGCTGAAGGAACAGCTTTTTGGACCTTGCTCGGAGTTCAGCCGATGTCTAATCAATCACGCAAAACGAAACTGCTGGCAACCGATCAACAGCAGTCGGTGTTGAACGCCCTTGACGCGAATCAGCCCCATCCCATTGCCTACACACCCTATGGCCACCGTCCACGGGAAAACGGTTTGCTCAGCTTGCTCGGATTTAATGGCGAACTGCCGGACCCGCTAACCGGGCATTATCATTTGGGGAAAGGGTATCGGCAGTTCAATCCGGTGTTGATGCGATTTAACAGTCCAGATAGTTGGAGTCCGTTTGGGGAGGGCGGGTTGAATGCGTATCTATATTGCATGGGAGATCCAGTGAATAGCATCGATCCGTCAGGGCACACACCTAAATTCTTGAAAATAACACTTAGAAAGTTGAAACTCATGAGAGCACCCAAAACTGATTACGCAAACAAAGCAAGCACGGTGGTACCCCGTTCAAGAGAGGTCAAAGCTCAAGAAATCGACCTGATCACCACCCCTAAGCCTTCTCTCCAACAAAACCGCAAACCCAATGGACTAACCCCAACTGAATCAAACCTTAAATTAAACTCCAAGTATAAAAACCAACCAAAAAAACCCACCAATCTTCCTCATGAAGGTAAACACTTTCCTCCAAAACCGTCACCATCAATCCATGACAGTGTAGATACTGAAAGCTACAAAGAATTCGCGACACTTGAACAATTACATCTTGATCACATCAATAGCGGAGCAATACTTGACACTCTAAAAAACCAGCCGTCAACATCAAAGCCTCTGCAAGATTTGGCAATAATTCAGAGGGCAATCAATATACGGTTCGCTCAGTAAAATGACATACACTCAAACTAATTTTCACTTCCGAACAGTTCACTCACCCGATCTAAGCACAATTCTGTTCGGAATACTCAGCACCGCTATCAACAATCCGGCTTATCCGCCGTAAACCTCCGAGCCGGATTCACCGCCGCGCCAAACTCACGCAACGCCTTGGCGCCGATCAACAATGGGTAATTGAAGCTGCTGCGGTCAGTGAGGTTGACCTCGACCGTGCGTTTTACATTACCCAGGCACAACTCCAGATCGACCACAGGGCGCTTGGTGGGCGCAATCACTTCGCTGTCATCCTCATCCTCTTCGGAGCGGGTCTTGATCTTGCTGATCCGCGCCACCTTGTGCTCGTAAACCTTATTGCTCGCATCCTTGGTAGCCAGGCGGAAACGCACCCAGTCTTCGCCGTCGCGAGTGAAGGTTTCGATGTCCTTGGCCGACAGCGACGCGGTCAGAGCGCCGGTGTCCATTTTGGCCTTGAGCACTTCGCCACCAATTTCCGGCAATGCGATGTATTCGTAGCGACCGTACAGGGTCGGCTCGGCGGCCATGACCGGCAGGGCAATGAGTGAAAGCAGTGCAAGAAGGGATTTCACGTACTGGGAGTCCTTGAGGGTTGGCAACGCAATTTTAGACTGCTGTTGAATAGATCGTTCCCATTCTCTGCAAAGGACTGCCTCAACTGACGCTCTGTGTTCGGCTCTTGATTTGGGACGCAGAGCGTCCCGGGCTGCATTCCCACGCAGAGCGTGGGAACGATCAGTCTCCGGAGGTTAGCGCGTCAGAGGTGAAACATTCGTCACCCGCGATTTGGCCTGTCGCCCGAAGCTGCTTATCATGGCGCGCCCAAACGCTTCCAAGAGTTCTTTATGCGCCGCCTGCTCACCGGCTGTTTCGTCACATTGCTGCTGTTGCTCAACACGCTGGTCCTGTTCGGACCATTGATGGTGTTTGCCCTCCTCAAACTGGTTCTTCCCGGGCGCTTTCGCGATTACGCCTCATGGGCGGTGATGTGGATCGCCGAGACCTGGGCCGAGATCGACAAGCTGATCTTCCGCCTGTGCATTCCCACTCAGTGGGACATTCGTGGCGGTGACGATCTTCGCACCGACACCTCGTATCTGGTGATCAGCAACCATCAATCCTGGGTCGATATCCCGGCGCTTATCCAGACGCTGAACCGCCGCACGCCGTTCTTCAAATTCTTCCTCAAGAAAGAACTGATTTGGGTGCCGTTCCTGGGCCTGGCGTGGTGGGCGCTGGATTACCCGTTCATGAAGCGCTACAGCAAGGCGTTTCTTGCCAGGCATCCGGAGTTGGCGGGCAAGGATCTGGAGATCACCAAACAAGCCTGCGAACTGTTCAAGCGCCAGCCCGTGACGGTGGTCAACTATCTGGAAGGCACTCGCTACACCCCCGCCAAAAGCAACCAGCAACAATCACCCTTCACCCACCTGCTCAGGCCCAAGGCGGGCGGCGTGGCCTTCGTGTTAGCGGCGATGGGTGAACAGCTGGATGCGGTGCTGGACGTGACTGTGGTGTATCCGCAGCAGGTAATTCCGGGGTTCTGGGACTTGATCAGCGGCAATGTGCCGAGGGTCATCATCGACATCAAGACCCGCGAACTCGACCCGGCGCTATGGCAGGGTGATTACGAAAACGATCCGCTGTTTCGTGAGGAAGTCCAGAACTGGGTCAACCAGCTCTGGATCGAGAAGGACCGGCGTATCGACGCCTTGCGCACCGAGCGCCGCTGAATTAGCTACCCGTGCCGATGCCGGTGCCCGTGCCCGTACCCCAAATGCTGCCCAGACTGCTCAGCAGCGAACCGCCGACGCCCTGCTGACCGAGGTACTGCAGGATCACCGGGGTAAACAACCCGATCATGCCGGTGTCCATGCCTAGGGCGCTGAAGGCGTTGTTCAGGTCATTGGTGTCCTTGACGTTGCCCAAGGCGTTATCCAGGCCTGCGGCCTTGCCGTTCGAACCGAGCAAACCGGCAAGCGCGCCCAGTTCACCCCCACCCGAGAGAATGTCGATCCCCGGCACGCTTTTGGCCAGCTCCGAGTAGTCGGTCGAACTCAGCTGATTCTTCGCCAACCCGAGCATCGCCCCGGCACCGCCAACGGCTTGCTGTGGCGTCACGTTCAATTGACTCAGCGCGCCCAGCAGGTCTGCTGTCTCTGAAGTCGGCGCAGCCTCAGTTGCCGCGTTGCCTTTCATCCCGGAAATGGCATTGGCCGCATCGCTCAGGCTGAACTGGGCAAAGACCGGGCTGGCTGCCAGGGTCATGAGCGATGCCAGTGCAAAACCGCGTGAAATCTTCATCCAGACATCCTCTTGTGCCATGAAAACCGTCTGCTTGAAGGACGGCAAAGCTGCCGGTTTGACCGGGTATGAGCGGGCATGTTCCTCAGGCCGACACCCATTTTCAACCCGCTCGTCGAAATACGGATCTGAGGGTTAAAAAACTATCAGATCTGCTAGTAGGCAGCCTTGGTCAGTAGCGCCACAGTAATCCCTGAATCGACGAACCTGCACAGGAAGACCGGCCATGTTGTCCAATCGCGAAACGTTGCTCTGCCGCTACGCCTACGACCCTTTGGATCGACTGGTCGATTGCACTCCCTCGGCGCAAGCCGCCGCCCAGCGTTTTTACATGAAAGATCGCGTGGCTTCCGAAATTCAAGGCACGGTGCAGCGTTCGATCATGCAGCACAACGATCAATTGCTGGCACAGAAACAGCGTCAGGGCAGCACGACTGCGGAGACATCCTTGCTCGCTACCGATCAACAACGTTCGGTGTTAAACGTGCTCGACCCGTCCCGATCTCATTCCTTCGCCTACACGCCGTATGGTCACCACCCTGCGGCAAAAGGATTACTCAGCCTGCTCGGCTTCAACGGCGAACCGCCGGATCCGGTTTCGGGGTGTTATTTGTTGGGGAATGGTTATCGGGCGTTTAATCCGGTATTGATGCGATTTAACAGTCCGGATAGTTGGAGTCCGTTTGGGGAGGGCGGGTTGAATAGCTATGCCTATTGCTACGGAGATCCTAGCAATAGATCAGATCCTACTGGACACAAAGCAAAAGCTTTATGGGCAGCCCTGAGAAATAATTTGAAATTTTTAATCGGTAATGGTGAGCAAGTAACTATTCTTGTTCTTCGACCCCTTAAAATGACAGCCCGAGCAACAAAGCGTTCAGCTGGAGATGCTTTTCAGTTGGCAATAAAAGAGATACCTATACAAAAAGTCGCTCCTATCCAGCGCACGCCTGTCTTGGCGGTGCAGTCGACACTTTCCCCAAACCTGCAGAACTCCATTGTCAATCAAACAGCGAATTCAGCGACCATTGCAAACCAACATCAAGCCAATCAAGGCACCTCCGCTCTAATGGGGCAAAGCTCTAACGCAACATCTCGGCTTGATATAGAAAGAGGTATAACAATAAGAACATTAACAGACAGCGGTTACTCTCCACCCTTCATCATGAGTATGCTAAATCGAAATTTAAGAGTAACCCGGAGCCCACGCGGGACCAGAGGGAGCCTCTCCCGCCACCCTCGAAACAGTGGAGCCGACCACTAAACATTTGTCCTTCAATTAATTAGATCCTCTCAGTAAAAGGGCGACTCTACGTCGCCCTCTCACCCCAGCAAAAAGCCCTACGCCGCACTAAACAACTTATGCGGATCAATCACAAACTTCTTCGGCACACCCGCATCAAATTCGCCATACCCTTCCGGCGCCTGATCCAGGCTAATCACCTGCACCCCCACCACTTCAGCAATGTTGATACGGTCCCACATGATCGCCTGCATCAATTGGCGGTTGTACTTCATCACTGGCGTCTGGCCGGTGTGGAAGCTGTGGGATTTGGCCCAGCCCAGACCGAAGCGGATGCTCAGGCTGCCCATTTTTGCGGCGGCATCGACAGCACCTGGATCTTCGGTGACGTAGAGGCCAGGGATACCGATTTTGCCGGCTACGCGCACCACGCCCATCAGCGAGTTGAGCACGGTGGCCGGGGCTTCGTGTTTCACGCCGTCATGGCCGTGGCCGCGGGCTTCGAAGCCTACGGCGTCGATGGCGCAATCCACTTCCGGTTCGCCTAGCAGTGCGGCGATTTGTTCGTGCAGCGGGGTGTCGAGGGACAGGTCGGCGATTTCGAAACCCTGGGCCTTGGCGTGTGCCAGGCGCACGGTGTTGACGTCACCGACGATCACCACTGCCGCGCCCAGCAGGCGAGCGGAAGCGGCAGCCGCCAGACCGACCGGGCCGGCACCGGCGATGTATACGGTGCTGCCTGGGCCTACGCCGGCAGTCACGGCGCCGTGGTAACCGGTCGGCAGGATGTCGGAGAGGCAGGTCAGGTCGCGGATTTTTTCCATCGCGCGATCGCGATCAGGCAATTTCAGCAGGTTGAAGTCGGCGTACGGCACTAGCGCGTATTCCGCTTGGCCACCGGTCCAGTCGCCCATGTCGACGTAACCGTAGGCACCGCCAGGCCGCGCCGGGTTAACGCTCAGGCACACGCCGGTGTGCATTTCCTTGCAGGAGCGGCAGCGCCCGCACGCCACGTTGAACGGTACGGACACCAGGTCGCCGATTTGCAGGTTTTCGACGTCGCGGCCCTTCTCGATAACTTCACCGGTGATCTCGTGACCCAGGACCAGACCGGTTTGAGCGGTGGTACGGCCGCGCACCATGTGCTGGTCGGAACCACAGATGTTGGTGGAAACCACGCGCAGGATGACGGCGTGCTCGATCTTCCTGCCGCGCGGGTCCTGCATTTTCGGATAGTCGATTTTCTGTACTTCGACCTTGCCAGCGCCGAGATACACCACACCACGATTGCCAGACATGCTTTCACCTCGCTGTTGTTTTTATGTAGCGGTCGCGTCGCCATGGAGCGGCGGCGCGTTGATTGCTCGGGTTATTGCCTGTGTCTTTTTGCGTTGTATTTGAGGGCCTCATCGCGAGCAGGCTCGCTCCCACAGTTGATCTTGGGTGTGACCAGGATCCGCGGGCAGACACAAATCCCTGTGGGAGCGAGCCTGCTCGCGATGGCGATCTAAAGAACGACGGTTCTGTTCGCGTTGAGAAACACCCTTCGCTCGATGTGATAACCAACCGCCCTGGCCAATGTCAGCCCCTCGATATCCCGCCCCCTGGCGATCAAATCTTCGGGGTAATGGCTGTGATCCACCACCTCGACGCCCTGGGCGATGATCGGACCTTCATCGAGATCGTTGTTGATGTAATGCGCCGTGGCGCCGACCAGTTTCACGCCCTTGTTGTAGGCCTGGTGGTAAGGCTTGGCACCCTTGAAACCCGGTAGCAGGGAGTGGTGGATATTGATCGCCCTGCCGTCGAGTTTGCGGCACAGCTCTGGCGACAGGACCTGCATGTAACGGGCAAGGATCACCAGTTCGGCGCCGGACTCTTCGATCACCTGCAACACCTGACGCTCCTGTGACGGTTTGTCGTTCGGGTCCAGCGGGAAGTGGTAGTACGGAATCTGGTGCCAGTCGGCCAGCGGTTTGAGGTCCGGGTGGTTGGAGACCACGGCAGCCACGTCCATCGACAGCTGGCCGATGCGCTGACGGTAGAGCAAGTCGTTGAGGCAGTGATCGGCCTTGGACACCATGATCACCACTTTTGGCCGGTAATGCGGCGGGGTCAGCTCGAAGATCATGCCGAAGGATTCACCGCGTTCGGCGAGGCCTGCGCGAAACGACTGCTCGTCGAAGCCATCCGGTTGGCGGAACTCCACGCGAATGAAGAAACGGCCCGAGAGCCGGTCATCGAAAGAGTGGTGTTCGGTGACGTAGCAGCCCTGCTCAAACAGAAAGCGCGTCACCGCGTCCACGGTGCCGAGCACGCTGGGGCAGTCGGCGGTCAGAATCCATGTGTCTGGGGCGCGGCTCATAGTGCGGTGACTCCTGTTACAACATCGTGATCGAAGAGAACTGTGTGGCGAGGGGATTTATCCCCGTTGGGCCGCGAAGCGGCCCCAATGTTTGCAACCATGGTGTATCAGGTACACCGCATTCAATGGTTTACGACTGCTGCGCAGCCGGACGGGGATAAATCCCCTCGCCACAAAATCCCCTCGCCACGGGTGGGAACGATCATCTTTATGCCTGAACGCTAAGGCCGAACTCGGCAGAAGCATCCTGCAACCACAACCACCAGTAATCCGAGAAGCTGCGGCGGATCAGCAATTCCCAGGTGTCTTCGCCGGTGTGACGGATCACCAGTTGCGACTTGGCGAACACCGTGCCAACCGCCTTGCCCACCGGGAAGTTGTTCGGATGCACGTCGTAGCTGGTGGATTTCATCAGCACCTGGCGCACGTTCGGGCCGCTCAGTTCGAGGATCTGCTGGCCACCGCTGACGTTGACGATCTGGATGTGCAGATCGCCCAGCGCTTTGCGCAGTTTTTGCTCGGCGGCGAATTCTTCACCGGTCGGCACGATCAGCAACCATTCATCCGGCCCCATCCATTGCAGGCTGGTTTCGCCTTTGACGATGACGGTAAGCGCGCCCGGCAATTCGATGCCGAGGGCTTTGTGTACGCCCGCGGCAAACGCGGCATCGTGGCCATCGCCACGGATGGTCAGGTGGCCGAGGAGTTTTTTCTCGCGCACGGTCACACCGGCGCTCTTGCGGCCCTTGCCCACCAGGCTGGCGAGGTCGGCGTGATGCAGCGACGACTCGGCCTTGGCCCCGGTGGTTGGGCGTTGTTGGTAAACATTGGCTGCGGTCATAAAGCACCTTTCCTGAATTCTGTTGGCCTTGTGGAGGCTGTTCTGCCGTCTTCGCGAGCAGGCTCGCTCCCACAGGGGTTACGCGATATCCTGTGGGAGCGAGCCTGCTCGCGAAGGCGTCGTCAGGCTCACCACAGGGCCTGGGCAATCACACGTTCTGGCGTTCGCCTTTCGGATCGAAGAACACCGAAGAAACGATTTCCGCCTCGATCACGCTGCCGTCCGCCAGTGGCGCGAACACACGCTCGCCCATACGGTTGAGGCCGCCCTTGACCACGCCCATGGCAAACGAATAGCCCAGGGAGTTGTGCAGGTAACTGGAAGTCACGTGACCCACCATGGTCATCGGGATCGCTTGCTTGGTGTTGAACACCAGTTGCGCGCCTTCCGGCAGCCATTTGTTCGGGTCGATCGGCTTCAGGCCGACCAGCTGCTTACGCTGATCACGCACACAGTCTTCGCGGTTCATGCCACGCCAGCCGATCCACGAGAACGGTTTGGTGCGACCGACACACCAGCCCATGTTCAGGTCGTCCGGGGTCATCGAGCTGTCAGTGTCCTGACCGACGATGATGAAGCCCTTCTCGGCCCGCAGCACGTGCATGGTTTCGGTGCCGTACGGCGTCAGGTTGTACTTCTTGCCAGCGTCGACGATTTTTTCCAGTACGCCCATGGCGTAGTCGGCTTGCACGTTGACTTCGTACGACAGCTCACCGGTAAACGAAATCCGGAAGATCCGCGCCGGCACACCACCGACCAAGGCCTCTTTCCAGGTCATGAACGGGAAGGCTTCGTTGCTCAGGTCGGCGTCGGTGACTTCGCTGAGCAGCTTGCGGCTGTTCGGCCCGGACAAGGTCATGGTTGCCCAGTGATCGGTCACGGAAGTGAAGTACACCTTCAGCTCTGGCCATTCAGTCTGGGAGTAGATTTCCAGCCATTGCAGCACGCGTGCAGCGCCGCCGGTGGTGGTGGTCATCACGAAGTGGTTGTCGGCGAGGCAGGCGGTTACGCCGTCGTCGAAGACCATGCCGTCTTCTTTGCACATCAGGCCATAACGGGCCTTGCCCACGTCGAGCTTGGTCCAGGCGTTGGTGTAGATGCGGTTGAGGAACTCACGTGCATCCGGGCCTTGAATGTCGATCTTGCCCAGGGTCGAAGCGTCCAGCAGGCCGACGCTGTCGCGTACGGCTTTGCATTCGCGCTTGACTGCCGCGTGCATGTCTTCACCGGATTTCGGGAAGTACCACGGACGCTTCCACTGGCCAACGTCTTCGAACTCGGCGCCGTTTTTCAGGTGCCAGTGATGCAGTGCGGTGAAACGCACCGGTTCGAAGATGTGCCCACAGTGACGACCGGCCACGGCGCCGAAGGTCACCGGCGTGTAGTTCGGACGGAACATGGTGGTGCCCATCTGTGGGATGGTCACGTTCAGCGAACGAGCGGCGATGGCCAGGCCGTTGACGTTGCCGAGCTTGCCCTGATCGGTGCCGAAGCCCAGCGCGGTATAGCGCTTGACGTGCTCGACCGACTCGAAGCCTTCGCGGGTCGCCAGTTCGATACCGGCCGCGGTGACGTCGTTTTGCAGGTCGACGAATTGCTTCGGCGCACGTGCGGTGACTTTCTCGTAAGGCACTTGAAACAATGCCAGTGTAGGCTCTTCCAGGCGGACCAAGGCTTTGGGCAACTTGGCTTCGACCGGACCGAAGCCGGCTTCGCTGGCGGCGCGAACACCACCTTCAAAACCGTCGGCCAGGGAATCGCCGAGGCCGTAGACGCCGTTGATGCCACCGACGCATACGCGTTTCTGCGGAGCTTCGCCCGGTACGAAACCGAGGATGTCTTCACGCCAGATCGGCTTGCCGCCCAGGTGCGAAGCCAGGTGAACCACCGGGCTATAGCCGCCGGAACTGGCGACCAGGTCGCAATCGAGCCATTCGCCAGGGCTCGTGACCTTGTGTCCTTTCACATCGATCGCGGCCACGCGGGCAGCGGTGACGCGCTTGCTGCCACGGGCTTCGATCACAGCGCTACCGGTGAGGATGCGGATGCCTTTTGCACGCGCCTCTTCCACCAACGCTCCACGCGGGTTGCTGCGGGCGTCGGCGATGGCCACGACTTGCAAACCGGCATCGAGCCAATCCAGCGCTACGCGGTAAGCGTGATCGTTGTTGGTCGACAGCACCAGCTTCTTGCCCGGTGCCACGCCGTAGCGGCGCACGTAAGTCGAGACAGCGCCAGCCAGCATGTTGCCCGGCACGTCGTTGTTGCCGTAAACCAGTGGACGCTCGTGAGCGCCGGTCGCCAACACTACACGCTTGGCGCGAACCCGGTGGATGCGCTGACGCACCTGGCCAATCGGCGCGCGGTCACCGAGGTGATCGGTGAGGCGCTCATGAATGGTCAGGAAGTTGTGGTCGTGGTAACCGTTGACCGTGGCGCGCGGCAACAGCAGCACGTCCGGGGTGTCCTTCAGCTCGGCGATGACGCTGGCGACCCACTCGGTTGCAGGCTTGCCATCGAGGCTTTCGCGGGAGTCGAGCAGGCTACCGCCGAACTCTTCCTGCTCATCGGCCAGGATTACACGCGCACCGCTACGCGCAGCCGCCAGTGCAGCGGCCAGGCCTGCAGGGCCGGCGCCGACGATCAGCACATCGCAGTGCTGGTTCATGTAGTCGTAGGTGTCTGGATCATTCTCGGTTGGCGAGCGACCCAGGCCGGCAGCCTTACGAATGTACTTCTCGTAAGTCATCCAGAACGATTGCGGGTACATGAAGGTTTTGTAGTAGAAACCCGGTGGCATCAGCTTGCCGCCGACCTTGCCGAGAATCCCCATCATGTCGTTGTTTACGTTTGGCCAGCCGTTGGTGCTGGTAGCGACCAGGCCCTGGTACAGCGCTTGTTGCGTGGCGCGTACGTTGGGGATCTGCGTGGCTTCGGTTGCGCCAATCTGCAGCACCGCGTTTGGCTCTTCGGCACCGGCGGCATAGATGCCGCGCGGACGGGAATACTTGAAACTGCGACCGATGATGTCGACGCCGTTGGCCAGCAATGCGGCGGCCAGGGAATCGCCCTCGAAGCCTTTATAGCTCTGGCCGTTGAAGGTGAACGTCAGGACTTTGTTGCGGTCGATCCGTCCGCCGTTGGACAGGCGATTGATCTGGCTCATACCTTCTCTCCCAGAGCCGTGGTGGCCGCTTTCGGGCTATCGGTCTTGTCGGTGAATTGTGGCTTGGTGCCGATCTTGTAGGTTTCGAGAATCTCGTAGGTCACGGTGTCACGGGTGGCGTTGAAGTACTGACGGCAACCGGCGACGTGATCCCAGAGCTCGTGATGCAGACCGCGAGGGTTGTCGCGGAAGAACATGTAGTCGCCCCACTCCTCGTCGGTGCAGCTGTTGGGGTCCAGTGGACGCGGGATGTGCGCCTGGCCGGATGCGTGGAATTCCTCTTCGGAGCGCAGCTCGCCGCAGTGAGGACAGAAGATATGCAACATGGGGATTTCTCCTGTTAGTGGGCAACCGCAGCAGCGCCGTGTTCGTCGATCAACGCACCGTTGTGGAAACGGTCGATGGAGAAAGGTGCGGCCAATGGGTGCATTTCACCCTTGGCCAGGCTCGCGGCAAAAACGTTGCCCGAGCCAGGTGTAGCCTTGAAGCCACCGGTGCCCCAACCGCAGTTGAAGAACATGTTCGGTACCGGGGTTTTCGAAATGATCGGGCATGCGTCCGGGGTGGTGTCGACGATGCCGCCCCACTGACGGTTCATGCGTACGCGGGACAAGACCGGGAACATCTCGACGATGGCCTGGACGGTGTGTTCGATCACCGGGTACGAACCACGCTGGCCGTAGCCGTTGTAGCCGTCGATACCGGCGCCGATCACCAGGTCGCCCTTGTCGGACTGGCTGATGTAACCGTGCACGGCGTTGGACATGATCACGCTGTCGATAATCGGCTTGATCGGCTCGGACACCAGCGCTTGCAGCGGGTGGGATTCGATCGGCAGGCGGAAACCGGCGAGTTTGGCCATGTGCCCGGAGTTACCGGCGGTCACTACGCCGACGCGCTTGGCGCCGATGAAGCCCTTGTTGGTTTCAACACCGATGCACACGCCGTTTTCCTTGCGGAAACCGATCACTTCGGTCTGCTGGATCAGGTCCACGCCCAATGCGTCCGCGGCACGGGCAAAGCCCCAGGCTACGGCATCGTGACGGGCCACGCCGCCGCGACGCTGGACGGTTGCGCCCATCACCGGGTAGCGAGTGTTCTTCGAGCAGTCGAGGTACGGAATCTCGTCGGCCACTTGCTTGGCATCGAGCAGTTCGCCGTCGACGCCGTTGAGGCGGTTGGCGCTGACCCGACGCTCGGAATCGCGAATGTCCTGCAGGGTGTGGCACAGGTTGTAGACGCCGCGCTGGGAGAACATCACGTTGTAGTTCAGGTCCTGGGACAGGCCTTCCCACAGTTTCATCGCGTGTTCGTACAGGTGCGCCGACTCGTCCCACAGGTAGTTGGAGCGAACGATGGTGGTGTTGCGCGCGGTGTTACCGCCGCCCAGCCAGCCTTTTTCGACCACGGCCACGTTGGTGATGCCGTGTTCCTTGGCCAGGTAGTAGGCGGTCGCCAGACCATGCCCGCCACCGCCGACGATGACCACGTCGTAGACCTTTTTCGGGGTCGGCGTGCGCCACATGCGCTGCCAGTTTTCATGGTGGCTGAGGGAGTGTTTGAAGAGGCCGAAGCCTGAGTAGCGTTGCATAGTCATTTACTCCAAAACCGCGCTCAGCGATAAACCGGGAAGTCCGCGCACAGTGCCGATACTTGCTGCGCAACATTGGCCTCGACATCGGCATCGCCGAGGTTGTCGAGGATGTCGCAGATCCAGCCGGCCAGTTCAACGCACTGGGTCACCTTGAAGCCGCGAGTGGTCACCGCCGGGGTGCCGATGCGCAGGCCGGAAGTCACGAACGGCGACTGTGGATCGTTCGGGACAGCGTTCTTGTTCACGGTGATGTGGGCGCGACCGAGTGCTGCATCCGCCTCTTTGCCGGTGAGGCCCTGACGGATCAGGCTGACCAGGAACAGATGGTTATCGGTCCCGCCGGACACTACATCGTAGCCGCGTTTGATAAACACGCCGGCCATGGCCTGGGCGTTGTCGATCACTTGTTGCTGGTAGGTCTTGAAGCCTGGCTCCAGCGCTTCCTTGAAGCACACCGCCTTACCGGCGATCACGTGCATCAGCGGGCCGCCCTGGGCACCGGGGAATACTGCAGCGTTGAGCTTCTTCTCGATTTCTTCGTTGGACTTGGCCAGGATCAGGCCGCCACGTGGACCGCGCAGGGTCTTGTGGGTGGTGGTGGTGACCACGTCGGCGTAAGGCAGCGGGTTCGGGTACAGGCCGGCAGCGACCAGACCGGCGACGTGGGCCATGTCGACGAACAGCAGCGCACCGACTTTGTCAGCGATCTGACGGAAGCGCGGGAAGTCGAGGGTCTTGGAGTAGGCCGAGAAGCCAGCGACGATCATCTTCGGCTTGCACTCGACGGCCAGGCGCTCGACTTCGTCGTAGTCGATCAGGCCGGTCTTGGTGTCGATGCCGTACTGAACGGCGTTGTACAGCTTGCCCGAGGACGACACTTTGGCGCCGTGAGTCAGGTGACCGCCATGGGCCAGGCTCATGCCGAGGATGGTGTCGCCGGCTTGCAGCAGGGCCAGGTACACGGCGCTGTTGGCCGAAGAACCGGAGTGTGGCTGGACGTTGGCGTAGTCGGCGCCGAACAGCTGCTTGGCGCGTTCGATGGCCAGGGCTTCAACCTTGTCCACGTGCTCGCAGCCACCGTAGTAGCGCTTGCCCGGATAGCCTTCGGCGTACTTGTTGGTCAGGCCGCTGCCTTGCGCTTCCATCACGCGCTTGCTGGTGTAGTTCTCTGACGCGATCAGCTCGATGTGATCTTCCTGACGTTGCTCCTCGGCATTCATCGCCGCCAGCAGTGCATCGTCGTAACCCTGGATCTGGTCTTGCTTGCTGAACATCGCGTCTCTCCCAGCGGCGGTGGTGCGCCATTCGTCTCGGTGAGGCACTGGCTTTTCGGCAGTGCCCTTTGATAGCGATGGTATGACCGGCTTCGAGTCGTCAAATGCCTACGCGCGCCACGCAAAGGTGCGTTTACGACATGGCGGAAAATGGCAAGCCGAACACTCCCCGCGAACCAACCGCAATCCCCTGTGGGAGCGAGCCTGCTCGCGAAGGCGATGTGTCAGAAACATTGATGTCGACTGACACTCCCTCTTCGCGAGCAGGCTCGCTCCCACAGGGTTTCCCGTGGTTATGCGAGGGCCTGGCGCAGAGCCAGCAACACAAGGAAATGCGCGGGATAGAGCGCATAGGCCCACCGCCGCATCGGCGGTGGTTTTACGTCACGGGCGTGTCGCAACAGGAACAGAGCCAGCCATGGCGCAATCAGACAAGTGCCGATGGCCGCCATTGCCACGTGATTACCCAGCCGGACGGAGTAATAGAGCACCTGCCACTGATTGGCCGCCAGACAGACCAACCCCGGCAACAGGGCGAAATACCACGGCCGCCGAATCACCCATAGCAGCACCAGCGGCAACAACACGCCAAAGAAACCAAACATCAATCGCTGCGAGAAAAATGCCGCCAGCAATAAGCAAACGGCCGCGAGTAATCGTGTTTGAAGCGCCGGTTGCTGCCAGCCTCGCACCACCAGCAAACCCAGGGCTAACGTTGGCATCACGTTGAGCGTGTCGGGATTGGGAATGAACATCCGGTAAGGAATTTCGCTCAGCGCACTGAACAGCAGCAGCCATCCCAAATAGCGCCACTGTCCGTTGGTCGCCACCGCCGGCTTGCGCTCCAGGTTCGCCGCCATCGCCAGGCAAAACCAAGGAAACGCCAAACGCCCGGGCACATACAACAAATCGACGGAATAACCGACATATCGCAGGTGATCGAGCACCATGCTCAGCAGCGCCAGCCACTTGAGCAGATCCAGTGCGCCGTCGCGCTGCTTTAAGTACACAGTCACGTGCATAATCGTCCTTCGATTGTGTAATTTCCTGACAGCAACATCCCGTGTGCTCTCCTGACGATCTTGGGTAAAGTGCGCACCATCATTGACCACGGAACGCTTCACCATAGGCGTCCCGACCACGGAAGCAGGCCATGACCGATAAGAGCCAACAATTCGCCAGCGACAACTATTCCGGCATTTGCCCTGAAGCCTGGGCAGCCATGGAACAGGCCAATCATGGCCACCAGCGCGCTTACGGTGACGACGAGTGGACCGCCCGCGCGTCCGACGATTTCCGCAAACTGTTCGAAACCGACTGTGAAGTGTTCTTCGCCTTTAACGGCACCGCCGCCAACTCGCTGGCCCTGTCGTCGCTGTGCCAGAGTTACCACAGCGTGATCTGCTCGGAAACCGCCCACGTCGAAACCGACGAATGCGGCGCACCGGAATTTTTCTCCAACGGCTCCAAGCTGCTGATCGCTCGCACCGAAAACGGCAAGCTGACGCCGGAATCAATTCGCGAAGTGGCGCTCAAGCGCCAGGACATCCACTACCCGAAACCCCGCGTCGTGACCCTGACCCAGGCCACCGAAGTCGGCAGCGTCTATACCCCCGACGAAATCCGCGCCATCAGCGCTACCTGCAAGGAACTGGGCCTGAACCTGCACATGGACGGCGCGCGGTTCTCCAACGCCTGCGCCTTCCTCGGCTGCACGCCAGCGGATCTGACCTGGAAGGCCGGTGTTGACGTCCTGTGCTTCGGCGGCACGAAAAACGGCATGGCCGTGGGCGAGGCAATTCTGTTCTTCAACCATAAACTGGCTGAAGACTTTGACTACCGCTGCAAACAGGCCGGGCAACTGGCGTCGAAAATGCGCTTCCTCTCGGCGCCGTGGGTCGGGATTCTGGAAAACGACGCCTGGCTCAAATACGCCCGCCACGCCAACCACTGCGCGCAACTGCTGGCCGAACTGGTGCGCGACATTCCTGGGGTGGAACTGATGTTCCCGGTACAGGCCAACGGCGTGTTCCTGCAACTGTCGGAACCGGCCATCGCCGCCCTGACCGCCAAGGGCTGGCGCTTCTACACCTTCATCGGCAACGGCGGCGCACGCTTCATGTGCTCGTGGGACACCGAAGAAGAGCGCGTGCGGGAATTGGCGAAAGACATTCGCGAAGTCATGTCTCACTAACCCAACATGATCGTTCCCACGCTTCGCGTGGGAACGCCTCCAGGGACGCTCCGCGTTCCGGCCTCACCGCCGATGACAGCCCTGACACCGCTGTGACGCAGAGCGTCACGGGCTGCATTCCCACGCAGAGCGTGGGAACGATCATCAGTGGTGACCTGAACCTTCGCGCAGATATTTCCCACCGCCACCGCAGACTCATCCTCTAGCGCGTCCGCATCGCCCGCGGCAACCTGATCGTTCCCACGCTCTGCGTGGGAATGCCGCCAGGGACGCTCCGCGTTCCATTTCCATCGCGCTACAAGATTCAAGGACGAATCCCATGGGCCGAAGCCGTTACTCCATCACCGAACCTGACAAACCCCACTTCCTCACCTGCAACCTCATGGAATGGCTCCCGCTGTTCACAACCACCTGCTGGGCTGCTGCGCACAAGCAGGATCGGGTTTATCAGCTGTGGCAGGAAGGCTCGCACGCAGAGATGGTTTTCAGTGAATCGGTGATGCGCCAAAAGCTCGAACACCTCCACAACAACCCGGTGAAGCGGGGGTATGTGGAATTGCCGGAGCATTGGCGGTATTCGAGGGCCAGGAACTATGCGGGGATGGGTGGGCTGATCGAGATTCAGCGCTGGTTCTGACGTGCACGGCCAGAAAACTGCGGCGTGACTGGGGCACAGAGCGTCCCGGGCTGCATTCCCACGCGGAGCATGGGAACGATCGGGGTGCGGAGGGTATTGATGATCGTTCCCACGCTCCGCGTGGGAATGCCTCAAGGGACGCTCTGCGTTCCGGCCTCACCGTTGTGAGCGAGATCAGAACTCAATACGCACATCACCCTTCGGTACGCTGCAGCACGACAGGATGTACCCTTCGGCTTCGTCTTCCTCGGTGATCCCGCCGTTGTGCTCCATCTCCACTTCGCCACCCAGCTTCAGCACCTTGCAAGTACCGCAGATGCCCATGCCACAGGCTTTGGGGATCAGCAAACCGACCTTGGCCGCCGCCGCATGCACGGTTTCGCCAGGCGCCACGCGAATGCTCTTGCCGGACGCGATGAACTCCACCTGGTGCAAATCGGCCAAATCTACTTCCGGTGCGTCGGCCGCTTGTTCGGCGTGCTCCACAGCGTCGGCACGCGCCTCTGGCGGGGTCGCGCCGAAGGATTCCTCGTGATAGCGCTTCATGTCGAAGCCGGCGGTTTCCAGCAAGCGTTTGACGGCGCTCATGTACGGGGTCGGGCCGCAGCAGAACACTTCCCGTTCAAGGAAGTCCGGCGCCATCAATTCAAGCATTCTGTGGTTCAGGTAACCGCGATAACCGGCCCAGGGCTCACCCATACCGTGCTTCTCGCAGATCAGGTGCAGGCTGAAGTTGTCGATCCGCGACGCCATGTGTTCCAGCTCGCGGTGGTAAATGATGTCCTTGGGCGAGCGGGCGCTGTGGATAAACACCATGTCGACATTGCCGTTGGTGTCGTAGAACCAGCGCGCCATGGACATGACCGGCGTGATACCGACGCCACCGCTGAGGTAAAGCACCTTCGGCGCGGTGAAGTCCATGGCGTTGAACAGCCCGACCGGCCCGTGCACCGCCAGCTCCTGGCCTTCGTGCAGGGTGTCGTGCAACCAATTCGAGACCTTGCCGCCCGGTACGCGCTTGATCGTCACCGAAAAGCTGTACGGCACCGACGGCGAGCTGGAAATGGTGTACGAACGCATGATCGGCTGGCCTTCGATTTCCAGCTCCAGGGTGACAAACTGCCCCGGCTTGAAGAAGAACATGATCGGCTGGTCGGCCATGAAGCAGAAGGTGCGCACATCCCAGGTTTCCTGGATGACTTTGACGCAACGGACGATGTGCCGACCATTGGCCCAGGTCTGGGTGGTTACCGGGTTCAGGAAGCTGTTGGACATGCTGATCTCCACGGCCGACTGTCGGCCTTCATGTTGGCGATTCTGCGTATAGCGCGAACCATCCATTTACCTATCTGCGACATTCACATGCTTATCGCGACCAGCCCCCAACTACCGGGGCTTGCGCGTCGGGAACAGATTGCACCATGTCGCCCATGGATAAGGTTCTGGCCAGCGCCGGCCCCACACTCGCCTCAACAGGTAACTGCTGTTTTTTTGTCTTGCGTCGCACAACCGTAGCCACTTTCGCCGGCCACACAGAATGGCCTTGAGGATTAAATCGATGGACGTCACTACTACCCTGAGCCTGGGCGATCCGCTGGAACCCGCACGCAAGGCCACCGCGCAGATGCTGCAAGAGCGCGAGCGTACGTTCTCGCTGCCGCAGCCGTTCTACTCTGACGAGCGCCTGTTTGATATCGACATGCAGGAAATCTTTCAGAAAGAGTGGTTGATCGCCGGCATGACCTGCGAGATCCCCACCAAGGGCAACTACCTGACCCTTCAAGTGGGCAAGAACCCGATCATCGTGATTCGCGGCGCCGAGGGCGTGGTGCATGCCTTCCATAACGTCTGCCGTCACCGCGGTTCGCGCCTGTGCACCAGCGAAAAAGGCAAGGTCGCCAAACTGGTTTGCCACTACCACCAGTGGACCTACGAACTCGACGGTCGCCTGCTGTTCGCCGGCACCGAGATGGGCGCCGACTTCGACATGAAGCAGTACGGCCTCAAGCCGGTGAACGTGAAAACCGCCGGTGGTTACATCTTCATCAGCCTGTCGGAGAATCCACCGGCCATCGATGACTTCCTGTCGACGCTCAACCATTACATGGAACCGTATGACATGGAGAACACCAAGGTGGCAATCACCACCACCTTGATGGAAAAAGCCAACTGGAAGCTTGTGCTGGAAAACAACCGCGAGTGCTACCACTGCAACGCGTCGCACCCGGAACTGCTGAAAACCCTTCTGGAATGGGACGACGTCACCGACCCGCGCGCCGACCAGGCCTTCAAGGACCACGTCGCCGCCTCAGCAGCTTCCTGGGAAGCCGAGAAGATCCCATACGCCCACGCCAGCTTCGGCCTGCGTAACCGCATCGTGCGCATGCCGCTGCTCAAGGGCACCGTGTCGATGACCATCGACGGCAAACAGGGCTGCGCCAAACTCATGGGACGCATCAAGAACCCGGACCTTGGCTCGATGCGCATCCTGCACCTGCCGCACTCCTGGAACCACTGCATGGGCGACCACATCATCGTCTTCACCGTGTGGCCGATCAGCGCGCAGGAAACCATGGTCACCACCAAATGGATCGTGCACAAGGACGCCGTTGAAGGCGTGGACTACGACGTGGAGCGCATGCGCCAGGTCTGGGATGCGACCAACGACCAGGACCGTCGCCTGGCCGAAGAGAACCAGCGCGGTATTAACTCCACCGCTTACCAGCCAGGGCCTTACTCCAAGACTTACGAGTTCGGCGTGGTGAACTTCGTGGATTGGTACAGCGAGCGCCTTCTGAACAACCTCGGCGCTGAACCTGCACCGTACCTCAAAGGCGTCCCAGTCCAAGGCTAACGCCACCGCCCCCCTGTAGGAGCGAGCATGCTCGCGATGGACGTCAACGATGACGCTGGCAACCTGATGCCCAGCGGCGTTCTCAGGTTCATCGCGAGCATGCTCGCTCCTACAGGGACGGGTTTTCTCCACACAATTCACATCTCCTTTAGAACTGTACGAAATATGATCTATTCCGTTCAGAGCTATACCGTGCGCGCCTTCCAGCCTTCCGCGAACAAGTTATCCACACCTCCACCCACAGCAAATGGGGACAACTGTGGAAATGTTGAAAACTTTCTCCACAGAAACCACAGAAATTCCGTGACTTATCCAGAACCACGGTTTTCCATAACGTCTGGTCATTTATTAATCAATCATCTAAAGAGCACGGATTACCTGGTTTGTAGAGGATAGCGAACACCTTATCCACAGAAGCGCCAACAGACTTTGGGGGCAACTATTGCGCCTTTGTGGAAAAGCGCTGAAAGCCACGAGTTTTCAGGGTTTGCGCACGGTATAACACTGAAAAACCAAGATTTGATCGATTTTTAACCAAAAGCCTGGACACCTCTGTTTATAAGGCTCTCAGAGGTAAGCGAACATCTTATCCACAGAAGCGCCAACAGAGATTGGGGGCAAGTATTGGCCTTCATCTGATAAAAAAGCGCGGGAAAACCGTAACTTATGCTGGTTATTATTTGATCCAAGGCTTACAGGCCACGGTTTGTATGGGTTGTAGCGAGGGGGCGAACATGTTATCCACAGAAGTACCAACAGTGATTGTGGGTAAACCGGCTATCTCACGAAGTGCGAGGTCGCCCCGTTCTGATCTCACTTAGGGATCCACTCAGTGAACGCATCTGGATATCCTGCCCTCCGCCAGCGGATCCGCTCCTAGTCTGTTCACTTGATGAATCCCGGCGCACTTGCTGGTTTACCACCTTCGCAGGCGTCTTGTTAAAGCCAAAAAGGTTCTTGAGACCAACGCCAGCTTTCGAGCCAGGATTTTCCTGGCGCATCAAGTTTTGGCTCCCCAGGCCAGCTCGGGTTGCCACAGCCAATGTCGATATACCCGTGCCTGTGGCAGACAGTATTTTGCCTATGTCCTTTTCTCCCGCCAGTTGCAGGACAGACCCTGTAATGGCTGTCGTTGATCCGAACAAAGTGGTGCGAGCCGCCCAGAGGGCCAACCCCGAAGGAGGATTCAAGATTGCCGTGACCACAGTCGCGGCGATAATTCCTATATGCAGCGCAATGGTCAGCACCGGTTGAAGCCAATCGGGAACTTCTATTGACTGTCCTGTCGGGTCCGTGAAGTTGATCGGGTTTCCCACACAATAGGCATATGGATTCAGCCCGCCCTTGCCAAATGGACTCAACCGATCTGAACTGTGAAAGCGCATCAGCACCGGGTTATAGACCCGATGACCATTACCCAGGTGATACCAGCCAGCTCGCTCCTTCACCTGCCCGTTGAAGCCCAGGTGCGCTCTCGCGGCCAGGGGGCCGCTTTGCACGCCATAAGCGGTATAGGCGAGGTGGTTCAGGCCATCACGGTGCAATTCGCCGAGAACGCTTTGCTGCAGGTCAGTGGCCAACAACAGCGTTCGCGAGAAGCCGCGATTTGTCGAAGGAGAACGGTGGAGCAGGCGGGATTCAGGCATCATCAGCGTCCTCGATGAATGGGTATTCCTGCAGCGGAAATCAACTTTTCAACACCGTAACAAACGCCTGATGAAATCGACACTAGCAGTTCTGATAGGTAGCTCTCGGCCCGGACTTCAGTAATCCGTCCATAGTCAGACGCTGTTGAAACAAGACCGCCCCGTGTCGACATCCAGATTCAATTCAAAGTCATTGAAGGCTCGCCAGCCGAGCAAAATCGACGGCACGTACCGCCCAAGCACCCACGACGGTGGAATGGTGAAGCCCGGGTAGTATTTGTAGGTAACGGCCATGCCATGACCCGGCAAATTCAGCACGCCTTTGAAGGTTTGATAGCGTTGCCTGTTGGCGGTGTTGAGGGGGGAATTCCCAGGGGCCAGCGACTTCACCGCATTGAGTGGGTTCCCCGGCAATGCCGACGTCAGGTAATCGACATTTCCGGTGTCGACGATCGCCTGGGTAACCCGGTTATCCAGGCGTGCGGCTATCACCAGGCGCTGGTTGATATCCACCCGGCTGTACATGATCGGCGATTCGCAGCGCACGGCAGAGGCCGGGTTCAGTTCCAGGGTTTTACGGGTGATTTTCAGGCGCCCCAGCTTGCTGATCAGGTCCAGGCCCAACAGATTGTCGCGGTCACTGACAAACACCAGCACATTGCGGAATTCGCTTTCGCCCACCTTCAGAGAATCAAGAATCCCAAGCCTGGCAGACAGTGCTCTCTCCCCATAGAACGTGCTGTAGGCGTAGTGGGAGTCAGTCAACAACTTGATCCCCATCAGCTTCGCGGTGTCGTAGTTGACCCGGGTTTGCGGAGCGCCGGTGTCCAGGACGAAACGTGCCGAATGACCATTTGCCGCGCTGACATCGATGAATGGAAGTACTTGGTCAGCAATGAAAGCGTCACTGGAATAGGGATGAATCACCAGCCTTTCGCGCCGCTGCGTTCGTCTAACCGAAAAGTCGCCGGTCACCCTCAGGGTTGATAACGATTGGATGCCGAACATTGAAAACAGTGCTTTCAACTCAGGATCAGCTTCGATTGCCCGAGCATGCTTGCGATTGGTTGCCAGCATGTAGTCAGGCAACTGGTTGGCAGCCTTGGCCTCGAACATTCGAGCGATAACAGATACCGAGCAATCTAGGTTTTTCCCAGCGTCCAGTACCCGGTCGCAACGCTGCTGCAATTGCGCCAGTGAGGCTTTCTGTCCCTGCCCGGACTCCATCCACTGAGAGAAATCCTGATCGGGTTCATCACGTCGGTCGGGCGGATTTAGCCGGGGGCCAGCTATAGACCCATCAGAGGCAAGCGTCACCAGTACAAGAACCAGCAGAGAGCGCTTTACAGGCTTCATAGCCGCCCACTCATAAAAACCAGGTTTTATGATCAAGCGCTGAAGCTCAGAAAACTCCGTGACCGGTTGCTGCACCTTCAACAGCGCACAGTAAAAATGTAGCAGGTGGGGGGATAGCGCGAGAGGTAAACGGGTTATCCACCGGGCTGTGGATAACCGTTAGAGAGGGACAAACTGAGGCCCTAAGGCCGATACATCAAATAGGCTTCCCCGGTGACCCTAATCATCGGATGCGGCGTGATCTGGCAGGTATCGACAATGCGGAAGCCGTGGCGCTCGTAGAAACGACGGGCGCCGGTGTTTGCCGCGTAGTCGATCAAGCTCAGGCCATTGAGCCCGAGCCGGTTGGCGCGGTCGTAGGCGTAGGCAAGGAACTGCTTACCCAGTCCCTGATTGCGCCAGCCTTCATGCAGCGCCAGGCTGGAAATATAAAGGGTGTCGGGGATTTCCATCTTGGCGTACGGCGCCAACACCGGGTCGGTCACCGGTGCCGCGAACGGATCGTGACGCATCACGTAGCTGTGCAGCATGCCAATGACTTCACCCTCGACCTCGGCGATCAGGCAGTTCTGCCAGGAGAAATCCACATCGTCACGGGCGTAACGCAGGGCTCCGACGTCCAGCAGATCCTGGCCAGGTTCTGCTATCTGGCTCCAGATGTAATCCGCAGCACCCTCTGACGAAATCTGGAACAAACGCGCAATCTCTCGCGCATCCGCGCGCACTGCCGAACGAAATTCAACTGCCATTGGTTTTCCTTATGAGGAGCAAACCTGTGGCGAGGGGATTTATCCCCGTTGGGCTGCGAAGCTGCCCCAAAAAATGGGACTGCTGCGCAGTCCAACGGGGATAAATCCCCTCGCCACAATTTACGCATTGCTTGCTACAGCAAACCCACATTTTTGATCCCGTTTGAGGGTCAGCGGACCACACCTTCTTCTATCAGCAGCTTGAGAATCGCCTCAGCCCCCGCTTGCGCCGTCACACCCTTGAGCACTTGTCCCCCACCACCACTGGCCTTGGCCGTTGCGGCTTTCATGCGGTCAGCGCCGCTCTTGGCCTTGATCACCTTCAAGCGTTTAGGCCGCGGCTTGGCCGGTTGCAGGGTAGCGACCGCCAGCAGTTCATCGTCGACGACTTCGACGTCATTGGCCTGCAACAGCCCGCGCCGGGCCGGGCCGTAGGCGCTCTGCCGAGGCTTGGGCGCGGCGTTATCCACAGTGGCGAGGAACGGCAAACGAACCTTCAAGCGACGCCGCTGACCGCGCGGCAAGGCTTGCAACACCAGTGCAGAACCGCCATCGATGGACTCGACCTGCGCCAGTCCCACCACCAGCGGCCAGCCAAGGCCTTCCGCCAGCAGGAACGGCAACATGCCCGAACCTTCGCCGGTTTCGGCCTGGGTGCCGGTCAGCACCACCTGCGCCCCTGCATCACGCAAATACGCGGTCAACGCCGGCAGCGCATCGGCGCCCTCCGGTTGCTCAAGCACGTGCAGTTGCTCAAGGCCCATGCCCAGATAGGCGCGCAGTGCAGGTTCGCCGACGTCGCCGGCATGCAGCACCTGCAAGTTATCCCCAGCCAGTTGCAAGCCCAGTTCCACCGCCCGCGCATCCTGTTCCGCGCGACGTGGTCGACCGGAAGTCGGGTGGGCGCCGATGGACACCAGGCTGATGATTTTCGTGCTCATAACCCTTTCCTTCCCTTAAGCCGCATCGCGCTTGGCTTCGTTGCGGTAGGCCTCTACCGCCGCGATTAAGGCACGAAGAATCTCGGCGCTCTCGCCGATTACCGACAGGTCGGCCCGTTTGATCATGTCGCAGCCTGGATCGAGGTTGATCGCCACCACCTTGTCGCAGGCGCCGATGCCCTGCAGGTGCTGGATCGCCCCGGAAATCCCCACCGCCACGTAGACCCGCGCGGTGACCCAGGTGCCGGACGCCCCGACCTGACGGTCGCGGGCCATGAAGCCGTCGTCCACCGCAACCCGGGACGCACCTTCGGTTGCCCCCAGGGCTGCGGCGGTCTGGTGGAACAAATCCCAATCCTTGACCCCGTTGCCGCCGGAGAAAATGAATTCGGCCTCGGCCATGGGAATCGCCGCCGGGTCCACCGCCACCGCCCCCAGGTCCTCGATGCGCGAGAGACTGCGGGCGACGGCTGTGGATAACTCCACCGGCAAGACTTCGTGACGGGTTTCGCTGACCGGTTCGGCGCATTCAACGGCGGCCAGGATCAACCGTGCAACCGGACGCGCCAGGTCTTGCAAACCGGCACCGGCGCGGCCGATGCACTCCTGATCCTTGACCTGCCAGACCCGCGTGGCCGGGCGTTCGCCCAGGGCAGCGGCAAAGCGCCGACCCAATTCGCCACCGCCGCTGCGACTGTCCGGCAGCAGCCAGTGACGCGGGCTGAACTGGTTATCCACAGCCCGCAGGCCCTGAACTCGTTGTTCCGGTGCATAACCGCTGAACTCGTCGCCTTCGAGCACCAGCAAGCGATCGACGCCGGCTGTGGAAAACGCGTTTTCCTTGTGTTCGCCGAAGACCACGGCCAATACCGCGCCGTCGCTGCCGGCCAGTTGATGGGCCAGGCCCAACAAGTCCTTGTCGTGGCTGCTCAAGCGACCGCCGACCATGTCCGGTACCACGCAAATGAAGAACGCCGGCGCAGGGACTTGATGCAACGGCAATTGCACTTCAACGGCGGCCGAGCGTTTGGTCGCCCCGCCCTGCTGAGCGCCACTGCGGTCGATCCGCTTGATGCCGTTAGGGCCGATGAAACCGATGCCGTGCGGGTTCTTGCGGATAACACCATTGGGCCCCATCCAGCTGTGTTGCGCCGGTTGCATGGCCGCGTGCAGCGGGTGCAGGCGGTTACGGGCGATCCATTCGGCACGGGGGTCGCGGCGGATAATGTCGCTCATCAGTGCACCTCCGCGGGTTCACGTTTGGCCGGCGTAGCCGACTTTGGGGCCTCATCTTCCAGGAGCGCGTCGGCCACCAATTCGGCAATGTCCTTGATCAGAGGTCGCGGCTCGACCACGCCTTCAAGCATCGCGGTGCACTGCGGGCAGCCCACGGCCACCAGTTCGGCGCCCGTCTCGCGGATGTCTTCCATACGCATGTCGGGGATACGTTGCTTGCCCGGAATGTCGGTGATCGGCGCGCCGCCGCCACCGCCGCAGCAGCGCGAACGGAAGCCGGAGCGTTGCATCTCTTTCACTTCGATACCGAGCGCGCGCAGTACCTGGCGCGGTGCCTCGTATTCGCCGTTGTAGCGACCGAGGTAGCACGGGTCGTGATAGGTCACGCTGTCGCCTTTGTGCTGGCCGAGGTTCAGCGCGCCAGCATCGATGATTTCCGCCATGTAGGTGCTGTGGTGCTGCACCAGGTAGTTGCCATCGAAGGCGCCGTATTCGTTCTTCAGCACATGGAAGCTGTGCGGATCGCAAGTGACGATGCGGTTGAAGCTGTATTTGGCCAGGGTCTGGATGTTGCGTTTGGCCAGCAACTGGAAGGTTGCCTCGTCGCCCAGGCGTCGGGCCACGTCACCGCTGTCGCGTTCTTCGAGGCCGAGTACCGCGAAGTCGATTTTCGCCGCTTTCAACACCTTGACGAACGCGCGCAAGGTGCGCTGGTTGCGCATGTCGAAGGCGCCGTCGCCGACCCAGAACAGCACGTCGGTGGATTTCTTTTCGCTGAGCAGATTGAGGTTCAAGTCCGCCGCCCAGTTCATCCGCCCGCCCGGCGCGAAGCCGCCCGGGTTGTCGGTGGCGATCAGGTTTTCCAGGACTTCGGCGCCCTTGTTCGGGGTCGCGCCTTTTTCCAGGGTCAGATGGCGACGCATGTCGACGATGGCATCGACGTGCTCGATCATCATCGGGCATTCCTCGACACAAGCGCGGCAGGTGGTGCACGACCATAGGGTTTCGGCGTCCACCAGACCGTTGACGATCGGCTGATGCGGATTACCGGCGTGTTCGCCAATCGGTTTGCCGGGATAAGGGCTGCCGGCGAACTTGGCATCGGTGCCACCGGCCAGGCCGACGACCATGTCCTGAATCAGCTTTTTCGGGTTCAACGGCTGGCCGGCGGCGAATGCCGGGCACGCAGCTTCGCATTTACCGCACTGCACGCAGGCGTCGAAGCCGAGCAATTGGTTCCAGGTGAAATCCTTGGGTTTTTCCACGCCCAACGGTGCGGTCGGGTCGTTCAGGTCCAGCGGTTTCAAACCGGTGGAGCGACCGCCACCGAAGCGCTCGGCGCGACGGTGCCAGGCCAGGTGCAGGGCTCCGGCGAAGGCGTGCTTCATCGGCCCGCCCCAGGTCATGCCCAGGAACAACTCGGACACGCCCCACAGCACGCCAATACCGAGGATCACGGCCAACAGCCAGCCACCGAAGTTCTCCGGAAGAATCCCGGCCACTGGCAGGGTCACCAGGAAAAACGACACCGAGAATGCCAACAGGCTTTTCGGCAGGCGCATCCACGGGCCTTTCGACAGGCGCGAAGGTGGGTTGCGTCGACGCAGGTACATAAAGATCGCGCCCACGAACATCACCGCCGACATCAGCAGCAGCGCATAACCGAGGAAACGGTTATGCAGGCCGAAACCGTGAACCAGTATCGCCAGCACGATGGACGCCACCGCGCCGCCGGCCGTGGCGACGTGGGTGTTGGCAATGTATTTGTCCCGCGCCACCACATGGTGCAAGTCGACCATGTAGCGCTTGGGCATGGCGAACAGGCCGCCGATCAGGTCGACCTTCGAGGCCCGGCCCCGGCGCCACATGGCTACCCGCCGCAACGCGCCCAGAACCGCGAGGCCCAGGGCAGCGAACAACAGGATTGGAAGAAGGGTGTTCAACATGGTGAAGCTCCCAAAGACCGCAGGGTCTTGCAGGCCAAACTACCTGGATGCCTTGCCCGATTCCTTGTAGGAGCGAGCTTGCTCGCGAAAAACCTGAGAAATACGCGTTAAATCAGACTGCCCGCGTCATCGTTCACGTCCATCGCGAGCAAGCTCGCTCCCACAGGGTTATCCACAAGCTCTCTTAGAAATCCTTGCACAGCCGCAGCGCGTCGTAGATCGCCGCGTGCACGTTGCGCTGGGCCACGCAGTCGCCGATACGGAACAGCAGGTAGCCGTCCCCGCTCTGCTCCAGGCAAGGCTGCGGCTTGATCGCGAACAAGGCTTCGACGTCGATCTGGCCTTTGTTGCGCGAGCCTTCCTTCATCGCGTAGTAGATCTCCTCGTCCGGACGCACGCCGTTCTCGATGACCACCTGGTCCACCACCCGCTCCTCTTTGGCGCCGGTGTATTCGTTTTCCAGCACCGCCACCAGCTTGTCGCCTTCGCGGTAGACCTTCTCCAGCATCATGTCGCCGGTCATGATCACTTCTTTGGGGTACATGCTGCGGTAGTAGGTCGGGAACGACGTACCGCCAATCGCCACGCCTGGCTTGATGTCGTCGGTAACGATCTCAACCTGGCTGCCCTTGTCGGCGATGAAGTCGGCGGTCGACATACCGGTGAATTCGCAAATGGTGTCGTAGACCAGTACGTTCTTGCCCGGCGCAACCTTGCCATCAAGGATGTCCCAGCTGCTGACCACCAGGCCTTCAGCCGCGCCCCAGTGTTCGTTCTGCTCGATGAACGGATGCCCGCCGACAGCGAGCACTACCACGTCCGGACGCAGGTCCATGATGGTTGGCGCATCCGCCGCAGTACCCAAGCGCAGGTCGACTTTCAACCGTGCCAGTTCCAGCTGATACCAGCGGGTGATACCGGCGATCTGGTCACGCTGCGGCGCTTTCGACGCCGTGGTGATCTGCCCGCCGATGAATTCCTTTTTCTCGAACAGGGTCACGTCGTGGCCACGCTCGGCGGCGACACGGGCGGCTTCCATCCCGGCAGGACCGGCACCGACCACCACGACCTTGCGTTTCACACCGGTGGTTTTTTCGATGATGTGCGGCAGGCCCATGTACTCACGGGAAGTCGCCGCGTTCTGGATGCACAGCACATCCAGGCCTTGGTACTGACGGTCGATGCAGTAGTTGGCGCCGACGCATTGTTTGATCTGGTCGATCTGGCCCATCTTGATCTTGGCGATCAGGTGCGGGTCAGCGATGTGCGCGCGGGTCATGCCGACCATGTCGACGTATCCGCCTTCCAGGATACGCGTGGCCTGGTTCGGGTCCTTGATGTTCTGCGCGTGCAGCACCGGAACCTTGACCACTTCCTTGATGCCGGCGGCCAGATGCAGGAACGGCTCCGGTGGATAACTCATGTTCGGAATCACGTTGGCCAGGGTGTTGTGGGTGTCGCAACCCGAGCCCACGACGCCGAGGAAATCGAGCATGCCGGTGTCGTCGTAATACTTGGCAATCTGCTTCATGTCCTCATGGGACAAACCATCCGGGTGGAACTCGTCGCCGCAAATCCGCATGCCCACGCAGAAATCGTCACCGACCTCGGCGCGCACGGCTTTCAAGACTTCCAGACCGAACTTCATGCGGCCTTCGAAGCTGCCGCCCCATTCGTCGGTACGCTTGTTGACCCGCGGGCTCCAGAACTGGTCGATCATGTGCTGGTGCACCGCCGACAGTTCGACACCGTCCAGGCCACCGGCCTTGGCGCGGCGGGCTGCCTGCGCGTAGTTACCGATCACCCGCCAGATTTCTTCCGGCTCGATGGTCTTGCAGGTGGCACGGTGCACCGGCTCGCGCACACCCGATGGCGACATCAGCGTAGGCCAGTTGAAGCCGTCCCAGCGCGAGCGCCGGCCCATGTGGGTAATCTGGATCATGATCTTGGCGCCGTGCTTGTGCATGGCGTCGGCAAGATTCTGGAAGTGCGGGATGATGCGGTCGGTGGACAAGTTCACCGAACTCCACCACTCCTGCGGGCTGTCGATGGCCACGACGGACGAACCGCCGCAGATCGCCAGGCCGATCCCGCCCTTGGCCTTCTCTTCGTAGTACTTGACGTACCGGTCGGTGGTCATGCCGCCGTCGGTCGCATAGACCTCGGCGTGCGCGGTGCTGAGCACGCGGTTACGGATGGTCAGTTTGCCGATCTGGATCGGCTGGAACATTGCTTCGAAAGCCATGGCGGGTTCCTCGACTTACAACGGCTTGACGATGAACAAGCCGTCTTCGTGGCCCTCTTCGGAGCCACCGTAGACTTGCTCGGCCACGGTGCGGATCTTGCTGCCACGAGCAGCGAGGATCTGGTCCATCGCGCCGGCAAACCAGCCGGTGAACATGTAGTCGACCTTGCGCCCGACTTTGCCGTACACGTAGACGAATGCGGAGTGCTCGAGCTTGACGCTGGCAGTGCCTTTATCGAGGTCGATGTCCTGGATCTTGAACAGGCCCCAGCCGCGCTGCGAAAGGCGCTTCATGTAGTGCTCGAACACCGCTACGCCTTCCAGGCCGTGGCATTCGGCTTCTTTTTCACACCAGTGCCAGGCGGACTTGTAGCCGGCCTTGTAGAGGATCTCGGCGTAGGCGTCGGCGCCCAGCACTTCCTCGATGCCCATGTGGTTGTTGACGAAGAAATGACGCGGCACATACAGCATCGGCAGGGCATCGGACGTCCAGACACCGGTCTCGCTGTCGACTTCGATTGGCAATTGCGGGGCGATCTTGGCCATGGAAACTTAACTCCAGAAAAATTTTGGTATTGCCTGCGGCGCGAATGGCCGCAGGTAAGGATTCAGAAGTGCGGCGGCTTATTCGCCCCAGACGTCTTTCAAGACATTGACCCAGTTCTCGCCCATGATCTTGCGCACCACGCGCTCGGAATGGCCGCGCTTGAGCAGGGTTTCGGTGAGGTTCGGGAACTCGCCGACGGTGCGGATGCCCAGCGGGTTGATGATCTTGCCGAAGCTGGTCAGGCGGCGGGCGTAGCCCTTGTCGTGGGTCAGGTACTCGAAGAAGTCCTGGCCGTGACCCTGGGTAAAGTCGGTGCCGATGCCGATCGAGTCTTCGCCGACGATGTTCAGGGTGTATTCGATGGCTTCGGCGTAGTCGTCGATGGTCGAATCAATGCCCTTGGCCAGGAACGGCGCGAACATGGTCACGCCGACGAAACCGCCGTGATCGGCGATGAACTTCAGTTCTTCATCGGACTTGTTGCGCGGGTGCTCTTTGAGACCCGACGGCAGGCAATGGGAGTAGCAGACCGGTTTTTTCGATTCGAGGATGACTTCTTCGGAAGTCTTGGAGCCAACGTGGGACAGGTCGCACATCACGCCGACACGGTTCATTTCGGCGACGATTTCACGACCGAAGCCCGACAGGCCACCGTCACGCTCGTAGCAACCGGTGCCTACCAGGTTCTGGGTGTTGTAGCACATCTGCACAATACCGACGCCGAGCTGCTTGAACACCTCGACATAGCCGATCTGGTCTTCAAAGGCGTGGGCGTTCTGGAAGCCGAAGAGGATGCCGGTCTTGCCCTGCTCCTTGGCCTTGCGGATATCGGCAGTGGTACGTACCGGAATCACCAGGTCGCTGTTCTCGCGGATCAGCTTCTGGCTGGCGGCGATGTTGTTGACGGTGGCCTGGAAGCCTTCCCACACCGACACGGTGCAGTTGGCCGCGGTCAGACCGCCCTTGCGCATGTCTTCGAACAGCTCACGGTTCCACTTGGCAATAATCAGCCCGTCGATAACGATGCTGTCGGCGTGCAATTCGGCTGGGCTCATCAGGCTGTCCCCTTATTAGCGATTCATGCGCCGAATCGTCTGCCGGCGCTTTGGGGCCAGCATATGCCTGAGGACCGGGGCAGCCGGGTGCAAAAACGACAGGGGGTTTGCCGAAAGCGTCAATCCGCGACAAAGGGTCGTCGCAAGGCACAATTGTCGACCTGTTCAAGGCGGTTCGCTTGGGCCAGAATTCGCCACATCTCTTGATGCTTCACTGGATGGGAGCGGCAACCACATGAAATTCATCTTCCTGGCTTTGGCACTGATTGCGACCGGCGTACACGCGGCCGAGGAGTCAGAAGACACCCCCTGCGACAAGGTCGAAAACGACGTCCAGACCCTGGAATGCTCGGCCTTCAGCAAAACCACCGCCGAAGATCTGCTGAGCGAGAACTACAAAAGCCTGGCCGAGCGCATGCAGTCGCTCTATGGCAAGAACCCGTCGCAACTGGCCGACATCACCGCCAAAATCAAGGCTGGGCAACAACAATGGCTGAAAACCCGCGACGCTGATTGCGCCATCGAAGCCTTCCCGGCCACCGCCGGCAGCAAAGCATTCACCATCGCGCAAAATGATTGTGTGGCGCGGATGAGTGATGAGCGGTCGGAGTTTTTGGAGTTGATTGGGCAGGAGTGAGCCGAGCAACATCCCGACATGCTTCGTTCATTGGCCGACAGTGAAATATAAGTAAAGATTGGCATATCTTATAAAAGACTTATATTCTCTCATGAACAGTATTCACTGGACTCGAAAGGCCGTTAAGCAGCTTTTGAAATTGCATTCGCTCACCAGATCCAGGTTCGTGATGCCGTCACAGCGCTGACTGACATGCCTGATATTGGCAACGTCAAAGCACTGGTCGGTCATGACTACGCCTATCGACTTCGAGTAGGTAACTACCGAATCATGTTCGATTGGGATGGCGCAATCAAAGTGGTCAGTATTCAAGAGGTCAAAAAACGCGATGAACGCACCTACTGACGTTCAAATCATCAACGACGCAGATGGAAATCCTGCTTTCGTGGTCATTCCCTACGCGCAGTATGTCGCGCAGAAAATTGAGCCCGATCTGATTCCCCATGAAGTCGTCAGCCGTATTGTCGATGGTGCGACGCCGATTCGCGCCTGGCGCGAACACTTGAACCTAACACAGGATGAAGTGGCCAAACGCATGGGTATCTCCCAACCGGCTTTCGCCCAGCAGGAAAGCGTCGCGAAGCCGCGCAAGGCCACCCGCGAAAAAATCGCTGCGGCGTTTGGCATCACCGCCAATCAACTTGAGCTGTAAGCTTCACGCCTTCAGCCAGAAAAGGGATTCAACATGAAAGTCTGCGGCATCGAAATCAAAGGCAGCGAAGCGATCATTGCCGTGGCCGCCCTCGAAGGCTCGGCGCTGAGCCATGTCGCGCTCGCCACCAAGAAAATCGCCCTCGACGATGACGACGAAGCCGCCAACGTCAAAGTGTTCGCGGCTCAGGTTGCGTCGTTCGTGCGGGAGAATTCGATTGATCGGATCGCCATCAAGAAACGCAGTAAGAAAGGTGAATTCGCTGGCGGACCGACTACGTTCAAGATCGAGGGTGTTTTCCAGTTGTTGGAGAGTTGTGAGGTGACGCTGTTGTCGCCGCAAACCATTACTGCGCAAGCCAAGAAACACGGTTTTGAACCGCCGGCGTCGCTGAACAAGTATCAGCATGAGGCTTACAAGGTGGCGTGCTCGGCGTTGCTGAAGAAGTAACCGTTGATCAATTGTGGGAGCGAGCCTGCTCGCGAAGGCTGTGGATCAGTCAACATCAATGTTGAATGTACCGACCTCTTCGCGAGCAGGCTCGCTCCCACAGGTTTTTTGGGAGGTTATGCCTGGGCGGTACGCCGATCCTCCCTAGGGCACCGTTCATATTTCGCCCGATAACTACGGGTGAAATACGACGGCGATTCAAAGCCGCACGCAATGCTCACCTCCAGCACGCTCATGTCGGTCTGGCGCAACAACTGCCGGGCCTTTTCCAATCGCAATCGCAGATAGAAATTGCTCGGTGTGTCGTTCAGGTGCAAGCGAAACAACCGCTCCAGCTGACGTCGGGTGACTTTGATCGATTCCGCCAACGCCAACGTACTCAGCGGCGGTTCGCTGTGCTGCTCCATTTCACCAATCACCTGCACCAGTTTCTTGTTACTGATGCCATAACGCGTGGCGACTTCCATACGCTGGTGGTCTTTGCGCGGACGGATGCGGCCGAGCACGAATTGCTCGCTGACCTGGATCGCCAGTTCCGGGCCGTGGGCCTGGGCGATCAGATCCAGCATTAAATCAATGGAGGCGGTGCCGCCGGCGGAGGTGATGCGCCGACGGTCGATCTCGAACAGCTCCTGGGTGACGCTGAGCTGCGGATAGGACTCCTTGAAGGCGTCGATGGCTTCCCAGTGCAGGGTCAGCCGGTGGCCGTCGAGCAGTCCGGCTTCGGCGAGAATAAAGCTGCCAGTGTCGATGGCACCGAGGGTCACGCCTTCGTTGTCCAGCCGGCGCAGCCAGTGCTCCAGCGACGGGGTGGCGAATTTCAGCGGTTCGAAGCCCGCCACCACCAATAAGGTCGCGCCTTTTTTCAGCGGTTCCAGCGCCGCATCGGCGTTGACCGACATGCCGTTACTGGCCAGCACCGCCCCGCCATCGGCGCTCAATACATGCCAGCGATACAGCTCGCCACGAAAGCGATTGGCGACCCGCAACGGCTCGATGGCCGAGATAAATCCAATGGCCGAGAAACCCGGCATCAACAAGAAGTAGAAATCCTGGGACATGGAGCGCACTCGATTGGCGGGTAGCGTGAGGGCGGGGAGCGTGAGGACGTTGATACGCCACTTGCCAGCGGCATTCAAGAGCACAGGTCGCTGCAGTGCAAGAGTCGGTCGCCGCAGTGCGCTTTCATGGCAGATTAGCTGCGTAACGTGACATCACCGGCGCACAAAGACGACCGGACCCACAATAACGAAACTGCCGAGGAATCCTGAGATGAAACGACTGATCAGCAGCTGTGTTCTTGCACTCAGCGGTACCGCATTGCTGAGCGCCAGTGTCATGGCCGCCGAACCTGCGTCATGCCAGAACGTGCGCATGGGCGTAGTGAACTGGACCGACGTGATCGCCACCAGTGCGATGACCCAGGTATTGCTCGACGGCCTCGGCTACAGCACCAAACAAACCAGCGCCTCCCAGCAAATCATCTTCGCCGGGATCCGCGATCAGCGCCTGGACCTGTTCCTGGGTTACTGGAACCCGCTGATGACCCAGACCATCACCCCGTTCGTCGACGCCAATCAGGTCAAGGTGCTGGAAGCGCCAAGCTTGAAAGATGCCCGCGCTACCCTCGCCGTACCGACTTATCTTGCCGACAAAGGCCTGAAAACCTTCGCCGACATTGCCAAGTTCGAAAAAGAGCTGGGCGGCAAGATCTACGGCATCGAGCCAGGCTCGGGCGCCAACACCCAGATCAAGGCGATGATTGCCAAGAACCAGTTCGGCCTCGGCAAGTTCCAGCTGGTCGAGTCCAGCGAGGCCGGCATGCTCGCGGCGGTGGATCGCGCTGTGCGCCGCAAGGAGGCCGTGGTGTTCTTCGGCTGGGCGCCGCACCCAATGAACGTCAACGTACAGATGACCTACCTCACCGGCAGCGACGACGCCCTCGGCCCGAACGAAGGCATGGCCACGGTCTGGACCGTCACCGCGCCAAAATACGCCGAACAGTGCCCGAACATCGGTCGCCTGCTGAGCAACCTGACGTTCACCGCCGAAGACGAGAGCCGGATGATGCAGCCGCTGTTGGACCACAAGGACGCCTTCGAATCGGCCAAACAGTGGCTGAAAGACCACCCGCAAGACAAGCAGCGCTGGCTCGAGGGCGTGACCACCTTCGATGGCAAACCGGCGGCTGAAAACCTGAAGCTGACCACCAAGTAACCCTGAACTGAACCACCGCTTCGCAGCCCGACCCGGCTGCGAACGGCACCACCACGCCTGAAGGAAACCGCCTCATGAACCACGACGTCATCATCACCTGCGCACTCACCGGTGCTGGCGACACGACCGCCAGAAGCCCACACGTGCCGGTCACTCCGAAACAGATCGCCGCTGCCGCCGTGGAAGCCGCCAAGGCCGGCGCCACCGTGGTTCACTGCCACGTTCGCGACCCTGAAACCGGCAAGTTCAGCCGCGACGTGGCGCTGTACCGCGAAGTCATGGAGCGCATTCGCGAGGCTGACGTCGACATCATCGTCAACCTCACCGCCGGCATGGGCGGTGATCTGGAAATTGGCGCTGGCGAGAACCCGATGGAGTTTGGCCCGAACACTGACCTGGTTGGTCCGCTGACTCGCCTGGCCCATGTCGAAGAACTGCTGCCGGAAATCTGCACCCTCGATTGCGGCACGCTGAACTTCGGCGATGGCGATACCATTTACGTCTCCACCCCGGCGCAGCTGCGTGCTGGCGCCAAACGCATTCAAGAGCTGGGCGTTAAGCCTGAGCTAGAGATTTTCGACACCGGTCACCTGTGGTTCGCCAAACAGATGATCAAGGAAGGCCTGCTCGATAATCCGCTGTTCCAACTGTGCCTGGGCATCCCTTGGGGCGCGCCGGCCGACACCACCACCATGAAAGCCATGGTCGACAACCTGCCTGCAGACGCCGTGTGGGCCGGCTTCGGTATCGGCCGCATGCAAATGCCGATGGCCGCACAAGCCGTGCTGTTGGGTGGCAACGTGCGGGTCGGGCTGGAAGACAACTTGTGGCTGGACAAAGGCGTACTGGCGACCAACGGCCAGTTGGTCGAACGCGCCAGCGAAATCCTCAGCCGCCTCGGTGCCCGCGTTCTGACCCCGGCTGAAGGCCGCAAGAAAATGGGCCTGAAACAGCGCGGTTAAACCGAACCTATATCCCACCTGTAGGAGCTGCCGCAGGCTGCGATCTTTTGATGTTGCTCTTAAAAACAAGATCAAAAGATCGCAGCCTGCGGCAGCTCCTACAGGGGCTCACCGAATTCTTCAGGAAGTTGCCATGACCTTCATTACCGAAATCAAAACCTTCGCCGCCTTGGGCAGCGGTGTCATCGGCAGCGGCTGGGTGTCCCGCGCCCTTGCCCACGGCCTCGACGTAGTTGCCTGGGACCCTGCGCCCGGTGCCGAAGCCGCCCTGCGCAAACGCGTCGCCAATGCCTGGGGCGCGCTGGAGAAACAAGGCCTGGCGCCCGGTGCCTCGCAGGATCGCCTGCGCTTTGTCGCGACCATCGAAGAATGTGTGCGCGACGCCGATTTCATCCAGGAAAGCGCCCCTGAACGCCTTGAACTGAAACTGGAGCTGCACAGCAAGATTAGCGCCGCGGCCAAGCCCAATGCCTTGATCGGCTCAAGTACCTCCGGCCTGTTGCCAAGCGAGTTCTACGAGAGTTCAACGCACCCGGAACGCTGCGTGGTCGGGCACCCGTTCAACCCGGTTTACCTGTTGCCACTGGTGGAGGTGGTCGGCGGCAAAAACACTGCCCCCGAAGCCGTGGAAGCGGCGATGAAAGTCTACGAATCCCTCGGCATGCGTCCACTGCATGTGCGCAAGGAAGTGCCGGGCTTTATCGCCGACCGATTGCTCGAAGCGCTGTGGCGCGAGGCGCTGCACCTGGTCAACGACGGTGTGGCGACGACCGGCGAAATCGACGACGCTATTCGTTTTGGCGCCGGTCTGCGCTGGTCGTTCATGGGCACGTTCCTGACCTATACCCTGGCCGGTGGCGATGCGGGCATGCGCCACTTCATGGCACAGTTCGGCCCGGCACTGCAGTTGCCGTGGACCTACCTGCCGGCGCCGGAGCTGACTGACAAGTTGATCGACGATGTGGTCGATGGCACCAGCGATCAGTTGGGCAAACACAGCATTTCGGCGCTGGAGCGCTATCGTGATGATTGCTTGCTGGCAGTGCTGGAGGCGGTGAAGACCACCAAAGAGAAGCATGGGATGGCCTTCAGCGAGTAATTAGCTAGCAGGACCGGCCCCTTCGCGAGCAGGCTCGCTCCCACAGGTTTTGCACGGTCCTTGTGGGAGCGAGCCTGCTCGCGAAGACGACAGACCAGTCACCACCCATATTGGAACTTGAAAGATGACCGCACTGACCACCTACCAAACCAGAATCATCCCCGACTGGGTCGACTACAACGGCCACCTGCGCGACGCGTTCTACCTGCTGATCTTTAGCTACGCCACCGACGCACTGATGGACCGCCTCGGCATGGACAGCAACAACCGCGAAGCCAGCGGCAACTCGCTGTTCACCCTGGAACTGCACCTCAATTACCTGCACGAAGTGAAGCTCGACGCCGAGGTCGAAGTGCACACGCAGATCATCGGCCACGACAGCAAACGCCTGCATCTCTATCACAGCCTGCATCTGGTGGGCGATGACAAGGAGCTGGCAGGCAACGAACAGATGCTGCTGCACGTCGACCTCGCCGGGCCAAGCTCCACTCCATTCAGCGAAGTGACCCTGGGTAAACTGCAAGCCATCGTCGCCGAACAGACCGACCTGCCCGCCCCCGCCTACATCGGCCGAGTGATCGCATTACCGCCAAAAAAATAACAAGGAGATCGCATGAACACCGCCGCCGCTTTTGCCGACTTCCGTACTTATCCGTTGATCAGCGCGCTGACAGGCGTGCAGGCCATGGCGGATCGTGTCTTGGTGAAGTGGGCCGACAACCGCGTCAGCCCCTTCCACCACCCATGGTTGCGGGACAATTGCCCGTGCCCGCAATGCGTCTACACGGTGACTCGCGAACAGGTGCTGGAAATCGTCGATGTGCCGGAAAACCTGATGCCTGTCCAAACCAGTGTCGACGCTGAAGGCTGCCTGAGTATCCAGTGGCAGGATGGCCACCTCAGCCGCTTCGACCCCGGCTGGTTGCGCGCCCACGCCTATGACGACGAGTCCCGCGCCGAGCGCCTGGCAGGCAAGCCCAAAGCCAGGCTTTGGCACAGTGACTTGCAGTTGCCGGTGTTCGAGTATCAAGCGCTGATGAACGATAACCAGGCCCTGTTGCAATGGCTGCTGGCCGTGCGCGACACCGGCCTGACCCAGGTCCGTGGCGTACCCACCGAGCCCGGCTCGCTGAAGCTGATTGCCCAGCGCATTTCCTTCATCCGCGAGAGCAATTTCGGCGTGCTGTTCAACGTGCAATCCAAGGCCGATGCCGACAGCAACGCCTACACCGCTTTCAACCTGCCGTTGCACAGCGATCTGCCAACCCGGGAGTTGCAACCGGGGCTGCAGTTCCTGCATTGCCTGGTCAACGATGCCGAGGGTGGCGAGAGCATTTTCGTCGATGGTTTTGCCATCGCCGAGGCGCTACGTCTGGAGGCCCCCGACTCATTCCAGAGCCTCTGCGAGATTTCCCTGGAATTCCGCAATAAAGACCGCCACAGCGACTACCGTTGCCTCGCACCGATCATCGCACTGGATGCCTTGGGGCAAGTGTCGGAAATCCGCATGGCGAACTTTTTGCGGGGGCCGTTCGATGCTTCGGTGGAGCAGATGCCCAAGCTCTATCGTGCCTATCGCCGCTTCATTGCAATGACTCGCGAGCCTCGCTTTCGCTTGATGCAGCGGCTCAACCCTGGCGAGTTGTGGTGCTTCGACAACCGCCGCACCCTGCACGCCCGCAATGCGTTCGATCCTGCCACCGGGGCGCGGCATTTCCAGGGGTGTTATGTCGATCGGGATGAGTTGTTGTCGCGCATTTTGGTGCTACAGCGCTAGACCGCGTCATCGTTCTTCGCGAGCAGGCTCGCTCCCACATTCAACCGCTTTTTTCTGATAGAACTCGGTCAACTGTGGGAGCGAGCCTGCTCGCGATGGCGTCATTCCAGACACCCGAAATGTCCCTGTTTCACAGGCAAAAAAAAGCCCCGATCAAGCCGTGACAGGATCGAGGCAGAGGGTACTGTTGAGGAGCTGCCGTGGGAAGGTGACCAAACCCTCGTGAAGCAAGCTGAGTTCAGTGTGCCGGTTCTCATCGCAGGTAAATAGCCCGAAAACGACCTGTTCATAGTCAATGCTGCCATTGCGACAAATCGCCCTTGCCGCCACCGCGTGCCACTACCAGAATCGATCCACGACACCATTCCCAGAAGAAGGATTCGCGTCATGATGCACGCCGATTTGATAGACCAGGAAGACCTGTTGGGCCAGCTCAAGTCATTGGGTTTTCAAGTACCGAACGGCGCCACGGCCGAGCAGGCTTGCGAGTTTGCTGTGCGAGGTTTGAACAACGAACGGGCCATCGTGCTGCGCACCATGGTCAAGCAGATGTACACCAGCAGCGCGACGATCCTGCCGGCTGTGCGCCAGGCCATCGACAAGCAGTTGCTGCCGGCATTGGCGGAGTACCAACAGAGCCACGTCGCCCGATAAATCGCTTTCGCGAGCAGGCTCGCTCCCACAGTTGACCGAGTTCCAACAAAGGAATGCGGTCGAATGTGGGAGCGAGCCTGCTCGCGAAGAAGGCGACTTGGTCTAGAGCCTTACGCTCGCGAAAGTCGACTCATTACGCGCCTGACTCAGCGCCGACAACGGCCCCGACAACGGCGACAGCACCAACGCCTGCGGCAGCGGCATCATCGCCACTTGCTGCGTGGTGTTGGAACCGACGCGTTCGTCACGCGGCGGAATGCCGAAGTATTCGCGGTAGCACTTGGAGAAGTGCGGCGTGGACACGAAGCCACAGACCGACGCCACTTCGATGATCGACATCGGCGTTTGCTTGAGCAGTTGCCGCGCGCGAATCAAGCGCAGTTTCAGGTAGTAACGCGACGGCGAACAATGCAGGTACTTCTGGAACAGCCGCTCCAGCTGACGACGGGACACGGCGACGTACACCGCCAGTTCGTCGAGGTCGATCGGCTCTTCGAGGTTGGCTTCCATCAGCGCGACGATTTCCTGCAACTTCGGCTGATTGGTGCCGAGCATGTGCTTGAGCGGTACGCGCTGGTGATCCTGTTCGTTGCGGATGCGCTCGTAGACGAACATTTCCGAGATCGCGGCCGACAGCTCACGCCCGTGATCGCGGCTGATCAGGTGCAGCATCATGTCCAGCGGCGCGGTGCCACCGGAGCTGGTGAAGCGGTTACGGTCGAGGGTGAAAAGGCGGGTACTCATGGCCACCCGCGGAAACGCTTCCTGCATCGCCGCCAGGCATTCCCAGTGCACGCTGCAATCGAAACCGTCCAGCAGGCCGGCGCACGCCAGGGCCCAGCTGCCGGTACAGACCGCACCCAGGCGACGGGACTGACGCGCCTGGCTCTGCAGCCATGACACGTGTTCGCGGGTAACAGTGCGTTGAATACCGATACCACCGCAGACGATCACGGTGTCCAGAGGAGGCGCTTTGTGCATGGAGGCGTCAGGCGTGATCTGCAGACCGTCACTGGCCCAGACTTGCCCGCCATCGACGGTGAGGGTGGTCCAGCGATACAGCTCGCGGCCGGACAACTGGTTGGCCATGCGCAGCGGTTCGACTGCGGAGGCCAGGGAAATCAGCGTGAAATTGTCCAGCAGCAGAAAGCCGATGGATTGAGGCGCACGGTTCTGGGGTTGGGCCCCGGAGTTGAACGTCGTCATCGCGGTATCTCCTCACACAAAGCGGGTGATGGCCTCAGGCGGAGGCTCTTGTTATGGCCATCGTTCTCGCGTGGGAGACGGGCTTTGTAATGACAGAGCAATTGCCATGCCTAAATTTGAATGTGCGTTCAATAACTCCTAAAAACGACGTCGGAATGTGTCTATATATGACGCGCAGGGAGTAGGGGGTTATAAGTGCCATCAATGGCGGCAGGCGCTCTGCCCCGTTGCGTGTGAGCAAATCGGTAGCACTTGTGGGAACAGGGCTACAGGGAGCTCTGCAAGAGTGTCACCGCAGGCACGGGTGACGGATGGTCAGCCCTTCGAAAGAGACCCCACCACTGATGAGACAAGTTATCTGTTAGCGACGCGCCAAAAGGTGGCGCGTATTAAATCGGGTGTTCACTTAACGCGCAGTTTTGACTGGTCTGGCCTGGCAAGGTCTATTGTGGCGAGGGGATTTATCCCCGTTCGGCTGCGAAGCAGCCGTAGAGATATTGGGGCCGCTTCGCGACCCAACGGGGATAAATCCCCTCGCCACAGGGTCAACCCGGTCTCAGCATTCCACCGCGCTTACCGCCAACCCACCCCGCGACGTCTCCTTATATTTGTCATGCATATCGGCACCGGTATCACGCATGGTGCGAATCACCCGATCAAGAGAAATGAAGTGCTGACCATCGCCCCGCAGCGCCATTTGCGCCGCGTTGATCGCCTTCACCGCGGCAATCGCGTTGCGCTCGATGCACGGCACCTGCACCAGGCCGCCCACCGGATCGCACGTGAGTCCCAGGTTGTGCTCCAGGCCGATTTCCGCCGCATTACACAGTTGTTCCGGTGTGGCGCCAAGAATTTCCGCCAAGCCCGCCGCCGCCATGGCGCAGGCTGAGCCGACTTCGCCCTGGCAACCGACTTCGGCACCGGAGATCGAGGCGTTCTTCTTGCACAGGATCCCGACTGAAGCCGCGCCGAGCATGTAGTCGACGACATTGGCGTCGGTCACGTCCTCGCTGAACTTCATGAAGTAGTGCAACACCGCCGGAATGATCCCGGCCGCGCCATTGGTTGGTGCCGTGACCATGCGCCCGCCGGCGGCGTTCTCTTCGTTGACCGCCAGGGCGAACAGGTTGACCCACTCCATGGCGCTCAGCGTCGAGCCGATCACGTTGGGCTTGTTCAGCTCCTGCAAGCTGCGATGCAATTTGGCCGCGCGACGGCGCACGTTCAGCCCGCCGGGCAGGATGCCCTCGTGCTTGAGGCCTTGCTCGACGCAATCCTGCATGGCGCGCCACAGGTGCATCAGGCCACTGCGGATTTCCTCTTCGCTGCGCCAGACCTTCTCGTTGGCCATCATCAGTTCGGCCACTCGCAGGTTGTGCTTTTTACACAACTCCAGCAGCTCGGCGGCGCTGGAAAAATCGTACGGCAACACGGTTCGATCCATATCGACTACACCGCTGCTGGCTTGCGCCTCATCGACGACAAAACCGCCGCCGACCGAATAGTAGGTGTCGCGATGCAACTCGCCGTCATCGCCTTCGACAATCAGGGTCATGGCATTGGGGTGAAAGGGCAGGTTCTCATCGATCAGGCGCATGTCCCTGGCCCAGATGAACGGTACTGGCAGCCGGCCGTCGAGCAACAACGTGCCGGTTTCGCGCAGGGTGTCGATGCGAATGCCGATTTGCGACGGATCAATCGCGTCCGGCCACTCCCCCATCAGCCCCATGATCACCGCGTTGTCGCTGCCGTGGCCGATGCCGGTAGCCGACAGCGAACCAAAGAGCTGCACTTCGACACGTCGAACCTGCTCAAGCTGCCTCTGTTCGCGCAACCCCTGCACGAACAGCGCCGCCGCCCGCATAGGCCCCACGGTGTGTGAACTGGAAGGGCCGATGCCGATTTTGAACAGGTCGAAAACACTGATAGCCATTGCTGCCGGACTCCTGGATGTGCCAACTCCAGGCGCAGGAGCGCCCGGTGACGGAGCTGCTACGCTCAAGCTGCAATCCGTCGGGATGGCCGCATCATCAGGCTTTTATCCTGTCGTTCGACGTCTCACACCGACGCACTCATGTCCACGAACGCCGCGTGTCTTTCACGTCGTGTTTTCGCCGTTTTTTTGCGGCTCAGACGGACAAAAGAGGCTGAAAAAAGCTGTAAACGACGTCACCGACACTGGATGCGACCATCCCTGTACTGGTTACGACGCACCCTGTAGGCGTCAGATTTTCACTGGTACATGATCGTATCGACTCGATTGCAAGGCGCCGTGGTAGAGCTGTCTCCAAAACGCCATCCAACCGCAACCTATAAGTGCGGTGGTTCCAGTCGGAAACACTGCCAAAAAAAACACCAAGGAGTCCATCCATGAAAGGTTCCCCGTCGTTGTTGTTGGCCGCCCTGCTTAGTCTGCCGGTTCTGGCGCAAGCCGCCGAACCGGCCCAATGCAACACCGTAAACTTCTCCGATGTCGGCTGGACCGACATTACCGCGACTACCGCGACCACCAGCGTCGTGCTCAACGCCCTCGGTTACAAGACCAAGACCACCATGATTTCCGTGCCCGTGACCTACAAGTCCCTGGCCGACGGCAAGAACATGGACATTTTCCTCGGCAACTGGATGCCGACCATGGAAAACGACATTAAGCCCTACCGCGACGCCGGCACTGTGGATACCGTGCGCACCAACCTCAAGGGCGCCAAGTACACGCTGGCCGTTCCCCAGGCGCTGTATGACAAAGGGCTGCATGATTTCGCCGACATCGCCAAGTTCAAGAAAGAACTCGATGGCAAGATCTACGGCATCGAGCCTGGCAACGACGGCAACCGTCTGATCCAGAGCATGATCGACAAGGACGCCTTCGGCCTGAAAACCGCTGGTTTCAAAGTCGTCGAGTCCAGCGAAGCGGGCATGCTCTCGCAAGTTGACCGCGCGCAGAAACGCGACACCGCCGTGGTCTTCCTCGGCTGGGCGCCGCACCCAATGAACAAGCGCTTCAAGATTCAATACCTGACCGGCGGCGACGACTTCTTCGGCCCCGATTTTGGCGCCGCCACCGTGGCGACCAACACCCGCAAGGGCTACGCCGAGGAATGCAGCAACGTCGGTCAGTTGCTGAAGAACCTGGAGTTCACCGTCGACATGGAAAGTGAACTGATGGGCAACATCCTGGACGACAAAATGAAGCCTGACGCGGCCGCCAAGGCCTGGCTGAAAAAGAATCCCCAGGTGCTCGATACCTGGCTCGCTGGCGTGACCACCATTGACGGTAAACCAGGCTTGGAAGCCGTGAAAGCCAAGCTCGCGCAGTAATCGCTTACGCCGGGCGAGTTCGCTCGCCCGGGCTGTTTATTTCCTTGCATGCGGACGTTCACTACCATGCTGATTGATCAGAAAATACCTCTAGGCCAGTACATCGCAGGCTTCGTCGAATGGTTGACGCAACACGGCGCCAACACCTTCGACGCAATTGCCGTGTCACTGGAAACGATGATCCACGGCGTGACTTTTGCGCTGACCTGGTTCAACCCGCTGGTCTTGATCGGCCTAATCGCAATACTTGCCCACTTCATCCAGCGCAAATGGGGGCTCACCGCCTTCGTCGTAGCCTCCTTCCTGCTGATCCTCAACCTGGGGTACTGGCAGGAAACCATGGAAACCCTGGCCCAGGTGTTGTTCGCCACCCTGGTCTGCGTGGTCATCGGCGTACCCTTGGGTATCGTCGCCGCGCACAAGCCAATGTTCTACACTGTAATGCGTCCGGTACTCGATCTGATGCAGACCGTACCGACCTTCGTTTACCTCATTCCTACCCTGACCCTCTTCGGGCTGGGTGTGGTCCCGGGCCTGATCTCGACGGTGGTGTTCGCGATTGCCGCGCCGATCCGCCTGACCTACCTGGGCATCCGCGATGTCCCGCAAGAACTGATGGACGCCGGCAAGGCCTTTGGCTGCTCGCGTCGCCAACTGCTTACACGGATTGAACTGCCCCACGCCATGCCGAGCATCGCGGCCGGTATCACCCAGTGCATCATGCTGTCGCTGTCGATGGTGGTGATCGCGGCACTGGTGGGCGCCGACGGACTGGGTAAACCGGTGGTCAACGCACTGAACACTGCTGATATCGCCCTGGGCTTCGAAGCGGGCCTGGCGATCGTACTGCTGGCGATCATGCTCGACCGTATCTGCAAACAACCCGACGCTAAAGTAGGGGGTGACGCATGAGCATAATTCGCTTTGAAGACGTCGACGTGATCTTCACCAAAGATCCACGCGAAGCACTGAAACTTCTCGACCAGGGCTTGACCCGCAGCGAGATCCTGAAAAAGACCGGGCAGATCGTTGGCGTCGAAAAGGCCAGTTTAGATATCGAAAAAGGTGAAATCTGCGTGCTGATGGGCCTGTCCGGCTCCGGCAAATCCAGCCTGCTGCGCTGCATTAACGGCCTCAACACCGTCAGCCGTGGCAAGCTGTTCGTCGAGCACGAAGGCAAGCAGATCAACATTGCGTCCTGCACCGCCGCCGAACTGAAAATGATGCGCACCAAGCGCATCGCGATGGTGTTCCAGAAGTTCGCCCTGATGCCTTGGCTGACAGTGCGCGAGAACATCAGCTTCGGCCTGGAAATGCAGGGCCGTCCGGAGAAGGAACGCAAGAAACTGGTCGATGAAAAACTCGAACTGGTGGGCCTGACCCAATGGCGCAACAAGAAACCCGATGAACTGTCCGGTGGCATGCAGCAGCGTGTGGGCCTGGCCCGCGCGTTGGCGATGGACGCCGACATTCTGCTGATGGACGAACCGTTCTCGGCGCTCGACCCGCTGATCCGCCAGGGCCTGCAGGACGAACTGCTGGAGCTGCAACGCAAGCTGAACAAAACCATCGTGTTCGTGAGCCACGACCTCGATGAAGCCCTGAAGCTCGGCAGCCGTATCGCAATCATGAAAGACGGCCGGATCATCCAGTACAGCAAGCCTGAAGAAATCGTCCTCAACCCCGCGGACGACTACGTGCGCACCTTCGTCGCCCACACCAACCCGCTGAACGTGCTGTGCGGGCGCAGCCTGATGCGCACCCTGGACAACTGCAAGCGCATCAACGGTTCGGTATGCCTCGATCCGGGTGGCGATTCGTGGCTGGACCTGGCCGAGGGCAACACCATCAAGGGCGCACGCCAGAACGGTGCGAGCCTGGACCTGCAGAACTGGATTCCAGGGCAGGCGGTAGAAGGTCTGGGTCGCCGGCCGACGTTGGTGGACTCCAATATCGGCATGCGCGATGCGCTGCAGATTCGTTATCAGACCGGCAACAAACTGGTGCTGCACGACAACAACAAAGTGGTCGGGATTCTCGGCGACAGCGAGCTGTACCACGCGCTGCTCGGCAAGAACCTGGGGTAAGGCAACAGACACAAAAACGCCGCGAGAGATCGCGGCGTTTTTGTTTGTGGGGATATCGGGTCATTCAGCTTTATGGCTGATGCCCCCTTCGCGAGCAGGCTCGCTCCCACATTGGAACACGGTCAACTGTGGGAGCGAGCCTGCTCGCGAAGAACGCGACGTGGTGCCTCTGAGACACCGCGCCCCTCACAACTTAGCTATACACCCGGCCAAGGAGCTGCCGATGGCTTTCAAACTGATCGAGCACATCACGCGTGATCTGATCCTGAGTGAAGCCCATCAGGTCGTAGTCCTGACTGCCGTTGTGCAGGTACACCTCGGCGCGGTAGTAGCGCTGACGCGCCTCATCGGACTGGGCCGACTCGGTCGGGGTCGCCAGATAACCGTCCAGGCTGACTTCGTAGACAAAAGGGTTGCCCTCTTCCATCTCGACCCGCACGCCCATGCAACGCTTGGACTTGCCCAGCAGTGTCTGCACTTCCAGGCCTTGAGCACGCATTTGCGTCGTCGCATCCTGCAATGCCGGGCTCACATGCTTATCCATGAAGCGCTGTACCACCGACTGGCTCGGTTGCAGGTCCAGCTGGGTCAAACGCTCGCTGAAACCACGACGACCACGAGCCGCCAATTCCGCTTGCTCCTGTTCGATCTGCACATCCTGGCGCATGGCCTTGTGCAAGCCGAACATGAAGAACACCAACACCACCGAGAACGGCAGGCCGGCCAGTACCACCATGGTTTGCATGGCTTCGAAGTTACCGGCGAACAGCAGGCCGATGGTCACCAGGGTGATCACCGCCGACCAGAAGATCCGCAGCCAGTGCGGCGCATCTTCGTCAACGTTGCCGCCCTTGCACGAAAGGTTGGCCATCATCACCGCGCCGGAATCCGCCGGCGTCAGGAACAACACGAAACCCACGAAAATCGATACACCGATCACCACTTTCGACGCCGGGTAGTGCTCAAGCAACTGGTAGATCGCCATGGACGGCTGTTCCAGCGCCGTCTTACCGAGTTCCACCGCCCCGTGGTTCATCACCAGGTCCAGCGCCGAGTTACCGAAGATCGACAGCCACGCCAGAGTGAAACCCAGCGGAATCAGCAACACGCCAGCGACCAGTTCACGCACCGTGCGACCACGGGAAATACGCGCGATGAACATGCCTACGAATGGCGCCCAGGAAATCCACCAGGCCCAGTAGAACAGGGTCCAAAGGCCCAACCAGCGGTCGGACTTCTCACTGTCGCCTTCGTACACATAGAGGTCGAAGGTCTTCAGCACCACGCCGTTCAGGTAGTCACCGACGTTCTGCACAAAGCCGTTGAGCAGGTGCAGGGTCGGACCGAACAGCAGGACGAAAATCAGCAAGCCGCTGAACAGGATGATGTTGAGGTTGGACAGGCGACGAATGCCGTTTTCCACACCCGACACGGCAGCGATGGTCGCCACGGTGCTCATCACGATGATCACGATCAGCAGGTTGGTGTTGCTGTGCTCCATGCCGAACAGGTTTTCCAGGCCCGACGACACCTGCAGCGAACCAATCCCCAGGTTGGTCACCAGACCCAGCAGGGTCACGAACATGCCGAAGCCGTCCACCGCATGACCGGCCGCGCCCTTGACCCAACGCTCACCCACCAGCGGATACAGCGCCGAACGCAACGCCAGCGGCTGATTGTGACGGTAGGCAAAATACGCCACGGCCAGGCCTACCAGCGCGTAGATCGCCCAGCCATGCAGGCCCCAGTGCAGGAACGTCAGCTGAACCGCCTGACGGGCCGCAAGGTTGCTGCCAGCTACGCCTTCCGGCGGATTGAAGTAGTGGTCCAGCGGCTCGGAAGCACCGAAGTACAGCAGCGAGATGCCAATACCCGACGAGAACAGCATCCCCGCCCAGGCGCCATAGCTGAAGTCCGGGGTATCGTCCTTGCTGCCCAGCTTGAGCTTGCCGTAGGACGAGAACGCCAGGCCGACCACGAAGATCAGATAGGCGGCAATCACCACCATGTAGTACCAGCCGAAGCTGCGGGACAACCAGGCTTGCGCCGTACCGAGCAGTCTGCCGGCCTCTTGCGGGGCGATGATCAGAATGGCGGTCAACAACAGAATCAACGCGGTAGAGGTGTAGAACACCCAACCGTTGACCGTCACCTTCTCGGGTGGGGTCTTTATTAGCGAGGCAGAACTCATGGCACAGATGCTCCGGGCAGTGCGAGAGAAGAACGCAAGACAAACGAGTTACCCGACCAATCGCTTAGTGGGCAGCCGACCAGCGGGTGATATAAAGACAGCCCGATAAAGCTCGAACCCCTTGAGCGCCGTAGCGCGTGGGTTTCGAGCATTTCGGAAGTCGTTTTTTTCGCCGCTACGCGTAGGAAAAATCTGTAGGCAGCGACGATTTGTCGCAGATCTTATTCTTTGTTGATTGAACGTTCAATCAAAACAAAATAGACTGGCCCTCAATCCGATAGACGTTCTGCGTCTGCCGGAAGGCCTAAGGAGATGTGCAAGATGCCCAAGGTCGGTATGCAACCCATCCGTCGCCAGCAGTTGATCGAAGCCACATTGCTGGCGGTCGATCAGGTCGGAATGGGGGACGCCAGCATTGCGCTGATCGCCCGTTTGGCCGGTGTCTCGAATGGCATCATCAGTCATTACTTTCAGGACAAGAACGGCCTGATCGCTGCCACGGCGCAGTACCTGATGAGTGTCCTCAGCGAGAACGTCACCGCGCGCCGACAGGCGCTGACAGATGCCAGCCCGCGGGCGCATCTGCAGGTGATCATCGAAGGCAACTTCGACGCCAGCCAGGTCAATGGCCCGGCAATGAAAACCTGGCTGGCCTTCTGGGCCACCAGCATGCACCACCCGTCTTTGCACAGGTTGCAGCGGATCAACGATCACCGTCTGTATTCCAACCTGTGCTGCCAGTTCCGCCGCGTACTGCCGCTCGATGATGCGCGCAGTGCAGCCCGTGGCCTGGCAGCCCTCATTGACGGCTTGTGGTTGCGCGGCGCGCTGTCGGGAGATGCTTTCGACACCGGGCAGGCGCACCAGATCGCTTACGAATACATGGATTTCCAACTGGCCAAGCAGGTGAGTTAGAGCACACACAGAACGCTCAACCACCGGACCGCGCCACTCACTGATGCACTTGCGAGGACTTTATGGCCCGTTTCGAATTGCAAAAACTCTACATTGATGGCGCTTACTCCGATGCTGGCAGCGACGCCACCTTCGAAGCCATCAACCCGGCTAACGGCGAAGTCCTCGCAAAAGTACAACGTGCAACCAAGGAAGACGTCGAGCGCGCTGTGGTCAGCGCCGAAAAGGGCCAGAAAATCTGGGCCGCGATGACCGCCATGGAGCGTTCGCGCATCCTGCGTCGTGCCGTGGACATCCTGCGCGAGCGCAACGATGAACTGGCCGCCCTGGAAACCCTGGACACCGGCAAGTCGTACTCCGAAACCCGCTACGTCGACATCGTCACTGGCGCTGACGTGCTGGAATACTACGCAGGCCTGGTACCCGCCATCGAAGGCGAGCAGATCCCGCTGCGCACCACTTCGTTCGTCTACACCCGTCGCGAGCCGCTGGGCGTCGTGGCCGGTATCGGCGCGTGGAACTACCCGATCCAGATCGCCCTGTGGAAATCCGCACCGGCCCTGGCCGCCGGTAACGCGATGATCTTCAAGCCAAGCGAAGTCACCTCGCTGACCACCCTGAAACTGGCCGAAATCTACACCGAAGCCGGCCTGCCAGCGGGCGTGTTCAACGTATTGACCGGCAGCGGCCGTGAAGTCGGCACCTGGCTGACCGAGCACCCGCGCATCGAGAAAGTCTCGTTCACCGGCGGTACCGACACCGGCAAGAAAGTCATGGCCAGCGCTTCGAGCTCTTCGCTGAAAGACGTGACCATGGAACTGGGTGGCAAGTCGCCGCTGATCATCTGCGACGACGCCGACCTCGACCGCGCCGCCGACACGGCGATGATGGCCAACTTCTACAGCTCCGGCCAGGTCTGCACCAACGGCACTCGCGTGTTCGTACCGGCGCATCTGAAAGCCGCTTTCGAAGCCAAGATCGTTGAACGTGTTGCGCGCATCCGCGTCGGCAACCCGGAAGACGAAAACACCAACTTCGGCCCGCTGGTCAGCTTCGCCCACATGGAAAGCGTGCTGGGCTACATCGCCAAGGGCAAGGAAGAAGGTGCCCGCCTGCTGTGCGGCGGCGAGCGTCTGACCGAAGGCGAATTCGCCAAGGGCGCCTTCGTTGCGCCGACCGTGTTCACCGACTGCAGCGACGATATGACCATCGTCCGTGAAGAAATCTTCGGCCCGGTGATGGCGATCCTCACCTACGAAACCGAAGAAGAAGTGATCCGTCGCGCCAACGACACCGACTTCGGCCTGGCCGCCGGTATCGTCACCAAGGACCTGAACCGCGCTCACCGCGTGATTCACCAACTGGAAGCCGGTATCTGCTGGATCAACGCCTGGGGCGAGTCCGACGCGAAGATGCCGGTCGGCGGCTACAAGCAGTCGGGTGTTGGTCGTGAAAACGGCATCAGCTCGCTGAACAACTTCACCCGCATCAAATCGGTACAGGTTGAGCTGGGCGACTACGCCTCGGTGTTCTAAGGCGACATTCGCTTCGCCTGCGAGGCCGTCTTCGCGAGCAGGCTCGCTCCCACAGGAGTACGCGTTCCACTGTGGGAGCGAGCCTGCTCGCGAATCGAGTGCGCAGCACTCGCCATGGCCTGACCTGAACCAACTTCAAAGAGGGTGCATTCAATGTCCCAAGAATTCGATTACATCATCATCGGTGCCGGCTCGGCCGGTAACACCCTGGCGACCCGCCTGACTGAAGACGCAGGCGTCACAGTCCTGCTGCTCGAAGCCGGCGGCCCGGACTACCGCATGGACTTCCGCACGCAGATGCCGGCCGCCCTGGCGTTCCCGCTGCAAGGCCGCCGCTACAACTGGGCCTACGAAACCGATCCAGAGCCACACATGGACGGTCGTCGCATGGAATGCGGTCGCGGCAAGGGCCTCGGCGGTTCCTCGCTGATCAACGGCATGTGCTACATCCGTGGTAACGCCATGGACTACGACGGCTGGGCAAAATTGCCAGGCCTTGAGGACTGGTCGTACCTGGACTGCCTGCCGTATTTCCGCAAGGCGGAAACCCGTGACATCGGCCCCAACGACTACCACGGCGGCGAAGGCCCGGTCAGCGTGACCACGCCGAAAGCTGGCAACAACCCGCTGTTCCACGCCATGGTTGAAGCCGGCGTGCAAGCCGGTTACCCGCGCACCGAAGACCTCAACGGTTATCAGCAGGAAGGTTTCGGCCCGATGGACCGTACCGTCACGCCGAAGGGCCGTCGTGCCTCCACCGCCCGCGGTTACCTGGACGTTGCCAAGAAGCGTTCGACCCTGACCATCGTCACCCACGCCCTGACCGACAAGATCCTGTTCGAAGGCAAGCGTGCGGTCGGCGTGCGTTACCTGGTGGGCGACGCCGAAGAGCGCGTTGAAGCCAAGGCACGCAAGGAAGTACTGCTGTGCTCCGGCGCGATCGCTTCGCCGCAGATCCTGCAACGCTCCGGTGTCGGCCCGGCCGAATTGCTGAACAAGCTCGACATTCCGGTGGTCCACGACCTGCCGGGCGTCGGTGAAAACCTGCAGGATCACCTTGAGTTGTACCTGCAGTACGCGTGCACCCAACCGGTCTCGCTGTACCCGTCGCTGCTCTTGCACAACCAGCCGGCCATCGGTGCCGAATGGCTGTTCAACGGCACCGGCATCGGCGCCAGCAACCAGTTCGAAGCCGGCGGTTTCATCCGTACTCGCGAAGAGTTCGAATGGCCAAACATCCAGTACCACTTCCTGCCCGTAGCGATTAACTACAACGGCAGCAACGGTGTGAAAGAGCACGGTTTCCAGGCGCACATGGGCTCCATGCGTTCGCCAAGCCGTGGGCGCATCCAGGCCAAGTCCAAGGACCCACGCCAGCACCCGAGCATCCTGTTCAACTACATGGCTACCGAACAAGACTGGCAGGAATTCCGCGACGGCATCCGCCTGACCCGTGAAATCATGCAGCAACCGGCGCTGGACGCCTACCGTGGTCGCGAAATCAGCCCGGGTATCGAAGTGCAAACCGATGAGCAGCTGGACACGTTCATCCGCGAACACGCCGAAACCGCGTTCCACCCTTCCTGCTCGTGCAAGATGGGCAGCGACGAGATGGCCGTGGTTGATGGCGAAGGCCGCGTGCATGGCATGCAAGGCCTGCGTGTGGTCGATGCGTCGATCATGCCGATCATCACCACCGGCAACCTGAATGCACCGACGATCATGATGGCCGAGAAAATCGCCGACAAGATCCGTGGTCGCCAGCCGTTGCCGCGCAGCAACGCCAAATACTTCGTAGCGGGCGATGCGCCGGTGAAGGGCAAGCCGATGCGTGAAGTCAGCCAGACTGCGTAACACCGCTATACCGCGTTACGGCTATTCGCGAGCAGGCTCGCTCCCACATTTGATCTGTGAACGACTCAGATCCCTTGTGGGAGCGAGCCTGCTCGCGAAGGGGCCTTCCAAAACAACCAACCTCTATCAGACTCACCCCGCTTAAACTTTTCCACACCGATCCAAGCTTGATCCTCCCCCCATGCAGGCCTACTCTAGTGCCGCGCAATCGCTTCATCCCCTCGCCGCACCGCTGTACCGTCACTCCATACCAGGGAGGTTCCCGAATGTTCGATTTCCACCCCCAGCTCAAGCAGCGCTTTGCTGCCTTGCGCACGGGCGCTGAATTCTTTTCCCTGCGTTATGTGCGCGAGTCCGGCCAGTACCTGTCGGTGCGCAAGAACGTTGCCGAACCGCCGAGCCTGAGCCGCGACGAAGGGGCGATGCTGACCGTGCGGGTCAACGGCGTGGAAGCCTATGCGGCCACCAATGACCTGTCGCAACAGGGCCTGCAAGCCGCTCTCGAGCGCGCCGAACATCAGGCGCGCCGACTCAAGCCACACGCCCTGCTGGACCTGCGCGAACACGCGGTATCCAGCGACCGTGCCGATTATTTCTCGCCGACCCTCGACCAGCCCTTCCCCTCCCTGAGCGATTGCTACCAGTTGCTGGGGGCCGAATCCGCCGCCGTGCCCAAGGACGAGCGCCTGGTGAGCTGGCAGGTCAGCCTCGGCATCACCCACGTCGAGCAAATCTACCTCAACAGCGCCGGCGCCGAACTGCGCCAGGCCCAGCGCTTCGTCTACCCGGGTCTCGACGTCACCGCCTACGACGGTAACGACAGCCAGACCCGCAGCCTGGGTCGCGAGAACTTCGGTCAACAGGGCGGCGCCGATGTAATCAGTCGCTGCGGACTGGTCGGTGCCGGCCCGCTGGTCGCCGATCAGGCGCTGCAATTGCTACTGGCACCGAACACGCCGCAAGGTCCACGCGACCTGCTGCTGATGCCCGACCAGATGATGCTGCAGATCCACGAATCCATCGGCCATCCGCTGGAACTGGACCGCATTCTCGGCGACGAGCGCAATTATGCCGGCACCAGTTTCGTCTCTGCCGGCGACTTCGGTAGCCTGCAATACGGCTCGAAACTGCTCAATGTGACCTTCGACCCGGATATTCCCGAACAGCTCGCCAGCTATGGCCATGACGACGACGGCACGGCTGCCAGCAAACAGTTCCTGATTCGCGAAGGCCTGCTGCTGCGGCCCTTAGGCGGTGCCCTCTCGCAGTTCCGCGCCGGCCTGGACGGTGTCGCCAACAGCCGCGCGTGCGGCTGGAACCGTCCGCCGATCGACCGCATGGCCAACCTCAACATCGAGCCTGGCGACCAGCCGCTTGCGCAACTGATCGGCAACATCGAACACGGCATCCTGATGAGCACCAACCGCTCGTGGTCCATCGACGATGCGCGCAACAAATTCCAGTTCGGTTGCGAATGGGGCCAGTTGATTGAAAACGGCGAACTCAAGGGCGTGGTGAAGAACCCGAATTACCGGGCGATTTCCGCGCAGTTTTGGAAGAACCTCAGCGCGGTCGGCGATGCCAGCACCTTCAAGGTCCTGGGCACGCCCAATTGTGGCAAGGGCGAACCGAATCAAGTGATCCGCGTCGGCCATGCCTCGCCAGCCTGCGTATTCAGCAACGTTGATGTTTTTGGGGGAGACAGCTGATGACTACGTCGAAAGCCCAGGCCGATTCGTTCAAGGCATTGGTCGCCGGATTGCGCGAAGCGTTGCGCGAACCGGAACAGTTCACGCTCAGCTACGCCGCCGAATCGTCGGCCTTCGTGCGTTTCAACCACGCCAAGGTGCGTCAGGCCGGGCAGGTGCAGCAGGCGAGCATCGGTTTGAAACTGATCAATGATGGCCGCCACGCCGACTTGCAAATCACCCTGGCGGGCGATCCTGCAGTCGACCATCAGCGCCTGGCCGAAGGTCTGCAACAGCTGCGCGACACCTTGCCGCTGCTGCCCCAGGACCCCTATCTGCTGCTCAACTACAACGGCTGGCAGAGTCAGAACGTGCAGGAGCATCCGCTGCCGGACACCGAGCAAGTGGTCGCCGAAATCACCCAGGCCGCCGAAGGCCTGGATCTGGTCGGGTTCTATGCGGCCGGGCCGATCAGCCGCGGTTTCGCCAGTTCCGCCGGCGCGTTCGGCTGGCATCAGGCCAACAGCTTCAACTTCGATTTCAGCCTGTTCCATGAAAACGGCCAGGCGGTGAAGGCCAGCTATGCCGGGCACGACTGGAACAGCGAAGGCTTTGCCAAACGCTTCCAGCAGGCACGGGAACAGCTTGAATACCTGGGGCGGCCGCTGCGCACCCTGCCCCCGGGTCAGTACCGCGCCTACCTGGCGCCCGCCGCGCTGGAAGAAATCATGGGCATGCTGTGCTGGGGTGGTTTCTCGGCACAGTCGATTGCCAGCAAAAGCAGTCCGCTGCAGAAGCTCTACGGGGGCGATCATGCGTTCAGCCCGTTGGTCTCGCTGGACGAAAAGGTCAGCGGCTCGCTGAGCCCGGCGTTCTCCGACGAAGGTTATCCACGAAGCGACCTGGGTTTGATCGTCGAAGGCAAGGCCGGTGCGCAACTGGTGGGCTCACGCAGCGCCGCCGAGTACGGGTTGACCGCCAACGGCGCCAGCGGCGGGGAATCGCCAACGGCCCTGAACATGCAGGCCGGGGATTTGCCTGAGGCACAAATCCTCAAGCAACTCGGTACCGGCTTGTACATCAGCAACTTGTGGTATCTGAATTTCTCGGACCAACCGGCGGCACGCCTGACCGGCATGACCCGCTTTGCGACCTTCTGGGTCGAGAACGGCAAGATCCAGGCACCGGTCAGCACCATGCGTTTCGATGACAGCGCCTACAGTCTGCTGGGTTCACAGCTGGAAGCGCTGACCACGGAGCGCGAATTGCTGTTGTCGGCGAGCACCTACAGCCAGCGGGCGACGGCATCGGCGTTGTTGCCGGGGGCGCTTGTAAGGCGGTTGACCTTGACCCTCTGACACCGCTCGTTCCCACGCTCTGTGTGGGAATGCAGCCCGGGACGCTCTGCGTCCCAAGTGCGGACGCAGAGCGTCCATTGAGGCATTCCCACGCGGAGCGTGGGAACGATCACTTCCGTCATCAAGAGGTTCCATGCCCAACCGCCTGCCTCTCGATCCTGTCACCGCCCGCTGGGTGCCCTGGGTCGTCGCCATTGCCTTCTTCATGCAGTCCCTCGACGGGACAATCCTCAACACCGCCCTGCCGGCCATGGCCAGCGACCTGGCGGAAGACCCGCTGCGTATGCAAGGCGTGATCATTGCCTACATGCTCACGGTCGCCTTGCTGATCCCCGCCTCGGGCTGGATCGCCGACCGCTTCGGCACGAAAAAAATCTTCTTCAGCGCGATCCTGCTGTTCAGTTTCGGCTCGTTGCTCTGCGCATTATCAAGCAGCTTGAGCATGCTGATCGGCGCTCGGGTGATCCAGGGCCTGGGCGGCGCGTTGATGTTGCCGGTCGGGCGATTGGTGGTGCTGCGCGCCTACCCGCGCTCGGAACTGGTGCGGATCATGGGCTTCATCACCATTCCCGGCCTGCTCGGGCCGTTGATCGGCCCCACCATGGGCGGCTGGATGGTGCAGTACCTGACCTGGCACTGGATCTTCCTGATCAACCTGCCGGTGGGTTTGGTGGGCTGCTACGCCGTGTGGAAATTCATCCCTGACCTGCGCGGTTCCGAGCGTACCCGCTTTGATAGCTTAGGTTTCCTGCTGTTCGGTGCGGCGATGATCCTGATCACCGTCGCCATGGAAGGCCTGGGCGAACTGCACCTGCCGCACCTGCGGGTGATGCTGCTGCTGTTCGGCGGCATGGCCTGCCTGGCGGCCTACTGGCTGCGCGCCGGGCACATCGATAATCCGCTGTTTGCGCCGTCGCTGTTCAAGACCCGGACCTTTGCCGTCGGCATTCTCGGCAACCTCTTCGCCCGGCTCGGCAGCGGCGCCCTGCCGTTCCTCGTGCCGTTGTTGCTGCAAGTGGCGCTGGGGTATTCACCGTCCCAGGCCGGGATGAGCATGCTGCCGCTGGCGGCTGCAGCGATGATCGCCAAGTGGGTGGCGCGACCGCTGATCGAACGCCTGGGCTACCGCATCGTGCTGACCGGCAACACCCTGGCGCTGGGGATCATGCTGGCGAGCATGGGCCTGGTCAGCGAGCAGACGCCATACTGGTTGCTGTTGTGCCTACTGGCAGTCCTGGGGGCGATCAACTCCTTGCAGTTCACCGCGATGAACACCGTGACCCTGATCGACCTCGACGACGCCAGCGCCAGTAGCGGCAATAGCCTGCTGTCGGTGGTGGCGCAATTGTCCTTGAGCCTGGGTGTGGCCTGCGCTGGTGCATTGCTCGGCGGCTTCACGGCAGGGATCGGGAACGATGGCGTCGAGACCGTGTTGGGCGCGTTCCAACTGACGTTTGTCACCGTCGGAATCATGGCGATGCTGGCTGCAACGATCTTTTCCCAGCTCTCAAAGGAAGACGGACGGCGCGTCAAGCGTCCGGAAGAGCACATCGAACCTTAGGGCGAATGGCCATCGGGCTGGTACACTGCGCGACATTTTGTTTTGCAGGCCAGTCCCGTGACCACCATCGCCACCGAATTTAATACTTTGCCGCTGTCCGCCGCCATGCTGGCTAACCTCGACTCCCTCGGTTATGCCCAGATGACGCCGATCCAGGCGCAAAGCTTGCCGGTGATCCTCAAGGGGATGGACCTGATCGCCCAGGCCAAGACCGGCAGCGGCAAGACCGCTGCCTTCGGCATCGGCCTGCTCAACCCGATCAACCCGCGCTACTTCGGTTGCCAGGCGCTGATTCTGTGCCCGACCCGTGAGCTGGCCGACCAGGTTGCCAAGGAAATCCGTCGCCTGGCCCGTGCCGAAGACAACATCAAGGTCCTGACCCTGTGCGGCGGCGTGTCCCTCGGTCCGCAGATCGCTTCGCTGGAACACGGTGCGCACATCATCGTCGGCACCCCTGGACGCATCCAGCAGCACCTGCGCAAGGGCTCGCTGGTCCTGCATGGCCTCAACACCCTGATCCTCGACGAAGCCGACCGCATGCTCGACATGGGTTTCTACGACTCTATCGAAGAAATCATCATGCAGGCCCCGGAGCGTCGCCAGACCCTGCTGTTCTCCGCCACCTACCCGGTGGGCATCAAGCAGCTGGCGTCGAAGTTCATGCGCAACCCGCAGCAAGTGAAGGCCGAGGCGTTCCACGACGATACGCAGATCGAGCAGCGCTTCTACGAAATTTCCCCGGACGATCGCATGAGCGCCGTGACCAAGGTGCTGGGCCATTTCCGCCCGGCGTCCTGCGTGGCGTTCTGCTTCACCAAGCAGCAGGTCCAGGAAACCGTTGATCACCTGACGGCCAAAGGTATCTCCGCCGTCGGCCTGCACGGCGATCTGGAACAGCGTGATCGCGACCAGGTGCTGGCGATGTTCGCCAACCGCAGCACCTCCGTCCTGGTAGCCACCGACGTCGCCGCACGCGGCCTGGACATCGATTCGCTGGACATGGTGATCAACGTCGAGCTGGCCCGTGATTCGGAAATCCACATCCACCGCGTTGGCCGTACCGGTCGCGCCGGTGAAAAAGGTCTCGCCATCAGCTTGGTCGCACCGTCCGAAGCGCACCGCGCCCAGGCCATCGAGCAATTGCAGAAGAACCCGCTGAACTGGGATCAGGTGGACAACCTCACCTCCCAGGGCGGCGGTCCGCTGCTGCCGCAGATGAGCACCCTGTGCATCGGCGCCGGTCGTAAAGACAAGGTTCGCCCGGGCGATATCCTGGGCGCACTGACCGGTGACGCTGGTATTCCGGGCGCCCAGGTCGGAAAGATCGCGATTTTCGACTTCCAGGCCTTCGTGGCCGTGGAACGCGGGATCGCCAAGCAGGCCTTGCAGCGCCTGAACGACGGCAAGATCAAAGGCCGTTCGTTGCGCGTGCGCATCCTGTAACAACAACGCATTTCCCTGTGGGAGCGAGCTTGCTCGCGATGAGGCCAGTACATTCAACATCAATGTTGCCTGTCAGTCCGTCATCGCGAGCAAGCTCGCTCCCACATTGGTTTCCCGGTGAATTTGAATTTAGTGTGAGGACACCGTTTTGCGCTCTACCGAAGTCGTGATCATTGGCGCTGGCGCCGCAGGGTTGATGTGTGCACTGACCGCCGCCGGGCGCGGGCGCAAAGTGTTGCTACTCGACCACGCCAACAAGGCCGGCAAGAAAATCCTGATGTCGGGCGGTGGCCGCTGCAATTTCACCAACATGTACACAGAACCGGGCAATTTTCTCTCGCAGAACGCCCACTTCTGCAAATCCGCCCTCGCGCGCTACACCCAGTGGGACTTCATCGGCATGGTGGCCAAGCACGGCGTGCCATACCACGAGAAAAAACTTGGCCAGCTGTTCTGCGATAACAAGTCCAGCGACATCCTCGAAATGTTGCTCGATGAGTGCGATCAGGTCGGCGTCAGCCTGCACCTGGACACCTCGATCCAGACCATCGAGAAGCTCGAGAAGGGCTATTTGCTGGACACCGCCATGGGCCAGATCACCTGCGAATCGCTGGTGATCGCCACTGGCGGCTTGTCGATTCCAACCCTGGGCGCCACCGGTTTCGGCTATCAAGTGGCCAGGCAATTCGGCCACGAACTGCTGCCTACCCGCGCCGGGCTGGTGCCGTTCACCATCACCGATCAACTCAAGGAGCTGTGCACCGAGTTGTCCGGCACCTCGGTCGATTGTCTGGTTAGCTGCAATGACCAGAGCTTTCGCGAGAACATCCTGTTCACCCACCGCGGCCTCAGCGGGCCAGCGATTTTGCAGATTTCTTCGTTCTGGGAATCCGGCGACACGGTTGAAATCAACCTGATGCCGGACCACGACGTACCGAGCTGGCTGCAACAGCAACAAGCCGAACGTCCCAACAGTGAGCTGAAAACCCTGCTCGGGGAAATCTTCACCAAGAAAATGGCCAACCTGCTGGCCGATAACTGGTTCGTTTCCAAACCAATGAAGCAATACACCCACGCGGAACTGGCCGACATCGCCGAAAAACTGGCGAGCTGGAAAGTCGTACCGGCCGGCACCGAAGGCTATCGCACGGCCGAAGTGACGCTGGGCGGCGTCAATACCAACGAAGTGTCGTCCAAGACCATGGAATCGCTGAAGTGCCCTGGCCTGTATTTCATCGGTGAAGTGCTGGACGTCACCGGGCATCTGGGCGGTTTTAACTTCCAGTGGGCCTGGGCTTCGGGCTACGCGGCTGCGCAGTACGTCTGAAAACAAAAAAAAACTGTGGGAGCGAGCCTGCTCGCGAATGCAATCTGTCAGCCTCCATTGATGTCGGCTGATCCACCGCTTTCGCGAGCAGGTCGAATCGTCGCACCGTCGCTCCCACATTGATTTTGCACTGATCGATAAAGGAACAGATTTTGCTGTCAGATGTGATCGTCGCCATTGCGTCGGCGTCATTACTGGCTCAATTTAGCGTCATTGCCTCGGAAGGCCCTCGCACTTCATGTCATCGACTTCGTTCCGTCAGTCTCTGCGCCGCCTTTGGGCGCTGGATAAATTCAGCTACAGCGTGCGGGTATTCATCGCCCTGACCGGCACCATGGCGCTGTGCTGGTATCAGGATGAAATGGGACTGCTGATCCCGTTGTTCCTGGGGATTATCGCCAGCGCCCTGGCCGAAACCGATGACAGCTGGCAGGGGCGCCTCAACGCGCTGGCGGTAACGCTGGTGTGTTTCGCAGTCGCCGCACTGTCGGTCGAACTGCTGTTCCCCTACCCCATTCTCTTTATCATCGCCTTCGCCCTGGCCGCCTTTTGCCTGACCATGCTCGGCGCCCTTGGCGAGCGTTATGGGGCGATTGCCTCGGCGACGCTGATTCTTTCTGTCTACACCATGATCGGTGTCGATCAGCGCGGCGGCGCGGTCACCGATTTCTGGCATGAGCCGGTGCTGCTGGTGGCCGGTGCGGCCTGGTACGGGTTGCTGTCGGTGCTGTGGCAGGCGTTGTTTTCCAATCAGCCGGTGCAGCAAAGCCTGGCGCGGCTGTTCCGGGAACTGGGTTTTTACCTGAAGTTGAAATCGTCGTTGTTCGAGCCGATCCGCCAGATGGACGTGCAAGCCCGTCGACTGGAACTGGCCCAGCAGAACGGCCGCGTCGTCGCCGCACTGAACGCGGCCAAGGAAATCATCCTGCACCGGGTCGGCAACGGTCGCCCCGGCTCGAAAGTCAGCCGCTACCTGAAGCTGTACTTCCTCGCCCAGGACATCCACGAACGCGCCAGTTCCTCGCACTACCCTTACAACGCCCTGGCCGAAGCGTTCTTCCACAGCGACGTGCTGTTCCGCTGTCAGCGCCTGCTACGCCAGCAAGGCAAGGCCTGCCGCGCTCTGGCCGAATCGATCCAGATGCGCCAGCCGTTCACCTATGACGCGAGTTTCGCCGAAGCCCTAGGCGACCTGCACGCCTCCCTCGAACACCTGCGCATCCAGAGCAATCCCGCCTGGCGCGGGCTGCTGCGCTCACTGCGGGCACTGGCGGCCAACCTGGGCACACTCGACCGCCTGCTCAGCGATGCCAGCAACCCCGACACCCTGGCCGACGCCACCGACAGCAGCCTGCTCGACCGCTCGCCGCGCAATTTCAAGGATGTCTGGGTACGCTTGCGCACGCAGCTGACGCCGACGTCTTTGCTGTTTCGCCATGCCCTGCGCTTGCCCCTGGCCTTGAGCATCGGCTACGCGATGGTGCATTTGATCCACCCGTCCCAGGGTTATTGGATCATCCTCACGACGCTGTTTGTCTGCCAACCGAACTACGGTGCAACAAGGCGCAAGCTCGGCCAGCGGATCATCGGCACCGCGATCGGCCTGACCCTGGCCTGGGCACTGTTCGACCTGTTCCCGAACCCGCTGATCCAGTCGTGTTTCGCGATTGCCGCCGGGGTGGTGTTCTTTACCAACCGCACCACGCGCTACACGTTGGCGACGGCGGCGATCACCCTGATGGTGCTGTTCTGCTTCAACCAGGTGGGCGACGGTTACGGGCTGTTCCTGCCTCGCCTGTTCGATACCCTGCTCGGCAGCCTGATCGCCGGGCTGGCGGTGTTCCTGTTCCTGCCGGACTGGCAGGGTCGGCGCCTGAATAAAGTGCTGGCCAACACCCTGACCTGCAACAGCATTTACCTGCGCCAGATCATGCAGCAATACGCCGCCGGCAAAAGCGACGACCTGGCGTATCGCCTGGCGCGGCGCAACGCACACAACGCCGACGCGGCGCTGTCGACCACCTTGGCCAACATGCTGATGGAGCCGGGACATTTCCGTAAGGAAGCGGATGTCGGGTTCCGCTTCCTGGTGCTGTCGCACACCTTGCTCAGTTATTTGTCCGGGCTGGGTGCACACCGGGAAACCCAATTACCGCAGGACGTACGCGAACATCTGATCGAAGGCGCGGGGGTGAAACTGGCCGCCAGCATCGATGAAATTGCCCAAGGCCTGGCGAGTAAATCCGCCGTTGCCATTCAGAGCGATGAGGAGGAAGCGCTGGCCAACACGCTCGAGCAGATGCCCGATGAAATCGACGAGGGCCAGCGATTGGTGCAGACGCAACTGGCGTTGATCTGTCGGCAATTGGGGCCGTTGCGCACGCTGGCGGCGCATTTGATCAAGGACACGAGTGAGGATTGAGAGCGCTGGTTTCTGCACCGGCCCATTACATCCCGTGTCGCTTCATCAACCGTGCATAACTGCCGTCGGCCTTCATTGCCGCTATGGCGCGGTCAAAACCGGCGACGATCTGCTCATGCTGCGGATTTTTCAGGCTGACCAGGATGTGCAACCCGTTCTCGCTCAGTGGTTTGGGTAAGAACTCCACGGCACTGCGGACCTTGGGGGACTCGCGGGCCAGGTAGTAACGAGCGACGTATTCGTCTTCCAGGGTCAGCTTGACCCTGTCGGCAGCGACCATGCGCACGGCCATGGCGAAGTTGTGTACCGGAATCTTCTGCAATGACACATCTTGATCGAAGGTGGGTGAATAGGCGTAACCACGCACCACCGCAATCGGATAGGTGTATAGCTGCTGCAAATTGCCGAATTCGATGGGTGCATCTTTACGCTTGAGAAAGCGCACGCGATTGACCAGGTACTCGCCCGAAAACTGCCCGAGCCTTGTGCGCTCCTCATCGAACCAGGCATTGACCAGAACGTCATAGCGGCCCTCGCCCACCCCCAGCAACGCCCGCGCCCAGGGCACCTGCTGGAAATCACTGGCATAGCCGGCCCGCGCCAAGGCGGTACTGACGATATCCGTGGCCAACCCGCCGTTATATAGCGTGGCGTCGGTAAAGGGTGGCCAGGCATCCGCCACCAGCCGCAACTTTTCTGCTGCCACAGTTTCAGTCAGCAACAGCAATCCAATCAAGGCAAAGGCTCGATGCAATCGCGGCATGCCAGAAAATCCTTAGTGGGCGGGTTGCCCGACGTGTTTTCAGCTAAAACGCCAAGACCCCGTACCGGCACCCCCAGGCACTCAATGTAAGCTCGTTGCAGCACTGCACATCGCTTCATTTCAGATTACACAAAGAAGACAGCGTCGCGCTAAATGAATGATGGCATTTTGGTCTTTGTCACAGATTTCTACGCCATACAGACATCTATCGTCGAGGCGCTTAGTATCACAAGGACGTTTTCAGGGAATCGACACATGACAATCAACTGGGTCTGCAAACACCACAGCGATCTGGGCAAAGAGCAGCTGTATGCCATTTTGCAACTGCGCGCCGAGGTGTTCGTCGTCGAGCAGAAATGCATCTATCAGGACATCGATGGCCAGGACCTGGAGGGCGACACCTGTCATTTGATGGCTTGGGACGAAGATCGGCTGGTAGCCTACCTGCGCTTGCTCGATCCCGAGCTACAGGGCGGTGACGTGGTGATCGGCCGCGTGATCATTGCGCCACAGGCGCGAGGCACCGGACTGGGGCATGAGATGATGGCCCAGGCGCTGAAGCAGATTGAAAAGCGCTGGCCTGAGATGCCGGTCTATCTCTCGGCTCAGGCGCATTTGCAGGGGTATTACGGGCGGTACGGGTTTGAAGTGGCGGGCGAGGAATATGTCGAGGATGGCATTCCACATATCGGCATGCGTCGTTCCTGAAGGCCCCATCGCGAGCAAGCTCGCTCCCACATTTGATCGCGGTCGTACACAATTTCTGTGTCAGGTGGAGATCCAATGTGGGAGCGAGCCTGCTCGCGAAAGCGCCAGATCAAACACCGCAGAAATTCAGGGGTATTCCAGAACCGCCTTGATCTGCCGAAGATTACACTCGATCCACCCGCGATCAATCGCCCCCCACCCGCGAATCCGATAGCGCCCGGCATGGTTGCGCGCGCCCTCTTCCTGCTCGAACTCGCAAATGATATCCAGATCCGCCAGGGCGGCGATGGTGTCCTGGGCTGTGCGCCGGGGCATACCGGTGACTTCGGTCAATGCCGGAACGCTGCTAGCCAGACCGCTGTCGATCAGGTACGCCACGTACAAGCGGCGGTAGAAGCTGCTCTTGGTCTTGCTTACGTCTGTCACGTTTGCTCCATTTTAAGATCAAAAGATCGTCCGATCGCGGCCCGAACCTTCGGCAGCTCCTACGCGCCTGTGGGCGTCGGCAAATCCCGCCAGGTCAGGTACACCCGCACATCGAATTCCACCTGGTGATACCCGGGCAACATGTGCTCGCACAGTTTGTAGAATGCCTTGTTGTGGTCGGACTCCTTGAAGTGCGCCAACTCATGCACCACGATCATTTTCAGGAACTCCGACGGCGCCTCCTTGAACAATGAGGCAATGCGGATTTCTTTCTTGGCCTTGAGCTTGCCGCCTTGCACCCGGGAGATCGTGGTGTGCAGGCCAAGTGCACGGTGGGTCAGGTCCAGACGGTTGTCGAAGAGTACTTTGTCGATGGACGGGGCGTTACGCAAGTATTCCTGCTTGAGATCCAGCGCATAGGTGTACAGCGCTTTGTCGCTCTGCACGGCATGCTTTTGCGGGTAGCGCTGGCTCAGGTAATCGCCCAGCCGGCCGTCGGCGATCAACTGACGCACCTGGTCCTGCAAGGTAGCCGGATAAGCCTGGAGGTATTTCAACGCGGTCATCGGAGCAGCAACACAAATCACCAAAAGGTCGCCAGTGTAGCGAATTCAGCGGGTCAGCGCGCCCCAGTCGAAGGGCTGCACAAAGTACTCGGTGTCCTCGGCCATCATCGGCCGGGCTATCAGAAAACCTTGCACATATTCACAGCCATTGGCTTGCAGCCACTGGTATTGCGCCAGGGTTTCGACCCCTTCGGCAATCACCAGCATCCCGTACTCTTTGCACAGGTCGATCACATTGCGCACCAGGGCCGCGTCCCTTGAGGACTCAGGAAGACGGCTGATCAGATGGCGATCGAGCTTGAGCGTATCCAGTTCCAGATCGCGCAAGTGGGACAGCGAACACGGGCCGGAGCCGAAATCGTCCAGCGCCACCCGCACCCCCAGATTGCGCAGCAAACGCAGCTGTTTACGGGTTTCCTCAGGGTTATGCATCAAGGCCGCTTCCGTCACTTCGACTTCCAGATGACGCGGCTTCAAGCCATGTCGCTCCACGACCTGGCGCAACTCGGTGACCAGATTGGGCATGGCAAACTGGCTGCTGCTCAAACTGACGCTCACCACCAGATCCTCGGCAAACAGGGTCTCCCAGGCTTTGCGCTGCCCGGCACTGCGCTGGTAGATCCAGCTGCCCAGGCGGCTGATCAACCGCGCCTCTTCCAGCAGCGGCAAAAACAATCCTGGCGGAACGTCGCCGACGCTCGGGTGCTGCCAGCGCAGCAACGCCTCAAACCCGCGAATCCGCCCATCGGCAACAGCCACTTGCGGCTGATACACGAGATTGAAATCACGGTTCTCGATGGCCGTGCGCACGCTTTCTTCGAGCATCAGCCGCGAACGGGCCCGACCGTTCATTTCGTGATCGTAAAACCGATACTGTTGACGACCGGCGCGCTTGGCTTCGTACATGGCGATGTCGGACGCGCGCATCAAGCCGTCGAGATTGGCGCCACAATCGGGATACGTGGCAATGCCAATACTGGCACCGAGGACGATATCCAGACCGTCGATTTGCTGGCAGATCGACACCCGCTCGATGAGCTTTTCCGCAATTTTGGCCGCTTGCTCGGGAAACTCCAGGTCCAAAAGCGCCGTGAATTCATCGCCCCCCATGCGTGCCAGGATATCGAACGGGCGCAGGCAGGCCTTCAACTGTTCGGACACCCATCGCAATACCCGATCGCCGGCATCGTGACCGAGAGAATCGTTGACCCGCTTGAAGCCGTCGAGGTCCAGGTACAACAGGACCCAGGCGCTGTCGGAACGTTCGCCGCGCAACAGCAGGTTTTCCACGGTCTGGTAAAAGCCGCGACGGTTGAGCAGCCCGGTCAGCGGATCGGTGACCGCCTGGAATTCAAGCTGCTGATGCAGGTGGCGCACCACCGACATGTCCAGCACTGTCACTACCATCGCGTGCTGGTCCGAGGGCAGTGGCGCGCAAGACAGTGCCACCGGCACCTGTTGCCCGGGGGCGGTACGCAGCAATGCGTCGTGCAGGCGCAAGGTCTCGCCGCGCTTGTAACCGGTCAACAGGTCAGAATCGGCCCAGACCGGTATGTGCGGTTTTTGCAGAAAATCCAGGAACTCCTTGCCCTGCAGTTCCAGCACCGTAGCGTTGAGCAGTCGCGACATCGCCGGGTTGGCGAAACGGATCAGACCGTCCTCACTGACCACCAGGATGCCCTCGGCAGCGTTGTCCAGCACCGAAGCGTTGAATGCGCGAGCGACCTCCAGGTCATGACTCAGGCGCTGCAATGCCCGGCGATTGCGCTGATGTTCGAGCAGCGCCTGGACCTTGGGCTTGAGAATTTGCGGGTCGAAGGGTTTGAACAGGTAATCCACCGCGCCACTGGCGTAACCCTTGATCACAGCATCCTGGGACTGTTCATTGGCGGTCAGGAAAATGATCGGTGTCAAACGCGTCCGTTGGCTGCCGCGCATCAGGCGCGCCACTTCGAAACCGTCCATGCCTGGCATCTGCACATCCAGCAACACCAGGTCGACATCGTGTTCAAGCAACAGCCCGAGCGCCTCGAACCCGGAGGCAGCGGTGATGACCTGCCAATCCTGGCGCTGCAGCAATGCGCGCATGCTGACCAGGTTTTCAGGGTAGTCATCGACGATCAACAGGGTTGAATGGCCTTCAGCTGGCATTGGGTGCGCGCATTCCATGCTGCTTCTCTAGGTCTGGAGGTCAGGCCGACTTCTCGTGAAAACCGGACAGATACTGTGCCTTCACTCTAGACCGGGATCAGTGAAAGCAGAAGGTGTCAGAGCGCCATCATTCGGCCGAAGCGTCATTAGCCGACTAACGGTCGGCCACGCAGCCCGCTAAAACCGGGAAGGATGGCATTTCGACAGGATGTTGACGCCATTTAACTGCCCGGCGGGCGTTAACAAAATGGCCCGCTACGCTTATAACTACCGACCCCAAAGGCACGTGCTAGAGCCATTGGTACGTGCGTGCAGTAATAAATTGCGGAAGCTTTGACTATGATCGACCTCGCAACCTGGAACCTCAGTGTTCCTGTCGGCAGCCCGCCATACACTGTTGAAACCTCAAAACTGGTGGACGGCTTCAAGGATCAATACTTCCATTCTGACACGGGCACATTGTTTTTCTGGTCACCGGTGACCGGCTCGCGCACTGAAAACGCGATCTACCCCCGTACTGAACTGCGTGAAACCTATAGCAATGGCACGCTACGTAACTGGTACTACCCGGATGCCGACAACTTGCTTCACGCCACGCTGGCTGTGAACCAGGTCCCGAGCTCGGGCAAGATCGTGATTGGGCAGATCCACGCCTATAACAGCCAGAAGCCGATGGTCAAACTCGAATACCAATACAAAACAAAAACCGCGACCGGTAACCTCGTCATCAAAGTGCGCATGCACCCCGACGACGCCGAAAGCCGGGTCATCACCCTCGCCAGCGGGATCAAGCTCAATAGTGAATTCAACTACCTCATTCACTTGAGCCCCGGCGGCGCACTAGGCGTCAGCGCGGCGGGTTACCAGTGGGATACCAATATCAGCGCCACCTGGCGTGATAAACCGCTGTACTTCAAGGCCGGGGTGTATGTGCAGGACAACACCGGGTACACCAGTGAGGGCGGGAAGGTGACGTTCAGCAAGCTGGATATTGATCACGATAAATAGGCGATCTTTTGATCCTGAACCTGCGCTCACAAAAGAACCCGCCTCACGGCGGGTTTTTCATGCAATTGAAGGCTTATTACTGAAAATCCGCTCCAAGATAACAATATCGAATAAATAACTGTCATTTGTAACAGGTGAATATTCGCCACCTCGAAATTATTCTTGGTCAGCAACCAAAAAAACATAGTTCTCCTGGTCTCCAGATCAAACCAAGGAAGAAGGCTCCATGAGTGCTAAGGAAAACATCAACATGCTGGGCTACATCACTGCCACTTACAGCGCCATGGATAAAGCAGGAACGCCTTACGAATTGAACATCACTTCGAGCATTGATAGAAGCGGCGCCATGACAGGTACTTTACGTATTGGCATGATTGATTACCTGTTGGTCGGGGACTATCGGTTCAGAAATGCGAACGGCGCTCAAACCGACATTTACTTTGCCGGGTCAAACACTCGTGACCACAACGCACGATCTGGTTATTTTATCCTCGAAGCCATTAATCGACGTTATGAATCACTCAAGGGAAAACGCGTATATAGCGACCCACACACTCAGACGCTCCACATACTTGATATCGAATTTGTCAAAACTACGGCTCTTCAATAAAAAAACCCGCCTGGCGGCGGGTTTTTTATCAAACACTTAAGGCTTAGTTGACCTTGGCGTTCAACTCACCTTTCAGATAACGCTGATACATCCCTTCCAGGGAGATCGGCTTGATCTTCGAAGCGTTGCCCGCGGTACCGAAGGCTTCGTAACGGGCGATGCACACGTCGCGCATGGCGGTCACGGTGGCGCCGAAGAATTTACGCGGGTCGAATTCGCTCGGGTTGGTGGCCATCAGGCGACGCATGGCGCCAGTGGATGCCAGACGCAGGTCGGTGTCGATGTTGACCTTGCGCACGCCGTGCTTGATGCCTTCGACGATTTCTTCAACCGGTACGCCGTAGGTTTCTTTGATGTCGCCGCCGTACTGGTTGATGATCGCCAGCCACTCTTGCGGAACCGAAGACGAACCGTGCATGACCAGGTGAGTGTTCGGAATGCGCTTGTGGATTTCCTTGATGCGGTCGATCGCCAACACGTCGCCGGTAGGCGGTTTGGTGAACTTGTAGGCGCCGTGGCTGGTGCCGATGGCGATGGCCAGGGCATCGACCTGGGTGCGTTTGACGAAGTCAGCGGCTTCTTCCGGGTCGGTCAGCATCTGGCTGTGATCCAGAACGCCTTCGGCGCCAATGCCGTCTTCTTCACCGGCCATGCCGGTTTCCAGCGAACCCAGGCAGCCCAGCTCGCCCTCTACCGATACGCCGCAGGCGTGAGCCATCGCCACGGTTTGTTGGGTAACGCGGACGTTGTAGTCGTAGTCGGTCGGGGTCTTGCCGTCTTCACCCAGGGAACCGTCCATCATCACCGAGCTGAAGCCCAGCTGGATGGAGCGCTGGCAGACGTCAGGGCTGGTACCGTGGTCCTGGTGCATGCACACCGGGATGTGCGGGAATTCTTCGATGGCTGCCAGGATCAGGTGACGCAGGAACGGTGCGCCGGCGTATTTGCGAGCACCGGCCGAAGCCTGGACGATCACCGGGGAGTCAGTCTTGTCAGCGGCTTCCATGATGGCGCGCATCTGCTCAAGGTTGTTGACGTTGAAGGCTGGAACGCCGTAGCCGAACTCGGCTGCGTGGTCCAACATCTGGCGCATGCTGATAAGTGCCATTGTGTGTGTCTCTCCCGGTTTGGGTCGTTAATCGTGCCAGCCTGCCGTAGCGGCGGCGGCTATTCAAGTTATTGCAGATCGGGGGTTGGTCCGGGCTGCGAATTCGGGTGTTGCCAAAATCTCAAAAACTACAAAGACCCCTGTGGGAGCGAGCCTGCTCGCGATGGACTTCTGGACAACGCGTTTAACCAGACAGCCAGCGTTATCGTTAACGCCCATCGCGAGCAGGCTCGCTCCCACATTGGGTCCGTGGTGTGTCAGTTATTGCGCCTTACAGCCACGGCCAATCAAATCATTGGTGGCGACCCAGTAGACCAGGCCTTCCTCACCTTTCATGTGAAACGCCAGCATGTTGTCGCTGTACAGCGAACCCGACGCGCCCGGCTCTTGCTTCAGGCGATGGACCTGATCGGCTCCGCCCAGTCGAACGTCGACTTCGTTGCGGCTGTCGTCGGTGTAGCGCCAAACCACCTTGGCCTGGCTGTCGCAGGTCCAAGTGGTCCAGTCATCCGCGGGGGCGGACGACTGGAACGGGTTCCAGTTGGCGCACCCGCCCAGCAATGCCAGCGCCGTAATGGCGATAAAGCCTTTCATCCGTGTCCCTCGACTGACGGCAGACACCGCCAGCACTGAGTAAAGAGTCAGACCCGTCAAGGACAACCATGTTCCTTGGCGGGGGTCTGTGTCTCGTATTTGTCCAGGCCATCAGGCCCGGAACGCTTGTTGAGCACCGGGTTGGTTTCCGCCTGCCAGTCGGCTTGATAACAACCGTTCTGGGGCGCGGACGGCGCAGGTTCCGGCTTGGCTTTGGGGTTACTCCCGCAAGCCGCCAGCGATCCCGCGACGATCAACAGCGCTAAGGTCTTGACCATTTGAACACTCCCTTGCCTGGTCAAACGGGCGACCCTCAGGCCTTGGCCCGGCTTTCCAGGACTTCAACGGCTGGCAACACCTTGCCTTCGACGAACTCCAGGAACGCGCCGCCGCCGGTAGAAATGTAGGAGATTTGCTCGGCAACGCCATATTTATCGATGGCCGCCAGGGTGTCGCCGCCGCCAGCAATGGAGAATGCCGCGCTGTCCGCGATAGCCTGGGCCAGCACTTTGGTGCCGTTACCGAACTGGTCGAATTCAAACACGCCAACCGGACCGTTCCACAGAATGGTCTTGGACGATTTCAGCAGTTCGGCGAAGTTCGCCGCCGTCTGTGGGCCAATGTCGAGAATCATGTCGTCGGCGGCAACATCGGCGATCAACTTGACAGTGGCCGTCGCGCTTTCAGCGAATTCCTTGGCAACCACCACGTCCACTGGCAGCGGCACGCTGACTTTAGCAGCGATGGCGCGAGCGGTGTCCAGCAGGTCCGGCTCGTACAGCGATTTGCCGACCGGGTGACCGGCAGCCGCCAGGAAGGTGTTGGCGATACCGCCGCCGACGATCAGCTGGTTGCAGATCTGGCTCAGGCTGTTAAGTACGTCAAGCTTGGTCGATACCTTGGAGCCGGCCACGATGGCGGCCATCGGCTGTGCCGGTGCGCCCAGGGCCTTGCCCAGCGCGTCCAATTCGGCGGCGAGCAGCGGGCCCGCGGCAGCAACCTTGGCGAACTTGGCCACGCCGTGGGTCGAACCCTCGGCGCGGTGCGCGGTACCGAAGGCGTCCATCACGAACACGTCGCACAGGGCCGCGTATTGCTTGGCCAGTTCATCCGCGTTCTTCTTTTCGCCTTTGTTGAAGCGCACGTTTTCAAACAGCACGATGTCGCCGGCTTTTACGTCGACGCCACCCAGGTAGTCAGCCACCAACGGCACTTCGCGGCCCAGGGCCTTGCTCAGGTAGTCAGCCACTGGCTTGAGGCTGTTTTCGGCCGAGAATTCGCCTTCGGTCGGACGGCCAAGGTGCGAGCAAACCATCACGGCCGCGCCTTTTTCCAGGGCCAGCTTGATGGTCGGCAGCGAAGCCAGGATTCGCGCGTCGCTGGTGACAGCACCGTCCTTGACTGGGACGTTGAGGTCTTCGCGAATCAGTACGCGCTTACCTTGCAGATCGAGGTCGGACATCTTCAACACGGTCATGGGTCGCATTTCCTGAGTAGCTGTTCTTAGAGAGCAGGTTTTTTTGAGGCTGTGTGCAGATAGTGTTCCGCAACATCCAGCATTCGGTTGGCAAAACCCCATTCGTTGTCGAACCAGGCCAGGATGTTCACCAGCCTGGGGCCGGAAACTCGAGTCTGACTGGCATCGACGATCGCCGAATGTGGGTCGTGGTTGAAATCACAGCTTGCGTGAGGCAACTCGGTATAGGCCAGAAGGCCTTTGAGCGGGCCGCTGGTGGCAGCCTCGCGCAGGATCCGGTTGACCTCGGTGGCGTCGGTGTCGCTAACGGTCTGCATCGTAATGTCGAGGCAGGACACGTTAACCGTCGGCACACGTACGGCTTTGGCCTGAATTCGCCCGGCAAGTTCCGGCAGCAAGCGTTCGATGCCGCGCGCCAGACCGGTGGACACCGGAATCACCGACTGAAACGCCGAACGGGTGCGGCGCAGGTCTTCATGATGATAAGCGTCGATCACCGGCTGGTCGTTCATTGCCGAATGGATGGTGGTAATCGACACGTACTCAAGACCGATGGCCTGATCCAGCAGTCGCAACAACGGCACGCCGCAGTTGGTCGTGCAGGAGGCGTTGGACACCAGCAACTCATCGCCCGTCAGGCAATCCTGGTTCACGCCGTAGACGATCGTGGCATCGACATCGGCCTCGCTGGCCATCGGCTGGGAAAACAGCACGCGCGGGGCGCCGGCGTCGAGGAACCGCTGGCCGTCTTCGCGAGTGTGGTAAGCGCCGGAGCATTCCAGCACCAGATCGACGCCCAACGACGCCCAATCGATGCCTTCGGGAGTGGCACTGCGCAGGACCTTCACGCAGTCGCCATTAATATGCAGACAATCGCCATCGACCTTCACTTCACCGGGAAAACGCCCGTGGGTGGAGTCGAAGCGTGTCAGGTACTCAATACTGGCCATGTCGGCCAGGTCGTTGATCGCGACAATCTCGAACCCAGCCGTCGAGCCTCGCTCAAACAGCGCACGCAAGACGCAACGACCAATCCGGCCGTAGCCGTTGAGTGCAACTTTGTAGGGACGCGGTTGAGGCATGGGGGTTCTCGATAGACGCAGTCAGACGAAATCTCGTTAACAACACAAACCCCTGTAGGAGCTGTCGAGTGAAACGAGGCTGCGATCTTTTAAGATCAAGATCAAAAGATCGCAGCCTGCGGCAGCTCCTACAGGATCGCAGCAGCCGTTGCGCTTAGTCTTCCAGCAGCTCTTCAGCCTGACCCAGGATATTTTCCAGGGTGAAGCCGAACTCTTCGAACAAGGCAGGCGCAGGCGCCGACTCGCCGTAGGTGGTCATGCCGATTACGCGACCTTCCAGGCCGACGTACTTGTACCAGTAGTCCGCGTGGGAAGCTTCGATCGCGATACGGGCGCTGACCTGCAGCGGCAAGACCGATTGCTTGTAACCGGCGTCCTGGGCGTCGAACACGCTGGTGCATGGCATGGAAACCACACGCACCTTGCGGCCCTGTTCGGTCAGTTTGTCGAAGGCCTGAACGGCCAGACCCACTTCCGAACCGGTGGCGATCAGGATCAGCTCAGGCTCGCCTGCACAGTCCTTGAGCACGTAGCCACCGCGGCTGATGTCGGCAATCTGGCTGGCATCACGGGTTTGGTGCTGCAGGTTCTGACGCGAGAAGATCAGCGCCGAAGGACCGTCTTTACGCTCCAGCGCATATTTCCAGCACACTGCCGATTCAACGGCATCGGCCGGACGCCAGGTGTCGAGGTTCGGCGTGCAGCGCAGGCTGGCCAACTGCTCGATTGGCTGGTGAGTCGGGCCGTCTTCGCCCAGACCGATGGAGTCGTGGGTGTAGACGTGGATCACGCGCTGCTTCATCAGGGCCGACATGCGCACCGCGTTGCGCGCGTATTCCATGAACATCAGGAAGGTCGCGCCGTAAGGCACCAGGCCGCCGTGCAGGGCAACGCCGTTCATGATCGCGGTCATGCCGAACTCGCGCACGCCGTAGTACATGTAGTTGCCGCTGGCGTCTTCGGCGGTGACGCCCTTGCAACCTTTCCACAGAGTCAGGTTGGAACCGGCCAGGTCAGCCGAACCGCCGAGGAACTCAGGCAGCAGCGGGCCGAACGCATTCAGGGCGTTCTGGCTGGCTTTACGGCTGGCGATGGTTTCACCCTTGGCCGCCACTTCGGCGATGTAGGCCGCGGCTTTTTCGCTGAAGTCGGCCGGCAGTTCGCCGCTCAGACGACGTACCAGTTCGTTGGCTTCGGTCGGGAACGCAGCGGAGTAGGCAGCGAAACGCTGGTCCCACTCGGCTTCGACCGCGCGGCCGGCTTCCTTGGCATCCCATTGGGCATAAATCTCGGCCGGAATTTCGAACGGGCCGTGGTTCCACTTCAGCGCCGCACGGGTCAGGGCGATTTCCGCGTCACCCAGCGGGGCGCCGTGGCAGTCTTCCTTGCCTTGCTTGTTCGGCGAACCGAAGCCGATGGTGGTCTTGCAGCAGATCAGGGTCGGCTGCGGGCTTTTGCGCGCCGTCTCGATCGCGGTCTTGATCTCTTCCGGGTCGTGACCGTCGACGTTGCGGATCACTTGCCAGTTGTACGATTCGAAGCGCTTTGGCGTGTCATCGGTGAACCAGCCTTCGACTTCGCCGTCGATGGAGATGCCGTTGTCATCGTAGAAGGCGATCAGCTTGCCCAGGCCCAGGGTACCGGCCAGGGAGCTGACTTCGTGGGAGATGCCTTCCATCATGCAGCCATCACCCAGGAACACGTAGGTGTGGTGGTCGACGATGTTGTGGCCAGGACGGTTGAACTGCGCCGCCATGACTTTTTCAGCCAGGGCAAAGCCCACGGCATTGGCCAGGCCCTGGCCCAGCGGACCGGTGGTGGTCTCGACGCCCGGGGTGTAGCCGAGTTCCGGGTGACCCGGGGTGCGGCTGTGCAGCTGGCGGAACTGTTTCAGGTCATCGATCGACAGATCGTAGCCGGTCAGGTGCAGCAGCGAGTAGATCAACATCGAGCCGTGACCATTGGACAGCACGAAGCGGTCACGGTCAGCGAACGATGGATTGCTCGGGTTGTGCTTGAGGTAGTCGCGCCAAAGCACCTCGGCGATATCCGCCATACCCATGGGGGCACCGGGATGGCCGCTGTTGGCTTTTTGCACGGCATCCATGCTGAGGGCACGAATGGCGTTGGCACGCTCACGACGGCTAGGCATCGCTGTTCTCCTGCGGGTTCTGAATCGAGAGTGAATAAAAATGAAACGGAAAAAAGGCGAGCATTTTCCCTCACCGGGACGCCTCGGGGCAATGACAGAAAGTCATCTGGAGGCGTTTTTCCAACGCTTAACGACGGATTAGGTGGGTGAAACCTTTCCGCTGTTGGTTTGTAGAGTTAACCAGTTCGTGAGAAGTGCCATCTATCGATCAATATCAAAACTTTTTGATATTGATCTTGCGGTGCTTCCGGCGCGTGACTAGACTGCCGGCCTATGAATTTACGCGCGCCTTCCATTCGCCAGGACGATTGTGATGAGCTGGCGGCCTTGTGCAAGGCCGGCGGCGACCCTCTGCGCCTGAATGTCTTGCGCGCGCTGACCAACGATTCGTTCGGCGTACTGGAACTGGCGCAGATCTTCGGCATCGGCCAATCGGGCATGAGTCATCACCTCAAGGTGCTGGCCCAGGCCGATCTGGTAGCAACGCGCCGTGAAGGCAATGCGATTTTCTACCGTCGCGCCCTGCCCCACACTGAGTTGCCGGGGGGCAAACTGCACGCGGCCTTGCTTGAAGAAGTGGACAACCTGACCTTGCCTGCCGACGTGCAGATGCGGATCACTCAGGTCCACAAGCAACGCGAGGCGGCCAGCCAGGACTTTTTCTCACGGGTCGCCGAGAAATTTCGCGCCCAGCAAGACTTGATCGCCGGCTTGGCGCAGTACCGCGAAAGCGTGGTGGCCCTGCTCGACAAACTGAGCTTCGGCAGCGATGCCACGGCGATCGAAGTCGGCCCCGGCGACGGTGCATTCCTGCCGGAACTGGCGCGCCGTTTCACTCAGGTGACGGCACTGGACAATAGCCAGGCCATGCTCGAACTGGCGCGTCAGGTATGCGAACGCGATTCGCTGACTAACGTTAGCCTGCAACTGGCCGATGCCCTGAACGGCGTCAGCCTCAAGGCTGATTGCGTTGTACTGAACATGGTGTTGCATCATTTTGCCGCGCCGGCCGATGCGCTCAAGCACATGGCCAATTTGCTGCAACCAGGCGGCAGCCTGCTGGTGACAGAATTATGTAGCCACAACCAGAGTTGGGCCAAGGAGGCCTGCGGTGATCTCTGGCTGGGGTTTGAACAGGACGATCTGGCCCGTTGGGCCACCGCTGCGGGGCTCGTCCCCGGAGAAAGCCTCTATGTAGGCTTACGTAATGGTTTCCAGATTCAGGTCCGCCATTTTCAGCGGTCGGCTGGCGACACTCACCATCGGTAATTTCAGGAAAACATCGAGATGAGCGAATACTCCCTTTTCACCTCCGAGTCCGTGTCTGAAGGGCATCCGGACAAAATCGCCGACCAGATTTCTGATGCGGTGCTGGACGCCATCATTGCTGAAGACAAGTTCGCCCGCGTGGCGTGCGAGACTCTGGTGAAAACCGGTGTGGCGATCATCGCTGGCGAAGTCACCACCTCAGCCTGGGTTGACCTGGAGCAGATCGTTCGTGACGTCATCACCAACATCGGCTACACCAGCTCCAACGTCGGCTTCGACGGTGCGACCTGCGGCGTGATGAACATCATCGGCAAGCAGTCCCCTGACATCAACCAGGGTGTCGACCGTGCCAAGCCTGAAGATCAGGGCGCCGGCGACCAGGGCCTGATGTTCGGCTACGCCAGCAACGAAACCGACGTGCTGATGCCTGCACCGATCACGTTCTCGCACCAGCTTGTGCAACGTCAGGCCGAAGCTCGTAAATCCGGTCTGCTGCCTTGGCTGCGTCCGGACGCCAAGTCGCAAGTGACCTGCCGCTACGAAAACGGCAAGGTTGTCGGCATCGACGCGGTTGTTCTGTCGACCCAGCACAACCCGGAAGTGTCGTACACCGACCTGCGCGAAGGCGTGATGGAACTGATCGTCAAGCACGTGCTGCCTGCCGAGCTGCTGTCAAAGGACACGCAGTTCCACATCAACCCGACCGGCCAGTTCATCATCGGTGGCCCGGTGGGCGATTGTGGCCTGACCGGCCGCAAGATCATCGTCGACAGCTACGGCGGCATGGCCCGTCACGGCGGTGGCGCATTCTCCGGCAAGGATCCATCCAAGGTTGACCGCTCGGCTGCCTATGCCGGTCGTTACGTGGCCAAGAACATCGTGGCTGCGGGCCTCGCCGAGCGTTGCGAAATTCAGGTCTCCTACGCCATCGGTGTCGCCCAGCCGACCTCGATCTCGTTGAATACCTTCGGCACCGGCAAGATCAGCGATGACAAGATCGTCAAACTGGTCCGCGAAATTTTCGACCTGCGTCCTTACGCAATCACCACCATGCTTGACCTGCTGCACCCGATGTACCAGGAAACCGCTGCGTACGGCCACTTCGGTCGCACCCCGGCAACCAAGACGGTTGGCGATGACACCTTCACCACCTTCACCTGGGAAAAAACCGACCGCGCCGACGACCTGCGCACCGCTGCCGGCCTGTAAGACTTCCCGGCGGTACCCAAAGCCCCGCACGGTTCGCCGTGCGGGGCTTTTTCATGGGTAGAAACAATCCGAAAAACAGCTGCAAGCCCATCAGCCCGCCGCTGACTAACCTTCAGGCACCTCCATCGAGCAAGGAAGCTCACGATGCTGACCCGCCTGCTGACCGGCTTACTCCTGATCTGCCTGTGCCTGGGCACAGCTGCTGGCGAATGCCCCGCCTGGCCGCCCGAGCGTGCCGCGCAAGAACTCGCCGCGCTGCAAAAACAAATCGACCTCTGGGATGACAGCTATCACCGTGAAGGCCGTTCGCTGATCGCCGACGAACTCTACGATCAGTCCTTTGCACGACTGACCGAATGGCGCCAATGCTTCAGTCTCGGTACGGCCACCGATCCATTGCGCACCGCGACCGGCCCACTGGCCCACCCGGTGCCGCATACCGGCCTGGAAAAACTGCCAGACGCTCGCACCGTCGAACACTGGCTGCGTGATCGCGCGCAGGTCTGGGCCCAGCCCAAAGTCGACGGCGTGGCGGTGACCCTGGTCTACCGTAAAGGCCTGCTGGCGCAGGCGATCAGTCGCGGCGACGGTGTGCGTGGCCAGGACTGGACGGCCTCGGCCCGTCAGATTGGCGCCATTCCTCAACGGCTGTCAAAGCCACGGAACCTGGTGGTGCAGGGCGAGCTCTACTGGCGCCTGACTGACCACGTGCAAGCCAGCGCCGGGAGCCTAAACGCCCGCGGCACGGTAGCCGGTTTGATGGCCCGCAAGACGTTGACCATCGAGCAGGCCGAAGGGATCGGCCTGTTTGCCTGGGAATGGCCACACGGTCCGTCGAGCGTGCCGGCCCGTATCGCGGAACTGGAAAAACTCGGTTTTCCCGGCACCGCACCGTACACCCAGGCCATCACTTCATTGGCCGAGGTCGAGCGCTGGCGTGATCACTGGTATCGCTCGCCCCTGCCATTTGCCAGCGACGGGATCGTCCTGCGCCAGGAGCAGCGCCCGCCTGCCGAGCGCTGGCAGGCAAAAGCGCCGTACTGGATCGTTGCCTGGAAGTATCCCTTCGCTCAGACACTGGCCGAGGTGCGAAAGGTGCACTTCAAGATTGGCCGCACAGGACGGATCACTCCCGTACTGGAGTTGACCCCGGTGACGCTTGATGACCAGCAGATCAAGCACGTCAGTGTGAGCTCCCTGCAACGCTGGCAAACGCTGGATATTCGACCGGGCGACCAGGTTGCCATCAGCCTGGCCGGGCTGACCATTCCCAGGCTCGATGGCGTGGTGCTGCGCAATACCGAACGCCTTGAAATGAACGTACCGCTGGCAGCCGACTTTCATCCATTGAGCTGTTGGCATCCGACCCCAGGATGTGAAAGCCAGTTTCTCGCGCGCCTGACCTGGCTCAGCGGCAAACAGGGATTGGCTCTGCCGCATGTCGGCCCCGGCACTTGGGAAAAACTTCTTGAAACAGGTCGCCTGAACAGCCTGTTGGATTGGTTGACCCTCGATGCTCAAGAGCTTGCTAACATTGACGGTTTAGGCGAGCGCAGCGCTGCCCGGCTGGCGAATAGTTTCAGCAGTGCCCGGCAACGTCCATTCGCCCGCTGGCTCAAAGCCCTGGGCATGCCGCCGACCGGTCAGGCACACCTCGGCGATTCATGGCGGGAGCTGACACAACGAGACATCGAGCAATGGCAGGCCCAACCCGACATCGGACCAGGGCGTGCAGCGCAATTGAGGGCTTTTTTTCACGATCCGCAGGTCCTGGCCCTGAGTGAAACGCTGCGCCGGGCTGCCATAGACGGCTTTTAGTTCGGCCCCGGTGATGCCCATGCGCCCGGGAACCCTGAAGTCCCAATGGGCTCAAACTTGCCATCGCTGCATCGACACGAATGCTTTTCACCTGGAGCTTTTATGAAATTTCTTCCACCGCTGGTCCTGTTGACCCTTTGCAGCGTAATGGCCACTCCCTTGATGGCGGCTGTCGAAGACACCCCGGGCCTGACCGGCTGCGCCGCCAAGAAGCAAGGCATCATCAATCAGATCGAGCTGGCCAAATCCCACGGCAATGCCGACCAGCAGGCCGGCCTGGAGAAAGCCTTGAGCGAAGTCAGCGCCAATTGCACCGACGCCTCGCTGAAGAAAGAACGGGAAAACAAGGTGCTCGACGCCAAGCACGAAGTCAGCAAACGTCAGGCCGACCTCGATAAAGCCATGAAAAAAGGCGACCCCGAGAAGATCAACAAGCGCAAGGACAAACTCGCCGAGTCCCGCAAGGAATTGCAGGAAGCGGTGGACGAGCTGGATAAATAAGAACAGGTAAAGATCAGCAATCCCTGGTGTTGCAAAATCCGCCTTCGCGAGCAGGCTCGCTCCCACAGTTGACCGCATACCCCTGTGGGAGCGAGCCTGCTCGCGAAGGTGTCAGACCGGGTATCGTCGATCAATGATCCCGAAACTCTTTATGGCACGCACTGCAAGCATCTTCGACCTTCTGTACCGCCGGCCCCAGATTACTGGCCTTGTAGGGTTGGACCTGGCTGGCGATCACCAGCTCGCCAGTGGCGGCTTCAAGGGAGCGAGCCATTTGCTCAAAGCGTGCCTGCTTCTCCCAGACATCACTCTTGGCACTGGTGTGGTCTTCTTCACGCACCTGCGGAAAATGTTTCCACGGTTCACGGGACAGCGCATCGAGTTTCACCGCACCGTCAGCGAACCTGGGGCCATCGAACGCAATACGGCCACGCAACATGCCGCCCAGGTCTTCACCGGTCTTGAGCATCTGTTTGAAAATGGCCTTGCGCTGACCGAGGGGCGAGTTGGGGTCGACGCCGCCACAAGCACAAAGCGTCAGGCAGGCCAGCAATACAACAGAAAGTCTTTTAAGAGTCATGGTGGCTTCAGGTCACGGAAAACGTCGGCCAGTATCCTCGCGTCACCGGCAAACACCAATACCCCTATTATCAATACGGGTTGCATGAGCGCACACCACACTCAGGCAACCGGCAAAGGAATTACCCCATGAACAGCCGTTTCAAGGCCTGGTGTCACCCCCTGGCCTGGACGCTTCCGATAGTGGCCGTGCTCGCGGGCTGCACCGGCGGTGAAGACAAACAACCGAAGACCCACGCCCTGGCCACCTACTCCAGCGCCACCTGGGAAGCGTTGCCGGCAGTCTCCGACACCGACCTCGTGGCCGGTTTCGGCTCCTGGCGCAGCGCCTGCACCCGACTCAAGGCCGACCCGGTCTGGGGCAACACCTGCGCAGCGGCGGCCAACGTGCCGCAGAGCGCCAGCGACATTCGCGGCTTTCTCAAGCAGAACCTGGATGTCTACGGCCTGCGCGCCGCCAACGACAATCCCAACGGATTGATTACCGGCTACTACGAACCGGTCTACCCCGGCAGCCTGACCCAAACCGCATCGGCAAACATCCCGGTGTATGGCGTGCCTGAAGACATGATCATCGTCTCGCTGGAAAGCATCTACCCGGAACTCAAAGGAAAACGCCTGCGCGGTCGACTTGAAGGCCGCGTACTCAAGCCTTACGACGATGCCGCAACCATCGGCAGCAATGGGGCCAAGGCTCCGGTCGTGGCCTGGCTGACCGATCCGATGAACCTGCAATTCCTGCAAATCCAGGGTTCTGGCCGTATCCAGCTCGACAGCGGTCGTCAGCTGCGAATCGCTTACGCCGACCAGAACGGTCACCCTTACCGACCGATCGGGCGTTGGTTGGTGGAGCAAGGCGAATTGAAGAAAGAAGACGTGACCATGGGTGCGATCAGCAGCTGGGCCAAGGCCAACCCTTCGCGCATTCCAGAACTGCTCGGCAGCAACCCAAGCTATGTGTTTTTTACCCAGAACCCGGACAGCAACGAAGGGCCGCGCGGCTCGCTGAACGTGCCGTTGACGGCCGGATATAGCGCGGCGGTGGATCGCAAGGTGATTCCGCTGGGCAGCCTGTTGTGGTTGTCCACCACCAAACCGGACGGTACGGCACTGGTACGCCCGGTGGCTGCCCAGGACACCGGCGGCGCAATTGCCGGCGAGGTTCGTGCAGATCTATTCTGGGGCACCGGCGATGCGGCCGGGCAACTGGCTGGAGACATGAAGCAGCAGGGGCAGATCTGGATGTTGTGGCCCAAGGGCGCGGCGCTGCCGCAAGTGCCGCAAGTGGCGGACAAGCTTTAAAGCAAAAGATCGCAGCCTGCGGCAGCTCCTACATTGACCGCATCCGCCGCATTATCGCGGATGCACTCGATCCCTGTAGGAGCTGTCGAGTGAAACGAGGCTGCGATCTTTTGATCTTGCCTTTAAGCCGACACTACAAAGAAGCTGACAATCAACCCCATCCCCACAAACCACACTAACGACCGCAAAGTCGCCCAGTCCGCCAGATAGAAAATGATGTAAAGCAGCCGACTGGTGATGAACAACACCGACAGCACATTAAGCGTCACCAGCTCCGCATTGCCGACCAGGTGCGCCACGAGCACCGCCGCCGCGAACGCCGGGGTCACTTCGAAGCTGTTAAGTTGCGCCGCATATGCCCGCTTGCCCAAGCCCTCCAGGGAATCGAGAAATCCCCGGGGATCGTGATTGTGTCTCAAACCGTACCCGCCGCTGATCTTGGCCACCGCCGTACACACATACGGCAGGATGATCGCGATTAAAATGCACCACAGAGCAACATTCATGAAGCAGTCCCTTTTTCACGTTTAGACCCGTCAAAATTTCATTACCAACATGCCGACCAGGACCAACCCGCAGGCCAGAAGCCTTGGCCCGCCGAAAGGTTCTTTCAGGTAACGCATGCCGAACAGCACCACCAGAATCACGCTGATCTCGCGCAAGGCCGCCGCTTCGGCAATCGAGCCCAGCTGCATGGCCCACAGCACCAGAGCGTAGCTGAACAACACGCAGAATCCGACCGCCAGCCCCAGGCGCCATTGCTCACGCCAGAACAGTTTGAACGCCGGCCGCTTGCGAACCCAGGCCAGCAACGGAAACGGCCAGGCACTGAGCAACGTCACCCAGACCAGGTAATCCAGTGGATGCGACCAGCGCCGCAAGGCCTGGCCGTCGATGAAGGTGTAGCAACCAATGCACAAACCGATCAATGCGACCACAGGTAGCATCGACCACGGCAAGCGTGCACCGCCTCCCCCCTGCCAGAGCAGGCAAAGCATACCGAGCGGAATCAGCAGAATTCCGAAGATCTGCTGGTAGGTCAGCACTTCCCCGGCAAAAACCAGGGTCAGTGCCAACACCACCAGCGGCGACAAACCACGCATCAGCGGATAGACCAGCCCGAGGTCGCCGACCCGATAGGCCTGGATCAGCAAATAGCGGTAAAGCAACTCGAACGCTGCCGAGGCGAGAATCCACGGCCAGATTTCCAGTGGCGGCAGCCCCACAAACGGCAGCATCACTGCGACGAAGAGCATCGCTACGCTGTCCATGCAGGCCACCACCAGCAAACGCTCGGCACTGAACTTGATCAGGGTATTCCACGCCGCATGCAGCAGCGCCGCCACCAACACCAACGCCGTCGCAAGCACGGCCTACTCCTTTTGTTGTCCCCGAGATCTTCTGTAGGAGCGAGGCTTGCCCGCGAAGAACGATAACGCGGTGCAGCAGGTACACCGCGGCGCCTGGTTCGCGGGCAAGTCGGATCGCCGCACCGCTCGCTCCTACAGAGTTCAGGCAGAGAATTGATTCGCCATATGTCAGCAGCTGTTTATACTGCAACCGACCACGCCGCACTCAGTTGCGCACAGACTAATTCCAATAACAATGCCCTTGCCCGCTCTCATCGAGATCGGTCTTTGGCATGCGTATGCCTGATCACAGCGTCAAGACTACCGACAGAGACCTTGCGCATGCCACTCGCTTTGCTTGCCCTTGCTGTTGCCGCGTTCGGCATCGGCACCACTGAATTCGTCATCATGGGCTTGCTGCCCGACGTCGCCCGCGACCTCGCGGTGAGCATTCCCCACGCCGGATTGCTGATCACCGGCTACGCCCTGGGCGTGGTGTTCGGTGCGCCGATCCTCGCGGTCGGCACCGCCAACATGCCGCGCAAAGCCACGTTGCTGGGCATGACGCTGATGTTCATCCTCGGCAACATGCTCTGCGCGCTGGCGCCGAACTACGCCACACTGATGGCCGCGCGGGTGGTCACTGCGCTGTGCCACGGCGCGTTCTTCGGCATCGGCTCGGTGGTTGCAGCCGGCCTGGTGGCGCCGAACAAACGGGCCCAGGCAATTGCCATGATGTTCACCGGCCTGACCTTGGCCAACGTACTTGGGGTGCCATTGGGCACCGCGCTGGGGCAGTACGCCGGCTGGCGCTCGACGTTCTGGGCGGTGTCGGTGATCGGCGTGATCGCTGCCATTGCGCAATGGGTCTGGCTGCCGAAAAACATCGCGATGGATAAAGCCAACCTGGCGAGTGAGTTCAAAGTGCTGGGCAAGGCCAACGTGCTGCTGGCACTGGGCATGAGCGTACTGGCCTCGACTAGCCTGTTCAGCGTATTCACCTACATCGCGCCGATCCTGCAGGACATCACCGGTGTCAGCCCCCATGGCGTGACCATCATGCTGTTGTTGTTCGGCGTAGGTTTGACGGCGGGCAGCATGCTCGGCGGGCGATTGGCTGACAGCCGCTTGCTGCCTTCACTGGTCGGTATGGCGCTGGCCGTGGCGGTGGTTTTGGCCGCGTTCAGCCAGACCAGCCACTCGGTGATTCCTGCGGCGATTACCCTGGTGTTGTGGGGCATTTTCGCCTTCGCCCTGTGCCCGATCCTGCAACTGCTGATCATCGATCAGGCCCATGAAGCGCCCAACCTTGGTTCAACGCTGAACCAGAGTGCATTCAATCTCGGTAACGCAGCAGGTGCCTGGATTGGCGGGCTGGTGGTCGCCAGCGGTGCAGACCTGGCGGACTTGTCATGGACCGGCGCACTGGTCAGCAGCCTGACAGTATTGACCGCGCTGTTTTTCATTTACCTGCAACGGCGCGGTGCAGCTGTATTGGATGCGGCCGACTGACCCGGCAGGCCATAAGGCATCCGGCTCCCTGAAAGCCGGTCAGAAAACGGGGCGCCAACGTCAAGGCAATCTGGACGCACGTTGTATGACGTTTCTTCAGGCCCCTGGACCGACATCCTGACGCCCATCTGAAAGCACCGTGGCAGAGCCTTTCGCGTCACGCCTAGGGGTTTTGCCAATCGACTTGAGGCATGTGTTCCAAGTTAATGCATCGTGCTCCCGAGCACCAACCTCTCTCCTAAAGTGCAGCTTACGAACAGCCCTCAAAGGAAAAGGCACTCATGAGCAACCCCACACATACCTCAACGTTCTCACCGCACCCATCGACCAGCGCGGACAACGCCGCAGGTCCGATTGACAATGATTGGAGTGATTTCATGACCGGGTCGACGCAAATCGGTCAGGGCCAACCTGAAACGCTGGTGCGGTCATTGACCGATCGAGAGTTGTCGATCCGCCGCTATGAAAACGGCGTAGTCGAAATACACCTCAAACGTCCCCTAATCGAGCGCTTGGTGCACACCGGCGGTAACGCCAGAGGTCTCGCCTTCTCCGGCCATGAACCCAGTGAAACATACACCTTCAACTCTATGGGTGGAGCACTCCTGGCCCTCGATGACCAAATGTTCGAAGCAGCTATGCTGGAGCTGAAGAACGATCAAGCCTGCGAAGCAGTCATCGCCTTCCGGCAGCAAGCTCAACATGCCTTGGACGATTTGAAGCAGGCCGTGATTGATGCCTTTTCCACATCGAGGGACAGACTGGAACTCTCAAGAGAGATGCATGAAGCGATGCATCATTTGGATCAACTTGGCGATACACCAGGAAAAACCGCGTGGCTGGCGATGAAGCTCAACCATCGAAGCGCCCCTGACTACCGGGAGCTGCTTCAAGCCGTCAAACGTCTGCATGCTGAAACTACGGGGCCGAAGTCTGTGGTTTTGACCGAGGCAATCTCGCAAATGGCATCCGAGACATCTGACTGATACCTGCACTGGACCGTAAAGGCCGGACGAGCACTGAGACCTCGCCCGGCCCGTTGCCTAGCGCTCCTCAGATATCGACTCAGCCTCGTCGCTTTTATCTTTAGGCGGCCCGCTCTCGCTGCGAATCTGCGCATGGCTGATCAACGCGAAGATAAAGCTGCCACCAATGATGTTCCCCACCAGCGTGGGACCTGCGAACACCAGCCAGAAATCCTTCCACGGCAGCTCGCCGGCAAACACCAAATAACCGACCTCAAGCGAGCCGACCACGATGTGCGTGAAATCCCCCAGCGCCATGAGGTAGGTGATGAGGATGATGATCCACATCTTGGCGCTCTCCATGGACGGGATCATCCAGACCATGGTGGCGATCATCCAGCCCGAGATGATGCCCTTGGCGAACATCTGGCTGGCGTCGTTTTCCATGACCTTGCGGCCGATGTCGAGAAAGGCCACGTCGGTCTTGCTGTCGAAAATCGGCAGCTCCAGCATGACGTAAGCCACCAGCAGGGTGCCGCAGAGGTTGCCCACCAGCACAACCGACCACAGCCGCAGCAATCGGCCGAAGTTGCCGAGCGTGGGTTTGCTCATGATCGGCAGCACGGCGGTCAGGGTGTTTTCGGTGAAGAGTTGCTGGCGGGCAAGAATCACCGCGAGGAAACCGGCGCAGTAGCCGAAACTGGCAATCACCTTGAAACCTTCGCCGTCCGGCAGGCGGGAATTGAGCAAGCCCATGCCCATCAGCGAAAGCCCCATGGTCAGGCCGGCGGCCAACGCCGACCACCACAGTGCGGCAACCGTGCGCTCCAGTTCCTGATCGCCCTGGGTGCGGATGATTTCGTGCAGGACCGCCGCGCGGGGCGGCTGGTTTTTTTCGACCTCATGCTGCTCTTTTGCCGAGAGGTCGGGGGTCTTGCCATCTTTTTTAGTGTCCATGAAACTCCTGAACCGCTGGGGTGCGATGTAGTTACGACCCGCGCGGTTCAGATTCCGTTCGTCATCCTCAAATTATTCGACGTCGCCCTCATCCTTGAACTGGTCCTTGACGTACTTGATCTCGGTCCGCCCGTGTGGCGCAGGCAATCCGTCTTCACCCAGGTTGACGAAAACAATCTTCTCCACCGTCAGGATGCTTTTGCGGGTGATCTTGTTGCGCACTTCGCACTGGAGGGTGATCGAGGTGCGACCGAACTCGGTGGCGGTGATACCCAGCTCGATGATGTCGCCCTGGCGCGAGGCGCTGACGAAGTTGATTTCGGAAATGTACTTGGTGACCACGCGTTGGTTGCCCAGCTGGACGATGGCATAGATCGCCGCTTCTTCGTCGAGCCAACGCAGCAGGCTGCCGCCGAACAGCGTCCCATTGGGGTTGAGGTCTTCGGGCTTAACCCATTTGCGGGTGTGGAAATTCATGTTCACTCCTGAGCGTCTTGCCGAATGATGGGCGCTATCTTGGCAGACCCCGGGCCAGAGCTCTATTGAGCATCGACTATGGTCTCGATTACCGTTCGGACATTGACCAACAGAAACCCTTTGGAAGATCAGCATAGCCCGCTATAATCGCCCCCGTTTCAAAACGGTAATCTTCACTTGTTACCGTTTTCCCGCCACCTGTCCGAGGGGCGCTGCAGCAGGCTAGACCTGTCAGGCTCGGATGGGGCGTTGCTTGGCCGTTACCGGCCAGACACTAAACGCACAACGGCGCCCATTCGCATACATTACGAATGGAGGCTCTTCATGAGCGCTGTTATCACGCCTGCAGATTTTAACGATTACAAAGTCGCCGACATGTCCCTGGCTGCCTGGGGCCGTCGCGAAACCATCATCGCCGAATCCGAAATGCCGGCCCTGATGGGTCTGCGCCGCAAGTACTCCGAAGAGCAACCGCTCAAGGGCGCGAAGATCCTCGGCTGCATCCACATGACCATTCAGACCGCCGTGCTGATCGAAACCCTGGTTGCCCTGGGTGCCGAAGTACGCTGGTCGTCCTGCAACATTTTCTCGACTCAAGACCAGGCCGCTGCTGCTATCGCCGCTGCCGGCATCGCGGTTTACGCCTGGAAAGGCGAAACCGAGCAAGAGTACGAGTGGTGCCTGGAGCAAACCATCCTGAAAGATGGCGCGCCTTGGGATGCCAACATGATCCTCGACGACGGCGGCGACCTGACCGAGCTGCTGCACAAGAAATACCCGGCGATCCTGGACCGCGTCCACGGCGTCACCGAAGAAACCACCACTGGCGTGCACCGCCTGCTGGACATGCTGGCCAAGGGCGAGCTGAAAATCCCGGCCATCAACGTCAACGACTCGGTGACCAAGAGCAAGAACGACAACAAGTACGGCTGCCGTCACAGCCTGAACGATGCGATCAAGCGCGGTACCGACCACCTGCTGTCCGGCAAGCAAGCGCTGGTCATCGGTTACGGTGACGTGGGCAAGGGCTCGGCCCAGTCCCTGCGTCAGGAAGGCATGATCGTTAAAGTCTCCGAAGTCGACCCGATCTGCGCCATGCAAGCCTGCATGGACGGTTTCGAACTGGTTTCGCCGTTCATCGACGGTATCAACACCGGTACCGAAGACAGCATCGACAAGGCCCTGCTGGGCAAGATCGACCTGATCGTGACCACCACCGGTAACGTCAATGTTTGCGATGCGAACATGCTCAAAGCCCTGAAGAAGCGCGCTGTTGTCTGCAACATCGGCCACTTCGACAACGAAATCGACACCGCTTTCATGCGCAAGAACTGGGCATGGGAAGAAGTGAAGCCGCAGGTTCACAAGATCCACCGCACCGGCGCTGGCGATTTCGACCCGCAGAACGATGACTACCTGATCCTGCTGGCCGAAGGCCGCCTGGTTAACCTGGGCAACGCCACTGGCCACCCGAGCCGCATCATGGACGGTTCGTTCGCCAACCAGGTGCTGGCGCAGATCTTCCTGTTCGGCCAGAAGTACGCCGACCTGTCGCCAGCCCAGAAAGCCGAGCGCCTGACCGTTGAAGTACTGCCGAAGAAGCTCGACGAAGAAGTGGCCCTGGAAATGGTCCGTGGCTTCGGCGGCGTCGTGACTCAACTGACCAAGACCCAGGCCGACTACATCGGCGTGACCGTTGAAGGTCCGTTCAAGCCGCACGCTTACCGCTACTGATTCGCCGCAGGTTTGCTCACGACCGCGGTGCGCCTTGTGCACCGCGTCGTCTGCATCGCCAGCAAGCCGGCTCCTACAGGTGAGCGCTCGTACGCAAATTAACGGTACGACACAAACTCTGTAGGAGCTGGCTTGCCAGCGATTGGCGGTGTAGCGGACATACCGGCTCCACAGGCTTACGTGTTTCCAAGGATATGACCATGTCCCAAGATCGTCGCTACAGCTTCGAGTTCTTCCCTACCAAGACCGACGCTGGGCATGAAAAGCTGCTCGCCACTGCCCGTCAGCTGGCCACGTACAACCCCGATTTCTTCTCCTGCACCTACGGTGCGGGTGGTTCGACCCGTGATCGCACGCTCAACACCGTGTTGCAGCTCGAGAGCGAAGTAAAAATCCCGGCCGCACCGCACCTGTCGTGCGTCGGCGACAGCAAGGCGGACCTGCGCGGCCTGCTGAGTCAGTACAAGGCCGCCGGTATCCAGCGCATCGTCGCTTTGCGCGGTGACCTGCCTTCGGGCATGGGCATGGCCAGCGGTGAGATGCGCCACGCCAACGACCTGGTTGAATTCATCCGTGAAGAAACTGGCGATCATTTCCACATCGAAGTCGCTGCCTACCCGGAAATGCATCCGCAGGCACGCAACTTCGAAGACGATCTCAACAACTTCGTGCGCAAAGCCAACGCTGGCGCCGACAGTGCGATCACCCAGTACTTCTTCAACGCCGACAGCTACTTCTACTTCGTCGAGCGTGTGCGGGCCAAGGGCGTGAACATCCCGATCGTGCCGGGGATCATGCCGATCACCAACTACAGCAAGCTGGCACGCTTCTCCGATGCCTGCGGTGCGGAAATCCCGCGCTGGATCCGCAAGCAACTGGAAGCCTACGGTGACGACACCCAGAGCATTCAGCGTTTCGGTGAGCAAGTCATCACCGAGATGTGCGAACGCCTGCTGCAGGGCGGCGCGCCAGGGCTGCACTTCTACACGCTGAACCAGGCTGAAGCGAGCCTGGCGGTGTGGAACAACCTGAAGCTGCCGCGTTAAACAAAGCAAGATCAAAAGATCGCAGCCTGCGGCAGCTCCTACAGGGAATACACATTCCAATGTAGGAGCTGCCGCAGGCTGCGATCTTTTGCATTCAACGCGTTTTTAGTGTGATGCAACACACGGAGATAGAGCTTCTCGTTCCCGTTTCTGGCTCTTTCGCGTTTCTCGTCGTAATCTCAAGCCCATGCCTTTGATCACGCAGTTCATCGCCCTGCTTGTTTTTACTTGCCTTAGCTTTGCCGCTAGGGGCGAGAAGTTGCGCATTGTTACCGAACCCTGGGCACCCTACGTGTACGAGGAAAACGGCAAGGCACTGGGGCTGGACTACGAAACCACCGCCATCGTCTTCAAGCGCCTGGGCATCGAAGTGGAATGGCAATTCCTGCCATGGAAACGTTGCCTGTCGATGCTTGAAACAGGTCAGGCCGATGGCGCGCTGGACATTTTCCATAGCACTGAGCGCGATGCGACCCTGCTCTACCCCAGCGAACCGCTATCGGAAGTCCAGTTCGTGATGTTCTACGCCAACGCCAGGCCCCATCCGTTTCGCACCCTCGACGAACTGCGCGGCCTGACCATCGGCATCTCTCCTGGCTACCTGTATAGCCAGGACTTCAGGGACTCGACCCTGTTCACCCGGGAACCGGCACCGAGCCATGAAGCGAACTTCGGCAAACTGGTGCGCGGGCGGATCGACCTGCTGATCACTGACCGCAGGGTGGGCCAGCACTTGCTCGACGAACTGAATATCCGCAACCAGATCACCGAAAACCCCACAGTCATCAGTCAGCAGAGCCAGTTTCTGGCCGTGCGACGCAATGCCGGCATGGACTTGCTGGTGCAGCGCTTCGGCGCTGAACTCAAACGCTTCAAGCGCGAACCGGCCTACTCCGAGCTCAGCGCGCGATATGGTGCCGCCCCGGCCAATCCTGCTAACGCCGCACGGACCACGGCCAACACGGAAAAAACCGTTGAGCAGCAGGAAAGCGGCGCGCAGTGATTGCTCTGTTATACTCCGGCCTTCCCGCCAGGCTCACGCCCGGACGCTCGGAACCGTTCAAGGCATCTCGACCCCGCTACAGCGCAGCTTTTCAGCCCGCGCGAGCGCTCCAGACGAGCCTTCGTGACCGAAGCAGGACCGGACGGGATTGCGTTCCTCATAAACGCCATTCGCGCCAGGCAAGACTCCCATTGGGCCAAGCCCTAACTTAAAACAGGATTACTCATGTCCTTTGCTTCCCTCGGTCTCTCCGAGGCTTTAGTCCGCGCCATCGAGGCAGCGGGCTATACCGAGCCTACTCCGGTGCAACAGCGGGCCATTCCCGCCGTGTTGCAAGGTCGCGACCTGATGGTCGCGGCACAGACAGGTACTGGTAAAACCGGCGGTTTCGCCCTTCCGATCCTGGAGCGGTTGTTCCCCAACGGTCACCCGGACAAATCCCAGCGTCACGGCCCGCGCCAACCGCGCGTATTGGTCCTGACCCCTACTCGCGAACTCGCGGCCCAGGTGCACGAAAGCTTCAAGGTCTATGCCCGTGACCTGAAGTTCGTCAGCGCCTGCATCTTCGGTGGCGTCGGCATGAACCCGCAGGTCCAGGCCATGTCCCGTGGCGTAGACGTGCTGGTGGCCTGCCCTGGCCGCTTGCTCGACCTCGCCGGCCAAGGCAGCGTCGACCTGTCCCACGTGGAAATCCTCGTGCTGGACGAAGCCGACCGCATGCTCGACATGGGCTTCGTCCATGACGTGAAGAAAGTCCTGGCCCGTCTGCCGGCCAAGCGCCAGAACCTGTTGTTCTCGGCGACCTTCTCCAAGGACATCACCGACCTCGCCGGCAAGCTGCTGCACAACCCGGAACGCATCGAAGTCACGCCGCCGAACACCACGGTCGAGCGCATCGAACAGCGCGTATTCCGCCTGCCGGCCAGCCACAAACGTTCGCTGCTGGCGCACCTGATCACCGCCGGTGCCTGGGAACAGGTTCTGGTGTTCACCCGCACCAAGCACGGCGCCAACCGCCTGGCCGAGTACCTGGACAAACACGGCCTGAGCGCCGTCGCGATCCACGGCAACAAGAGCCAGAACGCTCGCACCAAAGCCCTGGCCGACTTCAAGGCCGGTACCGTGCGCATCCTGGTTGCCACCGACATCGCCGCTCGCGGCCTGGACATCGACCAGTTGCCACACGTGGTCAACTTCGAACTGCCTAACGTCGATGAAGACTACGTGCACCGGATCGGCCGTACTGGCCGTGCCGGTCGTTCGGGCGAGGCGATCTCGCTGGTGGCCCCGGACGAAGAAAAACTGCTGAAAAGCATCGAACGCATGACCAGGCAGAAAATCGCCGACGGCGACCTGATGGGCTTCGATGCCAGCGCCGTGGAAGCCGAGAAACCCGAAGCCCGCGAGCGTCCGGACATGCGCAATCCGCGCAATCCACGTGGCCCGCGCGGTGATGGTCCAAATGGCGGCGGTGGTGGTGGCGGTCGCAAGGACAAAGGCAAGGACAAGGGCAAGGAAAAACCGGCGGCTGAGCGCAGTGAGCGTCCAGCCCGTCAGCAAAAGCCCCGCGAAGGCACCCCGGCCCGCGAACAGCGTCAGCCAAGCCAGGCGCCGCGTGCCGCGGCTGATCGTGCTCCGGACGAGTTCCTGGACGACGATGTCGATAACTTCGGTAATCGCGTCGACTACGTTCCCCAGCAGAAACCTGCCCAAGGCCGCGGCCGTCGTCCGGGTGCTCCGGCACAAGGCACAGCTGCAGGCGCAGGCGCAGGCGCTCCGCGCGGTGGCAAGCCACAGGGTGGTCGTCAGAACGGTCCGCGCAGCAGCGATGGCGCCAGCACCGGCACCCCGCCAGCCAAGCGCAGCGGTCCACGCAGCGGCGCACCACGTGATGGCCAGGCCCGTCGCGAAGACTCACGCACCCGCCGCCCGGCCCGTGACGAGCAACCGCGTTCGGAACCCGCCGTGCAGAACCCGCGTGGTCCCGCGCCGAAGATCATGCACAAGGAGTCGAAGGCCGATCGCTTCCCGACACCTGAGCAACTGGATCAACTGCCAAGCCGTCCACGTGGTGAAAAACCGGCGTTGCTGACGCGCAATCGCTAAGTTATCGCTGCAATAAAAAATGCCCCGCGCCGAAAGGTCCGGGGCATTTTTTTTGGGGCTTTTTCCCCTGTAGGAGCGAGCATGCTCCGGGCGGCGTTCCGACGATGAGCTCAAATGCACTGCTTGTATCCAGGATCCCCGCGTCATCGTTGACGTCCATCGCGAGCATGCTCGCTCCTACAGGGGTTCAGCGGTGTTTGTTGATAATTTGTCGGCAATAAAAAACGCCCGCGCTCGTGAGAGCAGCGGGCGTTTTTTTGTCAGGCGCGAAAATTATTTCGCTTTGACACCTTCAAAGGTTACGTACATTTCAACTGCATCGGACGAAGGACCGAGGTCTTTCTGCTTGCCGAAATCGGAACGCTTAAGGCTGAAGGTACCCTCGAAGCCTGCACGGTAGCCGCCCCATGGATCCTTGCCTTCACCCAGGAAAGTGGCTTTGACCACGATTGGCTTGGTCACACCGAGGATAGTCAGGTCGCCAGCCACGTCAGCAGTGTCCTTGCCAGCAGCGTTTTTGCCGGTGGGTTTGACGCTGGTGGAAACAAACGTGGCTTTGCTCCCGTTCAGGAAGTCTTTGCTGGAGATGTGCTTGTCGCGCTCGGCGTTGTTGGTAAACACGCTGGCGGTGTTCACGTTGAATTCGATCTTGCTGTCTTCAGGCTTGGCAGCGTCAAAGCTGAACTTGCCGTCGATGTCCTTGAAAGTACCGGTGATGAAGCTGTAGCCCAGGTGGCTGATCTTGAAATCAACGAAGGCGTGCTGGCCTTCTTTGTCGACGACGTAATCAGCAGCCATGACGCTACCGGCGGACAACAGGGCGGAACCGATTGCCAGAGCGGCCAGAGTCTTTTTCAACATACTTTGTTTTCCTTTGAGTCGAGGTTGAATTTCAGGCTTTGCGACCCAGCATTCGCTTGAGGGTCACATCACGGTCGATAAAGTGGTGCTTCAATGCTGCCAACGCATGGAGGCCGGAAAAAATTACCAGCACCCACGCCAGCCAGAGGTGAATCACACCGGCGGTATCTGCCTGGTCCGGTAGTCCGGACACCAGCGCAGGCACTTCAAACAAGCCGAACACCGGGATACCGACACCTTCTGCGGTGGAAATCAGATAACCGGCAATCATCACAGCGAACAGACTGAGATACAGAAAGCCATGGCCGAAATGGGCGCCAAGGCGCGTCATGCGGCTGTAGCTGGACAGGCTCGGTGGCGGCGGACTGATGAATCGCCACAACACCCGCAGCACCATCACACCCAGCAATACCAGGCCAATGCTCTTGTGCAGGTCCGGCGCGTCTTTGCGCCAGGTGCTGTAGTAGTCGAGTCCGACCATCCACAGCCCCAACGCGAACAGACCGAAGACCGCCAGCGCCACACCCCAGTGCATGAAAATGCTGACCCAGCCGTAACGGGAATTGGAATTTCGTAGCTGCATTGCCTAGATCCTGTAAGTGCTGGCCCAAGACTATCGATTTATCTATCGAATTAAAGCCGAAAATTTCGCTTTGAAATATCGAGAAATGCGATCAAGAGTCTGAATCACGCGGGTTAAGGAAAGATTAAAGTCGAAATTGTGAAAAAAAGTGAATACAAACCAGAGAACACCTGTATCAAAAGGTTTATTCGATTTTCTGCTCCGATTTTTCTCCGGGCGAAAAAAAGCGCGTCCCCTGAGCCGCGCTTTTTTAAGCCTGAATGGAATTTCTCAATAGGTCCTCCCTGGCCACGATCAATGACCTGGGCGACTCCTAGTAGCTTTTGAAGACTGGAGGCGGATCCAGGCAATCAGGATCGTAGGGATTAATCTGACATCTGTAGGCCAGCTGATGTCCCGGTCCTTTAGGAAACCAATGGCCATTTTCACAACTACTCAGTGTTATCAATATCATTAACGCCACTAGTGCTTTCATACGCCCTCCAGCTTTTCGAAGAGCATAGATATCCAGTTCAGGCGTTACCTATCATGCGTTTCCGGTTGTTTTGTGGGACGCATCTGATAAATCGCTGAGGCGTGTAGGACCGGGATCGTGGATTGATAGATGAAAAAAAAGCGCGGCCCTAGGGCCACGCTTTTTTACGCCCGAACGTTACTGGGCCTTGGTAACAGTGGTCGCCACTGGTTTCTTCGTCGGTTCAGCCTTTTTTGCCGGGGCCTTGGTCGGGGCTTTTTTTGCCTCGGTCTTGGCTGCCGGTTTTTTCGCCGGAGCTTTGGCTGGCGCTTTCTTGGCTGGCTCAGCCTTCACCGGAGCAACAGGCTTCGCTGCCTCGACCGGTGCTGGTGCCGGCGTTGGAGCCGGGGCTGCTGCAGGAGCCGGTGCGACTGGCTCTGGCGCCTTGACCGGTTCCGGCTTCTTCTCGTCATCCGAGCCGCCGAACAGGTTGCTGAAGAAGTTACCCTTCTTCGCCGCCACCGCGCCGGCTGCCGCTGCGGCGGCTACTGGAGCGGCCTTCGTCGGTTCAAACGACTTGCCCGCCGCCAGGTCTTCAACCTGACTGGCCGCACGCTGACCAGTACGCAATGCACCTTCCAGAGTACCCGGGTACAAGGTGTCGGTGTGTTCGCCGGCAAAAGCTACGCGCTGAATCGGACGTTCCCACAGGCGCCAGAACTTGCTGATCTGACCTGGGCCGAACGCCAGGTAAGCGCCGCCCATCGAAGGGTCGGTGCTGTAGCGACGGATTTCATAACCGGTAAACGAGCCGCGCGCCTGTGGATAAAATGCGTGCAGGCGGATCAGCACCTGATCGACCATCTGCTTGTCGCCGAACGCCTGCATCACCCGTGAGTTATCGCCGGACAGGTTGATCACCACGTTAGCGCCACCCTTCAGCGCCGGCTCGACCCACAACATGCCCAGGCCGGTGTTGCTGTAGATCTCACCGGACATGCGCGCCTTGCTTTCCCACACCGGCGTCTTGAACTTCAACATGATCTGGTCGCGCCAGCCGTAGTTGGTGCCCTTGATCGCGGCCAGGTGCTGGGCGTCCAGCGCCGGGGTCATCTGGATCTTGCTCAGGGCACGCAATGGCACGGCCAGTACGACGTAGTCAGCCTGGTAGCCAACGCTGCCGACCTTGACGGTGACGCCGTCCTTGTCCTGGATGATGGCCGAGACCGGAGAACTGGTCTTGATGGTTTTCAGCTGTTTGACGAAAGCCTGGGCCAGCACCGGGCTGCCACCGACCAGGCGCGAAGCGCGCAGGTCACGGTCGGAAACGCCACGGTAAACCCGGCTCTGCTGGGCGAAGTACAGCAGCGAGATACGCGAAGGTTCGTCATAACGGGTACGAATCTGCTGGTTCACCAGCTGACGGGCAGTGGCCGGCAGGCTCAAGCGATCAAGCCAGTTGGACACGTTGATCTGGTCCAGCGCGTGCAGCGTGTTGTTGGCCGACGGGTTCTGCGGGTCTTCGATCGAGCGCGCCAGGTCATCCACGGTCTTTTCGTAGCGCTTGAGCGCTTCGGCAGTGGTTGGATCCTTGGTGGCCAGATCGGCAGCGGTGTAATACACGCCGTCGATCAGGTAGCTCGGGGTCCGCACGAATTCGGGCGCTGGTGTGGTGCTCAGGTTGAACGTCGAGACGTACTTGTTCAGGACCGGCTGGGTCTTGTCGTTGCCGATCCACTCGCTGGTGGCCATGCCGGAACGGCCGCCCAGGCTCGGCTTGGCTTCCAGCAGCGTGACCTGCCAGCCTTTGTTCTGCAGCTCATAAGCAGCCGTGAGGCCCGCGACCCCGCCGCCGATCACGATCGCGGTTTTATCCTTGGCCAGCGCAGACACGCTGAACAGCCCCAACATCACCAGCGCACAGGCGCGCAGCCAACCGACAGACATTCAGCGAACTCCGGAAATACAGGAAAAAATAGCGATTTTGCGAGCCAGGCGGCTCCAGAACCGCGAAGGATACGTCAGCCGTCAGACGCCCGCCAGCAACGTCTACCGCCCTATACAAAGTAGCTCATTCGACACAATGGGTTGTTCCCGGGGCACGCATTGCATAGGCTTGCGCGATTGTATGTCCGCGCGTGTCACGGAACGCCTCGAGGAGACTGAACATGGGCCTGAATAATCAGTGGATGCAACGCGATCTCGCGGTGTTGTGGCATCCCTGCACCCAGATGAAAGATCACGAACAACTGCCGCTGATCCCGATCAAGCGCGGTGAAGGCGTGTGGCTGGAAGATTTCGAAGGCAAACGCTACCTCGACGCGGTGAGCTCGTGGTGGGTGAACGTGTTCGGTCATGCCAACCCGCGCATCAACCAGCGCATCAAGGACCAGGTCGATCAGCTGGAACACGTGATCCTCGCCGGTTTCAGCCATCAGCCGGTGATCGAGTTGTCCGAGCGCCTGGTGAAGATGACGCCCGAAGGCCTGACCCGGTGTTTCTACGCCGATAACGGTTCGTCCTGCATCGAAGTCGCGCTGAAAATGAGTTTTCACTACTGGCTCAACCGCGGCCAGTCGAACAAGAAGCGCTTCGTCACCCTGACCAACAGCTACCACGGCGAAACCATGGCGGCTATGTCGGTGGGTGACGTGCCGCTGTTCACCGAAACCTACAAGGCGCTACTGCTCGACACCATCAAGGTGCCGAGCCCCGATTGCTACCTGCGCCCGGAAGGCATGAGCTGGGAAGAACACTCGCGCAACATGTTCGCCGCCATGGAACAGACCCTGGCCGAGAACCATGACACCGTCGCCGCAGTGATTGTCGAGCCGCTGATCCAGGGCGCCGGCGGCATGCGCATGTACCACCCGGTGTACCTCAAGCTGCTGCGCGAAGCCTGCGACCGCTATGGCGTGCACCTGATCCACGACGAAATCGCCGTTGGCTTCGGCCGCACCGGGACGATGTTCGCCTGCGAACAGGCCGGCATCCGGCCGGACTTCCTCTGCCTGTCCAAGGCCCTGACCGGCGGCTACCTGCCGCTGGCGGCGTGCCTGACCACCGACGAGGTCTACAGCGCCTTCTACGACGATTACCCGACCCTGCGCGCCTTCCTGCATTCCCACAGCTACACCGGCAACCCGCTGGCGTGCGCGGCAGCCCTGGCGACGCTGGATATCTTCGAAGAAGACAACGTCATCGAGAACAACAAGGCCCTGGCGCAGCGCATGGCCTCCTCCACTGCGCACCTGGTCGATCATCCGAACGTCAGCGAAGTGCGCCAGACCGGCATGGTGCTGGCCATCGAGATGGTCAAGGACAAGGCGAGCAAAGAGGCTTATCCATGGCAGGAACGCCGCGGCATGAAGGTGTTCCAGCATGCACTGGAGCGCGGTGCCTTGCTGCGGCCGTTGGGCAGCGTGGTGTATTTCCTGCCGCCGTACGTGATCACCCCGGAGCAGATCGACTTCCTCGCCGAAGTCGCCAGTGAAGGGATCGACATTGCCACCCGCGAAAGCGTCAGCGTGGCGGTGCCGAAGGACTTTCATCCGGGATTCCGTGATCCGGGCTAGAGTTCGTCTTCTCGTTCCCACGCTCTGCGTGGGAATGCAGCCCGGGACGCTCCGCGTCCCAAAAGCGGACGCAGAGCGTCCGATGAGGCATTCCCACGCAGAGCGTGGGAACGATCCAACTACAGAGACCCAGCATGAGACTGTCCCGCTTCTTTATCGACGCCCCCCTGAGCACCGGCGAGCACGAGTTGCCCGAAGCCCAGGCCCATTACATCGGCCGCGTGCTGCGCATGGCCGAGGGCGATGCGTTGCAACTGTTCGACGGTTCCGGCCATGAATTTCGCGGCACGCTGGTGGAAGTCGGCAAAAAACGCGTAGTGGTACAGATCAATGAACAGTTCGCCGGCCAGGTGGAATCGCCGTTGCAGATCCACCTCGGCCAAGGCTTGTCCCGTGGCGAGCGCATGGACTGGGCGATCCAGAAAGCGACTGAATTGGGTGTCACGGAAATCACGCCGATCTTCAGTGACCGCTGCGAAGTGCGGCTCAAGGACGAGCGAGCCGACAAGCGCCTGCTGCACTGGCGCCAGGTGGCGATCAGCGCGTGCGAACAATGCGGGCGTTCAAGGGTGCCGGTGATTCATCCACCGATGCTGTTGGCCGACTGGCTGAAACAGACCGAAGCTGAATTGAAACTGGTACTGCACCCGGTGGCCGAGCCATTGATCAGTCATGCCAAACCTTCGACCCTGGCCTTCCTGATCGGCCCGGAAGGTGGGTTGTCGGACGCCGAAGTCGAGCAGGCCAAGGCCGGTGGTTTTCACGCCGCCCGCCTCGGCCCGCGAGTGCTGCGCACCGAAACCGCGCCGGTGGTCGCACTCTCGGTGGCCCAACAACTTTGGGGCGACTTCTAGGGCCTCTTCGCGAGCAGGTTCGCTCCCACAGGAACGCATTCCAATGTGGGAGCGAGCCTGCTCGCGAATGGCCACGACACTGTCCAAAGGATGATCGCTGGATCCTTACTGCACCGGATCACTCACCGGTTTGGCAATGATCGCCTTGAGCTCGCTGGTCATCGGGAATTCAAGATTCAAACCTTTCGGCGGAATCGGCTGTTCGAACCAGCGCTGGTAGATACCGTTGATCTCGCCCGAGCTATATAGATCGCCCAACACACCGTTCACCAGCGCCAGGAATTGCGGGTCGTCCTTGCGCACCATGCAGCTGTAGATTTCCCGCGACTGCTCCTCCCCGACCACCACCCACTTGTGCGGATCATGGGCCTTGGCGCGCTCGCCGTAGAGCAGCGCGTCGTCCATGTAAAACGCTGCGGCGCGACCCGATTGCAGCATCTGGAAAGCTTCGCCGTGGTCCTTGGCACTGATCACGAACATATCGATTTTGTTGTCGACGTTGTAGCTCTTCAGAAAGCGCTCGTTGGTGGTGCCTGCAGTTGTCACCACGTTCTTGCCGCGCAGGTCGGCGAAGCTTTTGATGCCACTGTCCCTGGCAGTGAGCAACTGGCCTTTGACATAGATAAATCCGTAGGAGAACGCCACCTGCTTCTGCCGCTCTGCGGTCACGCCGGTGGAGCCGCACTCCAGATCCACGGTGCCGTTCTGCACCAGCGGAATGCGGGTTTGCGAGGTCACAAGGTTGTAATTCACCTTGAGATCCGGCAGTGCCAGTTGCTGCTGGATGCGCTCGACAATCTTGCTCGCCAGATCCACCGAATAACCCATCGGTTTGCCGGTGTGATCGCCCACATAAGAGAACGGTACCGACGCATCGCGATAGCCCAGGGTGATGGTCTTGGCACTGGCGATTTTACTCAGAGTGCCAGTCAGCGGTGCTTCATTGGCCTGGACCTGACTGCCGAGCAACAGACCTAGCGTGCAGCCGAGCAACGTGATTTTTTGCATTGTTATTCTCCGTTGTGGGTGGTGTTTTCAGATTCGAGCGGCGGTGACGGTGATTTCTACCCGTATCTGCGGTCGCGCCAGTTCAGCCTGCACCGTGGTGCGGCTCGGTGCCTGTCCCGGCGATAGCCAGGCCGACCAGACCTCGTTCATCGCGGCAAAATCTTCGGTGATGTTTTTCAGGTAAATGGTCGCGCTGAGCAGATGATCCTTGTCACTGCCGGCCTCGGCCAGCAAGGCGTCGATCTTCGCCAGCACTTCGCGGGTCTGGCCGCCGGCATCCAGGGCATCGCCTGGCACCTGGCCGGAGAGCAACACCAGATCGCCAAAGGTCACGGCGCCAGACAGGCGCGGGTTGCTGTGCAGTCGGGTAATGGTCATTGCAGTGTCCTCTTCAAAATGGAATTCACGCGGCCCGATGATTGAAGCCGTGCAGGTCGATGGAAGGTTGGCGCTGGCCGATCAGCTCGCTGAGCAACCGCCCGCTACCGCACGCCAGGGTGAAACCCAACGCGCCATGGCCGAGATTGAGCCACAGATTGCGATACGCCGTGGCACCCAGCAACGGCACACCACTGGGCGTCGCCGGACGCATGCCGGCCCACTCCACGGCGGCCTCGTAGTCGCCGGCATTGGCGAAGGTGTCGCGGGCCTGACGCTTGATCAGGGCCAGACGCTCGGGATCGACAGAAGGGTCGAAACCGACGATGTCGACCATTGCCGCCACCCGCAATTGCTCGCCGATGCGGGCGTAGACGATCTTGCGGTCGTAGTCGGTGATGCTCACATCGGGCGCCCGGTGGCCGGCGCCGATTGGCACCGTCAAGCTATAACCTTTCAGCGGATAAAGCGGCAGGCGCAGGCCGGGCAACGCCAGCAGCGGACTGCGGTGGCCGGCGGCGATCACCAGGTGTTCGACCGGCCGCACTTCGTCACCCAGTTCGATGGCGCTGACCGCGCCGTTACTGTGGCGGATTCCAGTCACCGCCTGACCGAGGCGAAATTCGCAACGGCCAGACGCTTTCAGCTGCGCGGCCAGTAGCTGACAGAAACCGTGGCAATCACCGACCTCTTCGTCCGGCGTATAGATCGCGCCGACAAAGGGTGCATCGACCAGCGCCGGTTCAATATCCGCACACTCAGCAGCCGTCAGCACCTGCTGCCGTTGCGGATCGGCCAGGCTTTTGCGCGCATGCTCGAAGCTGCCGACGTTGCGGAAGGTCACCAGTTTGCCGTTGCGTCGCCAGTTGAAGCCGGCCAGGCCATCGACCTCACGCCAATTCTTCATCGTGTCCTGGCTGAACAGCGCCAGACGCAACAGATGCGCTGCGTTTTCACGGTTGACGGAGCTGCGACAGGCAGCGAGGAATGAGGCCATCCAGCGCCACTGCACCGGGTCCAGTCGCGGGCGCAGCTTCAAGGGCGAATCGCCGCGCAGCATCCAGCCGATCGCCTGCAACGGCACACCGGCATCGGCCAGCGGCGCGACATAGCGGTAGGAAAGCTGGCCGCCATTGGCAAAACTGGTTTCGCTACCCAGCGCGTCCCGGGCTTCGACCACCGTCACCTCGAAGCCGTCGCGCACCAGCGCATAGGCCGTTGCCAGGCCAATCACGCCGCCACCGATGATGCATACACGCTGAGCCATGTTCGTCCTAAAACCGTTGTGAAGACCAAACCGAGGTTAGAGCCAGGTGACAGGCGGCGGACAATGAATAAAGATGCCTAACCCATAAACAAAGGTTATGGACTCGCCATGCGTCTTCGCCACATCGAAATTTTCCAGGCCATCCGCCAGACCGGTTCGATCAGCGCGGCCGCGCAATTGCTGCACGTGTCCCAACCGGCGGTGACCAAGGTGCTGCAACATGCCGAGCAGCAGTTGGGGTTCCCGTTGTTCTTGCGCATACGCGGCAAGTTACAGGCGACGCCGGAAGCGCTGGAGCTGGAGCGCGAGGTCGACAAGGTCAGCGAAAGCCTGCAAGGCGTGCGACGCCTGGCCCAGAGCCTGCGCCGCGAGCCGGGCCACAGCCTGCGCATCGGCGCCACACCGGCGTTGGCCCTGTCGCTGCTGCCGCCGGCCATTCATGAGTGGACCGGGCGCTACCCGGACATCGCCTGCGAACTGTCCAGCGCCCATAGCCGCGAACTGGTGCAGAACCTGCTGATGCGCGAAGTGGATGTCGCCCTGACCCTGCAACGACCTGATCATCCTGGATTGAAGGCTCAGGCCCTGGCTTCAGGGGTGCTGGTGGCATTGGCGCCGAAGGGTTATTGGCCGGATGAGGACGTCGGCCAGCCGCTGCCGCTGATGGCCCTGGCCGATGCACCCTTGATTGGCCTGTCCAGTGCCGACCCATTGGCGGCCCGGCTGGACAGCTACCTCGAAGCGGTCGAACCTGCGCCCCGGGTGCGCATCGCCGTGCAGACTTACTCACTGGCCCGGGCGATGGTGGAATCCGGTGCCGGGCTGGCGGTGATCGACCCCTTCACCGCCCTCGGCGCGTCCCCCGCCACGACGACGATTCGCCCGTTGGCACCGCCGTTGCCCATCACCTTGTACGCAGTGACCCGCGCCGCCGAACCGCCGCCCCACACCTTGAACGACCTGTTGCAGATTTTCAGCCGCCGGGCCCAGGCACAACTCGATCGCCTGATCCCGTCCTTCCCCTGACTGCGAATAAAAAACCTGTGGGATTACCCATGACGCGATTTACAGGACGTAAAAAAGAATCGCCACAAAATGCAGCAAACTCCCGGCAATCACAAACAAATGCCAGATCCCGTGGGCATGCCGCAGACGATGGTCCATGGCAAAAAAGACAATACCCACGGTGTACAACACCCCGCCCGATGCCAGCCAGGCAAACCCGGCGCCGCCCAGTGCCGCCAGTAACGGCTTGACCGCCACCAGCACGATCCAGCCCATTACCGCGTAGATCACGATCGACAGGATCCGCGCTTCCGACCTCGGCTTGATTTCCTGCAGTATGCCGATCAGCGCCAGCCCCCAGACAATCCCGAACAACGTCCAGCCCCACGGCCCGCGCAGGGTCACCAGGCAGAACGGCGTGTAGCTGCCGGCGATCAACAGGTAGATCGAGAAGTGATCAACCTTCTGCATGATCACTTTCTTGCGTCCGCGCACGCTGTGGTACACGGTCGATGCGCTGTACAGCACCAGCAAGGTAAAGGCGTAGATTGCCGTGCTGACGATCTTCCATGGACTGCCGTCGAGGCTGGCGACCACGATCAGCCACACACCGCCGACAAACGCCGCCACTGCCCCAACCAAATGCGTCCAGGCGTTCAATCTTTCCCCGTGATACATCGCTTACCCACCTCGAAAATCGATAAAGCGCAATATGGCGCGCTCCTACACAAACCCACATACGTGCACAATCAGGCTATTCCAAAAAGAGTCCACCCCATGCTGATCGATGAAGAGTTGACCCTGAAAAAACTCGAGGTGTTCCTGGCTTTCATGCGCACCGGCAATCTGGCCCGTGCCGCCGCCGAATTGCAGACCAGTAACGTTAGCGTACATCGGGCGATCCACTCCCTGGAAAGCGCCCTGCGCTGCCCGTTGTTCAAGCACGAGGGGCGCAACCTGACGCCACTGGAAAGCGCCTACGTCCTGGAAGAACGGGCGCAGAAGCTGATTCAGGATGTAGTGGAAACTGTGCGCTTGACCCGCGAAGCCGCCGGGTTTTCCGCCGAACGCTTCAAATTGGGCTCGCTGTATTCACTGACGGTGAAGACCGTGCCGCAGTTGATCATGGGCCTGAAGATCCGCCGCACCGAACTCAATATCGACCTGATCCTGGGCTCCAACATCGACCTGCTGTACAAGCTCAAGAACATGGAAGTCGACGCGATCCTGGTGTCCCTGGACGACACTGTCAACGATCCGGATTGCGAGCAGATCCAGCTGTTTTCCGACGATATTTTCCTCGCCACTCCCGCCGACTCCAGGTTCGCCCAGCGTACCGAAGTCGATCTGGCCGAGGTCCGCGACGAAACCTTCATCACCCTGACCCAGGGCTTCGCCACGCATCAGGACGGTAAACGGGTATTCGAGCAGGCGGGGTTCGAGCCGAAGGTGGCGATGCAGGTCAACGACATCTTCACCCTGCTGAGCATGGTCAGCTCGGGTGTTGGATATGCGTTACTGCCGGGCAGGATTGCGGCGGTGTACGAGAACCGGGTGAAGCTGATTCCGTTGCAGGAGAAGTATCGGTTGCAACAGCACATTGGCGTGGTGTTCTTGAAGGCCAAGGAGCGCGATCCGAATTTGCTGGCGCTGCTGGCGGAGTGTCGGATGTACGCCAATCGCCACACCACCCAGTGATCGTTCCCACGCTCTGCGTGGGAATGCAGCCCGGGACGCTCCGCGTCCCATTCGAGAGCTGGAACGCGGAGCGTCCCTTGAGGCATTCCCACGCAGAGCGTGGGAACGATCGGTTAGCCCACAATCCCGCGAACGATGAAGTACAGCAACGAAGGCCCCAGCAAGCACCCAAGCCCGGTATGGAAAGTCGCGGTCAACGCGCCATAAGGCACCAACCGCCGATCCGTCGCCGCCAGCCCCGCCGTCACACCGCTGACCGTGCCGGCCAGGCCGCCAAACACCATCGCCGAACGCGGGTTATCCAGGCCCATCCAGCGCGCCGCCATCGGAGTGCCGACCATCACCAGGATCGCCTTGATCAACCCGGAGGCAATCGACAGCGCCATCACATCCGAGGTCGCGCCAATCGCCGCACCGGTCACCGGCCCGACGATGTAGGTCACCGCACCCGCGCCAATCGTGGTCATGCTCACCGCATCACGATAACCGAACACCCAGGCCAGGCACGCACCGACAATGAACGGCAGCACCGTGCCCAGCAGCAACGCGATCACGCCGATCAACCCGGCCTTTCTGGCTTCGGTGGCCTGCACTTCGAACGCCGTGGCGACAATGGCGAAGTCCCGCAGCATGGCGCCGCCCATCAAGCCGATGCCGGAGAACAGTGTCAGGTCCGCCAGGCCTTTTTGCCCGCCGGTCATGGTACCGCCGACCCAGGCCAGGACCAGGCCGATGACGATGGCAATCGCCGAGCCATGGATGCGCCCGAAGGTCAGGCGTTTGGAGAGAACCACAGACACCCACATGATCACGCCGACGAAGGCGAATGCCGTGACCAGGCCGTTGTGTTCCAGGCCTTTCTCTATGAGATCCCACATATCAGCGACCTCCTACGGGTGTGCCGACGGGGGAGATTTCCGCCGGTTCATCGGGCAAGGGTTCGCCTTTGTGGGTCCGGCTGATCAAGGCAATGGTGCAGCCGCAGACCACCACCGAACCGATCGCCGCCAGCACCGCCACCGGACCGCCGTGCAAGGCCGTGACCACGTTCTGTTGCGCGGCCATCGCCACCACCACGGGAATGTACATGGCACCCCAGAAGCCGACGCCCATTTCGCAATCTTTGGTCATGCCACCGCGTTTTTGCATCCACAACCGCGCGCAGATCAACAGGATCATTGCGATCCCGACCCCGCCGACGTTGGATTTGACGCCCAGCAAGACGCCGAGCATGTCACCCATGATCACCCCTGCCAGCGTACAGATCGCCAGCAGCGCCACACCGTAAATAATCATTTTTGTCGTCCTCAAAGTGCATCGTCGAATGTTGTTCTTGTTGTTCGAAGCCTTCAGTCGCGTGGTCTAGGGGTGGCGACTTCCCTCCTCACGCATCAGCGCCTGCAGGGTATCGAGCCGGGCACCGTCGAAAGCAATCACGGTGCCCTGTTCGAACACCCGGCGCGCCAGCCCGGTCAGCACCGCACCGGGCGGCAGTTCGATCTGTAGACGCACGCCACGCTCGTAGGCGCTTTGTACCGTGCCGCGCCAATCCACCACGCGGCACATGTTGAAGGCCAGGTCGTCGCGCAAGGCGTCGACCTTGATCACCGGGCGCGCGCGACTGCCGCTCAGGTAGCCGATCTTCGGTGTTTGCAGCTGCACACTGGCGAACGCTTCGGCCAGGGTTTGCGCCGGTATATCCAGCAGCGGGCAGTGCGACGGCACACTCACTGCCAGACGCTTGGCCATCCCTGCCCCACGCGCTCTTGCCAGTTCGGCCACAGCTTTCATCGCAGCGTCACTGCCGGCAATCACCACCTGGTTATCTGCGTTGATATTGGCCAGGTAAACCGGCGTATCGACGCTGTGAACCCGGGCCAGCAAGCCCTCCACCACAGTCAGTTCCAGGCCGATGATCGCGGTCATCCCGTAACCCTGTGGATAAGCTTGCTGCATCAACTCACCGCGCAGGCTGACCAGATGCAGCGCATCGCTGAAACTCAGGGCACCGGCGACCACGGCTGCCGGGTAGGCACCGATGGAAAGCCCTGCGACGTAATCCGCCGGCAATGACAACTGCCGCGAAGCCGCCACACCGGCGATCAGCAGGCAGAGCTGCACTGCCCTCGTCGATTGCAACGCTTGGGCAGAATCGAGCAGCCGAACGTCTTCACCGAGCACATCGCTGGCTTCGATCAGCGTTTCCCCAGGCACACGCTGGAGCATGCCCGGCTGCTGCGCACCCTGACCCGGGAACACCAGCAAGCTGCTCACGCTGCTTGCTCCTGCGGGTTCCATGGGTCGATGACCAGGCAGGCTCCCGTTGCATCCTTGAGTAGAACCCGAGGGGAAGAACCCGCCCATTCCCGCAAGGCGACAGCGCCAAACGCTGTCTGCAATTGCATGTCCACCACACACCGCGACGCATCGAGCAACGCCAACAGCTCCCGAGCCTGATCACGCGCCAGAGGTTGTGGCGTGCGCAGAATCAGATCCAGATCGCTGGCCTCATGAAGCGCTGCAAAGCCGCAGGCCAACTCGAACCCGGCACTGCCGCTGACGCCCCAGACCCAACCGCAGGCATCGAGTACAGGGCGCAATTGAGCCAAGGCTGCAAGCGCCGGCAGGTCACGGTGGATATCGACATGACAAAGCTGTTCCGGGCTGACACGACGGGTTATCGCCGCAATCGCCATCGACGTCCCATAGCGCTGCTCACGCAAACGGCCACGCACGCCGACCGCAATCCGCTCCGCCGTCGACACCGCACGACGCACCACCACTGGCTGACCGGCGCTGATCGACTCGACCGCCCAGGCAGGCGCATCCACGGGCAGCTGCTGCGGGGTCATGCCCCAGAGCAGGTCGTGGGCCATAAACCTGCTCACCACTGCTCTCTCAGCAATTGGCGGACCTTGCTTGAGGCCGCACGATTGGCCGCCCCGAGGCGAGCGCTGAGATCAACACCCTTGTGCGCGACATCGCCAATCGCCTGCGTCAGGCACTCGGTCACCCGCGCCAGATCCGCCGTGGTTGGCTGTTCGATTTGCTGCACCGACAAGGTTTCCCAGAGCAAGCCGAGGCTGGCATAGCTGTCGATGTCATAGGCCATCGGCGGCACGCTGGCGGCCAAGGTTTCCAGTTCTTCGACACTGCGCAAGGTCACCCGCGCCGCCGAGGCCTTGCCCATTGCGTGCACCATCACCCCTGGATCGCGCAGGGCAATCAAGCGGTTGGCCTGGTACCCGTGAGCCAGAAACGCCCCGGACATCGCCTTGCCTACCAGCAAACCAATGACGGCATGACCGGCCAGCCGGGCGCGGGCATAACTGTCCGCCGCACCGGCCAAGGCTTGATGAATGCCCAGGGCTTCTTCGCGTCGGCCGTAGGCCTGGCTTGGCACATCGACGATGGCGATCAAGGCGCGTTTTTGCGGCTTGTCCTGATCGGTAGCGATGACTTCATCCACCGCCTTGGCCAGGCCCCAGCCTTCGAGCAACCCGACCTCACCATTGCGGGCACGCACGAAACGGTTGTCTGGATCGGTCACCACGGCGATAAACCGCACGGGTTGCCCCGCCAAAACACCATCGGCGACTTTCAGCGAAGCCGGCAAACCTTCGACCGGTTTGGCATCGCCGCTCAAGGCGTTGAACCAATTCAAGCCCCTCAGGGAATACGAACTCATGAGCGCTCTCCTTGATACAGGTCGCGAACCGTGGCCGGCTCGATTTGCGGCTCGGCGTCCAGACGCGCCAGCCGTTGCAAGAACAGGTCGGCCTGAGCGCTGCGGTGCTGCGCGGGCAAACCTTGCTTGAGCAATTCGCCGACCTGCTGGCGGATCTGCGCCACGTCATCATTGGCGTAGCGATCCACCAGCCCCGTGGCAAAACGTTGCTCGCCTCCGGTCAGGCTCCAGATGAAGGGGCGATCTCGCGAGTCGTATTCCTCGAGCCCCGCTTCCTGTTCGATCACCTGCGGACCGTTCAGGCCGAGGCGGGCTTCCTGGGTCACCAGCAGGTAGCTGCACAAGCCGGCGGCAATCGACATGCCGCCAAAGCACCCGACGCTGCCCGCCACCACACCGATCACCGGTTGGTACTGGCGCAAATCGACAATCGCCGCATGAATATCGGCAATCGCCGCCAATCCGAGATTGGCTTCCTGCAAACGCACGCCACCGGTTTCCAGTAGCAGCACGGCGCGGGTCGGGATGCCCTTGCGGTTGTCCTCGGCGGCCAGTTCCAGTGCACCGGCAATTTTCGCCCCACCGACTTCACCGAGACTGCCGCCCTGGAATGCCCCTTCGATGGCCGCGATCACCACCGGCAAACCCTCGAGACTGCCCTTGGCGATCACCACGCCGTCATCGGCTTGCGGCACCACGCCTTGGCGCGCCAGCCACGGCGACATGATTCGCTGGAACGGGTCGAGCAATTCGCGAAAGGTACCGGCATCGAGCAAGGCTTTCGCCCGTTGCCGGGCACCGAGTTCAACGAAGCTGTGTTTGTTTAGAAGCACGGCGCTGTCAGTCATGGCCGATCTCCTCGAAGCCCTGTTCCAGGCGCAGGCGTACCACGCCGGGGGTGGCGCCGAAATCGTGGATATCGATGTCCATTGCCGGCGGGGTCTGACCGTCGAACATCCGCGCGAACAGGTGCTGCCAGCGTTGTTCGCTGCCATTGACCGATGTCTGCACGGTGATGCTCAGCTTGCCGGGCTGACCCGGCTCGATCAGCACTTCCAGATCGCCCGAGCCGACACAACCGACCAGCGTGCGGCCGCGTGGCGGCTGCCCGGCGGGGAATTCAAAGGATAAGGTTTCCATCAAATAACTCCCTGGATGATGCTGTCGCCCGACTCAATGCGGTCAATGAACAGGCAGGCTGCGAGCAAATCCGCAGCACCACCGGGCGATGCATTCAATGCGATAAGTTGTTGGTCCAGCTCATGCAATCGGCGGCGACCGGCGAGGCTGGCGCTGCCACCGGCGTCGAGCACGGCCTGGGCGCCGAGCTGCATGGTGCTCAGGCCTTCCTCACCGGCGCGGTACAGCACGCAGGTGTCGGCCAAACTCGTCATGATCGCCAGCAGCGCATCGAGCCGGGCGTTCTGTTCGCCATGACCGGCGGCGTGGCTACGCTTGAGTTGCGGCAGCGCGCGTTGAGTCACCGCAGGGAAGCCGAGCTGAGCTTCCTCACGGGCGCCGCGTGCGCCGTAGCGTTGAGCGACTTGCGCGCCGTGACTCAGTGGACGCGGCGCATAACGGTCGTCGAGCAAGGCCAGGCGTGCAGCGCGCAAGGCGATGGCGCCGGCGGCGGTGGATTGCGGATCCAGCGCAACCGCGGCGACCAGCAGGCCTAGCGCCCAGATTGCTCCGCGATGGGTATTCACACCGTTGGTGGTGGCGAGCATCGCTTGTTCGCCTTCACGACCGATCAGGCCAATGGCCTCGCGCAGCGGCAATCCAACCTCGCCAATTTCGATAGCGGCTTCAGCCATTTCCTTGAACGCCGGCCACAAGGCCAGTGCCGAGGCGTGCATCAGCCCCAGGTGCAAATCGGTATGGGCGCCGTTGCCGCGACGGTCGACCAGCGCCGGTTTCGGCGACAGGTCGGCCTCGTCGATAAGCGCGTCCACCGCCAGGTCCGCCAGGCGTTCGGCCAGGCTCAGGGTTTTGGTTTGCAGGTTGAGTGCGTGCATTACCAGCTCCTGAACTTGGCGGGCGGGTTGTAGAGGCCACCGGACCACTCCACCAGATCGGCCACGCTTTTGGCGGCGAGCAATTCGCGGGTGGCGTCGGTGCGGCGGATGCCGAGGTCTTCAGGCAAGGCGATCAAGCCTTCGCGGCGCATGCGCGCGGTGTCTTTGGGGTTGTGACGCAGGCCTATGACGGTCACGCCAGCGACGGCGGCAATCATTGCCTGACGTTCTTCGAGAGAACGAGCCTTGTACAAATAGGCGATGCCTTCTTCGGTCAGCAGGTGGGTGACGTCGTCGCCGTAGATCATGATCGGCGCCAGTGGCATGCCGCTTTTCTTCGCCACCTCGATTGCGTCGAGGGTCTCGACGAAGGTCGGTTTGCCGCCCTCCTGAAAAGTCTCGACCATTTGCACCACGAGTTTCCTGCCGCGTTCGAGCAACGGCTCGGCCGCGTCGCCGTGGCGCATGTCGAGCCAGGCTGGCGTGCCGTGCCGGCGACCGCGCGGGTCGTGGCCCATGTTCGGCGCCCCACCGAAACCGGCCAGGCGACCACGGGTCACGGTGGAAGAATGGCCGTCGCCGTCGACTTGCAGGGTCGCGCCGATGAACAGGTCCACCGCGTATTGCCCGGCCAGTTGGCTGAACATCCGGTTGGAACGCAGGGAGCCGTCGCGCCCGGTGAAGAACACGTCGGGCCGGGCGGCGATGTAGTTTTCCATGCCCAGTTCGGTGCCGAAGCAATGCACGCTTTCGACCCAGCCGCTTTCAATCGCCGGGATCAGGGTTGGATGGGGATTGAGTGTCCAGTTACGGCAGATCTTGCCCTTGAGGCCAAGGGATTCGCCGTAGGTCGGCAGGATCAGTTCAATGGCAGCCGTGTTGAAGCCGATGCCGTGGTTGAGCGACTGTACGTTGTGTTTTTCGTAGATCCCGCGAATCGCCATCATCGCCATCAGCACATGCACCGGCTTGATGTGCCGGGGGTCGCGAGTGAACAGCGGCTCGATGTAGAACGGCTTGTCGGCCACCACCACGAAGTCGACCCAGGAAGCGGGAATGTCGACCCTCGGCAAGTCGCTGACGTCATCCACCAATTGGTTGACCTGGACAATGACGATGCCGTCGCTGAAGGCTGCCGGTTCGATCAGCGCCGGCGTGTCTTCGGTGCTTGGCCCGGTGTAGATATTGCCGGCGCGGTCGGCCATGAAGCCGGCGCTGAGCACCACGTTGGGAATCAGGTCGACCACCAGCCGCGCATAGAGCTCGATGTAGGTGTGGATTGCGCCGATTTCCAGCAGGCCGTCTTCGAGCAACTGGCTGATGCGCAGACTCTGGGTGCCGGCGAAGGAGAAGTCGAGCTTGCGCGCAATGCCGCGTTCGAACAGGTCCAGGTGCTCGGAACGACCGACGCTGGGCATGATCATGTGCAGGTCATGCAGCTTGCCCGGATCGGCCTTGGCCAGGGAACGCGAAAGAAAATCCGCCTGCTTCTGGTTGTTGCCCTCCAGAACCACTCGGTCGCCGGGCAGGATCAACGCCTCCAGCGCCGCCACGATCTTGTCGGTGGGCAACACCACACCGTCGGCCAGGTCTCGCACCTGCGCAAGACGCCGCTGCTTTTCGCTGCGCCGCCGCGTCCATCGCGAGTCGGGGGATATTGTTGTTGTCATGACCACTCCACGGGTTCGCTGTCGTGGAGTCACCATAGGAGTGTTGGGAGGGGGGTATCAATCAAGCAGAGTGGCGGATTGTTACGGTCAAAGTAATGGTTGTTCGAGCCGACGCCTTCGCGATCAGGCTCGCTCCCACAAGGGGTTGGCGGCGTTTACAAAATCTGTGGGAGCGAGCCTGCTCGCGAAGGGGCCAGAAAAGACTCCGAGAATTTGAGCCATGAAACATCACAGCTCGCCCATCTGCTCCTGCACTCGAATCAAGAGCTGCGCAGTAATTTCCAACAACTGCGCCAGCAACGCCTCGTCTTCATCCATATAGCCTTCGTACTCCGCCAGATTTCGCCGTTCATGGCACAAGGCGAAAAGTCGGACCTGAAGCTTGTTCGCATCGGCGGTATGAACCAGGCACTGGAAAACCAGATAGCGCTTGTCGGAGCGGTATCCACTCAACCGCAGAGCGGCCAGCGCGATGGCGTGGGCAGCGTTGTAAGCCAGATCGAATCGGCTTGCGAAGGAAAGTGAAATGCTTTGCGCATCTTTCAGTCGAGCGGTTGCCGAACGCATCAAGCCTTCGCATTCCTTGCGTTCCGGCGGCTCGACCTTCAACCCACCGCTACGTACCAGATTCTCCAGGCTCTCGTTGCTGCCCATCCTTGGACTCCATAGGGCTCTCACCCATCAGATTGATCTTGTCCTGCTGCGCTACCCGCACGACGAAGCTGTTTTCAGACCTTATTTTTGCGGCCCAGTCTTCGGGGGTGTAGAGCGTCGGGTTAATGGTGCGGCCCAGTTGCTCTTCCAGGGGCAAGAGCCGCTCCATCACTTCACTGTAGTGCAGCCCTTTACCAATCAGCATGAGATCAATGTCACTGGATGCGTTGGCCTGATCCTTGGCGATCGACCCATAGACAAACGCCCAAACGAGCTGATCAGCGAAGGGCTGCAATGCGTCGCACAAAGGCTGTGCGATACCGAAGGTTTTGCGAGTGATGCCCAGAAGTTCGGCATAGATGGGGCAATCCGGATTGGCTTGAAAGTGAGTCTGGTTGCCCTGTCGGGACATCGTCAGCACCCCCGCCCGTTGCAAGCGATCCAGTTCGCGCATGAGGCTGCCTTTACCGACTTGGGCCCAGCGCGCGATCTCGTTGGCGTAAAAACTTCGGTCGGGTTTGCCGAACAACAGGCCCAGCACTTTTTGCTGGGTGGTCGTGAACAAGGCTTCGCTGAGGGAAGGGTTTTGCACAGTGACAACCAAAGAGTCCCAAAAAGGGAACGATAGGTCCCTTTTTGGGAATCTTCAACCTCCGCCAGCCAATAGGGTTTGTGTTTAAAAATTTGTCCGCAGGAACAGTGAGCGACTACAAAGCTTGGCGTCGCTGCCTACAACAATGCCGGAACCCGCCGACTGGTGCGCTTTTGCGCTGATCTTTATCGTTTGTGCGTCGCTGCAAATTCAGCGACCGGGCCTGGAAACCCGAGGTGTAAACAACGCAAAAGCGCCTTTCATAACGTATGCTTGCGCACCTTGAATGTGTGCATTCCGTTATGGCGGCTGTGCGCGGGAGACCTTCGGGTCTGCCGGGTTGTTTTCTCCGTTTACCCCCGGATTTCCAGCCTGCGTACAGCTGCCACCCCTTCGCCTGGAAATCGAATGGAGCAGCTGAAACTCATTAAGCGGAGATTCAGTATGTTCAAAGTCACTCCCAATCCCCCGGAAACCGATCCCGATTCCCAAGCGGCCTTCGAAGCCGGGAAACTCAAGGAAGCCGCCGACCGCGTCTTCTCCCATTACTTCCCGCCCGCTCACGAAAAACCGGTAAAGCGCCGAAAATTCCAGCTCTTCACCGTCTCTCCCGATATCGGCACCGAAGCGCTTCTGGCCAATGCCTCCGAAGACCTGCTGTCCATCAGTGCCATTGCGGCCGATCTGGCGGACGGTGTGGAAGGTTCGCGTCGCTCTGTAGCCTTGGCGCTCAGCAGAATGGCTGATGGTGTGCATTTGTTGGTGGAGCGGGCACTGGATAATCATGAGACCTTAGCTCAGGCCAAGGTTTAGCAGTCAGTTTTCAGGCGAATTGAAGGCCGTCTTCGCGAGCAGGCTCGCTCCCACATTGGTTTTGCGGCGAACACCATACCCTGTGGGAGCGAGCCTGCTCGCGAAGGGGTCCGTCAGACGAGCCCTGCACTCACCAACAACTCCTCCAGTGCCAGTAAGTCCGGCACCTTGGCCACTTGATCCGCCACCTGCACCGCCGCCTTCTCCAGCGAACACAACGGCACATCCACATAGCTCAACTGACTGTCGAGCTTGTACGAGCGCGGTATCCCCTGAACCAGTAGCGCGATGAATTTCAGCCCAGGCCGACCACCGAGCGCATTGAGAATGACGATTCGCGCGCGTAAACCGATGTTGATTTTCTGCCCGCACGCCGACTCGAAGCTGAGCAACGGAATCTGCCGGTCCCGCCACGCTACCCGTCCCAGGTACCAGGGCGGTGAGTCCAGGTCGAAGGCCGCGGGCTGGTAATCGATCAGCTCCGCCACCGCGACGTTAGGCAGGATCAGGTTGCGGTCGGCCAGGGGCAGCAGCAGACCGGTGAGCTGGCTGTCGCGCGGGTTGTGGCGACGCTCATGCATGGGTCTTGCTCCACAGGGCGATGCTTTCGAGCAGTACCGTTTCCTGGTACGGCTTGCCAAGGTAGTCGTTGACGCCGATGGCCATGGCCCGGTCGCGGTGTTTCTGGCCTGTGCGGGAGGTGATCATGATGATCGGCAGGTGCCGAAGACGCTCATCCTTGCGCACCTGGGTCGCGACTTCGAAGCCATCCATGCGCGGCATTTCGATGTCCAGCAGCATCAGGTCCGGGCTGTGCTCTTCCAGCAGCAGCATGGCGTCGACACCGTCCTTGGCGGTCAGCACGTTCATGCCGTGACGTTCGAGCAAACGACTGGTGACCTTGCGCACGGTGACCGAGTCGTCGACCACCATCACCAGCAACGGCCGCTGCGGTTCGACCTCGACTTCGTGGCTCACCGGACGCTGCGGCGCACGGGCCTGCATGGCGCGAACCGGCGCCAGCAAATCCAGAATCAGCACCACCCGGCCGTCCCCCAGAATCGTCGCCCCGGACACCCCTTGCACCGCCGCAAACTGCGGGCCGAGGCTCTTCACCACGATCTCGCGCGTGCCAGCCATCGTATCGACCTGCACCGCAATGTGACGCTCGTTGCATTGCACCAGCAATACCGGCAACGGCAGGTTCTGGCCCAGCAGCCGTGGACGTGGGCTGGTTTTCAGCAGCTCACTCAGGTAACACAATTCATAGCACTGCCCGGCGTATTCATAGGTGGGCGGATCAAGGCGGAAATGCCCTTCGAGTTCGTTGGGCAGCACGCGGACAATGCCATCGATGGTGTTCAGCGGGATTGCGTATTGATCCTCCCCGCACTGCACCATCAGGGCTCGGTTGACCGACACGGTGAACGGCAGGCGAATGCGAAAATGCACGCCCTGCCCTGGCACCGAGTCGATACTCATGGTGCCGCCCAGTTGCCGCACTTCCTCGTGCACCACGTCCATGCCGACACCACGCCCGGAGATCTGGGTGATTTTCTCGGCCGTGGAAAACCCCGGCTGCAGTATGAATTGCAGCACGTCGTGATCGCTGATGACGCTGTCCGGATCGAGCAGGCCGCGCTTGATCGCCTTGCGCCGCACCGCTTCCAGTGGCACGCCAGCACCGTCGTCGCGAATATCGAAAATGATGTCGCCGCCTTCGCGCAACAGGTCCAGGGTGATCCGCCCTTGCGCCGGTTTGCCCGCCGCAACCCGCACGGGGGCGGCTTCAAGGCCATGGTCGACGGCGTTGCGCAGCATATGCTCCAGCGGCGCCGCCATGCGTTCGAGCACATTACGATCCATCTCGCCTTCGGCGTTGCCGACGATGAACTCGACGTCCTTGCCCAGCTCACTGGCCACCTGGCGGACAATGCGCTTCAAGCGCGGCAGCATCCGCTCGAACGGCACCATGCGCGTGCGCATCAGGCCTTCCTGCAATTCGGTGTTGATGCGGCCCTGCTGTTGCAACAGGTTCTCCGCATCCTGGTTGCGCCGATCGAGGGTTTCCTTGAGGTCAAGCAAGTCGGAGGCGGATTCGAACAGGGCTCGCGACAGTTGCTGCAATTGCGAGTGACGGTCCATTTCCAGCGGATCGAACTCTTCGTAGCCCAGGCGCTCGGCGTCGACTTGCTGACGGCTGAGAATCCTGCCCTGGGTTTCGATATCGAGCCTGCGCAACTGGTCGCGCATCCGCTCGATGGTGGTTTCCATCTCGTTGAGCGCCACCTGCGCGTCGTTGACCTGCTGTTCGATGCGACCGCGAAAGATCGAAGTTTCAGCAGCCAGGTTGACCAGGTCGTCGAGCAGTTCCGCCGAGACCTTGACTATGTCCGCCCCGGCATCGGGTTGCAGCAGCGGCGTCTCGGCTTTCGCCGTAACGGGTACCGCGAGCGGCGCCGGAGTTTCAGGCGGCACCGGGTGACTGAAGTTCTGGATGGCGTCGATCAGCCGGTCGGCCGGCGGCAATGGCTCACCGGCGCGCGCCGCGTCGAGCATCTGTGCCAGCCGGTCATGGCTGCGCTGCAGCAATTCGAACAGCGCCGCCGTGGGTTGCAGCAGGCCGGTGGTCAAACCTTCGTAGAGAAACTCCAGCTCATGGGTCAAATCGCCAATCGGAGCGATTTCCACCATGCGCGCACCGCCCTTGAGGGTGTGCAGGTCGCGCAGCAGGGTTTCCATTTCCTGGCGGCTCGACGGCTCGGCCTGCCAGCGCAGAAGCGCCGCGCCGGAGCTTTCGATGATGTCGAAGCCTTCCTCAAGAAAGATGTCCAGCAACTCGCTGTCATGGTGGGCCGAGTCGTTGCTGGCCGCCGCTTCGATCACCTCGGCGGTGCTTGTGTGACCTTGCCTGAACGCTCGAATCGCTTCGATCAGCTCCCCGGGGTCACCCAGGGCTTGATGGTCTTGCAGTTGCTCAAGCAACTGCGCCAGACGATCGTGGCTCTGTTGCAGCAACTGCGCCAGCGCTTCGCTGTGGCTGTAACGGCGGTCCACCAGGCCCTCGTAGAGGCTTTCCAGTTCATGGGCCAGGTCACCGACCGGTTCGACCTCGGCCATCCGCGCGCCACCCTTGAGGGTGTGCAAGTCGCGCTGCAACGACGACAGCGGCGCGGGGTTCTGCGGCTCGCCCAACCAACGCTGCAAGGCCTGGCTGGCGCTATCAAGGATGTCCACCGCTTCCTCAAGGAAGATCGAGACGATTTCGTCGTCCGGTTCACGATCCCTTGTGGGAGCGAGCCTGCTCGCGATGGATTCATAGGCGCCGCGTTTGTCCTGCGATACCGCGTCATCGTTGACGTCCATCGCGAGCAGGCTCGCTCCCACAGGGGGGAGGGTGTTTGCAAGTTCGGCGGTGGCGTCGCCCAGCTCGCGGATGCTCAAGGTGCGACTGCCGTCACTGCGGATCAGGCCCATGGCCGAAGGATCCAGGCTCTGATCGAGCAAGCCGTGCAAGGCCCGAACCCGTTCCGGGCGCGGGCTGACTTCCTGGCCGGCCGCCAGCTCATCGAGCATGTTGATCAGCGCTTCGTGGGCACTTTGTGCCTCATGGAAAAACGCCTCGCTGACCGCCAGGCTGCTCTCTTCCACCGCACCGTAGAGGTCGAGCAAGGCTTCGCAGAGCTCATCCACCGGGTGCAGGTCGGCCAGGTGCGCACCTTCGCCGAGGGTGGTCAATTCGTCGAGCAATGCGCTGAGTTCCTGGCGCTCGCCTGGATGCTGCTGCCAGCGCCGCAACAGGCTTTCGGCGTCCAACAGGATGTCCATGCCCTGGGCCAGGAAGTTGTTGATCAACTGCGGGTCGCGCTTGATCCTCAGGCCGGCGTTGGGGGTACTCAAGTGGCTTTGTAGGCGCTCGGCGAGCAGTGCCTTGGCACGCTCGATAAAGGCGCGGGAGCCGGGGATTTCGGCCAGAGGGTCGGTCTTGAGCTGGCGCAAGCCAAGACGGAACAAGCCTTCGGCCTCCAGCAACACTTCGACTTCGTCCAGGTCGAGCGCGATCAGGTGGGCCTTGTACTCCCGGGCCAGTTGATCCAGCGGCGTCGCCAGCTCGGCAATCGGCAGGACCCCCGCCATCGACGCACTGCCCTTGAGCGTGTGCAAAGCGCGCTGCAGCTCATCGCTGGCCTGCAGCGGCAGGTGTTCGGCGGCCTGGTCGAGAAAGCGGTTGAGACTACTCAAATGGGTTTCGGCTTCCTTGCGGAAGATTTCCAGCAATAGCGGGTCGAGGGCCGCGACGTCCAGGGTGTCCTCGTCCGCTGCCGCGGTCTCGCCCTTGGCCAGGGCGTGGGCACGGGCCGCCAACTGGTCGACATCGTTGCGCTGACGCTGGGCACCGGCGGCGTATTCGGCCACCAGCTCCGGCAGCAGATCGAGTACATCGCCGAGCAACTGCTGCACGCTGGCGCCAGGTTCTACGCTGAGTTCCAGCACGCGGTTGAGCAGGTTTTCCAGCGCCCAGGCCAGTTCGCCAAGCACCAGGGCGCGCACCATCCGGCCACTGCCCTTGAGCGTATGGAAGGCACGGCGCAGTTCACTCAGGGCCGACCGGTTGGCGGGATTCGCCGACCAGCGTGGCAAATACTCGCGAAGGATCTCCAGCACTTCATCGGTTTCTTCGAGGAACACTTCGCGCAATTCCTCGTCCACCGGCTCTTCGCATGACGGCGGCGGCAGCAGGCTATCCGGGGTGTCGAGCGCGGGCGGGTTGATGGCCGAGACCGGGTTGGCCAGCACGTCGGCCAGGGTTTGGGCGATGGCCGGAGCATCCTGTTGCTGCTGTTGTTGCAGGGACTGTGCTTCGTTAGGGCTCAAGACATCCGCAAGCACCGGCACTTGTTGTTCGCTGGGGAAAAACCCGAGTGCAGCCAGGCTTCTTTGCGCCACGTCGAGTAGTTGTTCACCGGGCGCTTCGGGGTCGTCGCTGAGGCGCTCAAGGTAATACTCGATGCTGGTGATGACGTCGGCCAGGCTGTCCAGCGCCTGCCAGCCGGGTTGATCCGGATCGAGCAGCAGGTGCTCGCGGATGAAATGATTGCACGTTTCGATCAGGCCCGCCGCCCGGCTCAATGGAATCATCGCCAGCGCACCGCGCACCTGAGTCAGCAAGGCCGGCAGTGCCTGCAGGTGCTGTCGGTCCCAATCGGCATCGATGTAGTCGACGATCATGTCCTTGGCCTGCTGCAGGCAGATGCGCGCTTCCTTGATGACGATCTGGTGGATCTGCGTCAGGTCGGTGGTGGGCAGGCGACTGTCTTCCGGGCTTTCAGGTTCCACGGTACCGACCATGCCGGCCAGTGTCGCTTCGACGTAAAGCAAGGCCCCGGCCACGTCCATGAGGATCGCGTCATCGGGTGTGCGCTGGCCCTGGGCCAGGCTCAGCACCACCGCCAGTTGATCGATGATGACCTTGCGTGGCTGGCCAAAGCCCAGCACCGCCAGGGTGTCGGCGATTTGCCGCAGGGGCGCCAGCAGGCTGTCGAGGTCCGAGGTGTGTTGCCGGTCGCTGCGCACGAACAGATCCAGGCGCTCCTTGACCCGCACCAGCTCTTCGCACAATGCCGACAATACCGAGCGCATGGCGTCACGGTCGGGACCGGCCAGTCGTGCGCGTTCTTCGTCGACCATCGCGCTGTCAGGCAATGCATCGTCCAGTGCGTAGCGATCTTTCATGGTCAGCATCTGCCCGGTTGGGTGTTCGGCCTTTGCAATGTAGAACAGCAAACTCTTGAGCAACTCGGGCGGCGGCGGCTGATTGATAGCCTGCATGCCCTGTTCGAGAAGACGCTTGAGCTCCTTGTCGGCCTCCTTGAACAGGCTGCGCAAGGACGGACTGTTGGCAATGGCGCCGGCGCGCATGCCTTCGACCAGCGCCGAAGCGACCTGCCACAGCGGGCTCAGGGGCGCTGAACCGGACAAGCCTTCCAGCCGCGTAAAGACCTTGGCCAGATACTCCAGGTGCGTGTCGTCTTCCTGTTCACGTAGCAAACCGACCAGGGCCATCTGCAACATCTGCCGCAACTTGCGCAGCACATTCGGCAGTTCCGCCGGCTCCAGCAGCGCCAGGGACGCTTCGTCCAGGGGAGCCAGGCCTGGCAAATGCGGGCTGAACAGGCTGGTTTCCGACAACAGGCTTTCGCCTCGTGCACTGCGCAGGTCGTTGATCAGCGGCAACACCACCAAAGGCAAATCGCGGCGGGCGCCTTGCACGCGATCCAGGTAAATCGGTAACTGCCCCAGCGCTTGCAGCATGAGGTGCAACGCCTCGTCGCGATGATTGACGCGATTGTGTTGCAAGGCGGTGACGAGATGCTCCATTTCTTCGGCGAGCAAGGCCGCGCCGTAGAACTCGACCATCTGCAGACTGCCGTGAACCTGATGGATGCACGCCAGGCATTCGCTCAGGGCGTGCGTCGCCTGCGGGTCATCAAGCTGGGTTTCGATCGCGTGATGAGCCTGCTTCAGCGTTTCGGCAATTTCGCCTTTGACCCATTCGAGGGCCACATAGTCGTGCCGATCACCCATAACCACTCCAATCCCCACTTCTATCAAGATAGCCATGCCCGGGGGCGGTTCAAACTTTGTCCGCGACCTGCGCCTTGGTGGCCGGCAAGGTGAAACCGGACACCGAACGCCGCAACTGGCTGGCCATTTTCGCCAGGTTGCCGATGCTCTCGGCGGTGGCGGTAGAGCCGGACGAGGTCTGCGAGGTGATCTGCTGGATCACGTTCATCGTCAGGGAAATCTGACCGGCAGACGACGTCTGTTGTTGCGCGGCGTTGGAAATGCTCTGGATCAACGCCGCCAGGGTCTTGGACACCCCTTCGATTTCTTCCAGGGCCACACCGGCATCCTGCGCCAGACGCGCGCCGCGCACCACTTCGGTGGTGGTCTGCTCCATGGAAATGACCGCTTCGTTGGTGTCGGCCTGGATCGCCCGCACCAGAGTCTCGATCTGCCGCGTCGCAGCCGAAGAGCGTTCCGCCAGGCGCTGCACCTCGTCGGCGACCACCGCGAAACCACGCCCGGCATCACCGGCCATGGACGCCTGGATCGCCGCGTTGAGGGCGAGGATGTTGGTCTGGTCGGCAATGTCATCGATCAGGCTGACAATATCGCCAATTTCCTGGGAAGACTCGCCAAGACGCTTGATCCGCTTGGCGGTGTCCTGGATCTGTTCGCGGATGTTGTCCATGCCGTGGATGGTGTTGTGCACCACCTCGTTGCCCTTGTTGGCGATTTCCACCGAACGCTCGGCCACCGCCGAGGATTCGGCGGCGTTGGCCGACACCTGATCGATGGACTGAGCCATGTCGTTGATCGCGGTGGAGGCTTCGGAAATCTGTTGGGCCTGATGCTCCGAGGCCTGCGCCAGGTGCATCGCGGTGGCCTGGGTTTCCTGCACGGCGGCAGCGACCTGGCCGGCCGTGAGGTTGATCGTTGCCACCAGATCGCGCAGTTGATCCACGGAATAGTTGATCGAGTCGGCAATGGTTCCGGTGAAGTCTTCGGTCACCGTAGCGGTCACGGTCAGGTCGCCGTCGGCCAGGTCTTCGATTTCGTCGAGCAGACGCATGATCGCGTTCTGGTTGCGCTCGTTCTTTTCGGCGGTTTCGCGCAGTTGGCGATTGGTTTCGCGCACCATCACCAGGCCAATGAGGATGATCGACATCAACGCCGCCAGGCCCAGGACATAGCCGCCGATGGTGTCGGTGTCACGTCCTCCGGCAAGGTTTTCGAAGCCGCTGGCCAGGTGGGAAGCTTCGTCGAGCAGGGTTTGCGACAGGCTGAAAATATTGGTGGCCGACTCACGGACCTTGAACAGCTCCGGTGAGGTCTCGAGGATTTCATCCACTGAGCCGGAGACAAACTCGAACAGCTCGGAAATCTCGATCAGCCGCGCGCGCGCGTCACGGTCCTCGACCTGGCTAACCCGCAGCGCCGCGTTGCCCTGGAGCATACCGTTGAGCACCTGGCCGAAACGCGCCGCATCGCGGCCGAATGCATCGGCAGCCTGCTGTGAGTTCTCGTCGCCGGACAACACGGTATTGACCGCACCTAAAATACGTTCGGCCAACAGTGATTGACGCTGGGCCATCGCCACCTGCGCAGCCGGGGCGCCGCGTTGCAGCAGGGTTTCCACCACTTTTTCGTATTCGACCTGCAACTGCGGGACGGTTTCGGCCAGGGTCGCGGCGACCTGATGCAGCGACAACACCGTCTGTTCGCTGGACAGGATGGCGTCGGTGTTTTTCAGCAGGCGTTCCCAGTCCAGTTGCACGGCGCGCATTTCCGGGCGCACGCTGGCCGGTGCCGGTGGCAGGCCGGTGGCGGGGTCGCCTTTCTTCAGATAGCTCCAGCGCCGGGCAAAATCGTTGCGCGCATCGCTGAGCAACTTGAACGCCGCGGCCTTGCCGGCAGCGGCTTCGGTGGCATTCTTGGCAATGCGCTGGGACAGCACGCGCAGCTCACCGGCGTGGCCGATGTACTGTTTGTCGTAAGTGGCCTGGGTGTTGAGGTACGCGAAGTTGGCGAACAACAACATGATGAAGATGATCAGTGCGATGAACAGCGCGATGATCTGCGAACGACTGCGCGACGCTTCCATTGGCTTGTTTGCTTTTGCTTTTGTCATCGGTCTTCGCCTGTTAACCCATACCCTTCAATACTCGCCGAAGAACCTGTGGGAGCGAGCCTTGTGGTGAGGGGATTTATCCCCGTTGGGTCGCGTAGCGGCCCCCAAAAAAAGGACTGCTTCGCAGTCCAACGGGGATAAATCCCCTCACCACAAGGCTCGCTCCCACATGGGTCCGCGTTTATACCGCGACGTTCATGAACCCCTGCGACCGCGCCAGCGTAAACAGGCTGAACACCTGCCAGCCCTGCTCGCGCTGAAACCGGCCGGTGATGAACGGTGCGATCGGGCCGCCCAAAGCGTCTATCGGCTGCAGACTGTCCCGGACAAAGTGCTGCAAACCAACGACCTCGTCGACCAACAACCCGGCAAACACCTCGTCATGCTCCACCACCAACACTCGCCGCTGCTTGCGCGCCGCCGAGACTTCCTGGCCAAAGAAGCCGCACAGATCCATGATCGGCAACAACCGCCCACGCAGATTGGCCACGCCCTTGACCCAGGACTTGACCCCCGGCACCAGGGTAAAACGCGGCTCGTGCAACACTTCACCGACTTCGCCCATGGGCGCGACGTACCAGTGTTCGCCCAGGCGAAAACCGATGCCGCTCCAGCTGTCCTGGCGGGTCGGCTGGGAAGGTAAGTCCGCCGCCAGCAAACGACAGCGCCGGTCGATCTGCAGCAGCAGTTCGAAGGCGGTCAGTGATTCGCTCATGGCCCTGTGATCAACCGGCCAGCACGTTGTTCAGGGTCTTGATCAGGGTGTCTTCGTCGACCGGCTTGGTCAGGTAGTCCCTGGCCCCTTGGCGCGTGCCCCAGACCTTGTCGGTTTCCTGATCCTTGGTGGTGATGATGATCACCGGGATGTGCCCGGTTTCCGGGTCTTTGGTCAACTGGCGGGTTGCCTGGAAACCGTTGAGTCCGGGCATGACGATGTCCATCAGCACCGCGTCGGGTTTTTCCTGGCGGGCCAGGGCCACGCCGTCTGCGCCGTTTTCGGCTTTCAATACTTCATGACCGTGCTTTTCCAGCATGCCGGTCAGTTTGTACATTTCAGTCGGCGAATCATCGACGATCAGGATACGTGCCATGGTCTTCCCCATTCTTGTCGGCGCAGGGCCCAATGGCCGAGCGTCACTGTAGGTGTCTTACTGCGGCAAAACAGCGGCAAAGCCCGGAACATGGGCCTGGATCGCGTTCAGCAGTTCTTCCTTGCTGAAAGGTTTGGTCAGGAACTGGTCGGAGCCGACGATGCGCCCCTTGGCCTTGTCGAACAGCCCGTCCTTGGACGACAGCATAATCACTGGCGTGGACTTGAATGCACTGTTGTTCTTGATTAAAGCGCAGGTCTGATAACCATCCAGACGCGGCATCATGATGTCGACAAAGATGATGCCGGGGTGGTGATCGGCGATCTTGGCCAGGGCATCGAACCCGTCGATGGCCGTGATGACCTCACAACCCACGTTCTTGAGCAGTGTTTCGGCGGTGCGGCGAATCGTTTTCGAATCGTCGATCACCATGACCTTCAAGGCGCTGGGTTGCTGTTCCATAATTGCTCTACCGTCGCCTTTACGAATCTATTTGTCCATTTGCGGGTCGTCGAGGACTCGAAACCCTTGATGCTCAAGGGCCGGCACGACATGGCAGCCTTTTTAGCACAGTCTCCAAATCCAATCTATCGGCCGGCCCTGACAGTGGTTTTTCCTTGACCGGGGACACACTCAGCGCCACTCTGACGCCACTTTTATACGGTCCTTTGGATTGATCTTTTGTGGGAGCGAGCCTGCTCGCGATGGTCGTCAACGATGACGCTGACCGCCTGATGCCCCGAGGCGCTCTGAGGTTTATCGCGAGCAAGCTTGCTCCTACAGCCCCTAAATTTTGAGGAAACCACCATGAGCGTTCGTGTCGGGATTGTCATGGATCCTATCGCCAGCATCTCCTATAAAAAGGATAGCTCGCTGGCCATGCTGCTGGCCGCACAGAAACGCGGCTGGGAACTGTTCTACATGGAACAGCGCGACCTGTACCAGGCCGAAGGTCAGGCACGGGCGCGGATGCGTCCGTTGAAAGTGTTCGCCAACCCGGAAAAATGGTTCGAGCTGGAAGCCGAGCAGGACGCCCTGCTGAGCGATCTGGACGTGATCCTGATGCGCAAGGATCCGCCATTCGACATGGAATTCGTCTATTCCACCTATTTGCTGGAACAGGCCGAGAGCGCCGGCGTGCTGGTGGTCAACAAGCCGCAGAGCCTGCGTGACTGCAACGAAAAGCTGTTCGCCACGCTGTTCCCGCAGTGCACGCCACCGACCATCGTCAGCCGTCGCCCTGACGTATTGCGCGAATTCGCTGACCATCATGGCGATGTGATTCTCAAGCCGCTGGACGGCATGGGCGGGTCCTCGATCTTCCGTCACACCGCCGGTCACCCGAACCTGTCGGTGATCCTCGAAACCCTGACCCTGCATGGCCAGCAGCAGATCATGATCCAGGGCTACCTGCCAGCCATCGTCGATGGCGACAAACGCATCCTGATGATCGACGGCGAGCCGGTAGATTACTGCCTGGCGCGCATTCCCGCTGCCGGCGAAACCCGTGGCAACCTCGCCGCCGGTGGCCGTGGCGAAGCCCGTCCATTGACCGAGAAGGATCGCTGGATCGCGGCGCAAGTCGGCCCGATCCTGCGCGAAAAAGGTCTGTTGTTCGTCGGCCTCGATGTGATCGGCGAGCACCTGACCGAGATCAACGTCACCAGCCCGACTTGCATCCGCGAGATCGACAACGCGTTTGGCACCGATATTGGCGGCATGCTGATGGACGCCATCGATCAGAAGCTCAAGGCCCGTTGAAAAGCCAAACCAACATTGCGTTATCATGCGCGGCCTGTGAAAACGCGATGTTGGTTTCCTTGTCATGACCCTCCCGTCCGATCTGCCTCCCGAACTCGCCCATTACGGCGTGCGCCCGGCCGATCGCCTCGGTTTTACCCTGTTCCTAGCGGCGCTGATCCACCTGGCATTGCTGCTGGGTGTCGGATTCACGATGGTCGAGCCCAAGCAGATCAGCAAAACCCTGGAAATCACCCTCGCCACCTTCAAAAGCGAAAAGAAGCCGGAAAAGGCCGATTTCCTCGCCCAGGAAAATCAGCAAGGCAGCGGTACCCTGGATAAAAAGGCCATCCCCAAGACCACCGAGATCGCGCCGTTCCAGGACAACAAGGTACAGAAAGTTACCCCACCGCCAGCGGCCAAGCCTGAACAGCAGGAAGCCCCGCCCAAGGCTGCCGTGACCACCGTCGCGCCGAAGCCGAAGAAAGCCGCGGCGAAAACCGAAGAGCCCAAGCCCGTCACCAAACCTGCGGTGGCGGCACCGACATTTGACAGCGAACAGCTGTCCAGCGACATCGCCAGCCTCGAAGCCGAACTGGCCCAAGAACAACAGTTGTACGCCAAGCGCCCGCGCATCCACCGTCTGAGTGCCGCTTCGACCATGCGCGACAAGGGCGCCTGGTACAAGGACGAATGGCGTAAAAAAGTCGAGCGAATCGGCAACCTCAATTACCCCGACGAAGCCCGGCGCAAGCAGATTTACGGCAACTTGCGCCTGATGGTCTCGATCAACCGCGACGGCTCGCTGTATGAGGTGCTGGTGCTGGAGTCGTCCGGGCAACCGCTGCTGGACCAGGCGGCCCAACGCATCGTGCGGCTGGCAGCACCGTTTGCACCCTTTACCGGGGACCTGTCAGACATCGATCGCCTGGAAATCATCCGGACCTGGAAATTTGCCCGCGGGGACCGACTCTCAAGCAACTGACCACACCACAAAACCATTGTGGGAGCGAGCTTGCTCGCGATGGCGGTCGAACAGTCGACATCAATGTTGGATGTTAATCCGTCATCGCGAGCATGCTCGCTCCTACAGGGAAACGTGCCAGATTTGCATCCCCGGCTTGTCAGTTCGCCCCTCCAACGCCACACTAGCGCTCATGAAAAACGTCAGCCCCAGCTACCTCAAGCATCACTTCCTGATCGCCATGCCTCACATGGTCGACCCGAACTTTGCGCACACCTTGACCTATATTGTCGAGCACACGGCCAATGGTGCCATGGGGCTGGTGGTCAACCGTCCGCAGGACCTGAACCTGGCCGATATCCTCGAGCAATTGCGCCCGGACATCGAGCCGCCAGCGCTCTGCCAGCACGTGCCGATCTTCATCGGCGGTCCGGTGCAGACCGATCGCGGCTTTGTCCTGCACCCCAAGGGCCAGAGTTTTCAGGCGACCGTTGATCTGGAAAGCGAGCTGTCCCTGTCGACCTCCCAGGACGTGCTGTTCGCCATCGCCGATGGCGTCGGCCCGGCGAAAAGCGTGATCACACTGGGTTATGCCGGTTGGGAAGCCGGGCAACTGGAGGCCGAACTGGCCCAGAACGCCTGGCTGACCTGCCCGTACCATGCCGACATCCTGTTCAACACCAGCAGCGAGCTGCGCCTGGAAGCGGCGGCCAAACACCTGGGCGTCAATCTCAGCCTGCTCACCAGCCAGGCGGGGCACGCCTGATGGCCCTGCGGTTGATTCTGGGATTCGACTACGGCACCAAACAGATCGGCGTTGCGGTTGGCCAGGTGATTACCGGCCAGGCCCGCGAACTGTGCACCTTGAAGGCACAAAACGGGATTCCCGACTGGGATCAGGTCGAAGCGCTGATTAAAGAGTGGAAACCCGACGCCGTGGTGGTCGGCCTGCCGCTGAACATGGACGGCACGCCCAGCGACATGTGCGCCCGCGCGGAAAAATTCGCCCGGCGCCTGAACGGTCGCTTCAACCTGCCCTTCTACACCCACGATGAACGCCTGACCACTTTCGAGGCCAAGGGCGAACGCCTGGCCCGGGGTGGGCAGAAAGGCAGCTACCGCGACAACCCGGTCGATGCCATCGCCGCCGCCCTGCTGCTGCAAGGCTGGCTCGACGAGAACAGCGCATTGTTCCAATCCTAATCCTGAAGAGCCGTCACCCGTCTCTTTTAGCTACAACCCGAGCCACCTCAAGCAACGATCCGGCTCGGGCCCAAGAAGGAGCAACCATGAGCCTGCCCAATCCCGCCGAACTGATCAGCCAGATGGCGATCCGTCTCAAGGCACACCTGGAACACCGTGGCATCAGCGAACCGCGCTACATCGGCATTCGTACCGGTGGCGTGTGGGTTGCCCAGGCCCTGCTCAAAGAGCTGGGCAGCGCTGAACCTCTTGGCACACTCGACGTTTCCTTCTACCGCGACGACTTCAGCCAGAACGGCCTGCACCCGCAAGTGCGCCCGTCGGCCCTGCCGTTCGAGATCGAAGGCCAGCACCTGGTGCTGATCGACGACGTACTGATGAGCGGGCGGACCATCCGCGCCGCCATGAACGAACTGTTCGACTATGGTCGCCCGGCCAGCGTGACGCTGGTATGCCTGCTGGACCTGGACGCTGGTGAACTGCCGATCCGCCCGAACGTACTGGGCGCGACCCTGTCCCTGGCAGCCCACGAGCGGGTGAAACTGTCAGGGCCGGAACTCAAGCTCGAACTGCAAGACCTCGCCTTTTAATTCGCCCTATTGAGAGTCCCCCTCGCGATGACGCCTTTAGATACCAAGCGCCCGCTGCAGCTCAATGATCAGGGCCAGCTGCGCCACTTCCTCTCGCTCGACGGTTTGCGCCGCGAGCTGCTGACGGAAATCCTCGACACCGCCGACTCTTTCCTCGAAGTCGGCGCCCGGGCGGTGAAAAAAGTCCCGTTGCTGCGCGGTAAGACCGTGTGCAACGTATTCTTCGAAAACTCCACCCGCACCCGCACCACCTTCGAACTGGCGGCCCAGCGACTGTCGGCGGACGTGATCACCCTGAACGTGTCCACGTCGTCGGCGAGCAAGGGCGAAACCCTGCTCGACACCCTGCGCAACCTGGAAGCCATGGCCGCCGACATGTTCGTCGTGCGCCACGGTGATTCCGGCGCTGCACACTTCATCGCGGAACATGTTTGCCCACAAGTGGCGATCATCAACGGCGGCGACGGCCGTCACGCCCACCCGACCCAGGGCATGCTCGACATGCTCACCATCCGCCGGCACAAGGGCGGCTTCGAAAACCTTTCGGTGGCCATCGTCGGCGACATCCTGCACTCGCGGGTTGCGCGCTCGAACATGCTGGCCCTGAAAACCCTCGGTTGCCCGGACATCCGCGTGATCGCGCCGAAGACCCTGCTGCCGATCGGCATCGAGCAATACGGCGTGAAGGTCTACACCGACATGACCGAAGGCCTGAAAGACGTCGACGTGGTGATCATGCTGCGCCTGCAGCGTGAGCGCATGACCGGCGGTCTGCTGCCGAGCGAAGGTGAGTTCTACCGCCTGTTCGGCCTTACTACCGCGCGCCTGGCCGGGGCCAAACCGGATTGCATAGTCATGCACCCGGGGCCGATCAACCGTGGGGTGGAGATTGAGTCGGCGGTGGCCGACGGCCCGCACTCGGTGATCCTCAACCAGGTGACCTACGGCATCGCGATTCGTATGGCCGTGCTGTCCATGGCTATGAGCGGGCAAACTGCCCAGCGCCAATTCGAGCAGGAGAACGCCCAGTGAAGCTCAGCATTCTCGGCGCCCGCGTGATCGATCCGTCCAGTGGCCTGGATCAAGTTACCGATATTCACATTGAAGCCTGCAAAGTCATCGCCCTTGGCGCTGCGCCAGCCGGTTTTGTCGCTGTCGACACGATTGACGCCAAAGGCCTGGTGGCCGCCCCAGGCCTGGTCGACCTCAACGTCGCCCTGCGCGAACCGGGTTACAGCCGTAAAGGCTCGATCGCCAGCGAAACCCGTGCGGCGGCTGCCGGCGGCGTCACCAGCCTGTGCTGCCCTCCGAAAACCAAACCGGTGCTGGACACCTCGGCCGTGGCCGAGCTGATCCTCGACCGTGCCCGCGAGGCTGGCAACACCAAAGTCTTCCCGATCGGCGCACTGAGCAAAGGCCTGGACGGCGAACAGCTGGCAGAGCTGGTTGCATTGCGCGATGCCGGTTGCGTGGCCTTCGGCAACGGCCTGGAGAGTTTCCGCAACACCCGCACCCTGTGCCGGGCGCTGGATTACGCGGCCACTTTCGACCTCACGGTGATATTCAACTCCCAGGACCACGACCTGGCGGAAGGCGGCCTGGCCCATGAAGGCCCTACCGCGAGCTTCCTCGGCCTGCCGGGCATTCCGGAAACCGCCGAAACCGTCGCCTTGGCCAGGGATCTACTGCTGGTCGAACAGACAGGCGTACGTGCGCACTTCAGCCAACTCACCAGCGCGCGTGGTGTAGCCCTGATTGCCCAGGCCCAGCAGCGTGGCCTGAAGGTCACGGCGGATGTCGCCCTGTATCAATTGATACTGACCGACGAAGCGCTGATCGATTTCAGCAGCCTCTATCACGTGCAGCCACCGCTGCGCACCCGCGCCGATCGCGATGGTTTGCGTGCGGCAGTGAAGTCAGGCGTGGTTTCGGCCATCTCCAGCCATCACCAACCTCACGAGCGGGACGCCAAGCTGGCGCCGTTCGGGGCTACCGAGCCAGGCATCAGCAGTGTTGAACTGCTGCTGCCGCTGGCGATGACGCTGGTGGAAGACGGCTTGCTGGATCTGCCGACGCTGCTGGCACGCCTCAGTGCTGGCCCTGCCGAGGCCTTGCGCCTGCCGGCGGGCAAGCTGGCGGTGGGTGGCGCGGCAGATATCGTGCTATTCGACCCGGCGGCCTCGACTGTGGCCGGTGAGACCTGGCTGTCGAAGGGCGAGAACTGCCCGTTCCTGGGTCACAGCCTGCCGAGTGTGGTGCGCTACACCTTGGTGGATGGGCGGATCAGTCACCAGGCATAAAATCGCGTCGCCGGCATTCGCGAGCAGGCTCGCTCCCACAAGGACCGCATCAATCCTGTGGGAGCGAGCCTGCTCGCGAAGACTTACTGGAAGGCGCCGCGATTCTGCGCATTGCGAACGGAAACCTGGTCATTCAACGTCCAGAAGTCATACAGCACCCCCAGAAAGAACAACCCACCCGTCACCAGGTACAGCAACCCGCTGATCCACTTCCCCTGATACATCCGGTGCACACCGAACACCCCGAGGAACGTCAGCAGTATCCACGCCACGTTGTATTCGATGGGACCTGCGGTAAACCTCAGGTCCGCTTCACGGTCCATGGCCGGGATCAGGAACAGGTCGATCAACCAGCCGATCCCCAGCAATCCGAAGGTAAAAAACCAGATCGTCCCGGTCACCGGCTTGCCGTAATAAAAGCGATGGGCACCGGTAAATCCCAAAATCCACAGCAGGTAACCGATCACTTTGCTGTGCGTGTCCTGATGCGGGACGGGCGATTGATAGGTGTTCATGGATGACCTCGATTCACACGATAGATAAATATTCTTTAAATCTTTGTGACTTTTTTACAAGCAGCCGACGTATGGCACCTGATACTGTCCATTCCGCCAAACCCTTATGGCACCTGACTTCTGTCAGACAATTGCGTCAATTTAACGCTCATTTGGTTCCGTTAGACCCAGATGGAATCGACCAACGGCCTCGGAATGCCAAAAAAAGCTGTTATAAAGTTTCGCGCTAACTTATACGAGCCCTGCCTAATGCGTCCATTTTTCAAGACATGGCTAACCATTTGCCTATTATTGCCACTGGCCGCCCACGCCACCAATCGTGAGCAACGTCTTCCGAACGTTAATGGTTACACCCAAAAATCCCATGCTTCCGCTCCTTCGAGCAAAAGCAAAAAATCGGTCAAACTGGCTCCGCAGCTGGTCAGCAAAAGCAGCCTGGTGCCGCCGATGGCGACCAGGGAAAGCAGCAACGTGCTGAGCCGCGCCGTCAACGTCCTCGGTACGCCGTACCGCTGGGGCGGCAGCAGCCCGAGCAAAGGCTTCGACTGCAGCGGCCTGGTGAAATACGCGTTCAACGACGCCACGTTTGACCTGCCACGCACCTCCAATGCCATGGCCAGCGGCCACGGCGAGAAAGTCGATCGCAACGATTTGAAACCCGGTGACCTGATTTTCTTCAACATCAAGAGCCGTCGAGTCAATCACGTTGCCATCTACCTGGGCAACGACCGCTTCATCCACGCACCACGTCGTGGCAAGTCGGTGAGCATCGACACCTTGAAGAAACCGTACTGGGAAAAGCACTACGTGGTGGCCAAGCGGGTTCTGCCGAAAGATCAGAAAGCGTTGCAGGTTGTTCAGCGCTGACCTGAACGCATCCGGTATTTGCACCGAACATGATGGTCCCATCGCGAGCAAGCTCGCTCCCACATTGGAATGCATTCCCCTGTGGGAGCGAGCTTGCTCGCGATGGGGCCCATGAAAGCACAACATCTCTTCCTCAGAAGTTATCCGGCGACCGCGCCTTCTCCCGCGCCTGTTCGCGACTGACCACGCCCTTGGTCACCAAATTCCTCAAGCCCATATCCAGCGTCTGCATCCCCAGCGACCCTCCCGCCTGAATCGACGAGTACATCTGCGCCACCTTGTCTTCACGGATCAGGTTACGGATCGCCGACGTTCCGAGCATGATCTCGTGGGCCGCAACCCGCCCTCCACCAATCTTCTTGACCAGGGTCTGGGACACCACCGCCAGCAACGACTCGGAAAGCATCGAACGCACCATCGACTTCTCGTCGCCCGGAAACACGTCGATGATCCGGTCGATGGTTTTCGCCGCCGAGGTCGTGTGCAGCGTGCCGAACACCAGGTGGCCGGTTTCGGCAGCGGTCAATGCCAGGCGGATGGTTTCCAGGTCACGCATCTCCCCCACCAGGATCACGTCCGGGTCTTCGCGCAGGGCCGAACGCAAGGCTGTCGCGAAACTGCGGGTATCGCGGTGGACTTCACGCTGATTGATCAGGCATTTGCGCGATTCGTGGACAAACTCGATAGGGTCTTCAATCGTAAGAATGTGGTGATGGCGATGGCTGTTCAGGTAATCGATCATCGCTGCCAGGGTGGTGGACTTGCCGGACCCCGTCGGGCCTGTCACCAGAACCAGGCCCCGTGGCGCGTCGGTCATCTTGCGAAACACCTCGCCCATGCCCAACTCTTCCATGCTCTGAACTCTGGACGGTATCGTGCGAAAGACCGCTCCGGCGCCTCGACTCTGATTGAAGACATTGACCCGGAATCGCGCGACACCAGGCACATCAAAGGAAAAGTCGGTTTCCAGGTGCTTTTCGAACGCCACCCGCTGGGCGTCGTTCATGATGTCGTAGATCAGCGCCTGCACCTCCTTGTGATCCAGGGCCGGCAAGTTGATGCGCCGCACATCGCCATCGACACGGATCATCGGCGGCAGGCCTGCCGACAAATGCAGGTCGGATGCGCCTTGTTTGGCGCTGAACGCCAGCAACTCAGTGATATCCATAGCACCCCTCAATTCCAGTAGAATGCCGCCAACCTCAGACCGCTGGCGCCTCTTGAATGTCCACGATAGCAGACAACATTGAACAGGTTGGTTCACGCATCCGTGCCGCCGCCCTCGCCGCCCACCGCGATGAAAACAGCGTCCAGTTGCTGGCCGTCAGCAAGACCAAACCCGCACAGGCGCTGCGTGAAGCCCATGCCGCGGGCCTGCGCGACTTTGGCGAGAACTACCTGCAGGAAGCCCTGGGCAAGCAGCTTGAACTGACCGACCTGCCCTTGATCTGGCACTTCATCGGCCCCATTCAATCGAACAAGACTCGTGCAATCGCCGAGCACTTCGCCTGGGTGCATTCCGTGGATCGCTTGAAAATCGCGCAACGCCTGTCCGAACAACGCCCGGCCGAAATGCCACCGCTTAACATCTGCATCCAGGTCAATGTCAGCGGTGAAGCCAGCAAGTCTGGCTGCACTCCGGCGGACCTGCCGGCTCTGGCCAATGCCATCAGCGCCTTGCCGCGCCTGAAATTGCGCGGGCTGATGGCCATTCCCGAGCCGACCGAAGATCGCGCCGCCCAGGATGCCGCTTTCGCTGCCGTGCAAAGCCTGCAGGCCAGCCTGAATTTGCCACTCGACACACTTTCCATGGGCATGAGTCACGACCTCGAGTCGGCTATTGCCCAGGGCGCCACTTGGGTCCGTATCGGTACGGCCCTGTTTGGCGCCAGAGATTACGGTCAACCGTGACCCCATTTATAAGGACCTGACATGAGCAAGACGCGTATTGCCTTTATCGGTGCCGGCAACATGGCTGCCAGCCTGATCGGCGGCCTGCGGGCCAAAGGCCTGGAAGCGGCGCAGATCCGCGCCAGCGATCCGGGCGATGAAACCCGTGCCCGCGTGAGCGCCGAACATGGCATCGAAGTATTCGCCGACAACGCCCAGGCCATTGAAGGCGCCGATGTGGTCGTGCTGGCGGTCAAGCCCCAGGCGATGAAGGCTGTCTGCGAAGCCATTCGCACAAGCCTGAAATCCAATCAACTGGTGGTGTCGATTGCCGCCGGCATCACCTGCGCCAGCATGAACAACTGGCTCGGCGCCCAGCCGATCGTACGTTGCATGCCCAACACCCCGGCGCTGCTGCGTCAGGGCGTGAGCGGTTTATTCGCCACCGCCCAGGTGACCGCCGAGCAGCGCCAGCAAGCTCAAGAGCTGCTATCGGCAGTTGGCGTTGCCCTGTGGCTGGACGAGGAACAGCAGCTGGATGCGGTCACCGCTGTTTCCGGTTCCGGCCCTGCGTACTTTTTCCTGCTGATCGAAGCCATGACCGCCGCCGGCGTCAAACTCGGCCTGCCAGCAGACATCGCCGCCCAACTGACCTTGCAAACCGCCCTGGGCGCCGCCCACATGGCGGTGTCCAGTGACGTCGACGCCGCTGAGCTGCGTCGCCGCGTCACTTCGCCCGCCGGCACCACAGAAGCCGCGATCAAATCGTTCCAGGCCAATGGCTTCGAGGCACTGGTTGAAAAAGCCCTGGGCGCCGCCGCGCACCGCTCGGCCGAGATGGCTGAGCAACTCGGTCGCTAATCAGCACTTAATAAGGAATCAACAATGCTCGGAATCAACGACGCTGCCATTTTTGTGATCCAGACCCTGGGCAGCCTGTATCTTTTGATCGTGCTGCTGCGTTTCATCCTGCAATTGGTGCGGGCGAACTTCTACAACCCGCTCTGCCAATTCGCCGTCAAGGCCACGCAACCGCTGCTCAAGCCACTGCGCCGGGTTATCCCGAGCATGTTCGGGCTGGACATGTCCTCGCTGGTGCTGGCCCTGATCGTGCAAATGGCGCTGTTCGCGGTCATCCTGCTGCTCAGTGGTTACTCGGTCGATGTGCTGTTCCTGGCACCATGGGCGCTGATCGGCATCTTCGCGCTGTTTTTGAAGATTCTGTTCTGGGCGATGATCATCAGCGTGATTCTGTCCTGGGTCGCTCCGGGGAGCCACAACCCAGGCGCCGAGCTGGTCCAGCAGATCACTGAACCGGTACTCGCGCCGTTCCGCCGGATCATTCCGAACCTGGGCGGTCTCGACATCTCGCCGATCTTCGCCTTCATCGCGCTGCAATTGCTGCAGAGCTGGCTGATTCCGCGCCTTGCGCACTACGCGATGATGCCGAAAGAGCTTTTCGGCCTGATCTGATTCTGCGGCACCGCATCATCGTTCTTCGCGAGCAGGCTCGCTCCCACAGGGAAATGCATTCCAATGTGGGAGCGAGCCTGCTCGCGAATGCAGCACCTCGGTCTAACGGCATGAAATGAGGCCCGGCCTTTGCTTGCCGCTAACCCCACCGGTCTTTAGACTTACGCCTCATTTCAACGAGAGCAGGGTCGATGCCAGCTGCCTTTCCCCCCGATTCTGTTGGTCTGGTGACGCCGCAAGTGGCGCACTTCAGCGAAGCCCTGGCGTTGGCCTGCGGCCGTTCGCTCCCGGCCTATGACCTGATTTACGAGACCTACGGCACCCTGAACGCCACGGCGAGCAACGCCGTGCTGATCTGCCACGCCTTGTCCGGCCACCACCATGCCGCCGGTTATCACAGCCCCGACGACCGCAAACCCGGTTGGTGGGACAGCTGCATCGGTCCCGGCAAGCCCATCGACACCAGCAAGTTCTTCGTGGTCAGCCTGAACAACCTCGGTGGTTGCAATGGCTCTACCGGTCCGAGCAGCATCAACCCGGAAACCGGCAAGCCGTTCGGTGCCGACTTCCCGGTATTGACCGTGGAAGACTGGGTGCACAGCCAGGCGCGCCTGGCCGATCGCCTCGGCATCGCCCAGTTTGCGGCCGTGATCGGCGGTAGCCTTGGCGGCATGCAGGCGATGCAATGGAGCATCACTTACCCTGAGCGCATCCGCCATTGCCTGGCCATCGCCTCGGCACCGAAGCTGTCGGCGCAGAACATCGCCTTCAACGAAGTGGCGCGCCAGGCAATCCTCACCGACCCCGAATTCCACGGCGGTTCGTTCCAGGAACACAGCGTGATCCCCAAGCGCGGGCTGATGCTGGCGCGGATGGTCGGGCACATCACTTACCTGTCCGACGACTCCATGGGTGAGAAATTCGGTCGTGGTCTGAAAAGCGAGAAGCTCAACTACGACTTCCACAGCGTCGAGTTCCAGGTCGAAAGCTACCTGCGTTATCAGGGTGAAGAATTCTCCGGGCGTTTCGATGCCAACACTTACCTGCTGATGACCAAGGCCCTGGACTACTTCGACCCGGCGGCCAACTTCGACGATGACCTGGCGAAAACCTTCGCCGGCGCCACCGCCAAGTTCTGCGTGATGTCGTTCACCACCGACTGGCGCTTCTCACCTGCCCGCTCGCGGGAACTGGTGGACGCGCTGATGGCCGCGCGCAAGGACGTCTGCTACCTGGAAATCGACGCGCCGCAGGGCCACGACGCCTTCCTGATTCCGATCCCGCGCTACTTGCAGGCGTTCGGCAATTACATGAACCGCATTACGTTGTGAGATAGCCATGAGAGCTGATCTGGAAATCATCCAGGAATGGATCCCCGCCGGTAGCCGCGTGCTCGACCTCGGTTGCGGTGATGGCGAGTTGCTGACCTGGCTGCGCGACAACAAGCAGGTTACTGGCTACGGCCTGGAAAACGACGCGGATAACATTGCCGAGTGCGTGGCCAAGGGCATCAACGTCATCGAGCAGGACCTGGACAAGGGCCTGGGCAACTTTGCCAGCAACAGTTTCGACATCGTGGTCATGACCCAGGCGCTGCAAGCGGTGCACTACCCGGACAAGATCCTCGAAGAAATGCTGCGGGTCGGCCGCCAGTGCATCATCACCTTCCCCAATTTCGGTCACTGGCGCTGCCGCTGGTACCTGGCGAGCAAAGGCCGGATGCCGGTTTCCGAGTTCCTGCCCTACACCTGGTACAACACGCCGAACATTCACTTCTGCACCTTCGCGGACTTTGAGGCCTTGTGTCTCGAACGTGAAGCCAAGGTCATTGATCGGCTGGCCGTGGATCAACAGCATCGGCACGGGTGGGCCAGTAAGCTATGGCCTAATCTGTTAGGTGAGATCGGCATTTACCGCGTCAGCAGCCCGGGGCTTGCAGACCACAAGGTCGCGGTCTGAACACCTTATTTGGAGGAGAACGATCATGGGTCGTCTAGCGCTGTTTCTACTTACCGCCTGCCTGAGCGTCACAGCCATGGCTGCCGATGCGATCAAAGGTGATCGCAAGGAAGTCTTTGGCGACACGACGGTGCACTACAACACCTTCAACTCCACCTTCCTGACACCGGACATTGCCAAGGCCGCGGAGCTTACCCGCAGCAAGAACCAGGGCGTGATCAACATTTCGGTGATCAAGGACGGCAAGCCGCAGATGGCCCAGGTCAGCGGTACGATCAAAGACTTGACCAGCCAGAGCGTTAACCTGAATTTCCGCCAGATCACCGAACAAGGCGCGATCTACTACATCGCCCAGTTCCCGGTGGATCAGCAGGAAACCCGCACCTTCGACATCAAGGTGCAGACCGGTGACAAAATCAACACCATCAACTTCAACCAAGAGCTCTTCCCTGGCCAATGATCAACTTCACGCAACTCGTACTGGCCAGCCATAACGCCGGCAAACTCAAGGAACTCCAGGCCATGCTCGGCGAGTCGGTGCAACTGCGCTCGATCGGCGAGTTCAGCAGTGTGGAGCCTGAAGAGACCGGCCTGTCGTTCGTCGAGAACGCCATCCTCAAGGCCCGCAATGCCGCGCGCATTTCCGGCCTGCCGGCCTTGGCGGACGATTCCGGGTTGGCGGTGGATTTCCTCGGCGGTGCGCCGGGCATCTACTCGGCACGTTATGCCGATGGCAAGGGCGATGCGGCGAACAACGCCAAGCTGCTCGACGTGTTGAAGGACGTACCCGAAGCCGAACGCGGCGCACAGTTCGTCTGCGTGCTGGCGCTGGTGCGGCATGCCGACGATCCACTGCCGATTCTCTGCGAAGGCCTGTGGCACGGGCGCATCCTGACCCAGGCCAGCGGCGAACACGGTTTTGGCTACGACCCGCTGTTCTGGGTACCGGAGCGTGATTGCTCCAGTGCCGAGTTGAGCCCGGGCGACAAGAACCAGATCAGCCACCGCGCCCGTGCAATGGATCTGCTGCGCCAGCGTCTGGGCTTGAAATGACCGGTAAATCCTCCGCGTCGCCGCTGATCTTTGGTGGCGCCGCACAATCGCCTCGGGCGGCCATGCCAGTGCTGCCGCCCTTGGCGCTGTACATCCATATCCCGTGGTGCGTACGCAAATGCCCTTATTGCGATTTCAACTCCCACACCGCCAGCCCCGTGCTGCCGGAAGAAGAGTATGTCGACGCGTTGCTGGCTGACCTCGATCAGGACTTGCACGCCGTCTATGGCCGTGAGCTGAGTTCGATCTTCTTCGGTGGCGGCACGCCGAGCCTGTTCAGCGCCCAGGCGTTGGGTCGCTTGCTCAAAGGCGTGGAACAACGCATTGCCTTTGCAAGCGACATCGAAATCACCCTGGAAGCCAACCCAGGGACCTTCGAACAAGAGAAGTTCGTCGCCTACCGCGCGCTGGGCATCAATCGCCTGTCCATTGGCATCCAGAGTTTCCAGCAAGAGAAGCTCACCGCTTTGGGTCGCATCCACAACGGTGATGAGGCCGTGCGCGCCGCCGGGATGGCCCGTCAAGCGGGTTTCGATAACTTCAACCTGGACTTGATGCACGGTTTGCCCGATCAATCGCTGGACGATGCCCTGAGCGATTTGCGCCAAGCCATCGCCCTGAAGCCGACCCACCTGTCCTGGTATCAGCTGACCCTGGAACCGAACACCGTATTCTGGAACCAGCCACCGACGCTGCCGGAAGACGACACCCTGTGGGATATCCAGGAGGCCGGGCAGGCGCTGTTGGCCGAACACGGTTACGCCCAGTATGAAGTCTCGGCTTATGCCCAGCCGGGTCGCCCGGCACGGCATAACCTCAATTACTGGAGCTTTGGCGATTTCATCGGCATCGGTGCCGGTGCCCACGGCAAGCTCAGCCATCCGGACGGACGCATCGTACGCACCTGGAAGACCCGCCTGCCGAAGGATTACCTGAATCCGGCCAAACCGTTTCAGGCTGGCGAGAAAGCGCTGACCAATGACGAGATGCCGTTCGAGTTCCTGATGAACGCGCTGCGCCTGACCGCAGGCGTTGAGGCGCGGCTTTATCCGGAACGCACTGGAATGACCCTGGAAAGCCTCGCCGAAAGCCGTCGCGAAGCCGAACAAAGCGGCCTGTTGCAGGTCGAACCGTCACGTCTGGCGGCTACCGAGCGCGGACAACTCTTCCTCAACGACTTGCTGCAGAAATTTCTGACATAAGGAAATCGAATGGATTTGGTACTCGACCTGCTCGCCACCGCGTCTCGCTGGAGCCGCAGCAACCTCTCGGAAATCGCCCTCGCCCTGGTGGGTTGCCTGCTGGTGTTGTTCGGTGCGGATTTCAAGGGCTGGGTCGAGCAACGCCTGGGCAGCATCGCTGGCGCCTTGCGCGTACCGCTGATGTCCCTGCTGTGCATGATCGGCAGCGGTGCGGCGCTGATCTATGCCACGCCATGGATCGTCAAGGGCTTGAGTCAGTTCAACAACTACAGCCTGGCGCCGGTGTTGTTGGTGGTGCTGGTGCTTATCGGCGTAGTAGCCGACCGCCGCTAATCCTTGAGTACACCCAAAACAACTGTGGGAGCGAGCCTGCTCGCGAATGCGGTCTGACAGTCAACGAAGATGTTGAATGTTATGACGCTTTCGCGAGCAGGCTCGCTCCCACAGTGGGTATTGCGTAGGGTTTAGGACTGTTTTTCGAACTTCAGATCCCAAACGCCATGCCCAAGACGTTCGCCACGGCGTTCGAACTTGGTAATCGGGCGCTCGGCCGGGCGTGGCACGCACTTGCCGTCTTCAGCCAGGTTGCGGTAACCCGGGGCAACGTTCATCACTTCCAGCATGTACTCGGCGTACGGTTCCCAGTCGGTGGCCATGTGCAGAATACCGCCGACCTTCAACTTGCTGCGCACAAGCTCAGCGAAGGACGCCTGAACGATACGACGCTTGTGGTGACGGCTCTTGTGCCACGGGTCCGGGAAAAACAGCATCAGGCGATCAAGGCTATTATCGGCCACGCAGCGGTTGAGCACTTCGATGGCATCGCAATCGTAGACGCGCAGGTTGGTCAAACCCTGGGTCAGCACACCATTGAGCAGCGCGCCAACACCCGGACGGTGGACCTCGACGCCGATGAAATCCTGCTCCGGTGCAGCCGCGGCCATTTCCAGCAGCGAATGGCCCATGCCGAAACCGATCTCCAGCGAACGCGGTGCCGAGCGACCGAACACCTGGTCGAAATCCACCGGCGCGTCGGCCAGGGGCAGCACGAATAGCGGCGCGCCCTGCTCCAGGCCACGTTGCTGGCCTTCGGTCATGCGCCCGGCGCGCATCACGAAACTCTTGATGCGGCGGTGTTGGCGCTCGTCGCCTTCTTCCGTCTGGATTGGCGTGTCGTTCGATTCAGTCATCAATGGCTCTTACTTGATCAGACCATCCAGCGGCGAAGAGGCGCTGGCATAGAGTTTTTTCGGCATGCGGCCGGCGAGGTAGGCCAGACGGCCCGCGACGATCGCGTGTTTCATGGCTTCGGCCATCATGATCGGCTGCTGGGCGTGGGCGATGGCCGAGTTCATCAGCACCGCATCACAGCCCAGTTCCATGGCGATGGTGGCGTCGGAAGCAGTACCGACACCGGCATCCACCAGCACCGGGATCTTGGCTTCTTCGAGGATGATCTGCAGGTTGTACGGGTTGCAGATCCCCAGGCCCGAGCCGATCAGACCGGCCAGCGGCATGACCGCGATGCAGCCGATTTCCGCCAGTTGCCGGGCGATGATCGGGTCGTCGCTGGTGTAGACCATCACGTCGAAGCCTTCCTTTACCAGCGACTCGGCCGCCTTGAGGGTTTCGATCACGTTGGGGAACAGGGTTTTCTGATCCGCCAGCACTTCCAGCTTCACCAAGTTGTGGCCATCGAGCAGCTCACGGGCAAGGCGGCAGGTGCGCACGGCCTCGATTGCGTCGTAGCAACCGGCGGTGTTCGGCAGGAAGGTGTAGCGATCCGGCGAGAGGAAATCCAGCAGGCTCGGTTCGCCCGCGTTCTGGCCGAGGTTGGTACGGCGCACGGCGAAAGTGACGATCTCGGCACCCGAGGCCTCGATGGCCAGACGGGTTTCTTCCATGTCACGGTACTTGCCAGTACCGACCAGCAAACGCGACTGGTAAGTACGACCGGCCAGGACGAAAGGCTTGTCGCTACGAACGATGCTCATGGGGAATCCTCTGTAGGGGTGAGGGTCTTGCAGAATTCTGTCGGCCCTGGGGCCACGTGGCTAGCCGCCGCCGATGGCGTGCACCACTTCGACGTTGTCGCCGTCGCTCAACGCGGTGTCTGCGTGCTGACTGCGCGGGACGATATCCAGATTGAGTTCGACCGCCACCCGGCGTCCGGTCAGGTCCAGACGGGTCAGCAGGGCCGCAACGGTTTCACCGTCGGGCAGTTCAAAGGATTCGCCGTTCAACTGAATGCGCATGCCGAATGCCGCCATCATTTTTTGGGGCTGGCATTCTAGCCCGATCGTGACCTAAAGGTCAGCAACAAGCGTCAAGCGGTCAGCGGCAAGCGCCAGGCGGCGAGGCCCAGGCAAAGCCAGCCTATCAGGAACGCCAGGCCACCGAATGGGGTGATGATGCCGAGCTTGCTGACACCCGTCAGCGTCAGCACGTACAGGCTGCCGGAGAACAGCAGAATGCCGATGACAAAAGAAGCGCCGGCCCAGGTGACGAGGCGACCGGGAATCTGTGTAGCCAGCAACGCCACGCCCAGCAATGCCAGGGTGTGTACTAGCTGATAGGTGACGCCGGTATGGAAAATCGCCAGGTATTCGGCGCTCAGGCGGTTTTTCAGGCCGTGGGCGGCGAACGCCCCGAGACCGACACCGGTGAAGCCGAAAAAAGCGGCCAGCATCAAAAAGCCACGCAGCATGAAGAACTCCAGTCAGTCTCGATCAACAGGGTCTGTATAATGGCCCGCTCAACGGGTTCGGCCAAGCCATCTCTATGCTGCGTATCTATTTCCGTCGTTTCACCAAGGCCGTGCTCTGGTTCATGGGGGCCAGCGTATTGCTGGTGCTGATCTTTCGCGTGGTGCCACCACCCGGGACAACGCTGATGGTCGAGCGCAAGATCGAATCCTGGATTGATGGCGAGCCCATCGACCTGCAACGCACCTGGAAACCCTGGGATGAAATCTCCGACGACCTGAAAGTCGCGGTGATTGCCGGTGAGGACCAGAAATTTCCCGAGCATTGGGGCTTTGACTTCGGCGCGATCCAGAAAGCACTGGCCCACAACGAGCTTGGCGGCACGATCCGTGGTGCCAGCACCCTCAGCCAGCAAGTGTCGAAGAACCTGTTCCTGTGGTCGGGCCGCAGCTGGCTGCGCAAAGGCCTGGAAGCCTGGTTTACCGCGCTGATCGAGGTATTCTGGCCCAAGCAGCGGATTCTTGAGGTGTACCTCAACAGCGTCGAGTGGGATGACGGTGTGTTTGGAGCAGAGGCGGCGGCCAGGCATCACTTCGGTGTCGGCGCCAAATCGTTGTCCCGGCAGCAGGCCAGTTTGCTGGCAGCGGTGCTGCCCAACCCGCGGGTGTGGAGCGCCAGCCATCCGACCAATTACGTGGCGCGGCGCGCTGGCTGGATACGGCGGCAGATGAGTCAGTTGGGTGGAGACAGCTACCTGGTTGGTCTCAACGATTCGCGCCGGGCGCCGTGGACTCAATAACACCGCCGCCCCCCCTGTGGGAGCGAGCCTGCTCGCGAATGCGATCCATCATTCAATATTGATGTTGCCTGACCCACCGATTTCGCGAGCAGGCTCGCTCCCACATTGGTTTTGTGTGAGACCAGAAACAAAAAAGCCCCGATCAATGATCGGGGCGTTTTTTATTGCCTTCGTGCAGGTTACGCGGCGATCGACAATTTGAGCTTGTTCATCGCGCTCTTCTCGAGCTGACGGATACGCTCGGCCGACACGTTGTACTTCTGCGCCAGGTCGTGCAGCGTGGACTTTTCTTCTGCCAGCCAGCGCTGGTAGAGGATGTCGCGGCTGCGGTCGTCCAACACTTCCAGCGCTTCGTGCAGGTTGTGGTTGGAGTTGTCGCTCCAGTCGGCATCTTCCAGTTGACGGGCCGGGTCGTACCGGTGGTCTTCCAGATAGTTGGCCGGTGACTGGAAGGCGCTGTCGTCGTCGGCTTCGGCTGCCGGGTCGAAGGCCATGTCGTGACCGGTCAGGCGACTTTCCATCTCGCGTACTTCCCGCGGCTCGACACCGAGGCTTTCCGCCACACGGTGGACTTCCTCGTTGTTCAGCCAGGCCAGACGTTTTTTCTGGCTGCGCAGGTTGAAGAACAGCTTGCGCTGGGCCTTGGTAGTCGCGACTTTCACGATCCGCCAGTTACGCAGGATGAATTCGTGGATCTCAGCCTTGATCCAGTGCACGGCAAAGGACACCAGGCGCACACCCATTTCCGGGTTGAAGCGCTTCACGGCCTTCATCAGGCCGACGTTACCTTCCTGGATCAGGTCAGCCTGGGCCAGGCCGTAGCCGGAATAGCTACGGGCGATATGTACGACAAAACGCAGGTGGGCGAGCACCATCTGCCGAGCCGCCTCAAGATCCTGCTCATAATAGAGACTCTCGGCCAGTTCACGCTCCTGCTCCGGCGTCAGCAATGGAATGCTGTTGACGGTGTGCACATAGGCCTCCAGGTTCGCACCCGGGACCAGAGCATATGCAGGCTGCAAAGAATTGGTCATACGAAAAAACCTCCCACTTACATACTCGTGCCATTGGCACTGCGAAAATTGACCGGAAACCGAAAGACAAGTTCCCCTAAAAACTGCAAGGTCAATCACGCGCAAAAAAGATTCTACTTCGGCGCCAGCTCCCTGAGATGACGTGCGACTGCAATCCATGCACCGATATAACCCAACAGCACCGCGCCAAGCAAGAGAGACAGACCGTCGGCAACCGGTACGCCGGCCAGTGCGAAATCACTGCCGTACAAACCGGCCAACCCGACCACCGCATCGTTCAGCCAGTTCAGGCCGAACGCCAATACGCCCCAGGAAAGAATCCCAGCACCAAACCCGTACAGCGCCCCCATATAGAGAAAGGGTCTGCGCACATAGCTGTCAGTGCCGCCCACGAGTTTAATCACTTCTATCTCTGTGCGGCGGTTTTCAATATGAAGACGAATGGTATTGCCTATCACCAAAAGTAATGCAGAAACCAGAAGCACGGTCAGACCGAAGACAAATCGGTCGCCCAGTTTGAGGATGGCTGCCAGACGCTCGACCCAGACTAGATCAAGCTGCGCCTGTTGTACCTTAGGCAATTCGGAAAGTTTTTGTCTTAATGCTTCAAGGGCCGGCTTGTCGACTTCGGTCGGCGTCACCAGCACCACGCCAGGCAGCGGGTTTTCCGGCAGCTCCTTGAGCGCTTCGCCCAGGCCAGACTGCTGCTGGAATTCTTCCAGCGCCTGATCCCGGCCGACATATTCGGCATCGGCCACCCCAGGGATGCCCTTGATCTGTTCGCGCAGCGCCTCGCCATCAGCCGGGCTGGCTTCGATTTGCAGGTACAGGGAAATCTGCGCCGCACGCTGCCAGGAACCGCCCAGTCGCTCGACGTTACTTAGCAAAAGTGACAGCCCCATGGGCAAACTCAAGGCAACTGCCATCACCATGCAGGTGAAAAAGCTGCCGATGGGCTGCTTGCCCAAGCGGCGCAAGCTGTCCAGCAGACTGGCGCGATGGCTTTCGATCCAGGCGCGCAACAGCGTTGCGAAGTCCGGGCCATCATCGTCGTCGTGTTTTTTCTTCTGCGGTTGCGGGTCGGCAGCCTTGGGGGCCACGCGCTCGGAAACCTTTGGACTGCGAGTAGCACTCATTCGCTGGCCTCCCCATCGCCGATCAATCGGCCGCGTTGCAGTGTCAGCATGCGGTGGCGCATTCGCGCGATCAGCGCCAGGTCGTGGCTGGCGATCAGCACACTGGTGCCCAGGCGATTGATGTCTTCGAACACACCCATGATTTCTGCCGCCAGGCGCGGGTCGAGGTTACCGGTCGGTTCGTCCGCCAGCAGCAGGGCCGGGCGGTGAACGATGGCGCGGGCAATGCCGACTCGCTGTTGCTGACCGGTGGACAAGTCGCCGGGATACAGATCGGTCTTGTCCGACAGCGCCACGCGTTCCAGGGCCGAGTCTACGCGCTTGGCGATTTCGGCCTTGGACAAACCCAGGATCTGCAACGGCAGCGCGACGTTGTTGAACACCGTGCGATCGAACAGCAACTGGTGGTTCTGGAACACCACGCCGATCTGTCGACGCAGGAATGGGATCTGTGCGTTGCTGATGGTGCTCAGGTCTTGCCCGGCCAGCAGTAGCTTGCCGCTGGTCGGACGCTCCATGGCCAGCAACAGCCGCAACAAGGTGCTCTTGCCGGCGCCGGAATGGCCAGTGACAAACAAAAACTCGCCCCGACGGACTCGAAAGCTCAGCTCATGCAAGCCGACGTGACCGTTCGGGTAGCGCTTACCGACCTGTTCGAAACGAATCATGAACGCTCCCGCTCGGCAAACAGTGCCTGGACAAAGGGCTCAGCTTCAAAAGTGCGCAAATCGTCGATGCCTTCACCGACGCCGATGTAGCGGATCGGCAGACCAAACTGCTTGGCCAGGGCGAAAATCACCCCGCCCTTGGCGGTCCCGTCGAGCTTGGTCAGCGCCAGGCCGGTCAGTTCGACGGTCTGGTTGAATTGCTTGGCCTGGTTGATGGCGTTCTGGCCGGTGCCGGCATCGAGTACCAGCAACACCTCGTGCGGCGCGTCGGCATCGAGCTTGCCGATCACCCGGCGAACCTTTTTCAGCTCTTCCATCAGGTTGTCTTTGGTGTGCAGGCGACCGGCGGTGTCGGCGATCAGCACATCGATGCCACGGGCCTTGGCGGCCTGCACGGCGTCGAAGATCACCGAAGCCGAGTCAGCCCCGGTGTGCTGGGCGATGACCGGAATCTTGTTGCGTTCGCCCCAGACCTGTAATTGCTCGACCGCGGCAGCGCGGAAGGTGTCGCCGGCGGCAAGCATGACTTTCTTGCCTTCCAGCTGCAGTTTCTTCGCCAGCTTGCCGATGGTGGTGGTTTTACCGGCGCCATTGACGCCAACCACCAGAATCACGAATGGCTTGTTCTGCGAGGTGATTTTCAGCGGCTGCTCGACGGGCTTGAGCATGGCCGTCAGCTCGCCCTGCAAGGATTTGTACAACGCATCGGAATCGGCCAGTTCTTTGCGCGCAACCCTCTGGGTCAGGTGCTGGATGATCACCGAAGTCGCCTCCACACCGACATCGGCGGTCAGCAGACGGGTTTCGAGGTCATCGAGCAGCTCGTCATCGATGGCCTTCCTGCCCAGGAACAGGCTCGCCATGCCTTCGCCGATGCTGGCACTGGTCTTGGACAGGCCTTGCTTGAGGCGGGCGAAGAAACCGGCTTTGGTTTCTTCGGTGCGTACCGGCTCCGCTGGAACGTCGACGGGCGCTGCGACAACAGGAGCAATAACAGGAACAGGAACGGGTGCAGGTGCAGGTGCAGGTGCAGGTGCAGGTGCAGGTGCAGGCTCTGGCATTTGAACAACCGGCGCAACCGGTGGAGCGAACGCTGCGACGACAGGTTCTGGCGCAGTCTCGACCGCTGGTGCAACAACCGGTTCTGGCACCGGTACCCGGACCGGCTCCGGCGCCCACGCAGCCGGCGCTGGAATCGGCGGTGTAACGTGCGGCGCCAGCTCATCTTCGACCAGTGCCACCGGCTCTTCCGCCACCGGCAAGGTCAGCCAGGGCTCGGCGACCGGGGTCAGCGGCAATTCGGCGACGATTTCAGCAGCAGTCTCGACAACCGGTTGCAGCATCGGCTCGGCGATCGGCAGCACAACTGGCGCAGGTTCGGCGGCATCTATAACCGGCGCAGGCGTCGGTTCAGGAAGTGGTTGTGGCTGTTCGACGACGGGTTCCTGCGGCTTTTTGCGCAGCCATCCGAACAGGCTTTTCTTTTCACCAGCCGCAGCTGGGGTCTTCTTGTCGTCGTTGGAACCAAACATGGAGGACGGCTATCTCACGGTAGCGACGCGCCAACGGGCGCCCCGGCAAATGAATATTCGATGCAGAACAGACTGCGATTGACCCAGCTTGTTCATGCGCAACATTTTGTCGAGGTGCGAAACGGCACCCTGCAAAAACGATTTCACTAAGGACTGATGGCGAAAAATCGGCGAAAAAGCAGAGTTTAGTTGATAAACCACAGCTTACTGCCGCAAACCCAAACAACCTGATCAAACGCAAAGGCCTGATAGGCGTGGCCGCCAGTAAAACGGATCAGTATCCTAGCACCCTCTCGCCCGCTGACGCTAAGAACAAGCGGGCAGCCCCAAAGGTTTAAAAACGAATGAATGCCCTAGCCCGCCGCGCTGCAGGCCTGCTGCTCAGCACACTTTGCCTGCCCCTCTCGGCCTTGGCGGCCGACCCGCAACCGACCCACGAATTCACCCTCGACAACGGCCTGAAGGTCGTCGTGCGCGAAGACCATCGCGCGCCGGTGGTGGTTTCCCAGGTCTGGTACAAGGTTGGCTCCAGCTACGAGACGCCCGGCCAGACCGGCCTGTCCCATGCCCTGGAACACATGATGTTCAAGGGCAGCGAAAAAGTCGGCCCCGGCGAAGCGTCGCTGATCCTGCGCGACCTCGGTGCCGAAGAGAACGCCTTTACCAGCGACGACTTCACGGCGTATTACCAGGTCCTGGCCCGCGACCGCCTGGGCGTGGCCTTCGAGCTGGAAGCCGATCGCATGGCCAGCCTGCGCCTGCCGCCCGACGAGTTCGCCCGCGAGATCGAAGTCATCAAGGAAGAACGGCGCCTGCGCACTGACGACAAACCCATGTCCAAGGCCTACGAGCGCTTCAAGGCCATGGCTTACCCGGCCAGCGGCTATCACACGCCGACCATTGGCTGGATGGCGGACCTGGACCGGATGAAAGTCGAAGAGCTGCGTCACTGGTACCAATCCTGGTACGTGCCGAACAACGCCACACTGGTGGTGGTCGGCGACGTGACGCCGGAAGAAGTGAAAACCCTGGCCCAGCGCTACTTCGGCCCGATCGCCAGACGTGAGATACCGGCGGCGAAGATTCCGCTGGAACTGGCCGAGCCCGGCGAACGCCAGATCACCCTGCACGTGAAGACCCAATTGCCCAGCCTGATGCTGGCCTTCAACGTGCCGAGCATCGCCACCACCGAAGACAAGCGCCTGGTCAACGCCTTGCGGCTGATCTCGGCCCTGCTTGACGGCGGCTACAGCGGACGCATCCCGACGCAACTTGAGCGCGGCGAAGAACTGGTGTCCGGCGGCTCGTCGAGTTACGACGCCTACACCCGTGGCGACAGCCTGTTCACCCTGTCGGCAACACCCAACAGCCAGAAGAACAAGACCATCGCCCAGGCCGAAGCCGGTTTGTGGAAGCTGCTTGAACAACTGAAAACCACCGCGCCGACCACCGAAGAACTGGAACGCGTGCGGGCACAGGTCATCGCCGGGCTGGTGTACGAGCGCGATTCGATCACCAGCCAGGCCACGGCCATCGGCCAGCTGGAAACTGTCGGCCTGTCGTGGAAATTGATGGACACCGAGCTCGCCGACCTGGAAAGCGTGACACCGCAAGATATCCAGAACGCCGCCAAGCTGTATTTCACCCGCGAACGTCTCAGCGTCGCCCATGTACTGCCGGAGGAGACGACTCATGAGTGAGCATAAAAAACCGCGCCTGGCCCTGCTCGGCCTGATCGCTGTCGCCCTGATCGGGTCCGCCGCGTTCTATTTTTCCAAGACTGGCGAGTCCAATGCCAGCGAAGCGCTGGACAAGGCCAAGGCCAGCCAGAAGCTGCAATCGCTGACCGAACTCAACGGCAAGGCGCCGAGCCATCGCAAACTCGACGTGCAGACCTGGAGCACCGCCGAAGGCGCCAAGGTGTTGTTCGTCGAAGCCCGCGAGCTGCCGATGTTCGATATGCGCCTGATCTTTGCCGCCGGCAGCAGCCAGGACGGCGACGCACCAGGCCTGGCGCTGCTGACCAACGCCATGCTCAACGAAGGCGTGGCCGGCAAGGATGTCAGCGTCATTGCCCAGGGCTTTGAAGGGCTGGGGGCCGATTTCGGCAACGGCGCCTACAAAGACATGGCGGTTGCGTCCCTGCGCAGCCTCAGTGCCGCGGACAAGCGCGAACCGGCGCTGAAGCTGTTCGCCGAAGTCGTTGGCAAACCGACCTTCCCCGCCGACTCCTTTACCCGCATCAAGAACCAGATGCTCGCCGGTTTCGAATACCAGAAACAGAACCCCGGCAAACTCGCCAGCCTCGAGCTGATGAATCGTTTGTACGGCGATCATCCGTACGCGCACGCCAGCGATGGCACGGCACAAACCGTTCCGGCCGTCACGGTCACGCAACTACGCGCGTTCCACCAGAAAGCCTATGCCGCGGGCAACGTGGTGATCGCGCTGGTTGGCGACCTGTCCCGCGCCGAAGCCGAAGCCATTGCCGCGCAGGTCAGCGCCGCCCTGCCAAAAGGTCCGGCCCTGCCGAAGATCGAGCAACCCGCCGAACCCAAGGCCAGCATCGGCCACATCGAGTTCCCGTCCAAGCAGACCAACCTGATGCTCGCGCAACTGGGCATCGACCGTGACGATCCGGATTACGCGGCACTGTCCATGGGCAACCAGATCCTCGGCGGTGGCGGTTTCGGCACTCGACTGATGAGCGAAGTGCGCGAGAAACGTGGCCTGGCGTATGGTGTGTACTCGGGTTTCAGCCCGATGCAGGCACGCGGCCCGTTCATGATCAACCTGCAGACCCGCGCCGAGATGAGCGAAGGCACCCTGAAACTGGTGCAGGATGTTCTCGCCGATTACCTCAAGACGGGTCCGACCGAAAAAGAACTCGACGACGCCAAGCGCGAACTGGCCGGCAGCTTCCCGCTGTCCACCGCCAGCAACGCCGATATCGTCGGCCAGCTGGGCGCGATCGGCTTCTACAACTTGCCGCTCAGTCACCTGGAAGACTTCATGCAGCAGTCGCAGAACCTGACCGTCGAGCAAGTCAAGGCGGCAATGAACAAACACCTGAGCACGGACAAACTGGTCATCGTCAGCGCTGGCCCGACCGTGCCGCAAAAGCCGTTACCGGCCCCTACTGATAAACCCGCCGAGCAACCGCTCGGGGTTCCGGAGCATTAATGGCCACTTCTCGCCCGAAAAAACCTGTCCACAACGTGCATAACGGTGTGAACCAGCTGCGCATCATCGGCGGCCAATGGCGCAGCCGCAAGCTGAGCTTCCCTGACGCTCCGGGCTTGCGCCCGACGCCCGACCGGGTGCGTGAAACCCTGTTCAACTGGCTCGCACCCTACGTCCCGGGCGCCAAGGTGCTCGATCCGTTCGCCGGTAGCGGCGCGCTGTTTCTCGAAGCCTTATCCCGTGGCGCAGCTATGGGCCAGGCGCTGGATGCCAGCAGCCTCGCCGTGTCCAGCCTCAAGGAACATTTGGGCACGCTGCGCTGCACCACCGGCCAGGTCCAGACCGCCGATGCCCTTCGTTATCTGGAAACCCAGCCAGCGGTTGCCTACGACCTGGTGTTCCTCGATCCGCCGTTCAACCAGAACCTGCTGCCCGCCGTTTGCACGCTGCTCGAAGAGCGCCAGTGGCTGGCCGAAGATGCCTGGGTGTACACCGAAAGCGAAAGCGCACCGTCGACCCTCGGTTTGCCGGGCAACTGGCGCCTGCACCGGGAGCAAAAATCCGGGCGGGTCTATTATTCGTTGTGGCAACGTATGGCAGAGATCGCCGATTAATCGATCGGCTTGAACAAGGCGCATGTTTCCGTGGAGGCATGCGCCGCTGCTTCGAGAAAAATCGTGTCCCATCCGCCAGAATGCTTCACTCCGGCCTTCGGCCTCGGCAATCCGCACTTGCAGACCTTGTGGGGACCGCTGTGGCGCAAAACCACCCACCTGCAACGTGAGCGTGAACGCCTGTGGCTCGAGGATGGCGACTTCCTCGACCTCGACTGGCATGGCCCGCACAGCGTCGATGCGCCTTTGGTCCTGGTGTTGCACGGCCTGACCGGCTCGTCGAATTCACCTTACGTTGCCGGGATACAAAAAGCGCTGGGTAACCAGGGCTGGGCCAGTGTCGCGCTGAACTGGCGCGGCTGCTCCGGCGAACCCAATCTGTTGCCGCGCAGCTACCATTCCGGTGCCAGTGAAGACCTGGCCGAAACCATCAGGCACCTGCGGGCAAAGCGTCCTCTTGCGCCGTTGTATGCCGTCGGTTATTCCCTGGGCGGCAATGTGCTGCTCAAGTATCTGGGCGAAACCGGCAGTGCCAGCGGCGTGCTCGGTGCGGTGGCGGTGTCGGTGCCGTTTCGCCTGGACCATTGCGCCGACCGCATCGGTCAGGGTTTCTCCAAGGTCTATCAGGCGCATTTCATGCGCGAGATGCTGGCCTACATCAAGAATAAGCAACGGCAGTTTCACCACGACGGGCGCGAGGACGGCCTCGCGGCCCTCGCTGCGCTGGGCTCGCTGGAAAACATGCGCACGTTCTGGGATTTCGATGGCCGGGTGACCGCGCCACTCCATGGTTTCGCTGATGCCCAGGACTACTATCGCCGCGCGTCGAGCCGCTACTTCCTCGGCGAGATCTGTACGCCAACCCTGATCATTCAGGCAGCTGATGACCCCTTCGTTTTTCCCCATAGCCTGCCGCAGGCAGACGAGTTGTCAGCCTGCACGCAATTGGAATTGCAGGCCCGGGGCGGGCATGTAGGGTTTGTCGATGGTTCGTTCCGCCAACCGGGGTACTACCTGGAACGGCGCATCCCGCAGTGGCTGACAAGCATGGGCCGCGGGTAGGTCATGGGCAACGCTCACGGCGAGTCCATCCACTTCTGGCAAACGGCACCGCTGGCCGGGATCGAGCTGCTGTCGGCACGCTACATCGAGCACCGTTTCGCCCCGCATGTGCATGACGGCTATGTGATCGGCATGATCATGGCCGGCGCCCAGCGCTACCGTTATCGCGGCGCCGAACACCTGGCAGGCAGCGGCACACTGGTGCTGATCAACCCTGATGAACTGCACACCGGCCACAAGGGGACGGAGGACGGCTGGCTGTACCGGGCATTTTATCCCGACAGTAGGCAAATTCTTTCACTGTTGGCCGAGCTTGAACTGCCGACCCATAACCTGCCGGCGTTCGGCGCCACGCTGTATCGTGACCAGGATCTGGTGAACGGCTTCTGTCAGTTGCATCGCCTGCTGGAAAGCCCCGCAACAGCCCTGCAACAACAGACCGCCTGGCGAGAACTGATGCTGTCACTGCTGCAGCGCCACGCGGCGGTTCCTGATGCCGGCAAACCGGGCAAGGAACACCGGGCGGTGACATTGGCCAAGGACCTGCTGCACGCGCAATTGGCCGCGCCTCCTTCGCTGGAAGAACTGGCAGCGGCGGTGAACCTGTCACCTTTCCACTTCGCCCGGGTATTCCGCCGCGTCACCGACATGCCGCCGCACACCTGGCTGATGCAACAGCGCATCGCTCGGGCGCGGGCGTTGTTGCAGGGCGGTTGTTTGCCGCTCGAAGTCGCAACGCAACTGGGATTTGCCGACCAGAGTCATCTGAGTCGGCAGTTCAAGCAGGTGTATGGGGTGGGACCTGGAGCGTATCGCAGCGCCCGCCTCTAAAAGATCTTTATTCGCCAGTGGCAACGCCGCGAGCAGGATCATTGATCCACTCACTCCACGACCCGGCATACAGCGCCCCCAACGGATAACCCGCCAGACACAACGCGAACAGATTATGGCAAGCCGTCACGCCGGACCCGCAGTACGCCACCAGATCGGTCGGCGAGCGATCACCCAGCTTCGCGGCGAAACGCTGCTTGAGCTGATCGGCTGGCAGGAAACGCCCGTCGCTACCCAGGTTGTCGGTGAAGGCCGCACATTGCGCGCCGGGGATGTGCCCGGCAATCGGGTCGATCGGTTCAACTTCACCCTTGAAGCGCGGCAAGGCACGGGCATCGAGCAAAGTCAGTTCGGGTTGCGCCAGACGCTCGTGCAACTGCTCGGCGCTGAGAATCAGCGCGTTGTCCGGTATCCCGGTAAATGTGCCGCGACTGTTCGACGGTGGATCAAGACTCAGGGGCAGGCCCGCCGCGTGCCAGGCCTTGAGCCCGCCATCGAGGATGAACACGCCGTCACGCTTGCCCAGCCAGGCCAGCAGCCACCAGGCCCGCGCAGCAAAGGCACCCGGACCGTCGTCGTACAAGACCACTTCGCTGTCGGCGTTGATACCCCAGGCTTGCAGGCGCTCGATCAGGTCCGCCGGCTCGGGCAATGGATGACGCCCGGTCACGCCCTTAAGCACTTTTCCACTCAGATCACGCTCAAGATCGGCAAAAGCCGACCCGCCGATGTGCCCTTGTGCGTAGCTGCGCTGGCCATAATCCAGGTCTTCGAGGGCAAAACGACAATCAAGAATCACCAACCCCGGCTTGTCCTTTTTCAGGTCCAGTGCTTGCGGGCTGATCAGTTGCGCAATGGGCATAACGGGCTCCTGTGATGGGCGATTTTCGATCCTGCTGCACTCTTTATTTCATACTTCTTCCAGCGCCTGGGCCAGCGGCACGTAAAACTCTTCAAACAGCGCATCGACCGCCTCACGAGCCTGATCCGTGACGAAACCCGCCTCCAGCACCAGTACCTGGTATACGCCGCGCTTGATGGCTTGCTCGCTGAGGTGGCTGGAGTTTTCCCGCGTGGTGCACAAAAAGCGCACCCAGGAAGTGAGGATGATCCAGGCATTGATCGTCAGGGACTCGATCTGCACCCGATCCATCTTCAGGATGCCGGCGGCGACAAAACCTTCGTAGATGGCGGCACCCTGAATGACGCAGCGCTGGGAAAAGCGCCGGTAGCGGGCGGCCAGTTCCGGGTCACTGTCGAGCAAGTGCTCCAGGTCCCGGTGCAAAAACCGGTAGCCCCACATGGCTGACAACAGCTCCTTGAGGTAGAAACGCTTGTCTTCCACCGTGGCTGCGCGCCCCTGAGGCGGGCGCAAAAAACTGTCCACCAGGCTCTCATACTCACTGAACAGCACAGCGATGATCGCCTGCTTGTTGGGGAAGTGGTAGTACAGGTTGCCCGGAGAAATCTCCATATGGGCGGCGATGTGGTTGGTGCTGATGCTGCGCTCGCCCTGCTGGTTGAACAGCTCCAGGCTGTTCTGCACGATGCGCTCGCTGGTTTTGATCCTTGGGGCCATGGCTTGAGCTTTAATTCAGAGTGCGTTGAGGGGCATCTTACGGCCTATCCGCGAGCGGATAAAACAATGCAGTGCCGAGGATGGTATTTGACTTTTTAGAGTATAGACTCTAGAAATGCTCTCATTACAATAAATCCGGAGCCCACCATGACTGCCGACATTTCCTACCTGCAAAACCTCCAGCAGCCTCTGGAAGAGCTCCGGGTCCTGTTCGACGCACAGCGCGCGGCCTATGCCGCCAACCCGATGCCACCCGCGGCCCAGCGCCAGCAATGGCTCAAGGCACTACGGGATTTGCTGGACAACGAACGTCAGGCCCTGATCGATGCAATCAGCCAGGATTTCAGCCACCGCAGCGCCGATGAAACCCTGCTCGCCGAATTGATGCCCAGCCTGCACGGCATTCATTACGCCAGCCGCCACCTCAAGGGCTGGATGCGCGCGTCGCGGCGCAAGGTCGGTGTCGCCTTTCAGCCGGCTTCAGCAAAGGTGGTCTACCAGCCACTGGGCGTGGTCGGGGTCATTGTTCCGTGGAACTATCCGCTGTACCTGGCCATCGGGCCTCTGGTCGGCGCGTTGTCGGCAGGTAATCGGGTGATGCTCAAGCTCAGCGAATCGACCCCGGCCACAGGTTTGCTGCTCAAGGCATTGTTCGCGCGAATCTTTCCCGAAGACCTGGTCTGCGTGGTGCTGGGCGAAGCCGATATCGGCGTGGCGTTTTCGCGCCTGCCTTTCGATCACCTGCTGTTCACCGGCGCCACCAGCGTCGGCAAACACGTGATGCGCGCGGCGGCGGAAAACCTGACGCCGGTCACGCTGGAACTGGGCGGCAAGTCCCCGGCCATTGTTTCCCATGACGTACCGCTAAAGGATGCCGCCGAACGCATCGCTTTCGGCAAGACCCTCAATGCCGGCCAGACCTGCGTGGCTCCGGATTACGTGCTGGTGCCGGAAGATCGCATCGGCTCGTTCGTGGAGGCCTATCGGCAGGCGGTTCGCGGTTTTTATCCAACCCTCGCCGACAACCCGGACTACACCGCAATCATCAATGACCGACAACTGGCGCGACTCAACGGTTATGTCAGCGACGCCACCAGCAAAGGTGCGCTGCTGATTCCATTGTTCGATAAAGGGCAGGGTCGCCGCATGGTGCATAGCCTGCTGCTCAACGTCAGCGACGAGATGACGGTGATGCAGGACGAAATCTTCGGCCCGCTGCTGCCGATCGTGCCCTACAAGGATCTGGACCAGGCGTTTGCCTACATCAACCAGCGGCCTCGCCCACTGGCCCTGTACTACTTCGGCTACGACAAGCGCGAGCAGAGCCGCGTGCTCAACGAGACCCATTCCGGAGGTGTATGCCTCAACGACACCCTGCTGCACGTGGCTCAGGATGACATGCCGTTCGGCGGCATCGGTGCGTCGGGCATGGGCCATTACCACGGCCACGAAGGCTTCCTGACCTTCAGCAAGGCCAAGGGTGTGCTGATCAAGCAGCGGTTCAACGCGGCGAAACTGATCTATCCGCCCTATGGCAAATCCATTCAGAAACTGATCCAGAAGCTGTTTATCCGCTAACGATAGTCACCCTCGGGTAATAACAATAATGCACCCAAGCCTGTCCGATACCCCCGCGCTGTCACGGCGCGGCCTGCTCAAATTCAGCCTCGGCGCCAGCGCCTTTCTTGCTACCGCCGGGTTGGGGGCTAGCCTGAGCGGCTGCTCATCGAGCGCGCCTGCCAGTGGGTTCACGGCGCTGCGCAGTGGCGACCTGCTGTTTCTGCGGGCCCTTGTCCCGGTGATGCTCAATGGTGCAGTAACGGCCGCAAGCATGCCCGACGCCGTCGAGGGCACCCTGAAAAGCCTCGATTACAACCTCGATCACCTATCACCGGAAATGCTCAAGCTCACCCGGCAATTGTTCGACGTGCTGGGCATGGCCGTGACCCGCGGGCCGCTGACCGGGATCTGGGGCAGCTGGGAAAACGCCAGTGCCGACGATATCCGGCACTTCCTCGATCGCTGGGAAAACAGCTCGCTGAGCCTGCTGCGCATGGGTCACAGTTCGTTGGTGCAACTGGTGATGATGGCCTGGTACGGGTGCAAGGAATCGTGGGTGCATTGCGGGTATCCCGGGCCGCCAACGGTTTGAGACCGGGTCGACGCCTTCGCGAGCAGGCTCGCTCCCACAGAGATCGCGTACCCCTTGTGGGAGCGAGCCTGCTCGCGAAGGCGTCTGCCGCCTCACCACATCATCCAACAATAAAAGAGAACCCGAAGATGCCCGTACCCGACCCGTTCCGCGAAGGCATGGCCCGTGGCTGGAAAACCCATGACGGCTCGCAACTGACCCAGGACCTGACCCTCGAAGCGGATGTGGCGATCATCGGCAGCGGTGCCGGCGGCGGGACCACGGCCGAAATCCTCAGTGCGGCCGGCTACAAAGTGCTGTTGATCGAGGAAGGTCCGCTCAAGACCAGCAGCGACTTCAAGTTGCTCGAAGACCAAGCCTACGCCAGCCTCTACCAGGAAGGCATCGGCCGCATGAGCAAGGACGGCGCGATCACCATCCTCCAGGGTCGGGCGGTGGGCGGTACCACGCTGATCAACTGGACCTCCAGCTTCCGCACTCCGGAACCGACCCTGGAACACTGGGCCAAAGAACACAACGTGAAGGGCCACTCCCCTGCTGAAATGGCGCCCTGGTTCGAGAAAATGGAACAGCGCCTGGGCGTCGCTCCCTGGATGGTGCCACCCAATGCCAACAACGATGTGATCCGCAAGGGTTGCGAAAAGCTCGGTTACAGCTGGCATGTCATCCCGCGCAATGTGCGCGGCTGCTGGAACATCGGCTATTGCGGCATGGGCTGCCCGACCAACGCGAAACAATCGATGATGGTCACGACCATTCCGGCCACCCTGGAAAACGGCGGCGAGCTGCTTTATCTGGCCCGCGCCGAAAAACTCATCATCAGCGGCGACACAGTCACCGGGCTGCAATGCGTGGCGATGGACGAGCGCTGCGTCGAGCCCACCGGACGCACTATTACCGTCAAGGCGCGGCATTACGTGTTGGCCGGCGGCGGTATAAATAGTCCGGCGCTGCTGTTGCGCTCCGACGCGCCCGATCCGCACCAGCGACTGGGCAAACGAACCTTTCTGCATCTGGTGAACATGTCCGCCGGTTTGTTCGACGAGGTCATCAACCCGTTCTACGGCGCGCCGCAGTCGATCTACTCCGACTATTTCCAATGGCAGGATGGCACCGCCGGCAAGATGGGCTACAAACTGGAGGTCCCGCCGCTGCACCCGGCGCTGGCCGCCACCCTGCTGGGCGGCTTCGGCCAGGAAAATGCCCAGCACATGGCCAACCTGCCGCACACCCACGCCATGCTGGCGTTGCTGCGCGACGGATTCCACCCGGACAGCCCCGGTGGCAGCGTCGAACTGCGCGGTGACGGCACACCGGTGCTCGACTACCAGGTTTCACCCTATGTCTGGGACGGTTTACGCCGGGCTTTCCACAGCATGGCCGAGATCCAGTTCGCCGGAGGTGCCAAGGCCGTGATGCCAATGCATGCCGATGCCCGTTACGTCAAAACCCTGGGCGAAGCGCGCACGCTGATCGACGGGCTCAGCCTGGAGCTGTACCGCACGCGTCTGGGCAGCGCCCATGTGATGGGCGGTTGCAGCATGGGCGAAGACCCGAAGAATGCGGTCACCGACAGCCTTGGCCGGCATCATCAACTGGGTAATCTGTCGATCCATGACGGCTCGCTGTTCCCCACCAGCATTGGCGCAAACCCGCAGTTGTCGGTCTATGGACTGACGGCGCAACTGGCGTCTTCCCTGGCCGAACGTTTGAAAAAGTCATCAAAATGACGAATATCCCCATCGTCTATAGTGCTTTCTTACCCAAAAGGCGACTTGGCCGACCGGTTAGGCTGCGATACCATCCGAGTCCCCAACGCACTCCCGCCAGGACGACGCGATGAACCGAGTGTTGTACCCAGGTACCTTCGACCCTATTACCAAGGGCCATGGCGATCTGGTCGAACGCGCCTCGCGCCTGTTCGATCACGTGATCATTGCCGTCGCCGCCAGCCCGAAGAAAAACCCGTTGTTTCCCTTGGAACAGCGTGTGGAGCTGGCCCGCGAAGTCACTAAACATTTGCCGAACGTTGAAGTCGTCGGCTTCTCGACGCTGCTGGCGCATTTTGCCAAAGAGACGAACGCCAACGTGTTCCTGCGTGGCTTGCGCGCAGTCTCGGACTTCGAATACGAATTCCAGCTGGCCAACATGAACCGCCAGCTGGCCCCGGATGTGGAAAGCCTGTTCCTTACCCCGTCCGAGCGTTATTCGTTCATTTCCTCGACGCTGGTTCGTGAAATCGCAGCCTTGGGCGGCGATATCACCAAGTTCGTGCACCCGATAGTGGCGGATGCCCTCACACTTCGATTCAAGAAGTAATCCCGATCTGTAGGAGCCGGCTTGCTGGCGATCAATACAACGCGGTGCACCTGATGCACCGCCTTCGCCAGCAAGCCGGCTCCTACAGTACGTCGTAGTCGCGTGCACCGCGGGCGTCAATGCGGCACAATTAGCGCATTGATTTATTGCGCCCGGGCCTGCCGCCCCGGCTGGAGTTAGCATGTCCCTTATCATCACCGACGATTGCATCAACTGCGACGTCTGCGAACCCGAGTGCCCCAACGCCGCCATTTCCCAAGGCGAAGAGATCTACGTGATCGATCCGAACCTGTGCACCCAGTGCGTCGGCCACTACGACGAACCGCAGTGCCAACAGGTCTGCCCGGTGGATTGCATCCCTCTGGACGAAGCCCATCCAGAGACCGAAGAGCAGTTGATGGAGAAGTACCGGAAGATTACCGGGAAGGCTTGATAGTGCGGGGCCTGGCCCGACGCCTTCGCGAGCAGGCTCGCTCCCACAGATCGTGCGAACACCCGAGATCCCCTGTGGGAGCGAGCCTGCTCGCGAAAGGGCCATCAGCTACGAAGAAGCTTTCTTTGATCACTCCCGCCGCTCAAACCCCTCCCCAATACACCCCAGACACCGCGCGAACGCCGCTTTCGCCGGATCGACCACCAATGCCTGCCCCGCATCGCCAACGCCGCCACTGAACGCGGTGAACGGCAACGACACGACAAACGCCCCTGCCCCGATCACCGTCGCCACGACCAACAAGGGCCGGGCGATCAGCAGGTCGCCGATCATCGCGTAGGCAGGGGGATTCTGGATGGTATACAACGGATCGCCGCTGCCGCTATTGGCGGCGGCAGACGTGCCGATGCCCAGCAACAGCGTGACGACAAGGGTTCGAATCAGGTTCATGGCGCGGTCCTTCGGCTAGTCAATCGGAACACTGACTATAGACCGTCGGCTTTTCAGCTCTGGCAGCGCGGGCAAAAGACGCTGGCGCGCTGCCCGAGTTTCACTTCGCGCAGTTGCGTACCACAGACCTTGCAGTGCTCGGCACCACGGCCGTACACGAACAGTTCCTGCTGGAAATAGCCCGGCTGCCCGTCCCCGCCGATAAAGTCGCGCAGTGTGGTGCCACCGCGCTCGATGGCCGCCGCCAGAATGCGCTTGATCTCGATCGCCAGCTTCAGATAGCGCGCCCGGGAAATGCTCTTGGCTTCGCGGCGCGGGTCGATCCCGGCGGCGAACAGGGCTTCGGTCGCATAGATATTGCCGACGCCGACCACTACCGCGTTGTCCATGATGAACGGCTTGACCGCCATCGAGCGCCCCCGAGACTGCTGGAACAGCCGCTCGCCGTCAAACAGGTCGGTCAACGGTTCAGGCCCCAGGCGAATCAACAGCTCATGATTCAGCGGATCGAGGCTCCACAGCATCGCACCGAACCGCCGCGGATCGGTGTAGCGCAACGCCAGGCCCGATTCCAGCTCAATATCCACATGCTCATGCTTGGCCGCCGGTAGACCGATTTCCACCAAGCGTAAATTCCCCGACATCCCCAAATGGCTGATCAAGGTGCCGACCTCGGCATTGATCAACAGGTACTTGGCGCGCCGCTCCACCAGCACGATGCGCTGCCCGGACAAGCGCACATCAAGGTCTTCGGGGATCGGCCAGCGCAGGCGGCGATCACGCACGATCACCCGGTTGACGCGCTGGCCTTCCAGGTACGGCGCAATCCCGCGACGGGTGGTTTCGACTTCTGGCAGTTCAGGCATGGTGCTCTCGATTCAGGCGCTCGGTGAGAAGAGGTTCGCCACTCAGCGATGAGCGCCGAGGTCGCGAATCGTCTGCTTGAGGGTTTCGAAATCGTAATCCGAGAGGCCCACGTAATCGAGCACCAAATGCCCGATGCTGTTCCACTCGTGGTCTTCGGCCTGGTTGCCCAGCACCCGGTAGGACGCACAAATGTGCTCGGCCATTTTCAGGATCGCCAACAGGTTTTTCAGGGCGCTGTTGCGTGACGACTCGTCGCTGAATATCGCCAGGGCATTGTGATGATTGGCGATCGCGGCAGACACGTGATCCGGCAGGCGCCAGGACTTGGCCGTGTAGTACCCGACCACTGCGTGGTTGGTGTTGAACGCCTGGTTCTCGGTGTCCACCACCCGGTAATCGGGACCAGCGTTGGCATAGGCCTGTTCCAGCACGCTCATGTAGTTGGGGAACCGCTGCAGCATCAGTGGCACGCCGCAGTCATGGAACAGGCCCAGGGCATAGGCTTCATCGCCGGCCTGGGCGCCAATGCGCTTGGCCAGGGTCAGGCAAGTCATCGCCACGTCCTGGGCGGTGTCCCAGAAACGGTTCAAGGTGACGATGGTGTCGTCGTTCATCTCGCCCTTGATCGACTGCGCATTGATCAGGTTGATGATCGAACGGCTGCCCAGCAGATTCACCGCGCGCTGGATCGAGGCGATCTTGTTGCTCAGGCCGTAATACGGCGAGTTAACGATTTTCAGCAAGGAGCCAGAGAGGCCCGGGTCCTGGGAAATCAGCTTCGCGATCACGTCCAGGTCCGGGTCGGGCATGTACTGCTCCATCTGCAGATCCACCATGATCTGCGGTTGGGCCGGCACACTGATGCCTTGCAGGGATTGCTGGATTTGTTCGGCGGTAAGCTCTTGGGACATAAGTACACACTCTGGGTCAGGCGCAGATTCTAACTTTTCTGAATTGGATCCGACACCTTGGCCGGTGCACCGATTGAAGTTTCACCTGGTCCCGGCCTGACTCACCGCGTGTCCACCCACCGCGCCGTGGCCTTGCGCAACACGGTATACTCCCGCTCTTTTTTCCGGAGCGACGTCATGTCCCTGCCTAGCCTGCGCCTCAAAGCCAACGCCGACCGTCGCCTGCGCAACGGTCACCTGTGGGTCTACAGCAACGAAATCGATGTGGCTGCCACCCCGTTGCACGGCTTCAAGGCCGGCGACCAGGCGATCCTCGAAGCCGCTGGCGGCAAGCCGCTGGGCATCGTCGCCATGAGCCCGAACAACCTGATCTGCGCTCGCCTGCTGTCGCGCGATATCAAGTTGCCACTCGACAAGTCGCTGCTGGTGCATCGCCTGAACGTCGCCCTGTCGCTGCGCGATCGCCTGTTCGACAAGCCGTTCTATCGCCTGGTCTACGGCGACTCCGACCTGCTGCCAGGCCTGGTGGTCGACCGTTTCGGCGACATCCTGGTGGTGCAGATCGCCTCGGCGACCATGGAAGCCCATAAAGACGACGTCATCGCGGCACTGACCCAGGTGCTCAAGCCAAGCGGCATCCTGTTCAAGAACGACTCCGCCGCCCGTGATGCCGAAGGCCTCAACCGCTACGTCGAAACCGTGTTCGGCCTGGTGCCGGAGTGGGTTGCGCTGGAAGAGAACGGCGTGAAATTCGAAGCGCCGGTCATCCAGGGCCAGAAAACCGGCTGGTTCTACGACCACCGCATGAACCGCGCACGCCTGGCGCCATACGCCAAAGGCAAGCGCGTGCTCGATCTTTACAGCTACATCGGCGGCTGGGGTGTGCAAGCGGCCGCGTTCGGCGCCAGTGAAGTGTTCTGCGTCGACGCATCGGCCTTCGCCCTCGACGGCGTCGAGCGTAACGCCGCGCTGAACGGTTTCGCCGAGAAAATGACCTGCCTCGAAGGCGATGTGTTTGATGCCCTGAAAGAACTGAAAGCCAGCGAAGAACGTTTCGACGTGATCGTGGCCGACCCGCCGGCGTTCATCAAACGCAAGAAAGACATGAAAAACGGCGAAGGCGCCTACCGCCGCCTGAACGAGCAAGCCATGCGCCTGCTCACCAAGGACGGCATCCTGGTCAGCGCATCCTGCTCGATGCACCTGCCGGAAGACGACCTGCAGAACATCCTGCTGACCAGCGCCCGCCACCTGGACCGCAATATCCAGATACTGGAACGTGGCGGCCAGGGGCCAGATCATCCGGTGCATCCGGCGATTGCCGAGACGCGTTACATAAAGAGCATTACCTGCCGGTTGCTGCCAAACAGCTAACAACACCAAACCACTGTAGGAGCGAGCATGCTCGCGATGGACGTCAACGATTACGCGAGAAGCCTGACACCCCGCGTCGTTCTCGGGTTCATCGCGAGCATGCTCGCTCCTACAAGAGATTCAGAACGGTCCCACACGTTCTGCATTGACTTACCTGTTCATCAAGTCGACCCTCGGCCATCCCTCACGGATTGAGCGCGTTGTTGATGACCCCTTCCCCGCACACCGCGAAAAAATCGTCGCTCATCCTGCTATTGATGACCATGACGCTACTGGGTGTTTTCCCTCTGGACGTGGTGCTCCCGTCCTTTCCCGCACTCTCTGACTACTTCCGGACCTCAGCGTCCGACATTGCCCTTTCGGTCAGCCTGTTCGCCATTGGCCTTGCGCTATCCGTGGTGCTGGTCGGACCGTTGTCGGATTTGTGGGGGCGCAAGAACCTGTTGCTGACCGGGATCGCCATCTCGACGGTCGGCGCAACCGGCTGCCTGCTTTCCAGCGAATACAGCTGGTTTCTGGTGTTTCGCGTCATCCAGGCAGTGGGTTGCGGATCCTTTGTGCTGTCGCAAGCGCTGATTCAGGATTTGTTTGTCGGCCGGGAACAGGAGCGAATCAGGATCTGGATGACGACCGGCGGCGGGGTGTTCATTTCCATATCGCCGCTGCTCGGAACCTGGCTGCAATTGCATCTGGGCTGGGAGGGCAGCTTCTATGTCTTTATCGGGTTGGCGGTCATTGTCTGGATAAAGGTTGGCGTATTGCTTAAGGAAACCCCGCGCAATCGTAAAACCTCGCCCGGTCGCTTTTTCAGTGCCTATTGGCGGCTGTGCTCCGATCTACGCTTCATGGGTTACTGGCTTATTTCCGGCCTGGCCTTTGCCTGCCATTTTTCCTTCATCGTCATTTCGCCGATCATTTTCATGGAGCGCCTGGCACTCTCGCCCTACGAATTTGCCTGGGCATTGTTGCTGTACGGCGTGGCTTATGTGTTCGGCGGAATAATTGCCAGCGTGCTCCACCGGCGCCTGCCGGCCAATTCGCAGATAGTTATCGGCCTGGGACTGATCGCACTGTCGGGATTAATCATGCTGTGGCTGGCGAATCAGTTCGGGCTCAGTGCCGCTGCGGTGCTGATCCCCATGCTCATTTGTACGGCCGGCACCACCATTGCCAGGCCTATCGCCAATTCCAAGGCCATGACCCTCTATCCACAGGATGCCGGTACGTCCTCGTCGGTCGGCGGCGTGATGATCTTCATGTGCGGCGGCGTGATCAGCGTGGTGATCAATCTTGCGTCTGAAGACCTGACGACTGCCCTCGCCTTGTGTTTCCTGATCCTAAGCGCGGTAGGCCTGGCGGTGAACGCACTGATCACGCAGCGCGATCCTGCTTTATGTAGGAGCGAGCCTGTCGAATCGTCGCACCGTCGCGATGGTCGTCAACGATAACGCTGGAAACCTGACACCCCGCGGCGCTCTCAGGTTTTTCGCGAGCAGGCTCGCTCCTACAGGGGGCCGTCCGCACGTCTTGTGAATGCTGCCTCCACGCTTGCAGGCATTCCCTCCAGCCGCCAGCCGTGTAGAATCGCGAACATTCATCGCCAGTCATCCCCGGCGGGTTTATGAGCTCAAGCTGAAGCGCGCGGCGATCCCGCAAAGTTATCGGCAACTTCCGGACACACGGCCATTTCTGAGTGTTCCAGACGTCAATAGAAGCTCACTTCCCTTTTGATACCTGATTAGCCGCCCGGAGTGCTTCATGCCTGATTACCGCTCGAAAACATCCACCCATGGCCGCAACATGGCCGGCGCCCGCGCACTGTGGCGCGCCACAGGGATGAAAGATGACGACTTCAAAAAGCCGATCATCGCCATTGCCAACTCCTTCACCCAGTTCGTACCGGGCCACGTCCACCTCAAGGACCTGGGCCAACTGGTCGCCCGCGAAATCGAACGCGCTGGCGGCGTGGCAAAAGAATTCAACACAATCGCCGTCGATGACGGCATCGCCATGGGCCACGACGGCATGCTGTATTCGCTGCCGAGCCGCGAGATCATCGCCGACTCCGTCGAGTACATGGTCAATGCCCACTGCGCCGACGCCATCGTCTGCATCTCCAACTGCGACAAGATCACCCCGGGCATGCTGATGGCGTCCCTGCGCCTGAACATCCCGGTGATCTTCGTCTCCGGCGGCCCGATGGAAGCCGGCAAGACCAAACTGGCCAGCCACGGGCTCGACCTGGTCGACGCCATGGTGATCGCCGCCGACTCCAGCGCTTCTGACGAGAAAGTCGCCGAGTACGAGCGTAGCGCCTGCCCGACCTGCGGTTCGTGCTCTGGCATGTTCACCGCCAACTCGATGAACTGCCTGGTCGAGGCCCTGGGCCTGGCATTGCCGGGCAACGGTTCGACCCTGGCCACCCACAGCGACCGCGAGCAGCTGTTCCTGCAGGCCGGCCGCACCATCGTCGAGCTGTGCAAGCGTTACTACGGCGAGAACGATGAGTCGGTGTTGCCGCGCAACATCGCCAACTTCCAGGCGTTCGAGAACGCCATGACCCTGGACATCGCCATGGGCGGTTCCACCAACACCATCCTGCACTTGCTGGCTGCTGCCCAGGAAGCCGAGATCGATTTCGACCTGCGCGACATCGACCGTCTGTCCCGTCACGTGCCGCAACTGTGCAAGGTCGCGCCGAACATCCAGAAGTACCACATGGAAGACGTGCACCGTGCCGGCGGCATCTTCAGCATCCTCGGTTCGCTGGCCCGTGGTGGCTTGCTGCACACCCAGCTGCCGACCGTGCACAGCCGCAGCATGGAAGAAGCCATCGCCAAGTGGGACATCACCCAGACCACCGACGAAGCCGTGCACCATTTCTTCAAGGCCGGTCCTGCGGGCATCCCGACGCAAACCGCGTTCAGTCAGTCGACCCGCTACGACACCCTGGACGACGACCGTGAAAACGGCTGCATCCGCAGTGTCGAGCACGCCTACTCGCAAGAAGGCGGCCTGGCCGTCCTCTACGGCAACATCGCACTGGATGGCTGCGTGGTGAAAACCGCTGGCGTCGACGAATCGATCCACGTGTTCGAAGGCAACGCCAAGATCTTCGAAAGCCAGGACAGCGCCGTGCGCGGCATCCTCGCTGACGAAGTGAAAGAAGGCGACATCGTCATCATTCGCTACGAAGGCCCGAAAGGCGGCCCAGGCATGCAGGAAATGCTGTACCCGACGTCGTACTTGAAATCCAAAGGCCTGGGCAAAGCCTGCGCCCTGCTCACCGACGGCCGTTTCTCCGGCGGCACCTCGGGCCTGTCCATCGGCCACGCTTCGCCTGAAGCGGCTGCCGGCGGCGCCATCGGCCTGGTGCAGGATGGCGACAAAGTGTTGATCGACATTCCAAACCGCTCGATCAACCTGTTGGTCAGCGACGAAGAACTGGCTGCACGCCGGGTCGAGCAGGACAAGAAAGGCTGGAAACCGGTGGAAGTGCGTCCACGTAAAGTGACCACTGCCCTGAAGGCCTACGCCCTGCTGGCGACCAGTGCCGACAAGGGTGCTGTGCGCGACAAGGCGATGCTTGACGGTTTGTAAGCGTCTATCGTAGAAACACAAATGCCCCGCACTTGCGGGGCATTTTGCTGAAGACTCAAGCAGTCTGATGTGCGATTTTTTTACCTGATCATGCGCGGCTATACCGAAAGGTCCAGCACCTGTGAAGCAATGCCCAGGTAAATCAACACTCCCGTTGCGTCGGCAATCGAGGTGATCAGCGGCGCACTGGCCGTAGCCGGGTCCAGGCGCATGCGGCTGAGCAGAAAGGGCAAACTCATGCCGATCAAGCTGCCTATTATTACGATCAAAACCATGCTGCTGGCCACGATCAGGGCAATATCGGGGCCACCGCGCATCAGGCCCAGCCCGGCCACTGCGAACGCCATGGTCAACCCTAACCCCAGCGCGACAATGCACTCGCGCCCCAGTAGCCGTAACCAATCGCGCAAAACCACTTCGCCAGTCGCCAACGCCCTGACCATCAGCGTTGCTGCCTGAGAGCCCGAGTTGCCGCCGCTATCGACCAGCAACGGCAGGAAGAACACCAGGGCAATATTAGCCGCGATAATTTCCTCGAAGGCGGCGATGCCAGCCCCGGAAAACAGGTTGCCGAACACCAGCAGCACCAACCAGAACACTCGCTTGCGATACAGCAAACCGATGGTTGCATTCTTGATATTGCCGATCTTCAGACTGATCGATGCACCTTTGTGAAAATCCTCGGTCGCTTCCTGCTCCACCACGTCCAATGCATCGTCAGTAGTGACAATGCCCACCAATCGATGGTCACGATCAAGAATTGGCAGCGCGAGCAGGTCGTAACGGCCAATCTTTTTCGCGACTTGCTCCTGGGTGTCGTTGACCCGCGCGGATATCACCGGCTGCACCATCAGCTGTGACACTGGGGTATCCCCCGGGGCGAGGATCAATTCTCGCAGCGACAGAGTACCCAGCAAGCGCCGCTCGTCGTCCAGCACGTAGGTCTGATAAATGGTTTCGGCATCCGCCGCGCCCAAGCGCAACGCGGCAATGGCTTCACTGGCGTTCATTCCCGCCTTGAGCGTTGAATATTCCGACGTCATCAAGGCCCCGGCGGTACCTTCCAGGTAGCTGCTTAGCCGGCGCAAATCATCACGTTCCAGCTGGGCGAGCGCCGGCAGCAGTGCCTCGCGCTGTTCATCGTCGAAGCGGTTGAACAAATCCGCACGCTCATCCGCCGACATCGCGGCAATCAGCGTGGCCAGCGTCGCGCGCGGCAGTGCACGGGAGAGTTCGACTTGTCGCTCCAGACTGAAATAGCCGAAGACCTGGGCACGCCGGGTTAGGGGCTCCATTGCGAGCAGTTGGATAATTTCCGGGGTCTTCAGGTGGTTGAGCTGCTCAGCAGCGTCGGCTGGCTGGAGTCGCGTCAGGGATGCATGAGCATCGTGCGGGCGTTGCTCGCTGAGCAGGGTGCTCAGGTTCGTTGCAATTGCAGATATAGTCATTTTGTTTCTCCGGGCACCGCGGCGCGCCCGGAGTAGGCGCAGACAGGGCTGACGTCAGCTCACAGGCAAGTCCACCGCGGAAGCGGTTGATATGGAGTTATTAGTTCGAAGTGAACTTAAACTGGGAAGGTCCATGTAAGGGCGTCGTCTCTTGAGCCGCACATGCGGCGGGTCGGAGTTTATGAAAAGCGAATAGGCGAAACAACCGCCGGATAGGTTGTCCGCCTATTTTCAGATATTTCCTACAGGTGTTTGCCGGATTTCAAACGCGCCAGCCCGGTGCGGGGTTCTATGGTTGAGGCAAAGTCATAAACTGATTTCTTGGTTGGTATTCGTTCTGCCCTTCAGCAGGCGGTTACGACCCAAGCAGACTCGCCCACAGGGGATTGGGGCCTACACAAATCCCGTGTCCTGCAAAGACCCAAAACGGGAGCGAGCCTGCTCGCGAAAGCGGCGCCGCAGTCTTACTTGATTTCTTCAGGTGTGACGATCACCCAATTCTTGTCAGCCGTCACCGGCAAACCTTCCTTGGCCTGGGCCGCGGCGTTCTTGGCCATCATGCCCTGGATCTGGGTCATGTACTTGTCCTTGCGGTTGACCCACAGGTGGATGCCGCCCTTGGCCACGTCGACGCCGTGGAACAGCATGTAACCGTCGCTGGTCGGGGTATCGCCGCCGACGAGCACCGGTTTTTTCCACTCGTCGATGTAGGTCAGGATCGCCGCGTGCTTGCCGGCCATCCAGGTCGCCGGGGTCCACAGGTACGGGGTCAGTTCGAGGCCCAGGTTGGCCTTCTCGTCATATTTGCCAGCGGTGATCTGCTTGCGCGCGGTGGTCAGTTCGCCGGTCTTGGGGTCCTTGAGCAGCATCGACACACCAATTACGTTCTGCGGTTTGACGTTGTAGCCGTACTTCGGATCGGCCGCGACCATGCGTACCAATTCTTCGGAGGCGGCGGTCATTACATAGACCTCGATGCCATTCTCCATCAACTTGTTGTAGAGCTCTTGCTGGCCGGTGAAGATTTTCGGCGGGTTGACGTCGAGTTTCTTGACTACGTCGCCTTCGTAATAAGTCGCTGGCACCGGTTTGCCGGAGGCCATCAACTCGTCGACGTAGCCCTTGAGCTCCTGAAGCGTGAAGCCGGAGAACACCTGGGCGACCCACGGGTAGCAAACCATGTCGTCGAGTTCGCAGAGGCGGTAGTAGTAGCTGAACAGGCTTTCCTTGTGGTCGGCGGTGTCCTTGAACGGGATCAGTTTCAGGGAGGGGTCGAGTTTGTCGCGGGTGATCAGGCCTTTGTTTTCCATGAACGGCAGCAACGACTCTTCGAGGTCGTAGCGGTAACTGGTGTTGTCCATGTCGAACACCGCGTAGTTACCTTTGTTGGCGTTGGCGGCAATCATCGCGTCCAGCGCCTTGGCCTGATCGGCTGGCCAGTGTTTCAGATCCGTGGCGAATACCTGGCTGGCGAGGCCAAGGCAAAGAGCTGCAGCCAGTAATTTCGGTGCGAACTTCATCGATGTTTCTCCCTGAGTGAAAGACATCGACGCTAACAAATATGTATGACAGTCCTCGTCTGTCAGCGACTGCCAACGTGCCTATTACGCCAACTGCATCCCTGAGTGCGACATGTGCTTATTCCAAAAACGACAGTTTCAAGACGTTTTTGATATTAATTCATTGTAAATCAAGCTGTTAGGCTTGCCGGTTCGCAGCTGCCCCGGAAGGTGGCTGGCACAAGTCACTTCGGAGTTCTCATGAATCTGCCGCTGATCCTCAATCTGCTGGTGTTCCTCGCGCTACTTTTTGGTCTCGCACAAACCCGCCACTCTACATGGAGCCTGGCGAAAAAAGTCCTGCTCGCACTGGTGCTGGGCGTGGCGTTCGGTGTGGCGCTGCACACTGTCTACGGTGCCGGCAACCCGGTGCTGAAAGCCTCGATCGGCTGGTTCGATCTGGTGGGCAACGGTTATGTGCAATTGCTGCAAATGATCGTGATCCCGTTGGTGTTCGCCTCGATCCTCAGTGCCGTGGCCCGTCTGCACAACGCCTCGTCGCTGGGCAAGATCAGCTTCCTGACCATTGGCACGCTCCTGTTCACCACCGCCATCGCGGCATTGATCGGCATCGGCCTGACCAACCTGTTCGGCCTGACCGCCGAGGGCCTGGTGGCCGGCACCCAGGAAATGGCCCGCCTGCAAACCATCCAGACCGACTACGCCGGCAAGGTCGCCGACCTGAATGTGCCGCAGTTGCTGCTGTCGTTCATTCCGCAAAACCCGTTCGCCGACCTGGCGCGGGCCAAGCCGACGTCGATCATCAGCGTGGTGATCTTCGCTGCGTTCCTCGGGGTTGCGGCGCTGCAGCTGCTGAAGGATGACGTGGAAAAAGGTCAGAAAGTGATCAACGCCATCGACACCCTGCAAGCCTGGGTGATGCGTCTGGTGCGCCTGGTGATGAAGCTGACCCCGTACGGCGTGCTGGCGCTGATGACCAAAGTGGTCGCTGGCTCCAACCTGCAAGACATCATCAAGCTCGGCAGTTTCGTGGTGGTGTCCTACATCGGCCTGGGCCTGATGTTCGTGGTGCATGGGGTGCTGGTGTCGGCGGCAGGGATCAACCCGCTGCGGTTCTTCCGCAAGATCTGGCCGGTACTGACGTTTGCCTTCACCAGTCGTTCGAGCGCTGCAACGATCCCGCTGAGCATCGAAGCGCAGACCAGCCGCCTGGGCATCCCGCAATCCATCGCCAGTTTCGCCGCTTCGTTCGGCGCGACCATTGGCCAGAACGGCTGCGCCGGCCTGTATCCGGCGATGTTGGCGGTGATGGTGGCGCCGACTGTTGGCATCAACCCATTGGACCCGCTGTGGATCGCGACGCTGGTGGCGATTGTCACGCTGAGTTCGGCGGGTGTGGCTGGCGTTGGCGGGGGCGCGACGTTTGCCGCACTGATCGTGTTGCCGGCGATGGGCTTGCCGGTGTCACTGGTGGCGTTGCTGATTTCGGTCGAGCCGCTGATTGATATGGGGCGTACGGCGTTGAACGTGAGTGGTTCGATGACGGCGGGTGCTATTACTAGTCAGGTGATGCAGCAGACGGATAAAGAACTGCTGGATGCGGATGAGCATTCGGCGTTGACTCACGCTTAAGTCTTTTAGCGGCGGAGCGGGCATCTTCGCGAGCAGGCTCGCTCCCACAGAGTTCGGCGGTGTTCACACCACTTATGATTCACCGCAAAACCATTGTGGGAGCGAGCCTGCTCGCGAAGCTTTTAGGCTTTTTCCCAGACTTCGAAGTTGTACGCTGGCTTGTCATCCACAGCCGGATTTTCGATGTTGGAAACCAGCTTCCACTGCCCCAAATCAAACTCCGGAAACCAAGCATCCCCTTCCGGGCTCAGCGCCACACGGGTCAAATACAATCGATCAGCCTGCGCCAACCCCTGCGCATACAACTGCGCCCCGCCGATCAGCATCAGCTCATCGACGCCCTGCTCCTTCGCCCATTCTTCCGCGCGAACCACGGCCGCCTCCAGCGAGGGATAAACCTCCGCGCCTTCGAGCAGCAGATCCACCTGACGGCTGACCACGATGTTCAAGCGGCCCGGCAACGGGCGACCGAGGGAATCCCAGGTCTTGCGCCCCATGATGATCGGCTTGCCCAGGGTGGTGGCCTTGAAGTATTTGAAGTCCCCCGGCAGGTGCCAGGGCATGCTGTTGTCGACGCCGATCACGCGGTTTTCACCGAGGGCTGCGATCAGGCTGAGGGGGAGTGATTTAGTCATGGCGGCGAGGATACCAGAGGCGCGCTTTCCCCGATAAGCGCCACAGCGGTTATGCTCTCAGTTCAATTGAGCGACGGGATGCCGCGTGACTGAACTGAATAATCTCTGGCTGACAGAAACCATCCGCCTGCGCGAAGAACACGCAGGCCCCCTGGAAGATCTGGAGGCCATCCGACTGGCCCGCAGCGCCGGCGGCGATTTGCCGACGCGCATTCAGCGCCGCGCCCTGTGGCTGGCCGAACGCGATGGTTTGAGCGATGCACTCCAGCACTGGCTGCAAGGGGCGCGACTGGCGCTGATCGTATTGGCGGTGCTGGCCGTGGTCAGCGGCGCTGGCCTGGCCTTTGCCGCAATGGGCGACGGTCTGCACCCGGTGAATGTGTTCTGGGCGCTGGGCAGTCTGCTCGGGCTCAATCTGATCCTGCTGCTGAGCTGGGCCCTGGGCCTGGTGTTTGCCGGTGAACACGGCGCCAGCCTCGGGCGCTTGTGGCTGTGGCTAAGTGAAAAACTCGCCCGGGACGCCAAGGCCGCGCAACTGGCGCCGGCCCTGCTGCTGTTGCTGCAACGCCAGAAACTCAATCGCTGGGCCATCGGCGTGTTGGTCAATGGCTTGTGGTTGTTGGCGATGCTCAGTGCGCTGGTGATTCTGCTGACGTTGATGGCGACCTGGCGCTACGGCTTCGTCTGGGAAACCACGATCCTCAGCGCCGACACCTTTATTGCCGTGACCCAAGCCCTGGGTACGCTACCGGCCTTGCTCGGCTTCAGTGTGCCAACCGAGGAGATGATCCGCGCCAGTGGCGACGCCGCACTGAACATCGAAAGCGCCCGCCAAGCCTGGGCGGCGTGGCTGGTGGGCGTATTGCTGATTTACGGCGTGGTGCCGCGCCTGTTGCTGGCAGTGTTTTGTTTGTGGCGCTGGAAGGCCGGGCGGAAAACCTTGCATCTCGACCTGAACCTGCCCGGCTACGCGCAACTGCGCGAACGACTGATGCCCACCAGCGAACGCCTGGGTGTCAGCGATGCCGCGCCAGCACAACTTCATCGTGTGGAAAGCGGCGTCAGTGAACAGCAAAGCGATGGCGCACTACTGGTCGCCATCGAACTGGACGACGACCGCCCGTGGCCGCCACAACTGCCGAAGAACGTCAGCAACGCCGGCATCCTCGACAGCCGCGAATCGCGACACAAACTCCTCGAACAACTGAGCCGCTTTCCTCCTGCGCGCCTGGCGATCGCTTGCGATCCACGGCGCTCGCCGGATCGCGGCAGCCTGGCGCTGATGGCCGAACTGGCCCGCAGCGCCAGCGCCACCCGCATCTGGTTGCTGCAAGCGCCGCCCGGTGGAGCGCTGGATGCCGAACGCCTCGGCGATTGGCACGTGGCGCTGCAACAGCTGGAACTGCCGTTCGCCGATTGCGCACCGATGAACTGGCTGGAGACGGGTCATGACTGACACCAGGAAGCAGCCTCTGAAACTCGCGGTCGTCGGCCACACCAACGTCGGCAAAACCTCGTTGTTGCGCACCCTGACTCGCGATGTCGGTTTCGGCGAAGTCTCCCACCGCCCCAGCACCACGCGGCATGTCGAAGGCGCGCGGTTGTCGGTGGACGGCGAGCCGTTGCTTGATCTCTACGACACGCCTGGACTGGAAGACGCCATCGCCCTGCTCGACTACCTCGAACGCCTGGAGCGCCCCGGCGAGCGACTGGACGGCCCGGCACGACTGGCACGCTTTCTAGAGGGCAGCGAAGCACGGCAGCGCTTCGAACAGGAAGCCAAGGTCCTGCGCCAGTTGCTGGCGTCGGACGCCGGGCTCTATGTGATCGACGCCCGGGAGCCGGTCCTTGCCAAGTATCGCGATGAGCTGGAAGTGCTGGCCAGTTGTGGCAAACCGCTGCTGCCGGTGCTGAATTTTGTCAGCAGCACCAACCACCGTGAGCCGGCGTGGCGTGAAGCACTGGCGCGCCTGGGTTTGCATGCGCTGGTGCGATTCGACAGCGTCGCGCCACCGGAGGACGGCGAACGTAGGCTCTATGAAAGCCTCGCCCTGCTGCTGGAAACAGCCCGGCCGCAACTGCAACGCCTGATCGCCGACCAGCAGGCCCAACGCCTGGCCCGCGAGCAAAGCGCGGCGCGGTTGATCGCCGAGCTATTGATCGATTGCGCAGCCTGCCGACGCAGTGTGGTCAGCGATGCTGAACAGGAGCAGCAAGCGATCAGCGAACTGCGCAAAGCCGTGCGACAGCGAGAGCAGCGCTGCGTCGAGTCCCTGCTCAGGCTTTACGCCTTCCGCCCACAGGACGCCGCCGCCAGTGATTTGCCGCTGCTCGACGGTCGTTGGGGCGATGATTTGTTCAATCCGGAGACCCTCAAGCAACTGGGCGTGCGGGTCGGAGGAGGTATCGCCGCGGGTGCCGCCGCCGGGGCCGGAGTCGATCTGCTGGTCGGCGGCATTACCCTGGGTGCGGCCGCACTGGCCGGGGCCATCGCCGGCGGCGCCCTGCAAACCGCCCGCAGTTATGGCAGCCGCTTGCTGGGCAAGCTTAAGGGCCAGCGTGAGCTGACGGTCGATGACAACGTTCTGCGACTGTTGGCACTGCGTCAACGCCAACTGCTCCAAGCGCTGAATGCCCGCGGGCACGCGGCAATGGATAGCATTCAGGTGGCCACACCCCAGGACAAGAGCTGGCGCGAGAGCAAACTGCCCGAAGCCTTGAACAAGGCGCGGGCGCATCCGCAGTGGTCGTCGCTCAATGCGCATCCGAAGTTGAATCAGGCGGAGCGGCAGGAGCAGGTTGAGGTGTTGGCGCAGCAGCTTTAAAGGCTGGAGTGTTTGTGTAGTCTGGACTGACCCCATCGCGAGCAAGCTCGCTCCCACAGTGGTACGGCGTCGATCGCAGATCCAATGTGGGAGCGAGCTTGCTCGCGATGGCAGCGACTCAGTTCCAAAGGTTTACGCAGCCAGCAAGCGCGCTGCTTTTTCCTTCAACACCGCCAAGTCAATCACCGGCACAAACATCTCCTTCGCCAGTTCATCCCACTGGCGCATCCGCAAACTCACGGCACACAACGGGTCCTGTTCAAACGCCTCAGCCTCTTCAACCGTCATCACCCCACCCTGATATTCCAGGGTGCGGCGACTGGCTTCGCTCAAGCGTTCATAGTACCCAGGCTCTTTAAGCGTCAGATAACGCTTGGCTTGCACGTGGTACTCCACCAACCTCGCCATGCGCTCGCTGAATCCCGCACGGCGCAAATAGTCCGCGCCCAGACGCTCATGACTGACCACGCCGAAGCCGCCCATGTTCTGCGCACTTTCAGCGCAGATATGCCCGATGTCATGAAAGAACGCCGCCAGCACCACTTCATCGTCGAAGCCTTCGGTCATGGCCAGCTCCGCGGCCTGGGACATGTGCTCGATCTGCGACACCGGCTCACCGATGTAGTCGCTGGCGCCAAAACGTTCGTACAACCCGAACACCTCGGCGATCATTTGCTCGTTACGCTCCATCAGGTTTCCCCCAATACAGTGGCGACGTTACGTTCGGCCATTGCCGGCCCGACGCTCATGCCGACGCCGGTGTGCATCAATGCCACGCTCAGGCCTTTTGCCGGGCGCAGGAACGAAAACGGTCCAGGCCCCCGTGAACCATAGACGCCCTGCCAGCGTTCGACCACTTGAACTTTACAGCCCAGCGTTTGCTCGGCCAACTCGATCATCCAGTCGTCCACCTGCTCGCCGTTGAAAGGCGACGGATCACTGCCGTAATGGTGAGAGTCGCCAATGATCAATTCACCATAGGGCGTCGGGCTGATCAGCAAGTGAATGCCGTTTTCATGCAGGTGCGGCGCGTGTCGCAGAATCTCGGCCTGCACCGCTGCGGCTTCGGGCAAATCGGCGAAGGCGCCGTAATGCACGCAGCTCAAGCCGGTAAGCAATGCGTGTTGCAGGTTGAGGTCGATCTGCGGTCGGGCGCGAAGCATTTGCAGGCGACAGATCTGCGGGTCGAGTTCGGCGATCTGCTCGGCCAGCAACGTCTGATAATCGTGACCGGAGCAGAGGATAATCTGCTCGGCGCTGAAACAGCCGGCGGTGCTGTGCAGGCGGCCCGGTTCGATGTCGCGCACCAGGGTGGAGAAGTGAAACTCGACGCCCAGGTCGCGCCGCAGGAAGTCGATCAGCGCCGGAATCGCTTCGCGTGAATACAGTTGCTGATCGTCCATGCCGTGCAACGCCGCACGGTGATGGCGGAATTGGCCGCTGTACAAATCACTCAACTGGGCGCCACGCAGCAGGTCGACGCGGTAGCCGTGTTCCACGGCGCGACCGGCGCAGAAGGATTCCAGCAACTGTTCTTCTGCTTCGGTGCGGGCGAACAGGTACGAGCCATTGCGTTTGAGTTGCAAGCCAGCCAGTTGCGCCCAGTCGCCCCAGATTTCGCGACTGGCCCGGGCCAGTTCCAGCATCCGTCCCGGTGGTTGGCCGGTGACCAGCGCCTGGCCGAAGTTACGTACCGACGCGCCGAGGGGCGTTGCACTGCGTTCGAAAACCGTGACCTTGAGACCGCGTTTGGCGGCGGCATAAGCGTGGGACAAACCCAGGATGCCGGCGCCGACGATCAGCATGTCGTTGTGTTGTGTCATCTAGAGGTGCTCTGAATGCGAGACCGCCATCGCGAGCAAGCTCGCTCCCACAGGGTCCGTGGCGTTCACAAAACCTGTGGGAGCGAGCTTGCTCGCGATGAGGCCTTATCAGTCTACGAAGATTTACTTGGCCGCCACTTTCTCTGACTTGCCGTCATAGCGCTTGCGCCATTCGGTCAGGATCTCGTCGCGGTTTTTCGACGCCCAGGCGAAGTCGTTCTTAATCAACCGCTGCTCGTAGTCGGCTGGCAATTCAGTCTGCGGCTTGGCAATGCCCGGCTGCGCGAGGACGGCGAAGTTTTCTTTGTAGAGCTCCATCGCCTCGGGGCTGGCCGAGAAGTCCGCCAGTTTCTTCGCGGCTTCCTCGTGGGCAGTGCCCTTGATCACCGCCGTGGCTTCGATCTCCCAGCCCAGGCCTTCCTTCGGCAGGATGATGTCCAGCGGCGCACCCTGGCGCTTGAGCTGGACAGCCGGGTATTCAAAGGAAATGCCGATCGGGAACTCACCGGCCGCCGCCAGTTTGCATGGTTTGGAACCGGAGTGAACGTACTGGCCGATGTTCTGGTGCAGGCCGTCCATGTACGCCCAGCCCTGCTTCTCGCCGAAGGTTTGCAGCCAGGCGCTGACGTCGAGGAAACCGGTGCCGGACGACGCCGGGTTGGGCATGACGATCTTGCCTTTGTACTCGGGCTTGGTCAGGTCTTGCCAGCTCACGGGCTTGGTCAGGCCCTGCTTTTCGGCTTCGACGGTGTTGAAGCAAATGGTCGCAGCCCACACGTCCATGCCGACCCAGGCTGGCGGGTTGGCGGCGTCGCGGTAGTTGCCGCCGATCTTGCCGAGGTCTTTCGGCGCGTAGCTTTGCAACATGCCTTGCTGGTCGAGGATTGCCAGGCTTGAAGCGGCCAAGCCCCACACGGCGTCAGCCTGCGGGCGGTCTTTTTCGGCGAGCAATTTGGCGGTGATGATCCCGGTGGAGTCACGCACCCATTTGATCTCGACGTCCGGGTTGGCCTTTTCGAACGCTTGCTTGTAGGTCTTAAGCTGTTCGGCTTCGAGGGCGGTGTACACCGTCAACTCGGTTTTCGCCGCAAAGGCGTTCAGGCTGAAAGCGGTGAGGACAGCAGCGGCCAGGGCCATAGGCTTGAACATGATCTTTTCCTGTAGTTGAGTTGAGGGTGTGTATCAGTGACCAGGCGCGGTCTGCCGCCAGGCTTGCGAGCGGCGCAGCAAACCACGCGAGGCCCAGGCCAGCAGCAGGGACACGCCCGCCGAGGTGAAGAGAATCAGGGTCGACATCGCCGCCGCACCGCCGACGTTGCCGGCGTCGTCCATGTTCAGCACCGCCACCGCCGCGAGGATGGTGTCGGGGCTGTAGAGGAAGATCGCCGCCGAGACGGTGGTCATGGCCGAGACGAACAGGTAGCGCACGATGTCCAGCAACGCCGGCAGGCAAATCGGCACGGTGACCCGCAGGTAATGCCGATACAGCGGCGCCTTGAGTGACAGTGCGGCGGCTTCGAACTCGGCATCGAGTTGGCGCAGCGCGGTGGTGGCGGTCATTTGCGCGGTGGTCAAATAATGCGCAATGGTGCAGACCACCAGCAGGATCATGGTCCCGTAGAGCACGTGCAGCGGGTTGCCGGTGAGGTTGAAGAAGAAGACGTAACCCAGGCCCAGCACCAGACCCGGCACCGCCATCGGTACGAAACTGAGCATGCGCAGGGTCAGGTTCAGGCCGCGTTGCCCCTTGGTTTTTTCCATCAGGTAGGCGCCGGTGAAGATCAGCAGGCTGCCGATCAGCGCCGTGCACAACGCCATCTTCACGCTGTTGCCGTAGGCCAGCCAGCCGCCACCCGCGGTGTCGTTGAACTGGTAGTGGTTGAGCGACAGCGACAGGTTGTACGGCCAGAACTTCACCAGCGACGAGAACACCGCCATGCCGAACACCAGCAGCAATGCGGCGCAGATCAGCAGGACCACGGCCAGGTAGCAGCCGTCGCGCAGGGTCGACGGCGCAGGCTTGAATACTTGCGCACGACCGCTCATGGCGTCGCCGTGGCGCCGACGCAACCAGGCATCGACCCCGAAGCTGAACAGCGCCGGCAGCAACAGGACCATACCGATCAATGCGCCGCGACCGAACTGTTGCTGGCCGACCACCGCCTTATAGGCTTCCAGCGCCAGCACTTGATAGTCGCCACCGACCACTACGGGTACGCCGAAGTCAGTGATGGTCAGGGTGAACACCAGGCAGAACGCGGCGAACACCGCCTGACGGGTCGCCGGCCAGGTGATGCTGCGAAAGGCTTTTGCGGGACTGGCGCCCATGCTGGAGGCGGCATCGAACAGGCGCGCATCCGCCAAGGACAGCGCTGACAGCAAAATCATCAAGGCGTGTGGGAAGGTGTAGATGACCTCACCCAGAACGATGCCCCAGAAGCCGTAGATATTGTCCGAGAGCAAGCCGCGCAACAGGCCCTGGTTGCCGAACAGATAAACCAGGGCAATCCCCGGCAGCATCGAAGGCGCCATCAGCGGCAACAATGAAATCCCCCGCCAGATGCCCTTGCCGGGAATCAGGGTGCGTTGCAGGGCGTAGGCAAACAGGTAGGCCAGTGGCACGACAATAGCCGCCACGCTGAGGGACACTTTCAGACTGTTGCCCAGCAACCAGTGGAAATTGGCACTGCTGATCAATTCTTGAGCGGCCAGCCAGCCTCCGCCCTGCCCGGCCTCGGAACTGAAGCCTCGCCAGAAGATTGCCAGCAAGGGCATCAATACCGCTACGCCAAGCAGCACCAGCAGGAGGACTTTGCCGCCTACCACGAACAGCCGGTCACCGAGTTCGGCACGGGAAATCTGCCGCACCTGCTTGTGCGGCAGCGGCAGCGCGATGTTCGCACTCATCAGGCAAACACCTGCAGGCTGCGTGGCGGCAAGGCAACCATGATCTGCTGCGCGCCAAGACGCGGCAGGGCTTCGGGTGCCAGTTCGGCCAGCAGTGCGTGGCCAGGCAACTGGTCGAGCTCGAAGCTCATCCGGCAGCGGTTGCCGAGGAAGGTGATTTCGCGAACCTTGGCCGGGAACAGGTTTTCTTCATGTACCGGCGGATTGACGTTGATCGCTTCCGGGCGGCAGAACAAACGACCTGAGGCGGTTTTCGCGCTGCCATCGGCCAGACGCAGGTTCATCCCGCCGACCTGGGCATGGCTGTCGCTGTTGCGGCTGAACGGCAACCAGTTGCCCTGGCCGACGAACTCCGCCACGAACGGCGTGGCCGGACGATTGTAGATTTCCTGCGGCGTGGCGTACTGCTCGACCCTGCCGTTGTTCATCACGGCAATGCGGTCGGCCATCAGCATGGCCTCGTCCTGATTGTGGGTGACCATCAGGGTGGTGATGCCGAGGTTGCGTTGCAGCTGGCGCAGCTCGGTGCACAGATGCTCGCGCACCCGGGCATCGAGGGCCGACATCGGTTCGTCGAGCAGCAACAGCGAAGGTGCCGGAGCCAGAGCGCGAGCCAGGGCCACGCGTTGTTGCTGGCCGCCGGACAACTGGCCCGGGTACTTTTTCTCGCTGCCGGTCAGGCCGACCAGTTCCAGCATCTGACCGACACGCTTGCGCACTTCATCGCGACCACTGCCGGCCAGGCCGTAGGCAATGTTCGCTTCGACGGTGAGATTGGGAAACAGCGCGTAGGACTGAAACAGAATGCCGTAGTCTCGAGCCTGGGGCGCCAGGTGGGAAACGTCGCGGTCGCCCAGATACAGCTCGCCGCTGTCCTGGTTCTCCAGCCCGGCGATGCAACGCAGCAAGGTGGTTTTGCCGCAACCCGACGGGCCCAACAGGCACACCAGTTCCCCGGCCGCCACGTCGAGGGAAACGTTGTCCAGCGCGGTAAACGCGCCAAAGCGCTTCTGTACGCCGCGCACCTTCATCGGTGCGCCGGGGTTGGTCAGGGCAGTTGCGATCGAGTTGTTCATGGACGGCCTCATCTAGCAGATGGGGCCATCCTAGAGTTGTAATGCGTCCGTCATGTGGCAGTAAGGCAAAAACCGCCGATAGTGGTATTCAAGGATTTGGGTTCACCGCCGATCGTTCCCACGCGCAGCAAAGGAATGCCTCAACGGACGCTCCGCGTTCGGCTCTTGGGACGCAGAGCGTCCCGGGCTGCATTCCCACGCAGAGCGTGGGAACGATCATTACGCGGGGGACATTTCCTGCGCCAAGCCCAGAAACGCCGCCGGCAATCGTGCGTTTTTTCGCTCTTTGAGGCAGTACAGGTACTCAGGAATCTGCGGCGCATTCTCGATGGTCAGCACCCGCAATTGCGGATCATGCGGCACTTCCTGTCGGGCAATGATGCTGATGCCGATGTTGCGCAGTACCGCCTCACGGATCGACTCACGGCTGCCAATTTCCAACAAAGGCCCGAAACTCACACCGGCGCTAGCCAGCAATTCTTCAGTCAACCGCCGAGTGGTCGAACCCGGTTCGCGCATCAATAAGGTATGCCCGGCCAACGCGCCCAGTGGCACGTGATCGTGAACGGCCAGCGGATGATTGCGATGCACCGCCAGCACTAGCGGATCGCTGCCGAGCACCCGCCGAATCAGCCGCGCATCCTCCAGCAACTGCGAGGATGCCGCGACATCGACCCGATATTCTTCAAGTGCCTCCAGAACTTGCTGGGAGTTGCCGATTTCCACGGAGACCTCCACCTGCGGCAAGCGCTCGCGAAAAGTCTTTACCAGATCGAGAATGTAATACGGCGCCGTCGCGGCGATCCGCAACGTGCCCTGGACCTGCCCGCTGTTGCGCAGGAAAAACTCGATGTCGGCTTCCTGCTGCAGCAGCGCCTTGACCATCGGCAACAGCCGCGCACCTTCATCGCTGACGCTGAGACGGCGGCCGCCACGGTAGAACAATTCAACCGAATACTGGCTTTCCAGGTTGCGAATCTGGGTGGTCACCGTGGGTTGGCTCAAGCCGAGCTTTTTCGCTGCCAGGGTGATGCTGCCCAGGCGGGCAACCATATAAAACGCCTTCAGCTCGGCACTCAGCACAACCGTCCCTCATCATCTATTTGCGCAACAGGCGCAATCCATTGAACACCACCAACAGGCTCACGCCCATGTCAGCGAACACCGCCATCCACATGGTAGCGAGCCCGGCGAAGGTTACCCCAAGAAAGATCGCCTTGATGACTAATGCCAGGGCGATGTTCTGCTTGAGGATGCTCGAGGTTTGACGCGACAGGCGAATGAACGCCGGGATTTTGCGCAGATCGTCGTCCATCAGGGCGACATCGGCGGTCTCAATGGCGGTATCGGTGCCGGCGGCTGCCATGGCGAAACCAATCTCTGCACGGGCCAGCGCTGGCGCATCGTTGATGCCGTCACCGACCATGCCGACGTTATGGCCCTGTGCATAAAGTGCTTCGATGGCTTGCAGTTTGTCGGTGGGCAGCAGATCCCCTTGTGCCTGATCGATGCCAACCTGCGCGGCAATCGCCTGGGCGGTGTGGACGTTGTCGCCGGTCAGCATCAGGGTCTTGATGCCCAAGTCATGTAGCTGCCGGATCGCTTCGCGACTTGAGTCTTTCACCGTGTCGGCCACGGCGAACAGCGCCAATGGGCCGGATGCGTCGAGTAGCAGCACTACGGATTTACCCTGTTTTTCCAGTGCGAACAGCTTTTCTTCCAACTCAGGCGAGCACAGGCTCAGCTCTTCCACCAGCCGATGGTTGCCCAAGTGATAGGTCTGACCGTTGATGTCACCGCGCACCCCGCGCCCGGCCAGTGCCTCGAAGTTATCCACAATCAACGGCGCGGGTTGTTTATCCACAGCCGCATTGGCGATGGCCAGCGACACCGGGTGATCCGAACGACCGGCCAGTGCTGCCGCAAGCGCCGGGGCGGAGGCATCGGCCGTGGGATCAAGCGACAGATAGTCAGTCTGCACCGGCTTGCCGTGGGTAATCGTGCCGGTCTTGTCCAGCGCCAGATAGTCGAGTTTGTAACCACCTTCCAGATAAACGCCGCCCTTCACCAGAATGCCTTTGCGCGCCGCCGCCGCGAGGCCGCTGACGATGGTCACCGGGGTGGAAATCACCAGTGCACAGGGGCACGCGACCACCAGCAATACCAGCGCGCGATAGATCCAGTCGAACCACAACGCGCCCATGAACAGCGGGGGAATCACCGCCACCGCGAGGGCGAAGATGAACACGGCCGGCGTATAGATTTTCGAAAACTGGTCAACGAATCGCTGGGTCGGTGCCCGCGCACCTTGAGCCTGTTCGACGGCGTGAATGATCCGCGCCAGAGTCGAATGGTTCGCTTCAGCGGTTACCACATATTCCAGGGAACCGGCCTGATTGATGGTGCCCGCGAACACCTTGTCGCCAACGGCTTTCTCCACTGGCAGGCTTTCACCGGTGATTGGTGCTTGATCGATGGTCGAACTGCCCGACACCACTTCACCGTCCAGACCAACTCGCTCACCGGGGCGTACCCGTACCCGCGCGCCGAGTTCGATGGATTTAACGTTTTGCGCCATCCAACTGCCATCGGCCTGCAACACCGTGGCCTGCTCGGGTGCCATCTGCATCAGGCCGCTGATTGCGTTGCGCGCCCGGTCCAGCGACTTGGCTTCGATCAGCTCTGCCACGGTAAACAGGAACATCACCATCGCCGCTTCCGGCCACTGCCCGATCAGGATCGCACCGGTCACTGCAATGCTCATCAGCGCGTTGATGTTCAGGTTTAGGTTTTTAAGCGCGATCCAGCCTTTTTTATAGGTACTGAGGCCGCCGCAGAGGATCGAGATCAACGCGATGACCGCTACAACCCAGTTCGGCGCAGCGTTGGTGAAGTGGATTACTTCGGCGGCCAGCGCGCCAATACCGGAGAGCGCCAAGGGCCACCAGGGTTTTTTCTCTGGAGCCGGCGGTGGTGGTTCAACGCCCTGCTCCAGCGGCTCGGCCTGCATGCCGAGGGACTTGATCGCGTCGATGATCGGCGCGGTGCTCGGCAAGTCATGAGTGACGCCCAGCACACGGTTGATCAGATTGAATTCCAGCTGCTGCACACCCGCCAGTTTGCCGAGTTTGTTCTGGATCAGCGTCTGCTCGGTCGGGCAATCCATGGCCTCGATGCGGAAACTGCTCAGCCGTGCGCCGGCTGTTGGCGTTTCGCTCAACTTGATCAGCGATGGTGCCGCCACTTTGGCGGAACAACAGGAATCACCGTGGCTGCCATGCGCATGCTTCTGTACAGGTTGCAGCTTGCGGCTGTGATCGTGATCGTGATCGTGATCGTGATCGTGATCGTGATCAGCCTTGGGGGTGTGGGTGTGTTGGGAATCGCTCATCGGGTCGCGTCCATGAAAGTGCCTGTTGCCAAGTAAAGACCCTGTAGCCACTATAGGGTCAAGCACCCATTTGGAGATTGCCGTCATGAAGATCGGAGAGCTTGCGAAACTGACAGATTGCGCCGTAGAAACCATCCGCTACTACGAGCGCGAAAATCTGCTGCCGGAACCGGCCCGCAGCGACGGCAACTACCGGGTCTACACCCAGGCCCATGCCGAACGCCTAACTTTTATCCGCAACTGCCGCACCCTCGACATGACGCTAGAAGAAATCCGCAGCCTGCTGGCGTTTCGCGACAGTCCGCAGGATCAGTGCGAAAGTGTGAATGCGTTGATCGACGAACACATTCATCACGTCAAAGCGCGGATCGATGGTTTGCTGGCGTTGCAGACACAACTGCTCGACCTGCGCCAACGCTGTGGCGAAGGGCCGGATGTCGATCAGTGCGGGATTTTGCAGCGGTTGGAAGTGAGTGGCGGGGTGGTGGCGACGGAGGTGGAGCATTCCCACGTAGGCCGTAGCCACGGCCATTAATATCGCCACAAAACCAAATGTGGGAGCGAGCTTGCTCGCGATGGCGGTATGTCAGTCACATCAATTTTGGATGTGCCGCCGTCATCGCGAGCAAGCTCGCTCCCACAGGTTTTGCACCTGGCCTTCAGACCGCCATTGGCGCGGTCATCGGCGCATGGTGCTCGTAGCCTTCCAGCGAGAAATCACTCGGCTCAATCAGTTCCAGCCACTCCGGCTGATACACACCGGTCTTGGCAAACTCCGGTACGCGGTCGGAAATCACCAGTTTCGGCATCGGGAACGGCTCGCGCTTGAGCTGTTCGTTGAGCATGTCCAGGTGATTTTCGTAGACGTGGGCGTCGCCGATGAAATAGGTGAACCAGCGCGGCGTGTAGCCGGTCAGGCGCCCGATCAGGCTCAGCAGCGCGGCGCCTTCGGTGAGGTTGAACGGCGTACCCAGGCCCAGATCATTCGAACGGATGTAGAGGGTCAAGGAAATCTCCTTGGTCTCGACATTCGGGTGGAACTGGTACAGCAGGTGGCACGGCGGCAGGGCCATTTCATCGAGCTGTGCGACGTTCCAGCCGTGGAACAGGATGCGGCGGCTGCCCGGGTCCTTGATGATGGTGTCGACGCACTGGCGAACCTGGTCAATCGCCTTGTACAGCACCACATAGGCTTGGCCGTCCTCTTCGCCTTCAGCGATCTGGCGATAACCTTGGGTCAGGGTCTGTTCGATGGCAGCCGGGTTGCTGACCGGGATCTGTTTGTACGCCGGCCATTTGCGCCATTGCACGCCGTAGATCTCACCGAGGTCGTCTTCACCCTGGCGAAACGGGTTGGCCAGCCACTGGGCGTTTTCGTTGGCGTTCTGGTCCCAGACCTTGCAGCCCAACGCGCGGAATTCGGCGGCATTGTTCACGCCACGCAGAAACCCGCACATTTCACCGATGGCCGATTTGAAGGCCATCTTGCGCGTGGTGATCGCCGGGAAACCTTCCTTCAGGTCGTAGCGCAGCATCGCGCCCGGAAAGCTGATGGTGTTCACGCCAGTGCGGTTGGCCTGTTTGGTGCCGTTCTTGATGACGTGGGCGACCAGTTCGAGATATTGCTTCATGAGTTACCTGTGTCCTTGAACCCGCAGCCATCGCTGCGGGGTTCGAATTTATACGGCCGCCGCTGGAGTCGCCGGGGCGCGGTGATACGCCAGCCAGATCAGGAACAGCCCGCCGACGATCATCGGCACGCAGAGCACTTGACCCATGGTCAGCCAGTTCCAGGCCAGATAGCCCAGTTGTGCATCCGGTACGCGGACGAATTCGACGATGAAACGGAAGATGCCATAGAACAGCGCGAACATCCCCGATACCGCCATGGTCGGCCGCGGTTTGCGCGAGAACAGCCACAGGATCAGGAACAGCGCCACGCCTTCTAGCGCGAACTGATACAGCTGCGAGGGATGACGCGCCAGTTGCGCAGGATCGGTCGGGAAGACCATCGCCCACGGCACATCGGTTGCCTTGCCCCACAACTCGGCGTTGATGAAGTTGCCGATACGTCCTGCGCCCAGGCCGATCGGCACCATCGGCGCGACGAAGTCCATCAGCTGGAAAAACGACTTGTTGTTCTTTTTACCGAACCACAACGCGGCCAACATCACGCCGATGAACCCACCGTGGAACGACATGCCGCCCTTCCACACTTCAAAGATCAACAGCGGGTTGGCGAGATAAGCACTCAGATCGTAGAACAGCACATAGCCCAGGCGACCACCGACAATCACCCCCATCGACATCCAGAACACCATGTCGGAGAGCTTCTCCTTGGTCCAGGTCGGGTCGAAGCGGTTCAATCGGCGCGACGCCAGCAGCCAGGCGCCGCCGATGCCGATCAGGTACATCAACCCGTACCAGTGGATTTTCAGCGGACCGATGGCCAGGGCCACCGGGTCGATCTGCGGGTAAGGCAGCATTGCGACTCCTCATGAGTTCAAATCAATTCCCGGGCGACGCTGCCACCTCAGGATTAAGCCAGGATTGTGCCGTGCGTCAGAGCAGATGCTTCAGACTAGAAAGTTCAGACCAACGCAGAACAGCAAAGCGGCAAACAGTCTTTTCAGCAACTTCGGCGACAGATTGTGTGCCAGCCGCGCGCCGAAGCGGGCGAAGACCATGCTGGTCAGGACAATGCCCAACAACGCCGGTAAATAGATGAAACCGAGACTATGGGCTGGCAGCAACGGATCGTGCCAGCCCAGAATCATGAAACTTAATGTACTTGCCAAGGCGATCGGCAGGCCGCAGGCCGACGATGTCGCCACCGCTTGCTGCATCGGCACGCTGCGCCAAGTCAAAAACGGCACGGTCAGCGAACCGCCGCCAATGCCAAAAATCGCCGAGGCCCAGCCAATGAAACTGCCGGCCACAGTCAGTCCGACTTTGCCCGGCACGGTTCGACTGGCCTTGGGCTTGACGTCCAGCGCCAGCTGCGCGGCGATCACCAGGGCGAACACACCGATGATCTTCTGCAGGTTCGGCCCGGAAATCGCCTCGGCGGTCAGCGCGCCGAAACCGGCACCGATCAAGATGCCGACGGTCATCCACAGGAAGATTGGCCAGCGTACCGCGCCGCGACGGTGATGCTCGCGTACGGCGTTGACCGAAGTGAAGATGATCGTCGCCAGGGACGTACCGACGGCGAGGTGGGTCAGGATCGATGCATCGAAACCTTGCAGGGTAAAACTGAACACCAGCACCGGGACGATAATGATCCCGCCACCCACGCCGAACAGCCCGGCCAGCACCCCGGCGCAAGCGCCGAGCGCCAGATAGAGCAGAAATTCCATGCTGTTTTCCTACCCAACCCCAAAACCGGAGCGGCATGGTAACGGATGCATGGCCTTGGGCTCCACTGGATGGCGATGGATACCCGCACGATGACTGCGTAGAGTGGGCAAAAAACACACAAGGATCACCTTATGTGCCTGATTGTTTTCGCTTGGCGACCGGGCCACGCCCAACCGCTGATCGTGGCGGCCAACCGCGACGAATTCTATGCCCGCCCCAGCCTGCCGCTGGCGCAATGGCCCGAAGAACCGCAGGTGCACGCCGGGCGCGACCTGGAGGCGGGTGGCACCTGGCTCGGTGTCGGTGCCAACGGGCGCTTTGCCGCGCTGACCAACATCCGCGATCCGCATAGACCGCCGGGGCGCCGGTCTCGCGGTGAATTAGTGGCAGGGTTCCTCACCAAAGACATGCCAATTGATGACTATTTAGACGACGTTGTCGCCCGTGCGCCCGAATATGGCGGCTTTAACTTGCTGATCGGCAACGCCAACGAGTTGTGGCATTTCAATGCCCGGGAATCGGAAGCGGTGATGCTGCCACCGGGGGTCTACGGCCTGTCGAACGCCGGACTGGATACGCCGTGGCCGAAACTGCTCAAGGCCAAGGCGGCGCTGAGCGAGGTGCTGGATGATCCGCAACCGCAAGCGCTGCTGGCTTTGCTGAACGACCCGCAAACCGCACCGTTCGCCGAGTTGCCGGATACTGGGGTGGGGTTGGCTACCGAGACGTTGTTGTCGAGTGTGTTTATTGCCAGTCAGAGTTATGGAACCCGGGCGAGTACGGCGTTGATTGTGCAGGCGGATGGGACGCGGCGTTTGGTCGAAAGGAGTTTCGGGCCGTATGGCGGGCATCTTGGGGAAGTGGAGATCAGGCTTTAGTCATGTGTTGCCTGACCTGGCCCTTTCGCGAGCAGGCTCGCTCCCACAAGGGATTTGCGTGGATCACAAATCTAATGTGGGAGCGAGCCTGCTCGCGAAGGGGGCGCTGCAGGTTCAGAGAGGCTTGATCGCCGCCGGATTGATCATCCGCGCCAACCCCAGGTTCTTCAGCGCCAATTGCAGCGAGCTGTGGATAACCTGCGGGTTGTCGATGGTCATCAGCTCGGCGAGCAGCTCCTTGGCCTTGCTCAGGTTGATCTGGCGCAGCATCCACTTCACCTTTGGCAGGTTGGTGGCGTTCATCGACAGGCTGTCGAAGCCCATCGCCATCAGCAGCACTGCCGCAGCCGGATCACCGGCCATCTCGCCGCAGATACTCACCGGCTTGCCTTCGGCATGGGCGTCACGCACCACGTTCTGCAGGGCCTGAAGTACTGCCGGGTGCAAGTAGTCGTAGAGGTCGGCCACCCGCGGGTTGTTGCGGTCTACGGCCAGCAGGTATTGGGTCAGGTCGTTGGAGCCGACCGACAGGAAGTCCACTTGCCGAGCCAGTTCTTTGGTCTGATAAACCGCCGCCGGAATCTCGATCATCACGCCGACCGGCGGCATAGGGACGTCGCAACCTTCGTCGCGGACCTCGCCCCAGGCCCGGTGAATCAAGTGCAGGGCTTCTTCCAGTTCGTGAGTGCCGGAGATCATCGGCAGCAGAATCCGCAGGTTGTTCAAGCCTTCGCTGGCCTTGAGCATGGCGCGGGTCTGCACCAGGAAAATTTCCGGGTGGTCGAGGGTGACGCGAATGCCGCGCCAGCCGAGGAACGGGTTGTCTTCCTTGATCGGGAAATACGACAGCGACTTGTCGCCGCCGATGTCCAGGCTACGCATGGTCACCGGTTGCGGGTGGAATGCGGCGAGTTGCTCGCGATAGATCGCCAGTTGTTCCTTTTCGCTCGGGAACCGCTGGTTGATCATGAACGGCACTTCGGTGCGATACAGGCCGACACCTTCGGCGCCGCGTTTCTGGGCGCGCGCCACATCCGCCAACAGACCGGTGTTGACCCACAGCGGCATGCGGTGGCCATCGACCGTGACACACGGCAGATCACGCAGTGCATCGAGGCCCAGGGCCAGTTGTTTCTCTTCCTCCACCATCTCGGCGAACTGCTTGCGCAGCACGTCGCTGGGGTTGGTATAGACCTCGCCACGATGACCGTCGACGATCATGCCGATGCCATCGACCTTGGAATACGGCAGGTCAACCAGGCCCATCACTGTCGGAATGCCCATGGCCCGTGCCAGAATCGCGACGTGGGAGTTGCCCGAACCGAGTACCGATACCAGGCCCACCAGCTTGTTTTCCGGCACCTCGCCGAGCATGGCCGGCGTCAGTTCCTCGCTGACCAGGATGGTGTTGTCGGGGTAGACCAGGGTTTGCTGACGCTCTTCCTGCAAGTAGGCGAGCAGGCGACGACCGAGGTCCTTGACGTCCGAGGCGCGCTCACGCAGGTAGGCGTCGTCCATCAGTTCAAAACGGTTGACGTGATCGGTGACCACCTGGCGCAACGCGCCCTGGGCCCACTGGCCGGTCTTGATCACGGTGGTCACTTCATTGCCCAGCGCCGCGTCATCGAGCATCATCAAATAGACGTCGAACAACGCCCGTTCTTCCGGGCGCAACTGCGTGGCGAGCTTGGCCGACAAGGTGCGCATGTCGGCCCGAACGCCTTCGATGGCGGTCTTGAACAGCCCAAGTTCAGCAGTGATGTCGGTAATGGTCTTGTCGGGAACCACGTCCAGGTCGGCCGGTGGCAGCATGACCACCGCCGTGCCCACTGCCGCGCCGGGCGAGCCCGGCACACCGACGAACTTTGCTTCCTGGATACCCTTGCCCTGCCGGCCCAGGCCACGGATCGAACCGGTGGCCTCGGCGTGGGCAATTACCCCGGCAAGCTGCGCACTCATGGTCACCAGGAAGGCTTCTTCACCCTCATCGAACTGGCGGCGTTCTTTTTGCTGGATGACCAACACGCCGACGACGCGGCGGTGGTGAATGATCGGCGCCCCAAGGAACGAGGCGTAGCGCTCTTCACCGGTTTCGGCGAAGTAGCGGTACCGCGGGTGATCCGCGGCGTTTTCGAGGTTCAGGGGTTCTTCACGCGTGCCGACCAGGCCGACCAGACCTTCATTGGGCGCCATGCTGACCTTGCCGATCGAGCGCTTGTTCAAGCCCTCGGTGGCCATCAGCACGAAACGGTTGGTCTCGGGATCAAGCAGATAGACCGAGCAGACCTGGCTGCCCATGGCCTCTTTGACGCGCAACACAATAATCCCCAACGCCGCCTTGAGATCCTTGGCGGAGTTAACTTCCTGGACGATCTTGCGCAGCGTATTGAGCATGGCTCGGGGTCGAACTCCGTCGTCAGTCGCGCGCTAAAAGGCGCGGGGCAAGCTCTTTGAGGGCGCGTCGATACACCTCGCGCTTGAATGTCACCACCTGGCCCAACGGATACCAATAGCTGACCCAGCGCCAGCCATCGAATTCCGGTTTACCGGTCAAATCCATCCGCACCCGCTGCTCATTGGAGATCAGGCGCAGGAGAAACCATTTCTGTTTCTGGCCGATGCACAGCGGCTGGCTGTGCGTCCTGACCAGACGTTGCGGCAAACGATAGCGCAACCAGCCCCGCGTGCAGGCGAGTATTTCAACATCTTCGCGCTCCAGGCCCACTTCTTCGTTCAGCTCGCGGTACAAGGCGTCTTCCGGCGTCTCCTGGGGGTTGATCCCACCTTGAGGAAACTGCCAGGCATCTTGATTGATACGGCGAGCCCATAGCACCTGGCCGGCATCATTCGTGAGAATGATCCCGACATTGGGACGGAAACCATCGGGGTCGATCACGGCAACAACCTCGCAAACGCATGTCGTCGCATTGTTCCACAAAGGTCGTGAAGGCAGCAACGCGCCGGCCTACCTTATGTGCACTCTTGTGAAAAGTCCGTATTCTGGACGCCTTTCTACAGACTTTTCAGCGAGTAACTGCAATGCGGCTGGCTTTATTCGACTTGGACAACACACTTCTGGGCGGCGACAGCGACCATGCCTGGGGCGATTACCTGTGTGAGCGCGGCTTCCTCGACGCCGTCGCCTACAAGAGACGCAACGACGAGTTCTATCAGGACTACCTGGCCGGCAAGCTGGATAACGACGCCTACCTGAACTTCTGCCTGGAAGTACTCGGCCGCACCGAAATGGCCACGCTGGATCTATGGCACAGCGACTACATGCGCGACTGCATCGAACCGATCGTGCTGCCCAAGGCAATCGAGTTGCTGGCCAAGCACCGCGATGCCGGTGACAAACTGGTGATCATCACCGCCACCAACCGCTTCGTGACCGGCCCCATTGCCGCGCGCCTGGGCGTCGAGACCCTGATCGCCACCGAGTGCGAAATGCTGGATGGCCGTTATACCGGGCGCAGCACCGACGTGCCTTGCTTCCGTGAGGGCAAGGTGACGAGATTGAATCGCTGGCTGGAAGAGACCGGTTACAACCTGGAAGGCAGCTACTTCTATAGTGACTCGATGAATGACTTCCCGTTGCTGGAGCAGGTGGCGAATCCGGTGGCGGTCGATCCGGATCCTAACTTGCGTGCCGAGGCCGAGAAGCGCGGCTGGCCGGTGATTTCGTTACGCGATTGAAATCGCCTTCGCGAGCAGGCTCGCTCCCACAGTGGATTTGTGAACGACACAGATTCCCTTGTGGGAGCGAGCCTGCTCGCGAATGGGGCGACTCGGTTTAAATGGTTAAACTGGTTTGGCGCCCATCAAGCCGGCAATCGCGACAAAACACACAAAACTGAACAACGCCAAGGCAAAGGTAAATTTACCCACGCCACCCGGCGTCTTGCGCACCTTGTTCAGCCGCACCAGCAGCCAGAACCACGCCAACGCCGCCACGGTGTACAACACGCTCGACGCCAGCAGCCACGTCTGCCCCAACGGCCAACCCACCAGATGCACCATCCCCCAGCCAGTAAACGGCATGCTCAGCAGCGCCACGCCCATCAACAGCCAGATAAACACACGTGGCCTTTGCAGGGTGCGACTTCCCGCCGTCGCATCACCGTTACGCCGGGTCCGCCAGACCCAGATCCCCAGAGCCAATGCGCCCAGTAGCAACACCACCGTCGCCACCATGTGCGCCGCTTTCAGGGCCGTTAACGTTTCCATGGTTCGATTTCCTTAGAGCCTGCCCATCAGCGTAGCCGCTCAGCCAAGAAACAGCTGATAGGCCGGGTTGTCGCTTTCATCCCAGTACGGGTAGCCGATTTCTTCCAGTGCCGCAGGCACCAGGTGACGTTCTTCGTGGGGTACTTGCAGGCCCGCGACCACACGGCCATCGGCCGCACCATGGTTACGATAGTGAAACATCGAGATGTTCCAGCGCCCGCCAAGTTTGTTGAGGAAGTTGAACAGCGCACCCGGACGCTCCGGGAATTCGAAGCGCAGGATCACTTCATCGACCACATGCGCCGCGCGACCGCCGACCATGTGACGGATGTGCAACTTGGCCAGTTCGTTGTCGGTCAGGTCGACGACCGGAAAGCCCTGCTCGGTCAGGCTGGCGATCAGCGCGCGACGAGGGTCGGTTTCCGGATGAGTCTGTACGCCGACAAAGATGTGCGCTTCGCTGCCGGTGTTATAGCGGTAGTTGAATTCGGTGATCTGGCGCTTGCCGATGGCTTCGCAGAACGCCTTGAAGCTCCCCGGCTTCTCGGGGATGGTCACGGCGATGATGGCTTCACGACCCTCGCCCAGTTCGGCGCGCTCGGCGACATGGCGCAGGCGGTCGAAATTGACGTTGGCCCCGGAGTCGATGGCCACGAAGGTCTGACCGGTTACGCCACGGGACTCGACGTACTTCTTGATCCCGGCCACACCCAGGGCGCCGGCAGGTTCGGTGATCGAACGGGTATCGTCGTAGATGTCCTTGATCGCCGCACAGATTTCGTCGGTGCTGACGGTGATGACTTCGTCGACGTAGTCTTTGCAGATATCAAAGGTGTACTGGCCGATCTGGGCCACCGCGACGCCGTCGGCGAAGATGCCCACGGTCGGCAACACCACGCGCTCACCCGCTGCCATGGCGGCTTGCAGGCAATTGGAGTCATCCGGCTCGACACCGATGATCTTGATGTCCGGCCGCAGGTACTTCACGTACGCCGCGATACCGGCGATCAGGCCGCCGCCGCCGACCGGAACGAAGATCGCATCCAGGGGCGCCGGGTGCTGGCGCAAGATCTCCATGGCCACCGTGCCCTGCCCGGCAATGGTGTGGGGATCGTCGTAGGGGTGAATGTAGACGTAGCCTTTTTCGTCGACCAGTTTCAGCGAGTAGGCCAGAGCCTCCGGAAACGAATCGCCGTGCAGCACCACTTTGCCACCGCGCGAACGCACGCCTTCGACCTTGATCTCGGGAGTGGTCTTGGGCATGACGATGGTGGCTTTCACACCCAGCACCTTGGCGGCCAGGGCCAGGCCTTGCGCATGATTGCCCGCGGAAGCTGTGACCACGCCGCGAGCGCGTTCTTCATCGCTCAGCTGAGTCAGCTTGTTGTAGGCTCCGCGAATCTTGAACGAGAACACGGGCTGCAAGTCTTCACGCTTGAGCAAAATCTCGTTGCCCAGCCGCTCGGAGAGCTGACGGGCAGTCTGCAATGGGGTTTCTACGGCAACGTCATAAACGCGCGAGGTGAGGATCTTTTTGACGTACTCTTCAAGCATCGGAAAGCATCACTGAGCGGGTTGGGCAGGATCAAGGAGTCTAACCCGGCTTTTGGCCGCACGACCACCCTGTAGGAGCGAGCATGCTCGCGATGGTCGTGAACGATAACGCGTAAAACCAGACACCCAGCGGCGCCCTCGGGTTTTTCGCGAGCATGCTCGCTCCTACAGGGAACAGTCATGAACCGTCAATCGGGCAATGACCTTCCCCGCCCCGAAGCCTATAATGCCGGCCTTTCGTTCTCTCTTCGGCACCTCGGAGCCCGCATGACCCAGGATCAACTCAAACAGGCAGTGGCCCAGGCCGCCGTCGACTTCATCCTCCCGAAACTCGACGACAAGAGCATCGTCGGGGTCGGCACCGGCTCCACCGCCAACTGCTTCATCGATGCCCTGGCCAAGCACAAGGGCGCGTTCGATGGCGCGGTCGCCAGCTCCGAAGCCACCGCTGCACGCCTCAAGGGCCACGGGATCCCGGTCTATGAGCTCAATACCGTCAGCGACCTGGAGTTCTACGTCGACGGCGCCGACGAAAGCGACGAGCACCTGAATCTGATCAAGGGCGGCGGCGCGGCCCTGACCCGTGAGAAAATCGTCGCGGCCGTGGCCAAGACCTTCATCTGCATCGCCGACGCGAGCAAACTGGTGCCCGTCCTCGGCGCATTCCCACTGCCAGTGGAAGTGATCCCGATGGCCCGCAGCCACGTGGCCCGCCAACTGGTGAAACTCGGCGGCGACCCGGTCTACCGTGAAGGCGTGCTGACCGACAACGGCAACATCATCCTCGACGTGTTCAACCTGCAGATCACCAACCCGGTGGAACTGGAGTCGCAGATCAATGCGATCGTCGGCGTGGTCACCAACGGCTTGTTCGCGGCGCGTCCGGCAGATCTGCTGTTGCTGGGCACCAGCGAAGGTGTGAAAACCCTGCGCGCCCAGTAAAAAAAACGCAAACCCCATTGTGGGAGCGGGCTTGCTCGCGAAAGCGGTGTGTCAGTGACATCTGTGTTGACTGACCCACCGCTTTCGCGAGCAAGCCCGCTCCCACATTTTGTTTGTGGTGTTGGTTAGAGCTGTGCAGGTTTTTTGAAGACGTAAAACAGGTTCGGCTCACTCACCAGGTACATCGTACCGTCGTCGTCCATCGCAATCCCTTCCGCTTGCGGTACGGTCTTTTGCAGTCCCTGCCGCCCCTTGTTCAGTGACATGGTGCTCAGCGGACGCCCGTCCACATCCAGCTCCAGGATGAGCCTCGACTCATCAGACAGCGCCAGCAAGTGCCCGCTGCGCTCGTCGTATTGCAGACTCGACAGATCTCGCACAAACATCCCGGCGTCACGCTTGGGGTTGTTGATCACATGCACTGCGTAGGATTTTTCCGGGTTGAAATGCGGAAACCCGTGCACTTCGTAGATCAGCATCGGGTCGCGCTCCTTGGCCACAAACAGCCGCTTGCCCACCGAATCATAGGCCAGACCCTCAAAACCCTTGTTGCCGCTCATGTGCACGCCGAGGGTCATCTGCTCGGCGTCCGCCGCATCGAGGAAGGAGGTGTCGTGCTCCAGATGAATCTTGATCAGGCGCTGCTGGCGCTCGTCCGTGATGACGTAGGTGTCGGCGCTGATGAATTCAACAGCTTCAGGATCACCAAACCCGACCAGCGCAATTCGGCGCAGGATCTTGCCGTCGAGGGACAACTCGATCAATTCGGAGTTTTGATTGGTGACGGTAAACAGGCTTTTGCGCACCGGGTCGTAGGTCAAGGCTGAAACATCGTCGTCCAGCCCTTCGATGACCTGCCCCTCCAACACCACCCGATACTGGTCCAGGCCGATGGACTGGGTGTTCATCGGCTGCCAGAGCGTGTACAGGTTGAACCACGCGCGCTCGAACAGGCGCAGGTGCTGACCCATTGCGATCAATACGCTCAGAGCAATCACCGACAGGAACAAAAGCAGAGGTTTGGGGCGGGCTAATCGACGCATTCAGGCGGGCTCGGATTCAGAACAGGCGGATGAAATATCACGCCTGCCTGAATTGAAGCTTAATGGCCATTGGCCGTGAAGGACAATGTAAGAGCTGCCGCAGGCTGCGATCTTTTGACTTTGCCTTTAAAGAACAAGATCAAAAGATCGCAGCCTGCGGCAGCTCCTACCGTTTTTCGAAACGGTAAAACAGGTTTGGCTCACTCACGACGTAAATCGTACCGGCCTCGTCCATGGTCACGCCTTCGGCCCGCGGGATGGTCTTTTTCAAGCCGTTGAAGCCACCCAGCAAGGTCATGAAGCTGACTTGTTCGCCTTTTTCGTCCAGCTCCAGTAAGAGGTGGGAGTCGGCGGACAACACCAGAGTGTGGCCAGTCCGCGGATCGATGGCCAGGGCAGACAGGTTGCGGATGTCCAGCTCATCACTGGCAAGCTTTTGCTTGTCGCCGGTGAGCGTCTTGCCATCGCCTTTCCAGGTGAACAACGCGGGGGGACGCTCTTCGCCCAGCAGCAATTGCTGATTGCGTGCATCCCATACGACGGCCTCGAAAGCCTTGTTCTGGTCTTTCGAAGGGCCGAGGTCGTACTTCGGAAAATCAGCGATGTTCAGTTCGCGAGTGTCGGCGTCGACCTTGACCAGGGTCACCTGGTGGTCACGCTCATCGACAATGGCCAGCATACCGTTGCCCAGCGCCGTCACCCCTTCAGGATTGCTCCAGCCTACCAAGGGCATTTTGCGCAGCACATCGCCTTGCAGCGACAACTCGGCCAGGAACGGGTTTTTGCCCATCACCGAAAACAGGGTTTTGGTCTGTGCATCGTAGGTGACGTCCGACGCTTCGTCCTTTTCCATGCCCGGCAGTGGCTTGGCGTCGATCACCGCGTGATAGTCCGGCAGCCAGACGCTGCCCTGACGCTCGGCGGGGCTTTCAAAACGCTCCAGCACCCAGAGCACGCCACGGTCATCCCAATGCATGGCAAAGGCCAGGCCATAGGCGGCGGCGAACACCAGCAACAACCAGGAATACCAACGCAGGGCAAAGCGCGAGCGACGGACAGGTTTAAGCGACGAGAGCGGTTGAGTGGCCATCAGGGCATGCGTTCCAGAAATTCAGGCTTGGGGTAATAGCACAATTGGGGCCGGCGCAGACGCCGAAAGCCGTGGAATTATCCAGACAGTATGTGAAAAAAACGGGAAATGGCGGGATGGCCCTTTTGGGAGCCATCACAAAAACCACTGTGGGAGCGAGCCTGCTCGCGAATAGGCCGGCACATTCAACATCGATGTTGAATGACAGACCGATTCGCGAGCAGGCTCGCTCCCACAGGGTTCAGCAGGGTTCGATCTAGCGAACGCTGCTGGTGAAGCTGCTGGCGCCTGGCAGCTCAAGGACGAGCTCGTCGCCGACATTCAACGGGCCCACGCCCACGGGCGTGCCGGTGAGGATCACGTCACCGGCCTGCAGCGAGAAGCAACCGGCCATGTGCTGGATCATCGGCACGATCGGGTTGAGCATCGCACTGCTGTTGCCATCCTGGCGCACTTCGCCGTTGATGGTCAGGCGAATGCCAATGTCGGTCAGGTCGGCGAAGGTGCTGCCGGAGACGAACGGTGCAATCACCGCCGCGCCGTCGAAGGACTTGGCGATTTCCCAGGGCAGGCCCTTGGATTTCAGCTCGGCCTGCTTGTCGCGCAGGGTCAGATCCAGGGCCGGGGCGAAGCCGGAGATGGCGTCCAGCACTTCTTCAACGCCTGGTTTGGTCGACAAAGGCTTGCCAATCAGTACCGCGATTTCCGCTTCGTAATGCACCGAGCCACGCTCGGTGGGAATGCTGAACCCGCCCTCCAGCGGCACCACACAACTACCCGGCTTGATGAACAGCAGCGGTTCGGTCGGTACCGGGTTGTCCAGTTCCTTGGCGTGTTCGGCGTAGTTACGGCCGATGCACACCACTTTCCCCAGCGGGAAGTGAATACGCGTACCGTCGACATACTGGTGCTGATAGCTCATTACCGCCTCCTGCTTCGTTGCATTTGAGTTCGAAAATCAAACAGCGAAAATCTTGCCCGGGTTCATGATGCCATTCGGGTCGAACACCGCCTTGACCGCTTTCATGTACTCGATCTCGACCGGGGAACGGCTGTAGGTCAAGTAATCACGCTTGGTCATGCCCACGCCGTGTTCGGCGGAAATCGAGCCGTTGTACTTCTCGACGGTTTCGAACACCCACTTGTTGACGGTGGCGCACTTGGCGAAGAACTCGTCCTTGCTCAGGTTATCCGGCTTGAGGATGTTCAAGTGCAGGTTGCCGTCGCCGATGTGGCCAAACCAGACGATTTCGAAGTCCGGATAATGTTCACCGACGATCGCGTCGATTTCCTTGAGGAACGCCGGGACTTTCGACACGGTCACCGAAATGTCGTTCTTGTACGGCGTCCAGTGGGAAATGGTTTCGGAAATGTATTCGCGCAGTTTCCACAGGTTCTGCAACTGGGTTTCGCTCTGGCTCATCACACCGTCCAGGACCCAGCCCTGCTCGACACAGTGCTCGAAAGTTTCCAGGGCGTGGTTGGCCACTTCTTCGGTGGTCGCTTCGAATTCCAGCAGCGCGTAGAACGGGCAATCGGTTTCGAACGGCGCCGGCACGTCACCACGGCCCATGACCTTGGCCAGGGCTTTGTCGGAGAAGAACTCGAAAGCGGTCAGGTCGAGCTTGCTCTGGAAGGCATGCAGCACCGGCATGATCGAGTCGAAATCGGCGGTGCCGAGGACCATCGCAGTCAGGTTTTTCGGCGCGCGATCCAGGCGCATGGTCGCTTCGACCACGAAACCGAGGGTGCCTTCAGCGCCGATGAACAGTTGACGCATGTCGTAGCCGGTGGCGTTCTTGATCAGGTCACGGTTCAATTCCAGCACGTCGCCCTTGCCGGTGACGACTTTCATGCCGGCGACCCAGTTACGGGTCATGCCGTAGCGAATCACCTTGATCCCGCCGGCATTGGTGCCGATATTGCCGCCAATCTGGCTCGAACCTGCCGAAGCGAAATCCACCGGGTAGTACAGGCCCTTTTCTTCGGCCACGTTCTGCAGATGCTCGGTGACCACGCCTGGCTGGCAAACGGCGGTGCGGTCGGTCAGGTTCACGTCGAGGATCTGGTTCATGTAGTCGAAGGACACGACCACTTCGCCATTGGCTGCCACCGCTGCGGCGGAAAGGCCGGTGCGGCCACCGGAAGGCACCAGCGCCACCTTGTGTTTATTGGCCCACAGGACAATGGCCTGGACCTGCTCGGTGGTCTTGGGGAACACGATGGCGGTCGGGGCCGGTGCGAAATGCTTGGTCCAATCCTTACCGTAAGCATTCAGGGAGTCGGCATCGGTCAGCACCTTGCCAGGCTCAACCAGGGTCTTCAGCTCATCAATCAGGGCAGGATTGGTCATCGACAGAACTCTCGAACAATTCATGGTCATCCTGAGAACGCTTCACGTCGCAGGAATGAGTGTTTAGCGGGGTGCATATGCTAGCATACCGACCCCGCAGCATAGTGCCCAACGGCTGTTCTGCGGTGACGGCATTCTTGTCGTCCGGGTCAGCGTCTGCTGGCTACTTCCTGCCATTTTTCTCCGGGATACAGGTTTACGCAGATGAGCAAGACTTCTCTCGATAAGAGCAAGATCAAGTTCCTTCTTCTCGAAGGCGTCCACCAATCGGCTGTCGACGTCCTCAAGGCGGCGGGCTACACCAGCATCGAGTACCTCACAGGTTCTCTGCCGGAAGCCCAGCTCAAGGAAAAGATCGCTGATGCTCACTTCATCGGCATCCGCTCGCGCACTCAACTGACCGAAGAGATCTTCGATCACGCGAAGAAGCTCGTGGCTGTAGGGTGTTTCTGCATCGGCACCAACCAGGTCGACCTGAGTGCCGCCCGCGAACGCGGTATCGCCGTGTTCAACGCGCCGTACTCCAACACCCGCTCCGTTGCCGAGCTGGTGCTGGCCGAAGCGATCCTGTTGCTGCGCGGTATCCCTGAGAAGAACGCTTCCTGCCACCGTGGCGGCTGGATCAAGAGCGCAGCCAACTCCTTCGAGATCCGCGGCAAGAAGCTGGGCATCGTCGGTTACGGCTCGATCGGTACTCAACTGTCGGTCCTGGCGGAAGGCCTGGGCATGCAGGTGTACTTCTATGACACTGTGACCAAGCTGCCACTGGGTAACGCCACCCAGGTCGGCAACCTGCACGAACTGCTGGGCATGTCCGACATCGTGACCCTGCACGTACCGGAAACCGCTGCCACCCAGTGGATGATCGGCGAGAAGGAAATCCGCGCCATCAAGAAGGGCGGCATCCTGATCAACGCCGCGCGCGGCACCGTGGTCGAACTGGACGCCCTGGCGGATGCGATCAAGGACAAGCACCTGATCGGCGCGGCTATTGACGTGTTCCCGGTGGAGCCACGCTCCAACGACGAAGAGTTCGAAAGCCCGCTGCGTGGCCTGGACAACGTGATCCTGACGCCGCACATCGGTGGTTCCACCGCCGAGGCGCAGGCCAACATCGGTCTGGAAGTGGCTGAAAAGCTGGTCAAGTACAGCGACAACGGTACTTCGGTATCGTCCGTGAACTTCCCGGAAGTGGCCCTGCCGGCTCACCCTGGCAAGCACCGTCTGCTGCACATCCACGAGAACATCCCGGGTGTGATGAGCGAGATCAACAAGGTCTTCGCCGAAAACGGCATCAACATTTCCGGTCAGTTCCTGCAGACCAACGAGAAAGTCGGCTACGTGGTGATCGACGTAGACGCCGAGTACTCGGACCTGGCGCAACAGAAGCTGCAACACGTCAATGGCACCATCCGTAGCCGGGTGTTGTTCTAACAGCAGCTTGCGGCGTTAAAAAAGGGAGCCCCTGCGCAGGGGCTCCCTTTTTTTATTTCACATTGACGGTAATCTTCTCCGATACGATGGGTGGATCGAACGGCATGTGGCCGCTGTCGCCCAACTCCAGCTGCAAGGTATGCTTGCCCGGCGTCAGCGTTACTTCAGCCTGGGTCTGCGCTTTGCCGAAGTGCAGGTGGTTGGCATCGTTCGGGATTGGCTGACCGGCCGCCGGCAGTTCATCGACATCGATCAGCAGGTGGTGGTGACCGGTGTTCTTGGTGACATCGCCCGCTGGCGCCAGCGCGATGTTCTCGACTGCGAACTTGACCACGACAGTCTGTGGGACTGTCGCACCGTCTGTAGGAGTTACGATGTGCACTTCAGCACCTTCCGGGGCCGGCGTTGCTGCACTGGCCAGTGCCGAAACACCCATCAACAGGCCAGCCAAAGCAGCACGTGACATAAAGGTTTTCATTCTCTTCTCCAGTTTTTCCGTAAAATTCGCGTGACCATCACAACTTCATGGTCAATCGTTGTCGAAGGCACTCGACAACCATAGCAAAGCGAGCCTGATCCAGAGCGTCGCGATAATGATTTCAAAGGAGTGACCATGCGTTTTCTGCCTGGCCTGATCTGCCTGCTACCCCTTTTGAGCCCGCTGGCTCATGCCGAACTGATTGACGACGTGAACGATCGCGGTGAGTTGCGCATTGCCCTCGAGGCTAATACACCCCCCTTCAGTTTCAAGGAGGACGGCAGGCTCGCGGGCTTCGAAGTCGAGTTGGGTCAATTGCTGGCCAACGAACTGGATGTGCGCGCCGACTTTGTCGTTACCGATTCCAGTGATCTGCTGACCGGCGTGGAAAGCGGCAAATACGACATCGCCATCAACCACATTGCAGAGACCCCGGCGCTCACGGATCGTTTCGACTTCAGCGAACCTTACCTGCAAACCAAAGCGCAATTGATCGCGCAGAAAGAAGAGCCGCGCTCGATACTGCTGGTGCAATCGTTGACAGAGGAAAAGCCGAAAGCCGTCCAGGCCGTCAGCCTGGCGATTCCGTTCCAGAAGGGAAACCCGGCATTTCACGCCAGCCTGGAAAGCGCGTTGCAGCGGATCAAGGCGGATGGCCGGTTGGAGGCGCTGGAGCAGAAGTGGCTTGGGGCGGATGCCGGTGTGGCACCGAAACCCTGAGTCGCAAGCTAAACCTGTGGGAGCGAGCCTGCTCGCGAATGCGTAGTGTCAGTCGACACTAGCGTTGTTTGACACACCGCTTTCGCGAGCAGGCTCGCTCCCACAGTGGTTTTGTGTGGGTCGTTAATTGAGTGCTGCCAGTGCCTGAGCCGCCTCAGCGAGTTCCAGTTCACTGAAGACCTGAACATCATGGCGCCGGAGCAGCGCCGCCGTCACGCCTTCGCCACTGACTTTCACCCCACTGAACGTCCCGTCATAGGTCAGCAGGTTGCCGCACGACGGGCTGTTGGCCTTGAGCACGGCAATGCGGATGTCGTGCTGCTGCACCAGCTCCAGGGCCTGATAAGCCCCCGACAGAAACTGGGCGCTAACATCCTCACCTTCGGTGGTGATCACCAAGGCCTGCCCATCAAGCACTTCACCGCCCTGCCCGCCGGGAATTTCCGCCGCCGGCCGTGGCGTCGGCAGGCCACCGGCAACTTCCGGACACAACGGCACGACCCGACCTTCATCAAGCCACCGCTGCAACTGATCGAAAGGCCCGCTGGCCCCGCCGTCATAACGTACGCGGTGACCCAGCAGGCAGCGGCTTACCAGTATTTTGTGCATGATCAGAACGGCTCGTTGCCTCGGCGCCGGAACCAGCCGGTCAACGACAGGCGTTCACGGGTCGCGGGTAAAACTTCATGGGGGACTTCCCCCGACAGAAACACCACCAGGCATCCACCGGTCGGCACCACATCGTATTGCACGCCTTCATCCAGGTACATGCGCAACTGTCCGCCATGTTCAGGCAGCCAGGCGTCATTGAGGTAAACCACCGCCGACACCATGCGACGGTCGTCGTCGCGGAACCGGTCGACGTGCTTAAGGTAGAACGCACCGGGCGGGTACAGCGCGAAATGGCTTTCGAAGTCTTCGAGACCCAGGAACAACCCGCGATTCATCGCCTCGCGCAGACTGTCCATCAGCTCTAGATAGATGTTGCAGGCCAACGAATCACCCGGCTCGATCCATTGAATGTGGTCGCCACGGATCCCTTCGCGAATCTCCGATGTCGGTCCACGACCCACGGCGGCCGGGGCCAATTCACCCTCGGCGGCACGTTTATGGCACTCAGCCGCCAGTTCCCGGGTCAGACCCAGAGGCAGGAAAATATTCTGCTGCGACCAACCGCTGGCGGCCAGGTCGTCGACGATTCGTAACAGCAGCGGGTGATCAGAAGGTATTTGCATGGCGCGCATAGTATTCCTGCGCCTGAAAATCCGACAGAGCCACGCAGCGGGTTGATACGAATTCTCGACAAGACTGTATGCCACACGGAGAATAGTCGCCTGCTGACAGGAGTCCCTATGCGCCGTTTGCTTTTCTCCCTGCTGATGCTCTGTGTTATGCCCGCCTGGGCAGACGGCCACGACCAACTGTACAAGGTCGCCGGCTGGCCAGAACAACGCGCGCATTTCAACGACGCCCTCTCGGCCGCTCAACAGCGCTACCAAAACAGCCTGCCACCGGCGGTTTTCCAGGCGTTGGTCGACAACAGCAATCAGCGTTTCGCCCCCAAGGCCGTGGACCAGCGTGCCGAAGCGCAGCTGCGCAAGACCCTCGCCGATCCAAAACCGGCGCTGGCGTTTTTTCAATCGCCGCTGGGCAAGAAAATCGTCGCCGCCGAATTGCTCGCGACCCGCCGCGATCAACTGGCGAAAAACGCCAAGGGCTTGCCCAAGATGCAGGCCAGCGACAGCCGCCTGTTGATCATCGGCCACTTGGCCCAGGCCCTGCCTGCTCGCGAGGCCGGCGCGGAAGTCAGCCTGGCGATTGCCGGTGTCGCGGCCGACAGCCTCAGTTCGATGATCCCCGGACTGCTTGGCGCCGGCCAGACCCAAAGCATGCTGAACGGGCAGCGTCAGCGCTTGATGGACCAGATCGGCAGCGACCTGAACAACACGCTGCTGTACGTCTATCGCGACCTGTCGGATGAGGAACTGGAAGAATTCGCCACGTTTGCCGAGTCGGCTGAAGGCAAGGCCTATTACCAGGCGGCGCTGGCGGCGATTCGGGCGGGGTTGGCGGTGGGGCAAAGCACGTCGAACCTCACCCAGTAATTTCTGGTCGCCTGATAAATCGCTATCGCGAGCAAGCTCGCTCCCACAGTGGACCGAGTTTTTCAGATAGACGCGGTCTAATGTGGGAGCGAGCTTGCTCGCGATGGGGCCCGAATGGTCACTGAGCATTCCGCCCCTTGATCCGCTTGCTTAAAAACCCGAAATACTCCCCGCGCAACACCAGCGTTTCATTTGCCAGATGATGCCGTGCCTCAGGCAGCATCAATACCTGAGGCCGATCAAACTTACCCCGCAGGACTTCAAGGTTGTGCTGCCAATCCACGGTCATGTCCGCCTGCCCCTGCACAATCAGTGGTCTGCGAGTGCTGGCGGGCGCAGCTTCGACGCGCTTGATCCAGCGCGCCAGCGCCCCCACCCATGCCGTTGGCAGGCGTAGCGGCTGCAACGGGTCGGCTTGCAGGAACGGCAAAAAATCCGGGTCGCTGGAGTTCTCGCTGAAGCGACGGGCGATGGCCTTGACGAAAGGCCTGAGCAGGTAATAGCTCATTTGCGACCAGCCCCACGCCCGTGGCCGCACCAGCGGCGCCAGCAGAATCACCTGGCCCTGGGCCGGACTGCCCGCCCCCGCATTGAGCACATGATCGATCACGATTGCGCCACCGGTACTCTGCCCGCAGAGGTGCCAGGGTTGTGGCAAGTCGAGCGATTGCGCCTCGGCAAACAACCCTTGCAGGGTGTCCTGATACTCGGCGAAGTCCTTGATGCTCGCCCGCTCGCCACTGGAAAGCCCATGACCCGGCAAGTCGCAGGCAATCACGGCGAAGCCTTGCTCCAGCGCCCACTCGATCACATGCCGGTAGAGACCTGTGTGGTCGTAAAAACCGTGAAAGACAAACAGCGTCGCCTTCACCTGCTCTGGCCACCAGACCTGGCTGACCACCTCATAACCATCGACCTGGAAACACCCCAGGGCGCTGCGTACATTGCGCGTCGAGAAGTCCAGCCCATAAAACCGTTGATAAGCCTGCGCCTCCGCTGACAACGGCTGCCCATGCGCCAGCGGCCGCAGGCTGGCACGCAGATGATCGGGGTCGAAGGTCACTGACATGGGCATTCCAGAGGACGAAACGGACTTTGTGGACCTGCGATATTCATCTGTCGCGGCAAGCATGGCAAGCTAGCCGACCTTCAAGGAGTGACCTCATGCGCTCGCCCTATCGCGCCACCCTGCTCGCCAGCCTGCTTGCCCTCGTGTGCGCCGGGGTGCTGTGGGCCGCCTACGATTGGTTTCAGGGGCGCTATTTGCGGGCATTCAGCGAGCACACGGCGATGTTCTCCGGTGATCCGCTGCGCCTGCCCGACAGCCTTGCCGGCCCCGGCGCCATCCGTCTCGTGCATTTCTGGGACCCGGCCTGCCCGTGCAATGTCGGCAATCAACAACACCTCGGCGAACTGGTTGAACGCTATGAGCCCCAAGGCGTGGAGTTTTATGCCGTGCAAAAGCCCGGTAGCCACGGTCAGTTGCCAGGCAACCTGAACACGTTGAAGCCCCTGAGCGCCCTGCCCGGCTCCGAACAGATCCCCGCCAGCCCCGCCGTGGCGATATGGGATCGCAACGGCAAACTCGCGTACTTCGGGCCCTACAGCGAAGGCCTGACCTGCAATTCCAGCAACAGCTTTATCGAGCCGATCCTGCAAGCGTTGAACGAAGGCCGCGAAGTGAGTGCCACGCACACACTGGCGGTGGGGTGTTACTGCCCTTGGCCTGTCGTCCCGACGACGTAACGCAGACAGCAGACGAGAATCCCTCCTATGGGCGATGGGCCAAACAGGCTGGTCGTGATAAACAGTCTCGCCAGGGAATTGCTGTCACCGATAACAATAAGGAGTCACCATGAAACGTAGCCTGACCGCGCTCGGTTTGCTGATCGTCGCGCTCGCCGCAGGGGCCGGCTGGTACGTCTACAGCAAGCAACCGTCACGCCAGGGCATGGTGGAACTGCAGCACCTGCAAGGTTCGGTCACCGTGCGCTATGACGAGCGCGGCATCCCGCACATCCGTGCCGACAACGAAACCGACCTGTACCGCGCCCTCGGCTACGTCCACGCCCAGGATCGGCTGTTCCAGATGGAGGTTTTGCGTCGCCTCGCCCGTGGCGAACTGGCCGAGGTGCTCGGGCCGAAACTGCTCGACACCGACAAGCTGATGCGCAGCCTGCGCATTCGCGAACGCGCCGAAACCTACCTGGCGAACATGGACAAGCAATCGCCCGCCTTCCTTGCCCTGCAGGCTTACCTGGAGGGCATCAACCAATACCAGGACAGTCACGCCAAACCCGTAGAGTTCGATGTGCTGGGCATTGCCAAGCGACCGTTCACGGCGCAGGACACCATCAGCATCGCCGGGTACATGGCCTACAGTTTTGCCGCGGCGTTTCGCACCGAACCGCTGCTGACCTACGTGCGCGATCAATTGGGCGCCAACTATCTGAGCGTCTTCGATCTCGACTGGCAGCCCAAGGGCGTGCTGGCGACCCAACCCAGCGCGGCCCCGTCACCCCTCGCCAGCGCCGACTGGAAAGACCTCAACGCCCTTGCCCGCCTGAGCGAACAGGCCCTGGCCGACAATGGCCTGCCGCAGTTCGAGGGCAGCAATGCCTGGGCGGTTGCCGGCAACCGCACCAAAAGCGGCAAGCCACTGCTGGCCGGCGACCCGCACATCCGCTTTTCCGCGCCGTCGGTGTGGTACGAAGCCCAGCTCTCTGCTCCAGGCTTCGAGCTGTATGGTCATTATCAGGCCTTGATGCCGTTCGCTTCGCTGGGCCTGAACCGGGACTTCGGCTGGAGCATCACCATGTTCCAGAACGACGATCTCGACCTGATTGCCGAAAAGGTCAATCCGGACAATCCGAATCAGGTCTGGTATCGCGGCAAGTGGGTGGACATGGTCAGCAGCGAACAACAGATCGCGGTCAAGGGCCAGGCACCGGTGACCCTGACGCTGCGCCAGTCACCCCATGGCCCGATCGTCAACGATGCGCTGGGCAATAGCGTCGGCAAAACCCCGATCGCCATGTGGTGGGGTTTTCTCGAAAGCCAGAACCCGATTATCGAAGGCTTCTACCAGCTCAACCGCGCCGACACCCTGGCCAAGGCCCGCAGCGCTGCCGCCAAGGTCCAGGCTCCTGGCCTGAACATCGTCTGGGCCAACGCCAAGGGCGACATAGGCTGGTGGGCCGCGGCGCAACTGCCCAAGCGCCCAGCCGGGGTGCACCCGTGGTTTATTCTCGATGGCAGCACCAGCGATGCCGACAAGGATGGCTTCTATCCTTTCAGCGCCAACCCGCAGGAAGAGAATCCACCACGGGGCTATATCGTCTCGGCCAACTTCCAGCCACTGTCGTCGACGGGGATGGAGATTCCCGGTTATTACAACCTCGCCGATCGAGGCCAGCAGCTCAATCGCCAGCTCAGCGACAAGAACGTCAAGTGGGATCTGGAAGGCAGCCAGAAGCTGCAACTGGGCACCACCACCGCCTACGGCACGCGTCTGTTGGCGCCCCTGCTGCCGACTCTGCGGGAAGTGGTCAGCGACCCTGCGGAGCTCAAACTGGTGGAGCAACTGGCCCAGTGGAAAGGCGACTACCCGCTCGAGTCCACCAGCGCCACGCTGTTCAACCAGTTCCTGTTCAACCTGGCTGACGCGGCGATGCACGACGACCTGGGCAATGACTTCTTCGAAACGCTGCTCTCGACCCGGGTGATCGATGCCGCTCTGCCGCGTCTGGCGGCGACGCCGGATTCACCGTGGTGGGACAACCGCAATACCCTCGGCAAGGAAACCCGCGCCGATACGGTCAGGATCGCGTGGCAGGCCAGCATCGCCCACCTCAAGGCCACGCTGGGTGCCGATTTCGCGCAATGGCAATGGGGCAAGGCGCACACGCTGACCCATGGCCATCCGCTGGGGCAGCAAAAGCCGCTAGACCGGATCTTCAATGTCGGTCCGTTCGCGGCCCCCGGCACCCATGAAGTGCCGAACAACCTGTCGGCAAAGATCGGGCCGGCACCGTGGCCGGTGACGTACGGCCCGTCGACCCGGCGCCTGATCGACTTCGCCGACCCGGCCCACAGCCTGACGGTCAACCCTGTCGGCCAGAGCGGCGTGCCGTTCGACAGTCACTTTGACGATCAGGCCGAGGCGTATATCGAGGGGATTTACTTCCAGGCCCATCTCAATGATGAAGAGGTGACGGCCAATACGCGGAGTACGTTGAAGCTGATGCCAGCGCGTAGCGCCCAGTAAATTTGTATTGGCTGGACTGGCCTCTTCGCGAGCAAGCTCGCTCCCACATTAGACCGTGTCTGTCTGGACAACTCGGTCACCTGTGGGAGCGAGCTTGCTCGCGATGGGGCCCTGTGAGGCGACAAAAAACCTGGCTCAAACCATCGCCGCAAAGTTCTGCCTGAACTGCTGCGGCGTCACCCCCAGCCTGCGGTTGAACACGCTGCGCATGTGCTGAGCATCGCGGAATCCGCACTGATAGGCCACGGTCTTGAGCGGCGCGAGGGTGCTTTCCAGCAGCACCCGCGCCGCATCCACCCGCGCCCGCTCGACAAACTCGGCCGGGGTGACTTTCGCTTCCTTGGCAAACACTCGGGAAAAGTTGCGTGCACTCATATTGGCGGCGTTGGCCAGGTCGGCGATGCTCAGGTCACCCGTCAAATTCGCCAACACGTAATGCTGAACCATCGCCACGGCGGAGGTCGGCTGCGCGTGAGGCGTGAGAAACGGGCTGAATTGTGACTGCCCGCCCGAGCGCTGGGTGAACACCACCAAGCGTTTTGCCACGCTCAAGGCCACGTCCGGCCCGTGATCGCGCCCCAGCAGATACAGCGACAGATCGATCCCGGCCGTTACCCCCGCCGAGGTGAAAAGCTCGCCGTCCTGAACGTAAAGCCGATCGGCTTCGACCTGAGTCGTCGGACACAAATCAGCCAACGCAGCGGCATCGCCCCAATGAGTGGTCACGGTGCGCCCTTCCAGCAATCCCGCCCGGGCGAGCATGAACGCGCCATTGCAGATCGAACCAAAGCGTTGCGCCAGCGCGCAGGCATCGCGCAGCCACGCATCGAACGCAGCGCCGAACGTCATGAATGGCAATTGCGGTCCGCCGGCCACCAGCAGCAGGTCATAAGACTCCAGCGCTTCGCTGAAATGCCGATGGGCGTTCAGCGCCAAACCGTTGGAACACGCCATCGCTCCGCGCTCAACGCCGATCACCTCCAGCCGATAGTGGTCCTCGGGGGCGAGGAAGCGATTGGCTTCGGAAAACACATCCATGGGGCCGGTGACATCCAGCGACTGGACGCCGGCGAAGACCACGATGGCGACGGTTTTGCTCATGGTTCGAAAAGTCTCTAACGATCACGATTACCTGTGGCGAGGGGATTTATCCCCGCTGGGCTGCGTAGCGGCCCCAAAAATCTTGGGAGCGCTACGCACTCCAACGGGGCGGTGCGACGTTTCGCTAAATCCCCTCGCCACAAAAGCCCATTCAATTTGAGCAACCCTAGCCAATTCGAGCGCAACTAGCGAGGTTGGCGCGATATGCATGCTCATTGGCAAGGATCGCAGCCATGGATCGATTGTTCCGTTTGCGGCCGGCGAACAGACTTTAACCCTCAGCGCCGCCTCGGCGTTCACTTTGAGGAAAAGCCCATGAGCACCACCATCGCCGGCATCAAAATCCCCGACAGCGCCTTGGCCAAAGCCACCACCGAATACATCCGCGACATCGAATCCGACCTGCTTTACCACCACTCGCGCCGGGTGTTTCTGTTCGGTGCGCTGAGCGGCGAGCGCAAGCAACTCGCCTACAACCCGGAGCTTCTGTATGTCGGCGCGATGTTCCATGACCTGGGCCTGGTGGAAGGTTATCGCAGCGACAACGAACGCTTTGAAGTCGATGGTGCCAACGCGGCGGCAGCGTTTCTCAAGCCTTACGGGTTTAGCGATGACGACATCGAGCAGGTCTGGTTGTCGATCGCCCTGCACACCACGCCGGGCGTGCCGAAACACCTGCGGCCGACCGTGGCGCTGGTGACCGCCGGCGTTGAAATGGATGTGCTGGGCATGGACTACGCTGCGTTTTCCACCGTGCAGCGTGAAGCGGTGGTGCATGCGCATCCACGGGGTGAAGGGTTCAAGGAGTGCATCATCTGCGCCTTTGCCGACGGCTTGCGCCATCGTCCGCAGACCACGTTCGGCAATGTGAAGACCGATGTATTGAGGGATCAGGAGCCAGGGTTCAAGCCGATGAACTTTGTCGAGATCATCCGCAAATCCCCTTGGACGGTATAGAACCCTGTAGGAGCCGGCTTGCTGGCGATGGTGTGTCAGTCGAAATCAATGTGCCTGACACACCATCGCCAGCAAGCCGGCTCCTACAGAGGTTATGTGTTACTCACACATGGTCGGCAACCCTCAAGCCGCTTCCGGCTGCGCGCGACGCACGTCCGGTTGCTTCCACGAATCGGCTGCGCTTTCATCGATGGCTTGCTGGATCGCACGCTTGCGCGCTTCTTCGGCGCGACGGCTGAAGAACCAGACCAGGAACGTCATCAGCGACACCGCCAGCAGAATCAGGCTGGCCACGGCGTTGATCTCGGGTTTCACGCCCAGGCGCACCGCCGAGAACACTTCCATCGGCAAGGTGGTGGAACCCGGGCCCGACACGAAGCTCGCCAACACCAGGTCATCCAGGGACAAGGCAAACGACATCATGCCGCCGGCGCCCAGGGATGGCGCGATCATCGGGATGGTGATCAGGAAGAACACCTTCCATGGCCGCGCCCCCAGGTCCATGGCTGCCTCTTCGATGGACAGGTCCAGCTCACGCAAGCGCGCCGACACCACCACCGCCACATACGCCGCACAGAACGTGGTGTGGGCGATCCAGATGGTGACGATGCCACGTTCCTGTGGCCAGCCGATCATCTGCGCCATGGCCACGAACAGCAGCAACAGCGACAGACCGGTGATCACTTCGGGCATCACCAGCGGCGCAGTGACCAGGCCACCGAACAGCGTACGACCCTTGAAGTGGGTGATGCGGGTCAGGACGAACGCAGCCAATGTACCCAGCGCCACCGCCGCAATCGCCGTGTAGCAGGCGATTTCCAGCGAGCGCACCACCGAGCCCATCAGTTGGGTGTTGTCCATCAGGCCGACGTACCACTTGATCGACCAGCCGCCCCACACCGTCACCAGTTTCGAGGCGTTGAAGGAGTAGATCACCAGGATCAGCATCGGCAGATAGATGAACAACAGACCCAGTACCAGCATCAGGCTGGAGAAACGGAAGCGTTTCATTCTTTACCCTCCATTTCCTTGGCCTGACTGCGGTTGAACAGAATGATCGGCACAATCAGGATCGCCAGCATCACCACCGCCAGGGCGGATGCCACCGGCCAGTCACGGTTATTGAAGAACTCTTGCCAGAGCACTTTACCGATCATCAGGGTCTCCGGACCTCCGAGCAGTTCCGGGATCACGAACTCACCCACTACCGGAATGAACACCAGCATGCAGCCGGCGATGATGCCGTTTTTCGACAGCGGAATGGTGATCTTCCAGAAGCTGTTGAAGGTGCTCGAACCGAGGTCGGATGCGGCTTCCAGCAGACTGTTGTCGTGCTTCACAAGGTTGGCGTACAGCGGCAGGATCATGAACGGCAGGTAGGAATAAACCACACCAATATAAACCGCCAGATTGGTGTTGAGGATCTGCAGCGGCTCGTCGATCCAGCCCATGCTCATCAAGAAGCCGTTCAGCAGACCGTTGTTGCTGAGGATGCCCATCCACGCATACACGCGGATCAGGATCGCGGTCCAGGTCGGCATCATGATCAGCAGCACCAGCACCGTTTGCATCTCTTTGCGGGCACTGGCAATGGCGTAGGCCATCGGGTAGCCGATCAGCAGGCAGAGGATGGTGCTGATCAGCGCCATCTTCAACGAACCGAGGTAGGCGGCGATGTACAACTCGTCGCCGGCCAGCATCGCGTAGTTGCCCAAGTTGAGCAGCACCTGCAGCTTCTGTTCGGCGTAGCTGTAGATTTCGGTGTACGGCGGAATGGCCACGTCGGCTTCGGCGAAGCTGATCTTCAGGACAATGAAGAACGGCAACATGAAGAACAGGAACAGCCAGATGAAGGGAACCCCGATGACCAGCTGACGGCCACCGGGAATTATTCGATTGAGGCGGCGTTTGAATTTGCGCATGTTCATGAGCGAAGTACCACGCCGCTATCGTCTTCCCAATACACGTACACCTGGTCACCCCAGGTCGGTCGCTGGCCACGGCGCTCGGCGTTGGCGACGAACGACTGGACGATCTTGCCGCTCGGCAGTTCGACGTAGAACACCGAGTGCCCGCCAAGGTAGGCGATGTCGTGCACCTTGCCGCTGGACCAGTTGTATTCACAGGTCGGCATGGTCGGGGTCACGAGCAGTTTTTCCGGACGGATCGCATAGGTCACGGACTTGTCCTGCACCGAGGTGCTGATGCCGTGGCCCACATAGATCTTCCGGTCGAGGTCCTTGCAGGTGATGATCGCGTGGCCCTCGGCGTCGTCGATCACTTCACCGTCGAAGATGTTGACGTTGCCGATGAATTCGCAGACCAGGCGGCTGGTCGGGGTTTCGTAGATGTCGATCGGGCTGCCGATCTGGGCGATCCAGCCCAGGTGCATGATCGCAATGCGCTCGGCCATGGTCATGGCCTCTTCCTGGTCGTGGGTCACCATGACGCAGGTTACGCCGACGCGCTCGATGATCTCCACCAGCTCCAGCTGCATTTGCGAACGCAGTTTTTTATCCAGCGCACCCATCGGCTCGTCGAGCAACAGCAGCTTCGGACGCTTGGCCAGCGAACGCGCCAGCGCCACACGCTGGCGCTGGCCACCGGACAACTGATGCGGCTTGCGCTTGGCGTACTGGCTCATTTGCACCAGCTTGAGCATATCGGCCACGCGGGCATCGACTTCAGCGGCAGGCAGTTTGTCCTGCTTGAGGCCGAAGGCGATGTTCTGCGCCACGGTCATGTGCGGGAACAGGGCGTAGGACTGGAACATCATGTTGATCGGCCGCTCGTACGGCGGCATGTCAGTGATGTCTACGCCATCGAGGAAGATCCGCCCCTCGGTCGGTCGTTCGAAGCCGGCGAGCATGCGCAGCAAGGTGGATTTGCCCGATCCCGAACCGCCGAGCAAGGCGAAAATCTCGCCTTTCTTGATTTCCAGGGACACGTCGTCCACGGCAATCGTCTCGTCGAACTTCTTCGTGACCCGGTCGATTTTGACCAGCACCTGTTTAGGTGACTGGTCGCCCTCGAGGGCTTTCTTATAGGCGCCGGAGGCAACTGCCATTTACGAAACTCCCAAAAAAAAAGAGTGCAGTTCGCTCAAGGTGAGCCAACCTTGGATAGTTTGAGCCTTGAAGCTATTTGCCCGACTTGACCTTGGTCCAGCTGCGGGTCATCAAACGTTGAATGTTCGGCGGTAACTCGATGGACACGTAGGTCTTGTCGAGTACCGATTGCGGTGGATAAACCGCTTCGTCGGTGCGAATGGACTGTTCCATCAGTTTGTCCGACGCCGGGTTAGGGTTGGCGTAGCCGACATAGTCACTGACTTGAGCGATCACCTCAGGTTTCAGCAAATAGTTGATGAACGCGTGGGCTTCCTTGACGTTGGCCGAGTCCTTGGGAATCGCCAGCATGTCGAACCACAGCGCGCCGCCTTCCTTGGGAATCGAGTAAACGATGTCCACGCCTTTCTTGGCTTCGGCCGCACGGTTGCGGGCCTGGAACATGTCGCCGGAGAAACCGATTGCGACGCAGATATCGCCGTTGGCCAGGTCCGCGATGTATTTGGAGGAGTGGAAATAGGTCACGTAAGGCCGCACCGCCAGCAACTTGGCTTCAGCCTTTTTGTAATCTTCGGGGTTGGTGCTGTTGGGGTCCAGGCCCAGGTAGTTGAGGACCGTGGGCATCATTTCATCGGCGGAATCGAGGAACGCCACGCCGCAACTTTGAAGCTTCTTGATGTTCTCCGGCTCGAAGACCGCAGCCCAGGAGTCGATCTTGTCGACGCCCAGTGCTGCCTTGATCTTTTCGGGGTTATAACCGATGCCGTTGGTGCCCCACAGGTACGGCACGGCGTACAGGTTACCCGGATCGTTCTGCTCCAGGCGCTTGAGCAGCACCGGGTCGAGGTTCGAATAATTGGGCAACTGGGACTTGTCGAGTTTCTGGAAAGCACCAGCCTTGATCTGTTTGCCGAGGAAGTGGTTGGACGGCACCACCACGTCATAACCGGTACGCCCGGCCAGCAACTTGCCTTCCAGGGTTTCATTGGAATCGAATACGTCATAAACCGGTTTGATGCCGGTCTCTTTCTGGAAATCGGCCAGGGTGGTCTCGCCGATATAATCCGACCAATTATAAATATGCACTGTGCCGGCAGCCTGAACGTTGACGGCAAGCGTCAACCCGGCAGCGACCAGCATGGCATTGCGCAACAAAGAAAAAATAGGCAAGTGGAGGTCCTCTAAAATGAGTTGGGCTCAAGTTGCCCCGCGTTACATGACAGCCATGGCTGCCTGGCAACAAACCGGCGCGCAACTTACCCTCGAAAAACCGTTCCCGCAAAACTTTCTGTCATTTAATTAATCCTGTTGTCGCCGCCGCGCAGGTGGCAACAACAGGTTGTTGCATCACACCGGCTTATTTACCGGATTTGATCTTGGTCCAGCTGCGAGTCAGGATCCGCTGGGTCGCGGCCGGCAAGTCGGCAATCGCGTACAGCTTGGCCAGCACGTCGGCTGGTGGGTAGATGCCTGGGTCGTCAGTGATTTCTTTTTCCACCAATGGCGTGGCGGCCGCGTTACCGTTCGGGAAGCGTACGGCGTTGGTGATTTCAGCCATGATTTCCGGCTTCTGCAGGAAGGTCATGAACTTGTAGGCGCCCTCGACGTTTTCGGCATCTTTAGGGATGGCGACCATGTCATAGAAGCTGCCGGCACCTTCTTTGGGAATGTTGTAGCTGACTTTCACCTTGTCACCGGCTTCAGCCGCGCGGGACTTGGCCTGGTAGATGTCGCCCGAGTAACCCACGGCCACGCAGATGTTGCCGTTGGCCAGGTCCGAGATGTACTTGGACGAGTGGAAGTAGCCTACCGAAGGACGGATTTTCAGGAACAGCGCTTCGGCTTCGGCCAGTTGTTTCTTGTCCTGGCTGTCAGTTGGATAGCCCAGGTAGTGCAACGCCACCGGAATCATCTCGGTAGGCGAATCGAGGAAACTGATACCGCACGACTTCAACTTGGCGGCGTTTTCAGGTTTGAACAGCAAATCCCAGGAGTTGGTCGGTGCGTCGGCACCCAGTGCTGCCTTGACCTTCTCGGCGTTGAAGCCGATACCGATCGAACCCCACATGTACGGGAAGGCGTGTTCGTTACCCGGGTCGCTGACGGACACTGCCTTGAGCAGGTCAGTGTTCAGGTTTTTCCAGTTAGGCAGTTTGGATTTGTCCAGCTTCTGGTAAACGCCGGCCTTGATCTGCTTGGCCAGGAAGTTGTTCGACGGTACGACGATGTCATAACCGGACTTGCCTGCCAGCAACTTGGCTTCCAGGGTTTCGTTACTGTCGAAGACGTCGTAAACGACTTTGATGCCCGACTCGGTTTCGAATTTCTTGATGGTGTCCGGAGCGATGTAATCGGACCAGTTATAGACGTGCAACACCTTGTCGTCCGCCTGAACCGCACCCGCCATAATGCCCATCAGGGACATGGCGAGGAGTGTCTTGCCAGCAAGCTTTTTTCCTAATGCCTTCATGCGTTTAATGCTCCAAATTTTTCTTTTTTGAACCACTTTGTTCAGCGGCCGAACCCGGACAACTGGAACCGCGGCTAGTCTGGCAAGATCCGAGGCGGTCTTTCAAGAAAAGGCCAACCTTTCTGACGGCTCTGCGCGAAAGTTTCATGACTCTCGCTCAGAGCCTAGCACTTAGGCCTGCAACGCACTCAGGGTCAGGTCCAGGCACTTGCGTGCCTTGGTCACCAACTCATCGATTTCCGCAGGCGTAATCACCAGCGGTGGCGCGATGATCATGGTGTCCCCCACGGCACGCATGATCAGCCCGTTATCGAAGCAGAACTGCCGGCAGATCATGCCGACGCCCTTGCCTTCGTAGCGCTTGCGAGTGGCCTTGTCCTGAACCAGTTCGATCGCCCCCAACAGACCGACCCCACGAACTTCGCCCACCAATGGATGATCGTTCAGTTCCCGCAGACGTTTTTGCAAATATGGTGCCGTTTCTTTGTTCACGCGCTCGACAATTTTTTCGTCGCGCAGGATACGGATGTTTTCCAGACCAACAGCCGCCGCCACCGGGTGCCCGGAGTAGGTGAAGCCGTGGTTGAAATCGCCGCCTTCGTTGAGTACTTCGACGACTTCATCGCGCACGATCAGGCCACCCATAGGGATGTAGCCGGAGGTCAGGCCTTTGGCGATGGTCATCATGTCGGGCTTGAGGTCGTAGAAATCACTACCGAACCACTCGCCGGTACGGCCGAAACCACAGATCACTTCGTCGGCCACGAACAGGATGTCGTACTTGGCGAGGATTTCCTTGATGCGCGGCCAGTAGGTGTCTGGCGGGATGATCACGCCACCGGCACCCTGGATCGGCTCGGCAATAAAGGCACCGACGTTGTCCACGCCCACTTCCAGGATTTTCTCTTCCAGCTGATTGGCAGCCCAGATCCCGAACTCTTCCGGGGTCATGTCGCCGCCTTCGGCGAACCAGTACGGCTGCGCGATGTGGACGATGCCCGGAATCGGCAAGTCGCCTTGTTCGTGCATGTAGGTCATGCCGCCCAGGCTCGCGCCGGCCACGGTGGAACCGTGATAGCCGTTCTTGCGGCTGATGATGACTTTTTTCTTCGGCTGGCCCTTGATCGCCCAATAGTGACGAACCATTCGCAGCATGGTGTCGTTGCCTTCAGAGCCGGAACCGGTGAAGAACACGTGGTTCATGCCTTCTGGCGCGACATCGGCGATGGCCTTGGCCAGTTCCAGCACCGGCGGGTGGGCGGTCTGGAAGAACAGGTTGTAGTACGGCAGCTCGCGCATCTGCTTGCTGGCGGCATCGGCCAGTTCATCGCGACCGTATCCGATGGCCACGCACCACAGACCGGCCATGCCGTCGAGGATCTTGTTGCCTTCGCTGTCCCACAGGTAAACGCCCTTGGCGTTGGTGATGATCCGCGGGCCTTTCTCTTTAAGCTGCTTGAAGTCGCTGAACGGGGCCAGGTGATGATCGTTGCTCAGGGTTTGCCATTCACGGGTTTGCGGGTTGTTGCTGGTCATACGAATCTCCTAAAAAATCCAGGTGAGAGCGCCACCCGACAACGGCGGCGCCCGGCGCATCAGACGGCAAAAAGCAGGAATTCCCGTTCCCACGAACTGATGACGCGCTTGAAGTTTTCATGCTCGGCCCGCTTGACCGCGACGTAGCCAGTGATGAAAGTCTTGCCCAGGTAGCGCTCGATGGTCGCGCTGTTTTCCATGCGCTCGAGCGCGTCTTCGATGGTCAGTGGCAGGCGCAGGTTACGGCGCTCATAACCACGGCCCACCACAGGTGCGCTCGGGTTCAGGCCTTCGACCATGCCGATGTAGCCGCACAGCAGGCTCGCGGCAATGGCCAGGTACGGGTTGGCATCGGCACCCGGGAGGCGGTTTTCCACGCGCCGGTTTTGTGGCCCGGCATCCGGCACCCGCAGGCCCACGGTGCGGTTCTCTTCGCCCCATTCCACGTTCACCGGTGCCGAGGTATCCGGCAGGAAGCGGCGGAACGAGTTGACGTTGGGGGCGAACAGCGGCAGCAGTTCCGGGATGAGTTTCTGCAGCCCACCGATGTGGTTGAGGAACAGCTGGCTCATGGTCCCGTCTTCATTGGAGAAGATGTTCTTGCCGGTCTCTATTTCGATGATGCTCTGGTGCAAGTGCATGGCGCTGCCAGGCTCGCCGGTCATCGGCTTGGCCATGAAGGTCGCGGCCACGTTGTGCTTGAGGGCGGCTTCGCGCATGGTGCGCTTGAACACCAGGATCTGGTCGGCCAGGGACAGGGCGTCGCCGTGACGGAAGTTGATCTCCATCTGCGCCGTGCCGTCCTCGTGGATCAGCGTGTCGAGGTCCAGTTCCTGCAGTTCGCACCAGTCATAGACGTCCTCGAACAACGGATCGAACTCGTTCGCCGCCTCGATGGAGAACGACTGGCGACCGATTTCCGGGCGCCCGGAACGGCCGATCGGCGGCTGCAACGGATAATCCGGGTCGTCACTGCGCTTGGTCAGGTAGAACTCCATTTCCGGCGCCACGATTGGCTGCCAGCCCCTGTCGGAATAGAGTTTCAAGACCTTCTTGAGCACGTTGCGCGGTGACAACTCGATCGGATTGCCCTGCTTGTCGTAGGTGTCGTGGATCACCTGGGCGGTCGGCTCGACGGCCCACGGCACCAGGAACACCGCGTTCTGGTCGGGGCGGCAGATCATGTCGATGTCGGCCGGGTCGAGCAGTTCGTAATAGATGTCGTCTTCGACATAGTCGCCGGTCACGGTCTGCAACAGAACGCTCTCGGGCAGGCGCATGCCCTTTTCGGCGATGAATTTGTTGGTCGGCGAGATCTTGCCCCGGGTGATCCCGGTCAAGTCGGCGATCATGCATTCGACTTCTGTGATCTTGTGGTCTTTCAACCAATCGGTGAGCTGGTCGAGGTTGTGACTCATAAATGCCTCTAGGCTTTGAGTTTCCTGACTCTCGGGAGTCAGGCGATAGTTGACGCATCGGCGTCGCGTTGAAATGCAAGTTTGCGCCAGGCTATCGTGCTTGTGTGTACTTCTGCGGATGCCAGGTGTGCAGAATCACAAGCGGTGCCCTGCACGATGGCCGAGCCGCTATTGTGAATCGGTTCTATATTGAATGGAGTAACCGTAATGGGTGTGCCGTCGAGGCCGTCCAGAATATCGGACAGGGACGGTTGATCCGCCAGGGACGGGAAGATCACCGACAGGCCCGGAGCCGCTGCGGCCACGGCGCTGACGCAGATGTCGCCACTGATGTGATGAGCATTCAGACCGATCTGCGAAGAGCAGGCGGTGACGCCGATTATCGGCAGGCGAGACATGAAACACCCCGGTATTATTGCTGTTATGGGTTTGATTCGAGCTTAGCCTTGTTCATTTTTTTACACAACACCCCCGTAAAAAATACAACACGGCCGGCTCAAGCCTGCGGGCGTCAAACGGCCAAGGGCTATAAAAACGCCCCAAAGAGCCTCAAAAAAGCCACACGAGCGCTTTTTTAGGGCAAAAAAGGCCTCACTTGACTTCGGCATGCCGTTCGGGTTGACTGGAATCCGAAAAGATCAATGATTGATATTTTTAACAACAAAGGTGTTGCATCATGTCGGTACCCCCGCGTGCCGTTCAGCTTAACGAAGCGAACGCGTTCCTTAAGGAACATCCTGAGGTTCTGTACGTTGACCTTCTGATTGCGGATATGAATGGTGTGGTGCGCGGCAAGCGCATCGAACGCACCAGTCTCCACAAGGTTTACGAGAAAGGCATCAACCTGCCGGCCTCTCTATTTGCTCTGGATATCAATGGCTCTACGGTGGAAAGCACCGGCCTGGGCCTGGACATCGGTGATGCTGACCGAATCTGCTATCCAATCCCCGACACCCTGTGCAACGAGCCATGGCAGAAGCGCCCGACCGCGCAACTGTTGATGACCATGCACGAACTGGAAGGCCAGCCATTCTTCGCCGACCCGCGAGAAGTGCTAGCCAATGTGGTGCGCAAGTTCGACGAAATGGGCCTGACCATCTGCGCCGCGTTCGAACTGGAGTTCTACCTGATCGACCAGGAGAACGTGAACGGTCGACCGCAACCACCTCGCTCGCCGGTTTCCGGTAAACGCCCGCACTCGACACAGGTCTACCTGATCGACGACCTCGACGAATACGTCGACTGCCTCCAGGACATTCTGGAAGGTGCGAAAGAGCAAGGCATCCCGGCCGACGCCATCGTCAAGGAAAGTGCCCCGGCGCAGTTCGAAGTGAACCTGCACCACGTGGCCGACCCGATCAAGGCCTGCGACTATGCAGTGCTGCTCAAGCGCCTGATCAAGAACATCGCCTACGACCATGAAATGGACACCACCTTCATGGCCAAGCCTTACCCAGGCCAGGCGGGCAACGGTCTGCACGTGCACATTTCGATTCTCGACAAAGACGGCAAGAATATTTTTGCCAGTGAGGATCCCGAGCAGAACGCCGCGCTGCGTCACGCGATCGGCGGTGTGCTCGAGACCCTACCGGCGCAGATGGCTTTCCTCTGTCCGAACGTCAACTCCTACCGTCGTTTCGGCGCGCAGTTCTATGTGCCGAACTCGCCGTGCTGGGGCCTGGACAACCGCACCGTAGCGATTCGCGTACCGACCGGCGCCGCCGATGCCGTGCGTATCGAACACCGCGTGGCCGGCGCCGACGCCAACCCGTACCTGCTGATGGCTTCGGTCCTGGCAGGCGTGCACCACGGTCTGGTCAACAAGATCGAGCCGGGCGCACCGGTGGAAGGCAACAGCTACGAGCAGAACGAGCAAAGCCTGCCGAACAACCTGCGCGATGCGTTGCGCGAGCTGGACGACAGCGAAGTCATGGCCAAGTACATCGATCCGAAATACATCGATATCTTCGTGGCCTGTAAAGAGAGTGAGCTGGAAGAGTTCGAACACTCCATCTCCGACCTTGAGTACAACTGGTACCTGCATACCGTGTAAGTGGTTGCAGTAAAAAAACGCCGTCGGCTGCAAAGCCTGCGGCGTTTTTTTATGGCCGAACACTGACTTTGTGGCGAGGGGATTTATCCCCGTTCGGCTGCGAAGCAGTCGCAAAACCTATGTACGCGATATTCCTGACACACCGCAGTTGCAAATTTTGGGGCCGCTTCGCGACCCGACGGGGATAAATCCCCTCGCCACAGGGTAATCGTCGCTACATGGATCTGCGTACAATGCCCGCTGCCCCGCAGGAGACTCCAATGACGCGCACCGCCACCCCCCGCAAACCCCGTGCACGCAGCCAGGCCCGGATCGATTCGATACTCGATGCCGCCCGCACGCTGCTGGCCGCCGAGGGCGTGGCCAGTCTGTCGATCTACAGTGTCGCCGAACGCGCGCAGATCCCGCCCTCCTCCGTTTACCATTTCTTCGCCAGCGTCCCGTCCCTGCTCGAAGCGCTGACGGCCGACGTTCACGCGGCCTTCCGCGCCTGTCTGCAGGCGCCCATCGACCATGACGCATTGAGTGGTTGGCGTGACCTGTCGCGACTGGTCGAGAAACGCATGCTTGAGATCTACAGCGAAGACGCCGCCGCCCGGCAACTCATCCTTGCCCAGCACGGCCTGACCGAAGTCACCCAGGCCGACCGCCAGCACGACATCGAACTGGGCGATCTGATGCACAAACTGTTCGACCATCACTTCGAGCTGCCGAAGCTGCCACACGATGTCGATGTGTTTGCGCTGGCCATGGAGCTCGGTGACCGGGTTTATGCACGCTCGGTGCAGCAGCATGGACAGATCACGCCGCGTATGGCTGAGGAAGGAATGCGGGTGTTCGATGCGTATCTGGGGCTCTATTTACCGCCGTACCTGCCCAAGCGCGCTGTCACTGTCTGATTCTTCATTGGCTTCACCGGCCTCTTCGCGAGCAGGCTCGCTCCCACAATTGGAATGCATTTCCCTGTGGGAGCGAGCCTGCTCGCGAAAGCCACGCCGCGACCTGACTGGCTCACACGCATAAAAAAACCCCGAAGGGCTCGCACCCTTCGGGTTTGTTGTTTGCGCACGCCCTTACAACTTGGCGATCGACACCTCGGTCGATTTCACAAACGCGATCACTTCACTACCCACCGCCAGCTCCAGCTCTTTCACCGAACGCGTGGTGATCACCGACGTGACGATCCCGGAAGCCGTCTGCACATCGATTTCCGACAGCACGTCACCCAGGACGATTTCCTTGATGGAGCCTTTGAACTGGTTGCGTACGTTGATGGCCTTGATAGTCATGATGTTGATTCCTGTCGTTGATTGAGGCTTGAGTTATTGAGCCCAACGCAACTGCGTAGGCAATGGTGAAACAGGTTCCGGCTCCGGCGGCTGGCCGGGCAGTGACAGCACATGATTGAGGACTTCGGTTTCCAGCGCCGCCAGCCGATGGGAACCGCGAACCCGAGGGCGCGGCAGTTCCACGTGCAGGTCGAGGCCGACCTCGCCGTCTTCGATCAGGATCACCCGATCGGCAATCGCCACCGCTTCACTGACGTCGTGGGTGACCAGCAACACGGTGAAGCCGTGCTGTTGCCAGAGCCGTTCGATCAGCTGCTGCATTTCAATTCGGGTCAGGGCATCCAGCGCGCCCAACGGCTCGTCGAGCAACAGCAAGCGCGGTTGGTGGATCAATGCGCGAGCCAACGCCACCCGTTGCTTCTGTCCACCGGACAAGGCCGCCGGCCACTCGTTGGCGCGATCCGCCAGGCCCACCGCTTCCAGCGCTTCCAACGCCTTTGGCCGCCAGTTGCCCTTGAGCCCGAGGCCGACGTTGTCGATGATCTTTTTCCACGGCAGCAGACGCGCCTCCTGGAACATCAACCGGGTGTCTTCCCGCGCCTCGCTCAGCGGCGCGGCGCCGGCGAGTAATTCACCCTCCGTGGGCTTGTCGAGGCCCGCGAGCAAACGCAGCAAGGTACTTTTGCCACAGCCACTGCGACCGACCACCGCGACGAACTGACCCGCTGGAATGTGCAGGTCGATCTCACGCAGCACCTGCCGCGAACCAAAGGTTTTTTGCAGCTTGCGCACCGCCAGCGGAATCCCGCGCAGCAGGCGTGGAGGTTGTTGAGCAGTCATGCGGCACCTCCCTTGACGACCTGATAAGCCGGATGCCAACGCAGCCATACGCGCTCAAGTCCACGGGCCGCGAGGTCGGCCAGTTTGCCGAGCACCGCGTACAGCAGAATCGCCAGGACCACCACGTCGGTCTGCAGGAACTCCCGGGCATTCATTGCCAGGTAACCGATGCCGGAGCTGGCGGAGATGGTTTCCGCGACGATCAGGGTCAGCCACATGAAGCCCAGGGCAAAGCGCACACCGACCAGGACTGAAGGCAGCGCTCCCGGCAGAATCACTTGGCGGAACAGGCTGAAACCGGACAGACCGTAACTGCGCGACATCTCCACCAACGCCGGATCGACGTTGCGGATGCCGTGATACGTGTTGAGGTAGATCGGGAACAAGGTGCCCAGGGCCACCAGGAAAATCTTCGCCGACTCGTCGATACCGAACCACAGGATCACCAGTGGAATCAGCGCCAGGTGCGGCACGTTGCGGATCATCTGCACCGAACTGTCGAGCAGGCGTTCGCCCCATTTCGACAGGCCGGTGATAAAGCCCAGGGTCAGGCCGATGCTGCCGCCGATGGCGAAGCCCAGCGCGGCACGCCAGCCGCTGATTGCCAGATGCGTCCAGATTTCGCCGCTGCGCACCAGGCTGACACCGGCTTCGATCACGGCGATTGGCGCCGGCAGAATCCGCGTCGACAACCAGCCCGCCGACACCGACAACTGCCACACCGCCAACAGCAAGACCGGTAAGGCCCAGGGTGCAAGGCTGTGAATGATCTTCTTCATGGCGCGCCTCAGCTCTGGGACGCGGCTTTAGGGAGAATGTCGTTGGCCACCATCTCGCCAAACGGGCTGACGTAACCGGCGCCTTTCGGCAATTCGGGACGCTCGATATCCAGGTGCGGGAACAGCAGCTCAGCGACGCGGTACGACTCTTCCAGGTGTGGATAACCGGAGAAGATGAAGGTGTCGATGCCCAGGTCCGCGTATTCCTTCACGCGAGCGGCCACGGTCGGACCATCACCCACCAGCGCCGTACCGGCACCACCACGCACCAGACCGACACCGGCCCACAGGTTAGGGCTGACTTCCAGATTGTCGCGATTGCCGCCGTGTAGCGCTGCCATGCGTTGCTGGCCAACCGAGTCGAAGCGCGCCAAAGATGCCTGGGCGCGAGCGATAGTTTCGTCGTCCAGATGCGAGATCAGGCGATCCGCCGCTTGCCAGGCTTCGTCGTTGGTTTCACGAACGATCACATGCAGACGAATACCAAAGCGCACGGTGCGACCGAGCTTCGCGGCTTTGGCTCGAACCTGCTCGATTTTTTCCGCCACGGCTGCTGGTGGCTCGCCCCAGGTCAGGACCATTTCGACCTGTTCTGCCGCGAGGTCCTGGGCCGCTTCCGACGAGCCGCCGAAGTACAGCGGCGGACGTGGTTGCTGGATCGGCGGATAGAGCAGCTTGGCGCCCTTCACGCTGATGTGTTGACCGTCGTAATCGACGGTTTCGCCTTCCAGCACCCGACGCCAGATGCGGGTGAATTCCACCGAGGCCTGATAGCGCTCTTCGTGGGTCAGGAACAGACCATCGCCGGCCAATTCTTCTGGATCGCCACCCGTCACCAGATTGAACAGCGCACGCCCGCCGGACAAGCGATCCAGGGTGGCCGCCTGACGCGCCGCTACCGTCGGGGAAATGATCCCTGGGCGCAGGGCGACGAGGAATTTCAAACGCTGGGTCACCGGAATCAGCGACGCAGCCACAAGCCACGAATCTTCGCAGGAGCGCCCGGTGGGAATCAGCACCCCACCGAAGCCCAGGCGATCCGCCGCTTGCGCGACTTGTTGCAGGTAACCGTGGTCGACGGCGCGAGCGCCTTCGGCGGTGCCAAGGTAATGGCCGTCGCCGTGGGTAGGCAGGAACCAGAAGATATTGAGGCTCATTGGAGTGGTCTCCTTAGGGGTCGAATTACTGTGCTTTGGCCACGGCCGCCGGTGGCGTCCAGATCACGTCCTTGATACTCAGCGGCTTGGGAATCAGCTTGAGCTGGTAGAAGCTGTCGGCGATTTTCTGCTGGGCCGCGACCACTTCCGGGGTCAGGAACAGCGCGCCGTAGCCCTGGCGTTTCACCGAAGTCAGGGTGATGTCCGCTGGCAGGCCAAGCAGTGGCGAAACCTGTTTGGTCACATCTTCCGGATTGGCTTTGGACCATTCACCGACCGCACGCACTTCTTCCACGAGGGTCTTGATCACCTCAGGATTTTTCTGCGCATAGGGCTTGGTGGCGAGGTAGAACTGGTGGTTGTCGACGATGCCCTGGCCATCACGCAGAGTGTGCGCTTGCAGCTGCTGTTCGGCGGCGGCCTGGTACGGGTCCCAGATGACCCAGGCATCGACGCTGCCACGCTCGAACGCGGCGCGGGCATCGGCCGGCGGCAGGAACACGGTCTGGATATCGGTGTACTTGAGGCCGGCGTCTTCCAGGGCGCGGACCAGCAGGTAGTGCACGTTGGAGCCTTTATTCAGGACGACTTTCTTGCCCTTGAGGTCCTTCACCGATTTGATCGGCGAATCCTTCGGTACCAGGATCGCTTCACTGTGCGGCGCTGGCGGTTCGTAGGCGACGTAGAGCAGATCAGCGCCGGCTGCCTGGGCAAACACTGGCGGGGTTTCGCCGGTGACGCCGAAGTCGATGGAGCCGACATTCAGGCCTTCAAGCAGTTGCGGGCCACCGGGGAATTCAGTCCATTGCACGTCGACGCCTTGGGCGGCGAGGCGTTTTTCCAGGGTGCCTTTGGCTTTGAGCAGCACCAGGGTGCCGTATTTCTGATAGCCGATTCGAAGTGTCTCGGCCTGAGCTTGAGTAATGGCGCCGAAGGTGACAGCCGCAGCAAACAGAGCGACCAGACCACGACGCAAAATGACAGGGCGCATGGCGCTCTCCTTTTTGCAGTAGGGTTTTTGGCTGCACCTGCTTGCCCGTTGGCGGGCGAGTAAGGCCAGTACATCAATTTGGGGTGGGGCTTAAATGCTCCAGCGAGCACTCAACAAACGATCATTCAACAGCTGCGGATCGAGCGGCTTGGGCCGTCGCGCCATGGCGCTGAAAAACAACTCCAGCGACTCGTTCAATCTTTGCTCCAGCTCCGGCGCCAACTGTGCCTGCGCACTGCCTTCGCCGTAAGCGATCTGGCTGTCCACGGCGAAAATCCCGTGAAGCATTTCCTGGGCTTTCAACGCCGACAACACCGGCTTGAGCGCGTAGTCCACCGCCAGCATGTGAGCGATGCTGCCCCCGGTTGCCATTGGCAAAACCACTTTGTGCGCCAGAGCACGCTCGGGCAGCAGGTCCAGCACAGTTTTCAGTGCCCCGGAAAACGAAGCCTTGTACACCGGCGTGGCGATCAGCAGGCCATCGGCGTTTTCAATCTGTTGCAGCAGATCGACGACCATCGGGCTGTCGAAGCGGGCGTGCAGCAAGTCTTCGGCCGGGAAGTCCCGTACCTGATAACTCACAACCTCCACGCCCCGCTCTTGTAACCAACGTCGGGAGCGATCCAGCAGCACCCCGGAACGGGAGCGCTGGCTGGGACTGCCACCCAGTGAGACGACCAGCATTCAGATACTTCCTTAAACGGTGTTGGCGATTCGCGGTCTGCGATCTCGCTTTGATGGAGTGACCTTAACAGGGGATTTATATATCCATAAATCATATTTATTCATTTGGTTATTCTTTATGGAGATATACGACCATCTTTATCCAATCGAAAAAAAAGGCCGTCGAAACGGCCCGAAATCCCCTGCTTTATGGATTCGTTCAATCTGGATTCTGCGGTGCCCGATCCACCGCTTTCGCGAGCAGGCTCGCTCCCACAGGTAACCGCGTACCACTGTGGGAGCGAGCCTGCTCGCGAAGGCGGCGTCCGCCACACCACAAATGTAGGGACTACCGGTTCGGCTGCGGCGTCAGGCGCAGGTACGGTTTCACCGCGCGATAACCCTTGGGAAAGCGCTGCCTGATTTCATCTTCATCCTTGAGCGACGGCACGATCACCACCTCATCACCGTCCTGCCAGTTGGCCGGGGTGGCCACCTTGTAGTTGTCGGTGAGTTGCAGCGAGTCGATCACCCGCAGGATTTCATGGAAGTTGCGGCCGGTGCTCGCCGGGTAGGTGATGGTCAACCGAACCTTTTTGTTCGGGTCGATCACGAACAGCGAGCGCACCGTCAGGGTGTCGTTGGCGTTGGGATGAATCAGGTCGTACAGGTCCGAGACCTTGCGGTCGGCGTCGTCGAGAATCGGGAAATTGACTACAGTATTCTGGGTTTCATTGATGTCTTCGATCCACTTGTGGTGCGAATCCACTGGGTCGACGGACAGCGCGATGGCCTTGACCCCACGCTTGGCGAATTCATCTTTCAACCGGGCCGTGAAGCCAAGTTCGGTGGTGCACACCGGCGTGAAGTCGGCCGGGTGGGAAAACAGCACACCCCAGCTATCGCCCAGCCACTGGTGAAACCGGATAGTACCGGCGCTGGAATCCTGTTCGAAATCCGGGGCGATATCGCCCAGTCTGATGCTCATGGTGCGGCTCCTGGTGAGTGCTGGTTGAGATCAACTGTGCCTGCATTTCTTACTCATTAAAAAGAATAAATATCGATTTATTTAGATCTTAAAAGAATATTAAACATCTCTTCACTGGACGCGCGAACGCATCGCGCGGAACATCGGCGGCAAGGTTCGAGAAGGCCTTGAGTTGCTGCAAAAGAGGGGACTTTCAAGGCGGGTTTACGGGGGTGAGCCCGCCTCGAAAACACAAAAGCCCCGCCCGGCGTGATGCCGGGCGGGGCTTTTTTTTGCATCGTCCCGCAGTTTTCTGTAGGAGCTGCCGGAGGCTGCGATCTTTTGATCTTGCTCTTAAAAAGATCGCAGCCTCGTTGCACTCGACAGCTCCTACACAGCTCCTACACGCTATTACAACAGCGGGATCGAGTAGCTGACGATCAGGCGGTTCTCGTCCTGGGAGCGAGTGTTCGGCAGATCGGTGCGCCAGGTGGCGTTTTTCCACATCACGCCGAGGTTTTTCAACGCACCGGACTGAACGACGTAACCCACGGTCAGGTCGCGTTCCCACTCGGAAGCGCCGCTTGCCGCTTCACGACCGGCAGCGTTGACGGTATCGATGTCGTCGCCATGCAGGTACACCACACCCGCCGTCAGGCCAGGCACGCCGACCTTGGCGAAGTCAAACGAGTAACGTGCCTGCCAGGTGCGCTCGCCGGCACGGGCGAACTTCTGGATTTGCGAGTCAGTGATGATGTAGGCCGACGAACCGTCGCCCTGGTTCAGCCACGGGAAATCGCTGCTGCCGTTGCTGACCTGGTAACCGCCACCGAAGGTGTGACCGGCAACGGTGTAGAGGAACAGGCCGCTGTACAGGTTGTTGTCGACCTTGCCTTTACCGTTTTGCACGCCACTGTAGTTGCCGTTGCTGAAGTAAGCCGCCGTGTCGCCATTGGCACCATCATCGGAGCTGTTGAAGTAACGCAGGTCGGACTTGAGCACGCCTGGGCCGATTGCCCAGTTGTGCACCAGGCCCAGGAAGTGCTGCTTGTAGAACTCTTCCAGGTTGCCGTAGTAGTACTGGGCCGTCAGGTCCTTGGTGAGTTTGTAGTCACCACCGGCATAGATGAACTTGTTGCTGTTGGCCACGCGCGCGTTGGCGCCACCAATGGACAGTTGCTCATTGTTGCTGGAGTTACGACCTTTGACGTGCTCGATCTGACCGCCGACCAGGGTCAGGTCCTTGATTTCGCCGGAAGTGACTTGGCCACCCTGCCAAGTTTGCGGTAGCAGGCGACCGTCGTTGGTCACGATAACCGGCAGTTTTGGCTGCAGGGTGCCCAGCTTCAATTCTGTCTGGGAAACCTTGGCTTTGGCCGTCAGGCCCAGGCTGGAGAAGTTATCAACCGCCTCGCCGTTGGATTTGCTTGGGAACACAGTACCGCCATAGGACGTCGCAGTGGCGCCGTTCGTACCGCCACCCGAATCCAGACGCACGCCCAGAAGGCCGATCGCATCAACACCAAAACCAACGGTACCTTGGGTGTAACCGGAGGTGAAACGCAGATCGAAGCCTTGGCCCCACTCTTCGTTTTTGTTCGGACCGGTACCGTCACGGTAGTCGGTGTTGATGTAGAAGTTGCGCAGCCCCAACGTTGCCTTGCTGTCTTCGATGAAACCGGCGGCGCTTGCTTGCTGCGCCAAAACCCCTACGGCCACAGCCAGGGCCAAGGTGGACTTGTTCATTGTTTCGCTCCTATCGTTTTCTAATTCTTGGTCCTGTGTCGAATGCCCTGGATCCGCAAGCGCCATTTGCGCCAGACCGTCTGGACCGGTCGTTTTTTTGGGTCGCGCAGAATACTCCTTCATAATCCTAAAAAGAATTGAAAAATAAATTTTAATCGCATTTAGGAATATGCCCCGACAGCGCAGACCCGAGGTATCGGCGACAAGCCGATTCCTGGAAATTTTGGGTGTTCGAGGGATTTAAAACTCGATCCGAGGCTTACGGTGCGTATCGGATGGTCTTACTTTAAGCGTTTAAGAAAAAAGCTAAAAAGAATAAAAAATCATCACAAGCATTGTTTATGGAATATAAAAATGGACGCGAAAAAAAGCCTCGTCCATTGACGAGGCTTTTTGCTACGGCTTACTTGAAGGCGTAGGTGTAGTTGAAGATCAGACGGGTCTGGTCTTCATCAAGCGTACTGGTATTACCACGATACATACCGTGACGCACCGTCGTACCGAACCCTTTAAGCGGACCGGTTTGAATCACGTAATCCACACGCAGGTCGGTCTCGCGCTCGTTCAGGTCATCACCCACGCCATTGGTGGCCTTGATGTCCCGGCCATACAGGTAAGCAGCCGAAGCTTTCAAACCTGGCACGCCCAGCGAAGCGAAGTCATAAGAGTACTGACCGTACGTGGTGTTTTCACCGGCACGGATAAAGCTGCCCACAGTGGCATCGGTGAACGAGTAGAAGCTCGCGCCGCCAGCACCTTGGTTGCGACCGTTGCTATCGACAACGTTGCCCTGGTTCAGGAAGACGAAACCACCGTCATCGTTGACACGCTGATGCCCGAGCAGGAATGCACTGCCACCCAGGGTATAGGTGAACGTGGCGCTCCAGGTCTTGTTATCGACCTCGCCCGGGGTCTTTGCGAAGCCGTTGTTGTTGTTGAACTGGTAGCCGGCCTGGCCGTTCTTGCCGTCGGAGCTGCTGTCGAAATAGCGAATGTCGGTCTTGAACGATTGGTTAGGTGCGATCGGGTAAACGTGCACCAGGCCGAGGAAGTTCTGCTTGTAGTAGTCTTCCAGGTTCGCGTAGTAGTACTGCAGCAACAGGTCCTTGGTGACCTTCCAGTCAGCACCGGCGTAACGGAACTGGTTGCTGTCCTGAGTACCGCCAGCCACGGCCAGGCCAGTGCTGTTGCTGGACGCGCGACCCGTCGCGTGTTCCAGCTGACCTACGTTGAAGGTCACGTTGTCGATTTCCTTCGAGGTGATGGTGCCACCTTCAAAGGTTTGTGGCAGTACGCGACTGTCGTTCGCGATCAGGATCGGCATGTTGGGCTGCAAAGCACCACCGTAGTGGGCCTCGGTCTTGGAGAAGCGTGCCTTGACGTTGCCCGCCAAACGGCTCCACGAACTCTCTGCAGAACCATCGGAATCGCTAGGGGAGAAGGAGTTGTTATCCGGGTGATGGCCCTTGCCACCGTCCAGATGGATCCCGACCAACGCCTGGGCGTCGATACCGAAACCGACAACGCCTTGAGTAAAGCCCGACTGGTAATCGAACTTCAGACCCTCAGCAGCTTCGCGCTGTCGGTTGGCAGGCGTTGCGGCGCCTTCACGCTTATCCGAGTCGAAATAATAGGTGCGCGAACTTACGGAAGCCTTGCTGTCTTCGATGAAACCCGCGGCGCCTGCCTGCTGCGCCATAACCCCTACGGCCACGGCCAGGGCCAAGGTGGACTTGTTCATTGTTAAACTCCTCTCGTCTCTAATTCTTGTATTCCTGGCCCGGAATCGATGCCCCGGATCCTAAGATGCGCGATTAGCGCCAGAGCGTGACCCACAAGTCAATCGTAACCTTATGTGTCTACGACCATAGTCTAATCCCTGGTTTTTTGGTCCATGCAGGGTCATGAGTTCGTCATAAACCTGAAAAGAACGGGTGGATTCTTTTCTCATACCGTTTAGGAATTTGGCTCACCGTTTCACCTGTCTCGAGATAGAGCGGCTGGCTCATAAGCTAATTCCTAAATGGTATTTATTAGGCTGTTTTTAGATCGATTAGGTTTAGTAGCAATTCCGACATAAAACCTATCGAAAAGGCCGATGCCATGACGACCAAGCGCGCACTATCCCGACCATTTGTTACAGTTTGTGTATCGTTGATGGTTTCTTTTTCCGCCCATGCGGCGAACCTCACGGTTGGCTACCAGACCGGCATCGATCCGAGCAAAGTCCCCCAGGCCGATGGCCTTTACGAGAAGACCATTGGCGAGAAAATCGACTGGCGACGCTTCAATAGTGGCCCGGAAGTGGTCACGGCAATTGCCTCCGGTGATGTGCAGATCGGCAACCTCGGCTCCAGCCCACTCGCCGCCGCGGCCTCGCGCAATCTGCCGATTGTCGCGTTCCTCGTTTCCGCGCAAATCAATGCGGCCGAAGCCCTGGTGGTGCGTAACGGCAGTGGTATCGATAAACCGCAAGATCTGATCGGCAAGACCATCGCCACGCCGTTCGTTTCCACTTCCCACTACAGCCTGTTGGGCGCGCTGAAGCACTGGGGCCTGGACGCGTCGAAAGTCAAAGTGGTGAACCTGCAACCGGCGGAAATTGCCGCCGCATGGAAGCGTGGAGACATCGACGGCGCGTTCGTCTGGTCGCCAGCCCTGGGGGAAATTCGCAAGACCGGCAAGACCTTGACCGATGCCGCGCAAGTCGGCCAATGGGGTGCACCGACCTTCGAAGTCTGGGTAGCGCGCAAGGATTACGCCGAGAAGCACCCGGAGGTCGTGGCCAAATTCGCCAAGATCACCCTGGACTCATTTGCCGACTATGCGGCGCATAAGGACAGCTGGACCGCAGATTCGGTACCGGTGCAAAAAATCGCCAAACTGACCGGTGCCAACGCCGACGACGTGCCGGAACTGCTGGCCGGGTCAGCGTTCCCGGATGCCAAGGCGCAACAGACCAGCGCACTGCTGGCCGGCGGTACGGCGAAGGCGATTGGCGAGACGGCGAAGTTCTTGAAGGAACAAGGGAAGGTTGAAACGGTGCTGCCGGATTATTCGCCGTATGTCAGCGCGAAGTTTGTGCAGGAATAACGCAACACCCCCTGTGATGATCGTTCCCACGCTCCGCGTGGGAATGCCTCCACGGACGCTCCGCGTTCGGCTTTTTGGGACGCGGAGCGTCCCGGGCTGCATTCCCACGCAGAGCGTGGGAACGATCAATTGGCCGCAGGGATTTGGGAGTTACAGGGCTTTTTCGAAGATCTTCGAATTACGCTGATAGTTGTACAGCGACGCCCGCGCCGATGGCAGGCGATCGACGCTGCTTGGCACGAAGCCGCGCTCGCGGAACCAGTGAGCCGTGCGCGTGGTGAGGACGAACAAGGTTTTCAGCCCCTGGGCCCGTGCGCGGGTTTCAATGCGCTCGAGCAACTCATCACCACGACCGCCATGCCGGTACTCCGGGTTCACCGCCAGGCACGCCAACTCTCCGGCATCGGAATCGGCGATCTGATACAACGCCGCACAGGCGATGATCATGCCCTCACGCTCGACCACGCTGAACTGCTCGATCTCACGCTCGAGCACTTCGCGGGAGCGGCGTACCAGAATTCCCTGCTCTTCCAGCGGGCTGATCAAGTCCAGCAAGCCGCCGACGTCTTCGATGGCCGCTTCGCGCACCACCTCGAATTGCTCCTGGGCCACCAGCGTGCCGCCGCCGTCACGGGTGAAGAGCTCCGTCAGTAGCGCACCGTCTTCGGCGTAGCTGACGATATGGCTGCGGGCCACGCCGCCACGGCAGGCTTCAGCGGCGGCATCCAGCAGCTCGGCCTGGTAGTTGCTGCCCAGACGTTGCAGGTGCGCCGGCACCTGTTGCGGACGCAGCTCGCGTACCAACCGGCCGTGTTCATCGATCAAGCCAAGGTCGGCGCCAAACAGCAGCAGTTTGTCGGCGCCCAGGTCGATGGCCGCGCGCGTGGCGACATCTTCACAAGCGAGGTTGAAAATTTCACCGGTCGGCGAGTAGCCCAGTGGCGACAAGAGCACGATGGAGCGCTCGTCCAGCAGGCGATTGATGCCCTTGCGGTCAACCCGACGCACTTCACCGGTGTGGTGATAGTCGACACCTTCAAGCACGCCGATCGGCCGCGCGGTCACCAGGTTGCCGCCGGCCACCCGCAGGCGCGAGCCCTGCATCGGCGACGACGCCATGTCCATGGATAGCCGCGCTTCGATGGCGATGCGCAGTTGACCGACCGCATCGATCACGCACTCCAGGGTCGCGGCATCGGTGATGCGCATCCCGTGATGGTAGTGCGGGGTCAGGCCGCGAGCGGCAAGTCGCGCTTCGATTTGCGGACGGGAACCGTGGACCAATACCAACCGCACGCCCAGGCTGTGCAACAGCACCAGGTCGTGGACGATGTTGCCGAAGTTAGGGTGTTCAACGCCATCGCCGGGCAGCATGACGACAAAGGTGCAATCGCGGTGGGCGTTGATGTAGGGCGAAGCGTGACGAAGCCAATTGACGTATTCGGGCATGAACCTGGGCCTGTAATAAATAGCAGCCGAAAAAAGGGCGGAACAGAAAACGCACAGCGGGCTGATGGTTATCGTCGGAACAGGCTTGGCGACACGCGCGCTCTCCTCATGAATACGGGTTGGGACACCGGTAATTTATACATAAACCTGTAGGAGCCGGCTTGCTGGCGATGAACGATGACGCGGTTCATCTGATGAACCGCAGCGCTTGCATCGCCAGCAAGCCGGCTCCTACGGGTTGTGTTGTGTTTGGGCCGGTGTCAGGCAGTAATGTTCAATCAACTGTCGTAATAGATGCACCGTAGGCTGCAAACGTGACATTTCGAGGAATTCCCCCGGTTGGTGGGCGCAGGCGATATCGCCCGGGCCGAGCACCAGTGTTTCGCAGCCAAGTCGCTGAAGATAAGGCGCTTCGGTGCCGAATGCCACTGCTTCGGCGCCATGGCCGGTGAGCTTTTCGGCAATGCGCACCAATTCTGCATCCTCAGCCTGCTCGAAAGGTGGCACTTCGGGGAACAGCGGTGCGTAATCGATCTTTACCTGATGCCGCTCGGCAATCGGCCTGAGCTTCTGCAAAATCTCGGCACGCAGGATCTTGGGATCCATACCCGGCAACGGCCGCAGATCGAATTCCAGCGAACACTGCCCGCAGATACGGTTGGGATTGTCGCCACCATGGATGCAACCGAAGTTCATTGTCGGCATCGGCACGCTGAACTGCGGATTACGGAATTCGCGCTGCCATAACAAGCGCAGGCCGCGCAGTTCACCGATGGCATCGTGCATGGCTTCGAGTGCGCTGTGGCCCAGGCGCGGGTCCGAGGAGTGGCCGCTCTGCCCGAGGATATCGATGCGCTCCATCATGATGCCCTTGTGCATGCGGATCGGCTTGAGCCCGGTCGGCTCGCCGATCACTGCCGCACGCCCCAGCGGCCGCCCCGCCTGGGCGAGCGCCCGGGCACCGGACATCGAGCTTTCTTCATCGCAGGTGGCAAGGATCAGCAGCGGCTGCTTGAACGGTTGGTCGAGCAGCGGCCTGACGGCTTCGATGGCCAGGGCGAAAAAGCCCTTCATGTCGCAACTGCCCAGGCCGACCCAGCGCCCGTCGACCTCAGTCAGCTTCAGTGGGTCGGTCTGCCACAACGCGCCATCGAACGGCACCGTATCACTGTGACCGGCCAGCACGAGCCCGCCGGGGCCACTGCCAAAACTGGCCAGCAAGTTGAATTTGCCGGGGTTGACCTGCTGGATGTCGCAGGCAAAACCCAGGTCACCGAGCCAGGCGGCCAGCAGGTCGATCACCGGACGATTGGATTGATCGAGGCTTGGCTGGGTGCAACTGACGGATGGCGCAGCGATCAGCGCAGCGAACTGATCTTTCATGGACGGCAAAGGCATCGCTGACTCCAACTCCCGGATTGAAGTCCATCATAGAGCCATCCGGTGACAGGAATAAACCGCCGCACGGCGTAGGCAGGTTGAGTCCTGTACACTGCACGACCTTGGCAGCCACCTATTCCCCCGGCTGCGCTCCCGATCCTGGATTTTCCGGCCATGCAGAAAGAAACCGAAATCAAGCTCCGCGTCAGCCGCGAAACCCTCGCCGCCCTGCGCGAGCACCCGTTACTGAAAAAACGCAACAAAAGTGGCTGGGAACGCCGTGAGTTGATGAATCAATACTTCGACACCCCGGAGCGTGACCTGGCACGGGCCAAAGTCGCCCTGCGCCTGCGCAAGGACGGCGAAGAAGTGATTCAGACCCTCAAGACCCGCGGCCAAAGCGTCGCGGGCCTGTCCGTACGTAACGAGTACGACTGGAACCTGCCCAAAGCCAAGCTCGATCTGAAAAAACTGGACGGCGAATGCTGGCCCGAAGAACTGGCTGAACTGGACAAGAAAACCCTGAAAGCCATCTTCACCACCGATTTCGTCCGCGAGCGCGCGGAAATCGCCTGGGGCCGTGGCAAGACCAAAGTGGTCATCGAAGCGGCACTGGACCTGGGCTACGTGGTGGTCGGCAAGCAGAAAGAAGAAATCTGCGAACTGGAACTGGAATTGCGCGAAGGCGAACCCGCCGCGTTGCTGGAACTGGCCGCCGAACTGGCCGAGAAACTGGCCCTGATGCCCTGCGATATCAGCAAGGCCGAACGTGGTTATCGCCTGTACGACGCCCACAGTTACTCGTTGAGCCTGCCGGCACCGCAGATCAGCGCCGAAACGCCACTGGACGACGCATTCGCCGCGCTTAGCTGGCACTTGCTGGGCAGCAGCCAGCGCTTGGCCGAGCAGTATCGTTTCAATGGCCACTGGCGCCTGTTGCAGGACTGGGTGGAGAGCCTGGCTGAAATGCGCGCGCTGATCAGCAGCCTCGGCCAAGCCGCGCCGCGTCAGTCGACCCACGATTTGCGTATCGCGCTCGACGCCCTGCTGGAAGACTGGCGCCCCCTGGTACAGGCCGGCCTGGACGATGAAGACGTTCGCAAAGCCGCGCCGGAGCAGTTCCTCGAAGAGCTCGAGGACCCGCGTTGGGGCCTGTTCTCCCTGAACACCTCGCGCTGGTTGCTGGCCCGCACCTGGACCGCCGAGCGCAACACCCGCGGCAATCGCCAGGGCGCCGCGCAGTTGGGCAGCTGGCTGCCACGCCTGCTGGGCGAAGAAGCCACCTCGCTGCAGTTGCAGCGTTATCAGCAACAGCCGGAAGACCTGGCCGAGCAACTGCCGCGCATCGAACGCATCCAGGTCTGGCTGCATCACGCGCGCAACGTGCTGGAGATCCCGGAAATGGATCGCCTCTACGGCGAGCTGAACAAGCTGGCGCAGCTGGCCAACGAGCCGATCACCGACGAAACCCTGGATGCGCGCAAGCAGCAGGCGATCGCGGTTTATCAGAATCGTGCCTGGAAGATGCTTCTGCGCCTGTAAATCCGTCTTCGCGAGCAGGCTCGCTCCCACAGGATCAGTGCAGTACCTGTGGGAGCGAGCCTGCTCGCGAAGAGGCCGGAAAATTCACCGCAACAATTCAGACCGGCAAACTCGTCGTCGACTTGATCTCCGACAACGCCACAATCGAATTGACCTCCTGAATCCCCGGCACCAGCGACAGCTTCTCAAAGAAAAACCGCTCATACGCCTCGATGTCTGCCGCGACGATCCGCAGCATGAAATCCACCGCCCCCATCAGCACGAAACACTCCAGCACTTCGGGAAAACCTCGAATGGCTTCGGTGAATTCGGTGAAGTTCGAACGGCCATGGGCGTTGAGCTTTACTTGCGCAAAAATCTGCGTGTTCAGGCCGATTTTCTTGCGGTCGAGCAAGGTCACCTGACCGCGAATGATCCCCTCCTCTTTCATCCGCTGAATCCGCCGCCAGCAGGGTGACTGTGACAGCCCTACCTGCTCGGCAATCTGTGCACTGGAAAGGGAAGCGTCCTCTTGCAGCAACGCGAGGATCTTGCGGTCGTAGCTGTCCAGCTCGCTCTGCATAAAAAAACCTTCAACTGCTAATTCTGTGAATTAAACGATTCGGCAAACCCGCAATACGCCCAATCATAGATAAGAAATGCCCGCCGACGAATGTAAAAATTTCTCCAATCAGTTTGGAGACCGACCATGCCCCACCTGGAAGCCGTAAACACCTCGCCCTCCCGCGCCGATGTCTGGAATGCCGGCAACGTCCATTGTCGCGTGCACTACCAATTACTCGCCGAAGCCGAACCGGACCTGCTGTGCCGCGCGCTCAACCTGTTCGCCTTGCAGTTTCTGACCCCGCAACAGGTGCAGGTGCAGCGCCGGGAAGACTTGCTGGCGATCGATATTGTCATCGACGGATTGAGCTGGCATCGCGCCCAAGTGATCGCGGAAAAACTTCGAAACCTGATCAGCATGTGCTCGGTCGATCTGCAAACGGCTGATTCTGCTTGGGTCGAAGCGGCTCTGGCGGCGGGCTGAAAAACCCCGATACGGCTTCGTCGGGTAGTGGCCCAACGGCCTGCAGGGTCACGACTATCCTTTGCGCACTGTTGTTCAAAAGGAGCCCGCATGTCCGTTCAAATCGCCTTTCAGGACCGCTGGCTGGATCTCAATGATGTGCTGCGAGAACTGGTCGCCCAAGGCTTTGTCAGCCAGGACTCGGCCGAACAGGCGCTCAACGCCCGACGCCGTCACGCCGCCAATGGCCAGATGCACCCGCTGGAATTCATCGCCAGCCAACAGCTGGACGACCTCAGCCGTCCCGGCAAGCACCTCGACCTTGAAAGCCTGACCCTGTGGCTGTCCCAGCAGGCCGGCCAGCCTTACCTGCGTATCGATCCGCTGAAAATCAACGTCGCGGCCGTGACTCCGCTGATGTCCTACGCCTTCGCCCAGCGCCACAAAATCCTCGCGGTGTCGGTCGATCGCGATGCAGTGACAGTCGCCAGCGCCCAGCCTTACGTGAACGGTTGGGAAGCAGACCTGACCCACGTGCTGAAGCTGCCGATCAAACGCGTGGTGGCCAACCCGGTGGACATCCAGCGTTTCAGCGTGGAGTTCTTTCGCCTGGCCAAATCGGTCAGTGGCGCGAACAACGCCGATCAACAGGTCAGCACCCTGGGCAACTTCGAACAGTTGCTCAACCTCGGCGCCAGTGATCAGGAGCCCGACGCCAACGATGCGCACATCGTCAATATCGTCGACTGGCTGTTCCAGTACGCCTTCCAGCAGCGCGCCAGCGATATCCACATCGAGCCCCGGCGCGAACAGGGCACGGTGCGCTTTCGCATCGACGGCGTGCTGCACAACGTCTACCAATTCCCGCCACAGGTGACCATGGCCATCGTCAGTCGCCTGAAAAGCCTCGGGCGAATGAACGTCGCAGAGAAACGCAAACCCCAGGACGGCCGGGTGAAAACCAAGACCCCGGAGGGCGGTGAAGTCGAGTTGCGGCTCTCGACCTTGCCCACGGCCTTCGGCGAAAAAATGGTCATGCGGATCTTTGACCCGGAGGTGCTGCTCAAGGATTTCGATCAGCTGGGTTTTTCCGCCGACGACCTGCGGCGCTGGCAGGACATGACCCGTCAGCCCAATGGCATCATCCTGGTCACCGGGCCGACCGGGTCGGGCAAGACCACCACGCTCTACACCACCTTGAAAAAGCTGGCGACGCCGCAGGTCAACCTCTGCACCATCGAGGACCCGATCGAAATGGTCGAGCCGGCGTTCAACCAGATGCAGGTCCAGCACAACATCGACCTGACCTTCGCCGCCGGTGTCCGGGCGCTGATGCGGCAAGATCCGGACATCATCATGATCGGCGAGATCCGGGATCTGGAAACCGCCGAGATGGCAATCCAGGCCGCCCTCACCGGGCACCTGGTGTTGTCGACGCTGCACACCAACGATGCGCCCAGCGCTATCAGCCGCCTGCTGGAACTCGGCGTGCCGCATTACCTGATCAAGGCCACCGTGCTCGGCGTAATGGCCCAACGCCTGGTGCGCACCCTGTGCCCACACTGCAAGGCCCCGCAAACCCTGGGCGAGGAAGACTGGCAAACCCTGACCCGGCCCTGGCAGGCACCGCTGCCTGGCAACGCCCAGCGCGCCATTGGCTGCCTGGAATGCCGCGATACCGGCTACCACGGTCGTGCCGGGGTGTACGAAATCATGCAACTGAGCGACGGCTTGAAGGCGCTGATCAATCCCGACACTGACTTGATGGCCGTGCGGCGACAGGCGTTCAAGGAAGGCATGCGCAGCCTGCGACTGTCGGGTGCGCAGAAAGTGGCGGCGGGTTTGACGACGATTGAGGAGGTGCTGCGGGTAACGCCGCAGAGCGAGCAGAAGTAGGTGGGCCGTTATGGAACTCGATTGGGGGCCGACAATCCAACATCGCAGTTAATCAGTGGAGTCACCCATCATGCGTTTCAAAGTTGCTGTCGCTACCATCGCCTTGTTGTCCCTGCCTGTCGGCTCGGCGATGGCTGATAGCTTTTGGCGTAACGTCCTTACCTCCGGTGCAACCACCGGTTCGACCTACCTGACGTTCAAGGATAACAAGATGATCGTCGCTGCCCAGGACGATGCCGGCAGCTTTGTCGCCAGTGACGGCGGCATTCGCGGCCCGTACCTGGAAGCGGCGATGCAGAAAGTCCGCGCCGACAATCCGGGGCTGCAGGCCACGGATATGGAACTGGCGAATGCGATCCTGGCGAAGAACGCCGTGGCTTCGGAATAAGCCAGGTTGCCGAACAAGAAATGCCGCTCACATGAGCGGCATTTTTTATGGACGTTTAAAAGCAAAGATCGCAGCCTGCGGCAGCTCCTACAGGGGATCGCGTTTCAATGTAGGAGCTGCCGCAGGCTGCGATCTTTTGATCTTGCCTAACGGTATTCATCCAGGGGCACACACGCACAAAACAGATTCCGGTCACCGTAGACATTGTCCACCCGGTTCACCGCCGGCCAATACTTGTGCGCCTTGGTGTGCGCATCGGGCGTAATCGCCTGCTCGATGCTGTAGGGACGCTCCCAGATCCCCGTAACATCGGCCAGCGTATGCGGCGCACGCTTCAACGGGTTGTCCTCGGCCGGCCAGTTGCCGTTTTGCACCTCGGTAATTTCCGCGCGGATGCTCAGCATCGCGCCGATAAAGCGGTCCAGCTCCGCCTTCGATTCACTTTCGGTGGGTTCGACCATCAACGTCCCCGGCACCGGAAACGACATGGTCGGCGCATGGAAGCCATAGTCCATCAGACGTTTGGCAACGTCCTCCTCGCTGATGCCGGTAAGCGCCTTCAAGGGTCGCAGATCGAGAATGCATTCGTGGGCCACCCGCTCGTTGCGCCCGGTGTAGAGCACGGGGAACGCGCCGGACAAGTGCCGCGCCAGATAATTGGCCGCCAGGATCGCCACTTCGCTGGCGTCGGCCAGTTGCGGCCCCATCATGGCGATGTACATCCAGCTGATCGGCAGAATGCTTGCACTGCCCCAGGGCGCCGCACTGACCGCGCCATTCTGTGGCTGCGGTCCATCGATAGGCACTACCGGATGGTTGGCTACAAACGGCGCCAGGTGGGCGCGCACGCCAATCGGCCCCATACCCGGCCCACCGCCGCCATGGGGAATGCAGAAGGTTTTGTGCAGGTTCATGTGTGACACGTCGGCGCCAATGTCCGCCGGGCGCGCCAACCCGACCTGGGCATTGAGGTTGGCGCCGTCCATGTACACCTGGCCGCCGTGGCTGTGGATAACTTCACAGATCTCACTGATGCCTTCCTCGTACACGCCATGGGTCGACGGATAAGTCGCCATTAGACAGGCCAGTTGATCCCCGGCCTGGGCGGCCTTTTCTTTCAGGTCGTCCAGATCGACGTTGCCTGCCTCGTCACACTCGACAATCACCACGCGCATCCCGGCCATTTGCGCCGAGGCGGGGTTGGTGCCGTGAGCCGACGACGGAATCAGGCAGATATCCCGCCCGCCCTGTTGGCGGCTCTCGTGGTATTTGCGGATCGCCAGCAGCCCGGCGTATTCGCCTTGGGCCCCGGAGTTGGGCTGCATGCAGATCGCATCGAAACCGGTGATCGCGCAAAGCCAGCGCTCCAACTCTTCGATCATCAATGTATAACCGAGGGCCTGTTCTCTGGGCGCAAACGGATGCAGGTTGGCGAATTGCGGCCAGGTGATCGGGATCATCTCGCTGGTGGCGTTGAGCTTCATGGTGCACGAGCCCAGTGGGATCATCGATTGATTGAGCGCCAGATCCTTGTTTTCCAGCTGCTTGAGGTAACGCAGCATCTCGGTTTCGCTGTGGTGGGCGTTGAACACCGGGTGGCGAAGATAGGGCGAGGTTCGTGCCAGCGTGTCGGGAATGCCGCCAGCCAGGGTTTCAGCGTCCAGTTCGTCGACGTTGAGCCCATGATCAGCCCCCAGGAACAGGTCGAACAGTTTCGCCACTGTGGTTTCGTCAGAGGTTTCGTCGAGGCTCAGAGCCAGTTGCCCACGCCCTAGAATGCGCAAGTTGATCTGCGCGGCCTGGGCGCTTTCGATGATCGCGGTCTGGGTGCCACCGACTTCCAGGGTCAGGGTGTCGAAGAAGTGTTGGTTGAGACGGGTAATGCCCTTGCGCTCAAGACCAGCGGCAAGGATGCAGGTCAGCCGATGGACGCGCTGGGCAATCCGTTTCAGTCCTTCCGGGCCGTGATAAACCGCGTAGAAACTGGCGATATTGGCCAGCAGTACTTGCGCGGTGCAGATGTTCGAGTTGGCCTTTTCACGACGGATATGCTGCTCGCGGGTTTGCAGCGCCATGCGCAGGGCAACGTTGCTGCGGGCGTCTTTCGAAACGCCGATGATGCGTCCCGGAATCGCCCGTTTGTACTCGTCACGGCTGGCAAAAAACGCCGCGTGAGGGCCGCCGTAGCCCATGGGTACGCCGAAACGCTGGGATGAGCCGAACACCACGTCGGCGCCCAGCTCTCCCGGCGGGGTGAGCAACAGCAGGCTCAGCAGATCGGTGGCGACACACGCCAGCGCCTGCTGGGCATGCAGATGATCGATCAACGGACGCAGGTCACGGATCTCGCCGTGGGTGTCGGGATATTGCAGCAGCGCACCGAACACCTGGTGCTGTTTCAAGTTATCCACAGCGTCGACGATCAGTTCGAAACCGAAACCTTCGGCGCGGGTTTGCACCACGGAAATGGTCTGCGGATGGCAGTTTTCGTCGACAAAGAACAGATTGCTTTTCGACTTGGCGACCCGCTTGGCCAGGGCCATGGCTTCGGCCGCCGCGGTGGCTTCATCCAGCAGCGAGGCGTTGGCCAGTTCAAGGCCCGTGAGGTCGATGGTCAATTGTTGGAAATTCAACAGCGCTTCAAGCCGGCCCTGGGCGATTTCCGGTTGATAGGGAGTGTACGCGGTGTACCAGCCGGGATTTTCCAGGACGTTGCGCAGTATGACGGCCGGCGTCAGCGTGCCGTGATAGCCCATGCCGATCAGGCTGGTCCAGACCTGGTTTTGCTCGGCGTAACCGCGCAGCTTGGCCAGCGCGGCTTCTTCGTCGAGGGCCGGCGGCAGGTCGAGTGGCCGGTTCAGGCGGATTCCCGGCGGTACCGTCTGCTCGATCAGCTCGACCCGGCTGCCGAGGCCGAGGCTGTCGAGCATCGCCTGTTGCTCGGCAGCATCAGGCCCGAGGTGACGGCGAAGAAAGGCATTGGGGTCGCGTAACTGGCTCAAGGACGGCAACTGGGACATGACGGGCTCTCTCTTGACTGGCGCTCAGCGTCGATGCAACACGGTCAAACCAGCATAGCAGCCCGCTGAAGATCAAAAGATCGCAGCCTGCGGCAGCTCCTACAGGGGATCGCATTTCAATGTAGGAGCTGCCGAAGGCTGCGATCTTTTGATCTTGATCTGCCAGACACAAAAAAGCCCCGACAGGTCGGGGCTTTGGGGTAACGCTGAAGGCTTACTCGCCGATGGCGGCCTTGTAAGCCGCTGCATCGAGCAGTTTTTCCAGGTCAGCCGTGTTGCTTGGCTTGATTTTGAAGATCCACGCGCCGTACGGGTCGGAGTTGAGCAGCTCTGGAGAAGCACTCAGATCTTCGTTGATCGCAATCACTTCGCCGCTAATCGGGGCGTAGATGTCGGAAGCGGCCTTGACCGATTCCACCACACCGGATTGATCTCCAGCAGCGAAGATTTTTCCGACTTCGGTCAGCTCAACGAACACCACATCACCCAGCGCTTCCTGCGCGTGATCGCTGATGCCCACGGTGACGGTGCCATCGGCTTCCAGGCGAGCCCATTCGTGACTCTCGGCAAAACGCAGGTCGGCAGGGATATCGCTCATGTTCTGTGTCCTCAGGAAAATTATCGGCGGTCCACGCCCGCCGGAAAAGGTTAGATCAAGGTTTTGCCATGGCGTACGAAGGTCGGCTTGACCACTCGGACCGGGTACCACTTGCCACGGATTTCCACTTCTGCGCGGTCGGCAGTGGCCATCGGCACGCGCGCCAGTGCAATCGACTTGCTTAGCGTAGGAGAGAAACTACCACTGGTGATCTCCCCTTCGCCAACATTGGCGATGCGGACCACTTGATGAGCGCGCAAAACCCCGCGTTCCTCAAGGACCAGACCGACCAGTTTGTGTTGTACGCCGCCGCTGCGCTCGGCTTCCAGAGCCGTGCGGCCGATGAACTGGCGAGCGGCCGGTTCCCAGGCAATGCTCCAGGCCATATTGGAGGCCAGCGGGGAAACGTCCTGGTGTATGTCCTGACCGTACAGGTTCATGCCCGCCTCGACCCGCAGGGTGTCACGCGCGCCCAGGCCAATGGGGGAAATGCCCGCCCCCACCAGATCGTTGAAGAACCCCGGCGCCTGGTCGGCGGGTAGAATGATTTCCAGACCGTCTTCACCGGTGTAGCCGGTGCGTGCGATGAACCAGTCACCGTCGAGCCGGCCTTCGAATGGCTTGAGCTTCTGGATCAATGTGCCGCGCGCCTGGCTCACCAGTTCGGCAATCTTGTGCCGGGCATGGGGGCCCTGAATGGCCAGCATTGCCAGTTCGGAACGCTCGTTGAGCTGCACGTCGAAACCGTCGAGATGCGCCTGCATCCACGCCAGGTCCTGATCGCGGGTAGAGGCGTTGACCACCAGGCGGTAAGCGCTTTCGAGGCGATAGACGATCATGTCATCGACGATACCGCCGCGCTCATTGAGCATGGTGCTGTACAACGCGGTACCGGGTTTGTGCAGGCGTTCGACGTCGTTGGCCAGCAAATGCTGGAGCCATGCCTTGGCCTGGGGGCCGTCGACGTCGATCACGGTCATGTGGGATACATCAAAAACACCGCAATCGCGGCGCACCTGATGGTGCTCCTCGACCTGGGATCCATAATGCAGAGGCATATCCCAACCGCCAAAATCGACCATCTTCGCGCCGAGGGCGAGATGAAGGTCATACAGAGGCGTACGCTGTCCCATGGGTTTCTCCTTCCGGGCGTGGCGAAGGTGCGGGCGAGTGATACTGCGTGCGAGAACCTTGAAATTAAAGGCTTCCAGCCGTTTTCACTACCTTGTCTGTCAGACGGACCGCACCGAATGCCGCGCATTGTAGCCGCAAGGTGTAGGACTGACACCTAGCTGTTTCGATGCGCCGAACGTCGTATCAATCCGATGACCGGTAGCAGCCCGACTAAAACCAAGGTCAAGGCCGGCAAAGATGCCCTCGCCCACTCGCCTTCACTGGTCATTTCGAAGATCCGCACCGCCAGCGTGTCCCAGCCAAACGGGCGCATCAGAAGGGTCGCAGGCATTTCCTTGAGCACATCGACGAACACCAGCAACGCCGCGCTCAACGAACCGGGGAGCAGTAATGGCAGATACACTTTGAAAAACAGTCGCGGCCCACTGACGCCCAGGCTACGTGCCGCTTCAGGCAAAGATGGCCGTATTCGCGCCAGACTGCTTTCCAGCGGACCGTACGCCACGGCGATGAAGCGCACCAGATAGGCCAGCAGCAACGCCAACAGGCTACCCAGCAGCAACGGCTTGCCAGCCCCACCGAGCCAGCTGGAGAGCGGGATCACCAGCTCGCGATCCAGGTAACTGAACGCCAGCATGATCGACACCGCTAATACCGAACCCGGCAAAGCGTAGCCAAGATTGGCCAGGCTGACCCCGGCGCGGATCCCCTGGGTCGGCGCCAGCCGCCGGGCAAACGCCAATACCAGGGCGACACTGACGGTGATCAACGCCGCCATCGTCCCCAGGTACAACGTGTGGATGATCAGGCCGGTGTAACGTTCATCCAGATCCAGGCGCCCGCGCTGCCAGAACCACACCACCAGCTGCAGCATCGGAATGACAAAGGCGCAGGCGAACACCAGAGCGCACCACCCCGTCGCCAACAGCGCCTTGAGGCCGCGCAGGTGATACAACGCCTTGACCCGTGGCCGTTCGTTGCTCGCCCGGTTGGCGCCGCGGGCACGACGCTCGCCGTACAGCACGAGCATCACCACCAGCAGCAACAGGCTGGCCAGTTGCGCGGCGGTGGAGAGGCTGAAAAACCCATACCAGGTCTTGTAGATGGCGGTGGTGAAGGTGTCGAAGTTGAACACCGACACGGCGCCGAAATCCGCCAGGGTTTCCATCAGCGCCAAGGCTACGCCAGCACCGATTGCAGGGCGCGCCATGGGCATTGCCACGCGCCAGAACGCTTGCCATGGGGATTGACCGAGCACCCGCGCCGCTTCCATCAGGCCCTTGCCCTGAGCCAGGAACGCGGTGCGGGCCAGCAGATAAACGTAAGGATAGAAGACCAGCACCAGTACCAAAATCACCCCGCCGGTGGAGCGCACGCGCGGCAAGCGCAGGCTACTGCCGAACCACTCCCGCATCAGGGTTTGCACGGGGCCGGCAAAATCCAGTAGCCCGACAAAGACGAACGCCAGCACATAGGCCGGAATCGCAAAGGGCAGCATCAGTGCCCAGTCCAGCCAACGCCGACCGGGGAATTCGCAGAGGCTGGTGAGCCAGGCCAGGCTCACCCCCAGGACCGTTACGCCAATACCGACACCGAGCAGCAGCGTCAGGGTGTTACCCAACAAGCGCGGCATCTGCGTGTCCCAAAGGTGGGACCAGATCTGCTGGTCGATGACTTGCCAGGACAGCAGCAGGACGCTGAGGGGTAGCAGGACCAGCGCAGCGATGGCGAAGACCAGGGGATACCAGCGGCGTTGGGCGGGGTGGGCCAAGGAAAAGCTCTCGTTTAAATGATTGTGCCCACGCTCTGCGTGGGCACACACCATGTGACGCTCTGCGTCACGCTTCGACGCGGAGCGTCTGTGGATGCATTCCCACGCAGAGCATGGGAACGATCAGTGTCTCGAAGGCGCGCAGTATACCGGTGGTATCAGTTCCAGCCAGCTCGATCCATCATGCGAATCGCTTCGGCCTGGCGCTTGCCGGCAACTTCCACCGGCAGGGTGTCGGCAATGAACTTGCCCCATGCAGCGACTTCGGCCGATGGCTGCACGGTCGGGTTGGCCGGGAATTCCTGGTTCACGTCGGCGAAGATCTTCTGCGCCTCCGGCGTGGTCATCCACTCCACCAGGGCCTTGGCCGCTTCCGGGTGCGGCGCGTGCTTGATCAGGCCGATGCCCGACAGGTTGACGTGCACGCCGCGATCCGCCTGGTTCGGCCAGAACAGTTTCACCGGCAGATCCGGCTTCTGCTTGTGCAGGCGGCCATAGTAGTAGGTGTTGACGATGCCGACGTCGCACTGGCCCGCATTGATGGCCTCGAGCACCGCCACGTCGTCGGAGAACACCTCAGTGGACAGGTTGTTGACCCAGCCTTTGAGGATCTTCTCGGTTTTCTCGGCGCCGTGTACTTCGATCATGGTAGCGGTCAGGGACTGGTTGTAAACCTTCTTCGCCGTGCGCAGGCACAGACGACCTTCCCAGTTCTTGTCGGCCAGCGCTTCGTAGGTGGTCAGTTCGCCCGGTTTCACCCGGTCGGTGGAATAGGCGATGGTCCGCGCCCGCAGGCTCAGGCCGGTCCAGGCATGGGAGGCCGCACGGTATTGCAGCGGAATGTTGGCATCGATGGTTTTCGAGGTGAAGGGCTCTAGGAGGCCCATCTGCTCGGCTTGCCAGAGGTTACCGGCATCGACGGTCAGCAGCAGGTCGGCGGGAGTGTTCTCGCCCTCGGCCTTGATCCGCTGCATCAGCGGCGCTTCCTTGTCGGTGATGAACTTCACCTTGGTGCCGGTTTTCGCGGTGTAGGCATCGAACACTGGCTTGATCAGTTCATCGATGCGCGAGGAGTAGACCACCACCTCGTCAGCGGCCTGGGCGGCGGTGCTGCCGATCAGAGTCAGGGCCAGTGCGGTCAGTAGACGCTTCGGTGCCAACATGGGAGCGGTCTCTCGATTGAAAAAGTGAGGACAAATGATAAGGACTCACATTTGCCTTCTCAATCGAACAGTTCTCGGAGGAGTTACCAGATGTTGCACGGCGGGAATTGATAGTGAATGTGCCGACGCCTTCGCGAGCAGGCTCGCTCCCACGGTTTTAATGCATTCCATTGTGGGAGCGAGCCTGCTCGCGAAGAGGCCATCAGCCGCAGCGAAGATGTCAGGCCTTGGCCAGCGCCGGCAGATCCCCGATCAACCCCAATGCCTCACGCACAAACAGCGCCTTGGCCTCGGGCATCCGGTCGACCATGTTCAACCCGGCATTACGCAACCAGCGCACCGGCAACGGGTCAGCCTGGAACAGCCGTTCAAACCCTTCCATCGCCGCCATCAGCGCCAGGTTATGCGGCATGCGCCGACGTTCGTAACGGCTCAGCACCTTCACATCCGCCAGGCGCTCGCCACGGGTGCTTGCCTGCAACAGGACTTCGGCCAGCACAGCAGCATCGAGGAAACCGAGGTTCACGCCCTGCCCGGCCAACGGGTGAATGGTGTGCGCTGCATCGCCGATCAGGGCCAGGCCCTCAGCCACATAACGCTTGGCATGGCGCTGACGCAGCGGCACGCACAGACGCGGGTCCGCACTGATCACCGTGCCAAGCCGACCTTCGAAGGCCCGCTCCAGCGCACGACAGAAACCCTCGTCATCCAGTGCCATCAAATGTTCGGCTTCGCTCGGAGTGGTCGACCAGACGATCGAACACCAATCCTGCTGACCGTCGCGCTCCAGCGGCAGAAACGCCAAGGGGCCATTGTCGGTAAACCGCTGCCAGGCGGTCGCTTGATGAGGTTTGGAGCTGCGCACGCTGGTGACGATGGCATGGTGCATATAATCCCACTCCCGCGTGGCGACCCCGGTCAGACGCCGCACCGCCGAATTAGCGCCATCCGCCGCGATCACCAGCGGTGCGCGCAAGGTGCGGCCATCGGCGAGGGTCAGCAGCCAGTCGTCACCGGAGCGGCGCATCTGTTCCAGCCGTGCGTTGGCCAGCATTCCCAAATCGCAGTCGTGCAAACGGTCGAGCAAGGCATCCTGAACCACGCGATTTTCAACGATGTGGCCCAGCACATCAGCGTGCACGGTGGTTGCCGAGAAGTGGATTTGCCCGGTGCCGCTGCCGTCCCAGACGTGCATGTCGCTGTAGGGACTGCTGCGCCGGCTGGCAATACCATCCCACACGCCCAGCCGTTCAAGAATTCGTTGGCTGGCGGTGGACAAGGCACTCACCCGCGGTTCGAACGGCGCCTGAGCGTCAAAGGGTTTGACGCTCATTGGGCTGCCGTCCAGCAACAGGACTTCCAGCCCGCTGTCCTGCAACGCCAGCGCCAGGGCGCTGCCGACCATTCCGGCCCCGACAATCAGCAGATCTGCGCGCATTTCCATGCTTTAAGCCTGTCTCGCTTGCGGCTTGAGCCGCACGTAAAGGGTTTTTCCGACACGTGCCACCAGGTTGCCGGCGCCGTCATGAATATCGACCTGCAATTGCGGCAGGTACTTTTTGCCATCCGCCGTCTGCCGACGGATCTCGTCGAGCAAGGTGTCATCGATATTGAAACGGGCGAACACCGGACCTTTTCCCGGCGCGATGAAATCGATGTCGGCGGCCTTGTCCCAGACGATGTAATCGCGACCCAGGTTTTCCATCAACATCAGCATGAAAAACGGGTCGACCATCGAATACAGGCTGCCGCCGAACTGCGTGCCGACGTAGTTACGGTTGTACCAACTCAGGCCCATGGACACCTGGATGTCACGAAAGTCATCGCTGATGTGCCGCACCCGAACCCCGGCGCCAAGGTACGGCGGATAGAAGTTCATGAACCGGCACATCAAACGGGCCTTGCCAAACCTGCGTGTCAGCCACTTAAACATCAGGGCGAGTACCCAGGCCCATGGCTTGCCGGGCAAACCAGCGCTTGGCCGGCGGCAGCAGGTCAAGACCGAGCAGGCCCAGATTGCGCCCCAATGACACCAGAGGCTGAGTACTGCCGAACAGGCGCGTGACCTGGTCGGAGAAACCCACGGTGAGGTTCTGGTCCAGTCGCTGGTGCTCGCGATAATCCTGCAAGGTGGCGAAATCCCCCGGCAGGTGTTCGCTGGCGAGCAGCGCATCGGCCAGCGCCTGGGCATCGCGCAGGGACAGGTTGAACCCTTGGCCGGCAATCGGGTGCAGGCTGTGGGCAGCATTGCCGAGAACCACCAGGTGCGAGCGCACCTGCTCTTCGGCCTCCACCAACGCCAGCGGATACAAGTGCCGCACACCGACTTGCTTCAATGTGCCGAGGCGATAACCGAACACGCCCTGCAATTCGCTAAGAAACGCACGGTCATCAAGAGCCGCCAGACGTTGCGCATCCATGCCCAGACGGGTCCAGACCAGCGCACAACGGTTGTCCGGCAACGGCAGGAACGCCATCGGGCCGTCATCGGTGAAGCGTTCGAAAGCCATGCCGTTATGGGCTTCGCTCGGGGTGATGTTGGCGATCAGCGCGCTCTGGTTGTACGGGCGTTTTTTAATGCCGATGCCCAGTTGCTCGCGCAAGCCGGAACGGCCGCCATCGGCGAGCACCGCGAGATCGCAATCGAGCGTGGTTTCGTCATTCAGGGTCAGGCGATAGCCGTCGGTGAGCGGCTCCATGCGCGTGACTTCCGCCGGGCAACGCCAGTTGATCACGTCCTTGTCCAGGCCTTGCCACAGGCAATGGCCGAGCCAGGCGTTTTCCACCACATAACCCAGCGCCGGAACGCCCTCTTCCATCGCTGACAGTCGCGCCGTGGAAAAACGCCCACGGTCAGAGACGTGAATCTGCTTGATCGGCTCAGCGCGGCGGGAGATTTCCTGCCAGATGCCCAAGCGCTGATAGATTTGCCGCGCACCGAAAGACAACGCTGTGGAACGCGCGTCGTAACTGGGTTGCCAGGTGTCACCGGGGGCAAACGGTTCGATCAGTACGATCTTCCAGCCACGGGCACGGGCACCGGCCTGCAACGCCAACGCCAGACTGGCACCGACCAGGCCGCCACCGATAATCGCCAGATTGACTCGACTCATGCCGCTTGTGTCCGTGCTTGCGCCATCAGGGCCTCGATCTCGGCGACGGTTTTCGGTACGCCTTTAGTCAGGATTTCACAGCCGGTTTTAGTGACCACGACGTCGTCCTCGATGCGCACGCCAATGCCGCGCCATTTCTTTGCCACGCTCTGGTTGTCCGGAGCGATATAGATCCCCGGCTCCACGGTCAGCGCCATGCCCACCTCGAGCACGCGCCATTCGCCGCCGACCTTGTACTCGCCGACGTCATGCACATCCATTCCCAGCCAATGGCCGGCGCGATGCATGTAAAACGCCTTGTAGGCTTCGCTGGCTATCAGTTCTTCGACGTCGCCCTGCAACAGTCCCAACTCGACCAAGCCCGAGGTAATCACGCGGACCGTAGCTTCGTGAGCCTGATTCCAGTGTTTGTTCGGGGCAATCTCGGCAAATGCAGCTTCCTGGGCCGCCAGCACCAACTCGTAGATGGCCTTCTGTTCCGCCGAATACTTGCCGTTGACCGGCCATGTACGGGTGATGTCGCTGGCATAGCAGTCGATCTCACAACCGGCGTCGATCAGCACCAGATCGCCGTCCTTGAGCAGCGCGTCATTCTGCTGGTAGTGCAGGATGCAGCTGTTGCGCCCCGACGCGACGATCGAGCCATAGGCCGGCATCTTCGCCCCGCCCTTGCGGAATTCGTAATCGAGCTCGGCTTCCAGGCTGAATTCATGCAACCCCACACGGCTGGCCTGCATCGCCCGCACGTGCGCCTGGGCGGAAATCCGTGCGGCTTCGCGCATCACCTTCACTTCTGCCGCCGATTTATACAGGCGCATGTCGTGCAGCAGATGATCCAGGGCAACGTATTCGTTCGGCGGCTGGGCCCCAAGGTTGGCCTTGGAGCGGATCACGTTGATCCAGTCCATCAGGTGCCGGTCGAATTCCGGGTTGCTGCCCATCGCCGAATACACCCGATCGCGGCCTTCGATCAGACCGGGCAGGATGTCGTCGATATCGGTGATCGGGAAGGCGTCGTCGGCACCGAAGTCGCGAATCGCGCCCTCTTGCCCGGCGCGCAGGCCATCCCACAACTCGCGCTCGGCGTTGCGTTCACGGCAGAACAGGATGTATTCACCATGCAGACGCCCCGGCATCAGGACCAACACGGCCTGAGGCTCGGGAAAACCGCTGAGGTACTGGAAGTCGCTGTCCTGACGGTAGACGTGCTCGACATCGCGGTTGCGGATGGCCACCGCGGCGGCGGGGAGAATGGCGATGCTGTTGGGTTCCATCTGCGCCATCAGGGCCTTGCGGCGACGGCTGTATTCCGATTTCGGGATATGAATCATGGGCAGATGGCTTTCCCTGGCTTTTTGATCAGTGCAGCGACGGCTTGGCGGCAGCCGCCACGTCTTTCTTGGTTTCGGAGAACAGCAGCAACGGCGCGATGCGCACGTACTCCATGACTTCCATATAGTCGCTTTCGCCGTCGTCGGACTCCTCCAAGGCGTCTTGCACCTGGGAAATGGCCGCCAGATCCTGCAACACTTCGGTGGCCTCGGTGCTCAGCATGCTACTGTCGCGGCAGTTCAAGCCGAAACCACTGAGGAAGCCCTGGCACCATTGGCCCAGAGCCGCGGCACGATCGGCGAGTGGGGCATCGTCGGTTGGCAGCAACAGAACGACGGTTACGTCGTCGCCGGTGAGCTCGCCCTTGACCATCTCTTGCAGGCCGATCAAGGCATTGCGAACGTTGTCCTTCGGCTCGCTTTCGAGCAGTTCGGCGGCGTCGATCAGCCAGCCTTCGGCATCAAAGCCGGCGCCGGCGCAGCTGCGGCCGAGCAGCAGGCCGTGCAGTTCGGCAGGCGAGACGTTATGACCGCTGGAGGTCAGCAGGGTGGCGAAGGCTTGGTACGGAGAATTCTGAATGGGCATGGGCAGCTAGGCGCCAGACGGCGCTATGTCTAGAATGAAGGCCTTGTATCCTACATCGACTACCCCTGTAGGAGCGAGCATGCTCGCGATGAACCTGAGAACGCCGCGGGGTGACAGGTACCCAGCGTTATCGTTGACGACCATCGCGAGCATGCTCGCTCCTGCAGTCCAACCCATCAGACAGTGAAAACAATGGAAGACACCGACCTGCAAGCGCTGATGGCCAGACTCGAACTGCTGATTACCCGAGTCGAGCAACTTAAGAGCCAAAACGGACTCTTACTAGCTCAGGAAAAGACCTGGCGCGAGGAACGCGCGCACCTCATTGAAAAAAACGAAATCGCCCGGCGTAAAGTCGAGTCGATGATTTCGCGCCTCAAGGCCCTGGAGCAAGACTCATGAGTTCAAGCAATAGCGTCACCGTGCAGATCCTCGACAAAGAATATTCGATCATCTGCCCCCAGGAAGAACGCAGCAACCTGGTGAGCGCCGCTCGCTACTTGGACGGCAAGATGCGCGAAATCCGCAGCAGCGGCAAAGTCATCGGCGCCGATCGCATCGCCGTGATGGCCGCGCTGAATATCACGCACGACCTGCTGCACAAGGAAGAGCGGCCGGACATCCAGGCCAGCGGTTCGACCCGCGAACAGGTGCGCGACCTGCTCGATCGTGTCGATCTGGTGCTTGCCACTGATCCGGATGTCACCAAAGGCTGATTCGCGTCATCGCTTGCGGTATACTCTCATCACTCCCTGGGGTGCTTGCCAGTTGGCGATGTCCCTGAGCCGATTTGCTATACCCTGGAGGTCGCACGTTGGGCTGGTGTGCATGTCCGCTAGACGGAAAGCCTTAAAGCCTACTGCGTCTTCCACCTTGAACTTTCGGGTTCAAGGGCTAAGTCGACAGCGGTACATCCGGGGAGCCTGATTCCAGTCCGATGCCGGTTTTAATACCGGCATCGGCGTTTTTACAGTTACGCTTACGTAACCGTATTGCCGAAGCCCCAATCCATGACCGAACCTGCGCTGCTCCCTCGACCTCAACTTCGACGCATGCTGCGCAAGGCCCGCCGCGCACTGACACCCAGTCAGCAGCGCCAGGCCGCTCGCGGGCTGTACAAGCAATTGGCCCAGCAACCGCTGTTCCGCCGCGCCAGACACATCTCTCTTTACCTGCCTACCGACGGTGAAATCGATCCGCGCCTGTTGCTGCGTGCGGCTCAACGCCGGGGCAAGGCCACCTATCTACCGGTGCTCAGTGCCTGGCCGCGAACCAAAATGGTGTTCCAGCGGATTCGCCCCGGCGAAAAGCTCAAGTTCAATCGCTTCCGTATTCTCGAACCCAGGCACAACCTCGCCCGGCAACGCAAAGTCTGGGCGCTGGATCTGGTGCTGCTGCCATTGGTGGGGTTTGACGATGTCGGCGGACGCCTGGGCATGGGCGGCGGCTTCTATGATCGAAGCCTGGCCTACCTGGCGCGCCGCAATGGCTGGCGCAAGCCGACGTTGTTGGGGCTGGCCCATGAATGTCAGAAGGTCGAGCGACTGGCTCAGGCGAGCTGGGATGTGCCGTTGCAAGGAACGGTGACCGACAAGGCCTGGTATTACTCAGGCTAGACGCCACCGGGTCAGCGGCGTCGAAAAGCCAGGATCAGCGCTTGAAGGCTGTCGACTGTTGCTGCAATGGCGAGATTTCGACCGGTGCATCGGTATTGCTGACCCACAGGCTTTGGGCATAGCCAGTGGTCACAACGCCGAGGCCGAACAAAATAACCAAAATCCATAGTAAATCCGGTTTGCGTTTCATCGATTGCCCCCCAAAGGCATATCAACACGATGACAGCAGCGGTTTCCATTTGTAGGCCGTGCAGCAGCGTCAAGCTTGAAAGGCCGGCATTTTGCGACAACGTGAACCTGCACGCAAATGCTGGCGTCAACCGACTGTCGGTTTGTCATAAAATTGCCCGACAACCTCTCCACCCACTTCGCAAGGAGCCAGAACCATGGCCTATTGGCTGATGAAATCCGAGCCCGATGAACTCTCGATCAAAGGCCTGGAGCAGCTTGGCAAAGCGCGCTGGGACGGGGTTCGCAACTATCAGGCGCGTAACTTTTTGCGGGCCATGGCGGTGGGGGACGAGTTCTTTTTTTATCATTCGAGCTGCCCGGAGCCGGGGATTGCCGGGATTGGCAAGATTGTCGAAGCGGCGTACCCGGACCCGACGGCGCTTGAGCCTGAGAGCCATTACTACGACCCCAAGGCAACACCTGAGAAAAACGCCTGGAGCGCGATTGATGTCGCTCATGTGGAGACGTTTTCCAGGGTGCTGAAGCTGGATTATCTGAAACAGCAGGCGGCGCTGGCGGAGATGCCTTTGGTGCAGAAGGGGTCGCGGCTTTCGGTGATGCCGGTGACAGCGGAGCAGTGGGCGGCGGTGATTGCGCTCAAGCCGTAAGACTTGCGGCGACTATCAAATTGCTTTCGCGAGCAGGCTCGCTCCCACAGGGGGATCTTCAGTGAATGCAAATCCAGTGTGGGAGCGAGCCTGCTCGCGAAGAGGCCCGACAGGACAGCGAAAGCCTTACTGGATGATGAGGTTGTTGAACAACAAATCCTCAACCACCGGCTTGCCGGTTTCATCATTCATGATCTGCTGGGTTTGCTTCAGGGCTTCCTGACGCAACTTTTCCTTGGCCTCGACATTGTTCATCGTCTCGGTGGACTGCTGGGCAAACAACGCCACCAGTTGATTGCGAATCAGTGGCTCGTTGGCCTTCACAGCCTTGGTGGCCTCGTCTCCGGTCACACGCAATGCCACATCGGCCTTGTAGACCTTGAGCTTCGGCGTGCCATCCAGCCCGTAATTACCCACGAACGGCGGGCTCAAGGTGACGTAATTGACCTTCGGCGCCACCTCTTCCTTGGCTTCTTCGGCCACCGCTGCCACAGGCAGAGACAGGGCCAGCAACAACATGATCCACGCTTTCACAATTCGCTCCTTATCCGGTTTGCGGCCTAGCATAACCACCCGCCACGCCAGTACAAGCTTATAGCTGACTATCAGGGCCGGGCATGCTCGTTGACCCGTCGACTCACACACCTACACTTATCGGCCATCACTCCCAAAGGAATAGCCCTGATGAAAGCCGTGCTGTGCAAAGCCTTCGGCCCTGCCGAATCGCTGGTGCTGGAAGACGTCGCCAGTCCTGTCGCGAAGAAGAACGAAATCCTGCTGGAGGTGCACGCCGCCGGGGTGAACTTCCCCGACACGCTGATCATCGAGGGCAAGTACCAGTTCAAACCGCCCTTCCCGTTTTCCCCGGGCGGTGAAGCCGCCGGCGTAGTCAGTGCAGTGGGCGAGAAGGTCGGCCACCTGAAAGTCGGCGACCGGGTCATGGCCCTGACCGGTTGGGGCAGTTTTGCCGAACAGGTCGCGGTGCCGGGTTACAACGTGTTGCCGATCCCGCCCTCCATGGACTTCAACACCGCCGCCGCCTTCAGCATGACCTATGGCACCTCGATGCACGCCCTCAAGCAACGCGGCAACCTGCAACCCGGCGAAACCCTGCTGGTACTGGGCGCCTCCGGCGGTGTCGGCCTGGCGGCGGTGGAAATCGGCAAGGCCATGGGCGCCCGGGTGATCGCTGCGGCCAGCAGCGCGGAAAAGCTCGCCGTGGCCAAGGCTGCGGGCGCTGATGAACTGATCAACTACAGCGAAACCAGCCTCAAGGACGAAATCAAACGCCTGACCGAAGGCCAGGGCGCCGACGTGATCTACGACCCGGTGGGCGGCGACCTGTTCGACCAGGCCATCCGCGCCATCGCCTGGAACGGCCGCCTGCTGGTGGTCGGTTTTGCCAGCGGACGCATCCCAGAGCTGCCGGTGAACCTCGCACTACTCAAGGGCGCGGCAGTGCTCGGGGTGTTCTGGGGCTCGTTTGCCCAACGCCAGCCGCAAGACAACGCCGCCAACTTCCAGCAATTGTTTGGCTGGTTTGCCGAAGGCAAGTTGAAGCCGCTGGTGTCACAGGTGTACCCACTGAGCAATGCCGCGCAAGCCATCAATGATCTTGGCCAGCGCAAGGCGGTCGGGAAGGTGGTGGTGCAAGTTCGCTGAGCTGAAAAAGCGGTCTGAACGCGGTTCAGATCGCTCTTTTGCTGGCCGAAAACTAAAGTAACTTGCGAATTTCCACGGGTAGCAAACTCGTGTATTTGCGGGCAGGGCTGATACGGCACTCCCTGACAATAATAGGCACGCGCTTATTCATGTTGGCGATCCACGCCAGACGTTTTTCGTTCGGCAACTGAGTGATGTGGAACACGTTCGAAAGATAAGCCCTGGTGTAACCAAACACTGCTGAATCAACCCAAGCATGCTCCGGAACATCCTTCAGAGCCTCATTGAGGTCACCACACCTCAACGTTTTTAACCACTGGTTGGTGTGGATTGGCGAATCCAGATCCAGCCGGAAGGTCATTGGCGCAACCACTTCCCGTTCGGTGAATGTATCGCTATCCACTGCCCAGGGTTTGAATCGCCATTGCTCGACTGCAACCCTGCTTGCTTCGGCCAGATCAGGATGGTCGCTTTGCAAAATGCTCACCTTGCCGACCGAACCATCGGCATAGGCCGTGAAACGAACCCGGACATCACCGGTTATCCCGGCCCGTAGCAGTGCCGACGGATAAATCGGCTTGGGGTTGTGCTCCGGTATCAGAAACACGTCACCCGCTCTGCTTTGTACAGACAACACCAACAGCAGCACCACGCCCATAGCCCACCGCATAACGCCTCCCCTTCGCACCCTGCATTGCCAGACCTGGCCGCTAGACAAAGGGTAAAGATCGAAGGCTTTGGGCTGAAGGTCATGGCTTCCGGTAAAAGCGCAGGACCTTTCCCAAAGACCTGCCCTATTCCATCCAGATCAGGCGAATAAAAGAGGCGAGCGGTAACGCTTCCTACACCGCCCTTCATTTACGTCTGAGCGACATGTTCATAAAGGAATGCTCGCTTTCCAACATTTCCGCTGTTTAGCCGATGAGATCCGATGCTATTTTCGGTAACGAAACTGTAACATTCGCATCCGCAGTCAAAACAAGAAATTTGGAGCTCTTGAATGTTTGCTTTCTTTCGTCCTGCCACACATCAGGCTCCACTGCCTGAAGAAAAAATAGACAGCACTTACCGACGCCTGCGCTGGCAGATCTTCGCCGGTATCTTTATCGGCTATGCCGGCTACTACCTGCTGCGCAAAAACTTCTCCCTGGCCATGCCTTATCTGATCGAAGAGGGTTACACCCGGGGAGAACTGGGCGTGGCGCTGTCGGCGATTGCCATCGCCTACGGCTTGTCCAAGTTTCTGATGGGCATCGTGTCCGACCGTTCCAACCCGCGCTACTTCCTGCCGTTTGGCCTGATGGTCTCGGCGGCGGTGATGTTCACGTTCGGTTTTGCACATTGGGCGACGTCCAGCGTGACCATCATGTTCGTCCTGCTGTTCATCAATGGCTGGGCGCAGGGCATGGGTTGGCCGCCGAGTGGGCGGACTATGGTGCACTGGTGGTCGCAGAAGGAACGCGGCGGCGTAGTGTCCCTGTGGAACGTGGCGCACAACGTAGGCGGCGGCTTGATCGGCCCTTTGTTCCTGCTGGGCATGGGCCTGTTCAACGACTGGCATGCCGCGTTTTATGTACCGGCGGCGGTGGCCATGGCCGTGGCGGTGTTTGCCTTCATCACCATGCGCGACACCCCGCAATCGGTTGGCCTGCCGCCGATCGAGAAGTACAAGAACGACTACCCGGAAGGGTACGACGCCAGCCACGAAGAGGAATTCAGCGCCAAGGAAATCTTCGTCAAGTACGTACTGCGCAACAAAATGCTGTGGTACATCGCCCTGGCCAACGTCTTTGTCTACCTGCTGCGCTACGGCGTGCTGGACTGGGCGCCGACCTACCTCAAGGAAGCCAAGGGTTTCACCGTGGACAAGACGTCATGGGCGTACTTCTTCTACGAGTGGGCCGGTATTCCGGGCACGCTGCTGTGCGGTTGGATGTCGGACAAGATCTTCCGTGGCAACCGAGGCCTGACCGGCATGGTGTTCATGGCATTGGTGACTGTGGCGACGCTGGTGTACTGGCTCAACCCGGCCGGCAACCCAACGGTCGACATGATTGCGTTGGTCTCCATCGGCTTCCTGATCTACGGCCCGGTGATGCTGATCGGCCTGCAGGCACTGGAGTTGGCACCGAAGAAAGCCGCCGGTACGGCTGCGGGCTTCACCGGTCTGTTCGGTTACCTGGGAGGATCGGTCGCGGCCAGTGCAGCGATGGGCTACACCGTGGACCATTTCGGCTGGGATGGCGGTTTCGTCTTGCTGATCGGTGCCTGCCTGCTGGCGATGGCCTTCCTTGCGCCGACGTTGTGGCACAAGCAGGTCGCCAGTCAGAGCCGCGAAGCACTCGCTTGATCGTCCTTTGATTTACAGCGCTTGAGCCGCGCCTCCAGATTCCGGTCTGGCATGGCGTGGCTACGCAGGGCGTGAGCGGTCTGCTCGACATAATCGCGAGTGGTGCCGTAACGCCCGCAAGCGTTTTCAAACACGTGGCTCAGTACATGATCCGGCAAGTTGCCGGCATAGCTGGGCAAGTGCCGCTCCAGGACAAATCCCAATGCCTGAACCTGAGTGCCATCTTCGAGCCTGCAGTTGAGCCAATGTGGGCGGTAGGATGGGAATGGCATCTCACGCTTCCATAGCGCGTACAACGAAGCGTCCAGCTGTTCTTCCGGCAAACGATAGGCGAAGCCGCTGCAGGAGCCGCCGCGATCCAGACCGAATACCAGCCCGGGCATTTCCGGCGTGCCACGATGTTCGTGGGACCACAGGTACAAACCGCGATGGTAGCCATGCACTCGCCCGCGAACGCGCTCGACCGCTGTGCACTCAGGGCGCCATATCAGCGACCCATACGCAAACAGCCACACCGGCCCACCCTTGTGGCGTGCCATGGTCGATTGCATCGAGCTGAGCAATTGTTCGTGAGTGAGCTGCGGCCCCAGATCGAGCTGCGGAGGGTAAGCCAGGTTCAAAAACGAAGATTCTATGGCGCTCATGGCGAATAGCGTTCAGCTCCCCGCGGGTGATGAATTACTTAATAGAACGCACCGCTGCAACAATAAGGCACATATGTTTTCAAGTAATTGAAGCGCCTTGGCGCAACTCTTAATTAATTACTTGAATGAGATATAACCTACCGACATTTATATGATTTTATAAATACCGATCGGCTATATAGAGAGTTATATGCCCCAACTTTGTAGGAGCGAGCATGCTCGCTCCTACAGAGGGGGGACGACATCAGGAGCGAGGGGCGTAGGCAAATACATCGGCGCGCATCTGGTGGGCGTCCATCCCCGCCTCGACCAGTGCATCCAGGGTGCCGTAGACCATGGCCGGCGAGCCACTGGCGTACACGTGCAGGGCTTTCAGATCGGGAAAATCTTCGCAGACCGCTTCATGCAACATGCCGCAGCGTCCCTGCCAGCCGCATTGATCGCTGACGACTTTATGCAGGAACAGGTTGGGCAGTTTCAGCCACTCATCCCAATGTTCGACCTCATAGAAGTCTTCAGGACGACGCACGCCCCAATACAGATGCACGGGATGCTTGAAGCCTTGCGCACGGCAATGTTCGATCAGGCCATGGACCTGGCCCATGCCAGTGCCTGCGGCGATCAGCACCAGCGGCCCCTCCGGCAACTCGGCCAGGTGGGCATCACCGAACGGCATGTCGACACGCACCATCGTGTTGCGCTGCAGCTGCTCGATCAGGTTGAGCGCACTGGCCTCGCGCGCCAGCACATGGATTTCCAGGTCACGCCCGCCGGAGGGTGCCGAGGCCAGGGAGAAAGACGACTTCTCGCCGTTGTCGCGATGGATCATCAGATACTGGCCCGCGTGATAACGCGGCGGCTTGCCGGCGGGCGCCCGCAGCCGCACCCGCCAGGTATCGCCACCGACCTCGGTGCAACTGGTGACCTGACACGACAGACTGCGCACCGGCAATTCTCCCAGCGCGAGCACGCCATCCCACAGCACAATGCAGTCTTCCAGCGGCTCTGCTATGCAAGTGTAGAACTCGCCATGGTCGCGCACGAGACCTGACTGCTCGACGCGCCCTTCCACCAGCAGTGCAGCGCACACATGGCAATTACCGTTGCGACAGCTTTGCGGGCATTCATAGCCCAGGCGGCGTGCGCCATCGAGAATCCGCTCGCCGGGCAAGATATCCAGCACTGCTCCGGAGGGCTGCAAGGTTACACGCATCAATCTATTCCTAACTGATTCCAGATGGCATCGATCCGCTGGGTCACGGCGTCGTCCTTGACGATCACACGGCCCCACTCGCGCGTGGTTTCACCCGGCCATTTATGCGTGGCATCGAGTCCCATCTTCGAACCCAGGCCGGAAACCGGCGAGGCGAAGTCCAGGTAGTCGATCGGTGTGTTCTCGATCATCACCGTGTCGCGCTTGGGGTCCATGCGCGTGGTGATGGCCCAGATCACATCGTTCCAGTCCCGTGCGTTGATATCGTCGTCGGTGACGATAACGAACTTGGTGTACATGAACTGTCGTAAAAACGACCAGACACCGAGCATTACCCGCTTGGCGTGACCCGGGTACGACTTCTTCATGGTCACAACGGCCATGCGGTACGAGCAACCTTCGGGTGGCAGGTAGAAGTCGGTGATCTCCGGGAACTGCTTCTGCAGGATCGGCACGAACACTTCGTTCAGCGCCACACCCAGGATCGCCGGCTCATCCGGTGGACGGCCCGTGTAGGTGCTGTGGTAGATCGGCTTGATCCGGTGGGTAATCCGCTCGACGGTAAACACCGGGAAGCTGTCGACTTCGTTGTAATAACCGGTGTGGTCGCCGTACGGCCCTTCATCGGCCATCTCGCCCGGATGAATCACGCCTTCGAGGATGATTTCGGCGGTCGCCGGCACTTGCAGGTCGTTGCCACGGCACTTGACCAATTCGGTACGGTTGCCGCGCAGCAGGCCGGCAAAGGCGTACTCGGAAAGGCTGTCTGGCACCGGGGTCACGGCACCGAGGATGGTCGCCGGATCAGCACCCAGCGCCACGGCTACCGGGAACGGCTGGCCAGGATGTTTCTCGCACCATTCACGGTAATCCAGCGCGCCGCCTCGGTGACTCAGCCAGCGCATGATGACCTTGTTGCGGCCAATCACTTGCTGACGGTAGATGCCGAGGTTCTGCCGGTCCTTGTTCGGACCTTTGGTGACCGTCAGGCCCCAGGTGATCAGCGGCGCGACGTCGCCTGGCCAGCAGGTCTGCACGGGCAACGTCGACAGATCGACGTCGTCGCCTTCGACGACCACTTCCTGGCAGATCGCATCTTTGACGACCTTGGGTGCCATCGAGATGATCTTGCGGAAGATCGGCAGCTTGGACCAGGCGTCTTTCAGCCCCTTCGGCGGTTCGGGCTCCTTGAGGAACGCCAGCAACTTGCCGATTTCACGCAGCTCGCTGACCGCTTCGGCGCCCATGCCCAACGCAACGCGCTCGGGAGTGCCGAACAGGTTGCCGAGCACGGGAATGTCAAAACCCACAGGTTTTTCGAATAGCAGGGCCGGGCCCTTGGCGCGCAAGGTGCGGTCGCAGACCTCGGTCATTTCGAGCACTGGGGACACCGGAACCTGGATGCGCTTGAGTTCACCGCGCTTTTCCAGCCCGCTGATAAAGTCGCGCAAGTCGCGATACTGCATGCGTGAGCCTCGTGTTGGCCGTGGCGTTCGGGGGCAGGCAGTTTAGCGCCGAACCTGATGCTTCAGAACCACGAACTACGGGTTGATCAAAAATCAGATAGCAAAAAGCCGGGTTTCCCCGGCTTCTGCTGGTCTATCGACTTACTTGCGCTTCATCGACAGGAAGAACTCATCGTTGGTCTTGGTCGTTTTCAGCTTGTCGACCAGGAACTCGATGGCAGCGATTTCGTCCATCGGATGCAGCAGCTTGCGCAGGATCCACATGCGCTGCAACTCGTCGTCTGCCGTCAGCAACTCTTCGCGGCGGGTGCCGGAGCGGTTGATGTTGATGGCCGGGAACACGCGTTTTTCAGCGATACGGCGATCCAGAGGCAGCTCCATGTTGCCGGTGCCTTTGAATTCCTCGTAGATCACTTCATCCATCTTCGAGCCGGTTTCAACCAGCGCGGTGGCGATGATGGTCAGCGAGCCGCCTTCTTCGATGTTGCGCGCTGCGCCGAAGAAACGCTTTGGTTTCTCCAGGGCGTGGGCATCGACACCACCGGTCAATACCTTGCCGGAGCTCGGGATCACGGTGTTGTAGGCACGTGCCAAACGGGTGATGGAGTCGAGCAGGATCACCACGTCCTTCTTGTGTTCGACCAGGCGCTTGGCCTTCTCGATCACCATTTCGGCAACCTGCACGTGGCGGGTTGGCGGCTCGTCGAACGTCGAGGCAACCACTTCGCCGCGCACTGTACGCTGCATTTCGGTTACTTCTTCCGGACGTTCGTCGATCAACAGCACGATCAGATGAACTTCAGGATTGTTACGAGCGATGTTCGCCGCGATGTTCTGCAGCATGATCGTTTTACCGGCTTTCGGCGGTGCAACGATCAGACCGCGCTGGCCTTTACCGATCGGGGCGCACAGGTCGATGACTCGACCGGTCAAGTCTTCGGTGGAACCGTTACCGGCTTCCATCTTCATGCGCACGGTCGGGAACAGCGGGGTCAGGTTCTCGAAGAGAATCTTGTTTTTCGCGTTTTCCGGACGGTCGAAGTTGATCGTGTCGACCTTGAGCAGCGCGAAATAACGCTCGCCTTCCTTTGGAGGGCGGATCTTGCCAACGATGGTGTCACCGGTGCGCAAGTTGAAGCGACGGATCTGGCTCGGCGAGACGTAGATATCGTCTGGGCCGGCGAGATAGGAAGCGTCAGCAGAGCGAAGGAAGCCGAAGCCGTCCTGGAGAATCTCCAGCACGCCATCACCGGAGATTTCCTCGCCGCTTTTCGCGTGCTTTTTCAGCAGGGAGAAAATCACGTCCTGCTTGCGCGAACGGGCCATATTTTCTATGCCCATCTGTTCGGCCAATTCGAGCAGTTCGGTAATCGGCTTTTGCTTGAGTTCAGTCAGATTCATATAGGAATGACGTAATCATTTATGGAGGGGGGAAATTAAGCTTTTGGCTTAATGAGGCCGCGCCGCGGAGAAGGCGACAGGATCGCGTACTTATTCGAAAGGAGAGCGTCGGCGACGGCTAGCAGGGGGCAATGGAGAAACCAGTGCGGGGCCGAATGTACCACCTGAATTTCGGAGCGTCTAGCCCTTCACAACGAAAAAAGCCCCGCTATTTGCGGGGCCTTTTCTGACACGCTGCAACGACGCTTAGATGTTGGCGTCGAGGAAAGCCGCCAGTTGCGACTTCGACAGTGCGCCGACCTTGGTCGCTTCAACGTTGCCGTTCTTGAACAGCATCAGCGTCGGGATACCACGCACGCCGTGCTTGGCGGGGGTTTCCTGGTTTTCGTCGATGTTCAGCTTGGCAACGGTCAGCTTGCCTTTGTAGGTCTCGGCAATTTCGTCCAGGACAGGAGCGATCATTTTGCAAGGGCCGCACCACTCAGCCCAGTAGTCGACCAGTACAGCGCCTTCAGCCTTGAGTACGTCGGCCTCGAAGCTAGCGTCGCTAACGTGTTTGATAAGATCGCTGCTCATGGAATTCTCCAGGGTTGTAAGCAAAAAAACGTGGCCCATCATAGCCGCCCTTCCCTCGTTCAGGAAGGTGCAGATGATTGAGTCTCGCTATGGTGTTACATGAGTTTGGGTATAGCTCAGGTCACGCCGTGGCGGGAGCGACGAACGCGATTCCGGTGCGCAGCGCCGCGTTACGCACGTGTTCGTGCATGGCCTTTTGCGCAGCCCCCGAGGCCCGGCGCGCCAGCGCGCGAAGGATTTTGCGGTGCTCCTGCCAGGTTTCCATGGCCCGTTCGGCCCGGATGAACGGTAGCTTCTGGCTTTCCAGGAAGATGTCGGCGCTGGCCGTCAGGATGCTCAGCATCGCCTGATTGCCGCTGGCCAGCAAAATGCGTCGATGAAATTCAAAGTCCAGGCGGGCCGCCGCTTCGAAGTCGCCGCACTTGAGCTCGTTGCGCATGGCGGCGACGTTATCTTCCAGTGCATCGAGCTCATCGGTACTCAAGGTCACGGCCGCCAGCCCCGCAGCGAAGCCCTCCAGCGCATAACGCAACTGGAAGATATCCAAGGGCGAAGCCTGTGCCGCGAACGGCCAACCGGGCGCGGCCTCGCCTCGCGGTAGCTCTACAGGCGACTGCACGAACACGCCTTTACCCGGCTGGATACTGATGACACCCAGGGCGCTGAGCGATGACAGAGCCTCGCGCAATGACGCCCGACTGACCCCCAGTTGCACCGCCAGGTCCCGCTGCGAGGGCAAGGCATCCCCCGGCCCGAAACCCTGTTCGGTGATCAGTTTGCGGATGGCTTGCAGCGCCACTTCAGGTACGGCGCGAGAGATCGAATTCATGGTTTTCCAGTCGTACCAGGCCAATGTGCGGTCAGTTGTAAAGCTATTCGAAGCGCCCGGCAAGTCGTGCCCCATGGGGGTTCGGTAACTTTAACGACTGCGCCATCGGGGTGCGAAACGCCACCTGACTGTTCAGACCAGTAAGACCGTGCGACGCCAGCAAAACCGCGGCCTGGCGGGCCGCAAATGCCATGTTGGCATGGCCCATGCTCTGTCGATCCGCAGAAATCACTTCTCGAAGATCCGGAGACTTGCCATGACCCAGCGTTACAGCGCCCTCCTCGCAGCCTTGTTCGCCAGCCTCGTGCTGAGCCAGGCACCCGCCCATGCCGACGCTCTGGAGGATGTGGTCCAGCGCGGAGTCCTCAAGGTCGCCGTACCGCAGGACTTCCCGCCCTTCGGCTCGGTCGGCCCCGACATGAAGCCGCGCGGCCTGGACATCGACACCGCCAGACTGCTGGCCGACCAGCTCAAGGTCAAACTCGAACTGACCCCGGTCAACAGCACCAACCGCATCCCGTTCCTGACCACCGGCAAGGTCGACCTGGTGATCTCCAGCCTCGGTAAAAACCCCGAGCGCGAAAAAGTCATCGATTTCTCCCGCGCCTACGCACCCTTCTACCTCGCGGTGTTCGGTCCTCCAGACGCCGACATCAAAAGCCTGGATGACCTCAAGGGCAAAACCATCAGCGTCACCCGTGGTGCCATCGAAGACATCGAACTGACCAAAGTCGCCCCCGAAGGCGTGACCATCAAGCGTTTCGAAGACAACAACTCGACCATCGCCGCTTATCTGGCCGGGCAAGTGGACCTGATCGCCAGCGGCAACGTGGTGATGGTCGCCATCAGCGAGAAGAGCCTGAAACGTGTGCCGGCGCTGAAAGTGAAGCTCAAGGACTCGCCGGTCTACGTGGGCGTGAACAAGAACGAGCCGGCGCTGCTGGACAAGGTCAACCAGATCCTCGTCACCGCCAAGAGCGACGGCGCGCTGGAGAAAAACGCCCTGGCCTGGCTGAAAGAACCGCTGCCGGCCGACCTCTGATCCGGCGCGCAGGAGACACGCTATGGCTTATCAGTTCGATTTTTTGCCGGTGGTGCACAACACCGATCTGCTGCTGCGCGGTGCGCTGTTCACCCTTGAGCTGACGGCCATCGGCGCGGTGCTGGGGGTGGGCTTGGGCATCGTCGGGGCGCTGGTACGGGCGTGGAACATCCGCCCCTTCGCCGGGATTTTCGCGGTCTACGTCGAGTTGATCCGCAATACGCCGTTCCTGGTGCAGTTGTTTTTCATCTTCTTCGGCCTGCCGTCACTGGGCGTGCAGATTTCCGAATGGCAGGCCGCCGTGCTGGCGATGGTGATCAATCTGGGAGCCTACTCGACCGAGATCATCCGTGCCGGCGTCCAGGCGATCCCTCGAGGCCAGCTGGAGGCCGCGGCGGCACTGGCGATGACGCGCTTCGAAGCCTTCCGCCACGTGGTGCTGCTGCCAGCGCTGGGCAAGGTCTGGCCGGCCCTGAGCAGCCAGATCATCATCGTCATGCTCGGTTCGGCGGTCTGTTCGCAGATCGCCACCGAAGAGCTGAGCTTCGCCGCCAACTTCATCCAGTCGCGCAACTTCCGCGCCTTTGAAACCTATGCCCTGACCACGCTGCTCTATCTGTGCATGGCCTTGTTGATCCGTCAGTTGCTGAACTGGATCGGCCAGCGGTTCATTGCAAGGAGCAGCCGATGAGCGATTTCACTTTTTGGGACATCGTGCGCAACCTACTGACGGGCCTGCAATGGACACTGGCGTTGTCGCTGGTGGCGTTCGTGGGCGGCGGGCTGATCGGCTTGTTGATCATGTTGATGCGCCTCTCGAACAAACCCCTGCCGCGCAGCTTTGCCCGCACCTACATAGAACTGTTCCAGGGCACGCCGCTGTTGATGCAGCTGTTCCTGGTGTTCTTCGGCGTGGCGCTGGCCGGGGTGGAGATTTCGCCATGGGCCGCGGCGGCAATCGCCTTGACGTTGTTCACCAGCGCCTATCTGGCGGAGATCTGGCGTGGCTGCGTCGAATCGATCCCCAACGGCCAGTGGGAAGCCTCGTCGAGCCTGGCGCTGAACCCTCTGGAGCAACTGCGCTACGTAATCCTCCCGCAAGCGTTGCGCATCGCCGTGGCGCCGACCGTGGGCTTCTCGGTGCAAGTGGTCAAGGGCACTGCCGTGACCTCGATCATCGGTTTCACCGAACTGACCAAGACCGGCGGTATGTTGGCCAACGCCACCTTTGAGCCCTTCATGGTCTACGGCCTGGTCGCCCTCGGCTACTTCCTGCTCTGCTACCCCTTGTCCCTCAGTGCGCGCTACCTGGAAAGGAGACTGCATGCCTCTGCTTAGAATTTCCGCCCTGCATAAATACTATGGCGACCACCATGTGCTCAAAGGCATCGACCTGAGTGTCGAGCAAGGCCAGGTGGTGGCGATCATCGGTCGCAGTGGGTCGGGCAAGTCGACCTTGCTACGCACCCTCAACGGCCTGGAGTCGATCAACGATGGCGTCATCGAAGTCGACGGCGAATACCTCGACGCCGCCCGTGCCGACCTGCGCAGCTTGCGGCAGAAGGTCGGGATGGTGTTTCAGCAGTTCAACCTGTTCCCGCACCTGACGGTTGGTGAGAACGTGATGCTCGCGCCGCAGGTGGTGCAGAAAGTACCGAAAAGCAAAGCCGCCGAGCTGGCCCGGGAGATGCTGGAGCGCGTGGGCGTGGGAGAGAAATTCGATGCCTTTCCGGATCGACTGTCCGGCGGACAGCAACAGCGCGTGGCAATCGCCCGAGCTTTGGCGATGTCGCCCAAGGTGTTGCTGTGCGATGAAATCACCTCGGCGCTGGACCCGGAGTTGGTCAACGAAGTGCTGAGCGTGGTTCGGCAACTGGCCAAGGAAGGCATGACGCTGATCATGGTTACCCATGAGATGCGTTTTGCCCGGGAGGTTGGGGACAAGTTGGTGTTCATGCATCAGGGGTTGGTGCATGAAGTGGGGGACCCGAAGGAGTTGTTTGCTAATCCGCGGACGGTGGAGTTGGCGAATTTCATTGGGACGGTTGAGGCGGCGGGCTGACAGATCTGCCGTGCCGGTGATGCCCTCTTCGCGAGCAGGCTCGCTCCCACAGGATCGAGTGAACACCGAAGATCCACTGTGGGAGCGAGCCTGCTCGCGATTGACCGCGTAGCGGTCACCGACTTCCATGCACTGGATCAAGGCTTTGAACACAACGCGTTGGCGGCAGCCTGTGATCGTGGCACGATGTCGAGGTTATCGACCGAGACCCCTGACCATGCCGCAATCCCAAGCCAAGAATCTGTCTCTGATCGCCGCAATCGACCTGGGCTCCAACAGCTTTCACATGGTCGTGGCCAAAGCCCAGAACGGCGAAATCCGTATTCTCGAACGTCTCGGGGAGAAGGTTCAGCTGGCCGCCGGTATCGACGACGAGCGCAAGCTCAGCGAAGAATCCATGCAGCGCGGGCTCGATTGTCTGAAACGCTTCGCCCAACTGATCAACGGTATGCCCCCGGGCGCCGTGCGGATCGTCGGCACCAACGCCCTGCGTGAAGCCCGTAACCGCAACGAATTCATCCACCGCGCCGAAGAAATCCTCGGTCACCCGGTGGAAGTCATCTCCGGTCGTGAAGAAGCGCGCCTGATTTACCTCGGCGTATCACACACCCTTGCCGACACCCCGGGCAAACGCCTGGTGGCCGACATTGGCGGCGGCAGTACCGAATTCATCATCGGGCAGAGATTCGAGCCATTGTTGCGCGAAAGCCTGCAAATGGGTTGCGTCAGCTATACCCAGCGTTATTTCAAGGACGGCAAGATCACCCCGGCCCGCTACGCCCAGGCGTACACGGCGGCGCGGCTGGAGATCATGAGCATCGAACACGCCCTGCACCGCCTGACCTGGGATGAGGCCATCGGCTCCTCGGGCACCATCCGCGCCATCGGCCTGGCGCTGAAGGCGGGTGGCCACGGCAGCGGCGAGGTCAACGCCCCGGGACTGGCCTGGCTCAAGCGCAAGCTGATCAAGCTAGGCGACGTCGACAAGATCGACTTCGAAGGCATCAAGCCGGACCGTCGGGCGATTTTCCCGGCAGGCCTGGCCATCCTCGAAGCCATTTTCGATTCCCTTGAATTGCAACGCATGGACCACTGTGAAGGCGCGCTGCGCGAAGGTGTGCTCTATGACCTGCTGGGACGCCATCATCATGAAGACGTGCGTGAACGCACCCTGACCTCGCTGATGGAGCGCTATCACGTCGATCTGGAACAGGCGGCGCGAGTCGAACGCAAGGCCTTGCATGCCTTCGATCAGGTGGCCAAGGACTGGGACCTGGAAGACGGCGTCTGGCGCGAACTGTTGGGCTGGGCGGCCAAGGTGCATGAAGTGGGCCTGGACATTGCCCACTATCAGTACCACAAGCACGGCGCCTACCTGATCGAACACTCGGACCTGGCCGGCTTCTCCCGCGAGGACCAGCTGATGCTCGCGCTGCTGGTCCGCGGTCACCGTCGCAATATCCCCAAGGACAAATTTGCCGATTTCGGTGATGACGGCATCAAGCTGATTCGCCTGTGCGTGCTGCTGCGTTTCGCGATCCTGTTCCATCACATTCGCGGCACCCAGCAAATGCCCCAGGTAGAACTGAACGCCTTCGGCAACAGCCTGGAAGTGGTGTTCCCGGAGCACTGGCTAGACGAAAACCAGCTGACCCAGGCCGACTTCGAGATTGAAGCGCAATGGCTGACCCGCGTGGATACCGTACTGACCGTGCGCTAGCCCCGTCCCGGCTGCTGGGGGCTTTTGTGGCGAGGGGATTTAGCGAAACGTCGCACCGCCCCGCTCGGCTGCGAAGCAGTCGTAAATCCGGTCTACTCGATGCGTCTGAACGAATGCTGGGGGCCGCTTCGCGACCCAACGGGGATAAATCCCCTCACCACATAAATCCCCTCACCACAGGTGTATAGCCAAATAAAAAAATGGCGATCCGCAGGGATCGCCATTTTTTTACCTCATGCCGGTGTTACCTAACGGCCAGGATCGGGCTACCCAACCGCTCCAGCAAGGTAGCCTGGGCACTGCGCGGGTTCTGGTTACCGGTCGGCGTATTGCGGATGTAACGGCCGTCCGACTGCAGGCTCCAGCTGTGGGTGTTATCGGTGAGGTACAGCTCCAGCTCTTTCTTGACCCGCATGATCAGCTTCTTGCCTTCCACCGGGAAGCAAGTCTCGACGCGCTTGTCGAGGTTGCGCTCCATCCAGTCGGCACTGGACAGGAACATCTGTTCATCGCCGCCATTGAGGAAGTAGAAGACCCGGGTGTGCTCCAGGAAGCGCCCGATGATCGAGCGCACATGGATATTGTGCGAAACCCCGGCGATGCCCGGCCGCAGGCAGCACATGCCACGCACTACCAGATCGATGCGCACGCCCGACTGGCTGGCTTTGTACAGCGCGCGGATGATCTTCGGATCGGTCAGCGAGTTGAACTTGGCGATGATGTGCGCCGGCTTGCCCTCGAGGGCGAACTGGGTTTCGCGGGCAATCATGTCGAGCATGCCCTTTTTCAGGGTGAACGGCGCATGCAGCAGCTTCTTCATGCGCAGCGTCTTGCCCATGCCGATCAACTGGCTGAACAGTTTGCCGACGTCTTCGCACAGGGCGTCGTCGGAGGTCAGCAGGCTGTAGTCGGTGTACAGGCGGGCGTTGCCGGCGTGGTAGTTACCCGTGCCCAAGTGCGCGTAACGCACGATCTCGCCCGCTTCGCGGCGCAGGATCAGCATCATCTTGGCGTGGGTCTTGAAGCCGACCACACCGTAGATCACCACCGCACCTGCCGCTTGTAGACGGCTGGCCAGTTGCAGGTTGGACTCCTCATCGAACCGCGCGCGCAATTCGATCACCGCGGTGACTTCCTTGCCGTTACGCGCCGCGTCCACCAACGCATCGACGATTTCCGAGTTGGCGCCGGAGCGATACAGGGTCTGACGCACCGCCAGCACGTGCGGGTCTTTGGCGGCCTGGCGCAGCAGGTCGACCACCGGCGTAAACGATTCGAACGGGTGCAGCAACAGGATGTCCTGCTTGCTGATCACGCTGAAAATGTTCTCGCTGTTTTGCAGCAGTTTCGGGATCTGCGGGGTAAACGGCAGGTACTGCAGCTCGCGCTGGCTGTCCAGACCAGTGATGCTGAACAGACGCGTCAGGTTCACCGGGCCGTTGACCTGATAAAGCTCGGTCTCGCTCAGGTTGAACTGCTTGAGCAGGTAATCGGACAGCTGTTTCGGGCAGGTATCGGCTACTTCCAGTCGCACCGCGTCGCCATAACGACGGGAGAACAGTTCCCCGCGCAGGGCGCGCGCCAGGTCTTCGACGTCTTCGGAGTCCAGTGCCAGGTCGGCGTTTCGGGTCAGGCGGAACTGGTAGCAGCCCTTGACCTTCATGCCCTGGAACAGGTCATCGGCGTGGGCGTGGATCATCGACGACAGGAACACATAATTGTCGCCAGCGCCGCCGACTTCTTCCGGCACCTTGATGATGCGCGGCAGCAGGCGTGGTGCCGGGATGATCGCCAGACCGGAGTCGCGACCGAAGGCATCGATGCCTTCGAGCTCGACGATGAAGTTCAGGCTCTTGTTGACCAGCAACGGGAACGGGTGTGTCGGGTCGAGGCCGATCGGGGTGATGATCGGGGCGATTTCGTCGCGGAAATAGCGGCGGACCCAGGTCTTGAGCTTGGTCGTCCAGTTACGGCGACGGATGAAGCGGACCTGATGCTTTTCCAGCTCCGGCAGCAGAATGTCGTTGAGGATCGCGTACTGACGGTCAACGTGACCGTGCACCAGTTCACTGATGCGGGCCAGGGCCTGGTGCGGTTGCAGGCCGTCGGCACCTGCCTGTTCACGGGCAAAGGTGATCTGCTTCTTGAGGCCAGCGACGCGAATCTCGAAGAACTCGTCCAGGTTGCTGGAGAAGATCAGCAGAAACTTCAGCCGCTCCAGCAACGGGTAGGACTCGTCCAGTGCCTGCTCCAGCACGCGGATATTGAACTGCAGTTGCGACAGCTCACGGTGGATGTACAGGCTGCTGTCATCCAGGCCGGGAACGGCAATCGCTGGCGCTGCCACTGCGGGCTCGACGACCGCCGCGGGCGGAGCTGGCTCCAGCTCCGGCAGGGTCTCGTCGACTTGCTCCACCACAGGTTGAGCGTCTTTTACGGCAACGTCAGTGAGTACTTCGGTATTCATCGAATGTTCCTGGGAGGGCTATTTTTGCTCTCGTAACAATTGAGCAGCACGAACGGCAAAATACGTGAGGATGCCATCAGCGCCTGCGCGTTTAAAAGCGGTCAGGGATTCGAGGATAACCCCTTCGCTCAACCAGCCATTCTGGATCGCCGCCATGTGCATGGCGTATTCGCCACTGACTTGATAAACAAAGGTCGGCACTTTGAATTCTTCTTTGACCCGGCAGAGGATGTCCAGATATGGCATGCCTGGCTTGACCATGACCATGTCTGCGCCTTCTGACAAGTCAGCCGCCACTTCGTGCAGGGCTTCGTTGCTGTTGGCCGGGTCCATCTGATAGGAGGCCTTGTTGGCCTTGCCCAGGTTCAGCGCTGAACCGACCGCATCGCGGAACGGGCCGTAATAGGCACTGGCGTATTTCGCCGAGTAGGCCATGATCCGCACGTTGACGTGACCGGCCACTTCAAGGGCCTCGCGAATCGCCTGGATGCGACCGTCCATCATGTCCGACGGCGCGACTACCTGGGCGCCAGCTTCGGCATGGGACAGGGCTTGCCTGACCAGTGCGTCGACGGTGATGTCGTTCTGCACATAGCCTTCTTCGTCGAGAATGCCGTCCTGGCCGTGGGTGGTGAACGGGTCCAGCGCGACGTCGGTGATCACCCCCAGTTCAGGGAACTGCGCGCGCAGGGCGCGGGTGGCACGCTGGGCTATGCCTTCCGGGTTCCAGGCTTCGGCGGCGTCCAGCGATTTGAGTTCTGCCGGGGTCACCGGGAACAGCGCCAGCGCCGGAATCCCAAGCTCGACCCACTTGGCCGCTTCTTCCAGCAACAGGTCGATGGTCAAGCGTTCGACGCCCGGCATCGAGGCCACCGCTTCGCGACGGTTTTCACCGTCCAGCACGAACACCGGCAGGATCAGGTCATCGACGGTCAGGACGTTTTCACGGACCAGTCGACGCGAGAAATCGTCACGACGGTTGCGGCGCAGGCGGGTGGCTGGAAACAAACGATTGGCGGGGGTAAAGCTCACGGCAGACTCCTGAGCCCGCGCAGACGGGCGAGCGTGACAGTTATAAGCGGCCATTATGACGAACACATTACAGTTGTGCGCACCCTGTGACAGGTAGCCGCATTCCATTGTCCTTGTAGGAAATGTTCACGTCGAGACACATTTGGACACTTTCATGAATGTGTGCGAAGGGTTAGGCTGCGCGTTCATTTCGCCAGCACCCAGACAATGCTCCAACAATTTCTGCATGACTTCGGCTACTTTGCCCTGTTTCTCGGCACGTTCTTCGAAGGCGAAACCATCCTGGTGCTCGCGGGCTTCCTCGCGTTTCGAGGATACATGGACATCAACCTGGTGGTGGTCGTGGCGTTCTTCGGCAGCTATGCCGGCGATCAGCTGTGGTACTTCCTGGGACGCAAGCACGGGCGCAAGTTGCTGGCACGCAAACCGCGCTGGCAATTGATGGGTGACCGGGCGCTGGAGCACATCCGCAAGCATCCGGACATCTGGGTCCTGAGCTTCCGCTTTGTCTATGGCCTGCGCACCGTGATGCCAGTGGCGATCGGCCTGTCGGGCTATCCACCGGGCCGTTATCTGCTGCTAAACGGGATTGGCGCGGCGATCTGGGCCACCGCACTGGCGGCGGCGGCCTATCACTTTGGCGCGGTACTGGAAGGGATGCTCGGCAGCATCAAGAAGTACGAGCTGTGGGTGCTCGGTGCCCTGCTCGTCCTCGGCCTGGGCCTGTGGCTGCGCCGGCGGTTCAAGAATGCTCGCCTGGCCAAACAGATCTATGCCGACGAACAAGCCCTGAAGGCCGAACAGCACAAGTCCGGCGGCCCTAAGACGCCAGTCGAGTAAAGCGGTTTCTGCAGCAGTAAAGCCCGATACCGCTGATCAGACTGTAACTGAGCAGGCCGACCCAGCCCACCGCGCTGGCCGGCCACAGCCCGACCAGCGGTGCCAGCCATACCAACGGCACATTCGATGCCAGCCGCAACAACTCCAGCTTCAGCGCCCACGGGCGATTCTCCAGGGCCACGCCCAAGACGAACAGGCCCAACGCCACCGCCCCCCAGCCCAACACCAACGCGGACGTCGACAGACTGGGCGCAAGATTCATCAAATAACTGCCCAGTGCGATGTAGGCGCAGAACTGCAACAGGACGTAGAGCTGCTGACGCCCATCAAGCGGCACTTCAAATTTGCGGAACTGGCTCAGGTCCGGTTTGTTCATCGGGTACTTGGCCGCCACATCCGCCGGCCGCCAGCCGGTGCGCATGAACCAGATCCGCAGCTTGTCCCAAGTGCTTTCGGCACGCCGCGCATCCGCCCACAACTGTGCGTAGAACTGCACGTTGGCCCACACCGGGTTCCAGCTCGCCAGCGGCGTGGTCACACCGAAAATCACCGGCTCGTTGTCGTCCTCTTCCTGGAACGAGCCGAATAGACGGTCCCAAATAATGAACACGCCGCCGTAGTTGCGATCCATGTAGAGAGCGTTCTGTGCATGGTGAGCCCGATGATTGGATGGCGTGACGAAAAACCACTCGAACCAGCCGAGCTTGGGAATGTGCCGGGTATGCACCCAGAACTGGTACAGCAGGTTCAACGCCGCGACGCTGACGAACACCAGCAACGGCACACCGACGACGGCCATGGGCAGGTAGAAGATCCAGCTCAGCAGGAACCCGGTACTGGTCTGGCGCAGGGCGGTGGAGAGGTTGTAGTCCTCGCTCTGGTGATGCACCGAATGCGCGGCCCAGAGAATGTTGCGCTCGTGGCCCATGCGGTGCAGCCAGTAGTAGCAGAAGTCATAAAGGACGAAGGCGAAAATCCACACCCAGACGTTGTCGGCCGAGAGCTCGAACAGCGCCAGATACTTGAGGGCAAACGCATAAGTCACCAGCCCCACGCCTTTGGTCAGCAGGCCCGTGGTGGTCGACAGCACCCCGGTGCTGATGCTGTTGATCGCGTCCGCCAGCCGATAGTTGCTGACCCCGCGCCAACGGTCGGCCAGCAGCTCGACAGCGATCAGCACAAAGAAAAACGGCACCGCATACAGAATGAAGTCCATGACGCGCCCTGATCGGAATCTTGAGGACAGATCCTATGTGTAGCCTCGAATTATCCCTATGGCAACGAGTGACAAATTAGTGGACATTTAACGCCATGAATCTGGAGAAAAGCCCATGAGCAAAAAAGTTGCAGTGATCCTTTCCGGTTGTGGCGTATACGACGGCGCCGAAATTTACGAAAGCGTGATTACCTTGCTGCGCCTGGACCAGCGTGGCGCGCAGGTGCAGTGTTTTGCACCCAATATCGCGCAGCTGCACGTGATCAATCACCTGACCGGCGAAGAAATGCCCGAGTCGCGCAATGTATTGGTGGAGTCGGCGCGAATCGCCCGTGGCGAGGTCAAGGATATCCGTGAAGCGAACGCCGAGGAGTTCGACGCGCTGATCGTTCCCGGTGGCTTCGGCTCGGCCAAGAACCTCTCCAACTTCGCCATCGAAGGTACCGGCTGCACTGTTCAACCGGACGTCTTGGCCTTGACCGAAGCCTTTGCCGAGGCCGGCAAACCGGTCGGCCTGATCTGCATCTCGCCCGCCCTGGCGGCGAAAATCTATGGGCCCGGTGTGACGTGCACCATTGGCAACGATGCAGAGACGGCAGCAGCCTTGGACAAGATGGGTGCTACCCATAAGGATTGCGCAGTCAGTGACATCGTCGAAGACAAGGCGCGCAAACTGGTGACGACTCCGGCCTACATGCTGGCGCAGTCGATCAGCGAAGCGGCTTCGGGCATCAATAAACTGGTCGACCGAGTGCTCGAACTGACCCACGAAAACGACGCCTGACACTCTTCAAAAACTGTGGGAGCGAGCCTGCTCGCGAAAAACGTGAGGACGCCGTGTTCATCCAGGCAGCGCTCGTTATCGTTGACGTCCATCGCGAGCAGGCTCGCTCCTACAGTTTGCGGGTCAGCCTTGTAAGAATCCGATCCAGCGCATTGGCAAACGCCTGCTTTTCCCGCTCACCAAACGGTGCCGGCCCGCCGCTCATCTGCCCCTGTTCACGCAAGTCGGTGAACAGGTTACGCACAGCCAACCGATCGCCCATGTTCTGCGCATCGAACTCCTTGCCTCGCGGGTCCAGGGCGGCAACGCCTTTTTTCACCAACCGGTCGGCCAGCGGCACATCGCTGCAGATCACCAGCTCACCGGGGACCGCGTGCTCCACCAGGTAATCATCCGCCGCATCCGGACCGCTGGGTACCACGATCAACTTCACCAGGGCCAGGCCCGGCTTGATCTGCGGCTGACCCGCCACCAGCACCACTTCAAACCGACGCTTGAGGGCGAACTTGACCACCAGATCCTTGGCCGCCCGAGGGCAGGCGTCGGCATCGATCCATACGCGCATGTTTTTTTCCCTCTAAAAAGCTTCGCGAGCAGGCTCGCTCCCACAGGTTATACGCAAATCCTGTGGGAGCGAGCCTGCTCGCGAATGCTGTTAAGCCGTTACCCGCCGCTTCTCGGCCACCCAACTGCGACCATACAGCACAATGATCGCAACGATCGCCACAGCCTGAGCCGTCAGCGAATACGCATCCGCATGAATCCCCAGCCAGTCGAACTCAAAGAACGGCACCGGCCGCGTGCCGAAGATCCCGGCTTCCTGCAACGCTTTCACGCCATGACCGGCGAACACCACCGACAAGGCACAGAGCAGACCGGCGTTGATGCTGAAGAACAGCGTAAGCGGCAGTTTCGCCGAGCCGCGCAGAATCACCCACGCCAGACCGACCAACAACACCAACGCCGTCGCACCACCGGCCAGCACTGCGTCATGGCCCGCTGGCCCGGCCTGCAGCCACAGGGTTTCGTAGAACAGGATCACTTCGAACAGCTCGCGATACACCGAGAAGAACGCCAGGATCGCAAAACCGAAACGCCCACCACCACCCACCAGGCTGCTCTTGATGTAATCCTGCCAGGCCGCGGCATGACGACGGTCGTGCATCCACACACCCAGCCACAACACCATGACGCTGGCGAACAGCGCCGTTGCGCCTTCCAACAGTTCGCGCTGCGAGCCGCTGACATCAATCACATAAGCCGCCAGCGCCCAGGTACCCAGACCGGCCAACAGCGCCAGGCCCCAACCGACGTTGACACTGCGTACCGCCGACTGTTGGCCGGTGTTACGCAGGAAGGCGAGGATCGCCGCCAGCACCAGGATGGCTTCCAGGCCTTCGCGCAGCAGAATCAGCAAACCGGAAATGTAGCTCAGGGACCAACTCAAGCCATCGTTGCCCAACAACCCGGCAGACGCCTTCAGCTTGGCCTTGGCCGCCTCCAGGCGCTGTTCCACCTGCTCCACTGGCAGGCCGTCCTGCAACGACTGACGGTAAGCCATCAGCGACTTTTCAGTGTCTTTGCGCACGTTGGCATCGACGTTGTCGAGGGAGCTTTCGACCAGCTCGAAGCCTTCCAGGTACGCCGCGACCGACAGGTCGTAGGCCTGATCGTGATCGCCTGCGCGGTAAGCCGCGACGCTCTTGTCCAGGGTGGTGGCGGTGTAGTCGAGCAACTGCGCCGGGCCACGCTTGGCCTGCGGCGGCTGAGCCCGTTGCGCGCGGAAAGTCGCGGCGGCCTGCGGGCCGTCGGCGGCCTGCACTTCGGCCGGGGTCTGGCGGGCCAGATCGGCAATGTCATAGGTCTTGTCGCCGCTGGCGGTCGCCGCATCGGCACTGAAGCTGGCGATGTAAGTGGCCAGGTCCCAGCGCTGACGATCATCCAGCTGATCGCCAAAAGCCGGCATATCGGTGCCTTCGACCCCCAAGCCCACCGTGTTGTAGATCGCGTAGAGGCTCAGGTGATCCAGGCGCGCGTTATCACGCAAATTGGCCGGCGGCGGGGTCAGACCGACACCCGCCGGACCATCGCCAGCGCCTGTATCGCCGTGACACACCGAACAATGCTGGGCGTACAGTGGCGAGCCGCGAGTCGGGTCCGGGGTTATGATCGGGGCCTGGCTGACTTCATAGGCTACGGCCAGTTTCGCGCCGAGCTGGCGAGCCTGTCGGGCGACGTCTGCGCCATCCTGACGCGCAGTGAGTGCCTCGCGCAGCTTACTGACGCCCTGCTCCAGCCCGGCCTTTTCCGGTTTGGCCGGCATGGCGCCAATCAAGCCCTGCAACGCCTGAACGAACTCCAGTTGCTCGCGGTATTCGGATTCGTTGACGACCTTGCCGGCCTGCACCGCTTGCGGGTAGTCCGCGCCGATGTAATCAAGTAAATGCAGCGCTTGCGGTGCGCCCTCCACGGTGTTGGCCAGCAGATTAAAACTGCACAGGGCAAGCACCGGCGCTATCAGCCAGGCCAGTAATCGGGACGGGGCAATCATGAATGAATCTCAATTGGAAATACGAAGTAACATATTGTTCCCTCCCAATCACTTTCACTCAAGCTTTGTTATGGATTGCGAGGCAGGGCTTAAACGAAAAAGGCGACCTGAAGAGGTCGCCTTTTTTGTGCCTGATGGTTTAAACCGCGACTTTACGCAGGGTGGCCATGAACGCCGCCGCGCCGATGAACAGTCCGGCAAAGGTACGGTTCATGCGCCTTTGCTGTTTCGGTGTGCGCAACATACGCAGCACCTTGGAAGCCAGCCCGGTGTAACCGGCCATGACGATCAGGTCCACGCAGACCATGGTGACACCGATGATCACGTACTGGATCAGCAGTGGCGCGTGCGGATCAATGAACTGAGGCAACACCGCCAGCATGAACACCAACGCCTTGGGGTTGCTGATATTCACCAGAAAGCCTCGGAACACCAGGGCCATCGGCTTGCCAATCTGCCGGACCGCCGCGTCATCGCTCATGTCGCTGGGCAGTGCTCGCCATTGTTTGATGGCGAGATAAACCAGGTAGGCCACGCCGAACCATTTAATCGCATAGAAGGCCGTGGCCGACGCCGTGAGAATCGCGCCGACACCGGCGCCAACAATCGCAATCTGCACCGCAAGGCCCAACTGCAGGCCCAGGGCGTTCCAGTAACCGCGCCAGAAACCGTACTGCAGACCGCTGGACATCGACGCAATGGCGCCGGCACCGGGAGACAGACTGATCACCCAGCAGGCGGCAAAGAACGCCAGCCATGTTTGAAGCTCCATTGCACACCTCGACTCAGACTTGTGACAGATGTCTAAGCTAATGCGGCTTTGGGTGGATGACTACCGATTTTTTGCAGGATGTTGCGGTTGCCGACCAGCGTTTGCAGCTTGATGGCCCCTTCGCGAGCAGGCTCGCTCCCACACTTGACCGATTTCTTCCGGGAAAAAAGCGATCTAATGTGGGAGCGAGCCTGCTCGCGAAAGCGGTGTTTCAGGCAACAGAAGACCTACTTCTCGAAACCGCTCGAGGGGAATACATCCGTCCCACGCCAACGGCGCACCGAACGCTGGAAGAACAAGCTATTGGGCACTTGCACCATCGCGCTACCAGTGCCGAGCTCTTCCGCCTCGATCAGCGTGGTGTACAGCAAGTTGATCGCAATCACCCGCCCTTTGACGCCGGGCTTGTCGGTGGTGTCCACCAGTTCGACCACATCACCCAAGCGAAACGGCCCAACAGTGAAGATCAGGATCGCGCACAACAGATTGGAGAGCACGCTCCACATGGCGAAAAACGCCACCGCCGCCACCGCGACGAAACCCGACAGCGCTGTCCAGAGCACCGTGGCCGAAACCCCGAGGCGCTCCAGCACGAAGATCAGCGCACTGCCCATGATCAGCCAGCGCAGACCGCCACGCAGCGGCATCAGCAATTGTGGCGGGAACGGGTAACGCTCACCGAGACGGGTCAGGCACTTGGCAACGAAACGCTGGGCGATGTAACCCGCCAGCAGGATCAGCAGGATTTGCACGCCGAGCCAGATCGGCTCGACCCACATCGCCGGCAGCGGCAGCTTGTACGCCTCCATCAGGACAGCGCCTCCAGCTCCGCCTGCATGCTTTCCAGCAGTTCCAGGGCTTCCATCCAGGCTTCTTCCAGCTCCGCTTCACGCACCTTCAGCCTGGCCTGCTCGGCCAGCAGGTCGCGCAATTCATTCTTGCGCAACGGTTCGTAGATGTCGCTGTCGCCAAGGCTGGCATCGATCTTCGCCAGTTTCTCGTGCAGCTTGCCCAACTCGGCTTCGAGCTTGTCAGCCTCACGCTTGTGCGGCGCCAGTTGCTGGCGCAACGCAGCGGCGGCCTGACGCTGGGCTTTCTTGTCGGTCTTGTCCGGATTGACCGGGGTATTGCTGACAGGCGCGTTGCGCTGACGGTACTCCACCAGCCAGCGAGTGTAATCTTCGAGGTCGCCATCGAACTCTTCGACCTTGCCGTCCGCCACCAGGTAGAAATTGTCGGTGGTGCTTTTGAGCAAATGGCGATCGTGGGAGACCACCAGTACCGCACCACTGAATTCCTGCAGGGCCATGGTCAGCGCCAGGCGCATTTCCAGGTCCAGGTGGTTGGTCGGTTCGTCGAGCAGCAACAGGTTCGGCCGGTCCCAGGCAATCAACGCCAGCGCCAGGCGCGCCTTTTCGCCACCGGAGAAATTCAGCACCGGCTCGTCGATCCGCGCGCCGCGGAAGTCGAAACCGCCGAGGAAATCGCGCAGGGTCTGTTCGCGCTCGGTCGGTGCCAGGCGCTGCAAGTGCAGCAACGGGCTGGCCTTGGCATCCAGAGAGTCGAGCTGATGCTGGGCGAAGTAACCGACGACGGTGTTCTCGCCACGGGTCAAGCGGCCGGCCAGCGGCGAGAGCTCACCTGCAAGGTTTTTGATCAGGGTCGATTTACCGGCGCCGTTCGGGCCGAGCAAGCCGATGCGCGCGCCGGGGGTCAGTTGCAGCTTGACTTTCTCCAGCACGGTTTTATCGCCGTAGCCCAGGCGGGCATCGGACAGGTCGATCAGCGGGCTGGAAATCTTCTGCGATTCGCGGAAGACGAAGTCAAACGGCGAATCGACATGCGCCGCGGTCAGCTCTTCCATGCGCTCCAGCGCCTTGATCCGGCTCTGGGCCTGGCGAGCCTTGGTCGCCTGTGCCTTGAAGCGGGCGATGTAGCTTTCCATGTGCGCACGTTGCGCCTGCTGCTTCTCGTAGGCCTGCTGTTGCTGGGCCAGGCGTTCGGCACGGGCACGCTCGAAGGCGCTGTAGCCACCGCGATACAGGGTGATCTTGCGCTGATCGACGTGAGCCACGTGATCGACCACGGCATCGAGGAAGTCCCGGTCGTGGGAAATCAGCATCAAGGTGCCGGGATAGCTTTTGAGCCACTCTTCGAGCCAGATGATGGCGTCGAGGTCCAGGTGGTTGGTCGGTTCGTCGAGCAACAGCAGGTCCGAAGGACACATCAAGGCCTGCGCCAGGTTCAGGCGCATCCGCCAGCCACCGGAGAAATCGCCGACCTGGCGATCCATCTGCTCGTTGGTGAAGCCCAGGCCTGCCAGCAGCTTGCGCGCGCGGGCATCGGCGGTGTAACCGTCGGCGCTGTCCAACTCGGAGTGGTAGCGGGCCTGTGCGGCACCGTCATGGGCCGCTTCGGCTGCCGCCAGGTCACGTTGCACCTGGCGCAGGCGCAGGTCGCCATCGAGCACGTAGTCGACCGCCAGGCGTTCGAGCGTGTCGACCTCCTGGCGCATGTGGGCGATACGCCAGTCGGCCGGCAGGAAGCAATCACCCGAGTCAGGGTGCAGTTCACCCCTGAGCAAGGCGAACAGGCTCGATTTGCCGGCGCCGTTGGCACCGATGAGGCCGGCTTTGTGGCCGGCGTGCAAGGTCAGCTCGGCGTCTTCTAGCAGACGTTGCGGGCCACGCTGTAAAGTCAGGTTCTGAAGTCGAATCATAATGGCGGCGGAGTCTACCAGCTTCGCTCGCAACTAGCGCGAGTAGCACTATGTCCTCTGACCTGTGGAGCTTTTCCCTGACCCTTTATGCCCGTCCGGGCGTTGAACAGGCGTGCCTGCAATTGCAGGCGGCCGGCGTCAGTGTGTGTCTGCTGCTGTGCGCGGCATGGCTGGGACAGCGGGGAATCGCCTGCAATGAACAACGCCTGCAGCACCTTCGCGGTGTGGCACAAGCCTGGGATGCCGATGTCGTGCAACCGTTGCGGGCACTGCGTGTGCAATGGAAAGTTGCCGCCACCCAGGATGCCGAGCTGCACTCGCTACGCGAACAGGTCAAGACACTTGAATTGGAGGCCGAGCGAAATCTGTTATTGCGGCTGGAGCGATCGGCTCAGGATTGGCCGCAAGGTGACGCGACCGATCTGGCGATCTGGCTGGAAGGTGTGACGGCAGGCGCCGCCCACCTGCACCGCGACGCGCTGCATCAGCTGCGCGTCGCGGTAACCGGCACTTAAGAGGCGCTGGTTGGGTTGGTGCTGGAGTTCGACGATGCCACTGGCGTTGGCGCAGTGGAGGTTGTCGAGGTCGTTGCTGTCGGCGCAGGAGCAGCCGAAGCAGATGGCGCTGGCGTTGCTGGCTTGGCAGCAGGAGCCGGAGTCGGCTTGGCAACAGCGGCTGGTTTTTTCACGGCGGGTTTGGCTGCAGGTTTTGCAGTCGACTTGGCAGCGGCAGGCTTGGCTGCTGGTTTCGCTGCGGCAGGTTTTGCGGCAGTGGCTGGCTTGGCAGCAGCAGTTTTAGCAGCCGGTTTTGCTGCAGGTTTGGCTGCAGCTTTCGCTACCGGTTTGGCTGCTGGTTTTGCAGCAGGCTTGGCAGCGGTTTTAGCCGCGACAGGTTTTGCGGCCGACTTGGCAGCAGGTTTTGCAGCGGCAGTTCTAGCCGCTGGTTTGGCGGCTGCGGTTTTCGCCACGGCAGGTTTCGCAGCAGCGGTTTTGGCGACCGGTTTGGCAGCCGGTTTCGCGGCAGCTGTTTTGGCAGCGGTTGTCTTGGCAGCAGGTTTGGCCGCTGCAGTTCGAGCAGCCGGTTTTGCAGCACTGGCCGCAACAGGTTTTTTCGCTGCAGGTTTTGCAGCAGGTTTCGCTGCGGCTTTCACCGGTGCCTTGGTGGCAGGTTTGGCGGCAGGCTTGGCCGGTGCTTTTGCGGCAACCGGTTTGGCAGCGGCTTTCTTGGCAGGAGCCGCAGCAGGCTTGGCCGAACGCAGGGACAACGCCTTGCCGACAGCCTCTTGTACGCGACCAACGCCCTGGGCCAGTTTCAGGCTTTCCTGGGCATCGCGCTTGAGTTGCAGAATGTAGCCGCGAGTTTCCGATTGACGATCCTTGAGTGCATCAAGCAGGTCCTCGAGCTGTTTCACCGCGCCCTTGGCCTTGGTTTGCGCCTTAGCCTTTCCGGCCGCCGCTGCGTCCTGCAATTTGGTACGGGATTTGTGCAATTTCTCTTGCGCTTTTCCGCGCTGCTTTTCCAGTTTGGCGAGCAGTTTTTCAGCATCAGCCAAAGCTTCGGAACAAGCGTTTTCCAGATGCTCGAGCAAGCTGCCCGAGAGTTGTTGGAGTAGGTGCAACGGAGTACTTACAGGCTTCTTGGTGGCCGACATGGTTTACCTCCTGGCTGACGTGAGTGCGGCTCATACTAGACCTCTGCTGCTACCGCCGCTAGGGCATCTTGACAGTATCCAAAGCGCTGTGTTGCAACGAACTGAAAATGTTCTGCGCTGGCGCAAAAGCAGTTCACCGTTTAACGCATTCACACTGGCATAATCGCCCGCATCTCAGGCCGGAGAGTGCCCATGTCGCGCTACCTTTTTTTATCGCTTTGCGTGATTTTTTCCGCGGCCAACGCCGTTGAAAAAAACCAGGAAAAAGACGCTCACGATCTCGCTTACAGCTTGGGCGCAAGTCTCGGTGAACGCTTGCGCCAAGAGGTTCCCGATTTGCAGATTCAGGCACTGGTCGACGGATTGCAGCAAGCCTATCAAGGCAAACCACTGGCGTTGAAGGACGAGCAGATCGAACAGATTCTGGCCGAACACGAAGCCCGGACTGCCATGCAATCGCCTGCGCCTGAAAGCGAAATGGCCGTGGAAAAAGAGCAGCGTTTTCTCAGCGAAGAAAAAGCCAGGCCTGGGGTTCGTGAATTGCCAGATGGCATCCTGCTGACAGAGCTGGCACCAGGGACAGGAACCAAGGCCGGGCCGAACGGCAAGGTGCAGGTTCTGTATGTCGGTCGCCTTCCTGACGGTACGGTGTTCGACCAGAACAGCCAGCCGCAATGGTTCAGTCTCGACAGTGTGATCAGCGGCTGGCGCAGCGCCCTGCAAGACATGCCGGTCGGCGCGAAATGGCGCCTGGTGATTCCATCGGCGCAAGCCTATGGCGCCGACGGTGCCGGTGACTTGATCGCGCCGTACACGCCCCTGGTATTTGAAGTCGAGTTACGCGGCGCTGCCGGCTGAACAGCAGAACGAAAACGGTGCGCATCGCGCACCGTTTTACAGATGTTTCAGGATCACGGCTCAGGCCTGAACCGGAGCCTCTTCCTTGTGAGCGGTATGCAGCACTTCGATCAGGCAGTCTTCCAGTTCGAAGCGCTCGTGCAACAGGCCACCCAGTTCCTTGAACTTTTCGGCGACACATTGACCGGCATCACACAGGTCATTGAACGCGAGCAGCTTCTCGGTGATGACGTCGATGCGCGGGTAGATCGTCTCGGCGAGCTCCAGGCCACGCTTGTCGTTGAAAGCCTTGGCCTCCCCCGTCAACTGTTCGTAGATCTCGAAGTGGCCGGCGGACACGTAATCGACCAGCACGCCACAGAATTCCTGCAAAGGCTTGCGGTTCTCGCCCAACGCCTCAGGCTTCTCGCCAAGAGTGTCATAGGCCCGAACCAGTTCGTGCCGTTCCTGCAACCAACGATCGATCAGCAGATGTACTCCACCCCAACGTTCCTGAGCATTCTGACAACTTTCGAGCATGGCGGTCTCTCTTCCCTTGTGGGTCATGCTGCTCTACACCTGTCGCATACTTGAGAATCAAGATTCGGCCAGGCAGAGCGTCATCGAGCAACATAAATCCAATGACACGTGCGGGCCAGATTATGCCCGCACGACGGTGGCTTCAAGGTACGCAGACGATAAAGTTCATACAAGTGTTTAATCTTTGGCAAGCACCCGGTGCGACGACTCGCCGCCGAGCGGTCGTCGACTGGCGCTCAAGACCAGGCGTATCAGCTGATAAATACCCGGAATCATCACCGCGACGAAGAACAGCAGACTCCATTCCGGAATGCTCAAATCGAACAACGTCCAGGCGATCCGTGGGCAGTCGACGGCACCCTTGAACATCATCTGCGCGACGCTTAGCCACGGTGCGCTGGTGAATACCTCGGCCAAGTCAGGTGAGCAGGCGGAAAATTGATACACCGGATCGGTTTGCAGCATCACCTGACGCCAGGCCGCGAAGGTCCCCAACAGACTGCAGAACAGCCCGAGCAGCCAATACACAAAGGACCCCAGGCGACCGGGTCCATGCACCGAAGCCATCAGGCACAAACCGGTCAACAACGCCAGGCAAGCCCGTTGCAACAGACACAAGCCACATGGCTTGAGGCCGACCGCATATTCCAGGTAATAGGAAACGCCCAGGGCCAGGGCGCCTGCGATGAACACAGTAAAAAACAGGGAGCGTGGGCAGGCCAACGACATGGCGTTTCCGTAACAATCAAGAGTCCGACAGCTACGGTAGTGGAAAGCGCGCAAACCTTACAAGGCGGGCAGATGCAGACATTTCAGCAAATACGTAGGGAATTCCCGACAGACATCTGAGGATCAGATGTAGTGGTCTGTAGGACTTTACTGAAGCAGGATTGCGAAGGGAAAATTCCGACAGGCTCCGGAGCTGCGGATCGCCCATTCGAGCGATCCTTCACTCAGTGATCAAACGTGAGCCAATACCGGCAGCGGTGCCGCCAGCAAGCGCTCATCGAGCAAGCCCAAGCCTTCCTGGAACAGCTGGTTGCTGCGCTCGGTGTCTCCCATCTGTGCCAGCAGGCGTGCCAGTTCGGCGCATGCTTCCGGGTTGCGCTGTACTCGCAGACTGCTTTCCAGATAATCCCGGGCCTTACCCCACAAGCTGCTTTGCAGACACAGGCGACCCAGCGTCAGCAACAGGCCTGGATCGGTCGGATGGTCTTTCAGCCAGCCCTCGGCCAGGTGCAGTTGGCGAGCCGGGTCACTGCCGCGCACCAATCCATAGAGGCGCGCCAGATGGCTGTCGTAGTTTCGTTTCAAGGCCGTGCGCAAGACCTCTTCGGCCTGGACCTGGGCACCCAGTTGCCGCAGTTGCTCGGCATAGGCGAGCACCAATTGCGGCTCCTGGCGCTGCGCCGAGGTAAGCTGCTGCCAGGCGCGATCGAGCGCTTGCAAACCGAGGGTCCCTTCCTCTTCCTGATGCGCCGCCAGGGACAGGTTCTCACCCCAGGCCCGGCGCTCCAGTTCGGCCAGTTCAGCCGCCGGCAGGACTTTATCCTTGCGCAGCTCAGGCAGCAGGCGGATCACTGCCGACCAGTCACCTCGCTGCTGATGCAGGCGCTGCAACTGACGCAGGGTCTGGGCGTTATGAGGGTGGCGCTCGTGCATCGCCTGCAGGGTCGCCAGGGCGCCCTCGGTATCACCGCGATCGGTCTGTAATTGCGCGTGGTTCAAGGCAATCGCCAACTCGGCCTGAGGTTGACGCTCCAGAGCACGCTCCAGCAGATTGTCACTTTCTTCGTAACGACCCTGCTCGTTCGCGGCGCGGGCAGCACCGAGGTAGTAAAGCAGCGGCTGACGCTCGGCTTCTGCGGCCCGATGCAAGTGACGCTGCGCGCTGGCCCAGCGCCCTTCGGCCAGATCCAGTTGCCCGTGTTCGATCGCCACCTGGATCCGGCGACTGCGATTTCGCCGTGACCACGGATTGACCACGCCACCGGAGGTCGTCACCAGTTCGACCGACGCCTTGATGCCCCAGAAAACCAGCCAGAGAACAGCGATCAAGGCCAGCGTTGCCCACAGGCTCGATTCGTAGCGAAAGCTCTTGTAGGCGATCAGGACGTAACCGGAATGCTCGGCGATGGCCAAGCCCAGCGCAGCCGCGGCAGCAATGGCCAGGAACACGATCACATAGAGGCGCTTCATGGGGTGGCCTCCTGCGCGGCATTCGCCGCAGGTTTGGCCAGCGGCTTGATCGAGTCCTCGGCGTTGACGTTACGCCGTTCCAGATATCCCTGGACCGCACTCAGGGTTCCGGTCAGGTCCGGGGTGACCACGGAGACCGGCTGCTTGCTCAGTTCCGCCACCTGTTCGAGCATCACTTTGCTCTGGGGATTGTCCGGGTTGAAGTTGCCCTTGAGCACATCCCGCGCCTCTGCCAGTGCCTGCGAATACACCGCTGCCTGACCGTTGAGCGCGGCCCATTGCGCCTGCTCCAGTGCCAGGCTCAGGGCGAGGCGAACCTGGCTCAGGCTCTGCCCGGCCAGCAAAGGACGGACATTTTTGTCGGCGTTGAAATCGATACGGATGTAGCGCGAGATCTGATCCCACCATTGCGCCCAGCGACTGGCGCCGTCGCCATCGGCGGTCAGCCCCAGCAGGGATTCGCCACGGTCCTTGTACTCGGGCGCGAGCTCGGTGAGGCTGATCACCTGGTCGCGCAACGCGCCCAGCCGCAGGAACAAACCGGTGCGATCCGGCTGCTCGGTGCTGCGCAAGGCCACCAGGGTCTTGGCCACTTGCTCGCGAGCGGCGAAGGAGCCGGGATCATTTTGTTCACGGAGAATTTCATCGGCGCCCTGCACCAGGGCCTGGGCGCTGCTGATGTCCTGCAACGCCGAAAGGCGCAGGCTGGCCAGACGCAGCAAGTGCTCGGCCTCGGCCAGACGCCAGTCCTTGCGGCTGGCGCCGAGGACGGTTTCCAGGCGTTGATTCAAGCGTTGCTGGTCGCCCTGCAACTGAATCACCAGGCGGCTGCGTTCTTCCAGTACATCGGCATTCGGCAGTTGCTCCAGGCGCGCGCTCAGGCGCTGCTCGTTCAATTTCAGGCTCTGCGCCTGATCGTTCAATGCCTGCACCTGACCCAGTTGCTGCTGGGTGTTGGCTTGCAAGTGACGCACCTGCCAGACTCCCCAACCACCCACTGCGACACCGGCGGCACCCAACAGCAGCGCGACGATTGCCAGGCCATTGCCTCGGCGCTGCTGCTCAGCAGGTGGTGGTCGCAGTTCATCAGAAGGTGCATCAACCGGTGCATCGAGCACTGGCCGCGAGTCATCTTTAGGCAAGGCTGTTTCGCTCACGTATCCATCCTTTGCATTTAGAGAACGGGCACGGGATGCTCCCGTAACGCCGTCAGCAAAGCCGCGGCACTGGCGCCACGGCAATCCACAACTGTCAGGGCCCCGGCGGCACGTGCCAGCTCGGCGACCCTGGGACTTGGTACAAACAACGGCAACCGCGCCAACTGCGGCCAGGCATCGCCAGCCAATTGATGCAGGTGCTCAAAACCCTGTCCACTGCTGACCACCAGCGCGTTCAGGCGTTCCGCCTCGATCCGCTGCCCCAGGGCTGCCGACGGGTATTGCGGCAGCTCGCGGCGGTACAACTCCAGATACTCGACACTAGCACCTCGCTCGCGCAAGCGCTCAGCCAGCAGTTCACGCCCCCCCTCCCCGCGCAGGATCAGCACCCGCGGATCAGGCCGGGCGACAGCCTCGCTCAACGCTGCAAGTTCAAGCAAGGCCTCGCTGTCATCGCCTTGCGCAGGGAAGCTGACGTCCAACCCGCGTCCCTCAAGGATCTGCGCCGTCGCCGCGCCGACACTGAACCACTTCATACGCGGTGCTTGCGGGCCAAACCGGTCGAGCAGTTCGACAGTGATCCGCGCCGCCGGCTTGCTGACCACGATCACTGCGCAGAAGCGATCCAGATCATGGAACGTTTCACGCATTGTCTCAGAGACCGGGTTCGGCACTATGTCCAAAAGCGGCAAGCTGCTGCTGAAAATCCCCTGCTCGGCCAATAGACTTCCCAGCGCCGCCGACTCATCCGCCGGACGCGTCAGCAGCAGGCGCCAGCCTGTCACTCGTGACCTGCCTCGCCATACACCGCTTTGAGGATATCCGCGGCGCCCTGGCTCAAGAGGTCTTCGGCCACCCGCACACCCAGGGCTTCGGCATCGCCACGCGGCGCACGCGCCTGGGCACTGAGCAGCAGGCCACCACTCGGATCACCCACCAGACCACGCAACCAGACCTGCTCGCCCTCAAGCACGGCGTAACAGGCGATCGGCACCTGGCAGCCGCCATTGAGGTGTTTATTGAGGGCGCGTTCGGCGCTCACGCGGGTCGCGGTGTCCTGGTGATGCAGCGGCGCGAGCAGTGCGTGAATTTCGCTGTCCGCGGTGCGGCATTCGATTCCCACCGCGCCCTGGCCGCCGGCCGGCAGACTGTCGTCGACGCTGATGGCCGAGGTGATGCGATCTTCAAAGCCGAGCCGGATCAAGCCTGCGGACGCAAGGATGATGGCGTCGTATTCGCCGGCGTCGAGCTTGGCCAGACGGGTGTTGACGTTGCCGCGCAGGAAGCGGATTTCCAGGTCCGGACGACGGCTCAGCAACTGGGCCTGGCGGCGCAGGCTCGACGTGCCGACGATGCTGCCCGCAGGCAATGCATCGAGACTGGCGTAGGCGTTGGACACGAATGCATCGCGGGGGTCTTCGCGCTCGCAGATACAGAACAGACCGAGGCCTTCAGGGAAGTCCATCGGCACGTCTTTCATCGAGTGCACGGCGATGTCGGCTTCGTTTTCCAGCAGCGCGGTTTCCAGCTCCTTGACGAACAGGCCCTTGCCGCCGATTTTCGACAGCGGCGAGTCGAGCAGCTTGTCGCCGCGACTGACCATGGGTACCAAGGTCACGAGCAGACCCGGATGGGCCTGTTCCAGACGGGCTTTGACGTATTCGGCCTGCCACAGGGCAAGAGCGCTTTTGCGGGTGGCGATGCGGATCTGGCGAGAGGACATGGATCAATCCGTACTGAATAGATACGGCGGATAATAACAGCTCAGCCAAATCCACTTTGACTTGTATCAGAAACTACTCGGCCTCCCTGGCCCCGGATATCCGGCAATCGGGTGTGAAGTCCGCCTTGCAACCCGCGAATCAAAGCTGTTGCATCATTTTCCGCACGCCGGCCACGTGGCGCCGACTGACGATCAATGCATCGCCGTTCAGACCCTTGAGGAACAGCTGAAAATGACCCAGCGGTGTTCGTTGCAAGCGTTCGATGCGCTCGCGAGCGACCAGTGCGTTGCGGTGGATTCGCACGAAACGGTCACCGAATTCATCTTCAAGGGCTTTGAGCGGCTCATCCAGCAGCACCTCCCCGCTTTCGTGACGCAAGGTCACGTACTTGTGGTCGGCGATAAAATAGACCACCTGATCCAGGGGGATCAGCTCGATCCCCTTGCGGGTACGGGCACTGATATGGCTGCGCGGGCCACTGCCACTTTCGGCGGCAGGGCGAGTCAGGGCGGCGAGCTGGCCACGATTGGGCCGTTCGGCTTTTTTCAACGAGTCATGTAATTGTTCAGTTCGCACAGGTTTCACCAGATAGCCTACGGCGCTGGCCTGTAAGGCTTCCACGGCAAATTCATCGGGCCCTGTGCAGAACACTACGGCAGGCGGGGTTTCACGTTCGCACAATCGCGCGGCCACTTGCAGGCCATCGAGGCCTGGCATGCGGATATCAAGCAGCACGATATCCGGTTTGTGGCTGTCGATCAGTGCCAACGCTTCATCGCCGTTCGTGGCGCTAGGCTCCAGGACACTGTATCCCTCGAGCTCGCCAACCATTCGGCTCAGGCGCTCGCGGGCTAAGGGGTCGTCATCAACGATCAGGACATTCATATTGCGCTGGATTCCTGCGTGAGTCTCGCACAAGGATAGCGTAGACAGGTGAAGTGACGTCCGTCACCGCGATCCACGCTAAGACTAGCGCGAGCGTCAAAAAGTGCCGCTGGTCGGGCAGCTAAATTTTCATCTGCCGGGCGATTAGCGGCCCAGGCCCGCTTTGGCGACACATCGCCACAGGGTTTGCTGATACGCAATATGAACCCCCCTCTTCTTATAGTCCTCTTGCGCACCGAGAAGTGCGCTGATCCTACTGTCCAACTGTAGACGGTTGCCGGAACGATATTGCTCAATTGAAAAATATCGTTGTACTAATAGGGAAAACTGTAGGAGCGAGCCTGCTCGCGATGAACCTGAGAGCGACGGGTTTATTCAGAAAGCACGCTTTATCGTTAACATCCATCGCGAGCAGGCTCGCTCCCACACAAGAAAACCAGTCGACCAGTGCCAGCGACAGGATTGGCAACCCTGTTATTATCCGCGGCAGCTTTCAACGCCATCTTTCTTCAGCCGATACGAGCGAATTCATGAGCACTGACAAGACCAATCAGTCCTGGGGCGGCCGCTTCAGTGAACCCGTCGACGCCTTCGTCGCCCGCTTCACCGCCTCCGTCACCTTCGACCAGCGCCTGTATCGCCACGACATCATGGGCTCGATCGCCCACGCCACCATGCTGGCCAAGGTCGGCGTGCTGACCGATGCCGAGCGCGACAGCATCACTGATGGCCTGAAGACCATCCAGGGTGAAATCGAGGCCGGCCAGTTCGACTGGCGCATCGATCTCGAAGACGTGCACATGAACATCGAGGCACGCCTGACCGACCGCATTGGCGTGACCGGTAAAAAGCTGCACACCGGCCGTAGCCGTAACGACCAGGTCGCCACCGACATCCGCCTGTGGCTGCGTGACGAAATCGACCTGATCCTGGGCGAAATCACCCGCCTGCAAAAAGGCTTGCTGGAGCAGGCCGAGCGCGAAGCGGGCGCTATCATGCCCGGCTTCACTCACCTGCAGACCGCACAGCCGGTGACCTTCGGGCACCACATGCTAGCCTGGTTCGAAATGCTCAGCCGCGACTACGAGCGCCTGGTCGACTGCCGCAAGCGCACCAACCGCATGCCATTGGGCAGCGCCGCACTGGCGGGCACCACCTACCCGATCGACCGCGAATACACCGCCCAGTTGCTGGGCTTCGATGCCGTGGGCGGTAACTCGCTGGACAACGTGTCCGATCGCGACTTCGCCATCGAGTTCTGCTCGGCCGCCAGCATCGCGATGATGCACTTGTCGCGCTTCTCCGAAGAGCTGGTGCTGTGGACCAGCGCGCAGTTCCAGTTCATCGATCTGCCGGACCGTTTCTGCACCGGTAGCTCGATCATGCCGCAAAAGAAAAACCCGGACGTGCCGGAGCTGGTGCGCGGCAAGACCGGACGTGTGTTCGGCGCGCTGATGGGTCTGCTGACCTTGATGAAAGGCCAGCCCCTGGCCTACAACAAGGACAACCAGGAAGACAAGGAACCGCTGTTCGACGCCGCCGACACCCTGCGCGACTCGCTGCGCGCCTTTGCCGACATGATCCCGGCGATCAAGCCCAAGCACGCGATGATGCGCGAAGCAGCCCTGCGCGGCTTCTCCACCGCCACCGACCTGGCCGACTACCTGGTGCGCCGCGGCCTGCCCTTCCGCGACTGCCATGAAATCGTCGGCCATGCCGTGAAATATGGTGTGGAAAGCGGCAAGGACCTGGCGGAAATGAGCCTGGAAGAACTGCGCAAGTTCAGCGACCAGATCGATCAGGACGTGTTTGCCGTGCTGACCCTGGAAGGTTCGGTCAATGCCCGTAACCACATCGGCGGTACCGCGCCAGCGCAGGTGAAAGCGGCCGTGGTTCGCGGTCAGGCATTGCTCGCCAGCCGCTAAAAGCTAAAAGCTAAAAGCTAAAAGCTAAAAGCTAAAAGCTAAAAGCTAAAAGCTAAAAGCTAAAAGCTAAAAGCTTCGCGAGCAGGCTCGCTCCCACAGGTTGCATGATTCCTGTGGGAGCGAGCCTGCTCGCGAAGACTTACTTCAAAACGCTACAAAACTCATTTCTTGGACGCGACCATCGCCATGAACGCTGGCATCGCCGCTTCCTTGTCCGCCGCAATCCGCTGCACGTTCGGATTGTCTCCCAGACGTTCCAGCAGCGCCTTGGCAGCTGGCAGCTCGGCCAACAGATCAACGTCAAACAGCTTTTTCGCCACTGCGCAGGCCAGCGGCACGCTGTACAGGAAATACAGATCCGCCACGCTCAGGTTTTCGCCCGCCACGTAGGGGCTGAATTTTCCGTGACGACCTAGCGCCGCAATACCCTGCAGTAGTTCGGTTTTGGTTTTTTCCTTGATCGCGTCCGGCACGGTCATGCCGAAAAATGCTTCGGCGTAGCAGGCCCGTCCCGGCAGTTCGATGTACAACTCGATCTCTTTGGCCAGCGCCAGCACCTGCGCCCGCTCGAACGGATCGCTCGACAGCAGCGACGTGCCTTTCTGGCTGTGTTCGATGTACTCGAGAATCACACTGGTTTCATTGATGAAACCCTGCTCTGTCTGCAGCACCGGGACTTTTCCGCGCGGGCTGATGGCCAGCGCTTCAGGGCTGGTGCCCGCGTAAAACGGCACTTCTTCGAACGGCAGTCCTTTCTCCAGCAGCGCCAGCTTGACCATGTTGTAGTAGTTGCTGACGGAAAAACCATAAAGCTTGAGCATCACATAGCCTCCAGGCCGTGCGGGGGTGGGCAGTGCCTGTTTATAGAACGCTCCAGGCTTTCTTGCCAGCAGCATCACGCTGCTGAATGCGGGTAAACTGGCGACCTTTCCTTGAGGAGCCTGCCATGAGCGAGCCAACCGATATCGATAACGACGAAGAAGAATTCACCGAAACCACGCTGATCGAAGCCATCGAGAACCAGATCGAAAGCGACAATCCGCCTGCCGCCAAGGCAACGTTCAACAAGCTGACCCTGGTGGGTTACGAACGTGACGAAATCCTCAACCTGATGGCCCACGTGCTGGCGGTGGAAATCGACGCGATCCTCGAAGAAGACCGCGCGTTCAATACCGAATGGTACGAAGCCGCCCTGCGGGCTCTGCCCGAGTTGCCGCCGGAAAAGAAATAACCCTGCCACGAACACTGGACATGCCGCGCGAGTGGGATCACCTTAGGGGCGCTGTCGCCCAATTCCTAGAAAGTCTGGAGTCCTTATGTCGCTTACCCCTGAGTTGGTTGCCGAACTGGAAGTCCTCGCACTCTTCAACCTGGACAGTTCCCAGGAAGGTTTGAAAATTCATCAGACCGCTGCCCCGAAACACATTGCCGCCGCCAAACGCCTGTTTGAGAAAGAACTGATCGACCAGCCTGACGGCGGTTATCTGACCAGCCTGGGTCGTGACGCCGCGCAAAATGTGCAAACCGTTCTGACTATTCTGAGCGTTCAGGAAACAGCCTGAATTCCATCGCATTGCCCACGGAAGCCCCGCCACGGGATTTCCGCGGGCACATCCAACTGCCTGACGTCGCCCTGCGATAGTAATCTGACGCCAGAAATACAAAATCAGCTTAAAAGTCCCGGGGCCGAGGCGCTAAACTGCCCCTCATCCCGAGAGCCTCCACGTCCGAGCCCTGCGAGCCGGTTTGAGCTGACATGACCCGCACCCATGAAATCCGCCCTGATCTGGACGAGGGAATTGACCGCAAGGTGCTCAGCCAACTGCGCGCACGCTTCCTCAAGCTTAACGAGGGGCGCATGGCGCGTGCCTTGGATGGGTTGTCGACGCGCCAGCAAGGGGTATTGAACCTCCTGCCGCTGTTCTTCCACGTCAATCATCCGCTGCTGCCGGGTTACGTTTCGGGCAAAACGCCGGCCGGGCTGTCGAATTTCGAACCGGATGCCAGCGTCCTCGCTGAAGCCCAGCGCCTGACCCGGTCCTTTTCCTATAAACCGCGCCACGGCAGCAATCCACCACGGCCGATTCACGGCCTGTTCCTGATGGGCAGCCTCGGCACCCTGGCCCAGGCTGACCAGAGCGATATGGACGTGTGGGTCTGTCACAGCCCGGATCTGAGCGAAACCGAACTCACCGAGTTGCGCAGGAAATGCCAATTGCTGGAAGCCTGGGCTGCCACCCAGGGCGCCGAGGCGCACTTCTTCCTGATCGATCCGGTCCGCTTCGTACGGGGCGAGCGCGACAGCCAGCTGAGTTCGGAAGACTGTGGCACCACCCAGCATTATCTGCTTCTGGACGAGTTTTATCGCACCGCGATCTGGCTGGCGGGGCGCACGCCGATCTGGTGGCTGGTACCGGTGTATGAGGAAGCCAACTATGACCAGTACACCCATACGTTGACATCCAAGCGCTTCATCCGCGCCGATGAAACCCTGGACCTGGGCCATCTGGCCCGTATTCCGCCCGGAGAATTCATCGGTGCCGGGCTCTGGCAGCTGTTCAAGGGCATAGAGTCGCCATACAAATCGGTGCTCAAACTCCTGCTGACCGAGGTGTACGCCAGCGAACACCCCAGAGTCCAATGCCTGAGCCTGCGCTTTAAACAGGCAGTGTTCGCCAACCGGCTCGACCTCGATGAGCTGGACCCGTATGTCGTGGTCTATCGGCGCATCGCCGAGTACCTCATCGCCCGCAACGAACCGGAGCGGCTGGAGCTGGTGCGCCGAGCGCTGTACCTGAAGGTCAATCGCAAACTCACCGGCAGCGGCGGGCGCACTCAGGGTTGGCAACGCTCGCTGCTTGAGCGCCTGGCCCACGAATGGAAATGGGACCATCGACAATTGGCCCTGCTCGACAGCCGCAGCCAGTGGAAAGTCCGCCAGGTCAGCTCGGAACGCCGGGCCCTGGTCAACGAACTGAATTTCAGCTATCGCTTCCTCACCCAGTTCGCCCGCCATGAACAAACCATCAGCCTGATCAACAAGCGCGACCTCAGCGTGCTGGGCCGACGCCTGTATGCGGCCTTCGAGCGCAAGGCGGACAAGGTCGAGTTCATCAACCCCGGCATCGCCCCGGACCTGGCCGAAGACACCCTGACGCTGGTGTACGCGCCGAACAGGAAAGAACCGGACCAAAGCCAGTGGGGCTTGTACAACGGCAGCCTGACAGTCCTCGAGTGGGAACATTTCGCCCCGATCAAACGCAGTCGCCATTTACTCGAACTGCTCGCCTGGTGCCACCGCAACAGCGTGATCGACAGCAGCACCCGCCTGGCTTTGCACCCGGGCAGCAGCGACCTGAGCGAATTCGAGCTGTTCAATCTGCTTGGCAGCCTGCAACAGAGCATTCCCCTGCCTCTGCCAACCGTCGCCGAAGAACCCCTGCTGCGCGCCAGTGTGCCCAGTGAGGTGCTGATCCTGGTAAACGTTGGCATCGATCCGCTCAAGCACCACCGCGAACTGAACATCCTGATGACCACCGAGCGCACCGACTCCTTGAGCTACGCAGGCGTGAGGGAAAACCTGGTGCTGACCCTGGATCAGGTCACGCGTAACAGCTGGAACGAAGTGCTGGTCAACCGCTACGACGGCCCCCACGCCCTGCTCGATTGCCTGCGCGACTATCTCAACGCCCTGCCCGACGGGCCGCAGCAGCCCAGATTGAGAGTGCGTTGCTTCTGTCACAACCGCGCGCAATTCATCGCGCAGCGCGTCGAAGACATCCTCGACACCGCGCAGAACCTGTTGCTGAGCAGACTCAATCATCGCTACCTGATCCAGGTCCAGCAGCATTACCACGTGCTGGAGCTGATACCCGGCCAGGTCAATCACATCGCGCTGGCCACCCTGCCGGCACTGCTCGACTACCTCGGTGAAGAACTGGCGAGCTACAGCCCGCTGCACCTGGACCCGATGGCATTGCAAGATCACGACCTGGCGCTGCTGCTGCCCATGGGTCGACCGGACTGCATCCAGGTGTTCTACCGAGTCAACGAAGCGCAGGCCGATCTGTACGTGCTCGATGAATTCAATGCCCTGTGGCAGCAGCGCCTGCCGTGGCATGACGAGCAAAGCCTGCTGGTGCCGCTGCAGCGTTTCCTGCAATCGATCCAGTACCGGCGCGACGCCGCGCTGCCGATGGACACGGCTCAGCCTGCGAACCTGGATACCCTGTACTACCAACTGCTGCCTTCAGGCACAGGCCGGGCGCGACGGATGGATGCCCGATCGGCACCGCAAACCAGGGCCAACAAATCCTTCTATGACGTACAGGCGATCGTCGGCAAAGCCGCACCGGGCAAGGTACAGGTCACGTTGTATTGCAATCAGCGGGAGTTTTCCGAGCTGGAACATGGCGCCCATCTGTTCAGCATGGTCGCTCGGGAAATCGTCGAACAACGCCGCGAGACTGAACGCTACCGCTGCTACATCACCGATCTGGACCTTTCAGGCCTGCTCGGTGATGGTCAGGGGTCAAGCAATCTGTATCTGCGCTACAAGGCCGACCTGGAGCGCGCATTGAACGAGGCGCTCGATCAGGTCTGAGAGGGCGTCACTCGGGGAAGTCGCCGCCATGGGCTGGCTGCGATTCGACTTCCAGCAGGGCCAGTTTCAGCGTCTTGCCACCCGGAGCCGGCCAGTCGATGTGCTGGCCGACTTTCAGGCCCAGCAACGCGCTGCCGACTGGCGCCAGAATCGAAATCTTGCCTTCATCGGCGTTGGCATCCTTCGGATACACCAGCGTCAAGTGATAGTCCTTGCCACTGCTCTCTTCACGGCAGTGCACACGGGAATTCATGGTCACGACATCGGCGGGCACTTCATCGTGGCCGACCACTGTATCGGCGCGATCCAGTTCGGTTTGCAGCGCGATAACGCCCGGCAGCGTGTCGTCCAGGCTGTCGATCAGACGCTCCAGACGCTGTACGTCCAGACGGGTAAGGGTGATGGAAGGTGCGGTCATGATCAGGGCAGACTCCTTTCTTCTGCACGAAAAAAGCAAAACCCCGCCAGAAAAAGGCGGGGTTTTCACAAGCCTCGATGGGTTGAGGCGTACCCGGACACTATCACAGCTCAAAAAATATACAAGCCGCCACCGGCGTACGGCTGCGTGCCACTACCGGTGATTGGCGGAGGTTTTGCGATGCGAGGCTTGGGTACAGATAATCCGGCGGCGTTCGTCATCCGCCGAGCGCCATTCGCGGATGTCTTCGACGTGGCGGAAACACCCGAGACAGACCTTCTGCTCATCCAGCCGACACACGCCGCTGCACGGTGAAGGGACTGCCGGGCTGACGTTACTGTAAAGCGGCTTTGGAGGGCGGGCGCTCGCTGGCTGGGTCACGACGTTACAGGCCTTCGAAATCGAGTTCGATGCCGGCCTGTTGCTTGACGATGCGCTCGAGCATTTCGCCCAGCTGCTCTTCGCTCTTGTCGCACATCCAGCGCTCGCTTTCTTCGTCGTAGTCGAAGTGAAAGCCGCCGGATACTGCCGCCAACCACAGCTGGCGCAAAGGTTCCTGGCGACTGAAGATCAACTGGCTGCCGCTTTCAAATTTGACGGTTAGCACACCGGCCGAGCTCTCCAGATCGATATCCAGGTCACTCTCGTCAAAAATATCCTCCAGCGTTTGCTGGGTGGCATCGACCAGATCGTGGAAACGGGCTTCGGACAAACTCATTACGGCAACCTCAAAAAGTGTCTGATCAGGCTCAAGCGCCGCAAGATACGGACGCTGCTTGCCGAATGCAAAGGATTACGAATTGTGGGAACGAGCCTGCTCGCGAAGAGGCCCGCACATACAACATCATAGCTGGCTGACCCACCGCTTTCGCGAGCAGGCTCGCTCCCACAGGAATTGCATGATACCGACCAACATCCTGCGAAGGCCCGCCGGACGGGAGCCCCGTCGCATAGGCAAGCTGCCGGGTGGCCGGTATACTCCGGCGCAATTACTGCATTTTCAAGGATTTCGCCATGAAGCGCCTGATCTCTTCCCTTGCTGCGCTCCTCGCGGTTGCCTGCCTTGTGTCGGCCTGCGGTCAAAAAGGCCCGCTGTACCTGCCCGATGAGGACCAGGACCCGGCAGAGCAGGCTCAGTCCTCGCAAAAGCAGCCGTCCAAATCGCACAAGCACGACGTCTACCAATAATAAGGGAACATCATGGACGCTTTTAACTACCGTGACGGTGAACTGTTCGCGGAAGGTGTTGCCCTGTCTGCTATCGCCGATCGCTTTGGTACACCGACCTACGTTTACTCGCGCGCGCACATCGAAGCCCAATACCTGGCTTATGCCGATGCCCTGGCCGGCATGCCGCACCTGGTTTGCTTTGCGGTCAAGGCCAACTCCAACCTGGGCGTACTGAATGTCCTGGCGCGTCTGGGCGCCGGTTTCGACATCGTTTCCCGTGGAGAACTGGAACGTGTACTGGCCGCTGGCGGCAGCGCCGACAAGATCGTTTTCTCCGGCGTCGGCAAGACCCGCGACGACATGCGTCGTGCGCTGGAAGTCGGCGTGCACTGCTTCAACGTCGAATCCACCGACGAGCTTGAACGCCTGCAAGTGGTGGCAGCCGAGCTCGGTGTTCGGGCGCCGATCTCGTTGCGCGTCAACCCGGACGTCGATGCCGGTACTCACCCGTACATCTCCACCGGTCTCAAAGAGAACAAGTTCGGCATCGCCATCGCCGACGCCGAAGACGTGTACGTGCGGGCCGCGCAATTGCCTAACCTGGAAGTGGTCGGCGTCGATTGCCATATTGGCTCGCAACTGACCACCCTGCCGCCGTTCATCGATGCCCTCGATCGCCTTCTGGGCCTGGTCGACCGCCTCGGCGATTGCGGCATCTACCTGCGCCACATCGACCTCGGTGGTGGCTTGGGTGTGCGTTATCGCGATGAAGAGCCGCCATTGGCCGCCGACTACATCAAGGCCGTGCGTGAGCGCCTCGACGGTCGTGACCTGGCACTGGTGTTCGAACCGGGCCGCTTCATCGTGGCCAACGCCGGCGTGCTGCTGACCCAGGTCGAGTACCTCAAGCACACCGAACACAAAGACTTCGCCATCGTCGACGCGGCCATGAACGACCTGATCCGCCCAGCGCTGTACCAGGCCTGGATGGATGTCACTGCTGTGCGCCCGCGCAATACCGCTGCTCGCCCCTACGACATCGTCGGCCCGATCTGCGAGACCGGCGACTTCCTGGCCAAGGAGCGTGAGCTTGCGCTGGAGGAGGGTGACCTGCTGGCCGTGCATTCGGCCGGTGCCTATGGGTTTGTCATGAGCTCCAACTACAACACCCGCGGCCGCGCCGCTGAAGTGTTGGTGGACGGTGATCAGGCATTTGAAGTGCGTCGCCGTGAGACGGTAGCCGAGTTGTTTGCTGGCGAAAGCCTGCTGCCGGAGTAAAACCATGCTGCTGCGTTTTACCAAGATGCACGGCCTGGGCAATGACTTCATGGTCCTCGACCTGGTCAGCCAACACGCGCATATTCTGCCCAAGCATGCCAAGCAATGGGGCGATCGACACACCGGCATCGGTTTCGACCAGTTGCTGATCGTCGAAGCGCCGAGCAACCCGGACGTGGACTTCCGCTATCGGATCTTCAACTCCGACGGCTCCGAAGTGGAACAGTGCGGCAACGGTGCACGCTGTTTCGCTCGCTTTGTGCTCGACAAGCGCCTGACCGCGAAACGGCAGATCCGTGTCGAAACCAAAAGCGGCATCATCGAACTCGATGTTCGCAGCGACGGCCAGATCAGTGTCAACATGGGTGCTCCGCGCCTGGTGCCGGCCGACATTCCGTTCCAGGCGCAAGAGCAGGCCTTGAACTATCAGGTCGACGTCGATGGCACGCCCGTCGAACTCGCCGCCGTGTCCATGGGCAACCCCCATGCCGTGGTGCGGGTCAGCGATATCAACAACGCACCGGTGCATGAACTGGGGCCGAAAATCGAGCATCACCCGCGCTTCCCGGCACGGGTCAATGTCGGTTTTCTCCAGGTCATCGACCGGAGCCGCGCGCAGTTGCGCGTCTGGGAACGCGGCGCCGGGGAAACCCAGGCCTGCGGTACCGGCGCCTGTGCCGCCGCAGTCGCCGCGATCAGCCAGGGGTGGATGGATTCGCCACTACTGATCGACCTGCCTGGCGGGCGTCTGTCCATTGAATGGGCAGGCCCTGGCCAACCGGTCATGATGACCGGCCCGGCAGTACGCGTTTATGAAGGACAAGTGCGTCTTTGAGTGAGCCACAGCCATGACCGATAAGCCTCAGGTGCCAGCCCTACAGCCCGACGAATCACCGTCCGAAAGCCTGGAGGCGGCGGCAATTGCCGCGTACCTGGAGGCTCATCCGGACTTCTTCGTCGAGCACGAAGACCTGCTTGCGTCCTTGCGCATCCCCCACCGGCGCGGTGATACCGTGTCGCTGGTGGAGCGGCAGATGACCATCCTGCGCGACCGCAACATAGAACTGCGTCATCGCCTCTCGCACCTGATGGATGTGGCCCGCGACAATGACCGCCTGTTCGACAAGACCCGCCGACTGATTCTCGCCCTGCTCGACGCTACCAGCCTCGAAGACGTGGTGATCTGCGTCGAAGACAGCCTGCGCCAGGACTTCCAGGTACCCTTCGTCAGCCTCATCCTGCTGGGCGACAACGCCATGCCGGTGGGCCGCTGGGTGACTCACGCCGAGGCACAAGTGGCCATTGGCGGCTTGCTGCTGGAAGACAAAAGCGTCAGCGGCAGCCTGCGCGAGCACGAACTGGATTTTCTGTTCGGTGAAGAACAGCGCAAGCAGATCGGTTCCACCGCCGTCGTTGCCATCAGCCATCAAGGCATCCACGGCATACTGGCCATCGCCAGCCGCGACCCGCAGCAGTACAAGAGCTCGGTGGGCACGCTGTTCCTGAGCTACATCGCCGAAGTCATGGGCCGCGTGCTGCCACGGTTCAACAGCTCCCTGCGCTCGGTACGCTGAAATGGAACGGCAACTGGACGCTTACTGCGAACACCTGCGCAGTGAGCGGCAGGTGTCGCCGCACACGCTATCGGCCTATCGCCGCGACCTCGACAAAGTGCTGGGCTGGTGCGTCAAACAGAACATCGGCAGCTGGGCCGCGCTGGACATCCAGCGCCTGCGCAGCCTGGTCGCCCGCCTGCATTCACAAGGCCAATCGTCCCGCAGCCTGGCACGGCTGCTGTCGGCAGTACGCGGCCTTTATCAGTACCTGAACCGCGAAGGCCTCTGCGACCACGACCCTGCTAATGGCCTGGCACCGCCCAAGGGCGAACGCCGTTTGCCGAAAACCCTCGACACCGACCGTGCGCTGCAACTGCTGGAAGGTGGCGTGGAAGACGACTTTCTAGCGCGCCGGGATCAGGCGATCCTCGAGCTGTTCTACTCCTCCGGGCTGCGCCTGTCGGAACTGACCGGGCTCAATCTCGATCAGCTGGATTTGGCGGACGGCATGGTCCAGGTGCACGGCAAGGGCAGCAAAACCCGCCTGTTGCCAGTCGGCAAAAAAGCTCGCGAGGCGCTGGAACAGTGGCTGCCACTGCGGGCCATGGCCAATCCGGCGGACGATGCGGTGTTTGTCAGCCAGCAAGGCCGGCGCCTGGGCCCGCGGGCGATCCAGTTGCGGGTCAAGGCTGCGGGCGAACGCGAGCTGGGGCAAAACCTGCACCCGCACATGTTGCGACATTCCTTCGCCAGCCACCTGCTGGAGTCCTCCCAGGACCTGCGGGCGGTGCAGGAACTGCTCGGCCACTCGGACATCAAGACCACCCAGATCTACACCCACCTGGATTTCCAGCACCTGGCAACCGTCTACGACAGCGCCCACCCACGGGCCAAACGCATTAAAGGCGACGATTCATGACTCTCCAACTGATCACTTTCGACCTCGATGACACCCTGTGGGACACCGCCCCGGTGATCGTCAGCGCCGAAGCCGTATTGCGTGAATGGCTGACTGAACATGCACCTGATTTGGGCGCGGTGCCGGTGGAGCATTTGTGGGCCATTCGCGAACGCATCCTGAGCATCGAGCCAAACCTCAAGCACCGCATCAGCGCCTTGCGTCGCCGCGTGTTGTTTCAGGCGCTGGAAGAAGCCGGGTACGCCCACGCCGAAGCGTCGGACCTGGCCGATCAGAGTTTCGAAGTGTTTCTGCATGCCCGGCATCAGCTGGAAATCTTCCCGGAGGTGCAACCGACCCTCCAGGCACTGGCCAACCATTACACCCTCGGCGTGGTCACCAACGGCAACGCCGATGTGCGCCGGTTGGGGCTGGCGGACTACTTCAAGTTTGCGTTGTGCGCCGAAGACATCGGCATCGCCAAACCCGATGCGCGCCTGTTTCATGAAGCGCTGCAGCGTGGTGGTGCAACCCCGGAGACGGCGGTGCATATCGGCGATCATCCGGGTGATGACATTGCCGGCGCACAACAGGCAGGACTGCGAGCGATCTGGTTCAACCCGGCGGGCAAAGCGTGGGAAGCCGAAAAGGCCCCGGATGCCGAAATCCGCAGTCTTACCGAGTTGCCGGCGTTGTTGGCGCGGTGGAATGACCTTCAACCATCTTGATCACACACAACCCCTGTAGGAGCCGAGCTTGCTCGCGATGGTCGTCAACGATAACGCTGGAAACCTGACGCCCCGCGGCGCTCTCAAGTTTTTCGCGAGCAGGCTCGCTCCTACAGTGAATTGTGCCAAGCCTGAATTTTTATTTCAGGCATGAAAAAGCCCGCAGCGACGGCGGGCTCTTTCAACAAGCGCGTAGCAGGCTCAGATAGGCCGGCTACCGTACTTGTTGTCAGGCTTCTTGGGAGGATCGGCGACCACATTGGCCTCCACTTCCTGCACCCTGCCACCACGAGCCAGGAACTCTTCCATGGCCTTGGCCAGGGCGTCACGCTCCTTGTTCTTGGCTTCGACACTCGGCAGTTCATCTACCGATACCGCTGCCTTGGCCTTGCCTTTGGCGGTCGGAACGGGGGCATCACCGCCGTCGTCTTCAGCGACGTCTTCCGCCGCTGCTTCCAGACCTTCTTCGGTTTCGTCGTCGTCGCCTACTTCGAGGTCGTCGTTTTCCAGATCATCGTCGCTCATGTTCTACCTCATGACTTGCGAAAAGCAGATTAGTTATAGCCCAGCTTTGCCTTCTGTCGAAGGCTGCCGGAAAAAAATCAACAGCCGCTGCTGACCAGCGGTTATGCCCCTTCACCGTGCACGGTGGCGAGGACTTTACGGGCACCGCCATGATCACGGTGCTCGCCCAGATAAACGCCTTGCCAGGTCCCTAACGCCAGTCGGCCCGCCGAAATCGGCAAACTGAGCTGACAGCCAAGCACGCTGGCCTTGAAGTGCGCCGGGAGGTCGTCCAGACCTTCGTCGTTATGCTCAAAGCCGTCTGTTCCTTGTGGGATCAGACGATTGAAAAATCGTTCGAAGTCGCGACGTACCGCCGGATCGGCGTTCTCGTTGATGGTCAACGACGCCGAGGTATGCTGTATCCACAAATGCAACAGACCGACCCGACACGCCTTGAGTTCAGGCAGGCCGGCGAGTAACTCGTCCGTTACCAGATGAAAGCCCCGGGGCCTCGCCCGAAGGGTTATCAGAGTCTGTTGCCACATACAGTTCTCCGCACGTCCGGGGCGCATTCTAGCGCGCTCTGGGAAAAAACAAAGGCCCTGATCATCCTTCATTCCTGTAAGCCTTCGACCGTACAAATACACTCGACGCAAACATCGTAAAACCTGTAGGAAAAAACCTTTCAGCTCGACCTTCAATGTCAAATTTCGGACAAAAAAATGCCCGGCAAGCCGGGCAAGTTTTTTCATGCGCGTGCTTACAAGTTGTAGCCGCGTTCGTTGTGAAGCGCCAGATCGATACCGACCGCTTCTTCTTCTTCGGTGATACGCAGGCCCATGACGGCGTCCAGGACCTTGAGGATGATGTAGGTGACGATCGCGGTGTAGATCACCGTGAAACCCACGCCCTTGAGCTGAATCCAGACCTGTGCACCGATATCGGTGACAGTGCCGAAACCACCCAGGGCCGGTGCAGCGAACACACCGGTAAGGATCGCGCCGAGAATACCGCCGATACCGTGCACGCCGAAGGCGTCCAGGGAGTCGTCATAGCCGAGTTTGCGTTTCAGGGTGGTAGCGCAGAAGAAGCACACCACGCCCGCTGCCAGACCGATCACCAGGGCACCCATCGGGCCCACGGTGCCAGCGGCAGGAGTGATCGCAACCAGACCAGCCACGACACCCGAAGCAATACCCAGTGCGCTTGGCTTGCCGTGGGTGACCCACTCGGCAAACATCCAGCCCAGGGCAGCGGCAGCGGTAGCGATTTGCGTAACCAGCATCGCCATACCGGCAGTGCCATTGGCCGCCGCAGCGGAACCGGCGTTGAAACCGAACCAGCCGACCCACAGCATGGCCGCGCCCATCAGCGTGTAACCGAGGTTGTGCGGCGCCATCGGGGTGGTCGGGAAGCCTTTACGCTTGCCCAACACCAGGCAGGCAATCAGACCGGCCACACCGGCATTGATGTGCACCACGGTGCCACCGGCGAAGTCCAGAACACCCCAGTCCCACATCAGGCCGCCGTTGCCGGACCAGACCATATGCGCAATCGGTGCATACACCAGGGTGAACCAGATGCCCATGAAGATCAGCATCGCGGAGAACTTCATGCGCTCGGCGAAGGCACCGACGATCAGCGCCGGGGTGATGATCGCGAACGTCATCTGGAAGGTGATGAACACCGCCTCAGGGAACAGAGCTGCCGGGCCGGTCAGGCTGGATGGCGTGACACCGGCGAGGAAGGCCTTGCCCATGCCACCGAAGAACGAGTTGAAGTTGACGACGCCCTGCTCCATGCCCGTGGTGTCGAACGCGATGCTGTAGCCATAAATGACCCACAGGACGCTGATCAGACCGGTAATGGCGAAGCACTGCATCATCACGGAAAGAATGTTTTTGGAGCGAACCATGCCGCCGTAGAACAGCGCGAGGCCGGGAATGGTCATGAACAGCACGAGGGCTGTCGAGGTCAACATCCAGGCGGTGTCGCCGGAGTTGAGGACTGGGGCCGCCACTTCGTCTGCCGCCATGGCCAGGCAGGGCATTACGAAGGACAACAGGGCTCCTAGCCCTGCGAATTTACGCAGAGTCATTTTGTTTTCTCCTGGGGCGTTGGGTTTGTGGCGGCTTAGATTGCGTCGGTATCGGTTTCGCCGGTACGGATGCGAATCGCCTGTTCCAGATTGACCACGAAGATCTTGCCGTCCCCGATCTTGCCGGTGTTGGCCGCCTTGGTTATCGCCTCGATAACCCGGTCGAGATCCTTGTCGTCAATGGCGACATCAATCTTCACCTTTGGCAGGAAATCGACCACGTACTCCGCGCCGCGATACAGCTCGGTGTGACCCTTCTGCCGACCGAAGCCTTTGACTTCAGTAACGGTAATGCCCTGCACGCCGATCTCGGACAACGACTCGCGCACGTCGTCCAACTTGAACGGCTTGATGATGGCAGTGACTAGCTTCATGAAAACTCTCTCCCGAATTTGGTGGACTTGCCCCAGGAAAACAAACCCGTCTCAAGTCTAAGCGCAGTGCCTGGCTTTGTAACGCATCGTCGGCCTTACCTGCCCATCCGACGCCAGCTAACCGCTCCTTGCGAAACACTCCCCCGCGTTTCGCCTGGCGCACTGCATTCGTCACAGCGACTGCATCAGTGCATGGGTCATCAGCATCTAAGCAGAAAGCTTGCCATCTCCACAAAACACTTTGATTTCAAGCCTTTGCCAACAGATCGCGACCACTTCACAACAACACCCAACGCGTTACGCACAATAACGGTGCGATGCCGTCCGTCCGCATGCGCGAAAAGCGTGCATCCCTTGCCCGCGGAATTGACTATAGACACTGCGTGATACACTGCCTGCCATTGCTACCAGGACATTCCCCCATGCTCGCGCCCAAAGACTTCCTAGACGCCCTGACAGGCACCGCCTCCCGCCTCTTCAGCGGCGACACTCCGCTGCCGAAAAGCGAAATCGAAAGCCAGTTCAAGGCGCTGTTGCAAAGCGGGTTCAGCAAGCTGGATCTGGTTAGCCGGGAAGAGTTCGATAGCCAGATGGTTGTGTTGGCGCGTACCCGCGCCCGCCTCGAAAGCCTCGAAGCGAAAGTGGCGGAGATGGAAGCGAAGCTGAACCCACCAACCGAATAACACCGCGGTCCCTGTGGGAGGGGGCTTGCCCGCGATTGAAGGTCGGCACGACCTTCAGCTTCACCTGTAGGAGCTGCCGCAGGTTGCGATCTTTTGATCTTCAGCCCCGCAAAAATCCCGGCAACGTCCTACAAAGTTCTCATCCGCCGTCTGATTGCGCCGCGATGCTCCGGTTCCTAAGCTCACCCCCAGCTGAATGTTCAGCACTGGGTTTGGCGACCTGGATAGCATCCGACGCACCGCGACCACATTCGAACCGGAGGAGCTCTCTCCATCTCGAATTATGGCGGCTCTGTGTGGGAGACCTTCGGGTCTGCCGGTTTTTTCCGGATGCACCGGTTCGCCAACCCGCGCATAGCTGCCACCCTTTTTCGTTTGGTGACGTCCTTGGTTCAGCGCCCGCGACCTGGGCCGATTACTACGCATCTACCTCAATGACCGCCAACTCCGAAAACTCGATCCCGACCAACACCAAGCCGTAAAAATGCTTGTCTACGGCAACATCGAAAACACCCTGCTGGTCAGCGAATCCGGTGTCTACGCCCTCCTTGTCTACCACTACTGCCACGAATACCGAGCGTTACGTGAATGGCTCACCCACGAAGTCGTCCCCGCCCTGCGAGATGCCCAACACCCCGCCACAACCGTACGCCCGCAACTGAGCCTGCTCAACTGGCCAGAAATTTCATTGAGCTTGCTGCATTGGAACAACCAGCCGTGGATTCGGTTGCAGGATGTGCCGTAGATGGTGACGGAGCGGGAGCGGACAAGACGTCCGGCGACCCCGTGGTGGAAGCGGGCTTCACGAGTCTTGCAGTTGCTTTGAATACTTAACGTTCAACCACGCTCGATCTGGGCTAAACGCAAATCATAGGTCGATTGCAGATTCAGCCAGAGCTCGGGTGTGGTGTCAGGTGGATGGATAGCTTCTTCGCCAGACCAGCACCAACACCGCTCTGCTGACTAACAACCTCGCTTACTTCAGCCTCAGGCTCGTTCAGCCAGCTGGCCAACGCTGAGGTTGAAATGCCCAGCGGCTTCAAAAACTCCTCGCTAAGAATTTCACCAGGATGAATCGGGCGCATTCCATTCCTGTTCATTCACGTTACCTACGTCTGAATTCAACGAGATCATAACCAGCAACCTTCAGCCAGCAAGACCTGCCACACTCTTTCACCGACGTCCTTCAACTATCTCGGCACGGTCCTACAAAACGCAGCTCTCCCGCCTGATTTATCAGTCCCCACCCTTTTCTTTACGCTTTTCGCCTTGTTATTCGATAGACGCTAGCAATGAGAAGAAAAGGAAAAGGCACCGAACTTCGAAACCAGACTTACAAATCAAATGCACGAATGCTCGCATGTAAAATTTTCATCGAAGACTGTAAATCTCGGACTAGGAAACTCAACACCGAGGCCGTTAGGTTCGACCCAATAACTCCCGCTGCGATAGCTGCCTGTCACCCGTGGATAGAAGCCGCACTCTACCCGTGGGAAAACGTGCCGGATTGGAAGTGCAAAGATGCCAAGGGACTGGATTTGGCCATCTGGTACGAAGAGAAACTATGCGGCCTGTGTTATGCCACTCCGCGTAAAAGCACTATTTGCATAAAGATCGTTCTTTTGCAGGGCCACCCAGACAGGTCTCATCCTCTTCGTGGCTTGATCGCCCCGATGGCGCTGCTGGCTACAGATACCTATGCACGAATGCTGGGGTGCAATGAAATAGAGATTCAGGATCCTGACCCAAATGTCGTCCCCTATTACCAGAAACTCGGATTCAGCTTCGACCCGACCAATCGACTTGTCATTTACCTGGACGATTAATAGTATCGATCTCACTCCCAGGCACAGGAGGTGTCCATGATTCACAAAAAGCGAAAAGCCAAGCTGTTACTCATCGTTCAATATCATGCTGAAGCGCTTCGGCTGGCTGGCAATATCTCAGCCAATCAACAACGATTCCTCGATGTCGCTGCCATTCACGGCAAAGACCTTGAACCTCCGGGCCTGCTTGCCGGCAAAAGAGCCTGAACCTGCCTACCAAAGAACCGCCTCTGAAAGGCGGTCTTTTTGTCTGCCAGCACGCTCCATGATGACTCGCAACATCCTGCGAAAATTCGTCCTATCTGTCACCACGCGAAATCCTCATCTCCTGACTACCCTTGAAAAACCCGCAGGAAGCGGCCTCCGTCACCTCAAGGAACGACCATGTCCCTCTCCATCGTCCACAGCCGCGCCCAGGTTGGCGTGGATGCCCCCGCCGTCACTGTTGAAGTCCATCTGGCCAATGGTTTGCCATCGCTGACCATGGTCGGCCTGCCCGAGGCGGCGGTGAAGGAAAGCAAGGACCGGGTGCGTAGCGCGATCATCAATTCGGGGCTGCAGTTTCCGCCACGGCGCATCACGCTGAACCTGGCGCCGGCGGATTTGCCCAAGGATGGCGGGCGCTTCGATCTGGCGATTGCGCTGGGGATTCTCTCGGCCAGCGTGCAGGTGCCGACGTTGACGCTCGATGATGTGGAGTGCCTGGGGGAGTTGGCGCTGTCAGGCGCGGTCCGGGCCGTACGCGGCGTACTGCCGGCGGCATTGGCGGCGCGCAAGGCCGGGCGCTCGTTGGTGGTGCCGCGCGCCAATGCCGAGGAAGCGTGCCTGGCGTCTGGCTTGAAAGTGATTGCGGTGGATCATTTGCTGGAGGCTGTCGCGCATTTCAATGGGCATACGCCTATTGAACCTTATGTTTCCAATGGTTTGCTCTACGCCAGCAAACCCTATCCCGATTTGAATGAAGTGCAGGGACAGCTTGCGGCGAAACGAGCACTGTTGATTGCCGCGGCGGGCGCGCACAACTTGCTGTTCAGCGGGCCGCCAGGGACCGGAAAAACCTTGTTGGCGAGCCGCCTGCCGGGGCTGCTGCCGCCGCTGTCCGAAAGTGAAGCACTGGAGGTGGCGGCGATTCAATCGGTCACCAGTTGCGTACCGCTGAGCCATTGGCCGCATCGGCCATTTCGCCAGCCCCACCACTCTGCCTCAGGCCCTGCACTGGTGGGCGGCGGTTCGAAACCACAGCCGGGCGAAATCACCCTCGCCCATCATGGCGTCTTGTTTCTGGACGAGCTTCCGGAGTTTGAACGCAGGGTGCTTGAGGTGTTAAGAGAGCCGCTGGAATCCGGACATATCGTGATCTCCCGGGCGAAGGATCGCGTGCGGTTTCCAGCGCGTTTCCAGTTGGTGGCGGCGATGAATCCGTGCCCCTGTGGATATCTTGGCGAACCCACTGGGCGCTGCTCCTGCACGCCTGACATGGTGCAGCGCTATCGCAACAAGCTGTCGGGCCCGCTGCTGGATCGGATCGACTTGCACCTGACCGTGGCACGGGAGGCCACGGCGCTGAATCCACCGGTGAAACCGGGAGAGGACAGTGCCAGCGCTGCGTTGATAGTGGCCGAGGCACGCGAACGCCAACAGAAGCGTCAGGCCTGTGCCAACGCCTTTCTCGATTTACCGGGGCTGCGTAAGCACTGCAAGTTATCCACAGTCGATGAACACTGGCTGGAAACCGCTTGTGAACGGCTCAATCTCTCCCTGCGTTCAGCCCATCGACTGCTCAAGGTCGCGCGCACGCTGGCGGACCTTGAACAAGCCGACGGAATCAGACGCGAACATTTGGCCGAGGCGCTGCAATATCGGCCGACAACGCTCTAGCCGGCGTCACCCCTTGGTCAGATCAACCAACGGCGCCTGCCGCACCTCAGTCTCCCGCCCACCCTGAATCTCGCTCACCTGCTTCAAGGCCTTATCCACAGCCACCTTATCCGCCAATAAGCTGTAGCTGATGTGGAACTGCTTGTGTTCCTTCGGCTCAATGGTCGGTACCAGGTTCAGTGGCCGCTGATAACGGCGGTTGTAGGAAAAACTTGTGCCCGGCTCCAGCCCCGTGACATAGCCCTGGCCTTGGGTATCGGTGTTTTTCCACAGGGAAAACACGGGCAGTGTCTGAGTGTTGAAGCCGACCGAAACCCCCAGGCTGCCGGCCTTGTTATGCAACACGGTCAACGTTTCACCCTTGGCATCGGCATACGGCACCACGTTGTAAACCGTTTCGTCGTAGTCCTTGGTCGGTGCGCGGTAGGTTTGCCAGTCCGACAGATCGCCTTTGGCTTTGTCGTTGAACGGTGAGACCTGTTTCACCGGCGCGGCGAAGCGGGCACCCTGTTCCAGGAAGGGCGTGCTGAAGTTGCTGTGATACAGCGCCTGGTATTCCTTCGGATAGTCACCGTTGTTGGTCAGGGTGTCGTTGAGAGCGAACGTTACGCTGCCGGGTTCGGTGACCAGTTCGGTCGCCACGGAGAAGTCGACTTTCTTGAACGCCTGCTCTTTCAGTTCGCCGCGCAAGGTGATGGCGTACGGTGGTTTTTCATCGATGTGCAGGGTGACTTTGTTCGCAGGAATGTTGGCTGCCCGACCGTGCAGGGTCAGCAGTTCGCCGTTGTCGACGCCGGGGTGGCCGACCCATTCGTAGCCGCAGCGGGTGACCAGCTCATTGAAACCTTCCAGCCAGCCCAGACCACCGCGGCCATTGAGTTCGATGAAGGACGGATTGACCACGTCCTTGACTGGCGAATCCCAGCCCATGCGCACATTACCGACCGACGCCTGCAGCACGTTCATCCCGCGAGTCGGCACCACCGAGAGTTTCATCGTGCCGTTATCGATGTCGACGATGCTGACGCCCTCTTGCCGACCGCCGTGCAAGGTACGAAGTGTCACGGAGAAGGGTTGGTCGGTTTTCACACCGAGTTGCTGGCTGGTGATCTGCCAGTTTTGCGCGGCTTTGTCGCTGTCGAGCAGGACGTAATCCCAGGCCATGGCGTGGGAGGCGGACAGCGCGCCAAGGGCAACGAGGAGTTTGAGCGGGGACATGGGAAAGCCTTTCTTGGAGTTGTGCACTTTTTATAGCGCTGATGAAACGATTCAGCAAGCATAAAAAGCCCACGCCCGAGCCTTCCAAAGCCAATTAAAATTGACCTTATGCAACCTCCGCACGCTTACGTTAGTCTCATGAGGTTTGAACCTCCGGCAGATTGACGGCGACATCATTATGGCATCATTGTCATCCGCCAAATGCAGGAGCAAGTGCAGACACATTTGTCTGTTATTTTTGCGCAACGGATCGTATGGAGTTTGAATGCGCGGGGCACTATTACGCAGCGGTAAGAGCGGGTCATTCACTGCCCTCGGCGAAACAGGTCAACCGGTCTACCGGGCAGCCCTGCAATTGCGCGAAGCCATTCGCCGCAAGAACCCCGATTTGGTCGATCATCTGGCCATCCCTCAAAGCGATGAGCTCGGCAACCAGATCGATTGGTACAGCGCCCTCGACGGCGATGTGATTCCGTGGAGCAGCGCGACCGAAGAAGAACGCGCCCCTGCCCGCCGCCAGCTTGAAGCCCTGAAGACCGCGCTCGAAGAATTGAGCCAGCGTTTCCTGGGTACTGACTCCGCCGACCAGCAGCAAGGCGACAAAGCCGTGTTCGGCAAGCTACTCAAGCGCGTGATTCATTTCCCGGACGAAAACTTCGTCTACCTGGTGCAAGGCAAACCGGTGCTGACCTTCTGGGGTTTCGAGCATGCCGGTACCGGCAATGGCGATCCCTTGCACTGCCTCTATCAGGTCCCGCCCGCATTCACTCTGCCACCCGTGGTCGAAGCGCCTGCTGTTGCGCCCGTTATGCCGGTGGTAGCGCGTCCATGGTGGCGTCGCTGGTGGTGGCTGTTGCTGCTGCCGCTCCTGCTGCTGCTTTTGTGGCTATTGCTCGGCCTGCGCGGTTGCGTCCCGATTCCGTTGGTGGCGGTAGATTTGCTGCCTGAGGGCATCGTGCCGGTGGAAAAACAGCTGGAAGAGCCGCCACTGACCGGCAATGTCACGACACTCAACAGCGTTCCGGTGACAGGCACCGTTATAGGCTCCACCACTGGAACCGGCACCGCCGTGACCGGAACACAGGGTGTGGAAGCGCCGGCCGTCGAGGGTAATGAGGCTGACACAGCACCCGCCGACTTGACCAAGGACCCAGCCAAAGACCCGGCAGCCGAATCCCCAACCGCGCCACCCGAAAACAAAACCGCGCCGCCGGATATCACTTCGCCCGAGGCAGAAAAATCCGCCGCCGCAAAACCCGGCCCTCCCCTGAGCATTCCGCCAGACGCCGCCGACGGTGCCGCCAAGTTCCTCGACGGTCAGTACAACGCAGGCGCCGGGATACAGGACCGCCGGACCGGCAAGCCGCTGCGTCTGGAATACCAGCTCAAGGACGGTAAAGGCCAAGTCACCGTGCACCAGGCCGACGGCTCCAAATGCAGCGGGCCGGTGAGCGCTACTATGAAGGGTGGCAGCCTGGCCATCGACAGCCAGGGCCAGGCCGTTTGCGGCGATGGCAGCACTTACGACATGCCCAAGGTCAGCTGCCGCAAAGGGGCGACCACGGTCGCGGACTGCACCGGCGGTTACGGAAAAGATCAATTCCCCATGTCCATGCGGCAAGTGGCCGAATAAAAACGGAATAACCCGACATGTTGCCTGAAGTCACTCAATTCGAAGACACCGTCACGCTGGTCAGCGACACCGGCATCCAGTTCATGGATTTCGCCCTGCGCCTGGATCCCCGCAAGGAACCGGCGGGCGAGTTCGCACCGATGATCAGCGGGCTGATATGCCGCTTGGCGTACAACGAAGAGAAAGACTTCTTTTTCTACGAGCCCGAACCGGAAAAGGTCGAAAAAGCCAAACCTGCGTTCAGCGTCGACATGAAAAGCAGCCTCGATTTGCTCGACGGTATCTGGCTGCCGACCCCGTTTTTCCGCTTCATGCCGCCGCATCGCTTCGACGAAGGTCCAACCAACTGGTCGCGCATGCGCCTGGTGAAACTGGCGACTCCCGACATCGACGGTAATACCCACCGCCTGACGATGGCGTTCGACAGCCGTGTGATGCCCAAGCGTGACGGCACTGCATATCTGGCGCCGAACGAAGAAGACATCAGCTCCGGCGTGTCTTTCAAACTGGCGACCAAGGCTAGCGAAACCCGCTGGTTTCTGGCGCAGCCGTGGGTCAACGAGTGGTTGCTGGAAGTGTTCAACGAAGGCAATGCCCACCGTTCGCGCGCAGAACTGGATATCGATATCCGCGCCAACCATCACCTGGCGCACTACCTCAACTTGCTCAGCCTGTTGAGCAAACCGTCAGCCGCCCAGCAGTCGAAGGCCCGGGCAAAAGTTGAAATCCCCGAGCTGAAAGTGGTCGCCAACGACAGCAATGGCCTGGTCAAACCGATTCCCGTGGACCTGGTGCTGGACGTCGGCAACTCGCGCACCTGCGGCATCCTGATCGAAAACCACGGTCAGGCCGGCTCCGGGCTGAAGCAGAACTACGTGCTGGAACTGCGCGACCTGATCACCCCCGAACACACCTACAATCTGCCATTCGAAAGCCGCGTGGAATTCGCTCAAGCGTACTTCGGCAAGGACCACTGTTCGGTCAAGAGCGGGCGCCACGACGCGTTCCAATGGGCGACGATTGCCCGCGTCGGCAATGAGGCCAGTCGTCTGGCCAGTCGTCGTCGCGGCACCGAAGGCTCCACTGGCCTGTCCAGCCCGAAACGCTATCTGTGGGACGAAAACGCCTATGGCCACGGCTGGCGTTTCAATTGCTCGTACATAAAGACCGATAACGAGCCGTACGCCACCGCCGCGCCGTTCTCGCACCTGATCAACGAAACCGGCGAGGCGCTATACAGCCTCGAAGAAGACGATCGTCTGCCCGTGTTCATGCCGCGTTATTCACGCAGCTCGCTAATGACCTTCATGCTCGCCGAAGTGCTGGCCCAGGCGCTGTCGCAAATCAACAGCCCGGCCCAGCGCTCGCGTCAGGGGCACACCCGCGTACCGCGCCAGCTCAACAGCATCACCCTAACCGTGCCGCCGGGCATGCCGCAGGCCGAGCGCAGCATCCTCAACGAACGCATGCTGCAAGCCATCGGCCTGGTGTGGAAAAGCCTCGGCTGGCATGCCGGCGAAGAAGATCCACATCAGGATCAGGCCGTCAGCCCGCGCACGCCGATCCCGAGCATCCGTGTGGAATGGGATGAAGCCTCCTGCGGCCAGTTGGTGTACCTGTACACCGAGGTCAACGAGAACTTCGCCGGTCATCCGGAAGAGTTTTTTGACACCATCGCCCGGCCAGACAAAACCGACCGTGAACGCATCACTCTGGCAACCATCGACATCGGCGGTGGCACCACCGACCTGGTGATCACTGACTATCGCCTCGACCGCGCGGGCAATACCGGCAGCGGCAGCAACGTGCACATCGTGCCCGAGCAGCGCTTTCGCGATGGCTTCAAAGTGGCCGGCGACGACATCCTGCTGGATGTGATTCAGGACTTCATCCTGCCGAGTTTCGAAAAAGCCTTGCAGAACGCCGGCGTGAAAGCTCCGGATTCGCTGATGTCACGGCTGTGTGGCGATGAATCGGTCAGTGCCCAGGACATGATCCTGCGTCAGCAATTGAACCTTCAGGTGTTCGCCCCGCTGGGCCTGGCGCTGCTCAAGGCGTACGAACATTACGATCCGCAGGTCCCGGAAGAAGTCATCCCGCAAAGCTACCGCCATTTGCTCGGTGACAACGCAATCAGCCAGACCGTACTCGACTACGTCAATGCCGCCGTGCGCCGCGATGTCGGCGCTCAGAGCGGTTTCGACCTGTATGCCGCGCCGATCAGCTTCGGCCTGCAAAAGCTCCACGCCGCGTTCCTCAACGACCAGATCAACATCACCAAGATCCTCGGTGCGCTGTGTGAAGTGGTCGCGCATTACCCGTGTGATGTCTTGCTGCTGACCGGCCGCCCTTCGCGCCTGCCCGGCATCCAGGCGTTCATTCGCAAGGTGCTGCCGCTGCCACCGGGGCGCATTCTGGCGCTGCAAAATTACCGCACCGGCGGCTGGTATCCGTTTCACAAGAACGGCCGGATCGACGACCCGAAAAGCACCGCCTCGGTCGGCGCCATGCTCTGCCTGTTGTGCGCCAACCACAGCGTACCGAACTTCTACTTCCGTGCTTCGGCACTCAAGCCGTATTCGACGGTCAAGCACATCGGTGTCATCGACCTGAACAACGTGATCAAGGATGCCGACGTGCTGTACCGCGACATCCAGTCCGAAGACTACAAAATCAAGCTGCCGGAAATCGGCACAGGCGACGCCGCCGACACGCCACAGCTGGAAATGCGCGGCGATCTGCGCCTCGGTTTCCGTCAGTTGGCCACTGAACGCTGGGCCGCTTCGCCGTTGTATACCTTGCGGTTCACCAAGGCGGGTCGGGAGAAGTTTTCCCGCGCAATCGGTGAAAACGGCAGCGCGCCGCTGCTCAAGGTGCGGTTCGAGGTCAAACCGGCGGACAAATACACACGCAAGCAGGATCTGGTCAGCGACCGCCTCTCGGTTCGCGACATCGAATCCAACAGTAACAACGTCAACTTCAACCCGCGCAGCGACCTCGAGCTGGAACTCAACACCATGCTCGACGCCGGCCTGAGCGAGACCAAGTACTGGCTCGACAGTGGAAGTGTGAAACGCAAATGAATGACCTGACCCCCGATCAAACTCAGCTCTCTGCCAGTTGGGCCGCTGTTTATGAAGGCGCCGGTCAGGCGCTGGACTGGATAGACCAGACACGCGGCAATGCACCGCGCCTGGACAGCGAAGCCGACAACTTGAACATCCGCCTGCACCGCGCCCGCAATCTGGCTCAAAGCCTGGGTCGCGTGGCCTGCACGCCGATGACCATTGGCTTTTTCGGATTGTCCCAGGCCGGCAAGTCCTACCTGATTTCGGCCCTCGCCGCCGGTCAGAACGGCAAGCTGGAAACCGAATTCGGCGACCAGCGCCTGGACTTCATCAAGCACATCAACCCAGTGGGTGGCGGTAAGGAAGCCACCGGTCTGGTGACGCGTTTCAGCCGTCGGGCGACGGAAAGTCAGGACAATGACTTCCCGGTAGAACTCACGCTGTTCAAGGAAATCGAGCTGGCGAAGATTCTTGCCAACGCCTGGTTCAAGGATTTCGACCTTGAGCGGATTTCCTACGAGATCGATGAAGAACGCATCCAGCGCGTGCTCAAACCGTTCGAAGGCCGCGAAACCGGGCCGCTGCAAACGGGCGTCAACGCCGACGATCTGGTGTCGCTGTGGGATTACCTGCGCGATAACTTCCGCAACTCGGTGAAGAAGCTTGAGCACCTGTACTGGCCCAAAGCGTTGGAATTGGCGCCACGCCTGAATTTCCAGGAACGGGCGGAGCTGTTTTCGATCCTCTGGGGTGAACAACGCGAGTTGACGCGCGTGTACCAGCAACTGGCCGGCGCGCTGCACAAGCTGGGGCTGCCCGAGACCGTGTTCGCACCGTTGAAGGCCTTGGTGAGTTTCGAAAACGACACCTATAGCCAGCGCGACAGCATCATGAACGTCGACATCCTCGAACGCTTCGGCAGCCCGCTGGACTTGCCGATCGATGTTCGACCGCTGGCAGGCGATCGCCTGCAAAACAGTCAGGCGATTCCTGTCGCGCAATTGGCAGCACTGACCGCTGAAATGACCTTCCGCCTGATCGAAGCGCCGGTGGATGACATCGTCAATCAGGTCGACCTGCTGGACTTTCCCGGTTATCGCGGACGCCAGAAACTGCACGAGATCGCCGATTCCAACGACCCGCAATCCACCGCCAAGGACAACTCCGTTTCCCAGCTGATCCTGCGCGGCAAGGTCGCCTACTTGTTTGAACGCTACACCGACAACCAGGAAATGAACGCACTGGTGGTCTGCACCAGTTCGACCAAGCAGAGCGACGTCAACGACGTGGGCCCGGTGCTGACCCGATGGATCGAAAAAACCCAGGGCGCCGACTCGGCCGCTCGCAGCAAGCGCGATACCGGTCTGATCTGGGCGCTGACCATGCTCGACCTGCGCATTACCAACTCCCTGAGCCTGACACCGGATCAGTACGACGAGAGCTGGAACGGCATGGTCAAGCTGACCATGCTGGAACGTTTCGGCAGCCTGAGCTGGATGAGCGACTGGGCCGGCACACCGTTCCAGAACACCTATTTGGTGCGCAAACCGCGTATGGACGCGGCGTTCATCGGGCAAGATCCGACCGGTGCAGAAACTGGTCTCAATGCCATCTATCAGGAGCGTGTCAGCGCGCTGGGCACTAGCTTCGCCAGCAACGCCCTGGTGTGCAAACACATCAAGAACCCGGCCAACGCCTGGGCAGAAATGCTGCGCAACGATGACGGTGGCATCAGCCACTTCAGCGGCAGTTTCAAAGGCGTGGCCAATATCGAATTCAAATTGCAGCGTATCCGCGAGCAATTGAGCGAATGCCTCGAAGGCCTGACCACTCACGGCCTGAGCCCCTGGTACCACGCCGACGGCGACGGTGCCGCCGCCGCCAAGAAAGCCAAGTCACAAATGATTTTGACGGGACTGGGCCGTCGTCCGGCAGTGCTCGGTGAGTTGATCGATCAACTCAACATACCGAGCGAAGAGGTGCGCGACCTGTATCTCAGCGGTGTGTACGAAACTGATGACGAGCCCGCCGTGAACGACGAACCGGCTGCCCCGACACCGAGCCAGAGCCTGTACGGCAACGACGCCGGTTTCGATTTCGATTTCGCTGACGACCTGAGCCACGACGCGCCGGTCAGCAGCAAAACCGGCACCCCGGCGCCCGAGTTGCAAAGCAACGAGCACCGATTTGCCAAAGCGGCGTTCAAGGCCTGGATCGCGCACCTGCGTGAACTGACCACGCGGCAAAGCCTGCTTAATTTGCTGGGGCTGGAAAAGGCCTTGCTGGAAGCGGTGGTCGATGAACTGATCACCGCTGGCTATCGCCAGGACTTGCCGGGGCAACTGAGCCGCGCCGTCCTCAAGCGCGCACAAAGTGGCGCGCGGCGCGATCAACTGGTCGAGCGCCAAGTACTGGAAGTGCAGCGCGTGCTGCGCGATTTCGTGTCCTGGTTCGGCTACCTCCAAAAACCGGTGAACGAGCGTCCGAACAGCCGCGCCGGTGCCAAGGAGCCTTTGTTTTCGTTCTACACCGACATTGGCCCGGGACAAGTGCCCGTACTGCCGGCGCAACCGGCGAATCAGGCGCAACGGTACCTGGGCGACTGGCTCTCGGGCCTGGCCTACATCACGCAGGACAATGCCGGCCATGGTGCCGGACGTGAAATCACCCCTGAACAGAACGAACGGCTGGGCCAAGTGCTCACAGCCTTCGCAGCGAGATAAGCAATGCCCATTCGTGTCGACCTGCTCGCGTTAGAGCCCAATGTGCCTGGCCAGGCCCGCCTCACTGTGAAGAAATGGCAGGGTGGTGAGGAACAGCTGGAGTTTTCCATTCAGCGTAACCAGGACGGTTTTTACCTCCAGGACCACAAGGCCTGGAGCAACAATCCATTCTGGTTCAAGGTCTCGTGTTTCAACGTCACGGCCAGCGGCGAAGGCCTGGAAGCTCAGGTCGGCCCGGACGTGGTCGACCCGCTATTGGAAGGCGGCACCAACTCGCAGTTCCAGATCGAACTGCGCGAACAGAGCCAAGGCCACGCCGATAAAGGCGTGGTTCGCCCAGGCGTTGGCGTGCTGCCGTCCACGGCCGGTGGCCAGACCCGTTCGACTTACGGCAGTGCCGAACTGACGGCGCCGAGCGCACCGGTACCGGAGATCCCGGAGATCCCGGATCTACCTGAATTGACCCTGTCCACCGTCGAGCCAGAAGTGGAGTTGGAGTCGGTGCTCACCGAGCCTGCCTATTCGCCGCCTCCCGCACCGGTGAAGAAAAGCAACAAAGGCCTGATCGGTCTGTTGATTGTGGTGTTGTTGCTGGCAGCGGGCGCCGGACTCTGGTTCTACAAACGCACCCCGGCCCCTGCGGTTGCAGCCACCGCCGCCGCACCCGTCGGCGCCGACGCTCAAGCCTGCACCCTCGACAGCATGAACAGCCTGCCCGAATTGACCTTCGTCCAGACCTGCATCAAGGCCGCACCCGACAGTGCCAAATTGCTGGAGATCATCAACCAGGCCAAGGCCAGCAAGCACTGCGGCGTCGCCCAGCGACTGTACGCCAACCGTGCCCAGGCCGGTGACGCGCTGATCGCCAATGCCTATGCCCGCGAATACGACCCTAAATACCTGAAGGCTAGCGAGTGCTTCCCGGCCGCAGACAACGCCACCGCCGCCTACTGGTATGAAACCATCCTCACCCAGGATCCGAACAACGCCGAAGCCAAGCAGCGTTTCGAGGAGTTGCAGAAGTGATGCGTTCGCCCATGAGTCGATTCCTGCTGAGCGGTGCCGCCTTGCTCGCGCTGTGCATCAGCCCGCTGTCCCAGGCCGATGACAAACCGCTGATCCAGGCCGGTAAAAAGACCCTGTTCCAACGCGTGCTGACCACGCCGGGCTGCAAAGTCAGCTCGACGGCGGGCGGTGCGGCAGGCGACGCACAACCAGTCTTCAGCCGCTTTTATGTGTACGAGCGCGCCCAGGCGAACAACGCTGAGTGGCTAAAAGTCGGCCCCGACAGCTACGGCAAAACCATTGGCTGGCTGCCTGCCAGCTGCACCACCGATTGGAAGATGCAACTGACGCTGGCCTTCACCAACCCGGCCAACCGCGACCGGCTGCTGTTCTTCAAGGACCGCGCCACCGTCGAAGGCATTCTTGATGCACCGGACCCGGTTAGCAAAGTTGCGCCGCTGCGAGCCACGCTGAAAAAGGGCCAGCAAGCACCGGGCGTACTGGCTGAAGAACCTGAATACTTCGTCGACCTGCAAAAGCAGTTCTACCTGCTGCCGGTGCTCAGTGGCGAAGAAGTCATGACCGAAAGCGGTTTCCGCACGCGCCTGCTCAACGTCGCCTCCGTCAGCAAGCCGGATGACAAGAACGCCAAGGGCGGTGCTGCAAGCAGCGCTGCCGGTGGCAAGGAAGCTGAAGACAAAAAGGCCAACCAGCTGAAGGAATTCAGTGCGGCCGTGGTGTTTGTCATCGACTCGACGATCTCGATGGACCCTTACATCGACCGCACCCGCGAGGCGATCCGCAAGGTTTACCAGAAGATCGAAGCGCAGAATCTCGGCAAACAGGTCAAGTTCGGCCTGGTGGCTTTCCGCTCCAACACCCAGGCGGTGCCAGGGCTGGAATACACCACCAAGATGTACGCCGACCCTACCAAGGTGAAAGACAGCGCCGACTTTTTCGCCAAAATCGCCGACCTCAAACAGGCCACCGTGTCGAGCAGCAGCTTCGATGAAGACTCGTTTGCAGGCGTCATGGAGAGCATCGACAAGGTCGACTGGAGCCAGTTCGGCGCGCGCTACGTGGTGCTGATCACCGACGCGGGCGCCATCGAAGGCGACGACAAGCTGTCGAAGACCGGTTTGAGCGCTGCACAGGTGCGAATCGAAGCCGCCAACCCGGGCGTGGCGATTTACACCCTGCATCTGAAAACCCCGGCCGGAGCCAAGGACCACGCCAAGGCTGAAGCGCAATACAAGAACCTGTCGACTTACCCGGGCACCAACACCTCGCTGTACTACCCAGTGAATGCTGGCGATGTGCAGGAATTCGGGCGCAAGGTTGACGCCCTGGCCGGGGCGATCACCACACAAGTGAAAGCCGCCTACATGGGCGAAGACGCCATCGGCAGCGCGGCGAACGCCAAGCAGGATCCGGCCGAGAAGAAAATGCTCGAAGACGCGGCACTGATCGGCCACGCCATGCAACTCGCCTATCTCGGCGAGAAGACCAACAGCAAGGCCCCGCCAGTGTTCAAGGCGTGGATCACCGACCGTGACCTGATCAAGCAGAACATCCCGACCACCGACGTGCGGGTGCTGCTGACCAAGTCACAGCTCAGCGACTTGAGCGACGTGATGAAGCAGATTCTCGATGCCGCCAACGAAGGCCTGATTTCGCCGACGGAAATGTTCGATCGCCTGCGCTCGGTGGCGGCGACCATGGGCGCCGATCCCAATCAGCTCAAACAGAACAGCAACGCCAAACTGGCGGACATGGGCGTCCTTGGTGAATACCTCGAAGACCTGCCCTATCAGAGTGAAGTGCTGAACCTGGATGAAGAGACCTGGAAGAGCTGGGATGGTCTGGCGCAAGAAAAATTCATCCGCACGCTGAACACCAAACTGCGGCATTACCAGCGTTACAACGCCGATGTCGACCGTTGGGTAGCTTTAGCCAAAGACAGTGATGCTCGGGACAACGTCTACCCCGTGCCACTGGAAATGATGCCTTAACGAGACGCCGATGCTCGATATCAAGAACCTGCTGGTGCGCCGTGGTGAAGGCGCACAAGCCCATCACGTGCGACTGCCGCACTTGCAGGTCGGCGTCGGAGAAATCCTCGCCATCACCGGTGAGAGCGGCAGCGGCAAAAGCACGTTGCTCGAAGCCATCGGCCTGTTGCTCGCGCCGGTGGAACTCGAGCGCTTTCGGCTGGGCCCGACGCACGCTCAGGATATTGCCCAACTGCTGGCCACTGACGACCAGCCGGCGCTCGCAGCGGTGCGTTCACGGCACTTGGGATTCATTTTGCAAAGTGGTGGCTTGCTGCCGTTTCTGAGCGTGCGTGACAACATCAGCCTGCCGCGCCGTTTGCTCGGGATGCCGGTGAAGAGCGATCACATCGACCACGCCGTTGACGTGTTGCGCCTGCAAGGGTTGCTGGATAAACAACCTCAGGCCTTGTCGATTGGCGAACGCCAGCGCGTGGCCTGCGTTCGGGCAATTGCCCATGAACCGCTGCTGCTGTTGGCCGACGAGCCGACCGCCGCGCTCGACCCTCACAGTGCCCGGCGTTTGTTCGAGTTGCTGCTGAGCCTTGTGTCGAGCATGGGCCTGAGTGCGCTCGTTGTGTCCCATGACTGGGCCTTGCTGAAGGATTTCGGCTTGCCTCGACTCGGTGCTGTCAGCCATCAGGGAGAGACTCTGTTTGAACCGATGGATTGATCGCTTGCGCCTGCTGGGCTCACTGGCGCTGCAAGACCTCTGGCACGACCGCAAGGTCTCGCTGTGCATCGCCGCCTCCCTGGTGGCGGTGATCGCGCCGTTGTTGCTGTTGTTCGGGCTCAAACACGGAGTGGTCAGCCAGTTGCAGGACGAACTGCTGCGCGACCCGCGCAACCTTGAAGTAAAGATGCTCAGCAACGGCAACTACGACACGGCCTGGATCGAGCGTTTGCGCCTGCGCCCCGAGACCGGCTTTGCGCTCGGCCAGACCCGTTCGCTCAATACCCAGGCTGACCTGCTGATCGGCATGCAACGGTTTGTCGAAGGTGCGGAAATCATCGCCACCGAGCCGGGCGACCCACAACTGAACCTGGCGTCACTCAACCCCGTCGGCAATCAAGTGATCCTTAGCGCCAGTGCAGCGCAACGCTTGCAGGCCAAGGCCGGCGACAGCGTGCAGATGCGCGCCTTGCGCCGCCTGGAAGGTGTCAATGAACGCGGCGAGATGACGCTGACGGTGCTGGCCGTGCTCGACGGTGCCCGCTTCGGTCGCGCGGCCGCGTTTGTCGCCCCGCCGTTGCTGCTGGATCTGGAGCGCTTTCGCGACGGTTATCAGGTCAGTGCGTTCGGTATCGCCACCGGCAAGCCTCAGGACAATCTGCAACCGCTGTATGCCCGCGCCCGCGTGTATGCGCGCGACATCGATCAGGTCGCGCCACTGGAGCACTGGCTCAACGAACAACACATCGAAACCTCGAGCCGGCTGGCCGACATCGACAACGTCAAAGCCATCAACCATGTGCTGGGGCTGATCTTCAGTGTGATCGCCGTGGCGGCGCTGATCGGCTGCGTGGCGTCGATGGTCGGCGCATTCCTGGCCAACATTGACCGCAAACGCAAAAGCCTCGCGGTCCTGCGTCTGCTGGGTTTCAAGCGCAGGGCCGTCGGCGGTTTCGTGGTCCTGCAAGCACTCTTGCTAAGCCTGGCCGGCTACGTGGGCGGGCTGGGATTTTATGCAGCGGGCAGTCATTTGTTCGACTATCTGCTCGGCAGCAGCCAGGCCACCGGCACCTTCGTTTGCCACATCACTGTTTGGCATGGCCTGGCCGCCCTGCTCCTGACCTTTTTGGTCGCTGCATTGGTAGCCATGATCGGTGCCCTGCGCGCCATCAACATCCAACCTGCGGAGAGTCTGCGTGAGCTATAAACGTTTTGGCTTGCTGTTGCCCCTGAGCCTCGGCTACATGCTCGACGCCTCGGCGGCGGGCTGGGAAGAGAAGTATTACAACCCGATGCCAGACGCCGCCGACGTGGTACTGCCGATGCCCTGCGAAGGCTCGATGGTGTTTCGCAAGGTGTTCATCCCGGTCGCCGGTCCGCTCGACGACTACCCGATCAACATCGGTCAGGACGGTGCGGAATACGGCTACGTCGAACAGACCCGTCCGACCTTTATCGCCGGCAGTTTTACCGGGGCCAAGAACGACAAATCCCGCTACTACCTGATGGCCAAGTACGAGATGAGTCAGTTGCAATACGCCGCGCTGACCGAAGCAACCTGCCCCACCGCCGCCACCAAAATGCGCTTGCCGCAAACGGCGGTGAGCTGGGTGCAAGCCATCGAGGCCGCCGACAAGTACAACCTGTGGCTTCGCAAAAACGCCGCCGGCAAGCTGCCCAAGGAAGACGGCGCCCAGGGTTTCCTGCGCCTGCCGACCGAAGTCGAATGGGAGTTCGCCGCGCGCGGCGGGCTGGAAGTCGGTGCTGCTGAATTCCGCGACACGCACTACCCGATGCCGGAAGGCATCAACGCCTACGAGTGGTTCGCCGGGGCGCAATCGTCCAACGGCAAAGTGCAATTGACCGGTCTGCAAAAGCCCAACCCGCTGGGCCTGCATGACATGCTCGGTAACGTCGACGAAATGATGTTCGAGCCGTTTCGCCTGAACAAACTCGACCGCCAGCACGGTCAGGCCGGTGGCTACGTCGTCCGTGGCGCAAACTTCCTGACCGCGCAGGCCGACCTGCATACTGCATTACGTAAGGAAGAACCGTATTACAATGCCGAAGGCCAGGTGAAAAACAAGACCACCGGCCTGCGACTGGTGCTGGTTTCCCCGACCCTCACCTCTCGCGAACGGGTCGCCAGCATCGAAAGCAGCTGGAAGAAACTCGGCACCGGCAGCAAGGAAACCGAATCCGCCGACAAAGGCACCGTGCAATCGCTGAACAGCCTCGCCTCGGGCGTCGAAGACAAAGCGCTCAAGGAAAAGCTCCAGGCCCTGGAGAACCAGCTGCGCGCCAGCAACCAGCAGCAGGAAGAAACCCGCGACCAGGCGATTCGCGCCAGCCTCAACCTGGGTGCGTTCCTGTGCACCAAGATGCTCGACGACGGCCAGTACGTGGACTTCCTGCAAAAGAACTACAAGCTCAATTGCGAAGGCACGGATAAAGACGCCAGTTGCGACATGCGTAAAGGCAAGCTCGAGGAGCAAAAGGATCGCCTGCACAAACTCAGCCGTTACTACGCCAGCAGCCTGGTGGAATCGGCTACCTTGTACGGCCAGCCATTGCTTGAAACGCAAGTCCCGGTGATGGAAGAAATCATCACCCGCAATAAACAGCTGCAAGACCTGAAACCTTACTTGCGCACCCACTGGGCCAATCAGAAGGCGTTCCTGCAAAAGCAGAAAATCGACACTGTAGCCTGGCTGACAAGCTGCAAAACCGTCACTCAATAACAACGCGTCAACACCGTTACGTAGGAGTTTCACCATGTCGCGCAGCCTTTGGACTCGCTTCAAGCTACAGATCGCTTTCGTAGTCGCCGGCAGCCTGCTAATGACCGGTTGCGCCAACACCGGCAGCTCCATGCTCGGCGAAGGCGACGGTGCCGACCCGCGCCTGACCCAGGGCAATGACGCAGAGTTCTTCAGCAAGTCCGGATACCAGGCCTGCGCCGTCGGCGCTGGTGTCGGCATCCTCGCTTGCGCGCTGTCCAACAGCAGCAACAAAACCGTGTGCGTCATCGCCGCCGGTATTACCGCGTGTGGCGTGGCCATGGGCGCGAACTATTACCTGGATCAACGTCGCGCCGAATACGCCGACACCACCACCCGTTTGGCGAAGATGAACAGCGACGTCGAACAAGACACGCAGAACGTGATCGCCCGGACTGCGACCGCTCAGCAAGTGATCAATGATGATCGTGCGCAAATTGCCCAGATCAAAAAGGACATCGCCAACAAGAAAGTCGACAAGAGCAGGGCCCAGGCGCAAATCGCCGGGATCGATTCGGACATCGCGCGCCTGCGTAAAGACTTGGCCAACATGCGTACCAAAGTCACCGAGTACCGCAAAGTGGCAGACGCCGAGCGCTCACAAGGCACCAGCGCCGAGATCAGGCAGGTGGACATGAACATTCAGAGAATGAACCAGAAAGTCGTCAGCCTGCAGAAGGAAGTCGACGCTCTGTACAGCCAACGCTCCGCAATCACACTGGGCTAACACATGACGCTACGACAACTGATGGTCATCACTGCCGTCCTGGCCCTGAGCGGTTGCACGACCACGCCGGGCGAATGCGATGCGACCAATCGCGACAGCAGCATGCTGACCAAGATGAACTGCGACTACTCCGGTGGTTACAGCGATCAGGTCAAGCAGAAGGAACTGGCCCTGAGCGAGTCCCGACAGCAAAACGCAATGTTCCGTCAGGTGTACGAGAACATTCAGGCCCAGCAACTCAGCACCAAGACCGATCTGGCCAGCCAGCAGAAATCCCAGGCGGCGCTGAATCAGTCGCTGGCGCAACTGCTGACCTCGCTCAAGGCTCGGCGTGGCAATGAAGCCCATGTGCAGAAGCAGATTGCGGACCTCGAGAAGCAGCTCAAGGCTTCGCAAGCGGCGCCAGCGACCAAATCAACGCCAGCGTCGCTGGCGGCCAAGCAGCAAGAGCTGAAGACGTTGCAAAAGAAGGTCAATCAGCTGCAATTCAGCCTCGGCTACGAAGAGTAACTTTTCACCCCGCAGGGCATCCCGACGGATGCCTGCACTTTTTCAGGAATCGTCGTCATGCAGCGGGTCATCAGGGATGCGCAAGCCACATCGGAGGGGATGAGTGCGCTGCAAGCCAAAGTCGCCCTCATCCAGAAGTATTTTCCGCCGACCGTTGCCAGTCTGTTTGCCATCCCGCGGATGGGCAGCGGCGACGTGCTGGAATGGTGGACGGAACTGGGTGGCCAACCCACGCCTTATGCCGATCTCAACGAGGACGCGCAACGACGTTTGCTGGAAACCTATGAGGTGCGTCAGACGTCCCTCGGACAGCTGGCGGATGAACTGCAAAAGCGCGGTCAACCGACGGAAGCGGATGACCTGCGCAGCCTGCTCGGCACGCCTGAGCTGGACAAACTCTACAGCCTCAACGGTGAGCCTTTGGTGGTGCGCTGGAACCAGCGTCCGCCCAAACCGATCGTGCCGCCGGTGGTGCCGGTCGTACCGGTCGTGCCGCCATCGCGTCGTGGCTGGTGGCTCGCGGCGGCCTTGCTCGCGCTGCTATTGCTGCTTCTGGCGCTCTGGCTCTGGTGGTTCCTGCACCGTGAGCCGGTTGTCGTGGTTCCGCCTGTAGCGCCGGTGCCGCCGGTGGTGGCGCCGGTTGAGAAACCGGTTGAGCCTGTCCCCGAGCCTGTCGTGGAGCCGGAACCGAAACCTGCTCCGGTACCTGAGCCCGCACCAGAACCGGTACCGGAGCCCAAGCCGGTCCCGCCACCAAAACCGGCACCGGAACCCAAGCCGGTCCCGCCACCAAAACCGGTACCCGAGCCCAAACCGGTTCCGCCACCCAAACCGGTTGTGGCTGCCCCGCCACCGGCCCCAACGCTGGACAACTTCGCATGCCGTAAAAATGCGCCGGCCGCGGAGATCCCGCAATTCGTGGTGGTGCTCGACACCTCGGGTTCGATGAACTTGAACATCAAGTCAGTGAAAGCCGACGAGGACTGGTTCTTCGGTAGTGACCTCAACAAGCTCCTGGACCCGAACCGCACCATGCGGCTCACCGCCAAACCCAGCCGCATGGACGTCGCCAAGGACTCACTGGCCGGCATGATCAAAGGGCTGGACCCGAAGATCGACACACGCCTGATCACCTTCGCCGGCTGCGAAAGAACACCGGACCGGGGTGTGTTCAAGTTCGGCGACCGCCCGCGGCTGATCAACGGGATTCGAGGTCTGGTTCCCGACGACGGCACACCGCTGGCCGACAGCCTGGCCCACGCGGCGAGTACCGTCGACGGGCGCAATAACGATGCAGTTATCGTGATGTTTGTCGACGGAGAAGACGGTTGCGGGCAGGACGTTTGCGCGGTATCCCGACGAATCGCCAGGGAACAACCGCGCCTTCGGGTCAACGTGGTGAAAATCGGTGCCGGCGGCCCGTCACGCTGTATCGCTGAAAACACCGGAGGTCGGGTTTACAACAGCACCAATGCGGCTGAGTTGGGTAGCCTGTTGAAACAGGCGAGCAAGGAAGTATCCAGCAATGCCAAGTGCGATTAGCTTGGGGACTGATCCAAAATTGAGGTGAGCCGATGATTCAGCGCAGGTGCTCGACCGCCGGTAACTCCATGGCCCGAACCTCACCCAAGAGAAAAACGCTGAGGCGGCGCAAACGCTCACCTCCTGGGCGGGTTTTCGGCCAGACCAGGTAATAATTCTCACCGCTGGCGACCGCCGTCGGCCACGGCAAACTCAGACGTCCCTGCGCAACATCCTCAGCCACCATCAACAAATCGCCCATGGACACGCCATAGCCTCGGGCAGCGGCGATCATCCCCAGCTCCAGCGTGTCGAACACCTGGCCACCCTTGAGTGAAACCTGATCGGTCAGGCCCATGCGCTCCAGCCAACTGCGCCAGTCGCGACGGTCGGGCGTTGGGTGTAGCAGTTCGGTGCTGGCCAGGCGTGCGACGTCCCAAGGCTGATCGTTCAGAAGATCAGGCGCGCCCACCGGAATCAGTTCCTCTGGAAATAACAAAGTAGCCTCCCAGTCCGGCGGGAAATTCCCGTTGCTGAGGATCACGGCGCAATCGAACGGTTCCTGATTGAAGTCCACCGAGTCGATGTCCATCCAGGCGCTGGTCAGCTGTACTTCATTGCCCGGTTGAAGGTGCCGAAAACGACTGAGCCGCGCCAGCAACCAGCGCATGGTCAAGGTCGACGGGGCTTTCATGCGCAGGATGTCATCTTCGGCGCGCAAGGTGTTGCAAGCCCGTTCCAGTGCAGTGAAGCCTTCGCGAATGCCCGGTAGCAGCAAGCGGGCCGATTCGGTCAGCTGCAGGTTGCGGCCATTGCGGTGAAACAGGCGACAGGCAAAATGCTCTTCGAGCGTACGAATATGTCGGCTGACTGCACTTTGGGTAATCGACAGCTCTTCCGCGGCCCGGGTAAACGACGTGTGCCGCGCCGCCGCTTCGAATGCGCGCAGGGCATATAAAGGAGGAAGACGACGCGACATCAGGAAAGCTCCTACAGCGGTTTTGGCTACCCTAGCAGAAACTGTCCAGCATGAGTTTGAATCATGCTACCCATCCTTTTTATCCCTTTGTGCAAACGCCGCAGAGCGCCGAGAATCGACGCTTTCCTGTTCTCTTTGATAAACGAGCGTGATGACCATGCAGCATCCAGCACGTACTGAACTCTGGGCCATCCTGCGGCTTTCGGGGCCGTTGATTGCCTCGCAGTTGGCGCACATGCTGATGGTTCTCACCGACACCTTGATGATGGCGCGACTGAGTCCCGAGGCACTGGCCGGTGGTGGACTTGGCGCGGCGACCTATTCGTTCGTGTCGATTTTCTGCATCGGCGTAATCGCGGCGGTCGGCACGCTGGTGGCAATTCGTCAGGGTGCTGGCGATATCATCGGCGCAACCCGATTGACCCAGGCCGGGCTGTGGCTGGCATGGCTGATGGCGCTGGTCGCCGGTTTGCTGTTGTGGAACCTCAAACCGGTTTTGCTGCTTTTCGGCCAGACCGACAGCAACGTCCAGTCGGCCGGTCAGTTTCTGATCTTCCTGCCGTTCGCCCTGCCCGGCTACCTGAGCTTCATGGCCCTGCGTGGCTTCACCAGCGCCATCGGTCGGGCAACGCCGGTAATGGTCATCAGCCTGGGCGGTACAGTCGCCAACTTCCTGCTGAATTACGCGTTGATCACCGGGATGTTTGGCTTGCCGAAATTGGGGTTGATGGGCATTGGCCTGGTCACCGCGATTGTCGCCAACCTGATGGCCCTGGCGCTGGCGTGGCACATACGCCGGCACCCGGCTTACGATGCCTACCCGCTGCGCCAGGGCTTGTCGCGGCTCAACCGCAAGTACCTGAAAGAACTGTGGCGCCTGGGTCTGCCGATTGGCGGCACCTACGCCGTAGAGGTCGGGCTGTTTGCCTTCGCCGCGTTGTGCATGGGCACCATGGGCAGCACGCAACTGGGGGCGCACCAGATTGCCCTGCAAATCGTCTCGGTGGCATTCATGGTGCCCGCGGGGATTTCCTACGCGATCACCATGCGCATCGGCCAGCATTACGGTGCCGGGCAATTACTGGACGCGCGGCTGGCCGGAAGGGTTGGTCTCGCTTTCGGCGCGGCGGCGATGCTGTGTTTTGCGATGGTCTTCTGGCTGTTGCCGAATCAATTGGTCGGACTGTTTCTCGATCACAACGACCCGGCGTTTCGCGACGTCATCAACCTGGCCGTGAGCCTGCTGGCAGTGGCGGCGTGGTTCGAGCTGTTCGACGGCACGCAAACCATCGCCATGGGCTGCATTCGCGGGCTCAAGGATGCCAAGACCACGTTTCTGGTGGGTCTGGGCTGTTATTGGCTGATTGGCGCCCCGGCAGCCTGGTGGATGGCGTTCCACCTGCACTGGGGGCCGACGGGCGTCTGGTGGGGGTTGGCGCTGGGCTTGGCCTGCGCGGCGGTGAGCCTGACATGGGCGTTTGAATGGAAGATGAAGCGGATGATTCGGCGGGAGCCGGTGCCAGATCGTTTCGACGCCATCCAGGCCGAATGACATCCCTGTAGGAGCGAGGCTTGCCCGCGAATGGCATCACTCGGTGTTACTGATACACCGTGTAACGGCCTTCGCGGGCAAGCCTCGCTCCTACAGGTTTAGGTTTTGCGTTTAAACCACGATTTCCAGCGGCGCCTGCTGGCTGCTGTCAAACGTCAGGTATTCCACCAGATCCGTTAATGGCAACGGCTTGCTGATCAGATACCCCTGCACCTGATCGCAATCGAACCCGCGCAACAGATCCAGTTGCTCCGGCGTTTCCACGCCCTCGGCGACGACTTCCAGATTGAGGTTGTGCGCCAGGTTGATCATTGCGTGCACCAGCTGGCGGTTTTCTTCGCGCTGCTCCATGCCGCCGACAAAGCTCTTGTCGATCTTCAGCAACGTGATCGGCAGGCTGTTGAGGTGCACGAACGATGAAAACCCGGTACCAAAGTCATCGAGGGAGAAGCGCACGCCCAGGCGCCCAAGGGCGTCCATGGTCTGCTTGACCAGGTCACTGCGGCGCATGACCGCGGTTTCGGTCAGCTCGAACTCCAGCCATTGCGCCTCGACACCGCGCTCGCTGATCAACCGGCTCAAGGTCGAGAGCAACTGGCTGTCCTGAAACTGCCGGAACGACAGGTTGATCGCCATGTGCAACGGCGGCAAACCGAGCTCAAGCAACGCCTGCATATCGCGTAATGCCCGGGAAATGACCCAGTAACCCAGCGGCACGATCAAACCGCTCTGCTCGGCCAGCGGCACGAACTCGCTCGGTGGCAGCAAGCCGCGCTCGGCATGACGCCAGCGCACCAAGGCTTCGAGGCCGACGATTTGCCCGTCTTCAAGGTTCATTCGCGGCTGGTAATGCAGTTCCAGCTCATCGCGGCGCAAGGCCCGGCGTAGCTCGGTTTCGAGGTCGGCGATGCTGCGGGCATTGCGGTTGATGCGCTCGTTGAAAATATGAAAAGTACAGCCTTGGGTGCTCTTGGCCTGTTGCATGGCGATATGCGCGTGCCACATCAACGGGTCGGCTCCCGCCTGTGCCCGTGCATGGGCAATGCCCAGGCTGGAGCCGATCAGCAGGCTTTCGCCGTCGACCCAATAAGGCTCGGCCAACGCTTCGGTGATGCGCTCGGCCATCCATTCGGCGCGCTGAGGGGCGCGGCGGGTGTCGATCAGCAAGGCGAACTCATCGCTGCCCAGTCGCGCCAGTTGATCGCCAGCTTCAAGCTGGCCTTTGAGCCGCGCGACCACCTGCAGGATCAGGCGGTCACCGGCCTGGTGGCCGAGGGCATCGTTGGCGTAACGGAAGTTGTCGAGGTCAAGATGACCGAGGGCCAGGCCACGACCATCGTTTTCCGCCAGCCGTGCCGTCAGCAAGGTCTGGAAACCCTGGCGGTTGGCGATGCCGGTCAGCGGATCTTGCTCGGCCAGGCGTTGCAGGGTGTTTTCCAGTACGCCGCGCTCACGCACATGGCGCAGGCAACGGCGCAGCATGCCCGGGTCGAGATGATCGCGTACCAGCCAGTCGCTGACGCCGTCGGGCGGGGTCAGGGGCTCATGCTCGAGCAGCAACACCGTCGGCAGACAGCAACGGCCCGGCGCCGGCTGGAGAGCCGGGATCGTCAACAACACCGCACTGCGGTTGTCATCGAACAGACTGCTGACCGACTCCCAGCTCGGCGCGCTGATAAGCACGGCCGAGCTCCCCATCGGAGCCAGACACTCGCGCAACAACGCTGCCCACGCTGGCTCTTCGGCCAGTAGCAGCAAACGCAAGGGTTCGACAGGCGTAGACAAGCTAGCTCCCTAGACTCTGCAAAGATGTAGGCGACCGCATTATGCCGCGCCGATCCCCAATGACCAATGGACATCCGCCATCAAACGAGGCCTTTGTATCCGGAATTACGAACATTAGACGCGAATTCGTTGCGCATCCTGCGTGAAAGTAACAAAACCGGCAATTAGAGATCGCGTTGTACGTCACAAGTCGGAGAGAGCAGCACAATTCGCTGAGCCTGTTAAAATGCCGGCCCATTTCGTGACTGACTCCTGAATTTACCTATGTCCCGACTCAATCCCCGGCAGCAAGAAGCCGTGAGCTATGTCGGCGGCCCTCTTTTGGTGCTCGCCGGTGCAGGCTCCGGCAAGACCAGCGTGATCACGCGCAAAATCGCACACCTGATCCAGAACTGCGGGATTCGCGCCCAGTACATCGTCGCCATGACCTTCACCAACAAGGCCGCGCGCGAGATGAAGGAGCGGGTCGGCACCCTCCTGCGCGCCGGTGAAGGCCGCGGCCTGACGGTCTGCACCTTCCACAACCTGGGCCTGAACATCATCCGCAAGGAACACGTGCGGCTGGGCTACAAACCCGGTTTCTCGATTTTCGACGAGACCGACGTCAAGGCCCTGATGACCGACATCATGCAAAAGGAATACTCGGGCGACGACGGCGTCGACGAGATCAAGAACATGATCGGCGCCTGGAAAAACGAACTGATCCTGCCGGCCCAGGCCCTGGAAAACGCGCGCAATCCCAAGGAACAGACCGCCGCCATCGTCTACACCCACTATCAGCGCACGCTCAAGGCGTTCAACGCGGTGGACTTCGACGACCTGATCCTGCTGCCGGTGAAGCTGTTCGAAGAACACGCCGACATTCTGGAAAAGTGGCAAAACAAGGTGCGTTACCTGCTGGTGGACGAATACCAGGACACCAACGCCAGCCAATACCTGCTGGTGAAGATGCTGATCGGCAAGCGTAACCAGTTCACCGTGGTGGGCGACGACGACCAGTCGATCTACGCCTGGCGCGGCGCTCGCCCGGAAAACCTGATGCTACTCAAGGAAGACTACCCTTCCCTGAAAGTGGTGATGCTGGAGCAGAACTACCGCTCCACCAGCCGCATCCTGCGCTGCGCCAACGTGCTGATCTCGAACAACCCCCACGAATTCGAGAAACAGCTGTGGAGTGAAATGGGCCACGGCGACGAGATCCGGGTGATCCGCTGCCGCAACGAAGACGCCGAAGCCGAGCGCGTGGCCGTGGAAATCCTCAGCCTGCACTTGCGTACTGATCGGCCTTACAGCGATTTCGCGATCCTGTACCGGGGTAACTATCAGGCCAAGTTGATCGAACTGAAGTTGCAGCATCACCAAGTGCCGTATCGCTTGTCCGGCGGTAACAGCTTCTTCGGCCGCCAGGAAGTGAAAGACCTGATGGCCTACTTCCGCCTGATCGTGAACCCGGACGACGACAACGCCTTCCTGCGTGTGATCAACGTCCCACGCCGGGAGATCGGTTCGACTACTTTGGAGAAGCTGGGCAACTACGCCACCGAGCGAAAAATCTCGATGTACGCCGCCACCGACGAGATCGGCTTGGGCGAGCATCTGGACAGCCGCTTCACCGATCGCCTGTCGCGCTTCAAGCGCTTCATGGACAAGGTCCGCGAGCAATGCGCCGGCGAAGACCCGATCTCGGCCCTGCGCAGCATGGTCATGGACATCGATTACGAGAACTGGCTGCGCACCAACAGCTCCAGCGACAAGGCCGCCGATTACCGCATGGGCAACGTGTGGTTCCTGATCGAGGCACTTAAAAACACGCTCGAGAAAGACGAAGAAGGCGAGATGACCGTCGAAGACGCCATCGGCAAACTCGTCCTGCGCGATATGCTCGAGCGTCAGCAGGAAGAGGAAGACGGCGCCGAAGGCGTACAGATGATGACCTTGCACGCGTCCAAGGGTCTGGAATTCCCCTACGTGTTCATCATGGGCATGGAAGAAGAAATCCTTCCGCACCGCTCCAGTATCGAAGCCGACACCATCGAAGAGGAACGGCGCCTGGCCTACGTGGGCATTACCCGCGCGCGCCAGACCCTGGCCTTCACCTTCGCCGCCAAGCGCAAGCAATACGGCGAGATCATCGATTGCGCACCGAGCCGCTTCCTCGATGAACTGCCGCCGGACGACCTTGCCTGGGAAGGCAACGACGACACACCGACCGAAGTCAAAGCCGTGCGTGGCAATAGCGCATTGGCGGATATACGCGCGATGTTAAAGCGCTAGAATTGACCACTTTTATTTAGACCTTCGGCGCAAAAGACGCCAAACGAGGACAGCTTCATGGAAGCACTGCACAAGAAAATTCGCGAAGAAGGCATCGTGCTTTCCGATCAGGTCCTGAAAGTCGACGCCTTTCTGAACCACCAGATCGACCCGGCCCTGATGAAGCTGATCGGCGATGAATTCGCCACGCTGTTCAAGGATTCGGGCATCACCAAGATCGTCACCATTGAAGCTTCGGGCATTGCGCCTGCGATCATGACCGGCCTGAACCTTGGTGTGCCGGTGATTTTCGCTCGCAAGCATCAGTCCCTGACCCTGACTGAAAACCTGCTGTCGGCGACCGTTTACTCGTTCACCAAGCAGACCGAAAGCACCGTGGCGATTTCTCCGCGCCACCTGACCAGCAGCGACCGCGTGCTGATCATCGATGACTTCCTGGCTAACGGTAAGGCGTCGCAAGCGCTGATCTCGATCATCAAGCAGGCCGGTGCCACCGTGGCAGGGTTGGGGATCGTGATCGAGAAGTCGTTCCAGGGCGGTCGTGCGGAGCTGGATGCCCAGGGTTATCGCGTTGAGTCGCTGGCGCGCGTGCAGTCGCTGAAGGATGGCGTTGTAACCTTCATCGAGTAATCCCCCGCCATTAATCGTTCCCACGCTCTGCGTGGGAATGCAGCCCGGGACGCTCTGCGTCCCATCAAGAGCCGAACGCAGAGCGTCCGAAGAGGCATTCCCACGCAGAGCGTGGGAACGATCAGAGCGGTGTGGTGGCCTTGAGGCCCGTGAGCAACAAGCGCTGAAACAAATCCTCCTTCAGCCCTTCCGGGTTGGTCAGTTGCATACGCTCCAGGTGTTCGGGAAAGGATGCAGGCTGCGGTGCATCCAGCGCAGCCTTGCCCAGCTCCAGCACTTCACTCAGCTTGAACTTGCTCTTGAGCCAGTTCAGCGCCCGCAACAGATCCTGTTCGATATCGGTGAAATCACAGCCCAACGGATATTCCGCAAACAGCTGCGGGTGCCGCGCCTGAATCGCCTGCAACCGCTCAGGGCGGTTATCACTGAAACGTGGATCGAGCTGGAAATCCCCGGGCAATTTGCCGACCTTCTGTGCCTGCTCGATAAGCCCTGGCTGGAAGCGTGAATCACTGATGTTCAGCAAGGCTTCGATCACCGCTGCATCGGTTTTCCCGCGCAGATCGGCGATGCCGTACTCGGTGACTACGACGTCGCGCAGATGTCGCGGGATGGTGCAATGGCCGTACGACCAGACAATGTTCGAACTGACGTCACCGCCCGATTCGCGCCAGCTGCGCAGCAGCAACACCGACCGCGCACCTTCCAGTGCATGTCCCTGGACAACAAAGTTGTACTGTCCGCCCACGCCGCTGACCACGCGCCCATCTTCGAGCTGATCTGCCACTCCGGCGCCTAGCAGGGTCACGGTAAACGCTGTGTTGATAAATCGCGCATCAAGCCGCTGCAAGCGTTTGAGTTCTTCCTGCCCGTAAAGCTCATTGATGTAGCTGATACGAGTCATGTTGAATTCGAGCCGTTTACTCTGCGGCAATTCGCGCAAGCGTTGATAGAAACTACGCGGACCGAGGAAAAACCCGCCATGCACCGAGATGCCGTCGGTTTGCGCGGCTTCGTCGAGGGTGCCAGCATTGGCCTGCTGCTGCGTCGGCACATCCGGGTAAACCTTGCGCCGCACGATCCCGGCGTCGGCCAGCACCAGCAGGCCGTTGACGAACATTTCGCTACAACCGTACAAGCCTTTGGCGAACGGTTCGATGCCGCCTTCGCGCTCGATCAGTTGTGCCCACTGGCTAAGATTCATGTCGCTCAACAAAGCCTTGTAAGCGTCGTTGTCGGCCTGACGCGCCAACAACGCAGCGGTCAGCGCATCGCCCATGGAACCGATGCCGATCTGCAAGGTGCCGCCATCACGCACCAGTGCGCTGGCGTGCAGGCCAATAAAATGATCCTGGAAACCCACCGGCATGTTCGGCGTGGAAAACAGTGTGGTGCTGTCTTTCTCGTCGATCAGCAAGTCGAAGGTATCGATACCGACTTCGGCATCGCCGGGCATATAAGGCAAACCGTCGTGCGCCTGGCCGACCATCAGGATCGTCTCCCCGGCAGCCCGGCGCCTGGCGATCATCGGCAACAGGTCTAGGGTGATGTCCGGATTGCAACTCAGGCTCAAGCGATCGGGGTGCTCGCCATGGCTGGCCACCAGTTGCGCGACCAGGTTCAACCCGGCGGCGTTGATGTCCCGGGCGGCGTGGCTGTAGTTGCTGCTGACGTAATCCTGCTGGGCCGACGCGCTGTTGAGCAGGCTGCCCGGCTGAATGAAAAACTGCTGGATGTGGATATTGGCTGGCAGGCTGTCGCGTTGCAGGCCGGCGAGGAAATCCAGTTCGGGATAATCGCCAAAGACCCGTTCGATAAAGGGTTCGAGAAAGCGCTTTTGCAATCCGTCGCCCAACGCGGGCCGGCCCAGGCACAGGGCGGTGTAGATCGTCAGTTGCCGCTGCGGCAATTGCGCGACACGTTGGTACAGCGCGTTGACGAAATGATTGGGTTTGCCCAGGCCCAAGGGCAGGCCCATATGAATATGCGCCGGCAACCGTGCCAACACCTCATCGACCGCTTGCTCGATAGAACACAGCTGTACCATCCGATCCTCCCGTACATTCCATGAAGTGGGGTTGGACCGAGCTTGCCGGGTCTTTGCTGCAATGAACAGCCTGTTAAGCCTAATCGGCCGGCTCAGAAAAACTTGTAGGAGCGAGCATGCTCCGGGCGGCGTTCCGACGATGGTCGTCAACGATTACGCTGGCAGCCTGATGCCCCGCGGCGTTTTCAGGTTTTTCGCGAGCATGCTCGCTCCTACAGAAATCAGCGCGTTTAACGAAATTGCAGGCACAAAAAAGCCGCTCGCAAGCGGCTTTTTTGCGAAAGAGGCGGACTGGTTACAGGCCGGACATCTCTTTGATGGCGCCCTTCAGCTCGTCATCGGAGCAGTCGGCGCAAGTGCCTTTTGGCGGCATCGCGTTGATACCGGTAATGGCTTTGGCCAGGATGCCGTCGAGGCCGCCCTGGTGATCGGCACGCTCTTTCCAGGCTGCCTTGTCGCCGATTTTCGGCGCGCCCAGCAGGCCGGTGCCGTGGCAAGCATTGCAATGCTTGGCAATAACGTCTTTAGGTGCCTTGGCGCCACCTCCGCCGCCAGCCGTAGCGGCGACTTCCATGCCCTTGCACTCTTTGCCCTGGACACAGACCTGGCCGACTGGCTCAAGGCGTTTGGCAATTTCGTCGTTCGTCGCAGCTTGAGCGCTGACAGCCCAGAGGGCCAATACGGTTGCTGGTGCGGCCAGCATTTTCATAATTAGATTCACGCGTTCACCCTCAATGGTGGCTAGTCACGCCTACGGCCACGGTTCGCAGGCGGGCGCAAGTATAGCGGTAAGCCCGCGACACTGAAACAACCCCAAAGTCGAAGGGGTCTTGTTGCGCAATGGTCAAACGGCTCGGGTGCCTCGGCCATGCCGGCAGGGCGCCTCTTTCCTTAGAAATTCGCGGGTGTTGCTGCGCTGATTAGTCGCGCCGGCGCATCGAACGGATTACGGAAACGATGCGGCTTGGTACTTTCAAAGTAGTAGCTATCGCCAGCTTCGAGCACAAATGTTTCAAGCCCCACCACCAGTTCCAGCCGCCCTTCCACCAAAATCCCGGTTTCCTCGCCTTCATGGGTGAGCATCTCGTCACCGGTGTCGGCGCCTGGCGGGTAGATTTCATTGAGGAATGCGATAGCGCGGCTCGGGTGAGCCCGGCCGACCAGTTTCATGGTCACTGCACCATCGGAAATATCGATCAGCTCGTTGGCTTTGTAGACGATCTGAGTCGGTTTTTCCTGCAGGATTTCTTCGGAAAAGAACTCGACCATGGACATGGGAATCCCGCCCAACACTTTCCTCAGCGAACTGATCGAGGGGCTGACGCTGTTCTTCTCGATCATCGAAATCGTGCTGTTGGTGACGCCCGCGCGTTTGGCGAGTTCACGCTGGGAAAGACCTTTGAGCTTGCGGATTGATTGCAGTCGTTCACCGACGTCCAATGCTGGAGCCTCCAGGAATTCAGGTTGTTGGAATATTGAGCGTTATCATGGCGACAGCGTTCAGTATTTACAACACTTTGACCTGAATCCTGTTCGGCGAGGCGACTTCCGGTCCGGGCGGTTTGGTCCTAGCTCCCGGAATAGAGCATTGGCACCCGGCGCAGGTTGCAGAAGATCTGATAAGGAATCGTGCCGGCCGCGATGGCCACGTCGCTGGCAAGGATATTTTTGCCCCATAACTCGACGGTCGAACCGAGGCCGGCTTGCGGCACATCAGTCAGGTCGATGCACAGCATGTCCATCGACACCCGGCCGATCAGCTGGCTGCGTTGCCCGGCGACGAGCACCGGCGTGCCGGTTGGCGCCAACCGCGGGTAGCCATCTGCGTAACCCATGGCCACCACGCCAACGCGCATCGGCTTCTGGGTGATGAATTTCGCGCCGTAGCCAATTGGCTCACCGGCCGGCAATTCACGCACGCTGATCACTTTCGATTCGAGGGTCATCACCGGTTGCAGGCGCGAAGCCACGGCGTTGGCTTCTTCGAAAGGCGTGGCGCCGTAGAGCATGATGCCCGGACGTACCCAATCGCTCGGCACCTGTGGCCAACCGAGCACCGCCGGCGAGTTGCGCAGGCTGATCTCGGCCGACAAGCCTTGGCGCGCCGCTTCGAATACCGCGACCTGCTCGGCACTGGCTTGACTGTTCAACTCATCGGCGCGAGCAAAGTGGCTCATCAACACGATCTTCGCGACCTTGCCGCTGGCCAGCAGCCGTTGATAGCCCGCTTGATAATCCTTCGGGTGCAGGCCGACCCGGTGCATGCCCGAGTCGAGCTTGAGCCAGACGGTGATCGGCTTGCTCAATGCGGCCTTCTCGATCGCTTCGAGTTGCCACAGCGAATGCACCACGCACCAGAAATCATGCTCGACGATCAGCGACAGCTCATCGGCTTCGAAAAAACCTTCCAGCAGCAACACCGGCGCGCGAATGCCCGCCGCTCGCAGCTCCAGGGCTTCTTCGATGCAGGCCACGGCAAACCCGTCCGCCTCGGCTTCCAGCGCCTGGGCGCAACGCACTGCACCATGACCATAGGCATCAGCCTTGATTACCGCGAGGGCCTTGGCCCCCGTGACTTCACGGGCGATTTGGTAATTGTGACGAAGGGCTTGGAGGTCGATCAGGGCACGGGCAGGACGCATGGCGGCAGACTTCTGGTCGGTCGTTTAAAAAAAACCGGCGCTGCTGTCGGCGATAACCGCCAGTAGCACCGGAAGAGGGATCTTACGTTGTTGCTTATCGCAGGGCGGCTACTGTGAACTCACTGGTGAGCAGGCGCTGGACTGGCATGTTTTGCTGGTTCCTGACGATTGCTGCCATAACGGGAAATATCGAGGCCTTCGGCGCTGATCTGCGGCTTTCTCTTGGCCATCAGGTCAGCCAGCAAGCGACCGGAGCCGCAGGCCATGGTCCAGCCGAGGGTGCCGTGACCGGTGTTCAGGAACAGGTTCTTGAACGGGGTAGCGCCGACAATCGGCGTGCCGTCGGGGGTGGTCGGACGCAGGCCGGTCCAGAAGCTGGCCTCGGCCAGATTGCCGCCCTGAGGATAAAGGTCGTTGACGATCATCTCCAGGGTTTCGCGCCGGCGCGGGTTCAGCGACAGGTCAAAACCGGCGATCTCCGCCATCCCGCCAACGCGGATGCGGTTGTCGAAACGGGTGATCGCGACCTTGTAGGTCTCGTCGAGAATGGTCGAGGTCGGGGCCATCGCCGGGTTGGTGATCGGCACGGTCAGGGAGTAACCCTTGAGCGGATACACCGGCGCCTTGATGCCCAACGGCTTGAGCAGTTGCGGCGAGTAGCTGCCGAGGGCCAGCACGTAGCGGTCAGCGGTTTCCAGCTTGCCGTCGATCCACACGCCGTTGATGCGATCACCGGCGAAGTCGAGGCGCTGGATGTCCTGGCCGAAGCGGAATTGCACACCGAGCTTGGCGGCCATTTCGGCCAAGCGAACGGTGAACATCTGGCAGTCGCCAGTCTGGTCGTTCGGCAGGCGCAGGGCACCGGCGAGGATGTCGGTCACGCTGGCCAGGGCCGGCTCGACGCGGGCAATGCCTTCACGGTCGAGCAGTTCGAACGGCACGCCGGACTCTTTCAGCACGGCGATGTCTTTCGCGGCGCCATCAAGCTGGGCCTGGGTGCGGAACAATTGAGTAGTACCGAGACTGCGGCCTTCGTAGGTGATACCGGTTTCGGCGCGCAATTCGTCGAGGCAATCACGGCTGTACTCGGACAGGCGGACCATGCGCTCCTTGTTCACCGCGTAACGACTGGCGGTGCAGTTGCGCAGCATCTGTGCCATCCACAGGTACTGATCGATGTCGGCAGTCGCCTTGATCGCCAAGGGCGCATGGCGCTGCAGCAGCCATTTGATGGCTTTGAGCGGCACACCCGGCGCGGCCCACGGCGAGGCATAACCCGGCGAGACCTGCCCGGCATTGGCGAAACTGGTCTCCATGGCAGCAGCCGGCTGCCGGTCCACCACCACCACTTCAAACCCGGCACGCGCCAGATAATAAGCACTGGTGGTACCGATGACGCCGCTACCCAAGACCATAACGCGCATTTTCATTTCCCTCATCGCGGCTAACCGCTGACGTTTGTTGTTCAGAGCTTCAGATGTGCGCAGTGTAAAAAAGATTTGCCAGTGCTTTTCACTATATAAGCGCCTATATTTGGCGACAATTCTCGGCAAAAACCCTTTTCACGGAGGCGCATCCCCTATGCGTACCAACACCCAGACCAAACGTGAGCTGGACAAGATCGACCGCAACATCTTGCGGATCCTGCAAGCGGACGGGCGCATATCCTTTACCGAGCTTGGGGAGAAGGTCGGGCTCTCGACCACGCCCTGTACCGAGCGGGTGCGACGCCTGGAGCGCGAAGGGATCATCATGGGCTACAACGCCCGGCTCAATCCGCAGCACCTCAAGGGAAGTCTCCTGGTGTTCGTCGAGATCAGCCTCGATTACAAGTCCGGCGATACCTTCGAAGAGTTCCGACGCGCGGTGCTGAAACTGCCCCACGTCCTGGAGTGCCACTTGGTGTCAGGAGATTTCGACTACCTGGTGAAAGCGCGGATATCCGAGATGGCCTCGTACCGCAAACTGCTGGGCGACATCCTGCTCAAGCTGCCGCATGTGCGCGAATCCAAGAGCTATATCGTGATGGAAGAGGTGAAGGAGAGTCTGAGCCTGCCGATTCCGGATTGAACTTAAACAGATCGTTCCCATGCTCTGCGTGGGAATGCCTCAACGGACGCTCCGCGTTCGGCTCTTGGGACGCAGAGCGTCCCGGGCTGCATTCCCACGCAGAGCGTGGGAACGATCAAACCAACACCTGCCGATTCGAGGCCATGTACTCAAAGACTTGCTTCTCGGCATTTGGATGAATCAACTCCACCGGCCCGCGCCCATTGGGGCATGGCAACGTCTTGGTGGTGCCAAACAACCGGCAGATCAGCGGCCGCTCGTCATACACCGTGCAGCCGTTCGGCCCCAGATGAACGCAATTGAGTTCATCCATCGCCGCATCCTGCTCGGCGCGGGTCTTGCGCGGCAGACGGGACATTTCCTCCGGCGAGGTCGTTACCGGGCCGCAGCAGTCATGGCAACCGGGCACGCACTCGAACGAGGGAATCTGCTGGCGCAGCGTGCGAATTTTCTGACTGTTGCAGTTCATCTAAACCACTACCGATCTCGGAACAGAGCCGGATTCTGACGTAAAAGCCCCGATCCAGACAGCACCGGCCGACCAGTGTGTTGCCCGTCTTCAAGGTCCGGCTTATGCTCCGTCAAATTTTCTAGACACACGAATCAGGATCACGCACATGAATGGCCGTGCTCATCAGCCTGTCCCGAATCACCAGCACACCGCCTCATATTACGCCGCCAGCAGCCTGCCTCAGCCGGACCATCCGGTGCTGACCGGCGAACAGGTGGCTGACGTTTGCGTGGTTGGTGGCGGATTCTCCGGGTTGAACACGGCGCTTGAATTGGCTGAACGCGGTCTGGATGTGGTGCTGCTTGAAGCCCATAAAATCGGCTGGGGCGCCAGCGGCCGCAATGGCGGGCAATTGATTCGGGGGGTTGGCCATGGCCTTGATCAATTCGCCAACGTGATCGGTACGGAAGGCGTGCGCCAGATGAAACTCATGGGCCTGGAAGCGGTGGAAATCGTCCGACAACGAGTCGAGCGTTTTCAGATCCCCTGCGACCTGACCTGGGGTTACTGCGACCTTGCCAACAAGCCCCGTGATCTCGATGGCTTCGCCGAAGACGCCGAAGAACTGCGCAGCCTCGGCTACCGCTACGAAACCCGTCTGCTGCAACCCCATGAAATGCACACCGTGGTCGGCTCAGACCGCTACGTTGGCGGCTTGATCGACATGGGCTCCGGGCATCTGCACCCGCTGAATCTGGCGCTGGGCGAAGCCGCCGCCGCGCAGCAACTGGGCGTGAAGCTGTTCGAACAGTCGGCCGTCACGCGCATCGATTACGGTCCCGAGGTCAAGGTGCATACGGCCCAAGGCTCGGTCCGGGCAAAGACGCTGGTACTGGGCTGCAACGCCTACCTCAATGAACTCAATCCCGAACTCAGTGGCAAAGTGCTGCCCGCCGGCAGCTATATCATCGGCACGGAGCCTTTGAGCGAAGAACTGGCCCACGCACTGCTGCCGCAGAACATGGCGGTCTGCGATCAGCGGGTGGCGCTGGATTACTACAGACTCTCGGCGGATCGGCGCCTGCTGTTCGGCGGCGCCTGCCATTACTCGGGGCGAGATCCGAAAGACATCGCGGCCTATATGCGACCGAAGATGCTGGACGTCTTCCCGCAATTGGCCGGAGTGGGGATCGATTATCAGTGGGGCGGGATGATCGGCATCGGCGCCAACCGTCTACCGCAGATCGGCCGGCTCAAGGCGCAACCGAACGTGTATTACGCCCAGGCTTATTCCGGTCATGGCGTGAACGCCACGCACCTGGCGGGCAAGCTGCTGGCCGAGGCTATCAGCGGACAGCACAGTGGTGGCTTCGATCTGTTCGCCAAGGTGCCGCACATCACCTTCCCCGGCGGCAAGCATTTGCGCTCGCCGTTGTTGGCGTTGGGGATGCTGTGGCATCGGCTTAAAGAGTTGGCCTGAAGGTTTGTCAGTGTTTGTGCCGACGCTATCGTCGGAACGCCGCCCGGAGCAAGCTCGCTCCCACAGGGTTCGCGTCATACACAAGATTTCTGATCGACGCGGTACTGTGGGAGCGAGCTTGCTCGCGATGAGGCCCTGAAGAACGCCACCAAAATCAAATCCGCCAAAAGGGCTTCAACCCCTCCTCCCGCGCCTGCTCACGCGTCAGCCCGATATCCTTGAGCTGAGCGGGTGTCAGCTCTAGCAACGCCTTGCGCGTGTGCAGACGACGCCAGAACTGATTCCAGCGCTTAAGGCCGGACGGCGCATTGCGCAGGTCCGCCTCGCGTGCGCTGTTATCTTGCCCTGCCGCCAGCTCCTGACTGTGTAATGTCAGCCGCACATCGCTCAAGCCGTTCATTTTGATTGCTCCTGTTTACTTGGGTAGCCAGAGCTTTCATGATGCGTGGACGGCGAAAACCATTACAGATTCAACCAAACAGTATTATTTCCATACAGATAGACCATCGAAACGTCTGAATCCTGAATTTTCACCCCATCTGTACTGGTCAACCGAATCACCCTATCGAGACTGCACCATGACTCTTTACGTAAACCTCGCCGAGCTACTCGGCACACGTATCGAACAAGGCTTCTATCGCCCGGGTGATCGGCTGCCATCGGTACGAGCACTCAGCATCGAACACGGGGTCAGCCTGAGCACTGTGCAGCAGGCCTATCGCGTACTCGAAGACAACGGGCTGGCCACGCCAAGACCCAAGTCCGGCTATTTCGTGCCGGTCACTCGTGAGCTGCCCGAGTTGCCGGCCATCAGCCGCCCGGCCCAGCGACCGGTGGAAATTTCACAATGGGAGCAGGTGCTGGAGTTGATTCGCGCCGTGCCGCGTAAAGATGTGGTGCAACTGGGCCGCGGCATGCCGGACATCACCACTCCGACCCTCAAACCGCTGCTGCGTGGCCTGGCACAACTCAGCCGTCGGCAAGACATGCCCGGCCTGTATTACGACAACATCCACGGCAACCTCGAACTGCGCGAACAGATCGCCCGCTTGATGCTCGATTCCGGCTGCCAACTGAGCCCCGGTGATCTGGTGGTAACGACCGGCTGCCACGAAGCGCTGTCCACCAGCATCCGCTCGATCTGCGAGCCGGGGGACATCGTCGCGGTGGATTCGCCAAGCTTCCACGGCGCCATGCAGACACTCAAGGGCCTGGGCATGAAAGCCCTGGAGATTCCCACCGACCCGCTCACCGGGATTAGCCTGGATGCGCTGGAACTGGCCCTGGAACAGTGGCCGATCAAGGCCATACAGTTGACGCCGAGCTGCAACAATCCGCTGGGCTACATTATGCCGGAGTCGCGCAAACGCGCGTTGTTGACGCTCGCACAGCGCTTCGACGTAGCGATCATCGAGGACGATGTGTATGGCGAACTGTCCTACAGCTATCCGCGTCCGCGCACGATCAAATCCTTCGACGAAGATGGCCGCGTCCTGCTGTGCAGTTCATTTTCCAAGACGCTGGCCCCCGGCCTGCGCATCGGCTGGGTCGCGCCCGGTCGCTATCTGGAACGCGTGCTGCACATGAAATACATCAGCACCGGTTCCACCGCGCCGCAACCGCAGATTGCTATCGCGGAATTCCTCAAGACTGGCCACTTCGAACCGCATTTGCGGCGAATGCGCACTCAATACCAGCGCAATCGAGACATGATGATCGACTGGGTCACCCGCTACTTTCCGCCGGGAACCCGTGCCAGCCGCCCGCAAGGCAGCTTCATGCTATGGGTTGAGCTACCGGAGAGCTTCGACACCCTGAAACTGAATCGTGCCTTGCACGACCAAGGCGTACAGATTGCCGTCGGCAGCATATTTTCCCCCTCGGGCAAATATCGCAATTGCCTGCGCATGAACTACGCTGCCAAACCAACAGCACAGATTGAAGAAGCTGTGCGCAAGGTCGGTGCCGAGGCCATCAGACTGCTGGCTGAAAACGACCAACTCACCGACTGACCTTTCTCTGGATACCAGCGTCCATATGCCATCACCTGCAGCCAATCGGAACGATCCCACATGAGAGTCAGACAGCCCCTGCTTGCTCTTGTGTTACTTGCCTCGTTCTTGAGTGGCTGCGCCAATTTCGACTTGCAGCGCGGATCGAGCCAGGCATTGCCGGCGAGTGACTCGGCGTTCGGCCGCTCGGTGCTAGCCCAGGCCGCACCGCACCAAGGGCAATCCGGTTTTCGTCTGCTTTCCGACAGCATCGAGGCCTTCACCGCCCGCGCCGAGCTGATTCGCAACGCGCAAAGCAGCCTCGACTTGCAGTACTACATCGTCCATGACGGCATCAGCACCCGGATGCTGGTGGCCGAACTGCTCAAGGCTGCGGACCGCGGCGTACGCGTACGCATTCTGCTCGATGACACCACCAGCGATGGCCTGGACAAGACCATCGCCACCCTGGCGGCGCATCCACAGATCCAGATTCGCGTGTTCAACCCCTTGCATCTGGGTCGCAGCACCGGCGTGACGCGCACCATGGGCCGGTTGCTCAATCTGTCGCTGCAACATCGGCGCATGCACAACAAGCTGTGGCTGGCCGACAACAGCATGGCCATTGTCGGTGGGCGCAATCTGGGGGACGAGTATTTCGATGCCAAGCCCAACCTTAATTTTCGCGACATCGACATGCTCGGCGTTGGCCCGGTCGCCGAGCAATTGGGGCAAAGTTTCGACCAGTACTGGAATAGCGCCCTGAGCAAGCCGATCGATGAATTTGTCTCCAGCAAACCGACTGCCGAGGATCTGCAAAACACCCGGACCCGGCTAGAAGAATCCCTGGAGGAATCGCGCAAACAGAACCACGCGCTCTATCAACAGTTGATGACTTTCAAAACGCAGCCGCGCCTGGACATCTGGCGCAAAGAGCTGATCTGGGCGTGGAGTCAGGCGCTGTGGGATGCACCGAGCAAGGTGTTGGCCGACGGCGAGCCTGACCCTCAGTTGCTGCTGACGACTCAGTTGGCGCCCGCACTCGATGGCGTCCGCAAAGAGCTGGTGATGGTCTCGGCCTATTTCATACCCGGCCCACCGGGTTTGGTATACCTCACCGGACGCGCTGACGCCGGAGTGTCAGTACGCTTGCTGACCAACTCACTGGAAGCCACGGACGTCCCGGCGGTGCATGGCGGTTATGCACCGTATCGCAAGGCGCTGCTGGAGCACGGCGTGCAGCTCTTTGAGCTGCGCCGTCAGCCCGGCGACGACAGCGGCAGCGGACCTCGCCTGTTTTCCAGCAAGTCTTATGGGGATTCCGATTCCAGCCTGCACAGCAAGGCGATCATCTTCGACCAGCAAAAGTCCTTCATCGGCTCATTCAACTTCGATCCGCGCTCGGTGCTGTGGAACACCGAAGTCGGGGTGCTGGTGGACAGCCCGGAACTTGCAGGCCACGTTCGCGATCTGGCGTTGCAGGGCATGGCACCGGCCCTGAGTTATCAGGCGCGACTGGAGAATGGCGAGGTCGTCTGGGTGACCGAAGACGACGACAAAATGCACACCCTGACCAGGGAACCGGGCAGCTGGTGGCGGCGCTTCAATGCCTGGCTCAGCGACATCGTCGGGCTGGAGCGGATGCTTTAAAGGATCCTACGCTGGCTGTACCGCGCCAAACGCGCCCTGGCGCGACAGCAGAATCACCAGGCCGAACGCACCCGCCGCCATCAGCAATGGCAACGCATGCCCACTGATCCACTGGCTGCCGGCACCGGCGATCAACGGCCCCAGCAGGCAACCGATCCCCCACAGCTGCGCGATGTGCGCATTGGCCCGAACCAGCGCATCGTCGCGATAACGCTCGCCGATCAGGATCAGCGACAAGGTAAACAGCCCACCAGCACTGGCGCCGAACAGTACCCACAGCGGCCAGATCAGCAGGGTGTCGATCAGCATCGGGATCGCCAGGCTCGACACCAGCAGGACCACCGCGCAGCCGGTAAACAACGCACGCCGCGACACCCGATCCGCCAGCGCACCAATCGGCAATTGCAGCAAGGCATCGCCGACCACCACCGTGCTGACCATCGCTAGGGCGATTTCCGTGGTGAAGCCCTGGCGCAGACAGTAAATCGGCAGCAGCGTCAGGATCATCGCTTCGAACGCGGCGAACAACGACACCGCCCAGGCAATTGCCGGCAGGCCACGGCAGAAGGTCAACAAATCACCGAACGTCACGCTGCAGGCCTCGCTGCCGGGCGCACCGTCGCGTCCCAGCAACAGGAACGGCGCCGCCACCAGCAGACCGACGCCAACCCAGAAACCGTAATCGTGCTCGGTACCCAGCACGCCCAGCAGTATCGGCCCGGCCAACTGGCTCAACGCGTAACTGCTGCCATACAGCGCCACCAGCCGTCCGCGCCACTCTTCAACCACCAGTTGGTTGATCCAGCTTTCACCGAGGATGAAAACCAGGGTCAGGATCACGCCGATCATCAAGCGCAGCACCAGCCAGATCGGATAGCTCGGTAGCAACGCCAGCAAACCGATGGACACCGCCCCGGCCCACAAGCACAGGCGCATCAGATTGGCCGTGCCCAGACGAGCCGCCAGATGACTGGAAATCTTCGCGCCCAGCAGCACACCAATGGCCGGCATTGCCGCCATCACGCCGATGGCAAACGAGCCGTAGCCCCAGCTTTCCAGGCGAAACGACACCAGCGGCATGCTGACACCCAGGGCCAGGCCGACACTCAAGACAGACGCCAACACGGCGAAATACGTCGCCCAACGCATGTTCCACGCTCCTGTGGATTGTTATTTTCTACGACACACAAAACACTGTGGGAGCGAGCCTGCTCGCGAAGACGGAGCAACATTCAACACTGATGTCGACTGTCATACCGCTTTCGCGAGCAGGCTCGCTCCCACAGGGGATTTGCTTTGAGCCCCGGCATCGCCAGGGCTCGCGTCACATTACAACTTGATCCAGGTCGCCTTCAGCTCGGTGTACTTGTCAAACGCATGCAGCGACTTGTCGCGACCGTTGCCCGACTGCTTGAAGCCACCGAACGGCGCCGTCATGTCGCCGCCATCGTACTGGTTGACCCATACGCTACCGGCACGCAGTGCGCGGGCCGTCAGGTGAGCCTTGGAGATGTCCTTGGTCCACACTGCTGCGGCGAGGCCGTACGGTGTGTCGTTGGCAATCGCGATGGCTTCTTCGGCGGTATCGAAAGCGATGACCGACAGGACCGGCCCGAAGATTTCTTCCTGGGCGATTTTCATCGCGTTGCTCACGCCATCGAAAATCGTTGGCTCAACGTAGGTGCCTCCGGTTTCCTGAAGCGTGCGCTTGCCACCCGCGACAAGTTTGGCGCCGTCGCTGTGACCGGACTCGATATACGACAGCACGGTGTTCATCTGCTGGGTATCGACCAGCGCGCCGGCGTTGGTCGCAGGGTCCAGCGGGTTGCCCGGGGCCCAGGTTTTCAGCGCTTCGATCACCAGCGGGAGGAATTGGTCCTTGATCGAACGCTCGACCAGCAGGCGCGAACCGGCGGTGCAGACTTCGCCCTGGTTGAACGCAATGGCGCCGGCCGCGGCTTCAGCGGCGGCCTGCAGGTCTGGCGCATCGGCAAACACGATGTTCGGACTCTTGCCGCCAGCTTCACACCAGACGCGCTTCATGTTCGACTCGCCGGAGTAGATCAGCAGTTGCTTGGCGATCTTGGTCGAACCGGTGAACACCAGGGTGTCGACATCGTTGTGCAGGGCCAGGGCCTTGCCGACGGTGTGACCGTAACCTGGCAGCACGTTTAGCACGCCTTTCGGAATGCCGGCTTCGACGGCCAGGGCAGCGATGCGGATGGCAGTAAGCGGCGATTTTTCGGACGGCTTGAGGATCACCGAGTTACCGGTAGACAGCGCCGGGCCGAGTTTCCAGCAGGCCATCATCAACGGGAAGTTCCAGGGCACGATGGCGCCGACAACGCCGACTGGCTCGCGAGTGACCAGACCCAGCTGATCGTGCGGAGTAGCCGCCACTTCGTCGTAAATCTTGTCGATGGCTTCGCCGCTCCAGCTAAGGGCTCGCGCCGCGCCGGGAACGTCGATGTACAGGGAGTCGCTGATCGGCTTGCCCATGTCCAGGGTTTCAAGCAGGGCCAGCTCTTCGGCGTGTTGATTGAGCAAGCCGGCGAAACGGATCATGGTGGCTTTGCGCTTGGTCGGCGCCAGGCGCGACCAGACACCGGAATTGAAGGTGGCGCGGGCGTTTTCAACAGCGCGCTGGGCATCAGCGGCGTCGCAGCTGGCGATCTTGCCCAGCAGGCGACCATCGACCGGGCTGATGCACTCGAAGGTCTCGGCGGAGACGGCATCGGTGTATTCGCCATTGATGTAGGCGCGGCCTTCGATCTTCAGATCGCGAGCGCGTTGTTCCCAGTCGGCACGAGTCAGGGTGGTCATGCGAGTGTCCTCCTCTTATTGAATACGACACCCGCGTTCTTCGCGGGCGCTGTCAGGAATTCTGCCCGGCCAGCCTGCTTACGGTCCAAGGCAACCACCACCCTAAACCAGCGGCAGGTGAAGTTTCAATATATTTGACATAACGCCGGCAAACGGCCTTGCGATGTTCATTTTAATAAACATAGACTTCGGTTCTTTCAACCACTCGCGTCGCAATCACGGGGGAATACAACAATGAGCATCCAGAACATCGTCGACTTCAGCCAGGCCACCACCGAGCCCGAGCGTTATCGCCCAGACCCGGCAAAAGTCCTGAAGGGTGATCCCGAGCAAGTGGTGTACAACCACTACAACAGCCCATGCGGCCAGTTGAATGCCGGTGTGTGGGAAGGCGCTGTCGGTCAGTGGCTGGTGAATTTCACCGAGCATGAATACTGCGAAATCGTTCAGGGCGTTTCCGTGCTGCGCGACAACGACGGCAACAGCAAAACCGTGCGCGCCGGCGATCGCTTCGTGATCCCGGCCGGGTTCCGGGGTACTTGGGAGGTGCTGGAGCCGTGCCGCAAGATCTATGTGGCGTTCGAGCAGAAAGCCTGAGGATTTGCGCTGTCCTGGCCGACCTCATCGCGAGCAAGCTCGCTCCCACAGGGGATCTGTGTCGATCACAAACTGTGGGAGCGAGCTTGCTCGCGATGGGGCCCTGACAGACACCACAAAATTCAGGCAACAAAAAAGGCCCGTATCTCACGATACGGGCCTTTTTCGTAAGTCGGGAAAAATCAATTACTTGATTTTGCCTTCCTTGTAGATCACGTGCTTGCGAACAACCGGATCAAATTTCTTGATCTCGATTTTGTCCGGGGTAGTGCGCTTGTTCTTGTCGGTAGTGTAGAAGTGACCAGTACCGGCGCTCGAAATCAAACGAATCAATTCACGCATGATTAGCTCCCTTAGATCTTGCCAGCGGCGCGGATTTCGGCCAGCACGACAGTGATGCCACGCTTGTCGATGATGCGCATGCCTTTGGCAGATACGCGCAGACGCACGAAACGTTTCTCTTCTTCAACCCAGAAGCGGTGATGCTGCAGGTTCGGCAGGAAACGACGACGGGTTTTGTTATTTGCGTGGGAAATGTTATTCCCAGTCACCGGACCCTTACCGGTAACTTGACAGACTCTCGACATGCCTCAGCCCTCTAAAACCACATGCCCAACCCGGCATGGGTTGGCCGCTTAATCTCTCAGTCATTTGGCGCCAGGCGCCGCGTTTCTTTAAGGGTCTTACCGGCTACACCTACAAACGAAGGAACCGGGCCCCTAGAAAAGAGCGCTGCTTTATACCAGAAAGACTCGAGAGCAACAACATTCGGTGTGCGTTGAGTTGATAAAAACCCCACTTTTCAGGCGCCAGGCGCCTTGGATCAAGGCTATCGTGGATTGCGACCGCTCGTCGCAGAGAATCTTCCCGACAGGCCAATCCAGCTTTTTTCCAACCAGCGCTCACCAGAATCGATTGGCTATAGTCCCCTGAAAACGAAAAAGGGGATAGTCATTTGCAATCCAGCCCACTAGGGTAAGCCTTTTCCAGACTGCACTTGCAGATGGGCCTTCGATCTGTAAAGGAACCCGACCATGCGCCTCGCTGCCCTACCGCTGTTGCTTGCCCCGCTTCTGCTGGGCCCACAGGCCTACGCCGCCGCCCTGAGCGTCTGCACCGAGGCCAGCCCCGAAGGGTTCGATGTAGTGCAATACAACTCGCTGACCACCACCAATGCCTCGGCCGACGTGCTGATGAACCGCCTGGTGGACTTCGACACCGCCAGCGGCAAAGTGGTCGCCAGCCTCGCGGACAGCTGGGAGGTCACGCCGGACGGCCTGACCTACATCTTCAAATTGCACCCGCAGGTAAAATTTCATCGCACCGACTACTTCAGCCCGACGCGTGAACTGACTGCCGAAGACGTGAAGTTCAGCTTCGACCGGATGCTCGACCCGGCCAACCCTTGGCACAAAGTCGCCCAGAGCGGCTTTCCCCATGCTCAGTCGATGCAATTGCCCGCACTGATCAAGAAGATCGACGCGCTGGACCCGCTGACCATACGCTTTACCCTTGATCACCCGGACTCCACCTTCCTCGCCACCCTGAGCATGGGCTTCGCCTCGATCTACTCGGCCGAGTACGCCGACAAGCTGATGAAAGCCGGCACGCCGGAGAAGCTCAACAGCCAGCCGATCGGCACCGGCCCGTTCGTTTTCACGCGCTTCCAGAAGGACGCCACGGTTCGCTACAAAGCTAATGCCGAGTACTTTGGCGGCAAGCCCTCGGTCGACCCGCTGATCTTTGCCATCACCCCTGACGCCAACGTGCGCTTGCAGAAATTGCGCCGCAATGAATGCCAGATCGCCCTGTCGCCCAAGCCTCTGGATGTCCAGGCCGCGCTGAAAGAGCCGACGCTGAAAGTCGAAAAGACTGACGCTTTCATGACCGCCTTCGTTGCCATCAACAGTCAGCACCCGCCCTTGGACAAACCTGAAGTGCGCCAGGCGATCAACCTCGCCTTCGACAAGGCCAACTACGTCAAGGCCGTGTTCGAAGACACCGCCGAACCTGCCAACGGCCCCTACCCGCCCAACACCTGGAGCTATGCGAAAACATTGCCGGGTTACCCGCGTGACATCGAGAAGGCCAAGGCGTTGATGGCCAAGGCCGGGCTCAAGGATGGTTTCCAGACCACGATCTGGACCCGTCCTTCTGGCAGCCTGCTGAACCCTAACCCGAGTCTCGGCGCCCAACTGCTTCAGTCCGATCTGGCAGAAATCGGCATTCAAGCCGAAATCCGCGTGATCGAATGGGGCGAGCTGATTCGCCGCGCCAAGGCCGGCGAACACGACCTGCTGTTCATGGGCTGGGCCGGTGACAACGGCGACCCGGACAACTTCCTCACGCCGCAGTTTTCCTGCGCGGCGGTCAAGTCCGGCACCAACTTTGCCCGCTATTGCAACCAGGACCTGGACAAGTTGATCAGCGCGGGCAAGACCACCGGCGAGCAAGGTGTGCGCACCAAACTCTACGAACAGGCCCAGACGCAGATCCAGCAACAGGCATTGTGGCTGCCCCTGGCGCACCCAACCGCCTTCGCCCTGACCCACAAGGATGTCGAGGGGTATGCAGTCAGCCCGTTCGGCCGTCAGGACTACTCGAAGGTCAACATCAAATAATCCAACCCGACGCAAAACCTTGTAGGAGCGAGCATGCTCGCGATAAACCCGAGAACGCCGCGGGATGTCTGGCTTCCCGCGTTATCGTTGACGACCATCGTCGGAACGCCGCCCGGAGCATGCTCGCTCCTACAGGGGTTCACATCCACCCATACTCCGCCATCGACAGCGGATCGCCGTCCCCGATGATGAAATGGTCGAGTACCCGCACATCGATCAGGTCCAGCGCCTTTTGCAGACGCTTGGTTAGCACCCGGTCGGCCTGGCTTGGGTCGGTATGACCCGACGGATGGTTGTGACAGAGGATCAACGCCGCTGCGTTGTTGGCCAGCGCGCGCTTGACCACCTCTCGCGGGTGGACACTGGTGTTGTCGATGGAACCGCGAAACAGCGTCTCATAACCCAGCACCTGATGCCTGGAGTCCAGAAACAGACAGCCGAACACCTCGTGCTGCTCGTGGCGCAGCATCGACTTCAAGTACTCACGAACCGCCTGTGGATTCTCAAGTGCCGATTTTTGGCGCGCACGCTCGGCCAAATGGCGCCTGCTCATTTCTTGAGCAGCCTGCAATTGCGCGAATTTCGCCGGCCCGAGCCCCAATTGCTTACTGAACGTTTCCTGATCTGCCTCCAGCAGCAAACGCAGGCTGCCAAACTGATGCAACAGGTGTCGTGCCAGATCTACGGCGCTTTTACCCACCACGCCCGTGCGTAAAAATATCGCCAGCAACTCGGCGTCCGAAAGACTTCCCGGGCCCTGTCCAAGCAACCTCTCCCGCGGCCGTTCCGCCGCCGGCCAATCGCGAATACTCATAGCACCTCCCTGTCTGTGGGCGCCGCTGTTCCGTAGCGGTCGCTGTGATATCGTAGCCCATCTTTTTTGCGGGCGATTTCACTCCTGGGGAGGGGGTATCGCAACGCAGTCATCAACGAAATGAAAGGCAGGCCTATGCAGCGGCTGTATCGGAAACGCATTGTTCTGGGCGTCGGCGGCGGTATCGCTGCCTACAAGAGCGCCGACCTGGTTCGCCGCCTGATCGATCAGGGCGCCGAAGTGCGCGTGGTCATGACCCGTGGCGGCGCTGAGTTCATCACTCCGCTGACCATGCAGGCCCTGTCCGGGCATCCGGTCCACCTGGACCTGCTGGACCCGGCGGCCGAAGCGGCGATGGGCCACATCGAACTGGCCAAATGGGCCGATCTGGTGCTGATCGCCCCCGCCACCGCCGATTTGATCGCGCGCCTGGCACAGGGCATTGCCGATGACCTGCTGACCACGTTGGTGTTGGCCACCGACGCAGTGGTTGCCGTCGCTCCTGCGATGAACCAGGCCATGTGGCGCGACCCGGCCACCCAGGCCAACCTGCAAACCCTCGAAAGCCGTGACATCAAGGCCTTCGGTCCGGCCTCGGGCAGCCAGGCCTGCGGCGACGTCGGCCTGGGGCGCATGCTCGAAGCCACGGAGCTGGCTCAATGCGCGGCAGACTGCTTCCAGCGTCAGGCACTGACCGGCAAGCACGTTCTGATCACCGCCGGCCCGACCCAGGAAAACATCGACCCGGTGCGCTACATCACCAACCACAGCTCCGGGAAAATGGGCTTTGCCCTGGCCGAAGCGGCGGTTGAAGCCGGTGCCCGCGTAACCTTGATCACGGGCCCTGTGCATCTGCCGACCCCGGACCGCGTTACACGCATTGACGTCGTCAGCGCCCGCGACATGCTCGCCGCGTGTGAAGCCGCGATTCCTTGCGACCTGTTTATCGCCTCGGCAGCGGTCGCGGATTACCGCCCGGAAGTCGTCGCACCACAGAAACTCAAGAAAGATCCTACGAACGGCGACGGCTTGTTGCTACAAATGGTGCGCAACCCGGACATCCTGGCCAGCATCGCCACACGCCCCGACCGTCCGTTCAGTGTCGGTTTCGCCGCCGAAACCGAACACCTGCTCGACTACGCTGCCCGCAAGTTGAAAGACAAAAACCTCGATTTGATCGTCGCCAACGACGTCGCCAACCCGAGCATTGGCTTCAACAGCGAAGAAAACGCCTGCAGCGTGATCGACCGTGAACTTCACGCCACACTCTTCGCCCAGACCAGCAAGAGCAAGATTGCTCGCCAGCTGATCACTTTTATCGCCGAACGTCTGAACCAGGTTTAATTTACATGCACGCTTTGCAAGCCAAGATCCTCGACCCCCGCATCGGTACCGAATTCCCGCTGCCGCAGTACGCCACGCCAGGCTCCGCCGGCCTCGACCTGCGCGCCATGCTGGAGCAGGACATCGTGATCAAGCCGGGTGAAACCGTCCTGATCCCCACTGGCCTGTCGATCTACATCGGCGACCCGAACCTGGCGGCGCTGATCCTGCCGCGCTCCGGCCTGGGCCATAAGCACGGCATCGTCCTGGGTAACCTGGTCGGACTGATTGACTCCGACTACCAGGGACCGCTGATGGTCTCGTGCTGGAACCGCGGCCAGACCGATTTCACCATGGCCGTCGGCGAACGCCTGGCGCAACTGGTGCTGGTACCGGTGGTGCAGGCGCATTTCGAGATGGTTGAAGAGTTCGTCGAAACCCAGCGCGGCACGGGCGGCTTCGGTCATTCCGGCAGCCACTGATACATGATCTACATCCAGGTAGGAGCTGCCGCATACTGCGGCAACACCTACCGGAACACGCTTGAAATCAAGGGATTGACCGGCCCAAAAGCCGCTCGCGTTGCTGGCATGGCCTTTTCGCACCACGAACTCTGCGCGAAAAACGCCGTCATACCTTTCAGTTTGAACCTGCCGACGAGTCATTCGCCGGCAGGTCCAGCCACTTTCAAGATGGAGCATTTCCCCAGATGAGCACCCCAGTTCGCGTTGCCCCCAAGTTCCCTGACAGTATTTTCCGCGCCTATGACATACGCGGCACCGTCCCGGAATTTCTCAACGCCGAAACGGCTTACTGGCTCGGTCGCGCCATCGGTGCCCAGAGTCTGGCCCAGGATGAACCTAACGTTTCCGTTGGTCGTGACGGTCGCCTGTCCGGTCCGGAGCTGGTTGAACAGCTGATTCAAGGCCTGGCCGACAGCGGCTGCCACGTCAGCGACGTTGGCCTGGTGCCAACCCCGGCGCTGTACTACGCCGCCAACATCCTGGCCGGCAAGTCCGGCGTGATGCTCACCGGCAGCCACAACCCCTCGAATTACAACGGTTTCAAGATCGTCATTGCCGGCGACACCCTGGCCAATGAACAGATTCAGGCCCTCCACGACCGCCTCAAGACCAACGACCTGAGCAGCGGCAAGGGCAGCATCACCCGGGTCGAGATCCTCGACCGCTACACCACCGAAATCGTCCAGGACATCAAACTGGCCCGTCGCCTGAAAGTCGTGGTGGACTGCGGCAACGGCGCGGCTGGCGTGATCGCCCCGCAATTGATCGAAGCGTTGAACTGTGAAGTCATCCCGCTGTTCTGTGAAGTCGATGGCAACTTCCCCAACCATCACCCGGACCCGGGCAAGCCTGAAAACCTCGTCGACCTGATCGCCAAGGTCAAGGAAACCAACGCCGATATCGGCCTGGCTTTCGATGGCGACGGCGACCGCGTCGGTGTGGTGACCAACACCGGTAGCATCGTCTTCCCGGACCGCCTGCTGATGTTGTTCGCCCGCGACGTGGTGGCGCGCAACCCGAACGCGGAAATCATCTTCGACGTCAAATGCACCCGACGCTTGATCCCGCTGATCAAGGAATACGGTGGTCGTCCGCTCATGTGGAAAACCGGTCATTCGTTGATCAAGAAGAAAATGAAACAATCCGGCGCCCTGTTGGCCGGCGAAATGAGCGGGCACATCTTCTTCAAGGAGCGCTGGTTCGGTTTCGACGACGGCATTTACAGCGCCGCGCGGTTGTTGGAAATCCTCAGCAAGGAAAAATCCACCGCCGAAGAGTTGTTCGCGACCTTCCCGAACGATATTTCTACGCCGGAAATCAATATCCATGTGACCGAAGAGAGCAAATTCAGCATCATTGATGCATTGCACGACGCGAAGTGGGGCGAAGGCGCCGACCTGACCACCATTGACGGCGTGCGAGTCGACTATGCCAAAGGCTGGGGCCTGGTTCGCGCTTCCAACACCACACCGGTGCTGGTCCTGCGTTTCGAGGCCGATGACGAGGCTGAATTGCAGCGCATCAAGGACGTTTTCCACGTCCAGTTGAAGCGTGTTGCACCTGATCTCCAACTACCGTTCTGATTCACCCGGAGCCCTGAATGACCCTCGAACGCGAAGCCGCCGCCAACACCGCCAAGGTCCTGTCCGAAGCGCTGCCTTACATTCGCCGCTATGTCGGCAAGACGCTGGTGATCAAATACGGCGGCAACGCGATGGAAAGCGAGGAGCTGAAAACCGGCTTCGCCCGCGACATCGTGCTGATGAAGGCCGTGGGTATCAACCCGGTCGTGGTTCACGGTGGCGGCCCGCAAATCGGTGATCTGCTCAAGCGCCTGTCGATCGAGAGCCACTTCGTCGACGGCATGCGCGTTACCGATGCCGCGACCATGGACGTGGTGGAGATGGTCCTCGGTGGCCAGGTCAACAAGGACATCGTCAACCTGATCAACCGTCACGGCGGCAGCGCCATCGGCCTGACCGGCAAAGACGCCGAGCTGATTCGTGCAAAGAAACTCACCGTCACCCGCCAGACGCCGGAGATGACCACCCCGGAAATCATTGATATCGGCCATGTCGGCGAAGTCGTCGGCATCAACACCGATCTGCTGAACCTGCTGGTCAAAGGTGATTTTATCCCGGTGATCGCGCCAATCGGCGTTGGCGCCAATGGCGAGTCGTACAACATCAACGCCGACCTGGTGGCCGGCAAGGTGGCCGAGGCGTTGAAAGCCGAGAAGCTGATGTTGCTGACCAACATCGCGGGCCTGATGGACAAGTCGGGCACGGTCCTGACCGGCCTGACCACCCAGCAGGTCGATGACCTGATCGCCGACGGCACCATCTATGGCGGCATGCTGCCAAAGATTCGTTGTGCACTGGAAGCAGTCCAGGGCGGTGTGGGCAGTTCGCTGATCATTGATGGCCGTGTGCCTAACGCGATTCTGCTGGAGATATTCACCGATACCGGTGTGGGCACCTTGATCAGCAATCGCAAGCGCCCTTAAGCGACAGCGCAAACCAAAAGACCCCGCTCAGCCTGGCTGAGCGGGGTCTTTTTTTGCCCACGATCCCTATGAAACTTGAATATCCCTGTAGGAGCTGCCGCAGGCTGCGATCTTTTGACCTTGGCTTGTAAAAAACAAGATCAAAAGATCGCAGCCTGCGGCAGCTCCTACAGGGGGATCGCGTTATACGCCGAATTGGGCGCGGTAGGCTTCCACAGCTGGCAAATGCTGCTTGAGCTGCGGATCGTCAGCCAGGAATTCCAGTACCTGGTTCAGCGAAACGATGCTGATCACCGGAATCCCGAAATCACGCTCCACTTCCTGGATCGCTGACAACTCACCGTTGCCACGCTCCTGACGGTTCAGGGCGATCAGCACGCCGGCCGCCTTGGCGCCGTCCTGGGAGGCGATGATCTGCATCACTTCACGGATCGCGGTGCCAGCGGTGATCACGTCGTCGATGATCAGCACATTGCCGGTCAGCGGTGCGCCGACCAGGCTACCGCCTTCACCGTGAGCCTTGGCTTCCTTGCGATTGAAGCACCATGGCAGGTCACGACCGTGATGTTCGGCCAATGCCACTGCCGTGGTCGCAGCCAAAGGGATGCCCTTGTAGGCCGGACCGAACAGGACATCGAAGGCAATGCCGCTTTCGGCAATGGCTGCGGCGTAGAAACGACCCAGCTGCGCCAGGGCCGAACCCGAATTGAACAGGCCCGCATTGAAGAAGTAAGGACTGGTGCGCCCGGACTTCAGGGTGAACTCACCGAAGCGCAAAACGCCGCGATCGATGGCAAAACGAATGAAATCGCGCTGATACGCTTGCATGAAAAAAACCCCAAATACCACGGATTTAGCTAATTAGGTTGTCGCCGTGTATCATACACGCACGCGATTTTTGGGGCCATTTATGCGGATCATCAGTGTGAACGTCAATGGTATTCAGGCTGCAGTCGAGCGAGGTTTGCTCAGTTGGCTGCAGGCACAGAATGCCGACGTCATCTGCCTGCAGGACACCCGTGCCTCCGCCTTTGAACTGGACGATCCAGCCTTCCAACTGGATGGATACTTCCTTTATGCCTGCGACGCCGAAGTTCCCGCCCAAGGCGGCGTGGCTTTGTACTCGCGGTTGCAACCGAAGGCTGTCATCAGCGGTCTCGGTTTCGAGACGGCCGACCGCTACGGGCGCTACCTGCAAGCAGATTTCGACAAAGTCAGTATTGCAACCTTGCTGCTTCCTTCCGGAATGAACGGCGATGAAGACTTGAACCAGAAGTTCAAACTCATGGACGACTTCGCCAAGTACCTGGACAAGCAGCGGCGCAAACGCCGCGAGTACATTTATTGTGGCTCGCTGTATGTGGCGCAACAGAAGCTGGACATCAAGAACTGGCGTGACAGCCAGCAATCCCCGGGCTTCCTGGCGCCTGAACGCGCCTGGATGGACGAGATTGTCGGCAACATGGGCTATGTCGATGCCCTGCGCGAAGTCAGCCGTGAAGGCGACCAGTACAGCTGGTGGCCGGATAACGAACAGGCCGAAATGCTCAACCTCGGCTGGCGTTTCGATTACCAGATCCTGACCCCGGGCCTGCGCCGCTTCGTACGCAGTGCGCGCCTGCCACGTCAGCCACGGTTCTCGCAACACGCACCGCTGATCGTGGACTACGACTGGACGCTGACGATCTAAGCCTGACCGTTAAAAAAAATGCCCATATCGCAAGATACGGGCATTTTTTTATGGCCGAACGAAGCCTGAACTTCAGGCAACGGCGAAAAACGGCAGCGCAAGGTACATCTTAATTACAATCACATTAATGATGTCGATAAAGAACGCCCCCACCATTGGCACCACCAGGAACGCTATCTGAGACGGTCCGTAGCGCTGTGTCACCGCTTGCATGTTAGCGATGGCCGTTGGCGTGGCACCAAGTCCAAAACCGCAGTGCCCTGCCGCCAGTACTGCCGCATCGTAGTTACTGCCCATGACCCTGAACGTCACGAATATCGCAAACAGTGCCATCACCAACGTTTGCATAGCCAGGATAATGAAGAACGGCAAAGCCAGTGCAGCCAGATCCCACAGTTTGAGCGACATCAGTGCAATCGCCAGAAACAGCGACAAGCTGACATTCCCCAGCACCGAGACTTCACGCTCAAACACTTGATACAAGCCAAGCGCTGAAAGCCCGTTGCGTAAAAACACGCCCACGAACAAGACGCAAACGAATGTCGGCAACTCAAATGCGGTTTCGTGAAGCAGGCCATTGAGGAGGGAACCTGCCAGCAAGCTGACCGAGATCAGGGCGAGTGTCTCGATAAACGAAAATGGCGTGATCGAGCGCTCTTTGTTCGGCTGTTCGAAGCCCTTTGGCAGCCGTGGTTGTTCTTGCTCAAGACCGGGTGTCTGAACGCGGTTGATGAGCAGGCGAGCGACAGGACCACCAATCAACCCTCCCAGTACCAAGCCAAACGTCGCTGAGGCCATCGCCAGTTCAGAGGCGGACGCCAGACCGAACTTCTCACTGAACGTCGCTCCCCACGCAGCACCTGTACCGTGGCCGCCCGCCAGGGTAATCGAGCCTGTCAGCAAGCCCATCAAAGGATCGAGCCCCAACGTCGTTGCGAGTCCGATGCCCATGGCATTCTGGACCACCAGGAGTCCGGTGACCGCCAGCAGGAAAATCCCCACTACCCGCCCGCCTTTCTTCAGACTGGCAAAGTCTGCGCTTAAACCAATGGTGGCAAAAAACGCCAACATCAACGGAGTTTGCAGTGAGGTATCAAATCGAACTTGAATATCAAGGCTTCGCAAGGCCAAGAGAACCAAGGCAACCACCAGGCCGCCCGCTACAGGTTCCGGGATATTATAAGTGCGTAAAAAACCGACACGTGCAACAAGACCGCGCCCTAGTAACAGCACTAAAGAGGCGGCGACAAGTGTTCCATAAAAATCGAGCTCAATCATTCAGGGTTTTCTTGGGTATACATTCAGGGGCGAACTTTTTACCTGGACACGCCTCAAGAACAGGTTGAATTGCTCAACACTGATTGATTATAGATTCAGGGACCTTCAATGGGCTGAATGTATCGAAATATTTCTTAGTAAATATTACGTGGCGCAACTTTATCAATCGCCAAGTCTTATTGCCAAGCATATAACCCAAACTGAACCATTGCAGTTTGTGACTAAAGTAAGTTAAAAAAATGCCCCGACATGTCGGGGCTTTTACTTTGATTCGAGGCTTCTTTGCCTGGCTTACTTGATCAACCGCCACGTGAACGGATACCGATAAGGCACCCCTTCATTGGCTTTCACGCCGCCAATGATCGTCAACACCAGCGCCCCGATCGCCACCAGGCCAAACAGGAAAAACCCGATAATCACCAGCATCAGCAGCAAGCAGATGGCAGAAGCAATGGCGACGGTGATCTGAAAGTTCAGCGCCTCCTTGCCCTGCGCATCGATGAACGGGTCCATCTCACGCTTCATCTGCCACAGAACCAGCGGGCCGATCAGCGTGCCGAATGGAATCCAGATCCCCAGCAAGGCGGACAAGTGACAAAACATTGCCCATTGCCGAACCTCTTTGCTCGGTACGGGAAGCAACTGCTGCTCGTCACTCATGGCGTCCTCCTTGTCTGTGGCAGTCCGATCAGTCAGCCAGTGCGGCCTTCTGCAGATCGAAAATTTCGTTCATGCCTTTTTTCGCCAGTTCCAGCATGGCGTTCAGCTCTTCAGGCTGGAACGGCGCGCCTTCGGCAGTGCCCTGGACTTCGATGAAGCCGCCAGTGCTGGTCATCACCACGTTCAGGTCGGTCTCGGCAGCCGAGTCTTCCAGGTAGTCGAGGTCGAGCACAGGCTCGCCTTGATACATGCCCACCGACACAGCACCAATCATTTGCTTGAGCGGGTCCCCGCCTTTCAGGCCGCCGCGCTTCTTGATCACTTTCAAGGCATCGACCAGGGCAACCATGGCGCCGGTGATGGATGCGGTACGCGTGCCGCCGTCAGCCTGGATCACGTCGCAGTCAACATACAGGGTGACGTCGCCCAGCTTGGTCATGTCCAGCGCAGCACGCAGGGAACGGCCGATCAGGCGCTGGATTTCCAGGGTACGGCCGCCTTGCTTGCCGCGGCTGGCTTCACGCTGGTTACGCTCGCCGGTGGCGCGCGGCAGCATGCCGTACTCGGCCGTCAACCAGCCCTGGCCCTGGCCCTTGAGGAACCGCGGCACGCCGTTTTCGACGCTGACGGTGCATATGACCTTGGTGTCACCAAACTCGACCAGTACGGATCCCTCGGCGTGTTTGGTGTAGTTGCGGGTAATGCGGATCGAGCGGAGCTGATCGGCAGCGCGACCACTTGGACGTTTCATAAGGGATACCTGTACGGGGACGGAAAACTGCGGAGCATTATAGAGCCGCCAGCCACGACTGGGCACTTCTAAAAAAATCCTCGGACGAGCGAAGGCTCTGCACAGCCCGCCGCCGACGACCTGCAGGCCTTTGTCACACCGTGTGTTTGGGCGCATCCACGCCACTGCGCTACAATCCTGCGCCTTTGTTGCCAGTCGGCTTAAATTCATTGATATCGGATGGCCGGAACGTCAGTTGCGCGCCGATCTGCATTGCGAGGTACCTCCATGGTGCACAGCATGACCGCCTTCGCCCGCGTCGAGAAAGCCGGGGTCCAGGGCACCCTGAGCTGGGAACTGCGCTCGGTCAACAGCCGTTACCTCGAGCCACACCTGCGCCTGCCGGAGTCTTTTCGCGACCTTGAAGGCGCTGTCCGTGAAGCCCTGCGCCAGGGCGTATCGCGGGGCAAGCTCGAATGCACCCTGCGCTTCACCGAAGAAAACACCGGCAAACCGCTGCAAGTGGACCAGGATCGCGCAGCGCAACTGGTCGCAGCCGCCGAGACGATCGCCAGCCTGATCAAGAATCCGGCGGCACTGAACCCGCTCGAAGTCCTGGCGTGGCCCGGCGTACTGGTGGGTGATGCGACTGACCCGCAAGCGCTGAACGCCGAGGCGCTGGCGCTGTTCAACCAGGGCCTCAAAGAACTCAAGGCCGGCCGCGAGCGCGAAGGCGCGGAGCTGGCGCGGCTGATCAACGATCGCCTGACGTCCATCGAAGAAGACGTGGTGACCCTGCGCGAGCTCGTTCCACAAATGCTCGCCACCCAGCGCCAGAAAGTGCTCGACCGCTTCGCCGACATGAAGGCCGAGATGGACCCGCAGCGCCTGGAGCAGGAAATGGTCATGCTCGCGCAAAAAAGCGACGTCGCTGAAGAACTGGATCGCCTGAGCACTCACATCATCGAAGTTCGCCGGGTGCTCAAGTCCGGCGGTGCCGCCGGGCGGCGCCTGGACTTCCTGATGCAGGAGCTCAACCGCGAAGCCAACACACTGGGCTCCAAAGCCTTCGACCCGCGCAGCACCCAGGCTGCGGTCAACCTCAAGGTGTTGATCGAGCAGATGCGCGAACAAGTGCAGAATATTGAGTAAGGCAAACCCCACATGACCCACAGCACCGGCACTCTCTACATCATTTCCGCGCCTTCGGGCGCTGGCAAGACCAGCCTGGTCAAGGCCTTGATCGACGCCCAGCCGCAGATCCAGGTTTCCGTTTCCCACACCACCCGCGCCATGCGTCCGGGCGAAGTGGACGGCGTGAACTACAACTTCGTCTCGCGCGAAGAGTTCGTGAAGATGATCGAGCACGGCGATTTCCTCGAGCGCGCCGAGGTGTTCGGCAATCTCTACGGCACCTCGCAGAGCCACTTGCAGCAGACGCTGGACGAAGGCCACGACCTGATCCTGGAAATCGACTGGCAAGGCGCCGAGCAGGTGCGCAAGCTGATGCCCCAGGCACGCTCGATCTTCATCCTGCCGCCGAGCCAGGAGGCCCTGCGCCAGCGCCTGGACAACCGCGGCCAAGACAGCCACGAGATCATCGAAGGCCGCATGCGTGAAGCCGTCAGCGAAATGAGCCACTACGTCGACTACGACTACCTGATCATCAACGACGATTTCGCCCACGCGCTGGACGACTTGAAGGCGATTTTCCGCGCCAATCAGCTGCAACAGAAACGCCAGCAGCAACGTTTTGGCAAATTACTGGCTGAATTACTCGGCTAAAGAGCGCTTCCCAAAACAGCTGCAAGGGCTTTACATTGGCACTTGTAGCGCGCTGGAGGGCTTGATCAAAAAATCAGCGCTTCCCTAATCGCTGGTGATTTTTTAAACTGTTGAGTCCGCTCGCCCATCCGGGCAGCGCGCATATTGCATTTGCTACGAGGAAGACCATGGCCCGCGTAACCGTTGAAGACTGCCTAGAACACGTGGATAACCGCTTTGAGCTGGTCATGCTCTCTACCAAGCGTGCCCGTCAACTGGCCACTGGCGGCAAAGAGCCGAAAGTAGCATGGGAAAACGACAAACCTACCGTCGTCGCCCTGCGTGAAATCGCTGAAGGCCTGATGAGCTACGAAGTAATCGCCGAAGCCGAAATCGTTGAAGACGAACCGCTTTTCGCTGCATTTGAGGACGAGTCCAACGAGGCCGTCTAAGCCTATGCCTGGTCGACGTAGCACGGCGCGGGAACAAAGCTTACGGCAGGAGACATCATGCCGAGCATAGACGCCCTCGCCGATCGCTTATCGACCTACCTCGGCAAAGACCAGGTCAACCTGGTCCGCCGAGCGTATTTCTACGCCGAACAAGCCCACGACGGCCAACGCCGCCGTAGCGGCGAGGCGTACGTCACGCACCCACTCGCGGTGGCGAATATTCTTGCCGACATGCACATGGACCATCAGAGCCTGATGGCGGCCATGCTGCATGACGTGATCGAAGACACCGGCATTGCCAAGGAAGCGCTGCAAGCGCAATTTGGCGAAACCGTGGCCGAACTGGTCGACGGGGTCAGCAAACTGACCCAGATGAACTTCGAGACCAAGGCCGAAGCCCAGGCTGAAAACTTCCAGAAAATGGCCATGGCCATGGCCCGCGACATTCGCGTGATCCTGGTCAAGCTGGCCGACCGCCTGCACAACATGCGCACCCTGGAAGTGCTGTCCGGCGAAAAACGCCGGCGCATCGCCAAGGAAACCCTGGAAATCTATGCACCCATCGCCAACCGGCTGGGCATGCACGCTATCCGCATAGAATTCGAAGACCTCGGCTTCAAGGCCATGCACCCGATGCGTTCCGCGCGGATCTACCAGGCGGTCAAGCGCGCCCGGGGCAACCGCAAGGAAATCGTCAACAAGATCGAAGAATCCCTCAGCCATTGCCTGGCGATTGATGAAATCCAGGGCGAGGTCAGCGGGCGCCAGAAACACCTCTACGGCATCTACAAGAAAATGCGCGGCAAGCGTCGGGCCTTCAATGAGATCATGGACGTCTACGCGTTCCGGATCATCGTCGACAAGGTCGATACCTGCTACCGCGTGCTGGGCGCCGTGCATAATTTGTACAAACCGTTGCCGGGGCGCTTCAAGGATTACATCGCGATTCCCAAGGCCAACGGCTATCAGTCGCTGCACACCACGCTGTTTGGCATGCACGGTGTTCCGATCGAGATCCAGATCCGTACCCGTGAAATGGAAGAGATGGCCAACAACGGCATCGCCGCCCATTGGCTGTACAAGTCCAGCGGCGACGAGCAGCCAAAAGGCACGCACGCACGCGCCCGCCAGTGGGTCAAAGGCGTGCTGGAAATGCAGCAACGGGCCGGCAACTCGCTGGAGTTCATCGAAAGCGTGAAGATCGACCTGTTCCCGGACGAGGTCTACGTGTTCACGCCCAAAGGCCGGATCATGGAGCTGCCCAAGGGCTCCACGGCGGTCGACTTCGCCTACGCAGTGCACACCGACGTCGGCAACAGCTGCATTGCCTGCCGGATCAACCGTCGCCTCGCGCCGCTGTCCGAACCGCTGCAAAGCGGCTCCACGGTCGAGATCGTCAGCGCTCCGGGCGCACGGCCGAACCCGGCGTGGCTCAACTTCGTGGTCACCGGCAAGGCGCGCACCCACATTCGCCATGCACTGAAACTGCAGCGCCGCTCCGAGTCCATCAACCTGGGCGAACGCCTGCTGAACAAGGTGCTCAACGGTTTCGACAGTTCGCTGGAAAAAATCCCGGCAGAGCGCGTGAAGGCGATGCTCGCCGAGTACCGCCTCGAACTGATCGAAGACTTGCTTGAGGACATCGGCCTGGGCAATCGCATGGCCTATGTGGTGGCTCGCCGCCTGCTGGGCGAAGGTGAGCAGTTGCCAAGTCCGGAAGGCCCGCTGGCAATTCGCGGCACCGAAGGCCTGGTGCTCAGCTATGCCAAGTGCTGCACGCCGATCCCGGGCGACCCGATTGTCGGTCACCTGTCCGCGGGCAAAGGCATGGTCGTGCACTTGGACAACTGCCGCAACATCAGCGAAATCCGTCACAACCCGGAAAAGTGCATCCAGCTCTCGTGGGCCAAGGATGTCACCGGCGAATTCAACGTCGAACTGCGCGTCGAGCTGGAACACCAGCGCGGCCTGATCGCCCTGCTGGCCAGCAGCGTCAACGCCGCCGACGGCAACATAGAGAAAATCAGCATGGATGAACGCGATGGTCGCATCAGCGTGGTCCAACTGGTGGTCAGCGTACACGACCGTGTGCACCTGGCCCGCGTGATCAAGAAACTGCGCGCCCTCACCGGGGTGATTCGCATTACCCGCATGCGCGCGTAGCCATCCAATCAATTACAAGGAGTCATTCATGACCAAGACTGTTATCACCAGCGACAAGGCCCCGGCCGCCATCGGTACTTACTCCCAGGCGATCAAGGCTGGCAACACCGTCTACATGTCCGGCCAGATTCCCCTGGACCCAAAAACCATGGAACTGGTCGAAGGCTTCGAAGCCCAGACCGTCCAGGTGTTCGAGAACCTCAAGGCCGTGGCTGAAGCCGCCGGCGGTTCGTTCAAGGACATCGTCAAGCTGAACATCTTCCTCACCGACCTGAGCCATTTCGCCAAGGTCAACGAGATCATGGGCAAGTACTTCGACCAGCCTTACCCAGCCCGCGCCGCCATCGGCGTAGCGGCCCTGCCAAAGGGTTCGCAGGTTGAAATGGATGCCATCCTGGTCATCGAGTAACGCGTCTGGCGCAGCCCATGGCTGCGCCGACCGCTCTGCAGTAAAGAAAGTCTGAAAGGATTCCACCATGCGCAAAGCGCTTGCTCTCTCGCTGCTCGCCCTGCTTTTGGGCGGATGTGCCAGCGACCCTGCCGACCGTGACATCAGCGGCACCTGGATCAACCAGGCGGCGATCGATGCTGCAGCCAAAGGCAGCCCCCTGCGTGAAGCCCTCCAGGCCTACGGCCCGAACCTGGAGTGGGACGTCAACACCAAGGCCAGTCAGGCCCGCTACACCAATGGTTTTGAAAATGTCGAAGGCAAGTTGCTGGGCGAACAGTCCGGCGCCTGGAAAGTCGACTTTTATGGCAGCTCTGCCAGCGAGCTCAAGCGTGACGGCAAGCAACTGAGCCAGGCCGCCAGCGACAACGAACCTGAGCAGGTCTTCGACCGGGCGCTGATTCAGGTTCCGGATGGCGCACCGATGGGTGCCAGTTTCGAACGCGCGCTGTACTCGGCGTATATGGGCGGAAGCTGGAAGGTAGTCAGCGGCCCCGGCGAAGGCAATAGCGTGCAGTTCCAGGCCGACGGCCAGGTCATCGGACTACCGGAAGCCGATCGTTATGCCCTGTGCCTGGCAGGTGACTGTGCGTCGATGAGCGGTGGCAACGACAACATGTGGTTGCAACTCAACGGACAAGGAAACCCCTGGATTTTTGCGCGCAAAGGCAAGGAACTGGAAATTTTCCAGGCTGTGAATGCGGCCCAGGCAGACGAAATGCCCCAGTACACACCGGGCAATCGCAAGTGGTTGCTGGAAAAGCAGTGACCCGCCCCCGAGGCTGACACAAAACACTGTGGGAGCGAGCTTGCTCGCGATGAGGCCATAACATTCAACATTTATGCTGACTGTCATGCCATCAATCGCGAGCAAGCTCGCTCCCACAGGTATTTAGGCGTCAGCTATTCCCTTCAATGATCGCGGCATAACCCTCGCGAAAACTCGGATACTTCGGCGCCCAGCCCAACGCCTTCGCCCGCGCATTGCTGCAACGCTTGCTCCCGGTGCGGCGCACAGTGGCGTTCTCCGCCCACTCGGTCACACCCAGATACTCGCGCAACCAACCCACCACATCCGCCAGCGCTGCGGGCGCGTCGTCAACGCCTATATAGACGTCATCCAGTGCTACGCCACGCCGATCCGCCTCTAACAGACAGGCCATCAACCCGGCGGCGTCATCGGCATGAATTCGATTGGCGTACAACGGCGGATCGACCGCCACGCGATACCCCTGGCGAACCTGGGTCAGCAACCACTCACGACCCGGACCGTAGATACCGGTCAGGCGCACGATACTGGCCGGGATGCCGCTATTGAGGGCAATCTGCTCCGCTTCGAGCATCACACGCCCTGAATAACCCGCCGCCACGGCTGGCGAAGCCTCGTCAATCCACTCGCCCTGCTGCTGGCCGTAGACACTGCTGCTGGAAACGAACAGCAAGCGATTGGGCACCTGCCCATAGTCGTCCAGCCACTCCAGCACATGCTGCAAGCCCTGAACATAAGCGGCGCGGTAACCGGCTTCATCGTGATCGGTGGCGGCCGCACAGTACACCAGGTAATCCACCGCACCGACCGGCCAGGTCGCTGGGCAGTCTTTGTTGAACAAGTCGCCGGCCACCCCGACAACCCCGTCGGGCAGGCGTGAAACGTCACGGCGCAGGCCATGGACTTCCCACCCGCCAGCCAGTAATTGCGTGGCCAGACGACTGCCGACATCACCGCAACCGGCGATCAAAACAGAGGGTGCGGACATCAGAAAACTCTCCTCGAAAATGGACAAACCAGCGCTGGCAATGGACGAGCGGCTAGCAATGCAGGAAAAAAAGAGACTCTATTACTTTTGTTAACAAGAATTACTTGCAATAATGCGGACCACTTTTGTTCTCGGCCTTACGAGGCCTGGAAGAACATTAACCGTCTTTTTCCCTCAGGTCCGGCCCAGCATGACACGTAATCAACTCTCCGCTTCGCCAACCAAACGACCTCGCGCCTGGAGCGCGGTGGCCGCCCTGCTACTCAGCCTGATGCTGGCGCCAACCGCCGCCCTTGCTGACGCACCAGCTGCCGCCGCCGCACCTGCCCCAACCGACCACGCCGCCCCGGCAGTGCCGCCGGTCGCGACCGATCCTGCCCAGGCAGTACCGGCAGACACTATCGGTGAAGACGCTCCCGAAGTCCTCGAAGCCGACAACACCCTGGGCATGGCCCATGACCTGTCGCCGTGGGGCATGTACCAGAACGCCGACATCATCGTGAAAATCGTGATGATCGGCCTGGCCATCGCCTCGATCATCACCTGGACCATCTGGATCGCCAAAGGCTTCGAGCTGATGGGTGCCAAGCGTCGTCTGCGCAGTGAAATCGTGCACCTGAAAAAAGCCACCACGCTCAAGGAAGCCAGCGCATCGGCGACCAAACCAGGCACCCTGGCCAACCTGCTGGTCCATGACGCCCTGGAAGAAATGCGTTTGTCGGCCAGCAGCCGCGAGATAGAAGGCATCAAGGAACGCGTCAGCTTCCGCCTTGAGCGCCTGGTAGCGGCTTGCGGTCGCAACATGAGCAGCGGCACCGGCGTCCTCGCCACCATCGGTTCCACCGCGCCGTTCGTCGGCCTGTTCGGTACCGTATGGGGCATCATGAACAGCTTCATCGGCATCGCCAAGACCCAGACCACCAACCTCGCCGTCGTCGCCCCGGGCATCGCCGAAGCCTTGCTGGCGACCGCTCTGGGCCTGGTGGCAGCGATCCCTGCGGTGGTGATCTACAACGTGTTCGCCCGCTCCATCGCCGGTTACAAAGCGCAGGTCTCCGATGCGTCGGCAGAAGTCCTGCTGCTGGTCAGCCGCGACCTCGACCACCAGCCTGAGCGCAGCTCGAAACCGCACATGGTGAAAGTGGGGTAATCGGCCATGGGCCTGCATTTGAAAGAAGGGGCAGACGACGATCTGTCCGAAAACCACGAAATCAACGTCACGCCGTTCATTGACGTGATGCTGGTGCTGCTGATCATCTTCATGGTGGCGGCGCCATTGGCCACTGTGGACATCAAGGTCGACCTGCCAGCGTCCACCGCCAAACCGGCGCCACGGCCGGAGAAACCGGTGTTCCTCAGCGTCAAGGCTGACCAGCGCCTGTTCCTCGGCGAAGACGAAGTGAAGGCCGAAGCACTCGGCGCCACGCTCGACGCCAGGACCCAGGGCAAGAAAGACACGACGATCTTCTTCCAAGCCGATAAAGGTGTGGATTACGGCGACTTGATGAGCGTGATGGACAACCTGCGTGCCGCCGGTTACCTGAAGGTCGGTCTGGTCGGACTCGAGACGGCAGCCAAAAAATGATCACTACGCGCCATAAGCTGACGCGTTACAGCGGTAGCCTGGCCATCGTGCTGGGCGTTCACGCGCTGGCCATCGCGCTGGCCGTGAACTGGACTGCCCACCCGCCCATCGAATTGCCGCCCCAGGCAATGATGGTCGAACTGGCACCGGTTCCCGCCCCGCCACCGCCTGCACCGCCGAAGGTCGTCACGCCACCGCAGCCGCCAGCTCCGGTCGAAGAACTGCCGATACCCAAGCTTGCGGAAGCGCCAAAGGCCGAGATTGCCGTGCCCAAGCCGGTAAAACCCAAGCCAAAGCCGCAACCGCCCAAACCGGTAGAGAAAAAGCCCGAGCCGCCGAAGGAAAAACCCTCGGAAGCCAAACCGAGCGAGGCCCAACCGACTCAGGCCCCAACGGAGAAATCCGCCCAGCCTGCGCCAGGTCCGTCCCCTGCTCAATTGGCCGCCAAAGCCAGCTGGCAAGGCACCCTGCTCGCCCACCTGGCCAAGTACAAAAAGTACCCGGCCAGCGCACAGGCACGGGGCAAGGAAGGCATGAACCGGCTGCGCTTCGTGGTGGACGCCGAAGGCAACGTGCTGTCGTTTGAACTGGTAGGTGCCTCCGGCACTGCGGACCTGGACCGGGCGACCCTGGAAATGATCCGCCGGGCCCAACCACTGCCCAAGCCACCGGCAGACATGCTGACCAATGGCTCCATCGAAATTGTTGCACCCTTTGTTTATTCGCTGGAAAAACGCCGGCGCTAAGCAGAACACAACCCCTGTAGGAGCAAGCTTGCTCGCGATGGTCGTCAACGATAATGCGCAGAGCCTGACACCACGCGGCGGTCTCAGGTTTTTCGCGAGCAGGCTCGCTCCCACACACACACAGTCTGATAACGTGCGTCTATCGATTGCAGCCGGTATGCTTGGCCCGCAACTTCATGGACGCTTGCTATGACCCTCACAGAATTACGCTACATCGTTACCCTCGCCCAAGAACAACACTTCGGCCATGCCGCCGAGCGTTGTCACGTCAGCCAGCCGACCCTGTCGGTGGGCGTGAAAAAGCTTGAAGACGAACTCGGTGTGCTGATTTTCGAGCGCAGCAAAAGCGCCGTGCGCTTGACTCCGGTCGGCGAAGGCATCGTCGCCCAGGCGCAAAAAGTGCTCGAACAAGCCCAAGGCATCCGCGAACTGGCCCAGGCTGGCAAGAACCAGCTGACCGCGCCACTCAAGGTCGGCGCGATCTATACCGTCGGGCCATACCTGTTCCCGCACCTGATTCCGCAACTGCACCGGGTTGCCCCGCAGATGCCGTTGTACATCGAGGAAAACTTTACCCACGTGCTGCGCGACAAACTGCGTAACGGCGAACTCGACGCGATCATCATCGCCCTGCCGTTCAACGAAGCTGACGTGCTGACCTTGCAACTCTATGACGAGCCGTTCTATGTCCTGATGCCGGCTCAGCACCCATGGACGCAGAAAGAATCCATCGACGCCAGCCTGCTCAACGACAAGAGCCTGTTGCTGCTCGGCGAAGGCCACTGCTTCCGCGATCAAGTGCTGGAAGCCTGCCCGACCCTGGCCAAGGGCAACGACGGCGCCAAGCACACCACGGTGGAGTCCAGTTCGCTGGAAACCATCCGACACATGGTGGCTTCCGGCCTCGGCATTTCGATCCTGCCGCTTTCGGCGGTTGACAGCCATCACTACGCCCCCGGCGTGATCGAGGTTCGACCGCTGTCGGCGCCGGTGCCATTCCGCACCGTAGCCATTGCCTGGCGTGCGAGCTTCCCGCGTCCGAAGGCCATTGAAATCCTCGCTGACTCCATTCGCCTGTGCTCGGTTGCCAAACCCGCGGCACCGGTAACGGCCGGTTAAGCCACGCCATGACCGAGTTGTCGCAAGTGTCGGTGACAGCACTGAAGGGTGTCGGCGAAGCCATGGCCGAAAAACTGGCCAAGGTCGGCCTGGAAAATCTCCAGGACGTTCTGTTTCATCTGCCGCTGCGTTACCAGGATCGCACTCGCGTAGTGCCGATCGGCGCGCTGCGCCCAGGGCAAGATGCCGTGATCGAAGGCACCGTCAGCGGTGCCGATGTGGTCATGGGCCGACGCCGCAGCCTGGTGGTGCGCCTGCAGGACGGTACCGGCGGGCTCAGCCTGCGCTTCTATCACTTCAGCAATGCACAGAAAGAAGGCCTCAAGCGCGGCACGCGGATTCGCTGCTACGGCGAAGCGCGGCCCGGTGCATCGGGACTGGAAATCTACCACCCGGAATACCGCGCCATCACCGGCGACGAACCGCCGCCCGTGGATGAAACCCTGACCCCGGTGTACCCGCTCACCGAAGGCCTGACCCAACAGCGCCTGCGCCAGCTGTGCATGCAAACCCTGACCCTCCTCGGTCCCAGCAGCCTGCCCGACTGGCTGCCAAAGGAACTGGCCCGGGATTACCAACTGGCGCCGCTGGCCGATGCGATCCGCTACCTGCATAACCCGCCTGCCGATGCCGACGTCGACGAACTCGCCCTGGGTCATCACTGGGCCCAGCACCGCCTGGCCTTCGAAGAACTGCTGACCCATCAACTGTCCCAGCAGCGCCTGCGCGAGAGCATGCGTTCGTTGCGCGCACCGGCGATGCCCAAGGCCACCCGGCTGCCCGCCAGGTACCTGGCCAATCTCGGCTTCAACCCTACGGGCGCACAGCAGCGAGTCGGTAACGAAATCGCCTACGACCTCAGTCAGCACGAGCCTATGCTGCGGCTGATTCAAGGTGACGTCGGCGCCGGCAAGACAGTGGTCGCCGCCCTTGCCGCACTGCAGGCCCTGGAAGCGGGTTATCAGGTCGCGCTGATGGCTCCGACCGAGATTCTCGCGGAACAGCACTACATCACTTTCAAGCGCTGGCTCGAACCGCTGGGTATCGAAGTCGCCTGGCTGGCCGGCAAGCTCAAGGGCAAGAACCGCGTGGCCGCACTGGAGCAGATCGCCAGCGGTACACTCATGGTGGTCGGCACCCACGCGCTGTTCCAGGATGAAGTGCAGTTCCAGAACCTGGCGCTGGTGATCATCGATGAGCAGCACCGTTTCGGCGTGCAACAACGCCTGGCGTTGCGGCAGAAAGGTGTCGGCGGGCGCATGTGCCCGCATCAGCTGATCATGACCGCCACGCCGATCCCTCGTACCCTGGCCATGAGCGCCTACGCCGATCTCGACACCTCGATCCTCGATGAATTGCCGCCTGGCCGAACCCCGGTGAATACCGTACTGATCACCGACACCCGGCGCGTCGAAGTCATCGAGCGGGTGCGAGGCGCCTGCGCCGAAGGACGTCAGGCCTACTGGGTATGCACACTGATCGAAGAGTCGGAAGAGTTGACCTGCCAGGCCGCGCAAACCACTTACGAAGACCTCACCGCGGCCCTCGGCGAGCTGAAAGTGGGCCTGATTCACGGCCGCATGAAACCTGTCGAAAAAGCCGAAGTGATGGCTCAATTCAAGGCTGGCAACCTACAGCTGCTGGTCGCCACCACCGTGATCGAAGTCGGCGTGGACGTGCCCAACGCCAGCCTGATGATCATCGAAAACCCCGAGCGCCTGGGCCTGGCGCAACTGCACCAGTTGCGCGGCCGCGTCGGACGGGGCAGCGCGGCCAGCCATTGCGTGCTGCTTTATCATCCGCCGTTGTCACAGATCGGCCGTCAGCGGCTGGGTATCATGCGCGAAACCAACGACGGCTTCGTGATCGCCGAAAAAGACCTCGAACTGCGCGGGCCCGGCGAAATGCTCGGCACACGGCAAACCGGCCTGCTTCAATTCAAGGTCGCCGACCTGATGCGCGATGCCGACCTGCTGCCTGCCGTACGCGACGCCGCCCAAGCCTTGCTGGAACGCTGGCCTGACCATGTCAGCCCGTTACTCGACCGCTGGTTGCGCCATGGGCAGCAATACGGCCAAGTGTGAGCACCGTCTCAGTTTCCCGGCCATGGCCTTGGGCAAGCTGGTTATACTCCTGAAATTGTTTTAGAACGGATACAGACCATGACCGAAGTTGCCCTCGCACCCGCTACTCCGCATGCTCCGTCGGTCATTCGGCTACTGCTGGGCAAAATGGGCATTGCCTACGAAGAAGTGCTCGACCATCACGGCCTGAATGCCGCGCGCAAAGTCCAGGCCGTGCTGCTCGATGACAGTGTCGGTGCGTTGATGGTGCTGTATCCGCAGAGTCAATTGCTGGACCTCAATCGCCTGACCGAACTCACAGGCCGCCGCCTCACGGCCGTGTCGACCGAGCGCCTGGAGAAAATGCTCGGCAAACACAACCTGAGCCTGCTGCCGGGCCTGCCCTCGCTGACCAGCTCGCCCTGCCTGTATGAAGAAAGCCTGTTGCACGAGCCCATGGTGCTGGTCAATTCGGGTGAGCCGGGCGTGCTGCTGGAGATTACAACTGAAGCCTTCAGGTCCATGCTGACCAAGGCCAGCGCCGCCAACTTCGGCGAGAACCTGAGCAGCATCCGCCCCAACCTCGATCGCCCTGACGATGACCGCGAGGAAATCTCCCAAGCCGTCCAGGCGTTCACCGCGCGACGTATCCAGCAACGACTGGAAGCGACCATCGAGATTCCACCGCTGGCCGAAACGGCACAGAAGATCATCAAACTGCGCGTCGACCCCAACGCCACCATCGACGACATTACTGGCGTAGTCGAAACCGACCCGGCGCTGGCCGCACAGGTGGTGAGTTGGGCTGCATCGCCCTACTACGCTTCACCGGGCAAGATTCGTTCGGTAGAAGACGCGATCGTCCGGGTACTGGGCTTCGATCTGGTGATCAACCTGGCGCTGGGCCTGGCCCTGGGCAAAACCTTGAGCCTGCCCAAGGACCGCCCGCAACACAGCACCCCGTACTGGCAGCAATCGATCTACACGGCCGCGGTCATCGAAGGCCTGACTCGCGCCATGCCCCGCGCCCAGCGCCCGGAAGCGGGCCTGACCTACCTGGCGGGCCTGCTGCACAACTTCGGCTACCTGTTGCTGGCCCACGTGTTCCCGCCGCACTTCTCGCTGATCTGCCGTCACATGGAGGTCAACCCGCACCTGTGCCACAGCTTTGTGGAGCAACACCTGCTCGGCATCAGCCGTGAACAGATCGGCTCATGGCTGATGCGCTACTGGGACATGCCGGAAGAACTCACCACCGCGCTGCGCTTCCAGCACGACCCAGCCTACGACGGCACCTACGCCGAGTACCCAAACCTGGTTTGCCTGGCCGTACGCCTGCTGCGCAGCCGTGGCATTGGCTCCGGGCCGGACGAAGACATCCCGGACGCCCTGCTGGAGCGTCTCGGCCTGAGCCGTGCCAAGGCCGAAGACGTCGTCAGCAAAGTGCTTGAGGCTGAAGTGTTGCTGCGTGAACTCGCCTCCCAATTCAGCCAACCCTGAAAGCATCGCGAGCAGGCTCGCACACAGGAATCACCTCCGCCCTGTAGGAGCAAGGCTTGCCCGCGATGAGTTCACCGCAATCTAACCAATACACCCCACACTTGCCCTCCGCTGAACCCTCACCAAAAACGCCTTGATCGTTATCGCCCGTATCGCGACAAAGCCCCAGCGGGACATAACAATGACTGCACCTATCAGAACTGCTAGTACCAACCAGGCCGCATACAGTCTAGAGTGAACCCAAGTTAATTCGCAGCAATGGACAGGCTTATAAAATGGCGCTTTTAATTAACAAGATGCTCTGCCATTATCGCTATGATGCTACTGACAGATTGGTGGGGCACTTGGAGTCAGAAGCTCTTGAACGAAGGCTGTTTTATTGCGGATCCCGCCAAGTTACTGAAATGCAAGGCCTATCAAATCGAACTACCATCTTGCACGGAAAATTGCTGCTGGCGCAGCATTCAAACGAGAATATAAAACGTAATACTGCACTGCTTACTACCGATCAACAGTGTTCAGTAATAAACGCGCTTCAGTCGCAGAAACCACCATCCCCCTCTGTCTATACACCTTATGGTCACCGAACCATTGGAACCGACGTTGCGTCACTGCCAAGCTTCACTGGCGAACGGGCAGATCCGGTGACACAACATTACCCATTAGGCCAGGGGCATCGATGGTTTAATCCCGTGTTGATGCGATTCAACAGCCCCGACAGCCTGAGCCCATTTGGTAGAGGGGGGTTAAATTCATATGTGTATTGTATGGGTGACCCCGTGAACCAAACGGATCCGAGTGGAAAATTCTCGGTCCGGAGTATTTGGGCCGCAGCAAGGGGAAAATACATAAAAGAAGGCGTGACTTTCGACCTGCAACAAGTAAAAAATGTTAAACAAATAGCACCCACAATTTTGATATATGATGACACTTACAAAAACGGAACTCGATTAAATATTTCCGCACACGGGCAAGCGCCCGACCCGACAAATGGTACTTCTTCAGGAATGCAATACAGCAAAGAAAGCGCTATTAATCCAATGCAGCTTTATCAAATATTGAAGAAAAACAACGTTGAGATAAAAAAATACGACAGTATACGGTTAATATCTTGCAATCTAGCTGATGGAAATATCTCATTCGCTGGTGAGTTCGCGATACTAACAGGAAAACAGGTTAAAGCATATTCGGGCAAGCTTATGGCACTCCATTTTAATGACTCTACTTGGGGTGCTCTCAGTCCCTCAGAGACCATATTAGGAATCGCCAAACGAAATCACTATGAACCGAGATACTTTTATCCATGGAACATCTCACAAAAAATCCGGCAGCCTGAGAGATAAAAAAACCAGACGGCTATTTAAGCAGGAATGCCCGTCTGTTCGAGGTCTCAGATGACCAAAAAACGCTGCTCTTTTTGTCCATTGATGACTTCACCAGCTTCGTCGAGACCACACCGAGGGCAGCCTATTTGCTGCTGGCGCACGTATTCCCGCCGCACTTCTCGCTGATTAGCCGTCATATGGAGGTCAATGCACACCTGTGCCACAGCTTTGTGAAGCAACACCTGCTCGGCATCAGCCGTGAACAGATCGGCTCATGGCTCATGGCTAATGCGCTACTGAGACATGCCGGAAGAACTCACCACCGCACTGCGCTTCCAGCACGACCCAGGCTACGACGGCACCTACGCCGAGTACCCGAACCTGGTTTGCCTGTCCGTACGTCTACTGTGCAGCCGTGGCATTGGCTCCGGACCGGACGAAGACATTCCGGACGCCCTGTTGGATCGTCTCGGCCTGAGCCGTGCCAAAGCTGAAGACGTCGTCAGCAAAGTGCTGGAAGCTGAAGTGCTGCTGCGCGAACTGGCATCGCAATTCGGCCAGCCCTGAAAGTAATCCCGAGCAAGCTTTGCTCCCACAGGAATCAAATAATCCCTGTAGGAGTGAGCTTGCTCGCGATTAATCCACTGATTTCTATCCGACAGACCATCACGTTACGTTTCACAATCCTCCTCACCATTAGCTCGCTGACTGCGCTTGCTTGTGTAATGACGAATCCACAAGCGGCACATATGACTGTACCTATCAGAACTGCTAGTACCAACCAGACCGCTAACGGTATAGGCTAAACTCAATTCTATTCTAGCAATAGGTCGGGTCATGTAATGGCTACATTCAACAACATGCTACTCTGCCTTTATCACTACGATGCTATTGATAGATTGGTGGGTCGCTCAGAGCCGAAATCGCACGGAAGAAAGTTTTTCTACTGCAGAGCCCGTCAAGCTACTGAAATGCAAGGTCTATCACACCTAACTACTTTCATGCATGATGAGTTCCTACTGGCGCAGCATTCAGACGAGAATAGAAAGCGCAACACTTCACTGCTTGCTACCGACCAGCAAAATTCAGTAATCAACGCTCAACAGTTGCAGAAACCTCCCTCCTCCGCTGCCTATACGCCATATGGCCACCGAACCAGTGGAAACGATGTTACGTCATTGCCAGGCTTTACTGGCGAAAGGGCAGATTCGCTAACAGGACATTTCCCTTTAGGCCAAGGGCATAGATGGTTTAATCCCGTGCTGATGCGATTCAACAGCCCTGACCGCCTAAGCCCATTTGGTAAGGGTGGCTTAAATTCATATGCGTACTGCATGGGTGACCCAGTGAACCGGACGGATCCTAGTGGGCAAAAATCGATCTTACATCGCTTGTTTTTTGCACCGAAAAAACGAGACCTATACCTGTTTAAAGACGTATTGTTCGACATGCAACCAGTAACTAATGCTAAACAAATTTCACCTAACATCACAATTTTCGAAAGCATTCACAAAAATAAACTTCGATTAACGATCAATGGACATGGAAGCGAGCCGAGGCCAGATTATGGCATCGCTTCAGAGATGCAGCGTGAGGGGAAAAATGGTTTCGGCCCGAGAGGACTACTTCGACTGCTAAAGAAAAATAACGTTGACATTGAAAAATACACTTATATACGTTTGAGAGCGTGCAATCTCGCTGACGGGCATAATTCATTTGCAGGTAGACTCGCGAGGCTAACTGGAAAAGAAGTTAAGGCATATTCGGGAATAACTGCATCGTTATTTTTTGGTGATCTTCCGGGAGTTCTCTTACCCACGGCGACCGAGATGGGAATTGCTAAACAGATAAATTATGAACCTCGATACTTCATCCCATGGGACACCTCCAGAAAAATCCGACAGCCTAAAGCCTAAGAGATAGGCCAAACGGCTATTCAAACGGGATGGTCGTCTTTTCGATGTTTGAGAAGAAAAAATGCCGCTCGCCTCATCCATTTATGGCTTCACCTGCAGCGTTGAAACTACGACGGCCTTGGCCGCGCAGATTGTCAGATGGCCGCCTCTGTCGGCGCACGTACTACCGTCGCACTTCTCGCTGATCTGCCGGCACAAGGAGGTCAACCCACACCTGTGCCACAGCTACATCGAGCAACACCTGCAGGGCAGCAGCCGTGAACAGATCGGCTCATGGCTGATGCGCTACTGGGACATGCCGGAAGAACTCACCACCGCGCTGCGCTTCCAGCACGACCCAGCCTACGACGGCACCTACGCCGAGTACCCGAACCTGGTTTGCCTGGCCGTACGCCTGCTGCGCAGCCGAGGCATTGGCTCCGGACCGGATGAAGACATTCCGGACGCCCTGCTGGAGCGTCTCGGCCTGAGCCGCGCCAAAGCCGAAGACGTCGTTAGCAAAGTCCTCGAGGCTGAAGTGTTGCTGCGCGAACTGGCTTCGCAATTCGGGCAACCCTGAAACCAATCGCGAGCAAGCTCGCTCCCACAGGGATCACCTCCACCCTGGTAGGAGCAAGGCTTGCCCGCGATGAATTCAACCCGGTCTATCTCTTCGTCTGAGGGAGATAGCGCAGTACCCAGCCGCCGGTAAGATCAGGCCATGGCCCGACAATGTTGTACAACGCACCGCAAACTACGATCCTGCCGTCCTTCATCACCGCCATGTCCTGAATCGACTCATAGCCTTCGTCATCATTGAAAATGGCGAAGCCTTTTCCCTCATTGAACGTCTGGTCCAGAGAACCATCAGCAACAAGTCGCGCTGTTATTGCTGTGAGAATTTCTGTCGGGTAGCCATTGCCAGTGCTTCCGGCAACCACGATTGATCCGCTTGCCGCCCATGCACAGCGATACCACGCCGATCCATCAGGCGTCAGCGCGCTGTACAACGGCTTCCCGCTGTTGAACACAAGATTGTAAGAGCCACTGGTATTCAGAACCACAATCAAACCCTGGTGCGACTCTCCAGTCCCGGGTTGCGCAAAACCGGCCGCCAGAACGGCGCCATCACTTTTTCGTAGCGTGATGGCGTTAAATCCAATCTGGCGAGTATTAGAAATGGTAACGGTGCGACCTGAGTTAAACCCAAGATCCAACTTACCTTGAGCGTCCAAGCGCGTTACAAAGGCTCCGCGATCATCTCGGCCGTTATAAAATTGCCCGCAGATCAACAAATGTCCATCCGCCTGCACCGCGATGGCTGCGGCGGTATTCGATTCATATGCAACATCTGCAAGCTCGACCATTGCAAACCCGGTACCGTTGAAAGTCAGGTCCCGTGAACCATCTGAGTTACGGCGCAACACAATGCCTTTTCGTTTGCCAGTACTGTCCGAGCCAGTAGTGAGCAGAACAAACTTGCCATCTGCCTGCTCAACCAAAGACGGTACGGCGGCGTGAGAAGCCTGATTGGCAGAATATGACTTTTTTTCGATAACTTGGTGCATTGGGTTGTGCTTGGAATTACCAAACTCATCGTCGGGGATATGGAGAATTCCCGTACCGTTTAATGAGTTATCCAGCTGACCATTCGGGAGCTGACGAACAATTAGCATGCCCGGGACAGTTGCCAAACTGCTCTTGCCGAAGATCAACCATCCACCATTCGTGGATGCACTGATCCCGAATATCTTGAGCTCTTCATATTGGTCAAGATCGACATGAACAAACCCTTGTTTCTTATCGTCGAAGTCCTTGTCGAGTGAAGCGTCCTCATTCAACCGAGCCACCGCAAACCCGGCTCCCTGCCCCAATAACGGGATAACAACGATTAGCTTACCTGCATCCAAGGTAAGTAAGGCAGACGCTTGAAACCCGGATATCGCGGGGAGCGGCAATTTCAGGATGCCATTTCCATTAAAATTCGGATCGAATGGACCCGAAGTAGATTCTACTTTCGCTTGATTCATGATCTTGTTCCTTCAAAGGCTGTTGAGGTCCGCCATGGACCCCTGCACCAATGAAGCGCCAATCAATATTTTTCAGATACTGTCAACAATGACAGTTCATGTTTCCTTTTGAGACATTTCAATGTGCTCGTAATGAATCCCTGCAGGCGGCCTGAAAGACCTTAAGCCTTAGGCTTCGCCTTCCTCGGCTTCAAGTACTTGGTGAGTCCCTGGAACCAGATCACCAGCGCCGGGTTGCCCTTGATCTGAATCGACTTGTCCTGAATCCCCGTCATGAACGCCAACTGCTTGTTCTTGGCCTGCATCGTGGCAAAGCCGTAGGCGGCGTCCTTGAAGGCAATCGCAAACGCCGGCTCGGCGTATACACCCGCCTTGCTAGTAATGCGCTGATCCTTCACCCGGAAGTGCCGCGCTACTTTCCCGTCCAGGGTCTGCAGCTGAAACACCAATTCCTTGTCACCCAGCTGCTGCTGGAACGCCGGATTGGCCCGACTGGCCTTACCCATCAACAAACCCAGCATCCACAGCAGAAAACGAAATTTCATGCGCACAGCCTCAAAAGAAAAAATGAACGGCCGGCGCAGTGTAGCGATTAAAATCCCGAACGCCACCTTCGAGTTACGTTAGGAGGAGATGCCAGGTTTTTTGACACCGATGACTACCAAGTCACTGACGAAAGCTCTCCTCTTCCGGACTCAGGCAGGGTGTGACGGGGCGACGTTGTCCAACACCCGATTCACCGCCAGCTCACCGAGCATGATCACCTGCTGAAGCGCCAGCAAAGTGCTTCGGTGCGCCCCTTCCAGCATCGCGGCGATTTCACTCGCCATTACACTCGCCGACGCCAACGACTCACAGGCGTGGGCCAATAGCGTTTCGTTGTCGATGTCAGGCGCTACGACAAAGATCGTGCTTGGCGTATGGGCTCCGGTCATGACCAGGGCATTGGGTTTCAGGTAATGGTCCAGGGCCCGATTGGCAGCATGGTGCAACCTTCTTGAAGTCGCGCAGATGTACGGAGTAGTGCTTTCGGCTGTTGATCCGGCGGGCAATTCGTTGACCTTGGGCATGGTGCATCTCCGAGGAATATTGGGAGTGACCACGCTAACCGTCGCGCTTCCGACGGCCAACCTTAAAAAAGCGTCGGATGCTTCCTCGATTTTGTAAGGGATTTCATCATTTTCGAGATTCGTTTATCGATTCCAAACTTGCCGTTGGGAGGCATTGGAACTTTGGAAGGTTCGGACCGCATTCGGACAATCTTTCACTCCTCCATCCCACAAAACTTTCGGACATTTCCCTCATGACGCCGGGTTATGGATGAACTCCTTGGCGTTAAAGTCAACGCAAAAAAAATGGGCACCCAACCCGGTTGGCGTGCCCATTTTTTCGCGACCCCGCCTAGGGGATGCGGATTACGGATTAACACTGTCCTTCAACGACTTACCCGGCTTGAACGCAACAGTGTTGCTGGCCTTGATTTTAACCGGCTCACCGGTTTGCGGGTTTTTGCCGGTGCGGGCACCGCGGTGGCGTTGCAGGAAGGTGCCGAAACCTACCAGCGTCACGCTGTCTTTGCGGTGCAGGGCGCCGGTGATTTCTTCGAGAACGGCGTTGAGGACGCGGTTGGCTTGCTCTTTGGTGAGATCTGCTTTTTCAGCAATGGCTGCGGCGAGTTCTGGTTTACGCATATTAGTGAAGCCCCTTTGACGGTTTTTTGTTGTTATGTCCGTGCCGCTCTCTGTGGAGCAGCGCCCAAAGCGCCGCAGGTGCTCTACTCTGCGGCAGACGGGAGTGAGAATGGCACGCAGCGCGGAGCCGCGCCAGTGTCGGCGCGGCCAATGTATGGGCAAAAGGGGGGTGATTCCGACAGAACGACCGGTATTTACGCCAGCAGTGCCGGAAGCTCTTTGTTGAGGGCCAGTTTCTCCATCACGGCCGCGCCTGTCAGGGCATAACCGAGCAGTTTGCCGTGGGTATCGCGGCATAAAACCTTGATGTCGGCGCCCTGCCCTTCGACGGTCCAGACGCCCTCTGTACCCCGTGGCGGCGGGGATACCACCAATGGACACACCGGGGTTTTGACGGTGATCGGCATCGGGCCATAGTTGACCACCGCGGGGTTGCCGGCGAGGGTCTGAGCCAGCGCTCTCGCACAACTCATCAGGGGCATCACGTACAACAGATTCAGCCCATCGACCTCGGCACAGTCGCCCAGGGCGTAGATGTTGGCGTGGGAAGTTTGCAGGTGACGGTCGACCACTACGCCGCGATTGACTTGCAGGCCGGCAGCGGCGGCCAAGTCGATGCGTGGACGCAGGCCAATGGCCGACACCACCACGTCGCACGGGATGACCTGGCCATCGGAAAGATGGGCTTCCAGACCGTCAGCAACCCGCTGCAGGCGATTGAGTACCGGCCCGAGGTGGAAGCGTGCACCCAGGCTTTCCAGCCCGGCCTGGACCGCTGCGGCGGCCGCCGGGTGCAACAGGGTCGGCATGACCTGCTCGCACGGCGCAACCAATTGCACCTCGTAGCCGCCCAGGGTCAGGTCGTTGGCGAATTCGCAGCCGATCAGGCCAGCGCCCAGCAGCAATACCCGACGCTTGCCGGCCGCTGCCGCGCGAAAGCGCGCGTAGTCTTCCAGGTCGTTGATCGGGAACACGCAATCCGCCGCGTCGCCTTCGATGGGCACACGTACGGTTTCGGCGCCCCAGGCCAGGACCAGGTCGCGGTAGATCACCGCTTCCTCGCCGATCCACAGGCGCTTGTGGCCCGGGTCTATGCCGCTGATGCGGGTATGGGTACGCACTTCGGCCTTCAACTGCTCGGCCATGACGCCCGGTTCGGCCATGCTCAGGCCATCCGCATCCTTGTTTTTACCGAAGCCGGTGGAAAGCATCGGTTTGGAGTAGGAACGCCCGTCATCGGCGGTAATCAGCAGGAGCGGGGTCTCGCTGTCGAGTTTGCGAAACTCGCGAGCGACGTTGTAACCAGCCAGCCCGGTACCAACGATTACGACAGGTGCGTTCATGCATGACTCCTCAGTTATTCAGGCGGCGATTTCGATCATTTCGAAATCCATTTTGCCCACACCGCAGTCCGGGCACAGCCAGTCTGCCGGGACGTCTTCCCAACGGGTGCCCGGCGCAATGCCGTCATCGGGCCAACCGTCGGCTTCGTTATAGATCAGGCCGCAGACGATACATTGCCACTTTTTCATTCAGGTATTTCCTCGGGATTCAGGCTATTGCCGGCGCGGACGGTCGATGGTTACTGCGCTGCCATCCAGCTCAAAGCGCTTTTTACTGATGGGGCCCGACAGATGCAAGCCTGTTCGGCGCAATGGGTGGCCGGATCAATCAAAATCCGTGGCTGACATGGTAAGCTCGCGGCCTCCTTTGCTGCCAATAATGACTCATTGTGCAACACTCAGAATCCCCCGGCTTGCCCCCAACCTGGCTCCTTCAATGCCAACTGACGCCTCTCCCAGATACTTCTATCCTCGACTGGTTGTTCGATAATGGCTCACTGACCAGGCGTCTCATTCATCTGACGAATGATGCGTTTAGCGTCACGCCGTTGTTCGAAGGCTGGCAGACCTTACGCCCGGATGAGTGCGCCGCGCTCGACCTGGCCGAAGGCAGTGAAGGCTGGGTGCGCGAGGTGTATTTGCGTGGTCACGGTCAAGCCCTGGTGTTTGCCCGCAGCGTCGCGGCACGCAGTGCGCTGCAGGGTGACGGCTTGCACATGGACGAGTTGGGCAGCCGCTCCCTGGGCGAGTTGCTGTTTTGCGATCACGCCTTCCAGCGCCGGGCCATCGAGGTTTGTCACTATCCCCAAGCGTGGCTGCCGGCGGAAGTGCGAGCGCCTGAGCTGTGGGGCCGTCGCTCGCGCTTCGACCGTGGCGCCTTGAGTGTACTGGTGGCCGAGATTTTCCTGCCGACCCTGTGGAGCGCCGCCCGCGCCCATCCGGAGAAATGCTGATGTACCAGAGTCTGCTCAAGTCCTTGAACCGCTTGAATCCTCGGGCATGGGACTTCATTCAATTGACGCGCATGGACAAGCCGATCGGCATTTACCTGCTGCTGTGGCCGACGCTGTGGGCGCTGTGGATTGCCGGCAAGGGCTCGCCATCGCTGGCCAACATCGTGATTTTCGTGCTTGGCGTGGTGCTGACCCGCGCGGGCGGCTGCGTGATCAATGACTGGGCGGACCGCAAGGTCGACGGCCACGTGAAACGCACCGAACAGCGACCGCTGGTGAGCGGCAAGATCAGTTCCAGGGAAGCCCTGGTGTTCTTTGCCCTGCTGATGGGCGTGAGTTTCCTGTTGGTGCTGTGCACCAATGCCACCACCATCTGGTTGTCCCTCGGCGGCCTGGCGTTGGCCTTCAGCTACCCCTTCATGAAGCGCTACACCTATTACCCACAGGTGGTGCTGGGTGCGGCGTTTTCCTGGGGGATGCCGATGGCATTCACCGCCGAAACCGGTGAACTGCCAGCAGCGGCGTGGCTGCTGTATATCGCCAACCTGATGTGGACGGTGGCCTACGACACCTATTACGCGATGACTGACCGCGACGATGACTTGAAGATCGGCGTGAAATCCACGGCGATCCTGTTTGGCGAGGCCGACCGGGTGATCATCCTGACCCTGCAAGGGTTGGCGCTGGGCTGCCTGCTGCTTGCCGGGTCGAAATTCGAGCTCGGCGGCTGGTTCCATCTCGGTCTGGCGGTGGCGGCGGGTTGTTTTGCCTGGGAGTTCTGGTACACCCGTGGCAAGGACCGTATGCGCTGTTTCAAGGCGTTTTTGCACAATCACTGGGCCGGGTTGGCGATTTTTGTCGGGATTGTGCTGGATTACGGGTTGCGTTGATCGAAATCTGCCCCGGTATCCGGGGCAGATTTGCGGTTACGTAAACCGTTACTTCTGCGACTCGTGCATGACGTGCCAGACGTCCTTCATTTTGTCGCCCTTCATGTCTCCGGGCTTTTCATCCTTCACAAACGTATACAGCGGCTTGCCATCGTAGGCGTATTGACTCGTGCCGTCATCGCGCTTGATGACGCTCCACTTGCCCGTAGCCGCGGCACCCGCCGGCGCCATCATCGGTGGCCAGTTTTTCGCGCACTCGTCATTACACACCGACTTGCCGCCAGAGTCCTTGTCGAACGTGTACAGGGTCATGCCCTTATGGTCGACCATCATGCCGTCTTTCATCATCGCCGGGTCGGCGGCGAAGGCCATGGTCGGCAGCGTTAGCGCAGCAGTTACCAGCAAAGCCTTCCAGGATTGAGCAATGTGTTTCATGGAAACCTTCCGTTTGTGGTTGTCAGGATTCGGACTTAGAGCTTAGTCCAGGTTCATGACAATCGCCGGGCGACTAAAATACTGTCACACGACTGCAATAATTCCGTTATCTAATGCGGCGCAAGACAGTTAAATGACAAGAGGATTAAGGCATGGTTGGCAGGAGCATTCTGATCGTCGACGACGAAGCGCCCATTCGCGAAATGATCGCCGTTGCGTTGGAAATGGCCGGCTATGACTGCCTGGAGGCGGAGAACTCCCAGCAGGCCCACGCCATTATCGTCGACCGCAAACCGGACCTGATCCTGCTCGACTGGATGCTGCCCGGCACGTCCGGCATCGAGCTGGCCCGCCGCCTCAAGCGCGACGAGCTGACCGGGGATATCCCGATCATCATGCTCACCGCCAAGGGCGAAGAGGACAACAAGATCCAGGGCCTGGAAGTTGGCGCCGATGACTACATCACCAAGCCCTTTTCCCCGCGTGAGCTGGTCGCACGCCTCAAAGCCGTACTTCGCCGTGCCGGCCCTTCCGATGGCGAAGCGCCGATCGAAGTCGGCGGTCTGCTGCTGGACCCGATTGGCCACCGCGTGACCATCGACGGCAAACCGGCGGAAATGGGGCCGACCGAATACCGTCTGCTGCAGTTCTTCATGACCCACCAGGAACGTGCCTACACCCGTGGCCAGTTGCTGGATCAGGTCTGGGGCGGCAATGTGTATGTCGAGGAGCGTACCGTGGATGTGCACATCCGCCGCCTGCGCAAAGCCCTCGGCGATGCCTACGAAAACCTGGTACAAACCGTGCGCGGCACCGGTTACCGCTTTTCCACAAAAGCCTGACCCGGATTTCCCCCGTTTTAGAAGTAGACAAGGACGCGCTTTCAAGTGAACCAAAACTGGCATGGCACCCTGATTCGCCACATGCTGCTGCTGGTCACCGCCTGCCTGGTGATCGGCCTGATCACCGGCTACTACGGCTGGAGCCTCGCCGTGGGACTTGGCGTTTACCTGGCATGGACCCTCAAGCAACTGCTGCGCCTGCACGAATGGCTGCGCCTGCACAAACCCGATGAGGCGCCACCCGATGGCTACGGCCTGTGGGGCGAAGTGTTCGATAACATCTATCATCTGCAACGTCGCGACCAACGCGTTCGCGGGCGCCTGCAAGCCGTCATCGACCGGGTCCAGGAGTCCACCGCCGCATTGAAAGACGCGGTGGTCATGCTCGACAGCGACGGCAACCTGGAATGGTGGAACCGCGCCGCCGAAACCCTGCTGGGCCTCAAGACGCCGCAGGACAGCGGCCAGCCGGTGACCAACCTGGTACGCCATCCGCGCTTCAAGGAATACTTCGAGCAGGACAGCTACGCCGAACCGCTGGAAATCCCTTCGCCGACCAACGATCGGATGCGCATCCAGCTGTACATCACCCGATACGGCAACAATGAGCACCTGATGCTGGTACGCGACGTGACGCGAATCCATCAGCTGGAGCAGATGCGCAAAGACTTCATCGCCAACGTCTCCCACGAGCTGCGCACGCCGCTGACGGTGATCTGTGGCTATCTGGAAACCCTGCTCGACAACGTCGAGGAAGTGAACCCGCGCTGGACCCGCGCCCTGCAGCAAATGCAGCAGCAGGGCGGGCGCATGCAAACCTTGCTCAACGACCTGCTGTTGCTGGCCAAACTGGAAGCCACCGATTACCCGTCGGACAACCAACCGGTGGCCATCGACGGCTTGCTGCAATCGATCAAGGGTGACGCCCAGCAGCTGTCGGGCCAGAAGAATCAGAGCATCACCCTGGAAGCCGATCCGACGATCCTGCTCAAGGGCAGTGAAGCGGAATTGCGCAGCGCGTTTTCCAACCTGGTGTTCAACGCGGTGAAATACACCCAGGCCGAAGGCAACATCCGCATTCGCTGGTGGGGTGATGAGCAAGGCGCGCACCTGAGCGTGCAGGACTCCGGGATCGGCATCGACAGCAAACACCTGCCGCGCCTGACCGAACGCTTCTACCGCGTCGACTCCAGCCGCAATTCCAACACCGGCGGCACCGGGCTGGGCCTGGCGATCGTCAAACACGTGCTGTTGCGCCACCGCGCGCGGATGGAAATCAGCAGCGTGCCGGGTCACGGCAGCACCTTCACCTGCCATTTCGCCCCCGCCCAGGTCAGCAAATCCCGGGTCATCAGCACCGCCGACTGATACCGGCCAGCACGCGCCACTAGGCAATTGCCCAGTCAGCCGCTACATTGGCTGACTTGTGCCTGCACTTCAGGCGCACATTTTTCCTTTCCATTCGAATACACGGAACCCGCAAAACTCCATCATGGACCCTTCCCCTGGCTTGACCCTCGCAACAATATTCGCCGACTTCGGCATGATTCTTTTCGCTCTGATCCTGGTTTTGCTCAACGGCTTTTTCGTTGCGGCGGAATTTGCCATGGTCAAATTGCGCTCGACCCGGGTCGAAGCCATCGCTGAACAACACGGCTGGCGCGGGCACATCCTGCGCACTGTGCACAGTCAGCTCGATGCCTACCTGTCGGCGTGCCAATTGGGTATCACCCTCGCCTCCCTCGGCCTGGGCTGGGTCGGTGAGCCGGCATTCGCGCATATTCTCGAGCCGGTGCTGGAAACGGTCGGCGTACAGTCGGCGGAAGTGGTCAAGGGCGTGTCGTTCTTCACCGCGTTTTTCATCATTTCGTACCTGCACATCGTGGTCGGCGAGCTCGCCCCGAAATCCTGGGCCATCCGCAAACCCGAACTGCTGTCGCTGTGGACCGCCGTGCCGCTGTACCTGTTCTACTGGGCCATGTACCCGGCCATTTACCTGCTCAACGCCAGCGCCAACCAAATCCTGCGCATCGCCGGTCAAGGCGAACCCGGCCCGCATCACGAGCACCATTACAGCCGCGAAGAACTGAAACTGATCCTGCACTCAAGCCGTGGCCAGGACCCGAGCGACCAGGGCATGCGCGTACTGGCCTCGGCCGTGGAAATGGGCGAACTGGAAGTGGTCGACTGGGCCAACTCCCGCGAAGACCTGGTGACCCTGGAATTCAATGCACCGCTCAAGGAAATCCTGGCGATGTTCCGTCGCCACAAGTTCAGCCGCTATCCGGTGTACGACAGCGAGCGCCAGGAGTTCGTCGGCCTGCTGCACATCAAGGACCTGTTGCTTGAGCTGGCGGCCCTGGACCACATTCCCGAGTCGTTCAACCTGGCCGAGCTGACCCGCCCGCTGGAGCGCGTGTCGCGGCACATGCCGTTGTCGCAGTTGCTGGAGCAGTTCCGCAAGGGCGGCTCGCACTTCGCCGTGGTCGAAGAGGCCGACGGCAACATCATCGGCTACCTGACCATGGAAGACGTGCTGGAAGTGCTGGTGGGCGATATCCAGGACGAACACCGCAAGGCCGAGCGCGGCATCCTCGCCTATCAGCCAGGCAAGCTGCTGGTACGGGGCGATACGCCTCTGTTCAAGGTCGAGCGGCTGCTGGGCATCGACCTGGACCACGTTGAAGCCGAAACCCTCGCAGGTTTGGTCTACGAAAGCCTCAAGCGCGTTCCTGAAGAGGAAGAAGTGCTGGAAGTGGAAGGCCTGCGCATCATCATCAAGAAGATGAAAGGGCCGAAGATTGTGCTGGCCAAGGTGTTGATGCTCGATTGATGCGCTGATCCAGACCCGAGTCGATCCCTTCGCGAGCAGGCTCGCTCCCACATTGGAATGCACTCTACATGTGGGAGCGAGCCTGCTCGCGAAAGCGTCAGATCAGGCAACACCTCACTGTTTGCCCAACGCAAAGTTAGGCAACGCATTCACCGGCTGATTGAACTGGTACGGAATCGACACCAGCCCCATCCCGGTATTGCGCTGCACCACGAAGTGCAGGTGTGGCCCGCTGCTGTTGCCGGTATTGCCCGATAGCGCCAGGGCACTGCCTACCGCCACCCTTTGCCCTTCGCGAACGCTGACCGAGCCCTGTTTCAGGTGCAGGTACACGCCCATGGTCCCATCATCGTGCAGCACCCGCACAAAATTACCCGACGCGTCGGTGCCACGCCCGCTCTGACTGTTTTCAGTTTTAATCACAACCCCGCCTCGCGCGGCAATGATCGGTGTTCCTTCGGGCATGGCGATGTCTATCGCGTAACGGTTCTTCGGTCCGAAATGGCTATATTGGCCATCGGCGCCCTGACTGACCCGAAACGGCCCGCCACGCCAGGGCAACGGGTAGCGATAGGCCATGGAGGCGCCTGCGGGGTCGCCCAGGGAATATTCGAATTTGGGGATGTAGGCAATCGGACTCCCGGCCCGGATCGCCGTGAGCTGCGCCAGACGAATGCTGCTGCGCAATGGCATCACCCGGCGAATCGGTCGACTCGGCGCGCCGCTGACGTTCTTCAACCCGGCGAAACTCAACTCGATCTCTACCGGCGCATACAGGTCATTGCGCACGTACACGCTGTCCACGCCGTCCTTCTTCGTGATGACGAGGTACACCTGCCGCTCAAGACGCTCGTCCATGCGATCCTGGAAAGTGAACACCTTGGAGCCTGTCGTGGGGCGGTCACTGTAGGAGACCACGCCATTGGCGTCGGTGGACTTGTAGATGGTCATGGCCATGGCCGAAGTAGTGGCTATGAACAGACCACAGAAAAACAGCAGGCGCGCGAGCATGGGCGGAGTTCTGTCGAGTCAGGCTTGGGATTGAGCCTAGCAGTCGCTATGGACCTGTGTAGTCGGCAGATGTTCAGACAGATGTGCGGTGATTTCGAAGGCCCCATCGCGAGCAAGCTCGCTCCCACAGGGTCAGTGCAAATCCTGTGGGAGCGAGCTTGCTCGCGATGGCGGCCTGGCAGGCAAACCTGTAATTACGCGCCAGGAATGAAATGCTTCTGCGCGGTACCACGGGCAATCAGGCGGGAGATGTAGTCCAGTTTTTGCGCGTCCTGATCGACGAAGCGGAAGGTCAGCTGCAGCCAGTCGCTGTCGGGCTTTGGCTCGTGGGCCACCACGGCGTGCAGGTAGCCATTGAGGCGGGCCACTTCGGCACTGTCGCCCTGCTCCAGGTCCAGTACGGCGCTGTCGAGAACCTGCGGCAGGCTGTCGGTACGCTTGACCACCAGCAGGGCTTCCTTGAGGCTCAGCGCCTTGATCACGCACTGCTGGATGCCATTGGGCAGCCGCAGTTGACCCTGACCCCGCCCGCCGCCGGCAGCAGTCACCGGAGCCTTGACCGGCGGGTTGTTGAGCAAGCCTGGGGTCGGTGCAGCGGCCGCTGGAGCGCTCACGGCAGGCTTGGCGCCGGTCAACGCGTTCAGGGTGTCATTACCGAATGCCGAGATCGTTTTGGTCGCGGCTACGCTCATCAAGCTGTCGAGTTTGCCGACCTTGTGCAGCGCCTGCTTGACCTTGGTGATCAGTTGCTCATTGGTGAACGGTTTGCTGACGTAGCCGGAAACCCCGGCCTGGATCGCCTGGACCACGTTCTCCTTGTCGCCGCGGCTGGTCACCATCACGAATGGCATGCCTTTGAGGCTGTCTTGTTCGCGGCACCAGGTCAGCAGTTCCAGGCCGGACATTTCCGGCATTTCCCAGTCGCACAGCACTAGGTCGAATGCCTCCCTTGCCAGCAACGACTGGGCCTTGCGGCCATTGACCGCGTCTTCGATGCGCATGCCCGGGAAATAGTTGCGCAGGCATTTCTTCACCAGGTCACGAATGAACGAGGCATCGTCCACGACCAACACACTGACCTTACTCATCCATAACCCCTTTAAAAAATCCCGGCAAGCATACCGTCTTGATGATGGCACATTGCCAAAAACCTTCAGTCACGCCGGGACTTTTCGTTCGCGGGGTGCTGCTTTTCGAATTCGTGAACCACAAACGAAAACGCCCGGCCAATAGGCCGGGCGCTTTACTTGGGCAATCTTACTTATCGTCAGATTTGCCCGGAACATTAGCGGTTTCGCCGCTGGTTCCTTCAACTTCTTCCTTCATGCGCTTGAGACCCAAGTGACGTACGTCAGTGCCGCGCACCAGGTAAATCACCAGCTCCGAGATATTGCGCGCGTGGTCGCCGATTCGCTCCAGCGAACGCAGCACCCAGATGATGCTCAAGACCCGCGAGATAGAGCGCGGGTCTTCCATCATGTAGGTCGCCAGCTCGCGCAAGGCGGTCTTGTACTCGCGGTCGATGATCTTGTCGTACTGAGCCACCGACAACGCCAGGTCGGCGTCGAAACGGGCGAAGGCATCCAGTGCATCACGGACCATGTTGCGCACCTGGTCGCCGATGTGGCGCACCTCGACGTAACCGCGCGGCGCTTCACCTTCTTCGCACAACTGGATGGCGCGACGGGCAATCTTGGTCGCTTCGTCACCGATGCGCTCCAGGTCGATCACCGATTTGGAAATGCTGATGATCAGGCGCAAATCGGACGCCGCCGGCTGACGACGGGCCAGAATGCGCAGGCATTCTTCGTCGATGTTGCGTTCCATCTGATTGATCTGGTCGTCGATCTCACGAACCTGCTGGGCCAGGCCGGAATCGGCCTCGATCAGCGCGGTGACCGCGTCGTTGACCTGCTTTTCCACCAGCCCGCCCATGGCCAGGAGGTGGCTGCGCACTTCCTCGAGCTCAGCGTTGAATTGCGCGGAAATGTGGTGGGTAAGGCCTTCTTTACTAATCATCTGTTTCGCTCCGCGAAAGTTGCAAGCTTCAAGCTGCAAGCTTCAAGCAGTTATGTATAAGTCCTGAAATCGCACCGCTTCTATCTTGCCGCTTGCAGCTTGTAGCTTGCGGCTGCCTCAACTAGCCATAACGACCGGTGATGTAGTCTTCGGTCTGCTTCTTCGCCGGATTAGTGAACAGGGTATCGGTGTCGCCGAACTCCACCAGTTTGCCCATGTACATAAACGCCGTGTAGTCGGAAACCCGCGCGGCCTGTTGCATGTTGTGGGTCACGATGACGATGGTGAACTTCGATTTCAATTCGTAGATCAACTCTTCGACTTTCAGCGTCGAGATCGGGTCGAGTGCCGAGCACGGTTCGTCGAGCAGCAGTACTTCCGGTTCCACGGCGATGGTGCGGGCGATGACCAGTCGTTGTTGCTGACCACCGGACAGGCCCAGTGCCGACTCGTGCAGACGGTCCTTGACTTCATCCCACAGTGCCGCGCCTTTCAATGCCCACTCAACGGCTTCGTCCAGTACACGCTTCTTGTTGATGCCCTGGATGCGCAGGCCGTAAACCACATTTTCGTAGATGGTTTTCGGGAACGGGTTCGGCTTCTGGAACACCATGCCGACGCGACGACGCAGCTCGGCCACGTCTTCGCCCTTACGGTAGATGTTGTTGCCGTACAGGTTGATCTCGCCTTCGACGCGGCAACCGTCCACCAGATCGTTCATGCGGTTGAAGGTACGCAGCAGCGTGGACTTGCCGCAGCCGGACGGGCCGATGAAGGCCGTCACGCGCTGTTTCGGGATGTTCATGCTGACGTCGTACAGCGCTTGTTTGTCGCCGTAGAACAGGCTCAGGCCTGGCACTTCGATGGCCACGGTTTCCTGCTCGAGGCTCAGGCTCTGTTTGTCGCGACCCAAGGCCGACATGTTGATGCCGTGGGTATGTGCTTCGTGCTGCATGGGAGGCTCCCTGTGCTAACAAATTCGGTTCGGTTGCCGCTGGCCTCACAAAATGGGCCAGTGGTGTTGCCGTTTTCCCGTAGGAGCCAGGCTTGCCGGCGAAGGCGATCTCAAGGACGCCTTCGCCGGCAAGCCTGGCTCCTACAGGGAGCGGCGTGATTAGCTATCCAGCGCCTTGTATTTCTCGCGCAGGTGGTTACGGATATAAACGGCCGACAGGTTCAACGTGGCGATCACCAGCACCAGCAGCAGCGCCGTGGCGTACACCAGCGGCCGCGCGGCTTCGACGTTCGGGCTCTGGAAGCCGACGTCATAAATGTGGAAGCCCAGGTGCATGATCTTCTGGTCCAGGTGCAGGTACGGGTAGTTACCATCCACCGGCAGCGACGGCGCCAGCTTCACCACACCCACCAGCATCAGCGGCGCCACTTCACCGGCGGCGCGGGCCACGGCGAGGATCATGCCGGTCATCATGGCCGGGCTGGCCATTGGAATAACGATCTTCCAGAGAGTCTCGGCCTTTGTTGCACCAAGGGCCAGCGAGCCTTCACGCACGGTGCGCGGGATACGCGCCAGACCTTCCTCGGTCGCCACGATCACCACCGGCACCGCGAGCAGCGCCAGCGTCAGCGAAGCCCAAAGCAGACCCGGTGTACCGAAGGTCGGGGCCGGCAGCGCTTCCGGGAAGAACAAGCGGTCGACCGAACCGCCCAGTACGTAGACAAAGAAGCCCAGACCGAACACGCCGTAGACGATCGCCGGAACGCCCGCCAGGTTGTTCACCGCGATCCGGATGATCCGGGTCAGGGTGTTCTGCTTGGCATATTCACGCAGGTATACCGCCGCGAGCACGCCGAACGGGGTGACGATCATCGCCATGATCAGGGTCATCATCACGGTGCCGAAGATCGCCGGGAAGATCCCGCCTTCGGTGTTCGCTTCACGCGGGTCGTCGGACAGGAATTCCCAGATCTTGCTGAAATAGAAACCGATCTTGGTGAAGGTGCCCATGGCGTTCGGCTGGTAGGCGTGAACCACTTTACCGAGACCAATTTCGATTTCTTTGCCGTTGGCATCGCGGGCAGTGAGGCTATCGCGGTTGAACTGCGCGTGCAGATCACCCAGGCGTGCTTCAACGTCCTGATAACGGGCATTGAGTTCGGCGCGCTCGGATTCCATGTCCGCTTGCGCGGCCGGGTCGAGCTTGCCTTCCAGTTCCAGTTTGCGGCCATGCAGACGGATGCGTTCGAGACCGGCGTTGATTGCGCCAATGTCGGACTTTTCCAGGGACTTGAGCTGAGCAGCGAGCTGATTCACACGGTTGATCCGCGCTTGCAGCTCGGGCCATGCAGCCTCGCCTTCGGCGATGACCTTGCCGTCCTGTTTGACGTTGACCAGGTAGCCGTAGAAATTGCCCCACTCGCGACGCTCGATCGCCATCAGCTCCGGCGGCGTCTTCTGGTTAGTCAGCCACTCGCCGACGATCCAGGTGAAGTCGTTGCCGTTCAAGTCACGGTTGCCGACCTTGATCAGCTCGCGGGTCATGAATTCCGGACCTTCATCAGGCACCGGCAGGCCAGCGCTCTTCAAACGCGCACGCGGCACTTCTTCCTTCTGCACCACTTCGCCGATGACCAGGTGATTGGCCTGGCCCGGCACGTCGTAGCTGGCGTGCACCAGGTCCGCCGGCCAGAAGTGACCCAGACCGCGCACGGCAATCACTGCCAGCAGGCCAATGGTCATGATGACCGCGATGGACACCGCGCCACCGCTGATCCAGACGCCGGGGGCGCCGCTCTTGAACCATCCTTTCAGGGAGTTCTGTTTCACAGACTTCTACCTTTCTTAAAGCGACGAGTATTTCTTGCGCAGACGCTGACGAATCAGTTCCGCGAGGGTGTTCATGACAAAGGTGAACAACAGCAACACCAGCGCCGAGAGGAACAGCACGCGGTAGTGGCTGCCGCCGACTTCCGACTCCGGCATTTCCACCGCGACGTTGGCAGCCAGGGTGCGCAGGCCTTCGAACAGGTTCATTTCCATGACCGGGGTGTTACCGGTGGCCATCAACACGATCATGGTTTCGCCGACCGCTCGGCCCATGCCGATCATCAGCGCCGAGAAGATGCCCGGGCTGGCGGTGAGGATCACCACGCGGGTCATGGTCTGCCACGGCGTGGCTCCGAGGGCCAGGGAACCCAGGGTCAGGCCCCGCGGTACGCTGAACACGGCGTCTTCGGCAATGGAGTAGATGTTCGGGATTACCGCGAAGCCCATGGCCAGGCCGACCACCAGTGCGTTGCGCTGGTCGTAGGTGATGCCCAGGTCGTGGGAGATCCACATGCGCATGTCACCGCCGAAGAACCAGTTCTCCATGAACGGGCTCATGTACAGCGACAGCCAGCCAATGAACAGGATCACTGGAATCAGCAGGGCACTTTCCCAGCCGTCAGGGACTTTCAGGCGGATCGATTCCGGCAGGCGGCTGAAGGTAAAACCGGCGACCAGGATGCCGATCGGCAGCAGCATCAGCAGGCTGAAGATGCCCGGCAAATGCCCTTCGACATAAGGTGCGAGGAACAGGCCGGCGAAGAAACCGAGGATCACCGTCGGCATCGCTTCCATCAACTCGATCACCGGCTTGACCTTGCGGCGCATGCCCGGGGCCATGAAGTACGCGGTGTAGATCGCCGCGGCGACGGCCAGGGGAGCGGCCAGCAGCATGGCGTAGAACGCGGCTTTCAGGGTACCGAAGGTCAGCGGCGACAGGCTCAGTTTCGGTTCGAAGTCGGTGTTGGCCGCGGTCGATTGCCAGACGTATTTAGGCTCGTCGTAGTTTTCGTACCAGACCTTGCTCCACAACGCGCTCCACGACACTTCCGGGTGCGGGTTGTCCAGCAGCAACGGTTGCAGCTTGCCGCCGGCTTCGACGATCACGCGGTTGGCCCGAGGCGACAGACCGAACAGGCCCTGGCCTTCGACCACCTGATCGACCAGCAAGGTGCGGTGCGCGGTGCTGTGGAATACGCCGAGCTTGCCGGACGCATCCAGCGCGAGGAAGCCCTTGCGCCGCTCTTCGGCAGTGATTTCAACGATAGGCGTGGTGCCCATCTGGAAGGTGCGGATCTGCTTCAGGCGCTGCTCGCCATCCGGGTCGCGGGCCATGAACCACTGGGCCAGGCCACCTTTTGAGTCACCGAGGATCAGCGAGATGCCACCCACCAGTTGCGTACTGGCAGTGATTTGCGCTTCGCCATCTTCCAGTAGTTTGTAGCGACCGTTGAGGCTCTTGTCGCGCAGGCTGAACACGTCGGCCTGGGCACGACCGTTAATCACGTACAACCACTGCTGGCGCGGATCGACGAAGATGTTCTTCACCGGCTCGTTCATTTGCGGCAGGTCGATGCGCTTCTGCTCGTTGGTGATTTCGCCGGTCATCATGTTTTCTTCGCTGGTCAGCGACAAAACATTGAGTTGCGATCCGGTGGCACCCACCAGCATCAGGGTCGAATCGTTGGCGTTGAGGCTGACGTGTTCCAGGACACCGCCGGCTTCATTCAACGCGATTGGCGTTTCGCCGTACGGATACTCGATGGCCGGCGTAATGGATTTCTTGCCATCCGGGTAGCTGACTTTGTAGGTGTGACGGAACACCAGTGCCTGACCATTGGACAAGCCCACCGCCACCAGCGGTTGACCTGGCTGGTCTTCACCGATGGAAGTCACGGTGGTACCGGCCGGGACCGGCAGATCGACGCGCTTGAGTTCGGCGCCACTGTCGATATCGAAAAACAGCGCCTGGCCCTTGTCGGAAACCCGCATGGCGACCTGGTTCTGCTCTTCCAGGGAAATCATCAACGGCTTGCCGGCGTCTTGCATCCAGGCCGGCGTGATGGCGTCCTGGGACGTCAGGCTGGCACCCTGGAACAGGGGTGCTACGACGTAGGCGAGGAAGAAAAAGATCAGCGTGATCGCACCGAGAACGGCGAGGCCGCCCACGAGGACGTACCAGCGGGTCAGGCGATCCTTGAGCGCGCGGATGCGGCGCTTGCGTTGTAGCTCAGGCGTATTGAAATCAATTCGCTTGGGGGGATTTGTAGTCATTGTGGAATTGGCCAGATCATTCATTCGCACACCCTAGCGATCCTGTATGACAGAAAGATGACAGTGCAGTGACGCAACAAATCCGCCGCCAGCGGGAACTGGCAGTGGATCGAGAATTTGGGGGGTGTGGGAACGCGATTCTGTGGCGAGGGGATTTATCCCCGTTGGGCTGCGAAGCAGCCCTAAAACCTGTGATCACGACTTCTCAGATACATCGCATTCACCGGCTTTGCGACTGCTTCGCAGCCGAACGGGGATAAATCCCCTCACCACACAAGCCACGCTCCCACAAAGGTCCGGGGCGTGCCCCGGACCTAGGGTTTTACTTTTTTACGACTTCGGTACCGCCTTCTTGCAGACCCAGGTCAGCCAGTGCTTTTGCAGCAACCTTGGCTGGCAACGGGATGTAGCCGTCTTTCACCACGACTTCCTGACCCTGTTTGGACAGAATCAGCTTCACGAACTCGGCTTCCAGCGGGGCCAGAGGCTTGTTCGGGGCTTTGTTGACGTATACGTACAGGAAGCGCGACAGCGGGTACTTGCCGTTCAGGGCGTTTTCTTCGGTGTCTTCGATGAATTCACTGCTGCCTTTCTTGGCCAGTGCCACAGTCTTCACGCTAGCGGTCTTGTAGCCGATGCCCGAATAACCGACGCCGTTCAGCGAGGAGCTGATCGACTGCACGACCGAAGCCGAACCTGGTTGTTCGTTGACGTTTGGCTTGTAGTCGCCTTTGCACAGGGCTTCTTCCTTGAAGTAGCCGTAGGTGCCGGATACCGAGTTACGACCGAACAGTTGTACCGGCTTGTTGGCCAGGTCGCCGGTCACACCCAGGTCGCCCCAGGTTTTCACGTCGGTTTTAGCGCCGCACAGACGAGTGGACGAGAAGATCGCGTCGACTTGTTCCATGGTCAGGTGCTGAATCGGGTTGTCTTTGTGTACGAAGACAGCCAGGGCGTCCACGGCAACCGGGATAGCGGTTGGCTTGTAGCCATATTTGGTTTCGAAGGCTTGCAGCTCGGTGTCCTTCATCTTGCGGCTCATCGGGCCCAGGTTAGCGGTGCCTTCAGTGAGCGCAGGTGGCGCGGTAGAAGAACCGGCAGCCTGAATCTGGATGTTGACGTTCGGGTATTCTTTTTTGTAGTTCTCAGCCCACAGGGTCATGAGGTTGGCCAGGGTATCGGAGCCGACGCTGGACAGGTTGCCCGACACACCAGTGATCTTGGTGTAGCTCGGGATAGCAGGGTCAACAGCGGCAACCGCGTTGGCAGTCGCAACGCCAGCAGCGACAAAAGTCATTGCCGCCATCAAACGCTTCAGTTTCATGCCTTACTCCTAGCAGATAGGTGTGTTATTCGGGGCCAAGTATCAGCAGGCCGTGTGAACACTCTATGGCTGAAATATGACAATTAGATGAAAGGCCAGTATTTGGCGACAGATCGTTCCCACGCTCTGCGTGGGAGCGATCGGCGGTGACTTAGCGACCCTTCTTCCAGAGATACGCCCCCACCAGAATGCCCACCACACACAGCACCGCCACATAATAGGCCGGCCCCAGCGGACTTTCCTTGAGCAGCAGGCTGACAATCATCGGCGTCAGGCCACCGAAAATCGCGTAGGCCACGTTGTACGAGAACGACAGGCCGCTGAAACGCACCACCGGCGGGAACGCCTTGACCATCACGTACGGTACCGCACCGATGGTGCCCACCAGCAGACCGGTCAGGGCGTACAGCGGGAACAACCAGTCGGGATGGTCGGCCAGGCTGTGATAGAAGGTCCAGGAGCTGGCCAGCAACGCCGTGCAACCGACAACGAACACGCGCCCCGCGCCAAAGCGATCCGCCAAGGCACCGGCAATGATGCAGCCAATGCTCAGGAACACGATTGCCACACTGTTGGACTGCAGCGCGGTGGTTGGCGCGAAGTGGTAGACCGTCTGCAGCACGGTCGGGGTCATCAGGATCAACACCACGATGGCGGCGGACAACAGCCAGGTCAGCAGCATCGAAATGGCAATCGCGCCACGATGGTCACGCAGCACCGCACGCAACGGCACTTCTTCGGCCAGGGCCTTGCGCTGTTGCAGTTCGGCGAACACCGGGGTTTCGTGCAGCCAGCGACGCAGGTACACCGAGAACAGACCAAACACGCCGCCCAACAGGAACGGGATCCGCCAAGCGTAATCCGCCACTTCCACCGGCGTGTAAAGGCTGTTGATCGCCGTGGCGACCAGAGAACCCAGCAAGATCCCCGCCGTCAGACCGCTGGTCAGGGTGCCGCAGGCATAGCCGACATACCGCTGCGGTACGTGTTCAGAAACGAAGACCCAGGCACCCGGCACCTCACCACCAATCGCCGCGCCCTGGATCACCCGCATCAGCAGCAACAGGATCGGCGCCCACATGCCGATCTGCGCATAGGTCGGCAACAGGCCCATGATCAGGGTCGGCACCGCCATCATGAAGATGCTCAGGGTGAACATTTTCTTGCGCCCCAGCAGGTCGCCGAAGTGCGCCATCACGATGCCGCCCAGTGGCCGCGCCAGGTAGCCGGCGGCGAAAATGCCAAAGGTCTGCATCAGGCGCAGCCACTCGGGCATGTCCGCCGGGAAGAACAGCTTGCCCACCACGGTCGCGAAGAACACGAAGATGATGAAATCGTAGAACTCCAGCGCGCCGCCCAGGGCCGACAGCGATAGCGTCTTGTAATCGTTGCGGGTCAACGGACGTGCGGATTGGGAAGGCTGCGCGATACTCGAGGGCGCTGTGGTCATGGCAAGGGCTTCTCTTATAGTCAGGTCTGCCGCCCCAACAACGCTGGCAAGGGCTCGGGCAGGACCGGCACGATAGCAAATTGTTCGAAAAAGCACATAGAGGCGCGTATTTGATGGTCAAAATGAGAACCGGACGGTCGTATCGGAGTCTACCGACCGATATACTCGCAACTGTGCGATAGCTTGCAAGGGTTGCTGTGCGAAAACGCCTCAGGTCCACAGGCGATTTCGCAGAGTTTCCCTTTAGGCGCCTGACGAAAAACGTGACGAACGCAGTATGTTCGGGGATGGATCGTTTTTCCAAGACGGCTATTTACCCGCTACACAAACGAAGAGTCACGGGTCAGAGGCACCCCCGGCATGATAGAGCTCGAACAAGAAGATCCGATCCCACAAGGCGACCTGGCCCTGCAAATCACTGCGCTTCCTCGCGAAACCAACGGCTTTGGCGATATTTTCGGCGGCTGGCTGGTGGCGCAGATGGACTTGGCCGGTACTGCGATGGCCAGCAAGGTGGCTGGCGGTCGCGTGGCCACTGTCGCGATCGACCGCATTGCATTCCTGGTTCCGGTCGCAGTGGGCGCTCAGCTCTCCTTCTATACCCAGGCACTGGAAATCGGCCGCAGCTCGATCCAGATGATGGTCGAGGTCTGGAGCGACGATCCCCTGTCCAGCGAATGGCGCAAAGTCACTGAAGCGGTGTTTGTGTTCGTCGCCATCGATGGCAGCGGCCGTACTCGTTCGGTTCCGCCCAGAGCACGTTAAAACCGGGCGGCGTTAAACCCGATAAGCGTTTTGCGGTCCATTGCAGTCACCGTTACTGATCGAGAGCTGTCCCATGAGCACGCCCAACGTTGAAGCCGTCAAACTGGATGAACTGAACTGCTGGCGCATCCGCCACGGTCAGGCCGAATTGCTGGTGGCCCAGCAAGGTGCGCACATCCTCAGCTATCAATTGGCTGGCCAGCCACCGCTGATCTGGCTCAACGACGAGGCCGTCTTCAAGGCGGGCAAAAGCATCCGCGCCGGTGTGCCGGTGTGCTGGCCGTGGTTCGGCAACCTGGCGCGTAACCCGCAGAGCGTTCAGGCGATGCGCATCAGCAACGAACCCGCCGCCGCTCATGGGTTGGTGCGGGCGATCGACTGGGAATTGGGCGGCATCGAGGCCGAGGGCGAAAGCCTGAAGATCGAGTTCCTTCTGCCCAGCCCCGAAGGCGGCTTGCCAGGCTGGCCGCACAAGGTCGACCTGAAGTTGAGCATTCGCCTGGACGAGCAGCTGCATATCAGCCTGACCAGTCACAACCAGGGCACCGACACCGTCACGATCAGCCAGGCGCTGCACAGCTATTTCGCGGTCAGCGATGCGCGTAATGTGCATGTCGAAGGGCTGGACGGCCTGAGCTATATCGAGACGCTGGACGACTGGAAAACCGTGACCCAGTCCGGTGACTTGCGCTTTACCGGCGAAACCGATCGCATCTACCTCGATACGCCGAGCCGGCTGAGCATTGTCGACCCGGCCTGGGAACGGCGCATCGAGCTGACCAGTACCGGTTCACGTTCGGCCGTGATCTGGAACCCGTGGACCGAGCGCGCCGCGGCGTTCAGCGACATGGCCGACGATGGCTGGCAGCGCATGCTGTGCATCGAGACGGCGAATGTGATGGGTGATGTGGTGACGTTGGCGTCGGGTGCAAGCCATACCCTGGGCGTGAGCATCGCCAGCAAAACGCTCTAAGCAACACCAAGAACCAATGTGGAAGCGAGCTTGCTCGCGAAGAGGCCACAACATCCAACATCCATGTTGACTGTTATGCCGCCTTCGCGAGCAGGCTCGCTCCCACAGTTCTGTGCTTTTACAAATCCGACTCCTGCACCACCCTCACCTTCGCCGCATCCAGCGCATACGCTGCATCTGCCAGGTCATTGCTGACCTTCTCGACCTTCAGCGTGCCGGTCACCCACAGCGGCGTGTAGATGTCATCCAGCTTCAAGCCCTTGGGATAACGCACCAGCACCAGTTGATTGGGTGGCGGCGGCGGTACGTGGATGCAGGCGCCCGGGTATGGCACCAGGAAAAACAGCGTGCTGCGACCCTTGGCGTCGGACTCCAGCGGTACCGGATAACCACCTAGACGGATGTCCTTGTCGTTCATCGACGCTACGGTCTTGGTCGAATACATCACCGCAGGCAAACCCTTGCTCTGCTTCATGCCACCTTTCTCAGTGAAGGTGCCATTGGCTTCCGGGGAGTCGTGGTCGATTTCGGGCATGGCCTCGAGGGCTTTTTGGTCCGACTTGGGCATCAGTTCGAGCCAGTCGGTTTCCGGCAGCTCGCCGGCATGGGCAAGGCCCGTACTCAGTAAAACAAGAGTCAGCAGAAGACGGCGCATGAAAATGCTCGGTAAGGATAAGGAAATCGCCGGGCATTCTAGTCCTCCCGGGGCGCGCAGCCGAGAGGACTTTGTCGCTTGAATCAGTTCTTTCTGATCAAGCCGTAGATCACCAGCAAGATGACGGCGCCCACCAGTGCCCCGATGAAGCCTGCGCCCTCACCCGCCTGATAGAAGCCCAGGGCCTGGCCGCCATAAGTGGCCGCCAGCGAACCGGCGATACCGAGCAGGATGGTCATGATCCAGCCCATGCTGTCATCGCCCGGTTTAAGGAACCGCGCCAGCAGGCCGACGATCAAGCCGATAAAGATGGTTCCGATAATTCCCATGGCATTTCCCTCTGAATGGACAGTTATGCGAAAGCCTAGTCAGACTTTCGCATCCTGCCATGAGAGAACCGCGGTCCCTGAATGGTTCCGCCGCTGCCAGATGAAACTATTCGGCGATGAGCGCTTCGACCTTGAGGATCTGCGCGGCCAGTGTCTCGCGGTCTGCACAGCGCAGGTTGGCGTGACCGACCTTGCGACCGACCTTGAACGCCTTGCCATAGTGGTGCAAATGGCAATCGGCGATGGCCAGGACTTTGTCGGTCTCCGGCACTTTACCGATGAAGTTCAGCATCGCGCTTTCGCCGACCTTGGCGGTCGAACCCAGCGGCAGACCGGCGACCGCCCGCAGGTGGTTTTCGAACTGGCTGCACTCGGCGCCTTCGGTGGTCCAATGACCGGAATTGTGCACGCGCGGGGCAATTTCGTTGGCCTTCAGGCCGCCGTCGACTTCAAAGAACTCGAACGCCATTACACCAACATAATTCAGCTGCTTGAGCACCCGGCTGGAGTAATCCTCGGCCAAGGCTTGCAACGGATGATCGGTGCTGGCCACGGACAGCTTGAGGATGCCGCTGTCGTGGGTGTTGTGTACCAGCGGATAGAACTTTGTTTCGCCATCGCGAGCACGTACGGCGATCAGCGAGACTTCGCCGGTGAAGGGTACGAAGCCTTCCAGCAGGCAAGCCACACTGCCCAGCTCGGCGAAAGTGCCAACGACGTCTTCAGGTGTGCGCAGGACTTTCTGGCCCTTGCCGTCGTAACCCAGGGTGCGGGTTTTCAGCACGGCGGGCAGACCGATGGAAGCCACGGCGGCGTCCAGATCGGCTTGCGACTGAATGTCGGCGAACGCCGGGGTTGGAATCCCCAGGTCCTTGAACATGCTCTTTTCGAACCAGCGATCGCGAGCAATGCGCAAGGCTTCGGCGCTCGGGTAAACCGGCACGAACTGCGACAGGAACGCCACGGTTTCCGCCGGGACGCTCTCGAACTCGAAGGTCACCAGATCGACTTCATCGGCCAGCTGACGCAGGTGATCCTGATCGCCGTAATCGGCCCGCAGGTGTTCGCCCAACGCGGCGGCGCAAGCGTCCGGCGCCGGGTCGAGGAAAGCGAAGTTCATGCCCAGCGGAGTGCCCGCCAGCGCCAACATGCGACCCAACTGGCCGCCACCGATTACACCGATCTTCATCGTCAACAACCTCAGGCGATGCGTGGGTCTGGATTTTCCAGGACGCTGTCTGTCTGCTCAGCACGGAAGGTTTTCAGCACCGTGTGGAACTGCGGGTGCTTGGCGCCCAGGATACTCGCCGACAGCAGGGCTGCGTTGATCGCACCGGCCTTGCCGATGGCCAGGGTGGCGACCGGAATGCCTGCTGGCATCTGTACGATCGAGAGCAGCGAATCGACGCCCGAGAGCATCGCCGACTGCACCGGCACGCCCAGCACCGGCAGATGGGTCTTGGCCGCACACATGCCAGGCAAGTGGGCTGCGCCACCGGCACCGGCAATGATCACCTCGATGCCACGCGCCTCGGCTTCTTCAGCGTACTGGAACAGCAGGTCCGGGGTGCGGTGGGCAGAGACCACTTTCACCTCGTAAGGGATGCCGAGCTTTTCCAGCATATCGGCGGTGTGGCTAAGGGTGGACCAATCGGACTTGGAGCCCATGATCACGCCAACCAATGCACTCATCGTCGTGCCTCTTCTCTCTGGGCGCCCGCAGGCGCATCAAAAAACAACAAGCCACGCATTGTGCGTGGCTTGATTGTACGAATTATGGCCAGGCGAACCGGCCGAAGGCCGCGCAGTATACCTCAATGAAGCAGATAAACAGCCCCCGAAACGACCATCTGTCATGCGGCGCAAAGTGCCGGTTTTATTGACCGCAAGGTCAATCAAATCCACCCCCCATTCCCTGTAGGAGCCGGCTTGCTGGCGATCCCGGCGACGCGGTGTTTCAGGCAGACCGCGTCGCCTGGATCGCCAGCAAGCCGGCTCCTACAGTCCCGTGGGCGTTTGGGCAGCGCCACCTTCAAGTTTGCGCCACAGCAATCGCACGTTAGCTTTGCGCACCAACGCGCATCGGTACAGACGAATCTCCAACGGCACATGCCATTGCGGACCGCCACAGACCACCAACTCACCGCGCGCCAATTCGGCGCGCACGCTCAGTTGCGGCACCCAGGCAATCCCCAGCCCTTCCAGCGCCATGCTTTTGAGGCTGTCGGCCATGGCGGTTTCATACACAGTGGTAAAGCGCAGCGCGCGCTGGCGCAACAATCCATTGACCGAGCGCCCGAGAAACGCACCCGCGCTGTACGCCAGCAACGGCACGCTGGCCTCGCCTTCCAGATCGAACAGGGGGTTGCCCTGCTCATCTGCCGCACACACCGGGAGCATTTCGGTATGCCCGAGGTGCAAGGAAGGAAAGATTTCCGGGTCCATCTGCATGGCCGCATCCGGGTCATAGAACGCCAGCATCAAGTCACAACCGCCCTCGCGCAATGCATGCACGGCGTCGCCAACGTTGGTCGCCACCAACCGTGTAGCGATGTTCAAGCCTTCATTGCGCAGTTGCGCGATCCAGCGCGGAAAAAATCCCAGCGCCAGTGAGTGCGCCGCCGCAACTTGCATCACTTCGCCCTGCCCGCCTTCCAGATGATGCAGGTGTCGCAGCACTTCACCGAGCTGTTCGACCACGGTGCGCGCGGTGACCAGAAACAGCTGGCCCGCCGCCGTCAGCTCGACCGGCGTGCGCGAGCGGTTTACCAGGGTCAATCCCAGCGCGGCTTCGAGGCTGCGGATTCGGCGGCTAAAGGCCGGTTGAGTCACAAAGCGGCGTTCCGCTGCCTGGGAGAAGCTGCGGGTGGCGGCCAGGGCGCTGAAGTCCTCCAGCCATTTACTTTCCAGGTTCATCACGTCCTCCCGGACACGCACCAAATTAGGTCGCACGCTCGCCATCAACACGGCGTCACATGGGCATTATGCCGAATGTGCATAGGCCAGTGTTTAACAGCATTGGCCGAAAATTCTCCACAAGCCTAGCATTTGCAGTGTTCCGGCACAGCCCGGGTCCATATCGAGATGATTTCTATCATGTCCTCCGCTGCATCATTCCGCACAGAAAAAGACCTGCTTGGCGTACTCGAAGTACCGGCTCAAGCGTATTACGGCATCCAGACCCTGCGAGCGGTGAACAACTTCCGTCTCTCCGGCGTTCCGATTTCGCATTACCCGAAGCTCGTTGTCGGCCTGGCCATGGTCAAACAAGCTGCCGCTGACGCCAACCGCGAGCTGGGTCACCTCAGTGAAGCCAAGCACGCTGCCATCAGCGAAGCCTGTGCCCGTCTGATCCGCGGCGATTTCCACGAAGAATTCGTGGTGGACATGATTCAAGGCGGCGCTGGCACTTCGACCAACATGAATGCCAACGAAGTCATCGCCAACATCGCGCTGGAGGCCATGGGTCACCAGAAGGGCGAATACCAGTACCTGCACCCGAACAACGACGTGAACATGGCGCAGTCGACCAACGACGCCTACCCGACGGCGATTCGCCTGGGTCTGCTGTTGGGTCACGATGCGCTGCTGGCCAGCCTCGACAGCCTGATCCAGTCGTTCGCCGCCAAAGGTGAAGAGTTCAACCACGTTTTGAAGATGGGCCGTACCCAGCTGCAAGACGCCGTTCCGATGACCCTCGGCCAGGAATTCCGCGCCTTCGCCACTACCTTGGGCGAAGACCTGGCGCGCTTGAAAACGTTGGCACCTGAGCTGCTGACCGAAGTGAACCTGGGCGGTACCGCGATCGGCACCGGCATCAACGCCGACCCGCGTTACCAGCACCTGGCCGTTCAGCGCCTGGCCACTATCAGCGGTCACCCGCTGGTACCGGCGGCCGACCTGATCGAAGCCACCTCCGACATGGGCGCCTTCGTGCTGTTCTCCGGCATGCTCAAGCGCACCGCGGTCAAGCTGTCGAAGATCTGCAACGACCTGCGCCTGCTGTCCAGCGGCCCACGCACCGGCATCAACGAAATCAACCTGCCGGCGCGTCAGCCAGGCAGCTCGATCATGCCAGGCAAGGTCAACCCGGTAATCCCGGAAGCCGTTAACCAGGTCGCGTTCCAGATCATCGGCAACGACCTGGCCTTGACCATCGCGGCCGAAGGCGGCCAGCTGCAACTGAACGTGATGGAGCCGCTGATCGCCTTCAAGATCTTCGACTCGATCCGCCTGCTGCAACGCGCCATGGACATGCTGCGCGAGCATTGCATCACCGGCATCACCGCCAACGAAGAACGCTGCCGTGAACTGGTCGAGCATTCGATCGGCCTGGTCACCGCGCTGAACCCGTACATCGGCTACGAAAACGCCACCCGCATCGCCCGCATCGCCCTCGAAAGCGGCCGAGGCGTGCTGGAACTGGTGCGCGAAGAAGGCTTGCTCGACGAAGAAATGCTCGCCGACATCCTGCGCCCGGAAAACATGATTGCTCCGCGTCTGGTTCCGCTTAAAGCCTGAGCCGACGCGTTACCTGTAGCACCGCTCACCAGGTCGAGGGACTAGACACCTCTCACCTTTTGAGGGCTTGGAGATCACTCTCCAGGCCCTTTTTTTTACAAGCGAAAAGATCGCAGGCTGCGATCTTTTGATCTTGCAGCATCCTCGATTCACCGCATGCACCACAATCGTGCAGACGGACGGTACTGTCATCGGTATAGTGCCGCCCCTCTTCGCGTGAGCGGTCGTCGGTAGCGAGGCCACAACCCATGCGAAACCCGAACTAATAACAAACCCGCGATATGAAACCGGGACGAACATCGACCCGCCTGTTGTGCCGTGCGCAAACGGGTGTAACTCGATGTGTCTGTCCGGCCAGCATTGTTGCCCACACAAAAAACAGCGAGGAATAATTCATGCTCGAAGTCATTAACGACTTCCTCTCAGGGAAAGTACTGATCGTGCTCATTGTCGGGCTCGGTAGCTACTTCACGATCCGCTCGCGTTTCGTACAATTGCGCCACTTCTTCCACATGTTCGCGGTATTCCGTGACAGCCTCAAAAGCAGTGCCGGTCAACTCAGTTCGTTCCAGGCCCTGATGCTCAGCCTTGCCGGCCGTGTCGGCGCAGGCAACATCGCCGGCGTCGGTATTGCCGTGACTCTTGGCGGCCCCGGTGCCGTGTTCTGGATGTGGGTGACCGCACTGGTCGGCATGTCGAGCAGCTTCTTCGAATGCTCCCTCGGCCAGCTCTACAAGCGCTGCGACTCTGAAGGCCAATTCCGTGGCGGTCCTTCCTATTACATCCAGCACGGCCTGCAAAAACGCTGGCTGGGGATGATCATGGCGTTCCTGCTGCTGATCACCTTCGGTTTCGCCTTCAACGGCCTGCAATCCCATGCTGTGACCCACTCGCTGAACAACGCTTTCGGCCTCGACACCACCTGGACCGGCCTTGGCCTGGCCGTGCTGCTGGGCATGGTGTTCATCGGCGGGATCAAGCGCATCGCCAAGGTCGCTGACCTGCTGGTGCCGGTGAAAACCCTGGTGTACATCGGCGTGACCATCTACGTGATCGTGCTGCAGTTCGATCAGGTACCGGGCATGTTGATAACTATTGTCAAAAGCGCGTTCGGTCTCGATCAGGCTTTCGGTGGCCTTATCGGCAGCGCGATTATCATGGGCGTGAAACGTGGCGTGTTCGCTAACGAAGCAGGCCTGGGCAGCGCGCCGAACGTGGCCGCGGTGGCCTCGGTCGAGCACCCTGTCGCACAAGGCGTGGTTCAAGCGTTCAGTGTGTTCCTCGACACTTTCGTGATCTGCACCTGCACGGCCTTGCTGATCCTGCTCTCGGGCTTCTATACCCCGGGTTTCGAAGGCGACGGCATTGCCCTGACCCAGAACTCCCTGGCTGCCGTGGTCGGTGACTGGGGCCGGATGTTCATCTCCGTGGCGCTGGCGTTGTTCGTGTTCACCTCGATCCTCTACAACTACTATCTGGGCGAGAGCAACCTGCGCTACCTGATCGGTGAGAACCGCAAGGCGCTGATGGGCTACCGTGCGCTTGTTCTGGTGCTGATTTTCTGGGGCGCCATCGAAAACCTCGGGACCGTATTTGCCTTTGCCGACATCACCATGACGATGCTGGCATTCGTCAACCTGATCGCGCTGTTCCTGCTGTTCAAGGTCGGCATGCGCATCCTGCGTGACTACGATGACCAGCGCGCAGCCGGGATCAAGACGCCGGTGTTCGACTCGAGCAAGTTCCCGGACCTGGATCTGGATCGCCAAGCCTGGCCGGCCAATCCGCCAGTCCTTGCTCAGGCTCAGAGCGAGCCGCAAGGCGTGACCGCAGCGCAACGCTGATCGGTTAAAGTGCGAAATCCCTTGTGGGAGCGACGATTCGACTCGCCCCCACAAGACATCATCGTTCTCGGAGCACCCCCATGAATTCCTCGACCTACCCTGCCGCCCAGCACGTCATGGTGCTCTACACCGGCGGCACCATCGGCATGCAAACCAGCGCCCACGGCCTGGCCCCCGCGTCCGGTTTCGAAGCGCGGATGCGCGAGCACCTGAACAGCCAGCCTGATCTCGTGGTACCGCAATGGCGCTTCCGCGAGATGTCGCCACTGATCGACAGCGCCAACATGTCCCCGGCGTATTGGCAGCAATTGCGTGAAGCGGTGGTCGACGCCGTGGACGTGCAAGGTTGCGACAGCGTGCTGATCCTGCACGGCACCGACACCCTCGCCTACAGCGCCGCCGCCATGAGTTTCCAATTGCTCGGCCTGCACGCCCGTGTGTGCTTCACCGGTTCAATGCTGCCGGCTGGCGTGACCGACAGCGATGCCTGGGAAAACCTCAGTGGTGCGCTGGTTGCATTGGGCCAAGGCCTGGCGCCGGGTGTTCACTTGTATTTTCACGGCGAACTACTGGACCCGACCCGTTGCGCCAAAGTGCGCAGTTTCGGCCGGCATCCGTTCAAGCGACTGGAACGTCAGGGCGGCGGCATGAAAGCGCCTTCGATCCCAGCGCAACTGCATTACAACCAACCCCGGCAACTGGCGAACGTCGCGGTGCTGCCGTTGTTTCCCGGCATCGGCGCCGAAATTCTGGATGGCCTGATCGACAGCGGCATTCAGGGCCTGGTACTGGAGTGCTACGGCAGCGGTACCGGGCCGAGCGACAATCCGGGGTTTCTCGCCAGCCTGGAACGGGCGCGGGACAACGGTGTGGTGGTCGTGGCCGTCACGCAATGCCATGAAGGTGGCGTACAACTGGATGTCTATGAGGCCGGTAGTCGTTTGCGGGTTGCCGGTGTGCTTTCAGGTGGTGGCATGACCCGTGAAGCGGCGTTCGGCAAACTGCATGGCTTGCTGGGTGCAGGGCTCGAACCCGCTGAGGTTCGGCGGCTTGTTGAACTGGATCTGTGTGGCGAGCTGGCTTGATACATCTAACCTACGCAATTGGCGCGCTCAAGTTTCTCCTCGGCTCTTCGAGAACTTGAGCCGCGCCTTGAAACATAAACCCTTACAAAGACAGTGCAAGTATAACTCCCACAATAAAGTCCAGTTAGTTACCTTGCTCGGGCAGGACGCAACTTAACTTTATTACAGGAGTTACATGCAATGAGCATTAAAACCAAAGACTGGACCGCACAAATCAACCGGATGCCTGGCGCAGCTTCTTTCCGCACCTTTGGCACCGTAACGGTTGCCCATACGGGCATTACGCCGAAGCTGGTCATGAGTGCACTGCAAGACAAATCCTTTGATCTGCGCCTGGAATTGCAACTTGAAAAGTCCAACGACATTTCGCTGCAAGTAGAAACAGACAAGTTTGTCGAATACAAAGTAATGGGCAACTCAAATGTCACCGGCGTCAGTATTTTCCACCAAGGAAAACTGCTGCACCATATCGATAAAGTAATGATTAGCCATTAAGCGCAGCCTATTTCCCGCGCTTTAAAACTTCCCGCCAGACACGTTAGGTGCCAGGCGGGAAACTTCGTCGTTCACGTTACGCCTTGCGCTTGTAGCAAACCCGCCAGAGCCTCGGCCTCAACCGGCCGGCTGATCAGGTAACCCTGAACTTCATCACAGCGTTCGGCTTGCAAAAACTCAAGCTGCTCCAGCCGCTCCACGCCTTCAGCCACCACTTTCAATTTCAAGCCGTGCGCCATGGCAATGATCGCCCGGGTGATCGCCGCGTCTTCTGTGCCCTCTCCCAGGCCCCGGATAAATGCCTGATCGATCTTCACGTAATCCACCGGGATGCGCTTGAGGTAGCTCAGGGACGAATACCCGGTGCCGAAATCGTCGATCGCCAGCTTCACCCCCAAATCACGCAGTTGCTGGAACGTCGCGATAATGTGCTCGACGCTGTCGAGCAACTGGCTTTCGGTCAGTTCCAGCTCCAGGTAATGCGGCGACAGTCCGGTTTCTTCCAGGACCTGACGGACCAGGCTGACCAGCTTGCCTTGGCGCAATTGATGCACCGACAGATTGACCGACACCCGTATCGCCTCGAGTCCCTGGCGCTGCCACTCGCAGGCTTGCCAGCAGGCCTGGCGCAAGACGAACTCACCGATCGGGCCGATCAACCCGGTCTCCTCCGCCAGACCGATGAAATCCCCCGGCGGCACACGCCCCATGGTCGGGTGGTCCCAGCGCACCAAGGCCTCGGCGGCATTGAGCTTGCCCGTGGCGAGGCACAGTTTCGGTTGGTAAAACACCTTCAGCTGCTTTTCTTCGACCGCTTTACGCAGATGATTTTCCAGCTGCAAGCGTTCAAGGGTGCTGGTTTGCAGGCTATCGGTGTAGAACTGGAAATTGTTACCGCCCAAATGCTTGGCGTGTTGCATGGCCATGTTCGACTGACTGACCAATGCCGATATTTCCCGGGCGTTGTCCGGCAACAGGCTGATGCCCATGGATGCGCTGACCACCAGCTCATGACCCTCGACGGTCACCGGCAAACGCAATTTGGCCGACAAGCGCGTCGCCACCCGCGCCAGACTGGAGAGGTTGCCGTAGGCATTGAACAGCACGGCGAATTCATCACCGGACAAGCGTGCAATGGTGTCTGCCTCAGGTAAGGCGTTGACCAGGCGCCGAGCCATTTTCTGCAACAGCTGATCGGCCACTTCGTGACCCAGGCTGTCGTTGAGCTGCTTGAAGCGATCCAGATTGATGTGCAACAACGCCAGGCTGCGATAACCGCCCTGACGCACCCGCTGGTGCGCCTCGCTGAGCCGTTCGCGGAACATCGAGCGATTGGCCAGGCCCGTGAGTTCGTCGTAATGGGTCAGGTAGCGCATGCGCTCTTCAGATTCTCGCCGTGCCGATAGATCCGCGAAGAAGCCCACAATATGGCTGACATTTCCCCGGGTATCGCGCACTGCGGTCAATTGCAGCCATTGTGGATACATCTCGCCGTTCTTGCGGGTTTCCACCAGCTCACCCTGCCAACGGCCGTGCTGCTCCAACGTTTGATGGATCGCACCGAAATGCCGGCGCGCATCGCGACTGCAGGGTAACTCGACCACGTTGCGCCCGAGAATTTCCTCGATTTCATAGCCGGTGACTCGGCTGAAGGCTTGATTGACTGCGATCAGGGCATAACTCGGATCGAAAATCACAATACCTTCGCTGGCGGCCTCGAACACCGTCGCCGCCAGCTGCAGTTGCTCCTCCTGGGCCTTGCTGACACTGATATCGCGCCGCGTGCCCACCATGCGAATCACCCGGCCGTTGTCGGCGCGTTCGACCGCCCGACCCCGGTCCTCGATCCACACCCAGTGGCCATCGCCATGCCGCACGCGGTACTCGATCTGGTAATCCTCGGTGCGGCCCTTCAAATGCTCGACCAACGCCCTTTTCAGTGCAGGAAGATCGTCAGGGTGCAGGCGGGGCTTGAGGTGGCGCAGTATTGCCGTCACCTGTTCCGGCTCAAGGCCGAACAATTCCTGGATCTGCGTGTGATGGACTTCGTCGGTTTGCAGGTTCCAGTCCCACAGCCCCAGTTCGCTGGCCTTCAATGCCAGCGCCAGGCGCGCCTCGCTCTTGCTCAGCGCCTGATTGGCCGCATCCAGCTCCAGACTGCGCTGGGCGACACGGCTTTCCAGCTCGACCTGGATTTCGCGCAATTCGTCTTCGGCACGCCGACGTTGATCGATTTCCCTGGCCAGCTTCTGATTGAGTTGGTCGCTGCAGTTCTGCGCTTGCTGCAGGTGCTCGATCAGCGCCTGATTCTGAAAGCGTCGTAACAGGCCGCGATCGATCAGCCGATTCACTTGCCAGGCGACCACACTCAACGCACCCAGCAAAATCAGGCCGAACCAGCCCCAACCGTGTTGCTGCTCGTCCCCACCCCAAAACATAAAGGCTATGGCCGGCAACAGGCAGGGCAAGGTGAAAGACAGGAACGCCGGCAAACTCACCGCGTAGGCCACGCTGGCCGACAGCGCCGCGGCACCGATCAGGCCGAAGACCCACGCTTGTTGAATGAAGTTATCGGCGGGAACCAGCGCAATACCGGCACCGGCCAGGGTCAGGCCAGTGAGGCCTGAGCCCAGTAAAAACATGCGCCGCCAGATCGGATGCGCCTGGCGGTTGGGAATCGCCGAATCGAAGGCCGCCACCTGGATCACCCGCAATGCGACCAGCGACAGCAACCACACCAGCCAGACGCTGACCAGGAAGTAACGCTGCGGACTCCAGAGCAAACCCGCGCACACCAGGCCATTGATCAACATGAACAGCGTGGGCAGCAAGGAGCCCTGATACAACAGACGCGTGCGTTCGACCGCCATTTCCATGGCGTATTGTTTCCGGATAACCCGGGGCTCCACAGTAGGGCCCGACAGGTCGAAGCTGAGGGTCATAGGCAATGTTCTTGTTCTTATAATGATGAGCATGAGCCCGAAACGTCGACGGAGCATACACAAGCCAATGCCCGGACCAAACTGCTCCCGATCAAAAAACAGACCAAAGTATCAGCCGCCAGGCATGGCAGAATGCCGTCAGACGGGCCCGGCAAACGATTGCAGCCGATGACTGACCGGTCGTCCCGTGCGTAACTTTCATCGGCTAAAACAAAGCGGGGTTTGCCCGGGGTGACGCAGCCCCCTAGAATGCCCCGATGCGCGATGATCTCTCCCTTCTGCTGAACTCCCTCAACGATGCCCAACGCCAGGCCGTAGCTGCCTCCGTGGGTCGTCAGTTGGTCCTGGCCGGTGCTGGTTCCGGTAAAACCCGAGTGCTGGTGCACCGTATCGCCTGGTTGATCCAGGTCGAAAACGCCTCGCCCCACTCCATCCTGTCGGTGACGTTTACCAACAAGGCTGCTGCCGAGATGCGCCATCGCATCGAGCAGCTGATGGGTATCAACCCGGCCGGCATGTGGGTCGGCACCTTCCACGGCCTGGCGCACCGCTTGTTGCGGGCACACTGGCAGGAAGCGGGCTTAAGCCAGACCTTCCAGATTCTCGACAGCGACGACCAGCAACGCCTGGTTAAGCGGGTGATCCGCGAGCTCGGCCTGGACGAACAACGCTGGCCCGCCCGTCAGGCTCAATGGTTCATCAACGGGCAGAAAGACGAAGGCCTGCGCCCGCAACACATTCAAGCCAGCGGCGATCTGTTCCTGGCAACCATGCGTGGCATCTATGAAGCCTACGAGGCCGCCTGCCTGCGCGCCGGCGTGATCGACTTCTCCGAATTGCTGCTGCGCGCGCTCGACCTGTGGCGCGATCACCCTGGCCTGCTGGCGCACTATCAGAAGCGCTTCCGGCACATTCTGGTGGACGAGTTCCAGGACACCAACGCCGTGCAGTACGCCTGGTTGCGCCTGCTGGCCAAAGGTGGCGACAGCCTGATGGTGGTCGGCGACGACGACCAGTCGATCTATGGCTGGCGTGGCGCGAAAATCGAGAACATCTACCAGTATTCCGAAGACTTCCCGGACGCCGAAACCATTCGCCTGGAGCAGAACTACCGCTCCACCGCTGGCATCCTCAAGGCCGCCAACGCCTTGATCGCCAACAACACCGGGCGTTTGGGCAAGGAGTTGTGGACCGATGGCGGCGACGGCGAAGCGATCAACCTGTACGCCGCGTTCAATGAACACGATGAAGCGCGCTACGTTGTCGAAACCATCGAAAGTGCGCTGAAAACCGGCTTGGCTCGCAGCGATATCGCGATTCTGTACCGCTCCAACGCCCAATCGCGCGTGTTGGAAGAAGCCTTGCTGCGCGAGCGCATTCCGTACCGTATCTATGGCGGCCAGCGCTTCTTCGAACGCGCAGAAATCAAGAACGCCATGGCCTACCTGCGATTGCTTGAAGGCCGTGGCAACGATGCCGCGCTGGAACGGGTGATCAACGTGCCAGCCCGGGGCATTGGCGAGAAAACCGTCGAAGCGATCCGCGACCATGCCCGCCACAGCGATGTGTCGATGTGGGAAGCGATGCGTCAACTGGTGGCCAATAAAGGCGTTACCGGCCGCGCAGCCAGCGCGCTGGGCGCGTTTGTCGAGTTGATCGAGAACCTCGCCGCCAAGTGCATGGAAATGCCGTTGCACCTGATGACCCAGACCGTCATCGAGCAGTCGGGGCTGATCGCCTACCACGAAGCGGAAAAAGGCGAGAAGGGCCAGGCCCGGGTAGAAAACCTTGAGGAACTGGTCAGCGCGGCACGCAACTTCGAAAACAGCGAAGAGGACGAGGACCTGACGCCACTGGCGGCTTTCCTCGGTCACGCATCGCTGGAAGCCGGCGATACCCAGGCCGACGAACACGAAGACAGCATTCAATTGATGACCCTGCACAGCGCCAAGGGCCTGGAATTCCCCTATGTGTTCCTGGTGGGCATGGAAGAAGGCCTGTTCCCGCACAAGATGAGCCTGGAAGAACCCGGCCGTCTTGAGGAAGAGCGACGCCTGGCCTATGTCGGCATCACTCGGGCCATGCAGAACCTGGTGATGACCTACGCTGAAACCCGACGCCTGTACGGCAGCGAGACCTACAACAAGGTATCGCGCTTCGTACGTGAAGTGCCCAAGGGCCTGATTCAGGAAGTGCGGCTTTCCAACAGCGTCAGCCGTCCGTTCGGCGGCAACCAGTCGATGAGTGGCAGCAACCTGTTCAGCGGTAGCGAGATTCCGCAGACCGGCTTCAGCCTGGGCCAGACTGTGCGCCACTCGATCTTCGGTGACGGCGTGATCCTCAACTTCGAAGGCGCCGGGGCGGCGGCTCGGGTGCAGGTTAACTTCAGCGAAGGCAGCAAGTGGCTGATGCTGGGGTACGCGAAGCTGGAAGCGATCTAAAGTTTCAATGGTGCTTTTCTGTGGGAGCGAGCTTGCTCGCGATTGGGAACGACGCGGTGTTTCTGAAACACCGCATCATCGTTTTTCGTCGAAACGCCGCCCGGAGCAGGCTGGCTCCCCCACAGTCTGATCAGACTTAAAGGATAAAGTCATGGGCTCAGATATCTTTCCTACAGAACTTATCCCCTTATCCTACAGACCAAAGGTAACAGGCCCTATTGCGCTGATTGAAGCTGAATGCAACCTGTCAGGCAAAAGCCCGAAACACTCTGCCGCTAGCCAGTAACACTTCAGCTGTGCAACATGGCGCGCGTGCCTTCCACAAATGGGAATTCCCTTTATGAAACGTTTTCTTAGCATCGCCATGGCGTTGTGCATCGGCCTGACGATGAGCCTCGACGCCAATGCCGCCAAGCGCTTTGGTGGTGGCAAAAGCGCAGGCGCTGCGCCGACACACCAGACCAGCCAGATGGCTCCTTCTTCTCCAGGCATGGGCGGCGCTGCGGCGACCGCTGGTGCAGCCGGTGCCGCTGGCGCCGCAGCCAAGGCCGGTGGCGCTTCGCGCTGGCTCGGCCCTCTGGCCGGCATCGCCGCCGGTGGCCTGCTGGCGTCCATGTTCATGGGCGACGGTTTCCAGGGCATGCAGATCTTCGACATCCTGATCATGGCGGTCATCGCGTTCCTGGTCTTCCGCTTCATCGCCGCTCGTCGTCGCAAGCAGCAAGCGCAGTATGCTCCGGCCGGCCACGCGCCGATGCAACGTGAAGCCTTCGAACCCAAGCCTGCTGGCGGTTCGATCTTCGGCGGTTCGGCTGCACCTGTTACCGCTCGTCCGGTAATCAATGCTCCGGCCTGGTTCAACGAAAATAGCTTCATCGAAGCTGCGCGCAATCACTTCCAGTCCCTGCAGCAGCATTGGGACGCCAACGAAATGGACAAGATCTCCGAGTTTGTTACCCCGCAGATGCTGGAGTTCCTCAAGCGCGAACGTGCCGATCTGGGCGACGGCTTCCAGGCCACCTACATCGATAACCTCGTTGTGCAACTGGACGGTGTGGATGATCGCGCCGACAAGACCATCGCCACCCTGACTTTCAGTGGCGTGTCGAAAACCTCGCGTTTCGACCAGGGCGAAGTGTTCAGCGAAAGCTGGAACATGGAACGTGCACAGGGCGAAAACCAGCCTTGGCTGGTGGCCGGTATCCGCCAGAACGGCTGATTCCCCTCCGCGCTTCACTTGATGTAATAAAAACCCCAGCCTCGGCTGGGGTTTTCTATTTCGCGGTTGCATCTATAGCGAGCTACTGTATAAACCGCCCCATATAAACCGCGCCATACAAGCAAGAGGATCCCGGACGTGGAAGAAATCATCGAACAACTGCGTGAAGCCAACGAGCCGGTACCGGTCCCCTTGGAGTTGCCCGACGAAGATCTGCTGGTCGAAATCGAAGAACAACTGTTCATCGACATTCCGTTCGTCTTCAGAGAATTCCTGCTGACCGTCAGCGACGTGGTCTATGGCAGCCTGGAGCCGGTCACCGTCACTGACCCGCAATCCCACACCTACCTGCCGGATGTTGCCGCCAACGCCTGGGATGCAGGCGTCGATCGCAGCCTGATCCCGATCTGCCAGGACGGCGACGACTACTACTGCGTCGAAGAAGACGGCACCGTGGTGCTTTGGCAAGCCGAAGAAGAGTTGATCGCCGAAGAAACCTGGGAATCGGTATGGCACTGGGCGCGGGACGTCTGGCTGGAAAGCTGAGCCTGCCGACGCCCCACATGCTTAATGCCCCGGCGAATCCTTGTGGTTTTCCAGGGTATCGAGCAAGGCCACCTGCATCCGTGTGTGCACACGGATGAACCAGCGCCAGAGCAGCGCCGCTACGGCGGCCGCGACCACGGCGATCAGCACCAGCAACTTGTTGGTCGGCAGAATACTGGCCGACAAGGCTGCCAACAGCAGGAAAATCACCAGCAGCGAGAGGATCGGGATCACTTCGGAGATCACCCGGCGCACTCGCTGCGTGTGACGGCCCGCCATCTCCGGTTTGACGCCCATTTCCGCCAGCAACATCGACAATGCCTTGAGCTTGCGATACGCGGCAATCAGGAATGGCAATGACAGCAGCAGCGCCCCACCCCAGATCAACGCTTTCTGCCAGCTCGAGTCGCTGACCCAGCCTTGCAGATAAGTGGACATTCCTTCGGCGAAGTAAGCCCCGGAAAAGAAGATCGCGATCACCAACGCCAGATTGACCCCCACCTGCAGCAAGATCCGTCGAATCATCGATGCCAGCAATGCGCCCTCGCCTTGCGGCTGGATGCTACGCAGCCATTCGCCATACATCCCCAACACTCGACCCAGTCGCTGCGGCATTACGGCAGCCAGTTTGATCGATAGCGGGTCTGCTGCCCGGATCAGATAGGGCGTCATCAACGTAGTAAGCACCGAAACCGCCACGGCCACCGGGTAAAGGAAGTTACTCGTGACCTGAAGGGTCATGCCCAGCGAGGCAATGATGAAAGAGAATTCGCCAATCTGCGACAGCCCCATCCCGACGCGCAGTGAAGTACGTCCGTCGTTGCCTGCGATAAAGGCGCCAAGGCCGCAGGACAGGATCTTGCCGAGCACCACCGCCACGGTGATCACCGCAATTGGCCAGGCGTATTGCAGCAGAATCATCGGATCGAGCATCAGGCCAATGGCGACGAAGAAAATCGCACTGAACAGGTCGCGAACCGGTTCGATCAGCCGCTCGATTTTCAGCAACTGCCGCGACTCCGCCATGATCGCGCCAATCAGGAACGCACCGAGCACCATGCTGTATTCAAGTTTGACCACCAGCAGGCAGAAGCCAAAGCACAGGCCCAACACGGTGATCAGCAGCATTTCGTTGCTTTCGAATTTAGCCACGTAGGCCAGCAACCGCGGCACCAGCAAGATGCCAATGACCAGCGCGACGATCATGAACAGCGAAAGCTTGCCGACGGTGGAGAACACCTCACCCGAACTGACCGTGCCGCTGACCGCGATACTCGACAGCAAGGCTATGATGCCGATACCCAGGATGTCTTCGACGATCAGTACGCCGAATATCAACTGCGCAAAGCGCTGGTTTTTCATCTTCAGGTCATTGAGCGCCTTGACGATGATCGTGGTCGAGGAAATGGCCAGGATCGCCCCGAGGAATAGCGAGTCCATGGTGTTCCAATCGAACCAGCGGCCGATTTCGTAGCCGATCCAGATCATCAGGACGATTTCCAGGAACGCCGCGATAAACGCCGTGGCACCGACCTTGAACAGCTTGCGCAGGCTGAACTCCAGGCCCAGGCAGAACATCAGGAAAATCACCCCCAGCTCTGCCAGGGTCTTGATGGTTTCTTCATCGTGGATCAGGCCGAACGGCGGAGTGTGCGGGCCAATAATGAAGCCGGCCACAATGTAGCCCAGCACCACCGGTTGCTTGAACCGATGGAAAAGTACGGTCACCACGCCTGCGACCAACATGATCACTGCCAGGTCCTGAATAAAACTGATGGCGTGCATGGCGTGGGGCTCCTTGGGTGCAATGGCTTAATCACCGGACGCGGGAAGCGCCCGATCGAGCAGTCTAAAAATCTGCTTTGCGTGTAGGACTTTTCCCTGGACCAGGGCTTTTGCAGGGTAACACCGCGACTTCCGGCGCAAAGGCGGTGCAATATATGGAAACAGATCGATTGGGCGTGACGGCGGCTGCCCGCGCGGCGTCCCGATATCTGTTGGTTTGAAAAAAACCGCTGAAGCGCCCGCAGAGGTGCGTCCCTCAAACCTTGCCTTGACCCGTGAGAACGCTATGGAACCCGGAAACGCCCAACTGTCGATGACAGTATTGATGACCCCCGACATGGCCAATTTCTCTGGCAATGTTCATGGCGGCACCCTGCTCAAGTACCTCGACGAAGTGGCCTACGCCTGCGCCAGCCGCTATGCCGGCCGCTACGTGGTGACCCTGTCGGTGGACCAGGTGATTTTCCGAGAGCCGATCCATGTCGGTGAACTGGTAACCTTCCTTGCGTCGGTCAATTACACCGGCAACACTTCCATGGAGGTGGGCATCAAGGTGGTGACCGAGAATATCCGTGAGCGCTCGGTACGCCATACCAACAGCTGCTTCTTCACCATGGTCGCCGTGGATGACCAGCGCAAGCCAGCCCCGGTGCCGCCGCTGCAACCTGAAAACAGTGAAGACAAGCGCCGTTATATCCAGGCCCAGCAACGTCGTCAGATTCGCCAGGAGCTGGAAAAGCGTTATCAGGAAATCAAGGGCGACGCTTAAAGCAAGGGATCGCAGGCTTCGGCAGGCTGCGATCCTTTTGCCGCAACCCGGTTACAAACTGATCGGGGTTGCCTCGAACCGCACCCGCGGATGGGCAATCCGGTCCTGCGCCTTTACCAGTTCCAACTCGTAACTGGCGCAGGCCTGGGTTTCCAGCAACACCTCATGCACCGCCGACGCGGCGAATTCGAAAGCCGCCACCAGGCTGTCGCCCAGCAGAACGCGAGCCAGAAACAACCCGGACGTCAGGTCGCCAACACCCACCGGCTGACGCGGAAACGCCAGCAGCGGACGCTGCAACTGCCAGCTGCCTTCGGCCGTCACCAGTAACATCTCAAAGACATCCGATTTTTTGCCGGGGTAATCCAGATGCTTGACCAGCACCGCCTTCGGCCCACGTGCCAGCAGCGCACGCGCCATCGCCAGGCAATCGAACAGTGACTGCGGCTTGCGCCCGGAGAAACTGTCGAGTTCCAGTTGATTGGGGCACATGAAGTCGGCCACGCTGGCGGCCTCCTCCAGCAGGAAATCGCTGACTTCCGCCGGCACGCTGCAACCCTTCTCCGGATGACCCATCACCGGGTCACACAGGTACAGCGCCTTGGGATTGATCGATTTGATTTGCGCCACACCCGTCAGTATCGCCCTGCCCTGGGCTGCACTGCCGAGGTAACCGGACAGCACCGCATCGCAATTGCCCAGCTCGCCAATGGCCGCGATACCTTCGACCAGATCGGGAATCTGATGCGGTGCCAGTACGTCCCCAGCCCACTGGCCGTATTGGGTGTGATTGGAGAACTGCACGGTATTGAGCGGCCAGACATTCACCCCGACCCGCTGCATCGGGAAAACCGCGGCACTGTTGCCTGCGTGACCGAACACCACGTGGGACTGGATAGCGAGCAGATGGGGCGTACGTTTCATGCGGTGAGTTATCCGTAAAACGATTGAAATTCAAGCCGCGCAGTATGCGACTAAACGCAGCCTGTACGACAGACCGGCGACACAGTTAAGCTGACACTATCTTGTTGGAGCGCCCTGTTGATGCTGACCCTTGAAAATATTCTAGTGCTGATGCTTTTCGCCACCGCGGGTGCCTGGCTATGGCACAACCACGGCTTGCGCGAACACGCACTGGAGCGGGTCAAGCAGCATTGCGCCAAGCTCGGGATCGAGTTGCTGGATGGCAACGTAGCATTGAAAAAAATCGCTTTCATCAAGGATGCCAATGGTCGGCGACGATTGGCCCGTGTGTATAACTTCGAATTCACCGTGACCGGCGAAACCCGCCACAACGGTACCATCACACAATTCGGCCCACACAGCGCACAGATCGAACTGGCGCCTTATCCGATGCCATTCGACGACACTCCCACGGTGGTCGACGTGGTCAAGCCGCGTGCCGAGGTGATCGAGTTGAGCCAGTGGCGACAGGAACATACCAAGTGGCGGCCTTGAGCTTGATCGTCACCCCAGCCGACAGCCGTCCAGGCCTTTTTTCAGCACCTCGACATCCTGCGACTCACTAAAAATAAGTTCAATCCGCGAATCTTGCCGCCATTCGCTACTTCTCCATTCCAGCCTCGCGTTATCCAGCGCATTGACCGACACCCAACCCTCGACGCTGTGGATAACCAGCTTGGCCCGCCGCCATTCAAGGCCTGCGAGCCACCGAGCGATTCTGTCAGAGTCAAAGGTCTGGCTGGGGTGCCAGCGCCAGCCAATGCTCCAGCCGCCCTCCTGTTCCTGGCTCAAGCAAATCGGCAGCGCCGGATCAGTCCAGATCGCCGGCAACTGCGCCAGCCCCTTGGGCGCCACGAAGTTATCCACACCCGCCACAGCCTGAGCGTCCAGGCCAGGCAATAGGCTCAATGGCATCGCCGCGTGGTGCGCCCAGTACAGCGGGCGCACCGGCAACTGAGCGGTGAGACGCTGGCGAGCGATTTCATCGAGGTGTTCCGACTTGTTCATCAGCAACAGACCAGCACTCTCCAGTGCCTCCTGTTGCGCTGGCGGTAGCGGCTTGCCAGCGGCAAGCGCCTGGGCGTCCAGTACCAGAACGCAAGGCTGGACGCTCAGGACACCTTGCCACGGTGCTTCCCGCAACTGCCTGAGCAACTGCGCCGGATGCCCCAGCCCGGACGGCTCGATGAACAGTCGATCCGGACGCGCCTTACGCAGCAAACGGCCGAGACCGATCTGAAACGGCGCACCGTTGACGCAACACAAACAGCCCCCGGCCACTTCACCCAGTGCGATACCATCGGCATCACGGGTCAGCAACGCGGCATCGATACCGATCTGACCGAATTCATTGATCAGCACCGCCCAGCGCTCACCCGCGGGACGTTGCGCCAGCAGGTGCCTGATCAGGCTGGTCTTGCCGGCCCCCAATGGCCCGGCGATGACATGGGTGGGTATGTTCTGCAACATGATCGAAGGTGTCTGAGGAGGTAAGGATGCGGTGGATAGGAGTGTCGTTGCTGCTGGCGCTCAATATCGGCGAGGCGCTGGCCCAGGCATGCGTGGTCCACAGTCAGGCGGAACGGCTTGACGTGAAAGTCTGCCAGCAGAACCGCAACATTCCGCAAAAACTCTTCGCCGACGGCTTCTGCCAGCCAAGCCTTGCAGGGCAGAAAGTCGAGGTACAGTACGTCGACCAATGCCCTGGTGGAGCGTTCGACGTGTGCAGCAACGCCCAAGTCGCCAATATGCCTTACCGGCAGGATATTCACTATTACGGCGTTGTCACGGATGCGGCGTATTTGAAGCCGTTTTGCGAAGCCCAGAGCCAGGGGACCTGGCTCAAGCCTTGAGAGTCAAGCGGCGTCTTCATACCAAGGGCCGAACGGATCAGACAACAAGCACCAGCTCTCTGCGCCCAGCGCCATCTCCTCATCGCTCAACAGGCAATCGGCGAGCTCGGCGGCAAGCTGCGCGAAATCGATGTTCTGGCCAATGAACACCAGTTCCTGCCGACAATCCCCGCTAGCAGCGTCCCAGTTCTGCAGGATTGCGGCAGTGCTTTCCTGGTCCTGAGGCCACTGATCCTTCGGCACGAACCGCCACCAGCGCCCGGCAAAACCATAACGCATCATCCCACCGGCCTGGGACCAGCTGCCGGCGTCTGTGTGTTTGTTCGCCAACCAGAAGAAGCCCTTGGAGCGCAGCAGCTTGCCATTGAGCCATGGACCGTTGATGAAGTTGAAGAAGCGCTGCGGATGGAAGGGACGACGTGCGCGATAGGCGTAGGACGCGATGCCGTATTCGTCGGTTTCCGGTACGTGTTCGCCGCGCAGTTCCTGTAACCAGCCCGGCGCCTGCGCCGCTTTCTCAAAATTGAAGCGACCGGTATCCAGGATCTTCTCCAGCGGCACTTCGCCCATGACCATCGGGATGATTTGCGCCTGGGCGTTGAGTCGTTCGAGGATTGCTGTCAGCTCCTCGCGTTCGCGACTGCTGATCAAGTCGATCTTGCTGATCAGGATGACGTCGGCGAACTCGATCTGCTCGATCAACAGATCGGTGATCGCGCGCTCATCCCCCTCGCCCAGCGTTTCGCCACGGGAAGCCAGGCTTTCGGCAGCCTGGAAGTCGAGCAGGAAATTCATGCCATCGACTACAGTGACCATGGTGTCGAGCCGGGCGATGTCGGAAAGGCTCTGGCCGTTGTCGTCGCGAAAAGTAAATGTCTCCGCCACTGGCAGCGGTTCTGAAATGCCGGTTGATTCGATCAACAGGTAATCAAAACGACCCTCCCGGGCGAGCGAGCCGACTTCCTCCAACAAGTCTTCACGCAACGTGCAGCAGATGCAGCCGTTGCTCATTTCCACGAGTTTTTCTTCAGCACGATTGAGACTGACATCGCGCTGGACCTCGCTGCCGTCTATGTTGATTTCACTCATGTCGTTAACGATTACAGCAACGCGCAGACCGTTTCTATTACGTAGTATGTAATTAAGAAGTGTACTTTTTCCGGCTCCAAGAAAGCCGGACAGGACTGTCACGGGAAGGCGATTGGGCATCAGATGGTCCTCACAAGGTGGCCAGGGAAATTATCGGGCTTGCTTCTATGTTATCATATAACATTGCAATTCGACTTCCACGATGGACCTGCTTATGAACGCGCTGACTCTGCCGGATATCGCCGCGCAGGCCTCACGCCAATCCCTGCCACTGGAGTGGGTGGGCATGTGTGGCATTGCTCTTCCTGTTTTGCTCGACGGCAAATTATTGCCGGCAACGGCCGATGCCGGTGTGAGCCTCGATAACGGCGAGGCGCGCGGTATTCATATGTCGCGCCTGTACCTGGCGTTGGAAACGCTTGAGCACGAAACGCTCTCGCCCGGTCTGCTGCGACGGGTTTTGCACAGTTTCCTGGACAGTCACGAAGGGCTATCAAACGGCGCTTACCTGAACATTCACACCGATATTCTGTTGAAAAGACCGGCGCTGATCAGTCCATTGGCTGGCTGGAAAAGCTATCCCGTCAGCATCGAAGCACGTTTGAAAAACGCGATGTTCCACGTGGAACTTAAAATCGCGTTGCCTTATTCCTCAACCTGTCCTTGTTCAGCAGCGCTTTCCCGACAACTGATTCAACAGCAATTCGTCGATGATTTTGCCAACCGGGCTTTGCATCACACCGAAGTACTGGCTTGGCTCGGTTCCCCTGAAGGCATCGTCGCGACGCCCCACAGTCAACGCAGCACGGCGCAGTTGAGTCTGCGTTTGCACGAGTGTCTGGATGAGCTGCCACTGATCGCAGTCATCAACGACGCTGAAGCAGCGCTCGGCACAGCCGTACAAACCGCCGTCAAGCGCGCTGATGAACAGGCGTTCGCCTTGGCCAATGGACAGAACCTGATGTTCTGCGAAGACGCCGCTCGACGCTTGAACCTGGCCCTGAAACGCTCACCCGGCATCAGCGGCTTTCAGGTACGCGTTATCCACGCTGAAAGCCTGCATGCCCACGACGCCGTTGCCGAGAGTCGCTGGAACTGGGAGGCCGCATAAGCCGTTTGCAGGCTTTGCGCTGGGATATTTACCTAAGATGTGGCGCGTACCAACAATCAGTCTTGTGCGCGGCTACAGGGCTTTGCATACAGAGTGTTGAGTGGGCACGACAAACGTCTACATGACAGCGGCCGGGTTTTGGATCTAAGGTTAATCCGCTGACGCATGTGATCGAAGCATTCGAGAACAACAATCATGATCCAGATCACTCTGCCCGATGGTTCATTGCGTGAATACGATCAACCGCTGTCCGTACATGAGGTTGCCGCGAGTATTGGCCCCGGGCTGGCCAACGCTGCGGTAGCGGGTCGGGTGGACGGCCTGTTGGTCGACTGTGAGTTCGTGATTCGGGCCAATGCCAGGGTCAGCATCGTTACGCCGCAGGAACCCGACGGCCTGGAGATTCTCCGGCGCTCCTGTTCGCTGATGCTGGCGATGGCGGTCAAGCAATTGCATTCCCATGCTCAATTGCGAACCGGCTCGGCGCTGGGTGACGGGTTCTTTTGCGAGTTCACTGTCGAGCGCCCAATGCTGACCGCTGATCTGCCGCTGATCGAAGCGCGCATGCAATCATTGGCGGCGACCAACCATTCGATACGCCGCAGTCGGAGTCACTCCCCATCTGCCGCCGATCTTTCGCTGTACCGCCTCGGGGACACCGAGTATTTGACGAGCGGCCCGCATGTCCCCACCACCAGGGTCTTGCAGGCCTTTGCCCTCGATCACGTCAACGGGACCTTGCAGCAACGTATCTATGGCACCTGTTGGTCCAGTCACCAGGAGTTGCAGCATTGGCGCCTGCCAGCCCATGTGGTGGTGGTCAGCATGGATGACCGTCAGACGAGCTATGCCCACGCGGTCACCGAACGCCTGCGCCGCAGTGGCGTGCGCGCCCTGGCGGATCTGCGTAATGAAAAAGTTCGCCACAAGATTCGACATCACAGTCAGACGGTGCCGTACTTGGTGGTGGTCGGCGAACAGGAAAGAGCTGGTGGGTATGTCAGCGTGCGCAATCGCAACGGGGAGGATTTTGGCAGGATGAAGGTTGAGGCGGTGTGTGAGTGGTTGGGTCAGCCGGGAGTTTCAGGCGCCTGAACGAACGTCTTCGCGGGCAAGCCTCGCTCCTACAGATTGAGGCTTGCTTGCGAGACTTTTACGCTCTTGGCTTCACGGTTCCGCAATCCTGTCCCAACCAGACCGCACGGGTATCGAGGCTACCCTTCTGCTGAATGCCGGTGGCGTTGAACGTGCCATTGACCTTGGTGGTGAACTCGCGATCGCTGAGGAACGTCGCAACACCCGCACCCTGCGCTTTCGGGCAGCTGAAGCGGAATTTCCACTGGTTGCCGGTCCGCTCGGTGACTTCCTGTTTGCAGCCCGATTGTGGGTCGGTCAGCGGAATGTTGTCGCTCTTGACCTGCTCTGGCGTCAGGCACGCCCGAATCCCTTTGCCACCCATGGTGATGCCCTGTTTTTCCAGCTGCGCGCGCTGTTCAGGGGTCATCTGACTTTGAATTTGACCAAGGATCAGTTGCAGATCCGGCAGGTTCTGGTCATCGACTTTCATGTTGCTCGAGGTCAATTCCCACAAACCTGGCTGAAGCATCTGCGCCTGAGCAACCACAGGAAGTACCAAACCAAATGCCATGGCCAAACCCAGCAGACGAACGTTCATCGAGTAACTCCTGATTAGTAGTGGCCGTTAGACGTCGCCGGCGGGCTTCGGTTCATGGGCCAATTAAATAGCGACATTCTGCACGGAACATGGTCTGTTAAGCATTGAATCTTCAGGAGCAAGGCTGCCCCCATGGATTATTTTGGACCGCATGTTTTTGGCTATGTCATCGCACTGCTGCACTTCTTGGGCTTGATTGCGGCAATCCACGCCGTGTTGACCGTCCGCACCGCCCAAGGCTCGATTGCCTGGGCCTTGTCATTGTTGTTCATGCCTTACCTGACACTCATCCCCTATCTGGTCTTTGGGAGCAGTTCCTTCGACGGTTACATCAAGGCACGGCGCCAAGCCAACGAGGAGATGCGCAAGGCTGTCTCTGAGCTCAACTGGCGGCCATGGGTGGAGGAAGCCCTCACCGCGCGCGCTTCGAGCGCTTACGCGTCGTTAAGGGCGATGCCGAAACTGGGGCGCATGCCCTGCCTGGCAAACAATGAAGTGCACTTGCTGGTGAATGGACAGGCGACCTTCGAGGCGATTTTCCACGCCATCAGTCAGGCCAGGGAAGCCGTACTGGTCCAGTTTTTCATCATCCACGATGACCGCCTCGGCCGACGCCTGCGTGACCTGCTGTTGCAAAAGTCCAGCGAAGGCGTGGCGATCTACCTGCTCTACGACCGAATCGGCAGCCACTCCCTGCCCCACAGTTACGTCCAGTCGTTGCGCGATGGCGGTGTCGAGGTCAAAGCCTTCGCCACCCGCAGCGGCTGGCTCAATCGCTTCCAGGTCAACTTTCGCAACCACCGCAAAATCGTGGTCGTCGACGGTATCCTTGGCTTCGTTGGTGGCCACAACGTTGGCGATGAATACATGGGCGAGAAACCACCCCTGGCACCGTGGCGCGATACCCATGTGCAAGTACGGGGACCGGTGGTGGCCTGCATGCAAGAGTCCTTCGCCGAAGATTGGTTCTGGGCAGCCCGCGCATTACCGCCGCTGATACTTCCGGAGGTTTATCCGGACGGCGGAGTGCTTTGCCAGATGCTCGCCAGCGGCCCGGCGGACGCCTACGAAACCTGTTCACTGTTCTTCGTCGAAGCGATTCACGCGTCGACCGAACGGGTGTGGATCACAACTCCATATTTCATCCCCGACGAAGCGGTACTCGCTGCCTTGCGTCTGGCGGTCTTGCGCGGGGTGGATGTGCGGATTCTGCTGCCGTCGCGGCCCGACCATCGAATCGTCTACGCCGCGTCCAGCCTCTATGCCTTTGAAGCCGTGCGCGCCGGTGTGCGGGTGTTCCGCTATGAACCCGGGTTCCTGCATCAGAAAGTGGTGTTGATCGACAGTGAAATCAGCGCCATTGGCAGCGCCAACATGGACAACCGTTCGTTTCGGTTGAATTTCGAAGTGATGTTACTGACGGTCGACAGGGCGTTTGCTGCCCAAGTGGAGCAGATGCTCAACGACGACTTCGACCAGGCTCACGAAATTGCCAAGGAAGAAGGCCGGGAGACCCGTCGCTTGCAGCAGGTCGGCATGCGGGTCGCCCGGCTTATTTCGCCCATCCTCTAGGGATTGTAGATATCGTCTCGCGTCCAGGGCAGCTCATGGCTGCCATCGGCGTGGGCCTTCACCGCAAGAATCTGGTGCAGGTTGATCCAGCCACGGGCGAACGCGTAGGCACAACCGGCCAGGTACAGGCGCCAGATACGCAGGGCTTGATCCGGCACCAGCTTCGAGGCGGCCTCAAGGTTGTCTTCCAGATGTTCGCTCCAGTGATCCAGGGTCCGTGCGTAATGCAGGCGCAGGCTCTCGACGTCGACGATCTCCAGCCCTGCTTCACTGATCTCGGCAGAGATCATCGACAGGTGCGGCAGTTCGCCGTTAGGGAACACATATTTCTCGATGAACTGCCCGACACCGCGTCCCACCGGGCGGCCATCCGTGTGCTTGGCGGTGATCCCGTGGTTCATGACCAACCCACCCTCTTTCACCGCGCCGAACAAGGTTTTGCAATACTCGGCGAGGTTTGCGTGCCCGACGTGTTCGAACATCCCGACGCTGACCACTTTGTCGAAGCGCCCGTCCTGAGGCAGGTCGCGGTAGTCGAGTAACTGCAGCTCGACCAAATCCTCCAACCCTTCCTCTTTTACGCGTTCCTGGGCCAGGGCCAGCTGTTCCTTGCTGAGGGTAATGCCGAACACCTTCGCGCCAAACTCACGGGCCGCATAGCGCGCCAGCCCGCCCCAACCGCAGCCGACGTCCAGCAGATATTCGCCAGGTTGCAGGCGCAACTTGCGGCACAGGTGGCGGAATTTTGCTTGCTGGGCCTGCTCAAGGGTTTCGCTACCGGTCTCGAAATACGCGCAGGAATAGGCCATGTCGCTGTCGAGCCACAGTTGATAAAACGCATTGGACAGGTCGTAGTGGTAGGAAATCGCCTTGGCGTCTGTTTCCTTGTCGTGGGCGGTGCGCACAGGCTGACTGTCGAGATCACCGAGCAATGCCTGACTCCACTCATCGCAGATGCGGATCACATCGCTGATGGAACCTTCCAGTTCCAGTTTGCCCTCGACAAACGCTGCCCCTAGCGCGTCCAGGCTAGGATGGGTGAACTGGGTGACCATTTGTGGGTCCTTGACCACAATTGTGACACTGGGCGTCGGCCCCAGATTGAATTCATGGCCGTCCCAGAGTCGCAGGCGTAGCGGTAAATGCAGATTCTGTAAGGCCGGTGGAAGTTGCGCGAGCATGGAAAATCCCCCTTGTTTCAGACGTCTGCTGTGAGGTTAGACCATCCTTGAAAAATAGCTGGCTATCGAATTGAGAGCGCTCCTCTATGAGTCGAAGAATGTTCCGAATTCACAGAAATGATCGCTCTCCCCTAGATGACTGCAAATCCGGCCCACAGTTCTGTTTCCAAAGCCTCCTCAAAACTCTTCCTTGAGCTTGAGCAGCGGCTCCTGAAAGCGCAGTAAACGCCCAGCATTACCCAACACCAACAACGTACTGAGGTTGTGCAGCAACGCCGCGATCATCGCGCCTGCTGCCCCGAGCCAGCCAAACGCCGCGAATGCAACGATCGCCAAGGTCCAGCCCAAACCGATAATCACGTTGACCTGCAAGGTCTGTCGACACTGTCGACTCAAGCGCACGCAGGTGCCGAGGCGACGCAGGTCGCTACCAATCAGCACGATATCCGCTGAAGCCAGCGCGATGTCTGACCCGCCTGCGCCCATCGCCACTCCGACAACTCCAGCCTTGAGCGCCAGGGAATCGTTGATGCCGTCGCCCACCACCATAGGACGAAAACCGTTACCGATTTCTTTCAACACCCGATTCAATTTGTCCTCGGGCAAAGCCTGCGCTTCGACCTCACTGATGCCGACATCCCGAGCGAGTGTGTGAGCGACGCTGTACCGGTCGCCGGTGAGCAAAAGCTGCCGGCCCAATCCAAGATCCTTCAGCTCGCTCAAGGCAAACTTCGCTTCCGGTTTAACGCTGTCGGCCAACAACAGCCAAGCGAGAAACTCACCGTTGAGCGCCAGCCCGGCAATGGGGCCGTCGTGGTCGGGAATGTATGAGGTAGGTATACCCAATTGGGCGAACAACTCTGGCCGCCCAAGCGCGGCCTCGCCCTGCTCCGTCATGGCCACCACGCCCAATCCCTGACGCTCGTGAATGTCCGACAACAACAGAAAATGCTCTTGTGTGACCAGCCCGGCCAGCGCCCGACTGACCGGGTGACTGCTCGCGGAACCGAGGCTGGCGGCGAGTTTCAAGACCTGGTTGCGATCCTCCAATGGGCTCTCAATGGATTGCAGGCGCAAGGTCCCGAAGGTCAGGGTTCCGGTCTTGTCGACTACCAACGATGTGAGGTCTGCCAGCTCTTCGAGAAACGCCGAGCTGCGAATCAGAATGCCGTGCCGAGCGGCTACCGCTACCCCGGCAATCGCCGTAGCGGGTGCCGACAACACCAACGCACAAGGACAGGCAGCCACCAACACCGCGAGCATCACTTGGGCATCGTTGGTGATGAACCAGGTTACTGCGGCCAGTAGTAACACCAGCACCAGGTAACTCCCGGCATAACGCTCCAGCAACCGGGTGATCGGCGGCTTGGAACGCTCGGCGTTTTGCATCAGCGCGATCACTTTGCCGAGGGTCGATTCGTCGCCGGTTCGAGTCACTTCTATACGCAGCAGGCCATCGAGATTAATCGCTCCACCGAATACCGCCATGCCGACGCCCGCTTCCATCGGCACGGACTCGCCGGTTATGGACGCGGTGTCCAGACTGGCCTGGCCTGACAACACCCGGCCATCCGCCGGTACCCGATCACCGGCACGGACTTCCACCCGATCGCCAGCCCTGAGCGTACCGTTGTCGACCTCGACGATGGAGCCGTCAGCCTGAACCTTACGCGCGTGGCTGCGGGTCAGTTTGCCGAGGGCATGAATCGCTTCCTGCGAACCGATCACGCTGCGCTCTTCCAGTACATGGCCGAAGATCATGATGATCGGCAGCAATGCAGCAGTCAGCAAATCGCCTGTCGCCCACGCACCGAGCATGGCCAGGGCGATCAATTGATCGGTAATGCCGTGCAGACTCGGATACCGCAGACTGTACCAAGCCGAACGCATCACTGGCACGGAAACTAACATAGATGCGAAACCCAGCAGCAATTGGCTGACCCCAGTCTGTTCCGGCGACAACCAGCGCCATGCGAGGCCCAGCGCGAGCAAGCCGAGTGCGAGCATGGCCAGGGTCAGTTGACGGGCAGCGCTGCGTTGTTCGGCCGAGGACAACATGCTCGGTCCAGCGGCGGTTTGTGCGGTCATTGTGCAGCTCCCTGAATGATCAGGCGGGAATCGTCTTTCGGATCAACCGTGGTGACTGAGCCGGCCTGGCCAAGAATTTTCGGTATCCGCTCGCGGTAGATTCGCAGCAACATTTGCGGGTCGGCGGCCTGTTGTTGCGTGGCCAGACTCATCACCGTGGCGGTATCAGCCGACGCTTGCGCCAGCCGTTCACTCGCCTGAGCGTGGGCGACTTGCAGCGTGCGGTCGGCTTGCTCATTGGCGGTCTGGGTCAGCTTCTCGGCTTCAGTACGCGCGTTGGCCACGGCTTTGTCCGCTTGTTGGCTGGCGGTCAGTACGGCGTTGAAGGCGTTGACTGCAGGACCCGGCAGACTGGATTGCACATCGACCCGCGCCACTTCGATCCCCAGTCCCTGGCCCGTCGCGGCCAGTTCCGCCAGGCGTTGATTGATGCCTTGCACCAAATCACCTCGCAGACGCTCACGTCTTTCTGCGGCCTGATTATCGACGCCGATCAACTCCGGTCGTGCGACCAGAATAGTGTCCAGATCTCGAGCAGCAGTGAGTGCTACGGCGCTACGGGTCACCAAACGATCCAGGGCCGGCAGCACATGCTTGCCTTGAAGCACAAAGGCATACGGCTCAGTGACCTTGTAGAAAACCCGCACATCCAGTTGCACCACCCCGGCATCCCCCGTCAGCAAATAACCGGAACCTGCCAGCGCATCACTGATCGGCGTCGCAAAGCTGGCCACGCGATCGGCCTGCAATGCGGCGCCAGTACGCAACAGATTTTCCACCCGACGCTCGATTACCCGGTCCGCCGCCGGCAGCAAAATCACCTGTTCAAACGGTCGCGGCCAGGCCAAAAGCAAACCGGCATTCTGGATGCGATCCAGCGCGCCGAAGTGCAAAACCACCGCGCGATTTTGCGGATCAATCTGTCGCACATTGGACAACGCCCACGCCAAAGCGGCCAACACCGTTACTGCATACAGGGCGAGAAACGCCAAGCGCCCGGCCTGAATCCACGGGCTGCTCAACTCATTTGTTCCACGTGGAACCAAATTCATGGCTGCGATCCGGGTTTATTTTCAAGCGTTGGCGGACCGTCAACCAACACCCGGAAAGGCGCGGCATCGGTACGCAGTATCAGTTTCGTGCCCGGGGTGATCACTGTGCCCAAGGTGTCGAGCGAGCGCAGCAAGTTGTAAAGCTGCGGTGAGCTAGCGTAGGCACGAGCATAAATTTGCGCGGCTTCGACCCGGGATTGCGCCTCAATGTCAGCCGCTTTCACCCTGGCATCGGCCTGGAGTATTCGTGCATCACGTTCCGCCGCGGAGCGAATTTGCGCCGCTTCGCGCTTGCCGATGGCGGTGCGCTCTGTGGCGATAGTTTCACGCTCGGCGCGCATGCGATCGACCGTCGCGGTGAGCGTGACCGACGGCAAGGTCAGACGCTCGATGCCGACTTGTAGCACTCGCACGCCATACGTGCTCAGCAACTGCTGGTCGATTTGCTTGCGCAGCTGCGCTTCGAAATCGACGAGGTGCACCTGATTGGAATCGGTGTTCACCAGATTGGCCAGATCGAAACTACTGGCCGTGGTTTCCAGGGCCGAGCCGACGAAGGTGCGGATCTGCCGTGCCGCTTCGTCCGGCTGGTTTTGCACTGCACGCATGAAGCGCTGCACGTTGTCCGGATCACCCTGCACCTGCCAGGCCACATAAGCCTGAACGATGATGCGCAAACCGTCCCGCGTACCCACATCCTGCAAACCACTGGACGTGGTGCGCAGTCGCAGATCAACCGGGATCGCTGCTTCGAAGGGTGCCGGCCAGCGCCAGCCAAGGCCCGGTTCCAACAACACTCGCGATGGGTTGCCAAAACGCGTGATGACCGTGGCTTCGCCCGAACGCACTTGCACCAGGCTCGCGGCCGCCACGGCAAACGCCACCAACAACGCCGCCCAGCCCATGCGTCGCCAAGGGAACGAGCCACCTTCTTGCGGATCGCCGTGATGGTGATGGTGATGGCCGTGGTGATGTCCGCCATGGCCATGATCGTGGCCACTGTGGCCACTGTGGTCAGCGTGATCGTGGGTATGTGACTGGCTCAATTGACGGCTCCTGGCTGAGCAGTTTTACGCGACGGCGCAGGGTCAGCCGGCACCGTGAACGTACGGAGATCGATGGTCGGCGCATTGCTGCTGCCGCCCAGACGATGATCGAGGACCAGCAACCTTGCATTGGCCAGGCCCTGGGAAAGTTGACTGAGGTATTGCTCCAACACGAAGGCTTGGCCGGCGCTCGCATAAGCTTTTTGTTCGGCGGTAAATTTCAGGTCGCCAGCCTTGGCCGCTGCGGTGATTTCATGGGCATTCGCCATTGCCTGATCTCGGGCAATGCTCGCCAGCAACTGCGCCTGGTTGGTGGCGTCGGCGGCGGCTCCACGCTCACGGGCGATCAAAGCCCGCGCGCCGATCTGTGCTGCTTGCACCCCGTGATAAGCGTTGGCAGCCCCTGCCGGTGGATGAATCGCTTCGACCACCGTGGCGAGAATTTCCACGCCGCTGTCGAGTTTCTGCAGGTCGGCCTGCACGGCCCGGCCAATCTCTTCGGCGAGCCCTGTACGATCCTCACCGAGCAAACCGTCAAGGGTTCGTGACGCGAAGTCGTGGACCAGAATGCGGCTGGCGGTGCTGCGGATCAGCGTCGGCACATCCGCGCTGTTGTAGGTCGCCGCAAACGCCGCCTGATCGCTCAAACCAATGCGATAAACAAAACGCACGTCCATGTTGACGATCTGAAAGCTCTGCTTGTCTGCACGGCTGCTGGCAATCACCTGGGATTTGTCATTCACATGGGTGGCGTCCCACAACCTGTTGGCGGTCATCGGCGCCGGGCCTTCGGCCGGGTCTGCCTGCAGGGGGGCTGACTTCTCGCCGAGACTGGTGGCCAATTCGTGAACCACTCCATTTTCGACACGTAGCACCCGGCCCAACGGCCAAGGTAACCCTGCATGCAGACCAGGACCCAACACCGTCACCGGTTTGCCGAAACGCTCGTAGATCCCCCGCCCTTGCAGCGGTATTTCGTGAATACCGGTCAGTGACCAACCGACGATGGCCACAACACCCAGCACCGGCAGAAATGCCCGGCGCATGTAAGTGAAGGCCCAAATCTGCCGCAGGTCGATGCCGAAACGGCTGTGCAATTCGTGCTGCAACGCCTGCAATGGCTGCGGCGGCCAGCGCAGCATGTCCGCGATAAAACTGCGCGCCAACAATGCAGGTTCAAGTTGTTCGCGACGCGGGCTGAACAATGACAGCAGGGCACGTAGTAGTAACTCGAAGGCGACGAACCCCGGCAGCAGGCCAATCAGTACTGCCAGACGCACCGGCCAGACCGAAGTTTCATTGCCGAACAACAGGCATACCGCTGCGATTATCAGGCTGATGATTGCCACGCGGGTCAGCTGCGCCAAGGCTCCTGCTTCAGGCCATTGGGCGCTGTTTTCCTGAGCAAGCTGACGCTCCAGAACCAGCAAACCAAAGGCCAGCAATAACGCCAGGGCCGCGCCGATTGTGGCCGACATGCCCAGAGCTACAGGCGGTAAAGCAAGGGTCCATGCTTGTTCGACGCACAACAACGCCAGCAGCGCCCAACCACCGAGCCACAGCGTCGGGGCACCGATTTGCCTGAGTAGCTTCAGCCAGCGCTGACTGATTCGCTCCAGCAGCCGTTCGTACCAGCCCACCGGGACTTCAGCTTCATAAGCGTCGACCACCGGCGCCAAGGGATTCATCGCCCGCGAACGCCATTGCGTCACCCACCCGGCGGATTGCAAGCCAGCGACCAACACCAGCAATGCGGCACTCTGATTGAACAACAGAGCAGGCCAAAGGGATTGCGGCGCAAACAACCCGACAAAAAAACCGAGCACCAGGCCCATTGCTGCGAGCGCGCCGAGGCCGATGGCGAACTGGCGCAACCGTCGCCCTTGAAAAACTGCCTGTTGGAAGCGCGGCAGCCTGGCTACCTGCGCGCTTTCATCACCCTCTTCGAGATCGACTTGCATACCACCCCAGTGTTTATCTTTGCCCACGCGGCATTTTCGTTACGATATAACAAATACAGTGAAATTATCGTAGTCAAATCCCCATCGAAAAATGAACAACCTGTCGCTAGGCTGAAGGCTTGACCGAAATGCATCGGAAGCCACATATTACGTTCGTAATTTTATTCCAAGACTTTTACCCCTCCCGATCCGCTTTCAATCCAAGGAGTACATCCATGAGCACTTATGACATCGTGATACTTGGCAGTGGACCCGGTGGTTACAACGCAGCGATCCGTGCGGGCCAACTGGGTTTGAAAGCGGCGTGCGTAGAAGGACGCGCCACGCTCGGCGGCACCTGCCTGAACGTCGGTTGCATGCCGTCCAAGGCATTGCTGCACGCCTCTGAACTTTACGATGCAGCCATGGGAACGGAATTCGCCAACCTTGGGATCGAGGTCAAACCCACGCTCAACCTTGCCCAGATGATGAAACAGAAAGATGAAAGCGTGACCGGGCTGACCAAGGGCATCGAGTTTCTTTTTCGCAAAAACAAGGTCGACTGGATCAAGGGTTGGGGCCACATCGACGGGCCCGGAAAAGTCACCGTGACGGATAACGCCGGCGGCAAGACCAAACTGAGTGGCAAAAACATCATCATCGCCACCGGTTCCGAACCCACTCCCCTGCCCGGCGTGGACATCGATAACCAACGCATCCTCGATTCCACCGGCGCACTGTCACTGACAGAGGTGCCGAAACACCTGGTGGTGATCGGCGCCGGGGTGATCGGGCTGGAGCTGGGTTCGGTCTGGCGGCGCTTGGGGGCGCAAGTGACCGTGGTGGAATTCCTTGATCGGATCTGCCCGGGTGTGGACGGCGAAGCAGGCAAAACCCTGCAACGCTCATTGAGCAAGCAAGGCATCAGTTTCAAATTGAGTTCAAAAGTGACCAGCGCCACAACGTCCGCAACCGGTGTGCAGCTCAGCGTCGAGCCCGCCGCGGGCGGCACCGTCGAGTCGCTGGAAGCCGATTACGTGCTGGTGGCGATCGGACGCAGGCCCTATACCCAAGGTCTGGGGCTGGAGAACGTCGGCCTCGCCACAGATAAACGCGGCATGCTCGCCAACAAAGGGCATCGCACCGAAGCCGCAGGCGTCTGGGTGATTGGCGACGTAACCTCTGGCCCGATGCTCGCGCACAAGGCCGAAGATGAAGCCATGGCCTGCGTCGAGCAGATTGTCGGCAAGGCCGGCGAGGTCAATTACGAGCTGATCCCAAACGTGATCTACACCAGACCGGAGCTGGCCAGTGTTGGCAAGACCGAAGAACAACTGAAGGCCGAAGGCCGTGCTTTCAAGGTCGGCAAGTTTCCGTTTACCGCCAACAGCCGGGCGAAGATCAATCACGAAACCGAAGGTTTCGCCAAAGTACTGGCCGATGAACGTACCGACGAAATTCTGGGTGTGCATCTCGTGGGACCAAGCGTCAGTGAAATGATTGGCGAATATTGCGTGGCCATGGAGTTCAGCGCGTCCGCCGAAGACATTGCCCTGACGTGCCATCCACACCCGACCCGTTCCGAAGCTTTGCGCCAGGCGGCGATGAATGTGGAGGGGATGGCGACGCAGATGTAAGCCTTCAGATTTTTTGTGGCTGGTCCTTCGCTTTCGCGAGCAGGCTCGCTCCCACATGGAATGCATTCCAATGTGGGAGCGAGCCTGCTCGCGAAGAAGTCGCCTCGGTCTAAAGTGGCAAATGCGCCAACGGCAAAGCTCCCGGTGTCTTCACCGTATGAATCGCAAAGTTGCTGCGGATATCACTCACACCCGGCAGCTTCAACAAACACCCAGTGAGAAACCGGTCGTAGGCGCGTAAATCCGGTACCACCACTTGCAGCAGAAAATCCGATTCCCCTGACACCAGAAACGCCGAAATCACCTCGGGCAACGCCGTCACGGCCAAACGAAAAGACTCTGCCTGCTCGTCGTTGTGGCGCTCTACTTTGACTCCAACAAACACGGTCAATCCAAGCCCGACTTCATCGCGATCCAGATTGGCCTGATAACCCCGAATCACTCCGGCTTCTTCCAGCATCCGTACCCGTCGCAAGCAGGGCGAGGCAGACAGACCGATTTCTTCAGCTAATTGCACATTACTCAGGCGAGCATCCCGTTGCAGAGCGGCGAGTATCTTGCGGTCGTAGGCGTCCAGTTTCATCGTTTGGCAGATCCTGCTAGAAGAATTTGGATTTGTTGGCAGGTTATGCCAAATCAGACCGCTTTAGAAGCGAACTACGCAAGCACCTGCCCTGACCTCTGGCCCTAGACTGGCCCTACTGAATCGACAACGGACAGGGGTACGACATGGCGGGACTCGGGCTGTTTTTCATGGCGCTGGCAGTGGTCTATCTGCTACCGGGCCCCGACATGATCCTGCTGCTACAAACAGGAGCCCGTCAGGGCAAAGGCGCGGCATTGGCCACGGCGGTCGGCCTGGGTATCGCCCGCGGTTGTCATGTGGTGTTGGCGGCGTTGGGGTTGGCGGCATTGTTCAAGGCGGCTCCCTGGACCTTTGACGCGGTGCGTCTGGTCGGTGCTGCTTATCTGCTGTGGATCGGCATTCAATGTCTGCGAACGACGATGCTGCCAAGCCTGAACGGCCCAGGTGCGACAGATGAAAAACCACGCTGGGGCGAAGCCATTCGCCGCGGTTTACTGACCAACCTGCTCAACCCCAAGGCGCTACTGTTCTGCTCGGTGTTGCTGCCGCAGTTCATCGACCCATTCAATGGACCGGTACTCGCGCAGTTTGCGGTCCTGGGCCTGGTGTTGGTTGGTGTCGGTTTACTGTTCGATAGCGCCTACGCTCTGACCGGCGCAGCACTGGGGCGTTGGCTGCAACGCAGCCCCGGTGCCCAGCGCCTGCAACAATGGCTGTTCGGTAGCCTGTTGATCGGTTTCGCCGTGCGGCTGACCTTTGTTCAACAGGCTTGAACCTTATCGCACCTTGCGGCGGCGGCGCTTGACCTGCACCAGCGCCACCGCCATGACCACCAGCAAGCCACCCAACTGTAGAGCTGTCTTGTACGGCCGCAGGGTCGAGCGAGCAGCGTCGGTGACCTGAGTGACATAGCGCTTGTCGGCGTTCTCAAAGTCGGGATACGGGCATTGATGCCCAAAATCCGCCGCCCACTCCACGAATGGCCCCTCTTTGACATATCGCTGGTAGAGCGCACTTTGTTCTTCAAGGCTGCTGTTCCAGCCGGCCGCTTCACACAGGACAGCGGCAAACGCCTGGCTGGTGTGGGGCAAATTGTCGGCAGCACGGCTGGCCAGTGCGGTCGCCACGAAACGATAGTGATAGCGCTGATCGGGTCGGGCGGCGCTGGCTTGCTGACGCTTCAATTCGTCCTCGGCTACCAGCGGCCCGACCTTGAGTGCAGTACTCTCAAGGCTGAAGTTGCCACCGAACGTGGCATAGTCCGGCGCCATTTCGTAGCCGAGGATATCCATCCCCCACTCGCGCGCGGTCCAGGCCGCGTTGAACAGTGCCGCGGCACGTCGCGTCGGCCACCACGCCGAATCGGCCGCCATACGTTGCTGGCCGTACAATCTGGCTTTGTGGCGCAAGCCATCGTTATCGAAATAAGCCGGCGCTTGCTCGTAGTGTCCTTCGCGCAGCAAACGCCGCCCAAGCAGATTGCGCAGGCTCGCCGCCACCGGCAGGGGCACGTAGTTGTCCCGGTCCTGCTGACTCAGTGGCGGCGGCGCCGGTACCTGGGTGTCGACGTAATGCTTGAGTTCGTCCAGCGTCAGTACACGTTCGGCAACAGTGGCCGCGTCGAACCAATAGATGCCTTGGCTGCGGTACAACTGGTCGAACGCCTGCAGATAATCCCCGCGTTGCAGGGCCAGGATCGCGCTTTCGCCTTCAACCCGGCATTTGGGTTCAAGTGTTTCGAAATCGAAGTCCGGCGTTCTCCGATCGCCCCACGATTCATTCTGCGGGAAGGCCTTGGCTGCCTTTGCATACGCCGCAGCCGCCGCAACTTTATCGCCATCGCGCACCGCCAGTTTGGCCCGCAGCCACCAGGCCAGGCCGCCCTCGCCGGCGTGCTCAAGAAAGACTTTGGCGCTGGTGAAATCGCCCTGTTGATAATTCATGGCGGCCAGACGGTCCGCGTTGTCGAGGCTACCGCGCGTGCTGTTTTGCAAGAGCTTGATCAGTTTTTGCTCGTTCGGCGGTTGATCCCCGAATGACCAGCCCAGCCGACTGATCAAGGAGGCGGTCACCAGTTGCTGCACAGGCTTACCCTTGAGCAACCCGGCCAGTTGATCCTCGGGCATCGACGCCAGATCAGCCATCAACAGCTTCAACGAGGTGTAACCCACTGCCGAACCCTGAAGGTTTTGCGTGGCATAGAGTTCTATGGCGCGGTTCCAGTCACCCGCCGTCCGGGCCACGCGGGCTTCTTCACCGAGGCTGGCGACGCCCAGTTCCAGCGGGTCGCTGAAGCCGTCGATGCTCAGCTGGCGTGTTTGCTCGAAGGCTATGCGGGATTGATCCAGCAGGTCGGGAGCCGCATTGGCCTGTGAACTCATGGCGAACAACGCCCGACCCAGCGAGTAAGCCGCCCAGGTACTGCGCAATGTCCGTTGATCTGCGGGCAGCGCCAGCACCTTGCGGAAGTATTCGGCGGCCAGCGTTTGGTCGCCGGCATTGAAGGCCACCGCGCCCACTAGATAGAACCTGAGTTCGGCGGGCAGGTCCGCGCCCTGTGCTTCAACCTGACGGGCATCGGCCAGCCCACGCAACTGTTTCACCTGCGCCTGCTGTTCATGGGTCAAACCTGCCTGCTCGGCCTGATCCCGCTGTTCGCCATGAGCGGAGGTTTCACCATAGGCTGCGCCAGGAGCAAGGGTGGCTGCCGTGACAGGCTTGAGACCGGCAATCGCATGGCCAAGGCGACTCACCTCGAAACTGAAATTGCCTTCCGGCAACTCAGCCAGGGTTTGACCTCGATTGTCCAGCAGCCGCATGGGGAAATCAGGCCCGCACGCCATGGCCGCCAATGGCAGGCCAAGGCTCAGACAGAGCAGGTGACGGGGCCATTTACGGGTGAACATTCGAAGCTCCTTGATCAATTGTTGCGCAGCGTGCCCAACCGATGGCGCGCTGTCCGCCAGCCGCTATCCGACCGTCGCGCAGGCGGGTGAAGGTAAGCAGATTCGGGTCTTGTTGCAACGTATAACCGGCCAGCGCATCGGCGCCCTCGCAACCCTGTACCGCCAGCGTCACGCGCTCGGGCCAATGGTTGTCGAGGTTGCCCTCGTTGGTGATTCCGATGTCAAACAGGCCTTCGTGCGCCGAAAGTTGCAGTGCGAGGCGACTGCCAAGGACCTCACCACGCGACACCGCGCGCAACGTCGACAGGCTCCAGGCTCGACGGTCGTTGGCCAAAGGCAGGCGAAACCAGATCAGACCCGCCAGATGAGCCGGCGGATCCGCGCGCAACCGCCCAGCAAGACTGCTCAATTGCAGTGGATCAGCCAACAACTCCCGGCGCTTGCCGCTACGTTCAATGGCTACTTCGCTTTCCACGATGGGCGCGGCACCGACACTCGGCAACAACGCGACCCCATAAGCCGGTAGGGCCAGGAAAAACGGTTTCGAAGTAATACGACTCCAGGCCTCTGCCCATTGTCGAGCGAGATCGGGATCAAACAAGCCGCGTCGCGGATCGCTCACGGCATGTACCTGTAACACGCTGCTATCGACAGTGGATAACAAGGCCGGCAACTCTGGACTGTCGAGCCACGCCGGCAGTGCAGTGATGCTCAAGGCCATGGACGCCGGCAGCACAGAACGCAGGCGCACAAGAAAATCACGATAGGCAGGTAACCGAGCGTTGCCTGCATCGTGGTCGATTTCCACCCCGGCGAGGATCAGCCCCTGCCCCTGCCAATCGCTGAGCAGTTGCTTGATCTGCCCCGTGACCTCGTCCTGATCCAGCGACTGGAGCTGGCCATCAAGGCGAATCACCGCAATCAACGGCCGGCCATCCCGCTGGAGCAGAGCCGGATCAATCCGCGCCCGACTCCAGCCCGCCTGAGGGAAGGCCTGTAATGCCAGCACCCGCAAGGTGGAAAAATCGGCGCGACTGTCCCGTAACGCGGCCTCATGCGCCGGGGTCCATTGTCGTTGCCATACGTATAGTTGCTGATCGAGTGGCGGAGCATCCTGCTGTTCGCAACCATTGAGCAGCACCAGCGTCATCAGCGAGACGATCACGCGAGAAAGGAAAACCATGAGCAAACGCCTGTCCCTGAAATGCACAAAGGGCCTTTCTCGGCCCTTTTTCGTTCTGCACCCTACCCTACTCAGCCATCGACCGTCGGGCAATGGCCCCTGCGACAATCCTTCAGAGATCCAGGACCAATGGCTGCGTGCCCTGAGCCGGCACCGCGCAACAAATCAGCACCTGACCTTCATCCGGGACCTCTGCTGGCGGCTGTGGATAATGGACCTGGCCACTGACCAGCCGAGTCTTGCAGGTCCCGCAAGAGCCGCCACGGCAACTGAATTCCGGATGCAATCCGCGGCTTTCCGCCAGCTCCAGCAAACTGCCGCCGTCGGGTTGCCAGCGAGCTTCCTTGGCTGAGCGCTGGAACACCACCGGCATCGAGGTGGTGGCCGCCGGCGGCTGCTCAATGACCACAGCGTCGGGGTCGGGACGTCGGTGCAACGTAGAGGGACCGAAGGTTTCGGCGTGAATTCGCGCATCGCGAATATCCAGTTCGCGCAGGGCGTCATACAACGCCTGGGTAAAACTGCCGGGACCGCAGAGGACAAAATCCAGCAGATCGTAGTCCTCGACCTCAAGCAGCTCAGAAAGCCGTGCGACATCGATTCGCCCGGTTAAATCGAAGTCTTCGCCCTCACGTGCCTCCGGCTCCGGTTGACTGAGAAGGCGCACCACCCTGACTGCGTCGTCGGCACTCTCAAGCAAACGATCCACCTCGGGACGAAACGGCTGATCGGCCAACGTGCGAGAACTCTGGAAGAACCAGGTCGGCCGTATGTGGCGAGTGCGCAAGCCTTGATAGACCACCTCTCGCAACATCGACAGCAGCGGTGTAATACCCACGCCGGCAGCCAAGAGCACCAGCGGCCGACGTTCATGGGGCGCCACGGTGAAATGCCCCTGGGGTGCGCGCGCCTCCAACAGGTCACCGACACGAACCTGTTCATGCAGGTGCGAAGACACTCGCCCGTCACGCTTCACACTGATACGGAAAAAGTCATCCGACGGTGCACTCGACAGGCTGTAGGTGCGGATATGCATTTCGCCGTCAATGTTGAAGCGCAGCGGTAAATGCTGCCCAGCCTGAAACAACGGCAACCCGGCGTCGTCGGCCGGCACCATATAAATCGAGCGGATGTGCTGGCTTTCCGGTTCAATCCGCACCACCCGCAGCGGCCGCCATTGATCGCCCAAAGCCTTGGCTTGCAGACGTGCCTTGGCCTGCTCCCAAGTCCCCGTCAGTAAACTGGTGGGCGAAACACCATCAAAGCGCCAACGCAACCCAAGGGCGGCGGGACGACGGACAACGTGTTCCACGTGGAACATCCATAAACGTTCGGCGCCTTGAAATGCCTCAACCTGCGGACCGTCAAGAATGATTTCGGTGCGCCCGCTGAGATGCAGCAGGTCTCCGGAATTGAAATCGATGAACAGCAAACCGGCCTTTGGATTGATAAGCAGATTGCCCAACGTATTGAAAAACAGGTTGCCTGCAAAGTCCGGGATGGTCAGGCGATTCCCTTCCACCTGGACGAAACCCGACTGACCGCCACGGTGGGAAACATCCACCGACCGTACGCCATCGACGTCCACATAACTGGCGACGAAGAAGGTGTCTGCCTCGGCGATCGTGGCTTTGGCCGTATCATCCAGTTCGTTGAATTGCTGCGCGGGACGCGTTGCCGGATCCGCCAGGGGCACAGAACGCATCTGCCTCAATTGGATGTACTGCGGACAATTGCCAAAGGACTGATCCACCTTCACAGCAAGTCCGCCCGCAGTCATTGCGCCGATATGGCCATTGATGCGATTGCGGCGCCGGGTATGCAGTTCAATGCCCAGCAGACCAATTGCCGCGCCAGTGCTTAACTGCGCAGGATCATCGGCCGCCGGCAAGCTACTAAATTGCAACAATCCTGGTTCGGGTGAATGGGCGAAACCCGGCTCACCTTCAAGCACGCTGGCCCAGGGACGACCGTCAGCATCGACCGCGCCGTACACCATGAACGGAAGCTGCTGATAGAAGGTGCGGTGTTGATCCGGCATGTGGTCACGAATCACCCTACGCCCGAGTACGTCCATTCGCTCACTGACACCGATATGAGCCTGCAACTCTTTTTCGCCAGCATGCCACGGTGAATGGTCCATTGCCGCTTCTCCCCTGCGCCATCGGCACAGCGTGAAAGGCCCGACAACGTCGGGCGAAAAACATCAGGCAGTTTTTTGCATGCCGGCGACAGTGCGCGGCATGCCGATAAAACCGGGCAAGGCTTCAACTTTTGCCAGCCAGGCGCGGATGTTGGCGTAGTCGTCCAGCGACACATTGCCTTCCGGTGCGTGGGCGATGTAGCTGTAGGCAGCCACGTCGGCAATGGTCGGTTCGCTGCCGGTCAGGTAAGGCGTGTTGGCCAGTTCCTTATCGATTACCTTGAGCACGCTATGGGCGTAAGGAATCACTTCATCAGGATTGTACGGCGCGCCAAACACCGTGATCAGCCTTGCCCGGGCGGGGCCAAAGGCGATTGGCCCGGCTGCGACCGACAACCAGCGCTGCACTCTGGCGGCACCGACCGGATCGGCTGGCAGCCAGCGACCTTTACCGTATTTTTGCGCCAGATAGACCAGGATCGCATTGGAATCCGCCAGCACCACACCTTGATCGTCCAGCACCGGCACCTGGCCAAAAGCGTTGAGGGCCAGGTACTCCGGTTTTTTATGCTCGCCCTTGGCCAGGTCGACGAAGATCAGCTCGGTCGGCAGCTGCAACAGCGAGAGCATCAGTTCCACACGATGCGCGTGGCCGGAGCGTGGGAAGTTGTAGAGTTTGATGGCTTGCATGGTCGACTCCGCAGGTCAGTGGCGCTGTTGGGGAGAGATCAGCACCGATGGCGGTCATCTTCTACCAGTCACCAAAACAACAGAATAACCAGCAAACGCAATCCATTATTTCGTCCAGTGAAACAAACCATCAGTCCTGCAATGCCGGATGCTCGCGAAGTGCCTTCACCATAAAGTCGACAAAACTGCGAACTCGCGCTGCAGCCTTGTGCCCACCTTGATAGAGCACATGGATGGGCAATGGCGGCATTTCGAAATCCGCCAGAACGATTTCCAACTCCCCTGCCGCCACTTTGCTCGCCGACTGATAGGACAGAACCCGAGTGAAACCCAGTCCAAGCGCCGCGGCGGTAATCGCTGCCTGATTCGCCGTTACGGTCAGACGCGGCTCAGCCCGGACACTCAATGGCTCGCCCCGGTCGAGGAAAGGCCAGTGTTTCAACTGGCCAATGGCGGAAGTCGCAATGATCGGCGCCTGAGCCAACTCATGCGGATGTTGTGGTCGACCATGGATAGCCAAAAACTGCGGGGATGCACAGATCACCCGCCGCACTTCGCCCACCCGAATCGCATGCTGGTTGCTGTCAGGCAGCTCACCGATGCGGATGGCAACATCGACACCTTCCTCGACGACACTCACCACCCGGTCTACCAGCAGCGCATTGATCGTCACGTCGGGAAATTGCGTGAGAAAACTCACCATCAGCGGAGTGACGAACAACTCACCGAACAAAACCGGCGCCGTGATCGTCAGTTGCCCACGGGGCTGGGCATGACTGCCCGCCGCCGAATCCTCGGCTTCCTGCACCTCGGCCAGAATTCTCCGACAGTCCTCCAAATAACGCTGCCCCGCCTCGCTCAAATACACACTGCGCGTAGTGCGCGTGAGCAACTGCGTGCCAATGCGCTTCTCCAGCGCCGCCACCGCCCGGGTGACGCTGGCGGCAGACAAGCCCAAACGCCGTGCCGCTGCCGAAAATCCCTGGTCCTGGGCGACGGCGGCGAAGACTTGCATCTCCTGAAAGCGGTCCATGGACGAGTCCTCGATTCAGATAAAAAAATCGCAACCCAAAGGCTGCGATTTTTTAAGGTTCGATCAGCTGTGAATAACTTATTCCACAGTCACGACTATATAGTCCAGTTACTGTAAGAATATTCTAAAATCCATGTAAGTCGCATCCGTAAAGAATAAAACTCAAACTTCTTCCACTTAAATAGTTAGTAAGCAGAACGCTACAGTCTTGAGGGAAAAATAGAGCGATATCGAGCGATTTACCCTGAATACGCAGTCACCCTATCCGTACAAAAGGAATGTCAATGTCTGCACATTTTTCAGGTAATGCGTGGGGCAGTACCGGCACCGACCGGCGCCTGTTAAAAGTGCAATTCAGCTTTTTGCTGATGGTTCTAGGGGGACGGTGCAATCAGTTAGCCGTGGCCTGGTGGGCCTTGCAGGAAACAGCCTCTGCGCTCTATTTTGCCCATTTGATCGCTTTTTCCATCGCGACGGAGGTGTTAGCCAAACCCTTACTGGGATGGCTGGGAGACAAATACAACAAAATCCTGATCATCAAGCTAGCCTCATCGATCAGCTTGCTGACAGCGCTGTTGATGGTGATGCTGTCCGCTATGGGATCGTTCAATCCCTGGACGGTGGGCGCGCTAATGATGATCAGCAGTGCAATTGTCGGCGTGCGCGATCCTCTTCAGGCGTCGATCATTCCTTTGTTTGCAGATGGCGATAAAGTTATCCTCGCCTTTCGGACCAAAAGCGTGATGTCGTCATTTTCAGTTCTGCTCGGGCCGGCACTGGCCAGCGGGTTGATTTACGGATTCGGTACGACCTTCGCCTTCGCCGCCGATTGTATTACGATTCTTGTCGCCGGAGCACTGATCGCGACCATCCCAAATCACATCGGTGCCACTGATCGAGGCGAAAAAGCCTCAAGTGCCAGCGGATTCAGAATGATCTATTCCGGATTCAAAGTTATCTACGGAGTGAAAGTCGAATTTTATCTGGCAATCATTGCAATGCTGATCAACTTTGCCCTGTTTCCGTTCTTCACCATCCTGATCCCACTGTACGTAAAGGATGTCATTCAGTTCCCGGTCACTTATATCGGTCTTTTGGATTCTTGCTTCGGGCTGGGCATTTTGGCGGGTAGCTACAAAATCATCGGCTGGCTATCCGACCATGTCCCCCGCGACATGTGCGTGTCTGCCGGCTTCGCATTATTGGGATGCAATCTGGTGGTGGTTGGCAGCGTTTCATCGTCTTTAATCGTACCTGCTGCCTTCTTCTGCGGCGGTGTCGGCTTGATGTTGATCAACATTCCCACTTCAGCTGTGAGGTTGCTGGCGACGCCAAATCACTACCGCAACCGGATTTTTGCCACTGTTTCATTTCTGTCTGCGGCGGCCAGTCCTTTGGGCAGTTTCGCAATGAACACCCTGATTGCTGGCTGGGGGGTATTAATGACAATCACACTTCTGGGCGTCATGGTGCTTTTGTTGTCTTTGTTGGTCTTCCTGGTGCCTGATTTTAGGACTTTTATGCGTTCCCAAGATACGCAGCTGAACGATGCATACCTCGACAAATATCCTAAAGCGTTTGCATCTACGGCGACAAAATAGCTTATCTATAAAAAAGGGGGCGACACCAAAGTGTCACCCCCACTCGTTTGGCCAATCCTCTGGAATACTCTCCAAAGCACCAACTCGATCAGCTGTGGATAACTTATTCCACAGTCACCGATTTCGCCAGGTTGCGTGGCTGGTCAACGTCGGTGCCTTTCAGCACGGCAACGTAGTACGACAGCAACTGCAGCGGGATGGTGTAGAGGATCGGCGACAGGATGTCGTGGATGTGCGGCATCTGCACAACGTGCGTGCCTTCACCATTGGTCATGCCGGCCTTCTCGTCAGCGAAAACAACCAGTTGGCCACCACGGGCGCGGACTTCCTGGAGGTTGGACTTCAGCTTCTCCAGCAGTTCGTTGTTTGGCGCCACGGTCACCACTGGCATGTCGTTATCCACAAGCGCCAGCGGGCCGTGCTTCAGCTCGCCAGCCGGGTAGGCTTCGGCGTGGATGTAGGAAATTTCCTTGAGCTTGAGGGCCCCTTCCATCGCGACCGGGAATTGCGCGCCGCGCCCCAGGAACAGCGTGTGATTCTTCTCGGCGAACAGTTCAGCGATTTTCTCAACGGTGCTGTCCATCGCCAGGGCTTCACCCAGACGGGTTGGCAAGCGACGCAGCTCTTCGACCAGCGTTGCTTCAACGCCTTTGGCCAACGAGCCATGTACCTGGCCCAGGGACAGGGTCAGTAACAGCAAGCCAACCAATTGCGTGGTGAAAGCTTTGGTAGACGCCACGCCGATTTCGCGACCGGCCTGGGTCAGCAGGGTCAGGTCGGATTCGCGCACCAGCGAACTGATGCCGACGTTGCAGATGGCCAGGCTGGCTAGGAAACCCAATTCCTTGGCATTGCGCAGCGCAGCCAGGGTGTCGGCGGTTTCGCCGGACTGGGAGATGGTCACGAACAGAGTGTCGGGTTGTACCACCACTTTGCGGTAGCGGAACTCGCTGGCGACTTCGACCTGGCACGGGATGCCGGCCAGTTCTTCGAGCCAGTAACGGGCAACCATGCCGGCGTGATAGCTGGTGCCGCAGGCTACGATCTGCACATTGCGCACTTTGGCGAACAGCTCGGCGGCCTGTGGACCGAAAGCTTGTACCAGTACACCGTTCGGGCTCAATCGACCTTCCAGGGTGCGCTGCACCACGGACGGTTGCTCGTGGATTTCCTTGAGCATGAAATGGCGGAACTCGCCTTTTTCAGCCGCTTCGGCGCCATCGCGATACTGCACGGTCTCACGCTCGACAGCTTTGCCGCTGACATCCCAGATCTGCACGCTGTCGCGGCGAATTTCGGCGATATCGCCCTCTTCCAGGTACATGAAACGGTCAGTCACCTGACGCAACGCCAATTGGTCGGACGCCAGGAAGTTCTCACCCAGGCCCAGGCCGATCACCAGCGGGCTGCCACTGCGGGCTGCCACCAGGCGATCAGGTTGCTGCGCGCTAATCACTGCCAGGCCGTAAGCACCGTGCAGTTCCTTCACCGTTGCCTTGAGGGCCTCGGCCAGGTCAGGAAGATCCTTGAGTTTGTGGTTCAGCAGGTGGGCGATGACTTCAGTGTCAGTGTCCGAGGTGAAAACGTAACCCAGGGCCTTGAGTTGTTCACGCAGGGCTTCATGGTTTTCGATGATGCCGTTGTGCACCACTGCCAGATCGCCAGAGAAGTGCGGATGCGCGTTGCGCTCGCATGGTGCACCGTGAGTGGCCCAGCGAGTGTGGGCAATACCCAGTCGGCCGACCAGCGGTTCTTCGGCCAAGGCTTGCTCGAGTTCGCTGACCTTGCCCGGGCGACGCAAACGCTCGAGCTTCTGATCGTTGGTGTACACCGCTACGCCCGCGCTGTCATACCCACGGTATTCCAGGCGCTTGAGGCCCTCGACCAGAATGGCGGTGATGTTACGTTCTGCGACTGCGCCGACAATTCCACACATGTTATTTCTCCTGACTGACAGCCGCGCAAATCAAAGTGATACCGCGGGCTTGAATCTGATCCCGCGCTTCGAGCGACAGGCGATCATCGGTAATGAGGGTATGGACGCTGCTCCAGGGCAGCTCCAGGTTGGGAATCTTGCGACCGATCTTGTCGGCCTCCACCATCACGACCACTTCACGGGCGACTTCGGCCATGACCCGGCTAAGTCCCAGCAATTCGTTGAAGGTGGTTGTACCGCGGACCAGATCAATACCATCGGCGCCGATGAACAATTGATCGAAGTCGTACGAGCGTAGTACCTGCTCGGCAACCTGGCCCTGAAAGGACTCGGAATGCGGGTCCCAGGTGCCGCCGGTCATCAACAGCACCGGCTCATGCTCGAGTTCGCTCAAGGCATTGGCGACGTGCAGGGAGTTGGTCATCACCACCAGGCCCGGTTGTTGCCCCAATTCCGGAATCATCGATGCGGTCGTGCTGCCGCTGTCGATGATGATGCGTGCATGTTCGCGAATCCGCGCGACGGCTGCGCGGGCGATGGCTTGCTTGTACCTGGAGACCGGTTGACTCAGGTCGGCCACCAGTTCCTGAGGCAGGGTGATCGCGCCGCCATATCGACGCAGCAGCAGACCGTTGCTCTCAAGAGCGGCCAGATCCTTGCGAATCGTAACTTCAGAGGTTTCGAAACGCTTGGCCAACTCATCCACACTGACTTCACCCTGCTCGTTGAGCAAGGCCAGGATGTTGTGGCGACGTTGAGGCGTGTTGCGTTTAGACATGATCTGATAAGTTTCGATTCGAAAGATAACGAAAGCAATCAAACCCTATCAGTGAAATTTCGTCAAGCGCGGAGTGATCAAAAGGCCTGTGGATAAAAATATTAAAGGCAAGCCCCCTTAGGGGAGCGAGACTTGCCGATTAATATTATTAACAACACTTACCCTGTGAATAACTTCTGCCAAACATTGAGATGTGGATAACTTAACTCTTCTTGAGCTTCTCCGGTCGCTTCCAACCGTCGATGTTCTTTTGGCGTGCACGGGCAACGGCCAACTGCGCTTTATCCACAGTGGAGGTAATAGTCGAACCGGCTGCCGTAGTAGCACCATCCAAGATATCCACAGGCGCCACCAACGAGTTGTTGGAACCGATAAACACATCTTCGCCCAGCACGGTTTTCCACTTGTTGGCGCCATCGTAGTTGCAGGTGATGGTGCCGGCACCGATGTTGGTGCGTGCACCCACTTCGGCATCGCCCAGATAGGTCAGGTGGCCTGCTTTGGCGCCTTCGCCCAGGTGAGCATTTTTCAACTCGACGAAGTTACCCACATGCGCCCGCGCTTCGAGCACAGTGCCTGGACGCAAACGTGCGAACGGACCGGCATCGCTGCCTTCACCGAGAATCGCCCCTTCGATATGGCTGTTGGCCTTGATCACCACGCCTTTGCGCAAGGTGCTGTCCTTGATCACGCAGTTTGGGCCGATGACCACGTCGTCTTCAATGACAACGTTACCTTCGAGGATCACGTTGATATCGATCAGCACGTCGCGACCGACACTGACCTCACCCCGGACATCGAAACGGGCCGGGTCGCGCAGGGTCACGCCTTGGGCCATCAAGCGACGGCCGGCGCGCAACTGATAATGACGTTCAAGATCGGAAAGCTGCTTGCGGTCGTTGGCGCCCTGCACTTCCATGGCGTCGTGGGGTTGTTCGGTGGCCACCACCAGGCCGTCACTGACTGCCATTTCGATCACGTCGGTCAGGTAGTACTCGCCCTGCGCGTTGTTGTTCGACAGGCGACCTGTCCAGTCGGCCAAGCGATCGGCCGGCACCGCGAGAATGCCGGTGTTGCCTTCTTTGATGGCGCGCTGGGCTTCGGTGGCGTCCTTGTGCTCGACGATGGCAGAAACCTTGCCATCAGTGTCGCGAACGATGCGGCCGTAACCGGTTGCGTCATCCAGCTCGACGGTGAGCAGACCCATCTGCCCAGGCACTACAAGCTTGAGCAAACGCTGCAAGGTTTCGATTTCAATCAACGGCACATCGCCGTAAAGCACCAGCACGGTGTCGGACTTGATGAAGGGAACAGCCTGGGCCACGGCATGACCGGTGCCCAGTTGTTTGTCCTGGAGGACGAAGTTCAGATCGTCAGCGGCCAAGCGCTCGCGCACCACATCGGCACCATGGCCGATCACCACGTGAATGCGCTGTGGATCAAGTTGTCGGGCGCTGTGGATAACATGGCCGAGCATCGAATTGCCGGCAATCGGGTGCAAGACTTTCGGCAGGGCCGAACGCATGCGGGTGCCCTGGCCAGCAGCGAGGATAACGATTTCAAGAGACATGACTGGCTACCAATCCTGGGTGGTCAGCGGCTGCGACCAACGTGATGAATATCGGAAAAGAAAAAAGGGTAGCCGAGGCTACCCTTTTTAATCAATCACACAACAAGCGCTGCCTTAGTGGCCGAACTTCTTGCGGATCTGCTGGACGGTGCGCAGCTGAGCTGCAGCCTCGGCCAGACGTGCGGCAGCAGAACCGTAATCGAATTCTGCGCCACGTTCATGCAAGGCCTTCTCGGCTGCCTTAACGGCTTCCTGAGCGGAGGCTTCATCCAGGTCGGCAGCACGTTGCACGGTGTCGGCAAGAACCTTGACCATGTTCGGCTGAACCTCGAGGAAACCACCGGAGATGTAATACACCTCCTCTTCCCCGCCCTGCTTGACCAGGCGGATCGGACCTGGCTTCAGATTAGTGATCAGCGGCGCGTGACCCAGAGCGATACCAAGATCACCCAGTGCACCGTGCGCAATCACCATCTCGACCAGACCGGAAAAGATTTCTCCTTCCGCGCTGACGATATCGCAATGGACTGTCATAGCCATCTGATTGCCTCAACCTAAATTAGCGCCCGTTGCCGGGCGCCGGGATTACAGTTTCTTGGCTTTCTCGATCGCTTCTTCGATGCCGCCAACCATGTAGAACGCTTGTTCTGGCAGGTGGTCGTAGTCACCGTTGAGGATGCCTTTGAAGCCAGCAATGGTGTCTTTCAGGGAAACGTATTTACCCGATGCACCGGTGAAGACTTCAGCCACGAAGAACGGCTGCGACAAGAAACGCTGGATCTTACGAGCACGGTTTACCAACTGCTTGTCGGCTTCCGACAGCTCGTCCATACCCAGGATCGCAATGATGTCCTTCAGTTCTTTGTAACGCTGCAGAACGTACTGAACGCCGCGAGCGGTGTCGTAGTGATCCTGACCGATTACGTTCGGGTCCAGCTGGCGCGAAGTCGAATCCAGTGGATCTACCGCTGGGTAGATACCCAGGGAAGCGATGTCACGGGACAGAACGACGGTGGCGTCCAAGTGGGCGAAGGTGGTCGCTGGCGACGGGTCGGTCAAGTCATCCGCAGGTACGTATACCGCTTGGATCGAAGTGATCGAACCTTCCTTGGTCGAAGTGATACGTTCTTGCAGAACGCCCATCTCTTCGGCCAGGGTCGGCTGGTAACCTACTGCAGAAGGCATACGGCCCAGCAGTGCGGATACTTCAGTACCGGCCAGGGTGTAACGATAGATGTTGTCGACGAACAGCAGAACGTCGTTACCTTCGTCACGGAACTTCTCGGCCATGGTCAGGCCGGTCAATGCTACGCGCAGACGGTTACCCGGCGGCTCGTTCATCTGACCGTAAACCAGTGCCACTTTATCCAGAACGTTGGAATCCTTCATCTCGTGGTAGAAGTCGTTACCCTCACGAGTACGCTCACCCACACCGGCGAACACGGAATAACCGCTGTGCTCGATGGCGATGTTACGGATCAGTTCCATCATGTTTACGGTTTTGCCTACACCGGCACCACCGAACAGACCGACTTTACCGCCTTTGGCAAACGGGCAAACCAGGTCGATAACCTTGATGCCGGTTTCCAGCAGGTCGTTGCCGCCTGCTTGTTCGGCGAACGAAGGCGCTGGACGGTGAATGCCCCAACGCTCTTCAGTGGCGATTGGGCCAGCTTCGTCGATCGGGTTGCCCAGTACGTCCATGATCCGGCCCAGGGTCGCTTTACCGACCGGTACGGAGATGGCTGCGCCAGAGTCGACAACGTCCAGACCGCGCTTCAAGCCTTCGGTGGAACCCATCGCAATGGTACGAACCACGCCGTCGCCCAGCTGCTGCTGAACTTCCAGGGTGGTCCCGGCCGCGCTTTGTACAGTCAGCGCGTTGTAGATGCTCGGTACGCTGTCGCGTGGAAATTCCACGTCGATAACGGCGCCGATGATTTGAACGATACGTCCGCTACTCATAGCTGGATCCTCTGAATATTTGAACCGTTAAACCGCGGCGGCGCCGCCGACGATTTCCGAGATCTCTTGGGTGATCGCAGCCTGACGCGCCTTGTTGTAGACCAGCTGCAAATCGCTGATCAAATCACCGGCGTTGTCGGTAGCGTTCTTCATCGCGATCATCCGCGCAGCTTGTTCAGCCGCGTTGTTCTCGACCACCGCCTGGTAGACCTGCGACTCAACGTAGCGGACCATCAAGCCGTCAAGCAGCTCTTTGGCATCCGGTTCGTAGAGATAGTCCCAGTGGTGCTTGAGATCCTGATCCGGGGTTGCCACCAGTGGAATCAATTGCTCCACGGTAGGCTGTTGCGTCATGGTGTTGATGAACTTGTTGGACACCACGGACAGGCGGTCAATACGGCCGTCCAGGTAGGCATCCAGCATCACTTTGACGCTACCGATCAAGTCGTTGATCGACGGCTCTTCACCCAGGTGGCTGATAGCTGCTACGACGTTGCCGCCGAAGTTGCGGAAAAAGGCCGCACCCTTGCTACCCACTACACACAGATCAATCTCGACGCCTTTCTCGCGGTTTACCGCCATGTCCTTGACCAGGGCCTTGAACAGGTTGGTGTTCAAGCCACCACACAGACCACGGTCACTGCTCACTACGACATAACCAACACGCTTGATTTCGCGGTCGATCATGAACGGGTGGCGGTATTCCGGGTTGGCGTTGGCCAGATGCCCAATAACCTGGCGGATGCGCTCCGCATAAGGACGGCTAGCAGCCATGCGCATTTGTGCCTTGCGCATTTTGCTGACCGCCACTTTTTCCATGGCGCTGGTAATTTTTTGCGTGCTTTTGATGCTCGCAATCTTACTGCGAATCTCTTTTGCGCCTGCCATGTAACACCTATCAGGTTAGCAAGCGGGAGCCTTGCGGCTCCCGCTGCGGCTTACCAGGTTTGGGTGGCCTTGAACTTCTCGATACCGGCTTTCATGCCAGCGTCGATATCGTCATTGAAGTCACCCTTCACGTTGATCTTCGCCATCAATTCGGCGTGATCGCGGTTGAAGTAAGCAATCAGCGCTTGTTCAAAGCTGCCGACCTTGGTGATTTCGACGTCAGTCAGGAACCCACGCTCAGCGGCATACAGCGACAACGCCATGTCAGCGATCGACATTGGGGCGTATTGCTTCTGCTTCATCAGCTCGGTAACGCGCTGACCATGCTCAAGTTGCTTACGGGTCGCTTCGTCCAGGTCAGAAGCGAACTGGGCGAATGCCGCCAGTTCACGGTACTGAGCCAGAGCGGTACGGATACCACCGGACAGCTTCTTGATGATCTTGGTCTGAGCGGCACCACCCACACGGGATACCGAAACACCGGCGTTCACAGCAGGACGGATCCCGGAGTTGAACATGGCCGATTCCAGGAAGATCTGACCGTCGGTGATGGAAATCACGTTGGTCGGAACGAACGCGGAAACGTCGCCAGCTTGGGTTTCGATGATCGGCAGTGCGGTCAGGGAACCGGTTTTGCCGGTCACTGCGCCGTTGGTGAACTTCTCTACGTACTCTTCCGAAACGCGGGATGCGCGCTCCAGCAGACGGGAGTGGAGATAGAACACGTCGCCTGGGTAAGCTTCACGGCCTGGTGGACGGCGCAGCAGCAGGGAAATCTGGCGGTAAGCCACTGCTTGCTTGGACAGATCGTCATAAACGATCAGCGCGTCTTCACCGCGGTCGCGGAAGAATTCACCCATGGTGCAACCGGAGTACGGTGCCAGGAATTGCAGCGCAGGAGATTCCGAAGCGCTGGCAGCCACGATGATCGTGTTGGCCAGGGCGCCGTTTTCTTCCAGCTTGCGAACCACGTTGGCGATGGTCGATTGTTTCTGACCGATCGCTACGTAAACGCAGTAGATGCCGCTGTTCTTCTGGTTGATGATCGCGTCGATCGCCAGAGCGGTTTTACCGATCTGACGGTCACCGATGATCAGCTCACGCTGGCCACGGCCGACAGGGATCATGGCATCGACAGCCTTGTAGCCAGTCTGTACAGGCTGGTCTACCGACTTACGCCAGATCACGCCTGGAGCAACTTTCTCGACCGCGTCGGTCTCGGTGTTGCCCAGTGGACCTTTGCCGTCAACAGGGTTACCCAGTGCGTCGACTACGCGACCCAGCAGTTCCTTACCAACAGGAACTTCCAGGATGCGGCCGGTGCACTTGGCGCTCATGCCTTCAGCCAGAGACTGGTAAGCGCCCAGTACAACGGCACCTACGGAGTCTTGCTCCAGGTTGAGGGCCATGCCGAAGACGCCGCCCGGAAACTCGATCATCTCGCCGTACATTACGTCGGCCAGACCGTGAATCCGCACGATACCGTCAGATACGCTGACGACTGTGCCTTCGTTACGGGCTTGGGAGGTCACATCGAGCTTGTCGATGCGGCCCTTGATAATTTCACTTATTTCGGAAGGATTGAGTTGCTGCATTGCTCTGCTGCCCCTTCAAACTCAAGATTTCAATGCTTCGGCAAGTTTCGCGATTTTTCCGCGAATCGAGCCATCGATAACCAGGTCGCCGGCGCGGATTACGACACCACCTATCAGGGCGGCATCCTCCGCAACTTGCAGGCGCACTTCCCGGTTGAGTCGTGCACTGAGAACCTTGGCGAGTTTGTCTTGCTGTTCTTTGTTCAATGCGAAAGCACTGGTGACTTCAACGTCTACCGATTTCTCTTGTTCGGCCTTGTACAGGTCGAACAGAGCGGCGATCTCCGGCAACAGCGGGAGACGGTCGTTTTCGGCAACGACGTGGATGAAGTTCTGTGCCTTGGCATCAAACTTGTCGCCGCACACGTCAATGAACGTGGCGGCCTTTTCTGCGCTCGTCAATCGCGGGGCCTTGAGCACGCGCTGCATGGTGTCGTCTTGCGACACCGCTGCAGCCAGGCCGAGCATGGCTGACCAATTGGCCAGTTGCTGGTGGGCCTGAGCGTGCTCGAAGGCCGCCTTAGCGTAAGGTCGGGCCAACGTGGTCAGTTCTGCCATGATCGCCCTCGCTTAGATTTCAGCAGCCAGTTGGTTAACCAGCTCTGCGTGCGCGTTTTGATCGATTGTGGCACCCAGGATCTTCTCGGCGCCGCCGACTGCCAGCAAGCCCACTTGGGCACGCAGCGCGTCTTTGACACTGTTCAGTTCCTGTTCGATCTCGGCCTGAGCCTGAACCTTCACACGGTCAGCGTCGATACGGGCTTTTTCAACAGCCTCTTCAACAATCTGATTACCGCGTTTCTTGGCTTGCTCGATGATTTCAGCTGCCTGAGCTTTCGCTTCGCGCAGTTGCTGACCCGCTTTCTCTTGGGCCAACTCCAGGTCGCGAGCTGCACGGCTGGCAGCGTCCAGACCATCAGCGATCTTCTTTTGACGTTCGTGCAGTGCCGCAATGACCGGAGGCCATACGAACTTCATGCAGAACAGTACAAAAATCAGGAACGCAACGGACTGGCCAATCAGGGTCGCATTAATGTTCACGCCAACACCTCGCAGTTTCGTTGTCCATCACACCAAATTACCCGGAAGATCCGAGTAATCAGCCAGCGATCTGACCAACGAACGGGTTCGCAAAGGTGAAGAACAGAGCGATACCAACACCGATCATGGTTACGGCGTCGAGCAGACCGGCAACGATGAACATTTTAACTTGCAGCATTGGAACCATTTCTGGCTGACGCGCTGCGCCTTCCAGGAACTTGCCGCCCAACAGGCCGAAACCAATTGCGGTACCCAGTGCGCCCAGGCCGATCAACAGTGCAACAGCGATAGCGGTTAGACCAACTACAGTTTCCATCTTTCCTCCCGACTTTTACGTCGTATGGTTTAGGTTTTTTTAATTTAAAGCGGTAAAACAAATCGTTTCAGATGCCCCGTGAGGAGCACCCTCCCGTTTGACCGGGAGGGACATCAGACTAGTCGAGACTGGTCTTAATGGTTTTCTTCGTGCGCCATCGACAGGTAGACGATGGTCAGCATCATGAAGATGAACGCCTGCAGGGTGATGATCAGGATGTGGAACACGGCCCACGCCCACTGCAGTACAACGCCCAGGCCACTAAGCCAGAGCAGACCGCTGCCGAACATCACAGCAATCAGAATGAAGACCAGCTCGCCGGCATACATGTTGCCGAACAGACGCAGAGCCAGGGAGATCGGCTTGGCGATCAGGGTCACGAATTCCAGCAGGAAGTTCACTGGGATCAGCAGGGCTTGAACGAAGATGTTCTTGCTGCCGAACGGGTGCAGGGTCAGTTCGCCGATGAAGCCGCCGATGCCCTTGACCTTGATGCTGTAGAAAATGATCAGTGCGAAAACCGACAACGCCATGCCCAGGGTCGCGTTCGGGTCGGTAGTCGACACGGCGCGGAACGGGATGTGTTGGTCGCCGGAGATCAGGATGGCCAGCTGAGGAATCCAGTCGACCGGTACCAGGTCGACGGCGTTCATCAGGAACACCCAGACGAAGATGGTCAGTGCCAGCGGTGCAATCACCGGGCTACGGCCATGGAAGCTGTCTTTCACGCTGCCATCGACGAATTCGACCAATACTTCAACGAAGTTCTGCAAAGCACCAGGTACACCGGTAGTCGCCTTCTTCGCCGCCATGCGGAAAAGAAGAACGAAAATCAGACCCAATGCGACCGACCAGCCGAGGGTATCGACGTGGAAAGCCCAAAAGCCCATTTCCTTGGCTTCTGCTGCGGTGTGGGCAAAGCCCCAGCCGCCGGTAGGGTGCTGACCGAAGGTCAGGTTCTGCAAGTGGTGCTGGATATAGCCCGAAGCGGTTGTCTCTGCCATGGTTGCCTCAAACGCCCTAAGGTCTCGAAAGTCTTGTTCTCATCAGCAGGGGAGCGAACCAGCTGACCGACTGAGTCAGCACGAAGACACCGAATACTGCAATCGGTGCCAATGGCTTCACACCTGCAAACACCAGTGCAAACAGCACTGCCGTCAAAATCAGTTTGCCTGCCTCGCCGGCATAAAAAGACCGGACGATGGACTGGGCTGCTCGGGCGCCGGAAAACCGAAATGCCCTGTGAGCAAAATAAACATTGGGCAGCAAGGCTATCAGGCCTCCGCAAAGTCCCGAGTACCCGGCAACGACTCCATGCCATTGCCAGAGCGCCAAAGCAGCGATCAGCAAAACGACAAATTGAGCCATTAACACCGGAAAAACTGCCAGGCGATGGAAGGGCAAGCGGTTTGGCGTGCGGGTTTCCATCACTATTGCTCTCCAATGGTCGGCTGCCAGAATTCAATAACTTGGCATAATTTGTGCCGACAAAATGCGCGCAGAGTATAGGGGCGGTTCTGCCCCTATTCAACTGTCAGGTAGTGATTTCCGACTGCGCGCTACATGAGGAATTGTTTCAGCGAATGTGTGCGAGCACGCCCTGAAGTTCATCCAGGGAGTTGTAACCAATGACCAGTTGCCCTTTACCCTTCTTCCCGTGGCGGATCTGCACCGCAGAGCCTAGGCGCTCGGCCAGGCGCTGTTCCAGGCGGGCAATATCCGGGTCCGGTTTCGAGGGTTCCACAGGCTCCGGTTTACCACTCAACCACTGGCGAACCAGTGCTTCAGTCTGGCGTACGGTCAGCCCGCGTGCGACAACATGTCGCGCCCCTTCAACCTGTTGATTTTCCGGCAAACCGAGCAATGCACGGGCATGACCCATTTCCAGGTCGCCGTGGGAAAGCATGGTTTTGATGACTTCCGGCAGCGAAATCAGGCGCAGCAGGTTGGCCACGGTCACCCGGGACTTGCCCACGGCTTCGGCGACTTGTTGCTGGGTCAGCTGGAATTCCGTCTGCAGACGCTGCAAGGCCACCGCTTCTTCGATCGGATTGAGGTCTTCGCGCTGGATGTTCTCGATCAGCGCAATGGCGATCGCGGTTTCATCCGGTACATCGCGCACCATCGCCGGGATGGTTTCCTGGCCAGCTTGCTGGCTGGCGCGCCAGCGGCGTTCGCCGGCGATGATTTCGTAGCGACCGCTACCGATTGGCCGCACAACGATCGGCTGCATCACGCCCTGTGCCTTGATCGATTGCGCCAGCTCTTCGAGCGCCTGGGGATCCATGTCGCGACGCGGCTGGTACTTGCCGCGCTGCAGCAGATCCAGCGGCAGGTGCTGCAGCTCACGCTGATCGGCTTGCACCGCCTGTTCTTCCAGCGCGCTGACACTCGGACCACTCAGCAGTGCATCCAGTCCACGTCCGAGACCTCGTTTCTTGACGGCCATGGGGATTCCTTAAGTTGCCTGAGCAGCGGCGATGCGTGAGTTTTTGCGTTGGCGACGGACCATTTCGCCCGCCAGGGCCAGATAGGCCACGGCACCGCGCGATGATTTGTCGTACGCCAGCGCCGGCATGCCGTAGCTGGGCGCTTCGGCCAGGCGAATGTTGCGCGGAATGACCGTGTCGTACAGCTGATCGCCGAAGTGTTCCTTGAGCTGGGCCGATACATCGTTCATCAGGCTCAAGCGCGGGTCGTACATCGTACGCAACAGGCCTTCGACCTTGAGGTTCGGATTGAGCAGCTCGGCGATGCGCTTGATGTTATCCACAAGGTCGCTCAAGCCTTCGAGTGCGAAGTACTCGCACTGCATGGGGATAATTACCCCGTCGGCGGCAACCAGTGCGTTCAAGGTCAGCATCGACAGTGACGGCGGGCAGTCGATCAAAATGTAGTCGTAGTTTTCACGGATCGGCGCCAACGCACTGCGCAGGCGGCTTTCCTTCATCTGCATTTCCAGCAGAACCACTTCGGCCGCGGTCAGGTCCCGGTTAGCCGGTAACAGCTGGTAACCGCCGTGTTCGGAGAAATGCATGGCCTGGGCCAGGTCACACTCCCCGATCAGCAGGTCATAAACCGAGTTTTCCAGGCCGTGTTTATCCACACCGCTACCCATGGTGGCGTTGCCCTGTGGATCGAGATCGATCAGCAATACCCGACGCTTGGTCGCGACCAGGGATGCTGCGAGGTTGATACAGGTGGTGGTCTTGCCCACACCACCCTTTTGGTTCGCAATCGCGAATACCTTAGCCATTCTTGCTTGTGTTCCCAATCATGCCGTGCGGCGCAGTATCAGCAGATGGCGTTGGCCTTGGCAACCAGGAACGGCCAGGGCGTGTTCGCTATCGAGGTGGAAGTCTGTCGGCAATGCTACCAGCTCATCGGCGGGATGAACGCCCTTCATTGCCAGCCAGCGTGTATCGGTGTCACCGAGGTGGCGCGTCCAGTTGCTGAAGTTCTCCATGCTGCTGAAGGCCCGGGAAATGATCCCGTTGAACGGCTGAGCAGGCTGGAACGCTTCGACGCGACTGTGGATAACTTGCAGGTTATCCAGTTTCAGCTCGAGTTTGACCTGGGTCAGGAAGCGGGTTTTCTTGCCGTTGCTGTCCAGGCAGGTCACTTGTGACTCAGGAAACAGGATGGCCAAGGGAATGCCCGGCATGCCGCCGCCGCTGCCAACATCGAGCCAGCGACCGTTTTCGACGAACGACATCACGCTCAGGCTATCGAGCAAATGACGGGACACCATTTCATCGGGATCACGGACGGCCGTGAGGTTGTAGGCCTTGTTCCATTTTATCAACAGGGCCAGATAACCCAGCAGTTGTGCATGCTGGGTTTCGGTCAGAGCGACACCGAGCTGACGAGCGCCTGTGGATAACTCTTCTGCGTGTTGCGGGGTGACCAACGAACTCAAGCGCTTTGCTCCAACTGACGGCCCGCGCCGCGTTTTTTCAAATGAATCATCAACAGGGAAATGGCTGCCGGTGTCACGCCCGGGATACGTGACGCCTGACCCAATGTCTCCGGACGGGTCGCGCCCAACTTGCTCTGGATCTCTTTGGAGAGACCGGAAATGTTCGTGTATTCGATATCCACAGGCAATTTGGTGTCTTCGCTGGCCCGTAGACGCGCGATTTCATCCTGCTGGCGATCGATGTAACCGGCGTACTTGGTCTTGATTTCGACCTGCTCGGCAACCTGTGGATCTTCTGCGCCCCCACCGGTGACGGCAATCAGTCCAGCGTAGTCGATTTCCGGACGGCTCAGCAGATTGAGCAAGTTGTATTCGTGAGTCAGTGGCGTGCCGAATTTTTCCGCAATCGCATCGCCCTGTTCGGTGCCCGGTCGTACCCAGGTGCTTTTCAGACGCTGCTCTTCCAGCTCGATACTTTCGCGTTTTTTGCAGAACGCCGCCCAGCGCACGTCATCGACAAGACCCAATTCGCGGCCTTTTTCGGTCAAGCGCAGGTCAGCGTTGTCTTCGCGCAAGATCAGCCGGTATTCGGCACGGGATGTAAACATCCGGTACGGCTCTTGGGTCCCGAGGGTAATCAGGTCGTCGACCAATACGCCGATGTAGGCTTCATCGCGACGCGGGCACCAGGCATCTTTTCCTTGGGCGCGCAGTGCGGCGTTGGTCCCGGCCAGCAAACCCTGGGCGCCGGCTTCTTCGTAACCGGTGGTGCCGTTGATTTGTCCTGCAAAGAACAGACCGCCGATGACTTTGGTTTCCAGGCTGTACTTCAGGTCACGCGGGTCGAAGTAGTCGTATTCGATGGCGTAGCCCGGACGCACGATGTGTGCGTTTTCCATGCCGCGGATCGATTGCACGATCTGCAATTGCACATCGAACGGCAAGGAAGTGGAGATTCCGTTCGGGTACAGCTCGTTTGTCGTCAAGCCTTCCGGCTCGATGAAGACCTGGTGGCTTTGCTTGTCGGCAAAACGATGGATCTTGTCTTCGATCGACGGGCAGTAGCGCGGGCCGATGCCTTCGATTTCCCCAGCAGCGGAATACATCGGCGAACGGTCGAGGTTCGCGGCAATGATTTCGTGGGTGCGCGCGTTGGTGTGGGTAATCCAGCAGCTGACCTGTTGTGGGTGCTGCTCTTTGGAGCCCATGAACGACATCACTGGAATCGGCGTATCGCCTGCCTGCTCGGTCATCACCGAGAAATCCACAGACCGGGCGTCGATACGCGGCGGAGTTCCTGTTTTCAGGCGACCGACACGCAGCGGCAGCTCACGCAGGCGCTGAGCCAAGGCGATCGATGGCGGATCACCGGCGCGCCCGCCGGAGAAATTCTGCAAACCGATGTGGATAAGTCCACCGAGGAACGTACCGGTGGTCAACACCACGGAATCGGCGAGGAAACGCAGACCCATCTGGGTCACGACACCACGCACTTGTTCCTGCTCAACGATCAGGTCGTCTGCAGCCTGTTGAAATATCCACAGGTTCGGCTGGTTTTCCAGTATTTCGCGCACCGCCGCCTTGTACAGAACCCGATCCGCCTGAGCGCGGGTTGCGCGCACGGCCGGGCCCTTGCGGCTATTCAAGACGCGAAACTGGATACCACCTTTGTCGGTAGCAATGGCCATCGCGCCGCCGAGGGCGTCGATTTCCTTGACCAGATGGCTTTTACCGATCCCGCCGATGGCAGGGTTGCAACTCATGGCACCGAGGGTTTCCACGTTATGCGTCAGCAACAGGGTCTTGACCCCCATACGTGCTGAGGCCAGTGCTGCCTCGGTACCGGCATGACCGCCGCCGATGACGATCACTTCAAAACGGGAAGGGAAATCCACCACGCACCTCGTGCCTGCTTAAGTAGGTAATTCAGGAATAGTTTGAGCTCAGGTTTTTGGACCTGGTCGACAAGTATAGGGACTTCGCCCTTCCTAAAGAACCCTTTGCACAAAATTTAACCAGCTGTGGAAAAGTGGCGGTTATAGAAATTAAAAAGAGAGAAATTTATTAAATCTTTGTTTTTATGTTTATTTCTACTGACCCACCTTTCTGTGGATAGATTCTTACAGGCCTTTCAATTCGCTGTGTACAGAGATTCAAAACTCTGTGGTCATGTGCCAATAAGGCCCTTGGATAACCGGTTTAAGCCTGTGGATGAATGGGGCTGTTATCCACAGGGGCGGTTATCTTCAGTTTTAAGGCCCTGTTATCAACTGCCCTTAGCCGCGGTTATTCACAGGGCTTAATCCACAGAAAAGCGCCAATCGAAGGAAATTCGGGCAGGGAAAAACCGCTCAAGCGGAAAAAATCTGCTCAGCACTGGAGGGTTGTTTTAGAAAAGGAGGGAGCAGACAGGCACGAACGGCCTGTCTGTGGATAGCAGAAGGACTATTTTCCGATGCAGAAGCTGGAAAAGATTCGCCCCAACAGGTCATCGGAGCTGAATGCACCGGTGATTTCTCCCAGCGACTGCTGAGCCTGGCGCAAATCTTCGGCCAGCAATTCGCCGGCACCCGCCAGAGTCAGTTGCGCGCGGCCGTGCTCAAGGGAAGCACTGGCATGACGCAATGCTTCCAGGTGACGCCTGCGAGCACTGAAGCTGCTTTCCGAGGTCTGTTCGTAGCCCATGCAAGCCTTCAGATGGTCGCGCAGCAACTCCAGGCCAACACCTGCAGACTTGGCGCTGAGGCTGATGGTGACGTGCCCGTCATCGCTGACTTCCAGGGCCATGGATTCGCCTGTGAGATCTGCCTTGTTACGGATCAGCGTGACTTTCGCCGGATCGGGGCGAGTTTCGAGGAACTCGGGCCATAGCGCGAAAGGATCGAGCGCTTCGGGCGCGGTGGCATCGACGACCAGCAGTACCCGATCTGCCTCGCCGATGGCCTTCAACGCCCGCTCCACACCAATTTTTTCCACATGGTCATCGGTATCGCGCAACCCGGCGGTATCCACCACGTGCAGCGGCATGCCATCGATGTGGATATGTTCGCGAAGGACGTCCCGCGTGGTGCCGGCGATCTCGGTGACGATGGCCGCTTCGCGACCGGCAAGTGCATTTAGCAGGCTGGATTTGCCAGCATTCGGACGACCGGCGATGACCACAGTCATGCCGTCGCGCAGCAAGGCACCCTGCCCGGCTTCGCGCATGACGGTGGATAACTCATCACGCACTTTATCGAGCATGCTCAATACGTGGCCATCGGCCAGGAAATCGATTTCTTCCTCCGGAAAGTCGATCGCCGCTTCGACATAAATCCGCAGGCCGATCAGTTGTTCCGTGAGGTTATGCACACGAGCCGAAAAGGCACCTTGCAGGGAGCGCAATGCGTTGCGAGCCGCCTGTGCAGAACTGGCTTCGATCAGGTCGGCGATGGCTTCGGCCTGGGCCAGGTCGAGCTTGTCGTTCAGGAATGCACGTTCACTAAATTCCCCCGGCCGGGCGAGACGGCAACCCAGTTGAAGGCAGCGCTGCAGCAGCATATCCAGAACCACCGGGCCACCGTGCCCCTGTAATTCCAATACATCTTCGCCAGTGAATGAGTTCGGTCCGGGAAAATACAGCGCGATGCCCTGATCGAGCACCTCGTCGTTTTCACCGAGGAACGGACCATAGTGAGCGTACCGCGGCTTGAGTTCGCGACCGCGGAAGGCCTCGGCCGCGACGCTGGCCAACGGCCCGGAAATACGAACGATGCCTACACCACCCCGACCTTGAGCGGTGGCGACGGCGGCAATGGTTTCACGAGGAGCGCTCATAAACCGGTATCCAGACAAAAGTGACAGATAGCAAAACGCCCCACTAGGGGGCGTTTTGAGTGGTTACCCACAGTGTAAGTCAGGCAGTCGCTTTGGCAGCTGCTTCGATCTTACGAGTGATGTACCACTGTTGTGCAATGGACAGCACGTTGTTCACAACCCAGTACAGGACCAGACCCGCCGGGAACCACAGGAAGAAGAAGGTGAAGATGATTGGCATCATTTTCATGACCTTCGCCTGCATTGGATCCGGAGGGGTCGGGTTCAACTGCTGCTGGATGAACATGGTGGCGCCCATGATGATCGGCAGAATGAAGAACGGATCCTTGATCGACAGGTCAGTAATCCACAGCATGAACGGCGCTTGGCGCATTTCCACGCTTTCCAGCAGAACCCAATACAGCGAAAGGAATACCGGCATCTGCACGAGGATTGGCAAGCAACCACCCAGCGGATTGATCTTCTCTTTCTTGTACAGCTCCATCATGGCCTGCGACATTTTCTGCCGGTCATCGCCATGTTGCTCTTTCAGCGCAGCCAGTTTCGGCGCCACTGCACGCATACGCGCCATGGATTTGTAGCTGGCAGCCGACAGCGGGAAGAAGATCCCCTTGATCAGCATGGTCAGGAAGATGATCGACCAGCCCCAGTTACCGACCAGTGCGTGGATATGTTGCAGCAACCAGAAGATTGGCTGGGCAATGAACCACAGAATGCCGTAGTCGACGGTCAATTCCAGACCTGGGGACAACTCTTTCAAGACAGCCTGACTTTTCGGACCCGCGTACAGAACGGCGCTGGTTTCAGCCTTGGCACCCGGAGCAACGGTCAACGAAGGACCGGTGTAACCGATGATGTAGTTGCCTTTGCTGTCTTTACGGGTCTGGACGATATTGTTTTCGCCCTTGACCGGGATCCACGCGGTCACGAAGTAGTGCTGCAACCAGGCAACCCAACCACCGGTGACGGTTTCTTTCAGCTGAGCCTTATCCATGTCGCTCATCGACACTTTCTTGTACGGCTCGTTACTTGTCCACAGGGCGGCGCCCAGGTAAGTCGCGGTACCGGTGGCGGTGCTGGAAGATGGATCGGAGCTGGCGTCACGCTTCAACTGCGCGAACATTGCACCGGACCAGGGCTGTGCGCTCTGGTTGTCGATCAGGTAGGAAACGGTTACGTCATACAGGCCGCGTTTCAGGGTGAAACGCTTGATGTAGTTGACGCCGTCCTTGCTGAACTTCAGGTCCACGACCAATTGGTCCTGACCGTCAGCCAGTTGATAAACCTTCTTCTCTGCCGAGTAAATCGGACGACCGGCAGGACTTGCATCCGGGCCGTTGCTGCCAATCAGGCCACTTTGAGCCAGATAAGTCCGTTCGTTACCGTTGTCGAACAGCTGGAATGGAATTTCCGGATGGTCCTGACGACGTGGATACAGCGGCAATCTCAGTTGGGCAACATCACCACCTTGTGGATCGATGGCCAGATCGAGCACATCCGTTTTGATCTGGATGAGGTCGGTGCTTGCGGCAACCGGAGTTTCGGCTGGTGCACTGGTATCGTTTGCGGCGTGTGGAATGTCGTCACTGACGGACGCTTTATTGCCAGTGGCCGTATCCGGGAGGCCCGGTGCGGTCGTACTGGAAGCAACATTCTGAGTCGGCAGGGCAGCCTGGCCATAGTCCTGGTTCCATTTAAGAACCATAACGTAGGACACGATTGCCAGGGCGACGATCAGGATCGTGCGTTTGATATCCATGATTACTCGGCCATCGAAGAAGAACGGGAGGTAGGGATAGGTGGAACCGGGTCATAACCACCGGGATTCCACGGATGACAGCGACCTAAACGACGAAAGGTCAGCCAGCCACCGCGCAGAAGGCCATGATTTTCGATGGCTTCTAACGCGTAGCAGGAACAACTGGGATAGAAACGACAGTGACTGGCCATCAGGGGACTAATGGCGTAGCGATAAAACTGGATCGGAACGATTGCCAGTTTACGCATCTGGACTGTCTACCCCTACAGTTTCGGTTTTGACTGCCGGTACCGGCGTACTGCGTGCCAGACGCTTCCAGAGTTTGCCGAAATGCTGAATCAATTCGGGGTTTCCTACATCACCCAAACCTTTGCGCGCGACGATAACTATGTCCCAGCCGACCAGTGAATCCTGGTGCAGGCGAAACGATTCGCGCATCAGACGTTTGAGGCGATTGCGCTCGACGGAGAGCTTTACGCTCTTTTTCCCGATAACCAGCCCGAGACGGGGGTGATCAAGATCGTTGTTGCGCGCAAGGAGCAGGAGATTTTTCCCCGGAACCTTGCCGGTAGGGGAGTCAAAGACTGCCTTGAAATGCCGGGGGGTAAGCAAACGCTTTTCCCGACTGAAGTCCTGACTCACCTCCAGTGCCGGCTTATCAAACTGCCAGACGCGCACGACCTTTGGCGCGACGACGCGACAGAACGGCACGGCCGTTCTTGGTAGCCATGCGAGCACGGAAACCGTGGGTACGAGCGCGTTTGATAGTGCTTGGTTGGAAAGTACGTTTCATTGTCGTGTTACCTGGTTCGTCCACAACGGGCCGGAATGGCCCCCGTTTTAAGAGACCGGGGATTCTAGAGAAAGCAAGCCTCTAGGTCAATTTCCAACCAACGTTTCCTTATAAATAGATCTCCAGGGGTTTTGCCTGACCAGGATCCCCAGCCAAATATAAAAATAAAGAAGGAAAGTATTTAAAGCTTTTCTGTAAAGCTTATAAAAGCTAAGGGCGCAGGTATCTGTGGATAAGTGGCTTTAGCCCTTGTTTCACCTGATGTACAGCGAATGACAACTACAGTGGAAAACCGTGTTCAGCCTGTGCTGCGCTGTCGGATAACCTGTGTGTGGAAAGCGCTGTTATCCACAGGCAGGTTATCCACCGAGTTTCGCCCCCACTTGTACAATGAGCTTAGAGGTAGTTATCCACAGAGCTTATGCACAGACCATTGGTCGTCTTTTTACCGTACAAAACCTTGATTCTTCTCGGTGCATGACCCACCTACGTGTGGATAAGTCGGCGTCTGGCCGTTACAATGGCCGCTTGTTTTTGCCTCACCGGCTTTCAACTTAGGGGATATCC